>NZ_CP191860.1:0-1225000 GCF_050954615.1 Saccharopolyspora sp. CA-218241
GTGTCCGACCACCAAGCGGATCTCGTCCGGGTCTGGGACGAGGTGGTCCAGGAGCTGTCCTCCGGCACGCTCTCCCCGCAGCAACGCGCGTGGATGCGGGTGACCCGCCCGATCGGCCTGCTCGACGGTACCGCACTGCTCGCCGCGCCCAGCGACTTCGCCAAGGAGGCCATCGAGCGCGCGCTGCGGGACCCCATCACCGATGCGCTCTCCCGCCGCCTCGGCCGCGACGTGTCCCTCGCCGTGAAGGTCGACGCGACCACCCCCGGCCCGACCCGGCCGGTCGCCGCGCCGGGCGGCCCCGAGGTCTGGACGCCGCCGCGCGCGTCGGAGCCGTCGGCGCCACCCCTGCCGCAGAGCGGTTTGGGCCGTGCGCAGCCGGCGTGGCCGGAGACCTACTCCGGGGACAAGTACGCCCCCGAGAAGAACTACGGGACCGAGGGCTTCCCCGCCGACAAGTACGTCCCGGACAAGTACGGCACCGAGGCGTTCGGCTCCGAGTCCTTCGGCCCCACCGCGCACACCGGCTCGATCCCGGCGATCACCGCGGACCACCCGTGGCGCCCCTCGGAACCCAAGCAGCAGGACCTCGACTTCCCGACCACCGAGTTCAAGTGGCCCGGCGGTGAGATCCCGCAGCTCCCGGAGGCCGACGCCGAACCGGAGGACGAGCCGGACGAGGAGCCGGAGCAGCCCCAGCAGCAAACGGAGTCCTGGCCGTCGTTCAACCGGGGCAGCGGCGAGCCGCAGGGGCAGGGCCAGCCGTTCACCGCGCCGAAGCACGCGCCGCCGACCTCGCAGACCAGGCTGAACGCGAAGTACACCTTCGACACCTTCGTGATCGGCTCGTCGAACCGCTTCGCGCACGCCGCCGCGGTCGCCGCCGCCGAGGCCCCGGCCCGCGCGTACAACCCGCTGTTCATCTGGGGGGAGTCCGGGCTCGGCAAGACGCACCTGCTGCACGCCGTCGGGCACTACACGCAGCGGCTGTTCCCGGGGATGCGGGTGCGCTACGTCTCCACCGAGGAGTTCACCAACGACTTCATCAACTCGCTGCGCGACGACCGGCAGGTCGCGTTCCAGCGGCGGTACCGCGACGTCGACGTGCTCCTGGTCGACGACATCCAGTTCCTCGAAGGCAAGGAAGGCACCCAGGAGGAGTTCTTCCACACCTTCAACACGCTGCACAACTCCAACAAGCAGATCGTCGTCTCCTCGGACCGCCCGCCGAAGGCGCTGCGGACCCTGGAGGACCGGCTGCGCACCCGGTTCGAGTGGGGGCTGATCACCGACATCCAGCCGCCCGAGCTGGAAACGCGGATCGCCATCCTGCGCAAGAAGGCCGCGCAGGACCGGATGAACGCGCCCGCCGACGTGCTGGAGTTCATCGCCTCCCGGATCGAGCGCAACATCCGCGAGCTGGAGGGCGCGCTGATCCGGGTGACCGCGTTCGCCTCGCTGAACCGGCAGCCGGTGGAGCTCCAGCTCGCCGAGATCGTGCTGCGCGACCTCATCCCGGACTCGCAGGTCCCGGAGATCACCGCGCCGACGATCATGGCGGTCACCGCGGAGTTCTTCGGCGTGACGATCGACGACCTGTGCGGACCGGGCAAGACCAAGGCGCTGGCCCAGGCCCGGCAGATCGCCATGTACCTGTGCCGCGAGCTGACCGACTCCTCGCTGCCCAAGATCGGCCAGTACTTCGGCGGCCGGGACCACACCACCGTGATGTACGCCGACAAGAAGATCCGCAAGGAGATGGCCGAGCGGCGCCGGGTCTACGACCAGGTGCAGGAGCTCACCGCGCGGATCAAGCAGCAGTCGCGCTGAACCGGCGCACCACCCACCGCGGCGCGCGGGCGGTCGAGCACCGCCCGCGCGCCGGTTCGTCTCCGCACCCCTTCGGCTCCCGTACGAGCGGGGGAACCTTCCTGTCACCGGCGGCAGCGGGGGAACCTTCCGGTCACCACTGCGGCCTCCGGCGGGACCCGACCTCCGGGCGCGCCCGCCGGGACCTTTCTGCCGGACCACCCCGACGCGACCGGACCGGCCCGGGAGAAAGGTCCCGGCGCTTCCGGTGCGACCCCGGCCGCGCCCCGCTGAGCCGGACCGGCGTCCCGCTGAGCCGTCCCCGTGCCGCGCCCGGCCCCGGGGACGGGCGCGGCACGGACGAACCTTTCTGCCGGACCGATGGGGCCGCGTCCCACCCCTCCACCGGAAAGATCCGGCCGCCCGCGCGCGTCTCCCACCCCGCGGCGCACCGCCCGGAGTAGCACCCGAAGTGCCCGTCCGCGCACGGTGCGCGGCCGGGCGAGCGCGCTACGGGCTCGCGGCGCGCGGATCCGGGCGGATTCTTTTCTGGGAACCGGGTGGCTTTCGCCTCACCCCGCCGGGAGAAAAACGCGCGGTGAAGCCCAGTTGTCCACAGCACCACGATCCACAGCGCTGACCTGGTGTTTTCCCCAGACCATCCACAGGCTGTGCACAGCGCGGAGCGAGCTGCCCACAGGCTGGCGGGGAGTTGAGCACAGCTGGCCCACAGATCCGCCCACAACCCGACCGGGCGACGGGCGGCTATCGACAGGGCCTGGGTACAACTGGGCCTCGAGCTGTGGACAGCGGTGTGGAGAACTCGGCGCGGCTGTGGATGGACTCGAACGGGCCGGAAGTTGTCCACCACCCGCTTGCAGCAGTCCACGATCACATCCCGTGTTCATCCACAGCACGCCGCGCCGTGCGACCTGCGACAACGGCGGTTGTCCCCACAACTCACAGGACCTACTACTACTGCGCTCTTCTCTTCTCCTTCATGAAAAAAGAGAACAGAAGTAAGGCAGCGGCGAATCGGTGGATAACTCGCTCCGAGCGTCCGGCGGGTGCGGCGGACCCGGATGCGGAGATCGGGGAAGACGCTCTACGGTGGAACTCCCGTGAGGACCGCTCCGCAGGTTCTCCGCTCCGCGGCACGGGGCAACGCGTCCGTCCGTGACGCCTGAAGCAGACCGACCCCCGATGAGCTGCTTCCAGCGAGTTCTCGGCAGCTTCAGCTATGGCTGGAACCGAAAGGACATCCATGAAGATCCGCGTGGAACGTGACGGTCTCGCCGATGCCGTCGCCTGGGTCGCGCGCAGCCTGCCGTCGCGCCCACCGGTCCCGGTGCTGGGCGGGGTGCTGCTCGACGCGAGTTCCGGCGAAGCGCTGACCATCTCCGGCTTCGACTACGAGGTCTCCGCCCAGGTGACCGTCGAGGCCTCGATCGACTCGACCGGCCGCACCCTGGTCTCGGGCCGGTTGCTCGCCGACATCACCAAGGCCCTGCCGCCCCGCCCCGTCGAGCTCACTGTGGACGGTTCCCGGGTCACGATCACCTGCGGCAGCTCGCGGTTCTCCCTGCCCACGATGCCGGTGGAGGACTACCCGGAGCTGCCCGCGATGCCCGAGCACGCCGGCTCGGTGCCCGGCGACCTGCTCGGCGAAGCCGTCGCCCAGGTCGCGATCGCGGCGGGCAAGGACGACACGCTGCCGATGCTCACCGGCATCCGGGTGGAGATCAACGCCGACAAGCTGACGATGGTGGCCACCGACCGCTTCCGGCTCGCGATGCGCGAGTTCACCTGGGAGCCGGGCACGTCCATCGAGGACACCGCGGTGCTGGTCCCGGCCAAGACGCTGGCCGACTCGGCCAAGACGCTGGGCACCGGCGGCGCCAAGGTGGAGATGTCGCTGGCCTCCGGTGACGGGCTGCTGGGCCTGTCCGGGGCCACCCGCCGCAACACCACCCGGCTGCTCGACGCCGAGTTCCCGAAGTACCGGCAGCTGCTGCCCGCGGAGAGCGCCGTCACCGCCAACGTCGAGGTCGGGGCGCTCGCCGACGCGATCAAGCGCGTCTCGCTGGTCGCCGAGCGCGGCACCCAGGTGCGGCTGGAGTTCACCGAGGACGGGCTGCGGCTCACCGCCGGTGGCGACGACGAGGGCAGCGCCGAGGAGGAGCTCCCGGTCGAGCTGGTCGGCGAGCCGCTGACCATCGCGTTCAACCCGGCCTACCTGCTGGACGGGCTCGGGGCGCTGCGCAGCGACCGGGCCCAGCTCCAGTTCACCACGTCGAACCGCCCGGCGCTGCTGAAACCGGTCGGCGAAGATGGACAGGTGGCCGAGGGCTACCTGTACCTGCTGATGCCGGTGCGGTTGCCGGGCTGAGGACTGCTCCCGGAAAGATCCGCGCGGCCGCGGGGAGCGACCTCGGGCGTCGTCCCGGGAACGCTCCCCGCGTCCGGCCCCGCACGGCCACCGCCGCTTTCCGGGAGAGCCCAGAATCGGTCGCGGTCGTCACCACCGCCCGCGACCGGTCACCTCCCAGTGGCCACCCATGCCAGAAATTCGCTTCGCAAAGGGAGATCCGGTGCAACTCGGACTTGTCGGTCTAGGCAAGATGGGCTTCAACATGCGCGAGCGGCTGCGCGCCGCCGGGCACGACATCGTGGGTTACGACCGCAATCAGGACGTCAGCGACGTGGCCTCGATCGACGAGCTGGTGAGCCGGCTGTCCGGCCCGCGGGTGGTGTGGATCATGGTTCCGCACGGCGACCCGACCCGGCAGACCATCGAGCAGCTCGCGGGGCTGCTGGCGGCGGGCGACCTCGTGATCGAGGGCGGCAACTCGAAGTACACCGAGGACCAGCGCAACGCCGCCTTGCTCGCCGAGCACGGGATCAAGTACCTCGACGTCGGCGTGTCCGGCGGCGTCTGGGGCGCGGCCAACGGCTACGGCCTGATGGCCGGCGGTGACGCCGAGGACGTCGAGCGCGCGATGCCGATCTTCGACGCGCTGCGGCCGGAGGGGCCGCGCGACGAGGGCTTCGCGCACGCCGGTCCGGTCGGGGCCGGGCACTACGCCAAGATGGTGCACAACGGCATCGAGTACGGCCTGATGCAGGCCTACGCCGAGGGCTTCGAGCTGCTCGCCGCCTCCGACGTGGTCACCGACGTGCCCGCCACCATCAAGGCGTGGAGCCGGGGCACCGTGGTCCGCTCCTGGCTGCTGGACCTGCTGGTCCGCGCGCTGGAGGAGGACCCGGAGCTGTCCGAGCTGCGCGGCTGGGTCAGCGACTCGGGCGAGGGCCGCTGGACCGTCGAGGAGTCGATCAACAACGCGGTGCCGACCCCGGTGATCACCGCCTCGTTGTTCGCCCGGTTCTCCTCCCGGCAGGACGACTCCCCGGCGATGAAGGCGGTCGCCGCGCTGCGCAACCAGTTCGGCGGGCACAGCGTGCAGAAGTCCGAGGGCTGACGCGAGGGCGCTCCCCGGCGGTGCCCGCCGGGAGGTCGCGTCCTGGTCGCCGTCGTCGACGAGTCGGCTCGTCGACGGCCCGACATGTCGACAAGGCGATGCCTCGACTCGACGTCGCGGTCGCCGGACCGCCCCGCGGTGGTCCGGCGACCGCCCGCCTCCGTCCCTGCTCCAGGTAGGACCTCCGTGCACGTCCGCCATCTGCAAGTCACCGATTTCCGCTCCTGGCCGCACGCCGACCTCGCGCTCGACCCCGGCCCGTCCGTGCTGGTCGGCGCCAACGGCCAGGGCAAGACGAACCTGGTCGAAGCGATCGGCTACCTCGCCACGCTCGGCTCCCACCGGGTCGCCCAGGACGCCCCGCTGGTCCGCGACGGCGCGCAGCGGGCGGTGGTGCGCGGCGCCGTGGTGAACGCGGGCCGCGAACTGCTCGTCGAGCTGGAGATCAGCCCCGGCAAGGCCAACCGGGCGCGGATCAACCGCGGCGCGGCGGCCAAGCCGCGCGACGTGCTCGGCATCCTGCGCACGGTGCTGTTCGCCCCGGAGGACCTGGCGATCGTGCGCGGCGATCCGGGGGAACGCCGCCGGTTCATGGACGACCTGCTGGTGGCCCGAGCCCCCCGCTACGCCGGGTTGCGCGCCGACTACGAGCGGGTGCTGCGGCAGCGCAGCGCGCTGCTGAAGACGGCGGGCGGCGCGCGGCGCGGCGGCGGGTCCGCCGACCTGCGCACCCTGGAGGTCTGGGACGGCCACCTGGCGCGCTTCGGGGCCGAGCTGCTGGCCGGGCGGCTGGACCTGGTCGCCGCCCTGGCCCCCCACGTGACCAGCGCGTACGCCAGCGTGGCCGCGACCGAGGAGGCGACCAGGCCGTCCGGTCGGGTCGCCGACCTGCACTACCGCAGCAGCCTCGGTGACGCGCTGCCCGCCGGGTACGGCGATCCGCTCGGCGAGCGCGCCGATCCGGCGGTGTTGGAGTCGGCGATGCTGGCGGAGCTGGAGCGGGTCCGGTCCCAGGAGATCGAGCGCGGCGTGTCGCTGGTCGGGCCGCACCGCGACGACCTGGAACTGCTGCTCGGCGAGCTGCCCGCCAAGGGCTACGCCAGCCACGGCGAATCGTGGTCGTTCGTGCTGGCGTTGCGGCTGGCTTCCTACCACCTGCTCACCGAGGATGGCGCGGAACCGGTGCTGATCCTCGACGACGTGTTCGCCGAGCTGGACCGCCGCCGCCGGGCGCGACTGGCCGAGCTGGTCGCCGGTGCCGAACAGCTGCTGGTCACCGCGGCGGTCGTGGAGGACGTCCCGGAGGAGCTCTCCGGCGCGCGGTTCGACGTGCGCGAAGGCGAGGTGCGACGTGTCCGCTAACCGATCGCGATCTGCGGTTGCACGCAGCGTGACGCCCGCGGGGGCGGATCAGCCGCGACTACCCACATCTGGGGATAACTCTGTGGATGCTGTGGATAACCCGGCGCCATCCGCCGAGGCCGCGGCGGGCTCGGACGGCTCCGCGCTGCGCGGTCCGGACCTCGCGCGGGCCGCGCTCCAGGCCGCCAAGGAGCAGTCCGCGGCGCGCCGGTCCACCGCTCGCAAGGCTCGGGTCGGCCCCGGCCGCCGCAAGCGCCGGGGCTGGTCCGGGGCCCGACCGGACGACCGGGACCCGCAGCCGCTCGGGCGGCTGGCGTCCCGGATCGCCGCCGAGCGGGGGTGGACCGACCAGCTCGCGGGCGGTCAGGTCTTCGCCCGCTGGCCGACGTTGGTGGGCGGGGACATCGCCCAGCACACCCGGCCGGTGGCGCTGAAGGAGGGCGAGCTCACCGTGCAGGCCGAGTCGACCGCGTGGGCCACCCAGCTCCGGCTGCTGCAACGGCAGATCCTCAAGCGGATCGCCGACGGGGTGGGCGGTGACGTGGTGCGCCGGATCAAGGTCCAGGGCCCGGCCGCGCCGAGCTGGCGGCGAGGTCCGCGGCACGTGTCCGGCAGAGGGCCGCGCGACACCTACGGCTGAGGGCGCCGGTGGTGGTTCTCGCTGAGCGTGCCGGCGAGGGTGGCGCCGGGGAGCCGTCCGATCGAGTCGTGGGCTCGCCGATCCGCCCGCGAGGCCGTCGGATGGTGTCCGGGTTCGAGTTATCCGCTCTGTGAGCAAGTCAGGGGTGTCCTTGCCCCGCTTCTGTCGCGGGGGACCAGTAGAATCGTGAACGGGGTGTGGTCGAGACTCACCGACAACGGCCGCGCCCGGGGGTGAGCGGCCCGGTCACCGAGCCGCCCAGGACCAGGTCCGCAGGGACCGGGCCCGCACCGATCAGGACCGGCACCGACCGGGATCCCACCGACCCCGGCCTGCGCCGCCGTCGGAGGGGCCTGGCCCGCAACCCCAGACTGGCATCGTCGGCTCAAGGAGAAATCGAGGCCCGTGGCACCGAAGAAGAGCGACTACAACGCTTCATCCATCACCGTTCTCGAGGGCCTTGAGGCCGTCCGCAAACGCCCCGGCATGTACATCGGCTCCACCGGCGAACGCGGCCTGCACCACCTGGTGCAGGAGGTCGTGGACAACTCGGTCGACGAGGCGATGGCCGGGCACGCCACCCGGGTCGAGGTCACCCTGCTGGCCGACGGCGGGGTCCGGGTCGTCGACGACGGCCGCGGCATCCCGGTGGACATGCACCCGGTGGAGCGCAAGCCGACCCTGGAGGTCGTGCTCACCGTGCTGCACGCGGGCGGCAAGTTCGGCGGCGACTCCTACGCGGTCTCCGGTGGTCTGCACGGCGTCGGCGTGTCCGTGGTGAACGCGCTGTCCACCGCGCTGGAGGCCGAGGTCATCCGGGACGGGTACGTGTGGCGGCAGCGCTACGAGGACTCCAAGCCGGTGTCCGAGGTGCAGCGCGGCGAGAAGACCCCCAAGACCGGCACCACGATCACCTTCTGGGCGGACCCGAACGTCTTCGAGACCACCCGCTACAACGCCGAGACGGTGTCCCGCCGACTGCAGGAGATGGCCTTCCTGAACAAGGGCCTGACCATCGTGCTGCGCGACGAGCGGGTCCCGGAGGAGGACGAGTCGGGCGCGGACGCCAGCGGCACCTCGGCCCGCGCCACCGAGCGGGTCTTCCACTACCCGGGTGGCCTGGAGGACTTCGTCCGGCACATCAACGCCACCAAGGAGCCCATCCACAAGAAGGTCGTGTCGTTCAGCTCCGCCGGCAACGGGCACGACCTGGAGGTCGCCCTCCAGTGGAACTCCGGCTACAACCAGTCGGTCTACACCTTCGCCAACACGATCAACACGCACGAGGGCGGTACCCACGAGGAGGGCTTCCGCTCGGCGCTGACCCGGGTGGTCAACTCCTACGCCAAGGACAAGAAGCTCCTCAAGGACAAGGACGGCAGCCTCACCGGCGACGACGTCCGCGAGGGCCTGGCGGCGATCGTGTCGGTCAAGGTCTCCGAGCCGCAGTTCGAGGGCCAGACCAAGACCAAGCTGGGCAACACCGAGGTCAAGTCGTTCGTGCAAACCACCGCCTTCGAGTGGCTGACCGACTGGTTCGAGCGCAACCCGGCCGACGCCAAGACCATCGTGAACAAGGCGGTCGGCTCGGCGCAGGCCCGGATGGCGGCCCGGCGGGCCAAGGAGCTCGTCCGGCGCAAGAGCGCGATGGACATCGGCGGCCTGCCCGGCAAGCTCAAGGACTGCCAGTCCAACGTTCCCGACGAGTGCGAGCTCTACGTCGTCGAGGGCGACTCGGCGGGCGGTTCGGCCAAGGAGGGCCGGGAGTCCCGGTTCCAGGCGATCCTGCCGCTGCGCGGCAAGATCATCAACGTGGAGAAGTCGCGGATCGACAAGGTCCTCAAGAACGCCGAGGTCCAGGCGATCATCACCGCGCTGGGCACCGGCATCCACGACGAGTTCGACATCTCGAAGCTGCGCTACCACAAGATCGTGCTGATGGCCGACGCCGACGTCGACGGCCAGCACATCCGGACGCTGCTGCTCACCCTGCTGTTCCGCTTCATGCGCCCGCTGATCGAGGCCGGGCACGTGTACCTCGCGCAGCCGCCGCTCTACAAGATCAAGTGGCCGCGGTCGGAACCGGAGTACGCCTACAGCGACCGGGAGCGCGACCAGCTCCTCGAGCGCGGTGCCGCCCAGGGGCGCAAGCTGCCCAAGGAGGAGGGCATCCAGCGCTACAAGGGCCTCGGCGAGATGAACGCCGACGAGCTCTGGGAGACGACCATGAACCCGGACACGCGGCTGCTGATGCAGGTCACGCTCGACGACGCGGCCACCGCCGACGAGCTGTTCAGCGTGCTGATGGGGGAGGACGTCGAGGCGCGGCGCTCGTTCATCACGCGCAACGCCAAGGGCGTGCGCTTCCTCGACGTGTGAGCCCCGCCCGGGGCGGTCGGCGAACCGCCCCGGGCCGCGGTGCCCACCTCCCGAACACCTGAAAGGAACGTTGCCTCGTGACCGAAATCCTGCCGCCGGATCAGGGCCGCGTCGAACCGGTCGACATCCAGCAGGAGATGCAGAACTCCTACATCGACTACGCGATGAGCGTGATCGTGGCGCGGGCGCTGCCGGACGTGCGGGACGGCCTCAAGCCGGTGCACCGCCGGGTGCTCTACGCGATGTACGACTCGGGCTACCGCCCCGACCGCGGGTACGTGAAGTGCTCCCGCGTCGTCGGCGACGTGATGGGCAACTACCACCCGCACGGCGACTCGGCGATCTACGACACGCTGGTGCGGCTGGCCCAGCCGTGGTCGATGCGGCACCAGCTGATCGACGGCCAGGGCAACTTCGGCTCGCCGGGCAACGACCCGGCCGCGGCCATGCGCTACACCGAGTCGCGGCTGGCCCCGTTGGCGATGCACATGCTCGCCGACATCGAAGAGGACTCCGTCGACTTCTCCGACAACTACGACGGCCGCACCCAGGAGCCCGACGTGCTGCCGTCGCGGTTCCCGAACCTGCTGGTCAACGGCGGGAGCGGGATCGCGGTCGGGATGGCCACCAACATCCCGCCGCACAACCTGCGCGAGGTCTCCGAGGGCGTCATGTGGGCGCTGGACAACCCGGAGGCCGAGGACGACGAGCTGCTGGAGGCGCTGCTCGCCCGGGTCAAGGGGCCGGACTTCCCGACCCACGGCCTGATCCTGGGCACCAACGCGATCGCCGACGCCTACCGCACCGGTCGCGGCTCGATCAAGATGCGCGCCGTGGTGACCATCGAGGAGGACAGCAAGGGCCGCACCACGCTGGTCATCACCGAGCTGCCCTACCAGGTCAACCCGGACAACCTGATCGAGGGCATCGCGACGATGCACCGGGACGGCAAGATCTCGGGCATCTCCGACATCGCCGACGAGTCCAACTCGCGGCGCGGGATGCGGATCGTGATCACCCTCAAGCGCGACGCCATCCCCAAGGTCGTGCTGAACAACCTGTACAAGCACACCCAGCTCCAGACCACCTTCGGCGTCAACATGCTGGCGCTGGTCGAGGGCGTGCCCCGCACGCTGCGGCTGGACCAGGTGATCCGGTACTACGTCCAGCACCAGATCGACGTCATCGTGCGGCGCACCCGGTACCGGCTGCGCCGGGCCGAGGAGCGGGCCCACGTGCTGCGCGGCCTGGTCAAGGCGCTGGACGCGCTGGACGAGGTCATCGCGCTGATCCGCCGCTCGCCCACGGTCGACGAGGCCCGCCAGGGCCTGATCTCGCTGCTCGACGTCGACGAGGTCCAGGCCAACGCGATCCTGGAGATGCAGCTGCGCAGGCTGGCGGCCCTGGAGCGGCAGAAGATCGTCGACCAGCTCGCCGAGATCGAGCGGGAGATCGAGGACCTCAACGACATCCTGGCCAAGCCGGAGCGGCAGCGCGCCATCATCCGCGACGAGCTGAAGGAGATCGTCGACAAGTTCGGCGACGACCGGCGGACCAAGATCGTGCCCTACGAGGGCGAGGTCTCGATGGAAGACCTCATCGCCACCGAGGACGTGGTCGTCACCATCACGCGGACGGGTTACGCGAAGCGGACCCGGACCGACCTGTACCGCTCGCAGAAGCGCGGCGGCAAGGGCGTGCAGGGCGCGCAGCTCAAGCAGGACGACATCGTGTCGCACTTCTTCGTCTGCTCGACCCACGACTGGATCCTGTTCTTCACCAACAAGGGCCGGGTCTACCGCGCCAAGGCCTACGAACTGCCGGAGGCCAACCGGACCGCGCGCGGTCAGCACGTGGCGAACCTGCTGGCGTTCCAGCCCGACGAGCAGATCGCCCAGGTCATGCAGATCAAGGACTACACGGCAGCGCCGTACCTGGTCCTCGCCACCCAGCAGGGCCTGGTCAAGAAGTCCAAGCTGACCGATTTCGATTCCAACCGATCGGGTGGACTCATCGGGATCAACCTCAAGGACGACGACGAGCTGGTCGGCGCCGTGCTCTGCTCGTCGGACGACGACCTCCTGCTGGTCTCGGCCGAGGGGCAGTCGATCCGCTTCCACGCCACCGACGAAGCGCTGCGCCCGATGGGCCGCGCCACCTCGGGCGTGCTGGGGATGCGGTTCAACCAGGGTGACGAGCTGCTCGCGATGGGCGTCGTGCGGCCCGACCGGTTCCTGCTGGTCGCCACGGACGGGGGATACGCCAAGCGCACCCCGATCGATGACTACCCCGTGCAGGGCCGCGGCGGAAAGGGTGTGCTGACCATCCAGCACGACACCAGGCGTGGCAGGCTGGTGGGCGCGCTCATCGCCGACGTGGACGATGAGCTCTACGCGATCACCTCCTCCGGTGGCGTGATCCGGACCTCCGCCAAGGAGGTGCGCAAGGCAGGCAGGCAGACGAAGGGAGTTCGTCTGATGAACCTGGACGAGGGCAACGCGCTCGTGGCCATCGCTCGCAATGCCGACGAGGCCGCGGACCCGGACACTGCGGGGCCGGAGCAGCAGCAGAAGTAACCACCACCGCCGCCGACGATCAGTGAAGGACCGATCGTGACTAGTTCCGAGAAACCGGATCGCCCGGATTCGCAACCGCAGGATGGGGACCGGACGTCGGCCAGCACGCAGACGGTTGCCGACAGCGCGCAGGCCGCCCCCGCCGGACCGGGCACCTCCCGGTCCGACTCCGCCGAGTCGGCGGCCGGGTCCGGTTCCGGCCAGGAGTCGGCACCCGCCGACGAGCCGGAGGGCACCGCGGTGCCGCCGCCGTGGCAGCGCGGCGCCGCGACCTCGGTCGCGGTCGACGCCCAGCAGAGCGCGCCCCAGCAGTCGGCGGCGGGCTCGCCCGGGGCGGGCGGCGCGCTGTTCGGCGGGCCGGACGCCGAGGACACCCAGACGATCCCGAAGCCGGTGCACGACCAGGAGACGGTCCGCACCAAGCTGCCGGACGCCGGGCGCACGAAGGTCTCCTTCACCGGCGGCGCCGGGGCGGCCGGGCAGGCCAGCGGCACCGCCGCGCGCCGGCCCAGCCGGGGACCGCGGCGGGCCAGCCTCCAGATCAAGCGGCTGGACCCGTGGTCGGTGCTCAAGCTCGCCCTGGTGCTCAGCGTCGCGATGTTCTTCGTCTGGATGATCGCCGTCGCGGTGCTCTACGGGGTGCTCGACGGGATGGGCGTCTGGGAACAGCTCAACGGCACCTTCACCGACCTCACCCAGCCGGAGGATGCGGCCAGCGAACCGCTGATCAGCGCGGGCCGGGTGTTCGGCGTGGCCATGATCATCGGCGCGATCAACATCGTGCTGATCACCGCGTTGTCGACGGTCGCCTCGTTCATCTACAACGTGGCCGCCGACCTCGCCGGGGGCGTCGAGGTCACCCTGTCCGAGCGCGAGTGACGTCGCGGGTGGCGTTCCCGGGCCGCCGGGAACGCCACCCCCCGGCGCCGACCGGATGATCCGTGCTGTACTGTAGGTGCAGAACGGAACAGGGGCCTATAGCTCAGGCGGTTAGAGCGCTTCGCTGATAACGAAGAGGTCGAAGGTTCAAGTCCTTCTAGGCCCACCCCCAGGAGACTGGGACGTCACAGGCTTCGTGCCCACTAGGAGGCGACCGGAATGAAGAAGCTGCTCGCACTCGCCGCCGTTGCCGGTGTCGTCCTGTTCGTCATCCGGCGCAACAAGGCCGCCAAGGCCGAGGCCGACCTGTGGCGCGAGGCCACCGCCGAGGCGTGAGTCGGCAACCCCAGATCCGGTAGTCCCGGCGGTTCGGGCGAGTTCGCACCGGCCGCCGGGATTTTCGCCGCCTCAGGCGGCCCGGTACCGATCCGGGGACGTAGCTCAATTGGCAGAGCACCGCCTTTGCAAGGCGGGGGTTAGGGGTTCGATTCCCCTCGTCTCCACCGAGGCGGCGGATGCTGCTCGCTGGAGCAGCTTCGCCGTGGCCCGCCAGTGCTTGTCGCGGGGGCCGAGCCCCCGCGGGCCCCCACGGTGCGGTGGTCGACTTCCGTCGGCTCCGCACCTTTTCGTTGTTTCTGGCCTGGTTTTGGACCAGCCCCCGTGGTGTGGGGCTGGGGCGGCTTCGCCGTGGCCCGCCTGTGCTTGTCGCGGGGGCCGAGCCCCCGCGGGCCCCCACGGTGCGGTGGTCGACTTCCGTCGGCTCCGCACCTTTTCGTTGTTTCTGGCCTGGTTTTGGACCAGCCCCCGTGGTGTGGGGCTGGGGCGGCTTCGCCGTGGCCCGCCTGTGCTTGTCGCGGGGGCCGAGCCCCCGCGGGCCCCCACGGTGCGGTGGTCGACTTCCGTCGGCTCCGCACCATTTTCGTTGTTCCTGGCCTGGCCTTGGACCAGCCCCCCCTGGTGTGGGGCTGGGGTTTCTTTGGGGTTGTTGCGCGGGTTGGGTGTCTTCGGTCGCTTCGGGTGGTGACCGGGGGTTGGAGCCCTGCGGGTTTCTGCGGTGCGGTGGTCGGTTTGTCGACTCCGCACCTTTTTCGTTCTCGGGCTGGTTCTTGCTTGGCCTTTCGTGGGGATCGGGTTGTTGCGCGGGTACGGCCGCTTGTTGGAGCGGCTTCGTCTTCGGTGTCGCGCGGCTGTTGGGTTTCCGGTTCTGGCCGTGCCTTCTGGTGCTGCTGCTTGCTGCAGGTCGAGTTCTGGTTACGAGTGGGGTTGGATTTCTGCTGGGTGGAAGGTCGTCGCTGGTGTCACCTTCTCGTCGGTGCAGCATTCCCCGACGGGCCGCGTCCGGGTTCGGGGCGGTCGTGCTGCGATGAGGCAGGTGGAGGTGTCATGTCGGCTCGGGGAACGGTTCGCGACGCCCGGTGGGTGTTGCCGCTGTGCTGGACGGCGGTGCTGCTCGACGGGTTCGACCTGGTGGTGCTCGGCAGCGTGCTGCCGGTGCTGCTGGACGAGGGGCAGTGGGGGCTCACCCCGGCGTCGGCTTCGCTGGTGTCCACGGCCGGGCTGGTCGGGATGACCATCGGCGCGCTGGCCATCGGCACCGTGACCGACGTCGTCGGCCGCCGCAAGGCGCTGATCTTCGCGGTCGGCTCGTTCTCGCTGCTCACGGCGCTGTGCGCGGTGGCGCCGTCCGCGTTCGTCTTCGGGCTGCTGCGCTTCCTCGCCGGACTCGGTCTCGGTGGCTGCCTGCCGACCGCGATCGCCCTGGTCACCGAGTACGCCAAGCCGGGCCGCAGCGGTAGCGCCACCACCACGATCATGACCGGCTACCACGTCGGTGCGGTGCTCACCGCGCTGCTGGGCATCGCCGTGCTGCCGAACCTGGGCTGGCCCGCGATGTTCCTGATCGGCGCGGCCCCGGCCCTGGTGCTGGTGCCGCTGATGGTGCGCTACCTGCCGGAATCGGAGTCGTTCCTGGCCGCGCCGTCGCGCGGTTCCTCCGGCGGGGCCGCCGCGGCGGTCGCCTCGCTGTTCCGCGGCGGGTTCGCCCGCGCCACCCTCGCCTTCTGGGTGACGTCCTTCATGGGTCTGCTGCTGGTCTACGGGCTGAACACCTGGCTGCCGGAGATCATGCGGGCCGCGGGCTACCCGCTGGGCGCCGCGCTGGGCCTGCTGCTGACGCTGAACGTCGGCGCGGTGATCGGCCTCGTCGTGGCGGGGCGGGTCGCCGACCGGGTCGGTCCGCGGCCGGCGACCGTCGGGTGGTTCCTCGCCTCGGCGGTCTTCCTGGCGGCGCTGAGCATCCGGCTGCCGGGCATCGGCGTCTACGTCGCGGTGCTCGTCGCGGGCTGCTTCGTGTTCAGCTCGCAGGTGCTCGTCTACGCCTACATCGGGCGGGTCTACCCGGCGGCGAACCGGGCCACCGGGCTGGGCTGGTCGGCCGGGATGGGGCGGATCGGCGCGATCTGCGGGCCGCTGCTCGGGGGCGCGATGCTTACGGCCGGGGTCGCCTACCCGTGGGGCTTCTACGCGTTCGCGGTGATCGGTCTGCTGGGCGCGCTCGGCGCGGCGCTGGTGCGGCGACCGGCTCAGGCCGACCGGCGCACCGAGGAGAGCACCGCGGCGTAGTCGACCCCGCGCTCCGCCAGCACCTCGGCGGCGACGCCGCCGCCGGTGCGCAGGGCGAGCAGCAGGTGCAGGTCGCGAACGGAGCGGTCGCCGTGCTCGAGCGCCTCGCGCAGGGACCGCTCCAGCACCGCCTTGGCCTCGGCGGTGAACGGCCGGTGCCCGGCGAACAGGCCGCGTCGGCGACGGCGCCGCCGGACGAGCGCCTCCGCGCCGTGCGACCGCTCCACAGCGGCCACCACCTCGCGCACGTCGATCCCGATGCCGTGCAGCGAATCGGACTCCGCCTCGCTGAGCCCGCCACGGCGCCGGGACCGCGCGTAGGCGTCCTCGACGTCGGCCGACCGCACCCCGCGGCCCGCCAGCAGCGCTCCGGCCTCCCCGGTCCGGTCGCGCAGCAGGGCGAGCAGCAGGTGCTCCCCGCCGATCTCGTCGCGCTCCTGCCGCCGGGCCTCCTCGACGGCCTGCCGCACCGCCCGGCGGGCGTTCGCCGCGAACCGCTCGAACATCATCGCCTCCCGTGCTTCTTGTGCACCGCTTGGCGGGACACGCCGAGCTCGGCGGAGATCTCCTGCCACGACCAGCCCTGCGCGCGGGCGCTGCGCACCTGCACCGCCTCCAGCCGTTCGAGGAGCTTGCGCAGCGCGGCGACCGCCCGGAGCCCGGTCCGGGGATCGGGGCTGCCCGCCGCCGAGGCCAGATCCGTCGCTTCAGTCATGGCGTCAACGTAGGTTGACCAACTCACCATGTCAACGTGGTTTGACGGCCCGAGCTGAGTGAGGGGCACCTTCATCCGACTTACCCGGATGGAGGTGCCCCTCACTCAGCACTCGAACGGGTGGTGCCGACCGGCGGGCGGTGTCGTCGTGCCATCACCGGCAGCGGGCGGGGACGTGGCGCTTCCCCGGGCGGCCGGGTGCTCGGGGTGTCGATGCCGCGCTCGGCCGACGACCCGGTGCGGGAGCGTCGGGCGGTCGTTCCGCCGAGCGTCCGGGGTCGCCGGGCGCGCGGGTCGCCCGTCCTGCGGGGGCCGGGCGGAACCCAGGCCATTGGCTTGCGCCGAAGTTCACCCGTGCAGGCGTCACGCAGGCGCGCGTCGCCCATGCGCGGGTTGCTGCCGCGCGCCGAACCGCGCGGGCGCGGACGGCTGCCGGGTGCGGGGAGGCCCAGGCGGACCGGAGGCGCGTCCCCGCGCCGTCCGCGCCCTCGCGCGGGTCAGGGGAGGTGGTCGCTCTTGCCGCTCTCGGCGGCCAGCCGCTCCGAGTCGGGGTGGTGGCCGTTGCCGTCGCGCTTGGTGAGGTCCTGGTCGGCCTCGGCGACGGGGAACTCCTCCGGGCGGCGGGACAGCGCCACCGCGGCCACCGCGCCGAGCGCGGCGAGGGCGAGCAGCAGCCACGGCCACTTGCGGCGCTTCGGCGGCGCCGGCTCGATCCGGGCAGCCAGCTCGCGGCGGGCCGCCTCGGTGTTGCGGGCGAGCTGCTCGCGCGACTTGGCCGTCTTCTTGTCCCACTGCTTGCGCGCCTTGCGGGCGCGCTTGGCCAGCTGCTTGCGGGACATGCCGGTCGTCTTCTGGGCGAGCAGTTCCTGCAGCTCGTCGGTGGACAAGCCCCGCTCGGCGAGTTCCTGCTCGGCGCGGGCCGCGGCCTGCTTGGACAGCGCCACGCCGACCTCGCCGGCCCGCTTGGTGCCGATCCTGGCCTGCTGCACTCCGGTCCCCACGGCCTTGCCGACGCTCTCCCCGGCTCGGGACATCGCCTTCACCTCGTCCATCGTGCCTCCGTTCGCTGTCACCAGCGGTGCGCCGACCTGTCACGGGGGCCGTCGCACCCGTCACCCCGGCTCCGCGGGCGTCGATCACCACCCATACTGCACCCAGAGACCGGCTGCGCGCTTTCCGATGGCAGGATGGACGGGTGGCTGAAGACAACGGATCGCTCGTTGGGACGACTGTGACCGCGACCCTGCACACCACGCAGGGCGACATCAGGGTCAACCTGTTCCCCAACCAGGCGCCCAAGACCGTGGCCAACTTCGTTGGCCTGGCCGAAGGTACGGCCGAGTACACCGAGCCGAACGCCCGGGGTGAGCGCTCCGGACCGTTCTACGACGGGGTCATCTTCCACCGCGTCATCGAAGGCTTCATGATCCAGACCGGTGACCCGACCGGTACCGGACGCGGTGGCCCGGGCTACAAGTTTGCCGACGAGTTCCACCCGGAGCTGCAGTTCACCCAGCCCTACCTGCTGGCGATGGCCAACGCGGGCCCGAACACCAACGGCTCGCAGTTCTTCATCTCGGTCGCCGCGACGACCTGGCTGAACTTCAAGCACACCATCTTCGGCGAGGTGGCCGACCAGGAATCCCGCGATGTGGTGGACTCCATCGCGAGCACCGCGACCGGCACCGCGGACCGCCCGCTCAACGACATCGTCATCGAGAAGGTGACCATCGAGCGCGGAGCCTGACGCCCAGGCGCCCGCTCCTGCTGCGAGGACGGCGACGTGACTGTTCCGCCTGAGCCTTCCGGGGCCGACGGGGCGCCGCAGCAGCTCCCGGGCTGCGCGCGGCACCCCGATCGGCCCACCGGTCTGCGCTGCACCCGGTGCGAACGACCGGCCTGCCCGGAATGCCTCCGGGAGGCGTCGGTCGGGTACCAGTGCGTCGACTGCGTCAACGAGGGTCGACGCGGGGCGCGCGAGGCGGTCACCGTCGCCGGGGCGCGGCTGTCCCGCAAGCCGGTCGTGGTCCCGGCGCTGATCCTGATCAACGTGGCGTTCTTCCTGGCCACGGCGGTGCAGGCGGGCAGCGCCACGGCCAACCACTCGTCGGCGCTGTTCGCGGACTTCTCGCTGTACCCGCTGCTCACCGCGGGCGGCCAGTGGTGGCGGCTGCTCAGCAGCGGCTTCCTGCACATCGGGCTCATCCACCTGGCGATGAACATGCTCGCCCTGTGGGTGCTCGGCCGGGACCTGGAGATGGTGCTCGGCAAGCTCCGGTTCGGCGCGGTCTACCTGCTGTCGCTGCTGGGCGGCAGCACGGCGGTGTTCCTGTTCGGCGAACTGCTCCGCCCGGTGGCCGGCGCCTCGGGCGCGGTCTACGGCCTGATGGGCGGGATCGCGATCGTCGCGCTGCGCACGAAGCTGAGCCTGCGCCCGGTGCTGATCGTGATCGCGCTGAACCTCGTGGTGAGCGTCACCATCCCGGGCATCTCGCTGCTCGGCCACGTCGGCGGCCTGGTGATCGGCGTCGCCGCGACGGCCGCCCTGGTCTACGCGCCGCGGGGACGCCGCAACGCCGTGCAGGCCGGGGTGCTGATCGCCCTGCTGCTGGTCCTGGTGGCGATGCTGGTGACCCGGGATCTCCAGTTCGGAGCGCTGGACTGCTGGGGCTCGGGCATCGACACCAGGTGCGGCATCCGCCCCTGACGACCGCCCCTGCGTGGCGGTGCGGGTGGCGGAACCTCAGCGGCCCTCTCGCTCCGGGAGCCGCTCCTGATGTACCAACGACGTACACGGCGTCGCGGCTGTCCTCGCGAGGGGACCGCTGAGCGGTAACTCCGAGTACGGGCGGCGGTGCCGGTTGACGGCCGCACCGCATGCGGCTCCGCCGCATGCTGAAAGGACCCCCAACTCGGACAAGGGTGCCCCTCAGCTGGCGGATTCCACTCGAACGGGTGTTGTCGTTGAGGGTCGGGGTCAGGGGCGCAGCGCTGCCAGCTCCTCGGCCGCGTCGGCCGGGTCCACCCCCAGGTCCAGCCTGGTCAGCACGAACAGCGAGCCGTCGGTCAGGTCGAGTTCGAGCACTGCGACGGTGCGGCCGATGCGGCGGTCCCGGCGGACCCGGACGGTGACCTCCGACCAGGGCAGTCGCCGCGCGCCGGTGATGCCCCGCAGCAGCAGGCCGGCGTCGTCGGCGGTGAGCCTCGGGCGGCACCAGGATCCGAAGGCCGCCGCGGCGACCAGCACGACGACCAGGGTGCCGACGAACAGCCGGTCCACCGCCGCGTCCAGGCTCAGCCACCACAGCGCCGCGACCAGCGCGAAAACCCAGCCGCAGAGCACCAGCGGCAGCGGTGGCGACCAGCTGCGCGCGCTTTCCCGAGAGCTGCTCACGAGTTATCCACAGGGGTTATCCCCAATGGGGATGGCTTACATGAGTGTGTTTCACATACGCGGTGCGTACGGCAGGTGTCAGCGCCACCGCATCGTCATGAACAGCCCGATGATCATGAAGCCGAAGCCGACGGCGAAGTTCCACGCCCCGAGCTCGGCCATGAACGGGATCTGCTCGGCCGCGAGGTAGTTCACCACCAGCCACAGCAGCCCGACCAGCATCATGCCCAGCATCACCGCGACGTAGATCGGGTGCGACGGGCCGGAGGTCTTCGCCTTCACCGGCGTGCGGCGGTCGGTGACCGGCGCGGGGGAATCCTTCTTGCGGACCTTGGACTTCGGCATTCGTGTCCTCGCCAGGTGGTGCGGCGCGGGGCCGCTCGTGCTCGGGGCTGACTCGCTCGTGTTGTGGGCGGCGTCCACCGGCCGCGCCCGGAACGGGTGCGCGAACTCGCCCGGAACCGGCGCGGTTGCGGCTCGTTGTCCACCTACCACGTTAACGTAATCACGAAGCTGATCGAGCACCCGTGGCCCATCCCGTGACCAGAGAGGTATCCGTTGGGCTCCTCCGGTGAACAGCGGAACGCGACCGAGACCTCACCCCCGGTGCGCCGACCGGCGCGGGGGCGCTTCGCCGTGCAGGTCTTCGGCGAGCTGCTCATCACGGTGGGCCTGGTGGTGCTGCTCTTCGTCTTCTACACGCTCCACGTGACCGACCTGTTCACCGCGCGGCAGCAGGCCGAGGCCGGTCGGGAGCTCCAGCAGCGCTGGCAGGAGCGCGGGCCGCAGCCGATCACCGAGCCGGTCGTGCCGGTGGCGGGGGAGGGGTTCGCCCAGCTCCACATCCCCCGCTTCGGCCCCGACCACCGGTTCACCGTGCTCGAAGGCACCGACCAGGACACCCTCGCTGCCGGACCCGGCCACTACCCGAGCACCGCCCTACCGGGTGAACGGGGCAACTTCGCCGTCGCCGGGCACCGGATCGGCCGCGGCGCCCCGTTCAACGACCTCGACGAGCTGGAGTCCTGCGACGCGCTGGTCGTGGAGACCGTCGCGGCCTGGTACGTCTACCGGGTGCTGCCGATGGCCGACGAGGCGACCGGCTGGTCCGGGCGCGGCGGCGACCCGCGCTGCGCCGGGGTGGCGCCGATCGGCCCGCCCTACGACACCGCGGTCGGCAGGCGCGTGGTGGACCCCAGCAGCGGCGAGGTGATCCACCCGGTGCCCGGCGCGCCGCAGGGCGTGCTCCCGTCCGACCGGCGGACCCGGCTGATCACCCTGACCACCTGCCACCCCGAGTTCTCCGCCGCGCAGCGGCTCATCGTGCACGGGGTGCTCGCCGCGCAGTACCCGAAGGACGCCGCGCACCCCGAGCTGCGCCCGCCCGAGCTAGAGGAACGCTGAGCTGGAGGAACGCTGATGTACGGGTGGATCTGGCGGCACCTGCCCGGACCGGTGCCGGTGCGCGCGGTGCAGGCGGTGCTGCTGGTCGCCGCGGTGGTGGCGGTGCTGCTGTTCGCGGTGTTCCCGTGGCTGGAGCCGCGGCTGCCGTTCAGCGCGGTCACCACGGGCTGACCTCGGCGCGTACCCTGGCCGCGTGCGCGTACTCGTCGTCGACAACTACGACAGCTTCGTCTACAACCTCGTGCAGTACCTCGCCCAGCTCGGCGCGGACTGCCAGGTGCGCCGCAACGACGTCGTCACCGACGACGACGTGGCCGCCGCCGACGGGGTGCTGCTGAGCCCCGGCCCGGGGACCCCGGACCGCGCGGGCCGCACGATGGAGCTGGTCGGGCAGTGCGCGGAGCAGCGCCGCCCGGTGTTCGGCGTGTGCCTGGGGCTCCAGGCGATCGGCGCCGCCTGGGGTGGGGTCGTGGAGCGCGCACCCGAGCTGCTGCACGGCAAGGTCAGCGACATCCGCCACTCCGGCGCGGGCGTGTTCGCCGGTCTGCCGGAGCCGTTCATCGCGACCCGCTACCACTCGCTGATCGTGCGCGCCGACACCGTCTCCGCGGAGTTCGAGGTCACCGCGCGCACCGAGTCCGGCATCGTGATGGGGCTGCGGCACCGGGAGCTGCCGGTCGAGGGCGTGCAGTTCCACCCCGAGTCGGTGCTCACCGACGGCGGGCACCGGATGCTGGCGAACTGGATGGCCGCCGCCGGGCACCCGGTCGACGAACCCCGGGTCGCGGAGCTGGAGCGCGGGATGCGCGAGGTCGCCGCCGCCGCCCGAACCTGACGGCGCGGACCGAATGAGGGGCACCTTCGCCCCGGTTGGGGTCCTTTCGGATGCGGCGGAGCCGCATGCGGTGAGGCACGCAGCGTGCACCGCCGTCCGTGCTCGGAGGTCACCGCTCAGCGGTCTTCTCGCGAGGACGCCCCGATGCCGTGTATTGGCCCATCAAGAAGGGCGCCCGGAGCGAGAAGACCGCTGAGGTTACGCCACCGGCACCGCCACGCACGCCCTCCGAGAAACCACTCAGCTTGTCAGTTGAACGGCGGGAGGATGCCGTCCGGGGTGGTGGGACTGGTCGGGCTGCTCTCGTACTCCCCGACGTAGATCGTCACCGACTGGTTCTTGTTGATCTTCTGCCCGGCGGACGGGGTGCTCCGGACGACCTTGCCGTCGAGGTTCTCGTCGTTGGTGGTCTCGTCGGACTCGTTGAGCTGGCCGGTCCAGCCGAGGTCCTTGAGCGCCTGCTCCGCCTGCTGGGGCGACATGCCCTGCAACGACGGCACCTGGATCTGCTGCCCGTTGGACACCACCAGGGTGATCTCGGAGCCCGGCCGCACCTCGGAGCCGCCCGAGGGGCTCTGGTTGATCACCGTGTCGGCCGGTTCGGCGGAGTCGGTGACCTGCTTGTTCACCGTGAACCCGCGGCCCCGGAGGAACGCCTCGGCGGTCGCGTAGGTGTCCCCGCGCACGTCCGGCACGGAGATCGTCTCGATCTCCTTGCCGACGACGACCTTGATCGCGGTGCCCTCCGAGACGGCGACGCCCCGGGGCTCCCAGCTCATGATCTTGCCGATCTCGGACTCGTTGTCGGTCTCCCGGTACTCGGTGTCGCCGAGGCCGAGCCCGACCTCCGCGAGCCGCTGGGACGCCTGTTGGGTGGTGAGCCCGGCCAGGTCCGGCACCTGGATCTGCTCCGGACCGACGCCCTTGCACAGCGTCAGGGTCCGGCCCTCCTGGACTGCCCGGGTGTTGGCGCGCGGGGTCTGCTCCACCACCTTGTCCACGCTCTCCATCTCGGAGGCGCACTCGGTGACCGTGGCGTTCCAGCCGTCCGCGCGGGCCTGCGCCAGCGCGACGTTGCTCTCCATGCCCACGTAGTTGCGGACCTGGACCGCGGCGGGTTCCTCCTCGCTGGTGAACACGGTGGCTGCCAGCCAGGCGACCAGGGCGAACACGATCACGCAGGCCGCGGTGACCCCGGCGTAGAGCCAGCGCTTGCGGCGGCCGCGGCGCTCCTCCTCGTCGACCTCCGGCGGCTCGCCGCCCTCGTCGGTGCGGTGCCTGCCGGAGGAGATCACCTCGGTCGCCGAACTCGGCGCCATCATCGCGGTGCGCTCGTCCTCCGACATGATCATCGGGGCCTTCGGGCGCTGCCCGGACAGCACCCGCACCAGGTCGGCGCGCATCTCGGCGGCCGACTGGTAGCGGTTGGCCGGGTTCTTGCTCAGCGCCTTGAGCACCACCGCGTCCAACGAGGCGGGCACCGTGGGCACCACGTCGGAGGGCTTGCGCGGGTCCTCCCGGACGTGCTGGTAGGCGACCGCCACCGGCGAGTCGCCGGTGAACGGCGGTTCCCCGGTGAGCAGCTCGAACACCACGCAGCCCGAGGCGTAGACGTCGCTGCGCGCGTCCACCGACTCGCCCCGCGCCTGCTCCGGCGACAGGTACTGCGCGGTGCCGATCACCGCCGCGGTCTGGGTGACGGCGGCTTGCCCGTCGGCCAGCGCGCGGGCGATGCCGAAGTCCATCACCTTCACCGCGCCGGAGCGGGTGATCATGATGTTCGCCGGCTTGACGTCGCGGTGCACGATGCCGTGCCGGTGGCTGAAGTCCAGCGCCGCCGAGGCGTCGGCCATGACCTCCATCGCGCGGCGCGGCGACAGCGGGCCCTCGGTCTTGACGATGTCCCGCAGCGTCCGGCCGTCGACGTACTCCATCACGATGTAGGGCAGCGGACCCTGGTCGGATTCCGTCTCGCCGGTGTCGTAGACGGCGACGATCGCCGGGTGGTTCAGCGCGGCGGCGTTCTGCGCCTCGCGCCGGAACCGGAGCTGGAACGTGGGGTCGCGGGCGAGATCGGCGCGCAGGATCTTGACCGCCACGTCCCGCCCGAGCCGGATGTCCCGGCCGCGGAAGACCTCCGACATACCGCCGTACCCGAGCGTGTCACCGATCTCGTAGCGGTTGGAGAGCAGTCGCGGTGAACTCATCGATGCGTCGTTCCGATCCTTGTCAACGATCGTCCCATCACAGGCGGTCCGTCGTGCCCGGGTGATGCGGCCAGCACGACGTTCGCGGTTCCCCCGACCTCGGTTGTGCTCGAAGTGGCCTCGTACGCGTTCGCGGTCGCGTGCTGCGCAGTGTGGCGCAAACGCGAACCGATATCCAGGTCGGCCCCCGCGAGCGGATCGACCCGCTCGACGCCGAACGCGCTGGTCGGAGCCGGTCGCAGCGCACCGGACCGGTTCTCCACCAGCATCCAGTAGGTGGCATACCCCACGGCGATCAGGACGACCAGCGCGAACGCCGCCAGCACGATCCACACCGCGATCCTCCCACCGCGCGGCTGCGTCGAGCGCGGCGGGAGCGCCGGTGCGGGGGCCGGCGCCGGGGCCTGCGGCGGGATCAGCCCGGGCGGGTAGGTGTTGCCCATCGGCGGGAGCTGCGCCGGGAGCTGCTGCGGCCCGGTGACGCCCCTGCGCTGCGGCGGGATCGCGGCCAGCGACGCCGGGGTGGGCAGCGGACCGCCGCCCCGCACGCTGGCGACCGCGGCGGCGAACTCGCCCCCGTCGCCGTAGCGGCGCCGCGGGTCCTTGGCCATCGTCGCCTCGATCAGCGCCCGGGCCCCCGGCGGCACGTCCGGCGGCAGCGGCGGCGCGAGGTCCCGGATGTGCATCATCGCGACCGTGACCGCGTTGTCCGACAGGAACGGGCGGTGGCCCATCAGGCACTCGTAGCCCACCACCGCCAGCGAGTACACGTCGCTGGCCGGGGTCGCGTCGGCGCCCAGCGCCTGCTCCGGGGCGATGTAGTGCGCGGTGCCCATCACCATCCCGGAGCGGGTGACCGGTGCCGCGTCGGCCGCTTTCGCGATGCCGAAGTCGGTCAGCTTCACCTTCCCCTCCGGGGTGATCAGGATGTTGCCGGGCTTGACGTCGCGGTGCACCAGGCCGCGTTCGTGCGCGGCCTTGAGCGCGAGCCCGGCCTGTTCCAGCATGTCGAGCACGTGGTCGGTGTTGACCCGGCCCTCGCGCGCCAGGATCGCCGCCAGCGGCTCACCCTCGACCAGTTCCATCACCAGGTACGCCGTGTCCTGCGGACCGTCCGGGACGGCGGCGGTCTCGCCGTAGTCGTGCACCGCGGCGATCCCCGGGTGGTTCAGCGAGGCGGTGGTGCGGGCTTCGGTGCGGAAGCGGTGCAGGAACTCGGCGTCCCCGCACAGCTCCGGCTTGAGCACCTTGATGGCCACCGTCCGGTCCAGCCGGATGTCCACCGCCTGCCACACCTCGCCCATGCCGCCGACGGCGATCCGGCGTTCCAGCCGGTACCGCTCGGCGAGCAACTGGCCGGAGGTCAGCACCGATCAGCCACCTCCCTGGAGACCGGCCCGGATGACCTCCCGGCCGATCGGGGCGGCGATCGACCCGCCGGTCGCCTCGGCCCCCTCGTCACCGCCGTTCTCCACGATCACCGCGACGGCGATCTGCGGGTTCTCGGCGGGGGCGAACGCCACGTACCAGCCGTGCGGCTTGTCCTCCGGATCGCCGTGCTGGGCGGTCCCGGTCTTGGAGGCGATCTGCACCCCGGAGATCTTGCCGGAGCCCTTGGTGTTCTTCTCCGACTCCAGCATCATCTCGCGGATCGTGTGCGCGATCTCCGGGCTGACCGACTGGCGCAGCTCCTCGGGCTGGAAGCTGTCCAGCTCGCTCATGTCCGGCGCCCGGGTGCTCTTGACCAGCTGCGGCTTCATCATGGTGCCGTCGTTGGCGATGGCCGCGGTCATCATCGCGTTCATCATCGGCGTGGTGCGCACGTCGCGCTGCCCGATCGCGCTCTGGTACAGCGCGGCCTCGTCGGCCATCGGGCCGAGGCTGGAGTTCTCCACGCCCATCGGGATGTTGACCTCCTGGCCGAACCCGAAGTTCGCCGCGGTCTCGCGCAGCGCGTCCGCGCCGATGTCCCCGGCGATCTTGGCGAACGCGGTGTTGCAGGAGTGCGCCAGCGCCTCGGACAGGGTGTCACCCGCGCACTGCGTGCCACCGTAGTTCGGCAGCTGCGTGGTGCTCTGCGGCAAGGGGATCGAGGCGGCGTCCTCGACCTTGCTGTTCGGCGTGTAGCCGTTCTCCAGCGCGGCGGCCGTGGTGATCAGCTTGAACACCGAACCGGGCGGGTAGATCGTGGAGACCGCGCGGTTGACCATCGGGTCGCCCTCGGCCTGGTTGAGCTCCTGCCACGCGGTGCTGGCGTCCTCGGTGCTGTGGGTGGCCAGCCGGTTCGGGTCGTAGGACGGCGCGTTGGCCATCGCCAGGATCTCCCCGGACGACGGGTTCAGCGCCACCACCGAGCCCTGGAAGCCGTTCTGGGTGAGCTGCTCGTAGGCGACCTGCTGCATCGCCGGGTTGATCGTCAGCTCGACGTTGGCGCCGCGCTGCGGCTCCCCGGTGATCAGGTCCGAGAAGTTGCGGAACGCCATGCTGTCGTCGGTGCCGTTGAGCACGTCGTTGCGGGCGCGCTCGATGCCGTTGGAGCCGTAGATCGACGAGTAGAACCCGGTGACCGGCGCGAACATCGGCCCGTTCGGGTACTGGCGCAGGTACTTGAGCTGGTCGTCGGTCTCCACCGAGTTCGCCAGCGACTGCCCGCCCGCGATGATCTGCCCGCGCTGCCGCTCGTACTCGGCGATCCGGGAGCGGCTGTTGCGCGGGTCGTCCTTGAGCTCGTCGGCCTGGATGACCTGGATGTAGGTGACGTTGCCCATGAGCAGCAGCACCATGGCCATCATGGCCAGCGCCACGCGGCGCAGCGGCTTGTTCATCGCGGACGCTCCACCAGTTCGGTATGTGCTTCGGCGATCGGCGCCTGCTTCGGCTTCGGCTTCGGCGTCTCCTGCGGTCGGCGAGCGGCGTCGGAGACCCGGAGCAGCAGGGCGACCAGGATGTAGTTGGCCAGCATCGACGAACCACCGGCGGCCAGGAACGGCGCCGTCAGACCGGTCATCGGGATCAGCCCGGTGCCGCCACCGGCCACCACGAACAGCTGCAGGGCGAGGGTGAACGACAACCCGCCGGCGAACAGCTTGCCGAACGAGTCGCGCACCGCCAGCGCGCTGCGCAGCCCGCGCATCATCAGCAGCACGTACAGCATGAACAGCGCCATCAGCCCGATCAGGCCGATCTCCTCACCCAGCGCCGGGATGATGAAGTCGCTGAACGCCAGCGGCGTGCGGTCCGGCATCCCGCTGCCCAGCCCGGAGCCGGTGATGCCTCCGCTGCCCAGCCCGAACAGCGCGTTGCGGAGCTGGTAGCCGGGGTCGTAGGAATCGGGGTCCTCGGGGATCGCCAGCGGGTCCAGCCAGGTGTTCACGCGCTCCTGCACGTGCGTGAACAGGTTGAACGCCAGCAGGCAGCCCGCCGCGAACAGAGACAGGCCGAGGAACACCCACACCGCGCGCTCGGTGGCGATGTAGATCATCACCAGCACGATGCCGAAGAACAGCAGCGAGGTGCCCAGGTCCTTCTCCAGCACCACGATGCCGATGGACAGCAACCAGGCCACCAGCAGCGGACCGAGGTCGCGGGCGCGCGGCCAGTCCACCCCGAGGAAGCGCCGGCCCGCGGTGGTGAACAGCTCGCGCTTGGACACCAGGAACGAGGCGAAGAACACCAGCATCAGGATCTTCGCGAACTCGCCGGGCTGGATCGAACCGAGCGGACCCAGCCGGATCCACAGCTTCGCCCCGTTGGACTCGGAGATGCTCGCCGGCAGCAGACCGGGCAGGGCCAGCAGGGCGAGGCCGACCAGCCCGCAGGTGTAGCCGTAGCGGGCCAGCGTCCGGTGGTCCGTGATGAACGCCAGGACCAGGCCGAACAGCACCACGCCCACCGTGGTGAACAGGATCTGGCTGGCGGTGTAGGGCGCACCGGGGACCTCGGCGAGGTCCAGCCGGTGCAGCATCACCAGCCCGATCCCGTTGATCAGCGCCACCAGCGGCAGGATCAGCGGATCGGCGTAGGGCGCCCAGCGGCGGACCGCCAGGTGCGCCGCGCCGAACAGCACCAGGTACGCGGCGCCGTAGTAGAACAGCTCGCTGGTGACCGTGTTCTCCTGGCTGAGCTCCACCACGGTGAGCGCGAAGGTGACGATCAGCGCGGCGAAGACCAGCATGACCAGTTCGGTACCGCGGCGGTTCTTGACCTGCGCGGCCGGGGCGTCACCGCCGCCGGCCGGTCGGGGAGCGGCGGTCGGTTGCGACATCAGCTCACCGTCCGGCAGGTCACGCCCGGCGTCTGCTCCTCGGCCTCCAGGGGCGTGGCGCCGGGAGTGGTCGTCTCCCCGGGCGGCGGGCCCGGGGGCTGCTCGCCCTCCGGCGGGGGACCGGGGGGCTGCTCGCCCTGCGGCGGTTCACCCGGCGGCGGGGGCTGCCCCGGCGTCTGCTGGCCCGGGACCTGCTGCTCCGGCTCCTTGCACTCGGGCAGCAGCGCGGTCATCCGCAGGCGCAGCATCGCGTCCCGCGCGGCGTCGAGGCCGTTGACCTCGGTGATGCCGTTGCGGACGTCGGGCCGCTGGGCCTCCTGCAGGTCGTCGATGGTGATGGGGGTGCAGTCGGCGGCCGAGCCCTGCGGGCACGAGTCCTCGACCTGCCGGTTCAGCGACACCCCGACGAGGCTGCCCTGCAACCCCTGGAAGATCACCACTTCATCGGTGTCGTTGACCCCGATGAAGTACTGGTTGAGCACCCACCAACGCCCGACCAGCACGGCTCCTGCCAGCACGACGAGCACGCCACAGGTCACCAGCAGCGAACGCAGCCAGCGCCGGCGGCGCCGGGGCTGCTCCGGTGGTGAGGTGGGCTCGAAACGCTGCGACACCTGCCGCGGTGCCACCGCGGAGGCCCGGGCCGCAGACGAATCGGGTTGCGGGTGCTCATCGCCATTTCCCGCCGCGCCCCCGACGATCGGGGCGTCGTCGCCGAACTCGACGTCGACGACGTCGGCGACGATGACGGTGACGTTGTCCGGACCGCCACCGCGCAGCGCGAGTTCGATCAGCCGGTCCGCGCACTGCTGCGGATCGGCGATGCGCAGCGCGTCGGCGATCGTCTCCGTGCTGACCGGACCGGTGAGACCGTCCGAGCACAGCAGGTAGCGATCACCGGCGCGGGCTTCCCGGATCGCCAGGCTCGGTTCCACCTCGTGACCGGTCAACGCGTGCAGCAGCAGGGACCGCTGCGGGTGGTTGGCGGCTTCTTCCTCGGTGATCCGGCCTTCGTCGATCAGGGACTGCACGAAGGTGTCGTCGTGGGTGATCTGGGTCAACTCGCCGTCGCGGACCTGGTACGCGCGGGAATCGCCGATGTGCACCAGGCCGAGCCTGGTACCGGCGAACAGCACCGCCGTCAGGGTGGTGCCCATCCCTTCGAGGTCCGGGTCACCGGAGACCAGTTCGGCGATCGCCCCGTTGCCCGCCATGACGGCGTCGCGGAGCTGGCCGAGCAGATCATCGCCCGGTTCGTCGTCGTCGAGCGGCGCGAGGGCCGCGATGACGACCTTGCTGGCTACCTCTCCGGCGGCATGGCCACCCATGCCGTCCGCGAGGGCGAGGAGTCGTGGGCCGGCGTAGACCGAGTCCTGGTTGTTGGAGCGCACCAGGCCGCGGTCGCTGCGGGCTGCGTAGTGGAGGACGAGGGTCATGAGCGCAGCTCGATCACCGTCTTGCCGATTCGGATCGGAACGCCGAGCGGAACCTTCGTCGGTCCCGTGACCTTCGCCCGATCGAGGTATGTGCCATTAGTGGAGCCTAGATCCTCCACGTACCAGTCGTTGCCGCGAAGCGACAATCTGGCGTGTCGGGTCGACGCGTAGTCGTCGTCGAGCACCAACGTGGAGTCGTCGGCTCGCCCGATCAGGATCGGACGGCCGTCCAGGGAAATGCGCGTGCCGGCCAGAGCTCCGTGCGTCACCACCATCTGTCGGGGCGACTTGCTCTTGTTCCCGGGCTTCTTGCTCGGGGACCGGCTCGCACCGGGCATCGGGACGCGCATCCCGGAGGCCGAGTACAGATCGGACCGGACCACGCGGAGCGCGGCCAGCACGAACAACCAGAGCAGGGCGAGGAACCCTGCTCTGGTCAGCTGCATCACCAGCTCTGGCACCTGTTGTGACCGTTCCTACTCGATCCGGACGCGTGGGAGCCGGGGTGCTCTCACGCCTGCTGGGCGCGGAAGACCAGTGACGAGTGCCCGACCCGGACCACGTCCCCGTCCGCCAGTTGCCAAGTCTGCACCGGAGTGCCGTTCACCGTGGTGCCGTTCGTCGAACCGAGGTCGGCCAGCATCGCGCTCTGCCCGTCCCAGGTGATCTCGATGTGCTTGCGGGACACGCCGGTGTCGGGCAGCCGGAACTGGCCCTCCTGACCGCGGCCGATGATGTTCGACCCGTGCTGCAAGGTGTACGAGCGGTTCGAGCCGTCGTCCAGGTGCAGCGTCGCGGTGACCTGGCGCGCCTCCGGGTAGCCGCCCGGCGCGCTCGGCGGGTACGCCCCGCCGGGCTGGCCGTAGCCCTGCTCCGGGAAACCGCCGGACTGCGGGTAGCCGCCACCGGGCTGGCCGTAACCGGCCGGGGGCTGGCCGTAGCCGGGGTCGAATCCGGGCTGCGGCTGGCCGTAGCCCTGGTCGTAGCCGGCGGGCGGCTGACCGTAACCCTGCCCGTAGCCCTGGTCGTAACCGGCCGGGGGCTGACCGTAACCCTGGTCGTACCCGGGCTGCGGCGGCTGGCCGTAACCGGCGGGCGGCTGGCCGTAGCCGGGGTCGAATCCGGGCTGCGGCTGGCCGTAACCCTGGTCGTAGCCGCCGGGCTGACCGTAACCCTGGTCGTAACCGCCGGGCTGCCCGTACCCGGGCGGCTGGCCGTATCCCTGGTCGTAGCCGGGCTGCGGCTGACCGTAGCCCTGGTCGTAGCCGGCCGGGGGCTGGCCGTAGCCCTGGTCGTAGGCCCCCGGCTGCTGTCCGTACTGGCCTTGGCCGTAGCCCTGGTCGTAGCCGTACTGACCCTGCTGGTTGTACGGATCTCCCTGGGGGTAGTGGCCTGGTGGCTGGCTCATGGGTCGGTCTCCTGCGGTACGCGGTTGTGCCGGCCGTCGAGTCACGTCGGGGTCGACGGTCGAGCTGATTCGAAACTGTCCCGTGTGCAGCGTCTCAGAGCGCTCCAGGGAGACTACGACGTCACCATATGTGTCCCACCCCTGCTCGGTGAGGTGCTCCTGAACGCAATCGGCGAGGAGATCGGTCACCCGGTCCTCGTCGTCGGCGAGCCGACCGTGATCGGACGGGCTCAGTTGCACAACGTAGTGGTTGCACGCGAGCAACCGGCCCCCGGCGAGCTCGCGGACCTGCAATTCGGCTTCCCGTTGCAGCGCCTGCGCGACTTCCTGGGGGACGACCTGTCCGCCGAACACCCGCGCGAAGCTGTTTCCCACGATGCCTTCGAGCCGGCGCTCGAAGCGCTGCACGAGGCCCACGGCAATCCCCTCCACGCGTACGACTCCTGCCACCATCGTATCCGGGTCAACGGGCCGGGACACCGCCCAGTTCCCAACTGACGCGACCCCCCGCCGAAGCGGCTCGTCAGCGCGTGCTAATCTGCCTCAGCCAACAGGGCAGCGGACGCGAAAGCGACCCCGGTGCCAGGGTCCGGAATCGAGCGGTGTAGAGTTCGGACCAAGCCACGGGCGAGTGGCGGAATGGCAGACGCGCACGGTTCAGGTCCGTGTGTCCGTAAGGACGTGAGGGTTCAACTCCCTCCTCGCCCACTCGGAAAGGCCCCCGGTTTCGACCGGGGGCCTTTTTCGCGCCCGCTCCGATTCACCGCCCCGATTCGCGCCCGATGCGTTCCCTTCGTGCGCCGAAGCCCGGTTTTCGCGCGATTCTTCGTTCGCCAGGAGCTGAGCGCCGCGGGCTGTGGTCTCTGGCACTCCCGCCACCTGTGGCCTTCTCCACAGCGCGCCGGCGCCACCGCGCGGGCCGGTCCGCGAAGAGGTTCCGAGGTCTTGGCTCCCGGGTCCGGTTGTGCTGGGCTGAACGCCATTCGCGGACCACGGGAGGCGAGATGGCGGGCAACAGTCGGGATCCGGGCCGGTCGGTGACGGCCCGAGCGCTCAGCGTGCTCACCGCCTTCGACGTCGAGCACACCCGGCTGACCCTGACCGCCATCGCCCGCCGCGCGGCCATCCCGCTGGCCACCGCGCACCGCCTGGTCCGCGAACTGGAGATGTGGGGCGCGCTGACCCGCGACGGCGACGGCCGGTACGCGATCGGCCTGCGGTTGTGGGAGATCGGCCTGCTGGCCCCGGTCAACAGCAGCCTGCGCGAGGTCGCGCTGCCGTTCCTCCAGGACCTGTGCGCCAGCACCCACGACAACGTGCACCTGGCGGTGCGCGACGAACTCGCGGCGGTCTACGTGGAGAAGCTGTCCACCCCGCGCGCGGTGCCGATCCTGTCCCGCACCGGCGGACGGCTGCCGCTGCACGCCACCGGGGTCGGCAAGGTGCTGCTGGCGCACGCGCCCGCGTCGGTGGTGCACGAGTGCTGCGAACGCGGGCTCGCCCGCCGGACGCCGTACACCATCACCGAGCCGGGGCGGCTGAACCAGGAGCTGCACGCGGTGCGGACCCGCGGCTTCGCCCGGGCCAACGAGGAGATGACGTTGGGCAACTGCTCGGTCGCGGTGCCGGTGCTCGGCGCGACCGGCGAGGTGATCGCCGCGCTGGGGATCGTGGCGCACAGCGTCCGCGCCGACGTGGCCAAGCTGGTCAAGCCGCTGTTCCCGGCCGCCGAGGGCATCCGGCAGCGGCTGCTGGAGCACGAGCGCGCCGGGCACGACGCGGTCTCCCGCTAGCGACCGCCTTCGCCGGTGATCCGCGTGGCGCGACCGGGAGCAGCGCCGCGGTCGCTCACCTGAATGGCGGCATCGCTGGGCTGAAGTCCCGTTGTCATTCGTCGACCAGTCACCGATCCAAGCGCGCCGCCGGTCGCAGCACCCCCGCTGGACAGCGCGGTCCGTCGGAGGAGCTGTTCAAATCGGGGAGGCCCGCTGCGGCGGGCCCGCGGAAGTGCAAGCGAGGTGCTTCAAAGGAGGCGGAAAGTCGTGACCGGAACACCGGGACGTACCGCGATCGACGGCGAGGCACGGGTCGACCCGGCCGGGGATCGGTCACCGCTGGGCTTCTCCACCGCGATGGGCACGCTCCTCGAGGCCGCGGTGGATCCGCTGGGCTGGCCGGGCAGCGTGCTGCCCCCGGTCAAGCTCCTCGGCCGCCGCGTCGTGGCCGTCGCCGAGCTGGTGCCCGAGGCCCACGCCGAGCGGCTGTGCCTGGGCAGCGCCCCGGTGCTGGACCGCGCCGAGATCGCCACCTGGGTCTGGCCCGAGATGTCCGGCCGGGTGCCGCCGGCCGCCGCCCGGATCAGCGGCCTGCTGGCCCCGGCCCGGCACTGGCGCACCGCGCTCACCGCGGCAGTGCCCTTCGCCCGGTTCGCCGCGACCGCGATCGTGGTGCCCAAGAGCGTCGCGGTCGCCCCGGACTTCGCCGAGACCTGCCTCATCCGGGCCCGGCAGTTCGGCATCGCGGTGCTCAGCGCGGACGCCGACGAGGTGCGGGTGGAACTGCCCGGCCGCGGCTTCGCGGAGCCGGGGGAGGACACCGCCATCTCGCGCTGGGTGAACGAGGTGGTGTACGGGCAGTTGGTAGCAACAGAAGTACCAGCCCCTTCGAGAGGTTGACGTCTGGAAGGCGTTGTGGCCGGGTTGCGGTGCGGTGCGGTGCGGGTGGCGGAACCTCAGCGGCCTTCTCGCTCCGGGCGCCCTTCCTCATGTACCACCCGTACACAGCGTCAGGGCGTCCTCGCGAGAAGGCCGCTGAGAACCCGTGGCGGTGCCAGTTGCTCAGGTGGGGTAAAGCGGAAGCGGCTTCGCCGCTTGCCTGACGGTGGTTGCGGGTGGCGCGTGTGGTTGCTTCGCCGCTTGTCTGGCGGTTGCTTTGTGCTCGTGTGGTTGCCTTGTCGGTTGCTTGGTGTTGAGCCGGTTCTGGTTGCTTCGCCGCTGTGCGGGGCTTCCCGGGACCGGTGTTCGCGGGACTCCCCCGTCCCGACCGCGCTGCCGCCCGCAGCGCCCGCGGTGTCCCCACCCCCGAGGGGCGCCGCTGAGGAGGCTGCCCGTCGACGCGGTGGCCTCCGCGTCCCCGGCCGCCCCGAGGGCCGGTCCGACGCGTGCGGTGCCCACCGGGATCGGGCGCGAGATGCCGGTGGGCACCGTGGAGTTGTCCACAGGTCCGCGGGAGTTGTCCACAGGTCGGTGCCGCGCCGGAACCGCGCGCCGTCAGTACCGTGAGGACCATGCGCATCGTGATTGCCGGAGCCCACGGGAAGATCGCCCGCCAACTCGGACGCGAGCTCGTCGGACGCGGTGACTCGGTCCTCGGGCTGGTCCGCAACCAGGACCACGCCGACGAGCTGGGGGCCGACGGCATCGAGCCCGCGATCGTCGATCTGGAGGCCGCGGAGTCGGGCGAGCTGGTCGGTCTGATCACCGGCGCGGACGCCGCGGTGTTCGCCGCCGGGGCCGGTCCGGGCAGCGGCGCGCCCCGCAAGGACACCGTCGACCGGGGCGGCTCGGTGCTGCTCGCCGAGGCCGCGGAACGGGCCGGTGTCCGGCGGTTCGTGCAGATCAGCGCGATGGGGACCACCCGGCCGAACCCGCCGGACGTGGGTGAGGTCTTCGGCGCCTACCTCGACGCCAAACGCGCGGCGGAGGCCGACCTGCGGCAGCGCGACCTCGACTGGACGATCCTGCGCCCGGGGCGGCTCACCGACGACGACGCCACCGGCCGGGTGCGGTTGGAGGTCTCGGTCGAGCGCGGCGAGGTGACCCGCGCCGACGTCGCCTCGGTGGTGGTCGCGCTGCTCGACCAGCCGCGCACCTCGCACCGGGCGCTGGAGGTCGTCGGCGGTGACGTGCCGATCGACGAGGCGGTCCGGGCGACCCTGAGCTGAGCCCGGTTCGCCCGTTCGGTGCTCCACCGGTCCGGCGAGTTATCCACAGGGCCGGGGACCGAGGACGCGGTCGAGGTAGGGGTTGCGGAACGTGCCGCCGGGGTCGACCTCGGCGCGGACTCGGCCGAAGTCGTCGAACCTCGGGTACCGCTCGCGCAGCGCCGCGGCGTCCAGCCGGTGCAGCTTGCCCCAGTGCGGTCGGCCGCCCGCGGCGTCGGCGATGTCGGCGAGCACCGAGAACCAGTGCCGGTAGGGCATCCCGACGAACTGGTGCACCGCGACGTAGGCGCTGCGGCGCCGGTGCGCGGTGGACAGCCAGGCGTCGTCGGCGTCGGCGACCCGCACCTCGACCGGGAACATCACCGGGTGCTCCAGCCCGCGCACCGCCGCGCGCAGCTCGCGCAGCACGTCGACCAGCGACTCGCGGGGCACCGCGTACTCGGATTCGACGAAGCGCACGCTGCGCGGGGTGGTGAACACCCGGTGCGAGCGGTCGCTGTAGGAGCGGGCCGACCAGGTGGCGCCGCACAACCGGTTCAGCGGCCGGACCAGCCCGGGCAGCGCCCGGCCGACCCGGCACACCGCGCCGAACAGCCGGTTCTCCAGCAGCTCGTACTCGACGTGGTGCCGCCACGGCGGCAGCGGCGCGGGCTCGGCGTCCGCGGGCAGCCGGTTGTTCCGCTTGACCAAGGCGAGCGGGCTGTGCGGGAACCAGTAGAACTCGGCGTGGTCGTTGCCGTCGACGAGCTCGTCGAACCCCTCCAGCACGGCGTCGAGCGGTACCGGGCGCTCGTCGGCGGCCAGCGCGAACGCGGGGACGCAGCGCAGGGTGACCTCGGTGACCACGCCGAGCGCACCGAGCCCGACCCGCGCCGCGGCGAACAGCTCCGGGTGCGCGGTCGGCGAGCAGCGCCGCGTGGTGCCGTCGGCGAGCAGCAGTTCCAGCTCGGCGACCTGGGCGGCGAGCCCGCCGAGCCGGGCGCCGGTGCCGTGGGTGCCGGTGGCCAGCGCGCCGGCCACGGTCTGCCGGTCGATGTCGCCGAGGTTGGGCAGGGCGAGCCCGAGCGCGTCGAGTTCGGCGTTGAGCCGGTGCAGCGGGGTGCCCGCCCGCGCGGTGACCAGGCCGCTGTCCCGGTCGGCGCGCACGATCCCGGACCACGCCGACAGGTCCAGGGCCAGCGCGCCCTCGGGTGCGCCGATGTCGGTGAACGAGTGGCCGCTGCCCAGCGGCCGGACGGTCCGCCCGTCGCGGACGGCGGCGCGCAGCGCCTCGGCGGCGGCGTCGACGTCGAGCGGCCGGAGCCGCCCGGACGGTTCGGCGGCGGACGTGCCCGCCCAGTTCGACCAAGAACTCACCACGACGCCCCCATCACCACCAGCCCCGCCCGACCCGCGCTCCGGGAACCGGGTGCGGGGCACCTTCCTCCGGGTATGTCGGATGAAGGTGCCCCGCACTCATCAACCGTCCGGGTGAAGCGGCCTCCGCAAACCACCTTGAAGCCCCCGTCCTCACCCGTTCGAGGGGCAGGTGAGGGGCACCCATGCCCGAGTTTGAGGTCCTTTCGGAATGCGGCGGAGCCGCATGCGGTGAGGCGCGCAACCGGCACCGCCGCTGAGGTTCCGCTACCGGCACCGCCACGCAGGCCATCCTGGAAGCGGTCCTCGCTGGGGCAAGGGGGCCCCTCACCTGCTCCTGCTTCCCGGGCGGGTGCCGGGGTGGCTGGTCCGGGCGGGCGCCTCGCTTCGGGTGGGGGTTGCGGCATGGGCCGGACACCTCCGGGCGGGCGCGGTGGGTGCTGATTGGGGCAAGTTATGTGAAACGGATTCGCATAACAAGGGTTCGCGGCTTACCGTTGGTGGTGTGCGCACGCTCGATGCGGTGACCGCCGAGCTCGACCCGCCCTTCGCGGTGGTCGGGCTCGACGCCCTGGACCGCAACGCCGACGACCTGGTCCGGCGGGCGGCCGGGGTGCCGATCCGGATCGCCACCAAGTCGGTCCGCTGCCGCGAGCTGCTGCGCCGGGTGCTCGACCGGCCCGGTTTCGCCGGGCTGATGTGCTATTCGCTGGCCGAAGCGCTGTGGCTGCACCGGTGCGGGACCTCGGACGACCTGCTGGTCGCCTACCCGACGGCCGACCGGGCCGCGCTGCGCGCGCTGGCCGCCGACCCCGCCGCCGCGGCGGCGATCACCCTGGTGGTCGACTCCGCGGAGCACCTCGACGTGATCGACGCGGCGCTCGGCGCGGCGCACCCGGAGATCCGGCTCTGCCTGGAGGTCGACGCGTCCTGGCGGCCGCTGCCCGGCGTCCACGTGGGCACCCGCCGCTCGCCGGTGCACACCGCCGCCCAGGCCCGCCGGGCGGCCGAGGAACTGGTGCGGCGCCGCGGTTTCCGGCTGGTCGGGCTGATGGCCTACGAGGGCCAGATCGCCGGGCTCGGCGACGCGCCGACCGGCGCGCCGGTGCGCGGTGCGGTGCTGCGCTGGATCCAGCGGCGCTCGGCGACCGAGCTCGCCGACCGCCGGGCCGAGGTGGTGCGCGCGGTGGGCGCGCTGGCCCCGCTCGAGTTCGTCAACGGCGGCGGGACCGGGAGCCTGGAGCGCACCCGGGCCGACGGCGCGATCACCGAGGTCGCCGCCGGATCCGGGCTGATCGGCCCGACGCTGTTCGACCGGTACCGCGCGTTCCACCCCGAGCCGGCGCTGCTGTACGCGCTGCCCGTGGTGCACCGGCCGACCCGCCGGGTCGTCACCGCCTTCAGCGGCGGCTACATCGCCTCCGGCCCGGCGGGCGCGGACAAGGTGCCGGCGCCGCACCTGCCCGCCGGGCTCCGGCTGCTCGGCACCGAAGGCGCGGGCGAGGTGCAGACGCCGGTGACCGGTCCGGCCGCCCGGCGGCTCCGCCTCGGCGACCGGGTGTGGTTCCGGCCGGCCAAGGCGGGGGAGCTCGCCGAGCGGTTCACCCACTACCACCTGATCGGCGCGGACGGGCCGGTCGAAGCCACCCCGACCTACCGGGGCGAGGGCAGGTGCTTCGGCTGATCCGCGGGCATCCGGGTGGACAGGTAGCCGCGCACCAGCTCCTTCGCCTCGGCGACCAGCGCGTCGTCGCCCGCCGGATCGCGCCGGAACGCCATGTGCAGGATGGCGTCGGCGGCCTCCACCGCCACCGCCAGCGGGAGCGCCAGGTCGGTCAGCTCGATGCCGAACCGCGCCGAGATGAGCGTGGTGAGCTGCTCGGCGATGACCGCGTTGTTGTCCTTGCCCGGGTCGAGCAGCCGCAGGTCCACCACGTCGCCGAAGTGCAGCCTGCTGAACGCCGGGACCTCGCGGTGCATGGTGAGGTAGACGTCGAAGACCGCGCCCACCGCGTCCCACCAGTGCTCCAGCTCCAGCTCCTCGAAGCGGGCCGAGATGGTGCGCACGAAGCGGTCCAGGTTGCGCAGCGTCAGCTCCTGCACGACCGCCCGCTTGTCCGGGAAGAACTGGTACAGCGAACCGACCGCCACGCCGGCCCGCTCGGCGATCAGGGTCGTCGTCAACCCGTCGTAGCCGACCTCGTCGATGAGTTGGGCGCAGGCGACGAGCATCTTCTCGACGCGTTGCGCGCTGCGTTGCTGGACGGGCTTGCGGCGCAAGGGGGTTGCTTCGGCTGGCAAGGCGACTCCTCGATCACGCGACCCGGCCCGCGCCGCCGATCGCCCACCGCCGGCGGCGGCGGGGCTGCCGAGCGGGTGCTCGACGGTCGGGACGACGACGGTCCGGTGAGGATTGTCCTCGAATCCGGTGCTCTGGACAGTTTCCCGGTCGAAATGCCCGCACGCGTCCCGGACTCGCCGAAAGTTGATCATACGAACAGGTGATTCCGGGTCAGACATCTTGACCGTTCCTTCCAGCGGCGGAGCCCCCGGCGCCGGGGCGATCGGCGGACGGGAGCGCCGCGTTACGGCTGCGGCATATGCATTCAGTCATGTTGTCAGCGCGCAAGGTCACTATCTAGCGTGAGTCCGTCGTCGTGCTCCGCGGCAGGAAGGTCAACGTGGGTTACTGCGCAGACGCCTCTCGTTTCCGGTGCGTTCATCGTGCTGTGCTGGCTCGATGGACACCAGCAGGGGGGATCAGCGGGCGGCGCGCCACGTCGGCTGCCCGCACGGCAGGACCCGCACCAGCAGACCGCCGAGCGGCGGGCCGCACGGCCCCGTGACCGCCCGACTCGCCGAACTCCACCCGGTCCACCGGGACACCGAGCCGCCGCCGGCGCCCGACCCGTGGTCGCCGCTGGACCCGGCCGAGGCCGACGCGCTGCTCGCGGCCGGGCGCTACGGCCTCCGGCTGGACCGCGACCGGTGCGGTCGGCTGCTGCTCACCGGGCTCGGCACCGGGCGCGGCCTGCCGCTGGGGCGGGAACCGCGCTGGACCGACCTCTACCGGGCGCTGATCCGGTTGCGCCGCACCCGGCAGCGCTACGACCCGGAGTGGCTGCGGCGGCTGACCGGTTCGCTGCCCGGGGGTTCGCTGACCGGTGTTTCGCTGCCCGGGGCCGCCCGGCCGGCCGCGCCCGCCCCGCCCGGCGAGGTGATCACCGCCGGGCCGGAGGACCACCTGGTCCGCGACTGCGTCGCCGCGCTGACCGGGACCGCGCCGCGGCCGGCGGCCCACGCGGGGCGGTCGTTGCAGCTCGACGCGGTCGGTGACCGGACCGAGGTGCTGCACCGCATCCGGGGCTGGCGGCGGCTGGCGGCGGCGGTGGAGTCCGACCCGGTGCTGCGGATGCACTGCGCGACGCAGCCGACCCCGGCAGCGGTGGTCGACGCGGGCAGCGGAACGGCCGCGCTGGCCCGCGTCCCCGACCCGGCACCCGCGCATCCCGCGCATCCCGGCGGCACCGTGGTCGCCCCGCTCGCCGCGCTGCTCGGCGGCCCGGGAGAGCCGCCGAAGCTGCTGCGCACGGTCGTCGGCAACCGCTTCGAGCGGCACGAGGACGGCCTGGACCACTTCCTGGAGCACTTCGTCCGGCCGCTGCTGCGCACCTTCCGGCTCGCCCTGGACGGCCACCGGCTCGGGCTGTTCTCGCTGGACGCCGCCGGGGTCGGCTTCGAGCTGTCCCCGGAGTTGGAGGCCACCGGCCGGGTGGTGGTCACCGACTGCGCGCGGGTGTCGGAGCGGCCCACCGAGGCCGAGGTCGCCGCCGGGGTGCAGGCGCTGGTCGGCACCCTGGACCGGCTCAGCGAGGGGTTCGGCCGGACCGGACCCGGCTACCGGTCGGTGCGCCGGGCGGTGGACCGGGTGATCGGCGAGGAGCTGCGCTACCTCGCCCCGCGCACCGCGGAACTGCTCGGCGGGCGGCATCCGCTGCGGTGCTTCGTGCACTCGGTGCCGGAGGAGCAGCACGCGGTGCTCACCGACGTGCTCGGCCGGGTGCAGGAGCGGACCCGGCGGCGGCGGTGGGATCCCGGACTGCCGCAGCCCGCCGTGGTCATCGACGTCGACCTGTGCGCGCTGCTGCCGTTGCAGCGCATCCTCGACGCGGTGCGCTCGGTGTCCGGTCCGCGCCCCGGTGCGCCGGAGGGCATCCCGGAGTTCTCCGGACCCGGCGCGCTGCCGGTGCTGCCCACCCACGCGGTCTCCACTTGGCGCCACTTCGTGGACCGCTGCGGGCTGCGCGGCCGGTACCCGGAGGTGGACTGGCACGAGGTGCGCACCGAATTCCTGCGCGCCTTCCTGTCCCGGCCGCAGGAGCGGTTGCGCGGCGACGGCGTCAACGCCGGGCTGGCCCGGTTCGTGTGGGACGTGCAGGACGCGGGCGGCCGGGTGGTGTTCTGCACCGGCAGGCGGGAGCGCTACCGGGAGCACACCGAGGACGTGCTGCGCGCCGCCGGGGTGCCCGCCGCGACGCTGCTGTTCCTGCCCGACGACCGCACCCGCCCGCGCTGCGAGCTCACCGTCGAGCGGTTGCGCGACCTCGGCCCGGTCGACGTGGTGGCGGTGTTCGACGACCTGGTGGCCAACCGGCTCGCGGTGGCCAAGGAGTTCACCGGCGCGCTGCCGGTGGCCGTCGCCGCGCCCGGACTGGCCACCGAGCACCCGCCGGAGGAACCCGCGGTGGACACCGACGCGGTGATCGCGACCTTCGAGACCAGCCCCCGGCCGCGGTCGGGACCGCGCCTGTCGCACACGCACTCCCTGGAGGAGTTGCAGGTCGGCGCGCTGCGGCAGAACCGGCTCGCGCGGCGCTGGGCGGTGCACCTGAGCGAGTCGGAGTCGCTGTCCATCGTCGGGTCGATCCTGGCCGACGGGGACCGCGCCGCGGCCCGGGTCGCCCGCGGCGCCGCCGCCAAGTTCGGCCTGGACCGGTGCCGCGCGCTGCCCGACCGCCGGGACCGGGTGATCCGGGCGCTGCACCACGTGCTCACCCGCAAGCAGTTCATCAAGGGCGCCCGGGCGCACTACCCCGTCGAGGACCTGCGCCGGGACGTCGAGCCGTTCCTCCGGCAGGACCGGCCGATCGACGTGGTGCTGCTGGGCTTCCCGGTCAAGCAGTGCCTGAACCGGCTCAAGGCCGCCGGGCCGCTGCCCGACCTGGCCGAGCTCGGTGGGCTGGCCCGGCTGCGCGAGCTGCAGCGGGCGGTCAGCGCGATCCACCCGCCGGGGCTGCACTTCAACATCCTCAGCGACGGGCGGCACTTCCGGAGCCGCCCGCCCGCCATCACCGAGGCGTACCGCCGCAAGCTGCGCGAGTACGTCGAGCTGGTGGGCATCGCCGACTGCACCACGGTCGAGGAGATCGACGAGGTGGCCGGGCAGCGGCTCGGGCCGGACCTGCACGCGGTGCGCGCGGCGCGGATCAGCCGCTACCGGGCGCTGCTCGCGGACTCGCTGCGGGACTTCGACATCACCGACGAGCCGCTGCGCACCCTGGAGCGGGTGCACGAGCGCACCGCGGGCATCACCGGCCTGCGCCCGCACATCGTCGGGCTGTTCCGCGAGATGCTGATGTCGCTGATCTACTCGGTGCCGGTGGGCGAGCCGCCCGGCGGCGACCGGCTGGCCTGGTCGGCGGCGGTCTACGCCGACATCTACAACACCACCGATCGCGGGGTGCCCGCCGCGGTGCGCGCCGAGCGGTCGGCGGTGCTGCGCCGGGCGTGGCGCGCCGCGATCCGCTACCTGGCGACGTTGCAGGTCGACGAGGACCTCGGCTACGAGCGGATGTTCGGCCACCGGGTCCGGCTCACCGTCACCGCGTCGCGCCCGGGATGCCTCGGCTTCACCTACCTCGGCGGGTCCGGGCTGCTGCCGTGGCAGGGCACCGGGGTGGTCGACGGCCGGGGCCAGGTGGCGGTGGACTTCGCCATCTCGACGCTGGACCAGGGATTCGTGCCGGTGTACTCGCCGCTGCTCGGACCCCGCCAGCCCTGGCTCATGGTCCCGGCCGACCGCACCGAACTGCCGGAGCCGGGCCAGGGGCCGGTACCGGCCCAGCGGGGCGCGGAACCCCCACCGGCGGTGTCCGGGGGCGTGCGCCTGGATCCGGAGTTCGCCGCCAGGATCCGCCTCCGCCGCCGATGAGACGCGTTGACCCGGAAGTGACCTGAGTGAGGGGCACCTTCATCCGGCTTACTCGGATGAAGGTGCCCCTCACTCGCCGAAGGGACCCGCCGCTGACCGGTTGACGGCGCAGGCGGGGGGATGAAGCGGAAGGCACTGGTGGCCCGTGTCGGGGGGACGAGCCACCAGTGCCTTCCCACCTCCGGGCCGTCCGGGGAAACGGCAGCCGGAGAGGTGGAGTCCGCGGACCAGCACCGGTCGGGGGAGGGGAGTGCGTCAGCACCGGCCCGCGGAAATCTGGACCCCTGTGGAGTTCTTCAGCGGCGGTCGGCGAACGCGGTGCCGAGGTCGGGGGCGCACGGCTGGTGCGTCGCCGACCGCCGCCAGGCGGGCCCGGGAACCGGTCGGGGAGGGGGTGGTGCTTTCCGGTCCCGGGTCCGCCGGTCTACGGCACCTGCGCCGCCGGTCGCGCGTCGGGCGCGGGTCGCAGGTGCCGGGCGGGACGGGGGGCCAGGCCACCGCTCACCAGGTGCTCGTAGGCCGAGCGCCACACCGAACACGGTGCTTTCTGGGGGCGCCAGCGGCTCGAGCACTCCGGGCAGTTGCCCTTGTCGTCGGCGTCGTGAGCGGCCAGCAGCGTCCGCCACCCCTCCGTGAGCCGGGGGAGCTCGGAGCGCGCCACGGAGAGCAGGGAAGGGGCGTCCGCGCGGTCGGCCAGTTCGGACAGCAAGTCCAGCCGCTCCCACACCGCGCGCCGCAGCACCTGACCCAGTATCTCGTCCACCGAAGCGTCACCGTCACTTTCTCGCCTGAGAAGCGGCATCCCGCAGCGCCGTGCTCACCCGGACCGTTCCGGTGCGGGTCAGCGCCGAGGAATTGCCGGGCGGTCCGACGAGGACCACCCTGTCCCGGTTGACCAGCACGGTCAGGAAGCGGCGGGAACCCGTCACGTCGCGGCAGTCGACGCGCCACCAGCGGCGGCGGTCGGCGGGCGCCGGAGCGGACTCGGCCGGACGGCCCATCCCCTCCTGCTCCTGCCGCGATGTGGTGTCCACCGGTTCCGCCTTTCCCCGTCCGTGCTCGGTTGCTTGCTGATGACTAGATTGGAGTGCGTCGGCCACCGCGGCTAGCGGGTAGGCGACGACCGGGCCGACGGCGACGACGAACGGTCGGCGGACTTCGGCCCTGCCGATCACCTCTACCGAAACGCACTTCACCGCATTGACGGAGTGCCCTTACTCTGCGACCAACGCCCGTGCAGAGCGTCAGGGGGTCTAAATGAACATCATCGGTTCGAGCGGCTCGCCCGTTACTCCCGATACCTGGAACGAACGGGAGATGCGGGACGCGTTGGCGCGGCGCGATGTCAGCGAGATCTACAAGCAGCTCCGCAGGCACGGGGTCTCGCAGCGGCAGATCGCGGCGTCGACGGGGCAGTCGCAGTCCGAGGTGTCCGAGATCCTCAAGGGTCGGCAGGTCATGGCCTACGACGTGCTGGCGCGCATCGCTGACGGGCTGGGTATCCCGAGGGGGTTCATGGGCCTCGCCTACGACGGGGCCACGGCGGTCCGGGTCGGCTCGGCGAAGAACCCCGAGGCTGAGGAGGACGAGTCGGTGAAACGCCGGAACTTTCTGTCCCACGCCGCGACCGTGACGATGGGCGCGGCGGTGCTCGGTGTGGAGGCGAGCGCGTGGAACCCCGCCAGCGCGCAAACGCCGGCACCGACCCGGATCGGCATGACCGACGTGCAGCAGATCCAGGCCGCCACCAAGGCGCTGCGCGACCTGGACTACCGCTACGGCGGCGGAACCTGCCGCGACGCGGTGGTCGCGCAGCTGTCCTGGGCCCAGCAGCTCCTCGACGCCAGCGCCACCGAGCAGGTGCGCAGGCACCTGTTCGTCGCGCTGGCCGACATGCACAGCCTGGCGGGGTGGACGTCCTTCGACACCGGGCTGCTCGACCCGGCGCGCGGCCACTTCGGCAAGGCCCTGGAGTTCGCCAAGCAGGCCGGTGACGAGGGCTTGGTGGCCTGCGTGCTCTACCGGATGGGCCGGGTCTACCTGCACTACCAGGAGCCCAACGAGGCGCTGAAGCTGTTCCAGCTCGGCCAGGTCGCCGCCCAGGAGTCCGGTTGCGCGCTGACCGTCGCGGTGCTCAGCGCCAACCAGGCGTGGGCCTACGGGATGCTCAACCGGCCGGACCAGGTGCACCAGATGCTCGGCCGCACCAAGGACGAGTTCGCCCGGCACGACGGCCGCGAGGCCCCGGACTGGGTGCGCTTCTTCGATGCCAACGACCTGCACTGCATGATCGGTTCGGCGCAGGACGCGCTGGCGGTGTACTCGCCGGAGAAGCACGCGCCGCTGGCGGTGGCCGCGACGATGAAGGCCAACGCCTCCTACGGCCCGAGCATGCAGCGCTCGCACGTGTTCGGGCTGAGCATGCAGGCGACGAACCACATCCGCTCCGGTGACCTGCAGGAGGGCATCCGGACCGGCCGCAAGGCGCTGCAGCTCGCCGAGCGGGTCAAGTCGCAGCGGATCGTGGACCGGATGCGCCCGCTGCAGCTCGAAGCGGCCCGGCACCGGATGAACCCCGACGCCCGCGAGCTGGTCGAGGACGTCCGGTTGTTCCGCGACGCCTGATCCGGACGTCCTCGCGCACGACCCCCGCCGCGGCGGGTTCTTCCCGGTTGGAGCACATGGTTTCGCAAGTCCGCTCGGGCACCGGCGAGCGGTCGTCCCGTTCCGCGCCCGCGGGGCGCTACAGCGGCCCGAAGCTGGCGGTGGCGCTGGCCGACGTCTGCGCGGCGGCCGGTCTCGATCCCCGCGGCGCCCGGCTGCTGCGCTTCGTCAACAACGCGGTCTTCCGGCTGCGCGAGCACCCCGTGGTGGTGCGCATCGTGCTGGCGCCGTCGCTGGCGCACCGCGCCGGGCACGTGGTCGCGGCGGCGCGCTGGCTGGCCGAGCACGACGTCCCGGCGGTGCGGCTGCTGCCCGGCGTGGAGCAGCCGGTGCGGGTCGGCGAGCACGTCGCGACGTTGTGGGAGGCGGTCCCGGAGGTCGGGGCGGCGACCGCCGAGCACCTCGGCGGGCTGCTGCGCCGGTTGCACGAGCTGCCCGCGCCCGCGGTGCTGCCCTGGTGGCAGCCGTTGCGCGACGTGCGGCGCAAGTTCGCCGACGCCGAGGAGCTCGACCCCGGGGACCGGCGCTTCCTGGAGCGGCACTGCGCCGACGTGGAGCGCCGCCTGGAGGAGATGAGCCTGTCGCTGCCGTGGACGGTGGTGCACGGCGACGCGCACCTGGGCAACGTGATCGCCGGGCCGGACGGGCCGGTGCTGTGCGACCTGGACTCGATGTGCGTCGGCCCGCCGGAGTGGGACCTGACGCCGCTGGCGGTCGGCAGGCTCCGGATGGGGCACCCGGCGGAGCGCTACGAGCGGTTCGCCGCCGCCTACGGCCGCGATGTCACCACGTGGCCCGGGTTCCCGGTGCTGCGCGACCTGCGGGAGCTCAAGATCGCGGTGAGCGCGCTGCCGATCCTGCGGAGCAACCCGGGCGTCCGGGAGCAGTTGCGGCACCGGCTGCGGGCGATCCGGGAGCGGGACTTCGAAACCCAGTGGGCCCCGTACGGTTAGTGCTCATGCGTCCGAATGCGCTGGGCCGTTCGGGGGAAAAACTCCTGGCTTGTGCGGGCATTCGGTGATGGATGGTGACGAAAGCCGCGTCGAGCGGGTAAACCATACGAGCGAACGGGCTGCACCTCGGCGCGAACGGGTTACCCATGAACTTCCTCAAGTCGCTCCCCCTCCGGCGTCGCCGCGCGCTGCGCTCCGCGCGGGTCCTGGACGAGGTGGTGGACGCGCAGCTCGCGCTGCTGCCCGAACTCCCGGACGACCTGCGGGAACGCGCCGCCGACCGGCTCGCCGAACTCGTCGGGCTGAGCCAGGCGTACCGGCACTTCAGCCAGGGCTGGATCACCCGCCGGGAGCTGGAGACCCGGGGCCGCGCCGCGCTCCGGCGCCTCGAAGGCGATCCGCTCCACCCGGATGGAGCAACTCACCGAATCTGAGCTACCGCTCACCGAGATCCGGGATATTCCGCCCAGCGGGAGCCCGGACGGCGTTCTTCGGCCCGACGGCCCCCGGCGGGGTGATCGCCCGATCCCGCCGACCGGTCCGCGCACGTGCTCGTCCCGTGCACGGCGGCGGAAGCCGTGCACGGGACTGCGGCTCAAGGTCTGGCGGCCCAGGTCTGCGGTTCAGGTCGAGTCGAGGGCGTCGCGCAGGCCGGCGAGCCAGTCGAGGTGCCCGCGGATCGCGACCCGGCCCTCCTTGGTCAGCCGGAACCAGGTCCGCGGCCGGCGGCCCACCGAGCCCTTGCGCACTTCGAGGTAGCCGGCTTCCTCGAGCGTGCGGCTGTGCTTGGAGACCGCGGAGTCGCTCGCGCCCAGCATGTCGCGGGCCGTGGCGAAGTCGACCCACTTCGCGCCCTGCAGCAGCGCGCACAGCGCCAGCCGGGGTCCGGTCTCGAAGATCGGGTTCCGCCCCGCGCCCTCGTCCGGCGTCCGGTCCGGTCCGGGATCGTGGCCGGTCACGGCTTGACCTTGCCCGATTCGATGTCCCGGCGCATCGCCGAGCGGGTCTTGATCTGGATGACGAGCACGGCGAGCGCCAGGACCGGGTACACGACGAACGCGACCTGCCGCTGCCCGTTCTCGACCAGCGCGAAGAGGCTGCCGAACCCGACCAGCGCGATCGCGATTCCGGCCAGCCAGATCAGCCGGGCGGTGGGGTAGGAGTAGATCCGCTTCGGGAGGTAGACCCCGGAGCGGCGGCGCCGGGACCAGGAGTGGACGGCCGCGGCGAGCACCACCGCCACCAGCGCCCACTGGAGGTACTGCGAACCGGACCCGTCCAGCCAGGAGAACCAGATCGGGAGGCCGGCCACGAGGACCAGGAGGGCGCCGTTGACCACCCAGTAGGCGGTGGAGAACTCGGCGTGGGCCGCGAGGCGGCGGCGTGCGTCGGCGACCTGGTCGAGCTCGGACTTCTCGGACATCGGGAAGGCTCCCCTCTCGCATGTACTTGCAATATGGAAAGCGTAACCGATGTGGGAAGTAGATGCCACACGTACCCGGGGGGTCGCCGACCGCGCACGTCATCATCGCTGGTCAGGGCGCGGACGCCGGGTGGCCCGAGGACAGGTGCCGACCGCTCGGCGCGGGTTCCGCCCGCCCGGCGTGGCGCCGCCGAGCGGACGTGCCGGACGAGAAAGTGCCCCCACCTGGCGGGAACCAGGTGAGGGGCACCCTCACTCAGACTTCGGGCCGGGCCCGAACGTCACTTCTTCGGCCTGCCCAGGCGCAGGGCCAGCACCATCCCGAGGACCACGAGCACCGCGGCGCCCGCGATCCACGGCCAGACCGGCATCCCGCCGGTGCCCTCCTCCTGGGACGCGGCCTCCGGCGGCGGTGCCGGGGTGCCCGAACCGGCCTGGGCCACGCTGAACGTGACCTTGCCGGACACCGGGTGGCCGTCGTTGGACAGCACGCGGTAGCCGATCACGTACTCCCCGGCCGGACCGAGCTCGCGGACCGGCGCGACGACCGAGTTGCCCTCGATCCGCACCTGCCCGTCGGTCCAGTAGGTCTCGCCGGGGCCGACCACGGTCACGGTGTTGTAGTCCTCACCCGCGCGGACCGGCTGGTCGAAGGTGAGCACCACCTCCCGTGGCCCGGTCTCCAGCCGCGCCCCTTCGGCCGGGTCGCTGCCGACCAGCACGTTGTGCGCCAACGCCGGACCCGCCCCGCCGAGCAGGGCGGCGACCGCGAGGGCCGTCACCACCAGCGCCCGCCTCATGAGCGCCTGCTCCGCAGCAGCGCGCCGGCGCCCACGCCGAGGCCGAGCGCGCCGACGACCAGACCGGCCCCGCCCAGCCACCGGGCGGTGTCGTCCGAGCCGCCGCCCGCCGCCGCGGCGCCGTCCTCCTGGTGGGAGCCGCCGCCGTGCGAGTGGCCGCCCTCGGACTCGACCAGGGTCAGCGTCGGCGCCGGGTGCTCCGGTTCGGAGCCGTCCGGGGCCGGCGGCTGGTCCCAGCGGACCACCTCACCGCTGTCGTAGGTCTGCGCGGTGGGCAGCACCAGCGTGTCGGTGTCGGTGGGCATCGTGCCGAGGCTGGCCTCGAACTCCTGGTACTCCCCGGGGTCGATCCGGGTGCCGGGCCGGGCGGTCCAGGTGATGGCGCGCACGGCCTCGGTGACCTCGGCCCCGGCGACCTGCACCGGCCGGTCCAGGGTGACCTTCTCCACGGAGGCGGTCCAGCCGGGCAGCGGCTTGGTCCGCACCGAGCTCAGCGGGGTGTCGGTCGGCAGGGTGACCCGGACCGCCACGGTGCCCGCGTCCGGGCGCTCGTTGGGCACCCGGAACGCGAGGGTGGCGTGGCCGCCCTTCGGGGCCTCCCCGGGTTGGGCGCTGACGTGGGCGGACGCGGTGCCCGCGCCGGCGAAGGCGAGCAGCGCGCTGATCGCTCCGGCGGCGGCGAACCGCGCGCCGAGAGACTTCTCGGACAAGATTGTTCTCCCGTTCTGGTATCGCGCGCGAATAGTGGCGCGAATGCGAATTGACAACGATCAGGTGTCGGATGGCACCGAATCGTGATCGGAAACGGGAGTTCCGGGCGGGCCGCGAAGCCCGTGAATGCGCTGCCCGATCAACTCCGCGAGAACGCGCACGACGGGCGCCGGAATCATGATCGCGCACACGTCGGCGACTACGGGGAGTGGTGACGGCCGGCGCGGCAGGAGGCGTCCGAGCAGCGAGGCGGCCACGAACAGCGCGCGCTCCGCGTGGGCCATGACGAGGGCGGTGCCGACCGCGACGGCGGCGTGCCCGGCGGTCATCTCCCAGGGCGAGAACGGCATCGGAGCGACCCCGCTGCCGTGCTGGTGAGTGCCCATGAGCTGGAGAAATGCGTGAAGTGCCCCCTGGCTTACGGCCAAGGCCCCTAGAATGCTCCACGACCCGCGCTTGCGACCAGCGAGCGCCGCACCGGCACCGGCGATGAGGGAGATGATCACTGCGGTGCTGCCCGGACCAGGCAACGCGCCGCCCGCGGCGGCATGTGCCGCTACGGACAGTGATGACGATGTGATGGCCAGCACAGCACCGCGCAGGACCCGCACAAGGCCCTGCGCAGGAGCCACGTAGACCACCACGACGGTCAAGTCTAGATGTCGGTTCGGCCACGTCGAACGCTGGTGAGCTTGCCTTGTTCACCCGTTTGGGTCACGGTTTATAGGTTGCAGACGGTCGGGATCAAACCCTGCACACGTGCACGAGCACACGGTTCCGAATCGTCGTGACTGACGACGGAGAGGAGGGGGCGTCGGTTTTCGACGCCGTAACCTGTGTCGAGCGAACCTGAACACAGCGGTACCGCCACGGCGGCACCCACGGAATTACCCGGAAAACCCGATTACATCGGTGGTAGGCCCCGAACCGACTGGGTCGTGTTCGGTGTCACAGCGGCCATCATGTTCGTCCTGGTCGGCTGGGGCGTGGCGAGCACCGACTCGCTGAGCAGCGTGTCGGAGGCCGCGCTGGACTGGCTGATCCTGAACACCGGTTGGGGCTTCGTGCTGGCCGCCACCGGATTCGTGTTCTTCGCCCTGTTCCTGGCCTTCAGCAAGTACGGCCGGATCCCGCTGGGCGACGACGGCGAGAAGCCGGAGTTCCGGACGGTCTCGTGGATCGCCATGATGTTCAGCGCCGGGATGGGCATCGGGCTGATGTTCTTCGGCGTCAGCGAGCCGCTGAGCCACTTCGTCTCGCCGCCGCCGGGCACCGTGCCCGGCGAGACCGACGAGGCCATCCGGACGGCGATGGCGACCTCGCTGTTCCACTGGACCCTGCACCCGTGGGCGATCTACGCGGTGGCGGGTCTGGCGATCGCCTACAGCAGCTTCCGCCGCGGGCGCAGCCAGCTCATCAGCAGCGTGTTCCGCCCGCTCATCGGCAAGCGCAACGCCGAGGGGCCGATCGGCAGGCTGATCGACATCCTGGCGCTGTTCGCCACCCTGTTCGGGTCGGCGGCGTCGCTGGGCATCGGCACCCTGCAGATCCGCAGCGGCATGGAGGCCGCGGGCTGGCTGGACCCGGACAGCGCCTCGACCACGGTCCTGGTGCTGATCATCGCGGTGCTGACGGTCTGCTTCATCGCCTCTGCGGTGTCCGGCGTGGCCAAGGGCATCCAGTGGCTGTCCAACATCAACATGGTGCTCGCCGCGGTGCTGGCGATCTTCGTGTTCGTGGTCGGCCCGACCATCCTGATCCTGAACCTGCTGCCGACCTCGCTGGGCACCTACCTGAGCGACTTCGGCGAGATGGCGTCGCGGTCGGGTGCCACCGGCGGCGACCCCATGCACGAGTGGCTGGCCGGCTGGACGGTCTTCTACTGGGCGTGGTGGATCTCCTGGACGCCGTTCGTGGCGATGTTCATCGCCCGGATCAGCCGGGGCCGCACCATCCGCCAGTTCATCAGCGGCGTGCTGCTGGTGCCCAGCGCGGTGAGCCTGGTGTGGTTCGCGATCTTCGGCGGCGCCGGGATCGACAGCCAGCAGGCGGGCAACAACGTCTACGGCGACGGCACGGCGGAGGCGCAGACCTTCGCGGTGCTGGAGCACCTGCCGCTGACCCTGGCCACCTCGGTGATCGTGATGATCCTGGTGGCGATCTTCTTCGTCTCCGGTGCCGACGCCGCCTCGGTGGTGATGGGCACGCTGTCCCAGCGCGGTTCCATCGAGCCGAGCAAGTGGGTGGTCATCTTCTGGGGTGCCGCCACCGGTGCCGTCGCGGCGATCATGCTGGTCGTCGGAGGCGGTGGGGACACGGCGCTGTCCGGCATCCAGAACCTGACGTTCATCGGTGCGCTGCCGTTCGCGGTGATCATGGTGCTGATGTGCGTCGCGTTGATGAAGGACCTGCGCAGCGACGACATCACGCTGCGCGACGCCAAGGGCGCCGAGGTCCTGGAGCAGGCGGTCATCATCGGCGAGGAGGAGCACGAGGGCGAGTTCCAGCTCGTCACCACTCCCGCCGAGCCCAACGGGGACGAGAACGGCTCCGCGAGCAGCGGTTCCGACGACTCCGACGACCTCGGTGACGAGGACGAGGGCAAGGGCAGGACCGAGGAAGCGGGTAAGGCGTGAGTTTCCTCGATTACGTCGGTTCGCGTTGGCAGCAGCTGCTGGTCGACGCGTACCAGCACGCCAGCATGGTGGTGCAGTGCATCGTGCTGGCGACGATCGTCGGCGTCCTCGTCGGGGTTGCGGTCTACCGCAGCCCCGCCGGGGCGGCGATCGCCACCGCGCTGTCCAGCGCGGTCCTCACGGTTCCGTCCTTCGCCCTGTTCGGCCTGCTCATCCCCGTGCTGGGGCTGGGCGTGGCGCCGTCGGTGCTGACGCTGGTGCTGTACGCGCTGCTGCCGATCGTGCGCAACACGATCGTCGGGCTCTCCACGGTCGACCGGCCGATCGTCGACGCCGCCCGGGGCATCGGGATGAGCCGCTTCTCCGTGCTCACCAAGGTCGAGCTGCGGCTGGCGTGGCCCCCGATCCTCGCGGGCATGCGGGTGAGCACCCAGATGCTGATGGGCATCGCGGCCATCGCCGCGTACGCCAAGGGGCCCGGGCTGGGCAACAGCATCTTCAGCGGACTGTCCCAACTCGGCGGCGCCAACGCGTTGAACATGGCGCTCGCGGGCACCATCGGCGTGATCGTCCTCGCCCTGGTGCTGGACGCCGTCTTCGTGCTGATCGGACGGCTGACCACTTCGAGGGGAATTCGTGGCTGACAACAACAACCCCGGTACGACCGGCGGGCACGGTGTGGAGATCCACCTGGAAGAGGTCTCCAAGCGGTATCCGGGGCAGCAGGCCCCCGCGGTGGAGTCGGTGACCATGACCATCCCCGCCGGCGAGACGGTGGTGCTGGTCGGGCCTTCGGGCAGCGGCAAGACCACCACCATGCGCATGATCAACCGGTTGATCGAGCCGACCTCCGGCAAGATCAGCATCGCGGGCGAGGACGTGCTCGCGCTGGATCCGGACAAGTTGCGCCGCGAGATCGGCTACTCGATCCAGCAGGCCGGGCTGTTCCCGCACATGACCGTGGGCGAGAACGTCGGGATGGTCCCGGGGCTGGTCGGCTGGAGCAAGCAGCGGATCGCGGAGCGGGTCGAGGAGATGCTCGACCTGGTCGGGCTGGATCCGGCGGAGTACACCAAGCGGTTCCCGCGGCAGCTCTCCGGCGGTCAGCAGCAGCGCGTCGGGGTGGCCCGCGCGCTGGCGGCGAACCCGCCGGTGCTGCTGATGGACGAGCCGTTCGGCGCGGTCGACCCGATCACCCGCGGCGTGCTCCAGGACGAGCTGATGCGGCTGCAGGCCGACCTCGGCAAGACCATCGTGTTCGTCACGCACGACTTCGACGAGGCCGTCAAGCTCGGCGACCGGATCGCGGTGCTCGGCGAGCGGTCGAAGATCCTGCAGTACGACACGCCCGAGGCGATCCTGACCAACCCGGCCGACGACACCGTCGCGGGCTTCGTCGGCGCCGGTGCCGCGCTCAAGCAGCTCACCCTGCGCCGGGTCCGCGACATCGACGTCACCGAGGTGCCGACCGCGAAGGCCGACGAGGCGCCCTCGGCGCTGGCCGAGCGGCTCGGCACCCGGCGCGGCGCGATCGGCCTGGTGCTCGACCGCCGCAACCGGCCGCTGCGCTGGGCCACCGCGCGGGAGGCCGGCGCGGTGTCGGCGCTGGAGCGGGCCGGTCGCCCGGTGGAGGACAGCGTCTCGCTGGCCTCCACGTTGCAGGACGCCCTGGAAGCGATCCTCACCGACGACGACGGCGTCGCGGTGGTCACCGGCAAGCGCGGCGAGTACGCCGGCGTGGTCGACATCGACACGGTGATGAACGCGATCAAGGCGTTGCGCGAGGAGAACGCCGAACCGGACGAGGCCGCCGTCGCCGGAGCGAGCTCATGACCGCTCAGCTCACCGCCGACTCGGGCCTGTCCCGCGCGGACCGGTTGCGGCTGCTGGCCCAGCCGGTCGCGGTGCTGGTCCTGGTGCTGGGCGTGCTGGCGTGGGCGTTCGCCAACAACGACGACGACGTCACCGCCCGCAGCATCAACGGGCCGACGATCCTGAACCTCACCTGGCAGCACTTCCTGATGAGCCTCGCGGTCGCGCTGATCGTGGTGCTCCTCGCGGTGCCGCTCGGGGTGCTGCTCAGCCGGTCCTGGGCGCGGCTGGCCGCGCCGCTGGTGATCGGCCTGGCCAACATCGGCCAGGCGGCCCCGTCGGTGGGTCTGCTGGTGCTGTTCTTCCTGCTCACCGGCGGGAGCACCGGTTTCTGGATCGCGGTGCTGCCGATCGCGCTGTACGCGCTGCTGCCGGTGCTGCGCAACACCATCGTCGGGTTGCAGCAGGTGGATTCGTCGCTGATCGACGCGGGCCGGGGCATCGGGATGTCGGCGGGCAAGGTGCTGCTGCGCATCGAGCTCCCGCTGGCCGTCCCGTACATCCTGGCCGGGCTGCGCACCGCGCTGGTGCTCGCGGTCGGGACCGCGACGCTGGCGCTGTTCGTCGGCGCGGGCGGGCTCGGCGAGCTGATCGACACCGGGTACAAGCTGAACAACTGGACCGTGATGGTCGTCGGCTCCGTGCTGGCGATGGCGCTGGCGCTGCTGGTCGACTGGCTGGGCGCGCTGGCCGAGACCTACCTGTCGCCGAGGGGGCTGCGATGAAACTGCGAACCCGACGAGGTGCGATCAAGCTGGCGTCGCTGGCGATGGCCGGTGCGCTGGTGACCTCCGGCTGCGGGTTGTCGTCCGGTTCGGCGATCCCGCTCCAGGTCGAACCCGGTTCGATCCGGCCGGTGCCGGAGCTGGAGGGCGTCACGCTGACGGTGGGCTCCAAGGCGTTCACCGAACAGCTCGTGCTCGGCTACATCGCCGAGTTCGCGCTGGACGCGGCGGGCGCCAACGTGCGGGACCTGACCAACATCGTCGGCTCGTCCAGCGCGCGGCACGCCCTCAAGAGCGACCAGATCGACCTGCTGTGGGAGTACATCGGGACGTCCTGGGTCAGCTACAACGGCCAGACCGAGGTGATCCCGGACGCGGAGCAGGCGTACCAGGCCGTCAAGAAGATGGACCTGGAACGGCACGACGTGGCGTGGACGGCGCTGGCCTACGGCGTCGACAACACCTACGCGTTCGCGGTGAACCAGGAGAACGCGGAGAAGTACGGGCTGGAGACGGTCTCCGACATGGCCGAGCTCGTGCGGGAGAACCCGGAGGCCGGGTCCTTCTGCCTCGACACCGAGTTCGCCAACCGCAACGACGGGATGCCCGGCGTCGAGAAGGAGTACGGCTTCAAGGCCGACCCGTCGAAGATCCGCATCCTGATGGAGGGCCCGATCTACCAGGCCACCGCCAACGGGACCTGCGTCTTCGGCGAGGTGTTCACCACCGACGGCCGGATCAAGGCGCTGGACCTCAAGGTGCTGGAGGACGACCGGCAGTTCTTCCCGCGCTACAACGCCGGGATCAACACCCGCGCCGAGATCCTGGAGCGCTACCCGCAGATCACCGAGGTGTTCGAGCCCGTCTCGGCGGCGCTGGACAACGAGGAGCTCAAGGAGCTCAACGCCGAGGTGGACGTGGAGGGCCGCGACCCGGCCGACGTCGCCCGCGACTGGATGGTGGAGAAGGGCTTCGTCACGCTCCCCGACTCCCCGCAGAACCAGAGCGGCTGACCCCACCCACCGAGAGCGCCCGCCCGGGTGACTTTTGCTGAGTGAGGGGCACCCTTGACCGAGTTACTTGGTCAAGGGTGCCCCTCACTCATGTCCCTGTCGGGTGAGGTGCTGCGGGTGCGCGGCTCCTCCGGGGTGGCTCAGGTGTCGTAGCGGCCGGTCTTGATCGCGGTCAGGAAGCTGGTCCACTGGGCGCCGGTGGTGGTGAAGTACCCGGTGGCGCGGTCCTTGGTGTCGCGGACGGCGGCGCCCTCGCCGACGCGGCCGACCTCGACGCAGTTGTCCGTGTGGCTGCGGCTCGACTTCCGCCAACCGCGCGGTGTGGTGGCGTCCGCCCACGTCATGTCGTCTCCGTTCGACCGATCGCAGCGGTGATGAGGCCGGAGTGGCCCGAACGCCACCGAGCAACTCCGCCGACCGTCCGGTTACCCGGTGGAGGAGCGAGTGACTCCTGGCTACAGTGGTGGCATGGCAGATGCGCAGGTCACGATTTCGGACCTCATCCATCGCCACCGCCAGGTCCTGAGCCGCCTCCAGCGGGAACGGCGGATGACCGTGACCCGGGACGGCGTGGTGGTGGCGATCATGACCGCCCCGGACGAGGACCACCAGCAGATGGACGAGTGGGCCGCCGCCGGGCTTGCTCACCCCGATTGGCGGGAGCGGCAGGAAAGGCTCTGGGACGACCTGCTGGCCTCGCCGACCCGGACTCCCTCCGGTTCGCTCGACACGGCGGGCACCGATGCGATCCTGGCCGACCGCGAGGACACCGACCGGTGATCCAGCTCGACTCCTGCGCGGTGATGAAGCTCGTGCGCCCGGAGCAGGAGACCGCAGCGCTCACCGGTTGGCTCGGTGAGCACCGCGGCACGCCGCTCGTCGCCAGCGCCCTGGTGCGCGTCGAGGTGATGCGCGCGCTGACGCGCGTGGAAGCCGACCGCGGCGATCGGTCCCGAGCCGCGTTGCTCCTCAGCGGCCTGCACCTGCACCCCGTCGCCGACGACGTGCTGGAGCTGGCCGCCGGGATCGACGGACAGCACCTGCGCAGCCTGGACGCCCTGCACCTGGCCACCGCGCTCGTCCAGCGGAGCAGCCCCACCCTGGTCACCTACGACAAGCGCTTGGCCGCGGCAGCCGAGGACGAAGGCATCCTCGTGGCCATGCCGCTCTGAAGGTCCTCCGGACGCCCGAGGGTGGCGACCGCGGGTAACGCCCCGGCCACCGGCTGCGACGTGATCACCAGGAGTCGGGTCCGGGAGGTGGGAGCGTGGCGGGTTGGCAGGTGCTCGCGGCGATGGCGTTGGCCGCCGTCGTGGTGGCGGTGCTGTCCGGGGTGGGGATCGAGACGGGCGGGGTCGAGATCACCGGCGACCCCGCGGTCGCCGTCACCGAGCCGCCCACCCGCGCCCCCGTTCCGGGGAGTCCGTCCTGAGTGCGGGGCACCTTCATCCGACTTGGCCGGATGAAGGTGCCCCGCACTCGGCGCTCAGAGCCCGAAGCGGGTCATCAGCTCCTTCTCGATCCGGTTCAGCTCGCGGTGCACCGAGCGGTGGGTGGCCCGGCGGCGCCCGGCGGGGACGCGCTCCGCGGCCCGCACGGCGCTGATCAGCTGTGTGAGGCGCGCGTTGGTCCGCTCGGCGAACTGGTCCACCGATTGCTGCTCCTCGGTGCCGCGCCCGGCGCTCTGGGTGCGCAGCGCGGCCAGCGCCTGCGCGTCGCCGTCGATCCGCGCGTGCAGTCCGGCGCCCCGGCCGGAGTAGCTGCCGAGCTGGTCGGCGGAGATGCCCATCCGCCGTGCCTTGAACCGGTCGTAGTTCTCCCGCACGGCGGTGGCGGCCCACATCGCGTACGGCGCGACGACCGGGGCGAGCACCCTGGTCACGCCCACCACCTTCTTGGCGTTGCCGGGCGTGAACCGGCCGAGCTCGCCGCGCTGCTGCGCCTTGGCGCGCTGCTTGCCGAGCTTGACCTCCCGCTTGCCCGCCTTGAGCCGCTGCTTGCCCACCGCGCGGTCCAGCCGGGTGTCCCGACCCGACCCGACCGCGCTGCCGAGGCGGTCGAGCGCCGACCGCCCGCCCCTGCTGCGACGCACCGGACGCCACCTCCCTCGTCGGCCCCACGGTCACGCTAAGTCCGCGCGCCCCGGCCCGCGAACGCTGCGCGCACCCCCGGCCACGCCGGGTGTCCGACGCGCCCGGCGCCGGGGTGTCGAACGGCCGGGTCGGCCCCACCGCATACGCTTTCCGGGTGGAAGATGAGGTGCTGCTCGACGCCGGCGTGGTGACGCGGTGTCGCCGTCGCGTGCACCTGGAGCACGATCCGGCGATGCGCGACGCCCCGCGCGCGCCGCTCGACCTGGGCATCGAGCAGCGCATCGCCGACGCCACCGCGCACCGCGCCGACGTGGCGCGCGTGCTCGGCGAACTGCTCGCCCCCGACTGGATCGACGTGCTCGCCGCCGACGTCGACGACCGCGTCGAGGTGACGCTGGCCGCGATGCGCGCGGGCGTCGGCCACCTCTCCGGCGCCCACCTGCCGCCGGTCGACGGCAAGCGCGGCAGCGCGGAACTGCTGGTGCGCGACGGCGCGGGCTACCTGCCGGTGCTGGTCGTGCGGCACAAGATCAGCGACCCCGGGATGGGCGCCCGCCTCTCGCCGCTGGAGCGCCCGGTGCCCGCCGCCTCGTACGTCGACCAGCGCCGCAAGGTCCGCGCGCAGCCCCGCGACCTGCTCCGCCTCGCGCACCTCACCCGGATGCTCGACGCCGTCGGGATGAGCTCGTCGGCCGGGCTCGGCGGGGTGATCGGCGTGGACGGCGACGCGGTGCTCTGGCACGACCTGACGCTGCCGAACTGGCCCGGCGGGCGCAGCGCCCTCGACGAGTACGACGCCCGCTTCGCCGACCGGTTCGCAGTGGCCACCGCCGCCGCCACCGGCGACGAACCGCAGGCCCAGCCGTCCCGGGTCAACGAGTGCAAGGGCTGCCCGTGGTGGCCGGTGTGCGAGCGCGAGCTCACCGCGGACCGGGACGTCAGCCTGGTGGTGCGCGGGGAGGACGCCGTCGCGCTGCGCGAGGTCGGGGTGCGCACCGTCGACGACCTCGCCGGGCTCGACCCGCTCGCCGTCGAGACCCCGCTGGCCGCGCCCCGGCTGGCCGACCTGGTGCTGCTGGCCAAGGCGTGGCGGCTGGAACTGCCGCTGGTGCGCCGGGTGCGGTCGGTGTCGGTGCCCCGCGCCGACGTCGAGGTCGACGTCGACATGGAGAGCTACGCCGACGCCGGGGCCTACCTGTGGGGGAGCTGGCTGTCCGGCGCCGACGTCGGGCAGGAACCCGGCTACCGCGCCTTCGCGAGCTGGGAGCCGCTGCCGGACGACGACGAGGCCCGCTCGTTCGCCGAGTTCTGGGCCTGGTTCACCGGGGTCCGCCGGGAGGCGCGCAGGCGCGGCCTGACCTTCCGCGCCTACTGCTACAACGAGCTCGCCGAGAACCGCTGGCTGCTCGCCTCCGCCCAGCGCTTCGCGGGCAAGCCCGGCGTGCCGCCGGTCTCCGAGGTCCGCCGGTTCATCCGCTCCGACCAGTGGGTCGACCTGTTCGCCTCGGTCCGCGAGAACTTCCTGTGCCCCAACGGCAAGGGCCTCAAGGTCATCGCCCCCTGCGCCGGGTTCCACTGGCGCGATCCGGAGGCCAGCGGGGAGAACTCGATGCGCTGGTACCGCGACGCGGTCGGACTCACCGGCGCCGACCCGGACCCGGGGCAGCGCGACCGCATCCTGCGCTACAACGAGGACGACGTCCGGGCGACCTGGACGATCCGCCGCTGGATGACCTCCGAAGCCGTCCACGACATCCCGTTCGCCGCCGAGCTGTAGGAACCGGCCTCCGGACCGGCCGCCGCGCGGGATCATGGGCGGCGTGGACCACCGGACCGCCAACACCACCGCAGGCCACGTCGGCGCGCAGGTCAACGCCCGCGACGTGCACGGCGGGGTGCACTTCCACGCGCCCACCGGACGGGAATGGCCGGCGCGGGTCGGCCCGGTGCGAGTCGGGGTCGTGCCGCGCCGGGCGGGGTTCTTCCAGCCGCGCGCGGTGCTCGCCGAGCTGGTCGCGGCCGTGTCCGGCGGCGAGGCGGCGGTGCTCACCGGCGAGGCCCGGGTGCTCAGCGGGCTCGGCGGGGTGGGCAAGACCCAGCTCGCCGCCGACTACGCCGAACGCGCCTGGCGGGCGGGCGAGCTCGACCTGCTGGTGTGGGTGGCGGCGGGCTCGGCGAGCGCGATCGTCGCCGCCTACGCCACCGCCGCCGACCGCCTCGGCTGGTACTCCGGCGACCAGCCCGAACTCGGCGCCCGGCGGTTCCTGGAACGCCTCGCGGAGCTGGACCGCCGCTGGCTCGTGGTGCTCGACGACCTGCGCGGCCCCGAGGAGGTCCGCGACCTGTGGCCGCCGCTGACCGGCACCGGCCGGGTGGTGGCGACCACCCGGCGCCGGGATGCGGCGCTCACCGGCGACCGGCGGCGGCTCGTCGAGGTCGGCGTGTTCAGCCCGGCCGAGTCGCTGGCCTACCTGCGGGCCCGTCTCGGCGACGTGCCCGAGCGCGACGCGGCGGGCCTGGCCGACGACCTCGGCCACCTCCCGCTGGCGCTGTCGCAGGCCACCGCCTACCTGCTGGACGAGGGCCTGGACGTCGCCGCCTACCGCGCCAGGTTCGCCGAGCGGCGCCGCACGCTCGACGAGCTGCTGCCCGAGCCCGACGCCCTCCCGGACGACCACCGGACCACCGTCTCGGCCACCTGGTCGCTGTCGATCGAGCTGGCCGAACGCGCCCGGCCGCGCGGCCTGGCGCCCCGGGTCCTCGACCTCGCCTCGGTCCTCGACCCGCACGGCGTGCCCGAGGAGGTGTTCACCGCGCAGCCGGTCCTGGACGCCCTGGAGGTCGAGGCCGACCAGGTGCGCAGCGCACTGCGGTGCCTGCACCGCCTGGGGCTGGCCACCCACGACACCACCGACCCGCACCGCTCGGTCCGCGTGCACGCCCTCGTCCAGCGGGCCACCCGCGACGAGCTCGGTGACGGGGCGCTCGGCGCGGTCGCCCGCACCGCCGCCGATGCCCTCCTCGACGTCTGGCCGCCGCACGCGCACGACCTGCCCCTGGCGCAGGCCCTGTACGACGACGTCGAAGCGCTGGAGCGCTGCGCCGGTGCGCACCTCTGGACGCCGCGAGCGCACCCGGTGCTGGCGGATGCCGGGACCGGCCTGGGCGAGCACGGGCTCGTGGACCGGGCGCGCGAGCACTTCGAGCGGCTGGTGGCGCGGTCGGCCGCGATGCTCGGGGCCGACCACCACGATCACCTCCTCGCCCGGGGCAACCTGGCGCGGTGGCGGGGTGAGTCGGGTGATGTGGCGGGTGCGGTGGCGGAGTACGAGGCGCTGTGGGCCGACGGGGTGCGGGTACTGGGTGCCGACCACCCGGATGTGCTGAGAACGCGGAACAACCTGGTGCGGTGGCGCGGTCAGTCGGGTGATGTGGCGGGCGCGCTCGCGGAATCCGAGGCGCTGTCGATCGATGTGGTTCGGGTGCTGGGTGCGGAGGACCTCGGCGCCCTGGTGGTGCGGGACAACGTGGCCACGTGGCGCGGTGAGTCGGGTGATGTGGCGGGTGCGCTCGCGGAGTACGAGGCGGTGCTGGCCGATGCGGTGCGGGTGCTCGGCGCCGACGACCCGACCGTGCTGCGGACGCGGGGCAATCTGGCGCGGTGGCGCGGTCAGTCGGGTGATGTGGCGGGCGCGCTCGCGGAGTACCAGGAGTTGCTGGCCGATGCGGTGCGGGTGCTCGGCGCCGACCACCCGGACGTGCTGACGATCCGGGGCCTCCTCGCAGACCTGCGTGGATGGTCGGAGAACGCCGCGGTGGCGGCGGCCGAGCTGGCGGAGCTGCTGGCCGACGGGGTGCGGGTGCTGGGTGCCGAGCACCCGGACGTGCTGGCGATGCGGGGCAATCTGGCGCAGTGGCGCGGTCGGTCGGGCGATGCGGCGGGTGCGGTGGCGGAGTGCGAGGCGCTGCTGGCCGACGAGATCCGGGTGCTGGGCGCCGACCACCCGAGCGTGCTGATGACGCGGGGCAACCTGACCCAATGGCACGGCATGCGAGGAGAGGTCACGGCGGCGATCGACGCGCTCGAGGCGCTGCTGCCCGACGTGGTCCGGGTCTTCGGCCCGGACCACCCGCACACGGCCACGACCCGCGACAACCTCGACTTCTGGCGCGAGAAGCGGTCGTAGCCCCGGTGTCAGGGGAGGATGACCGCCCGGCCGCGGATGCCGCCTTCGCGGAAGCGGTCGTAGATCTCCGGGGTCTCCTCGATGCCGAAGGTCTCGACGTGGGCCTTGACCATGCCGCCGCGGGCCAGTTCGAGGACCTCGATCAGCTCCGAGCGGCTGCCCCAGTACGGCGAGGACACCGAGACCTCGAACGGCAGCAGGCCGAAGCCGACCGGCAGCGGGGCGCCCGCGACGCCGACGATGTTGATGTCGGCCTCCACCGCGGCGCACCGCGCGGCGACGGCCACGGTGGGCTCGTTGCCGACGAAGTCCAGCACGACCTCCGCCCCGAGGCCGTCGGTGAGCTCCTTGACCTGCCCCGCGGCGTCCTGGTCGGAGCGCACCACCTCGTGCGCGCCGACCTCGCGGGCCAGCGACAGCTTGTCGTCGGCGATGTCCATCGCGATCACCCGCGACGGCGTCATGGCGCGCAGCATCTGGATCGCCAGGTGGCCGAGGCCGCCCGCGCCGATCACCACCGCCGTCGACCCGGCGACCAGCTTCGGGATCGACGTCTTGATCGCGTGGTACGGGGTGAGCCCGGCGTCGGTGAGCGGCGCGGCCTGCACCGGGTCGAGCCCGTGCAGCGGCACCAGGTGCCGGGCCGAGTCGACCAGCAGGTACTCCGCCATCGCACCGGGTCGGCCCAGACCCGGCGGCCGGATGCCCAGCTCGGCGGCGCGCAGGCAGTAGTTCTCCTTGCCCTGCGCGCACTTCCAGCACACGCCGCAACCCCACGGCCCGTACACCGCGACGGACTCGCCCTCCGCGACGCCGACCGTGCCCGGCCCGAGCGCCGCGACCGTGCCGACGCCCTCGTGGCCGAGGGTCATCGGCAGCTCGTAGGGCATCTCCTCGGCCGGCCAGCTCATCACCGAGATGTCCGAGTGGCACATGCCCGCCGCGGTCACCTTGAGCAGCACCTGTCCCGGACCCGGCTCCGGCACCGGGATCTCGACGACGTGCGGGCCGCGCCCGACCTCGTAGTACTGCACCGCCTTCATGGTCCGGCCCATGCCGTTCCTCCCGCTGATCCGACTGCGCCCATCGTGCTGCGCGGGCTCGTCGACCGCAGGACTACCGGGGAGCCATGCGCAACGCGCCATCCATCCGGATGACCTCGCCGTTGAGGTAGTCGTGCTCGACGATCCCCACCGCGAGCCGCGCGTAGTCCTCGGGCACGCCGAGCCGCTTCGGGAACGGTACGCCCGCCGCCAGATTCGCCCGGAACTCCTCGCTCACCGTGGCCATCATCGGGGTGTCCACGATGCCGGGCGCGATGGTCATCACCCGGATGCCGGAGGACGCCAGGTCGCGCGCCGCCGGGAGCGTGAGGCTGACGATGCCGCCCTTGGACGCCGCGTAGGCGGCCTGGCCGATCTGCCCGTCGTAGGCGGCCACCGAGGCCGTGTTGACCACCACGCCGCGCTGCCCGTCGGCGTCCGGTTCGGTCTCGCCGATCGCCGCGGCGGCCAGCCGCAGCACGGTGAAGGTGCCGATCAGGTTGACCTCGACGACCTTGCTGAACAGGGCGTGGTCGTGCGGGCCCTGTCGCCCGACCACCCGGGCGGACGGGCCGATGCCCGCGCAGTTGACCACGATGCGCAGCGGGTTGCCGCCGCCCGCCGCCTGCGCCACCGCGGTGCGGACCTGGTCCTCGTCGGTGACGTCGGCGGCCACGTAGGTGACGCCGTCGACCACCGGGGCCGAGCTGATCGCCTCCGGCAGGTCCACGGCGAACACCAGCGCGCCCTTGCCCGCCAGCGCCCGCGCGGTGGCGGCGCCGAGGCCCGAGGCCCCGCCGGTGACGATCGCCGCAGTGTCCGAGATCAACATCAGGTGTGCTCCTCGCGTCCGGGTGCCGGCGTCCTGTCTAGCACCCCGAGGCGAGCACCCGGGAGCCCGAGCGCCCGGTCCCGCGCTACGGGTCCCGGCGCGACCTGCCCTCCACGACGGCGAGCAGCACCACCAGCGGCACGGCGGCGAGCAGGGCGAGCAGGGCGAACATGGCGGCGATCCCGATCAGCTCCATGTCCCGAGGGTGGTCGTCACCGCCCGCGCCGCGCGTCTGCCGCAGGTGCCATTCTCCGCGCCGTCCGAGGGATTCCGCCGGTCACGGCGGGTGATCGTTCACCGGGCGTCCCGGTTCACCGGGCGTCCAGCTCGGCGAGCTGGGCGGCGTCCGGCCGCCACCGGCCCGCGGCGGCGTTGGTCCGCACCTGCTCCGGCGTGGTCGCCCCGGCGATCACCGAGCCGACCACCGGCTGCGCGGCCAGCCAGCCCAGCGCCACCGCGGTCATCGGCACCCCCGCCTGCTCGGCGAAGTACCGCAGCCGCTCGATCCGCTCCCACGGCGCGTCGGCCAGCAGGTGCCCGCGCTCGGCCAGCCTGCTGCCCGGCGGTGCGGTCTGACCGCGCCGGTACTTGCCGGTGAGCAGCCCGTTGGCCAGCGGGAAGTACGGCAGCAGCCCGACGCGGAACCGCAGGCACGCCGGCACCAGTTCCCGCTCGGCCTCCCGGGCCAGCAGCGAGTAGTGGTTCTGCGCCGCGATCGGGACGGTGCCGCCCGCGTCCGAGGCCGTCCACACCGCGTCCGCGAGCTGCCAGGCCGCCATGTTGCACAGCCCCACGTAGCGGATCTTGCCCTCGCGCACCAGGTCGTCCAGCGCGTCCAGGGTCTCGGCCGGCGGCGTCAGCGGATCGGGGCGGTGCAACTGGTAGAGGTCGATCCAGTCGGTGCCCAGCCGCCGCAGCGAGGACTCCACCGCCCGGCGCAGGTAGCGGCGCGACCCGCGCGCCCCGAAGTCCGGACCGTTGGAGCCCTGCATGTCCTGCCCGAACTTGGTGCCGATCACCGCGTGCTCCCGGCGACCCGACAGCGCCTGCCCCAGCAGCTCCTCGCTGCGCCCGCGCGGCGACCCGTAGACGTCGGCGACGTCGAAGAACGTGATCCCGCTGTCCAGCGCCGCGTCCACCACCTCCCGCGCCCCGGCCAGCGTTTCCGTCGCCGTGCCCGGCCTGCCCAGGTTGTTGCAGCCGAGCCCGACCGCGCTGACCACCAGACCTGATTCGCCCAACCGCCGCTGCTCCACGCCCGGGAGCCTAGTGCTGGCCCGGCGCGCGCCGAGGCCGGTCGTCGGCGGGCGGTGGCCCGGCGTCGGCGGACGGCTGAACGCCCGATCACCACCGCGTCACCTGGGACGTACGGGTGGTGAACAGTTGCCGATGCGGCTCGGCGAGCGCCTCCGCTGTGCCACGCTGCCCCTGGTCACGAGCGTGTCGAGGGAGGGATCCGGGATGTTCGCCCGTCGGATTGTGGTGGTGGGGACCGGTTATGTGGGGTTGACGACGGGGGCGTGCCTGGCGTCGTTGGGGCATCGGGTGGTGTGCAGCGATGTGGATGCGGTGAAGGTGGCGGCGTTGCGTCGGGGTGAGGTGGGGATTCGGGAGCCGGGTTTGGGGGAGTTGGTGGCGGAGGGGTTGTCGGCGGGGCGGTTGGAGTTCGTGGTGGGTTCGGCGGAGGCGGCGGCGGGGGCGGAGGTGGTGTTCCTGTGCGTGCCGACGCCGATGGGTGCGGGGGGTTTGGCGGACCTGTCGGTGGTGGAGTCGGTGGTGGCCGAGGTGGGGCCGGTGCTGGCTCCGGGTGCGGTGCTGGTGACGAAGTCGACGGTGCCGGTGGGGACGGCGGCGCGGTTGCGGGGGTTGGTGGGGCGGCCGGATGTGGGGGTGGTGAGCAATCCGGAGTTCCTGCGGGAGGGTTCGGCGGTGGAGGATTTCCTGCGTCCGGACCGGATCGTGGTGGGGTCGGAGTCGCAGGACGCGGCGGAGCGGGTGGCGGCGTTGTACGCGCGGTTGGGGGCGCCGACGGTGCTCACGGATGCGGCGAGTGCGGAGATGGTGAAGTACGCGGCGAATTGTTTTCTGGCGATGAAGTTGTCGTATGTGAATGCGGTGGCGGAGTTGTGCGAGCGGGTGGGGGCCGATATCGGGGATGTGACCGAGGGGATGGGGTACGACCGGCGGATCGGGGGGTCGTTCCTGGCGCCGGGTCCGGGGTGGGGTGGGTCGTGCTTGCCGAAGGACACGGCGGCGTTGTTGGGGGTGGCGGAGTCGGTGGGGTTCGAGTTCGGGTTGTTGCGGGCGGCGGTGGCGGCCAATGAGCGGCAGCGGGAGCGGGTGGTGGGCAAGGTGGTGGCCGCGTGCGGGGGGTCGGTGGCCGGTAAGCGCGTGGGGTTGTGGGGGTTGGCGTTCAAGGCCGGTACCGATGATGTGCGGGAGTCGCCGGCGTTGGCGGTGGCGGGGTTGCTGGCCGAGCGGGGGGCGGAGCTGGTGGGGTGTGATCCGGGGCTGGCGCATCCGGTGGACGGGATCGCGTTGGTGGAGGATCCGTACGAGGTGGTCAAGGGTGCGGCGGGGTTGGTGGTGCTGACCGAGTGGCCGGTGTTCCGGTCGATGGACTGGGCGCGGGTGGCGGGGTTGATGGCCTCGCCGGTGGTGGTCGATGCCCGCAACCACCTGGATCCGGACGCGCTGGGCCGGGCGGGTCTGGTCTGGCACGGCATCGGCCACCCCGCCCCGGACACCACCGGAGTCTGACCCGGGCCGCGCGCTCGTCCGGGTGGTCGTGAACGGAGTGAGGGGCACCCTTGTCCCAGTGTGTTGGGCAAGGGTGTCCCTCACTCCGATCCCGTCCCCGCGCACTATCGCCCGGAAGGGTGAGAGGTGCCTAAGGTGTCGAGGTGTTCACCACTCGCCCCGAAATCGCCGGAACGCACGGGATGGTCGCCTCGACCCACTGGCTCGCCTCCGCGGCGGGCATGGCGGTGCTCGAGGACGACGGCAACGCCTTCGACGCCGCCGTCGCCGCGGGCTTCGTCCTCCAGGTCGTCGAGCCGCACCTCAACGGTCCGGGCGGTGAGGTGCCCGCGCTGTTCGCCACCGCGGAGGACCCGCGCCCGCGCGCGCTGTGCGGGCAGGGCCCGGCGCCCGCCGGAGCCACCCTCGGCCACTACCGCGACGAACTCGGCCTGGAACTGGTGCCCGGCACCGGTTTCCTCGCCACCACCGTCCCCGGCGCCTGGGACGGCTGGCTGTTGCTGCTGCGCGACCACGGCACCAAGACGCTCCGCGAGGTGCTGAAGTACGCGATCGGCTACGCCCGCGGCGGATTCCCGGCCGTGGAGAAGATCCGCACCACGATCGACACCGTCCGCGCCATGTTCACCGAGCACTGGCCGACCTCCGCGCAGCTCTGGCTCACCGACGGCGCCACCCCGGCCCCGGGCGGCCTGCTGCGCAACCCCGCGCTCGCCGACACCTGGGAACGGCTGCTCGCCGAGGCCGAAGCCGCCGGGGCGGACCGGGAGGCCCAGCTCGACGCCGCCCGCCGCGCCTGGTCGCAGGGCTTCGTCGCCGAGGCGGTGGAGAAGTTCGTCGCCACCCCGCACCGGGACAACTCCGGCCGCGACCACGCCGGGGTGCTCACCGCGCAGGACATGGCCGACTACCAGGCCACCTACGAGGAGCCGCTGACCGCCGAGCTGGGCGAGGACTGGACGCTGGCCAAGTTCGGCATCTGGACGCAGGGCCCCGCGCTGGCGCAGCAGCTCCGGTTGCTGGAGGGGCTGCCGGTCGGCTACCAGGACGGCATCGCCGACGCCGACACCGTGCACGCCGCGGTGGAGGCCGCCAAGCTCGCCTTCGCCGACCGCGAGGCCTGGTACGGCGACTCCGCCGACCCCGCCGTGCTCGCCGACCTGGTCTCCCGCGAGTACGCCGCCTCGCGGCGCGAGCTGATCGGCGACCGCGCCTCCCTCGAACTGCGCCCCGGCGCGCCCGGGGGCCGCACCCCGGTGCTGCCCCGCTACGTCGCCGAGGGGCGCGGCCTGGAGGCCCCGAAGGACCCCAGCGGCGTCGGCATCGGCGAGCCCACCGTCTCGCCGACCGGGGAGAGCCGCGGCGACACCGTGCACCTCGACGTGGTCGACCGCTGGGGCAACATGGTGACCGCGACGCCCTCCGGCGGCTGGTTGCAGTCCTCGCCGACCATCCCGGAGCTGGGCTTCTGCCTCGGCAGCCGGGCGCAGATGTTCTGGCTGGAGGAGGGCCTGCCCGACTCGCTGGCCCCCGGCAAGCGCCCCCGGATCACCCTCAGCCCGTCGCTGGCGCTGCGCGGCGGGGTTCCGGCGCTGGCCTTCGGCACCCCCGGCGGGGATCAGCAGGACCAGTGGCAGCTCTGCTTCTGGCTGGCCCACGTGCACGGCGGGCTGAACCTGCAGGAGGCCATCGACGCCCCCGCCTGGCACACCGGCGCGTTCCCGGCCTCGTTCTACCCGCGCGGCTGGGAACCCGGTCGGCTGGTCGCCGAGTCCCGCCTCGGCGCCGACCGCCTCGACGAGCTGCGCCGCCGGGGTCACGACGTCCTCGACGCGGGGGAGTGGGCCCTCGGCCGCCTCTCGGCGGTCTCCCGCGACCCGGAGACCGGCCTGCTCCGCGCGGCGGCCAACGCCCGGGCGCCCAGGGCTACGCGGCGGGCCGCTGACGCCGGAAGTGAGTGCGGGGCACCTTCATCCGAGCAAGCCGGATGAAGGTGCCCCGCACCTGCGGGTGGATCAGGCGGTGAGGGCGCGGCCGACGAGGAGCATCCGGAGGGTGCGGGCGGTCGCGTCGGCGATGAGCTCGGGCGCGCGGGTGATGGCGTCGGCGAGTTCGACCGGGCCGGTGAGGATGCCCGTGAAGGCGTCGATGCCGGTGTCGTAGCTGCTCTCGGCGCCCGGACCGATGGTGCCGCACAGCGCGATCACCGGCTTGCCGTGGCGCTTGGCCCGCCGCGCGATCTCGGCCGGGATCTTGCCCAGCGCGGTGGAGGCGTCGATCGAGCCCTCCGCGGTGATCACCAGGTCCGCGGCCCGCAGCCGGTGCACCAGCTCGCCGCCGTCGAGGAAGACGTCGAACCGCGACTCCAGCCGCGCGCCGAGCACCCCGGCCAACCCCGCGCCCAGCCCGCCGGAGGCACCGCCGCCGGGCAGCCCGGAGTAGTCCGTCCCGCTGTGCTCGGCCAGCAGCGCCGACCAGCGGCGCATCCCCCGGGCGAGCTGCTCGATCCGCTCCGGCGTCGCCCCCTTCTGCGGCCCGTACCGGCGGGCGACCCCGACCGGGCCGCACAGCACGTTGTCCGGGTTGACCGCCACGGTGAGCTCCACCTTCGCCAACCGGGGATCGAGGTCGGCGATGTCGATCCGCGCCGCCTCGGCCAGGTGCCGCCCGCCTTCCCCGGTCTCCCGGCCGTCGACGTCGAGGATCCGCGCGCCCAGCGCCCGCAGCGCCCCGGCCCCGCCGTCGCAGGTGCCGGAGTCGCCGCAGCCGATGGTGATCCGCTCGACGCCGAGGTCGAGGGCCGCGCTGATCAGCTCGCCGACGCCCCGGCTCGTCGTCGCCCCGGGATCGCGCTGCGTCGGGGGGACCAGCGCGAGCCCGGCGGCGGCGGCCATCTCGACGAACGCGGTGCGCGGCCCCGGGCCGCCGAGCAGGGCGAAGTGCGAGTCGATCCGCTCCCCGACGGGGCCGGTGACCGCGACGGGCACCAGCTCGCCCCCGGTGGAACCGGCCAGCAACCGGGCCGAGCCCTCACCACCGTCGACCAGCGGCATGGTGTCGACGATCGCGGCCGGGACGACGCGGCGGATGCCCACGCCGATCCAGTCGGCCACCGCATCGGCGTCCAAGCACTCCTTGAACCCGGTGGGGGCGACGACGAAACGCATCATGATCTCTCCTCGGTGGACGGGGCGGGTCAGAACAGCGGAAGGCCCAGGTGCGGCCAGACGACGAGGGCGAACACCACGACCAGCGCGCCGGTCAGCGGCGCCAGCAGCGCGGACAGCCGCAGCAGGTCGCGCGGCGGGCAGGCCAGCGGCGGATCGAGCCGGGAGAACATCGCGACCGGTTTGGCCGACGAGGGCAGCGTGTGGCAGAAGCCGGCCGCGGCGGTGGAGGCGAACGCCAGCGCCACCGGGTTCAGCCCGCTCTCCAGCGCCGCCGCGACGACCAGCGGCACCAGCACCGACGAGCGCGCCGAGCGGGACTGCACCACCAGGTGCGCGGCCGTGCTCACCACGACCACCGCGATCAGCAGCGCGGTGCCCTCCGCCTCGTCCAGCACCAGGTCGGCCAGCCAGGTCGCCGCGCCGGAGGCGGCCAGCGCCGCGCCGAGGGCCGCGGTGGCCGCCATGAACAGCAGCAGCGACCACGGGATCTCCCCGACGGCCTTGCCGAGCTTGACCACGCCGATCCGCGGCGAGGTGATCAGCAGCGCACCGGCCAGGGCGACCAGGGCGGGCGGCAGCCCGTGCAGCGGCTCGGTGCTCCACAGCAGCACGACGCCGCCGAGCAGCAGCAGGGCGCGCAGCTCGGCGCGGGTCCGCTGCTCCGGCACGCCCAGCTCGGCGCGCAGCGCGGCGGCGTCCACCCGCACCGGGGCGCGGCGCTCGGCGTGATCGGTGGTCAGCAGCAGCACCAGCTCCGCGGCCAGGTGCGAGCTGACCACCGCGAACGGCAGTCCCCACAGCAGCCACTCGGCGAAACCGATGCCCGCACCGGTGGTCGCGGCGAGGATCTCGCTGGTGATCAGGTGCGCACCGGCCCCGACGAGGGTCGCGACGGCGGAGAGCAGCACCGTGGTGGGCAGCAGCAGCGCCAGGGCGCGCACCAGCAGCGGGCGTCCCTCGAACGCGGTGCCCAGCGCGCGGTGCAGCGGGACCAGCAGCGCGGCCCGGCCGCTGGTGCTCGGGATCAGCAGCGCGGTGAGCACCACGCCGAGCGTGATCAGGTGCGCCAGACCGCGCGGTCCGCGGGCGCGGGCGGCCAGCCCGATCGCCAGCCGGGCGGGCAGACCCGTGGTGTTCACCCCGGCGGCCAGCACGAAGGCGGCGATGAGCAGCCAGATCGGTTCCGCGCCGAGGGTGGCGAACAACGCGTCCGGGTCCAGCGCGCCGAGCAGCACCGCGGTCGCGGCCGCCGCCAGCGCGACGTGGGTGTCGTCGAGCCGCGGGTGCAGCCAGCCCGCCACCGCGGCGGCGAAGAGCAGCAGGGTGAGCAGCCCGGTGCCGTTGAGGCCGTCGAGGCTGAAGCTCGACGAGGGGAGCGCGACCAGGCCCAGCGCGGCGAGCGCGGCGGCGGTGATGCCGATCGCCCATCCCGCGCCGGCGTTCGCGGGTGCGGGCCGGGGACGCGACGGCCGGGGAGCGGTGGCGTAGTCCGTGCGGTCCTCGGTCATGTTGCCAGCGTCGGTCGTACTGCTGAGGCGCACGTGAACCAACCATGAGGACCGCTTCACATTCATCTTCGCCCCAGTTGTCCACAGTCCTGTGGATGAAGTTATCCACAGGTCCTTGAACTGCGGTAATGCGACTGTGAGGGGTGGGTTGTGCACAGCTGTGGAGAGAGTTATCCACAGTTGTGCACAGCCCGCGTTCATGATCTGTGGAGCAAACCGTCGGGCCCCGGGCCCGCCCCGATCGCCGCGCTCGGCGCGCCCCGCGACTTCCACCCGAACGAGTGAGGCAATGCCCGCGCCCCCGAAGGCCATCGGATGCCAGCAGGGGAACCTTCCTGTCACCGGTGGCAGGAGGGGAACCTTCCTGTCACTCGGTGCGAGGAAGGTTCCCCTCCGGCGGGTCAGGAGCGCCGGGTGCCCGCCAGGACGAGCCCGGCGAGGAGGAGCGCCATGCCGAGCCAGGACTGCGCGCCGAACCGCTCACCGACCACGACCACGCCGAGCACCGCCGCGACCAGCGGCTCCAGCAGGGTGAGCGTGGTGGCGACGCGGACCGGCGTGCGGCGCAGCCCGGCCCCGAAGGCGACGTAGGCGAGCCCCATCGGCACCAGCGCGAGGTAACCCGCGACCAGCACGCCGGTCGTCGAGCGCAACAGCGCCCCGCCGGTCAGCGCGAGCACCGGCAGCAGCACCGCGGCACCGGCTCCGAACAGCGCGCCGAGCACCGCGCGCGAGCCGTGCCCGCGCCGCATCAACCGACCGGCGACCCACGAGTAGATGACGTAGGTGGCCCCGGCCAGCAGCCCGAGCAGGACGCCGAGGACCGACCCGTCCCCGCCGCCCTCCGGGGAACCACCGGTGATGAGCAGCGCCCCGCCGAGGACGGACAGCGCGGCGGCCAGGGCCCACCGGCCGTCGAGCCGGGCGCCGTCGGCCCAGCGCTCCAGCAGCGCGGCGAACACGGGTGCGGAGCCGAGCGCCACGACGGTGCCGATGGCGACCCCGGCCAGCGCCATCGAGGTGTAGAACGCCAGCGGGTAGACGGCGACCGCCAGCGCGCCGAGCAGCAGCAGGCCGGGCCCGGCGGCGCGGGCGGCGGTGAGCGCCGAACGCCCGGCGAGGGCGAGCAGCAGCAGGCCGCCGAAACCCATGGTCGCGGCACCGATCGACACCGGGTCGGCGGGTGCGAACGACGCGGCGGTGCCGGTGGTGCCCCAGAGCGCCGCAGCGACGAGCACCGGCAGCGGTCCGGCGGCGAAGGTGCGCAGCCGGCTCGGCGGGACGGACGTGTGCAGATCCATGTGAACTCTTCCGTTCGCGGGGACGCGGGCGAACGGGCGCGCGAGGGCACCCCCGCGACGACGGGGGTGCGGTGGAGGACGCCGCCCGTCAGGCGGACGGGGGCGGCAGGACGCGGTGCCAGTGCGAGTTCACGGCCCAACCCTAGGTGCCCCGCCCCGCCCGGCGGTCCGGGGGAGCGACGGTTCCGCGAAATCGCGGCGGCCGGGCGCCGCCGGTAGCGTCCGGAACCGGAGCCCGACGGGGAGGTCTTCATGGCGATCCTGCACACCGACATCCCGACCCGGAGGCAGATCAGCGCCCTGCTGGCGGCGCGCGATCGGGCCAGCGCCTCGCTCTACCTCGTCACGGACCCGACCGCGATCGACAACTCGAACCAGCTCGAACTGCGCGGGCGCGGGCGCGAGGCGCTGGACCAGCTCCGCGCGGGCGGGGTGGACAAGCACGACGTGGCGGCGGTGGAGGAACACCTGGTCGCGCTGATCGAGGACACCGAGTTCTGGCGCTTCCAGGCCCGCAGCCTCGCCGTCTTCGCCACGCCGGGTTCGATCCGGACGTTCCGGCTGCCGAACCGGTTGCAGCCGGGCGTCGAGGTCGCCGACAGGTTCCACGTGAAACCGCTGCTGCGCGCGGTCACCTTCCCGCAGACCGCGCTGCTGCTCGCGCTGGCGCAGAACTCGGTGCGGGTGCTCCAGATCGTCTCGGACATGGACCCGAAGCACGTGGAGGTCCGCGACCTGCCGAAGAACATCGACACGATCCTCGGGCACTACTACACCGACGACCGGTCGCCGATCCGCCGCCTCCAGGGCGACGAGGGCCGCAAGCTGCGCCTGACCCAGTACGCGCGGGAGGTCGACCGGGCGCTGCGCCCGCTGGTCACCGGCAGCGGGATGCCGCTGATCCTGGCCGCGACGGAGCCGTTGCAGAGCACCTTCCGCTCGATCTGCGGCGCGGCCGAGCTGGCCCCGGTCGGGCTCACCGGCAATCCCGAGGAGAGCACCGATCGCGAGCTCGCCTCGCACGCCCGCGCGGTGCTCGACGACGTCCACGCCGACGAGCTGCGCGCCGTGCACGAGCGCTTCGACGCCCGCGTCAGCCAGGCGCTCACCGCGACCGACGTCGCCGAGGTCGCTCGGCTCGCCACCCTCGGCGCGGTGGACACCGCCTTCGTCGACATCGACAGCGTCGAGCCCGGCCACGTCGACGACGCGGGGGGCGTCACCTTCACCGGGAGCGACCCCAGCCCGGCCGAGTCCGCCGCCGACTACGGCGTGGTGGACGAGATCGCCCGGCGCGTCTGGCTCACCGACGGGCGGGTCCTGGCGGTCCGCCGCCCGGACATCCCCGGCGAAGGCCCGGTGGCGGCGATCCTCCGCTACCGCCCACCAGCCTGAGCACCCCTCACCGGCCCGTCACCCGAACGTGAACTGAGTGAGGGGCACCCTGTACCAAGTCACGCGGTACAGGGTGCCCCTCACTCACAACTCATGCGGTGCGACGACGCGGGGAGCGGCCGCCGCTCCGGCCCGCGCACACGCCCCGCCCGCGCGCCCCGCGCCGAGGTGCCGTGGCGGGTCCCGATCCCGACGCGCCCGTTCGTCACCCGTTCGGGAAGTAGGTGAGGGGCACCCTTGCCCGAGTAATTTGGGCAAGGGTGCCCCTCACTCATGCCACGAACGGGTGCTCCCCCGGCCGCGCCGGTGCGGGCCGCGCCGGTGCGGGATGCCGGGGGATTCAGGCGCCGAGGCGGTAGCCCATGCCGCGGACGGTGCGGATGCGCTTGGCGCCGATCTTGCGGCGCAGCGCCCGGACGTAGACGTCGACGACGTTGGAACCCGGGTCGAAGTCGTAGCCCCAGACGTGCGACAGGATCTGCTCGCGGGAGAGCACCTGGCCCGCGTGGCGCAGGAACAGCTCCAGCATGGCGAACTCGCGGGCGGTGAGGTCGACGACGGCCTCCGGGACCTGGGCCCGCCGGGTGCGCAGGTCCAGCGACAGGTCGCCGTCGCGGAGCACGGTCACCTCGGGCGCCCGGTCGCCGGGCCGCAGCCGCAGCCGCACCCGGGCCAGCAGCTCCTCGAACCGGAACGGCTTGGTCATGTAGTCGTCCGCGCCGCCCTCCAGCCCGGCGACCGTGTCGTGCACCGAGTCCCGCGCGGTCAGGATGATCACCGGGACCGTGACGTGCTGGGACCGCACCGCGCGCAGCACCGAGAAGCCGTCCTTGCCGGGCAACCCGAGGTCGAGCACCACCAGGTCGAAGTCCCCGGTCAGCAGGTAGTCCAGGGCCGTGTCGCCGTCGCCGACGACGGTGGTGCCGAAGCCGTTCGCGCGCAGGCCCTTCTCGATGAACGCGGCGATCCGGTCCTCGTCCTCGACGATCAGGATCTTGCTCATGCCGTGGTCTCCTCGGTCGGGGCGTGCGGGGGGAAGGCGGGCAGTTCGAGCCCGAAGGTGGCGCCTTCACCCGGGGCGGAGAGCACCCGCACCCGCCCGTGGTGGGCGTCGGCGATGGCCTTGACGATCGCCAGGCCGAGTCCGGCGCCGCCCTTGCCCGGCCCGGGGCCGTGCGCGAACCGGTCGAAGATCTTCTCCACGTCGCCGGGCGCGATGCCGGGACCGGTGTCGGTGACCCACAGCGACACCACGCCCTGCCGCAGCGCGGAGCCGACCTTGATCCGCGCACCGGGCTGGGTGTGCTGCACGGCGTTCTGCGCGAGCTGGATCATCGCCTGGGTGACGCGCTGCTCGTCGACGGCCACCTCGCCCTCGCCGATGGCCTCCAGCGACCACTGCCGGTCGGCCAGCGACCGCGCCTTGGCCTCGATGTCGCTGGTCAGCTCGGCCAGCGAGACCGGGGCCGGGCGGACGAAGTCGGGCCGGTCGGCCTTGGCCAGGATGAGCAGGTCCTCCACGATCCGGGTCATCCGGTCCAGCTCGTCGGTGCAGAGCCGGACCACCTCCTCGCGCTCGGCCGGATCGTCGCCGAGCAGTTCCAGGTTGCCCCGGACGATGGTGATGGGGGTGCGCAGCTCGTGGCTGGCGTCGTCGACGAACTGCCGCTGGATGCGGAAGGCGTCCTCCAGCCGGTCGAGCATCGCGTTGAACTGGTCGGACAGCGCGGCGATGTCGTCGCGCCCGGCCACCGGGATGCGCCGGGTCAGGTCCTGCTCGCTGATCTCGGCGGCGGTCTGCCGGACCTGCCGGATCGGCGCCAGGATCAGCCCGGCCACCACCCAGGACAGCGCCGCGGCCAGCAGCACGCCGAACGCGCTGATCAGCAGCAGCATCCGGACGGTCCGCTCGGTGTCGGCGATGCTGCCCGCGGTGAAGTGGGCGGTGACGAACCAGGCCCGCTCGCCGGTGCCGGTGTCGGCCTGCACCCGCAGCCAGCGCATCGGCCCGGCGGCGGTGTCGACTTGTCCGTGCGGGAGCGGGGAGGAGGTGATCCGGGCCAGCAGCGCCGGATCGCGGGCGAGCCGCTCCAGCTCGTCCTCCTGGCCCTGCGACAGCGGTCGGCTGAGCCCGGTCGGGGTCTCCCACACCCCGACCAGCGCCTCGGCCTGGTCGGGGTACTGCTGCTCCAGGTAGCTGAGGAACAGCGACTCGGCGCCGGCGATGGGTTGCCCGCGCTGGTCCCGGCCGCGTTCGGCGAACGCGACGAACTCCCCGGCCTCCTGCTCCAGCGCCTGGGTGACCTGGTCCTCGGAGTCGTTGTAGAGGTGTTGCCGGACGATCAGCATGATCGCCATCAGGACGACGACGAGCACCAGCAGCAGCCAGCCCATGATCTGCGCGCGGGCCGGGATGCGGGTGCCCTGCCGACGGGCGGGCTCGGTGGCCCGCTCAGTCGTCGTCGTCATCGTCATCGTCGTCGTCATCGTCCTCGGGCGGCGGCGGTGGCAGTTGGTCGGGCGGCGGCGGTGGCGGTGCGCCGGGGTTCGAGCCCGGGTTCGGCTCGGGCGGGGGTGCGGGCGGTTGCTGTCCCGGCGAGCTGCCCACCTCGACCTTCGCGGGCACTTCGGGGCTGCGCGGGCCGCCGGTGAGGGCGAAGCTCAGCAGCACGGCGGCGATCGGCAGCGCCAACGCCGCGAGGAGCAGGGCCGCTCTGGGAACCGATCTCATGGTCCTCAGCGTGTCGTGATCTTCGGAAGCGGAGATGAAGGGCGAATGAGAACTCTTTCATCCGCGCCGACCTGCCACGTCGACCGCCACCCCGCCGGGTGAGCACCACGACCTCACCAGTCCCCCGAACAGCGGACCCGCCGAAGCGCTAGCCTGCCTTCGGCAACGGCGCTCGCTCCGCCACTCGCGCAGGTCATGAGGAACTTTCGATGAACGAGACCGACACCCCGCTCGACTGGACCGGGGAACGTTGCGTGCCGTGGGCCGATGACCTCCAGGTCGTCTACGAGCACTACCACCGCTACGCCTTGGCCGCACGCCACGTGCGCGGCAAGCGGGTGCTCGACCTCGGCAGCGGTGAAGGCTACGGCGCCGCCCTGCTGGCGCGCGAGGCCGCGGCGGTGGTCGGCGTGGACGTCGACGAGGCCGCCGTCGAACACGCCCGGGCCCGCTACCCCGACGTCCGCTTCGAGATCGGCTCGCTCACCGACGCCGACCTGCTCGCCGACGAGCCGCCGTTCGACGTGGTGGTGTGCTTCGAGGCGATCGAGCACGTCGCCGACCACGACGCGGTGCTCGCCCTGGTCCGCGCCCGGCTCGCGGCCGGCGGCCTGGCGCTGATCAGCACGCCGGACACCACCGCCCACGCCGCCGACAACCCGTTCCACGTCGAGGAGCTCACCGCCACCGAGTTCACCGGCCTGCTCGAAGGCGCCTTCCGGCACGTCGCGGTGCTCAAGCAGAACGTCGCGGCCGGGTCGTTGCTCACGCCGACCGACCCCGGCGACCTGGACACCGTCGTGGAAGGCGTGCGGTTGCAGACGCTGCGCCGCGACGGCACCGGCTGGACCGTCGAGCCCGGCGTGCCGCACACCTACCTGCTCGGCGTCGCCTCCGACCGCCAGCTCCCGAAGCTGCCCGCCGCGGCGCTGCTGCTCGACGCCGACGGCCGGGTCGGCCCCGAACCCGGCGCCGACGTCCGCGCCGAGCGGGACCGGGCGGTCGCCGACGTCGCGCGGCTCAACGACCTGCACCGGGCGGTGCAGGCCGACGCCGAGGAGCTCAAGGGCGCCGTGGCCCGGCTGGAGGAGCTGCGCCGCGTCGAGGCCGAGCGCGCCGAGGGCGCCGGGGTCGAGCTGCTCGAAGCGCGGCAGCAGGCCGAGCGCGCCGAGGTCCGCATCGAGTGGCTCACCGACACCATCGCCCGGCTGGAGGGCCGGGTGGCCGGCGCCGAGCGCCGCGCCGAGGAGCTCACCGAGCGCAACGCCGAGCTCGAAGCGCAGAACTCCGCGCTGGTGCAGCGCGCGGTGACCAAGTACCGGCAGCTCGTGGAGCGGGTCGCGCCGCGCGGCACCGGACGCCGCGACGTCTACGAGATCGCGCTGGGCCGCGAGCCCGGCGCCGCCCGGCCGGTCGAGGAGGTCGGCACCGGACCGCTGCCGGTGCCGCGCAGCGAGCACCCGGTGGTCAGCGTGATCGTCCCGGTGCACGGCAAGTGGTCCTACACCCGGCAGTGCCTGCGGTTCCTCGGCGGCCACCACGTGACGGTGCCGTTCGAGGTGATCGTCGTCGACGACGCCTCCCCGGACGACAGCGCTGCCAAGCTCGCCGAGTGCGAGGGCGTCCGGCTGGTCCGCGCCGAGCGCAACCTCGGCTTCATCGGCGCCTGCAACCTCGGCGCCGAGCACGCCCGGGGCGAGCACCTGTTCTTCCTGAACAACGACGCCACCGTCACCGAGTCCTGGCTCGACGTGCTGATGGACACGATGAACTCCGACGACCGGATCGGGCTGGTCGGGGCGAAGCTGGTCTACCCGGACGGCACGCTCCAGGAGGCGGGCGGCATCGTCTGGTCCGACGGCACCGGCTGGAACTACGGCCGGAACCGGACCGCCGAGGGCGCCGAGTTCAACGTGCTGCGCGACGTCGACTACTGCTCCGGCGCGGCGATCCTGGTGCGCGCCGAGGTGTTCCACCAGCTCGGCGGGTTCGACACCCGCTTCGCCCCGGCCTACTACGAGGACACCGACCTGGCCTTCGCGGTGCGCGCCGCCGGGTACCGCACGGTGGTGCAGCCCAAGGCCGTCGTCGTGCACCACGAAGGCGTCTCCCACGGCACCGACGAGACCACCGGGGTGAAGAAGCACCAGGAGCTCAACCGGCAGGTGTTCGTCGAGAAGTGGGGCGAGGTGCTCGCCGCCGAGCACCTGCCGGAGGCCTCGCCGACCGCGCTGTGGCTGGCCCGGCAGCGCGGCACCCGCGGGCACCGCGGTCCGCTCGTGCTGGTCAAGGACCACCAGGTGCCGCGGCCGGACTTCGACTCCGGCTCGGTGCGGATCAGCCGGGTGCTGGAGCAGCTCGTCGCGCTGGGTTGCCGGGTGGTGTTCTTCCCCGCCAACCACGCCGCGCCGAAGCGCTACACCGAGGAGTTGCAGCAGCTCGGCGTGACCGTGCTGCCCGCGCCGGAGCTCCAGCAGGCGTTCCTCGCCGAGGCGGGTCAGGAGATCTCGTTGGCGCTGCTGTCCCGGCCGCAGGTCGCGTGGAGCCTGGTCGAGGAGCTGCGCACCTGCGCTCCCCAGGCCGTCATCGCCTACGACACGGTGGACGTGCACTTCCTGCGGCTGGACCGGGAGGCGGAGCTGGCCGAGCGGGAGGGCGAGCGGGACCGCGCCGCCGCGCTGCGCCGCAAGTCCTTCGCCTCCCGCGAGATGGAGCTGGGGCTGACCCGCTCCTGCGACGTCACCCTGGTCGTCTCCGAGGCCGAGCAGCGGCTGCTGCGCGAGCTGGTGCCCGACGCCGACGTGCGCGTGCTGTCCAACGTGCACCTGCCGGACCGCACGCCGGTGACCCTCGACGGCCGCCGCGACGTGGTGTTCGTCGGCGGCTTCGACCACCCGCCGAACACCGACGCGGCCCGCTGGGCGGCGCGGGAGATCATGCCGCTGGTCCGCGAGGTGTGCCCGGACGCGGTGCTGCACGTGGTGGGCAGCAACCCGACCGAGGAGGTGCGCGCGCTGGCCGGAGCGGGCGTCGAGGTGCACGGCTGGGTCGCCGACCTGGGGCCGATGTACGACCGGGCCCGCGCCACCCTCGCGCCGCTGCGCTTCGGCGCCGGGGTGAAGGGCAAGGTCGGCGAGAGCCTGAGCTTGGGCGTGCCGGTCGCGGGCACCACGATGGCCGTCGAGGGGATGCACCTGGACCACGGCCGCGACGTGCTGGTCGCCGACGACGCCGCCGGGCTGGCCGCCGCCGTGATCCGGCTGCTCACCGACGACGACCACTGGCTGCGGATGTCGGCCTCCGGCCGGGACGCCATCGAGGCCCAGTTCGGCCCGGAGGTCTCGAAGCGCTGCCTCACCGAGCTGCTCACCACCGTCGAAGGCCTCACCACCGCCGACCTCCGCACCAGCCCCGACCCCCGCACCAGCCCGGCGTAGCACCCGGATCCAGGTGAGGGGCACCTTCAGCCGGCTTACTCGGATGAAGGTGCCCCTCACTCAAGGCACGTTCGGTGAAGGCAGGTGCCGGGTGGGTTCGGGATGAATCCGACTCGCGGGGCGTGGCACGCCAGAAGCCGTGGGAGGTCGATGACGGGACCTGGGCGATGGTCGAGCCGTTGCTGCCCCGGCCGCAGGACACGTCCCCCGGAGATCCCGACGACCGCACGACGTTGCAGGGCGTCCTGTTCGTGCTCTACAACGGTCTCCGCTGGGAGCACTTGCCCCCGGAGGTGGGGTTCGGCTCCGGTGCGACCTGCCAGCGGCGGCTGGCCGAATGGCAGCGGACCGGGGTGTGGGCGGAGCTGCGGCCGATCCTGCGGGACCGGTTGCCGTCCGCCTACCGGGTGGACTTCACCCGGTCGGCGATGGCCTTCCCCGAGCCCTGGTGAGGGGCGCCTCCGGCAGGCCGGGGGCGCCCCTCAGCGGTCACTCGCCCAGGTGGGTGGGCGGGAGGTGGTTGAGCTGCTGGGTGAGCAGGTCGTCGAAGACCTGCCTCGCCTGCGCGTCCTGGTCGGCGGAGACGTCGACGATGACCGCCCACTGGTGGCCGACGTAGGCGGTGCGGAAGGTGTTGCCCGTGGTCACCACCGGCACGCCCTGGTACGACAGGTCGTCCACCTCGGACAGCCCGGTCTGGCGGTCCATGTAGTTCTCGACCACGTCGAGCGCGGCCTGCTCGTCCGGCATCTGGAACGCCAGCAGCGTGACCCGCGGCGCGGGCGCGTTCGGGTCGCTGCCGTTGAACCAGCCGTCGACCAGGCCGGCCTGCAACGCGGGCTCCAGCACCTCGGGGATCAGCAGACCGCCCTTGGCGCCTTGCAGCGCGGGCACGTCGAGCGGGCCGCTCCAGGTGTGCGGCGGTCCCGGTGCGGGGATCAGCGCCTCGGCCGAACCGGGCGGGGCCGGCTCGGCCGCCGGGGGAGCCGGCAGTTCGGGCGTCGGCGGCGGCGGAGGTGCCTGCTGGGTCTGCTGCGCCTGCGGATCGGGTTCCTCCCCGCCGCTGGTGAAGTAGAAGACGCCAGCGACGACGAGCACCACGACCAGCACGGCGCCGATCGAGACGCCGACCCACAGGCCCTTCTTGGACTTGCCCGCGGACTCGAAGACCTCCGGGCCCTGCCGCATCCAGGCGGGCTCGGTGCCGCGGTCCTGCGGGGGCGGCGGCGGGGGCATGTCTGTTCCGCCCCACGGCGTGTTCGTGCTGCCGCTCTCGTTGCCCCAGCTCGACTGCTGCGGTCCCCAGGCCGCCTGCTGCCCCCAGCCCTGCTGGCCGACGTTGACCACCTGGGTGCTCTCGGAGTTCGGGTTCGGCACCACCTGGGTGCTGTTGTCCTGCTGGGCGGCCTGCGCCGCCTCGCCCCAGCTGAACGCGGGCGGGAACGGGTTCTGCTGCGGCACACCGCCGGAGTTCGGCCCCTGCTGCGGGAAGCCGCCGGAGTTCGGGCCCTGCTGCGGGAAGCCACCGGAGGACGGTCCGTTCTGGGCCCGCCCGAGCACCGCGTCCCGCCGCTGGCGGTACTCTTCAGCTGAGATCCGCCCCGCCGCGAGCTCGGCGTCGAGGTTCTGCAGCTCGTCTTGCCAGGTCACCGATGCGCCCTTTCCCGTTCGCGCGAAACGCCCCCACATGCGATCGATCGCCATTCTGCACGGTGCCGAGGTTCGCGGGTGCACCGGCCGGATAACGATCGGAGCAGGTGGCTGGTCGGGTGCGTCCGACTGGCGGCAATGACCGCCCAAACCCGTTCGTGGGAGATACGCTACCCGGCGTCGTGCAGGTCGTGGGGGCCTTTTTTAGCTGATGGGGTGATCTGAGTGGGTGACGCTCGGGTCGTTCACACCAACCCTGAGTCGTTCGCCCAGCCGCACCACGGCTTCGCCTGGATCCGGATGATCGGTGCGCTGCTGGTCATCTACGGGCACTGCTCGCCGCTGGTCGGCTCCGGGGAGCTGTTCCCGCCGGAGTGGCCGGTGCAGCCGGACGAAGGCGTGCTCATGGGGTTCTTCGCCATGAGCGGCTTCCAGATCACCGAGAGCTGGATGCGCGATCCGCACCCGCTGCGCTTCGCCGTCAAGCGGGTGCTGCGGTTGTGGCCGCCGATGCTCACCGTGTCGATCGGGATGGCGCTGATCGTCGGGCCGCTGATCACCACGCTGTCGCTCGGCGACTACTTCGGCTCCCGGGACACCTGGGGCTATGTGATCAACAACGCGGGACTGCTCACCCTGGAGCACGAACTCCCCGGCGTGTTCACCGACAACCCGTGGCCGGACGCGGTGAACGGCTCGCTGTGGACCCTGCCGATGGAGCTGCTGGCCTACGCCGGCCTCTACGCCCTGCTGCTGATCGGCGCGGCCAAGCACCGCTTCCGCTGGATCTCGGTGGCGGCGCTGGTCGCGCTGGTGATCTGGGACCGGCACCTGGAGCACCAGCCGGAACCGGAGTCGGCGGGCTCGCTGCTGGCGGTCCCGGTGGAGTCGCTGGTGGCGTTCCTGGTGGCCTTCGCGCTGGGCGTGGTGCTCAACCTCTACCGGATCCCGCTGTCGCCGACCGCGATGGTCGCCGGGATCGCGGTGGTGGCGTTGATGCCCAACAGCGTCGCGGCGTCCTTCCTGATGACGTTCGTGGTGGGCTACGCGGTCATCGTCGTCGGGCACTTCTGGCCCGCCCGGCTGACCGTGCCGGGGCTGTGGGTCAACGGCAGCTATGGCGTCTACGTGTGGGGCTTCCCGGTGCAGCAGCTGCTCGCCATGGCCGGGGTCGCCAACCAGTACCTGATGCTGGTGTGCGCGATGCCGATCGCCTACGTGCTGGGCACGTTGTCGTGGAAGTTCGTCGAGGAGCCGACGATGCAGCTCCGGCACTACATCGCCCCGCAGCGCTCGCCGCGGCACGATCCGGTCGGCCCGAAGGACGACGAGGACGACCTCGACGAGGACGACTACGACTACGACGACTACGACGACCGCGACGACTACGGGGAGGAGCCGGAGGAGGACGTGCGCCCCGAGCCGCCGACGCACCGCCGTCCGCAGCCGGGGCGCCCCGGACCGCCGCCCGCTCCGGCCCGCCCGGGGCCGCCGCGCCCGCCTGCGACCCCGCCGCCGGGCCTGCCGAACCCCGGTACCCCGGCGGGCGGCCTGCCCGCGCCCGGCCGGGGCGGCCCGCCCCGGCACGGTGCGCGGCCACCCGGCACTCCCGCACCGGGCACTCCCGCACCGGGCACTCCCGCACCGGGCATCCCCGCGCCGGGCGCTCCAGGCCCGGGCGCCGCGTCGAACGGCGGTCGAGCTCCGGGCCCTCCGCTGAACGGCACTCGGACTCCCGGCCCGCCGGTGAACGGCGCTCCCGCCCCAGGCACCCCCGCGAACGGCTTGCCCGTTCCGGGACCGCCCGCGCAGGCCCGGCGTCCGGCCGCCCGCCCGCCCGCGGGACGTCCGGCGGCGCCCCGGCCGGGGCCGTGGCGCGCGCCCGACGAGGCGTCGCTGTCCGGGGACCTCGCGCCGCCGCCTCCCGAGCGCCCGGCGGCGCCGCCGCGCCCACCGGGGAGCAGGCACGGTCGTGCGCCGGAGCCCGCCGAGGAGGCGACCCGGCCCAGCTTCCGGGACCCGCGTTCGGACCGGATCGACCGGCGCTGACCGCGTACCCTGGAGGCATGGCACTCTTCGGTGACAAGTCCCGGATGATCGACGCGGACGAGGCGCTGCCCGGGCGTTCGACCGCGCTGGCGGTGGATCCGCAGCACGCGGTGTTCCCGGATCGCCGGATCGTGCCCCCGTTCCCGGAGGGAACGTCCGTCGCGGTGCTCGGGATGGGCTGCTTCTGGGGCGCGGAGCGGATCTTCTGGCGGACCGAGGGCGTGTGGACCACGGCGGTGGGCTACGCGGGCGGTCACACGCCGAACCCGACCTACCAGGAGGTGTGCTCCGGCCGCACCGGGCACGCCGAGGTGGTGCTCGTCGTGTTCGACCCGGAGGTGATCAGCTACCCGCAGGTCCTCCAGCTCTTCTGGGAGAACCACGACCCGACGCAGGGGATGCGGCAGGGCAACGACCTCGGCACCCAGTACCGCTCGGCGATCTACTACACCGACGACCGGCAGCGGGTCCAGGCCGAGAACAGCCGGGACCGCTACCAGGAGGCGCTGCGCACCGCGCACCTCGGCGACATCACGACCGAGATCGCGCCGCTGGGCGAGTTCTACTACGCCGAGACCTACCACCAGCAGTACCTCTCGGACGCGAAGAACCCGAACGGCTACTGCGGCATCGCGGGCACCGGCGTCGCCTGCCCGGTCGGCACCGGCGTCTCCACCTGACCCGATCGGGTCCACCCGAACCTGGGTGAGGGGCACCTTCATCCGACATAGCCGGACAAGGGTGCCCCTCACTCACTTCTCGAACGGGTGCGGGGCGACGGCGAGCGGGGTGCGAGGTCGGGCCGGTCGCGGTTGCGGGGTGGTCGGGGCGGTCCCACGCTGCGGGCATGGACGACCACATCTACCGGGTGACGAACGTCGTCGGTTCCTCCCGCGAGGGGATCGACGACGCGATCCGCAAGGGCATCGAACGCGCGTCGCGGACGCTGCGCGAAGTGGAGTGGTTCGAGGTCGACTCGATCCGGGGCCACGTGGCGGACGGGCAGGTCGGGCACTTCCAGGTCGGCCTGAAGATCGGCTTCCGCCTGGACGAATGAGCCGCGAACGGCGAAGGGCCCCGTCCGCGGACGGGGCCCTTCGCCAGTGCGAGCGGATGACGGGATTCGAACCCGCGACCCTCACCTTGGCAAGGTGATGCGCTACCAGCTGCGCTACATCCGCACCGCCGTTGTCGGCGTGATGGGAATACTCTAACCCATCCGGACAAGCCCCTCGAAGGGGGGTCGGTCAGCCCACCGCACGGGTGGGGGTGAGCCGCAGCAGCACCCGGTCCTCGCCGCGCATCGCCTCGCGGTAGGCGTCCCAGTCCTCGTGCTCGCCGGAGATCGAGCGGTAGTAGTCCTCCAGCAGCGGCAGCGCCTCGGGCTGGTCGACGACCTCCGCGTCGCAGTCGACCTGGATCCACCGCCCGAAGAACGCCTCGGGCAGCACGCACACCCAGGCGCGCGGGTGCCTGCGCAGGTTGCGCACCTTCGCCGCGCCCGCCGTGGTGCTCACCGCGAGCACGCCCGGGCCGCCGGTGGTGATCAGCACCGGTGAGAGCTGCGGTTCGCCGTTGGCGCGCAGCGTGCCGAGCACGGCGCGGTGCTGCTCGGCGACGATCCGGTGGGATTCGTCGAGGTCCACGGCCGCTCCCTTCGTCGGGGACGGTTCCACGGTAGGCGCGCGGCGGGCTTGGCGCGGGCGGCGGCATGATCGACAATGGGCTCACTTTCACCCATCGGGCCCATGCCGCACGCGGTACCGTTGCAGCACGCTCGGTGACCGGAGGTCGGCCCGGCGGGACGAGATCCGATGCGACCAGCCCGGGTGGGCGGGGAGGCGACGATGAACCGGGGTGTCCGGGGCTCCGACGGCCGCGTGTGGAACATCAAGGCGAACCTGGAGTGGTCGAACCCGATCACCGGCGATGACTTCGAGCACGAGGTCAGCGGCGGTTCGGCCCCCGCGATCCTGATGGGCGGCGCGCTGCTGTTCCTGGTGGTGCTGTTCGTGCTGTGGACGCCGCCCGCGGTGTACGTGCCGATCTGGCTGGTCCTGGCGCTGATCGCGGCGGCGGCCTTCTTCCCGGTCCGCTGGCTGGTGCGGCGCCCGTGGACGATCACCGCGTCCACGCCCGGCGACGCCGACGACAACCCGCCGGAAACCTGGGTCGGCGTGGTGCGCGGCTTCCTCAACGTCCGCCAGGAGGTCGCGCAGGTGGCCCGGCACATCGAGCTCTACGCCGAGCCGGACATGAACGGGGAGCTGCAGCCCACCGAGTAGCGCGACCGCCGGGCCGCGCTGGGGCACACTGGGGGAGTGCCGGAACTCCCCGAGGTCGAAGCGCTGGCCCAGCACCTGCGCGAGCACGCCGTGGGCCGGGCGGTGACGCGCGTCGACGTGGTGTCGATGAGCGTGCTCAAGACCTTCCAGCCGCCGATCACCGAACTCACCGGCCGGGAGGTCACCGGGGCGACCCGCTGGGGGAAGTTCCTGGACCTCGACTGCGACGGCGCGCACCTGGTGTTCCACCTCGCCCGCGCCGGGTGGCTGCGCTGGTCCGACGCGCTCCCGGCCGCGCCGCCGAAGCCGGGGCGGGGGCCGATCGCGCTGCGGGTGCACCTCGGCGGCCCCGGGTTCGACCTGACCGAGGCGGGCACCCAGAAGAAGCTCGCCGCCTGGGTGGTGCACCGCCCCGCCGAGGTGGAGCGGCTGGGGCGGCTCGGTCCGGACGCGCTGGGCCTGGAGCTCGACGAGCTGGCGGCGATCCTGTCCGGCCGCACCGAGCGGTTGAAGAACCTGCTCACCGACCAGTCGGCCATCGCCGGCATCGGCAACGCCTACTCCGACGAGATCCTGCACGCGGCGAAGCTGTCCCCGTTCGCCACGCCCGCCAAGCTGGACCGGGCGGCGGTGGAGCGGCTGCACGGCGCGCTGCGGGAGATCCTGCAGGACGCGTTGCGGCGCTCGTTGGAGCAGGACGCGGCCCGGCTCAAGGCCGAGAAGCGCTCCGGGATGCGGGTGCACGCCCGCACCGGCCTGCCGTGCCCGGTGTGCGGCGACGCGGTGCGCGAGGTGTCCTACGCCGACCGCTCGATGCAGTACTGCCCCACCTGCCAGACCGGCGGCAAGCCGCTCGCGGACCGGCGGATGTCGCGGCTGCTGAAGTGAAGGACCGCTGCCACGAGGTGCGCGCGAGCTCGCCAGGCTCGGCGTTGCTCCGGACGGTGATACCGGGTTCCGCTGACCAGAACACGGGTGACCGCTCACCGATGGAATGGCGACACCCAGCGTAGTCGCCTTGATTCCGGGCGTGCCGACCACGAAGATTGGGACCGTGCCGGAGCTGTTGACGGAGCGCACGGTGCTGACCTCGCTCGCCGCGCTCGCCGTGCTCGGAATGTTCGTCATGCTGTGCCGCGCCAGACGGGTGTCCACCTCGGTGGAGGACGCCACGTTGTCGGCGCTGCAACGCGTGACCCGCGCCGCCCCCCACCTGCGGGACGGCCTGACCCAGGAGTCCGCCGACCGGGCGGCGCCCCACCTGCGGGAACTCGGCGCCTGCGTGGCGGTCGGGTTGATCGACGCCGAGGGCACGCTGCTGAGCTGGGACGGCGAGGCCAACCACCACTACGCGGACCTGCGGACCAGGATCGAGGCGGTGCTGCGCACCGGCAAGCGGGAGTTCCTCGACCACGGCCAACTGCTGTGCCCGCACCGGCCGTGCCCGATGCGCCACGCCATCGTGGTACCTCTGGAGGTTGAGGGCGAGACGGTCGGCGCGCTGGCGCTGATCGCCAACTTCGACCGCAAGCGGCTGCTGCGCGCCTCCGCGGCGGTGGCCGACTTCGTGTCCACCCAGCTCGAACTCGCCGAGCTCCAGGAGTCCAAGGAGCGGCTGGCCCAGGCCGAGGTGCGGGCGCTGCGGGCGCAGATCTCGCCGCACTTCATCTACAACGCGTTGAACACGATCAGCTCGCTGATCCGCACCGACCCGGACCACGCGCGCGACCTGCTCCAGGAGTTCGCCGACTTCACCCGCTACTCGTTCCGCACCAACGGGCTCTACACGACGCTGGCCGACGAGATCCGCAACGTCGACCGGTACCTGATCCTGGAACGCGCCCGGTTCGGCCCGGACCGGCTCAAGGTGCAGCTCAAGATCGCCCCCGAGGTGCTGCCCGTGGTGATGCCGTTCCTGGCGCTGCAACCGCTGGTGGAGAACGCGGTCCGGCACGGGCTGGCCAACAAGCCCGGCGGCGGCACCCTCACCGTGGTCGCCGAGGACAACGGGGCGGAGGCGCTGATCAGCGTCGACGACGACGGCATCGGGATGGACCCGGACCGGCTCGACGCCGAGCTCGCCGACGCCCACCTCACCGGCGCGCACGTCGGCCTGGGCAACATCAACAGCCGGATGCGGGCCACCTTCGGCAACGAGTACCGGCTGGTCGTGGAGACCAACGAGGGCGCCGGGATGAAGGTCATCATGCGGGTGCCGAAGTACGCGCCCGGGGTGCGCCCGCTGGCCGCGCACGAGTTCGACGACCCGGGCCTCGACCTCGCGGCCGGAGCGCCTGCCAGCCGGTAACGTCGGGGCATGACCGACAAGGCTCCGCAGAAGTTCACCGACGCGCTCAGCGAGAAGCTGTCCGCCAAGCTCCCCGGCAAGCTCGCCGAGCGGACCGAGCGCGGTCCGGTCGTCGCCGTCGTCAAGCTGCACGGCGTCATCACGCCCAACCCGACCCCGGTGAACCGCCAGTCGATCTCGTTGCAGAACGTCGACTCCGCGCTGGGCCGCGCGTTCAGCCACGAGCGGCTGAGCGCGGTGGCGCTGGCGATCAACTCGCCCGGCGGGTCGGCCACCCAGTCCGCGCTGGTCGCCGAGCGGGTCCGGGGCCTGGCCGAGGAGAAGAAGGTCCCGGTGCTCGCCTTCTGCGAGGACGTCGCGGCCTCCGGCGGGTACTGGCTGGCCTGCGCCGGGGACGAGATCTACGCGCACCCCACCTCGATGGTCGGCTCCGTCGGCGTGATCAGCTCCAGCTTCGGCCTCACCGGCCTGCTCGACAAGCTCGGCGTGGAGCGCCGGGTCTACACCGCGGGCACCAACAAGATGCGGCTGGACCCGTTCCTCCCCGAGAAGGAGGACGACGTCCGGTGGCTGCACGGGATGCAGGAGGAGCTGCACGGACAGTTCCGCGACTGGGTCCGGCAGCGCCGCGGCGACAAGCTGGCCGGCTCCGACGACGACCTGTTCTCCGGCGAGGTGTGGACCGGGCGGAAGGCCCGCGAGCTCGGGCTCGTCGACGGCCTCGGCACCCTGCGCACCGTGGTGAAGGAGAAGTTCCCGGACGCCCACCTGCTCACCGTCGAACCGCGCAAGCCGCTGCTGGCCCGCCTCGGCGTGGCGAACTCGGTGCGCGGACCGGAATCGCTGCTGGCCGCGTTCCAGGCGCTGGAGCACAAGGCCCACTGGAGCCGCTTCGGCCTGTGACCTCCCCGGCGACCGCGCGCGCCGGATTTCCCGAGTGAGGGGCACCTTCATCCGACCATGCCGGATGAAGGTGCCCCTCACTCATCTCTCGAACGGGTGGCGCGGGTTCGTGCTTTCGGGGACGGAACCACCCGGGAGATGGCACGGCACTGCTCTTTTCGGGCGATCATGGGTGTCTTTCCGTTGGGGAACGGGGAAAGTGGGCCCCTGGTGTCCGGCCGCGCCGGGTTAACCACTAGCGTGGAACCGCGCATGAGTGACTCAGCTCACTCTCCGGCCCGACGTGGTGCCAGAGTGATCCAACGGGGTGGGAACGGGGCATCCGAGCATGGCAGGGATGGACGTTGCGGTGACCGCACAGGGGAGTTCGCGAGGGCTGGTCGTCCTGGCCGTGGACGACGAGACGGCCGGGCTGGACGAGATGGAGTTCCTGCTCGGCAGCAACCCCCGGGTCACCAAGGTGCTGACGGCGTTCGACGCCGCCGAGGCGCTGCGCGAGCTGCGCACCGAGGAACCGGGTCCGGAGCAGGACGCCCCGGTGGTGGACGCGGTGTTCGCCGACGTCTCGATGCCCGGGCTCAGCGGGATGGAACTGGCCAGGGTGCTGACCGCCTTCAAGCACCCGCCCGCGCTGGTGTTCATCACCGGGCACGAGGAGAACGCGCTGGAGGCCTTCGAGGTCGGCGCGCTCGACTACATCATGAAACCGGCCAACGCCGAGCGGGTGGACCGCGCGCTGCGCACCATCGAGCGCCGCAAGGCCCAGGCCGGGGTCAAGCGCGCCCTGGAGGCCGCCCCGGCGCAGGCCCCGGACGAGGAGGAGGTCATCCCGGTGGAGCTGGGCGGCACCACCAAGCTCGTCCCGCGGTCGTCGGTGCGCTGGGTGGAGGCGCAGGGCGACTACGCCCGACTGCACACCACCGACGGCTCGCACCTGGTGCGGATTCCCTTGGCGCAGCTGGAGGAACGCTGGTCCGACGCCGGTTTCCTGCGGATCCACCGGTCCTACCTGGTGGCGCTGCCGCTGGTGACCGAGCTGCGGATGTCGTCCTCGGGCTACTCGGTGGTGCTCGGCGGCGGGCCGCAGCGCGAACTGCCGGTCAGCCGCAGGCACACCCGCGAGCTCAAGGACCGCCTGGTGCGGGCGCCCCGGCAGGGCTGGGAGCAGCAGAATTGAGCCCGGAGCACGGTTTCGAGCTGCGCAACCGCAACGGCGAACCGGCCCGGCCGCGCCGCAGGCGGGTGGTGCTCGCCGATCGCAGGCGCACCCGCCAGGTGGCCCGCACGATGTCCGAGCTGGAGGAGCAGACCAGCGTCGGCGAGGTGCTGGTGCAGCACCTGGTGCGGGTCCAGCTGCGCAGCGCGCTGCTGCTCGGCGGAGCGGTCGCGCTGGTGCTGCTGGCGCTGCCCACCGCGTTCTACTTCTTCCCGGCGTTCGGCACCTACGAGGTCTTCGGCATCCGGCTGGCCTGGCTGCTGCTCGGGGTGCTCGCCTACCCGGCCCTGGTCGTCGCCGGCTACCTGTGCACCCGGACGGCGGAGCGGCACGAGCGCGATTTCGTCCACATGGTCGAGCAATGACCGCCGCGACGCGGTTGGGATGATCGGGTCGGCCCGCTGGGCCCGACGGTGACGGCTGGCAACGAGGGCGGTGCGATGGATCCGAACGCCTGGTCGCTCGTGGGAGTCGCGCTGATCGTCGTCGCGACCTTCGCGATCGGCATCTGGGGTTCCCGGTCGGCGCGCACCACCTCGGACTTCTCCACCGCGCGGCAGATGGTCCCGGCCGAGCGCAACGCGGCGGCCATCTCCGGCGAGTACCTGTCGGCGGCCTCGTTCCTCGGCGTGGCCGGGCTGGTGCTCAAGGACGGCGCCGACGCGCTGTGGTACCCGATCGGCTTCGCCGCGGGCTACTTGGCGCTGATGCTGTTCGTCGCCGCGCCGATGCGCCGCTCCGGCGTGTTCACGCTGCCCGACTTCGCCGAGGCGCGGCTGGATTCGCGCCCGCTGCGCTCGCTGTGCACCGCGCTGGTGCTGGTGATCGGCTGGTTCTACCTGGTGCCGCAGCTCCAGGGCGCCGGCCTGACGCTCTCGGCGATCCTGCCGATGCCGTACTGGGTCGCGCTGCTGGTGGTCGCGGTGATCACGCTGACCAGCGTGGTCTCCGGCGCGATGCGGGCGGTGACCCTGGTCCAGGCCTTCCAGTACTGGGTGAAGCTGTTCGCCATCACGCTGCCCGCCTTCGCGCTGTTCGTGGTGTTCCTGTCCACCGGCGGACCGCGCGCGCAGGCGCTGGACCGGCCGCTGCCGCCGGTGTTCCCGGAGGACACCTCGGTGCACGTGCACACCGACGTCCGGTTGCAGGTCACCGCGCCGGTGTGGCTGGCCGACGGGCCGGACGCGCTGTACCTGCGGCCGGGGGAGTACTCGGTGCCGACGGGCTCGGTGCTGCACTTCCCGGAGGGCGCCGCCGTGCCGGTGGTGGTCGGCGGCGAGACGAACAACGCCGACTGGCTGCGCCCGCAGCACGGCGGACCCACCGGGCTGATCGAGACCTACTCGGTGCTGATCGCGACGTTCCTGGGCACGATGGGCCTGCCGCACGTGCTGGCCCGCTTCTACACCAACCCCAGCGGGCAGGGCGCCCGGCGCACCACGCTGTACGTGCTGGCGATGCTCGGCGCGTTCTACCTGTTCCCCACGATCTTCGGGCTGCTGTCCCGGTTGTACGTGCCGCAGCTCCTGGTCACCGGGGACACCGACGCCGCCGTGCTGATGCTGCCGCACGCGATGCTCGGCAACTGGGTCGGCGGCCTGCTGGGCGCGGTCACCGCGGCCGGTGCGTTCGCGGCGTTCCTGGCCACCTCCTCGGGGCTGATCATGAGCGTCGCGGGCGTGCTGTCCACCGACGTGCTGCGCGGGCGCATCCGCGACTTCCGGTGGGTCGCGGTGCTGGCCTGCGTGCCGCCGGTGGTGCTGGCGTTCCCGGGGCTGGAGCAGGACGTCGCCCGCAGCGTGGGGATGGCGTTCGCGATGGCGGCCTCGACGTTCAGCCCGCTGCTGGTGCTGGGCATCTGGTGGCGCGGGCTGACCGCGGTGGGCGCGGCGGCCGGGATGACCGTCGGCGGCGTGCTGGTCGCGCTGGCCATGGTCGTCAACCGGGTGTTCGGCCCGACCGGCACCTGGTACGCGACCCTGATCGAGCAGCCCGCGCTGCTCACCGTGCCGCTCGCCTTCGCGGTGACGGTCGTGGTCAGCCGGGCCACCCCCCACCGGGTGCCGCCCGGGGTCGGGCGGGAGATGCTCCGGATGCACGCGCCCGACCGGCTGGGCTTCGTCCGCGACCAGACCCGCCGCCCGGGCGAGGACACGGTGCCGCCCACCGGTGGCCGGCACCAGCGCCGCCTGGAATGACGCGAAAGACCCGAACCGCGAATTCCGTGCGCGAATTTCCTCCGAATGCAATCCGCTGAACGGCCCAATGCTGCTTCGAAAAGGGCATTTCGGTGATCTCAATGGGTCAGGACTTCTTCATTCGATCGTTAGCCGCACTGCTCCCAACGGGCCTTCACAGCTCCCGCGCGACTCCGTAGTTTTTCGCCTTGATCAACGAACGACGAGGTCGCAGGCGGTAGCGCGCCGGGCCATGCACGCGGGGGAGGACGCCGTGAGCAGCACGGGCCAGAGCGGGTCCGAATCGGAAATCGACGCGGAAGCCTGGGCGGACGCGCAGCGCAGTCCTGAATTCGCCACGTTGCGAAGGCGGTTGCGCGCCTTCGTCTTCCCGGTATCCGGCCTATTCCTCGCCTGGTACCTGGTGTACGTGCTCCTCGCGGACTACGCGCACGGATTCATGAGCATCAGGCTGGTCGGAAACATCAACGTCGGCCTCGTCCTGGGCCTGCTCCAGTTCGTCTCCACCTTCGCCATCACCACCCTCTACGTCCGCTACGCCAACCGGCAGCTCGACCCGGTGTCCGAGGAGATCCGGGACCGCGTGGAAGGAGCGGCGCAGTGAACCTCGCGCTGACCGCGCTGGCGCAGAACCAGACCGCGGACAACCGCTGGCTCAACATCGGCATCTTCGCCGTGTTCGTCGCGGTCACGATGGTGATCGTGCTGCGGGCCAGCAAGAACACCAAGACCGCCTCCGACTACTACGCGGCGGGCCGGGCGTTCACCGGACCGCAGAACGGCATCGCCATCGCGGGCGACTACCTGTCGGCGGCGTCGTTCCTCGGCATCGCCGGGGCGATCGCCGTCTACGGCTACGACGGGTTCCTGTACTCGATCGGCTTCCTGGTCGCCTGGCTGGTGGCGCTGCTGCTGGTCGCCGAGCTGCTGCGCAACACCGGCCGCTACACGATGGCCGACGTGCTCAGCTTCCGGATGCGGGAGCGCCCGGTGCGCACCGCCGCCTCGCTGTCCACGCTCGCGGTGACGTTCTTCTACCTGCTGGCGCAGATGGCCGGGGCCGGCGGGCTGATCGCGCTGCTGCTGGGCATCACCCACCCCGGCGGGCAGGCCGCGGTGATCGCCGTCGTCGGTGCGCTGATGATCCTGTACGTGCTGGTCGGCGGCATGAAGGGCACCACGTGGGTGCAGATCATCAAGGCCGCGCTGCTCATCGCGGGCGCGTTCGTGATGACCGTCTGGGTGCTGGCGCTGCACGGCTTCAACCTCTCCGGGCTGCTCGGGGCGGCGGTGCAGACCGCGGGACCGGGCGGTGAGGCGCTGCTCAACCCCGGCGCGCAGTACGGGGAGAGCCCGGCGACCCAGCTCGACTTCGTGTCGCTGGGCATCGCCCTGGTGCTGGGCACGGCGGGTCTGCCGCACGTGCTGATGCGCTTCTACACCGTCCCGACCGCCAAGGAGGCCCGCCGCTCGGTGGTCTGGGCGATCTGGCTGATCGGGTTGTTCTACCTGTTCACGCTGGTGCTCGGCTACGGTGCCGGGGCGCTGGTCGGGCCGGACGCCATCCAGGACGCCCCGGGCGGGGTGAACTCGGCGGCGCCGCTGCTGGCCCTCGAACTCGGCGGTCCGCTGCTGCTCGGCTTCATCTCGGCGGTGGCGTTCGCGACGATCCTCGCGGTGGTCGCGGGCCTGACCATCACCGCCTCGGCGTCCTTCGCGCACGACATCTACGCCAACGTGATCAAGAAGGGCGCGGTCGACGACAAGAACCAGGAGGTGCGGGTCGCCCGGATCACCGCGGTCGTCATCGGCGTGGTCTCGATCCTCGGCGGCATCGCGGCCAACGGGCAGAACGTGGCGTTCCTGGTGGCGCTGGCGTTCGCGGTGGCGGCCTCGGCGAACCTGCCGACGCTGCTGTACTCGCTGTTCTGGAAGCGGTTCAACACCACCGGCGCGCTGTGGAGCATCTACGGCGGGCTCGCGGTGACGATCGTGCTCATCGTGTTCTCCCCGGCGGTGTCCGGCAACGAGTCCGCGATGTTCCCGGGGATCGACATCGCCTGGTTCCCGCTGAAGAACCCGGGCCTGGTCTCGATCCCGCTGTCGTTCCTGCTCGGCTACCTCGGCACGGTGCTGAGCAAGGAGCCGTTCAACAAGGAGAAGTACGCCGAGATGGAGGTCCGCTCGCTGACCGGCGCCGGTGCGGAGAAGGCCAACCCGCACTGAACCCGCGCCGACGGCCGGGACCGGGGTCCGCCCCGGTCCCGGCCGTCCGCGTCCGGCGGTCGCGCGGTGCGGTGCCGCGGAGCGCTTTCGCCGGTGGGCGGCCGCGGGTTCGGCGCGGCGGGTCCGGCGATCAGGCGGCGGTTGGCTGCCCGGCGATGAGCGGGATCGACAGCTCCCAGACCTCGGTGTCGTCCAGGCTGGCCGGTGAGCGGTCGAGCAGCACCTGCAGGCGCGGTTCGGACAGCCGCACGAAGCCGCAGAACCGCGACCGGCCTTCCTCGACGACCGCGAGGTGCCCCCACTCGCCTTCATCCGACCACCGCAGAATGGCACGTCGAGACACGAGATTCCTTCTTCCCATCGGAGCGATTTCGAACCCGCGAACCGTAGGCAGTAGTAAGTCCCTCCGGTTGTGCGACATTCCGTCAAGTCATACGAACGAGTGGCTGACACCCACCCGAACGTTTGACCGAGTGATCGCTGCGGCCGAGCGGGCGGGCCGGGTGATGAGCGCCCCGCAGGAACCTCCCGAACGGGGGTCGCGCGGACGTGGGGCAGTCCTCACACCCGCACCACGCCGCGCGTGGCAGCATCGGGGACGTGACTACTCCGGTTCCCCCTGATCAGATCCCCGGCGTCCAGCCCGAAGACCTGCCCGCGGACCTCCCCGAAGGCAGCGCCCTGCTCGACGTCCGCGAAGACGACGAGTGGCGCGCCGGGCACGCCGCCGAGGCGGTGCACCTCCCGATGAGCGAGCTGCCGCAGCGGCTCGACGAGATCCCGGAGGCCGACCGGCTCTACGTGGTGTGCCGCTCCGGCGGCCGGTCGGCGCGGGTCACCGCCTACCTCAACGCCAACGGCTGGGACGCGGTCAACGTCGAGCGCGGGATGAACGGCTGGGCGGCCACCGGCAGGCCGCTGGTGTCCGACGGCCCCGGCGAGCCCTGCGTGCTGTGACCCGCCGACCGCCGCGGACCCGGGTGGAGTGGGTGGCCACGCCGCCCGGCGACCCGCGTCCCGTCCGCCGCCCGGCCCGGCGCCCGCGCTACACCGGTCCGCCGTCGTACCCGGCGGTCCCCCGGTGGGGCTTCCCGCTGCTGGCCTGGCGCTGGCCGCTGGCGCTGCCGCTGCGCCCGCAGGCCGACGCCACGGTCCGCGCGGAGTCCTCCGGCGCCACCGCCGTGACCGCGCTGTGGATCACCACCGGGGTCGCCGGGCTCGCGGCGGTCGCCGAGGTGTGGCGCTACCTGCTGCTGCTGCGCAGCCGCGACGAGGCGCTGTCCCGGGTGGTGCTGACGATCTCCGACGCCCTGGTCGGCACCACCGGCCTGCTCACCTGGCTGCTCGGCGCGGTGAGCGCGGTGATCGTGCTGGTGTGGGCGCTGCGCACCCGCGTGGCGGCCAACGAGCGGGCCGGCGTCACCAGCGCCCGCCCGGACTGGCAGGTGGTCGTCGGCACCCTGGTGCCCGGCCTGAACCTCGTCGTGCCCGGAGCGGCGCTGGCCGAGCTGGAGCACACCGTGCTGGTCGGCGAGGGCGCCCGCGCCCCCGGCACCCGGCCGTCCCCGTCGCTGCTGGTCCGGTTCTGGTGGGCGGCGTGGACGACGACCCTGCTGCTCGGCTGGCTGTCGTTCGCCTGGGCGTTCCGCACCAGCGTGCAGGCGATGGCCGACGGGGTGCTGCTGCACGCGGTCAACAACGCGGCGGTCGTGGTCCTCGCGCTGCTCACCCTCCGGCTGATCAAGGAGATCACCGCGCTGGTCGCCCCGGTCGACCCCACCGAGCTCCGCCGCCTCCGCGTCCTCGACGTCCACGGCGCCCCGCGCCCCACCAAGGCCCCCCGACCCCAGGACACCCCCCGCTGACCACCCGCCGAGGTTTCCGGGGAAGTGCCCCTTCGTCCGGCATGGTCGGATGAAGGGGCCTCTCACTCAGGTATCGAACGGGTGAGGGTGAGGTGAGCTGGTGGACGAGCGGGTTCCGCATAATGGCGGCGTGTCGACGCGGAGCCTCGAAGTCGTGGCGCACCGGGGGGCGTCGGCGGAGCGCGCCGAGCACACCCGGGGCGCCTACGAGCTGGCCCTGGAGCAGGGCGCCGACGGGCTGGAGTGCGACGTCCGGGTGACCCTCGACGGGCACCTGGTGTGCGTGCACGACCGCCGCATCGATCGCACCTCCGACGGTCGCGGGGTGGTGAGCCGCCGCACCGCGGAGTCGATGGCGGCGCTGGACTTCACCGGCTGGTTCCGCTCCTCGGCCGGGCTGGCGCCGCCGACGGGCCCGGAGGGCGTGCTGCGGCTGGAGGAGCTGCTCGGCCTGGTCCGCGACCACGGGCGCGCGGTGCGGCTGTTCATCGAGACCAAGCACCCGGTGCGCTACCGGGGACTGGTGGAGCGCGAGCTGGCGCGGCTGCTGCGCCGGTACGGCCTGGCCGCGCCGCCGGTCCGGGACGAGTCGGCGGTGCTGATGATGTCGTTCTCGGCCCCGGCGGTGCGCCGGTTCCGGGCCGAAGCCCCCGGGGTGCCGACCGTGCTGCTGTTCGAGCAGGCGCGCGGGGCGCTGCGCCGGGGCGTGCTGCCGCCGTGGGCCGATCTCGCCGGTCCGGGCATCCGGGTGGTGCGCCGCGATCCCGGGCTGGTGTCGCGGATCGCCGCGCACGGCCGGGACACCTACTGCTGGACGGTGGATGATCCGCGCGACGTGGCGCTGTGCCGCGACGCCGGAGTCCGGTTCGTGGCCACCGACGCGCCCGCCGCCACCCGCTCCCACCTGTCCGGTTCCTGACCGGGTTTCGGTAGCGTCGGCGCTCCAGCAGCGCCGACGACGAGGAGACTTCCGTGGCCAAGCGAACTGCCCCCACCCGCGAGGACGGCGGGATCGGTCGGCGCCAGCCCTGCCCGTGCGGTTCCGGCAAGCGCTACAAGGCTTGCCACGGTGCCGCGGGAGGGGCGGCCGACGTCATCGTGACCCGGCCGTTCGAAGGCCTGGCGGCGGAGACGGAGCTCGTCGCGCTGCGGGAGTTCGTGCCGTCCGGCACCGCGCCGCTGCCGCTGCGCGACGGCGGGTCCCTCACCCTGGCCACGGTGCTGCCGATGGCCGCGGCGGCGCTGCGCCGCAACGACGACCGCGCGTTCGTCGGGCTCCAGGTGCAGACCAAGTCCGGTGACATCAGCCGCGACCTGGCGCGCGCCGTGGAGTGGGTGCGCACCGCCGAGACCGGCGCGTCGCTGCCGGTGGTCGGGCCGGAGACCGGCGGGGGCGAGCTGGTCCGGTTGCAGGACCTCGTGGATCCGGAGGCCGAGCTCGACGTCGAGGTGCACGAGGACTTCTCCTGGTGGATGCCCGACGACGTGGAGCCCACCGGCGACGTCGCGCTGTCGCTGGAGCGCGCCAACGCCGCGATCATGCCCACCTCCCGGCTGCGGGCCGAGGGCGTGACCTCGGCGTACTGGGTGGACGCCGGGGAGAAGGCGCACCTGCGCTGGGTGCGGCCGGAGCCGGAGGAGAAGCTGGTCGCGGCGCTGGCCCGGTTGAGCGCGCGGGGCGAGCTGGCGCTGGACGAGGACAGCCGGTACGCGGGTTCGTTCCGGGCGCACGGCCTGCTGGTGCCGGTGTGGGACCTGGACCGCGAGAAGCACGCCCGCGAGTGGGACGAACCGGCCGCCGCGCTCGGCCGCCGGCTGGACGAGGCGCTGGCCTCGCTGGAGTCGGAGCCGCTGGACGCCGCCGAGCGCCGGGCCCGCGACGGCCTCCGGGGCCGCCAGGTCACCATCCGCTGATCGAGCGAGCACCGGCCCGCAGGCGGGACAGGCCCTGACTGGTGAGGGGCACCTTCATCCGACTATGCCGGATGAAGGTGCCCCTCACCTGTGCGCGCACCACCCGTCCGGGTGCCGGTGGCGGTCGCGGTGACCGCCCGTGGTCCACTGGTGGCGGACGATCAACTGGAGACCACGTTGCCCTGAACGGGTGGTATCCGGGTTCGCGGGCAACGGTGGGGACCGCGCTGACGTGCTCGGGTACGGCCGGTGGATGCGGAGGGGGTGGTGCGGATGACCGCGCAGCTTCCCGCTGCGCCCGCCGTTCCCGAGGCGACGGGCGCGTGGCGCGAGGGGGCGCGTCGAGGGGACATGGCGTCGGCGGAAGACGACTTCGCGGAATTCGTCCGGGTGGCCTTGCCCGGGCTGATGCGCTACGGCCACGCGCTGACCGGGAACCCGCACGACGCGGCTGACCTGGTCCAGACCGTGCTGGAGAAGGTGGGCGCGCGGTGGTCGAAGATCAACCGCAGCTGCGCCGACCCGATGGCGTACGTGCGCAAGGCGATGGCCAACACCCACGTCAGCCGCTGGCGGCGGACCCGGCGGGAGACGCTGCTCGCCGACTTCCCGGACATGCCCGCCGCATCCCGCCACGACCGGCTGGAGGACGAGCCGGTGTGGGCGGCGCTGCGGGCGCTGCCGCCGCGGCAGCGCGCGGTGGTGGTGCTGCGGTACTACGAGGGCCTGTCCGAGGCCGAGATCGCCGAGAGCCTCGGGATCAGCGCCGGGACGGTCAAGAGCCAGGCCAGCAAGGCGCTGGCGGCACTGCGCAAGCGGCTCGGGCCGTTGGCGGAGGGAGGTGACGTGTGATGGACCTGGAGGACGAGCTCCGTCGCGTCCTGTCCGACGACGAGCGGCTCGACGTCCCGGTGCGGACCGGGGTCGAGTGGTCGCTGGTCGAGCGCGCACGTCGCCGCAGGCGGCGCCACCACGTCGCGGCGCTGACCGGGGGCGCGGTCGCCGCCGCGGCCCTGTTCGGCGGCGGCATCGCGCTGGTCGCGATGCCCGACCCGCCGGATTACCTGCGGCCCGCGGTGCCGCACCCGGTGGTCACCTCCACGTCGGAGTCCGAACCGAAGACGACCCGGCCGCCGGTCGAGGAGCCGCCCCCGTTCGTCCCCGAGCCGCCGGACTGGGAGCCGCCCCGGCACACGCCGGTCACCACGACCACGGAGCCGGTGGTGCTGAGCGAGACGACCAGCGCCCCGCCGCCGACGTCCTCCTCGGTCCCGGAGTCGAGCGGCCAGGACGTCCCGTCGTCCCAGGACCAGCCGCCGACCACGCAGCCCAGCCAGCGCGACGACAAGCCCGCCGGCTGAGCGCTCAGAGCGCGCCGCCCGCGGCGGGCGGTGCGGTGGCGTCCTCGCCCGCGTCGCCGACCGACTCCCGGTACAGGTAGTTCTCCACGTCGAACAGGTTGCCGTTGGAGCGGTCGACCACGTTGAGCAGGGTCGACATCTGGGAGACCTCCTCGACCTGCTCCTTGAGGAACCACTGCACGAACTGCTCGCCGAGGTAGTCGTTCTCCTCGCGCGCGGTGCGGGCGAGGGCCTCGATCTCCCGGGTCACCTCCCGCTCCTGCTCCAGGGCGAGCGCGACCAGCTCGCGGGTGTCGCCGAAGTCGTTGCGGACCTGCTCGATCCCCGGGATGCGCGGGCTGACGTCGCGGTCCATCAGGTACTGGACGATCATCATCGCGTGGTTGCGCTCCTCCAGCGACTGCGCGTAGAAGTGCTTCGCCAGCCGGGGGAGGTCGTTGTTGTCGAACCACACCGCGAGCGCGATGTACTGCTGCGACGCGGCGAACTCGTTGGCCACCTGCTCCTGGAGGAGGCGGTGGAAACCGGATTCGTGCTGCTCGATCTTCTTCGCGCTGAATGCCATGCCCCCAAGCTACTCTGGAATGAGTCCAGTTTCATCCCAGGGCAACCTAAGAAGAATGCGGTGACCCTCATTTCGGAAAAGGAAGGCTCACCTCACCAAGGCAAACCGAACCTCACCGAGCCGACCCCCCACCCCCGTACCACAACCGCAGGTCAGAGCCGTGATCGCCACTCTGGAGTTCCCATTCCCCGGCGCGCCCAGGAATGATCTTCGCGAATGCGCTTCGCGGAATGAGGTCCCCGTCACGGAACGCGCCGCGGAAAAAGATAACGCCATTCCGGTGCTCGCGCGCGGCGTGTCCCGCGCTTCCGCCGGAACCGCACCGACCCCGACCGAACCGCGCACCGCTGCTCGATCGGGTGAACAACCGTAGGTGAGGGGCCCCCTTGCCCAAGTTAGGGGTCTTTTCAGAATGCGGCGGAGCCGCATGCGGTGCGGCCGTCAACCGGCAGCGCGGCCCGTGCTCGGACGTGACCGCTCAGCGGTCTTCTCGCGAGGACAGCGCCGACGCCGGGTACGTCGTTGGTACATCAGGAGGCGATCGGCGCAGCGAGGGGACCGCTGAGGTTCCGCCACCCGCACCGCCACGCAGATCATTGGCGAAAGCGGTCCTTACTGGGACAAGGGTGCCCCTCACTCCATCCCCTTCCGGGAGGTGGTTCAGAGGGCGTCGCGGTGGGTCGGGCAGGACATGCAGCGCGGCCCGCCCCGGCCGGTGCCCAGCTCGGAGCCGTCGATCCGCAGCACCTCGATCCCGGCCTCCTCCAGGCGGGCGTTGGTCTCCACGTTGCGCTCGTAGGCCACCACGACGCCCGGCGCCACCGCCAGCGTGTTGTTGCCGTCCTCCCACTGCTCCCGCTCGGCGGTCACCGGGTCCAGCCCGGTGTCGATCACCCGCAGGGCGTCGATCCCCATCGCCTCGGCGGCCGCGGTCAGGAACGGTTCCGGTCCGGCCACGTCGATCCCGCCGTCCTGCGGGCGCAGCACGTAGGCCTGCAACGAGTGCTGCACCGCCGGGTACATCACCACGGCGTCCCGGTCCACCATCGTGCAGACCGTGTCCAGGTGCATCGACGCCCGCGCCTGCGCGATCGGCACCGCGAGCACGGTGTGCGCCAGGTCGTCGGCGAACAGCGAGCGGGCGAAGGACTCCGCGCCCGCCGGGGTGGTCCGCTCGCCCACGCCGACGGCGACCACGCCCGGGTCCAGCAGCAGCACGTCACCGCCCTCGACCGGCGCCGAGTGCGCCCCGTACGCGCGGCCGGCGTGCGCGAAGCGCGGGTGGTAGGCGTAGATCAGATCGGTGAGCGCGGCCTCCCGGCGCCGCGCGGGCAGCGCCAGCGAGCCGACCGCGACCCGTTCGCCGACCCAGATCGACGAGTCCCTGGTGAACAGCAGGTTCGGCAGCGGCTCGATCGCGAAGTCGTGCGGGTGGTGCATCCGCCGCACCAGCGAACGGCCTTCGCCGGCCGGGAGCTCCTCGAAGGTCATCCCGCCGATCAGGACCTCGGCCAGCGCCGCGTCGTCCCGCCCGGCGAGGTGCGAGGACAGCGCGTCGGCGATGTCGGTGCCCACCCGCAGCTCGTCGACCGCGGCCAGCACCGCCGCCGCGCGCGCCCGCTCGTCGGCCAGCGCCTCGGCCAGCAGGTCCCGCAGCAGCAGCACCTCCACGCCCCGCCCGCGCAGCACCTCGGCGAAGGCGTCGTGCTCCCGCTGCGCCCGGTCCACCCACGGGATCGCGTCGAACAGCAGCTGATCGCTGTTGCGCGGGGTGAGGCGCTTGAGCTCGGTGCCCGGCCGGTGCAGCACCACCGTGCGCAGCGGGCCTACTTCGCTTCGGACCTGCGGTTCGCTCACACCGCGCAGCCTAGCCGCCGACGCCCGCCATCACCCGTCCGTGACGGGTTCCCGACCGGGATCAGGGCCCGACCGGGGATCAGGGCAGCCAGCCGACCCTGCCGCGCAGCGCCGCGTACCCGACGAAGGCGACCACGTCGATCAGGGCGTGCCCGACGACCAGCGGCCACAGCCGGTTGGTGCGCTGCCACACCCGCCCGTACACCAGGCCCATCACGACGTTGCCGAGGAATCCGCCGAAGCCCTGGTACAGGTGGTAGCCGCCGCGCAGCACCGCGGCGAACCACAGCGACCGGTTCTCCGACCAGCCGAGCTGGCGCAGCCGCGTGATGAGGTAGGCGACGACGAGCACCTCCTCGGCGAAGGAGTTGCCGAACGCCGACAGCACCAGCACCGGCGCCCGCCACCACGCTTCGTCCAACGTGGACGGCTGCACGGTGAGGCTCAGCCCGAGCGAGTGCGCGGTCAGGTAGAAGGCGAGCCCGGGGACGCCGATCAGCGCGGCGAGCCCGGCGCCGCCCGCCGCGTCGCGCCACGGCCGCGACCGGTCCAACCCGATCCGCCACAGCGCCATCCCGCCGCGCCACAGCAGCAGCGCGCCGAGCGCGCCCCACGCGCACAGCCGCAGCACGTTGGTGAGCTGCTGGAGCAGGTCGAGCATCCCGAGGTCGGCGCGCGAGACGTTGATCGCGGCGTTCTGGGCGGCCAGCGGTTCGGGCCGCAGCAGCGCGTCGATCAGCGACAGCAGGCTCTGCACCGCGGAGAGCCCGAGGGTCACGGTGAACACCACGAGCAGCTCGATGACGATCGCGCGGCGCTCGGCCGGGTCCACCACCGAGGGCGGTTCCGGGGGACGCGCCGGGACGAGCCAACTGCGCAAGGTGCCGCTCACGCGCGCCGAGACTACCCGTACCGGGAAATCCGGTGAGGATCCCGGCACAACGCGGCGGCCGGGCTGGGCGTCGACACCAGTGGTGGCGGTGATGAGGAGCGGTGTGGACGGATTGCGGGTGTTGTTGTGGGGCGGGGCCGACGCCGACCACGCGGTGCGGGCGATGACCGCGCTGCGCCCGTTCCAGGTCCTCGACGGGCCGTTGGGCGCGGCCGACCTGGTGGGGCTGCGCGACGGCGTGCTGGTGGAGCTGCGCGGCGTGGGTCCGGCCGGGCTCGCGGTGCGGTTCCTCGACGCGGAAGCGGCGGGGCGCGCGTGGATCGCCGCGCACTCGTTCCTGTGGGTGATCACGCGGTGGGGCCGGGTGGAGGAGGCCGTGCTGTTCGGCGGCGGCGCGGAACCGCTGCGGTTCAGCGACGGGCGGTTCCGCCCGATGCCCCGGCCCCGCTGAACCCCGCACCCGCTGCCCCGCGCTCCTCCCGGATCAGCCGCCGCAGCGATGTCGGCCCGCGCTCAACCGCCGGTGCACGACGTGGGGAACCCCGATGGCACCGCGGCCTTCCTGCCGACGCGGTCACGGCGGGGCCGCTGCTCGACGACCACGGGCGCGGCCGGTAGTTCGCCGCCGGGGCCGAGCCGGCCCTCGGCGGCGGGTCTACCAGGGCTTGACCTTCTCCAGTTCCTCGTGGATCAGGCGCAGGAACCGGCGCACCCGGTCCTCGTCGTACGGCGGCTCCAGGGCGGCGGTCACCGGGTCCGGCTGGGCCAGGGCCTGCTCGATGGCTCTCGAGTACGCCGCCGGTCCGCGCGGGAAGTACTCGCCGCGAAGGATGGTCCGCACCAGGTTGGCGGCGTCCTCCCGCTCGAGTCCGGGAGCGCTGAAAAGCGTGTAGACGAGCGCGTTGATCTCGCCCGGGTGCTCGATCGTCATGGCATCACATCCTCGTCCTTGCCACCTACTTGAACAGGTTGTGCTTCGGGTTGTTCATCTGGATGTTCCCCGAGTAGTCGTAGATCGGGGGATTGATGCCGTGCCGGTTGAACTCGGTGTTGAGGTTCTTCATGTGGTCGATCTGGGGCTGGTAGTGCCCGCTGGTCGCCGTGGCGAAGTTGACCTTGCCGTTGGTCACCGACATCTCTCCCGCTGAGGCGACGGGGTTGCCGTTGCCGAGCGTCGAATGGTGGAAGTTCCCCGATGCCTGGTACTTCGAGGCGTAGATGTTGCCGTTGCCGTCCATGGTGAAGATGGCCCGGCCGTCCCGGTGGACGGAGGTCCCGTCCTTGGTGTCGAAGGGCTTGCCGTCATTGGCCGAGCGCATGGTGCCCTTCTTGTCGAGGTACACCCGGTGCGCTTCGAGCTCGGACGGGGTGAGCCGTCGCACCGATTGCCCCGGGAAGAGGCTGTTGTTCGGGCTCGTCTCGTCCTTGTACTTGTCCAGCATGGGACGCTGGTTCGGGTACCGGGGGGAGCCGTTCGGGGTCGATGGGGGGTTCGGCGGCGGGGGTGCCTTGCTTTCCTTGCCGCGGCCGGTGCTCTTGCGGAGCCATTCCTTGATGTGGTTGAACAGGCCGGCGTTGCCGCCTCCGCCGCGCTTACCCATTGAGCACGGCGTTGATCGCGACGTCGATGGCCTGGTCGATCAGCAACCCGGTGATCTCCTTGAAGATCGGGATCTGCGCCAGCGACGCGCCGAACGTCGGCACGGCGGTGGCGATGGCCTGGGCGATCTGGACCGCCAGCACGACCAGCTGGGCGATCACCGCGACCTTGAGCGCGATCAGCGCGCCGGCGCAGACGTGCAAGCCGGCGCTCACCATGGCCGCCGCTTCGGCGCCGTCGTCGAGGTTCTTCTTCGGTGCCTCGTCACCGTCCCAGAAGGACCGGAAGGCTTCGATCGCCTTGTCCTGGTTCTGCTTCCACACCTCTTCGGCGTGCTGGTGCGCTTCGTCGATCCGGGGGCGCAGCGCGTCGCCGAAGGACGACCACTCGCCGGCCATGTCGAAGATCTTGCCCTCGTCGCCCTCGGGCCAGGTGAAGCCGAGCGTGTTGAGCAGCCCGCTGAGCTCGGACGGCAGCACCATCCCGGTGGTCATCGGCCCATCCCGCCCATCAGCTCGCCGAACATGTCGCTGTTGGCCCGGTCGACCTCGGCGTAGTCCTCGGCCATCGCGACGACCTCGCCACCGGTCTCCCCGACGCGGGTGATGTTGTCCTCGAAGGATTCCATCGCGGCCTCGCGGATCACGTCGTAGACCGACTGCATCAGGGACCCGATCTCATCTTCCCCGAACGGGTTGCCGAACCCCTCCAATGTGGACTGGAACCGGCTGAGCTCGTCCCGGAGCTGCTCCGAGCTCTCGGACATGCCTTCTCCGGAACGGGTCACCGAAGCGACCGTGAATTGGATTCCGTCGGACAATGGTGCTCCCTGTCAAGGTGGGCCGATGCTGCGCATGATCGCGGTCAGATTCGCGGTGTACCCGCGCAGGTGCTCGATGCTGTGCTCGCCCAGCGCCGCCGCTTGGTCGGACAGCCGCTGCAAGGATTCGGCGTCCACGTCGTCGGCCGACGGCATGGCCTCGCGGCGCTGCGACTCCCAGTCCGCCAAAGCGGCGTTGACGGCCTCGCGCAGCGCTCCGCCCAGCTCCTCGCTCGCCATGTGCCGGGCCACCGTGGACATCGACGCGATGGACACCGTGCCGTCCGGGTCGACGGCCGCGCTGATCTCGTTGCCTTCGTCGTGGCCGGTTCCGGTGACCTGAGGTCCGCGCAAGCCGGCCAGCGAGTCCTCCGCCGCCCGCAGTGCGCCCGCGGCTCGGCCGAGCAGCGCGTCCACCCCGTCCGGCGCGGGGTTGCCATGCATCCCGGTGCGGCGGCCCACCTGGTCCACCACGTCGTCGATCGCTGAGCCGACCATCCGCATGAGCCGCCCGCTGCGCTCGTCGACCTCGCGGAGCTGCTCCCGCATGGCGCCGAGGTCGGGGAGCGGGTCGGTGGCGGACGGGGCCTTCGTCCGGGCTTGGGCGAGGGCGGAGTTCGCCGCCTCGGCGACGCGCTCCTTGATCTCGGGCACGGGGCGGCCGGGGACCGCGCGGTGGACCACCACCGTGGCCACCCGGTGGTCGCGCACGGTGATCTCGATCAGCTTGTCAGCGGACCTGCCGACGGATTCGGCTGCCGGGGCCTCGGGGCCCTCGGCCCCCGCCCGGACGGCTTCGAGCGCCCTCCTCCGCTCGGCAAGCCGTTCCGCGAACTCGTCCTGATCGGGCATGGGAGTACTTGCCTCTTCCGTTCGAGGGTCCGCAGCCGGGCGCTTGTTGATCACCGTAGCCGAAAGCCGGGAAGCGGTGGAGGAAAAAATCATGAAGAACTCAGGTGATCGGTGGTTGCCCCGCGCGGTGGGACCGAGGTGGGGAGTCCGGCGATGGCCGGTGCCCCGGCCCGACCTGCGCTGAGCACCCCGGCCCGGGTACCCGGGCCGGGGTGCGAATCCGGTCAGCGGTTCTTGGTGGCCCCGGTCAAGGTGCAGCCGGTGCGGGACAGGTCCACCCGCGAACCCTCGGTCAGGCAGGCGGTGATCCGGTGGACCTGCTGGCCGTAGCTGCGGCCCCGCACCGCGGTCGCGGTCCCGTCCTGGGCGACCTCGCACGGGTTGCCCTCGGTGCACCGCTCGCCGTCGCGGTTGGACGTGTTGTTGATGCCCACGACCGCGTTCCCGTCGGGGCTCAGCAGCGCCGCACCGGAGTAGCCGGGCCTGCTGCCGCAGGTGTCGCTGGGGGCGTAGCGCACCGCGTCGTCCTGCTGGAAACCGGCTTCCCGCAGGTGCGGCACCACGGCCTCCACCGCGCACTCCGGACGGCTGCTCCGGGTGCCCAGGAGGAACTGGTCACCACCGCGCATCGGGGTGCTGGACAACTCGAAGACCTTCGCGCCCTCCGCGGCGAGCTGGCCGTAGGTCTTGTCCAACCGGTACAGCGCGATGTCGGTGCCGGTCATCGTCGCGTACTCCAGCCGGGTCGCGCGGGCGCTGGTCAGGGGGTAGCCGGCGGAGTCGTTGATGGTGACCGGGTCCGCCAGGTCGGCGGGCTGGTCCACCACCGCCGTCCCCGGCGTGGGCCGTCCGCTCGGCAGGCAATGCCCGTTGGTCAGCGCCAGCGCCGGGTCCTCGGGGCGCGCGGTGTCGGTGCGCACCACCGAACCGTGGCAGTTGCCCACCGTGGCGGCACCTTCCACGTTCGGGATCGGGCTGAGCGGCGGCACGTCGGTCCCGTTCACGATGCCGCCGATCCAGTCGGCGTTCTTCGAGACGTCGGTGTACATGACGGGCAGGTCGGCGCCCCGGATGCCGGGACCGATGACCGTTCCGGCCAGCGCCCAGCCGTCGCCGTCGCGGACCAGGGCAGGCCCGCCGGAGTCCATGTTCGCCGCCCCGACGGGCGGATCGGCCCGACCGACGCACAGCGGCATGGTGCTCCCGTCGTCGTCGAGGCACTGGCCGAGCGGCACGATCTCGGTATCGGCTTCGCGCAGCTCGCTGGGGAAGCAGGTGGGGTCGGTGAAGTCGCCGAAGCAGTCCCGCGAGGTCGCGCCCCAGCCGAGGAGCCGCACGGGCGTGCCGACGGCGGGTGTGGTCCCGGCGAGCCGCACGGGTTCGGCCTGCACCGGCTCGCTCAGGTGCAGCAGCGCGATGTCCTCCCCGGCGGGGTTGTACGTGTTGTGGCGCCGGTAGAACCGGTCGACCTCGGCGACTTCGCCACCGCTGGCGACGTCCGGGGATCCGACGCGGACCTGCCAATCGCGGGGAACGCCCGCCGTGGCGCCGGTCGGGGTGTTGGCGCAGTGGCCCGCGGTCACCACCCACTCCGGGTCGATGAGCACCGCCCCGCACCGGTGCCCGTCCGGGCGGGGCGAGTCGTACTGCAACGAGGCCATGAACGGGTACGGCTGGGTGGCCTCGGTGCCGCCGATGATGGCGGACGCGGGGGCCGCGCTCGCCATCGTCATGAGCAGCGCGAGCCCGGCCAGCAGCGCGGAGGATCGAGGGCGGAGTCTCATGCCCACGACCCTGGCCGGTCCCCGTCCGCGCGGCGCCACCACCACGTCATGGGCCGGCAACGGCGAGCGCCGCGCCCGGCGGGGACGTCAGCCGGTGCGCTGCTGGGCGAGGAAGGGGCAGCCGACCAGGTGGCGGAGTTCCCGGCCGAGGTCGGCGGTGGTCATGGCGGGGCGGGAGAACGCCAACCGCACGTCGTGGTCGCCGTCGCCGGACTCGACGCGCAGCCGCAGACCGCACTTGTCGAGCCCGAGCGGCCGGATGTGCCCGCCGCGCAGGTGTTCGGGCAGGTGCCGGGACAGCAGCCCGACGACGTCGCGGTGGGCGAGGTCGAGGTGCCGCAGCCAGCCGTCCTCCATCAGGCAGAACGGGTCGGGCGCGGCGGCGCGGAAATCCTCGGCCACCACCGGACCGGTGTCCTCGGCGTCGGCGAGCACCATCGAGGCCGCGTCCAGGCGCAGCACGCTGGCGCCGTGGCCGACGTCGAGCAGCCTGCTGTCGGGGCGTTCCTCGGCGACGGCGAGCGCGTGCTCGCGCGCCTGCTCGGGCTCGACCGGCCGCAGCAGGCCGGTGAGCCACAGCAGGCCGCGCACCGGCTCGCGCAGCCGCACCGGCGTGGGGTCGGCGACCTCCAGCACGGCGGCGAGTTCGCGCTGCGGCGCCTGCCAGGTGGTGGCGACCAGGGGGTGCTCGTCGGCGAGCAGGACGGTGGCGGTGCCGTCGCGGTGCACGTGGTGCAGCAGGGGCACGATCCGCGCCGAGGTCTCTCCGGACGGCAGCAGCGCGGCTCGACCGCCGCGCCTGGCGATGCTCCTGGCACGTTCGGCGGGGCTCGGCGTGGCGGGCCGCCGGGTGGTCGTTTCGCCCACGGGATCACCTCCAACTTAGGTAAGCCTAACCTAGACCACTCGGCGAAGGAAAGTCGTCGTTCCGTCCTACCAGGTCATCAGGCGTGCCGGGAGGCACCGGAGGGTGAGTTCGCGGGCCCGGACCGGACCAATCCGGCGAAGCGGGGATGATGGGGGTGCCCGGCGGGTTCCGGTGCGGTCCGCGAGCGTTTCGGCGTCCGTTTCCGCGTCCGTTTTCCGGGCACCTTTGTTCGCTGGGCGATGCGGCACTAGCGTGTCAGCCGTGTCAAGCGCTGTTGAGCTTCGCGCGCCTGGTCCGCGCGGCATCCCGCCCCTGTTCGCCCGACTGGTCGACGACGCCGCGCTGTTCCCACCGGGAACCGCGACCGTCCCGGAGGCGGTGAGCGCCCACCTCGACGCGCGCAGCGGCAAGTTCGCCGGTGTGCTGGGACCGATGCTGTGCCAGGCGTCCCGGCTCGCCGAGCTGATCACCGAACTGGCGAAGATCAAGCCCGCCGAACCCGTCCCGCTCTCGCTGGTCTGCGACAGCGGGCTCGGCGGCGTGCCGAAGTCGCTGTCCATCATCGAGGGGCGGCAGGAGCTGCTCTCGCTGCGGATGGTCGAGATGCCCGCGCCGTCCGACGTCGACGACGTCTGGCTCGAACGGGTCTCGGAATTCGTGCCGGAGGACGTCATCCGCGTCGTCGAACCCCGCCGCGGCGGGGAGGGCTGGCTCGACGGGGTGCGCCGGGTCGCCGAGCACGGCTGCTGGCCCAAGCTGCGCGTCTCCGGGCCGACCACCGAATCGGTGCCGCCGGCGGAGGTGGTGAAGGACTTCCTCGTCGTGGCCAGCAGCCTCGACGTGCCGTTCAAGGCCACCACCGGCCTGCACACCGCGGTGCGCGCGGAACGCTCCGGCGTCGAGCACCACGGTTTCCTCAACCTGCTGGTGGCCACCGCGCGCTCGCTGTCCGGCACCGACGTGCGGGAGGCCCTGGTCGCCACGGACGGCGCCGCGCTCGCCGAGGAGGCAGGGTCGTTGTCGACGGACGCGGCCAACGCGGTGCGGGACGTCTTCGCCTCCTACGGCGGCTGCTCGCTGACGGACCCCGTCGCGGACCTGGAAGGACTGGGACTGCTGTGAGCTGGATCGAGGACCCGGAGTTCGGCCCGGACCGGCCGTTCGGGCCGCAGACGCTGCCCTACGGGGTGCTGGTGACCGGTTCCGGTCCCGGCGTCGCGGTCCGGGTCGGTCGCCACGCCATCCCGCTGCGCGGCATCGCCGAGCACCTGGGTCCTCGACTCGCCGAACCGGTCGCCGCCGCCTCGCTCGACCCGCTGCTGGCGGCGGGCCGGGACGCCTGGCGGGAACTCCGGGAACGGCTCACCGAACTGGTCACCGCCGACCGCGCCCCGGCAGGCGCCACCCTGGTGCGCACCGACTGGCACACCGTGGCGATGCCGTTCACCGTCGCCGACTTCGTCGACTTCTACTCCTCCCGGCACCACGCCGAGAACGTCGGCCGGATCTTCCGGCGGGCCGCCGCGACGCTGCCGGAGAACTGGGCGCACCTGCCGGTGGCCTACCACGGCCGGGCGGGCACGGTGTGCGTCTCGGGCACCGACGTGCACCGGCCCAGCGGGCAGCGCCGCGCCGCGGGTGACGTCAACCCCGCGTTCGGGCCGACCCGGCGGCTGGACTTCGAGGCCGAGGTCGGGTTCGTCTGCGGCGGGACGCCCACCTCCCGGGTGAGCACCGCCGACTTCGCCGACCACGTCTTCGGGGTGGCGCTGGTCAACGACTGGTCGGCCCGCGACATCCAGCTCTGGGAGTCGCAGCCGCTCGGCCCGTTCCTGGCCAAGTCCTTCGCGACCTCGCTGTCGGGCTGGATCACCCCGCTGGAGGCGCTGGAGCACGCCCGGGTGAGCCCGCCGGAACCGGAGCACCCGCTGCACGACTACCTCGTCGAGGACCAGCCCTGGGGCTTGGACCTGCGGCTGGAGGTGCGCTGCAACGACACCCCCGTCGCCGGGCCGCGGTTCGAGCACATGGCGTGGACGCCCGCGCAGCAGTTGGCGCACCTGACCGTCGGCGGCGCCACCGCCCGGCCCGGTGACCTGTTCGCCTCCGGCACCGTCTCCGGCCCGAGCGCGAGCAGCGCGGCTGCCTGCTGGAGCTCACCTGGGGCGGGGCCGAGCCGATCACCCTGGAGGACGGCGAGCAGCGCACCTTCCTGCAGGACGGCGACCGGGTGTCGATCAGCGGCACCGCGCCCGGCCCGGACGGCTCCGTGGTCGGGCTCGGCGAGGTGACCGGCACGGTCCTGGCCGCGGTGCGGAGGTGACGTGATGGCCCCGCCCACCCCGGAACCGATCCGCACTCCGATGGGCGGTCAGCGCGAGGTCCCGCAGCCCAAGGAGAGCTCGCTGACCCTCGAACGCGGCCTGAGCCTGCTCCAGGCCATCGCCGACGCCGACAGCGAGGCGCCCACCATCAGCGAGCTCGCCGCCGGGGTCGGGGTCAGCCGGGCGGCCGTGTACCGGCTGCTCGGGCCGTTGCAGCGCCGCGGGCTGGTGCGCCGCGAGGGCAGCAAGGTGCGCCTCGGGCTCGGCGTCCTGTGGCTGGCCGGGCAGGTCCTGCCGCAGCTGCGCGCCGCCGCGCTGCCCGCGCTGCGCGCGCTGGCCGAACGGGTCGGCGCCACCGTGCACCTCACCGTGGCCGACGGCGCCGAGGCGCAGGCCATCGCCGTGGTGGAACCGTCCTGGACCAGCTATCACGTGTCCTACCGGGTGGGCAGCAGGCACCCGGTGCAGCGCGGCGCGGCGGGCCGGGCGGTGGACCTGCCGCCGGGCGGCCCGCGCTGGCTCAGCAGCACCGGTGATCCGCAGCCGGGCGCCTGCGCGATCGCCGCCCCGGTCCGCGGCGTCCCCGGCCTGCGCGCCAGCGTCGGCGTGGTCGCGCTGCAACCGCTCAAGTCCGACGAGATCGGCCCCCTGGTGGTGGAAGCGGCCGAAGCGGTAGCGGACTCCCTCCGCTGACCCACCCGACCAGGTGATCTTCGCGAGGTGAGGGGCACCCTTGCCCGAGTTACTTGGTCAAGGGTGCCCCTCACTCAGCACCCGAACGGGTGGTTCGCGGGCCGGGAGCGGGCGCCGCGCGGTTTCCGGTGCGCGCGGCCGGGTTCCGCGTTGACCAGCGGCGATGCTGGAAAGCCTTCCGCCGTCGGCGTGCGGGTGCTACAACGGAAGGACGCGTGCGGCGCCCGGCGGGACCTTGGTCCCGCTGATCTCAGGCCCCTGGTCCGGTGACATCGGGACGCCCGCCCCTGCGGGGCGGTCCCCGCCCGGACGCAGGGTGGACCCGTGGAATTGCTCGACATCGCACGGTGGCAGTTCGGGATCACGACCGTCTACCACTTCCTGATGGTGCCGCTGACCATCGGGCTCGGCGTGCTGGTCGCCGGGATGCAGACCGCGTGGTACCGGACGGGCAACCCGCGCTACCTGAAGATGACCAAGTTCTGGGGCAAGTTGATGCTGATCAACTTCGCCATGGGCGTGGTCACCGGGATCGTGCAGGAGTTCCAGTTCGGCATGTCGTGGAGCGCGTACTCGCGCTTCGTCGGCGACGTGTTCGGCGCGCCGCTGGCGATGGAGGGCTTGGTCGCGTTCTTCGTCGAGTCGACCTTCCTCGGCTTGTGGATCTTCGGCTGGGACCGGCTGTCCAAGGGCGTCCACCTGGCCTGCGTGTGGGCGTTCTCGCTGGCCACGGTCGCCTCGGCGTACTTCATCCTGGCCGCGAACTCGTGGATGCAGCACCCGGTGGGCGTCGAGGTGGTCGACGGGACGCCCCGGCTGAACTCGATCTGGGCGGTGCTGACCAACAACACGCTGCTGGCGGCGTTCCCGCACACCATCTTCGGCTGCTTCGCGGTGGCCGGGGCGTTCCTGGTCGGCATCGCGGCCTGGCAGCTCGCCAAGAACCACCGCGATTCCTCGCCGGAGGACGAGGACCGCAAGGTCTGGCACGGGTCGATCCGCCTCGGCGCCTGGGTCGGCGTGGTGGCCTTCGCCGGGCTGGCGATCTCCGGTGACTTCCAGGCCAAGCTGATGTTCCAGCAGCAGCCGATGAAGATGGCCTCCGCCGAGGCGCTGTGCCACTCCGAGGCCCCGGCGGGCTTCTCGGTGTTCGCGGTCGGCGACGTCAGCCGTCCCGACTGCGAGAGCGTCAAGAGCATCACGGTGCCCTACGTGCTGTCCGCGCTGGCCAACGGCGACCTGCACAGCGAGGTCAAGGGCGTCGAGGAACTGCTGCCGGAGTACCAGGAGCGCTTCGGCACCCACTACCCGGACGACCCGCGGCTCGGGTCGCTGGCCGGGCAGCCGGTCGACTACGTGCCGAACCTGCCCGCGACCTACTGGGGCTTCCGGTTCATGATCGGCTTCGGCTCGGTGGCGGCGCTCGGCGCCGTGGCGGTGCTGTGGCTGACCCGGCGCGGCCGGTTCCCGAAGGGCCGGTACTGGGCGCCGCTGGCCATCGCCAGCATCGCCACCCCGTTCCTGGGCAACGCGTTCGGGTGGATCTTCACCGAGCTCGGCCGCCAGCCGTTCGTGGTGGCGCCCAACCCCGATCCGTCCGGCATCGACGGGGTGTGGATGTACACCGCCAGCGCGGTGTCCTCCGGGGTCACCGCCGGCGAGATGCTGACCTCGGTGATCGCCCTGACCGCGCTCTACGGCGTGCTGGCCGTCGTCGAGATCTGGCTGATCGCGAAGTTCGTGCGCGGCGGCATCGAGGGCGTGATGCCGCCGAAGCCGAAGGACCGCGATCCGGACGACGAGTCCCTGTCCTTCGCCTACTGACGAGGAGCCGAGGTGGATCTGCCGACTCTGTGGTTCTGCGCGATCGCCCTGCTGTGGTTGGGCTACCTCTTCCTGGAGGGCTTCGACTTCGGCGTCGGGATGCTCGGCCCGGTCCTGGCCCGCAAGGAGTCCGAGCGCCGGGTGCTGATCAACACGATCGGCCCGGTGTGGGACGGCAACGAGGTGTGGCTGATCGTGGCGGGCGGGGCGATGTTCGCCGCCTTCCCCGGCTGGTACGCGTCCCTGCTCAGCACCGCCTACCTGCCGTTCCTGGTGCTGCTGCTGGTGCTGATCGGGCGCGGCGTGGCCTTCGAGTACCGGGGCAAGCACGACTCCGCGCGGTGGCGCCGCAGTTGGGACGCGGTGATCGTGATCGCCTCGTGGACCGCGCCGTTCGTCGTCGGGCTGGTGCTGTCGGCCAACGTGTTCGGGCTGCCGCTGGACGCCAACGGCGACCGGGTCGGCGGCTGGTGGCAGATCTTCACCGTGCCCAGCGTGCTCGGCGGGCTGGCCGTGCTCGGGTTCTCGCTGCTGCACGGGGCGGTGTTCCTCGCGCTCAAGACGGAGGGCGGCATCCGCGAGCGGGCGCACCGCTTCGCCGTCCGCTACGGCCTGGTGCTGCTGGCGCCGGTGGTCGCGCTGGTGCTGCTCGCCCAGCTCACCGAGGGGCACGCCTGGACCTGGGTGCCGCTGGCGCTGGTGCTGGTCGCCGGGCCGGCCGCGCTGGCCCGGATGGCGGCCTGGCGCGAGGGCCAGGCGTTCGCGTTGCAGGGCGTGGCGCTGGCCGCCGCCGTGGTGACGCTGTTCGGCGCGCTGTGGCCGAACGTCATCCCATCCACATTGGACCCGGCGTGGTCGCTGTCCATCGCCGGCACCGCCTCCAGCCCCTACACCCTCACCGTCATCACCTGGGTCGCCGCGTTCGGGATGCCCGCGGTGCTGGTCTACCAGGGTTGGACCTACTGGGTGTTCCGCAAGCGCATCGGGACCCGGCACATCCCGCCGGTGCACACGCCCGCATGAACCCGCTCGGCGCGCTCCCGAAGCTGTCCCGCTCCGCCCGCCGGGCGCTGCTGCTGGCCGGCGGGCTGGCGGTGCTCAACGCGGTCGCCCTGATCGTGCAGGCGTGGGCGCTGGCGCACGGCCTGGCCGAGGTGGTCACCGCGGGCGCCGACCCGGACCGCATCGCCGACCACGTCGGCTGGCTGGCCGGTGCGGTGCTGGCCCGCGCGGTGCTCGGCTGGGCGACGGAATCGGTGTCGGCCCGCGCGGCGGCCGGGGCGAAGGCGGAGCTGCGGGCCCTGCTGCTGGACTCGTCGCTGCGCCGGGGTCCGGAGTGGATCCGCGGCCGGGGCCCGGCGGAGCTCACCGCGCTGGCCACCAAGGGCCTGGACGCGCTGGACGCCTACTTCACCAAGTACCTGCCCGCGCTGGTCACGGCCGCGGTGGTGCCGCTGCTGGTGGGCGGCTGGATCCTGCTGTCCGATTGGCTCTCGGCGCTGCTGGTGCTCATCACGGTGCCGCTGATCCCGCTGTTCGCCTGGCTGGTCGGCAAGTTCACCGAGCAGCGCACCGCGCGCGCCGCCGACGCCGTGCAGCGGTTGTCCGGGCAGCTCCTGGAGCTGATCCGGGCGCAGCCGGTGCTCACCGCGTTCGGCCGGGCGGCGGCGCAGGGCCGGGTGGTGCGCCGGGCTGGTGAGGCGCACCGGCGGACCACCATGGGCACGCTGCGGATCGCCTTCCTGTCCGCGCTGGTGCTGGAGCTGGCGGCCTCGCTGTCGGTGGCGCTGATCGCGGTGAGCATCGGGGTGCGGCTGGTCGGCGGCGAGCTCGACCTGGCCACCGGGCTGCTGGTGCTGGTGCTGGCCCCCGAGTGCTACCTGCCGCTGCGCTCGGCCGGGGCGGCGCACCACGCCAGCGAGGACGGCGTGGAGGCGGTCCGCCGGGTGGACGAGGTGGTCGACCGCGCCCCGGCGACCTCGGGGACCCGCGCGGTGCCCGCGGACTCGGTGCTGCGGGTGTCCGGGCTGCGGGTGCGCAGGCGCGGCGGGTTCGCCCCGGACGGGCTGAGCTTCACCGCGCGGCCCGGCGAGGTCCTCCGACTGGACGGCTTCGACGGGATCGGGCCGAGCGGCAGCGGCAAGTCCACCGCCCTGTCGGTGCTGCTCGGGTTCACCGCCCCGGACGGCGGTGCGGTCACCTGCGGCGGCGTGGACGTCGCCGAGCTCGACCCGGCGCGGTGGCGGCGACGGCTGGCCTGGGTGCCGCAGCAGCCGACGTTCAGCGGCGGCACCGTCGCCGACGAACTGCTGCTCGCCGTCGCCGACCAGCCCGAGGGCACCGCGCGGTGGCGGGCCGAGGCGCTCGCCGACGCCGCCGCCGGGCACCTGCGGGACCGCCGGGTGGACGAGCTGTCGACGGGGGAGCGGCAGCGCGTCGCGGTGGCCCGGGCGCTGCTGCGGCTGCGCGGCGCCGCCACGATCCTGCTGCTCGACGAGCCCACCGCCCACCTCGACGGCGCCACCGGGCGGCGGATCGGCGAGGCGGTCGACCGCGCCGCCGCATCCGGCGCCACCGTCGTGCTGGCCAGCCACCGGGGCGCGGGTGCCGGGGACCGGGCGGAGCAGACCGCGGCCGAACCGCCCGCCGCCGCCCCGGAACTGCCCGCGGTGCGGGGTCGGCTGCGCGAGCTGATCACCCGGCGCACCGGGTGGGGCGTGCTGCTCGGCGCGCTGTCCCTGCTGTTCGGGATCGCGCTCACGGCCACCGCGGCGTGGCTGATCGCCCGCGCCTCGCAGCAGCCGCCGATCCTGTCGCTGTCGGTGGCCGCGGTCGGGGTGCGCACCTTCGCGCTGTCCCGCGCCCTGCTGCGCTACCTGGAGCGGCTGGTCACCCACGACGCGGCGTTCCGGCTCTCCGGCGGGCTGCGGGAACGGCTGTGGGACGCGCTGGTGCGGCTCGGCCCGGTGCGCGCCGCGGGCCTGCGCCGGGGCGACGGGCTGAGCCGGCTCGTCGACGACGTGGACGAGATGCGCGACCTGGTGCCCCGGGTGCTGGTGCCGCCGCTGGTCGCGGTCGTCGTGGTGCTGGCCTCGGTGGTGCTGCTCGCGGTGGTGCTGCCCGCGGCCGGGCTGGTGGCCGCGGTGGCGCTGGGCGCGGCGCTGGTGCTGGCCCCGCTGGTCGCGGTGGCCGCCGAGCGGCGCGCGAGCAGCGCGGTCGCCGAGGGCAGGCGCCGGGTCGCCGAGCGGGTGCTGGCGCTGCTCGACGGGGCCGCCGAGCTGCTGGCCTTCGGGGCGCACCGCGCCCGCCGGGACGACCTCGCCGAGCAGGACCGGCTGCTGGCCGCCCGGGCCAGGCGGGCCGCGTTCGGGGCCGGGGCGGCCACGGCGGTGAGCACGCTGCTGGTCGGCGTCGCGGTCGTCGGCGGCGTGGTGCTGGGCTCGCTGGCGGTGTCGCAGGGCCGGTTGGCGCCGGAGCTGGCGCCGCTGCTCGCGCTGGTCCCGCTGGCCACCGCCGAGGCGATCGGGCTGCTGCCCCCGGCCGCCCAGCAGTGGCGGTCGCTGCGCGCCGCGCACGACCGGGTGGCCCCGCTGCTGGCGGTCCCGGAGCGTCCCGCGCCGCGCCCGGAGACCGGTCCCGAGCTGGTGCTGGACCGGGTCACCGCGCGCTGGCCGGGCTCGGCCGGACCGGCGCTGCACGAGGTGTCGGCGCAGGTCCCGCCGGGTTCGCACGTCGCGGTCGTCGGCCCGTCCGGCAGCGGCAAGTCCACCCTGGTCGCGGTGCTGCTCGGGTTGCTGCCCGCCGAATCCGGGACGGTGCGGCTGCCCGGCCGGGTCGCCTGGTGTCCGCAGGAACCGCAGCTGGTGTCCACCACGGTCCGGGAGAACCTGCGGCTGGCCGACCCGCACGCCGACGACGCCGCCCTCGCCGAGGCGCTGCGGCTGGCCGGGCTGCCCGGCTGGTCGGACCGCCTGGACGTCGTGGTCGGGGCCGGGGGAGCGGCGGTCTCGGGCGGGGAGGCGCAGCGGCTCGCGCTGGCCCGCGCGCTGCTGCTGCCCGACGCCCCGGTGCTGGTCCTCGACGAGCCGACCGCCCACCTCGACGTCCCGACGGCCGAGGCGCTGCTGGACCGGCTGCGCGCGGAACTGCCGGACCGCACCGTGGTCCACGTGACCCACCGGCCCGCGGAAGCCCGGCACGCCGACCGGGTGCTGCGCGTCGAGCGCGGCCTGCTCACCGATCGGGCGGAACTCGGTGCGGGAACCGGGTGAGCGGCGTTGCACCGCCGCCGTCGGCCGCTGATGCTGCGATCAGCGGCGATCCGGCCGCGCACTGGTGAGGAGGTCGGGATGGACGGGCACGACTACATCGCACCGGAACTCGTCGAGGTCGGCCGCTTCGGCACCGACACGCTGGGCGGCGGGGGCAACCGGGTCTACGACTACCAGGGGTTCTTCTCCTGACCGCCCGACCGGGTGACCGTGACCGGTTCCCGGGCAGGTGAGGGGCACCTTCTTCCGACATGGCCCGATGAAGGTGCCCCTCACTCAGGTGTCGAACGGGTGGGGACCGGGGTGCCGGGGCCGGGAGGATGGGCACCCCCGGACCCGAGGAGGACCATGAACCGCGCCCCCGCGCTCGCCGCGCGCATCGACCGGCTCGCCGAGGTCGCCGCGGCCGAACCCCGGCTGGACGGGGTTCTGCTGTACGGGTCGTGGACCCTCGGCGAGGCCGACGAGCACTCCGACGTCGAGGCCTACGTCTTCGTCCGGGACGAGCACGCCGCGGACTTCGACGGCGACGCGTTCCTCGCCCGGGTCGCGCCGCTGGCGCTGGCCTGCACCAACTCCTTCGGCGTGCGCGCGGTGATCTTCGACGACCTGATGCGCGGCGAGTTCCACTTCGGAGCGGCGGGGCCGGGCATCGAGGCGATGGCGGGCTGGCGCGGCCTGGTCCACTTCCCCGAGCCGGAGCGGGCGGTGCTGCTGGACCGCAGCGGCCGGCTCACCGAGCAGGTCGCGCGGCTGGCCGAATTCGTGCCGCCGGAACCGGGCAGCACCGCCCGGCAGCGCGTCGACGAACTCACCAACTGGACGCTGATGCTGGCCCACCTGCTCGACCGCGGCGAGACCGCCCGCGCGCACGCGGCCCTGACCACGCTGGTCGCGCCGCACCAGTTGCAGCTCTGCCGCCTGCTCCGGGACAGCACCCGGCACTGGCTCACGCCCTCGCGGGCCCTGGAGGCCGACCTGCCCGCGGCCGACCAGGTCCGCTACACGACCACCACCGCCGCGGCCGAACCGGACGCGATCCGCGCGGCGGCGCGGGAGAGCTGGCGCTGGAGCCGGGAACTCGCGGGCGAAGCCGAGCAGCGCTGGGGCGTGGCCGTCCCGCACGACCTCCACGCCCGGATCACCCACCGCCTCGACCCCCACCCGCGTCACCCGTCCGGGACTGAGTGAGGGGCACCCTTGCCCGAGTAACCGGGGACAGGGTGCCCCTCACCTGGTCACGATCACCCGGTCGGGACGGGCTGTGAGCTGCGCCGGTGGTGCATCAGGCGAGGTCGACGACCTCGTGCAGGCGCATTCGGCGGTTGAACGCACCGGCCACCCGCGCGACGACGGTGCGCGGCAGCACGCGCGCGGGCCAGGTGAGGGCCCGGTTCACGGCACGGGTGACGGCCCGGCCCGGGTAGGACACCGCGCGCCGCCGGGCGTAGTCGTCCAGGGTCCGGGCCGCGACGGTGGCCGGAGTGTCCGCCACCGGGTTGATCGTGGCGGAGGTGCCGTCGAAGAAGCCGGTCGCGATCGGGCCGGGATGCGCGGCCATGACGTGCACCCCGGTGCCGCGCAGTTCTTCGGCCAGCGCCTCGGTGAAGGAGAGCACGAACGCCTTGGTCGCGGCGTAGCTGGCCTGGTAGGGCATGGGTTGGAAGGCCGCGGTGGAGGACACGTTGATGATGCCGCCGCGACCGTGGCTGACCAGTTCGGCGCCGATCGCGTGGGTCAGCGCGATCAGGCCGTCGACGTTGAGCGCGACCGAACGCAGCTGCGGTTCGAGCGGACGGCCGAGGAACGGGCCCGCGCTGCCCGTACCGGCGTTGTTGAGCAGCAGGTCGACGGACAGGCCGCGGTCGCGCAGCTCCCGCAGGACCCGCTCCGGGCCGTCCGGCGCGGCGAGGTCGGCGACGATCACCTCGGCGTCCGGCCCGCCGTGCTGTTCCCGGATGTGCGCGGCGAGCTCTCGCAGGTCGCCCTCCGAGCGGGCCAGCAGGATCACCCGCGCTCCCCGGCGGGCCAGCTCCAGCGCGTACGCCCGCCCCAGCCCCTTCGACGCGCCGGTGACGAGTGCGGTGACACCGCGATAGCCCTCTCCCACGTCAACCTCCTATTGATTCGAGTCTCGAAGCATCGACACCAGCATAGTACTTCGACACTCGAATTAACGGTAGGATGGCGGCATGACCGCGCCCGATCTCCACGCGGCGCTCGCCGCGACCTACGACGTCTGGATGCGGACCGTCGATCAGACCGGGTCGGCACTGGCCGGGCACCGCCTGACCCCGGCGACGTTCCAGGCGCTGTGGGTGATCGACCCGGCCGAGCCGCCACCCTCGATGAAGGCGATGGCCGAGCGCCTGTACTGCAACGCCCCGAACCTGACCTTCATGACCGACCAGCTCGTCGACCGCGGCCTGGTGGAGCGCGCCGTGGACCCGGCCGACCGCCGGTCCCGAGTGCTGGTCCTGACCGCCAAAGGCCGCCGGGTCCGCGACGAGGTGGTCCGGGACGCCCTCCGGAGCACCCCGCTGGCGGTGCTGACCGACGCCGAACTGCGGCAGCTCACCACCCTGCTCGGCCGAGCCCTCCACCCCGGCTGACCGGGCACGACACGCAGGCGCGCCGTCCCCCTCGTGATCCGGCCGGACGGATCTCATGGTCCGAACGGGGTGGTTCCCCGGCATCCCGCAATCGCGTCGGCGCGCAACGCGCCCGGTGCGCTGCGGGGCATCGCCTCGACCACGGCATCCGCGCGCTCCCACGCCTCCGCATCGGCTTTGGTGATCCCGCCCTGGCGGGCGGGCAGCCTCCGCGTCCAAGCCCAGGACCGTCCGCCCGGCGAGTCTGCCAGGGCTGTGAGCTGCGTCCGGAGCTCACCCGGTGGGGTGGTGGCGCGGTTAGCCTCGGAGGGGAGATGGAACCCAGACTCGCCAAGCGGATGCTGGCGGCCTCCACCGAGATCACCCGGGTCGCGCTGTCCGCCGACGACCCGGACGCGGTGCTGCCGCTGGTGGTGCGCCGCGCCGCCGAACTCGCCGAGGCCGACCTCGGGCTGGTCACCGTGCGCACCGACGACGGCCGCGTCGCCGTCGAGGCCACCTACGGCGCCCCGTCGGCCACCGGACCGCTGGCCGATCCGGTCGGCACCGTGCTGTCGTCGCGCTCGGCCGCCGCCCGGGTGGCGCGCAGCGGCGTCCCGGTGGTGGTCGACGACCTCATCGACGATCCGCTGACCGCCCCGTACGTGCCGCCGTCGCTGCGGGTGTACGGGCCGTTCGCCGTGGCGCCGTTCGGCACCCGGGAGCGCCGCCTCGGCGCGCTGGCGGTGTACCGGCGGCGCGGGGCGAGCACCTTCACCCGCGTCGCGGTGGACGTGCTCACCTCGTTCGCGGCGCAGGCCGGGCTCGCCCTGGTGCTCGCCGAGGGCTCGACCGCCCGCCAGCGGATCGCCGTCTACCAGGAGCGCGAGCGCATCGCCCGCGACCTGCACGACGTGATCGTGCAGCGGCTCTACGCGGCCGGGGTACAGCTCGAGGTGCTGGAACGCCGGTTGTCCGGGCGGCTCGACGGCACCGACGCGGACCGGCTCTCCGAGACGATGGGGCAGATCGACCAGGCCATCGCCGAGGTCCGCGCCACCGCCCGCACGCTGCGCTCCGCCGACCCCGAAGCCTCCGCGCAGGCCCCGGCGCTCGACGAGTCGATGCGCTCCGAGGTGCGCATCGCCGGGGAGCTCCTCGGGCGCCCGGCCAAGCTCGACCTGTCCGGCGACCTCACCGACGTGCCCGTCGCCGTCGCCGACCACGCCCGCGCGGCCCTGCGCGAAGCCCTGTCCAACGTGGTGCGGCATTCCGGGGCCCGCTCGGTCCTGGTCCGCGTCCGCCGCTCCGACCGGGGCCTGCGGCTCCAGGTCGTCGACGACGGCTGCGGCATCCCGCGCGACGTGAGCAAGCGCGGGCTGCGCAACATGGAGGAACGGGCCACGGCGGCGGGCGGGCAGTGCGCCATCACCTCCTCGCCGGACAGCGGGACCACCATCACCTGGGAGGTCCCGCTGGGCTGAGCGTCACGACGCGCGCTCGGCGAAGACGACGACGTTGTCGAGGTAGCGGCGGTCCGCCTCGTCGAAATCGCCGCCGCAGGTGATCAGCCGCAGCGTCGGGGTCGGGGTGTCGCCGTAGACGGCCTCGGTCGGGAAGGCGTTCTTGTCGTGGCGTTCGATCCGCGCGGCGACGAACGTCGCCGTGCTGCCGTCGGCGCGGTCGACGTGGATCTCCTGCCCCGGGAGCAGGTCGCCGAGCCGGAAGAACACCGCGGGGCCCCGGTAGGAGTCGACGTGGCCCGCGATCACCGCGGGACCGCGTTCACCCGGTTCGGGCCCGCCCCGCCACCAGCCGGTGCCCTCGTTGGTCTCGGGTGGTGGCAGCACGTTGTTCTCGTCCACTTCGAGCGGGTCGATCGGCGCGTCCACCCCGATCGCCGGGATCCGCACCCGCACGGGGTCGGCGACCTGCGCCGACGCCTCCGCCGCGACCGCGGGGGCAGGGGGCGGCAGCCGCAGGTCGCTCTCGGCGACGACCACCCCGCCGGGCGGAGCGCCGGAGCCGCCGCAGGCGGCCGAGGTCGTGGTGAGCGCGGCGCACAGGGCGAGAACGGCCGCGGACCGCAGAGGCCCGCGACCGCCGGTGCGCGATGAGGTCACCGGATGTTCCTGGACCTCAGCCGCGGGCGCCGCTGAACCGCTTGCGCGCGGCGAACCCCACGACCAGCGCGGCTCCCCCGGCCAAGCCGAGCGGGAGCAGGCCGCCGTCCTCGGCGGTGCCGCCGCCGCCCGCTTCGACGCCACCGGTGGGGGCGCGGTCGTCGTCATCGTCGTCGTTGGCGGTGCCGCCGCCGCCTGCTTCGATGCCGCCGGTGGGGGCGCGGTCGTCGTCATCGTCGTCGGCCAGGACGTGCACCGCGGGCGGGGCGGCGGCGAGCGCGGGGACCGCGGTGGCGAAGGTGACCGCGCCGGTGAGCAGCGTGGCCGCGAGCAACTTCCTGCTGAGGGTCGACATGTCCGGCTTCCTTCCGTGGGAAGTGTGGCACTGATGTCGCCGAGGAGCGGAAAACCGTTGTCGGAGAACGATTTTCTCGGCCGGTGCAGCATCGCAGCCGGACGGTGGAGATCCGATGAGGTGGACGTGAGGACCCGTTCATCCACGCCGGGCCCGGGGCCTCAGGCGTCGTTCTGCCTGCGCGCGACCCAGGCGGCGGCCTGGGTGCGGCGCTCCATGCCGAGCTTGGCCAGCACCGAGGTGACGTAGTTCTTCACCGTCTTCTCGGCGAGGAAGAGCCGCTCGGCGATCTGGCGGTTGGTGAGCCCTTCGCCGATCAGCTCCAGGATGCGGCGTTCCCGCTCGGTCAGCGCCGCCAGCTCGTCGGGTTCGGGGTTGGCGGACTGCCGGAGCCGGTCGAGCACCCGCGCCGTGGTCACCGGGTCGAGCAGCGAATGCCCGGCGGCGACCTCGCGGACCGCGTTCACCAGGTCCTGCCCGCGCACCTGCTTGAGCAGGTAACCGGACGCGCCCGCGTTGATCGCGCCGACCAGCGCCTGCTCGTCGTCGAAGGCGGTGAGGACCAGGCAGCGCGGCGGGTCGGGCAGGGCGCGCAGCCGCCGGCACAGCTCCAGGCCGTCGCCGTCGGGCAGCCGCATGTCGACGACGGCGACGTCGGGCCGTCCCGCCTGCGCGCGCACCACGGCCTCGTCGACGCCGCCCGCCTCCGCCACGATCGACACGTCGGGCTCGGTATCCAGCAGGTCGCGAAGACCTCGCCGGACCACCTCGTGATCGTCGACCAACAGCACCCGCACCGGCACGGCCTCCACGCTACTGACCGGCTCCGGAGCAGGTCGCGCGAGGGTCGGCCTACTTCAGCCCCGCCTTCCGCCTGCCCTTCTCGGCGCTGAGCTTCGCGGCGCCCTTGGCTTGGTGCGCCTGGGCGGCCACCCGGTCGGCCCGGTGCCGCGCCCGGTAGCCCACCGAGGGACGCCCCTCGTGGTCCACCGCGGTGATCAGCAGGCCGCCGAGCAGTCCCACGTTCTTCAGGAAGTGGATCTGCTGGCCCGCCCGCTCGCCGGGGTCGTCGAGCTCCCAGAACGCGTGCGAGGACAGGGTCGTGGGCACCAGGCTGCCCGCGAGCAGCAGCGCCGCGAAGCGCGGGCACTTGCCCAGCGCCAGCAGCACGCCGCCACCGATCTTCACCGCGCCGTCGATGCGCACCAGCGTCTCCGGATCGGACGGCACCTGCTCGGGAACCGAGTCCTGCACCGACGACGGCGCCTTCTCCATCAGGTGCGACGCGGCCTTCGCGTGGTTGCGCACGTCCCGCAGCACCCCGATGCCGCCGTAGATGAACACGGCGGCGAGCATCGGGCGGGCCAGTCGGCGAACGAGCATCTGTGACCTCCTCGGTGGTCGGCCGGTGGGCCCGACGGTACGCACTCCACCGCCGCTCCGCCCGGTTTCACCGCTGCTCCGAAAGCACCCGGGGGTGCCCGCCGAACGGCCGCACCAGGCCCGTTGAGCTGCTCCGATGCGGTCGGCGGGAGGTGCCGGTCAGCGGTGGTCGACCGGTGCGAAGACCTCGTCCCAGGCGGCGGCGACCTGCCGCGCGCACAGCTCCGGCGCCACCCCGCCGATCCCGGTGCCCATCCCGGGCATCGCGATCGAGTGCACCACGTGGCGCACCGGCGTCCCGTTCTCCAGGATCGCGCTGGCCCACAGCCGCAGCACCGCGCGCGCCGCCAGGTAGGGGTGCACGGTGTCGGCCGGGAGCTGTTCGCCGGGTTGGCGCATGGTGGGCGAGCTGATCAGCCAGATCGGGTTGGGGACGCCGGTCGGCACCAGCAGCGCTTCGCCGACGGGCAGCTCCCCGCCGTGGTAGGCGAGCACCGCGCTGCGCACCTGCCCTTCCACCTCGGGGAAGGCGGCGGCGTACACGGCGTCGATGCCGCCGCGCATCCAGCCGTAGGAGTTCGCGGGGCTCACCGCCGCGTCGATCCGCAGGTCCAGCACCGAACCCCGGTGGACGGCGAGACCCTCGCGGTGGTCGGCGATCTCGTGCCAGGCCGCGGCGAGCGGCTCGTCCACGGCGCAGAGGACGAGCCGCAGCTCCGGCTCCGCCCCTGTCGTGGAGCGCTCCGAGTCTGCGGTCACGCCTGACAGCATCGCAGGAATGTCCGCGGGCGTGGCATCGGGTAGGTCACACCCGTTCGGAGGCGCGCTCCGACCAGCGATGAGAACGCACCGACGTGCCGCGCACAACACCGGCCCCACCAACGTCACCCGGTCGGCCGCCCCGTCCGGGTGAACCCGGGGGCGAGCGCCGTCGGCGGGTGCGGTGGCGCCGCGCCGTACGCTGTGCAGGTGCCACTAGTCGCGTACCTGGGCCCCCGAGGCACCTTCACCGAGCAGGCCTCCCGTTGCCTCACCGACGACTTCGACGCCGAGCTGGTCCCGTTCGACGCGGTGTCGCAGGCGTTGCGGGCGGTGCGGACGGGCGAGGTGCTCGCGGCGGCCGTCCCGGTGGAGAACTCGGTGGAAGGCTCGGTGCCCGCCACCCTCGACGCGCTCAGCGCCGGCGACCCGCTCGTCGCGGTGCGCGAGGCCATGCTGCCGATCCGGTTCGACGTGCTGGTGCGGCCGGGGACCCGCGACGTCCGCTCGGTCGCCAGCCACCCGCACGCCCTCGGGCAGGTGCGCGGCTGGCTCGCCGAGCACCTGCCCGGCGCCGAGGTGCGGGTCAGCGGGTCCACCGCCGCCGCGGCCGCCGAGGTGCTCGCCGGTGAGCACGACGCCGCGGTCACCGCGCCCACGGCGATCGAGGAGTACTCGTCGCTGGTGCGGCTGGCCGAGGGGATCGCCGACCTGCCCGACGCGGTGACCCGGTTCCTGCTGCTGCGCCGGCCCGGGGTCCCGCCGGAACCCACCGGCGCGGACCGGACGTCGATCGCCGCCGTGGTCGGCGACGAGGTGGGCGCGCTCACCGAACTGCTCGCCGAGCTCTCGCTGCGCGGCATCAACCTGAGCCGGATCGAATCGCGGCCGACCAAGGACCGCCTCGGCGAGTACCGTTTCTTCCTGGACTTCGACGGCCACATCGCCGACGCCCGGATCGGGGACGCGCTCAGCGCCCTGCACCGGCGGTGCAGCGAGGTCCGGTTCCTCGGGTCCTACCCGAAGGCCGACCGGTCGCCCGCCACCGTCCGGCCCGCCGCCTCCGAGCAGGTGTTCCGGCACTCGGCGCAGTGGGTGGACGACCTGCGAGCGGGAGCGATCGGATGAACCTGGAAGCACCGGCGGGCGCGCGGCTCGTCCTGGCACGGCACGGCCAGACCATCGCCAACGTGCACCACGTGCTCGACACCCTGCCGCCCGGACCGGGGCTCACCGAACTGGGCACCCGGCAGGCCCTGACCCTGGCCGAGCGGCTCGGCGAGGAGAAGATCGCGGCGATCCACGCCAGCCGCGCCCGGCGCGCCCAGGAGACCGCGGCCCCGCTGGCCCGGCGCCTCGGGCTGCCGGTGGAGATCGCCGAGGGCACCCACGAGATCGGCGCGGGCGACTACGAGGGCCGGGGCGATCCGGAGGCGATGGGCGTCTTCGAGGACGTCTACCGGCGCTGGCAGCTCGGCGAGCTGGACGTCCGGATGCCCGGCGCCCAGACCGGCCGCGAGGTGCTCACCCGATTCCTCGACTCGGCCCGAAGCACCCTCGACGGGGTGTCCGGCGGTGCGATCGTGCTGGTCAGCCACGGTGCGATGCTGCGGATGGTGGGTCAGCACCTGGCGGCCAACGTCACCGGCGAGATGGCCGACGCGGTCCACCTGCCCAACACCGGCCTCATCGTGCTCGACGCCGACCCGGACGCCGCGACCGGCTGGACCTGCACCACCTGGGACGGCCTGGACCTGTAGCCCGGCACCTGGACGGGTGCACCCGATCGCAAGCCGAGTGAGGGGCACCCTTGCCCAAGTAACTCGGGCAAGGGTGCCCCTCACCCGGTCCTGGACGGGTGGTGCGTCGGCGCGTCGGTCGCTAGGCCCAGCCGAGGGCGTGCAGGCGGTCGTCGTCGATGCCGAAGTGGTGCGCGATCTCGTGCACCACGGTCACCGCCACCTCGTCGACGACCTGCTGCTCGCTGCCGCAGATCTCCAGCAGGGCCTCGCGGTAGATGGTGATGTGGTCCGGGAGCACGCCGCTGTAGGTGCTGTCCCGCTCGGTGAGCGCGATGCCCTCGTACAGCCCGAGCAGCGAGGGCTCCTGCGGGTTGCGGTCCTCGACGAGCACCACGACGTTGTTCAGCGCCTTCTGGAACTCCTCGGGCACCAGGTCCAGCGCGTCGCCCACGAGCTCCTCGAAGCGCCCCCGGGTCATCTCCACCGGCATGGTTCCCGTTCTACCGGAAGTCAGCGCGGTTCGGTGGCGGGAGCGCCCGGCTGCGGCGGCGTGGGGTCCACCGGCGCGGGTTCGGTGCCGACCTCGACCTCGCCCTTGACGCTGCCGGTGACCGGGGCCAGCCCGCTGCCGTCCGGCAGGGTCGCGCCGACCTTGCAGTTCACCTCGCGCGATCCGGCGTCCCAGCTCTCCTGCGCCAGGGTGTCCCAGGACACGACCAGGCCCTTGTCCCGCGCGGCGGTCGGGCTGCCCGCGAACTCGGCGGTGATCTCCTCGCAGCGGGTGGCCAGGAAGCCGTCCTGCTCCTCGACCGGCGGGTAGCCCTCGGGGAACTGCTCGGCGAGGTTGACCAGCCCGGTGATCTCCAGCGAGTGCGGCTGGGCGCAGTCCACCGGGTCCCACGGCTCGGTGCCGTTGATGCCCAGGCAGGTGCCGACCGGCCAGGTGTTGGACTGGTCGATCCGCGCGGCGTCGCCGGTGATCGGGTGCAGCCTGCCGGACGGCCCGGGCTGCTGGAGCCCGCAGAACAGGGTCCGGTCGCCGCGCCGCCAGCTCTCCTCGCTGGGGGTGAACGCGCCCACGCCGAACTTGCCGTTGGGGTCGAAGCGCCCGCCCAGGAAGTTCCGCGCCACCTGCGTGCAGTGGTCCATCTTGAGCTGCTGCCACTGCTCGGTGGGCGGGTACGGCGCGTTCGGCGGGAACTGCGCGGCCAGGTCCGCCTTGCCGGTGACCTCGAACAGGTGCGGGCGCTCGCAGCCGATCTTGCCGATGTCGGAGGCGTCGGCCGACCGCCAGGTCAGGCAGGTGCCCGCGGTGGCGTCGAACACCGCGGGCGGGGCCGGGTTCGCGCCGAACCGGTTCGAGCCGCCGCCACCACCGCCGGTCGGCCAGTTCAGCAGCGCGCTGACCACCAGGATCAGCAGCGCGCCGAGCGCCGCCGAGATCATCACGAGCCGGGTGTCGGGCTTCTTCCGGCGCTGGTGTGGAGGGGGAGCTGACTCGGCCACACGAACATCATGCCCGTTCGCCCGCGGCGCCGCGCGGCACCTCGGAACCGATTCTTGACCCGCGCGCTGGTGAGGATGGGTAATGTGGCTACCGGGAGTGGCTACGAGGGAAGATGGCTAGCAGTGGCAGATGACGACCGGCCGCAGCGGGACGACGAGCAGCCGAACGGGGTCCCGGAGGAGTCCGAGGCGGGAGCCGACGAGGCCCGCCGCGGGCGCATCCGCTACCAGGACGCCGAGACGACGACACCTCGCGAACCCACGCTGGCGGAGAAGCGCGCCCGGATCGCCGCCGAGAAGCGGCAGGAGGAGCAGCGCCAGGCGGAGGTGCAGGCCGCCGCGGACAAGACCAGGAAGCGGCGCCGGGTGATGATCGGCGGCGGCGCGACGGTGGGCGTCGTGGCGCTGGTCGCCGCGATGTACTCCGCCTCGGAGTACCGCAACGAGGCGACCGCCGTCACCGAGTTCTGCGCGTCGAACGACCCGAACAACCCGGTCGCGCAGGACCCGGAGAAGTGCACCCCGGAGTACGCCGAGTCGCAGGGCGGCTACGTCAGCGGCGGGATGTTCTTCATGCCGATGATCCTGCCGGGCGGCATGATGGGCCAGCCGGTGCCGCAGTACCGCTACGGCTACACCCAGCCCGGCGCGCCGGCGCCGACTCCGGGGCAGACCGTGCAGGGCTCCTCGTTCACCAAGCCGACCGACTCGCAGATCAAGAACACCCGCGGGCAGACCATCCAGCGCGGCGGGTTCGGCATCACCAACAAGGGCGGAAGCGGGAGCTGACGGGTGCGACGCAGGACTGGTCAGCGCAGGCCGGACTGGCAGGCGAAGGTCGAGGAGCTGGGGCTGGTCTTCGGCACCCCCGCGCGCGAGGCCGACGGCACCGCCCGGCCCTACTGGGACGAGGGCGTGCACTACGAGTTCGGCCTCGACGAGGTGCTCTCGCTGGAGGCCGACGTCGAGCTGCTGCACTCGATGTGCCTGGACGCGGTGGACCACGTGATCACCACCGAGCGGTACAAGGACTTCGGCATCCCCGAGTACGTCTGGCCGCACATCGCCGAGTCGTGGCGGCGCGGTGACCCGCACCTCTACGGCCGCTTCGACCTGCGCTACGACGGCAGCGGCCCGGCCAAGCTGCTGGAGTACAACGCCGACACGCCGACCTCGCTGCTGGAGGCGGCGGTCGTGCAGTGGCACTGGCTGACCGAGGTGCACGGCGGCGACGACCAGTGGAACTCGATCCACGAGAAGCTGGTCGAGCGCTGGGAGGAGATCAGCGACCAGCTCGCCACCCGCGAGGTGCACTTCACCTGGTCGTCCTCGGACACCTCCGGGGAGGACAACCTCACCGCCGCCTACCTCCAGGAGACCGCCGCCGAGGCGGGGATGGACACCGTCGGGCTGCCCATCGAGGAGATCGGCTGGGACTCGCTGCTGGAGCGGTTCGTCGACCTCGAAGAGGCGCCGTTGAACACCGCCGTCAAGATCTACCCCTGGGAGTGGATGGTCGACGACGAGTTCGGCAAGCACGCGGTGAGCGCGCTGCCCAAGACGCAGTGGGTCGAGCCGCTGTGGAAGATGCTGCTGTCGAACAAGGCGCTGCTGGCGGTCCTCTGGGAGATGCACCCGGGCCACCCGAACCTGCTGCCCACGTTCCTCGACCAGCCCGGCCTGCTCACCGAGTACGTGCGCAAGCCCCGGCTCGGCCGCGAGGGCAGCAACATCACCGTCGTCGCCCCCGGCTGGGAGACCGAGACCGGCGGCGTCTACGGCGAGGAGGGCTACGTCTACCAGGCGTTCGACCCGCTGCCCGAGTTCGACGGGATGCGTCCGGCGCTGGGCGCCTGGATCGTCGGCGACTCCTCGGCGGGCCTGGGCATCCGGGAGACCGCCGGTCTGATCACCGACGACGGCGCCGCCTTCGTCCCGCACCGCATCCCCGGCTCCTGATCGGGTGGCGCTTTCCCCAGTGAGGGGCACCCTGTCCGAGCGAGGACCGCTTTCGCCAATGGCCTGCGTGGCGGTGCGGGTGGCGGAACCTCAGCGGCCTGCTCGCTCCGGGATCCGTTCCTGATGTACCGAACACGGACACGGCGTCACGGCTGTCCTCGCGAGGGGACCGCTGAGCGGCACCGTCCGAGCACGGGCAGCGGTGCCGGTTGACGGCCGCACCGCATGCGGCTCCGCCGCATTCCGAAACGACTCCCAACAACTCGGGCGAGGGTGCCCCTCACTCAGTTCACTTCCGGGTGAAACCGGTGGTGGGTCGGGCGCGGCTGTCCAGTGGCACCCGATGGCCGTCGGGGGTGCGTGGGCCGCTACGCTGACCTGCTGTGATCGACCTGAAGACGCTACGCGAGGATCCGGAAGCGGTGCGCGCTTCGCAGCGCGCCCGGGGCGAGGACGCGGCGCTGGTGGACGCGCTGCTGTCCGCCGACGAGCGTCGCAGGTCGGCGGTGTCCCAGGCCGACACGCTGCGCGCCGAGCAGAAGCGGCTGGGCAAGCTCGTCGGCGGGGCCAAGGGCGAGGAGCGCGAAGGGCTGCTCGCCGAGGCCAAGCAGCTCGCCGCGCGGGTGAAGACCGCCGAGGCGGAGCAGTCCGCGGCCGACGAGGAGCTGCTCGCGGCGCAGCGCCGGATCTCCAACGTCATCGACCCGCGCACGCCGGCCGGCGGCGAGGCCGACTTCGTCACGCTCAAGCACGTCGGCACCCCCGCGAGTTCGACTTCCCGGTCAAGGACCACCTGGAGCTGGGCACCGGGCTCGGCGCGATCGACATGGAGCGCGGCGCGAAGGTCTCGGGCGCCCGGTTCTACTTCCTCAAGGGCGTCGGCGCGCAGCTGGAGCTGGCGCTGCTGAACATGGCCGCCGCCCAGGCCACCGCCGCCGGGTTCGACCTGGTGGTGCCGCCGGTGCTGGTGCGCCCGGAGATCATGGACGGCACCGGGTTCCTCGGCGCGCACGCCGGCGAGGTGTACCGGCTGGAGGAGGACGACCTCTACCTGGTCGGGACCTCGGAGGTGCCGCTGGCCGGCTACCACGCGGACGAGATCGTGGACCTCTCCGGCGGACCGCTGCGCTACGCGGGCTGGTCGACCTGCTTCCGCCGCGAGGCCGGGTCGTACGGCAAGGACACCCGGGGGATCATCCGGGTCCACCAGTTCAACAAGCTGGAGATGTTCGTCTACTGCGCCGAGCAGGACGCCGAGGCCGAGCACGAGCGCCTGCTCGCGTGGGAAGAGGAGATGCTCGCCAAGATCGAGGTGCCCTACCGGGTCATCGACACGGCGGCCGGTGACCTCGGCGCGAGCGCGGCCCGCAAGCTGGACTGCGAGGCGTGGGTGCCGAGCCAGCAGACCTACCGCGAGCTGACCTCGACGTCGAACACCACCACGTTCCAGGCGCGGCGGCTCAACGTCCGCCACCGCGACGAGGGCCGCACCCAGCACTGCGCCACGCTCAACGGCACGCTGGCCACGACCCGCTGGATGGTGGCGATCCTGGAGAACCACCAGCAGGCCGACGGCTCGGTGCGGGTGCCCGAGGCACTGCGCCCGTTCCTCGGCGGTGTCGAGGTCCTGGAGCCGAAGGGCTGAGTGCCCCGCTCAGGGCTCGGGACCCACGTGGCGGTGCGGGCCAGCGGGACCTCAGCGTTTCCCCGCACCCCGGGAGCCGCTCGCCCACGACGCAAGTGGCGTCGCGACAGTCCTCGCGATCCGCTGAGCACCCGCCGTGGTGCCGACCGGGTAGCCGCACCGCGCAGTGGCTCCGCCGCGCTCCGAAGGGGCCTCCACCCGAACGTGACGTGAGTGAGGGGCATCCTTGCCCAACTCGGGCAAAGGTGCCCCTCACTCAGCTCACGGACGGGTGAAGGGCGGGTCAGCCGAGCAGGTCCGGTTCGAGGTCGACGCGGATCAGCGCCGCCGCGAAGCGGTCCAGGTCGTCGGCGCGTACCAGCTTCGCCAGCCCGTCCGGGTCGGTGGGCAGGCCGATGCGCTCGGCGGACTGGAGCGCCTTGCGGTCGAAGTAGGGCCGCAGCTCCGGCCACACGCCCTGCGCTTCGCGGCAGAAGATGTCCGCGCCGACCGGACCGAGCCGGGGGAACTCCTGGAGCAGCCGCCGCACCGCGCGCGGGTCGCCGTCGGCCTCCGCGCGGAGCTTGCGCAGGTCGTCGCCGTAGCGCTGGTGCATCAGGTCGGCGCCCTGGCCGAGGGCGGTGGCGGTGCTCTCGTCGTAGCGCCGGTAGTGGCCCCGGACCAGCGCGTCGACCCGCTGCTGCCAGGTGGCCTCGCGCATCCGGCGGGGCGTGCCGAAGCCCTTGAGCTCGCGGGTCGCCGACAGCGCGATGCCCGCCTTGATCCGGGTGGACAGCAGGACCGACATGGTCAGCAGCCGGTACAGGGGGGAGGGCTTGTCGGCCAGCGTGATGCCCGCCTCCGCGGCGTAGGTGGTGCCCGCGCGCTCCAGCAGCCGCCGAGCCGTCGTCCCGGTGCCGCCGCGCTGCGCCGGGACCTGCGCGGTGCGCTTCGCCTGCTTCGTGGCCATCGGCCATCACCTCCTGGCCGTCGGTCTACCCGGTGTCCGACCAGCGCACACCCGACGTCGCGGCGGAGCGGGCGCGGCCGTCCTATGGTGGGGGCGTGGCTGATCGAGCGGACGGGCCGGAGCCCCCGGGGCAAGCCCTGGAGGGCCTGGGCGACCGGGTCCGCCGCCGGCGCGAGGAGCGCGGCCTCGCCCCGGCGGCGCTGGCCGAACGCGCCGGGCTCGACACCGCGCAGCTCGGCGACCTGGAAGGCGGCGGCCCCACGCCCGCGCTGGAGGTGCTGGCGCGCTTGGCCGACGCGCTGGACATCGACCTCTCCGAGCTGTTCACCGACACCAAGCCGGGCCCGGCGGTGGTCGTGCTGCGCGGCGACGAGGCCAGGACGGTCGTCGACGAGGGCCTGGTGCTCCAGGTGCTCACGCCGCGCGCGGTGATCCCCGGGATGTACGCGGCGCGCTACCGGCTGACCCGCACCGCCGAGGGCGTGCGGCCGGTGCGCCACGTCGGGCACGACTGGCTGTACGTGCTCAGCGGCGAGCTGCTGGTCGAGTTCAGCGAGGACTCCACGACGCTGCGGGCGGGCGACAGCGTCAGCTTCAGCTCCCGGGTGCCGCACCGGCTCTCGGCGGTGGGCCGGGAACCCGCGGAGTTCCTCGCGGTAGGAGCCACCCTCGCCGAGTGATGCTTTGGTGGTGCCGTGGTCCGGTTGCGTGGCGGTGCCGGTGGCGGAACCTCAGCGGCCTTCTCGCTGCGGGATCGCCTCCTGATGTACCCACTTCGTACACGGCGTCGGCGCTGTCCTCGCGAGAAGGCCGCTGAGCGCTAACGTCCGAGCACGGGCGGCGGTGCCGGTTGCTCAGGTGGGGCAAGGCGGAAGCGGCGGGCGCCGCTTGTCTGACGGTAGTGCGTGGCGACGAGCAGCCGCGCCGCTTCAAGAACCGCCGAACCCCTCGGGCGCTGAGGTTCCGCCACCCGCACCGCTCCGCCGGGTGAGCCGGACACCTAGAGCTCCGGCAGGACCTCGGAGGCGACCTCTTCGACCGTGGCTTCCGAACCCATGTAGGGCTCCTCGGGGCGCGGCCAGTGCGTGATGACGTCGGTGAACCCGAGCTCGGCCGCGCGGCCGACCACCTCGCGGAAGTGCTCGGCGCTGGACAGCGCGTAGGCCGGTCCGGCGTCGATCTGGAGGTAGCGGTCCACCGAGGCCGGTTCGCGGCCGTGCTCGGCGAGGGTGTCGGCGAACCGCAGCGACAGGTCGGCGACCGAGCGCCACCACGACTCGACGTCGTCGGCGGGGCGGCCGGTGGTCACCCAGCCCTTGCCGTAGCGGGCCGCGAGCCGCATCGTGCGCGGGCCGTTGGCGGCGACGACGAACGGCAGTCGCGGCACCTGCACGCAGCCGGGGCTGCGCCGCGCCCCGACGGCCGCGTAGTGCTCGCCCTGGTAGTCGGTGCGGTCCGAGGTCAGGATGCGGTCGAGCAGGTCGAGGAACTCGGCGAACCGGTCGGTCCGCTGCCCGGCGGTGAGCTCGGGCGCGCCCAGCACGCCCGCGTCGAAGCCCGGGCCCCCGGCGCCGATGCCGAGGGTGAGCCGCCCGTCGCTGATGTCGTCGAGCGCGGTGAGCTCGCGGGCGAAGTGCACCGGGTGCCGGAAGTTCGGCGACGCCACCAGCGTGCCCAGCCGGATCGTCGTGGTCACGGTGGCGGCGGCGGTGAGCGTCGGTACCGCGTCGAACCACGGTTTGTCCACCAGCTCGCCCCAGCCGATGTGGTCGTAGGTCCAGGCGTGGGCGAAGCCGTACTCCTCGGCCATCCGCCACAGCGGCTCGGCGGCCCACCACCGGTGTTCGGGCAGAATCACGATCCCAACTCGCACGGCTCCGACCGTATCGGTACGCGCCCGGGGGATCGACCCGATGACGCCAACGTGATGTGCGCCGGTGCCCGGGACGCAATCGCTCGGGCGGGCGAAACCGCCCGGTACGTCCGTCGCCGCACCTCGAAGGGCTGGTGAGTGAGGGGCACCTGCATCCGGCTTACTCGGATGAAGGTGCCCCTCACGCAGCGACCAATCACCCGCGCGGGTGGCTCGCGGGGCTTTCCGGGACGGACGGCTCGGCGTCCCGCGGCCGGGGGAGGATGCAGCGATGCGCCCTCCTCGCCTGATCGCCTCCGACGTCGACGGCACCCTGCTCGATCCGCTCGAACGCCTCACCGCCCGCACCACCGCGACCGTCCGCCGGGCGACCGCGGCCGGAGTCCCGTTCGTCCTGGTCACCGGCCGTCCGCCGCGCTGGTTGGGGCCGCTGGTCGACGAGCTCGGCGGGGTCGGGTTCGCGGTCTGCGCGAACGGGGCGGTGCGCTACGACGTGGCGGCGGACCGGATCCTGGGCAGCCACCTCATCGACCCGCTGGTGCTGCACGACGCGGTGCACGACCTGCGCGAGGAGCTGCCGGGGTGCACCTTCGCCGTGGAGCGGGTCGGCGACCGGGCGCGGGGGACGACCGCCGCGCAGTTCCTCGCCGAACCGGGTTTCCGCCGGTCCTGGGCGGTGGACGTGCGGACGGCCCCGCCCGACGAGCTCACCGGCAAGCCCGCGGTGAAGCTGCTGGTGGTGCACGACGAGCTGACCAGCGCCGAGATGGCCCCGGCGGCCGAGGAGGTGCTCGCCGCGCGGCTGGGCGTCACCTACTCGACGGGTTCGGGTCTGCTGGAGCTGTCCGCGCCGGGTGTCGACAAGGCGACCGGGCTGGCGGAGGTCGCCGAGGAGCTGGGGGTGCCGCGCGGCGAGGTGATCGCCTTCGGCGACATGCCCAACGACGTGCCGATGCTGCGCTGGGCGGGGCGCGGGATCGCGGTGCGCAACGCCCATCCCGCCGTCCTCGCGGTCGCCGACGAGGTGGCGGCGAGCAACGCCGAGGACGGGGTGGCCGCGGTGCTGGAGCGCTGGTGGTGAGCTACAGCGCCTGCTGGGCGGTGTCGTCCTCCTCGGCCGGTGACTCCTGGGCGGGCGGCTCCTGGGCGGGCGGGTCCTGAGCGGGTGGATGCTGCGCGGCGGTGGCCCGGGAGCGGATCTCGCCGAGCGCGGCGTGACCGAACCGCCCCGGGCACAGCGTCCGGCCGACGTCGCGGTGCCCGAAGATCGTCGGCAGCGCGACTCGCGCGCCCGCCGCGTGCAGCGAGCCGCCCCGGCCGGTGAGCACGACGGTGCCGTCGGCGGGCACGCCCGCGCGGTCCAGCTTCCAGCCGCTGATCCGGGCGACGCCGCCCAGCGTCTCGGGGCTGGGCCGGACCTGTTCGAGGTTGCCGAGCATCGCCACCCCGAAGGTCTCGTGGTTGAAGCCGAGCGCGTGCCCGCCGATGACGTCGCCGTCGAGCCCGCCCCGGCGGCCCTCGAAGACGGTGCCGCACTTGTCGACGAGCGCGTGGTAGCCGATGTCGCCCCAGCCCAGCTCGACGGCGTGGTAGTGGAACAGGCCGCGCACCACCGACGCCGAGACGGCGCAGCGGTAGTCGTTGCTCCCGGCGGTGTGGTGCACGGCGACCGCGCGGGTGGTGGTGGCCTGCCCGGCCCAGGTCGTCTGCTTCTCGTCGGCGCCCCACCCGGCGCGCTCGACCACCGGTGGCCGTCCGCCCGGCCCGGCGGCGGGGGCCTGCCGGGCGGCGGGGGCGGGGCCCGGGTCGAGCGCGATGAGCTGGAGTTCGGCGGTGACGTCGCGGCCGTCGCGGGTGGCGCGGACCTGCGCGGCGCGCGCGTCCCCGGTCCACAGCGGTTCGCTGGCCCGGTCGGTGGCCGGTTCCAGCGGGGTCCACGGCCGCCAGCCCCGGTCGGTGCGGGCCCGGACCGCGACCTCGTCGGGCGCGGCGCCGGTCCAGCGCACGCCGAGCATCGAGAACGGCCGGTCGGTGCGGACCTCGCGGCTGGCGTCGCGGGCGGTCGGCACCGCGCCCAGCGCGATGTGCTCGACGCGCGGGCCGGGCTCGACGGCGGTGGCCGCGGGGGCCAAGGCGGCGGGGGCCAGGACGGCGGTGGCCAGCAGGACGAGCGGCAGGACGAGCCGGCGGCGCATGGGTACCTCGCTGCGCAGAGCGCACCGCGGCGGCGGTGCTCGGTCGGGGGTGCGGCCGAGTATGGGGCGCCCTCCGTTCGGATGGTGCCGCGTCCCGCTGATCAGGCGAACGAAGCTGACCCGGACGGGTGGATCACCGCGCCTTGCGGTGAACGTCGAGCCCTCCGGGTGACGTGCCGCCGTCGCCGGTGCGGCGGACGTGGCTCACGCTCTGCCGTAGGTCGGCGCCTCGGTGGCCGCCGCCGGCCGGTACCGGGTGAACCGCAGGTGGCCGATCGCCCCGGCGATCAGGAAGCCGATCCCGATGAGCACGTAGGAGTTGCCGACCACCTGCTGCGAGAACGTCCAGTCCAGCTCCCGGTCGTTGGTGTAGGGCAGGTACCAGTGCGGTCCGATCGCCACCGCCAGCGCGCACAGCCCGACGGTGAGCTGCACGCCGTACCAGCGGTGCCGCACCGCCATCGCGCCGACCAGCGCCAGCGCGGGGGCCGCCCACACCCAGTGGTGGGACCAGGAGATCGGCGAGACCAGCAGCACCAGGACGGCGTTGAACATCAGCGCCAGCGGCACGTTGGCGGTGCGCAGCGCGTAGCGCATCGCGAGCACGGCGACGACCAGCAGCAGCGCGCAGCCCAGCAGCCACGGCACGTTCAGCGCGGCGTCGGTCAGCTCCTGCTTGGCCAGCAGGCTGCGCAGCGTCTGGTTGCCCGCGTAGACCAGGCCGTGCTCGTCGCCGGTCGCGACCATCTCCTCCAGCCACCACACCGCGGAGTCGCGCGGCGCGGCGAGCAGCCCGATCAGCACCGTGGCCAGGAAGGTGATCCCGGTCACCGCCATCGCGCGCAGGTCGCGGCGCAGCAGGAACAGCAGCAGGAAGCCCAGCGGGGTCAGCTTGATCGCCCCGGCCAGGCCGACCAGCAGGCCGCGCGGCCACGGGGTGCGGGGCAGCAGGCAGTCCAGCGCGACCAGGCCCATCAGCAGCAGGTTGATCTGGCCGTAGTTGATGGTGTCGCGGGCCGGTTCGAGGACGGTGAACCACGGCAGCAGCAGCGCGGTGGCCAGTGCGACCTGCCCCGCCCGGGGCGCGAGGTAGCGGCTGGACCGGGCGAGCGCGTAGGCGGTGGCCAGGATCGCCAGGTGCGAGAGCACCGAGACGACCACCACCGCGCCCTCGGTGGACAACCACGTCAGCGGGGTGAACAGGATCGCCGCGAACGGCGGGTAGATGAACGGCAGGGTGCCCGAATCCGGCGTTTCCGGGGTGAGGTCACCGCCGTATATCTCGTTGCCGCGAAGCCACGCGCGAGCGCCGAGTCGGTAAATTTCGGCGTCCATGTATCCCCGGGTGTCGATCCAGTGCACGAACCAGATCGCCACCACTTCCAGCACGATCGCCACGGCCAGCAGAGATCGCGCGCGTGCGGAAGTCACGCTCCTAGATCACCTTTCCCCGCGTCCCGGTGGCGCGCCCACCGACCGGATGGACCGGCGAATCGGATATCGCGGGACGATGCGGATCACCCCGGGGGTCGCGCCGCCGCGATGCTACCCAATGCGAACTCGCCGGCCTGGTCATCCGGCCCGGTCAGGATTGATCGCGGTCGCTTCGGGGAGTGCGCGGTTCGTCACTCGATACGGTGGACAAAATTGCAGGACACGCGGTTCTCGTCCGCCGCAACGCGGCGATATCACCACTACGGGTAACGATGTCCCTCCGCTAATGTCAACGCGGTTTCGGAGCGTCGCGCCGCCCCAGCTACCCTCGTCGCCGTGAGCTTCGCAGGCTATGACCTGATCGTCGTTGGTTCCGGATTCTTCGGCCTCACGATCGCAGAGCGCGCCGCCACCCAGCTCGACAAGCGGGTGCTGGTGCTGGACCGTCGTGACCACATCGGTGGCAACGCCTATTCCGAGGCGGAGCCCGAAACGGGCATCGAGGTGCACCGCTACGGCGCCCACCTGTTCCACACGTCCAACAAGCGGGTGTGGGAGTACGTGAACCAGTTCACGGACTTCACCGATTACCAGCACCGGGTGTTCACCAAGCACCAGGGGCAGGTGTACTCGTTCCCGATGAACCTCGGCCTGCTGTCGCAGTTCTTCGGCCGCGCGTTCAGCCCGGACGAGGCCAAGGAGCTGGTCGCCGAGCAGGCCGCCGAGATCGACACCGCCGAGGCGGCGAACCTCGAGGAGAAGGCGATCTCGCTGATCGGGCGCCCGCTGTACGAGGCGTTCGTGCGCGGTTACACCGCCAAGCAGTGGCAGACCGACCCGAAGGAACTGCCCGCCGCCACGATCAGCAGGCTCCCGGTCCGCTACACCTTCAACAACCGCTACTTCAACGACACCTACGAGGGCCTGCCGGTCGAGGGCTACACCGCCTGGCTGACCCGGATGGCCGAGCACGACAACATCGACGTGCGGCTGAGCACCGACTACTTCGACGTGCGCGACGAGCTGCCCGCCGAGGTCCCGGTCGTCTACACCGGCCCGCTGGACGCCTACTTCGACTTCGTCGAGGGCGAGCTGGGCTGGCGCACCCTGGACTTCGAGAGCGAGGTCGTGCCGACCGGCGACTTCCAGGGCACCCCGGTGATGAACTACGCCGACGAGGAGATCCCCTACACCCGGATCCACGAGTTCCGGCACTTCCACCCGGAGCGCGGCCACTACCCGTCGGACAAGACGGTCATCGTCCGCGAGTACTCCCGGGCCGCGGAGAGCGGGGACGAGCCGTACTACCCGATCAACACCCCGGAGGACCGGCGCAAGCTGGAGGCCTACCGCGCGCTGGCCAAGAAGGAGGCCGCGGAGCGCGGTGTGCTCTTCGGTGGTCGACTGGGGACGTACAAGTACCTGGACATGCACATGGCCATCGGTTCGGCGCTGAGCATGTTCGACAACAAGATCGCCCCTTATTTCACCGAGGGACGTTCGCTGGACGGCTCCCTGGAGGACTGACGTGACCGACCGGACCGCCCCCGAGGACCCCGGCGCCGCCAAGGCCGCGAGCAAGCGCGCCGCGACCAGGACCGCTCCCGCCAAGGGACCCGCGGTCGGCGAGAGCAAGATCAGCGACGCGACGTCGATGCGCGCGGGCACCGGCGCGGTGGCCGCCGAGCAGGTGCTGCAGCGCATCGTGTTCCCGCGCGGCGAGGACCCCCTCGACGTGCGGGCGCTGTACCTCGACGAGCCGGAGGCCCGCAGCAGCGCGGCCACCGTGCTCTCGCGGCGCTCGCTGAAGGTCCCGGCCAACAGCAAGATCTCGCTCGCCTCGTACTTCAACGCCTTCCCGGCCAGCTACTGGAAGCGCTGGACGAAGGTCGAGGAGGTCGTGCTCCGGCTGAAGGTCAAGGGCGCCGGTCGGCTCGACGTCTACCGCTCCAAGCCCAACGGCGACAGCGTCCACCTCCAGGGCGCGCCGGTGTCCAGCCCGAAGTCCTGGAAGTCGCTGGAGTTCCGGGTCGCGCTGACCCCGTTCGAGGACGGCGGCTGGATCTGGTTCGACGTCTTCACCAACGATGCCGCGCTGGAGATCGACGAGGGCTCCTGGACCACCGACCTGGAGCTGCCCAAGCAGCAGGTCGTGGTCGGCACCACCACCATCCGGCCCGCCGACTGCGTGCTCGCGCTGCAGACCCTCGGCGAGGACCCGCAGGTGATGGACGTCGTCGAGCGCGTCATCGTGGCCGACCAGGGGCCGCAGAAGATCCGCGACACCGAGGGCTTCGACCTGGCCGCCCAGCGGCTCGGCGACAAGCTCCACGTGATCGAGCAGGCCAACCTCGGCGGTTCCGGCGGGTTCACCCGCGTCATGTACGAGGGCGTCTACCACTCCGACGCCGAGCAGGTCATGGTCATCGACGACGACATCGCGCTGGAGCCGGACGGCGTGCTGCGGGCCAACGCGTTCGCCCGCGCCGCCTCCCAGCCGGTGATCGTCGGCGGCCAGATGCTCAACCTGCAGGCCCGGTCCCGGCTGCACACCATGGGCGAGGTCGTCGACCTCGGCGGGGCGATGTGGCGGGCGGCGCCCGGCGCGGTCACCGACCACGACTTCGCCAAGAAGCCGCTGCGCAAGTCGCCCAAGCTGCACCCGCGGATCCACTCCACCTACAACGGCTGGTGGATGTGCCTGTTCCCGCGCGAGGTCATCGAGGATACCGGGCTGCCGCTCCCGCTGTTCATCAAGTGGGACGACGCGGAGTACTCGCTGCGCGCGGGCGGCCACGGCTACCCGACGGTCACCCTGCCGGGCGCGGCGATCTGGCACATGCCGTGGACCGACAAGAACGACGCGACCGACTGGACGGCGTACTTCCACACCCGCAACCGGCTGATCCTGGCCGCGCTGCACAGCCCGGAGGACGTCAAGACCGGCATCGTCAAGCAGGGCCTCAAGCTCACCCTGCGGCACCTGCTGTCGATGGAGTACTCCACGGTCGCGGTGCAGCAGCGGGCCATCGAGGACTTCATGGCCGGACCGGAGGGCCTGTTCGAGAGCCTGCGCACGGCGCTGCCGGAGGTTCGCGAGCTGCGCAAGGACTACGACGACGCGCGGACGCTGCCCTCGGCCCGCGAGTTCCCGCAGCCCTTCGCCGACCCGGTGATGGCCGAGGGGCTGCTCAAGCCGCCGGTGAACCCGGCGGTGATCGCGGCGCGGGCGTCCAAGGCGCTGCTGCACAACCTCAAGGAGCCCTCCGGCGAGGCCTCCGACCGGCCGCAGCTCAACGTGCCCGCCGCCAGCGCCCGCTGGTTCCTGCTCGGCAACCTGGACAGCGCGACCGTGTCCAACGCCGACGGCAGCGGCGTGGCCTTCCGCCGTCGCGACCCCGAGGAGTTCCGGCGGCTGGGGCTCCGGGCGATGGCCAACTACAAGAAGCTGGGCCAGGAGTGGTCCCGGCTGCGCGCGGCGTACCGCGCCGCGCTTCCCGAGCTCACCAGTGCCGAGTCCTGGAAGCAGGTCTTCGACCAGAAGTGACCCGGCCCCGAAACCCCCCCGGAGATGAAGTGGCTGCAGAGCTGACCTCGGCGACCGCCCCCGACGTGCCGGTCGCCGTGCCCGACGACGAACCGGCGCCGGAGGTCACCACCGAGACCCGGGCGCTGCGCTCGGTGCAGGACGCCCTGGCCAAGCCGCCCGTGGTGAAGGCCGCGCGAGCGATGTCGCTGTTCGGCGAGCACGCGGGCGGCTGGCTGGCGATCGGCGCGATCGGCGCCGTCGCCGACCGCCCGCGCCGCGCCGAGTGGCTCACCGCCGCGGCCGGGGTCGCCGCCGCCCACGCCGCGTCGATCGCGGTCAAGCGGGTGGTCCGGCGCCGCCGCCCGGGCGACCCCGGCGTGCGGGTCCTGGTCGGCACGCCGAGCAAGTTGAGCTTCCCGTCCTCGCACGCGACCTCCACGACGGCGGCCGCGGTGCTCTACGGCGGGTTGACGGGCAAGAAGCTGACCCCGGTGCTCGTGCCGCCGATGATGGTCAGCCGTCTTGTCCTGGGGGTTCACTATCCGAGCGATGTGGTCGCCGGGTCCGCGCTGGGCGGGGCCGTTGCGCTGGGCGTCCGGCGATTCATGACACGGCGGAGGAACCGTGCCTGACAAGAACGAGCAGGAGCAGCGGCCGGACGACGTCCAGGTCGACACCGCTGCGAAGACCGACGACGAGGGGGCGACCGCCGACGCGTCGTCGAACGGCGTCGCCGCGAAGAACGACGCCACGGACGACGACGCCTCGAACGGCGGTGCCTCGAAGAACGGTGCCTCGAAGGACGGTGCCTCGGTGAACGGAAGCGCGTCGCGGCGGACCGAGCTGGAGCGCGAAGAGGCCGAGGTCGAGACCGACTCGGAGGGCAGCATCGGCGCCGAGTTCGGCGACGAGGTGCTGGAGCCCGGCGCGGAGGCCTCGGACGACGTCAAGGACAAGTCGTCGGATGCCTACCACGCGAAGGTCACCGCCAAGGCGGGCACGCCGGCCGGTCTGGTCTCCGGGCTGGTCAAGGAGCTGCGCCCGAAGCAGTGGGTGAAGAACGTCCTGGTGCTGGCGGTGCCGTTCGCGGCGGGCCACATCCTGGAACCGGCGATCCTGCTGGACGCGGTGATCGCCTTCATCGTCTTCTCGATGGCCGCCTCGGGCATCTACTTCGTCAACGACGCCATCGACGTCGAGGCCGACCGGCAGCACCCGACCAAGCGCAACCGCCCGATCGCCGCCGGGCTGATCCCGGTGCCGATCGCCTACGCGGTGTGCGTGCTGCTGCTCGGCGGCTCGCTGTTGATCTCCGCGCTGACCAGCGTGCCGCTGCTGACCGTGATGGCGGTCTACATCGCGGTGCAGCTCGGCTACTGCTTCGGGCTGAAGCACCAGCCGGTGATCGACCTGTGCATCGTGGCCTCCGGCTTCCTGCTGCGCGCCATCGCCGGTGGTGCCGCCGCCGGACTGGTCATCACGCAGTGGTTCTACCTGATCGTGGCGTTCGGCTCGCTGTTCATGGTGGCGGGCAAGCGCTACGCCGAGGTGAAGCTGGCGCTGGACACCGGCGCGAAGATCCGCAAGTCGCTGAAGGCGTACTCGCCGTCCTACTTGCGCTTCGTGTGGGCGATCGCGGCGGCGATCACGATCATGTCCTACGCGCTGTGGGCCTACGACATCCGCACGGTCGAGGAGTCCCGGTGGGGCTTGATCTCGATCATCCCGATGGTCATCGCGATACTGCGCTACGCGGTCGACATCGACAAGGGCGTCGCGGGCGAGCCGGAGGAGGTCGTCCTCAAGGACAAGGTCCTCATGGTCCTCGGCGCCGTCCTGGCCGGATTCCTCTTCCTGGCCTTCTACCTCTAGCCGGACCCACCCGACCCCCACATCACCCGGACGTGTGCTGAGTGAGGGGCACCTTGCCCGAGTAAGGGGTCCTTTCGGAATGCGGCGGAGCCGCATGCGGTGAGGCTGCCAGCTTGCACCGCCGCGGGTTCTCAGCGGTCTTCTCGCGAGGACAGCCGTGACGCCGTGTACGTGCTTGGTACATCAGGAGCGGCTCCCGGAGCGAGAAGACCGCTGAGGTTCCGCCACCCGCACCGCCACGCAGATCATTCTGAAACAGGTCCTAACTGGGACAAGGGTGCCCCTCACTCACGTCCCGACCCGGTGCCGTCACCCGGACGGGTGGTGGAGGCCGAGGTCGCGGATGACGTCGTGGGCCATCTGGATCGCGTAGCTCTGGCCGCGGTCGTGCGGGTAGATCTGCGCCATGGTGGCGAGCGTGACGCCCGGCAGGTGGGTGCGGTGGCCGGGGATGCCCGCGCGGTACCCGGGCGTGACGATCGGCTGCGCGAACGGGGCCCGGGAGAAGTGCCAGTCGCGGATCCAGGACCGCTCGAAGTCCGGGTTCAGCGCCCGCAGCCACGGCAGGTAGTGCGCCAGCACGGCGGCGGGGTCGGCGGTGAAGCGCCAGTCCTCGCACGGCACGTAGTTGCCGACGTAGACGACGTGCCTGCCGCCGTACTCGGCCGGGTCCACCAGGTTGGTGTGCTCGACCACCGCGAGGAACGGGAACGCCGGGTCGTTGATGTTGAGCCAGTAGTGCGGGATCAGGCTCCGGTCGCACTCCAGCACGAAGCAGGTCGCGCCGAGGTACCGGTTGCGCCGCAGCACGTGGTCGGCACCGATCCCGGCGGCCTCGGCGAACACCGGCTGCGGGACGGTGACGACGACGTGGTCGAACAGGTACCCGCTGTCGTCGGCGGTGCGCACCCGGACCTCGGCGCCGACCTGCTCGATCGCCGTCATCGGCTTGCCGGTCTCGACCTTGCCGCCGCGCTGGGTCACCGCGTCCAGCAGCGCCCGGTACAGCAGCTCGAAGCCGCCGTGCAGGTAACCGAGCTCGAAGGTGCGGCAGTGGATCCGCGCCCACAACCAGGCCATCGAGATGTCCGCGGCGTGCGCGCCGAACTTCCCGGTCAGCAGCGGTTCCCAGATCGTCTCGGTGACCCGCGGCCCGGCCCAGCGGCGCATCCAGTCCAGCGCGCGCACCTCGGTGAACCGCGAGCCGTCCCGGACCGCCTTGAGCACGGCGGCCGACGCCGCGAAGCGCAGCCGGTCCGGCACCGACCACCCCGGGAACCGCAGCATCTCGCCGGGGGTGCCGAAGGGGTGCAGCGCGCCGTCCCGGTACACCCCGGTGCTCGGGCGGTGGAAGCGCAGCCGGTCGCCGAGGCCGAGCTCCTCGACCAGCTCGATCAGCGCCCGGTCGGTGCGGAAGCTGTGGTGGTAGAACCGCTCCAGCGGGGTCCCGGCGACCTCGATCGAGGACGCCAGCCCGCCGGGTTCGTCCGCCGCCTCCAGCACCGTCACGTCGTGCCCGGCCTTGACCGCGTCGTGCGCCGCCGTCAGCCCGGTCGCCCCCGCTCCCACGATGCCCAGCTTCATCCGAAGCTCCACTTCTTGTTCACGGTGTACTGCAGGAACACCACGACGGGCAGCGCGCCGCCCTTCACCCACCTCGGGTCCAGGCCCAGCCAGCCGGAGAACACCTGGAGCACGGCGAAGGTCAGCGCCAGCCCGGTCAGGCCGACCGCGTAGAAGCGCAGGAACCGCACCGCGACCCGGTCCCGGGTGCGGAAGTTCAGCAGTGCGTTGAGCAGGAAGTTGTTGGTGATCCCGACCGTGGTGCTGATCGCGTTGGCCACCTGCGGGTGCAGCGCGTCGAGGCCGAGCAGGAGCAGGAACACCAGGTAGTCCAGCAGCACCCCGCTGACGCCGATCACGCCGTAGAGCGCCAGGGCGCGCGGGACGCGCACCTCAGTCCGCGTCATACCGGACCACGTCGCGCACGATGTAGAGCGGACGCTGCTGCACCTCGTGGTAGATCCGTCCGATGTAGCCGCCGATCACGCCGAGGGACAGCATCTGCGCCCCGCCGACGAACAGCAGCACCACCATCAGCATGGTCCAGCCCGACACCGTCACCTCGGGCATGAACACCCGCATCCCCACCGCGTAGAGGATGCCGATCGCGGAGAGCACCAGCCCGGCGAAGCCGATCCGGGTGATCAGCTTCAGCGGTGCGGTGGAGAACCCGGTGACGCCGTCGGCGGCCAGCCGCAGCATCCTGCGCAGCGGGTACTTGGTGTTGCCGGTGACCCGTTCGTCGCGGTCGAAGACCACTTCGGACTGCTCGAACCCCATCGACGCGACCATCCCGCGGATGAACCGGCTGCGTTCCCGGAAGCCGCGCAGCTCCTCGGCGGCGCGCCGGTCCAGCAGCCGGAAGTCGCCGGTGTCGAGCGGGATCTTCACGTCGGCGCAGCGCCGCAACACCCGGTAGTAGGCGTGCGCGGTGGCCCGCTTGAACTTCGAGTCCTGCCGGGTGCCGCGCCGGGCGGAGACGATCTCGGCCCCGTCTAGCCATTCGTCGAGCAGCTCGAGGCTGACCTCCGGCGGGTCCTGCAGATCGGTGTCCATGGTGATCACCGCGTCGCCGTCGGCGTGGTCCAGGCCCGCCGTGATGGCGATCTGGTGGCCGAAGTTGCGGGCCAGGTCGACCACCCGCACCCGCTCGTCGTTCTTGGCGATGTCGTGCAGCGCGCGCAGCGAACCGTCGGTGGAACCGTCGTTGACGTAGATGAACTCGTAGTCGAACTCGGGTCGTTCGGCCACCGCCCCGGCGAGCTGTTCGTGGAACCGCCGGATGGCGCCGATCTCGTCGTAGACCGGCAGCACGTAGGACACCAGCGGTGGTTCCGCCGGTTCGGTGCTCGCCTGCACCGGGACGGGTACGGGGACCTCGGTCCCCAGCATGTCGGACATGGCGCACCCCCAGGCCAATCCGGCTCCTCGGGTTCAGCCGGGCGGCACCCCCACGCCGCCGGCACCCGGACACCGAGAGTATCCGCACCGTCCGAGGTCAGCGCGGTGAAGCCGCTCGGCTCATCCGCCGAACGGGTAAGGCGGATCGCCCGCCGCGCCGCCGATGCGCTCCCGGTGCACGCGGGTCGCGTAGGCGTCCCGCGCCAGGTCGCCGTAGGACGCCAGCAGCAGGTGGCCCCACACCGCGCCGGGCGCGCCGCGCAACCGGCTCGGCACCTCGTACCGCTCGGCGAGCGCGGGAACCCCGGCGAACACGCCGCCCATCGTCGGGTCGTAGGCCATCGAGTCCTCCCCGGCGGCGGGGGTGATCAGCGCGCGCGGGCTCGCCGCGGTCCCGCCGCCGACCCGCGGGTACGCCCGGTGGCACGGGAAGTGGAAGCTGAGCGGCCAGTCGACCAGCGTCGGCCCGGAACCGGCGAGCACCCGGTGCAGCGGCACCACCTCGCGCAGCACCGGCCCGCTGACCGCCAGCCGGCCGTCCGCCGCGGTGCTGCGGTCCTCGGCCCGCAGCCGGAGCCGGTCGGCGCCCGGCGGCGGGGCGTCGAGGGTGAACACCCGCCACTCCGCGCGCGCCGGGGCCGGTCGGCCGCGCCGCGGGTCGTCGTAGGGGAGGGCGGCGGGCGGCGGATCGCGCAGCTCGCGGGTGCCGAGCGTCCGGTCCCCGGCGGCGAACTCCACCCGCAGCGCGGTGCCGTCGCCCGGTCGGCCCGCCACCCGCAGCGCGACCACCTGACCGTCGGGCACCGGGGGCAGCGCGAACCACGGCGTGCTGAGCGATCCGGTGCCCGGCGCGGTGGAGGCCCACGCGTGCGGGGTGGCCCGCACCGCCTCGACCGCCGCCGACGCGGTGGGCGGCGCGGGTTCGAGCGGCACGTCGGTCGGGGTGAAGCCGTCCGCTTCGGCGGCGCTGCCCGGGACCGGGTGCAGCGCGGCGCCCAGCGGCAGCACCTCGACGGCGTCGGCGAGCCCGCAGTCGGCGGCGGAGACCCGGTCGTCGCGCGCGGTGAGGAACGAGCCGAGCAGCACGAGGACCCCGGCCAGCGCCGCCGAGCCGAGCACCGCGCCGGGCATCGCCGTCCACCCCGGACCGCCGCGCCGCCGGACCGCGGCCCAGGTCCCCAGCCCGGCCAGCGCGCCGATCGCCAGCCACAGCGGCGGGCTGTCCAGCGGCCGGACCGGGGTGTCGGCCCACGGCAGCCCGAGTTCGCCCGGGAACGGCCAGGCGTTCGGGCCGCGGAACGCCAGCGCCGCCGCCCCGGCCGCGGCGAGCCCGCCGACCATCCCGAGCAGCCGCGCCTCCCGCCGCGCCCGCTCCAGCGCGCCGACCCGCGCCAGCAGCACCACGACCACCGCCAGCAGTGCGGGGCCGACCCCGGCCAGCGCACCGAAGTGGTGCGTCCACTTCGACGGGACCACCACCAGCACGGCGAACACCCCGACGACGGAGCCCAGCAGCGGCGGCAGCCCGGGAATCCCGGTGCCCCCTGGCATTTCGGGGGCCCAGTGCATTTCGGGGGCCCAGTGCATCTCGGGGGCGCAGTGCAACCGCCGCAGCGCGCACGCCGCGGCCAGCAGCACGGCCACCAGGACCAGGAACACCGCGAGCCGCTTGCTCGCCGAGCCCCACGGCCCGGTGGACAGCAGGGAGGCGTAGCGGTTGAGCTCCTGGTACCAGCCCAGGCTCGGCCCGAACGCCTCGTGCAGGTGCGTCGCCCGCCGCACCCCGGTCCAGGTGGAGTCGGCGAACATCGCCACCAGCCCGAGGCAGCCCAGGCAGCCCAGCGCCGCCAGCCGCGCGGGCACCGCCAGCGGGAGGGGCACCGCGCCGGGGCGGGCCAGCAGCCGCACCACCCGGGGTGCGAACGCCGCCACCGCGACCAGCGCGGCGATCCCGGTCGGCGTGACCGCGACGGTCAGCCCGGCCGACGCGGCGGCGAGCCCGAGCCAGCCCGCCGGAACCGCCGAGCGGTCGGCCTTGAACAGCGCCGCGACGGTCGCGGTCAGCCCCAGCGCGACCGCCGGTTCGGGGCGGATGCCCAGCCCGAACGGCAGCCAGCAGGCCAGGAAGAACACCGCCGCCAGCGGCACCGCGGCCCGGTTGCCCCGGCACAGCGGCGCGACGATCCCCCGGCTGAGCAGCAGCCAGGTGAGCAGCCCGGCGACGACGCTGGGCGCGCGAAGCACCGCGGGGCCCTCCTCGGCCACCGCCCGCATCAGGTGCTGGACCAGGGTGAACGGCGCCTCGGCGGCGTTGAACCAGCGGTAGTAGTTGCCGATGTAGCCGTCGACCTCGTAGTTGCGGACGGTCATCATCGCGAAGCCGTCGTCCTCGGTGTTCGGCCCGATGAGCAGCCACAGCGCGAGCACCCCGGCCACCGCGAGGTCGACCGGGAGCCGCAGTCCGGACCGCCACCGCGGCGCGGCGGCCGGCGCGCGCGGGCCGTGCGCGGCCAGCAGCAGCAGCGATGCGGCGGCCAGCACCACCGCGGTCACCGCCAGGTCCGACTTGCCCCGGGTCGGCGCGGTGTCGAACCAGGAGTACGGCCGCGCGGTGACCGACACCCCCGCCGCCGGGTCGAGGTCGGTGCGGAAGGCGAAGATCTCCGGGGCGGGCACCTCGGGCAGCAGGATCGGCGGGGCGCCCCCGGTGCGCACCGCGGTGCCGTCCGCGCCGGACTCGATCCGCAGCCCGCACGTCCCGGCGGGCAGCGGCACCTCGCGCTGGCCGAGCACCAGGTGCGGCTCGCCGTCGCGGGTGGTCAGCACCAGGCCGTCCCGGGTGCTGCCCTCGGGCACCGTGCTCAGCACCGTCGTCGGCCGGTCCGGGGCCCCGCGCAGCGCCGGGCACGGCACCGATGCGGTGAACTCCGCGGGCCGGTAGGGGGCGAACAGCGCCGTCGTGGACTCGCCCGACCAGTGCACCTCGGTGCGCTCGGCCCACACCGGGGCGAACGGCAGCGCCACCGCGCAGCCGATCCCGGCGAGCCCGGCGCACAGCGCCAGCAGGTGCCAGCACCAGGCCGCCCACCTGCGGTTCCGGCTCCGCCCGGCGTCGGTGGTCGACGCCGACGGCGCCGGGCTGCTCCACCTGTCCACCGGCGCTCCCCGACCGCGTTCGCGTGCTGCCGGTCATGGTCGCCGGATCGGGGGTCCGGCGCTGGCCGACGAAGCGCCGGACGCCGCGCGCCGCCCTACCATCGGAGCATCCCGGCACAACCCTCCACTGAGGACTGTTGTGCGCCGCCCGCGACCCGGATGGTGCCGGATGGCCGTCGACGCGCTCACCCGCTCTGGTGAAATCCCGCCCAGCACCCGCACCGCGACGTCGTTCCTGTTGCCCGGCGGGGTCGGCCTGCTCGCCGCGGCGCTGTTCTGGCTGGTCCACGACGCGCTGATCGACGACGGCTACATCACGCTCGGCTACGCCCGCAACCTCGCCTTCCACGGGCACTGGGGCCTGATCGCCGAGGAGACCGCGAACACCGCGACCGCCCCGCTCAACGTGCTGCTGCTGGCCGCCGGGACCGCGCTGCTGCGCAGTCCGGTGGCCGCGCTCGGTGTGCTGTTCGTGCTCTCGGCGGTGGTGCTCGCGCTGAGCCTGCGCCGCGCCGCCCTGGAGACCGGGCTGCCCGGCTGGACCGGGGCGCTCGGCGCCGGGCTGGTGCTGCTCAACCCGCTGGTGCTCTCCAGCGCCGGGCTGGAGGTGGCGCCCGCCGCCGCGCTGCTGGGCGTGCTGCTGCTCAGCGCGGTGCGCCCGCGCCCCGTGCTGTTCGGGCTGGCCACCGGGGCGCTGGCGCTGCTGCGGCTGGACCTGCTGCTGTTCGCGGTCGTGGTGCTGCTCGGGCGGCCCGCGCTGTGGCGGGGGTGGGCGCGGTGGCTGCCGATCGCCGCCCTGGCGCTGCCCTGGTTCCTGTGGAGCTGGCTGCACTTCGGCTCGGCGGTGCCGGACACGCTGCTGATCAAGCAGCTCCAGGAGTCCTGGGGCGGCTGGACGGTGCGCGACGGCATCGCGCTCTACGTCGACTTCTTCCCGGCGGCGGTGCTGCTGTCCGCGGTGCCCGCCTACACCGGGGCCGGGTTCGCGGTGTTCCTGGTGCTGCTGCGGATCCGGGGGCGGGTGCCGGAGCTGTGGCCGTGGACGCTGCTCGGCGTCGGCGCGGTGCTGCACCACTACGCCTACACGCTGCTCGGCGTGCCGCCGTACCACTGGTACTACGCGCCGGCGGTCGTCGGGCTCTGCCTGCTGCTGGCCGGCGGGATCGGCGCGATGGCCCCGCACCGCTTCGCGGTGGTGCCCGCGCTGGTGGCGGCGGTCGGGGTGCTCGCGGTCTCGGCGGCGTTCGCGGTTCAGCACGGGATGCCGTGGCGCTCCGCGGCGATCACGACCAACTGGGCGGCGCCCGCCGAGTACGCCCGGATCGGCACCGAGCTGGGCCGCGTCGTCGGCGACCGCACCGTGGCCAGTCCGGGGGAGATCGGCACGCTGGCGTACTTCTGCGGGTGCCGGATCGTCGACCAGTTCTCCGACCGGGGCTACCTGGACGAGCGGCTCCGGCAGCGGCTCGACCGGGCGGGGTCGTTGGAGCGGACGCTGCTGGCGTGGAACCACCGGCACTTCGAGCCGACCGAGCCCCGGCCGGTGGACCTCGTACTGCGCCGGGCGCCGGGACCGGGGCCGGATCCGAGGTGGACGGTGGGCTCCCCGTGGTCGGGCACCTCGCACTTCGTGCTCGAACCCCGGTCGCCCGAACACAGCGTGCCCGGGCCCCGGTAGGAACGGCCGCGGGTCCTCGGCGCATCGAGGACCCGCGGCCCGAGGCGGTCCCCGCGGACCCCACTCCGCGGGGCGACGCCCGTCATCGACCCGGCGCGCGCCGGGTGCCTTCCCGTGTCAGGGTCGGTGCGAACCCCCTCGCGGGTTGCTCGCGTTACCGATCCGTGTCATCGCGGGGTGTCGACGACCTCACCGGTCTCCCGGTTCCAGGTGATGATCCCGCCCTGGAACTCCACGGCCCGGCCGACCTCGACGTCGTGCTCGCCGCTGATCGGGAAGCCCAGGTAGGAGCGCTCCCAGCCGAGGTTCGCCCAGTGCGCGCGGATGCCGCCGTAGACCTCGTGGGCGCCGGTGCCCGCGGACCAGTAGATCGAGGCGCCGCCGGTGCCGGTGAAGTGGTTGTAGCGACCGGTGCCGCCCGGGGTGGCGGTCTCGTCGGTGGTCGGGTAGCCGAGGATCCCGGCCGGACCGCCCAGCCCGACGTAGCGCTCCGCGATCACGCCCTGCACGCTGTGCGCGCCGGTCTGCGGGCTCCACACGATCCCCGCGGGGTAGGTGCCGTCCCCGGAGAACATCGAGTACTTGCCGACCCCGTCACCGGCGTCGGTCTCGTCGGTGGTCGGGTAGCCCAGCGGGCCCTGCTCCCAGCCCGAGGCGGCCCACTTGTCCCGGATCGCGCCCTGGACGGCGTGGGTGCCGGTCTCGCCGGTCGAGTAGATCGACGCGCCGTGCCCCGACGGCGTGACGAAGTGGTTGTAGGTGCCGCGGCTGTCCGGGGTGGCCGCCGTGTCGGTGGTCGGGACGCCGAAGCCGAGGTCGGCACCGAGGGCGCGGTAGTGCTCCAGCACCGGGCCGCTGATCAGGTGCGCGCCGTGCGCCGGGGTCCAGTAGATCGCCGAGAGGGCGCCGTCGTCGTCGAAGTCGCTGTAGCGGCTGCCGCCCTCGCCGACCTGCTCGTCGGCCACCGGCACGCCCAGGGTGCCGTGCGCGCCCAGCGACAGGAAGTGCACGTAGATCCCGCCGTAGACGGCGGTGACGCCGCGCTCCGGGGTCCAGTAGAAGCGGCCGTTGGCGTAGGTCTGCCAGCGCAGCGAGTCGCTCTCCACGACCTCCTCGCCCTGCGGCGCGCCGAGCTGCTCGCGCTCCTCAGGGGTGAGGGCCTCGTAGCGCTCCTGGATGGCGCCCGCACCCGGCTCCGGGTCCTCGGGCTCCTCCGGCGGGTCGGTCGGCTCGGGCTCCTCGGGCTGCGAGCTCTCCGGCGGGTCGGTGGGCTCCGGTGCCGGTTCCTCGGTCGTGGTGCTGGTGGGCGGGTCGACGGGCGCCGACGAGCTGGTCGGCGGCTCGGTGCTGCCCGGGGTCTCCTGGGCGAGCGCCGGAGCAGCGGTCAGGGCGAGCACCGCCGAGGCGGCGACGACCGCTCCCATGTGTCGTTTGATCCTCACAACTTCCCCTTTCGGACGCGTCCACCACGTGATCGCGCGGCGGGCCCGGAAGGTTGCCCGTTGTTACCGATTCGCTGCATTGGAGCAGCACGTCCGGGTTTCCCTCACCCGAACGGACGAGCCCCGTCCCCGGCCGGACATGAGTGAGGGGCACCCTTGCCCAAGCAACTGGGACAAGGGTGCCCCTCACTCACGAAACTTTCGGGTGACGCGGTGGTCGGTCTGGCCGCCACCGGCGCCGTTCCGGGGCGAGCGGGCTCAGAAGGGGAGGCGGCGGAAGATCGCGCGGGGGACGTGCCGGAGCACGGTCATCACCCAGCGCATCTGGCCCGGCGCCCACACCTGCTCCTTGCCCTTGCGCACGGCGTCGACGATGACGTCGGCGACCTGCTCCGGGGTCTGCGCCATCGGCGCGGGCTTGAGGCCCTCGGTGAGCTTGGTGTGCACGAAGTTCGGCCGCACCACGGTGACCTGCACGCCGGAACCGCTCAGCGCGTAGGTCAGCCCGGTGTAGAAGGCGTCCAGCCCGGCCTTCGAGGAGCCGTAGACGAAGTTCGAGCGGCGGGCCCGCTCGGCGGCGGGGGAGGACATCGCGACCAGGTGGCCGTGGCCCTGCTTGCGCAGCTTCTCGACCAGCCGGACGCCCAGCGTCATCGGCGCCACGTAGTTGATCTCGGCGACCTCGCGGGCTGCCTCCACGTCGGTCCAGCCCTGCTCGTTGTCGCCCTGGACGCCGAAGGCGACCAGCGTGACGTCGATGTCGCCGTCGGCGAAGGCCTTGTCGACCACCTCGCCGTGGGTCTCCGGGGAGCGGGCGTCGAACGGCAGCGTGGTCACGGTGCTGCCGGTGGCGCGCAGCCGCTCGGCCGCCGCCTCCAGCCGGTCCGACCCGCGGGCGGCCAGCACGATCCGCAGCGGGCGCTGCGCGGCGTACTTCTCGGCCGTGGCCAGGGCGATGTCGGAGGTCCCACCGAGGACGAGCAAGGACTGCGGGTTTCCAACTGCGTCAATCACAGCTCAAGCCTCCGGCTCATGTCTGAGGCGAAAATGCCTTCGGGGTCAACGGATTGGCGGATCTTGCGGAATTCCTCGACGCGCGGGTACATCCGGTGGAACGTCTCCGCCGCGGTCCGCGAATCCTTCGCGGTGTACAGCCGACCGCCGAGCGCCAGGACGTCCTCGTCCAGCTCGGTGCAGAACCGGCCCAGCCCGTCCACGATCGGGAAGTCCAGGCACACCATCCAACCCGGGTGCGGGTAGGACAGCGGGGCCCGGTTGCCCTCGCCCATCTTCTTGATGACGTTGAGGAACGAGACGTGCCCGGAGTGCGCGATCCGGCGGATGATCCGCTTGAGGTCCTCCTCCTTGCCGTAGGGCACGGAGAACTGGTACTGCGCGAAGCCCTGCGAGCCGTATGCCCGGTTCCACTCGCCGACGAGGTCGAGCATGTGGTAGAAGCCGCTGATGTTCTGGACCAGGCCGCGGCCGCGCTTCGGGGTCTTCCGGTAGTACAGCTCACCGATCGCGCTGAACGTCAGCTTGTTGCCCAGCCGCGGCGGGAACACGTCCGGCAGCGTCAGCAGCTGCGGGGCGTCGAACTTGAGCGGGTTCGCGCGCAGCTTCGGCGGTAGCTGGTCGACCGTGGCGAGCGAGCCCCGGCCGAACGCGGCGCGGCCCAGCTTCGGGCCGGTGGAGATCGAGTCGAACCACGCCGAGGAGTAGGTGTACCTGTCGTCGGAGCCGTCGTCGAACAGCGCGATCGTCTCGTCCAGGTCGGCCGTCCGGTCCACGTCCGCGAGGAAGTAGGCGGTCTCCGTCCGGGTCATCCGGATCTTCGCCCGGAGCACGATGCCGGTCAGCCCGACACCCGCGACGGTGGCCCAGAACAGCTCGGACTCCGGGCCGTCCGGGGTCACGGTGCGCACCTGGCCGTCGGCGGTGAGCAGCTCCATCGACAGCACGTGGTTGCCGAAGCTGCCCGCGCTGTGGTGGTTCTTGCCGTGGATGTCGTTGGCGATCGCGCCGCCGATGGTCACCTGGCGGGTGCCCGGCAGCACCGGGACCCACAGGCCGTGCGGCAGCGCCGCCTTCATCAGCTGGTCCAGGCTGACCCCGGCGTCCACGTCCACGATCGCGGTGTCCGGGTCGATCTCGTGGATCCGGTTCAGCCGCGTCATGTCGATGACCACGCCGCCCGCGTTCTGCGCGACGTCGCCGTAGCTGCGGCCCAGGCCGCGGGCGACGACCCCGCGCTCATCGGCCTCGCGCACGGCGCGGGCGATCTCGTCGAGGTCGGTGGTGCTGAGCACCCGCGCCCGGGAGGGCGCGGTGCGGGCCCAGCCGGTCAGGTTCCGGACGGTCGTCGTCACAGGTTCAGCCTCCGGGCCAGGTCGGAGCGGAACACCCCGGCCGGGTCGACCGCGGCGCGGACCTCGCGCCACCGGTCGATCTGCGGGTACATCCGCTCGATCATCTCGGCGTTGGTGCGGGACTCCTTGGCCAGGTACAGCCGCCCGTCCGCGTTCAGCACCATCTCGTCGAGCTCTTGGCAGAGCCGGTCCAGCCCGGGGGTGATCGGGATGTCGACGGTGAGCGTCCAGCCCTCCCGGGGGAAGGACAGCGGGGCCTGGTTGCCCGGGCCGAAGGTCTTGAGCACGTTGAGGAACGACGCGTGGCCGGACGCGCTGATCTTGTCGATCGAGCGCCGGAACATGTCCTCCTGGCCGAACGGCACCATGAACTGGTACTGGAGGAACCCGTTCGGGCCGTAGATCCGGTTCCACTCGCCGACCAGGTCGAGCGGGTGGAAGAACTGGGTGATGTTCTGCACCGCGCCGTACTTCGTCGGCGCCTTGCGGTACCAGACCTCGTTGAACGCGGTGATGGTGTACTTGTTGACCAGGCCGTTCGGGAACACCGGCGGTGCGGTCATGAGCTGCGGGGCGTTGAACTTCAGCGGGTCCTTGCGCAGCTTCTTCGGCAGGTCCTCCAGCTTCGCGGAGTTGCCCCGGGTGAGCAGCGCGCGGCCCATCTGGTCGCCGCGGGCCAGCGAGTCGAACCAGGCCACCGAGTAGACGTAGTTCTGGTCGGAGCCGTCGGTGAAGTGCTCGATCAGCTCGTCCAGGTTCTTGGTCCGGACGTTGTCGACCACGAAGTAAGCTGTCTCGACGCGCTTGAGCTGGATCGTCGCGTTGAGGATGATGCCGGTCAGGCCCATCCCGCCGACGGTCGCCCAGAACAGCTCGGCGCCCTCGCCCCGCGGGGTGAGGCTGCGCACCTGGCCGTCGGCGGTGAGCAGGTCGAGCGCGAGCACGTGGCTGCCGAACGAGCCCTGCGAGTGGTGGTTCTTGCCGTGGATGTCCGAGCCGATGGCGCCGCCGATGGTGACCTGGCGGGTGCCCGGCAGCACCGGGATCCACAGGCCGTAGGGCAGCAGCCGCCGCATCAGGGTGTCCAGCGACACACCGGCGTCGACCACCACGGTGGCCTCGTCCACGTCGACCTTGTGCACGCGGTCCAGCGCGGTCATGTCGATGACCGTGCCGCCGGCGTTCTGCGACGGGTCGCCGTAGCTGCGCCCGAGACCGCGGGCGATGACGCCCCGGTCACCGGCTTCGCGGACCGCCCGCGCGATCTCCTCGACGTCCGGGGTGCTGACGACTCGCGCCCGGGTGGGCGCGGTGCGCCCCCAACCGGTCAGCGTCTGAAGCTCGTCCTTTACCGATCCCACCCAGCCGAGTCTATCCGCGCCGGACCGGTGGGTACCGGCGGGTAGCGGCCGGTCTCCGGCGATGTGCGGTGGGTCATCGCTACACTTCCGGTGGACCCGGTTCGCCCGGGGGCCCCTGTGGTGCCGACCGCCCGAGGTGAATCAGTGACCGTGGCCGAACCCGCCGCTGCGACCCAGACCGCCCGGCTGGGCCTCGTGCACCAGCTCATCCGATTCGGGCTCATCGGTGGTGGCTGCGCGCTCATCGACTTCGGCACCTACTCGCTGCTGCTGGGCGCGGTGGGCTGGCCGTCCTGGCTGGCCAAGTCGATCTCGTTCATCCTGGGCACCACCGCGTCCTACGTGATCAACCGGAAGTTCACCTTCCAGGGCGCGAGCAAGGGCAACACCAAGGCCCGGGCCGGAGCCTTCGCCGTGCTCTACACCACGACGTTCTTCGTCAACATGGGTTCGAACGAGGCGTTGGTCCAGATCTTCGACGCCACCGAGCCGTGGCAGTTCACCCTGTTCTGGGTGATCGCGCAGGGTCTCGGGACGGCGATCAACTTCGTGATGCTCAAGCTGCTGATCTTCCGCGACTGAGGGGTTCTGCCGGGTGCGGCGGAGCCGCGTCGCGGTGTGGCACGCGGCTCGCGCCGCCGCGGGTTCTCAGCGGTCCCCTCGCGAGGACGCCCGGTGCTGGGCGGGCGCCGGGGCGAGCAGGCCGCTGAGGTTCCGCACCGCGGGTCATCGGCGAAACCGCTCTTGAGCGCGGGAGCGGGGTGGCCGCGTCCCCGCGCCCGCGGTGGGCTACCGGCGGAACCCGGTCTGCCGCGACGGTGCCCCGTAGGCGTTCGACTCCGAACGGGTCGTCTCGATGTGCGCCGTCGCCACGTGCCCGAAGTTGATCGCGAAGTGACCGCCGTCGGCGGTGGCCAACGACTTCGTCTGGCCGGCCGCCATCAGCTCGGCGAGCACGTCCCGCAGCGCCTCCGCTTCCGCGGCGGCGAGCGCGACGGTCACCGGCTGGTCGACGCCGGCGAGGTGCAGTACCAGTCCTGGGCGCGTCTCACTCGTCATCCTCCGAGAGCACCACGTCCGGGCTCCCCGCGACACCCCGGTTCGCCCACGGCGGACCGGGATCCGCCCACAGCGCAATCCCACCCCGCGCCACCGCACCAGGAGAACCTCACCCGTTCGGGAGATGAGTGAGGGGCACCCTGTACCACGTCATGGGGTACAGGGTGCCCCTCACTCAGCGAGAACCACCCGGACGGGTCGGGGTGCTACTCCTCGGTGCCCTCTTCCTCGGGGCTCTCGAAGACGCGGACGTCGTTGCGGTCGTCCGAGCTCGGCACGTCACCGGGGAGCTGGACCGTCTTGGTCAGCGGTCCCGGTGTCCAGGTGCCCCACTTCGTCTCGGTGTGCACCTCCATCGCGGCCTGCGCGGGCAGCGCGTCGGGCTCGTACTGGTCGACCGCGTACAGCGAGCCCCAGTCGCGGTGGATGTTGTTGCGCAGGTACGTCGGCAGCTCGCGCATGCTGGTGGACACGTTGAGCCAGCCGAACGGCCCGCCCGCGTCCGGCGACGACCAACCCTGGCCGATGTCGCGGACCTCGGCGCCCGCCTGCACCCGGAACTTCGGGATCTCGGCGATGCCGTTGTGGATGCCCGGGATGTTCAGGCACGGGTGCACCAGCCCGGCGGTCCACTCGACGAAGGCGGTCTGGTCGCCGACGAAGTCGGTCATGTTGACCAGCTGCGGCGCGCGCGGCGCGCTCACCGCGAGCCAGCCGTTGGGGCCCAGCGAATTGTCGGTGGCCACGACCCGCATCTTGGTGGCCTCCTCGGACTTGCCCGAGATCGTGTAGCGGTAGTCCCGCCACGGCGGCGCGGCACCCTGGGTGACGTAGTGCCTGCCGATGACCTCGAAGCCCTCCTCGGTGTCCCGGCCGAACTCCAGCGCCAGCGAGTTGGCGCCCAGCTCGGCGCCCGCCAGCGACAGCACGATCGGCACCTCGCCGTTGATCGCCCGCTCCGGCAGCTCGTACCACTGGGTGCGCAGCTCACCGGTGCCCGCACCGGCCGGGTCGTAGCTGCCCCACACCGGCGCGTCGTCGGTGCCGAACTGGTGCGGCGGCTTCCAGTCGGGTTCCTGCGGGTCGGAGCCGTCGCCCGGCGGCAGGCCGGGCCGGTTGAAGCCGACCAGCTTGGCGCCGAGGTACTCGTCGGCGTTCTCCCGGCCCTCCAGGCGCTCGGGCGGCATCCCGATGTCGGGATCCCGGGACGGCGCGGCCGTGACCGGCTGCTCCGGGGCGACCCGCAGCATCCCGCTCTGCGGGTTGGTCTCCACGTAGATGTAGTCGGACAGCCCGCAGCTCGACCCGACGAGCTGCTTGATGTTGTCCGCGCCGAGGCTGTAGCTGCCCCACTGCTCCTGGATGACCTTGCCGAAGTTGGCGAGCTCGAACACCACCAGCAGCGCGCACAGGATCGACAGCGGGGCGGTGCCGAGCCGCAGCGCCCGGCTGCGCTTCTCCAGCGGTCGCTCGTCGACGACCTTCGGGTTGTTCTCGTCGATGCGCAGGTGCTCGACGAACGCCACGATCAGCGCGATGGCGGCGATCACGAGGAACAGCGTGCTGAAGTGGTAGCCGGACAGCTGCGGTGCCTTGTCGAACCACGGCACGCCCCAGCCGGACACGTACCACCAGGCGTTGGGCCCGGTGGCGGCGAAGGCCAGGATCATCATCAGCCCGGCGAAGAAGATCGCCCGGTTGCGCCTGGACCGCAGCACGGTGCTGCTGGTGGCCAGCGCGGTCAGCGCGGCCAGCGCCCCGCCCATCGCGGCGTAGATCCCGAAGTGGTGCGACCACTTGGTCGGGGTCATGATCAGCACGACGAAGGACAGCGCGGTGATCGCCAGCAGCCGCCGGCTCGGGCCGAGCGCGGCGCCCCGGATGCGGCCCCGGCGCAGCAGCACCACCGCGCACACCGCCAGGCACAGGATCACCAGCAGCACCGGGAAGCGGCGCGTCATCGAGCCGTCGGCGGTGGGGCTGAACAGCAGGCTGTAGCGGCTCAGCTCCTCGTACCAGCTCTGGCTGGGGCCGAGGTCGGTGCGCAGGTCGGTGGCGTCCATGACCGACTGCCAGGTCTGGTCGGCGAACACCACGGTGAGGATCACGAACCCGGAGGCCGAGATCGGCGCCAGCACCGATGTCCAGCTGAACTCCTGGGCGCGTTTGCGCACCAGCAGGAACAGCGGCTTGATCGCGGCGACGAACGGCAGCACCGACACCAGGCCGTGCGGGTTGGCGCCGACCGACAGCGCCGCCACCACCAGGCCGAGCGCGGCGGGCATCAGCCGACCGGTGGCCACCGCGCGCTCCACCGCGCACAGCGCCAGCAGCGAGAACAGCACCACGACCGGCTCGGGGCGCAGGCCGTTGTTGTAGGGCAGCCAGAACGCCAGGAAGACGGCGGCGGCGGCCCACCCGGCGGCGTTGCTGCGCCGCACCTGCTGGCCGAGCCGGGGCAGCACCTCGCGGCTGAGCAGCAGCCAGGACACGATGCCCATGAGCAGCGCGGGCAGCCGCACCCACGGTGTCGAGGTGGAGATCTGCACCCACAGCGCGTAGAGCTCGTAGAACCACCCGAACGGGGCTTCGGGGACGGCGAACCAGCGGTAGTAGTTGCTGACGTACCCCGCGCTCTCGCGCGCTCGGGCGATGTTCAGGATGTACCCGTCGTCCGAGGTCATCGCGCCGATGATCCACCAGATCGCGAGGGCGCCGATGACCGCTACGTCGCGGAACGTGGGTTTCCACCAGCCCGCGGGCACCAGCTTCGGGGGGCGCCGCCCGGCGCGCACGTCCAGCCGCCGCAGGCACACCACGGAGCCGATGAAGGCGGCGATGGCCAGCACGATGGCGGCCATCTTCAGGGCGGTCGGGTAGCTCTCGTAGCGGTTGTCGACGCGGGCCTCGAAGGACAGCCCGCTGACCGGGTCGATGTTCTCGTCCAGCGAGGAGTAGATGCCGGTGACCTGCGGGCGGGCGTCACCGGCGAAGTTGGCCAGCGACTGGTCGCCGACGCTGGCCTTGAAGCCGTAGCCGTCGGAGTGCACCGAGATCGTGCAGTCGCCCGCGGGCAAGGGCACGGTCCCGACCTGCTGGCCCTTGTTCATCATGGTGAGCTGGCCGCCGTCGACCTGCAGGATCAGCCCGGTGAGGTGGCCGTAGTCCGAGGACGGCGGGTTGGTGCTCAGCAGCACGGCCGGTCCCTCGGTGCGCTCGTCGAGGCTGCGCGCCGCGGCGCAGGGCACCTCGGCGTCGAGCCACACCGGGGAGTAGGCGACCAGCGGCGCGGAGACCGACTTGGTGCCTTCGGCGGTCGGCCACCGCAACGTCGTGATGTCGTGGTGGACCGGGAGGAACGGGATCGACAGCGCGAGGACCGTTCCGAGCAGTCCCAGCACCGACGCGAAGACCTTCAGCCGCGTCGCCGACGGGCGCGGTGTCGTTCCGGTGGATGCCGGATCGTCGTTCGATGCCATGTCGCCATCGCCCGATCGGCGGTTATCTCCGTGGCCGTTGAGCACGCAGGCGAGAATAGTATCCCCAGGTCCCGGGCCTTCCGGCGCATTCCGTACCGCCGCCGACGGCCCGCGACACGAGTGCTGTGAGCAGGCAACTCAGCAGCCTCTCAGGCGGGTCTCAGCATCCCGAGACCGCGCAGTGATCTCCCGGAGACACCCCGTAGACCCACCCGCACCCAGAGCACCAGTCCACAGAGGAAACGCCACAACCACCCTCAGGCAAGCGGCGAAGCCGGGGCACCGCACGCACGCGCCAAACCCCGACCACCGTCAGGCAAGCGGCGCAGCCGCTTCCGCTTTGCCCCAGCCAAGCAGCTTGCACCGCCGCGGGTTCTCAGCGGTCTTCTCGCGAGGACGCCCTGACGCTGTGTACGCGTTTGTACATGAGGAAGGGCGCCCGGAGCGAGAAGGCCGCTGAGGTTCCGCCACCGGCACCCCTACGCAACGGGACCACAACACCTTCCCGACGAGAAGGCCGCTGAGGTTCCGCCACCGGCACCGCCTCGCAAAAGGACCACCTCACCGCCGGAAGAAGTGTTCCTTTTGCCCTTGCCTCAACAACCGCAACCACTCGCGAAACGCCTTCGGGTCCTTGCGCTGCCCCACGAAGTACAGCCCGAACCGCAGCACCTCCAGCGCGCCGATCTTGCGCATCCCGGGCTGGGACAGCAGGTACCCGCGGTTGCGGTAGGTGTAGTAGCGCTTGGTGTCGTCGGAGGGGTCCTGGGCGTGGAACCGGCCGCCGAGCATCGGCTTGAACTCGGCGGAGCCGTCCGGGTGCAGGAAGCGGGTGCGGAAGGTGGTGCCGAACGGCAGTCCGGAGCGCACCACCCGGCGGTGCAGCTCCACCTCGTCGCCCCGGAAGAACAGCCGGTAGTCCGGCACGCCCACCACGTCCAGCGTGGCGGCGCGGAACAGCGCGCCGTTCATGAACGAGGCGATCCCGGGCAGGAAGTCGCCCTCGCCGAGCTCGCTCACCCGGCGCTTCCACGTAAGCCCGCGGCGCAACGGGAAGGCCAGCACGTCCGGGGTGTCGATGTTGACCACGACCGGCGACACGGCGGCCAGCCGGCGCTTCTCGGCGACCTCCAGCAGGGTTTCCAGCGCCTGCTCGTCGGCCGGGCGGCCGTCGTCGTCGCCCAGCCACACCCATTCGGCGCCGATCGACAGCGCGTGCAGCATCCCCAGCGCGAACCCGCCCGCGCCGCCGAGGTTGCGCTGCGAGGGCAGGTAGGTCGACGGGATCGGGCAGTCGGCCACCACATCGCGGGCCGACTGGTCCGGGCCGTTGTCCACGACCACGAGATGATCGGGCAGGCGGGTCTGCGTGGCGATCACCTTCAACGACTCGGCCAGCAGCTCGCGCCGATGTCTGGTGACGATCACCGCGACCACGGAGCCGGCGGGAAGCTGCTGGGCGGAGTCTGCGTTCATGGGCTCTCGTTGCTCCCGATCGTGGCCGCGGACTCGCCGATCCGGGCCAGGGTTTCCTGGCTGAGGTTCTCGAAGGGGTCGTAGCCCTTGTAGTGGGTCAGCACGGTGCGCAGCGGCCCCTGCTCCTTGATGCTGCCCTTGTCCATCCACAGCGCGGTGTCGCACAGCTCGACCAGGAACTCGTCGGAGTGCGAGGCGAACACCAGGATGCCGGAGCGCTTGACCAGGTCGTGCAGCCTGGTGCGGGCCTTCTCCAGGAAGTCGGCGTCGACCGCGCCGATGCCCTCGTCCAGGATCAGGATCTCCGGGTCGATGGAGGTGACCACGCCGATCGCCAGCCGCACCCGCATCCCGGTGGAGTAGGTGCGCAGCGGCATCTCCAGGTAGTCGCCGAGCTCGGTGAACTCGGCGATCTCGTCCATCCGGTCTTCCATCTGCTTGCGGTTCATGCCGAGGAACAGCCCGCGGATGATGATGTTCTCGTAACCGGAGATCTCCGGGTCCATCCCGACGCCGAGGTCGAACACCGGCGCCACCTTGCCGACCACCCGGGCGCTGCCCCGGGTCGGCTCGTAGATGCCCGCGAGCAGGCGCAGCAGCGTGGACTTGCCGGCGCCGTTGTGGCCGACGAGCGCCACCCGGTCGCCGTGCTTGAGCGACAGGTCGATGTCGTGCAGGGCCTCGATGATCGGCACCTTGCTGTCGGTGCCGATCCGGCCGCCCGCCCTGCCGAGCACGGCCTTCTTCATCGAACGGGACTTCGCGTCGAAGATCGGGAAGTCGACCGCCGCGTTCCAGACGTCGATGCTCACCATGAGTCTCTCAGCCTCCCCGCTCAGACCCAGTACGCGACGCGCGCGCGGTAGTTGCGCAGGACCAGCAGCGCCAGCAGCCAGCCGCCGACGGTGAAGCCGATGACCACGTACCAGTGGTGCCACGCGATCGGCTCGCCGAGCATCGGGGCCCGCAGGATCTCCACGAAGTGGTAGATCGGGTTGATCTGGGCCAGCGCGGCCCGCGGCCCGGCGTTCTGCTCCAGCAGCTCGATCGGCCAGACGATCGGCGACATGAAGAACAGCAGCTGCATGAAGCTGGTGACCACCGGCGGGATGTCCCGGAACCGGGTGCTCGCCACGCCCAGCAGCATGATCACCCAGCCGCCGTTGAACAGCAGCAGGGCCAGGCCCGGCACCATCAGCACCAGGGTCCAGTTCACCGGCGGCAGGAAGATCGCCAGGATCGCCAGGTAGACGACCAGGTTGTGCAGGAAGAGCAGGAACTCCCGCCACACGGTGCGCAGCACGTGCACGGTGATCGGCGCCGGGAGCTGCTTGATCAGGCCCTCGTTGCGGATGAAGACCTCGGTGCCCGCGGTCAGGCAGCCCTGGATGAAGTACCAGATCATGAACCCGGTGGTCATGTACGGGACGTATTCGCTCGGGTCCTGCCCGAAGATCGTCGAGTACATGATGCCGAGACCGGCGGCGGTGACGCCCATGCCGATCGTGATCCACAACGGGCCCAGCACGGAGCGCCGGTACCGCTGCTTGATGTCCTGCCAACCGAGGTGCGCCCACAACTGCCGCTGCGAGAGGCCCTCAGTGATGTCCTTGAACGCTTTGCGCCAGCTCCGCGACGAACTCTCAGCCGGCGCGGACGGTCGGTCTAGCGTGCTCGTGGCCTGCACAGTGCGTCAGAGTACCGACCGTCGGTAGGCAGCAGAGGGCTGGGCGTCACTCGACGTGGGTTTGCCGCAAAACGGGCACGACCCCCCGTGGCGGCCGGGCCGGGGGCGCCCGCCCGGCGGGCCCGCTCCCGGGCGCGGGCGGGCGCGCGGGTTCAGAGGTACTGGCCGCCGCGCTGCGGGGGCTCCGACTCCCCGCTGCCCGCCGGGAGCCCGCGGCGCATCTGCTCCAGCTGGGCCCGGGCCGCCATCTGCTGCGCGAACAGCGCGGTCTGCATCCCGTGGAACAGGCCCTCCAGCCAGCCGACGAGCTGGGCCTGGGCGATCCGCAGCTCCGCCTCGGACGGCGTGTCCTGGGCGAAGGGCAGCGACAGCCGCTCCAGCTCCTCGATCAGCTCGGGCGCCAGGCCCTGCTCCAGCTCCTTGATCGAGGACTGGTGGATCTCCTTGAGCCTGCTGCGGCTGGCCTCGTCCAGCGGCGCCGCCCGCACCTCCTCCAGCAGTTGCTTGATCATCGTGCCGATCCGCATCACCTTGGCGGGCTGCTCGACCAGGTCCCCGATGGCCTCGCCGTGCTCCGCGCCCTCGCCCGAGGCCGCACCGACCGGCGAGCCGTCCTCGCCGACCACGAACACCGAGGGCTTCTCCTCGTTCCGATCGCCGTTCATGCCTCCATCCTGGCGCGTGGGCGCGCGCGGCGGGAGCCTGGGACGCCCTCGCGTGTCGCGCGGGGCCGTCGCCGATCCGTGATGCGATAGAGACCACCCGGCGGCGAGATCGGGGGGTGCGGCTCCGTACGGTGGACTCATGGCGTTCGACGTCGCTGCGGTCCGCGGATTGTTCCCCGCGCTCGGCGACGGGTGGGTGCACCTCGACGCCCCGGCGGGCATGCAGGTTCCCGAGCAGGTCGCCACCGCGGTGTCGACCGCGATGCGCGCGCCGGTCTCCGGGCCGGGCGGGGTCTTCCCCGCGTCGCAGCGCGCCGAGGCCATCGTGGAGGCCGCCCGTCGGGCCATCGCCGACCTGGTGGGGGCCAACCCGGCCGGGGTGGTGCTCGGCCCGAGTTCGGCCGTGCTGCTGCAACGGCTCGCCGACGCGCTCGGGGACGGCTGGATGATCGGCGACGACGTGATCGTCTCCCGCCTGGACCACCCGGCCAACGTGGCGCCCTGGCAGCGCGCCGCGCAGCGCTCGGGCAGCAGCGTCCGGTGGGCCGAGGTCGACATCGAGACCTGCGAGCTGCCCACCTGGCAGTACCAGGACCTGATCACCCCGCGCACCAAGGTGGTGGCGCTGACCGCGGCCTCCGGGGCGGTCGGCACCCGCCCGGACGTGCGCCCGGCCGCGGCGGCCGCCGCCGAGCACGGTGCGCTGGTCGTGGTGGACGCCTCCGCCGCCGCGCCGTTCATGCCGGTGGACATCACCTCGATGGGCGCCGACGTGGTGGCGGTCAACGCGACGTCCTGGGGCGGGCCGCCGGTCGGCGCGCTGGCCTTCCGCAACCCCGCGATGCTCGACCAGCTCCCGTCGGTGGCGCTGGAGGCGGGCGCGCGCGGGGCGGAGCGCTTCGAGCTGGGCCCGCACGCCTACGCGCAGCTGGCGGGGCTGGTGGCCTCCGTCGACTACCTGGCGGGCCTGGACGACGCCGCGCTCGGCCCGCGCCGCGAGCGGCTGCTCACCTCGATGGGGTCGGTCAAGTCCTACCAGGCGGGCCTGCTCGCCCACCTCACCAGCGGCCTGCGCCGGATGGGGCACGTGATGGTCATCGGGGACGCGATGCGCCGGGTGCCCTCGATGGCGTTCACCATCAACGGCGTCAAGGCGGAGGACGCCGTCGAGCACCTGGCCGACCGGGGCGTCTGCGCCTTCGCCGACCCGGGCACCCACGGCGTCTTCGCCGTCCTCGGCGTCGGCGAGGTCGGCGGCGCGGTGCGCGTCGGCCTGGCCCACTACACCAACGCCCACGAGGTCGAGGAACTCCTCAGAGCGGTGGCCGAACTCGCCTGACCCCCGCCGTCCCCGCGCCCACGTCCGGGTGAACTTTTCCAGGTGAGGGGCACCTTTGCTCCAGTAAGGGGTCCTTTCAGTATGCGGCGGAGCCGCATGCGGTGCGGCCGTCAACCGGCACCGCCGCCCGTGCTCGGACGGTGCCGCTCAGCGGTCCCCTCGCGAGGACAGCCGTGACGCCGTGTACGTGTTCGGTACATCAGGAACGGATCCCGGAGCGAGAAGACCGCTGAGGTTCCGCCACCCGCACCGCCACGCAAGCCAATCTGAAAGTGGTCCCAACTCGGTCAAGGGTGCCCCTCACTCACGCCCCGAAGGGGCGATCAGCGGACGAGCAGGATCTTGCCGTGGACGCCGCCGGCTTCGAGGGTGGCGTGGGCGCGGGCGGCTTCGGCCATCGGGACGCGGTCGTGCACCAGGGTGCGCACCTGTCCGGACTCGACCAGCGGCCACAGCCGGTTGCGCACGTCGGCGACGATGGTGGCCTTGCCCTGCGGTCCGCCGAGGGGACGGCCGCGCAGCCCGAGCACCGACATCCGCAGCCGCTTGACCAGCATCTTGCCCATGTCGAGCTCGGTCTTGCGCCCGCCCTGCATCCCGATCACCGCGAGGTGCCCGTCGGGGGCCAGCGCGGAGAGGTTGCGGTCGAGGTAGGCCGCGCCCATGTTGTCCAGGACGACGTCCGCCCCGCCGAGCTCCTTGACGACCGCGACGAAGTCCTCGTCGCGGTAGCTGATCGCCGGGTCGGCGCCGAGCTCCCGGCAGAGCCGGAGGCTGTCCGCGGAACCGGCGGTGGCGGCCACCCGGGCGCCCAGCGCGCGGCCGATCTGGATGGCGCAGGTGCCGATCCCGCCGGAACCGCCGTGCACCAGCAGGAGCTGCCCGTCGGCGAGCCCGGCCTCCATCACGACGTTGGACCACACGGTGCAGGCGACCTCCGGGATGCCCGCCGCCTCGACGAGGTCCACCCCGGTGGGCTTGGGCAGCACCTGCGCGGCCGGCACGGCGACCCGCTCGGCGTAGCCGCCGCCGGAGAGCAGCGCGCAGACCTCGTCGCCGACCTGCCAGCCGGTGACGTCGGCGCCGAGCTCGGCGATGGTGCCGGAGCACTCCAGGCCGAGGACCTCGCTGGCGCCCTTCGGCGGTGGGTAGTTGCCCTGCCGCTGGTTGAGGTCGGCGCGGTTGACCGCGCTGGCGGCCACGTCGATCAGCACCTCGCCCGGACCCGGTCGCGGGTCGGGGTGCTCGGTCCACTCCAGAACGTCCGGCTCGCCCGGCTCTCGGATCGCGATCGCGTACATGCCCCGACCGTAATGCGCCGCGGCGGGATGGCGGGCGCGGCGCGTCAGGAGCAGACTCCTCCGAGATCGCCCAAACCGGCAAAAACGGGAATCGGTTCCCGAAAAATAACTCTTCCGGGTAAGTGCTTGACGCCGCTGCGTGACCTTGCCAAGGCTGACGACCACCACAGAACCCACCCGAATCGGGGAGCACGATGAGTCTTCGAACCATCAGATCCCGTCGCGGCGCCGCCACGGCGATCGCACTCGTCGCCGTGCTGGGGGCCGCGGCCCCGGCCGCCGCGGCACCGGACCGGGAGCTCGGCGACCGGATCGGCGTCAACGAGGTCAACCGTCACCTGATCGCGTTCCAGCGGATCGCCGAGATCCACGGCAACCGCGCCTCCGGGCATCCCGGCTACGAGGCGAGCGTGGACTACGTGGCGGGCAAGCTCCGGGCGGCCGGTTTCGACGTGAGCACGCCGGAGTTCACCTACCAGGCGTACTTCCTCGATTCGTTCGCGCTGAGCGCCGGCGGGCAGCCGGTGGAGGGCGACGCGCTGGAGTACTCCCCGGCGACCCCGCCCGGCGGCGTGACGGCGTCGCTGTCGGTCGCGCCGGTGGACGACACGCCGGGCTGCGAGGCCGCCGACTACGCGGGCACCGACATCGCGGGCACCGTCGTGCTGGTGCAGCGCGGGGCGTGCAACTTCTCCGAGAAGTCCCGGGTGGCCTCCGAGCTGGGCGCCGAGGCCGCGATCATCTACAACAACGTCGACGGCCCGCTCAACGGCACCCTCGGCGACCCGGCGGCGGCCACCATCCCGACGGCCGGGGTGACCCGGCAGGTCGGCGAGCAGCTCGCCGGGCGGGCGGGCACCGAGGTGACCGTCGACGTGCAGTCCCGGCTGGAGTCGGTGACCACCCGCAACGTCCTGGCCCAGACCCGGACCGGCCGCACCGACAACGTGGTGATGGCCGGTGCCCACCTGGACAGCGTGCCGGACGGCGCGGGCATCAACGACAACGGCACCGGCAGCGCCGGGCTGCTGGCCGCCGCGCTGGAGATGGGCGGCAGCCCGGACGTGAACAACGCGGTGCGGTTCGCCTGGTGGGGCGCCGAGGAATCCGGCCTGGTCGGCTCCACGAAGTACGTGCAGGGGCTGGGCTTCGAGCAGCAGCTCGACATCGCGCTGTACCTGAACTTCGACATGATCGGCTCGCCGAACGCCGGCTACTTCACCTTCGACGGCGACGACTCCGACGGCGTCGGCGCGGGCGAGGGGCCCTACGGCTCGGCGCAGATCGAGCAGGACTTCATCGACGCGATGGCGCGGCGCGGCGTCGAGCTCCGCGGCACCGACTTCAACGGCCGCTCCGACTACGGCGAGTTCATCGCGGTCGGCATCCCGGCGGGCGGTCTGTTCACCGGGGCCGAAGGGGTCAAGACCGAGGAGGAGGCGGCCCTGTGGGGCGGCACCGCCGGGGAGGCCTACGACCCGCACTACCACACCGCGGACGATGACCTGGGCAACGTCGACCGGCGGGCGCTCGAGCTCAACACCAAGGGCCTGGCCGACGTCGTCGCCGGTTACGCCCGCAGCACCGAGGGGGTCAACGGGATGCGGACCCGGGCGGAGCGGGCGGAGCTGCGCGCCGCGCAGGGCTCGCTGATGGCCGCCCAGCACGACACCGCGAAGGTCCCGCACGGGCACCACCTGTCCTGATCCGGACCCGGCCCCCGCGCCGCGGGCGCGCCGACGTGCACCTGCTGTTCACCACGTCGGCGTTGTCCCGGTGCGGGGGCCGCTGGGATCCTGCGGAACGGGCGGTCCGGCCGCTCCCGGGCGGACTCCGGACGAGGTCCGACGGCACAACCGAACGAGGAGCACCCGTGCGCCGCGCCCTGCTCGCCGCCCTCGCGGTCACCGCGACCGCGTTGGTCCCCGCCGCCCCGGCGGCGGCCACCGACCCGATCCGCTTCGCGACGTTCAACGCGTCGCTGAACCGCCCCGCCGAAGGCGAACTCCTGGCGGACCTGTCCACACCGGACGACGAGCAGGCCCGGGCGATCGCCGAGGTCGTCCAGCGCACCCGCCCGGACGTGTTGCTGCTCAACGAGTTCGACCACGTCGCGGGCGGCGCGGCGGTGGACGCCTTCCGCCGCAACTACCTCGCCGTCGGCCAGCGCGGCGCCGACCCGATCCACTACCCGCACGCCTTCACCGCACCGGTGAACACCGGCGTGCAGTCCGGTGTGGACCTCAACCGCGACGGCGAGGTCGGCGGCCCCGACGACGCGCACGGCTTCGGCCGGTTCCCCGGCCAGTACGGCATGGTGGTGCTGTCGAAGTACCCGCTCGGCGACGTCCGCACCTTCCAGCACTTCCGCTGGGCCGACCTGCCCGGCGCGTCCTGGCCGGACGACCCGGCGACGCCGGAGCCGGGGGACTGGTACTCGCCCGAGGCGAAGCGGGTGCTGCGGTTGTCCTCCAAGTCGCACTGGGACGTGCCGGTGCGGGTCGGCGGGAAGCCGGTGCACTTCCTGGTCTCGCACCCCACGCCGCCGAGCTTCGACGGCGCGGAGGACCGCAACGGGCTGCGCAACGCCGACGAGATCCGGTTCTGGGCCGACTACGTCACGCCGGGCCGGTCCGGCCACGTCTACGACGACGAGGGACGGCGCGGCGGGCTCGCACCGGGCGCCCGGTTCGTCGTCGCGGGCGACCAGAACTCCGATCCGTTCGACGGCGGCAGCACCGGCATCCGCGAGCTGCTGCGCGCGCCCCGGGTGATCGACCCGCTGCCCGCGAGCCTCGGCGGTGCCCGCGCCAGCCAGGAGCAGGGCGGTGCCAACGACCAGCACCGCGGGCTCCCCGTGTTCGACACCGCCGACTTCGCCGACGAGGCCCCCGGCAACCTGCGGGTGGACTACGTGCTGCCCTCGCTGCTCCCGCTGCGCTCCGGCGTGTTCTGGCCGTCCGGCAGGCTGGCCGAGGCCTCCGACCACCGCCTGGTGTGGGTCGACGTGCTCGGCTGAGCACCGGCGGACCCGCCGGGCTGGCATGATCGGTGCCGTGGGCCTGTTCGAGGAGAAGCCGAAGCTCGCCACCGTGCTGGGGCGGGCGTTCCGATGCCTGGTGTGCGGGCACGCCCGGTTCTCGTCCCGGGAGGTGAAGCTGAACTCCACCGGCGCCGAGCTGTTCAACGTGGCGTGGGCGAACCAGTCCGCCATGGGGCTGATCTGCGCGCGGTGCGGGTACGTGCACGAGTTCACCGGCAACCGGCCCGAGCTGTGGAAGGAGAAGGACGGCTACCCGGAAGGAGCCGACTGACCACCGCGGCGCTGCCTGACGAGCTGCGGGGCCGCGCGTCAGACCAGGCGGTGCACGTCCCGGATGCGGGCGGCCGTCCGGGCTGACGGCATCGCCGCCGCGCGGCGCCGGGCTTCAGCGAGGGTGCTGCGCGCGGCGTCGAGGTCACCGGCGCGGGCGTGGGACTCGGCGAGCCACGTCAGGTAGAGGGCGACCTCCCGCGCGTGCTCCGCGGGGTAGCCGCTGATGGCGTGGGCGAGCAGCGGCGCGGCGTCCCGCGGGCGCCCGAGCGCGACCATGCAGCGAGCGGCCATCACGTCGATCTCGCCGCGGTCGAGCCAGTAGGTCCATTCCGGCTCGTCGCCGCCGCGCCGGTCATAGGTGTCGTCGACCGCGTCCAGCGTGCGCCACGTCAGTTCCGCGTCGCCGGACCGCGCCGCCGCCCACGCGGCCCGTTCGAGCAGCAGCGTGCGCACCACGGGCGTGGCCCCGTCCGCGCCGCGCACCGCGGTGCGCGCCAGCAGCGACGCGTCGGCCGGGTCGCCGAGGTTGGCGATCTGGTAGCTCAGGCTCGACAGGAGCTGGGCGCCGAGGACGCGATCGCACGCGTTGTTCGCGGCCCGGACCCCGGTCAGGTAGTGGCGCCGGGCGTCGGCGTGGTTCCCGGCGTCGTCGGCCACCCATCCGGCGAGCTGGTACAACTCGCCGAGCGCGGTGAACAGGCGCCGCCCGATCGACTCGGTGCACGACGCGTCGTCGGCGAGCCGTTCGGCGCGGGCCAGCTCGCCGGTGATGACGGGAAGCAGGTCGGCGCTGCTCACCACGTCGTCGAGGTGCCGCAGCTCGACCACGCGCGCTTCCAGCCCGGCCACGTCCGAACCACCGATGCGCCGACCCGCGCGGCCGGACGGGGGCTCGGCGAGCAACCACTCGTGCGCCACGCGGAGCGGTTCACCCGGCGCGTCCGCCAACGGCACCTCGAGCACCTGTTCGTAGGCCAGGACGACATCGCGCACCACCGGACGCTTCCCGGTCTCGATCATGCTGAGGTAGGAGCGGGCGAAGTGCGTCCGCTGCGCCATCCGGCCCAGGCTCAAGCCGGCCGCCTCCCGGGCGGCCCGCAGATCCCACCCCCGCACCATCCCGGCTCCCGCTGTGAACGCGTGTGAACACCAGAACTCCATATCTCACGACGAGTATTCCCGAAGCTACGGGTTGTGGGGATCCTTCCGGTTGACCGACGCCCCACCTGGAACAGATCGGCGAGGTGTGTCGGCATGAGCAGAGTTCACAGCAGTCCAGGCGACCGTTCGGCGACATGGCGGCCTTATCCGTTCAGCTGGGTTCCTGCTGCGGGGCAGCGGCATGCGACGGCGGCGTCGGGGTGGTGCCACGGTGAGCGGGTCGTGGCGTTGTGCGGGGCGGGTGTGGCGGCGGTCGATTCGGCGGAGGCGTGGTTGTGGTGGACCTGCCCGCGGTGCGACGTGAAAGCGCACGAGCTGGCGGGGGTGCCGATGCCGGGCAGCAGCCCGGTGGTGGCCCTGCGGTGGGCGGGTGCGCGGTGAGCGACGACCTGCGGCGCCTGCTGCTGACGATGCAGGCGGCCGTGATCGGGCTCGGGGCGATGGCCCAGAACCTCGAACGCGGCCACCGGCCCACGGCCGCGCAACTCACCGAACAGGCCCGCACCGCCGAACTGCTGGCGGCCCGGCTGCACGAGGCCGCCGGTACCGGCGGCCCGCTGGTCATCGACAGCGACCCGGTGCGGCCATGAGCGGCCTGCTGTTCTTCGACGGCCTGCTGCTGCTGATCGCGATCGTGCTGGGCATGACCGAGCACCACCTCCAGGACGAGCCCCCGCCCAGGGGCGCACCGCCTGCCGGGCACGCGGCCGAACCGGAACGAGCCACCGCGCACTGGGTGATCTCACCGGACCAGACGCGGTGCCACTTGAGCACGCTGCCCGGCCTGGCCGTGTGCGGACACCCGCTGCGCGGCGACTGGGCCCGCACCCCCCGACTCGACGCGATCCGCCCCGGAGAGCACGTGCCGTGCGAATCCTGCGTCGCCACCCGCGGAACCGAGCGCGAGTTCTACCAAGCCGCGAACGCCACCGGCCCACCCGAACCCGCCGAAACCGCACGGCCGCTGCCGCCCCCGTCGACCTGGACCACCGACGAACTCCCGCTGATCACCGCCTACCTCGACGCCGCACGACGAACACCGACCACGAGCACTGCGCGGGGTCGCGCCCACCGGTCGGTCATCCCCGCACCCTGAGCCCTCGGCACCAGGCAGAAGCGCGCCATGTCGGCGATCGAAGACCTGGCCCGGCGCCTCCAAGACGTTGAAGACATGCTGAACCGCGTCCGCGATCCTGCCCCGAGGCTCGGTGCTTGCGGTGTGGACACCGGGCAGCGACCGGCCGCACGAGATCCACGAAAAGGCCAGACCATGACGACAACGCAGGCGCGGTCCGTGATCACCGGAATCCTCGGCCACGAGTTCCGCTACGCCTGGACGCCGGACGATGCGCGGGATCTGGTCGACGCGATCCTCTACGGAGAACCGGAGCAGTTCGCGCAGGTCTACGTGTGGGACCGGCCGTGCCGCCAGTCCGAGGACGGCACGGTTCACGAGTTCCCGCCGGGACGCTTGCGCATCACCACCGACCGCGAGAACGGATGGGGCGCGCTGAACTACATGCATCCGGGCACTCCGGATGGTGACCTGGTCGACTCGTTCAACCCCGACACCGACGAGTCCGCGCCGGTGCTGCTGTTCGACGACGAGGGGCGGGCTGCTGTTCCCCCGCTCGGCGTCGCTGCCGCTGGAGCAGGTTCGTGACGCCGTCGCCGAGTTCTGCCGGACCGGGGCGCGGCCGACGTGCGTGCGGTGGCAGCCGGGCGAGTGGTCCTGAGCCGCGACGCCGCGCGCCGAGCGGGGGCGGCGTGCTCGGAACGGACGGCGATGTCCCGAGTGCGCCAGGCGATGAAGCTGCCCGACCAGCACGGCTGCTGCTGATCGCGGAATGGTGCAGCGTGCCACCTCCCGGACGAGCCCGCGCGCGGGGCCGCACCAGCCGACGGGCACGTGGTCGAACGGGCACGGCTGATCCCGCCCAACTCGGACAGCTTCACCCCCTGCAGCGATGCGGGTACGCCGTCGATGGTTACCCGTGTCGAGACCGAGTTCGCCGCGATGGTGCGCGAGGCCGGACAGGACTGCGGCGTGGTCGTGCTGGACCGCACGGTGTGCGGCCTCGACGGCCGTAGCGCTCACATTCGCGGAAATCCCCTGCCGCCACGTGCGTTGCGCCAGGATCAGGGACGTGGAGACAACGCCTCAGGGCTCTCATCTCGTCGGCGGATCACCGGCCGCCAGCAAACCTCGTGATCACGGTAGCCGCCGCCCTGGCCGCATGGCCCTCGACGTACGTCGCACGTCTTGGCATACCGCGTGATCAAGCCGAAGAGGGGAGTGGGCGCATGACGGATGGCAATGGCGAGAACAAGGACGAGATCAACGGCGACATAGACGTGATCTGGTGGATCCTGGGGGCTGTCGCCGGGGTGGCCCTGACGGCGAAGTACATTCAATTTCTCGGAGTTGCCCGCGACGAAGAATTGCCGTTGTCGCAGGGGATGTTGATGCTTGCCTGCATGTTCGGCCCGGCGGTGGTCCTTGGTTTGATCGCAGATCAGTTCCGCAAAGAAGTGCAGCGGGGGAGGATGCCTTGGGAAGTGTACTGGACTGTGCTGTCCGGCATTGCTGCCTCGGTGTTCGCGTTCCTGGGCGTCACGGGTATTGACGACATTCTTGAAGCGGGGAAATTTCTGTTCTCCTCGGATGGATGACGACGAACCTGGCCCGCACGGGCACGGCTGACCCCGCACAACTCGGACAGCCTCACCCCTACAGCGATGCGGGGGCGCCGCCGATGGTTACCCATGTCGAGACCGAGTTCGCCGCGATGGTGCGCGAGGCCGGACAGGACTGCGGCGTGGTCGTGCTGGACCGCACGGTGTGCAGCCTCGACGACGGTTGCGGCGCAACGGTGCGCGCCATCCGGCCCCGCGGCTCCACGCTCGTCATCCGGGAGCCCGGAGCCACCACCCCATCGTGCTCCACGGAGAAGCGAGGCCATGACAGCGATCGAGACCACGACCGTGATCACCGTCGTCTTCCGCAACATCTTCCGCTACGCGCGCACACCGGCGGAGATCGACGAGCTGATCGATCAGATCGTCACCGACCCGCCCGGACGGACCTGCGGTGTGTACCTGTGGGACCGGCCGTGTCTGTCCTTCCGGGAGCCGGACGGCCCGGCGTTCCCGGACGGGCGCCTGCGGGTCACCAGCGAGACGGGTATCGGGTGGGGCGCCCTCAACTACGTCCACCGCACCCAGGACGACGGGGCACTCGTCGACTCGTTCAACCCCGACGCGGACGAAACCACCCCGGTCGTGCCTTTCGATCCCGAAGGAGGCATCCAGTTCCCCCGCTCGGCGTCGCTGCCGTTGGACCAGGTCCGCGACGCCGTCGCGGAGTTCTGCCGGACCGGGGCGCGGCCGACGTGCGTGCGGTGGCAGCCGGGCGAGTGGTTCTGAGCGCGCCGGGCGAGGGCGGCGTGCTCGGCGGTCGGGAACGGACGGTAATGTACCGAGCACGCCAGGTGATGAAGCCGCCCGAGCAGCGAGGAGCTTCCGTGACCCCGTACGCCCCGAGCTCGACCGCCGCGGTGCTCCACGCCGTCGAGAGCGCGCCCGACCGGTTCAAGGAGCTGCGCGACTCGTGGCCCGACCTCGCCGACGCGCTCGTCGTGCTGCTGCGCGCCCACCACCGCACCGTCCCGCCGGGAGCCGCGTCGTGAGCCGGTTCGGGAACGTCCTGGTGCTGCTCGGCATCGCGGGCGGGCTGCTGTACCTCGCGGCGGACGCGCTCGGGCGGGCGCTGGACGACCCGGCGCCGCCCCGGTCGGAGCTCGACGATGACCAGGTCGAGGCGCTGCGCGCGGTGCTGGCCGAGCGGTAGCCGGGTCCGGCCTCGAAAGCCGCGACGCCCGGCGGGGGCGGCGGAGGAGGTGTGCGACCCTCGGCACATCCGCTCTGCTGTGAGGGAAGGTCGATGCTCGTCCGCCGCGCCTACATCCCCGAGTCCCGCCGTCCCGGGGCGTTCGACGCGTGGCCCTACACGGTGCCCTGCGTGGCGGAGCTCGCCGAGCGCGGTCTGACCTTCACCGCCCCGGTGACCATGCTCGTCGGGGAGAACGGATCGGGGAAGTCGACGCTGGTCGAGGCGATCGCCGAGGGCTTCGACCTGGACGCGCACGGCGGACGCGCCGGCCGCAAGTACGCCAACGACCGCCCGAAGACGCCGCTGGGCGAGGTGATCGCGTTGGAGACCACCCCGGCCGGCGGGCGGATGCGGTCCGGCCCCCGGTTGCGGAAGAAGGGGTTCTTCCTCCGCGCCGAAACCGCGTTCGGGCTGATGAACGCCGTCAACGGCGGCTACGGCTACTGGCAGGACGACACCTCGGCCATGTCGCACGGCGAGGGCTTCCTGACCGTGTTCGACGCGATGTTCCGCGACCGCGGCTTCTACGTCCTCGACGAGCCCGAGGCCGCGCTGTCGTTCGACTCCTGCCTGCGGCTGGTCGCGCTGCTGCACGAGCTGGGGCGCACCGGGGCCCAGGTGGTGTGCGCGACGCACTCACCGATCCTGGCCGCCGCCCCGGGCGCGGACATCGTCGAGGTCGGCGACCACGGCAGCCGCCGCGTCACCTGGGAGGAGCTCGACGTGGTCGACCACTGGCGCCGCTACCTCACCGACCCGAGCCTGTACCTGCGCCACATCACCGGCTGATGCCCGCAACCCCGCGCCGAGCAGGGGTGCGGCAGTTCAGTCCAGGGCGCGGCGGAGGAAGAAGTGGATGCCGAGGGCGCCGAAGAGGAGTCCGGAGCCGACGAGGGCGAGGACGCAGACCCACGGTGGCAGGTGCGGGACGTGGGGGAGCAGGGCGCCGCGCATCCCCTCGCTGACGTAGGTGAGCGGGTTGAAGGCGCAGATCACCTGGAACCAGCGCAGGTCGTCGAGCTGCATCCAGGGGAACTGGGTGGCGCCGGTGAAGATCAGCGGGGCGAGGATCACCGCGAACATGATGTTGATGCGGCGCGGTGGCACGGCGGCGCCCACGGTCAGGCCGACCGCCCCGCCGCACAGCGAACCCAGCACCATGCAGAGGAACGCGAACGGCAGTCCGGCGAGGTCCCAGGTGACGGTGCCGAGCATCCAGAACCCGATCGGGACCATCAGCAGCGCGGCGACCAGCCCGCGCAGGGCGCCGAACAGCATCTTCTCCACGGCCACGGCGCTGATCGGCAGCGGTGCGAGCAGCCGGTCCTCGATCTCGCGGGAGTACGAGAAGTCCAGGACCAGCGGGAACGAGGTGTTCTGCAGGGACACCAGGAAGGCGTTGAGCGCGACCATCCCGGGCAGCAGGATCTGGGCGTAGCCGGGCTGCACGTACCCGAGTTCGCCCAGGACCTTCCCGAAGATGAACAGCAGCGCCACCGGCTGAACCAGCACTTGCGCCAGGAAGCTGGGCAGCTCGCGGCCGGTGACGAACACGTCGCGACCGAGGACGGCGAAGAACGCCCGTGCCGAGCTCATCGCAGCTCCCTCCCGGTGAGTCCGATGAAGACGTCCTCCAGCGTCGCCGACCCCAGCGACAGACCGGTCAGCGCCACCCGGTGCTCGTCCAGCAGCCCGGCGACCGGTCCGAGCAGCGACGCCGGTTCGCGGTCCACGTAGAGCCGCAGCCGGTGCTCGGTGACGCAGTCGGCGGCGGTGGTGACGCCGACCTCCTCGACGCCGCACACGCCCGCCACCCCGCGCAGCAGCTCCGGCACCCGCTCCGGGGCGAGCCCGTCGGGCCGAACCGAGGCGTCGATGGTCCCGCTGGCGGGCAGCGTGCCGATCAGCGCGCGCGGGGTGTCGAGCGCGAGCAGCCTGCCGTGGTCGACGACGCCGACCCGGTCGGAGAGCTTCTCGGCCTCGTCCATGTCGTGCGTGGTGAGCACGATCGTGACGCCCTGGGCGCGCAGGTCGGCGATCCGGTCGTGCACGAACAGGCGGGCCTGCGGGTCGAGCCCGGTGGACGGTTCGTCGAGGAACAGCACCTCGGGGCGGTGGATCAGGGCGCGGGCGATCATGAGCCGCTGCGCCTGCCCGCCGGAGAGGTCGTCGACCTGCGACTTGCCCTTGGCCGCCAAGCCCATCCGGTCCAGCAGCTCGTCGGCGAGCCGGTGCCGGTCGGCGCGCGGCACGCCGTGGTAGGTCGCGTGCCAGATCAGGTTCTGCCGGGCGTTGAGCGAGCGGTCCAGGTTGTTGCGCTGCGGGACGACGGCGACCTTGCGCCGCGCGCCCACCGGGTCGGCGGCCACGTCCACCCCCGCGACGACGGCGCCGCCGCTGGTCGGCAGCACCCGGGTGGTGAGGATGCCGACCGCGGTCGTCTTGCCCGCGCCGTTGGGGCCGAGCAGGCCGAACACCTCACCGGGCGGCACCCGGAAGCTGATCCCGTCCACGGCGTTCGTCCGGCTCTTGGGATACCGCTTCACCAGCTCGTTGACGACGACAGTGGCTTCGGGCACGCCAGACGGTAACCCGCGGCACCCGTCCCGGAGCAACCGGAATTCCGCCCGGCGAGTCGACTACGGTGCCGACGTGGACACCGAGGGTGAGCACGTCGGACGGGTGCGGGTGTGGCACACCGAGGACGGCTGGGGCGTCGTCGACGTCGGGGGCGAGGAGGTCTGGGCGCACTTCTCGCGCCTGGCGGCGACCGGCTTCCGCGAGCTGGCCGAGGGCGACCGGGTGCGGCTGCGCGTCGAAGCGGCCGAGCAGGACGGCTACCGCTGGCGCGCGACGTGGGTCCGCCGGTTGCCGGAGCGGCGCCGGGGCCGCTGGTCCGTTCGCCGAAGGACAGGCCACTCCGAGTGAGGACGGGTAATCTGGTCGGGTGAACGAACGGCAAGCCGCATGGCTCGACCAAGGCGAAATGGCCGCGTGGCGTTCGTACATCGACGGCAGCGCTCTGCTGGAACACCGCCTGAACAAGGAGCTCCACGCCGCGCACGGACTGTCGATCGCGGACTACGAGATCCTCGTCCGGCTCGCCGAACAACCCGACCGCCGGCTGCGGATGAGCAAGCTGGCCAAGGACGTCGCGCACTCCAAGAGCCGCGTCTCGCACCAGATCCGCCGCCTGGAATCCGGTGACCTGGTCCGCCGGGTGGAGTGCGACAGCGACGGCCGCGGCGTCCTCGCCGAACTCACCGACAAGGGCATGGCCAAGCTGCGCAGCGCCGCACCGATGCACGTGGCCGGTGTCCGCAGGCACCTGATCGACCTGCTCGAACCCCACGAGCAGCAGGTCCTCGCCACCGTCTTCAGCAGGCTCCTCGACCACCTCCACGACGTCGACGACTGACCCCGCCGGGCCCGCGGCCCGCCCGGATTGGCTACGCTGCGCCCTGGAAGCGTGGCAGAGCGGCCGAATGCACTCGCCTTGAAAGCGAGCGTCCCGAGAGGGACCGGGGGTTCGAATCCCCCCGCTTCCGCTCCGCTGACCAGCAGGAACGCGGTCCGGTACGACACCACCGCACCGGATCGCGCCGCCCTTGGTCTCATTTCTGATCTCAACTGGCCTTGTTGCCGTCGTCCTGGGTTCCGTCCGGCGGGTCGCCCACAGGCTCCGTCCGATCTTGTCGGCGACCGATCCGAGCACGGTCCCGTTCACGTGCATGTAGCGCTTCGCCATCGACGCGTTCGACCACGTGCATGGCCGTGCGGCTGTGGTCGCGGTTCCGCCACCCGAGCCCATTTCCGAAAGCGGTCCGCACGAGGCAGCCGGTCCGGTGTCGTCCGGGGCGGTCACCAATGCGGCCAGGCCCGTCGGGGGCTGCCCCGGGCCGGAAAGCTGTCGCGTGCCGTCGGCAGCGGCATCGGCCGATCGGCCGATGCCGCTGCCGTGTCATCAGTCAATCGGCCAGACCTCACCAACATGAAATGGTCGATCGGCCGTAAACATCGGCTCCGCGGCTCCTTTGCTTGTTCGGAGCACCATTTTCCCGGGAGTCGTCGTTACCTTTCATTCGTACACGCAGTCGACGACGAATGAGAAGTGCGATTGTGCTGAGTCTGGAATCGGTGTTCTCGACCGTGGAGAACACGTTGTCGAACCCGCTCATCCTCGTTGGAATGCTCGTGGGCGTGGTCCTGCTGGGCGCCGCAGGGCTGGTGGCGGCGCGTCGCTGGGGATGGCGGCCGGTGCCCTCGGTGCTGGCCGGGATGAGCCTCGGTGCGGTATTGGGGGTGACGCTTTCCCGCACCCGGCCGGATTACGCCTCGATGCCCGGCGTGCGGGTGATCGAGGAACCGTTCTGCCAGTTGAACGGGTTCTCGATGATGGGCGGCAACGAGTTGTCGAACGTGCTGCTGTTCGTGCCGCTGGTGTTCTTCGCCGTCCTCGCCACGCGCAGGCCGCTCCCCGTGCTCGCTGCGGCCATCGGGCTCGGCGTGGTGATCGAGCTCGTGCAGCAGATCGCGAACCGAGGTGTGTGCGAGACGCAGGACCTGCTGAACAACGTCGTCGGTGCGGTGGTCGCCGCCGCGGTCGCGGCGCTGCTGACCCGCCGCCGGGGCAGGGAGGCAGCCATGCCCGCCCGCTGACCTGCACGGTCCCGTCACCTCGTCGGTGGCGGAGCAGCAGGTGCGTGGAGAACACCGGTGCGCTGGCGGCCGCGCTCTCCGCGCAGAGGAAATCCAGCAGCACTCGTGATCACGACCCGCGCATCCCGGACTGGACGCCTTCGCGGGCGGTCACGACACGTCCGCCTCGGTCTCGACCGGCGGGGCTCCACGAGCAGCGACGAAGGATCAGCTCGAACGCGCCTGCTCAGGGCTCGGTGACGACCGTGCAGGGCGGCACCGGCGACCCGCTGCCGCCCTGACCCGCCGGGGCGCCGGGCGGAGGCGCCAGTGCGGTGGTGAGCGAGCGAGCAGGACGCCCGCTCGGTGGAACTGCGACATCAGGAATGGGGAAGAGCATGGAGACCGCCGCCGGTGCCCGAACGGGCAAGAGCCGCGGGGCGCGCACGCGGAATGCCGGAACGCCGGGCGATGCGGGTCCGGACGGCGCCGCGAGGACCGACGAGGCCGAGCGGACGCTGCCGCGAGCGGCTCCGCCGTGGATCGAGCGCAGGTTTCGCCTGGTCCTGGTGGTGTCCGCACTGGCGCTCGCCTGCTGCCTGGGGACGCTGGTGTCGCTGTACTCGTTCTGGGGCGACTTCGAGGTCTACCGGTGGGCCGTGCACACCTGGCTTGCGGGCGGCGACTTCATCAACACCAGGTCGCCGGTCCGCAACCCCGATCCGCTGCCGTGGGTCTACCCGCCGTTCGCGCTGTTACCGCTGGCGCCCTTCGCCGTGGTGCCCTCGACGGTCGGTCTCAGCATGCTCAACGTCGTCGATGTGCTGGCTCTCGGCGCGACGCTCTACCTGGTCACCCGCCATGCGTGGCCGAGCGCGGGCACGCGGGGGGCGCTCTCGGTGGCCGCGGCCGGACTGCCGCTGACCTTCCTGCTCGAACCCGTGCACGCCTGCTTCGGGCAGGGCCAGGTCAACATCGCGCTGATGGGTCTGGTCGCGCTCGACTGCCTGGCCCGCGCGCCGCGCTGGCCGCGCGGGCTGCTGGTCGGCATCGCCGCCGCCATCAAGCTGACCCCGGCGGCGTTCCTGCTGTTCTTCCTGCTCCGCAAGGACTACCGCGCCGCCCTCACCGCAGTGATCACCGCGGCCGGGTGCACCGCGATCGGCTTCGCCGTCGACTTCACGGCGTCGGTCGACTACTGGTTCCGCCACGGCCCGGCCGCCGACGTCGCCGGACACGTGCTGAACAGCAACCAGTCGGTGTCGGGCGCGCTGAGCCGCCTGGACCTGCCACCGCTCGCGCAGCACGCCGGGTGGGCGCTGCTGTGCCTCGGCCTGCTCGTCCTGACCGCCCGCATCCTGCCCCGGGTGAGCGCTCCGACCGCCTTCGTCACCGTCGGCCTGTTCGCCGTGCTCGTCTCTCCGACCTCTTGGTCGAACCACTGGGTGTGGGCCGCGCCCGGCCTGCTGCTGCTGTGCGGCGCGGCGATCCGGCACCGGTGCGGCTACCTGCCGGTGGTCGCGACCGCGCTGGTCGCCATCACGGCTCCGTGGCACTTCCCGCCCAGCGTCGGGGGAGCCGAACTGACCTGGACACCGGTGCAGCACCTCGTCGGCAACACCTACGTGCTGACCGCCGTCGTCGCGCTGGTGTGGATCGCGCTGGCCACCAGGACCCGTCGATGAGGGCGCCGGTGCTCCGGTCGAGCGGGTGCCTCCGCCCTGGGAGCAGGGCGGTGCGGCCGAGTTCGCACCCGCGCGATGCCTTCGCGGGTTCGGTCGGCCCGAGCCCCGGTGCGCCGAGCGCCTGGTCGGGACGGCCTGGTGCGGGCCGCGCAGGTCGTCCCGCGAACGGCACGGGAGGGCGGACGCCCGCCGACCGTCGCAGGCACCCGGTGCTCACCGTCGGCACGTGCCCGCCGCCGTGGCCCACCTGGTCGCGGCTGCCCGCACGTCCGCCGGGCCCGGTGACGACCGCTCCCCGCGCTCAGTCGAGGTAGTTGCCGAGCTTGATCAGGTTCCCGTCGGGGTCGCGCAGGTGGAGGCTGTGGAGCGTGCCGCGTGCGCCGGTGCGGCTGACCGGGCCCGCCTCGATGCGCACGCCGCGGTCCTGGAGCTTGTCGATCAGGAGGAGCACCGGCTCTTCGACGACGAAGCCGAGCTCGGTGGTGCCCGGAGCGGGGTGGGCGGCCCCGGAGCGCTCCGCGTCCAGCCCGGCCACGCGGAGGTCGATCCGGGTGTCGCCGAAGGCGAGCGCCGTGCGGTCCTCGTGCGCGACCACGTCGACGTCGAGCACCCGCGTGTAGAAGTCGATCGTGGCGTCCAGGTCCGCGACGTCGAGGACCAGGTTGTCGAGCCGGTCGATGCGCGTGGCGCTGGTGTTCCCGTTCGCCCGCGCGTCGGCGGTGCGCGCGTCGGCCGGTGCCGCGGGCTCCTCGGGCCCCGATTTCACGGTCGCGCCGGTCGCCGCGCGATGCGCGTTGGCGGCCCGGCCCCTCGTCACGAGTGCGCTGAAGTGGGGGAACGGCTCGGGATCGGAGCCGTCGCCGGTCGCCCACTCGTACGCGGTCGCTTCCCCGCCCGGCCCGATCTTCGTCGGGTCGAGCAGCCAGTGGACGGCGCAACCGGAGTGGTCGCTCACCACCAGGCAAGGCTTGACCACCTCGATGATCTCGTGGAGCTCCGCGTCGGCCCAGGCTTCCAGCAGGTCGGCGTCCCGCTCCGCGAACCACTGGACCTCGTCGACGCCGAGCAGCTCGCCGATCTCGGGGTCGACGTCCCGCCAGCCGTTGCTGACGAGCAGGAAGTTGCGGTAGCTCGGCGGGAGCCGCACGCCGAGCCGTTCCTCGGTGGCGAGGACCGCTTCCTCGGTGGCCGCTTCGTAGCCCATCCAACGGTTCTCGCGCTGGCGGGCGTCGACGCAGGCCAAGTCCTCGTCCGTGGCCGTCCGCAGGTATTCGTCGCTGTAGTCGCGGAGGAACTGCTGCCACTCGGGCACCGCGACGGGGTGGTTCGCACTCACGATCCCATGGTCGGCGCGCGGTCCGCCGTCGGCGCCGATCGCGCGTGGGGAGCGGGAGATCCCTCGATCCGCGATGTCCCCGGGAGAACTCCCGCCCACCTCACCGCGCCCGATCGCGAGCGGTCCGGTGCGCCGGTGGTGCACGGTCATCATCCGATGCGCACGGCCTTCGGACGCCCCCGGGACATGAGCGATCCGCAACGCGCGGCGGCCGCACGCGCACGCGAAGTACGCGGCCGGGGCGGATGAGATCGGTGCGGGCCGGATCGATAACCGCTCTCCTGCGCTGAAGTGGCTTTCGGATGCTTCTGGTTCTTGGCGTCCTGCTTGCCGCATTCGCACGTTTTTCCCTGGGCCTTCGCGTGGGCGGGTGCCTGCGGTCCTGTCAATTAACCCCCAGGGGAACTCGACGATGGCCAATGCGGATGCTGCCGTTCACGGTGCGGTCGCACCGCTGCGCCGGCGAAAATCGCAGCGTGGCGGAGTCGGTGAACGCGCGTCCGTTCGCGTTGCGGATTGGCCGTGCGCTCACCGGGGTCGCCGCCGGTGGTTGCATTCGCGGTCGTTCGATGGCATTCACCAATGGGCGTGAGAAGCGGTTGAGCCCACCGCGGAAATCCCCGATTCCTGGACGGTCGCCCAACGCGAATGGTGGGCGGTGACCGCCGGTGCCCCTCCGCGGACCTGCTCTACCTGGGGAAACGGCGTCCGCAGAACGTGGTCACCGTGATGGCGATCCGACCAGCCAGCGCGAAAGGGGCCCGATTCGGCGATTTCGCACATCGCGGACATGGGTGCGGCGGATTGTTCTCGGGTGCCAGGAGTAGGGTATGAATTAATTTCACATAAGACGGTTGTGGCGCTGCTCTCAAAAGTGACGCCCGAGTGGTGTTGCAAATCCGAACGCGGCATTTGAAACTGCCCGCGATGAGCTATCACCCCCAGGGCCCCCGCGCCCCGCGCGATCAGCCCCACTACCCACCGCAAGAACAGCCGCCCTACCGCGATCGCGACGGCGAGCGCCATCGCGAGCGGGTGGACTCGGAGTCGGTCGCGAGCGTCGTGCGCGTGGTGATCGGCGCGATCGTCACCATCTTCGTGCTGCACGTCCTGTTCGTGGTCTTCGACGCGAACCAGGGCAACGGCTTCGTGACGTTCGTCTACGGGGCGGCGAAGGTCTTCGTGCTCGGCCTCGGCGACGTGTTCACGCCGGACGACGCACTGCTCGGCCTGGTGCTCAACTACGGGCTGGCCGCGCTGGTGTACCTGGTCATCGGTCAGCTGGTCATCAAGGCCCTGCGGCGCTGAGCAGCGCGCCCCGGGGCGACCCCCGTCCCGGGGCGCTCGGTCCGGTCGGGATGCTGGTGCTCAGGTCGCGGTGGCCTCGTGCCCTCCCGGGCAGCCGAGGTCGGCCCCAGGGAGGAGGGACGATCGTGAGCCAGGTGGTCAACCTGCTCGCCGACCGGTACCGGCTCGAACGTCGGCTCGGCAGCGGGGCCATGGGCGTCGTGTGGCTCGCCACCGACGAGCGGTTGCGGCGGCCCGTGGCCGTCAAGCAGCTGATCGTGCAGACCGGCTTCGATCCGGCGCGCTCCGAGGAAGCCCAGCAGCGCGCGATGCGGGAGGGTCGCATCGCGGGGCGGCTGCACCATCCGAACGTCGTCGCGGTGCACGACGTGGTGGAGCACGACGGCCTTCCCGTCCTGGTCATGGAGTACCTGCCTTCGCGCAGCCTCGCCGACGTGCTCGCCGAGTCGGGCGCGATGGCGGTCGGGACGGCGGCGACGATCGGCGCGCAAGCCGCGTCCGCGCTGGCCGCGGCGCACGGGGCGGGAATCATCCACCGGGACGTCAAACCCGGCAACGTGCTGCTCGGCGACGACGGCACGGTCAAGCTCACCGACTTCGGGATCTCCTTGGCCGCGGGTGACGTGTCGGTGACGCAGACCGGGATGCTCAACGGCACGCCCGCCTTCCTCGCACCGGAGATCGCCCGCGGGCAGCAGCCGACACCGGCTTCGGACGTGTTCTCGCTCGGCGCCACGCTCTACGCCGCCCTCGAAGGGCGTCCTCCCTTCGGCGACGAGACCGAGAACTCGCTGGCCGTGCTGCACCAAGCCGCCGCGGGGCAGGTCCCGCCACCGCAGCGCGCCGGCGCCCTCCTCCCGCTGCTGGCGCGGATGATGCACAACGCCCCCGCGGCCCGGCCAACGCCGCAGCAGGCGGGCGAGTTCCTCCGCTCCGTGGCGGACGGATCGCCGACGGCGACCGAGCACAGCTCGCCGGAGGCCCGTACCCAGCCGCTACCGGTGTTCGACGAAGCGGCCTTCGCCCGGCACAGCGGCACGCGGGTCGCGGAGCACCCGACCGGTGCCCGGGAGGTCACCGCGGCGTCGGCCGGCGCTGCGGTCCGGCGGCACCGCACGCCGTTGTCCGTCCTGGGCGCGGTGCTCGCGGCCGTCGTTCTCGCGCTCGTGCTGGTCCCGCAGCGCGACGACCCCCCGCCTCGGCCTGTGCCGGTCGCGGCACCCGCGGACCTGGAGCGGGTCGTGGCCGAGTACTACGCGTTGCTGCCCGAACGTCCCGGCGATGCGTGGACGAGGCTGGGCCCCGCGCTGCGGGCCCGGGGTCACAGCGACTACGAGGACCGGTGGAACGCGGTGCACGCGGTCGGGGTCATCGATCCGCCGCGGGCCACCGGCCACGACGTCCACGTCGGAGTCGAGCTGCGCATGGCCGACGGCAGCACGGTCCGCGAGTTCCACCGGCTCGGCATGACCCCGAACGCCAGCACTCCGCTGATCGAGTCCGACACCGTCGTCCGCAGCGAGACGACGGCACCGCCCCCGCCTCCGGTGATCATCGAGCGGCCCGCGCCCGACAAGGACGAGAAGGAGAAGGAGAAGAAGGGCCGCGGCGAGGAGGAGGGCCGCGGCGAGAAGGACAAGAAGGGCGAGAAGGACAAGAAGGGCGAGGAGAATTAGCCTTCCGGTCGGGCGGTGCGGCGCATCACGGCCCGGGCGAAGCCGGTCGGGAATCCGTTCTCCGTTCACCGCCCGCGCCGAAATCGCGGTCGGTTCCGTTGACGTACGAATCCGTGCTGGACGCCGTCGCGCTGCGGACCGTGCAGGGGTGAGCTTCGCCGCGCTGGCCCAGTCGCTGTTCTTCCACTTCGGCAAGCACGCCCCGGAGGAACGTCGCAGCGGTTGCGTGGGCGCTGCCAACAGCTTCCTGCTCGCGGGCCGATCAGCGGGACCGCTGCTGGCCGTCGTCCTGCCCACCCACGCCTCGAACGCGCTGCTGGGGGCCGCGTGCGCGGTGGCCGGGCCGTGCTGCGTCCTGGCGCTGCGGGGCGAGAACGCGCACCGGGCGCACGACCGCGCCGAGGTGCTCACCGGATGAGCGGCACGTCGCCCGCGGCGAGCAGCCGCACGGCGTCGTCGGCGGTGAGGCACCCGGCCGTGGTGAGCTCCAGGTCGGCCAGCGACGCCTCGTGCGCGGTCTCGTCGGCGGCGGCCACGCAGTCGCGGACGACGTGGACGTGGAACCCGAGATCGGTGGCGTGGCGGGCGGTCTGCTCCACGGTCAGGTTCGTCGCGACCCCGGTGATCAGCAGCGTCCCGATGTCCCGGGCGCGCAACCGGTCGGCGAGGTCGCTGCCCGCGATCCCGGAGAGCTTCTGGTTGTCCACCACCAGGTCCGGTTGGTCCGCCATCGCGGCGATCAGCGCCGTTCCCGGCGAGTCCGGCCGGAACGACTCGCGGGCGTCGTCGACCGCCCGCATGAACCCGGTGTTGCGCACCAGCTCGCCGCCGCCCGCGGGCACGGTGAACCGGGTGAACACCAGCTCGGCCCCCGCTTCGGCCGCGGCGGCGTGGAACCGCGCCGCGCGCTCCACCACGCCGCTGCGGGCGACCGGCTCGGCGAGCATGCCGCCGAAGAACCCCTCGGGTTCGATCACGTTGACCTGCCAGTGCAGTGCCAGCACGGCACACCTGCTCCCGTCCATGCGCCGAGTCTGCCGCAGCCCGAGCCCGTTCGGCGGGGCATCCGGCGAACGGGCGGCTCGCGGCCTCAGCCCTCGGTGGCCTTGTCCGGGACGAGGACCAGGCTGATGACGTGCCGGGTGCGGCCGTCGCCGGGGGTGGTGCGGCGTTCGACGGCGGCTTCGAGCTCGTCGACGAGTTCGGCGAACTCCTCCTCGGTGACCCACACCGCGCCCTGCCGGTAGAGGACGCCTTCGCGGGCGGGTTCGGTGTCGTCCCGGGTGAGGTAGCGGTCGAAGTCGGCCAGCAGGGCCCCGGTGAAGACGGTGAAGGCCTGCCGGTGGTCGTCCTTGGTCATGGTGGTGCGCGCGTCGTCGTCGACGAGGGCCTCGTCCTGGCGCACCCGGTAGCTGCGCTCGACGGTGCCGCGCACGGGCGTTTCCCGCACCACGTCGAGGATTCCGGCCTGGGTGAGGGCGGCGACGTGCCGGTACATGGTGGCCGGGGCGACGTCGGGCAGCCGGTCGCGCAGTTGGGCGGTGGTGAGCTCGCCCGAGCCGAGCAGGGTCTGCAGGATCCGCAGCCGGACGGGGTGGAGGAGGAGATCCGCGGTTGCCATGCCCCCATGATCTCACATCTGATAACGTTCTCAACGTTGAGAACAATGAGAGGTGGAGCGCAGCCTTGTCCGACATCGACATGACGGTCACCGCGACCGACGGGACCCCGCTGGCCGGGACCCTGACCCTGCCCGCCGGGGCCGGACCGCACCCCGCTGTCCTGCTGCTGCACGGCTCCGGGCCGCTGGACCGCGACGGCAACACCCGGAAGCTCCGGGTGGACCTCGGTCCGCAACTGGCCGCCGCCCTCGCGGCGCGCGGCATCGCCACGCTGCGCTACGACCGGCGCGGCGTCGGTGCCACCCCCGGCGACCCGCGGGCCACCGGCTTCACCGACAACCGCGAGGACGCCGCCGCCGCGGTGCGCGCCCTGTCCGCCCGCCCCGAGATCCGCCCCGGTGCCGTCGCCGTCGTCGGCCACAGCGAGGGTTCCCTGCACGCCATGGCCCTCGCCGCCCGCGACGACGTGCGGGCGGTGGTGCTGCTGGCCGGCTACGCCCGCGCGGGCGAGGAGGCGATGCGCTGGCAGGCCCGCTCGCTGCTCGGGACAATGCCCGCCCCCGTCCGGCTCCTGCGCCGCCCGCTGCGCGCGGCGGGTCCGCGGGTGCTCGCCCGGATCAAGCGCGGCGGATTCCCGCTCGACTCCCGCTGGCTCCGCGAGAACCTGGCGCACGACTCCCGCGACGACCTCGCCGCCGCGACGGCGCCCGTGCTGGCCGTCACCGGCGCCAAGGACCTCCAGGTCGACCCGGCCGACCTGGACGTGATGCGGCGGCTGGTGCCGGACGGGGCCGAGGTCCACTGCGTCCCGGACCTCACCCACCTGCTGCGCCGCGACACCGGGCGCCACACCCTGCGCTCCTACCCCCGACTGCTGCGCGAGCCGGTCGACGCCGACCTGCTCTCGCTCGTCACCACCTGGCTCGCCCACCGGCTCGACGCCGCGTGAACCCCTCCCACCCACCAGGAGTCCTGACATGTCCGCACCCGCGAACCCGCACCGCGGCGACCTGATCCTGTTCATGGCCGTCACCTTCACCGCGAGCTGGGCGGCCTGGGCCGTGGCGATCGCGCTCGGCGGCCCGGCGGCCAACCCCGCCGCGCTCGTGCCCCACCTGCTCGGCGCCTTCGGCCCGATGGTCGGCGCGCTGGTGCTGCGGATCCGCCGCGCCCGGCGCGGTGAACCCGTCCCCGAGCACGCGGTCCGGTTCCGGCCGGCGCACCTGCTCGGGGCGCCGCTGCTGCTGGTGCTCGCCTCGGCCACCGTGCTGGGGGCCGTGCTGCTGGCGCACGTGGCGGGCGGCCCCGGCGTGAGCGCGCAGAGCGCGCTGGCCACGGTGCAGGGCTCGGGCGGGCTCGCGGTGTTCCTGGTCAACATGGTCGTGGCCGGTCCGCTGGCCGAGGAGCCGGGCTGGCGGGGGACCGCCTACCCGCGGATGCGCGCGTCGATGGGCCGCTTCCGGATCGGCTTGGTGCTGGGCGTCATCTGGGCCGTGTGGCACCTGCCGCTGTTCTTCCTGGACGGGACCGTCCAGCACCAGCTCGGCCTGCTGAGCCCGAGCGGCGTGCTCTTCGCCGTCAGCTCCATCCCGATGACCATGCTGGTCTGCTGCGCCTACGAGCGCGCCGGGGTCCTCGCCGCGATCGCGGTGCACTTCGCGACCAACACGACGATGGTCCTGCTGGGCGTGCAGGCCCCGGTGGCGCAGGCGATGATCATCGGCTTCCAGCTGGTCGTCGTCGCGGTTCTGCTGACCACCCAGCGCCGGGGGAGCGGGCCGACCGCCGAGCCCGCCGTCCGGCCGCAGCCCGCCGTCGGCTGAGGCCGCCGGTCACGCCCGCGCCGCGGGCGACCGAGGTGACCCACCGCTTCCTGCGCCGCCGCCCCAGCACGGGCGGCGGCGTCGGAGTTCCCCGATTTCCGCCTCGTGCGGGCGAGGGCGGCGCTACGCTCGCGGCTTCGGCACTGCTCCTTCGGCATGGGGGTGCGGACGGTGGTCGTGCAGCAGCCGGAGCGGTCCCGGCGGCGCGGTGGCGGTGGTCTGACCACGCCGAGGACGACGCTGCGGGTGCTGGCCGTGGTGTTCCTGCCGTGGCAGGCGGCCAAGTTCCTGCACAAGCCCGCGGTGGGCCGCGATCCCCGAGGCCGGTTGCTGGACCGGCTCACCTTCTGGCGCGCGGCGGTCGGGCTGGCCGTGGTCGTGTTCGCCAGCCACGAGCACCAGACCGTTCGCGAAGTGCTGGGCAACGTCCAGGACAAGACCGAGCAGACCGGGCTGTACGCCCTGATCGGCTTGCCCGCGGTGTTCCTCGTCCTGCTCCTGGTGACCCGCGCCGCGCACCGCTGGCAGCTCCTCGCCCGGGTGCCGCGGCTGCTGCGCCGCGCGCTGATCGGGTTCGCCTCCATCTGGTCGCCGATCGTGTGGTTCGCCGCCTTCTACGGCTTCGCCACCCTGGTCGAGGGCTGGACCGACACCGATTCGCTGCTGCGGCTGGCGGTGATCCTCGGGGGCATCGCGTTGACACTCTTCTGTGCCCTGTGGAGCAGCGTGTTCCTGACGTGCACGCTCTACTGGGCCGCGCGGACGAGCATCTGGCTGAGCGAGCTGCACCCGCTGCTCGCGCCGGTGGCGTCGGTGGGGCTGGTGCTGGTGGTCAGCGGGTTGGAGATCCACGGGGGCGACACCAAGGGCCTGCCGTACTGGCTGTGGCTGGGGCTGAACCTCTGCGGGCTGGTCTCGACGCTGGTGCTGGCCTTCTTCGAATACCGCCACCTGCGCTCGGCCGGCTACCGGTTCCGCGACGGACCGACGCGGCTCCCGGCCCGGCACCTGGTGTGAGCCTCACCCCGGGTGCAGGGCGCTGGCGGCGCCGGTGATGGCCGACAGCGCCGTGATGAGCACCGGGTGCTCGCGGCTGCCGAGGCGGCTGGCGGTGAGGATGCGGCGCACCGGCGCGGGTTCGCCGCGGAGCGGGATGCGCTCGACGGGACGGCTCGCGTGCAGCCGGGCCAGCCGGGGCACCAGGATGATGCCGAACCCGTGGGCGACCAGGGCGGCTCCGGTCTCCCACTCGTCGGCGTAGTGCGCGATGTTCGGGGTGAACCCGGCCGCGGTGCAGGCGGTGAGCACCAGGTGGTGGTAGGTGCTGCCCGGGCGCCCCACGATCCACGGCTCGTCGGCGGCGTCGGCGAGCGTGGCGGTCGCGCGGTCGGCCAGCGGGTGCCCGCTGGGCACCACGAGGTCGAGCGGGTCGTCGAGCAACGGTCGCTGGTCGAACCGGGTGTCCGAGCTGGGCGGGGTCTGGGCGGTGGCGATCACCAGCGCGAGATCGGCGTCCCCGGCCAGCAGCAGGTCGAAGCAGCGGGTCGGCTCGGCTTCGATCACCCGGACGCCGAGCTGCGGGTAGTGGTCCCGCAGCGCCGCCGCGGCGGGCGGCAGCAGGTGGGAGGCGGCGGTGGAGAACCCGCAGAGCGTGAACGAGCCGCCGGTCTCCTCGGCCGCGGCGGCCAGTTCGGCGCGGGCCCGTTCCTCCTGGGCGTAGAGCAGCTCCGCGTGCCGGAGCACGGTCGTCGCGGCGGCGGTGAGCCGGATGCCCCGCCCGGACTGGGTCACCAGCTCGACGCCGAGCTCCGCCGCGAGCTGGCGCAACTGGTGCGAGACCGCCGAGGGCGTGTAGTGCAGCGCCGCTGCCGCTGCGGTGACCGTGCCGTGGTGGGCGACCATCTGGAGCACCCGCAGCTTCGGATCGACCATGCGAACATTTTGCACGATCGCGTTCGGAAAGGTTCGCTTTTCCTCAGCGGTCCGGCGCGCCAGGCTGGAGGCGTGGTGCTGAAGGGAATCTCCGACGACGGTGCGCCTCGGGGTGTGCGCTGGGCCCCCGGCCGCGCGCGCGAGGCGCGCACCGCGCTGTACCTGCTCGTCGTGCTCACCGCCGGGGCCTACCTGCCCAGCCCGCTGTACCCGCTCTACCAGCGCGAGTTCGGCTTCAGCGATCTCACCATGACCCTCGTCTACGCGATGTTCGCGCTGGTCAGCGTGCCGGTGCTGGTGCTGTTCGGCTCGCTGTCCGACGCGCTGGGCAAGCGCGCGGTGCTGCGCGGCGGCATCGCGCTGGCCGCCGTCGGATCCGCGTGCTTCGCCTTCGCCGCGGACCCGGGCTGGTTGCTCGTCGGCCGCGCGGCGCAGGGCCTGGCGCTCGGCGCCTGCACCGGGGCGGCGACCGCGCTGATCGCCGAGTGCGCGGACCGCCGGGACCGGGGCCGGGCCTCGGTGCTGGCCAGCATCGCGTTCGTGCTCGGCACCGCGGCCGGGCCGAGCGCGGCGGGGCTGCTCGCGCAGCACGCCCCGGCGCCGCGGGTGCTGCCCTACGCGCTGCACGCGGCGCTGCTCGCGATCGCCTGGCACCGGGTGGCCGCCGTGCCCGGGGCGCGCTCCGGGCGGTGGCGGCCGGAGCTGCCGCGCATCCCCCGGGGGAGCCGCCTGCGGTTCACCGCCGCCGCCGGTACCGGTTTCCTCGCCTGGACCGCGGCGGGCCTGTTCCTGGCGGTCATCCCGGCCGCGCTCGGCCGGGCGGCCGGGGTCGACGACCTGGCCGTCGTCGGCGGCGTCCTGGCCGCGGTGCTGCTCTGCTCCGCGCTCACCCAGCCGCTCGTCCCCCGGCTCGGCGCGCGGCGGGCGCAGCTCGCCGGGCTCGCCGGTCTCGCGGTCGGCCTGGCCGCGCTGGCGTTCACCGGGGGCGGTTCGGTGCCGGTGACCCTGCTCGCGGCGGTGGGCACCGGGCTCGGGCACGGGCTCGCCTACGGCGGGGCCAGCGCCGCCATCGCCGCCGACGACCGGCGCGGCGCGGTCACCTCCGCGCTCTACCTGGCGTTCTACCTGGGCGCCGGGGTACCGGCGGTGGCGGTCGGCCTGCTGGCGGGCCGGTTCGGCCTGACCACGGCGACCTCCTGGCTCAGCGCCGCCGCGGTGGTGCTCGTCCCGCTGGTCGCCCTGGCCGTCCTGCGCACCGCGGTGGTCGGGCGGCCGCCTGCCACCCGGCCGCTCGTCCGGACCGTGCTCACCGAGGCCCGCACCGTCGTCGACGCCCGGGTGCGCTTCCTCGGCGCCCCCCGGGTCGAACACCGCCGGGTCGAGCACAACCGGGTCGAACACCGCCGGATCGGGCACCGCCGGGTCGACCGGGCACCCGCCGCGCCGGTCCCGCACCGGCGGCACCCGGGAGCCGCGCACGTCCGCACCGCCCCGGCTCCGCAGCGACCCCGCGAGGACGTCGCGGCAGGCGTCTGAAGGGAGCGCTGCCCGCCTGCGCCGCGGCCTCAGGTGTTCTCGGCGGAGCGCTTGGGGTCGTAGTGGTCGGTCTCCGGCTTGGCCACCTCCTCCTCGCTGACCCGCTCCTCGCCGCGCTTGCGGAAGAACTGGAAGCCCGGGATGCCGACGATGGCCCGCCGCACGTCGTGGGTGACCTCCAGCAGCTCGTGGATCTCGGGGCCGACCCGGTCGAGCGTGCGCAGGATCGGCAGCACGTCGGTGAGCACGTGCTCGGTGAGCACCGGCAGCTCGTCGACCAGCCGGATCGCCGCGTCCACCTCCTTGTCCGAGATCTCCGAGACGAACCGGTCGGCCAGCGGGGCGCCCCGCCGCGCGATCGGCGCGTAGGCCTGGAGGAGCTGGTCGGCGGTGGAGGCGGAGCGGGCCGCCTCGTCGGCGATCCCGGCGGCCCGGTTCACCAGCGCCTCGGCCGCCGCCGAGATGCGCTGCGCTTCGGCGACGGTGGTGGCGGCGGCCTCGGCGGTGCCGCGCGCCTCGTCGACCAGGCCATCGGTGCGTTCCAGCAGCTCCTCCACCCGGCCCACGACCTCGTGCACGCGGGCCAGCAGCGATTCGGCGCCGTCGAGCAGCCCGAGCGCGCGGGCCGGGGCACCGGCGAGCGCGGTGGCGGAGTCGACGGCCCAGCTCGCGGTGGACTTCGCGAAGCCGAGCACGTCGCCGGGGGTGGGGATCCGGATGACCATGCCTCCACTGTGCCCGCTGGGCGCACCCGGCTGCCAGCCGATCGCGTGACGGGGCGGCCGCGGTCCGGAACCGCGTCGCGACGGCGTTGCACTGCTGATGAAAGTTCACCCGCTGGAGCGAAAAACGCCACCTGAAGGAGTGGGCAACCTTCGCTCAAGGGCGGCGCCGGACCCGGCGTGAGAACCATTTCCCCTGGTCAGGGTGCCTGCACCGGCCTTCATCGGGGTCCGGATCGCGGTGCTACGCGAGTCAGCAGGGGTTTAGCGTCCGGACGACACCTGATCAGCGGGTGTCCGAGCCGCGCCGCCTCCGGGAGCCGAGCATGAGTTCAGCCGCACGCCGCATCGGGATCGCCGCCCTCGGCGTCGCCCTGGGCGCGCTGGCCGGCTGCGGTCCCGCTCCGGCGCCGCCGCCGATGGCCATGATGGCCCCGGCCGTCGCGGGCCACCCCGCGGCGACCACCTTCACCGAGCTGACCGGGGCCCCGCGGGACCCGGAACCGGGCGCCGAGACCGATGGCGTGGTGCTCCGGGTCGCCGAGGACCTCGCCGTGCACGACGCGCCGGAGGGCGAGGTCTTCTCGACGTTGCCCGCCACCCAGCTCGACAACCCCACCTGGGTCCCGGTGATCGACCAGCGCGGCGACTGGGCGCAGGTGATGCTGCCGTCCCGGCCGAACGGTTCGGTCGGGTGGATCCGGGCGAGCGGCCTGCAGGCGGCGCGCTCGCCCTACGTCGTGGACGTCGACGTCGACGCCCGCCGGATGGTGGTGCGCCGGGACGGCGCGCCGATCGGCGAATGGGTCGTGGGGGTGGGCAAGCCCGCCTCCCCGACCCCGCGCGGGCGCACCTACATCATGGCCTCGATCGAGGAGACCGTGACCACGTTCAGCCCGATCATCCTGCCGCTGGGCACCCACTCGGAGACCTTCAACAGCTACGGCGGTGGTCCCGGCACCGTCGCGCTGCACGGGTGGCCCGACCCGGCCGTCTTCGGCCAGGACTCCAGCGACGGGTGCGTCCGGGTTCCCGCCGACGCGATGGAGCTGCTCACCACCCTGCCGCTGGGCACGGTGGTCCTGCTCCGGTGACTCGACCAGACCTCCGGGCGCCGACCGCCCGGGCAACCGAGGAAAAGGAAGTGCGACGAATGCGCAAGACTGCGTCCATCGCCGGTGTCGTCGCGGCGAGCGCCGGAATGCTGGCCGCCGGATCCCCGGCGTTCGCCGACTCCGCCGACAACGACGGCGCCAACGTCGGCAACGGCAACAACCTGAACGTGCTGCCGATCAACCTCTGCGGCAACAACATCGCCATCCTGGGCGTGGTGGCGCCGATCGCCTCGGCGCTCGGCAGCGACTGCGAGAACGCCCCGATCGTCGACCACCCGAGCACGGGCGGCGAGGAGGAGAAGGAGCCGGAGGCCCCGCGCACCCCGGAGGACCCGGGCACGCCGCAGGACCCGGGCACGCCCCAGAACCCGGGCACGCCGGGCACTCCGGGCACGCCCGGTGCGCCGACCGACCCGATCCTGGGCCGGGGCGAGGCGCAGCCCCAGCGCCAGGTGTCCTTCTCGGGGGAGCTGCTGCCGACCGCGCCGGCCCCGGTCTCCGTCCAGGGCCACCACGCGGTGACCGGCTGACCGATCATGCGGACGGTTGATCACGACCACCCGATGGGATCTTCCTCGGGTGCGTCGTCGATCGACGTCGTCGCGACGCAGCTAGATTGCGGACCTGCGCAGATCATTGCGCACTCCAGTGGCCGCCGGACGCGGGCGGCTACACCCCCAGGGCGGTGGTGTCCGGCGAAGTACTCCCCCCTCTCTTCGCCGGACACCACCAGCCGGAGGTCCTGACCCGGCGCACCTGAGGACCGCTTTCCCGTACCAACCACGACGCGGCATCACGGCTGTCCTCGCGAGAAGACCGCTGAGCGGTCTCGTCCGAGCACGGGCCGCGGTGCCGGCTGACGGCCGCACCGCATGCGGCTCCGCCGCATTCCGAACGGGGTCAGCGCGGTCGGGATCAGCGCGGGAAGGCGCGCGCCGCGGCGAGGAACGCGTCGTTCTCCTCGGGGCGGCCGATGGTGACCCGGGCGCCCTCACCGGCGAAGGCCCGCACCACGACCTTGTGCTCCAGGCAGTGCTCGCTGAACTCCGCGGTCCGCTCGCCGAGCGGCAACCAGACGAAGTTCGCCTGCGTCTCCGGCACCTCGTAGCCCTCGTCGACCAGCGCGCGGTGCACCCGCTCCCGCTCGGCGGCGACGTTGGCGCACCGGGCCCGCAGCTCGTCCTGCGCCTCCAGCGAGGCGATCGCGGCGGCTTGGGCGAGGGCGTTGACGCTGAACGGGATGCAGACCTTGCGCAGCGCGGCGGCGACCGGCTCGGAGGTCACCGCGTAGCCCACCCGCAGCCCGGCCAGCCCGTAGGCCTTGGAGAAGGTGCGCATCGAGGCGACGTTGTCCCGCTCGCGGGCCAGCTCCATGCCGTCGGGCGCGGCGGGGTCGGTGACGAACTCGAAGTACGCCTCGTCCAGGACCACCAGCACGTCCGAGGGCACCCGGTCCAGGAAGGCGGTGAGCTCCTCGCGGCGCAGCGTCGTGCCGGTCGGGTTGTTCGGCGTGCACACGAACATCAGCCGGGTGGCGGGGGTGATCGCGGCGAGCATCTCCTCCAGGTCCAGGGCGTGCTCGCCGGTCAGCGGCACCCGCACCTGCCGGGCCCCGGCGACCTGCGTGATGATCGGGTAGGCCTCGAAGGAGCGCCAGGGGAAGATCACCTCGTCGTCCGGGGTGCAGGTGGCCTGCACGAGCTGCTCGCACAGCGCCACCGAGCCGCAGCCGACGGCGACGCGCTCCGGGGCGACCGCGTAGTGCTCGGCCAGCGCGGCGGTCAGCGCGCCGACCCCCATGTCCGGGTAGCGGTGGATCTCGGCGCTGGCCTGCTGGATGGCCGCCACGGCGCTGGGCAGCGGCCCTTCCGAGACCTCGTTGCTGGCGAGCTTGATCGCGCCGGGCACGGTCCGCCCGGCCACGTAGGCGGGCAGCTCGTCGAGATCGGCACGCGTGCGCACGCTCATCGGCAGACTCCTATGCTCTCGGCCTACTGCGACGTTAACGGGTCGCTCCGCGTCGCCGTGCCCGGACCAGCGGAAAGGCTTCCTGCGACGGTCGGCCCAACACCATGCCTCCGATCGGTGACGGTCAGTGGAACTCGCTCCGCCAACCGGATGACGTGTTGCCCCGACGGGCCATCCCCGTGGTTACCTGCACGGTATGACGCAGACCCGCGCCGAGACGATCGCGCTCACCGATGGCACCGAACTGCGCCTCACGGTGGCCCGGCCGGAGACCGTGGTGCGCGGCGGCCTCGTCGTGCTGCACGAGGCCAAGGGCGTCACGAACCGCGTCCGGGCGCTGGCCGCCCGGCTCGCCGAGGAGGGCTGGCTCACCGTCGTCCCGCACCTCTACCACCGCGACGGCGCCGACGAGCTCGCCGCCGAGGAGGTCGCCGAGCACGTCCGGCGGCTCTCCGGCGAGGACCTGCTGGCCGACACCGACGCGGCCTTCGTGTGGCTGGCCGAGCAGGGCGTGGACACCGACCGGCAGGGCATCGTCGGCTTCGACCTCGGCGGGTCGGCGGCGCTCGTGGTGGCCGCCAGCCGCAGCCTCGGCGCGGCCGTCAGCGTCGGCGGGCCCGGCATCTGCGAGCCGGTCGCGGCGGCGCTGCCACCGCTGGTCGAGGTGGTCGGCGAGCTGACCTGCCCGTGGCTGGGCCTCTACGGCGACGACGAGCAGGTGCCGGCCGGTGAGGTGGACAAGCTCCGGGAGACCGCCGAGCGAGCCCGGGTGGTCACCGACGTGGTCCGCTACCCGGGAGCCGGACACCGCTTCGACCACGACGAGGACGCCGCCACCGAGGCGTGGCAGCGCGCGAGGAACTGGCTCGACCTGCACCTGCGCTGAGCCGACGCCCAGGTCGGACGGCCACGACGGGGACCGGGACCCCCCTTCGCAACGGGGTGCGAGGGGTGTGTACTCTTGTCTCCGGTGGCCGCGAAGAGGACTACCGGGAGGCTTCGCCTAGTCTGGTCTATGGCGCCGCACTGCTAATGCGGTTGGGGGTTACGCCCCCTCCCGGGTTCAAATCCCGGAGCCTCCGCAGAGTCCCCGCCGAGAGGCGGGGGCCGACAAGAGAATAGCAAGCGCCCGTAGCTCAACGGATAGAGCATCTGACTACGGATCAGAAGGTTTGGGGTTCGAATCCCTACGGGCGCGCGTCTGGTCGAGACAGCAGAAACCCCCAGTGCGCTGGGGGTTTCTTGCTATCCGGAGGTCGGCGCGACGGATCGGCGCATCGGGGTGGGCACGCTGCTGAGGTGGTCACCGGGTAACCTCGACCTGGCACCGTCGGTGCCGCTGCCGTAGTGGCTCACCGGCTCGTGGAAACACTGCGTAGGAAAATCGCTTGCGGCCCGCCGGTCGTCAGAGTGGCGAAGATCAGCGTGGGACGATAGCACCGCAGCAGGTCAACAGGTGCGCGCTGAAGGAACCGCCAGGCCCCGGGCCGGGTGAACGTCCCGCTCCGGTCCTTCCCGGGCCATGCAGGCCAACAGCACCGAGATTTGCGGCGCTTCGTCTCCCAAGGCTATACTTGTGGTCACTACGACCGGTTCCGCCTGCTTCGGTAGGCCCAGGGCCGGTCTTCATTATTTCTGGACGGTGTGCTTGGCCGGCGCAGTCAAGGAGTACCGACCCTACGACCAGCAGGTCGGTCTGCTCGCCCAGCGCGGGATGGACGTCGGGGACCGGCATGAAGCCGTCGCCATGCTGCGGCGAGTCAACTGCTACCGTCTCAGCGGCTACTGGTACCCATTCCGCGTGCAAGCCGCGGCGGGGCGTCAGGACGACTTCTACCCCGGGACCCGGCTAGCAGACGTCGTCTCGCTCTACGACTTCGACGCGAGGCTCCGTGCGGCCACCTTCACAGCGCTTGCCCCCATCGAGCTGGCAATCCGCGCGCTGCTCGGTCACGAGCTGGGAAAGGTCGACCCGTGCGCGCACCTCGACCCCGGCAAGCTCGGGCCCACCGCGCGAAGCGGTCCCGGTTACGGCCGTTGGCTCGATCGGTACGAGACCGACCTGCGGCAGTCCCGCGAAGATTTCGTCAATCACCATCGCCAGAGGTACGGAGGTCGCCTGCCGGTCTGGGCCGCGGTCGAGCTGCTCGGCTGGGGAGCTTTGACCTACCTCTACGGCTTCGCGCCTCGTGACGTCCAGGACAAGGTCGCCGATGCGTGCGGGCTGAGCGCGCCGCAGTTGACGACCTGGCTCAAGGCTCTGAACCTCGTGCGCAACACCTGCGCGCACCACGGCCGCCTGTTCAACCGCGTCCACGCGATCACCCCGAAGCGGCCGAGGTGGGGAAGGCATCCGGACCTCGATGCGGCGGTGGCGGAGTGGAACCGGACCTTCGGTCAGCTGACGCTGATCCAGTTCCTCCTCGATCGACTCCAGGTGGGGCGGAAGACGCTCCTGCCTGCTGTGCTGAAGAGCTTCCCGTCTGTTCGAGCAGTCCCGATCACGCACCTGGGTGCGGCGAGCGACTGGCAGAGCACCAGCACGTTGTGGAGTACCTGACCTGATCTCTCGATGGTGCGGAATGCGCTGCCGACTTCGCCGTCTCCGTCCGGGTGCGTGCGTGGATGCGGGCGCCGGTCCGCACGAGGACCGCAGGCCGGCGCGCCTCGCGGCGTGATCTGGGGCCGGTGCTGCTCGGTAGGCTTCCCGGGTGTGGACGGGATGACGGCGGTCGTGACCGGTGCGGGCAGCGGGATCGGGCGGGCGTTGGCCCGTGCGCTGGCGGCGCGCGGGGCCGACCTGGTGCTGGCCGACATCGACGCCGCCGCCTTGGGCGAGGTCGCGGATTCCCTGGGAGCGCAGGCGGTCGTCACCGATGTCGCTTCGCCGGAATCGGTCGAGGTGCTGGCCCGGGCCGCCGGCGATGCCCGGTTGGTGTGCCTGAACGCCGGGATCGTGGGTGCGGACCTCGGCGCGCCGTGGGAGGTGGCCGCGGCCGACTGGGACCGGGTGTTCGCGGTCAACGTCGGTGGTGTCGTCAACGGTCTGCGCGCGTTCGTGCCTCGACTGCTGGCTGCGGACCGGTCGGCCCACGTCCTGATCACGGGCTCGTTGGCCGGGGCCGCGACGTTTCCCGGCGGCGGTGCCTACGGTCCCTCGAAGCACGCGGTCGTAGCCGTGGCCGAGCACGCCGCGATGGCGCTGGCCGACACCCCGATCGGCGTCAGCATGCTGTGCCCCGCCCTGGTGGCGACCGGCATGTCCGGCGAGGGGGTCCCGCCCGACGACATCGCCGCGGCGGCGCTGGCCACGATCGAGGACGGGACGTTCGCCGTGGTCCCGCCCGAGTGGCAGCACGCCGTCGTCACCGCTGCCACGCGGCTCGCCAGCGGTCGACGTCCGCAAGCGCCCGCACCCGCCGACCGCCGCACCGGGGAGGGCGGACCACCGCTGCCTCCCCGGTGACCCCGACGGGGGAGGGTCACCGCCGCCAGAATGGGGGCATGGCGCGCGCGTTCGACGATCTCCTGGGCGAGGCCGACTCGGCAGCCGTGGACGGGTGGGACTTCTCCTGGCTGGACGGTCGGGCCACCGAGCAACGCCCCTCGTGGGGCTACCAGCGGTCGATGAGCCGGCGGCTCGCGGCGGCGTCCGCCGCGCTGGACGTCCAGACCGGCGGAGGTGAGGTGCTGGCGGAAGCGGCGCGCTTCCCGCCCGCGATGGCCGCCACGGAGTCGTGGCCACCCAACCTCGCCCAGGCCACGCGGTTGCTCGGCCCGCGCGGTGTCGTCGTCGTCGCGGCCCCGGACCAGCGACCGCTGCCGTTCGCCGACGCCGCGTTCGAGCTGGTGACCAGCCGCCATCCCGCCACCGTGCGGTGGGGCGAGATCGCGCGCGTGCTCGCCCCCGGTGGCACCTACTTCGCCCAGCACGTCGGACCGGCCACCGCGTTCGAGCTGGTGGAGCACTTCCTCGGTCCGCAGCCCGAAGCGCGGCGGAAGCGCCACCCCGACGACGAGAGCGCCGAGGCCGAGGCCGCGGGCCTGGCGGTCGTGGACGTGCGCTGCGAGCGGCTGCGGATGGAGTTCTTCGACATCGGCGCGATCGTCTACTTCCTGCGGAAGGTGATCTGGACCGTGCCCGGCTTCACCGTCGAGGGCTACCGCGACGCGCTGCACGCGCTGCACCAGCACATCGAGCGCGAGGGCTCGTTCGTGGCGCACTCCTCCCGCACCCTGTTCGAGGCTCGCAAGCCCGCCTGAGCAGCAACCGGCTGACATGTCGGGAACAGTTGACATGTCGGGTTCGGCTTACGTATCGTGCGGCGGTGTCCGAAGACGTCTTCCTCGCGCTGGCCAGCCCGGCCCGTCGTCGTCTGCTGGAGCTGCTGGCGGACGGTCCCCGGACGGCCGGTGACCTGGCGGCCCAGTTCGAGATGAGCCGTCCCGCGGTCGCCGAGCACCTGCAGGTCCTGCGCCGCGCGGCGCTCGTCCGGGACGAGCCGGTCGGCCGCCACCGCCTGTACCACCTGGAGGCCGAGCCGCTGGAGCAGGTCGGCGAGTGGCTGCACCCGTTCGAGAGGTTCTGGCGGGAGCGCCTGCGCAGCCTGGCCGACGTCGTGGAGAACGAGGAGGAATCGTGATGGCCTACGCCCGCACCGGAACCATCTCCGTTGACCAGTTCATCGACGCCCCGCCGGCGGAGGTCTGGCGGGCCCTGACCGATCCCGAACTGCACGCGCGGTGGTGGGCCCCCGGCGACATCGCCGAGCACGTCGGCCACCGGTTCCACCTCGAGATGCCCGGGTTCGGCTCGATCCCCTGCGAGGTGCTGGAATCCCGGCCGCACGAGCGGTTCGCCTACAGCTTCAACGGCGACTGGACGCTGACCTGGCGGCTGGTCCCGGAGGGGCGCGGGACGCGGCTGCTGCTCGACCACTCCGGGTTCGACCTCGACGACAAGCGCGGTCGCAACGCGTGCGAGCGGATGGGCCCCGGCTGGCGCGACGGGGTCCTGCCCCGGCTCGCCGAACTGCTCCCGGCGGGCGGCTGACCGCCTCGGCGGTGGACGGATCAGCCCTCGAATTCCCCGTAGCTGCGGGGAAACCCCTTCGCGGGCGCCGCGCTTCGTGCTTCTCCTCCGGGGTGTGACACGGTCTGTGCCGACCTGGAACCGCGCATGGTCCGGTCGGTCGCGGGCACGTTCGGCGCGGTGAACGAACCAGAAGGGAAGTCCGGTGAAGATCGGTAGCGTTCTGACGTCCAGCAGAAAATGGCTGGTGGCGTTGCCCGTGCTCGCGATGAGCGTTGCGGGCTGCGGCTCGCAGAGCGCGACGGCGGGCAAGGACGTCGCATCGACTGCTTCGGGCGACGGCACGAGTCGCACCGCGCCGCCTTCGAAGCGGACCACCCCCGGCAAGCCGACCGGGGGGAGCGCCAAGCCGGACGAGGCCGTGAAGAACTTCGTCACGCAGGTGCTGACCGAGAACTACGCGGAGTTGTGCATGAGCAATGCGCCGGTTCTGCCGCCCGACCAGGACCCCGCGGTCTTCTGCGCGCAGCCGGCGATGCACAAGTCGATGGGCTCGCTGCACGATGCGTGGGCCAAGCCCGGGGTGAAGCTGCCGCCGGAGGGGGAGGTGACGGTCGACGTGCCGGTCAAGAAGAAGGCCAAGAAGGTCGAGGTGCCGGACACGGCCATCACCCTCGACGGCCGGAGCCTGCGCGAGCTGGAACTCATCGGTTCGTCCGGCGACACCAGTTCGTTCTCGCTGTCCCTGGGCGTCGTCAAGAAGGACGGCCGGTGGTACGTGGAGAGCTGGAACATCGAGGTGTGAACGGACCCTCCGGCTGCTGCTGACTCCGCGCCGCGACGGGCTGCGGAACCGGCCACCGATCGATCCGGGTCGTGCGCATCCGGGTCGTCGCCCCCACCACGTCTCCGCCGAAGCGAGGGAACCCGGCTCGGCGCTGGTGGACGGATCAGCCCTCGCGATCCGGTGGTGTCCACGCCGGGTTCCGGCCGGCCAGCCCGAGCGCCCGGTCGAACAGCGGGGCGTCCGCCGGCACCGGCACCACCGGGCCGAACAGGCCCGCCCGCGCCTCCGGGTCGTCGGGCACCGCCGAGGCGAACGCATGCACGGCTTCGGCGCTCGCCGGGTCGACCTGGTACCCGCGGCCCAGCGCCTTGGCCAGGTCCCACCCGTGCAGCACCAGTTCGTCGAGGGCGACCGCACCGGCTTCCGCGGCGGGGAAGTTCTGCCCGCCCGCCCAGGTCGTGCCTTCCCACGCGGCGGGCTCCCGCCAGGCGGCGACCAGCGCGTCCAGCCGTTCCGGCAGCAGGCTCGGCCAGGACGGGTCCAGCCGCGAGACCGAGGGTTCCGGCGGGGGCTGCCTGACGATCTCGGTGTCGGTCTTGTCCGCCGCGTACCGGAAGGCCAGCGCCAAGGTCATGATGTGATCGAGCAGGTCGCCCACCGAGGTCCCCGCGCAGGGGGTGGGCGCGGTGAGCCGCCCCGTCGCGTCGGGCACCAGCGCCCGGAGTCGAACGGCCGCGGGTTCGAGATCGAGCATCGTCGTCACCTCGGCATCGTGGTCGGATGTCGGCGCGCAGAATCATCACCCTGCCGGGCGACCTCGGCAACTCCTCGGTCCCGGACCGCCCCCGGCTCAGCGGTGGGCGACGGGGATCCGGCGGGCGGCGCTGCCGGGCCGGCGCCGGCGGGCGGGCTCCTCGGGCGCGGGGCGCTGGGCGGGGACCGTCGGCGCGCTCAGCACGTCGACGCGCTGGTTGAGCTCGGCGCTCACCGACATCAGGCCGAGGAACAGCAGTCCGAGCCCGAGCTCGTTCCAGCTCGCCCCGCCGCCCGGGGTGAGCACCAGATCGCCGATGACCATGCTCAGACCCGCCAGCACCAGCACCACGGTCAGCACTCGATGTCCCGTCGACTGCACAGGTCCTCCTCAACGCTCGGTGGTATCCGGTGGCCGCCGCACTGCTCTCCTCGGCGGCTGGTTGAAGACTGTCAAGCGGCCATGATCTTCGGCTGAATGCCGCGTGAGAGGGCTTTCATCGAGTCCGCGCCCGGGCCGGTGCCGCCCACCCCGGTGGCGAGCTCGTCGAACTTCCCGCGTGTGCTCGGGTTTTCCCGTGGGCAAGGGATGTTCGTCCTTTTGCGGGAGGTCCGGGGCGGCCCTAGCGTCGGAGGTGCCGTCCGGGTCGCCGCGGCGCGGATTCGTGGTGCCCGGAGCCGATTTCCGTTCGAGGGGGGACCGATGGGTCGCGTGAGAACCCGTGATGGCGTGGAGCTGTTCTACAACGACTGGGGCAGCGGTCCTCCGGTGCTGTTCTGCCACGGCTGGCCGCTCAACGGCGACGCCTGGCAGGACCAGATGAAGTTCGTGGCCGACAACGGGTTCCGCGGCATCGCGCACGACCGCCGCGGGCACGGGCGCTCCGAGCAGCCGTGGGGCGGCTACGACTTCGACACCTTCGCCGACGACCTCGACGACCTGATCCAGGCGCTGGACCTGCAGGACGTGGCGCTCGTGGCGCACTCGATGGGCGGCGGTGAGCTCGCCCGCTACATCGGCAGGCACGGCACCGCCCGGGTGAGCAAGGCGGTGCTGCTCTCGGCGATCCCGCCGATGCTGGGCCAGACCGACCGGAACCCGGACGGGGTGCCCGGTCAGGTGTTCGAGGACATCAAGAGCGGTATCCTGGGGGAGCGCTCCCAGTTCTGGAAGGACACGGCCACCGGGTTCTTCGGCGCCAACCGCCCGGGCAGCAACGCCACCCGGGGCAACGAGGACGCCTTCTGGTACATGGCGATGCAGGAGAGCATCGAGGCCGGGGTGCGGTGCGTGGACGCCTTCGCCTGGACCGACTTCACCGAGGACCTGGCGAAGTTCGACGTCCCGACGCTGGTCGTGCACGGCGACGACGACCAGGTGGTGCCGTACTCGGTCAGCGGCGGGAAGACCGCCGAGCTGGTGCGCGGCGCCCAGCTCAAGGTGTACGAGGGCGGCTCGCACGGCATCGCGCTGGTCCCCGGTGACAAGGAGCGGTTCAACGAGGACCTGCTGGAGTTCCTGCGGAGCTGACCCGCCGCTAGGGAACGCCAATGGCCTGCGTGGCGGTGCGGGTGGCGGAACCTCAGCGGTCTTCTCGCTCCGGGAGCCGCTCGGCGATGTACCCACTTCGTACACGGCGTCGCGGCTGTCCTCGCGAGAAGGCGCTGAGCGGCACCGTCCGAGCACGGGCCTCGGTGCAAGCTGACGGCCCCACCGCATGCGGCTCCGCCGCATCCTGAAATGAGCCTCAGGCGGCGATGGACTTGCGCAGCGTGCGCAGGCAGAGGCTCAGCGCCTGGTGCTTGGTGACGTGCTCGGTGCTGGCTTGCTGCCACGCCGAGTACAGCAGCGACCACAGCAGGTTCTGCACCCACTCCGGCGGCAGCTCCGGGTCGACGGTGCCGTCGCGGTGACCGTTCTCGACGAGCTCGATGATCGCGCGGTCGGAGGCGGTGCATTCCGTCCACGCGGCGGACTGGGTGAACTGCGGGTCGCTGAAGATGAGCATGAGGAGGTCGCCCAGCTCGAACAGCTCCTGGCAGAGCCGACCGAGGGCCTCCGGCGCGGTACCGCGCGCGAGGTGCGCCCGCTCGGCCGCGTCGTCGATCCGCTCCAGCGCGTCCGAGCCCAGGTCGTGCTGCAACGCGGAGCGCTCCGGGAAGTACCGGTGCAGCGTGGTGCGGCCGACGCCCGCGGCGGCGGCGATGTCGCCGAGCGAGGCGGTGGGGTCCTGGGAGAGCACGGTGACCGCCGCGTCCAGGATGGCGCGCCGGGTGCGCGCGCGGGTGGCGGTCTCCAGGGCTCGTTCCGCACTGCTCATGGTCGAGGAGCCTAGTGGAGCGTGCCCTTCTGGAAAATCGCTGGACCGGTGTGGAACAGGCGTGTTCCACTTCCGGTCATGGCTGCTTCGGAGGGAAACACCGCCGACCGATCCGGTCGGCTGGGCGTGCTGTGGTCGTTCGCGCGACCGCACCTGCGCACGCTCGCGCTCGGGCTGCTCCTGGCGCTGATCGGCTCCGGCATGGGACTGGCCACGCCGATGGTCACCAAGTGGGTGCTCGACTCGGTCGGGGCGGGCGGTTCGCTGGCCGGGCCGATCGCGTCGCTGCTGGTGCTGATGGTGGTCGGCGCGGTGGTCTGGGCCGCGCAGTGGACGATGCTCGGCACGCTCGGGGAGCGGGTGGTGCTCGACGCACGCGAGTCGATGGTGCGTCGGTTCTTCCGCGCGCGGGTGCCCGCGCTCGGCGCGCGCCCCTCCGGCGAGCTGGTCACCCGCGTCACGTCCGACACGCTGCTGCTGCGCGAGGCCGCCACGTCCAGCGTGATCGGGCTGATCAACGGCGCGATCATGCTGCTCGGCACGTTGGTGCTGATGGCGGTGCTGGACGTGGTGCTGCTCGGCGTCACGGTCGCCGCGGTGGCGGTCGTGGCGGTGCTGTTCGGCGTGCTGATGCCCGCCATCGCCAAGTCGGAGGAGAAGACGCAGCAGCACGTCGGCGCGCTCGGGGGCGCGCTCGAAGGCACGCTGCGCGCGATCCGCACCGTCAAGGCCAGCCGGGCGGAGGAGCGCCAGGCCGAGCGGGTCCTGGCGCACGCCCGGGAGTCCACCCGCAACGCGATCCGGGCGGTGCGCCGCACCGCGGCGTCCTGGACGATCGCGTGGACCGGCATCCAGCTCGCGATCATCCTGATCCTCGGCGTCGGGGCGTGGCGGGTCGGCGCGGGCGAGCTGGAGGTCTCCAGCCTGATCGCCTTCCTGCTCTACGCCTTCGGGTTGATGGACCCGATCACCGAGCTGAGCCACAACGTCACCGCGCTGCAGTCCGGCGTCGCCGCGGCCGGCCGGATCCGCGAGGTGAGCGCGCTGGCGGTCGAGCCCGAGGGCGGTGCCGCGGCCCGCCGGGAAGCGGTCCCGGACAGTCCGGTGCTGGAGCTGCGCGGCGTCACGGCGGCGTACGGGCCGGATGCGGCGCCCGCCGTGCGCGGCGTCGACCTGACCATCCCGCGCCGCGGCCACACGGCGATCGTGGGGCCGTCCGGTGCGGGCAAGACGACGATCTTCTCGCTGCTGCTGCGCTTCCTCGAACCGCAGCGGGGGGAGCTGCTGCTCGACGGCCACCCCTACCCCGAGCTGGGCCACGGGCAGGTGCGCGAGCGGCTGGCCTACGTCGAGCAGGAGACGCCGGTGGTACCGGGCACGATTCGCGACAACCTGCTGTTCACCCACCCCGACGCCACCGAGGAGGAGATCGACGCCGCGCTGCGGGAGGTGCGGCTCGACGACAAGATCGCCGCGCTGGCGGAAGGCCTGGACACCCCGCTGGGCGAGACGTCGGTGTCCGGCGGTGAGCGGCAGCGGATCGCGCTGGCGCGGGCGATCCTGCGGACCCCGGACGTGCTGCTGCTCGACGAGGCCACGGCCCAGGTCGACGGCCGCACCGAGGCGGCGATCCACGACTGCATCCGCTCCCGGGCGGCCTCGGGCGCGGTGGTCACCATCGCGCACCGGCTGTCCACGGTGATCGACGCCGACACCATCGTCGTCCTGGAGGACGGTCAGGTCCGCGCCCGCGGCAGCCACGAGGAGCTGGTGGCCGCCGACCCGGTGTACCGGGAACTCGTGGAGGCGCTGCGGATCGCCGATTCCGGCGCGGAGCCCGTTCCGGTCAGCGCATCCGCCGAACTCCGGTGACCCTGGGAGGTGAGCCACCGAACCGAGAGGGGACCACCGATGATCGACTTTTCCGGCGAGGCAGCGGCCACCCGGCGCCAGGTGCACCAGCAGACCTTCGGCGACGACGAGCGGGTGAGCATGTTGCTCCGGCGCAGGTTCGCGGCGCCGCTCCGGGAGGTCTGGGATGCGGTGGCCGACCCGGAACGGCTCCGGAGCTGGTTCCTGCCGGTCCACGGCGACTTCCGCGTCGGCGGCTGGTTCCAGCTCGAGGGCAACGCGGGAGGACGCATCCTCAAGTGCGCACCGCCGCGCCGGCTCAAGGTGCTGTTCGGCTCCGAGGACAGCGTGCTGGAGTTCCGGCTGTCCCAGTGCGACGACACCACCGCGCTGGAGCTGGAGCACTCGGTGCCGCTGGCGGTGGCGGGCAGCGGTGCCGGTGCGCTGTTCGCCGGACCCGGTTGGGACGCCACCCTGCTCGCGCTGGACCTGCACCTGCGCGGGGAACCCGTGGTCGACCCGATCCGCTGGCAGCGCAGCGAGGAGGGCCAGCGGTTCTCGCAGCAGATGATCCGCTCGTGGGTGGCGGTGATCGGCTCCTCCGGCACCGCCGACGGGGACGCCATCGCCGAGGCGCTGCGGGCGGCCTCGGCGCAGTGGACGCCGGACCTCGTGGGCCGGGACCCGGTGCTGAGCTGGTCGGGCCGGATCGTCCCGGAGCAGGCTCGGGGCGAGCGGCCCACCGCGGATCTCCACGTGGACTGAGAGTCCGCGCGGAGAGGGCGACGCCTGCCGCGCGGCGAGCCGCTGCGTTGTCGTCGGTCGCCGCAGCTCCGCTGCGACTCCTTGCTCCGCCTCGCGGCTCCTCCACGTGGACAGCGCCCACGACGAACAGGCCCACGACGGGCACGCTCCGACGGGCACGCTCACGACGGCAGTCCCGCTCCGCGCGAACTCCCCGCGTCGCCGAGCGCACCGCGGCCTGCGCCTGCGATGGTGGTGGGGGACGAGCCGGGAGGTCGGGATGCACCAGGAGCAGTGGACCGCGGTCGACACCTACATCGCGGAGCGGCTGGCGCCTGCGGACCAGGCGCGGGACGCCGCGCTGCGGACGGCGGCGGAATCGGGGCTGCCGCCGATCGCGGTCTCGGCGGCGCAGGGCAAGCTGCTGCAGGTGCTCGCCACGTCCGTCGGGGCCCGGTCGATCCTGGAGATCGGCACCCTCGCCGGGTACAGCGCGATGTGGCTCGGCCGCGCGCTGCCGCCCGGCGGCCGGATGACCACGGTGGAGGCCGACCCGGTGCACGCGGAGGTCGCGCGCGGCAACCTCACCCGCGCCGGGCTGGCCGAGGTCGTCGACGTGCGGGTCGGCCGGGCGCTGGACGTGCTGCCCGAGCTGTCCGGGCCGTTCGACTTCACCTTCATCGACGCCGACAAGGCCACCATCCCGGAGTACGTCCGGTGGGCGCTGGCGCTGAGCAGGCCGGGCGCGCTGATCGTCGTGGACAACGTGGTGCGCGGCGGTGCCCTGGCCGATGCCGACTCGACCGACGAGGCGGTCGCCGGGGTCCGCCGCCTGCACGACCTGCTCGCCGAGGAACCCGGGCTGCTCGCCACCACGGTGCAGACGGTGGGGGCGAAGGGTTACGACGGTTTCACCCTTGCCCTGGTGCTGCCCGCTGACCGATGATCGGCGCAGTGGCCGCCTCGCAGCGGCGGCGGCCGTCGGCAGGAGGTCAGCATGGGGATCGCGGGCGGCGCAGCGGCCGACCTGTTCCGGCTCGACGGGCGCACCGCGGTCGTCGTCGGCGGCGGCAGTGGGCTCGGCAGGGCCGGTGCGCTGGGGCTGGCCGGGTGCGGGGCCCGGGTGGTGATCGCCGACCTGGACACCGAGGGCGCGCGGCGGACCGCCGAGGAGATCGAGTCGTCCGGTGGTTCCGCGACGGCGCGGGAGCTCGACATCCGCGACGGGGCGGGCATCGCCGCGCTCGCCGAGGCCGAGCCGACCGCCGACGTCCTGGTGATCACCCCGGGCATCAACGTCCGCAAGCGGCTGGTGAACACCGTCGACGAGGAGTTCGACCGCGTCGTCGAGGTCAACCTCAAGGGCACCTACCGGCTGGTCCGCGACTTCGGCGCCCGGATGGCGGTGCGCGGGCGCGGCAGCATCATCACCTTCGCCAGCTTCCGCGCCGAGGTCGTCGAGCCCGGCCAGGGCATCTACGCGGCGACCAAGGCCGGGGTCGTGCAGCTCACCAAGGCCTTGGCCGCCGAGCTCGGCGGCCAAGGCGTGCGGGTCAACGCCGTCGCGCCGGGGCCGTTCGAGACCCCGCTCACCGCGCAGATCAAGTCCGACCCCACCTGGTACGGCGCCTACGCCGACAAGACCGCGCTGCGCCGTTGGGCCGCGCCCGACGAGATCGCCGGGGCCGTGGTCTACCTGGCCTCGGACGCCTCCTCCTACGTCACCGGCACGCTGCACCACGTCGACGGCGGCTGGACGGCCATCGACGGCCGCTTCGACCCCTCCCTCTGACGGCACCCGCACAACTGCCGGACCGAGCCCCGTCGGGCCAGGGCCGCCACTACCGAACACGAACAGGTGACGTAGGAACGAGGTAGCCCAGGTGAGGGGCACCTTCATCCGACTGTGCCGGATGAAGGTGCCCCTCACCCATGACCCGTTCCGGTGAAGCGCTCGGGCGGCCGTGCCGGGTCCGGACGCGGTCCGGCCCCGCCGCCCGGGGAGGCGGCGGGGCCGGACAGGTCCTTCGCGTCAGCTGATGCCCGCGATGTTGACCTCTTCGTGCTCGTGGTTCTCGCTGTGCTCGTGGTTCAGGTGGTTGCACGAGAGGATCTTGCAGATCTCGGTGTTCGTCCAGTCCCATCCCCCGGACGCGGAGGCCAGACCAGCGGAGGACAGGGCGAGGGGCAGCGCGAGGGCGCCGACGAGAGCGGCACGGGAAAGCGGACGCATGTGCGTTCCTTTCGTCGAGATATCACCAATGCTGCGGTGCGATCAGGATCACCGCAGAACCCTGTCTACCGCCCCGCCGATTTCCCCGCCGTGCGCGGAACCCCCTTTCACCTCAAGGTGTTCACTCCGGTGAATTCAGGTGGCGGGCACCGTTTTCGCACGGTGCGTCATGGTGTGACCCGTTGGCCGGACCACGTGCGGGTGCCATTGTCCTGAAAGGATTTCGAATTCCTGGGTGGGCGTGGAGGAATGTGCGACCGCGCCATTCGAGAAGGTGATCACCGACTCGGTTCCCGCAACCGGAATCGCGACCGCCTGCGGCGTGCCACCGGTGGTCCGCACCGCCATCGCGCGCTCGATTCCGGCACCCGCCCACACCTCCGGATGGGCCGTCCGGATCGGACCCGGGTGCCCGATCGGTCCGACTCCGCTGCCCGGTCGCGGCCGGAGCACCTGTGGCGCGGCGGATCGCGGGCACGTCGAGCCGCGCCACCGGGCGCCCACGAACCGTCGGCCACCAGCGGCGGCTCCGGCCGCGAAGGCGAGGCTGCGGGCGGCCCGTGGGGACTCGACCACCGCCCCGGCTCGGCGGGCCCGCGCCGCGGGCCGACCGCTGGATCCGGTTGCGGCGAGCCGTTTCCGGGTACGGCGTAACGGCGCGCCCGCGCGAGACGAAACTCCGGGTGCGGCCCGTCGCGGCCGTGCCTGGTGGCCGCCCCGGGTCTGGTCCTCTCGACCGGCCGTCCGACGCCACCGCCAACCGAACACCCACCGCGTCCGCGTGGGCGGTTCTCCGCTTCCCGGCCATTTCCACCGAGGGGATCTCCTTGTCCTTCCGGCTGCTCGTGCTCGCCGTCGGCACGTTCGTGATCAACACCGGCTCGTACCTGGTGGCCGGGGTGCTCCCGGCCATCGCGGGGCAGGTCGACGTGCCGGTCACCACGGCGGGCCAGCTCGTCACCGTGCACGCGCTGACCTACGCGATCAGCGCGCCCCTGCTGTCCACGGCCGTCGGTCGGGTGGAACGACGACGGGTGCTGCTGCTGTCGCTCGCGCTGTTCGTGGTCGGCAACATCGCGACCGCCCTCGCCCCGGACTTCGGCAGCCTCACCGCCGCGCGGGTGCTGGGTGCGCTGGGCGCCGCCCTGTTCACCCCGACGGCCGTGGTGATCGCCGCCGACCTGGTGCCGCTGGAGCGGCGCGGGCGTGCGGTGTCGATGGTGCTGGCCGGGTTGACGCTGGCCACGGTGATCGGCGTGCCGCTGGGCGTGCTGGGCGAGCCGCTGCTGGGCTACCGCGGGCTGTTCTGGTGCGTCGCGGTGCTCGGCCTGCTGGCCGCGGTGCTGCTTCGGGTGCTGCCGGAGGTGCCCGCGCCCGCCCCGGTCGACGGCGGGAAGCGGCTGGCGGTGCTGCGCGGCCGGACGGTGCGGCTGGTGCTGGCGGTCTCGGCGCTGGCCTCGCTCGCCGACTTCGCCGCCTACACCTACGCCGCGCCGATGCTCTCCGAGCTCACCGGCGCCGGTGCCGGGGCGCTGAGCGCGCTGCTGTTCGGCTACGGCGTGGCCGGGGCGATGGGCAACGCCGTGGTGGGGCGGCTGACCGACCGGTTCGGCTCGGGAGTCGGGATCGTCGCCTCGCTGGTCGCGCTGGCGACCGGGCTGGTGCTGCTCCCGGTGGCCGCGGGGTCGACGGTCGCCACGGTCGTCGTGCTGGTGCTGTGGGGGCTCGGCGGCTGGGGGATCATGCCCGCCGTGCAGCACCGCCTGCTCGACGCCGCGCCCGCTTCGGCCTCGGTGCTGATCGCGGTGAACTCCTCGGCGCTGTACCTGGGCATGGGCCTGGGCGGCATGGCGGGCGGCGCCGTCGCCGGGCAGTGGGGCTGGGGTGCCCTGGGCCCGGCGTCCGGGGCCGTCGCGGTGCTGGCACTGGCCCTGTTCGGCCACCTGGTGCTGCGCGCCGCGCCGACCCCGGAGCCGGCCGCGGAGCCGACCCCGGAGTCGACCCGGGAGTCGACTCGGCTCAGCGGGTCAGCAGCGGCAGCCGACGCACCCCGGTGAGGTTCGGGCTCCCCAGGAACTCCGGGCGGTCCTCGGGGTCGCAGCGCAGCGCCGGGAAGCGGTCGAACAGCATGTTCAGCGCCACCCGGCCCTCCAGCCTGGCCAGCGGGGCGCCCACGCAGAAGTGGATGCCCCGCCCGAAGCCGAGCTGCGGGTTCGGGTGCCGGTGCACGTCGAAGGTGTCCGGGTCGGCGAACTGCGCGGGATCCCGGTTGGCCGCCGCCAGCCACGGCAGCACCACCTGGTCGGCCGGGATCACCTGTCCGCCGAGGACGGCTTCCCGGGTGGTCGCCCGGGAGGCCGCCGCGAACGGGCTGAGGAACCGCAGCGACTCCTCGATCGCCGCGGGCACCAGCGAGCGGTCGGCCCGCACCTCGGCGCCCTGCTCCGGGTGCGCGTCCAGGCACAGCACGGTGTTGCCCAGCAGCATGGTGGTGGTGATGTGCCCGGCGATGAGCAGCACCATCGCGAAGTTGACCACCTCCGCGTGGGTGAGCCGCTCACCGTCCACTTCGGCCGTGACCAGCTTGCTGAGCAGGTCCTCGCGCGGGGCGCGGCGGCGCTCGGCGGCGTGCTCGCCGAGGTAGGCGGTGAGGTGGCCGACCTGCTCCAGCGCGTCCTCGAACTGCCGCGTCTGCTCCTCGGACCGGTCGACGAGGGAGATCTTCTGGGTCTGCGCGAACATCGCGTCCACCCACCGCTTGAACAGGTGGCGGTCGTCGGTGGGCACGCCGAGCAGCTCGGCGATGACGATCACCGGCAGCGGGTAGGCGAGGTCGTTGACCAGCTCGGTGCGGTCGGTGATGCCGTCGAGCAGTTCGGCGGTGACCTCGGCGATGCGCGGTTCGAGGTCGGCGACGACCTTCGGGGTGAAGGCGTGCGAGACCAGCTTGCGCAGCTTCTGGTGCTCCGGCGGGTCCAGCTGGGGCAGGTTGCCCTCGGTGAACCCGGCCGCCTCGGGGATCAGCCGCCCGGTGTCGGAGGAGAAGGTCGCGTGGTCGGAGAGCAGTTCGACGGTCTCGGCGTAGCCGTAGACGTTCCAGACGCCGGTGGCCGCGTCGTACTCCACCGGTCGTTCGGGTCGCTCGCCGCGCAGCCAGAACTGCGCATCGTGCAACCCCCAGGTGTCGGCGAGGCTCGTCATGGTGGGTGCCCCTTCTGCTGCGGAGGGCGGGATCAGCCGTCCCCCTCGTCGGTTCCGTAGATCCACTCGTGCTGGAGGTCGGCGACCTCCCGGTAGAGCGCGGCGAGTTCGGCCGCCGCGTGCCGGACCACCTCCGGTTCGGGATCGGTGGTGGGTTCGAGGGCCCGCCGCAGCGTGCGGGCCAGGGCGTCGGCCTTGCGGTGCTCGTCCAGGTCGTGCGGGTCGGGCGCGAGGGTGTCGACGGTGAAGAAGCCGCCGACGACGGCGCCGTAGGCGTACTCGGCGTCGGGGAAGTCCTCGCGCAGTAGGCCGTGGTCCCGCATGAGGGTGAAGTAGCGCTGCCCGTAGAAGATCTGCTCCTGGCGCATCGAGCCGGTCTTGAGCGCACCGATCAGGTCCGCGTCGCGGAGGACCACCGCCCGCATCAGCGGTCGCTGCTGGATGGCCAGGTAGGTGCGCCGCGCGAAGCGGTGCGGTCGCACCTCGCCCGGGTCCTGTTCCAGCGCCTTCACCAGTTCGTCGATCACCTCGCCCGCGCTGCGCAGGATCAGCGCCTCGAACACCCGCCGCTTGGTGCGCCAGTGCAGGTAGACGGTGCCCTTGCCCACGCCGGCCCGCTCGGCGACGTCCTCGACGGTCACCTTCCGGTGGCCGTGGTGGAGCAGCAGCTCCCCGGCGGCGTCGAGGATCCGGTCGGCGCGGGCACGGGTCATGCGGTGGCACTCCTGACTCATGACTGATGACTGGTGACTGGTGACCAATTTTCAAATCTGGTCATCGGAAGGTAGCGCTCCGCCTGGAGCGGTGACAAGGGATCACCCGGAAGTTCGCTCGGCGGGCGCTGTCACCGGATCGGAGCTAATTTCAGGGGGCGACACCAGTCGACGAGCGAGGAGGGAGCGGTCGTGAAGCTCAAAGACCTGAAGGACAAGCTCACCCACCTCGGGCGCCAGCACCCGGAGCAGGCCGAGCAGGGCGTGGACCGGGCGGCGGGCGCCGCGAAGGAGCGCTTCGGCCACGGTGAGCAGATCGACAAGGCCGCGGAGAAGGGCAAGGAGCAGTTCCGGGGCCCCGACGCACCGCCGCAGCAGCGGGGCGAAGGTGGTCAGCCGCCGCCGGAGGGCGGTCCGCCGCCGCGCTGAGTTCCGCCGCTGGGCCGGGGCTGGCGCGACCGGGTCGGATGAGGGCCGTCCCGCGCGACAGGGGCCGCAGCGGGCCCGGGGAGGGGCCGCCTCGTGCACGGGGGCGGCCCCTCCGCACGTCAACCCCGAGGTAGCACCACGGCCTGCGCGGCGGAGCCGCACGCGGGTGCGGCCGTCAGCTCGCACCGCTGAGGTTCCGCCACCGGCACCGCATGCCGGAAGGTCCCGTCAGGGGCGCGCGCTCACTCCGGGACCTCGACGGTGGCGCCGGTGCCCTCCAGCGCCACCACCCGGCCGCCCCGGTCGCCCAGTTCGCGCAGCTCGGCCAGCGCCTCGGTGCCGTCGACCGCGTGCTGCCGCCGCCCGCGCCGCTCGGCGCCCAGCCCGGTCAGCGCGGTGCGCGCGGCGTGCCCGGCTTCCACCGTGGACTTCAGGGATCCGCTGGAGGCCAGCGAGCCGCGCGCCGCGCCCAGCCGGCCCAGCGCGTCGTCCACCGCGTCCAGCAGCGCCACCCGGTTGCCCTCGGTCATCGCCTGCACCAGGTCCGGCGGCGAGCCGGCGACCCGGGTACCGTCCCGGAACGACCCGGCGGCCAGCGACAGCGCGAGCGCCCCGCCGTCGGAGCCGACCGCGGCCAGGATCGCGGCGAACACGTGCGGCAGGTGCGACACCCGGGCCACCGCCGCGTCGTGCAGCCCCGCCGAGGTCGGCACCACCTGCGCCCCGCAGTCCAGCGCCAGCGCGGCGGCCTCCCGCCACGCCTCCGGCGTCGTCTCCTCCTCGACCACCACCGCCCAGGACGCCCCGGTGAACAGCTCCGCCGACCCGGCGTCCCACCCGGAGGTGGCGGTCCCGGCCATCGGGTGCCCGCCCGCGTAGCGGGCGCCGGGGACCAGGCTCCGCACCTCGGCGGCCACCGGGTCCTTGACGCTCACCACGTCGGTCAACCACACCTCCGGGGCGTGCCAGGCGACCAGCCGGAGCACGTCGCGGACCGCGGTCAGGGGCACGGCGAGCACCACCAGCGCGTCCTGCTCGGCGGCCCGGCGCAGCGCGTCCTCGGTGGACTCCGCCACGTCGTAGCCGTCGGCCCTGGCCGCTTCGGCGTCGGCGGCCGACGTCGTCGCCCCCCAGCCGGGGCGCCCGGCGGCGACCGCCGCCCGCAGCACCGATCCGCCGATCAATCCCAGTCCGATCACGCACACGGCACGCATTCGGCCATCCTGCCCGAATCCGCGCCGGAGTTCGCGCGCACCCGGACGGGCGTGAATCCGGTCCCAGCTTGGTGACGAGCGGGCACTAGTGCTTTCGGGTGGCCTTGCCACGCTCTACGGTGGTGCCATGACCGTGCAGGACCCGGTTGCGGGATTCGCCGTCGCCGTGGTGCGTGAAGACGGGCGCTGGCGTTGCAGCCCGCTGGACCGGCCGGTGCTCACCGGCGTCGACGCCACCATCACGGCCCTGCGCGGACTGCGGTCGCCCGGCGCGTGCTTCGGCATGTGCAACGTGGACGACGAGTTCTTCGTGCTGGTCCGGCCGGTGCCCGGCGGTGCCGACCTGCTGCTGTCCGACGCCGCCGCCGCGCTCGACTACGACATCGCCGCCGACGTGCTCGACCTGCTGCGGATCGAGCCGCCGGACGAGGACGACGACGAGGTGTGGCCGGAGGGCAACCTGGCGATGCTGGAGGACCTGGGCCTGCCCGAGGGCGAGCTGCTGGTGATCATCGAAGAGGTCGACCTCTACCCCGACGAGCAGCTGGAGATGATCGCCCAGCGCTGCGGTTTCGGCGACCAGCTAGCGGGTGTGCTGGAGAAGCTGGACACGTGAGGTCCGACGACGCGGCCCTGGTCCGGGCCGCGCTGGTGGCCGCCGAGGGGGCGCCCGCCACCGGGGACGTGCCGATCGGGGCCGTGGTGGTCGACGCCGACGGCCGCGAGCTGGCCCGCGCGCACAACCGGCGCGAGGACCTGGCCGACCCCACCGCGCACGCCGAGGTGCTGGCGCTGCGGGCCGCCGCCCGCGCGCACGGCGACGGCTGGCGGCTGGACGGCTGCACCCTGGCGGTGACCGTCGAGCCCTGCACGATGTGCGCGGGGGCGCTGGTGCTGGCCCGGGTGTCCCGGGTGGTGTTCGGCTGCTGGGAGCCGAGGACCGGCGCGGTCGGTTCGCTGTGGGACGTGGTCCGGGACCGGCGGCTCAACCACCGCCCGGAGGTCGTCGGCGGGGTGCTCGCCGACGAGTGCGCGGCCGCGCTCGCGGAATTCTTCGACGATCACCGCTGATTTTCACCCCGTCGAGTGGCTTGTCCACGGTGGAAGCGGGAACCCGGGCTATGACGATGCAGGGGTCCGCCGGGCGCGGGCCCGTCGGACATCAGCCGTCGGACATCAGGGGGTGCGCGTGCAGCCGACCGATCCCGAGGCGGGCCCGCCCGACGCCGTCCTCGCGGCGGCCATCGCCGGGGGCGACGCCGTCGCCTTCGAGCGGCTGGTGACCCGGTACTCCGGCCGGGTGCTCGCGATGGCGCTGCGGATGCTCGACGACCGCGCCGAGGCCGAGGACGTCGTCCAGGACGTGTTCCTGACCGTCTGGCGCCGGGTGGGCGAACTCGCCGAGCCCGGCGCGCTGCGCGCCTGGATGTTCCAGATCGCCCGGCGGCACTGCCTCATCGTGCTGCGCAGGCGGCGGACCCGGCGCACCGTGCCGGTCGACGCCCTGCCCGAGCACCGGGCGGTGGTCGCCGGGGGAGCGGTGCCCGACCCGCAGCGCGCCGCCGAGCTCGGGGCCGGGGTCGGCGCCCTGGGCCGCGCGCTCGCCGGACTGCCCAGCGGCCAGCGCGACGTCTGGCTGCTCGCCGAGGTCGACGGCCTGTCCTCCGGCGAGATCGGCCGCCGCGTCGGCGCAGGTGAGCAGGCCGTCCGGGGCAGGCTGTCCCGGGCCCGCAGCCGGCTCGCCGACCTGATGCGCGCCTGGCGCTGACCCCCTCCCCGGATCGAGCGAAGCGTCCGTTACGCTTGTCGGCGGTAGCGTGTCCGAGCGGCCTAAGGAGCGCGCCTCGAAAGCGCGTGAGGTTAACGCCTCCGTGGGTTCGAATCCCACCGCTACCGCAGGTGAGAGCCGGGTCCCGCAGCAGCGGGGCCCGGCTTTCTTGCGTCCGGTCTCATTTCTAGTCTCAGTTGGCCGCTCAGACGGGCGTCCGGGGCCATGTGCTGGTTCGGGCCAGTGAGCTCACGACCACCCGCACGCCGCGTTCAGATCGTCCAGGTCGGCGCTCAGCTGGTCCGACGCCACGCGGTAGGAGGCCACGTCGGATTGGTTGGTAGCCCTGCTCAGGGCCCTGGAATCGGCGGCCAGGGCGTCGAGCGCCGCCTCCACGTCGGAGTCCTGCGCCTCGGTGGAGTCGGAGGCGAACGCCGAGGCCATGTCCGCGAAGATCCCGGCGGCCGTCCCCTGATCGTTGTCGGTGGGGATGAGGTCCATGTACGCGTGGATGGTGTCCGACGCGGCGTCGCATCCGGGGTCCTCGGTCGCCGACTCCTCGGTGGTGTGGTCCGGGCTGTAGTCGTACGTGGGGGTTGCGTAGGCGGTGTCGGCCGTGGGCTGGGCGGACTCCTCCGGAGGCGTGGCGAAGATCCGCTGCACGTCCTCGATGTTGTTGATCCCGAAGAACGCCAGCACCGCGAGGACCGACCCGGCGATGCCGAGCCATGCCACGGCCTTCCTGCTGTCGTCCTCCACGCCGCCCCCAGTGAGTCCACCCGGCGAAGAGATTACGGAGATCCGGGTGCCGTCAACGGCAATTCGGGAAACTTTCCGTCCTGGGCCGGCCGAAGGGGCATCCCGGACCCGATGGCCGCGCCCTTCGGCCCTCGTCGCGGTCGCGGGCGTTCAGCCTCGAGGTGTGCTCGTGCCTGGTGGCGACGCGCGGGTCCGGGGGCCGGTCCCGCGCGTCGCCACCGGGGTCAGCGCGCCATCAGGGCGAAGACTCCCCAGCCGAGGTGGTCGCGCCCGTACCGCGCGTAGCGGGCGGGGGCGGTGGTGAGCTCGGCCCGCACCTCGGCCGCCAGTTCGTCGTCCGGGTTCTGGTCGAGCCAGGTGCGGAGGTTGAGCCACTGCGCCGCCCGGTAGCGGTCCCAGCCGGCCTGATCGGCCAGCACCATCTCCACGACGTCGTAGCCGAGGTCGCCGAACTGCTCGATCAGCTCCGGGAGCAGCCGGAAGTCGTCCTTGCGGGTGGCGTCGCAGCCTTCGACGGTGTCCTGGTCGGGCGGGTCCAGGCGCCAGTACGGTTCGCCGATCAGCATGAGCCCGCCGGGTCGGAGGCTGCGGTCCAGCAGTTCGACCGCGCCGGCCACGCCGCCGCCGATCCAGGTGGCGCCCACGCACGCGGCGAGATCGACCGGTGCGTCCGCGACGTATCCGGCGGCATCGCCGTGGACGAAGTCGACCCGGTCGGCGACGCCCAGTTCGGCGGCGCGGGCTCGGGCGTGCTCGGTGAACACCGTGCTGATGTCCACCCCGGTCCCGGTGATGCCGTGGTCGCGCGCCCAGGTGCACAGCAACTCGCCCGATCCGCTCGCCAGGTCGAGCGCGCGCGTCCCGGGCGCGAGCCTCAGCGCCCGGCCGAGGGTGGCGAGCTGGTCACCGGTGAACGGGTTGTGGATGTGGTGGCTGCTTTCGCGAATGGTGAAGATGCGTGGCAGGTCCACAGTGCGCATTCCTTGCGTTCGATGAGGTCATGGCGCTCGCGGAGGACAGTCGACCGCAGTCGACCGCCGTTGCCCGGGCCGTCATCAACTCACCTCGCTGGAACGCGCGTACCTCGAACGCAGGTGAAGTTAGAACCCTCCGGGCCTGCGCGTCCACCGATTTTTCGCCGACCGCACGGGGGCGCCGTGGCGTGGGCCATGATGAGCCGATGGACGGAACGCGGCGGGGGAGCTTCCGGCTGGCGGCGTACGCCGTGTGCGTCGAGGACGGGCGGGTGCTGCTCGTCCGCCACGCGTCGGGGGACTGGTCCTTGCCGGGCGGTGAGGTCGAGCACGCGGAGGACCCGTTCCACGCGGTCGTCCGGGAGTTCGCCGAGGAGACCGGCTGCGATGCGGTGGTCGAACGCCTGCTGGGCGTGGACTCGCGGGTGATCCCCGCGGCCGAGGCGCGCCGGGGGGTCGAGCACCAGAACGTCGGCGTCTTCTACCAGGTGCGCATCACCGGCGGCGCGCTCCGGCCCGAGCCGGGCGGTGCGACCGTCGAGCCGGCCCGGACCCCGATCCCCGAGGTCGCCCGCCTGCGCCGGTCGTCGCTGGTCGACGTGGGCCTCGCCCTGGCGCGGGACCTCCCGGCGACCGGCCACGTCGCTGCCGTCCCGGTCGGCGACCTGATCCGGCACTGAGGCGCCCATCGGCCCGGTCATCGCCGACCAGCCGATGTGGAGCGACCGGCTGCACCAGCTCGGCGTCAGCCCCGGGTCGCTGCCCTGCAAGCGGCTGGACGCCCCCCGGCTCCCGAGCTGGTCCGCCAGGCCACCGGCGAACCCCGCCTGCGCACCCGGGCAGGTCGCCGCGGAGGACGGCGCGGCCGGGGTGATCACGACGATCCACCGCCTGCTCGACCGCTGAACACCACCCCGGCCGGTGCGCGGTCGCGGAACCTGATCAGGTGGCGGTACCTGTGATGAGCGCGATGTCCTGGCTGTGGTCGGCGGGCGGGCGGGCGGGTACGGTCGGGCCATGTCCGCCGCCACCCGCACCTGCCGCCTCGCCGCGCGCGGGGCGGCGCGTCGCGCGCGGGCTTCGATCCCGGGCCTCCGCCGGGTCCGGGGAACCGCCCCGCCCGATGGGAGCCGACCCGGCCCGAAGGCGTCATGCGGCACTCCGGGACCAACGGGTGGCTGAGCTCATGGGGGACCAACGCCCACGGCGAGATGGCGGGATGCCCACCGCCGGTCCAGGGCTGACCTCGGAACCCGCACCGTCCTGCGGTGCGGCGACGGCTCGTCAGCGCCATCGTGAACCCTCGTTCTCCTTCCGCGAAGCCTCGTGCCCGCGTCCGCCGGACCCGGGTACGAGGCCCGGCATCTTGGGGTTGGTCGAATGTCCTTGTCCGGAATCGGTGCCGCGCTTCGCCGCGACACCGTGGGCGGCCTGCTGCTGATCGGCGCGGCCGCCGTGGCGTTGCTGTGGGCGAACTCGCCGTGGAGCCGGTCCTACGAGGCGGTGCGCTCCGCCGAGTTCGGGCCGCACGCGCTGCACCTGCACCTGCCGGTCGAAGCGTGGGCCGCCGACGGCTTGCTCGCCCTCTTCTTCTTCATCGTCGGCAACGAGCTCAAGCAGGAGTTCGTGCACGGCGAGTTGCGCCGCCCGAAGCGCGCGCTGGTGCCGATCATCGCCGCGGTGTGCGGTGCGCTGGTGCCCGCCGCGATCTTCGCCGCGATCAACCTGGAGGACCCGGTTGCCGTCCGGGGCTGGGGCATCCCGATGGCGACCGACATCGCCTTCGCGATCGCCATCCTCGCCGTGGTGGGCAGGTTCCTGCCGCCCGCGCTGCGGACCTTCCTGCTGACCCTGGCGGTCGTCGACGACCTGGTGGCCATCGCGGTGATCGCGGTGTTCTACACCGACGCGTTGTCGTTGCCGCCTGCGCTGGCCGCGGTGGCGCTGCTGCTGGTGTTCGCCCACCTCCAGCGCCGCGGCTTCCCCGGTCCGCTGGGCCGGTGGCGCGGGGTGCGGTGGGCGCTGTGGGCCGTGCTCGCGTGCGCCATCTGGGTGCTCGTGCACGCGAGCGGGATCCACGCCACCATCGCGGGGGTGGCGATGGGGCTGCTCATGCGCACCAGCACGCGCTCGGGCGAGGAGGAGTCGCCGAGCAGCCGTGCGGAGCACGCCCTCCGGCCGTGGGCGATGGGCGTGGCGCTGCCGGTGTTCGCCCTGCTCTCCGCCGGTGTCGCCGTCGGCGGCTGGACGAGCACGCTGTCCGAGCCCGTCGCCCTGGGCATCATCGCCGGGTTGGTCGGCGGGAAGCTCGTGGGGATCACCGGGGGAGCCTGGCTGGCCACCCGGCTGACCGGGGCGCAGCTCAACCCCGCGTTGCGGTGGCTCGACATCGCCGGGGTCTCGTTGCTCGCCGGGATCGGTTTCACCGTGTCGTTGCTGATCAGCGAGCTCTCCTACGAAGGAGCTCCCGCGATGCTCGAGCACGCCAAGAGCGCGGTGCTGCTCGCCTCCTTCCTCGCCACGGTGCTGGCGTCCGTGGTGCTCGGAGCCCGCAGCGCCCACTACCGCAGGCACGGGGTGCCGGACGAGACGGGATGACCGGCGCGGTCGACCCGGTCGGCTCCCGCCGGGGGCGCAGCGGGTCGGGCCCGCGGTCGCGGACCCGACCCGGCGCGCTAGCTCAGGACGTCCCGCAGGGCGCGGGCGTTCTTCACGAGCTGGCTCGATCCCTTGCGGGCGGCGAGCTCGGTGACGGCGGGGAGCTCTCCGGTGGCGCCGCAGCGGGCGGCGCATTCGGTGGCCAGCGCGAGCAGGGTTCCCGCGCCGCGCACCGGGGTGCCGGTGAGCAGCCCGGGCAGGGCGGCCGCGAGGATCGACCAGGTGGTGCGGTGGGCACCGGTCTCGGCCGCGGCCCGCAACGTCTCGTGCACCCGGTTCGCCATGCCGAGCCCGCGCAGCAGCACCGCGAGCTGCTTCCCGAGCAGCCCGGCGTTCAGTTGCTCCCGCGCGGCCAGCACCAGCAGGGCGTCCACCGTCGCGGTCCGGTCCTGCTCGAAGCTGGTCGCCATGCTCCGCGCCACCGCGCAGTGCACCGCGAACCCCGCCGGGCCGCCGGACTCGGCGAGGTGCGGCAGGAGCCGGGGCCACCGGCGGACCCCGTGGCCGAGCCCTTCGAGGTAGCCGCGGGCGGCCAGCTCATCGCGGTGGTGCGGGAGCTGGGCGACCCAGAACGTTGCGGGCGGCCCTTCGCCGGCCCGGGCATTCGGCCCGACCAGGTCCGCCGCGACCGGGGGCAGCGGCGGTTCCGGCTCCACCCCGGGGCGGGCCGCGTCGCACCACCGCTCGCGGTAGGAGGTCTCGTCCTTCGCCACGTCGAAATCGGCCCACCACGGCGGTGTCGAGTCCTGGTGCGGCAGCCCGCCGTCGCGCAGCCACCGCGCGAGCCGCCGCCCGGACTCGGACCGCAGCTCCTCGGCGGCGCGCAGGACCTGCTCGTCCGCGGTCGGGGTGACGCGCAGGAGGGCTTGGCCGAAGTCGACCTCGGCCGGGGTCACGTCGAGCCGTTCGCACTCCGCCACCCGTTCCACCAGCACCCCGGCGTCGAGGGCGCCGGTGGACAGCGTCGGCACCGCGAGCAGGAAGGGCTGCGCACCGGACTCGACGATCCGCATCGCCTCGACCAGCCGCGCCGCCAGCATGGCCTTGGCCTGGTTGTCGTCGCCGAAGTTGTAGCGGTAGGCCCAGTGGTCCCTGGACTGGACGGCCCATTCCCTCGGCTCGTCGCCGCGCACGAACCGGGCGACGTCGTAGACGTCGCTCTGGGTGCCGCCGATGCTGCGCGGGTCCCGGCGCACGACCGGTTCCAGGGCCGCGGCGAGGGCGGCCCGGTCGCGGGCGGCGTGCCGGACGAGCCCGTCGAGGGCGCGTTCGAACGGCACCACGTCCCAGTTGTCGGCGATGACGGCGGCGACCTCCTCGGCGACGTCGAGGGGCGTGCCGAGCGGTCCGGGCACCGGCTGCGGTTCCGGCACCGGCGGCAGCACCTCGGCGTAGGGCTCGGTGGTGTCCTCGGTGCCGAGGAGTTCGGCGGCGCGGGGGGCCAGGCTCGCGCCGAGGGCCCCGGCGGCGGTGCGCAGCTCCGGCAGCACCGCGTCCCCGGCCTTGCGGAGGTGGCGGGCGACCAGGGCGAGCGCGCGTTCCTGGAGCACCGGCTCGTGGTTGTGGAAGGTCAGCGCCGCGTCGCGCACCACCTGCGCCACCCGCGCCGGCTCCCGCTTGGCGATGCGGTCCAGCCAGGAGAGCTGGGCGCGGACGAGCTTCTTCTCCGGACGCGGCAGGACCCGCCGGCAGGATTCGGAGAAGTCCTCGGGCGCCAGCAGTCCGGCCCCGTCCAAGCCGATGAGCACCTCTTGGGCGTGGGTGGCCACCGGCAGCGACCGGTCCAGCAGCGCCAGGTGCTCGCGGGTGCGCGGGGCGTTGTCGGCGGGGGTGGGCAGCAGCGCGCGCAGGTAGGTCAGCGCGGGCTCGGTCTCCATCCGCGTGCCGTCGTCGAAGAGGCGGGTGAGCTGGGCGTCGATGATCGCGGTGAGGTCATCGGCCAGTGCGACGCGCTCCTCGGCGGTGAGGGCGAGCAGCTCGAACTGGCCCACGTTCACCCTGGCGAGGAAGCGGTTCTCCGCCTGCGCGTCCCGGACCAGGTCGGCCATGATCCGGCGGACCAGGAGCCCCCGGTCGACCAGCCCCTCCGCGGCGAACCGGACGAACCTGCGCAGCCAGGCCCGGACGTCGACGCCGGGCCGTTCCAGGGCCAGCGGCAGCAGCGACGCGGTGCGCTCGTCGGCGCGCAGCCCCGCCAGCACGTCCTCGTCCGGTGCGGGGAAGTACGTGTTGGGCAGGCTGATGTGCTTGGCCAGCCAGGCCGTGAGGAACGCGTCGCAGGTCGGCATCGGCATCCCGGTCGTGTCCACGACGTGCTCGACCACCGGGAACCAGTGGTCGTCGTGGCTGCGCGCCCCGTCCCGCAACCGCTCGACGAACTCGGTCCGCCAGGCGACCGGGTGCAGGTCCGCGACGGCGGTCAGCCAGCGCCCTCCGTCGGGCACGGCGCGGAACGGGATGAGCAGGTCCGCCGCGGTCCCCGGTGCGATCCCGCAGCCCAGGGTCGCGGCGAGCCAGGTCTGCTTCTTCTCGATGTTCCAGCCGATCGCCCAGGTCCCCTCCTGCTCGGCGGTCGTCCGCGCGGCGAGCAGCCGGTCACCGCAGGCGGTGTCGCGCTCCTCCGGCGGCAGGTCGGGCAGCGCCCGCAGCACTCCGTCGAAATCGGCCGCTTCCACGAGTTCCAGCAACTTCACCGCGTCTCCTCCAGGATCATCCCGGCGGCGAGCACGTGCGCGCACGGCCCCCGCCCGCCTCGGTACTTCGCCCACCACAGGCAGGTGCAGCTCAGCGCTCCCGCGTCGTCGCCGCGGACGAAGTGCGCGTGGTCCTCCGCACCCACCGAGAACACCGCGCCCTCGCGCCGGACCGCGCCCTCGGCCACCAGCGCCCGCGCGCGCCGCAACCGGGGGTTGCGCGTCTCCACGGCGCCCGCCGAGAACGGCAGCGACCGGTGGAAGTAGGCCTGCTCGGCGAGGTCGTAGCCGATCTGGCCGGACGTGCCGAGCACGGTCAGCGCCGCGCGCACCCGCTCCGGCGGCAGGTCGGCCTGCCGGGACAGCGCGGCCACGTCGACCGTCGGTTCCCAGGCCAGCAGCGCCGAGACGAGGTCCGCGTCCTCGGCCGCCGCGCCGCCCGCGAGGTCGTGCAGCACGCCGCCCTCGCCGGAGAACCCGCGCGAGGCCTCCGGCGAGAGCATCAGGGTCAGCCGCATGTGCGGCAGCGCGACCTCCCACGCCACCGCCGTGCTCTCCCCGGTGGCCGGGGCGTGCACCCGCAGCGCGTCGGCGTGCGGGAGCACCTGCTGCAGCGCCATCAGCCGCTCCGGACCGGGCAGGCAGACGGCGCCGGGGCCGGGCCTGGTCACCGGGCGCAACGTCCGCCCGGCGGGCATCACCCAGCGCGTCGTGCGGGCGCCGGACCGCTGCGTCGGCCGCGGCATCGACCGCAGCAGGGCCGCCGCCTCCGCCGCGGGCACCTCCGCGCGCAGCTCGAAACCGGCCCCGAGCACCTGGGCCTCGGCGAAGCCGCGCACCCAGCGCTCCGGCAGCGGGACCTTCTTCTCCACGAACCGGCCGTCGAGGGTCGCGACCGCCAGCTCGTCCGGGCCGACCGCCAGGTGCAGCGGGTCCAGCCCGCCGAGCGCGGCCAGCGCCCGCCGCAGCGGCGGGTTGATGTCCACATTGGTCGTCCCGTGGCCGATCTCGCCGCCGTCGAGCCCGGGCGCGAGCACGTCGAGGCGCGCGTAGACCCCGCCGCAGCCGGAGAACGACTCCATCCGCAGCCGGTCGCCGTTGGCGGTCACCACCGGGTCCAGCGAACGGGCCGCGCTGCGCTGGAAGTAGCGCGCGGAGGCCACTTCGGCGACGGCCAGCAGGGCCGCCGCCGCGGCGGTCGGCGCGGTCAGGAAACCGTCGAAGAACCGGGGATTCTCCACCGCGCCGTCCGGGGTGGCGCCGCCGGAGGTCTCCAGCGCGAGGGAACGTCCGGCGCCGGAGCCGTGCACGGCCGACGGCCGCACGTAGGCGTAGGACTGCGTTGCTGTTGCCATGCGCGCACCGTACGGATGATCACCGACAGATCCGGGCGGTTCGCCCGAATTCGAGGTCGGCACCGGGCGGCTCCCACCGGCGCGCGGCGATCGGGTCCGCATCGGACCGAACCCGCCGAGGCCCGCGCGCGGACGGATGAATCATCACACTTCAGGGGCGTGTTGATCACACGAAGGTGCGACGTCCGAATCATTGCCGGGTGGTCGCGTCTCTCTCTAGCGTGGAAAACACCGCGAAGATCCTTCGATGCCTGGTGGCGTCGGTCCTCCGCGCGTTCTGGCACCGGCTCCGCGCATCGCGGCGTGCCGCGCGGGCTCGTCCGGCGGATCGGACGTCGATCCCTGGCGTGAATCCGAGTGAGGCATGAACAAGACGAACCAGTACTTCCCGGAGCATCCGTGCGACCTGCGGTGCCTTCCCGAGGACGAGGACGAGGTCGAGGAGGTGGGCGAGGTCCGTTTCCTCCTGCGCCGACTGGTGATGCGCGCGCTCTACCCGGCGGGCTGGTGCGCCGGCGTCCTGGGCGCGGCGCTGCCCCGGTCGGCGGGTGCCGCGCTGTTCCGCTGGTGGGCGCGGGCGTGGCTGGCCGCTTCCGGCGTGCGGGTGCGGATCAGCGGCGAGCTCGGGTCCGATCCCGTGCTGCTGATCGCCAACCACGTGTCCTACTTCGACGCGCTCGTGTTCGTCGCCGGCCGCCCCTGCACCATCACCGCGGCCCACGACATGCGCGCGGACCGCTTCCTCGGCCGTTTCCTGAGCGCGGCCGGGACGATCTACCTGGAGCGGGACCGGTTGTCGGCGCTGCGGCGGTTCGTCGGCGAGGTCGCCGAGGAGCTGCGCTCGGGGCGGAGCGTGGTGGCCTTCCCGGAGGGGCGCATCCGGTGCTCGGCGCCGGGCGGGGCGTTCGCCCCGACGGTGCTGCAGGCGGCGGTCGACGCCGGTGTCCCGGTCCGCCCCGTGCTGCTGTGGTGCGAGCGCCCGGACGGCCGCCCCACGTCGCGCCTGTCCTGGCTCGGCGACGAGGGGCTGCACGACTCGCTGCGGCGGGTGCAGCGGATGCGCGGCGCGGCGGTGCGGGTCCAGGTCCTGCCGGACCTCGACCCCGGGCTCGGCCGCGCGGAGCTCGCCCGGCGCGCCGATGCGGCCCTCGCGGAAGCGGGCGCGCACCTGCCGGAGACCTGCATCAGCGGTCCGGCGCTGGCCCGAGGAGGTGTCCGGTGAACCGGTGCGACGAGGCTTGCCTGGCCACCGACGACGGCGCCGCGCGGGTGGGTCGGCTGCGGCGGGCCTGGCGCACCGCGGCGGTGGGCGCGGCGATCGCCCTCTGCTGGGTCTTCGGCGTGCTGTCCGCGGCGTGCTCGCGCGGCGGCGCGCGGCGGCTGCTGCGGTGGTGGACCGCGCTCTACACCCGCGCCACCGGTGCGCGCTTCACCGCCACCGGTGAGCGCAGGCCCGGGGCAGCGCTCCTGCTGGCCAACCACGTGTCCTCGTTGGACGCGATGGCGGTGCTCGCCACCAGGCCCGCCGTCGCGGTGGCGCGGCGGGAACTGGCGGACCACCCGTTCCTCGGGCGGTTGTCCCGCAACGCCGGGACGATCTTCGTGGACCAGGGCAGCCTCGCCGGGGTCCGCGCCCTCGTCGAGGCCATCACCGCCGAACTCCGCAGCGGCAACAGCGTGGTGGTGTTCCCGGAGGGGCGGGTCCGCTGCCTGCCGCCGGGCGGCGACTTCCGGCCCTCGGCCGTGCAGGCCGCGCTCGACGCGGGCGCCCCGGTGGTCCCGGTCGCGCTGTGGTGGGAGCTGCCCGGTGGGCGGGTCACCCCGCGCGCGACGTGGATCGGCACCGAACCGCTGGCGCGGTCGCTGCGGCGGATCACCGAGGCCCGGGGGCTGGTGATGCGGATCGCCGCGCTGGACGCGCTCGAACCGCGGGGTGGGCGGACCGAGCTGGCGCGACGGGCGCACCGGGCCGTCGCCGACGCCGCACCGCCGGTGCCTGGGACGTGCGCCGCGCACCGCACCGGACTCCAGGAGGTCGGCCCATGACCGCCGTGACCGTCGACCACGCGTGCCGGCTCGACTGCGTTCCGGACCACGACCGCCCGCCGGAGGTCGGTCCGCTGCGCCGCGCCGCCCGGCGGCTGGCGTTCGCCGCGTCCTGCGCTCTCGCCTACGTCCTCGGGCTCGTGGCCGCGGCGCTGCGGCCGGCCGCAGCGCGACGGCTGATGGGCCTGTGGAGCCGGAGCGCGCTGCGCGCCGCCGGGATCCGGGTCCGGTTCGACGGCGTCGGCGAGCAGCCCGGGCCCACGCTGGTGGTCGCCAACCACGTGTCCTTCTTCGACGGGCTGGCGATGCTGGCCGCGCACCCCCACCTCATCGGGGTCGGCACGCACCAGAGCCGGAGCAATCCCGTGCTCGGCAGGCTCTTCACCCGCGGCGGGGTGGTCTTCGTGGACGGCACCGACCGCGCCGCGATCCCGGGCATGGTGCGGGACGTGGCGGCGGAGCTGGCGGCGGGCGAGTCGGTGCTGGTGTACCCGGAGGGCGCGCCGCGTTGCCGGGAACCGGGTGGTCCGTTCCGGCCCGCGGTGTTCCAAGCGGCCCTCGACGCGGGCGTTCCGGTGCAACCCGTGCTCACCCGGTGCGTCCTGCGCGACGGGACGCCCACCGCGCGGGCCTCCTGGTACACGGGGGCGGAGGAGGTGGGCTCCATGCTCGACCGCGTGTTCCGGATGCGCGGGTTGGAGCTCCGCATCACCCTGCTGCCTCCCGTCGAGTCGGCGAACGCCCGCGATCGGCGCGAGCTGGCCCGGACGGCCTGGCACCGGCTCGTCGACCGCACCGGTCCGCTGCCGTCCGATTGCGTCACGGCCGACGAACGAGCGAGGTGCTGATTCCGCGCTTCCCCGTTTCATCCCTTTCTCGCGGAGTTGTTTTCGCCGGGCGCGATTCGCGCGGTGCGGCATGGTGCCCGCGGAATTCCCGAGCGCTTTCGGAAATCGTTCCCGTGCGGCCGCTGCGCGTCGTCGACCTCGGAGGATCGGGGAAATCGCGCCGCGTTTCGACACGAAGGAGTGAAAACAGGCCCAACGCCCCGGGAGCGACTTGCGGCGAAGAAGTGAAAGCCATTAATAATTGCCGGGTCGTCGCCGTGCGGATCCGTTTCCGGGTCGGGCGGCGGAATCCGTGCGGGGGGCGTGCAGGAAGGGAAGTGATCGACGTGCCGCCCGACGAATTCGAGGAAGCCTACATCGAGGGCCGCGAGGACGGGCTCGATGATCGCCGGCGGGGGACCGGGCGGAACATCCCCGTGAAGCACGGCGGCGAGGTGCAGCACTGGTACGCGCAGGGCTACCTCGACGGCTTCAACGCCGAGGTGCTCGCCTGCGGGCGCTGACCCCACCGCCGAACGCGAAGAACCCCGGGCGCTCGAATAGCGCTCCGGGGTTCCGCGAGCGGAGGATAGGGGATTCGAACCCCTGAGGGCTGTTAACCCAACACGATTTCCAATCGTGCGCCTTAGGCCGCTCGGCCAATCCTCCGTGCGGAAGCCTAGCAGAGGGCGTTCTGAGCAGCGGGTATGGGTCGTGAGCTGGGGCGACGGGGTGGCGCGGTGATCCGGCGCGGCGCTCGGCGACGGTGCCGGTGCGTGCGGCCGACGAGCGCGCCCGCGGCCGGATCGGCCGGGCGGCTCGCCGGGGGCGGAACGGTCGCGTGGAACCGCTTCGGCGGTTCGCGCGTCCTCAGTTGGGCCGGTGTGGAAGTGCGGTGGTGCCGCGGCCGGGCGTCCGCATCCCGGCGCCGTGGGACCCGACGCCGTTGCGGCCCGATGATCTTGCCGGTACCTTGCGAGGCATGGTTCTGGACGGGAGTGCGGTGCTCACCCACCTGCGTCGTGGTGTGCTGGAGCACTGCATCCTGGCGATGATCGAGACCGAGCCGCTCTACGGGCTCGACATCGCGCGCAAGCTCGGCGCCCACGACGTCCTGCTGCAGAGCGAGGGCACGCTGTACCCCCTGCTCGCCCGCCTCCGGCGGCAAGGGCTCGTCGAGACGAGCCAGGTGAAGTCCTCGTCCGGTCCACCGCGTCGCTACTACTCGCTCACCGCCGAAGGGAGGGCGGCGCTGGCGACCTTCCGCTCCACCTGGTCCGCCTTCCGCAGCGCCGTCGACTCCGCGATGACAGGAGGCCAGCCGTGACCAAGACCCATCCTCGCGTGACCACCTACCTCGACGAGCTGGACAAGCGGCTGCGGCACGCCCCTGCCGCCGTGCGCAGGGACGTGCTAGCCGGGGCACACGAACACCTCGATGCCAGCGTGGGTCCGGACGCGGACGCCGCGACCGTCGATGCCGCGCTCGCCCGCATGGGCACCCCCGAGGCGATCGCCGCCGAGGCGGGGGTCGAGACCGGATCTGCTCGCCAGGGCTCCGTCCTGGCCGCGGCGGTGGCCTGCGCCCTGCTGGCGGGTGCCGGGGCCCTCACCTTCCTGGTGGGCGGCCTGGTCAGCCTGTCGGCCGGTTTCGACGAGAACGCCGACTGGTCGGTGCCCGGGGCCGCGCACTTCGCCGCCGTCCTGCTCTCGGCCATGGCGTGGATCAGCGGTTCGGCGCTGGTGGCGCTGAACCGCTCGTGGTCGGGGCGGCAGAAGGTGTTGCTGCTCGCGTCCTGGCCGGTGGCGCTGGTGGTGTGCGAACTCTGCTACCTGCCCACCGGAGACGTCTACTTCACGGTCAACCTCGTCTCCTTCTGCGTCCAAGGCGTCCTCGGCCTGCTCTACGTCGTGGCCATCGGCAAGCTCTGGTTCGCCGCCCGGGGCTGAGCGGTCGACGACTCGGGCGATCGGGGCCCCGTGTCGTGCCCGCCCGCGGCATGGGTACACTGAACGCGGACCTCGTGCGGCGTCCATCCTGTGAACTCCCCCAGGGCCGGAAGGCAGCAAGGGTAAGCGGGCTCTGGCGGGTGCACGGGGTCCCCTTACTTTCCTGGGGTCGACCAGTCCTGTCCGCCGCACCGCGTAGGGTTTCCACCGTGGCGCTCGCCCTCTACCGCAAGTACCGGCCGGCGACCTTCGCCGAGGTCGCCGGGCAGGACCACGTGACCGAGCCGCTGCGGACCGCGCTGGCTTCGGGGCGGATCAACCACGCCTACCTGTTCTCCGGCCCGCGCGGCTGCGGCAAGACCTCCAGCGCCCGCATCCTGGCCCGCTCGCTGAACTGCGCCCAGGGGCCGACCGCCGATCCGTGCGGCGAGTGCGACTCCTGCGCGGCGCTGGCGCCCGAGGGCGCGGGCAGCGTCGACGTGGTGGAGCTCGACGCGGCCAGCCACGGCGGCGTGGACGACACCCGCGAGCTGCGCGATCGCGCCTTCTTCGCCCCCGCCCAGTCGCGGTACCGGATCTTCATCATCGACGAGGCCCACATGGTCACCACGCAGGGCTTCAACGCCCTGCTGAAGATCGTCGAGGAACCGCCCGAGCACCTGATCTTCATCTTCGCCACCACCGAGCCGGACAAGGTGCTCACCACCATCCGCTCCCGCACCCACCACTACCCGTTCCGGCTGATGCCGCCGGGCGTGATGCGCGAGCTGGTGGACCGGATCTGCCAGGACGAGGGCGTGCGGATCGAACCGGCGGTGCACCCGCTGCTCATCCGCGCGGGCGGCGGCTCGGCCCGGGACACCCTCAGCGTGCTGGACCAGCTCGTCGCCGGGGCGGGCGAGCAGGGCGTCACCTACGAGCGCGCGGTGGCGCTGCTCGGGGTCACCGACGTGGCGCTGATCGACGACATGGTCGACGCGCTGGCCGCCGAGGACGGCGCCGCGGTGTACGGCACGGTGGATCGGCTGGTGGAGGCCGGGCACGATCCCCGCCGCTTCGCCTCCGACCTGCTCGACCGGCTCCGCGACCTGGTGCTGCTGCACACCGTCCCGGACGCGGCCCAGCGCGGCCTGGTCGACGTCTCCGGCGAGGAGCTCACCCGGATGACCAGCCAGGCCGAGCGGCTGGGCGCGGCGACGCTGACCCGCTGCGCGGAGATCGTGCACACCGGCCTCACCGAGATGCGCGGGGCCACCGCGCCCCGGCTGCTGCTCGAACTGCTCTGCGCCCGGATGCTGCTGCCCGCCGTGTCCGCCGCGGACGTCGCCGTGCTGCAACGCCTGGAGCGGGTCGAGAACCGGATGACCATCGCGCCCGGCACGCCCGCGGCCGAGCCCGGCGAGCCCGCGCCCGCCGGTGAGCAGAAGCCGAAGCGCGTCTTCCAGCGCCCCCACGAGCGCGCCGCGCAGACCGCCGAGCCCGAGGCCCCCGCCGCCGAGCCCCCGGCCCCCAGCAATCGGCCCCCCAACAACCGGAGCAGCAGCAACCAGCTCCCCAGCAACCGGCGGCCCAGCAACCGGAGCGGCAGCCCGAGCAGGCGGAGAAGGCGCCGGAGGAAGCCGCGCAGCCGGAATCCCGCACGCCGAGCCCGCAGGCCCCGGCGGCGGCCCGGGACGGTTCCGCGGGGAACGGGCAGCAGCCGAGCCCGGCTCCGGCTCCCGAGCCGGCCGCCGCGACCGAGCCCGCCGCATCGACCGCGGGCGCCGCATCGACCGCGGGCGCCGACGCCGCCGAGGTGCGCCGGGTCTGGACCGAGGTGCTGCGGGCGGTCGCCGAGCGCAACCGGCCGACCCAGGCGCTGCTGCTCAACGCCACCGTGCAGGACCTCCAGGACACCACCCTGGTGCTGTCGATGCCGACGTCCGGCCTGGTCAAGCAGCTCGCCCAGCAACGGCGGCTGGAGTTCGTCAAGGCCGCGCTGGCCTCGGTCCTCGGCGAGGGCGACTGGGAGGTGCACTGCGTCGAGGCGGGCGCCGCCCCGGCACGGCCCGCCCCGAAGCAGGCCGCCCCGCGCCGGGAACCCCCGCAACGCCGCTCCCAGAACGGCCAAGCGAACGGCAACGCGAACGGCAACGGCCAAGCGAACGGCAACAGCACCAACAGCCACAGCACAAACGGCCACGCCAAGCCGAACACCGGCAGCCCCGGCGCGGGCCAGAACGGCAACGGCGCGAGGGCGACCGCCGGACGCGCCACGGTCCCGCGCCCGCCGGAACCGGACGACATCCCGCCCCCGCCGGAGCCACCGGACGAGGAACCGCCGCCGGACGACATCCCGCCGCCACCGGAACCACCCGCCCCGGTCCCCGAGGTCCCGGACGAGGAGGAGGACGCGGAGGCGATGCTGGCCGGGTCCTCCCCGGTGGACGGCCCGGTGGCGCCCGCCCGCGACGTCGAGGCGGAAGCGGTCGACCTCCTCTCCCGGGAGCTCGGCGCCCGCAAGGTCGACGACTGACCCGTCCGTGAACCGAGTGAGGGGCACTCAAAACCCCTCCGGGTGACGAAAGACCCCGCCTAACCCTTTCGGGAACCGAGTGAGGGGCACCCTTGCCCAAGTAACTGGGACAAGGGGCCCCTCACCCAGGTCACGTTCGGGTGAGGGCTCCCTGCGGAGGACGGTGGAGGCGCTGCGCGGTGCGGCGCCCAGCTCGCACCGCGGCGGATCGGCGGGATTCCCGCCGGGACGGCCGCGCCGCCGTGGCCGTGCCCGGTACGTCGTCGAGCGGCTTCCCGCGCACCGGTTGGCGCCGCTGCGGAGCTCATCGGTGAAAGGCGGTCCTCGCCTGCGTACCGGGGGTCAGCGGGCGAGGTGGCGGGCGAGGAAGGCCAGCGCCTTGGGGTAGGCGTCGAGGCGGTTGGCGCGCTTGGCCAGGCCGTGCCCCTCGTCGTCGTAGACCAGCAGCTCGCATTCCACGCCCTTGGCGCGCACCGCCTCGGTGATCTGCTCGGTCTCGGACAGCGGGACGCGCGGGTCGTTGGCGCCGTGCAGCGCGAACAGCGGCGCCGCGATCGCCGTGGCCCGGCTCAGCGGGGAGGCCCGCTGGAGGAAGTCGGCGTCGGTGGCCAGCGTGCCGTACTCCCGCTCGCGGTGGGCGCGGCGGTAGCGTGCGGTGTTGTTCAGGAACGTCACCAGCGACGAGATGCCGACGATGTCCACCCCGGCGGCCCAGCGCTCGGGCTGGAACGCCAGCCCGGCGAGCACCATGTACCCGCCGTAGGAGCCGCCCCACAGCGCGGCGCGGTCCGGGTCGAGCCCGAGTTCGGCCAGCCAGTCGTGCAGGTCGGCGAGGTCGGCGACGGATTCGAGCCGGTCGCGGCCGTCGTCGGCGGAGTACCAGCGCTTGCCGTAGCCGGTGGAGCCCCGCACGTTCGGCACCAGCACGTGGTGGCCGCGCCCGACGAGCGCTTGCACGATCGGGCTGAACGCGCGCACCGACTGGCTCTCCGGCCCGCCGTGGATCACCAGCACGCTCGATCCGGCCAGTTCCGGGTCGGGGTCGGTGGGGGAGTAGACGAAGCAGGGGATCCGCTGGCCGTCCCGGCTCGGTGCCCGGTGGACCTCGGGGACGGCGAGGTCGGCGTCGGCGAGCTGCGCGGTGGAGTCGGTGACCGGGCGCGCCGCGCCGGTGGCGGCGTCGACCACCACTGCGTCGCCGGGCACGTCGGGGGCGGAGAACGACAGCGCGATGTGCCGGGAGTCGGGGGACCAGACCGGTGCGGGCAGCGGGAACCCGCACCACCCGTCGCGGGGCAGCGGGACCCGGTGCCGCAGCTCCCCGGTGGTGGCGTCGTGCAGCGCGAGTCGGCTCACCCCGTCGTCGTTGGCGTGCACCAGCAGCGCGGTGCCGTCCGGGGACAGCCAGCCGGTGAGGTCGTGCTCCTCGGCGGTGATCAGCCAGGTGCGCTCGCCGCTGCGCCGGTCGATCCGGGTGATGCCGGTGCGGTCCCGGTCGGCGTTGCTGGTGACAATCAGCGTCTCGTCGTCCGGCCAGCCGGGGGTGGTGAACCGCGCGTGCTCGGTGCGCTCGGTGAGCGGGCTGATGCGCCCGGAGGCGGTCGCGGGCATGGTGTCGACCACGACGAGCTGGTCGGACAGCGCGCGCACCGCCGGGATGGTGACCGCGACGTAGCGGCTGCCCGGGGAGAGCGCCACGTCGAGCACCATCCCGCCCCCGTCGTAGACGACGGCTTCCTCGCCGGTGTCGAGGTTGCGGATCACCACGTCGAAGTCGACGTCGTCGCGCCGGTTGGTGGCGTAGACGATGCGGCCGGGCAGCACCCCGACCAGCCGGTGCACGTGCTCCGGGTCGCGCACCACCGGTTCGAGGTCGTCGAGCGTCGCCGGCCCGGTGCGTTCCTCGTCGAGCCGCAGCAGGGAGAGCTGGGTGCGCTCGTCGCCGTCGGTGTCGTGCTGCACCACCACCGCGCGCTCGCCCGGCAGGTAGCGGCCGCTGACCGCGCCGGTCAGCTCGGTCAGCGGGGTGCGCGCCTCGCCGCTGAGCTCCACGAGCTGGACCGAGCCGGTTTCGTCCGACCCGGCGAGCACGCGTCCCCGGTCGTCGACGTCGAAGGCCCGCCAGCCGGTCAGTTCCAGCAACCGCACGATGTCCAGCCCCATGGGAGCCACCTTGTCACGCCGGAGGCCGGTCCGGAACGTCGTGCGCGGTGGCCGTGCGGACGAGCGGTCGGCGGGCACGTCTAGGCTGGTGGGGTAACCCGTGCAGGCGCTGCGGGCGCCCGGAGCCGGAGGAGGACCACGGTGCAACCTGGTGGCCAGCCGAACATGCAGCAGATCATGGAGCAGGCGCAGAAGATGCAGCAGCAGCTCATGACCGCGCAGCAGGAGCTGCAGTCCGCGGAGGTGAGCGGCACGGCGGGTGGCGGGCTGGTCACGGCCGTGGTCAGCGGCGCGGGCGAGCTGAAGTCGATGTCGATCGACCCGAAGGCCGCCGATCCGGAGGACACCGAGACGCTGGCGGACCTGGTCGTCGCGGCGGTGCGGGACGCCAACCGGGCGGCGCAGGAGCTCCAGGCCGAGAAGATGGGCCCGATGACCAATGCGCTCGGCGGCGGTGCGGGCCCGGACCTGGGTGGTCTCGGCATGTCGGGGCTGTGAGCGCCGGGTGTACGAAGGACCCGTTCAGGACCTGATCGACGAGCTCGGCCGGTTGCCGGGCGTCGGTCCCAAGAGCGCGCAGCGCATCGCCTTCCACCTGCTGGCGGCCGAGCCCGCCGACGTCACCCGGTTGCAGGAGTCCCTGCAGAAGGTGAAGGAAGGTGTGGTGTTCTGCGACGTCTGCGGCAACGTCTCGGCGGAGACCACCTGCCGGATCTGCGGCGACAGCCGCCGCGATCCGGCCGTGGTGTGCGTGGTGGAGGAACCCAAGGACGTGCTCGCGGTGGAGCGGACCCGCGAGTTCAAGGGCCGCTACCACGTGCTCGGCGGGGCGCTGGACCCGTTGTCCGGGGTGGGGCCCGATCAGCTGCGGGTGCGCGAGCTGATGGCGCGGATCGGCAGCGACGGGATCACCGAGGTGATCATCGCGACCGACCCGAACACCGAGGGCGAGGCGACCGCGACGTACCTGGTGCGGATGCTGCGGGACTTCCCGGGGCTCAACGTCACCCGGCTGGCCTCCGGGCTGCCGATGGGCGGTGACCTGGAGTTCGCCGACGAGCTGACGTTGACCCGCGCGCTGTCCGGCCGCCGCGCGGTGTGAGCGCGGCCGGTCGCGCGGCGGAGCTGGTCCGGGCCGCGCCGCCGAGGCTCGGCGGGGTGCGGCTGGTGGCGGTGGACGGGCCGTCGGGCTCGGGCAAGACGGTCTTCGCCCGGCGGCTGGTCGCGGAGCTGACCGGGCTCGCGGTCGCGTTGGTGCCCACCGACGACTTCGCGACCTGGGACGACCCGGTGGACTGGTGGCCGCGCCTGGCCACCGGCGTGCTGGACCCGCTGCGGCGCGGCGAGCCCGGCGGCTACCGGCGCATCGAGTGGCCGGACGGCCGACCGCGCCCCGGCGCCCGGGTGGCGGTGCCGGTCCCGGACGTGCTCGTGGTGGAGGGCATGTCGGCGGCCCGCCGCGAGGTGGCGCCGGACCTCTCCCTCGCGATCTGGGTCGAGCTCCCCGACCCGGCGCTGCGCCTGGAGCGCGCGGTGGCCCGGGACGGCGAGCAGACCCGCGCCGAGCTGCGCCGCTGGCAGCACTTCGAGCGCCGCTGGTTCACCACCGACGACACCCGAGCCCGCGCGGACCTCGTCGTCGACGCCCCGCACCTGACCGATCGATCCGAGTGAGGGGCACCCTGTACTACAGGGTTCCCCTCACCCAGTTCACGATGGGGTCAGCGGTAGCGGTCGGTGTTGATCGCTTCGATGAAACGGGCCCACTGGTCGCGGGTGGCGGTGAGGTACCCGGCGGCGCGGTCCTTGGTGTCGCGCACGGCGGCGCCGCCACCGACCCGGCCGACCTCGACGCATCCCGCGTTCTGCCCGGAGTAGCTCGCCTTCCTCCACCCTGTCGGCATCGTCACGGCCGGCCCCCTTCGAGTTGTTCGACGGTGGTGGCCAGGAGCGCGGTCGATTCGACGTTGCTCATGGCCTCGCTCTGAAGCGTATCCACGGCCTTGCGGTAGAGGTCCAAATCCTTCTTGTCGTGGACGAAGGCCGGACCCTGGAAGTGCTCCAACTGCACGATGGGAGCGGCTTTCGCGAACGAGTAGAGCGCGAACGTTCCTTCGTGGGCCAATGTCCACCGCTGCAAGCCCATCGGGATCACGCGGATCACCACGTTGTCCGCTTCCGCGAGCGTGGTCAGGTGGCGCAGTGATCGCGCGGTGTCGGGACGAAGCCGCAGCCGTGACCGGGGCTGGCCGGAGTCCTCGGGCGGAGCGGCCCGCGCGGGTTCCGCGGCGGCTGACGCTGCGCGGTGATCTCGCCGATGCGCTCGCCGACGAGCCCACTCGCGTACTCCCGCGAGTGCCCGCGCCGCGCTACGAATTGGTCGAGGTCGGGTGCTCCCGCGACGCCGTGGTGCTGCGGCGCGTCCTCGACGGCCTTCGGCGGCTCTGACGTCCGGGTCGGTCGGGGTTGTCGTATTTGCGCCAACTCGGCGAGCGCCCGGCGGCTTCGGCGCGCGCCTGCGGGAGTCCGGTGTGGACGATCATCGGGGGTGTGACCAGCGATGCATCCGTACGGGTGGCGACCAGTGGCGTGAGCTGAGCGGATGCGACGTTGTGTTAGGTGACCCTAAGTATCTCGATCGTAACCTTCGGTGGCCTGGAACGGGCCGGAACGCGGGCTACTCTCACGAGCACTCTGAGACCTGAGCCACATCCCGAGGTGCACCGATGAGTAGAGCTCCGTCGACCGGTCGCGGTGCGCGGCGCCGGTTCGTGACAGCGGGCCTCGCCGCCGCGCTGACCGTGTCGTTGGCCGCGTGCGCGGAGTCCGAACGCGACGCCGCCGGGGGCGGTGAGGGCGGCACGCTGACCTTCGGGGCCGCGGGCGCGCCGAACCTGTTCGACCCGTTCTACGCCTCCGACGGCGAGACCTTCCGCGTCACCCGGCAGATCATGGAGGGCCTGGTCGGGTTCAAGCCGGGCACCGCCGACGTCGAGCCGGAACTGGCGACCGAGTGGGAGCACAGCCCGGACGGTCTCGACTGGACGTTCACGCTCCGGGAGGGCGTGAAGTTCCACGACGGCACCGACTTCAACGCCGCGGCGGTCTGCGCGAACTTCGAGCGCTGGTACCACCAGACCGGCGCGGGCCAGAACCAGGCGCTGTCGTACTACTGGATCGAGAACTTCGGCGGCTTCGCCGACGGGCAGCAGCCCTCGCTCTACGAGTCCTGCGAGGCGCCGAACCCGACCACGGCGATCGTGCACCTCACCCGGGCGACCTCGAAGTTCCCCGACCTGCTCGGGCTGCCGTCGTTCTCCATGCAGTCGCCGACCGCGATGGAGACCTACCGGGCCAACGACGTGCGCGCCCAGGGCGACAGCTTCGTCTACCCCGAGTACGCCAAGGCCCACCCCACCGGCACCGGGCCGTTCACCTTCACCGGCTACGACCAGGGCAACGGCACCATCACGCTGAGCCGCAACGAGGACTACTGGGGCGAGAAGGCCAAGCTCGACGAGCTGATCTTCCGGATCATCCCGGACGAGACGGTCCGCAAGCAGGAGCTGCAGGCGGGCAGCATCGACGGCTACGACTTCCCCAACGCCGCCGACCTGCAGTCGCTGCGCGACGCGGGCAACAACGTCATGGTCCGCGACCCGTTCAACATCATGTACCTGGGCATCACCCAGAAGAACAACCCGGCGTTGCAGGACCTGCGGGTGCGGCAGGCGCTGGCCTACGCGGTGGACCGCGAGACGCTGGTGCAGGCGGCGCTGCCGGACGGCGCCGAGGTCGCGACCCAGTTCTACCCGGACACCGTCGACGGCTACGCCGAGGACGTGCAGAAGTACCCGCACGACCCGGAGCGCGCCCGGCAGCTCCTCGCCGAGGCCGGCCACCCGGACCTCACCGTGAACTTCTACTGGCCCACCGAGGTGACCCGGCCGTACATGCCGGACCCGCAGGGCATCTACAACAGCCTCGCCGAGGACCTGCGCGCCGTCGGCATCACGGTCAACCCGGTGAGCAAGCCGTGGAACGGCGGCTACATCGACGACGTGGACAACGCCCGCGCCGACCTGTTCCTGCTGGGCTGGACCGGTGACTACAACACGCCGGACAACTTCATCGGCACGTTCTTCGGCACCACCACCAACCGGTTCCACACCGCCTCCTCGCCGTGGGGCGAGGACCTCGCCGCCCAGCTCCGGGCCGCCGACAGCGAGCCCGACGAGAACCGGCGGAACGCGATGTACCAGGACATCAACCGGCGGCTGCTGTCGGAGTACCTGCCCGCGGTGCCGCTGTCGCACTCGCCGCCGGCCATCGTGGTCAGCCCCGAGGTCGAGGGACTGGTGCCCTCGCCGCTGACCGCCGAGGAGTTCGCCTCGGTCAGCATCTCGGGGTGATCGGCGGGGCCTGAGGGACGGCGGGAGGCGGTCGCACCGCACCGGGTGCGACCGCCGGGACGACTTCGACGGGGGATCAGTGCTCCGCTTCACGGTTCGACGGCTGGCCCAGCTCGTGCTGGTCGTCGTGGTGCTGTCGATGCTGCTGTTCGGGTGGCTGCGGCTGCTGCCCGGCGGGCCGGTGTCGGCGCTGCTCGGGGACCGCGCCACCCCGGAGGCCCGCGCCCAGCTGGAGGCCCAGCTCGGCATGGACCAGCCGCTGATCGTGCAGTACTGGAAGTTCCTGGAACGCGCGATCAGCGGTGACTTCGGCACCTCCACCGGGGTGCAGCGCGGCACCCCGGCGCTGGAGGTCTTCCTGACCCGCTTCCCGGCGACGCTGGAGCTGTCCATCCTGGCGCTGCTGCTGGCCGTGGCCGTCGGGGTCCCGCTCGGCTACCTGGCCGCCCGCCGCCGCGGCACCTGGCTGGACAACCTGACCATCACCTCGTCGCTGGTCGGCGTGGCGGTGCCGGTGTTCTTCTCGGCGTTCCTGCTGAAGTACGTGTTCGCCATCGAGCTGGGCGTGCTGCCGGTCTCCGGCCGCCAGGACACCGGGATCGACGCCACCCGGGTCACCGGCTTCTACATCCTCGACGGCATCCTCACCCGCGAGTTCGACGCGGCGTGGAACGCGCTGGTGCACCTGGTGCTGCCCGCCATCGCGCTGGCCACCATCCCGTTCGCGGTGATCTTCCGGATCACGCGGGCCGCGGTGCTCGACGTCGTCGACGAGGACTACGTGCGCACCGCGCGGGCCAAGGGCCTGTCGGCGATGGTGGTCCGCACCCGGCACGTGCTGCACAACGCGATGCTGCCGGTGGTCACCACGATCGGCCTGCAGACCGGCGCGCTGCTGGCCGGGGCGGTGCTCACCGAGCGCGTCTTCAACATCTCCGGCATCGGGCAGGCGGTGGCGATCGGCTTCCAGCGCAAGGACTTCCCGGTGCTCCAAGTGGTGATCCTGGCCGCGGCGATGGTCTACGTGCTGGTCAACCTGCTGGTCGACCTGACCTACGCGCTGATCGACCCCCGACTCCGGACCCGGTGATCGCATGGTGACCAAGACCCAGCGGATCGACGCGCTCTCCGACTCCGGCGTGAGCCTCACCGCCTCGGCCTGGCGGCGGCTCAAGCGCAGCCCGGTGTTCCTCGTCGGCGCCTCGATCATCGGGCTGTTCGTGCTGGTCGCGGTGACCGCACCGCTGCTCGCCCCGCACGACCCGGCGCTGCGGCTGCTGGAGGACCAGGTCTCGCGCGCCGACAACGTGATCCCGCCGCCGCAGGACGGGTATCCGCTCGGCGGCGACCAGTACGGGCGGGACCTGTTCTCCCGGCTGCTGCTCGGTTCCCAGCAGACGCTGCTGGTGGCGGTGCTGGCGACGGTGATCGGGCTCGGCGGCGGGCTGCTGCTGGGCATCCTCGCCGGGGCGTTCGGCGGCTGGGTGGACTCGGTGGTGATGCGCGCGGTCGACGTGATGCTGTCGGTGCCGTCGTTGCTGCTGGCGGTGTCGATCGGCGCGCTGTTCGCCAGCCAGACCCAGTTCACCGTGATCCTCGCGGTGGCGATCGTGCAGGTGCCCATCTTCGCCCGGCTGCTGCGCGGCACCATGCTCGCGCAGCGGTCCAGCGATCACGTGCTCGCGGCGCGGGCGCTGGGCATCAAGGAGGGCGCGATCGTGTTCCGCCACATGCTGCCCAACGCGCTCGGCCCGGTGATCGTGCAGGCCACGCTGGTGCTGGCGGTGGCCATCATCGACGCCGCCGCGCTGTCGTTCCTCGGCCTCGGCGCCGCCGACGACTCGATCCCGGAGTGGGGGCAGATGCTCGGCGGGGCGCAGAACATCATCGATTCGCACCCGCAGCTCGCCTTCTGGCCCGCCGGCTGCATCATCGTCGTCGCCCTGGGCTTCACGTTGGTGGGCGAATCGCTGCGGGACGCGCTGGACCCGAAGCGCCGGCGCTGAAGGACGGAGCACCATGGCACTACTGGAAGTCCGCGACCTGTCGGTGGTCTTCGCGCGCAAGGGCGAACCGCCGACCACCGCCGTGGACGGCATCTCCTTCGACGTCGAACCCGGCCGCACGGTCGGGCTGGTCGGCGAGTCCGGCTGCGGCAAGTCGGTGACCTCGCTGGCGATCATGGGGCTGCTGCCGGAGCACGGCGCGGAGGTCACCGGTTCGGTGCGCTTCGACGGCACCGACCTGCTGGGGCTGAGCCCCAAGCAGCTCGACCAGCGGCGCGGGCGCGACCTGGGCATGGTGTTCCAGGACCCGTTGAGCTCGCTGAACCCGGTGGTGCCGATCGGCCTGCAGGTCGCCGAGGTCATCGAGCGGCACCGCGGGCTGCCGCGCAAGAAGGCGATGCCCGAGGCCGCCGAATTGCTCCAGCGGGTCGGCATCCCCGACCCGACGCGGCGGCTCAAGGAGTACCCGCACCAGCTCTCCGGCGGGATGCGGCAGCGCGCGCTGATCGCGATGGCGCTGGCCTGCCGCCCCCGGCTGCTCATCGCCGACGAGCCGACCACCGCGCTGGACGTCACCATCCAGGCGCAGATCCTCGCGCTGCTCGCCGAACTCGTCGCGGGCACCGACACCGCGCTGATCATGATCACGCACGACCTCGGAGTGGTCGCCGGGCTCTGCGACGAGGTGAACGTGCTCTACGCGGGCCGGGTGGTGGAGCGGGCCGCCCGGCACGACCTGTTCGCCCGGCCCCGCCACCCCTACACCGCGGGCCTGCTGGCCTCGGTGCCCCGGTTGGACGCGCCGCGCGGTGAGCGGCTGGCCACGATCCGGGGCTCGGTGGCCGACAACATCCCGTGGGACACCGGGTGCGCGTTCTGCCCGCGTTGCCCGAACGCCCTGGAGCGGTGCGAGCAGGTCACCCCGGACGTCTCCGTCGACGTCGGTTCCCGCCTGCTGCGCTGCCACAACCCGGTGCGGGAAGACCCGATGGTGGAGCTGTCATGACCGAGACCCTGGTGGAGGTCGACGACCTCGCGGTGCACTTCCCGATCAAGCGCGGCGTGGTGCTGGACCGCACCATCGGCCACGTCTACGCGGTGGACGGGGTGTCGCTGCGCATCCGGCGCGGCGAGACCTACGGGCTGGTCGGCGAATCCGGCTGCGGCAAGTCCACCCTCGGCCGCGCCGTGCTGCGGCTGGAGAAGCCGACCGGGGGCCGGGTGGTGTTCGACGGCACCGACCTGTCCGGGATGAAGGGCGAGCCGCTGCGCCGGATGCGGCGGCGGATGCAGATGGTCTTCCAGGACCCGCTGTCCTCCCTGGACCCGCGCCAGTCCGTGCGGTCGCTGCTGGTCGAGGGGCTGCGGGCGCACGGGCTCGACCAGGACCGGCAGCGCACCGACGAGCGGCTGCGCGAACTGCTCGACGCCGTCGGGATGCCCACCACCGCGCTGCGCAAGTACCCGCACGAGTTCTCCGGCGGTCAGCGCCAGCGGATCGGCATCGCCCGCGCGCTGTCGGTCGGACCGGACCTCATCGTCGCCGACGAGCCGGTCTCCGCGCTCGACGTCTCGGTGCAGGCCCAGGTGGTGAACCTGCTGGAGGACCTCCAGCAGGAATTCGGCCTGACCTACCTGGTGATCGCGCACGACCTCGCCGTGGTGCGGCACATCGCCGACCGGGTCGGCGTGATGTACCTGGGCGGGGTGGTGGAGGAGGCGGATTCCGACTCCCTCTACGCCGCGCCGCTGCACCCCTACACCCGCGCGCTGCTGTCCGCGGTGCCGGTGCCGGACCCGGTGGTGGAGGACGAGCGGGAGCAGATCCTGCTCTCCGGCGACCTGCCGTCCCCGGCGGCGCCGCCGACCGGCTGCCGCTTCCACACCCGCTGCCCGTGGCGCCAGCAGTCCCGCTGCGACACCGAACGCCCGGTGCTGCGCGAACTCCGCCCCGGCCACCGCGTCGCCTGCCACTACGCCGAGGAGATCGAGGCGGGCAGCCTCACCCCCACCACCGCCGACCCCGCCGCGCCCACCACCGTCGCTTGAGTGAGGGGCACCTTCATCCGACTATGCCGGATGAAGGTGCCCCTCACTCAGCTCTCGAACGGGTGAGGGCTCGTGGTCGGTGCGGTGGGGGAACCTTCCGGTCACCGCGCTCCGGAGGTCCGCCGGTCCGGGCGGGTCGGGCCGAAGTGGACCCGGGGTGATCTTCGACCGAGTAGGTTGGTCGCTCACCGGAGTGCCGCGTTCGACCGGGAGGCGTTGACCTAGTGCGATACAGCAGTGCACCACGTTGCTCTGGCTGTGATTTCCGAGCGCTGTTGGACGAACCGACGGCGCGGCGGCTGGTCGAGGGGTCGGGCGGCGTGCTGGTCGTCTACGCCTGCCCGGAGGGCGACGGCCTGCACGTGTGCAATCCGGACTTCGAGAGCTCCCAGACCCGCGCCCACTAGGGCTCGGCGGCCACGGGTTCGCGCGGACCGGTGGACCGGAGCTCCGGCGGGCGGCGCCGGAGGCTGCCGAACAGCACGCCGAGCACCACCACCGCCCCGGCGGTGAGCTCCACCGGGTGCGGGCGCTCGCCGAGCACCAGCCACGCGGCGGCGAAGCCGACCACCGGCACCAGCAGGGCGAACGGTGCCACCGAGCTGGCCGGGTGCCGGTTCATCAGCACCGTCCACAACCCGGCGCCGACCACCGTGGCGATCCCGGCGGTGTAGGCCAGGCCGCCGAGCGCGGCCAGTCCGTCGACGCTGGTGAACGCCGTGGCGAGCGCGTGCCAGCCGGTCGACGGTCCTTCGATCGCGGCGGACAGCGCGAACATCGGCAGCGGCGGTACGACCGCGATCCACAGCGACAGGTGCAGCGGGTTCGGCGCGGCGGCCTTGCGCGCGCAGAGGTTGCCGAACGCCCAGGACAGCGCGCCGCACAAGGTGATCAGCACGGGCAGCAGCGCGGCGGTCTGCGCCCGGTGCCAGGCGATCGCGGCCATCCCGAGCACCGCGATCGCGATGCCGACGAGCTGCCGACCGCCGATCCGCTCCCGCAGCAGCAGCGCGCCGAGCACCACGGTGAACGGCGCGGACGCCTGCTGCACCAGCGAGGCCAGCCCGGTCGGCATCCCGACGTCCATCGCGATGAACAGGAAGACGAACTGCAAGGTGCCGAAGCACAGGCCGTAGCCGAGCAGCCACCGCCACTCGACCCGGGGGCGCGGCACCAGCAGCAGCACCGGGACCAGCAGCACGGCGAAGCGCAGCCCGGCGAAGAAGATCGGCGGGAAGTGGCGCAGCGCGAAGTCGATCGCGATGAAGTTGAACCCCCACAGCAGGGCGACGACGCAGGCGAGCAAGCGGTCGGCTCTGTTCACGGCATCGAGCCTGCGGCCTGCGTCCGTGAAGAACAAGCGACGGTATGTGCACCGTCCATGTAGGGTTCCTTCATGGACGTCCGGAGGCTGAGACTGCTGCGCGAGTTCGCCGACCGGGGGACCATCGCCGCGGTCGCCGCCGCGCTGTCCTACACCCCGTCGGCGGTGTCCCAGCAGCTCCGCGCCTTGCAGGCCGAGGTCGGCGTGCCCCTCACCGAACCGGCCGGCCGCGGCCTGCGGCTCACCGACGCCGGGCGGTCGCTGGCCGCCCGCGCCGACGAGATCCTCGCCGCCCTCGACCGCGCCGAGGCGGAACTGAACACCTACCGCGCCACCCCGCGCGGCGGGGTGCGGATCGCGATCTTCCCGTCCGGGGCGTACCTGCTGCTGCCCGGACTGCTGCGGCGGATGGCCGCGCACCCCACCGTCCGGCTGGAGTGCCGCGACGTGGACATGACCCCGACGCAGGTGCCCGGCCTCACCGCCGACTTCGACCTGGTGGTGGCGCACCGCGACGACCACGCACCGCCGTTCGACGACGCGCGGATGGAGATCACCCCGGTGCTGCGCGAGCCGCTGGACGTGGCGCTGCCGCCGGGGCACCGGCTCGCCGCCCGCGAGCGCGTCGAGCTCACCGACCTGGTCGCCGAACCGTGGCTCAGCGTCGACGTCGGGTTCCCGGTCGACGACGTGCTGCGCTCGCTCGCGGTGCGCACCGGGGTCCGGCCGACCGTGGTGCAGCGCATCAACGACTTCCGGGTCACCGAATCGCTGGTCGCCGACGGCCACGGCGTCGCCCTGCTGCCCCGGCACACCGCCGACCGGTCGCGGCTGGTGCTGCGCCCGCTGGCCGGGGTGCGCGCCGGGCGCAACGTCGAAGTGCTCGCCCGCCGCGGCGCCACCGAGCGGCCCGCCGTCCGGGTCGTCCTCGACGCGCTGCTCGCCGAAGCCGCCGACGTCACCGCCTGCTGACGGCCCGCGGCCCGGTCCCGCCGGGCCCGCGAGCCGGGTTCGGCTCAGGTCGGCGTCGGGGGGCGTTCGGTCCGGCCGTCGGCCTGCACGGGGATGGTGTGCCCGGCGGCGTTCTCCAGGAGGTTCGCGACGTCGACGGCCTCGTCGGCGGTGAACACCAGCGTGTCACCGGGCGGCAGCACCAGCGCGATCCGGTCGCCCATCACCAGGACGGTCACCGTGCCCTGCTCGCCGTGCGGGGTGGTGCACGGGATGCGCCACCGGAGCTGTTCGGTCGGATCTTCGGTCGGCCACATCGTCACACCTCTGCACCGGGGTTGTCGGTGCTTGACTGAACCGCGCGGCGGGCGGGGCATCAAGTCGGGTGCTCCGAACGAGTGGTGATCCGGACCTTTCGCCTGTCCCGGGCGCGCTGCGGGCGGGCGCTGATCCGAGTGAGGTTCCCCGCACTCAGGTATCGAACGGGTGGCGCGGCTTCAGGGCTTCCGTGCCGGACGGCTCGGTGCGGGCGGGGCCGGGTGGCGCGGAGCGGGGAGTCCGCGGGCCGGACGTCCGGGGAGTGGGAATCCGTGGATGGGAGTCGGGGAAGTGGGCGGAGGGCGGGCGGGTGAGCGGCTCGCGGTGGAGCCGGGCCGCGCCCTCCGCCTCCCCCTTCGAGTCCCCCCGGACCGGTCGTGCGGGCAGCGGATGTCCGCACGACGTGCTCATCAGTCTCACAGCGGGGCGGTCGCCGCACTACCGTCTTTGGTCGAGTCCGGTGCCCGATCCAGGGCTGATTTCCGACCGCCGGATGTCGCATCCGAGGCGGATCCGTCGGCGTGGTCGACGTGGGTGACTAGACCGGGGGCGAGTTGGGTAGTTAGGCGGGTGACCAGGTTCAGCCACGTGCCTGCGCGATGTTCCTGTGCTGGAGGAGGTGGCTGGGTTGCCGGCCAACGTGTTCGTCCTGGGCCTCGACGAGGTCAACCTGCACGCCCTGCACGACTTGCCCCACTTGTCGCGATACCGGTTCCACCCGCTGCTGAGCGTGGCCGATCTCACCGAATCCGACGAGATCGACTTCCCCGCGCTGCTCGACGAGGCGCAGCGGCAGCTCGACGGGTTCGACGGCTCGGTGGACGCGATCATCGGCTACTGGGACTTCCCGGTCAGCTCGATGGTGCCGATCCTGTGCGAGCGCCTCGGCCTGCCGACCACCTCGCTGCGGGCCGTGGTGACCTGCGAGCACAAGTACTGGAGCCGGCTGGAGCAGCAGAAGGTCACCGACGCCCATCCGGCGTTCGGCATCGTCGACCTGGAGGCCGACCCGAAGCCGCCGCCGGAGGTCGGCTTCCCGATGTGGCTCAAGCCGGTCAAGTCGTTCTCCTCCGACCTCGCCTACAAGGTGCACGACGAGGCGGAGTTCGCCGACGCCGTGGAGCGGATCCGGGCGGGCATCGGCCGGGTCGGGCAGCCGTTCGACCACGTGCTCGGGATGCTCGACCTGCCGCCGGAAATCGCCGAGGTCGGCGGGCAGGCGTGCCTGGCGGAGGCCGCCGTGGGCGGTGAGCAGGCCACCGTGGAGGGCTACGTGCACCGCGGCGAGGTCCGCGTGCAGGGCGTGATCGACTCGCTCAACTACGAAGGCACGTCGAGCTTCCTGCGCTACCAGTACCCGTCGCGGCTCCCGGCCGAGGTCACCGATCGGCTGATCGACATCTCGACCCGGGTGCTGGAGCGGATCGGGCTCGACGAGAGCACCTTCAACATCGAGTACTTCTGGGACCGCGACACCGGGGCGATCAACCTGCTGGAGATCAATCCCCGGCTGTCCCAGTCCCACGCCCGGCTGTTCGAGGCCGTCGACGGCGTGCCGAACCACCAGTGCATGGTCGGCCTCGCCCTCGGCGAGGACCCGGAACTGCCGCACCGCGCGGGCGAGCACGACTTCGCGGGCAAGTGCTTCCTGCGCCGCTTCGCCGACGGCGTGGTGCGCCGGGTGCCGACCGCGGAGGAGATCGAGCAGGTCCAGCGGGACGTGCCCGGGACGGCCATCGCGATCATCCCCGCCGAAGGCGACCGCCTGTCCGACCTCCCCGGTCAGGACAGCTACAGCTACGAGCTGGCCGACGTGTTCATCGGCGCCCGCGACGAGGCCGACCTGGAGGAGAAGTTCCGGAGGTGCAGCCAAGCCCTCAACTTCGAGTACGACTGAGGTTTTTGGGTGTCCGTGGTCCTGTTGCGGAGCGGTGCCGGTGGCGGAACCTCAGCTGCCTTCTCGCTCCGGGCGCCCTTCTTGATGGATCGCCATACACGGCATCAGGGCGTCCTCGCGAGAAGACAGCTGAGAACCCGCGGCGGTGCCGGTTGCCAGGGTGGGGTAGTGCGGAAGCGGCTGGCGCCGCTTGCCTGACGGTGGTTGCGGATGGCGTGTGGGTGCGGGGCCTTGTGGGGAAGTCTTGGTGCGGTGAGGGGCGCTCTCACCCGAGTTGCTGGGACAAGGGCGCCCCTCAGCTGAGGCCCGGCCGGGTCAGCGGTGGGCTCGGTTGACCGCGGAGACTGCTGCGCGCAGGGCCGCGGTCACCGTCGAGGTGTCGATGCCGACGCCCCAGAAGACCTCGCCGTCGACGCCGCACTCCAGGTAGGTCGCGGCGCGGGCGTCGTCGCCCGAGGTGAGCGCGTGCTCGTTGTAGTCCATCACGCGCACGTCGTAGCCGATGCTGCTCAGCGCGTCGACGAACGCCGACAGCGGACCGTTGCCGGTGCCGGTGATCTCCTGCTCCTCGCCGTCCACGACGACGGTCGCGGTGATCGACTCGGTGCCGTCCTCGCCGCCGGAGAAGCGCTGCCGGACCAGCTTCAGCGGGGCGGTCGCCTCCAGGTACTCGCGGGAGAACGCGGTCCACATGGCGGACGGGCTGACCTCGCCGCCCGCGGTGTCGGTGTGCTGCTGCACCGCCTTGGAGAACTCGATCTGCAGCTTGCGGGGCAGTTCGAGCTGGTGCTCGGTCTTCATGATGTAGGCGACGCCGCCCTTGCCGGACTGCGAGTTGACCCGGATCACCGCCTCGTAGCTGCGGCCCACGTCCTTCGGGTCGATCGGCAGGTACGGCACCTCCCACGGGTGGTCGTCGACCGCGTTGCCCGCCCGCTCGGCCTCGACGCGCAGCGCGTCCAGGCCCTTGTTGATGGCGTCCTGGTGGCTGCCGGAGAACGCGGTGTAGACGAGCTCACCGCCCCACGGCTGGCGCTCCGGTACCGGCAGCTGGTTGCAGTGCTCCACGGTGCGCTTGATGTGGTCCAGGTCGGAGAAGTCCAGCTGCGGGTCGACGCCCTGGCTGAACAGGTTCATGCCCAGCGCGACCAGGTCGACGTTGCCGGTGCGCTCGCCGTTGCCGAACAGGCAACCCTCGATCCGGTCCGCCCCGGCCTGGTAGCCCAGCTCGGCGGCGGCCACGCCGGTGCCCCGGTCGTTGTGCGGGTGCAGCGACAGGATCACCGAGTCGCGGCGGGCCAGGTTGCGGTGCATCCACTCGATCGAGTCGGCGTAGACGTTGGGCGTGGCCATCTCGACGGTCGCGGGCAGGTTGAGGATGACCGGGCGCTCCGGGGTGGGCTGCCAGATCTCGGTCACCGCGTCGCACACCTCGACGGCGTAGGACAGCTCGGTGCCGGTGTAGGACTCCGGCGAGTACTGGAACCGGAAGTCGGTGTCCGGGTACTTGCCCGCGTACTCCTTGACCAGCTCGGCGGCGGTGGTGGCGATCTTCTTGATGCCCTCCTGCTCCTCGCGGAAGACCACCCGCCGCTGGATGATCGACGTCGAGTTGTAGATGTGCACGACGGCCTTCGGCGCGCCCTCCAGCGCGGCGAAGGTGCGCTCGATCAGATCGGGGCGGCACTGGGTCAGCACCTGGATGCGCACGTCCTCGGGGATCGCGCCGTCCTCGACGATCTCGCGGACGAAGTCGAAGTCGGTCTGGCTCGCCGCCGGGAACCCGACCTCGATCTCCTTGAAGCCCATGCCGACCAGCAGGTCGAACATCCGCCGCTTGCGGGCCGGGGACATCGGGTCGATCAGCGCCTGGTTGCCGTCGCGCAAGTCCACCGCGCACCACAGCGGCGCGCGGGTGATCCGCTGGTCCGGCCAGGTCCGGTCGGGCAGCGAGACGTCCTCGACGACCTCGTGGAACGGCCGGTAGCGGTGGAACGGCATCGAGCTGCCGCGCTGCGGGTTCCACGGCGCCTGATCGGCGGGGGCGGGGCGGGACGGCGTGCGGACCTGGCCCGCGAAGGGGACCTGGTGCTCGGACGGGATGCTCATGCGGGGCTGCTCCTGCTCGGTATTCGTGGGCCGGAAGACCGGCGCGTTCGAACCCCGCGACGAGGGGCCGGTCAGTTGACCCCGTCGCGGCGGCGAAGCAGGAGCGCGCGAGCCACGGACCCAGGCTAACCGCACCGGCCGTCCACCACGCAACCACCGGGTCCACAGTGTGAGATGCCGCGCGGTGTCGTCGCAGGTCGCGGCGGAGGCCGAAATTGGCCCCGGTGGTCGCTCGCACACCGGTCCGGGGCATCGGCAGACTTGATCGCATGGCTGCGAAGACGAAGCGCTCGGGGATCTCGACCTTGTTCAACGCGGTGGGCTTCGTGTTCGCCGCGGTACTGGTGCTGCACGCGGTGTTCGTGCTGACCGGTTTCGAGGCGACCAACGGGCTGACCACCTCGGTGGCGCGGGCCGCCGAGCCGCTCGCGGTGTTCTTCCCCGGCCTGCTCGACGCGGGCAACCCGACGCTGCAGGTGCTGGCCGACTACGGGCTGGCCGCGGTGTTCTGGGTGCTGGTCGCGGGCCTGCTCGGGCGGATCTTCGGCTGACGCCGCCCCTTGTCGGATGACACACTCGATGGTGTGACGCAGGAGCGAACCGGCGAGCTGCGCCGGACGTGGGCGCGCTTCGTGGGCATCCTCACCGCGGTCGTGCGCTGGGTCGGGACGGTGTTCGCGGCGGTGCTGGCGATCCACGTGGTGCTGACCATCGCCGCCGCCAACCCCGACAACGGCATCACCCGGTTCATCGCAGCCTGGGCCGAACCGCTGGCGCTGGGGTTCCAGGACCTGTTCATGCCCGCGGACCCGATGCTGGAAGTGCTGCTGAACTACGGGGCCGCGGCGCTGTTCTGGCTGCTCGCCTCCGCGCTCGCGGCGCGCGTCCTGCAGGCGCTGGCGTAGCCGATTCGCACGATTTAGGGCGCGGATAACGCGGCGGAAAGCGCGGGCTGGGGATCCCGGGCGGCGACGTCGCTGACCCCGCCGCCACGCCGTGCGAGTCTCGTGATCATGCAGACCGCGACCCGCGCCGAACCGCAGGTGGTCACGATTCCGCGCAACGCCCTGGGTTCGGTGCACACGTCCCGCCCGAGGCCGTCCACCCCGCGCCACTCCGCGAACCCCGAGGAGCCGCCGGAGGCCGGTGCCGAGCTCGAACCGGCCACCCCGACGGTGCTGAGCCCGGTGGTCCGGCCGGAGGAGGCCGAGGCGCCCGCCCGCCCGGTGCCCGCCGTGCCGCCGATCGCCATGCTCGACGGCGAAGCCGCCCTCGCCCAGGAGCGGGAGCGCAGCCGGGCGCGGCGGGCCCGGGTGATCGCCGGGGTCCTGGAGTGGATCGGCTCGGCGATCGCCGTCCTGCTCGTCGTGCACGCCGTGCTGGTGGTCGGCGGCGCCAACCCGCACAACACCGTCGCGCACCTCACCGGGGTGCTCGCGCCGCCGCTGACCGCCCTGGTCGACGACCTCTTCCAGCCCGCCGACCCGGCCCTCGGGCTGGTCCTCAACTCCGGCAGCGCCGCGGTGCTCTGGCTGCTCGCCGGCACCATGCTCGGCCGCCTGGTGCGCAAGGTCGCCACCTGAGGCTCCCGGTCGGCAGGCGCTGCGGACCCGCCGCCGACCGGGCCCCGGTGAGGGGCGGCCAGAGCGACGGCCGCCCCTCACCCCGCAGTCCTCGCCAGCCGCCTCGGGTCTGCGCCGGTCTTCCCGCGGGCGCGCCGGTTTTCCCGCGGGCATAGCGGGTACCCACGCGTGGCACCCCGACGATCACTCCCCGTGGAACGGAGGAAACATGATCACCCTCGGAGTCGTCCTGCTCCTCATCGGACTGCTGGCGAACATATCGATCCTCTGGACGATCGGCATCATCCTCGTGGTGGTCGGCCTCGCCCTGGCGGTGGCCGGCCGGCTGGGCCACGCCATCGGCGGTCGCAAGCACTGGTTCTGACGCTCGGCGGCGCAACCGGGAGGAGTCGCACCATGGCGAAGAAGAAGGACAAGACCGTCACCGATGCCGACGAGGCGCTGTCCCGCGCGCGTTCGGCGGTCTCCGACCTCAAACCCAAGGACGAGGCGCTGTACTGGGCGGTCATGGCCCAGACGCTGGTGCTCGACGAGATCCGCGGGATGATGCGCGAGGACCGCGCGAACCGGGGCAGCGTGGAGCTGCCGGAGCAGGCGCCCGCCCGGGAGACGGCGCGGGTCAGCGTCGCGGAGGATTGACCGCCGCGACGTCGTGCAGCGCGATGTCGTGCAGGGCTCCGTGCAGCTCGTCGGTGGCTTCCCAGACGTCGACGTGGCGCAGCCAGGACGGGGCGAAGCTGAACCGCAGCCGGTCCGGCTCGACGCCCTCCACGAGCACGCCCCGGTTGTAGAGCGCATCGCCGAGCCGCTGGGCGTGCGGGTGCCGCAGCAGCACCTGCGCGCCCCGCGGCATCCCCGGCGGGGTCGGGACCACTTCGATCCCGGCGTCCGGGCAGTGCTCGTCGAGGCGGCGCAGGAACAGCGACACCAGCCCGCGGGTCTTGGCGGCCAGCGCGGCGGGCGGCACGTCGCGCAGCACGGACAGCCCGGCGTGCAGTTCGGCCAGCGGCAGCGCGGAGGAGGGATCGCCGAAGCCGCTGGACAGCGGGTGCAGCACGACGCCACCGCCGCACACCCGGGTCCGGGCGCGGTGCCGGTCGGCGACGAAGCAGTACGACGGTGCGCCCGCGCCCCCGCCGAGGAAGCGGTGCCCGGCGCCGATGGCGAAGTCGACGCCCCAGGCGTCCAGGTCGACGTCGAGGGCGCCGGCCGAGTAGCTGAGGTCCCACAGGGCGAGGGCGTCGCGTTCCCGGATCGCCGAGGTGAGGGCCGCCGCGTCGCGCACCGCCCCGGTGGGGTCGGTGTGGGCGAGCGCGACGATCACCACCTGATCGGCGGGCAGGTCGGCGAGTTCGTCGACGTGGTCGAGCAGGCGCAGGGTGCAGCCGGTGAACCGGGCGGCGGATTCGGCGACGTAGTGGTCCCCGGCGAAGCAGTTGCGCCCGAGCGCGAGGATGCGCCGGTGCGGGCGCAGCCGGGCCGCCGCCAGCAGCGCCTTGAACAGCGTGATGGACGGTTCGCCGAAGGTGATCTCCTCCGGTGCGGCGCCGATCAGCGGAGCCAGGGCGGTGGCCGCCCCGCGTGCCTCGCGGCGGCACTCGCCGTCGCCGCGGCGCGCCCTCGGCTCCGGCCGGTGGTCGACGAACCGGCGCAGCCGGGCGGGCGTGGTGCGCGGCTGCGGTCCACCCGCGCCGCCGTCGAGGTGGATCACCCCGGCGGCAGGCGGTAGTGGGCGCGCAGCGACGCGAGGTCGTCGGCGTCGTCCAACGCCGCGGCAGCGGGTCTCGTGCTCGTCCACACGAGGGAAGTAATACCCGAAGAATCGGCGCGTCGTCAGCGCACTCGGACGATTCCGCCGCGGCTCCAGGTGAATTCCGCGGACCCCGCTCAGAACGGGGAGCGGCCCCAGCGCTCGGCGAAGACCAGCTCGGACAGCGGCTTGCGGGTGCGCGGGGCGAGCTCCTTCTCGCGCAACCGGTCCGGCAGCTCCTCGTGCGAGAGCGCCTGCCCGCCGATGGCGACCGCGACCATCGGCTGGTACTCGGCGGGGACCTCGAAGCCGCTGCGCACCACGTCCCGGTCGAAGCCCGCCATCTGGTGCGCCACGAGCCCTTCGGCGACGGCCTGGAGCACGAGGTTCTGGGTGGCCAGCGCCATCCCGTACTCGGCGTAGGGCAGCTTCTCGCCGTCCTCGTCGACCACCCGCGCCACGCCGACCAGCAGCACGGCGGCCGACTGCGCCCAGCCGGAGTTGCCCCGCGACAGCGCGGCGTGGATCCGGGTGAAGGTCTCCTCGCCCCGGCGGCCCACCAGGTAGCGCGCGGGCTGGGTGTTGCCCCACGACGGGGCCCAGCGCGCCGCTTCGAACAGCGCCCGCAGCGCGTCGTCGCCGATCTCGGCGGTCGGGTCCAGCGCGCGCGGGCTCCACCGCTCGGCCAGCAGCGGGTGCACCGGCACCGAGGTGTCGGCGGGCTTGGTCACGGGCAGCTCATCGGTCACGGTGCGTCCCTCCAGCGGTCGCGGCCAGTGCGGTGCGCCACCGAGTCTTCCACCGATCACACCCCCGGCGCACCCCCGGAGCCACGCCGGCACCCGTCCAACACCCGGCCGAGGGGCCCGAAGCCAAGGCAACACCACAACCAAGCAAGCGGCGAAGCCGCTTCCAACCCAAGCACGCGCCGAAGCTGACCACCGTCAGGAAAGCGGCGAAAGCCGCTTCCGCTTCACCCCACCTAAGCAACCGGCACCGCCGCGGGTTCTCGGCTGTCTTCTCGCGAGGACGCCCTGATGCCGTGTATTGGCGATCCATCAAGAAGGGCGCCCGGAGCGAGAAGGCCGCTGAGGTTCCGCCACCCGCACCGCTCCGCACAAAGACCACGAACCCTCAAATAGCGTACGGCCAGGCGGTGAGGGAGTAGGCCCCGAACCACGACCCGAAGAACACCAGCAGCGCCGCGCTGGCCCAAGCCGTCGAGCGCCGGCGCTTGGACAGCCCGATCGCCACCGGGATGAGCAGCGGGAAGGCGGGCAGCATCAGCCGCACCTTGGAGTACATCAGGCCGTCGGAGCCGAGGTCGACCACCAGCACGGCGATCGCGAAGACCAGCAGCGGCCACGGCATCCGCATCTTGGCGCACAGCACCAGCAGCACGAGCGCGGCGAGCACGATCCAGGCGGTGAAGGTCTCCAGCACCGACTTGTCCATCGCCAGCGACTCCAGCAGGAACTCGCCGGTGGCCAGGCCGCCGTCGAAGGCCGACGACCAGCCGCGCTGCTGGAGTTCGAAGTAGCCGTTGAGCGCGCCCGTCTGCGTCGCCACCCAGCCGATGTAGAGCGCCAGCCCGCTCGGCGCGAGCAGCATCGCCAGCCACGGCCGCCAGCCGTCGCGCCGCCGCACCACCGCGATCAGCGCGGCCAGGCCGACCACGGCGAGCAGCGCCGCCGCCGTGGGGCGGACCAGCCCGGCCGCCGCGCAGCACAACCCGGCCAGCACCCAGTTGCGCTCCAGGACGCCGATCAGCCCCCAGATCGCCAGCGCGCAGAACAGCGCCTCGGAGTAGGCCATCGACAGCACCACCGACATCGGCGCCGCCGCGAACAGCACGACGAGCAGCAGTCCCACCGTGCGGTTGCCGCCGACCCGCTCACCCAGCCGGGTCAGGCCGTAGGCGGCGAACACGCCCGCGATGAGGCTCACCGCCACGGCTCCGCCCAGCGCGCTGAACCCGGGCAGCAGCGAGAAGGCGTGCACGAGCACCGGGTAGGCGGGGAAGAACGCCATCGACGTCTCGGGGTAGCGGTTGCCGAAGCCGTCGACCATGCTCGGGTCGACGCCGGCGTACCCGTGCTCGGCGATCTCCAGGTACCACTCGCCGTCCCAGGCGGCCAGGTTGGACAGCACGTCCTCGTCGTTGGCGGCGGACAGCCACACCAGCACCAGCAGCCCGATCGTCCGCACTGCGAGGTAGACCACACCGGGAGCCAGCAGCCGCGCCGCCGCCCGGTAGCGGGCGGGGATCGGATCCGGTGCCGTCCCCGACTCCGACACCGGGTGTTTCCGCTGAGCAGTGACCGTGCTCTCAGGTTGCCCGGGGCGGGGTCCGACCGCTCCTGAGGTGGGGGACAACCGGCTCCTCCGACCTTGTCGACAATCCGGTCCCACACGGTAGTCGCGAATCACAGAGGTGGGTCCGGCCGGTGACAGTTCTGTAGGCTATTCGGGCAGCGGAGCGACCTGGTGGAAGGCGTCATCGACAGGATTCCGGTCGACGCTGCCGCCTACCGGTCGCGGGGCTCTCCGGCGCACCGTACCCGGCGCGCCGGGGTCCTTCGTCCACCCGGCGTCAGTGCGGGGACCACCCCCGCACCCGGGACGACCGCACGGCTCGAGGAGGTTTGGTTACAGGTGGCGCTCGTCGTCCAGAAGTACGGCGGTTCCTCACTCGAGAGTGCCGATCGCATCAAACGGGTCGCCGAACGCATCGTGGAGACCCGCAAGGCGGGCAACGACGTGGTCGTGGTGTGCTCCGCGATGGGAGACACCACCGACGAGCTGATGGACCTCGCCCAGCAGGTCAACCCGGCCGCTCCGGAGCGCGAGCTCGACATGCTGCTCACCGCGGGTGAGCGCATCTCCAACGCACTGGTGGCGATGGCGATCGAGTCGCTCGGCGCGGAGGCGCGGTCCTTCTCCGGCTCGCAGGCCGGGGTGATCACCACCTCGGCGCACCAGAACGCCCGGATCATCGACGTCACCCCCGGCCGCGTGCAGGAGGCGCTGGCCGAGGGCCAGGTCGTGCTGGTCGCCGGCTTCCAGGGCGTGGCGCAGGACACCAAGGACATCACCACGCTCGGCCGGGGCGGCTCGGACACGACCGCGGTCGCGGTCGCCGCCGCGATGGGCGCCGACGTGTGCGAGATCTACACCGATGTCGACGGCGTCTACACCGCGGACCCGAGGATCGTCCCCGACGCGGAGCACCTGGATCGCATCACCTACGAGGAGATGCTGGAGATGGCGGCGACCGGCGCGAAGGTGCTGCACCTGCGCGCCGTCGAGTACGCCCGCCGCTACGGGGTGCCGCTGCACGTCCGCTCGTCGTACTCGCCCAAGCCCGGAACGATCGTGTCCGGTTCAGTGGAGGACCTTTCCGTGGAACAAGCGATGATCACCGGCGTTTCGCACGACCGGTCCGAAGCCAAGGTCACCGTGCGCGGCGTGCCGGACGAGCAGGGGATCGCGGGTCGCATCTTCCGGGCCGTCGCCGACGCCGAGATCGACATCGACATGGTGCTGCAGAACGTCTCGGGAACCTCGTCCGGGCGCACCGACATCACCTTCACCGTGTCCCGCAGCAACGGCGCGCAGGCCGTCTCGGAGCTGGAGAAGATCAAGACCGAGCTCGGCTTCGAGCAGGTCGTCTACGACGACCACGTCGGCAAGGTCTCGCTGGTCGGCGCCGGGATGCGCTCGCACCCGGGCGTCACCGCGACGTTCTGCGAGGCGCTGTCCAATTCCGGGGTGAACATCGAGATCATCAACACCTCGGAGATCCGGATCTCGGTGCTGATCCGCGACACCCAGCTCGACGACGCGGTGCGCGCGCTGCACGCCGCGTTCGAGCTCGGTGGCGAGGAAGAGGCCGTGGTGTACGCGGGGAGTGGTCGCTGATGACCCTGGGAACGAAGCCGACGCTGGCGATCGTCGGTGCCACCGGCGCGGTGGGCACCGTCATGATCGACATCATCAACGGCCGCGGCTCGGTGCCGTGGGGCGAGATCCGGCTGATCGCCTCGCCGCGCTCGGCGGGCAAGAAGATCACCGTGCGCGGGGCGGAGAACACCGTCGTGGCGCTGTCCCCGGAGGCGTTCGACGGCGTGGACATCGCGCTGTTCGACGTGCCGGACGAGGTCTCCGCGGAGTGGGCCCCGATCGCCGTGGAGCGCGGTGCGATCGCGGTGGACAACTCCGGCGCCTTCCGGATGGACCCGGAGGTGCCGCTGGTGGTGCCCGAGGTCAACGCCGCGCAGGTGCACGAGCGGCCCAAGGGCATCATCGCCAACCCGAACTGCACCACGCTGTCGATGATGGCCGCGCTGGGCGCGCTGCACCACGAGTTCGGCCTGCGCGAGCTGGTCGTGTCCTCGTACCAGGCGGCCTCCGGCGCTGGTCAGGAGGGCGTCGACCGGCTCTACGCCGAGGTGGCCGCCGTAGCGGGCAAGCAGGTCGGGGTGCGCAGCGGTGACGTCGCCGAGGCGCTGACCGCCGCCGGGCTGCCCGAGGAGACCCCGTTCAAGGCACCGCTGGCGCTCAACGTGGTGCCGTGGGCCGGGTCGCGCAAGGACGACGGCTGGACCTCCGAGGAGCTCAAGGTCCGCAACGAGTCCCGCAAGATCCTGGGCATCCCGGAGCTGAAGGTCTCGGCGACCTGCGTGCGGGTGCCGGTCGTGACCACCCACTCGCTCGCGGTGCACGCGACCTTCGCCCAGGACGTGCCGGTGGAGCAGGCGCACCGGGTGTTCGAGGCGCAGCCGACCGTGGTGCTCCAGGACGACCCGGAGCGGATGGCCTTCCCGACCCCGGCGGCCGTGGTGGGCGAGGAGCCGACCTACGTCGGCCGGATCCGGCAGGCGCTGGACTTCCCGAACACGCTGGACTTCTTCGTCTGCGGCGACAACCTGCGCAAGGGCGCCGCGCTGAACACCTACGAGATCGCGGAGACGCTCGCGAGCTGATCCCCGGTCGGTGACGAGGCGGGCGCTCCTTCCCGGTCCGGGAGGGGGCGCCCGCCTCGTGTTTTCCACGGCCGGGTGAACCTCCTCGAACTGGCGTGCGATCCGGGGCACTGTGGAGGCATGGACCTCTCGACGACCGCTGCGGGCCTGCTCGCCCGTCGGCTCGTGCGCTGGTGGCGCGTCGTGCTCCGGTGGCGTTCAGCCGTTCGGGCGTCGTCGCGGTGGCCGACCAGGGGCCAGGCTGGTGACCTGCGCGGCGGTCGGTCCGCCGCGGCGAGCGGAACGGCTGGGGGAGACGGTGATGGGTTCGGAGCCGACCACGTCCGGGGAGCGCACGCCCGGGACCCGGGGCACGGCGGTGCGCGACGTGGTCCACGACGTGGTCGTCGCGGTGGCGCCGGAGGAGCGGCCGGTCGTGCTCGGCCTGTCCCGGCTCGACGACGACGCGGTGGTGCGTCGGCTGCGGGACCAGCGCGGTCGCCGCGAGCCGCTGGGCTTCGGCCTCGGCGATCTCGTGGTGATGGTGACGCCGGTGGTGTGGCTGGTGCTGGACGAGGCGGCGCGGAAGGTCGTCGGGTCCGCTGTGGACGGTGCGGCCAAGGGGCTCGGTGCGGGTCTGCGGAAGGTCTTCCGCAAGCGCCCCGCCGCGGTGGAGGTCCCGCCGCTGACCCGCGAGCAGCTCGCCGAGGTGCGGCAGCGGGTGCTGGAGGCGGCCCGCCAGCGCGGGATGCCGGAGGAGCGCGCCATCGCGGTCGCCGACGCCGTGGTGGCCAGGCTGGCCCTGGAGTCCGACGAGGGCGACACCACCGCGGGCTGAGGTGGCTACCGGAATTCCGCCAGCACGTCGTTGAGCTGCTCGATGAGGGCGTTGCGGGTGTGCGTCGCCCGGGTGATCCGGTCCAGCCCGGCTCGCAGCGCGGCCTCGTCGCCGTGGTGGACCCACCGCAGGCAGTCCCGGCTGCCCGCCTCCGCCAGGCTGACGAAGGCCTCCCAGTGCGGGGCCATGGCCGGGTCGGGAGCGGGGAAGTAGGCCCGGCCCTCCCGGCCCGCGCGGTCGAACTCGGTGCACGCCGCCCGGATCCCGGAGTGCAACGCCGCGGCGTCCGGGGCGCGGAGCATCTCGGTCACCAAGGCGCGGAGCCCGTTGTGCGCGTCGCCGTAGCGCCCCATGACCTCCATCGCTCCGAGCGTGTACCAGGCGGTGGTCTGCGACGAGCGCATCTGGGCCGCCCGGAACGCCTCGCCGAGGTGCTCCGCGTCCGGCCGCTCCCGGACCGCGTCGGCCAGGAGGAATCCCGCCGTGACCGCGCTCAGCACGCCCGCGCAGATCAGGCGGGCGCTCCGGCGGCCCGGTCCGGCCGGTCGCGGGGGTGCGGCGCCGCGACCGCGGGCCCGGAGCACCGCGACGATCCCGGCGACCGCGATGGCGAGCAGCGCGCTGAGCACCAGGTCGACCGCCAGCTGGAACTGGAAGCCCTGCCACGCCGCGGCCGGGCGCCACTGGCAGCCGGGCGCGAGCGTGGCCAGCGGCGGGATGCAGCCGTCCGCCGCGGTGAGCACCCAGACCACCGCGAAGCCGGTCAGCACCGCGGTGTGCGCCGCGATGAGCGCGGCGATCAACCGGTGGCGGGGCACCGCGACGCTCGCGACGGTGGCCGCCAGCACCGCCCCCGCGAGCAGCGCGGTCGAGGTCCATGCCTGGTACAGCAGGGCGAAGGGCGTCCCGCGCTGGCCGATCGGGGGCGACCAGCCGTGCAGCACGGCCTTCGTCCCGACGATCCCGGCCCAGCAGAACACACCACCGAGCGCACCGGCCAGCAGCGGGCGCCGCAGCGGCGGACGGCTCGGCCCGGCCGGCCCGGTGGCCCAGATCCACAGCGGCACCGCCCACGCCGCCACGATCGCGAGGAGGGCGAGCGGGGTCGCCAGGACGGTGTTGGTCAGCGCCGAGACCACCACCGACGGGGCGACGATCCCGGCGTGGTCGCCGGTCTGGAGCGCCACCAGCGTGCCGCTGGACCACTCGCCCAGCAGGTTGCCCAGGTTGGCCAGGACGACACCGGAGTGCGCCCACCACCAGAACCAGGCGAACAGCCCCAGGCAGGCGGTGACCAGCACCGGCACGGCGCCGGTGCGCGCGTGCCCGGGCCGGGTGCTGAGCCACAGGTGCGTGGTCTGGTGCACCCACCACCCGAACACCGCTCCGGCGGCCACCAGGAGCAGCACGACGACGGGCTGGCCGGGCAGCCACCGGGTCGTCGCGATCCGGCTGACGAACAGCTCGCCGACGGCCATTCCGATCCCCAGCCACAGACCGGCGCGTGCGCCGGACGGGGCCGGGTGCCCGGTGCGCGCGGCGTGCAGCACGGCCCGCCGGATGCCGACGCCGACGACGCCGGTGATCAGCAGGGCCGGGGCCAGCGTCATCACGAGCCGCCCGAGCCAGGCCCCGGGGAGCTCCAGGGCCAGGTGCGCCCACAGGTTGCCGTTGATCAGCGTCGTGGCCGCTCCGGTCAGCAGCATCGGCAGCGCGGGCAGGGTGAACAGCGATGCGGGTTCGCCGAGCGCGGCCCTGCGCCGCTGCCAGCCGGGGTGGGTCGACCACAGCTCCGCGACCCGTGCCAGGACCCGGCGCGCGCCGGGCGGCGGCGCGGCGTCCCCGGCGCCGCCCCACCGCCGGGTGTCGGCGCCCCAGCGGGCGGCGGTGGCGTCGGCGTGCAGCTCCCGGGTTCGGAGCACGTCGGCCCGGGCCAGGTGCACCAGGGCGGTGAGGAACAGCGGGAGGACCGTGGCGCGCACCGCGGGCAGACCCACGTAGCGGGCCCCGTCCTGGCTGAGCGTGGTGGCGATGAGCACGAGGAACCCGGCCGCGTACGGGAGGAGCACGAGCCCGGTGAACACCCGCCACAAGGCCACGGTGGCGTAGGTGAGCGTGATGTCGCCGTTGCGGATGTGCGCCAGCTCGTGCAGCAGTACGCCCCGGAAGTCCTCCGGCGCCGTGGTCCGGCGGGCGAGCAGGCCGCCGTGCAGGCAGAGCGTCGGACGTCCGGTGCGGCCGAACACCACCGCACCGACCGACACCGCGGCGGGATCGACCACGACGCGCGGCAGCCGGGAGAGCCCGGCGAGCTCCGCGAACCGCTCCAGGTCGCGGCGGATCGCGCCGTCGTCGTCCACCTCGGCCAGCGGGACGAACCGCCCGCGCCGCGCCTTCCACGCGGGCAGGAGGAGGAACAGCGCGCCCGCGGCGATCGGCAGGGCGGCGAGCGCCGCCGGGGCGAGCCACGGCGGCGCGGGCGAGTGCCGGGCGGTGCACCGCTGATACGCCTGGCTGCGCAGCAGTTCGGGCGGTGGGTCCGCGTTCGGCACGTGCCCGCCCGCGAGGAGGCAGGCCCCGCCGTCGGAGAGCCCGGCGGCGACGAGGCCCATGCGCGCCATGAAGACGCTGCTCGCCAGGATGAGCACGGCCAGGAGTGCGAAGCGGGCGGTGGTGCCCGCGGTGGCGCTGCGGTCGTGGAGTCGTGTCCGTGGAACCGACTTGGTCATCTCGTCGCCCTAGCCGTGAACCGGGAGGTGGCGCCGACTTGCCCGGACGACCCCCATCGCGTCCGCGGACCGGAGCGACGAGCGCCCACCGCAGCACAGTTGACCAGCGAACGGTTCGCGGCGTCAATCCTGGTCGCGCCCGGTGGTGGCGGGCGGCGGAGGGCGACTGAACTCACGCCCGGCAGGACGGGGCGTCGAGAACGGCATTTCCGGCGACTAGGTTGGGAGCATGAGCGCAGCCCCGGTGGTCCTCGGCATCGATCTCGGCACCACGGCGACCAAGGTCGTGGCCGCGACCAGCGACGCGGAGGTGTTGCACCAGACCGAGCGACCGTACCCGCTGCGCACCGAGGAGACCGGGGAGGCGACGCAGGACGCCCGCGAGGTCCGCGATGCCGCGATCGACGCGCTGGCCGAGTGCGTGCGCTGGGCGGCCGAGCACGGCCACCCGGTCCGGGCGCTGTCGTTCAGCACCGCGATGCACACCCTGGTCGGGCTGGACGCCGGTGGCGCCCCGGTGACGCCCGCCTTCACCTGGGGCGACACCCGGGCGGCGGCGGTGGCGGCCCGGCTGCGCGCCGACGCGGGATCGCCCGCGCTGCACCGCGCCACCGGGACCCCGGTGCACACCCAGTCGGTGATGGTCAAGCTCGCGTGGCTGACCGCCGAGCGCGCCGACCTGACCTCCGGTGTGGCGCGCTGGTGCGCGCTCAAGGACTTCGTGGTGAGCGCGTTCGTCGACGAGTTCGTCACCGAGTACTCGCTGTCCTCCGGCAGCGGGCTGCAGGACATGCACGAGCTGGACTGGTACGCCCCGGCGCTGGAGGTCGCGGGCATCCGGGCCGACCAGTTGCCGCGCATCGCCGCGCCCACGGATTCGCTGCCGCTGAAGGCCGAGCTGGCCGACGCGGTGGGGCTGGCGGCGGGGCTGCCGGTGGTGCTGGGCGGCGGGGACGGCCCGCTGGCCAACCTCGGCGTCGGCGCGGTCCGCCCGGGGGTCGCCGCGCTGTCCCTGGGCACCAGCGGCGCGCTGCGGGTGACCCGCGAGCAGCCGGGCGTGGACGAGCGGTGCCGCACCTTCAGCTACGCGATCGGCGAGGGCCTGTGGGTGATCGGCGGGGCGGTGAGCAACGGCGGCGTGGTCGCGCAGTGGGCGTCGGAGGCGTTCGGGGTGGAGGTTCCCGAACTGCTCGACGAGGCGCTGGAGGTGGCGCCCGGGGCGGACGGCCTCATCGCGCTGCCGTACCTGCTGGGCGAGCGGGCGCCGTGGTGGGAGCCTGGCCTGACCGGCGCGTTCGTCGGACTCCGCCGCTCCCACGGCCGCGCCGAGCTGACCCGCGCGGTCGTCGAAGGCGTCGCCCAGCAGCTCGCGCTGGTCCGCGACGCCGTGATCGACTCCGGTGCACCGGTGCAGGCGGTGCGCGCCACCGGCGGCGGTTTCCGCAGCGCGCTCTGGGCCGACTCGATCGCTTCCGCGCTGGACATCGAGATCGAACTGGCCGAGGGCACCGGTGGCTCGGGGCTGGGCGCGGTGCTGCTCGGCTGGCGTTCCCTCGGTGAGATCGAGGACCTCCAGCACGCGGCGGACCTGGTCCAGCCCGACCGCACCGCCGCTCCCGATCCGCAGGCCGCGCTCCTGATGGCCAAGCGCCGTCCGCTCGTCGACCAGCTCCACAGCTTCCTCCGCGACCTGGCCTGACGGGGCGGCGGGACGCGCACGGGCCGACCGGGTTCGACGTGGGGCGCGGGCGGGGCCGCCCCGCGGCTCAGCTCGCCGCCCTGGCCCGGACGACCCGCGCGTAGCTCTTCGGCCCCCACTGCCGCCACTCGTTGTGGAAGTAGTCCATGCCCATGCCGGTCGCGGCGTGCACCGAGTCGGCATAGGCGTAGAACAAGGTGCGCTTGGCCGCCAGCAGGCCGGCGGGGAGGTTGGCGGGCCGTCCCGCGGTGGCGTAGGAGACCCAGAAGACCCGGTGGTGGGCCGTGGCCCCGGCGAGCAGTGCCGCCTGGGTGGTGGCGTAGTGGTCGAAGTGGTCTCCCGGGTTGGTCGACGCCACGTTGTCGGCCATGTTGAACCACTGCGGGGGACGCGGGTTCTGCGTCAGCTTCGCCAGTTCGTGGTTCATGATCGCCCGGAGCGTGCCCTGGACGTCCGCCCAGGAGTAGGTCGAGTCCGGGACGTTGCCGGTGACGTCGATGGCCTTCATCCGCCGATTCTTGTCGTTGCGCAGCCACACCAGGCTGACGTACCCGGTGCGCGCGAACCCCTGGCCCCGGAGGTTGCCGTCGGGCAGGCGCAGGAAGTAGCACGCCCACCGGGGGTGTCGTAGACGGTGACGTTCTTGTGGAACTTCTTCCGCACCGCGGTGGGGTACTGATCGGGCGCCTGGGCCCTGTTGTGCGCGGCGACCAGACCCGCCTCCCGCGCCTGCCACCAGGACGGCTGCCAGCCGTTGTCCCCGGCGGTGGTGACGATGTGCACCACCCGGGCGCCGGGCGTGTTCACGTCGGTCTGCAGGAACTCGCCGCGGAACAGCAGCGCGTCGTCCTGGTGCCCGGCGATGAAGAACGAGATCGAGGAAACCACTGCCCACCCCCGGCGAAGGCGAATCGGAAGGCACAGGATGTGGCGCTCGCACGCGCCGCCGGAAGCGTTCTGACGTCCGGCCCGTCGAAGGCGTGGCGCGTACCGACGACCGTGGTCACCCGTTCGGGAGGCCGGTCGGCGCCGCCACGGGACCACCGAGGCGGAGCGACGCCGGACGGGCCGCACCGCAGCGCGCTCGACCGCGGCCGCTCCCGAGCCGCACCGCCTCCCTCGCGTGCGGCCGAGGGGCGTCGGTGCGACGAACAGGCCGGACGTCCCGCTCCGGTGCCCGCAGCTCCGCGTCGCGAGGCGCGCTCTCCCCGCCTGGCCCGGCGAAGTCGCACCGGCGTGGTGGGCTCACCGGCGCGGCCGTCGCGGCCCGGTGGCCGGACCACCTCGGGCGGTGCGGGATCCGCCGCAGCCCAGTCCTCCGGTCGCTGACCTGGGCGGGAGCGCGTCACCCGACAAGGTGATCTTGGATGAGGGGCCTCTCACCTCGTGCTCACGAAGCGCTCACAGCCGTAGCGGAGAGTGCTCGGTGGCGTTGAAGTCGGCTCGGTCGCGCGGTGATCGACGGTTTCCCGGAGGATGTCATGAGTGCTCTGCGCACGGTCGCCCTGATCTCGGTTCTCGGCGGACTCGTCGCGACGGTGCTGCTGTGGTCGCACAGCCACCCGCACGAGATTTGGTCGGTGTGGTCCCTCGTCGACGTCGGTGCGCTCGTCCTGTCGCTGGTGGTCCTGCGGAAGGTGAACCGCCGGGTCAGCGCGGAACCTCCTTCGGTGCGCCTGGCTGCCGTCCTGGGACCGCCCAGGCGAACGCGGTGACCGGCGGCTGACGGGCGGCGCCGCCCCGGCGCCGGGACGCAGGCCCGCGTGCCGCTGAGGGCCGCAGGCGGGGATCCGGGGCGGGCACGCGGCGCCGCCGCGTGCCCGCCGGTGTCGGTCCGCCGGTGTCGGTCCGCCGGTGTCGGTCCGCCGGTGTCGGTCCGCCGGTGTCGGTCCGCCGGTGTCGGTCCGCCGGTGTCGGTCCGCCGGTGTCGGTCCGCCGGTGTCGGTCCGCCGGTGTCGGTCCGCCGGTGTCGCGAGGAGTGTCCGGCGGGGCGTCGAGCGCCGCGAGGCCGTGGTGGTGCTGGAGGGCACGAGGCGGTCGCCCGAGCTCGTGGCGGTTGCTCGGCGCGCCGGGGGCGGGCCGGAGGTCGTGCCCCGTGGGCGCGGCCCCGCCCGCCGAGCGCTACCCGTTGGGGTGGGCCGGAGCGGCGGGTCCGGGTGAGTTTCCGGCGCGGTCTGGACGTGCGTCCCGACGGCCTGGATGCTGGGGAGCGCTGGGGTGATCTGTGAGCGGCGGCTCGCCGGACGCGGTTGGGTTTTCTTGACTGATTCCAGTCTTGTCGTGGCATACTGGGGTCGTTATGGCTCAGACCCCCGAAACTCCAGCCGTCGACGCGGGCGATCCGCGGGAGCGGTTGCGTGCTGCCGGGCTTCGAGTCACCAAGCCGCGGATCGCGGTGCTGCGTTGGCTCTCCGGACATCCGCACTCGACCGCTGATCAGGTGGCCGGTGCGGTGCGCGAACAGCTCGGTTCGGTGTCCACGCAGGCCGTGTACGACGTGCTCAACGCATGCACCCACGTCGGGTTGCTGCGGCGGATCGAGCCGGCGGGGCATCCGGCTCGGTTCGAGACCAGAACTGCCGACAACCACCACCACCTCGTGTGCCGCAGGTGCGGCAAGGCCGAGGACGTCGATTGCGTCCGAGGCGCCGCGCCGTGCCTGGCGCCCAGCGACCTGGCCGGATACGCGGTGGACGAGGCGGAAGTCGTGTTCTGGGGCCTCTGCCCAGACTGTCGGGCCTCGGTCGCCGAGGAACCCAGCCACCACCATGAGGAGGGACGATCGTGACGTCGGCACGACCCACGACGACCAACGCCGGTATCCCGGTCGCCAGCGACGACCACTCGCTGACCGCGGGCAGCAACGGCCCCGTGCTGCTGCAGGACCACTACCTGATCGAGAAGAACGCGCAGTTCAACCGCGAGCGCGTGCCGGAGCGCGTGGTGCACGCCAAGGGTGGCGGCGCCTTCGGTTTCTTCGAGGTCACCGAGGACGTCAGCCAGTACACCAAGGCGGCCGTCTTCCAGCCGGGCACCAGGACCGAGACCCTGATCCGCTTCTCCTCGGTCGCGGGTGAGCTGGGGTCCCCCGACACCTGGCGCGACCCGCGCGGCACCGCGATCAAGTTCTACACCAGCGAGGGCAACTACGACCTCGTCGGCAACAACACGCCGGTGTTCTTCATCCGCGACGCGATCAAGTTCCCCGACTTCATCCGCTCGCAGAAGCGCCGGGCCGACAACCACCTGCGCGACCACGACATGCAGTGGGACTTCTGGACCCACTGCCCCGAGTCGGCGCACCAGGTGACCTGGCTGATGGGTGACCGCGGCCTCCCGCGGACCTGGCGGCACATGAACCTCTACGGTTCGCACACCTACCTGTGGACCAACGCCGCGGGCGAGAAGTTCTGGGTCAAGTACCACTTCAAGACCGACCAGGGCCACGAGTTCCTGACCGGCGAGGAGGGCGAGCGCCTGGCCGGAGTGGACGCGGACCACCACATCCGCGACCTGTTCAACACCATCAAGGCCGGCGACCACCCGAGCTGGGTCCTCTACGTCCAGGTCATGCCGTTCGAGGACGCCGCGGACTACCGGTTCAACCCGTTCGACCTGACGAAGGTGTGGCCGCACGGCGACTACCCGCTGATCAAGGTCGGCCGGTTCGTCCTGAACCGGAACCCGGAGAACTACTTCGCGCAGATCGAGCAGGCCGCGTTCGAGCCGTCGAACCTGGTTCCCGGCATCGGCACCTCCCCGGACAAGATGCTCCAGGGCCGGCTGTTCTCCTACCCGGACGCGCACCGCTACCGCATCGGCGCCAACTACATGGACCTGCCGGTCAACCGCCCGGTGTCGCCGGTGAACAGCTACTCCAAGGACGGAGCGATGCGCTACAGCTTCGGCCAGGACCCGGTGTACGCGCCGAACTCCTACGGCGGCCCGCACGCCGACAGCTCGTTCGCCGGTGATGACGCCGCCACCGGCATCGAGCAGGAGGTCCTGCGCTCGGCCTACGCCAAGCACTCCGAGGACGATGACTTCGGCCAGCCCGGCACGCTGGTCCGCGAGGTCTTCAGCGACGAGGAGCGCGCGCGGTTCATCGACAACGTCTCCGGCCACCTCTCCAACGGCGTGAGCGCGCCGGTCCTGGAGCGGGCGCTGGAGTACTGGCGCAACGTCGACAAGGACGCGGGCGACAAGATCGCCGAGAAGGTCCAGGGCTGACCTGAACCGCTGACCGGACCCGGGAGCCGCGTGCTCCCGGGTCCGATCGCTTTCCTGGCAGGATGGGGGAAGCGGACGACGAGCCGAGGAGGCGGCGATGGGGTTCCGGCTGCACAAGCGGTTCAAGCTCGGGCCGGTCTACATCAACACCCACAACGGGCGGATCACGTCGTGGGGCTTCAAGTTCTGGCGGATCTCGCGCAACATGACGCACCGCTCGACCACGATCGACACCCGGGGCCCGGCCACTACACCCACCACGACAAGCGCCGGTGAGCCCGGTGCCGCGCCACCTCGGGTCCGCGGCGGGAACAGCGGTCCCGGACGCGCCGGAGCGGTGCCGCTCGACCGGCCGCCATCGCTTCCGGGGCCGGAACCCGCACCACCGGTGCGGTGCCGTGGCGCGGCAGGTGTGCGGCCCGGCGGGCGCGGGTCGCGCGGGCGGTGCCCGCCGGGGGCGTTAGTCGGCGCGCAGGCCCGCGTCGTGGGCGAGGATGGCGGCTTGGACCCGGTTGGCGCAGTCGAGAGCGGTGAGGATGCGGCTGACGTGCGCCTTCGCGGTGCCCGTGCTGATGTGCAGCCGTTGCGCGATCTCCGCGTTCGACAGCCCGGTGGAGACCAGCCGGAGCACGTCGCGCTCGGCGTCGGTGAGCCGGTCGAGCCGGCGCCGGGCGGTGTCGGCCTGATCGTCACCGGAGAGGACGTGGCGTTCGATGAGCCTGCGGGTGATCTGCGGGGACAGGATCGATTCGCCGGTGGCGGCGACCCGCACGGCGTGGATCAGCTCGACGGGCCCGGTGTCCTTGAGCAGGAAGCCGACGGCTCCGGCCCGGAGCGCCTCGGCGAGGTTGTGGTCGTCGCCGAACGCGGTGAGCATGGCGACGCGGGTGCGCGGTGATTCCCGGGCGATGCCCGCGATGGCGCTGATGCCGTCGCCGCCGGGCATGTGGACGTCGAGCAGCGCCACGTCGACCTCGTGCTCGCGGCAGGCCCGCACCGCCGCGTGCCCGTCCGGCGCCTCGGCCACGACTTCGAGGTCGTCGGCGTTGTCCAGGATGAGGCGGATGCCGGTTCGCATGAGCGCCTCGTCGTCGGCGATGAGGGTCCGGATCACGGGGTCATTCTAAAGACCAGCATGAAGATCAACAGGATCATCGCGGTGACGACCGGCACCCCCGCCAGCAGCCCGAGGCATCCGGCGCCCAGCGCTCGGGGCAGCGTGAGCACCTCGGCGTCGAGCGGTTCGGGAACTTCCCGGCCCGCGGGAGGATGCCGAGCGCCGGTGGTCGCGGGCAATCCCGGATGCGCCGGCAGTTCGGCCGCGATCCGGAAGCCGCCCTCGGCGGTGGCACCAGCGGTGAACGCCCCGCGGAGCAGGGTGATCCGCTCCTCCAGGCCGACCAAGCCCTGACGCGTACCCGGTGCGCGGGGCCGGGCGCCCGGCGGCGGAGCGCTGGTCACGCGCACCTCGACGCGCCCGGCCTCGTAGCCGACCGCGACCTCGGTCCGCGAGTTCGGTGAGTGCTTGTGCGCGTTGGTCAGGCCTTCCCGCACCACGCGGTGCACGCCGTGGCGGATCCGGAGGTCCACGTCGTCGAGGTTCGCGCCCGACCACGTCAGCTCCACGTCCACGCCCGCCCGCCGGGACTCCGACACCAGCTCGGTGATGTCCTCCCGGGTACCGCTGCGCTCGCCGACGGCACCGGGTGGATCGCCCGTGGTGTCGCGGAGCACGCCCAGGACGTCGCGCAGCTCGCTCAGCGCGGTGCCCGCCGTGGTGCGCAGCAGCTCGGCTTGGCCGCTCACCCGGGGCGCTTCCTGGGCGGCGGTGAGCTCCAGCGCGCCCGCGTGCATCGAGATCAAGCTGAGCCGGTGCCCGAGCATGTCGTGCATCTCGGCGGCGAGGTGCGCGCGTTCGGCCATGCGCGCCTTCTCCGCGGTGAGCAGCCGCGACTGCTCCAGGTATTCGTTGCGCTCCCGCAGCACCCGGACCAGGGGGCGGCGCCGTCCGAACAGGGCGCCGGACAGCGCGGGGAGCAGCAGCAGGAGCGCGAGGCTGCCCGCATAACCGGCGATCGCCAGGCCGATCCCGTACGGCTCGGCGCGCGTGACGATCAGCATGAGCAGCAGATCCGCCGCGGCGGTCGCCGACACCACCGTCCACAGTCGCCACGCGGGGGCGATCCGCCGCGCCACCGCGAACGTGATGGCCGGCAGCGCGGCTTGGACCCAGACGTTGTGGAAGGCGAACACGGGTGCCGTGGCCAGCAGCGTCGCGCTCGGCCACCGCCGTCGGGCGGGTACCAGCAGCGCAGTCCAGCACGCGAGGGCCGCCGCCCCGACGAGTTGACCGGGCGAGAGCTCGGTCGCGGGCATCGGTACGAGTCCGAGGAGGAGCACCGCGAGGGTCAGCGCCAGTTCGGTGACCAGCACGCGGCGCGACGCCGACCGCACGGCACCGCGGACCTCCCGCGCCTCGCGGGCGACGAGACCGACGAGCGAAGCCATGTCGCGAACCTCCCTTCCGACTCGATGACGGCTCCATCGTCGCCGAGCGCCCGGCGTCACCACCACGGCCGATCGGCTCGAGCATCCTGGCCGATCGGCCAGGATGCCTGGCCGATCGGCCCATGCCCGGCAGGGCGGCGGTTCCTTAGTCTGGGAGCACGTCGGATGGAGCGGGCTCGGCCGCTGGAACGGTACCGCTCGGTCCGGTGTGGAAGGACAGCGCCGGTGAACGGCCCGGCAGCAGGTCCGGCAGCAGAATCGGGCAGAGGAAGGACGGACATGCGCACGGAATCGCATCCCATCACGGCCGACGCTTCAGGCGAGGCGACGACGCTGCTGGTCGAGGCGTTCAGGCAGGCGCTCCGCGCAGGACACCCCGCCGTCGGGACCGAGCACCTGCTCGCTGCGCTGCTCCGGGGCGATGCCGCGGCCAAGGAACTGCTGGTGCCCGGTGGGAGGGGCGCTGAGGAGTTGCTGGCGGTCGTGGCCAAGGACGCCGCGCGCTGGGGCAGCGAGGACGGGACCGACGACGTGGTGTTCGCCGACCACTTCGCGGTCGGCGCGCTGCTGCGCGAGGTGGAGTGGTCGGCGTGGCAGCGGAAGACCGACGTGGCGGGGGAGTCGCGTTCGGACGAACTGCGTCCACAGGCGACGTCGGCGCTCGTGGCGGCGATCGGCCGGGCGCTGCTGGGCGCGCACGAGCTCGGCGTCGCCCGGGCGGGCGCGACCCACCTGTTGCTGGGACTGCTCCACGACCCGGCCAACCGCGCCGGTGAGGCGCTGCGCGAACGGGGGCTGGACCCGGGCGGGATCCGCACCGGACTGACCGATCACCCCAGCGCGCGGCAGGACGGCCCTTGGCACGGGGACAGCGTGACCGGCCTGCGCCACCTCGGCATGCTCACCGAGCGGGGACCGTACTGGGGCGGCCTGGCCCGCTCCCTGTCCAGCGGGGGATTCGGGACACCGATGGTGCTCACCGTCCGCCGCGAAGCCATGCGCCAGGCCGTCCGGTTCGGACATCCGCAGGTGACCACGGCGCACCTGGTCCTGGCGATGCTGGTCGTCGACGAGCAGATCGCCACCTCCGGACAACGGCTCCGCAAGCGGTTCGCGGTGGACAACGCGGGCGCGGAACTGCTGCGCGACCGGGGCGTCGCGAGGGCCGCCGCGGCCGGCGCGGTCGCCGACCTGGCCCCGTCGGGCGAGCGGTCGCGGCCGACCGACCCGAGCTTGGCGAGCGGCGTCGAAGGCGTGCTGCACCGCGCGCGCGAAATCGCCTCCGAGCGCGGTGCCAAGGCCACCGGGACCAACCACCTGCTGATCGCGTTGCTGGCGGCTGACGACGACCCGGGGACCGCGCTGCTGTCGACGCTGGGCGTGGACGTCGGCGAACTCCGCGACGCCCTCGGATGCTGATCGATGCGCGGGGGGACCGGGTCAGGGGTTGACGAGGAGCTGCTCGCAGGTGCGCAGCACGGTGCGGACGGCATCGCGGTGGGCGCGGTCGTGCAGCGGGTTGACGAGCTGGTCGCGCCAGCGGTGGACGGCGGCCAAGGCATCGTCGGCGACATCCTGGTCGGAGGAGTGCGCGTCGCGGCCGAGCCGGCTGCGGCGGTCCGGCCCGGCGGTGCCCAGCAGCCGCTTGGCCTCGGCCTGCAACGGACGGGGGAACCGGACCTGGCCGGAGTCCAATGCGGACAGAAGCCGGAGCTCGTCCCAGTCGTGGGCGTTGGCCATCAGCCGTTCGAACTCCCCGCGCAACTGCTTGGAACCGGGACGCGGGTTGGCCCGCAGCACCATGTCGACCCCGAGGAGCGCGCTGCGGGCGCGCAGTGCCTCCTGCCGCTCGACGAACTGCCGGTGCACCGCTTCCTGCAGCGCGGTGAGGCCGCTCTGCTCCAGCAGCTCGGTCCGCAGCCGACCGGGTTCGCGCACCCCACCGCGCAGCGCCGCCAGCGCCCGCTCGACGCCGAAGCTGCCGAACCGGCCCAGCAGCGCGGCGCGGGTCCCGGCGGGCACCGATTCCGGTGCGGTGCTGCGGGTGAACCGGTCGGTGGACAGCAGCAGCGCCTCCTGGTCGGCCTCGCTCAGCGTGGCCAGCCGGGCGAGAGCGGTGAACTCCTCGTCGGTCATGGTCGCCGCGGCCTGGCCGAGCAGGCCCACGACCGGGATGACGTGCTGGGTGAAGGACCGCACGGTCGGGTCGGCGCGGTAGCGGTCGGCGATCCGCTCGGCGGTGCCCAGGGCCTCCGCGCCGCTGCCCGCCTCGTCCGCGCGCGAAAAGGCGATGATGGTGTTGATCGGCGCCCGGCGGGCGATCTGCAGTTCGTGGATGGACTGCAGGAACTGCACGTCGGTCTGGTGCGGGTGCCGCGTCAGGTAGAGCACCGCGTCGGCTTCGGAGAGCACTTGGGCCAGCGCCGAGCGACCGGTCTCACGCACCGCCGCCGACGCGACGCCCGGGGTCTCGATCAGCGAGATGGCCTGGAGGCCGGGCGTCGGCGACTCCACCACCAACCGGGCGACCTCGTCCGGCCGCCAGTGCTGGAGATCGCGCACGGTCGCGGCGTCCACAGTGGAGACCGGCGCGTTCTGCACGGTGCCGTGCGGGGTGTGCACCAGCACCTTCGGCTCCGGCCCGTACCGGTAGAGGGTGGGCACCTGGGTGCGCTCGGCGGCGTCGGCGGGGGCCAGCTCGGTGCCGACCAGCGCGTTGATCAGCGTCGACTTGCCCGCCTTGACCTGGCCGCTGACCGCGATCCGCAGCGGTTGGTCCAGCCGCTCCAGCCGCTCCCGCAGCCACGTCGCGGTGCGCGGCACGTCGCGGTAGAACGTGGTGGTGCGGGCCAGCAGGGCACGGGCGCGCTCCAGCAGGGATTCGGCGCTCATGCCGCGGTGATCCGGTTCTGGGTGAGCATCTGGGCACGGCGGCGCAGCGCGTTGAGATCCTCCAGCTTCTGCTTGATCTCCCGGGCGCGCTGGTCGCGGTCCACCGCGCTGCGCTCGGCGGTGCGCTTGATCTCCTGGATGGTCAGGCTGATCTCCTGCTGCGCGTGCTCGGTGAGCTGGTTGAAGTGCGCGTGCAGCGCGCGGTGCACGCCGCGGATGGTGTCCTTGGCGTCCTTGTTCACCTGGAACACCACCTGCTCGACGTACCGCTGCGCGGCGCTGCGGGTCTCGGTCTGCCTACGCCGCAACCGCATGTCCTTCTCCTCCTTGAGGCTCTTGCTGCCCAGCAGCACACCGGCGGCGATGGACACCACGTTCATCACGGGCAGCCCGGCCAGCGTGGTGATCAGCCCGAACATCAGGACGCCGCCGTAGGAGCCGCGCAGCCCGGTGAGGACCTGGTCGAAGCGGGGAAACTCCGAATGCTTGGGCAGCTTCGGGTGCGGCACGTCGTCCAGCGGATCGGGCTGGCGGATGCGCTCCAGCTCGGGCAGCACGTGGGCGTGGTCGCGCTGGAGCTGGTCGGCGACCTGCTCGGCGAGCCGGGCGCTGCGGTCCTCCAGCCAGTCGTAGGTCTCGCTGATCGCGTCGGTGAGCCGGTCGGCCAGCCACGAGTTGAACTCGTCCCAGACCTCGAGCGGATCGGCTTCCTCGAACGCCTCGTTGACCTGGTGCAGCACCGCCCAGGTGCGCTCCCGGAAGTCGAACTCGATGTCGGTGAACAGCTCCGAGATGCCGTCGTTGAGGGTCTTCTGCCAGCGGTTCGAGATCCGCTTGAGGTCCTCGGCGCGGCGCTGCGCGGTTTCCAGCTCCACGAGGGTCTGGGCCGCGGTGCGCGGGTTCTGGGCGGCCAGCTCGGCGCGCAGGTCGGTGGTGATCTGGTTCAGCGCCTCGGACACGTTGTGCGCGACGAGCCGCCGGGTGAGTTGCTCGTGCTTGCCCGCCATCTCGCTCTTGAGGTATTCGAGCAGCGGCGGGAAGCCCGATTCGGCGTTGAGGTCGGTACTGCGGGCCTGCATCGCGCGCATCCGCACCGCGGAGGACACCGGGAAGATCTTGGCCGAGACGCCCGCTCCGGTCAGGTGCTTGCGGTTGACCTCCATCACCTGCCGCCAGTGCGGGGTGCGGTCGATCTTGGGCTGCACCAGCGCGACGTTCGGGCACAGCGCGGTGACCTGCTTGAGGAACGCCAGCTCGTTGGTGGTGAGCTCCTGGGTCGCGTCGGAGACCATGAGCAACGCGTCGGCTTCGGCGACCACGGCGAGCGTGGTGGCGGTCAGGGAGGTGGAGACCCCGCCGACGCCGGGGGTGTCCATCAGGGCCAGCCCGCCCTGGAGCACCGCCCGGGGGATGCCGACCTCACCGCGGGTGACCGGCCGCCCGGCGTCGACGGCCTGCCGGACCTGCTCCCGGACCTCCTCGACGGGCACCGGCACCCGCTCCAGCGCGGCCGGACCGTGCGCGGGTTCGTGCTCGACTAGCAGCGCGCTCGGTTCGTCGGCGTGCCGCACGAGGGTCGGCACCGCGCCGCTGCCGCCGTCGCCCTCGGGGCACACCGGGGCGTTGACGATCGCGTTGACCAGCGCGCTCTTGCCCTGCTGCGGTTCACCGACGACCAGCACCAGGTGGGTCGGGTCCAGGACGCGGGTGCGGATCTGCCGCAGGCGTCCGTGCAGATCAGCGCGCTGCTGCTCGGCGCATTCGGCAGTAGCGCGATCGATCAGTTCCACTAGCGACGTCTCGATCACGCCGGTCATTGTGGCGTGCTGCGGTGCACGGAGGAACCCGAAGGGGTGAACTCACATCGGCACTCTGCGCACTCCGTGCGGAAACCCCGAATTCGGAAGGCCGAAATGCCGGAATTCGCGCGGGGTGCGCGAATTCCGGCATTCTCGTGGAGCGCTTCGCTCAGAGCAGGCCGTCCAGCGGCAGCGCGGAGGTGGCGGTGCCGGCCACGTCCTCGATCGCACCACCGGCGACGTCACCGACGACCGGCAGCTCCTCGGGGGCGGGCAGCGCCTCGGTGGCGTGGTCCAGCGGCAGGGCCTCGGTGGCCTCGCCCACGACCGGCAGGTCGCCCGCGATGTCGTCGACCGGCAGCGAGCTGGTCACGTCGTCGACCGGCAGCGCCTCGACGGTCTCGGTCACCGGCGCGGCGATGTCGTCGACCGGCAGGCTCGAGGCGGTCTCGGCGACCGGGGCGGCCACGTCACCGACGACGGGCAGGTCGCCCGCGACGCCACCGGCGACACCGGCCACGTCGTCGACGGGCAGGCCGCCGGCCAGGCCACCGACGTTGCCGACCAGGTCGTCGACCGGCAGGTCACCCGCGACGCCACCGGCGACACCGGCCACGTCGTCGACCGGCAGGCCGCCGGCCACGTCACCGACGAGGGGCAGGCCACCGGCCACGCCACCGGCGATGCCGGTCACGTCGCCGCCCGCGACCACGTTGCCCGCGCCACCGACCAGGTCGGCGCCGGTGTCGACGGTGTTGTCGACGGTGTTGGTGACGTTCTCGACCGAGCCGTAGGCCAGGTCGCCCGCGACGTTGACCGAGCCGAAGGTCAGGTCACCGACGAGGTTGGTGGTGTCGCCCACCACACCGGTCACGGGGCCGACGGTGTCGCCCACCACGTTGCCCACGGTGTTGCCCACGACGGCGACGTTGCCGATGTTGTTGCCGCTGAGCACGTCGTGGACGTTGACCAGGTTGTGCGAGTCGGTCTGCTCGACCTCGATGTTGGTGTTGATGTCGCCACCCTGCGGGGCCGGGGTGGACGGCAGCTGCGCGTCGACGTCGCCGTCCTGGTTGAAGTTCGGGGCGCTGTTGTTCAGCATGATCGGTTCTTCCTGCTCGTCGAGTGGATGGACCGGGTGGAGCTGGTTGATCGCGACGTGCTGCGTGCTGCTGGCCGCGAACTTCTCAACGCTGCTCTGAACCGACCGGTCGTACTCCGAGACCACGTCCACCGGTGCGTAGTCGAGCACCAGCGATGTGGCCTGCAGCACGTCCGTCGGGCTCATGTCCCCGAATCCGGCCTGATTCAGCACGCCGTGCGGATCAGCATCGAAGGCCGACCGCGCCGCGGGGTCGCCGACGAGTCGCGTGAGGAACTCGTGCAGCGTCGGCTGGTCGCCCCCGACGGCGGACTCGGGCCCGGGGGTGGAGGTGGGCTCGGCTGGACCTGGAGCGGGATGAGAGTTCACCGCGCTGGGCCTCCCGTTGCTCGACGGACTCGGCGGGTGTCGACCGACGTGTACCGGCCTCACTTCCGATGATCACGGTAGGGCGCTGCGGCCCCCATGCCATCGGGCACGACTCCTAGTTAGAACTTTCACTATTAGGGGATCAGGCTAGTGCCCCGTTAGGGGCTGCGTTGAGGTGTCCCGAACCGCTGTGTAATCAGATCCGCGTTAAATTGTGTCGACTCTGCACCACCGGTGGACCCCTCAGTGGTGGTGCAGTGGGGTGACGCGAAAGGAAGGCATGCCTTACGTCCTCGGCATCCACCTCGGCGCCACGGCGACCACCGCCGCCGTCGTCCGGCGCGAGGGCAGCCGGTGGGCCGCCGCGGTCCCGGCGCCGCTGGGCCCCGGTGCACCCGGGGTGCCGACCGTGCTGTGCCGCGTCCAGGACGGCTCCTTCGTGGCCGGTGAGGACGCGCGCCAGCAGGAGCTGGGCTACCCCGCCTGGACCGTGCGGGGATTCACCCGGCGGGTCGGTGACGACCTGCCGATGCTGGTCGGCAACGACTTCGTCAGCGCGCAGCGGCTGATCGCGGTGCTGGTCGAATGGGTCGCCGACGCCGTGGCGCACCGCCAGGGCCACCCGCCCGAGCACATCGCCATCGCGCACAGCCCGTCGTGGGGTCCGCACCGCTCGTTGCTGGTCCACCAGGAACTCACCCGCCTCGGGATCGGCGAGGTGACGATGGTGCCCGAACCCGTCGCGGTCGCCCTGGACTACGCGAGCAAGCAGACCGTCGAGGAGCACAGCGCGCTGGTCGTCGGCACCGTCGGCGGCAGCGGTTTCGACGCCACGGTGCTGCGCCGCCGCGCCCCCGCCTTCGAGGTCGTCGGCCCGCCGCTGGAGACCGACCACCCCGGTGGGCAGGACCTCGACGACGCGGTGTTCGACCTGGTGCGCGAGGAGCTCGCCGGGGAGCTGGCCGGTGTCGACCCGGCCGACCCGCGGGGCCGCGCGCTGCTCGCCCAGGTCCGGCAGGAGTGCGTCCGGGCCAAGGAGGCCCTGTCCCACCAGCCCGGGCACCTGCTGCGGCTGGACCTGCCGGGCGGCCGGACCGAGTTCGCGCTGTCGCGCTCCCGGTTCGAGAAGCTGGTCCGGCCGCACCTGGAGCGGGTGCCCGAGCTGCTGCTCCAAGCCGTCCAGTCGGCGTCGCTGGCCGCCGACGACCTCGACGCCGTGGTGCTGGCCGGTGGCACCGCGCGGGTCCCGCTGCTGCGGCGGCTGGTCGCCGAGCGGCTCGAACGCACGCCGGAGGTCGACGTGGTGCCGGAAATGGCCGCCGCCTCCGGGGCCGCGCGCGCCGCCGTGCAAGTGCTGTCCACCGACCGCGACCAGGCCGCCGCGGGGGAGACCAGCGTGCTGGTGCGGATCGAGGGGTCGGACGAGCAGGACTCCGGACCCGAGCGCGAACTCCCCGCCGCCCCGAGACCCCCGGTGGAGGTGGCACCGCTGCCGATCGAACCGCCCGACGAGGAGCGGGCGCGCCGGATCAAGATCATCAAGCTGGTGGTGGCGGCGCTGCTGATCGCGCTCGGCGTCGTGCTGACCATCATCAACCCCGGCGACCCGCTCGGCGGGGTGTTCGGCGCCCTCCGGTCGTGACGACGAACTCGGGAGTTTCGATGCCCCAGCGAACCGCTTCCGCCGCGGACCTGACCGCCGCCGGGCTGCTCGCCGCGATCAGCGCCGACCCCGGCGCCCCCCTGCGCGCCGGGGTCCTCGGGCCCGGCGGCTACGGCAAGACCGCGCTGCTCGACCGGATCGCCCGGACCTACCGCGGCGCCGGGGTCCCGGTGTCGGCCGAGGACGGCGACGGGGCGGTGCTGGTCGACGACGCGCACCGGCTCGACGACGCCGCCCTGGACCGGCTGCGGGAGCTGGCCCGCCGTCCCGGCGCGCGGCTGGTCGTCACCTACCGGCCGGGTCCGCGTCCGGCCGCGCTGACCGCGCTGCTCGACGAACTCGGCGCTCCGGTGCTGCTCACCGCGCTCGGTCGGGAGGAGATCGGCGCTCGGGCGCGCGGCACCTTCGACGACGCGGTGCCCGAAGCCTGGGTCGAGTGGACCCGGCGCATCACCGGCGGAGTGCCGCGGTTGGTGTCCCGGCTGCTCGCGGCGCAGGCCCCGGGCCCGCCGCGCACCGAGGTGCCCGCCCGCGCGCTGGACCAGTTCCTGCCCGACTTCGAGCAGCTCGGCGAGCCGGGCCGGGACTGCCTCACCGCGCTGGCCACCGGCGCCGCCGCGCACCCGGACCTGCTCGCCGGTGTGCTCGACCTGGACCCGGGCACGGCGGTCGCGGCGCTGGCCGCCATCCGCGCGGCCGGGCTGGTCGACGCCGACGACGCCCTGGTGCCGGTGGTGCGCCCGGCGGCGCTGCGGCTCACCCCGTGGGAACGCCGGTTGCAGGTGGTGCGCAGGCTCGTGGAGGTGCAGCGGGCGCGCGGCGGGCCGGTGCTCGGCCTGGTCGCGCCGCTGCTCGGCGCCGAGGTCGCGCTGCTGCCGGAGGCGACGCTGGCGGCGGCCTTCGAGCAGGCCGCGGAGGAGGCGCTGCGCGACGCCCCGCACCTGGCGGGTCGGCTGCTGGACGCGGCCGTCTCGGCGGGCACCCCGGCGGCCGCGCTGACCGCGCGCCAGGCCCGCGCGGCGGCCGTGGCCGGGCAGCTCGACGAGGCGCTGCGGCTGGCCGACCAGGTGCTCGTCGACGAGGACGCCACCGACCGGGTGCTCGGGGTGCGGGTCGCGGTCAGCGTGCTGGCCCACCGGGGACTGCCCGCGCGCTCGGCGGAGCTGTGCCGGTGGTCCGCCGAGCACCTGCGCTGGCCGGGCGACCGCGCCTACGCCGCGGTCGGGTTGCTCGGCGTCGGACGGCTCGACGAGGCCCGGGAGCTGCTGGGCTCCGCGCCCGACCCCGGCCCGCCGACCTCGCTGTCCGGGGCGGCGGCGCAGTTGGCCGAGGGCGTGCGGGAGTCGGTCTCCGGCACGGCCACCGCCGCGATGTCGGCGCTGGTGCGGGCGGCTTCGCTGGCCGAGCCGATCGGGCGGGAGGTGCCGGTGCCGGAGACCCCGGCGGCCGTCGCGGCCCAGGTCGGGCTGCACTGCGGCGAGCTCGACCTGGCCCGCGCCACGCTGCGCCGGGCCGTCGACGCCGGGGCGGGCGGCGCGCTGCTGCACACCCGGCACCGGCTGCTCGCGGCCTGGCTGTCGCTGGTGGAGGGCGACACGGTCACCGCCCGGACCCAGCTCGCCACCGCCACCGAGGGCCGCACCGAGCCCGCCGCCCGCGACCGGCTGCTGGCCACCGCCGTCGAGATCGGCATCGCCAACCGGGACAACGACGTGGCGGCGCTGACCGCCGCGCGCGGTCCCGCCCGCCAGGCCGTCGCCGAGCACCCGGTGGACCTGTTCGCGCTGCTGCCGCTCGGCGAGTTCGTCGTCGCCGCTGCCCGGCTGCGCGACCAGGAGTGGATCGCGCCGTACCTCGCGGAGGCCCGCGCGCTGCTCGACCGGCTCGGCAACCCGCCGCTGTGGAGCGCGCCGCTGATCTGGCGCTGCCTCCAGGCGGCCGTGGTGCAGGAGGAGCACGACCGGGCCGCCCGGCACGCCGCCGAGCTCGCCGCGTTCGCGCACCACAACCCGCTGGCCGCCGCGCTGGCCGAGGCCGCGGGCACCTGGCTGCGGGTGCTCGGCGGTCGGGTCGACCGGGACGAGGCCGAACGCTCCGCGCGGGGCCTGCACGCCGCCGGGTACGCCTGGGACGGCGCCCGGCTCGCCGGGCAGGCCGCGATCCGCACCACCGATCGCCGCGCCATGACGGCGCTGCTGGAGTGCGCCCGCGCGTTGCAGGGCAAGCCGCCGCGCCCGAGGACGATGCGCGGCGGCGAGGAGCCGCTCAGCGAGCGCGAGAAGGAGGTCGCCGAGCTGGTGATCGCGGGGCTGACCTACAAGCAGGTCGGCAAGCGCCTGTTCATCTCGGCGAAGACCGTGGAGCACCACGTCAGCCGGATGAAGAACCGGCTCGGTTGCGCCAGCCGGGAGGAATTGCTCACCCGGCTCCGCGAACTCGTCGGCTGATCCACCCGTCCCGGTGAACTATCCCAGGTGAGGGCACCTTCATCCGGCTATGTCGGATGAAGGTGCCCCTCATGTCACGTTCGGGTGAGGCCTTGCACAATGCGGCGAAGCCGCATGCGGTGAGGTACGCAACCCGCACCGCGGAGGTTCCGCTACCGGCACCGTCCCGCACACCACCGCGAAAGCGGTTCTTGCTCGGGCAAGGGTGCCCCTCACTCATGCCACGTTCGGGTCAGCGGAGGGCGAGTCCGGCGCGGAGGGCGCCCGCGATCTCGAAGAGGGCCTCCCGGAAGCGCCCGCCGACGGCGCCGAGGCTGGCGAAGCCGTGGATCAGGTCCGGGAACCGGCGGGTGACCACGGGCACCCCGGCGCCGGCGAGCCGCTCGGCGTAGGCCTCGCCCTCGTCGCGCAGCGGGTCGAACCCGGCGGTGACCACGTGGGCCGGGGGCGCGGCGCTGACGTCCTCGGCGAGCAGCACCGACAGCCGCGGGTCGCCGCGCTCGTCCACCGACGGCGCGTACTGGCCCATGAACCAGTCCATGTCACCGTCGGTGAGCAGGAACCCGTTGCCGAACAGCTCGCGGGAGGGGCGCCGGGTGGTGGCGTCGACCGCCGGGTAGATCAGCAGCTGGAACGACGGGCGGGGGAGCCCGCCGGTCGCGGCGTGCACGGCGACCGACGCGGCGAGGTTGCCGCCCGCGCTGTCGCCGCCGACGGCGATCCGCTCCCGGCTGCTGCCGAGCTCCTCGGCGTGCTCCACGGCGAACCGGTAGGCGTGCAGGGCGTCGTCGTAGGCCGCCGGGAACGGGAACTCGGGCGCCAGCCGGTACTCCACCGACAGCACCCGCACCCCGGCGTGCCGGGCCAGGAACCGGCACAGGTCGTCGTGGGTGTCGAGGTCGCCGATCACCCAGCCGCCGCCGTGGTAGAAGACCAGCAGGTCACCGGGCTCGGTCAGCTCGCGCGGCCGGTAGACGCGGGCGTTGAGCGCGCCGTGCGGTCCCGGGATGCTGCGGTCGGCGACGACCACGCCGGGCACCCGGGCGGAGCCGAACAGGCCGCTGCCCCGCCGCATCGCCGCCCGGGCGACCTCGGCGTTGCCCGCCGACAGGCCGTGCTGCCCGCCGAGCTGCTGCAGCTTGAGCAGCAGTTGCGCCTCCAGCGCGAGCCGCTGGCCGTCCACGGTGATGGGCGACCCCGCGAGCAGGCGTTTGGCCGGCCCGGGCAGGGCGAACAGGCCGCGCGCGACGGCCGTCTCGACCTTGGGCTGCACGAGTTCGACGAACGTGGGCATCGGCATCCTCCGCGGCTGCTGAACAGGGGCTGCGCCGAGGTTACCCGCAGGTAGGTGTGGTGGGTGACACCCGTTCACTTTTTGCCCTCGACCTAACTCGAAGTCGTAGCGTGGGTTGGTCGCGCTCTGCCGCGGAGCGCCCCGAGATGGAAGGATCGACACATGACGGTGACCGTGGTGGGGATCGGCGGCTCGGTCCGCGCCGGTTCCCAGTCCGAACGCGCCCTGCACACCGCGCTGGCCGGAGCGCGCGAGGCGGGGGCCGAGGTCCACGCGATCACCGGCGACAGCCTGGTCCTGCCCTTCTACGACCCGCACCTGCCCGAGCGCACCGGCAACGCCACCGCGCTCGTCGAGGCGCTGCGCCGCGCCGACGGCGTGATCCTGTCCTCGCCCGGCTACCACGGGACCATCTCGGGGCTGATCAAGAACGCCCTGGACTACGTCGAGGACCTGCGCCAGGACGACGCGCCCTACCTGGACGGGCGGGCCGTGGGCTGCATCGGCCTCGCGCACGGCTGGCAGGCCACCGTCACCACGTTGCAGGCGCTGCGGTCGGTGGTGCACGCGCTGCGCGGCTGGCCGACCCCGCTCGGCGGCGCGGTCAACTCCGCCGAGACCCGGTTCGACTCCGACGGCGGGACCAGCGACGAGAAGGCCGACGCCGTGCTGCGCACCATCGGCCGCCAGGTCGTCGACTTCGCCGCCGCCCGCCAGGGCTGACGGGCGTTTTCGGAGGCGGCCGGCACGGGTAACCCGGGACGAGCACCCTGCTGGGCAGGACTGCTCATCTACGAGGGAGGTTTGCCCGCAATGGCCCAGAAGACCGCACAGAAGGCGCCGATCACCGGCGCGCTGAACGATTCGGACCGCGACATCACCGGCAAGACCTTGCAGGGCACGTTGGTGGACCTGATCGATCTGCACCTCGTAGCCAAGCAGGCGCACTGGAACGTCGTCGGGAAGTTCTTCCGCGACGTCCACCTCCAGCTCGACGAGCTGGTGTCCACCGCCCGGGGTTTCGCCGATGACGTCGCCGAACGCTGCGCGGCCATAGGGGTGTCCCCGGACGGGACCGCCGCGAAGGTCGCGGAGAGCTCCAACGTGCCCAAGTTCGAGCTCGGCTGGCGCAGCGACCGCGACGTGATCGAGGCCGTGGTGAACTCGCTGGCCGCGGTGATCCACCCGCTGCGCATCCGGATCGGCGAGACCGACAAGACCGACCTGGTCACCCAGGACCTGCTCATCGGCATCGCGCAGGAACTGGAGAAGTCGCACTGGATGTGGCAGGCCCAGCTCGCGGCGGACTGACGCGGGTGAGGGGCACTCCGCCGGAGTGCCCCTCACCACCCGCTCAGAGGGAGTTCGGGAACTCTGCAAGCGACGGCAGCCGCTTGGCCCACGTACGCAGTCGGCACGGCCGCAAGGCGAGTTCCCAGTCAGGTGCTCAATTGCGGGCGCGCTCGTACTGCTTGGGCCAGAGCGACTCGCCGCGCAGCCGGTCCGCCGCGTGCATCGGCCAGTGCGGGTCGCGCAGCAGCTCGCGGCCCAGCAGCACCGCGTCCGCCGACCCGGAAGCCACGATCTCCTCCGCCTGCTCCGGCGAGGTGATCAAGCCGACCGCACCGGTGGCCACCCCCGCCTCGGCGCGGATCTTCCGGGCGAACGGGGTCTGGTAGCCGGAGCGCACCGGGATCGAGGCCTTCGGCGTGGCCCCGCCGGTCGAGGCGTCGACGAGGTCCACCCCGCGCTCGGCGAGCAGCTTCGCCAGCGCGACCGAGTCGTCCCCGGTCCAGCCGCCCTCGACCCAGTCGGTCGCGGAGATCCGGGTCAGCAGCGGACCGTGCCACACCGCGCGCACCGCCTCGACGATCTCCAGCAGCAGCCGGGTGCGGCCCTCGAAGTCGCCGCCGTAGCGGTCGGTGCGGTCGTTGGTCAGCGGCGAGTAGAACTGGTGCGCCAGGTAGCCGTGCGCGAAGTGCAGCTCCACGACCTCGAACCCGGCCGCCTCGGCGCGACCCGCGGCCTCGGCGAACCGCTGCGGCAGCGCGGCCACCTCGTCCTCGGTGAGCGCGCGGGGCGCGGCCAGGTCGCCGAACGCGGCGTCGGTCGAGCTCACCGTCTGCCAGCCGCCCTCGTCGGCGGACACGGACCGGTCGCCCTCCCACGGCGCCGAGGTGGACGCCTTGCGACCCGCGTGCGCGAGCTGCACGCCCGGGGTGGCGCCCTGCGCCCGCACGAAGTCGGTGATCCGGCGCCACGCCGCGACCTGCTCGTCGTTCCACAGCCCGGTGTCGGCCGGGCTGATGCGTCCCTCCGGCACGACGGCGGTCGCCTCGGCGATCACCAGGCCGGCGCCACCGGTGGCGAACTGGCCGAGGTGCACCAGGTGCCAGTCGTTGGGCGCCCCGTCGACCGCGGAGTACTGGCACATCGGCGACACCCACGCCCGGTTGCGGATTTCGGTGTCCCGGATCTTGATCGGTTCGAAAAGATGGCTCACGTCCACCGACCAACGCGGTCCCGGCCACGCTGATTCCGACTCGTCGGTCATCTCACAACACCTGCGAGGCGGGGAGCCTTCCGGTCACCGGCGCCCCCGCCCCGGGAGTCGGCCCCTACTACGATGGGTCGACGATCGCAGGGGACTGTCGCGGTTCGGAGCGGCGGCGACCCGCAGCGGAATGCCGGAGGCACGCATGACCAGGACGTCGAGGCTGCGTCCGGGGGGTCGGGCCGAGAGCGGTGGCAGCCTCACCGAAGCGGTCATGGACCACGTGCGCACCTCCGTCATCGACGGCAGCATGCGCCCGGGGGAGTGGTACAGCGCCTACCAGCTCGCCGAGGAGCTCGGCATCTCCCGGTCGCCCGTGCGCGAGGGGCTGCTGCGGCTCGAGGAGGCGGGGCTCGTCGAGTTCGTCCGCAGGCGCGGTTTCCGCATCGTTCCCACCACGCCGGAAGACGTCGCGGAGATCTTCTCCATCCGCATCGCCCTCGAGGTGCCCGCCGCCGAGCGCGCGGCGCGCGCGAACGCCCCGGGCTGGGCCCAGGAGGCCGCCGCACTGCGCGCGGCGATGGTCGCCGCCGCGGAACGGGACGAGCAGCAGCTGTTCTTCGAGATCGACCAGCAGCTGCACGCGCTCATCCTCGATGCCGGGGCCATGCCCCGCAGCAGGCGCCTCATCGACCAGCTGCGCACGTCGACGCGGCTGCTCGGCGCCTCCACGGCTGGGGACAAGCGCGGCTATTCCGACATCATCGAGGAACACGACCCCGTCGTGTCGGCGATCCGCGACGGATCCGCTGCCGCGGCGGGTGCGGCCATGCGCGTTCACCTCGTCACCACCGGCGTGCTGCTCGTGGCGCAGGCGCTCGAACGGGCCGGCCGCGACGAGGACCCCGGTGTGCTCTGGGACCGGCTCACCGCTGGGTTCGCCGGCTGATCAGGAGCCGCTCAGTCGGTGCCCGACTCCGTCGTCGCCTTGCCTTCCCCGGGGAGGTATTGCAGGACGAAGGCGGCGAGCGCGCAGATCGTCGCGGAGGTGAACGCCGACCAGTTGAACAGCGCGGCGGCGCCGGAGACGATCACCGGATCCACCAGGACGACCCCCAGGAGCTGGCCGAAGACGATGAGCGCGCCCAGCGCGAGGAAGGCGACCAGGAAGATCCAGAAGACGGCCTCGACGAGCTTCTTCATTGCGGTGTCCTTTCGGCTCAGCCGGGGATCGGCAACCAGCCCATGCCGATGAGCCAGGCGATGGCGATGACGGGGACGACGAACCACACGATGAGCGGGATGAACGTCCTCTTCGGACTGACCTCGGCCATGCCCGAGGCGAGGTAGATCGGCGCGCCCACCGGCGGCGAGGCGCCCTCGGTGGAGGTGCACACGAGGACGGCGCAGACCGCGGTGACCGTGGGCACGTCGACGGAGCCCATCGCGATGACGGCCGGTGCCCCGATCGCCGCCGCGGTCGCGGTCGAGGAGAGGGGGGTGGCGACGACGACGGCGACGACGCAGATGACGAGGATGAGCAGCGGCGCGGGCAGGCTCATCTCCGCCAGCGCGGCGGAGAGCTGCGGGCCGACGCCGAGCTCGCTCATGATCTCCGAGGCCGCCAGCGCGGCGAACAGCGAGATTCCCACGGTGGCGAACTGCGGTGCTTCGGCGCGGATGGCCCGGCGCACCGAACCCCACCGCCCGCGCAGCCGCTTGCGCCCCTCGATGAGGGCGATGGCCGAGATGAGGATCGGAACCCAGACGATGATGGAGATCGTGTCCATCGACTCCGCGCCGACGCGCGACTCCGAGGCCAGCCAGTCGAAGAGCGGCCCGAAGGTGAGCACGACGGGGATGAGGATGCCGACGAAGATCGTCAGGGAGCGCCAGCCGGTCGCCAGCGCCCGGCCGAAGCTCTGGACGAGGCCGGAGCCGGTGCGCTGGATGCCGTCCCGGCGGGTCCAGTAGAAGACGACGAGCATGCGGTAGAGCACGCAGTAGCTGCCGGCCACGAGCAGGGAGACGTAGACGTCGCCCGCGCTGATCCCGACCGCTGCCGGGGTGGCGAGGATGATGAACATGGTCGAGTTCGGCGGCAGCGAGACGCCGAGGCCGGAGTTGCCGGCCACGAGCGTCGCCGCCCGGGCGCTCGACCAGCCGTCCTTCTTCATCCAGGGGATCGTCACCGATCCCACGGTGGCGGCGTTGCCCGCGGTCGAGCCGGCCACGAGCCCGATGGCGGCTGATCCCGCCGTCGAGACGTAGGCGGCTCCGCCGCGCAGGCGGCCGAAGACGGAGTTGAAGACCTCGATGAGGCGCTCGATGAGGCCGGAGGCGGCGACGATGACGCCCATGAAGACGAAGGCCATGCCGGCGAAGGTGACGTCGTTGTCGAGCGCGCCCCAGATCCCCACCCCCAGCAGGTGCAGGGGATCCCCGCCGACCAGTGCGGTGGCGAACAGGGCGACGAGCAGTGCTTCGGAGATCGGGCGCCTGAGGGGGACGTTCATCACGACGGTGACGGAGATGAAGACCAGCAACGCGAGGATGCCCATCGCGTTCCCACCTCTCTTCCATGCTGTGCAGCGCGCACGCGGGTGCGGTCGGGGCGGCGCGCGGGGTGGTCCGGGGGGTGGTTCGGTGGTCGTGGATCAGGCCCGCAGGGCCCTGCGCAGGAGCTGCGCCAGGTGCAGGCCCTGCCTGCCTTCGTGCGCGGAACCGGCCAGCCCCTCGCGAATCTGGGTGCGGCAGGAGTAGCCGTCGGCGAGGACGGCGGCCGTCCCGTCGAGTGCGCGGATGCGGGGGAGCAGCTCCCGTTCGCCGAGCTGGCGGGAGAGATCGGCGTGGCCGGGCTCGAAACCCCAGTTGCCCGCGAGGCCGCAGCAACCGGTCTCGACCTGCGCCTCGGCGACGCCCAGGCGCGCCAGCACGGCCTCCGTCCCGCCGTGCCCCCTGCGGGAGCGTTCATGGCAGTGCACCTGGGAGAGCGCGGGGATCTCCAGTTCGGCGAAGGGCCAGTCCGCGTCGTCGGTGTGCTGGGCGACGACGTCGCCGAGCGTGACGACCTGCGCTGCGAGCCGAGCGGTGCGCGGGTCCGCCGGGAGGAGCTCCGGTGCCTCATCCGCGAGCATCGCGGCGCAGGAGGGCTCCAGGACGACGACCGGTGTCGTGCCGTCGAGGTGTTCCTCCAGGGCGCCGAGCGTCCGTCCGATGACCCGCTGCGCCATCGTCAGCTGGCCGGTCGAGTGCCAGGTCAATCCGCAGCAGACGAATCCCCCGGGGACGACGACCTCGTAGCCGAGTGCGGCGAGCACCGCGTGGGCCGCTGCCGCGATGTCGCTGTCCAGGTGGTTGGTGAAGGAGTCGGGCCAGAGCACGACCCGGCCGCGGCTCGGCCGCTCGGACCGCTGCCGCCCGGTCGACTTCGCCCTCGACTGGAAGCTGCGGCGGGAGAAGCGGACCATCGACCGGCTGGGGTCGACGCCGCCGAGCTTCAGCACCGCCTTCTCCACCGGCTTGATCGCGAGGGCGGCGTTGACCAGCCGGGCCGCTCCCGGCACGGCGTGCAGCAGCCTGCTCGTCAGCGGCAGCCACCCCATCGAGTAGTGGGCCAGCGGCCTGCGGCGGGTCTTGTGGTGCTGGTGGAGGAACTCGGCCTTGTACGTGGCCATGTCGACGTTGACGGGGCACTCGGAGGCGCACGCCCGGCAGGACAGGCACAGGTCGAGGGCGTCCTTGACCTCCTCGGAGCCGGTGCCCTCGGGGTAGAGCTCGCCGCGGAACAGCTCGGAGAGGATGCGCGCCCGGCCGCGGGTCGAGTGCACCTCGTCGCGGGTGATCTGGAAGGAGGGGCACATCGCCCCGTCATCGGACCGGCACAGGCCCACCCCCACGCAGCGGTTGACGGCGTCGACCACGGAACCGCGGTCGCGGCTGAGTGCGTGGAGCGGGACGAACTCCAGGCGTCGCTGCCCCGGCGCGGGCCGAATGCCGCGGTCGACGGGGTCGGGGTCGACGAGCACCCCGGGATTCAGCGTGCCCGAGGGATCGAAGACCCTCTTGACGTGCGCGAACGCGCGCAGCATCGCCGGGGAGTACATGCGGGGGAGCAATTCGGAGCGGGCGCGGCCGTCGCCGTGCTCGCCGGACAGCGATCCGCCGTGGCGGGCGACCGACTCGGCGGCCTCCTCCAGGAAGGAGCGGAAGACCCGCAGCCCCGCATCGCTGTCGAGGTCGAAGGAGATGCGGATGTGCACGCAGCCCTCGCCGAAGTGCCCGAACGGGATGCCGCGCAGACCGTGCTCGTCGAGCAGCCGGTAGAGGTCGCGGAGGTAGTCGGCGAGCTGCTCGGGTGGGACGGCGGAGTCCTCCCAGCTCGGCCAGGCCGCACCGCCGTCGGGCAGCCGGGTGACGAGACCGGCGGCCGCTTCCCGAATCCGCCACAACTGCCGCATCTCGTCGGGGTCGCCGACCACGACGGCGTCGACGGCGCGGTGTTCGGGGTGGGAGCTGAATTCGGCGCGCAGCTCCTCGGCGCGGGCTCGGGCCTCCTCGGCGGTCTCGCCGGTGGTCTCGCAGTAGAGCCAGCCGCCCGCCGGGCGGGGATCGCCCGCACCGCCCGGGAGGAGGTCACCGGCGGCCGGTCCCTGGCTGGTCCGCAGGGTGTCGAGCAGATCGCCGCCCATGCCTTCGGACGTGGTCACTCCCGGGCGGCGGGAGAGCGGGGCGGCGGCCGCGGCGTCGAAGACCTCGGGGAACGCGAGAACCGCCAGCGCCTTCGCCTTCGGCACGGGGACCAGGCGCACGACGGCTTCGACGATGATGCCCAGCGTCCCCTCCGAGCCGGCGAACGCCTTGGCGGTGTCGAAGCCGTGCTCGGGCAGCAGGTGGTGCACGCCGTAGCCGGACACCTGGCGGGGGAAGCGGCTGAGCTCCGTGCGCAGCAGGGCGAGGTTGTCGTCCCGGAACCGGAGCAGCTCCGCGTCGAGATCCGGATCGCTCGTGCCGCCCTCGCCGAGCGTGACGAGCGCGCCGTCCGCACGCAGCACGGTGAGCTCGACGACGTTGGCCGCAGCCGTCCCCCAGGCCAGGGAGTGGGAGCCGCAGGCGTTGTTGGCGATCATGCCGCCGACGGTGCAGCGGCTGTGGGTCGAGGGGTCGGGTCCGTAGGTGAGGCCGTGGGGGGCTGCCGCCGCGCGGAGCGCGTCGCAGATGACGCCGGGCTGGATGCGCGCGGTGCGCGCTTCGGCGTCGATGGCGAGGACCTGGTCGAAGTGCCGGGAGGTGTCGATGACGAGTCCCTCGCCGATCGCGTTGCCCGCGACCGAGGTGCCGCCGCCGCGGATGGTGACCGGCCAGCCCTTCTCGCGGGCCAGGGCGAGGGCATCGCGCACCTCGTCGAGGGAGCGCGGCTCGAAAACGGCTTCCGGGATGCGGCGGAAGATCGAGGCGTCGGAGACGTAGCCGCCGAGCGTTCCTCGGTCGGTGCGCAGCCGCTCCACGATGTGCGGGTACGCGGTGCCGGACGGTCCTCGACTCCCGGTACCGGCCACGGTGGTCACGCGCCCCGCCCTCCCTCTTGTGTCGATGCTCACGGGCAGGGGATTTGTAACATGTTAGACCACCTGAACGGGTGTGACCGTCGACACAGTGCCGCTCCGGAGTGGTTCCGCCTCCGGGTTCCTGCAGGTCGTCGGGGGGTCGCCGGCCTCCGCGCCGATCCGGTGGCGGTCGACGCGGCGGCCGACGGGATCGGCGCGCGCGTGCTGCTCGGCGAGGAACCGATCGGCTACGAGCGGATCCGCGCCGTGCTGCGGCACGCGCTGCGCCTCCCGGGGTGAGCGGACCTCAGTCGAGCAGGCCCACCGCGCGGCGGGCGAAGTGGATCTCGGCGGCCACCTGGCGCAGCGTCTCGGAGATCACCAGCGAACCGTGCCCGGCGTCGTAGCGGTAGAACTCGAACGGGATCCGCCGCTGCTCCAGCCGGTCCAGGTAGTTCAGGACCTGCTGGATCGGGCAGCGCGGGTCGTTGTCCCCGGCCAGCACCAGCACCGGAGCCCGGACCTCGTCGACGTAGGTGATCGGCGAGGACGACCGGTAGACCTCCGGCACGTCGTCCGGGGCACCGCCGAACAGCGCCCGGTCGTAGGCCCGCAGCGGCTCCATCTCGTCGGCGTAGGCGCTGACGTAGTCGGCCACCGGCACGCCCGCGACGCCGCCCGCCCACCGCTGCGGCTGGGTGCCCAGCGCGAGCAGCGCGAGGTAACCGCCCCAGCTCGCGCCCGCCACCACGCTCAGCTCCGGGGTGGTCAAGCCCTCGCGGATCGCCCAGTCGTGCACCAGCGCGACGTCCTCCAGCTCGGTGAGCCCCGGGCGCCCCTCGATCGCGTCCCGCCAGGCCGAGCCGTAACCGGTGGAACCCCGGTAGTTGATCTCGACGACCGCGAACCCGGCGTCCAGCCAGGCGGCGCGGTAGGACGAGAACCGGTCCTCGTCGGCGGCGTGCGGTCCGCCGTGCAGGTTGAACACGGTGGGCAGCGGTCCCTCGCCGGCGCCCTCGGGTCGGGCGATCAGCGCGTGCACGGTGTCGTTCGGGCCGTGCGGGATCTCCACGAAGGCGTCGGTGACCGGCGCCGATCCGGGCGCGCGGTCCCCGGGCGGGGTCAGCAGCACCGCGTCCTCACCGGATTCCGGCAGGGTGCGCACCAGCGACGGGGTCGCCGCCGACGACCACGCGTACTCCACCGCGCGGTCCGGGCGGACGGAGGCGCCGACGACGGTGCCCGGCGGGGTCGGCAGCGGCGCGAGCGCACCGGTGGTCAGGTCGTAGCGGAACAGCTCGGTGCGCGCGTGGTGGGTGTGCGCGACGAGCAGCGCCCTGCCGTCCGGGTACCAGTCGGCGGAGAGCTCGCCCGGCAGGTCCAGGTCGATCTCGGACTCGGTGTCGGCCAGCACGTCCCAGATCAGCAGCTCCTCGCGGCCGCGGCGCTCGTGCAGCACCAGCAGCCGGGGGTCGCCGGTGACCGGCGCGAACTCCAGCGCGTCGAGCCCCTTGCCCGGCCCGTCCCACTTCTCGGCGACGGGCGAGCCGTCCAGCCGCAGCACCCGCAGCGCGGGGTGGCGGGAGTCGCCGTGCTCGGAGTGCGAGATCGCCAGCAGCGACTCGTCCCACGACATCGCGGACAGCCCGCCGTCCTGCTCGTGCTGGTACACCACGCGGGGCGAGCCGCCATCGCGGACCCACACCGTCACGCCGTCGTCGGTGGACATGCCCAGCGCCACCACCGACGAGCCGAGCTCCAGGCCCGCCGGGTAGCCGGGGTGCGTACCCGGCACGGCGTCCTCGGCGGTGCCGCCCTCGGCGAAGGGCTGCGCCACCCAGCTCCCGAACTCGTCGCCGTCGGTGTCGTCGAACCACCAGATCCGCTCGCCGTCGGCGGACACCGTGCCGTGGAACGTCCCCTGCGGACGGTCGGTGACCTGCCGCCGCGCGCCGGTGTCCCGGTCCCAGGCGTAGATCTCCCAGGTCCCGCTGGCGTTGGAGACGTACAGGCTGCGCTGCGGGGCGTCCCGGGCCCAGTCCGGCAACGACACCCGAGGCGCGCTGAACCGCGCGCGCCACCGGGCTTCCCGCTCCGGGTCGTCGAACAGCTTCTCGGGGACCTGCGCCTCAGGATAGGTGCTCACCACCCCGATCCTGCCCGATCCGCCGGGAGCACGACCGAGGGCCCGGTCCGCCGCGGCGGACCGGGCCCTCGGTCGCGTCGATCAGTCGGCGAGGCGGGTCATCGCCTGCGCCCACAGGAAGTACTTGTTGGTGCCGAGGTCGCGGATGGTCCGGATGCCGAAGGCGTCCTTGAGGTGCTGCGCGTCGCCGGCGCTGACCCCCTGCAGTGCCTCCACCGGGGCATCCGCGAGGTCGGCGAGGCTCTTGCCCTCGTAGGCCGCGTCCACCTTGGCAGCGATGTCGCTCATCGTGCTCCTCTTGTCGTGATCGTCCGGACAAAACGCCCGTCGAGGCATGACTACCACTGCTCGCGACCGGGGCACCACAGTCCGTGCTGATGATCACCGCACCGGCCCAACGCCGCCCCTCCGGCGCTGAGGCGGTCGGACGCAGTACGTGGTCGCGCTTGCACGGACGGTCGTTTACCGGCGTGAACACCCGGGAAGGCCTATCCGACCAGCGGAAACCGTTGTAGAGCGGAGAGCGACCCATGTTTCTCGCACAGCAGCCGGGCGGAGGGTTCAACGTGCTGCAAGGCCTGCAGAGCGCTTTCACCCAGCTCCTCAACTACCTGCCCCAGATCATCGGCGCGCTGCTGGTCCTGCTGATCGGTTACGTCGTCGCGCGGCTGATCAAGGCCGGTCTGACCAAGTTGCTGAACAAGTTCCGGCTCGACGAGCGGATGACGTCGAGCCAGGGCGGGCACTACGTCGAGCGGTTCAGCCCGCGCGGCAGCCCGGCCCGCCTGGTCGGCACCGTGGTCTTCGCGGTGATCATGCTCTTCGTGGTCTCCTCGGCGATCGGCACGTTGGGGATCCCGGCGCTGACCGGCTTCATGAACACCGTGCTGGGTTACCTGCCCCGGGTCGTCGCGGCGCTGCTGATCTTCCTGGTGGCCGCGGCCGTGGCCGGTGCGGTCGGCGGCGTGGCGCACCGGACGATGGGCGACACCCCCACCGGCCGGGTGGTGCGCACCGCCGCGCCGACCCTGGTGATGGCCATCGCCGTGTTCATGATCCTCACCCAGCTGCAGATCGCGCCGACGATCGTGACGATCACCTACGTCGCGCTCATCGGTGCGCTCGCCCTGGGTTCGGCGCTGGCCTTCGGGCTCGGTGGCCGGGAGGCGGCGGCGGACCTGATCAACTCCGGTTACCGCCGGGCGCAGCAGGAGCAGGAGACCGTCAAGCGCGACATGCGGGCCGGGCGCGAACGGGCCGAGGACGAGGCCGCGCAGCGCACCTCCCGGCAGGAAGGCGGGATCCCCGAGCAGGACCAGCGCCGCACGCAAGCCGAGGCGGACGCCGGCCGCACCCCCGCCGAACACGGCCGCGGCTCCAGCTCCACCTGACGGGGCAGCGGGAATGACCGAGGGCCTGGTCGGAACCTCCGCGTGGAGGCTCCGACCAGGCCCTCAACCCTGCCGGGGGGCGGGATCTCTCGACCCCGGCGAAGAACCGGACGCGGCGCTCGTGGCCCACCACGCTGGTGATGGCGTGCTCTGCGACCTGCGCGCCTGCCCCACCACCCGGCGCCGCGCGGTCGTCGGTGTCCGCGGCAGCGATGAGTTCTGCACTCCCCGCCCGTCCAACCTGGTACCGCGGCTTCGCCGCCGAACAGCAACGGGAAGGTCACGACCATGTCCGAACTCCTCGTCGACTTCATCACCTCCCTCGACGGCTGCGCGTCGGCTGAGGGCTGGCCGGGGTGGTGGGGGCTGGAAGGACCCGAGTACCTCGGTTGGCTCGGCGAGCAGCCCGAGGTCACTTACCTGATGGGAGCGAACACCTACCGGCTCTTCTCGGGCTTCGCCGCCGGCCAGGGACCATGGGACCCGGACGAGCTCTCCGATGACGAGGGGTCCTCCCTCGACGAACTCGCCCGAGCGCCGAAGGTGGTCTTCTCGGCCTCGCTCGAGGAGCCGCTCACCTGGGCCAACACCCGGCTCGTGCGCGACGATGCGGTCGAGGCCGTCCGGGCGATGAAGGAGAACCGCTCGGGCTTGCTGAGCACGATCGGCAGCCTCAGCCTGTCCCGGTCGCTGCTAGCAGCCGGACTCGTCGACCGCTTCCGCGTGGTCGTGTTCCCGGTGATCACCGGCGCCACGGGAGCCGAGCGCATCTACGACGGCTACCCGGACGTCGCCCTCGAAATGATCGACAACCGAACCTTCGACGGGCGCATCCAACTGGTCGAATACCGCCCCACCGTGCTCGCACCCCGAGGCACGTGACCACGCGTCAACGGCCTGCGGACCAGATCACCGCGATGCCGCCGACGAGGGCGGCGGAAACGACGGCGCGGCCCCGATGCCCGTCCGCCGACTCCACGCCCCTGGCGAACGACCGAGGGCCTGGTCGGAACCTCCGCGTGGAGGCTCTGACCAGGCCCTCTGCCTTGTCGGGGTGGCGGGATTTGAACCCACGACCTCTTCGACCCGAACGAAGCGCGCTCCCAAACTGCGCCACACCCCGTCTTCCGGCGGTGAACATCTCGGGTGCTCGTCCGACCGCCGGGAGAAAGCTTAGCGGATGCGTCCAGCGGTGCGGAACGGGGCCCCCGTTGCGGCGTCCTCGCTGGTGGCGGCGGGATCGGCGGTGCGGGGCAGCAGGGTCAGCAGCGTCGCCTCCGGCGGGCAGGCGAAGCGCGCCGGGGCGTAGGGGGAGGTGCCCAGGCCCGCCGAGACGTGCAGGCGCAGGTGCTCGCCCCAGGAGGAGGCGCCGCGGGCGCGCGGGCGGTCGAGCTCGCAGTTGGTGACCAGCGCGCCGTAGCCGGGGACGCGGAGCTGCCCGCCGTGGGTGTGGCCGGCCAGCACCAGGTCGTAGCCGTCGGCGGCGAACAGGTCCAGCACCCGGGGCTCCGGGGAGTGGGTGAGGCCGAGCCGGAGCTGCGCGTCCGGCGAGGTGCCGCCCGCGATGAGGTCGTAGCGGTCCCGCTGGAGGTGCGGGTCGTCGACCCCGGCGGCGTGCACCGGAACCCCGGCGACGTCGAGTTCCAGGTGCTGGTGGGTGGCGTCGTGCCAGCCGCGCTCGGTCATCGCCGCGCGCAGGTCCCGCCACGGCAGCGGATCGCCGTGGATCCGCTTGGTCTTGGCCGAGGGCAGCAGGTAGCGCGCCGGGTTCTTCGGCTTGGGCCCGTAGTAGTCGTTGCTGCCGAAGATGAACACGCCCGGCCGGTCCAGCAGCGGCCCCATCGCCCGCAGCGCCGCCGGGACCGCCTGCGGGTGCGCGAGGTTGTCGCCGGTGTTGACGACCAGGTCGGGCTCCAGCTCGTCGAGCGCGGCCACCCAGCGCTGCTTCGACCGCTGGTTCGGCGTCATGTGCAGGTCCGAGATGTGCAGCACGCGCAGCGGACGCGCCCCGTCGGCCAGCACCGGCAGGGCGGCCTGCCGCAACGTCCAGTGCGTGCGTTCGATCCCCACCGCGTAGCCCAGCGCTCCGGCGCCCAGCGCGCCGGTGGCCAGCAAAGTCCGCCCAAGCTTGTTCACCCCTCCCACCCTACGGCGAGATCCCGGCCTCCCGCCGCGTCGCCCCGCGCGGGATAATCCGGGCATGGCCGAGCTCAAGGACACCCTCCGCGCGGATCTCAACAGCGCGATGAAGCAGCGCGACACCGTCGTCACCGGCGTTCTGCGGATGGCGCTGGCCGCCGTCGGCACCGAGGAGGTGGCGGGCAAGGAGGCGCGCGAGCTCACCGACGAGGAGATCCAGCGCGTCCTGAGCAAGGAGGCGAAGAAGCGTGACGAGTCCGCCGAGGCGTTCGCCGCCGCCGGCCGCACCGAGCAGGCCGAGGCCGAGCGCGGCGAGGCGGAGATCCTGCGCCGCTACCTGCCTGCCCAGCTCGACGACGCCGAGCTCGCGACGCTGGTCCGCGACACCGTCGGCGAGGTGACCGCCGAGCTTGGCGAGCGCCCCGGGATGAAGCAGATGGGCCAGGTCATGAAGGCCGTCAACGCCAAGGTCGCGGGCCGGGCCGAGGGCGGCCGGGTCGCCGCCGCGGTCAAAGCCGAGCTCGCGAGCTGACCGCCCGTCACCCGTTCGCGAGGTGAGTGAGGGGCGCCCTTGCCCAAGTAAGGACCGCTTTCGAAATGGCCTGCGTGGCGGTGCGGGCTCCGGGAGCCGCTCCTGATGCACCCACTTCGTACACGGCGTCACGGCTGTCCTCGCGAGAAGACCGCTGAGCGGTCACGTCCGAGCACGGGCCGCGGTGCACGCTGCGTGCCGCACCGCATGCGGCTCCGCCGCATTCTGAAAGGACCCCCAACTGGGACAAGGGTGCCCCTCACCCCGTCCTCGTTGGGGTGAACGGTTCGCGTTTCGCGGAACCCGTTCAGGGCCGTTGGACCGCTGCGCGGGACCGGTGGTGCGTCCGGGGGTCAGGCTTCGGCTCGGCCGCGGCGCCAGTAGGCCAGCGCGTAGAGGCTCCGGCGGTCCAGGCCCAGGGCGTGCTGGCAGTGCTCGCGGATCCGGTGCACGACGTCGGCCTCCGCGCCGAGCCAGAGGTGCGGCGACGGGCCGAGGTCGGCGCTCTCGACCGCCTCGGCCAGCAGCGCGCTCTCCCCGGGCGCGACCCCGTCGCGGTGCAGCCAGGTCCAGGTGACCTCGGCGGCCGAGTCGATCGGCTGCTCCTCGGCGGCGTCGGCGACCTCGGCGAACACCCGCACCGGCGCCCCGGCGGGCAGCTCCTCCAGGATCGCCGCCATCGCGGGCAGCGCCGTCTCGTCCCCGGCCAGCACCAGCGGGTCGGCGTCCGGCGACGGCCGGTACGCCGGGCTGGGGCCCACGGTGACGATCTGCTGGCCGGGCGCCACCTCGCGCGCCCAGACCGCACCCGGGCCGTCGTGGTCGTGCACCACCAGGTCGACGTCGAGCAGCCGCCGCGCCGGGTCGAACCGGCGCACCGTGTAGGTCCGCTGCTTGGGCTGCTGCTCGCGGGGCAGCGCGAAGACCTCCGCCCTACTGCGGCCCAGCGGCACCGGCCGTCCCGGCTCCGGCAGGCAGAGCTTGATCCGCTGGTCGCTGCCGTTGCTCTCGAAGTCGGCGAGTTCCTCCCCGCCGAGCGTCACCCGGACGGTGCGCGGGGTGATCCGCTCGACGCGCACCACGTCGAGCAGCCGGTAGCGGGACCGGCCGCGCCGGGTGGGGGGCCGCATGGACGTCACGACCACGGAGTTTAAGACCCCTTTCGGCGCTGGCCCGCGTGGCGGTGGCGGGACGTCGGCGGTGCGCCCGCTGCGCCGGGCCGCTCGGCGACGTGCCGCCCCGGACGCGGCTCGGCGCCCGCAGCGGGTGCGGGCGCCGAGCCGTCGGTGCGTCAGGGAGGTCCGTCCCCCGGTGGTCGTCGTCCCGGCGGCGGGGGCGGTGGTTCGACCGGTGCGGGGTTGGGCACGTAACCGGTGCTCACCGAGATCGTCACCACCTCGCCGTGCGGCAACGCCCCGCGCGGGGTCTGGCTGGTGACGGTGCCCTGGCTGCGCTGGGAGTTCACCGAGCGCTCCTCGACCTGGTAGCCGTCCTGGCGCAGCCGCTCGACCGCCTCGCCCCGCTCCATCCCGACGACGTTGGGGACCTGCTTTTCGTTGCCGCCGCTGGCGTAGCGCTGGCTCACGTCGGGGAGCTGCTCCACCGGCAGCCCCTCGTGGATGGTCTTCATCGCGTCGAAGAAGGTCCGCGCGGGCACCTTGCCGCCGTAGATGTTGCCGCCGTTGGCCCCGCACAGCGAGGGCGGCGTGGTGTCGCAGATGCCCTGCGGTCGGGGACCGTCGCTGAAGGTCAGCACCGAGGCGGCGAACTGCGGCGTGCCGCCGAGGAAGCCCGCGGACTGGTGCGCCTCGGTGGTCCCCGTCTTGGCGGCCAGGGGCCGACTCCACCCGGCTCCGCTGGCGGCCTGGTGCGCGGTGCCGCCGGGATCGTCGTCCTGGCTCATGCCGACCGCCATCGCGTCGGCCAGCCCCTCGTCCACCGCCTGCTCGCACGGCTCCTCGGTGATCGACACCGGGTTGCCGTTGCGGTCGGTGATCTGCTCGATCGGTGTGGGCGGGCACCACACCCCGCCGCTGAGCAGGGTGGCCATCACGTTGCTCAGCTCCAGCGGGCTGGTGGGCGCGTAGCCGAGGGTGAAGGCGCCGATGTTGCGGTCCTTGACCAGCTGCGCCTGCGACGGCCCGTTCGAGCCGCCGGGCGAGAGCGCCTGCCCGGAGGCGTTGGAGCCCAGCAGGGTCTGCCGCATCCCGAGCCGGACCGCCATGTCGACCGTGTCGGCCAGCCCCGCCTTCTCCTGGAGCGCGACGAACGCGGTGTTCGGCGAGGTGGCCAGCGCCTGCTGCAGGGTCCGCGGACCCGGGGCGACGCCTTCGGCGTTGCCGACGGTGTAGGGCGCGACGCCGTTCTTGTAGACCGACGAGGTGTAGGTCGGCGGGGACGGGATGGTGTCGTAGATGCCCATCCCCTCCTCCAGCGCCGCAGCGGCGGTGAACACCTTGTAGATCGACCCGGCGCCGAACTTCGCCACCCCGCTGGGCAGCGGGTACGCCGTCTGGCCCTCCTCGGGGTTGAGCCCGAAGTCGCGGTTGGCGACCAGGGCGCGGACCCGGTGCTTCTCGTCGCCCGGCTCGACGACGCTCATCACGTTGGCGATGCCCTCGGTCTTCTTCGGCACGTGCCGCTCGGTGGCCTGCTTGGCCGCCTGGGTCGCCTCCGGGTCCAGCGTGGTGCGGATGGTGTAGCCGCCGGTCTTGAGCTGCTCCTCGGAGAACCCGGCGGCTTCCAGGTAGTCGATGACGTAGCGGCAGAAGAACCCGTCGGTCGGTCCGGCGCCGACGCAGCCGTTGGGGATCTTGTTCAGCGGCTCCGCCAGGCCCAGCGGCGCGTTGCGGGCGTCCTCGGCGGCCTCCGGGGTGATCCGGTGCTGGTCGAGCATCGCCTGGATGACCAGGTCCCGCCGTTCCAGCGCCTCCTGCGGGTTCTCCTTGGGGTCCAGCGCGCTGGGGCTGTTGACCATGCCCGCCAGCAGCGCCGACTGCGCGATGGTGAGCTGGTCCGGCGTGGTGCCGAAGTAGGTGCGCGCCGCCGCCGCGATGCCGTAGGCCTGGTTGCCGTAGGGCACCACGTTGAGGTAGCGCGCCATGATCTCCGGCTTGGCGAGCTGCTTCTCGAGCTGCAGCGCGATCCGGATCTCGCGGAGCTTGCGGGCGTGCGTCTGCTCGATCGCCTGGGCCTGCTTGACCGGGTCGCCGCCCGAGGTGACGTGCACCAGGTAGTTCTTCACGTACTGCTGGGTCAGCGTGGACCCGCCCTGCGAGATCTCGCCGGCCATCTGGTTGGTGGCCAGCGCCCGCATCGTCCCGGCCCAGTCGACGCCGCGGTGGTCGAAGAACCGGCGGTCCTCGATGGCCACGATCGCGGCCTTCATCGCATCGGAGATCTGGTCCGGCGCGGCGGGCGTCCGGTCCTGCTCGTACAGGTAGGCGATCGGGCTCCCCTCCCGATCTGTGACGGTCGTCACAAGGGGTGGTTCTTGCGTCATGAGATCCGCGGAGATGCTGTTGACGGCGTCGCTGGCGCGGTTGGAGACCACGCCGAGTGATCCCACGGCCGGGAACAGCATTCCCGCGACCAAGACGCCAGCCAGCACACATAGGCCGAATAGCTTCAGCAAGCCGTCCCGGACACGCACCTCGTCAGCGTAAGTCGGGGTCGGAAGGTGACGCTGCGTCACGCCGGAGAACCGCCCGATGTGATGAGGTCGGAAGATAACGGAGCGACAACCGTCGGTTGGTTGTGGAACCGGCGGGCTCTACAGTTCGTCCACGTCCAGCGACAGCATCGTCATGTCCGCCCCCCGAGGCGGTCATGACATCCGGTGCCGGGGGGCTCCGGACGAGAAGAGTCGCCGACGATCCAGTGAGGAGCTGGGGGAACTCATATGTTCGAGCAGGGGGACTGGCGGGTTCGCGCGGCATGCCGCGACCAGAATCCGGACCAGTTGTTCGTACGCGGCGCCGAACAGCGCAAGGCCCGAATGGTCTGCTTCGGTTGCCCGGTCCGCACCGAGTGCCTCGGCGAGGCGCTCGACAACAAGATCGAATTCGGTGTCTGGGGCGGAATGACGGAGCGGGAGCGGCGTGCGTTGTTGCGCCGTCGTCCCGATGTCCGGAGCTGGCGCGAATTGCTGGAGGCCGCCCGCCAGGAATATACCGACATCGATGAATACCAGGTGAGCTGACGCTCGCCATTCGGTGAACGGCGCGGGGTATCGCAAAGGCAATTCCGCCAATCGCGATCCCCGCGCCTCCGCTTATTCACCGGCCAGCCTGCGGCCGATCTCGCGCAACCCGTCGATGTCGTGCACGTCGGCGGGCAGCGCGGGCACCCCGACCAGCGGCACCTCGGGGTACGCCCGGGTGAACCGGGCCAGCAGCCGCTTCTCCCGCTCGGCCACCGCGACCCGGTCCGCGTGCAGCCGCAGCACCGCCGAGGCCAGCGGCGCCGAGGCCGCGCTCTCCTCGGCCGCCGCCTCCGCCCGCGGGCCCGGCAGGCCCGAGAACACCGGATGGGTCCGGTTGCCGATCAGCCCGACCAGCGGCATCGACTCCCCGGCCAGCCGCTCGACGAAGAACGACGCCTCCCGCAGCGCGTCCGGTTCCGGGGTCGCCACCACCAGGAACGCCGTGCCCGGCGAGCGCAGCAGCCGGAAGGTCTCGTCGGCGCGCTCCCGGAACCCGCCGAAGGTCGAGTCGAAGGCCTGCACGAACGCCGAGGCGTCGGCCAGCAGCTGCCCGCCGATGATCGTCGAGACGGCCTTGGCGAACAGCCCGAATCCGGTGCCGACGATCTTGCGCAGCCCGCGCCCGCCCGCCCGCGCCGGACTCGACAACATCCGGATCAGCCTGCCGTCGAGCACCGTGGACAGCCGCTGCGGCGCGTCCAGGAAGTCCAGCGCCGACCGGCTCGGCGGGGTGTCCACCACGATCAGGTCCCAGCTCCCGGTGGCCGCGAGCTGCCCGAGCTTCTCCATCGCCATGTACTCCTGCGTGCCGGAGAACGACGTGGAGATGGTCTGGTAGAAGGGGTTGCCCAGGATCTGCTCGGCGCGCTCCGGGCCCGCGTGCGCCAGCACCATGTCGTCGAAGGTGCGGCGCATGTCCAGCATCATCGCGCTGAGGTCGCCGGCCGGTTCGAAGCCCGCGACGTCCACCTGCCGCGGCTGGTTGCCCAGTTCCGGCAGGCCCAGCGCCTGCGCCAGCCGCCGCGCCGGATCGATGGTGAGCACCGCGGTCTTGCGCCCGCGCTCGGCCGCGCGCACCGCCAGCGCCGCCGCCGTGGTGGTCTTGCCGACGCCGCCGGACCCGCAGCACACCACGACGCGGGTGGCCGGATCGTCCAGCAGGGCGTCGACGTCGAACTGCGCCGGGCGCAGCGGTTGGCTCATCGGGGGCTCCGGATGCCGTGGTCGGTGAGGATCTCCGCGAGCTCGTAGAGCTCGGCGACGTCGATGCCGCCGGTGAGCTCGGGCAGGGCGAGGGTGGGCAGGTCGGTTCCGGCGAGCCGCTCGCGGGCCTGCTGCTCCAGCCCGGTGCGCACCGCGTGCTCGGCGGCCTCGTCGAGCAGCCCGCCGAACGCCTCGTCGTCCAGCCGCACGCCCGCGGCCGCCAGGTCCGCCCGCAGCGCGGCCTCGTCCAGCGCGCCCGCGGCGGCGTCGGGCACGGCGTGCGTCGGCAGCCGGTCCGGCCGGACCCGGTTGCAGAACACGCCGCCGGGTCGCAGGTCCGCCGCGTCCAGTTCGGACACCGCCTCCAGCGTCTCCCGCACCGGCAGCTCCTCCAGCAGCGTGACCAGGTGGACGACGGTGTCGGCCGAGTGCACCAGCCGCACCACGCCGTCGCTGTGGTCCCGGATCGGGCCCGACTTGGCCAGGTCGGCCATCGCGCGCGTGACGTCGAGGAACTTCACCACCCGGCCGGTCGGCGGCGCGTCCACCACCACCGCGTCGTAGACGTGCCTGCCGCGGTCGTCGGTGCGCCCGACGCACTCCTTGATCTTGCCGGTGAACAGCACGTCGCGCAGGCCCGGCGCGAGCGTGGTGGCGAACTCGATGGCGCCCATCCGGCGCAGCGTCCGCCCCGCGAAGCCCAGGCTGTAGAACATCGACAGGTACTCCAGCAGCGCCGCCTCGGCGTCGATCGCCAGCGCCCGCAGCTCGCCGCCGCCGGGCGCCGCCGCGATCCACTCCTCGGCGTAGGGCAGCGGGGCGGTGTCGAAGAGCTGGGCCACCCCCTGCCTGCCCTCGACCTCGATCAGCAGCACCTTGTGACCGCCACCCGCCAGCGCCAGCGCCAGCGCCGCGGCGACCGTGGTCTTGCCGGTGCCGCCCTTGCCGCTGACCACGTGCAGTCGGGCCTTGTTGAGTTCCCGGTCCCAATCGGTCACACGATCAGCGTAAGCGGCGGATCGGCCCGCTGTCTGCCCGCGCGCTCCGCCTTCCGGGCCGGAGCCCGGTGGGCGGGACCCCTTAGGCTGATCCCATGCAGAAGTGGGAGTACGCGACCGTTCCGTTGTTGAGCCACGCGACCAAGCAGATCCTCGACCAGTGGGGCGAGGACGGCTGGGAGCTCGTGGCGGTGCTGCCGGGACCGACGGGCGAGCAGATGGTGGCCTACCTGAAGCGGCCGAAGGGCGAGTGACCATGGGGCGGTGGACCGCACGTCTGGCGGAACTGGGCATCGAGCTGCCCGAGGTCGCCGCCCCGGCCGGGGCGTACGCGCCCGCGGTGCGCAGCGGCGCGCACGTCTACACCGCGGGCCAGGTGCCGTTCGTCGGCGGTGAGCTGGAGCTGACCGGCAAGGTCGGCGCCGAGGTCGACCCCGAGGACGCCAAGCGGTGCGCCCGCACCTGCGCGCTCAACGCGCTGGCCGCGGTGCACGGGCTGATCGGCCTGGACTCGGTGGTCCGGGTGGTGAAGGTCGTCGGCTTCGTGGCCTCCGCCGAGGGCTTCACCGGCCAGCCCGGCGTGCTCAACGGTGCCTCCGAACTGCTCGGCGAGGTCTTCGGCGACGCGGGCGTGCACGCCCGGTCGGCGGTGGGCGTGGCGGAGCTGCCGATGGGGGTACCAGTGGAAGTAGAACTCATCGTCGAAGTGGGTTGAGTTTCGGCTCACCTTGCTGAGCGGTGCGGGTGGCGGAACCTCAGCGGCCTTCTCGCTCCGGGCGCCCTTCTTGATGGATCGCCCATACACGGCATCAGGGCGTCCTCGCGAGAAGGCTGCTGAGAACCCGCGCCGGTGCCAGCTGCGTGCGTGGGGCAAAGCGGAAGCGGCTTCCGCCGCTTGCCTGACTGTGGTGCCGATCGGCTCGTGCGTGGGCTGGAAGCGGCTTTCGCCGCTTGGTCACCGAATCGGGCGGGGTGGTTTCGGGCGGTCATCTCGGGCGTTCGGGCGCGGCGTCATCCGGATTTCCGGGTGGCGCCGCGCCCTGTTTTCGGCGGCTCGCCCGCGCCGGGGTCGCGGCGACCAGTACGCTGCGGTCACTTCCTGTTGTGGTGCTCAAGGGCTGGAGCACCCGAACGGGGGACGGTGATTCCCGCATGTAGCCGCATGTGGGCACTCTGGGCTTGCTGGCTCGGAGGGCTCACGACAAAGTCACCCGTACGGGTGCAACTGTGGCTGGGGATACCCGCATCGGAGTTCGAGCCTGGGGAGGGGCTGACGTGGCGGTGCGCGAAGCCGAACTGCTGTGCCACGAACTGCTGCTGCGACTTGCCGGTCGGCTGCCCGACAGACACCTGTGGCGCTACCGGGACTGGTTGGCGGGCGGAGCCGCCGACGTGCTCGCGCGCTCGCTGCCGGGCACCCTTTTCCGCGAGCGGGTGGCCCTCGACGACGCCGACCACCGGTTGCTCTCCGAGGCGGTGCTCCCGCTGGGCGCGGACCGTTCCGTGGTCGACGCCATCCTGCCCGGCGGCGCCGGATATCCCGAGTACGGGTTCACCTCGGCGTCCCCGCTGGCGGGCAGCGACTCCGAGGCCCTGGTCCTCGGCGCGACGCTGCGCGGCAGGCCGGGCGTCCGCGAGGTGCGCAGCTCCTGGCGCAGCGGCGGCGGGCAGCGGTCCAAGCGGGTGCTGCTGGTCACCGGCTCCGCCGACCACATCGGGATGACCGGGGAGATCCAGCGCATCGTGCGCGCCTTGGGCGAGCCCGAGCCCTGCGTCGAGGTGCTGCCGCCCGACCTGGAACCGACCGGGTACCACCGCGCGGCGCTGGCCGAGTCGGTGCAGGTCTGCACCGGTGCCGAGGCGCCGCACCGGGGTTGAGCCGACGAGCTGTGACGGAGGTAGACGTGGTGGACGCCGCCGAGGCGGGGCCGGGCGACCGGCTGCACGCCTTGCTGCTGACGATGACCGGACGCGTCGACGACGACGCGATCAACTCGGCCCGGGAGCTGCTCGGCATGGGGCAGCCGGGTGCGGCGATCGAGTTCCTGAGCGGTTGCCTGATCGCCGGGGACATCCCGGTCGACCCGGCCGAGCAGTTCGAGCTGCGGCGGGTGTTGGAGGAGACCCGCTCGCCGCGTGCCCTCGCCGACCGGCTGCACGTGGTGGAGTCGGTGTCCGCCGACGAGCACCGCTTCACCGAGCGGACCGAAGCCGACGACGACCTGATCGCCGCGCTCGCGCCGATCACCGCCCGGCTGGGCGGGGTGCGCGGGGTCTGGAGCACCGAGCGGTCCACCCCGGCGGGCACCAGCTACGGCGCCGTGCCGCGCCGGGTGCTGCTCGCCGAGGTCGGCTCCGACGGCTCCGTCGCCGCCGTCGGCTACCAGCTCCTGGAGGCGTTGCGCCGGGCCGGGGTGCACTGCTCGGTCGACGTCTTCGGCAGCGGCGCCGAGCTGCCCGAGTACCACCGCCAAGCGCTCACCGCGGCCCGCCGGGTGCACCTCGACGAGGTCGCGAGCACCGCGGCGCGCCGCCAGGAGGAGGCCCCCGCCGCGCCGGAACCGCCCGAGCCCGAGCGGGTCCGCGCCGAGCCAGCCCGCCCCGAGCCAGCCCGCCCCGAGCCAGCCGGGCCGGAGCCCGCCAGGCAGGAACCGGCCAGGGCCGAGCCCGCGAGTCCGGAGCCCGCGCCGGAGCCGGTCCCCGAGCCCGAGCCGGAGCCCGCCGCCCCGCGCGCCGAAGCACCGGCCGAGCCGCAGCGGGCGGGCAAGGGCGACCAGGGCAACATGCGGGTGCCCGCGGCGGTCGACGCCAAGCTCACCGACCGGGAGCGCAACCTGCTGCGCAAGCTGCACGAGGAGCTCGCCCAGCGCGAGCAGGACCGGCCCCGCGGCCAGAGCGCCCCGGACGCCGGGGCCGTGGCCACCGGGGTGCAGCAGCCCGCCCGCGGCCAGGACGCCTGGACGACCACCATGCCCGGCGGCACCGGCGGTTTTCCGCCGATCGGCGCGCCGGTGAACCAGCCCGGCTACTCGGGTCAACAGCGCTCCTGAACCCGGCGCCGGACCGGGCGGCCCAGCGGTCGGTCCGGACCGCCGTGCGGCGCCGCCGCGGCGCTCGGTGCGGTGGCGCGCCACGCCGCCGCCCGGACGTCGGTGATGACCCGCTGCAGGTGCAGGCCGCGCCGCACGTCGCAGGGGTGTTCGAGGTCCTGGTGGTAGATCATCGCGACGAAGTCGTCGAGCAGGCTCGCGTAGCACTCGCGGGCCGCCGTCCGCCTGCCGGTCAGCGGCGCGTGTCCGTGCTCGCCGTAGACGGCGAAGTCGACCACCGAGGGCTGCACCGGCAGCTTCAGCGACAGGCTCAACGTGCTCGTCGCGCCGCCCGCGTGCCCGAACACCACCTGCCACAGGTCGTCGTCGCCGTGGTGGGCGTAGTGCACCCGCTCGATCCGGCCCAGCGCCGCGTCCAGCAGGTCGATCGCGTGCGGACCGGCGTCGAGCAGCGCACCCTCCACCCGGCGCCACGGGGAGACCGGGTGGTCGCCGTCGAGCAGGCCGCCGGCCAGCCAGCGCCCGGTGCCGCCGCGCCATCCTCGCGCGCCGCGCACCCCGGCCAGCCACTGCCGCACCTCGGGGGAGTACCGGCGGGTCAGCACCACCAGCCCGGCGACCCGGGCGTCGAGCACCGCGTCGGCGACCTCGCGGGCCCCGGACAGGTCGGCGGCCAGCGGCTTCTCCAGGATCAGGTGCTTGCCCGCCCGCGCGGCGCGCGGCGCCAGCTCGGCCTGCACCTCCGGCGGCACCGCGAAGGCCACCGCGTCCACCGAGTCGAGCAGCGCGTCGAAGTGCGGGGCCACCGCCGCGCCGTGCCGCTGGGCGAGCTCCCGGGCGGCCTCGGGTCTGCGCGCCCACACCGCGGCCAGGCGGGTGCACTCGTGCGCGGCGAGTCCGGGACCGTGCATCCGGTACGCCCAGGGACCGGCTCCGACGACTCCGACGCGCAGTGCTTCCTCCATAGCAGTCATGGTGCCTTCGTGTGATCCCTTGTGCTGCGCACGGGGGTACCGGGTTGCCCCGTACGGGCAACGTCGTGGGAGGTGATCATGCCTGCTGCACCTGGATTGCTGAAATCGGGTTCTCGTTCGGGGAGGGGTTCGCGGCATAGGGTGACCGGCATGGTGCGACGGCCCGAGAACGGCTCACCGCCCTCCGGCGCGGATGCCACTGCCCCGAAGCACGCGCCGGAGCCCGCGGAGGTTGCCGTCCCGAAGGACGCGGCCACCGTGGTCCTGCTCCGCGAGGGCCCGCGCGGCCCCGAGGTGTTCCTCCAGCGCCGGGTCACCGGCATGGCGTTCGCCGGCGGCATGACCGTGTTCCCCGGCGGGGGCGTCGACCCCCGCGACGCCGACGCCTCGGTGTCCTGGACCGGCCCCGACGCGGGGTGGTGGGCGCACCGCTTCGGCTGCTCGGCGGAGCAGGCCCGGGCGCTGGTCTGCGCCGCGGTCCGGGAGACCTTCGAGGAGTCCGGGGTGCTGCTCGCCGGTCCCGACGCCGGGTCGGTGGTCGCCGACACCGCCGCCTACGGCACCGCGCGCGCCGCGCTGATCTCCCGCGAGGTGTCGCTGGCCGCCTTCCTCGCCGCGGAGGGCCTGGTGCTGCGCGCCGACCTGCTGCGCCCCTGGTCGAACTGGCTCACCCCGGAAGCCGAACCGCGCCGCTACGACACCCGCTTCTTCCTGGCCGCCATGCCCGGGGGCCAGCGCGCCGACGCCCGCACCACCGAGGCCGCCGAAGCCTACTGGCGGACCCCGGCCGAAGCGCTGGCCGACGCCGACGCGGGCCGCAGCCGGCTCCTGCCGCCCACCCGCACCACCCTCGCCGAGGTCGACGCCTGCGGCGGGATCGAGGCCGCGCTGGCGGCCGAACGCGGCATCGCCAAGGTGCTGCCCAAGCTCGTCCGGGTCGACGACCGCTGGGAGGTCGTGCTCCCCGGCGAACCCGGTTACCAGGAGGCGCGCTGATGGAGCACCCGGCTTACGGCACCCCGCGACCGGTCACCGCGTACGCGTCGGTGCTGCTGTGCCGCAACCCGTCACCGATGACCCTGGAGGGCACCAACACCTGGCTCGTCGGGGCGCCCGGCGCGGCGCACCGCGCGGTGATCGATCCCGGGCCCGACGACCTCGACCACCTGCGCCGCGCCGACGCGCAGGGCCCGGTTTCCCTGGTGTTGCTGACCCACCACCACGACGACCACACCGGCGGCGTCGACGAGTTCGCCCGGCTCACCGGCGCGCCGGTGCGGGCGCTGGACCCCGAGCTGTGCTCCGGCGGCGACCCGCTCCGCGACGGCGAGGTCGTCGAAGCGGGCGGGGTGCCGCTGCGGGTGCTCGCCACCGCGGGCCACACCGCCGACTCGGTGTGCTTCGCCGTCGACGGCGCCGAGGAGCCCGCCGTGTTCACCGGCGACAGCGTCCTCGGCCGGGGCACCACCGTCGTCGCCCACCCCGACGGCCACCTCCGGTCCTACCTGGACTCGCTGCGGCGGCTCGCGGACCTGCCCGCCGGGACCCGCGCGCTGCCCGGCCACGGCCCCGAGCTCCCTGACGTGGCGGCTGCCGCCACCGCCTACCTGGACCACCGGACGCAGCGGCTGGAGCAGGTCCGCGAGGTGGTGCGCGGCTGCTCCCGCGAACCGTCCGCCCGGGAGGTGGTGGAGGTGGTCTACGCCGACGTGGACCGGTCGGTCTGGCCGGCCGCCGAACTCACCGTCCAGGCCCAGCTCGCCTACCTCCGAGGCCAGTAACCCCACGAACCGCCCCAGCCCCCGACGCCCCCGCACCCCAACACCCGGCTCCGGCGCGGAGACGCGCGCTGGGCTGCGGCGCGCGCCCGGGTGCGGGTCGCGGCTCTCGCCCGGGTGAAATCGCGGCTCCCGTCCGGGTGATGTTTTCCAGGTGAGGGGCACCCTTGCCCAAGCAACTCGGACAAGGGTGCCCCTCACTCGGGGCCGGACGGGTGAACGCAGGGTCAGAGGCGCTTGGGCATGACGACGTAGTGGAGGTGGGCCGCGGTCGGGTCGGCGGCGGTGAGGACGGTGGCCCGGCGGTGGCCGGAGCGCAGGCCGATGCGGACCCGGTCGGAGCCGAAGGCGCCGAGCGCGTCGGCGAGGTAGCGCGGCTGGTAGCCGGTGCTGATGCGGTCGCCGCCGGTGGTGGCCTTGACGGATTCCTCGGCGTCACCGGTGCCGGTGGCGCGGAGGCGGACCTCGCCGTCGCCGACGTCGAGCAGCACGGTGGCCTGCGGTCCGGCGAAGGGGGCGACCCGGCGCAGCGCGGCGGCCAGGTCCGCGGCGGGCAGCTCGACGGTGCCGTCGAAGGGCGCCGCGAGGTGCTGGGACTCGTCCGGGAACGGTGCGTCGAGCACGGCGGTGGTGACCTCGGCCCCCGGCCAGCCGAACCCGGCGCGGTCGGCGTCGCCGTGCAGCACCACCTCCGCGCCCTCGGCCTGCCGGGACACCTCGGTCAGCACCCCGGCGGGGACCAGCAGGTCGGTGCCTTCGGCGACCGGCCGCCACGGCAGGTCCGCCACCGCCATCCGGAACCGATCGGTGCCGACCAGCACCAGCCGGTCCCCGCGCCGGGTCAGGTGCACGCCGGTGAACACGGGCAGCGCGTCGTCGCGGGACGCCGCCCCCGCCACCACCGCGGCCCGCGGCAGCAGCGCGGTGTCCAGCGAACCGAGCGCGGGCGGCGCCGCCCGCACCCCGGGGTGCGCGTCGAGGTCCAGCAGCGGCAGTGCGAACCGGGCGCCGGGCGTGCGCAGCGCGAGCCGACTGCCCTCCAGCACCAGCCGGACCTCCGGGGCGTCGAGGTGGCGCAGCACCTCGGCCAGCGGTCGGGCCGGGACCAGCAGCCGGCCCGCCCGGTGGACGCGGGCGGTGCGGTGCAGCCGCACGCCGCGCTCGCGATCGGTCCCGGCGAGCACCACGCCGTCGGCGTCGGCCTCCAGCACCACGCCGCTGAGCACCGGGTCCAGCGTCCGTCCGGGCAGCAGCCGGAGCAGGTCGGCGGCGGCTCGCGCGAGCACCTGCGGGGAGGCGGTCAGATCCATGCCGCGGACGGTAGCCGCGGGCACCGACGATCAGCGCCCGCGCATTCCACGACGGTGGCCACCGGCGGGCGAGGCGGGCGCGGTCAGACCCCGGCGAGCGAGACGTCGCGGTCCGGGGTGCTCAGCAGCGTCCGGCGGCGCAGCCACAGCACGGCGGCCAGCAGCACGCCGATCCCCGCCGCGACCAGGAACGCCAGCGGCGGGCCGCTGCGCTCCACGAGCTGCCCGCTGAGCGACTGGCCGATCGCCGCGCCGAGGGTCACCGAGGTCACCACCCAGCCGAAGGCCTCGGTGGCGGTGCCCGCCGGGGCGGCGATCTCGATGGCCGCCGAGTGCGCCGTGGACTGCGGCGTGATCAGGCTGCCCACCACGAGCAGCGCCAGGCACAGCCCGACCAGCGTGCTCGGCACCGCCAGCAGCGTGAGCAGCGCGGCGAAGGCGAACAGCAGCGCGGGCAGCCGCAGGTGCATCGGCCGCGGCCACGGGCGCAGCCCGTAGAGCACGCCGACGACCACCGAGCTGACCGACAGCAGGCTGAGCAGCAGCCCGCCCGCGCTGGGGTTGCCCGCCAGGGTGGCCGCCGCGGGCACGCCGACCTCGATGAACCCGATCAGCGTGCCGAAGCCGAGCGCCGCCACGGCCAGCGTGCGCATCCCCGGCGCGGCCAGCGCGCCGAGCAGGCTGCCGGACCCGCGGTCCCGCGGGTCGGGCCGGTGCGTCCGGGCCGCCCGGGTGGAGGCGAAGCCGACGCTGCCGACGATCATGCACGCCGCGCCGACCACGACCCCGGTGCCCGCCCACGGCATCGCCACCATCAGCCCGGCCAGGCCGGGGCCGAGGATGAAGAAGACCTCCATGCTGATCGCCTCGTAGGCGAAGGCGGCGTCGCGGACCCGCCCGGCGGGCACGAGCTGGTTCCACAGCGCGCGGGAGGCGGGACCGGTCATCGGCTCGGTCAACCCGACCAGGAACGCCAGCCCGGTCATCACCGGCACCGCCGCGTGCGACTCGATGACCCAGATCTCCGTCGCGACCAGCAGCGCGAACACCGCCGACATCACGTACAGCGGGCGGGTCGGCCCCAGCCGGTCCATCACCCGGCCCTGCGCGACGGAACCGCAGGCCACGCCGACCAGCGCACCCGCCGAGACCAGCCCGGCGGCGGCGAACGACCCGGTCTCGCGCTGCACGTAGAGCATCAGGGCCAGCCCGACCATCGCGATCGGCAGCCGCGCCAGCAGCGAGGTCACCACGGGCGCGCGGGCGCCCGGCGCGGTCAGCGCGGCGCGGTAGTCGGAGAGCGAGATGGAATGGGCCACGCGGCGATTATGCGGATTGTGGTACCTGCGTACCAACTGATTTTCGGTGTTCCGCCTCACGTTTCGGCAGGTCGGAAGGGGCGAGCACTTGCGATCCGGCGAACGAGGCGGACCCTGGGAAGAGCGGGGATTGCTCGATTCGGGTGAACGACGCAACCGGGAGCGGGCCCGCTACGTCCTTCCATTGACGGGTCGTCCTCCGATGCTGAGGGTTCGGGGCCGAAGCAGGCGGAGGCAGGGGGAAAGAGCGTGGTTGGTCGTCGGGGGACCGGCCACGCGATGTGAAGGGACTGGCGCGCCGCGTCGAGGGTGGCGCCCAGTCCCTTCACGTTATTGGCCCTTCACGTTATCGGCCCTTCTCGCTGCGTCAGGTACCCGCACGAGCGCGCACGCGTCAGTCCCAGTCCTCGGCGAAGTCCCAGCCGGATTCGTCCTCCTCGACGAACCGGACCGGCAGCGGTGCCGGGCCGAGCGGTCGGGAGACCGCCCGCCGCCGCTCGCGCCTGCGGCGCACCGCCGCGAACGCGCCGACCACCGCGGTCCCCAGGGTGACCGCGACCACCAGGCGAACGAACACCTTCATCTCGGCTCCTCCGCTCGTCGTGGCGACGAGCCTAGGACGCCGCGACCGGGGCCGGGGCCGATTCACGCGAGGTCGTCGTCCTCCTCGTCCCGCCGCGCCTGGAGCCGACCCGCGACCCAGGCGAGCAGCAGCAGGCCCAGCACGGCCGCACCCACGCCCGCCAACAGCCACCCCACGCGTCGCCCCTTCCGACCGTGCCGATCAGGGGTAACACGACGGGCGGGCGCGGACGGTTGCCCGGAGCGCACGAAACGCGCGTCGACTGAGGAGCCCGGGGCGGATGCCCGGACCCGTCGGCCGACGCGCGTGCGGTGCGGGTCAGCGAGCCCGGCGCGCCAAGCGCTCCGGATCGAGGATGAGCACGCTCTTGCCCTCCAGCCGGAGCCAACCGCGGTGCGCGAAGTCCGCCAGCGCCTTGTTCACGGTCTCCCGCGACGCGCCGACGTACTGGGCGATCTCCTCCTGCGTCAGGTCGTGGGTGACCCGCAGCAGGCCCGCCTCCTGGCTGCCGAAGCGCTGCGCGAGCTGCAGCAGCGCCTTGGCCACACGCCCGGGCACGTCGGTGAAGATCAGGTCGGCCAGCATGCCGTTGGTGCGCCGCAGCCGCCGGGCGACCACCCGCAGGAGCTGCTCGGCGATCTCCGGCCGGGTCGCGATCCACTGCCGCAGCGCCGAGCGGTCCATGCTCAGCGCCCGGACCTCGGTCACCGTGGTCGCCGTCGACGTCCGCGGACCGGGGTCGAAGATCGAGAGCTCGCCGAACATGTCCGACGGGCCCATGATCGCCAGCAGGTTCTCCCGCCCGTCGGGCGACTTGCGCCCGAGCTTGACCTTGCCGGACTGGATGATGTAAAGCCGGTCGCCCGGTTCGCCTTCGGCGAAGATCACGTGGCCGCGCGGGAACTCCGCGGGCTCCAACGATTGGGCCAGTGCCTCCGCCGCGGCCGGCTCCACGCCTTGGAAGATGCCGGCCCGGGCCAGGGTCTCGTCCACCTCGTCCCTCCATGTTGAGACGCGGCGGCTGTCTGTCGTGCCGGACCCGCGCCTGCGCGTCTGGCGGTGTGCCGCCGAGAACTACCAGTGAATTCTAAGACTGGTCGCGGGAACGGCGAGTACGCAGCCGTCCGGCGCGTCCCACCCTGCGTAGCTGGAACAGCTCCAGCGCGCGTCCAATGCCTTGGCGGAAAAGCGCCCTGACCTCATCCGGTCGGGCGTTCTCCAGCAACTCCTCCACCTCGTTCTCCTGCACCGCCACGTGCCGGAGTCGGGCCTCCACGCGCTCCATGAAGAGCGTGAAGAACATGATCACGAGCGGTACGACGATGACGAACCAGGCAGCCATGATGATTGAATCCTCGCTCATGCCTTCGGGTGAGGTGTAACCGGGGGTAGGTTCCGCGCGCGCGTGTCCGGTGGGTCACCCTCCTCTGCGATGCGGTCCGTACCCTGGTGGGGTGGTCGACGAAACCCGCGACAAGCGCACCCACTCTGCCAGATCCCGTTCGGCCGAGACCCGGCTGGGCCTGGTGCGGCGGGCCCGGCGGATGAACCGGTCGCTCGCCGAAGCCTATCCGGACGCGCACTGCGAGCTCGACTTCAACACGCCCCTGCAGCTCGCCGTGGCCACCATCCTGTCCGCCCAGTGCACCGACAAGAGGGTGAACGAAGTCACCCCGGCGCTGTTCGCGCGCTACCCCTCGGCCGCCGACTACGCCGGGGCCGACCGCGCCGAGCTGGAGGAGCTGATCCGCTCCACCGGCTTCTACCGCAACAAGGCGTCCTCGCTGATGGGCTTGGGCGCGGCGCTCGTCGAGCGGCACGGCGGCGAGGTCCCGCGGCGGCTCGCCGACCTGGTGGAGCTGCCCGGCATCGGCCGCAAGACCGCGAACGTCATCCTCGGCAACGCCTACGCGGTGCCCGGCATCACCGTGGACACCCACTTCGGCCGGCTGGTCCGCCGCTGGGGGTGGACCCGGGAGGAGGACCCGGTCAAGGTCGAACACGCGGTCGGCGAGTTGTTCCCCAAGGCGGACTGGACCATGCTGTCGCACCGGGTGATCTTCCACGGCCGCCGCGTCTGCCACGCCCGCAAGCCCGCCTGCGGGGCCTGCCTGCTGGCCCGCGACTGCCCGTCCTACGGCGCCGGGCCCACCGACCACCTCGAAGCGGCGAAGCTGGTGCGCGGCCCGGAGGCGCCGCGGCTGCTGGAGCTGGCGGGCGTCGTCGACGAGGTGCCGGAGCGGACCGTCGAGCAGGTCGCGCACCGGGAGCCCGCGTCGTGAGCGGCGGGCTGCGGGCCTACCGCACCGAGATCCGCTGGACCGTGGTCGTGGTGGTGCTCGCGGTGCTCGGCGTCGTCGCGCTGTGGCCCCGCGAGGCCGAGCAGCCGCCCGCGCCCGGGAGCACCGCCGCGCCGCGACCGGCCCCGGACCGCACCGTCGACCCCGCCCAGCGCGCCGCCGCCGGGCTCCAGGCCTGCGCGCCCGCCGAGGGAGCGCCGCCGCCCGAGCTCGCCGGGGCCACCGGGAGCTGCCTCGCCGACGGGACCCGCGCCGACCTCGGCGCCGTGGTCGGCGACGGCCCGGCCCTGATCAACGTGTGGGCCACCTGGTGCGCGCCGTGCCGCACCGAGCTGCCCGCGCTCCAGCGCTACGCCGAGCGGCCCGGCTCGGTCCCGGTGGTCGGCGTGCAGGTGCTCAGCGACGCCGCGTCCGGGCTCGACCTGCTCACCGAGCTCGGCGTCCGGTTCCCGACCGTGCACGACGAGGACAACCGGCTGCGGTCCGCGCTCGGCGTGCCTGCGGTGCTGCCCGCCAGCTACGTCGTCACCGAGCGGGGCGAGCTGCGCCGGATCGATCCGCCGGTGGTGTTCGAGTCCGCCGACGAGGTGTCCGACGCGGTGCGGCGGACCCTGGGAGGCACCCGGTGACCGGACCGCTGGTCGACCCCGCCGACGTCCCCGAGTGGCTCGCACCCCTGGTGGAGCGGGCCGCGGAGATCGACCCCCGGCACTTCGGCCTGCCGCGCTCGGCCCCGCCCGGCGACGCCCGCCGCGCCGCGGTGCTGGTGCTGTTCGGCGAGGGCGAGTCCGGGCCCGACGTGCTGCTGCTGCGCCGCGCCGACACGCTCAGCGCCCACCCCGGCCAGGTCGCGTTCCCGGGCGGCGCGCTCGACCCCGGCGACGCCGGACCGGTGGACGCCGCGCTGCGCGAAGCGGTCGAGGAGGTCGGCGTGCTGCCCGCGGGCATCCGGCCGGTCGCCGCCCTGCCCGAGCTGCACCTGCCGTTCAGCGGCTTCCGGGTGACGCCGGTCGTGGCGCACTGGCGGGAGCCTTCGCCGGTGGCCCCCGTCGACCCCGGCGAGACAGCCGCCGTCGCCCGGGTGCCCCTGGCCTGGCTGACCGACCCGGCCAACCGGTTCCGGATCCGCTTCGACCACCGGCCCGCGACGCCGGGCTTCCACGTGCCCGGGATGCTGGTGTGGGGGTTCACCGCCGGGCTGCTCTCCGGCCTGCTCGACCTGGGCGGCTGGTCGCAGAACTGGGACCGCGGCGACGTGCGCGGGCTCGACGAGGCGTGGCGCGCGGCGGAGGAGGCCGACGACTTCTGACCGCCCGGTCGCCGAACGCGGGGACCCCCGGGGTCCGGTGTGCCACCCTCTGGGACCGTGGAGGGTCGGGCCGACCGGCGAGCAGCGCCGGAGAGGACGGGTGAACGGTGAACTGGGTCGACGTGCTCGTGGTGCTGCTGGCCCTGGCGGCGGCCGTGTCCGGTGCGCGCAGCGGCCTGGTCACCGCGTTCTTCTCGTTCCTCGGCGTGGTCGTCGGCGCCATCGTCGGCCTCAAGGCGGCGCCGCTGCTGCTGGAACGCCTCGACAACCCCGCGGCCCGGCTCGCCTTCGGCGTCGGCATCGTGGTGCTGCTGGTGGCGCTCGGCGAGACCTTCGGCATGTGGGCGGGGCGGGAGCTGCGCGACCGGATCACCTCGACGCGGCTCACCGGCATCGACAACGTGTTCGGCGCGGTCCTGCAGGGCCTCGCGGTGCTCGTGGTCGCCTGGCTGGTCGCGCTGCCGTTCACCTCGGCGTCCGCGCTGCCCGGCCTGGCCTCGGCGCTGACCCGCTCGCACGTGCTCGGCGCCGTCGACACCGTGATGCCGACCGCGGCCCGCGAGCTGCCCAACGAGCTGCGCCGGATGCTCGGCGTCGCCGGGTTCCCGGAGGCCCTGGAACCGTTCTCCGAGACCCCGGTCGCCCGGATCGCGCCGCCCGACCTGCGGCTCGCCGACAGCGAGGTGGTCCGCGAGACCCGGCCCAGCGTCGTCAAGGTGCGCGGTCAGGCCATGTCCTGCGGGCGGGCGCTGGAGGGCACCGGCTTCGTCGTCGCCCCGCACCGGGTGATGACCAACGCGCACGTGGTCGCGGGCACCGACCGGGTCGCCATCGAGGTCGGCTCCGGGGAGTTCAGCGCCGAGGTCGTGCTGTTCGACCCGGCCACCGACCTGGCCGTGCTGTCGGTCCCCGACCTCACCGCCGACGCCCTGTCCTTCGCCCGGCCCGAGGCCGACCCGGGCGACGACGTGATCGCCCTCGGCTACCCCCTCGACGGCCCCTACACCGCCTCGGCCGGCCGGGTCCGCGAGCAGATCCGCCTGCGCGGACCGGACATCTACGACGACCGCACCGTGCTGCGCGAGGTCTACACGGTGCGCGGCCAGGTGCAGAGCGGGAACTCCGGCGGACCGCTGATCGACCCGTCCGGCCGCGTCGTCGGTGTCGTGTTCGGCGCGGCGGCCGACGACCCGGAGACCGGCTTCGCGCTCACCGCCGAGGAGGTGGCCGACGAGGTCCGGGCGGCCCCGTCCCTGCACACCCCGGTCTCCACCGGCTCCTGCACGAACTGACTCGGGCCCACGCCCGGGCGCCAATCACGCCGGGCGACCCCCGACCAGGTGCACCCGGGCGAGGTGAACCGAGTGAGGGGTCCCCTTGTCCCAGTTACTTGGGCAAGGGTGCCCCTCACTCACGGCCCGAACGGGTGAGCGGGTCAGGGGGTGGACGAGGTGTCCGCCTGCTTGCGCTGGGTGAGCTGCTTGGTGTCCTTGAGCGACTTGATGGTCCGCTCGGGGGCGCGGATGCGCCGGACCCGGGCGTAGCCGAGCAGCGCGAACAGGCCCGCCACCACCAGCATCAGCAGGAAGACGATGCCGAAGGCGGCCCAGCGCCAGAGGCCGAGCTGGGCGAGGCCCTCCGCGAGGGTGAAGAACAGGAAGAACATGCTGAAGCCCAGCACGGCGAGGGCCAGCACGAAGAAGACGCTGCCCTTCACGCCCTTCTTGATCTCGCCGACCACTTCGGACTTGGCCAGCTCCACCTCCGCGCGGAGCAGGGTGGACAGGTGCGTGGTCGCGTCCCGGACCAGCATGCCGATGGACTGACCGTCGCCCGAACCGGTGGCCTCTTCGGACAGCGGGATGGACGTGACGGTCTGCTCCGCGCCGTCACGGCTGCCGTTGTTGCTCTTCTGGGCGCTGTTCACGGCGTCCATCGTGCCACGGTGGATCAGCGCCCGTCCGCACGAGTCGCCGACTGCCACTCGCGGGTGACGGCCGCCGCAGCGCAGCGGCTCACGCGACGGACCGGTCGCGCCGGGCCCGGCGGCCCCGGATGAGCAGCAGCGCGGAACCGAGCAGCGAGGCCAGGACGGACGCGATGAGCACCGCGGCCTTGGCCCGCTCGGCGGCGTCGCCGGACAGCGAGAGCTCGGCGATCAGCAGGCTCACGGTGAACCCGACGCCGCCGAGGAACCCGAGCGCGCTCAAGTCCCACCAGCTCACGCCGTTGGGCTTGCTGCCGAGACCCAGCTTGACGCCGAGCATCGCGGTGCCCACGATGCCGACCACCTTGCCCACGACCAGTCCGACGATGACGGCGATGGAAATGGGGTCCTGGCTGATCGAGGTCAGCGCCTCGCCGTCGACCGGCACGCCGGCGGCGAAGAACGCGAACACCGGCACGACCACCCCGGCCGACCAGGGCTGCAACCGGTGCTCCAGCCGGGCCGAGGGCGCGGTCTCCTCGCCGGGATCGCGCTTGACCCGGGTGAGCAGGCCGAGGACGACGCCGGCGATGGTGGCGTGGACGCCGGTGGAGTGCACCGCGATCCACACCGCGATGGCCAGCGGGACGTAGAGCCACGGGGTGGTGATCCGCTTGTGCTGGGCGAACCAGTACGCGACGCAGAGCACCACGGCGGTGACCAGCCAGAGCAGGCTCAGCCCGTCGGTGAACAGCACCGCGATGACGATGATCGCGCCGAGGTCGTCGACCACGGCCAGGCTGAGCAGGAACACCCGCGCGGCGGTCGGCAGCCAGGAGCCGGTCAGCGACAGCACGCCGAGGGCGAAGGCGATGTCGGTGGCCATCGGGATGGCCCACGCGGTCGAGGCGCCGGGGTTGCCGTGGCCGATGCCGAAGGCGACCAGCGCGGGCACCACCATGCCGCCGAGCGCGGCGATGACGGGCAGCGCGGCGGCCTTGCGGTCGGCGAGCTCACCGACGACGAGTTCGCGCTTGAGCTCCAGCCCGGCGACGAAGAAGAAGATCGCGAGCAGGCCGTCCTTGGCCCAGTCGCCGATGGTCAGGTGCAGGTGGAGCGCCTCGGGGCCGACGGCGAAGTCGCGGACGGCCTGGTAGAAGCCGGACAGCGGGGTGTTGGCGAACACCAGCGCGAGGGCGGCGGCGGCCAGCAGCACCATGCCGCCGACCGTCTCGGTGCGCAGGTAGGCGCCGAAGTCGAGCGTGCGGGCGCCTTTGGACTCGGACAAGGTGGAACTCCGATCGCGGGCAGCAGGAACCTACCGCCGACCAGACTTCCCGGCACACCGAGTCGGACCCTAACACCGGTGACGGCGTCCGGCGCCGGACGAAGCGAATGACATTCATCTCCGTCCGGCGCCGGGCGCCGGGTCCGCTCAGTCGTCGGAGGACGAGGTGAGCCCCTGCGAGATCAGGTCCATCACCGACGAGTCGGCCAGCGTGGAGACGTCGCCGACCTCGCGGTTCTCCGCCACGTCGCGCAGCAACCGGCGCATGATCTTGCCCGACCGGGTCTTCGGCAGCTCCGGCACGACCATGATCTGCCGGGGCTTGGCGATCGGCCCGATCTCCTTGGACACGTGCTCGCGCAGCTCCTTGAGCGCCGCTTCGCCGCCCGCCGCGTCGTCCACGCCGCCGCGCAGGATCACGAACGCCACGATGCCCTGGCCGGTGGTCGGGTCGCTGGCGCCGACCACCGCCGCCTCGGCGACGTTGTCGTGCGAGACCAGCGCGGACTCGACCTCGGTGGTGGAGATGCGGTGCCCGGAGACGTTCATGACGTCGTCCACCCGGCCCAGCAGCCACAGGTCGCCGTCGGCGTCGTACTTCGCGCCGTCCCCGGCGAAGTAGTAGCCCTGCTCGGCGAACCGCGCCCAGTAGGTGTCCACGAAGCGCTGGTCGTCGCCCCAGATGCCGCGCAGCATCGACGGCCACGGCTTGTCGAGCACGAGCAGCCCGCCGCCGCCCTTGCCGACCTCGCCGCCCTCCTCGTCGACGACCTTCGCCGAGATGCCGGGCAGCGGGCGCTGCGCCGAACCCGGCTTGGCGGCGGTGACGCCGGGCAGCGGCGAGATCATGATCGCGCCGGTCTCGGTCTGCCACCAGGTGTCCACGATGGGCGTCCGGCCGCCGCCGATGTTCTCCCGGTACCAGATCCACGCCTCGGGGTTGATCGGCTCGCCGACCGAACCGAGCACGCGCAGCGTGGACAGGTCGTACTCGGCCGGGATCTGCGCGCCCCACTTCATGAAGGTGCGGATCGTGGTCGGCGCCGTGTAGTACAGCGTCACGCCGTACTTCTGGACGATCTCCCAGTGCCTGCCCTCGTGCGGGGTGTTCGGCGTGCCCTCGTAGATCACCTGCGTGGCGCCGTTGGCCAGCGGGCCGTAGACGATGTAGGTGTGCCCGGTGACCCAGCCGATGTCGGCGGTGCACCAGAACACGTCCGACTCCGGCTTGAGGTCGAAGACGTTGTGGTGGGTGTAGGCGGCCTGGGTGAGGTAGCCGCCGGAGGTGTGCAGGATGCCCTTCGGCTTCCCGGTGGTGCCCGAGGTGTAGAGGATGAACAGCGGGTGCTCGGCGTCGAAGGCCTCGGGCGCGTGCTGGTCGGGCTGCGGGTCGACGACGTCGTGCCACCACTTGTCGCGGTCGCCGTCCCACTCGACCTCGATGTCGGTGCGCTTGACCACCAGGACGTGCTCGACGCTGGGCGTCTCCCGCACCGCTTCGTCCACGTTGGCCTTGAGCGGCATCGCCTTGTTCCGCCGGTACTGGCCGTCGGAGGTGATGACGACCTTGGCCTCGGCGTCGTTGATCCGGTTGCGCAGCGCCTCGGCGGAGAAGCCGCCGAACACCACGCTGTGCAGGGCCCCGAGCCGCGCGCAGGCCAGCATCGAGAACACCGCTTCGGGCAGCATCGGCAGGTAGATCGCCACCCGGTCACCGGCACCGACGCCCAGCGCGGCCAGCGCGTTGGCGGTGCGCGAGACCTCCCGCTGGAGCTCGGCGTAGGTGATGGTGCGGGTGTCGCCGGGCTCGCCCTCCCAGTGGATCGCGACCCGCTCGCCGTTGCCCGCCGCCACGTGCCGGTCGGCGCAGTTGTAGGCGACGTTGAGCCGACCGCCGTCGAACCACTTGGCGAACGGCGCCGACGACCAGTCCAGGACGGTGTCCCACCTGGTGTCCCAGTGCAGCCGCTCCGCCTGCTTGGCCCAGAACGCCTCCCGGTCGGCGGCGGCTTCGTCGTACAGCGCTGCCGTGGCGTTGGCCTTGCCGGCGAACTCCTCCGACGGTGGGAACGTCCTGCTCTCGTTGAGCAGGTTGTCGAGTGTGCTGCTGTGCCCGTCGGGCTGGCTCATCGCCTGGAACCTCCCTGGCTGGTGGGACGCCGGTGTGCTCATGGAACCGTAGTGCGATCCGGCTCACGGAAAAAGAGGTCCGCGTCCGGTTGTCAGCGACCGAACGGGGGATCTGAGCTGCACGTGCGGGGTACCCGGGGGTGCCGCCCGTCACTCGGGGGAGACGTGCATCACGATCGCCTCGGGTACCGGTCGCCGGTGCCCGGGGCGGTAGCGTCACGAGCCGTGAACAAGCCTTCGCTGTCGCCGCTGCTGGAGCTGCCCGGGGTCGCCGACGCGGTCGCCGCGGCCCGCGCGGCGATCGACGAGGTGCACCGGCATCCGGCCAACCGCCGGGGCTGGCCCGCCACCGCCGCGGAGGCGTCGGTGCGGGCGGCCCGCGCGTCGGCGGCCGTCGCCGGGGGCGCCACCGAGATCCCGGAGACCGGGGAGGTCAGCGATCCGCAGCTGGCGGGATCGCTGCGGGCGGCCGAGGCGCTGGGCGCGCTGCTGCCGACCTGGCAGCGGGCGCCGCGGCAGGCGCTGGCCCGGCTGCACGTGCTCGCCGCCGCCGACCTGGTCGACGACGAGGACGCGCTGGGGCGCCCGCGCACCGATCCGGAACTGGCGCAGCGGCTGGACGTGCTCGCCGGGATCATCGCCGACCCCGACCCGCAGGTGCGGGGGCCCGGTCCGGTGCTGGCCGCCGTGGTGCACGGCGAACTCCTCGCGCTGGCGCCGTTCGGCACCGCCGACGGCGTGGTGGCCCGCGCGGCGGCGCGGCTGAGCGTGATCGGCAGCGGCCTGGACCCCAAGGGCCTGGTGGTCCCCGAGGTCGCCTACTTCCGCAGGCAGCCGGAGTACGTCGCGGCCGCCGCCGGGTACGCCGACGGCGATCCCGACCGGCTGGCCGAGTGGATCGCCTACTGCTGCCGCGCGTTGGAGACCGGCGCGCGGGAAGCCACCTCCATCGCCGATGCCGTCCAGGAGGGCTGACGTGCCGAAGCGGATCCTGATCGACTGCGACCCGGGCATCGACGACGCGCTGGCGCTGGCGCTGGCCCACGGCAGCCCGGAGCTCGACGTCGTCGGGCTCACCACCGTCGGCGGCAACACCGACCTGGACCGCACCACGGAGAACGCCCGCTGCCTGGCCGACTACTACGGCCTGGTGGTGCCGGTGGTGCGCGGCGCCGGGCGTCCGCTGGTGCGCGCCCCGCGCACCGCCCGCGACGTGCACGGCGAGAGCGGGCTCGGCGGCGTGCTGCTGCCCCCGGCGACCACGCCGCCGGACGACCGGCACGCGGTGGACTTCATCGTCGACGCGCTGGCCGCCGCTCCGGGGGAGATCAGCCTGGTCGCCGTCGGCCCGCTGACCAACATCGCGCTCGCGCTGCACAAGGAGCCGCGGATCGCGGAGTGGGCGGCGGAGTTCGTGGTGATGGGCGGCTCCTACACGCGGGGCAACAACACGCCCGCCGCCGAGTTCAACATCGCCGCCGACCCGGAAGCCGCCGCGGTGGCCTTCGACGCCCCGTGGCGGCCGGTGATGATCGGCCTCGACCTGACCCACCAGGCCCGGGCGAACGCCGAGGTGCGCACCCGGTTCTGCGGGCTGGGCCGGTTGGAGACCGAGCTGATCAGCCCGTGCCTGGACTTCTACGGGCAGCACCCGTCCTACCGGGACGGCGGCCCGGCGATCCACGACGCCTGCGCGGTGGCCTACGCGATCGCCCCGGAGCTGTTCCGCACCGCCCCGGCCCGCGTCGACGTGGAGACGTGGGGCCGGTTCACCTCCGGCATGACCGTCACCGACTTCGCCGCGCCGGACCCGAACACCGACGTGGCCACCGACCTCGCGGCCGACCGGTTCTGGGACCTGGTGACCGAGGCGTTCACCCGGGTCGCCGAACACCTGCCGGGCTGAGCGGCCCGCACCGCTCGCGGAACCTGGCGAGGGGCGCCTTCATCCGACATAGCCGGATGAAGGTGCCCCTCACTCAGCTCCCGATCGGGTGAGCCGCGGTCCTAGAGGGCGCGCAGGGCTTCGCGCACGTGCCCGCCCGCCACCGCCAGCGCCGCCGCCGCGCGCTCCACGTCGGCGCCGCTGAGCAGGTGCACCAGCGCGGTCTTGAGGTCGCCGTCGGCGTCGGCCAGCGCCTCGGCGCAGCGCTGCTCGTCGGCGCCGGTGGCTTCGCTGAGGATGCTGATGGTGCGCCCGCGCAGCTTCGCGTTGGTCGCCACCATGCTGACCATCAGGTTGGAGTAGGTGCGCCCGAGCCGGACCATCACGGCGGTGGAGAACGAGGTGAGCACCAGCTTCTGCGCGGTGCCCGCCTTCATCCGGGTCGAGCCGGTGATCGGCTCGGGCCCGGTGTCCACCGCGACCAGCACGTCGGCCGGCTCGCCCGGCACGTCGGGGTTGGCGGTGACCAGCGCGGTCGCCGCCCCGATCCGGTGCGCCTCGGCCAGCGCCGAGAGCACGAACGGGGTCCGCCCGGAGGCGGCGAGCCCGAGCACGAAGTCGTCGGCGGTGACCTCCGCGCGGATCGCCTCCGCGCCGGACTCGTCCTCGGCGTTCTCCACGGCCTGCCGGAACGCCTCGGCGCCCCCGGCCTGGTGCGCGACCACCCAGCCGCGCGGCACGTTGAAGGTGGGGATCAGCTCGGCCGCGTCGAGCACCGCCAGCCGTCCCGAGGTGCCCGCGCCGACGTAGTGGATGCGCCCGCCGGAGCGCAGCGCGGCGACGGCGAGGTCGACGGCGCGGGCCAGCTCCGGCAGCACCTCGCCGACGGCGGTGGGCACGGTGCGGTCCTCGGCGTTGAGCAGCCGCAGCACGTCGAGGGTCGGCAGCAGGTCGATGTCGCGGGTCCGGGGGTTGGTGCGCTCGGTCGGTGCGTCGATGCGGGTCACCGGTTCCCCGGAGTCCTGCCCCATTCAGCTCTCCTTCTGGTGGCGTCGGCGGTCCGGGCGGGCGTCCAGCCGGTGCGTGCCGACGGCTTCGTAGGTCGCTTCGAGCGCGGCCTTGGTCTGCTCCAGGTGGTGTTGGGCGACCCCGATGAACAGGCAGTCCACCACGGTGAGCTGGCCGATGCGGCTGGCCATCGCCCCGGAGCGGTAGGTGGTCTCGCGGACCGCGGTGGTGAGCACGTGGTCGGCGATCTCGGTGATGGGGGAACGGGCGAAGTTGGTGATGGCCGCGGTGCCCGCCCCGCGCTTGCGGGCCTCCCGCAGCGCCTCGACGGTCTCGCCGGTGGCGCCGGTGTGCGAGATGCCGATCGCCACGTCGCCGGGGCGCAGCACGGCCGCCGAGGTCAGCGCGTTGTGGGTGTCGGCCCAGGCGAAGCAGGTGAGCCCGATGCGGTGCAGCTTCTGCTGGAGGTCCAGGGCGACGAAAGCGCTGGCGCCCACCCCGTAGACGTCGATCCGGCGGGCCCCGGCGACCGCGCCGACCAGCCGCTCCAGCACCTCCGCGTCGAGCTGCCCGGCGGTCTCCTCGACGGCCTTGGCGTCGGCGTAGCCGACCTTCTCGATGACCTGCGCGGTGCTGTCCTGCGGTCCGATGTCGCTGCCCAGCTCGCGGTCCCGGACGGAGGTGCGGGCGGTGTCGGCGGCCAGGGCGATCCGCAGGTCGGGGTAGCCGCCGACGCCGATCGCCTTGCAGAACCGGGTCACCGTGGTCTCGCTGGTGCCCGCGGCTTCGGCCACGTCGGTGATGCTGCGCCGCGCGATCGACGCCGGATCGGCCAGCACGATGCCCGCGACCCGCTGCTCGGCCCGCGCCAGCCCCGGCAGCAACGACCGGATCCGGACGAGCGGCCCGGCGGCATCGGAGCCGGATGCGTCAGTGGCCATGTGGGAAACTTACTAACCGTCGTATGTGCAGGTCAATGCACTTCATCCCGGAGTTCTCCCCACCCGGACGAGTGAAGGCTGTCACCTCTTCCGTCATACCAGCCCACCCGCCACCGCCGGGCTCCCGACCGACACGCCGACACCGCCCCTTCGATCCCTGAGTGAGGGCGCCTTCATCCGAGTAAGCCGGATGAAGGTGCCCCTCACTCGCGGTGCGTTCAGGTGACCCCCGGTTCAGTCGGGGCGTGTCGTCCGGAGGGGGCCGGTCAGCGGGGCACCGAGGTCCAGCCGTCGGGGTGCAGCGCGGCGTGCTCGCGTTCGCCGTCCAGCCTCGTCGCGTCCCGGTCCTGCGCCAGGACCCGGTCCACGTGGACCCCGCGCCCGACGTAGCGCCCGTCGGGGGCGTAGCGCCACCGCAGCCGGATCTGATCGCCCGGCCGCGCGGGCACCGTCGCGTGCACCCGCCACCAGGCGCGGTGCCCGGCCCCGGCCAGCGACGTCGATTCCCCGCCCGGGGCGCCCGGCCCGTCGGCGCGCAGCGCGGCGGCCCGCCACGGTCCGCCGTTCGCGCTGTGCTCCAGGACCAGCGGGTCGGTGCCGTCGCCATCGCGCTGGCTGTCCACGAAGGCGTCGAACGAGACCCGCAGCGGCCCGGCCACCGGCCCGAGCGGATCGGTGGTCAGCGTCGCCGCGCGCGCCGGATCGGCGAACCACGAGGCGGAGCCCTTCGACGGCGGCACCGCCAGCGCTCGGGCGAGCGCCTGGGCCAGCTCCTGCCGCGCCGGGTTGTTCGAGCCCCACTCCCGGGACGGGTGGACCCGGTTGGTCAGCAGCACCGCGATCGAGCGGGAGGCCGGGTCGAGCACCAGCGACGTCCCGGTGTAGCCGGTGTGCCCGGCGGTGCCCGGCGCGCTGAGCCCGGCCATGTACCAGCGCTGGTCCAGCTCGAACCCGAGACCGTGCGCGGCACCCGGGTCGAGCATCGACCGCACCGCGCGCTCGGACAGGATGCGCTGCCCGCCGTACTCGCCGCCGTTGAGGATCGCCTGCCCGAGCACGGCGAGGTCGTCGGCGGTGGAGAACAGGCCCGCGTGCCCGGCCACCCCGCCCAGCGACCAGGCGTTCTCGTCGTGGACCTCGCCGCGCACCATGCCGCGCGGCGGGTCGCTCTGGAACTCGGTGGCCGCGATCGGCAGCGACGGATCGGGGTTGTACCCGGTGGCGGTCATCCCGAGCGGTCCGGTGATCCGCTCCGCGACGTAGCGGTCCAGCGGCGTGCCGGAGGTGCGCTCGACCAGCAGCCCGAGCACGATCATGTTCGGGTCGGAGTAGGTGTAGCCGCCCGGCGGGCGTTCGGGGGCCAGTTCCAGCACGGCGGGGATCCGCCGCTCCGGCGGCAGCTCCCAGAGCTGGACGGTCGCCGGCAGCCCCGAGGTGTGGGTGAGCAGGTGCCGCACCGTGATGTCGCCCTTGCCACCGGCGGCGAACGCGGGCAGGTGCGCGGCGACCGGGTCGTCCAGCCGCACCGCCCCCGCCTCGACCTGCTGGAGCACGGCGATCGAGGTGAACAGCTTGGTGATCGAGGCGATGTCGAACCGGGTCTCCGGGGTCATCGGCACCTGCTGCCCGGGCGGCAGCTCGGTGCCCGCGCCGTCGGCGTAGCGCAGCGCGTGGCCGACGGCCCGCCGGTGCACCACCACGCCGTCGTGCGCGAGCAGGCTCACCGCGCCCGCGTACATCGGGTGCTCCCGGCCGGGCACCGACCCGGTCCAGCGCGCGATCCGCTCGGCCGCCGCCGCGATCGGCTCCGGGGCCAGCCCGACGTCGGTGGGCAGTCCGCCGCGCAGCTCGGCATCGGCGAACTCGACCGCGGGCCGGTCGAACCGCCCCTGCTCGAACCCGCTGCCGGACGCCGCCGCCGAGGTCCCGGTCAGCGCGGCCACCGACACCGCGGCGAGCACCAGCATCGTCCTGCCCATCACGTCTCCTCCGAGCTCGTCGTGCGTGGTGGTGCTCAGCGGTACAGCAGGTGCGGCTCCCGCTGGTCGCGGAAGTCGGCGAGCTCGTCCTGCCAGCTGCCGACGATCTCGGCGGTGCCCGCTCCGGCGTCGACCATCCGGCGCAGCCGGTCCGAGCCGAAGAGCTTGTCGATCATCAGGTCCGGCCGCCAGCCGAAGACCTCGGGGTACCGGCGGCGCGCCGTCACCAGCATGGCCACCGCGATGCGGATCGGGTCGACCTCACCGGTGCGGTGCACCTGCACCCCGCCGCAGGTTTTGCCGGTGTGCTTGCCGAAGGTCGGCACGAAGTAGGTCTCCCGGAACCGCACCCCGGGCAGGTCGAGCGCGCCCAGGTCCGCCGCCCACCGCCAGTCGATGCCCGGCGCCCCGATGGTTTCGAACGGCCGCGTCGTGCCCCGGCCCTCGGACAGCGCGGTGCCTTCGAACAGCGCGGTCCCCGGGTAGAGCGCCGCGGTGTCCGGAGTCGGCATGTTCGGGCTCGGCGGCACCCACGGCAGACCGGTCGCCGCCGTGCGCCGCCGCCACCCCGCGACCCGCACCACGTCGAGCTCCGGCAGCGGGGCGGGCAGGTGGTCGTGCTCGAACAGCAGGGCCAGTTCGCCGACCGTCATGCCGTGCTGCTGCACGATCGGCAGCAGGCCGACGCCGGAGGTGAACCCGGGCAGCAGCCGGGGCCCGGCGGTGCGCGATCCGATCGGGTTCGGCCGGTCCAGCACCGCGAAGCCGAGCCCGGCCCGCTGCGCGGCCTGCATCGCCCGGTACATCGTCCAGATGTAGGTGTAGAAGCGGGCGCCGACGTCGGCGATGTCGAACACCACCAGCTCCACGCCCGCGTCGCGGAACATCCGCGCCAGCTCGTCGGCCCCGGCGCCGTAGGCGTCGTACACCGGCAGGCCGGTGCGCGGATCGCGGTGGTCGCCCTCCGAACCGCCCGCCTGCGAGGTGCCCCGGAACCCGTGCTCGGGACCGAACACGGCCGCGATGTCCACCCCGTCGGCGTGCATCGCGTCGACCACGTGGTCCAGCGACGACAGCACGCCGGTCGGGTTCGTCAGCACACCGATCCGGTGCCCCCGGAGCCGCCGCCACCCCTGCTCGGCCAGCACGTCGGCGCCGGAGCGCGCGGGGGCGCCGTCGGCCACCGGTGCGGCACCGACCACCCCGGCGGCGGGGGCGGCGACCGCGGCGGCGGCGAGGAACCCCCGCCGGGACACGCTCACCAGGTCAGCCCGTGGCCGAACGGGTACCGGTCCTGGCCGGGACGGCCGGGGTCGGGCACCGAGACGGGCAGCGCACCGGTCGGCGCGATCTCACCGAACAGCACCTTGGCCAGCGATTCCATCGCCACCGCCTTGTCCGAGTAGGTGGCCAGCCAGGTCGGCACCTCGACGTGCCCGGCGTCGTAGGCGTCGCGCACCGCGACCGCCACCACCGGGCGGCCCGCCTGCTGCAACGCCCGCACCAGGTCCAGCTGCGCGGCGTTCTCGGCGCTCCACGCGGCGTTGGTGAGCACCACGGTGAGGTCGTGCCGCCCGGCCGCGGCGACCGCCTCGTCGATCTGCTGCGGCGTCGGCCGCAACCCGGTGGGCAGCGCGGTGCTCCGCGACCCCCGCCGGTCGATCGACTCGGCCAGCGCGGTGGTCGCCCCGTCACCGGCCCCGGTGACCAGCAGCCGCGGCGTCGGCTGGGCCAGCGGCAGCACCCCCGCGTCGTTGCGCAGCAGGGTGGTGGAGCGGTCGGTGATCCGCTGCGCCTGGGCCAGGTGCTCCGGCGTGCCGACCGCGGAACCCACCGCCGCCGGGTCGACGAACGGGTCGGCCAGCACCCCGCGCCGCTCCTTGAGCTCCAGGATGCGGGTGACGCTGCGGTCGATGCGCTCCTCGGTCAGCTCGCCGGTGCGCACCGCCGCCAGCACGCCGTCGATGGCGGCCCGCACGTCGAACGGCATCAGCATCATGTCCACCCCGGCCTGGAGCGCCAGCACCGGGATGCGGGCGTCCGGGTGCTGCTGGCGGACGCCGTCCATCTTGAGCGAGTCGGTGAACACCACGCCCTGGAACCCGAGTTCCTGCCGCAGCATTCCGGTGATCACGTTCGGCGACAGCGTGGCGGGTTCCCCGGAGTCGTCGAGCTTGGGGACCTTGATGTGCCCGGTCATCACGGAGTCCACGCCTTCGGTGATGGCCGCCTGGAACGGGGGCGCGTCGAGCCGCTCCCACTGCTGCCGGTCGTGGTCGATCACCGGCAGGTCGGTGTGGCTGTCGGTGCTGGTGTCGCCGTGCCCGGGGAAGTGCTTGACCGAGGCGGAGACGGCGAGGTCCGCGGCGGCCGAGTCCTCGTAGCCGCGGACCTGCGCGGCGGTGAGCTCGGCCGCCAGGGCCGGGTCGGAGGAGAAGGAGCGGACCCCGATCACCGGGTTCGCCGGGTCGACGTTGACGTCCCCGCTCGGCGCGAAGTTCTGGTTCAGGCCCATCGCCCGCAGCTCGCGGCCGGTGATGGCGGCGGCCAGCTCGGCGTCGGCGGGGCTGCGGGTGGCGCCGAGCGCCATGTTGCCGGGGAACTGGGTCGCCGGTTCGCCGATCCGGGTGACGAGGCCCTGTTCCTGGTCGGTCCCGATCAGCAGCGGCACGCCGGCGCCGGAGGACAGCGCCGCCTGCTGCAACCCGTTGGACAGCTCCGCGATCTGCCTCGGCTCGTGCAGGCTGTCGGTCCAGGTGAAGTGGATGATGCCGCCGAGGTGGTACTGCTGCACCACCTGCGCGGGGGTGTCCACGCCGAACTCCGCGCGGTTGCTGGGGTGCGCGGTGTCGGGCGTGCCCCCGTAGGCGTAGGTGACGAAGAGCTGGCCGACCTTCTCCTCCAAGGTCATCTTGGCGAGGGTGTCGGCGATGCCGGAGGGGCGTGGTGGTTCGGCTCCCGCGCCCGCGGTCAGCGCGGCGGAGGTGAGGGCGACGACGCCGAAGGCGGCGGCGGCGCGTCGCGGACGGTCGGATCGGGCCACGGTGGCCTCCTCGGGGGATTCCGCCACGTCGACGGGGAAGGTTCACCACGGAGGTGGTCGGCTTCGCAAGTTACCCACGTGGGAGGGGTCGGTCAACGCCGCCGATCGGCGTGCCCCGGGCGGAAATCCCCGGGTCACCGACGGCGAGGGCGCCCGCCGACGGATCGGCGGGCGCCCTGCGTGGTCTCGCGCGAACTCCCGGGGTACCAGGCGTGCTCCTGTTGTCGTAACTTCCGGGCTAGGCGTCCGGCGTCCCGCGACGCAACCCTGTGCACGACTGCCTTATGTGCGGCTCCGCGTGGGTGTCCCGGAGTTCGCGCCCGGAGCCCGGTGCGGGGTGGACGACGCTTCTCCTCCGCGGCGTCCCTGGCCGACCGAGGTCCGTACCCCCTTTGTAGACCGTGACGCGCGTCACCGCAAGGGTCCGGAACGGGGGATTCGTCAGCCGCGCCGCCGCCAGGCGCGGACTCCCCACCAGGCCGCGCCCGCCGCCGCGACGGCGCCCATCCCGACCCCGGCCGCGGTGACGGCGGCGCGCGAGGGGGTGGGGATCCGGGCCCGCAGCGAGACCGGGTGCTCGAAGGCCAGCGCGGGCCAGCCGCGCTGCACGGCCTCCCGCCGCAGCGCGCGGTCCGGGTTGACCACGGTGGGGTGACCGACGCTCTCCAGCAGCGGCAGGTCGGTGATCGAGTCCGAGTAGGCGTGGCACCCGTCGAGGTCGTAGCCGTGCGCCGCGGCGAGTTCGCGGGCGGCGGTGGCCTTGTTGTCCGCCGAGCAGTAGAAGTCGAGCTCCCCGGTGTAGCGGCCTTCGTGGACGACCATCCGGGTGCCCGCCCAGTGCGCGGCGCCGAGCAGCTTGGCGATCGGTGCGACGACCTCCTCCCCGGACGCGGAGAGCACGACGATGTCGTGGCCCTGCTCGCGGTGCTCGGCGATGAGCTGGGTGGCCTCCTTGTAGACCAGCGGGTCGACGATGTCGTGCAGCGTCTCCTCGACGATCGCGCCGACCTGGTCGACGTCCCACCCGGTGCACAGCGACGTGATGTGGGCGCGCATCCGGTCCATCTGGTCGGCGTCGGCCCCGGCCAGCATGAAGACGAACTGGGCGTAGGCGCTCTTGAGCACCGCCCGCCGGTTGATCAGTCCTTCCTGGAAGAACGGTCGGCTGAAGGCCAGCGTGCTGGACTTGGCGATGACCGTCTTGTCCAGGTCGAAGAACGCGGCCACCCGGCGTTCGGGGGATGCCGTCGGGTTCGCGGGCTCTGTCACGCCGCACAGCATACGAGCCGGGCGGCGCGGTGGTGTCGGCTCCGCGCCGGTGGCCGGCCGCGGAAGCGGGTGCCATTTCGCGAATTGCGGCCCGAGGGGGACGATCGCGGCGTTAGGGTGAGAACGGTTCGGTTTTTTGTCCGGACCGTTCAGCTCACTCCCCCCGGAGCTGGACAAGACGACCCCCGCCCCTCCCCCTTGGCGGGGGTCGTCGCCTTTCCGGCCTGGTAAACGTGAATGTTTTTTGGATTGAGTTGTCCACAGGTGCCGGAGTTATCCACAGATTCTGGAATTGATCCTTGGCGGCGGGAGTGGACCGCGCCACTGTGGAAGAACAGCGCCATTCCGCGAGGAAAGGGCGCTGCGCGAGATTCCGACTCACACTCCGAGGTACCGCCATGTCTTCCGCACGTCCGCTGCTGGTCACCACCGATCCCGAACTCGCCGAGGACGTCTTCCGGCTGGCCGCCGCCGCGGGCGCCGAAGCCGAGCACGCCCGCGATCCCGCCGCGCTCGGCGGCGCCTGGCGCAGCGCCTCCGCGGTGCTGCTCGACGGCGCCGCGGCCGCGGCGGTCGCCGCGCTCGGACCGCCCCGAAGACGCGGCGTCCTGGTGCTCTGCCGGGGCCCGGCAGAGCAGCTCTGGCAGGCCGCCTTCGAGCTCGGCGCCGACCACGTCGTCCGCCTGCCCGAGGGCGAGCGGACGGTCATCGACTTCCTCGCCGAAGCCGCCGACGCGGCCCCGGCGCGGGACGGCCGGGTGCTCGCGGTGCTCGGCGGTCGCGGCGGCGCGGGTGCGTCCGTGCTGGCCGGGGCGGCGGCGGTCAGCGCCGCCCACCGGGGCGGCGGCGCGCTGCTCGTCGACTGCGATCCGTGGGGCGGTGGTCTCGACCTCGCGGTCGGCGCCGAGGGGACCGGCGGCCTGCGCTGGTCGGGTCTCGCGGTGCGGGCCGGACGGCTCGCGGCGGGCGCGCTGCACGAGGCCCTGCCCGGTCGGCGGGTCGGCGGCGGTTCCCTCGCGGTGCTCGCCTGCGACCGCGACGCGCCGTCGACCGGGCTGACCCCGCAGGCGGTCCGCGCCGTCCTGGAGGCCGGACGCCGGGCCGGGGACACCGTGGTCTGCGACCTGCCCCGGGCGCCGTCCGAACCGGCCGCCGCGGCGCTGCGCCACGCCGACCTCGTCGTCCTGGTCGTGCCCGCCGAGGTCCGCGCCTGCGCGGCGGCGGCCCGGGTGCTCGCCTCGGTCCGCGAGATCACGGCCTGCCCGCTGCGCCTGGTGGTCCGGGGACCGGCGCCGGGCGGGCTGCGCCCGTCGGACGTCGCCGCCGCCCTCGGCGTTCCCGCGCTGGCCCACCTGCGGCCGCACCCCGGCCTGCCCGGGGCGCTGGACCGGGGCGGGCTGCGGGCGGTCGCCGGCCGCAGCGCACTCGGCCGGGTCGCCCACCGGCTGCTCGCCGAGCTCGACCGGAGCGACCCGGTCCGGGCCGAGGAGGTGGCGTGATGGACGGCGGACTGCTCGAACGGGTGCGGCACCGGCTGATCGGCAGCGGCACCATCGGCAGCAGCGCCGGACCCACCTCGGCCGCGTTGGCCACGGCGGTGCGGGAGGAGGCGGGCGGCCTGGTCGCCGACGCCGATGTGCTGGCGGCGGTCCGGATGGCCCAGCAGGAGTTCGTCGGCGCCGGGGTGCTCGACCCGCTGCTCCGCGACCCTGAGGTCGCCGACGTCCTGGTGACCGCACCGGACGAGGTGTGGGTCGACCGCGGCGCCGGGCTGCGCCGGGCACCGGTGCGCTTCCCCGACGAGGAGGCGGTGCGCCGGCTCGCGCAACGGCTCGCGCTCGCCAGCGGACGGCGGCTCGACGACGCGCAACCGTGGGTCGATGCCTGGCTCCCGGGGGACGGGACCGGTTCGGCGGTGCGGCTGCACGCCGTGCTGCCGCCGGTGGCCGACCGGGGGACCTGCGTCTCGCTGCGGGTGCTGCGCCCGGCCGCGCACGACCTCGACTCGCTGCGCCGCGCCGGTGCCTTCGATGACGAGATCGCCCGGACCCTGCGCGCCGTCGTGGCGGCCCGGCTGGCGTTCCTCGTGGTGGGCGGCACGGCGACGGGGAAGACCACGCTCCTCGCGGCCCTGCTCGGCGCCGTCGACAGCCGGGAGCGGATCGTCTGCGTTGAGGAGGCGGCCGAACTGCACCCCCGGCACCCGCACGTCGTCCGGCTGCTCACCCGGCCGCCCAACGTCGAGGGCGTGGGCGAGGTCCGGGTGCGCGACCTGGTCCGGCAGGCGCTGCGGATGCGTCCCGACCGGCTCGTCGTCGGGGAGGTCCGGGGATCTGAGGTCTGCGAAATGCTGGCCGCCCTGAACACCGGCCACGACGGCGGGTGCGGCACCCTGCACGCCAACTCGCCGCGCGAGGTCCCCGCCCGGGTGGAGGCGCTGGCCGCGCTCGGCGGTCTGCCCCGGGACGCGCTGCACAGCCAGCTCGCGGCGGCGGTGCAGGTCGTCCTGCACACCGGGCGCAGCCCGGGGCGCGGGCGACGGCTGCTCGGCATCGGCCTCCTCCGCCGCGAGGACGACCTGGTCCGGGTGAACCCGGTCTGGGAAGCCGATCGGGGGTGGGGTCCGGCGCGCGCGGAGTTCGCGGCGCTGCTGGAGTCGCGCGGAGGTGCCCCGTGCTGATCACCGCGACGATCTGCCTCGCGCTCGCCCTGCTGTGCTGGCCGGACCTGCGGGCCCGGGACCGCCTCGCCGCCACCGGGTCCGGCGCGACCGGCCCCGGCCGCCCGGCCGTCCCCCTGCTGCGGTGGGCGCCGATACCGGTCGCGGCGGTGCTGGGGTTCCTGCTGCTCGGCCCCGCGGGCGCGGTCGCCGCGCTGCTGCTCGGCGCGCTCGCCCGGCGGTACGCGCGGTCGCGCCGGGGCATCCGCCGCCGGCTGGAACTGGCCGACGAGCTCACCGCGGGTCTGCGGCTGCTGGTCGCCCAACTGCGCGCCGGGGCGCATCCCGCGGTGGCCGCCGACGGGGCCGCCCAGGAGTCGGACCCGGCGGTCGGCGCCGCGTTCCGGGCCATGTCCACCGCCGCCCGGTGGGGCGGGGACGTCCCGAAGGCGCTCGCCGAGTCCGGCGCCCCGGCCGGACTCACCGCCCCGCTGGCGAGGCTGTCCCGCGCGTGGGCGCTGGCCGATCGGCACGGCGTGGCGCTGGCCGAGCTCGTCGACGCGGTGCGGCGGGACGTCGACCGGCGGGCGGCGTTCCGCCGCGAGGTGGAGGCCGAGCTCGCCGGCCCGAGGTCGACGGCCGCGGTGCTCACCGCGCTGCCGGTGGTCGGCCTGGCGCTCGGCGAGGCAGTCGGGACCGCCCCGCTCGCCGTCCTCGGCGACGGCCTTCCCGGGCAGCTCCTGCTGCTCACCGGTGCTGGGCTGCTCGCGGCCGGGATCGCCTGGACCACGCGCCTGACCGAGGCGGTGGTGCCGCCGTGATCACCTGGTCCTTGCTCCTCGCGGCGGGTGCGCTCCTGGTCCTGCCTTCCGCCCCGGCGCGGAACCGGTTGCGGGCGCTGGCCGCGGACGGCCGCGGCCCGGCAGCGGCGGTCCCGGAGCGGGGAACGCCCCGACCGGCGCTGTGCTGGCTCGCGGTCGCCGCCTCGGGAACCGCCGCGGCCGTCCTCGTCGACCTCGTGGCCGGACTGGGCGTCGGTGCCTGCGGTGCCGTCGCGGCGCGCTGGTGGGCCGGACGCGCGACCCGCCGCGGCACCGATCCGCTGGCGCTCGCGGCGGCGTGGGACCTGCTCGCCGCCGGGATGCGCGCCGGGTTGCCGGTGCCCGTGGTGGTGCGCGCGGTCGCCGCGGAGCTCGCCGGACCCGCGCGGCGCCCGCTCCAGGAGGTCGCCGACCACCTGGCGTTGGGCACCGACGCGGTGCGGGCCTGGGCGCCGGCGCTGGCCGACCCGGACACCGCCGAGCTCGCCCGGGCGGCCCGGCGCACGGCGCGCACCGGCAGCGGCCTCGCCGAGGTCGCCGCGGAGCTCGCCGCCCGGGTCCGCGCGACGGCGGGGGAGCAGGCCCGGGCCCGGGCGCAGCGCACGTCGGTCTGGATCTCGGCCCCGCTGGGACTGTGCTTCCTGCCCGCCTTCCTGTGCCTCGGCGTGCTGCCCGTCGTGCTCGGGATGGTGCTCCGCCTGGCCGATCACTGGTGACCGGAGCAGCTCCGCGCTCGGCCCCGGGCACGGCGACCACCGCGACCACGACGCACGACCCCGACGACAGGGGAGGCACGACGACCGACCGCCCGACCCCGCTCGACCACAGCGCACGTTCCCGACGACCGAGGAGGCACGACGACCAACAGCCCTGTCCGGCTCGACCACAAGACGCCGGTCCGCACGACTGATGGCCCGCTCCGACCGACCGGTCCGGAGCAGGACGACCGCACGCCCGGCGGGACGAACGCGCTGGGCATCGACGACCGAACGGAGAACACCATGACGAACACGACCACGGCCCAGTCCGCGCGGGAACACCGACCGGCCGAGCGGCGGACCGCGACGCCCGGCGCATCGGAGGCGCGGCTGCCCGTGCTCCGCCCAGGTGGGGAGCCGCTCCCCGGAACCGGAGCACGGGCGTCCGGAGCACCGGCGGCCGGACCGCTGGACGTCCGGCCGCCCGGGCGTGCCCGGGCCGCCCGCCGATGGCCGCCGGGACGTGGAACCGTCCACCACCGAGCGGGACGCCGAGCAGCGCCGTGGCGGTGGGCGAGCCACCTCCCGACCACGTTCCCGGGGCGCCGGAGGGATCTTCGCGCCACCTCCTCCGCCGCACCCGGGGATGTCCGGCCGAGGGGTCGCAGCACGGCGACCGCGCGCGGCTCCGCCGAACACCGCGCCCTCCTGCGCCCGTGGCTCACCGCCGTCGTGCGGCGGTTCCGCGCGGTGGCGCGGGACGCGCTGCCGATGCTCGGCCGTGGGGCCGCGATGCTGCTCGTGCTGCTGGTGCCGCCAGTGCCGGGCGGGCTCGGACCGCCCACCACCTCGTCCATCACCACCGGTGGCGCACCGGCCGCGGTCGAACCGGTCCGGAAGCCGAGGATGCCGTCCGCGCGGCGGATCCGCGCCCTCCTGCGCGGTGACGGCGGGATGAGCACGGCGGAGTACGCGATGGGCACCGTCGCGGCGGTCGCCTTCGCCTCCGTCCTGTTCGCCGTGGTGACCAGCGATCCGGTCAAGGAGGCGCTAGCCGCCCTCATCAACCGCGGGCTCCAGGGCGGAGGTTCGTGATGCCGACGCTCGTCGCCCCGGCCGGAGCCGCCACCGCGCGCGGCGCACCGCGCCCGGCGCGCCGACCGCCGCCGGATCGGTCCGCTGCGCACCGGTTCGCGCCCAGCCGCGCCGCGCCGCGAGCGGGTCAGCCCGATGCCGACCGGCGGGAGCCGCCCGCCGATCGGGATCGTGGCGCGGTGACGGTGGAGGCGGCGATGGGCATCGCCACGGTGACCGTCGTGTTCGCCCTGCTGCTGGCCGGGATGGTGATGCTGGTAGGCCAGCTCCGCTGCACGGACGCGGCGGTCGAGGCGGCCCGGTTGCTCTCGCGCGGGGATCGTCCGGCGGCTGAGAGGGCGGTGCGGACGCTGGCCCCCGCCGGTGCCGCACTGCTGGTGCGCACCGAGGCCGATCGGGTCCACGTCGAGGTGGCGGTCCCGTTCCCCGGCGACCTGCTACCCGGGCGAACGCTCCACGCCACCGCCGTCGCGATCCTGGAACCCGGGGCGGCACCGGAGGCCGGAGCCGTACCGGAACCCGGGACCGCGCCGGAACCCGGGAGCGCGCCGGAACCCGGGAGCGCGCCGTGAGCCGGGGCAGCCCCGCGACCCGAGTCGGTCCCACAAGCCCAGTCGGTGACGTGAACCGGGGCTGCTCCGGAACCCGGGACCGCGCCCGAAGCCGGAGCCGCACCCGAAGCCGCGCTGTGATCCGGGACCGCGCCGTGATCCGGCGCCGTGCGAGCGCTCGGTGCGGTGCCGTGAGCGGGGATCAGGGCGCGGCGACCGCGCTGTCGGCGGGCCTGTGCCTGGCGCTGGTGGTGGTCGGGTGGTTCGCGCTGCACTGGTGCGGCGCGCTGCTCGTCCGGCACCGGGCGGCCGGGGCGGCGGACCTCGCGGCGCTGGCCGCCGCCGCGCACGCGCCGCACGGCTCGGCGATCGCGTGCGGTCGCGCCGGTGAGGTGGCGCGCGGGATGGGCACCGCGGTGGTGTCCTGCACGATCACCGGATCGCACGCCCGGGTCGAGGTCCGGGCTCCGCCGCCGCCCGGACTGCCCGGCGCGGCGGTGGTGACGGCGCGGGCCCGCGCCGGGCCGGTCGTCGGGTGATCGGCCTGACGTCGTCGCTCACCGGGGGCGGAACCGCCGTTCGGCACGTTGATCTTTCGGTGGCTCTGTCCCCGGGGTTTCATTCGTCGCGGCTGGGCTACCGGTCGTCGATAGGGGGTGTACTCGGCGCGCCCTCGTGCCGTTGGTTGAGATGTGAGCGCGGGATGCCGAGGTCCGGTGACGACGAGGTCGGCGGACCGGGTGGCGGCCCCGAACCGCCACCGTCCGGCGCTCACCAGGGAACAGGAGGCTGAAGCATCATGGACGGGTCGACGAGGGCGTCGAGCACCTTCCACGGCATCCCGGAGCACCCCGCCGGGCTCGGTAGCAGCCAGATCGAACTGCGCGTGCAGGCGATCGGCTTCGCCGCCCGGGGCTGGTCGGTGGTGCCCGGTACCTACCCCGAGGGTGACCGCTGGACCGGTCACCACGACGAAGGTCCGGTACCGGTCCACCCGGACTGGCGGACACGACCGACCGCGACCCCCGATCAGGTCGTGTCGTGGTGGTCCGAGCGGCCCTACAGCTTGCTCGTGGCCACCGGCGGAGCGGTCGAGGCGATCGAGGTCGACGCCGAGCTCGGCCGCCGCACGGCCCGGGTCATCCGGATGGTCGGCGCTCCGGTGCCGATCGTCGCCACACCGCGCGGGCGCTGGTACTTCCTGCACTCCGGCGGCCGGACGATGCTCCCCGAACTGGCCGACGTTCCCGGAATCCGGTGGCACAGCACCGGAAGCTGGCTGCCCATGCCCCGAGCGCCTTCCCCGGCGGTGCCGTGCACTGGCGGGTCGGGCTCGACGTGTGCGGCTGGCGACTGCCCAGCTCGGCCTACGTGCAGGACGCCCTGCGCGCGGGTCGGGGGAACTACGAGAACGTGGCGGAAGTCGTCGCGGCAGCCCGCTGAGGGCTGCTCGGTCGAGTTCGAGCGCGCGGGACCGGCACCGCGCCGGGTCGCCGGACGGACGGGCGGGACGCCCCTCGGGCACGTGGGTGCTCACGTCCCGGATCGTTCGCCGGCCCCAGCCGGTCCCGCACCGCTTCCCCCGAACACGGCCGAGAGCGCGTCGAGGACCGCCACCGCCCCCGCCTTGTCCAGCGGTTCGTTGCCGTTCCCGCACTTCGGCGACTGGACGCAGGACGGGCAGCCAGCCGGGCACTCGCAGGAAGCGATCGCTTCCCGCGTCGCGGCCAGCCAGGGGACCAGCGCGGCGTAGCCGCGATCGGCGAATCCGGACCCTCCCGGATGACCGTCGTGCACGAACACCGTTGCCTCCCCGGTGTCGGCGTGCACGGCGGTGGAGACCCCGCCGATGTCCCACCTGTCGCAGGTCGCGAACAGCGGTAGCAGGCCGATCGCCGCGTGCTCGGCGGCATGCAGCGCACCGGGGATGCGCGCCGGTTCCAGCCCGGCGCCCCCCGGTGCGCTGCCGTTGAGCAGCTCGTCGCTGATCGTGTACCAGACCGCCCGGGTCACCAGCGTCTGCGCGGGCAGGTCCAGCGGCACCTGGTCCAGGACCTCGCCCGTCGGCAACTGCCGGAGGAAGCCGACGACCTGCGAGGTCACCTCGACCTCGCCCAGGTTCACCGTCACGCCGGGCCCCGGATGCCACTGCTCGGCGGTGCGCAGCACCGCGATGTCCACGTCGCTGCGCGCCGAGGTGGTCCACTCCGGGCTCTCCGCGTGCACCAGCGCGAGCCCCGACTCCAGGTCCAGGTCGTCGACCACGAACGACTCGCCCCGGTGCAGGTGGACCGCTCCGGGGTGGATCGTCGCGCACGCCGAGTCCGGGTCCACCGTGCCGAGCAGCCGCCCCGAATCCCCTTCCACGACCGCGATCGGCGTCCCACCGGCACCGCGCAGCTCGACCGACCGGTGCGGGCGCTCCCGCTCGGTCCAGAACCAGCCGTGCGGGCGGCGGCGCAGCACGCCGTCGGCGGTGAGCGCCGCCACCGCCCGCCGCGCGGCGTCGCCGCCGAAGTCGTCGAAGCACGCCTCGGTGAGCGCCAGCTCGGCTGCGGCGCACGCCAGGTGCGGTTCCAGCACGTAGGGGTTGACCGGGTCGAGCACGGTGGCCTCCACCGGTCGGTCCAGCACCGCCGCCGGGTGGTGCACCAGGTAGGTGTCCAGCGGATCGTCCCGGGCGACGAACACGACCAGCGCCCCGGCGCCGTCCCGCCCGGCGCGTCCGGCCTGCTGCCAGAACGACGCCACGGTGCCCGGGTAGCCGGCGACGACCACCGCGTCGAGCCCGGCGATGTCCACGCCGAGCTCCAGCGCGTTCGTGGTGGCCACCGCGCGCAGTTCGCCGGACAGCAGCGCGCGTTCCAGTTCCCGCCGGTCCTCCGGCAGGTAGCCGCCCCGGTAGGCGGCGACCTTGTCCACCAAGGACTCGTCCACTTCGGACAGCGCGCGGCGGGCGGTCAGCGCGGCCACCTCGACGCCCCGGCGGGAGCGGAGGAACGCCAGCGTGCGGGCGTCCTCGACGACCAGGTCGGCCAGCAGCCGGGCGGTCTCGGCACCGGCCGAGCGGCGGATCGGGGCGCCGTTCTCCCCGGTGATCTCCCCGAGCAGCGGTGGTTCCCAGAACGCGACGCTGCGCGCGCCGCGCGGCGAACCGTCCTCGGTGATCGCCTCGCACGGCGCGCCGACGAGCCGTTCGCCGAGCTCCGCCGGGTCGGCGACGGTGGCCGAGGCCAGCACGAACACCGGGTCGGCGCCGTAGTGCCGGGCGATCCGGCGCAACCGGCGCAGCAGCAGCGCCACGTGCGAGCCGAACACGCCCCGGTAGGTGTGGCACTCGTCGACCACCACGTGCGTCAGCCGCCGGAAGAACCGCGCCCAGCGGGCGTGCCCGGGAAGCACGCCGAAGTGCAGCATGTCCGGGTTGGTGAACAGCCAGCGGCCGTGCGCGCGCGCCCAGTCGCGCTCGGCCCGCGGGGTGTCGCCGTCGTAGGCGGCGGCGCGCACCTCGCGGAACCCCAGCTCCTCCACCGTGCGCAGTTGGTCGGCGGCCAGCGCCTTGGTGGGGGAGAGGTACAGCGCGGTGGCGCGCGGGTCGTCGAGCAGCCGTGCCAGCACCGGGAGCTGGTAGGCCAGCGACTTGCCGGAGGCGGTCCCGGTGGCGACGACGACGTGGCGACCGGCCCGGGCGGCTTCGGCACCGGCGGCCTGGTGGCTCCACGGGCGTTCGGCCCCGCGCTTGCGCAGCTCCTCGACCAGCGGCTCCGGCGCCCATTCCGGCCAGTCGGCGGTGCGCCCGGGGTTGCCGGGGAGGTGGGCGGCGTGGCGCAGCGGCGTCTCACCGGCCGCGACCCCGGCCAGCACGCGGTCGAGCAGCCGTCGCCCCTTGCTCGGGCACCCGGTGCTCGGACGCCCGGCGCCCGGCTGGTTGGCGCCCGGCTGGTCGGCGCTCGGACGGTCGGCGCCCTGGTCCGCTGCGGTCACCGATCGAGCGTCGCACAGGCGCGCGAAAGCCCTGCTGAGGGTGCCCCCACGTCGGCATGTCCGATCGCTGTCGTCCGATCGGGCGGATTCGAGCGGCCGGGTGGCGGCCCCGCGGTCCGGCGGCTCGGACGCCCTTTTCGTCGCGGAGTGCGATCCCACTACCTCACGTCACCCATTCGGGCCAAATCAAGATGGACTCGTTTGGGTGATCAAGTAGTCGGATGAATCGATCAACCCATAACAAAAGCCCACGTCGACACGAGGTGCGTATCACACCGTGAAGTAAGCCACTCGTGGCCTGAATAGACTGCGCGGCCACGACGTCGTCATGGGTGGCCGCGGTCACCCCGGGCGAGGCCGTACCGCGCGTCGTCGGCCCGCCGACGGCCTTGAAACGAGCACAAACCTGGAGGACGGATGTCCCTGCTCACCCCGGTCCAGCACGGCTGGGCCCAGGGCGCTGCACCGCCGGGCTCGACCCGGATGGACCTCGCCCAGCACGTCACCGGCATCGAGCTCGGCGGCGCCGACTACGCGGTGGTCGGCGTGGTCATGGTGATCGCGCTGGCGGCGCTGGCGTTCGGCTACGTCCTGATCAAGGAGGTGCTCGCCGCCGGGCAGGGCACCACCTCGATGAAGGACATCGCCAAGGCGGTGCAGGAAGGTGCCTCGGCCTACCTGAACCGGCAGTTCCGGACCCTGACGATCTTCGCCGTCGCGGTGTTCCTGGTGCTGTTCGCGCTGCCCGCCGAGAACACCGGGGAGCGCATCGGCCGCTCGATCTTCTTCCTGTTCGGCGCGGCCTTCTCGGCGGCCATCGGCTACCTCGGCATGTGGCTGTCGACCCGGGCGAACGTGCGGGTCGCCGCCGCGGCCCGGGAGTCCGCGGGCGGCCGGGAGAAGGCGATGCGGGTCGCCTTCCGCACCGGTGGGGTGGTCGGCATGACCACGGTCGGCCTGGGCCTGTTCGGCGCGGCGCTGGTGGTGCTGGTCTACGCGGGCGGAGCGCCGCGGGTGCTGGAGGGCTTCGGCTTCGGCGCCGCGCTGCTGGCGATGTTCATGCGGGTCGGCGGCGGCATCTTCACCAAGGCCGCCGACGTGGGCGCCGACTTGGTGGGCAAGGTCGAGCAGAACATCCCCGAGGACGACCCGCGCAACGCCGCGACGATCGCCGACAACGTGGGCGACAACGTCGGCGACTGCGCGGGCATGGCGGCCGACCTGTTCGAGTCCTACGCGGTGACGCTGGTGGCCTCGCTGATCCTGGGCACCGCCGCGTTCGGCGCGCACGGCTTGCTGTTCCCGCTGATCGTGCCCGCGATCGGCGTGGTGACCGCGGTGATCGGCGTCTACATCACCAAGGCCCGCGCGGGCGAGAGCGCGCTGACCGCGATCAACCGGTCGTTCTACATCTCGGCCGGGATCTCGGCGGTGCTCTGCGCGGCCGCCGCGGTGATCTACCTGCCCAGCTCGTTCGCCTCGCTCACCGGCGTCTCCGAGGAGATCCGCCGGACCGAGGGCAGCCCGGCGCTGATCGCGCTGGTCGCGGTGATCATCGGCATCCTGCTCGCGGTGGTGATCCTCAAGCTGACCGGCTACTTCACCGCCACCGAGCACCGCCCGGTGCGCGACGTCGGGAAGTCCTCGCTGACCGGGGCGGCCACGGTGATCCTTTCCGGGCTGTCGGTCGGCTTCGAGTCGGCCGTGTTCACCGCGCTGATCATCGGCGCGGCCGTGTTCGGCGCGTTCCTGCTGTCCGGTTCGCTGGCGGTGGCGCTGTTCGCCATCGCGCTGGCCGGCTGCGGGCTGCTGACCACCGTCGGCGTGATCGTCGCGATGGACACCTTCGGCCCGGTCAGCGACAACGCGCAGGGCATCGCCGAGATGTCCGGCGACGTCGAGGGCGAGGGCGCGAAGGTCCTCACCGAGCTGGACGCGGTCGGCAACACCACCAAGGCGATCACCAAGGGCATCGCGATCGCCACCGCGGTGCTGGCCGCGACCGCGCTGTTCGGCTCCTACACCGACGCGATCGGGCAGGCGCTGACCGGCATCGCGGGCGGGCTCGCCGTGGACGAGTACTTCGTCTACGCGCCGGACGTCCTGGTCGGCGTGATCATCGGCGCCTCCGTGGTGTTCCTGTTCTCCGGGCTGGCGATCAACGCGGTGTCCCGCGCCGCCGGTGCGGTGGTCTACGAGGTGCGCCGCCAGTTCACCACCAACCCGGGGATCATGGACGGCTCGGTGCGGCCGGAGTACGGCCGGGTGGTGGACATCTGCACCCGCGACTCGCTGCGCGAGCTGGCCACGCCGGGTCTGCTCGCGGTGCTGGCGCCGATCGCGGTGGGCTTCGGCCTCGGCGTCGGTCCGCTGGCCGGGTACCTGGCCGGGGCGATCGCGACCGGCACCCTGATGGCCATCTTCCTGGCCAACTCGGGCGGTGCCTGGGACAACTCGAAGAAGCTCGTGGAGGACGGCCACCACGGCGGGAAGGGTTCGGAGGCGCACTCCGCCACGGTCATCGGCGACACCGTCGGCGACCCGTTCAAGGACACCGCCGGTCCGGCGATCAACCCGCTGCTGAAGGTGATGAACCTGGTGTCGGTGCTGATCGCCCCCGCGGTGGTGGCGCTGACCGTTCCCGACGACGTGCCGCGCGGCATCTCGGCCGGGATCGCGGTGGCCGCCGTGCTGGTGATCGTCGGCGCCATCGTGGTGTCGAAGCGGCGCAGCACCGCCATCGCGGAATCGCCGAGCGAGGACAAGATGGTCAACGGATCGGCGTGATCGTCGCCGGTGCGCGCGGTGGGGCATCCGGGTCCGCCCGGGTGCCCCACCGCCGTCCGCGCCGGGCATACCCCGGGAGGGAACCGTCCGGTGCGGGTTGCGGGAGAGTCGGCGGTCCCGGACCGTCCGGGTGTCGCACTCAGGCACAGGAGGATGCATGAAGTTCCGTTCGGCGTCCGTCGTCGTGCTCGCCGCGGTCCCGCTCGCGCTCGCCGGATGCGCCGGTGGCGGGGAGCAGGCCGCGCCACCGCCCCAGCAGCAGCCGCCCCAGCAGCAGCAGCAACGGCCCGGTCCCCAGGCGGCGGCTCCCGAGGACGTCGCGTGGACCGGCAAGCTCTGCGGCCTGGTCGGCGGTTTCACCGCATCGCAGCAGCAGCTCCCCGGCGTGGACCGCTCCAGCACCGGCAAGTTCAAGCAGTCGGTGATCAGCCAGATCGACACCGCCGCCACCAACGCCGACGAGACGCTGCGCGGCATCCGCGAGCTGGGTCCGACGCCGGTCGCCGGTGCCGAGAAGCTCGGCGGTTCCTTCGAGCAGGGCTTCGTCCAGGCCCGCGACATCCTGCTCAGCGCCAAGCAGAAGGCGGAAGGGGTCGACGCGAGCAACCAGCAGGCGTTCCAGGCCGGGATGGGCGAGGTGCAGGCCGAGCTGGCCAAGGGCGAGAAGCTCCAGCTCGCCGCCGAGGCGCACCAGTTCGAAACCAACCCGGAGCTCAAGGCCGCCGCCGAGCAGGCCCCCGAATGCGCCGCGCTGGTCCAGCCGCCCCCGCAGCAACCCCCCAACCGCAGCAACCCCCGCAGCAACCGCCGCGGTGACGCCGAGCGGTGCGAGGACCACCCGACCCTCGCACCGCGAAGCGGCGAAGCCACTTCCAGCCGACGCACGCGCCGAACCCGACCCCCGTCAGGCAAGCGGCGAAAGCCGCTTCCGCCTTGCGCCACCCTCGCAGCTTGCACCGCCGCGGGTTCTCAGCGGTCTTCTCGCGAGGACGCCCTGACGCTGTGTACGTGGTTGTACATGAGGAAGGGCGCCCGGAGCGAGAAGGCCGCTGAGGTTCCGCCACCCGCACCGCTGAGCAAGGTGAGTCGAATACCTGGAATAGTGAAAGCCCTGGTCAGGGTCGAACTGTTGTTCTAGCATTGGATGCCGTGGGCCAGATGTCCTTCTTCGCGGCCGAGGCCAGGACGCCCCGCGTGGTGGACCTCGCCGGACTGCTGTGCGGCCCGGGGCAGGCGGTGGCGTTCGGCCGGGGTGCGGCGGCCCGGGTCTCCGCGGTGCTCGATGCGGAGTGGCGGGTGCGGTCGCTGGTCCTGGCCTGCGCGGAGCGCGGGGTCGAGGCGGTGCCGGGGCGGTCCGACGAAGGCCGCCCGCTGGTCCGCACGGCCTTCCGCGCGGACCTCGCGCCGCTGGCCGCCCGGTGGCTGCGGGGCGCGGTGAAGGCGGTCCCGGCGGACTTCGTCCCGGACGGCTGGGCGTTGCGGCTGTGGGCGCTGGCCGCGGGCTGCGCCGACCCGGCGGGCTACCGGCTGGGTCTGGACCCGCACGCGCCGCAGACGCATCCGGCGCTGCTCGCGGCGCTGGACCGGTGCGGGCTGCCGGCGAAGGTCGTGGGCGAGCGGGCCGGGGGCCGGCGCTGCGGGTGACCGGGCGGCGCCGACTGGCCAGGCTGGCCGAACTGGTCGGTCCGATGCCCGATGGTGCGATCGAGCGAACGTGGCCGCTGGTCTCCTGACCAGGTTGACCCACGTCACGCCAGGTCACGCAACGGAACACGACCGTCACCCGATACGTTCGTTAGAGACGAGCGCTGCGAGTGCGGGCGTGTTGTGTGCCACCCTGTGCCTTCCCGGCTCGGTGAAATCGGACGAGCAGGGGGCACACTGAGGAACTTGGTGGCGGGCGCGGACCGGATGCCTCCACGAGAAGAGAGCGGGTAAGAGTGGCTGGGTCGACACGGACGAAGAAGAACGGCGGTACTGGCCGGGCTTCGGGTTCTGGCGCCTCGAACGGGGCGGGTGCCGGGGGTCGGCGCTTGGTGATCGTCGAGTCACCCGTCAAGGCCCGCAAGATCGCGTCCTTCCTGGGGTCCGACTACGTCGTGGAGTCCTCCCGGGGCCACATCCGCGACCTGCCGAGCAAGGCGGCGGAGATCCCGGCCAAGTACAAGGGCGAGTCGTGGGCCCGCCTCGGCGTCAACGTCGAGGCGGACTTCGAGCCGCTCTACCTGGTGCCCCCGGACAAGAAGCCGACCGTCACCGAGCTCAAGGACGCCCTCAAGGACGTCGACGAGCTCTACCTCGCCACGGACGGCGACCGCGAGGGCGAGGCGATCGCCTGGCACCTGATGGAGACGCTCAAGCCCAAGGTGCCGGTGCGGCGGATGGTGTTCCACGAGATCACCGAGTCCGCGATCCAGGCCGCCGCCGCGAACCCGCGCGACCTCGACCACGACCTCGTCGACGCGCAGGAGACCCGGCGCATCCTCGACCGCCTCTACGGCTACGAGGTCAGCCCGGTGCTGTGGAAGAAGGTCATGCCGAAGCTCTCGGCGGGCCGGGTGCAGTCGGTGGCGACCCGCGTGGTGGTGGAGCGCGAGCGGGAGCGGATCAAGTTCGTCACCGCCGACTACTGGGACATCTCGGCGACGATGGACGCCGGCGAGGACGCCGAACCGCGCCGCTTCGGCGCGCGGCTGGTCAGCGTGGACGGCGCGAAGCTCGCCACCGGCCGGGACTTCGGCCCGGACGGGCGGCTCAAGAGCGACGAGGTGCGGCTGCTCGACGAGACCGCGGCGCGCGCGCTGGCCGAGGGGCTCGCCGAGGCGCGGCTGCACGTCTCCAGCGTCGAGGAGAAGCCCTACACGCGGAAGCCCTACCCGCCGTTCATGACCTCCACGCTCCAGCAGGAGGCGGGCCGCAAGCTGCGCTTCTCCGCCGACCGGACGATGAAGACGGCGCAGCGGCTGTACGAGAACGGCTACATCACCTACATGCGGACCGACTCCACGACGCTGTCCGAGACGGCGTTGCTGGCGGCCCGCAACCAGGCCAGCGACCTCTACGGCGAGCGGTACCTGGAGCCGCAGCCGCGCCAGTACACCCGCAAGGTGAAGAACGCCCAGGAGGCGCACGAGGCGATCCGCCCGGCGGGGGAGAGCTTCCGGACGCCGGGCCAGGTGGCCGCCGAGCTGGACCGCGACGTCGACGGCTTCAAGCTCTACGAGCTGATCTGGCAGCGCACCATCGCCTCCCAGATGGCCAACGCCAAGGGCACCACGATGTCGGTGCGGATCACCGGCACCGCCGCCGACGGCCAGGAGTGCACGTTCGCCGCCTCGGGCCGCTCCATCACCTTCGCCGGGTTCCTCAAGGCCTACGTCGAGTCGGTGGACTCGGAGGCCGGTGGGGTCGCAGACGACGCGGAGTCGCGGCTGCCGCAGCTCGTGCAGGACCAGCCGGTCACCGCGCCGGAGCTCTCGGCGGACGGCCACAGCACCAACCCGCCGCCCCGCTACACCGAGGCGAGCCTGGTCAAGACGCTGGAGGAGCTGGGCATCGGCCGCCCCTCCACCTACGCGTCGATCATCAGCACCGTGCAGGACCGCGGCTACGTGTGGCGGAAGGGTTCCGCGCTGGTCCCGTCCTGGGTGGCGTTCTCGGTGGTCGGGCTGCTGGAGAAGCACTTCGGCCGGTTGGTGGACTACGACTTCACCGCCGCCTTGGAGGACGAGCTGGACCGGATCGCCGAGGGCAGGCAGCAGCGCACCCGCTGGCTGTCCGGCTTCTACTTCGGCGGCGAGGTCGGGCCGGACGACTCGATCGGCCGCGCGGGCGGGTTGAAGAAGCTGGTCGGCTCCGGCGTCGAGGAGATCGACCCGCGCGAGATCAACTCGATCCCCATGTTCACCGACGAGGAGGACCGCACCGTCTACGTCCGCGTCGGCCGCTACGGGCCGTACCTGGAGCGGGCGCTGGCCGACGAGTCCTCGCAGCGGGCGAACCTGCCCGACGACCTGCCGCCGGACGAGCTCACCGTGCAGATCGCGGAGAAGCTGTTCGCCACCCCGATGGAGGGGCGCAGCCTGGGCACCGACCCGGAGACCGGGCACGAGGTGCTCGCCAAGGAAGGCCGCTTCGGCCCGTACGTCACCGAGGTGCTGCCCGAGGGCGACAAGTCCAAGCCGCGCACCGGCAGCCTGCTCAAGTCCATGTCGCTGGACACGATCACCCTCGACGACGCGCTGAGCCTGCTGTCGCTGCCGCGCACGGTGGGCACCGACCCGGAGTCGGGCGAGGACATCACCGCGCAGAACGGCCGCTACGGGCCGTACCTGAAGCGGGGGACCGACTCGCGCTCGCTGGAGACCGAGGAGCAGATCTTCACGATCACCCTCGACGAGGCGCTGAAGATCTACGCCCAGCCCAAGCAGCGCGGCAGGCGGGCCGCCGCGCCGCCGCTGCGCGAGCTGGGCGAGGCGCCGGACACCGGCAAGGCGCTGGTCATCAAGGACGGCCGCTTCGGCCCGTACGTCACCGACGGGGAGACCAACGCGTCGTTGCGCAAGGGCGACGCGGTGGATTCGCTGAGCATGGACCGCGCGGTGGAGCTGCTGGCCGAGCGCCGGGCCAAGGCCCCGGCGAAGAAGAAGGCGCCCGCCAAGAAGGCCCCGGCGAAGAAGTCCACCAGCACCAAGTCGACGAGCTCGAAGTCCACGGGCTCGAAGTCGACGGCGTCGAAGTCGACCTCCAAGTCGACCGGCTCGAAGTCCACGGGCGCCAAGTCGTCGGGCTCCAAGTCGAAGGCGAGCTCGTCCAAGACCTCCTGACCGGTGCGCTTTGCCGAGTGAGGGGCACCCTTGCCCCCAGCGAGGGTTCGTTCACCAAGCGGCGGAGCCGCTTTGCGGTGGGGCATGCAACCGGCACCGCTGAGGTTCCGCCACCGGCACCGCCGCCCAGCTCATGGGACGAGCGGTCCTGGGCCGGATGAAGGTGCCCCTCACCCGGTGTCCTTCCGGGCGGTGGGCGGGGCGGGGCGGGGTCGTAGAGTGCGAGCACGAATCCGCCGACGGGAGGAGACGTGATGCGGTCCGGTTCCGCCTGGGCGGACGTGGTCGGCCAAGCCGAGGCGGTCGACGTCCTCCGGGGCGCGGTGGCCGCGGCGGCCCGCCAGGTGCGCGGCGAGGAGGTCGCGCCCGGTGCGATGACCCACGCCTGGCTGTTCACCGGCCCGCCCGGCTCGGGGCGCTCGGTGGCCGCGCGGGCGTTCGCTGCCGGACTCCAGTGCACCGACGAGGAGCTGCCCGGCTGCGGCCGTTGCTCGGCCTGCCGCACCGTGCTCGCCGGCACCCACGCCGACGTGCGGGTGGTGGCGCCCGAGGGGCTGTCCATCTCGGTGGCCGAGATGCGGTCGCTGGTGCAGGCCGCGGCGCGGCGCCCCACCACGGGGGACTGGCGCGTGGTGCTGATCGAGGATTCCGACCGGCTCACCGAGGGCGCGTCGAACGCGCTGCTCAAGGCCGTCGAGGAGCCGCCACCGCGGACGGTGTTCCTGCTCTGCGCGCCCTCCGACCACCCCGAGGACGTGTCGGTGACGATCCGCTCCCGCTGCCGGGTGCTGTCGCTGCGCACCCCGCCCGCGTCGGCGATCGCCGAGGTCCTGGCCGAGCGCGACGGCGTAGAGCCGCAGCGCGCGGAATGGGCGGCGTCGGTCTGCGGTGGCCACATCGGCCGGGCGCGCCGGCTCGCCACCGACGAGCAGGCCCGCGAGCGCCGCGAATCGGTGCTGCGCATCCCGCTGGGGCTGCGCCGGTTCGCCGACGTCTTCACCGCCGCGCAGGGCTTGGTCAAGCTCGCCGAGACCGAGGCGGTCACGGCCAACGAGGAGCGCAACGAGAGCGAGAAGGAGGAGCTCAAGACGGCGATGGGTGCGGGCGGCACCGGCAAGGGCACCGCCTCGGCGACCCGGGGCGCCAACGCCGCGCTCAAGGAGCTGGAGAAGCGGCAGAAGTCGCGCGCCACCCGCTCCCAGCGCGACTCCCTCGACCTCGCCCTGGTCGACCTCGCCGGGTTCTACCGCGACGTGCTCGTCGTCCGCTCCGGTGCCCGCACCGAGCTCAACCACCCCGATTTCGGCAGCACCGTGGCGAAGGCGGCCGAGGAGTGGACGGCGGAGTCCGCGCTGCGCCGCCTCGAAGCCGTCCTGGACTGCCGGGAGGCCCTCAACCGCAACGTCAAGCCGATCATCGCCGTGGAGGCCATGGTCGCCACCCTGCACGGCGGCTGATCCGCCAGGCGCTGCGCAACCCGGGTGACGTCGGTCAGGACACCGCCGGACCGAGCCGATGGGGAGGGCGGAGCCGTCACGAAGCGGAGGCCGCCATGAACGAGACCACCTACACCGCGCCGGAGCTCACCGAGCTCGGCGGGTTCGCCGCCGACACCCTGGGTGGGCTGGGCAACGCCCTGGACTACGTGGGCCTGTTCAGCCTCTGACCCGCCCCGCCCGCCGAAGCGCCGGGGAACGACGCGAGCCATCGCACGTCCGGGTGATCTCTATCCAGGTGAGGGGCACCCTGTACCAAGTGACTTGGTACAGGGTGCCCCTCACTCAGCACTCGTCCGGGTGATCAGCGGCGGCGGGGGACGGCGGCGACGAGCACCGCGCCGAGCAGCAGGAGGGCCGTGCCGGTCCAGAACAGCGGAACGGCGTGGTAGGCCCCGCTGGTCTCCGCCAGCGGTGGTCCGGTGGGCGCCCCGCCGCCCGGTGTCGGACCAGAGGCCGGGGCGGCGGGAGCGGCGCCGGGTGGGGCGGCGGCCTCGCACTCGACCCCGCCTTCCGGGGCGCCCGCCCGCACCACCTGTTCGCCGAAGCTGATCCGCACCAGCGAGGTCTCGATGCCGACGGGGTGGCCGCGCAGCAGTTGCAGGTCGAACATCCGCGCCACCCCGCGCACCTCGGTGCCCACGGTGGCCTGGTCGAACTCGCCGATGCTCAGCCGCAGCAGCCCGAGGTCGAGCGCGCCGAGCGGCACGTCCAGCTCGGGCCGGGCGGCGTCGAGCACGCCGAGCTCCCGGCCGCCCTGCGACACCCGCAGCACCGGGGCCGCGTACTCGACGGTGGAGGTGGCCGGGTCGCCGGTGGCGGTGGCGGTGAGCGTCGGTCGGCTCACCACGTCGATCCGCAGCTCGACCGGGGTGCCCGCGAACAGCCGGACGCTGGCGACCTGCACCGACGAGGTGGAGCGCACCGCCTGGCCCTGCTGGCCGGGGACGTCGACGAGCCGCACCGTCGAGCGCGCCGAGAGGGCGTCGGGGACGTGCAGCAGCGAGCCCAGCCCGTCGGCGTCCGGCTGCTGCCCGTCGAGGAGTCCGCCGAGCCGCCGCACCTCGGGCGCCTCGGGGAGCTCGGGCAGGGCGTTGACGGCGGAGACGCTCCCCAGCGACGTCGAGGCGTCCGAGATCGTGCCGACGCAGGGTCCGGTCCGCTCGTCCCACCGGGCGTGCGCGCTGCCGTCGACGAGCCCGAGCCGCAGCAGCGGGTCGAGCGGGGTGGCGGGCACGAAGCTGTTCGTCACCGGCTCGGGGTGGTCGGGCAGCGCGGTCTGCGCCAGCGCGCCGGGCAGCGTCGGCACCCGCCCCAGCAGCGACACCCCGATCGGCGAGGACTCGGCGACGGACCGCTCGTGCGCGAAGTAGGAGGTCGAGTTGGCCTGCGCCACCGCCCGCCCCATCCCGACCTCGGCGACGGACTGCGGTGGCAGCGCCTCCTCGAACTCCGGGTCGTCGACGATCGTCCCGGTGGGCACCGTCTTCGGCAGGAGCCGCACGATCCCCAGCAGCGTGCCCGCGTCGGCCACGATCGGCCCCGGTGCGTCGTCGGGCTGCGAGGCCGGGGGCTGCGACGGGTCCTCGTGGGCGGGGATCGGCGTGGTCGGCAGCGAGGACGGCTCGTCGGACTGGCCGATCGCGGCGGGGGCGGACACCCCTGCCACGGCCAACGACACCAGGGCGCAGACGGACCATCGGCGGATCGGGCGGGCTGGATGCATCCGGCTTCCTCCCCGGCAGGCATGGGTGACCGACGTCACGCACGCTCAACGACCCGACCCCGTTCCGGTGACGCCCGCCCCCACGGCGGTCCGCCGAGGCCGACCCGCTACACTCGATGACGACGCTGCCGCCTTAGCTCAGTCGGCCAGAGCGACGCACTCGTAATGCGTAGGTCGAGGGTTCGATTCCCTCAGGCGGCTCGCTCGAAAGACCGCAGGACCACCCCGGTGGCCTGCGGTCTTTCTCTTACGATCGAGGCTCGGCCGGCGCCGTGGACTGAACAGATCATCAGGCACGGCGCCGAGGCGAACGGCTCGCAGATCCTCCTTTCGGCGTCCGCGGCCGACCCGTTCGAGGTGCACGCGACCGTTCGGCCCTCCGGGGCCGACCGGTCCGGGTGATCGCGTGCGGGACGCGGGTGGTGCCAGGTCAGCGGTGCTCAGCCACCACGGGCTTGCTGCCGAAGACCAGGACAGGCGCCCGGAAAGCCACGGCGCCACCCACGCGAGGAGGCAGCACCATGGACGAGACCGCTTACACCGCCCCGGAATTGGCCGAGATCGGCGACTTCACCACCGAAACCCTGGGCGGCGGGGGCTACATCTTCGACGTGCTCTACGTGATCCGCTGGTGACGTTCCCGGGGCGGGCGGGTCGGCTGTTCGCGCCGCGCGCCCCGGAAACCACGGCGCCACCACCGACGACGGGGGAGAACCATGGACGAGACCACCTACTCCACGCCTGAGCTGGCCGAGGTCGGGGAGTTCGCCGCCGACACCCTCGGCGGTTTGCTCGGCCACCAGTTCGACTGGCTGCGCGTGTACTCCTGAGTTCGCCGCGCATCCCGGCCCGGTCTCCTCGCGGGGAGACCGGCGGGACTCGCCCGCGCAGGCCGCGTTTCCGCGCGACTAGTACCAGTAGCCGTCCTGCCACTGCACGCACGTCGGGCGTGCTCCGGTGCGGCAATACTCGGCGATGGCCTCGCGGACCCGAGCCAGCGGCAACGACGCCGAGGGCGGGAAGTCGGCGCCATCGGGGTCGAGCGGCAGCGCTGGAGCGTCCGCCGCTGCGGCGGGGTTGAAGGAGTCGACAACCCGGCCGTCCGAGGCGCCCGGGTTGACGTAGTTCAGCGCACCCCAACCGGTTTCCGGGGAACTGGACACGAGCAGCCGCCCGTCCGGGAATTGCGGATCACCGTCCGCGACGAAGCGGCAGGGCCGGTCCCACACGAACACCTCGCACACCGGGCGCGGCGGCTCCTCGGTGATCTCGCGCAGCAACGCGTCCAGGTCATCGCCGGTGCAGGCGTGGCGCAGGTCGCGGCGGAACAGCACCGACACCACGGTGCCCGTCTCGACTGCGGTCACGGTCTCGCCCGTCCTCTCAACGTCATTTGTTCAGGCGTTCCTGGATGCCACACCACGAGTGTCGAATCCTCCGGAAGGATTTCGGGTACCGCCTTCTCGCATCCTCGGCACAGTTCGTTGTTGATGACCACGACACCGCAAGTCTGCCCGGACCGACGCATCATGAGCGCGTACTTCACCTCAACGTGCATCGTCACGGTCGGCTCACCCCGGTCGTCGGTGGGGAATCGGTCAGCGTTGTGTAAGATCAACCGAGCTTGGTCCGAGATCTCCTCCCGTCCGATGATGATCAGGTGCTCGTTGCCGTCGCGGTCGTGCACGATTCCGCTCGTTTGCCCTTGCTTCCGTTGTGGGAGGCGTTCGCGGATGGTGTCGATCCAGGATCGGTCGTGGGCGGCGTCGGTGGGGAACCGGCCGGTGGTCGAGGGGTGCGATGCGCTGGGTGGCGTCCGTTCGACGGCTCCGGTGACTTCGAGGCGTGCTCGGTAGTTGGCGACGGCGTCGATGATGGGCGTGAGCATCTGCCACGCTCGCAGCATTTCCGCACCACCGGCCGCGTACCCCTGGAGTGCGTCGAGGGCGTCGGGGTCGTGGGTTCCGTCGAGCAGCCACAGGGATTGTTCGCACTCGGCGTGCCGGTCCTGCGCTGCGAGCAGTGCTTCGCGGGCGCGGTTCAGCATGTCTTCGACGTCTCGGATGCGGCGGGCCAGGTCTTCGAGAGGACCGCCGCCTGCATGTTCACCAGCAGTCGCTCCAGTTTCGCGCTCATCGCGCACCCGCCGCCCGCCGCCGGACCGGCTTCGGCCTGGCACGTGGCATCGGTACGCCGCGATCCGGTGCGCCTCGACGTTGCACGGCTCGCACGTCGGCCACCACCACGCCTCAGTGGTGTCGACGACCACGACGTTCGCGCCGCACAGCGTCTCGACCTCTTCGTCATGGCGCCGTTGCCGATCGGTCGTCGCGTGCCGCTGCTCCGCGCCGGGAGTCCATCTGAACGGAGAGCTCATGCCCGTCACCTCACTCCGTCCCTGCATACGGGAAGACAACCGGATACGTTGTTTCTGGAAACAGAGTGGGTTAACAGAAACCCGGACTGTTGCAAACGGCGGACTACGCTGCGGCGGTCATGGGTGAGATCCCAGCAGCCGACCTCGGGGCGCGGGTCACCATGCGCGTTGGTCGCCGCGACGTCCTCATGCGTGACGACGCACCAGAGTTCACAGCGCTGATCAGCGAACACGTTCTGCACGAACCGCTCGGTGGCACCGCCGCACTGATCGAGCAGCTACGCCACATCGTGAAGATGGCGAAGCTGCCCAATGTGGCGGTTCAGGTCGTGCCGTCCGGAACAACGACGTGGAACCCTGCACATGCAGGATCCTTCCTCGTGTTCGAGTTCCCGAAGGCTGCGCCGATCGTGCATCTGGAACATCTCGCGTCGTCGATGTTCATCTACAGCGCGCGGGAGGCCAGAGCCTACAGGGAAGCGATTACTACGCTTCTCGAAGTGGCGATGAGCCCTATTCGCTCCGTGGAACTCATCGCCAGCATGGCTGACAACCTGGAAGGAAAACGACCATGAGGGAATACCCGGACGGTTGGCGCAAGTCGAGTCGCTCGAAGCAGCAGACGAGCTGTGTCGAGGTCGGTCGCGTCGGTGACGGCGCAGCGGTTCGCGACACGAAGGACCGGGCCGCTGGGTACTTCACTGCAACGGCCCCGCAGTGGTCGGCGTTCGTCGAGGCGGTCAAGGACGGCCGCTACGACGGCTGAGCCGCGACCACGGAGCCCCCGACCGGCGAGGTGGATTCCAGGGGTTGTTGCAACACCGCTGCTAGTTGGTGTTGGTGAGTAGCGTAGCGAGACGCTCGGCTGGGGTTTTCCAGCCGAGCGTTTTGCGTGGACGGCCGTTGAGTTCGGCGGCGACGGCATCCAGGTGCTCGCGGCTGTGGATGCTGAGGTCGGTGCCTTTCGGGAAGTACTGGCGCAGCAGGCCGTTCGTGTTTTCGTTCGAGCCGCGTTGCCAGGGTGAGTGCGGATCGCAGAAGTAGACCGGGATGCCAGTGGCCAGGGAGAACTCGCGGTGCAACCCCATCTCCACGCCCTGGTCCCAGGTCAGCGACCGGGTCAGGTGCTCAGGCACTCGCCGCATGGTGCGGATGAGGGCATCGCGAACAGCCACGGCGTCGCGGCTGCCCGACAGGTGCATGAGCATGACGTAGCGGGTGCTGCGTTCGACCAGGGTGCCGATCGCCGAACCGCTGTCCCGGCCGATGATCAGATCGCCTTCCCAGTGGCCGGGCACGGCCCGGTCAGCGACTTCGGCCGGCCTCTGGCTGATCATCAGCATAGGATGGGTGAACCGGGGAAGTCGCTGGTCAGGCTTGCGGTGGGGCTTGCGTATCGCCCGGCCGGTGCGCAGCGCCTTGGCCAGCTCACGCCGTAGCTCGCCGCGGCCCTGGACGTAGAGCGCCTGGTAGATCGTCTCGTGAACCACGTGCATCTCCTGGTCATACGGGTAGTCCTGGCGGAGCATGGTCGCGATCTGTTCCGGACTCCACTTGCGGTTCAACCCGTCCTGAATGACCGCGCTGAGCTGCGGAGTCGTGTGGATCTTGCGTGGTTTGGGCCGTTTGCGGCGCGTTTTCGCACGTCGATGCGCTGAGTGAGGCCGGTAAGACCACCGGCGAGCATCGCCCCGCAGCGGCATCCCATTGCGGCGGATCTCCCGGCTGACCGTCGACGGTGCGCGCCCCAGCTCCTGGGCGATGGTGCGGATCGACGCCCTCTCCCGCCACCGGTCGGCGATGTGAACCCGCTCGTCCTCGCCTAGGTAGCGCGAGGACCCGCGTACCTCGATCGACCTGCCCGAACGAGAAAGAGCCACGGGACCGGCCGCATCAGCCGGAACCCGTGGCCTCTTCTTACGTCCGTCCGGTCGCCCGTGACGCCATTCCCGCCCGGTCCGCTCATTCACACCGACGAGCGCGCACGCCTGCCGGTTGCTCAACCCCTGCCGCACAAGATCAAGATAGGCAGCCCGCTCCTCGTGGAGCTTCTTGCCTCCCTGCGGCTTGCGGTCCTTGCGGATCTCGAAGTCCATCGCATCCCCGGAACCCGGGTGTTGCAACGACCACTAGAACCCAAGCGATTCGGTCGGGGGCTCTCGCTGTGGGAAGCCGGGCATCGAGGGACGGGAACGTGCAGCTCTCGCATGCCCCGGCGGGCACCCCGTCGCGAAGGACTGGAAGACGAGATTGAGGCGTATACCCTGGCCTTCGAGCGTCTGCGCGAACGAGCGCTCGATCCGGAGGCGTCAGCTCGGCGGATCGCTGAGATTCGCGATGGCTGGGCGTAGAGACAAGGAGTGACGACATGTCGGCGCCAGCCTTTTCCAGCGCCAATTGGCGCAAGAGCACGCGCAGCAATGCGGCGGACGCCTGCGTCGAGGTGGCGGCCTCCGCGGACGGCTTCGCTGGCGTGCGCGACTCCAAGGAGCGGGGCTGCGGTGCGATCCTCGCGTTCGACCGCAGGCAGTGGGCGGCGTTCGTCGCCGACCTCAAGAGCGGGGATCTCGACTCCCGCTGAGAGCGGCTCAAGACCGGCCGTGACGACGGCTGAACCATGACCACGGAGGCCCCCGGCCGCGTTTCGGTCGGGGGTCTCCGCTGTGGGGTGCGGGCATCTCGGGCTGAGCAAGCCGCTTCGCGCTACTCCGTGCGTCCGAGCTGCGTTCGTCGTGATGGGCCTGGGCAAGTCCGCTCAGGCGGAGATGATGAGAGAGGCCGTGCTCATCGCGGGGATGACGACGGGGCGGGAGCGTGCGGCATGAGGCAGGCAGACCGCTGGCGTACGTCGAGCTACAGCGGAAATCAGACCAATTGCGTCGAGGTCGGTCGCGTCGGTGATGGTGCTGCGGTTCGCGATACGAAGGACCGGGGTGCCGGGTACTTCACCGCGACCGGTGCGCAGTGGTCGGCGTTCGTCGATGCGGTCAAGGCCGGCCGTTACGACGGCTGAACCGCGACCACGGAGTCCTCGACCGGCGTTCCGGTTGCTCTCGCTGCGGGAATCCGGGCATCGAGGAACGGGAACGTGCAGCTCTCGCACGCCCTTTGGCGGCTGCGCGGATGCTGGAAGACGAGATCGTGGCGCATACCGTGGCTTTCGAGCGTCTGCGCGAACGCGCGCTCGACCTTGAGGCGTCAGTTCCGCGGATCGCGGAGATTCGCGATAGTTGGGCGTAGCGGCGACAACGTCGGAGAATGCCTGGAAACCGCGACCCGGGCAGTCGATGTGCGCCTCATCGTCCCTGCCCGAGAAGCGTCCCGCCAAATCGAAGTCGATCTTGGGTGTCACCGGCCGCCGGGTTGGGATACGGTGATCTTCGGGGAGGAGCGCGGCGCCTGACGTGCTGCTAGCGCGCGGACGGGCCGGTGTGCTCCGGGCCCTGGAGGTGTCACCGATCGACACTGCGCGCAGGCCGGTTCGACGGCCGTCCGGACGGCTGTCGGCTGGGGAAGCGCGGACGAATACAGTGCGCAGGAGGAGAATTCATGAAGTCGTGGCGTTCCCGCGCCCGCGTCGGCATCATCGCCGGCATCGCAGCGGCCACCCTTCCGATGGCCGCTGCCACCGCTGTTGCCGAGCCCCCGCCCGGCGACGGCTGGCACAATCCCGGCGCCCTCCACTACGACTCGAAGTCGGACTGCGAGGCCTCGGAGATCGACCCCGCCAAGGAACAGGGCTACAGTGAGGTGTGGTGCGACGGGCCCGGCGGGCCCGGCACCTACCTGGTCTATTACCGCTGATCCCTGACGCGTGGCACAGGTCGGCCCTCCCCGGCGCGCAGTGCTGGGAGGGCCGACTGCCGTACGTGCCGGGCTGCCCGTCGGCACCGCCTCGACCACGCCCGGCACGCCGCCGGCTCACGGGCGGAAACCGCAACGACAGAATCCGGGCTTCGGTCGGCGGATCACCAGAAGTGGCCTTGGCCGTCCATGAGCCAGCCCTGGCCGCCGAGGGTGTCGGCGCTGAACTCGCCCGCTTCGGTCAGCTCGGGCGCGGTGTAGGTCGTCGGTTCCACGATGGTTCTCCTCTCCGTCCTGCCGCCGCTGGTCGGTGGCCGTGCCGCCAGTGCAGCTCAGCGCGGACGGCGTGCTCAACCGCGCTGACCGCGCATCACCTGTCCGCACCGGCCGGGACACCTGGAACGGGGACGTCGCGATCAGGGCAAGGCCGGTGCGGCGGAGATGACGAGGCAGGCCGCGAGCCAGGCCGCCGCGGCGACGGCTGCGGCGAGGATCGGGTAGATCGCGTTCTCCGGTTCGACGGCCTTCGTCCTGGCCCAACTGCTCGTGCCGAGGATGCCCGCGAGGACGAACAGCACGCCGGTGCCGCTGAACAGCAGCAGCGACGGGGTGCCCGCCGGGGCTCCGTTGCGGCTCGCGGTGATCACCATCAGCGTGACCGCGAGGGCGACCGCGCCGAGCGCGCACAGCCCGGTGGGGGTCCTGGGCAGCTCGTGCGCGCTCGCGACGGCGGCGCCACCGGTCCGCGTCCGGAGGCCGCCGGAGGGGCCGCGCCGTCGCGCCGGTTCCGCACCCGCCGCCGCCCTGGTCCGCAACGCGGCCAGCAGCGAAGCACCGCCGCCGATCACCGTGCCCAGACCGGTCAGCAGGTTGGCGATATCCGCGATGGACATTCCTGCATCATGGCGCCGGAATTCCGCGGGCGCGGTGGTTTTCGCCCAACCGCCGCGCAGGTTTTCCCCTCGACGCCGATGAAACCTCGCCGTTCATGAGCTGTTCATCCGCGCGACGGTGGAAAACCCTGCGGCGCCGGGCTTCGCGGCGTGATGATGGCCGCCACGGATCCGCGCCGACTCGCGGCGGGCCGCATCCGGTAGGGGGTACCGGTGTCCATCCGCACGACCGCGATCGCGCTCACCGCCGTGCTGTGCGCCGCGCTGCTGGGCGGGGCCGGCTACGTCCGGCTCTGCGTCGCGAACACCAACTGCGCGCAGGCGCAGGTGCGGGTGATCGCCGGCTCGGAGAAGACCCCGTTCTTCACCGATCCCCGGGTGCGCGACGCCCTCGCCGACCACGGCCTCGACGTGCAGGTCACCGGGAAGGGCTCGCGCGACCTGCACGACCAGCTCGAAGGGTACGACCTGGCGTTCCCGTCCAGCGCCCTGGCCGCCGAGCGGATCATCGCCGACCGGCCCGGACTGCGGCGGGAATCGCCGTTCTTCTCCCCGATGGTCGTGGCCACCTACACCGATTTCGCCGAGGCGCTGCGGCAGGCCGGGATCGCGCGGCCCGGCGACCGCCCGGGGACGTGGGTCTTCGACGTCGCGGCGTACCTGGAGCAGGTGCAGGCCGGCCTGCGCTGGCAGGACATCCCCGGCGTCCGGGGCCAGCCCGCGAGCAACGGGAACCTGGTGCTGGTCGCCACCACGAACCCGCGCTCCTCGAACTCCGCGGCCATGTACATCGCGATCACCAGCAACGTGTGGAACGGCGGGCGCATCGCCCAGCCCGAGGACATCCCCCGGCTGGCCCCGCTGATCGGGGAGAAGCTGTTCGCCGCCCAAGGAACCACCGGCCTCACCAGCGAGGAACCGTTCGACGTCTACACGGCCCCGCTGGGCAAGTCCCGCGCGCCGATGGTGCTGCTCTACGAGGCGCAGTTCATCGGCGCCCGCATCACCGACCCCGGGCGGATCACCGACGACATGGTGCTGATGTACCCGACGCCGACCGTGGTGGCCGACCACTCCTACGTCCCGCTCAGCCCGGAAGGCGAGGAGCTCGGCAGGCTGCTGGGCGACGACCCGGAACTGATCCGGCTGGCCGTCGAGCACGGCTTCCGCCCGCTGAAGACCGAGACGTTCACCGAGGTCCTCCGGGAGCAGGACGTCACCGTCCCCAGCCAGCTCGACGTGGTCCAGGCGCCCGCCTACGACACCCTGGAAGGACTCATCGATGCCATCCAGTAGCGGGTTGCGCGCCCTGGTCGTCGGGGCCTTGGCGGTGGTCCTGGCCGCGGGCTGCACCGGGCCGGAGCCGGGGGAGCCGGACCTGCGGGGCGCCCCGCACACCCTGCGGGTGCTCGGCAGCAGCGAACTCGCCGACATGCGCCCGATCCTCGACGAGGCGCGGCAGGCGACCGGGGTGTCGGTCGAGCTCACCGGGATCGGCAGCGTGGAGGGCACCGAACTGCTGCGCTCCGGCCACGCCGACGGCCGCTACGACGCCACCTGGTTCGCCTCCGACCGCTACGTCTCGCTGTACCCGGAGGCGCGGGACCGGCGCGGGGACAGCACCAAGATCATGTCCTCGCCGGTGCTGCTGGGCCTGCGCGCCTCCACCGCCGCCGAGCTCGGCTGGGACCGCGCGGCACCGAGCTGGCTGGACATCGCCGAAGCGGCCGAGCAGCGCCGGTTCTCCTTCGGCATGACCAATCCCGCGAAGTCCAACTCCGGGATGTCCGCGCTGGTGGGCATCGCCACCGCGCTCGCCGACACCGGATCGGCGCTCGACGTGGACCAAGCGCGCCGCGCCCTGCCGGAGCTGCGCGGGTTCTTCGCGGGGCAGACGCTGACCTCCGGGTCCTCGGGCTGGCTGTCGCAGAGCTACCAGCGGCGCGGCTCCGCGGCCGGTGAACCCGTCGACGGGCTGGTGAACTACGAGTCGGTCCTGCTGTCGATGAACGCCTCCGGGGACCTGGACGAGCGGCTGGTGCCGATCCACCCGCGCGACGGGGTCGCCACCGCCGACTACCCGCTGACCCTGCTGCGCTCCGCCTCCGACGAGGCGCGCTCGGCCTACCAGCGGCTCACCGACTACCTGCGGTTGCCCCGGGTGCAGCAGCGGATCATGGAGCTCACCCACCGCCGGCCGATCACCGCGCAGGTGGAGCTGACCCCGGAGCTGCGCGATCACCCGATGTTCGAGCTGCCCTTCCCCGCCCGGCCCGCCGTCGTCGACGAGCTGCTCCTCGCCTACTTCGACCAGCTCCGCAGACCGACCCGCACCCTCTACGTGCTCGACACCTCCGGGTCGATGCGGGGCGACCGGCTCAGCGCGCTCAAGGACGCCCTCGGCTCGCTCACCGGCGCGGGGGAGACCTCGCGGTTCGACCGGTTCCACAACCGGGAGCAGGTCACCTTGCTGCCGTTCAACAGCACCGCGGGCCCGGCCGCGACGTTCGACATCCCGGAACGCGATCCCGGGCCGGTGCTCGCCGACATCCGCGCGCACGGCGAGCGCCTGGGCGCGTCCGGGGAGACCGCGCTCTACGACGCGCTGCTGGCGGCGTTCGCGCTCGCCGCCGAGCAGGGGGCCGCCGACCCCGACCGGTTCACCTCGATCGTGCTGATGACCGACGGGGAGAACAACCGGGGCCGCAGCCTCGCGGAGTTCACCGCCGCCCCGCGGCCCCCCGTGCCGGTCTTCCCGATCCTGTTCGGGGAGGGCAACGTCGAGGAGATGCGCGCGGTCGCCGACGCCACCGGCGGGAAGGTCTTCGACGCCCGGGCCCAGTCCCTGACCCGGGTGTTCGCCGAAGTCCGCGGCTACCAGTAGGGCCGCGCCCCCTCCGCGGGAAGACCTCGATGCGGCGAAAGCGATCACCCGTTGGGCGTGCGGAGCCGATCTCACCGAACGCATCGTGATCGACCTGCCTACCGTCCGTGGTCATGGTCCTTTCCAGATCGCAGGTGCTCGGCGCCGGAGCGGCGGGCGCGACGCTCGTCGCCGCGGTGCTCACCGCCCCGTGGAGCGCGGTGGCCCAGCAGGGCACTGTGGCGGAGAGCTCGCTGCTCCAGGTCACCATCCCCGGCATCCCGGGCCTCGACGTGCCGTCGTACGGCGGGACCCTCGGCGACGTCTCCTCCGGACCCGGCACCAACGTCGTGACCTGGGACCAGAGCGACCCCGACGGCGTGCTCGACTACGTCGGCGGCTGGTACGGCACCCCGGCACCACCGGCGACCAGCACGGTCCTGGTCAACGACGACGTGGGCTCGCGCGAAGCCGAAGCGGCGGGCAACGGCTTCGGCCTCGGACTGGTCCCCGGAGCGCCCAACCTGATCAGCTTCGGCTCGGTGCACACCTACGCCCGGTGCACCCAAGCGCCGCTGCCCCCCTCGGCGCAGGCCTACGCGCGGACCGACGAGAACGCGATCTACCTCTTCGACGACGTCACCCGGCCGCTCACCGAAGGCGACAACCAGGCCTCGGTCACCGGCGACCAGCTCGGCATCCCCGGCGTCGCCAGCGGCGACCTGACCATCAACGTCCAGCACGTCGAGGAGACCTGGGACTACGGGGCGCGCGCCGCGATCGTTATCGAGATCAGCGGCGTGCTCCGCGACGAGAACGGCGACGTCGTCCACGAGGGCCCGCTGATGTCGCTCACCGCGGGCGAGGTCCAGGTCGACTGCACCGACGAGGACGTCCCACCCACCACGACACCGGAGCCACCACCCACCACGACCACGGACCCGACGGACCCGCCGACCACGACGACGGAGCCGACGGACCCGCCGACCACGACGACGGAGCCGACGGACCCGCCGACCACGACGACCGCGACGCCCACGGAGCCGACGGAGCCGACGGAGCCGCCCACCACCGGCACCGAACCGCCGAGCACGTCGGAGCCACCGGGCGGGCTGCCGGGTGACGACGATCCGACGCGACCGGGCGATCCCGATCAGCTCGCGCAGACCGGCACCTCCGTCGCCCCGCTGCTCGGTCTGGCCGCGGCGCTGCTCCTGCTCGGTCCGCTGGTGCTGCTCGCCGTTCGCCGCCGGTCCTGAGCGCGAACGAACGCCCGGGCGCGGACGGCCCCGGTCGTCCGGTTCGCGTTCCGAGTGGTGCGCGCGGGTGGTGCGGTCGCCGCACTCGATCGGGTGGGCCTCACTCGTGGCTCGAACGGGTGAGCCGCTCCCCGGTGGTCGCTCAGGCCGGCTGCCAGAGGACGCAGGCCGGGCGCTGCGCGGTGAGGCAGTACTCGGCGACGGCCTCGCTGACCTGGTCCAGCGGCAGCGACGCGGTGGTCGGGTAGTGCCGGGTGCCCGCGGCGTCCTTCGGCAGGAGCGGCGCGTCGGGCGGGGCGTCGGGGTTGTGCGAGTCGACGTGGTCGTCGGCGGTGGTGAAGGTCAGCGCGCCCCATCCCGGTGTCGTCGCGATGGCCAGGTGGTGCGCCTCGGGGCCGACGCGGAGTTCCGCGTACGGGGTGGTCAGCAGCGCCCGCACCAGCTCCGCGACCTCGCTCGGAGTCCGCGCGTACCGGGTGTCGTCGCCGAGGACGCCTGTCACCACGATGCCCGTCTCGGTGGTCGTCATGATCGTGCCTTTCCGCTCAACGTCGATCTGTCGTCGGCGGCACCGCCGTCGTGGTCGCGATTGTTCAGCACCGCTGATCCGCAGGCATTCCCCTGGAACTGCGATGTTCGTCGCCGCGTCACCCGAAGGGGTTGGCGCGTGGCCGTTTTCGCGACGGAACCGCTGGTGGGCGGCTTGGTCGCGGAGCGTGTGAAAACCGCCACGCCCGGTCGCCGCGCTACGGTGGGGAACCGCCTTCCCGAAAGGATTTCGCATGGACCTGGACGGGCTCGCGCACCGCCTCCGCGACTTCGCCGCCGCCCGCGACTGGGAGCAGCACCACTCGCCGAAGAACCTGGTGATGGCGCTCGGCGGCGAGGTCGGCGAGCTCACCGCCCTGTTCCAGTGGCTGACCGAGCAGGAGTCGGCGACCGCCGCGCACGATCCCCGGCTCGGCCCGCAGGTCCGCGACGAGCTCGCCGACGTGCTGATCTACCTGGTCCGCCTCGCCGACCGCCTCGACGTCGACCTGCTCGCCGAAGCCGAGGCGAAGGTGCAGCGCAACGAGACCCGCTTCCCGGCCCCGGGGGACTAGCGGTCGAGCAGCTGCGCGACGTCCTCGGCGGCGAGGCCGCAGGCGCCGGCGTGGTCGCGCATGATGTCGCCGGCGGCGCCCGCGGTGTCCGAGCGGGCCCAGTCCCGCTGGACCTCCAGCAGGTACTGCAGCCAGGTCATCGGCTGCACGCCCGCCTGGACCATGCGCTGCACCGCGCGGTCGTGGGTCTCGGGGCTGACCCCGCCGCTGGCGTCGGTGATCGCGTAGGCGTCGTAGCCGGATTCGACCGCGCAGAGGGCGGGCATCAGGACGCCGACCTCGGTCCAGACCCCGGCGACGACGACCTTGGGCTTGCCGCTGCGTTCGATGCGCCGGCGGACGGGGTCGTCCTGCCACGGGTTCAGGGTGGTGCGCTCGATCCACCGCTCGGTGTCCGGGAACGCCTCGCGGAGGCCCCGGACCAGCTCGCCGCCGGAGCCCAGCGGCAGGACGCTGGTGATGATCGTCGGGATGCCGAACAGCGCGGCGGTCCGGGCCAGGCCGGTGGTCGCCTCGGCGAGGCGCTCCACCGGTTGCGAGCCCACCGCGGCGCCCATCGTGCTCTGGTGGTCGACGAGCAGCAGCACGTGGTCGTGCGGGGTGAGCAGGCGACGGCTCGGCTCCGCCTCCCCGATGCCGGTCGGTTCCATCGGCACGTCCCTTCTCGCGGTGGGTTCACGGTGGCCCAGTGCCGAGCGGAGCGCACGTCGCCGACATGCCGGGGACGGCGCGCCGTCTCATCTCACTCGATCGGGTGGCTACCGGCGGGTGAACTCCGCGTCCGGCGCCGGAAGCGGGCGCATCCGCACCGTGCGTGATGATCACCGGGGACGTCACATCCCCCGCGGAGCCGGTTCACCGAGAATCGCGGGCGGGTGCGACGGACGGTGCGCCCGGCCCATTCCAGCCGGTATTCCACTACCCGGTCGGGTTATGCTCGGAATTGCCGCAAAACCGCCCGGCCAAACCGCGCGGACCGGCGCCGGCGCTGTTACCTTCACACCGAAGTCGGAGCTAGTTCGACAATTCTTCCCCGGCCCCGTTGACGCTCCCGGCCGACCCGCGACGAGTCGCGGCGGCGTGGAGGAGGAAAGCGCAATGGCATTTCCGGAAAAACCCGCGAGCCGTGGTTTCGCGGTCCTGTCCCTGCTCGGTGCGCTGTGCTCGGTCACCGCCCCGCAGGCCGTCGCGGATGTGCACTCCGCCCATGTCGGGAGCGCCCCGGACGTCCCCTCCCCGGGCTCCCGCCGGTCCGCGCCACCTGCTGCTTCGGCGTTGACCGTGCATCCGGTGACGACCGGCGTGATCACCAGCGGGTTCGGTCCGCGCGGCGGCACGATGCACAAGGGCGTGGACATCGCGAACGCGATCGGCACGCCGATCCACGCCGCCGCCGACGGCACCGTCGTGGCCGCCGGACCGGCCCGCGGATTCGGCCGGTGGATCAGAATTGCGCACGGGTCGGAGACCGTTTCCGTCTACGGCCACATCAATGCCGCATTCGTGTCCACCGGACAACGGGTCGCGGGGGGCCAGCTCATCGCGAGCATGGGAAACCGCGGCCAGTCCACCGGACCCCACCTGCACTTCCAGCTCGAAGTGCGCGGGCAGGCCGTCGACCCCGCCCTGTTCTACCGCGATGCGGGGGCGTCGTTGCGGTGGTGAACCCGGCGCGGACCCCCGCGCCGGCCCGCCGACCCCAACCGCCACCCGGTTGTGACTCCACGCACGGCCGCTGCCACAGTGTCAACCCCCGGATGTGGGTGGTGGCCGGAGGCGCTGCGGTGGGCACCGGCGGGTGCCAGGGCCCAGCGCAGGGACGATCACGCGGCGCGCACGACGTGGGCCGTTCGGCCCTCCGACCTTCACCCCGCTGGCCGATTGTCTTCGTGCTCCGGGAGCTACTTCGATTCGCGAAGACGCCGGAAGGATCGATGTGATGGAGCGAGTGGACGCGGCGGGGATCGTCGGTGGTGGGGTGCTCACCGAAGGTGCGCGACCGCAGGACTGGGAGCGCCGGATCGCGGAGCGGTCCGAACTGCTCTACCGGGGGCGGCTGCTGCGGCGCCTGCTCCTGCTGTGGGCGGGGCCCGGTACCGCCGTGCTCGGCGCGCTGGGGATCGGGGCCGAGGTGTTATGGCGATCGCCGTGGATCACGGGTGCCGTTGCGGTGATCGCGGTGGGGTCGCTCGCCGTGTCGGCGCGACTGCTGTACGGGCAGCACTTTAAGGTCCGCGCGGTGGAGACGGAACTGCGCGCGCTGGAAAGCGCCCATCGGGAACACCTGCTGGAAGAACTCGGGTACGGCGACCTGCTCGCGGCGCACAAGCGCTACCGCGCCCAGTTGCCCGCCCTCATCGAGCGCTACCGGGGCGAGGCCCGGCGCAACCGGTGGAAGGACAACGCGCTGCAAGGCGTGGTGATCGGCGGCTCGATCGTCGGCGCGACGGTGTCGGCGACCGCGGTGTCGTTCGCCGCGAGCCGCTGGTACGCGGTGGCGTTGTGCCTGCTCGTCGCGGTCGCCGCCGCGTTCGCCGGATACGCCCACTACCGGGACCGCTGCCACTCGTGGCAGCAGACCGCCGACTGGCTGGAGCGGGAGTACGAGTCGGTGGAGCTCCGCGTCGGCCGCTACCGCAAGTTCGAGGACGAGCGCGAGGCCTACGCCGAGTTCGCCGACGCGATCGAGGCGCTGCGGTCGGAGCGGTCCCGCACCGCGCGGGGCGCGGACGCGCTCGGGCAGTAGCCGCGGTTCGCGTCGTCGCCACTGGGAAGAGGGAAGGTGAACTCGATACCGACCACGCGGAGTTCACTTTTCCCCCGGGTGTGATCGCTGAATCGTGGTTGCCCTTTCTTCCGTAATCTCCGCCGGGCACGGCAATCCGGCCTGTGCAGAGAGGAGCAAGACGATGAAGCGCACCTTCACCGCGGCCTGCGCCGTGCTGGCGAGCGGCGCCGGCGTGGTCGGCATGGCCGGTGCCGCGCACGCGGCCCCCGCGCCCGAGCAGCCCGCCGTCCCGCTGGACGGCCGCACCTCCGACGTGCTGCACAAGGTCCCGAAGGCCGTCGGCGAGGTCGTGGCGCTGGCCGAGGAGGTCGGCACGACCGGTTCCCTGAAGCCGGTGACCGACGCGGTCTCCCACGCCACCACCGGGCACACCCTGGGCACCTACGAAGTCGACCTGAGCAAGCCGCTGCCGGTCGGCCGGGTGGTCCCGATGGACCAGGCGCCCGCGGTGCTGACCCCCGTCACCGGCGTGGTCGGCGGTGCCGCCGAGCAGGTCACCGGCACCGCCCAGCAGCTCACCGGAGCGGCCCAGGGCCGCGCCGAGCAGGGCGTTCTCCCGCCGCTCGGCGTGCCAATCGTCGACCAGCTGCTGCACAACGCCATCAACCAGTCGGAGAACGGCCGCAGCGGTGGCGCGAGCGCGCTGGACCCGGTCACCGACCTGCTCACCCACGGCCCGCTCGGCGGGGACATGCAGCTCGGCCGGTGATCGCGCCGACCGCACCGGACGCACCCGATGGCCCCCGCTCGACCCGGCGGGGGCCATCGGGTGCGTCCGGTGCGGTCGCGCGCTCGGGGTGGCGGCCAGGTGGAGCACCTGGCCCACTGAGCTACTGGGCCGTCCGGGTGTTCCTCGGCCCCCGCGCGTCAGGGCCGCACGGGTGTGCGGTCCCCCGCGGGGGAGGACGAGATGATCTGGTGCGTTCTGACGATCGCGGTGCTCGCCGCGCTCGGCGCCGCTCCGGCGCTGCGCAGGCGGGTGCTGCGCGAGCGCGCGGTGGCGCGGGTCCGGGCGGAGCTCGCCCGCAGACCGCTGCGCGCGGGCAACCGAACGGAGGTGCTGTGGCCGACGCTGAACCGCTGTCCGTCGCGGGAGCGGTCGCCGACGCGCTGAGCAGGCTCGGCCGGGCGACCGGCAGGCTGGGGGCCGCCGCGGACCGGGTGACCTATCTGCTGCTGGCGATCCTGGAGCGGGAGGGACCGCTGCGCACCGGTGCGCTCGCCGAGGCCACCCACGCCGACCCGTCCACGATCAGCAGGCAGATCGCGCGGCTGGTGGACGACGGCCTGGTGCGGCGCACCGCCGACCCGGCCGACGCGCGGGCGACGCTGCTGGGCATCACCGAGGCGGGCCAGGAGCACCTGGACGCCTCCCGCAGCCGCCGGAACCGGGCGCTGGCGATGCTGCTCGCCGAGTGGGACCCGGCCGACCGCGAGGCGCTGCGCGAGCTGCTCGGCCGGTTCGTCGAGGACTTCGAGCAGCGGCTGCCCGAGGTGCGCGCGCAGCTCGACGCCGACTGATCCCGGACCGAGTTGTCCACAGGTTCCGAGGTTGTCCACAGCCCTGTGGACAACTCCACCGGGAACGACGAGGGCCCCCGCCGCACGCAGCGGGGAGGGCCCGGTGGGGTGCGAGCGGTCAGTGGCCCTGGGCCTGGTGCCGCTCGTAGGAGCGCTTGATCTCGCTCTCGGCCTCGTCCCGGCCGACCCACGTCGCGCCCTCCACGCTCTTGCCGGGCTCCAGGTCCTTGTAGACCTCGAAGAAGTGCTGGATCTCCAGCTTGTAGAACTCGGAGAGGTGGTGGACGTCGCGCAGGTGCTCCTGGCGCGGGTCGTCGGAGGGCACGCAGATGACCTTGTCGTCGCCGCCCTTCTCGTCGCGCATCCGGAACATGCCGATGGCGCGCGACTTGATCAGGCAACCCGGGAAGGTCGGCTCCTGGACCAGCACCAGCGCGTCCAGCGGGTCGCCGTCCTCGCCGAGGGTCTCCTCGATGAACCCGTAGTCGGCCGGGTACTGGGTGGCGGTGAACAGCGTGCGGTCGAGACGGATGCGTCCCGTCTCGTGGTCCACCTCGTACTTGTTCCGGTTCCCCTTGGGGATCTCGATCGTGACGTCGAAGTCCACGCGGTTCCTCACTCGTCTTGCGTCGGGTGCGGTCGCGCGCTCGCGCCCGCGACCACGTTCTAGTGTGGACCACGACCGCTGCCCGGGCCCCACCGCAGTGCGGGAGCTCGCATCTGGCAATCTGGGAGCTCGTCGAGGAGGAGCACGTGCCCGATCCCCAGAAGCCCGGGGGCGAGGTGCCCGAAACCGACGTCAGGGCGTCATCGCCGGAGGACCCGGTGAGCGAGGCGAAACCGGGTGGTCAGCAGCCGGAATGGCCCGCCGACGACCACGCCGTCAGCACCGCACCGGAGTCCACCCCGCCCACCGTGACCGAGGACACCACCACCCCCGACGGGGACGGCGGGACCGCGCGCCCACCGAAGTGGGGACCGGTCGCGGGCAACCTCGACGCCACGACCCCCACCGCCGAGCCGACGGGCTCCGATCAGGCCGAACCCGGGGAGGCGCCGAGCGCCGAGCCCGGCGCGGCGGCCGACCTCACCTCGTCCGACCAGCCCGAAGACCGGGCGACCGACCGCGCCGAGGACTCCGCGGCCGACGCACCGGCCGAGCGGACCGCCGCCACCGACGAGCCCGAGCGGGCCGAGCCGACGGCAGCGGACCAGCCGACCGAACCCGCGGACGAGGACGGACCGGCCGAGCAGCCCGAATCGGCCGAGCAGCCCGAATCGGCGGTGCCGACCGCCCAGACGTCCGAAGCGGCCGACCGGCCCGAGGAGCCTGCTCGGGCCGAGGAGCCTGCGCAGGCCGACGACGCGGCGAAGGCCGAGGAGCCTCCGCAAGCGGCGGACGCGCCGGAAGCCGAACAGCAGGTGCAGGCCGAGGACGCAGCGGAAGCCGGGGAAGCCGAACCGGCTCCGCGGACCGGTGCGCCCGCTGAGGTCGAGCAGGACAGCGCGGTCGTGCGCGCCGAAGAGACCGGGTCGGCAGGAGCCACCGACCCGGCAGAACCGGCCGAGCAGGCCGAAGCGGAACCCGCCGAGCGGGCTGAACCGGCCGAGCAGGCCGAAGCGGCTGAGCGGGCTGAGCCGGCCGAGCAGGCGGAACCGGCTGGGCAGGATGAGCCGACCGAGCAGGCGGAACCGGCCGAGCGGACCGAATCGGCCGAGCGAGCTGAATCGGCTGAGCGTGCCGAACCGGTGCCTCAGGACGAGCACGCCGACTCGGCACCAGCCATCGACTCGGCGGAACCGGCCGAGCGATCCGGAGCCGAGCAGGCCGAATCGGCTGAGCAGGCCGAACCGGCGGCCCAGAATGAGCGGGCCGAGTCGGATGCCGGTGGTGCGGAGGACCACGCCGAGGACGCCGTACCGGCGGAGGATGCGGAGACGGCGGACCGGGTGACGACGGACCGGGAGGCCGGGTCCGAGCCGTCCGGCGAGCCCGAGCCGACCGGGGCGACTGCTCCGGCCGAGGCGGGACCTGCCGAGCCCCAGGTCGCGCAGGACGACTCCGCGCCGGAGGCGGCGCTGTCGGCCGAGGCGGCACCGGCCCCGCAGGCACCGGCCCCGGCCGAGCCGAGCAGCGACGAGCAGGTCACCGAGCGTCCGGCCGAGGTCGCCGAGCGGCCGGAGGAGCTCGCTGAGCGTCCGGCCGAGGTCGCCGAACAGCCGGAGGCGCCCGCCGATCGCTCCGACGCGGCCGGACCGGCGAGCGCGGCAGCGGACGTCGCCGAGGGGGCTCGGGAGCCCGGGAGCCCGTCGGCGGAGCGGGAGGAGCCGCCGACCCCGCCGCACGGCCTGCCCCTGCCGCCCTGGCCCACGGGGCCCGGCGCGGCCCAGCCGCCCGCACCGCCTCCGCCCGCGACTCCGCCGCCGTCGGGGCCGCCGCCGGAGAGCCCGGCCGAGCGGACCCAGCAGTTCCGCCCGGTGGAGTCGACGCAGTTCATCCAGCGGGTCGAGGAGCCGCCGCGCGTCGAGCGGTCCCAGGGGATCGCGCCGGTCGAGCGGACCCAGCAGATCCCGCGCGTCGAGCCCACCGAGCAGCGACCGGCGCCCGACCCGGGCCCGGCGACCACGCGCATCCCGGCGGTGCCGCCGTCCGACGTCGAGCGCACGCAGCAGTTCGCCCGCCCGGACTTCGGCGCCGAACCACCGCGCACCGCGCGCCCGGAGGACTTCGCCGGGGTGGGCGTGCCCAGCGCCAACCAGCCCAACGCCAACCAGCCCAACGCGAACCAACCCGGCGCCGCCCCACCCGCTCCCGCGCCGCCCCCGGCGGCGCCGCAGCGCCGACCGGAACCGCGGCCCGCGCCGCCGCAGCCCGCGCCGGAACCGCCCCCGGCCCCGCCCGAGGCGCGCCCGGCGACCCGGCGGCGCTGGCCGCTGATCGCGGTGGCCGCGGTCGCCGTGGTGCTGCTCGTCCTCGGCGTGATCTTCGTGCCGGGGTGGATGCGCACCACCCGGATCGCCGAACCGCCCGCGCCGGTCCGGCTGGAACCGGAGATCACCGCGCTCGGCGGGTCGTCGGCGCCGAGCACGGCCGGGATCGACGCGGCGCTCGCCGAACCGCTGACCAACCCGGCGCTCGGCCAGTTCGCCGGGATCGTGTTCGACGCCAGCACCGGCGAGCCGGTGTGGCAGCGCGACGCGGGCACCTCGCTGGTGCCCGCCTCGACGGGCAAGGTCCTGTCGATGAGCGCCGTGCTGCTCGGGCTGGACCACGACAAGCGGTTCAGCACCAAGGTGGTGCGCGGTGCCGAGCCGGGCAGCGTGGTGCTGGTCGGCGGCGGTGACGTGACGCTGTCCGCGCTGCCGGCGGGCGAGGAGTCGTTCTACCCGGACGCGCCGAAGTTCGACGACCTGCTCGCCCAGGTGCGGGCCGCCACCGGCGGTCCGGTGACCTCGGTGCGGGTCGACACCAGCCGCTACACCGGTCCGCTGCTGGCCGAGGGCTGGCTGCCCGAGGACATCCCGGGCGGGTACGTCGCCCCGGTGCAGCCGGTGATGCTGGACGGCGGCCGGGCCGACCCGAAGGTGAACTACAGCCCGCGCCCGCCGGACCCCGCGCTGGAGGCGGGCAAGGCGCTGGCCGCCGAGCTCGGCGCCTCGTCGGTCTCGGCCGGGACCGCACCGCCGAACGCCCAGGTGCTCGGCGAGGTCGAGTCGGCGACGGTGCGGGAGCAGGTCGAGACGGTGCTCCGGCACTCGGACAACCTGCTCGCCGAAACGCTGATCCGCGAGCTCGCCATCGCCACCGGGCACCCGCCGTCGTTCGCCGGCGGCACCGCGGCGGTGCGGGAGGTGCTGACCCGCCACGGCTTCGACCTGACCGGGGTGCGGCTGGCCGACGGCAGCGGCTTGTCGACGGCGGACCGGGCGAACCCGAAGGTGCTCGGCTCGGTGCTGGCGGCGGCCCACGCCCCCGCCACGCCCGAAGGCGGGCTGCCGGAGCGCGCCGCGAAGCTGCGCGCGCTGCTGCCCGGGATCCCGGTGGCCGGTGGCTGGGGCAGCCTCGACGATCGCTTCCAGGGCACCCCCGGCCAGGGTTGGGCCCGGGCCAAGACCGGCACGCTCAGCGGGGTGAACAGCCTGGCGGGCTCGGTGCTCACCGAGGACGGCCGATTGCTGGTGTTCGCGCTGATGTCCAACGGCACCAGCCCGGAGGAGGCCCGCCCGGCGCTCGACGACGTGGTGGACGCCCTGCGCGGCTGCGGCTGCGGCTGACATCCGTCCGGCCGCGCCGATCACGGGTACCGTCGGAGCTGTGAACGCCGGACCCACCGCGGCGCCCCGCCGGGACGCCGCCGCTCCCGCCCCGCTGAACTGGGACGTCGCCGTCGCGACGGCTTCCCGGCTGATCAAGCCAGGTCCGGAGGTGCCCCGCGCGGAGGCCGAGCGCGCGGTGCGCGGCCTGCGCCGGTTCAGCGTCAAGGCGGAGTCGCACGTCCGCGAGGTGACCGGGCTGGGCCAGGACCTGCCCATCGCCGAGGGCGACGTGGTCGACCGGCGGGACTGGCTGCGCGGCGCCGCCGAGGGCCTGGACCTGCTCACCGAGGACGCCATGGCCGCCGTGGACGGCGGTGAGCGGAGCCCGGCGGGGGACTTCTTCGGCGGGCTCAGCGCCCGCGGTGCGGGCGTGCAGGCCGGGGTGGTGCTGGCCTACCTGGGCAGCAAGGTGCTCGGCCAGTTCGACCCCTACGGTGCGGCCCCGGTGCCCGGCCAGCGCGGTCGGCTGCTGCTGGTGGCGCCCAACATCGTCGCCGCGCAGCGCGGTCTCGGCGTGCCCGCCGAGGACTTCTCGATGTGGGTCTGCCTGCACGAGTCCACCCACCGGCTCCAGTTCAACGCGGTGCCGTGGCTGCGCGAGCACTTCGCCCGCAACCTCGGCGAACTGCTCGGCGCGATGGAGGGCGGCGCGGCCGAGGTGCTGGGGCGGTTGCCCGCGGCGCTGCGCGAGGTGCGGTCCGGCCGCCCGGCCGACGCCAGCCCGGGCGTGCTCGGCGTCGTCGAGCTGCTGCAGGGCCCGGAGCAGCGGGAGGTGCTGGACCGCATCCTGGCGCTGTCCACGCTGCTGGAAGGCCACGCCGATCACGTGATGGACGCCGTGGGGCCCCGGGTGGTGCCCAGCGTGACCACCATCCGCGCGCGGTTCACCCAGCGCCGCAACGGCGGCGGCCCGGTGGACCGGGTGTTGCGCAGCCTGCTCGGGGTGGACGCCAAGATCCGCCAGTACGCCCAGGGTGCGGCGTTCACCGAGCACGTGGTGGGCGCCGTCGGCATGTCCGGCTTCAACGCGGTCTGGGCTTCGCCGGAGCACCTGCCGACCCGCGCCGAGATCACCGATCCCGCCGCCTGGCTGCGCCGCGTCCACGGCTGACCCGCGCCCGCGCCGGGGCGTCGGCGGCGGCGAGAATGGGCGGGTGCCGCCCCACCCCGCCGTCAGCGCGACGCGCGTCGCCGTGCGCACCCTGCTCGACCGCACCCGCCGAACCGGTCCGGTGGCGGTGGCCTGTTCGGGCGGCGCCGATTCGCTGGCGCTGGCCGCGGCGAGCGCGCACGTCGCGACCAGGCGCGGCATCGACATGCACGGGCTGGTGGTGGACCACGGCCTGCAACCGGGCTCGGCCGAGGTGGCGGCGCGGGCCGCCGAGCAGCTCCGCGAGCTGGGCTGCGCCGAGGTCCGGGTGCTCGACGTCGAGGTGACCGGCCCCGGCGGGACCGAGGCCGCCGCGCGCCGGGCCCGGTACGCGGCGCTGGACGCCGCGCGCCCCGGCGGGTTGGTGCTGCTCGGGCACACCCTCGACGACCAGGCGGAGACGGTGCTGCTCGGGCTCGGCCGGGGCTCCGGACCCCGGTCGATCGCCGGGATGCGCCCGCTCGACCCGCCGTGGGGACGTCCGCTGCTGGACGTGCGCCGGGCCACCACCGAGGCGGCCTGCGCGGCGCAGGGCCTGGTCCCGTGGCGCGATCCGCACAACGCCGACGAGCGGTTCACCCGTGTGCGGTTGCGCACAGCGGTGCTGCCGCTGCTGGAGGAGGTGCTCCAGGGCGGGGTGGCGCCCTCGCTGGCCCGCACCGCCCGGCAGCTCCGGGAGGACGTCGACGCGCTCGACGGGCTCGCCGAGGAGCTGCTGCCGCTGGTCGCGGCGGGTCCGGAACTGGACGCGGCGGCGCTGGCCGGGCACCCCGGGGCGCTGCGCAGGCGGGTGCTGCGGAGCTGGTTGCGCGCGCGAGGTGTTCCGCAGATCACCGACGCCCAGCTCCGCGCGGCCGATGCCCTCGTGGCCGACTGGACCGGGCAGGGCGGCCCGGCGCTGCCCGGCGACTTTGTGCTGCGCCGGACACGTGGCAGGCTGCTGCTCACAGCGGCGCAACGCGGGGTGGCGAATGGCTGAACATCCGCGGACGAGTCGAGTCGGGAAGAGGGGAAGCCGGGCCGTGTACGACGGCGACATCGCATCGGTGCTCATCAGCGAGCAGCAGATCAACGACAAGATCCGCGAGCTGGCCGACCAGGTCGGTGCGGACTACGGGACCGACCGGGGCAGCGACCTGGTGCTGGTCGGCGTGCTCAAGGGCGCGGTCATGTTCATGACCGACTTCGCCCGGGCGCTGGACCAGCCGGCGCAGCTCGAATTCATGGCGGTGAGCTCCTACGGCTCGTCGACCTCCTCGTCGGGCGTGGTGCGCATCCTCAAGGACCTCGACCGCGACATCGCCGGCCGGCACGTGCTCATCGTCGAGGACATCATCGACTCCGGGCTCACCCTGTCCTGGCTGCTCAAGAACCTCCAGTCGCGGGGCCCCGCCTCGCTGGAGGTCTGCGCGCTGCTGCGCAAGCCGGACGCCGTGCAGGTCGACGTGCCGGTGAAGTACGTGGGCTTCGACATCCCGAACGAGTTCGTCGTCGGGTACGGGCTGGACTACGCCGAGCGGTACCGGGATCTGCCGTACATAGGCACCCTCGACCCCAAGGTCTACACGTCTGGGGTCTGATCAGTCGGTGTCCGTGGTCCCGTTGCGTGGCGGTGCCGGTGGCGGAACCTCAGCGGCCTGCTCGCTCCGGGAGCCGCTCCTCATGTACAAGCGCGTACACGGCGTCGCGGCTGTCCTCGCGAAAAGGCCGCTGAGAACCCGCTCCGGTGCAAGTTGCGAGGGTGGGGCAAGGCGGAAGCGGCTTTCGCCGCTTGCCTGACGGCGGTTCCGTTTGGCGCGCTCACCCAGGTGGCGAACGGCCCGGACGGCGGTTGCGTGGTCGCTGATCGGGGCCGGTCCGGTGGGGTCGGGCACATCGGGTGGGGTGGTGGGGGCGTGTTCGCCCTCGGCGGAGCGTGTCCGGATTCCGCCCCTGCGTCCAGGTCCGTGACCGCTGCGGGAGTACGCTCGGTGTTCCGCGTAACGCTCGGCATGGTCGTGCCGACGCATGGGCCGGTACGCTGGTCTGAAGGGGTTGACGGCCATGACGACCCTCGTCAAGCCGAGCACGCCGTCGCCCGAAGTGACAGTCAGGGAGGGTCGAGGCCGCCCGCCGGCCGCAAGTGAATGGACCGAAAGCGCCTGCTCCGCAACCCGCTGCTGTGGATCCTTGCAGCGTTCCTGCTGATCTACGCCTTCAGCGTGCTGTTCGACGAGACCCGCGCCTACCGCGAGGTCTCGACGTCGGACGCGCTGGAGCAGATCGCGCAGGGCAAGGTGGCCGACGCGACCATCGAGGACAAGGAGCAACGGGTTCGGCTGACCCTGAAGGAAGGTCAGTCCTTCGCCGACAGTTCCCTGCTGATCGCGCAGTACCCCGCCGGAGCCACCAACCAGATCGTCGACGAGATCCGCAGCGCCGACGTCCCGCAGTGGAACACCAAGGTCACCCAGGACTCGATCTGGATGACCCTCCTGCTGTACCTGGTGCCGATCGGCATCCTGGTGCTGCTGCTCATGTGGATGATGAACAACGTCCAGGGCGGCGGCAACCGGGTGATGAACTTCGGCAAGTCCAAGGCCAAGCAGCTCACCAAGGACATGCCGCAGACGTTGTTCACCGACGTCGCGGGTGCCGACGAGGCCGTCGAGGAACTCCACGAGATCAAGGACTTCCTGCAGAACCCCGGCCGGTACCAGGCGCTCGGCGCCAAGATCCCGAAGGGCGTGCTGCTCTACGGCCCGCCGGGCACCGGCAAGACCCTGCTGGCCAGGGCGGTCGCCGGTGAAGCCGCCGTGCCGTTCTACTCCATCTCCGGTTCCGACTTCGTCGAGATGTTCGTCGGCGTCGGCGCGTCCCGCGTGCGCGATCTGTTCGAGCAGGCCAAGCAGAACGCGCCGTGCATCATCTTCGTCGACGAGATCGACGCGGTGGGGCGCCAGCGCGGCGCCGGGCTCGGCGGCGGCCACGACGAGCGGGAGCAGACTCTCAACCAGCTCCTCGTCGAGATGGACGGCTTCGACTCGCGCGGCGGCATCATCCTGATCGCCGCCACCAACCGGCCCGACATCCTGGACCCGGCGCTGCTGCGCCCGGGCCGCTTCGACCGGCAGATCCCGGTCTCGGCGCCGGACATGCGCGGTCGCCGCGCCATCCTCGGGGTGCACTCCAAGGGGAAGCCGCTGGCGCAGGACGCCGACCTGGAGGGCCTGGCCAAGCGCACCGTGGGCTTCTCCGGCGCCGACCTGGAGAACGTGGTCAACGAGGCCGCGCTGCTCACCGCGCGGGAGAACGGCCAGCTCATCACCGGTCCCGCGCTGGAGGAAGCGGTCGACCGCGTGATCGGCGGCCCGCGCCGCAAGAGCAAGATCATCTCGGAGCGGGACAAGAAGATCACCGCCTACCACGAGGGCGGGCACGCGCTGGCCGCGTGGGCGATGCCCGACCTGGAGCCGGTGTACAAGCTGACGATCCTGCCGCGCGGTCGCACCGGCGGGCACGCCCTCGTCGTCCCCGAGGACGACAAGGACATGATGACCCGCTCGGAGATGATCGGCCGGCTGGTGTTCGCGCTGGGCGGTCGCTCGGCCGAGGAGCTGGTGTTCCACGAGCCGACCACGGGTGCCTCCAGCGACATCGAGCAGGCGACGAAGATCGCCCGCGCGATGGTCACCGAGTACGGCATGACCGCCCGGCTCGGCGCGGTCAAGTACGGCAAGGAGGAGGGCGACCCGTTCCTGGGCCGCACCGCCGGCCAGCAGCCGAACTACTCGCTGGAGGTCGCGCACGAGATCGACGAGGAGGTGCGCCGGCTCATCGAGGCCGCGCACACCGAGGCGTGGGAGATCCTCAACACCTACCGCGACATCCTCGACGACCTCGTCCTGGAGCTGATGGACCAGGAGACGCTGAACCGCAAGGACTTGGAGCGCATCTTCGCCGACGTGGAGAAGCGCCCCCGGATCACCGCGTTCAACGACTTCGGTGGCCGCACGCCGTCGGAGAAGCCGCCGATCAAGACCCGCGGCGAGCTCGCCAAGGAGCGCGGTGAGCCGTGGCCCCCGGTCGAGGAGCAGCCGACTCCGACGCCGACCCCGATCGGCGGTCCCCAGGGCAACGGCACCGCCGGTGCCCAGCAGGGCGACCCGCAGCAGCAGCCCCAGGGCCAGCCGCCTCAGGGACAGCCCCAGGGGCAGCCGCCGCAGGGACAACCCGAGGGGCAGCAGCCCCAGGGCCAGCAGCCGCAGCCGCAGGGCCAGCCCCCGCAGCAGGGGCAGCCGACCCCGGCGGGCGCCTACCAGGGCACGGTGCAGTTCCAGAACCCGCAGGCCCAGTACGGGCAGGTCCCGCACGCGGTGCCGCCGAACTACGGGGCGCCGCCCGGCTGGACCCCGGCGACCTCGCCGGGCGGTCCGGGCTACCCGGCGCCGCAGCAGCAGGGCCAGTACTACAACCCGCAGGGCGGGCAGTACCAGCCCCAGCAGCAGGGCGGCCCGCAGCAGCCCGCCCAGGGCAACCAGTACGACTGGGTGCCGTCCTGGGAGCGCGGGCAGCAGCAGCCGCCGACCGGAGAGCAGAACGGCACGGGCGGGTCGGAGCCGACGACCGGTGGCGACACCGGCAAGGAGTCCGGGGCCGAGGGCGGCTCGGAGCGGCCGCCGGACAACGGCAACGGCACCACGAACCGCTGACTCCGGTGTCGGGGTCCCCGCCCACCCGGGCGGGGGCCTCAGCCGGTGGAGGAACGAACGATTGTCCAGCACCAACGGGCCGGTCGGCGCGGGGGACGACCCCCGCGACGACCGGCCCGCTTCGCATCCGGCCACTTTCGACGACCCGGCCACCTTCGACCACCCGGCCACCTTCGACCAGGCCCGCGCCGAGGCGGCGATCCGCGAGCTGCTGATCGCCACCGGTGAGGACCCGGACCGCGACGGCCTGCGGGACACGCCCGCGCGCGTCGCGCGCTCGTACCGCGAGCTGTTCGCCGGGCTCTACGCCAACCCGGACGAGGTCCTGGACCGGACCTTCGACGAGGCGCACGAGGAACTGGTCCTGGTGCGCGACATCCCGATCTACTCCAGCTGCGAGCACCACCTGCTGCCGTTCCACGGGCACGCCCACGTCGGCTACATCCCGAACGAGCAGGGCCGGGTGACCGGGCTGTCCAAGCTCGCCCGGCTCGTCGACCTCTACGCCCGGCGCCCCCAGGTGCAGGAGCGGATGACCTCGCAGGTGGCCGACGCGCTGGTCCGGCGGCTCGACCCGCGCGGGGTCATCGTGGTCGTCGAGGCGGAGCACCTGTGCATGGGGATGCGCGGCATCCGCAAGGCCGGGGCCACCACGACGACGTCCGCGGTCCGCGGCGTGTTCCGCAGCTCCGCGTCCTCCCGGGCCGAGGCCCTCGCACTGATCAGGGGCAAGTGATGCACGAACTGCTGCCGAACCCGCAGCGCTGCGCCGTGATGGGCGTGCTCAACGTGACACCCGACTCGTTCTCCGACGGCGGGCGCTACCTGGACCGGGACGCCGCCGTCGCGCACGGCGTGGAGATGTTCCGGGCCGGTGCCGACATCATCGACGTCGGCGGTGAGTCCACCCGGCCCGGCTCGGAGCGGGTGGACGCGGCGACCGAGACCGAGCGGGTCGTCCCGGTGGTGCGGGAGCTGCTCGCCGCCGGGGTGCCGGTCAGCGTGGACACCACCCGCGCGAAGGTCGCCGCCGCGGCGGCCGAGGTCGGCGGCGTGGTCATCAACGACGTCTCCGGCGGGCTGGCCGACCCGGAGATGATGCACGTCGCCGCCGACACCGGGATGCCGTGGGTGCTGATGCACTGGCGCGGCCACAGCAAGGACATGGGCTCGCTGGCCACCTACCGCGACGTGGTCGCCGAGGTGCGCGACGAGCTGCTCGGCCAAGTCGAGGCCGCGCTGGCCGCCGGGGTGCGGGAGGAGGCCATCGTGCTCGACCCGGGCCTCGGCTTCGCCAAGACCGCGGCGCACGACTGGGAGCTGCTCAACCGGCTGGAGGTGTTCACCGGCAGCGGCTTCCCGGTCCTGGTCGGCGCCTCCCGCAAGCGGTTCCTCGGGCGGCTGCTGGCCGACGCCGACGGGAAGCCGCGGCCCCCGTCGGGCCGCGAGACGGCGACCGCCGTGGTCTCGGCGCTGTCCGCCGACCGCGGGGCGTGGGGCGTGCGGGTGCACGACGTGCGGGCGTCGCTCGACGCGGTCGCGGTGACCCGGGCGTGGCGGACCGGAGGGGGGAGCTGAGGTGGCGGACCGGATCACCCTCACCGGCCTGCGGGTCCGCGGGCACCACGGGGTCTTCGACGAGGAGAAGCGCGACGGCCACGAGTTCCTGGTCGACATCACGGTGTGGCTGGACCTCGCCGAGGCCGCGGCGACCGACGAGCTGGCCCGGACCCTGCACTACGGCGAGCTGGCCGAACGCGCGGCGGCGATCGTCGGCGGGCCGTCGCGGGACCTGATCGAGACCGTCGCCGGGGAGATCGCCGACGACGTGATGACCGACGACCGGGTGTACGCCACCGAGGTCACCCTGCACAAGCCGACGGCGCCGATCCCGCTGGCCTTCGCCGACGTGGCGGTCACCATGCGCCGGTCGCGGCGCGGGGGGCGCGGCGGCGTGGTCCCGGCCTGAGGGGGCGGCGATGAGCCGAGCGGTGCTGTCCTTGGGGTCCAACCTCGGGGACCGGCTGGCCCACCTGCGGCTGGCGGTGGCGGGCTTCGCCGACGAGCTGGTGGCCGCCTCGTCGGTGTACGAGACGGCGGCCTGGGGCGTCACCGACCAGCCGGACTTCCTCAACGCGATCATCGTGGTGGAGTCCGACCGCTGCGACGAGTGGGACTGGCTGCGCCGGGGCCAGGAGCTGGAGCGGCGGGCCGAACGCGTCCGGGAACGGCACTGGGGCCCCCGCACCCTCGACGTCGACGTGGTCACCGTCGACGACGTCCGCAGCGACCACCCGGACCTCCTGCTGCCGCACCCCGGCACCCCGGCCCGGGCGACGGTCCTCATCCCGTGGCTGCAAGCCGACCCGGACGCCGACCTGCCGGGCCGCGGCCCGGTCCGCGACCTGCTCCGAGCCCTCCCGGAGTCCGAGAAGGCCGGCGTCACCCGCCGGGACGACCTCCCCCTCCGCTGATCCACCACCAGAACGGGCGCACACGCCACCCACCCGAGCGAACCTTTCCCAGGTGAGGGGCACGCTGTACCAAGTCGCTGGGTACAGGGTGCCCCTCACTCAGGTCACGATCGGGTGGGTGGCCGGGTCCGGCCAGGGTGGTTCCCTCTGGGCGCGGTGGCTCGGAGGGCGGCGGCGAGCCAGCGGGTCGCCGCGGCGGTGGTGGGGTGCTGGGGCCACCCGTTGATGGTGGCCAGCAGTTCCCAGAACCGCGAGATCCGCTCGTCGGTGCGCTGCTCGAGGTCTTCGGCCAGCGACCGGCGTGCCTCCGGGGTGTCGGGCGTGCCGTTGTCCTCGGTGGAGAGCTCGGCGACCCGGTCGGCCACCGCCCGTCCCCGGGGACCGTCCGGGCTCTCCCCGGCCTGCTCGGCTTCGCGGGCCTCGTCGGTGACCGCCCACCACCGCTTGGCCTGCTCGGGCGTCTGGACGCCCATCGGCTCGCCGTCGTCGCGGCGGTCGGAGTGCTCCTGGTGGAGCCCCCGGACGGCCTGCCGGAAGTCCGATTCCTGGACGAGTTCGGCTAGCTCGATCCAGGCTTCCAGCTGCTCGGCCGACGGGTCGTCGGGCAGCGCCGGGCGGGCGGACCGCATCCAGGCGTCGAACTCGGGGTTGATGTCGAGCCCGGCGGTCACCTCGTTCCAGAACTCGTCGATGAGCCGGTCGCGCTCCTCGTCGGACATGCGCGCGAGCTTGTGCATGAGTTTCACTTCCTCCGTCGATCGGTTCAGCTTGACGACGGCCCGCAGCACCGCTCGCCGGGTCTGCAACACCCGGAGCTGCTCGTCGAGCAGGTCCAGGTGGGTGCGCGCGAGCCCGGCCACGCTGGTCTCGCTGCCCAGCACCCGCCGCACCTCCGCCAGCCCGGCGCCGAGTTCGCGCAGGGTGCGGACCAGTTCCAGCCGCCGGATCGCCGAGACGTCGTAGAGCCGGTAGCCCGCGGGTGTGCGGTCGGTGGGCGGCACGATGCCGCGGTCGGCGTAGAACCGGATGGTCTTGACGCTCAGCCCGGTGCGCCGGGCGAGCTCGCCGATCGTGTAGCGCGTTCCGTCGTCCACGGGAGCCACCTTCGGCCCTCCCCTCGGTGGAGGCTCAAGTCCGAACCTCGAAGTCGTCGCGAGGCGAGTTCAACGGCGGGTCCGGAGGTGCCATCCTGGTGGGGTGGCACCACGGCAGGACGAGCGCATGACCTTCACCCAGCCCCGCCAGCTCCTCACGGTCGCGCTGGTCGGAGCGCTGGTGAGCTTCCTGGGCACGCAGCTGTTCTACGGGAGCCTGCCGCCGCTGCCGCTGCCGGTGGGGGCGACGCTGCTGGTGGTCGCGGTGATCGACCTCGTGCTGGCGATCGTGATGCGCCCGCGCATCCGCCGCAAGGAGGGCGTCGAGCCGGTCGACCGGATCACCGCCGCCCGGGCGGTGGCGCTGGCCAAGGCGTCCTCGCTGGCCGGGGCCCTGATGGGCGGGATCTGGATCGGCCTGCTGGCCTACCTCTCGCAGCGCTGGGGGACCGTGGACGTCGCCCGGAGCGACGCGCTGGCGTCGGTGGTCGGCCTGATCAGCGCGGCGGCGTTGGTGGGCGCCGGGCTGTGGCTGGAGCACTGCCTGCGCAACCCCGACGAGCCGGACGAGCCCGACGACCGCGAGTAGGCGGTCCGCCCAGCACCCGGCGGCACGCCACCGGCACCGCCCCGCGGATCACCGGCGGTCCGCAGTTCCCTTCGGGTCTCGAACCCATAACCGCCCGGTACCGTGGACGGCATGTCCGACTCCGGCGGTTCCGACTCCGCCCCCAGGCGTTCCGGCGCGTTGTGGACCGCGGCGCTGCTGCTCGCGGCCGCCGCCACCGCCGTCCTGGTGCTCAGCGACGACGCGCGCCTGCTGCGGTTGGGGCTGGTCGCCGCGCTGTGGTCGGCGCTGCTGGCTGCTTTCGCGGTCGCCAAGCTGCGCAGCCGGGTCGTGGAGAAGGAGCGGGAGGCCGCCGAGCGGCAGCGGATCTACGAGCTGGAGCTGGAGCGGGAGATCGCCGCCCGCCAGGAGTTCGAGGCCGAGGCCGAGGCGGAGGCCCGCCGCAAGGCCGCCGAGGAGTCCGAGGGCGAGCTGCGCGCCTTGCAGTCGGAGTTGCAGCGGCTGCGGGCGTCGCTGGAGCAGGTGCTCGGCGGTGACGTGCTGTTCGAGCGGGTCGCGCTGCGCGCCGAGTCCACCCGGGTGCGGTCCTTGCAGGAGGGCGCGGAGTTCGTGCCGCCGGGCGAGTCGCGGGAGCTGCCGGGGTCACCCGCCACGTCCGGGTCGGGCGGCACGGACCTGGTGCAGCGGGTGTCCGGCCGGTTCGAGGAGCCGCCGTCGGCACCGCAGCGGCGGCCGGACCGCAGCCAGTACGAGCACCCGGCGAAGCCGCCCGCGGCGAACCAGCCCCGTCCGGCCGCCGCGCCGCCGAAGCCGTCGAACCCCGCGCCCCCCAATCCAGCGCCCCAGAACCCCGCGCCGCAGAACCCGCCGTCACCGAATCCCGCGCCGCCGAAGCCGCCCGCGCCCGGTGCGGTGGCGCCGGGCCAAGCGGCCCAGAACCCCGCCCCGGAGGAGGACCCGGCGGGCGCGCACGCCGAGGGCACCTCGGTCGACGAGTTGCTGGCGGCTTACGGGACGGAGACCAAGCGGCGACGTCGCCGTCGCGGGTGAGGTGGATCGCGCTCACCCGGGCGGCGTTCGCCCGGCGGGATCTCTAGGGTTCCTCCCGTGACCTCTCCTGATCTTCAGGCCGCCGACCTCTCCGGTGCTCGGCGGCTCCAGACCCGGAAGCACCTCGCCGTCGGCTGGCCGATCGCCGGGCTCATCGTGCTCGGCATGTGCGGGCTGGTGATGCTGGGAGTCACCACCTCGCGGGTCGGCGGGCTGGCCGCTTCCGTCGGGGCGGTGGCCGCGCTGCTGCCGGTCGCCGTCGTCTTCGCCGCGATCGTGTGGATCGACCGCTGGGAGCCGGAGCCGCCGATGCTGCTGGTCGGCGCGTTCCTGTGGGGGGCGGGCGGGGCCACGGCCTGCGCCCTGCTGCTCAACGACGCCGTCACCAACCTCGGCGACCTCCTGCTCGGACCGACCGACCACCGCTTCTTCCAGATGGCCCTGATGGCACCGGTGGTCGAGGAGGCCGCCAAGGCGCTGTTCGTCGTCGCGCTGTGGTTCCGCCGCCGCTCGGAGTTCAACGGGCTGGTCGACGGCATCGTCTACGCCGCGCTGACCGCCGCCGGGTTCGCCTTCATCGAGAACATCCTGTACTTCGGCAAGGCCTTCGCCGAGGGCGGCCTCGGCGGGGTCAGCGGCGGGGTCGTCGCCGTGTTCATCCTCCGCGGGGTGCTCGCGCCGTTCTCGCACCCGCTGTTCAGCGCGATGATCGGCATCGGCATCGGGCTGGCCTCGCGCACCGAGGACAAGCGGATGCGGGTGCTGTACCCGGTGCTGGGCTACCTGGCCGCGGTGGTGCTGCACGCGGTGTGGAACGCCTCCACGCTGCTCGGCGGCACCGAGTTCCTCAACATGTACTTCCTCATCATGGTCCCGATCTTCTTCGGCACCGGTTGGCTGGTGATGTGGCAGCGCAAGCGCGAGCAGCGGATCGTCGCCGAGCAGCTCCCGGTGCTCCAGCGGGCGGGGCTCATCGTGCGCAGCGAGGTGGAGATGCTGGCCAGCCTGGCGGGTCGTCGCGGCTGGCTGCGCAAGGTCCGCCGGGGCGCGGGCGCCGAGGCCGCCAAGGCGGTGCGCGACTACCAGATCGCGGTGACCGAGCTGGCGTTCCTCCAGCACCGCGCCGCCCAGGGCCGCACCACCAGCGCCGCCCGCCGCGCCCGGCGGGAGAAGCTGATCGCCGACCTCAAGCACGCCCGCCGCTCGGCCACCGGAAACCAGCACGCCATCCGCACCGCGCGGATCAAGATCGACGAGCTGACCAGGGCCAACATCAAGCGCCCGGTCCGGCGGCAGTGACGCTCCGCCGCGCCGGGACCGGTCGTGGCGCTCGCCACCTGGCGGCGTCGGACCGGCGTCGACCGGCTAGTCTCGCGCTGCTGTCCGGTACCCGGAGTGGACTGGAACGGTAGGGAGGACGACGTGGTTTCTGCTGGGCGACGGGGTCCCCGGCTGCGGGTGGGCGTCGTGTCCGCCGGCCGGGTGGGCGCCGTGCTGGGCGCGGCGCTGCGCCGCGCGGGTCATCAGGTCGACGCCGCGGCGGCGGTGTCCGACGCCTCGGTGCGCCGCGCCGAGGAGCTGCTGCCGGGAGCGGCGGTGCTGCCGCCGGACGAGGTCGCCGCGCAGGCCGACCTGGTGCTGCTGGCGGTGCCCGACGACGCGATCGCCGGGCTGGTCCGGGGCCTGGTGGCCACCGGATCGCTGCGCCAGGGCCAGATGCTGCTGCACACCTCGGGCGCGCACGGGGTTGCGGTGCTGGCCCCCGCTGCCGAGGTCGGGGTGCTGCCGTTGGCGCTGCACCCGGCGATGACCTTCACCGGTCGCGCCGAGGACGTCGAGCGGCTGGCCACCGCCTGCACCGCGGTCACCGCCGCCGACGACGCGGGGTGGGCCGTGGCCGAGGCGCTGGCGCTGGAGCTGGGCATGGAGCCGGTGCGGGTGCCGGAGCAGGCCCGCGCGCTGTACCACGCGGCGCTCACCCACGGCGCGAACCACCTGATCACGCTGGTCAACGACTGCGCGGCGCTGCTGCGCGCGGCCGGGATCGAGCCCGCCGACCGGGTGATGGCCCCGATCCTGTCCGCGTCCCTGGACAACGCGCTGCGGATGGGCGACCGCGCGATCACCGGTCCGGTGGTGCGCGGGGACGCGGGCACCGTCCGCGACCACCTCGCCGCGCTGGACCGGACCGATCCGGAGGCGCTGCCCGGCTACCGCGCGCTGGCCCGGCGCACGGCCGCGCGCGCCGAGCGGGCCGGGCTGCTGCGCGCCGATGCCGCCGCCGAGGTGCGCGACGCCCTGGAGGAGCGATGACCGCCGCCGAACTCGCCGGGGCGGGCCCCGGCTACACCCCGGGCGAGCTGACCGTCCACCACGAGCCCGCCGAGCTGGCCGTGGTCACCCGCGCGCTGCGCGCCGCGGGGCGCACCGTGGTGCTGGTGCCGACGATGGGCGCGCTGCACCGCGGGCACCGCGAGCTGATCCGCCGCGCCCGCCGCGACCCGAACACCGTGGTGGTCGTGTCGATCTTCGTCAACCCGCTGCAGTTCGGCCCGGCCGAGGACTTCGAGCGCTACCCGCGCACCCCGGACGCCGACCTGGACGCCTGCCGCGCCGAGGGCGTCGGCCTGGTGCTGGCCCCGTCGGTGCGGGCGATGTACGGGGACGACCCGCAGATCACCGTCCGGGTCGCCGACCTGGGCGACCAGCTCGAAGGGGCGTCCCGGCCGGGGCACTTCGACGGGATGCTGACCGTGGTGCTCAAGCTGCTCACCATCGTCCGGCCCAACCTGGCGCTGTTCGGCGAGAAGGACTACCAGCAGCTGGTGCTGGTCCGGCGGATGGCGCGCGAGCTGCACCTGGACACGGCGGTCCAGGGCGTGCCGACGATCCGGGAACCCGACGGCCTCGCGCTGTCGTCCCGCAACGCCTACCTCACCGCCGAGCAGCGGGAGGCGGCGCTGGTGCTGTCGGCGGCGCTGACCGCCGGGGCGCACGCGGCCCCGGCCGGTCCCGACGCGGTGCTGACCGCCGCGCGCGAGGTGCTGGCCACCGAACCGCTCGTCGAGGTCGACTACCTGGAGCTGCGCGATCCGGAGCTGGGGCCCGTCCCCGCCGAGGGCGAGGCGCGGCTGCTCGTCGCCGCCGCCGTGGGCGGCACCCGGCTGATCGACAACGCGCTGGTGCTGCTCGGCGATCCGGGCGTTCCGTCGTGACCGTCCGGGTCCGCGGCCGGGTGCCGGGACGGGTGGGCCACAATGCCCCCGGGCCGACCGGTACCGGGCGACCACGTCGCGGCGCCACCGCGGTGTCCGAAGGCCCCACGTGCGCGCAGGGAGGTCCGCGATGTTCCGCACGATGCTGAAGTCCAAGATCCACCGGGCCACGGTGACCCAGGCCGACCTGCACTACGTCGGTTCGGTGACCATCGACGCCGACCTGATGGACGCCGCCGACCTGCTCGAAGGCGAGCAGGTGGCGATCGTCGACATCACCAACGGCGCCCGGCTGGAGACCTACGCGATCACCGGTGCCCGCGGCTCCGGGGTGATCGGGATCAACGGCGCCGCCGCGCACCTGATCAGCCCCGGCGACCTGGTCATCCTGATGTCCTACGGGGTGTTGGACGAGCTGGAGGCGCGCTCGGTGCGGCCGAAGGTGCTGTTCGTCGACGCGGACAACCGGATCGTCGAGCGCGGCACCGACCCGGCCGCCGCCCCCGAGGGATCCGGCCTGGTCAGCGGCGCCGAGACCGACGACGCCGCCAAGCTCGACGCGCTGCTCCAGCAGCCCGAGAACTAGGGGACCCGCGGTGCTGCTCGCCATCGACATCGGCAACACCAACATCACGGTGGGCGTCTACGACCCGGCGGGCGACGAGCTGGTCCGGGACTGGCGGATGCGGACCGAACCGCGGATGACCGCCGACGAGCTGTCGCTGACCATGCGCGGCCTGATCGGCCACTACGCGGAGCGGATCACCGGCATCGCGGCGCTGTCCACGGTGCCCGCGCTGCTGCGGGAGCTGCGGGTGATGCTCGAACGCGACTGGGACGACCTGCCGCGCGTGGTGGTGGAGCCGGGGGTGCGCACCGGGGTCCCGCTGCTGGTGGACAACCCGAAGGAGGTGGGCGCCGACCGGGTGATCAACACCCTGGCCGCGCACCACCTGCACGCCACCAACTGCGTGGTGGTGGATTTCGGCACCTCCACCAACATCGACGTGATCTCGGCGCGCGGCGAGTTCCTCGGCGGCGTGTTCGCCCCCGGCATCGAGATCTCGCTGGACGCGCTGGCCGCGCGCGCCGCCCAGCTCCGCAAGGTGGAGCTGGCCGCGCCCCGGTCGGTGATCGGCAAGAACACCGTGGAATGCCTCCAGTCCGGCATCCTCTACGGGTTCGCCGGACAGGTCGACGGGCTGGTCCGGCGGATCGTCGAGGAGCTGGGGGCGAGTCGTCCCGGCCCGACGGCGGTGCTGGCCACCGGCGGCCTCGCGCCGCTGGTCCTCGCCGAGTCGGAGATGATCGACCACCACGTGCCGGATTTGACGCTGCAAGGACTAAAACTCGTCTTCAACCGGAACATAGGTTGAAGTGTGGTCTTTTTGCGGAGCGGTGCGGGTGGCGGAACCTCAGCGGCCTTCTCGCTCCGGGCGCCCTTCTTGATGTATGCCGATACACGGCATCAGGGCGTCCTCGCGAGAAGGCCGCTGAGAACCCGCGGCGGTGCCAGTGGCGAGGGTGGGGTAAGGCGGAAGCGGCTTTCGCCGCTTGTCTGACGGTGGGTGCTGGTGGCGCGTGAGTTTGGCGGAAGCGGTTTTCGCCGCTTGCGTGGGGTGGTGTCCGGCGGGTGGGGTACCGCCGAAAGGCTGCCTGGTGACAGCGCCCCGGAACGCTGAACGTAGTCTGTGGTGCCGTGACTGACCAGGACCAGCCGAACCCCGTTGACAGTGCCGATGACCTGCCCGAACAGCTCAGGGTGCGGCGGGAGAAGCGGGCGCGCCTGCTGGCGGGCGGGGTGGACCCCTACCCGGTGGCGCTGCCCATCACGCACGAGCTCGCGCAGGTCCGCGCGGCGCACCCCGACCTGGCGCCCGACACCGCCACCGGTGAGCACGTCGGCGTCGCCGGTCGGGTGATGTTCCTGCGCAACACCGGCAAGCTCTGCTTCGCCACGCTGCGGTCCGGCAACGGCACCGAGCTGCAGGCGATGATCAGCAAGAACCAGGTCGGCGACGAGGCGCTGGCGGCCTGGAAGACCGACGTCGACCTCGGCGACCACGTGTTCGTGCACGGCGAGGTGATCACCTCCCGGCGCGGCGAGCTGTCGGTGATGGCCGACGAGTGGCGGCTCGCGGCGAAATCGCTGCGCCCGCTGCCGGTGATGCACAAGGAGCTCGGCGAGGAGAGCCGGGTCCGGCAGCGCTACGTCGACCTCATCGTCCGCGAGCAGGCCGCCGAGACGGTGCGGACCCGCGCGGCGGTGCAGCGGTCGCTGCGGTCGTCCTTCGAGCGGCGCGGTTTCGTCGAGGTGGAGACCCCGATGCTGCAAACGCTGCAAGGCGGCGCCGCCGCTCGTCCGTTCGTCACGCATTCCAACGCCTTCGACATCGACCTGTTCCTGCGGATCGCGCCGGAGTTGTATCTGAAGCGGTGCGTCGTGGGCGGGATCGAGAAGGTATTCGAGATCAACCGGAACTTCCGCAACGAGGGCAGTGATTCTTCCCACTCGCCGGAGTTCGCGATGCTGGAGTTCTACCAGGCCTACGCGGATTACAACGACATGGCGGTGCTCACCCGGGAGCTGATCCAGGAGGCCGCCGAGAAGGTCGCGGGCTCCCAGGTGGTGACGTGGTTCGACGGAACCCGGTACGACTTGTCGGGCGAGTGGGCGTCGGTCTCGATGTACGACTCGTTGTCCGAGGCGCTGGAATCCGAGATCACTCCGGAAACACCGGCGACCACGTTGCGCGAGCACGCCGAGTCCCGCGGATTGCAGACCGATCCGGCGCTGGGCCACGGAAAGCTCGTCGAGGAGCTGTGGGAGCAGCTCGTCGGCGATCATTTGTCCGCGCCGACGTTCGTCCGCGACTTCCCGCTGGAGACCTCGCCGCTCACCCGGCAGCACCGCAGCCGTCCCGGGATGGCCGAGAAATGGGATCTCTACGTGCGTGGTTTCGAGCTCGCCACGGGGTACTCGGAACTGGTCGACCCCGTGGTGGAGCGGGAGCGCCTGGAGGAGCAGGCCGCGCTGGCGGCGGCCGGTGATGCCGAGGCGATGCCGGTCGACGAGGACTTTCTGCGCGCGCTCGAGTACGGAATGCCGCCGAGCGGTGGCGTCGGAATGGGTATCGACCGGTTGTTGATGGCGTTGACCGGTCTCGGTATCCGGGAGACGATCCTGTTCCCGCTGGTCCGCCCGGAATGACCCGATCAGGGAACACCGCACTGGTTTCTCTCCCTCGGATGAGTGCGTTGTGGGTGTTGCTGCGCTAACCTGACCCTGAGATTCGCACGGTGACGGCAATTGGCGTACTCGCAGGGATGCGGTGTTCCCGGGAGTGGTTGCTGTCCCGGTATTGCACAAAAACTCCGGGGAGGACTTCCACGATGGCGCAGAAGGTGACGGTGACCCTCGTCGACGATCTGGACGGCGGCCAGGCCGACGAAACCGTCGAGTTCGGTTTGGACGGGGTCGCCTACCAGATCGACCTTTCGGCGGACAACGCCTCAGAGCTGCGCGACGCGCTGGCCGGTTACGTCTCCAGCGCGCGCCGTTCCGGCGGGCGCAAGAAGCCGGGACCGCGCCCCACGTCCGGCGGCCGTTCTTCTTCCAGCGGCAGTTCGACCAGCGCGGACCGCGAGCAGAACCAGGCCATTCGGGAATGGGCGCGCAAGCGCGGGCTCAAGGTCTCCGACCGCGGCCGGATCCCGGCCGACATCGTCGAGCAGTACCACAAGGCGAACTGACAGTTCGCGCGGAAGGGCGTTCCGGGATTCCCGGGACGCCCTTCGGCATGTCCGCCTCCGCACGTCCGCGGTGCCTCCCCCAGAGGTTGTGACCACGGACATCGGGAGCCAGTCTGGTCGTCGTGATTAGGTGGTCCTAACCTAAGTATGCCCCCGCCCGGGGGACACTCGATCAGTGAGGGAGTGGGACGTGAGCCGCAGCGTGACCGTCGACCGCCCCGGTCCCGACGCGCGTCCCGCCTCCGGCGACCGGCTGCGGCAGCGCCGCGCCCGCCGCCTCACCGGACTGCTCGTGCTGCTGGCCGTGCTCGCGGTCAGCGCGGTGCTCAGCGTGGCGCTGGGCGCCAAGACGATCCCGGTGGCCGAGGTGTGGAGCGCGCTGTTCGCCCCCGGGGCACCGAGAACGACCTGATCATCCGCGAGCTGCGCATCCCGCGCACCGTCCTCGGGGTGCTCGCCGGGGCCTCCCTCGGCGTGGCGGGCGCCCTGATGCAGGGCCACACCCGCAACCCGATCGCCGACCCGGGCATCCTCGGCATCACCCAGGGCGCCGCCGTGGCGGTGGTGCTGTCGGTCTACACCTTCGGCATCACCACCCTGTACGGCTTCATCTGGTTCGGCTTCGCCGGTGCCCTGCTGGGCGCGCTCGCGGTGTTCGCGATCGGCTCGATGGGGCGCGGCGGACCGACGCCGGTGACGCTGGCGCTGGCCGGGATGGCGATCAGCCAGCTCCTCCAGGCGATCACCTCGGCGCTGGTGCTGTCCGACCAGCAGTCCCTGGACACCTACCGGTTCTGGAAGGTCGGCTCGATCGCGGTCACCGACACCGGCGTGATCCTGCAGGTGCTGCCGTTCCTGATCGCCGGGCTGGTGCTCGGCCTGGCCAACGCGTCGAGCCTGAACGCGCTGTCGCTGGGCGACGACGTGGCCCGCTCCCTCGGCCACCGGGTCGCCTGGGCCCGCCGCGCGGGCATCGCGGGCATCGCGGTGCTGGTCGGCGGGGCCACCGCGGTGTGCGGGCCGATCGCCTTCGTGGGGTTGATCGTGCCGCACGTGGCCCGGTTCTTCACCGGCGCGGACTACCGCTGGCTGCTGCCGTTCGCCGGGCTCCTCGGGGCCTCGCTGGTGCTGGTCGCCGACATCGCGGGCCGGCTGGTCGCGCGGCCCGGCGAGGTGCAGGTGGGCGTGATGCTGGCGGTGGTCGGCGCCCCGTTCTTCATCGCCCTGGTCCGTCGGAGGAAGTTGGTGCGGTTGTGATCCAGACCCCGCCGCGCGTCGCCGGCCGGGCCCCGCTGCGGGCCGGGCCGTTCTCGGGCGTCCTCCGGATCCGCCCGCTGGTCGCGCTGCTCGGCTCCGCGCTGGCGCTGCTGGCGCTGTTCGTGCTCAACGTCGGCATGGGCGAGTACCAGATCACCCCGACCGAGGTGCTCGCCACGCTGTTCGGCGGCGGGGACCGCGGCCAGACCGTCGTGATCTGGGAGCTGCGGCTGCCCCGTTCGCTGACCGCGCTGCTGGTCGGCGGCGCCCTCGGCCTGGCCGGGGCGCTCACCCAGGCGCTGGCCCGCAACCCGCTGGCCAGCCCGGACATGCTGGGCATCACCGCGGGCGCGGGCGCGGCGGCCGTCGCGATGATCGTGTTCGGCGGCACGTCGGGCGTGCTGACCGGCGCGCTGGCCGCCTACGGGCTGCCGCTGGTGGCGCTGCTCGGCGGGCTGGGCACCGGCCTGGCCGTCTACCTGCTGGCCTACCGGCGCGGGGTCGACTCCTACCGGATGGTCCTGGTGGGCATCGGGCTCAGCGCGCTGGCGGGCAACGCGAGCTACTGGCTGCTCACCGTCGGCGACGTCAACGACGCGGGCCGGGCGATGGTGTGGCTCACCGGCAGCCTCAACGCGCGCGGCTGGGAGCACGTGACCCCGGTGGCGGTGGCGCTGGTGCTGCTGGTGCCGGTGGCGCTGATCGGGGCGCACGTGCTCGGGGCGCTGCAGTTCGACGAGGACACGGTGCGGGTGCTGGGCGTGCGGGTGCAGCTCGCCCGCAGCGCCCTGCTGCTGTCGGCGGTGCTGCTGGCCTCGGTGGCCACCGCGGCGGCGGGCCCGATCCAGTTCGTCGCGCTGGCGGTGCCGCAGATCGCGCTGCGGCTGTCCGGCAGCGCCCGGCCCCCGCTGATCACCTCGCTGGTGCTGGGCGCGGCGCTGGTCGTCGGCGCCGACGTGCTGTCCCGCACCGCGTTCGGCGACCTGGAGATGCCGGTGGGCATCGTCACCGCCATCCTCGGCGCCCCGTACCTCATCTACCTGCTCATCCGCCGGCACCGGGAGGTCCGCGCATGACCGCGTCCACCAGCGACCGCGAGGCCCCGGCCCGCACCGGGCACCAGCTGCACGCCCGCGACCTGCGCCTGGCCTACGGCGAGCGGGTGATCGTCGACGGGCTGGACTTCGACGTCGCCGACGGCACCATCACGGCGGTCATCGGCCCCAACGGCTGCGGCAAGTCCACCCTGCTGCGGGCGCTGGGCCGGTTGCTGCCGCCCCGGCGCGGGCACGTGCTGCTGGACGGCAAGCAGATCCACAAGATGCCGACGAAGGAGGTGGCGCGGGTCCTCGGGCTGCTCCCGCAGTCGCCGGTCGCCCCGGAGGGCCTCACGGTCGCCGACCTGGTCGCCCGCGGCAGGCACCCGCACCAGTCCTGGTACCGGCAGTGGTCCTCCGACGACGAGGCGGTGGTGGCCGAGGCGCTGGCGCTGACCGGCATCGAGGAGCTGGCCGACCGCGGGCTCGACGAGCTCTCCGGCGGGCAGCGGCAGCGGGCGTGGCTGTCGATGGCCCTGGCCCAGGGCACCGACCTGCTGCTGCTGGACGAGCCGACCACCTACCTCGACCTGTCCCACCAAGTGGACGTGCTGGAGCTGGTCGGGGACCTGCACGACCGGGGCGGGCGGACCGTGGTGATGGTGCTGCACGACCTGAACCTGGCCGCCCGCTACGCCGACCGGCTCGTCGCGATGAAGGACGGCGCCGTGGTGGCCGAGGGCGAACCGGCGGAGGTGCTGACCGAATCCCTGCTCAGCGAGGTGTTCGACCTCGATGCGCGGGTGGTCCCCGATCCGGTCGCGGGGACCCCGATGGTGGTGCCGGTCGGCGGTCGCCGAGGGGCCCGCTAGGAGGTGTTCGCGCACAGCGGACAAGCCCACTGGATCGGGCGACCACCGGAATCCCGCAGGCCAGCGGGCCGTTGTCCGGGGTGTCGTAGAAGAATGAGAGCAGCAGGCCGCAAGCGGGCACGGACCGCGACCGGGCGGGGCTACTACAGTGGTCCCCAGAGTGCTGAACCCGTCGCGGGCATCGGCTGCAGGCGAGCCGTGTCCCGGCCATAGGACCGCCGGCGCAGCAGTCAGGAGTGCGAATGTTCGAGAGGTTCACCGACCGCGCGAGGCGGGTGGTTGTCCTGGCCCAGGAAGAGGCCCGGATGCTCAACCACAACTACATCGGCACCGAGCACATTCTCCTGGGCTTGATCCACGAGGGTGAGGGTGTCGCCGCCAAGGCGCTGGAGTCGCTGGGGATCGCGCTGGAGGGCGTGCGCCAGCAGGTCGAGGAGATCATCGGCCAGGGGCAGCAGGCCCCCAGCGGACACATCCCGTTCACCCCGCGGGCCAAGAAGGTGCTGGAGCTGTCGCTGCGGGAGGCGCTGCAGCTCGGGCACAACTACATCGGCACCGAGCACATCCTGCTGGGCCTGATCCGGGAGGGTGAGGGCGTCGCGGCGCAGGTGCTGGTGAAGCTGGGCGCGGACCTGAACCGGGTCCGGCAGCAGGTGCTGCAGCTCCTGTCCGGGTACCAGGGCAAGGAGCCGGCCGAGGCCGGTGGCCGCGGCGAGGGCACGCCGTCGTCCTCGCTGGTGCTGGACCAGTTCGGCCGGAACCTCACGCAGAGCGCCCGGGAGGGCAAGCTCGACCCGGTGATCGGTCGCGAGAAGGAAATCGAGCGGATCATGCAGGTCCTCTCGCGGCGGACGAAGAACAACCCGGTGCTCATCGGCGAGGCCGGCGTCGGCAAGACCGCGGTGGTCGAGGGGCTGGCGTCCAAGGTGGTCAAGGGCGAGGTGCCCGAGACCCTGAAGGACAAGCAGCTCTACACCCTCGACCTCGGGTCGCTGGTCGCCGGTTCCCGGTACCGCGGTGATTTCGAGGAGCGCCTGAAGAAGGTGCTCAAGGAGATCAAGACCCGCGGCGACATCATCCTGTTCATCGACGAGATCCACACGCTCGTCGGTGCGGGTGCCGCCGAGGGCGCGATCGACGCGGCGAGCATCCTCAAGCCGATGCTGGCGCGCGGTGAGCTGCAGACCATCGGCGCCACCACGCTGGAGGAGTACCGCAAGTACGTGGAGAAGGACCCGGCCCTGGAGCGCCGGTTCCAGCCGATCCAGGTGGGCGAGCCCTCGCTGGAGCACACCGTCGAGATCCTGAAGGGTCTGCGGGACCGCTACGAGGCGCACCACCGGGTCTCCATCACCGATGGGGCGCTGGTGTCGGCGGCCAGCCTGGCCGACCGCTACATCAACGACCGCTACCTGCCGGACAAGGCGATCGACCTGATCGACGAGGCGGGCGCGCGGATGCGGATCCGCCGGATGACCGCGCCGCCGGACCTGCGCGAGTTCGACGAGAAGATCGCCGACGTGCGCCGGGAGAAGGAATCGGCGATCGACGCGCAGGACTTCGAGCGGGCCGCGCGCCTGCGGGACGAGGAGAAGCAGCTCCTCGGCCAGAAGGAGGAGCGCGAGAAGCAGTGGAAGGCCGGTGACCTGGACGTCGTCGCGGAGGTCGACGACGAGCAGATCGCCGAGGTGCTGGCGAACTGGACCGGGATCCCGGTGTTCAAGCTCACCGAGGAGGAGACCACCCGTCTGCTCCGCATGGAGGACGAGCTGCACAAGCGGATCATCGGGCAGGAGGACGCGGTCAAGGCCGTGTCCCAGGCGATCCGCCGCACCCGCGCCGGGCTGAAGGACCCGCGGCGTCCGTCCGGGTCGTTCATCTTCGCCGGGCCGTCGGGCGTCGGGAAGACCGAGCTGTCCAAGGCGCTGGCGGAGTTCCTGTTCGGCGACGACGACGCGCTGATCCAGATCGACATGGGCGAGTTCCACGACCGCTACACCGCGTCGCGGTTGTTCGGTGCTCCCCCCGGCTACGTCGGGTACGAGGAGGGCGGCCAGCTCACCGAGAAGGTGCGCCGCAAGCCGTTCTCGGTGGTGCTGTTCGACGAGATCGAGAAGGCGCACCAGGAGATCTACAACACGCTGCTGCAGGTGTTGGAGGACGGCCGCCTGACCGACGGTCAGGGCCGGACGGTGGACTTCAAGAACACCGTGCTGATCTTCACCTCGAACCTCGGCACCGGGGACATCTCCAAGGCCGTGGGCCTCGGCTTCTCCTCCGGCTCGGGCGCCGACGCGGGCTACGAGCGGATGAAGAGCAAGGTCAACGAGGAGATGAAGAAGCACTTCCGGCCGGAGTTCCTCAACCGCATCGACGACGTGATCGTGTTCCACCAGCTCACGCAGGACCAGATCATCGAGATGGTCGACCTGCTGGCCGGCCGCGTGGAGAAGGCGCTCAAGACCAAGGACATGTCCATGGAGCTCACCTCCACGGCCAAGAAGCTCCTTGCCAAGCGCGGGTTCGACCCGGTGCTGGGCGCCCGGCCGCTGCGCCGCACGATCCAGCGCGAGATCGAGGACAAGCTGTCGGAGAAGATCCTGTTCGGCGAGGTCGAGGCCGGTCAGATCGTGATCGTCGACGTCGAGGGCTGGGACGGCGAAGGCCCCGACGACCAGGCGACCTTCACGTTCCGCGGCGAGCAGCAGCCGTCGCTGATCCCGGACACCCCGCCGGTGAGCATGTCCGCCGGTTCCGGTGAGGACCAGTCGAAGGGCTCCTCCGACTCGGAGTGACCCGGACACCACGAGCGGCCCCCGCATCCACGCGATGCGGGGGCCGCTCGTGGTCGGTGTGGTGGTCCGGTTGCTTGGCGGTGCGGGTGGCGGAACCTCAGCGGCCTTCTCGCTCCGGGCGCCCTTCCTCATGTACCACCCGCGTCAGGGCGTCCTCGCGAGAAGACCGCTGAGAACCCGCGGCGGTGCCGGCTGCGTGCGTGGGCTGGAAGCGGCTTTGCAGCCTGCCCGGTGGTGCTGTTCGGGCGTGCCGTGCGTTGCGTTCCGGGGTTCCGACCGGCGGTGCGCTTCAGCGGTTCCAGGTGGTGTTGACGAGGTGAGGGCACTCACGTCGCGTTCGGGTGAGGTCCGCTCAGGAGGCGGCGGATCCGCGTGCGGTCGGGCGCGGAGCTGGCACCGCGGCGGGTGTTCTCAGCGGTCTCCTGGCGAGTACAGCCGTCGCGCCGGTTGGTACATGGCCGAGCGGCTCCCGGCGTGGAGAAGGCCGCTGAGGTTCCGCTGCCGGTACCGCCGCGCACTCCATTGGCGAGCGGTCGGCCCTCGCCCATCTCCCGAAGGGTGAGGTCAGCAGAGGTCGCCCGGGAGCCACAGGGAGGTCGTCGGGCGGTGGCAGCGGACCGGGGCGCCGGGTTGGTCGTGCGGGGGCAGGTCGAGCAGCTCCAGGACCACGTCGGCGACGGCCCCGATGCGCTGCCAGAGCGGGTCGCCCGTCGGGTAGTCGCAGGCGCGGGTGCGGGTCGCGACGGCTTCGCCGATGTCGCGGACCGCGATGGTCTCGACGATCCCGAGCCCGTGCCGCTCGGCGTACAGGGCGGTGATCTCCGCGCCCGGGGGGCCGGGGAGCGGGCGGAACCGGAACCCGCCCTCGGCTGCTCTGCGGAGCGCGGAGATGTGCGGGGCTTCCTCGGGGGAGGCAGGAGCGACCATGGGACTTCCTCGGGTGCTGGGAGGGCGGTCCGGCCAGGGGGCGGCGGGACCGGCGTGCGGGTGGTGGGTCGGGAACTCGCCTGCGGCGCTACCCGCGCACTCCCGCGCACCAGCTCGACGAACCTCGACCCCCACGACGCGTGCCCCACATCCTGCTCACTCCTTCCGCTCCGTGATCGAGGAACTACCCAAGGTGATCATAGGCCCGGCCGGGCGTGTCTCGACCGCGGCATCGCAGTCTCACCAGCACGGATGAACCTCGCGTGTCGCGCCGCACGCCCTCGGCGCGCGCGGGGGTCCGCTCCGTTCCGGTGAAGCCGTTCCTGAATTGAGACGCGGGAACCACCCCTTCGAGCACGCCACTCCGAAGCTGATCACTCGATCGAGTTGTGTGTGAGGGGCCACCTTCATCCGACATAGCCGGATGAAGGTGCCCCTCACTCGCTGCGCTGACGGGTGATGGGTGAGCGTGTGGGACGGCGGGCAAGTGGGTGCGGGCTGGGTGCCGTCGAGGGCGCGCTGGTGGCGGGCTCCGGGGTCGTGCGGTTCCGGTCGGGTTCGGTCGGGTCGCGGTGCCGTCCGCGCCGGGGGACGCTCGGCCTCGCCGTGGGGCTCGGCGCCCCGTGCGTCCCCGTGCGGGAGGCCGGGCGGCTCGTCGCCCCTCGTCCGCGGCTCGCCGGTCGCCCCATCCGTCCCGCCGCGGGGAGGGCGGTTCCGCGCTGTGGAAATGGGGTGGTCGGTGGAACCACCGGTCCGGGTGGGCTTAAACTGCACATGACAACGGTTTCCGTTACCGCAGCGGGCTCGATGGCAACCGATCGTGACCGGATACCACCCGATGAGGGCAGAGTGCCGTCACGCTCCGCTGCTGCCGCTCGGTACGCCACGCCGTCGTCCCACGAGGAACAGGAGTGCGCCCATGACCGTCCCCCGTCGCCGCGCGATCGCACTCGCCGGACTCGCCACCGCGGGTCTGGTGCTGGCCGGTTGCGGTACCGAGCAGCCCGCCGAGGACGGCGGCGGCATCACGGTCGTGGCCTCGACGAACACCTGGGGCAGCGTGGCCGAGGCCGTCGGCGGGCAGCGCGTCCAGGTCGAATCCATCATCAGCGATCCGGCCTCCGACCCGCATTCCTACGAGAGCAGTCCCCGGGACGCCGCCAAGGTGTCCGACGCCGACCTCGTGGTGTTCAACGGCGGTGGTTACGACGGCTTCATGGAGCAGATCCTGTCCACCACGGCCGAGGGCAAGCCCGTCGTCGAGGCCGTCGCGGGGACCGGTGCCGAAGGGGCGCACGACCACGCCCACGACCACGAAGGCCACGGCGCCGAGCAGCACGCCCACGAAGGCCACGGCGCCGAGCAGCCGGAGCACGCCCACGAGGACCACGGCGCCGAGCACCCGGCGCAGGAGCACGGCGCCGAGCCCGAGCAGGGCCACGACGAGCACGCCGCCCACGACGAGCAGGGCCACGACCACGCCGGGCACGACCACGCCAACGAGCACGTCTGGTACGACCTGCACGTGATGCACGAGGTCGCGCGCCGGATCGCGGTCGAGCTCGCCGAGCTGGACCCGGCCCACGCCGGGGAATACCACCGCAACGCCGGTGCGTTCAGCAGCGAGGTCGGACGCTTGGAGGGCCGGGTCGGTGCGCTCGCCGACGCGCACCGGGGCCGCGAGGTCCTGGTCACCGAGCCGATCGCGCACTACCTCGTCGAGGCTGCCGGGCTGCGCGACATCACGCCGCAGTCGTTCGTCAACGCGGTCGAGGCCGAATCGGACCCGTCGGCCGCTGCGGTCGCCGAGATCCAGGACGCGGTGAACTCCGGCCGCGCCGCCGCCCTGATCTACAACCCGCAGACCGCGTCCCCGGTCACCCGCAACATCCGCGCCGCCGCCGAGGACAAGGGGGTCCCGGTGGTGGAGATGACCGAGACGCTGCCCGAGGGCCAGAGCTACGTGCCCTGGATGCGGGCCCAGATCACCGCGCTCGACGATGCGCTGAACCGGAGCCGCTGACCGATGACCCCCACCGAACCCGCCGTCGGCCTGCGCGGGGCCGCCCTGTCCTACGGCCCGCGCACCCTCTGGGACGGACTGGACCTCGACGTCGCACCGGGGGAGTTCCTCGCGGTGCTGGGCCCCAACGGCTCCGGCAAGACCAGCCTGCTCCGGGTGCTGCTGGGGATGCAGGAGCTCACCGCGGGCTCCGTGCGGATCGCCGGGGAACCGGCGCGGCGCGGCAACGACCGCATCGGCTACATCCCGCAGCAGCGGACGCTGGAGGCCACCGTGACGGTGCGCGGCAGCGACCTGGTCGGGTTCGGCCTGGACGGGCACCGCTGGGGCGTCGGCTGGCGCGGTCGCCGGGAGCGCAAGCAGCGCGTCGACCGGGCGCTGCGCGCGGTGGACGCCGCCGAGTACGCGCGGATGCCGCTGGGCCTGCTCTCCGGTGGTGAGCAGCAGCGGGTGCGGGTGGCGCAGGCGCTGGTCGGCGATCCGGCGGTGCTGCTGTGCGACGAGCCGCTGCTGTCGCTGGACCTCGCGCACCAGCGCAAGGTGAGCTCGCTGATCGCGCGGCAGGCCAAGGAGGCCGGTGCGGCGGTGCTGTTCGTGACCCACGAGATCAACCCGGTGCTGCCGCTGGTCGACCGGGTGCTGTACCTGGTCGACGGCCGGTTCCGGATCGGGACGCCGGACGAGGTGATGAACTCCGCGACCCTGTCCGAGCTGTTCCGCACCGACGTCGAGGTCGCGCGGGTCGGCGGGCGCCTCGTGGTCGCCGGGACCGACGGGGCCGAATCCCACCACGTGCACGAGGTGGACGCGTGAACGACTTCATCGACGCGCTGGGCGGTCTGTTCGACTTCTCGGTGACCGCGGACCTGCTCGGCTACCCGTTCGTGCAGCAGGCGCTGCTCGCCGCCGCCGCGCTCGGCCTGGTGTCGGGCTGCCTGGCGCCGCTGGTGGTGGCGCGCAAGATGTCCTTCGCGGTGCACGGCACGGCCGAACTCGCCTTCACCGGGGCCGCCGCCGCGCTGCTGGTCGGCGCGAGCGTCGGTGCCGGGGCGCTGGCCGGGGCGGTGGTGGCCGCGCTGCTGCTGGGGCTGCTGGGGCAGCGCGGGTCCGAGCGGGATTCGGTGATCGGCGCGATTCTGTCGTTCGGGCTGGGCGTCGGTGTGCTGCTGCTGTGGCTCAACCCCGGGCGCACCGCGAACAAGTTCAGCCTGCTGGTCGGCCAGATCGTCGGCGTGAACTCCTCGGACGTGGTGCTGCTGACCACCTCGGCCGCGGCGGTGCTGGTGGTGTTCGTGGTGGTCTACCGGCCGCTGCTGTTCGCCAGCGTCGACCCGGAGGTGGCGGCGGCGCGGGCGGTCCCGGTGCGGGTGCTCACCCCGCTGTTCGCCGTGCTGGTCGGCATCGCCACGGCGCTCGGCGTCTACACGGTGGGTGCGCTGCTGGTCCTGGCGCTGATGGTGACGCCGGGTGCGGCGGCGGCCCGGGTGACCGGGAGCCCGGTGCTGGCGACGCTGCTGTCGGTGCTGTTCGCGGAGGTCGCGGTGCTCGGCGGGATCGTGCTGTCGCTGGCGCCGGGCGCCCCGGTCAGCGCGTTCGTCACGATCATCTCGTTCCTGATCTACCTGGTGTGCCGCGTCGTCGGCGCCCGACGCCTGGCCCGGGCCAGCCGGGAGCCCGCCGCCGCCTGATCCTGGGCTGCGAGCCCGGCGTCACCGGTTCCGGGGCAGCGGACCCACGTGCGGGCGGCGCCCGGGTCGACGCGCGGCGTGCCGCTGCCCGGGGCCGGAACCGGAACGCGCGGCGAGGCGGTCGGCGACCACACCGGCGGCGAACGCGTACACCGCCTTGTGCAGCAGGTCGACCGCCAGTTCGGCGCGGGGCCAGGTCTCGGGTGGCGCACCGATGCCGGTGGCGTTCTCCAGGATCTGGTCGTTGGTCAACCGGACTACGGTGAACTGCGCCGAAGCCCACGGGCCGCGCAGGCCGACGTGCGCCATCACCGAGCGCAGCGGCCCCAGCAGCACCGCCTGCCCGTAGTGCATGGCCCAGTTGCCCGCGCGCGGTCGGCGCCGCTCCCGCAAGCCCATCGCGCGTTGCGCGGTGCGGCCCGGAACGTGGGAGCTGGGGCGGCCGGTGATGCGCTGCTCGATCTTCTCGCCGAGCGTCATGGCCACCGCGCCGGCCGCTCCGGCGACCAAGCCTTCCCCGAGTGCTCGCTTCTCCATGCCCTCGCGGGTACCCGCGAGGTGATCGGCCATGCCGCGCCGCGGTCGTTTGCCGCCGCCCGGGCGGGGGTATGGCGTGGTGGTACCGGCGAAGCCGAGGTTGGAGGGGCGATGGGGGAACCGCCGCGCGAACACGGGATGCAACCGGCCGAGGGCGGCCCGGCGAACGGGGAGCCGCCGCGCGAACACGGGATGCAGCCGGCCGAGGGCGGTGCCCCGGAGAACGAGGAACCCCCGGACGAGCAGCCGGCCACCGAGTCCCCGGACGAGCAGGACGACGTCCCGCCCTGACCGGCCCGAGCAACCGAGTCCCGAGAAACGGAGTGCGGGGCACCTTCGTCCGACATGGCCGGATGAAGGTGCCCCTCACTCGGCTCGCGAACGGGGTCAGGGGACCGGGTGGGCGGCGAGGACGGCGCCGATGCGGTCGGCCACCGCCGGGTCGAGCAGGTCGTAGCGCCCGCCCGCGACGAACCGCTCGGAGAGCTCCATGACCACCACCTCGCCCTCGGCGAGCAGCGCGCCGGTCGCGGCGGTGTCCTCGGCGACCGTCTCCGGGTGCACGATCGCGAGGTCCTGGAAGGCGGCGGCGAGGTAGGGGCTGGCGAACTGGGTGAAGGAGTCGCCGATCATCCGGGTCGGGGCCTCGACCATGCCCGGTTTCGTGGGCGAGTCGAGCCGCAGCGGTTCGTGGAAGTCGCTGGGCACGAAGCGGGTGTTGTCGCCGCCGCCGTCCGGGGCCAGCGCGTAGGCCTGGATGTCGACGGTGCGGTCCTGACCGAGCTGGTCGGGGATGTCGGCGCTGTGCTCGTAGCGGCGGCTCGGTTCGAGCGTCCAGGTCCCGGTGACGCCCGGCTGCAGCCGTTCGGCCAGCCGGTAGGTCATCGCGATGCCGCCCTCGTGCGTCCAGTGCGTGTCGATGGCGTGGTAGATCGGCCGCCCGTTGCGCTCGGCGAGGGAGCGGAGTTCCGCGCGCATGTCGACGGCGCCGGTGGCGGCGGGCACCCGGCGCCAGAACTCCTCCCCGGCTTCGCGGGCGCAGTTCTGACCGGCGTACTCGTCGGGCAGGTGCTCCGGGTAGACGGTGGACTTGTCCGGCGCGATGACGAGCTGGAACTCCCGCCCCGAGGCCTCCACCACCTGCCGCCACCGGCGCAGCCCCGCGATCACCTGGTCCAGGTCGCGCTCCGGCAGGCACTTGTAGGAGATGTCGTGCCCGAGGTACAGCCAGCCCTGGTCGCCCTCGATGACGCTGGGGAACGCGCTCTCGTCGAGCTGCGGTTCCGCGTCGGTCTGGCCGCCGCTGATCGGCGGGGCGTGCGCACCGCCGTCCAGCCGGGCCGGTTCGCCGAACAGGCCGCGGCTCAGCGCGTCCACCGAGTGCACCGCGTCCCGCCGGAACGGCAGGTGGTCGGCGGCCCACGGGCCGAGCCCGGTGAAGAAGCCCCAGCCCTCGGTGATGCTCGGGAACGGTGCCAGCGGCCGGTTCTCCAGCGGCTCGGCGCGCGCGCCGAACAGCCACGTCACCGCCGGAGCGCTGAAGAACAGCAGGGCGCAGACCAGCGCGGTGAGCTGCCGCCGCCCGTGCCGGGGGCGGTGCAGCGGGTGTTCCCGGGGCAACCACGCTTCGTGGACCGGGGGGAGCTCCTGCCGCTGCGACACCCCGCCACCGTATCCGGCGGAGTCCCCCGAACGGGGTGGAACCGCCCGTTCAGCCCGCCGGATCCGGCATAAGCGCCAGCACCGCGCCCGCCGGGTCAGTTCCTGTCTTTGGACTCGCTTCGCGTGGCGGTGCGGGTGGCGGAACCTCAGCGGCCTTCTCGCTGCGGGAGCCCCTCCTGATGTATGTCCGATACACGGCGTCGGGGCTGTCCTCGCGAGAAGGCCGCTGAGAACCCGCGGCGGTGCCGGTTGCGTACGTGGTCGCAAGCGGCTTCGCCGCTTCGAAAACCGACAGAACAAGATCGACGGCAACGTTTCCGGCGGAGCGCGGTGCTGCCGAGCTCGCCGGACTGCCGCAGGGATTCGGGCAGGTCCGGCACCGCGACGCGGGTGAGCCAGCGCAGCGCGGGGGCGGCGTTGCCGCCCCGGGCGATCTTGCCCGCGCTCATCGCGCCTCCCTCGGTCGTCGGGGTCCCGACGGTCCCACGGGGCACCGACAGCGGGCCTACAGCTCCTCGAGGTGGTGGACGAGCTGGGTCAGCAGGTCCCGGGTGGGCTCGGCCCAGTGCGACCGGTCGGGCAGTTCCGGCGGGTCGACCGGCAGATCACCGCTGAACCACGTGGTGTAGTCCGCGGGTGTCACCGCGCGGGACCGCCCGGCGCGCGTCCGATCGCCTCCGCCATGTCCCTCTCCGTCGACCGATCAGGAGTCACCCAGGGTATCGGTGCGGTTCCGGACCGCTCGCGAGGTGGTTCCTGGCGGCCGAGGCCGGGGGCACTGGCGGTGGACGATCATCTTGGTCGAAAAGCCGTCGGCGGCCCCGCTTTTCGGGCAAGGTGGGGCCATGTCCGTGCTGACGCTGCCGGAGGAGATGGCGCTGCTGCTGCACCTGGCGGGCGGGACGCCGGCGTCCCGGCGGCAGGCGTCGGCGGCGTGCGCGGCGGCGGAGCTCGCCGAACTCGCGCTGCGCGGCCGGATCGTGGTCCGGAGCCGACCGGTCGTGGTGGGCGGCGTCCAGGTCCCGCTCGTGCGCCGGGCCGAGATCGAGCCGCGCGGTACCGGGCGGATCGGCCTGGAGTGGGCCGACGGGGTGCTGGCGGAGCTGGCGCGGCGAGGTCCGGGGCCGATCCCGCTGCGCCCGTGGGTGGTGCGGCGCGACCAGCTCCCGCACCACCGCGAGGTGCTGATCGCGCGCGGACTGATGCGCCGCCTGCCGGGTGGGCTGCTCGTCCGGGACCGCCACCTGCCCGATCCGGTGCTGGCCCGGGTGTCGGTGCAGCGGATCGCCGCCGCCGGGCAGCGGGTCGACGAGCGCGGGCTCCTGCTGTCCGATCTCGTCGCGGCGGCCGAGCTGGTCGGCGACCTGGCGCTGCCCGAGCCGGGCGACGACCGGATGAACGACGAGCGCGGGATCGGCCGGTGGTCGTTCCGCCCCGAGCACCTGCGCGACACCAGCTTCCTGCTCGCCTCCGCCGTGCCGAAGCGCACCCGATTCGAGGTCGGCGGCGGTGACGGTGACGGCGGCGACGGCGGGGGCGGCGGCGAATGACGAACCACCCGAGGAGCGGAACACCATGGCCGAGAGCCGTTGCGAGCGCTGCGACCTGCCGGTGGGGCAGTGCGAGCACACCCGCCCGCGCGTCGACCACGACGTCGTGCTGATCAGCCCCAGGAAGAAGGCCCACCTGCCGGGCCGCTGCGTCCACTACAACGACACCGGCATGGGCGACTGGGGCGAAATCCGCGGCGTGGTGCGCGCGTGGGAGCGGATCGGCAACGGTGAGACGCTGACGGCCACCGGTGGCGGAAACCCGGCCCTGAGCACCGGCAGCCGTTGCATCGACTGCGTGGGCAGCGTGCCGTGAGCGCGCTGGAGATCGTCGCGCGCCGCTTCGACCACCCGGACGTCGTCGCGCTCGTCGAGCGGCTGCAAGCGGAGTACGTCCGGATCTACGGCGGGCCGGACGACACGCCGACCGACGCGAGCGAGTTCGCCCCGCCCGCAGGCGGTTTCGGCGTCGGCTACGCCGACGGCGCCGCGATCGCGATGGGCGGCTGGCGGCACCTCGGCGGCGGACGCGCCGAGCTCAAGCGGATGTACGTGGTCGACGAGCACCGCGGTCGCGGGCACTCCCGCGCGGTGCTGCGCTGGCTGGAGGCCGACGCCTCCGCCGGTGGGGTGGCGGAGCTGGTGCTGGAGACCAACGAGCGCCATCCCCCGGCCCTCGCCCTCTACCGCTCCGCCGGGTACACCCGGGTGGCGCCGTTCGGCCGCCACGTCGACGACCCGCGCTCGGTCCACCTCGGCCGCGCGCTCCCGCCGGTCGGCGACCGCTCGTGACCCCTCCCGGCACCGGCCCGCGCCCTCCGACCGGCTCCGCGGCTGGTCCGCGAACGCCCGCTCAGAACTGGTAGTAGAGGAACGGGCTGAACGAGCCGGTGGCCACCAGCAGGCCGGAGTAGAGCAGGCCGACGGTGAGCACCGCGACGCGCAGCGCGTTGGCGGGGCGGGACCGCACCGACTCCAGGAACGGGCCCGTCCCGGAGTTCGCGGGCAGCAGCACCACGACCAGGGCCAGCAGCAGGAACACCGCGCGCTGGTTGGTCATCGAGGCCGCCACCACGTCGGTCAGCCCGGACAGGTCCGGCACGAGCATGTGGCCGAGCACCATGAACGCGGTGCCGAGGTCGGGCGCGCGGAAGAACACCCAGCCGCACACCACGAGCAGCAGGGTCAGGGCCCGGCGGGCGATCCGGGCGGGCGCGCCGGCGGGGGAGCGGTCCCAGCCGGTGGCCCGCTCGACGACGAGCAGCGCGCCGTGGAACAACCCCCACACCAGGTACGTCCACGCGGCGCCGTGCCAGAACCCGGTGAGCACGAAGATGATCGCCAGGTTGCGGTAGGTGCGCGCGGTGCCGCGCCGGTTGCCGCCCAGCGGGATGTAGACGTAGTCGCGGAACCACCGGGACAGCGACATGTGCCAGCGCCGCCAGAACTCCGTGATGGTCACCGACGAGTACGGCCGCGCGAAGTTCTCCGGCAGCCGGAAGCCGAGCATCCGGCCCAGCCCGATGGCCATGTCGGAGTAGCCGGAGAAGTCGAAGTAGAGCTGCATGGTGTAGCCCAGCGCGCCGAGCCAGGCGATCGCGAACGTCATGTCCTCGGCCGGGGTGGCGAAGCAGGCGTTGACCATCGGCGCGAGGGTGTCGGCGATGACGACCTTCTTGGTCAGGCCCCAGGCGAAGCGCGGGAACCCGGCGGCGATGTCGTCGAGCCGGTGGGAGCGGTGCTGCGGGAGCTGGTCGGCGATCTCCCGGTAGCGCACGATCGGTCCCGCGACGAGCTGCGGGAACATCGAGATGTAGGTGACGAACGAGACCGGGTCGCGCAGCGCGGGCCGTTCACCCCGGTAGATGTCCACCACGTAGGAGATGTGGTGGAAGGTGTAGAAGGAGATGCCGATCGGCAGCGCCAGTTGCAGCACCGGGAACTCGCCGCCGAACCACTCGGTGAGCACCGCGAGCTGCGCGGTGGCGAACCCGGCGTACTTCCACACCGCGAGGATCGACAGGTTGAACACCACGGTGCCGATCAGCAGACCGCGCCGACGCGACCGGTTCAGGTCCCACTCGTCGGGTTCCAGGTGCCTGCCGACGAGGAAGTTCACCACGATGCAGGCCAGCAGCAGGGCCGTGGTGCCCCCCGCGCCGCTGGCGTAGAACAGCAGGCTCGCCACCGCCACCACGGCGTTGCGCCCGGCGCGCGGCGCGATCAGCACCGCCGCGAGCACGGCGGGCAGGAAGTACCACAGGAACAGCGGACTGGCGAACGACATCGGGGCCCCGGGGGTTCAGGAGGCCCGGGGCCTCCCCATCTCACCGCGACCCCGGGACCGGGGCCGCGCACGTGGTGGCGGGCGGTGTCACCGCCTCGCACACCCTAGTCGAGCGGCCCGTTCAATAACCCCGGAACGAGTGAATCCTCGCCAAGTGAGGGGCACCTTCATCCGACATAGCCGGATGAAGGTGCCCCTCACTCAAGTCGCGAACGGGTGGGTGTCAGCGCTGGCGCCGGCGGCGGGCGACCTCGGAGAGCACGATGCCCGCGGCAACCGAGGCGTTGAGCGACTCCACCTCGCCGATCATCGGGACGGACACCGTCTGGTCGCAGGTGTCGCGCACCAGCCGGGACAGCCCGCGCCCCTCCGAACCGACCACGACGACCAGCGGTCCGGTGGCCAGCTCCAGCTCGTCGGAGGTGATGTCGGAGTCGGCGTCCAAGCCGACCACCATCAGGCCCTCCGCCTGGAAGTCCTTGAGCGTGCGGGTGAGGTTGACCGCGCGCGCCACCGGCAGCTTCGCCGCCGCGCCCGCGCTGCTGCGCCACGCCACCGCCGACATCCCGGCGCTGCGCCGCTGCGGCACCACCACGCCGTGCGCGCCGAAGGCCGCCGCCGACCGGATCACCGCGCCGAGGTTGCGCGGGTCGGTGACCCCGTCGAGCGCCACGACCAGCGGCGGCAGCCCGGAATCCCGCGCCGCCTGGAGCACGTCCTCCGGGTGCGCGTACCGGTACGGCGGCACCTGGAGCGCGACGCCCTGGTGCAGCGCGCCGCCGGTCATCCGGTCCACCTCGGTGCGCGGCACGTCGACCACCGCGATGCCCTTGTCCCCGGCCACCCGGACGGCTTCCTTGACGCGGTCGTCGATGTCGAGGCCCTGCGCCACGTACAGCCCGGTCGCGGGCACCCCGGCGCGCAGGCACTCCACCACCGGGTTGCGCCCGGCGATCAGCTCGGGCGTGGTCTCGGACTGGGCCTTGCGCTTGGCGCGCTGCTGCTCGGCCTTGGCCTTGGCGTCGGCCCGCTTCTTGGCGGGGTGCGGAACTCGGTCCTGGGCCTTGGGCGTCGGTCCCTTGCCGCGCAGCCCCCGGCGGCGCTGACCGCCGGAACCGACCACCATGCCCTTCTTCGTCCCCGGCTTGCGCGTCGCGCCGCGACGCTTGTCGTTGCCTGCCACAGCTACCTGTCCTTCAAAGTCCACATCGGACCGTCGGGGGTGTCCTCGACGGCAATCCCGCTGTCCAGCAAGCGATCCCGAAGCTGATCAGCGGTGGCGAAATCCCGGTCCGCGCGAGCCCGGGCGCGCTGCTCGAGCATCGACTCGACCAGCTCGCCGAGCGCGCCCAACGCCGCGTCCTCGGCGCTGGATTCCTCGGCCCACTGCTCGGACAGCGGGTCGAGCCCGAGCACGTCGGTCATGGTCCGCACCGCCGCCGCCGCGGTGCGCGCCTCCTCGTCGGCACCCCGGTCCAGCGCGGCGTTGCCGTCCCGGACCGCGCCGTGCACCGCGGCGATGGCCTGCGGCGTGCCCAGGTCGTCGTCCATCGCGGCGGTGAACTCCGGGGTCACCTCGCCGCGCTCGACGCCGCCGGTGCGCTGCACCACCCGTCGCACGAACGACTCGATCCGGCGGTAGGTCGCCACCGCCTCGGACAGCCCCTCCTCGGAGAACTCCACCGTCGAGCGGTAGTGCGGGGTCACCAGGTAGTAGCGCAGCTCGCTGGCCCGGGCCCGCTGGAGCACCGCCGGGATCGAGAGCGTGTTGCCGAGCGACTTCGACATCTTCTCGCCGCTCATCGTCACCCAGGCGTTGTGCAGCCAGTACCGGGCGAAACCGTCCCCGGCCGCGTGCGACTGGGCGAGCTCGTTCTCGTGGTGCGGGAACACCAGGTCCAGCCCGCCGCCGTGCACGTCGAACTCGGAGCCGAGGTAGTAGGTCGCCATCGCCGAGCACTCCAGGTGCCAGCCCGGCCGACCCGCGCCCCACGGCGTCGGCCAGCTCGGCTCGCCGGGCTTGGCGCCCTTCCACAGCGTGAAGTCGCGCGGGTCCCGCTTGCCCCCGGCGGCCGACTCGCCCTGCTGCACGTCGTCGAGCCGCTGCCCGGACAACCGGCCGTACTCCGGGTGCGAGGCCACCGAGAAGTAGACGTCGCCGGACGCCGGGTAGGCGTGCCCGCCGTCGATCAGCCGCTGGACCAGCTCGATCATCTGGGTGATGTGCCCGGTGGCCCGGGGCAGCGCCGACGGCGGCAGGCAGCCCAGCCGGTCGTAGGCGTGCTCGAAGGCCCGCTCGTGGGTCGCGGCCCACTCCCACCACGGGCGGCCCGCCTCGTCGGCCTTGGTGAGGATCTTGTCGTCGATGTCGGTGACGTTGCGCACCAGCCGGACGTCCAGGCCGCCGTGCGCCAGCCAGCGCCGCAGCACGTCGAAGTTCAGCCCGCTGCGCACGTGGCCCACGTGCGGCACGCCCTGCACCGTGGCACCGCAGACGTAGATCGACGCCACTCCGGCGCGGCGCGGCTGGAACTCGCGCGTGGTGCGGGTCGCGGTGTCGTGCAGGTGCAGGCTCACGCCCCCGATGGTACGGGTGCCCGGCCGCGCCGAATCACCGCAGGTGCGGGGCGCGTCACAGGTCAGGCCAGCAGCCCCGCCACCGCGGCCCGCAGCGCGTCCGGCCGCTCGTCGGTGGGCAGCGGCTGGACCAGCTCGACGCGGCAGCCCAGCGCGGCGGCCCCGCCGTCGGCCTCCTCGCTGTCGCCGATCATCAACGCCCGCTCCGGCGCCACCCCGAGCCGCTCGCAGGCCAGGCGGAACACCGCCGGATCGGGTTTGATCATGCCCTCTTCGAAGGACAGCAGGAACTCGTCGACGTCCTCGGCGACCCCCAGCTCGGTGAACGCGGGGCGGATGTCGAAGGCGATGTTGCTGATCACCGCGACCGGCACCCCGGCCGCCCGCAGCCCGCGCAGCACCCCGGCGGTGTCCGGGTACGGCGTCCAGCACCCCGGATCGATCAGCCGCCCGTAGAGCTCCTCGGCCTGCTCCCGGACCGTCAGCCCGGAACGGCGCAGCACCTCCAGGTAGACCTTGCGGTGCAGGACCGGGTCCAGATCGCGCCGCTCCCAGGCCTCCACGTACTCCGGCTCCAGCTCCACGACCTGCCCGGACGGGGCGGTCATCCGGCGCATGATCTCGGCCTGCGCCGCCACGTCGAACGGCTCCCCGCCCGAGTCGGTGAACCCGCCGAGCGACCAGGCGGTCTCCTCGAGGCGGAACAGGGTGCCGGAGAAGTCGAACAGGACAGCATCAGTGCTCACGCCCTCAGCCTAGATCCTTTCTCGGGCTCGTTGTGCGGAGCGGTGCGGGTGGCGGAACCTCAGCTGCCTTCTCGCTCCGGGCGCCCTTCTTGATGTATGCCGATACACGGCATCAGGGCGTCCTCGCGAGAAGGCAGCTGAGAACCCGCGGCGGTGCAAGTGGCGAGGGTGGGGTAGAGCGGAAGCGGCTCGCGCCGCTTGCCTGGCGGTGGTTGTGGGTGGTGCGTGCGTGGGGTGGAGGCGGCTTCGTCGCTTGCCTGGTGGGGCTGCGGGGTGTGCGTTCGCCCGTTCGTGACCTGAGTGAGGGGCACCCTTGTCCGAGTAACTTGGGCAAGGGTGCCCCTCACTCAGGTGCCCAACGGGTGACGGCGTCGGGTGGGCGCGCGCTTGGGCCGGTCGTCGCCCTTGGGTGGGGTGGTGGTCAGCAGCGGCGGGTTTCGTTGCGCAGGGGGACGACGATGCCCGCGATGCACAGCAGCGTTCCCGTCCAGAGCAGCACCACCGCCACCGCGAGGCCGACCCCGCCGCCCGCGGCCCACAGCAGGCACGCCACCGGCCACGACACCACCGGTTGCACGACGAGCAGACGACGCAGCCACCGGTTCCGCTCGATCACCATGATCCGAGGATGGCGGGCAGCGACCCCGGTTCACCAGAGCCGCATCCCCGAGTTTTCCCTGACGTCAGCCCTCGTTACGACGAGCGGACCCGTTCGGGTCAAGCGGGAACAGCAGCGCGGTGGCGATCGCGGCGATGCCCTCGCCGCGGCCGGTGAGGCCGAGCCGGTCGGTGGTCGTGCCCGCGACCGACACCGGCGCCTCGACGGCCTCGCCGAGCACCCGCTGCGCCTCGTCCCGGCGGGTGCCGATCCGGGGGCGGTTGCCGATCACCTGGACGGTGGCGTTGCCGACCCGGAACCCGGCCTCGGCCACCCGGCGGCGGACCTCGGCCAGGAAGTCCGCGCCGTGCGCTCCGGCCCAGCGGTCGTCGTCGGTGCCGAACACGCCGCCGATGTCGCCCAGTCCGGCGGCCGACAGCAGCGCGTCGCACAGCGCGTGCGCGGCGACGTCGCCGTCGGAGTGCCCGGCGCACCCGTCCTCGCCGGGCCAGCGCAGCCCGGCCACCCAGCACTCCCGGCCGGGCTCGATCGGGTGGACGTCGACGCCCTGGCCGACGCGGGGCAGCACCTCGTTCACGCGGGTTCTCCTGCCGGGGCCAGCACGGATTCGGCCACCGCCAGGTCGAAGGCGGTGGTGATCTTGAGCGCGTCCGGGTGGCCGGGGACCGTGCGCACCGGCACGCCGAGCCGTTCGACCAGCCCGGCGTCGTCGGTGGCGATGTCACCCGACTCGGCGTAGGCGCGCTGGAGCACGTCGACGGCGAAGCCCTGCGGGGTCTGCACCGCCCGCAGCCGGGTCCGGTCGACCGTGGTGACGACCGCGCCGGTCTCGTCGACCTGCTTGACGGTGTCGGTGACCGGGAGCACCGGGATCACCGCGGGAGCGCCCGCCTCGACGGCGTCCACCACGTCCCGGACGACGCTCGCCGGGGTGAACGCGCGGGCCGCGTCGTGCACCAGCACCACGCTCGCGTCGGGGACCACGCGCAGCGCCTCGTCGAGCGCGCGGCGGACCGAGTCGGTGCGCTCGGCGCCGCCCGCGACCACGTGCGCGGACTCGGTGGCGGCCAGCTCGGCGCGGACCAGATCCACCTGATCGGCCGGAGCGGCCACCACGACGTGCCGAACGCGGCCCGAGTCGAGCAGACCCCGGACCGCGCGCGACAACAACGATTCACCCTTGACCGGTACCAGCGCCTTGGGGACGCCGGCACCCAGACGGACCCCGCGACCGGCGGCGGGGACCAGTGCCACCACGCTCACCCGCGCTACACCGCGGTGGCGAGGACTTCGTCCAGCAGGGTCTCGGCCTTGCCCTCGTCCGTCCCCTCGGCCAGCGCGAGCTCGCTGACCAGGATCTGGCGGGCTTTCGCCAGCATCCGCTTCTCGCCTGCGGACAGGCCACGATCCTTCTCGCGTCGCCAGAGGTCGCGCACCACTTCGGCCACCTTGTTCACGTCGCCGGAGGCGAGCTTCTCAAGATTGGCCTTGTACCGTCGGGACCAGTTGGTCGGTTCCTCGGTGTGGGGAGCGCGCAGGACATCGAAGACCCGATCGAGACCCTCCTGGCCGACGACGTCCCGCACGCCTACGATCTCGGCGTTGTCGGCGGGAACGCGCACGGTCAGGTCGCCCTGGGCGACCTTGAGGACGAGGTACTGCTTCTCCTCGCCCTTGATCACCCGGGTCTCGATTGCTTCGATGAGCGCGGCACCGTGGTGCGGGTAGACGACGGTCTCTCCGACCTTGAAAACCATGTGTCCTCTGCCCCTTTCGCTGCGACCAGTTTATCACGGGGGGCAACTGGAGTTCGACCGCCTCTCCGTCCGTCTTCGCAGGTCAGGACGCGGACGGGGCTTGACAAACGGCTGTCGGCCGTGCAAGGCGGCGCCTTTCGGCAGCCTGCAAACCTCCACTGTGGACGGCTGTGCGGCGTCCGCGGGACCGCCTCGGCACGCCCGATGATGAACTCCGCCGCCACGGGGATTAAGCTCATCTCGGTTGTCCGGCAATCAGGAAGGACGCTGCAACCGTGAGCCGCCCTCAGCACCACAAGGCCCGCCGCCTGCGGTTGATCCCGGCCGCACTCGGGCTCGGCGCCGTCGTCGCCCTCTCCGGCTGCAGTGCCGGCCAGATCACCGAGACCGACACCCAGGTCGCCGCCGTCAACGGCGGATCGGGTGACGTCGGCGAGATCGCCGTGCGCAACGCGGAGTTCTCCTTCCCCGCCGCTGGCAGCGCCTACCCGCAGGGCTCCTCGGCCCCGCTGGAGGTCGTCATCGCCAACGAGGGCCCGGACGACCGGCTGGTCGCCGTGCGCAGCCCGTACGCGGCGAACGTGCAGGTCACCGGCGAGCAGGTGCTGCCGTCCGGGACCGCGCTGCACGCCTACGGCCTGCACGTCCCGGGCCAGGTCCGCCCGCCGGAGCAGCGTGCGGTGAACATCACGGTCAACGGGCTCACCGAGCAGATCACCGCCGGGGTCACCATCCCGGTGACCTTCGCCTTCGAGAAGGCCGGCGAGGTCACGGTGCAGGTGCCGATCGGCCAGGACGTGGAGCCGCGCCCCGAGCACAACAGCCCCGAGCACGGACCGGAGCAGACCGGCCACTGAGCGTTGAACGGCCGCGGACTCGCCTTGCGGGACGGTGCCGGTAGCGGAACCTCAGCGTCCTTCTCGCTGCGGGATCGCCTCCGGATGTAACCCACTGCACGGCGTCGGCGCTGTCCTCGCGAGAAGGACGCCGAGAACCCGCGGCGGTGCCGATGGCGTGCTCGGTGCGCGAGCGGCTTCCCGGGTGGAGCCGCCGCGAGGAACGATGTCACCGAGGGCCGTCCGCGCACGTCGCGGGCGGCCCTCGGCGTGTCCGGTCGGACACGCCGGCGCGTGGGCCGCGAGGAGCGGTCGTGGGCGGCGGCTAGCCTCGGACCGTGCCCACCAAGAACGCCCGCGCCGCCCGTCCCGGATTCCGCTGCGCCGACTGCGGCCACGAGGTCGCCAAGTGGGTCGGCCGCTGCCCCGGCTGCCAGGCGTGGGGCACGATCGAGGAGGTCGCCGCGCCGCGCCCGGCGCTGTCCAAGGTCAGCTCCGGGGCGCCGTCCACCCCGGCCCGGCCGATCGCCGAGGTGGACCTGGACTCGGCCCGCTCGGTGTCCACCGGCATCGCCGAGCTGGACCGGGTGCTCGGCGGCGGCATCGTGCCCGGCGCCGTGGTGCTGCTGGCCGGGGAACCGGGTGTGGGCAAGTCCACGCTGCTCCTGGAGGTCGCGCACCGCTGGGCCGCGGGCGCCTCGCCCGGCCCCTCCCTCTACGTCACCGGTGAGGAGTCGGCCGGCCAGGTCCGGTTGCGCGCCGAGCGCACCGACTCGGTCCACCCGGAGCTGTTCCTCGGCGCCGAAAGCGACCTCGGCGCGGTGCTCGGCCACGTCGACGCGGTGCGCCCCGGCCTGCTCATCGTCGACTCGGTGCAGACCGTGCAGTCGCCGCAGGCCGAGGGCAGCCCCGGCGGGGTGACGCAGGTCCGCGCGGTGACCACGGCGCTGGTCGCGCTGGCCAAGGAGCGCGGGCTGCCGGTGGTGCTGGTCGGGCACGTCACCAAGGACGGCGCGGTGGCCGGGCCGCGGGTGCTGGAGCACCTGGTCGACGTGGTGCTGCACTTCGAGGGCGACCGGCACTCCGCGCTGCGGATGCTGCGCGGCGTGAAGAACCGCTTCGGGCCCTCCGACGAGGTCGGCTGCTTCGAGCAGCGCGACGACGGCATCGCCGAGGTGCCCGACCCGTCCGGGCTGTTCGTGAACCGGGAGCAGCAGGAGCAGGTCGAGGGCACGGCGGTGAGCGTCCTGGTGGAGGGCAAGCGCCCGCTGCTGACCGAGGTGCAGGCGCTGGTGACCCGCTCGACGATGGCCGTGCCGCGCCGCGCGGTGAGCGGTCTGGACTCGGCGCGGGTGTCGATGATGCTCGCGGTGCTGAACAAGCACACCGCGGTGGGCACCCACGACCAGGACGTGTTCGCCGCCACGGTCGGCGGCATGAAGGTGACCGAGCCCGCCGCCGACCTCGCGGTCGCGCTGGCGGTGGCCTCCTCGTGCTGGGGCAAGCCGCTGCCGTCGAACCTGGTCGCGGTGGGCGAGGTCGGGCTGGCCGGGGAGATCCGCCGGGTCACCGGGGTCGGCAGGCGGCTCGCCGAGGCGGCGCGGCTGGGCTTCGAGCGGGCGCTGGTGCCGCCGGACCCGGGGCCGCTGCCGGACGGGATCCGGGCCACCTCCGTCGCGACGATCAAGGACGCCGTCGCGGTGCTGCGCCGGGGCCGGGGATGACGCCCAGCAGCGAGGAACTGCGGTCCGCGCTGGCCTGGCTGGCGCCCGGCACCGCGCTGCGGGACGGGCTGGAGCGCATCCTGCGCGGGCGGACCGGCGGGCTGGTGGTGCTCGGCTACGACGCGGTGGTGGAGGCGCTGTGCGACGGCGGCTTCCACCTCGACGTGGAGTTCAGCGCCACCCGGCTGCGCGAGCTGTCCAAGATGGACGGGGCGGTGGTGCTGTCCACCGACGCCACCCGGATCGTGCGGGCCAACGTCCACCTGGTGCCCGACGCCCGCATCCCCACCGAGGAGTCCGGCACCCGGCACCGCACGGCCGAGCGCACCGCGATCCACACCGGTCACCCGGTGGTGTCGGTGAGCCAGTCGATGAGCATCATCAGCCTCTACCTGCGGGAACACCGGCACCTGCTGATCGGCTCGCCGGACATCCTGTCCCGGGCCAACCAGGCGCTGGCCACCCTGGAGCGCTACACCGACCGGCTCGCCGAGGTGGCGCAGGTGCTCTCGGCGCTGGAGATCGAGGATTCGGTGACGCTGCGCGACGCCATGGCGGTGGTGCAGCGGATGGAGATGGTGGTCCGGATCGCCGACGAGATCACCGGTGACGTGGTGGAGCTCGGCGAGGACGGGCGGCTGATCGCGCTCCAGCTCGACGAGCTGGTCGGCGGCCTGGACCTGGACCGCGAGCTGATCGTGCGGGAGTACCTGCCGACCGGCGGGGCGGTGCCCGCGCCGGAGCAGGTGGACGCGGCGCTGCGCGCCCTGGACGGCACCGAGCTGCTGGACCTGGCGGCGATCGCCCGGGCGTTCGGCTACCCGGCGACCGCCCTCGACCAGCACCTGAGCCCGCGCGGCTACCGGCTGCTGGCGCGGGTGCCGCGGCTGCCCGCGAGCACCCGGCGCGAGCTCGTCGAGCACTTCGGCTCCTTGCAGGACCTGCTGGCCGCCTCGGCGGAGGACCTGCGGCGGGCGGGGGTCGGCGAGCACCGGGCGCGGACGGTCCGGGAGGGGCTGTCCCGGCTGGCCGAGACGTCCATCGTGGACCGCTACGCCTGAGCGGCGGGCGTGATCCGGAACGGCGCCGGGGCACTGGTGATGCCGTCGAGCCGGGCGGTGACCTGGTACTCGCCGGACGGCACCGGCTCGCCGGCGGCGGCGCAGCCGGGGACCGAGCCGCGGCCGGTCCAGGTGATCTCGTGGCGCACGGCGCCGCCCGGTTCCAGCAGCGGGAGCTCGTTGGTGGACTCGATGGCGCAGTCCGCGCTGGACCAGACGCGCTCGCCTTCGGCGGTGTGCACCACGACCTCGCGCAGCATCCGGTTGGTGTCGCGCACGCAGGCGGTGTCGCCGACGTTGGTCAGCACCGCGGTGAACTCCACGCGCTCGTCGGCGCGGAACTCCGGCCGGGCCACCTCGGCGGCGATCCGCAGCGCGGAGTCCGGGCAGGGCGGTGGGGCGGGTTCGGCGGCCAGCGCCTCGGGCGGCGGCGGTGGTGCGGCGACCGGTGCGGGAGGTTCGGCGGGCCCGTGGAGCAGCGCCACCGCGCCCCACCCGGCCAGCACCGCCGCGAGCGCGGCGGCGCCCAGCGCGAGGGCCCGGCGGCGCCAGTACACCGCGGGCGGCAGGGGACCGGAAGGATCGAGCACGGTCCGACGGTAACCCCGCACAAGATCCATTCGGCCCAACCGAACACCACCCGATAGGCGCAAACCTGACCACCCGCCGTGAGCATCCCCGGGGTCCGAACCAGATGAGGGCGCCCTGTACCTCGTTACGTGGGCCAGGGCGCCCCTCACTCAGTCCCGTTCGGGTGAGGCGCGCGGCCGGGTGCGGGGCGAGCGGTGGGGCGGACCGGCGGGCGTCATACGATCGGGTGCACGGCCGGAAGGCCGGAGGATCGAGGAGGGGACCGTGACCGCCACCGACGAGCTGCTCCAGCGCAACACCAGCCGCACCCGACCGGACCTGCCGAGCGCACCGGGCCTCCGGGTGGCCATCGTGACCTGCATGGACTGCCGCATCGACCTGGCCGAGTCGCTCGGCCTGGCGGCGGGCGAGGCGCACGTGATCCGCAACGCGGGCGGCGCCGTCACCGACGACGTGATCCGCTCCCTCGCGGTCAGCCAGCGCAAGCTCGGCACCCGCGAGATCGTGCTGGTCCACCACACCGGCTGCGGGATGCGCACCTTCACCGAGGGGGACTTCAAGGACGAGCTGGAGACCGAGACCGGCGTCCGCCCGGCGTGGTCGGTGGAGACCTTCCGGGACACCGAGCAGGACGTCCGGCAGTCGCTGGAGCGGGTCCGCCGCAGCCCCTTCCTCACCGAGACCACCAGCGTCCGGGGCTTCGTCGAGGACATCGCCACCGGCGCGCTCACCGAGGTCTGATCGCCCGGCCCGGTGCGTCTGGCAGGATCGACGGCGCCATGACGACCTCCCCGCCCCGCCCCGCGCCGATCGACGGCGAGACGCTCGTCGACTGGTTCGCCGCCACCGCCCGCCCGCTGCCGTGGCGCGCCCCCGGTGTCACCGGTTGGGGCGTGCTGGTCAGCGAGACGATGCTGCAGCAGACCCCGGTCAACCGGGTGCTGCCGATCTGGGAGGAGTGGATGCGGCGCTGGCCGCGCCCCTCCGACCTGGCCGCCGCGGCGCAGGGCGAGGTGCTGCGCGCCTGGGGCAAGCTCGGCTACCCGCGCCGGGCGCAGCGGCTGCACCAGGCCGCCGCCGCCATCGCCGCCGACCACGGCGACGTGGTGCCCGCCGACGTCGACACCCTGCTGGCGCTGCCCGGCATCGGCGCCTACACGGCCCGCGCGGTCGCCGCCTTCGCCTACGGCAAGCGCGTGCCGGTGGTGGACACCAACGTGCGCCGGGTGGTCGCCCGCGCGGTGCACGGCGCGGGCGACGCCGGCCCGCCGTCGACCACCCGCGACCTCGCCGACGTCGACGCCCTGCTGCCCGCGGAGGACGCCCCGGCGGCGGCGCTGTCGGCGGCCCTGATGGAGCTCGGCCAGGTGGTGTGCACGGTGCGCTCGCCCGCCTGCGAGCGCTGCCCGATCGCCGCCGACTGCGCGTGGCAGCACGCGGGCCGCCCCGCCTACGCGGGACCGCCGAAGAAGGTCCAGAAGTTCGCCGGGACCGACCGGCAGGTTCGCGGCAAGCTGCTCGACGTGCTCCGCGACTCGCCCGGTCCGGTGCGCCGCGAGCAGCTCGACGCGGTGTGGTCCGACGCCGGGCAGCGCGACCGCTGCCTGGACTCGCTGCTGGTCGACGGCCTGGTCGAGCAGACCGACGACGACCGCTTCGCGCTGCCCGGCGAGCACTGATGGCCGACGCCCTGGACCTCTACTTCGACGCCACCACCGAGGCGGAGGTCCGGGCGCTGCTGCGGCGGCTCACCGGCGCCGGGGTGCCCGTGGCGACCGGACGCCCGCACCTCACGCTGGCCGCGGCGGGCAGCATCCCGGAACGGGTGCGGCGGTCGCTGCGCACCGAGCTGCGGCTGCTGTCGATCCCCGACCTGCTGCTGTCCACCGTCGGGGCCAGCTCCGGCGCGGACCGGACGCTGCTGCTCGGAGCGGTGGTCGACGCCGAACTGCTGGCGGTGCACTCCGCGGTGCACGACGTGCTCGCCGGGCAGGTGCTGAACCCGTCCGCCTACCACTTCCCGGGCGGCTGGCTGCCGCACTGCGCCCTGGCCACCGGCCTGACCGACGAGCAGCTCGGCGTGGGATTCGCCGCGCTGCTGCCGCCGCCCGCACTCCGCGCCGGGGTCGCCGGGGTGGCGATCACAGAAACCCGAACCGGCAACGTCGAGTTCTTGTGAGCGGTGCCGTGGTCCCGTTGCTTGGGAGTGCGGGTGGCGGAACCTCAGCGGCCTTCTCGCTCCGGGCGCCCCTTCTCATGTATTCCGATACACAGCGGCGGGGCGTCCTCGCGAGAAGGCCGCTGAGAACCCGCGGCGGTGCCGGTTGCGAGGGTGGGGCAAAGCGGAAGCGGCTCACGCCGTTTGTCTGGCGGTGGTGCCGATCGGCGCTTGTGGAAGCGGCTTCGCCGCTTGCCGGGGGTGCGGATCGTTTCGGGGTGGCCTCACCCGTTCGGGAGTTGAGTGAGGGGCGCCCTTGCCCGAGAAACTGGGGCGAGGGGTGCCCCTCACCTCGGCTGATCACCTGATCGGGGTGGGGTGGGTTGGGCCGTCCGGGTGGTTGGCTCCACTGTGGACGTCTACCACGAGTTGCCCGGGTCCGCTGGAGCGGCCACTTTGGACGCAGCGTCGGCCCGGCAGGAGTGGTGTGGATGGACATCGACGGGGTGTGGATCCGCGCCCGCGGGATCACCGCGAGGGGCCCCGAGGGCAACGCCTTCGAGAACGTCCACCTGCACGTCGAGCCGGGCGCGCTGGCCGTGATCACCGGTGCCGCCGGGACCGGGCGGACCTCGCTGCTGCTGGCGCTGGCCGGGCGGATGCGGGTCATCACCGGTGACCTCGTCGTCTCCGGGCACGTCCTGCCCGGGGAGTCCCGCGCGGTGCGCCGCCTGGTCCGGCCCGCCCGGCTCCGCCCCGGCTGCGAGCTGGAGCGCTCGCACCGCGTCTCCGAGGCCGTCACCGAGCGACGGATGATCTCCGGGGTCCGGGCCGAGCACATCGCCGACGCGCTGGCGCTGGTGGGGCTGGCCCCGTACCGGCGGGCGCTGGTCCGCGAGCTGCACCCGGCCGACCGGCTGCTGTTCGAGATCGCCCTCGCCGCGGCCACCGCCCCCGCCGGGCTGGTCGTCGACGACGCCGACGCCGGACTGCCCCCGGCCTCCCGGCACCGGGTGTGGTCGGCGCTGCGCGGCGTCGCCGCGACCGGGACCACGGTGCTGGCCAGCGCGACGGATCCGCCGTCGAAGGAGTACGAGGTGTGCCACCTGCCCGCCCGCCCGCACCACCGGCGCCACGGGAGCCGGGTATGAGGGCGCTGCGCCTGGCCTGGCTGGAGCTGCGCAGGCTGCGCGGACCGCGGCGCCGCTGGGTGCCGCTGGTGCTGCTGCTGGTCCCGCTGCTGTTCGGCGGGCTGTTCCTGTGGTCGAACTGGGACCCCTACGGCCGCACCGGCCGCGTCCCGGTGGCGGTGGTCAACGCCGACCAGCCCGTCGACCGGGCCGGGGAGCGGATCAACGCGGGCGAGCAGTTCGTCGAGCAGCTCAAGGCGCGGCGGATCTTCGACTGGCACTTCGTGGGCGCCCGGGAGGCCCGCCGCGGGCTCGAAGCGGGCGACTACTACTTCACCGTCGAGGTGCCGCCCGACTTCAGCGCCCGGCTGGCCACCGCGGGCGAGCCCCACCCGGTGCGCGCCGAGCTGCGGATCACCAAGAACGACGCCAACGGGTTCCTCGCCGGGCTGCTGGCCGACCACGCCGAGCACGAGATCCACCAGCAGGTCGACGCCGCCGCGCACGCCAGCTACGCGCGGGCCCTCTACGGCGAGCTGGACGTGGCCAAGGACCGGCTGCGGCTGGCCTCCGACGCCGCGCGGCGGCTGGTCGAAGGCAGCGAGCTGGGCAGGCGCGGCACCGAAGCGCTCACCGAGGGGCTCGGCGGCATCAGGGACAGCACCGAGCGGATCAACCGGGGCGCGGAGGACGTCACCTCGGCCACCGCGAAGCTGGACCAACAGCTCGGCACGGTCACCGAGTTCACCGCCGCCCAGCTCCCCGGCGCGGTGAACGCGGTGGTCGGGGCCAGCGGCGCGGCGGTCGGCGGGCTCAGCGCGATCAGCAGCTCGACGGCGTTCCTCGACCAGCGGGCCGGGGAGGGCGCCAGCGCGCTCGACGAGCTCGGCGGCAACCACCCGGAGCTCGCCGGCGACCCCGCCTACCAGCGGGCGTTGGCCGCGGCCCGCGCGGTCGCCGACGCGGCGGGCACCGCCAACGCCGACGCGAGCCGGGCGCTGGAGTCGGCGCGCGCCGCGCAGGCGCAGGCGCTCGGGCTGCGGGAGAGCCTCGGGCCGCTCCAGGAGCGGGTCCGCTCCATCACCGCGCCGCTGGACGACCTGCGCTCGGGCAGCGCCGAGATCGCCGGGGGCAGCGGCGGGCTGGTCGGCGGGCTCAACGCGATCCTCGCCGGCAGCGGGGTGCTGCGCGACGGCACCGACCAGCTCACCGACGGCGCCGAGCAGCTCCGGCGGCTCGTCGACGACGCCCGCGGCCGGCTCCCGGAGACCAACCCGACGCAGGTCGCCCGGGCCGCCGACGTGCTCGCCTCGCCGACCGAGCTGCGCACCGGCAACCTCCACCCCGCCCACGTCTACGGCCGCGGGATGGCTCCGCTGCTGTTCGCCCTCGCCCTCTGGGTGTTCGGGTTGATCGCCTACCTGCTGCTCAAGCCGCTGAACACCCGGGCGCTGACCGGTCGGGTGAGCGCGCTGAGCATCGCGATCGCCGGATACCTGCCCGCCGCCGTGCTCGGGGTCGCCGGGGGGCTGGCGCTGCTCGGCGCGATGACCTTCGGGCTCGGCCTGAACCCGGTGCAGCCGTGGCCCGCGGTGGGTCTCGTGTCGCTGGGGGCCGGGGCGTTCGTCGCGCTCAGCCAGCTCCTGCGGGTCCTGTTCGGCGCGGTCGGCGCCCTGCTCGCGCTGGTGCTGCTCGTCGTCCAGCTCACCGCCTGCGGCGGCCTGTACCCGGTGGAGACGACCCCGCAGCTGTTCCAGGCGCTGCAACCGCTGCTGCCGATGACCTACCTGGTCGACGGGCTGCGGGTGACCACCTCCGGCGGCCTGGAGGCGCACCTGGTGCGCGACCTCATCGTGCTGGCCGGGTTCCTGGTCGGTTCGCTGGTGCTGACAACGCTCGCGGTGGTCCGGAGGAGGACCTACACCCTCAAACGCCTCCACCCTGTTGTTGTGGTGTGAGGGGTCACCTTGGGTGGCGGTGCGGGTGGCGGAACCTCAGCGGCCTTCTCGCTCCGGGCGCCCTTCCTCATGTACCACCACGTACACAGCGTCAGGGCGTCCTCGCGAGAAGACCGCTGAGAACCCGCGGCGGTGCAAGCTGCGAGGTGGGGCAAAGCGCAAGCGGCTTCGCCGCTTGCCTGGCGGTGGCCAGCTCGTGCTCGGGCGTGCTGCGCCCCGGCTTCGCCCCTGCCTGGCGGTGGTGCTGCTGAGAGGTGCGACACCGGTTGGGGGCTCAGCGGGCGCCGTAGGGTGGCGACATGGCTGTTGTGAAGATTAACGCGATCGAGGTGCCGGAGGGCGCTGGTCCGGAGCTGGAGAAGCGGTTCGCCGCCCGGTTGGGCGCGGTGGACGGCCAGCCGGGGTTCCTCGGGTTCGAGCTGCTGCGCCCGACCAAGGGCGAGGACCGCTACTTCGTGTACACCAAGTGGGAGTCCGAGGAGGACTTCCAGGCGTGGCTGGGTGGTTCGGCGAAGGAGGCGCACGCGGGCGAGCGGCAGCAGCCGGTGGCCAGCGGGTCGAGCCTGCTGGAGTTCGAGCTCATCCAGGAGTCCCGCCCGGAGTGACCACCAGGTCCGCCAGGATCGCCCGGTGGTCGGCGCCGGGGACCTCGTAGGTGCGGTAACCGCGCACCCCGATGTCCTCGCTGACCAGCACGTGGTCGATCGTCACCGGCGGCGGGAACCAGCCGTCCGGCCAGGTCGGCAGCAGCCCGCTCCCGGTGGCGTCGGCCGCGTCGGTGTAGCCGCGGCCGAGCATCGCGCGGACGCGGGTGTGGTCGAGGGTGGCGTTGAAGTCCCCGGCCAGCACCCGGGGCGGGGCGTCCTCGGCCGGGGGGTCGGGCAGCGCGGCGAGCTCCCGCGACCAGGCGCCCGCCGTGTCGGCGCCCACCGGGTAGATCGGGTGCACCGCGACCACCTCGACGGGTCCGGCACCGGGCACGTCGATCCGGGCCGAGGGCTGGTTCAGCGTGGTCTCGGGCACCAGCGACAGCGGCGCGGCGGGGAACCGGGAGGCGATGCCGGTCCCCTCCCCGCCGGGCGCGGGCTGGTAGACGCGGTGCGGGAGCACGTCGGTGAGCCCGGCGCGGTCGAGCGCCGCCGCCAGCCCGGGGGTCAGCTCCTGGACGCTGAGCACGTCCACCCGGTGCGTGCGCACCAGGTCCACGATCCGCTCCGGCGACGCCTCGCCGAGGTGGGTGTTGATCGACAGCATCCGCAGCGGCGCGCCCTCCGCCGGCTGCTCGTCGGTGAGGGCGCGGGGCGCGACGCCCACCACCAGCCCGGCGGTGGTCAACGCCACCACCAGCGCGATCAGCCAGCGCCGCAGCATCAGGGCCACCACCAGCAGCAGCGCCCCGCAGGGCACGGCGTAGGGCGTCAGCGACACCAGCGCGATGACGTAGCGGTGGGTGTCCAAGCCGGTCAGCGGCAGCACCGCCCACACCACGAAGACCGCCGTCACCAGCGCGCCGAACGCGGTGAGCACCCCACCGCCCGGCTTCCGGTCCTCCTCGCGCACCTGCTGCACCGTCCCCACCTCCGCGGTACACCTTCCCAGCGCCCGTCCGCGACCCGCGCCACCACCCGGTCCCCGCGCCCGCACGACCGCCCCAACGAGCGATCCCGCCCCTGGTGAGGGGCACCTGCATCCGACATGGCCGGATGCAGGTGCCCCTCACTCATCAGCCGTCCAGGTGAAACCCGGTGCCGTGCGTGCGTTCGGCGGTGAGCATGGCCGACATCACCCGGCCGGTTGCGGTTCGCAGCGCAGCCGCTGGAATCATAGGTACAACGGACACACCGACACCCCGACTCCGGAGCCGCACATGCCGTTGTTGCCGTTAGCGTCCACCACCGCCGAGCCGACCGGCTTCACCGCCTGGGTGATCTCGGTGATGGAGGCACTCGGCGGGCCCGGCGCCGGGCTGATCATCGCCATCGAGAACGTGTTCCCCCCGATCCCCAGCGAGCTGATCCTGCCGCTCGCCGGCTTCACCGCGAGCCAGGGGAACATGAGCGTGGTCGGCGCGATCCTGTGGACCACGCTCGGGTCGCTGCTGGGCGCGCTGGTCCTCTACTGGATCGGCGCCGCGCTGGGCCGCCGCCGCACCCGGGCGATCGCCGCGAAGATCCCGCTGATCAAGATCGAGGACATCGACAAGACCGAGGCGTGGTTCGCCAAGCACGGGGTCAAGGCGGTCTTCTTCGGCCGGATGATCCCGCTGTTCCGCAGCTTCATCTCGCTGCCCGCGGGCATCGAGCGGATGAAGCTCACCACGTTCGTCCTGTTCACCACGCTGGGCAGCCTGGTCTGGAACACGATCTTCGTGCTCGCCGGGTACTTCCTCGGGGAGAACTGGCACCTGGTGGAGCAGTACGCGGGCATCCTGTCCAAGGCCGTCGTGGCGATCTGCGCGCTCGCGATCGTCGTGTTCATCGTCAAGCGGATCATGCGCGTGCGCCAGGAGAAGCAGCAGGCCGGTGAATTACCGACCGACCAGTTCGCCCGGGTCGACGGGGACGACCGGACCGATCCGCCCACCCAGGAGATCGACCGGCTCCGCTGATCATCCGATCCTGAGCTGAGTGAGGGGCGCCCCGCACCACGTCGCGTGGTGCGGGGTGCCCCTCACTCGTGTCAGGCGGGGATGCGGGCGCCGGTCTCCGGGTGGAAGAGGTGGACCTCGTCGGAGTCGCGCAGGGCGACGGTGACCTGCTGGCCGATGGCGGGCGGGGTGCGGCCGTCGGCGCGGACCACGAACCGCTCCATCGAGCCGTCCACGTCGATGGAGCCGTGGATCAGCGCGTCCGCGCCGAGCTCCTCCACCAGTTCGACGAGCATCTTCATCCCGCCCTCGGTCTCGGAGGTCAGGCTCAGCGCCTCCGGCCGCACGCCGAAGGTGATCTCCGGGATGGACCCGGCGGCCTCCAGCGCGGTCCGGGGCAGCGGGATCGTCCGCCCGTCGAGCACCGCGCCGTCGGCCCGCAGCGGCACCGTTTTGAGGTTCATCGCCGGCGAGCCCATGAACCCGGCGACGAACGCGTTGGCCGGGTTCTCGTAGAGCTCGCGCGGGGTGGCGCACTGCTGCAGCAGGCCGTCCTTGAGCACCGCGACGCGGTGGCCCATCGTCATCGCCTCGACCTGGTCGTGGGTGACGTAGATCGTGGTGGTGCCGAGCCGCTTCTGCAGGGCGGCGATGTTGGCGCGGGTCTCCACGCGCAGCTTGGCGTCGAGGTTGGACAGCGGCTCGTCCATCAGGAACACGCTGGGCTCGCGGACGATGGCGCGGCCCATCGCGACCCGCTGCCGCTGACCGCCGGAGAGCGCCTTGGGCTTGCGGTCGAGGTACTTCTCCAGGTCGAGCATGGCCGCCGCCTCGGTGACCTTCTGCTTGATCACGTCCTTGGGCGTCTTGCGCAGCTTGAGCGCGAAGCCCATGTTCTCGGCGACGGTCATGTGCGGGTACAGCGCGTAGGACTGGAAGACCATCGCGATGTCGCGGGCCTTCGGCGGGGTGTTGGTGACGTCCTGGCCGCCGATGGTGATGGAGCCCTCGTCCACCTCCTCCAGCCCGGCGAGCATCCGCAGCGCGGTGGACTTCCCGGAGCCGGAGGGACCGACGAGCACCAGGAACTCGCCGTCGGCGACCTGGAGCTCCAACCGGTCGACCGCGCGGACCGGTGGGGTCCCGGGGTAGACGCGCGATGCGTTGACGTAGGCGACCTCGGCCATGTGTGACACCTTTCACCCGAATCGGTGTAGGAGACCGTAGCCGCTTAACCCAGTTCAGTTCATTCCGTCGAATGAACCAATTCACCCGGTGATCATGCCGCGGTCGGCGTGGCGACCGCGCGGCGCCGAGTGGGATCTGCATCATGGTGGCTTCACCGTCGGGTACTGAACCGTTACGGTTCCTCCATGGCGCGGTCAACGAATGCCCGGCGGCCTGCGACGCTCGCCTCGCTCGCTGCGGAGCTCGGTGTCTCCAGGACCACGGTCTCGAACGCTTACAACCGTCCGGACCAGTTGTCCCCCGAGTTGCGCAAGCGGGTCCTGGAGACGGCTCGCCGGCTCGGCTACCCGGGGCCGGACCCGGTGGCGCGGTCGCTGCGCACCCGCAAGGCCGGGGCGGTGGGACTGCTGCTCACCGAGAACCTGTCCTACGCGTTCCGCGACCCGGGCGCCGTCGGCTTCCTCGAAGGGCTCGCGCTGGCCTGCGAGGACGCCGGGCACGGGCTGCTGCTGATCCCGGCGAGCCCGGAGCGCGAGGACGTCGCCGCGGTGCACCGCGCCGGGGTGGACGGGTTCGTCGTGTACTCGGTGCCGGAGGACGACCCGCACCTGGCCGCGGTGCTCGAACGCCCGCTGCCGGTGGTGGTCAGCGATCAGCCGAGCATCGACGCCCTCGACTGGGTCGGCCCGGACGACGTGCGGGCGATGCAGGCCGTCGCCGAACACCTGATCACGTTGGGGCACCGCCGCATCGGCGTGCTGTGCATGCGGTTGGCGCGCGGGCGCAACGACGGCCCGGCCTCGGTGCACCGGCAGGCCAACGCCAGCTTCCACGTGCAGAAGTCCCGGCTGACCGCGCTCGCCGAGTCCTTCAGCGAGGCCGGGGTGGACTGGGCGCGGGTGCCGGTGGTGGAGCGCTTCGACCACACCACCGCCTCCGGCGCGACCGCCGCCGCGCAGCTGCTGGACCTCGACCCGGAGATCACCGCGATCATCTGCACCTCCGACATCCTGGCGCTCGGCGCGCTCACCGAGGCCCGCGAGCGCGGCCTGCGGGTGCCGGAGGACCTCACCATCACCGGTTTCGACGGGATACCGGACGCCGAACGCGTCGGGCTCACCACGGTCCGCCAGCCGGTGCTGGAGAAGGGCCGCGCGGCGGGCCGGATGCTGCTGGAGTCCGCGGAGCCCGGTCGTCCCCGGCACGTGCTGCTCGAAACCCAGCTCGTCCTCGGCGCCACCTCGGCCCCGCCCCGCTCCGCGGAGGAACGCTGGTTCGGCCCCTGACCCCGCTTCACCCGGAAGGGGCCTGAGTGAGGGGCACCCTGGCCCACGTAACGGGGTACAGGGTGCCCCTCACCCGGGTGGGTGGTCGTGGCGCCGGGCTTCGGGTCAGTAGTTCTGCCACTCGACCCTGGCGTGTTCCAGGATCGTCGGGTGCATCAGCGTGGACGGCTCCATCTCGGCCGGCCGGTCCCGGTCCGGTGGGAAGTTCGCCGCCGCCCGCAACGTCGGCGCGTCCAGCGAGCGCAGCGGTGGGGCGTCGGCGGGCAGCCGCAGCGCCGGTGGGTCGCCCGCCGACGCCAGGTGGAAGCCCCACTCGCCGAAGCTGGGCACCGAGACCTGGTACGGCGTGGTGCGCAGCCCGGCGGCGCGCAGGGTGACCTCGACGCACCAGTACGCGTCGGGGGCGAAGTACGGCGATCCGGCCTGCACCACGGCGCGCCCGCCGTCGGCCAGCGCGTGCCGGACCAAGCCGTAGAACTCGGTGGAGTAGAGCTTGGCGGTGGCGGTGGAGTCGGCGTCGGGCATGTCGACCAGCACGACGTCGAAGCGCTGCCGGTTCTCCCGCAGCCAGGCGAAGGCGTCGGCGGCGACGGTGCGCACCCGGGGGTCGGCGAACGCGTCGTCGTTGAGGTCGCGCAGCCGCGGGTTCTCCTGGGCGAGCCGCACCACGGCCGGGTCGAGCTCGACGAGCACGACATCCTCGACGTCGGGGTAGCGCAGCACCTCGCGCAGCGCCAACCCGTCACCGCCGCCGAGCACGAGCACGCTGCGCCGGGGCCCGTTCATCGCCGGGTGCACCATCGCCTCGTGGTAGCGGTACTCGTCGACGGAGCTGAACTGGAGGTCGCCGTTGAGGTAGAGCCGGGTGTCCCGGTTCCCGCTCAGCGACGCCTCCTCGGTGAGCACGACCTCCTGGTAGGGAGTGCGCTCGGCGTGCACCACGGGATCGGCGAACAGCGCCTGCCGGGCGGTGACCTCGAAGTCGTCGGCGAACGCGTAGGCGCCCACCAGCACCCCGCCGACCAGCAGCGAGGCGGCGGTGAGCAGCAGCCGGACCCGCCGCGACAGGTCGCGCCGGAACACCGTCAGCACCAGGCCGAGCCCGGCGGCGGCGTTGAGCATCCCGACCACCAGCGCGCCCTGGATCTGCCCGAACAGCGGCAGCAGCAGGAACGGGAAGGCCAGCCCGCCGATCAGCCCGCCGACGTAGTCGGCGGCGAACATGTCGGCCACCGCAGACCCCGCGTCCTGCCGCCGGATGCGCTGGAGCAGCACCATGAGCAGCGGGATCTCCGCGCCGATCAGGGCGCCCAGCACCAGCGACATGACGATCAGCGCGGGCATGTAGAGGCTCAGCCAGGCGAACGCCGCGTACAGCAGCAGCACGCTGAGCCCGCCGAGCAGCGCCAGCGCCAGCTCGATCGCGGCGAACGAGACGTCGGCCCAGCGCTGCAGCGGTTTGGCGGCCAGCGCGCCGACGCCCATCGCGAACACCATCAGCGACAGCACGATGGACGCCTGCCCGACCGTGTCGCCGATCAGGTAGCTGCCGAGCGCGACCAAGGCCAGCTCGTAGACCAGGCCGCAGGCCGCGCAGACGAACGCGGCGACCAGCACCGCCAGCCGCTTCGGCCGACCGCGCGGGGAGCGCGGGGCCGCTGCGTCGTCGGCGCCGGTCGCCTCGGTGGTGGTGCTCATCGGGGGAGGGCGGTCACCAGATCGCCGCCGCGATGATCACGGCGATCACCACGTGCGCGCTCGCCGACACCCAGGTCGCCGGGTGCAGGTTCGGCGAGGCGAGCTCGTCGCCCAGCTTGCCGGGGGTGAGGGCGTCGATGAGCAGGAACGACAGGCTCATCATGAGCAGCCCGAGCAGGCCGTAGGCGAGGGTGCCGACCAGTCCGGTGACCAGGTCGTCGGCGCTGGCGGCGATGGCCGTGGTGAGCACGATGCCGACGCCGAGCAGGCCGGACACCAGCAGCAGGGCCGCGTTGGGGTTGCGCTGCACCCAGATCAGGTCGCGCAGGCGGCCCGGCGTGGCCAGGTCGACCAGCACGTAGCCGAGCGCCATCATCAGCACGCCGATCACCCCGAAGGCGACCGCGGCGAGCAGGCCGGAGAGCAGGTCCTGGAGCAAGGTGTTTCCTTCTCGTGTCGAGGGGCTTCTCGTGTCGAGGGGTCAGTGCCGGGGCGGCGGGTTCTGGGGCGGCGGCCACGGGGGCGGCGCCTGCGGCGGGCCACCGGGCGGCGGACCGGGCCAGGGCCCCTGCGGGGACGGTCCGCTGGGAGGCGGGCCGGGCCACGGGCCCTGCGGCGGCATGCCCTGCGGCGGACCCGGCGGCATCCCGGACGGCGGACCCTGCGGCGGCGTCCCCGGCGGCGGACCTTGCGGCGGACCCGGCGGCATCCCGGGCGGCGGGCCCTGCGGCGGTGGCGGGGGCGCGGCGGCCTGCCGGTGCTTGATGCGCCCCCGCACGCCTAAGCCGACGGCCAGCACCGCGAAGGCGCCCAGTCCGCCCACCCAGCCCCACGGCCCGGCCTCGTCCATCTCGGGCAGCGGGCGGGGCGGCGCGCCGCGTTCTGCCGCCGGGGTCGGCGCCGGGGGCAGCGCGCCCGTCTCGACCAGCAGCAGCGGCAGCGCCATGGCGGCCTGCCCGGTGGTGCCGATCGGGTGCTCGACGAGCCGTTCGCCGGTGACGCCGACGCCGGTGAAGTCCTCCACCGAGGGCAGCGGACGCAGGTCCGGTGAGGCCGCGACGACGAGGTCCACCGCGCCGTCGTAGTTGAGGTGGTCCCACGCGACGGTGGCGCGGACCTCGGCCCACCGCGCGCAGCTCTCCGCATCGATGTCGGGGCCCCGGCTGGACCCCCGCTCCGGCGGGTCGTCGGTGTTGCCGTCGTGCAGCTCCCAGCCGAAGCAGATCCCGTGCGCCCGTTCGGCCTCGGCGAGTTCGGCGGCGAGCTCCCGGCCGTCGGTCAGGGTGAACGGGGGCAGCAGCGGACCGCTGTAGCTCGACGTCCGGTCGTACCGGATGACGTCGTCGTCGCCGAAGAAGCCGGGCCCGTCGGCGTGGGCGGTTCCCCCGGTGGCCAGCAGCGCCGCGACCAGTCCCGCCGGGAGCAGGACGGTCCGCGCGAGCGCGCTCACTTCCCGCTCCCCGGGCCGCCGCCGCGGAACCCTTCGCCGCGGGAGTAGCCGTACCAGCCCCACGCGCTGCTCACGTGGCCGTGGTAGTGCCGGTAGGCCCGCTCGACCTCCATCACGTGGATCAACGAACCTCCCGGGTGCGGGTGGATGATCACGGCGTCGTCGGGATAGCGGAGGTAGATGCCGGTGGTGTCCACCGAACGCGCCTGCGGTTCCCACCGGCGGGTGAGGTCGTCGGCGACGGCCGAGGGCTGCTTCCGGCTGGTGTAGGCCGCGTTGTCGTCGTCACCGGGGTGGTCCAGGTGCGCCGCGCGGGTGTAGGTCGCCGCGATGTGCGAGCGGGGACCGGTGCCGGTCGACGCGATCGCGACGATCGCGATGATCAGGGCCAGCACCGCGGCGATGGCGGCCAGCACGAACCAGAGCTTGCCCTTCATCGCCGACCGTCCGCGCTCGGGTAGATCTGCACGTCGTAGCGGCTCAGCTCCTCGCCGGTGCTGGCCTCCCAGTCCGCCTCGCCGTAGGACTCGAAGCTCAGCATCCCGCCGTCGGCGGATTCGTAGTCGTGGTAGCGCATCGCCCCCTGCTCGGCGAGGCCGGTGGTGGCCTCGCTGCGGAACCGCGCGCTGCCGGACTCGTCGGAGCGGTAGGTCCGGCCGCCGACCTCGACGGTGGCCGCACCGGGTTCACCCGCGTCCTCGACCGGGGTCCACAGCGACAGTTCGAGGTCGGGGTCCTCCTCGACCGCCAGCCACACCTGGGTGCCTTTGGCGTCGTCGAGCAGGTGCTCGGCCCAGGTCCAGCCGCCCTCGTCGAACCGCAGGCTGCCGCGCACCGTGTAGGTGGTGCCCCGGACCTCCACGATGTCGCTCGCCTTGAGCGCGCGCGGGTCACCGCGCAGCGAATCCTGGTCGCCGGTGCCGAACGGATCGGCGGGGGTCGAGGTCTGCGCCGGACGCGCCGACCGGCGGGCCCGCAGCCCGACGACCACCGCGATCACCACGATGATCAGCAGCAGCACGACCACGATGGTCAGCACCGTCGAAGTGCTCACGTCCTCGCCTCCCTCACTGGACTGGGCCCGACCCTAGGACGGCACCCCGATCCGCCGCGGCGGGTTGGCCGAAACGTGACCCGCGACGCCCCGCACCGAAGTCCGGAGTCCCCGCACCGTTCACCCGATGGACAAACGAGTGAGGGGCACCCTCGCCCAAGCAACTGGGACAAGGGTGCCCCTCACCCACCGAAGACCGCCCGACCGGGCACCCAGAACAGCACCCGCGAACCCGACGGAACCACCGCCAGCCAAGCGGCGAAGCCGGTTCCGAGCCAACGCCCGAACCGAGCCGACAACCGTCAGGCAAGCGGCAAAGCCGCTTCAGCGGTACCCCACCCTCACAACTTGCACCGGGGCGGGTTCTCAGCGGCCTTCTCGCGAGGACAGCCCCGACGCCGTGTACGCGCTTGGTACATCAGGAGGGGCTCCCGGAGCGAGAAGGCCGCTGAGGTTCCGCGACCCGCACCGCAAAGCAGAACGAGCCGCGTCCCACGAGCAGAACCCTCACGTGGAGAGGAGTTGGGCGCAGCGGATCAGGCCTAGATGCGAATAGGCCTGCGGGTGGTTGCCCAGCGACCGCTCGGCGATCGGGTCGTACTCCTCGGAGAGCAACCCGGTCGGCCCCGCGGTGTCGACGATCTGCTGGAACAGCTCCTCGGCCTCGGTGCGCCTGCCGATCAGCAGGTAGGCCTCGATCAGCCAGGCCGCGCAGAGGTGGAAGCCGCCCTCGTCGCCGGGCAGCCCGTCGTCGCGCCGGTAGCGGTAGACGGTGGACCCGCTGCGCAGCTCGGCCTCGATCGCGGTGACCGTGGCGTGGAACCGGTCGTCGGACGGGTCGATCAGCCCGGACAGGCCGACGTGCAGCGAGGCCGCGTCCAGGTCGGAGCCCTCGTAGGCGGTGGTGAACGCCTGGACGTCCGGGTGCCAGCCGTTCTTGAGCACGTCCTCGGAGATCTGGTCGCGCAGCTCCGGCCAGCCCGGTTCGACCCGGCGGCCGTAGGCCTCGGCGAGCTTGACCGCGCGGTCCAGCGTCACCCAGCACATGACCTTGGAGTACACGTGGTGGCGGGGCTGGTCGCGCTCCTCCCAGATGCCGTGGTCGGGTTCGAACCAGCGCCGCGCGACCGCCTCGGCCATCGCGCTGACGAGCTGCCAGTCGGCGTCCCGGATGCCCCCGGTGGCCTGCGCGAGGTGCGTGATCAGCTCCACGACCGGGCCGAACACGTCGAGCTGCACCTGCTGGTCGGCGAGGTTGCCGACGCGCACCGGACGCGAACCGGCGTAGCCGGGCAGGCTGTCGATCACGGCCTCGGGGCCGAGCCCGGTGCCGTGCAGGGTGTAGAGCGGGCGCAGCCGCTCCGGGCCGGGGATGGTGTCCACGACGCGGTGCAGCCAGTCCAGGAACGCCTCGGCCTCGGCGGTGGAGCCCACGGTGACCAGGGACTGCGCGGTCATCGCGCCGTCCCGCAGCCAGCAGTACCGGTAGTCCCAGTTGCGGACGCCGCCGATCTCCTCGGGCAGCGAGGTGGTTCCGGCCGCCATGATCCCGCCGGTGTCGTGGTTGACCAGGCCGCGCAGGGTCAGCGCCGAGCGCGCCACCAGCTCGGACTCCACCTCGGGCAGCGTGAGGGTCTTCATCCAGTCCGCCCAGTACCGGCCGGCCTCGTCGCGGCGCTCCTCCTCGGTGCGGTCGGAGGCTTCGAGGTCCTCGGTGCCGCAGCGCAGCTCCAGCACGACCGGATGACCCTCGGTCAGGTCGAGTTCGGCGCGGGCCGACTCGTGCATCCCGTCGGAGGTGATCTCCCACTGCACGCCGGGCGAGTACAGCACCATCGGCTCGGCGGTGCCGAGGATGCGCAGCCCGTTGGGTTCCGGGGTGAGCCGGACCGCGACCTGGCCGAACTCCGGCCGGGGCGCGAACTCGACCTCGGTGCGGGTGCCGCCGTCGATCACCCGGACGAGGTCGGTGCGGTGCTGCTCGGTGCCGTGCGCCAGGTAGTCGGTGACCAGCAGCCGGGACCAGCGGGTCTCCACCGTCATGGTGTTGGGCACGTAGCGCTGGCCCAGCGGCAGCGTGCTGCGCTGGGTGCCGTTGGTCCCGTACTTCGGGCGGATCGAGAAGTGGCCCGCGCTGGTGCCGCCGAGCAGGTCGGCGAACAGCGCCGCCGAATCGGCCGCCGGGTGGCACATCCAGGTGACCTTGGCGTCCGGGGTGACCAGCGCGATGTTGCGCTCGTTGGACAGCATGGTCAGCCGCTCGATCGGCGGGGCCTGCTCGCCGTAGAGCCAGGTGCGGCGCTCCTCGGTGAGCAGCGCGAGCACGGTGGCGACGTCCTCGGTCTCGGTCACCCGGTAGGTGGCGAGGGTGTCCCCTTCGCCGACCTTGATGCCGATGTCCGGGCCGTGCAGCCGGGCGAACGCCTTCTCGTCGGTGACGTCGTCGCCGAGGAAGATCGCGGCGGTGGCGCTGACCTGGTGGCGCAGCGCGTCCAGCGCGTTGCCCTTGTCGGTCTGCACCACGGCGAGCTCCACGACGGCCTTGCCGTCGGTGACCTGGACGCCGTCCCAGCTCGCCGGTCCTTCGCGGAGCGCGGCGAGCACCTCCTCGGCGACGTCCGGTTCGGTGCGGCGCACGTGCACCGCGACGCTGGCGGGCTTGGCTTCCAGGGTGACTCCCTGCTTGCCCGCGACGATCTCCTGCACCGCGACCTGGAGCCGGGTGCGCAGCCGGGTGGCTTCGGCGTCCATCTGGTGCACGAACCCGACGTCGAATTCGGATCCGTGGCTGCCGACGAGGTAGACCTCGGCGGGCAGCCGGGACAGGGTGGCGAGGTCGCGCAGCGCCCGGCCGGAGATCACCGCGGCGGTGGTGGACGGCAGGGACGCGAGGGAGCGCAGCGCGTGCACGGACTCCGGCAGCGGTCTCGCCTGCGTCGGATCGGCCACGATGGGCGCGAGGGTGCCGTCGTAATCGCTGGCGACCAGGAGTCGAGGTGTCCGCGCCAGCTGCACCAGGACGCGGCGCAGCTCAGCGGGCAGGGCTTCGGCGGTCAACGCCATACTCCTCTGGGGCGTGGGGTCGGTGTTGAAGATCGATCCGGATCGACGTCGCGTCACTGTCGGTGGTCGCCGCCGCCGACCCGTCGTGGCGCGCAGTGCGGTCCGGTTGTGGGGTGAACTGCCTGCTCGCACCTAGTCCGCGAGGGGTGTGCCCAGTGCTTCGAGGAACGACCGCGCCCAGCGATCGACATCGTGCGTGAGCACTTGCCTACGCAATGCGCGCATCCTACGGCGTCCCTCGGCCTCGTCGATGTTCAGGGCTGCGAGCATCGCGTCCTTCACCCCGTCCAGGTTATGCGGGTTCACCAGGAACGCGCTCGTCAGCTCCGCCGCGGCGCCCGCGAACTCGCTCAGCACGAGCGCCCCGCCCAGGTCGGGGCGGCAGGCCACGTACTCCTTGCAGACCAGGTTCATCCCATCGCGTACCGGCGTGACGATCATCGCGTCGGCCGCGGCGTAGAAGGCGACGAGCTCCTTTTTGTCGACCGAGTGGTGCTGGTAGTGCACGGGTGGGTGACCGACGCGGCCGAACTCGCCGTTGATCCGGCCGACCGCCCGTTCGATGTCCTCGCGCATCTGCTTGTAGTGCTCGATGCGTTCCCGGCTGGGCGTGGCGATCTGGATCAGCTTGACGTCGTCGGCCTGGATCTGGCCCTCGTCGAGCAGTTCGTGCATCGCGCGCAGCCGCACGTCGATGCCCTTGGTGTAGTCGAGCCGGTCGACGCCGAGCATGATCCGGCTCGGGTTGCCCATCTCGGCGCGGATCTCCTTGGCCCGCTTCTGGATCTCCTTGGTGCGGGCGAGCTTGTCCATCTCGGCCGAGGCGATCGAGATGGGGAACGCGCCGACCCGCACGGTGCGGTCGCCGACCTGCACCACGCCCGGTCTGGAGCGGACCCCGACCTGCCCCCGGCTGGGTTCGAAGCCCGCCAGCCGCCGGGCCAGCCACAGGAAGTTCTGCGCGCCGCCCGGCCGGTGGAAGCCCACCAGGTCGGCGCCCAGCAGCCCGCGCACGATCTCGGTCCGCCACGGGAGCTGCATGAACAGCTCGACCGGCGGGAACGGGATGTGCAGGAAGAAGCCGATCCGCAGGTCCGGGCGCAGTTCCCGCAGCATCGCGGGCACCAGCTGGAGCTGGTAGTCCTGCACCCACACGGTCGCGCCCTCGGCGCTGACCTCGGCCGCCGCCTCGGCGAACCGCCGGTTGACCCGCCGGTAGCTGTTCCACCAGCCGCGGTGGAACTCCGGCGCGACCACCACGTCGTGGTACAGCGGCCACAGCGTCGCGTTGGAGAAGCCCTCGTAGTACTCGGCGAACTCCTCCGCCGACAGCGGCACCGGGTAGAGCTGGAGGTCGTCGTCGGCGAACGGCTCCACCTCGAAGTCGGCGATGCCGGGCCAGCCGACCCAGGCGCCGCGGCGGGCGCGCAGGAACGGCTCCAGCGCGGTGACCAGGCCGCCGGGGCTGTGCCGCCAGCGCTGGGTGCCGTCCTCCATGCGCTCCAGGTCGACCGGCAGCCGGTTCGCCACCACCACGAAATCAGCACGGATGGGCGAGTTGCCCTTGCTCACCGGTCAGCCTCCCGCCTGTGGCGTCCACCTGTTGCGAGGCTAGTCAACACCGCCCGCGCTCGCGTGGTCCGCTTGGAGTCGATCAGCGCAGCGTTGACCACTCCTCTTTCCCCGTCCGGTCTAGTACCCAGTGCGCGCCCGGTGTAACGGGTGATGCCGGTGACGTCCGGCGACGTCGCCCGTTCGTGAACTCGCTTCGAATCCCGCGCGGCGGGTTCAGTCCAGGCGGCGTTCGGTGGGCCGCAGCGGTCCGGACATCCGCGGGCCGGAGATCCGCCGCTCCAGGCGGCCGAGCCCGGTCCGGAACGGCTGCGCCAGGAACTCGCCGAGGACCACGCCCGCGCCCAGGGCCAGCCCGGTCGCCACCGCGAGGAACAGCGTGCTCAGCCCGGTCGGGCTGCCGAGCACCGAAAGCTCGTAGAGGCCGCGGTAGGTCGCCAACCCCGGCAGCAGCGGCGCGACGCCGGACACCGCGACCACCAGCGCCGGGATCCGCAGCCGCCGCGCCACGACACCCCCGGCCAGACCGACCAGGGTGGTGGCGATGGCGCTGGCCAGCACGGTGTGCACGCCGGTGATCCCGGTGAGCACCGAGTGGACCGCCGCGGCCATCGCGCCGCCGGCCCCGGCCAGCAGCAGCGGCGGCGGCGGGGCGTAGCTGGCCAGCGCGAAGCACACCGACGTGGAAGCCCCGGCCAGGAGTTGCAGCGGCACGTAGATCACCGGTGTGCCGACCGCCGCGCGGCCGATGTCCTGCGCGTCCAGGCCGCCGCCGAAGTCGTCGACGCCGGCCAGCCGCAACCCGACGTAGAGCGCGAAGACCACGCCCGCGATCAACCCCGCCGACATCAGCGCCAGTTCGGTGATCCGCCCGGCCGCGGTGACGTTGTAGCCGGTGATCGCGTCCTGCATCGAACCGACCACCGTCATCCCGGACAGCAGCACGATGATGCCCGCGGCCACCGCCAGCGCCGGGTCCGCCAGGAAACCCACCGCGTAGGCGGCCAGCGCCACGCTGGTGGCCACCGCGCCGCCGACCGCCTGCTGGAAGAAGAACGGCAGCGAGCGCTGGTTCAGCACCCGCCCGATCCGGTCCACCAGCGCGGTCGCCGCGGCGGCGACCAGCGGCAGCTCCCAGGACGCGCTGCTGCCCGCCAGCAGCACCGACAGCGACGCCGCCATGCCCGCCCAGGCCACCGTGGCCACCCAGCGCGGGAAGGGGTGCGCGGCGGTGGTGATCTTGTCCAGCTCGGCGTAGGCGTCGGAGGCGCTGAGCTCGCCCGCGGTGATCCGGCGGACCAGGTCTTCGGCGTCGGCCAGCCGGGTGTAGTCGATGGAGCGGTTCCGGACGACCCGCAGCGAGGTGATCGGCGGCAGGTCGGTGCCCCGGTAGCAGGAGACGGTGATCGACGTGTAGATCACGTCGACCTCGCAGTGCGGGAGCCCGTAGGCGTTGACCACGCCGATGATCGTGGCGGTCACGTCCGACGCGCCCGCCCCGCTGGCCATCTGGACCTCACCGATGCGCAGCCCGAGGTCGAGCACGAGGTGGACCGTGGATTCCTCGGGCAGGGCAGGGCCGTACACGGCGCTGCGCGAGCCCGGCGGCTCGGTCACGTCCGGTTCGCGACGTCGAAGCACACCGCGAGCGCGGTGCGAGATTCCCACTGCTTGCCTCCCCCGTTGCCGACCCCCCTTTCGGGCGGGCCCGGACGCATGATCTTCCCCTCGGGCATCGGACGTCATGGCTCGACCGTTGCACGCCTGGCGTATGGCGTCCATCACTGCGGGCGTGTCGTCGCGCACCCGGTGATTCGTGCAGGTCATCGCCGGTTCCCCGAGGGTCGCCGAGGAGTGCGGGGGGCGGTGCGCCGGGGGTGCTCCCAGCACCGCCGCACCGGACCTCCGGCGGGGGTGCTTACGATGTCCCCGCACCCGCGGCGCGGGTGCGCGCCGCTGTAGCTCAGCCGGTAGAGCGCCCGCCTTGTAAGCGGATGGTCAGGGGTTCGAGTCCCCTCAGCGGCTCCACGCCCGAACGCGACAACGCCCGCCGCACCTCGGTGCGGGCGCGGCGGGCGTCGCGGGCGCGGTCAGCGCAGCCAGTCCTCGTCGCTGAAGTCCTCGTCCTCCTCCTCGGCGGGCCGTGCTCTGCCGTCCGCGGGCGGGTCCGGTCGCCGCATCGCCTCGAACTGCTCCTCGCCGGTGCGCGCAAGTTCCTCGCGCTCGGCTTCGGACAGCTTCGAGTACTCCTCGGCCCCCCGTTGGACCAGCGGATCCAGCGCCGCGGCGAACTGCGGGGAGGTGAGGGTGTCGCGCAGGCCCTTCTCGCCCGCGAGGACGTCGTCGACCATCGACCTGAAGTGCGGGTCGTCGACCTTGCCGCGGAGCAGCCGCAGGGAGTTCCGGAGGTGCTGCGACAGGGCCGCGTCGCCCCGGGCGACGTCGAGCACGGGTTCCTCGTCCTTGGCGTTCACGGTGTCATGCTCCGGGGTGGTCGTAGGTGGTGCCGGGCAGGGCGTGCTCGTCGATGTCGCGCAGCGCCGTCGCGTAACCCGCGACGACGCCGACGAAGCCCTGGCAGAGGTTCCACGCGAGGGTGTGCGCCTGCACCGCCTGGCCCCAGACGCCCATGGCCTTGGTCAGGGTGGCGGCGAAGGCCGCGCCCGACAGGATCGGCCCGACGACGGTCCAACTGCTGGCGGCTGCGGCGGCCAGCTCCAGGCCCATGGCGATCAGCAGGTCGAGCAGCATCTCCAGCAGCCCCTTCAGGGAGTTGGCCGTCTCGTACATCCCGATGGCCATGTCCTTGAACTGCTGGCTCAGATCCCGCAGCGTCTCCTCCTGCGCCTTGATCGCCTCGCTCAGCTTCGCGAAGTAATCGGAGGCACCATCAGCGGCGTTTCCCTGCCAGTCCTGCGCCGCGGCTTCCATCGCGCTCTTGGTCCCGAGCGCGAATTCGACGTTGAACTCGGCGAGGTTCTCCAGCGCCACTCCGGCCTTCTGGACGACCTCCCAATCACCGGCGAACTGCTCGGCGACCCACACCCACGGATTGACCCCGCACACCATGTCGGCGGCTTGGCCGACCCAGTACGAGAGGCTGATGTACTGGCTGGCGCCGAGGACGTTCTCGACCAGGTCCGGGATCGGATCGGACGGGGTCGGCTCCACGAGGACGGAAGCGGGGGATCGGCTCATGGCGGTGGCCTTCCTGCTCAGTCGTAGCTGCGGTCGAGGCGTTCTGCCTGCTCGCGGTCGGTCCGCTCGTAGAACTTCGCGGTCCTGCCGACCTCCTCGGCGGCTCCCCGCTGCACCTCGGCGAGCTTCCGGTAGTTCTCGGTGAGCATCGTCCGCGCCTCTTCCGCCGCCTCCACCGCGGTGGCGAACATCCGGCCCTCGGAATAGCCGAAGCTGATCCACTTGTCGACGTACGCCTTCGCCTGTTCGGCGTCGCCGGTCATTCCTTCGAGCTTCACGCCGAATTCGCCGATGCTCGCGGGATCGGCTTTGAATTCCCCCATGTCTTCCCTTTCCCGTTTCCGCGCGCCGCCCGTGCCCGGGCGCGCGGCGAACGCCCGCCGATGCGGGCAGCCGCCGGGGTACGGTCCTACCATGCCAGTGACACCATGTCCCCCGTTCGGGGGTAATCGTCATGCCTGAGCCCGGGCGACCGGAGGTGCGCATCCCGGCGGCGCTGGCCGGGGCGCCGGGCGGGTTGCCCGCGCGGTGCGTCCGGCATGGTGCGCAGCGGGCGCGGTCGGTCGACTTCGCGCTGCAATCGAAGGTCGAGGTCCAGGGTTCCCGCCTGCTCAGCGGCAACCTCCTCGGCGCGGCGGGCCGGATCGGTGAGCGGGCCCGCGCGGTGCGCGTGACGCACGTGCGGGGCTGGCCGCTGTGCCGGGCGTGCGCCCGCCGCCGGGCGCTGCTGTTCGGCGCCTCCCTGGTCGCCTTCTGGGGCGGGGCGGTGCTGCTCGTCGGGGCGTTGGTGGGGCGTTGGGTGACCGGTCAGCCGAGCGGGGTCCTCGGCGCCGCCCTGGTGCTCGGGTTCTTCGCGATGCTCGTCGCCGCGGTGCCGTTCGCGCTGGGCTCGCTGCCGCGCGTGACCCGCGCCCGCACCTCGGCGGACGGCTCCGAGGTCGTCATCTCCGACCCGCACCCGGCGTTCGTCGCGGCGCTGGAGGGATCGCCGTAGCGCGCGCCCGGCCGCCGCGTCAGATCCGCGGGGTGGGGATGACCGGGCCGGAGCCGCTGGGACGCGGCGGGCCGTGCTCGATGTAGTCCGCGGCGAACTTCATGCCGTCCCGGTACGCCTCGACCCTGGCGCGGCCGATCTCGACCTCGATCTGCTCGGGGTGCAGGTCCTCGGCCAACTGGCGCACCTCTTCCAGGCGCTGCTCGATCCGCTCGTCCATGTCGCTGTCGTCCTCTCCTGCCTGCCGCCGGCGCCTCCGCCCCGCAGATCTTGCCGAAGACGGCGGGGCGGTGAAAGGCGGGGCGCGGGCCCGGTCGCATCAACCGGACGGGCCCCGGGTACGCGATGGGTCGGGAGGTGGGGACATGCAGGACGTGCGCAACGGACCGTCGGTGCGCGGACGCACCGGGGACGCGGAACTCAAGCACCGCAAGCGCGTGTACGCGGCGCTGATGGTGCTGCACCTGGCCGGGTTCGTGGCGGCCGGGCTGCTGGGGGCGGCCGGGTTGCTGCCCGGGATGTGGTGGCTGGCGATCGCGCTGGTGGTGGTGACCGGCCTGCTGCCGTGGGTGGCGGTGGTCATCGCCAACGACCGGGAGCCGCGCGGCGGGCGCTGGGAGCGCAGGCACGGCACGCCCCGCTCCCGCCCGCACGCGGCGCCGGGCTGACCGGTCCGGACCACAGCACCACCCGAACGAGCACATGCCGTCCCTGGTGAGGGGCACCTTCATCCGACATACCCGGATGAAGGTGCCCCTCACTCACAACCCGTCCGGGTGAAGCCGTCGCCCCGTCCGGGTGAAGACGAACCAGGTGAGGGGCACCCTTGCCCAAGTACCTGGGACAAGGGTGCCCCTCACTCAAGCCTCGTTCGGGTGACGGGCGAGGTGGGGTCCCGTTGCTGCGCGGGCGTGTCGGTTCAGCCGGGGGCGAGCAGGCCGAAGTGGGCGCCGAAGGGGTCGTGCGCGACGGCCACGGGCCGGTCCGGGGGCGCGGCGGTGATGCCGCCGCCGAGTTCGACGACCCGGGCGGTGGCGCGCGGCAGGTCGTCGACGGCGAAGTAGTCCAGCCAGTGCGCCGGGACCTCCGGCGCCCAGCTGTCGTCCAGGCGCAGCATCCCGCCGATGCCCCGGCCGCCCAGCAGCCACTCGGTGTAGTCGACGGGCCCGGGGTGCACCGTCGAGGCCCAGCCGAACACGCGCCCGTAGAAGCCCCGCGCCTTGTCCGGGTCGCGGGTGGCGAGCTCGTGCCAGACCGGGGCGCCCGGCTCGGCGACGAGTCCGGCGCCCGATCCGCCGGTCGGTTCCCGCAGCGCCAGCACCGCCCCGGTCGGATCCACCAGCACCGCCACCCGGCCCTGACCGGGCGCGTCCCGCGGCGCCATCAGGACCTCGCCGCCCGCGGCGCGGACGTCCTCGGTGGCGGACCCGACGTCGGTGACCGCGAAGTAGGTGGTCCAGAACGGTGGCACGCCCGGTTCGAACTGCGGGCCGAGCCCGGCCACGGGCGCGCCGCGCAGGGTGCAGATCCGGTAGCCGCCCGCCGCCGGGCCTCCGCTGCGCACCTCCCAGCCGAACAGCCCGGAGTAGAAGGCGGCCGACGCGGCGGTGTCGGGACTGGTCACGTCGGTCCACGCCGGGGTGCCCGGCGGGTGCGCGCTGATCTCCACGGTGCGCCTCCCCGGCGAATGGTCTCGGCACCATTCTTGGCGGGAGAGCATCCCGGGGCATCCGATCTCCGGTGGCGATTTGTGCTCATTCGGTGGACTTTTCACACCAACGAGTGAAATCTCGCTTTCGGTTCCCCACGACCGAAGGAGATCAGCGTGTCCGTACGCAGCACCCTCTCCGGAGCCGCCGCGCTCGTCCTCGCGGCGCTCGCCTTCACCGCTCCCGCGCAGGCCGCTCCCGCGCCGCAGGAGGCCCCCGCCCCGCCCGCCGACGCGGTGCAGCCCTTCATCATCGACGGCCGGGAGGTGGACAGCGCCCCGTGGGCGGCCCGGCTGTTCATCGACGGCCAGGAGAACTGCTCGGCCAGCATCATCGCCCCCGAGTGGGTGCTGACCGCGGAGCACTGCGTGGCCGGGGGCGAGGTGAGCTTCAACGTCGGCGACGTCGACCAGACCCAGGGCGTGCACGTCACGCAGGTCCCCGGCGGCGTGCACACCCACCCCTCCGCCGACCTGGCGCTGGTGAACATCGACCAGGCGGTCGACACCGAGTACGCGCCGCTGGGCTCGGTCGGCGACGTCGCGGTCGGCGACACCGTGCAGACCTACGGCTGGGGCGCGACCTGCACCGACCGGCCGGAGATCCAGTGCCAGTCGCAGATCCTCAAGGTCGCCGACGTGCAGGTCACCGACATCGGGTGCAGCGACTACCGGGGCGGCACCGCGGTCTGCGCGAGCCGGGGCGACGGCATCCCGGCCGGCGGTGACTCCGGCGGCCCGATGTTCTCCGGCGGCGTCCAGGTCGGGGTCGCCTCGACGAGCGACCGCGCCACCCGCACCGCCTACACCAACATCACCGAGTACCGCGATTGGATCTCCTCGCTCGCGGGCGTGTGAGTCCTCGGCAGGCGGCCCGTCCGGTTCTCCGGGCGGGCCGTTCGCGCTTCACCGGAAAAATGAACGGATCTCTTTTTCCAACGATTTGCCAACGATGTTGTCGGACAGGCGTCGCCGCAGGTCAGCGCGCGCGGAAATCAAGATCGAGGGTCTCGTTAGCACCGCCGCGCAGCGCGCGGCAACGTTCGTGTAGTGCTTCTCACGTGTTGAATCGCATTGTGCCTGGTAGTCGTGGCGGGAAACGGCTGCATGTCTGACGAGTTAGTGATGTTCTGTTAAGTTGGCGAAGCATGACCGGCGATAAACCGAGCCATCAGATCAACAGTCGGAATGGTGCTGGCGGTTCTGCCGGAGGGTTGGAGATCGACACTCCGGTCGTCGCGGACGGCCCCGCGCTGTACCGGATCACACGCGATTCGGCAGTGCTCGATGTGAACTCGTCCTACGCGTACCTCCTGTGGTGCCGCGATTTCGCGCACACCTCAGCGGTGGCTCGCACCGACGGCGGTGTGGTGGGCTTCGTGACCGGGTACCTCCGGCCGGATGCGCCCGACACCCTGGTGGTCTGGCAGATCGCCGTCGATGCTTCCCAGCGCGGTGGTGGAGTCGCGGGCAAGCTGCTCGACGCCCTGGTGGACCGGGTGCTCGACCGCGGCGTGCGCTACCTGGAGACGACCATCACCCCCGACAACGAGCCCTCGATCAAGCTGTTCACCGCCTTCGCGCGCAGGCAGGGCGCCGACGTCGAGCGCAGCGAGCTGTTCGCGGCGGAGCTGTTCCCCGACGCGCACCTCGGCGAGGACCTCTACCGCATCGGGCCGTTCGCGCCGAACTAGGTCCGTTACCGGACCGTGATCGGCCGGGATGTTTGGCCGGCCACGCGGGTGGGAAAAGACCATTGTGATTGCCCGCCCCCACGTCGGGGCGCGGCACAAGGGGAGGATTGGCGTGAACGACATCTTCGCGACCCTGGAATCGGAAGTCCGCAGCTACAGCCGCACCTGGCCGGCCGTGTTCGACCGCGCCCAGGGCAGCTACCTCTACGGCGAGGACGGCACCCCGTACCTCGACTTCTTCGCGGGTGCCGGGGCCCTCAACTACGGGCACAACAACCCGCTGCTCAAACGCAAACTCCTGGAGTACATCGAACGGGACGGCGTGGTCCACGGCCTCGACCAGGCCACCGTGGCCAAGGCCGAGTTCCTCTCCACCTTCCACGAGAACGTGCTCGCCCCGCGCGGGCTGAACTACAAGGTGCAGTTCCCCGGGCCGACCGGCACCAACTCGGTGGAGTCGGCGCTGAAGCTGGTGCGCAAGATCACCGGCAAGGAATCGGTGATCAGCTTCACCAACGCCTTCCACGGCATGACGCTCGGGTCGCTGTCGGTGACCGGCAACTCGATGAAGCGCGGCGGCGCGGGCATCCCGCTGGTGCACGCCACCCCCATGCCGTACGACAACTACTTCGACGGCCAGTACCCGGACTTCCTGTACTTCGAGCGCCTGCTGGAGGACAGCGGCAGCGGCCTCAACGAGCCCGCCGCGGTCATCGTCGAGACGCTCCAGGGCGAGGGCGGGATCAACTCCTCGCGTCCGGAGTGGCTGCGCGGCCTCTACGAGCTGTGCCAGAGCCACGGCATCCTGATGATCGTCGACGACGTGCAGATGGGCTGCGGCCGGACCGGGCCGTTCTTCTCCTTCGAGGAGGCGGGCATCCAACCGGACATCGTGTGCCTGTCCAAGTCGATCGGCGGGTACGGGATGCCGCTGGCCACCACGCTGATCAAGCCGGAGCTCGACGTCTGGGAGCCCGGCGAGCACAACGGCACCTTCCGGGGCAACAACCCGGCCTTCGTCACCGCTTCGGAGGCGTTCCGCCAGTACTGGGCCGATGACAAGCTGGAGCAGTCGACCATCGCCAAGGGCGAGCGAGTCGGGCAGGTGCTGCAGGAGATCGTCGACACCCACGGCGGTGCGGTGGCCAAGGGCCGCGGACTCGCCCGCGGGCTCGGCTTCGAGGACACCAACGTCGCGGGCAAGGTCTCCAAGGCCGCGTTCGACCGGAAGCTCCTGATGGAGACCTCCGGGCCTGACAGCGAGGTCCTCAAGATCATGCCGCCGCTGACCGTCTCCGACGAGGAGCTGGAGCAGGGGCTGCGGATCGTGCGGGAGTCGGTGCAGGAGGTGCTGGCCTGACCGGCCGGTTCCCGGAGCACTGATTGGGCGGCCGAGGAGCCGCCGGGAGAACTACTAGGAGGACATTGTGTTCGTTCGCCACCTCACCGACATCGAGGACTCCGACGCGGACATCAAGACGGAGAACTGGCGGAGCAAGCGGATCGTGCTGGCCAAGGACAAGATCGGCTTCTCGGTCCACGAGACCACGCTCTACGCCGGCACGGTGAACGACTTCTGGTACGCCAACCACATCGAAGCCGTCTTCATCGTGGAAGGCGAGGGCGAGGTGGAGAACAAGGCCACCGGCGAGGTGCACCAGCTCGCCCCGGGTTCGATCTACGTCCTCAACGACAGCGACAAGCACCAGGTCCGGCCGCGGACCCAGATGCGCACGGTGTGCGTGTTCAACCCGCCGGTCACCGGCCGGGAGGTGCACGACGAGCACGGCGTGTACCCGCTGATCATCGAGACCGACGAGCCGGCCGCCAACTGAAGCGGCGCTTATGACCGTGGCGTGGCGGGTAATCCCCCGGTGGGGTTGCCCGCCACGTGCATGGCAGGTCTTCCCCCGGTCGCGCAGCCGGGGGAATTGGGCCACCCGAACGAGGAACCGAGAAATGGCGGCGGTGCTTCGGGCACCAGTCGCTCCGGCGGGAATTCGACAAGGAGGCGCAAACCATGACCGTCGCCGATGTGAGCACTCAGGATCGGTACCCGACCCGAGTGAGCGCCGAATCGGCCATGCTCGACCGCACCGACCCGGTGGTCTGGCCGGGCGTCGATTCCGGACCGGCGACCAGCGCGGAGCTGGCCTCGCACGACGCGAAGGGCTTCCACATCGTCGAGGGGCTGCTGTCCCCGGCCGAGGTCCAGGCGTACTGGCAGGAGCTCGAACGCCTGACCACCGACGACTCGGTCCGCGCCGACGAGCGCACCGTGATCGAGGCGAAGTCCAACGAGGTCCGCTCGATCTTCGAGGTGCACGTGCTCAGCGAGCTGGTGCACGAACTGGTCCGCGATCCGCGGGTGCTGGACCGCGCGCGGCAGTTGCTCGGGTCCGACGTGTACGTCCACCAGAGCCGGATCAACTACATGCCCGGCTACCGGGGGACCGGCTTCTACTGGCACTCGGACTTCGAGACCTGGCACGCCGAGGACGGGATGCCGGGCCCGCGCGCCGTGAGCCTGTCGGTCGCGCTGACCGACAACTACCCGTTCAACGGCGGCCTGATGCTGATGCCGGGCGCGCACCGGACGTTCGTCTCCTGCATCGGTGAGACGCCCGACGACAACTACAAGTCGTCGCTGAAGGAGCAGAAGATCGGCGTCCCGACCGAGGACGACATCACCAAGCTCGCCTACGAGCACGGGATCGAGCAGTTCACCGGGCCCGCCGGTTCGGCGCTGTGGTTCGACTCGAACTCGATGCACGGTTCGGGCAACAACATCACGCCGTACCCGCGGTCGAACATCTTCATCGTGTTCAACAGCGTGGACAACGCCCCGGTGGAGCCGTTCGCCGCGACCGGCCGACGCCCGGGCTTCGTCGCGTCCCGCACGGCAGACCCGGTGCGCCGCTGACCGGACCCAGGTGAGGGGCACCCTTGTCCAAGTAAGGACCGCTTTCAGAATGGTTTGCGTGGCGGTGCCGGTGGCGGAACCTCAGCGGTCTTCTCGCTCCGGGAGCCGTTCCTGATGTACCCACTTCGTACACGGCGTCACGGCTGTCCTCGCGAGAAGACCGCTGAGAACCCGCGGCGGTGCGAGCTGCGTGCCCCACCGCATGCGGCTCCGCCGCATTCTGAAAGAACCCCTAACTGGGGCAAGGGTGCCCCTCACTCACGTCTCGAACGGGTGAGGGGAATGGAGTGAGGGGCACCCTGCACCACGTGACGTGGTACAGGGTGCCCCTCACCCGGTTCAAATGGTGGGACGGAGGTCAGTCGCGGGCGAGGACCTGGGGTGCGGCCTGCTTGAGGCGGGTCGTGATCCACCGGGCCTGGGTGCGGGTCTCGGCGTGCGCCGCCGACACCAGCCCGAGCAACCCCTGGTCGCCGACCGCCTGGGCCGCCTGCCCGGCGAGCACCCAGTGCAGGCTGACGTCCTGCGCCCGCAGGTGCAGCTCGCGCAGGTCGGCCAGCAGCTCCGCACCGGGCCCACCCACCGGGAAGCCCCCGCGCCGGGGAGCACCCGGTCCGGGTGCGCGGGCGGGGGTTCGCCGAGCCGGGTGGCCTGGTCGCGCAGGTGCCGGGCGTGCTCGTCGCACTGCACCGCCAGCGTCCGGCACGGGTGGTGGGTGCCCGCGTCGTCGGCGTGGCGCCCGGCGACCTCGCGCAACGCCGCGGCCAGCTCGGCCTCGGCGTCGTGCAACTGGCCCAGCAGCGCGGCGACCTGGCCCCTCACGGCTGCTCCACCTTGCTGACGCGGACGGCGGCGACCTTGTAGAGCGGCTGCTTGGACACCGGGTCCCACTCGGTGCGGGTGAGTTCGTTGGCCGCCCGCTCGTGCCCGCCGTCCTGGTCGAAGTAGCCGTAGTGGAACGGTGCGAACACCACTCCCGGCCGGTGGCCGCGCAGCCGGGCCGGTGCCTCGATGCAGCCCCGCCGCGACGCCACCCGGACCCGGTCGCCCTCGGCGATGGCGAGCCGGGCGGCGTCGTCGGGGTGCAGCTCCACCCACATCGTCGGGGCGGCGTCCTGGAGCGGCGCGACCCGGGCGGTCTTGGTGCGGGTGTGCCAGTGGTGGACGTGGCGGCCGGTGGTCAACCGGAGCGGGTAGTCCTCGTCCACCTGCTCGTGCGGCGGGTGGTGGTGCGCCGCCTTGAGCACCGCGCGCCCCGCCGGGTCGTGCGCGGCGTACTCGTCCGGTTCGTGCTGGGCGCCGGTGAGCAGGTCGTGCCCGAAGTCCTCGCACTCGGCGACGCCGGTGGGGAAGCGGTGGTCGGCGTAGAGCCGCGCGGTGCCCTCGGGGGCGTCGTCGGTGCACGGCCACTGGATGCCGGGACGCTCCCGCAACGCCCGGTAGTCCAGGGCGGACTGGTCGCAGGGCCGGCCCCGGGTGAGCTCGGTGAACTCGCGCCAGGCGTCCTCGGGCCCTCGCCAGTCGATCAGCGCGGCGCCGTCCCGGTCGGTGAGCCCCATCCGGTCGGCGTAGTCCAGCAGCGCGGCGAAGTCGCTGCGGGCCTGCCCGGGGGTTCGATCGCCTGCTCGGACAGGTGGACGGTGCGGTCGGCGTTGGTGAAGCAGCCGGTCTTCTCGCCCCAGAGCGCGGCGGGCAGCACCACGTCGGCCAGTTCGGTGGTCTCGGTGGGGAAGGCGTCGGAGACCACCAGGAACAGGCCGTCCCGAGCGCAGATCGACCGGATGCGCCGCAGTTCGGGCAGGGACACCGCCGGGTTGGTCCCGGTGATCCAGAGGAACCGGATCGTGCCCTGCTCGCAGTGCCGGAAGATCTCCATGGCGTGCGTCGGCGGGCCCCAGTGCGGGATCCGCGGCACCTCGACGTTCCAGACTTCGGCCAACCGCCGCACGTGCGCGTCGTTCTGCCAGTTGAGGTAGGCGGGCAGCGTCCCGTCCGCCCCTGTTTCGCGGGTGTTCTCGGCGGTGGGCTGGCCGTTCATCTGGAACACCGACGCGCCCGGCCGGCCGATCATGCCGCGCACCAGGTTGATGTTGTTCACTTGCACGGCTGCCGCGGTGGCCTGGTGGGACTGGTAGACGCCCTGCAGCACCGTCGACACCAGCCGCTCGCAGTCCCCGATGACCCGGGCGGCCCGCCGGATCGACTCCGCGGGCACATCGCACACCTCGGCGGCCCGTTCCGGCGGGTAGTCGGCGACGACCTCGGCCAGCGCGTCGAACCCGGTGGTGTGCGCGGCGAGGAAGTCGCGGTCGATCCGGTCGTGGGCGATGAGTTCGTGCAGCAGCGCGTTGAGCACCGCCACGTTGGTGCCGGGCCGCACCGCGAGGTGCACGTCGGCTTCGCGGGCGGTGGGCGTGCGGCGGGGGTCGATGACCACCAGCCCCGGCCGGTCGGGGCCGTGCAGCCGGTCGAGCATCCTGCTCCACAGGACGGTCTGGGTCTCGGCGACGTTGTGGCCGACCAGCAGCAGCGCGTCGCACTCGTCGATGTCGGTGTAGGAGCCGGGATCGCCGTCGCTGCCGAAGCTCTCCACCAGCGCCCACTCGGCGGTCGCCGTGCACAACCGGGTGTTGCCGTCGAGGTGCGGCGTGCCGATCCCGCCCCGGACGATCTTGGCCTGCGCGTAGTACTCCTCGGCGAAGAGCTGGCCGCTGGTGTAGAACCCCATCGCCAGCGGTCCGTGCTCGGCCAGCACCTGCCGCGAGCGCCGCACCACGGCGTCCATCGCGGTGTCCCAGTCGGTCGGCCGCAGCTCCCCGTCGACGCGGACCAGCGGGCGGGTCAGCCGGTCCTCGGAGTGGGTGGCCTGCCAGCCGAACAGGCCCTTGGGGCCGAGCCGCCCCCGGTTGACCCGGTCCTCGGCGCGCCCGCGGACGCCCACCATGCGGCCGTCGGCCACGGCGATGTCCACGCCGCACCCGTTGGAGCACAGCACGCAAGCCGACGGCACCCACCGCTGCACGTCCTCGCGGGGCACGGTGAGGTGCTCGTCGACGCGCTCGGGCCAACTGCCGCCCGGGCCGAACGGGGTGCGCGCCCCCCACACGTCAGCGATTCGATCGGCCACCGCACAGCTCCTCTCCACTCCGCCGCCGGGGTACCGACGTGATCGTCGGTCCAAACATGCGTGCGGTCAGAGGGCGCGGAGCCCGGCGAGGACGCGGCGCAGGAGTTCGGGATCGCGGGCCGGTTCCGGCTCGACGCGGGGGAGCAGGCGAGTGGGCTCGTCGGCCAGGGCGCCGGCGAGGTCGCCCCGGATCGTGACCCGGCGCGGCGGTCGGGGCGCCGGAGGTTCGGGGCGGCACCGGTCGAGGAGCTGGCCGACGGTGGTGGCGTCCGGTCCCGCGCGGCCGTGCCGCCCGCAGCGGGCGTGGCGGGCGAGGCACCTGCCGAGGGCGACCAGTTCGACGGTGCTGTGCTATCCACTTCTGTCGTTGTTGCGCCAGCGGAGATGGACCGGTCCGTGCACAACCGGCTCGCACGAAGCGAAATCCTGAATCGTGCCGCCGCAGTGCACGTAGTCCTGGGCGAAGCCGCTCTGTGGCGGGAAGTCGGAGGTCCATCGGTGCTGCTGAACCAGGTCGAGGCACTTCGGGAAGCTGCCTCTCGGCCGAATGTCACCTTGCAGGTGCTCACCTTCGCGGCCGGAGAGCACGCGTCGTTGGAAACGGGCTTCACGCTGCTCGACCTCGACGAAGCCGGAGCGACGTACGCTTACCTCGAAGACCTGACGAGCTCGGACTTCTGGGACAAGCGCTCCCACACAGATGTGTACGAGCTGGTGTTCTCGCGGCTGTGCGCTTCGGCTCTGGGAGAGCGTGAGGCACTCGCCGTGCTGGACAAGGCAATCGCTCGACTGTCGTGAGTGGTGAGGAATGATGAACCCAGACCTGGCGGGCGCATCGTGGCGGAAGAGCAGCCGCAGCAGTGGTGGCGCCAACAACTGCGTCGAGGTCGGCTTCTCCGGTGAGGCCGTCGGGGTCCGCGACACCAAGGACCGGGCAGCCGGATACTTCACCGCGACGGGTGCGCAGTGGTCGCGGTTCGTCGCAGCGATCAGGACCGGTCGCTTCGAGAGCTGAACTCCCGTTCCGGCCCGCTCACCCGTTCGGGACGTAGGTGAGGGGCACCCTGTACCACGTCACGTGGTGACAAGGTGTCCCTCACTCAGTTCAGGTGGTGGGACGGCGTCGCAGGGCTCGGCGTCGTGGGGATCAGTCTGACTTCGGGGCCGCTTCGCAGGTCATGTCCTGTTCGGGCATCGTGCCGTCGACCAGGTACTTCGTGGTGACGTTCAGCGCGCAGGGGTTGTCGCCCAGGACGTAGGCCCCGTGCCCGCTCGCGTCGACGCTGACCAGCCGGGACCGGTCGCCGAACTTCTCGTCGATCAGCTCCCCGCCGCGCAGCGGGGTGACCGGGTCGCGCTGGTTCTGCACGACCAGGACGTTGGTCGGCCCGTCGTCGTCCACCGCCACCGGCGGCTCGCTCGGCCCCTGCTGCCAGTAGGCGCAGGGCATGATGTTGGCGGCGGCGGCGCCGTAGAGCGGGTGCTTCTCGCGGTCCTCGGCGACGGCGCGCTGGTAGGTCCCGACGTCCTCGGGCCATTCGACGTCGTTGCAGGTCACCGCGAGGAAGACCGACCAGGCGTTGTCGTTCGGCGAGGGCGCCGCGGGTGCCGGGGGAGGTTCGCGGGTGCCGTTCCGCCGTCGAGCAGCGACTGCCAGGTCTGCGCCATCTGCCCGTACGATTTCTCGTTGTAGAGCGAGGCGAAGGTGGCCAGCCGGAACAGCCCGCCGTTGATCCCGTCCACCGGCGTCTCGTCGAGCCGCTCGGCGAGGGTGAAGTAGGTCGCACGCACCTCCTCCGGCGTGCGGCCCAGGCCGTAGCTGCCGTGCCGGGCGGCGGCCCACCGCGCGAAGTCCGGGAACGTCTCCTCCATGCCCCGGCCGTACCTGCGCATCCCCTCGTGGGTCAGGTGGGTGTCGCCGATGTTGCTGTCCAGCACGATCCGGTCGGAGCGCTCGGGGAACATCGAGGCGAACGCGGCACCGAGCGCGGTCCCGTAGGAGTAGCCGAGGAAGCTGGCCTTCTCCTCGCCGAGCGCGGCCCGGATCTCGTCGAGGTCGCGGGCCATGTTCGCCGTCGAGAGGTGCGGCAGCCGGCTGTCGTTCGCCGCGCATTGCTCGGCGACCCCCTGGGCGATTTTCGCCTGCTCGGCGACCGCCGCCTCGTCGACCGCGTACGGCGGGATGTTGCCGAGGTACGCCTGATCGGTGGTGAATCCGCAGCTCATCGGTGTCGAATGCCCGACCCCGCGGGTGTCCATGCCGATCAGGTCGTAGCTGTCCAGGACGCTGTTCGGCATTCCCTGGGCGGCCAGGAATTCGGGCTGGTCCAACCCCGTTCCGCCCGGACCGCCCGGGTTCAGCAGCAGCACGCCGCGCCGCTGGTCCGGGTTGGTGCTGGCCAGCCGGGAGATCGTGAGCTCGATCGTCGCGCCCCCGGGATCGCTGTAGTCGAGCGGCACCGGCACGGTGGCGCACTGCAACCGCGAGGGGATGGCGGGGTCGTCAACGCCCTCGGGGCACGCGCCCCACCGCACCTGCGCCGCGGGTTCCCCGCCCGGCTCGGCGGCCACGGCGGGCATCCCGACCGCGGTCCCGGTGAGGCCGAGCACGGCCAGCACGGCCGCACTCCGGCCGGCACCCCATCGTCGTTCCATCCGTCCACGCTCCCCGGTCGGTCTCGTCGTGGAGCACTCCACACCGTGCCCTCGGGGCAGGGTCAAGGCCGACGCGTCGAGCCCGGTCGACCACGACGTCCGACCGCGCTCACCCGTTCGGGACGTAGGTGAGGGGCACCCTTGCCCAAGTAACTCGGGCAAGGGTGCCCCTCACTCACTTCACGGACGGGTGAGGCGAGCTGAGGGGCACCTTCATCCGACGTGGCCGGGTGAAGGTGCCCCGCATCCAGGTCAGGCGGTGGGGTCGGTGAGGCCGAGGTAGCGGCGCTGGTTGAACTGGGCGCCGCAGCAGGAGGCGCCGAGGTCGTGGCCGATGCGCTCGACGACGTCGGCCAGTTCGAGCCGGGCCAGCCAGGAGCGCGGCAGTACCGCGGTGCCGTGCCGGGCGCCGAGCAGGCTGCCGGTGATCGCCGCCGTCGAGTCGCTGTGCCCGGAGTGGTTCGCGGCCAGCCGCAGCGCGTCGGTGAACTGCTCGGGCTTGGGCAGCGCCAGCGCGCAGTAGACCCCGATGGCCAGCGCTTCCGGTCCGATCCAGCCCTTGCCGAGCCGTTCGACGTGGCCGAGGTCGGCGCCCAACCGGGCCAGGGTGGCCGCCTCGGCCAGCGCGATCGCCGTCTCGGTGTCCTCCCGCAACGCGCGCCCGGCGGCCTGGTCCACCGCGGCGGGCAGCCTGCGGTCCTGCACGGCGAGCAGGTGCACCAGCACCGCCATCGCCCCGGCCGAGGTCCACCCGCCGGTGCCGCCGTGGGTGAGCGCGCCGAACTGGCAGGCCAGCTGGTAGGCCATCTCGGCGGTCGGGGCGAAACCGGCCGGGGCCGCCCGGTTCACCGCGCCGCAGCCCTTGGAGGTGTTGCGCGGACGTTCCGGCGTGCCGAGGTCGGGTTCCTGGAGCGCGCGCAGGCTGGTCAGCCCGGGCGTCCGGTTGGCGTAGAGCTCCGCCTCGGCGAGCAGCCCGGTGACCCCGGGGGCCGGCTTGTGCTCCTGCTGGGTGAGCAGCCACCGGCGGTAGGCGGCGGCGGTGGACTCGACCGGTCGCCACGGCCCGCCGCTGTTGCCGGTGGTCCAGGCGTGCAGGTAGCCCTCGCCGGTGAACAACGTGAGCTGCGTCGAGTCGCCGAGCAGCGCCTGCGGCGGCGGTTCGGTGATCCCGGTGTCGCCGTGCTCGGTGCGGATGTCGGGCAGCGCGGTGAACTCCACCGGCAGTCCGAGCGCGTCGCCGAGGGCTCCGCCGAGCAGGCACGCGACGGCGCGGTCGACCACTGACGGCTCGGGCACGGTGTCTGGAGCTCCTTCTGCGGTGGCCTCGGGCGGCTGCACGGTCGCGGGTGACTCTACTTGGCCCCTCCGGAAGTCGGGAGACGCTCGGCCGAACGCCGGTTACGTGACGCTCGCCGCGTGCGACCGGATGGTCGGGTTCGTACCGTCCGGACGTACCGCCATCAGGGTGAACCGAGCCGGGTGTGCCGACCCCCGCCGAGTGAGCGATCACTACGGTGAGTCGGTCCCGGCGGTATGGACGCCGGGCACCGCCGTGGACGAGACTTGACGTCTCAACAATCCGCTCACGAGGTCGAAGTCGGTGATGATGGCGCGCCAGGCTCCGGGTGCGGGCTTCGAGTTCCGCCTGCTCGGGCCGCTGGAAGTGCGGCTCGACGGTGGGGCGCGCCCGCTGGGCAGCAGCAGGGTGCGCGCGCTGCTGGCGTGCCTGCTGCTGGAATCGAACCAGGTCGTGTCGATGGACCGTCTGATCGACACCCTGTGGGACCGCGAGCCGCCGGCCACCGCGCGGACCATCGTGCACGGCGACATCTCCGGGCTGCGCAAGCTGTTCGCCGCCGCCCGCGACGGCGACCCCGAGCTGATCACCCGCCCACCGGGCTACGAGCTGCGGATCTCCGGCGAGCGCATCGACGTCCGCCGCGCCCAAGCGCTGATCGCCCGCGCCCGCGAGCTCGACGCCGAGCAGCGGTCGGCGGTGCTCGCCGAGGCGCTGGAGCTGTGGCGCGGTCCCGTCCTCGCCGACCTGGAAACCACCCGCCTGCACCGGATGCACGCGCCCGCGCTGGAGGAGATGCGGCTGCTCACCCTGGAGGAGCGGGTGGCCGCCGACCTCGAACTCGGCAGGCACCACCACCTGGTGCTGGAGCTGTCCGCGCTGGCCGACCGGTACCCGCTGCGCGAACGGCTCACCGGGCAGCTCATGCTCGCCCACTACCGCGCCGGGCACCGCGCCGAGGCGCAGGCCCGGTACCACGCGCTGCGCCACCGGTTGTCCGGTGAACTCGGCATCGACCCCGGTCCGGAGCTGCGGGACCTCTACGAACGGCTGCTCCGCGACGACGACGCGCTGCTCAACCCGCAGCAGCGGCAGGACGCCGCGATCGGGATGCGCCGCCCGGTGCCCGCCGAACTGCCGCCCGCGCCGGCCGGTTTCGTCGGCCGCCGCCGCGAACTCGCCGCGCTGGACCGGATGCTGGCCGAGCGGGAACGCGGTTCGGCGAACCTGCTCGCCGTGGTCACCGGCACCGCGGGCGTCGGCAAGAGCGCGCTGGCGGTGACCTGGGCGCACCGGGTCGCGGCGGAGTTCCCGGACGGCCAGCTCTACGCCTCGCTGCGCGGGTTCGAGTCCGAACGCGCGCCGCTGGCCCCCGGCGAGGCGCTGACCAGCATGTTGAAGACCCTCGGGGTGGCCGCCGACGCGATCCCGCCGGACCTCGACGACCGCACCGCGCTCTACCGCTCGCTGCTGGCCGACCGCCGGGTGCTGGTGCTGCTCGACGACGCCCGCGACTCCGAGCAGGTGCGACCGCTGCTGCCCGGCAGCTCCGAATCGGTGGTGCTGGTGACCAGCAGGCGGCGGCTGGACGGGCTGGTGGTGCGCAGCGGCGCCCGGGTGCTGCCGGTGGAGACGCTGTCCACCGACAGCGCCATCGCGCTGCTGGACCGCTCGGGCGTGCCCGGCAAGCTCGCCCGGGAACCCGGCGCGGCGGCCGAGCTGGCCCGGTTGTGCGGCGGGCTGCCGCTGGCGCTGCGGATCGCCGCCGCCCGGCTGGCCGCCACCCCGGCGCGCGAGGTGTCCGACCTGGTCGCCGAGCTCACCGACGAGGACAACCGGCTGCACGCGCTGGACATCGACGACGCCGACACCAGCGTCCGCCGCGCCTTCGACATCTCCTACCGCAGCCTGCCGCCGGTGCACGCCGACGCGTTCCGGCTGGTGGGGCTGGTCCCCGGCCTGACCTTCACGGCGCACGCGGTGGCCGCGCTGTGCGCCACCGACGTGCCCAGCGCGCACCGCAGGCTCCGCGCCCTGGCGCTGGCGCACCTGGTCACCGAGCCGGAACCGGACCGCTTCGGGATGCACGACCTGCTGCGCGTCTACTCCCGGGAGCTGTTCGCCGAGCGCGCGCCGGAAGGCCGCACCGAGCCGCTGCGCCGGTTGCTGCACCACTACCTCGTCGTCGCCGACCACGCCCGCCGGTTCCTGCGCCCGGCCCGCGACGAGCTGGACTACACCGCCGAACGCGGCTCGGTGCCGCTGTGCGCGTCGATCACCGGCCGGGCCGAGGCGCTGGAGTGGTTCGACGCCGAGTGGCCGAACCTGGTGGCGGCGATCCGCGCGGCCGGCGCCGAGGGGCTGCACGACCTGGTCTGGCCGCTGGTGCGGTTGCAGTTCAACTACCTGATGGTGCGCTGCCCGTGGGAGGACTGGATCCGGATCTACTCCGAGGGGCTGGCCTCGGCGCGGGCGGTGTCCGACCCGGTGGGCAACCTGCTCATGATGGCCGGGCTCGGCGTCGTCTACTCCCGCTCCGGCGAGCCGGAGGTGGCGCTGGCGCACTACGCCGAGTCGCACCGGGTCGCGGTGAGCACCGGAGATCCGTCCTGGCAGGCGTTGTCGCAGGTGAACATGGGCGCGGTGCTGATCAGACTGGAGCGCTTCGACGAGGCCCGGGTGCACTGCGAGGACGCGCTGCGGCTCTACCGCTCGCTCGGCGACAGCTACTTCGAGGCCGGGGCGCTGAACAACCTCGCCCAGGTCGAGCAGGTCAGCGGCAAGCTGGACGCCGCGCTGGCGCACCTGCGCGAGGCCGAGGCGATCTACCGGGAGGTCGACGACCTCGAAACGCTGGCGATGGTGCTGAACAACTGCGGCGAGGTCAGCATCGAGCTCGGCCGCACCGAGCAGGGCGAGCGCTACCACCACGAGGCGCTGGACGTCGCGCTGCGCTGCGGTTCGGCCACCCGCCAGGCCGCCGCGCACCGCGGGCTCGGCAACGCCGCCCGGCTGCGCGGCGACCTCGCCGTGGCCCGAACCCGCTGGGAGACCGCGCTGGCCATCTTCGAGACCAGCGGACTGCCGGACGCCACCGAGGTGCGGGCCCGGCTCGACGAGCTCACCGACCCGCCACCACCCCGGGCGCACAGCGTTTAGCGAGCGTTTAGCGCTGGCTTAGCGCCGCCTGGGAACGTGGTCATCGTGCGGGTCAACCGTGCACGATCCGCACACCTAGGGCGGCTGCTGGGGGAGTCCACAGGGGGGATCGGGTCGCCCGGCCGTCCCGGTCGGGTCATCCGGCCGGGACGGCCGCAAGGGGGAGGGGCATCCGGGATGCGTGTCCGTCCCGGGTGGACGTGTGGGGGTGAGTGCGGGCCTTCGGGTTCGGGGTGGGGATGTGAGAAGCCCCGAAGGTCCGCACTTTCGTTTCTTCGCCGGTCCGCGTTCGGTGCGGGACCGCCGCGTTCAGAGCCGTTCCAGCTCGGGGCGCTTGGGGCCGCGGCCGTCGCCGCTGGAGCGACCGCGCAGCCGCCTGCTGATCCACGGCGCCAGGTGTTCCCGCGCCCACCGGATGTCCTGGGCGCGCTGGGCCCGCCACGGCGCCTGCGGCAGCGACGGCAGCGGATCCCGCCAGTCCTCGGCGGTCGCCACGCCGAGCGCCTCGCAGGCCCGCAGCGCGACGCGCCGGTGCCCGTCGGCGGCCAGGTGCAGCCGGTCCGCGCTCCACGACCGGGAATCCCGCAGCACGCCCATCGACCACAGGTCCAGCACGTAGCAGCCGTGCTTGTCGGCGATGGCGCGCAGGTGCGCGTTGTAGGTGCCGACCTTGCCGCGCAACCGGCGCAGCACCGGGGTGTCCCGGGTGTCGAAGCCGGTGCCGATCAGCACGTCCGCGCCGGTGGCCCGCAGCCGGCCGACCGCGTCCTCGAACAGCGCCGCGAGCTCGTCGGGATCACCGCCGGGCCGGATGATGTCGTTGCCGCCCGCGGTGAACGACACCAGGCCGGGGCGCAGCGCCACGGCCTGCGGCACCTGGGACTCGACGATCTGCCGGAGCAGCTTGCCGCGCACCGCGAGGTTCGCGTAGCGCAGGCCGGGTTCGTGCTCGCCCAGGTGCTCGGCCAGCCGGTCGGCCCAGCCCCGGAAGCCGCCGTCGGGCCGGAGGTCGGCGAGCCCTTCGGTGAAGCTGTCACCCAGCGCGACCAGGCTGTCCCACCGCGTCGACTTCGCTCCCGCACCCATTGCCAGTCCTTTCCGCCCTCTCCAGTTCGGTTCGGTCCGCCGCCGTCGGAGCGCCCGCTCCGGCGCTGGGCGGCGGCACCCGGACCACAGTGGTCCGCCGACCTCTACCTACGCCACCGTCGGTACGGGACTTCGTGATTAACGGCACGCGGATGTCTAGGAAAACGGGGCCGTCCGGGTGATCCGGGCCGCCTCGGAGCGGGACGTCACCGAGCGTGCGCGCCGACCCGCGAGTGGGGCACCTTCATCCGGCATGGTCGGAGGACGCGCCCGGGGGTGGCCGGTTCGGGTGCCCGCCCCTCGCCCGGGTTCGCGGAGGGTGTCCGGGTGATCGGCGCGGGGTGATCGCGCGCCGGGTGGTGGAGGTGCTGCCCGATCGGGGCTGGTGAGGCCGGAAGTCGTGGCACCGCACCGTCCCGCGCCCGTTCTTCCCGGGAGTGGTCCTTCGTGGAAACACCGGTACGGGTGAACCTCAACTGCTAGTGTCCTTCGGCGGTAGCAAAAGCAACGAGGGGGCTCGTGATGTCGCGATCGACGCAGGTGGCAGCACGTACCGCGGCCTCGCGGGCGCGGCGCTACCGCCCCGTCGACGCACTCGCGATCTACTGAGTGGGGAACGACGGCATGTCCTGCTGCGTCGGTGTGAGTGCGTTCGCCCGGAACCGTCCGGAGCCGACGCGCCCCGAACGCTTCGAGTACCTGGGGGAATCGTGACGTCACCGCAGAACCCGGCGTCCGCGCCGGGGCCCGCGGGTCCACGACGGGCACCCGGACCGGGTGGCCCGCCGCCCGCCGGTCCGCCGCTGCGCGGCTCGCTCGGCGCCGAACCCGGCCCGCCGCCCGGCGGTCCGCCACCGGCCGGTCCGCCGCGCGCCCCGGCCCCGGGACCGCGCCGCTTCGACCTGCGCGGCGAGTTCGCCGCGCTGGCCGCCGAACCGCACCCCTTCGCGCTGTGGGAGCGCATCGAGCAGCTCCCGGACCGCTTCGAGCACGAGCAGCGGCGGCAGGGCCCGCAGCAGCCGCGCAGGCACTCCGCCACGCCCACGCCGGGCGGTGGCGTGCCCGTGCTCTCCGGCGACCTCGGCGGCGCGGAATCGCCGCAGCCCCCCACCGGGATGTCCGGCTCGCTGGACGCCGATCCCGTGCGCCCCACCGGTTTCGGCGGTGCGCTCGACGCTCCCGGGGAGTCCGAGCTGATCACGCCGCCCGCTCCGCCCGCCGCGACCAGCGGCGGACTGCTCGCCCCCGGCGGCCCGCCCCGCGACGAGCCGCGCCGCGGCGCTCCGGCGCCGCCCGGCCGACCGCCGATGCCGCCCGCCGGGCAGCGACCCGAGGTGCGCACGCCCACGTCCGATCCGGCCGCCGCGCCGCCGATGGACGCGCCGCTGAGCTTCCCGCCGCGCCCCGAAGCCCCGACGAGCGGGCCGCTGCCGGTGCAGCAGGTCGGCGGCGTGTTCACCGCGGACACCGCCGAGCCCGCGCCGCGCCCGCAGGACGGCCCGCCGCCGGAGCCCGCGACCGGTGAGCCCCGACCGCACGGCGGTCCGGCGGCTCCTCGCGGAGGCGGTGCGCCCGACGCGCCGCGACCGGAGGGACCGACGAGCGGCCCGCCGCCCGCGGGCGCCCCGCGGCCGGAGACCGGTCCGCGCCCCGCGGTGCCCGGACCGCCGCACGCCGAGGCCCCCGCCGGACCGCCGCCCCCGGAACCGCCGCGCCCCGAGGGGATGCCGCGGCGGCCCGACCTGGCCGGGCCACCGCCGCCGGTGCCACCGCGACCGGAGGACGGTCCGCGCCGGGAGGGCCCGCCGAGCGGTCCGCAACCGGCCGTGGGCCCGCGTCCGGACGAGGGCACGTCGCCGGTGCCGCCGAGCGAGCCGCCGCCGAGCGGACCGCAGTCCCAGGTGGGGCCGCCGAGCGGTCCGCAGCCCGCGATGGGTCCGCGTCCCGATGGTCCGCCCCCGACTCCCGGGGACGGCGTGCGTCGGGAAGGTCCGCCGAGCGGACCGCAGCCCCAGGTCGGCCACGGCCCGGAGGGAGGACCCTCGCCGGTGCCGCCGGGCGGTCCGCAGCCGACTCCGGGGGAGGATCCGCGCCGCCAGGGCCCGCCGAGCGGTCCGTCGCCCCACGGGGGTCCGGGCCCGGAGGAGGGCGCCTCGCCGGTGCCGCCGGGCGGTCCGCAGGGTCCGCGTCCCGACGGCCCGCCGCCGCGTCCGGAGGACGGTCCGCGCCGCGAAGGTCCGCCGAGCGGACCGCAGCCCCAGGCGGGGCCGCCGAGCGGTCCGCAACCTGCGATGGGACAGCGTCCCGATGGCCCGCAGCCGACTCCGGGGGAGGACCCGCGCCGCCAGGGTCCGCCGAGTGGTCCGCAGCCCCAGGCGGGGGCGCCGTCGCACCAGGTGGGGCCGCCGAGCGGACCGCAACCCGCGATGGGTCCGCGTCCCGACGGCCCGCCGCGTCCGGAGGACGGTCCGCGCCGGGAGGGCCCGCCGAGCGGTCCGCAGCCGGTGCCGCCGGGTCCGCCGTCGCCGCCCGGGGGGATGCCCGCGCCGCACGGGGCACCGCCGCGACCGGGCGGGCCCGCCGGCCCGCCACCTCCCGCGCCGCCGCGCCCCGAGACCCAGCAGCCGCCCCAGCAGCAGCGGCCGGAGTCGGCGCCGGAACCACCGCGTCCGGCGGCGTCCCCACCCGTGCGGGCCGCGAAGTTCGTGCCCCGCGCGGACGGCGGTTTCGGCCCGCAGGGTTCGGGCGGCGGCTGGTCCGGCGCCAGCGCGCAGGTCAGCTACGGCCGGAACATGCAGTGGTCGCCGGAGGACTTCAAGGAGGACAGCAGGCAGGACCGCGACTTCCACAACGGCGGGGGTTACCGCGCCGGTGAGGGCGGCGCCGTGCCGCAGTTCCTGGTGGAGGCCGACGAGCTGTTCGAGGAGGAGGACAGCGGCGGCCGGCTCGTTGCACCGCCCGTGCTGGGCGAGGCGCCGTCGAGCTACCGGGACTTCTGAGGAACCCGCGGACCCGCCTCGTGCGGGAAGTCCCGGTTCCGAGTCAGGCACTGACCCCCCCACGAGCCGAAATGAGCCTGTGATGGTCGAGACGATCACGCTGTCGATCCCCGCGGTCGACGTGCTCGGTGAGCGGTTGAACCTCACCGTGCGGCAGTACCCGTTCGAGATACCGCACGTCGGGGAGTCGGCGGAGGACCGCGACCGGCTGGCCCACCAGGTGTGGAGCGAGCTGGAGACCAGCGGGCTGGCCCGCTCCGGGCGCCCCGAGCCGGAGGTGGAGGACGCCCTCTACCTGCTGTGCACCTCGGAGGTGGCGATCGCGGCGGCGGGCCTGCTCGACGTGCGCGCCGGGCACCGGCTGGCCGCGCGGGTGGTGGCCACCGGCGAGGTCGGCGTGGTGGGCGTGCTCGACGGGCGCGGGTTGCGGATGAGCTTCCTCGCCCCCGACGAGCTGCCCCGGGCCTGCGCCGACCTGCTGCCGGACGCGCCGAAGGGCGGCGGCGCGATGCTCCGGGCGATCGCCGACCGCAGCAACGGGCACCCCGCGGACGCCGACATCGAAGGGCTCGGCGAACTGCGGGCGCTCACCTCGCGGCCCAAGTTCCGGCTCGGGCACTTCGCGGTCACCGGCCCGGACGGCCGCGGCGCCCGGCGGCGGGCACCCGGCCTGACCTGGTTCGACAACGACCTCGGCCGGTTCGCCCTGCACGGCGAGCGGGTCGACGGGCGGGACGTGATCAACTGCGGTCCGGCGGACAAGAAGGCGATCGCGGGCCGGCTCGCCGACCTCCTCGCCCCGGCGTGACCGCCGCCCGCCACCGGCACCGGGAGGCGCTCACCACCGCTGCGTGCACGGCGCGGCGAGGATAGGGCAGGCTCAGTGGTGTGACACGCGACCGCCAGACCACGACCACCGAGGACGGCTCCGAGCGCGACTCACTGATGAACCTGCTCGGCGGTCGCACCAGCGCGATCGACGCCAGCCTGCCGCCGGTCGTGTTCGTGCTGGGCTGGTACCTCGGCGACGAGTCCATCGGGCTCGGCAGCGGGCTGGCCGTCGCCGTGAGCGCGATCATCGCGGTGTGGCGGCTGGTCCGGGGCGCCCGCCCCGGGGCGGTGCTGGTGAGCCTGCTCGCGGTGCTGCTCGGCGCGGTCATCGCGCTGCGCACCGGCGACGCGGTCGACTTCTTCCTGGTCCGGGTGGTGACCAATGCCGCGAGCGCGCTGGCCTGGGTGGTGAGCATCGTGGTGCGCTGGCCGTTCCTCGGCATCGTGCTGGGCACGGTGCTCGGCCAGGGCAGGCGCTGGCGCCGCGATCCGGAACTGCTGCGCGCCTACAACCGCGCGAGCTGGGTGTGGGTCTGCCAGTACCTGGTGCGGCTGGTGGTGTTCATCCCGCTGTGGCTGGCCGGGCTGGTGATCCCGCTGGGCATCGCGCAGGTGGTGCTCACCTGGCCGCTGGTCGCGGTCTGCGTCGCGGTGAGCTGGTGGGTGCTGCGCCGCGCGCTGCCCGACGACCACCCCGGCCTGCGCCACCCGCGCACCCCCGCCACCCGTTCGGGACGTGAGTGAGGGGCACCCTGCACCGCGTAACGGGGTGCAGGGTGCCCCTCACTCCATCACTCTCGGCTGAAGCCGCCCGCGGTCGGGGGAGCGGCGCCGCTTTCGCCACCCGCGGGTTCTTTTCGCGAGGGCATCCCGAAGCGCTGTCTCCGCGAAACCCGCGCGGACACGGTCGTCCGGGCACCGACCGCGCTTCGTGGCGGCGGAGGTGACCACTGCGGGGCTGACATGACAACGGGTGCGGCCGGGGCGCAGAATGCGGCCATGTCTCTCGGCGCCGTGCTCACCGCGATCATCACCCCGTTCGACGACGACCTGCGGGTCGACGAGGACGCCTTCGTGTCGCTGTTCCACCACCTGATCGCCACCGGTTCGGACGGTGTCGTGGTGTGCGGGACCACCGGCGAGGCGCCGACGCTGACCGCCGAGGAGCACCTGCGGCTGATCGAGCTGGCCTGCGCCGAGCGCCCCGAGGGCGCCACCGTGATCGCCTCCACCGGCTCCAACGACACCCGGCACGCCTGCGAGATGACCGAGCGGGCCACCGAGCACGGCGCCGACGGCGTGCTCTCGGTGACCCCGTACTACAACAAGCCGAACCGGCGCGGGCTGGTCCGGCACTTCGGCGAGATCGCCGCGGCCACCGACAAGCCCGTGGTGCTCTACAACATCCCCGGCCGCACCAGCCTCGACCTGCCGCCCGACCTGCTCGCCGAGCTCGCCCAGATCGAGCGCGTGGACTACGTCAAGCAGGCCGACAACAGCGCGCTGGGGCCGATCGACGGGCTCGGCGTCTACGCGGGCAACGACGACGCCTTCCTGCCGACCCTGGAGTTCGGCGGCTGCGGCGGCATCCTGGTGGCCAGCCACCTCGTCGGCCCCCGGATGCGGCGGATGGTCGACGAGCCCGAGCGGCGCGCCGAGATCGACGACGAGCTCAAGCCGCTCTACCGCGCGCTGGGCACCACCACGAACCCGATCCCGGTCAAGGCCGCGCTGAACCTGACCGGGCGCCGCGTCGGCGGACTCCGGCTGCCCCTGGTGGAGGCCGACGAGGCCGAACTCGCGGTGATCGCCGAGGCCCTCGACGCCCTCGACCTCCGCTGACCACCCGTCGAGTTGACCAGGTGAGGGGCACCCTCGCCGAGTAACTCGGACAAGGGTGCCCTCACTCAGCACACTTCCGGGTGAGGCGGTGGGTCAGGGCAGGAGGCGGGCGTGGAGGGCGGCGGGGTCGTCGACCAGCTCGCGCGCCGCGAGCCACGCCGCTCCGGCCGCTCCCGGTCCGGCGGCGCGCGGATCGGTCCGGCCGCGCTCGGCGAGTTCGGCGCGCACCGCGGCGTCCAGCGGTCCGCCGTCGAGCAGGCCGCCTGCCAGCACCACCGGTCCGTCCCCGCCCGCGTCGGCGACCGCCGCGGCCAGCAGCGTCGCGGCGCGCCGCAGGATCTCGGCGGCCACCGGGTCGTCCTCGGCGGCGGTGGTGACCAGCGGCGCGAGTTCGGCGAGCCGGATCGGCGGGCCCGCGTTGGCGGCGGTGATCAGGGCGCGCCGCCGGTCGGTCGGCTCCGGCGCCCAGCGGTCCAGCACCGCGCGGCCGAGCGGTCCCGGGGCCTCGGCGCGGTCCAGGGCGCGCAGCGCGGCGCGGACCGCTTCGCGGCCCAACCAGAACGCCGATCCCTCGTCGCCGAGCAGCCAGCCGTGCCCGCCCGCCGTGCCGGTCACCCGGTGCTGCTCGACGCGCGCGGCGATCGACCCGGTCCCCGCGACGAGCACCGTCCCGGACGCGGCGGGAGTCCCGGCGGCGAACGCGACGTCGCAGTCGCCGACCACCGCCACGGGCCCACCCAGGCCGAGCCGCCGCCAGCCCTCGTCGAAGCGGCCGGCGACCGCCGGGTCGGCGAACCGGCTCACCCCCGCCAGGCCGACCGCGGTGCGCCGCACCTCGGCCGGGTCCAGCCCGCCCAACGCGCTCCGCGCGGCGGTGAGCACCTGCTCGACGGCCTCGCCCAGCGGGTGCGACTGCGGATTGCCGCCCGCGGCGGAACCGGTGCCGAGCACCCGGCCGTCGAGGTCGGCGACCAGCGCCCGGCTGGAGGTGCCGCCGACGTCCAAGCCCAGCACGAGGCAACGCATCCGCCCTTTCTAGCGCGCGACCGCGATCCGGCACCCACCGGCCTCTGGATTCCTGCGCGGCGAACGGTTATACATCCGGGGCAACGATCGATCAGTCGGGGAGAGCGATGGGCGACTTCGACGGCGCCACCGCGGCGGTCACCGGCGGCGCTTCGGGCATCGGCCTGGCCGCGGCGCGACTGCTGCGCGACCGGGGCGCGCGGGTGGCGGTGCTGGACGTGGCCGAATCCACCGAGGACGGACTGCTCGGGGTGCCCTGCGACGTCACCGACGACGGGTCGGTGCGCGCCGCGGTGGACACCGTGCGGCGGGAGTTCGGCGGCCTGGACGTGCTGGTGAACAACGCGGGCATCGGCGCGCAGGGCGACGTCACCGCCAACGACGACGCCGAGTGGCACCGGGTGCTGGACCTCAACGTCGTCGGCATCGCCCGCGCGAGCCGCGCCGCGATGGACCTGCTGCGCCGCTCGGAGCGCGCCGCGATCGTCAACACCTGCTCGATCGCCGGGCTCGCCGGGCTGCCGCAGCGCGCCCTGTACTCGGCGAGCAAGGGCGCGGTGCACGCGCTGACCCTGGCGATGGCCGCCGACCACGTGCGCGAGGGCGTCCGGGTCAACTGCGTCGCGCCCGGCACCGTGGACACCCCGTGGGTCGGGCGGCTGCTCGACTCCGCGCCGGACCCGGTCGCCGAACGCGCCGCCCTCGAAGCCCGTCAGCCGTCCGGACGTCTCGTCTCGGCCGATGAGGTGGCGCAGGCCATCGCCTACCTGGCGGGCTCCGGGGCGGGTGGCGTCACCGGTACCGTGCTGACCGTCGACGGCGGGATGTTCGGGCTGCGCGTCCGGCCGAGCTGACCGGGCGGCGGAGCAGCAGATCAGTCCGTTGTGGACGGTCCGCGCCCGGTGGCGCCTCGGAGGAGACGAATGACGGTCGACGCCCACCACCACCTGTGGGACCTCGATGTCCGCGAACAACCCTGGATGACGGCGGCGATGGACCCCATCCGCCGCGACTTCCGCGCGCCCGAGCTGGGCGCCGCGCTCAAGTCCGCCGCGGTGGACGCCACCGTGCTGGTGCAGACCGTCGCCGACCCCGACGAGACGCCGGAGATGCTGGTGCTCGCCGACTCCGTGGACCGCGTCGCCGGGGTCGTCGGCTGGGTCGACCTCACCGCGCGGGACGTGCGCGAACGCATCGGCCGGTTGCAGGCCCACCCCTCGGCGCGGTGGCTCAAGGGCCTGCGCCACCCCGTCGAGGCCGAACCCGACCCGGACTGGCTGGTGCGGCCCGACGTGCTCGCCGGGCTGGCCGCCGTCGAGGACACCGGCCTGGTCTACGACCTGCTGGTCCGGCCGCGGCAACTGCCCGCCGCGATCAAGGCCGTCGGGCAGTACCCGCAGCTCACCTTCGTGCTCGACCACTGCGGCAAACCCCCGATCGCCGACGGGGAGCTGGAACCCTGGGCCACCCGCGTGCGGGCGCTCGCCGCCCACCAGAACGTGCTGTGCAAGCTGTCCGGCCTGGTCACCGAGGACGACTGGGCCCGCCAACCGGACCCGGACCGGCTCCGCCGCTACGTCGACGTCGTCCTCGACGCCTTCGGCCCGGGCCGCGTCATGTTCGGATCCGACTGGCCGCTGTGCCTGCTCGCCACCGACTACGCGCAGGTCGTGGGCCTGGCGAAGAACCTCACCGGCCACCTCGGCGCTTCGGAGCGGGCAGCGGTGTTCGACAGCACGGCACGGCGCACCTACGAACTGTGACCGCGCCGACGCCGGTTGGGCCGGTCGGAGTAATCTGGGCTGGCCCGTCCCGCCAAGCCCCCTCGGCGGGACGGGTCTCGACTCCCGGGCCCGTTCGCCCGCCCGACACCCCACCACGTGGACCGCGTGAGGGGCACCCTTGCCCAAGTTAACTCGGACAAGGGTGCCCCTCACTCCGGTTCCGAACGGGTGTGCCGGTCCGGGCCCGTGTGCTGGGGCGGGGTGGTCAGCGGGTCTTGGTGACCTTGTTGAGGCCTCGGGGCTGGTCGGGGTCCAGGCCCCGGGTGCGGGCCAGGCCGAGGGCCAGGCGCTGGATCGGCAGGATCTCCAGGACGGGGGCGAGCTCCTCCGGGCACGGCGGCAGCGGGATGCGGTGGCGCGCGGTGCAGTTCCCGGCGGCGGAGCCGATGGCGCAGATGTCGGCGCCGCGTTCGGCCACCGCGTCGAGCACCTCGCGCATCGAGTCGCCGCCCCTGCCGCCGCCGCACAGCGCGAGGACCGCGGTGTCGGCGTCCACCGCGGCGACCGGGCCGTGCAGCAGGTCGGCGCCGCTGTAGGCGCGGGCCGCGAGGTAGCTGGTCTCGGCCAGCTTCAGGGACGCCTCCAGCGCGGTGGCCAGCGAGTAGCCCCGGCCGGTGGTGACCATCCGCTCCGCGAACCGGTAGCGCCGCACGGCTTCCTCGACGGCGTCGGCGGAATCGTCGAGGGTGGCGCGGGCGAGCTCGGGGAGGCCGGCCGCGCTCGACCCGTCCCCGCCGCGAACGGCGTCGACGAGCAGGTGCAGCGCCAGCAGCGTGGTGCTGTAGGTCTTGGTCGCGGCGACCGCCCGCTCCTGGCCGGCGCGGACGTCGACGGACAGTTCGGCGGCGGCGTTGATCGGGGAGTCGGCGGTGTTGGTGACCGCGACGGTGAGGGCGCCCCGCTTGCGCCCGGATTCGGTGACGGCGAGCAGGTCGGGGGAGCCGCCGCTCTGGCTGATGGTCAGCAGCAGCACGCCGTCGAGGTCGGGTTCGGCGCCGTAGAGGGTGGTGGTCGAGGGGGAGACCAGGCCGACGGGCAGGTTCAGCAGCACCTCGATGAGGTACTTGGCGTAGAGCGCGGCATGGTCGCTGGAGCCGCGTGCGGCGAGCAGCGCGAAGCGGGGTCGGTGCTCGGCGATCCGCTCGCCGACGCGCTGGATCGCGGCGCGCTCGGCGAGCAGTCCGGCGAACAGGTCGGGTTGCTCGTCGATCTCGGCGGCCATGTGCCGGCCTGCGGCCTCGGTCATCGTCCCTCCCGGTCTCTTGGTCTAGACCAATGCTAGCCGATGCTCACCCCTTCACCGCACCGGCGGTGATACCCGAGACCATGTTGCGCTGAACCACCAGGAAGAACACCAGCACCGGCAGCGTGAACAGCGTCGAAGCCGCCATCGTGGCGCCCCAGTCGGTGCCGAAGGCGTTCTGGAACGTCTGGAGGAACACCGGCAGCGTCCGGTTGTCCTCGTCGCGCATGAACACCAGCGCGTAGAGGAACTCGTTCCACGCCGTGATGAACGCGAACACCGAGGTCGCCACCAGACCCGGACCGAGCAGCGGCAGCGTCACCCGGCGGAACGCCGCCGCCCGGCCGCAGCCGTCGACCATCGCCGCCTCCTCCAGGTCCACCGGGATGCCGTCGATGAACCCGCGCAGCGACCAGACGGTGAACGGCAGCGTGCAGATCCAGTACACCAGCACCAGCGAGGGCAGCCGGTCGAGCAGGTTCAGGTCCCGCATGAACAGGAACATCGGGATCATCAGCGCCTCGAACGGCACCATCTGCGCGACCAGCACCAGCAGCAGGAAACCCTTCCGCCCGCGGAACCGGAACCGGCTCATCGCCAGCGCGGCCAGCGTCCCGGCGACCAGCGAGCAGGCCACCGCGGTCAGCGTCACCAGCAGGCTGTTGCCCAGGTAGCGCAGGAAGTCCGAGCCGGTCAGCGCGGTGACGTAGTTCTGCGCGGTGATCGAGGTCGGCACCAGGTCGTAGGACGTGGACAGCACCTCCCCGCGCGGTTTCAGCGAACTCGACAGCATCCAGTACGTCGGGAACGCGAACAGCAGCGCGATCGCCAGCGCCAGCGCGGACAACGCCGTCTTCCTCACAGCTCACCCTCCTGGGACCGCAGCAGCAACCGCACGTACTGCGCGCACACCAGCACCAGCACGACCACCATCAGCACCGACACCGCCGCGGCCACGCCGAACCGGCTGCTGGCGATGCCCTCCAGGTACTGCAGCACCGACAGCGTCGTGCTGCCGCCGCTCGGGCCGCCCTCGCGGAACGCCCACACCTGCGAGAACACCTTGAAATCCCACAGGATCGACAGGAACGTCACGATCATCAGCACCGGCTTGAGGTGCGGCCAGGTGATCGAGCGGAACGTCTGCCAGCCGTCCGCGCCGTCGATCCCGGCCGACTCGTAGAGGTCGCCGGGCACGCTGAGCAGCGCCGCGTAGAGCGTCATCGCCACGAACGGCACCGCCTGCCAGACGATGAGGATGCCGACCACGGTCAGCGTGCTGGTCCCGGTGGCGAACCAGGAATGCCCGTCGAAGTCCAGGCCGAGCAGCAACAGGGTCTTGTTCAGGATGCCGAACTGCTGGTCGAAGATCCACTGGAACACCGTGGTCGCGGCGAGCTGCGGCATCGCCCAGGCCAGCAGCAGGCTGATCTGGAGCAGCACCCGCGGGACCGGCGGGACGTGCCGCATCAGCAGCGCCAGCAGCAGCGCGATCGCGATGCTGCCGGCCACCACGCAGGCGGTGAACACCACGGTGCGCAGCGCGATCGTCCAGAACCCGGGGTCGGAGAGCACGGTCGCGTAGTTGTCGAACCCGGCCCAGACGACCTCGCCGCGCACCAGCTCGCCGAGGGTCAGCTCCCGGAAGCTGGTGATGATCACGTTCACGGCGGGCCAGCCCAGCAGGCCGACCAGGGCCAGCACGGCCGGTGCCAGCAGCAGGTAGGGCAGGGCCTCGACCCAGCGGGAGCGCCGGACCCCGGGCGCGGCGGGGGCGCGCCCGGGACCACCCGTTCGTCGGTCAGAGCCATGATCAGGGAGCCGCCAGCAGGTCGGTGATCGCCCGGTTGGCGTCGGTGGTCGCGATGACCACGGACTTCTGCCCGGTCAGGATCGCGGTCATCATGTCCTTGAGCGGGTTCTGCCCGGACTCCACCGCGGCCCACTGCGGGATCGGCGGGGTCACCGCACCGGCCTTGGACGCGGTCGCCATCGCGGCGCTCACCGGGTCGGTCGCCAGCGCGCTGGTGTCCTGCATGGCGCCGGGCACCACGCCCGACTCGGCGAGCATGATCTGGTACTTCGGCTCGGTGAGCAGCCGCAGCCAGTCCTTCGCGGCCTCGGCGTCGGCGCTGCCCGCCGGGATGGCGAGGGTGGAGCCGCCGAGGAACACCGGCGCGGTCCCGGCCGGGTCCTTCGAGGGGATCGGGAAGGCGGAGCTGATCGCCGCTATGTCCGGGTTGACCTCGGCGGCGGTCTGCACCTCCCAGGGCAGGGCGATCATCATCGCCACGTCGCCCTGGGCGTAGATCTCGGCCTGCTGCGGTTCGGCCTCGTCGGTGTCGGCGGGTGCGGAGGTCCGGGAGTGCTGCACGAGCTGCTGGTAGAACTGCACGCCCTCGCGGGATTCGGGCGTGTCCAGCGCGCCGCGCCAGCGCCCGTCCTGCTCGACCGCGACCTCACCGCCGGAGTCCCAGATGAACGACAGCAGCGCGTACCAGGACTGGCCCGGCAGGTACAGCGACTGGAAGTCGGGGTCGTCGCCGTGCGTCTGCTCCAGCCTGGTGATCACGTCCAGCAGCTCCTGCCGGGAGCGGGGCGGCTCGGTGATGCCCGCCTGCTGGAACAGCTCGGTGTTGTAGACCACGACCCGGTTGGCGGCGTAGAACGGCACGCCGTAGTTGCGGTCCTCCCAGGCGCCCGACTCGGCCAGCGCCGGCAGCCACTGGTCGCCGTGCATCGAGGCCTTGTCCTCGGTGAGGTCCAGCAGCGTGCCCTCGGCCGAGAACTGCGGGTTCTGCGTGTTGCCGAGCTCGATGACGTCCGGCGGGTCGTTGCTGGTCAGCGCGGTGGTGAGGCGGTCCTGGATGCCGTTCCACTGCTGGATCTGGTACTCGACGGTCATGCCGGGGTGCGACTTCTCGAACTCCGCGTTGAGCTCGTCGACGAGCGCGTCCGGCGCGGACCCGTCCATCAGCCAGACGGTGAGGGTGTTGTCGCTGCCGCCGCCGGCACTGCCGCACCCGGCCGCCGCGAGGCTCAGCACCGCTCCGGCGGCGAGCGCTCGCCAGGTCCGGGCGGGACTTCGGCGCCGGTGGCGGGACCGCGCCGGGGCGCCGTCGGTGGTCGGCGACGGTCGCCGCGTCGTGGAAGCACGTCTGCTGGAGCAGGTTCGCACCCGGAACCCCTTCCCTCCGCTCCGCCGTGGAGCACTTTGGTGTAGACCAATGCGATGAAGAGTGTGGCCCGGGACACCTGATGTCAAGACCCTTCGGGTGACGCGGGTCGGGGACCGGTGCGGCCGTGCGGTGGGAACCTGGTGGGTCCGGCGCTCGCCCGCACCGGTTTCGGGCATCCTGAACACCTGGGCGATCGCCGGTGCTCCGGTCCGCCCGACGGTTCGCGGCAGGAGGAGGAACGATGCTCGACACCCCGGCGACCGGTGGCGCGGACACCCCGGTGCGCGCGCAACGCGAACCGAAGTACTGGGGGCTCAAGCAGCACCTGCTCGACATGCTGCGGTCGCTGCCCCCCGGCTCGCCCATCCCGACCGAGCGCTCGCTGGCCGCCGAGTTCGACGTCTCCCGCACCACCGTGCGCCAAGCTCTCGCCGAGCTGACCGTCGAGGGCAGGCTGCTGCGGGTGCAGGGCAAGGGCACCTTCGCCGCCAAGCCCAAGGTCGCCCAGCGGCTCCAGCTCACCGGCTACACCGAGGACATGCGGGCCCAGGGCAGGCAGCCCGCCTCCCGGCTGCTGGAGGTCGTCGAGGAAGCGGCCGACCGCGAACTCGCGCTCCTGCTGGGCACCAAGCCCGGCGCCGCCGTGCTGCGGCTGCGCCGGTTGCGGCTGGCCGACGGCGAACCGATGGCGATCGAGACCACCCACCTCGCCCTCAGCCGGTTCCGCGGCCTCACCGCCCGCCTCGAATCCGGCGGCTCGCTGTACCAGGTGCTCCGCGACCACTACGGGCTCGAACTCGGGCACGCCGAGGAGACCATCGAAACCGCGCTCGCCAGCCCCGAGGAGGCCGAACTGCTCGGCTCCGAGGTCGGGCTGCCGATGCTGCTGCTGTCCCGGCACTCCTTCGACACCGAGGCGAATCCGGTGGAGTGGGTGCGGTCGATCTACCGAGGGGACAGGTACAAATTCGTAGCCACGCTGAATCCGCCTGCGTAGCTGGTGTTGTGGAGCGGTGCAGGTGGCGGAACCTCAGCGGGCTTCTCGTCGGGAAGAGGTGTGGTGGTCGCGTTGGTGCGGTGCGGGTGGCGGAACCTCAGCGGCCTTCTCGCTCCGGGCGCCCTTCCTCATGTACCAAACGCGTACACAGCGTCAGGGCGTCCTCGCGAGAAGGCCGCTGGGAACCCGCGGCGGTGCGAGTTGCTCAGGTGGGGTAGTGCGGAAGCGGCTGACGCCGCTTGTCTGACGGTGGTGCCGATCGGCGCGTGCGTGGCCTGACGGGGGTCGGGGTTGGCGCGGGTGTTGCTTCGCCGCTGGCTGATCGTGGGTGGTGGAAATCGGGTGGTGGGGTGGCGGGGCCGGTTGACAGGGTGGGTGGTGTGAACGACTCCTGGACCACCACGCCCGTCACCGCCGACCTGCTGCGCGGTGCGCTCGAACTCGAACGGACCGAGCACGGGGTGCTGCCGCACCGGCTGCCCGCCTGGGCCCGCGCGCAGTGCCCCGGCGGGCAGCTCGACCTCCCGGAGGCCCAGCCCTCCGGGGTGCGGCTGGCGCTGCGCACCCGGGCCACGGCCATCGAGCTGGACACCCTGCGCACCGTGGTCGTCTACGAGGGCGCCCCGCGCCGTCCGGAGGGCGTGTACGACCTGCTCGTGGACGGCGAACTCGCCGACCAGGCCCACGTGACCGGCGGCAACGAGCTGGTCCTGGACATGGCCAGCGGTACCGCCGCCGAGACCCGGCCCGGCCCGGTCGGCACCGTCCGGTTCACCGGCCTGCCGGACCGCGTCAAGGACGTGGAGATCTGGTTGCCGCAGCACGAGATCACCGAGGTGGTCGGCCTGCGCACCGACGCCCCGGTGGAGCCCGCGCGCGCGGACCGCCGGGTGTGGCTGCACCACGGCAGCTCGATCAGCCACGGCTCCAACGCGGCCAGCCCCAGCACGACCTGGCCCGGCCGGGCCGCCACCCTCGGCGGTGTCGACCTGATCAACCTGGGGTTCGGCGGGAACGCGTTGCTCGACCCGTTCACCGCCCGCGCGATGCGGGACACCCCCGCCGACCTGATCAGCGTCAAGATCGGGATCAACCTGGTCGGCGGCGACCTGATGCGGCTGCGCGCCTTCACCCCGGCGGTGCACGGCTTCCTGGACACGATCCGCGAGGGGCATCCCACCGCGCCGCTGCTGGTCGTCTCGCCGACCCTGTGCCCGATCCACGAGGACACCCCCGGGCCCGGCGCCTTCGACCTCGACGCCCTGAGCGCCGGCGAGCTGCGGTTCCGGGCCACCGGGGATCCCGCGGAGGTCGCCGCCGGGAAGCTCACCCTGAACGTGATCCGGGACGAGCTCGCCCGGATCGTCCGGCAGCGGGCGGCCGACGACCCGAACCTGCACCACCTCGACGGCCGGGAGCTCTACGGCGAGGCCGACCACGCCGAGCTGCCGCTGCCCGACGCGCTCCACCCGGACGCCGCCGCGCACCGACGCATCGGGGAGCGCTTCGCCGAGCTCGCCTTCGCCGGACCGTTCGCCGGCTGAGCGGTCGCCGCTTGAGGCGCCGTTGATCGACGAGGGCGCGGCGCGTCGCTCTCCGGGGTGCCTCGCCGGGCTGGTCACGCCCGGCGAGGCGGCTCGCGGCGGGCGCCCGCGCGCCGCCGCACCGGTGCCCGCCGAAAGCTGGCTTTAAGCCTCTCACCAGGCGTTACAGGTCGTGGGGATGCTCACGATGGCCCCGTTCCGGGGAGAAATCGCGCCTTCCGGCCCGTTGGTACGGGTGGGAGAGAGGGGCGAGATGCGTGGGAGCCAGCGCGAACATGCCTGAGGACAACAGCGGTCGGCCGTCGGGTGATCGACGGCGCGCGGACGCGGTGCGGACCCGGATGCAACCCGTGGTGCCGCGGGTCGACCACGGCCACGACGAGCGGACCCGGGCCGATCGCGACCGGGACGCCCCCGGCGACCTGCGCGACCGGGACCTGCGCGACCGGGACGAGGACGGCGGCAAGGACGAGAAGGACGACAAGAAGTCCGCGATCAACACCGCCCAGGTCGCGGGTGGTGCGCTGGCCTCGGTCACCGCCGCCTTCCTCGGCTCGCAGCTCGGGGTCGCGGGCACCGTCGTCGGCGCCGCCCTGACCAGCGTGGTGATCACCGTCGGCGGCACGCTCTACCAGCGGTCGCTGGAGAACGCCAGGGACAAGGCCAAGACGGCGGCGGCCAAGGCCGCGGTGGCGCGCGGCAAGCGCGGGACCGCGCTGCACCACGCGAAGGTCAAGGGCCAGGCGGCGGCGATCGAGCAGGCGCGCGAGGACCGGCCGGAGCCGCCCGCCGCCGCGCCGCAGTCACCGCCGGACCCCGACCGGACCAAGCGCATCGCGCTCACCCCGGGGCTCCAGTGGCCCGGCGGCGAGCGGGTCGTCGACGACGGCACCGAGCGCATCGCGGAACCGACCCGGGTGGTCGCCCCGGTCGGCGGCGAGCAGGCCACCGAGGTCGTCGCGCCGCCGAAGCGGCGCACCAAGCAGCGCTGGACGATGGTGGCCGCCACGTCGGCGCTGGTGTTCGCGATCGGGATGATCGTGGTGACCGGGTTCGAGGGGGTGACCGGCCGCACGCTCTCCGGCGGCACCGGCACCACGATCGGCCAGGTCGTCCGGCCCGGACCGCCGCCACCACCGGAACCCGTCGAGCCGGTGGTGCCCGAGACCACCACCGAGGAGACCGGGACCGACGAGCCGGAACCGAGCGGCGAGACCAGCACCCAGGAGCCCACCCGCACCGGGGAGCCGTCCGCGCCCTCGGAGACCCCGCAGGAGCCGACCCCCACCCAGCAGCCGAGCTCGACGCCGACGCAGGAGCAGACCCCGACCCAGCCGCAGGACGAGCCGTCGGCCGGTCTCGACGGGCAGGGCGAGCTGATCCCCCGCACCGGCGAGTGACCTCCGGCCACCCCGCTGCGCCATCCGGGTGGTGTTGATCCAGGTGAGGGGCACCCTTGCCCAAGTTACTCGGGCAAGGGTGCCCCTCACGCAGCTCTCGAACGGGTGGATGGCGCGGGACCTCGGGCGTGCGTGGTCGCGGCTCCCCGTGGTGGGCGCGGGGTGGATCGAGGGCTCGTGCGTCCGGCTGGAGCAGTGCGTTCCTGCGGAAGGTGCCGTCCGCTGCGGTGAAAACCACTGCAGCGGGCGGCATTTCGCGTGGTCTGCGGCAAAAGACGGATGTGTGCGGGCTGTCCCGTCCGAATACTGGTTCGCCGACGGGGGATGAGATCCATCTCACAAAGAGGGAGCAGCAGATGAGACGCACGCTCGCGGCCCGGATCGCCGGGTCCGTGGTGCTGGCAGCGGGGACGGTCATCGCCACCACGATGCCCGCCACCGCCACCACGACTGACGCGCCGACGCCCACCACGGCCGACGCGCCCGCGGTCACCATGCTCGACGCCATGCAGCGGGACCTCGGTCTCGACCGGCAGCAGGCGCAGACCCGGATCGACCAGGAGGCCGTCGCCAACCGCGCCAACGAGGTGTTGCGCGAGGCGCTCGGCGCGGACTTCGGCGGATCGCACTTCGACGCCCAGCGGGGCAAGCTCGTCGTCGGCGTCACCGACGCCGCCCAGTTCGACGTGGTCCGCGACGCGGGCGCCGCGGCACGCCTGGTCGACCACACCGTCGCCGACCTCGGTGCCGTCGTCGACGGGCTCAACGCCGACAGCGGTCAGGCTCCCGCCTCCGTCACCGGCTGGTACGCCGACACCACGGCGAACACCGTGGTGCTGACCACCAAGCCGGGCACCGCGGCCGAGGCCGAGCGGTTCGTCGAGGCGGCCGAGGTCGACGGCACCGCGGTCGACGTCGTCGAATCCGAGGAGGCGCCCCGGGCGCTGGCCGACGTGATCGGCGGCAACGCCTACTACATCGGCGGTGGCGGCCGGTGCTCGATCGGCTTCTCGGTGCAGGGCGGCTTCGTCACCGCCGGGCACTGCGGTTCGGTCGGCTCCTCCACCTCCCAGCCGAGCGGCACCTTCGCCGGGTCCTCTTTCCCCGGCAACGACTACGCCTTCGTCCGCACCAGCGCCGGGGAGACCCCGCGTCCGCTGGTGAACAACTACCGCGGTGGCACCGTCGGCGTCTCCGGTTCCACCGAGTCGGCCGTGGGCTCGTCGATCTGCCGCTCCGGTTCCACCACCGGCTGGCACTGCGGCACGGTCGAGGCCAAGAACCAGACCGTGCGCTACCCGCAGGGCACCGTCTACGGCCTGACCCGCACCAACGTCTGCGCCGAGCCGGGCGACTCCGGCGGCTCCTGGCTGACCGGCAGCCAGGCCCAGGGCGTCACCTCCGGTGGCTCCGGCAACTGCACCTGGGGCGGCACCACCTACTTCCAGCCCGTCAACGAGATCCTCAACGCCTACGGCCTGCGACTGCTCACCCAGTGATCGCACCGGGCGGGCCCGGTATCCGTCCGGGCCCGCCACCCGGGTGATCTCCTCCGAGTGAGGGGCACCCTGTACCACGTCACCGGGTACAGGGTGCCCCTCACTCATCTCCCGAACAGGTGACACCCGCGGCGTTGGGCCGGGCGAGTCGTGCGCTCAGGGCAGGCGGGAGCGGAGGTGCTGGGCCGCCGCGCGGGGGTCCTCGGCCTCGGTGATCGCGCGCACCACCACGACCCGCTTCGCCCCGGCGATCACCACGTCGTCGACGGTGGACGCGTCGATGCCGCCGATGGCGAACCAGGGGCGGCCGTGACCGCGGTGCCCCGCGGTGTGGCGGACCAGGTCGAGGCCCGCGGCGGGGCGCCCGGGCTTGGTCGGCGTGGTCCACACCGGCCCGGTGCAGAAGTAGTCCACGCCCGGCTCGGTGGCGGCGGAATCGGCCTGCACCACGTCGTGCGTGGACCGGCCGATCGCCACGTGCTCGCCGAGCACCCGGCGGGCCAGCTCCACCGGGATGTCGTCCTGCCCGAGGTGCAGCACGTCGGCGTCGGCGGCGAGCGCCACGTCGGCCCGGTCGTTGACCGCCAGCAGCGCGCCGTGCCTGCGGCAGGCGTCGGCCAGCACCTCCAGCGCGGCGAGCTCCTGCCGGGCCTCCAGCGGCGCGCCGTCGGTCTTGTCGCGGAGCTGGATGATGTCGACTCCGCCGTCCAGCGCGGCGTCGGCGAACTCGGCGAGATCACCGCGTTCGGTGCGGGCATCGGTGCACAGGTACAACGCGGCTTCGTCGAGGCGGGCGCGAATGCCGTGGCCGTCCAATCCGGGCATGCGCCCGAGGGTAGCTCCTGGCGGTCCCGGTCCGGACCGCCTCGACCGCCGCGGCTCACACCATCCGGTGAACCCGGTACGGTGGTGGGTGGTGAGCACGGGAGCCCGACCGGGCTGAGAGGGGGCAGCGCCCCGACCGTCGAACCTGATCCGGGTCATGCCGGCGCAGGGAGCGTGGAGTGGCTGAGCAGCGCAGCGAGCGGATCGCCGTCGTGGGCGGCGGCGTCATCGGGCTGTCCGTCGCGTGGCGGCTGGCCGCCGACGGCCACCGCATCCGGTTGATCGATCCCGCACCGGCCTCGGGCGCGTCGCACGTGGCGGGCGGGATGCTCGCCCCGCTGGCCGAGGCGTGGCCCGGCGAGGAAGGCCTGCTCGACCTCGGTTCGGCCTCGCTGGCCCGCTGGCCCGACTTCGCCGACGACCTCGCCGCCGCCGCCCGGCTGCCCTCCGGGCTCCGCCGCGAAGGCACCCTGGTGGTGGGCGTGGACAGCGCCGACCGCGCCGAGCTCGGCGCCCTCGCCGACTACCTCGCGGGCCTCGGCCGGGGCGTGACCGCGCTGACCGGTCGCGAGGCCCGGCGCCTGGAACCCGCCCTCGGACCCTCGGTGCGCGCCGCGCTGGAGGTGCCCGGCGACCTCGCCGTGGACAACCGCGCGACGCTGCGCGCGCTGCACGCCGCCGCCTCCGCCGCCGGGGTCGAGTTCCTCGCCGCGCGGGCCGAGGAGGTGCGCGCCGGTCAGGTGGTGCTCGCCGGGTCCACCGTGGACTGCGACGCGGTGGTGCTGGCCGCGGGCGCGCACTCCGCCGAGCTGCACCCGCTGCTGCGCGGTCGGCTCCGCCCCGTGAAGGGCGAGATCCTGCGGCTGCGGGCCCGGCCCGGTGCACTGCCGCCGCCGCGCCGCACCGTGCGCGGACCGGTCCGGGGCAGGCAGACCTACCTGGTGCCGCGCGACGACGGACTGGTGCTCGGCGCCACCCAGCAGGAGGTCGGCTTCGACACCCGGGTCACCGTCGGCGGCGTCCGCGATCTCATCGCCGACGCCGAACGCCTGGTCCCGGCGCTGGCCGAGTACGAGCTCGCCGAGGCCGTCGCCGGACTGCGCCCCGGCACCGAGGACAACCTGCCGATGATCGGCGAGCTCGAACCGGGGCTGGTCGTGGCCACCGGGCACCACCGGGGCGGCTTCCTGCTGGCCCCGATCACCGCCGACGCGGTGGTCGCGCTGCTGCGCGGCGCGGACCCACCGCCGCAGGCACGAGCCGCCGACCTGCGTCGACCGGGAGGTATCCCATGCACGTCGTGATCAACGGGCAGCAGCGCGCGATCGCCGAGGGCGGCACCCTCGCCGACGCGCTGGCGGACTACGGGGTGGCCGACAAGGGCGTCGCCGTCGCCCTCGACGGGGCGGTGGTGCCGCGCGCCACCTGGCCGGCGACCGAGCTGCGCCCCGGCGCCGTGATCGAAGTCCTCACCGCTGTGCAAGGAGGCTGACATGGACGATCCGCTGGTGATCGCCGGGCGCGAGTTCGGCTCGCGGCTGATCACGGGGACCGGAGGGGCGACCAACCTGTCGGTGCTGGAGCGCGCGCTGATCGCCTCCGGCACCGAGCTGACCACCGTCGCGATGCGCCGCGCCGACGCCGCGGGCGGCCCCGGGGTGCTGGACCTGCTCGGCAGGCTCGGCATCGAACCGCTGCCGAACACGGCGGGCTGCCGCACCGCGGCCGAGGCGGTGCTCACCGCCCGGCTCGCCCGCGAAGCCCTCGGCACGAGCTGGGTCAAGCTGGAGGTCGTCGCCGACGAGGACACCTTGCTGCCGGACCCGGTGGAGCTCCTCGACGGCGCCGAGCAGCTCGTCGACGACGGCTTCACCGTCCTGGCCTACACCAACGACGACCCGGTGCTGGCCCGCAAGCTGGAGGACACCGGCTGCGCGGCCGTCATGCCGCTGGGCTCGCCGATCGGCACCGGCCTGGGCATCCGCAATCCGCACAACATCGAGATGATCGTGGCCCGCGCCGGGGTGCCGATCGTCCTCGACGCGGGCATCGGCACCGCCTCCGACGCCGCCCTGGCGATGGAGCTCGGCTGCGACGCGGTGCTGTTGGCCACCGCCGTCACCCGCGCCCAGGACCCGGAGCGGATGGCCGCCGCGATGCGCGCCGCGGTCGACGCGGGCCGCCTGGCCCGGGGCGCGGGCCGCATCCCGCAGCGCTTCTGGGCCCAGGCCTCCAGCCCCGACCCGGACTGACGGCCCGGCCATCCAGCCCGGCCACCACGCCCGGGGGATCGACGCCAGGTGAGGGGCACCCTGTACCCAGTGACTTGGTACAGGGTGCCCCTCACTCAGTTCCCAACCGGGTGAGCGCTTCGCGGGGGTCGGAACCGGCGCTCACGTTCGGGTGAAGTCGAAGTAGGTGAGGGGCACCCTTGTCCGAGTTACTTGGGCAAGGGTGCCCCTCACTCATGTCACGGGCGGGTGAGCGTGCGCCGCTTCGGGGTGGTGCGGTCAGCGGATGTGGAGGCGTTCGGTGCGGACGAAGGAGATCGTGTAGCTCTTCCACGGGTTGTCGTAGCCCAGGGTGCGGTCGATGGCCGCGCGGGCGTGGAGGGCGTTCTCGATCAGCGAGCTGGCCAGCAGCTCGGTCGCCGGGGCGCTGCCCGCCGGGACGTCCGGGACGGTCGCGGTGGCCTTGCCCGCCAGCATGTCGTCCACCGCGCGCAGCGCGGGCACCGCCACCGCCCGCTCCGCCTCGGGGCGGAAGGCGAGGGTGGCGACGTCCTGGCGCAGCGCGTCGAGGGCGATGGCCGCCGAGCGGGTGGCGCGGTCGTCGTCGGTCTCCTCGCCGGTGCCGTCCAGCAGCGCGGGCATCCCGAGCAGGTCCTGGGTGCGGCGCAGCGCGAGCACGTGCGCCGACTGCAACGCGGCGCGCAGGTCCACGCCGCGCCCGGCGGCGCGCACGCTGCGCAGCAGCTCCGACACCGACCACACCGTCGAGCGCACCGATCCGCGCACGTCCGGCAGGATGCTGCTGGGCAGCACCAGGTACGACACGTACCCGACGATCAGCGCGACCGCCGCGCCCACGGCGGTGTTGGCCGCGAAGCTGATCGCCACGTTCACCAGGTCGCGGTCCAGCTTCATCGCCTGGTCCACGACGGTCACCACGATCAGGCAGCCGAGCAGCGCCGTGGAATCGGTGCGCAGCCGCTCCATGTTCATCAGCATCCCGCCGATGACCAGCGGCACCAGCAGGAACGCCCCCGGCACGGTGGTGATCACCAGCGCCAGCAGCACCACGCCGAGCACCGCGCCGCCGGTGCGCTCCAGCGCGCCGGTCATGCTGTCCCGCGCCGCCGGTTGCAGCACCACGTACAGCGCGAGCAGCAGGCTCGACGCCGACGGGTCGTCGATCAGCAGCACGACCACCATGCCGACCGACACCGCGAGGGTGCAGCGCAAGGCGTGCCGGAACAGCGAGGAGCGCAGCGACAGGTGCGCCCGGACCGCCCCGAGCACCCGTTCCTTCCGGGCGCCCGGGGCGGGCGGGGTCGCCGCGGTGTCGTCGCGCCGCACCACCGCCGCGCGGATCCGGTCCAGGCCCTCGTTGACGCCCTGGAGCGCGGCGGGCAGGTCCTGCCTGCCGCCGCGGGCGAGCACCGCCTGCGCCGGATCGCGGCGGGCCTGCGGCGGCAGCCCGGTGCAGGCGCGGGAGCGGACCGCGGTGGCCAGTTCGGCGGCGACCGCGTCGGCCTCGGCCACGATCGCGCGCAACCGCTCCGCCTCGGTCCGGTCGCTCTGCTGGGCTTGGGCGAGCAGCGTCTCCCGCGCTGCGCGGAACCGGGACGCCCCGGCCAGCACCTGGCCGAGCCAGGTGCTCGACCCGTCGGCCCGCCACGCCGAGGCGGCCAGCTCGACCACGCCCGGCCCCGGTTCCAGCAGCGTCCGCGCCACCGCCACCCGGGTGGCCCGGGTCGGGTCGCTGAGCCCGACGAGGACCCGCAGGACCAGGGCGAACGCGGCGCCGCCTCCGGCCGCGGCGAACAGCATCCAGGCGGGCTGGTCGCCGCCGACGCCGGTGGTCGTGGCGACGATGGTCGCGGCGGCGAAGGTCTGCCCGCCGATCCGGTAGTACTCGCCGAGCGCGGGCAGCATCCCGGTGCCGAAGACGACGGCCGCCACCAGCAGCCCGGCCAGCACCGGGATGCCCGAGGCCAGCGGACCGATCGCCATCACCAGCACCAGCGCGGGGGTGAACCAGGCGAACCGGTGCAGGTCGGAGCGCAGCGACTGGCCGCCGGAGGCGACCAGGGCGAACACGGCGGTGAGCCCGGCCAACAGCGCCGGGGTGTGCAGGTCGAACAGCCAGCCGATCGCCGTGCCCGCGACCACGGCCACGAGGACGAGCACCGCGAACTGGCGCTGCCTCGGATCGGGCGCACCGGCCTCGGTCGCCATCCGCTGGCGGACCTTGGTCATCACCGATGTAGCCACGCTGTCGCTAACCCCTGTCGTCGTCGGGCGCGCAGCTCTCCCAGAATCGTGCGTTGGCGTGAGCATCGCTCGGAGGGCATACGCGCTTCTCATCCTCCCTGTCGCCGCGCCACGCCCGCCCGGTTACAGGTCGGCGAGGAAAATCACTCGGACAGCCGGTGATGTCGCCGCAGCGCACGGTCAGATCGAACGCGGGCTGATCCGCCAGAACGTCGACACCGGACCGATCCCGGCGCCCAGCGGGTAGGCGTGCTCCACGCTGCGGGTGACGAACCGCTTGCCCATCCGCACCGCCTCCGGCATCGCGGCGCCCTTGGCCAGCGCGGCGGTGATGGCGGAGGCGAACACGTCACCGGCGCCGTGGGTGTGCGCGGTGGCGTAGCGCGGGGCGGACAGCGGGACCGCCTCGGTGCCGTCGAAGAGCAGGTCCACGCACTCGGGGTCGTCCGGCAGGTGGCCGCTCTTGATCAGCACCCAGCGCGGGCCGAAGTCGTGGACGGCCTTCGCCGCGTCCAGCAGGTCCGAGCGGGTGCGGGCGTCGATGCCGGTCAGCAGCCGCACCTCGTCGAGGTTCGGCGTGACCAGGGTGGCGCGCGGGAAGGCCTCGTGGCGCAGCGCGTCGAGCGCGTCGGCGCGCAGCAGCGGCTCCCCGCTGCGGGAGGCCGCGACCGGATCGACGACGAACGGCGTCGGTCCACCGCCGCCGATGCCGTGCCGGTCGCACGCCTCCAGCACTGCCTCGATGGTTGCCGCCGAGGCCAGCACGCCGGTCTTCGCCGCGCCCACGCCGATGTCGCCGGCCACCGCGTCGATCTGCGCCGCGACGGTCTCCGGCGGGATCTCCACCAGACCGCTCACGCCGACCGTGTTCTGCACGGTGACCGCCGTGACGGCCGTCATGCCGTGCACCCCGCAGGAGAAGAAGGTGCGCAGGTCGGCGTGCATGCCCGCGCTGCCGCCCGAGTCCGACCCGGCGATGGTCAGCGCGGTCGGCGGGGCGGGGTCGTCGGCGGGTCCGGTCGGGTGCATCGGGTCCATGTTAGGACTGCTTCCACCAATGGCGTGCGTGGCGGTGGCGGAACCTCACCGCATGCGGCTCCGCCGCAAACCCCTCGGTGCCCGGGGTGGATCGAGGTGGGCGCCCGCCGACGCCGGGAACGACGTCGGCGGGCGCGGGGACCTCAGTCGACGAGCGGCAGCTCGGCGCGTCGGATGTCCTGGCTGATCCGCATCGAGCAGAACTTCGGCCCGCACATCGAGCAGAACTGCGCCGACTTGGCGGGTTCGGCGGGCAGCGTCTCGTCGTGGAAGGCGCACGCCGTGTCCGGGTCCAGCGCCAGCGCGAACTGGTCGCGCCAGCGGAACTCGAACCGCGCCCGGGACAGCGCGTCGTCCCGCTGCTGCGCCCTCGGGTGCCCCTTGGCCAGGTCCGCGGCGTGCGCGGCGATCTTGTAGGTGATCACGCCCGTCTTGACGTCGTCGCGGTCGGGCAGGCCCAGGTGCTCCTTCGGCGTCACGTAGCAGAGCATCGCGGTGCCCGCCTGGGCGATCACCGCCGCGCCGATCCCCGAGGTGATGTGGTCGTAGCCGGGGGCGATGTCGGTGGTCAGCGGGCCGAGCGTGTAGAACGGCGCCTCACCGCACAGCTCCTCCTCGCGGCGCACGTTCTCCGCCACCAGGTGCAGCGGCACGTGCCCGGGGCCCTCGATCATCACCTGCACCTCGTGGTCCCGGGCGAGGGCGCTGAGCTCGCCGAGGGTCTCCAGTTCGGCGAACTGGGCGCGGTCGTTGGCGTCGGCGACCGAGCCGGGGCGCAGTCCGTCGCCCAGCGAGAACGTGACGTCGTAGGCGCGCAGGATCTCGCACAGCTCGCCGAAGTGCTCGTACAGGAAGCTCTCCCGGCGGTGCGCCTGGCACCACGCCGCCATGATCGCCCCGCCGCGCGAGACGATCCCGGTGACCCGGCGCGCGGTCAGCGGCACGTACCGGCGCAGCACCCCGGCGTGCACCGTCATGTAGTCCACGCCCTGCTCGCACTGCTCGATCACGACGTCGCGGTACAGCTCCCAGGTCAGCTTCTCCGGATCGCCGTCGACCCGTTCCAGCGCCTGGTAGATCGGCACCGTGCCCACCGGCACCGGCGAGTTGCGCAGCACCCGCTCCCGCGTCTCGTGGATGCGCTTGCCGGTGGACAGGTCCATCACGGTGTCGGCACCCCAGCGGGTCGCCCACACCATCTTCTCCACCTCCTCCTCGACCGAGGAGGTCACCGCGGAGTTGCCGATGTTGGCGTTGACCTTCACCAGGAACGCCTTGCCGATCACCATCGGCTCGGACTCCGGGTGGCGGCGGTTCACCGGGATCACCGCCCGGCCCCGCGCCACCTCGTCGCGCACCAGCTCGGGCGGGACGCCTTCGCGGAGCGCGGCGAATTCCATCTCCCGGGTGATCACGCCGGCCCGCGCCCAGCCCAGCTGGGTGCGGTGCTCCCCGCGGTCCCAGGTCTCCCGGGTGCGGGGCAGGCCGGCGCGGACGTCGATGGTCGCGGTCTCGTCGGTGTAAGGCCCCGACGTGTCGTACACGTCGAGGTGCTCGTCGTTGGACAGGTGGATCCGCCGCTGCGGCACCCGCAGGCCGGCGTGTTCGAGGTGGATCTTGTGGGAACCCGTGATGGGTCCGGTGGTCACAGTGCGCGAGTCGGCCACGGCCGTCACTCCCTACGCCGGCATTATCCGGTCAGGTTCAGCGGTCGGCGGCGCCGTTGAGCCACCCTCTCAGCCCGCCAAGGTGCGAGCTCCCGCGAGGTTTGCGAGCCCGAGCGTAGCGCCCGTGCCGGGCGATGCCTAGGGGTCCGGCGGTCCCGTGGCCCGTTCGGACGCACCCGCCCCTCACTCAGGGGTTCTCTCAGGATGCGGCGGAGCCGCATGCGGTGCGGCACGCAACCGGCACCGCCGCCCGTGCTCGGACGTGACCGCTCAGCGGTCTTCTCGCTAGGACAGCCGTGACGCCGTGTACGAAGCGGGTACATCAGGAGCGGCTCCCGGAGCGAGGGGGCCGCTGAGGTTCCGCCACCCGCACCGCCACGCAGGCCATTGGCGAAAGCGGTCCTCAGGTGTCCAACGGGTGAACGGGAGTGCGGTCGCCCCGGGTCAGTCCTCGTCGGCGAAGGGGTCGCCGTGGGTGGCCGGGTCCCAGGACAGGCCGGGCACGCCCCAGCCGTTGCGCTTGACGGTCTTCTTCGCGGCGCGCGCGTGGCGGCCGACGAGCCGTTCCACGTAGAGGTGGCCGTCGAGGTGGTCGGTCTCGTGCTGGAGGCAGCGGGCGAAGAAACCGGTGCCCTCCACGGTGATCGGCGATCCGTCCACATCGGAGCCGGTGACCTCGGCCCAAGCCGCGCGGCCGGTCGGGAAGGACTCGCCGGGGACCGACAGGCAGCCCTCCCAGTCCGCGTCCGGGTCCGGCATGGTCTCCGGGACCTCCGAGGTCCGCAGCTTCGGGTTGACCACCACGCCGCGGTGCCGGACGCCCTCGTCGTCCGGGCAGTCGTAGACGAACAGCCGCAGGTCCACGCCGATCTGGTTGGCCGCGAGCCCGGCCCCGTTGGCCGCTGCCAACGTCTCGAACATGTCCTCGACCAGAGCGCGCAGCTCGTCGTCGAAGTCCTCCACCGGACGGGTGGCGTTGTGCAGCACCGGGTCGCCGATGACGCGGATCGGATGAACGGCCATGCCCGGGACCTTATCGTCGCCCACGACCTGTTCGCGCGCGGCCGATGCGCGGACGAAGTCGATCAGTCCGTGGTGTAATCGGGGGGTGCCGAATCACAGCTCTGTGATTCGGTCGAAGCGGGGAACCCCCGATCGCGAGAGCGCTGATCGCGAGGAGACAGCCCAAGGCGAGGAGCACCGATGGACGCCGCCCAGATGCTGACCGCGCACGAGATCGCCCGCCAGTGCGAGCAGCTCGCCCACCTCCAACAGGTCCAACCGGCGGGACGTCGGCTGCGCCTCGCCGAGCCGATCACCCAGCCGATCGAGCGGATCGTCGAGGAACCCGCGGAGGAGCCGCTGCGCGCCCCGCGCCGCGACGGCGAGCTCGACGACCGGGAACGCGGTGTCCTGGCCTTCGAGCGGCAGTGGTGGAAGCACTCCGGCAGCAAGGAACGCGCCATCCGCGAGCTGTTCGACATGTCGGCGTCGCGCTACTACCAGCTCCTCAACGCGCTCCTCGACGATCCGGCCGCCTCCGAGGCGGATCCCATGCTGATCAAACGACTGCGCAAGGCGCGGGCGAGCAGGCAGCGGGCTCGGGCCGCGCACCGACTGGGAATCGAGTTGCACTGATGACATCCGCCGAACCCCCCACGGGTCCGTCCAGGAACACGATCGCCGGCTACGGGCTGATCGGTGCGGGCGCGGTCGCCGCCGTCATCGGCGTCGTCACGCTGGCTTCCGGCGGGCAGGCGGAGAATTCGGCCCAACCGCCGCGCCCGGCGGCGGCCACCTCCTCGGCCGAGGCAGACCCGCCCGCACCGCCCCCGCCCGGGGACCCCGCCGCCGAGGACCCGCCCGCCGAGGAGCCGCCCACGTCGTCGGCGGGCCAGCAGCCGCCCGCGCCGCCGCACCGCCCGCCGGAGACCATCGCGCCGCCGCCGCAGTCGCAGCCGCGGATCGTGGTGCGGGTCTACAACAACAGCACCATCGAGGGCCTCGCCCAGCGCGCCGCCGACGACCTGCTCACCGCCGGGTACGAGGTCCCCGACGTCGGCAACTACGCGCGCGGCATCGTGCCCACCACCACGGTCTACTACCGGGAGGGCACCGGCGAGAAGGCGCAGGCCGAGGAGATCGCGCGGGCGCTCGGCGCCCGCGTGGCGCCGCGCTTCGACGGCATCCAGGACGCCACACCGGGGTTGATCGCCATCATCACGAATGACTACCAAGGCGGCATCACCGGCAAGTGAACGTCTGGCGGGTGGTCGTCCGGACCGTGGTCTTCTTGGGGAGCGGTGCGGGTGGCGGAACCTCAGCGGCCTTCTCGCTGCGGGAGCCGCTCCTCATGTACAAGCGCGTACACAGCGTCGCGGCTGTCCTCGCGAGAAGGCCGCTGAGAACCCGCGGCGGTGCGAGTTGCGTGCTTGGGGCAAGGCGGAAGCGGCTTCGCCGCTTGCCTGACGGGGGTGCCGATCAGCGCGTGCGCGGCGGGGAAGCGGCTTCGCCGCTCGCCTGACGAGGGTTGCGGGTGGCGCAGCACGTCGGCTTCGCCGCTCGCTTGGCGGGGATGCCGGTTGCTCGCCCGTGTCGGGGGATGCCTGAACGGGATGTAGGTGAGGGGCGCCCTTGTCCGAGTTACTTGGGCAAGGGTGCCCCTCACTCAGCTTTCGGACGGGTGAGGGGCACCCTGTACCCCGTCACGTGGTACAGGGTGCGCCTCACCCAGTTCCCGAACGGGTGCTGCTGGGTGGTGGGTCAGCGCTGCTCGGCGGCGAAGGCTTCGAGGGAGGCGAGCTGGGCGGCGTCGAGGGACGGCCGCACCGCGCGCCGGGCGGCCGCCAGGTGCGCGGCCGAGACCTCGGCGGCGGCCAGCGATTCGCGCATCGCGGTCAGCGCGGCCTCGCGGACCAGCGCCGCGCAGTCGGCCGCCGAGTAGCCGTCCAGGTCGGCGGCCAGCGCGGGCAGGTCGATGTCGTCGGCCAGCGGGGTGTTCTTCGCCGCCGACCGCAGGATTTCCGCGCGGGCCTCGGCGTCCGGCGGCGGCACGTGCACCAGCCGCTCCAGGCGCCCCGGCCGCAGCAGCGCCGGGTCCAGCAGCTCGGGGCGGTTGGTGGCGCCCAGTACCACGACCTCCCGCATCGGTTCGACGCCGTCGAGCTCGGTGAGCAGCGCCGCGACCACCCGGTCGGCCACGCCGGAGTCCGAGGACTGGCCCCGGCGCGGCGCCAGCGCGTCCACCTCGTCGAGGAACACCAGCGAGGGCGCGGCGTTCGCGGCGCGCAGGAACAGCTCCCGCACCGCGCGCTCCGACTCGCCGACGAACTTGTCCATCAGCTCGGCGCCCTTGACCACGAACACGTTGAGCCGCCCGGTGCCCGCCAGCGCCCGCACCAGGAACGTCTTGCCGCAGCCCGGCGGACCGTAGAGCAGCACCCCGCGCGGGGGATCGACGCCGAGCCGGGTGAACGAATCCGGGTACTGCAGCGGCCACAGCACGGCCTCGGTCAGCGACTGCTTCACCTCGACCATGTCCCCGACGTCCTCCAGCGACAACCCGCCGGTGCGCAGGCTGTCCGACGCCGACATCGACAGCGGGCGGACCGAGGACACCGCATCGGCGAGGTCCTGCTGGCGCACCTGCGGCTCGGTGCCGTCCTGGTGCCGCAGCGCCGCGCTCACCGCGGCCTCCCGGCACAGCGCGACGAGATCCGCCGCGACGAAACCCGGTGCCCGGCCGGCGATGTCGGCCAGGTCGACGTCGGCGGCCAGCGGGGTGCCGCGCAGCAGGACGCGCAGCAGCTCGGTGCGCGCGGCGTCGTCGGGCAGTCCGAGGGTCAGCTCCCGGTCGACCAGCCCCGGCTCGCGCAGCCGGGGATCGACCGCGTACGGCTCGGCGCTGGTCACCACCACCGCGAGCCCGGCGGTGCCGAGCGCGCCCCGCAGCGCGTCCAGCGCGACGGTCGCCAGCGGCGGCGGTTCGGACGCGGGCAGCAGGTCCTCGACGTCGGTGAGCAGCAGCACGCAGGTCCGGCCGTCGCGGATCGCCGCGGTGGCCTGCTCGATCGCCTCCCGCAACCGCGACGCGGCGGTGCCGGCTTCCAGCGCGGCGACGCTCGGCGCGGACAGCTCGACCAGTTCGGCGCCGACCGCGGCGGTCACCGCCCGCACCAGCGTCGTCTTGCCGACCCCGGGCGGGCCGCTGACCAGCACGCCGAGCTCCGCCGACGCCCCGAGGCGGTGCAGCAGCTCGGGCTGCTCGAAGGACAGCCGCAGCCACTCGACGAGCCGCCGCGCCGGTTCCCGGGCGCCGACGAGGTCGGCGACGGCGACCGGAGCGGCCGGTTCCGCCGGAGCCCGCGATTCGATGGCCTGGGCGGCCTCGGGTGCGGCGGTGCCGGGTTCGGCGCCCTCCCGCCACTCCACGACGGTGGACGGGCGCATCGCCACCGGGCCGCCCGGATCGGTGCCCGCGACGGTGATCAGCTCGTTGGTCCAGGTCAGCCCGATCGCGTTGGCGAGCTTGCGGCGCACCTCACCGGCGTTGGCGGCGGTGGCCGGGGCGAGGTCCTGCGGCAGCAGCGAGACGGTGTCGCCGGTGCCGAAGACCTTGCCGGTCAGCGCGAGGCGCACCGTCTCGGGCGCGACCGTGGCGCGGGCCATCCGGGAACCGGCGATCGACACCCGCTTCGCCGCGGCCACCTCGACCGGGGCGACGCCGACCTCGGCTCCCTCGGCCAGCCCGAGGTTCATCAGCGCCACGTCGTCGACCAGCACCACGCCGGTCGGATCGCCGGCAGCGGCGGCGGCCGCGAGCGCGGTGGTGACCCGCGCCCCGGTCAGCCGCACCGCGTCCCACGGGCGCAGCCCCAGCGCGTCGAGCACCTCCGGGTGCAGGCGGACCACCCCGCGCCGGGTGTCCTTGGCGGATGCGGACAGGCGTGCGGTCAAGGTGATGGCGGGCACGGCCCCGAGCCTAGGACCTGCCGCGCGGTGGGTCAGCGCGGAGCCTGCTCGTCCCGGTTCCGCCGGAGCTCCAGCCGTCGCCAGCTGCGCCGCGGGCCGTCCGGCTGGCCGCGGCGGGGGAGCCGGACCCGGCGGGCGGCACCGGCCACCCGGCGCCGCAGCGGCGGGCGCAGGCCGAGCCGCCGCTGGCTGCGCCGCCGCATCGCGCGCCGTTCGCGCGGGGGTGCGCTCCACGCCTCCGGGTGGTTGGCCAGCCAGTGGTGCCGGTACACCGCGTACGGGATGTGCAGCAGGTACACCAGCAGCACGATGACCAGCGAGATCACCGGGAACACCGCGATGCCCCCGGCCGCCACCACGACCAGCACCAGCAGCGGGGCCACGAGCTGCGGCGGCACCTTGGCGGTCTTCAGCGACAACGTCGGCACCCGGCTCACCGCCAGCCCGCCGACCAGCGCCATCCACAGCATGATCACCGCGGGTTCGGACCACCAGCCCTCGCGGCCGAGGTGCGCGGTGATCATCAGCGGGACCAGCACCAGCAGACCGGCGGCCGGGGCGGGGACCCCGACGAAGAACTCCTTGGCGTAGGGCGGCTGCTCGGTGTCGTCGAGCAGCGTGTTGAACCGCGCCAGCCGCAGCACCATGCAGACCGCGTAGATCAGCGCGACGACCCAGCCGACCCGGTTGTCCTGGAGCTGCCAGGCGTAGAGGGTCAGCGCCGGGGCGACGCCGAAGGACATCGCGTCGGACAGCGAGTCCAGCTCGGCGCCCATCCGGGTGGTGGCGTCGAGCAGCCGGGCGAGGCGCCCGTCCAGCCCGTCGAGCAGCGCCGCCGCCGCGACGGCCGCGACGGCCGCGGCGAGCTGGTCGTTGAGCGCGAACTGGATGGCCGACAGCCCCGCGCACATCGCCAACACCGTGATGGCGTTGGGCAGCAGCCGGACGCCCGGGGTGGTCCGCACGCTCATGACGTTCGCTTCCCCCGCGGCAGCTCGGCGAGGACGGTCTCGCCGCCGACGGTGCGCTGGCCGGGCTCGACCCGCACCCGGCTGCCCACCGGGACGTAGAGGTCCACCCGCGAGCCGAACCGGATCAGCCCGTAGGTGCTGCCGACGTCGACCTGGTCGCCCTCCTCGACGGAGCACACGATGCGGCGCGCGACGAGCCCGGCGATCTGCACCACGGCGACCTCGGTGCCGTCGACGGCGCGGATCACCAGGGAGTTGCGCTCGTTGTCCTCGCTGGCCTTGTCCAGGTCGGCGGAGAGGAACTTGCCCGGGCGGTAGGCGATCCGGTCGATCCGGCCGGCCAGCGGGATGCGCTGCACGTGGACGTCGAAGACGGTGAGGAACGCGCTGATCCGGATCATCGGGGCGGTGCCGAGGTCCAGCTCGGCGGGCGGCACGACCTCCTCGACGTGCGCCACGGTGCCGTCGGCGGGCGCCACCGCGAGCCCTTCACCGCTCGGGGCGGTGCGCCGCGGCTCGCGGAAGAACCACGCGACCCAGGCGGTCAGCACGCCGCCCAGCACCCCGGCCGGACGCCACAGCTTGCGCAGCAGCAGCGTCGCGATCGCCGCTCCGGCGACGAACGGGCGGCCGGCGGGGTGCATCGGCGGGACGGTGTCGCGCGCGAGGCCGGCGAGGTGCGCCGCCATCTTCTTCGGTTCTGTCTCGGTGCTCATCGAGGTACTGCGCCCCTGAGTCGGTGGTCTGGTCCGGCCGACCGCGACCTGCCGCCCGGGGACGGGGGTCGGCGGTGGGGCCGTCGTCGGTACAGCATCTCGGACGCGGCGCGGTGCACGACGACAGGGTGCGGAGCTGATCAATTGCAGTGCGATGACCTGCGCAGACCCGGCCCCGCGAGCACCTCCGGCGGTGCTGCCGCGTCACCCGTCCAGGTGTACCCGACGGCCCCTTCGGGGGCCACCACCGCCCCCGTCCGCGCCCTCGCGAAGTGGGTGTCATCAGGAGGCGATCGGCGCAGCGAGGGGGCCGCTGAGGTTCCGCCACCCGCACCGCCACGCAGGCCATTGGCGAAAGCAGTCCGAATGGGGCAAGGGCGCCCCTCACCTGGGGCGAGGAGTGCCGGGTCGGGTGGTGGGTGGGCGTGTTGGGCGGCTGCCGGGGTGGGCATGAGTCAGGGGCGGCACCGGCGCCCCCGACGCGCCCGTGCCGCCCCTGACATCCCGGCCGAGAGGCGTCTCCCCGTTGACGCCACCCGGCCTCCCCCGAACGGGTCCGTGCGCCCCCCGACGGCGCACGGTCCCTTGTGGTTCAGTCGCCGCGCCCGATGCGCGGTGCCTACGTGGGGGGAAGGTTGTTGATCGACGTTTCGTTACCTGCTCCCAGTGTAATTGAGTTCACAGCGAGACCGTAGACGCTATCGGAGGACGTTATAACTACTCTCCGCATCGAAACGTCGGTCAAATGGGGTTCACCCGTCACTCGTTCGCTTCCGACGCCGTGTCCGCCACGATCATGCGAGCGCCCATCAGCTCGCCGATCCCGCCGTACGGATCGCCGTGCTCCATCGCGTCGCCGGTGCTGCTGAGCTCCACCTCGGCGACCCCCTCCTCGTCGGCGACGATCTCCGCAGGCAGGGCGGACACCGCGTACTCGTCGAGGTACATCTCCAGCCGCAGCGTCCAGCCCGCGCGCAGCTGCACCAGGCGTGCGGCGGCCACGTCGCGGGTGTCCACCCAGTGCGCCCCGGGCTGATCGCGCAGCTCCGCCACCGGGGTCGCGGCGAGCTCGTCCAGCTGCTCGTACTCGGCCTTGCGCAACCGGGCCAGCGCCCCGGAGAGCAACCGCTTGGTGCTGCTGGCCTGCGACGGCAGCAGCACCAGACCACGGTCCGTGACCAGCAGCTCGTAACCGGTGCCGGACACCTGCACCGGGCTGATGATGCCGGCCAGCGCCGGTTCCGGTTCCGCCTCGGGCGGGCGCAGGTGGTTCAGCGGCACCCCGAGGTCGACCAGGGTGCGGTGCAGCCCGGGGATCAGCCTCGGGTCGGCCACCGCCGGGCGCACCAGCCGGTCCGGGTCCAGCGGTTGTCCGCCGGCGGCGAGCCGGACCAGCGGCGGCCCGCCCCAGTCGAGCTCGTGGTGCGCCCGCCGGGCGCAGACCAGCGCGTCCACCACCGCGCCGCCGAGCAGCTCGACGAGCATGTCCTCGGCGGCCTGGTCGAGCCGCTCCGGGTCCAGCCCGGGGTTCAGCGCCGGGTTGATCAGGTCGCGGGCCTGGCCGCGGTGGACGGCGGCCAGCACGCCGCCGATGGCCGGGTCGATCTGCAACCCGCTCTGCTCGATCGCGGAGCTGAGCTGCGCGGCCTGCTGGGCTGCCTGCGCCGCCCCGGCGAGGCGGACCAGCTCCGGCCACGGCAGCCGGGCGCCGAGCCCCTCGACCACCAGTTCGTCCTCCAACGCCGGGACGCTCGTGCGCGGCTCGCGCAGCGCGCCGAAGGCGGGCCGGTCGTCGAGCTCCCGGTCGGCGGACTTGAGCTGCTTCATCGCCGCGATCCGGTCCCTGGTCGGCGGGCCGCCGTCGGTGCGGTCGGTGCCTTCGGCGATGGCCTGCTTGGCGCGCTCGGCCAGCGCGGGCTTGCGCGCCGGGTGGTCCATGAACGCCCGGAAGCCCAGTATCACGTCCGGGGCGTGCCCGATGGTGGTCGCCATGCTGAGGAACTCCTCGGCGTAGTCCCGCCAGCCGAGCTCGATGGCCACCCGCTTGCGCAGCGCGGTGATCGCGGCGCGCTTGCCCGCCACCCGCACCGCGAGCCGGTCGGCGCCCGGTTCGAGCTGGAAGGACACCGGCGCGGCCACGGCGGTGTAGGCCCGGGCGTAGCCGCCGAACAGGCACTTGACCGGACCGCTGGTGAGCGAGGCGACGGTGCGCTCGACGGTCCGCGCGCAGCGCCGGGCGGTCACCGCCATGCCGCTGCCGCCGAGCATCCCGATCTCGCGGGCCAGCAGCGCGCGCAGCTCGCTGATGGTGAGCGCGGCCAGCAGCGGCATCCCGATCTCCAGGTACCGGCCGCGGGTCCGCAACCCGAGCAGCGCGGTGTCCTCGACGATCGCGATGCCCGGTTCCGAGGTCACCCGGATCTCGTCCGGCGGCTCGGCGCCCGCGGCGTCGGCGATGGACGAGACGAGCTTCCAGAGCTGCGGCTGCTCGTCCCGGCGCAGCGCGACGCCGCGCGGGTCGACGCGGGTGGACAGCACGGCGCGCAGCCCGATGGCGAACACCGCCCCCACGACGAGCGCGGCCAGCGCCGCTTCCAGACCGCTACCTCGGTCGTAGCGGAACGTGTAGAGGGCGATCGCGAGCAGGCCGAGGACCAGCGCGATGGGTACGGCGAAGAAGCCGAGGTGCAACGCCAGCGCCACGGCGGCGCGCCAGGGGCCACGCACGGTGCAGAACTCCGGTCAGGTGGGGGTCGAGGGTGCAGTCTTCGCGAGAGGTCGGTGCTCCGTCAATCCAGCAACCAGATGTCCACAGTAGAACCGACTGGGAGATCGGTCACCTCTTCGGGGATCTCCAGCAGGCAGTCGGCCTCGGCCAGGGCCGAGAGCAGGTGCGAGCCGGGCCCGCCGTGCAGCGCCACCGCGCCGCTGACCGGGTCGAACCGCCCGCGCCGGTACTGCCGCTTGCCCGCCGGGGTGCGCAGCGGCTCGGTCAGCTCGGCGCGGCGCACCGGGCGGTGCGCGTCGCGGTGCCCGGCGGCCGATCGCAGCACCGGCCGGACGAACACCTCGAAAGAGACCATCGCGCTGACCGGGTTGCCGGGCAGCGCCACCACCGCCGGGCCGCCCCGGTAGCGCCCGCTGCCCTGCGGCATCCCGGGCTGCATCGCGACCTTGGTGAACTCCACGCCCTGCCCGGCCAGCGCGTCCTTGACCACCTCGTAGGCGCCGGCGCTGACCCCGCCGGTGGTGAGGACGAGGTCGGTGCCGGCGAGCTCCGGTTCCAGCGCGGCGTGGAACTGGTCCACGTCGTCCGGGACGAACCGCAGCAGCCGGGCGGTGGCCCCCGCGTCCCGCACCGCCGCGGCCAGCATCAGCCCGTTGGACTCGTAGATCTGCCCCGGGCGCAGCGGCTCGCCCGGCTCGACCAGCTCGGAGCCGGTGGACAGCACCAGCACCCGCGCCGGCCGGTGCACCGGCAGCTCCGCGGCGCCGACGGCGGCGGCCACCCCGAGCCGGGCGGGGGTCAGCGCGGTCCCGGCGGTGAGCACGGTCGCCTCCGCCCCGACGTCCTCGCCCGCGCGGCGCACGTGCGCGCCCGGCTGCGCGGCCAGGCCGATCCGCACCTCGCGGACCCCGCCGTCGGTGCGCTCCACCGGGACGACCGCGTCGGCCCCCGGCGGGAGCTGCGCGCCGGTCATGATCCGGTGCGCGGTGCCCGGTTGCAGCGGCGGCACGTCCACCCGCCCGGCGGGGATGTCCTCGCCCACCGGCAGCGCCACCGGCGCGTCGGCGTCCGCCTCGACCAGGTCCACCGAGCGCACCGCGTAGCCGTCCATCGCGGAGTTGTCGAAGGGCGGCAGCGGGATCGGCGAGCGCAGGTCCTCGGCCAGGGCCAGGCCGAGGCAGTCGGCCAGCGGCACCGCCCGCACCGGCGTGGGGGCCACCAGCGCGGCGACCGCGTCCCGGTGCTGGGTCACGGGGATCAGGTCGGGGGTTCCAGTTCCGTGCGACACGCACCGATCATCGGTCATGCCCCCGCCCGCTGTCCGCACCGGCTTCCGCAACGAGCGCGGCCGCCCCCGTGGCAGACTGCGATTCCGCCCGACCGAGGAGGTGCCCGTTGCAGGTCCGTACCCGCCACACGCCGTCGTACGGGGTGGCCCGCTTGCTGCTGGCGCCGGGCGAGCCGGTGCGGGTGGAGGCCGGGGCGATGCTGGCCACGAGCTACGGCGTGGTGGCGGAGCAGCGCTCCTCGGGCGGCGCGCTGAAGTCGCTGGCCCGCTCGGCGCTCGGCGGCGAGTCCGCGCGCGCCACCGCCTACACCGCGCCGCAGCAGGGCGGGTGGGTGGACGTGGCGCCGAACCTGCCGGGCGACCTCAACGTGATCGAGCTCGACGGCCGGACCGGCTGGTGCGTCACCAAGTCCTGCTTGCTGGCCTCGGCGAGCACGGTGCGGGCGGAGCCGCAGTGGGCCGGCTTCCGGAACCTCTTCGGCGGCGAGGGCGGTTTCCTCACCCACGTGACCGGGCAGGGCCCGGTGGTGGTGTGCTGCTACGGCGCGCTGGACGTGGTGACGCTGCAACCGGGCGAGTACGTGACGATCGATCCCGGGCACGTGGTGGCCTACGCCGACGCGGTGCAATCCCGGCTGCGCCAGGCGAACCAGGGCGCCGCCCAATCGATCAAGAGCGGCGAAGGGCTCGTCTTCGATTTCGCCGGACCGGGACGAGTGCTGACGCAGACGCGCAATCCGCGTTCCTTGATCGGTTGGTTGCAGAGCAACGGCGTCGGATCCCGATCCTGATCGGAGCATTGCGGGAATTCCCCCGCCCTTCCCGTGGTGATTACTCGACGTGGCGGCGTCCGACACCCGTTCGGCCTAGTATTTAGCGGAAAAGTCGCATTGAAGAACGGGCGACGAGGGTCTTCTTCTGGGGTAGCGTGACCGTTGCTCCAGCGGCGCCACGAGCGTCGTGCATCACCTTTCAAGAGGAGGACGCCGTGGCGGTCGGCACGGTCAAATGGTTCAACTCGGAGAAGGGCTACGGATTCATCGCGACGGATGACGGGCCCGATGTGTTCGTGCACTACTCCGCGATCAACATGTCCGGTTTTCGCACCCTTTCCGAAGGGGAGCGGGTCGAATTCGAGGTGAAGGCCGGGCGGGACGGTCGCACCCAGGCAGACGGCGTCCGGAAGGTCTGACAGCCCCGCGGAATCGTTCGTCGTCCGGTGGCCCGGTTCCGGTGGGAATCGGGCCACCGGTCCGTCGGGGTCGATCCGCCGGAACCCGAGGACGCGCGCCGTTCCCGGGCGTTAGGCTGCCGGACGTGTCGGAAGACCTCACCGGGCGCCGCCTCGGCCACTACAAGATCGACTCCGTCCTCGGCCGCGGTGGGATGAGCGTGATGTACCGCGCCACCGACGTCCGGCTGGGCCGCAAGGTCGCGCTCAAGGTCATGGGTGAGCACATCACCGGTGACGCCGAGTTCCGCGAGCGGTTCGTGGACGAGGCCCGCAACACCTCGGCGATCGACCACTCCAACATCGTCCCGCTCTACGACTTCGGCGAAGTCGACGGGATGCTCTACATCGCGATGCGGCTGGTCGACGGATCCGACCTGGCCAGCCTGATCAAGGACGGGCCGATCTCGCCGAAGCGCGCGCTGGAGCTGCTCGGCCAGGTCGCCGAGGCGCTGGACATGCTGCACGAGCGCAACCTCGTGCACCTCGACCTCAAGCCGGCCAACGTGCTGGTGACCTCCCGCGAATCGGCCAACGAGCACGTCTACCTCGCCGACTTCGGGCTGACCCGGCGCGGCGCCACCGGGCACCGCACCTCCTCCGGCGACTTCCTCGGCTCGCCGACCTTCGCCGCCCCGGAGCACCTGCGCGGCGAGGCCGTCGACGGCCGCACCGACCTCTACGCGCTGGCCTGCATGCTGTTCGCCTGCCTGACCGGGCGCCCGCCGTTCCAGGGGCAGGTGCAGGAGGTGATCCAGGGCCACCTCGGCGCCGAGCCGCCGCCGGTGACCTCGCTGGTGGTGCTGCCGCCCGGGATCGACGAGGTGATGCGCCGCGGGATGGCGAAGAAGGCCGACCAGCGCTTCGACGACTGCAAGGAGCTCATCGCGGTGGCGCGCGCCGCGCTGTCGCCGGTGGCCGGGGAAGGCCCGCCGCGCCCGCGCCCGGCCGGTTCGCCGCCCGCCGGCCCCCAGCCGCCCGCCGCCCAGTCCCCCGGACCGCCGCCCGCGGCCCAGCCCCCGGGGCCCCAGCAGCCCGCCGGGCCGCCGCCGTTCCCGCAGCAGCAGTTCCCGCCGTCGCAGCCGGTGCCCGCGCAGCAGCCGCCCGGCTACGGCCCGCCGCCGTACCAGCAGCCGCCGCACCCGCCGGTGCCGCCGCCGCAGCAGGAACCCGTCCGGCTGCGCCCGCCGATGCCCGCGGGCACGTCGTCGTTCGCCACCCGGTCCAGCGGCGGCTCGACGGCGCGCTGGCTGGTGCCGCTGCTGATCGTGGTCGCGCTGGTGGCGATCATCGTGCTGTTCGTCGTGATGGCCACCGCGTCCGGCGACACCGGCTCGGGGTCGACCTACGTCCCCGAGACCTCCAGCTACAACGAGAACGAGATCCCCACCACGGTTCCCACGGTCGGGGGCTGAGCCGGCGTTCGCTTGCACTCGACCCGGGAGAGTGCTAGACACGGTGTTGGCACTCAGCGAGGTTGAGTGCCAGGTCGGGACGGTGAGGCCGTGCTCGGCGGTGCCACAGGCGGCGCCGTCGCCGCGGTCGTCCGTCGCGGGCACCGAGCCTGGCCGAGCACGAGTCCTGCCGTGGGGTGTGACACCGCCGCGGCGTCCAGACAGGTGGAGGACCACACCGCAATGGCCAAGATGATCGCGTTCGACGAGGACGCCCGCCGCGGTCTTGAGCGCGGCATGAACACCCTCGCCGACGCCGTCAAGGTGACGCTCGGCCCGAAGGGCCGCAACGTCGTGCTCGAGAAGAAGTGGGGCGCGCCGACCATCACCAACGACGGTGTCTCCATCGCCAAGGAGATCGAGCTCGAGGACGCCTACGAGAAGATCGGCGCCGAGCTCGTCAAGGAGGTCGCGAAGAAGACCGACGACGTCGCGGGTGACGGCACCACGACCGCCACCGTGCTCGCCCAGGCCCTGGTTCGCGAGGGTCTGCGCAACGTCGCGGCCGGTGCCAGCCCGATCGCGCTCAAGCGCGGCATCGAGAAGGCCACCGAGGCGATCGCCGAGCAGCTGCTCAAGAGCGCCAAGGAGATCGAGACCAAGGACCAGATCGCCGCCACCGCCGCGATCTCGGCCGGTGACCGCCAGATCGGCGAGCTCATCGCGGAAGCGATGGACAAGGTCGGCAAGGAAGGCGTCATCACCGTCGAGGAGAGCAACACCTTCGGGCTCGAGCTCGAGCTCACCGAGGGCATGCGCTTCGACAAGGGCTACATCTCGCCCTACTTCGTCACCGACTCGGAGCGGATGGAGGCGTCCCTGGACGACCCGTACATCCTGCTGCTGAGCTCGAAGATCTCCAACATCAAGGACCTGCTCCCGCTGCTGGAGAAGGTCATGCAGTCCAACAAGCCGCTGCTGATCATCTGCGAGGACGTCGAGGGCGAGGCCCTGGCGACCCTGGTGGTCAACAAGATCCGCGGCACCTTCAAGTCGGTCGCCGTCAAGGCCCCCGGCTTCGGCGACCGCCGCAAGGCGATGCTGCAGGACATGGCCATCCTCACCGGCGGCCAGGTCATCAGCGAGGAGGTCGGCCTCAAGCTGGAGAACGCCGACCTGAACCTGCTGGGCAAGGCCCGCAAGGTCGTCGTGACCAAGGACGAGACCACCATCGTCGAGGGCTCGGGCGACGACGAGCAGATCTCCGGCCGGGTCAACGAGATCCGCGCCGAGATCGACCGCTCGGACTCCGACTACGACCGCGAGAAGCTGCAGGAGCGGCTGGCCAAGCTGGCCGGCGGCGTGGCCGTCATCAAGGCCGGTGCGGCGACCGAGGTCGAGCTCAAGGAGCGCAAGCACCGCATCGAGGACGCGGTCCGCAACGCCAAGGCCGCCGTCGAGGAGGGCGTCCTGGCCGGTGGTGGCGTCGCGCTGCTGCAGGCCGCGCAGGCCGCCTTCGACGGGCTGAAGCTGGAGGGTGACGAGGCCACCGGCGCCAACAGCGTCAAGCTGGCGGTCGAGGCCCCGCTGAAGCAGATCGCCGTCAACGCCGGCCTCGAGGGCGGGGTCGTCGCCGAGAAGGTCAAGAACCTCCAGGCGGGCACCGGCCTCAACGCCGCGACCGGCGACTACGAGGACCTGATCGCCGCGGGCATCATCGACCCGGCCAAGGTCACCCGTTCGGCGCTGCAGAACGCCGCCTCCATCGCCGCGCTGTTCCTGACCACGGAGGCCGTGGTCGCGGACAAGCCGGAGAAGGAGAAGGCCGGTGCCGGCGCCGACCCGACCGGTGGCATGGGCGGCATGGACTTCTGATCCGCCCCAGCCGCTGAAGAACCGCTCCCGCCCCGGCGGGGGCGGTTCTTCGCATTTCCAGGGCCGCACCCGACATCCGCCCGTTCGGGTGAGTGTTCCCAGGTGAGGGGCACCTTCCTCCGGCTTGGTCGGCTGAAGGTGCCCCTCACTCGGTTCCGATCCGGTGATCGCCCCGGGCTGGGACCGACCGGGGCTTTCGGGGACGGGTGGGTGCCGGGGCGGGTGGGTACGGTGTGCCGGTATGGGTGCGCTGCTCGAAGTGATCGTCGAGAACGCCGCTGATGCCACCGCCGCGCAGGAGGGCGGGGCGGACCGGCTGGAGCTGGTGCGGGACCGCGCGTCGGACGGCCGGACGCCGGAACCGGCGGTGGTGCGCGAGGTGCTGGCCGCCACGGACCTGCCGGTGCGCGTGATGGTGCGCGGCGAGGGCTACACCGCGGGCGATGTCGAGGCGCTGCGCCGCGAGGCGGTGGCGGTGCGCGAGGCCGGGGCCGCCGAATTCGTCCTGGGATTCCTGGACGGGACCGGGCAGGTCGACGTCGGCACCACGCGGAACCTGGCCGACGAGCTCGCCGGCTGCCCGTGGACGTTCCACCGCGCCGTCGACCATGCCCTGCAGTACCAGCTCGCCTGGGACCACGCGGTGTCGCTCGGCCCGGACGCGGTGCTGACCGCCGGGTCCGCCGAGGGCGTCGAGGAGGGCCTCGGCACGCTGCGGGTCCTGGCCGACCAGCAGGACGTCGAGGGCGTCACGCTGCTGGTCGGCGGCGGGCTGCGGCCGGACCACGTCGACGAGCTGCTCGGCATGGGCGTGCGCGCGTTCCACGTCGGCCGCGCGGCCCTGGACGGCGCGGCGGTGGACGCGGGCCGGGTCCGGGAGTGGCGCCGCCGGGTCGACGCCTGACCGCAACGCCGTGACCGGCGTGTGATCTCCTGGGGGCCGGAGCCCACCGGAGGAGGTCAGGGACTCGATGGTCCTTCGACGAGGTCGAGCGGCGCTGATCGGCGTCGCCGTCACCGCCGCGCTGGTCGCGTGCACCGACGCGCCGCCGCCCGCGCCCGCCGCCCCCGAGTCGGGGGCACTGCCCGGTGTCGAACTGCCCCAGGTGACGCCGCAGCCGAAGGAAATGCGGCGGCTCGGCGACGACATCGCGGTGCGCGGCCGGGTCGAGGTGGTGGTGGATCCGCTGGTCGACGAGCCGACGCGCGACCTGGCCCGGCAGGTGCTGAGCCAGGCCGGGGCCGAGGAGGTCGTGGTCCGCCAGCCCGGCGAGGAGGTCGGGGACGTCTCGCTGAGCGTGCGGGTCGGCGACCGCACGTCGCCGACCGTGGTCAAGGGCCTCCAGGAGCTCGGCGTCGACGCACCCGCCCCGCTCCCGCCGGAGGGCTACGTGCTGGCCGGGCGCGGCGGCGACGCGCTGTTCGTCGGGGCCTCCGACCCGGCGGGCGCCTACTACGGCGTGCAGACGCTGCGGCAGCTCGCCTCGCCGGGCCGGATCGCCGGGGTCGCCGTGGTGGACGAGCCGTCGATGCCGTTGCGCGGCACCATCGAAGGCTTCTACGGCCCGCCGTGGACGCACCAGGAGCGGATGGAGCAGCTCGCGTTCTACGGCGACGTCAAGCTCAACACCTACATCTACGCGCCGAAGGACGACCCGTACCACCGGGAGCGCTGGCGCGAGCCGTACCCGCCGGCGGAGCTCGCCGAGGTGCGGGAGCTGATCGGGCAGGCCGCCGCGCACCACGTCAAGTTCACCTTCGCGCTCTCGCCGGGCACCTCGATCTGCTACAGCGATCCGGCCGACTCCCAGGCGCTGGTGGACAAGCTCTCCGCCGTGCACGCGGCGGGCGTGCGGGACTTCTCGATCCCGCTGGACGACATCAGCTACACGCGGTGGAACTGCGCGCAGGACCGCGCGGTCTACGGCGAGCCGTCGCAGGCCGCCGCCGGGCGGGCGCAGACCGAGCTGCTCAACCGCGTGCAGCGGGAGTTCGTCGACCGCAATCCCGACGTGGCGCCGCTGCAGTTCGTGCCCACCGAGTACTCCGACCTGGACGATTCGCCGTACAAGGCGGCGCTGCGCGCGGGCCTGGACCCGCGGGTGCAGGTGATGTGGACCGGCGACGGCGTGGTGCCCGACGGCATCTCGGTCGACGACGCCCGGAGGGCGGGCGAGACCTGGGGCCGCGACCTGTTCCTGTGGGACAACTACCCGGTCAACGACTTCGACGGTTCGGCGGGCCGGTTGCTCCTCGGCCCCTACGCGCACCGCGAACCCGGCCTGTCGCAGGAGCTCACCGGGCTCGTGGTGAACCCGATGAACCAGGCGGCGGCGAGCCAGGTCGTCGAGTTCGGCGCGGCCGACTTCGCCTGGAACGACGCGGCGTTCGACCCGGCGCGGGCGTGGCGCGCGGCGGCCGAGCACCTCGCCGGGGACCGCTCGACGGCTCCGGACCCGGGCCTGGTGGCCGATCCGGCGACGGCCGACGCCCTCGGCGTGTTCTTCGACCTGCTGCACGCGGCACCGCTGCCCAGCGGCGAGACCTGGCTGCCTCCGGCGCCGGAGCTGTCCCGCCGGATCGACGGGCTCCACCGCGCCTGGCAGGCCGGGGACCGGCGGGCCGCGGTGGACGGGCTCGACGCCTACGCGCGGGTGGTCGCCGAGGCGCCGGAGCGGATCCGGGCGGGCGCCCCGGCGAACTTCACCGCCGACGCGCAGCCGTGGCTGACCGCGGCGGACCTGTGGGGCGACGCGCTGCTGGCCTCGCTGGACGGCCTGCGGGCGCGGACCGACGGCGACGAGGCGCTGGCCGGTCGGCGGTTCGACGCGGCGGCCCAGCTGGCCGCCGAGGCCGGGGCGGTGCGGTCCTCGCCGGAGGAGGTCCGCCCGGACGCTCCGGTGCTGGTCGCCGACGGGGTGCTCGACGCGTTCGTCCGGCAGGCACCGACCCTGCGCTGAACGACGTTGCGCTGACTCACTCCTGCGCTGATTCCTGGGGCACGATCAACCAGCAGGCCAGGTAGATCAGGATGCCCGCGCCCATGCCGAGCAGGGTGGCGGCGACGAGCACGACGCGGACGATCGCGGCATCGATGCCGAGCATCGCGGCGAACCCGGCGCACACCCCGCCGAGCATCTGGTCGTCGCGGCTGCGGCGGAGCTTGCGGGTGGTGGTGGAGCTGTTCTCGGTCATGGTTCCAGCCTGCGCCGCCCGGGCGCCGCGGACCTCCGGGTGCGACCCCTAAGCGACCCGGAACCGGCCCCGGAACGGCCCGCCCGCTCGTCGGGGGAGGACGCTCAGGCCACCGACGGCCGGTGCACGTCGGTGAGGTCGCTGCCGTGCCGCTCCCACCGGTCGTAGAGGGCGTCGCGGCCGTACCGGGCGACGAGCTGCGCTTCGGCGCGGCTCACCGGCACCAGCGTGATGAGCTGGAGCACCGGCTGCCCGTCGGCGTCGAGCAGCACGTCGAACTCGTCGCCGAGGTAGGGGTGCGGCGCGGCGAGCGCTCCGGCGACCTCGGTGTCGGGCAGCAGGACGCGGTCGTTCATGATCAGGGCGCCGTAGCCGACGCGGCTGCGGCTCTCGGCGAGCAGTTCGGCGAGCACGGTGAGCAGGTGCTTGGCGTAGCGCTCCTGGTCGGCGCGCAGCGTGCAGACCAGCTCCTGCGGCAGCGGGGCGCCCTCGACGCGATCCCGCAGCCCGCTGGTCAGCAGCGTGACGTGCGCGCCGTCGGAGTGGTCGCAGTACACGACGTGGTAGGACCGGAGGCGCTCACCGGTGGTCCGGCTGTCCGCGCCGCGCACCCGCCCCACGTGCTTCTCGACGTGCTCCGGGAATCCGCTGAACCGACCCATGTCCGCCTTCCCGCCGAGTACCGCCCGCCCGATCCTAAGCGGTCCCCTCCGGCGCCCGTCACCCGTTCGGGAGCTGAGTGAGGGGCACCCTGTACCAAGTCACGTGGTGCGGGGTGCCCCTCACTCAGAACCCCGGGGGCGCCGGTACCGGGTGGTTGCGGGGCCCTCACAAACCGCTTCCGTTCGCATACCCTCGGCCCCATGGCGGTGGACCGAGCGCACGACCTGACTTCCCCGGCCGAGGTGGCCAAGGCCCTGGACGGCACGGGCTACCTGCCCGACGACGGCATCGCCACGGCGGCGTTCCTGGCGATGCGGATGCGCCGTCCGCTGCTGTGCGAGGGCGAGCCCGGCACCGGGAAGACGGCGCTGGCGCAGGCGCTGGCCGGGGCGCTGGGCGTGGAGCTGATCCGGTTGCAGTGCCACGAGGGCATCGACGCGGCGCAGGCGCTCTACGACTGGGACTTCCCGCGCCAGCTCCTGCACCTGCGCACCCTGGAGGCCGCCTCGACCGGCGGGCTGGACGCCGACGCCGCCGAATCCTCGCTCTACACCGACCGGTTCCTGCTGGCGCGACCGCTGCTGCGGGCGCTGCGGGAGGCGCCGTGCGTGCTGCTGGTCGACGAGATCGACCGGGCCGACGACGAGTTCGAGGCCTTCCTGCTGGAAGTGCTCTCCGAGTACGCGGTGAGCATCCCGGAGCTCGGCGAGGTGCGGGCGGTCGAACCGCCGATCGTGCTGCTCACCTCCAACCGCACCCGCGAGGTGCACGACGCGCTCAAGCGCCGCTGCCTCTACCACTGGCTGGAGCACCCGGACCAGGAGCGGGAGGTGGCGATCCTGCGCCGCAGGCTGCCCGGGCTGGACGACCGGCTGGCCGAGCGGGTGGCCGGTGCGGTGCGCCGGATGCGGGAGCTGGAGCTGCTCAAGCCGCCCGGGGTCGCCGAGGCGCTGGACTGGGCGCAGGCGTTGCAGGCGCTCGGCCAGGACGAGGTGGACACCGAGGTGGCCGCGAGCACCCTCGGCGCGGTGCTGAAGTACCGGGAGGACGCCGAACGGGTGCGGGCCGCGGGCCTCGTGCCGTGACCCGCCCGCTGACCGGCCTGGTGGGGTTCGCCCGCGCGCTGCGGCATTCCGGGATGGCCTGCGATCCGGCGCGGGTGCAGGCGTTCCTCGCCGCCGCCGAGCACGTGGAGCTGGCCGACCGGAGCGCGCTGTACTGGGCGGGCCGGGTGACGCTGTGCGCCGACCCCGACGACGTGCCGCGCTACGACGCGGCGTTCGCGCTGTGGTTCCGCGCCGAGCCGCTGCCGGTGGAGCAGCCGGGCCCGCCGGTGCCCCGCCCGGCGCGGATCGCGCCGCTGGCCGAGGACGGCGGCGAGGACGGGGAGGGCGGCGGTGATCCGCTGGCCGCGGCGGCCAGCGACGCCGAGCGGCTCCGGGAGCGCGACCTCGGCGATCTGGGCGAGGCGGAGCGGGAGCACCTCCGGCGGATGCTGGCGGTGCTGCGGCCCGATCCGCCGTCCCGGGCGGCGCTGCGCAGGCGCCGCAGCAGGCGGGGTGAGCTGGACCCGCGCGGCACCCTGCGGGAGCTGCTGCGCTCCGGCGGGGAACCGGTCCGGTTCGCCCGGCGCAGCACCGCGCGCCGTCCGCGCCGGGTGGTGCTGCTGGTCGACGTGTCCGGGTCGATGACGCCCTACGCCGACGCGCTGCTGCGGTTCGCGCACGTGGTGGTGCGGCGGGCCCCGATGAGCACCGAGGTGTTCACCCTCGGCACCCGGATGACCCGGGTGAGCAGGCAGTTGCGGCAGCGCGACCCGGAGGCGGCGCTGGCGGCGGCGTCCCGCGCGGTGCCGGACTTCAGCGGCGGGACCCGGCTCGGCGAGACGCTGCGGGCGTTCCTGGACCGGTGGGGGCAGCGCGGTGTCGCGCGCGGCGCGGCGGTGGTGGTGTTCTCCGACGGCTGGGAGCGCGGGGACACGGCGTTGCTGGCCGAGCAGCTGCACCGATTGCGCCGGCTCGCGCGCGGGGTGGTGTGGGCCAACCCGCACGCCGGGCATTCCGGGTACCAGCCGGTGCAGTCCGGGATTGTCGCGGCCCTGCCGCACGTTGATCGGTTGGTGGCCGGACACAGCCTGCGTTCGCTGGAGGACGTGTGGTCGTGGGTCCGGCGGACGGGTTAGGACTGCTTTCACGATGACTTGCGTGGCGGTGCGGGTGGCGGAACCTCAGCGGCCTTCTCACTCCGGGAGCCCCTCGGCGATGTACCCACTTCGTACCCGGCGTCGGCGCTGTCCTCGCGAGAAGGCCGCTGAGAACCCGCGGCGGTGCAAGTCGACGGCCTCACCGCGAAGCGGCTCCGCCGCTTCCTGGAAGGGCCCCTGAGCCGGAGGTGTGCTGTGCGTGACGTGCTGGACGAGTTGAGCAAGCGCTGGGAGGCGGGCGAGCCGGTCGGGCTCGGGACCGTGGTGGACACCTTCAAATCGGCGCCGCGGCAGTCGGGGGCGGCGATGCTGGTCACCGGGGACGGCGAGGCGGTCGGCAGCGTCTCCGGCGGCTGCGTGGAGGGCGCGGTCTACGAGCGGGCCGGTGCCGTGCTCGGCGGTGATCCGCCGCTGCTGGAGCGCTACGGGGTGAGCGACGACGACGCCTTCGCGGTGGGGCTGACCTGCGGCGGGATCATCGACATCTTCGTCGAGCGGGTCGACCGGGAGACCTTCCCGGAGCTCGACGAGGTGGTGCGGGCGGTGCGCGACGAGGTGCCGGTGGCGGTGGCCACCGTGGTCGCGCACCCGGACGCCGGGCTGGTCGGGCGCAGGCTGCTGGTGTGGCGCGACCGGGTGGTCGGCGGGTTCGGCTCGGCCCGGATGGACGACGCGGTGATCGACGACGCGCGGGGGATGCTGGCCAGCGGGCGCAGCGGGGTCCTGGAGTACGGCCCGGAGGGGCAGCGCCGGGGCGAGGGGCTGAAGGTCTTCGTCAACTCCTTCGAGCCGCCGCCGCGGATGCTGGTGTTCGGCGCGATCGACTTCGCCGCCGCGATGGCGCGGATGGGCAGCTTCCTCGGCTACCGGGTGACGGTGTGCGACGCGCGGCAGGTGTTCGCCACCAAGACCCGGTTCCCGGAGGCCGACGAGGTGGTCGTGGAGTGGCCGCACCGCTACCTCGCCGCGGAGGCCGCCGCCGGGCGGCTGGACGAGCGCACCGCGGTCATGGTGCTCACCCACGACCCCAAGTTCGACGTGCCGGTGCTGGAGGAGGCGCTGCGGCGCGACGTCGGCTACGTCGGCGCGATGGGCTCCCGGCGCACCCACGACGACCGGCTGCGGCGGCTGCGCGAGCAGGGGCTCACCGAGGCGGAGCTGGCCCGGTTGTCCTCGCCGATCGGGCTGGACCTCGGGGCCCGGACGCCGGAGGAGACGGCGGTGTCCATCGCGGCGGAGCTGATCGCGCTGCGCTGGGGCGGTCGCGGAACGCGACTGAGCGAGGCCGACGGGCCGATCCACCATCACCCGTGAGTCCGATTGCCGGGACTCGTTCGGCGTAGCAGGCTCGGGACGACGTGACCTCCATCACCCCAGTGGAGCACTCGTTGCCGAGGAGGCCCCATGCCGCGCATCACCGTCACCGTCGACGGCGATCGGTACGCCGATGACGTCGAACCGCGCCTGCTGCTCGTCCAGTACCTCCGCGAACGGCTGGGCAAGGTCGGCACCGTCGTCGGCTGCGACACCAGCAACTGCGGCGCCTGCACCGTGCACCTGGACGGGCGCAGCGCGAAGTCCTGCTCCGTGCTCGCCGTCCAGGCCGACGGCTGCGAGGTGCGGACCGTCGAAGGGCTGGCCGACGGCGAGCTGCACCCCGTCCAGCAGGCGTTCCACGACAACCACGCCTTGCAGTGCGGGTTCTGCACGCCGGGCATGATCATGCAGTCCCTCGACCTGCTCGCCGACGAGCCGGACCCGACCGAGCAGCAGGTGCGCGAGGGCCTGGAGGGCAACCTCTGCCGCTGCACCGGCTACCAGAACATCGTCCGCGCGGTGCGGGACGCGGCCGGGCGGCTGCGCGCCACCGCCGAACCCGACGTCGAGCCACCGGCCCCGCGCGAGCCCGCCGACCGGGCCGCCGAGCTCTCCGGGGGTCGCTCATGACCTCGACCGCCGAACCGGAACTCGGCCGCGCCCGCCTCCGCAAGGAGGACGCGCGGCTGCTCACCGGGCGCACCCGGTGGACCGACAACCTGGTGCTGCCGGGGATGCTGCACCTCGCGGTGCTGCGCAGCCCGGTCGCGCACGCCCGGATCACCGCCGTCGACACCACCGAGGCGCGCCGGATGTCCGGGGTGCGGGCGGTGTTCACCGGCCGCGACCTCGCCGACGTGCAGGGTTCGCTGCCGTGCGCGTGGCCGGTCACCGAGGACATGCTGGCGCCCGCCGCACCGCCGCTGGCCGTCGACGAGGTGCGCTTCGCCGGGGAGGCCGTCGCGGTGGTGGTGGCCCGCAGCGCCGCCGAGGCCCGCGACGCGCTGGACGCCATCGACGTGGACTACGCGGACCTGCCGGTGGTGCTCGACCTGGAGTCGGCCGCCGCGCCGGATTCCCCGCCGGTGCACGCCGACCTCGGCACCAACCGCAGCGCCACCTGGACCTTCGACTCGGCCGAGGCGGGCACCGGCGGCGACGTGGAACGCGCGCTGGCCGAGGCGGAGGTGCGGATCGACCGGACCTTCCGGCAGCAGCGGCTCGTCCCGGCGTTCATGGAACCGCGCTCGGTGGTGGTGGACCCGACCGGGGAGCAGACGACGGTGTGGTCGGCGACCCAGGTGCCGCACATCCTGCGGCTGATGCTGGCCATGTCGCTGGGTGTGCCGGAGACCAAGATCCGGGTGATCGCCCCCGACGTCGGCGGCGGCTTCGGCGGCAAGCTCCAGGTGACGCCGGAGGAGGTCCTCACCTTCGTGGTGGCCCGCGAGCTCGGCCGCCCGGTGAAGTGGACCGAGACCCGCTCGGAGAGCATGGTCTCGGCGCACCACGGCCGCGACCAGGTGCAGAAGCTGTCCCTGGCGGCCCGGCGGGACGGCACGGTCACCGGGCTGAAGGTGGAGCTGCTCGCCGACATGGGCGCCTACCTGCGGCTGGTGACGCCGGGCGTGCCGATCCTCGGCGCGTTCATGTTCAACGGGATCTACAAGTTCCCCGCCTACCACTTCTCCTGCACCAACGTCTTCACCACCAAGACGCCCACCGACGCCTACCGGGGCGCGGGGCGGCCGGAGGCCACCTTCGCGATCGAGCGGATGATGGACGAGCTGGCCGCCGAGCTCGGCACCGACCCGCTGGAGCTGCGGCGGCGGAACTGGATCGGGCACGAGGAGTTCCCGTTCGACACCGTCGCCGGGCTCACCTACGACTCCGGGAACTACGAGGCCGCCACCGCGCGGGCCGAAGAGCTGTTCGGCTACCAGGAGCTGCGCGCCGAGCAGCGGCGGCGCCGGGAGGGCGGCGACCCGGTGCAGCTCGGGATCGGCGTGTCCACCTTCACCGAGATGTGCGGGCTGGCGCCGTCGCGGGTGCTGGGCTCGCTGTCCTACGGCGCGGGCGGCTGGGAGCACGCGGCGATCCGGGTGCTGCCCACCGGCAAGGTCGAGGTCGTCACCGGCACCTCGCCGCACGGCCAGGGGCACGTGACGGCGTGGAGCCAGCTCGTCGCCGACCGGCTCGGCGTGCCGTTCGAGGACGTCGAGGTGCTGCACGGCGACACCCAGAGCTCGCCGCGCGGGCTGGACACCTACGGCTCGCGGTCGCTGGCGGTCGGCGGCGTGGCGGTGGTCGAGGCCGCCGACAAGGTGGTGGCCAAGGCCAAGCGGATCGCCGCGCACCTGCTGGAGTGCGCGGAGGACGACGTCGAGTTCGACGCGGGCAGCTTCGGGGTGCGCGGCACCGGCCGCGGGGTCGCGCTCGGCGAGGTGGCGCTGGCCGCGTTCGCCGCGCACGACCTGCCCGACGGCGTGGAGCCCAACCTCGACGCCGAGGCCAGCTACGACCCGGAGAACTTCAGCTTCCCGCACGGCACCCACCTGTGCGCGGTCGAGGTGGACACCGAGACCGGCCGGGTGGGCATCCGCTCCTACGTCTGCGTCGACGACATCGGCACCGTGGTGAACCCGATGATCGCCGAGGGCCAGGTGCACGGCGGGCTCGCCCAGGGCATCGCCCAAGCGCTGTACGAGGAGGCCGTGCACGACGAGGAAGGCACCTTGACCACCGGCACGCTCGCGGAGTACCTGGTGCCCTCGGCGGTGGACCTGCCGGACTTCGTCACCGACCGCACCGAGACCCGGGCGACCTCGAACCCGCTGGGCGTCAAGGGCGTCGGCGAGGCGGGCACCATCGCCTCCACCCCGGCGGTCGTCGGTGCGGTGGTCGACGCGCTGCGCCACCTCGGGGTGCGCGACGTGCCGATGCCGTGCTCGCCGCAGCGGGTGTGGCGGGCGATCAGCGGCGCGCGGGAGAGCGCGGCGACCGCACCGGAAGCCGGGGGCGGTCTCGGCTCCACGAGGGGGGATGCCCGATGATCCCGGCCCACTTCGACTACGTCGCGCCCACCTCGATCGCCCAGGCGGTCGGGGTGCTGGCCCGCGCCGACGACGACGCGAAGGTGCTGGCGGGCGGGCAGAGCCTGCTGCCGGTGCTGCGGATGCGGCTCGCCGACCCCGGGCTGGTCGTCGACCTCGGCCGGATCGAGGAGCTGCGCGGCATCCGCGAGGACGGCGACGCGCTGGTCATCGGCGCCACCACCACCCACCACGACGTGCTGCGCGATCCGCTGGTCGCCGAGCACGCGCCGCTGCTCGCGCTGGCCGCCCGGACCGTGGCCGATCCGCAGGTCCGCCACCGCGGCACCTTCGGCGGGGCGCTGGCGCACGCCGATCCGGCCGGGGACCTGCCCGCCCCGGCGCTGGCGCTGGACGCCGAGTTCGTGATCGACGGACCGTCCGGGCGGCGCACCGTCGCCGCGGCGGACTTCTTCGTCGACCTGTTCTCCACCGCGCTGGGCCACGGCGAGCTGCTCACCGAGGTCCGGGTGCCGAAGTGGACCGGCTGGCGGGCGCACTACGAGAAGTTCCAACGGGTCGCGCAGGCCTGGTCGATCGTCGGGGTGGCGGCGGCGGTGCGGGTCGACGGCGGCACCGTCGAGCAGGCCCGGATCGCGCTGACCAACATGGGACCGACCCCGGTGCGGGCCACCGCGGTGGAGCGCGCGCTGGTCGGCGGGCCCGCGACGGCCGAGGCGGTGCGGGCGGCGGCCCGGCACGCCGCCGAGGGCACCAGCCCGGCCGCCGACGCCGGCGCCGACGTGGACTACCGGCGGCACCTCGCCGAGGTGCTCACCGGCCGCGCGGTGCTGGCCGCCGCGGGCGGTTGAGAGGCTCCGGCAAGGGGGCGCCGTCGCCGAGCGGGGAGCAGCGTGGTGGTCGGCAAGGCGGAGGAGGGAGTCGCAGCGGAGCTGCGGCGACTGACGACAACGCCACCGACCGCCACGCCGGCCCCGCGCAGGCAGGCAGTCCTTTTGCCGGAGCCTCTGAGGCGGCGATCATCGCGCCCGGCGGGGAAAGTTGGCAGAGTGGGACGGGCGGTCCACCGGGCCGCCCGTCCCGGCCGGCGGAGTCCGCTCCCCGCCGGGGCACCGCGCGATCGCGGGCCCGCCCACCGGGTCCGACGATGGCCGCGCAGGACAACGGCTCCGCGGAGCCGCGTTCGGTCGAACCAGGAGGACTCCCCCGTGCAGATGCAGCATCAGTTCACCGTCCCGGTGCCGGTCGACCAGGCGTGGAAGGCCATGCTGGACCTGGAACGCGTCGCACCGTGCATGCCCGGCGCCACCCTCACCGGGGTCGAGGGCAACGAGTTCACGGGTTCGGTCAAGGTCAAGCTCGGTCCGGTCACCCTGCTCTACAAGGGCACCGGTGAGTTCAAGGAGATCGACGAGGCGGGCCGGCGCGTCGTCATCGACGCCAGCGGCAAGGACTCCCGGGGCAACGGCACGGCGGCGGCCACCGTCACCGCGGTGCTCAGCGACGAGGGCGGGACGACGGCGGTGACCGTCGACACCGACCTCAAGGTGACCGGCAAGCCCGCCCAGCTCGGCCGCGGCCTGATCTCGGAGGTCGGCGGCAAGATCATCGGCCAGTTCGCCGACCGGCTCGCCGAACAGCTCACCGGCGAGTCCGCCGAACCGGCCACCGCCGGGGGTCCGCCCGCCGCCGAGTCGGCCGAGGGCAGCACCGCCCCGAAGGCCCCGGCGGCCGACGAGCCCGCCGAGCAGCCCGCCCAGCCCTCGCCCGCGGACCGGTCCGCCGAGCCGAGCTGGCGGGTCACCCCGGTCGCCGGTCCCGAGCAGCAGCGCGCCCAGGACGACGAGGCGATCGACCTGCTCGGCACCGCGGGCGCCCCGGTGGTCAAGCGGGTGCTGCCCGCCGCCGCCGCGTTCCTGGCGCTCACCCTGCTGTTCCGCATCATCCGCCGCCGCAAGCACCGCAACAGCTGACCCGCCGCCGCACGCCACCGGCCAGCACACCACCGGCCAGCACACCACCGGCGCCACCAGGACCACCGGCGCCACCAGGACCACCGGCGCCACCGGCTCCGCCCAACACGCCCGGCCCCAACCGGGGGTCACCCGGAAGTCCGCTGAGTGAGGGGCACCCTTGACCAAGTAACTGGGTGAAGGGTGCCCCTCACTCATGGCGAAATCGGGTGATGCGGGCGTGTCCGGCTGGTTGGTCAGGACTCGGTGAGCAGGGCGTGGACCCGGCGGAGGCGGTCCAGCCAGCGGTGCCGGACCTGCGCGGGCGGGGTGGCCGCCGCGACCAGCGCCGGGTCCGGGGCGGGCGCGGCGGTGGGCACCGGCAGCTCGCCGTCGACCGGCAGCAGCGAGTCGGCGACCACGTCGCCCTCCAGCAGCGCCACCGTGCCGAGACCGCAGGCGAAGGGCAGTTCCGGCAGCGCCCCGGCCAGCGCCAGCTGCGCGCTGAGCCCCACGCTGCTCTCCACCGCCGAGGACACCACGCACGGCAGTCCGCTGGCCTCGGCGACCCGCAGCGCCCGGCGCACCCCGCCCAGCGGTGTCGCCTTGATCACCGCGACGTCGGCGGCCCCGGCCAGCGCCACCCGCAGCGGGTCCTCGGCGCGGCGGATCGACTCGTCGGCGGCGATGCGCACCTCGACCCGGCGGCGCACGGCGGCCAGCTCCTCGACCGCCGGGCACGGCTGCTCGACGTACTCCAAGCCGCCCGCCGCCCGGTCCAGCTCCGCGATCCGGGCGACCGCGGTGTCGACGTCCCAGGCCGCGTTGGCGTCCACCCGGATCGCCCCGCCCGGACCCAGCGCGTCGCGCACCGCCGCCACCCGGTCCAGGTCCTCGGCGGGGGACCGGCCCGGTTCGGCGACCTTGACCTTCGCGGTGCGGCAGGCCGAGCGGGCGACGATCGCGGCGGCCCGCTCGGCGTCCACCGCGGGCACCGTGCAGTTCACCGGCACCCGGTCGCGCACCGGAGCGGGCCAGCCGCCGGCGCAGGACTCCAGCGCGGTGCGCAGCCACGGCACCGACGCCGCGTCGTCGTAGTCCTCGAACGGGCAGAACTCGCCCCAGCCCGCCGGTCCGCCCAGCAGCACCCCGGTCCGCACCTCGATGCCGCGGAAGCGGTTGCGCATCGGCAGCGCGTAGACCCGCACCGCGTCCAGTTCCGCCAGGTCGGTGAGCTCGGTCGAGGACATGCCCCGATCCTGTCACTGCGCGGTGGTCACGCCACGCTGGGCCGACCCAGGTCGAACACGTCGACCTCGAAGCGCGCCCACTGCTGGCGCAGCGCGGTGACGCCCTCGTCGAGGATGTAGTTGAGCTCGCCGAGGGTCACCGGGAGCAGGGTGAACACCTGGAGCTGCTCGACGCCCTCGGCGTCGGTGAAGCGGGTGAACTCCGCGGGGAACAGCGGGTGCCCGCTGGCCAGCACGCCGTGGAACTCGGTGCCCGGCAGCAGCGGCGCCTCGTTCGGCACGATCTGGTCGGGGACCAGGTAGGTGCGCTCCCGCACCAGCAGTTCGGCGGTGAGGTCCACCAGGTGCCGCGCGGCCTCGGCCTGCTCCTTGTAGACGGTGCAGGCGAGCTCCTGGGCCGGTTCGGCGCCCAGCGGCTGGAACCGCAGGCCGCTGCTGATCACGGTGCTCAGGTGGTGTTCGGCCTGGTGGAAGAACACCAGCCCGTAGCCGCGGTTGCTGCCCCGGACGTTCGGCGGTTCGGCTCCGGTGGGCGTCCCCGCGTGCCGCTCGAGGCTCTCCGCGAGCCCGACGAACCGGTGTGCCCCTCCCATCGCGGTGCGTTCCTGCTCGGTGGTCATCCGATCTCCAGTGTCGTGCGGGGGCACCGGTGACGGGCGACCGGTGCCGCGCTCGCACCGCCCGGCGCGCGTGGGCGACGAATCCGTGCGGGGCGGGACTGCTGTCGCCGCAACGGTATCCCCTCGACGGCCGAGCGAGGACCCGATCCGCCGACGGCGCGCCCCCGAGTCGCCGAGCGGTCGCGGCACCCCGCCCGGGCCTCAGCCGACGTCGGGGATGGCGGGGCCCAGCAGGTCGTCCGAGTCGACGATCCGGTAGGCGTAGCCCTGCTCGGCGAGGAACCGCTGCCGGTGCGCGGCGTAGTCGGTGTCCAGGGTGTCGCGGGAGACCACCGAGTAGAAGTGCGCCTGCCGCCGCTCCGCCTTGGGCCGCAGCAACCGGCCGAGCCGCTGGGCCTCCTCCTGGCGGGAGCCGAACGTGCCGGAGACCTGCACGGCCACCGAGGCCTCCGGCAGGTCGATGGAGAAGTTCGCGACCTTCGACACCACGAGCCGGTTGATCTCGCCGCGCCGGAACGCGTCGAACAGCGCCTCGCGCTCCTTGTTCTTGGTGGAGCCCTCCACGATCGGCGCCTCCAGCGCCTCGCCGAGCTCGTGCAGCTGGTCCAGGTAGGCGCCGATGACCAGGGCCGGTTCGCCGGGGTGCTCGTCCAGGATCGCCTTGACCACCGGCGCCTTCGTGCGCGCCGTGGAGCACACCTTGTAGCGCTCCTCGGCCTCGGCGGTGGCGTAGCGCAGCCGCTCGTCGTCGGTCAGCGTCACCCGCACCTCGACGCACTCGGCGGGCGCGATCCAGCCCTGGGCCTCGATGTCCTTCCACGGCGCGTCGTAGCGCTTGGGGCCGATCAGCGAGAACACGTCGCCCTCGCGGCCGTCCTCCCGCACCAGGGTCGCGGTCAGCCCGAGCCGGCGGCGGGACTGCAGGTCGGCGGTCATCCGGAACACCGGGGCGGGCAGCAGGTGGACCTCGTCGTAGACCACCAGGCCCCAGTCCCGGGAGTCGAACAGCTCCAGGTGCTTGTACTCGCCCTTGGACTTGCGGGTGATCACCTGGTAGGTGGCGATGGTGACCGGGCGGATCTCCTTCTTCTCCCCGGAGTACTCGCCGATCTCCTCCTCGGTCAGCGAGGTCCGCTCGATCAGCTCCCGCTTCCACTGCCGCCCGGCGACGGTGTTGGTGACCAGGATCAGGGTGGTGGCCTGCGCCTCGGCCATCGCCGCCGCGCCGACCAGCGTCTTGCCCGCACCGCAGGGCAGCACCACGACGCCCGAGCCGCCCGCCCAGAACGACTGCACCGCCTGGGCCTGGTAGTCGCGCAGCGTCCAGTCGTCCTGCTCCAGGGCGATCGGGTGCGCCTCGCCGTCGACGTAGCCCGCCAGGTCCTCGGCGGGCCAGCCGATCTTGAGCAGCATCTGCTTGAGCCGACCCCGCTCGCTGGGGTGCACCACGACGGTGTCGTCGTCGATCCGGTCGCCCAGCATCGGCTTGATCTTCTTGTGCCGCAGCACCTCTTCGAGCACCGCGCGGTCCAGCGAGTTCAGCACCAGGCCGTGCGCCGGGTGGTTGGCGAGCTGGAGCCTGCCGAAGCGGCCCATCGTCTCGACGATGTCCACCAGCAGCGGCTGCGGCACCGGGAACCGGGAGAACCGGACCAGCGCGTCGACGACCTGCTCCGCGTCGTGGCCCGCGGCGCGGGCGTTCCACAGCGCCAGCGGGGTGATGCGGTAGGTGTGCACGTGCTCGGGCGCGCGCTCCAGCTCGGCGAACGGGGCGATCCCGGTGCGCGCTTCCTCGGCGCGGGCGTGGTCGACTTCCAGCAGCAGCGTCTTGTCGGACTGGACGATCAGGGGGCCGTCGGTCACGGGTGCGTGCTCCCTCGGGTCGGACGGTGGAGGCGCAGGTGGTGGTGGTCGCGGGGGCAACGTCGCGGTCGTCCGCCAGTATTCCACCGGTTGCGATTGGTGGAGGCCGCACCGCCGGTGAGGTGCGTCCGCTATGTTCCCGGATGAGGCGAACGCGACACCGGAGGAGCAGTGAGCTACCCACCGAATCCAGGGCAGTACGGATCGCAGCCGGGACCGTACGGCTCGCAGCCGGGCTGGGGACAGCCGGACCCGCACCAGTCCGGCCCATACCCCGCGCCGGGTCACCAGGGTGACTCGCAGGACTTCTGGCGGCACGTCTCCGGGGGCGCGCCGCCACCGCAGCTGCCCAAGAAGCGCCGCGCCCCGCTGATCATCGGGCTGGTGGCCGCCGTGGTCGCGGTGCTGGCCGTGGCGGCCACGCTGTTCATCGTGTTCACCGCCGAGGACGAGGTCGTGGCCGACGACTGCATCACGCTGGCCAGCCAGGAGGGCGGCCGGATGAGCGAGGCCGAGTGCGGCAGCGGCGAGTCGGACTACCGGGTCGTGGAGGTCGTCGAGGGCCAGCGCAACGACGTGTGCCCCGGCAAGGCGTACAACAAGATCGACGGCAAGACCTACTGCATGGTGCTCGACGTCGCGGTCGGCGACTGCCTGACGCCCTACGACGAGAACCTGCTGCCGATCAAGGCCGACTGCGCCCAGCGCGGCATCGAGAACCAGGTCGTCAAGGTCGCCGACGTCACCGACCACACGAAGGTCTGCGCCGAGCACCACGGCTGGTACTCCTACGAGAACCCGAACATGACCGTCTGCTTCGGCGAGGTCCAGAGGCGCTGATCCGGGGCCGGGTACCGGGCCGATAGCGTGGGGCCCGCCAGAACAGGAGGCCCCGCGCAGTGTTGCCCCCGCCGCCGACGGGCGGTCCCGAACCCCGGCCGCCCGGACGACTGATCGCCGCGGTCCTGATCCCGCTGGCGCTGCTGCTGACCGCGCTGCTGTTCGCGGTCGGCGGGTGGCTCGCGGCCGAGCGGCCGGTGCACGCCGGGCAGTGCGTGGACATCGCCGGGGGACGTGGGGCGGGCACCGGGTGGTCGACTGCGGCTCGCCCGAATCCGACTACCTGGTGGTCCACCGCATCGCCCGCGACGGGCGGTGCCACCCCGACTACGACCTGTTCGAGCTCGACGGGAGCACCATCGCCTGCGGGATCCTGGACGTGCGCGTCGGCGACTGCGTCCACCAGCCGTCGTTCGGCCTCGGCACCAAGGTCCGCTGCGCTGATCCCGCGGCGACGCTGCTGGTCACCGCGGTGGAGGCGACCGCGGCCGGCGAGTCCGCCTGCACCCCGGATTCGGAGGTGTACTGGGTGTACGGGGAGGCGGCCCTGACCCACTGCTTCAAGGCCGTCCCGGCGTTGGTGTGAGCGCGCGGCGCCGCAGTTGACCAGTGATGCACACGTCCTGGCTAGTGCGCACCTCGTATGGTGTCGTGTAAAGCAACCGCGCAGGTGAGCGGGGGCGGCGCAGACGAGGGAGAGGTGCGATGCGCGACGAGGGGCGCACTGTCAGTGACATCACCCGGGGGTTGATGCGGGAGCTCGGGCTGACGACGGTGTTCGGCAACCCGGGTACGACGGAGGTGCCGTTCCTCACGGGTTGGCCGGACGACTTCCACTACGTGCTGGGGCTCCAGGAGTCCGTCGTGGTGGCGATGGCCGACGGCTACGCCCAGTCGCGCCGCGAGCCGGTGCTGGTGAACCTGCACTCGGCGGGCGGGGTCGGTCATGCGCTGGGCGCGATCTTCACCGCGTACCGCAACCGCACGCCGATGATCGTCACCGCCGGGCAGCAGACCCGCACCCTGATGTTCGACGAACCGTTCCTGGGCGCGACCGACGCCACCACCTTCCCCAAGCCCTACGTGAAGTGGAGCTACGAGCCCGCGCGCGCCGCCGACGTGCCCGCCGCGCTGGTGCGCGCCCACCAGCTCGCCACGACCCCGCCGCACGGCCCGGTGTTCGTGTCCATCCCGGCCGACGACTGGGACGAGCCGGGCGTGCCGGTCGCCGCCCGCCCGCGCATCGCGCCCCCCGCTCCCGCCCCCGAGGCGGTCGCCGACCTCGCCGAGGCGCTGCGCTCCTGCCGCCGGCCCGCGTTCGTGGTCGGCCCGGCGGTCGACGCGGAGAACGCGGTGGACGAGATGGTCGAGCTGGCCGACGGGACCGGGGCCGAGGTGTGGGCGGCGCCGATGTCGCCGCGCTGCTCGTTCCCCGAGGACCACCCGCGCTTCGCCGGGTTCCTCCAGCCCGAGCAGCGCGCCGTCGCCGACGCCCTCGGCGGCTACGACCTGCTCGTGGTGTGGGGCGCCCCGGCGTTCACCTACCACGTCTACCGGGGCGAGGCCGAGACCGCGCTGCCGGAGACGATCCTGGTCCACGACGACCCGGACGTGCTGGCCCGGGCCCGCCAGGGCCGCGGGGTGCTCGGCGGCCTCGGGCACGCGGTCCGCCAGGTCAACGCGCAGGTCGGGCAGGTGCGCCGGGCCGAACCGGTCGGCCCGGCCGAGACCGAGAAGCCCGCCGCCGGTTCCCCGATGTCGGCGGCCTACGTCTTCGACGCGATCTCCGGTGCGCTGCCCAGCGGCGCGGTGGTCGTGGAGGAGACCCCGAGCCACCGCAACGACCTGCACGAGCACTTCCCGATCCGGTCCACCGACGGCGGGTTCTTCACCGGCTTCTCGGGTGCGCTCGGCTACGGCATCGGCGCCTCGGTCGGGGTGGCGCTGGCGGACCGGTCCCGGCGCACCGTGGCGCTGCTCGGCGACGGGGCGAGCATGTACGGCATCCAGGCGGTGTGGACCGCGGTGCGGGAGCAGGCGCCGGTCACGTTCGTGATCATGGACAACGCGCGCTACGCGGCGGTGGCCGTGCTGGGCGAGGCCGCGGGCGGCAGCAAGCTCCCCGGCGTCGAGCTCGGCGGCATCGACTTCGCGGCCCTGGCCACCAGCCTCGGCTGCCCGGCGACCAGGGTGGAGCACCCCGAGGAGCTCAGCGCCGCGCTGGACCAGGAGTTCACCGACCGCACCGGCCCGAGCCTGCTGCACGTCACGGTCGACGCGGGCCAGCGCTACCTCTACTGACGTCCCACCAGGTGAACCGAGTGAGGGGCACCCTTGTCCAAGTTGCTTGGGCAAGGGTGCCCCTCACCTCGGTCAGCGGTGGGCGTTCGCCTTTTCCCTGGAGTCGGCGGACCGCTCGTCGGCCGGGGTTCCGGGGGCGGTGCGGACCCGGAGGAGGCGGGCGACCTCGCTGCGCAGGTGCACGAAGGACTCCGACTCGCGGGTGGTGATCTGGTCGCGCTCGTCGCCGAGCGGGATCTCCAGGTCGGCCACGATGGACGCCGGGGACTTCGACAGCACGAACACCCGGTCGCCGAGGTAGATGCTCTCGTCGATGTCGTGGGTGACCAGCAGCACGGTGCTCTCGAACTGGGTGCGCACCCGCAGCAGCAGGTCCTCCAGCTCGAAGCGGGTCTGGGCGTCGACGGAGGCGAACGGCTCGTCCATCAGCAGCAGCGCCGGGCGGCAGGCCAGCGCGCGGGCGATGGACACCCGCTGCTGCATCCCGCCGGAGAGCTGCCACGGGTACTTGCGGGCGGCGCCGGTCAGGCCCACCCACTCCAGCACCTCGTCCGCCCGCTCCCGGCGCTCGGCCTTGCCGACGCCCCGGGCGCGCAGCGGGAACTCCACGTTGGAGCGCACCGACAGCCACGGGAACAGCGAGCGGCTGTAGTCCTGGAACACCACGGCGAGGTCGGACGGCACGCCGCGCACCAGGTCGCCGTGCAGCCGCACCTCCCCGCTGGTCGGCCGGTGCAGCCCGGAAATGGACCGCAGCAGCGTGGACTTGCCGCAGCCGGACGGCCCGACGATGCAGGCCAGTTCCCCGGTGCCCACCTGGAAGTTCAGGTCGTCGATGGCGAGGTGGCCGTTCGGACCGCCGTAGCGGTGCCCGAGACCGGACACGTCGAGCATGGTCTTCGGTTCGGTCATGATGGGGTCAGCCTCCCACTCCGGCAGACGTGGCCTGCGACGGTTGCCAGCGCAGCGCCCGGCGTTCCGCCGCGAGCAGCACCGTGTTGAGCGCGTATCCGAGGACGCCGAGCAGGACGATGCCCGCCCACATGGCGGGGAAGTCCCACTGGCGCTGGTCGAAGATCAGCCGGTAGCCGATGCCGTTGGTGGCGCCGACGAGCTCGGAGACGACCATGAGCACCAGGGCGATCGACAGGCTCACCCGCAGCCCGGCGAAGATCTTCGGGGTCGCGGCGGGCAGCACCACGCCGAGGACCCAGTGCGGCGTCGGGATCCGGAAGGACCGGGCGGTGTCGACCTTGACCTGGTCCACCGACCGCACGCCGTCGACGGTGTTCATCAGGATCGGCCACACCGCGCCGAACACGATGACCGTGATCTGCATGGTGTTGTCGATGCCGAGCAGCACCAGGAACACCGGGACGAGCACCGGCGGCGGGATGGCGCGCATGAACGCGAACAGCGGGCCGACGTAGTCCATCGCGGTGCGGGTGCGGCCGAGCAGCACGCCCAGCCCGACGCCGAGCACCACCGCGATGGCCCACCCGGCGGCGAGCCGGCCGATGCTGGTCAGCACGTCCTGGAACACCACTTCGCCCAGGAACAGCGAGGACGCCGGGCCGTTGAACCAGCTCTCGCCCATCGCCTGCAGGATGCGGGTCGGCGGCGGGAAGAAGGTGCTGCCCGCCAGCCGCGCGGCGAGTTCCCACGCCACCAGCGCGATGGCGAAGACCAGCCAGCGGTTGAGGAATTCGCGGGTCTTGGTGCTCATGCCGCCTCCCGGTCCACCGCGCTCCAGCGCAGGCCGCGCTTGTGCACCTGCTCCAGGATCTCGTTGATCAGGTAGCCGATCAGCCCGGCCACCACGGTGCCGGCCAGCACCAGGTCCATCCGGCCCGCGCCGGTGCTGGCGTTGAGCGCGAAGTTGCCGAGGCCGACGCCGCCGCCCGCCAGGTACTCGGTGCTGACCACCAGGATCAGCGCCACCGCGGCGGACAGCCGGATGCCGGTGAGCACGAAGGGCGCGGAGTGCGGCAGCGCCACGGTGAACATGGTCCGGACGCGGCTGAAGCCGAACGACCGGGCGGTCTCGACCATCACCGGGTCGATCTCGTCGAGCGCGTAGATCGTGTTGAACAGGATCGGCCAGACCGCCGCGTACACGGCCAGCGCGATCTTGGTCTCCGGCCCGGAGCCGACGGCGACCAGGGCCAGCGGGATGAGCGCCACGGACGGCACCGGGCGGAGGAACTCGATGATCACCCGGCTCGCGGTGCGCACCTGCCGGACGCTGCCGAGCAGCAGCCCGGCCGGGACCGCGATGGCGATGGAGATCCCCAGCGCGATGGCCCAGGCCAGCACGGTGGCGACCAGTTCGAGCAGGAAATCGGCCTGGGTGAGCAGTTCGCCCAGGCGGAGCAGCACTGTGGACGGTGGTGGGAAGTACTTCTGGGGCACGAATCCTGATCGGCTGAAGGCTTCCCACACCACCAGGAAGCCCAGCAGGCCGATCAGTCCCCGACTCAGTTTGTTCATGTCCCTGTCGCGTCGAATTCAGTTCTTGGGCGGCTCGATGATCATGCTCGCGACGTCGATGTCGCGATTGATGAACCCGTACTCCTTCATCAGCCGCGGAACCCGCTGCAACCGGGTGGCGTCCGGCCGCGCGTTGAAGTTCAGCAGGCTGATGATCGCGGCCGTTTCCGGGTCGATCTTGGCGAATTCGGGCAGCAGCGGTTCGATCTTGCTGCGGTCCTGGGACTCGGCGACGGCGCGGATCATGACGCGCTGGAACGCCGCGACGGTCTTCGGGTTGGTCTCGCAGAAGTCGGCGGTGGCGCCGTAGCCGGTCAGCGGCAGGTCCTCCAGCGGACCGGTCGCGGTGTCGACCACCGGCACCGCGCCGCTGTCCCGCGCGGCCTGGGTGAGGAACGGCTCGGTGAGGATCGCGGCGTCGACGTCCCCGCGCTGCAACGCGGCGGGCATGTTGATGAACGGGATCGCCGGGAACTCGGAGTTGGCGAAGCTCACACCGTGGGCGCCCATGGTGGCCTTCACCAGGAGCTCGGAGATCGTGCCCGCGCCGCTGATCGCGATAGTCTTGCCCGCGAGGTCCTGCGGCGTGCGCACGCTGGACTGCGGTGAGGTCATGATCACAGTGGTGTTCGGCGCCGCCGACGCGCAGTCCGCGACGATCTTCAGCGGGGCGATGCCCTTGGCCTGCGCGGCGAAGAACGGCACGTAGCTGCTGTAGGTGATGTCGTAGTCACCGCCGATCGTGGCGCTCAGCGCCGCGCCGCCGTCGGGGGCGGTGATGATCTCGACGTTGAGCCCTTCCTGCTGGAAGTAGCCGTTCTTGACCGCGAGGTGCAGCGGGGCCAAGTCGTTGATGGGCAGCGCGCCGACGCGCAGGTTGGCCTTCTCGACCCGGCCGTTGCCGCCTTCAGAGCCCTGCGAGCCGCCGAGGAGTCCGCAACCGGTGGTGCCCATCAGCGCACCGGCGGTCACCGCCCCACCAGCGAGCTTGAGCAGATTCCGGCGTGGAATCGCACTGGGAACGGGGCTCATGATTTCCTCCTTGCATCTGGTGCGATGTGGGGGTTCCGCGGGCAGGGTGGCTGGCCCCGGGTTGGGCAGCGCTGCCGGGTGCGGTTCCTGGCCAGGTTCGATCTCCGGAGCGTCCCGGTGCGATGCGGCGCGCGCGGTTTCCGGCGCGTCGGATCGACCCGGTACGGGCGCGGATGTTCGAACTGTCCGAGTTGACCGGTGGGGATGCCGCTGCGGGGCGGCGGAGCATCGTGTCTCCCGGAACCTGGCGCGGGGGGTGCACCCGAACTGTAGAAGGTCAATTCAGACGCAACAACCAGGTGTAACTAGCTCGTTGTCACACAACTGGCCCAACTGTTGTCTACACCACTCCTGCGAGTGATGGCGCTTCGCTCTGGGGGCCTGACTTGTGACGGGCAGTTAAGTATAGTCTCGCCCGTCGAGGTGACCTGCCTCTGCTTCGGGGGAACAGAAGGATGTGCGATCAGGGAGCGTGATGGCAAGCCCGGCTGACCGAGCCAGGCTCCGCGAGGGGCCGACCGGTGGAGCCGGTAACGCCGTCGTCGCGCTGCGGGCCGGTCCGTGCGAGCACGGGCCCGGGACGCCGGCACCTGCGCACGCTCCGAGCACAATGACCAAGACCGCCTCGGCATGGAGAGGGTGCTAGCCGTGGCGGTGCCGCACATGTCCGCCGCTGCGCAGGAAACAGGGATGCTCAACAACGACCCCGGGACCGGAGCCCGAGCCGGGGAGCACCACTCGAGTGCTCCGATCACCGCTCAGCAGACGAAGTGGTGGCGGCTGCGCAACTGGCGCCTCCGGTACAAGATGGCCGCTGTCCTGCTCGTGCCGACGCTCGCCGCGCTCGGCGTCGGCGGAGTCCGCGTGTACGACGGCCTGGCCACGACCGCTCGCATGAACACCATCGTCGAGCAGGTCGAACTCGCCCAGCGCACCGCGAACCTGACCCACGAACTGCAACGGGAACGCGACTTCGCCGTCGTCTACACCACCAGCAACGGAGCCGACGACCTCGGCGACTACAACGCCCAGATCCAGCGGGTCGACCAGGCGGTGCAGCAGCTGGAGGCGTTCGAGGGGCGCGTCGAGGACTTCGTCCCCGAGGTGGCCGAGGCCTACGACTCCGCCACCAACCGGCTGGACAGCCTCAGCGCGCTGCGCGGCACGATCAACGACCGGTTCACCAGCCCGCAGGCGCTGGTCGCCTACGGCTCGGTGATCGACAGCGTGCTCCAGGTGAGCCGCTCGGTGGCCACCTCCTCGGCGGACACCGGTGTGACCGGCACCGCCCGCGCCACCGAGGCGATCGCCCGGGCCAAGGAGCAGCTCGCCCAGCAGCGCTCGATCCTGCTCGGCGCCGCGCTGCGCAACGAGTTCCTCACCGGCCAGACCGACGCGATCCGGGCCGCCGACGCCCAGTTCGAGGCCGCCTACGCCGAGTTCGTCAACGCCGCGAGCCCGGCCCAGCAGGCGCTGTACTCGGCCCGCGTCGCCGGCGCCGAGGTCGACGGCTCCGAGCAGCTCCTGCAGACCGCCCTGATCGCCGCCGAGGAGGACCGCGACGGCCTCGGGGTCAGCCCGCAGGAGTGGGGCGCCCAGTCGGGCGTGCGGACCGACCTGGTCCGCTCGGTGGAGACCGACCTGCTCAGCCAGTACCACGACGAGTCCAGCGAGCTCGCCGGCTCCGCGCAGTGGACCATGATCCGGGACGCCGGGCTGGTGATCCTGCTGCTGGTGCTGGCCTTCGGCGTCGCGCTGTTCATCGCCCGGTCGATCGTCCGGCCGCTGCGGACGCTGCGCTACGGGGCGCTGGAGATCGCCCAGCAGAGCCTCCCGGACTCGATCACGAAGATCAACGACAATCCGGGCAGCGCCGGGCACGTCTCGGTCCCGCCGGTGCCGGTGCACTCCCAGGAGGAGATCGGCCAGGTCGCCCGCTCCTTCGACGCGGTGCACCAGCAGGCGCTGCGGCTGGCCTCCGAGCAGGCGCTGCTGCGGGCCAACGTCAACGACCTGTTCGTCAACCTCGCCCGCCGCAGCCAGACGCTGGTGCAGCGCCAGCTCGCGCTGATCGACCGGCTGGAGCAGGACGAGCAGGACCCGGACCAGCTCTCCAGCCTGTTCGAGCTGGACCACCTGGCCACCCGGATGCGGCGGAACAACGAGAACCTGCTGATTCTCGGCGGCACCGACCTGACCCGGCGGATGATGCGGCCGGTGCCGCTGTCCGAGGTCCTCGGCGCCGCGGTCTCCGAGGTCGAGCAGTACGCCCGCATCGCCGTCGCCGACTCCCCGGACCTGGCCATCCAGGGCCGCGTGGTCAACGACTTCGTGCACCTGGTCGCCGAGCTGCTGGAGAACGCCACGGTGTTCTCCAACCCCGACACCGAGGTCACGGTGCGCGCCGCCTACCGCAGGCGGGAGCTCGTGGTGGAGATCCGCGACCGGGGCGTGGGCGTCGACTCCGCCGACGTCGACGAGATCAACGAGCGGCTCACCCGGCCGCCGGAGATCGACGTCGCGGTGTCCCGCCGGATGGGCCTGTTCGTGGTCGGGCAGCTCGCCCGCCGCCACGACATCACCGTCGAGCTGCAGAACAACGGCGACCTCGAAGGTGGCGTCACCGCCACGGTGCACCTGTCCGGCGAGTACGTCGCGCAGCTCACCCCGGACGGCCCGGTGCCGATGCCGGACCTGCCGCGCGGGCCGGAGGAGCGCCGCGAGTCCGGTTCCGGCGACACCGGCACCCACCTGGGGCTGGCCGCCGCCTTCGGGCAGGGCGGTCGCGGGGGCGGCTCCGCCGAGCCGCCGACCGAACGCGCCGCGCTGCCGACCCGCTCCCGCCCCGAGGAACCGGCGCGCGAGGAGGTCCCGGACGAGCCGGCCGAACCCGCCCCGGAACTGCCCGCCGAGTACTCGGTGCGGCTGGCCTCCGGGAGTTCGTTCGGCGCCACCGACGTCCCGCAGTGGCAGGATGAGGACCAGGCGCCCGCGGACGACGGGGTCCGCGCCGTGGACTGGCCCAGCGAGGAGATCCCCGAGGAGTTCGCGGACAGCTCCTGCGCGGCCCCGGCCATCGGGGCGGACCTGTTCCGCAACCCCTTCGAGGCGGAGAAGACCGGGAACACCCCCGCCGTCGTCGACGATCCCCCCGGCCGCCCCGAGCCCGCCGGTCGCAGCAACGGCTACCAGCGCAACGGGCAGCAGGACTCGGTGAGCGCCGCCGGACTGCCCCGGCGTCGACCGGCCTCGGCACCCGACTCGGACTCGGGAGCCGCCGCGCCACGGCCGCCGGCGGCTGCCGACGACGAGGCGAAAGGGGCCACCTGGGACATGGACGACGCGCCGACGCAGCGCCTGCCGATCTACGAAGCCGTGCTGTCGCAGTGGTTCCGCGAATCCGAAGGGGACGAGCCGGACACCACCGCCGCCGCGCCGCCGCCGGCGGCTCCCCGACCGATCTCGGAGGAACCGACGTCCACCAACGGTCATCGCGCCCCCGAGCCCGACCAGGGCGAGACGGAGCTGATCGAGGCGACCCCGGCCGCATCGTCGGGCACCGGCCAGCACCCCGTGCTGCCCGCGCCCGAGCCGGGCTGGGGATCGGCCGATGACGGATGGGCCGCCGCCGAGGCGCTGGTCCAGCAGACCCAGCAGGCGCAGGAGACGACCACCTCCGCCGGACTGCCCAAGCGGGTGCCCAAGTCGAACCTGGTCCCGGGTTCGGCGGCTCCCCGCACCGAGCAGCCGGCCCGTCCGAAACCCGCCACACCGCGCTCCGCCGATGCGGTCCGGGGCAGGATGGCGAACTTCCAGCAAGGCATTCGACGTGGTCGGCACGCCAAGAACGACCAGCCCAGCTCGAATTCCAGCCGTCACGAGGAGCAGGAGTGAACGGGTCCGTGCAGCAACCGATGAGCAGCAACAGCTTCAGTTGGCTGATCACCGACTTCGTCCGCCGCGTGCCCGGCGTGGCCCACTCGGTGGTGGTCTCCGCCGACGGCTTGCTGCTCGCGGGATCCCAGGGACTGCCCCGCGATCGCGCCGAGCAGTTGTCCGCGGTGTCGTCCGGACTGGTCAGCCTCACCCAGGGCGCCGCGCGGTGCTTCGAGGCCGGTGAGGTCACCCAGACCGTCGTGGAGATGGAGCAGGGCTACCTGTTCCTGATGTCCATCAGCGACGGTTCGTGCCTGGCGGTGCTCGCCGCGCCGAACGCCGACATCGGCTTGGTCGCCTACGAGATGACCCTGCTCGTCGAGCGGGTCGGCCGGCAGCTCACACCGGAGCTCAGAGCCCAGTTGCAGGGCACGGTACGCCGGTGACCCCGGACCCGGAGAGCTGAGGGGAGCGCGCCATGAACAGCGGTTCCGAGCCGGACTGGGACGGTGACCTGTTCCGCCTCTACAACAAGCGCTTGGGCACGGAGTCCTGGCAGGACGATTTCGCCTCCGACTCCGATGCCGGGCGCTCCGGTGATTCGTTCGGCGGTCCCGAAGGGGTTGCCGGGTACGACCGCGCGCTGTTCGGCGGTCCCGGTGCCGACCTGTTCGGCTCCGGGTACTCCTCCGCCGACAGCGGCGAGCAACCCCGGCGGCGCCCGCAGGAGAACGGTCCGCCGTCGGTGTCGATGCCGTCGATCTCCCAGCCGATGGGACCGATCTCGCAGTCGATGCCGTCGATCTCCGGTTCCATGCCGGCGATCCCGCGCATCGAGCAGCCGGAGGAGGAGGCCGATTCCGGCGGCTCGCTGGTGCGTCCTTACGCCCGCACGCGGGGTCGTACGCGCACCGATTATGATCTTGCTATTGAAACGCTGGTGACCACCAGCGAGCGCGGTCGCACCCAATCGACACCGGCCAGGCCCGAGCACCGCTCGATCTCGGAGCTGTGTGTGGAGGCGCGATCGGTCGCCGAGGTGGCCGCTCACCTCCGCCTCCCGTTGGGGGTGGTGCGGGTGCTGATCGGCGACATGGCCGAACTCGGCCTGGTCCTGATTCACGAAAGTGGCATGGTCGTCGGTGATCGGCCGTCCATGGAGTTCTTGGAAAGGGTGCTCAGTGGGCTTCGCAGGCTCTGACCCCCGCGCGATGGGCGACAACAACGACGCCCGCGGCGGCAAGACCTCGACCAAGATCGTGGTCGCCGGCGGCTTCGGCGTCGGCAAGACCACGTTCGTCGGCTCTGTCTCCGAAATCGTGCCGTTGACCACCGAGGCGGTGATGACCGAGGCGAGTGTCGGCGTCGACGACCTGACGTCCACTCCCGGCAAGGTCACCACCACCGTCGCGATGGACTTCGGCCGGGTGTCCCTCGACTCGGACCTGATCCTCTACCTGTTCGGCACGCCCGGCCAGCACCGGTTCTGGTTCATGTGGGACGACCTGGTGAAGGGCGCCATCGGCGCCGTCGTCCTCGTCGACACCCGCCGCCTCGCCGACGCGTTCGCCTCGATCGACTTCTTCGAGGACCGCGGTCTGCCCTACATCATCGCGGTCAACACCTTCGACGGCGTGCTGCACCACCGTCCCGAAGACGTCCGCGAGGCGCTGACCATCGACGCCTCGGTGCCGATGATCACGGTCGACGCCCGCAACCGGGAGTCGACCAAGCAGGCGCTGATCACGGTCGTCGAGCACGCCATGCGGCAGCGCATGGCCGCGGTCGGGCAGTGATCCGCGGGAGCCCGGCAACCGACCGCGCTCCCGGCCTCTTCGACGTGTGAGGGGCACCTTCATCCGACTGTGCCGGATGGAGGTGCCCCTCACTCACATCACGAACGGGTGAGGCGCGGCTCAGTCCTCGACGAGGGCGACCGACATGATGCGGTGCAGCGGGAAGTGGCCCAGCTCGTCGCGGCCCGTGTCGAGGCCTTGGAGGACGCCACCGCCGACGCTCACCGGTCGGACGACGTGCTGGCTGCGGGTCCCGTTGGAGTCGACGAAGCCCAACCAGACGTCGCGCCGCTCGCGGGCGGCGTCGCGCAGGAGCTGCAACGTGGCCTCGGCGCTGGGCCGCCCGTGCTCGGGCACCACGGCGCTGCCCCGGCGGACGCCCCGGGCGCGGTCGCCGGAACGCAGGTGCCCGACCAGCTCGCCCAGCTGCTCCTCCGGTGGACCGGTCCGGGCGGGCGGCGCGGTGGCCCGCGCCTTGCCGCGCACCCGGGGGCCCGCCGCGCGCAGGTCCAGCACCGTCCCGTCGGGGCCCTCGGCGACCGGGGCGAACCCCGCGCCGCGCAGGGCGTCGACCAGGTCCGACAGCGGCAGCGGGCTGATCAGCACGGTGGGCGCGATCTGGCGCAGTTGCAGCTCGGCGGTGGCCGGGTTGCCCAGCACCTCGGCGAGCACCACCGGGTCGTCGCAGCGCAGGAAGGCCGCCGCCGTACCCGCCCGGAGCTTGCCGTGGCGGCGGGCGACGTCGTCGAGCAGGTAGGTCAGCGACTGCGGGATGGGCGTCCGGGAACGGGTCCGGAACAGCGCGTGCAGGTCCTCCGCGCCGTACCCGGCGTCGAGCGCGCGGCGCACGCTCGCCTCCGACACCCGGTAGACGGTGGCGCTGCCCGCGGACTCCACGTCGGCGACCAGCTTCATCTCGGCGGCCAGGTCCGGCTCCAGCCGTCCCGGGGCCACCACCGTCAGGTCGGCCTGCACCAGCACGTGGTCCAGCGGTTCCGGCAGCGCGGACGCGAGCTGCCGGGCGGCCCCGGTCGGCCCGTCGGCCAGCAGCACCCGTCCCGCCGTGGTCAGCGCGCCGTGCGCGACCACGCCCAGCACCGTGGCCTCGGACAGCGTCGAGCGCACCGCCGCGTCGCGGGCCCGGCCGCCGCGCCGCGGCGCCCGCCAGGACAGCACCGCGAGGACGTCGTCCGGCGCGGCCCCGTGCCCGGTCGGCAGCTCGTCGAGGTAGGACAGCACCCGGCGGCGTTCGCGCCCGGCGGTGGGACGGCGCAGCTCCTCCGACAGCGGACCGATCAGCCGGTCCTTCTCGTCCCGCGCGCCGATCAGCCCCGGCAACCGGGGCAGGTCGATCCACGCCTGCGCCAGCACCGACCACTGCTGCTCGGGCATCGAGGCCGACCAGGTGTCGGACTGGTAGGTCGGCACCCAGCGGGGATCGGACTCCTCGCTGTTGGCGATCAGGTTCGCCGCCACCGCCAGCTCCACCAGCAGCGCGAGCACCTGCTCCTCGACCTCCAGGGCCTTCGCCGTCCGGCGCAGCTCGCGGACGCCGATCCCCCCGGAGCGCAGCACGTCCGGCGGGTCGTCGCTCCACGCGTGCAGCAGCGACTCCAGGTGCCGCAGCAGCTCCAGCGCCGCCCCCGCCGCGGTCGCGTCCACCGCGTCCTGACCGGGCTCGGTCAGCTCCGGCACCGGCTCCTCGGCGACGACGCCGGTCATCGGCTCGTCACCCCGCACCGCCAGCGCCAACTGCCGGGGCAGCTCCACCGTCTCCGCGTCGCGGCGCAGCAGCAGGCCCTTGGCCAGCAGCCGCTGCACCGGGTTGGCCGCCCGCTCCAGCGGCACCCGGTTCGCGGCGTCCTTGGTCCGTCCCACCGGCGCGCCCCGGGCCAGCTTGCCGACCAGCTCGCGCTCCTCCTCGTCGAGCCCGGCCAGCGCCGCCGCCGGGTCGTCGAGGTCGTCGGCCGGGCGCCCCAGCCCGCCCGGGAACGTCGGCAGCGCCTCCCGCACCGCGGGCACCAGGTTCAACGCGTCGTCCTCGCCCCACACCAGCACCAGCGCGCGCAGCTCGCGGACCGTCCGGCGCACCCGCTGCGGGGTGATCGACGCGCCCAGCATCCCGGCGACCGCGGCCGAGTCGACCGGCTCCCGGTCGGCGTCGAGCAGCACCAGCGCTTCGAGGGTGGACAGCGCGAAGGAGTCGAGGTCTTCGCAGGCCCGCGCCACCGACGAACGCACCCCGGCGCGGGTGGCCAGCACCGAGGTGTCGGAGGGCGGCGGGGTGGCCAGGTCGGGCCGGGCGCGCAACAGCGCGACGAGGTCGTCGTCGCTGCGCTCGCGCAGCCACTCGGCGAGGGGAGGCATCCCTACCACGATACCGAGCCGCCGCGGTGCGGTGGCCCCCTCGACCGGCCCGGTCCCGCGCGGCGGGATGGCAGCAGGGGAACCTTCCTGTCACGGGTGGCAGCAGGGGAACCTTCCTGTCACAGCGGCCGCTCCCGCCACCGCCGGGGAGTGGTCCGGCGGTGGTGTTCGCGAACACCCTTCGATGAACCGTCCGCGCTGATCCGGCAAACTGGCAGGAACCCACCAGCTCGACTCAGGAGGATGACGTGGCCGGTAAGAAGCAGGACCGCATCGACCCCGCGTGGCCGAAGGTGCCCGAAGGCGAGCACCCGTTCACCGAGCTGCTCACCGACAAGCAGGGTGCGCTGTCGCCGTTCGGCGAGCTGGCCTTCCCGCTCGACATGGTTCCCTACGAGCACCCGGAGACTCGCCGGAACAAGTGATCCGCGGCTGTCAAGGGGAACTCGGCGGTAACCAGGCCGGGCGTAGCTCACACTCGGGAAAGTTCTAGCCTTTTTCGTATTGGGTGAAGTTCCGGTCGCTGAGCAGCCCCGCGGGGTTGCCTCCCGGATGGCGATCTGCTCCGGCGGTCCGCGCGACCGCCGGAGAACGGCACCCGCCAAGTTCACAGCCGTTCGCTCGACAGGGGTGTGCCATGCCGGTTCCAGGTCCGGGTTATTCGATCACCGTCCGCGTCGAGGCGCCGCCGTCGACCACCGCCGCCGGTGACCTGACCAGCGCCATCGGTCGGGCCGGTGGCGTGATCACCGCGTTCGACGTCGTGGAGTCGCACGCCGACCGCATCGTCGTCGACATCACCTGCAACGCGCTGTCCGCCGACCACGCCAACGACCTCACCGTGCTGCTCAACGAGCTGGCCGGGGTCAACGTCCGCAAGATCTCGGACCGGACGTTCCTGGTGCACCTCGGCGGCAAGATCGAGGTCAGCTCGCGGGTGGCGCTGGCCAACCGCGACGACCTCTCGCGCGCCTACACGCCCGGGGTCGCCCGGGTCTGCACGGCGATCGCGGAGAACCCGGAGGACGCGCGGCGCCTGACCATCAAGCGCAACTCGGTCGCCGTGGTCACCGACGGTTCCGCGGTGCTCGGGCTGGGCAACATCGGCCCGGAGGCGGCGCTGCCGGTGATGGAGGGCAAGGCCGCGCTGTTCAAGAAGTTCGCCGGGGTCAACGCCTGGCCGGTGTGCCTGGACACCCAGGACACCGAGGAGATCATCCGCGCCGTCGAGCTGATGGCCCCGGTCTACGGCGGCATCAACCTGGAGGACATCGCCGCGCCGCGCTGCTTCGAGATCGAGGCGCGGCTGCGCGAGAAGCTGAACATCCCGGTGTTCCACGACGACCAGCACGGCACCGCCATCGTGGTGCTCGCCGCGCTGCGCAACGCGATGCGGGTGGTCGGCAAGGACATCGCCGACAGCCGGATCGTGGTCTGCGGGGTCGGCGCAGCCGGCTCGGCGATCATCCGGCTGCTCCAGCACAAGGGGCCCGCCGACATCGTCGCGGTGGACGTCGACGGCATCGTCCACACCGGACGCGGCGACACCGACCCGAACCTGCGCTCGATCGCCGAGGCCACCAACGCCGAAGGCCGCACCGGGACGCTGGCCGACGCGGTGCGCGGCGCCGACGTGTTCATCGGCGTCTCGGCGCCGAACCTGCTGCGAGCCGAGGACGTCGCGTCCATGAACAGCGACGCGATCGTGTTCGCGCTGGCCAACCCGGACCCGGAGATCGACCCGCTGGAGGCGCAGCAGCACGCCACCGTGGTCGCCACCGGGCGCAGCGACTACCCGAACCAGATCAACAACGTGCTGGCGTTCCCGGGCGTGTTCCGCGGACTGCTCGACGCCTACTCGCACGAGATCACCGACGACCTGATGGTCGCGGCGGCCAACGCGATCGCCGACGTGGTCGACGGCGAACGGCTCAACGCCTCGTTCATCGTGCCGAGCGTGTTCGACTCGGCCGTGGCCCCGGCGGTCGCCGACGCGGTGAAGCGGGCCGCGCTGGCCGATCGCGCCGGCGATCCCGCGCCGGGCGGGGGGACGTCGCTGCCCTGGGCAATGGCCGAAGACCTGGAGTTCTAGGTTTCGGTGCCGTGGTCTTTTTGCGGTGGGGTGCCGGTGGCGGAACCTCAGCGGCCTTCTCGCTCCGGGCGCCCTTCTTGATGTATGCCAATACACGGCATCAGGGCGTCCTCGCGAGAAGGCCGCTGAGAACCCGCGGCGGTGCAAGTTTCGAGGGTGGGGTAAAGCGGAAGCGGCTGGCGCCGCTTGCTTGACGGTGGCTGGGTTGGCGCGTGCGTGGGGTGGAAGCGGCTTCGCCGCTTGCCTGGTGGTGGTTGCGGTGGCGCGCGCGTGGTGCGTCGCGTTTTTTGGTCCCCGCCGGGAAGGTCGCGTCAGTCGGTTCAGGCTTCGTTGATCAGGTGAGGGGCACCCTTGTCCGAGTTGCTTGGACGAGGGTGCCCTCACCTGGCTCCTGATCGGGTCTGAGGTGTGGTCGGGTTCGGTACTAGGCTCGGGTGCATGGCGCAGGACGAACTCACCCACGTCGACGCGGCGGGGGCAGCCCGGATGGTGGACGTCTCGGCGAAGGAGGCGACCGCCCGGACCGCGATCGCGACCGGCGTGGTGCGCACCACCGCAGAGGTCGTCGCGCTGCTGCGCCGGGACGGGTTGCCCAAGGGCGACGCGCTGGCCACCGCCCGGATCGCCGGGATCATGGCCGCCAAGCGCACCCCCGAGCTGATCCCGCTGTGCCACCCGATCGCGCTGTCCGGGGTCCGGGTCGAGCTGGAACCGGGCGAGGACGAGGTCCGGATCACCGCCACGGTCCGCACCACCGATCGCACCGGCGTCGAGATGGAGGCGCTGACCGCGGTCACCGGTGCCGGGTTGGCGCTGCACGACATGATCAAGGCGGTGGACCCCGCCGCCGTGCTCGACGCCGTCCGCGTCGAGTGCAAGGAGGGCGGCAAGACCGGCACCTGGGTCCGCGACCGCTGACGCCCGTTGCGGGGAGCCCCACCGGCTTTCCAGGACGCGGCGCGACGACTGCACGAGCAGGCTCTGAGCCCCGGGAGGCTGGGCATGACGAGAACGGCACGGGTGATCGCCGCATCCAACCGCGCGGCGGCCGGGGTGTACGAGGACCGCACCGGTCCGGTGATCGCCGACTGGCTGCGGGCGCGCGGCTTCGACGCCCCGGACCCGGCCGTGGTGCCCGACGGCGATCCGGTCGCCGCGGAGCTGCGGGCCGCGATCGCCGAGGACGTGCAGGTGGTGATCACCACCGGCGGCACCGGCATCAACCCGACCGACCGCACGCCGGAGGTCACCGCCGCGGTGCTGGACTACCCGATCCCGGGGCTGGCCGACGCGATCCGCGCGGCGGGCCTGCCCGGGGTGCCGACGGCGGTGCTGTCCCGGGGGCTGGCCGGGGTCGCCGGGCGGACCCTGGTGGTGAACCTGCCCGGCTCGCGCGGCGGCGTGAAGGACGGGCTCGGCGTCCTGGACGGCGTGCTGGAGCACGCGGTGGACCAGCTCCACGGCGGCGACCACCCGAGGCCGACCCGCACCCCGGCGGACGTGCTGCGCGCCGAGGTCTCCGGCGAACCGCTGGACGTCGACGCGCTGGCCCGCCTGGTCGAGCACCGCGCGGCCGGCGCGGTGGTGACCTTCGGCGGCGTGGTGCGCGACCACGACGGCGGCCGGGGCGTGCGCGAGCTGGAGTACGTCGGGCACCCGAGCGCCGACGAGGTGATCGCCGAGGTCGCCTCGGACATCGCGCTGCGCTTCGACGGGGTGCGGTCGCTGGCGGTGGCGCACCGGATCGGTCTGCTCGGCATCGGGGACGTGGCGCTGGCCTGCGCGGTCGCCGCCGAGCACCGCAAGCAGGCGTTCAACGCGTGCTCCGAGCTGGTCGACGAGGTCAAGCGGCGGTTGCCGATCTGGAAGCGCCAGGTCTTCGACGACGGCGCCGAGGAATGGGTCAACTGCCCCTGACGGTCCGCCGTTCGCCGCTCCGGCGGCCGTCCCGCTCCCCGCCTGCGGACGTGAACGGACCCCCGCCGCTGGGGGCGTGCGGCGGGGGCCCGAGTTGGGGGGAGCACGTGCCGTGTCGGGGGGTACGACACGTGCTCCCGGCCGGTCGACCGGAGCCGACCGGCCGGCTCATCACCTGATGTCGAGCTGCTGGCCCGGGAAGATCAGGTTGGGGTCGTCGAGGATGTCGGAGTTGCGCTCGAAGATCGACTGGTAGCTCACGCCGAACCGCTCGCCGATCTTGCCCAGCGTGTCACCGAGCTGGACGGTGTAGTCCGAGCCACCGGCCTTGACCTGGCTGCGCGAGCTCGACGTGGTCGAGGACTCGCTGCTGGACTCGGAGGACTCCGAGCTGCTGCTGGACTGCGAGTCGCTGGAGGACTCCGAGGAGCTCGTCGAGGAGCTCCCGCTGGTCCAGTTGGTCTTGGCGGTGCAGCCCGGCCAGGCGTTCGCGCCCTGCGCGGCGAGCACCTTCTCGGCGACCGCGATCTGCTGCTCGCGGGTGGCCTGGTGGGCGCTGGAGGCGTACTCGGTGCCGCCGAAGGCCGCCCAGGTGGACGGCGAGAACTGCAGGCCGCCGGAGTAGCCGTTGCCGGTGTTGATGCTCCAGTTGCCGCTGCTCTCGCACTGGGCCAGTTCGTCCCAGTCCGCTGCCTGCGCGGTCGGGGCCGCGATGGCGAGCGGGGTCGCGATCACCGCGCCCGCCACGGCGGCGCGGGTCAGCGTGCGACCGGAGTTGGTCTGTTTTCGGTGCTTGCCGTGATAGCGAGCCATGTCCCTCTCTCCTGCCGCGCCTGCGAGGTGAGCTGTCGGGTTCGGGCTGAGAGGCAGCCCGGCCGACTCGGGGAAGTCGGCTTCACCCCTAGGGCTTCGGGGAGCCCGGTGGTGGGTCCCCCGCCCCTGTCCGGTTTTCCTTCGTTTCGGGGTTGAGAAGTCCGCCGGACAGGGCTCGGCGCTGCGGACTTCCCGCTCCTTGCTGATCGGTTCGGGGCCGACCGATGAGCGACACTACGTAACCGAAGGGGAGATCGGAAATCTTGGAGTATGTGACGGTCGTCACGGTAACGAGCAGAAAGGGTGTGCCGATCCGGGGTATTTTCGCTGATCAGAGCGTTGTTATCGGTTCGTTTCCTGGCCGATATCGATCACCGTCCGTGAGGCGTGGGTCACCTCGTTTTCACCCTCAGATAAGGCTCGTCCCACCCGTCCAACGCGTCACCACGCTCGTGGGGCGGCCTTCGCGCGCCCGATTCATGATCACCGAACGATATCGGAATAACACTCAGAGTGTCCGATTCGCTCGCCGGGATGGAGGGCTTCTCGCCCGCGCGAGGGGGTGCCGCGCGACGCGCCCGGGCAGCACCCCCTTGACGACGCCCGGAATTCACTCGGATGAGACTCCACGACACGCCGGCGCGTGTTGTATTCGCACGCACGCGCGCGCCCGCGCGCGCGGATAGAAGAGGTGCGGCGCAGGGGCGGGAAGGAGCTCTCAGTCGCTCTGCGGCGTATCGCGGGGCGTTGACCCCGCTGGGTACCCCGACGCGCTCACGGCGATCTCAGCGGGCCGCACGGCCGCGCGCGATCCCGGGGACACCGCTGGAACGCCGCACGGCCCCACCGCGAGGACCTGCGACGGGGCTCGGGGAACCGCGGGTTCAGCCGCCCGCGAACGGCGGCAGGACGTCCAGCGCGGAGCCGTCGGGCACGGCGACGCCCCGGTCGCGCACGGCGACGCCGTCGAGCAGGAAGCTGCAGGCCGCGACCACCTTGGCCAAGGCCTCGCCGTGCCGTTCCAGCACCGCCTGGATCACGTCGGCGGCGGTCGCGGGGCAGCCGGGTCCGGGGACCACGCGCACCGTCTCCTCGGCGACGCCCGCGGCGGCGCGGGCCCCGGCGAAGTACCGGACCCGCACGGCCACGGTCTCCGCCTGCTCGGCCGGGATCGTCATCGCCCTAACCCCCGATCGCGCTCATCGGCCGGGACGGCTGGGCGAAGCCCTCGGAGTCCACGCCGTGCCCGGCCGCCTTGCTCCACATCGTCTCCTGCCACAGCCGCACCAGTTCCGCGTCCTCGGCGCCGGAGCGCAGCGGGGCCCGCAGGTCGGTCTCGGTGGTGGAGAACAGGCAGTTGCGGAGCTGGCCGTCGGCGGTCAGCCGGGTCCGGTCGCAGGTCGCGCAGAACGGCCGGGTGACCGACCCGATGACGCCGACCGTCGCCGGGCCGCCGTCCACCAGCCAGCGCTCGGCGGGGGCCGAACCCCGCTCCGCCTCGTGCGGGGACAGCTCGAACTCGGCGCCCAGCCGCTCCAGGATCTCGTCGGCCGTGATCATCCGGTCCCGGTCCCAGCCGTGCTGGGCGTCCAACGGCATCTGCTCGATGAACCGGAGCTGGTAGCCGCGCTCGACGCAGAAGCGCAGCAGGTCGGCGGCCTCGTGGTCGTTCTGGCCGCGCATCAGCACCGCGTTGACCTTGACCGGCTCCAGTCCCATCCGCTTGGCCGCGGCCAGGCCGTCGAGCACGTCGTCGAGCCGGTCGCGCCGGGTGAGCTCGTGGAAGACCTCGCGGTCGAGGGTGTCCAGCGAGACGTTGACCCGGTCCAGCCCGGCCGCCACCAGCGGTTCGGCGAACTTCCCGAGGTTGATGCCGTTGGTGGTCAGCGAGGTCTTCGGGCGGCTCGGCAGCGCGGCGGTGGCGCCGATGATCTCCACCAGGTCCTGCCGCAGCAGCGGTTCGCCGCCGGTGAACCGCACGTTGGTCACGCCCAGCTCCTCGACGGCGATCCGGATCAGCCGGTTCATCTCCTCGGTGTCGAGCAGCTCCGCGCGCTTGAGCCAGGGCAGGCCCTCGGCGGGCATGCAGTAGGTGCAACGCAGGTTGCACTTGTCGATCAGGGAGACCCGCAGATCGGTGGCGACCCGGCCGAACCGGTCCACCAGGAGCGGCGTGTCGGGACGCCCTGCCGTGTCGGTCGCGCTGCGCACGACCGGAATTCCCAGGTCCGTCACCCCACGACCCTAACGCGAAATGGTGCGGGATTTCGATCGAGCGGGTGGAGTCACCTGCCGCCGCGACCGCACTCCCGATCTCCGGATTTTCGGAGATATTCCCTCTTCTGTTCCGCAGTTGCGGAGGTATGGTGCCCCTCGTGCCGCACTACCGTATCGCCGAAGTCGCCGGGCTGCTCGGGGTCAGCGACGACACCGTCCGCCGCTGGGTGGACGGCGGCCAGCTCTCCGCGGACCGCGACGGCGGCGGGCGCCTCGCCGTGGACGGGGCGGCGCTGGCCGAGTTCGCCCGCGCGCAGGCGCACGCCGCGCCCGATCCGTCCGGGGTGGGCCGCTCGGCGCGCAACCGGATGGTCGGGCTGGTCACCGAGGTCCGGTCGGACCGGGTGATGTCCCAGGTGGAACTGCAGTGCGGTCCGCACCGGGTGGTGTCGCTGATGAGCACCGAGGCGGTCGAGGACCTCGGGCTGGCCCCCGGGGTGCTCGCGGTCGCCGTGGTCAAGTCGACCAACGTCGTGGTGGAGACACCGGGGGAGAGATGATGCGCCGGATCCCGAAGTTCGTCGCGGCGCTGGTCGCGGTGCTGGCGGTGGCCGGGTGCGGGCAGCGGGCCGACACCGGTTCCCAGCAGCTCACCGTGCTGGCCGCCGCCTCGCTGACCGAGTCGTTCGAGGAGGTCGCCGCCCGCTTCGAGCAGCAGCACCCGGGCGTGTCGGTCCGCTTCGACTTCCAGGGCTCGTCCACCCTCGCCGAGCAGGTCGTGCAGGGCAGGCAGGCCGACGTCCTCGCCTCCGCGGACCCGGCCACCATGGCCGAGGTCGTGCGGACCGGGGCGACCGCCGGGCAGCCGTCGACCTTCGCGACGAACCGGTTGGCCATCGCGGTGCCGCCGGGCAACCCGGCGGGCATCCGGTCGCTGGCCGACCTCGGCGACCCGGGGGCCGTCGTGGTGGTGTGCGCGCCGCAGGTCCCGTGCGGTGCGGCGACCGAGGAGGTCGAGCGCGCCGCCGGGGTGCGGATCCAGCCCGCCAGCGAGGAGAACGACGTCAAGTCCGTGCTGCACAAGGTCGTCGCCGGTGAGGCCGACGCCGGGCTGGTGTACCGCACCGACGTGCGGGCGGCGGCCGGTTCGGTCGAGGGCATCGAGTTCCCCGAGTCCGCGCGCGCGGTCAACGACTACCCGATCGCCGCGCTGGCCGACGCGCCGAACCCGGAGCTCGCCGGCCGGTTCGTCGACTTCGTGCGCGGGCCCGCCGGGCGCGAGGTGCTGGCCGCGCACGGCTTCGGCACGCCGTGAGCGCGCGCTCGGCCGTCCCCCGGGTGCTGTGGCTCCCGGCGGTGGCCGCGCTGGCGCTGGTGGTGCTGCCGGTGCTCGGGCTGCTCACCCGGGTCGACCCGACGCGCCTGCCCGCGCTGCTGCTCAGCCCGGCCGCGCTGGACGCGCTGCGGCTGTCGGTCCAGACGGCGGCGTTGTCCACCGCGCTGTCGCTGCTGCTCGGCGGCCCGCTGGCGGTGGTGCTGGCCCGGTCCCGGATGCGCGGTCTGCGGGTGGTGCGCGCGGTCGTGCTGCTGCCGCTGGTGCTGCCGCCGGTGGTCGGCGGGCTGGCGCTGCTCTACCTGCTGGGCCGGACCGGTCCGGTCGGCGGGCTCCTCGACGCGGTGGGCCTGCGGCTGCCCTACACCACGACCGCCGTGGTGCTGGCGCAGGTGTTCGTGGCCATGCCGTTCCTGGTCGTCGGCCTGGAGGGAGCGCTGCGGACCGCCGGGGCGCGCTACGAACAGGTCGCGGCCACCCTCGGCGCCGGTCCCTGGCTGGCGTTCCGGCGGGTCACGGTGCCGCTGCTGCTGCCCGCGCTCGGCTCCAGCCTGGTGCTGACCTTCGCCCGCGCGCTCGGCGAGTTCGGCGCCACGATCACCTTCGCGGGCAGCCTCCAGGGCACCACCCGCACGCTGCCGCTGGCCATCTACACCGAAGCGCAGTCCGATGTGGACGCGGCGGTGGCGATGTCGCTGCTGCTGGTGGTGCTGGCGCTGGTGGTGATCGTGGTGGCCCGGCCCAAGGCGGTGGAAGGACGGCTGTGAGCGGACTGCACGCGGAACTCGACTTCGAGCGCGGCGGGTTCGCGCTGCGGGCGACGCTGGCGGTGGCCCCCGGCGAGGTGCTCGCCGTGCTCGGGCCCAACGGCGCGGGCAAATCGACCCTGCTGTCGGTGCTGTCCGGGCTGGTCAGCCCGCCTCGCGGCCGGGTCGAGCTGGACGGCGCGGCGTGGCTGGACCCGACCCGCGGGATCGACGTGCCCACCCACCGGCGCGGCGTCGGCCTGCTCGCCCAGCAACCGCTGCTGTTCCCGTACCTCAGCGCCGCCGACAACGTCGCGTTCGGCCCCCGGGCCGCCGGGGTCGGCAAGCGCGCGGCCCGCGAGACCGCGGCGCACTGGCTGGCCGAAGTGGACGCCGCGGGGCTCGCCGACCGCAAGCCGGAGCAGCTCTCGGGCGGTCAGCAGCAGCGCGTCGCGGTCGCGCGGGCGCTGGCCGCCGAACCGAAGCTGCTGCTGCTCGACGAGCCGCTGGCCGCGCTGGACGTCGACGCCGCCCCCGCCCTGCGCGGGCTGCTGCACCGGGTGCTGCGGCGGCAGCGGCGGCCCACCGTGCTGGTCACCCACGACGTGCTCGACGCCGTGGTGCTCGCCGACCGGGTGCTGGTGCTGCTCGACGGGCGGGTCGTCGAGCAGGGCCCGACCCGCGACGTGCTGTCCCGGCCGCGCGAGCCGTTCACCGCGCGGCTGGCCGGGTTGAACCTGCTGCCCGGCACCGCGGACGAGGCCGGGCTGGTCTTCGACGGCACCCCGCTGCGCGGCCGGACCGCCGAACCGCTCACCGCCGGCGACCCGGCGGCCGCGGTGTTCGCCCCGGCGGCCGTCGCGGTGCACCGGGACCGGCCGGGCGGCAGCCCGCGCAACGCGCTCGCCGTCCGGCTGTCCTCGCTGGAGCCGCGCGGCGACGTGGTGCGGGTGCGCGGCGCGGTCGGGGACCGCTCGCTGGCCGCCGACGTCACCCCCGCCGCCGTCGCCGACCTGCGGTTGGAGCCCGGCGAGGAGGTCTGGTTCGCGGTGAAGGCGGCCGAAGTGGCCATCCACCCCCTCTTCGGAGGATCATCGGGGGCGTGACTGAGCTGGCTCCCTGGACGTACCTGATGGACATGGACGGTGTGCTCGTCCACGAAGAGCACCTGGTCCCCGGCGCGGACCGCTTCCTGGCGAAGCTCCGCGAGCACGAGGTCCCCTTCATGGTGTTCACCAACAACTCGATCTACACCCCGCGCGACCTGCGCGCGCGGCTGGCGCGGACCGGTCTGGAGATCGAGGAGGACGAGATCTGGACCTCGGCGCTGGCGACCGCGAAGTTCCTGGAGGAACAGCGCCCCCACGGCTCGGCGTACGTCGTGGGGGAGTCCGGCCTGACCACGGCGCTGCACGGGATCGGCTACGTGCTCACCGACCGCGACCCGGACTACGTGATCATCGGCGAGACCCGCACCTACAGCTTCGAGGCGATCACCAAGGCGATCCGGCTGGTCGAGGGCGGGGCGCGGTTCATCGCCACCAACCCCGACGAGAAGGGCCCCAGCCGGGAGGGCACGCTGCCCGCCACGGGTGCCGTCGCGGCGCTCATCGAACGGGTGACCGGCCACAAGCCGTACTTCGTGGGCAAGCCGAACCCGCTGATGATGCGGTCGGCGCTGCGCGCGCTGCGGGCGCACTCCGAGCACACCCTGATGATCGGCGACCGGATGGACACCGACGTGCGCTCGGGGCTGGAGTCCGGGCTGCAGACCATCCTGGTGCTCAGCGGCATCTCCGGCGACAACACCGCCGAGCTGTTCCCGTTCCGCCCCACCAAGGTGATCTCCTCGGTGGCGGACCTGGTGGACCACGTCCTGGACCCCTTCTCGGCCTGAGGACCGCTTTCGCCAATGGTCTGCGTGGCGGTGCGGGTGGCGGAACCTCAGCGGTCTTCTCGCTGCGCCGATCGCCTCCTGATGTACCGACGACGTACCCGGCGTCGGCGCTGTCCTCGCGAGAAGACCGCTGAGAACCCGCGGCGGTGCCGGTTGACGGCCGCACCGCATGCGGCTCCGCCGCATTCTGAAAGGACTCCTATAAGGGGGCTCCACCCGATCGTGGAGTGAGTGAGGGGCACCCTTGCCCAAGTAACTGGGACAAGGGTGCCCCTCACTCACTTTCCGGACGGGTGACGGTGGGGGTCAGTCCTGGCCGAGGAGTCGCTTGGCCTCGGCGCGCATCTGGACCTTGCGGACCTTGCCGGTGACCGTCATCGGGAACTCGTCGACGACGTGGACGTAGCGCGGGATCTTGTAGTGCGCGAGCCGGCCCGTGCAGAACTCGCGCAGCGCGGGCGCGGTCAGCTCGGGGGAGCCGTCGCGCAGCCGCACCCAGGCCATCAGCTCCTCGCCGTACTTCGGGTCGGGAACGCCGATGACCTGCGCGTCCAGCACGTCCGGGTGGGTGTGGAGGAACTCCTCGACCTCCCTCGGGTAGATGTTCTCGCCGCCCCGGATCACCATGTCCTTGATCCGCCCGGTGATCTCCACGTAGCCGTCGGCGTCCATCACCGCGAGGTCGCCGGTGTGCATCCAGCGCGCCGCGTCGAGCACCTCGGCGGTGCGGTCCGGCTGGTCCCAGTACCCGAGCATCACCGAGTAGCCGCGGGTGCACAACTCCCCCGCCTGCCCGCGCGGCACGACCAGGCCGGTCTCCGGATCGACCACCTTGATCTCCAGGTGCGGTCCGACGCGCCCGACCGTGGAGACCCGGCGCTGCACCGAATCGTCGGCCCGGGTCTGCGTCGAGACCGGGGACGTCTCGGTCATGCCGTAGCAGATCGAGACCTCGGCCATCCCCATCCGCTCGATGACCTGCTTCATCACCTCCACCGGGCACGGCGACCCGGCCATGATCCCGGTGCGCAGCGAGGACAGGTCGTGGTCGGCGAAGTCGGGCAGGGCCAGCTCCGCGATGAACATCGTCGGCACCCCGTACAGCGACGTGCAGCGCTCGGCGGCCACCGCGGCCAGCGAGGCCGCCGGGTCGAAGCCCTCCGCCGGGATCACCATCGCCGCGCCGTGCGTGGTGCAGGCCAGGTTGCCCATGACCATGCCGAAGCAGTGGTAGAAGGGGACCGGCAGGCACACCCGGTCGGCCTCGGTGTAGCCGCACAGCTCCCCGACGAAGAACCCGTTGTTGAGGATGTTGTGGTGCGACAGCGTCGCGCCCTTCGGGAAGCCGGTCGTGCCCGAGGTGTACTGGATGTTGATCGGGTCGTCGCTGGACAGCGTCGCCGCGATCGCGGCGAGCCGCCCCCGGTCCGCCGAGCCGCCGGCCAGCGCGTCCCACTCCGGGGTGTCGAAGAAGACCACCCGCTCCAGCGCCGCCCGGCCGTCCCGCACCTGCCCGACCATCGCGACGTAGTCGGAACCCTTGAACTCGCGCGCGGCCACCAGCATCCGGACCCCGGCCTGGTCGAGCACGTACTCCAGCTCGTGGACCCGGTAGGCGGGGTTGATGTTCACCAGCACCGCGCCGATCTTCGCGGTCGCGTACTGGATCAGCGTCCACTCCGCCCGGTTCGGCGCCCAGATGCCCACCCGGTCGCCCTTGCCGATCCCGGCGTCGAGCAGCCCGAGCGCCAGCGCGTCGACGTCGGTGACGAACTCGCGGTAGCTCCACCGGCGCCCGGAGGTGCGCTCCACCAGGGCGTCCCGCCCGCCGAACCGCGCGGCGGTCCGGTCCAGGTTCGCGCCGATCGTGTCGCCGAGCAGCGGGACGTCGGAGATTCCCGAGGCGTAGCTCGGCTGTGCGGGTTCCACCACGACGACCTCCTCAGAAAGAGTGGTGCAGGACACTCATCCTGGTGGTCCGAACGCCCGTTCTCCACCCCCGGATGCGTTCCGATGTGCCGACTTCCGGGGGTGGCAGCAGGGGAACCTTCCGGTCACCGGTGATAGGAAGGTTCCCCTGCTGCCACGTCGGCCGGGGCGGGGCTCACCCCGCGGTGGGATGGTCCGCGCGGTCCTGCGCGGTGATCGCGTGGCCCTGCGCGGTCGAGCCGTTACCGTCCTGAGCGGAGAACTCCTGATCTGAGCCGCACCGCACCGCCACGCCGGAGCACCGCACACGCCAGGGGGCGCCCTTGATCACCGAGCTGGAGCTGGAGCGGATCGCCGCGGCCATCGAACGCGCGTTCCGCCGGACCACCGAGGGCCCGAGCTGGGCGGAGGTCGAGCGGTTGCGCTTGCAGGCCGACCTGGTGGACCGGCTCGCCGCAGCGCAGCGGCACTGGAGCGGATCGCTGAGCGCCCGCGCCGAACTCCTCCGCGACGCCGCGGAGCGGATGGCCGACGAGCTCAACCACGTCACCTCGGCCATCGCCGCGACCCCGCCCGACGGCGTGCGAGGTGTCCGCACCCCGCACGCCGAGTGAAGTTCAGGCGGAGGACGCCCGCGCGAAGGCCTCGTCGTCCTCCTTGCCGAACTGGTCCTCCAGGTGTTCGGGGGAGGCGTCCACGTCGATCTGCGCCAGCGGCACGCCGCGCGCGCTGGAGATCGCGCCGAGCCGCCGGGTCAGCCGGTCGGTGGCGTAGGTGGTGAGTTCGTCCTTGTCGAGCTGGAAGGGCAGCACGTCGGGAGCGTCGTCCGGCCGCCACTGCACCTCGGCGATGACGTGCGGGAGCAGGCGCTGCATCTGGTCCTCGACGATCTCCCAGTTCTTCTCGTCGGCGGCGACGTGGCGGCGGCAGGTGAAGGTGCCCCAGGCCATGTGCCTGCGCTCGTCGTCGCCGATGAGCCGGATGACCTGCTGCATCCCGGGAAGGATGCCGTTGCTGCGGCAGATCTTCTGCCAGGCGAAGTAGCCGGTCAGCGCGAGGCTTCCCTCGACGACGTGGTTGTAGGTGACCGAGGCGCGGACCTGGTTCTCCGGGCTCGGGTCCTCGTGGAGGGCGTGCAGCGTCTCGGGCAGCGCCTCGTAGAAGATCGCCCGGTAGCCCTCATTGCCCTCGATGTACTCGTGCAGGTCGTCGGTGAGGCCCACGGCGTCCATCCAGAGCCGGAACACCTGGGTGTGCTTGGCCTCCTCGAAGACGAACTGCGTCAGGTACATCTCGTCGCCGAAGCGGCCCTCGGCGGCCATCGCGGCCATGAACGGCTGGAGGTCCTCGGTGACGGCTTCCTCCCCCGCGATGAACTGCGTGCACAGGCCCGCGACGCTGCGCCGCTCGTCGTCGGTGAGGTTGCGCCAGTCCTCGGCGTCCTGGCTGAAGTCGATGTCGGTGGGGTTCCAGAACTTGGCGTTGCCCTTGGTGAACAGCCGCAGCGGGAGCGAGTCCCAGTTGAAGCCGTTGGCGCGCAAGGAGTGGAAGCCTGCGCGGTGGACGGAGTTCGCGGTGGTGCTCGTCATGGCCGACTCCAGCTCGCCGAAAATGTGAGGGAGATTACGAACTCGATTTTCGGTACGGAACAGTTCCGCGTCAAGGGAGCTGCCCCGGTCGGCGGGTGCCGTCCGGGCACCGCGCTGACCCGCCGCGCGGCGCTCGGGCCTCGGGAGCAGGCGCTTAGGCTGGCCGGGTGGCCGGAGAGCTGGTGGTCGGATTCGACCTCGACATGACCTTGATCGACCCGCGGCCCGGCATGGTCGCGGCCTTCGACGTGCTGAACGCGGAGTTCGACGCCGCGCTGGACGGTGCGCACTTCGCGGCGAACCTGGGTCCGCCGCTGGCCGACGTGCTGCGCGGCTACGAGCTGGACGAGCCGCTGGTCCGCAAGCTGGTCGACCGGTTCCGCGAGATCTACCCCGAGGTGGTGATCGGCTCGACCGAGCCGACCGCGGGGGCGGCGTCGGCGCTGGCGGCGGTGCGCGCGGCGGGCGGGCGCACCCTGGTGGTCACCGGCAAGTACGAGCCGAACGCCGCGCTGCACCTCCAGGCGTGCGGGTGGACCGTGGACCGGCTCGCCGGGGACGTGTTCGCCGCGGGCAAGGGCGTCGTGCTGCGCGAGGAAGGCGCCGGGATCTACGTCGGCGACCACTACGGCGACATCGCCGCGGCGAAGGCGGCCGATGCGCTCGCGGTCGCCGTGGCGACCGGGCCGTACGACGCCGACGAGCTGGCGGCGGCGGGAGCCGACGTGGTGCTGCCCGACCTGACGGCGTTCCCGGACTGGCTCGCCGGCCACCGGGCGTGAGAACCCGCCTCGCTCCGGCGGCGGCCCTTCGCCACCGCGCCGAGCGCCCGTCCGCCACGTCGGCCGCGATCGGCCGAGCGGGTGCGATCGGCTGAGCGGGTGCGGCGGCGAGGTCGCGGGCGTCGCCTGCCGCCGCTTTCGGGCAACGGGGGTGCTGCGGACTACCGGCGGCGCGCGCGCAGCACGGTGGCGACCACGCCGAAGATGAACCCGGCGGGCGCGAGCAGCGTCGCCAGGTTCAGCCACACCGGAAGGTCCTGGTGGCCCAAGGCGTACAACCCGAAGATCGCGATGATGGACAGCAGCCCGGCGGCGAACAGGACGATCGACACCGGCAGCACCGCGGAGCGCGTTGAACTGGCCATGCCCAGCAGCGTAGGCCGCGCGGTCGGGTCCGCCGCAACGGGCCTCGGGGGAGAAGGCTGGCCTGACCCCGGGGCCCCGGGGTACCCTGGTGATGACGCGTCCCGGCGCGCCCGACTGCGTGGCGTATTCGGGGCGCTTTCGTCGTGCGGGGGTGGTTCGTCCCGGCGCGGCGGCCGACGCGGTCGGTCGGCTGACTGCCGCGCCGGTGCAGGTCACCGGCCAGGTTGGTCGGTCGGACCGACGGGTGGAACACCGGCACGGCCGGTGGGACGGTGACAGGACAGGCGGGCCCGGAGACGGGCGGTTCGACAGGGAACGGTGAGGACAGTGCCGACCGGCAGGGTCAAGTGGTTCGACGCGGACAAGGGCTTCGGCTTCCTGACCCAGGATGATGGTGAGGACGTCTACGTCCGTGCCTCCGCGTTGCCCTCGGGCGTCGAAGCCCTCAAGACCGGGCAGCGCGTCGAGTTCGACATGGCGCAGGGTCGACGGGGGCCGCAGGCCCTCCGGGTGCAGCTCGTCGATCCGCTGCCGTCGGTGGTGGAAGCGCGTCGCCGCCCGGCCGACGAGCTGCACGGCATGGTCGAGGACATGATCAAACTCCTGGAGGACCGCGTCCTGCCCGACCTGCGCCGCGGGCGCTATCCCGATCGCAAGGTCTCCAAGCGGATCGGCGAGGTCGTGCGCGCGGTCGCCCGCGAGCTCGACCCGGGCGGGTCGTGATCGACCGTCGCGACGCCCAGCGATCCGACGTGCTCGGCGGTGCGCCCTGCGCGCTCCGCCGAGCCGCGGCGTGCATGCGGTGACCGGGCCCGTCCGGTCCGCAGCGCTGGAGCGCCCTTTCCGCCGCGGCGAAGCCGGGGCCATCACCTGAGCAGCCCGTACCGCTGAGGTTCCGCCACCGGCACCGCCGCGCTGCCCTCGCGGTCGTCCGCGGCCGGTGGCCGCCGACGACGTCCGGTTCGGACGCCGCAGGGCGTCCCGGCCGTCGGCCCGCGCGTCCCCGCGCGGCTCGCCACGGGGGGCGCACTTCGCCTGTGCCGACCGGCCCTGAGCACGCCCAGCCCCGGGCACGCCCAGCCCCGGGCACGCCCGGAGCGGTGGCCGGGGCGGCGACGTCGTACCCCGGAGCGCGGACGTGCCGCGCCTCAGCCGTGGGTCTGGAGCACCCACGCGCCGCCGATGCCGAAGTTCACGCCGCCGTTGGCGCCTGCGGTGAGCACCGCGGAAAACCGCTGCACCTCGACGTGTTCGAGCTGGACGCCGTCCTTCGGCATGGTGAGCGTGTAGGCGTGCCGCTCGTCCGGGGCGAACACCGCGCTGCGGCCGTCGAGCTGGCGCCCGGCCGCGTCGCGGTAGAGGAACACCACCTGCCACGGGGTGCTGGCCACCTCCGCGGGCACCGAGATCTGCACCGGGGCGTGGTCCGGGACGCGGAGCCTGCCGACCGACCCCTCGGCCGTGTCGCACTCCTCGCCGGTCGGGTCGCAGAACAGCGCCGGGTCGACCGCGGTCGAGTTCCCGTGCGAGTAGAACGTGACCTGCGGTTCGTGCGGGGCGGCGCATCCGGTGGCGAGCACGACGCCCCCGACCGCCAGCAGCGACTTCCATCCTCGATGCACGACGCGAGCCTACGACGTGCGCTCCGCCGTCAACGGCCCCGGTGGTGACCACCGCCCGCCGCGCCACCACGAGCGGCGGAGACCGCCCCGCCGCACCGGTGGACCGACCGGGCCCGCCGCGACCGGTGCGGTCGGAACCGGCGTGATCGGGCCGACCGCGACCGCACGCGCCGCGCTCGCAGCGATCCGGGCCCCAGCGGTCGCGACGGGGAGCCGGGCGCGGCGGGATCAGCGGGCCGGTCGTGGTGAACGGCAGCCGGGTCGAGGCGCGCGCCAGCACCGCGGCGAACCGCCCGGCGGCGCGCGGTCGGCCCTCGGCGCGGCCGCCGGGCCGACGCCGGAGCACCGCACGGCAGCGCGTCAGCAGCGGCCGCACGACCGCGCTGCGCGAGAACCGAACCGCGCACCAGTGGCACGCGTGCCGGCTCGCCAAGGCCGCACACCAGCCCGCCGCGCCCGCCCAGCAGCGCGCCAGGGCCGCACGGCAGCGTTCGCGGAGCGTCGGCGGGGGAGCGGGCCCGGGTGGGGGTCCGCCGTCGGGGACGAGCCGCAGCCGTGGTCGCCCGGCCGCCGGGTCGGGCTCCGGCCGCCCGCGCCGCGCCCACCACCGGCGCAGCGCGCCGATCAGCCCGCGCACCGGCCGAAGGCCGCCGACCGCCGACGTCCACCGACCGCGTTCCGTTCCGATCCCGTTCATCGCTTCCACCTCCGTCGCCGACCGCCCGATGCGATCGGTGTTCTCGGAGGAAAAGAGGCGCGCACTCCGCCGCCTGATGCACCCGCGGTCGCTACTTCCGCCGATCGGGTGATCAGGCTGGGACGAAGCGCACCCGGAACACGTGCGGCCAGTACTTGCCGGTGAGCAGGAACTCGTCCGCGCCGGGCACGGCGGCGATGCCGTTGAGCACGTCGGTGCCCCGGCGCTCGGCGGGCGAGAGCAGCCCCGAGGCGTCCACCACCGCGGTGACCTGGCCGGACGCCGGGTCGATCCGGGCGATCTCCTCGCTGCCCCAGACGTTGGCCCAGATCTGGCCGTCGACGCACTCGAGCTCGTTGAGCAGGTCCACCGGTTCGCCGCCGGCGCGGACCTCGACCGTTCCGCGCACGGCGAACGTCGTCGGGTCGCGGAAGGTCAGCTCGTCGCTGCCGTCGCTCATCACCAGGCGGGAGCCGTCGAAGCAGAGCCCCCAGCCCTCGCCCTCGTACTCCACCCGGCGCAGCTCGGCGAGGGTCCTGCGGTCGCGCTCGAACGCAACCCCTTCCTGCCAGGTGAGCTGCCAGATACGGTCACCGGTGATGGTGATGCCCTCGCCGAAGAACTCCCCGGGAGCCCGACCTCCCGCAGCACGTGACCCGTGGCCGGGTCGGTCGCGCGCAGCACCGATCCGCCGTGCGTGCCGGTGCCTTCGTAGAGGAGCCCGTCGGCGAGTTCGAGGCCCTGAGTGAACGAGGAGCGATCGTGCGGCAGCGTGCGGATCACCTCCGCTCGAAGGTGTGGCAGGCTTCCCGGGTGCCCTATGCCCTGATCGGATTGCTCGCGGTCGCCCTGGCCGTCGTGCTGCGTTGGTGCCTGCGGCGAGCACGCCAGCAGGACGGCGCCGAGCACGAACACCACGCACCCGAAGAGCACGCGTCGACCCGTCTGGAGTGGAATCCGCACCCCGAAAGCTTGACACGGGCGCAGGCGGTCACGACCCCGTACGGCACAATCGGGCACGTGACGCCTATGCCTGCTCCGATGACCAGCCCAGGCGCGGGTGCCCCGTTCGAGGACGCCGGGCAGCCGGGCGGCGATGCCGCGCACCTGGATCCGGAACTCGCAGCGGCGGTGGCCCTCGCCCGCGCGGCAGCCGAGGAGGAGGTGGAACCCGGCGCCGAGCCGGAGACCACCGATCCGGTCGGTGCGCACGTCGGCGTGGAAGCCGAGGGTCCGCACGCGGCGACGCACTTCTTCGAGTCGAACTACTCCGGTTACGTCGGCTGGCGCTGGGCGGTGACCGTGGCCAGCGTCGGGCCGGGCGAGCCGGTGACCGTCAGCGAGGTCGTCCTGCTGCCCGGACCGGACGCCCTGACCGCCCCGGACTGGGTGCCGTGGAGCAATCGGGTGCAGCCCGGCGATCTGGGTGCGGGTGATCTGCTGCCCACCGAGCCGGACGACCCCCGGTTGGTGCCGGGGTACACGGGCGGTGACGACCCGGCGCTCGACGAGGTCGCCACCGAGCTCGGCCTCGGCCGCAAGCGGGTGCTCAGCCTCGAAGGGCGGCTGGAGGCGGCCGACCGCTGGCACGCCGGGGACTTCGGGCCCCGGTCCGAGATCGCCAAAATGGCCCCCGCGACCTGCGGCACCTGCGGTTTCTTCCTGAAGATCGCCGGATCGATGGGTGCCGCCTTCGGCGTCTGCGCCAACGACGTCTCGCCCGGTGACGGCCGGGTGGTGCACGTCGAGTTCGGCTGCGGGGCGCACTCCGAGGTCGAGGTCGACACCTCGTCCACGGTCCCGGTCGCCGAGATCGTGTACGACGACACCTCGGTGGAATACGAGCCGCGCAACCAGTGACGACCGATCCGTTCGGCACCGCCGCTCTGCGCGCGGACGTACTGCGCTCCTGGCGCGACTCGCCCACCCGGTTCCGGGAGGACGCCAACGCCGAGGAGGACCTCCGGCTCGGCGGCTACCGGGACCGGCTCCTCGTCGAGCTGGCCCAGAACGCCGCCGACGCGGCGGGCAGCGGTGGGGCGTTGCACGTCTCGGTCGCCGACCGCGAACTGCGGGTCGCCAACACCGGGGCGCCGCTGACCCCCGAGGGCGTCACCGGGCTCGCGTCGCTGCGGGCCTCCACCAAGCGGACCGGGGCCTCGGTCGGCCGGTTCGGCGTCGGGTTCGCCGCCGTGCTCGCGGTCTCCGACGCGCCGCGGCTGGTGTCCACCACCGGCGGGGTCGGGTTCTCCGCGTCGCGCACCCAGGCCGAGATCGCCGACCTGGCCGGACCGGCGCGCGAGGCCGAGGCCCGCGGCGGTGCGGTCCCGGTGCTGCGGCTGCCGTGGCCGGTCGAGGGCGCACCGCCGGAGGGCTTCGCCACCGAGGTCCGGCTGCCTCTGCGCGCCGACGTCGATCCCGACGAGCTGCTCGCGTCGTTCACCGACCAGATCCCCGGCCTGCTGCTGGCGCTGCCCGCGCTGCGCGAGATCCGGATCGACGACCGGACCTGGCGGCGCGCCGACGAGTCCGCCGACCAGGTCGTCGTGCACGGCCCCGTCCGCTCCGACCGCTGGTTGGTGCACCGGGAGTCCGGTTCGCTCGGTGCCGAGGAGCTGGCCGGGCTCGCCACCGAAGCCCGGGAGGCGACCGCCTGGCGGATCTGCTGGGCGGTCCCGCTGGACGACGACGGGACGCCGATCGCGCTCGCCGAGGACGTGCTGCACGCGCCCACCCCGACCGAGGAGCGGGTGTCGCTGCCCGCGCGGCTGCTGGCCGACGTGCCGCTGGAACCCGACCGCAGGCGCATCGCCACCTCCGGGGCCGCCGAGGCGGTGCTCCGCCGCGCCGCCGAGCACTACCCCGAGCTGGTGCGCAAGCTTGCTCCCCGGCACCGGCCCGCGCTGGTCCCGCTGCCGGGCTTCCCGCTGTCCGACGTGGACGAGGTGCTGCGGCGGGGCGTCACCGACCGGCTGCGCGTGGCGGCCTGGTTGCCGGGTGCCGACGGCGAGGCGGTCGCGCCGGTGTCGGCGTCGGTCCTCGACCACGTCGCCCCGGAACTGGCCCGGCTGCTGCGCGAGGTGATCCCCGGGCTGCTCGACGCCGAGCTGTCCGAGCCGGGATACCGCCGCCCGCTGCACGTCCTGGAGGTCGCGCGCGTCGGTGCCGCCGAGGTCGTCGAGGCGGTCTCCGGGCTCGACCGCCCGCCGGAGTGGTGGCGCGAGCTCTACGAGGCGCTGGCGGTGGTCGACGCCGCCGACCCGACCGCGCGCGAGGACCTCACCGCGCTGCCCGTCCCGCTGGTCGACGGGCGCACCGTCAGCGGCGTGCGCGACGTGCTGCTCGGCGACCGCGACGCCGACCCGGACCCGGCCGCGCTGCTGGCCGACCTGGACATCTCGGGGCTGCGCATCGCCCACCCCGACGCGGTGCACCCGCTGCTGGAGAAGCTCGGCGCGCACCGCGCCGGTCCGGCCGAGCTGCTCGACGCGCCGCCGTTGGCCGAAGCCGTGCGCACCAGCGTCTCCGACGCCCGCGCCGGGATGGACGTGCTGCCGCTGGCCGAGGCCGTGCTGCGGCTCGTCGAGCGCGACCGCCCGCGCGACTGGCTGGGTGCCCTCGGGCTGCCCGACCGCGACGGCGACGTGCGCCGCGCCGATGAGCTGCTGCTGCCCGACGCGGCCCTGCTCGACTTGCTCGATCCGGTGAACCTCGGCGAGGACGCGGCGCTGGCGGTGCTCGACGACGACTTCGCCCGGCGCTGGCCGGCCGGACTGCTGCGCTCCCTCGGTGTGCTCGACGGGTTCGCCGTGCACACCGAGGAGGACCCCACCGAACCGGACGACGACTTCGCCGACGTGCGGGAGTGGTGGTCCGAGCAGGAGAGCGCGCAGCCCGACCACTGGCCACCGCCGGTCTTCACCGCCATCCGCGACCTCGACCTGGTCGCCGACGACGCCTGGCCGAGGGCGCTGCGGCTGCTGGTCGGCGAGCCGGAGACGGCGCACGCGCTGCGCGATCCGCGCGGCTACCCGGCGTGGTGGATCGCCCGGTACGCGGTGCTGGCCGGAGCTGCCCCGCGCGCCTGGCGGCTGCCCGGTGCCGAAGGGCTCGCGGGACTCTACGACCCGGTCCCCGACGTGGGCGTCGACGAGTCGGCGCTGCGACTGGCCGGGATCCGCGCCGAACTGCGGGTGCTCGACGTCGACGACGCGGCCGACCTGCTGGAACGGCTCGGCGACCCGGAGCGCGCGGTGCGGCCCGGAACCGCGCTGCGGGCGCACGAGGCGCTGGCCGAGGCGGTCGCCTGCGGGGTCGTCGACCCGACCGCGATCGACCCGCCGGAGCAGGTGCGCTCGGTGTCCGGCGCGGTGGTCAGCACGTCGAACGCCGTCGTGCTCGACGAACCGTGGATGCTCGGCGTGCTCGACGCGCCCCTGGTCGTCGCGGGCGGCAGCCCGGACGGGTTCGACGCCGAGGCGCTCGCCGAACTGCTCGACCTGCCGCTGGCCTCCGAGGAGAACACCATGCGGGTCGCCGGGCGGGGCGAGCAGCGCCCGTGGACCGAGGTTGCTCGCGTCGCCACGGCCTGCGAGCTCCTCGGCGTCGCGCTGCCGGGCGGTGCCGTCGACCTGCACGACGAGCTCCACGTCAGCACCGCCGAAGGGCAGCGGCGGGTGCACTGGTGGGTCGACACCACCGGGACTCTGCACGCCGAGCGCAACCCCGACGGCCTCTCCCGCGCCCTCGCCTGGTCGGCGGGGGAGTGGGGCGAGCGCTTCGCCCTCGCCGCACTGCTCGCCGACCCCGAGGCGACGACGCTGCTGCGCTAGCCCTTCAGCGCGGCGAGGAAGTCGGTCCAGCGCTCGCGGTCGAAGGTGAGCACCGGACTTGCCTCGCCGAGCTTCGAATCACGGGCTCCAACGATGCCTCGGCCGAAGCCCACCTCTACGCACATGCCGCCGTTTCCGTTGCTCCTGCTGGACTTCCGCCAACGCGTGATGTCGTACATGCGATCACCTCTTCAGCCAACAGCGATCAATGCTGCATGGAGCAGCTTCGCTGATTCTTCCGCATCACTGGCCATCTGCCGAAGAGTTCTGAAAGCTTTTCCGAACTGGGCCACTTCCTCCTCGCGCTCGATGTAGAGGCTCCCTGCCAGGTTGTCCAGGAAGACGACACTCGGGATAGGTTCCTGAAAGAAGAGGTGACCGAACGGCGAACCGCTGGCGGCGTGTGCACCAGCGCTCATCGGGAGCACGCGGAGGTCTGTGTGCGGATCGTCGAGGTGATCAAGCAGTTGCCGAAGCTGAGCGCGGCGTGTCGATGCGGACCCGATGCAGCGCAGTAGGGCCGACTCGTCGACGATTGCGCTCAAGTGCATGCCAGCCTCGCGAAACTTCGTCTGGCGCTGCATCCTCAGCTCTACTTGCGCTTCCGTCGCAGCAGGGCCGAGCTCACGTGCGTATGCGGTCATCAGCGCCGACGCGTAGTCCTTGGTCTGAAGAAGGCCGGGAACGAGGTCGATCTCGAAGTGGTGGATGGCGGTGGCTTCCGACTCAAGTTCTAGGTAGTCGCGGAATCGCTCGGGAAGCGCTTCGTCGTAGGCGTCCCACCAGTGGGTGCGGCGTGCGTCGCGGGCGGTGCGCACGAGCCAATCGCGAACTCCGTCCTCGGCTGCGTAGAGCTCGCAGAGCACGCGCACGTCTGCAACCGAGACGCCCATGTTCGCTGTCTCGACCTTGGACACCTTCGAACGGGACCAGCCCATCTCGTCCATGACCTGTTCCGGGGTGATCTCCGCTGCCTCCCGGAGGCTGCGCAGGGTCGCCGCGAGTCGTCGTCTGCGCACCGTTGACGCCGTGCCCTTGGTCATGTCCCCAACCTAGTTGATCACCCGAACTGGTTAATTCGGAAAATTTTCCGATCTGAAACGTTGACCTTGATCGATCCTGTTGGGACTCTCCGTACTGAGAGAACTCGCTCTGTGATCGAAGGAGGTCAGGGATGTTCGGATCGAGCAAGCTTCACTACATCTGGCGGCCGGTGACGGGTGGGCGGCATGCGTTCGCCGTCGAGGCGCGTGATCAGCCGAGCGGGGAGTTGGTCACCGCGTTCTGCGGGGTGGCGGCGGACGCCGCCGAACTCCGCGGTCGCACCGAGCTGGACTGGATCCGCGAGGACACCTGCATGGACTGCTGGCGCCATCTCGCCCACCCGCAGCCGCGCCCGCGCTGACCGCTCCGCACCCACCGGAAGGACCGACCCGTGTTCTGGCTCCACATCAGCACGTTCGTGCTCATCAACGTGCTGCTCCTCGCCCTGATCGGCACCGCGATGACCGGCCGCGCGCTCCCCGCGCAGCACGCCGGAGCGGGCGAGGGCGGCTACTCCGTCTGGCAGCTCATCGCCGCCGTCGAGGCCGAGCGCGACTGCGCGCCGCCGCCGAGATTCCCGTGCCACGACCCGGACGCGTACTACTACGACGACGAACCGGAACCCACGGGCCGCCACCACCTCCGCGCCGAGGCGGCGCCGTGAGCGAAGAGGTCCCGGTGGGGCGGTGGGTGGCCGCCGGGTACCAGAACCACGTGGTGCCGTGCTCGGAAACCCCGCCGCTGCTCGCCGCGCTGTGCGGGGTGCTGTCCGAACCGGGCGAGCTGACCGCGCCGGACGGCCGCCCCACCTGCTCGGTCTGCTCCGCAGCGGTCCGCGCGGGCCGGATCGTGCTCGGCTAGCTCCGGGGGTCTCGTGGTGGGGAGCGAAAACGGCCCGCACCGGGGTCGGTGCGGGCCGCTCGGCTACGACTCAGCGGTCGTTGCCCCAGTCGCCGAAGACGGCAGGGGCGACCTTGGGCAGACCCAGCTCGTCCCACGCCTCGTCGGTGTCGACCATGTACTTGTTCTCGTGCTCGAGGTCGTCCTCGCCTTCCTGGCCGCGTCCGCGAGCACCGGCACCGCCCATGGCACCGGCCGCACCGCCGCGTCCGCCCGCAGCGCCACCGGCGCCGCCAGCGGCACCACCGACACCGCCGAGGCCACCGGCTCCGGCGCGACCACCGGCGCCGACTCCGCCGCCCGCGCCCGGTCCGCCGACGCCGCCGCGGCCGGCACCCGTGCCGCCGCCCGCGCCGAGCCCGCGCCCACCGGCGCCACCCGCACCACCGGCCCGGCCGCCCGCGCCCGGACCGCCGCGACCCGTGCCGGGAGGCGTGGTGCCCGGGGGAACGACGCCGATGCCACCGGGGCCGCCAGGCCCGCCACCCGGCGGGACCGACGGGTTGTAGCCGGGCAGCGGGTTCGACCCGCCACCGCCGCCACCGGCCCACTGCGACTCGCTACCGGCCGGGCCGGGCGAGACGCTGCCGAGGCCATCCGGCCCCAGCCCGCCACCGCCGCCGACGCGGCCGATGCTGCCGCCACCGCCGCCGATGCCCTGCGCGCTCCCGCCATTGCCCGGGCTCGTCGGCGTCCCCACCGCGGTGCCCTGACCACCGGGCTCAGAGCCCTGCTCGTAGGCCATCTGCGGGGGTCGGGGAACATGGGAAGAGCGTTGATCGAGGCGTTCGAGGACTGCTGGTAGTTGTCGTAGTGCTGCTTCGCCTCTTCAGCCTTTTCCCGCGCTTCCCGCTCCTGCTGCTGAAGGTCAGTCTCACCTCCAACCAGCCAGGCGCCGCCCTTCTCTATCCAGCTATCGGTCGCGGAAACCTCCACAGGCTCCGGCATGGAATTCTTTACCGTGCTGAAGTTGTTCGCCTGCTCCATGGCAGTGCGGCCTACGACCTGCGACATGGTGTCGGCATCGTGGATGAACTGCGTCATCGGCGAAAGCGAGCTGCCGTGCTCTTCAGCAGCGCGCCCTTCCCAGGCGACACCAGCCTTGGCATTGGCCTCTTCGAGCTTGTTGGCGACCTCGCGGAACTTGCTGGAGATCTCATTCTGCCAGCCGTCGATCACCGGATCGATCGCGGCGGTGCCCCGGCCACCGGTGATCTGCTGGTACTTCTGCGGGTGATTGAACCCGACGTCCTGCATGATCTCGTTGCTGTTGCCGCTATCGCTCGGCGAAGCGAGGTATCCGCCAGCAGCGCCGATCATGACCGGTATCAATGGGATGGGCATTCGATGTCCCCCTCGAATAGGCCGAAATTCTAAAGTCAGGCGGGGAGGTTCTTCACTGCTTCGGCGGCCAGCTTTTCCGCCATTCCGCAGGTGTCGAGCATCTCCGGGGTATCGCCGCCGAACCTGGTGTAATCGATCTCGAGTTGCTGGTCTTCGGCGACGACGACCGCAATGTGGCACAGGGTCGTCGTTTCGCCCGACTTGGCCGCAGGGAAGCTCGCGATCTCGGTTCGTTCGGTCCCCGGTTCCTTGAATGCCACGTCGAGTCCGCCTGCGACGGTGTTGATGGCGACGTCAACACCGAATGCGTCGTTGCGCCAGTAGCACTGGGGCTCCTGGTATGCGGACGTGCTTGCCTCCGGCTGGCCGCCGCCTCCGAGCGCTGCGAGCTGGTCCGGGGTCAACAAGGTGCATGCGTCCGCGACTGCCTTGAGATCGCGCGGGTTCTCGATCGTGGACGTCTCCGCTTGGGACGTCGCTTGAGTGGGAGGCGTGGTGCTTCCTCCATCGGACGTCGAGCACGCGGCGATGCCGAGCGTGGCGAGAAGGGAGAAGGCAGTCAAACTGGCTCGTCGTAGCACGATGCTTTTCCTTAGACCTGACGTGGGGTGGCTGCTTCGTCGGCGGACTGGTAGCCGCTTTGAGCTGCCTTAAGCTGATCAATCTGGCCCTGGAGCCGTTCGATGCACTGGGTCACCGCCCAGCCGAGGTTTCCTCGGTCATTGCCTGCCATCTTGGCCAAGGCCTCCGAGGCCTTCCCGCTCACTTCGTCGTCTCCGGCGCCGATCTTGAGATTGGCGAGCTGATTCGCGTGGCGTTGGATCGCCCGCAACTCGTCCTGTGCCTCTTGGTACTTGGCGATGAGGCCGGGGATCTGCTCGATGTCGACGGAGAACGAGGCTTGTGTGGCGGCGGCACCCCCGCCGCCGGCCGAACCAGTGTTAACGACGGTGTGCACGACGGCGCGACCTGCCGCCGCCACTGCTCCGCCCACCCCAGGTACTAACACGGTCTTCCCTCCAGTGCTGCGTGTTCAGGTGTAGCTTGCCAGGTGCGTGCCGCCGACCACAGAGTAGTTCGGCGCACGACACGCGGCGTAAGTTCCCGATTCGGTCACGAATGCTCCGTTCGGAGCAGCATCAGAAGGCCGCGGCGCGCTGGGTTTCGGCGGCGAGGCCGCCGAGGACCCGCTTGACCGTTCCGGCGTCGCAGCCCGCGACCATGCGCTGACCGCCGCTGTTGTAGACGGCGACGCGGCCCTGTTCGAGGTCGACGATGCGCAGCGTCTGCTCGCCGCGGAACTCCTTGCGCTGGCGGTTCCAGATGGTCACGCCGACCTCGCCGCCGCCGAGCTTCTTGCCGTCGAGCAGTCTGGTCATCTGGCGGTAGTCGGCGATGTTGACCCCGCGCGAGCGCAGCAACTGGTCGAGGGCGCGCTCGTCGGTCTCGCCGCGGCGCTCCAGGTCGGCCCGGGCCTTGCGGAGTTCGGCGAGGTCGACGCCGAGCGCGCGCATCTTGTGCGGGCGGTGCTCGGGCAGCAGCGACATCAGCGCGGGCAGCGCCTCGTCCGGCCGCACCCGCTCCAGGGTGAACCGGTCGCCGTCGATGGTGGTGCGCACCGCGACCTGCCCGGCCACCGTGACGCAGGCCCGCAGCTCGGTGCCCTTGGTGTGCGAGAACCGCAGGTCGTACTCGACGGAGGAGTGCGCGTAGACCCCCATCAGGTCCCACACGGCGTCGTTGACGCGATCGCCGCGGTCGACCAGGCCGCGCTCGCGGCACCGCTGGTCGGCGGCTTCCAGTTCGGCGTTGATGTTCTCCGGCGTCCGCCCGTAGTGGCTGAACGACGCCACGCCGGGAACCCGGGTCAGGCCGGCCCAGCCGGCGAGAATGACGTATTCGAGTCGGTCGACGTCGAGCTTGGACGGCACTGGTCGTGATCCCCCGCGCGAAGTGGTGTTCCTCCGACCCAGCAGACTAGCGCGCCGGTCCAGCGCTCGGGGGCGGAATCAGTCCAGCCCGGAGAGGCCCCGCCAGGCGCCGCGCGAACCGCGCCGGGCCGCCGAACGCTGCCACCGGAACACTCCGTAACCGATGATCCCCAGTCCGCAACCGGTGGCGCTGGTCCAGAACTCGATGCCCCACTGCCCGTCGGTGAGGTCCACCACCCCGAACCAGACGACGCCGACGAGCCACAGCAGCGTCCCTGCCAGCACGACCGGCGTCGGATCGGCCAGTCGGCGCGGGAGCTGCGGCACCGGTCGGTGCCCCGCTCTGGAGGGGGTGGGTTCGCTGTCCTGTGCCACGTCAGGCAGGCTACTCCCGGTAGTTCGAGGTCGCGTGCGTGGAGGTCGTGCGCGCGCGGTGTGTCGTGATGGGAAGCGTGATGGAGACTCCCGAGGCGCGCAAGGGTGCGCTGGACAAGTATTTCAAGATCAGCGAGCGGGGCTCCAGCGTCGTCCGGGAGGTCCGGGGCGGCGTCGTCACCTTCGTGGCCATCGCCTACATCATCGTGCTGAACCCGCTGATCCTCGGCAGCTACTCGGCGGATTCGCCCAGCGCCAAGGTGGACGTGCTGGGCGGCATCCTGCCGGTGCCGCAGGTCGCCGCGGCGACCGCGCTGGTCGCCGGGGTGATGACGATCCTGTTCGGGCTGATCGCGAACTTCCCGTTCGCCCTCGCCGCCGGGCTCGGCCTCAACACGCTCGTCGCGGTGAGCATCGCGCCCCTGGTGACCTGGCCCGAAGCGATGGGCCTGGTGGTGGTCAACGGCATCATCATCCTGATCCTGGTCGCCACCGGCTTCCGCAAGGCCGTGTTCGACGCGGTGCCGCCCGCGCTCAAGTCCGCCATCACCGTCGGCATCGGCCTGTTCATCACCATGGTCGGGCTGGTCGACGCCGGATTCGTGCGCCGCATCCCGGACGCGGCGGGGACCACGGTGCCGGTCGGCCTGGGCATCGACGGGTCGATCGCCACCTGGCCGACCGCGGTTTTCGTGTTCGGCCTGCTGCTGACCGCGGTGCTGGTGGCGCGCAAGACGCGCGGCGGGATCCTGATCGGCATCGGCATCACCACGGTGGTGGCGATCGCCGTCGAGTCGCTGGTGCGGGTCGGCCCGTCGGAGGGCAGCAACCCCTACGGCTGGAACCTCGGCTACCCGGCGCTGCCGGAGCAGATCGTCGGGCTGCCGGACCTGTCGCTGATCGGCGACATCTCCTTCGGCGCCTGGACCCGGCTGCCCGCGCTGGCCGCCGCGATGCTGGTGTTCACCCTGGTCCTGGCGAACTTCTTCGACGCGATGGGCACCATGACCGGCCTCAGCAGGGAAGCCGGGCTCGCCGACAAGGACGGCAACTTCCCCAACGTGGGCAAGGCGCTGGGCGTCGAGGGCCTCGGCGCGGTCGCCGGTGGTCTCGGCTCGGCCAGCTCGAACACCGTGTTCGTGGAATCGGCCTCGGGCATCGCCGAAGGCGCCCGGACCGGCCTGGCGAACGTGATCACCGGCCTGCTGTTCCTGGCGGCGATGTTCTTCACGCCGCTCTACCAGATCATCCCCATCGAGGCGGCGGCGTCGGCGCTGGTGGTGGTCGGCGCGATGATGATCGGGCAGATCAAGCAGATCGACCTCGCCGACTTCAGCATCGCGCTGCCCGCGTTCCTGACCATCGTGGTCATGCCGTTCACCTACTCGATCGCCAACGGCATCGGCGCGGGCTTCATCAGCTACACCGTGCTTCAGGCCGCCACCGGCAAGATCCGCCAGGTGCACCCGTTGATGTGGGTGGTGTCGGCGGCGTTCCTGCTCTACTTCGGAGCAGGCCCGGTGAGCGCGGCTCTCGGAATTTGATCTTTCGGTGTCGGGCTCGTTCTGCGTGGGGGTGCCGGTGGCGGAACCTCAGCGGCCTTCTCGCTCCGGGAGCCGCTCCTCATGTACAAGCGCGTACACGGCGTCGCGGCTGTCCTCGCGAGAAGGCCGCTGAGAACCCGCGGCGGTGCCGGTGGCGAGGGTGGGGGCAAGGCGAAAGCGGCTTACGCCGCTTGCCTGACGGGGGTTCCGTTCCGCGCGTGCGCGGGCGGGAAGCGGCTTCGCCGCTTGCCTGACTGGGACTCCGCCGGATCGGCGGCAGGCCTCGGTCAGGCAACGCGGCGTTGCAATCTCCACCCGTGCAGCGCCGCTGCCGGCACCCCGGCCACGAGCGGTCCGGCGCCCCATACCAGCGTCCCGCTGTTCACCTGACCGGATCCGGTGATCACGAGAGCGAGGACAAGACCGCCGAAGACCGCGACGACCGCGCCCTCGACCCAGGCGAGATGGCGAAGTCCGAGCCACGCGGCGAGGCCGAACGCCGTGCCGAAGACCGTTCCGAGAACAATCCCCACCGGCACTGCGACCAGACTGGCCACCGCCGCCACCCCCGCGATTGCCTCCCCGTTCGGCGCCGAGGCAACAACGCCGTAGAGCGCGACCACGATGGCGTACGCGATCCCGGCACCTGCGCCGATCAAGGCCCCGTCGAGGCTGCTCCGCAGGATCGTCTTCCACGCTGGCCGTCCGCGTTTCGGTTGATCGGACGATGCGGCCACCTCTGCTCCTGACAGTCACGATCTGCTCGGGTCGTGCGCCATCGCAGCACAGCGTCTCGGGACGATGTCAGGGGAGTGTCCGGTGGGTGGTGCGAGGCCCTGCGTCCCAGCGTTGTGGGCCACCGCCGCGCTGCTCCGCGGATCGCTGCACCGCTCACCGCGGGCGGCGCTCTAAGGTGGGCCGACCTGTGCTTTGTCCGATTCCCCTGGATTGTTTGGTAGGCTAACGACGTGTCCGACATCAGCGAGCGCACCCTGGGGAGCCGGTTGCGGCTCGCCGTGGTCCGGCTCAACCGGCGGCTGCGCGCGCAGAGCACCGACTCGACCATCACGCTCACCCAGCTCTCGGCGCTGTTCTGCCTGTACAAGGCCGGGTCGATGACCCCGGGCGAGCTGGCCGCGACCGAAGGCGTGCAGCCGCCCTCGATGACGCGGGTGATCGCCGCGCTGGAGACCGCCGGGCTGATGGCGCGGCGGGCGCACCCCACCGACGGCAGGCAGGCCATCGTCGAGCTGACCGAGGCGGGCCGCGCGCGCATCGACGAGGAGGTCTCGGCGCGCGAGCGCTGGCTGGACCACCAGCTCGCCGGACTGACCGACGAGGAACGCGAGGTGCTGTCCGAGGCGGCCGAGATCATCGATCGCCTGGCGAGGCGCTGAAGGGCGGTAGGCGAACAGGTGGCGGAGCGATCCGGAACCCGGCTGGAACGAGGCCCCAGCGGGGAGCACGATCCTCCGCCGTCGATGTTCGGCTCGCTGCGCGAGCGCAACTACCGCTACTACGCCTCCGGCCAGGTCGTCTCGCTCACCGGCACCTGGATGCAGCGCGCCGCGCAGGACTGGCTGGTGCTGGAGCTCTCCGGCGGCAGCCCGGCCGCGCTCGGCGTCGCCATCGCCCTGCAGTTCCTGCCGACGCTGCTGTTCACCCTGTGGGCGGGCGGGCTGGCCGACCGGTTCGACAAGCGCCGGCTGCTGATCGCCACGCAGACCGCGCTCGGGCTGTGCGGGGTGGTGCTCGGCCTCCTCGACGTCACCGGGCTGGCGGTGCTGTGGCAGGTCTACGTGCTGTGCTTCGTGCTCGGCTGCTTCTCCGCGGCCGACGCGCCGATCCGCCAGTCGTTCGTGGTGGAGATGGTCGGTCCGGCGCAGCTCACCAACGCCGTCGCGCTCAACTCGATGACGTTCAACCTGGCCCGCATCGTGGGTCCGGCGCTGGCCGGGGTGATGATCAGCGCCACCGGGACCGGCTGGGTCTTCCTGCTCAACGGCGCGAGCTCGGCGGCCGTGGTGGGCGGGCTGCTGCTGATGGACCCGGGCGCGCTGCACCGGGGCGCACCGGCGGCGGCCCAGGAGTCCGGTCGGCTGCGGGCCGGGCTGCGCTACGTGCGCGGGCGGCCGGAGCTGGTCGTGGTGCTGGTGCTGGTGTTCTGCGTCGGCACCTTCGGGATGAACTTCGAGAACTCCTTCGCCGTGCTGGCCCGCAACGAGTTCGACCGGGGCGCGGCGGGCTACGGGCTGCTCATCACCGCGCTGGCCGTGGGCACGCTGACCGGTGCCGCGCTGGCGGCGCGGCGCAGCGGCCGGGGGCGGCCGAGGCTGCGGCTGGTGGTGCTCGGGGCGCTGGCGTTCGGCCTGCTGGAGGCGGTGGCCGCGCTGATGCCGACCTACGAGCTGTTCGCGCTGGCGCTGGTCCCGGTGGGCGTCGCCGTCATGACCTTCACGACCAGCGCGAACTCCACCGTGCAGCTGGCCGTGGAACCTGGGATGCGCGGGCGCGTGATGGGCCTGTACATGCTGCTGTTCCTGGGCGGCAAACCGCTGGGCGCGCTGGTCACGGGCTGGCTGGCGGAGCTGTTCGGGGCCCGGATGCCGCTGCTGCTCGGCGCGTTGGTCTCGGCTGGGGCGGCGGTGGTGGCGGCGCTGGTGCTGGCGAAGCGGGGGTTGTCAGATCAGGCAGGTTAGGCTAACCTAATACATGTCCGCTTCGTGGTGGGAGCGGCAGTCAGTTCGGGAACAGATCAGCCCCCGGCCTCTCGGCAGGCCGGGGGCTGATCCCGTCGACGGCGGGCTTGTCGGAGCACTCACCGTCGAGATCGGGGACCGGTCAAGGCAGCAGCAGGCCGTTCTTGCCCGCGCGGGCGTCGGCGAAGCGCTGGGCCACCTCGGCCCAGTTCACGACGTTCCAGAGCTGCTTGACGTAGTCGGCCTTCACGTTCTTGTACTGCAGGTAGTACGCGTGCTCCCAGATGTCGAACACCAGCAGCGGGGTGGTGGCGATCGACAGGTTGGAGTGGTGGTCCCGCAGCTGCTGGGTGATCAGCCGCTGACCCACCGGGTCCCAGGCCAGCACGCCCCAGCCGTTGCCCTGGATCGTGGTGGACACCGCCTCCATCTGGGCCCGGAACCCGTCGAACGACCCGAAGTCCTGGTCGATGGCCGCCGCCAGCTCCCCGGTCGGCTTGTCGCCGCCGTCGGGGGAGAGGATCTTCCACCACACCAGGTGCAGCGAGTGCCCCGCCAGGTTGAACGCCAGCGTCGTCTCCAGGCCCACGATCGACCCGAAGTCACCGGCCTCGCGCGCCTCGGCCAGCTTGTCGATCGTGTCGTTGGCGCCCTTGACGTAGGTCGCGTGGTGCTTGCTGTGGTGCAACTCGTTGATCTCTCCCGAGATCGCCGGTTCCAGCGCCGCGTAGTCGTAATCCAGCTCCGGCAGCTCGTACCGCTGCGCCATCGAGGCCTCCTCCGCGTGACGTGTTCTCGTGCCATCGTCTAGCTGTTGCAAGGATCTGGCAACTATATGCCTACCCGTCGAGACGTCGATCTCACCCACGTTTCCGGCGATCCGTCGCTGACCAGCGGTGATGCGCGCAAGCTCGGCCGTCGCGGCGGTTGACCGGGCCGGGCGGTTCGGGAAGGATCAGCCGCCGAGCGAACGGGGGAAGTCCGGTCGAAGTCCGGCGCTGACCCGCAACGGTAGGCCGCGCATCCGCGCGGCGAGCCCGATCACCCGTGCGCTCGCGAAGGCTCCGAACGACCGCCGCGGTCTGCGGTCGCCGGTCACCACGCGCCGCCGCGCCGTGCTGCCCGCCGCCAGGCCGCACGACCTGGAGGCACGATGCGCAGCGCAGCGGCCTGGCTCGTCGCGGCAGCACTGCTGCTGCTCACCGGATGCGCCCCGGCGGCGCCGGAGCGGGCCGCGGGCGGCACCCGGATCGACAACTGCGGGCGCACCCAGACCTTCGCCGCCCCACCGCAGCGCGTGGTCAGCCTCAACCAGCACGCCACCGAGGTCCTGATCGCGCTCGGGCTCGGCGACCGGCTCGTCGGCACCGCCTACCCCGACGACCAGGCCCCGCCGGAGCCGGTCGCCGCCGAATACGCCCAGGTGCCGCTGCTGGCCGAGAAGTACCCGTCCTTCGAACGGCTGCTGGCCGCCGAACCCGACCTCGTCGTCGGCGGCTACGCCAGCGCGTTCGACGAGACCGAGGGCCGGGCGCGCGACGTGCTCGCCGACGCGGGCATCCCCACCCTGCTGCTGTCCGAGTCGTGCACCGAGGGCCCCGCCGGGATGGACACCCTGCTCGCCGACATCGCGATGTTCGGCGAGGTGCTCGGGCTGCGGGCGGGCGCCGACCGGCTGGCCGGGGAGATCCGCGGCCGGGTCGAGGCGGTGCAGCGGCGGTTGGCGGGCGTCGAACCCGTCGACGTGTTCGTCTACGACTCCGGTGAGCAGGCCGCGTTCACCCTCGGCGGGCACGGCGTCGGCCACGACGCGCTGCGCCGGGCGGGCGGGCGCAACATCTTCGCCGACGTGCCCGCGGGCTTCACCGAGGTGAGCTGGGAGCAGGTCGCCGAGCGGGCGCCGGAAGCCGTGGTGCTGGTCGACTACCTCGGCGCCCCGGTGGCGGGCAAGCGGGCGTACCTGGAGGGCCACCCGCTCGCCTCCGGCACGCCCGCCGTGCGCGACGGCCGGTTCAGCACCATCCCGCTGGTCGAGCTGACCGAGGGCATCCGGTTCCCGGACGCGGTGGAGCGGCTGGCCCGCGACCTGCACGGCCGATGAGGGCGCGGACCGCCGCCGTGCTCCTCGGCCTCGCGGCGGCGCTGGTGCTGGTCGGCGGGCTGGCGGTGTCGTTCGGCTCGGTGCGGCTGCCGCTGGGCCAGGTGTGGCGGATCATCGCCGAACCGGCGCTGCCGTGGCTCGACGCGGACTGGTCGGCGGCGCGGGAGGCGATCGTCTGGCGGGCCCGGCTGCCCCGGGTGCTGACCGGCGTCGTCGTCGGTGCCGCGCTGGCCCTGTCCGGGGCGGTGGCGCAGCTCGTCACCGCCAACCCGATGGCCGACCCCTACCTGCTCGGGGTGGCCGGTGGCGCCGGGCTCGGCGTCACGCTGCTGACCGTGCTCGGGTTCGGCGCCGGGGCGCTCGGCGCGTTCACCCAGCCCGCCGTGGCCTTCGCCGGCGGGCTGCTGGCGCTGCTGGCGGTGCTCGCCGTCGCGGGCCGCCCCGGCTCGGCGACGGCGCTGGTGCTCGGCGGGCTCGCCGTGGGGCAGGTGGCCTCCGCGCTGACCTCCCTGGTGCTGCACACCGCCGCCACCGCCGACCACGCCGTGCAGGTGATGTTCTGGACGGCGGGCGGGCTCGGGGCGGCGCGCTGGGAGACGCTGCCGGTGCCCGCGATCGTGGTGCTGGTGGCCCTGGTGGCGGCGCTGGCGGCGGGGCGGTGGCTCACCGTGCTGCCCGCCGGGGACGACGCGGCCTCGGCGCTGGGCCTGCACGCGCGGGCGTTCCGGTACGCCGCGCTGGTGGCGGTGTCCCTGGTGGCGGGCGTGGCGGTGTCGCTGGCGGGCGGGATCGCGTTCGTCGGCCTGCTGGTGCCGCACGCGGCGGTGTTCCTGGTCGGCTCCGACGCCCGGCGGGTGCTGCCGGTGTCGGCGCTGCTCGGCGCGGTGTTCCTGGTGGCCGCCGACCTCGCCGCCCGGGTCGTGGTCGCCCCCGCCGAACTGCCGGTCGGGGTGCTCACCGCGCTCGTCGGCGGACCGGTGTTCCTCGTGATGCTGCGCCGGAGGAGGAAGCTGGGATGAGCATCCGGGTGCGCGGGCTGACCGCCGACCTCGGCGGCCACCGCGTCGTGTCCGATGTGGACGTCGAGGTGGCGCCGGGCGAGGTGCACGGGCTGGTCGGGCCCAACGGCAGCGGCAAGACGACCGTGCTGCGCGCGCTGCACCGGGCGATCGAGCCCGGCACCGGTGAGGTCGAGATCGCCGGGGTCACCCGCCACGCCCCGCGCCGCAGGCTGGCGCGGGTGCTGGCCGCCACCACGCAGGAGCAGCGGCACGACGCGGCGCTGACCGTCCGGGAGGTCGTCGAGCAGGGCCGCACCCCGCACCTCGGGCTGCTGGACCGGATGCGCGCCGAGGATCGCGCCGCGGTGGCCGAGGCGCTGCGCACGGCCGAGCTCGACGCGCTGGCCGACCGCGACGTGCGCACCCTCTCCGGCGGCGAGGGGCAGCGGGTGGCGCTGGCCCGGTCGCTGGCCCAGCGACCGGTCGCACTGCTGCTCGACGAGCCGACCAACCACCTCGACCTGCGGCACCAGTACGGCGTGCTGGCGTTGCTGCGCAAGCTCGCCGCCGACGGGCTCGCGGTGCTGCTCACCCTGCACGACCTGCGGCACGCGGTAGAGTTCTGCGACCGCCTCACGGTGCTGCACGAAGGCCGGGTGCGCGCCAGCGGACCACCCACCGACGTGCTCGACGAACAGCTCCTCGCCCAAGTCTTCGGCGTCCGCGCAACGATCCGCCCAGGCCCCGAACTCAACATCCACGGAGTGGTCTGACCCGCGAAGCGGCGAAGCCGCTTCCCCGCCACGCACCAGCCGAACCCCACCACAGTCAGGCAAGCGGCGAGAGCCGCTTTCGCTTTGCCCCACCCTCGCAACTGGCACCGCCGCGGGTCCTCAGCGGTCTTCTCGCGTGGAAGCCGCGACGCTGTGTACGCGCTTGTACATGAGGAGCGGCTCCCGGAGCGAGCAGGCCGCTGAGGTTCCGCTACCGGCACTCCTATGCAAATCGAGCCTGGAAGAAATCACTCCACAGGCCAGTTGTGGACCGGTTCGCCGCTGTTGGACATCTCTTGGTATCTCTGCAACATCCCGTTCAGCGCGGTGTAGCGGTCTTGGCCGCGGCTCTCCAGCCGGGCCACCACGTCGCGCTGCCAGCTCGCCCCGGTCTGGCGGCGCAGGCAGCGCTGCTCGATCACCCCGAGGTAGCGGTCGGCGACCGCCTCGGACACGCCGCAGGCGCGCAGTCCCTCGCGGGCCATCGGCAGCAGCCGCCGCAGCACCAGCTCCTCGGGGGCGATCCACCCGGCGCCCGGCCAGTACTGGTGGGCCTCCAGGCCGTGCCGGGCGCCGGTGTAGAAGTTCTCCTCGGCCGCCTCGAACGACATCTGCGTCCACAGCGGACGGTCCTGCTCGGTGAGCGCCCGCTGCGCGCCGTAGAAGAACGCCGCGTTGGCCACGGTGTCGAGCACCGACGGCCCGGCGGGCAGCACCCGGTTCTCCACCCGCAGGTGCGGCACCCCGTCGACGAGGTCGTACACCGGCCGGTTCCACCGCCAGATGGTGCCGTTGTGCAGCCGCAGCTCGGCCAGGGTCGGCGCCCGCCCCGCCTCCAGCGCGGCGATCGGGTCCTCCTCGACCGGTTCCGGGAGCAGCGCGGGGAAGTAGCGCACGTTCTCCTCGAACAGGTCGAAGATCGAGGTGATCCACCGCTCGCCGAACCACACCCGGGGCCGCACGCCCTGGTTCTTCAGCTCCTCCGGGCGGGTGTCGGTGGCTTGCAGGAACAGCGGGACGCGGGTCTCGTGCCACAGCGCTTTGCCCAGCAGGAAAGGGGAATTCGCCCCGATGGCGAGCTGCACCCCGGCCAGGCACTGCGCGGCGTTCCAGTGCGCGGCGAAGTCCTCCGGCCGGACCTGGAGGTGCAACTGGACCGAGGTGCAGGCCGATTCGGGCAGGATCGAGTCGGCGTAGGAGCGCAGGTGCTCGGCGGGGCCGTCGCCGAGCGCGACGCCTTCCATGTCGAGCAGCATCTCCTCGCCCTTGGCCAGGAAGATCTGCTCGTTGAGCTGGGCGTAGCGGACCTGGTGCGACAGCCAGTGCGGATCGAAGTGGGTGCTGCGCAACGTCGGCAGGGTGCCGATCATCACGACCTTCGCCCCCGCGTCGTGCGCCCCGGAATCGGCCAGCCGCAGCGCGCTGTGCAGCCGCCGCTCCAGGTCCAGCGCGGTGTCCCCGGCGAGCAGGTGTGGCTCGACGTTGAGCTCGATGTTCTGCTGCCCCAGTTCGGTGGTGAAGGCCGGATCGTCGATCTTCTCCAGCACCACCGCGTTGGTCATCGACGGTTCGAGCCGCTCGTCGACCAGGCACAGCTCCATCTCCAGCCCCATCTGCTGCGCGGGGAAGGAGAAGTTGCCGTCGGCGAGCATCCGGGCCAGGGCGTCGAGCCCCCGCTGCATCTTGTCCCGGTAGCGTTGCCGGTCCACCGGCGTGAACACCCGATCCGTCACGTGCTTTCCCATGCCGTCTCCCCGGGTTGATCGGCAGCACGACAGCGCGAGCGCTGGGGAAACCACCGTGGCACATCGTTACCCCGGTGGCCAGGGGCCAAAACGGTGCCGCGCGTGGCGACGTGCGGACCGGGCGCCGCCTCACGCCGAGGCGTCGGTCAACCGCTGCGCCTCCGAATCGGTCAGCTCCAGTTCGGCCGCGTCGATCAACGCGCTGAGCTGGTCGGTGTTGCGGGCGCTGGCGATCGGCGCGGCCACCATCGGGCGGGTCCGCAGCCAGGCGAGCGCGACCGCGGCCACCGGGACGTCCCGCAGCGTGGCGATCTCGTCCAGCGCCGTGAGAACAGTCACGCCGCGCTCGTCCAGGTAGGCGCGGGCGCCTTCGGCGCGCGGGGAGTCGCCGGTGTCGTCGCCCGGCCGGTACTTGCCGGTCAGGAAACCCTTGGCCAGCGCGTAGTACGGCAGCACCGCGAGCTCCTCGCGGGCCACCAGCTCACCCAGCTCGGACTCGAACCCGCGCTCCACCAGGTTGTAGTGCGGCTGGAGGACCTCGTAGCGGGCCAGGTTCTCCCGCCGGGACACCGACAGCGCCTCGGCGAGCCGGTCGGCGGTGTGGTTGGACGCGCCGATGTGCCGCACCTTGCCGCTGCGCACCAGGTCGTCGAAGGCGCCGAGGGTCTCCTCCAGGGGGGTCTCCTGGTCGTCGAGGTGCGCGTAGTACAGGTCGATCCGGTCGGTGCCCAGCCGGCGCAGCGAATCCTCCGCCGCCGCCTTGATGTTGTCCGCCGACAGCCCCGGACGTTCTTGCCACATGCCGACCTTGGTGGCGATGACGACGTCGTCCCGGTTGCCCCGGGAGCGCATCCAGTCGCCGATCAAGGTCTCCGATTCGCCGCCGGAATTGCCCGGCGCGGGGGCCATGTAGACGTCCGCGGTGTCGATGAAGTTGCCGCCCGACGCGACGTATCCGTCCAGCACGGTGAAGGAGTCGTCCTGGCCCGCGGTCCAGCCGAACACGTTGCCGCCCAAGCAGACCGGCGACACGGTGAGATCGGTGCTTCCGAGTTGACGCATGCCCAGAACGTACCCGCGCACCCCCGGGGCCCATGCCCGCGGCGGGCCTCACAGCGGGGCGTCGGTCCGGCGGTGCTCCTGCCCGGCGGGGACCGCGCGGCGGGCCGCACCGCCGAGGGTGCTGAACACCACCAGCGCCGCCACGACCACGCCGAACATCACCAGCGCCATCGGCAACGCCGACCCGGTGCCGCCCAGCCCGACCAGCGGCGCGGACACCGCACCCACCACGAACTGGCTCACCCCCAGCAGCGCCGAGGCCGAACCGGAGATCTCGCGGTGCTCGGCCAGGGCGAGCGTGGTCGTGTTCGGCATCACGAAGCCCAGCGCGGCGATCATCACGAACAGCGCGGCCAGCAGGGCGGGCAGCGGCAGGTCCAGCAGCACCGCGCCGACCAGCAGCGCCCCGGCGGCCGAGGCGCTGCTCAGCGCGATGCGCAGCAACCGCGTCTCGGTGGCGAACCGGCCGACCAGGCGGGCGTTGACCTGCCCGGCGATCACCATGCCGATCGCGTTCATCCCGAACACCAGGCTGTAGGTCTGCGGCGACAACCCGAAGATCCCCTGGAGCACGAACGACGATCCCGAGACGTAGGCGAACATCGCCGCCATGCCCAGCCCGCCGGTCAGCGCGTTGCCGACGAACGACGGCTCGGCCAGCAACCGGCCGAAGGTGCGCAGCGTCGCACCGAGCCGGGCGGGCTGGCGCCACTGCTTCGGCTTCGTCTCGGGCAGCGCGAACGCCGTGATCAGCAGCAGCAGCGCGCCGAAACCGCTGAGCACCACGAAAACCCCGCGCCACGTGGTGTGCTCGAGGAGCTGCCCGCCCAGCACCGGAGCCAGGATCGGCGCCAGGCCGGTGACCAGCATCAGCGAGGAGAAGAACCGCGCGACCTCGATCCCGGAGTACAGGTCGCGCACCGCGGCGCGGGCGATCACCATCCCGGCGGCGGCGCCGAAGCCCTGCACCACGCGCAACGCGGCCAACCCCAGCACCGAATCGGACATCGCGCACAACGCGGAAGCCACCACGTAGACGACCAGCCCGACCAGCAGCGGGGTGCGCCTGCCCACCGCGTCGCTGACCGGTCCCGCGATGAGCTGCCCCGCGGCCAGGCCGAGCAGGATGGCGGTCAGCGTGAGCTGCGCCTGCGTCGCCGTGCCGCCGAGCTCCGCGGTGAGCTGCGGGAGCGCGGGCAGGTACATGTCGATGGACAGCGGCCCGAAGGCTGTCAGTCCGCCGAAGATCAACGCAAAGCGGATCTTCTTGCGCAGTCCGGAGTTTTCGTCGCTGGTGCCCACGTCGGGCCATCGTGCCGGACGGGACCGCCCGGCGCGACCGAGATCTTGCCCGCGGGCGGTGGTGTTCGTCTCGAAGATCGGTGTCACCGCGCCGAATCCCGTGGTGGGACGGCGAGAAAGCCGGAGCGCGAACGATTCTGAAAGGCGGGGTGAGATCTACGCCTCGTCGCGACCGCCGCGGCGCCGACCGGCGGGCGTCGGCGCGGGCCTGCGCTGGGCCGACGTCGCCGCCCTCGGGGTGGCCCGATCGGCGCGACCGGATGGGACAATGGTGGGGTGGCGCACTACGTCGAGATCAGCGATGTCGAAGACCCGCGGGTGGACGACTTCCGCGATCTGTCGCGCGCGGATCGCCGCCCCGACCGGCCCGGCGGGCGCGGGCTGGTGATCGCCGAAGGCGTCGTGGTGGTCGAACGGCTGGTCGCCTCGCCGTACCCGGTGCGCGCGCTGTTCGGCGTCCGGCGTCGGATCGACGAACTCGCCGGGCAGCTCGCCGACCTCGACGTGCCCGCCTACGTCGCCGACGCCGACGTGATGGCGCGCGTGGTCGGCTTCCACCTCAACCGGGGCGTGCTCGCCGTCGCCGACCGCGCGCCCGCCGTCGACGCCGCCGACCTCATCGCCGGCTCCCGCCGCCTCGCGGTGCTGGAAGGCATCGGCGATCACGAGAACCTCGGGGCGCTGTTCCGCAACGCCGCCGCCCTCGGCGTCGACGGCGTGCTGCTCGGCCCCGGCTGCTCCGACCCGCTGTACCGGCGCAGCGTGCGGGTCTCGATGGGGCACGTGCTCCGGGTACCCGCCGCGCCGCTGACCGACTGGCCGCACGGCCTCAAGCTGCTGCGCGACGCCGGGTACCGGGTCGCCGCGCTCACCCCCGGGCGGATTCGGTGGCGCTGCACGCGGCCGGGCTGCACCGGGGCCGGAGCGCCGTGCTCCTCGGCGCCGAGGGCCCCGGGCTCACCGAGGAGGCCATCGCCGCCGCCGACGTCGCCGTGCGCATCCCGATGGCCGGTGACGTCGACTCGCTCAACGTCGCCACGGCCGGCGCGATTGCCTTCCACGCCATGAGCGGGTGCTGACCCGATGCCGCCGTCCGGCTGGGAACTGCACGCGCGCGCCGGGCGGCCGGTGCTCGTCCGCGACACCGGCCGCGAGGTCGACCCCGCCCGGCTGCCGCTGCCCGCGCCGCTGATCACCGCGCTGCACGAGTGGGCCCGGGTGGCCGACACGCTGTCCCCCGGCACGGCCGAACCGGACACCGCCGAGCTGCTCGCCCACCGCGGCCGCCGGCTCGCCGCGCGGCTGAGCGTCGAGACCGGCCGCGAGATCGACTTCCGCGATCCGCTCTCCGGACGGCTCGACCGGGTCGGCCGCCGCCACGCCGCCACCCGCGTCGCACCGCTGGAGGACCTCCCGACGCCCTGGGGTCCCGGCCTCACCAGCAGCGCCATCATCGCGGTCATCGCCGCCACCACGCTCGTCGTGGTCACCCGCGGCCTGGCCGACGTCAGCGTGCTGCTGGGCATCGGCGTCAACCTCGCCGTGGTGGCGGGCTTCGCCCCGTCCATCTGGCTCGGCCGCAACGTCCCGGTGTGGCGCTGGATCGCCTACGGCGCGGCGGCCGGGATCGGGGCGGCCTGGCTAGTGCTCATCCTCAGTACTTTGGGGTGAGTCTTTCCTATGTGGTGGTCGCTTTGCGTGGCGGTGCCGGTGGCGGAACCTCAGCGGCCTTCTCGCTCCGGGAGCCGCTCCTCATGTACCCACCCCCGTACACAGCGTCGCGGCTGTCCTCGCGAGAAGGCCGCTGAGAACCCGCGGCGGTGCGAGTTGCTTAGGTGGGGTAAGGCGAAAGCGGCTCGCGCCGCTTGCCTGACGGTGGTTGTGGCGTGCATTGCGCAGCGCTTGGCCCCGGGTGCGGGTGAGTCTTCGTAGCTGGTCGTGTGGGTGGTGCGGTCGCTCCGCGGGTCGGCAAGGGTGCCCCTCACTCAGTTCCGAAGGGGTGAGTCGCTGGGGCGCTGGTCAGCGGTGGGAGCGGACGCCGAGGAGGACGTCCTCCCAGGACGGGACGATGGGGTGGTTCTTGCGGCCCCGGCGCGGTTCGGCCTTGGCGTCGTCGTCGGGCTCCGGCTCGGCGTCCTCGTCGACCGAGGTGACCTCGCCGACCGGGGTGGCCAGCGGGCGTTCCGGCGCGGTCCGCTCCGGGGGCGCGGTCGACTCCAGACCCGGCGGTGGGGTCTCGGCGACCGGGGCGGCCTCCGGGCGCGGCGGGGGGACCGAGTGGTCGTCGGTCTCCGGTCCGTCGAGCTCCAGCGCTTCGCGGGCCAGCTCGGTGACCGGCCGGACGGTGCGCAGCGGCCGGTTCGGCGACGGGTCGAGCAGGTCGGCGGCGTGGTCGTCGAGAGCGGCGACGGTCCCGCCGTGCGCGCCGGGGTGGAAGACCCAGTGCGCGCCGTTCTCCGACCGGCCCGCCTGCCACAGGAGCTGCACGACCCACTTGCCGTCGTCGCCGCGCCAGGCGTCCCAGTTCGCCTCGGCGGTGTCGAGGCCGCGCATCCCGAAGGTGTGCGCGACGACCTCGCCGAGGGTCTGCACGTCCGGGCCGTCCTCGCGGACCGGGTGCGCGCGCTGGGCCATCTCGGCGATCTGCGCGCGCTCCAGCAGCACGGGGTAGGCGTAGCGCTCGACCCGCTGCTCGGGGAGGCCGGAGGAGGCGGCGATCTGCGCCACCGATGCCCCGGCGCGGACCCGGGCCTGGATGTCGCGCGGGCGCACCGGGGATTCGAGCTCGATCTGGACCTGGCCGAGCCGGGTCAGGTCGCCTCGCGCCGCTGCCCGCAGCCGTTCGTCGGCGGGCACGGTGAAGCGTTCGCCGTTATCCGGGTCCTCGCAGATGACGGATTCACCGTCCTCGTCGAGCCCGACCACTCGCAGCGCTCGCATACGCCAGCCTCCTGTGTCTTGCGGGACACCCGCACCGGGTGCACCATCCGCACCCCGTGACGGCCGCACCCCGTACGGCGCATGGGCGGGAGTGAGGTTGCGTCCCTCCCGATACATGTCACCAAGCTGTGACACTAACCCGGCGCGCCGCCTTGACGCGGGAGGCGCGCCGACCCCGTCGTGTCGCCGACCGCAGTTGCCCCGGCCCGATCTTGCCTGATGAACGCGGTCTCGGCATCCGAGTAAAAGCACTCATATTTCACCGCATACACGGAACGTGGCGATTTTTAGCCTGAAGGGGTCGCATCTAGCGGGCGTTCTGCGAAAAACCCTTCGTTTGGAGCAGTATGCCGTGACGGTGGGTGATTTTCCGAGGTCGCACCAAGCACGAAGGGCGCCGACCGCGCGATGCGGTCGGCGCCCCGAGTGGCGGGACGGTTCAGCGCAGCGCGCCGACCACCCAGTCCACGGCCTTGGTCAGCGTGGTGACGTCCTCCGGCTCGATGGCGGGGAACATCCCGATCCGGAGCTGGTTGCGGCCCAGCTTCCGGTACGGCTCGGTGTCCACGATGCCGTTCGCGCGCAGCGCCTTGGCCACCGCCGCGGCGTCCACCGAGTCGTCGAAGTCGATGGTGCCGACGACCTGGGAGCGCTTGGCCGGGTCGGTGACGAACGGGGTGGCGAAGTCGGAGGCCTCGGCCCACTCGTAGAGCCGCCGCGAGGACTCGCCGGTGCGCCGCACGCACCAGTCCAGCCCGCCCTGGCCGTTCATCCAGTCGATCTGGTCGGCCAGCAGGAACAGCGTGGCCACCGCCGGGGTGTTGTAGGTCTGGTCCTTGCGGGAGTTGTCCAGCGCGGTGGTCAGCGACAGGAACTCCGGCACCCAGCGCTCGGAGGCGCCGATCTCCTGCACCCGCTCGATCGCGGCCGGGCTCATCGCCGCCAGCCACAGCCCGCCGTCGGAGGCGAAGCACTTCTGCGGCGCGAAGTAGTAGACGTCCACGTCGGCCGGGTCGAACGCCAGGCCGCCCGCGCCGGAGGTCGCGTCCACCGCGATCAGCGCGTTCTCCGAGCCCGCGGGGCGGGTCGGGGCGAGCATCACGCCGGTGGAGGTCTCGTTGTGCGCCCAGCCGATGAGGTCCACCGAGGGGTCCGACACCGGCTCCGGGGCGTCGCCCGGCTCGGCCGAGACGACCACCGGGTCGCCGAGGAACGGCGCGGTCCCGGCGGCCTTGGCGAACTTCTGCGAGAACTCGCCGTAGGTCAGGTGCAGCGACCGCTCCCGGACCAGGCCGAACGTCGCGGCGTCCCAGAACGCGGTGGTGCCGCCGACGCCGAGCACGATCTCGTAGCCCTCGGGCAGCGAGAACAGCTCCGACAGGCCCTCCCGGACCCGGCCGACCAGCGACTTCACCGGCTTCTGCCGGTGGGAGGTGCCCATCACGGCGGCGCCGTCGGCGGCGAGCCGGGCGAGCTGGTCGGTGCGGACCTTGGACGGGCCGCAGCCGAACCGGCCGTCGGTGGGCGTGAGCTCCGCGGGCAGCTTCAGGGTCGTCGGGTTGGTCTCGGCCTGCGTCATGCCGGCGCCTCCGGGCGTTGTTGGTGATGGCGGTGCCGTGCGCGGGCGGGTCGCTCGCGCGCCGGACCTGGGCGGACGTCCGGCGCCGTTGCCGGGTCGCTGTCGCTGACCGTGCGGATCGCGGCCGCGGCAGTCAGCCGTCCGGCAACTTACTGCGACTCGCCCGTCGTGGCCAGCACCGGCGGAACCGGCACGGGACGCGCCCCGCGGGTCCGGCGATCCGCCTCGGCAGGGCGCGTCGCGGGCCGGTGGCCGCACCGCGCGCCTGGATCGTTCGTGCAGGTGATGAGCGTAGTGCGGGGCTGATCGGCGGCCGTGGGCAGGGCCGCCGCGACCCGCCGCACCCCGCGCCGGCACCGGCGCCGCCGGGCCGTGCGCGGTGGCTCGGGTCACTCCGACGGGGAGCAACGCGCGGCGCCGGGCGGCCGGGTCCGCGCACGGCCGTTCGGTCGGGGGTGCGGCGTCCGGACGGGCCCGGGTCGCGCCGGCGGCGACGCGACCCGGTGTGTGTGGGGCGGGCGTCGGGGTCGCCCGCCCCGGCTCCCGGTCTCGCGGTGGGGAGCGGGCTCAGATCGCGGCGAGGCGGGGCACCGACTCCCACCCCTCGACCTGCCGCGGCGGCCGGGGCGCCGGACCCACGTACTCGGCGGACGGGCGCACCAGGCGCCCGGTGCGCTTCTGCTCCAGCACGTGCGCCGACCAGCCGGCCAGCCGGGCGCAGGTGAACATCGCGGGCATCATGGCGGTCGGGACCTGCGCGAAGTCCAGCACCGCGGCGGCCCAGAACTCCACGTTGGTCTCGATCGGCCGGTCCGGCCGCCGCTCCCGCAGCACCGACAGCGCCGCCCGCTCCAGCTCCCGCGCCACCTCGAAGCGCGGCGCGCCGAGTTCCTCGCAGGTCGCGCGGAGCACCCGCGCCCGGGGTCCTCGGCCCGGTACACGCGGTGCCCGAAGCCCATCAGCCGGTCGCCGCGATCGAGGATCGACTCCACCACCGCGCGGGCGTCACCGGTGCGCTCGACCTCCGCCAGCATCGGCAGCACCCGGGCGGGCGCCCCGCCGTGCAGCGGACCGGACATCGCCCCGACCGCGCCGGACAGGCACGCCGCCACGTCGGCTCCGGTGGAGGCGATGACCCGGGCGGTGAAGGTCGAGGCGTTGAGCCCGTGCTCGGCGGCCGAGACCCAGTAGGCGTCCAGCGCGCGCACGTGCGCCGGGTCGGGTTCGCCGCGCCAGCGGGTGAGGAACCGCTCGGCGACCGTCGAGCACGCCTCGACCCGGGCCGCGGGCACCGGCGGCAGGTCGGTGCCGCGCGCCGACCGCGCGGCGAAGGACAGCGCCAGCGCGCTGGTCCGGGCGAGCTGGTCGCGGGCCTGCTCGTCGGTGGTGTCGAGCAGCGGCTCGAAGCCCAGCGCCGGGGCCAGCGCGGCCAGCGAGGCCTGCAGGTCGGCGCGGACGTCGCCGGTGCGCACCGGGAGCTCGGCCGCCGCGGCGGGCAGCCCGGCGCCGAAGCGGTCGTCCACGAGCAGCCCCCACACGTCCCCGAAGCCGACCGCGCCCACCAGGTCCTCGATGTCGACGCCCCGGTAGCGCAACGCCCCGCCGTCCTTGTCCGGCTCGGCGATCTCGGTGCGGAAGGCCACCACGCCTTCCAGACCCGGGCTGAACTCGCTCATGTCTCGTCTCCTCTCCTGGCGACCGCGGCGGCTCCGGCGGGTGGAACGACGATGGACCGCCGCTTTTCCTGCTACAAGCAGTTAGCCGAGGAAAAAATCACGTGAAATCACGGGAGTGGCGAAAGCTGCGAATTCTCGCGGAGCGGAAACCCCGACAATTCTGCGAGACCGTTCAGTTCTGGTGATGTAAATCGCCAAGGCCGACGTGACCTGGTCAGATGAGGTTGTGTTAATAAAGGAACCATGCACTTAGCCCCGCACGAGCGCGAAAAATTGCTCGTACACGTCGCGGCGCGGTTGGCCGGAGAACGGCTCGCCCGCGGTCTCAAGCTCAACCACCCGGAAGCCGTCGCGTTGATCACCGACCACGTGGTCGAGGGAGCGCGGGACGGCCGGACGGTGGCGGAGCTGATGCGCAGCGGCCGGAAGGTGCTCACCGCCGACGAGGTCCTCGACGGGGTGGCCGAGATGATCCCGGACGTGCAGGTCGAAGCGACCTTCCCGGACGGGACCAAGCTCGTCACGGTCCACGACCCGATCACCTGAAGGACCCGAGCGGCGCGACCTGCCGCCCATGGGAAGAAGGAGGACCAAACGACCAGGAACACCGAGGGGAGAGCCGACATGCGCCCCGGCGAGATCATCACCGGCGCCGACCCCGTCCCGCTGAACCCGGGGCGTCCCCGCGTCCGGCTCACCGTCGTCAACCGCGCCGACCGCGCCGTGCAGGTCGGCTCGCACTACCACTTCGCCGCCGTCAACGACGGGCTGGAGTTCGACCGGGCGACCGCCTGGGGACACCGCCTCGACGTGCCCGCCGGCACCGCCGTGCGCTTCGAACCGAACGTGGCGCGGGAGGTCGACCTGGTGCCCATCGGCGGGGCCCGGCTGGTGCCGGGGCTGCGCTCGGAGCACGCCGGGGCGCTCGACGAGCGCGGCCCGGCCACGGCAGGACCGGAGTACGGCGAACGCGGGGAAGGACATCAGGGGTGAGCGCATCGATCGACCGGGCCCAGTACGTCGAGCTGTTCGGCCCGACCACCGGGGACCGGATCAGGCTGGCCGACACCGACCTGCTCGTCGAGATCACCGAGGACCGCTGCCAGGGCCCGCAGGGCTCCGGCGACGAGGTGGTCTTCGGCGGCGGCAAGGTCATCCGGGAGTCGATGGGCCACTCCAACGCGACCCGAGCCGAGGGCACCCCGGACCTGATCATCACCGGCGCCGTGGTGCTCGACCACTGGGGCGTGATCAAGGCCGACGTGGGCGTCCGGGACGGCCGCATCGTCGGCATCGGCAAGGCGGGCAACCCGGACGCGGTGTCCGGGGTGCACCCGGACCTGGTGATCGGCTCCTCGACCGAGGTCATCTCCGGCGCCGGCAAGATCCTCACGGCGGGCGGGGTGGACGCGCACGTGCACTTCATCAGCCCGCAGGAGATCGACGTGGCGCTGGCCACCGGGCTGACCACGCTGATCGGCGGCGGCACCGGCCCGGCCGAGGGCAGCAAGGCCACCACCGTCACCCCCGGCGCCTGGAACCTGCAGCGGACGATGCAGGCGCTGGACTTCATGCCGGTCAACGTGCTGCTGTTCGGCCGGGGCAGCACGATGCGCGGCGAGGCGCTGCGCGAACAGCTCCGCGCCGGGGCCGGCGGGTTCAAGATCCACGAGGACTGGGGCGCCACGCCGGCGGCGCTCGACAGCGCGCTGCGGATCGCCGAGGAGTCCGGGGTGCAGGTCGCGCTGCACGCCGACACGCTCAACGAGGCGGGCTTCTACGAGTCGACGCTGGCGGCGATCAACGGCCGGTCGATCAGCGCCTTCCACGCCGAGGGCGCCGGGGGCGGGCACGCGCCGGACATCATCCGGATCGCCTCGCAGCCGCACGTGCTGCCCTCGTCGACCAACCCGACCCGCCCGCACACCCTCAACACCGTCGACGAGCACCTGGACATGGTGCTGGTCTGCCACCACCTCAACCCCGCCGTGCCCGAGGACCTGGCGTTCGCCGAGAGCCGCATCCGGCCCTCCACCATCGCCGCCGAGGACGTGCTCCAGGACCTCGGGGCCATCTCGATGGTCAGCTCGGACGCGCAGGCGATGGGCCGGATCGGCGAGGTGGTCATGCGCACCTGGCAGACCGCGCACGTGATGAAGCGGCGGCGGGGCGCGCTGCCCGGCGACGGCGCGGCCGACAACCTCCGGGCCCGCCGCTACGTCGCCAAGTACACGATCAACCCGGCGCTGACCCACGGGATCGCCGAGCACGTCGGCTCGGTGGAGGTGGGCAAGCTCGCCGACCTCGTGCTGTGGGACCCGAAGTTCTTCGGCGTCCGGCCGCACCTGGTGCTCAAGGGCGGCTTCGCGGCGTGGGCGGCGATGGGCGACGCCAACGCGTCGATCCCGACCCCGCAGCCGTCGCTGGCCCGGCCGATGTTCGGCGCCCAGCCGCGCGCCGCGGCCGCCTCCGGGCTGTTCTTCGTCGCGCCCGAGGCCATCGACGCGGGGCTGCCGGACCGGCTCGGGCTCAGCACCCCGATGGTCCCGGTCGGCGACACCCGGCGGATCACCAAGGCGGACCTGCCGCACAACGACGCGACGCCGGACATCCAGGTCGACCCGGACAGCTTCGCGGTGCACATCGACGGGGACCTGGTGGAGCCGGACCCGGTGGAAGAGGTCCCCTGGCCCAGCGCTACTTCCTTTTTTGAGCTGTCCGGTTGCCGTGCCGTGGTCCGGTTGCGGAGCGGTGCCGGTGGCGGAACCTCAGCGGCCTTCTCGCTGCGGGATCGCCTCCTGATGTACCAGGCACGTACACGGCGTCGGCGCTGTCCTCGCGAGAAGGCCGCTGAGAACCCGCGGCGGTGCGAGCTGCGTGCGTGGCGCAAAGCGGAAGCGGCTGCGCCGCTTGCCTGGCGGTGGCTGGGTGAGCGGGCGGGTTCGGCTGGAAGCGGCTGCGCCGCTTGCCTGGCGGGGGTGCGGTGGTGCGGACACGCGGGGCTCGTCACTCGGAGGAGGGGTGAGTGAGGGGCGCCTTCATCCGACATAGCCGGATGAGGGTGCCCCTCACCTGGAAGAAGAATCATGCGGAGGTGGTCTTGGTGCGCGGTGGGCTCGCCGTGCTGGCCCTGGCCGACGCCCGGTTCCCGGGCGGTGGGCACGTGCATTCCGGCGGCGTCGAGGAGGCCGCCGCGCGCGGGCTGCTCACCGATGCCGAGCAGTTGCGCGGATTCCTGCGCGGACGGCTGGTCGGCGCCGGGGCGCCGCAGGCGGTGTTCGCCGCCGCCTCCGCCCACGCGACCGCGCGCGGCGTCGCGCGGGAGCACTGGCGGGTGCTGGACGTCGAGTTCGACGCCCGCACCCCCTCGCCCGCGCAGCGCGCCGCGTCGCGCGCCCAGGGGCGGGGGATGCTGCGCGCCGGAGGGGCCGCCTGGCCCGCACCGGCACTCGCCGAACTGACGGCCGCGGTCCCGCGGCCGCACCAACCGATCGTGCTCGGCGTGCTGGCCGCCGCGGCCGGTGCCGCGCCGCGGGACGCCGCGCTCAGCGCCGGGTACCTGGCGCTGAGCGGAGCCGCGTCGGCCGCCGTCCGGCTGCTCGGGCTCGACCCGTTCGCCGCCAACGCGGCGGTCGCCGAGCTGGGCACCGAGCTGGACCGGATCGCCGACGAGGCGGCGGCGGTGGCCGGGGACGACCCGGCCGCGCTGCCCGCCCCCGGCTCACCGGCGCTGGACCTGCTCGCCGAAGCGCACGATCGCCATCACCAGGAAGAGGTGCGTCTCTTTGCGTCCTGAACACGGTCACGGCCACGGTCACCAGCACCCGGTCGGCTTCGACCCCACCGAGAGCGGTCCCGATCCGCACCCGGCGCCCGAGGTGTCCGGGCGGCCGTTCCGGCTGGGCATCGGCGGGCCGGTGGGCAGCGGCAAGACCGCGCTGACCGCCGCGCTGTGCCGCGCGCTCGGCGGCGAGGTCGAGCTCGCCGTGGTGACCAACGACATCTACACCACCGAGGACGCCGACTTCCTGCGCCGGGCGGGCGTGCTCGACACCGACCGGATCGAGGCGGTGCAGACCGGCGCCTGCCCGCACACCGCGATCCGCGACGACATCACCGCCAACCTGGACGCGGTGGACCGGCTCGCCGAGCGCCACCCCGGCCTGGAGCTGGTCATCGTGGAGAGCGGCGGGGACAACCTGACGGCGGTGTTCAGCCGCGGGCTGGCCGACGCCCAGGTGTTCGTGGTCGACGTCGCGGGCGGGGACAAGGTGCCGCGCAAGGGCGGTCCGGGCGTCACCACGGCCGACCTGCTCGTGATCAACAAGGTGGACCTGGCCGAGCGGGTCGGCGCCGACATGGAGGTGATGCTCGCCGACGCGCACCGGATGCGCGGTGATCTACCGGTGATCGCGCAGTCGCTGACCCGCACGCCCGAGGCGCCGGACGTCGCGGCCTGGGTCCGGGAGCAGCTCGGGTGAGGGCCGAGGCGGTGCTGGGCGTCGAACTCGGCGCGCGCGGGCGCAGCGTGGTCCGCGAGCTGGCCTCGCAGGCGCCGCTGACGCTGGTGCCCCGCCGGGCGGCGACGACCGCGGCGGACGGCACCGCCGTGGTCCACCTGGTCGGCTCGGCGACCTCGCCGGTGGGCGGGGACGTCGTCGACCTGCGGGTGCGGGTCGGGCCGGGAGCGCGGCTGCTGCTGCGCGGCACGGCGGCCACGGTCGCGCTGCCCGGGCACGACGGTGCGGTGAGCAGCGCGGCGGTGCACCTCGACGTCGCCGCCGGGGCGAGCGTGGACTACCTGCCGGAACCGACGGTGATCAGCTCCCGCGCCGACCACCGGGCCGCGATGTCGGTCCGGTTGGCGCCGGACGCGCGGCTGCGCTGCCGCGAGGTGCTGGTGCTCGGCCGGTCCGGGGAGCGCCCGGGGCGGCTGGTCACCGCGACCGACGTGGTGCGCGACGGGGTGCCGCTGCTGCGGCAGCGGCTCGACATCGGCGATCCGCTGCTGGACGCCAGCGCCGGTTACCTCGCGGGCGCGCGGGTGTTGGCCACGGAGGTCCTGGTGGGCGCCGACGACCCCGCCGCGCCCGCGTCCGGCGACTGGTGGTCGCTGGCGCCGCTGGCCGCCGGGGGCGCCCTGGCGACGGCCGTGGGACCGGACGCGGTGGTCGCCGGGCGCCGGTTGGCCGAGGCCGTCGCCCACCACCCGGACGTGGGGTTCGCGGCACCCGCGCGTTGGTGAGCAGCGGGCGTTCCGGAGGAACCGGACGGGGCGCACCGAACACCATCGGGCCAGGTCACAGCGCCGAACGGGTGTTGTTCCCGTCACTGCATCGATTGCGTGATCGATCGGGAGCGGCAGCCGATTCGGCGCTGCCCGCCTTCGGGATTACCGTCGTACCGACAGGGCGGCGAGCCGCCGATCCGTGCGCGCAGCGAGGAAGGAAAGCGGATGTCGGAGACCAACGTCGCGTTGCCGTCCATGCGGGTGTCCTACGAAGCCGGTGCGCTCGACGAGACCTCGCTCGCCGGGACCTGGCACGAGCAGCTCCAGCGCTGGTTCGACGAGGCGGTCGAGGCCGAGGTCACCGAGCCGAACGCGATGGTGCTGGCCACCGCCGACGCCGAGGGCGTGCCGTCCTCGCGCACGGTGCTGTGCAAGGCCTTCGACGAGCGCGGGGTGGTCTTCTTCACCAACTACACCTCGGCGAAGAGCCACGACCTCACCGCGACCCGGATGGCGGCGGCGACCTTCCCGTGGCTGGCCATGCAGCGCCAGGTCAACGTGCGCGGCACCGTCGAGAAGGTGCCCGGCGACGAGACCGCCGAGTACTGGGCGGTGCGCCCGCGCGGCTCGCAGCTCGGCGCCTGGGCGTCGGCGCAGTCCAAGGTGGTCAGCGGGCGTCCGGCGCTGCAGTCGGCGCTCAACGGCATCGAGCGCCGGTTCGCCGACAACGAGAAGGTGCCGGTGCCGCCGCACTGGGGCGGCTGGCGGATCCGCCCGGAGGTCGTGGAGTTCTGGCAGGGCCGCCCGGACCGGATGCACGACCGGCTGCGCTTCCGCCGCACCGACGACCTCTGGACCGTCGAACGCCTCGCCCCCTGACGCCTCACCCGAACGTGACATGAGTGAGGGGCACCCTTGTCCCAGATACTTGGGCAAGGGTGCCCCTCACTCACGTCCGCTCACCCGAACGGGTCGTGCGGTTCTCAGGGGGCCTTTCGGAATGCGGCGGAGCCGCATGCGGTGGGGCACGCAGCTGGCACGGCCGCTGAGGTTCCGCCACCCGCACCGCCACGCAAGCCAATCTGACAGCGGTCATAAGCTGCACGGGTGTCCTGGAGCCTGAAGTCCTCGCTCGGCAAGCTGCTCCTCGACACCCGGCCCCTGCGCTACCCCGCCTACCGGCGGCTGTGGCTGGGCAACGTGGTCACCTCCGTCGGCGCGCAGTTCTCCGCGGTGGCGGTGCCCAAGCAGCTCTACGACCTCACCGGCTCCTCCGCCTACGTCGGCCTGGCCGGGCTGTTCGGGCTGGTGCCGCTGCTGGTGTTCGGCCTGTGGGGCGGGGCGATCGCCGACGCGGTGGACCGCCGGAAGCTGATGCTGGTGAGCAACGGCGGGCTGGCGCTCAGCGCGGTGCTGCTGTGGCTGGTGTCGGCCGCCGGGGTGCGCTCGGTGTGGCTGGTGCTGGTGCTGTTCGCCGCCCAGCAGACGTTCTTCGCGATCAACATGCCCGCCCGGGCGGCGGCGGTGGCGCGGCTGATCCCGCTGCCGCTGCTGCCCTCGGCGCAGGCGCTGAGCTCCACGGTGATGCAGCTCGGCGCGATCGTCGGTCCGCTGCTGGCCGGGGTGCTGCTGCCGTTCCTGGGGCTGCCGACGCTGTACCTGGTGGACGCCGTGGCGCTGACCGCCGCGCTGTGGGCGGTGCTCCGGTTGCCGCCGCTGCCGCCGGGGGAGAGCGCGCCGCGCCGGGCGGGGCTGCGCGCGGTGATCGACGGCTTCCGCTACCTGGCGCTGCACTCGGTGCTGCTGGCGTCGTTCCTGATGGACATCATCGCGATGGTGTTCGGGATGCCGCGCGCGCTGTTCCCGGAGATGGCCGAGCGGACCTTCGGCGATCCGCCCGGCGGCGGTGCGGCGCTGGGCTGGCTGTACGCGGCGATCCCGCTCGGGGCCTTCGCGTTCGGGGTGTTCTCCGGGTGGCTGCACCGGTTCGCCCGGCACGGCGTCGGCGTGGTGCTGGGCGTGGTGGCCTGGGGCGTGGCGGTGATCGGCTTCGGGCTGTCGGACTCGCTGTGGCTCGCGGTGGTCTTCCTGGCGCTCGGCGGTGGCGCGGACCTGGTGAGCATGGTCTACCGGAGTTCGATCCTCCAGATGGCGGCCACCGACGAGATGCGCGGCCGGATCCAGGGGGTGTTCACCGTGGTGGTGGCCGGCGGGCCCCGGCTGGCCGACGTGCTGCACGGGTCCGCGGGCGCCGGGCTGGGCACCTCGACGGCGGTGGCCGGCGGCGGGGTGCTCGTCGTGGTGTGCGCGGTGGCCGCCGCGTGCTGCCTGCCGGCGTTCTGGCGCTACCGGGCGCCCACCGCCGCGGACCCCTTGACCGATCCGGACGCCGAGGACCGCCCGGTGGGTTGACAACCGCCGCGCGGCGTGCGGGCGGGCACGGTAGGTGGTCGATCCGTCACGCCCCGTCCACGTTGGGCGGTGTGACGGGTCGGGCACGGGCCAGCCGGTGCAGTTCGTCGAGGGGTGGGCTGACACCGCGATCAGCCGAAGTGCACACTTTCCAGCTATGGCCAACGAGACGACCGTGAACGACGGGGCGCCGGGCGGTGCGCAGGAGCCAGGCCTCAAAAAGGTCATGGGCCCGAAACTGCTGCTCTTCTTCGTGGTGGGCGACATCCTCGGCACCACGATCTACTCCTTGACGGGCAAGGTCGCCGGCAAGGTCGGTGGGGCGCTCTGGATCCCGTTCCTGGTCGCCTTCGTCGTCGCCTTCCTGACCGCCTTCAGCTACCTGGAGCTGGTCGGCAAGTACCCGAAGGCGGGTGGCGCGCCGCTGTACGTGCACAAGGCGTTCGGCGTGCACTTCCTGACCTTCCTCATCGCCTTCGCGGTGATGTGCTCGGGCATCACCTCGGCGTCCTCGGCCGCGCAGGCCTTCAGCGGTGACTACCTGGAGGCGATCCTCGGCGACGGGTTCCCGTCCTGGGTGGTGGCGATCGGCTTCCTGCTGCTGCTCGCGGGCATCAACCTCCGGGGCGTCGGCGAGTCGGTGAAGATGAACGTGGTCCTCACCTGCATCGAGCTGCTCGGCCTGGCCATCGTGATCGTGTTCGGCGTGATCGCGATCGCGGGCTTCAACTCGAACCCGTCCCTCACGCCGGACCCGGGCCGCCTGCTGGAGTTCAACACCGACACCGGTCCGTTCCTGGCCGTGACCTCCGCGACGGCGCTGGCGTTCTTCGCGATGGTCGGCTTCGAGGACTCGGTGAACATGGCCGAGGAGACCCGGAACCCGGCCAAGAACTTCCCGCGCGCGCTGCTGATGGGCCTGGGCATCACCGCGGCCATCTACCTGATCATCGCGGTGATCACCTCGACGCTGGTGCCCACCGACGAGCTCGCCGCCTCCGACGGGCCGCTGCTGCTGGTCGTGCAGGCCGCCGCGCCGTGGTTCCCGCCGGTGCTGTTCTCGGCCATCGCGCTGTTCGCGGTCACCAACACCGCCCTGATCAACATGCTGATGGCCAGCCGGCTGGTCTACGGCATGGCGCAGGAGCGGATCATCCCGTCGGTGTTCGGCAAGATCCACCGCAGCCGCCGGACCCCGTGGGTCTCGGTGCTGTTCACCAGCATCATCGCGATGATCCTGGTCAGCACGCTGGAGATCTCCGCGCTGGGCAGCACCACCTCGCTGCTGCTGCTCGTGGTGTTCGCCATCGTCAACGTCGCGGTGCTGGTGCTGCGCAAGGAGAAGGTCGAGCACGAGCACTTCCGGGCGCCCACCTGGGTGCCCGTGCTGGGTGCGATCACCTGCGCGTTCTTCGCCAGCCCGCTGTCCGGCCGCCCGGTGGAGGAGTACGGGATCGCCGGTGCGCTGCTGGCCATCGGCGTGCTGTTCTGGGGGATCAACCACCTGGTCAACGGCCGCGAGAAGCGGGACTTCGACGCGGCGAAGCTGGGCAAGTGAGGTGGCACCGCGCCGGGGACCCCGGCGCGGTGCTCTAATGACCGGATGCGCGAACCGGCTTCTGGTCAGCAGTTCGAGATCACCGCGGGCGCCGCGCGGGCCGTCATCACCGAGGTCGGCGCGGCGCTGCGCGAGTTCGAGGTCGACGGCGTCCCGTTCGCCGAGCCCTACGCCGCGGACCGCCGCCCGCCCGCGAGCGCGGGCGCGGTGCTGGCCCCGTGGCCGAACCGGGTCGCCGGGGGCCGCTGGGTGCTCGACGGCGAGCCGCAGCAGCTCGCGCTGACCGAGCCGACGCGCGGCAACGCCCTGCACGGCCTGCTCTGCCACGTGCCGTGGCAGGTCGAGGAGCGCACCGCGGCGTCGGTGCGGCTGCGGGCCCCGGTCGCGTCCCAGCCCGGCTGGCCGGTGCCGCTGGTGGTCGCGGTCGAGTACGCGGTGTCCGACGAGGACTTGCGGGTGACCCACGAGGTCCGCAACGCGGGTGACCGGACGACGCCCTTCGGCGTCGGCGCGCACCCGTTCCCGCGCGCCGGGACGGCGGCCACCGACGACTGCACGCTGCGGCTCGCCGCCAGCAGCGTGCTGCCGCTGGACGCCGACACGCTGCTGCCCGCCCGGCCCCCGCGCTCGCTGGCGGGTGACGAGCTGGACTTCCGCACCGGCCGACCGCTGGCCGGGGTGTGGCTGGACACCGCCTTCGGCGGGGCGGCCCCGGCGCCCGGCGACGACCGCGTCCGGCACGCCATCACCGCCCCCGACGGCACCGCGGTCGAGCTGTGGGCCGACCCGGTGTTCGGCTGGGTGCAGGTCTACACCGCCGACGACTTCCCGGGGCGCGGGCGCGCGGTCGCGGTGGAGCCGATGACCTGCCCGCCGGACGCGCTCAACTCCGGCATCGACCTGCTGCACGTCGAGCCGGGCGAGACCTGGTCCGGGAGCTGGGGCCTGCGGGCCCGGTGAGCGCGGGTCAGCGGACCTGGACCGTCGCGGACAGCGGCAGGTCGCGGACCGAGGTGCCCGCCGACAGGACGTACTCGCCGCGTTCCCAACGCCAGCCGGCGTCCCAGTGGGCGAAGGCGCGGCCGGGGATCGCGACCTCGGCGGTGACCTCCTCGCCGGGTGCGGCCGTCACGGCGGCGAAGCCGACCAGCCACCGCACCGGCCGGTCCACGGCCGAACCGGGCCGCGCGGCGTAGACCTGCACGACCTGCTTGCCGGTGCGCTCGCCGGTGTTGCGCAGCGCGATCCGGGCGGTGAGGCCGTCCCCGGCCGCCACCTCCCCGGGCAGCTCGCAGCCGGTGAGCTCCCACGTCGTGTAGCCCAGGCCGAAGCCGAACGGGTAGGCCGGTTCCGCCCCGGCGCGCAGCCACGCCCGGTAGCCGAGGTGGATGCCCTCGTCGTAGCGCACCACGCCGTCCTCCGGCGTCACCGACAGCACCGGCACGTCGGCCGCCGCGGCGGGCCAGGTGGTCGGCAGCCGGCCGCCGGGTTCGGCGGCGCCGCCGAGCACGTCGCCGAGCGCGTTGCCGAACTCCTGGCCGCCGAACCAGGTCAGCAGCACGGCGGCGGCCTCGTCCCGCCAGGGCAGCTCCACCGGCGCCCCGGAGTTGACCACCGCGACCGTGCGCGGGTTGGCGGCCAGCACCGCGCGGGCCAGCTCGTCCTGCCGTCCCGGCAGCCGGAGGTCGGTCCGGTCGAAGCCCTCGCTCTCGACCCGGCTGTGGGTGCCGACCACCAGCACCACCGCGTCGGCTTCGGCGGCCAGCTCCGCGGCCTCGGCGATCAGCCCCTCGGGATCGTCGTCGGCCGGGGCGGTGCCGAAGGCGAAGGTGAGCACGCCGGGCATCGCGTCGGGGCCGCGGTCGTGCTCGATCTCGATCCGCAGCGGCTCGCCCGCGACGAGTTCGACGGGCGCGGTGGCGCTGGGCGGGGCGAGGAACGCGGCCCCGAGCTGCTGGTCCGCAGCGACCTCGGCGCGCTCGTCGAGCAGCACGGCGCCGTCGACCCGCAACGCGGTGCGGCCGACCGCGGCGAACCCGAGGTGCACGACGCCGGAGGTGGTGGGCGTCCACGTCGTCGACGCCCGCAGCCGCGCGGTCCGGTCGATCGCGGAGTCGCCGCCCAGCCACACGTACTCGGTGGCGAAGCGCTCCTCCGCGCGGAGCTCGGCGCCCGCCTCGTCGAGCAGCGACAGGTGCACCCCGGGTTCGCCGGTGACCGGGTTGGTCAGCTCCGCGACCGGGATCGCGCCGACGCCCTGCTGCACCACCGCGCCGAGCGCGTGGTCGACCCGCGCGTCCGGGAACGCCGCCCGGACGCCCTCCAGCGGGGAGACGACCCGGTCGGGCACCACGGTCGCGCTGCCGCCGCCCTGGGTGCGGGCCTGGGTCGCGCCGTGCCCGATGACGGCGATGCGCCGCACCGGGCCCAGCGGCAGCAGGCCGGTGTTGCGCACCAGCACGGTGCCCGCGACGGCGGCGGACCGGACGAACTCCCGCGCCCGCTCCGGCCCCACCGGCTCGGCGGCCGGGGCCTCGTACCCGTCGAGCGCGCCGACCCGCGCGGCCAGCCGCAGGATCCGCTCCACCTTGCGGTCGACCGCGGCCTCGGGCACCTCCCCGGCGCGCACCGCGTCCACCAGCCGCTGCCCCCACGGGCCGGACGGCCCCGGCATGACCAGGTCCTGCGCGGCGCGGGCGCTGCCCAGCGAGCGCACGGCGGTCCAGTCGCTGACCACCACGCCGTCGAAGCCCCACTCCTCGTTGAGCGGTGCGGTGAGCAGGTCGTGCTCGGTGGCGGTGGTGCCGTTGATCGAGTTGTAGGCGCTCATCACCGCCCACGCCCGGGACTCGACGACGGCCTTCTCGAAGGCGAGCAGGTAGAGCTCGCGCAGCGCCCGGTCGTCGACCCGCACGTCGACGGTGAACCGGTCGGTCTCGAAGTCGTTGGCCACGTAGTGCTTCGGGGTGGCGGCGACCCCGTTGTCCTGGAGCCCGGTGACCACGGCGGCGGCGAGGTCGGCGGTGAGCACCGGGTCCTCGCTGAACGCCTCGAAGTGCCGCCCGCCCAGCGGTGAGCGGTGCAGGTTGATGGTGGGCCCCAGCACCACGTCCACGCCCTTGCGCCGGGCCTCCGCCGCCGCGACGGCGCCCCAGGCGCGGGCCAGCTCCCGGTCCCAGGCCGCGGCCAGCGCGGTCGCCGACGGCAGGTTCAGCGAGGGCTCGCGCTCGTCCCACCGCGGGCCGCGCACGCCGACCGGACCGTCCGACAGGACCACGCTGCGCAGCCCGATCGACTCGATCGGCACCGTGCTCCAGAAGTCCTGCCCGGTGAGCAGTTCGACCTTGCGCTCCAGGTCGAGGCGGTCGACGAGGTCGGCGAACGTGCCTGCCATGCGGTCCTCCGGCGATCGGCGCGGCCCCGCTGCCGCGCGGTGACCGGACTCTAGCACCGAATTCTGACCCGTGGTAGAAATTCGCCGGGCGCTAGCATGACCCGCATGGCAGCCAGGGGTCCGTACGCCAAGACGGCGGCCACCCGCGATCAGGCCCTCGACGCGGCGCTGCGGATCATCGCCGAGCGCGGGTTGTCCGGGACGACGGTGCAGGAGATCGCCGATGCCGTCGGCATGACCAAGGCCGGGCTGCTCTACCACTTCGGGTCGCGGGAGGCGCTGCTCACCGCCGTGCTCGCCCGCCGCGAGGGGATCGAGGTCCTCAGCGGTGAGCACGGCGTCCTCGACGGCTTCGTCGAAGCGCTCCGGGCCAACACCTCGGTCCCCGGCCTGGTGGCGCTGTACTCGGTGCTTGCGGGCTCGGCGGGCTCGGCCGACGCCGACAGCGAGCAGCGCCGGTACTTCGCGGCGCGCTACCCGCTGCTGCGCCGGGTGCTGGCCGCGGAGATCGAGCGGGAGCAGCGGGCGGGCGGCATCCCGACCGAGCGCGACCCGGCCGCGCTGGCGAGCCTGTTCATCGCGGCCGCCGACGGCCTGCAGAACCAGTGGCTGCTGGACCCGGACATCGACGTCGCCGCGCACCTGGAGCTCCTAGCCGACCTAGTCCGCACCTGACCTCACCCGTTCGGAGGTGGGTGCGGGGCACGGCTTGCGTGGCGGTGCGGGTGGCGGAACCTCCGCGGCCTTCTCGCTGCGCCGATCGCCTCCTGATGTACCCACTTCGTGCACGGCGTCGGCGCTGTCCTCGCGAGAAGGCCGCGGAGCGGTGACGTCCGAGCACGGGCGGCGGTGCCGGTTGCGTGCCTCACCGCATGCGGCTCCGCCGCATCCGGAAAGGCCCCTCACCTGGTTCAGGTTCACCTGTAGGGGTGGGTCAGCGGTGGCCGAGGACCTGGTGGGTCGCCTGGCGCAGCGCGGCGACGTGCGGGTGGTCGCGCTTCGACGGGAGCCAGGCCAGGGCCATGCTCCACGGCGGGACGTCGGCCACCTCGACGTAGACGGCGCCGGGCCGCGGGTAGAGCTGCTCGGCGATCGCCGGCGGGAGCTGGATGCCCTCGCCGCGCACGATGGCCAGCAGCGAGCTCTCGTAGTCGACCGCCTGGTGCGAGCTGTAGCGGACGGGGCTGCCGTCGGGGCGGGGATCGCAGGCCCAGTAGTTCCGGTACACCTCGGGAACGCGCGGCGACCAGCCGATGTGGGTGTGGTCGGCGAGGTCGGCCAGGGTGATGACCTCCCGGTCGGCGAGCGGGTCGGTCACGCTCAGCACCGCGCAGCGCGGGCCGCTGTCCACCGCGACGTACTGGACCCCGTCGGGCACGGGCAGGATCAGGAAGGCGGCGTCCACCAGACCTTCGAGCAGCACGGTGGCGATGTCGAATCCGGCCCGCTGGATCTGCACGTTCACGCCCGGCAGGCGGTGGCGCAGCGCGTCGAGGATCGACGAGGCGGGCTCGATCGAGGTGAGGGCGTCGAGTGAGCCGACCACGAGGTCGCCCACTCCCGCCGCGGCGGCGTGCTGGGCGCGGGCGCGCAGTTCCGCGGTGGCCTCCACCACGGCCCGGGCCGGTTCGCGCAGGTCCTGGCCGGCCGGGGTGAGGGCGACCGCGCGGGTGGTGCGGTCGATGAGCTGGACGCCGAGGTTGCGCTCCAGCGTCCTGATGTGCCGGGAGAGCGCGGGCTGCGAGATGTAGCCGCGGCGCGCGGCGCGGCCGAAGTGCAGTTCCTCGGCCAGCAGCAGGAACATTCTGAGCTGCTGGATGCTCGGCTCGGTGGTGTCCCCGACGCGGATCCCTCCGGCGGCATTCATAACGTGGAAATTATCAATCGCGCTCGACGGGGAATCAACCAGCGCTTCCGGTGCCGCGCTCGCCGGTGGAAGACTCGTCCTCGCGCCCGCGGTGGACGACGTCGACGGGGCGCGCGGACATCCCGGTGGTGCGGGCCCGGATCGCCGGGCTCGATCGGGCAGGAGGAACCGGGCCAGGCGAGGCGTCAGCCGAGCCGTCGTGGTGGGGGCCGCGGCGCTCGCGATGTCCGGCGCCGGGTTCGCGTCGGCCGGTTCGCAGGTGCGGGCATCGCCGGCGTGCCTTGCCGGGCGAGGGCGCAGGGCTGGTTCCGCCGCCCGCCTGCGCGGGCTGAGCGGCTTCGAGGGCGGACTCCGGCGTTCGCCCGGGAGCGCTGGCCGACCGGCGCCTCCCGCTGCGCCGGCATCGACTGGGGGTGGTGCCGGCGCAGCGGGAGGCCCCCGGGTCAGGACTTGGACCGGGTCAGGACTTGGCCAGGTGCCTGCCGATGAGCATCCGCTGGATCTGGTTGGTGCCCTCGAAGATCTGCAGCACCTTGGCCTCGCGCATGAACCGCTCGGCGGGGAAGTCCCGGGTGTAGCCGGCCCCGCCGAGCACCTGGACGGCGTCGGTGGTGACCTTCATCGCGGCGTCGGTCGCGGCCAGCTTGGCCACCGAGGCCTGGAAGCCGAAGGAGCGTCCGGCGTCGCGGCGGCGCGCCCCGTCGAGGTAGGCGGTGCGCGCGGTGTGCACGGCGGTGGCCATGTCGGCGAGCAGGAACTCCAGTCCCTGGAACTCGATGATCGGCTTGCCGAACTGGGTGCGCTGCTTGGCGTAGTCGACGGCGAGGTCCAGCGCCGCCTGGGCGAGGCCGACGGCGCAGGCGGCGATGCCGAGGCGGCCGGAGTCCAGCGCGGACAGCGCGATCTTCAACCCGTCGCCCTCGGCGCCGATCAGCCGGTCGGCGGGCACCCGCGCGTCGACGAACCGCAGCTCGGTGGTCGGCGAGCCGGTCAGGCCCATCTTGCGCTCCGGCGGCGCCGCCGCCAGGCCCGAGGTGGTGCCGTCGACGAGCAGGCAGCTGATGCCGCGCGCACCGTCGTCGGAGGTGCGCGCCAGCAGCGCGTAGAAGTCGGCCACGCCACCGTGGGTGATCCACGTCTTGGTCCCGTTGACCAGGTAGGCGTCCTCCTCCCGGGTGGCCCGGGTGCTCAGCGCCGCCGCGTCCGAGCCCGCGTGCGCCTCGGAGAGCGCGTAGCCGCCGAGCAGCCGACCGCTGATGAGCTCCGGCAGCCACCGCTCGCGCTGCTCCTCGGTGCCGAAGGTGGCCAGCGGGTAGCAGGCCATCGTGTGCACCGACAGCCCGACGCCGACGGTCATCCAGGCGCTGCTGAGCTCCTCCAGCACCTGCAGGTAGACCTCGAACGGCTGGTCACCGCCGCCGAAGCGCTCCGGGTAGGGCAGCCCGAGGAAGCCGGTCTCGCCGAGCAGGGCGAACACGTCGCGCGGGAACTTCTCCGCCGCCTCGTCCTCGGCCGCCCGGTCGGCCAGTTCACCGCGGGCGATGTCCCTGGTCAGGGCCAGCAGGTCGGCGGCTTCCGGGGACGGCGGCATGCGGTCTGCGGGCATGGTGCGGCGGCTCCTCGGTACTCGCGGCGGTACTGCGGGACGGCTCAGAGTACCGGTCGGGTGGTCGGCCGGGAACCCACCGAAGGGGTGTCCCCCGTTGTGGCAAGCTCGGGCGGTGACCAACCCCGACCACCCGAGTGCGCCCCGAGCGGTGCGCGCCCGGCGGGCCGAGCTGCTCGACCGGCTCCGCGACCTCTTCCTCGCCGAGGGGTTCGCGCACTTCACGCTGGGCGAGCTCGCCGCCCGGCTGCACTGCTCCAAGTCGACGCTCTACACCCTGGCGGGCAGCAAGGAGCAGCTCGCCGTGCGGGTGGTGGCGCACTACTTCCGCTGCGCCACCGAGGAGATCGAGGGCGCCGTCGCCGAGGTCGACGCTCCGGCCGCCCGGATCCGGCTCTACCTGGAAGCCGCCGCGGCGGCGCTGCGACCGGCCTCCCGCCAGTTCATCGACGACATGGCGGCCAACCCGGCCACCCGCGCCACCTACGAGGCCAACGCGCACGCCGCGGCCGACCGCATCCGCGGCTTCATCGGCGCGGGCGTCCGCCAAGGCGCCTTCCGCGAGGTCCACGCGGCGCTGGTCGCCGAGATGGTCGGCCGCACCATCGCGGGCATCCAGCGCGGCGAGATCGGCGCCCGCACCGGGCTGTCCGACGCGGCGGCGTTCGAGGCGCTGTCGCGGTTCCTGATCGGCGGGCTCACCGCCGGCCAACCGGAGGAGGAACAGCAGTGATCGTCATCGGCGGCGAAGCGCTCGTCGACCTCGTGCCCGCGTCCACAGCGGACGGTCCGCTCGCGCCGCTGCACCCACGGCTCGGCGGTGGCCCGTACAACGTGGCGATCACCCTGGGGCGACAGGGGGTTCCGGTCGGCTTCCACGGCCGGATCTCCACCGACCCGCTGGGCGAGGCGCTGCTGGACCGGCTCACCGAGTCCGCTGTGGACACCGAGCTGGTGCAGCGCGGACCGGAGCCGACCACGCTCGCGGTGGTGGGCCTGGCCGCCGACGGCGGCGCCCGCTACAGCTTCCACACCCGGGACACCGCCGCCCCGCTGGTCCGGCCCGCCGAACTGCCCGCGCACTGCACCGCGCTGTGCCTGGGCACCCTCGGGCTGGTCCTGGAACCCGGCGCGACCGTCTACGAGCAGGCGCTGTTCCGCGCCGCCGAGCAGGGCCGGTTCACCGCCCTGGACCCCAACGTCCGGGCGGGCATGATCGCCGACCCCGACGCCTACCGGGCCCGGTTCGAGTCCTGGTTGCCCGCCGTCGACCTGCTCAAGCTCTCCGAGGAGGACGCGCGCTGGCTCAGCCCGGACGAGCCGGTGGTGGACGCGGTGCGCCGGTGGCGGGACGCCGGACCGCGCGCGGTGGTGCTCACCCGGGGCGGCGACGGGCTGCTCGTGCTGGCGGGGGAGGAGCCGGTGAGCGTGCCCGCGCCCGCCACCGCCGTGGCCGACACCATCGGCGCGGGCGACACCGTGCAGGGCTCGTTGCTGGCCTGGCTGCACCGGGAAGGCGCGCTGGACGCCGACGCGCTCACCGGGCTCGACTGGCACCGCGCCCTGCGGCACGCCGCGGCGGCCGCCGCCATCACCGTGTCGCGCCCCGGGGCCGAGCCGCCCTGGTCCGCCGAACTCGCCCCCGGCGGGTGAGGGCCCGTCGAAGACCACCTGGACAGGTGCTTGACGACACCCTGTGATCTGAGCCGCGCCGCTGCATCCGGTGGCGGCCGAGCGCTGGTCACGTTGACGGTGCTCGGTGGCTCCGGAGAGTGGATTGCGGCCCGGCCGGAGCGCCCCGTTGTGATGTGATCGTGGTCCCACCTGCCAAAAAGGCGAAACGCGGTTGCTGCGCGAGGCACCCCCAGCGGTCTAGCGTGACTACTGACAGGACCCCAACGGGGTGGTGCTGCGGCGGGTCGGACACCCCGGCCAGCGCACGAGCGACCATCATGGCCCGGCCCGCGGTCGGTGCGCCCAGCTCGTCGCCCGGCAGCGCTATCCCGATGAGCGCGAGAGGTTCCCGAATGCCCGACGACGTGACCGCCAAACGTACCGTCGCGCTGCGCTATGACGCCGGCGAGCACGAAATGCAGGTGAAGGAGCCCACCGAGGGCGCCCCTGGTGTGGACCTGGGCAAGCTGCTTTCCCAGACCGGTTTGGTGACGTTGGACCCGGGCTTCGTCAATACGGCGGCCTGCGAGTCCGACATCACCTACATCGACGGTGACGCCGGCATCCTCCGCTACCGCGGCTACCCGATCGAACAGCTCGCCGAGAAGTCCAACTTCATCGAGGTCAGCTACCTGCTGATCTACGGCGAGCTGCCCACCCAGCAGCAGTACGCCGAGTTCGCCGAACGCATCAAGCGGCACACCCTGCTGCACGAGGACCTCAAGCAGTTCTTCGACGGCTTCCCGCGCGACGCGCACCCGATGCCGGTGCTGTCCTCCGCGGTCTCCGCGCTGTCCACCTTCTACCAGGACAGCCTGAACCCGTTCGACAAGGACCAGGTGGAGCTGTCCACCGCCCGGCTGCTGGCCAAGCTGCCCACCATCGCCGCCTACGCCTACAAGAAGTCCGTCGGGCAGCCGTTCCTCTACCCGGACAACTCCCTGGGCCTGGTGGAGAACTTCCTCCGGATGACCTTCGGGTTCCCCGCCGAGCCCTACGAGGTCGACCCGGTGATGGCCCGCGCCCTCGACCAGCTGTTCATCCTGCACGCCGACCACGAGCAGAACTGCTCGACCTCGACGGTGCGGATGGTCGGCTCGTCCGAGGCCAACCTGTTCGCCAGCATCTCGGCGGGCATCAACGCCCTGTTCGGTCCCCTGCACGGCGGGGCCAACAGCGCGGTGCTGGAGATGCTGGAGGGCATCAAGGCCAACGGCGGCGACGTCGACTCGTTCGTCAACCGGGTCAAGAACAAGGAGCCCGGCGTCCGCCTGATGGGCTTCGGCCACCGGGTCTACAAGAACTACGACCCGCGCGCCGCCATCATCAAGAAGACCGCCGACGAGGTCCTCACCCGGCTCGGCTCCAACGACCCGCTGCTCGACATCGCGCTGCGGCTGGAGGAGAAGGCGCTGGCCGACGACTACTTCGTCGACCGCAAGCTCTACCCGAACGTCGACTTCTACACCGGCCTCATCTACAAGGCGATGGGCTTCCCGACCAAGTTCTTCACGGTGCTGTTCGCGCTCGGCCGGCTGCCCGGCTGGATCGCGCACTGGCGCGAGATGCTGGAGGACCCGGCCCGGAAGATCTCCCGTCCGCGCCAGGTCTACACCGGCTCGGGCGAGCGGGCCTACGCCCCGATCACCGAGCGCTGAGGCCGCGAACCGCGCAAGCCGCGAACGCCTGACAGCCGCGAACAGAAGGGCGGTGCCGACCGGCACCGCCCTCGTCCGGCTCCACACCCCACCCGTCCGGGTGAGGACGGAACTGAGTGAGGGGCACCTTCATCCGAGTAAGCCGGATGAAGATGCCCCTCACTCATGCCTCGAACGGGTGGTCAGGCGGTGCGGAGGGCGTCCCGGAGGTTGACCCGGGCGCCGGTGCGCAGGATGGCGTTGGCGTAGATCCGGCCGCCGATGGCCAGCACCCCGGCCGTACCGACGACGGACAGCACCAGCGCCAGCAGGATCTGCCAGGTCGTCGCCACGCCGAGCGCGATGCGCATCGGCATCAGCATCGACGAGAAGCCCGGGACCAGCGACAACCACGTCCCGATGGTGCTGTCCGGATCGCCGGGCAGGATCGCGACGCCGACCACGAAGGGCGCGACCAGCAGGATCATCACCGGGCCGGTCACGCTCTGCAGGTCCTCCTGCCGGGACACCAGCGAGGCCGCCGCGCCGACCAGGGCGGAGAACAGCGCGTAGCCCAGCAGGAACCAGACCAGCGCCCACACCAGGGTCCCGGCGACCGCCGAGCTGGGCAGGGTGAGCACGCCGGAGAACGCCGCGACGGCCCCGCCCGCGCCGCCGATGATGACGAGCTGGAGCAGGTTGGTCAGGCCGATGCCCAGCACCTTGCCGGTGAGCAGCTGGACGGGCCGGATCGTCGACAGCAGCAGCTCGACGACGCGGCTGGACTTCTCCTCGACGACGCCCTGGGAGACCATCGTGACGGCCATGATCAGGAACATGTAGAGCAGCACCCCGGCGGCCATCGCCAGCGCGAGCCGTTCGCCGCGGTGCGGATCGGCCTCCTCCAGGCTGGTCACGGTCACCGCCGAGGCCGCGACGGCGGCCTGCACCTGGGCGGGATCGGCACCGGCGCGGAGCAGTTCGGCGTCCAGCGCCCGCTGCTGGGCGTAGGCGTCCAGCGCGGCGCGCACCGCGCCGTCCGGCTCCTCCTCGACGACCAGCCGCAGCGCGTCCGGCGTGCCGGTGACCAGCGCGTCGAGGTCGCCCTCGCGGACCAGGCGCTCCCCGGTCCGCTCGTCGACGACGCCGACCTCGAGGGAACCGTCGAGGGCCGCGGTGCTGCGCTCCAGCGGCTGCTCGACGGCGCTCGCCGACGGGGTGAGGCCGACGGTCGTGGAACCGGCCTGCGAGCCGATGAACGTCATCAGCCCGACGTAACCGCCGATGATGGCGAGGGTGGCCACGATGCCGAGCACGAACGCCCGGGTCCGCACCCGGGTGCTGATCTCGCGCTTGGCCACCAACCAGATCGGGTTCATGCGGCGGGCTCCTCGGTGACGACGTTGCGGAAGAGTTCGGTGAGGGCGGGGCGGTGCCGGGTGAACTCCCGCACCGGTCCGGTGGCCAGCGCGGCGTGCAGCACCGACTGGTCGTCGGTGCCGGGCTCCAGCCGCAGCGTGGTGCGGGTGCCGTCGGTGGCCAGCGCGGTGGCGCCGGGCAGCGCATCGGCCCAGCCGGGTGCGGCGTCGGGGGCGTCGACGATCAGCGTCACCGGACCGCTGTCGCGCAGTTCGGCGACGGTGCCGCTGGCCACGAGCTCACCGGCGCGGACGATGCCGACCCGGTCGCAGAGCCGCTGCACCAGGTCGAGCTGGTGGCTGGAGAAGACCACCGGGACGCCCGCGTCGCACTTCTCCCGCAGCACGCCGCTCATCACGTCCACCGCCACCGGGTCCAGCCCGGAGAACGGCTCGTCGAGCACCAGCACGTCCGGGTCGTGCACCAGCGCGGCGGCGAGCTGCACGCGTTGCTGGTTGCCGAGGCTGAGCTTCTCGACGGCGTCGCGGCGGCGCTGGGCGATGCCGAGCCGTTCGGTCCAGCGCTGGGCGGCGGCGCGGGCGTCCCGGTGACTCATGCCGTGCAGCTCGCCCAGGTAGGCGAGCTGCTCGTCGACCTTCATCTTCGGGTAGAGCCCGCGCTCCTCGGGCATGTAGCCGATCCGGCGGCGCAACCGCAGGTCCAGCGGAGCGCCGCCGAAGCGGACCTCGCCGGAGTCGGCCGCCAGCACCCCCAGGGCGATCCGCATCGTGGTGGTCTTGCCCGCGCCGTTGCTGCCGACGAAACCGAACATCTCGCCCGCGTCCACGGTGAACGACATCTCGCGCAGCGCGACGACGTCCCCGTAGCGCTTGGAGATCCGGTCGATCTCCAACCCGCTGGTTCCCACACTCGCTCCTTCGGTCCGATTCGGCGCCATTGTGCCTGGTCAGAACCGGCGGATGGGGCGAACGCGAAAAAGTGTCCGGTTCGCCACCGTCCGTGGTGGAGCGTGCCCGGTCAGTCGTCGTCGTGCAGGTCGTCGGTATCGATGTCGTGCAGGTCGACGTCCGCGGTGTCGGGGTCGTCGTCCGAATCGCACACCCCGAGCTCCGGGCCTTCCAGGCCGAAGTCGGTGACCCGGTCGTCCGGACCGAAGGCGAAGCGGTACTCGTTGGCGTGGTGACCGGGCACGTCGGCCTCGTGGACGAATCCGGTCGGGCCTTCCGGTTCCAAGTCGGGGTGGGCGGCGCGGACCTCGGCGAGGGTGGACCCGTACCCGATCCCCCCGGGCGTGCGGATGCGGTCGGTGCCGCCGATCATCACCACGCCGAGCCGCGGGTCGATGAACACGCCGCTGCCCGGGTTGGCCTGGCCCTCGTCGGAGCGCAGCCGGTAGAAGACGCAGTCCCCGGGCTGCTGCCGGTCCACCAGCAACCCGGTGGCCACCGCCTGCTGCTCGCTCTGCCCGAGCTGCAGCGTCCGGTACCCCTCCGGGCCGAGCGCCGCGCCGCCGACCGCACCTGCCGTCGCCGTCCCGCCGAGCGCCACGACCGCCGCGAAGGCGCCCACCGCGCCGAAAGTCCGTCGCACCATCCGATCCCCCCGTCTCCGCGCGGCGCCCCCTGCGCCGCGCCGTCGATGCTGCCCGCGGCCGGGGGTGAACGCATCTCCGGGCGGCGGCTACCCCGCGAGCACCCCGTGCAGGGCGCGTTCGACGAGCGCGGTCACCGCGGGCCGGGCGGCGTCCCGGCGGGCGGGGTCGAGGCCGATCCTGCTGCGCCGGTCCAGCACGTCCTCGGCGTCCAGCGCGGCTTCGTGCCGCACCGCCCACAGCACCTCGGCGGCGGTGAGCGCGACGTCCGGGGCGACGCGCTCGGCCAGGTCCGGGTCGAGTTCGGCCAGCGAAGCCACCCGCGCCGCCTCGGTGCCGTACTTCGCGACCAGCCGCGGGTCGGCGGGCACCTCGGCCAGGTGGCGGCGCTCGGTCGCGCCGACCAGCGCGATGGCGGTGGTGCGGGACGGTCCCGCGGGCAGCGCGGCGGCCCGCACGGCGGCGTCCACGGCTTCGGCCGCGGCCTTGCGGTAGGTGGTCAGCTCCGCGTCGAGCACCGTGACGACCCGGTCGGGTGAAGTCCGCACCACCGGTCCGGGGCCGGGGTGGTCGGCGGGGCGGGCGACGAGCCCGGCGAAGGTCCCGAGCACGTGCTCGCGGCCGACCGGTCGGGACAGCACCGCGCTGATCGCGGCCAGCAGGTCGTCCACATCGGATTCCGGGAGGGCCGGGGCGCCGGTGGCCGGGGCTTCCGCGCTGCTGAGCAGGGCGGTGCCGTCCGGTCGCGGGACCAGCAGCAGACCGCCGGGCGCGACCAGGCCGGTCCCGGCGAGCCCGGCGGCGTCGGCGTCGAGCAGCACGTGGCCGCTGCGGCGGGTGGTGAGCCGCAGGTCCTCGGCGAGCCGGTCGGCCCAGGCTCCGGCGGCGTTGATCACCGAGCGGGCCCGCACCCGCAGCGCTTCGCCGGTGCGCTCGTCGACGGCGTCGGCCCCTTCGGCGTCGACCGACCGCACCCGCACCCGGGTGAGCACCCGCGCGCCGAACGCCGCCGCGGTGCGGGCCAGCGCGACGACCAGCCGCGCGTCGTCGACCAGTTGGCCGGTGAAGCCGAGCAGCGCGGCGCGCAGGTCCGCGGTGCGCAGACCGGGGACCAGGGCGAGCGCTTCGGCGGTCGGGATGCGCCGCGGCGGAGGTACCACGTCGGCCGGGGTGCGCGCGGCGCGGCGCAGTGCGTCGTCGGCGTGCAGGGCCGCGGTGCGCAGCGCCTCGGTGCGCCGCGAGGTCTCCGCCGGGACCGGGGTCAGCAGCGGCAGCGTCCGGGTCAGGTGCGGTGCGGTGCGGGTCATCAGGACGTGGCGCTCGACCGCGCGCGCCCGGGCGTGCCGCAGGTCGGCGGGGACGTGGGCGGCGGAGGTCCCGGCGGCGGGCAGCCCGCCGCCGAGCAGTTTGCCGGACCAGCGCGACGATCCCCAGGCCAGGTCCTCGGCCTCCAGCAGCACCACCGACAGCCCGCGCGCCGCGGCGTCCAGCGCCGCACCGGTGCCGACCACGCCACCGCCGACGACCAGCACGTCGACCGCATCGTCGGCCATTGTGGACAGCTCGGTGGCGCGACGCGCGGCGTTCAGCGAGGTGGCGCGCAGCGACCCGGCGGGCAGCGGCGTGGTGCTCACCGCGGTCGGCTCGGCTTCGGCAGGTGGGACCGCATGTCCCCACACTACTGCCGCGCAGCCGGTGCGGGCATCCGTCGCGCGCCGCGCCCCGGGCGACCCGATGTGCTGATCAGCCCGGGATCGGCCCGGTGCGAGGGCAGCCCGGTGCGGGATCAGCCCGGTGCGGGATCAGCCCAGTGCGGTGACCGACCGGTACTCGAACCCCAGCCCCCGGTACAGCCGCAGCGCCGGGGCGTTGTCGGCGTCGGCCATCAGCGCCACGTCGCCGTGCCGGGCCAGCTCCCGGACCAGGAACGCGCAGACCATTGTGGACAGATGCTGGCCGCGGCTCGCCGGATGGGTCGCCACGCCCGCGATGAAGCGCAGGTCCGGGGCGGGCCAGGCGTCGGCGCCCACCGACAGCAGGGTCCCGTCCGCGCCGCGCACCCCCGCCCAGCGCACCGCGCCGGGATCGTCCGGGAACAGGTACGAGCGGGGGTTGGCGGTGCGCAGCAGGGCGGTCACCTCCGCGGCCGACCCGGCGGGCAGCCAGCCCACGCCGGCCGGGACGTCGGCCGGAGCGGGAGCGCGCAGGTCCATCCAGCCGAAGGTGCCCCGCACCGGCAGCTCCAGCCGGTCGGCCACCCGGTGCGCCAGGGCGGTCGAGGCGGTCACTCGCCACCGGCCGGGACCGAGCCCCGGCAGCAGCGCGGCCAGCAGCCGGGTCGCGTCGTCGGCGGGCCCGGTGAACAGCAGCCGGTCCGCCCGGTTGAGCCCGGGCGCCAGCACGGCCACTGCCGCGCCCGAGCACCACGCGGACCCGCGGGCGTGCGGGTGCTCGGGCATGAGCGCCTGGGCTCCCCAGCGGAGCAGGGGGTCCTCGGTCGCGGCGGCCACGGCGGCGGGGGTCGGCAACTCGCGCATCCCCCGATCATCGGCGTCGGCGGCGCGCGAACTGGCACCAGGTCGGCACCGGGCCGGGCGGCGCACAGGTGAACGGCGGGTGTCGACGCGGGATCGCGTAGTTCCGGAATCAAAAAAGGCGTCCGGATTTGCGCTGATCAATTCCCCGGTCGAGTGATCGAGAACCGCGAATTTCAGCCTATCCTGGTCTTATGGCCGGAGATGTCGAGCACCATTCCCCGCAGGCCCGGCTGCTCGGTGCTGAACTGCGCCAGCTCCGCACCGAAGCCGGGTTCACCGTTCGCGCGCTCTCCGCGGTCATCGGGCTGGGGCCCGCCGCGGTATCCCGCTACGAAACGGGCATCCGAACGCCGTCCGAGGAAATCCTCGGTCGGCTGCTCACCGCGCTGAGCATCGATTCCCGCCGATACGACGAGCTGATGGCGCTGGGGCGCCGGGCGCTGGGCGCCCACACCGCCGAATCCCGTTCCGGCCCCCGCAAGCACCTGCTCAACATCGCGGCCTTCGAACGGGCCGCCGACCGCATCGTGCACGTCGCGCCGCTCGTGGTGCCCGGACCGCTCCAGACCAGGGAGTACGCCGACGAGGTGATGTCCATCGTGTCCGGCGACGAGCGCGAGGTCCGGGTCGAGCTGCGGATGGCGCGCGGCGCGGCGGTGCTCTCCGGCGGACGGCTGGAGGCGATCGTCGCCGAACGGGTGCTCGCCGAAGGGCTCGGCGGCCCCGCCGTGATGCGCGGGCAGATCCGGCACCTGATCGACGTCGCGCGCGGCGGGGAGGTCCGCGTCCGGCTGATCCCGCGCGGCGGCCAGCGGTGGACGCTGGCGCACAACGGATCGTTCGTCCTCTTCGAATTCGAGAAGGCGGCGCCGATCGTGCACCTGGAGCACTACCGGGGCCCCGCGTTCCTCTACGACCAGAAGGACGTCGAGGCCTATCGCAAAGCGCTCGTCAACATGGACGGAACGGCCCTGCAGCCGGAGGAATCGGTGGAGCTCATGGAGGGCATCGCCGAGCAGTGGGAGAGGAGCCACGCATCGTGAGAGAACCGGAACCGGTCTGGCACAAGTCGAGCCGCTCGAACCCGAACGACTCCTGCGTGGAGGTCGGCCGCCTCGGGGACCGCACCGCCGTGCGCGACAGCAAGGACCACGGGGCCGGGCACCTCGCGCTTTCAGGCGAGCAGTGGGAAAAATTCCTCAAGGCCGTCTGTGGGGATCGGTTTCGGTCGTAGCAGCCAACCGGCGAAGCCGAAGCCGCCCACGCACGAGCCAAACCCGACCACCGTCAGGCAAGCGGCGAAGCCGCTTCCGCTTTGCCCCACGCACGCAGCTTGCACCGCCGCGGGTTCTCAGCGGCCTTTTCGCGAGGACAGCCGCGACGCCGTGTACGCGTTTGTACACGAGGAGCGGCTCCCGGAGCGAGAAGGCCGCTGAGGTTCCGCCACCCGCACCGCTCCGCAACCGACTCGGTGGTCGGGTCCGGGGTCAGCGTCGGTTGCGGCGGGAGAAGCGGGAGGCCTTGCCCAGGGCTTCGTGCAGGCCGAGGAACGCGAGCTGGACCATGCGCACCGACTCCTCGCCCGGCGCGGCGGGGGCGTCGCGGTCCGGTGCGGGCATCCCCTCGCCGCGGAACCAGCGTTCGTCCCAGAGCGCTTCCATCGCGGCGTTCCACCGCTTGCGCACCTCGGCGACGACCTCGTCGCGGTGGGCCTCGGACTCCTCGATGCGCTGCCTGCCCTGGGCCACGACCTCGCCGAGCTCGACGGCCCGGACCTGCTCGTGGCGGCGCTGGAACTTGCCCGCGGCGGTGGCCAGCGCGGTCAGCTCCTTGTAGCGGGCGGCGGCGGACTGCTCAGCCATCGGTCGCCTCCTGCGCTGCCGCCAGGTCGAACGGCAGGATCACTTCGGGACGGGAATGCGTCGCGCGGTCGAAGAACAGCCCGCGGCGGGCGCGCGGGGACCAGCTCACGACCTGCCCGGCGGCGAACGGGGACAGCTCGGAGCCGTGCACGTCGAAGGCGACCCACGCACCGATGTCGTCGACCGGGCCCATCCCGACGCTGGTCTTGACCCGCTGGACGCTGCGCCACCAGCCGAGGACGTGCACGCCGAGCTCCGGACCCTGCTTGAGCGCGGTCCGCAGGTGGTCCATCCCGCTGGGCTGCCCCGGTCCGGGCTTCTCCTCCAGCACGGTGTGCGCCGCGTCGGCGGCGTAGAGCAGCAGGTAGTGCGGTCGCGCCGCGGTCCGGGCGCGCACGGTGGCGGCGAGGTCGGCCAGCGCGGCGGCGATGCCGTCCATCCCGATCAGCGCGACGTGGTGCCCGGCGGCGCGCAGCGCCTCGGCGGTGGCGGTGGCATCGGCCGCGGCGTCGTCGAGCAGCCCGGCCACGGTGAACTCGGCGTCGCCGGGGGCGTGCTGGCGGGCCAGGGACAGCGCGGCGGCGCCGAGCACGCTGGTGGCGTCCTCGCGAACCGAGCCGATCACCGCGAGGTTGCGCCCCGGCGACTGCGGCAGCCGCACCGCCGCCGCGGTCCCGGCGACGTCGATGACCTGCCCCAGCAGCACCCGGGGGGCTCGTGCCGGGGCGCGCAGCGCGGTGAAGTCGGCGAGCTCGGAGAGCACCGGCAGGTTCGAGCCGTCGAACAGGCGCGGTGGCGCGGCGCCGGGTTCGCGCTGCTCCCAGAGCTTGCGCTGGAGCACGTCGAGGGTGTCGCGGGCGGTGGCGTCGGGGACGCGGGCGATCTCGTTGCCGTGCTTGACGCCGGATTCGTGGTTGACCACGGCGTGCCAGCGCGGCAGCTCCAGCGCGGCCTGGTTGGTCTCGGCCAGCACCCGCCGCGCCTTGGGCAGCGCGATCCGGAGGATGAACTGCTCGAAGATCGCGGGCTTGCCCCAGAACGCCTCGATGCCCGAGACGTCCTGGCTGGCCAGCACCAGGTGGATGCCCTGCGACCGGCCGCGCCGGGCGACGTCCTCCAGCAGCGTGGTGGCCTGCGCGGACACGGCGTCGCGTTCGGCGAACAGGTACTGGAACTCGTCGATGACCGCGACGATCCGGGGCCAGCGCCCGTCGGGGTCCTCGGCGCGCAGCTCCTCCAGCTTGGTGACCTCGTGCTCCTTGGCGACGTCGGCGCGCCGGCGCATCTCGGCGGACAGGAACCGCAGCAGCGCCAGGCCGAACTCGCGGTCGGCGTTGACGTTGACCCCGACGAGCTGGGCGTGCGGCAGCCAGGTCGGGTCGCGGCGGCCTGGGGTGAACTGGGCGAAGGACACACCTTCCTTGAAGTCGAGCAGGTAGAGCTCCAGCTCGTCGGGCGAGTACCGGGCGGCGAGGCTGCCCAGCATCCCGTAGAGGAAGTTCGTCTTGCCCGAGCCGCTGGGGCCGCCGATGAGGGTGTGCGGGCTGGCGTCACCGAGGCCGATCCACACCGGCTCGCCTTCGGCGAAGCCGACCGGCGCGTGCAGCCCGGCCGTCGAGCGCTGCGTCCACAACCGGTCGGGCACCAGGTCGGCGAAGGTGCGGACCCGGGCGCGCCGGGCCTCGAAGACCTCCGCGATCGCCGAGGACGCCTTGCTGATCTCGGGTCCGGGCGGCGCGTCGTCCAGCCGGACCAGCGCGTCCGGGCCGGTCGTGCTGGCGCGGGCGTGCTCGCCGTCGAGCAGCGTGATGGATTCGACGGCGCTGTTCACGGTCATCGTCAGGTCCACCGCGATGAGCTGGATGCCGCAGGCCAGGCCGTTGCGGGCGATCCGCTGGAGCTGCTGCTGCTGTTCCTCCCGCAGCGCCTCGCCGTTGCCGAGCAGCACCGCGATCCGCCACGGTTCGCTGCGGTGCCCGGTCTCGGCGGCCAGCGACCGCAGCGAGGTGTGCCCGCCCAGCAGCGATCCGGTGTGGATGCGCCGGATGTGGTCGGACAGCACTTCCAGCATCTCGTCGAGCCGGGTCGGGTCGTGCACGGTGAGCAGGCCGGCGCCGGTGAGCGGGTAGAGCCCGGGGAAGGTGCCGGTGAGCTGCGCGACGTCCCAGACGTGGACCCGGACCATCCCGGGCTGGAAGTGGCTGAGCAGCCGCAGCAGCAGGTTCTGCACCAGGGTCTCGGCGACGTCGGCGGAGGAGCCGCCGGTGCTGATCCGCAGGTGCGACTCGTCGAGCAGCGGGACGGCGGCGGGGAACGGGCGCGCGGCGGGGGCGTCGGGCACGGTCGCGGTGCCGATCCGCCACAGCCCGGGTGGGGTCTGCGCGGAGCCGACCCGACCGAGCCAGTCCGGCCACGGCTCACCCGCCGAGCCGGGGGCCTCGGCGTCGACGAGCGCGCCGATCCCGTCCGGGCCCCGCTCGGTCCACTCGGCGTAGTTCTCCTCGCGTTCCCGCAGCGCGGTGTTCAGCGCGGCGCGGAACGCCGGGTCGTCGGGCCGCTCGGTGACCTGCGCCGGATCGCGCCACACCGCGGCCACCCCGTGCTGGGCGATCCGCAGCGCGAACTCCTGCTCGGCGCGATCGGCGACGACGCGGGCGTGCTCGTTCTCGGCGGCACCGAGCGCGGCGGCGATGCTCGTGCGCAGGCGGTCGAAGGCTGCCTCGATGCGGACCCGCCGCTCGTTGCGTTTGCGCACACCTCACCTCGGGGACTTTTCGTCACGGACCGTGAGCAAAGTACCACCAGGAGATCGTCCGAGCAGTCCGCTGGCCACCTGACGGGATTTCCGGTGGTTACAGACGGGCGGCGAAATCGCGCAGGGTGTCCATGATCTGCTCGATCGCCGCCTGCGATCGCTCGATCTGGTCGTCCGCGCGGCCGTAGCCCGGCGGCACGACGGACTCCGGGTTCTCCGGATCCAGCCGGGTCAGCGCGGTGACCGCCTGCCCCAGCAGTTCCCGGCTCCCGGCGAGCTGGCCGCGGGCCTCGTCGAGGCGCTCCTCGACCAGCCGCAGCGCTTCGAGGACATCACCCAGCGCCGACACGGGTTACAGCCGCCCCGCGTAGCCCTCGGTGGAGGCGATCGTGGCGTTGAGGATGCTCTGCGCGCCGACGAGGGTCTGGATCACCTCGGCCAGCGATCCGTGCGCGTGCTGCATCTCCTCCTGCGCGCTGCCCTGGGTCGCTTCGGCGAGGGCCTGCTGCGCCTCCTCCAGGCCCATCGCGGCCTGTTGCAGCGCGGCGATGCTCTCGGTCGTCTTCTGGTTGGCCAGCGCGATGCCTGCGCGAACCTCTTCCACGCCTGCCATGTCTCTGGGCCCTCCGGCTGCTCGCGGGACGGGTGGTGCAACGATCAACAAGTTAGCGCCTGCGGCGCCCGTGCTCGCAGCCAGGGCGGTGCGGGCGGGCCGATCACGGCGAGCCGCCCGCCGCGACCGCTGGTGCGTCCACTGTGGAACGTGCGGCGACGATCTCGACGGCGCTCACCCCGCGGGCCGGAACCGGTCGCGCGGACCACCGCACGACGGCGCCGCGCTCGTCGAGTTCCGGCGTCGACCAGCCCTCGCCGCCCAGCGCCACCGCGGCCGAGCCCGCGATCTCCGCCGGTTCCCCCGCCGTCGGGCCCAGGTCCAGCTCCACCCGGACCACCGGTGGGGCGCTGCGGGAGCTCAACAGCTCGGCGGTCCGGGACAACCGGGCGGCCAGGGCGCGGGCCGGCCACTCGGCACCGGCGGCCCGGTCGGTGCGCACCTCCACCCGCAGCCGGAGCCGGGGGTGCGGTCGGCCGGACCCGTCGTGCTCGCCGAGCACCGGAGCGGATTCCGCAGCGGCGGGGGGTTCCGGCTCGGCCCGCCGCGCGGGCGTCAGCAGCGGCCCGTCCGACCACGCCTCGACCAGGATCCGCTCACCGCCGGGGACCAGCGCGGTGACGAGCTCCGGATGCTCCACCACCGTCCACGCCGTCGGCGGCTCGCAGGCCACGTGGTGCCGGGCGTACTCGGGACCGAGTTCGCGCAGGAAGTTGCGCACCGCCCGGGACAGCCCGGCGACGTGCCCGCCGGTGCCCGCGCAGTCCCGCGCGATCGTGACCGACCAGCAGCCGGGTTCCTCGTCGGAGCAGTCGCCGGACTGCACGATCCGGCCGCCGACGCGCTCCACCAGGGGACCGCACGCGGCGTGCGCGGATGGCTCGTCGTCGGCCGCGGCGACGACGGTGATCAGGAGTTCGAGTTCGGAGTGGGCAACCATCGCGCGAGCATTGTCCCGCACGGAGCCCGGAACACGAAGGGTTGATCAGGTGATCCCTACGCGTCCGCGGTGCGCGGCTCGTCGGCGTCGTCGAGGCCGTAGTGCGCGAAGAGGCTGGTGCCCTCCCGGTCGGAGAGGTGCCCGTGCTCGGCGTCGACCCGCGGTGCGCTCTTCACCCGCGCCTTGGACACCCCCACGTCCAGCCGGTCCTCGCTGGCGGCGGCGCCGTTGAGCGGGACGAAGGTCTCCCGGATGCCGAGCAACCCCATCCGCACCGTCACCCATTCGGGCTGCTGGGTGACGTCGTCGACGTAGACGTTGCCGACCCGGCCGATCCGGGCACCGTCCCGGTCGAAGACCGGTGTGCCGATCAGGTCCTGGGCGCGCTCGACATCCTTCATGGCCCCCCCGTTCGCTCGCCGTGGTCGCGGACCAGCCGCCGCTGGCCCCAACGTGCCCCCCAGGTCGCTGACCTGCAAGTCCGCAAGCGACACGCCTCACCCGAAGAGGTATTCCTTGACCACCTCCGCAGGCTCCGTTCAGCTTCCAGGTCCGAAAGCCGGAGGAGAAGGTCGCACGCCCCCGCACGCGCCGAACGGAACCACAGTCAGGCAAGCGGCAAGGCCGAAGTGCCCACGCACGCGCCATCAGCAACCACAGTCAGGCAAGCGGCGAAAGCCGCTTCCGCTTTGCCCCACGCACGCGCCACCAGCAACCACGGTCAGGCAAGCGGCGAAAGCCGCTTCCGCACTACCCCCCCCTCGCAACTTGCACGGCCGCTGAGGTTCCGCCACCGGCACCGCCACGCAACGGGACCAACCAGGCTCAGCGGCTCAGCGCTCTGCCGACGAAGGTCACTACGTCCTCCAGCACCTCGGCCCGGTTGGTCTCGTTGAACAGCTCGTGCCGGGCGCCCGGGTAGATGTGCTCGAAGAAGTCCTCGCCGCGCACCTGGTCGATGCCGTGCCGGGTGTCGGCCTCCGGGACCAGGTCGTCGTCCTCGCCGTGCAGCCACAGCGTCGGCACCCCCAGCGCCGGGCTGATGCTGATGTCCTCCAGGCACCGGTCGACGGTCTCCAGCGTCGGCCGCTTGAACGGGCCGTGCCAGACCAGCGGGTCCTCCGCGTAGTCGACGCCCACCCGCGGGTCGCGGGACAGGCTGGCCGGGTCGATCGGCGTCTCCGGGATGATCTCCAGCTCCAGCAGGTCCAGCACGTGCCAGGTGCCCAGCACCGGGGCCGACAGCACCAGGGCGGCCAGCTTGTCCCGGTGGAGCTGGGCGTAGCGGACCGCGAACATGCCGCCCATCGAGTGCCCGATGAGCACCAGGGGCAGCCCCGGATGCCGCTCGACGACCTGGTCGAGCACCGCGTCGAGGTCGGCGAGCACGGTCCCCGGGTGCTCGATCAGCGCCCGCTCGCCCGGCGAGTGCCCGTGCCCGACGTGGTCCGGCGCGCACACCACCGCGCGTGCGGCCACGAGCTGGTCGGCCACCCACCCGTACCGGCCGGAGTGCTCGCCGTACCCGTGCACGACCAGCGCGATCCACGCGGGGTCGTGCGGCTCCCAGGTGCGCACCCGCAGCTCGCCGCTGGGCACGCTGAACTCCTGCTCGGTCGCCTCGCTCATGGCGTCCACCCCAGCACACCGCGCCCGGCCCGGCCAGCACTCCCCGCCGACCGGGCCGCGCCCGTGTCACTGGTGGTAGGCGGTGCCGTCCATCGAGCCGAAGCCGCAGACCGGGCCGAACGGCCAGTCGACCCGGAGGGAGTCGGTCTCGTCCGGCGGGATCACCGCGAGCCGCGCCGGGGTGGGCTGGCACGGCTGGTCGACCGGTTCGCCCCCGTGCGGCACGGCCGTCCAGTGCAGCGTGGCGCTGGCGGTCTCGCCGGGGGACAGGGTGATCAGCGCCGGGCCCGGGTTCGGCACCCGCTCCAGGTCGGTCGGCAGCGGCGCGCCGTCCTGGCCGATCAGCTCCAGCCCGCCGTAGCCGTAGAGCGTGCAGGTCTGCCCGCTGGAGTTGCGCAGCACCAGCTCGGCGTAGCGCTGACCGGCGCCCGCGTCGCCCTCCTCGACCGTGCCGCTGAGCATCGAGGTGTGGCAGCGGGTGGTCTCGTCGGTGGGGCGGGCCGGCTGCTCCGCGTCGTCCTCGGTGACCGGGGTGCTCCCGGTCTCCGGCTCCTGAGCGGTCGCCGACACCGGTTCCGGCGCGGGCGGGGGTTCGGCGGGCGGGATGCTCATCCCGCTCAGCTCCCCGGACGAGGCGCCGCATCCGGACACCGCGGCGGCCAGCAGCAGCGCTCCCGCCGTGCACCAGCCGGCCCGGAACGGTCGGCGCGAGATCGTCGGACGTCGCGAGGTCATCGGGACCACCTCCACTTCCCCGCTCCTGCGGGGATCCTGTGCGGTTCTGCTGTTCGGGAGACGCGCGACCAGCACCGGGGTTGCCCACCGAACGAGTGGTCAACCCTGGGCCGTCCGGGTGGAGGCGGGCATAGCGGACGCGGCGGATCAACCGGGAACGAAAATGAAGAAGACACACCGAAAACACGCGGGAATCGACCGACCGGGTGGGGATCTTGACCTGAACGGCGGGAGTCCGGAACTGTTCGGCTTCGATAGTTTGGCTCAGCACGACGCCGTTCACAGGGGGTACCACATGGCAGTGCGCATTCCGGGAATCGACGTGGCGCGGTACCAGGGCGAGCCGGACTGGGGTGCGGTGCGCGGGGCGGGATACGCCTTCACCTACATCAAGGCGACCGAGGGCATCGGCTACGTCAGCCCGACGCTCGACGCCCAGCTCGCCGGTGCGCGGGGCGCCGGGATGGTCACCGGGCTCTACCACTACGCCCGCCCGGACACCAACACCCCGCAGCAGGACGCCGCCGACTTCGCCGCGCAGCTCCACCGGCTCGGCTCCAGCGCGCCGGGGAACCTCCCGCCGTGCCTGGACATCGAGACCGACGCGCCGAACCTGGCGGGCTGGGTCAAGGGGTTCATCGACGCCATCCGGGGCCACACCGGCAGGCACGAGGTCGTCGTCTACGCCTCGACCTCGTGGTTCAGCGGCAAGCTCGGCACCGACTCGTGGATCGACCCCGGCGTGTCGCTGTGGGTCGCCCACTACGGCCGCGCCCCCGGGGAACCCGGTTACCTCACCGACCGCGTGGTGATGCACCAGCACTCCTCCGAGGGGCAGGTGCCGGGGATCGCGGGCAACACCGACCTCAACGTCTCGATGGTCGACCTGGCGGTCCTCACCGGTGGGGCACCCGCGCCGCCACCGCCACCGCCGCCACCGCCCGTCGAGACCTACGTCGTCCAGCCCGGCGACACCCTCAGCGAGATCGGGCAGCGGCTCGGCGTCGACTGGCGCGCCATCGCGGAGTTCAACGGCATCACCGACCCGAACCTCATCTACGTGGGGCAGGTGCTGCGCATCCCGCGCTAACCCGGGCTCGTCGCGCTCAGAGGACGACCGGCGACCGGGCGAGGACCGAGCCGAGGCCGTAGGCGACGCCCATCACCGCGATCTCGGCGGTGGCCCAGCCGACCAGCGCGGTCGGCCGGTGCCGGGCGATCCGGGGAAGCAGCCGGAACCGCAGCCGCGCCGCGATCGCCGCCAGCACCACCAGGCAGCCGACCTTGACCAGCGCGATCCGCCCGTAGCCGGTCGTGACCAGCCCGGCGAGCCCCGCGCCCGGCACGGCGAGCAGTTCCAGCAGCGCGTTGACCAGCCCGGAGGCGCCGACGACCAGCAGCGCGGCGGTGGCGATGCGGGAGAACCGGGGCATCGCCTCGGCCAGCAGCCCGCGCCGGGGCGCGACGAACAGCACCACCGCCAGCAGCCCACCGGCCCAGACGGCCGCGCCGAGCACGTGCAGCTCCACCGCCAGCGTGCCGAGCTGGTGCAGCCGCGCGTCGGTCGCGTGGCCGGTCAGCGGGATCGGCAGGTGCCCGAGCAGCGCGACGACCAGCGCCAGGTCGGCGGAGACCCAGGTGGGGCGGTGCACCGCTGCGAGCGCCAGCCCCGCGCACAGCAGCCCGGCGATCGCGCTGGCCAGCAGTCCCGCCCCGGCGGGCACGGTGCCGACGTAGTCGGCGATCAGCTCGGCGCTGACCGGTCGGCCGGGGCTGAGCTCGGCGGCCTGCAGCACCAGCGACAGCAGCGCGAACAGCATCCAGGCCAGGGCGGTGCCCGCGGCGGTCCGCCGGGCGGCGAGCAGCACCGGGCCCGTCCGGGACGACCGGGCACCGGTGAGCAGCCGGGGCAGCAGGCCCAGCCCGGCGGTGGCCAGGGCCGCGACGTCGAGCAGCACCCTGGCCACCGGCAGGCCGAGCCGCACGGCGGGGTCCGGCGATGCGAGGCCGGGGACCGTCCCGGCGGACGGCGTCGCGAGCAGCGCGGCCAGCAGCGCGCCGCCCAGCAGGGCGACCACGGCGAGCGCCTTCGGGCTGCGCGCGGACGTGCGCCGAGCTGCGTCGGAGTCGGTGGCCACCCGGGCATGGTCCCACCGGCGGATGCGCTGCCGGGCGCGGCGGGCCGGTCGTTTCGCGCGGCGGCTCACCTGTCGTAGTCGTGGTGTTCCGCTCGGCGAGGAAGTCCGGCGGGGTGATGTTCCCGACGAATGTCGTTTCGGTCACCGCATCGAGTTGATCTTCTTTTTCGCCATACCGCTGTTCGGAGCGGTTTCGCGGGAAAGGGCCGGGGAAAGCCGCGCTCCGCATATCCTCGGGGTGGAGGGACAGGGAGTGGCGTTTGTGCATTCCGTGAAAAGCAGGCGGCACCGTTGTTCTAGAGTCGGGCACGTGTATCCGGCGGGCAGCGCGCACGCACGCGCGGTGGCGTCCGGCGCGCCGTGCGTCGACGCGGTGGTCCAGCGCGGGTTCTTCCGCGCCGATTCGGCGGGACGTCGGCTCCTGTTCATCGAGCGGGGTCACCCTGGCCCGCGTGCCGGCTCGGTGCCCGGTGCTGGGAGGTGAGCGCGGTGCGGTCGTGCCGTCGTCGCCGGTCAGCGCGAGCCCGGGTAGTCCCGGGGCGGCCCCTGGAACGTCTCGGGGTAATCAGGGGTCGATCCCCGGATGTGGGTACCCCGTACGAGACGCGAGATTGATGTGTGTGGACGAGCAGCGAAGGCGAGTGACGCCGGTGAACGGCCCAGAGGCGCGTCGCCGACCCGGGCGGGGCGGCCCGCGATCGGGTTCGGTTTCGACGAGCGCCGTGATCCACGCACTAGGGTGTTCGGCAGCCGGACGATTCCGCCGTACGCCGAAGAGGGCTGACCCCACCGTGCTCCACCGATCGCCCGACGCCGGGCGTGGTCCGCGATGACCGCGCTGGCGGTGCTGCTCGCCGCGCTCGGGGCCATCGGGCAAGCAGCGGGCGCCCGCATGCAGCACGGAGCGGTCCACGACACCATCGGCGACCAGGGCTTCGGCCTGCGCTCGCAGGCGCGGCTGGTGCGCAACTCGCGCTGGCTGCTCGGGCTGCTCTCGCTGGGCGGCGGCACCCTGCTGCACGCGGTGGCGCTGGGGCTGGCGCCGCTGTCGGTGGTGCAACCGGTGGGCGTGCTGGCGCTGCCGATCACCGTGCTGCTCAGCCTGCGGAGTTCCGGTACCCGGGTGCGCGACCTGGACGCCCAGGTGTTCTTCTCCGTGGCGGCCGCTACGAGCGGGGTCGCCGCGTTCGTGTTCCTCGCGGCGGGCAGCGCGAAGGCGACCGCGGTGTCGCAGGACGCCCAGATGACGGCGACCCAACTGGTGGCGGGCGCCGTCCTCGTGCTGGGCGTGCTGGCGGCGCTGACCCGCTCCAAGGTCCGCTGCGTCCTGTTCGCGGCGGCGTGCGCGGTGGCCTACGCGTACGTGTCGCTGCTGGTGCGCGCGGTCAGCCAGCAGTTGCGGACCATCGAGCTGCTGGACATCAACCCGCTCCCGCTGCTGGGCATCCCGGTGGCGGTGGTGCTGGGCGGCTGGCTGTTGCAGCACGCCTACGCCAGCGGGCCGCCCGAGCTGGTGGTGGCCTGCCTGACCGTGATCGATCCGCTGGTGGCCGTCGGCCTGGGCATCGGCCTGCTCGGGGAGGCCGACGAGGTCGGCACCTGGACCGCCGTCGGCGAGATCGGCTGCGCGGTGGTGGCCTGCCTGGGCGTGTTCGCCCTCGCCAGGTACCACCCCGAGACCAAGGAACGACGAGTACCCGCCACCGTGGCCGGCAGCAGTGGGCTGTCCGGACCGAGTTCGACAGATCGTCCTGACGGGAGTTCCCCTTGACTTCGCAACCGTTCAGCCGGCGCTCGCTCCGCATCGTGGTCGGCGCGGTGACCTACCCGCCCGACGTGAACGGGGCAGCGAACTTCGGGCACCGCCTCGCCGTGGGCATGGCGCGGCGCGGCCACGACGTGCACGTCATCTGCCACTCGGCGACCGGTGAGAGCACGACGCAGGTGGAGGACGGGGTCACGGTGCACCGCGTCGGTTCGTACCGGACGCCGGTCCACCCCGCGATCCGGTTCTGCCCGCCGTGGCGCGCGGCCGCCGAGGCCGACCAGCTCCTCGAGGACCTGCAGCCCGACGTGGTGCACGTGCAGTCGCACTTCTTCATCTGCCGCGGCCTGATCAACGCGGCGCGCAAGCGGGGCATCGGGCTGGTGGCCACCAACCACTTCATGCCGGAGAACATCTTCGGGTACTTCAAGGTGCCCGGCATGCTGCAGAAGGCCGCCGCCCGGTTGTTGTGGGACCACTTGGTCAAGCACTACCGCAAGGCGCACCTGGTCACCGCGCCCACGCCGCGCGCGGTGCAGCTGCTGCAGGACAACGGCTTCACCGACCGGGCGGTGCCGGTGTCCTGCGGCATGGACGTCGAGCTGTACCGGCGCCGCGCCGAGGCCTACCGCGCGCAGCAGCCCGACGGCACCACCCGCACCGTGCTGTTCGTCGGGCGCCTCGACGAGGAGAAGCACATCGACGACCTGCTGCGGGCGATGTCGCTGCTGCGCACCGACGCCCCGACCCGGCTGGAGATCGTCGGTGACGGTCCGCGGCGGGCCGCGTTCGAGGAGCTCGCGGCCGAACTCGGCGTCGCCGACCGGGTCCACTTCGCCGGGTACGTCGACGAGGACGAGCTGCTGGACGCCTATGCGCGCGCGGACCTGTTCTGCATGCCCAGCATCGCCGAGCTGCAGAGCCTCGCCACCATGGAGGCGATGTCCGCGGGCACGCCCGTGGTGCTGGCCAACGCGATGGCGCTGCCGCACCTGGTCAAGCCCGGCAAAAACGGGTGGCTCTACCCGCCGCGCGACGTCCACGCGCTGGCCAGCGCCATCGACGACGTGCTCGACGACCGGGCGACCATCGACCGGATGGGCGCGGCGAGCCAGCACCTCGTCTCCCAGCACGACATCGACGTCGTGCTCGGCCGGTTCGAGTCGATCTACCGGCACGCGATCGACCCCGACGACATGGCCGAGCTCGACGAGCTGCGCACCGAACTGGCGAGCTGAGATGACCACCTCCGATCCCGTGGAGCGCACCTGCCGTCTCGGCGGTGCGGACGTGCACTACTGGAGCTACCGCGATGCGCTCGCGGCCGGCGGCCCGGCGACCGACGTGCGCCGGCACGACGCCGAGGTCACGGCACCGCGCCCTGCGGAGCGCGCCCGGGCCACCGCCGCGCCGTCCGGTGAGGTCACGGCGCCCGTGGCCGCGGGCGGGGTGACCGCGGACGGTGCGGCGACCGCGCCCGGCCGCCCGGGCGGCGACGCCGCTCCGGCGGCACCGGACGTCGGCTCCCGGACGGACGTCGACCTCCCGCCGGACGCGGACGGGACTCCGGTCGTGATGGTGCACGGCCTGCGCGGCACCCACCACGGCCTCGAGCTGATCGCGGACGGCCTGCCGGACCGCAACGTGGTGATCCCGGACCTGCCCGGCTACGGCGCCTCCGGCCCGCTGACCACCGGGCGGCACGACGTGGCCGGGTACGCGCGGGTGATCGCCGAGCTGATCGAGCACCTCGGCGGGCGGGAACGGCCCGTGGTGCTGCTGGGTCATTCCTTCGGCTCGATCGTCGCCGCCCGGGTGGCCGCCGAGCATCCGGAGCTGGTGCACCGGCTGGTCCTGGTCAACCCGATCGCGACGCCCGCGCTGCGCGGACCGCGGGTGCTGCTGTCCAAGCTCACCGCGGGCTACTACGCGGTGGGCAAGGCGCTGCCGGACCGGCTGGGCACCGCTCTGCTGTCCCACCGGCTGATCGTGCTCGGCGCCAGCCGCGCCATGACGCGGACGAAGGACGCGCGGCTGCGCGCCTTCATCGACAGCAGCCACCTCCAGCACTTCAGCAGCTTCCACAGCCCGGAGGTGCTCAGCGAGACCTTCGACGCCTCCGTGTCGCACACCGTCGCCGATCACGCCGCCGCGCTGCGGATGCCCGTGCTGCTGATCGCGGGGGCCACCGACGACATCGCCCCGGTGGACGGGCAGCGGGTGCTGACCGCCCGCATCCCGCGCGGGAAGCTCGTCGTGCTGCCCGACGTCGGGCACCTCGTGCACTACGAGACCCCCGAGGCGGCGGCCGGAGCCATCACCGAGTTCCTCGGAGAAGCATGAACCGCGCTGCCCCCGGCGGAACCCCGCCCGAGCACCCGGCCTCCGACGACATTGCCCCCGGTGATGCGTCGGTCGGCCACCCGGGACCTGACCGCACACCGGCCGGTGGCCCGGCGCCCGGCGACCCGGCCCTCGGCGACCCGGCCCTCGGCGACCCGGCCCTCGGTGGCACGGCTTCCGATGGCACGGCATCCGAGGGCGCACCGGGCTACGACGCGGGGACCGACGACGCGGCGTCCGACCGCGCCGACACGATGACGGTGGTCGTCGACGCGCGCTGGACCCGCACCGACACCCACGATGGCATCAGCCGCTACGGCGCCAGCCTGATCGAGGCACTGCACCACCTCCATCCCGTGACGATGCTGATCCACGACGAGCGCCAGCTCGCGCTGCTGCCCAGCGGGGTGCCGCACGTCAAGGTGAACAGCCCGTTCTCCCCGCGCGAGCTCTGGTTGTCCCGCACGCTCAACCGGCTCGGGGCCGACGTGGTGTTCAGCCCGTTGCAGATCATCGGCGGTTTCCGCCGCCGGTACCGGCTCATCCTCACCCTCCACGACTTGATCTACTACCGGCACCCTGATCCGCCGGGCTTCCTCCCCGCTCCGGTGCGGTTGGCCTGGCGGCTGTACCACAAGGCGTTCTGGCCGCAGCGCGTGATGCTCGACCGCGCCGATGCGGTGGTCACGGTGAGCGAGACGACCCGGACGCTGATGGCCGAGCACCGGCTCACCCGCCGACCGATCACCGTCGTCCCCAACGCACCCAGCCCGCCGTCCACATCGGACGACGACGCGACCTCGGTCGCGGCACCGGAGGCCGACGACCTGACCGCCGCCGCGCCGACCGGGATCGACGCCCCCGCAGTCGCCGATCCGACGGACGCCGATCCGACGGACGTCGAGCCGACGGACGTCGAGCCGACGGACGCCGGGCCGACGGGCGCTGAATTGATGGACGCTGGGCCGTCCCGAACTGGGCCGGGGACCGGACCCCGAGCGGAGGGCGCCGGGCCGACCGATGCCGTCGCGCCGTCGTCCGGGGGCGGGGCGCGTTCCCGGACCGCCGGTGGCGACGGTTCCGGCGCGACGGCGGTGGACCGCGCTCCGGCCGAGCGGAGCGACCAGGCCGCGGCGCCGGGGCAGCGGTGCGACCTCGTGTACATGGGGTCGTTCATGCCGTACAAGAACGTGGAAACCCTGATCGAGGGCATGGCTTTCCTTCCTGGCCACCGGCTGCACCTGGTGAGCCGGATCGTGCCCCGGCGGGAAGCGGAACTGCGCGCGCTGCTGCCCGCCGGTGCGGACGTGGTGTTCTGGCGCGGGATCAGCGAGGCCGACTACCTGGAGCTGCTCGGCGGGGCCGCGGCCTTGGTCACGGCCTCCCGGGACGAGGGCTTCGGCCTGCCGATCATCGAGGCGATGAACGCGGGCACCCCGGTGGTGTGCAGCGACCTGGCGATCTTCCACGAGGTGACCGGCGGTCACGCGGCGTTCTTCGACCCGGGTTCGGCGGAGGGCTTCGCCGCCGCCGTGCGCGAGGTCGTCGATCCGCAGGTCCGGGACCGGCTCGTCGAGTCGGCCCGCGGGCAGGCGGCGGAGTTCACCTGGGCGTCGTCCGCCGCCCGCCTGCTGGAGCTGATGCGTCGGCTCGCCGGCTGAGCACCGGCCCCGGACCGCCGGAACGATGCGCGCCCGCACGAGCGGTTCGGGTCCGGCGGAGTCCTCAGTGCGTCCAGATCTGGATCGCCCGGGCCACGTACGACGCTTCGGGCACGTGCGAGCCCGTCGGGAACGTGGCGAACTCCGCTTCCGTCGCGCAGGTGGGGTCCTGGTAGACGGTGACTGGGCGACCGGTGTTGTTGATGAACGACTGCGCTTCGAGCTCCTTCGGCAGCGCGACGCACCGCTCCAGCACCGTGCCCGGTACCTCCGCGTGATGGCTGCGCCCGACGTGCCCGGACCCGGACCACGCGCAGAACGTCTGCGCGGGACAGGGGGTCTCCGGTTGTCCTGCGTGGACGGTCGGACTGCTGATCAGCACGGCGGCGAGGGCGAGCACCAGGGCGGTGAGCAACTGCCGCAGGCCGGTCGCGAGGCCGGGCGAGCGGTGCCCCCGGATCGCGGCGCGGCGGGTGGTCTCCTGGTTCGTGGCGCACGTGGACATGCGGGAACTCCTTCCCTAGCGGGGATTTCGCGGAACGGACCGGAACGGGCCCGATGGGGCAAGATTCCCGAAGACGTGATCGCGGCGCCAGCACATTCATCGGATACACCCCGACCGGGTGCAATTCCTCGAAAAATCCGCGAAAACTGCACGAAAAAGCCCTCGGAACAGCGCGTGCGCGCCGGGTACAGTCGATCCCGGTCACCGAGGACGGAGGGTCGGCAATGGCGCGGATCGCTGATGTCATCGTGGTGGGCGCCGGGCTCGCGGGCCTGGTCGCCGCGGCGGAGCTGGCCGATGCCGGACGGCGCGTCGTGGTGCTCGACCAGGAGCCGGAGTCCTCCCTGGGCGGGCAGGCGCACTGGTCGTTCGGCGGGCTGTTCTTCGTCGGTTCCCCGGAGCAGCGGCGGCTCGGGGTCGACGACTCCGTCGAGCTGGCGTGGCAGGACTGGCTCGGCTCGGCCGGCTTCGACCGCCCCGAGGACCGCTGGCCGCGGCGGTGGGCGGAGGCGTACGTGGACTTCGCCGCCGGGGAGAAGCGCGCCTGGTTGTCCGGGCAGGGCGTGCGGTTCTTCCCGCTGGTGCAGTGGGCCGAACGCGGCGGGTACCTGGCCACCGGGCACGGCAACTCGGTGCCGCGCTTCCACATCGCCTGGGGCACCGGCCCGGGCGTGCTGGCACCGTTCCTGCGCCGGGTCCGCGCGGCGCAGGAGAGCGGGCTCGTCGAGCTGCGCTTCCGGCACCGGGTCAGCGGTGTGACCACCTCCGGTGGCGTGGTCACCGGCGTGCGCGGTGAGGTGCTGGCGCCCAGCGGTGCCGCGCGCGGTGAGCGGAGTTCGCGCGAGGTGGTCGGGGACTTCGAGCTGGGCGCGCAGGCCGTGGTGGTGACCTCCGGCGGCATCGGCGGCAACCTCGACCTGGTGCGGCGGAACTGGCCGACCGAGGCCGGTCCGGCGCCGCGCCGGATGATCTCCGGGGTGCCCGACCACGTCGACGGGCGGATGCTGGAGGTGGTGTCGGAGGCGGGTGGCCTGGTGATCAACCCGGACCGGATGTGGCACTACACCGAGGGCATCCGCAACCACTCCCCGGTGTGGAGCGAGCACGGCATCCGCATCCTGCCCGGTCCGTCGTCGCTGTGGCTGGACGCGACCGGCCGGCGGCTGCCGGCACCGCTGTTCCCGGGTTTCGACACCCTCGGCACCATGCGGCACATCGTCGGGACCGGCCACGACCACACCTGGTTCGTGCTCAACCGCAAGATCATCAGCCGGGAGTTCGCGCTGTCGGGTTCCGAGCAGAACCCCGACCTGACCGGGCGCAGCCTGCGGTTGCTGGCCCAGCGCGCCGGCGGCGGTACGCCCGGCCCGATCGCCGAGTTCCTCCGCAAGGGACTCGATTTCGTCGTCCGGCGCACCCCGGCGGCGCTGGCGCGCGGGATGAACGAGCTGGCCGGCTCGGAGCTGGTCGACCCGGCGGCGCTGGAGCGGCAGATCCGCGCGCGGGACCGCCAGGTCGCCTCGGGGCTCGGCAAGGACGAGCAGGTCAACGCGATCCGCACGGCCCGGCGGTACGCGGTGGACCGGTTGATCCGGGTGGCCGAGCCGCACGAGCTGCTCGACCCGGCCGCCGGACCACTGGTCGCGGTGCGGTTGTCGCTGCTGACCCGCAAGACCCTCGGCGGGCTGGAGACCGACCTGGACGGGCGCGTGCTCCGCGCCGACGGCACGCCGCTGCCGGGCGTGTACGCCGCGGGTGAGGTCGCCGGATTCGGCGGTGGCGGGCTGCACGGGTACCGGGCCTTGGAGGGCACCTTCCTCGGTGGTTGCCTGTTCTCCGGCCGCCAGGTCGGGCGCGCGGTGGCCCGCTCCGTAGCCTGACCCCTCCACCTGCGCCGACGTGCGTCGTGCGCGCGGTCCGGCCCGCACCGACACTCGGTGGATGCCTGAGCCCGCGAACTCGCTGACGATCCGGATCGGCCACGAGGAGCTGCTGATCCGGCGCCGCTACGAGGTGCTGAGCATCATCAACGACTTCCTGATCGCGCTGTGGTTCGCGGCGGGCAGCGTCCTGTTCTTCGACGAGGCCACCGCGACCGCCGGGACCGTGCTGTTCCTGCTGGGCAGCGTGGAGCTGGCGATCCGGCCGGTGATCCGGCTGGCCAGGCACGTGCACCTGCGCCGGTTCCGGCCGAACGCCTCCGAGCAGGACTTCTAGCCGAGGTGGCAGGCCGAGGCGAATCCCTTCGCCGACGTGCGGGCATTGGTGATTTCGAACCATTCCGAATTGGTGGTTCCGTCCGGGCACCGCACCGGTTCGCCGATGACCTTCTGGTGCGTGGTGAGACCGTCTCCCGGATTGCCGTGGCCGACGATCGCCGATCCGGTCCCGGCTGCTTCGCGAAGGCGCACCCCGGGTGCGGTGAAGTCCGTGATCCAATTGCTCGCCACCCGGTCAGCCGCAGCGGCGATGTCTTCCTTCAGCTCCATGGCCAGCGTGAACGCCTGCGTGCCCAGGCCCGTCGTGGGCAGTGCCGCGGCGATGGCGACGGCGATCAACCCGTTCCGAATGACACGTATCATTTTATGAACCCCCCAGTGCCCGATGGATCGCGGAAGCGAATTCCGCGGGTATCGCGTTGATCCGCATCGGGCGTGTTTCCGATGTTATTCGGGGGGCAAACCGAGCGCAGTGCGCCGAAGGGTAATGCGCTTGTGGGTGGCGCGGTGGTGACCGGCCGCGACGGGAAATCCCGCCGCGCGGGGGAACGCGGTGCTCCTGTGGGGGAGCGCGGCCAACATCGACCCGCTCCGAACAGGGCCGGTGGCGCGGGAGGCCACCGGCCCTGGCCGGATCAGGCGCCGCGCGAGCCGATCCCGGTGAGCGAGCGGACCTCCATCTCGTCCAGCCGCTCGGGGTCGGGCCGCTCCTTGCCGACGAACGTGCCGATGATCGCGAACAGGAACGACAGCGGGATGGACACGATGCCGGGGTTCTTCAGCGGGAAGAAGGCGAAGTCCACATCGGGCAGGATCGCCTCCGGTGCGCCGGAGACCACCGGGGAGAACACCACGAGCAGCAGGCACGCGCCGAGCCCGCCGTAGATGCCCCACAGCGTCCCGGTGGTGTTGAACCGCCGCCAGAACAGCGCGAACAGCAGGGTCGACAGGTTCGCCGAGGCGGCGAAGGCGAAGGCGAGCCCGACCAGGAACGCGATGTTCTGCCCGTTGACCAGGATGCCGCCGAGGATCGAGATGCCCCCGATGACCAGCGCGGTCATCCGCGCCACCTTGACCGTCTGGTCCGAGTCGGTCTTGCCCCGGCGCAGCACGTTGGCGTAGATGTCGTGGGCGAAGGAGGCCGATGCGGTCAGCGTCAGCCCGGCGACCACGGCGAGGATCGTCGCGAACGCCACCGCGGAGATGACGCCCAGCATCACGGTGCCGCCGATCTCGTAGGCCAGCAGCGGGGCGGCGGAGTTCTCGCCGCCCGGGGCGTTCACGATCGCCTCGGAGCCCACCAGCGCGGCGGCGCCGAAGCCGATGACCAGGGTGCACAGGTAGAAACCCGCCATCGACCAGGTCGCCCACACGACGGATCGGCGGGCCTCGCGGGCGTTGGGCACGGTGTAGAAGCGCATCAGCACGTGCGGCAGCCCGCCGACGCCGAGCACCAGGGCGAGCGACAGCGACAGGAAGTCGAGGTGCTCCAGGTCCGATCCGCCGTAGAGCAGGCCGGGGCCGAGGATGTCCCGCCCGTTCGGGTTGTTCGCGGCGGCCTCGGTGAGCAGGGCGGTGAAGTCGTAGCCGAACTTGCCGAACAGGAAGATCGTGATCAGCGCGACCGCCAGCAGCAGCATGGTGGCCTTGATGATCTGCACCCAGGTGGTGCCCTTCATGCCGCCGATGAGCACGTAGGCCATCATCACCAAGCCCACGACGGCGATCACGATCGCCTGCCCGCCCGTGCTGTGCACGCCGAGCAGCAGCGCGACGAGCCCGCCCGCGCCCGCCATCTGGGCGATCAGGTAGACGAAGGTGATGGCCAGCGTGGACACCGCCGCGGCGGCCCGCACCGGGCGCTGGCGCATCCGGAAGCTGAGCACGTCGCCCATCGTGAAGCGGCCGGTGTTGCGGACCCGTTCGGCGATGAGCAGCAGGTTGACCAGCCAGGCCACCAGGAAGCCGATGGAGTACAGGAAGCCGTCGTAGCCGTGCACCGCGATCGCCCCGGCGATGCCGAGGAACGAGGCGGCGGACAGGAAGTCGCCGGAGAGCGCGATGCCGTTCTGCGCACCGGTGAACCGGCCGCCGGCGGCGAAGTAGTCGCTGGAGGTGCGCTGACTGCTCACCCGGTAGACGACGAAGAGCGTGACCAGCACGAAGCCCGCGAAGATCACGGTGTTGAGCAGCGTGCTGTCCTCGGGGAGGACGGTGGTTTCGGTCATCGGTCGGCACCACCGGCGTTGCGGCGGATCTCGTCCACCGCGGGGTCGACGCGGCGCTGGGCGAAGGCCACGTAGAGCGACGTCAGGGCCACGGTGGTGACGAACTGGCCGATGCCGAGCAGCAGCCCGGCGTTGACCTCGCCGAACACCGGGGTGGCCATGAATTCCGGAGCGTAGGCGGCCAGCGCGACGTAGCTGAGGTACCAGATCAGGAAAAACGCCGTCGCGGGGAAAACGAACCATTTCACCCGGCGCCGGAGCGCCTGGAATTCAGCGCTCTGCTGGATCGCGGTGAAATCGACCGGTGCGTCGCTCTGCCGCACTGAGCTCTTGTCGATTCCGCCGAAGGTCGTCCGCGTTTTTCCGGCCTGGTCACGGGGCTTGCCGCGCAGCGCAGATTGCGTTGCGTTGCTCATGCATCCTTCCTGGAAGTGTACGGTTGACCAACAGGGTGGTGACCGCCGGCGGGGAATTCTAACCACCTCGCGAGCCGTCCCGACAGTGTGGTGATCGCCACCAGCGCACGCCGATTTTGCCTCCCGCTCGGTCGTCGCGGGCGTCCGGGTCGGTCACGATTCGGAAACGTCGAACGCGTTCGGTTACTGTGCGGTACTGGCAGGTCAACAGCGTGGCACGAGGTCGGACCCGGCTCCCGTCGGAATCTCCGCAGGTCCGCCATTGGTCCGAATGGCCGTAGCGCGGCTGAAAGGGTGAAAATGGGGCGGATCGACACCGCGCGGGCCGACCACACATGGTGACGTGGGCTGTTCGGGGGAAGCGAATGCCGAAAAAGCCCCCGGTGCTTTCCGCGGGCCGGGCCTCTATAGTGCGTGGCACTGAAAGACAGTCGGTGGATCGAGAAGGGCCGGCGACGGCAACCGTGTGTGTCCGGAATGCCCGTCCGCGCCGCGGCGGCGCGTCTGGCGAGTCCGCGCTGTGGGGCTCGATCGCGACTGGATTTCGTTCCAGACCAACCCAGACGACGATTGCGGGATCGCACGCATGCGCCGTTCGTTGACCATGAGCCCGACGAGGAGGCACCGGCCGAGCACCGCGCCGTCGGTGCGGTGGGGAGGCCGCCGGTGAGCGCTCGTCGCCGGGATGCGCTGCTGCAATGGCGGAACTGGTCGTTGCCGACGAAGTTGGCCGCCGTGGTGCTGGTGCCGGTGATCTTCGCGATCAGCCTCGGCATCGGGCAGATCCGGTGGCAGGTCGACCGGGCCGCCGAATTCGACCGGGTGGCCCAGGTGCTCGACGCGGTCGACCGGATCGAACCGATGCTGCTCGCGTTGCAGCGCGAGCGCACCCGGTCGGTCGAGTACCTGGTCGGTGACGCCCCCTCGGCGCAGCAGCTGGTGGCCGCCTCCGACCGCGCGGAAGCCGAACTGCACCAGGTCTTCGCGGGCCCGGCGGAGTTCAGCCCGGTGGTCGGCGACCGCTACGAGGAACTGCGGCCGATGCTCGACGGGCTGGGCGCGCTGCGCGAGCGGGTGGCGCAGCGGCAGATCGACCCGGGGCAGGTGATCGGCCAGTACAGCGCGGTGGTCACCGGCGTGATGTCCCTGGACCGGGCGCTGACCAGCACCGTGGCCGACCCGCGGCTGTCGAGCTCGGCGACCGCGCTGCAGGACGTGCTGGCCATGATGGAGGAGGTCCGCATCCAGCAGGCCTGGGTGCTGACCGGCCTCACCGACGGCACGATGCGCCCGGACGCGCTCAACGCCCTGCTCGGCTCGCGCGCCCGGCTGCTGAACAAGATCAGCGAGGCCCGCGCCACCGTCGCCGCGCGCTGGCAGGAGCGGCTGGACGCCACGGTGGCCGGTCCCGCCATCGCCGACCGCAACGCGATGCTGGCGCGCATCATCGGGGAGAGCTCCGACGATGAGTTCACCGGTGGTTTCTCGGTCACCCGGGAGCAGTGGAACCAGCGCTCGGAGGACTCGGTCGCGCTCATCGACGACGGTCACGACGACCTGGCCGCCGAGGTCCGGGAGCTGGCCGCGCAGTTCGAGGACGAGGCCAGCGACGCGGCCGGGTGGGACTCCGTGTGGCTGCTCGCGGCGCTGCTGGCCGCCACCGCGATGATCGTCCTGATCAGCAGGCAGCTGCTCGGCTCGCTGCGCCAACTGCGGCGCAGTGCGCTGGACTCGGCCGAGCACGAGCTGCCCGACGCCGTCGTCGCGATCCGGCACGGCGGCTCCGGCACCGCGGCGGTCACCCCGGTGCCGGTCACCACCAGCGAAGAGGTCGGCCAGGTGGCGCGGGCGTTCGACCAGGTCAACGCGCAGGCGCTGCGGCTCGCCTCGGAGCAGGCGGAGCTGCGCCGCGGCTACAGCGACGTGTTCGTCGGCGTCTCCCGGCGGAGCCAGAGCCTGCTGGAACGCCAGCTCCGGTTGTTCGAGGAGCTGGAGCAGGACGAGCAGGACCCCGACCAGCTCAGCCGGTTGTTCCAGCTCGACCACCTCGCGACCCGGATGCGGCGCAACAACGAGAACCTGATGGTGCTCTCCGGCAGCGACTTGGCCCGGCGGTTCAGCCGGCCCACTGAGCTGGCCGACGTGCTGCGGGCCGCGGTGTCGGAGATCGAGCAGTACCCGCGGGTGGTGGTGCAGCCGCCGCCGTCGATCCTGCTGCGCGGCAACACCGCCAGCGACCTGGTGCGGCTGGTCGCCGAACTGCTCGACAACGCGGCGAACTTCTCCTCGCCGGAGACCTCCGTGACGGTGTCGGGGTACCAGGCCGGGGACGGCAGCGTCGTGCTCGACGTGCTCGACGAGGGCATCGGCATGACCTACGAGGCCATCGACTCGGCCAACCAGCGGCTCGCCGACGTCGACGAGGACGACATCGCGTCCTCGCGCCGGATGGGGCTGTTCGTGGCCGGCCGGTTGGCCGCCCGGCACGGCGTCACCATCGAGCTGCACGGCGGCAGCGACGTCGAAGGCGTGCGGGCCACCGTGGTCATCCCCGCCGAGCACGTGATGTCCCAGAACCCGCCTGCCGGGGCGGCCGAGCGCTCGATCCCGTCGATGCCGGGGCTCGGTCTGTTCAGCACGCCGTCGGTCCCGACGCAGCAGGCGCCGGAGCCCGCGTTCCCGGCGTTCCCGCAGGTGTCGGCCCCGGAACCGACGCACCAGGGGCGGACGAACGGCTACGACGGCGTCGAATCGCCGTGGCGGGAACCCGAACCCAGGAACGACCTCTTCGCGCCGTCGGTGCCCCCGGACGTGCAGGACAGCCCGACGGCGCACCTGTTCGACGCTCCGATCGACGCGGCGCCCGCGTGGCCCAGCGCGCAACCGGAGCCGCAGCCCGAGCCGGAGCCGCGGCCCGAGCCGCCGCGCGCCCCGGCCCCGCCGGCGAGCACCTCGGAGTGGTTCCAGCCCGCGATGCCGGCGTCCGAGGGCGACTTCCAGTGGCCGACCGACCAGCCCGACGAGCAGCGCACCGAGTCGGGCCTGCCGCAGCGGGAACCGCGCGACTCCCGCAGTCCCGGGGACATCAGCAAGCAGATCGCCGAAGCCAACAACGGCGTCCACTTCGGACGCCTCAACGGCGCCGAGCAGCCCCCCGCGGAGGAACCCGCCGCGGAGGAGCCCGCATCCTTCGGGCTGGACGCGTGGAATTTCGCCGCCGACGACGCGCGGCAGGCGGCGGAGGCGGCGGCCAACCCGCAGCCGGACGAGTTCACCAACGCCGGGCTGCCCCGCCGGGTTCCCAAGGCGCACCTGGTGCCCGGCAGCGTCGGCGGGGGCTCGGGCACGGGCTCCGGCGGCGGTTCCGGCAGCCTCTTCCAGCGCGATCCGGAGCAGATGCGGGGGCGGCTGGCGGATTTCCAGAGCGGTTCCAGCCGAGGCCGACACCGGGCGACAGATGCCGAATGAGCACGACCTAGGCCGTCCCGGCGATGAACAGGAGGTTGCATGACTGCCCAGGAGATGATGTCCCGCCGGTTCGGCTGGCTGATCACCGACTTCACCGAGCGCGTGGCAGGCGTGGCGCACGCGGTCGTGGTCTCCGCCGACGGCCTGCTGCTGACCTCCTCGGCGCGGCTGCCCGGTGATCGCGCCGATCAGCTCGCGGCCGTGGCCTCGGGTCTGCTGAGCCTCACCCAGGGCTCGGCGACCTGCTTCGAGGCGGGGGAGGTCGTGCAGACGGTCGTCGAAATGGACCGGGGTACCCTGCTGCAGATGGGCATCAGCGACGGTTCGTGCCTCACGGTCCTCGCCGCGCCGCAGTGCGATATGGGGTTGATCGCCTACGAGATGACCATGCTGGTCGAGCGGGTCGGGCAAATGCTCACCCCAGAGCTCCGCTCGCACCTGCAGAGCCATCTGGTGTGAGGCCACCATGAGCAGACGCGCGAATCCATCGGGGCGTGGTGACTCGGACAGATCCGGGGACGACGCTTTCGCCGAAGTGCTCAACGGCTTCACGTTCGGCAGCAAACGCAGGAAGCGGAGGGAGGACCAGGCGGACGACCGCCACCGGAGCGCGGAGTCCGCTCCGGCCGACCGGTCCGAGACCGATCCGCGCCAGGACGAGGTCGAAGTCGCCTCCAGCATCCGGTCCTACACCTGGACCGGTGGCCGGACCCGCTCGAACTACGCGCTGGAAATCGAAACCCTGGTCAGCACCGGCGATGCCTACTGGCACGGGGCCGCGGTCCGGCTGGAGCACCAGTCGATCGCCGAGCTGTGCAGGCAGCCGCGCTCGGTGGCCGAGGTGGCGGCACTGCTGTCGGTTCCGATCGGCGTCGCGCGGGTGGTCTTGGCGGACATGGCCGAACTGGGTCTGGTGATCGTGCACCAGACCGTGAGCGAAAGCGGCAGCGCACCACACATGGTGTTGATGGAAAGGGTGTTGAGTGGACTCCGTCGGCTTTAGCGCGTCGCGCGGTGGCCCGGTGCCGCCGCAGGCGGAAAGTCGGGGTGGCACCACCTCGGCGAAGATCGTGATCGCCGGTGGTTTTGGCGTCGGCAAGACGACGTTCGTCGGCTCCGTCTCGGAGATCGTGCCGTTGACCACCGAAGCGGTGATGACCGAGGCGAGCCGGGGCGTGGACAACCTCGACGCGACACCGGACAAGCAGACGACGACCGTCGCGATGGACTTCGGCCGCATCTCGCTGGCCTCGGACCTCATCCTGTACCTGTTCGGAACCCCCGGGCAGCAGCGGTTCTGGTTCATGTGGGACGACCTGGTCAAGGGCGCGATCGGCGCGGTCGTGCTGGTGGACACCCGGCGGCTGGCCGATTCCTTCTCGGCCATCGACTTCTTCGAGGACCGCGGGCTGCCCTACCTGGTCGGCGTGAACTGCTTCGACGGCCAGATGCTCCACTCGGTGGAGCAGATCCGCGAGGCGATGGCGATCGGGCCGGAGGTGCCGATCGGTCCGTGCGACGCGCGGGACCGGGAATCGACCAAGCGGACGCTGATCGGGCTCGTCGAGCACGCGATGCGGGTGTGGACCAGCAGGCAGCCGCAGTGACCTCCTGTCGGGCGGGGGCCCGCTCACCGAGGCCCCGCCCGACGGTGCTCAGCGCTTGACGGCGACGCCGCCCAGGAGCAGGTGCGCGCCGTCGGATGCCGGGGTCAGCCGGGGACCGTCCGGCCACCACTCGAACGGATGCACCAAGCCGGGCTCGATCAGTTCGAGCTCGTGGAACATCGCCTCGATCGCCTCGCGGCTGCGGTAGTAGCAGCTGCCCATCAGCGCGTTGAACTTCTCCTGCGATTCCGCGGCGAGCTCGGCGCGCCTGCTGCCGTCGCCCGGGTTGTGCAGGTGCGAGATCGCCACGAACGATCCCGGCGCCAGCGCGTCGACGTAGGTGCGCATGAGGTCGGCCGGCCGCTCGTCGTCGGTGACGTGGTGCAGCGTGTTGCACTGGATCAGGCCGATGGGCCGGTCGAATTCCAGGTGCCGGGTCACCACGGGATCGGCGAGGATCTCCTCCGGGTTGCGCAGGTCGGCCACCGCGAAGCGGGTGTTCTCGTTCTCCTCCAGCAGCGCCCGGCCGTGCGCGGCCACCGACGGGTCGTTGTCCACGTAGACCACCCGCGCCTCGCAGTTGAGCCGCTGCGCCGCCTGGTGGGTGTTCTCCGCCGTGGGCAGCCCCGAGCCGAGGTCGAGGAACTGGTCGATCCCCGCGTGCCCGGCCAGGAACCGCACCACCCGGATCAGCCAGGCGCGGCAATCCCGCCCGACTTCCGCGGCCTCCGGCGCGAGGCGCAGGACCTGGTGGTAGACCTCCCGGTCGGCCTCGAAGTTGTCCTTGCCGCCGACGAACGCGTCGTAGACGCGGGCGATGCTTGGCTTGGTCGTGTCGATCGTCGGCTCGGTGCGTGCCATCGTGGTCCGTTCGGGTCGGGAGGGAAGTCGGCAACAAGGTTAGATGCCGCCGCGGCGCAGAGGAAGAGCCTTTTTGATCATGGTTTTCAGATGGTTTCCGCGGCGCGGCGCGGCACGGCCGGGCGGGCGACCGCCTGCGCTCCCGATCCGACATGCCGATGGGGCACTCGCCCGGGTGGTTCTTCCCAAAGTGAGGGCACCCTTGCCCGAGCCAGGGTCTTCTCAGTATGCGGCGGAGCCGCATGCGGTGCGGCCGTCAACCGGCACCGCGGCCCGTGCTCGGACGTGACCGCTCAGCGGTCTTCTCGCGAGGACAGCGCCGACGCCGGGTACGTCGTGGGTACATCACGAGGTGATCGGCGCAGCGAGGGGACCGCTGAGGTTCCGCCACCCGCATCGCCACGCAGGCCATTGACGAAAGCGGCCTATGTTGGACAAGGGTGCCCCTCACCTGGTGCTACGGCGGGTGACGCCCGGTCGTGGCTGGGCTGTGCGGGCTGCGTCGGGCGCGGTGGTCGCGGCTTGGGACACTGCCGGGATGAGCGGGACGGTGCTGGTGCTGGGCGGCCGGAGCGAGATCGGCCTGGAGGTGGCGCTGCGGTTGGTGCGGCGCGGGCACCGGAAGGTGGTGCTGGCGGCGCGCCGCAGCGGTGAGCTCGACGAGCCCGCGGAGCGGCTGCGGGCGGCGGGGGCGACCGAGGTGTCGCGGGTCGAGTTCGACGCCGACGACCTCGACGACCACGCGCGGGTGCTGGACGAGGCGGGACCGGTCGACGTCGCGGTGACCGCGTTCGGCATCCTCGGCGACCAGGCGCGCGCGGAATCCGACGCGGCGCACGCGGTGCGGATCGTGCACACCGACTACCTCGCGCACGTCAACGTGCTGACCCTGCTCGCCCAGCGGATGCGCGAGCGCGGCAGTGGCACCCTGCTGGTGTTCTCCTCGGTGGCGGGCGTGCGGGTGCGCCGGGCGAACTACGTCTACGGCTCGGCGAAGGCGGGGCTGGACGGGTTCGCCAGCGGGCTGGCCGACGCGCTGGTCGGCAGCGGGGTCCGGTTGGTCACCGTGCGGCCGGGCTTCGTGATCGGCCGGATGACCACCGGGATGGACCCCGCGCCGTGGTCGAGCACGCCGGACCAGGTGGCCGACGCGGCGGTGCGGGCCATCGAACGCGGGCGCCGCGAGGTGTGGGTGCCGGGCATCCTGCGCTGGGTGTTCGCCGCGATGCGCTTCGTCCCGCAACCGATCTGGCGGCGGATGCCCCGGTAGGTCACCCGCGCCCGCTCGTCGGTGCCCGAACGCATCCGCGGACCGCGGTGGTCCGGGCTCCGACGGCTTCGCCCGCCCCCGCTCGTCGGTGCGCGCGGTACGTCCGGCGGTGTGCCGCGAGGACCTGCTCAGCGGGGTGGGCGGCGGCGCGGTTCGGGCGGCTTGAAGTGGCCGCCGTCCGGGCCGGTGGGGCGCGGCACGCTCGCGCCCAGGTGCTCCTTGAAGAACCCGGCGGCCAGCGAGGAGACCTGCTCCAGGGCCCCGGGCTCCTCGAACAGGTGCGTCGCGCGGGGCACGATCTCGATCCGCGCGGAGGTCAGCATCTCGGCGGCCTGCCGGTTCAGGTTCAGCACCTCGCGGTCGGAGCCGCCGACGATGAGCAGCGTCGGGGCCCGCACGTCGGAGAGTTCCGCGCCGCCGAGGTCGGGCCGACCGCCTCGGGACACCAGGGCGCCGATCCGCCCGTCCCGGCGCGCGGCGACCTTGAGCGCCGCGGCGGCCCCGGTGCTCGCCCCGAACAGCCCGACGCCCATCGACCGGGTGGCGTCCCACTCGCCCAGGGCGTCGAGCGCGGCGCCGAGCCGCCCGGCGAGCAGGTCGATGTCGAAGCGCAGGTGCTGGGTGCGCTGGTCGAGGCGGGCTTCGTCCTCGGTGAGCAGGTCCATCAGCAGGGTGCCGAACCCGGCACCCTGCAGGGCCTCGGCCACCGAGCGGTTCCGGCCGCTGTGCCGGGAACTGCCCGAACCGTGCGCGAACAGCACCACCGATCTCGCCGCCTCCGGGATGACCAGATCACCGTCCAGGGCGTGTCCGTCGAACGCGATGCTCACCGGCTCCGACATCAGTTGCGCCATGCGGGCTCCCCTCGGGTTGCGCGGTTCCACCCACTGTGCCTGTGATCGTCGTCTCATGCGACACGGAGCCCGCTGCGCCTTCCGGGTGAAGTTGATCTGAGTGAGGGGCACCCTTGCCCAAGTATGTTGGACAAGGGTGCCCCTCACTCGGGTCCCCGGTGGGTGACGCTCAGGTGTCGTAGCGTCCGGTCTTGACGGCGGTGAGGAACGAGGTCCACTGCGCGCCGGTGGTGGTGAAGTGCCCGGCGGCGCGGTCCTTGGTGTCGCGGACGGCTCGCGCACCGTCGCGGCCGAACCCGACCTCGACGCAGTTGCCACCGGAGTTCGAGCGTGACGACTTCCGCCAGCTCGCCTGGGGGAGATCCATGTCCGCACCTTTCGCTTACGCCGGTCGGTGTGCTTCCCGGATCGTAATGAGCTTCTCCATCGAAGCCGGTGCAGGGAGAGCCACCGAGCGCAGCTCGTCGAAGACGTATCGGAGAGCGGCGACGTCCTCACCGCGGTCAACGGTGTGACCGCCGAGCGGTGTGTCCAGGAAGCCGATCGGCTCATCTTCCGGGCGGTCGAAGGAAAGGACGACGAAGGCGCCGCTCGGTGAAGCGTGCGCACCCGCTTCGAACGGCAGCACCTGAACGATGATGTTCGGTCGCTCGCCCCAGGTGATGAGCCGGTCGAGCTGCTCGTGCATCACCTCGGGACCACCGACCTCGCGGTGCAAGGCGGCTTCGCCGATCACGGCGCGCAGTTGGATCGGCTGCTCGTCGGTGAGCCGCGCTTGTCGTGCCATGCGGGCCTTCACGCGTCGAGTGAGGTCTTGCGGGTTCGTGGTGTAGCGGCCTGCGCGGTGGATCTCGTACGCGTAGCGCTCGGTTTGCAGCAAGCCGGGTACGAGATCGAGTTCGAAGTTGATCGCTTCGCTGGCGAACGACTCGAAGTCCACGAACGGCGCGAACCACTCCGGTACCCGGTACGACTGCCACCACCCGCGTTCTTCGGCCTGCTGCCGGGTTTCCTCCAACTGCGCGCGCACATCCGGGGGTGCGCCGTAGAAGTCGAGCAGGATGTTCAGCTCCGCCTTGCGGATCTTCGACCGTCCGGCTTCGAGGTGGCGGATCTTCGAAGCGGAGCACCCGAGGGCGCTGCTCGCCTCGTCCACGTCCCGGCCCGCGCGATTGCGGAGCTTGACCAGCCAGGACCCGAGCTGACGCCGACGTGCAGTGGACATGGCGATCAGCCTAGAGCCAGGCACCAAACTGACTGTTCACCCTACTGGGCGTCTTGTCGTCCTGACACTATCAACAATATCTTCTGAAGTGTCATACGAAGAGTCAGATTGGATGTGCTCTGGAGTGGGGGAACCATGACGTACCAACCACATCCGTTCCGGTGGGTGCCCGGGGACGGTGCCCGGCACGCCACCACCGCTCCTCGGTGCTGCGAGTGCGGGGAGCAGGCGGAGGTCGAGACGCTGTGCGGGGTCGTCGTCAAGACCGACCGCTCGGAGCTCGCCTGGTTGTGGCGCACCTGCGCGCCGTGCAACACCGAGGCGCACAAGATCGTCCGGCAGCGCAAGGCCGGTGCCTGGTGAACGCGGCGGGCTGGCTCACCGCCGGGTTGGCGGTGGCCGCGCTGGCCGGGATGTGGGCCCTGCGCCGCTGCTCCGGCGGACGCCACGGCGGCGCGGGGGTCGGAGCGACCTCGGCCTGGCAGGTCATCGAGCAGTGCCGTCCCGCGCCGGCGCCCCGGCCGCCGCGCTGGATCACGATGCGCGGCGATCTGGCCGACGCGCTCGCCGACGAGCCCACCCGCGCGTCCCGGCGCCCCGCGCGCCCTATCCCGAACTGCTGGTCCGGGTGCTCGACGGACTCCACCGGATCTGAAGGCGCCCACGGCTTCGGCGGCATCCGGGAGCGGAGGGCGCGGTGGGCATCCGGGTGACTTTCGCGCCGACCGACGAGAACTCGGACCTGGTGCTGGGAAATCGTCGCCGATACCGATCTCTCGGAACCGGCGTGCGGACGATTCCCTCGCGGTGGCAACGGGATGCGCCTACCGCGCTGACCTGGTGAGCCCCGGTGTAGCTGGTTCGGGTGAGGCCACTGCGGGATGCGGGTGGTCGCCGAACAGCGCCGTTGACCAGCGGAAACAATCGGTCAAACTGGACTCGTAGCGATCGCTGCGGCCCAACGGAAGCACCGAAGGAGGTTGTGATGGACACCCAGTACACGGCTCCTGAGCTGGAGGAGGTCGGCGAGTTCAGCGCCGACACCCTCGGCGGACTCCTGCCGCTCCACGTGGACTGGTGGGGCTACTTCCTCGCCTGATCCATCCACGGCAAGAACGGGTCCGGACGCTCGCGGGTGTCCGGACCCGGCGGCGTTGTCCCGCCGCGGAACCGAGCACGCCGACGCGGAAGCCGACGTGCTCGATGCCCGGGATCAGATCTGTTCCGTGGCGTTGTCCCAGTAGGTGTTGCCCCAGCCCAGGGTGTCTTCGCTGAACTCGCCGACCTCGGCGAGCGCCGGCGCGATGTAGTCGTTCACGGGATGTCCTTTCGACGCGTGCTCAGGTGAACAGCGGGAATACGAGGTCGAAGGCGATCCGGCCGATCCCCTCCGTGTCGGCCGCGAAATCACCGACTGCGGCGAGCCGCGGCCCGATGTAGTGGTGCACGGTGCACTCCTCGTTTCCAGGTGCGGGCCGGAGCGAACCCCGGCCCGGGCGAGCACCGCTGGTGGACGGCGCTCGCCGCGGTCACCACCAGCCGAAGCGGTGGTTGTGGTCCCAGCCGTGGCCGCCGTGGCCGAGGGTGTCGTCGCTGAACGCGCCGACCTCGGTCAGCTCGGGAACGACGTAGTCCTGCATGGTGCTCTCCTCTTCGGTGAGGGTGGCCCGTGGTCGAGACGGGCGGTGCCGCCGGGGTCCGCCTCCCGGCGACACCGCACCGGTGTGGAAGGTGTCAGCCGAGGCGGATCAGAGCCACTGGCGGTGGTTCCAGTCCCAGCCGTGGCCCCAGCCGCCCAGGGTGTCGTCGCTGAACTCGCCGACCTCGGTCAGCTCCGGAACGATGTAGTCCTGCATCGTGTTCTCCTCGATCATCCGGGGTTCGCGGGCCCGTGCGACCCGCACCGCTACTGTCGCGGGGTGGCGCTGGATCGATCAACGGTCGCGGTGCCCGATCACCCTTTCCCCGCACCGCGGCCACCCGTCCCGGCGTCGCTCGTCCCGCTGTCGTGGTGCGCGGTCGTGCGGAAACGACTGGGGGGCAGCGTATTTCGGTCGCAACGCGGAGGAACCGCGTGGAGTTTCCGGAAAGCGGCTACCCGTCGGCCTTGGACCCGATCAGCAGGTCGTGCTCGGCGAGGAAGCGGTCCAGCCGCGCCTGGTCCACCCGGCTGACCACGCTCGCCGCCTCCTGCCGGTCCCGCACGCACTTGGCCAACGAGAACGTGGAGGTGACCACGTAGAGCAGGGCCAAGGCCAGGAACGCGCGGACCCAGCCGCCCACCGGGAGGAACACCACGCTGAGCGCCGCCGCCCCCAGGGCGATCGCGAACGACAGCACGGATTGCACGAAGAACGCGGTCGACATCGGCGAATTCTGCATGGAACCACTGTTCCCGACAGCGCCCCGAGGCGCATGAGCAGAAATACCCGCAAATCGGCGAACCAGCAGGTCAGCGAATCGTGGACGCAGTGCCCCGGAATTTGTCAAGCGCTTTTGCGGAATTGGCGGAAACGATTCGTCGCGGGTAGCGTCGAAAAGCCACCGAATCGCGACTGGAGGACCGCTGTGCCCGAACCGCTGCCTCCGGCGGCGCTGCCCGGACGCCTGCAGGCGACCTTCGTGCCCGCCGAAGGCGCGCTGGCGTGGTGGGGCGTCGACGACGTGCCCGCCGCGCTGCGCGCCCGGGGACTGCCCGAAGGCCGCGCCGGCACCTGCGCGCTGGCCGCCGTCGTCGACGACCGGGTGGTGCCCGCCGAGGTCCCGGCCCGGCTGCTCGACCCGGTCAGCGCCCTCGACGCCGACGGCGACGCCTCGGTCCGCGCCTGGCGCACCGCGGCCGGGCTCGCCCGCGACGGGGCCGGGGACGACGCCTTCGCCGCGCTCGCCCGGACCATGCCGCCCGCCGCGCACGCCGTCCTCGACGGCGACGCGATCGTCGCCGCGCCGGCCCTGCTGAGCCGGTTCCGCGAGGTGCTCGCCACCCGCGAAGCCCTGCGCGACGCCCGGCTCGACGTGTCGCTGCGCCCCTACCAGGCCGACGGCGTGGCGTGGCTGCGCTCGCGCGACGGCGGCGTCCTCGCCGACGACATGGGGCTGGGCAAGACGGTCCAGGCGATCTGCGCGTTCGCCACCCGACCCGGCCCGCACCTGGTGGTCTGCCCGACGTCGCTGGTCGGCAACTGGCGCCGCGAACTCGCCCGGTTCGCCCCCGACCTGCCGGTGCACGGCTACCACGGTCCGCGCCGCGCCCTGCCCGACGAGCCGGGCGTGGTGCTGACCAGCTACGGCGTGCTGCGCTCCGACACCACCGCGCTGGCCGCCCGCCACTGGGACATCGCCGTGTTCGACGAGGCGCAGCAGATCAAGAACCCGGACGCGCGCGTGGCCAAGGCCGCCGCCCGGATCACCGCCGCCACCCGCATCGCGATGACCGGCACCCCGGTGGAGAACCGGCTCGACGAGCTGTGGTCGATCCTGCGCGTGACCAACCCGGGCCTGCTGGGCGGTCGCGCCCGGTTCCGGCAGCGGTTCGCCGTCCCGATCGAGCAGCGCGGGTCCACCACCGCCGCCGCCCGACTCCACCAGCTCGTCGCCCCGCACCTGCTGCGCCGGACGAAAGCCGAGGTCACCGCCGAACTCCCGGCCAAGCAGCACGCCACGGTCGCCTGCACCGTCACCGCCGAGCAGTCCCACCTCTACCGGGAGGCGGTGCGGGAGGCCTTCGACACCGGCTTCGGGAGCGGCCGGGAACGGCGCGGCAAGGTGCTGGCGCTGGTGACCGCGCTCAAGCAGATCTGCAACCACCCGGCCCAGCGGCTCGGCGACGACGGACCGCTGACCGGGCGCTCCGGCAAGTTCGACCGCGCCGCCGAGATGCTCGCCGAGATCGCCGCCGACGACGACCGCGCGCTGGTGTTCACCCAGTACCGCGCGATGGGTGACCTGCTGGTCCGGCACCTCGGCGAGCTGCTCGGGCGGCCGGTGCCGTTCCTGCACGGCGGGCTGACCGGCGCCCGGCGTGACCGGCTCGTCGAGGAGTTCCAGCGCGACGAGCACCCGGTGCTGGTGCTGAGCCTGCGCGCCGCCGGGTTCGGCCTGAACCTCACCCGCGCCGGGCACGTCGTGCACTACGACCGCTGGTGGAACCCGGCAGTCGAGGACCAGGCCACCGACCGCGCCCACCGGATCGGCCAGCACCGCGCGCTCACCGTCCACACCCTCGTCACCGGCGGCACGATCGAGGACCACATCGCCCGGATGCACGAGACCAAGCGGGCGCTGGCCGACGTCGTCTCCGGTGATCCGGCGACGGCGCTGGCCGAGCTCTCCGACGACGAACTGCACGCCGTGCTCGACCTCGGAGGTGACGTGTGATCCCGACATTCGGCGCGACCGCGTGGGGCGCGGCGTGGGTCCGCACCGTCGAGACCACCGCGATCTCGCGTCCCGACCCGGCGCTGCCCCGGGCGCGCAGCCTCGCCCGCAAGGGCGCCGTCACCGGCCTCACCACCGAGCCGGGCCGGGTGAGCGCCGAGGTCGCCGGGCACCGCGTCGCCGTGGGGTTCCCGCTGTGGGAGCCCGGAGCGGATCGGCTCGTCGCCGAGGCCGACACCACCGGACTGGCCGCGGGCGACCTGCCCGACGAGCTCGTCGACCGGTTGCGCCCCACGCACGGCATCGCCCCGCCGCCGGACCAGCAGCACCCCACCTGCTCCTGCCGCACCCGCGCCCCGCGCTGCGCGCACGTGCTGGCCACCCTGTACGCGCTCGCCCAGCACGTCGACGAACGCCCGCTGCTCGCCGTGGAACTGCGGCTGGCGCACCCGCCCGTCGCCGCGCCGCCCCCGGACCGCATCCCGCTCGCCGACCTCGACCCGGCCGACTTCTACCGGAGCCCCGCGGCGTTGGGCTAGGTTCGACGGCACCGCCGAGGGCAGGAGGGCCATGACCCCGCTCGTGATCGACACCGACACCGCCCAGGACGACTGCGTCGCGCTGCTGATCGGCCTGCTCGACCCCCGCGCCGACCTGCGCGCGATCACCATGGTCGCGGGCAACGTCGGCTTCGACGACCAGGTGCACAACGCCTTCCTCACCTGCAACGTCGCCGGGCGCCTCGGCGAGGTCCCGCTGCACCTCGGGTGCAGGCAGCCGCTGGAGCGGCCGTGGCAAGGCGCCCAGGACGTGCACGGCGACGGCGTCGGCGGGCTGCGGATGGACCTCACCGGATGCGCGCCGGAGGACGAGCACGCGGTGGACGCGCTGATCCGGCTCGCGGCCGAGAACCCCGGCGAACTCACCGTCGTCGCGATCGGCCCGCTCACCAACATCGCCACCGCCGTGCGCCGCGACCCGTCGTTCGCGCGCAACGTCGGGGCACTGCACGTGATGGGCGGGTCCAACAACGGGCGCGGCAACATCACCGCCGCCGCCGAGTTCAACTTCTGGGTCGATCCCGAAGCCGCGCGGATCGTCTTCGACGCCGGGTTCCGCGTCACCGTGGTGCCCTGGGCGCCGATCACCCTGGAACGCGCCGTGTTCGGCCCGGCCCGGCTCGACGAGATCGCCGCCCTGGGCACCCCGGTGTCCCGCTTCTTCGACCGGATCTGCGCGCAGACCCTCGAATTCGACCGCAGCGTCGGCATCGACGGCACCACCCACCCCGACTCGCTCACCGCGGCGCTGGTGCTGCACCCCGAACTCGTGCTGCGCAGCGCCGACTACCACGTCGATGTCGAGACCGAGGGCCGGATCACCCGCGGCTACGCCGCGATGTCCTGGGGCGTGCACGGCCAGGCGCCCAACGCCACCGTCGTGGAGGACGTCGACGCCCCCGGGTTCTTCGGCTACCTCAAGGACCTGCTCAGCACCCCGGTCGAGCCCGCCCGACCGTTCACCGGATGAGCTGGCGGTCCACGACCCTGGTGCGCGGCGGGCTGCGCTGCGCCGAATACCGCGAGGACCCGGGATTCCCAGTGGTGCGCTGGGAACTCCCGGTCCCGCACGTGGTGGTGCTCGTCCGGCTCGGCGACCCGCCGGTCGACGACCTGCCGCCGGCCGCCGTGCTCAGCCCGAGGGCGCCCGTGGTGCTCGCACATCACGGCAGCACCCACCACGTCCAGGCTCGCCTGCCCCCGACCACGGCCTACCGCCTCTTCGGCCCGCTCGGCGACCTGGCCGGGCATCCGGTGCCGCTCGACGCGATCCTCCCGCCGGGCCTGCCGGACCGGCTCGCCGAAGCACCGGACCGGCTCGCCACGCTCGCCGCCGCGCTCACCGAGGCGGCGCACCGCGGCCCCGAACCCGACCCGGAAGTCCGCCACGCCTGGACCATGCTGCGCGCGGGAACCCCGGTCGCCGAGGTCATCGCCGAAACCGGGTGGAGCCGGAACCGGCTGGTGCGGCGGTTCGCGGCGCAGACCGGCTTCACCCCCAAGGCCGCCGCGAGCCTGATGCGCTTCCACCGCGCGACCCGGCTGCTCGGCGCGGCACCGCTCACCGAGATCGCCGCCACCGGTGGTTACTACGACCAGGCGCACCTCAACCGGGCGTTCCGCCGCTACGCGGGCAGCACCCCGACCGAGTGGCTGCGCGCCCGGGTCCCCGGCCTACCGGGCGCGGGCGTTTCGTCCAAGACCGGCGGTCCCGGCGAGCCCTAGCGTCGCCGCCATGCGCACTGCCCTCCCCGGTCGCTGGATCGGCGGCCTGAGCTGCCTCCTCGGACCGTCGGCCCTGCTGGCCGGCATCCTGCTCCGCGCCGACGTCGACTTCTTCTTCCCCGAACAGCTCGCCGCCTACGCCCGGCACCCGGTGCGGTGGTCGGTGTCCTACGGCGCGTTCGCGATCGGCGTCCTGCTGCTCGTGCCCGCGGTCCTCGCACTGGCCGCGGCGATCGCCCCGAGCCACCCCCGGTGGGCCCGCTGGGGCGCCCTGCTCACCACCGCCGGCCTCGGCGTCCGGCTCTTCCACGCAGGCCAGGACCACCTGGCGTTCCGCATGATCGACGCCCTCGGACCGGAAGCGGCCCACCAGGCGATCGCCGACACCTACGCCGTCCCCCACCCGCTCGCGCCGGCCACACCGCTGTGCCTGGCGGGCTGGATCGTCCTGGCGGTCGGCGCGTTCCGCGCAGGCGTCCTCGGCCCCCTCCGCGCCCTCGCCCTCGCCACCACGTCGATCCTCATGATCGGCGTCCTCAAAGGCACCGACCCCACCTCGATCCTCGCCGCAGCAGCCCTCGCAGCGGCCCTCGTCCCGTTCGGCACCACCCTCCTCCGCACCGGCCCCTGGCCCCCACCCAGCCGCCTCGCCGCCGCGACGGTGGCGACCCTCGCAGCCCTCGGCACCCTCACCTTCCTCGGCACCGCGGGTTGAGGAAGGTGAGGACGTCGCTTAGCCGAGCAATTCATATTTGTTCTATTTTCCCACGGCCGCCGTCCTTGGGAGGAAAGGCATGGCCGATCTCCCGGTGCCGTGATGTCTTCCTTCCCGTGGGAATACCAGTCGGGTGGAAATCGATGGGATCGCGACGAGCAGGTCGACATCGAGCTCCTCTTCGTATCAGGCACCGGAAAACCCCGAGTATCAAGTTGCAAGACGTTTCAACGAGGCGTGTCCTCCGCAAAGTCCGCACGCACGTGCATCGCTATCGACCAGGATGGTCGGCCCGAACCCTGCGTGCTCTAGTCGGGGACGCCCCACCAGCACTCGCGCAGATATCGAAGCTTGTGAACTTCACCGACGTCCTGCCGGTGCTCGGACGTTTCAGGGCGACCTCGGGATAGTCGGTAGGAGAGTCCGGTGGACGAAGTCGTAGGATCTCCTGTATGGCCGCGCGCAGACCGACTGCCGCCTCCAGCGAAGGCAATCGCAAGAGCATGCAGGCGAACCGTGGACGCGACACCAAGCCAGAGCTTGCCCTCCGGCGAGCCACGCATGCAATGGGGCTCCGCTACCGCGTGTCGGTGCGCCCGCTACCCACAGTACGGCGAACGGCGGACCTGGTCTTCACACGAGCGAAAGTGGCGGTTTTTCTCGACGGGTGCTTCTGGCACGGGTGCGAGCAGCACCGCACACGCCCTGCGACCAATCGAGAGTACTGGGACGAGAAGATCAACCGCAATGTTGAGCGTGACCGGGAAACCGACGGATTGCTACGTGCGGCGGGCTGGAACCCGGTCCGAGTGTGGGAGCACGAAGATCCCCGTGAGGCAGCGGAGCGGGTGCGGGTGGCGGTCGAGGAGGGCCGACCTTGAGGTCGATCTCATTCTATCCTGTTGCCCGCGGATGCAGGCGCTCGTCGAAACACTGCGAACGCATCAGCGACTGACGGGCCGGAGACCGTTAAGATCGTCGGCATGGACCTCGCTCGACCCGACCAGCGCCGACCTGCGCGGAAGCGCATCGTCGATCTGTTCGCCGGTCCTGGCGGGCTGGACGTGGCGGCTCGATGGCTCGGGCTTGATTCAGTCGGTATCGAGTGGGACAAGAACGCCTGCCTGACGAGGGCCAAAGCCTGCCTCCCCACGGTGGAGGGCGATGTGGCAGCCCTCGGGCCCGCTGATTTCCCGGACGCAGATGTCCTCGTCGGCGGGCCACCGTGTCAGACGTACACGGTTGCGGGATCAGGTGATGGGCGACGGAATCTTGACCATGTGCTGACTCTGATCAAGCATATGGCGGCACGAGATGACCGCAGGTTCGAGGTTCTTGCCGCGTTGGCTGAACTGCGGACCCGGCTCGTAGTGGAGCCGCTCCGGTGGGCTCTCGAGGCCCACGACTCAGGCAATCCGTACGACGTGATCGTTCTCGAGCAGGTCCAGGCAGTTCTTCCGATCTGGGAGGCGATGGGCGAAGCGCTGGAGGCCTATGATTATAAAGTCGCGTCCGGTGTGCTGCGCACCGAGGAATTCGGAGTTCCGCAGACGCGCAGGCGCGCGATTCTCATCGCCTGTCGTGGACGGCATCCCGAGCTTCCCAAGCCGACTCATCGAAGATATATCAGAAACAAATCGAGCTCGGAAGGTGACCCGGCGTTGCTGCCATGGGTTTCCATGGGCGATGCGCTCGGTCGACATGAACCATTCGTGGTTGTCTCGAACTATGGAACGGGAGGCGATCCAAAGAATCGAGGTCGGCGCACATCAGGACAGCCGTCGGCGACGGTGACCGGGAAAGTGTCACGGAACCGACTGGTGACTCCCGATGGAGACGATCTCGGCCGCTTGACTGCGCCCGAGGCGGGAAAGCTGCAGACGTTTCCTGTTGATTACCCGTGGAGTGGGAACGATGTAGCGCAGCAGATAGGCAACGCTATCCCGCCACGTCTCGCCGCCCACGTCCTGGCGGCCGCTTTGGGTATCGCGCTGGATCCCGGCGATCTCGATGTGCGGCTGAACGAAGGTTGGTGTCTCCCTGCTGCTGATCCGCGCGACGAGCATGTGCGATTTGCGAAAGCAAGCAATACTCCTGCTCGGCGTCAGCGTGCCGCACTCTAAAGGTCTGCTAAAAATCCCGAAGAGTCGTGGCCTGAGCCGATAGGCGGTAAAGTCGGGTCGTATCTTGCAATTGATTGCGACCGAATGATCGCTGATTGTGAAGGAAACGATGGCGCCATTTCGCAAAAACCTGTGATGGAAGCCCTTGGTGACCCGTCGAGCATTTGTTCGGTTCAAACCAATTCTTGCCTTTCGGTTGGCACGGTTCGGATCTCCCTCAACGCACCATGGAGCAACCCATGCACATCGCTGCCGCCGAGCACGAGCTGGCGGTCAAGCAGGCGATTGGCGGTCTCACATGAAGTCTCGCTGACGAGGGAGCAGCCGTGGCAAGCAGACAGATTCAACTGCGACGCACCCTGGCTGTCACTTTCGATGCAGACCGGATCATTCGAGCAGAAGTCCGCGTCTTCAAGGGCTGATACCAGTAAGTCGATCAGTTTCTTAGGCTCGCCGAGCCGAACCAGGCCGCCCAACGTTCCCTGTGCGTCGCCAGCGGCGGTGTAGATGAGGATGCCCGCTGTTTTGTCCGTCCGGTCAGGGTTCGCGTAGATGCGTTCCTGTAGGGCAGCCGATGCGTATCCGCTTTCGAAGGCCAGCCGACGGATCAGAAGGTGCGACAGTGTGTGCAGGGCGATATACCGGGGCTCGGGAGCGTCGAGTCGATTGGAGGCCCAGTCAAGATTTGCGCGCCGCCGCTTCAGAATGCTTGCTCGGTCCTGGACATCTGGAAGGGATTCCCATTCCGCGAGCTTACTTTCGTCGAATCGAATGAAGATTCCTTCGCCGAACATCTCGACGGATGGGTAGGTTGGGTAGCGATACTGGTTGGGGCCAAGGTCCGCCCGGATCGTCGCGGCATTGGCGTCATACCGTTGGAATCCGCGAAGCGCTCGCACTTCACGGACGCGTCGGACTTGTCCGATTCCGCTAATGGATTGCAATAAGCTGTTCGGGCCGTGGGTCTCGTCGAGAGTGTTCCCGTCGACGACGAAGTCGCCCCCACTGTGGTCCCGCCCGTCCTGCAACTTCTTGAGAAAGGCCGCCCACTCGCCGTCCTTAAGATCGAGCAGCAATTCGTCAGCCGATGCTTCCTTGCTTGCCGCTATCGCAAGCACGACCTCAGCCGTGGCCCCCAGCTCTTCGGCGATCCACCCCGCGACCATCTCGGATTGCGGGCCACCATTGTCGGCGACGACCTTGTCGAAGAAGCGATGGCCTCGGATATTGTCCGCGATCACGGTCGACTGTGGGCGTTCTTCAGGAATGTCGAGTGCAGAGATCTGCTCTGCGATATAGTTTCCCGTCGCACCTCGCTGCACGGCAACGAGCCGGTGAGGGCACGGTTCCTTCCCGGACTGTTCCTCCGGCTCCCAAGGCTGTCGGCCAGCGCAACGAATGCCATCCCGGTGGAGCGCTCCTTTGCCAGCCAGCTCGGAGAGCGGGCGTAAGTTGCCGCAACCATGACACTTTACAGTGAGGGAGCCGAGGCCCTCACCGTGTGATGCGGTCTTTCGGAAGTGAAGTTCATTGTATGCCCGGCAGACTCGGACTTCTTCCCGTCGACTGGCTTCGTGGCCGCGATGTACCCACTGGAACCACGGGACGTCTTGTATGTGGCTGCCCTTCTCACAAACCGCCACAAACCTCATCGGAACGAGTAGCCCACCACATCCGCAATGGTTGTCCCACTTCCCCTTCTTGCGTCCGGTCAGTTTCGAGAGCTTGTCGCAACGCTCACAGAAGCGCCACGCTGGGAATCTCCAGTACGGGAGCGCTGCTGTTTCCTTGCCTGCCGGACCTGAGTGAGTGGGCGGCTGGCGCAGCACTCCCGCTCCAAGCCTCGCCATAAGCCGTGCGCAGTGGATCTCCGGTGCGGACTTTGTATCCCACCACGACGTGTCGGGGGCCATGAGCGACTCCTCCCGGAGATCGGTGATCGCACCGACGCCGAACGGTGTGATCGCCTCGGAAAGCCGCAGATCATGCCTGATCTTCTCCATGGTGCCCTTCCTCCTGCGGTTCCTGGACCTCGATGGCGACGTTCGGCTCGACGGACCTCATTGAGTCTCCGACCAGCCAGCCCTTGCCGGGTTGGTCGAATCGCCTGAGCAATGCACCGGCTTCGGAATTTGCCCGGCGCTCGTAGTACAGCCCTTCACTGGCCTCCCGTGCTCGGGCAGCACGATGATCCCAGTCCCGAAGCAGCCTCCGGACTTGGCTCTCCGTCTCGTGCAACTCGAAGGGCTCGGATCGAGAGACGTAGTGGAGGAACTTCTTGACCAGCGACTCCACAGCATCGCGTATTCGCGCGTCCTCGAGATCGAGCTTGACGGCGGACTCGTTGTCCGCCAGCGGGACAAGCGATTGCCGCAGAAGTGCAACGAGAGCGCCTGCCAGGGACCGTTTCCGAGACGCCAGTGACCAAGGAGTTACGCTCGTCGGCTCGACACTCCGATAGAGCGCTTCGTGGTAACCACGGAAAGTCTCGAAGTGGGAGCGGTCGCGAGCTCGGCTCGATCGGAACAACGTGACCACGACGCCATGTGTGTCTCCACGGCCGACACGGCTGGTCGACTGAATATACTCGGCGGTGGTCTTCGGCTGTCCCACCATGAGCATCAGCGCAAGGCGTGGGATGTCGATACCGACGGATAGCATGTTCGATGACAACACGACATCGACTGCTTCGTCGGAATCGTCGGCGCTCACGCGCAGAGCGCGGAGATCTTTGGGAAGCTCGTCGGCACCTCTGCGGCTGGTGAGTTCTAGTACGGCGCGCACCCGGCGGAACGGGATTCCCAGACGATTCGATCGCGGTTCCAGGCGGCCGTTGACGTCGTCGACGACGAGCGCGCTTGAACGGCCCAACTCACGAAGGCTGTTGTGGTACATGACGAGCGTCCAGTAGGCATCTCGTGGCGGGGCATCCGAGCCTTGCATGGCCAGTGCATTGGGCATCTCGAACATGGGTGTGACCGCTGAGATCACTGCGGACGGTTGGGACACCGATTGAGGCATCAGGCCGACATAGAGTCGGCCTTCGCCGTTCTCAAGGGGCTTCGAGAAAAATGTCCGGTCATCATCGAGCCCAGATGGCGGGTACAGCGCGACTGACCGTCCGTACAAGCCCTGGACCTGCTCATCGGATGCACGGATCGTCGCGGTCGAAGCAATGATCTTCGGCAGTGTGCCCGAGCGGCTGAGCAGTACCTGGATTACCGCGTCGAACACAGCGACGGTGGTCCCGAGCGGGCCTGATAAAAGATGCAATTCATCCTGGATGATCAGCGACGGCTGTTTGAACATCGTGCCGATACCGAGGAGACGCCCGGCCTCCGGTTTGAACTGCAGCCTGGCGAACTTATCGACGGTCGCCAGGAGGATCGTCGGCGGCTCTTCGTACAGTCGTTCGTCGATGACAGTGAGCGGCAGTCGCTCGTGGAACCGACAGTCGGGGGCGATGCAATGCAGGACGACATCGGAACCTTCGCGCCGCGCACCGTAGTCGGATGCCTTGTTGCTCTTGCGCCTGGGCACCAGTGGAGTCAAGCACCACGGGCAGCTTTCAACCTGAAATTTGTTAACTTCCTCGGGCCGGGCGGCCTTCGTGAGACGGTCGCGAGCGGCAATGGCATCCCTTCGCGTCCCGGGCGTGATGTCGTTGCCGACCCACAGACCGATGGAGAACGGGGCCATGCCCTTGACCTTGGGGTGGTCCGTGCGCATTAGCTCCATGGCGCACACCAGCGCCGCAGCACGTTGGAACTGCTGCGAGGTCAGAAGGCGCAGCGTGTAGCGCGTGATCACCGCAGTACCGCCGCCTGCGAGCCCGTACGCTAGCCGACGGCGAAAGATCTCGACGGCTGCCAGTCCGAGGTATGCTTCGGTCTTCCCGCCACCGGTCGGGAACCAGATGAGGTCGACCAGGTCCCTGTCGTCGTGCTCAGGGTTCACGGACGAAGTCAGCGCGATGAGCAGGAATCCCAGTTGGAAGGGCCGCCAACGTGGTTCGCTGATCTGTTCCGCCGGAGTCCCGTTGGACCGACCGGACTGACGCATCTGTAGCCGCATCGCCTCCATGCCGAGGGCGAACGCAGTCCGTACCTGCCCCTGATCCTCTGCTCCCAGGAGCTCGACACCTTCGCGCATCCTGGCCGCGGCGACCGCGGACCTTTTGGCGATTCGGATCGCGACCTCGGCATCACTCCCAAAGCCTTCGGCTCGGGTCATTTGCCTGCTCGACCACTCGGAGAAGGCATCGACAAATGCATGGAGTGAGGCGAGTACCTCGGGTCCCTTCTCATCGATCAGGGCAAGGTGCCGCAGTTCAAGCGCCCGTGCCTCAGCCGTTCCCTCGTCAAAGCCGGTCGTTTCCACCGCAGGAACAATGAAGGCAGGTACGGGGTCCAGGAACGCGCGGAAGGACCCGTCGTCGGTCAGCTCCCAGTCAGCGGCCATGCCATGACCGACGGCGTAAACCTTTCTGTTGCGATAACGCACGCGCAGTTCGGCGGCTTCCGGGTCGGAGTCGAACGACCGGGTGGTGTCGTACTCAAGGATGCGGGCCCCGTCGCCGGGAGCCACAGCCAGCCGGACCTGGAAGAGCATTAGCGGGATATCCAGGCGCTCGTCACCTGTAGTGTCGGTGAGCAATCGAACGTGCACGGTTACCAGATGGGATCCCTTGAAGTCGCGCCAGCGCGCACCGATCTCGACCGGCACCTCACCGACTGTGGTCCGCTCGGGGCCCTGCTGTTTGAGCAGTGTCAGGCCATCGAATGCATGGGGCGTGCGCTTCCAGCGAGGTGGTCCGTCGACCTCGTACTTGACGTAGGTACCGCACGAGAAGTCGACGACGACACTTTCGCTGTCCGTGATGAACGAGATCGCTACCGAGGACGGTCGCCAATCCTCAGCCAGCGGGACACTCGCGCCATCTTCTTCGACATCGCCTTCGGCGACATCCGGCTCGACATCCTCGCTTGGCGGTCTTTTACGCTCGGCAGGACGTGAGTGGCTGTTATCGTCCCGAGGAAACAGCATTCCGACGGCGTACTGTCGATGCGGTGGGTTGGATGCGATCTCATACTGGCCGCCCTCAGGGCCGACATAGGCATTGCGCAGGTGCTCCAAGGCAAGCTTCTGTGCTCCCGTTAGATTCACTTTCCGACCTGCCTTCGGACCAGCTCCTGGAGTCGCCTCTTGTCCTCCGCAGAAGCAAGGATGTGCAGCGTCACTCTTGCACGGGTGACGATGACATAGAAAGCGGCCGTGCCGCGTTCGTCGTACTGCTCCGGGAGGCCGCACACGACTACATGTTCGGCCTCAAGCCCTTTGGCGTAGCGTGGGCTCGTTACGACGATATTCGCGTCGCTCAGAGCGGGCGGCTCGTCGGATGTCGCACTGATGATCCAAATGTCGTTTCGGCGCGCACCCTTGGAAATCAGATCTCGTGCGACTTGCTCTGCTGCGGAAACGTCGGGTTCCTTCTCAGTGGCGTGCCAGTAGACGCGGTCCCCATTGACGATGCCCGGATCTCCGACGTCCGCGCCCAAGTAGTCCTGCACGACGTGCACGATCGCGCGAGTGTTCCGAACGTTCTTTTGGAGCTGTAGTTGTGTCGCCTCAGTCTTGACGAGATCATAAACTTCGGGATCGTACTCGCCGTCGACGTGCGCTTGATTGTTGGGATCGAGGAACATCCTCCAACGTCCCTCAGCCCTGCCTCCACGGATCGCTTTATCAAGAGCGTCCATGCCGTCGGCGTTCATAAGGTCTTGGGCCTCGTCGACGAGCACCACGTCATACTGCTTGCCATAGGAGAGCTCACTGAACGGTAGCAGGTCGATGTCGCGACCTTCGATCAGAGGATGAAAAAATCGAACCAACGAGGGCGAGTGGAAGGTGACGAGCACTGACTTGCCGCTTCCGGCCTCCTGCTTTGCAGCCTCGGCCAGTACGAGGGATTTTCCGGTTCCGGCGCCACCGAACACGAGCATGCGCGGATTGAGCGCGAGAGCCGCTAGTACCTGCGCCTGCCCTTCCGTCGCCCTGTTCTGCTCCTCAATGACTGCGCCGCGTTGTGCGTCGATAGCCGGCATGCGGGTGAACTCGCCGAACAGCCGGGTCCGCAACTCGTCCGCACGCGCGATCCTTTGGCGGGGAGGAGCCTTCCGCGCCTTCTTGACGATTTCGGTGAAGGCCGCGGTCAGGTCCGCGACGCTCATCGTCTCCTTGCCCCACCAGTGGTCGGTCTTCCACTCGATGGCAGGTGGAGGCGATTCGATGTCCGGCGTGACAGTGACCGCCTCGCATGCGAACCACCCTGCCCCGTCCTCTTGTAGGATATCGCGCAGCGCGTACATCGCGGTCTGCGCTTGGTTCATGGGCGAGTCACGTAGTCTGTGCCAATCACCACGGCGGTCGATCGTGTACCAGTTGCCCTCGTACTTGCGGATGCCACCGCCCTTGACCTCGAGCACGATCACCACGCCGTCCCACAGCACGACGAAGTCGGCCTCGGCCTGCTGCTTCATCGCGTGGCTGCGCAGTTTGACCGAGTGGAACGCCACCGCCTCCGTGGGGCCGTTCACCTGCTGCAGCATCCGCGCCAGTCCGATCTCGGCTCTGCTGGCGCCCGAGACTTCGATGTCGCGAAGATGGGGAACAAGAATCACGCGGACTGCTCCTTCCACAGGCCTTCATACTCGCGGTACCCGAGGAAGTCGTTCATTGCACCGAAGTTGTCAGCGATGTCAACGATGAGGCACTCTTCCTTACCGCCGTTCTTGGGGCCACGCAGACCACGCCCCGCCATCTGGATGTACGAGCTAGGGCTGAAGGTCGGCCTGGCGATGTAAAGGGCACGCACGCCGGGGGCGTCGAATCCTTGTACCAGAAGATCACAGTTCGCTAGGACCCGGACCTCACCCTTCTTGAACCGCTCGATGACGTCACGACGTTCCTGTCGGCCGGTCTGTCCGCTGACCGCAGCAGAGGAGATTTTCCCTCGGTACTGCAGTGTCGCCGCCAGTACCTGTGCCGACAACACGCTCGGTGCAAATACCAGAATCGGCCACTCAGGATCCTGGGACAGGATGTGGTCCACCAATACCTTCAGACGAGCCTGGTCTTGGCCGATGCGGTCCAGCAGTGGGCGGTCGACGCGGCGCTTCGACTCGATCTGACGTCGTTCGTCCGGGGTAAGGGCAACTTCGATACCAGGGAGGACATCGTGCTCCACGCGCGCCAAGACTCCCAGCTTCTGCAGTTCCCTGTACGCGTTCCCCTCGAATTGCATAGTGAGCCTATTGGTGCCGAACCGGGCGGCCAATTCCCTTGTCTGCTGTCCGTCCTCGACCTTGCCCTTGAACGGGGTTGCGGAGAGGCCGATCAGAGGTCGTTCCCAATTGTAGCCGTCGATGCCCAGCCACCTAAGGATTCGGGTATAGCGACTCGAACCTCCAGCCCTGTGGGCTTCATCAATGAAGACGGCTGTAGCGTGGCTTAGCCACTCGTATTCAGGCTGGACGAGGATCGCCTCGAGTTTCGCATCGGTCGCGACAACGATGCTCACGTCGGTGTCGGGCTCATGGACGGTGTTGTTCTCCCACAGACGACCGATCATGAGTGGGCGCTCGTCGCCGAGGTAGCGCCAGATCGCGTTGAAGGTTTGCACGGCCTGTTCGCAGAGCTCGATCGACTGGGCGATCCACAGGATGGTCCCGCTGAGGACTTCGTCCTTGAAGAGCTTGAGTACGGTTTCGGCGGCCACGCGGGTTTTGCCCGCGCCGGTCGGGAGCTCGACCATTCCCTTCTGCGCGGGGCCCTTGTCCGACGGCTGTGTGAGCACCGTGCGCAGATCCTCGCTGATGCGCTTCTGGTACGAGTGTAGGTCATCGAGCTTGACCGCTCCCGGAACGACGAATTCGTTCGGATGCGACTCGGCGCGTCGCCCCGCGTACTTTGTCGCGAATCCCATCTTCCGAAGCCAGTCGATCGTCTGGCCACCGCCCGCCCACTGAGTCGGCACATCGGTGTAGCCCTCGACGCGAAACTGCTCTGCGAGCTGCCTTATCGAGTCGCTCCCGTACACTGTGAGAAACAGAGTGGGGACAGACGTCGAGTCGTCGACGAGTCCTTGCGCCTCCAACGCCTGCCAAAGTCCGCGAGGGAGATTCTCCTTGAGGGTGTCCTCACCGAAGAAGACCTCGAGCCGCTCGGCATCGTTGGCTGCCGCGCGTGCTTCTTGGCGCTGTTCTTCCCGCTGCTGATCAAGAGCAGCCTGCTCAACGTTGTCGAGGTCGGCGTTGGACAGGCGAAGGTCGAACGCTTTGCTGACGGTCTCCAGAGCCTGACGGTCAGTGAGATCTTTGCCGATTATGAGTGTCAATCCGTCGAGATACCAGTCGAGCGCCTGGTCCTCCACACCGTCCTCGGTGGTGACGCGTTTGGCGATGTAGATTGCTCTAGCGATGGAGGCGTGCGCTACCGTCTCGCTCGCGAAGGCCAAGGTCTCCTGGAGACCCGGGTACAGGTCAACGACGGGCTCCGGGTCCTGACGGCCTTCGATGATCGTCGAGAAGGAGAAGCTGTCCTCGAATCGCCTGCAACCGACCTGTTCGACGAAGTTACCGACGTGCTCCGCCTCGACGCGCAGGTACGGTTTCATCTTCTGGCTCAGGAGTAGTTGCTGCTCGTTAGTCGTCGCCAGGTAAACAGTACCGGGACGACGCCCTTCGATGGCACGCCCGACTCGTGCAGGGATCTGTGCCGGGTGGCCGTCCGGGTGCGCCTTCTCGCTCGCGGCCAGCACGAACTTCGCGAGGATCGAATCCTTGATCGTCGGTGCGAAGGAATCTGGCGCCAGGGAAGCCTTCAGCACCGCGGCCGGGATCTCGGAGAGCTCACGTGGGAGATCCAGCCTCTCCTCAAGTGACTTGGGCCCTCGGTAGATAGGAAGCAGGTCCTGGTACTCCATCAACGCAGAAGAGACGACCCATTCGGGTGCACGGAAACCCTGGCTTGAAGCCAACAGACCGGCAAAGGAAATAGCCCAACGAACCGGCGAGGGCACTTTTCGTACTTGCTTGGTATCGACGTCCTCGCAGGTCCAGGCAGGGTCTTTGTCGAGCTCCAGGAGCTTGTGGGTCCACTCTGCGCGGGTCGATTCTGGTGCACCGGACTCGGCCATCAGAAGGAGGGCCGAGAACGGGCCGGCGCCGAGGTACTGGTCGAACTCGATGTTCTCGATCGGGCGTTCCCCCGGGCCGAGTAGTCCATTCAAATTCTCACGTACGAAGTCACAGTATCGATTGGCGCAGATTTCGTCCTCGAACGAATATGAGCGGATTGGCTGGTGAATTACGCCGGCTGCCCGAGCGACACGCGCTTGACAACGATCACGATCGAGTCGACGTTCGTTAATCTCATCGCCGAGGCCGTCGACATCGAGCACGGACCGCGGCTCAGCCCAACCGCCGTCACGTGTGGGGACCTTGATATTCCCGGTATTCCCGGCCTTGATAGTCCGCTCAGCATCCGTGAGGCGGACGTCCATCACGGCGTCCCAAAACTTTTCATGCGCCTCATTTTCGGACGCAGAAGAGAGCTTCCCAAGTCGTGCACGGAGAACCGCGATCGGGTCCAGGTTTCTGAAGTTGGCCTTTTCTCGGAGAGCCTTCTCGATTCCCTCGATCGCAAGGAATTCCGGTACTACGAACTCGGCACCCTCGTCATCGATGTCGTCGTCGACGTTCCTCAAAAATACCTCGCCGCAGCTCGCGAGGGATTTTAGTCCGCCAGTGCTAGGTATTACTTTCGCGTTACGGATGCCGCCGATCTTGGGGTGGAGAAGTACGAAGCGCAATGCTTGCGCCGCAGAGTTGTAGTCGCCATCGGCCCATTCGCGCAGCCACGACAAGATTCCCCTCACGCGAACTTTCGAGAGTGCGGTCTCCGCGTCCCGGCCTTGAGGGCCCATCAGGTTCGGATCAGCGTTATGCATGTAAAGCTGTCGAAGTCTGGTAAGGCGGCGATTTGTCGAGTAACAGCGCCAGTGGGGAACATCGTCGCTTGTATTTGGAGAGTTTATCCATGCCTCGTGTTCAGTGTCGCTAACCACCTCCCGTCCCATGGACAAGTCTAGCGGGCGTATATCGTTCGGCTTTCGAAGCGCTCCCGTGGCATCGGGAATTAATGCCGCCTGAGATCCTAGTCGTGGAATGTGCGCAGACACAACTTCGTCGCCGAACGAGAGAAGTTCGCGGCCACGTGCGGGCATGAAATCCAGGTGTGCCGCAGGATCATCGTTCGTTACGACACGGGGCAGGAGGTCGACGAACATTTTCGAGAGCGTCGTGAGGATCTCACGATTGTAGCCGTTCTTTAGAAGTGTCGTGCGGTCGTCATTGACGCTCCAGGGTGCGTTGAAGAGCGCGGACGCGGTGGTCTCGTCCTGGAGCGGGAAGTACGACCAAAAATTTCCCGTCTGGAGGTGGCTGTAGCGTTCAGGCAACGCAATGGATACCTTGACTTGATCGCGTAACACCGCCTCGCCGACCTCACGGCGAGCCTGAGGGGTCGGCTTGTGCATCTGGTTCGCCACATACCACATGCGGTCTTCGCCGTTGGGGCGCTCGATTCGAAATTTTCCGTCTCCCATGGCGCGTGAAACGTGGCTCGTCTTAAAGGTTCCGTCCGGTCCTACTACACGCAGACAAATTTCCCGGACCGCGTCAACAAAGAGGAGGAACTCCGAGCGAAACGCCTTGATCTCTTTTTCGAGGTTATCAAGTCGTTCAGCGTGTGGCAGACGCACGATGGTCGATGCCCACTCTCCGAGCTCGTCGAGGACGGGGTCCTCGGCAAACTGAACGTCAACATTCGGGATCTGTGTTGCGGTCCTGAGGATGGGAAACCTTTTAGTCGTGGAGCCGACCCCGCGCAGTGATGCAGTGGCCTTCGGGGAGTTGAACTCGAACGAGATCGACCGACTGAATACTTGTGGCTTTTCAGTCACGGCGAGTACCGACTTGAACCCGAGGCCGAACCGACCGATCTCGTCACCTCGCTTCCCGCTGAGGTGCGCGTGAGCAAGGGATGTCAGACCGCTCCGCGAAAAAGGACGCCCTGCGTTGGCGCAGTAAAGCGTCTCAGTGTTGCGATCCAGGACGATCTCGACACGCCCTGCCGCTCCTCCGGTCTCCGCCGTACCTGCCATCGCGTCGGCGGCGTTCTGCACGAGTTCCAGGAGCGTCCTGTTGGCGTAGCCACCAACACGGATCGACTCCTCGTGGTTGGCGTGCTCTGCAACAAGGTTGGGGTTCGCCCGGTACGCCTCGATAGCTCGGCCGAAAAGTTCGTCCAGCTCACGGACAAGGGAGCTGTCCGGGGTCCATTCGCTCGCTGTCATGCCGAGGCCCCCTCGGTTGCTGAGGCTGCACTGCACTGCTGCCAACCATCTTGACGCGCCGAGGGGACCTCCAGCGTCAACGCCAGCGACGGAGTGTTGCGTGCTGCAAGGGCCACCATGCCGAAAGCGGCCAACACTACGGAACGCTGATGCGCGCTGGGCAGGTACCGCTTCAGAGCCCTCACGCATTTCCCCTTTACGAATCTTACGCGGCCGGTGACGTACTGTACTCGATCGTGTGCTCCAGGTGTGCGGAACCATGAAGAGCGCTCTGATACAACGACGTGAACGAACCGGGTCTAGTTTCGCGGTTCGTACCCTGGGCCGCGTATGGCTTCTGTGTAGGACTCAGGCGTCCGTATGCGTGCTGCAGTAACACGTCGCCAGCCAGATCGATCGTCATCGGAGCTTCGGGACATCGCATCGCAAACGACGCCTACGATGCCCGCTCCCCTCCGCCTCCATGACGTGTGGGCGGGCGGGGTGTGGGGTAGTGGGTCAGGCTGGGGGTGGTCCGTCGGTCGATCCCGGAGGTGACCGTGAGCGGGTTCGCGGCTGCTGGGGCGTTGTTGCTGGTGGGCGTGGCCGTGGTGGTGGGGTTGTACGCGGTCGCCCGGGTGGTCGCGGTGGGGGCCGGTGGGTCGCCGGTGGTTGCTTTCCAGGGGGGTGCCGCGCCTGGGGAGCACGCCTTTTCGCGGTTCCACGTGCGGTGGTACGTGGTGTCGATGATCTACCTCGCGTTCGAGGTGGAGATGGTGTTCATGTACCCGTGGGCGCTGGTCGTGTCCTCGATGGGGGCGGCTGCCGTGGTGGAGATGTTCCTCTTCCTCGGGGTGCTGGTGGTGGGTGTCCTCTACGCCTGGCGCGAGGGGGCGTTCGAATGGACGTGAGCGGGTGGTTGCTCCGCTTCGCCGCCGGCGCGCCGCACGTGTTCGTCGTCGAGGTGGCCGGTGGGGCCGCTGTGCGGTGGGCCGTGGAAGACCTCGTGGTCAGCCGCGGGTGGGTCACCGCCTTAAGCCCGGCCGATGCCGACTTGGTGGTGCTGGCCGGGCCCGGGGATTCGGTGCCCGCCGAGGCCATCGAGCTGGTGTGGGGGCAGGTGCCCGCGCCTCGGGTCCGGGTGGTGGTCGACGATCCCGGCGCCGTTCCCGACGTGCTCTCCGATGCGGTGGCGCGGTTGGCGGTCGGAGGTGAGGCGTTGTCGGGTGCGCAGCAGGGCACCGGCCACCAGCACGACGACCACGACGACCACGGCACCGACCACGGCGGCGGTCATGGCGGGGGGCACGACCACCACGGCGGGGTGGTGGCCGGGTTGGCGATGGCGGAGCGGGCGCCGGACCGGGACGGGCTCGCGCTCGACCGGCTGCACGTCGTGCTGGGGCCGGTGCTGGTCGACTGGCCCGCCGGGTTGGTGCTGGAGCTGGCGTTGCAGGGCGACGTGGTGCAGGAGGCCGCGGCGCGGCGGGACGCCGGGTCCCCGGTGCCGGACGTGGATCCGCGCGTCGTGCTGCTGGACGCGCTGGCCCGGTTGCTGGCCGTCGCGGGGTGGCCGGACGCGGTGCTGCGGGCGCGCCGGTTGCGGGCGGCGGTGCTCGCCGGGGTCGTCGACGACGCCCGGCTGCGGCGGTTCACCCGGCGGGTCCGGCGGTCCCGGACGTTGCGGTGGCTCACCTCGGGGATCGGCGAGATCGGCGGTGGTGACGTCACCGCGCGGTGGGTGGCGTGGCTGGACGAGATCGAGGGCCACCGCACCGCTCCTCGGCACGCCCGGGCGCTGGACGTCCTGCCCGGCCTGGTGCGCGGGCACGAGCTCGGCGCCGTCCGGCTGATCGTGGCCAGCCTCGGACCCGACCTGGACCGGGAGCCGTGATGGCCGCGATCGGGGTGCTGTTCGGGTTGCTGGTGCTGGCGACCGCCGCGATGGTCACCTTCGACCGCGCGTTGGCCGGGAGCCCGGTGGGGGCGCGGTGGCGGCTCCGGCCCGGGAGGTCGCGCGCGGGCTCGTGGGGCAGCGGCGGACCACCACGGCCGCCGACTCGCTGCTGTGGCGGCTGGGCGTCGGATTGGTGCCGGTGGCCGCGCTGCTGGCCGCGCTGGTGCTGCCGCTGGGTGGTGCGGCGGTGGCCGATCCGGCGGTCGGCGTCGTGTGGTTCAACGCGATGGAGATCCTGAGCTGGGCCGCGGTGTGGCTGGCCGGGTGGGGGCCGAACTCGGTGCTCGCGCTGGTCGGCGGGTACCGGTTCGTGGCGCAGGGGCTGGGTTACGAGCTGCCGCACATGTTCGCGCTGATCTGCGCGGCGACCGGGGCGGGGACGCTGCGGGTCGGCGGCATCGTCGAGGCGCAGCAGGACCTGTGGTTCGTGGTGTGGATGCCGGTCGCCTTCGCGGTGTACCTGCTCAGCGCGGCGGCGATGGCGTTCTGGGGTCCGCTGGGCACCGCGCTGGGGCCGGATCTCGCGGGCGGCGCGGCCGTCGAGGTGTCCGGGGTGGACCGGCTGCTGCTCCTCGGCGGGCGGTGGCTGCTGCTGGTGGTCGCCGCGTCGATGGCGGTGCCGTTGTTCCTCGGCGGCGGCGCGGGACCGGTGCTGCCCGGCTGGGCGTGGACGCTGCTGAAGACGGCGCTGGTGCTGGCCGCGGTGGTGTGGCTCGGGCGCCGGGTGCCGGTGCTGCGGGTCGAGCGGTTCGTGCCGTGGGCGTGGATCGTGCTGATCCCGCTGGTGCTGCTGCAACTGCTGGTCGTGGCGGTGGGGGTGTGATGGGCGACGTGCTGGCCTGGGTGTTCGCCGTGGGGGCGCTGGTCTGCGGGTTCCTGGTGTTCCGGCTGGACTCGATGGCCCGGGTGACCTTCGCGCTGCTGGGCGCGTTCCTGTTCGTCGGGGCCGAGGTGGTGCTGCTCGGCCTGGCCTACCTGGGCGTGCTGGTGGTGCTCATGATGATCATGGAAATGGTGGTGATGGCCGTCTTCATGGTGATGTACATGATGAATCCGGCCGGACTGATGCCGATGTCCATGTACCACAACAAGTCCGGCGCGCTGGTCATCTCGGTGGGGACGTTCGCGGTGCTCGCGGCCGGGATCTGGCTGGTGGACTGGCCGGCGCGCACCGGAGCGGCACCGCCGGACCCGACCCGCGTGCTCGGCGAGGCGCTGATGGGCCCGCAGATGCTGACCATGATCGTGGTGGGCGTCGCGCTGTTCGCCACCATCATCTCCGCCGTCGTGCTGGCCGCCCCGCGCGGGCGCTACGACCGCTTCGGCGACGACCTCCGGGGGGCGCGGCGATGACCCTGGAGCTGTTCCTGCTGCTGGCCGCCGGACTGCTGGCCATCGGGCTGTTCGGCGCGCTGTCGCAGCAGTCCGTGGTGATGCTGATGATGGGTCTGGAGCTGATGATCGCCGGGGTGATCGTCGCCGCGGCGGCCTGCTGGCACTTCCTCGCGCCCGGCGCGACGGCGGGCCAGGTGCTCGTGCTGCTGGCGGTGGCGGTGATGGCGGTGGAGATGGCGGTCGGGTTCGCCGTGGTCACCGCGTTGTTCCGGGCCCGGGAGGCGGACCTGACCGACATGGCCGCGGACCTCCGGGAGTGATCGTGCACGCCTGGCTGTGGTCGTTGGTCGCGCTGCCCGTCGTGGTGGGCGCGGGGCTGGCGCTGGCCGGGCGCCGGGCGGACCGCGCGGCGCCGGGCGTCGGCGTCGGGACCGCGGGTGCGGTGCTGGTCCTCGCGGTGGCGGCGGCGCTGCTGCGGCCCGCGGCGCGGTTGCCGCTGCTGGCCGGGATCGACGCCGGGGTGGCGGTCGGCGGGATCGAGGCCCTGCTGGTCGTGACGACCGCCGCGGTCACCCTCGCGGTGCTCGTCCCCACCGCCGGGGGAGCGCGGTTCACCGGGCTGGTGCTGCTGTTCAGCGGGGCCATGCTGCTCACCACGACCGCCACCGGACTCGCCCCGCTGCTGGTCGGCTGGGAGGTGATGGGCGCGGCGAGCTGGGCGCTGATCGGTTTCTGGTGGCGCGAACCGGACCGGGTGGACTCGGCAGGGGTGGCGTTCCTGACCACCCGCGCCGCCGACCTCGGGCTGTACGTGGCGGCCGGGGCGGCGCTGGCGGGCGCGGGCTCGCTGGCGCTGGTGGACCTGGCCGCCCTGCCGCGGCCGTGGCTCGACGTCGTCGCCGCCGGGATCGTGGTCGCCGCGCTGGGCAAGTCCGCGCAGCTCCCGCTGCACTTCTGGCTGTCCCGCGCGATGGCCGGTCCGAGCCCGGTGTCGGCGCTGCTGCACTCGGCGACGATGGTGGCGGCCGGGGCCTTCCTGCTGCTGCGGCTGCACCCGCTGCTCGCCGCGACCGGCTGGGCCGCGCCGCTGGTCGCGTGGGCCGGGGCGCTGACGGCGGTGGCGCTCGGGCTGGTCGCGCTGGCGCAGACCGACCTCAAGCAGCTGCTGGCCGCCTCGACCTCGGCGCAACTGGGTTTCGTGGTGCTGGCCGCCGGAGTCGGCGGCGCGGGCGGCGGGATCGCGCACCTGGTGGCGCACGCGGCGACGAAGTCCGCGCTGTTCCTGGCCGCCGGGGCGTGGCTCGGCGCGGTCGGCGCCGGATCGCTGGCGGCGCTGCGCGGGGCGGCGCGGCGGTTCCCCGCGCTCGGCGCGGTGTTCGTGCTGGCCGCCGCGGTGCTGGCCGGGATGCCGCCGCTGTCGCTGTGGCTGACCAAGGACGCGGTGCTGGCCGCCGCGCTGGTCCGCGACCCCGCGCTCTACGCGGTGGGCGTGGTCGCCGGGGTGCTGCCCGCCGCCTACAGCGCCAAGGCGGTCCGGTGCCTGGTCGGCGGCGACCGGGACGAGGAGCCCGCCGAGGCCGCGCCGCGCGTCGGCCTGGTGGTGCTCGCGCTGCTCAGCGGAGCCGCCGCCGTGCTCGGAATCGCGCTGCTGCCGGTGGTCGACGTGGTGCCCGCCGGTTGGGAGCTGGCGCTGACCGGCTGCCTCGCGCTGGTCGCCGCCGGGGCGGCGTGGTGGTGGCCGTCGCGCCGGAGCCCCCGGGTGCTGCGGGACTGGCTGGACGTCGAGCGGGGCGTCCGGGCGGTGCTGGTCCGGCCGGTGCTGCGGGCGTCCGACCGGCTGGCCGCCGCCGATGACGCGCTGGGCCGGGCGGTGCTGGCGGCACCCGCCGGGGTCCTGCGGTGGGCGCGCGGCCCGGTGCGGCGCGCCGAGGCGGCGCTGGACGGCGCGGTCGACGCGGTGGCGCGGTCGACGGGGCGGCTCGGCCGGTACGCCCGCCGCCCGCAGACCGGTCAGCTCCACCAGTACTACGCCCAGGCCGCCGTCGGATTCGCCGTGCTCGCCGGGCTTGTCGTGGTGGTGGCCTGGTGCTGAGCTGGATCGTGTTCGTCCCGGTGCTCGGCGCCGCGCTGCTGGCCGCGGTGCCGGAATCGGCCGGGCGCGGGATCTTCCGCTGGGGCTGGGTCGGCATCACGGCCCTGGACTTGCTGCTGGTGGTGATCGCCTGGCTCGGCTACGACGGCGGCCTGGCCTACGAGCAGCACCTGCGGTGGATCCCCAGCGCGGGCGTCGGCTACCACGTCGGGGTGGACGGGCTGTCGCTGCCGCTGGTGGCGATGACCGCGGTGCTGTTCCTGGCCTGCGCGGTGCACTCGCTGCGCCGGACCCACCGGGTGAAGGCGTTCGCGATGCTGTTCCTGCTCCTGGAGACGGTGAGCCTCGGGCTGTTCACCGCGCTGGACCTGATCCTGTTCTTCGTCTACTTCGACCTGTCCATCGCGGTGATGTACTTCGTCATCGCCGGGTGGGGGCGCGGCGCGGCGAAGCGCTCGGCGCTGACCTTCTTCCTCTACACCTTCATCGGCTCGCTGGCGCTGCTGCTGGGCTTCATCGGGCTGGCGCTGTCGGCCCGGCCGCGCACCTTCGACGTGCTGGAGCTGGCCGCCTCGCCGACGGCCGGGGCTGGGCGTTGCTGGCGGTGTGCCTCGGGCTGGCGATCAAGACGCCGACCGTGCCGTTCCACACCTGGCTGCCGCCCGCGCACACCGACGCGCCCGCGGCGGGCTCGGCGATCCTGGCCGGGGTGCTGCTGAAGATGGGCACCTACGGCTTCGTGCGGATCGCGATGCCGCTGCTGCCGGCGGCGTGGCGGGACTGGGCCTGGCTGGTGGTCGTCGTCGGCGTCGTCTCGGTGCTGCACGGCGCGCTGGTCGCCTTGGCGCAGACCGACTTCAAGCGGATGGTCGCCTACACCTCGGTGAACCACATGGGTTACGTGGTGCTCGCCGTCGGGGCCGCCGGGCTGGCCACCGACGCGGGTCCGGCGTCGCTGGCGGTGACCGGCGCGGTCACCCAGATGGTCAGCCACGGGCTGATCACGGCCGCGCTGTTCCTGCTCGCCGGGGTGCTGCACGACCGCTGCGGGAGCTACCGGATGCGCGACTTCGGCGGGCTGGCCGGTCCGGCCCCGGTGTTCGCGGCGGCGACCGGGCTCGCCGCCTTCGCCGGGCTCGGGCTGCCCGGCTTCTCCGGGTTCATCGCCGAGTTCCAGATCTTCACCGGCAGCTTCGCCTCGGCACCGGTGGCCACGGTGCTCGCGCTGCTGGGCATCCTGATCACCGCCGGGTTGTTCCTGCGCGCGCTGCACCAGGTGCTCACCGGACCGCTGCGGGCACCGGCGCCGTTCACCGACCTCCGACCGGTGGAGACGGCCTCGATCGTGCCGTTGCTGGTGCTGGTGGTGCTCCTCGGCGTGCTGCCCCGACCGCTGCTCGACGTCATCGAACCCGCCGCGGCGGCGCTGACCGGGCTGGTGGTCCGGTGAACGAGAACCCCGCCGCGCTGGTCCCGGAGCTCGCGCTGCTCGCCGGAGCGGTGTGCGGGCTGCTGCTCGGTTCGTGGACGCCGCGCCGCGCGCAGTGGCGGGTGCGGGTGCTGGCCGCGGTGGCCTGCGCGGTCGGCCTGGTGGCGAGCGGGATCGGGCTGGCCGGACCGGACCAGGTGGTGTTCGACGGGGCGTTCGCGGTGGACACCGGCACCGGCGTCGGGCGCGTCGTCGTGCTCGCCTCAACCCTGCTGGTGCTGGGCATGACGACCGGCGGCGGACCGCGCGAGACCGAGTTCTGCGCGCTGGTGCAGCTCGCCGCGCTCGGCGCGCTGGTGCTGGCCGGGACGACCGATCTGCTGCTGCTGGTGGCCGGATACCTGCTCGCGTCGATCCCGCTGTACGCGCTGGCGGGCCTGGACCGGGACGGGCCGGGGACCGAGGCGGCGCTGAAGTACTACCTGATGGGCGCGCTGCTCGGGGTGGTCCTGCTGGTCGGCGTCACCGCGCTGTTCGCGGCCGGGCGCGGCACCGGCTACCCGGAGCTGGCCGCCGCGCTGCCCACCGCCTCGCCCGCGCTGGTCGGGGTCGGCCTGATCGCGGTGCTGGCCGGGGTGCTGTTCAAGGTGGGCGCGGTGCCCGCGCACTTCTGGGTGCCCGACGTGGCGCAGGGCTCCGGGGTCGCGGTGGCCGCGTTCGCCACCACGGTGCCCAAGATCGGCGGCGTGCTCGCGCTGCACCGGCTGGGCGCCGAGGTGATCACGACGACCGCCGTGGACTGGGCGCTGCTGCTCGCCGTGCTCGCCACCGCGTCGATGACGCTGGGCAACCTGGCCGCGTTCTTCCAGGACGACCCGAAGCGGCTGCTGGCGTACTCGACGATCAGCCAGGTCGGCTACCTGCTGGTGGCGGTGGCCGTCGCCGGCCGCACCGAGCTCGCCGGACCCGCCGTGCTGTTCTACCTGGCCGCCTACGCGGTGACCAACCTCGGCGCGTTCGCGGTCGTGGCCCGCGTTCCCGAGCGGACCTCGCTCGCGGCGTACCGGGGGCTGGCGCGGCGGCGACCGCTGCTGGTCGGGGTGCTGGTGGTGTGCCTGCTCGGGCTCGTCGGCACCCCGCCCACCGGCGTGTTCCTCGGCAAGCTGGAGGTGTTCACCGCCGCCCTCGACGGGGGGCTGGCCTGGCTCGCGGTGGTCGCGGTGCTCAACACGGCGGTCAGCCTCTTCTACTACCTGCGCTGGATCCTGCCCGCGTTCCTCCCGACCACCGGCGACGAGCCCGCCCCCGGCCCCGGGTTCGTCGCCTGCGCGGCCGGAGCCCTGTCGCTGGTCCTCGGCCTCGGCGGCGGACTCGTCCTCCCGCTGCTCGGCTGAGGACCGCACGCGGAGAACGCAGCGAAAACCACACCCGGGTGTAGTTCTCGCTGCGTTCGCGCGATTCAGCCGTCGCTCAGGCCGGGCGTCGGCGGGCGGGCAGGGCGGAGAGGTGGTGCAGCAGCCACTCGAGGGGGCCGCGTCCGAGCAGCAGGCGCCACGCCAGGGTGAGCACCATCGTCGCGGCGCAGAGGATCAGCCACGGGGCGTAGGGCTGTTCCATCATCATCCGCCCCAGGTTGTCCGGGCCGACCGCCTTCAGGGCGAGGAGGTGACCGACGTAGGCGGTCAGGGCCATCGCCCCGACCGACGCGACGGGGGCGAGCACCACGCGGAGCCGCTCGGCCAGCAGGCAGAGCCCGATGACGGCGAGCGCGACCCCGGTCCCGCCGATGATCTCGAACGGGGTTCCGCTGTGCGCGCCCGCGGTGAGCAGCAGCACCGGGTCCATCGTGGGCACGGTCCCGTAGTTCGACGACAGCACCATCGGCAGCAGCTCCGGCGGCATGATCCCGGCGTAGACCGCCGCGATCCGCTCGTAGCCGCCGAAGACGTGCATGATCAGCCACGAACCGCCGTAGCCGACGAGCCCCAGCGCCGTTCCGACCAGCACCAGCCGACCGCGCACGGCCCGCAGGTCCAGCCTGCCCAGGGCCATCCCGACCAGCAGGAACGGGATCCAGGTCAGCACCGGGTACGCGCCGGTGAGCAGCACCGATTCGGCCGCCTTGGCCAGCCCGTCCAGCGAGGTGAAGTCGGCGAAGCGCGGGGTGTAGCCGATCACGTCCGGCGTCGGCAGGGCGCTGCGGAGCGCGAACGAGGCCAGCGGCGCCCCGACCGCGAACACCGCGGCCAGCACCGCGAGCGCGGTGGTCCGCAGCCGCAGCAGCGGGATCGAGAGCAGGAACAGCACGCCGTAGGAGGTCAGGATGACCATCGCGGGCACCTGCATGGTCGTCAGCGCCAGGCCGAGGACGAACAGGACCACCGCGCGCACCGCGATCCGCACCGGCGCCGAGAGCCGTTGGGAGCCCGGCCGCGCGCCGCCGCTGAGCAGCGCGATCGACACGCCCGCCAGCACGGCGAACAGGATCGCCGAGCGCCCGGACACGAGTTCGTACAGCACGTTGCCCGGGAGCGGGACGGTGGAGTGCGCGGCGAACATCCCCAGCACGGCCAGCCCGCGCGCGACGTCCAGGCCGACCAGCCTCGCGGTCCCCGAGGAGGCCGGTGGGGCGACCGGTGGGGCGGCGGGTCCCGCCGCAGCGGTAGTCGAAATCATGCCTCCGATGCTCGCCGCCGCGGGCCGCGGGCGAATCAGCGGAAGGGCCGACCGGACGTACTACTTCCGGCCAATTCCGCGCTCACCGCTCGCTGCCCTCCACGACCGCGGGGACGATCCGGTAGCCGCACCGGAAGACCAGGTTGTGCAGGTCGGCCGCGGCGATGGCGCGCAGCACCGGCAGCTCCTCGGCGGCCTGCTCGTCGGTGAAGACGTTCAGCGGCCAGTCGCCGACCGTGGCGCCGCGCAGGTGCGGGTGGTGGAACGCGGCGCCGTAGTGGGCGTGCAGCCGGATCGGATCGACGCCCGCGTCGCGCTGCTCCGGCCAGGTCAGCTCCCAGCGCGCCTCCAGGCCGCCGTCCTCGTCGCGCCGCACCCCGGTCGTGCTGATCAGGCCGGTGTCCAGCAGCAGCGCCGTGTTGATCTCGATGAGCGCGGCGCGGGCGTAGCCGTCGAGCAGCCCGGCGCTGCTCTCGAAGAGCCGCTCCTTGGCCGCGCGGTCGCGCTCGTGCGGGGCCGGGGCGTGGCCGTGCGTGCCGTCGCGCAGGTCGGCGAAGTGCCGCAGCAGTGCGGTGGTGGTGCCGGTCATCGGTGCCTCCTCGGGGTCGGCTCCACCCCGGGTACCCCGGCGATCGCCGTCCGATGGCGGACGTCGGCGGAAAGCGTGCGTTCGGGGGACGGGCCCTGGGAGGATCAGCGGGTGGATCGGATCGTCGTCATCGGTGCGGGGATCGCGGGTACGGCGGCGGCGCTGGCCCTGCGGCAGGCGGGTTTCGGCGTCGAGGTGCACGAGGCGCACCCGTCCGGCGGGGCCGATCCGGGGGCGTTCCTCACCCTCGCCGACACCGGGATGCTGGCGCTGCGGCAGCTCGGCGTGGACCGGGTCGGCGGCTTCCCGCTCACCGCGATGCGGGTCGTGGACGCCACCGGCGCGGAGGTGGCCGCCGCACCGCTGCGCGACTACCGCTGCCTGCGCCGGGCTGAGCTGTGCGCGGCGCTGCGCGAGGAGGCCGAGCGGCGCGGCATCGAGGTCCGCACCGGCAGCCGGTGCACGGGCGTCGACGGCGCGGTGGCCCGGTTCGCGGACGGGCGGGTGGTGCGCGGTGACCTGCTGATCGCCGCGGACGGCGTCAACTCGGCGCTGCGCGCGGTGATCGACCCCGCCGCGCGGAAGCGGTACGCGGGGCAGCGGGTGTACTACGGCTACACCGACCGGATCGCGCCGCCGCACGAGCCGGGCCGGATCGAGATGCTGCGGGGCGGCCGAACCGCGTTCGGCTACGCCGTGTCCCCGTCCGGGGTGGTGCACTGGTTCGCCCGGCTCCCGGTGCCCGCCGCGTCCCCGGACGCCGACCTGCTCGCCGCGCTGCGCCCGGACGCCACCCCGGCCGCGCGGATCGTCGAGGCCACCGACGAGGTGCTGTCCACCGACGCCCACGACCTCGCCGGCTCGTCCCGGTGGCGGCTCGGCCGGGGCCTGCTCGTCGGCGACGCCGCGCACGCCGCCGCCCCGGCCACCGGCAAAGGCGCCTCGATGGCCCTGGAGGACGCGGTCGTGCTGGCCAAAGCGCTGCGCGACGCCCCCGATCCGGACACCGCGCTGGACCGCTACGAACGGCACCGCCGTCCCCGGGTCGAGCGCAACGTGCTGGCCAGCGCCCGGATGAGCGCCGGTCCGCACGCCGAACGCCCGGCGGAGGTGGCGCGGCTCGCCGAGCGCTGCGCCGGGTTCCCGGAGGTCGACGACGCCGCCCTCGCCGGGTCGCTGTCCTGGCCCGACCGGCTGGATTGATCGATCCGGGTGTGATCGCCCCGACGCCGGGAACTTCCGCGCCCGTCCGGCCGACTCCTGTGGTGGACGACAGCGAGGAGGACCGGCATGGCCGTCGAGGATCCGGTGGACCTGCGAGCGGAGCAGGAGGACGTCCGGCGACGCGGGTCGACGTGGTCGGCACTGCGCCCCCTGGTGCTGCGGCTGCACTTCTACGCGGGCGTGTTCATCGCGCCGTTCCTGGTGATCGCCGCGCTGTCCGGGATGCTCTACGTGTTCACCCCGCAGCTCGACGAGGTGGTCTACGACCACGAGCTGCACGTGGCGGCCGCCACCGAACCCGCCCGGCCGCTGGACGAGCAGATCGCGGCGGCGCGGGCGGCGCGACCGGGCGACGAGCTGATGGCGGTGCGCCCGGCGCCCACCGCCACCGACACCACCCAGGTGATCTTCGAGGCGCCGGACCTGCCCGCGAGCTACCGGCGGACCGCGTTCGTCGACCCCTACACCGCCGATGTGCGCGGCGTGCTGGAGACCTACGGCAGCGGGCAGGCGCTGCCGATCCGCGCGTGGGTCGACAACCTGCACCGCGGACTGCACCTCGGTGACGCCGGGCGGCTCTACAGCGAGCTCGCCGCGAGCTGGATGTGGGTGGTGGCCCTCGGCGGGATCGCGCTGTGGATCGGGCGGCGCCGCCGGAACCGGCGCTCGCTGGTGCTGCCCGAGCCCCGCGCTTCCGGACGGCGGCGGCTGCTGTCCTGGCACGGCGCCACCGGGCTGTGGATCTCGATCGGGCTGCTGTTCCTGTCCGCCACCGGTCTGACCTGGTCGCAGCACGCCGGGGGCAACGTCACCGAGCTGCGCTCGGCGCTGTCCTGGGAGACGCCGGTGGTGTCCACCGAGCTGAGCGGTCCGGCGCGGCAGGGCGACGTGGGCTACGACCGGGTGCTGGCCGCCGCGCACGCCCGCGACGTGACCGGCGCCGTCGAGATCGTCCCGCCCGCGGGGCCCGGCCAGGCCTACGGCGTCCAGCAGACCGGCCGGTCCTGGCCGTCGCAGCAGGACGCCGTGGCCGTCGATCCGGCCTCCGGCGCGGTCGTCGACGTGCAGCGCTTCGCCGACTACCCGCTCGCCGCGAAGCTGGCCCGCTGGGGCATCGACGCGCACATGGGGCTGCTGTTCGGGTTGCCGAACCAGCTCGTGCTCGTGGTGCTGATGGGCGGGCTGCTGACGCTGATCGCCACCGGCTACCGGATGTGGTGGTCGCGTCCGGGTTCCCGCGCGTTCGGCCGACCGCCGGAGCGCGGCGCGTGGCGGCGGGTGCCCGGTCGGGTGCTGGCCCCGATCGTCGTGGTGGTGGCGCTCGTCGGCTACTTCCTGCCGATGATGGGGCTGTCGCTGCTGGCTTTCCTGCTGCTGGACCTGTTGCTGGGCTGGCGCGCGCGTCGGCGCGCGGGGATCGAGGAGGTTGCCCGATGATGGCGTCACCGCTGCTGCAATGGGCGCTCACCGCGCTGTTCGCCGGGACGGCCGCGTGGTCGGTCGCCCGGCTCGTCGCGGCGCGCATCGGACCGGCGGAGCGGATCAGCGCGCTGTGCCACCTCGGGATGGGCGCGGCGATGCTGGCGATGGTGTGGGTGCACCTCCCGGTGCTCCCGCAGGTCGTCGCGTTCGCGATCGCCGCGCTGTGGTTCGCGGTGCGGGCGCTGGTCGGCCCGCGGTGGCGCGACGAGTTCCAGCACCCGCGGATCGCCCACCTGCACCACGCCGCGACGATGGGCGCGATGGTGTGGATGGCGGCCACCATGCCGGTCCTGATGCGCGCGAGCTCCGGCGGCGGACACCACCACCACGCCGCCGGCACCCAGGTGGCGCTCGCGCCGGAGGCCGCCGCCGTGCCCGCGGCGATCACGGCAGTGACCGCGGTGCTCGCGGGCTACTTCGTGCTGTCGTGCCTGCCGTGGTTGTCCACGGCGTTCGACCTGGGCCGGACCCTCCCGGCACCGACCGGCCCGGCCGGACGCCGCGCGCTCGATCACGCCTGCCACGGCGCCATGAGCTTCGGCATGGGAGCGGCCTTCCTCGGCCTCCTGTGACCGCCCCTCACCTGGTCAAGACCACCCGGACGTGGGGTCAGGCGGCGCGGTGGCCTTGGTGGCCGGTTCGGCGGTGGGGTGCGCGGTGCGGTGACGGGTGGGCCGGGTTCGGGAGGTCCGGGTCGGTGAGGTCGGGCGTGTCGCGGTGGGTGTCGCGGTCGTCGGCGGTGCTCGGGGTCGGGTGCGGATCGCGGCCCAGCCGCCGGTGCACCACGATCAGCAGGCCCACGCCGATGGCCACCAGGACGTGCGAGAACACCCGTCCGGCGGTGACGTGACCGCCGAGCAGGTCCGCGGCCGAGACCGCGCCGATGATCAAGGTGAACCCGGCGAACGCGGGGAGCTGGCCGCCCGCGGCGCGCGGGCGCAGCGCCGCCCACAGCAGCCCGATGCCGATCGCGAGGTTCCACGCGGCGCTCTCGTTGCTCAGGTGCGTGCTGTGCGCGCCGTGCACACCTGCCGCGCCGAGGAGCTGGGCGATGCCCAACCCGCTCTGCGCCACCGCGACCACCCCGAGCGCCCCGCGCAGCAGGTGCCCGCGCTTCGGCCGCGCGGCGGCGGTGATGCGCTCGGTGAGGTCGGGCACCGGTGGTGCCTCGCGCACCAGCATCCCCCGGCGCAACCCGGTGATGCGCTCGTCCCACGCCCGGCAGTCCGGGCAGCGGAGCAGGTGGCGGTCCAGCGCCTCGTCGGGCACGGGGCCGGTTTCGCCGTCCAGCCGTGCCGAGAGCGCCTCGCGGAAGGTTGAGCAGTCCACGACTAGATGGTCGCCCGAATGCCGGAAACAGTTCCACGCGACATCGGCTACCGTGCGGCTTCGTGGAACGGGGTGGCTTCGCGGAACGGGACGACGCGCGGATCACCGAGCTGGCGCTAGCCGCCGCGCGCGGCGATCGGCGGGCGCTCGACGCCTGGGTCCGCTCGACCCAGGCCGACGTCTGGCGGTTCACCGCGCACCTGACCGACCTCGCCGCCGCCGACGACCTCACCCAGGACACCTACCTGCGGGCGGTCCGCTCGCTGCCCCGGTTCGCCGGGCGGTCGTCCTCGCGCACCTGGCTGCTGTCGATCGCCCGCCGCGTCGTCGCCGACCACCTGCGGCGCGCCCCGGCCCGCGCGGCGCGCGCCGACGACGTGGAGCTCGCCGGACCGGGTTTCGAGGGCGTGGTGGACCTGCACCTGCTGCTCGACGGGCTCGCCGAGGACCGCCGCGAAGCCCTGGTGCTGACCCAGGTCCTCGGCTACACCTACGCCGAGGCCGCCGAGGTCTGCGGCTGCCCGATCGGCACCGTGCGCTCCCGCGTCGCGCGCGCCCGCGAAGCGCTGATCGCCGCCTGCGACGACCGCGAACCCGGCCTCCGGCGCGGTCCGGCGCTGTAGGTCCGCTGCGCTCCGACGGGCGGGCCCGCGCCGTCGACGACCACGGCTACCACGCCACCTCGCCCGGCCGGGCCCGCTGCTCGGCGACGGGTGAGCGCTCCTCCGCTCGGGTGGGGATGAACGGGTCCCAGCCTCGGCCGACCCGCCCCGACCGGGTGAGGGCGCTGGTCCGCTGACGTCCTGGCTGGTGGGCTCGGGGGACGTGGACGAGGGAGGACGGCATGGGCGGCACGATCGCCACCTGGGCGGCGCTGGTCGCCGCGGGCGGGGCCAGCGCGCTCACCGCGGGCGACTGCCTCCCGCCCGAACCGGAGCGGGTGGAACCGCGGGCACCGGCGGAGGAATCGGCCGTCGCGGAGGACCTCACCCGGTAGCCGGGTCCCGCGCGCGACGGCGGGCGGAGCTTCCCGCTACAGCAGGGCGGTCACGACGCCGAGCACGATGCCGACGACCAGCAGCGCCACCCCGAGGGGGAGCGGGCCGCGGCGGCCGGGCGTTGCCGGGAGCGGCGTCGGCGTGCCGTACCCGCCGTGGTGCGGGCCGGACGGTTCCGGCAGGTGCGACGGGTCCGGCACCCACTCGGTGCGGTCGGGCACGACCAGGCCGGGCCCGCTGCCCTCGACCGGCGGCGGGGGCACCGGAGGCGCCTGCGGTGCGGCGCGTCGGCGGTCGCGCCGCAGGCCGTAGCCGGTCAGCACGAGCCCCGCGAGGGCGAACGCGGCGGAGAACACCGACCCCAACTTGTCCAGCACGTCCAGCACGAGGGCACAACCTATCGTCGTGCGCGCCTCGGGCGGAACCTCGGCGGACGGGGACATCCCTCCGCCTCCCGGATTCTCGCGGCGGTCCCGAGTGCCGTCGCGCCAGCACCGCGAGGTGAACGGACTGCACCACCTCGCGAGCCGGGAACACGCCTGGGACCTGCGGTGGCGCGGTGCTACCGTCGCGGGTGGTGATCTTCGCTCGGTCGGGGGTGGACGGGATGGTCGTCGGCGGGACTGCGGGCGGGGACGGGTTGCGCTCGCTCGACCTGCGCACGGACGAGGCGCATTCGGCGCGGATCTACGACGCCGTCCTCGGCGGCAAGGACAACTACGCCGTCGACCGCGAGGCCGCCGCCGCGATGCTGCGGGAATGGCCCGCGCTGCCGGTGCACATGCGCGCCAACCGCGACTTCATGCACCGCGCGGCCCGCTACCTGGCCGAGGAGGCCGGGATCCGGCAGTTCCTGGACGTCGGGACCGGCATCCCCACCAGCCCGAACCTCCACGAGGTCGCGCAGGCGGTCGCTCCCGAGTCCCGCGTGGTCTACGTCGACAACGACCCGATCGTGCTCGCGCACTCCCGCGCCCTGATGGCCGGGACACCGGAGGGCAGCACCGCCTACGTCGAGGCGGACATGCGCGATCCGCGCGCCATCCTCGACGCCCCGGGCTTCCGCGACACCCTCGACCCGGCCGAGCCGATCGCGCTGTGCGTGATCGCCATCGTGCACTTCATGCTCGACGAGGACGACGCCGTCGGGCTCGTGCGGCAGCTGCTCGACCCGCTGCCCGCCGGCAGCTACCTGGCCATGTCCATCGGCACCGCCGACTGCGCCCCGGACGAGATCGGCCGGGTCGCCCGCGAGTACGCGGCGCGCGGGATGCCGATGCGGCTGCGCGACCCCGAGGAGTCGCTGGCCTTCTTCGAGGGCCTCGACCTGGTGGAACCCGGCTTGGTCCAGGTGCACCACTGGCACCCCGACCCGGCTGAGATCGGCACCATCGACGACGCCGACGTCGGGATGTACGGCGCGCTGGCCCGCAAGCCGTAGCCGGGGCGGGACGATGGCAGGTGGCAGGCCGCGGCGGCGATACCTCGGGCTCGCCATCGTCTACACCGCGGCAGCAGTGCTGTTCCCGCTCGCCGCGCTGTGGCAGGCCGACCCCGTGATGGCGGCGGTGTGGTTCCTGCTGTGGGGCAGCATCGGGTGGGTGTGGTGGCGGCGCTACGCCCGGGCGCGGTGACTCGGTCAGCGCCGGAGCGCCGTGGCCACCCCGGCCAGGGCGAGGGCGCCGACCACGCCGAGCGCGATCGCGTAGGCCGGGTGCATCGCCAGTATCGTCGGCCCACCGGTCGCGGCGATCGCCGCGACCACGAGCAGCACGACCAACGACACCGAGGGCAGGAACCACCTGCCCCGCGCACCCACCTCGGCCATCGGCCCAGACTAGACATCCCGGAGCAGCCGTGCCCGCACCGTCCCGCCGATGGCCGAGCCGCCTGCTGATCGCGGTGCTCGCGCTGGTGGTGTGCGCGGCGCTGCTCTACGCCTACCCGCGCGGCGCCGAGCCCTCCGCCCTGGCGGCGATGCGCTCGGACGCCGAGGTGGCCGTGCACGACCGCGCCACCAGCATCGAGCTCCGCCCGCGCGGGCCGGTGCGGGGCACCGGCCTGGTGTTCCACCCCGGCGCCAAGGTCGACTCCCGCGCGTACGTGCCGCTGCTGCGCCCCGTCGCCGAGGCCGGATACCCGGTCGTCGTGCGCAAAGCGCCGTTCGGCATGGCGATCCTCCAGCCGCAGCAGGGCGCGGCGGCGATCAGCCGCGGCCCCGACCGCTGGGTCGCGGGCGGGCACTCCCTGGGCGGACCGACCGCCGCCCGCCTGGCCACCGCGCACCCCGAGCGGGTGCGCGGCCTGCTGCTGTGGGCGTCCTACCCGGACATCGACCTGCGCGGCGCGGACCTCGCCGCCACCTCGGTCTACGGCACCCGCGACGGGCTCTCCGCGGTCCCCGACGTCCTCGGTGCGCCGCTGCCCCCGACCACCGAATTCGTCGCCGTCCCGGGCGCGATCCACGCCCACTTCGGCGACTACGGCCCACAACCCGGTGACGGCCGTCCCGCCACCAGCAGGCGGCGAGCGCAGGAGCGGATCATCGCCGCCACCCTCCACCACCTCCACCGGGTCGACACCGCGGGCCGGTGACGCGGCGCGCGGGCGTCACCTCTTCCTGCGCTGCGCGGGCACGAAGGGCGCCTTCCGCGGGCGTGCCCACCACCAGTGCGCGGCGGGGTAGCCGACGGCGAGCGCGCACGCCAGCGCGGCGCAGACGACCAGCGGCACCACCAGGCCGTGCACGGCGACGAGGAACCCGCCGATCAGCGCACCGCCGAAGATGGCGGCGACGACGCCGATCCGGCGGCGCAGCCGGGGATTGCGGCGACCGGCGAGGAACGAGTCCGAGGCGAGGTCGGCCAGCGTCAGCGTGACCAGCGTCGTGGTCATGTCCGGGATCGCCATCTTGCGGACGGTGGCGTTGCGGAAGCCCATCGCGACGGCGATCAGCACGATGAGGGTGATGGTCTTCGGCGTCGACGTCGTGGGAGCGCCGCGCACCGCCACGACCGCGGCGGCGACCAGCAGCGCGGCCTCGATCACCAGCGCCGTGTTGATCCACCGGTAGCGGAAGCGGGCGATCATCGTGTGCAGGCGGCCGGCCAGCACGGCCCCGGCGAGGAACGCCGCGAGCGCCACCGCGGCAGCGCCGATGGCGAACCCGGTGGCCGGGCCGAGGGAGATGCCGAGCACGATGAGGTTGCCGGTCATCTTGCCGAGGAAGAGCTGCCCGAGCCCCAGGTAGCTCACCGCGTCGATGATGCCGCTGAGCAACGTCAGTCCCATGAGGACGGTGGGCAGGCCCCGGTCGGGCGCTCGTCGCGCCGGTCCGGCGGGTGGTCCGGTGCCGATGTCGTCCGCCGTGCTCGTGGTGTTCACCAGGACTCCTTCGCACGATCAACGCGGGGGTGGCGGTGGCCCGTCGGCGTTGGCGAGCGCGGGGGTGAATGACCGGTCGGCGCGGGCGAAGATCGGGTGCGGACCGACCGGGCTTCGGCGAATTCACGATTCCTGTCGCTGCTCCGGGCACGACGCTACCAGGGCGGACGGCGCCGTTCGGCCTCGCGCGATGTGACGTCCGCGTGCCGCTTCTGGAGCAGTCAGCGGCCGTTTTCACCGCGACGACCCGCATTCGTCATCCGCGGTCCGAACACCATTCGCCGCGCTGGGTACCGGCGCCCAGCGGTGCAACGCGGCGGTGAACGCACCCCGGCTCGATGTTCACCCGATCGAGTGCGGCGTTTGAATCCGGGGCTGCCGCCGATCGGTCCGGACGTTCCGTGCCGGTCACCTGGTCAGCGCGTCCGCGGCCCAGCGCATCGCGCGGTCGACCGCGGCGCGGGCGGCGGGGTCGTGCCCGTGCCCTTCGAAACCGTGGGCGGCGTCGGGGAGCTCGATGACCTCCAGTGCGGCGTCGGCGTCGCGGGCTCGCGCCACGAACGCGTCCTGGGTGCGGGCGAGCCACTCGATCTCGTCACCGACGCGGACGAGGAGCTTGGGCAGGCCGGGGTGCGCCGACACCGCCGCGACGGCGTCGAAGCGGGCGACGTCGCCGGGCAAGTCCGGCGGTGGGGCGAGCACGGGGTAGGTCAGGGCGATGCCGCGGAGCCAGGGCGGCGGTTCCGGCAGCCACGACGCGGCGAGCGCGCCGCCCAGGGAGAAGAACCACAGGAGGACGCGGTCGCCGTCGACCACCTCCAGCGCGCGGGTCCGCTCGACCACGGCGGCGACGTCGGCCGCCGCGTGCGGGAAGTGCCCGCCGGAGTGGAGGCGGTGGTCGAAGGTGACGCCGACCAGCCCGGACGCCGCCGCCAGAGCTCCGTAGCCGCGGAAGACGTCCCAGTCCCGCGGCCGGGGGTCGGTGTCCTCCGCCATGCCGTGCACGAAGATCACGGCAGGACGCCGGTCCGTCGACGCCCCGGTGAAGTGGACGTCCAGGAGGTCGTCGCGGACCCGCTGGACGGGCTCGACGTCGTGGAAGAACGGCACTGCGCCCGACTCGGTCATGCCCGCCATCCGACCAGAACGGCGGCGACGGGACCAGCGGTTCGGCCGGATCGGACCGCGCCGTCCGGCCCGGACGGCGCGGTCTCCGGACTCCGCGAGCGCCGCGTTCAGCCCGCCGGGAACAGGTCGCGGTAGAAGGTGGTGCCCCGGAAGGCCTCGGGGTGGTGCGGCGAGTCCCACGCCAGCTCCACCGGGTCGCCGCCCGCCGCCCGGTGCAGCGTGCCGGTGAACGCGTAGTCCGGGTGCACCTCGTCGTCGCTCAACGACCGGGTGAACTCGTAGTCGATCCGGTCGCCCGGCACGACCTCGATCCCGTCCGGGGAGAGCGGGGCGTAGATCGGCAGCCAGCTGGTCTCCTGGCGGACGGTATCGATCGGGGCGACCCCGGGCGCGGTCCACAGCCGGACGCCGAGGGCCAGGCCGGTCAGCGTGCCCGCCCTGGTCACCCGGAGCGTCCCGCGGTCGGGCTCGCCGGTGCCCGGCTCCCCGTTGAACTCCAGGGCCTCCACCTCGTCCTCGTCGGTGAGCGCGACCTTCCCGACGTCGCCGTGCAGGCACATCCGGAGGTCGAAGGGACGCCCGTACGCCCGGAAGATCTGCTCCACGTAGGGGACCGTCACGTCGACCACGGCGGGCGTGTCGTCCAGGAACCGGCCCCGGACGTCGACTGCGGCGACCGTGGTCACGCACCGGTGCGGGACGGAGCGGCCGTCGGGCTTGAGGAAGCGGTCCCGGGCGTCGGCCAGCACCGCTTCGGTGCCCTCCGAGCCGCCGATGCACCCGATGATCTCGGAGATGCACAGGTCCACCCGCTCCGGGAGCTCGACCTCGGTGGAAAGCCCGTCCAGCACCGTGATCCGGTCCGACAGCCCCGCCTGCGCGATGGTCTCCCGGGCCAGCTCGGCGTAGGCGGGCAGCGCCTCGATCGCGTACACGTGCTCGGCGCCGGCCCGGACCGCCGCGACGGACCACAGCGCGTGCTTGCCGGTGCCGATCTCGACCGCGGTGCGGCCGGGAGCGAGCCGGTCGATGGCTTCCGCGTAGGCGGTGTTGCGCACCTCGTCGGCGGCCATCGCGTCGTACATAGGGTCGTCGTAGACGGGGTATTCGCCCACGGAGGGGAACAACGCGTAATCGACGCTGAAGTTCCAGTGGTCGGGTTCCAGGACCGCCGCCGCGTTGATCCGCACGGCGGCGCCGTCCGGCGCGGTGATCGGCGTCGACTGCACTTCGGTCACGGTCTTTCCCATCCTCGGTCGTTCGTCGTGTCGGTTCGGGGCTTCAGCGGCCGATGGCGTGGAAGCCGCCGTCGGCGGGCACCACGGCCCCGGTGGTCGTCGGCAGCCAGTCGGACAGCAGCGCGCAGATCGTCTTGCCGACCGGGCCCGGGTCGCCGCTGTCCCAGCCCAGCGGCGCCCGCCGCCAGGCGTCCTCGAGGTCGTCCGGGCCGGGGATGGAGCGGGCGGCGACGGTGCGCAGCGGTCCGGCCGCGACCAGGTTGACGCGGATCCCCTCGGGGCCGAGTTCGCGTGCCAGGTAGCGCGTGGTGGATTCCAGCGCGGCCTTCGCCACGCCCATCCAGTTGTAGCCCGGCCAGGCCACCCGCGCGTCGAAGTCCACGCCGACGATCGAGCTGCCCGGACGCAGCAGCGGGCGGCAGGCGACGGCCAGCGAGGACAGCGAGTACGCCGAGACCTCCAGCGCGGTCGCCACGTCCCGCCACGGTGCGGCCGTGAAGTCCGCGCCCAGGCAGGACTCGGGCGCGAAGGCGACCGAGTGCAGCACCCCGTCGAGCCGGTCGACGTGCTGGTGGAGCTGTTCCGCGAGCCCGTCGAGCAGGTCCCCGTCGGTCACGTCCAGTTCGATCACCGGCGGCGGATCGGGCAGCCGGTTCGCGATGCGCCGGACCAGGCCGAGCCGGCCGTAGCCGGTCAGCACGACGCGCGCGCCCTGTTCCTGGGCGGTCCTCGCCGCGTGGAAGGCGATCGAGGACTCGGTGAGCACTCCGGTGACGAGGACTCGTTTTCCGGCCAGCAATCCGGCCATGTGGTGCACCTCTTCCGATCAGTTGCCCATGCCGGCACCGCCGTCGACCGGGATCAGCGCCCCGGTGACGTATCCGGCCCGTTCCGAGGCCAGCCAGCCGACGAGGGCGGCGACCTCGGTCGGATCGCCGAATCGCCCCAGCGGGATTCCGTCGAGGACTGCCCGCTTGCGCTCCGCGGGGAGGGCAGCGGACATGTCGGTGTCGATCAGTCCCGGTGCCACCACGTTGGCCGTGATGCCGCGCGGACCGAGCTCGCGGGCCAGGGACCGGGCCATGCCGAGCAGCCCCGCCTTGCTCGCGGCGTAGTTGGCCTGGCCCACCTCGCCGCGGAACCCGACCACCGACGACACGAAGATCAGCCTGCCGCGGCGTCGGCGCAGCATGGTGCGCACGCCGCGCTTGGCGACCCGGTAGGCGCCGGTCAGGTTGGTGTCGAGGACCCGGGTGAACCGCTGCTCGTCCATGCGCAGCAGCAGCCGGTCGTCGGTGATGCCCGCGTTGGCCACCACCGAGGTGATCGGGCCGAGCTCGGCCTCCGCCCGGTCGAACGCGGCGTCGACCTGCTCGGAGTCGGTGACGTCGCAGCGCACGCCGAGCAGTCCGCTCGGGACGTCCGAGCCGCGGTGGGTGACCGCGACCTCTTCGCCGGCCGCGCGCAGCTCCCGCGCGATCGCCAGGCCGATCCCCCGGTTGCCACCGGTCACGAGCGCCGCCACGGTCACCGCTCCCAGGCGCCGAGCACGACCACCGCGTTGTGCCCGCCGAAGCCGAAGGAGTTGCTCATCGCCACGCGCACGTCGTGGGTCTGCGGTTCACCGGGCACGAAGTTGAACTCCGGGTCCAGCGGCCGGTGGCAGTTGATCGTCGGCGGGACGATGCCGGTGCGGATGGTCCGCACCGCGGTGATGGCCTCCACGGCCCCCGCCGCGCCGATCATGTGCCCGGTCATCGACTTGATCGAGCAGACCGGGATGCGGGTGGCGCGCTCGCCGAGCACCTCGCGCAGCGAGGCGACCTCGGAGGCGTCGTTGAGCTTGGTGCCGGTGCCGTGGGCGTTGACGTGGTCCACCTGCTCCGGCCGGATCCCGGCGTCGGCGAGCGCGGCCCGCATCGCCCGCTTGGCGCCGAGGCCCTCGGGTTGCGGTGCCGTCCAGTGGTAGGCGTCCGATGAGCAGCCGTACCCGAGCACCTCGGCCAGGACGGTGGCCCCGCGCTGCTCGGCCCGCTCGGCGTCCTCCAGGACCAGCACGCCGGCCCCGGCGCTCATCACGAACCCGTCCCGGTCCTCGTCGAACGGTCGGGACGCTTCCTCCGGTGCGTCGACCCGGCGGGACAAGGCCCGCGCGTTGCCGCTGCCCGCGAGGTCGACCCGGGTGACGCAGTTGTCCGCGCCGCCGACGACGACGGCGTCGGCCATGCCGAACTGGATCCAGCGGGCGGCCTCGCCCAACGCGTCCGTCCCGGTCGCGCAGGCGCTGCTGATCGCCCGGCTCGGGCCGCGCGCGGTCAGCGCCATGCTGATCTCACCGGCGGCGCTGTCGATCGCGCCGGTGATCGGGGCGAAGGGGCTGATCGCCCGCGGGCCCTTCCGGCGGATCGTCACGGAGAACTCGTCGATCGAGTTGACCGCGCCGTAGCCGCTGCCGATGAGCACGCCTACCCGGTCGGCGTTGCTCTCGTCGATCGTCAGCTTCGCCGACTGCTGCGCCTGCAGTGCCGCCGCCATGGCGTACTGGGCGTAGCTGTCCATCCGCCGCGCGACGCTGCGCGGCAGGTAGGGGGCGGGGTCGAAGTCCTTGATCTGCCCGGCGATCGAGGTGGGCAGGTCGTCGGTGTCGAACGTGCTGATCTGGGCCACCCCGCTGCGTCCCGCGAGGAAGGCGTCCCAGGTGGCGTCGAAGGTCAGGCCCACCGGGGTGACGGCGCCGACCCCGGTGACGACCACTCGTCGGCGCAGTTTCCTGAGTTGTTCGGACAGCATCATCGCTCCTTGTCGGTCTCGGGCCGCGGCCACGGCTCGGCGGTGCCGGCATCCCCTCCGGCCGCAGGGCCGCGTCGTCCAGGGACACCGGGACTTCCACCACACCGGGCGTTCCACCGGCGGCGGCGGCCACCGCCGCCGCGAGCACGTCGTCGAGCTCCGCGCGCCGCTCGACGACCACGTGGTGCACGCCGGGCGTGCGGGCCAGCGGTTCCTCGCCGCCGGCGAAGGCGAACCCGGTCAGCGGCGGGTCGTGCTGGTCGGCCTGCTGCTGCAACCAGCCGTAGCCGCCGTTGCGCAGCACCAGGTAGCAGACCCCGATCCGCTCCCGCACGAGCGTGCGCAGGTCCGCGGCGAAGAGGCCGAACGCGCCGTCCCCGACGAGGGCGAGCACCGGGCGGTGCGGCTCGGCGAGCTTCACCCCGGCCGCCGCCGCCGCGCCGAAGCCGAGGCTGGTCTGCTCGGAGGGCACCACGGAGCCGCCCGCGCGACCGCAGCGGTAGACCGGGAAGAAGTAGGACCACATGTCCTGCAACCCGTTCTCCTGGACCAGGACCCGGTGCTCCGGCACGACCCGCTGCACGGCGGCGAGCAGTTCCGCGACGCGGAGCGGCCCGCCCGAACCGGCGAACCGGTCGAGCGCCTCGCGGTGGGCGTCGTGGAGCCGCCGCCGTGCGTCGGTGACCTGCCGGGTCCACACCGCCCGGCTCTCCGGGGTGCCCAGGTCGTCGGCCAGCCACTCCTCGACGACCCCCGCGGCATCCCCGGTGAGGCACGGCCCGGAGAAGTCGGCGGCGAACTCGTCGCCCGCGATGTTGACCTGCACCACCGGCGTGGTGTCGCCGATCGTCTCCGGCCAGCCGAGGGTGGCGGTCTCCTCCAGCCTGCTGCCCAGGCTGACCACGCAGTCCGCGGTGGACCACAGCGACGCGGTCGAGGACGTGGCGTAGAGCCCGGACAACCCGAGGAAGTGGGGGTGGTCCTCGTCCACCGCGCCGCGCCCGGAGGCCGTGCAGAAGATCGCCGCGCCGATGCGCTCGGCCAGCCGCTCCACGACGCGCGCACCGTTGCGGTGCCGCATCCCCCCGCCGACGAGCAGGACCGGGCGCCTCGCCTCCCGCACCGGCTGCGACGCGGACGGCTCGTGCCGGGTGCGGACCGCGCCGGACACCACCGGTCCGCCGCCGCGCACCGCGACGGTGGCCTCCAGCAGGTGATCCGGTACTTCCAGGTACACCGGGCCGGGGGCGCCCTGCGTCGCGACCAGCAGCGCGCGCCGCAGCGCGGGGACCAGCCGGTCGGCGTGCTCCACCCGGTGCGCCCACTTGGTCAGCGGCGCCACCGCGGAGAGCTGGTCGAGCTCCTGGAACGCCCGCGCACCGCGGTGCGGCGCACCGGTTCCCGAGCCGATCAGCACCACCGGGGCGTGCGAGTACCGGGCCTCCAGCAGACCGGTGGTCGCATTGGTCACCGCCGGACCCTTGCCCACGACCGCGACCGCGGGCGTTCCGGTCTGCACGGCGTGGCCGGTCGCCATGAACAGGGCGTTGCGCTGGTCCCGGCACAGCAACAGCCGCGGGGGTGCCGCCGACCGCCGCAGCGCCGCGAGCAGCGCCAGGTCGTCGCCGGGCAACCCGAAGAGGGTGCGGACCCCGTTCTGCCGCACCACTTCGAGCACCGCGTCCCACGCTCCGGTCCCGTGCTCAGGCATGTCCGGCCGCCCCGACGAGACGGCGGCCGCGCGCCGCCGGACCGGTCTGGCCCAGGTAGTCGGCCACCGCCTTGGAGACCAGCAGCGGCTCCGCCACGCGACGGGCGCCGAGCGCCGCGTAGTTCGCGACGATGCCGCGACCGCCGAACGGCACGTTGCCGTCGTCGTGGTCGACCAGCGTGCTCTCGGTGGTCACCTGGTGCCGCTTCTCCAGGAACGCGACGACCTCCGGCACGTCGCCGTACACGGTCGCGCCCATCGCCCGGTCGACGTAGAACGGCGAGCCCAGCACCGACAGCAGGTCGTCCGGGGTCGAGTAGCGCACCACGTTGAAGATCGGCGCGAACATCTCGGTGGCCGGTGCCTTCGGGTCCAGCGGCAGGTCCAGGACCGTCGGCCGCAGGTGCATGTCGATGATGTTGACCTCGCCGCCGGAGACGATGTGCCGGGCGTTGCGGCGGAGGTAGTCGAAGGAGTCGGCGAAGGCGTCCAGGTAGTACATCGAGCCGTAGTCGCTCGTGGTGTCCCGGTTGTCGCCGTGGCGCAGCTTGGCGACGTAGTGGCACAGCGCGGGGACGAACACGTCGGCGATCGACTCGTGCACGAAGATCCGGTCCGGGCCGAAGCAGTCCTGCCCCGAGTTGATCATGCGCACGTCGATCAGCGCCGGGATGGCGCGGCGCAGGTCCGCGTCGGGACCGACGATGAACGGGTTGACCCCTTGGCCGAAGTAGAGGAACAACTGGTCGGACCGCAGTTGCGCCCGGACCTTCTCCGCGTTGTGGTAGGTCCCGGTGAGCACGACCAGTTCCGACTCGGCCACCGGGCCGGAGAGGAACTCCCGCTGGGTCATCGAGCAGTCGTGGATAGGCAGGTTGTGCGCGGGCGAGAGCAGCTCGTGCAGCTTGCGCGTCAGGTCCGCCACCTTGCTGGAGGCGCGGAACCGGACCTGCCCGCAGTACAGGCTCGGGATCAGCAGGTACAGCACGTACGAGTACAGCGGGATGTTCGACGGCATGAACACCGCCGCGCCCTCCAGCGCCCTGGGCCGGTGCCGCAGCAGTTCGTCCTGCGCGCCCTCCAAGGTCCGGATGCACAGGTCGATCTCGCCGTTCACCGTCGCGTGGTGCGAGACCTCGGTGAGCAGCTCGTGCACCTGGGCGCGCTGCGCGTGCAGGAACTCCACGACGGCGCGCAGCGCCCGCAACCGCTCCGGGTACGGGATCGGCGAGGTGCCGGGCGCGTCCCCGCCACCGCCGCGCGCGATCCCGCGCAATTCCTCCGCGTCCACCTTCCCGTTGAGGTTGAGCGGGAACTCGGGCACCACCACGACCCGGTTGGGCCGCTCGTACTCGGCGAGCTCCGCGGCGAGCCGGGTCCGCCAGTACCGCGCGTCGCGGTCGTGCTCGTCGGCCACCACGAACACCAGCTCGCTGCCCAGTCGCTCGTTGTCGAAGGGGACCACCCGGACCGGGCAGCCGCAGCGCTCGGCCTTCTCCACCAGCGCGTCGGGGTAGATCGTGTGCCCGAGGCGGTGCACGGCCTGCTTGCGGCCCACCACGGTCAGATTGCCCTGGTCGTCGAGCCAGCCGAGGTCGTTGGTGCGGTACTCGCGGTCCTCGACCGGCACCGGCTCGCCGTCGGGCCCGAGGGTGGCGTTCAGGTAGTCCGGGGTGCGGACGACGATCTCGCCGTGCTCACCCGGTGGCACCGGAGCGCCGTCGTTGTCCACGACCGCGATCTCGACGTCGTCCAGGGCCCGGCCGACCCCGCGCGGGTCCTCGCCCACCGCGAGGGCGATGTTGCCCGCTTCGCTGGTGCCGTACCCGTCGAGCAGCGGCTTGCCGATGATCGTCCGGAAGCGCCCGCTGAGCGACGCGGGCAGCGGAGCGCCGCCGACGCACCACATCCGGACGCTGGCGAGCGCGTCGTGGTACCGGTTCCGCTTGCTGCAGATGGCGAGCATGGTGTCGTAGCTGGACGGTGTCGCGTCGACGACCGTCACGCCGTGCTCGGTGATCCGGTCCAGCGCCAGGTCGAGCCGGGTGGAGGGGCTCACCACCAGGGTGAATCCCGACCACCACCAGAGCAGGACGATGGACAGGCCGTACTGGTGCGAGAACGGCAGCAGCGGCATCAGCACGTCGTCGGCGGCGTAGCCCATGCGCCGCTGGGTCCGTTCGATGTTGCGCCGCACCGAACCACCGGACCGGACGATGCCCTTCGGCTCCCCGGTGGTGCCCGAGGACCACAGGACCAGCCCGTCGTCCCGGCGGTACCAGGCGTCGAACGACAACGCGTCCTGCACGTCGGCGAAGGCGTCGATCGGCCTGCTCAGCCGCACCTCGCTGAGCACGTTCTCCAGCGAGATCACCGTGATCCCCGGTGCGTCGGGCACCACCGTGCGATCGCACAGCAGCCGTCCCGCCTTCGCGTGCGCGATGCTCCTGCGCAGCTCCCCGGCGGACTGCCGGTGGTCGACCAGCACGATGGAGGCGTCCACCGCGATCAGCGCGAGCAGCGCCACCACGAACTCGGCGGAGTTGCCCGCCGAGAGCACCACCCGGTCACCGGACCGGATGCCCTGCCCGCGCAGCCGGGACGCGAGCAGCGCGGCGTCCCACGCCACCTGGTCGCGGGTGACCACGCCGTCGGCGGTGACGATGCCACCGTTTCCGTTTTCCCCCATGTCATTTCGCCTTCCTAGTCCCGCGAGCGGGAATGTCGGGTGTCGTAGGCGGTTTCAGCTCGAAGTCGGGTGCGCGTCCGCGCCGGTGCGCGCCGCACCGGTCGCGTCGGCTATGAGGCGCTCCTGGAATTTCTCGTCGATCCCGACCAGCCGCAGGTGCCGGCGCAGGATGTCCAGGCTCATCCGGCGGAAGTCGCGGTTGGTCCCGGCCGAGGTCTCCTGGTCGATGCGCAGCGCCAGCGGAACGGCCAGTTCCAGGACCTCGCAGATGTCGTCGTGGTAGCCCTCCAGGACCCCGGTGCGCAGCGCGTGCAGGCCGAAGCCGACGTGCCGCGATTCGTCCCGGCACATGGCGGTGAACGCGGTCTTGACCCCGTCGAGCAGGTCCACGTCGCGCAGCGCCCGGACCAGGACCCGCTGCCCGACCAAGGCCAGCACGCCTTCGGTGACCAGGTGGAACAGGGCGACCGCCCGCAACCACTGCCGGTAGTCCAGCGGTCGGTGCTGGAGGTCGCGGACGATGCCCGCCTCCAGCAGGCTGAGCTCGCGGTGCGCCGGCGCGGCGAGCCGCCAGCTCTCGGCGAGCATCCGCCCGGGGTCGGCGTCCATGCCGAGGATCTCCTCGCCGAGCCGGAAGACCAGGTGCGTGTGCCGGGTCTCGTCGGCGATCTGGGTGCCGAGGAAGACCGAGTACCGCTCGTCCGGTGAGCCGCTGATGATCGGGCCCAGCATGTCCAGCCCGGTGTACTCGCCGATGATGAAGGTCGCGATCGACTCGGAGACGACCTTGCGGAACCCCTCGGGCAGCAGGCGGTCGAAGTTCTCCCGGTCCCGCTCGAGCGGGATGTCCACAGCGGACCACTGCTGGCGTTCCCACCTCTCGTACAGCTCCGTGGGCTTCAGCCGCTGGGCGGCCACCAGGTGCGCGTGCTGCATCACCTCGTCGAGGGGCAGTCCGGGCATCGCGCCGAGCGACGCTTCGTCCATGAGCAGCGGAGTCCAACGACTCATCTCAATCCTTCGCACAGCATCGGGTCGGGACCCATTCGTGCCGCGCGGCACGAGTGGGCCCATCGCAAGACTTCGACGGAGGGCCTGCGCACCGCGGGGACGCGCGATCGCGCAGGGACTGAGACTGAAGAGGCTCCGATTGCGGAGAGTGACCACAGTGAAGCAGTGCCCCCCGACTGGGTCAAGCAGATTGCCGAAATGCTGCGGTTCTGTCGACTTGGAGCCACCGATGTGGCGAGAACAAGCCAGGTCGTCCTCCGAACGGCCCAGTAGTGTCCCGATCGAACCGCTCGGTTTGCTCGTTCGGCTTGACGCGCTCCGGCCCCGGCTATAACTTTCGCGGCGACTGGAGGGCCTCGTGCTGGGGACACGAACCGCTCGGGCCGGACTGGGGACTGGATTACTGGGGACAAGCTCTACTGGGGACTTGGGGTACTGAAAAACTGGGGATGCCGGGGTACTGACGCAGGCCGCGCAATGCCGATCCGGGAAAAACGCGAAAGCGTGGGAACGTTCACGCTGGGACCGCGCTTCGCCGTCGGCGGCGACGACCAGGATGTGCGCTCGACCGAGCGCCGACTGGAAGCCGCTATCGGACGACGCGGCACTGCGCCGACGAATAGCCGAACAACTACGGACGACCGGGAAATGCGGGAAACGCTTCGAGCGGACCCGTGCACCCGTCGTGCGCGGGGGAAATACGAACCGGGAAGACGGTGGCAATGCAGGGAAGACTAGTGCGCATCGAGTGGGCGACCGACGACGACTACGCCCTCATAGCGAGCTGGCTGAAACCGCTGTCGCCGGCCGCGGCGATGACCGCGGACACTCGCGAGTTCCTCACGCCGGCCAAGGTCAAGGCGGCGAACGAGGACGGCAACGTGCGTTTCTTCATGGCTCTGACCAGCGACGGAGAACGGGTCGGCGCGGTCAACTACCGGCCGGTCAACAGTTCGGGCTCCTACAGCCTCGGCGGCGTGGTCGGCGACTGGAAGAAGTGGAGCCGCGGTTACGGCGCGGAGGCTTTCGGGCTGGTCGTGGAGCACCTGTTCAACGGGCTCAACGCGCATCGCGTCGAATTCTCCACGGCCTCGTACAACAAGGAAACGCTGAAGATCCTGACCAAGGGCGGGTTCGTTCTTGAAGGCGTGCTGCGCGATTACCACTTCCTCGACGGCATGTACTACGACCGCACGGTGTGGTCGATCCTTCGAGAGGAGTTCGAGGAGTACGCGGCGGCGAACGCCGAGCACTTCCCGGTGATCGACGCGATTTCTGCGGAGGACAAGCGGAAGGCGCGGGAACTGCTCGGCGAATACCTAGCGAACGACCCGCCGACCTCCTTGCGCGACTTCGACCGGCGGAGCGGCCGCGTGCGCTCGTACTGATCTCAGCTCGGTTGGAGGTGAAGCACGCATGCGTGAAGACCTGGAACTGTATTCGCTCGCGGATCGTTTCTTCTACGAGGCGCCCTCGCGTTGGCGGGCGGCGGAGAGCACGTTCGACCGCGCCGAGAACGGGGACCGGGACGGCTGGACCCGCGGTGGGAACGGCGATTGGTGCATGTTCCGCCCGGTGGACCTGGAATTGCCGGACCAGGGGTGGAAGATCCACATCTCGGCGACCCCGGAGAACGCGGAGCACGTGCTCGACGTGGTCGCGCGGTACTGCTTCGGCGCGGGCATCGCGTTCAAGTTCCTGCGCACCGAGCGGTTGGTGACGGCCTACAGCCTGAAGTACGCACCGCGCTCGGCGAGCGGGAAGCTGCTCACCCTGTACCCGGTCGACGACGCGGAGCTGAAGACCGCGGTCGACGCGCTGTCGGAGGCGTTGGCAGGCCAGCGCGGCCCGTACATCCTCAGCGACCTGCGCATCGGCGACGGTCCCGTGTACGTGCGGTTCGGCGGGTTCGCGCCCCGGTACTGCTTCACCGAGGACGGTGAGCAGGTGCTGGCCGTCGAGCGCCCGGACGGGGCGCTGGTACCGGACGACCGGCGCCCGTTCTTCGCGGTGCCGGACTGGGCGCCCACCCCGGACTTCCTGGCACCGCACCTGGCCGCGCGCCGCGCGCAGTCGGCGGCGCTCGACTACCGGATCGTGGAGGCGCTGCACTTCTCCAACGGTGGCGGCGTCTACCTCGCCGAGCGCACCGGCGATGGCCGCGAGGTCGTGCTCAAAGAAGCGCGCCCGATGGCCGGGCTGGATTCGGCGGGCCGGGATGCGATCGCCCGCCTGGACCACGAGGTCCGCGCCCTGCGGAAGCTGGCGGAGGTCCCGGGCGTGCCGCGCGTGCACGAGGTCGTCGACGTGTGGGAACACCGCTTCGCGGTGCTGGACCGGATCCCCGGCATGACGTTGCAGGCGTGGGGCGCGCTGCACCACCCGCTGGTCGGTCCCCGGGGAGATCCGGGCGCCGAGCGCGCCTACGTCGAGCGCGCGGTCGCGGTCCTGCGCCGGGTGGTCGACCTGGTGCGGCGGATCCACGACCGCGGCGTGGTGTTCGGCGATCTGCACCCGGCCAACATCCTGGTCGACGAGGACGACCAGGTGGGGCTGGTCGACTTCGAGGCCACTTCGAACATCGCCGAAGCGCGGCGGCAGCACATGGGTTACGCGGGCTTCACGGACCCGGACGCGCGCGGCGCGGAGATCGACGAGCAAGCCCTGGCCGTCCTCGCGCTGTGGTTGTTCGTCCCGTTGACCAGCCTCAGCGCGCTCGCCCCGGGCAAGGCGGGCGAACTGGTCGCCGCCGCCGAGGATCACTTCGACCTGCCGCCGGACGTGCTCCGGCTGATCCGCGGCCGCGCACGTCCGCCCGCGCCGGGATCGGAGGTCGCCACGGCGCCGGAGGCCCGGTTCACCGATGCGCCGGGTCGCGAAGCCGCGTGCGAGTCCCTGGCGCTGGCCATCCGGGCCAGCGCCACCCCGGAGCGCGACGACCGGCTGTTCCCGGGTGACGTGCCGGGATTCCACAACGATGGCACCGATTTCGCCTTCGGCGCGGCCGGAGTGCTGTGGGCGCTGCGGACGACGGGGCGGCCCGTCGACCCGGCGCACGAGCAGTGGTTCGTCGACCGCGCCCGGCGGGCGGCGGAGCGCCCCGGCTTCTTCGACGGCGCGCACGGCGCCGCGCACGTCCTCGACCTGCTCGGGCATCCCGAGCTCGCCGACGAGCTCGTCGCCGGAGCCGCCGGGGACGTGGCGAGTACGCGCGACGTCAGCCTGTTCAGCGGATTGGCCGGCATCGGGCTGAACCACCTGCACCTGTCCGGCGACGGGCACCTCGAACGCGCGTGGGAGATCGCCGACCGGCTCGCCGAGGCCGTCGAGAGCGGGCGGCCGCACGGGATCGACTCCACCGCGCAGCGCGCCGGGCTCAGGAAGGCCGGGACCCGCGGGGGTCTGCTGCGCGGGTGGACCGGTCCGGCGCTGTTCTTCCTCCGGTGCTACGAACGGACCGGTCGGCGCCGGCACCTCGATCTGGCGGTGCGCGCCCTGCACCGCGACCTCGACCTGTGCGTCCGGCGCCCGGACGGAACGCTCCAGGTGGACGGCGGATTCCGCGTCCTGCCGTACCTCGACGTGGGGTCGGCCGGCATCGGCCTGGTCGCCGAGCAGGTGCTGCGGCACGTGCCCGACGAACGGATCTCGGCGAGCGCGGCCGGCCTGCACGACAGCAGCCGCAGCACGCTCGTGGTGCAGTCCGGTCTGTTCAACGGCCGGGCCGGACTGCTGGCGGCGTCGGCGCGGCTCGCCGACGGCACGGGTGCGGAGCCGCCGGAACCGGTCGCCGCGCACCTGGCGGTGCTGCACTGGCACGCGCTGAGCTATCGCGGGCACCTGGCATTTCCCGGCGAAGGCAATTTCCGGCTCGCCATGGATCTCGCCACCGGGAATGCCGGGGTGCTCGTCGCGCTCGCCTCGCTGGACGATCCGAGCGTTGCACCGCTGCCGTTCCTGGCGCCCGGGAGCGTTGTCGGTGAATCGGTTCGCGACACCGGAGAAAATGCGGCGAAAATACGCCGAACGGCTTCACGGCCGGGTGGTCCTTGATATTCTTCCACTGTCCGCGTCGAGATGAAGTCCGCGGCGCGGGGGTCGCTATTTTCGAGCTATGGAGACACATCATGGCCATTCTTGATCTGCAGGCGCTGGAGACCACCGCGGCCGAGGCCGAGGTGCCGGGTAGCACCGCCAGCTACAACTGCTGAGACCCCGCCGCCAAAAGCGCGGTGGAGAACTGCGAGAGGAAATGAGGAGGTGACCACTAGTGTCCATTCTTGACCTGCAGGCGCTGGAGACCAGCGCGGCCGAGGCCCAGGTGCCCGGCAGCACCTGGAGCAGCGGCTGCTGATGATGCCGCCGCGGAAAACGCGGCGGAGCAGCCGTGAGCGATCGCCGGGTGGCGAGTAGGGCGGTTCGGTTTCGACCTACATGCGCTGGAGGGCGGAGCATCCGCTCCGGGATGCCGACGTCCTGTTCGCCACCAGGTGTTCCGCCGGTCCGGCCCGACGGCTGGACCGGCGGAGTCGCCGCCCGGCGGTGCGCGGGTGCAATACTGCCCCGCGCCGCTCTTTCCACGCTGCTCCTCCGATGGAACAGGAACGATGATGACCGACAGTGCCGATCGGCAGCGATTCCCGCGATCAGAACGAGTCTTCTATTCGGCCGCTTTCGCCGGCGGTCCCATGGAGGTGCTCGAATTCATCCTGCCGCTGTACAGCGGAGCGATCCTGGGTGCGTCTCCTGCCGAAATTGGTGCGCTCGTCGCGGTCTGCGCGGTAGCCGCATTGGTGACGCGGCCGCTCTGCGGAATTCTCGTGGACCGCGCCAACAAGATCGCGGTCGCCGCCGCCGGTGCGTTGCTGCACGCCGGATCGCTGATCGGATTCGCCTGGGTCGGCGGATTGGCCCCGGCATTCGCGATGGCGGCCCTGAGCGGTATCGGTGGCTCGTTCTTCTGGGTGGGGGTCCGCAGTTGGGTCGGCGCCGAATCCGACCCAGACGGGCGGGGTTTCGGCCGACTGCTCTCCTTCGAGGGGACCGGCGCGCTGATCGCCTACGTCCTGTGCTTCGTCGCGCTCGAAGACCTGGGTTACCCGGCGGTCTTCGCGCTCGGTGCGGCCTCCGGCGTGGTCGCCGCGGTGCTCCTCGGGTTCACCGTGCGCGCCGCGGCCGGGAAGCCGCTGCCCGAGCAGGACCGGCCAGGGGAGGACCGGCCCGCGGCCAAGGGCCTGCTGCCGTTCCTCGTCGTGTGCGGCGTGACCGCGGCGCTGGAAGCCGGGATGAGCCTGCTGCTGATCCTGCACCTGCAAACCGAGCACCAGTACGGCCCGTACGAGATCGCGTCGGTGCTGGCGCCCGGATTCATCGCGTTCATCGTCGTGCCGAACTTCGCGCACCACGTGCTGGCCCGGCTCGGCAAGCGGACCGCGGTCGTGCTGGCGTTGCTGGCCAGCGCGCTGGTCACCGGCGCGCTCGCGACGGAGCCCGAGCCTTGGGTGCTCGGCCTGGTGTGGATCCTCGCCGCCGCGGCGCTGGGAATCGCGTTGCCCGCCGAGCAATCCGCGGTCGCGGACCGCGCCGGTGCGCGGATCGGGCAGCGCATCAGCTACTACGAGACCGCGCAGCTGGCGGGTGTGGCCGCCGGGACGGCGGGCGTCGGAGCGCTCTACCAGAGCGCTGGGATCGCGATCACCGCAGCGGCGGCCGCGGTCGGCCTGGCGCTCACCGCTGCGGTGGTGCCGCGCGCCTGGCGTGCGCTGACCACCGAGGCGGCGTCCCCGGCGCGGGGCGCGGACACCCGGGTCCTCGACCGCGAGCACTCGCGCCGTCGCCGCCGCGACTGGTACTGGCACAGCGGCGTCTTCGTCGCCGGGCACGGGGTGCTCTGGCTGCTCGGCGCCTCGTCGTTGGCCGCCGGGTTCGGGGCGCCGCTGGACGGTCCCGAGTGGCTGACCACCGTCGGGCGCATCTGGGTCATCGTGTACCTGGTCGACGCCGCGGGCGCGCTGTTCTTCACGCTGTTCCCCCGCACCGCGAAGAACGCCGAGAACTCCGAGACGGCCCCCGACAACAGCGGCTGAGGCATGGCACGGCATCGAGCGGCGGCGGACCGGCCCACGGTCCGGATCCCGGCGGTCCCGGGAGGGGACCGGAAGCCGTACCGCACGCTGCTCGCCGGCTCCTCGATCAACGTCATCGGGGATGTGACCGGCACCGCCGCGTTGCCGCTGTTCGTCCTGGAGACCACCCAGGACCTCGCGCTCACCGGCTGGATCGCGGCGGTGAGCGTCGGCGGCTCGGTGGTCACCGGGCTGCTGCAGGGCCCCCTGGTCGACCGGCTCGGGTTCCGCGCCAGCCTGCTCGGTTCCAGCGCGTTCGCCGCCACGACCACCCTGGCGGTCTACCTGCTGCACAGCGCCGGCCTGCTGTCGCCGGCGCTGCTGCTGGTGCTCGCGCTCGTGCGCAGCATCGCCGACGAACCCGGCCGGGTGGCGATGTTCGGCCTGGTGCCGCAGCTCGCGGGGGCGGCCGGGGTGCCGCTGGAACGCGCCAACGCGACGCTGCGCACGGTCACCGCCTCGTCGAACCTGGTGGGACCGCTCGCCGCGGGCGGGATCGCGGCGTTCGCGGGCAGCGAGTGGACGATCCTGCTCAACGCGAGCACCGGGATGCTCGGGACGTCGGTGCTCCTGCTGCTGGCGCGCGTGCCGGATGCCGCGCCCGGGCAGCGATCCGGTCCGGAGGACGGGACGAGCTACTACCGGCGGTTCCGCGTCGGGCTCCGCTACTTGTTCCACGACAAGGTGCTGCGCACGCTGGTCGTGGCGACGATGGTGTTCGTCGCCTTCGACACCAGCTTCGCCTCCATCGGGCTGACGGCCTACGCGACCGAAGTCCTCCACCAGCCGGCCTTGTACGGGGCGTTGATCAGTGCCTTCGGCATCGGATCGCTGCTCGGTACGGTCGGCTACGGGATCATCGGGCACCGGATGCCGAAGCGCCGGACGTACCTGGGCGTCTACCTCGCCTTCGCCGGGCTGGTGCTCCTGCTGTCGATGCGCCTCGGCGTGGTGCCGACGTTCGTCGTGATGGCGCTGGCCGGGGTGGTGACGAGTCCGCTGGACATGCTCTACATGGCGGCGTTGCAGGAACGCGTGCCGAAGCGGTTGTTCGGCAGGGTCGTCAGCATCGCCAACACGGTCATGTCCGCGCCCGCGCCGCTGGCCGTTTCGGCGGCGACCGGGATGATCAGCAGCGTCGGCGTGCGGATGACGATGCTGGTGCTCGGTTGCTGCTACCTCGCGCTCGCCATCGGGCTGATCTTCGTCCGGCACCTGCACAGCCTCGATTCCCGGAGCGGCACGGCCGGGGCCGCCGAGGACGCCGAGGTGACGCGGCCGCTGCCGCGGGTGCGCGACGTCGCGCCGGTCACCCAGCCGATCCCGCGGGTGTTCGACGCGGTGTCGATGACCCAACCCATTCCCAGAATTCCCGATGCGGTGCCGAGCAGACGGGCACGGGTGCTCGCCGAGGACGCGGCGCCGACCCAGCCGCTCCCGCGCATCGGTGCAGGGCGCCGAGCGCCGGTCCGGAGGATTCGATGAGAATGTCGCATTTTGTGACCGTTGCCGTCGCAACCGGTTCCGCGCTCGCCGCGGGCTCGGTGCGGCGATATCACGAAAAAACCGCGTGGTGCGCGCGGGTGCTCTGGTAAGATCATGAACACCTATCGGATATGGAGGTGAAGCAATTATGTCCAACGTCAAGACAATAGCCATCGGCGTGGTCATGGTGGTTGTCGGACTCGTGCTGCGGTTCTACGGGGGTGATACCGAGATCGGCCCGTTCGAATTGCAGACGGTGGGGAACGTGGTGGCCATCATCGGGGGAGTTGAAATCGTCGTCGCCCTGGCCTACGTCTTCTTTCCGGGGAAGAACAAGAAGCTCGACTGAGCCGGTCCGCGAGTCGGCCGGACCAGGTTCGAGCTCGCTGTGCCGGGTTGGGCATCCTGGGGGTGTCCGACGCGCTGATCTGGACCAACGGGACTGGATCGGGCGTCGGGAGCGTCGGTGGCCGTCGCGGCGGCCACCGAGCTTCGCCGAATTGCCGGGGTGCGGATGAATTCCGCCGTTCGCTTGCCGGTGGTTTTTCCGCCCTGGTACGTTCACCGCATGGGACTGGGGTTGGAGCTGGTGGGGGCGAATGCCACGTGGGTATTCGAGCACGATCGCATCGAGATCAATTATTCGAGCGGACTCGGGCACCCTCGGCTGTTGCGCAAGCTGCGGCACCGGACGATTCCCTACCAGGCGATTTCGCGGGCCACGGCGGCCGGCGGCGATGGGAACCCGCAGTTGGTGCTCCACCTGCGTGTCGGCGCCGATCCGTTGACCGAAGTCGCGGCCGGGCAGCTTTCCGATGACACCGAGCCGCATCGGATCGAACTGGCGGAGAACCAGCACGAACTGGCCGGTTACTACGCGGACCACGTCAACGACCATTGCGCGCTGAACCCCGATTCCGCCGCACCCGCACCGCGTTTCCTCGTCGAAGTCGACCGGTCCCAGCGGCGGCTGAAGGGCTATGATGGCGAAGCCTTCTTCGACGGTTCCGCGGTCGAGTTCCAGTGGCACCCGGATGCCTCCAGCGCGAAGCACCGCGCGCCGCGGCGGCAGCACCCGGTGGCCGAACTCGCCGGCGTCGAGTGGGCCAAGCCCGGGCTGGCCTCCGGCCACCTCCTGCTGGTGCCGCACGGCGAGCGGGCCGACGCGCCGCCGGAGGACAACGCCCGGGCCCTGATGTTCGGCTTCGGCTACGGCGGCACCGCCGCTTCGCTGCCGTTCGCCGCGGCCGTGCTGGCCGCGATCCAGGCGGCGCGACCCGAAGCGCTCGACCCGGGGAACGCGGACGGGCGCCCGGCGTTGCCCGCCGCGCCGCAGCCGCCCCGGGAGTCGCGCGAGGACATCCTCGCGACGATCCGCGAACTCGGCGAGCTGCACCAGGCGGGCATCCTGAACAGCGCGGAATTCGAGCAGAAGAAGCGCGAACTGCTCGACCGGATCTGATCGCGGTCCCGCCCCGCAACGGAGAAAGGTGAATTTCGGTGCGCCGTGACGCGCTCTACTTCCCCGGTCTCGTGCCGACGAAGTTCTCGGCGGTCGAGGGCTTCCTCCGGACCAACGACTACGCGCGCAGCCGGATCTCGGTGGCCGACGAGTTCCTCGGCTACTCCCTCGTGGACTCCTACGCCACCGCGGAGGTCTACGACTGGGAGGTCTACGAGTCGGGCTTCCTGGTGCTCACGTTGGCACTCGCGGACTGGGCCCTCGACCACGTGGAGATCGACCCGGTCCTGTGCGGCGGCCAGAGCTTCGGCGCCATCATCGCCGCCGTGTTCTCCGGTGCGCTGTCCTACGAGGACGGACTGGCGCTGGTCCGCGGCAGCGCGGCGGTGGAGGTCGACTACTTCGACGCGCTGGCCGAACCCCTGGGCTGCTTGTTCTTCTACCGGCTGAACTCCCGGCAGGTGGACGACCTCGTCGCCGAGTTCCGCGCGGCCGGGCGCGACGTCGAGGTGTCGATCTACCTGGACGACTCGGTGCACGCCGTGTCAGGCCCGCTGGCGGACCTGGAGCCGCTGGCGGAGCGCATCCGGGAGTCCGGTGGCCACCCGTTCTACACGATGAACCGGTCGGAGCACTGCGCCAGCGTGCGCCCGCTGCGCGACCGGCTGGAAACCGAGGTCTACGACCAGGTCCGCTGGCGCGCACCGAGGTGGCCGATGCTCTCCGACGTCAGCGGGCGACTGCTGTCGGACCCCGAGGAGATCAAGCGGGACCTGCTGGACGGCTGGGTGACCCCGGTGCACTGGAGCACCGTGGTCGACGGGATGCGCACCGCTCGCGCCGACCACGCGCACATCGTCGGCCCCCGGAACATGTTCTCCCGGATCACGAACAACGCGTTGCCGACCGACGTGATCACGCCGAAGACGGTCGCCGACCGCGAACGCGCCCGCGAGGTGAGCACACCATGAGAACCCGATTACCACCTGGCCCGTCGACCCCGGCGCTGGTGCAGACCCTGCGCTACTGGAACGACCCGGAGGACTACGTCCGGCGGTGCCGCGCCGAGTACGGGACCAGGTTCACCGTCCGGGTGTGGCCGTTCGGCAGGATCGTCTTCCTCGCCGACCGCGACGACGTGAAGGCGCTGGTGCGCGCCGATCCGGCCGTCTTCCAGGCCGGGAAGGCCAACAGCTTCGGCGACGTCGTCCTCGGCCGCAGGTCGGTGTTCGTCACCGACGACGCCGAGCACGCCCGCAGCCGGGCGCTGATGATGCCCGCGTTCCACGGGAAGGCGGTGCGCGACCAGGTCGAGCTGATGCGCGAGATCACCGCGGCGAACCTGGCGGAGTGGCCGGTGGGCGAGCCGGTCCGCGCGCTGCCCGCGATGCAGGCCATCTCGCTGGAAGTGATCTCCCGCAACGTGATGGGCATCGACGACGCCGTGCTGAAGGAGCGCGTGCAGCGCTCGGTCCTGCGGCTGCTCTACTCCGGATCGTGGTTCGACGCGCTGCCCGGGCAGGTCCGCTTCGCCCGCCACCCGGCCCGCCTGCGCCGCAAGCGGATGCGCGCCAGCACCGATGCGCTGCTGGGCGAGCAGATCGCCGCGCACCGCCGCGATCCCCGGCTCGACGAGCGGACCGACGTCCTGTCGATGCTGCTGCGGGCCGATGTCGAGGACGGGCCGATGTCGGACGAGGAGATCCACGACCAGCTCGTCACCCTGCTGCTGGCCGGGCACGAGACGACCGCGACCGGACTCGCGTGGTGCCTGGAACGGCTGGTCCGCCACCCCGAGGTGCTGGCCCGGGCAAGGGCCGCGGCCGACTCGGGCGACGACACCTACCTGGACGCGGTGATCAAGGAGACGCTGCGCAGCCGGCCCGTGGTCCCGGAGATCGGCCGGAAGCTGTCGCGGGACGCCGAGTTCGCGGGCTACCGGATGCCCGCGGGCACCAACCTGTGGCCGAGCATCGACCTGCTCCACCGGTCGGCGGAATCCTTCCCCGAACCAGCGGGCTTCCGCCCGGAGCGGTTCCTGGAGAAGGGTGCGGTGGCGGACTGGATCCCGTTCGGCATCGGCAACCGGCGCTGCCTCGGCGCCACGTTCGCGCAGGTGGAATCCCGCGTGGTGCTCCGGGAACTGCTGCGCCGATTCGAGTTCGAGATCACCGACGCCCCCGGGGAAGCGGCGGTGCGGCGGCACGTGACGCTGGTACCGGACCGGGCGGCGACCGTGGTCGTCCGGCGGCTGCGCGGTGCGGCATGAGCACCGCCGACCGGGATCGGGCGATCTGCCTGGTCGGGGCGGGCCCGCGCGGCACCTCGGTCCTGGAGCGGTTGTGCGCCTGGGCAGCGCACCGGCCGACGGGGCGGTACCTGGACGTCCACGTCGTCGATCCGTTCCCGCCGGGCCCGGGGCGGATCTGGCGGCGCGCCCAGTCCGACCTGCTGCGGATGAACTCCACCGTCGCCGCCGTGCGGATGTTCACCGGTCCGGAGACCGCCGTGCACGGCCCCGCCGGCCCGCTGCCCTCGTTCGCTGAGTGGCTGTCGGCGGTGGCCCCGTACGAACTCCCCGCGGCGCAGGCGGCAGCGGCGCAGCGGTTGACCGGGGACTCCTTCGCGCCTCGGCCGCTGGTGGGGGAGTACTTCACCTGGGTGTTCGACCGAGTCGTCGGGACTGCTCCCGAGTCGGTGCGGATCGTGGTGCACCGGACGCGGGCGACCGACATCGCCGACGGTCCGGACGGCTCGCAGGTGGTGACGTTGGCCGATCGGTCCCGCCTGGTGGTCGACCAGGTCGTCCTCGCCCAGGGGAACTTCGAGTCGCGGGCCACTCCCGAGGAGCGGCGGCTGACCGAGTTCGCCGATCAGCACCGGTTGCGGTACTTGCCCTCCGGCTACGTCGACGAGGACCGGCTCCAGGAGGTGCCCGCCGGCGAACCGGTCCTGCTGCGCGGCTTCGGCCTCACGTTCGTGGACTGCATGGCGCTGCTGTGCGAGGGCAGGGGCGGCCGGTTCGAGCAGACCGACGACGGCCTGGCCTACCGCCCGAGCGGGCGGGAGCCGGTCCTGTTCGTGGGTTCCCGGCGCGGACTGCCGTACCACGCCAAGTTCGGCTACGCACTGCCCGCGGATCCGCAGCCGCTGCCGAGGTACTTCACCGCGGACGCGGCGCGGTCGCGCGGTGCGCCGCTGGAGTTCGGCCGCGACCTGTGGCCGCTGCTGTCGAAGGAGGTCGCTGCGGCGTACTACCGCGAGTTCTTCCGCGCGCGCCCGGACCGGGTCCGCGGTACCTGGACCGACTTCGCCGCCGCGCTGGCGGACCTCGACTGGGGCGGCCGGGAATGGGACGAGCTGGTCGCGAGGAGCGTGCCCGCGGAGTCCGACCGGTTCACCTGGGACCTGCTCGACGGGCAACTGGAAGGGACGTGGGGCGACGCCGAAGCCTTGCAGCGGGAGATCCGCCAGTACATCGACGACGACCTGCGGCACCGCTGCGACCCGGCGCACAGCCCGCAGCTCGCCGCGGTGAACGGCCTGCTCGCGGCGGTCGAGGTGCTGATCGAGCTCGTGGAGTCGGACGCCCTGTCCGCGCGTTCCCTCGTGCTGGAGCTGGAGAACGGGTTCCTGCCGCTGGTGAGCTTCGTGACCAGCGGACCGCCCCCTCGGCGGCTGGCCGAGCTGCTCGCCCTCTCGCGGGCCGGGCTGGTCCGGTTCCTCGGTCCCGACGTGGCGATCACCGCGGACCCGGAGCGGGGAATCTTCCGCGCCGCCAGCCCGGTGGTCCCGGACGTGGTCGAAGCCCGCTGCCTGATCGAGTCGCGGCTGCGCGCGCCGACCTTGCCCGACACCGGTGACGACCTGCTGCGTCGGCTCCGGGACCGCGGTGAATGCACGGCGCGGACGCGCTGGGAGGAGGGCGTCGGCTACACCACGGGCACGATCGGCGTCCGCGCGAGCGACCGCAGGCTGCTGCACGCGGACGGTCGTGCGCATCCGCGGCGGTTTGCGGTCGGCCCGTACGTGGCAGGGGTGCACGCGGCCGGGGACGGCCCGGTGGCGTCCGGGTTCTTCGAGAGCAGCGACCTCCTCGCGCGGTCGGCCCTGGGCGTCGTCGCGTCGCCGGAGCCCGCTCCGGTGTGACCCGGGAAGGGCGGCGTGCGGCCCGGGCACCGAGCAGCACGCCGCCCGGCCGTCACGCCTGGTTGAGCCCCGGCTTGCCGTCCTCGATGACGAACGACGCCAAGGTCTCCACCGGAGCGCCCGGCTTCGTCACGTACGGGACGACCCGGTAGTCCGCGCGCACCTCGCCCTCGGTGAACGTGGTGCGGATGTAGCCGCGCTGGTTCGCGTACAGCTTCACGTGCGGGTTCTCCCGCAGGTACGCCTGCTCCTCGGCGGTCAGCTCCGGCGAACCGTCACCGCCGCTGGTGATCGACGTGGTGGTCAGCTCGGTGGCGACCACCCGGTCACCATCGTGGACGTCGTTGGCCCAGTGCTTGTGGACGTCGCCGGTGAGCACCACCGGGTTGCGGGTCTTCGCCTGCTGCCAGCCCCGCATGACGCGCTGCCGGGAACCCACGTAACCGTCCCAGGCGTCCGGGTTGTAGCCCTTCTCCGCCCCGTTCTGCAGGTCGATCTCGGCGAACATGACCTGCTGGCCCAGCACGTCCCACCGGGCGCCGGACGACCGCAGGCCCTGCAGCAGCCAACGTTCCTGCTCCGCGCCGGTCAAGCTGCGCTTCGGGTCCGACCGGGCCGGGTCCTGCGTCGGGGACTCGTCGCCGCCGACCTGGTCATCGCGGTACTGGCGGGTGTCGAGCATGTGGAACGTCGCCAACCGTCCCCATTGGACGCGGCGGTACAGGCGCAGGTCGATCCCCTTCGGGATCTGCGCGCGGCGCAGCGGCATGTTCTCGTAGTACGCCTGGAAAGCGGCCTTGCGGCGCGCCAGGAAGTCCGGCTGCGGGATCTCCGGCTTCTCGTGGACCTCGTCGGCCCAGTTGTTGTCGACCTCGTGGTCGTCCCACACGACCACCCAGGGAGCCACCGAGTGCGCGTGCTGCAGGTCCGGGTCGGTCTTGTACTGGGCGTGCCGCTGCCGGTAGTTCGCCAGCGACACCGTCTCCGGGCCCCGGTGGTCGCGCGGATTCCCGCCCGGCGCGACGTAATCCCCGGCCTCGTACTCGTACTCGTAGTCACCGAGGTGCAGCACGAGGTCGGGGTGCTCCTCGGCGAGGTGGCGGTAGGCGGTGAAGTACCCGTGCTCGTACTGCGAGCAGGACGCGAACGCCATCGACAAGGTGGTCAGGGCGCCCGGCAGCGGCGCGGTGCGGGTCCGGCCGGTCGGCGACAGCGATCCCTGCGCGCGGAACCGGTAGAAGTACTCGCGGTCCGGGCGCAGACCGGTCAGCTCGACGTGCACGCTGTGGCCCAGCTCCGGGGCCGCCTGGGCCTCACCGCGCTGCACGATGCGCGTGAACCGCTCGTCCTCGGCGACCTCCCACTGCACCGGCAGCGCCTTGCCCGGCATCCCGCCCATGCCGTCCTCGGCCAGCGGGTCCGCCGCCAGCCGCGTCCACAGCACCACGCCGTCCGGGGCCGGGTCACCGGAGGCGACGCCCAGCGTGAAAACCTCACCGCGCCGCGCCGCCCCCGCTCCGGGTGCGGCGGCCACCGGGAGCGCGGCCGCGGTGGACAGCGCCGCAGCACCGGCCAAGGAGCCGCTCAGCAGCACGCTACGCCGCGAAAACTCAGGCACAACGACCTCCATCGTTCGGGAACCACCCCACTCTCAGCCAGAACGGTGAAGGCGTACCGCCATCCGCGTGAGCACCGGATGAACAGCACGAACGTCCCCCGCGCCCCGGACCGAGGAAGCCCGGCCGCCCGAGGGGAGCGCGCAGGTGCGATGCGGTCGGTCACGTGCCGGTGACGCGCGGTGACGCGGGCTGCGCTGGTCGGCGGCCGGGCAGAAAGCCCCTGGCCGGGGCGGTCCTGGCGGGAAAACAATGGCGGAGGCGGTCACCAGAGAGGAGCGGACCATGACCACACAGCACCGGCAGACCGTCGAACACCGAGGGTTCGACGCCCCGGATGAGATCCGGGAATTCGAACATGGGCGGGCCGAGGTCCTCAACATGGCCGACGGCGCCATCGGGCGCTTGGTGCTGCACCCCGGCTGGCAGTGGAGCCGGGACGTCAAGCCCATCGTCGGCACCGAGTGGTGCGAAGCCCCCCATTTCCAGTACCACGTTTCCGGGAAGCTGCGCGTGAGGATGTCCGACGGAGACGAGTTCGACGTCGGACCGGGCTCGATCAGCTCCCTGCCCCAGGGCCACGACGCCTGGGTCGTCGGCGACGAGGACGTCGTCCTCGTCGACTGGTACGGCGCCACCGACTACGCCAAGCGAGCCTGACCGCGCCGACGACCCGTGCTGCGTCCCGCGCCGTCACCAGGCGCGGGACGCAGCACGGGGTGTCCTAGTTGTAGAAGCCGGCGAAGTCGGAGACGTCGCCGAAACCACCGAGGGTGTCGGTGCCGAACTCGCCCACCTCGGTCAATCCGGGTGCGGTGTAGGTCGTGGTGCCCATCGCTCTCCTCGAACGTTCGCGGTGCGAGCGGCGGTGCCTCGGCCCTTCTGGCTTCACCTCGTCCTCACGTTCTGGACTGCATGGCGCTGCTGTGCGAGGGCAGGGGCGGCCGGTTCGAGCAGACCGAGGACGGCCTGGCCTACCGCCCGAGCGGGCGGGAGCCGGTTCTGTTCGTGGGTTCCCGGCGTGGACTGCCGTACCACGCCAAGTTCGGCTACGCACTGCCCGCGGATCCGCAGCCGCTGCCGAGGTACTTCACCGCGGACGCGCTGAGAGTAGGGCGTCGGCTACACCACGGGCACGATCGGCGTTCGCGCGAGCGACCGCAGGTTGCTGCACGCGGACGGTCGCGCGCACCCGAGGCGGTTCGCGGTCGGCCAGTACGTGGCAGGGGTGCACGCGGCCGGGACGGCCTTCGAGAGCAGCGACCTCCTCGCCCGGTCGACCCTGGGCATCGTCCCGCGCGACCTCGACCGGGTCGACGCCGCTGCGGGTGAGCGGTGCCCGGCGGAGTTGCCCCGCCCGTGGTCGCGGCTTACGTTCGTCGGACGAGCGCCGCGCCACGTCCGAACGCGGGGAAGCCTGGATGGACCACCACGGGACCGGAAATCACCGGAGCGAGGCCGTGCAGCTCGGGGCTGCGAAGATCTTCGCCGCGGAGGACATGCGCGAGTACGCGATCTTCTCGCTCGACGCGCAGGGCCGCGTGTCCAGTTGGAACGCCGGTGCCGAGCGGCTGAAGGGCTACCGCAGCGAGGAGATCATCGGTCAGCACTTCTCGATCTTCTACCGCTCGGAGCAAGTCGCTGCGGAATACCCGGAGTGGGAGCTGCAGCAGGCCGCTGCGAACGGGTTCTTCATCGACCGGGGTTGGCGGTTGCGCAAGGACGGGACGCGCTTCTGGGCGCACGTGGTGATCACGGCGCAGCGGAGTCCCGGCGGCGCGCTGGACGGCTTCATCAAGGTCGTCCGCGACGAGAGCGAGGCCGAAGCCCGCCAGCAGCGTTCCGAACGCAGGTTCACCGACCTGTTCGAGCTCGCCTCGACCGGCATCGCCCTGTTCGACGAGTCGGGCCGCTTCCTCGACGCCAACGGCGCCCTGTGCGAGCTGCTGGGATACCGGCTGCAGGAGCTCCGCGAACGCAGCGACCGCGACGTGCTGCACCCGGACGACGAGAGCGGTGGGCTGATCCCCCGTCCTCCCGACTCGGTGATCGGGCGGACGGGCGGACCGTGGCCGTACCACGTGCTGTCCCGCTTCGACGGTGAACCGGTGCTGTGCCAGCTCCACAGGGCGGCGTCGGTGCGCGACGACGGCAACCGCTCGTGGCTGGTGATCTTCCACGACGTGACCGCGCAGGTCCGGCACACCGAGGCGCTGCGCCACCAGACGACCCACGACGACCTGACCGGGTTGCTCAACCGCCGCGGGTTCGACGAACTGGTCTCCTCGCTGCTCCTCCGCGCGTCCCCGGGGCAGATCGCGGTGCTGTTCTGCGACCTGAGCAACTTCAAGCGGGTGAACGACGCCCTCGGTCACGAGGCGGGTGACGAGCTGCTCGTGGAGGTGGCCCGGCAGCTGGCCGCCGGCCTGCCGCCGAACTGCACGCCCGCGCGCTTCTACGGCGACGAGTTCCTCGTCGTGTGCTCCGACCTCGACGCCGTGTCGGGCATCGAAGCGCTGGTGGGCGAGGTCGCCGAGCTCTTCCGCATGACGGTGGCGCTGCACGACCGGCGGGTCCACCTGTCCGCGTCGGTCGGTGCCACGGTGGTGGGCGAACCCACCACGACCACGAGCGAGCTGCTGCGTTCGGCCGAAGCGGCGATGCTCGAGAACCGGGTGCGCGACCAGGAGGGGATCAACGTGGTGCACGGACGCGCGCACCGCACCCGGGCGGCCAGCGACCAGCTCGCGATCGAGGAGACGTTGCGCGAGTCGATCGAGGGCGACGAGGTGGACCTCCACTACCAGCCCATCGTCGACAACGGCGGGAACGTGGTGATGGCCGAGGCGCTGCTGCGGTGGCAGCACCCCCACTTCGGCCCGCTCACCCCCGACGTCGTCCTCGAGGTCGCGGAGCAGGGCAGGATGCTGGCCGCGCTGGACTGCTGCGTGCTGCGCACGGCGCTGCGCGACTCGGCCGGCTGGATCCGGCCGGACGGCCGACGGGTGAGCGTCGCGGTCAACCTGGCCGGGCTGCGGCCGGAACAACCGGGCTTCGTCGACACGATCTCGTCGTTGCTCGACGAGTTCGGCGCCTCCACGGAGGACGTCGTCCTGGAGATGGTCGAGACGGTGCTCGCGTCGATGGGGCCGGAACCCCGCCACGCGATGACCGAGCTGGTCGACGCCGGCGTGCGGTTCGCCGTGGACGACTTCGGCACCGGCTATTCCTCGCTCACCCGGCTCAAGGAGCTGCCCACCCAGATCGTCAAGCTCGACCGGGGGTTCGTCGCGGGCGTCGGCACGGACGCCGACGACCTCGGCATCGCGCGGGCCATGACCGAGCTGGTCCGCACGTTGCGGCGGTTCTGCATCGCCGAAGGCGTCGAGACCACCACGCAGCACCAGTTGCTCCGCGCGGTGGGTGTCGACGCCTACCAGGGGTACCTGTTCTCCGCGCCGCTGCCCGCCGACGAGTTCGGCACCTTCCTCCGCGAGGGCCCGCGGTAGGCGGGACCGGCGCGCGGCCCGGGGCGGGATCACGGACGTCATCCACGCGGACATCGATGCCCAAGCCGCTCCGTGGAGGACTTCCGCCGCAGGTCGGTGCTGGTGGTGGAGAGCGCCCCCGGCAGGATTCGAACCTGCGACACCCGCTTTAGGAGAGCGGTGCTCTATCCCCTGAGCTACGGGGGCGTGGTCGTGCGACCTCCTGGAGGGTACCTGCTGGCGGGGTGGGGTGGGACAGGCGGTGCCGGGGTGCCGGAACGGGGCCGTGCGCTGGGGGTGGTCGCGTAGGGTCAGGGCGCCGTTACGTGCTGGCTGGGGTGGACACCGTGGATGACGACAGGGATGCCCGGGGCGACGAGGACCGCACCGCCGCGGGTGGTGCGGTGAACGTGCATTCCGGGGACGCGCGGTTGCTGGTGCAGGCCGGGAGCGTGTCCGGGGGCGTGCACGTGCACGTGCCGTCGGAGCCCGCGGTGCCTCGGGAGCTGCTGGCCGCGCCGCCGCACTTCGTGGACCGGGTCGGGGCGGTGGCGGCGTTGGACGCGGTGGAGTCCGGGTTCGCGGTGATCAGCGGGATCGGCGGGGTCGGGAAGACGGCGTTGGCGGCGCACTGGGGCAACGCGGTGCGGGAGCGGTTCCCGGGCGGGGACGTGTTCTGCCCCCGCGAGGTCAGCCGGCTCGGCCTGGACGCCGTGGTGCGGCGGTGCTTGTGGTCGTTGGGGGAGCGCGACGTTCCCGACGACCCCGGCACCGCGCTCGCGCTGTTCCGGTCCCGGACCGCGCGGGATCCGGTGCTGGTGGTCGTGGACGACGCGGCGGACCCCGCCGAGTTCCTGGACCTGCGGACCGGCTCGGGGATGGTGCTGGTGACCACGAACGAGCGCGCCGAGGAGCTGATCGGGGACGGGGTGGTGCCCGTCGCGCTGGAACTGCTCGCCCACGAGGACGCGCTGGAGTACCTCCGGCGGTGCGGCGTCGAGGTCGACGAGGAACCCGCGGCGGTCGCCGAGTTGATCCGTTTGTGCGGTCGGTTGCCGCTCGCGTTGCGGGTGGTGGCCGGTCGGCTGAACCATCGGCGGCGGAGGCAGGTGCAGCGCTTGGTCGAGGAGCTCGCCGAGGAGCGGACCCGCCTGGACCGGATGGTGCTGCGGAAGGAACCGGTGGTGCGCGTGGCCTTGGACTTCGTCTTCGACGACCTGCCCGAAGCCGAGAGCGAGCTGTACCAGGTGCTCGGGCTGTTCCCGGGCGAGGACTTCTGCCCGGAGGCGGTCGCGGTGCTCGCCGAGCTGACCGTCCGCGACGCCACCGACCGGCTCGACGACCTGCACGACATCGGCCTGCTCACCCAGGACGACCGGCAGCAGTACCGATTCCACGCGCTGATCCGGGCGCACGCGCAGGCCCACGCCGCGCTGCTGTCCGCCGACCACCGCGCGGACGCGCTGCGCCGGCTCGTCGACTGGTACCGGCTGCACGGCGCCTACTGCGACCGCAAGGTGATGGAGCCCAGCCGGTTGCGCATCGCCGACGACGACGTCTCCGGGGAGAACCCCTACACCGAGGTCACCGCGCTGGAGTGGCTGGAACGCGAACGGCTGAACCTGCTCGCCGTCCTCCGGATCTCCTACGACCGCGGCTGGTACCAGGACGTGATCGCGCTCTGCGACGGTCCGCTGTGGGCGCTGCACCAGCAGCACAAGCACTACGCCGACACGGTGCGCGCCTTCCGGCTCGGCGTCGAGGCCGCCCAGCGCGCGCGGCTGTCCGCCGCCGAGGCCCGGCTGCGCAGCCTGTGCGCGCAGCTCCTCGTGGAATCCGGTGATCCGGTGGCCGCGGAGGAGGAGTCGGCCGGGGCCTGCCGGATCGCCGAGCGCGCCGGGCACCGGCGGGTGCTGGCCTCCGCGCTGGAGTTCCACGGCAAGGTGCGGGCCGCGCGCGGGGAGCACGCCGAGGCGATCGGGTTGTTCGAGCGGGCCGCGGAGCTCAACGCCGGGATGGGCCGTCCGCGCGGGGTGGCGCTCCAGGAGTACCTGATCGGGCGATCACTGCACCGCCTCGGGCGGGACGACGAGGCGCTGCACTCGCTGCGCGGCGCCCTGGACCGGCTCACCGCCTTCCCCGACGACCGGCGCACCCCGGCGCGGATCTCCACCGCCATCGGCCGCATCCACCTGGGCCGGGGCGAGCACGAGCAGGCGCTGGCCGCGCTGGAACCCGCGATCGCGTCGGTGCGCGGCCGCGGTGCCTCCTTCGACCTCGCCGAACCGCTGGTGCTGCTGGCCGACGCGCTGACCGCGCTCGGCCGCCCCGGAGCCCGGCCGCTGCTGGAGGAGGCGCTGACGATCTACGACCAGGCGGGCAGCGCCGAGGCCGAGCGCGTGCGGCAGCGGCTCACGGACTGAACGGCTCCACCGGTTCGGTCCGCACCGGCCAGTCCGGTTCGGGCAGGTCGAGCAGCCGGTAGAGCAGGGCGCGCAGCCGGGCGGCGCTGCGCGGCCCGAAGGTCCGCTCGGCCAGCTCGCCGTGCCCGGGCAGCGGGGCGGCGGCGTCGACGGCCGCGCGGCTCGGGGTGGTCAGGCGCTCGGCCCGCCGCCCGATCAGCTCCGCCGACGAGCCCGGTACCAGCTCGTGCCCGCCGAACGCGCCCAGCAGCAGGCGCTTGCCCAGCGCGGCGGCGTAGCAGGTCAGCGAGCCGTGGTCGGAGATGACGACGTCGGCCGCGACCATCGCCGCCTGCCACGCGCGCAGCGGCGGCACCAGCAGCAGGCCGCCCGCCCGCGCCCGCCTGGTCCACAGCTCCAGCTGCATCCGGGTGTGCCGGGTCCAGACGTTCGGGTGCAGCACCAGGGCGACCTGGTAGCGCTCCGGCGGCAGCAGGTCGACGAGCTCGGCGGCGAGCCCGCCGCGGGCGCCGAACAGCGAGTGCTCGCCCCAGGTGGAGGCCAGCAGCACCAGCGTGCGATCCCCGGTGCCCAGCTCGCGCCGGTAGTGCTCGCGCATCGGCAGGCTCGCGGCGAGCCGGTCGTAGCAGGGATCGCCGACCACCTCCGCGCGCGGCACCGCCTCCGGGCAGCTCCGGCGCAGCACGGCGACCTGGTCCTGGTGGGCCAGGCCGACGGCGGTGGGCACCACCCGGCCGCGGTGCAGGAGCTGCGTCCGCGAGAGGCCGGAGACCTCCGGGGAGTGGCCGTGCTCGGTGGCGCGGAGCTTGGCGTGGCCCGCGCCGTGCGGCAGCGTCACCAGCGGGATGCCGAGCTCGTGCAGGGCACCGTTGCTGCTCGGGGAGAGCGCGAGGTCGAACCGCCCCGCCTGCGACCAGGCCACCTCCGGGACGCCCGCCGCGCGCAACGCCGTGCCGAGGTCCGCGCCGAACGGCGATCCGGCCGCGACCGCGAACCGCGTCTCCACCCGCAGGTCGTCGGCGAGCACCGGCAGCACGTCGAGCAGCCGGTCCAGCGCGGTCAGCGTCCGCACCACCCCGAGCACCGCGCGCTCCGGCCGGACGGTGTCCCACCTGCTCATGCCGCCCACCGGCGCTTCCGGGTTCCGGGTTCCGGGTTCCGGGTTCCGGGTTCCGGGTTCCGGGTTCCGGGTTCCGGGTTCCGGGTTCCGGGAAGGGTGGACCCTAGCGGTTCGCTCGACGGTCCGGAAGGCACCGGAGGAGTGTAGTTCTCATTCGATGGTGGGGCGGGAGGTGCTGGTGTCGATCTCCACCCGGTCCCGGCCGCCGCGCTTGGCCCGGTACAGGGCGATGTCGGCCGCGGCGAACAGGTGCTTCAGCTCTCGCGGACCGCCCGCCACGCCGATGCTCACCGTCGGCGGCTCCATGGTCCGGCCCAGGGCGAGCTGCCAGTCGTGGGCGTGCACGGCGTCGCGGATGCGCTCGGCCAGCACCGGGCCCGCCCGCCGCCGGTGGTCGTCGTCGGCGAGCAGCACGACGAACTCGTCCCCGGCCCACCGGCAGATCAGGTCGTCGGTGCGCGCCACCGCCCGCAGCAGCCCGGCGAGCTCCTGCAGCACCACGTCACCGGAGGTGTGGCCGCCGCGATCGTTGATCTCCTTGAACCCGTCCACGTCGAGCATGATCAGCCACATGCCGAGGCCGTCGCCCTCGGCGCGCTCCAGCAGCGGCGGGCCGAAGCGCTCGAACCCGCGCCGGTTCACCGTCCCGGTGAGCGGATCGCGCACCGCCACCTCGTGCGCGGCCATCGCCATCCGCTGCGCGTGCGCCGCGACCCGCCGCTGCTCCAGGGCCTGACCGAGCCCGGTCTGCAACGCCTCGACGGCCATCGCGCCCGCCGCGACGCTGCGCCGCAGCGCGGCGGTCTCCCCGACGGGGTCCTCCAGCAGCTCGCAGATCCCGGTGAGCTCCGCGGCGAACCGCCGCATCAGCAGCGTGTCCCGGATGCGCTCGGCCCCGTCGAGCGCCCGGCTGGCGTAGGTCCGCGCGTCGCGCAGCTCGTGGCGGTCGCGGGCGACCACCGCCAGCACCCAGTCGGCCACCGCGGTGGTGAACCAGTGCTGGGCGGAGCCGCCGCGGGCCAGGGCCCGCTCGGCGCAGCGCTCGGCCGCCACCGGCTCACCGGTGCCGGCCAGCGCGCGGGCCAGCCCGGCCAGCGAGGTCCGCTTGATCTGGCCCGGGGACGCCAGCTCGTGGGCTTCGGCGAGCTGTTCCCGGGCCCGCCCGAAGTGCTCGGCGGGGTCGGCGTCGAGGCCGCGGAAGATCCGGGCGATGCCCTCCCGGCACAGGCAGTGGGCGAGGGCGTCCGGGTCATGGCACCCGCGCGCCTGCTGGACGCCGAGGACCATCAGGTCCAGCGCCGGCCCGCGGTGCCCGATCACCTCCATCAACCAGCCGAGCATGCTGGTCGTGTGCGCGCCGGCCGGGCCGGGCGGGTGGTCGACGTCGAACTCGGTCCAGCCGTCGGCGGCGAGTTCCAGCGCGGTCGCCACCCGCCCGAGCCGCCAGGCCAGCAGGGCCCGGTTCACCAGCACCGTGGAGCGGTTCCACTGCTCGGCGACCCGGTCCTGCCCGGCGGCGATGAGCTGGTCGAACGCGATGTCGGCGGCGGAGAGCCGACCGGCGTCCAGCAGCAGCCGCACCTGCCGGTCCTGGGCCGGCAGGTGCCCGGCCAACAGCGGTACGTCCTGCGGCACCACGCCCCCGCGGCGTTCGGGTGAGCGCGATCACCGCACGTGACCGCGCTGGTACGTCTCGTAGTGAACCACGTCTTCCAGCGGCAGTCGACGTCGCCAGCCGTGCCGCTCCAGGTCCGGCGCGGTCGCGAGTTCGCGGACCGGGCCGAGGCACAGCCACGCCACCGGGCGCACCCCGCCGGGGATGTCCAGCAGCCTGCGCAGGAACTCCTCGCGGTAGAAGCTGACCCACCCGACGCCGAGCCCTTCCGCGGTCGAGGCCAGCCAGAGGTTCTGGATCGCCAGGCACACCGAGTACAGCCCGGCGTCGGCGATCGCGTGCCTGCCCAGCACCTGCGGCGAGCCGCGCTCGGCGTCGTAGGTGACGACCACGCCCAGCGACGACTCGACGATGCCCTCGACCTTGATCCGGGAGAAGGTGTCGGCCCGCTCGCCGGTGAGGTCGGCGGCGAAGACGCTGCGCTCGGCGAGGACGTGCTCCTTGAACGCCCGGCGGGTGGCCTCGGAGCGGACCAGCACGAAGTCCCACGGCTGGGACAGGCCGACGCTGGGCGCCCGGTGGGCGGCGGTGAGCACGCGGTGCAGCACGTCGTCGGGGACCGGTCCGCCGGTGAACTCGGAGCGCACGTCGCGGCGCCGGTTGATCACGTCGTAGAGGTCGGAGGGGTTCGGGGTCGCGCTGCTCATCCGGCCCATCCTGCCGCAGCGCCCCGGGGCCCGGCCGGTGATCTCCGCCGCACCTCGGGTTCGCCGGTCCGGGCGGCCGGGTAGCCGGGGAGGTGGACGCCGCCGGTACGGTGTCAGGTGAAAACGGTTATCAACATCAGGTGCCTTGCGGGGCACCGGAGGGGAGACGCGGTGAAGCGCGACATGCACCCCGACTACCACCCGGTCGTCTACCGGGACCGCGCCACCGGCGAGCAGTTCCTGACCCGCTCGACCGAGACGTCCCGGGATTCCGTCGAGTGGGAGGACGGCAACACCTACCCGCTGGTCGTGGTGGACATCAGCGCGTATTCGCACCCGTTCTGGACCGGCAAGAGCACGCTGCTGGACACCGCGGGCAACGTCGAGAAGTTCCGCCGCCGCTACGGCGACCGGGCCCGTCCGCCGAGGCGCTGACCGCCGGGCTCCGGCACCGGCACCGCGGCGGGCTCTCAGCTCGTTCTCAGGGCTTCGGGTAAGACTGGGCCCATGCGCATCCTCGTCGTCGACGACGATCGAGCCGTGCGCGAGTCCCTGCGGAGGTCGTTGCAGTTCAACGGTTACCAGGTCGAGCTCGCCGCGGACGGTCAACAGGCCCTGGACTCCCTGGCGGGCAGCAGACCGGACGCCCTGGTCCTCGACGTGATGATGCCCCGGCTGGACGGCCTGGAGGTGGCCCGGCGGCTGCGCAGCGCCGGTGACGACCTGCCGATCCTGGTGCTCACCGCCCGCGACGCGGTCTCCGACCGGGTGGCGGGCCTGGACGCGGGCGCCGACGACTACCTGCCCAAGCCGTTCGCGCTGGAGGAGCTGCTCGCGCGGTTGCGCGCGCTGCTGCGCCGGGCCGCGCCGCCGGAGGACGGGGGCGGTCCGGCGCCGCTGCGCTTCGCCGACCTGGAGCTGGACCCGGGCACCCGGGAGGTCCGCCGGGGCGAGCGGTCGATCAGCCTCACCCGGACCGAGTTCGCGCTGCTGGAACTGCTCATGGCGCACCCCAAGCAGGTGCTCACCCGCAGCAGGCTGCTGGAGGACGTCTGGGGCTACGACTTCCCGACCTCGGGCAACGCCCTGGAGGTCTACATCGGCTACCTGCGGCGCAAGACCGAGGCCGAGGGTGAGCCGCGGCTGATCCACACCGTGCGCGGGGTGGGCTACGTGCTCCGCGAGACGCCGCCGTGACCAGCTCCGCACCGCCGCCGCCGGACCTGCTGGCCCCCGACGGACCGGGCAACAGCCGGCTCCAGCGGGTGTCCCTGCGCAACCGGGTGACCTGGCTCGCCGCGATCTGCGTGGCGGGCGCGGTCGCGCTGGTGTCGGTGGCGGCCTTCCTCACCGTGCACGACAGCCTCTACGAGCAGGTGGACGACAACCTCACCGAGCGCGCGGTGGAGGCCGCGCACGGCCCGCTGGTGCGGACCCCCGACCTGCAGCAGGTGCCGGTCGCCTTCTACAACGCGGCGAACTTCAAGATCAGCGTGCTGTTCGCCAACGGCACCGAGGTGCACCCGCCGGACGTCGACAGCCGCAGCCGGCCGCCCACCAGCTACCAGGAGCTCGCGGTCGCCCGCGGCGAGATCGCGGAGTCGCTGCGCACCGACGAGCGCACCAACAGCCGGATCGTCGCGGTGCCCACCGGGGCCGGCGGCGCGGCCGTGGTCATGTCCACCTCGCTGCGCCCGACGCAGCAGACGTTGGCGCAGCTCAGCGTGGTCCTGGTGGTGATGGGCGGGGCGGGCATCCTGCTCGCCGCCGCGGCGGGCACCACCGTCGCGCGGGCGGGCCTGCGCCCGGTGCAGCGGCTCACCGCCGCCACCGAGCGGGTCGCGCTCACCGGGGATCTGCGGCCCATCCCGGTCAGCGGGGACGACGAACTGGCCCGCCTGACCACCAGCTTCAACCGGATGCTCGGCGCGCTGGCCGAATCGCAGGAGCGCCAGCGGCGGCTGGTCGCCGACGCCGGGCACGAGCTGCGCACCCCGCTGACCTCGCTGCGCACCAACCTCGAACTGCTGATGGCCTCGGCCCGGCCGGACGCCCCGGAGCTGTCCGAGCAGGACCGCGACGAGATGTTCGCCGACGTCCAGGCCCAGGTCACCGAGCTGTCCGCGCTGGTCGGCGACCTGGTGGAGCTGGCCCGCGAGGACACCCCGCAGGTGGTGCACGAGCCGGTGGACCTCGTCGAGGTCGTCGAGCGCGCGCTGAGCCGGGCGCAGCGCCGCGCCCAGCGGGTCGAGTTCGACGTCCGGCTGCACCCGTGGCGGATGATGGGCGACGCCACCGCGCTGGAGCGCGCGGTGCTCAACCTGCTGGACAACGGGGCCAAGTGGAGCCCGGACGGGGCGACCGTGCGGGTCGAGCTGCGGCCGGACCCGGGCGCCCGGCACACCGTCCTGGAGGTCGCCGACGCCGGTCCGGGCATCGCGCCGGGCGACCGGCCGTACGTGTTCGAGCGGTTCTACCGGTCCTCGGACGCCCGCACGCTGCCCGGTTCGGGGCTCGGGCTGTCCATCGTCAAGCAGGTCGCCGAGCGTCACGGCGGTGCGGTGTGGGCCGGGGAGGCTCCGGAGGGTGGCGCGCTGCTGCGCATGACACTCCCCGGTCGTGTCCCGGATATCCAACAGCACTGAACATCCGATACGCATCGTGATCAACAAGGAGCCGTACATCCCTGTTGGGGTGTGCGGGTACTGTTGGTTCGTGTTGACTTGACGGTGCAAGGAGTGCTTTCGGTCGCTGCTGGCCGGAGGGGCTCCGACGACGGCGCGGATCCGGCGGGGTCCGCGCACGGATGAGGTGGGTGTGCTCGCACGGCAACGCCAGGACGTGATCCTCGACGAGATCCGGCGGACCGGCGCGGTGCAGGTCAGCGACCTGGTCACGCGGCTCGGCGTCTCGGACATGACGATCCGCCGGGACCTCGACGCGCTGGCCCGGCGCGGCCTGGTGGAGAAGGTCTACGGCGGGGCGACCTCGATGATCGGGCGCAGCACCGACGAGCCCGGCTTCGAGGCCAAGTCGGTGCGCCAGCTCGCCGAGAAGGAGGCCATCGCGCGGCTGGCCGCCGAGCAGATCCGGCCCGGCACCGCCATCGGCCTGACCGCCGGGACGACCACCTGGACGCTGGCCCGGCACCTCGACGAGATCCCCGACCTGACCGTGGTCACCAACTCGGTGCGGGTGGCCGACGCCCTCCAGCAGCGCGGTCGGACCGACCGGGCGGTGGTGCTCACCGGCGGCGTGCGGACCCCCTCCGACGCGCTGGTCGGGCCGGTGGCGGTGAAGTCGCTGCGCTCGCTGCACCTGGACCTGGTGTTCCTCGGCGTGCACGGGATGGCGCCGCGCGCCGGCTTCACCACCCCGAACCTCAACGAGGGCGAGACCAACCGGGCCTTCGCCGAAGCGGCCGGGCGCCTGGTGGTGGTCGCCGACAGCTCCAAGTGGTCGACCGTGGGCATATCCACCATCGTCGACTTCGCCGAGGCCGACCTGCTGATCAGCGACGACGGATTGCCGGCCGAGGCCCGCACCGCGCTGTCCGAGCAGATCGAGCTGCTGCTCGCCGAGGTCACCGAGCAGGAGGAGGAAGCGTGAAGCGCACCGCCCGGCGGCTGGCCGACGGCCGCGAGATCATCTACTTCGACGCCGACCCGGACGCGCGGCGGGACGCCGAGGACCAGCGCGACCTCCCGCCGCAGGCCCCGGCCTCGGAGATGCGGCGGGATCCGCTCACCGGCGAGTGGGTCGCCATCGCCGCGCACCGGCAGTCGCGGACCTACAAGCCGCCGGTCGAGCTGTGCCCGCTGTGCCCGAGCCGCCCCGGCCGGCCCACCGAGATCCCCGAGGACGACTACGACGTGGTCGTGTTCGAGAACCAGTTCCCGTCCTTGGCCCAGGACATCCCGGGGACGGCGGGGACGGTCGCGGGGATGCCGATGGTGCCCGCGGCCCCGGCCACCGGCCGCTGCGAGGTGGTCTGCTTCACCTCCGACCACGATTCGAAGTTCGGGGCCCTGAGCCGGGCGCAGGCGCGGCAGGTCGTCGACGTGTGGGCGGACCGCACCGAGGCGCTGGGGCGGCTCCCCGGCGTCGAGGAGGTCTTCTGCTTCGAGAACCGGGGCGAGGAGATCGGCGTCACGCTCTCGCACCCGCACGGCCAGATCTACGGCTACCCGTTCGTCACGCCCAGGACCGGCAAGGAGCTGCGGGCCGCCGAGCGCTACCGCGACGAGCACGGCCGCGACCTGCTCGGCGACGTGCTCGCCGCCGAGCGCGCCGAGGGCACGCGGATCGTGCTGGACTCCGAGCACTGGACCGCCTACGTGCCCGCCGCCGCGCGCTGGCCCGTCGAGGTCCACCTCGCCCCGCGCCGCCGGGTCCCGGACCTCCCGGCGCTCGACGACGCCGAGCGGGACGACTTCGCCGCGACCTACCTGGAGGTGCTGCGGCGGCTGGACGGCCTCTACGACCGGCCGCTGCCCTACATCGCCGCCTGGCACCAGGCGCCGGTGCGCACCGGCCGCGACCTGGCCTGGTTGCACCTCGAGCTGTTCTCCATCCGGCGGTCCGCGGACAAGCTGAAGTACCTCGCGGGTTCCGAGTCCGGCATGGGAGTGTGGATCAACGACGTGACGCCGGAGCAGATGGCCGACCGGTTGCGATGACCGGGGCGTTTCCCGGGTACCTCCCAGGCGGATCTCAGGCGCTTCTCAGACCCGGCGTGGAAAGTGGAGGACATGAACGACCAGACCCCGGGATCGTCCGGCAGGAAGCCGGAGGAACCGCAGCACGAGGGCACGCCCGCGGGCGGCGCGAATCCTGCCGGGGTGCCGCCTGCCGCCGACCAGCCGGGACCGCAGGAGCCGTCCCAGGCCCAGGCGGGGGAGCAGCCCGGACTCGGACAGCCCCCGGCGGGCGACTCCGGCGCCGGGCAGCACGCGGCGGGTGACCCCGCGGCGCGGAGCCCGTACCAGCCGACGAACCCCTACCAGCAGCCCCACTATCCCGAACAGGCCCAGTACGCCGAACAGGGCCAGTACGCGGGGCAGCCGCAGCACCCCGAACAGGTCCAATACCAGGGCCAGCCGCAGCACCCTGGGCAGGTGCCGCACCCGGGCCAGGCCCAGCACCCGGAGCAGGCCGGTCAGCAGACCCAGCAGTTCGCCCAGCCGGGCGGGCAGTGGGCGCCCGGCTACCAGCAGGGTTACCAGCAGTACCCGGGGATGGCGCCGGTGCAGGCCGCGGAGCGCACGTCGCGCAAGCCGCGCGGGATCGCCGTGGGCCTCATCGCGGCCTCCCTGGTCGCGGCCCTGGTCGGCGGTGGCGTCGGCGGTTACGTCGGGTACCAGTTCGGCGGCTCCGGCGACTCCAGCGTCACCTCGCTCGACCAGCAGCGCCCGGCCCGCAGCGCGAGCACCGCGCCGCAGGGCTCGGTGCAGGCGGTGGCCGACAAGGTGCTGCCGAGCGTGGTGCAGCTCCAGGTGTCCTCGATGCAGGGCTCCGGCGAGGGGTCGGGCATCGTGCTCAGCGAGGACGGCTACATCCTCACCAACAACCACGTGGTCGAGGCGGGCGCGAACGGCCAGACCACCGCGCTGTTCCACGACAACCGCACCGCCCCGGTGCGGATCGTCGGCACCGACCCGAACTCCGACCTCGCCGTGGTCAAGGCCGACATCACCGGGTTGCAGCCCGCCGAGCTCGGCCGCAGCGACGACCTCCCGGTCGGCGCCCCGGTGGTCGCGATCGGTTCGCCCTTCGGCCTTTCCGGCACCGTGACCAGCGGGATCATCAGCGCGAAGGACCGCCCGGTGCGGGCGGGCGGCGAGCGCGGCGCCGAGTCCAGCGTGCTCAACGCGCTGCAGACCGACGCCGCGATCAACCCCGGCAACTCCGGCGGTCCGCTGGTGGACATGGACGGCCGCGTGGTCGGGATCAACTCGGCGATCTACAGCCCCGGCAGCAGCCAGCAGCAGGCGGGCTCGGTCGGGCTCGGGTTCGCGATCCCGATCGACCAGGCCAAGCGCATCGCCGAGGAGCTGAAGAACACCGGCAAGGCGTCGCAGACCACCCTCGGCGTGCGGATCACCACCGGTCAGGCGCCCGGTGCGCTGGTCGTCGACGTGACCCCCGGGGGCGCGGCCGAGCAGGCGGGAATCCGCGGCGGCGACCTGATCACGAAGATCAACGACCGGGCGATCCAGGACCCGGACGCGCTCATCGCGGCGGTGCGCTCCCACGCGCCGGGGGAGAAGGTGACCGTCACGGTCAGCGGGCCCGGTGGGGAACGCACCACCGAGGTCACGCTGAGCGGGCAGTGATGGGGGATCGGCCCGCGGTCGTCGCGGGCCTCCTCGACCGCGCCGCCCGGGAGCCCCGGCGGTGCGGTCGGGGCGCGGCTCTGGCCGGTCCGCGGCGGACCGGCCGACCAGCTCGTGAGGAGAAATGCGAAGCATGTCCGACATGACACGTTCCGCCGTACCGGATCGGGTGCCGAGGCTGCTCGACCTGAACGGCCCCGTCGAGCCGGGTGGCACGACGGATCTGACCGCCGATGCGCTTGCTACTACCGTTACCGGCATGGAACGCAGCGCGCAGCGACTGGGGCGGGCTCTGGTGGTCGTGGTAGACGACCGCATCGCCCAGGGGGAACAGGACGACGGCATCGGTCCGCTGGTGACCGAACTGCTGGAGGAGGCCGGGTTCATCGTCGACGGCACGGTGGCGGTGGCCGGCGAGACGGTCGACATCCGCAACGCGCTGAACACCGCCGTCATCGGCGGCGTGGACGTGGTGATCACGATCGGCGGGACCGGTGTCTCGCCGCGCGACGTCACGCCCGACGCGACGGCAGGGGTGCTGGACCGGCCGATCCCGGGCATCGCGGAGGCCCTGCGGGCGTCCGGGCTGGCCGCCGGGGCGGTCGACGCGGGGGTCTCGCGCGGCCTCGTCGGCGTGTCCGGCAGCACCCTGGTGGTGAACCTGGCGCCGTCGCGCTCGGCCGTCCGCGACGGCATGGCGACGCTGAGCCCGCTGGTGGCCCACGTCATCGAACAGCTCTCGGGGCTCGACACGCCCTGACCGCCGCGCCACCCGCCCCGTCGGGTGGCCTGTCGAACCGAACGAGGGGTGCCTCCCACCGGCCGGTGGGAGGCACCCCTCGTGTGCCGGGGACGTCAGCTCGGGCGGTTCGGCTGGTCCGGTCCCGGGCCCTCGGTCCCGCCGCCCTTGTCGTCGCGGTTGATCGCCTTCTCGACCTTGCCGCTGACGTTCTCGATCTTGTCGTGGTACTTGCCACCGGTGGCTTCGTCGAGACGCGTCTTCGCGGCGTCCAAGCCCTTGGAGGCTCCGGGGCCCGCCTTGTCCATCGCCTGGTTGGCCAGGTCCTTCGCCTTGTCGAACAGTCCCATCTCAATCCTCCGGTGTCGACGACGGTGATCGCCGAGCCCGGCGATCACCCGGCCTCCCCCTCCACCTTAGCCGCGAATCGGGCAGGGCCGCCGGAACCGCCGTGGCCGGGACGGTTCGCCCCGGAGGACAATCGGGGACGTGGCGGAAGAACAGAAGCCCGATTGGGAGCGTCGGCGCAGGCTGGCCGAGGTCTTCGGCGACGTCCTGCCGGACACCACCTCCGATGAGCGCGCGGAGGAACGCCCGGGCGGCGACGACCGCGAGCGCTGGTACCGCGAGAACCGGCCGCCGCACCACGGCTCCCACTAGGACCGGACGCGCCGGGGACGGGCCGCGCGCCGCCGGGGCACCGCTCCGGGCGGTGTCGGCGCCGCGAGCGGGCCGGACGTCGGTGCGGGGCTCTACCTTCGGTCCATGGTTGACGTGCGCGCGATCCAGGTGACCTTTGACTGCGCCGACCCGCGAGCGCTGGGGGCGTTCTGGAGCCAGGCGTTGGGGTACGCGGTCCCGCCGCCCCCGCCGGGCTTCGACTCCTGGGAGGAGTTCGCGGCGACGCTGCCCCCGGAAAAGCAGAACCAGCGGTGGGCCGTGGTGGACCCGGCGGGCTCCGGCCCGCGGTTGTTCTTCCAGCGGGTGCCCGAGCCCAAGACCGTCAAGAACCGGCTGCACCTCGACGTCCGGGCAGCGCCGGGGCTGGTCGGGGAGGAGCGGATGGCGGCGCTGGAGGCGGAGTGCGCACGGCTGGTCGAGCTGGGTGCGCGTCGGCAGCGCCGAGTCGACCCCGCCCCGCCCATGGAGCTCGGGTTCATCGTGCTGACCGACCCGGAGGGCAACGAGTTCTGCCTGGACTGACCGGTCCGGCAGCACCGGCGCGAAGGATCCCACCAGGCTGCTCCCGCCCGCGCTGGGCGTCCAGCCGCGCCCCGGCGACGCGAACCTCCGTCCCCCGGCACCGCCGTCCCCACGCCCCGGGCGGGTCGCGCCGGGCACGGTGGCGCGCACCTCGGGTGCCGTCCCGCGTTCCGCGGTGTCGGGCGGTGGTGGTCCGGTCCCGAGGTCGCGCCGGGTGGGTCAGGAGCGGTCGCCGTTGCTGCTGCCGTTGCCGCTGGTGGCCCCGGCGGTGGTCTTCTGCTGCTGGTGGTCGTCGTCCTCCTCGGAGGCGAGGCCGGAGATCTCCGGCAGGCCCTGCTGGCGGCGGAGCAGGTCGCGGATCTCCAGGAGGAGCTCCACGTCGGTGGGCTCGGCCGGGCCCTCGTCCTCGCCCTTCTTGCGCCGGTCCTGGATCCGCTTCATCGGCATGACGAAGAGGAAGTAGACGACGCCCGCGGTGATGAAGAAGGTGATGAAGGCGTTGATCACCGCCGCGATGTCGATCATCGACGCCGCGTTGCCCTCGCGGAGCTGCACCGTCAGGCCCGTGACATTCCCGCCGCCCGCGGCCGCGATCATCGGCTTGATGATGCTCGTGGTGAAGGCGGTGACCAGAGCGGTGAACGCGCTGCCGACGACCACCGCGACGGCCAGGTCGATCACGTTGCCGCGCATCAGGAAGTCCTTGAAGCCCTTGAGCACGTCCGCGCTCCTCTCTCCTCGGTGCCGGGGCATGGTCCCCGAATTCCGGCGCGCCGCTGATCAGCGCGTCGTGGATTGTTCAGCGGAGCGTAACGGTCACCGATCGGGTGAGGGCCGTCGCGGCCACCTCGGCGGCGTCCGCCGCGGGCAACCCCACGACGATGAGCCGGTCCTGGTCGGTACTGCTCGCGTCGGGCGGCACGGTGATCACCGGCGCGCGTTCGGCCAGCACGCGCGCCCCGCCGCCGTCGGCACCGGAGGTGACGATGTCCACCCGCCGCCCGGGCCGCACGAACTCCGCGACCTCGGGGTCGGCCAACCGGATCGGGACCGAGGCCAGGTCGCCCGGTGGTGACGGACCGGCGAGGCGCAGCGAGGTGAGCGGTTCGCCCCGCCCCGCACCGGTGGCCAGCACGTGCCCCGCGGCGGACCGGTGCTCGTGCAGGGCGCCGGTCGGCACCAGGTCGGCGGGCATCTCGCGCAGCACCAGGTCGTCCTGGTCGAGCACGTGGCCGGGTGCGAGGTCCGCGGCGGCGACCAGCACCGGCACCGTCCGCTCGGCAGGCCCGTGGCCCGGGCGCACCGCCGCGATGGCGGCCAGCGCGAGCAGCAGCACCGCCGCGACGCGGCGCAGCAGGAGCAGTCGTGCGGCGCGCCCGCTGAGCCGCAGCGCGCCCATCCGGTCCCGCAACCACGCGGCCGAGTGCCTGGTCATTGTCCCTCCCGAGGTCGATCCGTCGAGATCAACGGTAGGGAGGCGGCGAACCGGGCGGAAAGCTCGATTGTCAAATCTGTGGACAACTCGGACGCCTGTGGACAACGTTTTCCGGAAACGTCATCGCGGCCCGGACATGCGTCATCGCCGACCGCATGGCGGCGGCCGGCGATCGGGTGGCGCGATCAGGAGGCGGTGCTGCTCGCCGGGGTCGAGGACGACGTGCTGCTGGAGCTCGACGAGCCGGAGCCGGACGAGCTCGACGAGGAGGAGTCCTTCGACGCGGACCCGGACGACTCGCCGGAGCCGGAGCCGGACCCGGACGACTCGCCGGAGCCGGAGCCGGAACCCGAGTCCGACGACGCGGACGAGCTCGACGACGAGGAACCGGCGGACGAGCGGTTGTCGGTGCGGTAGAAGCCGCTGCCCTTGAAGACGATGCCCACGGCGTTGAACAGCTTGCGCAGCCGGCCCTGGCACTCCGGGCACGTGGTGAGCGAGTCCTCGCTGAAGGACTGCACCGCTTCGAAGCGGTGGTCGCACGCGGTGCAGGCGTACTGGTAAGTGGGCACGGCCGTGACCTCCGACGTCATCGTGTTGGCACTCGACAGGCGGGAGTGCCAACACGATGATGCGGTACGTCACCGTCCCGGCGCAAACACGCCTACGTCACATCGGCAGCCCGCGCACCCCGGAGCCCGGCGTGAGCACGGCGGTCATCCGCACGTCGTGCGGTTCGCCGGGCAGCTCCGGCACGAACTCCGGATCGCGCACCACGCCGATCAGCACCGCCCCCGGCGCGGTCAGCGGCAGCGAGCGGTCGTAGTGCCCGGCGCCCCGGCCCAGCCGGACGCCGCGGTGGTCGATGCCGAGGGCGGGCACCAGCACGGCCCCGGCGGCGCCGACGGCTTCGGCGCCGAGCCGCGGGCCGACCGGTTCGAGCAGGCCGAAGCGGGCGGGTGCCAGCGACTCCGGACCGGTGTAGTCCGCCCAATCCAGCGGGCGGGCCCCGGTCACGACGGGCAGCAGCACCCGGCGTCCGGCCGCGCGCAGGGCGTCCAGCAGGTCCAGCGAACCCGGCTCCGACGTCACCGGCACGTAGGCCGCGACGACGCCGGTGCCGCGCTCATCGGCCCAGTTCAGAGCGGCGTCGCGGAGCGCAGCGGCGTCCGCCGAACGGGTGGTTTCCGGGACCTCGGCACGTCGTCGCAGCAGCGCCCGCCGCCACTCGTCCTTGGACGCGTGCAGTTCCTCCAGCGAGCTCACAGCCCCACCTTAAAGAAGCCCGATAGGCTCCCGTCATGAGCAGCGCGACGAGCACGCCCCCCGCTTTCCGCACCGCCATCGTGCCCGCCGCCGGGCTGGGAACCCGCTTCCTGCCGACGACCAAGGCGGTGCCCAAGGAATTGCTCCCGGTGGTGGCGACGCCGGGCATCGAGCTGGTCGCCGCGGAGGCGGCCGAAGCCGGAGCGGAACGACTGGTGATCGTGACCTCGCCGGACAAGGAGGCGGTCGCCGACTACTTCAAGCCGCAGCCCGAACTGGAGCGGACGCTGGCCGACCGGGGCAAGGACGACCTGCTGGAGAAGGTCCGCCGCGGCCCGGAGCTGATCAGCGCCGAGATCGCCCTGCAGCGCAGCGCGCTGGGCCTCGGCCACGCGGTCGGGTGCGCGGAACCGAACCTCACCGCCGACGACGAGGCGGTGGCCGTGCTGCTGCCCGACGACCTGGTGCTGCCGAACGGGGTGCTCACCCGGATGGCCGAGGTTCGGGCCCGGTACGGCGGCAGCGTGCTGTGCGCGTTCGACGTGCCGCGGGAGAACGTCTCCTCCTACGGTGTCTTCGAGGTCGACGACACCGAGGACGCCGACGTCAAGGGCGTGCGGGGCATGGTCGAGAAGCCCGCGCCCGAGGACGCGCCGTCCTCGCTGGCCGCCGCCGGGCGGTACCTGCTGGACCGCGCGGTGTTCGAGGCGCTGGGCCGGATCGAGCCGGGCGCCGGTGGTGAGCTCCAGCTCACCGATGCCGTAGCGTTGTTGATCTCCGAAGGCCACCCGGTCCACGTCGTCGTCCACCGAGGTACCCGACACGACTTGGGAAATCCTGGCGCTTTCCTCAAAGCTGCGGTGGACTTCGCCTTGGAGGACCCGGAGCACGGGCCGGGCCTGCGGGAGTGGCTCGTGGAGCGGATGAGCAGGAGCTGAGCCCGACGAGGGCGGCGGAAGAGGGGCGACACCATGAGGTCTGTGGACGAGCAGCTCGCGCGCGTGCTGACGGCGGCCGTCCGACCCGCGCCGGTGCGGGTGGCGATCTCGGAGTCGCAGGGACTGCTGTGCGCCGAGGAGGTCGTCGCCGAGCAGGCGATGCCGGGGTTCGACCAGGCCGCCGTGGACGGCTACGCGGTGCGCAGCGTCGACGTGCAGGCGGCGGGCGAGCAGGAGTGCGCGCTGCCGGTGGTCGGCGAGGTCCCGGTCGGCTCCCGCCAGCCCCGCCGGTTGCAGCCGGGGCAGGCGGTCCGGGTGGACACCGGCGCGCCGCTGCCGACGCTGGCCGACGCGGTGGTCCCGCTGCGCTACACCGACGAGCACCCGGCGAGGGTGGCGGTCCGCGAGTCGGTGCCGTCGGCGGCGTTCGTCCGCCGCACCGGCGAGGACGTGCAGATCGGTGACATCGCGGTGCGGCGCGGCGCCCCGATCGGCTCGGCGCAGGTCGGGCTGCTCGCCGCCGTGGGGAAGAGCAAGGTGCTGGTCCACCCGCGACCGCGGGTGTCGGTCCTGTCCCTCGGCGACGAGCTGGTGGACGTCGACCGCACGCCCGGTCAGGGCCAGGTCTACGACGTGAACTCCTACGCGCTGGCCGCCGCCGCGCGCGACGCCGGGGCCGAGGTCGCCCGGGTCGGCGTGGTCGGCGGGGACGCGAAGCGGCTGCGCGAGGTCGTGGAGGGACGGCTGCTGCTGTCCGAGATCGTGGTGATCGCCGGTGCGGCGGGCGGTTCGGCGGGTGCGGGCGTCCGCTCCGCGCTGGCCGACCTCGGCGAGATCGACGTCACCCGAGTCGCGATGCACCCGGGCTCGGTGCAGGGCTTCGGCCGCCTGGGGCCGGACGAGGTGCCGACGTTCGTGCTGCCCGGCAACCCGGTCAGCGCGCTGGTCGTGTTCGAGGTGCTGGTCCGGCCGCTGATCCGCGCGGCGCTGGGCAAGACCAACCCGCACCGGCGGACCGTCTCGGCGAGCTTGCTCTCGCCGATCTCGTCGTCGAAGGGTCGTCGCGGCTTCCTGCGCGGCCAGTTGCTGCGCGATCCGAACACCGGCGACTACCTGGTGCAGCCGCTGGGCACCTCGGGCACGCACCTGCTGGCGTCGTTGGCCGAGGCCAACAGCTTGATCGTGGTGGACGAGGACGTCGACGAGGTCGCCGCGGGCGAGGACGTGTCCGTCCAGTTCCTGTCCCAGCGCGGTTGAGCGGATGGCACCGGGGAGCGAACCCCAGCCGGTCGGACGCCACCCCGGCTGGCCGGTCGTCCTCGGGCCGCTGATCACCGCGGGCGGCTCGGTGGTGCTGCGACCGCCCCGGCTGCGCGACGCGAAGTCGTGGAGCCGGGCCCGGCTGCGGGACCGCGAGTACCTCCAGCGCTGGGAGCCCACATCGCCGGGCGGCTGGGAGGAGCGCAACGCCACCGGCGCGTGGCCCGCCCAGTGGAGCACGCTGCGCGGGATGGGGCGCCGGGGCGAGGCGCTGCCGTTCACCATCACCGTCGAGGGCGAGTTCGCCGGGCAGCTCACGGTGGGCAACGTGGTCCGGGGCGCGCTGCGCTCCGGCTGGGTGGGGTACTGGGTGGCCGAGGAGGTCGCCGGCGGCGGGGTGGCCACCGCGGCGGTCGGGATGGTGGTGGACCACTGCTTCGGCCCGGTCGGCCTGCACCGGCTGGAGGCCACCGTGCGCCCGGAGAACCGGCCCAGCGTGCGGGTGCTGGAGAAGGTGGGGTTCCGCCGCGAGGGCCTGTTCGAGCGCTACCTCGACGTCGCCGGGGCCTGGCGGGACCACTACGTCTACGGGCTCACCGCGGAGGAGGTCGGCCCCGGCGTGGTGGCGGGGCTGGTGCGCTCCGGCCGGGTCCGCCGGAGCTGATCACCCGCGGTGATCGCCGTCCCACCGACCGGACCTGGCCGATCGGGTGAATTCAGCGCCGCTCCGTCCGGTGATCCCCGACACGCCGAAGTCGTCGCCGACGATGGTTGCGCCGTTGGTGGGCCCTGCTGATCCGGACGTTCCGGACGCGATCGGCGTGCCTGCGAGACAGAAGTGGCCGTTGTGGCTAGCGTGAGGACAGCACGCGCGTGCTTGCCGGTGGCCAGGGGGAGGTGGCGGGGCATGCCCAGCTCGTTGATCTTCGCCGCGTTGGCGGTGGCGTGGCTGGTCGTGCTGGTGCCGATGTTCGCCCGCCGGCGCCAGGAGGTCTCCAAGACCACCGACAGCGCGCTCGCCGCCCGCGTGGTCCGGCGGGGCGGTGGCCGGCGTCCGGCGCGGCCCGGAGTCACGACTACCCGTGCCACGACAACCGACGAGGTGGAGGAGGCGTACCCGATGCCCGACACCGACCGGGACGGCGCCGTCGAGGAGTTCGAGGACGAGCAGGCCGACTCGTGGCGGCCGGTGCACAGCGACGACGTGCGCGCCGGGCGGCGGTACCGGCCGGGCCGCGGCGGGTACGACCCGGAGGCCGCCGCGCTCGCGGCGCGCGCCAAGTACTCCCGGCGGCAGCGCACCGTCCTCACCATGCTGCTCGCCGCGGTCACCACGGCGGTCATCGGCTGGCTGGTGTGGCCGGCGGTGTGGTGGCTGCACGCGATCGCCGACCTCGCGCTCATCGGGTACCTCACCTACCTGCGCCGCCAGGTCCGCATCGAGGAGGACATCCGCGACCGTCGGCTGGCCCGGATGAACGGCCGCGAGGACGACGAGGACGTCGAGTACGACGACGAGCTCATCGACGAGTACGAGCACGGGCGCGAGGGCCCCGACGACCGCCGCCGCGCGGACGACCACGCCGTCCCGGTGGAGATCGACGACGAGGACCCGGTGTTCGACGAGCTCGACGAGCGCACCTGGCAGCCCTACCGCAGGGCCTCCGGCCAGTAGCGATGCGTTCGGAGGGGGTGCCTGACGGGCCGTTCTGCGGCCTTGCTAAGGTGTACTCACCGAACAGCAAGGGGCTGTAGCGCAGTTGGTAGCGCGTCTCGTTCGCATCGAGAAGGTCAGGGGTTCGATTCCCCTCAGCTCCACCCTAGAGGTGCTACTGGAACATGTGCCTGGTCGAAGGCGCTGGAGTAGTACGTCGATGTCTGATGGCATACGAGGCCACCCGCAATGCGGGTGGCCTTTTTGCTGTCCCGAGGACACGAACTCACGAGTTGCCGATGGTTCATCGTCGGCCTCACCACCTACGTGGTCGCCGGCTGCGTGGCCACCGCCGACACCGCCGTGCACCAGTCGTCGCCGGCGAACCTGGCGCTGACGATGGTGGGTTGCCCGGCCGGGCGAGTTGCTGGCCGGGCTCGGTCCCGCTTCGTGAGCTGATCACATCGACGGCGGCGGCAGCGGACCGGATCTCGGTGTGACCGACTGCTGGAACGGATCGCCCGCGGCTCCGGCGCCCACCGCGACGGTGAGGATGGTGCGGAACTGGGCGTTGATGTCGCGCCGGTTCGCCTCGAACACCGGGTCGGTGATCTCGGTGGTGTTGCCCGGACCGAACTCCAGGATCGGCGTGTGCACGTGCCCGCCGGGGATCTCGGCGCCCACCGCGTCGCGCAGCAGCGTCGTCCGGTAGGCGACCTCGTTGGACAGGTAGCTGCCACCACCGCCCGCTCGGGCCTGCGAACCGGGTGTCGGGCCGTCGGGCCGGATCACCGGCTCGGTCTCGCCGCGCGGGATCTCGGTCACCTCGGTGTTGTCGAAGACCGGGAAGCGGCCGGTGTCGGCGGCGACGATCTCGGCGTAGGGCTGGGTCGTCGGCACGAACTCCGGCGGTGGGTCGAGCGTCGGCAGCTCCGGCGGCACGGTGATCACGCTGCCGCGCACCTCGCGGTTGTTGTCGGTGCCTTCGTGCCAGCGCCCGTTCCAGCGCTCGATGTCGAACCGCTCCGGCCTGCCCTGGCTGACCGTGGCGAACAGGTCGACCTGTTCCGGTCCTGGCCGCACGTGTGGCAGGAAGGTGCGCTCGACGACGCCCCGCTCGAACGGCTCCCACAACACGGGGAACATCACGGTCTCGACGCGGGCCGGGCCCGAAGGCGTGTCGAGCACGGTGCCGTCGAGCGCGAGGGCCACCGCGCCGGACGGGTTGCTGCGGCGGATGTCGGTGTCGAGCTGGAACGGGTCGAAGCCGCTGACCAGCACTCGCTTGACCCCCGCGGGCGCCTTGACGCTGCTCTGGCCGCGCGAGCCGCGCTCGAAGGACGCCACCAGCTCGGCGCGCTCGGCCGGGCCGAGCTCGAAACCGGGCTGCCAGCGGGCGAGCGACCTGGTCATGTGCAGCCGCGCCCAGTACAGCGGACGGTCGTCGTCCGCGGGCAGGTCACCCATCGCGGGCAAGCGGCCCTGCGCGCGGGCGACGGTGGTCTCCCACAGCCGCTTGCCCTCTGATCGCACGAACCGCTTCGCGTCGTCGTGGTCGTCGATGCCGCACAGCTCCTGCTGGAACTCCTCGGCGATCCGGTCGAAACCGCTCCGCCGCAGGATCTCGCCGGCGACGTCGTCGTCCAGCCGCCGTTGTTCGACGGTCGTCGGCGCGTTCGGGTCGAAGCACGAACCGACCGCACCGGCGGTGGCTGGAAACCCGCTGGCCAGCAGGGTGAACACCGCCGCGGCGCAGACGCCGCGCACACCGAGGCGCAAGTCGAACCTCCCAGGAGCCAGTGGAACCGGATCGAGCCTATGCCACATCGGGCGCTCGCAGGACGTTTCGCGTTGGCGAGTTCACGAAAAGCGGGCAGTCGGTGCTCGGCGCGGCGCAGCGCCTGGTCGGAGCCGGGAGTCCTCAGTGGAGTACCGCAGGTTCGCGGGATCGCCGACATGCTTCCCGTCGATCGTCAGCCGACCTGAACAAGCCGATCCGCCAGTTCACCGGCCCGCGACGAGGTGCGCTACCGCTTGGTCTTCGACATGGACACCACCTGAGCCCGGTGGTTTCAGTCGGCCAGCAGGTGTTCCTGGCCGAACATGGTGGCGGGCGGCTCGGGCTGTGGGCGTGCCCGCGTCGAGGTCCGCGCCCGCTTCGCGGAGCACGGCAACGACGTCCTTGGCGCCCTTGAACAGGGCGCCGGTGATCGCGCGCGTTGCGCAGGTCCCTTCCCGCGCCAGGTCCATGGCAATCGCCACGACGCGCTCGGTCTGCTCCGGAGTCAGTCCGCCGTCGCTCATGGATGCGTTCTCCTGATCAGTTGCGAATCCCCGGCGTGATGCACCTGATCGCGCACCACGCCGGGGAGTCGTTCACAGGGCGAAGCCTGCGGAGCTGCGTTCGGCGGACCTCGGAGCTGGCCGGCTGCCAGCGCCTCGATCGCCTTGCGGACCGCGCCGTAGGCGGGGTCGGCCTGGGTGCAGTTGTGGATGTGCCGCTCGATGGTGGCTTCCGAAGGACCGTCGATCGCCCGGGCGGTGTTCTCGAACAGCACCTGCTGCTGCTCGGTGGACATGCCCCGGAACAGGTTGTCGGGCTGCTCGAAGTAGTTGTCGTCGTCCTCGCGGAAGTTGAACCGGTCGGCGACCGCGCCCACGGCCTGGCTCGGCTCGCGGATCGATCGGGAGCCGTGCTCGACGTGGATGGAGTGCTGGTCATCGGGCGTCACCCGCCCGAGGCTGTCCCTGGGCATCGCGGATGGCTTCGGTTTGTCGTGCGGCTCGGGTTCTTTGTGCGGGTTGGGCGTGGCGTGGCTTGGCCCTTGCGCTCGCCTGCTTCCTGCTCTTCTGGTGACGTGGTCGTGACTTGGTGGGGATGGTGCGGGGACACCTGCGGGTGAGGCTGGTGGCGTGGTGATGAATGCTGCTGCTCCGGTGCCCCCGAACGTGCGTCGCGCGCTCGGCGCAGGTCCTCGGTTCCCCGGCGTCCCGGGATGTCTGGTCGCGCTCGGGTTGAGCTTCGGGTTCTTCGTGTGGACTCCTGTGGGGCAGCGGGTCGACGGGTATTGGTTGGGGTCGCTGACGGATCCCGGGGGTTTCCCCCGGGAATTGCTGGGGTTCTCCGGGGATCCGGTGGTGTTGGGTGCGCTGCTGGTGGGAGTGGTGCTGGTGGCGGTGGTGCGGGGGCGGTTCCGGGACGCGCTGCTGGCCGCCGGCGTCGTCGTCGGGACGGTGGTCGCCGCCCGGTTGCTCAAGGTGCTGCTGCCGCGTCCCGAGTTCGACCTGGTCGGCGCCACCGCGCACAACAGCTTCCCCAGCGGGCACGTCGCCGCCGTCGCGGGACTGGTGGTCGCCCTGCTGCTCGTGATGCCCCGCGGGGCGCGCTGGTGGTGCGTCGTGCCAGGGGTGGTCGCGGTGGTCCTGGTGGCCGCGTCGACCGTGCTCGCCGGGTGGCACCGGCCCGGCGACGCGCTCGGTGCCGTGCTGGTGGCCGGGGCGGTGGGCCGCCTCGGGGCCGGCGCCCGGAGCCCGCTGTGATACTCGGCGGCATGTCGCGGATCCTGCTGATCGAAGACGACCCGGCGGTGCGGGAGGGGCTCGAACTCGCCCTCACCCGGCAGGGTCACGGGGTGTGCGCGGTGGAGTCCGGCGAGCGCGGTCTGGAGCGGCTGCGCGTCGATCCGCCCGATGCCGTGGTGCTCGACCTCATGCTGCCCGGGTTGGACGGTTTCGAGGTGTGCCGCAGGATCCGCGCGAGCGGCGAGCTGCCGATCATCATGCTGACCGCCCGGGGTGACGACTTCGACGTGGTGGCGGGGCTCGAAGCGGGCGCCGACGACTACGTGGTCAAGCCGGTGCGGCCCCGGGTGCTGGAGGCCCGCATCCGCGCGGTGCTGCGGCGGACCCGGCGGGAGCAGGCCGAGCAGGAGCGGCACGGCGACCTCGCCATCGACCGGGCCGGGCTGGTGGTCACCAAGCGCGGGGTGCCGATCGGGCTGCCGCCGACCGAACTGCGCCTGCTGCTGGAGCTCTCCGGTGCGCCGGGGCGGGTGCACAGCCGCCAGCAGCTCCTGGAATCGGTGTGGGACTACGCCTACCTCGGCGATTCGCGCCTGGTGGACGCGTGCGTGCAGCGGTTGCGGGCGAAGATCGAGGACGAGCCGGCGAGCCCGGTGTACGTGCAGACGGTGCGCGGTTTCGGCTACCGCTTCGGTCCGTGCTGACGCGGCTCGGCGAGCGGTTGGGCCTGCGCGCCCGGCTGTCGCTCGCGTTCGCGGTGCTGTGCCTGGTGACCACCACGGCCGTCGCCGGGGGGATGTACGCGCAGGCCCGCACGGCGATCCTGCAACGCGCGCAGGACGCCGCGGTGCGGGAGGTGACCGACCAGCTGGTCGCCCTGTACCCGCTGCGCGATCGCGCACCGGGGCCCGCCGAGCTCGACGAGATCGCCGCCGCCGCCATCGACCGCGACGGCACGGCGGTGGCGGTGCGCGGCGACGCGCGCTCGTCCGGTGGGCTGGCACCCGAGGTGGTCCCGCCGGAGCTGCGCGCGGCGGTGCGCGACGGCGACCCCGCGTGGCAGCGCCAGGTGCTCGGCGGCCGTCCCGTGCTGCTGATCGGGGTGCCGCTGCTGGTCGTCGGACCGGATGGTGCGCCCCGGCCGTCCGGCATCGAGGTGTACGCGTCGCGGAGCCTGCTGGCCGAGCAGGAGAGCATCACCCGGCTCGCGGTCACCGCCTGGGGCGTCGGCGGCGGTGCCCTGGTGTTCGCGCTGCTGCTGGCCTGGCTGGCCGCGCGCGGCGTGCTGCGGCCGGCCCGCGAGCTCGGCCGGGCGGCGCAGCGGCTCGGCGAGGGCCACCTGCGGACCCGGATCCAGGTGCGCGGCTCCGACGAGCTGGCCGAGGTGGCGCGGACCTTCAACACCACCGCCGCCGAGCTGGAGCGGCACGTCGACCAGCTCCGCGCGATGGAGGCCGACGCCCGCCGGTTCGCCGCCGACGTGTCCCACGAACTGCGCACGCCGCTGGCGGCGCTGACCGCCGTCGCCGACGTGCTCGACGAGGAGGCGCCGCACCTGCCCGCGCAGACCGGCCAGGCCGCCCGGCTGGTCAGCCGGGAGACCCACCACCTGACCCGGCTGGTGGAGGACCTGCTGGAGATCAGCCGGTTCGACTCCGGGGCGGCGGCGCTCGCGCTGGACGAGGTCGACGTGCCCGCGCTGGTCCGCACCACCTTGCGCTCCCGGGGCTGGGCGGAGCAGGTCGACGCCGAGCTCCCGCCCGGGGCGACGGCCCGGCTCGATCCGCGCCGCGTCGACGTCGTGGTGGCGAACCTGGTGGGCAACGCGCTGCGGCACGGCGAGCCCCCGGTGCTGGTGCGGCTGCTGGACGACGACCCCGACTGGGTCGTGCTGGAGGTCCGCGACCACGGGCCGGGCATCGACCCGGCCGTGCTGCCGCACGTGTTCGACCGCTTCTACAAGGCCGACGCGGCCAGGGCGCGGTCCGGCGGCAGCGGTCTCGGCCTGGCCATTGCGCGGGAGAACGCCCGGCTGCACCGGGACGGCGAGCGGGCAGGCACCCTGGTCGCCGACGGCGGTCCGGACGGGGCCGTGTTCACGTTGCGCCTGCCCCGGCGCGCCCGGTGCGAGGAGGACGGATGAGGTGGTCCGCGCTGGTCTGGGCGTTCGGGCTCGTGCTGCTCGCGGGGTGCCTCGCGGGGTGTGGTGTGCAGCCCAGCGGGGTCATCCGGGGCGCGTCCCCACCGAGCGGGCCGGTCGAGCCCAGCACCGCGACGACGCTGCACTTCGTCTCGGACGGCCGGCTCGTCGCGGTCCGGCGGCCGGGTCCGCCGCTCGCGCGGGCCGACGTCCTGGCGCTGCTCGCGGCGGGCCCGACGGAGCAGGAGCGGGCCCGCGGCCTCGGCAGCGAGGTCCCGCCCGAGGCCGCCCCGTTCTCGGTGACCCGGCGCTCGTCCGGTCGCATGCTGGTGACCGCCGCCGTGCCGCCCGCCGGGTTGCCCGGCACGGCCGTCGAGCAGATCGTGTGCACCGCGGCGGCCACCGACCCCGGCGGCACCACGCGGGTCGAGCTGCTGGGCGCCGGGTCCGCGCGGACGACCGGGCACTGCCCGGGCTGATCCGGCGGCGGTGTCCTCAGTCCGCTCGATCGGTGGTGCGGGGACGGCCCGGGCCCCGGGGTCGCGGTGGCATCGGTGACCGCACCCCGAGCTGCGCGTCGGCTCGCCGAGCCCGGGAGCGGGACGGGCCGCGGCGGGGGTGAACCCGGCGTAGCGGGCGGGCGTCCGGACGACCGTCTCCGCGCCTTCCCCCTCGGTGACCGTGACCGCGAGCTCGTTCTCGGCGAACAGCGCGGATGGGACGACCTCCGACCAGAACTCGACCTCGCAGCACATCAGCCCGGCGCGTTGCAGGTCCGCCACCCAGTCCGCCGCGTCGCGGGTGGCGAACACGGCGTCGAGCTCGGCGGTCAGCTCCGCGCCGTGCCGCGGCCGCCACGCACCCCATTGGCGAAAGCAGTCCTCAGGCGAGGGCGAAGACCGGGATCGCTTCGCCGCCCTCGGGGCGCTCGAACTCCACGGTGACCTCCCGGCCGCTGCGGACGTCCTCCGGCGCGGCGCGGACGATCCGGGCGTGCAGCCAGGGGCCCTCGTCCAGCTCGACGATGGCGATGACGACCGGGTGCGTGCGGCCCTCGGCGTCGGGTTTGCGGTGCACGGCGGCCCAGGTGGCGATTCGGCCGCGCCCGCTCGCCTCGGCCCACTCCAGGTCGGTCGAGCCGTCGGAGCCGGTCTGCGCGGCGGGCGGGAGGTGCTCGCCGGTGCTCGGGCTGCGGCGGATCAGCAGCCTGCCCTCGGCGGTGCCGTCGAAGAACGGGGCCGATTCGGGATCGCGCTGCAACGGGTGGACCGGCATCGGGCCTCCTCCGGTGCGGATCAGGTCCGCGGTGCGGGGCTGAGGACGAGGGTGGAGTGGTGGTCGAGGACGCCGCCGTTGCCGCTGACCAGGACCAGGTCGTTGCGTTCGACCTGGCGCGCTCCGGCCTGGCCGCGGGCTTGGACGATCGCTTCGGACAGCGGGGTCATGCCCCACATGTAGTAGCCGGAGAGCTGGCCGCCGCCGGTGTTGGTGGGCAGCGCACCGCCGGGCCCGAGGGCGCCGTCGGCCACGAGCGCGCCGCCCTCGCCCTTGGCGCAGAAGCCGTAGTCCTCCAGGGTCACCAGGGTGGTGTAGGTGTAGCAGTCGTAGATCTCCCGGACGCCGATCTGCTCCGGCCGCACCCCGGCCATCCGCATCGCCGCCCTGCCGGAGCGCGCGGCGCCGGTGACCAAGCCGAAATCGCTGCCCGCGCGGTCGGTGCGGCCGGGGTGGCCCTGCCCCCACCCGTGCACGTGCACCGCGGGCCGCCGCAGGTCGCGGGCCCGGGGTCCGGCGGTGACGAGGACCGCGACGGCGCCGTTGGAGACCAGGCAGCAGTCCAGCAGGTGCAGCGGTTCCACGATCCACCGGGAGTTCTGGTGGTCGGCCACGGTGATCGGCTCGCGCATCTGGGCCAGCGGGTTCAGCCGCGCCCACTCCCGGGTGCTGACGGCGATCGCCCCGAGCTGCTCGCTGGTGGTTCCGTAGGTGTCCATGTGGCGGCGCGCGGCCAGGGCGTACCCGGCGTTGGGGCCGAGGGCGCCGCCCGCGGCGGCCAGGCCCGCGAAGCCGGGCCGCACCCGACTGGCCGGGTCGGCGTAGGCGGCGCCGGTGCTGACCTGCGGTTTCAGCGGGGCGTCGGCGAACACGCACGCCACCGCGGTGGCCATGCCCGCGGCGATGGCCAGCGACGCCTGCGCCACCATCGCGCCCGCCGAGGAGCCGTAGGCCTGGACCTGGGCGGCGAAGCCGAGGTCGCGCAACCCCAGGGCGCGCTGGATCCCCAGGTCGATGCCGCCGCTGATGCCCGGGTTGACCAGCAGCCCGTCGATCTCGGCGACCGGCATCCCGGCGTCGGCGGCGGCCAGCCTGATCGCGTCCACGCCGAACTGCGCCGCGCTGCGGTCGTAGACCTTGCCCATCTCGGTCATGCCGAGTCCGGCGATCGCCACGTCGGGGACGTCCATGTCGCCTCCTGGTGCTCCCAGGTCGCATCCTATTGCGGACGGTTATCGTCGTAAATAGTGCGGTGGTGGAAAGATGTGCGGCATGGCCGAGACCCGACGAGTAGGACGACCGAGGGATCCCGAGCTGGAGCGCCGCGCCCACCTGGCCGCCCGCAGCGTCTACGCCGAGCGCGGCTGGAACGGCTTCACCCTGGACGAGGTCGCCAGGCGCTCCGGGGTCGGCAAGGGGTCGCTGTACCTGCGCTGGCCGTCCAAGGCCGCTCTCCTGGTCGAAGCGGTGCGGGCGCGCACCCGGTTCATCGCCGAGATCGACACCGGCGAGCTGCGCTCGGACCTGATCGAGTTCGCGACCCGCTGGATGGCGTACCTGCGGACCGACGACGGCAAGCTCGTCGGCCGGCTCTCGGTCGACGCCCACCGCGTGCCGCAGCTCGAGGACGTGCTGGCCGGCGACCCATACCCGGAGCACGTCCGGGCCACCCGCGCGATCGTCCGCCGCGGCATCGACCGGGGTGAGCTGCCGCCGGGGACCTCGGTCGCCCTGGTCGCCGACCTCGTCGCGGGCGGGGTCACCAACCACGTTGGCGCGACCCCGCCGCACCTGCGCGAGCAGGCCGGTGCGGAGTCGGCGGAGTACGTGGCCGCGCTGGTCGACGCGGTCGTCGCGGGCGTTCGCGCCACGGCCTGAACGCCGGTCGGGGCGGTACCGTGTCGGAGGTTCCCGCTTCCTTCGCGAGGTGGTGCGCGGTGAGCAGCGCAGCGCTGTGGTCCTTCGTCGTCGTGGCGTTCTTCGGCGTGGTCACGCCTTATGACGTGGTGCGGGTGCTCGGCGCGGCCTACCTGATCTGGCTGGGCGGCTCCGCGCTCTGGAAGTCGTTGCCGCGCAACCGGGTCGACAGCGATCCGGCGGCCGTCGTGGTCGCCGGTGGACGGCTCGCCGCGCTGCGGTCGGGGCTGGTCACCAACCTGCTCAACCCCAAGGTCGGCGTGTTCTACATGAGCCTGCTGCCGCAGTTCATCCCGGCGCAGTCGCAGTCGGCGGCCTGGGGCGCGGTGCTGGTGGCCATCCACCTGACCTTCACCCTGGTGTGGTTGCCCGGCCTGGTGTGGGCGGCCGGTCGGGCCCGGACCTTCTTCCCGCGGCAGCGGGTGCGCCGCTGGATGGACCGGATCACGGCGGGCGTCCTGCTGGGCCTCGGCATCAAGATGGCCGTGGAGTGACGGAGCCCGCTACAGCCAGTCGTGCTCGCGGGCGTACCGCGCGGCGGCGTGCCGGGTCCGGGTCTGGGTCTTCTGCATCGCGTTGGAGAGGTAGTTGCGCACGGTGCCCTGCGCCAGGTGGAGCTGGGCGGCGATGTCGGCGACCGAGTACCCCTCGCCGGTCACCCGCAGCACGTCGAGCTCGCGGTCGGTGAGCGGGCAGTCGTCGACCACGGCGAGCGCGGAGACGTCCGGATCGACCCAGCGCCTGCCCCCGTGCAGCGCCGCGATGACCGACGAGATGTGCTCCGGTTCCGCCGATTTGCTGACGAAGCCCTGGACGCCGAGCTTCAGCGCCTTGCGCAGCACCCCGGGCCTGGCGTGCCGGGTCAGCATGAGGACAACCTGGTCCGGCCGCGCGCGCCGGATCTCCGCGACGGCGCCGAGCCCGTCCACGCCGGGCATCTCCAGGTCGATGACGAGCACGTCGGGCTCGTGCTCCAGCGTGGCCCGCACGGCCGCTTCGCCGTCCCCGGCTTCGGCGAGCACGGTGATCTCGCCTTCGAGGGGCAGCAGCGATGCCAGCGCCTTGCGGAGGAGGGCTTCGTCGTCGGCGAGCACCACGGTGGTCATCGGTCGTCCTCCCGAACCGGGCCGAACTCGGGGAACCGCGCGGCCGTCAGGAAACGTCCGCCCTCCTGCGCCACGGTCAGCTCCCCGCCGCCGTCGGCCACCCGCCGTCGCAGGGTGGCGAGCCCGCTGAGCTCGGGGAGCGGGTCGCTCGGCACGCCGTCGTTGACGATGGCGATACCGGCCGCGGAAAGGGTGATCCGCACCTCCTCGGCCCGGGCGTGCCGCAGGATGTTGGTCGTCGTCTCCCGGAGGACCTGGCCGAGCAGCTCGCCCGCGCGGGGATCGACCTCGGCCTCGCGGTCGACGCGCACCCGGATCCCCGCGGCCTCGAAGAGGTTCTTCGCGTTCTCCAGCTCGGCGGCGAGGTTGAGCCGCCGCTGCGCGTAGGCGAGTTCCTTGGTCTGCGCGATGGTGTCGGAGACGAGGGCGTGCACCTCGCGCAGTTCCTCCGCCGCCCGATCGACGTCGCCGCGCACGAGCTTCTGGGCCAGCGCGACCTTCAGCTTCACCACGTGCAGCGTGTGGCCCTGGATGTCGTGCAGCTCGCTGGCGAAGCGGATCCGCTCGCGGGCGACGGCCAGTTCCGCCTCGCGTTCCCGGGCCTCCTCCAGGTCCGCGACGACGTCGTAGAACCGCTGGTTGGGGAACATCAGCCCGGTCACCACCACGGTGACCGCCGTGGGGACGAGGACGTAGGCGATGAGCACGCCGCGGACGTCACCCTGCTCGATCAGGAGCCGGACCGCGCCCACCCCGGCGACGAAGGCGCACAGCCCCAGGGCCGCCGCGCCGCGGTGGCGCGGCAGCCGGGGGACGACGAGCGGGCCCACGAACGAGATGCCGTAGAACGCCGTGTGGCTGCCCACCAGCATCCCGACGACCCACACCGCCGCCGCGACGACCAGGCAGGGGAGCGCGACGCGGGCCAGCTCGCCCGCCGCCCACCGCACGAAGGCCACCACCGGCATCGCCGCGCCCAGCGCCAGGAGCACGGCCTCCCACCAGGACCGGGCGTCGACCGCCAGCAGCACCACCCCGGTGACGGCCAGCGTCGGGAGCAGCATGGTGAGGTTGAGGTGGCGCAGCCGTCCCCGCGTCGCCTCGGTGTACTCGGACCGCCGACCGGGCGTCGCGGGCCGGTGCGCGGTGTCCATGTGCGGCGCTCCGAGGGGTCGAGCAGCGGGTTCGGCGCCCAGTATCCGGCCCGCCGCCCGGGGCCACCAGTGACACCACGTCACGGGTCCACCCCGCGCGACGTCATGGGGAAGTGGTGACGTCGCCGCACTGCCGGACGGGCGCGGCGGCGGCTGTGATGGACGCATGACCACAGCACCAGTCGTCGACGTCGAAGACCTCAACGTCGCGTACGGGGACTTCCACGCCGTGCGGGACCTGTCCTTGCAGGTGCGCCGCGGGGAGCTCTACGCCCTGCTCGGCACGAACGGGGCGGGCAAGACCTCGACCCTGGAGGTCGTCGAAGGTCACCGCGCCGCCACCTCGGGTTCGGTCCGGGTCTTCGGCGGCGACCCGCGCGACCGCCGCGCCGTGCGGCCCCGGATGGGCGTCATGCTGCAGGAGAGCGGGTTCTCCCCGGACCTGGCGGTGGGCGAGACCGTCCGGCTGATCGGCGGGCTCACCCGGCGCGTGGACGAGGTCGGGCGGGTGCTCGACATCGTCGGCCTCACCCGCAAGGCCCGGACGAAGGTCTCGCAGCTCTCCGGCGGCGAGAAGCGACGCCTGGACTTCGCCACCGCCGTGTACGGGACGCCGGAGCTGATCGTCCTGGACGAGCCCACCACCGGGTTGGACGTCCAGTCCCGGGACGACCTGTGGGCCGCCGTGGACCGGTTGCGCGAGGACGGCTCGACCGTCGTGCTCACCACGCACTACCTGGAGGAGGCCCAGCAGCGCGCCGACCGCATCGGGCTCATGCACGAGGGCGCCCTCCACCGGGAAGGCACCGTCGGCGAACTGACGCGCACCCTGCCCGCCACCATCCGCTGCACCCTCCCGCCCGCCGCCCCACCGCTGCCGCTGCCCGCCGACCGCGGGCGGGACGGGGCGGTGCTGGTCAGGACCTTCCGCCTGCCGCAGGACCTGCACACCCTCCTGGACTGGTCGCGGGAGCACGCCGTGGAACTGCGGGACCTGGAAGCCGGACCGACCCGGCTCGACGACGTCTTCCGCGCCGTCGGCACCTCCTGAAAGGACCTCCGCCATGCTTTCGATCGCGCGCAGCGAACTCGTCCAACTCTTCCGGAACCGGCTGGTGCTGCTCACCAGCCTCGTCATGCCCGTGGCGGTCAGCGCCTTCTTCGTCCAGCAGCACGAGGTGTTCACGGCCCTGGGCAGCCTCGGGTACATCGCGGCGGTGGTGGTGTTCACGGTGGGGGCCTTCGGGCTCTACACCACCGCGGTGACCACGCTGGCCGCGCGCCGCCAGAACCTCTTCCTCAAACGGCTGCGCTCGACCGCGGCGGGTGACGCGGGCATCCTGTCCGGGCTGCTGCTGCCGATCACCGCCATCACGCTGGTCCAGCTCGTGCTGATCCTGGCCGTGCTGGCCGCGGTGGCCGGCGAGCCCGCCGACGTCCTGCTGCTGGCGGTGGCGGTCCTCGCGGCGCTGATCATGCTGCTCGGCCTGGGCTTGGCCACCGCGGGGCTGACGAACTCGCCCGAGCACGCCCAGGTGACCACGTTGCCGGTAAGCCTCGGCACCATCGCCGTGGCCAGTTGGGTGGGGATCACCGGCACCGAGGAGTTCACCCTGCTCAAGCGGCTGCTGCCCGGCGGTTCGGCCACCGAACTCGTCGTCGACGCCTGGAACGGCGGCGCCGCCGACTCGCTCGTCCTGCTGGTGCCCACCGCGAGCTGGGCCGTGGTCGCCGTCGCGCTGGCGTTCCGGCTGTTCCGCTGGGAGCCGCGCCGATGACCGCGACCGGCTGCTCGCGCCGATCCCGAGGAGGAATCCGGATGCGCACATTCCTGACCGCTCTCGCCGCCGCGGTGGTGGCCTCGTCGGTCCCGGTGGCGGGTGCGGCGGCACCGGACACCCTGGACTGGGGCCCGTGCCCGGAGGGCGTCGGCACCGGTCTGGAGTGCGCGACGCTCGACGTCCCGCTGGACTACCGCGATCCCGGCGGGCGCACGATCGAGCTCGCGATCTCCCGCCTGGCCAGCGCGAACCCGGAGCAGCGCCGGGGCGTGCTGCTGACCAACTCCGGCGGTCCGGGCGGGCCGGGGCTGGGTTTCCCGGCCGCACTCCGGGACATGGGGCTGCCGCGCAGCGTGCTGGACAGCTACGACGTGATCGGGATGGACCCGCGCGGTGTCGGCCGCAGCACGCCGGTGACCTGCGACCTGCCGCCGGAGTACCGGAGCAACATCCCGCCGCACGCGCTCGACGCGGCCGACGTCGCCGAGCGGGCCGGGGAGGTCGCCGAGGTCGCCGAGCGGTGCGGCTCGTCGCGGACCGCGGCGCTGCTGCCGCACATCACCACCGCCAACACCGCGCGCGACATGGACCGGGTGCGGGCGGCGCTGGGCGAATCGGAGGTGTCCTACTTCGCGCCGTCCTACGGCACCTACCTCGGTGCGGTGTACACGACGCTGTTCCCGCACCGCAGCGATCGGTTCCTGCTCGACAGCGCCACCGGTCCCGGCGGCTGGGACGTCACCCTGTCGCGGTCGTTCGGCCGGGGCTTCGAGGACCGCTTCCCGGACTTCGCGGAGTTCGCCGCCGCGCACCCGGACTACGGCCTCGGCGAGACACCGGAGCAGGTGCGGGCGACGTACTTCGAGCTCGCCGCGCGGCTGGACGCGCGGCCGAGCCCGGAAGGCATCGACGGCGAGCAGTTCCGGCAGCTCACCTTCGGCAACCTCTACTACGACGCGGCGTTCCCGAACCTCGCCGCGACCTGGCAGGCGCTCGACACCGGTGCTCCGCCGCCGGAGACCATGCCGAGCCCGGAGAACTACCTCGCCAGCCAGCTCCACGTGATCTGCAACGACTCCGACTGGCCGGAGTCGGTCCGCACCTACCAGCGCAACGTGGCGAGCGACCGGGTCGAGCACCCGATGTTCGGCGCGGCGGCGGCCAACATCACGCCCTGCGCGTTCTGGCCGTCCGAGCCGACCGAGCCCCCGGTGGAGATCACCGACCGGGGACCGTCGAACGTGCTCCTCCTGCAGAACCTCCGCGACCCGGCGACGCCGCTGGCCGGCGCGCGGCGGATGCGGCAGGCCCTCGGCGACCGGGCCCGGATGGTCGCCGCCGACCAGGGCGGGCACCCCGCCTACCTCTACTTCGACAACCCGTGCGTGGACGAGGTCGTGACCCGCTTCCTGGTCGACGGGCAGCGCCCGGAGCACGACCTGGCCTGCGGCTCCGGACCGGCCTGACGCACCGCCGTGGTGCCTGACGGGTGCCCCTCACTCATCAGCCTTCCGGGTGAGGCTCACCCGTTGAGAGCTGAGTGAGTGGCACCCTTGCCCAACTTGGACAAGGGTGTCCCTCACCTCGTGTTCTACCGGGTGAACGGGTGGCGGGATGCGCAGCCCGGTCGGTGCGGTCACCGAGCAGCGCGCCCGCGAACCCCGATCCGGACATCGCCGCGCCGTGGCCGATCTCGCCCAGCGCGCTCAGCGTCGGCGCCCCGGCCGCGCAGGTGCGGGCGGCGCGCGACCGGGCCTCGGGCATCCTGGACCGATGAACCACGAGTCGACGACGAGCGGCACCGCGGTCCTCGCGGGCTGCGGTGACCTGGGCGGCCGGGTGGGTGTGCGGCTCGCCGCGAGCGGCTACCGGGTCCTCGGGCTCCGGCGGCGGCCGGACCGGATTCCCGCGCCGATCGAGGGGCGCGCGGTCGACCTCGGCCGCGAGGTGCCCCGGTTGCCCGCGGACACCGGTGTCCTCGTGGTGGCGCTGACCCCGGGCGAGCGCACCGAGCAGGGCTACCGGGACACCTTCGTCGCGGGCCTGCGGAACCTGCTGGACGCCGTCGACGGGCTCCCGGCGCCGCCGCGCACCCTGTTCGCGTCCTCCACCGCCGTGCACGGCACCGCCGACGGGAGCTGGATCGACGAGCGCACCCCGGCCGACCCGCCGACCGCCACGGCGGCGGTGCTGTGCGAAGCCGAGGAGCTGCTGCACGAGCGGCTGCCGACCGCGAGCGCGGTGCGGTTGGGCGGGCTCTACGGAGCGGGGCGCGGCCCGCTGCTCACCTCGGTCGCCGAGCGCACCGCGACCCTCCCGCGCACCCCGGTGTTCACCAACCGCATCCACCGCGACGACGCGGCCGCCGCCCTCGCGCACCTCAGCACCCGCGCCACCCCTCCCGCCCCGCTCTACCTGGGCGTCGACGACGAGCCGTGCGAACGCGGCGAGGTGCTCCGCTTCCTCGCCGACGAGCTCGGCGTCGAGCACCCGCCCGTCGCCGACGACGAGCATCCACGCGGCCAGGGCAAGCGCTGCCGAAACAACCGCCTACGCGAAACCGGCTTCGAGTTCCAATATCCCACCTACAGGGAGGGCTACCGATCAGTCCTAAGTGGAGTGTGAGCGGCCACGCCGACCCCTAGCTCGCCACCGCAACTACCGTCAAGCAAGCGGTGAAGCTGCTTGCACCCACGCACGCGCCAAACCCGGCCACCGTCAGGCAAGCGGCGAAGCCGCTTCCGCTTTGCCCCACCTGATCAACCGGCACCGCCGCGGGTTCTCAGCGGTCTTCTCGCGAGGACGCCCTGACGCTGTGTACGCGCTCGTACATGAGGAAGGGCGCCCGGAGCGAGCAGGCCGCTGAGGTTCCGCCAGCCGCACCGCCACGCAAAACGACCACAGCACCCTAAAAGCTCGACGTGACGTGGACCTGGGCCCAGGCGTTGTTGGCGTACCCCTTGGGATTCCACAGGTGGGCGGCGTGCTCGGGCTGGGCGGCGGCGGTGGTGTCCCACGCGCGGGCGGTGAGGGTGACCGGCCCCGGCGGCAGGTCCAGCGAGGTGCGCCAGAGCCGCCACGTCCACGGGCCGGACGGGCCGTCGAGCTCGGCCTGGGTCCAGGTGCGCCCGCCGTCCGCCGACACGTCGACGCGGGCGACGTCCCGGTCGTCACCGGCCAGGGCGTACCCCCGCACGGTCGCCGGTCCGGCGCGCAGCTGGGCGCCGTCCTCGGGGAGCAGGATGTCGGAGTTCAGGGCGAGCGGCCCGAGCGAGATCCCGTCCCCGGGCCCGGCCGCGGCGGGGTCGGCCTCCGGTGGCAGCAGCCGGTAGGACGTGGCCTGGAAGAAGTTGTCCGACGGGTGGTCCTGCACGGTGATCCGGTCGAGCCACTTGACGCTGCGGGCGCCGATGTAGCCGGGCACCACCGCGCGCACCGGGGCGCCGTGCACGGCGGGCAGCGGCTCGTCGTTCATCGCCCAGGCGAGCAGGACCTCGCCGCCGCGCGCCTTGGCCGCGGGGATCGAGCCGCCGAACCGCTGCGGGGGCGAGGCGATGCGGGACACGTCGGGGGCCTCGAAGGCGACGTGCCCGGCGTCCGGGTCGGCCCCGGCGGCGGCCAGGACGTCGGCCAGCCGCACCCCGGTCCAGCTCGCCGTGGCGGTGGCGCCCGGACCCCACGGGGCTTCGCCGGGGATGTCGCGCACCCGCGCCAGCCCGGCCCGGCGGTTGCCCGCGCACTGGAGGGTCGCGACGAGCTCGTGGGCGGTGAACCGGCTGCGCAGCTCCCCAGGGACAGCTCCAGCGGTCGGGCGACGCGCCCGCCCACCCGGAGCCGCCAGCCCGCCGGGTCGATCCCGGGCACCGGGCCGTGGTTGCGGACGTACCAGGTGTCCAGCGGGGTGCGGTGCGCCGCCGCCAGCGCCGCGCGGGGCGGCTCGGCGTTGAACGGTTCCCGCTCGTGCACGATCACGTCCGCCCGCTTGCCCCACGCCACGGCGGCACCTCCTCCGGTTCGGCCTCCCCGCAGTGTGGTCGCCCCCGGCCCCACCGGCACGCGGCGATCACGCGAAAGCGCTCAGCCCGGTGATCGACTTGCCGACGATCAGGGTGTTCATCTCCCGGGTGCCCTCGAAGGAGTAGAACGCCTCGGCGTCGGCGAAGAACTTGGCGACCTCGTGCTCCAGCACGATGCCGTTGCCGCCGAACAGCTCGCGCGCCCAGGCGACGACCTCGCGCATCCGGGTGGTGGTGAACGCCTTGGCCAGCGCGGCCCGGTCGGCCCCCGCGCGGCCCTGCGCGACGAGCTCGTTGAGCCGCACCACCATGCCGAACATCGCGGTGATGTTGCTGAGCATCTTGACCAGCAGGTCCTGCACCATCTGGTAGGAGCCGATGGGCTTGCCGAACTGCTCGCGGCGCACCGCGTAGTCGCGGGCCAGCTCGTAGGCGCGCAGCGCCACCCCCAGCGACGACCAGGCGACGCCGCCGCGGGTGGCGGCGAGCACCTTGGCGGTGTCCCGGAAGCCGTTGATCCGCTGGAGCCGGTCGGCTTCCGGGACCCGGACGTCGTCGAGCACGAGGTCGGCGTTCTGCACGGTGCGCAGCGCGATCTTGCCCTCGATCTTGGACGCGGTGAGACCGGGCGCGCCCTTGCCGACCACGAATCCCTTGACCTGGTCGTCGGCCACGTCCCGGGCCCACACCACGATCAGGTCGGCGAAGGTGCCGTTGCCGATCCAGCGCTTGGCGCCGCGCAGCACCCACTCGTCGCCCTCGCGGCGGGCCGTGGTGCGCATCCCGCCCGCGACGTCGGAGCCGCCCTCGGGTTCGGTCAGCGCGAACGCGCCGATCGTGTCCATCGCCGCCATGCCGGGCATCCAGCGCCTGCGCTGCTCCTCGTCGGCACCGCCGTTGATGCTGCCCATCGCGAGACCGGTGTGGACGCCGGAGAAGATGGACAGCGACGGGTCGGTGCGGACCAGTTCCAGGCTGAGGAAGCCGCTGAACAGCGGGCTGCGCGGGCGTCCGTCGCCGAACTCCGGGTAGTGGTAGCCGGCCAGCCGCAGCTCGGCGAACTTCGGGATCACCTCGAACGGGAATTCCGCGGCCTCCCACGCCGCGTTGGCGACCGGCTTGATCTCGCGTTCCAGGTAGTCGCGGATCTCGGCGAGCTCGGTGCGCTCGGCGTCGCTGAGCAGTTCGGCGTAGCCGAAGAAGTCGGGGTCGGTCTGGGCGGTCCTGGGCATCGGTGTTGCCTCCTGGGGTTCTGGTTCAGCGGCCGGTCCACCGCGGGGCGCGCTTCTCGGTGAAGGCGCGCACCCCTTCGGCGAAGTCGGCGGATTCCCGCAGCGCGCGCAGTTCCGCGCGGTGCAGGTCGAAGGGTTCGGGTTCGGCCTCGCGGACCAGCCGCTTGGCCGCGGCCAGCGCGAGGGGGGCGTTCGCGGCGAGCTCGGCGGCGAGCTCCAGCGCGACCGGCAGCGCCGCGCCTTCGGCGGTCAGCCGGTTGACCACGCCGAGGTCGTGGGCGCGGGACGCGGTGATCGACCGGCCGGTGAGCAGCGCCTCCATCGCCACGTGGTGCGGGATGCGCCTGGGCAGCCGCAGCACGCCGCCGCCCGCGGCGATCAGGCCGCGCTTGACCTCGGGCAGCGCGAACGTGGCGCCCTCGGCGGCGACGACCAGGTCGCAGGCCAGGGCCAGCTCGAACCCGCCGCCCAGCGCGTAGCCCTCGACGGCGGCGATCAGCGGGGTGGTGGTCGCGGCTTCGGCGAGCCCGGCGAACCCCTTGCCCGCCACCGCCGGGGATTCGCCCCGCGCGGCGGCCTTGAGGTCCATGCCCGCGCAGAACGTGCCCGCCGCTCCGGTGAGCACGCCCACCCGCAGGGCGGCGTCGGACTCCAGCTCGTCGATCGCCGCGGCGATCCCGCGGGCGACCTCGGCGTCGACGGCGTTGCGCGCCTCGGGCCGGTCGATGGTGATGACCAGGGCGCTGCCCGCGGTCTCGGTCCGCACGGACGTGGTCATCACCGCTCCTCGGCGTCGAGTTCGGACAGGACCTCCGCGGTGTGCTCCCCGGGCAGCGGGGCGTGCCTGCGCACCGATGCGGGGGTGGCGGAGAAGCCGATCGGGACGCCGATCGACCGGTAGCTGCCCTCGCTGGGGTGCTCGGCGAGGTCGAGCAGGTGGCCGTCGCGCACGTACGGGTCCTCGGCGGCCTCGTCGAGCCGGAGCACCGGCCCGACCGGGATGCTCCGCTCGGTGCACACCTCGATCCACTCGGCGGTGGTGAGGTTCGGGGTGACCGACTCGATCAGCTCGGCGATCGCCTCGCCGTCGGTGCGGTTGTCGATCCGGTCGCCCGCCACCCGAGGGTCCTCGGCGAGGTCCGGTCGCCCGGCGGCGCGGAACAGGTCGCGGCAGTTGCCCGCGGTGTAGGGCGCGATCATGGCCAGGCCGTCCTTGGTCGGGCGCGCCCGGTGGCCCTTGTTCATCGACAGGGTGAACCCGGTCGGCCCCATCGGGGGCTCGAAGGTCCGGCCTTGCAGGTGTTCGACCAGGTTGAACGCCAGCAGCGTGTCGGCCATCGGCACCTCGACGAGCTGGCCCCGGCCGGTGGCGCGCTGGTGCAGCAGGGCGGCGAGCACCGAGTAGGCGATCGTCAGCCCGGCGACCTTGTCGGCGAGGATGCTCGGCAGCACCACGGGGGCGCCGATGTCCCCGGCGCGGTCGGCAACGTCGACCAGCCCGGACGCGGCCTGCACGGTCTCGTCGTAGGCGGCGAGCCCGGCCCGGTCGGAGTCGGGGCGGAAGCCCTGGGCGTGCGCGTAGACCAGCCCCGGGTGGCTCGCGGCGAGGCTGTCGTGGTCCACGCCGAGGCGCCGCAGCGCGTCGATGCGCATGTTGGTGATCAGCACGTCGGCGCCGGCGATGAGGTCGAGCGCCCGCGCGCGCCCGGCGTCGTCCTTGAGGTCGAGCGCGACGCTGCGCTTGTTCCGGTTCACCGCGAGGTTGAGCGGGGTCATGCCGGGCGTGTTCCGGTACAGGGCGCCACCGCGCACCGAATCCCGCGGTGCTTCGATCTTGATCACGTCGGCGCCGAGGTCGCCGAGGATCTGGGCCGCGTACGGGCCCATCACCACGGTCGCCATGTCGATGACGCGGACGCCTGCCAGCGGTCCTGGTTCGTTCGCGGCGGAGGTCATCACCACTCCTGGGGAAGGGAAGCCGCGCCGGCCGGGTTGCAACGGCGCAATTCGTTTGATTCGCTAACTACTTTAGGTCCGCGTTCCCGGGGAGTTCAAACGATCAGCGTCACCGATCCGCGAACGTCGGCGTGACCGCAGCGGTCACGCCCCGGCGCCGTCCAGCACCCGCCGCGCCGCGGCGAGCAGGGCGTCGAGCCCGGACTGCGCCGCGGCGCGGTCCGCGCGCCAGATCAGGCCGGTCGGCAGCTCCGGGTCGAAGTCCTCGAAGGGCAGCACCACGACGTTGTCGTCCCGGTACTTGCCCATCCCGCTGCCCGGGGCCAGCTTCGAGATCGCGAAGGCGGACCCGTTGGCCACCACCTCGCCGGTGCTGCCGTAGTCGCCGGTGCTCAGGGTCACCTTCCGGCGGATCCCGGCGGCCTTCAGCCGCCCCTGGAGCTCGTCGTAGTAGGCGGGCAGGAGCTCCGGCGCCGGCGAGACGTAGGTGTGGTCGACCAGCTCGGACAGCGACACCGAGGTGCGGGAGCCGAACTCGGCCGCGGACAGCACCGCGCCCAGCGGCTCGCGCAGCACCTCGTGCACCTCGACGCCCTCGGCGTGCACCGGCAGGTGCACCAGCGCCATCGCCAGCGCACCGCGCTGCACCGCGTCGAGCAGGTCGCTGCTGGAACCGGGCCAGCGCTTGACGTCGCACTCGGCGGCGCACCGCCGCTCCAGCTCCTTGATCCGCTCCCGCAACCGCGGGTGCAGCCCGGGCGGGGTGCCGATGTGGACGGTCCGGCGGGGCGGCCGGACGGCCTCCCGCAGCCGCCACGGGAGGTCGTCGAACCGGCCCACCACGTCGCGGGCGATCGGCAGCAGCGCCGCACCGGCGTCGGTGAGGCGCACGTGGTGCGAATCCCGTTCGAACAGCGCGGTGCCGAGCTCCTGTTCGAGATCGCGCACCCGGCGGCTCAGCGGCGAGGTCGCCATGTGCAACCGCCGCGCCGCCCCCGAGAAGCTCAGGTGCTCGGCGACGGCCACGAAGTACCGCAGGTGCAACATCTCCATCAACGGCCCAGGTTACCGGCGGCGGGGCCGGGCGGAACTTCGCCGCGAACCCGGGAAACGCGTTCGGATCCCTGCCATGATGGATCGTCGTGGCGGGTGCTCGGGTGCGGTGGCGGACCGCGGTGCTGGTGCTGGGCCTGATTGCGTGCGGTTCCGGGCTCGCGTGGGTGCTGCGCGTCCAGGGCTTGCAGAGCGCGGCGTCGTGGGCGCAGCTGCTGCCGCTGGTGGTGGCCGTCATCCCGCTGTTCGCGCAGCGCCCCGCCGCCGGTCCCGCGGTGACCACGCCGCCCCTCGAACCCGGCGACGCGGTCGCGGCACCTGCGGCGCTGCACCTGGGGGTCGGGGTGGGAGCGGGTGGTCGCCGAGCTCGCCGCCGACGCCCCGCTCGCGGGCGCCGTGCGGACACCGCTGGACCTGTGGTCGCTGCGGCAGGTCTACGTCGGAACCGGCGCGGACCCGGGGAAGCTGACCGACCGGTCGCGGTTCCCGGCCGCCGCCGACATCACCCGGCACCTGCTCGACCACCTCGTCGGGGCGCTGCTGGGCACGTCCCCGCCGGGGCGGCGGTGCTGGGACGCCGAGGACGCGGCGCGCTGGCTGTCCTGGCCCGTGCACCAGTTCCGGCACGCGGAGGTCCACGACCACCTGGCGCGGGCCGAGGTCGTCAGCGGCGCGGACCGATCGCCGAACCCGCTGCCATGAGCAGGAATCCGGCGAAGACCGTCCACACCCCGGGGCCGAGCAGGGCGGCGTCGAAGTCGAACAGCTGCAGCGTCAGCAGCAGGTACATCACCCCGACGACCAGCTCGCAGCCGGCCACCATGATCCGCATCCCGGTGAGCTTGCCCGCCCGCACCGACTTGCCCGTGCTCCCGAGGACCAGCAGGGCGGTCTTCCTGCCGCGCACGGCGCCCGCGCTCCACGCGATGCTGTAGAGCGCCATCAGCACGACCAGGAGGATCGTGCCGAATTCCAGGTGGATGCGCAGCAGCGTGCTGCCGGTGATCAGCCCCCGGTCGATCGCGGCGCCGTAGGCGCGGGCCAGGTCGAACATCCCGGCTCCGTCGGCCCACTCCAGGGCGAACATGCCGATCGAGGCCACTACCAGGCCCAGCGCGGAGGGGATCAGCCCCCAGCCCGGCCGGGTCCACGGCCCGCTGCCCCGGGGCGGCTGCTGGCCCGGCTGCGGGAACGGCCCGGGCTGCGGGTATTGCGGGGGCTGTGGGAACCCCTGGTACTGCGGGTGCTGCTGGTGCGGCCCGGCGGGGAGGTGCGGGGTGCGGCTGCTGCGGGGCGCCCCACGGGGCACCTCCGGCCGGTGGCTGCGTCATGGGCCCGGATCTTACGGATCACCCGAGCGGCGGCGGGACGTTCCGCCGAAGGCGCGGAGGGGATCAGCGTCGCTGGGGCTCGGAGAAGAAAATCTTTTGTGTCACGTCGTGAATCCGTGAGGATCTTGTGCGTAATAGCTGAAGTGCTGTAATTATTGCTCGACAGGTGCTGCCTGATCCGGGAGGACGACATGACCGTTCCGAAGGAAACCGTCCGCGCCGCAGCGGTGCCCGACCCGCGATCCGGGTCGGCCGTGGGCGCGCTGCGCGAACGCGTGACCGGCGATCTGCTCGACATCGTCGTCGACCTCGACGCGGGGGCCGGGTGCCGGCTCCGCGACCTGCGCGACGGCACCGAATACCTCGACATGACCATGTACTTCAGCTCGGCGCCGCTCGGGCACGGCCACCCCGCGCTGCGCGAACCGGAGTTCGAGGCGGAGCTGCTGCGGGTCTCGCGGGTCAAGCCGTCGAACCCGGACTTCGCCACCGTCCAGCAGGCCCGCTTCGCGGAGACCTTCGCGCGGGTGGTCGGCGTCCCCGAGCTGCCGCTGCTGTTCTTCATCGACGGCGGGACGTTGGCGGTGGAGAACGCGCTCAAGGTGGCGTTCGACTGGAAGACGAAGGTCAACGCGCGCGCCGGGATCGGGGTGCGCGGCTCCCGCGTGCTGCACCTGGAACGCGCCTTCCACGGCCGCAGCGGTTACACCATGTCGCTGACCAACACGGACCCGACGAAGGTCCGCGACTACCCGATGTTCGACTGGCCGCGCATCCCGAGCCCGGCGATCGAGCCCGGCCCGCGCTGGGACGTCGACGACCTGCTGCCGGAGGAGGTCGTGGCGCTGGAGGCCGCCGGTGCCGCGCTGCGCCGCTACGGCCGGGAGATCGCCTGCTTCGTCTACGAGCCGATCCAGGGCGAGGGCGGCGACCGCCACCTGCGCCCCCGGTTCCTCCAGGCGGTGCAGGAGCTCTGCCGGGAGCACGACGTGCTCACCGTTGCCGACGAGGTGCAGACCGGGGCGCTGACCGGGCAGGCGTGGGCGCACGAGGCGCTCGGGCTGGAACCCGACCTGGTGGCGTTCGGCAAGCGGATGCAGGTCTGCGGGGTGATGGGCGGGCGCCGGGTGCTCGACGTCGCCGACAACGCCTTCCGCGAGCCCAGCCGGATCAGCTCCACCTGGGGCGGCTCGCTGACCGACATGGTGCGCGCCACCCGGGTGCTGGAGGTCGTCGAGCGCGACGCCCTGTTCGCGCACAGCGCCCGGATGGGCGACCTGCTGCTCCGGGAACTGCGCGTGCTGGCCCAGGAGTTCCCGTCGGTGCTGCGGGACGCGCGCGGGCGCGGCCTGATGTGCGCGGTGGGCTTCCACGCCCCGGAGCAGCGGGACGCCGCGCTGCGGTCGGCCCGGGAGGGGCAGCGGACGCTGTTCCTGCCCTCCGGGACCGATTCGCTGCGCTGCCGCCCGCCGCTGGCGGTGCGCCCCGACGAGATCGCCGACGCCGTCGGCGCCCTGCGGGCCGCACTGGCCGAGCTGGCCTGATCAGCGCTCGTGGCGCAGCGCCCACCAGGCCTGGGCGGCGGCGATCGCGAGGAACGCGACGCCGATCAGGCTGGTGAGGTGGACGCCCGAGGTGAACGCGGCGACGGCGGTCTCGCGCAACGCGGCACCGCCGTCGCCGGGCAGCTCCGCCGCCGTGGCCAAGGCGCCGCCGAGGGTCTCCCCGGCCACCGGCAGCACCTCCTCGGGCAGCCCCGCCCGGTAGGCGGTGGTGAGCACGGTGCCCAGCACCGCCACCCCGAGCGCGGCGCCGAGCTCGTAGGCGGTCTCGGAGATCGCCGAGGCCGCACCCGCCCGGTTCGGCGGCACGGTGCTGACGATCCGGTCGTTGGTGGCCGTCTCGGTGACGCCCGCGCCGAGCCCGATCACCATGAACGCCGCCACCAGCAGCCACGGCCCGCCCTCGGGTCGCAGCCCGACCAGGAGCAGGCAGCCGACCGCGGTGCACACCAGCGAGCAGCCGAGCAGGTCGGCCAGCCGCACCCGCCGCAGCAGCGGCACGGCCAGCGCGGAACCGGCCATCGTCAGCAGCACGCCGGGCAGCAGCGCCAGCCCGGCGAGCAGCGGGCTCATCCCGAGCACGAGCTGGAGGTGCTGGGTGAGGAAGAACAGCCCGCCCACCATCACGAACACCACGAGCAGGTTGCTCACCACCGAGGCGCTGAACCCGCGGTCGGCGAACAGCCGCAGGTCCAGCAGCGGTGCCTCGGTCCGCCGCTGCCTGCGCACGAACAGCCACCCGAGCAGCGCGGCGGCGGCCAGCGCGCCGAGCGGCACCAGGACCGGCCCGCCGATCGACTTCACGCCGAGCACCAGCGCGGTCATCGCCCCCAGCGACAGCGCGGCGCCGGGCAGGTCGAAGCGGCCGGGCGCGGAGTCGCGCGACTCCGGGACCAGCAGCGGCCCCACCACCAGCAGCAACGCCATCACCGGCAAGTTGATCAGGAACACCGAGCCCCACCGGAAGTGCTCCAGCAGGAAGCCGCCGAGCAGCGGGCCGATCGCCGCTCCGGCCGCGAAGGTCGCGGTCCAGGCGGCGATGGCGGTGGTGCGGGCGCGCCGGTCGGTGAAGACGTTGCGGATCAGCGACAGCGTCGAGGGCATCAGCGTCGCGCCCGCCACGCCCAGCAGCACGCGGGCCGCGATGAGCACCTCGGCGGTGGGGGCGAAGGCGGCCAGCAGCGAGGCCGCGCCGAACCCGGTGGCGCCCAGCAGCAGCAGCCTGCGGCGGCCGATGCGGTCGCCGAGCGATCCCATCGTGACCAGCAGTCCGGCCAGCACGAGCGAGTAGCTGTCGACGATCCACAGCAGTTGGTCGGCGGTGGGCCGCAGGTCGCTGCTGAGGGCGGGCACGGCGAAGCCGAGCACGGTGTTGTCCACCGAGACGAGCAGCACCGGCAGCAGCAGGGCGCCGAGCGCCGCCCACTGCTTGGGGGAGGTGGGCTTGGGGGTCGTGGTCGGGGTCGTCTTGGAAAGTCGCGTCATCATCATTTCTATACCGTCCAGACGGTATAGTAAACCGTCCGGACGGTACAGTACACGCCGCGGGCGGTACGGTGCCACCGTGGCCACGGACACCAGGGACCGCATCCTCGACGCGTTGCAGGACATCCTCGTCGCGAAGGGAGCCGGTGCCGTCACCCTCGAATCGGTCGCCGCCACCGCGGGCGTCTCCAAGGGCGGACTGCTCTACCACTTCCGCTCCAAGCAGGCGATGTTGCACGGCCTGGTCGGCCGGCTCGCGGAGGAGGCCGCGGCGGAGTTCGCGCACGCCCAGGAAGAGGGCACCGACGTGGTCGAGTACTTCCTGGAGACCTCGTTCCCGCAGTCCGACAAGGAGCTGGCGCTGTACTGGTCGGTGTTCGCGGCGCTGCGCGGGGCCGACGAGCTCGGCGAGGAGGACGCCGCGCTGCTCGCGGGCGTCTTCGGCCAGTGGTCGAAGCTGCTCACCGACTACATCGGCGACCCGGTGCTGGCCGAGCAGGTGCGGCTGGTCGGCGACGGCCTCTACCTGAGCGCCCTGGCCGGGCTGCCGCGCCCCGACCCGGAACTCCTGCGCGGCGTCTTCCAGCGCCTCCAGGACCAGGTGGCCCAAGTCCGTTCGTGAAGTGGGTGAGGGGCGCCCTGTACCGGGTGACGTGGTGCGGGGTGCCCCGCACCCATGACGACGACGGGTGACGTCGGCGTGTGGTGCGGCGGGGTCGGTGGCCTCCGGGTGAGGCCCGCACCAGATCGGCCGGTGGTCAGATCCAGCCTTCTTCCCAGGCGCGGCGGGCCGCTTCGTGGCGGGTGGTCACGTGCAGCTTCGCCATCGCGTGCGAGAGGTAGTTGCGGACCGTCCCCTGCGCGAGGTGGACCTCGGCCGCGATCGCCGCGATGGTGCCGCCGCGCAGGGTGTGCCGGAGCAGCTCCAGCTCCCGGTCGGTGAGCGGGCAGGCGCCCTCGGTGAGCGCGCTCGCGGCGATCTCCGGGTCGATGTAGCGCCCGCCGCCGTGCACGTCGCGCAGGATCGCGGCCAGCTTCGTGGCCGGGGTCGTCTTCGGCACGAACCCGCGCACCCCGGCGGCCAGCGCCCGCTTCAGCACGCCGGGCCGGGCGTGCCGGGTGACCAGCACGATCTGCACCCCGGTGAGCCGCCGGGCGGCCTCCACCCCGTCCAGCTCGGGCATCTCCAGGTCGAACACGGCCACGTCGGGGCGGTGCCGCTCGACGGCGCGGACCCCGTCGAGGCCGTTGCCGACCTGGGCGACGACCTCGATGTCGGGCTCCAGGTCCAGCAGCGCCGCCAGCGCTCCCCGGATCAGGTCCTCGTCGTCGGCCAGCACGACGCGCATCACGCGATCCTCCCCGGTTCCTCGGCGCTGCCGACGAGTTCGAACCACCCGCCGGCCCGGTGCTCGGCCGAGACCCGGCCGCCCAGGGCGGCGAACCGCTGGCGCAGGCCGTCCAGTCCGGAGCCCGCTCCCTCCCGGCCGGGCTGCGAGCCGTCGTTGCGCAGCGCCACCCGGATGCCGCCGTCGGCGGTCTCGATCCGCAGCTCGCAGGCCGCCGCCCGGGAGTGCCGCAGGACGTTCGTGGTGCCCTCCCGCACCAGCGCGCCGAACAGCGGTTGCAGCGGCGGCGGCACCTCGGCCGCGTCACCGTCCACGGTGGTTTCGATCCCGGCGGCCCGCATCAGCTCGCAGGCGTTGGCCCACTCCGTGACCAGGTCCGCGCGCCGGTAGCCGTGCACCAGCGCGCGGGTCTCGCGCAGCGCGGTGCGGGCCAGCTCGGCGATCTCGGCGGACTGCGCGGCGGCGGCCTCCGGAGCGCGGTCGACGAGCCGCTCGGCCAGCTCCGCCTTCAGCGCGATGGCCTGGAGGTGGTGGCCCTGGATGTCGTGCAGGTCGGCGGCGAAGCGCAGCCGCTCCTGCGCCACGGCCAGCTCGGAGTCCACCTCGCGGGCTCGGTCCAGCTCCAGCGCCACGTCCCAGATCCAGGCCTGGGCGACCACCGTCATGATGATGACCGCCGTGATCAGCCCGGCGTACAGCGCCACGCTCGGGGTGGCGACCGGGGCGCCCAGGAACTGGTTCGCCACCGCGCACACCACCGCGAGCAGCACCGACAGCGCGGTGCCCAGTCCCCAGCGGTGACCGGTGGGGGTCGCCGCCACGATGGTCCCGGCGAGCAGCCCGGGCAGGAACATCCACCAGATCACCAGCACCGGGTCCAGCGCCACCGCGTACACCACCAGCGCCACCGCGCCCCCGAAGGTGACGGCCTGCTCCGCGCGGTGCTCGCGGCTGCCGAGGCCGCGCATCATCTCCAGCGAGAACCGGGTGCCCTGCACCGCGACCAGCACCAGCCCGGGGAGCAGGACGGCCAGGTGCCACGCCGAGTAGTCGCCCCCGCCGAGCACGGTCATCAGGACGGTCATCAGCGCGAACACCGGTGCCGTCGGCACGATCGTCCACCAGGTGTAGCGGCGCAGCCGGTGCAGCCGCTGCTGGTGCCGGGGCGAGGAGCTCACCGGTCCAGCATCGTCGATGGCCCCCGCGCGCGGGAGGGCGGATCCGCCGGTGATGACAACTGTCATCGGCGGCACTGACATCGGGCCCCGGAAGCGCTGACGGATCGTCCTACCGGCGCGGCGGTCCGCGCCCGAGGCTGGTGGCATGGCAGAACCAGTGATCGAGGTGAGCGGGCTCCGCTGCCGGTACGGGGAGTTCGAGGCGGTGCGGGGCATCGACTTCGAGGTCGGGCGCGGCGAGCTGTTCGCGCTGCTCGGCACGAACGGGGCGGGCAAGACGACGGCGGTGGAGACCGTCGAAGGGCTGCGGGCGCCGGACGAGGGCGCGGTGCGGGTGTTCGGGCTGGATCCGCGCGCCGACCGGGCCGAGGTGCGGCGCCGGACCGGGGTCGTGCTGCAGGACAGCGGTTTCGCCGGGGAGCTGACGGTGCTGGAGACGCTCCGGCTGGGCGCCGCGCTGACCAGCCGGAAGTCCGATGTGGACGCCGCAGTGGCGATGCTGGGGCTGGACCACCGGCTCGGCGTCCGGGTGAAGGGCCTGTCCGGCGGCGAGCGGCGCAGGCTGGACCTGGCGCTGGCGGTGCTCGGCGATCCCGAGCTGCTGTTCCTCGACGAGCCGACCACCGGGCTCGACCCGGAGTCCCGCCGCGCGGCGTGGCAGGTCGTGCAGTCGCTGCGCGCGCGGGGCACCACCGTGCTGCTCACCACGCACTACCTGGAGGAGGCGGAACGGCTCGCGCACCGGCTGGCGATCATGCACCAGGGCCGGATCGCCGTCGCCGGGACGCTGCTGGACGTGCTGGCCACCCAGCGGGCGCGGATCGGCTTCGACCCCGGCCCCGGCGCGGTGCTGCCGGAACTGGCGGGCTCGGCCGAGTTCACCGGCACCCGGGTGGAGATCCGCACCCCGGCGCTGCAACGGGACCTGCGGGTGCTGCTGGAGTGGGCCGGGCAGCGCGGTGTCGAACTCGCGGGGCTGCGCGCGCACCACGCCTCGCTCGACGACGTCTTCCACTCGGTGCGCGAGGAGGTGCTGGTGTGATGTCCGCGGTGCCGGCCTTGAGCCGGGTCGAGCTGAAGCTGCTGGTCCGCAACCGGGCCGTCGCGGTCAGCGCGCTGGCGCTGCCGCTGGCCGCCGGCGCCTACCTGGCGTTCGCGTTCCCCGGCGGGAGCGACGTCCGGGTCTGGTCGACGGTCATCGGGGTGCAGGTCCTGATGGTGCTGGGGTTCACGGTCTACTTCGGGGCGACCGCCTCGCTCACCGCTCGGCGCGAGGACCGCTACCTGAAGCGGCTGCGCAGCGGGGAGCAGGGCGACGTCGCGATCCTCACCGGACTGCTGCTGCCGCTGGTGCTGCTCAGCCTGCTCCAGTCGGCCGTGCTGGTGGCGATCGCCGTCGCGGCCGGGGCGCCGCTGCCCGCCCGGCCGGAGGTGCTGCTGCTCGCGGTGCTGCTCGGCAGCGCGCTGTGCGTGGCGGCGGGCGCGGTCACCAGCGCCTGGACCAGCAGCTCCGAGCACGCCCAGATCACCACCGTGCCGTTCTTCCTGCTGCTGGTCGGCGGACTCGTCTGGTCGGGACTGCCCGCGCCGGTGGACCCCAGCGGCGCGCTCGTCGACCTCATCCGCGCGGCGATGACCGACGACCTCGCCGCGGCCCTCCCCGCCGCCGGAGTCCTGCTCGCCTGGACCGCGGTGCTCGCGGTGCTGGCCACCCGCACCTTCCGCTGGTCCCCGCGCTGACCGCGGTTCCCCCGGAAGTGTGCTGAGTGAGGGGCACCTTCATCCGGCATGGTCGGATGAAGGTGCCCCTCACTCGGGAGAACGGACGTCATCGCCAGGAGGGGAGCCAGAGCTCGGCCTGCCACCGCTCCTGGGTGACCGGCTCGCCGTTGAGGATCGGCCACAGCCACACGAAGTTGGCCACCACCAGGCCCGTGTAGAGCGCCACCGCGAGCAGTCCCGTGCGGCGGCGCTCGAAGTGGTCCCGGGCGGTTCCCAGCACCTCGCCGAGCACCAGCACCAGCCCGAGGACGAGGAACGGCGCCAGCGGCGTGGCGTAGAAGTAGTACATCTGCCGGTCGAGGTTGACGAACCAGGGCAGGTAACCGGCGCCGTAGCCGACCAGCACCGCCGCGTAGCGCCAGTCCACCCGGGTGACCGCGCGCCACAGCGCCCACGCGGCCACCGGCAGCGCCAGCCACCACATCGCGGGCGTGCCGACGAGCATGATGGCCTCGACGCAGTTCGACCGGCCGCAGCCGGGCATGCCCGACTCGTAGTAGTAGAGCATCGGGCGCAGCCCCATCGGCCACGTCCACGGCTTGGACTCCCACGGGTGCGGATCGTCCGGCGTGGTCAGGCCGGTGTGGAACTCCAGCACGTTCAGCTGGTAGTAGAGCAGCGACCGAAGCGGGTCGGGCAGGAACGCGAAGCCGACGTCGTCGCTGACCAGCGTCGCGTGCCGGTCGGTGGCGGTCTCGCTGGCGAACCAACCCGCCCAGGTGGCGAAGTAGACCAGCAGCGGGAGGGCCACCAGCGACGCCAGCGCGGGCGCGGTGTCGCGCAGCAGCGCTCCGCGCCACGGCCGCCGGACGCCCGCCGAGCGCCGGGCCAGCGCGTCCCAGAACACGCTGAGCAGGCCGAACGCCATGATGTAGTAGACGCCGTTCCACTTCACCCCGCAGGCCAGCCCGAGCAGCAGCCCGGCGCCGAACCGCCACCAGCGGAAGCCCAGCCGCGGTCCCCACGCGCTGTCGCCGATGCGGGCCTCGGTGACCACCAGCCAGATCCGCTCCCGCACCTGGTCGCGGTCCACCAGCAGGCAGGCGAACGCGCCGAGCAGCAACGCCGCCTGGAAGATGTCGAGCATCCCGACCCTGGCCTGCACGTGGCTGAGCCCGTCGCAGATCAGCAGCACCCCGGCCAGCGCGCCGAGCAGCGTCGACCGGGTCATCCGGCGGGCGATCCGGATGATCAGGACCACCATCACCGTGCCCGCCAGCGCGGCCGTCACCCGCCAGCCCAGCGGGGTGTAGCCGAACAGCCACTCGCCGACGGCGATGAGCTGCTTGCCGACCGGGGGGTGCGCGACCAGCTCGTAGCCGGGGTTGTCCTCGTAGCCGCCGTTGCGCAGCATCTGCCACGCCTGCGGGACGTAGTGCTTCTCGTCGAAGATCGGCGTGCCCTCGTGGGTGGCGCGCCCGAGGTTCTGGAACCGGACGACCGCGGCGATCAGGCCCAGCCCGAGGGTGATCAGCCAGGCGCGCATCCGGTCCTGCGGCATCGCCACGTCGAGCAGGCGGCGCGGGTCGGTCTCCCCCGGCCTGCGGGCCGCGGGTGTGCGGCCGACCCGGACGAGCTCGTCGCTGTCGGCGCGGCCGCCGGGTCGGGGGACGAGGACGCTCACAACCCCAGATCGTAGGACGGGGACCGGGTGGCCGGGCCGCGCCCCGAAGCTCGGCCGAAATACGCTGTGCGGTCATGGACGCCCCCGCCGGACCCGGCTCGCTGCTGCTCGCCGCCACCCCGCTCGGCGATGTGCGCGACGCCTCGACGCGCCTGGTCGACGCGCTGCGCACCGCCGATGTCGTCGCCGCCGAGGACACCCGGCGGGTGCGCGCGCTGGCCACCGCGCTGGAGGTGACCCCGGCCGGGCGCGTCGTCAGCTACTACGAGGGCGTCGAGGCGGCCCGCGAGCCCCTGCTGCTGGACGCGCTGCGCGAAGGGCGCACCGTGCTGCTGGTCACCGACGCCGGGATGCCCAGCGTGTCCGACCCCGGGTACCGGCTGGTGTCGGCGTGCATCGCCGAGGCGCTGCCGGTGACCTGCCTGCCCGGTCCGTCGGCGGTGACCACCGCGCTGGCGGTGTCCGGGCTGCCGTCGGACCGCTTCTGCTTCGACGGGTTCCCGCCGCGCAAGTCGGGGGAGCGGCGCCGCTGGTACGGGCGGCTGGTCGCCGAGCAGCGGACCTGCGTGTACTTCGAGGCGCCGCACCGGCTGGCCGACTCCCTGGCCGACGCGGTGCGGGTCCTCGGCGGCGAGCGCCGGGCGGCGGTGTGCCGGGAGCTGACCAAGACCTACGAGGAGGTGCGGCGCGGCCCGCTCGCGGAGCTGGCGGACTGGGCGGCCGAGGGGGTGCGCGGCGAGATCACCGTGGTCCTCGACGGCGCGGCCGAGGCGGCCCCCGCCGACCCGGCGGAGCTGGTCGGGCAGGTCGAGCAGCGCGCCGCCGCCGGGGTCCGGCTCAAGGACGCCGTCGCCGAGGTCGCCGAGCTCGCCGGGGTCCGCAAGAAGGAGCTCTACGACGCGGTCCTCGCCGCAAGAGCCACATCCGAGTGAGCCGACGCCCGGTCAGGGACACTGGGCGCTCATCCGGGGGGCGTACTCCGAACGCGACTGTGAGTGAGGGGCCCCTTGCCCGAGTTGGGGTCCTTTCAGAATGCGGCGGAGCCGCATGCGGTGAGGCACGCAACCGGCACCGCGGCGGGTTCTCAGCGGTCTTCTCGCGAGGACAGCGCCGACGCCGTGTACGTCGTGGGTACATCAGGAGGCGATCCCGGAGCGAGAAGATCGCTGAGGTTCCGCCACCCGCACCGCCACGCAAGCCAATCTGTAAGCGGTCCTTACTTGGGCGAAGGTGCCCCTCACTCCGCTCACGACCGGGTGAGCAGGTCGAGGAGCGGGGCTGCCTTGGTGCGGACCTCCTGCCATTCCCGGTCGGCGTCGGAGTCCGCCGTGATGCCGCCGCCGACGCCCAGGTGGAACACGCCGCCCGGGGCGAGTTCGAGGGTGCGGATGGCGACGTTGAGCTCCAAACCGGCGGCGGGGGAGACCATGCCGATCGCGCCGCAGTAGACCCCGCGCGGGTGCTCCTCCAGCTCGGCGATCAGCTCCAGCGCGCGGACCTTCGGGGTCCCGGTGACCGAGGCGGGCGGGAAGGTCGCCGCCAGCAGCGCCGAGTCCGGCAGGTCCGGCGGCAGCTCGGCGACCACGTCCGAAACCAGGTGCCAGACGCCGGGGTGCGGCTGCACGTCCAGCAGCGCGGGCACCGACACCGAGCCCACCTCGGCGACCCGGCCGAGGTCGTTGCGCGCCATGTCGACGATCATCACGTTCTCCGCGACGTCCTTGACCGAGGCGCGCAGCCGCTCGGCGTTGCCGTCGTCGGCCGGTCCCCGGCGCGGCAGGGTGCCCTTGATCGGACCGGTCCGCACCGAGCGCCCGTGCCGGGCCAGGAACAGCTCCGGCGACAGCGACACCAGCGCGCCCCAGCCCCCGGCGAGGAAGGCCGCGCGGGCCGGGTGGAACCGCGCGCTCCCGGCGGCGAAGACCGCGACCGGATCGCCCTCGAACGGCACCTCGAACCGGGTGCAGATGTTGGCCTGGAACACCTCACCGGCGCCGATCTCGGCGACGCAGCCGCGCACCGCCTTGCCGTGCCGCTCCCGATCCGGCGCCCGCACCGGTCCGGCGGTCCACGCCGCGGCGGGTTCGGCGCCGCCGCGCACCAGCTCGGCCAGCTCGTCGACCAGCGCGCCGGCGGCGCCGGTCAGCGACTCGAACCACCACCGGCCCGCCGGGTCGCGGCGCAGCACGTGGTCGGTCCAGCCCCAGGCGGCGGTGGGCAGCACCCGGGGTTCGGGGTGCCGACCGGGGTCGGTGCGGCCGTAGCCGAGGTAGCCGATCCAGCCGCCGCCGACCGCGCCGGGCGGGGCGTCGACCGGGTCGAGATCCGGCGGCGCGTCGACGTCCGGGGAGATCCGCACCGAGGGCGCCAGCACCGCGGAGCCGCCGAACCAGTCGCCGGTGAGCGCGGCGGGCGGCGGCAGGTCCCGGCTGCGCGCGCGGGCGCTCAGCGCGCGCAGCACCTCCTCGGCCGGTGCGCCACCTTCCAGGGGGACGATCTGCATGGGGTCCAGTATGTCCGCCCGAAGCGCCCGGATCCGCCGCTCGCGGGGCTGTGCGCTGCGGCGATGTCGAGAACGCGGGGGCTGGGGTGATTTCCGCGACCCGACCGGCCGCGGCGGGCCGGGGACCGGCGGCACCGCGTGGGAGCGCGAACGTAGGCTGGACCCATGAGCGCCTCTGTGTTGACCGCTGTGGCCTGGCCCTACGCCAACGGTCCTCGGCACATCGGCCACGTCTCCGGTTTCGGTGTGCCCTCCGACGTCTTCTCGCGCTACCAGCGGATGGCGGGCAACCGGGTGCTCATGGTGTCGGGTACCGACGAGCACGGCACCCCGATCTCGGTGCAGGCCGAGAAGGAGGGGCTTTCCACCCGCCAGCTCGCCGACAAGTACAACCGGGTGATCACCGAGGACCTCCAGGGCCTCGGGCTGTCCTACGACCTGTTCACCCGCACCACCACCGGCAACCACTACCGGATCGTGCAGGACCTGTTCCTGGCGCTGTACCGCAACGGCTACGTGGTGCCCAAGACGACCACCGGGGCGATCAGCCCGTCCACCGGCCGCACGCTGCCCGACCGCTACATCGAGGGCACCTGCCCGCTGTGCGGTTCCGACGGCGCGCGCGGCGACCAGTGCGACAACTGCGGCAACCAGCTCGACCCGGCGGACCTGATCAACCCGGTGTCCCGGGTCAACGGCGAGAAGCCGGAGTTCGTCGAGACCGAGCACCTGTTCCTCGACCTGCCCGCGTTCACCGAGGCGCTGGGCGGCTGGCTGTCCACCCGCACCGACTGGCGGCCGAACGTGCTGAAGTTCGCCACCAACCTGGTCGAGGACATGCGCCCGCGCCCGATCAGCCGCGACCTGGACTGGGGCGTGCCGATCCCGCTGGACGGCTGGCGCGATCACCCGATGAAGCGGTTCTACGTCTGGTTCGACGCGGTGATCGGCTACTTCTCGGCCAGCGTGGAGTGGGCCCGCCGCAGCGGTGACCCGGATGCCTGGAAGCAGTGGTGGACCGACCCGTCGGCGACCGGCTACTACTTCATGGGCAAGGACAACATCACCTTCCACGCCCAGATCTGGCCCGCGCTGCTGATGGGGCACAACGGGCAGGGCGACAAGGGCGGCGAGGTCGGCCCGTTCGGTCGGCTGAACCTGCCCGACGAGATCGTCTCCAGCGAGTTCCTCACCATGAGCGGCTCGAAGTTCTCCACCTCGCGCGGCACGGTGATCTACGTGCGGGACTTCCTGCGCGAGTTCGGCCCGGACGCGCTGCGCTACTTCATCTCGGTGGCGGGCCCGGAGAACCAGGACACCGACTTCACCTGGGACGAGTTCGTCCGCCGGACCAACTTCGAGCTGGCCAACGAGTGGGGCAACCTGGTCAACCGGTCGATCTCGATGGCGGCCAAGAACAACGGCGCGATCCCCGCGCCGACCGCGCCCGCCCCCGCCGACGAGGAGCTCAAGGCCCTGTCCCGGGGCGCGTTCGACGTGGTCGGCGGGCACCTCCGGCGGTCCCGGTTCAAGCAGGCCGCGCAGGAGGCGATGCGGGTCGTCTCGGCGGCCAACAAGTACCTGTCCGACCAGGAGCCGTGGAAGCTCAAGGAGGACCCGGACCGCCGGGACGCCGTGCTGCACACCGCGCTGCAGGTGGTCTCCGACTCCAACGCGCTGCTGACCCCGTTCCTGCCGCACTCGGCGCAGCGGGTGCACGAGCTGCTCGGCGGCACCGGCACCTGGTCGGCGCAGCCGGAGATCCGCGAAGTGTCCGATCTGGACGATCCGGCGATCGAATACCCGGTGCTCATGGGCGATTACGCCGCGGAGCAGGCGGCGTGGCGGTCGGTGGAGGTCGAGGTCGGCCGCCCGCTGAGCAAGCCCAGCCCGGTGTTCTCCAAGCTCGACCCGGCGCTCGGCGAGACCGGCCCGGAGTGGGCGCCGATCGAGGGCTGAGACGTGGGCAAGAAGGAACTGCCGCCGGTGCCCGAGGCGCTGCCCGTCCCGGCGGTCGACGCGCACACGCACCTGGACGCCTGCGGGGCCACCGACGCCGACTCGGTGCGCGCCATCGTCGACCGCGCCGAAGCGGCCGGAGTCGGCCGGGTGGTCACGGTGGCCGACGACATCGACTCGGCGCGCTGGGCGGTGCGGGCGGCCGACTGGGACGAGCGGGTCTTCGCGGCGGTCGCGCTGCACCCGACCCGGACCAAGGACTTCGACGACGCCGACCGGGCGGTGCTGGCGGAACTGGTGGAGCACCCGAGGGTGGTCGCGGTCGGCGAGACCGGGCTGGACTACTACTGGGACTTCTCGCCGCCGGAGCCGCAGCAGGAGGCGTTCCGCTGGCACATCGACCTGGCCAAGCGCAGCGGGAAGCCGCTGATGATCCACGACCGGGACGCCCACCAGGACGTGCTGCGGATCCTGGCCGAGGAGGGCGCGCCGGAGACCGTGGTGTTCCACTGCTTCTCCGGGGACGAGGAGTTCGCCCGCGCCTGCGTGGCCGAGGGCTACGTGCTGTCCTTCGCGGGCACCGCGACCTTCCGCAACGCCGCGGGGGTCCGCGCGGCGGCGGCGGTGGTGCCGGTGGAGCAGATGCTGGTGGAGACCGACGCGCCGTTCCTCACCCCGCACCCGCACCGCGGTCGGCCGAACGAGCCGTACTGCGTCAATTACACCCTGCGGAACCTCGCGGAACTCCGCGGTGTGAGCCTCGAAGAACTGACCGTGGCGACGTCCGCCACGGCCGAGCGAGTGTTCCGCCTCGATCAGGTGTCCCCCGAGGCCGCCTGAGATCACCGAACGTTTTCTGGTAGCGCGGTCGGCGCGGGGCCGGTTTGCGGCTGCCGGAGCCGTCGGCGACCGTCCCTGGCGACAGCCGGGACGCGGGACGCGACCCCGAACTCCACCCCCGTGGAGGTCCTGCCGCCCGGAGGTACGGCAGTCAGGACGACGATGATCCCTCGTGTTCGACGGTCCGCCGCCGCGGCCGCGCTGCTGGTGTGCGCCGGCGCCGCCGCCACCACCCAAGCCCAGGCCCAGGCCCCCGCTCCCGACCGCGTCTGGAACCGGCTCGCCGAGTGCGAATCCGGTGGCCGCTGGGCGCTCGACTCCGGCAACGGCTACTACGGCGGCCTCCAGTTCAGCCGCGGCACCTGGTCCGCCTACGGCGGCGCGGAGCACGCGCACTACCCGCACCGCGCCACCCGCCAGCAGCAGATCGCCATCGCGGAGCGGTTGCTGGGCGCGGAAGGCGGTTACGGCGCCTGGCCCGCGTGCGCGCGGGAACTCGGATTGCCGCGCTGACGGATGTGATGTTCACCGCTCGGTAGTGTCGATGTTCACGCTGCGCAGTCGGCGCCGACCGGCCCGCGCGCCGTGGGCGCGCGGGCCGGGTGTCGTCCACGAGCAGCAACGCCGCCACCGCGGAATGGGCCGTTCGCGGGCCCGCGGCAGCTCGGAACGGCCGAATCCGGCGTCGTGCCACCAATGGAGCAACCGTCCGCTTCGCGGTGACCGAACGTGGTGAGTTGCTCGGCATTCGCGGGTAACTCACGTCACAGCCCTGATCGGGGGCCTTGGCTCCGCCCGTTTGATCACGCTAGAGTCTCGGCCTCGTAACCGATGACAAGCCAGTCACGGGAACGCCCGCTAGTCGCCGCTGGTGTACGTCGGGGAAGTGGACCGGGGCAACGGAGCTCCGCGGTCCGCTAGGACGGCGCCGGCTACGGGAGTCGGATGCAGACGCGAAGCACGAAGGTTCCGTGCCGCGCGGAAGTGGAGGGACGTGCGCGACAACAGTGCGCCCGCCCCCTCCGCCGATCAACGCGCGGACACGACTTCCGCCTTCGGGAGGTAACGACCCTGTGAACGGACTCGGCGAGCCCAGTCATGCCGGCCGGGGCGCGCACCGCGCCCCCAGCGACGGCTACTGGACCGATCCCTTCGACGCGGCCACCGATTGGTTCACGCCGGTGCGCGAGCCCGAACCCCGCACCGCGGTCGGGCTCATGGAGCGCCCGGAGACCGACGGCACCGCGTTCCACGACTTCTCCGGCGGATACCCCGGTGACGCGACCGGCGAGTTCCCCGCGGCGGACCTCTCCACCCTGCCGCCGGGCGCGCTGGACATCACGCCCGAGGACATCTACGAAGCGCTCGGCCCGGACGCCGAGGACATGCTGGCCACGGCCGAGGTCGACGTCGACGAGGTCATCCGGCTGATCAACGCCGAGACCGTCGTGCTCCCGCCGCTGGTGCTGCCGGAGGCCGAAGGCGAGGAGCAGCTCCCCGAGCCGGAGCTCGTCGAGGCCGTCACCACCTGGAAGCGCCGCTTCCTCAAGGGTGCCGTCGCGGGCGTGCTGCTCACGCTGACCAGCACCGGTGGTGCCGCCGCCGCGATGGACAAGTCCGTCACCGTCGAGGTCGACGGCAAGGAGCGGACGGTCAGCACCTACGAGGGCACCGTCGGCGAGGTCCTGGCCGACGAGGGCATCGAGGTCGGCAAGCACGACGCGCTGAGTCCCTCGCCGCAGGCCGAGGTCGGCCACGGCGACACCATCACCCTCGACCGGGGGCGCCAGCTCACGCTCACCGTCGACGGCGAGCAGCGCCAGGAATGGGTCCGGTCGGTCACCGTCGACCAGGCGCTGCGCCAGCTCGGCGTGCCCACCGACGGCTCCTGGATCTCCGCGCGCGGCTCGATGGCGGTGCCCGCCGACGGCATGGAGCTGGTGGTCAAGACCGCCAAGCAGATCACCATCCTCGACGGGGCCAACCAGCCGCGGCAGTTGACCACCACCGCCGTGACCGTCGACGAGCTGGCCCGCGAGCAGAACCTCAAGATCGGGCCGGACGACCGGATCACCCCCGGCGGCGACCAGAAGATCACCGACGGCGCCGAGATCCGCATCGACCGGATGGGCAGCGCGGTCGTCAACGTGACCGTCCCGATCCCGCCGCCGGTCGAGGAGATCGTCGACAACTCGATGCTCAAGGGCGAGGAGCGGGTCGAGAAGCCCGGCTCGCCCGGCGAGAAGGTCGTGTTCACCCGCGAGACCAGCCGCAACGGCGAGGTGGTCGACCGCGAGGTGGTCGGTGAGCGGGTCATCAAGGAGGCCGAGCCCCGGGTCGTCCGGGTCGGCGGCAAGGAACCGCCGAACAGCGGCGTGTGGGACAAGCTGGCCGAGTGCGAGTCGGGCGGCAACTGGTCGATCAACACCGGCAACGGCTACTACGGCGGGCTCCAGTTCAACAAGTCCACCTGGGACGCCTACGGCGGCGACCAGTACGCGCAGTACCCGCACCAGGCCAGCCGCGAGCAGCAGATCGCCGTGGCCTCCAAGATGCGCGACGCGCGCGGGGGCTACGGGGCCTGGCCAAGCTGCTCCGGCCAGCTCGGGCTGTAGGGGTATTTCCCTCATCTACGCAAAGCGGCCACCACACCTTCCACCGTGTGATCCCGGGGTTGGTGGGTTGCCGGGTCCGGGTACGTTTTCCGGGTGGACCAGCAGGCGGCGCTGCTCGGCCCGGCCGACGTGCGTCGGCTGGCCGGCGAACTCGGCATCCGGCCGACCAAGAAGCTCGGGCAGAACTTCGTGCACGACCCGAACACGGTGCGGCGCATCGTCGCCGCGGCCGGGCTCGGTGCCGAGGACGTCGTGCTGGAGGTCGGTCCCGGGCTCGGTTCGCTGACGCTGGGGTTGCTGCCCGCCGTCCGCGCCGTCACCGCGGTGGAGATCGACCCGGTGCTCGCCGAGCGGTTGCCTCGCACGGTCGGCGAGCAGGCCCCGGCGCTGGCCGACCGGCTGCGGGTGGTGCGGGCGGACGCGCTGAAGGTGCGCGCCGGCGACTTCGCCGAACCGCCGACTTCCTTGGTGGCGAACCTGCCCTACAACGTGGCGGTGCCGGTGGTGCTGCACCTGCTGGCCGAGCTGCCGGAGCTGCGGCGCGGGCTGGTGATGGTGCAGTCCGAGGTGGCCGACCGGATGGCCGCCGATCCCGGCAGCCGGGTCTACGGCGTGCCGAGCGTCAAGGCGGCGTGGTTCGCCGACGTGCGCCGCGCGGGTCCGGTCCCCCGATCGGTGTTCTGGCCGGTACCCAACGTGGATTCCGGGCTGGTGTCGTTCGAGCGGGTCGAGCCGCCGTCGCCGATCCCCCGGGAAGAGGTCTTCCGCGTGGTCGACGCGGCGTTCGCCCAGCGGCGCAAGACGTTGCGCGCGGCGCTGTCCGGCTGGGCCGGATCGGCGCCCCGGGCGGAGGAGCTGCTGCGCGCCGCGGGGATCGACCCGGCCGCGCGCGGGGAGCAGTTGCGGATCGGCGACTTCGTCCGGCTCGTCGAAGCGTCCCGCGCCTGATCACTCGTTCAGCGGTGTGCGCCGGGCGGCAGATCCATTACGCGGAGTGAGCGACAACGCTGGTTCGAGCGGAAAAATTCCCGCTCGAACCGGGGTGTGATCCTGTTGACGATTTCGGATAGTGACCGATATCAACTTGCCCTCGGCTCCACCGATGGGTTCTACTATTCGGGAAATCCATCCCGAGCGGCCGAGAGACCTGGCTCGTCGAAGCCGCAGCAACCACCCCGATGGGGCAGGTGCTAACGCCAGGACCGATGGAGCCATCGTGCTGAACCTGGTCTCGCCAAGCCTGCCCGCCGCCCTGAGCCCGGCCCGCCCGGCCCGGCGGTCGCGATCCCGGCGCGCCCACATCCGGATGCTGCTGACCCAGCGCCGCGTCATCGACCACGGGCGCCGCACCACCAGCGCCTGTCGTCGCGAGATGTGACCCAGCGCAAGTCTTCTCGTCCTTCCCCGCTCGTTGCCGCGTGCGACGTGAGCTGATGTGGAGTCGAATCGTGATCACTGTCGAGAACCTCACCAAGTCCTTCCAGCACAACGGGGGCACCGTCTGGGCCCTCGACGGCGTGTCCATGGAGGTGCCGTCCGGGGCGGTGTGCGGCGTCGTCGGTGCCAGCGGCGCGGGCAAGTCGACCCTGGCGCGGTGCATCGCACTGCTGGAGAAGCCCGACTCGGGGGCCATCCGGGTCGAGGACACCGATCTCGTCGCGCTGGACGGCAAGGCGCTGCGCGCCGCGCGCCGCCAGATCGGCGTGGTGCCGCAGGGCGATTCACTGCTGCGCCAGCGCACCGCGGCGGGCAACATCGCGCTGCCGCTGGAGGCCTCCGCGGTCTCCGGGCCGCAGCGCCGCACCCGCGTCGCCGAGCTGCTGGACCTTGTCGGGCTCAGCGACAAGGCAGGCGTCTACCCCGACCAGCTCTCCGGCGGGCAGCGCCAGCGGATCGCGGTGGCCCGCGCGCTGGCCGCCAAGCCCTCGGTGCTGCTGGCCGACGAACCGACCTCGGCGCTGGACCCGTCCACCACCGATTCGGTGCTCGCGGTCCTGGACCGGGCGCGCTCCGAGCTGGGCGTCACGGTGCTCGTGGTGACCCACGACATGGCCGTGGTGCGCCGGATCGCCGACGACGTCGCGGTGCTGGAGGACGGTCGCGTGGTCGAGCACGGCAAGGTGCTGGACCTGGTCTCCGAGCCCGGCAGCCGGATCAGCTCCTCGCTGCTGCCGGAGACCGACCAGGCCGGTTCCCTCAAGCCCGGGTCCGGGCACGACGTGGTGGCCGAGGTCGTGCTGGTCGGCTTCGCCGCGGTCGGCGCCCTGCTGCCCGAGGCATCCAGCCGGTTCGGTGTCGAGCTGTCGATCCTCGGCGGCGGCCTGACCCGGCTCGGCGACACCCCGGTCGCCAAGTTCAAGGTCGGCCTGACCGGCGAGCGCGCCGAGCAGGCCCTGAAGTGGATGGTGGAGCGCGATGCGCACGTGCGCCGCGCCCCCGTGAGCGTTGACGGAGTTGCTGCGGCGTGAGTGATGCGACCCCCTGGTCGGAGGTCCTGGAAGTCCTGGGTGGAGCGACGGTCGAAACGCTCTACATGGTGGCGGTCTCGACGGTGCTGGCGGTGCTCGGCGGACTGCCGCTGGGCGTGCTGCTGCACCTGACCTCACCGGTCGGGCTGAACCCGAAGCCCGGGCTGTACCGGGTGCTCGGCGTGATCGTCGACGTCGTCCGGTCGGTGCCGTTCGTGGTGCTGCTGGTGGTGCTGGCGTCGTTCACCCGGCTGCTGATCGGCACCTCGATCGGCAGCACGGCGGTGATCGTGCCGCTGACCATCGGGGCCGTCCCGTTCTTCGCCCGGTTGACCCAGAACGCGGTGCGCGAGGTGAGCTTCACCGCGGTCGAGGCGGCGGTGACCACCGGCGCGGGCCGGTTGCGGATCGTGTGGACCGTCCTGCTCGGCGAGGCCCGGGCCGCGCTGGTCGGCGCGGTCGGGGTCACCGCCGTGGCGCTGATCGGCTACGCCGCGATGGCCGGCGCCATCGGCGGCGGCGGGCTGGGCACCACCGCGATCCAGGACGGCTACCAGGGCTTCGACGACCGCCTCCTCTGGGGCTCGGTCGTGGTCCTCGGGGTGCTCGCCTTCGCGATGCAGCTCGCCACCGACATCACCGCCAAGGCCGTCGACCGCAGGCGCACCGCCATCGGCTGAGTGCGCGGTCACCCGCGGGGCGCGGCCGGCGATCCCGGCCCGCCTCGAACCCCCGAATCCGGAAGGACAACCCTGATGCGTGTACGACTCGTCGCCCTGGTGGCCGGTGCGGCCCTGGCCCTGACCGCGTGCGGGGGCGGCGGCACCGAGGCCGCCGAGGACCCCAACGCCCCGCTGAAGGTCGGCGTCAGCCCGACGCCGCACGGCGAGATCCTGGAGTACGTGGACGACAACCTCGCCCAGCAGGCCGGGATCGACCTGGAGATCGAGCAGTTCAACGACTACATCCGCCCGAACGAGGCGCTGCAGCACGGCGAGCTGGACGCGAACTACTTCCAGCACCAGCCGTACCTGGAGAACTACCAGGCGCAGCACGGCGGGACGGAGCTGGTGTGGGTCGAGCCGGTCCACCTGGAGCCGCTGGCGATGTACTCCAAGGACCACGACACCCCGGAGCAGATCCCGAACGGCTCGGTGATCACCCTGCCCAACGACCCGGCCAACCAGTTCCGGGCGCTGAAGCTGCTGGAGAACGCGGGCCTGATCACCCTGAAGCCGGAGGCCGCGGTGGGCACCCGGCTGGCCGAGGCGGTCGCGGACAACCCGCGGCAGCTCCAGCTCAAGGACCTCTCGCCGGACCAGCTCCCGCGCACCGTCGAGGACTCCGCCGCCGCCGTGGTCAACGGCAACTACGCGGTCAAGGCGGGGTTGCAGGACCCGGTCTTCGTGGAGTCGGCGGAGGGCAGCCCGTACGCCAACGGCCTGGTGACCAGCCCGCGGATGGCCGACGACCCGCGGATCGCCAAGCTCGCCGAGCTGCTGCGGTCGCCGGAGGTCGAGCAGTTCATCGACCAGGAGTACGGCGGCGTGGCGGTCGTCCCCGCCCGCTGATCGCCCGCGGTACCGCGGGCAACGGCGGCCCCTCGGGAGGATGCCCAGAGCGAGGGGGCCGCTGCGGCCTCGCCACCGGCACCGCGCCCGTTGTCCACTGAGTCGGCACCGGGCTGGCCCGGACACGTACGCTGCAAGGGTGCTCTCCGTGGTTCCAACACCCATCACCGTCCGAGTCCCGGCCAAGGTGAACCTGCACCTGGCGGTCGGTGACGCCCGGCCGGACGGCTACCACGAGCTGGTCACCGTCTTCCAGGCGTTGTCGCTGACCGACGAGGTCACCGTCGTCCCCGCGGACGAACCGACGATCGAAGTGCACGGGGAGGGCGCTGATTCGGTGCCCACCGGTCCGAGCAACCTGGCCTGGAAGGCGGTCCGGTTGCTCGCCGAGCGCAGCGACCGCGATCCGGAGGAGCCCGGCGTCGCGCTGACGATCAACAAGGGCATCCCGGTGGCCGGTGGCATGGCCGGGGGCAGCGCCGACGCCGCCGCGACCCTGCTGGCGCTCAACGCGGTGTGGCGCCTGGAGATGGGGCGCGACGAGCTCGGCGCGCTGGCCGCCGAGCTGGGCAGCGACGTGCCGTTCTCCTTGCAGGGCGGCACCGCGCTGGGCACCGGGCGCGGCGAGCGGCTGGTCCCGGTGCTGGCCCGGCACACCTTCCACTGGGTGATCGCGCTGGACAAGCGCGGGCTGGAGACCCCCGCCGTCTACGGCGAACTGGACCGGCTGCGCGGCGAGTCCGGCCACAGCCGGGTCGGCGAGGTGGAGCCGCTGCTGGAGGCGCTGGCCTCCGGTGATCCCCGGCAGCTCGCCCTGCTGCTGGGCAACGACCTGCAGGCCTCGGCGGTGTCGCTGCGCCCGGGACTGCGCCGGACGCTGCGCGCCGGGGTGCAGGCCGGTGCGCTGGCCGGGATCGTGTCCGGTTCCGGCCCGACCTGCGCGTTCCTGTGCACCGACGGGGAGGCCGCGGTCCGGGTGGCCGCCGAGCTCTCCGGCGCCGGGGTGTGCCGGACCGTGCGGGTGGCGCAGGGGCCGGTGCCCGGCGCCCGCGTGGTCTCCGACGACCGCGCCGACAAGCCGACACCGCCCCAGGTGCACGCCTGACCGCACCGCTCCGGGAGCGCGGACCCGCCCGAGGTCCGCGCCGGCAGCGGTGCGCCCTGGAAGAACCCCCAGCGATGGAGAGAACGACCCCGCGATGGCGAATCTGATCAATCTGGAGTCGGTGAGCAAGAGCTACGGCATCCGGCCGCTGCTGGACGCCGTCTCGCTGGGCGTCGGCGAAGGGGACCGCATCGGGGTCGTCGGGCTCAACGGCGGCGGCAAGACGACGCTGCTGGAGGTGCTGTCCGGGCTGGAGCAACCGGACACCGGTCGGGTCAGCCACTCCCGCGACCTGCGGATGGCGGTGGTGACCCAGCGCACCGAACTCCCCGACGGCGCCACGGTGCGCAACGCCGTGCTCGACCCGCACGGCTTCGCCGCCGAGCACGAGTGGGCCGCAGACCCGAAGGTGCGCAACGTCCTCGACGGCCTCGGCATGACCCGGCTGGGGCTGGACACGCCGGTCGCCGACTTCTCCGGCGGGGAGCGGCGCCGGGTCGCGCTGGCCGCCGCGCTGGTGCGCGACCTGGACCTGCTGGTGCTCGACGAGCCCACCAACCACCTGGACGTGGAGGGCGTCCGCTGGCTGGCCGACCACCTGCTGGAACGCCGCTGCGCGCTGGTGATCGTCACCCACGACCGGTGGTTCCTGGACACCGTCTGCAATCGCACCTGGGAGGTCACCCGGGGGCAGGTCGAGCAGTACGAGGGCGGCTACGCGGACTGGATCTTCGCCCGCGCCGAGCGCGCGCGACTGGCCCAGCAGGCCGAGGAGAAGCGGCAGAACCTGGCCCGCAAGGAGCTGGCCTGGTTGCAGCGCGGCGCCAAGGCGCGGACCTCCAAACCGCGCTTCCGGATCGAGGCCGCCGAGGCCCTGATCGCCGACGTCCCGCCGCCCCGCGACACCGTGGAGCTGGTGTCGTTCGCCAAGCGCCGGCTCGGCAAGACGGTGCTGGAACTCGAGAACGTCGACGTGTCGGTGGCCGGGCGGACGCTGCTGCGCGACCTCACCTGGCGGATCGGGCCGGGTGACCGCATCGGCCTGGTCGGCGTCAACGGTTCCGGCAAGACCACGCTGCTCAGGCTGCTGGCGGGGGAGCGGGCGCCGGACGCCGGGCGGCGCATCGAGGGCAAGACCGTGCGGCTGGCGCACCTCACCCAGGAACTGCACGACCTGCCGGGCGACTGGCGGGTGCTGGAGGCGATCGAGGACGTCGCCGAGCGCACCACCCTCGGCAAGTACGAGCTGACCGCGTCGCAGCTCGGCGAGCGCTTCGGCTTCGGCAAGGGCAGGCAGTGGACGCCGGTCGGCGACCTCTCCGGCGGCGAGCGGCGCCGGTTGCAGCTCGCCCGGCTGCTCATGGGCGAGCCCAACGTGCTGGTGCTCGACGAACCGACCAACGACCTCGACATCGACACCCTCCAGCAGCTCGAAGACCTGCTGGACGGCTGGGCCGGAACCTTGGTGGTCGTCTCCCACGACCGCTACCTGGTGGAGCGGGTCTGCGACAGCGTGTACGCGCTGTTCGGCGACGGCGGGCTCACCCACCTGCCCGGCGGCATCGACGAGTACCTCCAGCGGCGGCGCTCGCTGCTCGCGGCCGCGGCGTCCTCGGGCAAGCAGGCCTCCGACGCGGTCAAGCCCACCGGCCTGTCCGGCGCCGAGGAGCACGCCGCGCGCAAGGAGCTGGCCCGCTGCGAACGGCGGCTGGACAAGCTCGCCGAACGCGAGCAGGAACTGCACCAGCGCCTCGCCGAGGCCGCCACCGACCCCGACCGCCTCCCCGAGCTCAACTCCCAGCTCCAAGCTCTGGGCGAGGAGAAGGACGAGGTGGAGTCGCGCTGGATGGAACTAGCAGACTCCCTCGGTTGATCTGTTCTTTGTGGTGGTCCCGTTGCTTGGGGGTGCCGGTGGCGGAACCTCAGCGGCCTTCTCGCTCCGGGCGCCCTTCTTGATGGATCGCCAATACACGGCATCAGGGCGTCCTCGCGAGAAGACAGCTGAGAACCCGCGGCGGTGCAAGCTGCGAGGGTGGGGTAGTGCGGAAGCGGCTCGCGCCGCTTGCCTGACGGGGTTCCGGCGTGCTTGGCGCGCAGCCCTTCGTCTTTGACGTCCGGGTGTGGTTGGGGCGTTGTTGCCCGTTCGGGTGGTTGTGCCGTGAGTGAGGGGCACCCTTGTCCCAGTGTGTTGGGCAAGGGTGCCCCTCACTCGTGGTCCCGATGGGTGAAGCGCGGTGGTTCGGTGGTCGGCGGTGGTCGGGTCGGCGGAAAACCGTTCGAGCGCTGGGGTGGGCGGCTGGTAGCGTCGCCGTGCGAGTGGTTCCGGATGAGGGAGTGCCGACGTGCTGGGAGACGACGACATCTCCGGGTGAGCCCGGACGTGTCCGGCCGCAGGCAGGCGCGCGTTGAGCGCAGCCGCCGTGGCCTCCTCGCCGCACATCTCCTGTTCCTCCCGGGCGGCTCCGGCGCGCCCGCATCGCACCCGAGGGCTCTCGCATGTCCGATGTCATCTGCTCGAACCTCTTCTTCTCCTGGCCCGACGACACCCCGGTCTTCGACGACCTGACCTTCACCGCGGGCGTCGGCCGCACCGGCCTGGTGGCGCCCAACGGTGCCGGGAAGACCACGCTGCTCAAGCTGATCGCCGGGGAGCTCCGGCCCCGGGGCGGGTCGGTGTCGGCGACCGGTGTGGTCGGCTACCTGCCGCAGACCCTGCCGTTCGACGGCGATCTGACCGTCGCCGAGGCGCTGGGCATCGCCCCGGTGCTCCGCGCGCTGCACGCGGTCGAATCCGGTGACGTCGCCGAGGAGCACTTCACCGCGATCGGCAACGACTGGGACGTCGAGGAGCGCACCCGCGCCCAGCTCGACCGGCTCGGCCTCGGCGACGTCGAGCCGACCCGGCGGCTCGACACCCTCAGCGGCGGCCAGGTCGTCTCGCTCGGGCTCGCCGCGCAGTTGCTCAAGCGGCCCGACGTGCTGCTGCTCGACGAGCCGACCAACAACCTCGACCGGGACGCCAGGCGCAGGCTGCACGCGGCGCTCGACGACTGGACCGGCTGCCTGCTCGTGGTCAGCCACGACCGCGAGCTGCTGGACCGGGTGGACCGCATCGCCGAGCTCTCCCGCGACGGTGTCCGCACCTACGGCGGGAACTTCACCGAGTACCAGGAGGCCGTGCGCGCGGAGCGGGAGGTGGTCGAGAAGAACCTCCGCAACGCCGAGCAGGACCTCAAGCGGGAGAAGCGGGAGCGGCAGCAGGCCCGCGAGCGGGCCCAGCGGCGGTCCGGCACGGCGGCGCGCAACATCGCCAGCGCCGGGCTGCCCAAGATCGTCGCCGGCGCCATGAAGCGGCGCGCCCAGGAGTCGGCGGGCAAGGCCGACGACGTGCACTCGGCGCGGGTCGTCGATGCCCAGGCGCGGCGCGACGAGGCGGACCGGGCGGCGCGGGAGGACGACCGGCTCGCGCTGGAGCTGCCCCGGACCCGGGTCCCGGCGGGACGCACGGTATTCCTCGGCGAGGACCTGCGCCTCCGCGGCGGCGGGCGCGACCTGCTCACCGGCGACCTGGCGATCCGGGGGCCGGAGCGGATCGCGCTCACCGGCCCGAACGGCGCGGGGAAGTCGACCCTGCTCCGGTTGATCGGCGGGCAGCGCGAGCCGGAGGAGGGGGCGGCGACCCGCGTCGACGGCCGGATCGCGTCGCTGTCGCAGCGCCTCGACCTGCTCGACCCGACCCGCACCGTCGCGGAGAACCTGGACGCCGCGGCCCCGGAGCTGGACGCCACGCGGCGGCGGCACCTGCTCGCCCGGTTCCTGTTCCGCGGGGACCGGATCCACCTGCCGGCCGGCGTGCTCTCCGGCGGCGAACGGCTGCGGGCGACCCTCGCCTGCGTCCTGCACGCCGAACCCGCGCCGCAACTGCTGCTGCTGGACGAGCCGACGAACAACCTCGACCTGGTCAGCGTCGGCCAGCTGGAGAGCGCGCTCAACGCCTACGAGGGGGCCTTCGTCGTGGTCAGCCACGACGAGCGCTTCCTCGCCGGGATCGGCATCACCCGCCGCCTGCACCTCGCCGACGGCCACCTCCACGAGGCGGGGTGATCCGAGCGCACCTCGGCGCCTGCCGGAAGCCGCCCGGCAGGACAAGACTCGTCCTCGGCGGCTCGCCTCCCTAGCCTGATCATCGAGCGCGGGATCGCGCCGGCCGGGGAGGTGGAACGTGGTCGAAGGCAAGGTCCGGGTGCCGGGCGGGGAGGTCTGGTACCGCCGGATGGGCGGTGGCGGCGTGCCGCTCCTGCTCGTCCACGGTGGACCGGGCTATCCGAGCGATCCGCTGTTCGAGGCGTTCGAGCCGCTCGCGCGGGAGCGCGAGGTCATCTGGTACGACCAGCTCGGGGTGGGGCGTTCCGACCCGATCGACGAGCCCTCGCTTCTGGTGGTGGATCGCTTCCTCGACGAGCTCGGCGCGGTGGTCGACGGCCTGGGCCTGGACCGCCCGCACGTCTACGGCCACTCCTGGGGAGCCATGCTCGGTCTCCAGTTCGCCGCGCAGCGGGCGCCCGACTGGACGAGCCTCGTCTGCGCCAACGGCGTGGCGAGCGTGCCCCGGTTCCAGCGGGAGGTCCGCGACCTGCTGGCCGCGCTGCCCGGCGAGGTGCTGGACCGCACCTTCGGCCGGGAACTGCGCGGGGCGACCGACGACCCGGATTACCGGGTCGCGCAGGAGGAGTACCTGCGCGCCTGCGTCGTGCGCACCGCCGCGGTGCACCTCGACCCGGCGCGCATGAGCGCGACGACGTTCCGGACGCTGGTCGGGCACGCGGACTACCACGTCACGGGGACCCTCCGGGAGTGGGACGTCTTCGACGAACTCGACCGGATCCGGGTGCCCACCCTGGTGCTCGGCGGGGAGTTCGACGAATGCGTTCCCGCCCACCTCGCCGACATCGCCCGCCGGATCCCGGACGCCGAGCACGTCACGCAGCCCGGCGCGGCCCACATGGGCTACCTCGAAGCCGAACCGCTGCGCGGCGAGTACCTCGCGATCATCCGCGACTACCTGGCGCGGATCGAATCCCGCCCGTGAGCGCCGGGTCCGCGATCGCCACCACGCCGCCCGAACCCACGCAGAGCCGGAACCGGCCTCCGCCGCGCCACCCGTCCGGGAACTGAGTGAGGGGCACCTTCATCCGACCATGCCGGATGAAGGTGCCCCTCACTCACCACCAGCTCACGACCTCGCGTCGGCACCGGCGAGACGCCGCGCCGCAGCCGACACCGGGGAGTGCCCCTCACCTATGGCGATTTCGGGTGATGCGCGGGGTTCGGGTCGCGTGGTGCCGGGGTGATCTGCTGGCGGACGCGCCCGGGTCGGCGGCGCCGCCCCGCTGGGCCAGGGTCGCTCGTCGGCTACCGGAGCGAGTTCTCGGGCACGCCCCCCGTCCCGCCGTGCGGTGACCCCGCTGCCCCATCGGCGGAACTCCGGGAGCGCGTTCTCGACGGACTGCGTCGACCCCGACCTCCGCGTCATCCTGACGGGTGGACTTTGCGCGCTTAAGCTGCCCGTATGAGTCGGTTCGTGGATGCCCTGGTGGCGACGGCGCTCGACAACGCCGGGGACGGCGCACGCGGCATCACCACCGGTGAGCCCGACCGACCGGTGCGCCGCACCTGGGGCCGGGTGCACGCCGAGGCGCTGCGGCTGGCCGGAGCGCTCGGCGACGACCTCCGCCCCGGCGCCTCGGTGGCGATCCTGGCCGCCGACCCCGCGCTGATCGCCGCCGCCGTGCAGGCCACCTGGCTCGGCGGTGGCAGCGTCACGATGCTGCACCAGCCCACCGCCCGCACCGATCTCGGGCAGTGGGCCGAGGACACCGTCCGCACCCTGCGCATGATCGACGCGCACCTGGTGCTGCTCGGACCGCCGTTCGACGAGCTGGCCGGGGTGCTCGACGAGCACGGCATCGCCCACCGCGACCTCGCCGCGCTGGCCGCCACCGACGCCACGCCGCTGCCCCGGCCGGTGCCGGTCGACGAGGACGCCACCGCGCTGCTCCAGCTCACCAGCGGCTCCACCGCCGCCCCCAAGGCGGTCCGGATCACCCACGGCAACCTGCACGCGAACATGCGCGCGATGGTCGAATCCGCCGCGCTGGACCCGGCCACCGACGTGATGGTCTCCTGGCTGCCGCTGTTCCACGACATGGGCATGGTCGGGCTGCTGACGGTGCCGATGGCCACCGGGATCGAGGTCGTCAAGGTCACCCCGGCGGACTTCCTGGCCCGGCCGTTGCTGTGGCCGGAGCTGATCACCCGCTACGGCGGCACCATCACCGCGGCGCCGAACTTCGCCTACGCCGTCGTCGGGCGCCGGCTCGGGAGCGCCGAGGACGGCGTGTTCGACCTGAGCACGATGCGCTTCGCGCTCAACGGCGCGGAACCCATCGACCCCGACGCGGTGCGCGGGTTCACCGAGGCGGGCGCCCGGTTCGGGCTGCGGGAGTCCTGCGTGGTGGCGGCCTTCGGGATGGCCGAGGCGACGCTGGCGGTGTCCATCGCGCCCCGGGACCGGGGGCTGGAGGTCGACGTCGTGGACCCCGACGAGCTCGGGCGCGGCCGGGCCGAACCGGCGAGCACCGGCCGGTCCCGGGAGTTCGCGCTGCTCGGTGCGCCGCTGCCCGGACTGGAGGTGGAGGTGGTCGACGACGCGGGCACCCGGCTCGGCGAGCGCGGCGTGGGGCGGCTGCGGGTCCGGGGCGCGGCGGTCACCCCCGGCTACCTCGCGGTGGACGGGCCGCGCGCCGCCCAGGACGAGGCGGGCTGGCTGGACACCGGCGACGAGGGCTACCTGGTGGACGGGCAGGTGGTGATCTGCGGTCGCCGCAAGGACGTGATCATCATGGGTGGGCGCAACCTGTACCCGGTGGACGTCGAACGCGCGGTCGGCGCGGTCGAGGGCGTGCGGCCCGGCAACGCCGCCGCGGTCCGGCTCGACGCGGGCAGCCGCCGCGAGCGCTTCGCGGTGGTGCTGGAATCGAAGCTGGCCGGCGACGCCGACGCCGAGCAGCGGCTGCGCAAGGAGGTCGCCGCGCGGGTGGTGGACGCCGTGGGCGTGCGACCGTTCGCGGTGGTGGTGCTGGCCCCGGGCACGTTGCCGAAGACGCCCTCGGGCAAGCTCCAGCGGGCGGCCACCGCCGCGCACGTGGGCTCAGTGGAATGAGTTCTGCGCCGACTCCAGGCCGTCGGTGACCAGCGCCTCGGTGGCGTCGGCGCAGCGGTCGACGAAGTAGGCCAGCTCCTTGCGCTCGGCGCCGGAGAAGTCCTTGAGCACGTAGTCGGCGGGGTCCATCCGGCCCGGCGGGCGGTCGATGCCGAACCGCACCCGCAGGTAGTCCTTGGTGCCCAGCGACTTGCTGATGGACCGCAGCCCGTTGTGGCCGTTGTTCCCGCCGCCGCGCTTGAGCCGGATCGTGCCGTACGGCAGGTCCAGCTCGTCGTGCACGACCACCACCGAATCCGGGGTGGTCTTGAAGAACTTGGCGGCGCCGGACACCGGGCCGCCGGAGAGGTTCATGTACGAGCGGGGCTTGAGCAGCACCACCCGCCGGTCCCGCAGCCGTCCCTCGACGATCTCGCCGCCGGACTTGTGCGCCTTGAACGAGCCGCCGATCCGGTCGGCGAGCTCGTCGGCGACCAGGAAGCCGATGTTGTGCCGGTTGCCCGCGTAGCGCGGGCCGGGGTTGCCGAGTCCGACGATGAGCGCCGGTGCGTCCGGGCTGGTCACGACGTCTCCTGGTGGCTCGTGGGCGGGCCGCCGCGCCGCCCCGCCGCCGAAGCGGGACGGCGCGTGCCGCGCCCGACGCTGGGTCAGCTCTGCTCGGACTCCTCGGCGGCCTCCTCGGCCTGCGCCTCGGCCTCCGCCTCGTCCATCGGGGCCGACGCCTCGACGACGTTGACCACCAGGGTGTCCGGGTCGGACTGCATGGTCACGCCGCGGGGCAGCACGATGTCGGAGGCGTGGAACTGCGTGCCGACCTCGGCGCCCTCGATGGAGAGCTCGAACTGCTCGGGGATGTGCAGCGCCTCGGCCTCGACCTCGATCTCGGTGGTCTCCTGGCTGACGACGGTGCCGGGGCCCGCGGTGCCGGTGATGGCCAGCGGCACCTGCACGGTGACCTTCTCGCCGCGCTTGACCAGCAGCAGGTCCACGTGCTCGATGTAGGACTTGATCGGGTGGGTGGTGATCGTCTTGGTCAGCGCCAGCTCCCTGGAACCGTCGGTGACCTCCAGGGTCAGCACCGCGTTGTGCCCGTTGTCGCGGACGGCGCGGGCGAACTCCACGGCGGGCAGCGACAGGTGCTTCGGGTCGGAGCCGTGGCCGTACAGGACCGCGGGGATCTTGCCGGCACGGCGGGTGCGGCGGGCCGCACCCTTGCCGAACTCGGTGCGCTGTTCGACGGAAAGACGTACCTCGGACACGGTGGTGCACTCCTCGTGGCGTCGGGCGGAACGTGACTAGGTCGCTGGCCTCCGGCGGCGGGGGCGCGCAGCAGGCGTGAGGACGACTCGGTGCCGGAAAGAGCGGCACACCGGTGGCGGCAGAAGGCCGACCCGGGGTCGGCTGCGCCCAGCCACCACGTCGATCACGCCGGGCGAACGACCCGACCTCGCCGAGGCAACCAGAACAGTTTAAACGGTCGCCACCGGGACGTGTCCGCACGGGTTGCCTCCGGCCGGATCGCGACGTCACGGTTTGATCGCGCGCCCGCTGGATTCCGTCCACCCGAGGTTAGGTTCCCGGCATGTCTGCAGACGCCAAGCCCGAGGACGTCGCCGTCCCCGAGGCCACCTGGAAGGCCCGGCTCAAGCAGGTCGGACCGGGCGTGATGGCTGCGGCGACCGGGGTCGGCGCCGGTGACCTGGTGGCCACCATGGTCGCGGGGTCGCGGTACGGCTACGCGCTGTTCTGGGCGGTCGTGCTCGGCGCGGTGTTCAAGCTCGCCCTCGGCGAGGCGGTGGGGCGCTGGCACCTGGCCTCGCACCGCACCATGCTCCAGGGCTGGCGCACGCTGGGCCGCTGGGCCACGACCTACTTCGGCATCTACATCGTCATCTGGGGCTTCATCTACGGCGCCACCGCGATGTCGGCCTCCGCGCTGCCGCTCAACGCGCTGTTCCCGGTGCTGCCGGTCTCCGGCTGGGGGATCGTGTGCGGGCTGGTGGGCCTGGCGCTGGTCTGGTTCGGCCGGTACCGGCTGCTGGAGAAGCTGATGACGGTGCTGGTCGGGATCATGTTCGTGACCGTGGTCGGCACCGCGATCCTGGTCGGCCCGAACCTGCCCGCGCTGGGCGCCGGGCTGGTGCCGAGCCTGCCGGACGGTTCGGTGGCCTACGTGCTGGGCCTGATGGGCGGCGTCGGCGGCACCATCACGATGGCCGCCTACGGCTACTGGACCTTCGCCAAGGGCTGGCGTTCGCCGAAGTGGCTGCCGTTCATGCGCACCGACAACGCCGTCGGCTACATCACCACCGCCATCTTCGTGGCTGCGATGCTGGTGGTCGGCGCCGGGATGCTGCGCGGGGCCAACCTCACCGCCGGGGACACCGGCCTGCTCCAGCTCGGCGACGCCCTCGCCACCGACTACGGGCAGTGGGCGCGCATCCCGTTCCTGGTCGGCTTCTTCGCCGTCGCGTTCACCTCGGTGATCGGGGTGTGGAACGGCGTGAGCCTGCTGTTCGCCGACTGGTGGCGGACTTGGCGGATGCCGAAGTCGGCGCCGCCGGAGACGGCCGCGGACTACGACCACGCGGCGGGGGAGAGGTCCCCGGCGTACCGGTTCTACCTGCTGTGGTTGACCTTCCCGCCGATGCTGCTGCTGTTCCTCGGCAAGCCGTTCCAGATCACCATCGTCTACGGGGTGCTGGGCGCGCTGTTCATGCCGTTCCTGGCGGGGACCTTGCTGTGGCTGCTCAACTCGAAGACGATGATGCCCGCCGAGCACCGCTCGCGCTGGGTGTCCAACACCGCCCTGGGGCTGTGCCTGCTGCTGTTCGTCGGCGTCGCGGCGAACGAGCTCATCGACACCCTGGGGTGATGTGCGGCACACCCGGGATTGTTGAAGCATCAATGATCGTTGCCGGAACCGTACGCGGATTCCCCGAGAAAGGCCCCCGATGACCACCACCGAGCACGCCCAGCGCCTCAGCCTGTCCGAAGACGCGCAGGACCTGCTGTTCCGCGAGGCCCGCACGGCCAACACCTTCAGCGACGAGCCGGTCACCGACGAGCAGGTGCGTGCGATCTACGACCTGGTCAAGTGGGGCCCGACGTCGATGAACCAGCAGCCGCTGCGCGCGGTGCTGGTGCGCAGCGACGAGGCCCGCGCGCGGCTGCTGCCGCACCTCATGGAGGGCAACCGGGCGAAGACGGAGCAGGCGCCGCTGGTGGCGATCCTGGCCGCCGACACCGACTTCCACGAGAAGCTGCCGGAGGTGTTCCCGCACGCGCCGCAGGCCAAGGAGATCTTCGCCGAGGAGGGCTTCCGGACCCGCAACGCCCACCTCAACGCCTCGCTGCAGGTGGGCTACTTCCTGCTGGGCGTGCGCGCGGCGGGTCTGGCCGCGGGACCGATGACCGGTTTCGACGCGGCCGGGATCAACGCCGAGTTCTTCCCGGAGGGCGTCCGGCAGGTGCTCGTCGTGGTCAACATCGGCAAGCCGGGCGAGAACGCCTGGATGGAGCGGCTGCCGCGGCTCGACTACGACCAGGTCATCACCACGGCCTGAGTCACCCGGTCGTGAACTGAGTGAGGGGCACCCTTGCCCAAGCAACTCGGACAAGGGTGCCCCTCACCTACATCTCGAAGGGGTGTTCCCGGTCGTCAGGCCTGGCCGTCGAAGAGGCTGGTGACGGAGCCGTCCTCGAACACCTGGTGGATCGCCTCGGCGACCAGCGGCGCGATGGACAGCACGTTCAGCGTCGGGAACCGGTACTCCTCCGGGATCGGCAGCGTGTTGGTCAGCACGACCTCCTTCGCGCCGCTGCTGGACAGCCGGTCCACCGCCGGGCCGGACAGCACCGCGTGCGTGGCCGCGATGATGACGTCCTTGGCGCCCGAGGCCAGGAGCTGCTCGGTGGCCTTGGTGATCGTGCCGCCGGTGTCGATCATGTCGTCGACCAGCACGCACAGCCGCCCCTCGACGTCACCGACCACGCGGTTGGCGACGACCTGGTTCGGCTTGCTGGGGTCGCGGGTCTTGTGGATGAACGCCAGCGGCGTGCCGCCGAGGTCGTCGGCCCACTTCTCCGCCACCCGCACCCGGCCGGAGTCGGGGGAGACCACGGTGATCTCCTCGCCGGCGTAGGTGTCCCGGATGTAGCTGGCCAGCAGCTTCTGCGCCATCAGGTGATCCACCGGGCCGTCGAAGAAGCCCTGGATCTGGTCGGTGTGCAGGTCCACCGCCATGATCCGGTCCGCGCCGGCGGTCCGGAACAGGTCGGCGATGAGCCGGGCCGAGATCGGCTCCCGGCCCTTGTGCTTCTTGTCCTGCCGCGCGTAGCCGTAGAACGGCATGACCACGGTGATCCGCTTGGCGCTGGCCCGCTTGAGCGCGTCCACCATGATCAGCTGTTCCATGATGGCGTCGTTGAGCGGGCTGCAGTGCGACTGGATGACGAACGCGTCGCATCCCCGGACCGACTCGTCGTAGCGGACGAAGATCTCACCGTTGGCGAACTTGTACGCCGCCTGCGGCGTGACCGTCACGTCGAGCTGCTTGGCCACCTCCTCGGCCAATTCCGGGTGGCTGCTCCCGGAGAAGAGCTTGAGGCTCTTCTTCGGGGTCGCAGACATAGCACTCACGGTCATCGTCCCTCCCGTGGGACGTCCGTCGTCGGACGTCGTTGGTCGGCGGTCGGTTCTGCATCCGCCAGAGCCGCTCCCGCGGCCTGGTCGGCGGCGGTACCAGGGCGGCGCCGGGCCACCCAGCCTTCGATGTTGCGCTGCCTCCCGCGCGCGACCGCCATCGCGCCCGGGGGGACATCCTGGACGATCACGGAGCCCGCGGCGGTGTAGGCGCCGTCGCCCACCTCGACCGGCGCGACGAACATGTTGTCCGCGCCGGTGCGGGCGTGCGAGCCGATCGTGGTGTGGTGCTTGGCGACCCCGTCGTAGTTGACGAAGACGGTGGCGGCGCCGATGTTGCTGCGCTCGCCGATGGTGGCGTCGCCGACGTAGCTCAGGTGCGGGATCTTGGTGCCCGCGCCGATCGCGGCGTTCTTGGTCTCGACGAAGGTGCCGATCTTGCCGTCGGCGCCCAGCGAGGTTCCCGGCCGCAGGAACGCGAACGGGCCCACCGAGGCGCCCGGGCCGACCTCGGCGCCCTCGCCGTGGCTGCGCACCACGGTCGCGCCGGGGCGGATCGCGCAGCCGGTCAGCGTGGTGTCCGGGCCGATCGCGGCGCCCTCGCCGACGGTGGTCCCGGCGCGCAGCTGCACGCCCGGTTCCAGGACCACGTCGCGGTCCAGCTCGACGTCGCAGTCCAGCCACACCGAACCCGGGTCGGTGATGGTCACGCCCGCGCGCATCCAGCGCAGCAGCAGCCTGCGGTTGAGCTCGGCGCCGAGCCGGGAGAGCTGGACCCGGTCGTTGACGCCCTCGACCAGCCACGGGTCCGGGCAGACCAGCGCGCTGACCCGGCGGCCGTCCTCGCGGGCGATCGCCAGCACGTCGGTCAGGTACAGCTCGCCCTGGGCGTTGTCGGTGGACAGCCGGCGCAGCGCGTCGTCGAGCACCGCCGCGTCGAAGGCGTAGACCCCGGAGTTGACCTCGGTGATCGCGGCCTGCTCGGCGGTGGCGTCCTTCTGCTCGACGATGCCGGTGACCTGGCCGTGCGCGTCGCGCAGCAGCCGGCCGTAGCCGGTCGGGTCGGCGACCTCGGCGGAGAGCACGGTCACCGCGTTGCCCGCGTCGCGGTGCTCGGCGAGCAGCCCGCGCAGCGTCGCGGCGTCCAGCAGCGGCACGTCGCCGTAGCTGACCAGCACGGTCCCGGTCCGCGCCGCGGACAGCCGGGACAACCCGCAGGCCACGGCGTGCCCGGTGCCGAGCTGCTCCTCCTGGACCGCGGTGCGGACCTCGCGTCCCAGCGCCGCGGCCACCCCGTCGAGGTGCTCGCCGACCGCCTCCCGCCCGTGGCCGACCACGACCACGAGGTCCTCCGGATCGACTCCGGCCGCGGCGCGCACCGCGTGCTCGACCAGCGGACGCCCGCCGAGCCGGTGCAGCACCTTCGGAGTCGCCGAGCGCATCCGGGTGCCTTCGCCCGCCGCGAGCACGACGGTGCTGATGCGGTCGGCGGGCGCACCGTCGGCGCCGCGGGAGGAGGGCTGGGCGGTGTCGCCCTGGAGCATCAGCGCTCTCCCTTGATCTAGAAGCTGCTCGCCGGTCCGGGGACCGGGAACCCGGGGGTCCGGCACCTTTCGTCCAAGCGGGTGAAGGGTAACCGGACGGTGATCCCGGGAGGAGCGGTGCCCCTGCCGGCTCCGCCGGTGCGGGCGATCCTACCCGCCGCACGCGCGAGGTTCGCTCCGACACCCCCGCTCCACCTGGGGTTTTGTGATCTTTGTCGGGTCAGCGCGGGTCCGGCGGGATCCACACCGGGGTGACCTCGCCGGTGTCCTCGGCGGCGGCGAAGGCCGCCACCCGGTTGCCGCCGTCCCGCTTGGCCCGGTACATCGCGGCGTCGGCGCGGGCGAGGACCTGGGCGGCGGACTCCTGCGGGCGCATGGCGACCACGCCGATGGACAGCGTCACGCCGCGGGAGAGCTCGCCGGGCAACCGGTCCACCGCCTGCACCGTCCGCCGCAACGCCGACTCCGCGGCGGCCAGCGTCACCCCCGGCAGCAGCACGACGAACTCGTCACCGCCGTAGCGGGCCACGAAGTCGTCGGTGCGCAGCGTGTCGCGCAGCGTCACCGCGATGGTGCGCAGCACGTCGTCGCCCTCGGCGTGCGAGCACTTGTCGTTGACGCCCTTGAAGCCGTCGAGGTCGACCAGCGCCACCGCCAGCGGCTGCACGTCGGGCGTGCTCAGCAGCGCCTCCAGCCGGTCGTCGAGGGCCCGTCGGTTGGACAGCCCGGTCAGCGGGTCCTGGAGCGCCTGCCGGGTGATCGCGTCGTGCTTGTTGCTCAGCCGGGAGTTCTCCAGGCGGGTCAGCAGGGTGGAGAAGCGGACCTGCCGGGTGGTCCACAGCTCGGCCTCCAGCTCGATCGCGTAGTCCCGCAGCGCCGCATTGGTGTCGGCGGAGTCCAGCTCGGTGAGCTGCGCGTACTCCCGGGCCAGCGAGATCCGCAGGGTGGGCTCGGAGGTGTCCTGGGTCAGCTCCTCGCGGGTGTTGCCGAGCAGCCGCACCGCCTGCGGGCCGCGACCGGACTCGACCAGGCACCGGGACAGCGCGATCGCCACGATGATCTTCTCGCGGGGGTGGATCGCCCGGTCCAGGGTTCGCAGCACGTCGAGCCGGGGGATGTGCTCGGCGTGCGGCTGGGCCAGCGCGTGCGCCGCGCCGAGCACCGGCATCTGCTCCGAGGCGGGGCGGTCGGAGACCCGGGGGAACAGCGACTCGCGCCACGGGCCCTCCACGGCGACCGCGATGGCCGAGGCGGTGGCGAACCGGGTCGCGGCGTCGCGCTGCTGCCCGATGCGCTCCAGCCGCAGGCCCCAGCCGAGCAGCATCCGGCAGCGGTTGATCATGTGCACGGCGATCTCGTGCGGACCGCCGCTCTCCCGGATGCGGTGGTGGGCGCGGCCCATCACCTCGTCGGCCATCTCGTAGACGCCGAGCTGGGTGAGCACCAGGCCGATGTCGGTGAGCGCGGTGGCCAGCAGCCGTTCCCAGGAGCGGCGGCCCAGGGTGCGGTCCGGGACGAGCTCGTCGTCGAGCATGGCCAGCCCGTGCGCGACCTCGGTCAGCGCGTTGTCCTCGGCGCCGCCCAGCAGCGCGCGCCTGCCGCGCAGCGCGTGCGCGTCGGCCTGCAGCACGACCAGGCCGTGCCTGCGGGTGTGGGTGAGCAGTTCGTCGAGCAGCGGATCGGCGGTGCTGACGGCGTCCTGGGTGGTCAGCCGCATCGCGGCGCAGTGGCGCAGGAGCTGGGAGACGATCCGGGGCTCGCCACGGCGCTGCGCCTCGGCGAGCAGCTGGTCGGCTTCGCGGATGGTGGCGTGCTGCCCGGCGGTGGTGGAGTGCTGTCCGACCGCGTTGAGCTCCCGAGCGCGACCGACCAACCAGGCGTCGGACACCTCGTGCAACGCGGTCGCCGCCTCGTCCTGAACGGCGGTCGTGTCGTCGCGCAGCGGCGCACACCCCCTGTTCCCCGTTCGTCCCGGCCGGTCGGCGCCACCGGCCGGGCCCGCGGTCACCACCGCGGGTCCGGGAGGGTCGTCCGCTCCGCCGCCAGGATTCGAACCTGGACCATCGGAACCAAAATCCGAGGTGCTGCCTTTACACCACGGCGGATCGCGCGTCGGCGCCCTCCGGAACCGGCGGTCCGTCGCCGGAGCCGCCGCCCGAGCTTACCGGTTCGGTGCGGAAGCCGATGTTGGCTCGCGGACATCGTGGCATGGCCGCCGCCCGGCTCGGGGCCGGGGCGGGCGGCAGCGGCTGCGCGGGCGGGCACGTCGGTGCGACGCGGCGCGGGGGGTGCCGGTTTCACCGCGCCACCGGCCCGAACGGGTGATGTGGTGCTGGACCGGCGCGGTGCGGGACACGCCCGGGGTTTAGCGACACGCCGCTGATTCCGACCCCCGGGGTGACGATTTGGCATCGAAGAACTTACGCTGGCGTAGGTTACGGTGCCGTAGGTCGAGGTGTTCGGGGCCGTGACCAGCGGAGCTGATCGCCGTTTTCCACCTCCCAACCAGCAGAGGTAGTGAGTATGACCGCAGCAACCGAACAGGCGGCGCCGCCACCGGCGGGCGCCTCCGGTGGACCGAAGCCGCTGACTGAGGGCTCCCGTTCCACGGGCGCTCAGTCGCTCGTCTACGTCTTCGTCATCGTGCCGTTCCTCGCGCTCATCGGCGCCGTGCCGTTCGCCTGGGGCTGGGGACTGGGCTGGACCGACATCGCGATCGCCGCGGTGTTCTACGTGATCAGCGGGCTGGGCGTCACCGCCGGGTTCCACCGCTTCTTCACGCACGGGGCCTTCAAGACCAACGCCGCGGTCAAGGCCGCGCTGGCCATCGGCGGCATGATGTCGGTGCAGGGGCCGGTGATCACCTGGGTCGCCGACCACCGCAGGCACCACGCCTACTCCGACCGCGACGGCGACCCGCACTCGCCGTGGCGCTTCGGGTCCTCGGCCGGGGCGCTGGCCAAGGGCTTCTGGTACTCGCACATGGGCTGGCTGTTCGAGCGGGACGTCACCAACGTCGACCGCTTCGCCCCGGACCTGGTCAAGGACGGGGCGCTGGTCCGGCTCAACAAGCTGTTCCCGGTGTGGACGCTGGTCAGCTTCCTCGCGCCCGCCCTCATCGGCGGCCTGGTGTCCTGGTCCTGGTGGGGCGCGTTCACCGCCTTCTTCTGGGCCGGGCTGGTGCGGGTCTCGCTGCTGCACCACGTGACCTGGTCGGTGAACTCCATCTGCCACATGATCGGCGAGCGCCCGTTCAAGAGCCGGGACCGCGCCGCCAACTTCTGGCCGCTGGCGATCCTGTCGTTCGGCGAGTCCTGGCACAACTCCCACCACGCCGACCCGACCTGCGCCCGGCACGGCGTGCTGCGCGGCCAGCTCGACATCTCGGCGCGGCTCATCTGGGCCTTGGAGAAGGTCGGCTGGGCCTGGAAGGTCCGGTGGCCCAACGAGAAGCGGCTCGCCCGCATCGCGGTGACCGACTACAAGTCCTGATCCTCGCGACCACACCGGCGCCCGCCGCTCCCGGCGGGCGCCGGTGCACGTCAGGGGACCGGTCGGTCACCTGCGACCGGCCACGGCTTAGGCTTGCGCGAGTGGCAGGACGGCGACGAGGGCGAGGCACCGACCCGGACAGCGGCCCCCCGGCGCGGGCCGCCCGGGTCCGGATGACGGGCAAGGAGCGCCGCCAGCAGCTCCTGGACATCGCACGCGCGCTGTTCGCGGAGAAGGGCTTCGACGGCACCTCCATCGAGGAGATCGCGCACCGCGCCGGTGTCTCCAAACCCGTGGTCTACGAGCACTTCGGCGGCAAGGAGGGCGTCTACGCGGTCGTCGTGGACCGCGAGATGCGCCACCTGCTCGACCTGATCGTCTCGGCGCTGTCCGCCGGGCACCCCCGCGAGCTGCTCGAACAGGCCGCGGGTGCGCTGCTGGAGTACATCGACAACTCCACCGACGGCTTCCGGGTGCTGGTTCGCGACTCCCCGGTGGCCAGCACCAGCGGCACCTTCTCCAGCCTGCTCAACGACATCGCCAGCCAGGTCGAGCACATCCTGGGCCTGCAGTTCAGCGCGCGCGGCTACGACGCCAAGCTCGCGCCGCTCTACAGCCAGGCGCTGGTCGGGATGGTCGCGCTGACCGGCCAGTGGTGGCTGGAGGCGAAGAAGCCGAAGAAGGAGGAGGTCGCCGCGCACCTGGTGAACCTCGCCTGGAACGGCCTGTCCCACCTGGAGCACAAACCCCGCCTGGGCACCAAGCGCGGCTGACGTCGGCCGCCGCGCTCTTCGGCACCTGAGCGGCCACCCGCCGGCGAGCCGCGAGCCCCTTGCCCTCACCCGTTCGGGACATGAGTGAGGGGCACCCTCGTCCCGGTCAGGGGTCTTTTCGGAATGCGGCGGAGCCGCATGCGGTGCGGCCGTCGACCGGCACCGCCGCCCGTGCTCGGACGGTGCCGCTCAGCGGTCTTCTCGCGAGGACAGCCGTGACGCCGTGTACGTGGTTGGTACATCAGGAACGGCTCCCGGAGCGAGAAGGCCGCTGAGGTTCCGCCACCCGCACCGCCACGCAGATCATTCTGAAACAGTTCCTTACTCGGGCAAAGGTGCCCCTCACCTCGATCGAGCGGTGCGGTCAGTTCGCGGTGATGCGGAGGACCTCGTCGTCGGTGCCGTTGTCGGTGGTCACGTAGGCGGCGCCGTCGGGGCCCTGGCGGAGGGTGCGCAGCCGCCCGTGGGTGCCGTCCAGCTCGGGCGGGACGCTGACCTGCTCGACGCGGCCGTCCTCGGCCAGCCGGAACAGCAGCAGCTTGCTGCCCTTGAGGGCCGGGACCGCCAGCACGCCGTCCAGCGCGCCCCACTGCGGTCCGGTCAGGAACCCCGCCCCGGCGATCGCCTCGGTCGGCGAGCCGGAGGACCACACCGCCGGCACCGCGTCCGGGAACCGGTCCAGGTCGGTCATCGGCACCGACTCGTCGTAGGAGTCCTCGGTGCCGCCGCGCGAGGGGTCCCAGCCGTAGTTGCCGCCGGCCCGCAGCGGGTTGATCTCGTCGTCGACGTCCGGCCCGTGCTCGGCGATGAACACCTGGCCGCCCGGCCGCACCGCGACGCCCTGCGGGTTGCGGTGGCCGTAGCTGTACACCAGCCGCTCCGCCGGGTTCGGCGAGTCGGCGAAGGGGTTGTCCGGCAGCGGCGCACCGGTGTCGATGTCCATCCGCAGCACCTTGCCGCCCAGCGAGGTCCGGTCCTGCGGGACGTCGGGCCGGGCGGCGTCGCCGGTGGCCAGCAGCAGCGCGCCGTCCTCGGCCAGCGCCGGGCGGCAGCCCGAGTGCCGTCCGCTGGGGTTCACCGGCAGCCCGGTGAGCAGCGGTTCGCCCACCCGGTCGGCGCGGGAGCCGTCCTCGGCGAGCCGCCAGGTGATCACCCGGACGTCCTCGGCGTGGTTCTGGCAGGTCAGGAACAGGCGGTTGGTGGCGAAGTCCGGGTGCGGCAGCAGGCCCATCAGGCCGCCTTCGCCGCCGACCGCGAGATCGCCGAAGTCGGCCTGCACGGGGGTGGCGGTGGCACCGGGGGTGAGGCCGTCGAGCAGCGTCAGGCCGCCGGAGCGCTCGGTGACCAGCGCGCGCCCGGCGGGCAGGAAGCCGATGTCCCACGGGTTCTCCAGACCCGAGGCCACCACCTCCACCCGCAGCGCGTTCTCCGGTGCCGAGGTCGGGGTCGTCGGGGCGGGGCCGGGTTCGGGGGCGCACGCGGCGGTCGCGGCGGTCGCGGTGAGCAGTGACAGGGCGGCGAGGCGGTGGCTGAGGGTGGCCATGAGCACAGTGTGTGGGATCCGGCACGGCGCGGGACGGGGTGCCAGGAACACGTCACCCGTGCGTCGTAGGCTGGACGAACACCTTCGGACCAGGCCCGAGGCGCGTCCGCATTCTTCTCGCTGCGAGGTACCTCCATGATCCAGGCAGGCCCCCTGCGCGGGCTGCTCGACGTCGTGCTCCGCGATCCCGCGTTGCGCCGGGTCGCCGACTCCGCCGGTCGCGAACGCCTGGTGATGGAAGGCCCCGCCGCGGCGCGCCCGCTGGTGGCCGCCGCGCTCGCCGCCGCGGACCGCCCGGTGCTGCTGGTCACCGCCACCGGCCGGGAGGCCGAGGAGGCCGCCGCCGCGCTGTCCGACCTGCTCGAACCGCGGGCGATCGAGGTCTTCCCGTCGTGGGAGACGCTGCCGCACGAACGGCTCTCGCCGCGCGCCGACACGGTGGGCCGCCGGTTGTCGGTGCTGCGCAGGCTGGCCCACCCCGAGGAGCACCCGGCCGGCGCGCCCCGGGTCGTGGTCACCACCGTCCGCAGCCTGATCCAGCCGATCGCCCCCGGCCTCGGCGAGCTGCGCCCGGTGCGGCTCGCGGTCGGCGAGGAGCACGACTTCGCCGAGCTGGTCGAGCAGCTCGCCGGGCTCGCCTACGAGCGGGTCGACATGGTGGAGAAGCGCGGTGAGTTCGCGGTGCGCGGCGGCATCGTGGACGTCTTCCCGCCGACCGGGGAGCACCCGCTGCGGGTGGAGTTCTGGGGTGACGAGGTCACCGAGGTCCGCCCGTTCTCCGTCGCCGACCAGCGCTCGCTGCCCGAGGCCGAGAACACCGAGCTGTTCGCCCCCGCCTGCCGCGAACTGCTCATCACCGAGCGGGTGCAGGAGCGCGCCGCCGGGCTCGCCGAGCAGCACCAGGCCGACGGCCAGCTCAACGAAATGCTCGGCAAGATCGCCGCGGGCGCGCCGGTGGAGGGCATGGAGGCGCTGATCCCGGCGCTGTGCGAGGGCGAGATGCGGCTGCTCACCGAGCTCGTCCCCGAGGGCACCCACGTGCTGCTGGCCGATCCGGAGAAGGTCCGGGCCCGCGCCGCCGACCTGGTGCGCACCGGCCAGGAATTCCTGGAGGCGTCCTGGATGGTCGCCGCCGACGGCGGCAAGGCCCCGATCGACCTCGGCGCCTCCGCGTACCGGGGGCTCGGCGAGGTCGCCGAGCACACCACCGCGACCGGCCGCCCCTGGTGGCTGCTGACCCAGCTCAGCAGCGAGGCCGAGGAGGAGGGCGACGAGGTCGTCCGGCTCGCGCTCAAGCCGGTCGAGTCCTACCGCGGCGAGGTCGAGCGGGCCTTCGGCGACCTGCGCGCGCACACCGCGTCCGGCGGGGCGGCGCTGCTGGTGGTGGCCGGTGCGGGTACCGCGCAGCGCGCGGTGCAGCAGTTGCGCGACGGGGAGCTGCCCGCCGCGTTCGCCGAGGACGGGCTCACCGGTGAACCCGAGCCCGGGGTGGTGACCGTGGTGCGCGGCGGGCTGGAGGACGGCTTCGCCGCGCCGGAGATCGCCCTGGTGGTGCTCACCGAGGCCGATCTGACCGGCGGCCGGGGCGGTACCTCGACCCGCGACATGCGCAAGATGCCGTCGCGGCGGCGCAACGCGGTGGACCCGCTGGCCCTCAAGGCCGGTGACTACGTGGTGCACGAGCAGCACGGCATCGGCAAGTACGTCGAGATGGTGCAGCGCACCGTCGGCGGGGCCACCCGCGAGTACCTGCTGCTGGAGTACGCCTCCAGCAAGCGCGGCCAGCCCGGCGACCGGCTGTTCGTGCCCACCGATCAGCTCGACGAGGTGTCCCGCTACGTCGGCGGCGAGGTGCCCGCGCTGAACAAGCTCGGCGGCTCCGACTGGAAGAGCACCAAGGCCAAGGCGCGCAAGGCGGTCAAGGAGATCGCCGCCGAACTCGTCCAGCTCTACGCCGCGCGGCAGTCCTCTCCCGGGCACGCCTTCGCCGGCGACACCCCGTGGCAGCGGGAGCTGGAGGACGCCTTCCCCTACACCGAGACCGGCGACCAGCTCGCCGCGATCGACGAGGTCAAGACCGACATGGAGCGGGCGGTGCCGATGGACCGGGTGATCTCCGGCGACGTCGGCTACGGCAAGACCGAGATCGCGGTGCGCGCGGCGTTCAAGGCGGTGCAGGACGGCAAGCAGGTCGCCGTGCTGGTGCCGACCACGCTACTGGCGCAGCAGCACCTGGGCACCTTCACCGACCGGATGCGCTCGTTCCCGGTGCGGGTCAAGGGGCTGTCGCGGTTCACCGATCCGATGGAGTCCGAGCAGACCACCAAGGGCCTCGCCGACGGCGAGGTGGACATCGTGATCGGCACCCACCGGCTGCTGCAGACCGGCATCCGGTACAAGGACCTCGGGTTGGTGATCGTCGACGAGGAGCAGCGCTTCGGCGTCGAGCACAAGGAGCACATCAAGGCCCTGCGGACCCACGTCGACGTGCTGACCATGTCGGCCACGCCGATCCCGCGGACCCTGGAGATGAGCATGGCGGGCATCCGGGAGATGTCCACCATCCTCACCCCGCCGGAGGAGCGCCACCCCGTCCTGACCTACGTCGGTGCCTACGACGAGAAGCAGGTCGCCGCCGCGATCCGCCGCGAGCTGCTGCGCGACGGCCAGGTGTTCTTCGTGCACAACCGGGTGCACGACATCGAGAAGACCGCGCGCCACCTGCGCGAACTGGTCCCCGAGGCGCGGATCGTCACCGGGCACGGGCAGATGAACGAGGAGCGGCTGGAGAAGATCATCCAGGGCTTCTGGGAGCGCGAGCACGACGTGCTGGTGTGCACCACGATCGTGGAGACCGGCCTGGACATCTCCAACGCCAACACGCTGATCGTGGACCGCTCCGACATGCTCGGCCTGGCCCAGCTGCACCAGCTCCGGGGGCGCGTCGGCCGGGCCCGCGAGCGCGGCTACGCCTACTTCCTGTACCCGCCGGAGAAGCCGCTGACCGACCAGGCGCACGACCGGCTGGCCACCATCGCGCAGAACTCCGAGCTCGGCGCGGGCATGGCGGTGGCGATGAAGGACCTGGAGATCCGCGGCGCGGGCAACATCCTCGGCGCCGAGCAGTCCGGGCACATCGCCGGCGTCGGGTTCGACCTGTACGTGCGGCTGGTCGGGGAGGCCGTGGAGAGCTACCGCGCGGCGTTCGGCCGGGAATCCGGGGAGGAACCCGCCGCCGAGCTCGTCGACGTCCGGGTGGACCTGCCGGTGGACGCGCACATCCCGCACGACTACGTCCCCGGCGAGCGGCTGCGGCTGGAGGCCTACCGCAAGATCGCCAGTGCCGCCGATCCCGACGGGCTGGCCGCGATCCGCGCCGAGCTGGTCGACCGCTACGGCCCGCTGCCCGACCCGGTGGAGCGGCTGCTGGAGGTCGCCAGGTTCCGCCAGGTCTGCCGCGACCACGGCGTCACCGAGGTCACCCTCCAGGGCAACTCGCTGCGGCTGGCACCGGTGGAGCTGGCCGACTCGCAGCAGATGCGGCTCAAGCGGCTGCACCCCAAGTCCGTCTACAAGCCCGCGGTGCGCACCGTGTCGGTGCCGCGCCCGACCGAGGGCGCCGCGGGGGGCCGGATCGGCGCGCCGCCGCTGCGCGACAGCGCGCTGCTGGAGTGGTGTGCGAACCTGCTGGAGTCGTTGCAGCCCGCCCCTGCCCCCACCGGGTGACGTTCGCGGGCGGCGGTCCCCGCGCCGGGGTTCCGCCCTCCGCACCGCTTCGCGCGCCGACCACGACAGGGGCTCCGGTGCCGGTCTGAGTTGCCGATCTCCCGTGCCGGGTTGACCGTTGACGTGCTGGGATCCGCGCTGCGCGGACACCGCCGTCACCGGGAGGGCGCGACAGCATGACGGAGCCGGACAAGCCGCACGAGCAGGGGGACGACCCGACCACCGGCGAACCCGAGCTCGGTGCCCGGGAGGCCGAGGCCAAGGGCCGCACGGACATCGTCGTCTTCGGCGTCACGGCCCTGATCACCGTGTTCCTCGTGACGTGGGGCGTGGCCTCCACCGACACCCTGAGCACCGCCGCGAACGCCGCGCTGTCCTGGCTGGTGACCAACATCGGCTGGGGCTACGTGCTCGCCGCCACCGGCTTCGTGATCTTCGCGCTGTGGCTGGCGTTCAGCCGCTACGGCGCGATCCCGCTCGGCGCGGACGACGAAGGACCGGAGTTCCGCACCGTCTCGTGGATCGCGATGATGTTCAGCGCGGGCATGGGCATCGGCCTGATGTTCTTCGGCGTCGCCGAGCCGCTCTCGCACTTCGTGGAACCGCCGCCCCGCTCCGCCCCGCCGCTGAGCGACGACGCGGTGGAGACCGCGATGGCCACCTCGCTGTTCCACTGGACGCTGCACCCCTGGTCGATCTACGCCGTCGTGGGACTGGCCATCGCCTACGGCAGCTTCCGGCGCGGGCGCAAGCAGCTCATCAGCGCCGCCTTCACCCCGCTGCTCGGCGCCAAGCGCGCCGAGGGGCCGATCGGCCGGCTGATCGACATCCTCGCGCTGTTCGCGACGCTGTTCGGCTCGGCCGCCTCGCTGGGGCTGGGCACCCTGCAGATCCAGAGCGGGATGCAGGCCGCCGGGTGGATCGGCAGCGTCGGCACCACGATGCTGGTGCTCATCATCGTGGTGCTGACCATCTGCTTCGTCGTCTCGGCGGTGTCCGGGGTGGCCCGCGGCATCCAGTGGTTGTCGAACATCAACATGGTGCTCGCCGCGCTGCTGGCGTTCTTCCTGTTCGTGGTCGGACCGACGGTGTTCATCCTGGACCTGGTGCCGCTGGCGATCGGCGACTACGTCCGCGACTTCGGCGAGATGGTCTCCCGCTCCGGCGCCACCGGCGGCGCGGCGATGAACGACTGGCTGTCGAGCTGGACCATCTTCTACTGGGCCTGGTGGATCTCCTGGACGCCGTTCGTCGGCATGTTCATCGCCCGGATCAGCCGGGGGCGCACGATCCGGCAGTTCGTCGGCGGCGTGATCCTGGTGCCCAGCGTGGTGAGCATCATCTGGTTCGCCATCCTCGGCGGCAGCGCCATCAACGCGCAGGCCGGGGGCGTGAACATCTTCGGCTCCGGGGGTGAGGAGGCGCAGACCTTCGCGATGCTGGAGACGCTGCCGATCAGCACGATCACCACGGTCCTGGTGATGATCCTGGTGGCGATCTTCTTCGTCTCCGGCGCCGACGCCGCGTCGGTGGTGATGGGCACGCTGTCCCAGCGCGGGTCGATCGACCCGAACCGGGCCGTGGTGGTGTTCTGGGGTGCGGCCACCGGTGGCGTGGCGGCGATCATGCTCATCGTCGGCGGGGAGGACGCGCTCAGCGGCATCCAGAACCTCACGTTCATCGCCTCCGTGCCGTTCGCGGTGGTGATGATCCTGCTGTGCGTGTCGCTGGTGAAGGACCTGCGCGACGACCCGATGACGCGCCGCGAGGAACTCGGCGCGCAGGTGCTGGAACAGGCCGTGATCAGCGGCACCGAGCTGCACGGCGGGGACTTCCAGCTCGACATCAGCGCGGCCGAGGACACCGAGGAGGAGCCCGGCGAGGAATCCGGGCGCGACGAGGGCGGCTCGGAGGGCTCGCGAGGCTGAGCCGACCCCGCACGGTCAACGTCCTTCACCCAGCGCCACCGGCGTGAGAGGGTGTCGGCTGTGAGGTCCGCCATGCCGCGCCGAGGGCGCCTGCTCGCTCTGCTCGCCACCGCCGGAGCGCTGCTCGTCGGCTGCTCCGGTCCCAGCCACGCCGGGGCCGCCGCGATCATCGGGGACACCCGCATCCCCGTCGCCGACGTGCAGTCCTGGATGGACGAGGTGATGCGCAAGGAGCCCGCCGCCACGGCGCAGCTCCAGCAGCAGGACCAGCTCGACGACCTGGGCAGGCAGCTCGCGTCCCAGCTCGTGGTGCAGGAGCTGGCCGCGCACGCCGCCCGCGAGGAGGCGCTGGCCGTCACCCCGGAGCAGGTCAACGCCCGGATCGACCGGATGGGCGGGCCGGGAGCCGCCACCGAGGGCGGCATCTACACCGAGGGCAACGTCCGCGACGTGGTCCGGGCCCAGCTGCTGGCCACCGAGCTCGGCCGCAAGTACTTCGACCGGCTCGCGGTCACCATCGACTACACCCAGGCCACCACCCGCGCCGACGCGCAGCGCAAGGCCGAGCGGATGGCCGAGGGCCCGGAACAGGCCACCGCGCTGGTGGCCGCCGACCGCCGGACCGGTGTCCCCGCCGTGGCCGACCAGCGGCTGCGCGCCGCCGACAGCCCGCAGCTCGCCGCGATGACCCCGCTGTTCGGCGCCGAACCCGGCACCGTGCTGGCCTTCGAGCCCGAGCCCAACAGCGGCCAGTGGCTGATCGCCCGGATCGACCACCGCAGCACCGAGGCCACCGGACCGCCCAGCGGCGCCGACGACCAGCTCCTCCAGCAGTTCGGGTTCAACCTGCTCGGGCACACCGCCCAGCGGGCCGGGCTGGAGCTGAGCCCCCGCTACGGCGTGTGGGACTCCATCGCGCTCACCGCCGCGCCCGGCGAGGGACAGACCACCGGCTGGCGGATCGAACCCGCGGACCGGCAGTCGTGACGGCCCGGTCGTTGCAGCTCGGGAGCCGCGCCGCGACCTTGGCACAATGGGGACATGAACGCTGAGCTCCGCGCGGTGGACGGCTGTGCCGTCGTGGTCGTCGACGACCGGCTCGGCGAGGTGCTCCCCGCCGCCGCGGTCCCGGTGCTGCGGACCGCGACCGCCGTGCACGCCGGGACCGGGCTGTCCGCCGCCGCCCGGACCGAGCTGGGCGCCACCGACCTGCCGCCGCTCGACGACCTGCGCGCCGCCGCCGCCCGCGAACCCGTCGTGGTCGTCGTCGGCGAACCCGACGCCGAGGAGGCCGCGCTGCTGCGCGCCGCCGGTGCGCCGCTGATCGCCGCGCCCGCCCCGCCCGGCGCCGAACTCCTCGACGCGGTCACCGTGATGGACCGGCTGCGCTCGCCCGGCGGCTGCCCGTGGGACGCGGCGCAGGACCACGACACGCTGCGGAAGTACCTCGTGGAGGAGACCTACGAGCTGCTCGACGCGATCCAGCAGCGCGACCGGGCGGCGCTGCGCGAGGAACTCGGCGACGTGCTGCTGCAGGTGCTGTTCCACGCCCGGGTCGCCGCCGAGGACCCGACCGACCCGTTCGGCATCGACGTGGTCGCCGCCGAACTCGTCGGCAAGCTGGTGTCCCGGCACCCGAACGTCTTCGCCGAGGACGGGGCGCTGCTCGACGCCGAGTCCCAGCACGCCCGGTGGGAGGAGCTCAAGCAGCGCGAGAAGCAGCGCGAGTCCATCGTGGACGGTGTCGCGCTGGGTCAGCCCGCGGCGGCGCTGGCCGCCAAGCTGGTGCAGCGCGCGCAGCGGGCGGGCATCCCCGCCGACGTGCTGCCCAGCGGCGGGACCCCCGGCGCCGAGCTGTTCGGCATCGCCGCCGCGGCCCGCATCGCCGGGGACGATCCGGAGGACCAGTTGCGCGCGGTGGCGCTCGACGTCGCCGAGCGCATCCGGTCCGCCGAAGGCCGGGCCCGGGAAACCGGCCGCGATCCGCAGCGGCTCACCGCCGACGAGTGGCGGTCGTTGTTGTCCGATTCGCCCCACCCGGCCGGAACGCGGTCGGAGGCGTGACCCACACTGGGCTGACCGCGCGCCCGACCGGTGCGGCGGTCGCTGCCGAGCGCGTCGCGGACAACCCCGCGTGGACGGTGACGAGCGTGTCGAAGGGGGAGGGATGGCCGTGCGGCGTCGATCCTGGTTGCACTGGGTGCCCGCGCTCGCCGCGGTCACCGGTCTCGTGGCCTGTTCCGGGCCGCCCCCGGAGGACCCCATCGTCCCGCTGGAACTGCCCACCGCCACCGCCCCGCCCGACCCCGGGATCGCCCCGCCCGTCGTGGAGCTGCTCGCCACCGGCGGCCCGGTGTTGGCCCCCGAGGACCGCCCGCAGCGGCAACTCACCGCGTGGTCCGAAGCGCTGGCCGACGAGCTCAACATCCCCCGCGCCGCGCTCCAGGCCTACGGGTTCACCCAGCGCACCCTGGAGCGGACCGACCCGAGCTGCGGGCTGAGCTGGACGGTGCTCGCCGGGATCGGCGCCGTCGAGTCCAGCCACGGCCGCCACGGCGGCGCCAAGCTCGACATCACCGGACGGCCGAGCCAGGACATCATCGGGCTGCCGCTGGACGGCAGCGAGGGGGTCAAGCGGATCGAGGACACCGACGGCGGTGAACTCGACGGCGACACCGTCTTCGACCGCGCCGTGGGGCCGCTCCAGTTCATCCCGACGACCTGGCAGAAGTGGGCGGTCGACGGCGACGGCGACGGCGTCGCCGATCCGCACGACATCGACGACGCGGCCCTCGCCGCCGCGCACTACGTCTGCTCCGAAGGCGCCGACCTGCGCGATCCCGAGGACTTCTGGGCCTCGCTGCTCGAGTACAACGAGAGCCGCTCCTACGTGCAGGAAGTCCTCGACTTCGCCGACCACTTCGGCCGCACCAGCAAGACGGTGGCCGTCGAGTAGGTGTTCACCGGCGATCTCCCCGAGTAGCCTGTTCCGGTGATCTCGCCCACTTCGACCGCGCTGGCCGCGGTCGGCCGGCTGGCCGTCGCCGCCGGGCTGCTGGCGGCCGTGGCCGGTGGTGTGGGCCTGACCGGCCACCTCAGCGCGCCGCCGCGGGCCCCGATCGCCGGACCGCCGCCCGAACCGGTGCTCGAACGGGCGCCGGTGTCCCCGGGATCCATCGCGCCGCCCGTCGAAGAACCCCCCGAACAGCTCGCCGCACCCGGACCCGAGCCCGACCCGCTGCGCGCTTGGGCCGACGAGGTCGCCGCCGTCGTCGACATCCCGGCCCGCGCGGTCGTCTCCTACGCCCACGCCGACCTCGCCATGCGCGAGCACCAACCCGGCTGCCGCGTCTCCTGGGCCACCCTCGCCGGCATCGGCCGCGTCGAGTCCGATCACGGCCGCTACGCCCACCGCACCCTCACCGAGGACGCGGTGCCCTCCGAACCGATCATCGGCATCCCCCTCGACGGCCGCCCCGGGGTGCGCGCCATCCACGACACCGACGGCGGCGTCCTCGACGGCGACACCACCTACGACCGCGCCGTCGGGCCCATGCAGTTCATCCCCGGCACCTGGCGCAAGTGGGCCAGCGACGGCAGCGGCGACGGGATCGGCGATCCGCAGAACCTCGACGACGCCGCCATCGCCGCCGCCCGCTACCTCTGCGCCGGGGGGCGGGACATGACCACCGGCGTGGGCTGGTGGGCCGGGGTGATGTCGTACAACAACTCCGTCGAGTACGGGCAGAAGGTGTTCGCCCTGGCCGAGAGCTACGCCGAAGCGGGCAACCGCGGCCTCCGGGAATGACCCGCCCCGCGGTGCGCCGAACCAGCGATCGGGTGCGGCAGGAGCAGGTGAGGGGCACCTTTATCCGACATAGCCGGATGAAGGTGCCCCTCACTCATAACCCTTTCGGGTGATGGAGCCGGTCCGGGTGCGAGCGTGCTGCCCTGTCCGGGTGTGTTCGTCGAGGTGAGGGGCACCCTTGTCCGGGCAACTGGGGCGGGGTTGCCCCTCACCTGAGGACTTTCGGCGGTGGCAGGGCGTCGCACCGGGCCGGAGCGTCCGTGGGGGTCGCTCGGGTCCGGCGGTGGTGGAGCTCGTCCGGGTCGGCCCGCGGCACGGGCTCGCCGGTGGTCCGGGGCCGCGTCGAGCTCCAGCGGCGTCGGTGTCAGCTTGCTTCCGGGTGCGTGGCCAGGTAGGCGTTGATCTCGCCCAGGGCTTCCTGGTAGGCCGGGTCCGGGTACATGGTGGCGGCCATCTTGATCTGGGCCCGGGCCTCTTTGATCCGTCCTTGCCGCTGGAGGGTGCGGCCGAGGACCAGCCGTGCGTAGTGATCGGTGGGATCGGCGTCCAGGACGCGGAGGAAGGCGTTCTCCGCCCGCCGGAGCTGCGCGGAGAAGAAGTAGGCGCGCCCGAGCAGGAGCTGGACGCTGGGCTTGTCCTCCGCGATGTCGAGCACGGGCTCGAGGGCCCGGAGCGCTTCCCACGGCCTCCGCCGGGCGACCAAGTCCTCCGCCCGCCGGAACGCTTCCAAGGTTGCGTCAGTCGTCATCGCACCTCCCACGTTACGTGCCATCCGCGCGCTCTTCGAGGGTCCGACCGGATGGTGTGGGCCCGCACCTCCCCGGCCACGTCCGGTGACCGCGCGAGTCTGCGTGAGCCGTTCCGCGGGTCCCGTTAGGCTCGTACCCGGTCGTCGGGCTTGTCCCGTCGCGTGCGGGAACGCCGGGGCGGTGCGCAACGTCCGTAGTTCAAATGCTGGTTAGGAGCACACGTGGCGATCATCGAGCAGGTCGGCGCCCGCGAGGTCCTGGACTCCCGCGGGAACCCCACCGTCGAGGTCGAAGTGGCACTGGAGGACGGCACCCTGAGCCGGGCGGCGGTCCCCTCCGGCGCTTCGACCGGCGAGCACGAGGCCGTCGAACTGCGCGACGGTGACGCGGCCCGCTACGGCGGCAAGGGCGTGGAGAACGCTGTCGCGGCCGTCCTCGACGAGATCGGTCCGGAGCTCGCGGGCACCGACGCCACCGAGCAGCGGGTCGTCGACCAGAAGCTGGTGGACCTGGACGGTACGCCGGACAAGTCCCGGCTCGGCGCCAACGCCGTGCTCGGCGTGTCGCTCGCGGTGGCCAAGGCGGCGGCCGAGACCTCCGGGCTGGAGCTGTTCCGCTACGTCGGCGGACCGAACGCGCACGTGCTGCCGGTGCCGATGATGAACATCCTCAACGGCGGTGCGCACGCCGACACCGGCGTGGACATCCAGGAGTTCATGATCGCGCCGATCGGTGCGGAGTCGTTCTCCGAGGCGCTGCGCTGGGGCGCCGAGACGTACCAGGCGCTGAAGTCGGTGCTCAAGGCCAAGGGCCTGGCCACCGGCCTCGGCGACGAGGGCGGGTTCGCCCCCGACCTGGCCAACAACCGCGAAGCGCTGGACCTGATCACCTCCGCCATCGAGAAGGCCGGGTACAAGCCGGGTCGCGACATCGTGCTCGCGCTCGACGTGGCCGCGACCGAGTTCTACGAGAACGGTTCCTACTCGTTCGAGAAGACGCAGCGCAGCGCCGCCCAGCTCGCCGAGTACTACGCCGAGCTGCTCAGCGCCTACCCGCTGGTCTCCATCGAGGACCCGCTGTCGGAGGACGACTGGGACGGCTGGGTGCAGCTCACCGAGCAGATCGGCGGCCAGGTGCAGCTCGTCGGCGACGACCTGTTCGTCACCAACCCGGAGCGGCTGGAGGACGGCATCAGCCGGGGCGCCGCGAACGCGCTGCTGGTCAAGGTCAACCAGATCGGCACGCTCTCGGAGACCTTGGACGCGGTCAACCTGGCCACCTCCTGCGGCTACAAGAGCATGATGAGCCACCGCTCCGGCGAGACCGAGGACACCACCATCGCCGACCTCGCGGTCGCCACCGGCTGCGGTCAGATCAAGTCCGGTGCCCCGGCCCGCAGCGAGCGGGTCGCCAAGTACAACCAGCTCCTGCGCATCGAGGAGAACCTCGGGGAGGCCGCTCGCTACGCCGGTGAGCTCGCGTTCCCCCGCTACACCCCGGAGGGCTGAGGCATGCCGGTGGGACGCGCTTCGCCGGATCGGCGTCGTCGGCGCAGCGAGGGCGAGCAGCCCCGCCAACCGACGCGCCGGGCGGAGCGCGCCCGCCGGGGCGCCGGTGCGAAGGGCAGGCGACCGGGCGGTCAGACCGCCCGGTCGCGGCCCCGGTCCAGCACCGGTGGCGCGTTCAAGCTCTCCTCGACGCGCCGCGCCGCCGCGCTGGCCATGCTGGTGTGCGTCCTGGCGCTCAGCGTGGCGGTGCCGCTGCGCACCTACCTGAGCCAGCGGGCGGAGCTCGCCGAGCAGCAACAGCAGCAGGAGCGCCTCGCCGAGGAGGTGCGGAACCTCGAGGAGCGCAGGCAGCAGCTCTCCGACCCGGCCCACGTGGAGGCCGAGGCGCGGGCCAGGCTCGGCTACGTCCGCCCGGGTGAGACGGCCTACATCGTGCATCTGCCGGGGGAGCGGGAGCCGGAGCGGCCCCCAAAACCGGAGGACGATTCGGCACCGTGGTACGAGAAGTTGTGGAATTCGGTCGTGGGGAAGGATTCGTGAGGGTGAACTCCGGGGAGACCGCGCCGGTCGGCGATGACGATCGGGAGGCCGTCGCCCGCCAGCTCGGCAGGCCACCGCGCGGCCTCCGCGCCATCGTGGCCCGCGACGCCGGCGGAGAACCGACCGTGGTGCAGACCCACCCCCGGCTGGAGGACGGCACGCCGTTCCCCACCCTCTACTACCTGACCGCGCCGGGCCTGGTGGCGGTGTGCTCCACGCTGGAGGCCGAGGGCCTGATGCGCGAGTTCGCCGACCGGCTCGACAACGAAGCCGACCTCGCCGAGCGCTACCGCAACGCGCACGAGTCCTACCTCGCCGAGCGCGACGCCCTGGAGTCGCTCGGCACCCGGGTCAGCGCCGGGGGGATGCCCGATCGCGTCAAGTGCCTGCACGTGCACGTCGGCCACGCGCTCGCGGCGGGACCGGGGATCAACCCGGTCGGTGACGAGGTCCTGGAGATCATCGCCGACCGCTGGCCGGAGCACCGGCCGCTGATCAACCGCGCCTGAGCTGCGTGCCTGCCTCCGCACCTGAGCGGCGTGCCGGAGCGGCTCGGGGCAGGCGGTGCGGGTGCCGCGCGGCGCGGTGCACGTCAGGCGGACGGAGCCGCGCGCGACGGCTCCGCGCTCGGCGATCGGTCGCGCGGGTCGAGTAGCGATCACCTCTCCTTCCGGTCGCAGCGGTTCGTTCTCGGGCTCGCGACGTCACCCGGGCGACGGGTACCGGGGGACGCGTGTCGACTCGCGGGGGGTGCGTGCTGGTCCGTGGGACGGGCAGCAGGTGCGCCGGTAGTGGCGGACGGCCTCCTCCCGATTGCCGCAGACGGCCATCGAGCATCAGCGGCCGGGGGTGGTTCTTCGTGACTGAGCTCCGTTCGTCCGGTGCGGGGTCGGGGTGGGTTCCTCCTTCGGTCAGCGGGGCGTGATGCGGGACAGCAGGGCGCCGGGATCGCCGGGGATCAGGTCGCTGCCGAAGGTGCGGCCCGAGGTGGTGAGGCGGGTGGCGGTGAAGGCGTCCGCGACCTCCGCCGGGGTGTGGCGCAGGAGCAGCGACGCCTGGAGGGTGAGCGCGATCCGCTCGGCGAGGTGCCGGGCGCGGGCCGGTGCGGCGGCGTCCAGCTCGCCGTGCAGCACCGAGACCGCCGCGTCGTAGCGGGTGTCCGCGCCGCGCGCCGCGTCGAGCTCGGCGAACAGCGCTTCCCGCGCCGCCGGTTGCCGTTCGAGGGCGCGGAGCACGTCCAGCGAGGTGACGTTGCCCGACCCCTCCCAGATCGACAGCAGCGGTGACTCCCGGTAGAGCCGGGGCAGGCCCGATTCCTCGACGTAGCCGTTGCCGCCCAGGCATTCCATCGACTCCGCGACGGCGTAGGGCGCGCGCTTGCAGACGAAGAACTTCGCCGCCGGGAGCGCGAGCCGCAGCAGCTCCTGCTCCCCGGCGTCCACGGCCTCGGCCAGCCGCAGCGCCAGCGCGGTCGCCGCTTCCGATTCCAGCGCCAGGTCGGCGAGCACCTGCCGCATCAGCGGGGCGTCGGCCAGCCGTTGCCCGAACGCGCTGCGGTGCTGCACGTGGTGGGCCGCCTCGGACAGCGCCGCGCGCATGTTCGCCGCCGAACCCAGCACGCAGTCCAGCCTGGTCAGCGACACCATCTCGATGATGCAGCGGACGCCGCGCCCTTCTTCGCCGAGGAGCAGCCCGACCGCGCCGTCGTACTCGAGCTCCGCCGAGGCGTTCGACTTGTTCCCGAGCTTGTCCTTCAGCCGCTGGAGGCGGATGCCGTTGCGCTCGCCGCCGGGCAGCACCCGGGGGACGAGGAAGCAGCTCAACCCGCCCGGCGCTTGGGCCAGGGTGAGGAACAGGTCGTTCATCGGCGCGGAGGTGAACCACTTGTGCCCGGTGAGCCGGTACTCCCCGCCGCCGAGCGGCTGCGCCGCGGTGGTGTTCGCCCGGACGTCCGAGCCGCCCTGCTTCTCGGTCATCGACATGCCCGCGAGCAGCGCGCCCTTGGTCGCCGGGTCGCGCAGGCCGGGCTCGTAACCGGTGGCGGCCAGCGCGGGCACGTACCGGTCGGCCAGCTCGGGCGAGGAGCGCAGCGCGGGGACCGCCGAGTACGTCATCGAGATCGGGCAGCCGTGCCCGCCCTCGGCCTGCGACCACAGGTAGAAGCCGGCGGCGCGGCGCAGGTGCGCGCCGGGACCGCCGAGCCACGGCGCGGCGTGCAACCCGTGGCCGATCGCGCGCTCCATCAGCCAGTGCCACGAGGGGTGGAACTCGACCTCGTCGATGCGGTGGCCGTAGCGGTCGTGGGTGCGCAGCACCGGTGGGTGCTCGTTGGCGAGCCTGCCGTGCTCGCGCGCCTCCTCCGACCACGCTTCGCGGGCGAGGTCGCCGAGGTCGTCGATGCCGTGCCGGTCCAGCACCGCGCGCAGCGCCGGGTCGGAGGCCAGCGGGTCGTGACCGGCCAGCGGTGGTGGCTGGTTGGTCACCGCGTGCGTCGCCGCGGTGGGCGGCTCGGTGGGCGGTGCCGCCTTGGCGGGGGCGGGCTCCTCATTGAGCGTCATGTTCCGGAGCGTAGGTCGGCGGGAACACCGGGGACATCGGCCTGCGGGCCGACCCTCTCGGCCGATCGGCCGAGTTCGGACAGCCGTTCGGCCGAGTGATGGCGGTGCTCCGCCATCCGGCGCGCCCGGCGCGCCTGGTGTATCCAGGGAGCGCGGCGCGTGTCGCCGGACGGTCCAGCAGGGGGGATGTCGCTCGACGCGGCAGGAGGATCAGTGACGGCTCGTGGAGGACGGCATGGGGGCAGGCACGCGCGTCGGCCGGAACCGGTCCGGCACCGCACCAGGAGGTGGTGGGCCGCCACGGCCCTGACCCCGACGCTGGTGCTGGCCGGAGCCCTGGTCGGTGCCTCGGCGTCGTACCTGGCGACTCCGCCGCAGGAGCCGGATCGGCCGCGCCCGGCGGCTCCCGACCTGCGCGACGTGGGCGTCACCGGACGGCTGCCCGCCGCACCCGCGCCGAGCCCCGAGCTGCTCGACCGGGCCGCCGAGCGGCGGCCCTTCGGCACCGGGGCCGGGCCGGAGGTCGCCGTGCCCGACGGCCCGCTGGGCATCCCGGCGCCGGTGCTGGCGGCCTACCGCGAGGGCGCGGACGGGCTGTCCGGCACCGGCTGCGGCCTGCACTGGTCGGTGCTCGCCTCGATCGGCCGGATCGAATCCGGGCACGCGCGCGGCGGTCGGCTCGACGCCGAGGGGACCACGGTGGAGGCGATCCTGGGACCGCGGCTGTCCGGCGGGCCGGGGGTGGCCGCCGTGCCGGACACCGACCGGGGGGAGCTGGACGGCGACCCGGTGTGGGACCGCGCCGTGGGGCCGATGCAGTTCATCCCGGGCACCTGGGCGAAGTTCAGCGCCGACGGCAACGACGACGGCGCGCGCAGCCCGCACAACGTGCACGACGCGGTGGCGGCGGCCGGGCGCTTCCTCTGCTCGGGCGGTGCCGACCTCGGCGATGAGCGGGAACTCGCCCGGGCCGTCTTCCGCTACAACCACTCCGACGAGTACGTGCGCACCGTGCTGGCCTGGGCCCGCGCGTACGCCGAAGGCGTGACGCCGACGCCCGCGGAGCCGATGCGGGGGCCGACGAGGACGTGCTCGCGGCCAGCAGGCTCCCGGACCCGGTCCCGGTGCCGCTGCCGGAGCCGCCCGCGCCGAGCTTCCCGCCGCTGGAGGTGCCGACCACCGGCGCGGAACCGCTCCCGCCGATCACGACGCCGCCCACGACCGCGCCGCCGAGCAGCTCGGAGACCCCCGGGTCACCGGAATCCAGCACGCCCGGCACGAGCAGCCAGACCACCCCGAGCACGCCCGGCACCAGCACCCCGGGCACCAGCACCCCGGGCACCACCCCGGGCAGCAGCACCCCGGGCAGCAGCACGCCGAGCACGCCCGGCAGCAGCACCTCGGGCACCGCCCCGGACTGCGACCCGGCGGTGCTGAACCGGGGCGAGTTCGCGCTGCGGCCGGGCGCGGAGCCGGTGGGCGGGGACCCCGCCGCGGCCCTGCCCGGCACGGCGGTGCACCTCGCCGGCGGCGAGCGCTGCACGGTCCCGGAGGACTTCAGCCCGTCGCCGTGAGCGGTGGGCGCGGCCCGCCCGATAGCGTGGAGCCGAGGGTTCCACGCGTTGAGGAGGACGGTTCATGTCGAGGGTCGCGGCGATCGACTGCGGGACGAACTCGATCCGGTTGCTGGTCGCCGACGTGGCGGTGCACGACGACGGCCGCCGCGACCTGCGGGACGTGCACCGGGAGATGCGGATCGTGCGGCTCGGCAAGGGCGTGGACGCGACCGGGCGGCTGGCCGAGGACTCCCTGGAGCGGACCCGCGCGGCGCTGGTCGACTACGCCGCGATCGCCCGCCGCAAGGGCGTCGAGGCGGTCCGGATGGTGGCGACCTCGGCTACCCGGGACGCCGCCAACCGCGAGGACTTCTTCGAGATGGTGCGCCGGACGCTGGGCGTGGACGCCGAGGTGATCACCGGCGACGAGGAGGCCCGGCTGTCGTTCACCGGCGCGGTGGGCGATCTGGACCCGGCCGACGGCCCGTTCGTGGTCACCGACGTCGGCGGCGGTTCCACCGAGGTGGTGGTCGGCGACTGGGACGGGGTGCGCGCCGACATCGCGGCCGCGCACTCGGCCGACATCGGGTGCGTGCGCCTGAGCGAGCGCTGCCTGCCCGGCGACCCGCCGAGCGCGGCGGAGATCGCGGGGGCGGAGTCGGTGGCCCGCGAGGTGCTCGACGACGCCTTCGCGGCGGTGGACACCTCGGCGGCCCGGACCTGGGTCGGGGTCGCGGGAACGGTGACGACGTTGTCGGCGATCGCGCAGGACCTGCCCGAATACGATCCGACGGCAATTCATCTTTCCCGTATTTCCCGGAGCCAGATCGAGCGCATTGCCCGTGATCTGCTGGGAATGGACCACGACCAGCGGGCCGCGATCGGCTCGATGCACCCCGGTCGGGTGGACGTGATCGGCGGTGGGGCGCTGGTCGTCAAGGTCCTCGCCGACGAGCTGGCGCAGCGCGCGGACATCGCGGGGATGACAGCGAGTGAGCACGACATTCTGGACGGTATCGCGCTGTCTATCAGCTAGTTCTCATCATGTGGACGTTGCGTTCCACCAACTGGGTGAAACCCGTGCTGGATCGAGCCAGAAAGTGACGGCTTTGTGACATCGCATTGCCCTGAACGGGTTCTCACTTATGTTTACGCTCATCTGTCGCGGCGGTGAATACTGCCGGGCGTGGTGTCCCCGGAAATCTCGGCTGGGGCCGCGCGTGCATACAGGAGGACGGAATGCGTAAACGACGCTTGGCCGCGTGGATCGCGGCCCCGCTGGCGGTGGGCCTGCTCGCCACCGGCTGCGGCGGCGGAGCAGGGGCCGGCGACGCCGCGGACGGGATCGTCTCGGTCAGCCACACCGAGCCGCAGAACCCGCTGGTCCCGGCGAACACCACGGAGACCGGCGGCGGCGATGTGCTCGACGCGATGTTCACCGGACTGGTGGCCTACGACGAGCAGACATCCGAGCCGTACAACGCGGTGGCCGAGTCGATCGAGAGCCCCGACAACACGGTCTTCACCATCAAGCTGAAGCCCGGCTGGACCTTCCACGACGGCAGCCCGGTCACCGCCAACAGCTTCGTGCGCGCCTGGAACTACGCCGCCTACGGTCCCAACGGCCAGTCGGGCGCGTCCTTCTTCGAGCACGTCGCCGGGTACGAGCAGGTCAACCCGGCCGACCCGGACGGTGAGAACGGTCCGGCGCAGGCACCCGCGCCCACCGCGCAGGAGATGTCCGGCCTGAAGGTCATCGACGACCTGACCTTCGAGGTCACCCTGAACGCGCCGTTCGCGACGTTCCCGACCATGCTCGGCTACACCGCGTTCTCCCCGATGCCGGAGAGCTTCTTCGCCGACAAGGCGGGCTTCGAGGCGCACCCGATCGGCAACGGGCCGTTCCAGTTCGACTCCCGCCAGCCGAACGCGCACATCACGCTCAGCACCTACGAGCAGTACGCGGGCCAGAACAAGCCGTCGATCAACGGCGTCGAGTTCCGCGTCTACAACGAGCTGGAGACCGCCTACCAGGACCTGGTGTCGGGCAACCTCGACTTCGTCAACCAGCTGCCGCCGTCGGCGCTGGTCGGGGACAAGTGGAAGGCCGACCTCCAGGACCGGGGGATGGTCAAGCCCATCCTGAGCAACAACGCGCTGCAGCTCCCGTTGTACGACCCGAAGTACCAGGACGTGCGGGTGCGGCACGCGCTGTCGATGGCGATCGACCGGCAGCAGATCACCGAGACGATCTTCCAGGGCGCCTACACGCCCGCCAACGGCTGGGTGCCCGGCGACGCCATCCCCGGCTACGAGCCCGGTGCCTGCGGTGAGTTCTGCGAGTTCAACCCGCAGCGCGCCAAGCAGCTCCTCGACGAGTCCGGTTTCCAGGGCCCGATCACCATCACCTCCAACGCCGACGGCGGGCACAAGGAGTGGATCGAGGCGATCTGCGGCCAGTTCAAGAACAACCTCGGGCTGGACTGCGTGTTCAACCCGGTGCCGACCTTCGCCGAGTTCCTGAAGATGCACGAGGAGAACGCCCACCAGGGGCCGTTCCGCTTCGGCTGGCTGGGCGACTACCCGGCGGCCGAGACCTTCCTCGGCAAGATCTACCGCACCGGCGCGTCGTCGAACTACATGCGCTACTCCAGCCCCGAGTTCGACGCGGCGATGGACCGCGCGGACCGGGCGCCGACCGAGGAGGAGGGCAACCGGCTCTACGCCGAGGCGGAGAAGGTCCTGGCCAAGGACATGCCGTCGATCCCGCTGTGGAACCAGAACGCCGTGGTCGGCTGGTCCGAACGCCTCGAAGGCGTGCAGGTGTCCTTCGACCGGCAGCTCAACCTCGAGACCGTCAAGCTGGTCTCCTGATCGCGTGAGCCCGGGTCCGGTCCGCGCGCGGACCGGACCCGGCGTGCGTCCTGGAGGAGGTTCGCGTGGGGCGCTATGTACTGCGGCGGTTGCTGCAGCTCATCCCGGTGTTCATCGGGACCACGTTCATCATCTACGCCCTGGTGTGGGCGTTGCCCGGTGATCCGTTCGCCGGTCGCTGCGGGGACCGGGCCTGCCCGCCCGCCTACATCGCCGAGATGACCGACAAGTACAACCTCGACGACCCGGTCATCGTGCAGTACTTCAAGTACCTCGGGCAGCTGCTCACCGGCGACTTCGGCGAGACCTTCGCCGGGATCGAGATCAGCACGCTGCTCGCCGACGCCTACCCGATCACCATCCGGCTGGCCATCGTCGCGCTGGTCATCGAGGCCGTCATCGGCATCCTGGCGGGCATCCTGACCGGCCTGCGCGGCCGCGGGTTCCTGGACAACCTGGTCCTGATGTCGACGCTGTTCCTGATTTCGCTGCCGGTGTTCGTCACCGGCTTCATCCTCCAGGTGGTGCTGGGCACCGAGCTCGGCATCATCCGGCCGAGCGTCAGCTCCGAGGGCACCTGGGGCGAGCTGATCGTGCCGGGCTTCGTGCTGGGCAGCCTGTCGATGGCCTACGTGGCGCGGCTGACCCGGACCAGCCTGATGGAGAACAAGCGCGCCGACTACATCCGCACGGCCACGGCCAAGGGCTTGGAGCCCAAGCGGGTGGTCGGCGTCCACCTGCTGCGCAACTCGATGATCCCGGTCGTCACGTTCCTCGGCACCGACCTCGGCGCGCTGATGGGCGGGGCGATCGTCACCGAGGGCATCTTCAACATCCGCGGCATCGGCGGCCTGATCTACGACTCGATCCTGACCAAGGAAGGCGCCACGGTCACCGGCATCGTGACGTTGCTGGTCCTGGTGTACTTGTTGATGAACCTGCTCGTGGACCTGCTCTACGCCGTCCTGGACCCGAGGATCCGCTATGACTGACCGTGTTGAGCCCACCGACGGCGCGGCGGTGGCGATGGGCGAACCGACGTCCGAGGCCGCGCCCCCGCCGCGCAAGGAGCGGCGCGGCGGCCTGTGGTCCGACGCGTGGCGGGACCTGCGCCGCCGGCCGATGTTCCTGGTCTCGGTGGGGATCATCCTGGTGCTGCTGGTGATGGCCCTGTTCCCGCAGCTGTTCACCTCGATCGACCCGAACCACCAGGTGCTGGAGCGCTCCCGGCAGGGTCCGTCGGCGGAGGCCTGGTTCGGCTACGACACCCAGGGCCGCGACATCTACGCCCGCACCATCTACGGCGCCCGCGCCTCGATCGTGGTGGGCGTGCTGGCGACCCTGGCCACCGTGCTGATCGGCTCGCTGTTCGGGCTGGTCGCCGGGTACTTCGGCGGCTGGCTGGACAACCTGCTGTCCCGGTTCAGCGAGATCTTCCTCGGGCTGCCCTTCGTGCTCGGCGCGATCGTCATCCTGACCACGCTGAACCCGGCGACCGGCATCCCCGACCCGACGCGCATCATCGGGCTGGTGATCCTGTCGATCTCGGTGCTGTCCTGGCCGATCGCGATGCGGATCATGCGTTCGGCGGCGATCTCGGCGCGGCAGCAGGACTACGTCAAGGCGGCCCGGGCGCTGGGGGCCGGTCCGGTGCGGATCATCTTCCGGCACATGCTGCCGAACTGCCTGGCGCCGGTGCTGGTCTACGCCACGATCGCGCTCGGCGGGTTCATCGGGGCCGAGGCGACGCTGTCGTTCCTCGGGCTCGGGCTGCGCTCGCCGGTGGTGTCCTGGGGCGTGATGATCGCCGATTCCCGCGACTACATCCAGGTCGCGCCGCACCTGCTGCTGTTCCCGGCCGGGTTCCTCGTGGTGACGGTGCTGGCGTTCGTGATGCTCGGTGACGCCGTCCGCGACGCGCTCGACCCGAAGCAGAAGTAGGAGGAACCGCTTTGTCTACTGTGGACGACAAGGGCGCGGCGGAGCGGCTGCTCGAGGTCGAGGACCTGCACGTGGAGTTCCGCACCCGGGACGGCGTGGCCAAGGTCCTCAACGGGGTGAGCTACCACGTCGACGCCGGGGAGACGCTCGCGGTGCTGGGCGAATCCGGCTCCGGCAAGAGCGTCACGGCGCAGACCGTGATGGGCATCCTGGACATGCCGCCCGGGTTCATCACCGGCGGCACGATCCGCTACCAGGGCGAGGACCTGCTCACCGCCACCGACGACCGGCGGCGGGAGCTGCGCGGCGACTCGATGTCGATGATCTTCCAGGACGCCCTCTCGGCGCTGAACCCGGTCTACACCGTCGGGTTCCAGATCGCCGAGCAGCTCCGCACCCGGCGCGGGATGTCCCGCAAGGACGCCATGAAGCGCGCCGTGGAGCTGCTCGACCAGGTCAAGATCCCGAACGCCAAGCAGCGCGTGAAGGAGTTCCCGCACCAGTTCTCCGGCGGGATGCGGCAGCGCGCCATGATCGCGATGTCGCTGGCGCTGGACCCGGAGCTGCTCATCGCCGACGAGCCGACCACCGCGCTCGACGTCACCGTGCAGGCCCAGATCATGGACCTGCTCGACGAGCTGCGCCGGGACCGCGGCATGGGCCTGATCCTCATCACCCACGACCTCGGGGTGGTCGCCGAGGTCGCCGACCGGATCGTGGTGATGTACGCCGGTCGGATCGTGGAGGCCGCCGACGCCTACGCGCTCTACCAGCAGCCCGGCCACCCCTACACCGAGGGCCTGATGCGGTCCATCCCGCGGCTGGACCTCAAGGGGCAGGAGCTGGAGACCATCAAGGGATTGCCGCCGAACCTGATGGCGATCCCGCCGGGGTGCCCGTTCCACCCCCGGTGCCCGCGCGCCGAACAGCGCTGCCGCGAGGAGGTGCCGGGCTACCGCCAGCTCGGCCTCGGCCGGGCCAGCGCGTGCCACTTCGCCGAGGAGCTGATGACCCGTGGCTGAGCCGATCCTGCAGGTGCGCGACCTCGTCAAGCACTTCCCGGTGACCCAGGGCGTGCTGTTCCGCCGCACCATCGGGCAGGTCCGCGCCGTCGACGGCGTCTCGTTCGACCTGCACAAGGGCGAAACCCTCGGCGTCGTCGGTGAATCGGGCTGCGGCAAGTCGACGCTGGCGCAGGTCCTGATGCGGCTGGAGAAGCCCACCAGCGGCAGCGCCACCTTCGAGGGCCGGGACATGTTCGGGCTGCGCGGCGCCGAGCTGCGCAAGCTGCGGCGCGACATGCAGATCGTGCTCCAGGACCCGTACACCTCGCTGAACCCGCGGCGCACCGTCGGCGACATCGTCGGCGAGCCGTTCGAGATCCACCCCGAGGTGGCGCCCAAGGGCGAGCGGCGGCGCAAGGTGCAGGAGCTGCTGGAGGTCGTCGGGCTCAACCCCGAGCACATCCAGCGCTACCCGCACCAGTTCTCCGGCGGGCAGCGGCAGCGCATCGGCATCGCCCGCGCGCTGGCGCTCAAGCCCAAGGTGATCGTCTGCGACGAGCCGGTCTCCGCGCTCGACGTGTCGATCCAGGCACAGGTGATGAACCTGCTGGGCGAGCTGCAGCAGGAGTTCGGGCTGTCGTACGTCTTCATCGCGCACGACCTGGGTGTGGTGCGGCACCTGTCCGACCGGGTGGCGGTGATGTACCTCGGCAAGATGGTGGAGGTCGGCACCGACGAGCAGATCTACGAGCACCCGCAGCACCCGTACACCCAGGCGCTGCTGTCCTCGGTGCCGGTCCCGGACCCGACCCTGCGCGGCCAGCGCGACATCATCCGGCTCACCGGCGACGTGCCGAGCCCGGCGAACCCGCCCTCGGGCTGCCGGTTCCGCACCCGCTGCTGGAAGGCGCAGGACATCTGCGCCGAGCAGGCGCCGGAGCTGGAGATCCGGCACGGCGAGCACCCGGCGGCCTGCCACTTCGCGGAGGAACGCCCGCACCTCGTGTCGTGATGCCCGGGGCGCCTGCCGTTGCCTGGTGAGGGGCACCGTCATCCGACCACGCCGGATGAAGGTGCCCCTCACTCGTCACTCGACCGGGGGAGTGCGGGGCCGAGGGAGGCGAACTCCTCCTTCGAGACCACCCGCTCCGGCGGCCAGGTGATGTTGTCCGGCGGCCAGCTCTGGCCGGTCCGGCGCAGGAACCACTCCGGCGGCTCGTACATCGGCGGTTCGTAGTCGTCAGGCAGCAGGCTGCGCCACTCGGTGCCCTCGGTGCGCTGGGCGAACTCCGCCCCGAGCTCCCGCAGCCGCTCCGGCTGGGTGAGCAGGTCGATCGCGGTGGCCGACAGGTAGCGGGCCGTGGCCAGCAGCGCCGCGTGCCCGGGGCCCGATCCGGCGGCGGCGGTGAACGCCCAGTTGTGCGTCTTGGCGCCGATCGGGGCTACCGCGGTGCCGAGGCTGACCGTGGGCACCTGCCAGCTGATGTCGGCGACGTCGGTCGAACCGCCGCCGAGGAACACCGGGTTCGGCGGCACCAGCTCGGCGATCTCGGAGAACATGCCCACCTCGGGCAGGCCGAGCGAGGACTGCACCTGCTTGGCGAAGCGCTGGTCGGCGTCGGTGAACCGGGGTGGGCCGAGCTGGACCATGTTCTCGTGCAGCAGCTCGGCCGCCGAGCGCGAGGGCAGCTTGTGCCACACCGACGCGGTGACCCGGTGCCGCACGGTGGTGCCGCTGGCCTGCGCGGCGGCCTCGGCGCAGCGGATGACCGAGTCCAGCAGCACCCGCACCCGCTCCGGGCTGCCCTCCCGGACGTAGAAGGAGATCTGCGCGATCTCCGGGGTGACGTTCGCGGCGTCCCCGCCCTGGTTGATCACGTAGTTCAGCCGGCCGGAGGGGGCCAGCCGCTCCTCGCGGAGGAACTCGGTCATGGTGGCGAGCATGACGGCGCCGTCCAGTGCGCTCTTGTTGCCCAGCGGGTCTCCGCCGTGCCCGGCGACGCCGAGGAAGGTGAAGGTCACCGCGTTCATCGCGCTGGTGGTCCCCCAGCCGGTCGCGGTGGTGGCCGCGGGATGCCAGTCGAGGAACGCGTCGAGCCCGTCGTACACGCCGGCGCGCACCGCGTACGCCTTGCCGATCATCAGTTCCTCGGCCGTGGAGCCGAAGAACTTGACGGTGCCGCCGACGCGGTGCCTGCGCATGCCCTCGGCGGTGGCCGCGGCGGCCCCCGCGGCGGCGGCGCCGAGTGCGCAGTGCCCGCAGCCGTGCCCGGTGCCGTAGGACGGCGCGAACGGGTCGTGGTGGTAGACCAGCGGATCGTGGGTGCCCGCACCGGCGCGCTGGGAGAGGCCGGGCAGCGCGTCGTACTCCCCGCTGAAGCCCAGCGCCGGACCGCGCCCGTTGCGGAACGTCGCGGTGAACGCGGTGGGGAAGCCGGCGGTGCCCCACTCGATCTCGAACCCGGCGCGCCGCAGGAACTCCGCCTCGGCCAGCGCGGAGTTCCACTCCCGCAGGGAGAGCTCGGCGTGCTCCCAGATCTCGTCGTTGAGCCCGGTGACCTCGCCGGCGTGGCGGTCGATCCAGGACAGCGCGGTGCGCTTGGCCGGGGTGTCCTTGGCCAGGCCGGTGCGCGGTGCGCCGGGCTCCGGCTCGGCCGCCGCCGCGCCCGCGCCCGCTGCCATGCCGGTGGTGACGCCCGCCGCGGCCAGCAGCTGCATGACCTGGCGCCGGTTCAGCCCGCTGTCCGGGGCGGTGCGTTCGTGGTCGCTGTGGTGCAGATCGCACACGTCGGCCTCCCAACCTGGTGATCACGATCAGCCTTCGGCGGCTGTCCGGAACGGGTCAAGAAGGTGAACCCGAATGGACGCGCCGGTCGTGAGCCGACCCGCCGGATCGCGAAACAGGTTGCGGTACAGTGACATCCCGCGAAAACGGCGTCACCGGTGCGGCCGGTCCGGCGCTGTACAGGCGGGCCGGACCGTGGTAAGCAAGGCACCCGCGGTGCCGGTGGCACGGGCAGTCCCCGGTGCCCATCCGGTCGTACATCCCGCGCAGGCCCGGTGCCTGCGCCGCGGTCACCCAGGAGACGGACATGGCCGATCACGTCCAGGACTGCTCGAACGAGGCGCCCACCACCGACCAGCCCGCGGGCTGGTTCGAGGAGGGCCCGACCACGTCCCGGCTGCTCATCGAGGCGGCCTGGGCGGAACTGCGCAACGTGCTGCCGATCCAGCGCAGCGGCGACTAGCGGCGGCCCGCCGGTCCCGCGCGCTACGAGGTCCGGAATCCGCTGGCCCGCGGCCTCGCCCGCGGCGTTGACTGGACGGCGTGGGCACCGGATCGGGCAAGGCGCAGACCAGGGTCGTCGCGCAGTTCGCGCTGCTGGCGCTGGCGTGGGGATCGAGCTTCCTGTTCATCAAGATCGGTCTGCGCCAGCTCTCACCCACCCAAGTGACGTTGGCGCGGATGGTGTTCGGCGCGCTGGCCCTCGGCGTGCTGGTGGCGATCACCCGCCGGCCGCTGCCGCGCGACCCGCGGATCTGGGGTCACCTCGCGGTCGTCTCGATGCTGCTGTGCGTCGTGCCCTTCACGCTGTTCGCCTGGGCGGAGCAGGACATCCCCTCGGGCCTGGCCAGCATGTACAACGCGGGCACACCGCTGTTCGCGATGGCCTTCGCCGCGCTGGTGGTGGCCGGCGAGCGGATCACCCGGGACCGGTTCACCGGCCTGTGCCTCGGTTTCGCGGGCGTGGTCGTGATCATCGGCCCGTGGCGCGGGCTGGGCGCGCAGCACGACCTGCTCGCCCAGGCGGCGTGCGTGGGGGCCACCGCGTGCTACGGCCTCGCGTTCGCCTACCTGCGCCGCTTCGTCACCGGCCGCAGGATCCCCGCGACCAGCGTCGCGTTCGTCCAGGTGCTCACCGGGGCGCTGATCATGGTGCTCGCGGCGCCGTGGGTGGCGGACCAGCCGGTCGACCGGCTCAGCGCCCCCGTGGTCCTGAGCATGGTCGCGCTGGGCGCGTTCGGCACCGGCCTGGCCTACGTCTGGAACACCACCGTCGTGACGGCGTGGGGCGCGGCCAACGGTGCGGCGGTCACCTACCTGACCCCGGTCGTCGGTGTGGTGCTGGGCGTGGTGCTCCTCGGTGAGCCGCTGGTCTGGAACCAACCGGTCGGCGCGGCGCTGGTGGTCCTCGGGATCGTGGCGGCGCACGGCCGCCTGACCCCGCGCGCCGCTGCCGAGCCGGCGGCCCGCTAGGCCCGGGCGGGCGGAACCCGCGCGAGGGTCCCGCCCGCCGCGGTCAGTACGTCGGCCGGGTGCCGGTGATGAACTCCGCGAGGTCGGCGGACTGGGCGAGCCGGGACGGCTCGTGGACGTACATCATGTGCCCGGCGTCGTAGTACCGGACGTCGATGTTGTCGCGGAGCTGCTCCGGGATCCGGAGCTGGGAGAGCACGTGCTCGGCGGCGAAGTACGGCGTGGCGCCGTCGGTGTAGCCGCACCCGACGTGGATGCGCAGGTGCGGGTTGGTGCGCATCGCGGCGCTGAGCCTGCCCACCGCCGAGACCCGGGTGCCCTCGAACTCCTTGTACGACCACGGGTGCACCCGGCTGGTCAGCAGCTCGTAGGGCAGGTCGCTGGCGTAGTCCAGCTCCTCGCGCAGGTAGTGGTTGATCGCGCTGGAGTAGGCGCCCCGGATGCCGGAGATGCTGGGGTCGTCGGTGAACTTCTCGCCGACCGCGTCGGGCTCCCAGCCGAGGAACCGGCCGTCCATCCGGCCCACCGTGCGGCGCTGGTCGCGCAGCAGCTCGGTGAAGTACCGGAGGTGCTCGATGCGCAGGTCCGCCCGGTCCACGTAGTCCTCGGACAGGCCGGTCAGCGCGGCGGTGCGGCGCACCACCTCGGCGCGCTCCTCGGCGCTGAGCCGGGCGCCGCGGGCCAGCGCGCGCGGGTAGTCGTCGGAGGCGAACTCCTCGGCCTCGTCCAGCACCTCGCGCAGCGGCCGGTCGCCGTGCTTGCCGTGGTGGTGCGCGATGGCGGCGTAGGTCGGCAGGTACATCGCGTACGGGACGTCGTTGCCCTCGCTGAAGAACACCGTGCCCAGGTCCAGCACCGAGGAGATCAGCAGCAGCCCGTTGAGGTAGAGCCCGTACCGGCCCTGCAGGTGCTCGGCCAGCGCCGCCGCCCGCAGCGTGCCGTAGGACTCCCCGGCCAGGTACTTCGGCGACAGCCAGCGCCCGTTGCGGGTGGTCCACAACCGGATCACCTCGGCGACGGACTCGACATCGCCCTGGAACCCGTGGAACTCACCGGGCGTGCCGCCCTCGACCGCGCGGGAGTAGCCGGTGGAGACCGGGTCGATGAACACCAGGTCGCTGTGCTCCAGCAGCGTCTCGGCGTTGTCCACCACGCCGTACGGCGGCGCGGCGAGGTCGCCCGCGTCACCGGAGACCACCCGCCGCGGTCCCAGCACGCCCAGGTGCAGCCAGACGCTCGCCGACCCCGGCCCGCCGTTGAAGGCGAAGGTGACCGGTCGGCTGCCCGGTTCGGCGTCGGCGACGTAGGAGGTCAGGAACACCTCGGCGGTGGGCTTGTGGCCCTCGAACTTGCCGTCGGTGTAGACCTCCTCGCGCAGCACGACCCGGCCGGTGGTCGCGGTGTAGGAGAGCTCGCCACCGCGCGCGGCGATCGTGTGGTGGGTGCTGACGAAGTCGTCCACCGGCTCGGCCGGTGCGGCGGACGACTCCTGCTGGGCCTCTTCGGTCTTGTCTGCACTGGCTGCCATGGCCACACAGTACTGCCGCGCCGGTGGATCTCTGCCAGGTTGGAGGGGTGAGCGATGAGCTTTCCCGATTGGTGCACGACCCGGTCAGCGATCCCGCGGCGATCGCCCCGGAGCAGTCCTCGATCGCCGACCTCGACGAGGTGGTGGTGCGCTGCACGGCCTGCCCCCGCCTGGTCCGGTGGCGGGAGGAGGTGGCCCGCACCAAGCGCGCCGCCTTCCGCGACCAGGAGTACTGGGGGAGACCGGTGCCGGGGTTCGGCCCGGTCGACGCCCGGATCGCGATCGTCGGGCTGGCCCCCGCCGCGCACGGCGCCAACCGCACCGGCCGGATGTTCACCGGTGACCGCTCCGGCGAGGTGCTCTACCGCGCGCTCCACGACGTCGGGCTGGCCACCTCCCCGGTCGCCGAGCACATCGGCGACGACCTGGAGCTGCGCGACGTGCGGATCACCGCCCCGGTCCGCTGCGCCCCGCCGCAGAACAAGCCCACGCCGACCGAGCGCGACACCTGCCGCCACTGGCTCACCGCCGAGCTCGACCTCATGCGGCCCACCCTGCGGACGATCGTCGTGCTCGGCGCCTTCGGCTGGCAGGCGCTGCTGCCGGTGCTGGCGGCCTCGGTGTGGGACGTCCCCCGGCCCCGGCCGAAGTTCGGGCACGAGGCGCACGTCCCGCTGCCCGCCGAGGACGGCGGCGCGGACCTGCACCTGCTCGGCTGCTACCACGTCAGCCAGCAGAACACCTTCACCGGCAGGCTCACCCCGGCGATGCTGCGCGGCGTCCTGGAACGCGCGAAGGAGCTGGCGGACGGGTGACGAGCCGTCGGCGCGGAATACTCCCGCGCCGAGGCGGGTTGGCCTGGGGCGGAGCTGATCACCGGAGGGATCGCCATGAACGAGCTGCGCTTCGAACGCCCCGACGGCATCGAGCTGGTCGCCAGGACACGACCCGGGGAGGGCACGCCGCTGGTGTTGGTGCACGGCGCCCTCGCCGACGCCGATGCCTGGCAGCAGGTGGTCGACGCGATCGAGTTGCCCAATCCGGTGGTCGTGGTCAACCGCCGCGGTCGCGCGCCGAGCGGTCCCTTCGGCGACGGGTACTCGCTGCGCACCGAGATCGACGATCTCCACCACGTGCTCGACTCGCTCGGTGAACCCGCGGTGCTGTTCGGGCACAGCTACGGCGGCCTCATCGCGCAGGAAGCGGCCACGGAACGGGGCGATGTGCGCGCCCTGGTGCTCTACGAACCCGTCGTCCGTCCGTTCGGCCCCGAATCCATGGCGCCGATGCGGGAAGCCGTGCGCCGCGGGGACCTCGACGCGGCACTGGAGATCGTGAACGTGGACATCGCCCGGGTGCCCGCGGCCGAGGTCGCCGAGCTCCGCGCCTCGGAGCTGTGGGCCGTGCTCCGCCCGCTGGCCGCCGCCGCGGCCGAAGAACTCGCGGTGATCAACGATCACGAGCCCGGCTTCGAGAGGTACGCCGCCCTCGACGTAGCGACCACGCTCATCCTCGGTGACCGCAACGACGGCGTTCCCCCGTACGGCACGGTGTTCGACTCCGTGGCGGCGGCGATGCCCCGCGCGAAGGTCGTTCGCCTGGTCGACCAGGGGCATCTCGCGCACGTCGAGGGCCCCGAGGCGCTCGCCGCGGAGATCAGCACCGCGGTCCCGTGAACCCCGCCCGGCACCGGCGATGCTGCGCGGCGTCCCGGAACGCGCGTGGCCGGGCGCTACGCGTCGAAGATCGACCGGACCTCGCAGCGGACCCCGCGCACGCGTGCCAGCCTGCGATCCCCGTCAACAGCGGGCATCCCCACATCTCCGCTGCCGCCACGTGGGCAGCGTCATACGCCGACACGTTGCTCCGCAGCTCCCCGATCCGGGGAACGAGTCGCGCGGGGCCGATCGCGTCCACCGCCACGTCGACCAAGGCGGCTGCCGCATCTTCGGCTCGTTCGAGCGCGATCTCCCGGCCCAGCAGCCGACCGCGGACCACGGACATGACCTCGACGAAGATGTGGTCGGGCGCGGCCCATCGGTCATCGGCGGCGAGCCCGGCACGGGCCCGGTCTCCCGCTGGGCCGTCGTCGAGCAAGGCGTCGGCCGGCACCGATGCGTCCACCACCAGCACTAGCGGTCCCCGAGTTCGCGAAGCGCGGAATGTCGGCTGACACCGCATTGCGGATGGCGCGCTTCTTCGGCACGTCCGAACGGTTCTGGCTCAACCTGCAGTCCCGATACGACCTGGAACGGGGAGAAGGACCGCCTGGCGGCCACGCTGGCTCGCATCCAGCCGCTCTCGGCCTGACGTCGTCCACGCCGAGGGCCTCCGCGCACGTCAGTCGGCTGACGCCGCACGACCATCGCGGGTCGGCAGTGCTCAACCGCTCCAGGGGTTCACGAGTTCGATGCCGGTCTCGTCGAAATCCTCGATGTTGCGGGTGGCCAGCACCGCCCGGCGGGCACGGCAGATCGCGGCGATCCGAGCATCCGCGGCGCTGATGGGGCGACCGAGCCTCTCCCGTTCGATGACCACGGCGGCGTATTCGGCGGCAGCAGGCGCGTCGAAGGACTCGACCCGTCCGTGGAAGTCCTCGTTGATCAGCGCGTGGATCGCCGCGGTCAGCGATGACTTCCGATGTCCGTCGGGCAGTCGTGTCACGCCGTACAGAAGTTCGGCGGCGGTGATCGCTGTCGTTGCGACTTCGGCGGTGGGGAGCGAGTCGAGCCACGCCACTACCCGGGGGTCCGGCGATCGACGGGTGATCTCGGACAGGACGTTGGTGTCGAGAACGATCACGAGTCGAAGTCCGCAGCACGGGGACGTTCGCCGCGGGCGGGAAGTTCGAGCTCGGGTTCGCCGAGACCCGCGAACCGGGCGCGGATGCGACTGCCCAGGCCACGGCTGGGCGGGGGCGGTGCTACCGCGGTTTGGAGGATCTCCCGGACCTCGGCCTCCATGGAGCGCCCGTGCTGCGCCGCTTGGACGCGGAGCCGCGCGTGCGTCTCGTCATCCAGCCCGCGAATCGTCAAGGTCGACATGATGACCACCCACCTCTTCGAACGCAGTCGTTGACAGCAATGCTAGCACGTGAGCGATACCGCACCACTCGGCCCAGCGCTGTTGCGCGGCGTCCCGGAACACGGGAAAGGAGCCGGCGCGATGTGGTAACCCTCTGCCGGTGATCTCCGCGCGCGAACTCGACGACTGCATGAACCGGAGCTGGCGGGCCCGTTCCGAGGTGGCCGTCGACGGGTGGCTCGTCCGGCGGTCCAGCGGGGTGACCCAGCGGGCGAACTCCGTCCTCCCGGTCTCCGCGCCGGCCGACCTGGCGGCCGCGATCACCAGGGTGGAGGAGCTGTACCAGGAGGAGGGCCTGCCGCCCTGCTTCCAGATCAGCCCGGCCGCACGGCCCGCGGAACTCGACCAGGTCCTGGCCGACCGGGGTTACGAGCTGCGCGGTGACACGGAGGTCCGGGTCGCCGCGGTCGAGGACGTGCTGCGCCGGTTGCCGCCTTCCCCCGCGCCTGTCGACGTCCACGACGCGCCAGGTCAGGACTGGCTGGGCTTGTGGTGGGCGGTGGACGGTCGCGGCGGTGCCGATGCCCGGGCGGTCGCCCGGGACATCCTCGGCGGTGGATCCGCGTGGTACGCGTTGCGGCGCGACGAGGCCGGGCCCGCTGCCGTGGGTCGGGTCTCGCTGGTGGGCCGGTGGGCGGGCATCTACTGCATGGCGGTCCGCCCCGATGCCCGTCGTCGTGGCCACGCGACGGAGGTGCTCCGCGCGTTGCTCGTGGGCGCCGCCGATCGGGGAGCGCGGCACACCTGGTTGCAGGTCGTCGCCGACAACGCCGCCGCCCTGGCCCTCTACGAGCGCGTCGGTTTCGCGGACTTCTCCCGCTACCACTACCGGGTCCATCCCGCGCCGAGGGCGAGCCGGGGCTGAGGTGAGCAGGCCGTCCGCGACAGGCCGGGCCGCCTCGGTCGGCGGACCGCTCACACCGAGCGCCTTCCGCGAGGCGATGGAACGCGACTTGACTGTGCATTCAGTATGACTGCAAAATGCAGTCATGGCGGTGTTGACGATTCGGGACGTGCCGGATGACGTCAAGGACGCGCTCGCGCGGGACGCGCGCGAGCGCGGGCAGTCCTTGCAGGCCTTCCTGCTGGGCGTCTTGCGGCGGCAGGCGGCGTTCAGCCGCAACCGGCAGCTCCTCTCGGAGATCGAAAGCGATCTCGCGGAGGGTGGTGGCGCCGAGGCTGATGCGCCGGACGCCGCGGCGCTCTTGGAGCAAGCGCGGCCCGATGATCCGGATGGTGGCGCCGGACGGTTCGGGGCGGGTGGCGTGGCGTGATCGTCGTCGACGCTTCGGTGCTGGCGAACGTGTTGCTCTACGCGGACGAGCGCGGGCGCCGGGCGAGGGCGGTGCTGGGCAGGGATGTCGAGTGGGCCGCCCCGGAGCACTGGAAGGCGGAGGTGTTCTCGGTCGTCCGCGGGCTCGCGCTCGGCAGCAAGATCAAGGAGGAGCAAGCCGTCCGAGCGATCGAACGCCTCCCGCTGCTCGGCGTCGAGCACGTCCCGCTCGACGAGCTGCTCGCCCGGATGTGGCAGCTCCGCGCCGGAATCAGCGGGTACGACGCCGCCTGCGTGGCGCTCGCGGAGGCGCGCGGCATCCCGCTCGTGACCTCCGACGCGCGGCTCGCGCGGGCGGCGACGAACCATTGCCGGGTGGAACTCGTTTCTCCCGGGGCCTGACGGTCGGACGGTCCCGCGATCCCGCCCGAGCGCCGCGCGTGTCAGCTCCGCCAGGGCTCCTCCGGGAGCAGCGGCAGCGTGTCGCCGGTCTCCAGCAGGGTCTTCAGGTCGGAGAGCAGGTGCGGCCAGCCGGTGCTGACCATCTGCCGCATGGTGCTGTCCGCGGGGAAGTCGTCGTGGGTCACGGTGAGCTTGACCATCTCGCCCAGCGGTTCGATCTCGAAGGTGACCTTGGACCGGCTCTCGGCGGCGAGCGTGGCGAGGACCTCCTCGTCGATCCCGACGGAGGCGGCCCACTCCGGCGTCGGCGTGTGCCAGGTGTAGGAGAGCAGGCGGTGCGGCTCGGCCGCCAGCACGACCTGCTCCGGGTCGACGATGCGGCTTCCGCCTTCCTCCCAGGTCATCGGCGACCCCGGGCGCCAGTCGGTCTCGAAGGTGACGCCCCAGTACCGGCGGGTGAACGCCGGGTCGGTGAGGGCCTGCCACAGCTGCTCCGGGCTGGTCTTGATGAAGGTGGTGTACACGTAAGCGGGGGCGCCCATCGGTGCCGACTCCAATGCTCGTCTGAGGTCGGCGAGCGCCTCCGCCCGCCGCCGGTCGTACTGCTGCATCCAGCGATCGGCGATCGCGTGGATCGGCACGGCGTTGAGGTAGTGCAGCTTCTCCCGGCCACGGCGGACCGTGGTGACCAGGTTGGCCTCCTCCAGCACCGCGAGGTGCTTGCTGACCGACTGCCGGGCCATGTCCAGGCCCGCGCACAGTTCGCGCAAGCTCTGCCCGTTGCGGGAGTTGAGACTGTCGAGCAGCCGACGCCGGTTCGGGTCGGCCAACGCCCTGAAGACCTCGTCCATGGTCCCTACGCTGACGATCGGTTCATGCAGCCGTGCGGCTGCATGAAACGATCGTCAGCCGCGAGGGTGCATGTCAATCGCCGCGCCCACCGCCTTCCCGCGGCGCCCGCACCGCCGAGGACCGCGGTGCCCGCCGACCTCGTGCACTGCTGATCTCCCGGGTCGGTCTCGACGCGGCCGAGGTGGCGGGCATGACCAAGGACGAAGCGGCCGCTCGGATGCAGCGCTACTGGGCCGGAGGCGACTGAGGCGGCGTTCCGCGCAGCGGAAGTCGAAATCCGCCGACGCGGGTCCGGGCTCGCTACCGTGGTCCGGTGCTGGTGGAGTGGGAGCGCTGCGCGGTCGCCGATCGGGCGGGGTTCGACCACGGCCAGCGGTCCTGGGGCGGGCTGCGGGACCTGCCGGGCTTCCTCGGCCGGTTCGGCGGGTGGAGCGGTCGCGGCACCGCGCACGTCTTCTCCTTCTGGGCCGACCGGCTCGCGCACGACCGGTTCTCGGCGGGCTTCCGCGAGGTGTTCGCCGCCGGGCAGGAACCCGGCCGGGTGCTGCTGTTCGAGCGGCGCGCCGACATCGGGAGCCCGCTGCCGGACACCTCCGGTGCCGGTGCGGCGCACCTGCGGCACCGCCGGGTGGCGCCGGAGCGGGCCGAGCGCGCCGCGGCGGTGCTGGATGCGGTGTGGGTGCCGGGCACCGCGGTGGCGCCGGGACTGCTCGGTGGTGTCGTCGCGCGGCGCTCGGCCGAGTTCCTGGTGCTGACCCGGTGGAGCTCCGCGCTCGCGCACGCCCGCTACCGCGCGGAACGCTTCCCGGTGCTGCTCGGGCAGGCGGGCGACGATCCGGCCGAGGAGGAGGCCGACCTGGTCGACGTCGAACCGGGCTGGGAGGTCGCACCACCGCGGTCGTGATCGGCGGAGGTCGAGGTCACAACGAAGATCGCAACTGGGGCGGGCGCGACTTGACGCTATTCGATAGTGTGGCGGCACCAGCCACCCGTGACACCGTCGGCGACATCATCGGCGACGCCGTCCAGCCGTCACTCGCCACGGGCCGCCGTGCGCGACGCGTACGCAGTGCGTTCGACCGCGCACACCGCGTCGACCGTGATCGACGCCACCCGCGACTGGCGTCACATTAAGGGGGGTCGCCGCAGCGCGCGCTCGGTCGGTGGTGCGACCATGAAGTCATGGCTGGTAAATCCGATCCCACGCGGATTCTCATCCTCGGCGGCGGTTACGTCGGCATGTACACGGCACTGCAGCTCCAGAAGAAGCTGGGTCGCCGTGAAGCCTCCGTCACGGTCGTCGATCCTCAGCCGCACATGACCTACCAGCCCTTCCTCCCGGAAGCGGCAGCGGGTTCGATCGAACCGCGCCACGTGGTAGCGCCACTGCGACGAGTGTTGAAGCGGTGCCATGTGATCACCGCTGCCGTCACGGAGATCAATCATAGCGACAAGACCGTCACGGTCGAGCACCCGCAGACCGGGGCCGAGACGCTGGAGTACGACGCGCTGGTCGTCGCCCTCGGCTCGGTGTCGCGGCTGCTGCCGATCCCCGGCCTGGCTGACCAGGGCATCGGGCTCAAGACCGTCGGCGAGGCCATCTACCTGCGCAACCACGTGCTGGCCAAGATGGACGCCGCGGCCAACACCGACGACGAGGAGCTGCGCAAGCGGCTGCTGACGTTCACCTTCGTCGGCGGCGGCTTCGCCGGTGTCGAGGCGTTGGCCGAGCTGGAGGACATGGCCCGCTACTCCACGCGCTACTACGACAACATCAGCCCGGACGACATGTCCTGGGTGCTCGTCGAAGCGGCCGGCCGGGTGATGCCCGAGGTCAGCGAGAAGATGGGCGTCTACGTCGTCAAGGCGCTGGAAGAGCGCGGCATCAAGGTGTACCTCAACACCTTCCTGAAGTCGGTGGAGAACGGGCACGCCGTGCTCTCCGACGGCACCGAGTTCGACTCCGACACCCTGGTGTGGAACGCGGGCGTCAAGGCCAACCCGGTGCTCAAGAGCAGCGACCTGCCGCTCGACGAGCGCGGCCGGGTCCGGTCCACCGCGCACCTCCAGGTGGAAGGGCTGCCGCAGGTGTGGGCGGCCGGTGACTGCGCCGCGGTCCCGGACCTGTCCAAGGCCGAGGACGACCCCACCGCCACCTGCGCCCCGTCGGCGCAGCACGCGGTGCGCCAGGCCGACCAGCTCGCCAAGAACCTGCTCGCCACGCTCCGCGGCAAGCAGACCAAGGAGTACCGGCACGCCTACGCCGGTTCGGTCGCCGGGATGGGCCTGTACAAGGGCGTCGCCGACGTCTACGGGTTCAAGGCGAAGGGTTTCGTCGCCTGGTTCATGCACCGCGGCTACCACGTGAGCCGGATGCCCACCTTCAACCGCAAGATGCGCATCGTCATCGACTGGACGCTGGCGTTCCTGTTCAAGCGGGAGGCGGTGTCGATGGGGCAGATCCACAACCCGCGCGACGCCTTCGAACGGGCCGCCGCGAGCTGACCCGCGCTGCGCAACGAAGCCGCGTGCCCGGTGGGCACGCGGCCTTCTTGTCCGAACGGTTTCCGCGATGCTCCATGCAGGCGACATCGCGGGCCGCTATTCTTGACATTCCGTAGTGGGTGAACGAAGACTGTTCTTGATGATCACTCGGAAGGTGTAGTCGTGCGTGGGGGAGTGGTGGAACCCTTGACGTTGAAGGAGCTGGTCGCACTGCTCCGCAGCGGAGAGGTCGTGGACGGACCGCTCGCCGACTTCGCCGCCGACTACGGGGAAGCCGCCCGCCACGTGCACAAGAAGGACGACTGAGGATGGCCGCGGTCGGCAGCGCGGGATCCGCGGTGGAACCGGTGCCGCTGCTGCTGCAGGGCCAGGACTACGCCTACCGGTCCGCCACCACCGGCCTGGACTTCCAGGAGCGGATGTTCGCCGCCGACCTCGTCGCCGACGCGCCCGGTGATCCGGTGCCCTGCGTCCTGGTGCTGGCCCGCGCGGCCGACATGGAGATGAACGCGCTGTCGCTGGCGCTGGCCGAGCACGACGTGCGGATGGTGCGCATCGACGCGGACCGCTGCCTGGACCTCGCGCTCACCGTCTACCACGACGCCCCGCTGCTGGAGCTCGGCCGCTGGTTGCTGCGCCCGATCCTGGTGTGGGAGCGGCACTTCGACCTCACCGCGCTGCCGGTCGACCCGACCACCGCGCACGGCGCCTACGTCCGCGAGCAGTGGGCGGCGGTGTCCGGCTGGCTGACCTCGCGCGCGGACTGGGAGCACATCAACCCGACGCGCGGGCTGGACCGGATGACGCAGCTCCGGGACGCCCGGGCGTTCGGCCTGCCGGTGCCCCGCAGCGTGGTCACCACGATGCCCGGCCGGTCCCGTCCCGGCGGCGGCCGGTGCGTGGTCAAGACCGCGGGACGGCACCTGCTGGAGCCGCGCCCGGGTGCGCTGCGCGGGCTGTTCCCGCGCCCGCTGGACGTCCGGCGCAGCGGTGCGGGCCGCGAGCCCGCCCCGGTGCTGGTGCAGGAGCACCTCGACGCCGAGCACGAGCTGCGGGTGTTCGCCGTCGACGACCGGCTCATCGCCTACCGGGTGCGCAAGCTCGACCCGGCGCAGCTCTGGGTCGACCCCGAGGCGGTGACCGTGGAGCCGGTCGAGGTCCCCGACGCGCTCGCCGCGAAGCTCCGGGCGCTGCGCAGGCACTGGCGGCTGCACGTCGCCGCCTTCGACTTACTCCGCGTCGCGGACGACTGGTACTTCCTCGAAGTCAACGTCAACTGCGACTGGCGGTGGTTCGAGGAGCGCGCAGGCGGCACCGAGGTGAGTGACGCGGTGCACCGCTCGGTGCGGGAGCGCTTCGCCGCGGCGACCGCCACGACCGGGTGGTGACCCACCGCCGCGTTGCTCTGTTCGGGGGTTTCCCGATCCGGGGAACCGAGCGCAGAGTCAGTGCGTCGAACCTGCGGTGACCACCCACCGCGACGATCATCAGCCCCCGTAGCCCAATTGGCAGAGGCAGACGACTTAAACTCGTCAGAGTGTCGGTTCGAGTCCGACCGGGGGCACCAGCGGACTCCAGGCGGTCGCCTTCGACGGCGGCGTGGCCCTCGGAACCGGATCGCGGCCCGTTGCCGGGCGATCCGATGGACCCCTGTACCTGGCATGTCGAGCGGACGTGGGCGGCGGAGTCCGGCTCGTGCCGCGTCGACCGCCGTGCCCGAGGCCCCCGCAGGACCTGACCCGCGGGGACCTCGCCGCGGTCAGTAGGGCAGGTTCAGCAACTGGTGGGTGAGCTCGGCGACCACGGGGTTCGCGGTGCCCGAGGCCGCGCCGGTGACCAGCGCCTGGCAGACCCGGGACACCGCGGTGCGGAGCCGCCTGCGCTGCCCGGGTTCGCGCCGGGTCGTCTCCAGCGCGGCTTGGGCCTCCTCGCGGACCGCCCGGGCGGCATCGGTCTCCAAGCCGGCTTCGGGGAGCCGGGCCAAGACCTGGTGCAGCGCGGCGGCGACCTGCCCGGCCAGCGGATCCTCCGGCGCGTGCCCGCCACCGACGGTGACGGGGCCGTAGACGGGTCCGGTGAACACCGCGGAGCCAGGGGTCGGCGGCATGCGGTGCACGTGCGGATCCTTCGGGGCGGAGGCGCGGCGGACGCGGTACTCCTGGGGCTCGCTCATCCCGAGCCTGGTCGCGAGGTCGAGCAGCTGGTCGGCGATCCGGGACCGTTCCGGGTCACCGGGGAACTGGCACACGTTGGGCGTCTCCTTCGGCTGTGCGGAAAAGCAACTCCCCCCGTTGAAGTTCACCCAATCGCAGGTAGGCCCGGCACGGCCACCGATTCCGGCGACCGGCGCTTTCCGGGCGCCCGGCGGTCCGGTCGGCGCACCGCCGCCGATCACCGCCGCACGCGCTGGCAGCTCCGCAGGAGCCGTTGAGCCACGGTCGCCCGGTCTCGGGCAACCCGACGCCGTTCCAGAGCGCCGAACGACGTCACCGCGGCGACACGCCCGTTCCCAGCCGGGCGGTGTGGAACGCGCGGTCGCGGACCGGCGTTCAGCGTCCGGGTGGGAGGGGTTGGGGGTCCGTGCTCTGGTCGGTGTTCGAGAGGTCGATCCCGTAGTCGCGGGCGAACACGTTGTGGGTCTCGACGAGGACGCCTTCCGCGTTCTCGTCGAGGTGGAAGACCCGGGCGCCGCGGAGCCGGTGGTTGTCCTCGCCGCCCAGCCCGTACGCGCCGAATCCGGTGCCCGGCCCGTATCCGAGGAGCACGCCGTAGTAGTCGCCCTGGTAGGTGTTGATGTGGTCGTGCCCGACGAAGACGCCCCGGACATCACCTCGGTGCTGGATCGCCGAGAACATCCCGGAGTTGAACGGACCGGGGCACTCGTCCTCGTTGCGCTCGCCGGTGATGCCGTGCTTGCGCACCGCGCGTTCGTGGTCGGCTCCGGTGCGGCTGTCCACGCTGGCGAACCACATGAACCGGTGCTCCCAGAGGCAGATGTGCAGGAACATCAGGCCCGGCACCGGGAATCCGGCGCGCTGTTCCAGGGCCGCGGAGGTGTCCAGGTACCAGCCGACCTGATCGCCGCGCAGCCAGTCCCAGTCGGGGTAGCCCTCGAAGTCCTGCCCGGCGATCCGCTCGGGCGCGTACCGGCCGCTGTCGATCAGCCACACGGCGAAGGCCGGTGCGTCCCCGCGCGATCCGTTGATCAGCAGGTTCATGTTGCCGGTGCCGGTGATGCCCTCGGGGCCGGGCTCGTTGACGTTGTGCCGGTAGCCCCGGAAGAACTCCAGCATGTCCTTCTCGTCGAACCCGGTCGCCGCGGTGGAATCCTCGTCGTGGTTGCCGAACGTCGCCGCCCACGCGACGCCGCGCCGCTCCATCGGCTGCACGACGTTGTTGAGCGCTTGCTTGGTTTCCAGCTCCGTGCGCGGTCCACCGTTGATGAGGTCGCCGACCAGCACCACGAGATCGGGCTGTTCGGCGTCCAGCACCCGGTCCATGAGCTCGATGGTCCGCCGGTCGATGCGGTGGTCGTCCTGGGTGTCGTTGAACTGCACGATCTTGAACCGGCCGTTCGGGTTGAAGCGCAGGGGCGCGTTCGCGGTACCCGCCCCGGCCGCGCGGCCGGACGAGCCGAACGCCATCGCCAGCGCTCCGGCCCCACCGGCCCTGAAGACGTTCCGCCGAGCCACACCTGGCCTGTTCGACACGGTTGCCCACACCCTTCGCACGGAGATGACAGGATCATGGGCCGCCGCGGTGGCCCGCACGTGAACCCCGCCCGAACCGGAGCGGAAGGGTGGCTGCCCACCGGCGGCGCCGGTCAGGTCGTGGCGGGCAGGAACAGGCCGACGACGTCGGGGAGGATGAGCAGGACGAGGGCCACCAGGCAGGCGACCTCGATGATCCGCTCGATGCGCTTGCCGGAGCGGGAACCGACGCGCCAGCGCAGGGATTCGGGGAGCACGTGGGAGCGGCGCCAGCGGGAGCCGCGGCACTGGGCGCTGGGACGGCACTTCGGGCAGCGGCGGCGCAGCGGCCAGCTCCACGGGATGCCGCTGCGGGTGGCCGAATCGCCGATCGAGTGCACGATCATCCCGATGGCGACGCTGGCGCCCGCGTACCAGCCGAGTTCGTCCATCGCGCCGGAGACGAACAGCGCCGCCGTGATGAGCACCGCGGTCAGCATCGCCCCGGCGTCGCGGTGGGTCTTCAGCCTGCGGCGCACCCAGCGCGGACCGGAGCGGGACAGCGCGCTGATCCCCGGCGCCAGCACCAGGACCAGCACCAGCGTCGTGACCCAAGGGGTGAGGAGGGCGCCCGAGCCGACCAGGAGGCCGAGCCCCACCGCGAAGACCGGGGTGTGCACCAGACCGCGGTGCTCGCCGTCGCCCGCCGGGTCGTGCGGCAGCCGGGTGGCGCCGTAGGCGGTGCGCGCGAGCCGCTGGAACGCCTCGCCGACGAACGCGGTCAGCGGGCCGCCGGAGCGGTACGCGGTGGCACCGTCGGCGTCGAGGTCGGGCAGCAGCGCCGCGCCCGCGCCCAGCAGCGCCCCGACCGCGGTGCCGGCCGCCCCCAGCTCCGCTCCGGTCGCCGCACCGATCGCCGAGGACGACAGCGCCCCCGCCACCGCACCCGTGCACGCGTGTCCACCGGCCTCCACGCAGCTCCCCCTCTCGCGTTGTGCGCGCCAGCCGACCGCATCCGCGCGCGCGGCGGAACCGCCGGACGGCTGATCCCATGATCACAGCGGAGTTCCGCCCCGGATCACCGGGCCACCGCTAGGATCGGGCGGACCGGGCGAGGCGAGGAGGCGCGGTGAGCGACCCGACGGAGGGCATCGACCTGTCCCGGCCGAACGCCGCCCGGGTCTACGACTACTACCTCGGGGGCACCACAACTTCGCCGCCGACCGGCGGATGGCCGAGGACGCGATCGAGCTGTGGCCGGACCTGCCGCTGATCATGCAGGCCAACCGCGCCTTCCTGCGGCGCGCGGTGCGCTACTGCGCGGAGCTCGGGGTGCGGCAGTTCCTCGACCTGGGTTCGGGCATCCCGACGGTCGGCAACGTGCACGAGGTGGCGCAGGAGCGGGCGCCGGGTGCGCGCGTGGTGTACGTGGACCAGGAGCCGGTCGCCGCCGCCTACTCCCGGAGCATGCTGCGGGACGACCCGGACGCCGCGATGGTGCAGGCCGATCTCCGCGATCCCGACTCCGTCCTCGGCGCCCCGGAGGTCCGCGACCTCCTCGACCTGGACCGGCCGGTGGCGCTGATGGTCGTCGCGGTGCTGCACTTCGTCGACGACCCCGCCGAGGTGCTGGCCCGCTACCGCGACGCCCTGGCGCCCGGCAGCCCGCTGGTGCTCTCGCACGCCAGCCAGGAGGGGCGGCCGGACCTGGCCGAGTCGCACTCCGGGTTGTACCGGCAGCGCACCAGCACTCCGATGACGATGCGCTCGCACGCCGAGGTGACCGCGCTGTTCGAGGGCTTCGACCTCGTCGAACCCGGGGTCGTGTTCCTGCCGGAGTGGCGGCCGGAGGACCCGGAGCGCGACCCGAGCCGGTTCACCGGCCTGGCTGGGGTCGGCATCAAGCCGTGACCCGGGCGCCTGCGGTGGCGGGCCTGGCGCGCGCCGGTGTGGGGCGTCTCATGGTGTGGTCCGCGGGGGGTGGGTCTTCCACCGCCAGCTGATCACCGACACAATGCGCGCCCATGGCCAACGAGCGCCCAGATCGGCAGCCGAACCCGCCGCGGCGCGGACCACAGCCCCCCGGCGGACCACCGCCCGGGCCTGATCAGCAGGGCCGTCCGCCGCAGCCGCCGGGCCCGGAGCAGCCGACCCAGCGCGCCCCGCAGGGGCCGCCCCCTCGTCCGCCGGGGCAGCAGCCGCCACCGCCACCGGGCCAGCAGCCCCCTCCCGCGCCTCCCGGTCAGCCGGTGCCTCCCGGTCAACCCGTGCCGCCGCCCGGCCAGCAGCGGCCCCCCATGCCTCCGGGGCAGCCCGTGCCTCCGGGGCAGCCCGTGCCTCCGGGGCAGCCCGTGCCTCCGGGTCAACCCGTGCCGCCACCCGGGCAGCAGGCGCCGCCACCGCCCGGTCAGGCGCCGCCGCCCGGCCAGATGCCGCCGGGACAGCCGGTGCCGCCGCCCGGCCACCAGGGGCCACCGCCGCCCCCGGGAACGGAGCCGCCCACCCAGAGCGTCCAGCCGAACCCGCCGCCACCGCCACCGCCGCAGCCGAAGCCGACGCTGATGCAACCGGTGCGGGACCCCTACGCCGGGGAGTCCTACGACTGGTACGGCGACTCGGAACCCGAGCCGGAGCCGCCCCGCCGGGAGCCGCCCCGGGCCCGCCGCGAACCGCCGCCGGACCGCTACGACTACGACGACTACGACCGCTACGACGATTACGACGACTACGACGACGAGCCGCCGCGCCGCCGGGAGCGCCCGCGCGAGCGCCGCCGCGAACCGGAGCCCTACCGGGAACCCGAGCCGTACCGGGAGCCGCCGCGCCAGCGCGACCGGGTCGGGCCGAGCGCGGACGCGATCGGGCGGATCATCCAGCTCGTCACCGCGCTGATCGCCCTGGTGTTCGTGCTGCACATCGTGTTCGTGGTCACGGGGGCGAGCCAGGACAACGGTTTCGTCTCGTTCTCCTACGGGGTCGCCCGGGTGTTCGTGTTCGGGCTCGGCGACGTGTTCACCCCGGAGGACGCGACCATCGGCGTGGTGCTCAACTACGGCCTCGCCGCCCTCATCTACCTGGTGCTCGGCCGGATCGTGGCCCGCGCGCTGAAGCGGTAGCCGTCGCGGACCGGCGCCCGCCCGAGAGGCCCGCGTGGCGCCGGTCACGCCCGAGTGGCGGGGGGTCGACACCGGCCGCTCGGGCGCATGGCACCCTGGTAGGGCTGACCTGCGGACACAGCGCGGGTGCGGCTGCGCAGGTGCGCCCCGGTGGCGATGACGACCGGGCGATGACCAGGAGTGATTGAGTGTTCGACTTCATCCTCTACCCGGTGTCGGCCATCTTGTGGTTCTGGCACAAGATCTTCGGCTTCGTGCTGGGACCGGACAACGGGTTCGCCTGGGCGCTCTCGGTGTTCTTCCTCGTGTTCTCGCTGCGGCTGGTGCTGCTCAAGCCGGCGATCAGCCAGATCCGGTCCGGCCGGCAGATGCAGAAGTTCGCCCCGCACATGCAGAAGATGCGGGAGAAGTACAAGAACGACAAGCAGCGCATGGCGCAGGAGATGCAGAAGCTGCAGTCCGAGCACGGGGTGAACCCGCTCGGCGGCTGCCTGCCCGCGCTGCTGCAGGTCCCGGTGTTCCTGAGCCTGTTCACCGTGCTGCGCAACTTCACCCCGGGTGCGCAGAGCAACTACATCTTCGACGCCCAGGGCGTCGAGTCGTTCATCCAGGCCGACATCTTCGGCGCGAAGCTGTCGAACTGGGTCACCCAGCCCGCCCAGGAACTCGCCGCGTTCGGCACCGACCGGACCTCGATGATGATCGTCGCCATCCCGCTGATGCTGGTCGCGTCCGTCGCGACCTACTTCACGATGCGGATGTCGATGAAGCGGCAGACCGAGGCGGCCATGGCCAACCCGCAGACGGCCATGATGGGCAAGTTCATGATGTACGTCGCGCCGATCGGTGCGATCGTCTCCGGCCCGTTCCTGCCCATCGCGGTGCTGCTGTACTGGCTGGCGAACAACTTCTGGACCCTCGGCCAGCAGCACCTGCTGACCAACAAGATCGACCGCGAGCAGGAGCGCGCGCGGCAGAAGGAGATCGAGGCCAAGAAGGCGGCGCCGCGGCCCAAGCCCGGTCAGAAGCCGAACCGCCCGCAGGAGGGCGCGGTGCAGACCGAGGAGGAGACCGAGGAGGCCCCCGCGCAGCGCTCCGGTGCTCCGCAGCAGCAGAACCGGCCGAAGTCCCAGCGCTCCGGTGGCGGGGGCGGTCGCCCCGGCGGCAAGAAGGGGCAGCAGAAGAACCGGCCGGGCAAGCAGGCGGCCTCGGCCAAGAAGGGCAAGAAGAAGCGCTGAACGGGAGAAGGGCCGGTGGTCGGGTGACCACCGGCCCTTCTTCTCGTTCGATCACACGGGCGTGGCGATGACGATCCGGTTCTCGTCGTAGCCCATGTCGCCGCCGACGTAGCGGCCACCGCAGGTCACCAGCACGAGCCGGTGCGCACCGCCCTGGCTGAACAGCTCCTCGGCGCGGCCGGGGAGTTCGTCCTTGTGCAGGGTCAGCACCTCGGTGACCTGGTAGTCGTGCTGCACGCCCGCGTCGTCGACCACCGTGACCCGGTCACCGGTCCGGGAGTCCCAGAGCTCGGAGAACGGGCCCTCGGCGCCCTCCCAGTTGACGTGCCCGGCCAACACCGTCGCCCCGCCGGGGGCGTCGAGGCCGGCGCCCCACCAGGTCGCCTCGTCCACCCCGTCGGGGACGGGCAGGGTGCCCGAGCGGTCCAGTTCGTCCCGCACGAGCTCCGCCGTCCCGCCCTGGGGCAGCCGGATGGTGCCCGGCGGCTGACCGGCGGGCACGTGGATCGGCTGCACCGGCAGCGCCGCCGGATCGTCCTCGACGACCTCGGTGCGGGCCTGGTGCCGGTCCGGGGCGCCCGCCGCGGCGCTCGGAGTGCTCGGCGCCGCGGGCCCGACCAGGGCCACCGCGATGGCGATCACCGCCGCCACCGCGACGACCCCGGCCGAGACCAGCACGAGCAGCCGACGCCGCGAGGTCACCGCTGGCGCTCCGGTCGGCGCAGCGCGTAGCCGCCGACGGCCACCGCGCCCACCAGCGCCATGCCGCCCAGGCCGAGCAGGCCCAGGTTCACACCGGGATCGTCACCGGCCGGGATGCGGATCGGCACGGTCGGCGTGTTCGGCACGTTGGACACCACCAGCTCCAGCGTCTGCCCCGGTTCGAGGACTCCGGTCACCGATGGCGGGTTGGCCGGGTCGAACGCCTCCTCGTAGCCGGGAGCCGGGCTGACCTCGGTGATCATGACCTCCTGCGGGGTCTTGAGGTCCGGGATGACGGCGGTGCCGTCGGCGCCGGTGGTGAGCACCGCCGGCTCGCCGTCCGGGCCGACCAGCGGGGTGCCGTCCTGGCGCAGCGCGGGGGAGCCGTCCGGCAGCGACAGCCGCAGCGCGACGCCGCTGATCCGGGCCTGGCTCTGCTCGTCGACCTTGGTGATCCGCACCTGCCCGGGCGCGGTCACCGCGGTCGTGGTCGCCTCGACGGTGAGCTGCTGCTCGCCACCGGTGGAGACGACCCGCTGCGTGGTGTCGGGCGCGTCGACCGCCTGCCGCACGTACGGGCGGTCGGCCGGGGCCGCCAGCTCGCCGGTGATCGTCGGGTTCGGCCCGGTGGGCGTCACCTCCAGCACCAGCGGGCTGCCGTCGGCCGGGGTGGTGGCCACGCCGTCGGTGAGCCCGGCGACCTCGGCGTCGGTGGCGGTGATCCGCACCGGGACGCCGCCGACGCCCTGGTCCTCGGCCCGGGTGACGGCCAGCGTCCACTCCGCGGTCTCACCGATGGTCTGCTCGCCCTCCGGGGCGGTCAGCTCGGCCTCCCACGGGCCCCGGTTGGCTTCCGCCTCGGCCCGCAGCCGCTCGACCGCTTCCCGGGCTTCGGCGGGCAGCTTGTCGTAGTGGAAGTCGATGTCGTAGGCGATCTCGGTGAACGAGTTGCCCGAGTCCAGGTCGGCGGGAGTGCGCGGCGCCGCCGTCCAGGAGTGCAGGAGGTGCGCCAGCGCGGCGGCCTCGTGGTCCGACTGCGTGTCGCCGTAGCGCAGCAGCAGGTACGAGATGTTCGCCGCGATCTCCGGGGCGAGCGGATCGCCCCACTTGGTGCCCAGCGGATCGCCGGGCTGGTACTCCTGCCCACTGTCCGGTGCGGTCAGCGCGAACTGGACGCACCAGACGTGCTGGCCCTGGAGCATGTAGGAGCCGAGCCAGTCCCGGTCCCGACTCACGCCGCCGTAGGGCTGACCGGGGGTGACCTCGTGACCGACACCTTCCTGTACGGCCGCGAGCGCCGCTCCGGGAACGGCGAACGCTCCCGCCCCGGCGAGCAGGGCGGTGCCGAGCGCCGCCGCGACCCATTTTCTGACCATGCGCATGCAAGCTCCGCTTCGAAGTGGAGGGGAAAGAGACGTCACCTGCTCGCTCGCGCGCGTGCGCGCCCCGACCGGGAGCAAAACGGACGCCGGAGGTGATCCTTCCGATCACCCTCGGTATCTACAAGACTCCAAAGGGTCGAAGCTGGCGGCTACTCCTCGGTGTGTTCCAGGCACTTCCGGTGAGGGATGAGTCACCCGGACGGGCGCAGCGCGACCGGAACGGCGGCGCGCGGTCCTCACCGGTCGCAACGGGCGCCGCGGGTTGGCGACGCGACGTGATCGTTACCCGCATCGGCGGATCGTCGCGGTGACGTCGTCGGTGGGTGCTGGGTCCGGCGACCGGATGCCGGTAAAGTCGCTTTTACCGAGCGGGAACTCATCGGCTGCCCCGGTCGTTGTTCCCCATGACGGCGCCAGCACGCCCAGGAGGATGAGTTGCGCACAACGAGCAACCCCGCGTTCAAGAACCTGCCCACCTCGGGCGGGCACGCGAACTTCAACTACGCCCAGGGGCAGGCCGGCGGCTTCGGCTCTCCCCTCGGGCAGTCCTCGGCCGCGCCCACCAAGACGGCGCGTCCGATGACCATCGACGACGTGGTCACCAAGACCGCGATCACCCTCGGCCTCGCGGTCATCACCGGTGCGGTGACCTACCTCGCCGGACCGCCCGCGATGGCGCTCGCCCTGCCCGCGCTGCTGGTCGGGTTCGTGCTCTCGCTGGTCATCATCTTCAAGAAGAAGCCGAGCCCGGCGCTGGTCGTCGCGTACTCGATCGTCGAGGGCGTGTTCCTCGGCGCCATCAGCTACGCCTTCGCCATGGCCACCGGAATGGGCGTCGGGCTGGTGCTCAACGCCATCCTGGGCACGGTCGGCGTGTTCGCCGCGATGCTGGTCGTCTACAAGACCGGTGCGGTGCGGGTCACCCCCAAGCTGACCAAGTGGATCATCGGCGCCGTCGCGGGCGTGGCGATCCTGATGCTGGTCAACCTGGTGGCGAGCTTCTTCGTCGCCGGTGGCCTGGGGTTGCGCGAGGCGGGCCCGCTGGGCATCGCCTTCAGCCTGCTGTGCATCGGCGTGGCGGCGTTCAGCTTCCTGCTCGACTTCGACGCCGCCGACCACGCGATCCGCTCCGGGGTGGACTCGAAGTTCTCCTGGTACATCGCCTTCGGCCTGATGACCACGCTGGTGTGGCTGTACCTGGAGTTCCTGCGGCTGTTCGCGATGTTCAACCAGGACTAGCCCCACCACGCTCCAGGGCGCGACCGCCGGGAAGCGGTGCCGACCACCACGGTCGGCACCGCTTCTTCACGTTCCAGGCCCACCGCACCCGTCCGTGACATGAGTGAGGGGCACCCTTGCCCGAGTAAGGACTGCTTTCAGAACGGCCTGCGTGGCGGTGCGGGTGGCGGAACCTCAGCGGACTTCTCGCTCCGGGATCGCCTCCTGATGTACCCACGACGTACACGGCGTCGGCGCTGTCCTCGCGAGAAGACCGCTGAGAACCCGCCGCGGTGCCGGTTTCGTGCCTCACCGCATGCGGCTCCGCCGCATTCTGAAAGGACCCCAACTCGAGCAAGGGTGCCCCTCACCTCGTCAACGCCACCTGAACCGACCGACGAGAACCTCCCGCAGCCAACCGGACCCGGCGGGCGGCGACCCCGAGACCCAAGCAAGCGGGCGCAGCATTCCCGCACCGACCGCGCCACCGCAACCACTCAGGCAAACGGCAAAGCCGCTTCCGCACCGACCGCGCCACAGGCGCCATCGTCAGGCAAGCGGGCGAAGCCATTTCCGCGCCGATCGCGCCACCGCAATCACCGTCAGGCAAACGGCGGCAGCCGTTTTCGCTTTGCCCCACGCACGGCACCGGCACCGCCGCGGGTTCTCAGCGACCTTCTCGCGAGGACGCCCTGATGCCGTGTATTGGCATACATCAAGAAGGGCGCCCGGAGCGAGAAGGTCGCTGAGGTTCCGCTGTCGGCACCGCCACGCAACGGGACCACAACACCTTTCACCGCGAGAAGGTCGCTGAGGTTCCGCTGCCGGCACCGCCACGCAACGGGACCACAAAATCAACTAAGCCGTTCGAGGACCATTGCCATTCCTTGCCCCCCGCCGACGCACATGGTCTCCAGGCCGAACTGCTTGTCGTGCCAGCGCAGCGAGTTGAGCAAGGTGGTGGTGATCCGGGCGCCGGTCATGCCGAAGGGGTGGCCGACGGCGATCGCGCCGCCGTTGACGTTGACCTTCTCCAGCGGGATGTCGAGCTCCCGGTAGGAGGGGATGACCTGCGCGGCGAACGCCTCGTTGATCTCGACGAGGTCGATGTCGGAGGCCGACATGCCCGCGCGCCGCAGCGCCTGCTTCGACGCCTCGACCGGACCGAGCCCCATGATCTCCGGGGACAGGCCGGTGACGCCGGTGGAGACGATCCGGGCCAGCGGGGTGAGCCCGAGCTGCTTGGCCTTGGTATCGCTCATGATGACCAGCGCGGCGGCGCCGTCGTTGAGCGGGCAGCAGTTGCCCGCGGTGATCCGGCCGTCCGGGCGGAACACCGGCTTGAGCCCGGACACGCCTTCCTTGGTGACTCCCGCGCGCGGGCCGTCGTCGGTGTCGACGACGGTGCCGGCCGAGGTGGTCACCGGGGTGATCTCGCGGGCGAAGAAGCCGTCCGCGATGGCCTTCTCGGCGAGGTTCTGGGAGCGGACGCCGAAGTCGTCCATCTCGTCGCGGCTGATGCCCTGCTGCCGCGCCAGGTTCTCCGCGGTCTGGCCCATCGGGATGTAGACGTCGGGCAACAGGCCCTGTTCGCGCGGGTCGGTCCAGGTGTCCGCGCCTTCCTGCGCGACCTCGTCGGTGCGGGCCTGGGCGTCGGCGAACAGCGGGTTGCGGGTGTCCTCGATGCTGTCGGAGTTGCCCTTGGCGAACCGGCTCACCATCTCCACGCCGGCGCTGATGAACACGTCGCCCTCGCCGGCCTTGATGGCGTGCAGCGCCATCCGGGTGGTCTGCAGGCTCGACGAGCAGTAGCGGGTGACCGTGGTGCCGGGCAGGTGGTCGTGGCCGAGCAGCACCGACACCACGCGGGCCATGTTGAAGCCCTGCTCCCCGCCGGGTAGCCCGCAGCCCAGCATCAGGTCGTCGATGTCGGCCGCGTCGAGCTCGGGGACCTTGTCCAGGGCGGCGCGGATGATGGTCGCGGTGAGGTCGTCCGGCCGGAAGTCCACCAGCGATCCCTTGCCCGCCCTGCCGATCGGGGAGCGCGCGGTGGAGACGATGACTGCTTCGGGCATGGGAACTCCTTCGTTCGCCGGGGTGGCGCCGGGCGCCGTGGCCTCGCCGGTCATCTTGACCGGGTGGGGTGAGGGCCGACAAGAGGAAGACCGACCGACTGGTATGTAGCGTGGCTCACCCGTCGGAGCGGCGGTGCAGCCCGCGGTTGATCCGGGCGACGATCCGGCTGGTCGGGCGCCGGGCCTCGGCGGCGGCCGAGCGCACCGGGGCGGCGGGGAGCGGACCGCCGTGCCACTCGCCGAGCGCCGAGCACAGCACGGGCAGCAGGATCCGGGACGCCGCCTCGTACCCGGCCGCCGACGGGTGGAAATTGTCCGGGCTGAAGAACTCGCTCGGCCGGGCGAGGAACTCGGGGGAGAGCAGGTCGGCCAGCGGCACCGCGTGCCCGCCCGCGGCCTCCACCGCCGCGCGCTGGGCCCGGCCCAGCGCGAGGCTCCACCGGCTCGCCAGCGACCGCAGCGGCTGCGGGATCGGCCGGATCGCCCCCAGGTCCGGGCAGGTGCCCGCGACCACCGGCACACCGCGGTCGAGCAGCGTCCGCACCGCGTCGCCGAGCAGCGCGGCGCTGGCCGCCACCGGCAGGCGGGAGGTCACGTCGTTGGCGCCGATGATGACGAGCACCAGCGTCGGCGGGTGCGGCGCCGTCGCCTCGACCTGCGCCGCCAACGCCTGCGTGGTCGCGCCGACGACCGCGCGGGTGGTCAGCGCGACCGGCCGGTCCAGCTCCGCGGCCAGTCCGCGGGCCAGCCGGACGCCCGGCAGGTCGTCCGGGAAGTCCACGCCGAGACCGGCCGCCGAGGAATCGCCGAGCACCACGAACTCCAGCGGCTCCACCGCCTCGGGCAGTTCCGAGCGCGGGACCGGACCGGTGCCGTCCGGCAGGTGCACGCCGTCGCCGCGCAGCGGTGCGGCGACGGGCGGCCCGATCACCTGGCGGGCCCGGCGGGACTGCCCGTTGAGCAGGCCGTACGCGGCCCCGGAAAGCCCGCCCGCGGTTCCCGCCGCCAGCAGTGCCAGCCGCAACGCCCTCGCCGCGATCATCGGTCGTCCTTCCCCCAGGTCGTCGGAACGGGGGCGGTCGGACCGGCCCCCTTCCTGATCTACCACCTGGCGCCCGATGCCGGGGCGGCCTTTCCCGGCGCCGATCCGCAACCCGGTGGTGCGTCGTTGCCCGGCCACCGGCGGTGACCGGTGGTCGGCGCATTAGGCTCGACGGAGCAAGGAGCGCTGCCGGGACGAGCGGCGGGCTCCTGGGGCGGCGAACAGCGATGATGAGGGAAACGAGGACCGACCGTGGACTACGCCGAGCACGTCATCGACCTTGTCGGCAACACCCCCCTGGTGCGGCTGAACGCGGTCGCCAGCGGCCCGACGCCGGTGCTGGCCAAGGTCGAGTACTTCAACCCCGGCGGCAGCGTGAAGGACCGCATCGCGCTGCGCATGGTCGAGGCCGCCGAGGAATCCGGTGAGCTGCGACCGGGCGGCACCATCGTGGAGCCGACCTCCGGCAACACCGGGGTCGGCCTGGCGATGGTCGCCCAGCGCAAGGGCTACCGCTGCGTGTTCGTCTGCCCGGACAAGGTCAGCGAGGACAAACGCAACGTGCTCAAGGCCTACGGCGCGGAGGTCGTGGTCTGCCCGACGGCCGTCCCGCCGGAGCACTCCGACTCCTACTACTCGGTGTCGGACCGGCTGGTCACCGAGATCGAGGACGCCTGGAAGCCCAACCAGTACGCCAACGAGCACAACCCCGAGTCGCACTACCTCAGCACCGGGCCGGAGCTGTGGGAGCAGACCGGGGGCCGGATCACCCACTTCGTCGCGGGCATCGGTACCGGCGGCACCATCTCGGGCACCGGGCGCTACCTCAAGGAGGTCTCCGGCGGCAAGGTGCAGATCATCGGCGCCGACCCGGTCGGCTCGGTGTACTCCGGCGGCCACGGGCGCCCGTACCTGGTCGAGGGCGTCGGCGAGGACTTCTGGCCGACCACCTACGACCGGGAGATCTGCGACGAGATCATCCCGATCTCCGACGCCGACTCGTTCACCACCACCCGCGACCTGGCCCACCGGGAAGCGCTGCTGGTCGGCGGTTCCTGCGGGATGGCCGTGGCCGCCGCGCTGCAGGTCGCCGAGCGGACCGGACCGGACGACGTCGTGGTGGTGCTGCTGCCGGACGGCGGGCGCGGCTACCTCACCAAGGTCTTCAACGACTCCTGGATGGCCTCCTACGGCTTCCTCTCGCCCGACCACGGCGGGGGTTCGGTCGGCGACGTGCTGCGCCGCAAGGACGGCACGCTGCCCGAGCTGGTGCACGTCCACCCGACGGAGACGGTCGCCGACGCGGTGACCTACCTGCGCGAGTTCGGCGTGTCCCAGATGCCGGTGGTCAACGCTGAGCCGCCGGTGATGGCCGCCGAGGTGGCGGGCGCGGTCAACGAGCGCGACCTGCTCGACGCGCTGTTCGCGGGCCGCGCCAACCTGGCCGACCAGGTCTCCGACCACATGTCCCCGCCGCTGCCCACGATCGGCGCGGGCGAGGAGATCAGCTCGGCGATGGCGGCGCTGGCCGGAGCCGACGGCGCGATGGTGCTCGTCGACGGGATGCCCGCCGGCGTCGTCACGCGTCAGGACGTGCTCGGATTCATCGCCGGTCGATGACGAGTTGTTACGCAACGGCACTACGCTGATCGCCCATCCGATAGCGTGTGCTCGACGAATGCCCAAAATCATGCTTCACGCCCGAGGGGGTCAGGAACCCGATGAGCTCTCCGCAGCCGCCTGATGGCGGTCAGCAGGGACAGCCGCACGGAGCCGGCGAGCAGCCGGGCGGCGGCCCGAACAGCCAGCAGAACGAGCAGCAGCCGGGCGGAGCCGACGCGACGCAGGTCGTCCGACCTGCCCAGCCCCCGCAGCAGCAACAGCAGCCGGGTTCGGACTCGACGCAGGTCGTCCCGTCGCCGGGCCAGCAGAGCCCGCAGCCGATGTACGAGCAGCCCGGCCTGGCCGGGCAGCAGGGCGGTGAGGCGGCCACCGCGATGGTCCCGCCGTCGATGCAGCCGCCGCAGCCGATGTACCAGCAGCCGGGCGCACCGGGCGCCTACCCGGGCCAGCAGCCCGGCACGCCCAGCGGCGGCTTCCCGGCCCCGCAGGCGCAGGGCGGCTTCGGCGCCCCGCCGCCGCAGGCGGGCTTCGGCCAGCCCGGCTACCCGCCGCCCGGCCCCGGTCAGCAGGGCCCGGGAAACAAGGGCCTGGCGATGACCGCCGGGTACGTCGCCGCGATCCTCGGCGGCCTGTGGGCCATCGGGTTGCTGATCGGCACGTTCGCCCTCAATGGCGCCTACGCGGCGGTCGAGCAGGCGCAGGCGGCCCAGGAGCAGCTCAACCAGCAGCTCGGCTCGGACTTCTCGCAGTACATGCCCGAGGTCGAGATGCCCGACCTGCCGCCCTACGGCCTGATGCTGATCTTCTACCTGCTCGGCATGGTGGCGGCCGGCGTGATGTGCACGGGCGGCATCATGATCCTGGTGCGCAAGAAGCTCGGGCCGTTGCTCGGGGTCGGCGGTGCCGGTCTGATGGCCCTCGTCATGATCGGGATGATGATCACCTGGTCCGGCGCGACCGGGGTTTCCGGTGTGGTGACCGCCGTCGCGATCGGTGTGCTGGCGTTCCTGCCCGGCACCCGGCAGTGGGTCGAGGCGGGCCCGGGCGCTCCGGCCCCGGTCGCCGGTGGCTACCCCGGCCAGCCGCCGTACGGCCAGCCCGGCGGCTTCCCCGGTCAGCCGCAGCAGCCCGGCCAGCCGCCGCAGCCCGGTCAGCCCCAGCAGCCCGGTCAGCCGCAGCAGTTCGGCCAGCAGCCGCCCTACGGGCAGCCGTCGCCCTCGGGCGGGTTCCCCGCTCCGGGGCAGCAGCCCTACGGGCAACCCTCGCCGTCGGGCGGGTTCCCGGCCCCGGGGCAGCAGCCCGGCCAGCCGCCGCAGTACGGCCAGCAGCCCTACGGCCAGCCCGGCCAGCAGCCGCCGCAGCAGCAGCCGCCGCAGTGGTGAGCTAGCGTGCACGGCCCCCGACCGGATCCGGTCGGGGGCCGTGTCGCATCCGGTCCCCTGCCGGGCGTCGGGGCGCGCAGGCCGTACGCTGCTCCACATGAGCGATGGCTTTGCTACCCGTGCGATCCACGCGGGCCAAGAGGCGGATTCGGCCACCGGTTCGGTCATCGTGCCGATCCACGCCACCTCGACCTACGCCCAGGACGGCGTCGGCGGGATGCGGGCGGGCTACGAGTACTCGCGCACCGGCAACCCGACGCGCACCGCGCTGGAGGAGTGCCTGGCGGAACTGGAGCGCGGTCGGTACGGGCGGGCCTTCGCCTCCGGCATGGCCGCCACCGACGCGGTGCTGCGCGCCGTGCTGCGCCCCGGCGACCACGTGATCATCCCGGACGACGCCTACGGCGGGACCTTCCGGCTGATCGACAAGGTGCTCACCGGGTGGGGCATCGAGTTCTCCCCGGTTCGGCTGTCCGATGTGGACGCCGTGCGCGCCGAGATCCGCCCCGAGACCAAGATGATCTGGGTCGAGTCGCCGACCAACCCGCTGCTCAACATCGCCGACATCGCGGTGCTGGCCCAGGTGGCGCGGCAGGCGGGCGCGCTGCTGGCGGTGGACAACACCTTCGCCTCGCCGTACCTGCAGCAGCCGCTGGAGCTCGGCGCCGACGTGGTGGTCCACTCGACGACCAAGTACCTCGGCGGCCACTCCGACGTGGTCGGCGGCGCGGTCGTCACCTCCGACGAGGCGCTGCACGAGCGGATCGCGTTCCTGCAGAACACCGCCGGTGCGGTGCCGGGGCCGTTCGACGCCTGGCTGACCCTGCGCGGGCTCAAGACGCTGGCGGTCCGGATGGAGCGGCACAGCGCCAACGCCGAACGGGTCGTCGCGGCGCTGCAGAGCCACCGGAAGGTCTCGAAGGTGCTCTACCCGGGCATCGCCGAGCACCCGAACCACGACGTCGCGGTCAAGCAGATGCGCCACTTCGGCGGGATGGTGTCGTTCCTGCACGCCGACGGAGAAGAGGCCGCGCTGGAGGTCTGCTCCCGGACCCGGCTGTTCACCCTCGCCGAATCGCTCGGCGGCGTCGAGTCGCTGATCGAGCACCCGGGCCGGATGACCCACGCGAGCACCGCCGGATCGCTGCTGCAGGTGCCGGGCGAGCTGGTCCGCCTCTCGGTGGGCATCGAGGACGCCGACGACCTGGTGGAGGACCTGCTGACCGCCCTGGGCTGAGCTCGTTCCCGGCGCGGGTGGCGGCACCTCGCCGCTCGCCCGTGCGGGGTTCCAGGGCCGCCGCTCGCCCGTTCGGGTTTGCCGGGCCACCGCTGGAGGAGCAGGTGCTCAGCGGGCCTGGGCGGGCTCGGTGCCGCCGAGCGGCATCGGCTGCTCCGGGTCCCGGGTGGTCACCGGCAGGTCGTCGGGGTGCAGGCAGCCGCCGATGAGCTCCACGACGCCGTCGCGCGCCTCGTAGACGCCGGGGTCGTCGCACCCCGAGCGCAGCACGGCGACGACGGCGGCCCCGGACAGGGCGGTGGCCGCGACGATGCCGGTGACGAGCGGGACCGCCCCGCTCGCTGGGCTCAGCCGCCTCATGCTTCCTCCGCAACCGTGGCGGGTCCGAGCGGTAGTGCGCCCGGTGTCGGTTTTCGCCAGCGTACCCGGGCCGCCGCGCGCGTCGCTCGGCGTTCGCGGTGGCACGATGGACGAATGCGGTTGATCGAGGGGAACGACGTCCGCGCCGCCCAGGCGAAGCTGACCGGGATCACGCGGGTCACCCCGCTGGAGCATTCCCGCGTGCTGGGCGAGCTCTGCGCCGCCGAAGTCCACCTGAAGTGCGAGAACCTCCAGCGCACCGGGTCGTTCAAGCTGCGCGGCGCCTACCTCCGGTTGCTCGGGCTGTCCGCGGAGCAGCGCGCCGCCGGGGTCGTCGCGGCCAGCGCGGGCAACCACGCCCAAGGCGTCGCGCTCGCGGCTCAGCTGCTCGGCATCCACGCCACCGTCTACATGCCCGAGCGGGTCGCGCTCCCGAAGCTGGCGGCCACCGCCGGCTACGGCGCCGAGGTGGTGCTGCGCGGTGCCGTGCTGGAGGAATCGCTCGCGGCGGCGCGGGAGCACGCCGAGCGCACCGGGGCCGAGTTCATCCACCCCTTCGACCACCCGGACATCGTGGCGGGGCAGGGGACCGTCGGCACCGAGATCATGGCGCAGCTCCCGCAGGCCCGGACGGTGCTGGTGCCCACCGGCGGCGGTGGGCTGGTCGCGGGCGTGGCCGCGGCGATCAAGGAGGAGCACCCGGACGTCGCGGTGGTGGCGGTGCAGGCCGAGCAGGCCGCCGCGTGGCCGGACTCGCTGACCGCGGGACGCCCGGTGCGGCTGCGCGAGGCGCAAACCATGGCCGACGGGATCGCCGTGGCCGAGCCCGGCGCGCTGCCCTACGCGCACGTCGAGAAGCAGGTCGACGAGGTCATCACGGTCAGCGAGGAGCAGTTGTCCCGGGCGATGCTGCTCTGCCTGGAACGGGCGAAGCTCGTCGTCGAGCCGGCGGGCGTGGCGGCCGTCGCGGCGCTGCTGGCGCACCCGGACCGGTTCCGGGGACCGATCGTGTCGGTGCTCTCCGGCGGAAACATCGACCCGCTGCTGCTGCTCCAGCTCGTGCAGCACGGGATGAGCTCGGCGGGGCGGTACCTGTCGCTGCGGCTGCGGCTGCCGGACCGGCCGGGCTCGCTGGGCGGCCTGGTGTCGCTGCTCGGCGAGCTGGAGGCCAACGTCATCGACATCGCGCACTCCCGGGTCACCGGCGCGCTGTCGGTCGGCGAGGTGGACGTGGAGATCAGCCTGGAGACGCGGGGACCGGAGCACCGCGAGCGGGTGACCACCAGGCTCGAGGCGGCCGGATACGCCCTCTACGAGCGCCGCTGACCCCAGGCGACCACCACCCGGGTGACGTCGAACCAGGTGAGGGGCACCTTCATCCGGCACAGTCGGATGAAGGTGCCCCTCACTCGGTTCACGAACTGGTCAGAGGTTGCCGCGCAGGTCCTGTTCGCGCTCGATGGCCTCGAACAGCGCCTTGAAGTTGCCCTTGCCGAAGCCCAGCGAGCCGTGCCGCTCGATCAGCTCGTAGAACACCGTGGGCCGGTCGCCGATCGGCTTGGTGAAGATCTGCAGCAGGTAGCCGTCCTCGTCGCGGTCGACCAGGATGCCGTGCTCCTTGAGAGTCTCGATCGGCACCCGCACCTCGCCGATCCGGGCGCGCAGCTCCGGGTCCTCGTAGTAGGTGTCGGGCGTGGCCAGGAACTCCACGCCGTTGGCGCGCATCGCGGTCACGGTGGCGATGATGTCGCCGGTGGCCAGCGCGATGTGCTGGCAGCCCGCGCCGCCGTAGAAGTCCAGGTACTCGTCGATCTGCGACCGCTTCTTGCCCTCGGCCGGCTCGTTGAGCGGGAACTTCACCCGGTGGTTGCCGTTGGCGACGACCTTGCTCATCAGCGCGGAGTACTCGGTGGCGATGTCGTCGCCGACGAACTCGGCCATGTTCACGAAGCCCATCACCCGGTTGTAGAAGGCGACCCACTCGTCCATCCGGCCGAGCTCGACGTTGCCGACGCAGTGGTCGACCGCCTGGAACAGCCGCTTCGGCGCGTCGGCGGGCTTGCGGTAGCCGCCCTGGGCGGCGACGAACCCGGGCAGGTACGGGCCGCTGTAGCGGGAGCGGTCGATCAGGGTGTGCCGGGTCTCGCCGTAGGTGCCGATGGCGGCCGTGCGCACCGTGCCGTGCTCGTCGGAGACCTCGTGCGGCTCCGCCAGCACCGTCGCGCCCTGGGCGCGCGCGTGCTCGACGCACCGGTCCACGTCGGCGACCTCCAAGGCGATGTCCACCACGCCGTCGCCGTGCCTGCGGTGGTGGTCGGCCAGCTCGCTGGCGGGGTCGACCGCACCGCGCAGCACGAACCGGGCCGAGCCGGACTTGAGCACGTACGCCTTGTGGTCGCGGTTGCCCTGCTCCGGGCCGTGGTAGGCGATCAGCTCCATGCCGAAGGCCACCTGGTAGAACAGCGCGCTCTGGGTGGCGTTGCCGACGACGAACACCACGGCGTCCAGCGCCTTGACCGGGAACGGGTCGCGCGTGTCGTCGTGCTCGACCAGGCCGACCAGGCGCTGCATCTGTTCGAAGGTCACGTCGTCGAGCTGGCCCTGCTGGTTGACGGTGCCGGTCACGATGTCCTCCCGAGTCTCGCCGCTTGCGGTGGCGACAGGGTCGCGCGGTAGGGCACCTTGAGCAACAGACGTTGCTTCGGCTGCGCAGATTGTTCAGCATGGGGGCGGTTGAGCCGACCTGAGCAGGTCAGGATGAACAGGAGGTGGCGCCCGTGGCCGCGAACGGGCTCGACGCGCTGGACGCCCGGCTGCTGCTGTTGCTCGCCGACGAACCCCGGCTCGGCGTGCTGGAGTGCTCGCGGCGCCTCGGTGTGGCGCGCGGCACCGTGCAGGCCCGGTTGGACCGGATGACCGAGCGCGGCGTGCTGCGCGGCTTCCCGCCGGAGCTGGACCTGGTCGCGATGGGCTTCGGGCTCACCGCGTTCGCGACGCTGGAGATCGCCCAGGGCAAGCGGGCCGCGGTGGCCGAACGGCTGGCGGTGATCGACGAGGTCTGCGAGGTGCACGCCACCACCGGGCAGGGCGACCTGTTCGTCCGGATGGTGGCCCGCTCCAACGCCGACCTGCAACGGGTGATCGACGAGGTGGTCGCGGTCCCCGAAGTGCGCCGCACCTCGACGTCCATCGCGCTGTCCACCCCGGTCCCACCCCGGGTGCGACCACTCCTGGTCCGCCTCGCCGAACAGGGCTGAGGCACAACGGTGCGGGCACCCGAAACCCGAGCACCCGCACCAGGAACAACGGCACCAAGACGTAGCCACGGCGCTAGCCACCCCACCCGGAGGCCGAAGGCGAAGCACCCACGCACGCGCGACCCGGAACCCTCGTCAGGCAAGCGGCGAAAGCCGCTTCCAGCCCACGCACGCGCCGAACGGAACCCCGGTCAGGCAAGCGGCGCGAGCCGCTTCCGCTTTGCCCCACGCACGCAGCTGGCACCGCCGCGGGTTCTCAGCTGTCTTCTCGCGAGGACGCCCTGATGCCGTGTATTGGAATACATCAAGAAGGGCGCCCGGAGCGAGAAGGCAGCTGAGGTTCCGCCACCCGCACCGCGTCGCAAAGCGAGCGGAACAAAATCACATACTGAAAGGCTCGGCCTTGACGAGGGTGACCTTCATGGTCCCCCCGTTCGGCAGCTCGTACTCCCTGGTCTCGCCTTCCTTGGCGTCGAGCAGGGCCTTGCCCAGCGGGGACTCCGGCGAGTAGACCTCGATGTCGCCGTGCGCGCCTTCCTCGCGGTTGGCGAGCAGGAACTTCTCGGTGTCGTCCTCGTCGTCGTAGCGGACGGTCAGCACCGAACCGGGCATGGCGACGCCGGACTCGGTGGGCACGTCGCCGACCTGCGCGGTCCGCAGCAGCTCCTGGAGCTGGCGGATGCGGCCCTCGATCTGGGCCTGCTCCTCGCGCGCGGCGTGGTACCCGCCGTTCTCCCGCAGATCGCCTTCCTCGCGGGCGTCGTTGATCTTCGCGGCGATCACCGGGCGGTTGGCCACGAGCTCGTCCAGCTCAGTCTTGAGCCGCTCGAAAGCATCCTGGGTCAGCCAGGTCACCTGGGTCTCGCTCACGGTCACCACTCCTCGTCGACGGAGGCTCCGCGCCTACCGCGGGCCAACAGCGTTCCTCGCGCGCAGCGACGGCTGGGAACGGAAAAACACGGCCCGCCCGGGGCCGTGCTGGCATCGACGATAACACGAATCACCACGTCCGGGCCCGGAATTTCCTCGATGCCCGGCGTGGTAAGGCAGTCTTCACCCAATCGGCCGCGAGGGAGTGGACAAATATTCAGGAACCTTGTATGTGCAGCCGTACACCTCCCCGGTGCCTGGAGGGGCCGAGGTGCGGAGCACCACGTCGTGGCGGACGGTCCCGTCGGCCGGCGGGATGAAGACCTCGCCGCGGCCCACTTCGGCGCCGGACTTCTCGCGGGCCCGGACGACGCACGCCGCCGGCCGCTGCGGCTCGTCGCGGCGCACTTCCAGGGTGATCCGCACGTGCCGGTCGTCGACGATGTCGTAGGCCACGTGCTCGCCCTCGACGGGTGCGCTGCCGAGGTTCTGGTAGCCGATCACCGAGGCGCCGACGAGGACGACCGCGGCGAGTGCGCCGAACAGCCACCGCAGTCCCGGCCGCGGCGTTCGCGCTCGAGCGCGCGAGCCGTACCGGCCCTCGGGTAATGGCTGGTGCGTCACCGGCTCGACAGCCTTCCGACGATGTCCCGTGCTGGTGTGAACTCCGGCACGCCCTCGCCTCGACCGGTCCGCCGACGCGGGGGCTGGCGCCGAGGACGTCGGACCCGGAGCCACAATGGGGCGTGGGGAACAATCGGACCCGACATCCACGTTGAGTATCCCCGGGGAGTCTTGCGGCCCGCACGCGGGGGCCGATCCGAGTCGAGAAGATGCTGCAAGCGGGAAGGACGACCGCGCGATGGCGGACAAGCTGCGTCTGATGACGGTGCACGCGCATCCGGATGACGAGTCCAGCAAGGGGGCCGCGACCACCGCCCGGTACGTGGCCGAGGGCCACGACGTGATGGTGGTCACCTGCACGGGCGGTGAAGCGGGCAGCATCCTCAACCCGGCGATGGACCGGCCGGACGTGCTGGCCGACATGCCGGAGATCCGGCGGGCCGAAATGGCCGAGGCGGCCCGGATCCTCGGCGTCCAGCACCGGTGGCTGGGCTTCGTCGACTCCGGCCTGCCGGAGGGGGATCCGCTGCCCCCGCTGCCGGAGGGCTGCTTCGCGACGGTGCCGGTGGAGCTGCCCACCCGCGAACTGGTCGCGGTGATGCGCGAGTTCAAGCCGCACGTGGTGATCACCTACGACGAGAACGGCGGGTACCCGCACCCGGATCACATCCGGTGCCACGAGGTCTCGATGGCGGCGTTCGACGCCGCGGGCGATCCGGAGCTCTACCAGGACGCGGGCGAGCCGTGGCAGCCGCTGAAGCTGTACTACTCGCACGGCTTCTCGCGGCAGCGGTTCAAGCTCTTCCACGACGCGCTGGTGGAGCGCGGCATGGAGTCGCCGTTCGCCGAGTGGCTGGGCCGGTGGGACGAGTCGCGGCCCGACCCGGACGACCGGGTCACCACGCGGGTGCCGTGCGGCGAGTACTTCGACCAGCGCGACGACGCGCTGCGGGCGCACGCCACCCAGATCGACCCGAACAGCCGCTGGTTCGCGGTGCCGCTGGACATCCAGCGCGATCTCTGGCCGACCGAGGACTACGAGCTGGTCCGCTCGCTGGTCGACACCACGATGCCCGAGGACGACCTGTTCTCCGGGGTGGATGAGAAGGTGTGCGCATGAGCACCGGTGAGGTCACGTACTTCGTCGCCCAGTACCTCGGGCCGTCCGAGGACACCGGCGGGCAGGGGCAGGACTTCGGCAAGTCCTCGCCGGTCGGTCTGCTGCTGCTGGTGGTCTTCGGGATCGCCGTGGTCCTCCTGGTCCGGTCGATGACCAAGCACCTCAAGAAGCTTCCGGTCGCCTTCGACCAGGACAAGGCCGCGGAAGCGGCCCCGGCCCGGGTCAAGCGCGCGGAGGCCGAGCGGGCCGCCCGCGAGGCGGAAGAAGCCGAGGAGCTCGCCAAGGCCGAGAGCGGCCCGCCGGGCGATTCCGCGGGCGACGGTCCGGCCAAGTCCTAGTTCACCCGTTCGAGCACCGCGGCGGCGGGCTGGTCGACAGCCGCCGCCGCGGCGCGCGCTAGGCGTCCTGCGCGGCGAGCCGACCGGCGCTCCTCGTCGCGGGGTCCTCCGACTCGCGCCGGGTGAGCACCAGGGGGCCGTCCTCGGTGATGGCGACGGTGTGCTCGGAGTGGGCGGTGCGCGAGCCGTCGGCCGACCGGATGGTCCAGCCGTCGGCGTCGTAGGTGATCCGGTCGGTCGTGCGGGCGAACCAGGGCTCGAGCGCGAGGGTCAGGCCCGGTCGCAGCGCCAGCCCGCGGCCCGGTCGGCCCTTGTTGGAGACGTGGAGCTCCTCGTGCATGGTGCGGCCGATGCCGTGGCCGCCGAACTCGGTGTTGACCGGGTAGCCGTAGTCGCAGGCCACCGCCCAGATCGCCGCCGAGATGTCACCCAGCCGGTTGCCCGGGCGGGCCGCCTCGATCGCCGCCTCCAGCGCTTCCTCGGTGGCGCGGACGATCCGCAGGTCCTCCTCGGCGGCGGTGCCGACGACGACCGTGCGCGCCGAGTCGGCCACCCAGCCGTCGATGCTCACCGCGATGTCCGCGCTGAGCACGTCGCCGTCGCGCAGCGCGTAGTCGTGCGGCAGGCCGTGCAGGACGGCGTCGTTGACCGAGAGGCAGATGACGTTGCGGAACGGTCCCTTACCGAAGGACGGGGAGTAGTCCCAGTAGCAGGACTCGGCCCCGCGCCGTTCGATCATGCCGCGCACGTGGTGCTCCAGCTCCAGGAGGTTGACCCCGACGTCGGCGAGCCTGCCGACCTCGGTGAGCACTTCGGCGACGAACCGCCCGGCCACGTGCATGCGCTGGATTTCCGCCGGCGTCTTCAGCTCGATCACGAATACCTCGCGTCCTGAGTGGTGGTATTACTATACCGGCACTCTAGCACTTGCCGGTATAGTAATACCAGCTCTACGCTGGGGGCATGGTCCGCCAACCGCTCACCCCCGAGCAGATCGAAGCAGGCAGGCGTCTCGGCGCCCTGCTGCGCCGCGCGCGAGCGGGACGCGACCTGGCGGAGGTCGCGCACGCGGCCGGCGTCTCGCCGGAAACCCTGCGCAAGATCGAGACCGGGCGGCTGCCCGCTCCCGGTTTCGGCACGATCGTCCGCCTCGGCGAGGCGCTCGACCTGCCGGTGCAGGACCTGGCAGCCGCCTGGCGCGGCAGCGACCTCCCGCTCGAAGCGGTCTCGTAGCCGCCCCGAAGGACCCGGTCGGCGGCCGTAGCGGTCGAGGCGGCGCCGCCGCGGTGCCAGACTGGGGGCATGGCGAACCGGCTGGCTGACGCGACGAGCCCGTACCTCCTCCAGCACGCCGACAACCCGGTCGACTGGTGGCCGTGGTGCCCGGAGGCGTTCGAGGAGGCGCGACGGCGCGATGTCCCCGTCCTGCTGTCGGTCGGCTACGCGGCGTGCCACTGGTGCCACGTGATGGCCCACGAGTCGTTCGAGGACCCGGAGACGGCCCGGATGATGAACGAGGGCTTCGTCAACATCAAGGTCGACCGGGAGGAGCGCCCGGACATCGACGCCGTCTACCTGGAGGCCACCCAGGCCATGACCGGGCAGGCGGGGTGGCCGATGACCTGCATCCTCACCCCGGACGGCGCGCCGTTCCACTGCGGCACCTACTTCCCGGTCCGGCCGATGCAGGGGATGCCGTCGTTCCAGCAGCTCCTCGCGGCCGCGCGGGACGCCTGGGCCGAGCGCGGCGACGAGGTCCGCGACGCCGCCGCGAAGGTGGTGGGCCACCTCGCCGAGCAGCGCCCGCAGCTGCCCGAGTCCACCCTGGACCACCCGGTGCTGGCCGATGCGGTGTCCCGGTTGCACGCCGAGTTCGACACCGAGCGCGGCGGGTTCGGCGACGCCCCCAAGTTCCCGCCGTCGATGGTGCTGGAGTTCCTGCTGCGGCACCACGAGCGCACCGCCGCGCCGGGCAGCGGCCGCACCGCGCTGGAGCTCGCCGAGGGGTGCTGCGTCGCGATGGCCCGGGGCGGCATCTACGACCAGCTCGCCGGCGGGTTCGCGCGGTACAGCGTCGACGCGGCGTGGGTGGTGCCGCACTTCGAGAAGATGCTCTACGACAACGCGCTGCTGCTGCGCGCCTACGCCCACCTGGGCCGGGTGAGCGCCGAACCGGCCCTGGCCCAGCGGGTCGCCCGCGAGACCGCCGGGTTCCTGCTCACCGACCTGCGGACCCCGGAAGGCGGGTTCGCCGCTTCGTTGGACGCCGACACCGAAGGCGTCGAGGGGCTGACCTACGTCTGGACCCCCGGCCAGCTCCGCGAGGTGCTCGGGGCCGAAGACGCCGACTGGGCCGCCCAGGTGTTCGGCGTCACCGAGGCCGGCACCTTCGAGCAGGGCAGTTCGACGCTGCGGCTGGTCCGCGACCCGGACGACCCGGCGCGCTTCCAGCGGGTCCGGGAGGCGCTGCTCGACGCGCGGGTGCGCCGCCCGCAGCCCGGCGTGGACGACAAGGTCGTCACCGCGTGGAACGGTCTGGCGATCGTCGCGCTGGTCGAGGCCGCCGCCGCGCTCGACGAGCCGGAGTGGCTCGCCGCCGCCGAGCGCACCGCCGAGCTGCTGCTCGACCTGCACCTGGTGGACGGCCGGTTGCGCCGCACCTCCCGGCTCGGGGTGGTCGGCACCGCGGCCGGCGTGCTGGACGACTACGGCTGCCTCGCGGAGGGACTGCTCGCCCTGCACCAGGCGACCGGCGCCCCGCGCTGGCTCGACGCCGCCTGCGGGCTGCTGGACACCGCGCTGGAGCTGTTCGCCGACGCCGAGGCGCCCGGCGGCTTCCACGACACCGCCTCCGACGCCGAGGCGCTGGTGCGCAGGCCCTCCGACCCGACCGACAACGCCAGCCCGTCCGGCGCCTCGGCGGTCACCTCGGCGCTGATCGCGGCCGCCGCGCTGGCCGGACCGCACGCGGCGCACCGCTACCGCGAGGCCGCCGAACAGGCGTTGTCCCGGGCCGGGCTGATCGCCCAGCGCGCGCCGCGCTTCGCCGGGCACTGGATGGCCGCCGCCGAAGCCCGCGAGCACGGCCCGCTGCAGATCGCCATCGCCGGACCCGCGGGCGACTCGCACCGCGCCGACCTGCTGGCCGCCGCGCACCGGGACGCCCCGGGCGGTGCCGTGGTGCTGGCCGCCGACCCGGAGGCGCCGGGCGTCCCGCTGCTGGCCGACCGGCCGCTGGTCGACGGCAGCGCCGCCGCCTACGTCTGCCGGGGCTACGTGTGCGACCGCCCGGTCACCGACGTCGACGAGCTGGTCAGCGCCCTCCGCCGCCCGGCGGAGACCTGAGTCGGCCGCACCCGTTCAGCACCTGAGCGAGGGGCACCTGCATCCGGCCATGTCGGATGCAGGTGCCCCTCACTCGGTCGGGTGCGCGGCGCTCAGGCGTAGAGCGCGAGCCAGATGGCGATGTGGTGGCACAACGCGGCGAGCGAGACCGTCGAGTGGAAGAACTCGTGGTAGCCGAAGGTCTTCGGCCAGGGGTCCGGCCAGCGGGTGGCGTAGAACACCGCGCCCGCGGTGTAGAGCACGCCGCCGACCAGCAGCAGCACCAGGACCGCGACCCCGGCGTTGTGCAGGAGGTCGGGCAGCACGAACACGGCGACCCAGCCGAGCGCGATGTAGACGGGCACGCCCACCCAGCGGGGTGCGTTGGGCCAGGCGAGCTTGAGCACCACACCGCCGAGGGCGCCGCCCCAGACCACCGCCAGGACCAGCGCACCGGTCGTCGGCTGCATCGAGAGCATGGCCAGCGGGGTGTAGGTGCCCGCGATGAACAGGAAGATCATCGAGTGGTCGAGCCGGCGCATCCAGGTCCGGGCGCCGAGGGTGTTCCACGTCTTGCGGTGGTACAGGGCGCTCACGCCGAACAGGCCGAGCACGGTGGCCACGTAGATCGAGGTGCCGAGCGCCGCTTCGCCCGACACGGTCGCGGCGGCCAGCGCGATCAGCGTGGCGCCCGCGATCACGGAGACGACGAGGGACCACAGGTGGATCCACCCGCGCATCCTCGGCTTGACGAAGGCGGTGGCGCGGCGGGCCGACAGGGCGCTAGTCACACCCCGAGGTTACGGGACCGTAGGTCGGGGCGCGGGTGACCTTCGTCGTAACCGGTTGGGCCAGGGAGGAATTCGCCGCCCGAGCAGGTCGGCGTACTCTCGTCGAGCGTGACGCTCAAGGTTCGGCTCCGGGAGTTCATCCTCGACATCTACGAGCGGCGGCTGCGCCGCAAGCTCGACGGCTTGCAGCACCCGCGCCACGTCGGGGTCATCCTCGACGGCAACCGCAGATGGGCCAAGGAAGCCGGTCTGGAGGCGGCCTACGGGCACCGCGCGGGCGCCCGCAAGATCGCCGAGATGCTCGGCTGGTGCGAGCAGGCCAACGTCGAAGTCGTCACGCTGTGGCTGCTGTCCACCGACAACCTCAGCCGCAGCAGCGACGAGCTCAAGGCGCTGCTGGAGATCATCAGCGGGGTGGTCGACGAGCTGACCGGGCCGGCCAAGCCGTGGCGGGTGCGCATCGTGGGTGCGCTGGACCTGCTTCCCACCGAGACCGCCGCCCGGTTGTCGGCCGCCGCGCTGCGCACCGAGGGCCGCGGCGGGATGCAGGTCAACGTGGCGGTCGGGTACGGCGGTCGGCGGGAGATCGCCGACGCGGTCCGCAAGCTGCTCCAGCGGCACGCAGAGGCGGGCACGACCATCGAGGAGCTCGCCGAGGTGCTCACCGTCGACCACATCGCCGAACACCTCTACACCTCGGGTCAGCCGGACCCCGACCTGATGATCCGCACCTCCGGGGAGCAACGGCTGTCCGGTTTCATGCTGTGGCAGTCGGCGCACTCGGAGTTCTGGTTCTGCGAGGCGTACTGGCCCGCGTTCCGGCAGGTCGACTTCCTGCGCGCGCTCCGCGACTACGCGGTGCGGCACCGGCGCTTCGGCGGGTAGCGCGGACGGCAGCGCGGGGGCCGGACCACGATCGGTCCGGCCCCCGCGCTGGATCAGCAGATCACTTGTCCACGTGCGGGTGGTCCACGATCGGCGCGTTGTTGCAGTCGCTGGTCTGCGGCGAGGCGACCGGCACGATGACGCCCAGGATCGCGACGTTGTTGCCGCACAGGTTGATCGGCACCGCGTTGATGTTGAGGTCGTTCAGGATGTTGATGCCGTCGTTGCCCGCGCTGTCGGCGTGGGCCATCGGGGCGAGCGCGAGCATGCCGGCGGCGGCGCCACCGACGATCGCGGCCTTCTTCAGCATTCCGGTTCCTCCTTCGATTGCCGCGGCGTCCTCGTCCGGCGCGTCGAGGGAAGGCTCGCGGTGGCGGGCATTCGACCGCGAAAGGGTCGATGCGCCACCGCCGCCACGCCGGTTCGCCGCAGCGATTACCACTGTCGTGTGATCGGCGATCACATCATTGCCGGTCGCGGGATCGAAAAGGCGACCGGGAAAACTCAGCGCTCCCGCTGTGCGCGCGACTGTGCGCGCGATGGGGCGCCGGACCGAACCGGCGCCCCGCTGCGCGGTACCACCTCGATGAGGCGGTGGTCCGCAGTGCGACCGAACCAGGTCAGTCGACGTGCGGGTGGTCCACGATCGCCGCGTTGTTGCAGTCGGAGGCCTGCGGCGAGGCGATCGGCACGATGACGCCGATGAGCGCCGCGACGTTGTTGCCGCAGGCGTTGATCGGCAGCACGTTGACGTTGTTGTCGTTCAGCGCGTTGATGCCGTCGTTGCCCGCGCTGTCGGCGTGGGCCATCGGGGCCAGGGCGAGCAGGCCGGCGGTGGCGCCGGTGAGGATGGCGGCCTTCTTCAGCACGTGAGTAACTCCTTGTTCTTGGGACGGAGATTGAGTGCGATCGCCGCTCGGTGAGAACACCAAGGGTTCGCTGAGGGAAGCACCCGGGCGAAAACATAGCGAAGAAGACCAACGAGAAGACAGCTCAGTAACACCATTGTGTGTAATATTCGATGAGACCGGTCGGATTTCGTTGCGACGGCAAAAAGAGCGGGTCGTGGCGCTGTTTCCGGAATTGCCGTTCGGCGGTCCGCCGAACCCGGCCGACGGATGAACTTCCGGTCGGACGCGATTTTCTCCACCGTGATCGGCGGACCATTCTTTCGTGCGGGAGAATCACTCGTTCGGTCGACCGTTTGATCACCGCTCGTGCTTCTCGGCGGTGCGTCGGCTCCCGCCCGGGCACACCCCGCTGACCTGCTCCGCTGTTCCTCCCGGCGGCCGCCCGGACCGGTCCGCACCGCCGCGGCAAGTCCCTGATCAGGGCGGGAGCGCCACGAGGTGACGCGCGAGCGACGATCCGCTGAATCACCTGTGTGGTCGTCTGCCTCCCGCCGATCACGCAGGTAGCGTGCGCGGTGACGGGTCGTCCAGTTCCGTAAGCGGCCCGTCCGGGGAGGCCCTGACCGTGGCTGTTGGCCGGAGCGGACGCCAGAACGTCCACCGTGGTCGCGGGGGGCCGGTGCGCGGCCCTCACGTCGCCCCCGGCGGACTCCGGTCCGGCCCGGGCGCGGCGGGGCAGGCCCGGCCCGCCGACGAGCGGGTGTGCTCGCCACGCCCGCGAGGGAGTAGCCGTGACCGCACGACGTTCCCAGCCGCACGCGGACCCCGTTCACCCGGAGGCCGCTGCCGTCGCTGGTGCTGAGACCGAGGTCCGCACGTACGTCCTCGACACCTCGGTGCTGCTGTCCGATCCGTGGGCGATGACCCGTTTCGCCGAGCACCGCGTGGTGCTCCCCGTGGTGGTGGTCGGTGAACTCGAGGCCAAGCGCCACCACCCCGAACTCGGGTGGTTCGCCCGCGAGGCCCTCCGCGCGCTCGACGACCTCAGACTCCGCCACGGGCGGCTGGACACCCCGGTCCCGGTGGCGGCCGAGGGCGGCAGCCTGCAGGTCGAGCTCAACCACTCCGACCAGCAGGTCCTACCGCCGGGCTTCCGCGCCGACTCCAACGACGCCCGCATCCTGGCCTGCGCGCTGAACCTGTCCGCCGACGGCCACCGGGTCACCCTGGTCACCAAGGACATGCCGCTGCGGGTCAAGGCGGCCGCGGTGGCGCTGGACGCGGAGGAGTACCGGGCGCAGGACGTGGTGTCCTCCGGCTGGACCGGGATGGCCGACGTCGACGTGCCGCCGGGCTCGGTCGACGTGCTGTTCAAGGACGGCGTCGCGGATCTCGACGAGGCCCGCGAACTGCCCGCCAACACCGGCGTCCGGCTGCTGGCCGGAACGCAGAGCGCGCTCGGCCGGGTCACCGCGGACAAGCAGGTGCGGCTGGTGCGCGGCGACCGGGAGGCGTTCGGCCTGCACGGGCGCTCGGCGGAGCAGCGGATCGCGCTGGACCTGCTGCTGGACCCCGAGGTCGGGATCATCTCGCTCGGCGGCCGGGCGGGCACCGGCAAATCGGCGCTCGCGCTGTGCGCGGGGCTGGAGGCGGTGCTCGAACGCCAGCAGCACCGCAAGGTCGTGGTGTTCCGGCCGGTCTACGCGGTCGGCGGTCAGGAGCTCGGCTACCTCCCCGGCACCGAGAACGAGAAGATGCAGCCCTGGGCGCAGGCGGTCTTCGACACCCTCGGTGCCATGTGCAGCGAGAACGTCCTCGACGAGGTGATGGACCGGGGGATGCTCGAGGTGCTCCCGCTGACCCACATCCGGGGCCGTTCGCTGCACGACTCCTACGTGATCGTCGACGAGGCGCAGTCGCTGGAGCGCAACGTCCTGCTCACCGTGCTGTCCCGGCTCGGCGCGAACTCCCGCGTGGTGCTCACCCACGACGTCGCCCAGCGCGACAACCTCCGGGTGGGCAGGCACGACGGGGTCGCGGCGGTGATCGAGAAGCTCAAGGGGCACCCGCTGTTCGCCCACGTCACGCTCACCCGCTCGGAGCGCTCGCCGATCGCGGCGCTGGTGACCGAACTGCTCGAAGGCGACTTCATCGCGTAGGGATGTGCGGTGGTCCCGCGGCGGGGCGGTGCCGGTGGCGGAACCTCACCGGGCTTCTCGCTGCGGGATCTCCGACATCAGGCCGGTTCACCACGTCGGAGCGGTCCTCGCGAGAAGCTCGCTGAGCACCCGCGGCGAGGGCGGGGCGGAAGCGACTTCGCCGCTCGCCTGAACCACCCGGGGTCGTCGAGGCTGAACCGTTCGGGTGGTGTTTTTCGAGGTGAGGGGCACCCTTGTCCGAGTAAGGACCGCTTTCAGAATGATCTGCGTGGCGGTGCGGGTGGCGGAACCTCAGCGATCTTCTCGCTCCGGGATCGCCTCCTGATGTACCAACGACGTACACGGCGTCGGCGCTGTCCTCGCGAGAAGACCGCTGAGAACCCGCCGCGGTGCCGGTTGCGTGCCTCACCGCATGCGGCTCCGCCGCATTCTGAAAGGACCCCTAACCGGGACAAGGGTGCCCCTCACCTGGGTCACTTCCGGGTGAGGGGCGGGTGCCTCACCAGCCGGTCGGGAGCGGGCGGCCCTCGGCGAAGCCCGCCGCGGACTGGATGCCGACCGTCGCGCGTTCGTGGAACTCCTCCAGGGTGCGGGCGCCCGCGTAGGTGCAGGCCGAACGCAGCCCGGAGGTGATCTGGTCCAGCAGGTCCTCGACGCCGGGGAAGCGCGGGTCCAACTGCATCCGCGAGCTGGAGATGCCCTCCTCGAACAGCGCCTTGCGGGCCCGGTCGAACGCGCCATCGGTGCGGGTCCGGGCCGACACGGCGCGCTTGGAGGCCATCCCGAAGGACTCCTTGTAGGCCCGGCCGTGCTCGTCGCGCTGCAGGTCGCCGGGGGACTCGTAGGTCCCGGCGAACCAGGAGCCGACCATCACCGACGAGGCGCCGGCGGCCAGGGCCAGCGCCACGTCGCGCGGGTGGCGCACGCCGCCGTCGGCCCACACGTGCTTGCCGAGCCGGCGCGCCTCGGCGGCGCACTCGGCGACGGCGGAGAACTGGGGGCGCCCGACGCCGGTCATCATCCGCGTCGTGCACATCGCGCCCGGGCCGACGCCGACCTTGATCACGTCGGCCCCGGCCTCGACCAGGTCGCGGACGCCCTCGGCGGTGACCACGTTGCCCGCCACCACCGGCACCGACGGCGAGACCGACCGCACCGCGCCCAGCGCCGCCACCATCTTGTCCTGGTGGCCGTGCGCGGTGTCCACCACGAGGGCGTCCACCCCGGATTCCAGCAGCGCCGAGGCCTTGGCCGCCACGTCGCCGTTGACGCCGACGGCGGCGGCGACCCGCAGCGCGCCCCGGTCGTCCAGGGCGGGGGAGTAGATCTCGGCGCGCAGCGCGGCCCGGGCGGTCATGATCCCGGCCAGCGCACCGTCGGAGTCGACCGCCAGCGCCACCGGCCGGGCCTGCTTGTCGAGCTGCTCGAACACCTGGCGCGGTTCGGTCTCCAGCGGCAGCACCACCGGATGCCGGTCGGCGACCTCGCCGACCCGGGCGAACCGGTCCACCCCGGTGCAGGCGTGCTCGTCGACGACGCCCACCGGCCGGGACGCGTCGTCGACCACGACCACGGCGCCGTGGGCGCGCTTGGGGAGCAGGTTGAGCACGTCGGCGACCGCGGCGTCGGCGTGCACCACCAGCGGGGTGTCCCACACGGGGTGGCGCTGCTTGACCCAGGAGACGATCTCGCCGACCGCCTGCGGGTCGACGTCCTGCGGCAGGACCACCAGGCCGCCCCGGCGCGCGACGGTCTCGGCCATCCGCCGCCCGGCCACCGCCGTCATGTTCGCGACCACGATCGGCAGGGTCGTGCCGCTGCCGTCGCTGGTGGCGAGGTCGACGTCGAAGCGCGACTCGACGCCGGAGCGCCGGGGGGCGAGGAAGACGTCGTCGTAGGTCAGGTCTGTGGTGGGCTGCTGCCCGTTCAAGAACCGCACGTCATCCCACCCTACGGGTTCCGGCGAGGCGCTCCCAGCTCCGCGCGGGCGGCAGCCCTTCGGGTGAGGCGGGGCGTGCGTGCGTCAGATGTCGTCGGAGAGCAGCGGCTCGAAGCTCCGGTACGCGTCGTAGTTGCGGAAGAACCGGCTGTAGAGCTCGCTGCCGTCGTCGAAGGTGGCGTCCTCCAGCGGCTTGACCTCCACGACCTGCTTGAGCCGCCAGGTGATCAGCTCCTGGTGCTCGTTGTGGTAGCTGGTCTCCTGCTGCTTGCCCGCCTCGGTGGCCTTCTCCCGCGCCTCCTCCTCGGACTCCGCCTTGAGCAGCACGAAGGACTCCTCGTAGAGCGGGCGGTAGTCGGCGGCCTCCGCGGCGGATTCCAGCAGCAGCACGGCGACGTAGTGCTCCCGCTCGACCGGGTGCGCCCCGGCCTGGAAGTCCCTCGGGTCGATGCCGCCCGAACCGATGTTGACCGAGGGGACCTCGTCGAACTCGTTGCTGCTCATGGCCCCAGGGTCTCACCCGCCGGGGAGCAGGGCGCGCACCGCCTCGATGAGGTCGGCGTCGGCCGGGTCCTTGTCCGGGCGGTACCGCAGCACCCGGGCGAAGCGCAGCGCGACGCCGCCCGGGTAGCGCGTGCTGGTCTGCACGCCGTCCAGCTCGATCTCCACGACCGGACCGGCGTCCAGCCGCACGCCCCACGGTTCCCGGGCGGTGGCGCGGCGCTGGAACTCCTCGGTCTGCCAGATCAGGAGCTCGTCGGTGAGGCCCTTGAACGTCTTGCCCACCATGACCGGCGGGCCGCCGTCGGGGTCGCGGGCGCCCAGGTGCAGGTTGGACAGCCAGCCGCGCCGCCGCCCGCTGCCCCACTCGGCGGCCAGCACGATGAGGTCCAGGGTGTGCTCGGGTTTGACCTTGCGCCACGACCGGCCGCGCCGCCCGGCGGCGTAGACCGAGTCCAGCGACTTGACCACGAGCCCTTCGTTCCCGGCGGCCAGCGCGTCGTCGAACAGGGCGGCGGCGCGCTCCGGGGTCGGCTCCGGCTCGGCGGGGACGCGGTGCCCGGCGGCGACCCGGTCGAGCGCGGCCAGCCGGTCCCGCAGCGGCCGGTCCAGCAGGTCCTCGCCGTCGAGGTGCAGGCAGTCGAAGAAGTACGGGTGCAGCGGACTCGGCTCGCGCGCCTGGAACGGGCGCGGGCGGCCCCGGTCGTCGAGCGCCAGCGCCTCGCCGTCGAGCACCACCCGGCGGCAGTCCATCGCGCGCACCAGTTCGACGAGCTCCGGGGTTCCCGCGGTGATGTCGCGCAGCGCGCGGGTGTAGACGCGGACCTCGTCGCCGTCGCGGTGCACCTGGATCCGGGCGCCGTCGAGCTTGTGCTCCACGGTGGCGGCACCGAGCTCGGCGAGCGCCTGGTCCAGCGTTCCGGCGGGGGAGGCCAGCATCGGGCGGATCGGGCGGCCGAGTTCGAGGTGGAAGCCGGACAGCGCGGCCTCGCCGCCGTGCAGCGCGGCGCGGGCGGTGTCCGGGAGCCGTCCGGAGAGCATGAAGGCGCGGCGCACGGACTCGGTGCGGACCTCGGCGGCGCGGGCGATGGCCTCGACCATGACGCCCTCCAGCGCGCCCTGGCGCAGCTCGCCGCCCAGCAGCCGGATCAGGAAGTCCTGCTCGGCGGGGGTGGCGCGGGCCAGCAGCGCGGTGAGCGCGGCCTGCCGCCTGCGCCCGGCCCCGCTGCCCGCGATGCGGCGGACCTCGTCGACGGCCTCGGTGACCTCGGTGATGCCGAGCGCGGGCCGTTCGGCGGGTGCGACGTCCAAGGCGGCGAGCGTCGACCAGCCGACCCCGGCCCGGCCGCCGGGCAGTTCCCCGGAGAGCATCGCGGTGGCGGGGGCGACCTCGGCCTCGTCGAGCCGGGCGAGCAGGGCGGCCAGCGCCGCGGTCTTGGCGGTGCGGGAACGCGTCCCGGTGACCTCGGCGGAGACCTCGACGACGGCGGCGAGCGGCACCATGTCCCCATGGTGGGCGATCCCACCTCCGAACCGCCGGTTACCGACGAGTAACCTGTGTCGCGTGGACGCGGAATTCGGCTGGGTGGCCGACGGGATGAAGCAGTTGGTGCCGTGGGTGGCCACGGCGGGGATCGAGTTCGTCTCGGTCGAGGCCGACCGGGTGGTGTGCTCGCTGCCCGACGTGCCCGAGCAGCGCAACCACGTCGGCGGACCGCACGCCGCGGTGATGTTCGGCCTCGCCGAGACGGCCTCCGGCGCGGTCGGGCTGGCCTCCTTCTCGGCGGTGCTGGACCGGACCACGCCGCTGGTGGTGGACGCCGAGGTGCACTACCGGGCGCTGGCGCTCGGCGCGCTGACCGCCGAGGCGGTGCTCGGGCGCGAGGCCGCGGCGGTGCTCGCCGAGCTCGACGCGGGCGAGCGCCCCGAGTTCCCGGTGCGCTGCACGATCCGCGACGAGCAGGACCAGGTCACCGGCGAGATGACGGTGCGCTGGACGCTCCGCCCCAAGCGCTGAGACCGGCCACCGGCACCCGCGGGGTGCCGAGTGAGGGGCACCTTCATCCGAGCGAGCCGGACGAAGGTGCCCCTCACGCACGATCACGACCAGCGGGACGGGTGCTGGTCGGGCGTGCCGGTCACCGCCGCGCCGGTCACTTCGCCCGGGCCATCCCGAGCAGGTCGAGGGCCTCGTCGAGCTGTTCGAGGGTGAGCTTGCCGTGCTCGACGTGGCCGCGCTCCAGCACCACCTCGCGGATGGTCCGGCGCTCCTTGAGGGCCTGCTTGGCGATCGCGGCGGCTTCCTCGTAGCCGATGTAGCGGTTCAGCGGGGTCACGATCGACGGGGAGCCCTCGGCGTACTCCCGCGCCCGGTCGACGTTCACCTGCACGCCCGCGAAGACCTTGTCGGCCAGCTGGCGGGACACCGCGGCCAGCAGCCGGGTCGACTCCAGCACGTTGCGGGCGATCACCGGCAGCATCACGTTGAGCTGGAAGTTGCCCTGCGACCCGGCGAAGGCCACCGCCGCGTCGTTGCCGATCACCTGGGCGACGACCTGCAGCGTCGCCTCCGGGATCACCGGGTTGACCTTGCCCGGCATGATCGACGAACCCGGCTGGAGGTCCGGCAGCGCCAGCTCGGCCAGCCCGGTGCGCGGACCGGAGCCCAGCCAGCGCACGTCGTTGGCGATCTTGCTCAGGCTGACCGCCACGGTGCGCAGGTTGCCGGAGGTCTCCACCACCGAGTCCTGCGCCGCCTGCGCCTCGAAGTGGTCGCGGGCCTCGCTCAGCGGCAGCCCGGTGACCTTCGCCAGCTCCTCGGCGACCGCCGCGCCGAAGCCCTCGGGGGCGTTGAGGCCGGAGCCGACCGCGGTGCCGCCGATCGGCAGCTCGCCGAGCCGGCCCAGGCCGCCGCGCAGCCGCTCGACGCCGAAGCGGATCTGCGACGCCCACGCCCCGGCCTCCTGGGCCAGCGTGATCGGCACCGCGTCCATCAGGTGCGTGCGGCCGGACTTGACCACCTCGGTCCACTCGGCGGCGCGGGCCTCGACGGTGTCCGCGAGGTGCTCCAGCGCCGGGACCAGGTCCTCCAGCACGGCCTCGGTGGCCGCGACGTGGATCGTGGTCGGGAAGGTGTCGTTGGACGACTGGGAGGCGTTGACGTCGTCGTTGGGGTGGACGTCGCGGCCGAGGCCGCGCGTGGCCAGGGTGGCGATGACCTCGTTGGCGTTCATGTTCGACGAGGTGCCCGAACCGGTCTGGAAGACGTCGATCGGGAAGTGCTCGTCGTGCTCACCCCGGGCGACCTGGTCGGCGGCTTCGGCGATGGCCTCGGCGACGTCGGCGTCCAGGATGCCCAGCCGACCGTTGACCCGAGCCGTCGCGGCCTTGAGCAGGCCCAGCGCGCGGATCTGCGCCCGCTCCAGCCCGCGCCCGGAGATCGGGAAGTTCTCCACCGCCCGTTGGGTCTGCGCGCGGTAAAGGGCGTGGGCGGGCACCTCGACCTCGCCCATCGTGTCGTGTTCGATCCGGTAGTCCTGTTCAGCCATGGCAGAAGTGTCCCGCTTCGGCGGTGGGCGGGTCAGTATGGGCCGCCCCACTCGTCGGGTGCTGGATCGATGAAGACCGCTGCCGCGTGGCGGAATCCCAGCGGTTGCGGGAGCTGCTCGGCGATGCAGGTGCCCGGCGTCGCGGCTGCCCGGGCACCGGATCCGAAAAGACGCGCGGCCGCCCCGCTCGCGGGGAGCGGGGCGGCCGCGTCGACGCGGGGTCAGCCCGTGTGCTGCTGGATCCAGTCGGCGTAGGCGGTGGCGTCGGTGTAGATTGACGGTGCCGTGCCGCAGGCCGGGACCAGGCTGCCGAGCCTGCTGGTGACGCCGGTCAGCCGCCAGTCGCCCGGAGTGCCCTCCAACTGCGGGCCGCCGGAGTCGCCGAAGCAGGCGTTGGCCAGCAGCCCGCCGCCGGTGCAGATCTCGGTGCCGCCGTCGACGAAGCCCAGCGTGCACATGCTGTCCGGGACCACCTGGGTGTCGAGCTCCTGGAGCTGCACCGGAGGTTGCCCGCAACCGCGCACCGGGCAGGTCAGGCCCCAGCCGATGATCCGCGAGGCGGTGCCCGGCTCACCCGAGGTCTCGGCGAGCTCGATCGGCTCGTTCGGCACGGCCCGGTCCAGCTCCAGCAGCGCGATGTCGCCGCTCGGGGCGCCGGTGGCGTAGTCCGGGTGGACGACCACGGTGGCCACCCCCGCCTCGGTGCCGCCGGTGGTGTGGTCCGGGCTGCCGATGCGCAGGCCGAGCGCGGCCGGGTCGGCTCCGTCCACGCAGTGCGCGGCGGTCAGCACCCAGCGCTCGTCGATCAGCGAGCCGCCGCAGCTGTGCTGCCCGGAGCGCTGCAAGGAGGCCATCCAGTCGTACTGCTCGGTGGCGTCGTGGCCGCCGACGATGAGCGCGCCCGGGTCGTCGGCGGCCTGGGCCGCCCCCGTCGTCGCGGTCGCGCCGAGCAGCAGCGCCGCGGCGGCGCCGACGATCGCGGCTCGTGTTCTCACTGCATCCCCTCTCCCCGAACTGCGTTGCGGCGACGGTAGGAGCGCCCATCGGGGACCGGTACCGCCGTCTGCGGAGGCGGACTGGGTGAACCGGCGCAGCGTTCGGGCGATTCGCGGCCGGTTCGCCCGACTAGCCTGGTATGCGTCCACGGGCGCCGAGACGAGGTGGTGGACGATGACGTCGCACGAGGTGGACCTGCTGATCGTGGGGGCCGGGCCGACCGGGCTGTTCGCCGCCTACTACGCGGGATTCCGGGGGATGTCGGTCGCCGTCGTCGACGCGCTGCCCGAACCCGGCGGGCAGATCACCGCGATGTACCCGGAGAAGATGATCCTCGACGTCGCGGGATTCCCCGCCGTGCGCGGCCGGGACCTGGTGGGCGGGCTGGTGGAGCAGGCGGAGCGCTACGAGCCGCACTACCTGCTCGGCCGCGCCGCGGCGGATCTGTCCGAACAGGACGGCGGCTTCCGGGTCGGGATCGGCGCGGCGGAATCGGTGCGCTGCCGGGCGGTCCTGGTGACCGCGGGGATCGGGGAGTTCACCCCGCGACCGCTGCCCGCGGGCGCGGAATGGCTCGATCGGGGAGTGGTGCACTTCATCCCGGAGCTGTCCGTCCACAGCGGTCAGGACGTGGTGGTGGTCGGCGGCGGGGACTCGGCGTTCGACTGGGCCGTCGCCCTGCACCCGGTGGCGCGCAGCGTGACCCTGGTGCACCGGCGCTCGCGGTTCCGGGCGCACGCCGGGCTGGTGTCCGAAGTGGCCGGTTTGGGCGTGCCGTTGATCACGCCCGCCAAGGTCGTCGAGGTCCGCGGCGACGAGCGCGGCGTGCGGGAGGTGGAGATCGAGGTCGACGAGCAGCGGCGGGTGCTGCCCGCGCAGGCGGTGGTGGCCGCGCTCGGCTTCACCGCCGACCTCGGGCCGATCGAGGACTGGGGCCTCGGCGTGGCGAAGCGGTCGATCCCGGTGGACAGCACGATGCGCACCGGCCGTCCCGGCGTGTACGCCGCGGGCGACGTGGCGTCCTACCCGGGGAAGGTGAAGCTGATCGCGACCGGGTTCGGCGAGGCTGCCACGGCGGTGAACAACATCGCCGTCGCGCTCGACCCCGGCGCCCACCTGTTCCCCGGCCACTCCTCCGACGCGGGCTGACCCGGCGGCAGGTCCCCGGGGAAAAAACCGCGCGACCCGGCCGCGGCGCCGGTGCTAGCCTGGCCGGGCGCCTCACGTCGGGGCGCGATGTGCTGCGGAGGTGGGCTGATGACTGCGCGGAGTGCCGCCGTGCTCGGCGACCGTTTCGTCCCCACCTGCCCGGCCCTGGTCTGACCCGGCACCGCCGCGCGCGGTGCTCCCCTCGGCTGATCAGGGCCCTCACCTCGAAGGGTGACCTCCTCAGCGATGACCGACGATGTCCTCGAATCCCTCTTCGCGCTCGGCCGCGACCTGCCCAGGCAGGGGCCCGGCTCCGACGCGACCACCCGGCGGCTGCTGGAGCTGGCCGGACCGATCCCGGCGCGCCCGCGCGCGCTCGACCTCGGCTGCGGCCCGGCCGGGCGTCGCTGGTGCTCGCCGACGCCGGGGCCGACGTGCTGGCCCTCGACGTGCACCGGCCGTTCCTCGACCGGCTCGCCGAGGCCGCCGCGGCGCGCGGCCTGCCGGTCCGCACCACCTGCCGCAGCATGGCGGACCTGCCCCACCCGGACGCCTCCTTCGACCTGCTGTGGGCGGAGGGGTCGGCTTACCTGATCGGGTTCGCCGAGGCCCTGCGGCAGTGGCGCCGGCTGCTCGCCCCGGGCGGCGCGCTGGTCGTCACCGAGGCGGAGTGGGCCGTCGCCGAGCCCTCGGCGGCGGCGCGGGAGTTCTGGGCGCAGCACGGCGGGCTGCGCACCGCGGCCGGGACGGTCGCGGCGGCGCGGACCGCGGGCTACGACGTGGAAGCCGTGCTGCCGCTGCCCGACCGCGACTGGTTCGACGAGTACTACGGACCGCTCGCCGAGCGGGTCGGGAGCGCGGACCTGGACCGCCCCGGGATGCCGGAGGCGGTGGCGCGCACCAGCGCCGAGATCCGGCTCCGGCGCGAACACCCGGAGGACTACCGCTACACCGGGTACGTGCTCCGCCCGACCTCGCCGCGGCCCGGTCCGCCGTGGACGGCGCGGGCAGAGGTCGACGCCGACCGGCCGCGGGTCCGGGCGGTGAACCTCACCGCGTTCCCCGGGGCGGCGGAGGCCGACCTGGTGGACGCGCTGCGCGCCGATCCGGACGCCTGGATCCCCGGGCTGTCCTGGGTGGCGACCTCGGCCGACGGCCGGATCGCCGGGCACGCGCTGCTGACCCGGTGCCAGGTCGGCGGGGCGCCCGCGCTGGCGCTCGCACCGTGCGCGGTGCGGCCGGAGGACCAGCGGCGGGGTGCCGGGTCGGCGGCGATCCGCGGGGCGCTGGACGCCGCCCGGCAGCTCGGCGAGAACCTCGTCGTCGTCCTCGGGCACGCCGACTACTACCCGCGGTTCGGGTTCACCCCGGCCGCCGGGTTCGGCATCCGGGCCGGGTTCGAGGTGCCGGCGGAGAACCTGATGGCGCTGGCCCTGGACCCGTCGCGCCCGGTGCCGACCGGCACGATCCGCTACCCGGCGGCCTTCGGCGTCTGACGCCTCGGGGCCGCTTGCGCCGATGGCCCGCGTGGCGGTGCGGGGTAGCGGAACCTCAGCGGCCTTCTCGCTGCGCCGATCGCCTCCTGACGTACCCGCCGTGGCGTCGGCGCTGTCCTCGCGAGGGCACCGCTGAGCGGTCACGTCCGAGCACGGGCTGCGGTGCCGGTCCGTGCCCCACCGCATGCGGCTCCGCCGCATCCGGAAAGGACCCCGAAGTGAGTGAGGGGCCCCTTGCCCAAGTGGGACAAGGTGCCCCTCACTCACCACACGACCGGGGGTCAGGCGGCGGTGCGGATCCAGTCGGCGTAGGCGACGACGTCGGCGTAGATCGACGGACCGGTGGCGCAGGTCGGGTTCTCGTTGCCCGCGCGGCTCGTCGCGCCGATCAGCTCCCAGTTCCCCGGGGTGCCCTTGATCTGCGGGCCGCCGGAGTCGCCGTAGCAGGCGCCGGAGTCGCCGCCGGGGTTGTCGGTGCAGATCTCGTTGGCCCCGTCGATGCCGAGGCAGTCGGCGTCGGGGACGACCTGGGTGTCGAGTTCCTGCAGCGTGCGCGGGGCGGGACCGCAGCCGGGCTCGGCGCAGGTCTGGCCCCAGCCGATGATCCGGGTCGCGGTTCCGGGGTCGCCGGAGTCGTCGGCGATCGGGATCGGGGTGGCCGACACCGGGCGGTCCAGGGTCAGCACGGCGATGTCGCCGGTCGGGTGGGTCCGGATCGAGGCGACCCCGGCCTCTTCGCCGCCCGAGGTGTGGTCGTTGCTGCCGACCCGGACGGTGTACCCGGAGCCGCCGACGCAGTGCGCGGCGGTGACCACGCGGTCCGCGGCGATGAGCGAGCCGCCGCAGGCGTGCTGCCCCTGCTGCTGCAGCGACACCACGAACGAGTACTCCTCGGTGGCGTCGTGGCCGCCGACGATGAGCGGGCTCACCTCGGGCGGGGGCGCCGCGACCGCCGGGGCGGCGAGGCCGGGCAGGACGAACGCGCCGACCGCCGCGGCCGTCGCGAGCAGAACCGATCGCTTCCGCACGTCGAACTCCCTCCGTGTGGGTCGGCTCCGACGGCCGACCGGTACGGAAGGTAACGGCGATCACTCGAAAGGCGTACCCACGAAAGCATGAGCACGAAGGCGGTGCGCACCACGCCGGGCGGAAAACCCCAGCGCGCTGGGGCGTTCCGGCCGTGCCACCGGTTTTTCCCGGAATTCCCCCGCGAACCCGGCGACCCCGCCCCGGTCCGCCCCGCGCAACAGCACCCGGATGGGTGCGGAGTGAGGGGCACCTTCATCCGGCTATGTCGGATGAAGGTGCCCCTCACCAGGCGAAAGCTCACCTGGACGGGAGTCTGGCGGTGGGGTCAGGGGAGCAGGCCGTGGCGGGGGCTGTCCGGCTCGCCGAAGTCCACATCGGAGTACTCGCGCAGCTTGGCCAGCCGGTGCGAGCCGTCGACCACCCGGACCGTGCCCGACTTCGACCGCATCACGATGGACTGCGTCGAGCACCGGTTCGCCCGGTAGTGCACGCCCTTGAGCAGCGCGCCGTCGGTGATGCCGGTGGCGCAGAAGAAGACGTTGTCCCCGCGCACCAGGTCGCCGGTGGTGAGCACCTGCGCCGGGTCGTGCCCCGCCTCGCGCAGCCGGGCGCGCTCCTCGTCGTCGCGCGGCCACAGCCGGGTCTGGATCTCGCCGTCCAGGCACTTCATCGCGCAGGCGGTGATGATCCCTTCCGGGGTGCCGCCGATGCCCAGCAGCATGTCGACGCCGCTGCTCGGGCGGGCCGCGGCGATGGCGCCCGCGACGTCGCCGTCCGAGATGAACTGGATCCGGGCGCCGGCCTCGCGCACCTCGGTGACGATCCGCTCGTGGCGCGGCCGGTCCAGGATGCACACCGTCACGTCCGAGACGTCGATCCGCTTGGCCCGGGCGACCCGGCGGATGTTCTCGGCGATCGGGGCGTCGAGGTCCACGCTGCCCGCCGCCTCCGGGCCGACGGCCATCTTCTCCATGTAGAACACCGCGGACGGGTCGAACATGGTGCCCCGCTCGGCCACCGCGAGCACCGCCAGCGAGTTCGGCATCCCCTTGCTCAGCAACGTGGTCCCGTCGATCGGGTCCACCGCCACGTCGACCTCGGGACCCTCGCCGTTGCCCACCTCCTCGCCGTTGTAGAGCATCGGCGCCTCGTCCTTCTCGCCCTCGCCGATGACCACCACGCCGCGCATCGAGACGCTGCCGATCAGCCTGCGCATGGCGTCCACCGCGGCCCCGTCGCCGGAGTTCTTGTCGCCGCGCCCGACCCAGCGCCCGGCGGCCATCGCCGCCGCTTCGGTCACCCGGACGAGTTCCATCGCGAGGTTGCGGTCCGGCGCCTCGTGCTGCTGGTCGGTGGTGGACGTGCTCATCGCGCCTCCCGGTAGTGGGCCTCGTCGCCCGAGTCCGGCGGAGCGGGTCCGCGCTCGGGCTCGTCGGCCCGATCTTCGCATCCCGGCGGTGCGTTCGGCGGTCCCACGTGGGGCAGCCCACTGCACCCCGGCCGCCCGCGCCGCTCTCCCGGTGCTGGTGAGAGCATGGGAGTCGTGGCCGAACCGCGCAACCAGCTACCGGAACAGCTCCGCAAGCGGACCCCGTCGGCGATGGTGTTCGCCATCCTGCCGATGGTGCTGGTCGCCCTCGGTGCGGCCGGGCTCATCTCGCAGTGGTCGTTCAGCCCCGGCGGGCCCTCGGTGGACGGTGCCTCGGTGCCGACCGTCGACGTGGCCGCCGAACTCGACCAGGCGGCCGATCGCGCCGGGTTCCCGGTCGTGGATCCCGCGCTGCCGCCCGAATGGCGGGCGAACTCGGCGAACGTGACGACGCTGGCGTCCAAGGCCCAGGTCGTGCGGGTCGGCTGGTTGACCGGCGAGGCGCACTACCTGCGGCTGGCCCAGTCCACCGCCGCCGAGGCGGAGCTGGTCGCCGCCGAGACCCGGCGGCAGCCCGCGGCGCAGGGCGTCGTGCGGGCCGCCGGGCTGGACTGGGTGGTCTACCGCAGCGTGCGCGACGAGCAGGCGTGGGTCGGCGAGCGGGCCGGCGTCCGGCTGCTGATCACCGGCAACGGCACCGAGGCGGAGTTCCGCACGCTCGCCGAGGCCGCCGTCGCCGCGCCCCTGGTCCGGCCGTAGGGAGCGGCCGGGAACCTCAGTCGCCGTCGGTTTCCCCGTCCTCGTCGTCGTCCTCGACGGCGGCCAGCGCGCGCTCGACGCGTTCCCGGGCCCCGGCGAGGTGGCCCTCGCAGACCGCCGCGAGCGCTTCGCCGCGTTCCCACAGCGCCAGCGAGTCCTCCAGCGACAACCCGCCCGCTTCGAGCCGCTTGACCACCGAGGCCAGCTCGTCGCGGGCCTGCTCGTAGCCGAGCTCGGCCACGTCGGGGTGGTCGGCCACCGGGTCGAAGTGCTCGTCGGAACCGGTCCGGTCGCTCGTGGTCACGGGGTGGGACTCTCCAGCCGTTCTCGTTCGGGAGCACTGCGCACCGACACCACGGCGGTCGCCAGCGCCTGGTCGTAGCCGACGAACGCCTCGGCGAACTCGGCACCGTCGCCCTCGCGCACCGCGTCGTTGATGCGGAGCTGGGCTTCGGTGACCCTACGCCGGTGCGCCGACCCGCCGCCGAGCCACCAGGTGCGGCCGGTGTAGCAGGAGGCGGCCTCGGCCAGCGCCCGCAGCCGGGACGGCAGCTCCGCGCGCTCGGCCGGGTGGCAGCCGCCGAGCAGCGCGGCCCAGCAGCCCGCCGCGGCGGTGTCGGCGGCCTCGGCGCACCGCCGGACCTCACCCGCGCGAACGCGTCCGGGATCCTCGGGCGCGGACGCCGCCGTCCGCGACACGCCGATCGTCAGCGGGAGGAACGCGGGTTCCGGCGTCGGGTGCACTGCCTCAGTCCTTTCGGGAAGCGGCGGAGCCGCTCGCGGTGGGCGCTCGGCTGCACCGCCGCCGGGGTCGTCGCCTCGCGAGGGCGCCGGAGCGTCCGAGGTACCCGCGCATCCGCTACCGGGGCGGTCCTCAGTCCTCGTCGGCCTGCCCGGGGACGACCACGTGGACGGCGCCGTCGGCGACCCGCACCCGCAGCCGGGTGCCCGGGGGCGCGTCGTCGACCGACCGGAGCACGCCGTCCACCCCGTCGACGCGCTGCACGATCGCGTAGCCACGGGCCAGCGTGGCCGCCGGGCCCAAGGTCGTCAAGCGCGATCTGGTCGCGGCCAGGGATTGCTGTTCGGCGGTGAGCACCGCGGTGATCGCCCGGCGGGACCGGTCGCGGAGCAGTTCGACCTGCTCAGCGCGCTGGTCCAGGGGGCCGTGCGGGTCGGCGAGGACGGGCCTGCTGCGCAGCGCGTCGAGCAGCCTGCGCTCCCGGTCCACCCAGCCGTGCAGGGCCCGCCGCGCCCGGTCCCGGAGCTGGTGGACGCGCTGGGTCTCCTCGGCCACGTCCGGCACGATCCGCTTGCCCGCCCCGGTGGGCGTCGAGCAGCGCACGTCGGCCACGTGGTCGACGACCGGGCTGTCCGGTTCGTGGCCGATGGCGCTGACCACCGGCGTCCGGCAGCGCGACACCGCCCGGCACAGCGCCTCGTCGGAGAACGGCAGCAGGTCCTCGACGCTGCCGCCGCCGCGCGCGAGGACGATCACGTCGACCTCGGGGGCGCGGTCCAGCTCGTCGAGCGCGCTGAGGATCTGCGGCACCGCGGAGGCGCCCTGCACGGCGACGTTGCGCACCTCGAACCGGACCGCGGGCCAGCGCAGCCGCGCGTTGGTCAGCACGTCGTGCTCGGCGGCCGAGGCCCGCCCGGTGATCAGCCCCACCCGGTTCGGCAGGAACGGCAGCGGGCGCTTGCGCGCGGCGTCGAACAGCCCTTCGGCGGCGAGCAGCTTGCGGAGCCGCTCGATCCGGGCCAGCAGCTCGCCGATGCCCACCGCGCGGATCTCGTCGACGCGCAGGCTCAGCGTGCCCCGGTTGACGAAGTACGAGAACTTGCCGTGCACCACGACCCGGCTGCCGTCGGCCAGCGGCGGGTCCATCCGGCGCAGCATCGCCGCCGAGCAGGTTAGCGTCAGCGACACGTCGGCGGAGGGATCGCGCAGGGTGAGGAAGGCGGTGGCGGCGCCGGGGCGCAGCGAGATCTGGGTGATCTGGCCCTCCACCCACAGCGCGCCGAGCCGGTTGATCCACTCGGCGATCTTGCGCGCGACCGTGCGTACCGGCCACGGCTCCTCGGGGCTGGTGGGGGAACTCAGCTCGACTCCTCGATTCGGTCCGGCGGGATCACCGCGAGCGTAGGCGCTCCAGCCGGTTGGACAGCATCCGGACGAACTCGGGGCGCCGGCCGTGCGCCTGCTCGTGGGCGAGCAGCCGCTCCAGCTCGTCGGGGCCGAAGGCGCGCAGCTTGCCCCGGAGCTGGGGCAGCGTGAGGTTGTCGTACTCCGGCAGCACGTCGAGTTCCGAGGAGAGCACCTCGGGCTCCTCCGCCGGCTCCTCGGTCTCGTCCTCGTCGAAGGTCGCCCAGGACGGCTGTTCCTCGGCGCGCCGGAACCCGGCCAGCGCGGTGTCGCCCTTGATCGCGAGCTCGGTCACCTGCTGCTGGACCCGCATCGAGAGCTGGAGCGCCTCGCTGGCCATCGTGACGGGCAGTCCGACCAGGTGCCCGGGCAGGGCGCGGGCCTGCTCGACCGCAGTGGCCGCGACACCGGCGGCGACCCGGAGCGGGAGGGGGAGCGATCGCATGGACCCAGCCTGCCGCACGCGGGGGCCACCTGCCCAGGGCGTGTCCGGAAGCAGCCCGGCCGTCCGGGCTGGGGAAGTCTTCCCGCCGTCCGGGTGAACCGGCGGTGACCCCCGGTCGACGGGGGCCGACCGCTGCGCGGCGACCAGTGCTGACGTGCTGCGGGACCGCCGGGACGCCTGGGCTGACCGGAACCGGCGTGGTCCGTACCCTGGATGCCATGACGACCTCGCCCCAGGCCACCGACGCCGATCAGGGAACCCAGCCGACCAAGCGGGTCCTGCTGGCCAAGCCGCGCGGGTACTGCGCTGGTGTCGATCGCGCGGTGATCACCGTGGAGAAGGCCCTGGAGACCTACGGCGCACCGATCTACGTGCGCAAGGAGATCGTGCACAACAAGCACGTCGTCGAGACGCTGCGCGAGCGCGGCGTGATCTTCGTCGACGAGACCGACGAGGTGCCGGAAGGCGCGATGGTCGTCTTCTCCGCGCACGGGGTGTCGCCCGCGGTGCACGAGGAGGCGAAGCGGCGCAACCTGCGCACCATCGACGCGACCTGCCCGCTGGTGACCAAGGTCCACAAGGAGGTCAACCGGTTCGCCCGGGACGACTACGACATCCTGCTGATCGGCCACGAGGGGCACGAGGAGGTCGAGGGCACCGCGGGCGAGGCGCCGGAGCGGGTGCAGCTCGTCGACAAGCCCGAGGACGTCGACAAGGTCGAGATCCGCGACCCGAACAAGGTCGTGTGGCTGTCCCAGACCACGCTCAGCGTGGACGAGACGATGGAGCGGGTGGACCAGCTCAAGGGCCGGTTCCCGGACTTGCAGGCGCCGCCCAGCGACGACATCTGCTACGCCACCTCGAACCGGCAGGACGCGGTCAAGGCGATGGCCGCCGAGTGCGACCTGGTGATCGTGGTCGGCTCGCAGAACTCGTCGAACTCCAAGCGGCTGGTCGAGGTGGCGCTGCAGGCCGGCGCGACGGCCTCGTACCTGGTCGACTACGCCGACCAGGTCGACCCGGCGTGGCTCGACGGCGTCGGCACCGTCGGGGTGACCAGCGGTGCGTCGGTGCCGGACGTGCTGGTGTTCCAGGTGCTCGACTTCCTCGCCGAGCGCGGTTGGGAGCACGTGGACGAGGTCACCACGGCCAACGAGAAGGTCACCTTCGCGCTGCCCCGCGAGCTGCGCAAGGACCTGGACGAGAACCCGCGCAACCCCAAGGGCGTGCGCTGACGCCGAACTCGCCGCGAGACGTCGACGGCCCCGCGACCAGCTGCGGTCGCGGGGCCGTTCGTCGTCTCGGGTCAGCCTTGCGGGCCGTCGCGGCGCGGTCGGCGGGGCTGGCGCGGGTCCGATTCGGGCGGGCGGGGGCGGCCGGGCGTCTGCCTCGGCGCCGCGCCGCGACCCGGGGCGGGCCTGCCGCGCTCGGGCTGGGGGCGCTCGGGACGACCGCGTTCCGGTTGCGCGCGCTCCGGCTTGCCGCGCTCGGGCTGCCCGCGACCGGGCTGGGCGCGGCGCGGGCGCTCCTCGGCGGCGCGGGACTCGCCGCGCGAGCGCCCCTGCGGGGAGCGCCCGCGCTCGGCCTCGGCCGGGCGGGCGCGTTCCCGGGAGGACCGGTCCGGCTTGGCGGCGCGCTCGCCTTTGGCCGACCGCTCGCCCCGCTGCGGGCGTTCGGCGCGGGCCTTGGCGGGTCGGGCGTCCGGGTCGCGCCGGCGCGGGCGTTCCTCGCCGCTGTCGTCGCGGCGCTTCGCGGGCTTGCGCCGCTTCTTGGTCTCCGCGTCGCTTTCGGCGATCTCGGCGGGTTCGCGCGCGGATTCCCGCTCTGTAACGAACATGCGAACGAGTCCGATACCCAGGGCGATGGCGGTGGTGCTGGCCATGATCGGGAAACTGCTGATGAGCGGGTTCACCACGGCCAGCGCCATCCCGGCCAGCCCGCCGCCTCCGCCCGAGCCGACCAGCAGCATGACGATCGGCATCACCAGCACGAGCACCAGCGGCGCCTGCACCATCGGCCCGAACACGCCCCGGCGCCGCACCATCGCGACCGCGGCGAGGCTCCCCACGACGAACAGGGTGTTGAACAGCAGCCCGGGCTTGGACCAGATCAGGACGTCCAGCAGCGTCCCGAGGGCGGTCGCTCCGACGGGGACGAGCACGGCCCCCCACAGCGGCAATCCTCTGGTGCCGAAGGCGGAGCGTGCCGACCAGCGGGGCGCACCGTGGCCGGGGTGAGGGGCGCTTCGGCTCTCGCGGGTAGCGGTCACAGGTTCCCACGGTAACGGTCTGGACCGGAGGCCGAGCCACCTCTCCGGAACTTCGGCGTCCGGAGCGGGTGAATTCCGGGCACTTCGGGCGACGGCGGATCGCCCCTTCGATTGGTGCGGCCGACCGGATGCCGCTTCACTGGAGCCCGGGATGTGAGCCTTGACACAGGACGGCCACCCGTCCTAGCGTCCGGGCAATCGTTTTCTCGCGGCAGCGGGACGGGAGGCCTGATGAGCGCACTGGTCGAGATGGGCGGCATCACCAAGCGCTACGGCGGCGTCCTGGCCTGCGACGACGTGGACCTCTCGGTGGCGGCCGGCGAGGTGCACGCGCTGCTCGGCGAGAACGGCGCGGGCAAGTCGACCCTGATGAAGGTCCTTTCGGGGGACGTCACCGACCATTCCGGGACGATCACCGTCGACGGCCGCCCGGTCTCCTTCGCCAAGCCGGTCGACGCGCAGCGCGCCGGGATCGCGATGATCCACCAGGAGCTCGACCTCGTCCCCGGGCTCACCGTCGCCGAGAACCTCTACCTCGGCCGCGAGCCGCGCACCGGCTACGGGGTGGTGGACCGCAGGCGGATGGCCGCGCGCACCCGGGAGCTGCTGCGGCGCACCGGCATCGACATCGACCCGCAGCGCCCGGTCGGCGGCCTGCGCGTCGGCGAGCAGCAGCTGGTCACCATCGCCCGCGCGCTCGCCCTGGACGCCCGGGTGCTCATCATGGACGAGCCGACCTCCGCGCTGTCCAACGCCGAGGTGACCCGGTTGTTCGGGGTGATCGCCGAACTGCGGCGCGCGGGCACCGGCATCGTCTACATCTCGCACCGGATGGACGAGATCGGCCGGGTCGCCGACCGCGCCACGGTGCTGCGCAACGGCCGGGTGGTCGCCGAGTTCGCCGCCCGGGAGCTGACCGCCGCCCAGGCCGCCGAGGCGATGGTCGGGCGCTCGGTGCCCGCCCTGCTGGCGGCCGAGCACCCGGAGCCGGGGCCGGAGCTGCTGGCGCTGGCCGGGTTCGGGATCACCCCGCGCCGCCCGCGGGTCGGCCGCCGCGAACCGGCGGCGGTCGACCTGACCGTGCGCGCCGGGGAGATCGTCGGGCTCTGCGGCCTGCTCGGCAGCGGGCGCACCGAGCTGCTCGAAGCGCTGTTCGGCGCCGGTCCGCCCGGGCGGTGGCACGGGACGGCGACCCTGTCGGGACGTCCGGTGCGGTCTGGGGGTCCGCGCCGGGCGTTGCGCCAGGGCATCGCCTTCGTCCCCGAGGACCGCCGGACCTCCGGGCTGGTGCTGGGCCATTCGGTGCGGGCCAACGCGGTGCTGTCGATCCTCGGCGAGCTGGGGATGGCCGGGCTGGTCCGGCGCCGCGCCGAGGTGGACGCCACCGAGCGGACCGTGCGGCGGCTCAAGGTCAAGCTCGGCCACATCGCCGATCCGGTGGGCACGCTGTCCGGCGGGAACCAGCAGAAGGTCGTGTTCGGCCGGATGCTGCTCACCGAACCCGGGCTGCTGCTGCTCGACGATCCGACGCGCGGCGTGGACATCGGTGCCAAGGCGGAGATCTACGAGCTGCTCCGGGAGATCGCGGCGCGCGGCATCGGCGTGCTGCTGGCGTCCTCCGAGCTGCCCGAGCTCGTCGGCCTCTGCCGGCGCGTGGTGGTGCTGCGCGCCGGGCGCAGCGTCGCGGAGTTCGACACCGCCGAGGTCGGCGAGGCCGACCTGCTGGCGGCGGCGATGGGGGAGCCGGTGCACCCGGACGATCCGGGCCCGGTGGTCGGGAGCGGAGGTGCGCCATGAGCGACGTCGTCGAAGAACCCCGCACCGGGGGCCCACCGAGGCGGCCGGGCGTCGCCGAGACGCTGTTCCGGTTCCAGAGCTTCTTCGGGCTGGTGGCGGTCTTCCTGGCCGCGATCGTGTTCTCGCCGCGCGGCGACGAGGGGCAGATCCTGTTCCTCACCGGCGACAACCTGTTCAACATCGTGCGCGCGGTCTCGGAGATCGGGATCATCGCGATCGGCCTGACCTTCGTGATCCTGATCGGCGGCATCGACCTGTCGGTGGGCTCGGTGCTCGGGCTGGCCGCGGTCGGCTCGGCGGTGCTCATGGTCCACGACGGCGTCGGCGTGTTCGGCGCGGTGGTCCTGGTGCTGGCGGTCGGGATCGTGTTCGGGCTGTTGCAGGGCACCGCGGTCGCGCTGCTGGGGGTGCAGGCGTTCATCGTCACGCTGGCCGGGCTGCAGATCGCCCGGGGGCTGGCCCGGATGTGGTCCGGCGGCGAGACGGTGCAGATCTCCTACGGCGAAGGGCCGGGGCAGGCGCCGATGCTGTTCTCGCTGCTGGGCGAGCGCACCTTCGGCGGGGTGGTGCCGATCCCGGCGCTGATCTTCCTGGCCGTCGCGGTGGCCGCGGTGCTGTTCCTGCGGGGCAGCGCGTTCTCCCGGCACCTGTACGCCATCGGCGGCAACGAGAAGGCGGCGCGGCTGTCCGGCGTGCCGGTGAACCGGACGAAGATCATCGCGTTCGGCATCGCCGGGTTCTGCGCCGCGCTGGCGGGGATCGTGCACGCCGGGCAGCTCAACGCGGGCAGCCCCAACGACGGGATCGCCTACGAACTCGACGGCATCGCCGCCGTCGTGGTCGGCGGGACGAGCCTGGCGGGCGGCCGGGGATCGGTGATCGGCACCATCGCCGGGGCGCTGCTGCTGGGCATCCTCAACAACATCCTGAGCCTCAACAGCGTGAACACCGATCTGCAACTGCTCATCAAGGGGCTGGTGATCGTCGCGGCGGCGGCGCTGCAGCGGTTGCGGCCCGCGCCGTAGCGACTGGGAAGGGATGCACCATGCGCAAGACGACGAGGTCATTGTTCGCCATCGGGTGCGCCGTCGCGGCTCTCGGCGCGGCCGGGTGCGGCACGACCAGCGAGAACACCGGGCAGGCGCAGCCGCAGGACCAGTCCGCGCACTGCGGGGGTCCGGACCGGCAGTACACCATCGGCATGAGCCAGGCCAACCTCGCCGAGCCGTACCGGGTGCGGATGGACGAGGACATCCGGAAGGCGGCGGCGGAGGTCCCGCAGTTCGAAGTGGAATTCGCCGACGCGGCCAAGGACAACTCCAAGCAGGTCACGGACGTGGAGAACTTCCTGACCAAGCAGGTGGACCTGCTGATGATCTCGCCCAACGAGGCCGCGCCGCTGACCGATGTGGTCACCAAGGCATACAACCGGGGCGTGCCGGTGATCCTGCTGGACCGCAAGATCGAAGGTGACGCCTACACCACCTACATCGGAGCCGACAACGTCGCGATCGGCAGGCAGGCCGGTGAGCACTTCGCCCGGACGTTGCTGCCGGAAGGCGGGAAGATCCTCGAAATCCAGGGACTTTCCGGATCCACTCCGGCCAAGGAGCGCGCCGACGGCTTCCGGCAGGGAATCCAGGGCTCGGGAATCGAGATCGTCGCCACCGCGGACGGGGAGTGGGAGCGCTCGGTGGCGCAGGAGAAGGCGGACGCGCTGCTGAAGTCCCACCCCGACGTGCGCGCGGTGTACGCGCACAACGACCCGATGGCCGAAGGTGCCTTCCTGGCGGCGCAGGCGGCGGGCCGCGACGACCTGATGTTCGTCGGCATCGACGGGTTGCCGATCCCCTCCGGCGGCATCAAGGCCGTGGAGGCCGGCCGGCTGGACGCGACGAACCTGTACCCGACCGGCGGCGAGGAAGCGGTCGCCGCCGCGAAGGCGCTGCTGATCGACTGCACCGAGGTGCCCAAGACGCAGACCCTGCCGACCGAGCTGATCACGAAGGACAACGCCGCGGCGGTCTACGCCCGGCTGAACGAGGGCTGATCCGGCCGTCGACGCGGGCGGCCCCGGCATTCCGGCCGGGGCCGCCCGCACCGCTGCGCGCGACTAATCCGAAGTGGACTCGAGTGCCACCGCAACGCCACCTGGATGGGGGTAGTCGAGGCCGGGAATTTCGGTGACCATCTGATCAGGTGAACCCGTCAAATCGCACGACACGCCCGAACGACTCGGAGTGCCGACTCTTCACATTTTCGCCTGCGAACATCGAGTCGGTTTCTCCACGCGATGTGATCGCGAAATCGGAATTGTAATCGTGAACCGCTGTCGGAATGAATTCCCCGACCGCAGCGGCAAGTGGTGTGCGCAGGGAGGCGAGCATCGATGCTCAGGAATGGTGATCGGCGCGGTCCATCGCACCGGAGACGCCGAATTCCGTGGCGCCGGTTCGGCGCGGGAGCGGGGGTCGCGGCGCTCGCCGTCGGCCTCATCGCCGCGGGTCCGGCCCACGGGCAGCAGCCCGCCGAACCGCCGGGCGGCGCCGCGGCCGAACGCGCCCGCGGCCCCGTCGGCTGGGAGACCTACCGGGACCTCGACGGACTGGCCCGGTCGCGCACCGGTGAGGAGTCGTTGCAGTTCTCCAGCTACGACCGCACCGGCGGCAACGACGACGGCTTCAACGGCACCTACTCGTGCCTGCGGCAGTCCGGCCAGGGCTGCGTGATCGCCGAGCACACCGGGGCCGGGGAGATCTCGTCGATCTGGTTCACCCGCGAACCGCTCGGCGACGTCACCGCGACCGGCAACATCATCATCGAGCTGGACGGCCGGGTCGTGCTGGACGCACCGCTGGTCGACGTGGTCAGCGGTCGGCTCGGGGCGCCGTTCGCCTGGCCGCTGGTCGGCAACGCCGACGACACCGCGGGCGGCGCGGTGATCAAGGTGCCGATGCCCTACCGCGAGTCCATGCGGGTGACCGTGCAGAACAACCCGTACTTCTACCACGTCGGCTACCGGACCTTCCCGGACGCCAGCGGCGTGCAGACCTTCGACCCGGGCGATCCGGCCCGCGACGTGCTCGACCGGCTGCGCGCCTTCGGCGTCTCGGACCCGAAGCCGGCGGCCCCGGGGTCCGTGCCGGTCCGGCGCGACTTCGACCTCGCGCCCGGTGCCTCGACCACCGTCGCCGAGCTGACCGGGCCCGCCGCGATCGACCAGCTTCGGGTGCGGCTCCCGCAGGTGGTGGCCAGCCCGCAGGTCGTCGACGACGGCTACGCCTACGGTCCCGGTGGCGGCAGCTCGTTCCGGATGCGGGTGGACCCGGCCAACGACGGCATCCGGCTGATCCGCCGCTTCGACCCGCAGGTCGCCAACCAGGTCGCGGACGTGCGGGTGGACGGCGTGCACGTCGGCCAGTGGCGCAGCGGCGCGGCGGCCCCGGGCCGCTGGGGCGTGGAGATCATCGAGGTGCCCGGCACGATCACCGCGGGCAAGTCCGAGGTGACCATCGACAACCGGTTCGTCTCGGCGGCGGTGGACGTCAACGAGTTCCGCTACGACGTGCACAGCCGGGTCGGCGGCGAGTGGGAGCGCACCGACGTGCTCGACCTCGGCCCCTCGCACCCCGGTGAGCAGGCCGCGCACGGCTACCGGATCGACAACCGGGTGTTCGAGCGCACCAAGCTGATCGGGCGCTACCCGACCGCGCAGCGCGACGTCACCGCCTCCGACGCGGTGCTCGAAGGCGCCCGGCTGCGGATCAGCTTCGACGGCCGCACGACCGTGGACGCGCCGATCGGAGAGTTCTTCGGCTCCGGGCTCGGCGAGCACGACGTGCGCAGCCTGATGAGCTCGATCGACCCCGGCATGGACGGCTGGTACACCTCCTGGTGGCCGATGCCGTTCCGCCAGGGCGCGACCGTCGAGATCGTCAACGGCAGCGACGTCCCGATCCAGGGCGCCACCGTCGAGGTCACCAGCGCGCCGACGCAGGTCGGCCCGGACACCGGCTACTTCCACGCCACGCACCACCACGGCCGGACCGTGCCCGGGCAGGACTGGAACTTCCTGGACGCCACCGGGGCGGGCACCTTCTACGGGGTCACGCACAGCATGCGCGGGCTGATCCCGCCGAACGCCACTCCCCAGACGAGCCGGCCGCTGTCGGACGAGCGGCCCGGCACGCTCGCGCAGCCCCGCGCCGCCAACCAGCGCAACTACCTGGAGGGCGACGAGCGGTTCTACGTCGACGGCGCGTCCGAGCCGGCCTGGCACGGCACCGGTACCGAGGACTTCTACGAGTCGGGCTGGTACTTCCGGTTCGGCACCACGTTCTCGATGCCGCTGATCGGCAACCCGTCGCACGAGATGGCCAACGACGGCTGCCAGTACGACTGCACCGGCACCTACCGACTGCTGATCAACGACGCCGTGCCGTTCCGCACCGCGCTGCGGGCGGGCATCGAGCACGGGCCGGGCAACGACGAGCCGGGGATCTACAGCTCCACGGCCTACTGGTACGGCGGGTTCCCGGCGCAGCGGGTGCCGGACCCCGCCCCGCCCGCACCGGAGTCGCCGATCCCGCCGCAGGCCCCGTCGGAGCAGGTGCCGACCGAGCAGCGCCCGTCGGAGCAGGTGCCGTCGGTGCCGGTGCCATCGGGCCAGGTCCCGTCGGAGCAGGGGGCCTCGACCGAGCGGCCGGCGGCCGAGCCGCAGTCCGGTACCGCGCCGACCCCGGGCCCGGGGCCCCAGGTGCCGGAGGACGCCGACCGGTGGATGCCGGAGGCGATCCGCGAGCAGCTCGGGTGGCGCGATCGCTGACCGCTTGATCGCGGGGGTGGGTGCCGACCGGCGCTCACCCCCGCGTGCTGCTCCCGCGCGGCACCAGGTGCGCGGACAGCGTGCTGGTGGAGACCTCGCCGCGGGCGCCCGCGATCCGGTCCAGCAGCAGCCGGGCGGCCAGCGCGCCCATGTCGTAGGCGGGCTGGGCCACGACGGTCAGCGGCGGATCGATCAGCGTGGTCCACGGCGCGTCGTCGAAGGCGACCACGCCGACGTCGCGCCCCGGCCGCCGACCCAGTTCGGCCAGCGCCGCCAGCACGCCCACGGCCATCGCGTTGTTGGCCACCAGCAGCGCGTCCGGCGCGGCCTCGGCCAGCAGCGAGCGGGCCGCGGCCTCGGCTCCGGTCGCCCGGAACTCCGAACGCCGCACCAGCTCGTCGGACCCGGCCAGCCCGGCGGCGCGCAGCCCGCCCCGGTAACCGGCGAGCCGGTCGTCGGCGGTGAGCACGCCGCGCGGACCGGTGAGGCAGCCGATCCGGCGGTAGCCCTGCTCGGCCAGGTGCAGCACGGCCTGCTCGGCGGCGCGCCTGCTGTCCACCAGCACCGCGTCCCCCGTCGAGTCGGGCAGCGGCCGGTCCACCGCGACCACCGGCAGCGCGTACCGGGCGAGCAGCTCGGCGCTGTCGGCGTCCCCGGTCGGGGTGAGCAGGATGCCCGCCACCCGCTCCTGGAGCGCCACGTCGATGTACTCGCGCTCCTTGGCCGGCTCGTCGTCGGAGTTGCACAGCACCAGCGAGTACCCGGCGGCGTGCGCGACGTCCTCCACACCCCGCGCGACCGCGGTGAAGAACGGGTTCTCCACGTCGGAGATGATCAGCGCGAGCACCGCCGTGGCCTGCTTGCGCAGGTTGCGGGCCGGCCCGTTGGGGCGGTAGCCGAGCTCGGCCGCGGCGGACTGCACCCGCGCCGCCAGTTCCGGGTCCACCGTGCTCTTGCCGTTGAGCGCGCGGGACACGGTCGCGGTCGACACCCCCGCGCGGTGCGCGACATCGCTGATGGTGGCCACGTTGTCCTCCTCCGCTGGCCGCGTGATCGCGGCCCGCCCGCCTTGACACTCCACGCCAGACCAGAATAGCGTCCGGGAAAACGATTGCTCATACTCCCGTCGTGGCGTCTCCACGACTGCGGCGAGCCGGCCTCGAGCACGCCGCGGACGTCCCCAGCAGCCAACGCCGTCTGTCGCAGATCCAGGGAGGAACCGTGGCCCGCATCGGTGTCATCAGCATTTCCGACGGTCGTGACCACGTGCACGCGCGCAACGCGTCCTTCATCCAGTCCAAGCAGGACGGACTCGTGGCCTCGCTGCGGTCCGCCGGGCACGACGTGGTGGTGGGCCGCGAGCTGGTCGCCACCAACGACCTGGCGACCTCGGTGGCGCGGGAGGTCGCCGCCGCCGACGTGGACGTCACCGTCCTGTACTACGCGGTCTGGGCGTTCCCGCACTTCACCATGCTCGCCGCCGATGCCACCCGGAGCCCGCTGGTGTTGGTGGCCTCCACCGACCCCACCGAACCCGGGCTGGTCGGGATGCTGGCCGCGGGCGGCGCGCTGGACCAGATCGGGCGCAGCCACGTCCGCGCCTGGGGCGCCCCCGACGACGCCGAGCTGGCCCGGCGGATCGGGGCGCGGGCCACCGCGGCCGCGGCCGTCTCGGCGCTGCGCGGGTCCACCTTCGGGCGCTTCGGCGGTCGTCCGATGGGCATGAACACCGCCGTCGCCAACACCGACCAGTGGATGCGCACCTTCGGCATCGACGTCGAGGAGATCGACCAGTACGAACTGGTGCTGCGCGCCGAGAAGGCCGACGCCGCGGAGGCCCGGGCGGCCCGCGAGTGGATCGAGCGGCACGCCGCCGGGGTGCACTACGACGGTGCGAAGCTCACCCCGGAGCTGCTGGAGCGCCAGATCCGCTCCTACCTGGCGATCCGGGACGTCATCGCGGAGCGGAACCTGGACTTCTCCGGGATCAAGGCGCAGCCCGAGCTCACCGAGAACTTCGCGACGATGGACGTCACCGAGGCGTTCCTCAACGACCCCTACGACTGGAACGGCCCGAAGGAACCGCACGTCTGCGCCACCGAGGCCGACATGGACGGCGCGCTGACCATGCAGCTGTTCAAGTCCGTGGCGCGCACCCCGGTGCTGTTCGCCGACGTCCGGCACTACCACGCCGACCGCGACATCTGGGACCTGTGCAACTCCGGTCAGCACGCCACCTGGTACGCCGCGCGCAGCGACGACCCGGCGGAGAACCTGGCGAAGGTGAATTTCTACCCGGAGGTGTTCTTCTTCCCTGCGGGCGGTGCCTCGGTGCAGCACATCGCCGCGCCCGGGCAGATGACGCTGGGACGGCTCACCCGCGAGGACGGGCGCTACCGGCTCCAGCTCATGCTCGGCGACTTCGAGAGCTACGACGCGGCGACCAACCAGGAGCTCGTCGACCAGTCCACCCCGGAGTGGCCGCACGCGTTCGCCCGGCTGGACGCGCCCGGCGAGCTGTTCCTGTCGAAGTTCGGCGCCAACCACATCCACGCCGTGCCGGGTGATCACCGCGAGGCGCTGCGGGCGGTCGCGGATCAGCTCGACATCCGCCTCGACGAGTGGACCCGGGGCTGAAAAGCTGTCCGCGACGACGACGAGGAGGCGGGGCGGATGGACCAGGTGCTGCTCGGCATCGACATCGGGACGTCGAGCTCGAAGGGGGTGCTGGTCGCCGCGGACGGCCGGATCATCGCCCGGGCGAGCCGACCGCACGAGACCTCCTACCCGCATCCCGGCTGGGTCGAGCACGACGCCGAGTCGGTGTGGTGGGCCGATTTCGTCGCGCTGGTGCGGGAACTGCTGCCCGCCGCGGAGGGCAGGCAGCTGGCCGGGCTGGGCGTCAGCGGCATCGGTCCGGTGCTGCTGCCCGCCGACGGCGCGGGGAACCCGCTGCGCCCGGCCGTCCTCTACGGGGTGGACACCCGCGCCACCGCCCAGATCGACGCGCTCACCGAGGAGCTCGGCGCCGAGGAGATCCTGCGGCGCGGCGGTTCGGCGCTGACCAGCCAGGCCGTCGGCCCGAAGATCCGCTGGCTGGCCGAGCGCGAGCCGGAGGTCTACCGGCGCACCGAGATGCTGCTGATGTGCAGCTCCTACCTGGTGCACCGGCTCACCGGCCGGTACGTGCTCGACCACCACTCGGCCAGCCAGTGCGATCCGCTCTACGACCTGCACGAGCGGACCTGGTCGGCGAAGTGGGCGCCGGAGGTCGCCCCCGACCTGCCGCTGCCGGAGCTGGTCTGGTCCACGGAGGTGGTCGGCCGGGTCGGTGCCGAGGCGGCGGCCGAGACCGGGTTGCCGGAGGGGCTGCCGGTCACCGCGGGCACCATCGACGCCTGGGCGGAGGCCACCAGCGTCGGCGTCCGGGCGCCCGGCGACGTGATGCTGATGTACGGCACCACGATGTTCTTCGTCCAGGTGCTCACCGATCCCCGGCCGCACCCGGCGCTGTGGGGCACCTGCGGGGCGTTCCCGGACACCTACACGCTGGCCGCCGGGATGGCCACCTCCGGCGCGGTCACCGAGTGGCTGCGCGGGCTGTTCGACGGCGACTTCGCGCAGCTCGTCGCCGATGCGGGCGAGGTCCCGGCGGGCAGCCGCGGGCTCCTGCTGCTGCCCTACTTCGCGGGGGAGCGGACACCGATCTTCGACCCGGACGCCCGCGGCGTGCTGGCCGGGCTGACCACCGCGCACGGCCGGGCCGAGCTGTACCGGGCGGCGCTGGAGGGCATCGGCTTCGGCGTCCGGCACAACCTGGAGGCGATGGCCGAGGCGGGCGGCGCGGCGGACCGGCTGGTCGCCGTCGGCGGCGGCACCCAGGGCGGCCTGTGGACGCAGATCGTCACCGACATCGCCGGGCGGGAGCAGCAGATCCCGGCGGAGACGGTCGGTGCCGCCTACGGTGACGCGCTGCTGGCCGGGATCGCCACCGGCAGCGCCATCGACCCGGACGGCTGGAACCCGGTGACCTCGGTGGTGCGCCCCGACCCGGAGCGCAGCGAGCGCTACGAGCGGTTCTACGAGCACTACCGCGACCTCTACGAGGCGACCGCCAGGACGGCGCACTTCCTGGCAGCGGAACAACACGCCGCGGACGGGGGTTCGGCGGCTCGCCTGCCGTAGCGGTGCGGGCGGCGGAACCCCAGCGGCACCGGGGAGGTGCACGTCAGCCGCTTCAGACGGCGTTGACGAGGTGAGGGGCACCCTTGCCCAAGTTACTCGGACAAGGGTGCCCCTCACTCAGTTCACGGACGGGTGACGGGAGCGTCGGCGTCGGTTCTCCGTCGGGTCGAGACTGCTGCGGGCGGGCGTGCCGAAACCGTCCCGGGGCTCATCCTGATCTTGTTAAGCTCACTTGATCGGGTGAATCTCGGGTCGGGGAGTGCTGTGGTGCTGAGGCGGGTGGTGGCGCTGTGCGCCGGACTGGCCGTGCTGGTCGCCACCGGGTGCTCCCGCGCGTCGAGCGCCGACGTCCCGGCCCCGCGCACCGCCGCCGCGGACCTCGGTGCCGCCGAGGTCGTGCGCGGTGCCGTCTACGCCGAGCGCGGCTCCGGTCCGCTGGCGCTGGACCTGTTCCTGCCCGAGGCGAGCGGCGAACCGGTGCCGCTGGTGGTTTACGCGCACGGCGGCGGCTGGGACGCGGGCGAGCGCACCCTCGACGCCGATCGGCGCACCGCCGAGGCGCTGGCCGCCGAACGGTTGCTGGCGCGCGGGTACGCGGTGGCCACCGTGGACTACCGACTGACCACGGTCGCCCCGGCCCCGGCGCAGGTGTTCGACGTCAGCGACGCGGTGCGCTGGTTGCAGCGCAACGCCGACCGGTGGGGGCTGGATCCGGACCGGGTGGCGCTGTGGGGCGCGTCGGCGGGCGGTCACCTCGTCGCGCAGCTCGGGGTGGCGACCGATGATCCGGCGGTGCCGGGCGGCGGGCTGACCGGGATCCGCGCGGTGCTGGACTGGTTCGGGCCGACCGACCTCAGCGCCGAGGCGCAGGCCAAGTACGCCGAGCTGACGCCCTACGCCGAAAAGGTGATCGTTCGGCTGCTCGGCTGCCTGCCCGCGGAATGCCCGGAGCGCGCGGCGGCGGCCAGCCCGATCGAGGGCGTCTCCGGTGCCGAGCCGCCGTTCCTGATCCAGCAGGGCACCGCCGATTCCCTGGTGCCGCTGGAGCAGAGCCTCGACTTCGCCGCCGAACTCCGCCGCCGCGGCACCACCGTCCAGCTCCACCCCTACGAGGGCGTCGACCACGGCTTCGGCCGCGGACGGCAGGCCGAACTCGCGGTGGACGCCCTCATCGCCTTCGTCGAAACCCACGTCTGACCGGTCACCGGAACCGAAGCGGCGAAGCCGCGCACGCCCGAACACGAGCCAACCACCGTCAGGCAAGCGGCGAAAGCCGCTTCCGCTCTGCCCCACCCTCGCAGCTTGCACCGCCGCGGGTTCTCAGCGGTCTTCTCGCGAGGACGCCCTGACGCTGTGTACGTGTTTGGTACATGAGGAAGGGCGCCCGGAGCGAGCAGGCCGCTGAGGTTCCGCCACCCGCACCGCCAAGCAACATGACCACGACTGCCTAAGACTGCTGAGGCTCCGGAAGCGCTGCGTCGTCTTCTCGGCGCACTGCCCCCACCGACCCACTCCCCGCTGTCTCGGCCAGCGGCTGCACCGCGTTGCGGAACGTCTCCAGCGCGTCGAGTTCGCGCCGCCGGGCGGAGACGAAGCGCTGGAGGTGGGTGCTGGAGAGGTTCACCGCCTCCACCGCGCCCCGGCCGCGCGCTGGGCCCGCACCGCCTGCGCCCGGACCTGCTCGATGTCCTCGGCCAGGGTGCGCTCGGTGGCGGCGAACAGGGCCGCCGAGGCCAGCACCGCGAATCCGGTGGGGCCGCACAGGAAGACGCGCTTGTCCAGCAGCCAGGACAGCAGTTGCGGGTCGGTGTCCAGGGCGGAGACGACGGCGGCGTCGGAGGGCACGAACATGATCGTCCCGTAGATCGCGTCGGCCCACCGCTGGTAGCCCTTCCCCGCGAGCTCGGTCGCGCGGGAGCGGATGTTGCGCACGTGGACGCGCAGCGCGTCGGCGCGCTCGGCCGGGTCGTCGGTCTCGACCGCCTCGGCCCACACCGCCAGGCTCGCCTTGGCGTCGACCGGCACCTGCCGCCCGCCGCCGACCGACAGCACCAGGTCCGGTCGGGCCGCTCCGCCGCCCGCGAGGTCGGTCTGCAGCGTGAAGTGGACGCCTTCGCGCAGCCCCAGCGACCGCGCGGTCTCCACCAGCACCTGCTCGCCGAGCTCACCGCGCCCGGTGATCGAGGCGAACGCGACCTCGTAGCGGCGCAGCGCGGCCTGCTGCGCGGCGCCGCGGGAGCGCTCGGCCTCCACCATGCGCAGCGCGTCGTCGGCGCGTCGCGCGCTGTCGGTGTAGAGCCGCCAGAGCAGCAGCAGCGCTCCGGCGCACAGCAGCACGAGCACGACGACGACGGCGATCAGCAGCCCGGTACCCACCGCACCATGATGGCCGATCCGCTGCGGCGCGGGGGAATCCGGTACTGCCCGTGATCGCGCGGGGCACCGCGCGTGATCGCCGCGCCCGACACGCGGGGGGTCGTCCTGGTGATCTCCGGTCCTCGCTAGCGTGACCGGAATGCGGGTGCTGCACACCTCCGACTGGCACGTGGGCCGGACCTTCCACGGACGTGACCTGCTCGGAGATCAGGAGGCAGTCCTGACCGGGCTGGCCGACCTGGTCGTCGAGGAGCGCGTCGACGTGGTGGTCGTGGCCGGGGACCTCTACGACCGCGCGGTGCCCTCCGGGGAGGCGGTGCAGACCTGCGTGCGGGTGCTCTCGGCGATCCGCCGGGCCGGGGCGCGGCTGGTGATCACCTCCGGCAACCACGACTCGGCGGCGCGGGTCGGCGCCTTCGGCGAGTTCGCGGCGGCGGGCGGCCTGCACCTGCGCACCAGCCCCGCCGAGCTGCACGAACCGGTGCTGCTCGACGACGAGCACGGTCCGGTGGCCTTCTACGGCATCCCGTACCTGGAACCCGATCCGGCCCGCCAGGCGTTGCGGGCCCGCACCGACGTGCCGGGCGCCTGCGCGGAGGTCCCGCGCGGGCACACCGGCGTGCTCACCGAGGCGATGAACCGGGTGCGCGCCGACCTCGCCACCCGCCCCGGCGCGCGGTCCGTGGTGCTCGCGCACGCCTTCGTCACCGGCGGGACGGGCAGCGATTCGGAGCGCACCATCGCCGTCGGCGGGGTGGAGCAGGTGCCCGGCGCGGTGTTCGACGGCGTCGACTACGCGGCGCTGGGCCATCTGCACGGCGCGCAGCGGCTCGCCGAGCACCTGCGCTACTCCGGCAGCCCGCTGGCCTACTCGTTCTCCGAGGCGGCGCACCGGAAATCGGTCTGGCTGGTGGACCTCGACGCCGACGGGCTCGCCGACGTGCGGCGCCGCGAGCTGCCGGTGCCGCGTCCGCTGGCCGCGATCGAGGGCGAGCTGGCGGCGCTGCTCGACGCGCCCGAGCACGACGCGGTGACCGACCACTACCTGTCGGTGACGCTGACCGACGAGGTCCGCCCGCTGGACCCGATGCGCCGCCTGCAGGAGCGCTTCCCGCACGCGGTGCACCTGGAGTGGAAGCCGGCGGGCGGCCGGGCCACCGCCGAACTCCGCTACGCCGAGATCACCCGGGGCCGGGACGACCACGAGCTCGCGGCGGGCTTCGTCGCGGACTGCCGGGGCAGCGAGCCCGGCGACGGGGAACGCGCGCTGCTCGCCGCGGCGCTGCGCACCGCGAGCAGCGCGGAGGTGGCCCGATGAGGCTGCACTCGCTGCGCCTGAGCGGCTTCGGCCCGTATCCCGACGAGCAGGTGGTGGACTTCGACGCGCTGGGCGCCGACGGGCTGTTCCTGCTGCACGGCGACACCGGCGCGGGCAAGACCACGCTGCTCGACGCCATCGCGTTCGCCCTCTACGGCCAGGTGCCCGGGGTCCGCGACGACGCCAAGCGGTTGCGCTGCGACACCGCCGGTCCCGGCACGCCCACCGAGGTCGAGCTGGAGCTCACGGTGCAGGGCCAGCGCCTGCGCCTGGTGCGCAGCCCCGAGTACCAGCGGCCGAAGAAGCGCGGCGAAGGATTCACCACCCAGCAGGCCAAGGCGTCGTTGACCTGGGTCTCGGGGGCGCCGACCGGCGAGTCCCCGGACGGGCTCACCCGCATCGACGAGGTGGCCCGCACGATCGAGCGCCTGCTCGGGATGACCGCGGTGCAGTTCACCCAGGTCGTCATGCTGCCGCAGGGCGATTTCGCGAAGTTCCTCCGGGCCGACACCGGGGAGCGGGAGAAGCTGCTGGAGAAGCTGTTCGGCACCCAGCGCTTCGGCGAGGTGGAGCGCTGGTTCGTCGAGCGCCGCCGGGAACGCCACCGCGAGCTGGAGCAGCAGTCGTTGCGGGTGCGGGACCTGCGGGCGCGGCTGGCGCAGGTCGTCGGCCACGAGCCGGTGGACGACGACGACCGCAACTGGCTGGAATCGGCGCAGAAGCAAGCGGTCCGCGAGCTGGAGGACGCCCGCGCCGAGCACTCCCGGCTGCGCCGCGAACGCGACGCGGCCGAGGCGGTGCTGGCCGAGCGCCGCGGGCTCGCCGACAAGGTGCGCCGGGTGCGGGACGCCCGCGCGGTGCTGTCCGAAGTGGACGACCAGGCCGCCGACGTCGAGGCGCGCCGGGCCGAGCAGGACGCCGCGCATCGCGCGGAACCGGTGCTCGCGGCGCGAACGGCGTTGCGGCGGGCCGAATCCCGATTCGAGGAGGCCGCCGGAGGGCTCCGCGAGGCCGCCGCGCGGTGCACCGGTCCCGACGATCCGGTGGCGGAGCTGCGCGAGCGGGCCGGGCGCGCCCGCGAACGCGCCGGGGCGCTCGCCCAGCTCCTCCCCGAGGCGCGGCAGCAGGAATCCGACCGCGCCGCACTGGCCGCGCTGGAGCGCGGCTCCACCGAGGACGAGAAGACCGAAGCCGGACTCCTCGACCGGCAGGCCGCGCTCCCGGAGCGGATCACCGCCGCCCGCGCCGCCGTCGACGAGGCCAGGCAGGCGCAGCCGAAGCTGGACCCGCTGGCCGCCCGGCTGGCCGAGCTGGACGCGCTGCTGCGGACCGCGCGGGAACTCCCGGCCGCGCGGCAGGCGTTGCGCACCGCCGAGGATCGCGCGCAGCGGGCCGTGGACGAGCACCAGCGGGCCCGCGACCGGGCGCAGGAACTCCGGGAACGACGGCTCGCCGGGATGGCCGCCGAACTCGCCGCGGGGCTGGCCGGCGGGCCGTGCCCGGTGTGCGGGGCGGCCGAGCACCCGGCCCCAGCCGAACCGGTGGCCGACGCCGTCGGCGCCGAGGACGAGGACCGCGCGCGGCAGGCCGAGCAGCGCGCCGCCGCGCACCGCGACGAGCTGGCCACCGCGCTGCACCAGGCCCGCCAGCACCACGATCGGCTCGCCGAACGCCTCGGCGAGCACACCGAGGAGCGGCTGGCCGCCGAGGTCGACGAGCGCACCGCCGAGCACGCCGCGCTGCGCGACCTGGTCGCCGCGCTGCCGGAGCGGGAGCGCGCGCTGGCCGACCTCGAAGCCGAGTCCGAACGGCTCACCGGCGAACTCGGCGAGCTGCGCACCCGGCTGGCGCGGCGCCGCGCCGAGCGGGACGCCCTGAGCGCGACCATCGCCGACCGCGAGGAACGGCTGCGCGCGGCGCGCGGCGAGCACGACGGCATCGAGCAGCACCGCGCGGCGCTGCTGGACACCGCCGCCGCGCTGGACGGGCTGGTCACCGCCCGCACCGCCCACGCCGAGGCCGAGCAGCGGGTCGCCGAGCAGCGCGACGCGCTCACCGCCGCCGCCACCGCGGCCGGGTTCGACGACGTGGACACCGCGCTGGCCGCGCGCCGCGACGAGGACCGGATGGCCGCGCTCGCGGAGTTCCTCGACGGGGTGGCCGAGCGCGCCGCCGGGGCCCGCGCCGCCCTGGCCGATCCGGAGCTGTTCGGCGTCGACGCCGACACCGAGGTCGACGTCGACGGCGCCGCCGGGACCGCGGCCACCGCGCGCACCGCCGCCGAGGACGCCGCCGCCCGGGCCCACCGCGCCGAGCAGCAGCACGCCGACATCGCCCGGCTCGGCGAGCTGCTGCGCGAGGCGTGGACCCGGCTCGAACCCGTCGAGACCGCCTACCGCGAGCTCGACGCGCTCACCGACGTGGTCAACGGGCGCGGCCAGAACCGGCGCCGGATGTCGCTGCGCTCCTACGTGCTGGCCGCGCGGCTGGAGGAGGTCGCCATCACCGCGACTCGCCGGTTGCAGCGGATGAGCGGCGGGCGCTACTCGTTCGTGCACTCGGACGCGGCCGGGGCGCGCGGCACCCGGGGCGGGCTCGGCCTCGACGTGCTCGACGACTACTCCGGCAAGGTCCGCCCGGCCAAGACCCTCTCCGGCGGCGAGTCGTTCCTGGCCTCGCTGTCGCTGGCGCTGGGACTGGCCGACGTGGTCGCGGCCGAATCCGGTGGCGTGCTGCTGGACACGCTGTTCATCGACGAGGGCTTCGGCACCCTCGACGCCGACACCCTCGACCTGGTGATGGACACCCTCGACGAGCTGCGCGCCGGAGGCCGCGTCGTCGGCCTCGTCTCGCACGTCGAGGAGATGCGCCAGCGCATCGGCGTCCGCCTCCGGGTCCGCAAGTCCCGCACCGGATCCACCCTCGAACTCCAGACCTGAGCGCCATCCCCAACCGCCCACCACGACGCGGTGCGGACGCAGGGCGTGAGGCGTTCTCGGCATCGGCGGCGCTTCCGGTACCACCACGCCACGGCGCCCGAAAACCCCGCGCCGATCGGAAGTTCCGCGTGCTACCACTGCGGGATGGACCCCGTGCTCGCCGAACTCGCCGAACTGGAGCTGCTGTTCCACCGGGGCACGACGCTGCCCGAGGTGGAGGCGTTGATCGCGCCGGACTTCCGGGAGATCGGCGCCTCCGGCCGGACGTACTCCCGGGAGCACGTGATCGCGGTGCTGGCCGAGCGGTTCCGGAATCCGGTGCCGGAGCGCTGGGAGACCGACGACTTCCGCCGCCGCGAACTGGCGCCGGGCCTGCACCTGCTCACCTACGCGCTGCGCCAGGGCGACCGGCTCACCCAGCGGGCGACCCTCTGGCAGCGGACCCCCGACGGCTGGCAGGTCCGCTTCCACCAAGGCACCGTCGTCACCCGGACGGGAACTGAGTGAGGGGCACCCTTGCCCGAGTTGGGGTCTTTCCAGAATGCGGCGGAGCCGCATGCGGTGAGGCACGCAACCGGCACCGCGGCGGGTTCTCAGCGGTCTTCTCGCGAGGACAGCGCCGACGCCGTGTACGAAGTGGGTACATCAGGAGGCGATCCCGGAGCGAGAAGGCCGCTGAGGTTCCGCCACCCGCACCGCCACGCAGGCCATTGGCGAAAGCGGTCCTATGTTGGGCGAGGGTTCCCCTCACTCACGTCCCGGGCGGGTTTCGTGGGCGAGGAGCCAGCGCTTGACGTCGAGGCCCCAGCGGAAGCCGCCGAGCGAACCGTCGGTGCGCAGCACCCGGTGGCAGGGCACGAACAGCGCGGCGGCGTTGCGGGCGCAGGCCGACGCGGCGGCCCGCACGGCGGCCGGACGTCCGGCCAGCGCGGCGAATTCGGCGTAGCTGACCGGTTCCCCGGCGCGCACCTCGCGCAGCACGTCCCAGGCGTGCTCCAGGAACGCGCCGGAGCGCTGCCGGACCGGGACCCCGTCGACCGCCCCGATCTCGCCGTCGTGGTAGGCGTGCACGGCTCGGGTGACCGCGCCGAGATCGGCGACCTCGGTGCAGTCCCCGCGCAGCGCGGGGGAGACCTGCGGCAGCAGGGCGTCGAGCCGGTCGGTCCAGCCGGAGGCCAGCACCGCCCCGTCGCCGTCGACGACGGCGGTGAACGGCCCCGCGGGAGTTCCGGTGGTGGACCAGGTGATCATGTCGTTCCTCCGATTCGTGGCGCGGTCGCCGTCCACAGCAGCATCCCGGCGTAGGAGCGCCAGGGCCGCCACCGCCGGGCGCGGTCGCCGAGGGCGGCGGGTTCGTCCGGGAGCCCCAGCGCCGCGGCGCCGCGACGCAGGGCGAGGTCGCCGTCGAGCAGCACGTCCGGTGCTCCGAGCACGCGCAGCAGGACGTAGTCGGCGGTCCACGGCCCGACCCCGGGCAGCGCCAGCAGGTCCCGGCGCAGCTCGTCGTGGTCGCGACCCGGGTGCACCGCGAGCCCGCCGCCGAGGGCTTCGCCGATCGCGCGGACCGCCTCGGCGCGGCGGCGCGGACCGGGCAGCACGTCGCGGGCGTGCTCGGCCAGCGCCCCCGGGGTGGGGAACAGGGCGGTCACCGCCCCGTCCGGTTCGGCGAGCGGTTCGCCGAGCGCGGCGACCAGCCGTTCGGTGGTGGTGCGCGCGGCGGCGACCGAGACCTGCTGGCCGAGCACCGCCCGGACCAGCATCTCGGTCGGGTCGACGCTGCCCGGCACCCGCACCCCGGGATGCCGGGCGAGCTGCGGGGCCAGCAGCGGATCGGCGCCGAGCACCTCGGCCACCGCCACCGGATCGGCGTCCAGGTCCAGCAGCCCGCGCAGCCGGGACACCGCGCTGCCGAGGTCGCGCAGGTCGGACAGCCGCAGCGTGCAGGACACGTGGTCGGACTCGGGCCGCAGCGTCGCGGTGCCGGTGCCGTGCGGGAGCCGGAGCGCCCGCGCGTAGTGCCCGGGCCCGACGTCCTCCAGCCCGGCGACGGCGCGCGCCCCGAGGAACGCCAGCACACCGGCGGCGTCGTAGGGCGCCCGGAACGGCAGCCGCAGCCGGATCGCGCCGGGAGCGGGCGGTGGGCCGCCGCGGCGGCGCGCGCGGGCCCGCATCAGGGTGGGCGTGGTGGCGAAGACCTCGCGGATCGTTTCGTTGAACTGCCGCAGGCTGGCGAACCCGGCGGCGAACGCGACGTCGCCGAACGGCACCGGCGTGGTCTCGATCAGGACGCGGGCGGAGTGCGCCCGGTGCGCGCGGGCCAGGCCGAGCGGCCCGGCGCCGAGTTCGGCGGTCAGCACCCGGGTGAGGTGGCGCGGCGAGTAGCCGAGCGCGGCGGCGAGCCCGGCCACGCCGTCCCGGTCGACCGCGCCGTCGTCGATCAGCCGCATCGCGCGGCCGGCCAGGTCGGCCCGCAGGTCCCACTCCGGGGACCCCGGCACGGCGTCGGGCAGGCAGCGCAGGCAGGCGCGGAACCCGGCGCCCTGCGCGGCGGCGGCCGTGGGGTAGAAGGCGCTGTTCGCGCGCTTGGGGGTGCGGGCGGGGCAGGAGGGGCGGCAGTAGATGCCCGTGCTGCGCACCGCGTGCACGAACCAGCCGTCGAAGCGCGGGTCCCGGGCGCTCACCGCCCGGTACGCTTCCTCGATTCCCACCATCACGACATCGATGCTGCCAGCGCCCCGGGCCCGGTTCTAGCGGATATCGGACATCGTGCGGCGTCACCTGGTAGTGCGGCGGCGGCCGTTCGTCCCTATCGTCTCGGTATGACCCTGATCAGGAAGGCACGCGGATTCCGACTCGCGGGAGGCATCGCGGCGGCCGCGTTCGCGGTGACCCTCACGGCCGGGTGCAACGACCCGGCTCCGCCGCCCGAGGACCAGGAGCAGGAGCAGGAACAGCGGCAGGACCAGGAGCAACCACCGCCGAACGCGCCGGACGACGACGGCGGCCAGCAGGACGACCGCAACGACCAGCAGGACAACGACGATGACCGCCAGGACGACGGCGGCGGCCAGGACGACTGAACCAGGTGAGGGGGCTCCTTCATCCGACATGGCCGGATGAAGGAGCCCCCTCACCCACGTCCCGGACGGGTGGTGCGGGGCCGGTGCGACCGGGGCCGGGAGGGGCTCGGGCCAGCACCTAGACTCGGGGTGTGAGCCTCACCCTCGGAATCGTCGGACTGCCCAACGTCGGCAAGTCCACCCTGTTCAACGCCTTGACCAGCAACGAAGCGCTCGCGGCGAACTACCCGTTCGCGACCATCGAACCCAACGTGGGCGTGGTGCCGCTGCCGGACCCGCGGCTGGACCGGCTCGCCGAGATGTTCGACTCGGCGAAGACGGTGCCCGCCACCGTGTCGTTCGTCGACATCGCGGGCTTGGTCAAGGGTGCCTCCGAGGGGCAGGGCCTGGGCAACAAGTTCCTCGCCAACATCCGCGAGGCGGACGCGATCTGCCAGGTCATCCGGGTCTTCGACGACCCCGACGTGGTGCACGTCGACGGCCGGATCGATCCGTCCAGCGACATCGAGACGATCAACACCGAGCTGATCCTCGCCGACATGCAGACGCTGGAGAAGGCGCTGCCCCGGCTGGAGAAGGAAGCCCGCACCCACAAGGACCGCCGCCCCGCGCTGGAGGCCGCGCAGCGGGCCAAGGAGATCCTCGACGAGGGCCGGACGCTGTTCGCCGCCGGTATCGGCAAGGACGACCCCGAGCTGCGCGAGCTGAACCTGCTCACCACCAAGCCGTTCCTCTACGTGTTCAACGCTGACGAGGGCGTGCTCACCGACGAGTCCCGGCGCGCGCAGCTGCGCGAGCTGGTCGCCCCGGCCGACGCGGTGTTCCTCGACGCCAAGGTCGAGGCCGAGCTCGTGGAGCTCGACGCGGAATCCGCCGCCGAGCTGCTGGAGTCCATCGGCCAGACCGAGCCGGGGCTCGCCGCGCTGGCCCGCGCCGGGTTCCACACCCTCGGGTTGCAGACCTACCTCACGGCCGGGCCGAAGGAGGCCCGCGCCTGGACGATCCGCCAGGGCTGGACCGCCCCGCAGGCCGCGGGCGTCATCCACACCGACTTCGAGCGCGGCTTCATCAAGGCCGAGATCATCTCCTACGACGACCTCGTCGCCGCGGGCTCGATGGCCGACGCCAAGTCGGCGGGCAAGGTCCGCATGGAGGGCAAGGACTACGTCATGTCCGACGGCGACATCGTGGATTTCCGCTTCAACGTCTGATCCGGTCCGTTCGGGCCGGTCACCGCTTCGCCGGTGACCGGCGCTCGGCAGCAGCTCCGGACCCGCACAGCTCCGGCCCCGCGCAGCACCGGAGCCGACCCGGGACGCTGCGCGGTGCCCCGGGCCGGTCTTCGCAGCTGCCGCGACATCGCCACGGCGGGCAGGTCCCTCCGGCGGTGCGGTGGACCGAGCGGCGTCGTCAGCAGGGCCCGACCTCGCCGAGCAGCGGTTCAGATAGCAGCAGGGCCGGGCAGCTAGCAGCGCTGATGCTCCGCGTCCGCGCTGTCGGCCATGCGCGGACCGGTTTCGAGGACGATCACTCGGCGGTACTACCACGGCCACCGAGTTCGTCCCGAGCGATCTCTTCGGCTTGGCCCCCGGTGCCGGGCGGGGCTTGACCCAGACCCGCGAAGCGGAACGCCCGACGCGGCCGCGCCTGGCCCGAGCCACGGCGATGGCCAACCAGGTGGCGCAGGTACTCACCGACCTGTTCCAGCTCCTCCGGAGGCACCTCGTCCACCAAGCGGTGCAGCTCGTCCCGCGTGATGCGCACGGTCCTACGCTACCCACCACGCTCCGCCTGTTCCCTGCTGACCGACCATGGCCGCCCCGAGGAAGGTTGCGCGCCCAAAAATCCTGGACACCTCAACGGGGTGGTGTGCCGTGGTGTTCGACGTCGAGGGTGCGGAGGTCGGTCCAGATGCGCGTCCACGGGGTGTGCCTGCCGGTGACCAGCCAGACGGTGTTCGTCGGGGTGCCTCGGGCGATCAGGCGCGCGTCGGTGAAGTACGGGCGGAGTTCGTTCGGGTCGGCGCCCACGTAGACCGCCGCGTCGGTGCTCTCCGGCGGTGGCGGGAAGTAGCCGTAGCCGCGGTTGGTGCTGTGCGCCGGGGGCAGGTCGTAGCGCGTGGAGTACCCGTCGAGGTAGGCGGCGGCGATGTAGGGATCGCCGATGAGCGCGGTGCGCTCGCGCTGTTCCGGGGGCAGCGCGTGGTAGACGTCGGCGGCGCGGCGGGCGAGCGCGTCGCCCATCCGGTCGGAGACGTCGGCGACCGGCAGGGTCAGGATGCCCGCCGCGAGGGCGGCGCTGAGCGCGAAGGCGGGCCAGGCCACCCACCGCCGCCGCCCGCTCCCGGCCTCCCGCCGTCGTTGCAGGCCCAGCGCACCCGCCGCCGCGAGCACCGCGTAGAGCCCGCCGAGGTAGTAGGGGCGGCCGGGGGCGATCACGAACAGCGCGTAGAGCAGCGCGGTGGTCAGGGCGAGGAACCGGAGGTCGTCGGTCCGCGCCAGCCGCCACAGGCCGTACAGCGACAGCACCGTCCCGGCGAGCCCGGCCACGGCGATCATCCCGAACGCGACGCCGGGGCGTCCGCCGTAGAGTGCCTCGGCCTCGGCGATGACGATGCCGCTCATCCGCAGCTGCGGCCAGCCGTGGACGGCCTGCCACACCAGGGTCGGCGCCGCGAGCAGTCCGGCGATCCCGACGCCGGCCCACAGCAGCGGCCGGGCCAGCAGCTCGCGCGGCCCGAGCAGCAGCACGCTCAGCAGCAGCGCGGCGCACAGCAGGACGACCTGGAACTTGGTCATCGCCGCGATCCCGGCCACCGCGCCCAGCGCGAGCAGCAGGCGGTCGTCGCGCAGCCGGATCCAGCGGATCAGCAGCCAGAGCAGCAGCAGCCACTGGACCGGTTCCAGGGTGTACGGGGTCAGCCAGTGCCCGGCGAGGGTGATCCACAGCGCGGTGGCCTGCACGCCCGCCGTCATGGCCTGCGCCCGCCGGTCGCCGCCGAGCTCGCGGGCGATGAGGGCCGCGACGACCACCGCCGCGGCGGTGGCGAGCACGGCGGGCAGCCGCAGTGCGAGCACCGACCCCGGGGCGATCGCGTCCATCAGCCAGGCCAGCGCCGGGGTCATCGGCGGTTGGTCGGCGGATCCCCAGTCGAGGTGGTTGCGGCCGATGGCCAGCATGTAGACCTCGTCGAACCAGTACCCGCTGCGCGTCGCGGCCACGAGCTGCACCACCGCGACGGCGGCGGCGATCGGCAGCACCGCCCACCGCGCGAAGGGCGGCGGGCTCGGCCAGGTGCTCGTCATGGCGTTCTCCCCGGTGAGAGGTCTCGCGAACCGACCGTACGACCGCGGGCGCGGTTCGGCCGTCGCGCGAGGTATGAAATGCAAAGCAAATCATACATGCCATGCGTGTGCGAGGATGGCGCAATGGCTTCAGGTGCGGACGAACCCCACTACGGCCCCGGCGGTCGCGGCTTCTACGGGGCGGTGACGGTGAGCGCGCGCGGGCAGGTCGTGCTCCCCGCGCAGGCGCGGCGCGACCTGGGCATCGAGGCGGGCACCAAGCTGCTCGTCCTCGGCGATCCGGAGCAGGGCCTCGCCCTCATGACGATCGACGCCCTGATGCGCAACCTGCAAGGCTCGTCGGCGTTGCTGGAGCAGATCCAAGGCCACGTCCGCCCGGAGCGCCCCGATGACGAGCAGGGCTGACGGCGCCGGTCGCGGGGCAGCGGACCGGGGCGTCAACGGCTCCGCACTGTCCTCCTCGCGCAACCACGCCAGGACGCGGACGCTTCGAGCACCGCGTTCACGCCCGGTTCTGTTCGCGGGCCGCCTCGGAACGGCGGTCGTCGGCGAGTTCGTCGACGACCGAGCCGGTGCCGGTCCATTGCTGGGCAATCTCGCGGCGGATATCCGCTGGGGTGCTCACCTGGCCTTGCCCGCTCGTCACGAACCCAGCATGTCGAATCCAGGTGTCTGACACATCAGTTGTTCGCGTGACACGCAGGGGAGTGATGCGGCTCAGGGGAGGAGTGCGTCCAGGTCCAGGTCGATCGGGAACGGTCGCCGCAGCCGCGTCGCTCCCCGCAGGATTCCCGCGGGGGCGTAGGCGGCCGTCGGCCCGTCCAGCTCGTACGCGTGGAGGGCGGGCGACGTTCCCTCGGCTTCGATCCGCCAGCAGTGCCGGACCCCGGCTTCTGCGTACTTGCGCAGCTTGACCGTGCGGTCCCGGTGCGCGGATTCCGGCGACACGACCTCGACCACCAGCACCACGTCCTGCGGTGCGTACCAGGTGCGGTCGGGATCGTACGGCGCGGTGGTGGCCAGCAGGTCGGGCTCGGGCCGGTTGCGCGCGTCGAGGCGGACGGTCATCTCGCGCTCGACTTCGATGCCCCGGGGAGCCTGCTCGATGAGGGCGGACGTCAGCGACGTGACGAGGCGACCGTGCCACGACCGCTGCGGGGACGTCATGAAGACGAGCGCTCCGTCGATCAGCTCCGTGTGGCGCGGCGCCTCGGGAAGGTGGTCGAGGTCTTCCGCGAACCAGCCTTCCGCGCGCGGTGGGCGCATCCAGTCGGGCAGCGCGGTCATGCCACAACGGTAGCGACTCGGGGGCGCGGCGCCTACGTCGCACCGCTCAGCAGCCGGTGAGGGAGGTGGGGCGGATGGTGACCGGGCGGCGCAGGTCCATCGGGACGTGGCAGCCCGGTTCGGGGCGCAGCACCGCCAGCGGGGCGTCCGGTTCACCCGGGGGAGCGAGGGTGAGCACGGCGCGCAGGGTCCAGGCGGCCGGGGCGCGGTACTGCCAGCTCACGAGGTCGGGGGCGAACACGTCGGTGCTGGGCGTGATCGGGGCGCGGTAGGCGCTGGCGTCGTCCTCGGCGCGCAGCAGCACCACGTCGGCGCAGGTCGTCCAGTGGAAGGTGGCGGCGACGACCTCGGGCGCGCGCCTCGGTCCGAAGACGTAGAGCACCCACCGGCGGCGGCGCAGTTCGGTCAGCAGCTCGTCGACGTGCCCGGCGCGCGGATGGTCGGCCATCGCCGCCCCCTTCGACTCCGCACAGTGATTCACCGATCACGAAAGCGTGTGGAGGCGAGGTGGGTAAGGGTGTGGGAGGAAGTCCCACACGGCGGACCGTTCACCTGTTGAGCGCTCGTGGTTACTCTTGATGACCGAGCGGATACGTCTGCTGACACGATGGGGACCTTCATGGGGCGCAGGTCGGTGGCTGAAGTGGAGCTCCGCCGCGCCCTCGGGGCCTCCCTGGCCGCCTACCGCGAGGGCGTCCCGCTCAAGCAGGGCGACCTCGGCCGCCTGACCCACTACTCCCGGACCTCCATCGCGCACATCGAGGCGGGTCGGCAGTTCCCCGGCCGCGAGTTCTGGTCCACCGCCGACCGCCGGCTCGACGCGCGCGGTGCGCTGCTGGCCCACTACGACCGCGTCTGCCGGCAGGAGAAGCAGTGGAAGATCGCTGAGCTGCGGGGCGCGTCGCGGGACGGCGGGGAGCCGCCGGGGACCCCACCGCGCGACGACGATTGGCGACGTGACGACGTGAACCGCCGTGAACTGATCCGCTTGATGACGCTGACCGGCACCCTGCTCGCGATCCCGGCGTCGGCGCTGGACGCCGAGCGCGTCGCCCACGCCGCCGCCCACCCCCGGCGCCTCGACCCGGTGGTGCTCACCGAGTACGAGCGGCTCAACGCGGCGCTGTGGCGGACCTACTCCGGCACCCGGACCAAGCGCGACGTGCTGCCGCTGGCCCGCCGCCAGGTGGCGCTGCTCAAGAAGTGCCTCGACGAGCCGCAGCGCGCCGAGGACCGCCGCCGCCTGTGCCGGCTCGCCGGCGACGTGTTCCAGCTCTGCGGCGAGATCTTCTTCGACGGCGGCGGGTACGCCGACGCGGCGCACTGCTACTCCATCGCCGCGCACGCCAGCAAGGAGGCCCGGGAGTACGACCTGTGGGCCTGCGCGATGACCCGGCACGCCTTCATCAGCATCTACGAGCGGGAGCACCGCAGCGCCGTGCCGCTGCTCGACGGCGCGGCCCGGCTGGCCGAGCGCGGGGATCCGGGGCGCGCCACCCGGTACTGGGTGGCCGCGGTGCGGGCCCAGGCCAGCGCCGGGCTGGGCGAGCTCGCGGCGTGCCGCCGCGCCCTGGACGAGGCCGAGGAGGTGGTGCACCTGCCCGCGCCCGAGCACACCGGCTGGTTGCGGTTCGAGAGCTCCCGGCTCGACGGCGAGCGCGCCTCCTGCTTCGTCGCGCTGGGGCGGCCGGACCTGGCGGAGGGGCCGCTCCACGCGCTGCTGCGGGCCGACATCTCGACCCGGCGCCGCGGCGGCGTGCTCACCGACCTGGCGGTGGTCGGGGCGCAGCGCCGCGACGTCGACCAGCTGCTGCTGCACGGCGCCGCCGCGCTCGACACCGTCCGCCAGACCGCCTCGGCCGGCTACGTCGGCCGCAAGCTCGACGACCTGCGCGGTCGGCTGGTGCCGTTCCTGGGCAACCGGCACGTGCGCTTCCTCGACGAGCAGATCCGGGCGGTCACGGCAGCCGCGCCCGAGCAGTGACACCGAGAGGAGCAGTCGTGGACGGAGGGAAGGTCTTCCGGGAGGCCTGGATCGCCGGGGTGCGCGCGCACTACCCGGGCGAGCCGAAACCGGGCTACGTCGTGCCGTGGGAGGACACGCCGACGTGGGAGCGGGAGAGCGCCGCGGCAGTGTTCGGCCAGGTGCGCGACTTCCTGCGCGCCACCGGTGGTGCGGCATCCCGGCTCACCCGGGAGCAGAAGGGGCGGTTCGTCGCGCTGTGCTGGACCGGCCAGATCTACCGGCACGTCCCCGATCCCAAGCCGTCCTACGTGGCCGACTGGGCGGATCTGCCGGAGTGGCAGCGGGAAACCGACTCCGACATCTTCGAGCGCATCGAGCGCGAGGTCAGCTCGCCGGGTTCGTGAGCAGGTAGCGCAGCAGCAGCGTGTCGTCCTCGGCCAGCACCGAGGCCAGGTGCAGGCGCTCGGGTTCCAGGTGCATCCCGCTGGCGATGCGGCCCGCCGTGCCCGACACCAGCAGCGGGGACAGCGTGAGCCGCAGCTCGTCGACCACCCCGGCCCGCAGCATCGCGCCGAACAGCTCCGGCCCGCCGTCGCAGTGGATCCGGCCCAGCCCGCGCGCGGCCAGCGCGTCGACCGCGCCCACCAGGTCCACTTCGCCGTCGCCGAGGAGCTCGACCTCGGCGCCCGCCTCGGCCCAGGCCCGCCGCCGCTCGGCGGGGGCGGCCGAGCAGGTCAGCACGATGGTCGGGGTCAGCACGTCGGTGAGCACCGGCGGCGCGGGCGGCAGCGACTGGCCGGAGGTGACGATGGCGATCGGCGGCACCGGCGCCAGCCCGTGCCGGGCGCGCAGCTCGGCGACCTCGGCGCTGGGCTTGACCCCGGTGAACTCCTCGGTGATGGCCGTGCTGGACCCCACCAGCACCACGTCGGCCAGGTTGCTGCCCAGCGGGTAGACCTCGCGGTCCACCGGGTTGGACAGGCCCCGGGAACGCCCGGAGATGTGCACCGCGCCGTCCGCGCTGGACACGAAGTTCACCGCGACCCACTTCTCGCGGTCCGGGTAGCCGTAGAGGCGTTCGAGCTCGTGCTGGTCCACTTCGCCCGCCGCTTCCGGCGGCCAGATCCGGTGCATCGCGCAATCCCCTGGGTCGGTGTCGCATTCCCCCGCGCCGGCGGGCGACGGGGCGAGCCTACCCGCGCGCGGCCCGCGGACCACCGGCCCGCGCGGACGTGTCCGCCGTCACGTCCGGCTGCTACCGTCGGTGGGGTGACCGCGTCCGCGAAACCGGTGCTGGTGATCGGCGCCGGGGTGCAGGGATTGACCTCGGCGGTGGTGCTCGCCGAGCAGGGCCGGGCCGTGCGGATCCGGACCGCCGAACGGCCGGGGGAGACCACCTCGGCGGCGGCCGGGGCGCTGTGGGGACCGGCGCTGCTGCGCCCCGCCGACAAGGTGCTGCACTGGGTCACCCGCTCGCACGCCGAGTTCACCGCGCTGGCCCGCGACGAGCGCACCGGGGTCCGGCTGGTGCCCGGCCGGATGGCCGCCCGCCACCCGCTCGGCGAGGCGCTGCCGCCGGAGGTGCACCTGATCCCGGACCTGCGCCGCTGCGACCGGGAGGAACTGCCCGCCGGGTTCGTCGACGGCTACGCGGGCACCCTGCCGCTGATCGACATGCCCGGCTACCTCGCCTACCTCGTCGAACGGTTCCGCGCGGCGGGCGGTGAGATCGTCCTCAGCGGCGTGCCGTCGCTGGCCGACGCGACGGCCGAGGCCGACGTCGTGGTCAACTGCACCGGCGTCGGCGCCCGCGAGCTGGTCGGCGACCCCGGCGTCCAGCCGGTGTGGGGCCAGCAGGTCGTGGTCCGCAACCCCGGCGTGCAGGACTACTTCATCGAGCTCTCCCGCGGCGGCGAGTTCGTCTCCTGGATGCCGCACGCCGACCGCCTGGTCCTCGGCGGGATCGCCGTCGACGGCGAGTGGAGCAGGGCCCCGCGCCCCGACGTCGGCGCCGCGATCCTGCACCGCTGCGCCGAGGTCGAACCCCGCCTGGCCGACGTCGAGGTCTCCGGTGACGTCGTCGGTCTCCGGCCCGGTCGCGAGCGGGTGCGGGTCGAGGCCGAGGAGTTCAACGGCGCCAGGGTGGTGCACGACTACGGGCACGGCGGCAGCGGGGTCGCCCTCTCCTGGGGCTGCGCCTTCGAGGTCGCCGAGCTCATCGGCTGACCCCAGGCCGCCCACGCAAGCGCCGAACCCGCCAGCCTCACCCGGCCACCGTCAGGCAAGCGGCGAAGCCGCTTCCGCTCTGCCCCACCCTCGCCACCGGCACCGCCGCGGGTTCTCAGCGGTCTTCTCGCGAGGACGCCCTGACGCTGTGTACGTGGTTGTACATGAGGAAGGGCGCCCGGAGCGAGAAGGCCGCTGAGGTTCCGCCACCGGCACCGCTACGCAAGCCAAAAAACTAACCAAGCTCATCCGCAACCGCGTCGATCTCTTGGGCTAGCGAGGTGTCCTTCGCGGTCAGCCCACCCGCGGAGTGGGTGGTGCAGGAGAAGGTGACCGTGCGGTAGCGGATGTCGATGTCCGGGTGGTGGTTCTCCGTCTCGGCGATCTCGGCGACCCGGGTGACCGCCTGGATGGCCACCGGGAAGCTCGGGAACCGGATCTCGCGGACGAGCGCCTGGTCGGCCTGGCGCCACTCCGGCAGGTGCTGCAGCGCCTCGGCGACCTGGGCGTCGGTGAGCAGTTCCGTCATGGCCCCATGGTGGCGCGTGCCGCCGCCGATCGCGAGGTCCCGCGCCGTGCGGGTTGATCGCCGGATGCGGGCACGTAGACTCCGGGGTGCCACGGGAGTCCAGCGCGCTGGGCTGAGAGGAGGGGCGAGCCCCTCGACCGTCCGCACCTGAACCGGATCATGCCGGCGCAGGGAGGCGAGCGATCAGCCTGCTGCCGCGCGTGCGCATCGGGAGGATCGTTGAAACGTTCACGGCTGCTGGCCGGTGCGACCGCGCTGGTCGCGCTCACCACGGGGTGCTCGCTGATCGGGGGCGAGGAGTCCGCGGGGCGCTCGGTCACGCTGGTCACCCACGACTCCTTCGCCGTCGACGAGGCGCTGCTGGCGCGGTTCGAACGCGAGTCCGGCATCGACGTGCGGGTGGTGCCCAGCGGTGACGCCGGGGAGCTCACCAACGAGCTGGTGCTGACCAAGGACGCGCCGATCGGCGACGTGGCCTACGGCGTCGATTCCACCTTCGCCTCCCGCGCGCTGCGCGCGGACGTGTTCGCGCCACACCCCACCACCGCCACCGGCCCGGAGCGCTACGCGCTGGGCGACGGGCAGCGGCTCACCGCCGTGGACGTGGCCGACGTGTGCGTCAACGTCGACACCGGGTGGTTCGCCGAGCGCGGCATCCCGGCGCCCGCGACGCTGCGCGACCTCACCGACCCGCGCTACCGCGACCTGTTCGCGGTGCCCGACCCGTCCACGTCCTCGCCCGGGCTGGCGTTCCTGCTGGCCACCGTCGCCGAGTTCGGCGAGGACGGGTGGGCCGACTACTGGCGCGCGCTGATGGCCAACGGCGCGAAGCTCTCCTCCGGCTGGGAGGAGGCCTACGGGCAGGACTTCTCCGGGTCGACCGGGCAGGGACCGCGCCCGATCGTGCTGTCCTACGCCTCCTCCCCGGCCGCCGAGGTCCGCCCGGACGGGACGCCGCGCACGAAGGCGCTGCTGGACACCTGCTACCGGCAGGTCGAGTACGCCGGGGTGCTGCGCGGCACCGACGATCCCGACGCCGCCGGTCAGGTGGTGGACTTCCTGCTCTCGCCGGAGTTCCAGGCCCAGGTCGCCGAGCGGATGTACGTCTACCCGGCGGTGACCGGCGTGCCGCTGCCGGACGGCTGGCAGCGCACCGCCCCGCTGCCGGAGCGCTCCGCCGAGCTGCCGCCCGAGCAGGTCGAGCGCAACCGGGACCGCTGGGTGCGGGAGTGGCGGGAGGTCGTGCGCGGGTGATGCGGCGCGTCGCCCTCGGGGTCGTCGGTGCGGGCGTGCTCGGCTTCCTCGGGGTGTTCTTCCTGTGGCCGGTGGTGGCCATCGTCGGCCGCGGCCTGGGCGCGGGCGGCTTCGCCGACGTGCTGGTCGAGCCGGGGACGTGGCGGCTGGTCGCGTTCACCTTCGGCCAGGCCGCCGCGGCCACCGCGGTCGCGCTGCTCGCCGGGCTCCCGGTCGCCTACCTGCTGGCCCGCTTGGCGGTGCCGGGCAAACCGGTGCTGCGGGCGCTGATCGCGGTGCCGTTCGTGCTGCCGACGATCGTGGTCGGGATGGCGTTCCGCGCGGTGCTGGGCGCCGACGCCGGGGTGTGGGCGATCGTGCTGGCCAACGCGTTCTTCAACGTCGCCGTGGTGGCCCGCACCGTCGGCGGGCTCTGGGCGCACCTGGACCGCCGCGCCGAGGACGCCGCCCGAAGCCTGGGCGCCTCCCGGTTGCGGGCCTTCGGCTCGGTGACGCTGCCCGCGCTGATGCCCGCGCTCGGGTCCGCGGCGGCGGTGGTGTTCCTGTTCTGCGCCACCAGCTTCGGCGTGGTGCTGGTGCTGGGCGGTGGCCGGTACCGAACCCTGGAGACCGAGATCTACCTGCGCACCGTGCAGCTGCTCGACCTGTCCGGGGCCGCCGCGCTGTCGCTGCTCCAGGTCGCCGCGGTGCTGGCCGCGCTGCTGCTGGCGGCGGTGGCCCGGCGCAGGCGGGAGGCGGCGCTGCGGCTGCGCGCCGCCGAGGAGACGACCCGGCCGCCGCGCGGGGCGGAGTGGCTGGTCGTCGGACTCACCGGGCTCGTCGTCGCCGGGCTGCTCACGCCGATCGTCGGGCTGCTGCTGCGCTCGGTGTCGGGCCGGGACGGGTGGAGCCTTGCCGGGTGGCGCGGCCTGCTCGGCACCGGCGAGGACGGCACGTTGCAGGTCAGCGGCCTGGAGGCGGCGCTGAACTCGGTGCGCGCGGCGTTCGACGCCACCTGCCTGGCGCTGCTGGTCGGGCTGCTGGCCGCGGCGGTGCTGGTCGCCGCGCGCCGCCGGTTCGCCGAGGTGCTCGACGCCGCGCTGATGCTGCCGCTGGGGGTGTCGGCGGTGACCCTGGGGTTCGGGTACCTGATCACGCTGCACCTGCTGCCCGGCGACCTGCGGACCTCGCCGCTGCTGGTGCCGTTCGCGCAGGCGCTGGTGGTGACGCCGCTGGTGGTGCGGATGGTGCTGCCGGTGCTGCGGGCCATCGACGACCGGCTGCGGCAGGCCGCCGCGACCCTCGGCGCGGGGCCGTGGCGGGTGCGGCGGGAGATCGACCTGCCGCTGGCGCTGCGCTCGGTGGGGCGGCGGCCGGGTTCGGCTTCGTGGTGGCGCTGGGCGAGTTCGGCGCGACGAGCTTCCTGGCCCGGCCCGAGGCGGCGACGCTGCCGGTGGCCATCGCCCGGCTGATCTCGCGGCCGGGCGAGCTCAACATCCAGCTCGCCTACGCGGCGTGCGCGCTGCTGATGCTGGTGACGGTGCTGGTGGTGCTGGCGGTCGAGCGGCTGCGGGTGCGCGGCGGATCGCTGGGGGAGTTCTGATGCGGCTCGCACGTCCGGGTGGGGTTTTCCGAGTGAGGGGCACCCTTGCCCGAGTAAGGACCTGTTTCAGAATGATCTGGGTGGCGGTGCGGGTGGCGGAACCTCAGCGGTCCCCTCGCTCCGGGAGCCGCTCCTGATGTACCAAACACGTACACGGCGTCACGGCTGTCCTCGCGAGAAGACCGCTGAGAACCCGCGGCGGTGCAAGCTGACAGCCTCACCGCATGCGGCTCCGCCGCATTCTGAAAGGACCCCTAACTCGGACGAGGGTGCCCCTCACTCAGCACACTTCCGGGTGAGGGCGGGGTATTCGACGGATGGGCGATGAGATGGCGTTGCGGGTGTCCGGGCTCTCGGTGCGGTACGGCGCGGTGGCTGCCGTGTCCGATGTGGACTTCGAGGTGGCGGACGGCGAGGTGCTGGCCCTGCTCGGGCCGTCCGGTTGCGGCAAGTCCACGCTGCTGCGCGCGGTGGCCGGGCTGGAAAGCCCGTCGGCGGGGGAGATCCGCTGGGACGGTGCCGACCTGGCGCGCGTTCCGGTGCACCGCAGGCGGTTCGGCATGGTCTTCCAGGACGGGCAGCTCTTCCCGCACCGCGACGTGTCGGGCAACGTGGAGTTCGGGTTGCGGATGCGCGGTGCCGACCGGGCGCGGCGCCGGGAACGCGTCGCCGAACTGCTCGCGCTGCTCGGCCTCGACGGCTACGAGCGCAGGCGGGCCACCGAGCTCTCCGGCGGTGAGGCGCAGCGGGTCGCGCTGGCCCGCGCGCTGGCCGCCGACCCCGCGCTGCTGCTGCTCGACGAACCGCTGAGCGCGCTGGACCGCACGCTGCGCGAGCAGCTCGCCGTCGACCTGGCCCGGTTGCTGGCCGCCGACGACGCCACCTCGATCGTGGTCACCCACGACCACGACGAGGCGTTCACCCTGGCCGACCGGGTGGCGATCATGACCGGCGGCCGGTTCCGGCAGGTCGACACCCCGCAGCGGCTGTGGCAGCACCCGGCCGACGAGGAGGTCGCCGCCTTCCTGGGCTGCACCGCGGTGCTCCAGGCGGAGGTGCGCGGCGGGACCGCGACCTGCGCGCTCGGCGCGGTCCCCGTCGCGGCCCCGGACGGACCGGCCCGGCTGGGGCTGCGCGCGTCGGGGGTTCGGGCCGAACCCGACGCGGACGGCGCGAGCGTGGTGCGCGAACGGGTCCACCGGCACGACCACGTCCGGCTCACCGTCGAGACCCCGGAGCTGCCCGAGCCGGTCGAGGCCACCGCGCGCACCGCCACCGCCCCGGGAGTCGGCGATCCGGTCCGGCTGGGCCTCGACCCGGACGGCATCGCGCTGATCGGCTGAGGCGGCGGTGGGTGGCCGACCGGCGATCGTGTCGGGGAAGGGGATCGCCGGTCGGCCGCGACCCGTCGCCGAGCAGCGCGTGCGGTCGGCGACGGGTCGGGTCGTGCTCCGCTACGCGCGGAGCCGGGTGCGCCGCGCGGCTGGCGTGGTCAGCGCGGGGAGCTGGTCGGTGTGCCAGGTCGACGGATCCGGCAGCCGGGTCGCCCGTTCGGCGGGTTCGGGGCGGCCCGAGGCTTCGACGGCTTGCGCGGAGTGCCGCTGCGTCCCGCCGACGGCCACGCAGGATTCGCACGCCACGTGCGTACCGGGCCGGATGGCGGCCAAGCCGGTCGATCGAGTCCAGTTCCCGCGCAACGGGTGGCCGCACCGGGCCCGGTCGAGGTGCGCGCTCAGGTGCACCCGCGCCTGGTCCGGCGAGCTCACCCAGAGCACGGTGGTCGCGCTGCGCTCGCGCGGGACCTCGGCCGGTCGGCGCGGTTCGGTGCGGCCGTCCGGCGCGGAATCGTGAAGGCCCTACGAGCGGGTGTTGGGGGCCGACATGTGGCGCAAGGAGATCACGCACCCGGGGCTGCTGCGGGTCAAGGGAACCCAACGGCTCGCGGCGCTCGTCCGATCGGTGCAGGTGGGTGATCCCGGCGCGTTCGGTGAGCAGCCCACCGCCCATGCGACCGATGTCGCTGTCGGGTCCCGGATGGATCCCGATGGTGTCCGCCAGTTCCGGCGGTGGATGACCGAGGGCGCGACGGCGACGTTGCGGACCAACTCCCTGAGCGTGATCGTCAAGCTCCCCGGCCGGGAGAACGCGGATCTCGTGGTCCAAGTGCTGGAGGACGACCGGAAGGTTCGTCGCCTGTGCCTGGCGTCGGACATCGCCCGCTTGACCCAGGCCGACTGGAGGACCGCGCTGCGGGTGGCGGACGACATCGGGTCGCACCCGGACCCGAAGTAGCTCGCCCGCAGGGCCGCCAAGGAGGCTGTCGACCCGAGGGACACCGAAAGCCGGTGGTGCGGCGCGTACGTGCTCCGGCACCTCGCACCCGTGCTCGGACGCTAGCGGTCGTTGCCGCGCGAGATCCCCATCCGATGTGCCGTGCCGCGCGCGGCGTCGTGCTGCTGCCGTTGAACCGGGTCCGCGATGGTCACGCGCGCGAAGGGCATGCGTCCGGACCCGTTGCGGGGCGAGGTCTTCCGCATTCCGCGGCGCGGGGCCCTGATCTTCCCCGCGGTCAGTTCCTGGTCCGCTGGATCGCCCGGGGGCGGTGCGCGGAGATCTCCCGGGCGAACCGGTGCGCGCGGGATTCGAGCTGCCGCACGATCGAGGGGTTGTCGCGGGCCCGGTCGTGTTCTTCGGCGGGGTCCTGCTCGATGTTGAACAGCGTGCCCCGCCTGCCGCGCCGCTTCGGTCGGTGGAGCTTCCACGGGCCGGATCGCACGGCCCGCAGGGACCAGCCCTCGAAGTAGTACAGCGCCTCGCGGGGCGGCATGGGCCCGCCGTGCAGGACCGGGCTGATGTCGATGCCGTCGATGGCGCGGTCGCCGGGCGGGGCGGTACCGGCCAGGCGCAGCAGCGTCGGCACCATGTCCAGGAAGGAGGCGGGGGCGTCGCAGACCGACCCCGCGCGCACCTGGCTCGGCCAGCGCAGGAAGAACGGTACCCGGACGCCGCCCTCGTACGACTGGATCTTCCGGCCGCGCAGCCCGCCGGTGCTGCCCACGAACCACGGTCCGTTGTCGCTGGTGACCATGATGATCGTGTTGTCGGCGAGGTCGTGTTCGTCGAGCGCGTCGAGCACCCGCCCGATGTGGAAGTCGGCGCCCTGGATGACGTCGCCGTATTCGCCGGCGGCGGAGCTGCCCGCGAATCGCTGTTCCGGGTGCAGCGGGACGTGCGGTGCCGTGTGCGGGAGGTAGAGGAAGAACGGCTCGTCGCGATGTCGTTCGATGAAGCCGATCGCCTCGTCGGTGTAGCGGCGGGTCAGCTGGCCCTGGTCCACTTCCTCGCGGAGCCGCTGCCGCCCCCGGTGGAGGTCCACGGGTTCCTGGTCGTTGCTGTGCAGCAGGCCGAAGTACTCCTCGAAGCCGTGCCGGGTCGGGTTGTGCTGCGGGCGCGAGCCCAGGTGCCACTTGCCGAAGAGTCCGGTGCGGTAACCGCTTCCGCGGAGCAGCTCGGCGATGGTCAGCTCGTAGTCCGGCAACCCTTCGCCCTGCCAGGGGTGCAGGACCGTGGGAAGTCCGACGCGGGCGCCGTAGCGCCCGGTCAGCAACGCCGCGCGGGACGGGGTGCACACCGCTGCGCCCGCGTACATCTGGTTGAAGGTCATCCCTTCGCGGGCGAGCTGGTCGATGCGCGGGGTGCGGATCGCCGACGTGCCGTGCGGGCCGAAGTCGCCGTACCCGGCGTCGTCCAGCATCACGAAGACGATGTTGGGGCGCGGATCGGACCGCCGCGGCGCGGGGCCGGGATCCGGCGCGGTGCGCCGGGGCGGATCAGCGGGGCTGCAGGCCGCTGCGCCGGCTCCCAGGCCGGCGACGGCTCCGGTGGTCAGCAGGCGTCCACCGAAGGACAGGACACCCCTGCGGGTCCACGGCTCCGCGCCGCCCGGAACAGTGCTCAATGCTCGCTCGCCTCGTCATCTCGGGTTCGGGTCGATCGACGTGCGCTGAACCACTCGTACCGTCCGCAGCCCCCAGGTCAAGTCGGACGCCCGCGCTTCACCCCGCTTCGGACACCGGCACCACCGGCGAGGTGCCCAGCACGCGGCCCGTGCCGTCCAGCCCTTCGACGGCGACGTGGCCCACCCGGTCGGGTACCTCGATCCGGGTCTCGAACCCCGCACGGGCCGCCTCCCGCGCGGGTCGGAGCGTCCGCGGGTCCGGTCCGGTCAGCACCCGCCAGGCGGCGACCTCGGTGGCCCCGTTCCAGCTGGTGTGCACGACCGTGGTCCGCTCCGGCCCGGGCCGCGCCGTGACGGCGGGGGCGTCCGCGGGCTCGCCCGTCCACGGCATCCGGAACGTGCGGTACGAAGCCATGTCCTCCGGCAGCTTGCCGTCCAGGCGCACCGAACCGTCGGGACCGAACTCGGTGAAGCCGTCGGCACCGCCCCAGCCCGCGAACGCGTGCCCGTTGTCGAGAAGCTGGTAGTTGGCCATGTTCGGGCTCAGCGTCGCTTCCGGCCTGCGGTCCTCGCGCACCAGGTCCGCCGTCCGCGCGGCCTCGTCGACCCGCAGGACGAGCCCCCGCGAACGGTCCTCGCCCGTGGCGGCCTCGCCGTTGTCGAAGATGCTGATCGTCCCGTCCGGTCGCCGCCGCGCGTCGTGCTGCCATTCGAACAGCGTGCCCGGTCCCATGCGGAAGTCGGTGAACTTGCCGCTGAGCCGCCAGACCACCGCCCCGGTGTCCTTCCGGATCTTGTAGACCGCGTGGGTGTTGCGGGCCGAGATCAGGAGGGTGCCGTCGGCTTCGGGTTCCACCGAGTTGACGTGGAAGTAGTCCCACGGCTGGTTCGGGTCGGGCGGGGGAGCCTCCAGGGCCTCCTCCACCCCGACGTGGTCGAGGCTGTGCCACTCGAACAGCACCGCACCGGTGGCGATGTCGACCTCTTGGATCACTCCCTCGAGGACGGCCCCGTCGGGCGGACCGCCGATGGGGCCGAGATCCGCCCGGACCTCGTGGTAGCTCATCAGCAGCGCGGTGTCCTGGGGCGTGATCACCAGGTCGTGCATGTCCGCGTGCAGACCGGCGCCGGTGCGGACGGTGGCGATGGTCCGGTACGAGCGGTCGGCGATGTACCACTGCCCCTTCCCGTAGCCGGGCGGCGCGATCATCTCCCCGTTCCACCAGGTCAGCACGGGCTCGCCGCGGTACTGCTGGACCTTGAGGTCCATGCTCACGGTCCCGGGGGGATCCGGGGCGAACCACACCGGCTCGCCGCGGTCGTCGGCGATCAACCGACCGGGCTGGGGCACGTTCTCCGCCTGCTCCGGCCTCGGCACCATCGGGCCCATGAGGATCCGGCCGGGTCCGGTGCCCCGTGCCGGAGTGCTGATCCGGAGCTTCGGCGGGTGCAGGTCGGGTCGCGTCACGAAGCGGTGCCCGTTGTCCGGTGCCGGGGCACACCCCGTGGCGGTGCCCACGACCCCGGCGGCGGCACCGCCGGCGAGGAGACGTCCACCGAGGGACAGGACCTTCCTGCGGCTCCACGCCCCAGCCCGTGCCGGTACGGCCGTCATAGCTCACTCCATGCAACTTCGGCGGACGTCTTTAACCCGAACGATGGTCGCACGAACGGGTGTATGGACGGAGGTGCCTCACGATTCCCGCCAGCGACCGGACAAACCCGGCGCGGTGCCGCGGTACCGCTCGACCGGACCGCGGCCTCGTCGTCGCGCGATGTGGTGGGGACGACGTGCGGTCGCCGAGGTCGTCGTAGCGAAACGGTGACGCGGTGATCGAGGGATGACGACCTCGGCCGCGCACGGTGGGTGCATGCGAAGTCGATCTCTGCTGCTCGGTGCCGTGCTGGCGCTGACCGCGCCCCTGCTGGGGGCGTTGCCCGCGCAGGCCGTCCTGGGCGGCACCGAGTCAACCCGGGCATATCCGTTCATGGGCTCGTTCCAGCCGTCCTACCCGGAGTCGCCGCACCCGGACGGGCACGGCTGCGGGGTGATGGTGCTCGCGCCGCAATGGGTGCTCACCGCCAGCCACTGCGCGGGCAAGAACCCGACCGATGCGAAGGTGGGCGTCCCGCAGGGCTGGAAGGTGCGGGTCGGGTCGCTGGACACCGGCTCCGGCGGTGAGGTCGCCGAGGTCGACCACTACTACCGGCTGGCGACCGTCCACGACGAAGGCGGCTTCTGGGGCAAGGACATCGCCCTGCTGCACCTGAAGACCCCGGTCCAGGCCGAGCCCGTGAAGATCGCCTCGACCACACCGCCGGCCGGCACGCCCGTCCGCATCATGGGCTGGGGCATGACGTGCGGGAACAGCGCGAACCCGGACTGCTTCACCACGCGGCTGCGGGAGGCCGACACCGAGGTGCAACCCGCCACGACGTGCTCGTCCGACCCGCGCGAGACGGAACTGTGCATCGGCAGCCCCGACGGCAGCGTCGCCTCCAGCAACATGGACTCCGGCGGGCCCGCGCTGGTCCGCGAGGGCGACGGGTGGGCCGCGGCCGGGGTGGTCAGCGGCCCCGCGGGCACCGACAAGCCGACCTGGTTCACCGACGTCACCCGCTACACCGACTGGATCAACGGCATCATGTCCGGCACCGACGTGCCGCCCGACAGCGTCATCCCGAACGTGGAAGGCGCCGTGCAGCTCGAAGGCTGCACCGGTTCGGTGGTCCGCACCGCCGGCTCCCGGCCGCAGGACCCGGCGCTGATGCTCACCAACGGCCACTGCGTGCAGGGGCAGCGGCCCGCGCCCGGGGAGGCGCTGGTCGACCAGCCCGCCGACCGCGAGGCGCCCATCGTCGGCCCCCAGGGCTACCCGGAGGTCACCGCCCGCGCCGAGCGGCTGGTGTACGCGACGATGACCGGCACCGACGTCGCGCTCTACCGCCTGGACCGGACCTACGGCCAGCTGGCGGAGGCGGGCGCGAAGGTCTTCGACCTGACCACCACCCCCGTGCGTGCGGGCGACCCGCTGAGCCTCGCCTACACCAGCCGGCGCTTCGACTGCACCGCCGAAGCCGTGGTCCCGCACCTGCGGGAAGGCGGCTACCAGCAGGACGACTCGATCCGCTACGCCACCACCGAGGACTGCGCCCCCTTCCCCGGCACCTCGGGTTCGGCGCTGCTGTCCCCCGACGGCGGGACGGTCGTGGGCATCCACAACACCCACAACCGCGATGGCGAGCAGTGCACCGACAACAACCCCTGCGAGGTGGACGCGGACGGGAACGAGACCGCCGTGCAGGGCCGTGCCTACGGCCAGCAGGTGCACCGGATCGCGGGCTGCCTGACCGAGGGGTCGCGGCTGGACCTGTCCCGCCAGGGCTGCACCCTCACCGGGGCGACCGGCGCGCGCTGACCTGATCAGCACCACCGGCCGGCCCAGGCCCACCACCGCGGTGGGCCTGGGCCAGCTCGTCGTGGGGACCTGCCGTGACCGGGAGGTTCCGGGGTGAGCCGGGAAAAATCGCTGGCTTCCGGTGATCGCGCCCGGTTAGCCTGCCCGCATGTCGAGTCCCGAGGCGTCCAGATCCTGACCCCGCCCCCGCCGGTGGCCTGACCGTCGCGCGGCCTGCCACCGGTCGTCCCGCGCGTCCGCGACCCGCCCGGTCGCGCCGCGCTCGGCACCGCGCGCCCCGGGGCGCGCGCTGTTCTCAGGAGACTCGATGGGTTGGGACCTGATCGTCGTCGGGGCCGGATCGGCCGGGGCCGTGGTGGCCGCCCGCGCGGCCGGACGCGGCCACCGCGTGCTGCTGCTCGAAGCGGGGCCGGACGTCCGGCCCGCGACCTTGCCGGAGGTGTGGCGGTCGCCGAACCCGGTGCGCGCGCTGCGCGATCCGGCGGCCGGGACGCACCTGTTGCAACGCGGACTGCTGTCCCGCCGCACCGAGGCGCAAGCCGCGACGCCGTACTTCCAGGGCCGGGGCACCGGCGGGAGCTCCAGCATCAACGGGCAGATCGCGATCCGCCCGCCGATGGCCGACTTCACCGACTGGGCCGCCGCCGGGTGCACCGGCTGGGCGCCGGAGGACGTGTTGCCGCACCTGCGGGAGATGGAGGACGACGAGGAGTTCGGGGACGCGCCGTGGCACGGTCGCGGCGGTCCGATCCCGGTGCACCGCACCCCGCGCGAGCGGTGGGGCGCGGTGGACGCGGCGCTGTGCGACGCCGCCGTCGCCGCCGGGTACGGCTGGGCGCCCGACCTCGACGCGCCCGGGGCGGCCGGCGCCTCGCCGTACCCGGTCAACTCCCGGGACGGGCGGCGGGTGACCACCTGCGACGCCTACCTCGAACCGGCGCGGGCGCTGCCGGAGCTGACCGTCCGCTGCGGTGCGGTGGTCGACCGCGTGCTGCTGTCCGGCAGCCGGGCGGTCGGCGTCCGGGTGCTCGTCGACGGGGCGATGACCGAGGAGTTCGCGGACCGGGTCGTGCTCAGCGCGGGTGCGGTGCACTCCCCGGCGATCCTGCAGCGCTCCGGCTTCGGCCCGGCGGAGCGGCTGCGGGCGCTCGGCGTCGACGTGGTGGCCGACCTGCCCGCCGGTCGCGGGCTCCAGGACCACCCGTCCGCCTTCGTCGGGATGCCGCTCCAGCCGCGCTGGGCGGCCGGGTCCGACGAACGCCACACCAACGTCTGCGTCCGGTGGAGCAGCGGTGCGGCGCCCGGCGACCTCATGTTCGTGGCCTGCAACCAGAACGTGCTGGCCCTGTCCCGCGCGGACGGCCGGGACGGTGCGGGGGCGCTGCTGGTGTGGGGCAACCAGGTGCACTCGCGCGGCGAGGTGCTGCTCGACTCGGCCGATCCGCTGGCCCAACCGGCGCTGGAGCAGCGGATGCTGTCCGACCCGCGCGACCGGCAGCGGCTGCGCACCGGGGTGCGGGCGTTGCTCGACCTGGCCCGGGGAGACCGCGTCCAGGACCTCACCGACGGCACGTTCGACGAGGTCAACGCGGACCTGCTGGCGGCGTTCGACGACGACCGCGCGCTCGACGAGCACCTGCTGCGCACCGCCACCGACGCCCAGCACCTGAGCAGCTCCTGCCGGATGGGCGCCCCGGACGACCCGGACGCGGTGGTGGACCCGGACTGCCGCGTGCTCGGCGCCGAAGGGCTGCACGTCGCCGACGCCTCGGTGCTGCCGTCCTGCCCCCGCGCCAACACCAACTTCGCGACGATCGCGGTGGGGGAGGTGCTGGCCGACCGGCTCGGCTGAGGGTGCGGCGCGGTGCCCGCACGTGCCGGTCGCCGACGGCGTCGGCGGCGCGCGGGCCGGGCGTTCCCGTCCCGGAACGCCCGGCCCGTCGTCGGGGCTACTTGGACGTGACGCTGCCGAGCGGGTGCGGGTCGGCGGCCAGGGCGTCGCGCGCCGCCTGCCAGGCGGGGTCCCCGGGGTCGAGCGCGGTGCGGAGGTAGGCCGAGGTGAGCCGCCCGATCGCGGCGACCCGCTCGGGGTTCTCGTCGGTCGTCTCGGCGACGTCGTACCCGGAGATGCCGCCGAGGCCGTGCTCCGCGTCGAACAGGGTGAGCAGGCTCTTGGGCCCCGGGGCGAGGTGGTACGGGTCGGCGTGCCATTCCGCACCCCGGGTCGTCAGGTGGCCGGAGGTGTCCTTCTCCCCGGCGACCACGAGCGCGGGTGCGCTCATCGCGGAGAAGTCGGTGGTGGCCAGGAACGGCCAGTTCCGCGCCACGGCCTCGACGAGGGCAGCACCGCCCCTGCCGGGTGCGGCGAGCAGCACGCCCGCCCCGATCCGCGGGTCGGTCAGGTCCACCTCGGCTCCGTCGTGGGGATCGGTGAGCCGGGCGCCGAGCAGCAGGCTCGCGGTGTGCCCGCCCATCGAGTGCCCGGCCACGGCGACCTTCCCGCGGTCCAGGCGGTCGCGGAGCACGGGAACGGCGGCCTCGATCTCGTCGAGCCGGTCGAGGAGGCGCGTCATGTCCGCGGCCCGCGATCGCCAGTGCAGCGGGGCGTCGGGGGCGTCGAGGTCCAGGTGGCCCAGCGTGGTCGAGCTCAGGTGGGTGGGCTGGATGACGGCGAAGCCGTGCGCCGCCCAGGCGTGGACGAGCGGGGCGTAGCCGTTCAGCGAGGAGAGGTGGTGGGAATGGCCCTGGCCGTGCGAGAGCAGGACGATCGGCAGTGCGCCGCCGGTGACGGGCGCGGTGACCCGCACCTGGAGGTCCACGGCGCGGTCGGGGGTCGGCAGCACCACCGGGCCGACCGACAGGGCCGGAACGGGAGCGGGGGCGCCGGATGCGCAGGTCGGTGCGTTCATGATGTGGGTTCCCTTTCGAGGGCTGCGCCGTCGTTCTGGGCGAGCGGGGGTGCTGGAATGCTCCGGAAGAAGCGGAGCGCTGTTCCGGAAACATACGGAACAGTGTTCCGGTTTGTCAACGACCATCGGGAGGAGAGCGCGGTGACCACTGCGGACCAGTCCGGGGAAGTCCCGGCCCGGGGCAAGCGGGCCGATGCGCGGCGCAACGAGCAGCGGTTGCTCGCCGCGGCCGCCGAGGTGTTCGTCACCTCCGGCGTCGACGCGCCGATCCGGGAGATCGCGGCCACGGCCGGTGTCGGGATGGGGACGATCTACCGCCACTTCCCGACCCGGGCGGACCTCGTCGTCGCCGTCTTCCGCCACCAGGTCGAAGCCTGCGCCGAGGCGGGTCCGCGCCTGCTCGCCGAAGCGGATTCGCCCTTCGCCGCGCTCCGCGAGTGGGCCGACCGCTTCGTCGACTTCCTGGTCACCAAGCACGGGCTCGCCGACGCGCTGCAATCGGACAGCGGCGGTTTCGAGAAGCTGCACGCCTACTTCCTCGACCGCCTGGTGCCCGTCTGCGCGCAACTGCTCGACGCCGCGGCCGACGCCGGTGAGATCAGGTCCGGTGCGCAGGCGTACGAACTGATGCGCGGCATCGGCAACCTCTGCATCGGCAGCGACCCCCGCTACGACCCCCGCCGGTTGGTCGACCTGCTCCTCCGGGGGCTCCGGTCCTGACGCCGAGCGCGCGGCTCCCCCGGGGCTGATCCACCTCGCGACGATCGCGGAGGTGCTGGCCGACCGGCTCGACCGGAGGTGCGGCAAGATGCCCGCACGTGTCGGTGTTGCGGACTACAGGACTGATCGACGCGCCGGTCGCCACGGTGGGCGCGGCGCTGCGGGACACCCGGCTCGCCGAGCGCGGGCTGCGCGCCCTCGGCGCCCACGGCCACGCCGCCACCCGGCCGTCCCCGCTGCTGGTGCCCGGCGACGAGATCGCCTTCCGGTTCCGGCTGGCCGGGCTGCCGGTGCGCCTGACCACCCGGGTCGTCCGCGCCGACGCCGACGCGCTGTCCTCCGTGCTCGTCTCCGGACCGCTGCCGGAACTGCGCCACGAGACCGTGCTCGCCGCGGCCGGGCCGCGCACCCTGCTGACCGACTCGCTGCACTGGACCACGCCGCTGGGTCCGCTCGGCCGCCTCGTCGACGTCGCGGTGGTGCGCCGCTTCGTGCTGCGGGTGCTGGCGGCCCGCACGGCCGGGGTCCGGGAACTCGCCGAGGGCTGGGCGGCCCGGAAGGTCGTGGTCGGCACCGCCCTCGTGCACCGCGGCAGGCTGCTGGCCCAGCAGCGCCGGTACCCGGCGGCCGACGCGGGGCGCTGGGAACTGCCCGGTGGCCGGGTCGAACCGGGCGAGGACGAGCGGGACGCGGTGGTGCGCGAGTGCCGCGAGGAGCTCGACGTCGAGGTGCGCCCCACCGGCCGCGTCGGCTCCGACGTCCCGCTGCGCGACGACATGCTGCTGCGGGTGCACACCGCGGAGCTGGTCGACCCCGAAGCCGTGCCCCGGCCCGTCGAACACCGCGACCTGCGCTGGGTCGGGCGGGAGGAGGTGGAGGGGTTGGATTGGCTGGAAGCGGACAAAGTCCTCACGCATTCTTTGCGAGAGCTTTGTTGAAACCGGACTCGTCTTGCGTGGCGGTGCGGGTGGCGGAACCTCAGCGGCCTGCTCGCTCCGGGCGCCCTTCCTCATGTACCCACCACGTGCACAGCGTCAGGGCGTCCTCGCGAGAAGACCGCTGAGAACCCGCGGCGGTGCCGGTGGCGAGGGTGGGGCAAAGCGGAAGCGGCTCTCGCCGCTTGCCTGACGGTGGTGCCGTTGTGTGTGCGCGGTTGCCGCTGCGTGTGCGGTTGCTCGTGTGGCTCTGGTCGACGGGTGGGGGCCCTGGGCTTCGCGGTGGGGGCTGGCGTGGTGAGCGCTCGGCACCGGCCTCCGGGCGGCGTTACCGTGGGGAGATGTTCGTCGTTCTGCTGCACTACACCGCATCGGATGCCGACATCGAAGCCCGGATGGTGGACCACTACGACTGGCTCACCAGGCACTACGACGCGGGCGACTTCATCGCGGCGGGGAACCGCCAGCCGCGCACCGGGTCGGTGATCATCACCCGCGCCATGTCCCGGGGCAAGCTCGACGCGATCCTGGCGAGCGACCCGTTCGCGGTGGACCGGCTGGTCCGCCACGAGGTGATCGAGTTCCACGCGCTGCGGACGATCCCGGAGCTGGCGAACTACGCCGACCCGCTGACCGCCGCGGACGAACGCCCCCGCGGCTAGCCGGCGGGCTCGGCGCGCTCCCGCTCCTTCTTGGCGGCCTTCTTGGCCGCCTTGCGGGCCTTCTTCTCCGCTTCCTTCACCTCGGCGGCCTTGGCCTCCTTCAACGCCTTCCGCAGCACCACGATCGGACAGCTCTTGCAGGCCGGCGTCGAGCGGCAGCACTTCTTCTTGACCTTGATGTAGTCTTTGCCCACGCCTGATGTCTCCGCCGTCGGGACAGGTCCTCCGCTCAGGTTAGGCAACCCTGACTTCCGGGTCCAACCTGATCAATCACGCACCGCGCCCGGTGTTGCGCTCAGCACGTGCCCGCCGGACGTGAAGGTGCTTGCACTAGGCTGGGAGGAGCCGCGCGTCGACCGCGCGCCCGGTGCCACGCCGGAGCGCCACCTGAGAGTTCCGCCGCGAGCGGCAGGCGGAGCCGCGGCGGAACGTCGACGGACCGCCGTGCCATCTTTCTTCGTCTACCCGGGAGCCCCCGCTTGTCCGTCACCAGCGTCACCACTCCGATCCGCAGCGACCTGCGCAACGTCGCCATCGTCGCGCACGTCGACCACGGCAAGACCACCCTGGTGGACGCCATGCTGCGGCAGTCCGGTGCCTTCTCCGAACGGGCCGAGCTCGTCGACCGGGTGATGGACTCCAACGACCTGGAGCGCGAGAAGGGCATCACCATCCTGGCCAAGAACACCGCGATCCGGCGGGAGACCCCGGACGGGGCGGTCACCATCAACGTGGTGGACACCCCCGGGCACGCCGACTTCGGCGGCGAGGTGGAGCGCGGCCTGTCGATGGTCGACGGCGTCGTGCTGCTCGTCGACGCCAGCGAGGGCCCGCTGCCGCAGACCCGGTTCGTGCTGCGCAAGGCGCTGGCCGCGAAGCTGCCGGTGATCCTGGTCGTCAACAAGGTGGACCGGCCCGACGCGCGCTGCGGCGAGGTCGTCGACGAGACCCACGACCTGCTGCTGGACCTGGCCACCGACCTCGACGGCGAGGTCGAGCTGGACATGGAGGCCATCCTCGACCTGCCGGTGATCTACGCCTCCGCGCGCGCCGGCCGGGCCAGCACCACCCGCCCCGCCGACGGCGAGCTGCCCGCCGACGAGAACCTCGACGCGCTGTTCGACGTGCTGCTCACGCACGTCCCCGCCCCGCGCGCCGACGTCGAGGCCCCGCTGCGCGCCCTGGTCACCAACCTCGACGCCTCGTCCTTCCTGGGCCGCATCGCGCTGTGCCGGATCCACTCCGGCACCTTGCGCAAGGGCCAGACCGTCGGCTGGAGCCGCGAGGACGGCAGCGTCGAGAAGGTCCGGCTCACCGAGCTGCTGATCACCGAGAACCTGGACCGGGTGCCCTGCGCCGAAGCCTCGGCCGGTGACCTGGTCGCCATCGCGGGCATCCCGGACATCACCATCGGCGACACCCTCACCGACCCGGAGAACCCGGACCCGCTGCCCCGGATCACCGTCGACGCCCCGGCCATCTCGATGACCGTCGGCGTCAACACCTCGCCGCTGACCGGTCGCGGCGGCGGTACCAAGCTCACCGCCCGGCAGGTCAAGAGCCGCCTGGACGCCGAGCTGATCGGCAACGTCAGCATGAAGGTCGTGCCGACCGAGGCGCCGGACTCCTGGGAGGTCCAGGGCCGCGGCGAGCTGGCGCTGGCCGTGCTGGTGGAGACCATGCGCCGGGAGGGCTTCGAGCTCACCGTCGGCAAGCCGCAGGTGGTCACCCGCGTCATCGACGGGCAGCTCTGCGAGCCGTTCGAGCGGCTGAGCATCGACGCCCCGAGGAGCACCTCGGCGCCATCACCCAGCTCCTCGCCGGGCGCAAGGGCCGGATGGAGACGATGGACGGGCACGGCACCGGCCGGATCAAGCTCGACTACGTGATCCCGGCCCGCGGGCTGATCGGCTTCCGCACCGAGTTCCTCACCGAGACCCGGGGCACCGGCATCGCCAACCACGTCTTCGAGGGCTACTTCCCGTGGGTCGGCGAGCTGCGCACCCGGCACAGCGGTTCGCTGGTGGCCGACCGCTCCGGCTCGGCCACCACCTACGCGCTGACCCAGCTCGCCGACCGCGGCACCTTCTTCGTCGAGCCCGGTGACGAGGTGTACGAGGGCATGGTCGTGGGCGAGAACCCGCGCGCCGAGGACCTCGACATCAACATCACCAAGGAGAAGAAGCTCACCAACATGCGCTCCGCCACCGGCGAGGAGCTGGAGCGGCTGGCCCGCGCCCACAAGCTCGCGCTGGAGGAGGCGCTGGAGTTCTGCTCCGCCGACGAGTGCGTCGAGGTCGCGCCGAACGCCATCCGGGTCCGCAAGATGACCCTGGACAGCAACCTGCGCGGGCGGGAGAGGTCCAAGGCAAAGGCCCGAGACAACAACGCCTGATTCTTTGGTTTCGGGCTCGCTTTGCGACGCGGTGCCGGTAGCGGAACGTCAGCTGTCTTCTCGCTCCGGGCGCCCTTCTTGATGGATCGCCAATACACGGCATCAGGGCGTCCTCGCGAGAAGACAGCTGAGAACCCGCGGCGGTGCAAGCTGCGAGGGTGGGGTAGTGCGGAAGCGGCTCGCGCCGCTTGCCTGACGGTGGTGCCGATCGGCGCGTGCGTGCGGCGGAAGCGGCTTTCGCCGCTTGCGGTATCGGGGGTGGAGTGGCCCCCCGGTGTCGCTGCTCCTAGCGGTAGGCGCAACGATGGAGGGCCTACCGCGCCCCGCCGGGGGCGGGTTCCACGGTGAGGGGAGGTCCGGCGTGCTCCAGCGACGCCGCCGTCGAATCACGTCGGTCCCGTTGCTGATGTCCACCGCCGTCCTGGCGGCGGCCTGCACCAACGCGCCTCCGCCGCCGCTGGTCGAGGAAACTCCCGCGCCGCCGCCCAGCTCCAGCTCCGCGCAGCCGATCCCGCCGATGCCCACCGAGGTCGTCGTCGGCGTCGACGACCTCGACGGCGGGTTCAACCCGCACACCCTCGCCGACCTGTCGCCGACGAGCTCGGCGCTGGCCAACCTCATGCTGCCCTCGGTGTTCCGGCCCGCCGAGGACGGCACGCTGCAGCTCGACACCACGCTGATGGAGTCCGCGGAGGTGCTGCCGGACACCGAGAAGTTCACCGTGCGCTACCAGATCCGGCGCGAGGCGAGCTGGTCCGACGGGGCCCCGATCGCCGCGGAGGACTTCGTCTACCTGTGGGAGCAGCTGCGCTCCCAGCCCGGCGTCTCCGACCCGGCCGGTTACCAGCTCATCGAGGAGGTCACCTCCGGCCAGGGCGGCAAGACCGTCGAGGTGACCTTCAGCGAACCCTTCGACGGCTGGCGGACGCTGTTCGCCAACCTGCTGCCCGCGCACCTGCTGCGCGACGACCCGAGCGGCTGGGCCACCGCGCTCGACGACGGCTACCCCGCCTCCGGCGGGCCGTTCGCCATCCGGCAGGTCGACCTCGACCGCGGCGAGATCATCCTGGAGCGCAACGACCGCTACTGGGGCGCCCCGGCCGCGTCGGACCGGGTGGTGCTCCGGGCCGCCGACGAGACCCGGCAGGTCGACGCGCTGCGCTCCGGCGACACCCACCTCGCGGTCATCGACGCCGACGCCGCCACCCACCAGTCGCTGCGCGCACTCGGCGACGAGGTGCGGGTGACCACCCTGCCCCGGCCCGCCACCACCCAACTGCTGCTGCGCCCGGACAGCCGCGACCTCGACCAGGTCGGGGTGCGCGAGGCGGTGCTGGCCGCGCTCGACCGGCAGCAGCTCATCGCCGTCGGCACCGGCGGCGGCCCGGCGCAGCAGTTCCCCGCGCACGCCCAGGTGCTCGCCCCCTCCGAACCCGGTTACGCGCCCACCGAACCCCCGAGCCCGCCGGGGCCCGACCCGGCGGAGGTGGAGCGGCTGCTCGGCGAGGCCGGGTACGAGTTCTCCGCCGGGGCCTGGGTGCGCGACGGCCGACCGCTGAACCTGGTCATCGCCGCGCCGTTCGAGAACGACAACTACGTCCGGATCGCCGAGGAGGCGGCCCGGCAGCTGCGGGCCCAGAACATCCAGGCCACCGTCATCACGCCCACCGGCGACCAGCTCTTCGGCGAGATGCTCGCCGCCAACCCGCTCTCCTCGGACAGCGGCGCCTCCGGGACCGTCGACATGGTCGTCGCGCCCCGGGCCGCGGGCGGGGACCCGGCCGCGATGATGGCGGCCAACTACGGCTGCCCCGCCGTGGTCGAGGAGGGCGAGCAGCCGTTCCCGTACAACGCCGCGGGCTACTGCGATCCGCTGCTCCAGCCCACCATCGACGCCGCCCTCGCCGGGGCCGTCCCGTACCCGGAGGCCGCCGCCGCCGTCGAGGCCCGGATCTGGCGCGAGGCCATCGCGCTGCCGCTGTACCAGCAGGCGCAGGTGCTGGCCGTGAGCAGCGACGTGCAGGGCGTCTCGCCCGGCCACGGGTTCGCCGGTCCGTTCTCCAGCGCGGGCCAGTGGGTCGGCACCCCCGCCGACTCCTACGGCTACTGAGCCGGCACCACCGGCGCTCCGGAACCGCTCCGCCGACCCATCAGGGTGACGCCCGCCAGGTGAGGGGCACCACATCCGACTATGCCGGATGAAGGTGCCCCTCACTCACCACGCTTCCGGGTGAGCTGTTCGGTCGGGCTGGGTGGTGCGGGTGGTGGTGCGGTCGTTTCGGGCATTCGGGGCATCGCGGCTACCGTCCGCCGGGAGGGCCGAGGTGGCGATTACGCTGGTCTGGTGACGCTGACGGCCCCACCGCGGTTGCTGCTGGTACACGCGCACCCCGACGACGAAACGCTCTGGACCGGTGGCACGATCGCCCGCTACGCCGCGCGCGGCGTGCAGGTGGTCGTGGTGACCTGCACCCTCGGCGAGGAGGGCGAGGTGATCCCGGAGAGCCTGCGCGGTCTCGCCTCCGACCAGGCCGATCAGCTCGGCGGCTACCGGGTCGGCGAGCTGCGCTCGGCCTGCGCCGCGCTGCGGGTGGCCGACCACCGGTTCCTCGGCGGCATCGGGCGCTGGCGGGACTCCGGGATGCTCTGGGAGGAGCCCGGGCGGGCCGGCGCGCTGCCGGAGGCGCACCCGCGGGCCTTCGCCACCGGCGACCGGGCGGCCCAGGCCGAGGCGCTGGAGGCGGTCCTGCACGAGGTGAAGCCGCAGGTCGTGGTGACCTACGCGGCCGATGGCGGCTACGGCCACCCCGATCACGTCCGCGCCCACGAGATCACCGCGGCGGCGACCGCGACCGTCCCGGACGTGCAGCGGGTGTTCCACGCGGTGCCGTCCCGGGAGACGCTGCGCGCCGGGCTGGCCGAGCTCGCCGAGGACGGGGGCCAGCCGTTCGCGCTGCCGGAGGTCGACGAGCTGGCCCACGTCGACGACACCGCGATCAGCACCGTGATCGACATCACCGAGCACCTGCCCGCCAAGATCAGCGCGCTGCGCGCGCACGGCACCCAGGTCAAGACCTGGCTGGACCGCTGGGACAACGGCGCCGGGCTGGCCGCCTACGCGCTGTCCAACGGCGTCGCGCAGCCGCTCGTCGGCACCGAGCACTACGTGCTGGCCGCCGGTGATCCGGCGGGCTGCGAGTCCGACCTGTTCGGCGGGCTCGGGGTGTTCGGCACCGAACCGGTGGCCGCCCGTTGAGGGCTGCGGACCGCCTCGTGCTCGGGTTCCTGCTGCTCGACGCCTTCCTGCTGGCGCTGATCGAGCTGCTGTTCCTGCCGTCGTACCTGGGCTCGGTGCAGTTCCCGATCACCGCGGCGGTGGCGGCGGTGACGACGCCGCTGCTGGTCGCGGAGGCGGGGCGGCTCGCGCCGCACCGCGGGGTGGCCTCGGCGCCGCTGCTGGTGTGGTTCGCCACCGTGTTCGCGGTCGGCATGTTCGGGCCCGGCGGCGACATCGTGCTGCCCGGCAACGACTGGCGGACCCTGCTGCTGATCGTTGGCGGAGCCCTGCCCGGAGCGATGATGCTGGGCATCGTGCTGGCCCGGCGGGCGCGGGGGTGACGGCGTGGCCGAGGTGCTGACCGACGAGCGGATCGCCGGGGTGCTCCGGCCGTTCGTGCGGGCGACCGGCCCCCTGCTCGTCGCGTTGCGGGAGGGCGATCCGCTGCGGCTGCGCGGCCGGTTCGACGACGCCGGCGTGCCGGAGTCGGAGGTCGGCGCGCTGCGCGGGGCGCTGCGGAAGCTGGACGCCATGCAGCTCCCGGGCAGCACCGCGTGGGACGCGATGAGCGTGGAGCAGCGCTGCGACTGGTGGGCGCAGCGGGTCGGCCGGGTGCTCGCCCTGATCGCCGGGCTGCCGCGCTTCGGCGGCGTGATCACCTCGCGGTTGCCGATCCGCAACGCGCTGGGCATCACCGGGCAGGGCCTGGTGCTGTGCGCCATCGCGGGGGAGCTGGGGGTGACCGACCCGGTGGTGCGGGTGCGGTTGCTGGCCGCGGTGCTGCTGGAGCGCGACCTGTCGCCGGAGGTCGCGGCGGGCCCCGACCCGGAGGCCGACGACGAGCGCGCCGCCGAGCTCACCGAGGACCTCGACGCCGCCGAGCGGGAGCACGGCCGGGCCACGCCCAAGGCGGTGGCGCGCACGGTGTGGCGGATGGCGCGGGCGCTGTGGGAGATCGATTCCGAGCTGGACAAGCGCCCGCAGGGCCGCTTCTACCACGAGCTGGTCGGCTCGGTGCCGGTGATCGGCGTGGTCGGCGGTTACCTGGGCGAACGCTCGGCGCTGCGCCGGATCGCCCGGCAGGGGGTGCGCTGGTTGCGTACTCGGCGGTAGTTACCGCAGGGCGCGGTTGTCAACAAGGCTCTCGGGCTGTGGGACCGGTTACGGCTGCGCGGCTCGAAGAGGGATACTGTGAGGAGTCGCGCCGGGAAATTCCCGGCGCAGGACAAACGCTTCGAGCGGGAGAGCAACCGTGACCTACGTGATCGCCGAGCCCTGCGTCGACGTGCTCGACAAGGCATGCATCGAAGAATGCCCTGTCGACTGCATCTACGAGGGTGGACGGATGCTCTACATCCACCCGGATGAGTGCGTCGACTGCGGTGCCTGCGAGCCGGTCTGCCCGGTGGAGGCCATCTACTACGAAGACGACGTCCCGGACGAGTGGGCGCCCTACACCAAGGCGAACGTGGACTTCTTCGACGACCTCGGCTCGCCCGGCGGTGCGGCGAAGGTGGGCAAGGTCAACAAGGACGTCGAGCCCGTCACCAGCCTCCCGCCGCAGGGCGAATGAGCCCCGGCGGGAGCCCGGGCGCCGACGCGCCCGGGCCGCGGCTGCCGGACTTCCCGTGGGACTCGCTGGCCGGGCTCAAGGCGACGGCCGGGGAGCACCCGGACGGCATCGTCGACCTGTCCGTGGGCACCCCGGTCGACCCGGTGCCCGCGAACCTGCAGGCGGCGCTGTCGGCCGCGGCCGACCGGCCGGGCTACCCGGCCACCCACGGCACCCCGGAGCTGCGCGCGGCCGCCGTCGCCGCGCTGGACCGCCGCTTCGGCGTGCCGGACGTGCCTGCGGCGGCGGTGCTGCCGACGATCGGGTCCAAGGAGCTGGTCGCCTGGCTGCCGACGCTGCTGGGCGTGCGCCCCGGTGACGTGGTCGCCATCCCGGAGCTGGCCTACCCGACCTACGAGGTCGGGGCGACCCTGGCCGGGGCCGAGGTGGTCCGGCTCGCTCCCGGCGAGGCGCCCCCGGCGGGCACCGCCCTGGTGTGGCTGAACTCCCCGTCCAACCCGACGGGCCGGGTGCTCGACGCCGAGCAGCTCGCCGAGTCGGTCCGGCAGGCCCGCGCGGTCGGCGCCGTGGTGGCCTCCGACGAGTGCTACCTGTCGCTGGGCTGGGACGCCGAGCCGGTGTCGGTGCTGCACCCGTCGGTCACCACCGACCGCGCCGGTCTGCTCGCGGTGCACTCGCTGTCGAAGACGTCGAACCTCGCCGGGTACCGCGCGGGGTTCATCACCGGTGATCCCGAGCTGGTGCGCCGCCTGCTGGAGCTGCGCAAGCACGCGGGCATGATCGTGCCGCGCCCGGTGCAGGAGGCGGTCACCGCCGCCCTCGCCGACGACGTGCACGTGCGCGTGCAGAAGGAGCTCTACGCCGGGCGGCGCGCGATGCTGCGGCCCGCGCTGGAGAACGCCGGGTTCACCGTGGAGCACTCCCAGGGCGGGCTCTACCTGTGGTCCACCCGGGGTGAGGACGCGTGGGAGACGCTGCGCCTGCTCGCCGAGCGCGGCATCCTCGCCGCCCCGGGCACCTTCTACGGTCCGGCGGGCGCCCGGCACGTGCGGATCGCGCTGACCGCCTCGGACGAGCGGATCGCGGCAGCGGCGAAACGCCTCGCGGACTGACCGCCCACCTGTTCACGTCCGGAGTGAGGGGCACCTTCATCCGACTATGCCGGATGAAGGTGCCCCTCACCTGGGTGGAGATCACCCTGGCGGGTGGTGTCAGTTGGCGTGGAGGGCGGCGTTGAGCTCGACCTTGTCGCCGGTGCGCGGGGTCACCTCGACGGCGCCGGTGGTGGAGCTGCGCCGGAACAGCACGCCGTTCGAACCGGAGACCTCGCGGGCCTTGGTGATGGTGCCGTCCGGCAGCGTGACCTTGGTGCCCGCCGTGACGTAGAGCCCGGCCTCCACCACGCAGTCGTCGCCGAGCGAGATGCCCGCGCCGCCGTTGGCGCCGATCAGGCACCGCTCGCCGACGGAGATCACCTCCTTGCCGCCGCCCGAGAGGGTGCCCATGATCGAGGCGCCACCGCCGACGTCGGAACCGTCGCCGACCACGACCCCGGCGGAGATCCGGCCCTCCACCATGGAGGCGCCGAGGGTGCCCGCGTTGAAGTTCACGAAGCCCTCGTGCATCACCGTGGTGCCCGCGGCCAGGTGCGCGCCCAGCCGGACCCGGTCGGCGTCGCCGATGCGGACCCCGGAGGGCACCACGTAGTCGATCATCCTGGGGAACTTGTCCACGCTGTAGACGGTGACCGCGCCGCGCGACCGCAGCCGCAGCCGGGTCGCCTCGAAGCCCTCCACCGGGCACGGGCCGTGGTTGGTCCACACCACGTTGGACAGCAGGCCGAAGATCCCGTCGAGGTTCTGGCCGTGCGGGCGCACCAGGCGGTGCGACAGCAGGTGCAGCCGGAGGTACACGTCGTGGGCGTCGGCGGGCGCGTCGGAGAGCCGGCCGATCCCGGTGCGGACCGCGACGACCTCCACCTCCCGGGCGTCGTCCCGGCCGAGCAGAGCCGCACCGGCCGCCCCGAGGGATTCGGCCGCCTCCTCGGCGGTCAGCCGCACCGAGCCCGCCCCGGTCCCGGCGTCGCCGAGCTTCACGATCGGGAACCAGGTGTCAAGGACGGTGCCGTCGTCGGTCACGGTGGCCAGGCCCACGCCGTGGGCGCCCGTGGCCTGCGGGTCGGGGATCTGCGTGCTGCTCATACCGCAAACGGTAATCGGGCGCGCCGCCCGCCCGCAGCCGAGGGTCAGCCCACGGCGGAGGTGGTGATCTGGAATACGGCCAGCGCCAGCAGCGGCGCCACCACCGCCCCGAGCACCCCGACCAGCACCGCGCGGCCGACCCCGCGCGACCGGGCCACCGGGAACCACAGCGCCACCGCGCCGATCAGCACCAGCGCGCAGGACACGGCCGTGGCCAGGCCCATCGGCCCGCAGGTGCCGTCGCCGCCGGGCGTGCACGGCACGGCGAAGGACCAGATCCCGACGAAGGCCAGGAACGCCAGCAGCGGCAACGCGAGCAAGGTGCCGAGGACGGCGAAGACCAGCGAGGTGATCCGCGCCCCGCTCACGGCTCCACCACCAGGTGGCAGCCGGTGCGCACGGCCAGCACGGTGCGCGCGGCGGTGCCGAAGTGCAGCCGCCCGCCGAAGCCGTCCCGGATCGCGACCTTGTGGTCGCCCGCCCGGTCGGCGATCACCTCCAGCTCGGAGAAGCCGTGCTCGGCGGCGACCGTCCCGGCGATCCGCACCGCCTCGGGCCACTGCTCGTCGGGGATGCCGGGGCGGCTCCAGCGCACCAGGTTGCGCTGCTCGGCGTCGGCGACCTCCGGGTGCCGCACGCACGCGGAGCGCACCGGCGCGCCCTCGCTGCCCCAGTCGCCGAGGCCGAGCTCGGCGGCCAACCGGTCCCGCACCTCCTGCTGCATCCGCTCGTAGCGGCCGGTGATCTCGGACATGGTCGGACGCTGCCGCAGCGCGGCTCGCGGGTCTTCCACGGTGCTCCCGTCGGACGGTCGGCTCATGAGAAGAACTCCTGGATGGCGTCGGCGGCCTGCTGGCCCTGGTGCGGCAGCCAGGAGATCACATCGCCCGCGCCGTCGGAATCGCCCGTGACGGCCTGCTCGGGCACGCCGGCGACCACGGTGGCGACGTTGTGCTGGCTGGTGGTGTCGCCGTCCAGGTAGTCGCTGTGCCCGGTGACGGCCGACCCGTGCTCGGACTTCTCGGTCGAGAGCTGGGTGAACCCGTCCATGTGCGAGGGATCACCGCCGAACCGGGAGAAGTCCGCGACCGGATCGTTCTTGGCCTCCAGCAGGTAGGCGTTGCCCTCCGGCACGCCGAGGTCGGACACCTCCTCGGTCCCCATGCCGGGCGAGCCGTACAGGACCACGTCGTCCACCCCGTGCCCGCCGCCCTGCAAGGCGTAGCCGGTGGTGGTGGAGCCGTAGGAGTGGCCGATCGCGGTGAGGTGCGGATCGTCCTCCCGGGAGGCGTTGATGCCCTGGTAGAAGCTGTTCAGCGCGGCCCCGCCCTCCTTCGCCGGATCGGCCGAGGCGACCGACTCGTCGGGGTCCAGCATGGACATGTCGCGCTGCGGGGCCTCGTAGCCGATCCAGCTCACCGCCGCGACCTCGCCCTTCCCACCGGAGCGCGACAGCTCCTCCTCGGACTCGGCGACCAGCGCGGCCATCTCGGCGTCCATGCCCTTGAGGGTGCCGTCGACGGTGGTGGTGAAGCCGGGGGTGAACACCGAGACGTGCTCGGCGGTGTCCACGTCGCCCACGGCGACCGCGGCCTTGACCCGCTCGCCGCCGGTGTCGAGCACGAGGAGCTGGCGCGGCGGGTCCTCGCGCGCGATGGTCTCCTCGACGGCGTCGATCGAGTCCAGCTTGGCGTCGATCCGGTCGATCGCGTCCTGCTCGTCGCCGGTGATGCCGCCGCGTGCCAGCTCCGCCTTCTCCTGCTCCAGCGCGGTCCGCTCGTCGTCGATGCGGGCGCGGTTGGCGGTGTCGCGGACCTCCGCCGGGATGCCGTCCATGCCGCCCAGCCAGGCGGGCGGGTCGGCGAGCAGCGCGGCGCGCTGGGCGTCGGACAGCGAGCGCCACCACTCGGCGTTCTCCTCCGGGCCGCCGTCCTCGGGCCGCTGCACCTCGGCGGAGGCCGCCGAGGCGAGCGTGCTGCCCTGGCCGGGGTCGCTCTTGTCCTGCTCGGCCGCCACCAGCGCCTTGGCCAGCGCCGCGTCGGTGTCCTCGGCGTCGTCGAGCACCTCGCCGACGAGCTGCGAGATCCGGTCCCGGGTCTGGCGGCGCTCGGCCTTGACCGACTCCAGCTCGTCGGCGGGCACGTTCTCCGGCGGCGCGACGTCCTTGACCCCGCCGTCCTCGGTGATCGCGAACCCGCTGCCCCCGGCCAGCTCGTCGGCCTCGGCGAGCTTGCGCTTGATCGCCTCCACCTCGTCGGAGGCGCGGGCGACGGCGCCGCGCACCCCGGTGATCTCGGCGACGATCCGGCGCATCCCGTCGACCAGCGCGCGGTGCCGCTCCGCCGAGGCGGTCGCGGCCTCACCGGACCAGCCGTCCGGATTGCGCGCCCCCGCCAGCTCGTCATCGAGCCCGACGAGCTCCTGCTGCCGGGCGCCGAGGGACCGGTGGACCTGGTCGAGCGCGCCCGGCTGCCACCGGCGCACCTCGCTCAGCGAGACCATGGATCAGACCCCCTCGCCCAGTCCGGCACCGGCGGCGCCGATCCCGGCCGCGCTGCTCTCGTCCCCGGATTCGTACTCGTCGGCGCTGCTGCGCAGGGATTCCCCGTGCGCGCGGGCGTCGCGCGCCCAGTCCGCCAGCTCCTTCGCCCAGTCCTGCGCGAGCCGTTCCGCGGCGGGCGCCGCCTCGCCGCCGGGCATCGCCCCGGCGATCTCCCCGGTCGGCGGTGCCAGCCGGACGCCGCCGGCCACCTCACCCGCCGACGTCGCGTTCTTCCCCGATTTCCGCAGCGCCTCGGGGTCCGCCGTGAATCCCATCGCCGTGGCCACCTCCCTGGTCCGATCTCGTCGGCTCCGCTGGGACGTCGCCGTGCCGCTTCCGGTTCCCGGCACCGCGCGCGAGTAACCTGTGCCCCCGTGACCGCACCGCTGGACCTCACCGCCGATCCCGTCGAGCTCACCGCCGCGCTGGTGGACCTGCCCAGCGTCTCCGGTGCCGAGCGGGCGCTGGCCGACGCGGTGGAAGCCGCGCTGCGCGCCCAGGCCCCGCACCTGGAGGTGCTGCGCAACGGCGACGCGGTGCTGGCCCGCACCGCGCTGGGCCGGGAATCCCGGGTGGTGCTGGCCGGGCACCTGGACACGGTGCCGGTCAACGACAACCTCCCGCTGCGGCGCACCGGGTCCGGCGCCGACGAGGTGCTGCACGGCTGCGGCACCGTCGACATGAAGGGCGGCGACGCGGTGCTCCTCTCGACCGCCGCCGCGCTCACCGATCCGCGCCACGACTTGACCTTCGTGTTCTACGACTGCGAGGAGGTCGAGGCCGAGCGCAACGGGCTCACCCGGATCGAGCGGGAGATCCCGGAGTGGCTGGACGGCGACCTGGCCGTGGTGGGCGAGCCGTCGAACGCAGCCGTCGAAGCCGGGTGCCAGGGCACCCTCCGGGTCGAGGTGCGCACCACCGGCGTCCGGGCGCACACCGCGCGGGCGTGGATGGGCGACAACGCGATCCACGCGGCCGAGCCGGTGCTGCGGCGGCTCGCCGACTACGGCCCCCGGCAGCCGGTCATCGACGGCCTCCAGTACCACGAGGGCCTGCAGGCGGTGCGGATTTCCGGGGGAGTGGCCGGCAACGTCGTCCCGGACTCCTGCGTGGTCACCGTGAACCACCGGTTCGCCCCGGACCGGTCGCTGGCCGAGGCCGAGGCCCACGTGCGGGAGATCTTCGACGGGTTCGAGGTGGTCGCCGTGGACCGGTCGGCGGGCGCGCTGCCCGGCTTGACCGCGCCGGCCGCCGCCGAGCTGGTGGCCGCGTCCGGTGCCGAGCCGGTGGCCAAGCTCGGGTGGACCGACGTGGCCCGGTTCGCCGCCCGGGGGATGGCGGCGGTGAACTTCGGCCCCGGGGATCCCGCGTTGGCGCACACCCAGCAGGAGAACGTGCGGGCCGCCGACATCCGCCGCTGCGCCGAGGTCCTCCACCGCTTCCTGTCCTGACCGCTCGAACGGGTGATCTTCGACCAGGTGAGGGGCACCTTCATCCGGCTTGCTCGGAGGAAGGTGCCCCTCACTCACGACCCTTCCGGGTGAAGTGGGGGTGGGCGGGAGGCGTCGGTGCGGGCTCGTGCACCGGGTCGGCGACGGCGGTGGGGCGCGTCGTGAACCGGGCGTGAACTGGGGTTTTCCACCGAGGAGCGACGGGTGGTCGCCGATCGGGCGCGGACGGTGGCTGCGTACGCTCGGGCGCATGACAGTCGAAGGCCAGCCGAGGACGGGGGGCGAGGAGCCGCCCTCGCACGAGGAGCAGCGCGGTCCGGTCGTGCTGCGCAGGTCCCGCTCGCGGGAGTCGAGCACCACCGACCAGCGACTGCTGGATTCGCGCGGCCCGACCGACTGGGTGCACACCGACCCGTGGCGGGTGCTGCGCATCCAGGCGGAGTTCGTCGAGGGCTTCGGCGCGCTCGCCGAGGTCCCCAAGGCGGTCACCGTGTTCGGCTCCGCGCGGACCCCGCAGGACCACCCCGAGTACGCGATGGGCGTCGAGCTCGGGGCCGCGCTGGCCGAGGCCGGCTGCGCGGTGATCACCGGTGGCGGGCCGGGCACGATGGAGGCCGCCAACCGGGGCGCCTCCGAGGCGGGCGGGCTGTCCGTCGGGCTGGGCATCGAGCTGCCCTTCGAGCAGGGCCTGAACCCGTGGGTCGAGCTCGGCGTGAACTTCCGCTACTTCTTCGTCCGCAAGACGATGTTCATCAAGTACGCGCAGGCGTTCATCGCGCTGCCCGGCGGTTTCGGCACGATGGACGAGCTGTTCGAGTCGCTCACCCTGGTGCAGACGAAGAAGGTCACCAAGTTCCCGATCGTGCTGTTCGGCAGCTCCTACTGGCGGGGCCTCTACGACTGGGTCCGCGACACCATGCACGCCGAGGGCAAGATCGGCGACAAGGACCTCGCGCTGCTGCACCTCACCGACGACGTGGACGACGCGGTGAGCATCGTCCGGGAGGCCTACGAGGCGTGGGAGGCGACGCATTGAGCCCCGAACCGACCATCGCCGACGTCGCGGTCTGCGTGTACTGCGCGTCCCGCCCGGTGCCGCAGCAGCACCTCGACCTGGCCGCCGAGGTCGGGCGCGGGATCGCCGAGCGCGGCTGGACGCTGGTCTCCGGCGGCGGCCGGGTCTCGATGATGGGCGAGGTGGCGCGCGCCGCCCGCCGCGGCGGCGGGCGCACCGTGGGCGTCATCCCGCGCGCCCTGGTCGAGCACGAGGTCGCCGACACCGAGGCCGACGAGCTGCTCGTCGTCGAGACCATGCGCGAGCGCAAGGGCCTGATGGACGCGCACGCCTCGGCGTTCCTCGCGCTGCCCGGCGGCATCGGCACCTGCGAGGAGCTGTTCGAGGTGTGGACCTCGCGCTACATCGGGATGCACGCCAAGCCGGTCGTGCTGCTCGACCCCGAGGGGCACTACGAGGGGCTGCTCAACTGGCTGGAGGAGCTGGCCGGGACCGGCTTCGCCAGCAGGCACTCGCTGGAGGCGCTGATCGTGGCCACCGACGTGCGGGAGGCGCTGGACGCCTGCGCCCCCTGAGCCCCGCCGGGGTGTTCAGACCGCCGCGTTGATCAGCTCGTCGAGCCGCTGGATCGGCACGTCCGGGCGGACCTCGCCGAGGACCGGGGCCAACCGCAGCCAGCGGGACTTCACCCGCGGCGCGCTCGGCGGGGTCCGGTCCAGCTCCTCGACGAGCTCCTCCATCCGCCACTGCGCCTCGTCGCGCTCCAGGCTCGGCTCGGGGTGCTCGCGCACCACGTCGAGCAGCACGGCGGCGTAGGAGCGCAGCTCCTCCAGCGCCTGCGCGCGATCGGTGGCGACCTCGGGATCGTTGGCCACGTCAACCGGCTCCTGACTGCTCGTGCGGACGACAACGGTTCAGAAGTGTGTCCGGTCCGCTCGATCGCGGGGCGGACGTGGAGCCGAACTCACCCGAAAGGCGCAGACAACTGGGAAAACCGGCAGCGACTTGTGACGCACCTCATCGCCGTCGGGATCGGGACAGGACCTTGGTCCCCTTGCGGGAAATCGGTGACAGCTCCGGCGAATACCAGTAGAGTCACTACCCGTGAAGGCTGATGCGCTCCGCGGTCACCTGGACGCCCTCCTGCTGGCGACGCTCGACGGCAAGGCCATGCACGGGTACGCGATCATCGAGGCGCTGCAGGAACGCAGCGGTGGTGCCCTCGACCTGCCCACCGGCACGGTCTACCCGGCGCTGCGCAGGCTCGACGAGGCCGGCTGCGTGCAGAGCGCCTGGAGCACCGTCGGCGGCAGGCAACGCCGCACCTACCGGCTGACCGCCGCGGGCGAGCGGGCCCTCCAGGCCGAGCGGATCGCCTGGCGGGAGTTCACCGCGGCGATCGAGGGCGTGCTGGCGGGCACGGCCTCGCGGGCCTAGGCCCCGCCCGCTCCCGGCCGGAGGCGGGCACTCGGGGGACGGCGCTTCCGGGCGCGTGCCACGATTGGCCGCGTGGCTAGTGCGCTCATCTACCTGCTGGTGGTCCTCCTGGTCGGTGCGGTGGTCTACCTGCTGGCCTCCCTGGTCTTCGGGCGGGGCGAGCAGCTCGAACCGCTGCCGCCCGGATCGACCCCGACCCGGCTGCCCCCGGCGGACGTGGAGGGCGCCGACGTGCGCGCCCTGCGGTTCCAGCAGGTCGTGCGCGGGTACAAGGCCGCCGAGGTCGACTGGGCGCTGGACCGGGTGGCCACCGAGCTCGACGAGCTGCGCGGCCGGATCGCGGTGCTGGAGCGGCAGCTCGACGCGGCGGGCGAACAGCTCCAGCGCACCAGGGACCAGGACTAGATGCCCCGGCTTCGGCCGGAGAGGGGCCTGTCGAACGTGCGACGAGCGGAAGTGCGGGTCAGCGTGCCGGTGGCGGCCGACCCGGAGACGGTGTGGGCGGTGGCCACCGACTGGCCGCGGCAGGGCGAGTGGATGCTGGGCACCGAGGTCAGCGTGCTGGGCGGTTCCGGCGGCACGGGCACCGAGCTGCTGGCCGTCACCGGGTACCGGGGCGTCGGCGCGGTGGACCGGATGCGGGTCGTGGAGTTCGAGCCGCCCCGGATCTGCCGGGTCCGCCACGAGGGCGGGCTGATCGTCGGTGAGGGCGGGTTCGAGGTGGTGCGGTGCGGCAACCTCGCCTCGACCTTCGCGTGGTGGGAGCGGCTGGAGTTGCCCACCGGGACCGGGCCGCTGTGGCCCGCGGTGCGCCCGGCGCTGCGCTGGGGCCTGCGCCGCTCGCTGCGCACCTTCGCCGAGCTGTGCCGGGCCGAGGGCGATCGTGGCTGACGCCGGAGCCGCCGTGCCCGGGCCGGACGGCCGGCCGCGCTGCCCGTGGGGAGCAGGGCCGCCGGACTACCTCGAGTACCACGACGCGGAGTGGGGGGTGCCGCTGCGCGGCGAGCACGCGCTGTTCGAGCGGATCACCCTGGAGTCGTTCCAGTCCGGGCTGTCCTGGCTGACCATCCTGCGCAAGCGCCCGGCGTTCCGGACCGCCTTCGCCGGGTTCGACCCGGAGCGGATCGCGGCGTTCGGCGAGGCGGACCGGCAGCGGCTGCTGGCCGACGCGGGCATCGTCCGGAACCGGGCCAAGATCGACGCCGCGATCGGCAACGCGCGCGCGGCGGTGGCGCTGGACCGGCCGCTGGACGAGCTGCTGTGGTCCTTCGCCCCGCCGCGCACCGGTTCCCGGCCGCGCACCCACGCCGAGGTGCCCGCCACGACGCCCGAGTCCACGGCGATGGCCCGGGACCTCAAGCGGCGCGGCTTCGCCTTCGTCGGCCCGACCACCTGCTACGCGCTGATGCAGGCCACCGGGATGGTCGACGACCACCTGGTGGACTGCTTCCGCGCTCAGTGACCCGTGAAGCGCGGTGACCGCTTCTCGACGAACGCGCCGACCGCCTCGCGGTGGTCGGCGGTGGCGCCCGCCTCGGCCTGCGCCCCGGCCTCGACCTCCAGCGCCTCGGCGAGCCCCTCGGACGCCGCGGCCAGCATGGTCTCCTTGATCCGGGCGTAGGCGCTGGTGGGGCCGGTGGCCATCCGCCCGGCCAGCTCGCGGGCGGCGTCGGCGGCCTGGCCGTCGTCGACGACCCGGTTGACCATGCCGATGCGCAGCGCGTCCTCGGCCGCCACCGGCTCGGCCAGCAGCAGCATCTCCATCGCCCGGCCGTAGCCGATCAGCCGCGGCAGCGTCCAGGACGCCCCGGAGTCGCTGGACAGGCCCGCGTTGGCGAAGGCCATCAGGAAGCTGGCCCCGGAGGCGGCGATCCGCAGGTCGCAGGCGTAGGCCAGGGAGGCGCCCGCCCCGGCCGCCGAGCCGTTGACCGCCGCGATGACCGGCTTGGGCATGGTGGTGACCGCGTGCACGATCGGGTTGTAGTGCTCCTCCACGGTGCGCAGCGGCGCCGGATCGCCGGAGTCGAGCAGCCCGGCGTGTTCCCGGAGGTCCTGGCCCGCGCAGAACGCCTTGCCGGCGCCGGTGATGACCACGGCGCGCACGGCGTCGTCGGCGGCGGCCTCCCGCAGCGCCGCGATCAACCGCTCCTTGAGCTCGGCGTTGAGCGAGTTGTACGACTCGGGGCGGTTCAGGGTGAGCGTGCGCACACCACCAGCGTCGTCGATCAGCAGTACGTCGGTCACTCGGGCGCTCCTTCGCTCGGAGTCCGCTGCGGTGGGCCCGCGGGCCGCCGCAGTTCTTCCACAGTGGACGTCGCGGTGCGGGCGCGGTCCCGGGTGGACGGCGTTGTGGCTGGTAGCCGCCGCGCCCGGCGATCAGCCCGCCCCCCGGCGCGCAACACGCCGGGGCACCAGCCCGATCGGGGGCCTCGGAACCGGCCCCGCGGTAGCCGTGGAAATGCCCGCACGGAGCCCGAGTCTGCCAGCTCCTGACGGCATTCGACCAGCGCACGGCGGAGGCGAGTTGATCGGTTCGGTTTCGTCCCCGCCTCGGGATGGGGGAGAATGGGGAGGACCCGAGCTGGTTGTGGCGACCAGCGGGGGAAGATCCACGGAGGGAGCACGCTATGGCGGCCATGAAGCCCCGGACCGGTGACGGTCCCCTCGAGGTGGCGAAGGAGGGGCGCGGCATCGTGATGCGCGTCCCACTTGAGGGCGGTGGGCGGCTCGTCGTCGAGATGTCGGTCGAGGAGGCGAAGAACCTGGGCGACGCCCTGGGAACGGCCACCGGCTGAGGTCGCCAGCGGCGACCGGCGGGCTCCAGCGCCGCACTGCCGGTCGCCGAGGAGCCGCCTCCGGTCGCGGAGGCGGCAACGCAGACGCCGACTGGCCCCGGCGCGCACGTGCCGGGGCCGCTGTCGGCTCCACCGATCGTGCGGGTGGCGAACCCGTGCAGGAAGGGTCTTCTCGTGCCCGGTGCGTCAGTGTTCCGCTCCCCGCAGCAACCCCCGGCCGAGGAATCGGCACTCCCCGTGATCCCGCAGTCGCCGGTCGAAGTGGACGTCGCGACGAAGTGGCTGGACGGCGTGCCCGGCGCGGTGCCCGTGTTCGACGGCGCGGACGGCCCGGACTTGGCGGCGGCCGCCGAACCGTTCGATGTGGACATCGCGGTCCTGCGCGCGGTCGGCGCCTCGGCGGGCGCCGGTGACGTGCGGGCGCTGCCGCTGCCCGACGGCGGCTACGGCTGGCTCGTCGGCGTCGGCGCCGGACGCCCCGAGCAGTGGCGCGCCGCCGGGGCCGGGCTGGCCCGCGCGGTGCGCGCGCGGCTGGACGAGTCCGGCCAGGACGTCGACGAGCCCGAAGACCTCGGCGATGCCTCCGACGCCGACTACCTGCAGTTCCGGCTGCCCGCCGGGCCGAGCCCGAGCAGGTCCGCTCGCTGGCGCTGGGCTTGGCGCTGGGCGGCTACCGGTTCCGGGTGACCGGGCGCCCGGCGCCCGTGCGGCTGCGCAAGGTCCTGCTGGTCACCTCCGGCGCGGAGGCCGAGGCGCTGCGCGAGCGCGTCCGGCGGGCCGCCGAGTGGGCGTCGGCCACCGCGCTGACCCGCGACCTCGCCAACGCGCCGTCCAACGTCAAGGACCCCGCGTGGCTCACCGGCAAGGCCGCCGAGCTGGCCGCCTCGGTCCCCGGTCTGCACGCGGTGGTCCGCGACGAGAAGTGGCTCGCCGACCGCGGCTTCGGCGGCGTCCTCGCCGTCGGCGGCGGCTCCGCGCGCCCGCCCCGGCTGCTGGAGCTGCACCACCACCCGGCGGAGGCCACCGGCCCGCACCTGGTGCTGGTCGGCAAGGGCATCACCTTCGACACCGGCGGCATCTCGATCAAGCCCGCCGACGGGATGCACCTGATGCGCACCGACATGGCCGGGGGAGCGGCGGTGATCAGCGCGCTGCTGTCGATCGCCCGGCTGCGGCTGCCGATCCGGGTCACCGGCCTGGTGCCCGCCGCCGAGAACCACGTCTCCGGCAGCGCCTACCGGCCCGGTGACGTGGTGCGCCACTACGGCGGCACCACCACGGAGGTGGCCAACACCGACGCCGAGGGCCGGATGGTGCTGGCCGACGCCCTCGCCTACGCCGTGGACCAGCTCGAACCCGGCCTGCTGGTCGACGTGGCCACCCTCACCGGCGCGATGAAGGTCGCGCTGGGCCTGCGCACCGGTGCCCTGTTCGCCTCCGACGACGCGCTGGCCGACGAGCTCGCCGCCGCCGGTCGCCACGTCGGCGAGTCCTGGTGGCGGATGCCGCTGCCGGACGACCACGCCGAGGACGTGCGCGGCGACCTCGCCGACGTCAAGCAGGCCCCGCCCGGGCCGGGCGGGATCACCGCGGCGCTGTTCCTGCGCGAGTTCACCGGCGGGCTGCCGTGGGCCCACCTGGACATCGCCGGACCGGCCCGCGCGGACCGCGACTACGCCGAGGTCGTCAGCGGGGCCACCGGCTTCGCGGCCCGCACCCTCGTCGAGCTCGCCACCGGGCTCAGCCGCTGACCGACCGCCGGCCGAGCGCGTGTTCGCGGAACGCGCGCACGGCCGGCGCCGTCGGTGCCGCGTCGGGCCAGGCCAGCGCGATGTCGCGGTGCGCGGCGGGCCGCAGCGGCACCTCGGCGGTGCCCGGCACCGGCCCCCGGTCGTCGGGCGGCAGCACCGCCACCCCGAGGCCCGCCGCGACGAGCCCGCGCACCGTGTGGATCTCCTCGGCCTCGAACACGACCCGGACCGCGAACCCGGCCCGCGCGGCGAGGTCGTCGAAGATCCCCCGCATCCCGTAGCCGCTGCGCATCACGACGAACCCCTCGCCGGCGAGCGCGGCCAGCTCCACCTCGGCGCGGCCCGCGAGCGGGTGCCCGGTGGGCAGCAGCGCGACCAGCGGCTCGGTGCGCAGCACCGCGTGCCGCCACGGCGGCCCGGGCGGCGGGGACACCAGGCCCAGGTCCACCGCGCCGGACCGCATCCGGGCCAGCACCTCGTCGCGGGCACCCTGCACCAGCTCGAACCGCACGTGCGGGTGCGACCGGCCGAAGCCGCGCAGCAGCTCCGGGACCAGGGTGCCGCCCATCGTGTGCTGGAAGCCGAGCACGACGCGGCCCCGCTCCGGGTCGACCTCCGCGACCACGGCCCGGCACCCCGCCTCCAGCGGCCCCAGCGCGGCCGCCGCTGCTTCGGCCAGCAGCTCCCCGGTCCGGGTGAGCCGGATGCCCCGCCCGCGCTTGGCGATCACCGGGGCGCCGACGCGCTCGGCGAGCCGGGCCAGCGCGCGGCTCAGCGTCGGTTGCGGCACGCCGAGCACCTGCGCCGCGCGGGTGAGGTGCTGTTCGGCGGCGACCGCCCGCAGCGCCGCCAGCGTCGGCGCGAGGTGCTGGGCGAGTCGGGCGGCGTCGTCTTCGGCGTCGGGCAGCACGGGACCGATTCTGCCCGCGATCCATGCGATGCCGCATGGATCGTGCGGTATCCAGCATTGGACGCATCGGTCGGTCGCTGCCTAGGTTCGGCGACGTGGACGACGCCCGGCTCCGGGGCGCCCTGCTGTGCGGGGCGCTGGCCCTGTTCGCGCTGCTGTACGCGCCGCAGCCGCTGCTGCCCCGGCTCGCCGAGGAGCACGGGCTCGCTCCCGGCACCGCCGCGCTGGTGATCTCGGCGGCGACCTTCGGGCTCGCGGTGGCGGCGGTCCCGCTGGGCACCGTGGCGCAGGCCGTCGGCCGCCGCCGGATCATGATCGGTGCGGTGCTGCTCGCCGAGGCCCTGGCGCTGGTGCTGCCGTGGCTGCCGTCCTTCCCGCTGCTGGTCGGCGTCCGGCTGGTGCAGGGCGTGGCCGTCGCCGGCGTCGCGGCGCTGGCCACCGCGCACCTCGCCGAGGAGTCCGGTGGGCGCGGAATCGGCACCGCGATGGGGCTGTACGTGGCGGGTTCCGCGCTCGGGGGGATGACCGGGCGGATCGTCGGCGGGGTCGTCGGCGACCTCGCGGGCTGGCGCGGTGGGCTGCTCGCCGTGGCGGCGCTGTCGGCCGCGTTCACGGCGCTGTTCGTCGCGCTGCTGCCCCCGGAGCGCCACCACCGGCGGCAGCCGTTGCGCTGGCGACCGCTGCTCGGCGGGCTCGGGGCCGCACTGCGCGACCCCGAGCTGCGCGGCCCCTACGCGATCGCGCTGCTGGGCACGGGCGCGTTCGCCACTGTCTTCACCGCCCTGCCGTTCCGGCTGACCGCGCCGCCGTTCCTGGTGCCGCCCGCGCTGGCGGCCCTGGCGTTCCTCGCCTACACCGCCGGGACGGCGACCTCCGCGCTGGCCGGCCGGGTCGCCGACCGCTGGGGCCGGCTGCCGGTGCTGCTCGGCGGGCTGGTGCTGTGCGGTGCCGGGCTCGGGCTGATGCTCGCCGACGTGCTGGCGCTGGTGCTGGGTGGGCTGGTGGTGTTCACCGGCGGGTTCTTCGCCGCGCACGCGGTGGCCGGGGCCTGGGTCGGCGCCCGGGCGCCGGAAGCGGCGCGCGGGCAGGCCGGGGCGGTCTACCAGTTCACCTACTACGTCGGGACCAGCCTCGGCGGGGTGCTCGGCGGCGCGGCCTACGGGACGTGGGGGTGGACCGCGACCACGGCGCTGCTCACCGGGTTCTTGCTGCTGGCGGCGCTGGCCGCGCTCAGGTCGCGTCCGGGTCGTAGGGCGGGCGCTCGTTCGGTTCCAGCGGGCGGTGCTGCTGCGGGGCGGACGGCGGGGTGAACTGGTTCGGGTTCGCGCTCTGCTGCGCGCCGTCGTCGCCGAGCAGGTGCTGGGTGACCGCGGTGCGCGGGTTGAAGTTGCGCAGCTCGCGCAGGTCCTCCAGCGGCTTGCGCAGGTCGTCGAACTCGGGGCCGATCTCGGACTTGATCTGTTCGCGGGCCCCGGTGGCGTAGTCGCGGACCTTGCGGACGGTCCTGCCCAGCCACGCCGCCCCCTCGGGCAGCCGATCGGGCCCGAGGATGAACAGGCCGGCGACGATCAGGACCAGGATCTCACCCCAGCCGATGCTGTCGAACACCCGACTACCTCCGGTCCCAGGACACCGCTCGTCGGCGTCCACACTACCTACCGCCCGGCGCGACGAGGAGGGGTGACGCCCACCGTGCGGTCGCCGACCCACGTCGGACACCCCGGGGACACCACCACGTCACCCGTTCGGCCCCACCAGCACCCGCCATCACCCGATGGTGAGCTGAGTGAGGGGCACCCTTGACCAAGTGAGGACCGCTTTCGCCAATGATCTGCGTGGCGGTGCGGGTGGCGGAACCTCAGCGGTCCCCTCGCTGCGCCGATCGCCTCCTGATGTACCCACTTCGTACACGGCGTCGGCGCTGTCCTCGCGAGAAGACCGCTGAGAACCCGCGGCGGTGCCGGTTGCGTGCCTCACCGCATGCGGCTCCGCCGCATTCTGAAAGGACCCCTAACCGGGACGAGGGTCCCCCTCACTCAGGAGCCACGTCGAGCGGTTGTCGCCCGGGCGGGTGGCGGTGGGTCAGTGGAGGGTGACGTCCAGGACCAGTTCCCGGCCTTGGCGGACCAGGGTCACCGGGACCGTGTCGCCGACCCGGTGGCGGTCGACCGCGACGATCAGCTCGTCGGCGCTGCGGACCTCGCGGTCGCCGACCTCGATGATCACGTCGCCCTCGGCGATGCCCGCGCTGGCCGCCGCGCTGCCGTCCTGCACGTTCTGCACCTGGGCGCCGTCGGCGAGGCCGTCGCTGACCGACTTCGCGTTGACGCCGAGGTCGGCGTGCTGGACGTGGCCGGTGCGGATCAGCTCCTGGGCGATGCGGCGGACGTCGTCGATCGGGATCGCGAACCCGAGGCCGATCGAGCCGCCTTCCCCGCCCGCGCCGAGCGTGCGGATGGCGCTGTTGATGCCGACCACCGCGCCGTTGCCGTCCACCAGCGCGCCGCCGGAGTTGCCCGGGTTCACCGCCGCGTCGGTCTGGATGGCGTCGATCACCGCGTTGGTGTCGGTGCCCTCGCCCGCCAGCCGCACCGGGCGGTGCACCGAGCTGACGATGCCGGTGGTGACCGTCCCGGCCAGGCCGAGCGGCGACCCGATCGCGATGACCTGGTCGCCCACGGCGAGGCTGTCGGAGTCACCGAGCTGCGCCACCGTCGGGTTGGCCACTTCCACCTTGAGCACCGCGAGGTCGGTCTTCACGTCCCGGCCGACGATGCGCGCCGGGGCCCGGGTGCCGTCGTGGAACACCGCCGAGATCTCCGCGTTGGGCGTGTCCACGGCCATCGACACCACGTGGTTGTTGGTCACCACGTAGCCGTTGCCGTCGATCACCACCCCGGAGCCGCTGCCGCCCTGGGCGCCGACCCGCACCTCCACGGACACCACCGCGGGCACCACCCGCTGCGCGACCGCCGCGACGCTGCCGTCGGGCCGGTCCGCGCCCGCCTGCACCTCGGCGAGCGTGACATCGGGGTTGATCAGCGGGTTGCCCTCCTCGGCGGTGACCCGGCCGATGAACCCGCCCGCGATGCTGACCACCAGCGCCGCGACGCCCAGCAGCGCCAACGCCTTCGGGTGCACCCGGCGGCCGAACAGCACTTCGCGGGCGCTGAGCAGCGGGCCCGCGGTGGGCGGCGAGGTGGCGGCCGAGGCCTCGGCCGCGGTGGTCGCCGGCGGCCCGAGCACCGCGGCGGCGGACGGGTCGCGCCACGGATCGCGGACCGAACCGGATTCCCACAGCACCGGGTCGTCGGCGGGTGCGGGCGTCGGTTCCGGCTCGCCGGGAGTGCGTTGCAGCACCTCGCGGCTGCCCGCCGGACGTCCGAACGCCTGGTTCAGCGACTCGGGCGGCGGCGGGAGCTGCTGGATGCCGCGCGGGGCGAGTCCGGAACGCGAGTGCGCGTCGAAGCTGCCCCGGACCCCGCGCGGCCGGCCGAAGGCCGTGGCCTGCGCCGGGTCGACCGACGGGCGGTGCAGCGGGCGGGGCGGGAGGCGCGGCGGTTCGCCGTTGCGGGGTGCCGCCCCGCGCGGAGCGGCCGCGCTGCCGGGTGCGGGCGCGCTGCCGGGTGCGGGCGCGCTGCCGGGTGCGGGCGCGGTGCGGCCCTGCTCCTCGCCCGGGTACCGCTCGCGCCGCGCGGACGGGTCCTCGCCGGCGCCGGGACCCGGCGCGGGCGTTCCTGGCTGCTGGCTCATCGCTCCCCGGTCATGCGGCTCGTCACTCCCCGAGTGGATCACACGTTTCGCTGCACCGGGTCACCGGCGCCGGGCCAATTGTGCCGTGCCGGGGGTGAAGTCCGCGTGGCCTCCGGTGCGGCCCCGGATCAGGGCAGCGGCGCGGCGGCCGGGCTGGTGGCCAGCGGGGTGGGTGACGCGGAGGTCGACGGGAGCGGTTCCGGCACCGCCGAGACGTCCCCGCTCGGGGCGGGTTCGGCGGGCAGCGTGCCCGCGACGGACGCCGGGATGACGCCGCTGCCGCCACCGCCGGGGAGCGGAGGGGCGGTGGTGTCCTGCGGCCAGTCCTCCTCGGAGGTGGGCAGGTTCATGAAGGCCAGCGCACCCAGTACGAGGCCGGAGAACACGACTCCGGCTCCCTGGCGGGTGCGGCGGCCGACACCGCGGGATTCGCGCGGCGGCGCGGCTTCCTCGGGGGACTCGCCGAGGGCGGCCGGGTCGCCCAGCGGCCGGGAGCCGCCGAGGGTGCCGCGCACCGAGCTGCCGAGCGGCTGCTGCGAACCCCCGAGGGGGCGGCTGCTGCCCAGCACCGGTCCGGTGCCGAAGCGGGCCCGGCTCGGCCGGGACATCGCGACGAGCTGCCCGTCCTCGGTCAGCGCCAGCCCGTCGGGCTGCGCCGGGATCTCGGCGTGCGACGGGATCGATTGCAACGCCTGGAGCAGCGACGGCGAGACCGACGGGGTGCCCGCCGCCTGGACGGCCGCGCGGGCCTGCCGCTGCGCCGCCGCGTCCGACGCGCAGGCCGGACACCCGGCGAGGTGGGCGGACGCGCGATCCCGCGCGCTCGGGCCCAGCTCGCCGTCCACGAACGCCACGATCGCCTCGAGGGCCAGGTGCTGCTCGGGCAGCGACCAGCCTCGCAGAACCGTCATCCGCGAACCTCCTGGGTCTGCTTGCGACGAGTTTCCAAGGTGGCCTTCAGCATCTGCCGACCGCGATGGATCCTGCTGCGCACAGTACCCAGCTTCACCCCCAAAGTCGCCCCGATCTCCTCGTAGGAGAGACCTTCGACGTCGCACAGGACGACCGCCGCGCGGAACTCCGGCGGCATCTCGTCGAGCGCGGCCTGCAGGTCGGGGTCGAGGTGGGTGTCGTGGAACACCTGCTCCGGGGTGGGGCCACCGCCGGGCAGCCGGTCGGTGTCCTCGGGCAGGCCCTCCATCCGCAGGCGCGACCTGCGGCGGGCCATGTCCAGGAACAGGTTGGTCGTGATGCGGTGCAACCACCCCTCGAACGTGCCCGGCTTGTACGACGCCAGCGACCGGAACACCCGGATGAAGGTCTCCTGGGTGAGGTCCTCGGCGTCGTGCTGGTTGCCGGTCAGCCGGTAGGCCAGCCGGTACACGCGATCGGCGTGCTGGCGGACCACCTCATCCCAGGACGGCGGGGTCCAGGGTGCTTCCCCGGCCGCGGGGACGGTGGTCTGCTGTTCGGTGGGGACCACACTCATCGGCTGAGTTGCCATCGGGCGAAAAGCCACCTCCTGCGTGGTTGCACCTGTTGAACGAACGACCGGGGGCGGTTGTTCCCGACCGTGGGCGGCGTCGCCCGTGGCTGCTCCTCGAGGTCCGGACCGGCTGCCTCCCGCCTGGAGGGCGGAGTCGCCGGGACGGATTTCCCGAGGGGTGGGAAGATCGCTGGGGTTCGTCGGTTCGCGGTGTTCCTGACTTGGGTACTCCTGTTGACGCTTCCACTGTGGTAGCCGCTGGTGAGGTGGGGATGATAGGCGCCTGAGAACTCGCTGAGAACCGCGCGGCGCTGGAAACGGGCGCCTAACGAATTCGGCCTTGCCGTCCACCCCGCGCGGCGCCGCCGATAACCTTGCGCGTTGTGATACCCGAGACCCCGTTGGGCGACGGTCCCGCGGGCCAGGACGAGGCGCACCGCTCGTCGGGCGGTCCCGTGGACGCCTCGATCGCGGCGGCACCGCTGCACGTCCTGCGCTTCCTGGCGGCGGCGCTGCGCGCGAAGGCCGTCGTCGAGGTCGGCACCGGTTCGGGCGGCAGCGCGCTGCACCTGCTCGGCGGGATGGTCCCGGACGGGGTCCTGACCTCCATCGACGTCGACCAGATGGCGCAGCGCGAGGTCCGGGAGGCGTTGCGGGAGGCGGGGGAGCCCGCGTCGCGCACCCGGTTGATCGCGGGCCGACCGGTCGAGGTGCTGCCCCGGCTCGCCGAGGGCGCCTACGACATGGTGGTGGTGGCCAGCGCCACCACCGACCACGCCACCTACCTGGCCCTGGGCACCCGGCTGCTGCGGCCCGGCGGCGTGATCGTCTTCGCCGGGGTTCGCCCCGACGCCGACCGCGACCAGCGCAGCGCGACCGCGCTTAGCCTGCGCGAGCTGGTCCGGGTGGTCCAGGCGGACGAGGACCTCATCGCCGTCACCCTGCCGGTCGGTCCGGGACTGCTCGCCGTCACCAAACGCTGACCGCCCGAGCACTCACCCATTCGGGACGTGAGTGAGGGGCACCCTTGCCCAAGTAAGGACCGCTTTCAGAATGCGGCGGAGCCGCATGCGGTGCGGCCGTCAGCCGGCACCGCGGTCCGTGCTCGGACGTGACCGCTCAGCGGCCTTCTCGCGAGGACAGCCGTGACGCCGGGTACGTCGTGGGTACATCAGGAGGCGATCGACGCAGCGAGGGGACCGCTGAGGTTCCGCCACCGACACCGCCACGCAGGCCATTGCCGAAAGCAGTCCTCAGGCGGGGGAGACCGACAGGAGCTTGCCCGCCAGGCCCCTGGCCCGCTTCGACAGCCGTCCGGCGATGCCGTCGAGCACCGCGGCGGCGGGGGACTCCGGGTCCTCGATCACCAGCGGGGTCCCGCTGTCGCCCGCCTCGCGCAGCCGGGGGTCCAGCGGGACCTGGCCGAGCAGCGGGACGTCGGTGCCCATCGAGCGGCTCAGCGACTCGGCGACGATCTGCCCGCCGCCGGAGCCGAAGACCTCCATCCGCTGCCCGTCGGGCAGCTCCATCCAGGACATGTTCTCCACGACGCCCGCCACCCGCTGCCGGGTCTGCATGGCGATCGCCCCGGCGCGCTCGGCGACCTCGGCGGCGGCCTGCTGCGGGGTGGTGACCACCAGGATCTCGGCGTTCGGGATGAGCTGGGCGGTGGACAGCGCCACGTCACCGGTGCCGGGCGGCAGGTCCAGCAGCAGCACGTCGAGGTCGCCCCAGAAGACGTCGGAGAGGAACTGCTGGAGCGCGCGGTGCAGCATCGGCCCGCGCCAGACGACCGGGGTGTTGCCCGGGGTGAACATGCCGATCGAGATGACCTTCACGCCGTGCGCCTGCGGCGGCATGATCATCTTCTCGACCTGGGTGGGACGGCCGTCGGCGCCCAGCATCCGCGGCACCGAGTGGCCGTAGATGTCGGCGTCGACCACGCCGACGGACAGCCCGCGGCGCGCCATCGAGGTGGCCAGGTTGACCGTCACGCTCGACTTGCCGACGCCGCCCTTGCCGGAGGCGACGCAGTACACGCGGGTCATCGAGCCCGGTTCGGCGAACGGGATGCGGGGTTCCTCGGCGCTGCCGCGCAGCTTCTGGCGCAGTTCGGTGCGCTGCTCGTCGCTCATCACGTCGAGCTCGACCGACACCGAGGTCACGCCGTCGACCGCGCCGACGGCGTCGGTCACCCGCTGGGTGATCGTCTCGCGCATCGGGCAGCCCTGGACGGTCAGGTACACCTCGACCTGGATCGCGCCGCCGTCGCCGACGGCCACCGACTTCAGCATGCCCAGCTCGGTGATCGGCCGGTGGATCTCGGGATCCTCGACCTGGGTGAGGGCCTCGCGGACGGCCTCTTCGGTTGGGGTGGACTGCGTGCTGGTCACAGTTGCCTGACACCGACCTTTCTGCGCTGGCGCTGCGCCACACCATGCTACGGACCGGTAGCGGGGCGCGAACAGGTGCGCTCCACGCCGAGCCGGGGGCGCTGCGCGGTCGGATGAACGCGGACCGTAATATCCCGCGGCGTGGCCGACACGGGGCTTGAGCGATTACCGACCAGGAGCGAACTGCTGGCGTACCGCTGCTTCCTCCGCGCGCACGCACGCGTGACCCGCTGCCTGGAGGGCGACCTGATCGCCGAACAGCGGTTGACGCTGGCCGCCTACGACGTCCTCGAAGCGCTCGCCGAAGCGCCGGGCCGCCGCCTCCGGATGACCGAACTGGCCGATGCGGTGCTGCTCTCGCGCTCCGGGGTGACGCGCCTGGTCGACCGGCTGGAGCGGCTGGAGCTGGTGCAGCGGGTCCGGGTCGATTCCGACGGGCGCGGGGTGCAGGCGGTGATCACCGAGCGTGGTGAGCGGCGGTTGCGGACGGCCGCGGCGACCCACCGCAACGGCATCGCGCGGTACTTCCTGGCCGCCACCGCCGAGGAGCTGGAGGCCCTGGTGCGCACCTGCCAGCGGCTCGCCGACGGGGGTGTGCCCTCGCCCCCGGGCAGCCGTGCGCAAGCATGAGCGGGTGCCCGAAACCATCGAGGTCGTCGCGTTGGTCCGCTGGGAGGCGGGTCGCCTGCTGCTGGTCCGCGCCGACTACCAGACCGCGTTCTACCTGCCCGGCGGCAAGATCGACCCGGGTGAGACCCACGAGCAGGCGTTGCACCGGGAGGTCCGCGAGGAGCTCGGGACCGGGGTCCGCGACGTGCGGTTCCTGGACCGCTACGTCGCCGACGCGGTCGGGCAGGGCGAGGGCGTGCGGGTCGGGCTGAACTGCTACACCGGCGAGCTGGTCGGCACCCCGGCGCCCGCCGCCGAGATCGCCGAGCTGGCCTGGATGTCCCGCGCGGAGTACCTGGACCAGCGGGCGACGGCCCCGGCCATCGTGGCGCTGTACGCGGACCTGGGCTGAGCCGCACCGCCGGTCGTGTGCCGCCGCGCACGTGCGGGCTCCGGGAAGCGATCAGCGTGGTAGACACTGCACGGCCCCCGGCTGTCGAGGAGGAGATCGTGGTCGACCGGCAACGCGCCCGCCGGAGCTGCCTGGCGGTGCCGGGCTCCAGCGCGAAGATGATCGACAAGGCCCGCGGCCTGGCCGTGGACCAGTTCTTCCTCGACCTGGAGGACGCGGTCGCGCCGCTGGCCAAGGCCGAGGCGCGCGAGCGGGTCGTGGCCGCGCTCAACGAGGGCGGCTGGGCGGGCAAGACCCGGTCGGTGCGGGTCAACGACCTGACGACCGAGTGGACCTACCGCGACGTGGTGGACGTGGTGGAGGGCGCCGGCGCGAACCTGGACACCCTGGTGCTGCCGAAGGCGAGCGGTCCGGAGCACGTCCGCTGGCTGGACCTGACGCTGACCCAGATCGAGCGCGCGACCGGGCTGGAGGTCGGCCGGATCGGCATCGAGCCGCAGCTCGAGGACGCCGCCGGACTCGCCGCCGCCGAGGCCATCGCCGCCGCGAGCCCCCGGGTCGAGGCGCTGGTCTACGGGCCGGCGGACTTCATGGCCTCGATCAACATGCGGTCGCTGGTGGTCGGGCACCAGCCGCCCGGCTACGACGTCGGCGACGCCTACCACTACGTGCTGATGAAGCTGCTGATCGCCGCCCGCGCGCACGGCGTGCAGGCGGTGGACGGTCCTTACCTGCAGATCAAGGACGTGGACGGGCTGCGGGCGGTGGGCGGCCGCTCGGCGGCGCTGGGTTTCGACGGCAAGTGGGTGCTGCACCCGGCGCAGGTCGATGCGGTGAACGAGCTGTTCTCGCCGCGCCAGGAGGACTACGACCACGCCGAGAACATCCTGGACGCCTACGACTGGCACACCTCGGCGGCGGGCGGTGCGCGCGGCGCGGCGATGCTCGGCGACGAGATGATCGACGAGGCGTCGCGCAAGATGGCGCTGGTGATCGCGGGCAAGGGGCGCGCGGCGGGGATGTCGCGCACCGACCGCTGGACCCCGCCCGCCTGAGCGGTCCGCCGCCTTTCCAGGAGCGGCCGGTTCCGCGGCGGGGACCGGCGCGTGCCTGTGGTGCGCCCTGCGGGGATCCGGGTCCGCGCCTCCGGTCAGCACGGTAGTTTCCGGGAGCACCCGGCGAGACCGACCGAAGGGGCGACGTGACCGCTGCCGGAGCGGACAACGAGCAGGAACTGCGGCTGGCGCTGGCGATGCGCGGCGGTACCAGCATGGCGGTGTGGATCGGCGGCGCGGTCGCCGAGATCGAGCACCTGCGCACCGCGATGGCGGGCAACGACGACGCGCGGGCCACCCACCCGTGGGCGGCGCTGGCCCGGCTGGCGGGCTTCGACTCGGTGACCGTGGACGTCATCGCGGGGGCCTCGGCGGGCGGGGTGAACGCGACGCTGCTGTCCGCCGCGCTGATCTACGACCGCCCGTTCGAACGCACCCGGCGGATGTGGGTGCGGCTGGCCGACGTCGAGGCGCTGGCCCGCCCGCTGCCCCGGTTCTGGCAGCAGGCGCCGCCGTCGTTGCTGGAGGGCGACGGCTACTTCCGCGACGAGATGGTGAAGGTGCTCACCGACACCCCGGGGCGCGAGGACGCCGAAGCGCCGTCGCGCGCGGAGCTGCTGCTCACCGCGACGCTGCTCGACCCGGTGGTGGAGCAGCACTTCGACGGCCGCACCGGCTCGATGCTCCAGGAGCGCAGGCGGGCGTGGTTCCGGTTCCGGCACCTGGGGCGGGCCGGTGACCCGATGTCGGACTTCGGCGCGGGCGAGGACCTGCCGGACACCGCGCTGAAGCTGGCGCACGCCGCCCGCGCCACCTCGTCGTTCCCGTTCGTCTTCGAACCGGCGCAGGTGCACGCGCGGGAGCAGGCACCGCCGCCGGGCGAACCCGCGATGCTCGGGCTGTTCTCCGAATCCGGCGACGGGCCGTACGGGGTGATCGACGGCGGGCTGCTGGACAACATCCCGGTGGAGGCGGCGGTCCGGGCCATCGCCGAGGCGCCCGCGGACCGGCCGACCTGCCGCTGGCTGCTGTACCTCAACCCGGATCCGGCGGTGGCGCAGGGCCGCCCGCCCGAGGCGGCCCGGGCGGTGCCGGTGGCCGCCGCCGCGCTGCAGACCAAGATGGCGCAGGAATCGCTGCTGGAGGACATCCGGGCGCTGGACGCGCACAACCGGGTGGTGGAGCGGAACTCGTTGCGCCGCAAGGCGTTGTTCGCCCCGCTGCACGCGGAGCCGGAGGCCGGGCGGCCGGCGCTGCTGGACCGCCTGGTCGACATGGTCGAGGCCGATCACGCGGTGGTGCGGGCCGAGCTCGACGCGCTCGCGGTGCACCGGCTGCTCACCGAACCCGCCGGGATCGAAGCGGGCACGCTGCTGCCGCCGCCGGTCGGCGACCCGCTGGCGGGCTGGTCGGCGCAGGCCCGGGAACAACTGCCGGAGCGGCTGTCGGCGGGGCTGTCGGCCGCCGCCACCGGCGAGGTCTTCGACGACGTGCGGGGACTGCTCGCCGGGATCCAGCTCTGCCTGGAGTGGGCGTGGGACCTGGACCGGCGGGCCGCCGACACCGCCGAGATCGGCCGCTGCAAGGCCGTGCTGTACCGGCTGCGCACCTTCGGCGAGCTGCTGGAGGGCCACACCGACCGGTACTGGATCAGCGGGGCGGTGCTGGAACCGCTGGTCCAGGTCGCCGAGCTGGACGACTGGGTGCGCCGGGTGCTGGCCCGCAGGCACCGGTTGCAGCACGCGCTGCCCTCGCCGATCGACCCGCTGCTGGGCGAGGTGCTCACCGCGGTCGAGCAGGGCACCGACCTGCAGCAGGCGCTCGTCGAGTTCGCCCGGGAACTGCGCTCCACGGTGGACTCCTCCGGGGCCGACGCGGCGCCCGGCGCCGCAGGCGTCGATGCGGTGGCGCGCGGGACCGAGGTGCTGCACCGCGTCGCCGACCGGCTCGCGGCGGTGGCGCCGCCGCGCACCGAGGCCACCGAGCCGGAGCAGCTCGGCTTCGCGCTGCTGGAGCGCTCCGGCCGCCGGGCCGAGGTGCTGCGCGAGCTCGTGGTGCTCAGCGCGCCCCTGGACGTCTGCCGGGAACCGGGCTCGCGGATCAACTTCCTGCGCGTGGCCAGCGACGAGCAGAGCCCGCTCCCGTTCGACGCGCTGCGCCGCTCCCCGGACGCCCCGCTGCGCATCCGGGACAAGATCCGCGGCGTCGAGCTGAACAACTTCGGCGCGTTCCTGTCGGCCAAGTGGCGCGCCAACGACTGGATGTGGGGCCGCATGGACGCGGCGGCGAGCCTGGTCGGGCTGCTCACCGATCCGGTCCGGCTGTCCCGGCGGCACGGCGGCTCGGAGGGGCTGGGCGATGCGTTGCAGGCCATCGTGAGCCGCCCGACGACCGCCGAGCTCGGGGACCTGGACGAGCGGGAATCCGCCCGCTGGCGGGAATTCCTGGCCGGGTTGTGGGCCCGGCACGCCGCCGAGGTCCGCGCCGAGCTCGACGCGCTGTTCGCCGCGCCCGACGACCGGCACGGGCTGCCCAGGACCCGCGCCCTGCTCACCGAGCGCCTGCAGTGGACGATCGCGGCCGAGGAGATCCCGTTCGTGGCGACGGTCCCGGTGGGCGCCGATCCCGAGGACGGCGCGAGACCGCCGGTGCCGGAGCCGGAGCGGCTCGAAGCCGAGGTGCGCCGCTACGACGTCGGCAGGCAGCGGTTGCCGGACCTGGGGGAGCGGCGCAGGTTGTCGGTGGTGACCCGGCTGGGGCTGCTGGCCTACCGGGCCGCCCGGCCCGCCGGGCGGGGTGCGCTGCCCTGGCTCGGCCGCCGGTTCATGACGCTGCTGAAACCGCTGCTGCTGCTCATCGGCTACGCGGTCGCGGCACCCCGGCGGACGGCGGCGGTGGCCTTCCTCGGCGCCGCCGCGATGGCGTTCACCGGCTTCGAGGAACCGCGCGAGCCGCACCTGCCGGACCAGGAGATCTCCGCCGCGCCGCTGTGGGGCGAGAACGCCCCGACGACGACGCGGCAGGACTGCGGGGGCGGCACCGAGGACGGGTACGTGCTGTGCTGGACCACCGCGGTGAAGGTGGTCGATCCGCTGGCGTGGACCACCATCCTCGACTTCGGCGGCGCCTCGGCCGGGTTCGGCGCGCTCGTCGGCGGACTGCTCGCGGTGGTGTTCGCCTGCTGGCTCGGCTGGCGGGTCGGCGGTGCGTTCGGGCGCGGCCGGGCCCGCATCGCCCCGGCGCTGGCGGTGGTCGTCGGCCTGCTCGGGCTGCTGTTCTGGGGCCTGACCTACGAGGTCCGGCTCGGCCCGCTCGGTCTCGCCCTGGTGGCCGCTGCGCTCACCTGGCCGGCGGCGGTGGTCTACCGCACCCCGGTGCGGGTGGTCGCGGTGCTGGTCACCCTGGTCTCGTTCATCATCACGCTCTGGCTCGGCGGCCCGCTGGTGGCCATCGGCGGCAACTGGATCACCTTCGCGATCGTGGTCACCGCCTACGCGCACATGGTCCTGCTGGGCACCGTCGACGTGCTGGCCCCGCGCCCCCGCCCCCGAGGCGTGACCACGGCCTGACCCGCCCGCACCCGTTCGGGAACTGAGTGAGGGGCACCTTCATCCGGCTATGTCGGATGAAAGTGCCCCTCACTCGCGAACCTCCCGGGTGGCCGTGCGGCTCGTCGGCTCCGGGCGTGATCGACGAAGCTCGCGGAACTCTTGATTTCACAGGTCTGTGAACTTATGGTCCGAGGTGGAACTTTACAGATCAGTGTAATGGAGGGTGCTGTGGAGCTCATGCGGGAACTTCTCGGGCTCGTCCGCGATTTCGTCGCCGGGATCCACCTCGGGCACGGCATCCGGCATCGCGTTCCGGTGCCGGGGCGCGGCCGGGAACTGCCGACCGGTTGCGGGCTCCGGGGGTGAACGGTCGGCGGGGCGGGTTCCGCCCCGCCGGGTCCGGGCGGGTGGCGGCGATCCCGGCCTGCTCACCTGGGGTTTCGCGCTGCTCTCGCTGGCCGCGCCCGGATGTGCTGTCCTGACGTTCGCGGTGGTGCGCCGCGCGGTCCCGCGGTGGGGTCGCGGGGTGCGCGCCGCCCGGCGGGCGACATGATCTCCGCCGGGTCAGACGGGTAACCTTGAAGGGACAACCGGTCGGAAACCGGGCCGCGCGGCGCGGTCGACCGGGAGTGCACGTTCCACTGGAGGTGTCAGCGGTGTCCAGTCCATTCACCGGCTCCGGCCGAGCGACGCCGGGCGCACCCAGCCTGCCCACCCCGCCGACCGGCTGGCCGATCGGGTCCTACACGACCTACGCCGAGGCCCAGCGCGCCGTCGACCACCTGGCCGACAACGAGTTCCCGGTGCAGGAGGTGACCATCGTCGGCGTCGACCTGATGCTCGTCGAGCGGGTCACCGGACGGCTCTCGTGGGGGCGCGTGCTCGGCGGCGGCGCCGCCTCGGGCGCGTGGTTCGGCCTGTTCGTGGGCCTGGTCCTCGGCATCTTCACACCCCAGGGCAACTGGTTCGGGCCGGTCCTGGTCGGCCTGGGCACCGGCGTGCTCTTCGGGCTCATCTTCGCCGCGGTCGGCTACGCCTCCACCCGGGGCCGCCGCGACTTCTCCTCGGCCAGCCAACTGGTGGCGGGCCGCTACGACGTCCTCACCCAGCCGAGGCACGCGGAGCAGGGCAGGGACATGCTGGCCAGACTGGCCATGCGCCCTCAGTAGGGTGTTGGGCCCGTTGTGCGTGGCGGTGCGGGTGGCGGAACCTCAGCGGCCCCCTCGCTGCGGGATCCGCTCCTGATGTACCAAGCGCGTACACGGCGTCGCGGCTGTCCTCGCGAGGGCGCCGCTGAGAACCCGCGGCGGTGCCGGTTGCGAGGGTGGGGTGAAGCGGAAGCGGCTGCGCCGCTTGCCTGACGGTGGTCGGGTGTCCGGTTGGTGTCGCCGCTGGCTCCCGCGCTGCTGGCATGTCGCCTGAGTTCACGTATTGGCAACAAGCTTCGCACCGGTCTTGCCCGGGCGTGTCCGGCGCGCCTAGGTTCGCCTGCACCGGTCGCCGGTGACGGCCGGTGGTGGCGGTGCGACGGAGCGCGGCATCCTTCCCGTCCTCGCCGCGGTCAGCGACGGGGGAGGGCTCGACGTGCGGAAGGCTCGCGCGGTCGCGGTGCTGGGAGCGGTGTGCGCGTCGGTGCTGGCGGCGTGCGCGCCGCCGCCGGACGGCAACACCGTGAACCTGTACTACGCGCCCGAGGAGAACCTGCAGGCGGTCGTCGACCGCTGCAACGAGCAGGCCGCCGGGCGGTACCGGATCGTCTACCACAAGCTGCCGCGCGAGGCCGACGGGCAGCGCGAGCAGATGGTCCGCCGGCTCGCCGCCGGGGACGGCGGGATGGACGTGCTCGGCCTGGACGTCACCTGGACCGCCGAGTTCGCCGAGGCCGGGTGGATCCGGGAGTGGACCGGTGCGGCGCAGCGGACGGCGTCGGCGGGCACGCTGAGCGGTCCGCTGGAGACCGCGACCTGGGAAGGCCGCCTCTACGCGGCGCCGAAGAACACCAACGTGCAGCTCCTCTGGTACCGGAAGGACCTGGTGCCCGAGCCGCCCGCCACCTGGGACGAGATGATCGCCGAGTCGCAGCGGCTCGAACGCGAGGGCGAACCGCACTGGATCTCGTTCAGCGGCGCCCAGTTCGAAGGGCTGTTCGTGCACTACAACTCGCTGGTCGAATCGGCGGGCGGGCGGATCGTCAGCGAGGACGGCAAGCGCGCCGTGGTGGACGCCGGCGCGGTCCGGGCGCTGGAGGTGCTGCGCGACTTCGGCACCGCCGGGGTCACCAGCGCGGCGATGAACAACGCCATGCAGGACGACGCGCGCCGGGAGTTCGAGAGCGGCCAGGCCGCCTTCCAGCTCAACTGGCCGTTCGTCTACCCGTCGTTGCAGGAGAACACCCCGGAGCTGGCCCGCGACGTCGGCTGGGCGCGGCTGCCCGCCGTGGTCCCGGGGGTGCCCAGCAAGTCGACCATCGGCGGCTACAACCTCGCGGTGAGCAGCCACTCCACCAAGCCCGACCTGGCGTTCGAGGCGGCGCTGTGCCTGCGCAGCCCGGAGCACCAGCTCTTCTCGGCGATCAACGACGGGGTGCCGCCGACCGTCGAATCCGTCTACGAGCACCCGTCGATGGCCGAGGAGTACCCGATGAAGGACGCGATCCTGGAGGCCCTCAAGGACCCCGGGGTGCGTCCGGTGACCCCGGCGGCGCAGAACGTCTCCACGGTGCTGACCAATCTGCTGGCGCCCGTCGCCGAGATCGACCCGGCGGCCACCGCCGAGCGGATGCGCACCGAGGTGCAGAACGCGCTCGACTCGAAGGGCGTGATGCCGTGATGGCCGCGGCCACCGAGGGCGAGCGCGCCCAGCGGCGGCTGGGCTGGCTGCTGTGCGCCCCCGCGGCGCTGGTGATGCTCGCGGTCACCGGCTGGCCCATCCTCTACGCGGTGTGGCTGTCGTTCCAGCGCTTCGACCTGAAGTACCCGGACCAGCGGGAGTTCGTCGGGCTGGACAACTACCTCACGGTGCTCGGCAACGGCTACTGGTGGACCGCGTTCGGCGTGACGGTGCTGATCACCGTGGTATCGGTGGCGATCGAGCTGGTGCTCGGCATGGCGCTGGCGCTGGTGATGCACCGGGCGCTGGTCGGGCGCGGGCTGGTCCGGACGGTGACGCTGATCCCGTACGGCATCGTCACCGTGGTCGCCGCCTTCAGCTGGCGCTACGCCTGGACGCCGGACACCGGTTACCTGGCCGAGCTGATCACGCCCGGCGGTGCGCCGCTGACCGGGACCGGCAGCTCGCTGGCGATCATCATGGTCGCCGAGATCTGGAAGACCACGCCGTTCATGGCACTGCTGCTGATGGCCGGGCTCGCGCTGGTGCCCGAGGACCTGCTCAAGGCCGCGGCGATGGACGGCGCGGGGCCGTGGCAGCGGTTCGTCAAGGTGATGCTGCCGGTGATGAAGCCGGCGATCCTGGTCGCCCTGCTGTTCCGCACCCTCGACGCGTTCCGCGTCTTCGACCACATCGTGGTGCTCACCTCCGGGGCGCAGGACACCTCGTCGGTGTCGGTGCTGGCCTACAACAACCTGATCAAGGGGCTCAACCTCGGCATCGGCTCCACGATGTCGGTGCTGATCTTCCTCGCGGTCGCGCTGATCGCCTGGATCTTCGTGAAGCTGTTCGGCACCGCCGCGCCGGGCGGCGACGACGGCGGGAGGCGCTGATGGCGGACGTGGGCGGCGCCGCGACCCGGGCGCGCAAGGCGAAGTGGACGGTGCTGGACGTCGTCGTGGTGGTCTACGCGCTGCTGCCGGTGCTGTGGATCGCCTCGCTGTCGTTCAAGACCGAGGCGACGCTGGGCGACGGCCACCTCATCCCGCGCGAGTGGACGCTGGAGAACTACGCGACGATCTTCAGCACCGACGAGTTCACCCGCGCGCTGGTGAACTCCATCGGCATCGCGCTGATCGCCACCGCCATCGCCGTGGTGCTGGGCGCGATGGCCGCCTACGCCATCGCCCGGCTGGACTTCCCCGGCAAGCGGCTGCTGGTCGGCGCCTCGCTGCTGATCGCGATGTTCCCGCAGGTCTCGCTGGTCTCCCCGCTGTTCGAGATCGAGCGGGTGCTGGGGCTGTTCGACACCTGGCCGGGCCTGATCCTGCCCTACACCACGTTCTCGCTGCCGCTGGCGATCTACACCATGTCGGCGTTCTTCCGGGAGATCCCGTGGGAGCTGGAGAAGGCCGCCACGATGGACGGCGCCACCCCCGGTCAGGCCTTCACCAAGGTGATCGCGCCGCTGGCCGCGCCGGGCGTGTTCACCACCGCGATCCTGGTGTTCATCTTCTGCTGGAACGACTTCCTGTTCGCGATCTCGCTGACCTCGACCGAGGCGTCCCGGACCGTCCCGGTCGCGTTGCAGTTCTTCACCGGCGACTCGCAGTTCGAGGACCCGACCGGCTCGATCTCGGCGGCGGCGGTCGTGATCACGGTGCCGATCGTGGTGTTCGTGCTGCTGTTCCAACGGCGAATCGTCTCGGGGCTCACCTCGGGCGCAGTGAAGGGGTGACCGACGTGTCCGACATCGTCCTGGACGGGGTGACCAAGCGGTACCCGGACGGCTCGCTCGCGGTGCGGGAGATGGACCTGGAGATCGCCGACGGCGAGTTCGTCATCCTCGTCGGCCCCTCCGGCTGCGGCAAGTCCACCACGCTGAACATGATCGCCGGGCTGGAGGACATCAGCACCGGGGAGCTGCGCATCGGCGGGCAGCGGGTGAACGAGCGGGCGCCGAAGGACCGGGACATCGCGATGGTGTTCCAGTCCTACGCGCTCTACCCGCACATGACGGTGTTCGAGAACATGGCGTTCCCGCTGCGGCTGGCGAAGGTGGACGCCGCCGCGGTGCGCGCGAAGGTGGCCGAGGCGGCGGCGGTGCTGGACCTGGACCGGCACCTCGACCGCAAACCCGCGCAGCTGTCCGGCGGGCAGCGCCAGCGGGTTGCGATGGGCCGGGCCATCGTGCGCAGCCCCCGGGCGTTCCTGATGGACGAGCCGCTGTCCAACCTGGACGCCAAGCTGCGGGTGCAGATGCGCACCTCGGTGTCCAAGCTGCAGAAGCGGTTGGGCACCACCACGGTCTACGTCACCCACGACCAGACCGAGGCGATGACCCTCGGCGACCGGGTGGTGGTGATGCGCGGCGGCGAGGTGCAGCAGATCGGCCCGCCCCAAGAGCTCTACGACACCCCGGCGAACCTGTTCGTCGCCGGGTTCATCGGCTCACCGGCGATGAACTTCGTCCCGGCCCGGGTCGAGGACGGCCGGATCACCTCGGCGCTCGGGTCGTTCCCGCCGCCGGACCGGGTCCGGCGCGCGCTGGAGGGGGCCGACGCGCCGCGCGAGCTGGTCCTGGGCCTGCGCCCGGAGCACTTCGAGGACGCCGCGCTCGCCGACGACGCCACCGGCGTCACCTTCACCCACGAGGTCGACGTGGTGGAGGCGATGGGTTCGGACAAGTACGTCTACTTCACCCTCGACGACGGCGAACCGCGCGGCGCCGGGCTCGACGAGCTCGCCGCCGCCAGCGGCGCGGCGGAGGTGCCCAGCGCCGCGGGCCAGGTCGTCGCCCGGCTCGCCGCGCGGTCCGCGGCCCGGGAGAACGAGCGGCTCTCCGTCCGGTTCGACCTGGCGAAGATCCACCTGTTCGACCCGGAGACCGGCCGCGTCCTCACCTGAGCTCGGCGACGACGCCTGGTCCCGCGCACAACGGGGTCGGGTCGGCGGTGGCCGACGGGACCACCAACGCGGTCGCGGCGGTGAGCGCCAGCAGCGGCAGCGCGAGCGCGACGGTGATGCGCCAGTGCGCCGACCGCGCCGGGGGCCGGGGGCGCAGCAGGCGCTCGACCCGCTCCGGCACGTCCGATCCGGCCGCGGCCAGCGCCGCCCGCGGGGCCGGTGCCCGCGGGTGGGCGGCGGTGGCCATCGCGGCGAGCGCCCGGGCGACGGTGCGGCTGCCGTGGTCGCGACCGGCCCGGTCGTCGGCGATCCACTCCACGAGGCGCGCGACCTCCGGCACCGCCGCCCGCAGCACGGGCACGAAGGGGAAGGACTGCGCGAGCACCGCGACCCACCCGGCGCACAGGTGGTGCTTCCCGCGCAGGTGCGCGGCCTCGTGGGCGAGCACGGCCGCGAACTCCGGCGGGCGGAGGCGGCGCACCGCGCCCCTGGTGACCACAATGGCCGGGACGCGGCCGGGCAGGCAGTACGCCGCGGGTTCCGCCGCGTCGACGACGGTGATCCACCGCCCGTGGTGCAGCAGGTTCCGGGACAGCCCGCGGACCGCGCGCCGGTGCGCCCGCCGGTGCCGCCGGGTCCTGCGGGCGTGGCGTGCCGCGACCGCGGCGAGCCGGAGCAGGAAGGCCAGCGAACCGATCAGGGCGAGCGCGGCGGGCACGTCGGACGGGTGGTGCACGCCGAGGATCACCTGCACCGCGTGCAGGCACGCGTGCAGCAGCCCGGCGAGCCCCAGACCGCCGGAGAGCGCGGCGATGGCGGCGAGGCCGAGGCTGAACACCGCGACCACCCACGAGGTCGGCAGGGCGATCCAGAGGGCCAGGCCGAGCCGCGGCGCGGCGCCTTCCCAGCGCCGGCAGGCGCGCACGAGGCGCGGGCCCAGCACCGCGACGATCGCGGCGTAGAGCGACAGCACCACCAGCAGCGGGGTCATCGCCGCTCCGGCCGCGCGGACTCGTCGAGCAGCTCGCGCAGCACGGCGGCGTCCTCCTCGCTGATCTCGCCGACGAACTTGAGGAACGTGGCGCGGGGGCTGCCGCTGGTCGCCAGCGCCTCCCGCATCAGGGCGGCGGCGTGCTCGCTGGCCTGCACCCGCGGCCGGTAGAACCACACGCGGCCGAGCCGTTCGCGGTCGACCCACCGCTTGCGGTGCAGGTTGTCCAGGACCGTGGCCACCGTGGTGTAGGCGAGGTCACGATCGAGCAGGCCCTCGACCACCTGGCGCACGCTCAGGGCGTCGTCGGCCTCCCAGAGCAGGGCCATCACCGCCGATTCCAGCGGACCGAGGTTGTGCACCGGCTGTCTCCCTTCGCGTCGCAGAGCTGATCATGCCGCGACCGGGGACGGGCAGGCGGAGGTGGTGCGCAACCGGGCGCGCAGCGCGAACCCGAGCAGCGCCAGCGAACCGATCGCCAGCACGGGTTGCACCGGGCCGAACCAGTTGAGCGCCCCGTTCGTGCCCAGCGCCAGCACCACGAGCTTGTTGCACGTCGGGCAGCCGATGGCGAGGAAGGACAGCACCGTCCCGACGACTCCGCGGCGGGTCCGCTGCTGCTCGGTGCGGGGACCCGCGTAGGTCGCCACCAGCAGCCCGGAGAGCACCGCGGCGGCGAGCCAGACCGGGTAGCTCCACCACGGCGCCTCGATCATCCGCGTGAAGAGGGGATTCGGGATGAGTCCCGCGACGGTCCCCGTGATCGCCGCGATGGCCACCGCCGCGACGGTGGCCCACAGCCAGTGGCGTGCCGTCCAGCTCCGCACGGTGCCTCACTTCCTCCGGGGACCGGGTGCGCGGACCACTCTACTATCGCCCGTAGGAGATCTACTACCTTGCTTAGAAGAACCGGTGAGGAGTGAGGACACGAGCATGCGCAACCGCACCACCCGCACGACGAACACCGCGCTGGTAGCCGCGACCGCGCTCTCCACCGCGCTCATCGCGGGAGTGCCCGCCACGGCCCAACCCGAGGAACCGGGCTCGGCGTCCGACGCCGCGCAGCGGCTCCGCGAGCTGTCCCGGGAGGCCGAGGTGGTCACCGAGGACTTCAAGAAGGTCCAGGACGACCACGCCGCCCGGCAGCGGGAGCTCGACGCGTCCACCGCGGCGGCGCACCGCGCCGACCAGGCCGCCGAGCAGGCCCGGCGCGAGGAGGAGCGGTTCCGCGGCGAGGTCGACCAGCTGACCGCGGCGTCCTACCAGGGGGCGCGGATGAACACGCTGTCCGCGCTGCTCACCGCCGAGTCGCCCGAGTCGTTCCTGGACCGCGCCTCGGCGCTGGACGCGCTGGCCCGGGACAACAACCAGGCCGTGCACGCGGTCGTCACCGCCACCCGGCGGGCGGAATCCGCGCAGCGGCGCGCGGCCGAGGAGCGCGCCCGCGCCGCCCGGGCCGAGGCCGAAGCAGCGCGCCTGCAGCAGGAGTTCGCGGTCCGCAAGGACGAGATGGACGCCCGGGTCGCCGAGGTCAAGGAGCAGTACGACCAGCTCAGCGCCCAGGAGCAGGAGGCGTTGTCCGGTGACGACACCGACGTCGGCCCGGTCTCCGGCAGCGGCACGGCGATCGCCGCGGTGAACGCGGCGCTGAGCAAGCAGGGCTCGCCCTACGTGTGGGGCGCCAAGGGGCCGAACCAGTTCGACTGCTCGGGGCTGGTGCAGTGGTCCTTCGAGCAGGCCGGCCTGTCGCTGCCCGCCTCGACCCGGACGCAGGTCTCGACCGGCACGAGCGTGACCGAGAGCCAGCTCCAGCCGGGCGACGTGATCTTCTTCTACGACTCGGCGAGCCACAACGGGATCTACATCGGCGGCGGCAACGTCGTGCACGCGCCGACCGAGGGCCAGAACGTCAAGGTCGAGAAGTACGACTACATCGGCGACGTCCACTCGATCCGGCGGATGACCGGCTGACCTCGCGCGCCCGGCGCGGTGTCGCCGCGCCGGGCGATCCCGGGGCTCGTCCCCGGGAGTCCTCAGGGGTCCGTGCAGAAAGCGGCGGAGCCGCTTTCATGAGGAAGGGCGCCCGGAGCGAGGCGGCGACTGAGGTTCCGCCACCCGCACCGCCACGCAGATCCATTCTGAGAGCAGTCCTCAGGCCTGGGCGATGAGGACGAAGAGGGTGACGATCCACCCGGCGATCAGGGTCACCAGCACGGTGAGCTTGTTCGTCATCAAGCGGGTCATGACGGCGCCTCCCGGCGTGAAGTACGAAGCCTGCGGGGGATTCGCTCCACGATGCGGTCGGCGACCGGGGGCCTCAGCGCGCGTCGACGGCGCGCGGCGCGGTGGTCGCCTGCCGCATCGCGCCGGGTTTTCGCTCGATCCACGCGGTGTGCCGGAACTGCTGCTCGGCGACGTGCCGGTGCGAGACCGGTGTCCGGCGCAGCGCCGCGGAGGCGCGCCGGTGGTGGCGGCGCCCGAGGAGCGGCGACGTCCAGTGCATGACGACCTCCTCACGTGCTCGCGATGTCGCGGAAAAGGCGGTGGGTGAGTACCCGATCGGCCGAGGGCCACCACGTCGGGGCGCGGGGCGGGATCCGCCGGGACCGGCAGCGGCGCGGTCCCCGTGGAGGCTATCGCCGACCCGATCGGAATCGTTACACCGGGTCACAACCACTTGTTCCGCCGGAAGATGTGGAACAGCACGACGCAGGCCAGCAGCATCACCAGCAGCACCAGCGGATAGCCGAACTTCCAGTGCACCTCGGGCATCTGGTCGAAGTTCATCCCGTAGATCCCGGCGATCATCGTGGGCGTCGAGATGATGGCGACCCACGCCGAGATCTTGCGCATGTCGGTGTTCTGCTGGAGCGTGATCTTGGCCAGCGTCGCGTCGACCAGCGTGGTGAGCAGCTCGTCGAACGAGCCGACCTGCTCCGAGACCTTCGCCAGGTGGTCCTCGACGTCGCGGAAGTAGGAGCGGACCTCGTCGGGCACCATCGGCAGGTAGCCCTCGGCGAGCCGCTGCAACGGCTTGGTCAGCGGCATCACCGCCCGCTTGAGCTCCATCGCCTCGCGCTTCATCAGGTAGATCTGCGGCGCGTCGATCTTGGTGCGCGGGGCGAAGACCTCCGCCTCGATCTCGTCGATGTCCTCCTGGAAGGCCTCGGTGACCTCCAGGTAGGTGTCGACGACGTGGTCGGCGATGCCGTGCAGCACGGCGGAGGGGCCCAGCGCGAGCTGCTCCGGGTCGGCCTCCAGCCGGCCCCGGACGGTGGCCAGCCCGCTGTACCTGCCGTGCCGGACGGTGATCACGAAGTCCCGCCCGGCGAACACCATCAGCTCCCCGGTCTCGACCAGGTCGTCGGCGGCGGAGCGCAGCTCGGTGGCCAGGTAGCGGACGGTCTTGAGCACCATGAACAGCGTGCTGTCGTAGCGCTCCAGCTTGGGCCGCTGGTGGGCGTGCACGGCGTCCTCGACGGCCAGCTCGTGCAGCCCGAAGGTCTCGGCGATGCCGTTGATCTGGTCCGCGGTCGGTTCGTGCAGGCCGATCCAGACGAATCCGGAGCCGCGCTCGCGCACCTCCTCGACGGCCTCGTCGTGGGTCCACGTGCCGGGCAGCCGCCTGCCGTCGACGTAGACGGCGCAGTCCACGACCGACGCGGACAGCGGGGTCTGGGTGCGGTGCGGGGTGCGGGCGCGGCCGTTGCGGGAACGCAGGCCGAGGGAGGGCAGGCTGGGCACGGCGAACCTCCGGGGTCCGGGAAGGCGGGCAGCGGATCGTCTCGCTGGGCGCGCATCCCGGCCGGTGCGTCGGCACCGCGTGCGTCGCTAGCGGCGACGGACCTTCCCGGCGGGGATGCGGCCGGTACTACTCGGAGGCGCGCTGTCGGCACTGCTGTCCACGATCCCTCACCTCCTGGAGGTCATCCACCGCCGCGGGTGGTCGGCTCGGCCAACGGCTCAGCGTACTCCGCCCGGACGGCGCCGCGGCACCGGATGGCGGGGAACGTCACCAACGGCGGAACGCGGTGAATTGTGCGCAGGGCGAAACGGATTACTATGGGGTTCTCGCCGAAAGTGCGCGCCGGGGACGTTTTGCGGCTTTCGGGTGTCACCCCGTCGTGGGTTCTGCACCCCACGAGCGCAAGACTTCCGCCAGGCCTTCCGTGAGTTCACCCGCTCGGTCCAATGTGGTGAAAGTCGCACCGTCCACCCACGCCGCCGCGTCCGCGTCATCGCCCGCGGACGGAGCAGCGCCGTTGCTCCGACAGGCGTAGTCGTGGATCTCGTACGTTCCGCCCAGCCCCGGCCGCAGGACGGTCCCCAGCAAGGCTCCGACCTCGACGGACAGGCCCGTCTCCTCCAGCAGCTCGCGACGCACCGCCGCGTGGTCGGACTCGCCCTGCTCCACCCGGCCGCCGGGCAGCGACCACTTCCCGGCCGCGGGCGGGCGCCCGCGCTTGACCAGCAGCAACCGGCCGCGGGAATCGTGCACCACCGCGCCGACGCAGCGGATCGGGGAGTTCTCCGATACGATCATCGCCACGGAACGTAGTTGATCCGGGGCCGCCCGGAACCGACTGACCCAAGTGCGGTACAAAGCTGCCGTAAACCGGCGAAGTACGGTACAACGGATCAGCAGGCGCCTGCGCTAATCAGTGGCATTTCGGACGGGGTGCGTCACAGTGAACTTGAAGAAGATCCTCACCTGGACCTTGGTCGCGTTCCTTCTGTTCTTCTTGATCTCCTCTCCCGACCAGGCCAGCAACGTGGTGACAGGCATCCTGGCGAGCCTGCGCTCGGCGGCCGAAGCCGTCATCACGTTCATGCAGAACCTCTTCGTGTAAGCGCCGAGCCGCGGGAGGCGGGTGCCGTGTTCCACCCCAAGGACCCCGACGAGTACCTGCTGGACTCCGAGCGCCGGGTGATCCGCGTCCGGCGGCACTGGGCCTGCCTCGTGTGGGACCTCTTCGAAGCGGTCGGGCTGCTGGTCGGGCTCGTGATGGTGTCGTACCTGCTGCCGCAGGAGAACGCGGTGTTCCAGAACATCCTCTGGTACGCCGGTCTGGTCGTGCTCGTCCGGTTCACCTACCAGATCCTCGACTGGTACGTGGAGCGGATCGTCGTGACGGACAAGCGGTTCCTGATGACGACGGGCATCTTCACCACCAACGTGGCGATGATGCCGATCACCAAGGTCACCGACCTCACCTTCGCGCGGACGCTGCTGGGCCGGGTGCTCGGCTACGGCACGCTCGTGGTCGAGTCCGCCGGTCAGATCCAGGCGCTCAACCGCATCGAGTACGTCCCGAACCCCGACGAGGTGGAGGACGCCATCTCCCACCTCGTCTTCGGCGACAAGAAGAACCAGCAGGACCGGTTCTCGATGCTCAAGGCGCGGCGCGCGGCGGTCGGCAAGCGCAAGGCGCAGAAGGTCTCCTGAGACCTGGCCGCGGATCCGCCCCGCACGGCGGTGCGGATCCGCGGGCCCGCCGGGCATCGGTCACACTGATGGGTGTGCGAATCGATCTGCACACCCATTCCACCGAGTCCGACGGGACGGACACGCCCGCGGAGCTCGTCGCCACCGCGATCGACGCCGGGGTGGACGTGATCGCGCTCACCGACCACGACACCACGGCGGGCTGGGCGGAGGCCGAGCGCGCCGTGCGGGAACGGTCGCCCTCGGGTCGGTTCCGGCTGGTCCCGGGCGCCGAGCTGTCCTGCTCCAGCCCGGACGGGCGGGGGCGCGACGTGACCGTGCACCTGCTGGCCTACCTCTTCGACCCGGCCTCCCCCGCGCTGGTCGCCGAGCAGTCCCGGCTGCGCGCCGAGCGCCGCGCCCGGCTGCGCGAGATGGCCTCCCGGATGGCCGCCGACGGCTTCCCGGTCGACCCGGACGCGATCATGGCCGGGCTGCCGCCGGATTCGCCCGGCGGTCGCCCGCACCTGGCGCGGGCGCTGGTCCGGGCCGGGCGGGTCGCCTCGGTGGACGAGGCGTTCGCCCGCTACCTCGGCGCGACCTGCCCGTACTACCTGCCGCGCACCGACACCCCGGTGCACCGCGCGATCGACATGATCGCCGACGCCGGTGGGGTGACCGTGCTGGCTCACCCGTTCGCCACCAGCCGCGGCCAGGACGTCACTCCTCCGGTCGTCGCCGAGTTGGCTGAACATGGGCTCACCGGGATCGAGGTCGACCACCCGGACCACGACCCGGCGACCCGGGCGCGGACCCGGGAGCTGGCGGCCGAGCTGGACCTGGTGCCCACCGGCAGCAGCGACTACCACGGCACCAACAAGACCATCGGGATCGGCCAGGAGACCACCGCGCCGGAGGCCTTCGACCGGCTCGTCGCCGAAGCGGTCGGCGCGGCCGTCGTGGGCTGATCCGCGCCGCGGGGGCGCACGCGGTGCGTGCCGCTCCGTGCGTACTGTGGTGGGCGTGCAAGGTCAGCTGAGCCTGGAGGGCGTTCCGGCCGAACTGGTGCGGGTGACTCCGGCGCGGCTCGCGAACTGGGCGAAGTGCCCCCGGAAGTACCGGATGACCTACGTCGACCGGCCGACGCCGAGCCGGGGCGGTGCCTGGGCGAACAGCACGCTCGGCGCCGTCGTGCACAACGCCCTGCGCGCCCACTTCGGCCTCCGCCCCGCGCGGCGGAGCCCGGAGCGCGCGGCCGCGCTGGTCCGCGAGCACTGGAAGGGCGACGGGTTCGCCGACGCCGCCCAGGCCGCCGAGTACCTGCGGCGGGCGCAGGGGTGGGTCCGCGACTACGTCGCGGCGCTGGACCCGGAGTTCACGCCGGTCGCCGTGGAGCGCTGGGTCTCCGCCCCGCTGGGCACCATCATCGCCGAGGGGCGGATCGACCGGCTCGACGACCGGGGCGGCGAACTCGTCGTGGTGGACTACAAGACCGGGCGGCACGGGTTGCGCGTCGACGACGCCCGCGATTCCCTCGCCCTCGGGCTCTACGCGCTGGCCGCCGGAGCCCGGCTCCGCCGCCCGTGCCGGCGGGTGGAGCTGCATCACCTGCCGACCGGAGGGGTCGCGGCGTGGGACCATGCGGACGAGTCGCTGGCGGCGATCCGGGCCCGCGCGGAGGAACTCGCGGGCGAGTTCCAGGACGCGGTGGCGGCGCTGGACGCCGGTGGCGATCCCGAGCGGCTGTTCCCGCCCCGCACCGGGCGGCACTGCTCGTGGTGCGAATTCCGGGCGCACTGCCCGGAGGGCCGGGAGGCCGCCCCCGACCTCCCGCCGTGGGGCCTGCTGGGGGACTGACATGCGATCGACGGGACCGGCGGAAAGAAGGTCCGATGCCGCCCAGGCAGCACCGAGCACGTACCAGCGAAGCGCAGGCGGGCCCGCGCGGCGCGCACCGGGCGCCGCCGCGGCGCCGCGTGCCGGAGCAGCAGACCAGGCCGCGCCGCGTGCCCGACCCGGAGCCGATCCGGCCGCAGCCCGCCGGTCCGCCGCGCCGGTCGACGACCCGGTTCGGGCGGCTGCTGCGCGGGTTGAGCGGATCGCTGGCCCTGGGTTCGCTGCTGCTCGCGCTGGCGCTGATCGGCGTGCAGATCTGGGCGGTCCAGCACGGTTACCGGGGGCCGGGCGCGGCCTCGGTGGTGTCGCAGTCGCTGGTCGCCCTGGTGGCGCTGTTCGCCCAGTCGATCGCCGACCGCCGCCGGGACCGCGTCGGCGCGCTGTTCGCGGCCGGCGCCCTCGCCCTGGTGCTCGGCTCGCTGTGGTTCTGGTGGTGGTGACCGCCCGCCGGGGTCAGCGCGGGCGCAGCGCGACCAGGGTGTCCCCGCGCTGCTCCAGGAGCACCTGCCCGACCGAGCTCATCCGCACCGGTCCGCGGTGATCCCCGCGGTCGACCGGTAGGAAGCCCTGCCGGGCCCCGTTGACCGGGTCCAGCACCAGCAGGCCACCGGGCACCGGGACCAGCCGCCGGCCGCCGTGGTCGACGCCCGGGCCGAGGGCGTCCGGGGCGGTCCACACCGGCATCAGGTTCAGCGGGTCCAGCGCGACGGTGTCGACGCCGGTGTGCCAGAACAGGCGGGAGCGCTCGTCGTCGCCGGTGTCGACCCGCTCGACGGCGACGTTGCCGGAGGTGTCGGGCTCGCCGAAGCGCACCGGGAAGCTGCCGGTGACGATGCCGCCGAAGTTGTAGACCGTCACCTCGCCCCGGTCCCGCTCCGCGACCGCGACCCGGGTCTCGGTGACCGCGACGATTGAGGCGTGCTCGCCGCCCAGGGCCCGGGTGAGCAGCACCTCGGGTTCCTCGTCGTCCTCCGGCTTGGCCTCCAGGACGGTGACCCGGTCGCCGGGTTCGCGCGGGCACTCCTCGACCACCGCGACCCGGGACTCGCCCGCCGCGACCGAGGAGTAGCTGCACTCGGGGCGTTCGATGTTGTTGTCCGGGTTCTTCAGCGCGGGTGGGATGCCGTACTGCTGGGTGCGGACCAGGTCGGAGCGCCAGGTCTCGACGCTCTCGGTGCCGGTCGCGGTGACGTAGGTGCCGTCGCCGAGCAACCGGGTGCCGAACTCGGCGTCGGAGTTGCGCTGCGGCCCGCGCTCACCGGTGGCGCCCCGCAGCGAGGTGACCTCGCTGCAGTTGTGGGACTTGCGGTGCACCGCCAGGGCCCGGTCCCACTCCGCGCCGATCGTGCACAGCGGCAGGTCGCGGGCGTAGCGCCAGCGCACCTCGCCGGTCAGCGGGTCGTGCCCGAGCACCTCGCCGCCCCGCCCGGTCACGACGGCCGAGTCGGTCACCACCGGCTGCGGGGTGACCGGGCTCGGCGCCCGCCACGCCTCCTGGAGGGCGGCGGGCACGTCGGTGGCCGCCGGGAGTTCGGGCAGCGGCTCGGCCGCGGTGTCGGAGACGGTGGCCCGGGCGTCGCTGCGCAACCACAGCGTCGCCCCGCCGGCCACCACGAGCACCACGAGCACGACCGCGGTGACGAGGTCGGACCTCCTGCGTCGTTCCGGCCGGACCACGCCCACTCCCCGTTCAGCTCGCCGTGCGCCCCGACAAGCCTACGCGGCGCCGTCCTCCGCACCGCTGCGACGGGCGGTCGCGTCGCCGGGAGCACCGGAGGCGCCCTCGGCGGAACCCCGCCTGCGACGACGCCTGCGGCGGGGACGTCCCTCGCCGTCCTGGGCGGAGGCGGCGGACTCCGGCGCCTGGGCGGAGCCGGCGTCCACGCCGCCGCGGGTGCGCCTGCGGCGGGCGCGTCCGGCGGGCCGGTTCTCCGTGCCGCCCTCGCGGGTGGCCTCGGCCTCGCCCGACTTCTTCTGCTCACCGCCACCACCGCGGCTGCGGCGGCGCCCGCGGGCCGGGCGCCGGGTCTCGTCGTCCGGGTCCGCCTCGGCGTCCAGCCCGGCGCGGGTGCGCTGGGACAGCGGCAGCCGCCCGGTGGCGTCGGCGGGGATCTCCAGGTCGGCGAACAGGTGCGCCGAGGTCGAGTAGGTCTCGACCGGTTCCGGCTTGTCCAGGCCGAGGGCGTCGCTGATCAGCTTCCAGCGCGGTTCCTCGTCCCAGTCGACCAGGGTGATCGCCACGCCCTCGCGCCCGGCCCGGCCGGTCCGGCCGATGCGGTGCACGTAGGTCTTCTCGTCGTCCGGGCACTGCAGGTTGATCACGTGCGTGACCCCGGCGACGTCGATGCCGCGCGCGGCGACGTCGGTGGCGACCAGGGTGTCGACCTTGCCGGAGCGGAACGCGCGCAGCGCCTTCTCCCGGGCGCCCTGGCCGAGGTCGCCGTGCACCGCACCGGCCGCGAAGCCGCGCTCGGTGAGGTCGTCGGCGAGCTTCTGCGCGGTGCGCTTGGTCCGGGTGAAGATCATCGCCAGGCCGCGGTCCTTGGCCTGGAGGGTGCGGGCGATGAGCTCGTTCTTGTCCATCGCGTGCGCCCGGTAGATGAACTGCCGGGTGCGCTCGTGCACCGCGCCCTCGTCGGCCTGCTCCGCCCGGATGTGGGTGGGCTGGGTCATGAAGGTGCGGGCCAGGGTCAGGATCGGCCCGGGCATGGTCGCCGAGAACAGCATCGTCTGGCGCTGCTCGGGGACCATCCGCAGGATGCGCTCGATGTCGGGCAGGAAGCCCAGGTCGAGCATCTCGTCCGCCTCGTCGAGCACCAGGCCGCGGACCTTGCCCAGCACCAGGTGGCGCTGCTCGGCGAGGTCCAGCAGCCGGCCGGGGGTGCCGATGACCAGGTCGACGCCGCTCTGCAGGGCGCTGATCTGCTCCTCGTAGGGGCGTCCGCCGTAGACGGCGACGGTGCGGATGCCCAGGTGCTTGCCCGCCTCGGTGAGGTCGCGGGTGACCTGCAGGCACAGCTCGCGGGTCGGGACCACGACCAGCGCCTGCGGGGTGCCGTCACCGGGGATGGTCAGCCGCTGCAGCAGCGGCACCCCGAAGCCCAGGGTCTTGCCGGTGCCGGTGCGGGCCTGGCCGATCAGGTCCTCGCCGCGCAGCGCCAGCGGCAGGGTCAGCTCCTGGATGGCGAAGGTGCGCTCGATGCCCGAGTCGTTCAGCGCCCGGACGATCTCCGGGTGGACGTCGAGCTCGGTGAAGGTCGGGCCGAGCGACGCGGTCGTCCCCTGTTCCGGGTCCGCCGCGTCGTCGGTTCGGGTGTCCAGGCCGTCCGGGGCCTGGCTGTTGGTGAACGTCAGGGTGATCGCCTCTCTCGTACCTGCGCGCAACGCGTCCCGCGGACGATGGCGTCGTGACGTCCCTCCGGCACGGCGGCCGCCGTCTCGCGGCCGCGGGCAGTGCTCAAGGTCACCGACGTGATGGTGCGCGCCTTTGTTCGCTCAGCGGATGCTCCGCTGCCGGTTCGTTCTCGGTCGGCGTCGGTGGTGCGCCGGACGGCGGCGGGCTTCCCGGACGCCGGTCGGGCCGGCCGGGACGCCGTGTGCCGCGTCCGCGTCGAGGTCGTTGCCACCCTCCTCCGGCCGCTCACCCAGGCCCGTCGAGGTCGGGAGCCGGCCGTCGGAGTGCAGCGCACCGCAGGACGCCGTATTTCCTCCGCTGCCGAGGATACCCGCTGGAGCGTGGTCGTTGCGGTGGGAGCGGTCACGGCGGCTACCCTCGCCTGCATGAGTGAGGCGGACGGCGGCGCGACGGTGATCGACGAGCGGTACCAGGAGGGCGTCATCGACCTGCTCGCCGCGCTCGCCTACGGCGAGCTGTCGGCGTTCGACCGGCTGGCCGAGGACGCGCGCACCGCGCCCACCCTGACCGGGCACGCCGCGCTCGCCCGGATGGCCGCCGCCGAGATCGGCCACTTCCGCCTGCTGGAAGAGCACCTGGCGGCCAAGGGCGTGCAGGTCGAGGAGGTGATGCGGCCGTTCGAGTCGCCCTACGCCGAGTTCAACGCCTCCACCGCCCCGCACTCCTGGCTGGAGTCGCTGGTCAAGGCCTACGTCGGTGACGGGCTGGCTGCGGACTTCTACCGCGAGGTGGCCGAGTGGCTCGACGCCGAGACCCGGGAGCTGGTGCTCGCGGTGCTCGCCGACACCGGGCACGCCGCGTTCGCCGAACGCGAAATTCCGGCGGCCTGCGCCGAGGACCGCACCGTCCGGGACAAGCTGACCCTGTGGGGGCGGCGGCTGCTCGGCGAGGCGCTGACCCAGGCGCAGCGGGTGGTCGCCGAGCGCGACGCGCTGGCCGAGCTGATCATCCGGGGGTCCGGCGACCTGACGGGCATCGCGGCGATGTTCCGCCGGTTGCAGAACAACCACACCAAGCGGATGGACCGGCTCGGCCTCGGTTGACGCGCCCGCTGCGCGGCTCGGATAGCCTGATCGCACCAACCGGAAGCAACAGGTCGCAACGGAGGTTCGGCGTGGAGGTCAAGATCGGCGTCGCGGACAGCTCGCGCGAGCTCACCATGTCCAGCGGGCAGACCCCGGCCGAGGTGGAATCGCTGGTCGCCGACGCGCTGCGGGACGGTGGCGTGCTCGCCCTGACCGACGACAAGGGCCGGCGGTTCCTGGTGCCGTCCGCCAAGATCGCCTACATCGAGATCGGCGCGGTCGAGTCGCCGCGCGTCGGCTTCGGCGTCGGCTGAGCGGGGACCGGGTCTTCCGGGGAACCGTCCCGGAAGACCCGGTCATCAGCCCTCGACCTCGAACCCCTCGACCTCGAACGGGGGCCTGCCGGTGCCGGTGATCCGCAACCGGCCCCACGGATCGGGATCGGAGAGCTTGCCGACCGCCTCGCCCTGCGGGGTGCGCAGCACGACCGCCTTCGCGCGCCCGTCGGCGATCTCCCGGACCTCCGGGTGCGCCGCGATCCGGCCGTACCAGTGGAAGCGGCCGTCGATCGGCTGGAAGTGCCCGCGCAGCACCACCTCGACCGCCACCTCGCGGTCCGCGCCGAGCAGCGTGGCCGCGCCCCGGTAGTCGTCGTCCTCGTCCATGTCCGCTCCTCCTCGGTCGCGGGTGGGGTCAGCTCCCCGATTCCTCGGCGTCGTCCTCGACGAGGTGCAGCCCGCCGTCGAGCTCGATGAGCTCGTCCGGATCGAGCACGATGCCGCCGGAGCGCAGCAGGCCGTCGATGGCGTGCCAGATGATCTGCGCGAGGTAGCTGGTGAGGTCGCCCCGGCTCATCGACTGCCGCTCCAGCCACCAGTCGCCGCTGGACTGCACCAGCCCGACGACGCCGTGGCTCCACACCTCGACGCCGCCGGAGTCCAGCCCGAGCAGCCGCAGGTACTCGCCGAGCACCCGGGACAGCGAGTTGGCGATCACCGTCTTCTCCGCCGACACCGGGTCGTCGTGGACGGGCCGGTCGGCGAAGGTGCGCTGCACCACGAACCGGTACAGGTCGGGGTACTGCTCGATCAGGCCGAGGTAGCCGTCGATCAGCCGCCGGATGCGCTGGTTGGGGGTGCCGGAGTCGCGGAACAGGGGCCGCAGCCGCTGCATCAGCAGCTCGGTGCCCCATTCGCCGACGGCGACGTAGAGATCGCTCTTGTCGCTGAAGTGCCGGTAGAGCACGGGTTTGCTGACCCCGGCCTCGGCGGCGATCTCGTCCATCCCCACTTCGGCGCCGTGCTTGCCGATCGCGCGGACGGCGGCCTCGACGAACTCCGCGCGCCGGGCTTGGCGGTGCTCGCGCCAGCGCTCGCGCCGGGCGTCGGGCTTGTCCGCCGGTACGGCCTTGACAGGGCGGGAGGTGTGGCTCACGCTACCCAAGGTAACTGTTACTTGAGGTAACACGCAATCCGGAGATCCCGGGAAGTCCCGGGCCGCCCGCACCGGAGACCATCGAGGTGATCACGCCGATGAGCAGGACCTTGCAGGTCGGAGACCGCGAGAAGACGGCCGACCGGCTGCTGAGATCGACGGCCCGCAACAGCTACGACCCCGACGTCGACCTGGACTGGGACGCGCCGCTGGAGGAGGGCAAGCCCTTCATCCCGTTCCACCGCAGCTCGCTGTACGGCACCGCGATGTGGGACCGGCTCAGCGAGGACCAGCGCATCGAGCTCACCAAGCACGAGTTCGCCAGCATCGCCTCCAACGGCCTGTGGTTCGAGGTGCTGCTGATGCAGATGCTGCTCAAGGAATTCTACGACTCCGACCCGCGCACCCAGCACGCCCAGTACGCGCTCACCGAGGTCGCCGACGAGTGCAGGCACTCCACGATGTTCGCCAAGGCGGTGAACAAGGTCGGCGCCCCCGCCTACGGTCCGCTGCCACTGCTGCGCAACGGCGGGCGCATCCTGCCCACCACCCTCAAGGGGCCCTCGGCGTACGCGTCGATCCTGGTCGCCGAGGAGGTGCTGGACCGGTTCCAGCGCGACCAGATGAACGACGCGGACGTGCAGCCGCTGGTGCGCATGGTCAACCGCATCCACGTGCTCGAGGAGGCCCGGCACGTCACCTTCGCCCGCGAGGAGGTGGTGCGCCGGATGGCCGAGTGCAACGCCGCCGAGCGCGCCTACCACCAGTACTGGACCGCGCTGGTCAGCTACGCCATCTGCTTCAGCCTGATCAACCCGCACGTCTACAAGGCGGTCGGGCTGCGCCCCCGGGACGCGCACCGGGCCGCCTGGTCGAACCCGCACTTCCAGAACACCCTGCACTGGGGCGGGGAGAAGATCATGGCGTTCCTGGACGAGGTCGGCCTGGTCGGCCGCCCCGGGATGCGCTGGTGGAAGAAAGCGTTCCTGATCCGATGACCGCGACGACGGAGCTCGACGATCAGGACGTGTTCACCACCGCCGACGGCACCCGGTTGCGGCTGGAGTTCGGCGGCTCCCCGGACGCACCGGTCACCGCGGTGTTCGTGCACGGCTGGACGCTCGCCCGGCAGACCTGGGACCGGGTGGCGGCCGGCCTGCCGCGGGCGGCGGGCGGACCGGTGCGGACGCTGCGCTACGACCTGCGCGGCCACGGCGGCAGCGAGGCCGCGGCGACCGGTGGTGCCACCATCCGGCAGTGCGCCGACGACCTCGCCGAGCTGCTCGACCGGCGGGTCGCCGGTCCGGTGGTGCTCGCCGGGCACTCGATGGGCGGCATGACGATCATGGCGCTGGCCGAGCAGCGGCCGGACCTGTTCGAGGAGCGGATCGTCGGGGTCGCCCTGGTCGCGACCTCCTGCGGTGACCTGCGCGCCCCGGACCTCGGGCTGCCCGGTCCGGTCGCGGCCCTGGCTAACCGGGGCGAGCGGTGGGTCCGCACCCGGTTGGCCGCGGCGGGCGGGCACCGGCTCAGCCCCCGGGCGGCGCCGCTGCGGCCGGGACTGCGCTGGCTGCTGTTCGGCAAGCGACCGCGGACCGAGGACGTGGTCGCCGCCGCGGAGTGGGTCGCCGGCTGCCACCCGGCGAACATGGCGGGGTACCGCGACTCGCTCGCCGAACACGACCGGATCGCGGCGCTGGCGGTGCTCCGCCGGGTGCCGACGGTGGTCCTGGCCGGGCTCGCCGACCGGCTCACCCCGTACCGGCACGCCCGCCGGATCGCCGAGGCCCTGCCCGAGGCGCGGCTGCTGGTCTACGCGGGGGCGGGCCACATGGTGCCGCTGGAGCGCTCCGACGAGGTCACCGACCGGATCGCCGAACTCGTCACCGCCCACCGCCGAAGCTGAACCACCCGAAAGGGTGCTGAGTGAGGGGCACCTTCATCCGGCCATGTCGGATGAAGGTGCCCCTCACCTGGGCATGATTCACCCTTTCGGGTGGCTGTTGGGGTGGGTGTGGGGGCCGGTCCCCGGGTCGGTCGTGCTGGACAATCCCGGGAACCCCGCGCCGCCCGGCCGGGGCCGCTCGTCCCGCGATCCCGCTCGCCCCGCGATCGAGGGGCGGCACCGGTCGAGCTCGGAGGAGGAGCGGGGAGTTGACCGCGACGGGGACGGGGACCGTGGTGACGGTCGTGTTCCAGCACATCTACCGGTACGCGCGCACGCCGGGGGAGATCGGCGCGCTGGTCCACCGGATCGTCGAGGCGCCGCTCGATCCGGTGATCTACGTGCACGTGTGGGACCGGCCGTGCCTGTCGAACCGCGATCCGGGCGGCCCGGCGGCTCCGCTGGTGCGCCTGCGGGTCGCCTCGTACCCGGAACTCGGGTGGGGCGCGCTGAACTGGGCGGACGCCCGCCCCGGAGCGGTGGACGGCGAGGTCGTCGACTCCTTCAACCCGGACGCCGACGAGCGCACGCCCCGGCTCCGGTTCGACGGCGAGGGCCTGTGGTTCCCGCGCACGGCGTCGCTGCCGCTGGCCCGGGTCGGCGAGGCGGTCGAGGAGTACACCCGCACCGGGACCCGGCCCACTTCGGTCCAGTGGCGCCCAGGCCACTGGTGCTAGCCCGCGGAACTTCACCCGAAAGTGTGCTGAGTGAGGGGCACCCTTGTCCCGGTTGCTTGGGCAAGGGTGCCCCTCACTCAGCGTGAAGCACTCGATCGGGTGGTCAGCTTTGCATGGGGAAGCCGGCGAGGCCCTTCCACGCCAGGGAGGACATCAGGCTCACGGCTTCGTCCCGGCTGATCGAGTGCGGCGAGTCGAGCCAGTAGCGCGCCGTGGTCTGGCTCAGGCCCACCAGCCCCACCGCCAGCAGCCGGGCCCGCTCGGCGTCCAACCCCGCATCGGCGGTCACCGCGTCGGTGATCGCGTCGATGCACCCGGCCAGCGAGGCGTCCACCGCCTTCTCCACGGCGGGCTCCCCGCGCAGGTCGGACTCGAACACCAGCCGGAACGCCTGGCCCTCGCCGCCGATGAACTCGTAGAGCGCGCTGATCGCCGCGCGCACCCGCTGCTTGTTGTCCGGGGTCGAGGCGATCGCCTCCCGGACCCGGGTGACCAGCTCGGTGCCGTGCTTGTCCAGCAGCGCCAGGTACAGCTCCAGCTTGCCCGGGAAATGCTGGTAGAGGACCGGCTTGCTGACCCCGGCGCGTTCGGCGATGTCGTCCATCGCCGCGGCGTGGTAGCCGTTGTGCACGAACACGTGCTGCGCCGCCTCCAGGAGCTGCGCTCGGCGTGCGTCGCGGGGCAGCCGCACTCCGCGGTTCGGCTGCGCGGTCTCGGTCATCCGTGCCTCCACCCGGTTCCTTCCCCTGCTGCGGGCCGTCCGACAGACTTTACTCGCCGGTAGAAGGCGCCACCGGCATCCCGGCGCGATGCGCGTCATGCTGGACGGGTGACCACGACATCGCCCGCGGTGCCGCTCGGGGCACGCGAACTGACGAGAGTACCGCTGCCGGACGACGGTGTCGGGCAGGTCGATCTTTCCGCGACCCCGCCCCCGGCCGGTTCGCCGAGGTGCTGACCCGCTGGGGACCGCTGCGCGTGCACGTGCGCGAGACGCCCGGGCCGCCGGGCGCGCCGATCGCCGTGCTGCTGCACGGGCTGGCGGGGTCCTCGACGAACTGGACCGACCTCGCCGACGTGTTGCGCGGGCACCTCCGCGGCGTCGCCGTCGACCTGCCCGGCTTCGGCTGGTCCGAGCCGCCCGACGGGTTCCGGTTCGACCGGCACGAGCACGCCGAGGTGCTCATCGCGCTGCTCGACCGGATCGGCGAGCCGGTGCACCTGGCGGGCAACTCCTACGGCGGCGCGGTGGCCGCCGAGGTCGCGGCCCGGCGACCGGACCTGGTGGCCGGGCTCGTGCTGATCTCACCAGCGGTGCCGGACCTGCGCCCGAGCCCGTCCCGCATCTCCGACCGCAGGCTGATCGCCGCCGCGCTGCCGGTGATCGGCGCGCGCGCCCGGCGGCGGCTGGCCGAGGTCACCGCGCGGGAGCGGGCGGAGCGGCTGGTCCGGCTCGTCTTCGCCGAACCCGAGGTGGTGCCGCCGCACCGGCTCGCCGAAGTCGTCGAGGAGCTGCGCGAGCGCGAGGTGCTGCACTGGGCCGGGACCGCGCTCAACCGCACCACCTCCGAGCTGGTGCGGTCCTGGGTGCAGCCGCCGTCGCTGTGGCGGAGCCTGACCCGCGTCCCGGCGCCCGCCCTCGTGGTGTGGGGCAGCGAGGACGCGGTGATCAGCGCCCGCAAGGCGCCGCGCACCGCTCGGGCGCTGCCCCGGGGAAGGCTGCTCGTGCTGCCGCGGACCGGTCACGTCGCCCAGCTCGAACGCCCCCGCATGGTGGCCCGCGCGCTCTGGGGGCTCGTCCGGACCGGCGACTCCTGGTGACCCGCCGCGTGCGGTGATCACGCGGAGTGCCCACTGCTCGGCGGGAAGATCGGAGCGCTGTGGCACCCTGAACGGCGTGAGCCGTCCGCGCCGACCTCGTCCGCCCGCTCCCGGTCCTGATCCCGGCCCGGGGCGGACGCGCGTGGTGCCACCGCGACCCGACCGCGCGGAACCGCTCGCGGCGTCGTGGCGCCCGGTGCCCGAGCCGGAGGAACCGCGGCGGCGCGGCATCTTCTCCCGCTACGGCTGGCGGATCTACGCGGTGCCGCTGCTGGCCGTGATCAGCGCGCTGGCCGTGTTCCAGACCGTGACGCCCGGTGGTCGGCCCGCCGAGCAGCCCCGGGCGGCGTCCGGCGCGACCCCGGAGGACGAGCCGATCGTCACCGAGGCGCCCGCCGGCCAGACCTACCCGACGGAGATGTTCTCCGCCGAACTGCCGCAGGGCGGACCGATCCCGGAGGCCGGGGCCCGCACCTACGAGGTGTTGCCCGGCACCTCCCCGGTGGTCGGTTCCGGTGAGCTGTACCGCTACACGGTGGAGGTGGAGGTCGGCGTCACCCTCGCCGAGGGCAACCAGTCCTTCGGCAGGCTGGTGCAGGAGACGCTGTCGGACCCGCGGAGCTGGACCAACCCGCAGGCGGGCGGGATCTCGTTGCAGCGGGTCGACTCCGGGCGCCCGGACTTCCGGGTGATCCTGGTGAGCAGGCAGACCGCCCGGGAGGCGTGCGACTACAGCGCGGGGGTCCCGTTCGACAGCTCCTGCCGGATGGGGGATCAGGTCTACATCAACGCCGCCCGCTGGGTGCGCGGGGCGGTGTCGTTCCAGGGCAACTTCGGCGACTACCGCCGGTACGCGATCAACCACGAGGTCGGGCACGTCTTCGGCAACCCGCACGTGGCCTGCCCGGCGCCGGGCGCGCTGGCGCCGGTGATGATGCAGCAGACCTTCAGCGTCGCGAACAACGAGCTGCACGAGCTGAACAAGATCGCCGACCAGGGCACCGCGATCCCCGCCGACGGGTTCGTGTGCAAGCCGAACGCGTGGCCGTTCCCGATCGTCGACGGCGGGACCTGAGCAGTCGCCGAGCTGCTGTGGGGCGGATCTCCCCCTCCCGGATGGTGGGAGTGGTTTGGGTCCCGGAAGGTTGTCGGCCACTCTTGCGTTGAGATTCCGTGCGGGCCCGCGTGAGCGGGTGCCCGGCAGGACGCTTCGGTCCCGCCGCCGCGCCGGGTGCGTCCCGGGCTTCGCGCGGCGGTCCCGACCATCGAGGAGGAGCTGGGAATGTCCGGCGCAACGTCGCTGCCACCGCTGGTCGAACCGGCGGCGGAGCTGACCAAGGAAGAGGTCGCGCGCTACAGCCGTCACCTGATCATCCCGGACGTCGGGATGGACGGTCAGAAGCGGCTGAAGAACGCGAAGGTGCTGGTGGTCGGTGCCGGTGGGCTCGGCAGCCCCGCGCTGCTGTACCTGGCCGCGGCCGGGGTGGGCACGCTCGGCATCGTGGAGTTCGACGAGGTCGACGAGTCGAACCTGCACCGCCAGGTCATCCACGGGCAGTCCGACCTCGGGCGGTCCAAGGCCGAGTCGGCGAAGGAGTCCGTCGCCGAGGTCAACCCGTACGTCCAGGTCAACCTGCACCAGACGCACCTGACCTCGGAGAACGCGCTCGACATCTTCCGCGACTACGACCTGATCCTGGACGGCACCGACAACTTCGCCACCAGGTACCTGGTCAACGACGCCGCGGTGCTGCTCGGCAAGCCCTACGTCTGGGGTTCGATCTTCCGGTTCGAGGGCCAGGCCAGCGTGTTCTGGGAGGCGCACGGCCCGAACTACCGCGACCTGTACCCCGAGCCGCCGCCGCCCGGCATGGTGCCCTCGTGCGCCGAGGGCGGCGTGCTCGGCGTGCTCTGCGCGTCGATCGGCTCGATCATGGTCAACGAGGCGATCAAGCTGATCACCGGCATCGGTGAGACGCTGCTCGGCCGCCTGATGATCTACGACGCGCTGGAGATGTCCTACCGGACCGTCAAGATCCGCAAGGACCCGAACGCCGAGAAGGTCACCGAGCTGATCGACTACGAGGCGTTCTGCGGCGTGGTCTCCGACGAGGCGCAGCAGGCCGCGATCGGCAGCACCATCACCCCGCGCGAGCTCAAGGAGAAGTTCGACCGGGGCGAGAAGTTCGAGCTGATCGACGTCCGGGAGCCGCACGAGTACGAGATCGTCAAGATCGACGGCTCGACGCTGATCCCGAAGGACCGCATCCTCTCCGGCGAGGCGCTGGCCGGACTGCCGCAGGACCGGCAGCTCGTGCTGCACTGCAAGTCCGGTGCCCGCTCGGCGGAGGCGCTGGCCGCGCTGCACCGGGCCGGGTTCTCCGACGCGGTGCACGTCGGCGGCGGTGTCCTGGGCTGGGCCAACGAGGTCGACCAGAGCCTGCCCACCTACTGATCGCGGGTCGGCGGCGGACGGGAGAGCGGCGCCCGTCCGCCGCCGCGCGCGGAGTGCCTGCTGTGGATTCCCGATCGATCGGGGTAGCGTCTGCCCCGTGAGTCCTACGCCGGAGCCGCCCCCGCCGCACGTGCGCGCGGCGTTCGGTGCGCGCGTCGACGACCCGGAGCTGCTCGCGGGCGGGGTCGCCTGGCGCTGCGGCGAGATCCTGCTCAAGCCCGCCGTCAACACCGCCGAGGCGGCCTGGGTCGCCCAGACGCTCGACCTGCTCGAACCCGACGAGGTCCGGGTGGCGCGTCCGGTCCGGTCCACCGACGGGCGGTGGGTGGTGTCCGGGTGGTCCGCCAGCCGGAACCTCGACGGCAGGCTGGAACCCCGGCACGACGACGTGGTGGCCGCCTCGCTGCGGCTGCACGCCGCCAGCCGCTTCCTCGCCCGGCCGCGCTTCCTCGCCGCCCGCCAGGACATCTACGCGCTCGCCGACCGGATGGCCTGGGGCGACGAGGAATACGTGCTGCCCGAGGAGAAGGGCGGGCGGCTCTACGACGTGCTCGCCGGCTCCCGGCGGGAGGTCCAGCTCCCGGCGCAGGTGGTGCACGGCGACCTGTTCGGCAACGTGCTGTTCAGCGACGGCAGCGCGCCCGGGATCATCGACTTCACCCCGTACTGGCGCCCCGCCGAGTGGGCCGCCGCGGTCGCCGTCCTCGACGCGCTGGCCTGGGGCGGTGCCGACGCGGCGATCGTCGAGCGCTGGTCCCACCTCTCGGAGTGGCCGCAGGTCCTGCTGCGCGCGCTGCTGTTCCGGCTCGCCGTGCACGCGCTGCACCCGCGCTCCACGTCGTCCTCGCTCACCGGGCTGGAACGCGCCTCCCAGATGGTCCTGGAAGTCCTCTGACCGATGCCCGAGGTCCGCTCCTGGTTGGCCGACCGCGCCGTCGCGCTCGACGCCGATCCGGCGCCGCTGCGGCGGATCTGGGACGGCGTCCGGGTGTTCGGCCTCGGTGAGGCCGTCCACGGCGCCGGGGAGTTCTTCGCCCGCAAGCACCGGCTGATCGAGTTCCTGGTCACCGAGCTCGGCATCCGGGTGGTGGCGATGGAGGCCGCCGGATCGGCGGCGCGCGCCGTCGACGACTACGTGGTGCGCGGCGTGGGCGACCCCGCCGAGGTGCTGGCCGGGCTCGGTTTCTGGACCTGGAACACCGGTGAGGTGCTGGCACTGCTGGAGTGGCTGCGCGCGCACAACGCCGCGCGCGACCTCCCGCAGCGGGTCCGGTTCACCGGTATCGACCCGCAACTGCCCGGGAGCTCCGCGACCGCCCGGGTCGCCGTCGACTCCGTCCGGGACTTCCTGACCGCCACGGCGCCCGAGTCGGCGGCACGGCACGCCGACGACCTCGAGGCCGTGGCGGGCAGCCGGATCACCGGTCCGGTGCTGCCGCCGTCGGTGCTGCGCACCGCCGAGGACGTCGCCGGCACCGTGCACGCGCGATCCGCGCCCGAGCCGGTCCGGGAGCACGCGGCGCACCTGGTCCGCGCCGCACGGCTGGCCACCGCCGACCGGTCGGGACCGGATTCGGTGTACGCGGTGCGCGACCGCCTCATGGCCGAAGCGGTGGCCGAGGCGGCCGGCTCGGGTCCGGTCGCGGTCTGGGCGCACAACGGGCATCTGCGCTCGGGGTCCGCGGTGGACGGTGTGCTGCCGATGGGCGCGCACCTGCGCCGCCGGTTCGGCGCCGAGTACTACGCGCTGGGTCTGGTGTTCGGTTCCGGCCGCTTCTGGGCCCGCCGCGCCCGGTGGTCGCGGCGCACCCCGACGCGGCCGGTCGAGCACCGCCGCGGCCCAGCCCCGCCGGTCACCGCCGAAGGCCGGCTGGCCGCCGCGCATCCCGGCGACCACCTCGTCGACCTGCGCGACGACGACCCGCCGCCCGCCGCGGCCGAGTGGTTGCGGTCGCGCACGTGGACCAGGCAGCACGGTGCGGTGGAGTCGCCGTTCTACCGGCTCGGGTACACCCCGACCGTGCTGGCCGAGGACTACGACGGGCTGGCCCTCGTCGAGCGGATCACCCCGTCGACGCTGCTCGGCTGAGGACGCTGCCGGCTCCCCTCGCTGCCGGCGTTCCCCGCTCGTGGCGGGGAGGGTGATCGGGGTGTGAGGATGGTGGGGTGGACGAGCAGGAGCCGCTGCGCGGGTTCACCGTCGGGGTGACCGCCGAGCGCAAGGCCGAGGAGATCGCCGCGGTGTTCCGGCGCCGGGGCGCCGAGGTGCGGCTCGGCGCGGCGCTGCGCACGGTGCCGCTGCCGGAGGACGGCGAGCTGGCCGCCGCGACCGACGCGGTGCTGGCCGCGCCGGTGGACCGGGTGGTGGCGATCACCGGCGTCGGCTTCCGGGGCTGGATCGAGGCCGCGGCGCAGCGCGGCGTCGGCGACCGCCTGCTGGCGCACCTGCGGTCCGCCGAGGTCCTGGCGCGCGGGGCGAAGGCCCGGGGTGCGGTCCGCGGCGCCGGGCTGACCGAGGGCTGGACCGCCGATTCCGAGGAGTCGGCCGAGGTGCTGGACCACCTGCTCACCGACGGGGTGGCGGGGCAGCGGATCGCGGTGCAGGTCCACGGCGAACCGATGCACGGGTTCCGCGACGCGCTCACCGCCGCCGGCGCGGAGGTCGTGCCGGTCCCCGTCTACCGCTGGACCGACCCGGCCGACCTGGCGCCGCTGGACGCCGTGATCGATGCGGCGATCGCGGGCTCGGTGCACGCGCTGCCGTTCACCAGCGCCGCCGCCTCGGCCAACGTGCTCGGCCGGGCCGACCGCACCGGTCGCGGGGAGGAGCTGCGGCGGGCGGTGCGCGACCGGGTGCTGGTGGCCTGCGTCGGACCGGTCACCGCCGCGCCGTGGGCCGACGAGGGACTGCCGCACGTGGTGCCGCCGCGGTCGCGGACCGCCGCGCTGGTGAAGCTGGTCGTCGACGAGCTGCCCGCGCGCTACCCGCTCCAGCGGTAGCGGCGCATGTCCACCTTCCCGCCGTCGGCGAGCACGCCCTCGGCCCGAAGCAGTTCGAGCTGCCGGTGCCGGACGGGTTCGGCGGTGGTGCCGCTCGCGCGCAGCACGCGGAACCAGGGCAGGTCGGCGCTGTCCTCGCCGAGGATGCGCCCGACCAGGCGGGGTGAGCGGATGCCCGCGAGTTCGGCGACGTCGCCGTAGCTCAGCACCCGCCCCGGCGGGATCGAGGCGACGACCGACCGCACCCGCTCCCAGATCTCCTCGTCCACGCCGCCGAACCTACCGGATCGCCGGTGGCCGCCGACCGAAGCGCCCGGCCGCCGACGGCGACCGCGCCCTCACCCGTTCGCGTCCTGCGTGAGGGGCACCCTTGCCCAAGCAACTCGGACCAGGGTGCCCCTCACTCCGATAGGGCAGTGGTCAGCCCGCGAAGGCCGCGACGATGCGGGTGAACTCCCAGGGCTGCTGGTCGATGCCGCTGCACGCGGACGGGTCGCCGGAGCACGGCCGGTCCCGGTTGGCCGACCAGAAGGTGAACCGGCCGAGCCCGTTGGCGGTGGCGTAGTCGGCCATCCGCTGGAAGTCGGCGGGGCGGACGATCTCGCCGGTGTCGGTCCGGCCGTTCATCGAGGAGATGCCGGTGCGCGCGTAGGCCTCGGCGTCGCTGTAGCCGAAGGTGCTCTTGAGCAGGTCCTTGAGCGCTTCGGTGGCGGTGATGGTGTCGGCCGCCATGTCGGTGCCGCCGAAGTTGAACGGCATCTGGGTCCACACGTCGACGTCGGTGCCGAGCTCGGCGGCGCGCTGGATCATCCGCACCCCGGCCTGGTTCGGGCCGCTGATCAGCGTCGGGAAGGTGACCACGGTGCGCAGGCCCGGGTTGTTCGCCTCGACGATGCGCAGCGCCTCCAGCACCCGGTCCTGCGCGGCGGGGTCGGTGAACTCGGTGGCCTCGATGTCGATGTCGATGGAGTTGAAGCCGTAGGCGTCGATCACCTCCTGGTACGCCCCGGCGAGCGAGGTCGCGTCCGGGCAGACCTCGCCGAGCTTGGCGCCGTTGTAGCCGCCGATGGACGGGATCACGTCACCGCCCGCAGCGCGGATGGCGTCGATGGTCGCGGCGTCGACGCCGCCCTGGAGCGGCCGGGTGCCGTCCCACGCCGGGTTGCAGGTGCCGTCGGAGAGCACGAAGGCGAGGGTGAAATCCCGGATTCCGGTCGCGTTCATCACCTCGACCGGGTTCGGCGGGCTGGCCCAGCCGTTGTAGAGGTAGGGCGAGGCGCCGATCGGGCTCGGCGCCGCGGTCGGGCCGGCCGCGCTGAGCGCGGGTGTCGCGACCAGCGCGCACGCGGCGGTGATCGTGGCCAGCAAGGTCGTGCGGAGCTTCTTCACCGTGGACCTCCTGCGGGGGCGCGCGGTCGCGCGCCGTGGGGGACCGGGCCGTCGGGGGGAGCGACCCGCGGAGCTGAAGAGTCCCAGAGCCCGGGAATTGGTTTAAACCACCAAACGGAGGACGTGAGCCCGATCGCGAACCGCCGCCCTCCCTGCGCCAGCGCGTCCGGCGCACGTGGTTCCATCGACGTCGTGCCCGCCCCGACCGCCCCCGTACTGGTCCGCCGCGACCCGATCCCGGCGCGGCTGAGCTGGGACGCCGCCGGGCAGCGCGTGCTGGAGCGCTCCTCGGGATTCCTGCGCGTGCTCGGCGGACCAGGCACCGGCAAGACCACGCTGCTCGCCGAGGCCGTCGCCCGCCGCATCGAGCGCGGTGCCGTCGCGCCGGAGAACGTCCTGGTGCTCACCGCGAGCCGCCGCGCGGCGGCCTGGATGCGCACCGCGATCACCCGGCGGCTGACCGGCGACGACGGGCCGCTGCGCACGGCGGCCGAACCGCTGGTCCGCACCGTCCACTCCTACGCCTTCGCGGTGCTGCGCCTGCAGGCCGCGCGCGACGAGCTGCCGCCGCCGCAACTGCTCAACGGACCCGACCAGGACGTGCTGATCCGCGAACTGCTCGCCGGGGACGTGGAGCTCGGCGCCGCGGACTGGCCCGAAGCGCTGCGCCCGGCGCTGACCGTGCCCGGGTTCGCCGAGGAGCTGCGCGACCTGCTCTCCCGCGCCGCCGAACGCGGCATCGGCCCGGAAGGGCTGATCGAACTCGGGGAGCGCCACGACCGTCCGGAGTGGATCGCCGCCGGGCGCTTCGGGCGGCAGTACGAGGAGGTCACGCTGCTGCGCGGGGCCGGGGGCGCGCAGGCCGCCGCGCTCGACGCCGCCGAGCTCGTCGGCTCCGCGCTGCTCGCCTTCGACGGCGACCCCGAGCTGCTCACCGCCGAGCGGCAGCGGGTGCGCCACCTGTTCGTCGACGACGCCCAGCACCTCGACCCGCAGCAGTTCTGGCTGGTGCGGCGCCTGGGGGAGACGGCGGCCGAGTGCGTGCTGGCCGGGGACCCGGACCAGGCCGTGTTCGGCTTCCGCGGCGCCGACCCGCGCCAGCTGCTCGACGCCGACCCGGGCGGGACCAGCACCGAGGTCCTCACCGTCGACCACCGGATGTCCGGCGCGGTCCGGGACGCGGTGCGCAGGCTCGCGGAGCGGTTGCCCGCCACCGGACCGCAGCGCCGGTTGCGGGCGACCGAGGACGGCGCCGACGGCTCGGTGCAGGTCCGGTTGCTGGCCACCGAGGCGCAGGAAGCGTCCTGGGTGGCCGATCAGCTCCGCCGCGCCCACCTGATCGACGAGGTGCCGTGGTCCCGGATGGCGGTGGTGGTGCGCTCCACCGGGCTGTCGCTGCCGGTGCTGCGCCGCGCGCTGCTGGCCGCCGGGGTGCCGATCGCGCTGCCGGTGGACGACGTGCCGCTGGCGCAGCGCACCGCGATCCGCCCTCTGCTGGTGCTGCTGCGCTGCGCGGCCCGGCCGGAAGCGCTGGACGCCGAGTCCGCCGCCGAACTGCTGTCCTCCCCGCTGGGCGGCGCCGATCCGCTGGCGCTGCGCAGGCTGCGGCGCGGGCTGCGGCGGCTGGAGGTGGCCGCCGGGGGCGACCGGCCCAGCGGTGAACTCCTCGCCGAGGCGCTGCGCACCGACGAGAAGCTGGCCGCGCTGGAGGACGCCGCCGCGGCCCCGGCCCGGCGGATCGCGAGCCTGCTGCGCACCGCGACCGAATCCGCCCGCGACGGTCGCTCCGTCGAGGAGGTCCTGTGGCAGGTGTGGAAGGCCACCGGGCTGGAACGGCGCTGGGTCGCGGCCAGCGAGCGCGGCGGCGTCGCCGGGGCGCAGGCCGATCGGGACCTCGACGCCGTGGTGTCGCTGTTCGAGGCCGCCGCGCAGCACGTCGACCGGCTGCCCGGGGCCGACGTGGCGGTGTTCGCCGATTACCTGGAAGGCCAGCAGATCGCCGGGGATTCGCTGGCGCCGAAGGCCCCCCGGGACAACGCGGTCGCGGTGCTCACCGCGCACGCCGCCACCGGCCAGGAGTGGGACGTGGTGGCGATCCCCGGTGTGCAGGAGGGCGTCTGGCCGGACCTGCGCTCGCGCGGCTCGCTGCTCGGCGTGGAGCGGCTGGTCGACGTGCTGTCCGGAGTGGACGCCCGGGTCTCGGCGACCGCCCCGCTGCTGGCCGAGGAGCGCCGGTTGCTGCTGGTGGCGGCCAGCCGGGCCCGGCGGTCGCTGCTGGTCAGCGCGGTGCGCGGCGAGGACGAGCAGCCGTCCCGGTTCCTCGACGAGCTCGAAGGCGTGGTCAGCGACCCGGACACCGCCGAACGCCCGGTCGTCGCGCCGGAACGGGGGCTGTCGCTGGCCGACCTGGTCGGCGAGCTGCGGCGGGTGGTGTGCGATGCGGAGTCCGACCCCGGGCGCCGCCGCCGCGCCGCCGCGCAGCTCGCCCGGCTGGCCGAGGCGGGCGTGCCGGGCGCCGACCCCGGCACCTGGTACGGGTTGCCGGACAGCTCGACCACCACCCCGCTGTTCGCCGGTGACGAGCCGGTGCGGGTGTCGCCGTCCACGGTGGAGACGCTGAGCACCTGCCCGCTGCGCTGGATGCTGGAGCGCCACGGCGGCCAGGACACCGCCGAACTCGCTTCCATCACCGGAACCCTGGTGCACGCCTTGGTGCAGCGCGCGGCCGAGGGCGCCGACGCCGAGCAGCTGCGCCGCGAGCTCGACGAGGCGTGGCAGTCGGTGGACGCGGGCGCGCCCTGGTTCTCCCGCCGGGAGCGGGTGCGGGTGCAGGGGATGCTGGAGGCGTTCCTCGGCTGGCTCGGCTCCTCGCGCGGCGAACTGACCCAGGCCGGGGTGGAACGGGACCTCGATCTCAAGGTGGCACCCCGCGACGACGGGCCGTGGCTGCGGCTGCGCGGCCGGGTGGACCGACTGGAGGTCGACGCGCAGGGGCGCCCGGTGGTCGTGGACGTCAAGACCGCCAAGCAGCCGGTGTCCAAGAAGGACGCCGAGGAACACCCGCAGCTGGCCGTGTACCAGCTCGCCGCGGCGCTGGGCGCCTTCGGCGACGCCGAGGGCACCGAGCCCGGCGGTGCCCGGCTGCTCTACGTCGCCAAGGCCGACAAGCACGGCGCCGCGACCGAACGCGGCCAGGCCGCGCTGGACGAGGACCGGATCGAGGTGTGGCTGGACGTGGTGCACTCCGCCGCCGCGGACAGCGTCGGACCGGCTTACCTGGCCACCGAGAACAGCGACTGCGGGCGCTGCCCGGCGCGGACGAGCTGCCCGGTGCACCCGGCGGGCAGGCAGGTGGGCCGGTGATCACCCCGCACCGCATCGCCCAGGCCCTCGGCCTGCACCCGCCGACGCCGGAGCAGGCCGCGGTGATCGCCGCGCCCCCCGAACCGGCGCTGGTGGTCGCCGGGGCCGGGGCGGGCAAGACCGAGACGATGGCCGCCCGGGTGGTCTGGCTGGTCGCCAACCAGGTGGTCACCCCGGAACGCGTCCTCGGCCTGACCTTCACCCGCAAGGCCGCCCGCCAGCTCGCCGACCGGGTCCGCGCCCGGCTGCGTCGGCTCGCCGGATCGGGGCTGCTCGACGAGGTCGACCCGGGCGGGCAGCTGCGCGCCGAGGTGGCGGTCGCCGAACCGACCGTGCTGACCTACCACGCCTACGCGGGGCGGCTGGTCGCCGAGCACGGCCTGCGCATCCCGGTGGAACCGGGCGCGCGGCTGCTCAGCGCCACCGCGTCCTGGCAGCTCGCGCACCGCGTGGTGGCGACCTGGACCGAGGACCTGGACACCGACAAGGTCCCGGCCACGGTGACCGGCCACCTGCTCGCGCTGGCCGGGGAGCTGGCCGAGCACCTCGTCGAACCGGCGGCGCTGCGGGAGCACGCCGCGCGGCTGTGCCGGGAGATCGAGGACGCGCCCCCGGCCAAGCGGCAGGCCGCGAAGATCCCGAAGGAGCTCACCGACGTCATCGCCGCGCAGCGGCTCCGGACCGCGCTGCTGCCGCTGGTCGAGGAGTACGCCCGCAACAAGCGGCGCGAGGGCGCGATGGACTTCGCCGACCAGATGTCGCTGGCGGCGCTGCTGGCCCGCGAGCACCCGGAGGTCGTGGCCGGGGAGCGGGAGCGCTACGGCGCGGTGCTGCTCGACGAGTACCAGGACACCGGGCACGCCCAGCGGGTGCTGCTGCGCTCGCTGTTCGGCGAGGCCGCGGCGCTCCCGGTCACCTCGGTCGGCGACCCCGCCCAGGCCATCTACGGCTGGCGCGGGGCGAGCGCGGCCAACCTGCCGCGGTTCACCACCGACTTCCCCCGCCAGGACGGCCCGGCCCGGCGCTACGGGCTGCTCACCAGCTTCCGCAACCCGCCCGAGGTGCTGCACCTGGCCAACGCGGTGTCGGCGCCGCTGCGCGAGCTCGGCCCGGAGGCCGCGCGGAGAGGGGCTGCCGTCGCGAGCGGTGTCCCCGTGGATGAGCCGCAAGGCGGAGGAAGGAGTCGCAGCGGAGCTGCGGCGACTGACGACAACGCAGCGGGTCGCCGCGTGGACACCGCGCAGCAGGCTCCGCCTTCTCCGCGTGGCCTCCTGGAAGTCGAGGAGCTGCGGGCCCGGGACGGCGCTGCGGCCGGGGACATCCGGCTGGCCCTGACCGAGGACGTCCGGCAGGAGCGGGACTGGGTCGCCGACCAGGTCGCCGCGCAGTGGCACGCCGAGCTCGACGGGACCGGCTCGCCGCCGACCGCCGCCGTGCTGGTCCGCCGCCGCTCCGACATGGCCGACGTGGCCGCCGCGCTGCGCGATCGCGGGCTGCCCGTCGAGGTGGTCGGGATCGGCGGGCTGCTCGACGAGGCCGAGGTCCGCGACCTGGTCAGCGCGCTGCGGGTGCTGGTCGACCCGCTGGCGGGCACCGCGGCGATGCGGCTGCTCACCGGTGCCCGCTGGCGGCTGGGCGCCGCCGACCTCGCCGCGTTGTGGGAGCGGGCGCGCGAGCTCGGCGGGCAGGGCGCACCCGCGGGCGGCGACTCCCCGGTGGCCGAGGCGCTGCCCGGGGAGGCCGCCGAGCAGGCCGGGCTGGTCGACGCGCTCGACGACCCGGGCGAACCGGAGCGGTACTCCGCCGCGGGCGCCCAGCGCATCCGGCGGCTCGGCAAGGAACTCGCCGCGCTGCGCCGCCGCCTCGACCAGCCGCTGCCCGAGCTGGTCGCCGACGTGGAACGCTCGCTGCTGCTGGACATCGAGAGCCTGGCCCGGCCCACCAGCACCGGACGCATCCACCTCGACGCCTTCGCCGACGTGGTCACCGAGTTCGCCACCGCCAGCCCGTCGGCCACGCTGCCCGCGCTGCTGGACTACCTCAAGGCCGCCGAGCAGGCCGAGGACGGCTTGGAGCCGGGCGAGGTGGAGGTCGCCGAGGACCGGGTGCAGGTGCTCACCGCGCACGCCGCCAAGGGGCTGGAGTGGGCCGTGGTCGCGGTGCCGCACCTGGTGCGCGAGGTGTTCCCCGGCAGGAAGAAGAGTTCCAGCTGGCTGCGCTCGGTGACCCAACTGCCCGCCGGGTTGCGCGGTGACGCGCGCGACCTGCCCGCGCTGGACCTGGACCGGCTCGCCGGGATGGACCGCAAGGAGCTCACCGCCGAACTCGACGCGCACGAGGAGGGGTTCGAGCAGCGCAGGCTGGCCGAGGAGCGCCGGCTGCTCTACGTCGCGGTGACCCGGTCCGAGCGGACCCTGCTGCTGTCCGGGCACTGGTGGTCCGAGAGCGGCACCAAGCCGAAGGGGCCGTCGGAGTTCCTGCTCGAACTCGCCGAGACGCTGCGCGGTTCCGGCGCCGGGGTGATCGACCGCTGGGCCGAGCAGCCCGAGGAGGACGCGGCCAACCCGCTCGCCGAAGCGGTGCGCTCGGCGAGCTGGCCCGCCGACCCGCTGGCGGGCAGGCGGTCCGCGGTCACCGAAGGCGCCGAACTGGTGCGCGCGGCGCTGGCCGCACCCCCGGACGGCGCGGCGGAGCCCGACGAGGAGGCGGAGCTCGACGAGGAGGCGGAGGCCTGGGCGCGGGACGTGGACGTGCTGCTCGCCGAGCGGGACGCCGCCGCGCGGCGCCGGGAGCAGGTCCGGCTGCCCGATCACCTGTCGGTCAGCCAGCTCGTCGAACTCGCCGATGATCCCGACGCGCTGGCCCGCAGGCTGCGCCGCCCGCTGCCCTTCCCGCCGAACCCGATGGCCCGGCGCGGCACCGCGTTCCACGCCTGGCTGGAACACCGGTTCACCTCCCACGCGCTGCTCGACGTCGACGAACTCCCCGGCGCCGCGGACGAATCCGCCCCGCCGCAGGAGGACCTGGACGCGCTGCGCCGGGCGTTCCTGGCCGGGTCCTGGGCGGAGCGCGCGCCGCACCGCGTCGAGGTGCCGTTCGAGACGCAGGTGCGGGGGGTGGTGGTCCGGGGCCGGATGGACGCGGTGTTCGCCGACGCCGACGGCGGCTGGACGGTGGTGGACTGGAAGACCGGCGCGGTGCCGCCCGACGAGCGGTTGCCCGCGCTGTCGGTCCAGCTCGCGGCGTACCGGCTGGCCTGGGCGGAGCTGTCCGGCACGCCGGTGGAGCGGGTCCGCGCCGCCTTCCACTACGTCCGGCACGACCGCACGCTGCGGCCCACCGACCTGCTCGACGCAGACGGGCTGCGGGACCTGATCAGCGCCGTGCCCGAGGCCCGGTAGCCGACCGTCGCCGGGACTCGGCCACGATCACCGGAACCGCTGGCATGAATACACCTTCGAGTTAACTGGCTTGAGTTGCCGGTCCTCGGCGGAAGAACATGCCCGCGATGAACACGGACTGGAAGCTCAAGGCACCGCCGGAAACCGAAGTGGACGTGGACGAGGACGTGCTGGCGATGCGCGCCCCGCTGGTCCGCGTGCACCGCGACGACACCGGTGGTTGGTCGTTCGACGGGCCCGGCGCGGCCACGGCGTCGAAGAGGACGGTGCTGGGCGCCGTGGTCGGCGCGTGGCCGCACGTCGCCGCGCTCTCCGAGCTCGACAGCGGCGGGGCCGTGATCTGGTCCTGGCGACAGCACGGCTGGGCCTCGGAGTTCGAGTGCAAGTGCGGTGGCTGCGAGCAGCCGGTCGCCAGCGACATCGACCGGCGCGCCTGGCCCGCGGACCTGGAACCGCAGAGCATCGTGAGCGTGGAGCAGGCCGCCCTGTCCGGGCAGGTCACGCTCAGCGACATCCTGCACACCCCGGGCGGGATCGCGCTGCTGGGCCCCGGTGAGCACCACCGGACCGCCGACATGATGACCCCGGTCGCCGTGGCCAACGTGATCCGCCGCTGGCCGCACTGCATGCAGGCGCTGCGCTCGCTCAAGGACGGCCGCGGGATGCGGTGGAATTCAGAAGCCCTCAATTGGCACGAATACGTGGTGGCTTGAGTTCTTCTGGTGTTGTGGTCCTTTTGCGTGGCGGTGCGGGTGGCGGAACCTCAGCGGCCTGCTCGCTCCGGGCGCCCTTCCTCATGTACCCACCACGTGCACGGCGTCAGGGCGTCCTCGCGAGAAGACCGCTGAGAACCCGCGGCGGTGCCGGTGGCGAGGGTGGGGCAAGGCGGAAGCGGCTTCGCCGCTTGCCTGACGGTGGCTGGTGAGTGCAGGTTCGGCTGGCGGCCCCGTGCCTGACAGGTCCGGTCGGGTTGGGGGTGGCCGGTCAGGTGGGGTTTTCGGTGCGTTCCCGGTCGTGTTCCAGGAGTCGGGAGTAGAGGACTTCCAGCAGCCAGCGCCCGAAGGTGGAGGAACCGAACTCGGCGGACCGGTCCTCCGGGCGGACCACCAGATCGGCCGGGTCGTCCTGGCCGCCGCTGACCACCCCGATGCCGTAGTAGTCGAGCTCCAGCATCGACCACGCCCGGTACGGGTAGTTCGGCGGCAGGACCACCGTGCAGGGCGCCAGGGTCATCAGGGTGCCGCACGCCCGCAACGCGTGCCGCGCGCGGGAGACCGGGACCAGGATGCCGACCAGGTCCACGGCCGCGACCGGCACCTGGTCGTGCGGGTGCGCGTCGGCGGAAGGGCGGAAGCGGTGCGGGTCGAGCTCGGGTACCCAGCCGTGGTCGGTGCGCCACCGGTGGACCTCCGGGCGCAACCGCGCCACGGCGGTGAAGCGGGCGCCGAGCACGTCGACGTCCGGGACGAGGTCGCCGTTCCAGCCGACGGCGCGGGCCGCGTGCTCGAATCGCTGCACCGGAGCATGGTAAATCGCCCTACGTGGTACTGGACAAGGTCATCTGGACACCGTGTGGCACCTGTTACTGAAACAGCGCAGTGGTGTGCCGCGGCGCGCCGCTCCGCGCGGGTTACCGTCATCGCCGTGAGCGGTCGGTGCCCGTCGACGACACCGCTTCGGCCTCCGGCGGAAGCGGCGACCGCTCGCGTCCCCGAGCCACCGCCGCCCGCCGGTCCCGCACCCCTTCACCAGGAGCACGTGCCATGAGCCCCCGCCGCGCCGCCCGGCTGGCGCACCCGTTCGTCGGCAGCAGGAACAAGGAGGAGCTCACCGACGGGCTGACCAACCGGCCGGACCACACCCTCGTCGGCGTGATCCGGATGCCCGGCCCCGGGGTCAGCCCGGCGCAGTCCATCATCCGCCGGGTCATCGGCGCCGGGATCGCGCTGGCGATCGCGGTCGTGCTGGTCTACCTCGGCCGCGACGGGTACAAGGACAGCGCGGGCGGTGAGCTCGGCCTGCTCGACTGCGTCTACTACGCCACGGTGTCGCTGTCGACGACCGGGTACGGCGACATCACCCCGGTGAGCCCGATGGCCCGGCTGGTCAACGTCCTGGTCATCACGCCGCTGCGGGTGCTGTTCCTGATCGTGCTGGTCGGTACCACGCTGGAGGTGCTCACCGAGCGCTCCCGGCAGGCATTGCGCATTCAACGCTGGAGGTCCAAGGTGCGCGACCACGTCGTGGTCATCGGATACGGAACCAAGGGGCGGTCGGCGGTGACGGCGCTGCTCGGCGACGACATCGACGCCGGCCGCATCGTCGTGGTCGACACCAACCAGGCCGCGCTGGAGGCGGCGTCCTCGCTCGGCCTGGTCACGGTGAACGGCTCGGGCACCCGCTCGGACGTGCTGCGGGTCGCCGGCGTGCAGCGCGCCCGCGCCATCGTGGTCGCGCCCGCCCGCGACGACACCGCCGTGCTGGTCACCCTCACCGCGCGGGAGCTCGCCCCGAAGGCGCAGGTCGTCGCCGCGGTGCGGGAGGCCGAGAACGTCCACCTGCTGCGCCAGTCCGGCGCCGATTCGGTGGTGGTCTCCAGCGAGACGGCGGGCCGGCTGCTCGGCATGGCCACCTCGACCCCGTCGGTGGTGGAGATGTTCGAGGACCTGCTCACCCCGGACGTCGGCCTGGCCATCGCCGAGCGCGAGGTGGATCCGAAGGAGGTCGGCGGCTCGCCCCGGCACCTGCCGGACATCGTGCTCGGCGTGGTCCGCGAGGGGCAGCTCTACCGGGTGGACGCGCCGGAGGCCGACGCCGTGGAGGCGGGCGACCGGCTGCTCTACGTCCGCAAGGTGACCCCTGCCGAACCGTGATCCGGCGGTGCCACGAGTGCGCACGACCGGGTGAGTCGTTTCTGGGACGATCCAGGGTGTGCGGAGGCAACGCGGGGCCGTGGCGGTCGGGCCCATCCTTCTGGTGCTGGGGCTGCTCGGGATCGCGGTGCTGGCCGCGTCGATGTGGCCGCAGCTCACCGCCGGTCCCCGCGCCGAGCTCCGCCGCGCCACCGCCACCGTCCTGGAACCCGAGCCGTGCGCCCGGAGCACCCGGGGCGACCTGGTCGAGGTCGTCGTGGACGGACGGCCGCACCGGGTGCGCTACGACGGCTGCGGGCACGTCGACGGGCAGCGGCTGGAGGTGCTGGTGCCCGTCGAGCCCTCCGGCGAGTTCACCGCGTTGCCCGCGGGCGGACCGACCTCGGACCGCGGCGCGCTGGCCGACCGGCTGAACTGGGTGCTGCTCACCCTCGCCGCCGTCAGCGGCGGTTGCTACGCCGTCATGCTGCGCATCCGGCGGCCATGAGCGCGCACCGGCGTCAGTCGACGTCGGAGGCCGCGGCCAACCAGGTGTTGCACTGGGTGACCTCGTTCTTGTAGAAGCCCTGCTCCACCCACGCCCGGTTGGTCGCCACGCTGCCGTGGTCGCGGTGGACGTTGTACTCGTCGCCCCGGTTCGAGGAGTCCTCCAGCGCCGGGAAGACGTAGTCGTTGCTGAGGCCGCCGTTCTGCAGCGCGGCCAACGTCATCCCCTCGAAGCAGGTCGCCTGCAGCTCGGAACGCCGGGTGAGCTCCAGCGCGGCGGGGGAGGTGGGTTCGCCCGCGTCCTGCTTCGCCTGCCCGTAGGCGGTCTGGATGCCGACCATGCCCTGCACCGCGTGGCCGAACTCGTGGACGAACTGGCCGAGGTAGGCGCCCGCCTGCGTGATCCCCTCCACCTCGGAGTAGTACCGCGCGGTCATGTAGATGGTGTGGTTGCCCGGGCAGTACATCGCCGTCTCGTCCCACCCGCGCACGCCGCACGGGGTCTCGACGTCGGTCCCGGTGGTGACCACGGTCGGCGTCTCCACCGGCAGGCCCGCCTCCTCCAGCGCGGGTGTCCACGCTTCCACCAGGCACGGCAGCGCGGCCTGGTAGAAGGCGTCCTGCGCGGCGACGTCGGTGCTGAACGTGGGCAGCGAGCACGAGGTGTTGACCGCGCCGTTGCCCGCGACGTTGATCGGGTGGTCGCCGAGCGCGACGACCGCTCGCGGACCGGGGGCGGTCTCGGCCCCGGGCGCCCTGCTGGTCGGCGGTGCGCTGGTGGTGGCGCTGCTGCTCGTGGTGGTGGTCGTCGAGGTCGGCGGTGGTTCGGTGCTGCTGGTCGCGGTGGCGCCCGCGTTCGACGCGTCGCCGGAGGTGAGCGCGACGCCGATCGCCACCGCCCCGATGGTGACCAGCACCGCGCCGACCAGCAGCAGCGCGAGCAGCGGTCCGCCACCGCGCTTCGGCGGTCGCGGCGGTTCGCCCCAGGGCAGGTGCGGCGGCGGTCCGGGAGGTGGGGGTCCGGGAGGCGGCCCGAACCGCGGATCGGGCCCGCCGTGCGGTCCGCCCCATCCGGGGCCGGGAGGCTGCTGCCAGGGCGGCCCGGTCATGCCTCGGCCAGCGCGGGTCGGGGGTGGACGGCGGGCGCCCGGCGGTGGGTCATGTCCGGTGACTTCCTCGGTGCGACGGTGGCGCCTCCGAGCCTAGCGGGGCGACCTTCGGGCGCGGGCGGTGTTGACCGAACGGGCGCGCCGCCCGCACCGGGCAACTTCCCGCCCCGCTCGCGCGTGAACACCTGCGGCAGGAGCCGTTCGGGTGAATTCCGGGCGCTCCGCCAGCTTTGCCGGGAACCGCCCCGATGACCCGTTCGTCGGGACTACAGTGGTTCCCGGCTGAGCGATGGATCACCGGAGCCCGGAGGGATGGCCATGACCAGCGCGGTGGGCGGTGGAGCGGGATTCGCCGGTGCGGCGATCGGCCTGAAGGCCGTCGCCGCGGAGCGCGATTGGATCGGCAAGGCGGTCGGCGCGGGCAAGCTCGCCCTCGAGCCGGACGCGGCGGAGAACGCCGCGAAGCACTGCGAGGACGAGGCACGCGAGCTCACCAAGATGCTGCGCGATGCGGACATGATCACGCGTCTGTCTGGGCTCGGCGACTACCCGGACGGGCAGGAGCTCACCCAGCGCTTCGTCGACAAGGCATCCGCAGGAGGTACGGGGGCGATCCCACTCCTCCGCCAGATGATCTCCGAGCTGGAGTCCCTCGCCCGGTCCTACCGGGATGCGGCGCGCGACTACCAGGCGACCGAAGAGAAGATCACCGAGGACTTGCAGCGAGGTATTCAGTGAACCGCATTTCCCATGGCTCGGTCGTGGCGATGGCGCTCGTCGCCTCGATGGCGCTGGTCGGGTGCTCGAGCGGCCAGGGCGAACCGCCTGCCGAGCCGTCGGCGGAGCCGGGCGCCGGGTTGGCCGACTTCGATCCGTGCGCCTTCCTGACCGAGGAAGACCTCGCGACCGCAGGTGTCACCGGTCCGCCCGAGAAGGTCGACGCCGTGGCATCGCAGCCGGGGTGCGATTACGAGGGAGAGGACGTCCTGCTCTCCCTGACCAAGAACCAGACCGAGGGCTTCGCCGAATACGGGAAGAACAACTTCGAACGGTTCGATGAGATTGACATCAACGGTCGACGAGCAGCTATCGCGGTCACGGCCGGATCGGGCGGAAACGGCATCTGCTCCGTCATCCTCGACGCGGGCGGCGGGATCGTGGATGTCAACGTGACCGCCTACGACATGGCGGCGGTGCCGGATCCGTGCGGTGAGGCCGAACAGGTCGCGCGGCAGATCGAGCCGAGGCTTCCGGCGTGATGCCGGCGGCACGTCGTTCCTGGCGCGGAACGGGGTCTCCGATCAGCGGACCCCGTCCCCTCGTCGTGGCCGTCGTCGGCCTGGGGCTTACCGGGCTTTCGGCGTGTTCGGCCGGTCCCGGGGCGACGGGTACCGAGCCGAGCCCGACCGAGGAGGCTCCCGCGCTGGCGGGATTCGACCCGTGCACTGGGTGGTGGCACTTGGGACGACTACCGGCGGACCACGCTGGCGGGCCGGACGGCGGCGATCGCGATCGTGGGCGGGGGCACCGGCCAAGGGGTGTGCAACGCCGTCGTCGACACCGGTGGGGGTGTCGTGCTGTACGGGATCACGGCGGCCCTCGGGTCGGCGGTCGACGCGTGCGGCGAGGTGGAGGCGATCGCCGAGCGGACGGCGTCGAGGCTTCCGGAGTGATGGGGGCGGGAGGAACGCGTGGGCTTCATGGAGTGGGCCTCGAACAAGGCCGATCAGGGTTGGCGGGCGGTGCACGACACCGGGGCCGGTCTCTTCGGGTACGACACCTACGCCCAGGAGGAAGCGCAGCAGCAGGCGCAGGAGGCGGCGCGCGCGGGGACCGAGGAACGGGCCCAGATCGCCGAGGAGAACCGGGCGCTGGCCGATGAGGTCACCGGCTTCGACTCGCCGGGGATCTCCTCGTCGGTGAACTGGACGGCCTTCGACCACGAGCAGATCTACAACACCAACCAGGACACGATCGAGGAGGGCAAGGCGGTCGAGACCGCGCGGGCCTGGCAGGACCTGGGGAAGTCGTTGCGCGCGCGGGCCGTTCCGTTCGACTCGAAGCTGCGGGCGATCATCAGCTCCGGTTGGCGGGGCGAGGCCGCCGAGCAGGCGCAGCGGATGGGCGCGCCGGTCCGGAACTGGATGGAGGGCAGCGGTGCGGCCTTCGAGATGACCGGCAACAACCTGGAGACCGCGGCGTCCGGGGCGGGTCAGGTGCGCAGCGCGATCCCGGAGCCCGAGGGCTACCGCTGGGGCCGCACCGCGGTCGCGGCGCTGGCCGGGGGACCGGGGGTGACGGCGGACGTGGTCTCCCAGATGCGGGAGCAGCGCGAGGCGGAGAAGCAGGCGCAGGAGATGATGGCGCGGGTCTACAGCCCGACGCTCACCGACGTCGACGCGCGGATGCCCGCCTTCCAGAAGCCCGACGGCACCCCGGCCGAACCGCCGAGCCCGCGCCGCCCGCACCAGGACACCGGGTGGGGCACGCTGGTGCGTCCGCCCGGGCCCGGTGGCGGCGGTGAGGTCGGTGGCGGTGGCGGCGGCTCGTACCCCGCCCCGGGCGGCGGCGGTGCCGTGCCCTGGCGCGAGTCGCCGGGCGGTGGCGGCGAGGTGCCGCCGGACCCCCGCCAGGACGGCAGCTCCGACGGATCCCGCGGTTCCGACGGCGGTCGCGGCGGTGGTCGCGGTTCCGACGGGCCCGATGAGACGGAGAGCTCCTGGAACACCCCCGCGCCCGGTCCCACCCCGGGGCCCGGTGCCGTCGCGCCGCCCTCCGGCGGCGGTGGTGGCGGTGGCGGCGGGGCCGGGATGGTGCCCGGCCTCGGCGGCGGCGCGGGCGGTGCCGGCGGGGTGCGCGGTGCCGGCGGCGCCGGCGCGGGCGGGGTCGGGCGCGCCGGTGGTGGCGCGGGTTCCGGCATGACCGCGGGTGGCCGGGCCGGGGCCGGGCCGGTGGGCACCGGTGGCGGTCCCGCCGGAGCCGGTGCCGCGGGCGCTGCCGGACGCGGTGGGTCGAGCGCCGGTCGCGGCATGATGGGCGGCGGCATGGGCGCCGGTCAGCGCGGCCAGGGCGGGGAGGACCAGGAGCACGAGCGGCCGTCCTGGCTGGAGGAGCAGGACGACGTGTGGCTCGACGACATGCCCAAGACGGCACCGCCGGTGCTGGGCGAGTGAACGCGGTCGGGGAGGACGAGCGGTGAGCGTGTCGGGTCGGTGGCGGCTGACGCCGGTGCAGCTGGACGTCGTGCTGAAGTACCTGGGGATCGACGGCCTGACGCTGCCGCTGGGCGCGCGGTCCTACGGCCGCACCGGGGAGGAGTTCGCCGCGATCGTGCGCGCCGAGCAGCCCGGGCTGGTCGCCGCCGGGATCGTGGTGGCCGACGAGATCGAGCCGCGGCTCGCGCAGGCGCTGCGGGTGCTGGCCCGCCCGTACCTGTGGGTGGACTCGCTGTGGTTCCCGCAGGTCGGGGAGGACCACTGCTGGCGGGCGCTGGCGGTGCAGACCGAAGGCGACCGGGTGGTCCTCGGCGTGCAGCCGCCCGGCGAGTCCAGCCGGTACGGCGGGATGCTCACCGTCGAGGTGCACGAGGGCGTGCCGCTGCCGCAGGTGCTGCTGCCCACGCTGCCGCCCGCCCCGCCGGGGAACCGGGGTGCGGTCCAGGTGCCGGCGAGCTCGTTCCGCGTGGACCACCCGGACGACGCCGACGAGTGGGACGTGATGGAGCGGCCGAAGCGGACCACCAGCGGGGACCGGGAGTTCGCGCGGTACCAGGAGATCGGCAAGGCGCCGCACGTCCGGCTCGGCCAGATCGCGGCGAACCTGCGCGACCCGAACGGCCGGACCACGCGCTCGGCCGTGCTGCGCTGGTTCGACAACGCCGAACCCGACGGCCGCTACCTCGACTACGCCGAACCCGGTGCCTCCGGCGAGCGGTTGTACCTGATCAGCCCGGCCGACGCCCGGTCGGTCGGGGCGCGGGTGCGGGCCCTGATCGACCAGGTGCGCTGAGCCGCCGCCGCGGTCCGGGCCATCGGCGGAAGCGCCCGCGGCGTCCGGAAGGGGGCGGGCGCCGGGGGCCCGGACGCACGTAGGCTGCACGCATGGTCGAACCAGAGCTGCATCGCGTCACCTTGCCCAATGGGCTGCGCGTGGTGCTGGCACCGGACTCGGCGGCGGGCCAACGAGCAGGCCGGGCTCCCGTGGTCGGTGTCAGCGTGCACTACGACGTGGGATTCCGCTCCGAGCCGGAAGGGCGCACCGGCTTCGCGCACCTCTTCGAGCACCTGATGTTCCAGGGCAGCGAGAGCCTGGAGAAGCTCGCGCACTTCCGCCACGTCCAGGGTTCCGGCGGCACGTTCAACGGTTCGACGCACCAGGACTACACCGACTACCACCAGGTGCTGCCGTCGGAGGCGCTGGAGCGCGGGCTGTTCCTCGAGGCGGACCGGATGCGGGCGCCGAAGATCACCGAGGAGAACCTGCGCAACCAGGTCGACGTGGTCAAGGAGGAGATCCGGCTCAACGTCCTGAACCGCCCCTACGGCGGGTTCCCGTGGATCCTGCTGCCGCCGGTGCTGTACTCGACGTTCCCCAACGCGCACAACGGCTACGGCGACTTCACCGACCTGGAGCAGGCGACCGTCGACGACTGCGCCGCGTTCTTCGACACCTTCTACGCGCCGGGCAACGCGGTGCTCACCGTCGCCGGGGACCTCGACGTCGACCGGACCGTCGAGCTGGTGCACCGCCACTTCGGCGACGTGCCCGCCCGCGAGGTGCCGGTCCGCCCGTCGTTCGCCGAGCCGGCGCCCGCCACCGAGCTGCGCGGCGCGCACTCCGACCCGCACGCCCCGCTGCCCGCGGTGGCCCTCGGCTACCGGCTGCCGGACCCGGTCGGTGAGCTCGACGCCTACCTCGCCAACGTGGTGCTGGCCGCGATCCTCTCCGACGGCGACGCCTCCCGGTTGCAGCAGCGGCTCGTCTTCCGCGATCAGCTCGTGGTCGACGTGCACGCCGGCGCCGGGCTGATGGGTGCGCCGCTGGACGCCCGCGACCCGGACACCTTCACCTTCACCGCGATCCACACCCCCGACGTCGGGGTGGAGCGCGTGATCGGGGCCATCGACGAGGTGCTCGACGACCTCGCCGCCCACGGCCCCGCCGCCGAGGAGCTGTCCAGGGTCACCGCCCGCTGGTCGGCCAGCCTGTACCGGGAGCACGACCGGGTGATCTCGCGGACCCTCGACCTGGGCAGCGCCGAGCTGCTGCACGGGCGCGCGGAGCTCATCTCCGAGCTGCCCGCCCGCATCGGTGAGATCAGCGCCGACGACGTGGCCGCCGCGGCGAAGGCGATGCGCGCCGACGCCCGCGCGGTGCTCGAGATCCAACCCACGGGAGGGGCGGCATGACCCGCGCAACGCACCGCAGCGCCGAGGAGATCGGCCGCACCGAGCTCGGCCCGCGCCCGCTGCCGCCGCTGGCCGAACCGCCCCCGGGACGCACCCCGGAGGCCGTGGACACCGTGCTGGACAACGGCCTGCGGGTGATCGCGGCCCGGCACGGCGTGGTCCCGATGGTCGAGCTGCGGATGCGCATCCCGTTCGCCGGGCAGGCCCCGGAGCACCCGGCCCGCGCCGAGGTGCTGGCCGAGACGCTGCTCACCGGCACCGAGCGGCGGGACCGGTTCCAGGTGGACACCGACCTGGCCGAGGCGGGCGCCGACCTGCACGCGGTCGTCGACCCGGAGCGGCTGAGCATCGGCGGGGACGCGCTGGCCGACGGCCTGGACACGCTGCTCGACGTGCTCGCCGACGCGCTGACCGGCGCCGTGTACCGCGACGAGGAGGTCGAGGGCGAGCGGACCCGGCTCGTCGAGCGGATCTCGGTGGCCCGCTCGCAGCCCCGCACCATCGCCCGCGAGGAGTTGCAGCGGCACCGCTACGGCGACCACCCGTTCGTCCGCGAGGTGCCCGACGCCGACGACGTCGCCGCGGTCACCGCCGAGGAGGTCCGGCGGCTGCACCGGGAGTCCGTGCTGCCGCGCGGGTCGGTGCTGGTGCTGGTCGGCGACATCGACCCGGAGCGGGCCGTGGCCGACGTGGCGCGCGCCTTCGACGCCTGGGACTCCCCGGGCGCCGCCTTCGAGCTGCCCGCGCTGCCGGTGGTCACCGGCGGTCCGGTGCGGCTGGTGCACCGGCCGGGCGCCGTGCAGTCGCAGCTCCGGTTCTCCGCGCAGGCCCTGCCGCGCACCGACGAGCGCTACCCGGCGCTGCAGGTCGCGAACCTGGTCTTCGGCGGCTACTTCTCGTCCCGGCTGGTCGAGAACATCCGCGAGGACAAGGGCTACACCTACGGCGCGCACTCGTCGTTCGAGTTCACCCCCGGCAACGGCACGTTGCTGGTGGACGCCGACACGGCCAGCGAGGTCACCGCGGCGGCGCTGCTGGAGATCCGCTACGAGTTCGCCCGGATGGCGTTGACCCCGCCGACCCCGGAGGAGGTCGAATCGGCCCGGCAGTACGCCATCGGCGGGCTGCTCACCTCGACGTCGTCGCAGTCCGGGATGGCCTCGATGCTGATGGCGCTGGCCGCCTCCGGCCTCGGCGCCGACTGGCTCGGCGCGCACCCGGACCGGCTGCGCGCGGTCACCGTCGAGCAGATCGCCGAGGCCGCCGCGCTGTTCGCCCCGACCGCGTTCACCGGGATCGTGGTCGGTGACGCCGACGTGCTGGCCGACCAGCTCCGGATGCTGGGCGGGGTGGAGCTGCCGTGAGCGCGCGAGGTGACCGATGAGCCGTGACGCGACAGCCGGGCCGGGGAGCTTCCCGCTCGATGCCGCACCGCTGCTGTCCCGGTCCACGGTGGACCGCCGGGAGGGCCTGCGCGACACGCCGGACGGCGGGGCCGAGATGTGGACGTCCGGGCGGATGCTGCTGGTCGACGCGCGCGGCCGCACCCCGATCGACGCGGAGTCCCGGCTCGACCTGCAACCGGCGGTCGACTTCGGCGACGGCCCGGCGCCGCACTCGGTGCTGCTCGGCGTCCAGGACGGCACCAGCTACTGGGCGATGCGCACCGAGCACGACGGCGCCCAGGACGGCTGGATCAACCTGCGCAGCGGCGGCGCGCTGCTGTCCGACACCGACGCGGGGCTGCTCACCACCGCCGTCGGGCTGCTCGGCTGGCACGACAGCGCCCGCTACTGCGCGATCTGCGGCGCGGCCACCGTCCCGGTGCGCACCGGGTGGGCCCGCACCTGCACCGGCTGCGACCGCGAGGAGTACCCGCGCACCGATCCGGCCGTGATCTGCCTGATCCACGACGGCGCGGACCACGTGCTGCTGGCCCGGCAACCGGTGTGGCCGCCGGAGCGGTACTCGGTCATCGCCGGGTTCGTCGAGGTCGGCGAGTCGCTGGAGGCCTGCGTCGAGCGGGAGGCCCTGGAGGAGGTCGGGGTCCCGGTCACCGACGTGCGCTACCTGGGCAGCCAGCCCTGGCCGTTCCCGCGTTCGCTCATGCTCGGCTTCGCCGCCACCGCGGACCGGGACGCCGCCATCACCCCCGCCGACGGGGAGATCGAGGACGCCCGCTGGGTGCACCGGGACGTCGTGCTCGCGGCGCTGGACTCGGAGGGCGACGCCGTGGAGGGGCTGCGGTTGCCGCCGAGCGTGTCGATCGCGCACCGCATGATCCGCGGCTGGGCCATCTGGAAGTAGCCCCGACCAGGTGATCTTTTCCAGGTGAGGGGCACCTTCATCCGGGTGAGCCGGATGAAGGTGCCCCTCACTCATGACCCTTCCGGGTGAAGTGCGGGGGAGGGCCGCCGACGGGGTGTGCGGTCGGCCGGGCGGTGCGGATCTGCGAGGATGCCGGGCATGGCCGAGCAACCGCGACTCCTGGAAGGACTGGATCCGGAGCAGCGGCAGGCGGTCGCCGCACCGCGCGGGCCGGTGTGCGTGCTGGCCGGGGCGGGCACCGGCAAGACGCGGACGATCACGCACCGCATCGCCTACCTGGTGCAGCGCGGACTGGTCGTCCCCCGGCAGGTGCTGGCCGTGACGTTCACCGCCCGGGCCGCCGGTGAGATGCGGACCCGGTTGCGCGCGCTCGGGGCGGGCGGGGTGCAGGCGCAGACGTTCCACGCCGCGGCCTTCCGGCAGTTGCGCTACTTCTGGCCGCGGGTGCACGACACCGGCATGTGGCAGCTCATGGACAACAAGTTCCGGCTGGTCGCCAACGCCGCGAACAAGCTCGGGCTGTCCACCGAGCGCGAGGACGTGCGCGACCTCGCCGGTGAGATCGAGTGGGCCAAGTCGTCGTTGATCAGCCCCGAGCAGTACCCGGAGGCCGCCGCCCGGGCCGGCCGGGAGCCGCCGGTGGTGCCCGCGCAGTTCACCCGGGTCTTCGCCGGGTACGAGGCGCTGAAGAACCGCGCCCAGTCGCTCGACTTCGACGACCTGCTGCTGCACATCGCGGCGATCCTGGAGGACCAGCCCGAGGTCGCCGAGGAGTTCCGCGCCCAGTACCGCTCGTTCGTCGTCGACGAGTACCAGGACGTCAACCCGCTCCAGCAGCGCGTGCTGGACGCCTGGCTCGGACCCCGCGACGACCTCACCGTCGTCGGCGACGCCAACCAGACCATCTACTCCTTCGCCGGTGCCTCGCCGCGCTGGCTGATCGGTTTCGCGCGCCGGTTCCCGGAGGCGGCCGTGGTCCGCCTGGAACGCGACTACCGCTCCACGCCGCAGGTGGTGGAGCTGGCCAACCGGGTCATCGGCGCCGCCCGGGAACGCCCGGCGGGCACCCGGCTGAAGCTGGTCGGCCAGCGCCCCGACGGCCCGCGCCCGGACTTCGCCGAGTACGACGACGAGGCCGAGGAGGCGGCGGCGATCACCCGCAAGATCGCCGCGCTGGCCGGGCGCGGGGTGCCGCTGTCCGAGATCGCGGTGCTGTTCCGGGTCAACGCCCAGTCCGAGGTCTACGAGCAGGCGTTGTCGGACGCGGAGATCCCGTACCAGGTGCGCGGCGGGGAGCGGTTCTTCGCCCGCCCCGAGGTCCGGCAGGCGATGGTGGTGCTGCGCGGTGCGGCGGCGGCCGACGACGAGGTCGACGACCTGCCCGGCGCGGTGCGCGACGCGCTGCGCGAGGTGGGCCTGACCGACGAGCCGCCCGCGGGCGGGGCGGCGCGGGAGCGCTGGGAGTCGCTGATCGCACTGGTGGAGCTGGCCGAGGAGCTGGTGGCCGCGGTGCCCGAGGCGGGACTGCGGCGCTACGCCGCCGAGCTGGCGGGCCGGGCGGAGTCGCAGCACCCGCCGACGGTGGAGGGCGTCACGCTGGCGTCGCTGCACGCGGCCAAGGGCCTGGAGTGGGACGCGGTGTTCCTGGTCGGCCTGGTCGAGGGCACGCTGCCGATCCAGCACGCCGACACCGACGCCGCCGTCGAGGAGGAGCGCCGGCTGCTCTACGTCGGGGCCACCCGCGCCCGCGAGCACCTGCACCTGTCGTGGGCGCTGGCCCGCGCGGGCGGGCGCCGGTTCCGCAGGCGCAGCCGGTTCCTGCACGGGCTCGTGCCGGACGACCACCCGGCGGCGCTGCCGGTGCGCGGTCGCCAGCAGCAGGAGGCGCAGCCGCGCGCCAAGGCGACCACCCCGCGGTGCCGGATGTGCGAGTCCGCGCTGTCGGGCACGCTGGAGATCAAGCTCGGCCGCTGCTCGACCTGCCCGTCCGATGTGGACGAAGACCTGCTGGTGCGGCTCAAGGCGTGGCGCGGCGAGCGGGCCCGGCAGCTCAAGGTGCCCGCCTACGTGGTGTTCACCGACGCCACCCTGACCGCGATCGCCGAGCAGCGGCCGGCGGACGTGGGATCGCTGGTCGGGATCTCCGGGATCGGGGCCTCGAAGCTGGAGAAGTTCGGCGCCGACGTGCTCGCGCTGGTGCAGGGCGAGCGGCCTTGAGAGTCCGCGCGGAGAGGGCGGAGCCTGCTGCGCGGTGTCCACGCGGCGATCCGCTGCGTTGTCGTCAGTCGCCGCAGCTCCGCTGCGACTCCTTCCTCCGCCTTGCGGCTCATCCACGTGGACACCGCTCGCAACGGCAGCCCCTCTCCACGCGAACTCTGAGCCGCGTTGTCGCAGCTCACGCCCGTCTTTCGGGTGACCGCCGGAAATCTTCGAAAAATGCGTTGCGGCCGGTGTGCCGGGCCGAATAACCTGCATGAGCGTGGGGCCGCGGAGTGACTGCGGCCCGAATCCCCAGGAAGGAGGTGGCTCCGGTGAAGAAGATCGTCGACTTCGGGTACCCGGGCCACCTCGTGGTTCGGGGCATCGGAATGTCTCCGGCAACTGATGCGTTCTCGATCCGCTTCCGCGCGGCCAAGCCGCGCTCCTTCTACGCGCTCTGGCAGACCGTTCCGGGTCTGCGCTGGTCCGCGCGCCGGCGTGTCCTCGATCCACTGATCTAGGCAACGCCTCCAGGCTCACCAAGGCCGCGGACCCAGCCATCGGGTTCGCGGCCTTTTCGTCGTCGTTCGAACCCTCCTCATCGCGACAGCACAACAACAGGCCCCAGCACGATCACAGGAGGAAGTCGTATGTTGACCGCGAGTGTTCCGACAGCCGGGTCGGGTTCCTCGCACGACGACGCGGAGCAGGAAACCGAGTCGGTCGCGTCCTTGTTGACGGCGCCGATCGGAGCGGGGGAGGAGCTGCCGTGCAGCGCCGACCCCGACCTGTGGTTCGCGGAGAGCCCCCAGGAGCTGGAGCTGGCCAAGGCCCGCTGCGCCGACTGCCCGATCCGCTCGGCCTGCCTGGCCGGCGCCCTGTCCCGAGGCGAGCCGTGGGGCGTCTGGGGCGGCGAAATCCTGGAACGCGGTGCGGTGATCGCCCGCAAGCGGCCGCGCGGCCGTCCCCGCAAGAACGCGGCACCGGTGGAGCCGGCCGCCGCACGACGTCAGGAGCGAGCGGCATGACCGACATCCGGCACACCACCACCGGCACCACCGGAACGCACGGGAGCGAGATCCAGATGTACCTGCCCGAACACCTGCACGAGATCCGAAGTCGCGAGTTGATGGCCGAGGCGCACCGACATCGGATAGCCCGCGACCTCACCGCCGGGAGGTGGTGGCGCCGGATCGCCGAGTACGCCGCGGCGCGCGCCGAGCGGGTCGCGCGCTGACCGGTGCGCGGCCTCGGACGGCGGGTCGTCCGGGGTCGCGCGCCGTACAGTGTTCCGTTGTGGCACATCATCATTCGCACGACAACATCGACTGGGACACGCGGTTGCAGCAGCTGCGCGCGGCCGACGACCTGACCGCCCCCGAGACGGCGCAGCTCGTCGGTGCCGTGCTGGGCGCCGAGGACCGCGCGGTGATCGAGATCGGCTCCGGTGCGGGCGGTGGTTCGGCGGCGCTGGCCGCCGCCCTGTCCCGCTCCGGCGGGCAGCTCACCCTCGTCGACGGCGCCCCGCAGTTGCTGGAGGAGGCGGGTGCCCGTGCCACCGAGGCCGGTCTCGGGCAGGTGGAGGTCCGCACGGTGCTCGCCGACGCGGCCGACGACGGGCTCGCGGCGGCGGTCGGCACGACGGCGGACCTGGTCTTCGCGGCTTTCGTCGTGCACCACCTGCCCGACCAGCTCGCGGGGCTGCGCAGGCTCGCCGAGCTGGTCCGGCCGGGCGGGCGGCTGGTGCTCGTCGAGTTCGGCCTCGAACCGCGGGTGCTGCCTTGGGACCTCGGCCTCGGCGAGCCCGGACTCGAAGCGCGGTTGACCGCCGCGCGCGACGCGTGGTTCCGGGAGATGCGCGCCGAGATGGCGGGCTCGGTGCGGCTGGGCACCGGCTGGCCGCGGGCGCTGCGCGACGCCGGGCTGACCGACGTCCGCACCTGGAGCTACCTGATCGACCGGCCCGCGCCGATCGACGACGTGGTGCTCGACGCGGTGCTGCGCCGGCTCGACTGGCTGCACGCCGACGGCGAGGACCGCGCCGACCCGGCGGACCTGGACACCCTGGCGCAGCTCCTCGACCCCGCCGGACCGCACTACGTCGGCAAGCGCGACGACGTGTACTACCTCAACGCCAACACGGTGCACCTCGCCACCCGCCCGGCCTGAACGCACCGCAGCCGCTCGGGCCCGCGGCACGCACCGCCGGACCACCCGGAAGGGCGATGAGTGTGGGGCACCTTCATCCGACTACGCCGGATGAAGGTGCCCCACACCTGCGAGCGGATCACCTGGTCGGGGTGGACGTCCTGGGCGCCTCGCGGGCGTGTTCCGCTCGGGGTCGCCGGTGGGCGGGATCAGTCGCCGAAGCCCGGTTGCCACCGGGTGATGATCTCGCGGGCGGGCAGCTCGGCGTCGAGCTGGCAGAGGATGCCGGTGGCGCCCGAGGTCACCCGGTGGATCATCAGGTACTCCGGCGGCAGGTTCAGCGACCGGCCGGTGCGGAAGTCCGGCCCGCTCAGGTCGCCGACCCGTTCGGCCTGCCGCTGGAGCCAGGACCGGGTGAAGTGGAACACCGGGGTGCGCGCCGGTTCGACGAACGGAGCCAGGTAGGCCCGCACCTCGTCGGCGGTCACCTCCTGGTCGGCCCGCACGAACCGCTCGGTCCGCAGCAGGTCGAGCAGCTCGTCGGGGCGGTCCTCCGCCGCCAGCCGCAGCATCCGGCCCATCGGTACGGGCAGGCCGTCGGGCAGCCGGGCCACCGCGCCGAAGTCGATCACCGACAGCCGTCCGTCGGGCAGCAGCATGAAGTTGCCCGGGTGCGGGTCGCCGTGCAGCATGCCGGACCGCGCGGGGGAGGAGAAGTGGAACTCGGCGAGCAGCGCACCGGCGGCGTCGCGCTGCTCGCGGGTGCCGTCGACGATGAGCCGGGAGAACGGGGTGCCGGTGACCCACTCGGTGACCAGGACCTTCGGGGCGCTGGCCACGACCTTCGGCACCAGCACCCGCGGATCGCCGTCGAACGCGGCGGCGAAGGCCCGCTGGTTGTCGGCCTCCGCGCGGTAGTCGAGCTCCTCGACCATCCGGTCCTGGAGCTCGGTGAGCAGCGGCTTGATCTCGGTGCCGGGCGCCAGCGACTGGAACAGCCGGGTGAACCGCAGGAGCTGGCGCAGGTCGGCGCGCAGCGCCTCGTCGGCACCCGGGTACTGCACCTTGACCGCGACCTCGCGGCCGTCGTGCCAGCGCGCCCGGTGCACCTGGCCGATGCTGGCCGCGGCGGCCGGGGTCTCGTCGAACTCGGCGAACCGGGTCCGCCAGGTGGTGCCGAGCTGTTCGTCGAGCACCCGGCGCACGTCGGCCGCGGGCATCGGCGGTGCCGCCGACTGGAGCTTGGTGAGCGCTTCCCGGTACGGCTCGGCCATCTCCTCCGGCACGGCCGCCTCGAACACGCTGAGCGCCTGGCCGAACTTCATCGCGCCGCCCTTGAGCTGGCCCAGCACGCCGAAGAGCTGTTCGGCGGTGCGGGCGGAGAAGTCGGCGCTGATCTGCTCGGCGTCCTGACCGGTGAGGCGCTTGCCCCAGCCCGCGGCCACGCGCCCGGCGACGCCGAGGGGCAGGCTGGCGAGCTTGGCGGTGCGGCGCGCCGCCCGGCGGGGGATCTCGGCCACCAGTCCTCCTTGATGCGCGCGGGTCTCGACGTCCGAAGAGGTATTCGAACCGAACCACCCGGTCACATGCTAGAGGTTCGCGGCGGCGTCGTGGGTGCTGATCGCCGCCTCGGCCGAGGCGGGTGGGCGGCCCGACGCCTGCCCACCCGCGGGCCGGTCACGCCTTGCCGAGGATGCGGGTCATCTTGGTACCGCAGACCGGGCAGGTCCCCTTGGCCATCCGGCGACCGTTGGTCTCCGAGACCTCGCCGGAGAAGTCGCGCTTCTCACGGCACTTGACGCAGTAGCCGTTGTACGTCTCGGCCACGGCTCCCCTCCTTCGTGTCGCGCCTCCGGACCTACTCCGGGTGGGCGTGGGGAACGGTACCTGTGGCCTACGGCATATGCAGGCATTGAGATCACCGCGAGTTGGGCCGAATGGAGTCATCGGGAGCCCGCGCGCGTTGAGGCGGGGATCACAGGGGGCTCCCAATGTCGGGCCGACTCGCTAGGGTCGCCAATCGTGGCTGAACCCCAGGTCGAGGTGCGCCGCAGCAAGCGACGTCGGCAGACGGTGAGCGCCTACCGGGACGGTGACAAGATCGTCGTCCTGCTCCCGGCCCGGATGTCCCGCGCGGAGGAAAAGCGCTGGGTGGCGGACATGCTGAGCCGGTTGCAGCGGAGCGAGACGCGCCGCCGCTCACCCGCCCGCGAGTCGGACGAGGCGCTGGTGCGGCGGTGCCGCGAACTGGCCGCCCGGTACCTCGACGGGCGGGCCGAACCGAGCGGGGTGCGGTGGGTGGCGCCGATGCGCACGAGGTGGGCGTCGTGCACCCCGAGCGAGGGAACGATCCGGGTCAGCCGACGCCTCCGAGATGTACCCGGATGGGTGTTGGACTACGTGCTCGTGCACGAGCTGGCGCACCTGCTGGTCCCCGGCCACGGCGCGGACTTCTGGAAGTGGGTCCGGCGCTACCCGAAGACCGAGCGGGCCATCGGCTACCTCGAAGGGCTCTCCGCCGCCGCCAACCTCGACCTCGCCTTGGACGCGGACGAGGACTGAGCACCCCGCGCGCCCCTCAGCGGCCCGCCGTCGAGCCCGAACCCACGCGGCGGTGCGAGCTGCGCGCGCAGGCACGGGCCGACCGCTCCGGCGCGAGACCCGGGATCGGCCCACGGGCCGCCGCGAACCCGGCGACCGCTGCCGGGCAGCGGTCCGCTCGCCTCAGCTCTCGTCGTCGCGGCGCTGGTCGTCCTCCTCGCCGCGAGCCCGCTCGTCGGCTTCCGCGCGGCGGATCGCGGCGATCGGGTCGTCCAGGTCCGCCGAACCCGACTCCCAGCGGTCGGCGAAGTCCAGCGGCTCGTCCAGGTCGGCGCTGCCGGGCAGCAGGTCCGGGTGGTCCCAGACCCGGTCGCGGCTCTCCAGGCCGTGCCGCTCGGTGAGCAGCCGCCACAGGTTCGCCGCGTCGCGCATCCGCCGGGGGCGCAGTTCGAGGCCGATGAGGGTGGCGAAGGTCTGTTCGGCCGGCCCGCCGGTGGCGCGGCGCCGCCGCACGGTCTCGCCGAGCGCGTTCGCCCCGGGCAGCCGCTCGCCGATCGCGTCCGCGACGACCACGTCCACCCAGCCCTCGACGAGGGCGAGCAGCGTCTCCAGCCGGCTCAGCGCGGCCTGCTGCTCGGGCGTGTTCTTCGGCTCCAGCATCCCGGAGCCCATCAGCTCCTGCATCGACTCGGGGTTGGTCGGGTCGACCTTGCCCGCGAGCTCCTCCAGCGCCGAGGTGTCGACGTGGATGCCGCGCGCGTACTCCTCGACGGTGGCCAGCAGGCGCTGCCCGAGCCACGGCACGTGGGTGAACAACCGGTGGTGCGCCGCCTCCCGGGCCGCCAGGAACACCGTGGCCTCGCTGATCGGCCGGTCCAGGCCCTCGACGAAGCGCTCGATGTTGGCGGGCAGCAGCGCCGCGGTGCCCGTCGGGGCCAGCGGCAGGCCGACGTCGGTCGAGGTCAGCACCTCGCCGCCGAGCTGCGCCATGCTGTTGCCGAGCTGCGAGCCGAAGGTCATGCCGCCCATCTGGCCGAGCATCGACAGCAGCGGTCCGGCGGCCTGCTTGGCCTCCTCGGGCAGCGCCTCCAGCCAGGCGTTGGACATCCGCTGGGCGACCGGGTCGCAGAGCCGTCGCCAGGTCGGCAGCGTCTTCTCCACCCAGTCCACCGACGACCAGGTCTGCACCGAGCGCACCCCGGCGGGCAGCGACGTGGTGGGATCCAGCCACAGCTCGGCGAGCCGGACCGCGTCCTCGACCGCCCGCACCTGCTCCTGGCTCGGGCGCTCGGTGCGGTTGCCGGAGTGCAGCTGCTGCACCGCGAGCTGCTTGGCCAGGTCGTAGTTCACCGGGCCCGTTTCGCCACCGGCCCCGGAGTGGCTGAGGGCCTGGCCGAGCTGGGTCAACATCTGGCCGAGGGAGCCCAGGTCGAAGTTCGGCATGCCGCCGGGTCCGGGCATGCCGCCGAATCCGTAGCCGGGCTTGTCCCCGGAGCCGCCCTCGGACGAGTTGCCCTTGTCGGGGTCGTCGGGGTCCTGCGGGCCGAACCCGAACGGCAAGTTGGTCATAACACCACCGTACGCGGCCCGGGGCGCTCTGCTGAAGGTGTCCGGGCCGGTGGCGGCCCCCGGCGGCCCCAACATCGCCGAGGGCGAACACGTAGGCTGTCGCCTCGTGAATCGCCGCACGTGGACGCTGCTGACGAGTGTCGTACTGGTCGCCGCATTCGGGCTGCTCGGTGCGTTCGTCCGGGTGCCGTACGTGGCGCTCGGCCCGGGCCCGACCTTCAACACCTTGGGGTCGGACGGGGGCGCTCCGGTGATCTCGGTCGAAGGCGAGCGGACCTACCCCACCGCCGGGCACCTGAACATGACGACGGTGTCGGTGACCGACCACCTGTCGATGTTCGGCGCGCTCGGGCTGTGGGTCAGCGGTCGCTACGCGCTGGCGCCCCGCGAGCTGTACTTCCCGCCGGACAAGACCGAGCAGGAGATCGAGCAGCAGAACACCGCCGCGTTCAGCGATTCGCAGACCGTCGCCAAGACCGCCGCGCTCAGCCACCTGGGCTACCCGACCGAGGTCGTGGTGGACCGGATCGTGCCGGGCAGCCCGGCCGAGGGCCTGCTCGCCCCGGGCGACCGCGTCCTGTCGGCCAACGGCAAGCCGGTGCCGGACGCGGCGGCGCTGCGGACCGCGCTGACCGGCACCACGCCCGGCACCGAGGTCCCGATCGAGGTGCAGCGCGGTGACGAGCAGCCGCGGACGGTGACCGCGCGGCTCGGCGAGAACCCCACCGGCGACCAGCAGGGCTTCCTCGGGGTGGCGGCCGCCGAGCGCGCGGACGTCGACTTCGACGTGCGGATCCGGCTCGCCGACGTGGGCGGTCCGTCCGCCGGGCTGATGTTCGCGCTGGCGATCATCGACAAGCTCACCCCCGGCGAGCTCAACGGCGGCCGGTTCGTCGCCGGGACCGGCGAGATCTCGGCCGCCGGCGACGTCGGCCCGATCGGCGGCATCCCGTTCAAGATGACCAAGGCCCGCGAGGCGGGGGCCACCACCTTCCTGGTCCCGGCGGGCAACTGCGCCGAGGCCGCGGCCCAGGCCCCCGAGGGCCTGCAGCTGGCCAAGGTCGGCACCCTCGACGAGGCCCTGGCCGCCCTGGAGGCCCTGCGCAACGGTCAGCAGCCCGCCGGCTGCTGACCCCCGGGCGGCACCCGGCCTCGCGCGGCAGCGGTCAGTCGAACGTGGCGTGCAGGGCGTGCAGCAGGTTGGGCGCGATCTCGGCGCCCTGGACCAGGTCGTCCTCGCCGTCGCCGGTCCCGCGCAGCCGCATCGCGCAGGCCTCGCCGCCGCCGCGCAGCACCGCCGCGACCAGCCGGGCCTCCCGGCGGTCCGGGTGCTCCGCGGCCGCGGTTCGCGCCGCCTCCGGGTCGTCGGGCAGTCCGGCCTCGGCCTCCGGCGGCAGCACCACGATCTCCTGGACCAGCGCGCAGCCGGTGACCTGGTCCGGCCATTCGAGCTGGGCCAGCGCCTCGGCCAGGTCCCCGCTCGGCAGCGACTCCTGCGCGATGGGGGTGAGCGGGGCGTCGGGGTCGACCTGGTCGGCCAGGCCCGGCTCGGCCGCCAGCAGGTCGCCGGTCGCGACCAGGGCGAACACCTGGGTCGGCTGGTCCCAGCCGCCGGTGTGCGCGAAGTCCTCGATCTCCCGGGCGGCGGCGGGCAGCGCTTCGACCAGCTCCGCGGGGCTCTCCGTTGTCATGGGCGCCATGCTCCCAGCAGCGCCTCGGGACCGGTGCAGGCGCCACGACCAGGGATGATTCCGGGCGGCTTTGTCCGCTTCTTCCATTTCGCGATGGCGCTTCCGGGAACTTCCGGGTGGCATCGTAGAGTTGAACATCACGTGGGCTGCCGGGATGGTACGGCCGCCCAGGCCCGATGAACGTCACCAGGAGCGTGCGCTGTGGCCATGCGGCCCCCGGTCGGAATGCCGAAACTGTCCCGGCGAAGCCGAATCCTGCTGATCCTGGGCGGCATAGTGCTGGTCGCCCTGATCGCCGGATCACGGCTGCTGGGCACCTATGTCAGCTGGTTGTGGTTCGGAGAGGTCGGGTACCGGGGGGTGTTCACCACCCAGATCCTGACCCGGCTGGGGCTCGGCGCGGGGGCCGCGATCTTCGTCGGCGGCGTGCTCGCCCTCAGCCTGTGGCTGGCCTACCGGGCCCGGCCGGTGTTCGTGCCGGTCAGCGGGCCGGAGGACCCGCTGGCGCGGTACCGGACGGTGCTCACCGAGCGCTCCCGGCTGTTCGCCATCGGCGTACCGGTGCTCGTCGGGCTGGTCGCCGGCCTCGCCGCGCAGGCGGACTGGCAGACCTTCCAGCTCTTCGTGAACAGCGTGCCGTTCGGCCGGACCGACCCCGAGTTCGGCAACGACATCAGCTTCTACACCTTCCAGCTCCCGTTCTACCGCTTCCTGCTGACCTGGGCGTTCGTCGCGGTGGCCGTGTCCTTCATCGGGGCGCTGGTGGTGCACTACATCTTCGGCGGCATCCGGCTGGCCGGGCGCTCCGGGCAGCTCTCCACCGCCGCGCGGATCCAGCTCGCGGTGCTGGCCGGTCTGTTCGTGCTGCTCAAGGCGGTCGACTACTTCTTCGACCGGTACGACCTGCTGCTGTCGAACCGGAGCAACCTGTTCACCGGTGCCAGCTACACCGATCTGAACGCGGTGATGCCCGCGAAGCTGATCCTGGTGTTCATCGCGGTGTTCTGCGCGATCGCGTTCTTCGCGGTGATCTTCTTCCGCAACTTGCAGATCCCGGCGCTGGCGACGGTGCTGCTGGTGCTGTCCAGCGTGGTGCTCGGCGCGGTGTGGCCGGCGCTGATGGAGCAGTTCTCGGTTCGGCCGAACGCCAACCAGCGCGAGGCCCAGTCGATCGAGCGGAACCTGGAGGCGACCAAGAACGCCTTCGGGATCAACGACGACAAGGTCGACTTCGTCGACTACCCGGGCCGCACCGAGCTGGCGCCCGCCGCGGTCGCCGACAACAAGGGCACCATCCCGAACATCCGACTGCTGGACCCCAACGTGCTGTCCGACACGTTCACCCAGCTCACCCAGCAGTACAACTTCTACGGCTTCACCGAGAAGCTGGACGTCGACCGCTACCGCGACGAGAACGGCCAGCTGCAGGACTACCTGGTGGCGCTGCGCGAGATCAACACCGACGGGCTGGCCGCCAACCAGCAGAACTGGCTGAACCGGCACACCGTCTACACCCACGGCAACGGCTTCATCGCCGCGCCCGCCGACCGGGTGGACTCGACCTTCGACGAGGGGGCCTCCCAGGGCGGCTACCCGGTCTTCGAGATCAGCGACGTGGCCAACAACGGCCAGGGCGCGATCCCGGTCGAGCAGCCCCGGGTGTACTACGGCGAACTGGTCTCGGACTACGCGATCGTCGGCAGCGAGCCGGGCGAGGCGCCGCGCGAGTACGACACCGACACCCGGCAGTACACCTACACCGGTGAGGGCGGCGTCCCGATCGGCAACCTCTTCCAGCGGGCCGTGTTCGCCGCCTACTACGGCGAGCGGAACTTCCTGTTCAGCGGGGTCATCGGGGAGAACTCGAAGCTGATCTACGAGCGCAACCCGCGCGAGCGGGTGCAGAACGTGGCGCCGTGGCTGAAGCTCGACGGCGACCCGTACCCGGCGGTGATCGACGGCCGGATCAAGTGGATCATCGACGGCTACACCACGTTGAACAACTACCCGTACTCGGAGCTGACCTCGCTGGGCGAGGCCACCAACGACTCCCTCACCGGGGTCGCCAGGCAGCCCAACCAGCAGGTCAACTACATCCGCAACTCGGTCAAGGCCACCGTCGACGCCTACGACGGCACCGTGGACCTCTACGCGGTGAACGAGAACGATCCGGTGCTCAAGGCGTGGCAGGGCGTCTTCCCCGGGGTGGTGAAGCCGGCCAGCGCGGTGAGCCCGGAGCTGCGCGAGCACTTCCGCTACCCGGAGGACCTGTTCAAGGTGCAGCGCCAGTTGCTCACCGAGTACCACGTCGACAACCCGGGTGACTTCTTCTCCAACCAGACGTTCTGGGAGGTGCCCGGCGACCCGACCGGCGGTGGCGGGCCCGGCGCGCCGGAGGCGGCCGACCAGCCGCCGTACTACGTCCTCGCCCAGACCCCGGGCCAGGACCAGCCGACGTTCCAGATCACCAGCGCGCTGACCGCGCTGCGGCGGCAGAACCTGGCGGCCTGGGTGACGGCGTCCTCGGACCCGCAGAACTACGGCGACCTCACGGTGCTGAGACTGCCGACGAACACCCAGACACCGGGTCCGAACCAGGTGCAGAACCAGATGGAGTCGACACCCGAGGTCACCGAGAACCGGACGCTGTTCAACAACCCGAACGTGACGGCGATCTTCGGGAACCTGCTCACGCTGCCGGTGGCGGGCGGTCTGCTCTACGTCGAGCCGATCTACATCCAGCGCAACGAGGCGGAGTCGTACCCGCAGCTCGCCCGCGTGCTGGTCTCCTTCGGCGGCCGGGTCGGTTTCCACGAGACGCTGGAAGGCGCGCTGGACGAGGTCTTCGGCCAGGGCGCCGGGCAGGCAGCGCAGGATCCGAACCAGCGACCGCAGCAGCCGCCGGAGGACCCGGGGCAGCAGCAGCCGCCCGGGCAGCAGCCCCCGGGGCAGGGCTCGCCGGAGATGTCCGCGGCGGTGGAGCAGATCGACGCGGCGCTGGAGCGGGTCCGGCAGGGCCAGCAGTCCGGCAACTTCGCCGATCTCGGCGCCGCCTACCAGCAGCTCGACGCGGCGATCCGCCGCTTCGAGGAGCTCAACGCCGCGGGCGGCTGACCGGCCGGTGCGGAGGTGCCAGGGCGGTGGTCGCGAGGCGACCACCGCCCTGCGGCCGTTCGGGTGGTCGACGGCCGCGCACCTTCCGCGACCAGGCGATTTGCACTAGGCTGGTTAGGTTCGCTAGAGTGGTGGCACAACAGCAGAACACGGCGCGGGGTGGAGCAGCTCGGTAGCTCGCTGGGCTCATAACCCAGAGGTCGCAGGTTCGAATCCTGTCCCCGCTACCAACGTCAACGGCGGTGTGCTTCCGGCACACCGCCGTTGCGCATTCCCGGGGTGGCCCAGGCGGCCAGGCCGCGCGGCGGTGACGAGGCCGCCGAGCGGGGATGATCACCGAAACCGACCCCCCTGCGAAGGGCCTCGGCCGGGCGTGTAGAGTTCACGGCACAACAGAAAAACACGGCGCGGGGTGGAGCAGCTCGGTAGCTCGCTGGGCTCATAACCCAGAGGTCGCAGGTTCGAATCCTGTCCCCGCTACCAACGTCAACGGCGGTGTGCTTCCGGCACACCGCCGTTGCGCATTTTCAGGGGTGCTGTCCCTGCCTTCGGTCCGCGGAGCGGCTCGCGACCGCAGGGCCACCGCCGCGGGTGCTCAGCAGGTCCCCGCGAGGACGTCCCGGACCATCGGCCTGCGGCAGGCTCCTGCGGTCCGGGACCTCGTTAGGGGGACAGGCGCTCGGAGACCTCCGGCGCAGGAGCTTCAGGGACCTCCGGTGCCGCGCTCCAGAGGCCTTCGGCGCTGCGCTTTCAGAGGCCTTCGGCCCAGCGGCGCGCGCAGCCGGGCGAGCACACCCGTCCGTCGCCGCGCACCACGCCGTGCCGCCGCATCGACCGGCCGCACACCATGCACGCGTCCGTCTCGACGTCGAGTTGCGCGGGTACCAACGACTTGGCCCGGGCGGTGACCTTCGTGGATACCTTCGTCCTGCTCGCCGAGAGCTTGGTCCGCAGCCAACTGCGATGCACGCTCGCACCTCCTGTTCGCACGCGGGCCGCCGGTCGGTCGGCCCGTGTGCAGGGTGCAGTGGCACGGGCCCGTCGAGGCAGCCCCCAACCCGTGATAGCACCTCTTCGCGCGCGGAAGAACCCCCGGACAGGCGACGTCGTCGCCCGGTGGTCGCCCTCCGTGTTCGGACCCCCGGCCGGACACGCTCCGCGACCGCCTGCCGCCGGACCTCGCGCCAATGGCCCAATCGTTCGTCCACTCGGACCAGTCGACTGCAACCACAGTGGACAGAAACCCGGACCACTGTGGACAGCATTCCGCCGACGTGGCACCGTTGGGGTGTGACCGAGCTGAATGCGACCTCCGCAGCCCTGCTGGGGCTACTGCACGAAGGGCCGAAGACCGGTGGCCAGCTTGTCGCTGCCGCCACCGAGCGCTTCGGCGGGTTCTTCAGCGTGACGCGCAGCCAGGTGTACCGCGAGCTGCCGGCGCTGACCGACGAGGGACTGCTGCGCCTCGGCAAGCAGGGTCCGCGCTCCAGCCAGCAGTACGCGATCACGGCTGCGGGCAAGCGCGCCTTCAAGTCGTGGCTGAACACCGAGCCGGGGCCGGACAACGTCCGCAGTCCGCTCATCCTGCGACTGGTCTACTCGGGTTCGCTGACGCCGAAGCAGCGGGCGAACCTGGTGGAGTCCGCGCGCGCCCAGTATGCGGTGAAGCTCGACGAGGCCAGGACCGGGGCCAAGGCCACCACCGACCCCTACGAGAAGGCGGCGGCCGACTTCACCGTGGCCTACAACCGGGCCATCATCAAGCTGCTGGACGCCATCCCCGAGTGATCGGCGAGCGGGCGGTCCCGGCGGGGTCGCGATCGCCCGCGCGTGCCGTCCTCGTCGCGGGCGGCACCTGGTGAAGTACGCTGAGCACCGTGAATCCCGACGTCGCCGCTGAGCTCAAGGAATTGTCCAACACCCTCGAGGGCATCGAGGCCGTGATGGACGTGGACGCGTTGCGCGCGAAGATCGCGGACCTGGAGGCCGAGGCGGCCAAGCCCGACCTCTGGGACGACGTCGAGCACGCGCAGAAGGTCAGCAGCCAGCTCGTGCACCGGCAGTCCGACCTGCGCCGGGTCACCGAGCTCCGGCAGCGGGTCGAGGACCTCGAGGTGCTCTACGAGCTCAGCGAGGCGGAGGGCGACGACTCGGGCCTGAGCGAGGCCGACGAGGAGCGCGACCGGCTGCGCAAGGACCTCGGCGCGCTGGAGACCCGCACCCTGCTCTCCGGCGACTACGACGACCGCGAGGCGATGATCACCATCCGCGCCGAGGCGGGCGGGGTGGACGCCGCGGACTTCGCCGAGATGCTGATGCGCATGTACCTGCGCTGGGCGGAGCGCCACGAGTACGCCGTCGAGGTCTACGACACCTCCTACGCGGAGGAGGCGGGGCTCAAGTCGGCCACCTTCCGGGTCAACGCCCCCTACGCCTACGGGACGCTGTCGGTCGAGCAGGGCACCCACCGGCTGGTCCGGATCTCGCCGTTCGACAACCAGGGCCGCAGGCAGACCTCCTTCGCCGGGGTCGAGGTGCTGCCCTCCGTCGAGGAGACCGACCACGTCGAGATCCCGGAGAAGGACATCCGGGTGGACGTGTTCCGCTCCTCGGGTCCGGGCGGGCAGAGCGTGAACACCACCGACTCCGCGGTGCGCATCACGCACGGCCCGACCGGCATCGTGGTGTCCTGCCAGAACGAGAAGTCGCAGCTCCAGAACAAGGCCGCCGCGATGCGCGTGCTGCAGTCCAAGCTGCTGGCCCGCAAGCGCGAGGAGGAGCGCGCCGAGCTCGACGCCCTCAAGGACAGCGGGTCGAGCTGGGGCAACCAGATGCGCTCCTACGTGCTGCACCCGTACCAGATGGTCAAGGACCTGCGCACCGAGCACGAGGTGGGCAACCCGGAGGCGGTGCTCGACGGGGAGATCGACGGCTTCCTGGAGGCGGCGATCCGCTGGCGGCGCCGGCAGGAGTCCGCGGCCTGATCCGGCGTGCCCGTCGACGGGCAGGTCAGCGGCCTCGGTGCCGCCGGTACGGGTGAGCGACGTCCCTCGAACGGCCGCAGGTAAACTCACGCCCCGTGATTCGGCTTGAGCACGTGTCAAAGGCGTACAAGACGTCGACCCGACCAGCGCTCGATGACGTCTCCGTGGGCATCGACAAGGGCGAGTTCGTGTTCCTGATCGGCCCCTCGGGGTCGGGGAAGTCGACGTTCCTGCGGCTGCTGCTGCGGGAGGACGTGCCATCCCGCGGTCGGGTCTTCGTCGCCGACTGGAACGTGGCCAAGCTGCCGCGGCGCCGCGTCCCCCGGCTGCGCCAGCGCATCGGCTGCGTCTTCCAGGACTTCCGGCTGCTGAACAACAAGACCGTCGCGGAGAACGTCGCCTTCGCCCTGGAGGTGATCGGCAAGCCCCGGCACACCATCCGCAAGGTGGTGCCCGAGGTCCTCCAGCTCGTCGGCCTCGACGGCAAGGCCGACCGGATGCCGCACGAGCTCTCCGGTGGCGAGCAGCAGCGGGTCGCGATCGCCCGGGCGTTCGTCAACCGGCCGCTGGTGCTGCTGTGCGACGAGCCCACCGGGAACCTCGACCCGGACACCAGCCAGGACATCATGCTGCTGCTGGAGCGGATCAACCGCACCGGAACCACCGTGGTCATGGCGACCCACGACCACGGGATCGTCGACTCCATGCGCCGCCGCGTCGTCGAGCTGAGCCTCGGCCGGGTCATCCGGGACGACGCCCGCGGCGTCTACGGCGTCGGTCGCTGAGCGAGTCCCCCGAACGACCCGGCGGTCGCCCCCGCTGCCCCCGAAACCCCAGCCAGGAAAGCTGACACAAGATGCGCGCGAGCTTCGTATTCAGCGAGGTCGTCAACGGCCTTCGTCGCAACGTGACGATGACCATCGCGATGATCCTGACGACGGCCATCTCGGTCGGCCTGCTCGGCGGCGGTCTGCTCGTCGTCCGGATGATCGACAAGATGCAGGCGACCTACCAGGACCAGGTCGAGGTCGTGGTGTTCCTGACCGACGACGTCAGCGCCAACGACACCAGCTGCGACCAGCAGCCGTGCGCGTCCCTGAAGTCGGAGCTCGAAACGACCTCCGGGGTGGAGTCGGTGACCTTCGAGAACCGCCAGGAGGCGATGGACAACTTCGCCCGGGTGTTCGAGTCGCAGCCGGAGCTGGTGGAGGTCGCGCGCGCCCAGGCGCTGCCCGCCTCGCTGCGGTTGAAGCTGGACACGCCGGAGCGCTTCGCCGCGCTCGAGCAGCAGTTCGGCGACCGGCCGGGCGTGGACCGGGTGGTGGACCAGGCCACCTACCTGGAGCAGATGTCCACCATGCTCAACGGGGTGCGCAACACGACGTTCGCGATCGCGCTGGTGCAGGCCCTGGCGGCGCTGCTGCTGATCTCCAACACCATCCAGCTCTCGGCGTTCACCAGGCGCACCGAGACCGGCATCATGCGGCTCGTCGGCGCGACCCGCTGGTACACCCAGCTCCCGTTCCTGCTCGAAGCGGTAGTGTCCGGGCTGATCGGCGCGGTGCTGGCGATCGGCGGGCTGCTGGTGGCGAAGGCGGCCTTCATCGACCAGGTGATGGCGCCGTTGTCCGGCACGGGGGTGATCCCGGAGATCACCTACGGCGACATCGGCGTGGTGTCACCGATCCTGCTGCTGGTGTCGGCGGTGGTGTCGGCGATCACCGGCTATGTCACGCTGCGCCTCTACGTCCGGTTGTAGCGGTTCGGAAAACCGGGTGACGGGACGGCTAGAGTTGTCCTCATGGTGAAGGAACGCGGCCGCAAGGTGATCGCGCAGAACCGCAGGGCGCGGCACGACTGGTCGGTGCTCGACACCTACGAGGCCGGCATCGCGCTGACCGGCACCGAGGTCAAGAGCCTCCGCCAGGGCAAGGCGTCGCTGGTCGACGGTTTCGCGACCGTCGACGACGGCGAGGTGTGGCTGCGCAACGTGCACATCCCGGAGTACACCGAGGGCACCTGGACCAACCACGAGCCGCGCCGGTCCCGCAAGCTGCTGCTGCACCGGCACGAGATCCTGCGCCTGGTCGGCAAGATCAAGGAGACCGGGCTGAGCCTGGTCCCGATGTCGCTGTACTTCTCCGACGGCAAGGCGAAGGTCGAGCTGGCGCTGGCCCGGGGCAAGAAGGCCCACGACAAGCGGCAGGACCTGGCCAAGCGCGACGCCGAGCGGGAGATCCAGCGCGAGATGGGTCGCCGGGCGAAGGGCATCCGCTGACGGTGGTGGGACCGGCCGACGACGCCCAGGTCCGCGGCTGGGTCGCGGGCCTGGGGCTGCCCGGGCTGGTCGACCTGCACACCCACTTCCTGCCGGAACGCGTGTTGCGCAAGGTGTGGGCGTTCTTCGACCAGGCCGGGCGGCACTACGGCACCGAGTGGCCGATCTTCTACCGGCACGCCGAGCGGACCCGGATCCAGGTGTTGCGCGACCTGGGGGTGACGACGTTCGCGCCGCTGGTCTACCCGCACAAGCCGGGCATGGCGGCGTGGCTGAGCGGGTGGGCCCGCGAGTTCGCCGCCCGCACCCCGGGCGCGGTCCCGACCGCGACGCTGTACCCGGAGCCGGGTGTCGCCGACTACCTGGCCGAGGCGTTGCGCGCCGGCGCGCGGGTGGTCAAGGTCCACGTGCAGGTGGGCGCGTTCGACCCGCGCGCTCCCGAGCTGGACGCGGCGTGGGGGCTGCTCGCCGAGGCGGGGGTCCCGGTGGTGGTGCACTGCGGGGACGGTCCCCGGCGCGGGAAGCACACCGGGCTCGACGTGTTCGAGGCGGTGCTGCGGGCCCACCCGAGGCTGGTGGCGGTCCTCGCGCACGCCGGAATGCCCGACTACCCGGGTGCATTGGAGCTCGTGGAGCGGTACCCGAGGGTGCACGTGGACACCACGATGGTCGGCGTCGGGTTCGCGGAGCGGTTCGCGCCGCTGCCCGCGGACTGGCCGTCCCGGCTGGTCGAGCACGGGGACCGGGTGGTACTCGGCACCGATTTCCCGAACATCCCCTACAGCTACGCCGAGCAGCTCCGGGCCATCGCCGGGTGGGCGGCGACCGACGAGCGGCTGGGGGACCCGTTCCTCCGGGCTGTGCTCCACGACACCCCGTCTGACCTGCTAAAACTCCGGGCATGATCGATTCGCGGGATAAGGGAATGATCCGGCCGGGGGACGCGTTATCCTAGGTGCGCCGGTGAGAGCCGGTGGAACGAGAAGGGACATGGGGGTGAACGGTTTCGACTCCGTACGTTGAATCGAGGGAAGCGTGCCGGTGCAGGCGGGAGACCACCGTGAAGCGTCGCCGCAATCGAATAAGCGCCGACAAGAGTCAGCGCGAGTTCGCCCTCGCTGCTTGATCAGCTAGGAGCGACTCTGTCGGACCGGGAGCGCCTCCGGCCCGGAATCCGGCATCAGCTAGGAGGCTCGCACCGCCAGATCCGGTCGCGGGATCTGGTGGGACATCGAACAGCGACTGGGCTCATCACACCGGCTTGTCCGCGTGACCGGTGGAGCCGAGCAGAGGTATAGCGGACTGCGCACGGAGAAGTCTCGGTGAGGCGACGGAGGACCCGGGTTCGATTCCCGGCACCTCCACCACCTCCGAAGGGGGCCGACGGATGTCGGCCCCCTTCTTCGTGCCCGGACGCGGGGCGCCCGTCCTCCGACCCGGCCGGGCGCGGACGCCACCGCACGCGACGAGCCGAGCAGCCCCACGCCTGCACCGCGAGGTCGGGCGCCTTGACTTCGACACCGCGCCGCCGGCTGTTCCGAGCCCTCGTGATGTCCTGATCCTGTCGCAGAACGCGCCGTCCCCGGATGGCCCGGCCGCCTGCCCCGATAATCGATCGGGTGGCACAGGTTCTGTTGATCGAGGACGACCCGTCCATCCGCCGGAGCCTCGGCTTGGCGCTGGCGAGGCACGGGCACGAGGTGCGCACCGCGGAGACGGGCGAGGAGGGCCTGCGGCTGTCCCGCACCGCGCGGCCGCACGTGGTGGTGCTCGACCTCATGCTTCCCGATGTCGACGGGTTCGAGGTGTGCCGCAGGCTCCGCGCCGACTCCGCGGTGCCGATCATCATGCTGACCGCCCGGGGTGACGACTTCGACGTGGTCGGCGGCCTGGAGGCGGGTGCGGACGACTACGTGGTCAAACCCGTCCAGCCCCGCGTGCTCGACGCCCGCATCAGGGCGGTGCTGCGTCGGGGCGTCCCGGAGCACCGGCGCGTCGAGTCGTACGCCGGACTCACGATCGACCGGGGCGGGATGATCGTGGCGAAGGACGGCGAGCCGGTGTCGCTGACCCCGACCGAGCTGCGCGTGCTGGTCGAGCTGTCCCGCTCGCCGGGCCAGGTGTTCAGCCGCCGGCAACTGCTGGAGCTGGTGTGGGAGCACGATTACCTCGGGGACTCGCGCCTCGTGGACAACTGCGTGCAACGGCTGCGCGCGAAGATCGAGACCGATCCGGCGTCGCCGGTGTACGTGCAGACCGTGCGGGGTTTCGGGTACCGGTTCGGGCCGGTATGAGGCCGCTGCGATGGCTGGCCGGTCTGCGCGTCCAGCTGGTGTTCGCGTTCGTGCTGGTGACCGTGCTCGCGGCGGCGGTCGCAGCGTGGGCCAACTACGGCGCCACCCGCGGCTCGTTGCTCGCGGAGGTGCAACGACGGGAAGCGGAGGACCTGCGCAGGGGGGTCGCTTCGGTCGCGGCGAGCCTGACCTACCCACCCGACCGGCAGGACCTGGACCGGCTGCGGTCCGCGGTCGGCGGGCCCGCGCTGGTGACCTACCGCTCGCTGAGGTCGGCGGAAGGGGCCGGTCTCGACCTCGTGACCGGCGAGTTGCGCGCAGCCGTCCGCGAGCGGGGCGAGCTCGTGCTCCAGCGGGTCGAGTCGGCGAACGGGCCGAAGCTGCTGATCGGCACCCCCGTCATCGAGACCGCCGTGGACGGGGTGCGGAGACCATCGGGAATCGATGTCTACGCCGTCCGCGATCTGGTGCCGACGCAGCGGCAGATCGAGACGTCGGCGCGTGCCGCGATGTGGACCAGCGCACTGGCCCTGCCGCCCGCGGTCCTGCTGGCCCTGCTCGCCGCCCGCGGGCTGTTGCGGCCGGTGGAGGAACTCCGGGGCGCCGCACGTCGGCTCGCCGCCGGCGAGCTGGACGCCCGGCTGCGGGTGCGTGGTGTCGATGAGCTCGCCGAGCTGTCGGACACGTTCAACCACATGGCGGAGGAACTCCAGCGGTCGGTGGGCGAGCTGCGCCGGATGGAGGCCGACGCGAGGCGCTTCGTCGCGGACGTGTCGCACGAGCTGCGCACGCCGCTGACCACCTTGACCGCGGTCGTCGAGGTGCTGGAGGCCGAGGCCGGGCGGATGCCGGGCGACGCGCGGGAGTCGGCGCTGCTCGCGGTGGCCGAGACCCGTGCCCTGACCCGGCTGGTCGAGGACCTGATCGAGGTGTCCCGGTTCGACGCGGGCGCGGCGACGCTGCGGCTGGAGGAGGTGGACGTGCGCGAGGCCGTCGACGATTGTCTCCGCTCCCGGAGCTGGAGCGACCGGGCCGTGGTCGACGCACCGGCGTCGATCACCGCCGTGCTGGACCGGCGGCGGCTGGACGTGCTGGTCGCCAACCTGGTCGGCAACGCGCTGCACCACGGTAGTCCGCCGGTGCTGGTGCGGGTGCGCGCCGACGAGCAGGAGGTGGAGTTGACCGTCGTCGACCACGGTCCGGGCCTGCCGGCGGACGGGGCGGAACGCGTGTTCGGCCGGTTCTACAAGGCGGACACCGCGCGGAGCCGGTCCGGCGGCAGCGGGCTCGGACTGGCGATCGCGGTCGAGAACGCCCGGCTGCACGGCGGTGACATCGAAGCGGGCAACGAGCCGGGCGCCGGGGCGCGGTTCACCCTCCGCCTGCCCCGGTGCGCGGAGGGGGACGCGTGATGCGACGAACGCCGGCGCTGCTCGCGGCTGCCGGGCTGCTGCTGTCCGGATGCGGGATCGAACCGACCGGGGTGCTCGAAGGAGGCGAGGCGCCGACCGGTGTCGCACCCGGCGTGACGCTGTACTTCGTCGACGAGCACGGCCGGGTCAGGCCGAAACCGACCAGGAGCGGTTCGCTCGGCGACGTCACCGCCGCGGTGGACCTGCTGCTGCGGGTGGGGGACCGGAACCTCGCCGGGTTGCACTCCGAACTGCCCCGGGTCAGCTCGCTCGGACCGAGGGCGACGGTGGCGGGCCGGACCGTCACGGTCGCCTTGCCGCTCGCGATGGGAGAGGTCGGGCCGCGCGGTGTCGATCAGGTGGTGTGCACCGCGATCGGGGTCCGGCGGCAGAGCGGCGCCCCCGCCGGGACGAAGGTCGTGCTGACCTTCACCGACGGCAGCCGCACCGAACCACGGGCCTGCCCGGCGTCCTGAACGCAATGCGACACGGCCGCGACATGGCGGCCACGAGGGCGGGACACCCGCTCGCCAGCCTGGTGGCCATGAACGCAACGGAACTCACGACGTCCACTGCGGACGGCAAGGCGCACGCCGCGCCCCGGGGGCGGCTGCTGGGCATCGACGTGGTCCGCGCGCTGGCCGTCATCGGGGTGTTCGTCGTGCACTTCGCGATGACCGGCTGGCTGCACGCCGGGCCGCGCGCGGACGCGCCCGCCGTCCTGAGCTGGCTGGACAGCGCGACGTCGTCGCGGGCGATGAGCCTGTTCGTGCTGCTCGCCGGGGTGTCGATCGCGCTGATGACCGGCGGCTCGCGGCCTCGCGCGGGGCGGGACATGGCCGCGGCGCGCCTGCGGGTGGCGGTCCGCGCGGTGACGCTGTTCCTGATCAGCCTGTTCATCGACGAGTTCGGCGCCTCGGTGCTCGGGTACTACGCGGTGCTGCTGTTGTTCCTGCTGCCGTTCACCCGGCTGCGGCCTCGCACGCTGTTCGTGCTCTCGGCCGCGTCGATCCCGCTGGTGACCCTCTACCCGATCCGGGTGTTCACCACGCATGCCGACTGGATGATGGTGGAAACCCCGACCGGGCTGGCGGTGCTGACGCAGCCGGGCCAGTGGGGTGACTACCTGTTCAGCCTGGTCTTCACCGGTGGTGGGTTCCAGACCGCGTACGGGATCCCGCTGGTGCTCGCGGGACTCGCGATCGGCAGGCTGGACCTGCACGGCCACGCGGTGCGCCTGCGCATGATGATCACCGGAGCGGGTCTCGCTCTCGCGGCGTGCGCGGTGTCGTGGCTAGCGCTGCACCCGCTGGGCCTCGCCGAGGTGATCGATCGCGCGCAGCCGCCGGCCATGCCGTGGCAGGCGCTGCTGGCGATGCCGGGACAGCGTTCGCTGTACGCGACGAGCGCGGTGGGCATCGCGTTCATGATCGGTGTCGCCTTGTTCCTGCTCGGTGTTTCGCTGCGGCTCATGGATCGGCCGGGGTGGCAGCGTGCGCTGTGGCCGCTCGCGGCGGCCGGGGGTATGGCGCTGACCTGGTATGCGGGGCACTTCGTGTACCGGAGCGCGATCGGCGACCCGGAGACGTACTCCTTCGCGCACTTCCTCGCTGCGGTCGCCGTGATGCTCGTGGTGTCGGTGCTGTGGCGGCGGCGGTTGCGCAGGGGACCGCTGGAATGGCTCGTGCACGCGGTGACCACCACCGCGGTCCCCGACCGGCGCGGCAACCGATCGTGAGCATTGCCCCGCGCTGTTGGCCGACATCCGGTGGGGATCGCACTGTGGCGCCACCACCGCCATCAGACGGGCGCCACGGGCAGAATCCTGATCTCCCGACTTAGGCCGCCGTTAAGGGGTTCGCCTGCTCAGGCGTCAAGCCCACCGAAGTGGAGAAGTTCGAAGCCTGCCCCGCCCGATGGTGGCGGGGCGGGGTCGCATCCGGCGAGGGCTTCGAGCTCGGTGACGCGTGTCGGTCCCGCGGTGGCCGCGCACCGCTCGGACGGGAGGGGCACCTTCATCCGGCATAGCCGGATGGAGGTGCCCCTCACTCGGGTCCGCGTCCGTCAGGTGGGGGAGTGGGGTGCGCCGATGCCGGGGTCGATGCGGTGCGGGCCGGTGGCCGAGGGGCGCACGTCGAAGTCGAAGATGGCGGTCGGGAGGTAGATGGTCGCGCAGGAGTTGGGAATGTCGACCACGCCGGAGAAGCGGCCTTCGACGGGCGCGGCGCCGAGCAGCAGGTACGCCTGCTCGGGGCTGTAGCCGAACGTGGTGAGGTAGTCGATCGCGTGCAGGCAGGCGCGCTGGTACGCCAGTTGGGAGTCCAGGTAGCGCTGCTCACCGTCGAGGGTGACCGACGTGCCGGAGAACGCGAGCCACTCGCTGTACTGCGGGTCGGTGTTGCCGGGCAGGAAGATCGCGTTCTCGGACACGCCGTAGCGGTCCATGCCGCCCTTGATCAGGTCGACGCGGAGGTCGAGGAAACCGCCCATCTCGATCCCGCCGCAGAAGGTGATCTCGCCGTCGCCCTGGGAGAAGTGCAGGTCGCCGACGGAGAAGTTCGCCCCGGGCACGAAGACCGGGTAGAACACGCGGGTCCCCCTGGTCAGGTTCTTGATGTCCTGGTTGCCGCCGTTCTCCCGCGGCGGTGCGGTGCGGGCGGCCTCGGCGGCGACCCGGTCGTGCTCGGCGCCGGTCAGGGTGCCGAGGATCGCGTCCTGGGGTTCCGGTGGCAGCGCCAGCGGCGGGATGCGGTCCGGGTCGGTCGCGATCAGCGCGGCTTCGCGGGTGTTCCACTTCGCGAGCAGCTCCGCCGAGGGGGCGGTGGCCATCAGGCCCGGATGGGTGATGCCGGTGAACGAGACCCCGGGGACGTGCCGCGAGGTGGCGGTCTGGCCGGTGAAGTCCCACACCGCCTTGTACGCGTCCGGGAACCGGTCGACCAGGAACGAGCCGCCGTTGCTCCGGGCGAAGATCCCGGTGTAGCCCCAGCCCTGGCCCGCCAGCGGCCCGGAGTCCTCCTGCGGTAGCGGTCCGACGTCGAGGATGTCCACGACCAGCAGGTCACCCGGCTGGGCACCGCGGATCGCGAACGGGCCGGACAGGGCGTGCACCCGCGACATCGGCGCGTCGCGGACGTCGTCGGCGGAGTCGTCGTTGCGGATGGCGCCGTCGAACCACTCCCGGCAGTGCACCCGGAACTCGTCCCCGGGCCGGACCTCGACCACGGCGGGGATGTCCGGGTGGTACCGGTTGTGGCCGACGATCCGCTGGTCGGCGAATCCCCTGGTGGAGTCGAGCGGGAAGACGACCTCGGGCATGGCGGGACCCCCTCACGGACGTGGCAGGTGCCGGTGCTTCGGGTTGGTGGTGACTCCGCCGCGCCCGCGACGGGGCGGCGGTGCGGACATCACCGCGGGTCGTTCGCGGGTCTGCTCGGTGCGGTCGAGTAGCGCCGTCCGCGAGCGCGCCGCCCCGGTGAGCGACACCGCGGTGAAGACCCGGGGCGCGGCCGAGCGGCACGTCGGGCACGGCTGTTCCGGTGCGGCGGAGCCGATCGGGTGGGAGCGGTCGAAGGCGCCGTGCGCTGCGCACCGGTACTGGTAAATCGCCACGCCGGTCCTCCCCCCGAAAGGCCCCCTCCATTGGAGCACCGCCGCGCCCGCGGCGCCGACTCAGCGGGTGGGGGTGGCGATCCAGAGGTAGTCGCGGGCCCGGGTCATGGCGACGAGGCGGTGGCGTTCGCGGGCTTCGCGCTCGTCGCCGCGGTCGCCGCCGTGGTGCTGCTCGTCGGGGAGGAAGACCGAGCGGAACTCGGTTCCCTTGGCGCGGTGGACGGTGCCGACGTGGCAGCACCCGCCGGACCGGCGGTCCCAGCGGTCCAGCGGCTGCACCGGGATGCCGGCCGCGCGCAGCACCTGTTCCCAGCGGTCGGCGGCGGCGCGGGTGCGGGTGAGGACCACGGCGTCGGTGGGGTCGTCGAGGGCGCGCAGCGCGGTCAGCAGCGCCTGTTCCTGGTCGGTGCCGGTCCACTCGACGACCTGGCCGCCGCCGAGCACCGGCTGCGCGGCGGCGAGGTTCACCGTGGGGCCGCCGTCGAGGTCGTCGAACCGGTTGATCGCGGGCAGCGCGCCCGCGCGGTCCACGATGGCACCCCGGTTCCGGTAGTTGCGGCGCAGGATCTCACCGCGCCCGCGCAACGCGATCCCCGCCTCGGACAGCCGCCAGCCCCCGGGGTAGACCTGCTGCTGGCCGTCCCCGATGAGCAGGAGCTGGTTCGGCCCGTCCCCGCTGAGGGCGTGCACCAGGCGCAGCCCGACGAGCGTGAGGTCCTGGACCTCGTCGACGACCACCGCCGCGTACGGCCGCGGGAGCGGGTGGCGGCCGAGTTCGGCGAGGGCGCGCATCAGCACGTCGTTGTGGTCGAACGCGCCGCGCTCGGAGAGCTCCCGCTCGTACTCGCAGTAGAACCGCCAGACCTGGCTGCGCACCGCGGCGGGCAGGTGGGTGCCCCGGCCGCGCCGCGCCAGCGTCCGGTAGACCTCGAACTCCCGGATGCCGCGGCCCTTGATCACCCGCTCGACCTCGGCCCGCCAGTAGTGCTTCGAGGGCCGGTGCGCGCGCAGCGGCTCGGCCAGCGGGGACCGCCACACCGCGGTGAACGCCGCGTCGACCCGCGGTTCGTCCACCTCGGCGTCGCGCCCGCGCGCGGCCAGCAGGTCCCGCGCCAAGGCGTGCAGGTGGACGAACTCGATCCGCCGCTCCAACTGCGGGGCCAGCGACCGGAAGTCCTCCTTGGCGATGCGCGGCAGGTTGTGCACGTGCGTGGTGAACAGCAGCCGCCCGGTGGTGCGCCGCGCCAGGTAGGCCAGCCGGTGCAGCGCGAGGACCGACTTGCCGGTGCCCGCCGGGCCGGTGATTCGCGCCGGCCCCGAGTAGTTCCTGCGCACCACGCCGAGCTGGGTGTCGTCGAGGAAGGTCCGCCAGTCCCGGAAGGGCTTGTCCAGCGCGCGTTCCACCCGCTGCGCGCGCACGTCGGCGACCTCGAACAGCCCGGGATCGCCGCGCTGGCCGGGGACCACGGCCGGGTTCCAGTCCGGCCGCAGGTACTCGGCGCGGTCGTCCAGGCGCCGCGCCACCGCCCGCACCTCCTCGGCGGTCAGCACCGGATCACCGCGCCGCAGCGCCCTGTCCAGTTCGGACTCGCCGAGCACCAGGTGCTCCCCGGAGCGGCCGAAACCCGCGGCGCCTTCCGGGTGCACCACGACGGTGCGGACGACGGCTTCGGTGAGCAGCCCGCGCCGACCGCCGACCCCGGCCAGCAGCTCGGCGACCCGGACGAACGCCGCGCGGGTGTCGGCGAGGTCCGGCGGTTCCGCGCGCAGCAGCACCACCAGCACGCCCGGCGGACCGACGAGCACCGCGTCCGGCAGCGCGGACCGGCTCCGCAGCAGGTACCAGCCGTCCTCGGCGCGCATCCGGGCCAGCACCCGCCGCATCCACGGCGGCTCGCCGGTGGCGGACCGGTCCTGCTGCTCGTCGCGGGGGTGGAACGTCCCGGTCACGGCACCTCCCAGCTCGACCGCGGTGGGCACGCTCCGGTCGACCCTAGAGGTTCGCGGCGCCGATGTCGGAGGTCGCGGCGCAGGACTACCTGGATGTCGCAGGCGTCAGCGCAACTCCTCGGCGCAGAGCGTGTCGAGCGCCGACACCGGCAGCGCACCGTGCCCGAGGATCACGTCGTGGAACCGGCGGAGCTCGAAGCGCTCGCCCTGCCGCTCCCGCGCCGCGTCCCGGACCCGCTCCAGCTCCAGCCGTCCGACCAGGTAGGACAGCGCCTGGGCGGGGTAGGAGATGTAGCGGTCGACCTCCGCCTCGGCCTCCAACCGCGGCAGCGTGGTGTGCGCGAGCAGGAACTCCACCGCCCGCTCCCGGCTCCACCCGGCCTCGTGCAGCCCGGTGTCGACCACCAGCCGCGCCGCCCGCAGCGCGTCCTGGCTGATCATCCCGAGCCGCGCCACGTCGTCGGAGTACAGGCCCATCTCGTCGGCCAGCCGCTCGGTGTAGAGGCCCCAGCCCTCGGTGTAGGAGTTGATGCTGATCAGCCTGCGCAGCAGCGGCAGCCCGCCGAGCTCCTGGGCGAGGCCGAGTTGCAGGTGGTGGCCGGGGATCACCTCGTGGAAGGCGATCACCTCGGCGTTGTAGCGGGGGCGCTGGTCGGCGTCGGCGGTGTTGGCGAAGTACACGCCCGGCCGCGAGCCGTCCAGCGCGGGGGAGAGGTAGAAGCCGAGCGGCGTGCTCGGCGACGCGGGCCCCGGCACCTCCCGCACCTCGCACGGCTGGTCCGGCAGCCGCCCGAACCAGCCCGGCGCGGCGGCCTCGGCGCGGCCGATGGCGGTGCGGGCGGTGCCGAGCATCTCCGCGGCGTCCCGCCAGCGCAGGGCCGGATCGGTGCGCAGCCGTTCCAGCACCTCGTCCGGATCGCCGGTGCCGAACGCGCGTTCGCCGACCGCGCCGAGCTCGGCGCGCACCTGCCGCAGGTGCGCCAGGCCGGTGTCGTGCAGCTCGTCGGGTTCCCGCTCGGTGGTGGTGTGCGCCCGGATCAGCCTGCGGTAGATCTCCGGGCCGCCGGGCAGCCAGCACAGGCCGGGCCGCCGGTCCTCCCGCCCGTGCGGGGCGATCTCGTCGGCGAGCACCCGGCGGTAGGTGCGCAGCGCCGGGCGGACCAGCTCGGCGAGCACCCGGCGCCGTTCGTCCGACTCCGCGTCGGGCAGCTCCGGGACCAGCAGCGGGTCGTCGTCCGGGGCGGCGAGGTGGGCGTCCAGGTGCGCGATGGCGTCGTCGACCAACCGCCGGACCGGTAGCCGGCCTGCGGCGACCCCCGCCCGGTGCCGGTCGGCGGCCGAGGCGGTGAACTCCGGGATCGCGCGCAGCCGCCGCAGGTAGTCGCGGCCCTGCTCGGCGTCGGCGATCCGGATCTGGCCGAGGTGGAACAGCAGGCCCGCCACCGGCGCGAACAGGTTGCCGATGATGGTGTACTCGGCGGCGCGGGCGTCGAAGTGGTCCACCATCGCCTGCGCGTGCTGGACGACCACCGCGACGGTCAGCCGTTCCTCCAGCCCGGCGTGCGCGGTGTCGATCCCCATCGCGCGCATCCGGATGTCGTCGCAGCGGCGGCGCAGCTCCCACTCGGCCGCCGCGCCGATCACCGGGAGCCGGTCGTCCCGGCCGCGGATGCCGTAGAGGGTGGCCTGCACCGGATCGGCGTCGAGCAGGAGCCCGACGAGCTCGTCGGCGAGTTCCGTGGTGGTCGTCACACGTCCATCCTGCCGCACTCCGGCCGGACGGTGGTGCTGGACCGTCCACGACAATGGGGGCGTGGACCCGCTGCACGATCCCGACGACGAAGCGCTGCTCGGCCCCCGGCAGGCCCGCGACCTGGCCGGGCTGGTCGAGCAGGCCCGGCTGGCCTCGGCCCAGGTGCGCTACGGCAGCCGCGCCCGGGTCGGCGACGCGACCGTGGTGCTCAACCCCGACAACCCGCTGACCAGCGCGAACCACGCCTGCGCGCTGTGGGGCACGCTCGCCGGGGTGGCGGGCACGCTGCTGGAGCTGGAGCAGGTGTTCGCCGAGGCAGGCCGGTCCGAGGCGCTGGTGCTGGCCTCGCCGACCACGGTCGCCGAGATCGAGGGCATCGCCGACGACGCCGGGTGGCGCGCGGTCGACGAGCACGTCGCCCTGCTGCACCGGGTCGACCAGGTGGTCACCGAGTCCGCCCGCCCCGCCGGGGAGGACGACCTGGCGCAGCTCGTGGAGCTGATCGCCGACGACGCGGAGCTCCCGGCCGGCGCCGAACGCGCGCTGCGCAAGCACTACGGGCACCGGCTGGACGAGCCGCGCGCCGTGCTGCGGGTCGTCGACGACCCGGGCGCCGACCGCATCGCCGGGTTCGCACAGGGCTTCCTGGCGCGCGGCGTCGGGCTGCTGGAGCAGGTGGTGGTGCGGCCGGGACGCCGCCGCCGGGGCGTGGGCCGGACGCTGGTCGCCGAGGTCGTCGGCGCGCTGCGGGAGCGGGGCGCGCTGCTGGTGGCCGGGCACCGCGACGAGGGCGCCCCCGCCGAGCGGTTCGCCGGGGCCTGCGGGTTCGAGGAGGTGTACTCGGTGACCTCCTACGCCCGCAACGTCGACGAGCTGCTGTGAGGTTCGCCGCCCCGCCCCGCGCGTGCCGTCCGGATTGACCGACCGGTCCGCATCTGCTTACCTAGGAGGTCGCGCGTACGGGTGAAATGTGCCCGCTGCTCGCGTGATCTTCTGGTTCGCCTCCCGAGCGCCCGCACCCGCCGCCGCGCCGGAGGAAGTCGCGAGGGGGCAGGCGCGGCACCGCGCGGCCTCAGGACGGAGGAGCGGTGTCGAGCACCTCGGTGCGGCCGGAATCGGGCATCCGCGCTCTGCCCCGGGAGATCTGGATCCTGGTCATCGGCGGCTTCATCGTCGCCGTGGGGATGGGGATCGTCGCCCCGGCGCTGCCGACCTTCGCCACCAGCTTCGACGTCGGGGTCACCGCGGCCTCCTTCGTGATCAGCGCGTTCGCGCTCATGCGGCTGGCGTTCGCGCCGGTCAGCGGACGCCTGGTGTCCTGGTTCGGGGAGCGGCCGACGTACCTGTGGGGCATCACGATCGTCGGGGTGAGCACCGCCGCCTGTGCGCTCGCCGATTCGTACTGGCAGCTCCTGGTGTTCCGGGCGCTCGGCGGCACCGGCTCGACCATGTTCACCGTCTCCGGGGTCGCGCTGCTGATCCGCCTCTCCCCGCCGCACCTGCGCGGCCGGGCCTCCGGGGTGTGGGCCACCAGCTTCCTGATGGGCAACATCTCCGGCCCGATCATCGGCGGCCTGTTGGTCGGCTTCTCGCTGCGGCTGCCGTTCGTGATCTACGGCATCGCGCTGTTCGTCGCCGCCTTCGTCGGCTGGGCGATGCTGCGCCGGTCGACCCTGGCCGCACCGCAACCCGACCGCCGCGTCCCCGGCATGTCGGTCCGCGAGGCGCTGTCGCACCGCGCCTACCGGGCGGCGATCGTGTCGAACTTCAGCAACGGGTGGGCGGTGTTCGGGGTGCGGATCGCCCTGGTGCCGCTGTTCGTCGTCGAGGTGCTGCGCACCGATCAGGCGATGGCCGGTTTCGCGCTGTCGGTGTTCGCGGTCGGCAACGCCGCGGTGCTGATGATCTCCGGGCGGATGGCCGACCAGCGCGGCCGCCGACCGCTGGTGCTGGTCGGGCTGGCCGTCTCGGCGGTCGGCACCTCCGCGCTGGGGCTGACCGAATCGGTGCCGCTGTTCCTGGCCGCCTCGCTGGTCGCCGGGATCGGCGCCGGGCTGCTCAACCCGGCGCAGAACGCGGCGGTCGCCGACGTCGTCGGCAGCGGGCGCGGCGGTCCGGTGCTGGCCGCCTTCCAGATGGCCGCCGACTTCGGGGCGATCCTCGGACCGCTGGTGGCCGGGGTGCTCGCCGACGCGGTGTCGTTCCGCGCCGCGTTCGCCGTCACCGGGCTCACCGCCGTGCTGGCGCTGCTGGTCTGGGCGCGGGCGCCGGAAACCCGCGTCGCTCCGGTGGCGGAGGAGAAAGAAGAGGAACCACGCCGCGTCGCGGACTGATCCTCTGTTTTGTGGTCTTTTTGCGCAGGGGTGCCGGTGGCGGAACCTCAGCGGCCTTCTCGCGGTGGACGGTGTTGTGGTCCGGTTGCGGAGCGGTGCGGGTGGCGGAACCTCAGCGGCCTTCTCGCTCCGGGCGCCCTTCCTCATGTACAAGCGCGTACACAGCGGCGGGGCGTCCTCGCGAGAAGACCGCTGAGAACCCGCGGCGGTGCAAGCTGCGTGCGTGGGGCAAAGCGGAAGCGCCTGACGCCGCTTGCCCGACGGTGGTCGGGTGAGCTGGCGGGCTCGGCTGGCCGGGTTCTGCGCGGGTGGTGGTTCCGCTGCGGGCGTACTGGGTACTCAGCTGTCGGCGCTGCACCCGCGGCGTCCCGGCGGCCGAGTGGCTGGAGGGCGTGATGAGCATGACCATCGGAGTCCCGGGCGAGGAGCTGTCCGACGAGGTGCTGCGCCAAGAGCTCAAGCACCTCCACGAGACCCGCCACGACACCTTCCTGCACGGCTCGCCGGACTCGCTGCGGGAGCACACCGCCCGCACGTTCGAACTGGAGCAGGAGTACCTGCGCAGGCACCCCGATCGCGAAGTCGATCCCCGACGCACCAGAGAGGGTGCGAGAGGAGCGCCGCACCATGCCTGAGCCCCGGATCGTCATCATCGGCGGCGGCCACACCGGACTGACCCTCGCGCTGCGGTTGCAGCGCAAGCTGCGGTCCGGGGAAGGCCGCATCACCGTGATCGACACCCAGCCGCACATGACGTACCAGCCGTTCCTGCCCGAGGCGGCGGCCGGTTCGCTGGAGCCCAGGCACGTGGTGGTGCCGCTGCGCCAGGCGCTGCGCCGCTCCGAGGTGATCACCGCCCAGGTGACCTGCATCGACAGCAAGGAGCAGAACCTCACCGCCACGCTCGCCGACGGGACCTCCGAGCACATCGAGTACGACGTGCTCGTGGTGGTGCCGGGCTCGATCTCGCGCGCGCTGCCGATCCCCGGCCTCGGCGACGTCGGCGTCGGCTTCAAGACCATCGGCGAAGCGATCTACCTGCGCAACCACGTGCTGTCCCGGCTGGACATCGCGGCGGGCACCACCGATGCCCAGCTGCGCAAGAGGCTGCTCAGCTTCGTGTTCATCGGCGGTGGTTACGCGGGCATCGAGGCGCTGGCCGAGCTGGAGAGCATGACCCGCTACGCCAGCCGCGACTACCCGACCGTCTCGCCCGCCGAGATGCGCTGGGTGCTGGTCGAGGCGATGGACCGGATCATGCCGGAGGTCAGCGCGCCGATGGGCCGGTACACCCAGCGGCGGCTGGAGGAGCACGGCATCGAGGTGAAGCTGAACACCACGGCCAAGACCCTGGAGGACGGGCACGTGGTGCTCTCCGACGGCGACGAGTTCGACGCCGACACCGTGGTGTGGACGGCCGGGGTGAAGCCGCACCCGATGCTGGAGGAAAGCGACCTCCCGCGCGACGGCAAGGGCAGGCTGGAGTGCACCGCCAAGCTCCAGGTGCGCGGCACGCACAACGTCTTCGGCGCCGGGGACTGCGCCGCGGTGCCCGATCTGACCAGCAGCGACCCGGAGGCGCTGTGCGGTCCGTCCGCGCAGCACGCGGTGCGCCAGGCCCGGGTGCTCGCCGACAACGTGGTCGCCTCGCTGCGCGGTGAGCCGATGAAGAACTACGCGCACAAGTACGCGGGGTCGGTCGCCGGGCTCGGGTTGTTCCGCGGCGCCGCCGAGGTCTACGGGATCAAGCTCAAGGGCTTCCCGGCGTGGCTGCTGCACCGGGTCTACCACCTGTCCAAGATGCCGACGTTCTCGCACAAGGCGCGCATCGCCGGGGACTGGCTGCTGGAGCTGCCGTTCAAGCGCCAGACCGTCGCGCTGGGCGAGCTGCACGAGCCGCGGGCCGAGTTCGTCAAGGCGGCCAACACCCGCGGCCTGCCCAGCCCGAACAACCGGGCGAGCTGACCGTGCCGGGCGCCGAGGAGTACGTCCCGCCGCGCGTCCGGCTGCCCGGGCTCCGCGCGGCGGTGCAGGAGTGCCGGGGCTGCGAGCTGTACCGGGACGCCGACCGGGCGGTGTTCGGCGAGGGGCGGGAGTCGGCGCGGGCCGTGGTCGTCGGGGAGCAGCCCGGCGACCAGGAGGACCGCGCCGGCCGCCCGTTCGTCGGACCCGCCGGGCGGCTGTTCGACGAAGCGCTGGCCGAGGTCGGCATCGACCGCGACGACGTCTACGTCACCAACGCCACCAAGCACTTCCGGTTCCAGCGGCAGCAGGGCAAGCGGCGCATCCACCAGAAGCCGTCCCGCGGTCAGGTCAACGCCTGCCGACCGTGGTTGACCGCCGAGCTGAACGTGGTGCGGCCGGAGGTCGTGGTGTGCCTCGGGGCGACCGCCGCGCAAGCGCTGCTCGGACCGTCGTTCCGGGTCAGCAGGCAGCGCGGCGAGCTGATCGAGCACGAGGGGATGCGGGTGCTGGCCACCGTCCACCCGTCGGCGGTGCTGCGCTCCGAGGACGACCGCGAGCAGCGCTACGCCGAGCTCGTCGCGGACCTCCGGGTGGCGGCGGAGACGCTCCGCCCCGAGTAGCGGCGCACCCGCCCGGACCTGGGCGGACCCGAATGGCCCACCCCCCTGCGGAGCCCCGCGAAGGGCTGTTGTACTGTAGTGGCACACGAGATGAACGGGGAACGGAAAAACCCCGGGGCGCTCGGAGAGCAGAACACGGGGCTGTGGCGCAGTTGGTAGCGCACTTGACTGGCAGTCAAGGGGTCAGGGGTTCGAATCCCCTCAGCTCCACCCCTCTGATCAGGGCCGATGCTAGCAAGCATCGGCCCTGATCGCGTTGTGGGTGACTAACTGGGTGACTACGCCTCCCGGCGGCGCCGTGGCAAGAGCCGATCCATCGTCCCGTCGTCGTCGGCGAGCACGGGGCGGATCTGGTGCCGGTAGACCGTCTCGGTCACCTTCGTTCCGCTGTGACCGACCAGCCGGGCGATCGCTTCGAGCGGTACGCCGGAGCCCGGCATGAGCGACACGGAGCTGTGCCGGAGCTCGCGCGGGTCCATCCGGCCGGAACGAGATCGCATCCTGCCGCCTTCACCACGCGCCGGAACTCCCTACGGACGTTGGGAGTTGCCGAACACCAGCGACACCCCCGGCGGCGCCGGGGAACTCGGCGTCGCCGCGTCCATGGCGGCCGTCGCGTGCGCCTACGGCCGGGCGACCGGAACGATGCCCACCCGATTCCCGATCAACCACGACGCGCTGTCGTTCGACCCCAAACCGACCGTCCCGCCCGTCCCGCAGTCGCCCACCGACGGCCGGGACCACGCCTGGTAAGGAGAACCGTCGCCCGAGCACACCTTCCGCGTCAACGGCGAGCAGATCACCGTCGACGTCGCCGACGACGTCCGCCTGCTGTGGGGGCTGCGCGACCTCCTCGGCATCACCGGTCCGAAGTACGGCTGCGGCATCAACGCCTGCAAGGCCTGCACCAGCCACCTCAACGGCGAGGCGTTCAACCCCTGCGCCGTGCCGGTCAAGGACATCCGGCCGACCGACGAGATCACCACGATCGAAGGCCTGCCGGCCACGGTCGGCGAAGAACTGCACCCCATGCAGCGGGCCTGGCTCGACCACGACGTCGCCCAGTGCGGCTATTGCCAGCCGGGCCAGATCATGGCCGCGGTCGCCCTCGTCCGCCGCGCGAGGTCCGAAGGCCGCACCGTCACCGACGCCGATCTCGACACCCTCCGCAACATCTGCCGCTGCGGCAACTACCCGCGGATCCGGGAAGCCGTCAAGGACGCCGCGGCGCACCTGTGAGCCCCGGCGTCCGCCCACCACCCGGGAGCATCCCGCTCGACCCGCCGCTCCCGACCCCGTTCGCCACCGGGCGGACGGCGCCTGGTGGCGGGTCGCCGGTTCGGTGCGCGACTTCGGAACTCCGGGTGGCGGCGCCCGCTCATCTGCTCGTGGGCGCCGTCACCTTCCGCAGGACCCACGCGGTCAGCGCCGCCGCGACCACCAGGATGACCGCCGCCACCGAACTGGTGACGTGCACGGCGTTGACGAAGGCCGAGCGGGCCGCCTCCAGCAGGTCGTGCGACAGCTCCGCCGGGAACGCCGCCGCCGTGCTCACCGCACCGCCCAGGGTGTCGCGGGCCGACTCCATCGCGACTTCGGGGATGCCGGGCACCGGCGGCAGTTCCGCTCGGTACACCGCGGAGAGGACGCTGCCCAGCACCGCGATGCCGAGTGCCGCGCCGAGTTCGTAGCCGGTCTCCGACACCGCCGACGCCGAGCCGGCGCGGTCCTCCGGGGCCGAGGTCAGCACCGCGTTGTTGGTGAGCGTCTGGGTGAGCCCCATGCCGAAGCAGATCAGCGCGAAGCCGCCGATCGCGAGCAGGGCCGTGCCCTGGTCCAGGCGCAGCAGCAGCGCGAACCCCACGGCCATGATCAGCAGGCCCACCACCAGGGTGCCGCGGAGCCCGAGGTGGTTGGCCAGGCCCACGGCCAGGAAGCTGGCCGCGATGGTCAGCACGAACGCGGGCAGCAGCGACAGGCCCGCCCACAGCGGGGACAGATCCACGACGGATTGCAGGAATTGGGTGAGGAAGAACAGCGCGGCGATCATCGCGAACAAGGTGACCAGGTTGAGCGAGGCTCCGACGCTGAACTCCCGGTTCGCGAACAGCCGCACGTCGAGCATGGGGTTGTCGTTGCGGAGCTGTCGGCGCACGAAGGCCAACCCGGCCACCGCACCGGCCGCGATCAGCAGGAACGGCAGCGGGGACGGCCCGTGGGCCGCGAGGTCCTTGATCGCGTACACGGCCGGGAAGGTCGTCGCGGCCACGAGCAGGGCGCTGAGCAGGTCGAGCGAGCCCGGTCGCGCGGCGCGGCACTCCCGCACCAGCAGCGGCGCGAGCACCAGGACCAGCGCGGTGATCGGCACGTTGACCAGGAACAGCGATCCCCACCAGAAGAACTCCAGCAGGGCGCCGCCCACCAGCGGGCCGAGCGCGGAGCCCGCGGCCAGCGCCGACGACCACACCGCGATGGCGAGCCTGCGCTGCCGGTCGTCCCGGAAGAGGTGGCGGACCAGCGACAGCGTGGAGGGCATCAGCGTACTGCCGGCCACCCCCAGGAGCGCCCGCGCCACGAGCATCACCTCGGCGCTGGGGGCGTAGGCCGCGATCAGCGAGGCGGCGCCGAAGCCGGCGGACCCGAGCAGCAGCAGGGTGCGCCGCCCGATGCGGTCGCCGAGCGTTCCCATCGGGATGAGCAGGGCGGCCAGGACGAACGAGTAGATGTCCACGATCCACAGCAGTTCGACCGAGCTCGGCGAGAGATCGGCGCTCAGGTGCGGCACCGCGAAGCCGAGCACTGTCATGTCGACGGAGATCAGCAGCACCGGTAGGACGAGGACGGCCAGCGCCGCCCAGTCCCGCGCGGTGGCGCGATCGGCCTCGGTCGGCGAAGGCGGGGAGGTGTCAGCAGCGGTCATGCCGTCCATTCCTGCGAGAACCGAGCGCACCGGGCCGGCGGGGGGAATGCCGACGACCGGGTGTTTCGCGAACAGTCGCCGGTGACCGTAGCTGGCCGCGGACGTTCGGAGCAAAAGGCGCCAACGGCGCGCGGATCCGGCGAAATGCGGCTGGAAAGAACTCGGCGCCGCGGGAGTGAACCCATTCAGCCGGAACTCCCTGGTGCCGGGAACCGCCGGTGGCGCTCGCCGCGCACCGGAGTGCACTCGGGGAGATTATGATCACAACGGAAATTCCGTGCTGCACCCTGACCAGTCCCGCCCGCCGATCGGCGCGCCGGCGCTGCGCTGTCAGGACCCGGAGCCGTGGAGCCATCCGAAGGATGGGGGTTGAAATCGCCTTCCGGTTGCGCTGAAGATCCTCACCAGGGGCTGTGCGCCTGTTCTGCCGGAACGCTGCACACTGGGGGAGAAGATTGTTGGACCGGGTATGCACGGATGACGTGCCGCCAGGGGAACGCATCGACTATTGGCAGCACGCCGTTTCCGAAACGTTCGTGCGATGCGTGACCCGAATCGATCAGCAGGACGGCGCCTTCTGGGGAAGGATGGTGTCGACCAGGCTCGGCGCCGTCAATTACTCGCTCGTCGAATATTCCGCGAGCGGTAGCTACGAGATCTACCGCAGCGGGCGACACGTGCGGCAGGCGGAGACCGACGAATACCTGCTCGAACTCCAACTCGGTGGCGCGTCGGTGGTGCTGAACCAGGACGGCCGCGAAGCCGGGTTCGACGACGGGGACTTCGGCTTGCTCGACGTCACCCGCCCGTCCTTGCTGCGTTGCCCGTCCCACTCCTCGGTGCGCGCGGTGGCGCTGACCTTCCCGCGCCACCTGCTGCCGCTGCGGGTCGATGATGTGCGACCGCTGACCGCGGTGCGGATCGACGGGGGCAGCGGCATGGGCAAGATCGTTTCCTCGTTCCTGGTCGGGCTCGCCGACAACCTGGGGGACGACGGCGTCGGCGGCCCGGACGGGGTGCGCCTGTCGACCGCGTTGCTGGACCTGCTCGCGGTGGCGCTGGCCGGTCGGGTTTCGAAGGGTTCCGACGTGCCGCCGGAGAGCCACCGCAGCGCGCTGCTGGCCCGGGTGTACGCCTTCGTGGACGAGCACCTGCCCGATCCGGCGCTGTCCCCGAACAAGATCGCCGAGGCCCACCACATCTCCACCCGGTACCTGCACAAGCTCTTCGAGACCGAGGAGACGACCGTCGTCGAGTGGATCCGCGCTCGGCGGCTGGAGCAGTGCCGCCGCCACCTGGCCGATCCGGCGCAGCGGACCTGCCCGGTCGGCGTGATCGCCGGGCGGTGGGGTTTCCGGGACCCGGGCCACTTCTCCCGGCTCTTCCGGGCCGCATTCGGCGTTCCACCCCGGGAGTACCGGATTCTGCACCTGGGGCCGGAGATCGCGCAGCGGCCCACCCCCTTCGCCACCGGGCCGAGGAGTTCACCCTGAGCCCAGCGGTGTGCGCTGGAATCACAGAAGCGGCTCAACACCGCCCATATCGTGGACCTGAAGGCGTTTCGACACGCCCGCACCTCGGCAGGCTCGACGCGGAGTGAGCCGGGCTCACCTCCAGCTGCCGCAGTGGCCCCAACCCGCTCGCGCGCTGGGTTCTCGCGAGAACTCGAAGGGAAAACGCACATGTCCGTCGAATCCATCTCCGGTGCCGGGCCCCTGGCTCCCGCCACCTGCGAGCGGTTTCGGGCGTCGGGGCCGGAGGGCGACCTGAGCTGCGGGATCTGCAAGGGGGGTTGGCCCGAGCCCGAGGACCTGAGCCAGCAGATCCTGTGCTACCTCGCGCTGGGCCACACCGACGAGCAGATCGCCCGTCGGCTCTCGGTCAGCGTGCGCACGGTCCGGCGGCGGATCGCCGAGGTGATGGCGGAACTCGACGTCGTCAGCCGGTTCGCCGCCGGGGCGAAGGCGACCGCCCAGGGCCGGATCTGCCGGCAGGCGCTCGACGAGGGCGACCGCAGCCGGATGGTGGCCGGGTAGCGCGCGGTCGGCTCGACGTGGTGAACGGCTGCCGCCCGGCCCGAGCTGCGCTCCCGGGACCGGTGCCCGCGCCGTTGCGGGCGCCGGGATTCAGCGGAGGGCGAGGAAGGCGTCGATGATGCGCGCCGCCTGCGCCGGGTTGAGCCGCGGGTCGCACGCGGAGCGGTAGTCGGGGAAATCCGGTTGTGGGCCGGGGGCGTCCACGCATTCGGTCACCGGGTCCGGGGTGAGCTCCAGGTGCAGCCCGGCCGGCCACAGGCCGCGGGCGCGCAGCAGCCGCGCGAAGCTCGTCACCTCGGCGACGATGGTGGACAGGTACCTGGTCTTCACCCCGCTGCCGGTCCGCACCGTGTTCCCGTGCATCGGGTCGGACAGCCACACGACCGGACCGGCCCGCTCGGCCACTTCGTCCAACAGCGGCGGCAGGAAGCGGTCGATGCGGTCGGCGCCCATGCGCACGATGAAGGTCAGCCGTCCGGGAACCCGGTCCGGGTTGAGCCGGCGGGCGAGCTCGACCACGTCCCCCGGCGCCGCCCCTGGTCCGATCTTCACGCCGATCGGGTTGTGCACGGACTCGGCGAGGGCGAGGTGCGCGCCGTCCGGCTGCCGCGTGCGGTCCCCGATCCAGCCGAAGTGCGCCGACGCGGAGTAGTGCCCGCCGCGCCCGGTCCTGCGCAACGGCTCCTCGTAGGGCATCAGGAGGAGTTCGTGCGCCGCGTACACCCGCTCGTCGGCCGGGCGGCCGAGGCCGGTGGCGCGGATCGTGTCCAGCACTCGCCGGGCGCTGTCGTAGGCGGTCACCAGGCGGGTCGGGTCGGGGGTGCGCAGCACCCGGTCAGCGGTGACGTCGTTGACCGCGTCGCCCCGGTAGCTCGGCAGGTTGCGGCCGTCGGGCAGCGTTTCGAACCGGGCGGAACGCGGTTTGGCGTACTGGCCCGCGATCCGGCCGATCGTCACCACCGGCAGTGCGGTTCCCGATCGCAGCACCGATGCCAGGCCCCGCAGGTGGTCGACCTTGCGCCGCACGGTCGCCGGCGCCGCGTCGGCGAACGGTTCGGCGCAGTCGCCGCCCTGCAGCACGAGCGCGCGACCGCGCGCAGCGTCGGCCAAGGCCGCGCTGAGCTGCTCGATCTCGTCCTCCGCGACGAGTCCGGGCCGCTCGGCGAGCGTGCGGCGGACCTGGTCGAGCAGCTCGGTGTCGGGCCAGTCGGGTTGCTGGGCGGCGGGGGCCGCCGCGTCGAGTGGAAGTACCATGTGCACACCGCCTGTGTCGCTGGAATCGAATGGCGTGGGAAGTCGTGTTCCGCGGGCGTGACGTCCTGCGGGGAAGCGGATCGAGGCCCCGCACCAGTTTTCCGGGAACGGTCCTGGCAGGAGGCCCGAGTTGCGCTGGAATGGCGGGATCGCCGGGGAAAATGTTGACCGCCGAGTGCGCGTCCGCGCTCGACGTTAGCACGGCCGATCCGCCGCGCGACGTTCATCGCACTCGTTCGGCATTCAACTTTTTTTCCCGGTCCGGCGGCTGACCTCGACGGTTTCCGCGTTTCCGTGCGGCGATGGTCGCCGCGTCTCGGGTGCGGGTGTCAGGAAGCTGCCATTCGCTGGTACCGCGGCTGGCCCCTGTGCTTGAATCCAAGTCGGTCTGCACCCATCCACGACTTCTGGAAAGAATTCGCCCATGACGGGAAAACGGGACCAGGACAGCGTTCTCGCGGAGTTGCGGCGGGAACTCGACGACATCGACGACCGATTGTTGGAAACGATTCGTGAACGAATCGCGTGCTGCGTCCGAGTGGCGCACCACAAGCAGGAGAACGGCATTCCGATGATGCAGCCGCACCGCATCGGAGTGGTGCACGGAAGGGCTGCGGAATACGGGGAGGCGCACGGCGTCGATCCGGATTTCCTGCGGCGCCTCTACGACCTCATCATCGCCGAGACCTGCCGCGTCGAAGATGTCGTGATGGGGGACACGTCGACCAAGTGAACTCGCCGGGAGAAGTCGATCCGGCGTATGAGACCCGCGGAGCGTTCTGTTGCTGCGAACGTTGTTGATCGACAACTACGATTCCTTCACCTACAACCTGAGCGACCTGCTGCACCGGGTGAACGGGGCCGCGCCCCACGTGGTGACCAACGACGTGGCCTGGTCGGAGATCGACCTGGGCGACTACGACTGCATCGTGGTCTCCCCCGGCCCCGGACGTCCGCAGCGGGAGCGCGACCTCGGCATCTCGGCACTGGCGCTGAAGCAGACCCAGCTCCCGGTGCTCGGCATCTGCCTCGGCCACCAGGGTGTTTCGCACCTGCACGGAGGCCGGGTCGGGCACGCGCCGGAGCCCATGCACGGCCGGGTCAGCGAGGTGCACCACTCGGAGCAGGACCTCTTCGCCGGGTTGCCCACGCCCTTCCGGGCCGTCCGGTACCACTCGTTGGCGGTGACCGAACTGCCGCCGGACCTGGAACCGCTCGCGTGGACGCCGGACGGCGTGGTCATGGCGGTGCGGAGCCGGCGGGCACCGCAGTGGGGCGTGCAGTTCCACCCCGAATCGGTGCTCACCGAACTCGGCGCCGAACTGCTGCACAACTTCCGCACGATGGTGGAGGAAGCCGCCGGTCGGCGCGGGACGAGCGCGGTGGCGCGCCAGCGCCCGAAGTACCGGATCGAATGCCGGGAGATCGACGCCCATCCCGACCCCCGAGCCCTCTTCCTGGAGCTGTACGGGGCCTCGGACAACTCGTTCTGGCTGGACAGTTCCCGCACCGACGCGGGCATCGGCCGGTTCACGATCATGGGCGACGATTCCGGCCCGCTCGCCGAGCATCTGGCCTACTCCGTCGCCGATCGCACGTGGACGATCGCGAAACGCGGGCAGGAACCGACCACGGTGAGCGCGGGGTTCTTCGAGTACCTCGACGAGGAGTTGGCGCATCGCCAGGTCGAGCATCCGGCGGGTCTGCCCGCCGGCTTCAACCTGGGGTACGTCGGTGCCCTGGGTTACGAGCTGAAGGCCGAGACGGGCGGACGGCTCCGGCACGTGTCGCCGCTGCCCGACGCCCAGCTCGTCTTCGCCGACCGGGCGGTCGTCGTCGACCACCAGGAGCGCCGGACCTTCCTGCTCGCGCTGCTCGATCCGCGCGCGCCGGAGACGGTGCGCGACAGCGCGGCATGGCTGGACCGGACCTCCGCGGTGGTCCGGGACGTGCGCCTTCCACCCGAGCGGGCGCGGGCGGAGTCGGTGGGGGAACCACCGCGATTCCGGTTCGACCACGCCCGGCAGTCCTACCTGGATCGGATCGGCGACTGCCTGGCTGCGATCACCGACGGCGAGTCGTACGAGATCTGCCTGACCAATACCGCCGAAGCCGCACCGCTGCCGGATCCGCTGGCGGCGTACCTGCGGCTGCGGTCGGAGAGCCCGGTCCCGTTCGGCGCGTACCTGCGCGCGGGCGGCACGGCGGTGCTCAGCGCTTCGCCCGAGCGGTTCCTCGAGGTGCGCCGGGACGGTCGGGTGCAGGCCAAGCCGATCAAGGGCACCCGTCCCCGCGGCGGGAATCCCGAGGCCGACGCCGAGCTCCGGGCGGACCTGGCGGGCAATCCCAAGGACCGCGCCGAGAACCTGATGATCGTCGATCTGCTGCGCAACGACCTGCACCGGGTCTGCACGGTCGGCAGCGTGCACGTGCCCAAGCTGTTCGACGTCGAGACCTACTCGCACGTCCACCAGCTCGTCAGCACCGTCGAAGGCCGGCTGGCCCCGGGGCGCACCGCCCTGGACTGCATTCGGGCCGCCTTCCCCGGCGGCTCGATGACCGGCGCACCGAAGGTGCGCACGATGGAGATCATCGATGCGCTGGAGCGGCGGGCGCGCGGCTACTACTCCGGCGCCATCGGCTGGATCTCGCTCAGCGGCGCCGCCGATCTGAGCATCGTGATCCGCACCATCGTCAACAGCGAGCACTCCTGCACCTTCGGCGTGGGCGGCGCGATCGTGTCGCTGTCGGATCCGGAAGAGGAGCACCGCGAGACGGTGGTCAAATCCCGCGCCATGCTCTCGGCGCTCGATGCCACCACCGAGGAGGCGTGATGGCGGACCAGCACGATCCGCGCGCCGCCGTGATCGGGTACGGCCACGTGGGCCGGTTGTTCGGTGAACTGCTCGCCGGGGCCGGGTGGCAGGTCACCGCGATCGATTCGGAGCTCCCGCAGCCGGGGTCGGGCAACGGCATCCGGGATGACATCGGTGATCCCACCGCCGAATCGCGGCGCGCTCTGGCCGATGCCGAAGTGGTGGTGGTCGCGCTACCGGAACGCGCGGCGCTGACCGCGATCGACGTCCTCGACGACTGCGTCGCCGAGCAGGCGACCGTGGTCGAAACCCTGTCCCGCAAGGCGCGGTTCCGCGCCGGAGCCGAGCGGCGCCTGGCCCCGCGACCGCTGGTGAGCGTCAACCCGCTGTTCCACCCGTCGCTGGGTTGGGCGGGCAACACGGTGACCGGGTACGTCGTGCGCGGCGGTCCGACCGCGACGCGGTTGCTCGAACTGATGCGCGCGGCGGGCGCGCAGGTGCACCCGCTCGATCCGGACCAGCACGACCGGTGCGTGACGGCCGTCCAAGCCGTGTCGCACGCGGCCTTGCTCGGCTTCGCCGCCGCGCTGCCGGAGCTGGACCTGCCGACCGCCGACGTGATCGCCTGCGCGCCACCACCGGCCCGGGCGATGCTGGCCCTGGCCTCCCGGGTGCTCACCGCGAATCCGGAAACCTATTGGGACATCCAGCGCTCCGGTGAACCCGGGGACGCCGCGCGGGCGGCGCTGCGGGACTCGCTGAACCGGCTGGACGAGCAGGTCCGCGCCGGGGACGACGAGGCGTTCCAGGAATCGTTCGCGCGGCTGCGCGGCTGGCTCGGCGACGACCTCGACCGGTTCTCCGGCGACGCGGCGCACCTGCTCGACACCCTCGTCGCCCGCCGCAGCGCCGCGTCGACCGCCGACGAGCACTGACCCGATCCGCAAGCCCTACCCACGAGGAGCAAGGTGACCAGCGCGAAGGAAGCGCCGCCGACCAACCGGATCGTCCAGCGGTCGGCCGCCACCACTGACATGTACGACCGGGCTGTCCAGGCCGGGCTGACCGGGCACACCATCACGAGCCGCTCCGGGAAGGCGGTGCGCCTGACCGACGGGCGCGAGTGCGTCGAGTTCGTGTCGTGCTCGTACCTGGGCTTGGAGGACCACCCCCGGCTGGTCCAGGCCGTGCGCACCGCGCTCGACAAGTACGGAACGCACTTCTCGTCCTCGCGCAACAGCGTCCAGCCGGCCGAGCTCGACGAGCTGGAGGAGTTGCTGGGCGAGATCTACCCGGGCATGAGCACCGTGGTGTTCAACTCGGTGAGCAGCGTGCACCTGGGCGTGCTCCCGCTGCTCGCCTCCGGGATCCTGCCCAGCTACCCGGTTTCCGGCAACGGGCCGCTGTTCGTCGTCGACCGCACGGCGCACGCCTCCATGCAGGCCATCCGCGGTGTGCTGGAGCAGATCGGGCCGGTCGTGCGGTTCCGCAGCGAGGACCCCGACACGCTCACCACCGCGCTGGCCCGGGCGGACGGCCGGACTCCCATCGTCCTGGTCGACGGGATCGGGTCGATGGGCGGTCTGATCGACGTCGCCGCGCTGCGCGACGCCGCCGCCGAGCACGGCGGGTACGTCTACATCGACGACGCGCACGGCATCTCGATCAGCGGGCGGCACGGCGCCGGGTACGCCTACGGGGCGCTGGGCGACCGGCTCACCCCGAACACCCTGCTGGTCGGGTCGCTGTCGAAGGCCTTCGGCGGCTCCGGCGGGTTCATCGCCGCGCACTCCGCCGCCGACGCGGCGGTGCTGCGGCGGGAGGCGAACCCGATGGTGTTCGGGCACTCGAACATGATCACGCACGTCGCCCTCAACGCCGAGTCGGCGCGGATGCACCTGGACGGCACGGTGGCCACGCTGCAGGAACAGCTGTGGGCCAACGTCGAGCTCTTCGACGAGCACAACTCCCGGAACCTGGTCAACGCGGGAGTCCGCTCGCCCGTCCGGGGCTTGGCGATGGAAACCGAAGAGGCCGCGTTCGACAGCGCCGTGCGTCTGCACGAGGCAGGCATCCTCTGCTTCCCCGTCTTCTACCCCGTCGTCGCCCGCGGCACCGGGCTGCTGCGCTTCGCGCTCTCCGCGAACCACACGCCCGCCCAGATCGAGTCGATCGCCCACCACCTCACCGCCGCCTGAAGCGCAGGAGACCTCCGATGACCCCTCCCCAGAACGGTTTCGACGTGCTCGTCGTGGGCAACGGTGCCCTCGGCTCCTCGCTGGCCGTCGAGCTGGCCGGCCGGCAGGCGTCGGTCGCGCTCGTCGGTCCCGCCCACCGCCCGTACGCGGCCTCCACCGCGGCCGGTGCCATGCTCGGCTGCTTCGGCGAAGTCACGACCTCCTTGCTGGACAACGCCCACGGCATGGCCAAGTTCGACCTGGACATCAAGGCCAAGGACGTCTGGCCGGAGTGGCTGGAGACCCTCTCCGACGGAACCTCCGACGGCCGCGAGATCCTCAGCGCGACGGGCACCACCGTGCTGCTCAACTCGGTCGGCACCGGGCCGATCGACTCGGGCAACTTCGCCGCCATCCGCGCGATGCTCGACAAGCACGCCGAGCCGTACGAGAAGGTCGAGCCGGACGACATCGGCTGGCTCGACCCGGACCCGAACTCCCGCCCGCTCGAAGCCCTGCACATCCCGGGTGAGCACGCGGTGGACTCCGGGCGGCTGCTGCGACGCCTGGAGCGCACCGCGTCCGATCGCGGTGCGCACGTGGTGGACGCCCGGGCGACCTCGCTGATCACCGAAGCGGGGGAGATCCGCGGTGTGGTCCTGGACGACGGCGAGCAGCTGACCGCCCGGAAGGTCGTGCTGGCCGGCGGGGTCGGCTCGCAGGAGCTGATCGACTCGGTGCCCGGGCTCGGGGACTGCATCCCCCGCCTGGTCGCCGGTTACGGCGTGTCGGCCATCATGACCACGCAGGACGGCACGCAGCCGGAATCGGTGATCCGCACCCCCAACCGCGCCTTCGCCTGCGGTCTGCACGTCGTGCCGCGCGGCATGGCCCGGGTGTACGTCGGCGCGACCAACATCATCAACCCGTTCCCGCTGGCCGATCCGGTGCTGCGCGACCTGGAGTTCCTGCTCGGCTGCGCGCACCGGCAGATCCGCCGGAACCTCTGGTCCAGCAGCATCGTGCAGACCAACGTCGGCAACCGGCCGGTCTCGCTGGACGGTTTCCCGCTGCTGGGCGAGACCGCGGTCAACGGGCTGTGGATGATGACCGGCACCTACCGCGACGGGCTGTTCCTGTCACCGCTGCTGGCGCAGGAGTTCGCCCGCCGGCTGGACGGTCAGCGGCCCGAGCTGGAGCTGGACCCGTTCACCCCGGAACGCGCGCCGCTGGCGGGCGCGTCCCGGGAGGCGGTCATCGGCACGACCGTCGAGCACATGCTGGCGACCGGGTACGAGCACCACTGGAACATCCCGACCGACTGGCAGGAGTACCTCGCCGCCGACCTCAAGCCGATCTACACGCGCTGGGCCGACGAGATCGACGCCGAGTTCACCCCACCGCCGGAACTGCTCGCCTCGTCCCGTCTGCACCCGCACATGGTCGACTGGATGCGGACCTACTACGACAACTGCCGCGCCAAGTTCGGCCGCCCCGAGCAGGCGGGGACCTCGACCGGGCGCGAGCAGGTGGCGCGGGCGCGGGAAGTTCTCACCAGCGCGCAGGTCTGGGCGCCGGAGCAGGACGCGATCGCCCTGGCCGCGCACGCCTCCGACCGCACCGCCGAGGAGTTGGACCTCGACGCGCCGCTGGCCGGTCACGCGGCCGAGGAGTTCTGGGCGCTGGTGCGCCGCCGCGCCAGCCGGGTGCCGCTGGAGTACCTGATCGGCCGGGCCGCCCTGTTCGACCTCGAATTCCACGTCAGCGAAGGCGTTTTCATCCCGCGCGTGCACTCCGAAGCCATGGTCGAGGACGCGCTCGCGCGCTGCGCCGCGGACCCGCCGCGAGTGGTCGACCTGTGCACCGGCTCGGGTGCCATCGCGCTGGCGATCGCCGCCCGGCGGCCCGGCTCGTCGGTCACCGGAGTGGACGTCTCCGCCACCGCCGTCCAGTGCGCCAAGCACAACGCCGAGCGGCTGCGGGAACGGGTGAGGGGTACCGCGGAGTTCCTCGAAGGGGATGCCGCGTCCCCGGCGCTGCTGGACGACCTGGACGGTTCGGTGGACCTGGTCACCGCCAATCCGCCGTACGTGCCGCACCGCCTGCAGATCCCGCCGGAGTGGGCGGTCCACCAACCCAAGGAGGCGATCTACTCCGGCTGGGACGGGCTGGACCTGACCCGCGCGGTGGCCGCGACCGCGGCCCGGCTGCTCAAGCCCGGCGGTGTGCTGGCGATCGAGCACTACGACGCCGTGGTCGACGAGGTCGTCGACATCCTGCGGTCGGCCGGGTTCACCGCGGTGACCAGCCATCCCGACCACGACGGCTTCGCCCGGTACGTCACGGCACGGCGGTCGGAGGCCTGACCAGGTGTACCTGTCCCGACGCACCCTGTTCAAGGGTGGCGTGGTGCTCGGCGGCGCGAGCGCACTCACCGGGTGCGCCGCGTCGCCGGCGTCGACCGGAACGGCCGTCCACCACGCCACCAACCTGGCCGTGTCCTACCACGCGGGCACCCGGACGCTGGCGTTCGACGTCGGCAACGCGCTGTGGGTCCTCCCGCTCGCCGGGGGCCGGGCCAGACGGCTCACCGACGACGTGGAGGATGCGACCTGGCCGTCGTTCTTCCCCGACGGCAAGCGGATCGCGTTCCAGTCCTTCCGCGACGGCGCCTACGACGTCCGCGTCGTCGACGTGACCTCCGGCGCGGTCGAGCGGCTCACCCGAGGCCCCCGCTACGACCTGGACCCCTGCGCGTCCCCGGACGGCCGCTCCGTGGCGTACGTGTCGGACGCGGGCGGGACCAGCGCGGTGTGGCTCGTCGACCGGCCGGGCGGTCGGCCACGGCCGCTGGTCGGCACCGACGACGACCGCTCCTACCATTCCCCGACCTGGCATCCGCGCGGCGATCGCATCGCCTACGTGGCGGGGGAGACCACCATCGAGGTCCTGCACCTGACCACCGGCCGCCGGGAGGCCCTGCACCACGCCCCGGAGGCGCAGTGGTTCCGGGGCACGTCCTACGGGCCGGGCGGGGATCTCGCGCACGTCCTGGTGGACGGCCCCCGCGCGACGCTGTTCGTCAACGGCGCAGCCCTGACCACGCCTCCCGAGGAGCCCGCGCCGCTGCCTCCGGCGTGGATCTCGGCGACCGAGCTCGCCTACGGCGCGAACGGCGAGCTGCGACGCCGGCGGCTCGGCAGTGCGTCCGCTGCGGCGATCCCGTTCAGCGCGGCCCTGACGGCGCCCGGCAGCCCGCCGCCGATCCGGAGCTCGATCTCCTTGCCCGAGGAGTCGGCCGTGCGGGGCATCGCCGGTCCGGCGCTGTCCCCGGACGGCTCAGCGGTGTGCTTCCGCGCGCTGAACGCGCTCTGGCTGCTGCGATTCGGCGGCGGGGCGGAGAAGGTCGTCGACGACGGCTACTTCAACTCCGACCCGTCGTGGTTCCCCGATGGGCGCTCGCTGGCCTACAGCAGTGACCGGACCGGGGTGCCGAACCTGTGGCGGCACACCGTCGGCGGCGGCGCGGACGAGCGGCTGACCGACCTGCCCGACGGGGCGCTGGTGCCGAGCGTTGCGCCGGGCGGCGACCGGATCGCGTTCCAGGACGAGACCGGGGCCACCTCCGTCCTCGACCTCGCCACGCGGGAGGTCCGGGAAGTCGTCCCGGCCAGCTACTACCCCGGGAAGCCGTCCTGGTCCCCGGACGGCCGCCACCTCGCCATGGCCGTCATCCAGGCCGCCTCGGAACGCGACACCGCCGGGCACAACCAGATCATGGTGGTGGACGTCCGGACCGCGGCGAGCCGGATCCAGCCCGTCGCGCCGGAGCGGTCCATCGCCACCCGCGGCGACGACGGGCCGGTCTGGACGGCGGACGGCGAACACCTCGTGGTCGTCATCGACAGCCTGGTGCACCGCGTTCCCGTCACCCCGGACGGGAGGGTCTCCGGCGTCCCGGAACAGCTCTCCGACCTCGTCGCCGACTCGGTCTCCGCATCGGCGAACGGCGAGGTGGTGTTCCTGTCCCTCGGTGAGCTGGCGTTCGTGGGCGGACGCAGGCACCGCCCGCCGATCACGTGCCGGCGGCGCACCCCGCCGCCGCGGACGGTCATCCGCGCCGGCGCGATGTGGGACGGGCACGCCGACGGCTACCGGCGCCAGGTGGACATCACCGTCGAGAACGGCGTCATCACCGGCATCGAGGACAGCCGACCGGATGTCCGGCCCACGACGGACGCCAGTGCGCGGACGGTCCTCCCCGGGCTCATCGACACCCACAACCACTGGCACTTCCGGGGCCGCCAGTGGGGCAGTCGGCAAGGCCCGCTGTGGCTGTCCTACGGCGTCACGACGAGCCGCTCACCCGGCGACCCGGCCTACCAGATGTTGGAGACCCGCGAGGCGATCCACTCCGGTGCCGCGGTCGGCCCGCGCTACCTGGGCTCCGGCGAGCCGCTGGACGGTGGGCGCTGCTACTTCGGGTTCATGCGCTGCGTCTCCTCCGAGGAGCAGCTCGCCCGCGAACTGCGGCGCATCATCGCGCTCGACTACAACGTGGTGAAGTCCTACCAGCGCCTGCCGGTGGCGCTGGAGCACACGCTCCTCCGCGCCCTGCGGGATGCCGGTGTCCCCGTGGTGTCGCACTACCTGTACCCGGCGGTGGCGACCGGTCTCAACGGCATGGAGCACACCGGCGGCGGCAATCGGCTCGGCTACTCGCGGACCCTCAGCGCCGCGGGGGGCCGCACCGCCGAGGACACCGTCGCGCTGCTCAGCAACTCGCACATGTGGGTGTCGTCGACGCTGCTGTTCGCCAACGAGATGTTCCTGGACTCGCCGGACCTCGTGTCGGACCGGCGGACCGAGGTGCTGTTCCCGTGGTGGGAATACGAGCGGCTGCTGGAGAAGGTGCGCCAGGCCGGCGAGCCGGGCAACGAGCTGAACCGGGCCTGGACCGCGGGCGACGTCGACCTGCTGCTGCGGGTGCACCGAGCCGGCGGCACCGTCGTCGCCGGCACCGATGCGCCGCTGGACGACCTGGGCATCGGCATCCACCAGAACCTCCGCGCCATGGTCGAGCACGGCTTCTCCCCGGTGGACGCGCTCAAGACCGCGACCACCAACGCCGCGCGCTGCCTCGGCGCGGAAGGCGAGCTGGGCGCTCTCCGGGTGGGGGCCCGCGCCGACCTGCTCGTCGTCGACGGCGACCCGCTCCGGGACGTCCGGGATGCCGCGCGCATCGAGCGGATATTCGTCGATGGCCACGAACACGACATCGACGGCATCCTGGCGCCGTTCGAAGATCTCGCCGACCGTCGCGGTACTCGACCGCGTCCGTTCACACCGCAGCGCTGCTGCTAGAGAGGAGAATGAATGCTCGAAATCACCCAGCCGATCAAAACCGAGCGCCTGGTGCTCCGGCCGTTCACCGAGGCCGACGAGGACGACATGCTCGCGTTCGAGTCGATCCCCGAGGTGGCCCGCTACCTGTTCAACGAGCCGCGCACCCGCGAGGACAACGCCAAGGAGCTGGCCCTGCGCGTGCAGCAGACCGCGCTGCGCAAGGAGGGCGACACGCTGATGCTCGCCATCGAGCAGGGCGGCACGGTCATCGGCTACACCCTGCTGATCTGGCTCAGCGAGCAGAACAAGCAGGGCGAGTTCGGCTACGTGCTGCACTCCGACCACCACGGCAGCGGTTACGCCTCGGAAGCCTCGGTGGAGATGCTGCGGCTCGGTTTCGAACAGCTCGGCCTGCACCGCATCATCGGGCGCTGCGACCCGCGCAACACCGGTTCCGCGCGGCTGATGGAGCGCCTCGGCCTGCGCAAGGAGGCGCACTTCGTCGAGTCGGAGATCTTCAAGGGCGAGTGGGGCGGCGAGCTGCACTACGCCATGCTGGCCCGCGAATGGGCGGAGTCCCGCTGGGCGTCGTGACCGCCTGAGCCGCGGCAGGCGCCGGTGGTACGCGCCGCCACCGGCCGAAGGACCCGCTGACCTGGGGCTCCAGGTCAGCGGGTCCCCCGTCGGTGCGCGACTCGCGCGGTCCGCGGCGGACGGGTTCGCCGTTAGGCGAGAGCGGCGACCACGGCCTCGGCCATCGGGGCGCTCGAAGCCGGGTTCTGGCCGGTGAACAGGTTCCCGTCCTGGACGGTGAACGCTGCGTAGGCCGGGCCGCTGGAGTGCTTCGCGCCCCGCTCGCGCAGCCTGCTGGCGAGCAGCCACGGGGCGCCTTCCGCCGTGCCGAAGAGCTGCTCCTCCTCGTCGGTGAACGCGGCCATCTCCCGCCCGGCGAACAACCACCCGCCTTCCGCGTCCACGGCGGACAGCAGCCCCGCGGGTCCGTGGCAGACGGCTCCGATGGGCTTCCCGGCGGCATCGGCCGCGGTGAGCAGCCTGCCGAGATCGGGGTCCTGGTGGAGGTCGACCACCGGCCCGTGCCCGCCCGGCAGGACCACCGCGACGTAGTCGCCGCCGTCGACCGCACCGAGATCGAGCAGCGGTCCGAACTCCCGCAGGGCCTTCGCGGCGTGCTCGACGTAGCGGGCGCAGTCCGCCCCGGCGACCTCCGGATCGGCGCTGTGCTGGTCGAGCGGTTGCAGCACCCCACCCGGGGAGGCGAAGTCGACCGCGTAGCCCGCCTGGACGAACGTCTCGTGCGGCGCGGCGAGCTCCTCGGCCCAGTAGCCGGTCGGGTACGACGAACCGTCGGTGCGCTCCCAGGTGCTGGCAGCGGACATGACGATCAGAACCTTGCTCACGAATGTCCATCCTTCGCTGGTGGTGGGATCGATGTGCGTTCCGGCGCCGGTATGCCTCCAGCGTGGCGCGGCGCGACCGGGATCGGGGGCCCATCCCGTGCCCTGCACGAGCTAGGACGGGGCAACCTAGGACTCGGCGTCCTAGGACGCACCGGGCCGATCGCCGACGAGCCGCTTCGGGGACGATGGGTTCCGTGGTCGCTGCCAATCGCGAACTCGCCGACTTCCTGCGGCGCAACCGCGCCCAGGTCGACCCGTCCCGGGCGGGGCTACCGCCCGACGGGCGGGTGCGCCGCGTGCCCGGACTGCGCCGCGAGGAAGTCGCCCGGCTGGCCGGGGTGTCGACCGACTACTACGCCCGGCTCGAGCAGGGACGACGCATCGTGCCCTCCGCGGCCGTCGTGGCGGCGATCGGCCGGGCGCTGGCGCTCGACGCCGCGGGGCGCGCGCACCTCGAAGACCTGTTCGGGCTGACCGCGGCCCCCGCTCGTCGACGGGACCGAGGCGTCCAACGGGTGCGTCCCGGGCTCCGCCAGCTGCTCGACTCCCTCGACGGGGAGCCCGCGCTCCTCTTGGGCCGCCGCACCGACGTCCTGGCCGCCAACCGGATGGCCGGGGCGCTGTTCACCGACTTCGACCGGATGCCCGCGACGCGGCGCAACTACGCCCGCTGGATGTTCCTCGACGAGGACGCCCGGTCGCTGTTCGTGGACTGGCCGGACCAGGCCAGGGCCGCCGTCGAAAGCCTGCGGTTCGAAGCCGGCCGCGACCCCGACGACCGCACGACCGCCGAGCTCGTCGCCGAACTCCGCGAGCGCAGCCGCGAATTCGACCTGTGGTGGGAACAGCACCGGGTCCACCAGCGCACCTACGGCTCGAAGCGCCTGCGCCACCCGCTCGTCGGGGAGCTGACCGTCGAGTACGAAACCCTGGCCCTGCCCGGCGACCCCGGTACGAGCCTGTTCCTCTACACCACCGAAGCCGGATCCCCGTCCCGGCGCGCCATGGACCTCCTCGCCACCGCGGACGTCCAGCACCAGGGCCACCGGCCCGGCCCCGACACCGAGCGATGACCAGCCGCCGCGGCCCGGGTCCGCCACCGGGACCACCGGTCGGCCGATGACAGCACCGGCGCCAGGAGCCGGTTCTCGACCACACCAACCCCTGGCGCCGCCGCGTTCGGCGCGGACGCGACTCCCGGAACGGCCGAGCTGATCCTTACCGTGGTCTTCGAAGGCCACGCGCCGACCTGGAACCGCTCCCGCGCGTCGCGCACGCGGGAGCCCCGCCCGGTGAGAGGTAGCCCCGCCATGACCGAGAACCACGAGCCCACGCCGGTCCCGGCCGAGCAGGCCGCCGTCGAGGACCGCGTCGTCGAGGACGTCCTGGCGTCCTTCGACGGCACCCCCGATCCGCGGCTGAAGCAGGTGATGCGGTCGCTGACGCGGCACCTGCACGCGTTCATCCGCGACGTGCGCCTGACCGAGCGGGAGTGGAACACCGCGATCGAGTTCCTCACCGCCGTCGGCGACATCACCGACGACGAGCGGCAGGAGTTCGTGCTGCTGTCCGACGTGCTCGGCGCCTCCATGCAGACCATCGCCGTGAACAACCGGTCCTACGCCGGTGCCACCGAGGCCACCGTCTTCGGGCCGTTCTTCGTCGAGGACTCCCCGGAGATCCCCCTCGGCGGTGATCTCGCGGGCAGCGCGCCCGGTCAGCCGTGCTGGGTCGAGGGCACCGTCATCGACACCGAGGGCGCTCCCGTGCCCGGCGCGCGCATCGAGGTGTGGGAGTGCGACGAGGACGGCTTCTACGACGTCCAGCACTCCGACGGCCGCGTCGCCGGTCGCGCCCACCTGCACTCCGACGCCGACGGCCGGTACCGGTTCTGGGGCCTGACGCCGGTGCCCTACCCCATCCCGCACGACGGCCCGGTCGGCAGGATGCTCGACGCCGCCGGCCGCTCGCCGGTGCGTGCGGCGCACCTGCACTTCATGGTCACCGCGGCGGGCCGGCGCACGCTCGTCACGCACATCTTCGTCGAGGGCGACCCGCAGCTCGCGATCGGCGACTGCGTCTTCGGCGTCAAGGACTCGTTGGTCAAGCGGTTCGAGCAGCAGGACCCCGGGACGCCGACCCCCGACGGGCGCGAGCTCGGCGACCGGACGTGGGCCCGCTGCCGCTTCGACGTCGTCCTCGCCCCGGCCGGGTCCTGAGCCTCAGCCGGTGAGCGTGACCACCGAGGGGTGCGTGCCGAACAGGCTCACCGGGCGGACCTCGCGGACCCGCAGCCCGGCGGCCTCCGCCGCGGCGCGCTGCGCCTCCGCCTCGTGCAGCAGCAGCACCGCGCGCCCCGAACCGGACAGCACCCGCCGGATCTCCCGGTGGAAGCGGTCCGGGCGCGCGGCCAGCGAGCCGTGCGCGGCGACCTGGCGGTCCCAGGGCGGGTTGCTCACGATCCGGTCGATCCGGCCGGTGGCGACGGGCAGCCTGCCCGCGTCGGACCGCAGCCAGGTCGCCGCGGTGCCGGTGGTGGCGGCGTTCGCCGTGGCCGCGGCCAGGGCGCGCGGGTCGTGGTCGGCGCCGAGCAGCCGCGCCCCCAGGCCCAGGTCGGCGGCCTCGATGAGGAGGGTGCCGGTGCCGCAGCACGGGTCGAGCACGGTGTCGGTCGGACCGGTGCCGGCCAGCAGGGCCATGGCGGCGGCCAGCGGCGGGTGCAGGGTGCCCGGGGTCGAGGCCTGCTTGTAGGGCCTGCGGTGCAGCGGCCGGTCACCGATGCGCAGGGCCAGCGCCGCCTGGGTGCCCTCGATCGTGACCCGGAACGACAGGGACCCCTCGGGCGGAGCGCTGCCGCCCCGCCGGGAGTGGTACGGCAGCCCGAGGGCGTCGGCGATCTCGGTGCCGACGGCGTCCTCGATGTCGTAGCGGTTGTAGTTGCGCTTGCCGAGGAAGGACGCGGCGACGTCCACGGCCGTCGCGGTGCCGACGCCGCCGCAGCGGGCCCGGGTCCGCAGCAGCTCGCCCGGCTCGCCGGTCCGGGCGGCCTCGGCCAACCGGGCCAGTTCCCGCTTCGTGTGCCCGACGTCGTCGACGACGTCGGCGAGCAGGAACAGGTCGTCGACGGTGCGCAGGTCCAGCAGGCGGGGGTCGGGGCGGTCCGCGGTGAACCACACCTCGCGATGGCGGGTGCGCTCGACCCGGCCGAGGTCGCGCCCGGTCAGCTCCTCGGCGGCGACGTCCTCCAGCCCGCGGAGGGTCCGCGCCAGCACCCGCACCGTCACCGTCCTCGTCCCTTCCGTCGGCGGAGAAGCGCACGATAGCCGCCCGACGTGCGCGAGCGTAGCGCGGGGCGGAGCGGGTGGGCGGCTGACCTCGGCACCGCCGTTCACCGGGGATTCAGGGGCCGGCCGCGTGGCGCTCGGCTCGGCGGCACCGGTCGGTGGCAGCTTTCTCGCCATGACTTCGATGCGCCCTCCGCGCCGGTCCGCCGCGTTCGCCGTCGCGGTCGTGCTCGGGCTCCTGGTGCCGCCGACGGCGTCGGCGAGCGGGCGGGTCGCCCCGGGGATCGACCACCGGCCGTTCACCGTGACCACCGGGCACGGCGCGGTCAACGGCCACCTGCTCACCGTCGACCTGCACCGGGCGCGCCTCGGGCTGCTCCACCCGGGCTCGATCGCCGCTCGCGACGAGGTGCCGGACATGGCCAACGCGCGGGGTGCGGTCGCCGGGTTCAACGGCGACTTCTTCAACATCAGCTCGGTGCACGAGGGCGTCGAGCCGACCGGCTCCTCGGTCGGGCCGGAGATCGCCGCCGGGCGCGACCGGAAGGGCGCGGTGCCCGCGGGCCAGCGGTTCGGGCCCGGGCTGCCGGCGGGCACCTCCACCTGGGACGTGTTCGGCGTCGGCGTGGACCGCCAGGCGCGGGTCGCCGACCTCGACCTCACCGGGTACGCGCGGACCAGCGAGGGCACGTTCGACCTGGAGGGCCTGAACCAGTACGCGGTGGCGGAGGACGGCATCGGCGTGTTCACCAGCGAGTGGGGCCCCATGTCGCGGGTGCGCTCGACCTGCGGCACCGACACCAGCCGGACCGCGCCGTGCAGCGCGGAGACCGAGGAGGTCGTCGTGCGGGACGGGGTCGTGGTCGCCGAGCACGAGGAACCCGGTGCCGGGGCGATCCCGCGCGGCACCACCGTGCTGGTGGGCCGGGAGGACGGCGCCGCCGAGCTGGAGTCCCTCGACCCGGGCGACCGGGTGCGCGTGCGGCCCCGGCTGGTCGCCGAGGACGCCCCGCCGTTCCGGTTCGCGGTGGGCGGTTTCCCGATCCTGCGCGACGGGGCGCCGCTGGCCGGGCTCGACGCGGGCGAGCTCGCGCCCCGCACGGCCGCCGGGGCCAGCGCCGACGGCCGGTTCGCCTACCTCGTCGTGGTGGACGGGCGCTCCGCGGTCAGCGCCGGGATGACCGTCGCCGAGCTCGCCGACCTGCTGCGCTCGTTCGGCGCCGACGACGCGGTCAACCTCGACGGCGGCGGCTCGTCGACGTTCGCGCTGCGCGGGCCCGGCGAGGACGCGGCCACGGTGCGCAACGTGCCCTCGGACGGCAAGCCCCGCCCGGTCGCCAACGGCATCGGCGTGTTCCCCCGCTGAGCGGTGGCGGAACGCGGGAACGGTGGGGGAAAAGCGGTGCGCCCGCAATTCCCCGCGCCGGATCGGTGAAAAGGGCGCGAAAGCGGTGATCCCGCGGCATTCCGGTCATCGGCTCGGCGGCCTTTTCCCGCGCCGGGAGCCCAGGCCGCCCCTGCCGCGGGAACGTCGAGCCGCTGACGTGCTGGTACGTCGGGTCGGCGGGTGCGGGCCGACCGCGTTCGGTGATCGCCGCCGGAGGCGGGTTCGGCCGTTCGGTCGGCATCGCCATGCGAATGCCGCATTCCGATTCCGCTTCGGGTAATTGCGGATTTCCAGGTGTGGTGCGTTCCGGAATTGCGGATCGTTGACGGCCTCGAACCGCATCCCTATTCTCGGCATCATGGTCGCCCAGAATTCGGATGATTCCGTCTATTGGCAGCTCGTTTCCTTCGCGACCAGCCACGAGGACGTCGTGCTGATGCGCGCGTTCGCCGGCACCGCGCCCGGGTACTTCGTGGACGTCGGGGCCGCGGACCCGGTCCTGGCCAACGTGGTGAAGAACCTGTCGGAGCACCTGGGGTGGACCGGGGTGCACATCGAACCCGACGAGCACTTCGCCGACCGCCTCGAAGCGGCCTACCCGGGCGATCACGTGCTGCGGTCGGTGGTCGGCGCCGAGGAAGGCACCGCCGAGTTCTTCGACGTCGACGACGGCTGGTTGTCCACCGCCAACGCCGAGCTGGCGGGCCGGTACGCGGCCGAGGGCAGGGCGGTCGTCCCGCGCACCGCGGAGGTCACCACGCTGGACGCCATCCTGCGCGCCGTCGGTGCCCCGACGCCCATCGACGTGCTCAAGATCGACGTGGAGGGCGCCGAGGCCGACGTGCTCGCCGGCCTGTCCTTCGACGTCTGGCGACCCCGCGTCGTGGTGGTGGACGCCACCGTCCCGCTGCACGGGACCGCGGCGGCCGACTTCGACGACCTCGCGCGGCTCGGCTACCGGCGCACCCTGTTCGACGGGTGCAACGCCTTCTACGTCGCCCCCGAGGAGAGCGGTGAGCTCGCCGACGCGCTGAGCGTGCCCGCCAACGTGTTCGACCAGTACGCGCCGATGATCTGGTTCCTCCAGCTCGACGAGGACCAGCGCCCGCCGGTCCGGCTCGCCCCGCGCAGCCTGATGTGACGCCCCGCCCGGGACCTCCGGGGCGTCACCGGCGGAGGCAGGGGTCCACTTCGGACGCCGGTTCGCCGGGCAGCTCGTCGAGGTAGGTCCGCACGTCGGCGGCCCGCTCGTCGCCGAGCTCGTCCAGGACGCGGCGGGCCGCCGCCAGGTGGCCCCGGGCGCGGTCGGTCTCGCCGAGCTCGGCCTGCACCAGTCCCAAGGTGGTCAGGGCGCAGGCTTCGCCGTCCCGGTCGCCGACCTTCCCGCACAGGGCGAGCGCCCGCTCCCCGGTCCAGGACGCCCGTCCGTGCTGGCCGAGCGCCTGGTGCGTCTGGCTGAGGTTGATCAGGTGGCGGCCCGCGCTGTAGCGGTTGCCGATCCGCTCGCTGTCCTCGTAGGCCAGCCGGTAGCACTCCAGCGCCTCGTCGAGCCGGCCCTGGTCGCGGTAGGTGCTGCCGAGGTAGTCGAGGCTGACGCAGGTGGCGTAGGTGTCGTCGAGGCGCCGGTACACCGCCAGGGCCTGCCGGTGGAACCGCACCGCTTCGCCGAACCGGCCGAGGCTGCGGTGGACCTCGGCGAGCCCGATCGCCGAGACGCCCTCGGCGTAGCCGTTGCCGATCTCCCGGGACACCGAGATCGCCGAGGTGTAGCAGGAGATCGCCCGGGAGTCCTCCCGGAGCTGGGTCCAGCCGAAGGCCAGCCCCATCAGCAGCTCGCTCTCCGCCGGCCGGTCGCCGAGGCGCCGCGCCGCCGCCAGCCCGACCTCGTAGGCGGCGATGCCCTCGGCCCAGTGCTGGCGCAGGTCGAAGTAGCCCTCCAACCGGGTCGGCAACTGCCAGGCGTGGGTCAGCAGACCGTGCTCCGCGGCGAGGCGGGCGAGGCCGACGAAGTCGGAGCGGTGGCGGTCGCACCAGGCCAGCGCCTCGGTGAGGGAGGTGAAGCCGCGCGGCTCCACGACCGGGTCCGGCGGGGCGAGCGCCTCGCGCGGCCTGGCCGGCTGGATCAGGTGGTCCACCGCCTCGGCGGTGTGCAGGTGGTGGTCGAGCAGGCGGCGCACGGCGGCGCGGACCTCGGCGGGGTCGGCGTCGTGCGCCAGTCCGGAGATGAAGGCGCGCATCAGGTTGTGCAGCTCGTAGCGGCCGGGCGCGGTCTGGCGGAGCAGGTGTGCGTCGACCAGCTCCTCCAGCAGCCGGTCGGCCACCGGGACGCTCAGCCCGGCCAGCGCGGCGGCGGCGCCGACCTCGACGGTGGTGCCGGGGTGCAGGCCGAGGAAGACGAGCAGCCACCGCTTGTCCGGTTCCAGCTCGGCGAGGGACAGGGCGAACGTCGCGGCCACGCCGTGCTCGCCCGCGTCGAGCTCGGTCAGCCGCCGCTGCTGGTCGCTGAGCCGCTCGTGCAGGTGCGCGAGCCGCCAGGAAGGGCGGTCGCGGAACCGGACCGCGGCGATCCGGAGCGCCAGCGGCAACCTGCCGCACAGCTCCACGACCTCGCCGAGCAGCGCCTCCGCGCCCTCCGGCAGCGGGCGCGGGGAGCTGATCCGGCGGAACACGTCGACCGCCTGGTGCGGTGGCAGGACGTCCAGGGACAGCGGGTGCGCCTGGTGCAGCCCGGTGAGGCGGCGGCGGCTGGTGATCAGCGTCCGGCTGCGGCCCGCCCCCGGCAGCAGCGGCCGGACCTGCGCCTCGCTGTGCGCGTTGTCCAGCACGACCAGCATCCTGCGGTGGGCCAGCAGCGAGCGGTGCAGGCCGGCGCGGTCCTCGGTGGCCGCGGGGATGTCGCGGCTCGGCACGCCCAGGGCCCGCAGCATCCGGTCCAGGGCCTCGTGCGGGTCGAGCGGCTCGACCCCGTGGGTGTGCCCGTGCAGGTCGAGGAAGAGCTGCCCGTCCGGGTAGTCCGGGGCGAGCCGGTGCGCGGCGTGCACGACGAGGGTGGTCTTGCCGACCCCGGCCATGCCGTCGACCGCGATGATCGGCCTGCGGTCCGGGGCTGATCCGCCGGCCGGGGGCACGCCGTCGAGGAGCGCGGCGATCTCGGCGGCCCGTCCGCAGAAGACGGGCACGTCGACCGGCAGTTGGGCGGGTGGCCCCGCGGCGCGCTCCGGCGCGGGGCGCGAAGCCGGGGGCAGCCCGCTCGGCGGGCGCAGGCCGATCCCGCGCAGCCCGGCCGTCCCGGTGATGCGGGCCAGCGCCGCGGGCGATCGCGCGTCCGCGGTCGGCCGGGGTACCGGGACGGCCGGGACCACCGGATCGTCCCCGGCCAGCAGCCGCTGGTGCAGCTCGCGCAGCTCGGTGCCGGGCTCGACGCCGAGTTCGTCGATCAGCCGGGAACGGGTCCGGCGGAACACGGCGAGCGCCTCGGTGCGCTGCCCGGAGCGGTGCAGGGCCAGCATCAGCAGCCCGGCCAGGCGTTCCCACAGCGGGTTGCGCAGCAGCAGCGCGTGCAGCTCGGGCAGCAGTTCGGCGTGCTGGCCGAGGGCGAGCCGGGCCTGCAGGTACTGCTCGCGGATCCGTTCCCGGTGCGCCTCCAGGCGGGCCACTTCGGCGGCCAGCAGCGGGCCCGGCGACACGTCCTCCAGCGCCCGGCCGCGCCAGACCTCCAGCGCGCGTGCGAAGTGGCGGCAGGCGGCGGAGCGGTCCGGGGCCTGCTCCCCGCGGTCGGCGAGCGAGGTGAACGCCGCCACGTCGAGCTCGCCCGGCAGCACGGTCACCAGGTGCCCGCCCCGCAGCGTGCGCAGCCGGGACTCGGGTTCCCCGGGGATGCGCAGGATCCGGCGCAACCGGGCCAGGTAGGTCCGCAGGTTCGACTCGGCGGAGCTGGGCAGGTCGGACCAGACGAGTTCGAGCAGCTGCTGGGTGCGCACCTCCTCGTTGGCGTGCAGCAGCAGGGCCGCCAGCACCGCGCGCTGCCTCGGTCCGCCCAGCGGTCGCGGCTGCCCGCGCAGGTGGACGGCCACCGGCCCCAGCAACCGGAATTCCACCGCATGACCGCACGAACCTCCCCGGCGCAGGTCCATCGTGCCTCCCCCAGCACATGCGTTTTTCCCGACTGTACGCGGGACGTGTGCGGCTTCATATGCGCTCGCCCGGTGACACTGATCGTGGTCCCTGCCACCACGTCCGGAAGGGTGCTCCGATGGATCGTCAGAGCTGCGGGGAATCCGCGCGCATTCCCGACGGCCCCGACGACGAATCCGACGTGCCTTCGCCGTGGCGCTCCTACCAGGCGGGCGCCGCCGCCGTGGAAGTCGTGCCGGTGGACCGGTTGCGGCTCGGTGATTCCCCCCGGACGGGTGGTGTCAGCGACGAGCACGTCCGGGCGCTGGCGAAGCTGGAATTCCCGCTGCCGCCGATCATCGTGCACCGCCCGACGATGCGGGTGATCGACGGCGCGCACCGGCTGCGCGCGGCCGAACTGGGCGCGGGCGGGCACATCGAGGCGCGGTTCTTCGACGGCGACTCCGACGACGCCTTCGTGCTCGCCGTCGAGGCGAACACGGCCAACGGGCTGCCGCTGTCGCTGGCCGACCGCAAGGCGGCCGCCGCCCGCATCATCCGCACCCACCCCGACCGGTCCGACCGGTGGATCGCGCTGGTCAGCGGACTGGCCGCCACCACGGTCGGGGCGTTGCGCCGGCGTTCGAGTGTGGCGGACGCGCGGTCGAACGCCCGGATGGGCCGGGACGGCAGGCTGCGCCCGCTCGACAGCTCCGAAGGGCGGCGCCTGGCGGGGGAGCTCATGCGCGCCGACCCGGGCAGGTCGCTGCGCGACATCGCGCGGACCGTCGGCATCGCACCGTCGACGGTGCTCGACGTGCGCAACCGGATCAGCGCGGGGCAGGACCCGGCGCCGGCGCGCCGGGACGGCGGGCCGGACCACCGGGCGGCGCGGTCCCGGAATCCGCTCCCCGGCGAGCCGGAGCAGGACCCGGCCGCGATCATGCGCACCCTCCGGCGCGACCCGTCGCTGCGGTTCAGCGAAGCGGGCCGCGCGCTGCTCCGCTGGCTCGACTCGCACCTGGTCCCGGACGGCGCCGCCGCGCCGCCGGTCGTCGGCCTCCCGGCGCACTGCCTGAGCACGATCGCCGCGCTGGCCCGGCACAACGCGCGGTTCTGGGCGGAGTTCGGCGAGCAGGTCGACGGCCTCGACCGGGACGGGTGCCCGGTCGATCAGGCCCGATAGCCGAGCCGGCCGCGGAACCGGCACCAGGACCCGGCACCCGGACCTAGGGGGACACCCGACATGGAGTGCACGGACGGCGTCCGGCCGGTGCTGGTCACCGGCGGATGCGGATTCATCGGCGCCCACTTGGCGGGCGATCTGGCGCGCCGGGGCCACCGGGTCGTCGTCGTCGACCGGGCGGCCGGGGCGGACCCGGCCGTGGAGTCGGTGCGGGTGGACATCACCCGCTTCGACGACTGCCTTGAGGTCGTCAAGGAGGTGGACCCGCAGGTCGTGTTCCACCTGGCGGCCTCGTCGACCATCGACTCGGCGTTCGGCGACCCGCACGGCTCCCTGACGTGCAACGTCGGCGGGACGCTCAACGTGCTCGAAGCCGCCCGCACCGCCTGCACCGCCCTGTCCCGGTTCGTGCTGACCTCGACCGACAAGGTCTACGGCGAGCTGGTCGGCGACGCCTACGTGGAGGGCTCGGCGCTGGACGCGCGGGGCGTCTACGACGTCGGCAAGATGTCGGCGGACACCCTGGTCCGGCTCTACGGTTCCGAGTTCGGGCTGCCGGTCTCGACGCTGCGGTTGTGCAACGTCGTCGGCCCGGGCGACCGCAACACCGGCTCGCGGATCGTGCCGCGGACGCTGAGCCGCCTCTTCGACCCGGGCGGACCGCTCCCGCCGGTGATCTACGCGGGCTCGATGTCCCACGGCCGGGACTACGTCTACGTGACCGACGTGGTCCGCGCGCTGCGGACCGTCGCCGCCGACCCGAGGGCCTGCGGCGAGGTCTTCAACATGTGCCCCGCGGCGCACCGCACGACGCTCGAACTGGTGGCGGAGCTGATCGAGCGGGCCGCGGCGGCCTGCGCCCCGCACGACCCGGGTCGCGCGGCGGCGATTCGCCGGAACGGGTACGAGATCGTCGCCGAAAGGGGAATGCCCCGCGCCCTGCGGCGGCAGCACTGCGATGACGCGAAACTGCGCGCGCTCGGATTCCGGAATTCGGTGTCGATGGCCGAGGCGCTGCGCCTGACGATCGATTCCTCGCTCGGTGCTCGAGTGCTGTTCTGAACCGCTTGCGGAGGGGGTGGGCCAGGTCTAACGTCCAGGACGAGGTCATCGCCGGTCGGGCGGAAAACCGGTCGGTATCAACGGAAACCCTGTTCGAGTTCGGGTCCGGCCGCGCGGCTCGCGACGGCATCGGAGATTCCACGGAAACGCTGTTCCACGGGTCGGCGCCGGAATGCGGGAATTCCCGCACCGGTGGCCGACCGCGTCGACATGACGAGCAAGCCCGCACAGCCGCGAGAAGGGAAGGCGGACCAGTGGACGCCGAACAGCTCCGCGTCCGGGCCGAGAAGGCCGCGGAACGCGCGATCACCAACCTCTACGACCGGCAGCGCGAGGACGGCTCCTGGGTCGACCGGCTGTCGTCCTCGGCGATCGCGACCGCGCTGGGCGCGCTGTCGCTGCACCGCGCCGACCCGGTCGGCTACCGGGACCGGGTCGACGGCGCGGTGCGGTGGCTGCGCGCCCACCAGCGCGAGGACGGCGGCTGGGCGATGGCCGACGCGGAGTGGCCGAGCAGCCCGGGCATGACCGCCTTCGGGCTCGCCGCGCTGCACGAGATCGACCCGGACGCCTCGCACGGTGCCATCACCCGGGCCCGGACCTTCATCGACGACAACGACGGGATGAACGTCATCCCCGGGCTCACCGGCGAGGCCCCCAAGACCTGGCCCGCGGCGCTGCCGACGATCTGGGCGCTGACCGGGCTGCGGGACTTCGACCAGCAGCCCGACATGCCGGTCGAGGCGGTGCTGGTGCCCCGCCGCTGGCGCAACAAGGTGTCCATCGCGCTCCCGGCGATCCTCGGCCTGGGCGTGATGCAGAGCCGCACCCTGCCGCGCGGCCCGCTGCGCCGGGCGCTGGGCCGCCTCGCCGAGCCCCGGGCGCTGGACTGGCTCCGGGAGGTCTCCGGCACCAACGGCGGCATCGAGGAGTGCCCGATGATCGCCGGGTTCGTCTACCTCGCGCTGCGGCGGGCCGGGGTCGGCAAGGACCTGGAGCTCGCGTCCCTGCACTACCTCCTGCAGACCCAGCGCGAGGACGGGTCCTGGGCGATCGACCGGGACCTGGAGATCTCGGTCACCGCGTACTCGATCATGGCGCTCGGCGAGTTCCAGGACGTCGCGAACGAGCCGCTGCTCCAGGGCACCCGGGAGTGGCTGCTGCGCAACCAGTGGAACAAGCCGTTCGCCCAGTACGGGATCCCGCCCGGCGGGTGGGGCTGGGCCAACCCGTCGGGCTGGCCGGAGTCCGAGGACACCGCCGTCGTGCTCGGGGTGCTCGCCGATCTCGGCGTGCCGCGCACCCACCCGGCGGTGCAGCTCGGCATCCAGTGGCTGCTGCGGATGCAGAACCGGGACGGCTCCTGGTCGGAGTGGGTCCGCGACACCCACATCATGAACGACCGGCCCTGCGCCGGGGTCACCGCGCACGTGGTGCTGGCGCTGCGCCGCTGGGGGCTGCCGGATTCGCCGGGCAGCGCGCTGGCCCGGGCGCTGGAGTACCTGCGCGCGCACCAGGACGGCGACGGCTCCATCGCCTCGGTGTGGTTCCGGGACAACACCCACGGCACCAGCCGGCTGCTGGAGGCGTTCGTCGAGACCGCGCGGGGCGGCGCCCCGGCGGCGGAGTCGGCCCGGGCGTGGTTGCTGGCCAACCAGGCCGCGGACGGCGGGTGGCCGCGGCACCACGAGCTCCCGCCGCGGGGCAGCACCGCCGAGGAGACGTCGTGGGCGCTGTTCGCGCTGCTCAAGGCCGGTGCGGACCCGCGGGGTCCGGGCGTGCTGCGGGCCGTGGAGTGGCTGGTGGACCACCAGGACGACCTGGGGACCTGGCGGCCGAGCAACGTCGGGCTGTACTTCGACGACCTCTGCTACACCGACGACCTGATCGCGCACACCTTCGCGCTGCGCGGGCTCGGCCGGTGGCTGCGGACGCTGAACCGCGAGGGGGGAGCGCGGTGAGCCGGGTTCCGCGACGGCGCCGGGGCCCGGGCGCGCTCCCGCCCGGCCCCCGGCTGCCCGCCTGGGTGCAGACCCTGATGTGGTTGCTCGCGCCGGTGAAGTTCGGCGTGTCCTGCATGAATCGCTACGGGCCGTTGTTCACCGCGCGCATCCTCGGGTTCGGCGACGTGGTCTACGTCGGGACGCCGGAGGGCATCCGGCGGATCCTCAAGGACGAGGCGGCGAACTTCGACGCCGCCGCCGCCAACGAGTGCATCGACTTCATCGTGGGCGGCCACTCGCTGCTGATGTCGCACGGCGACGAGCACGCCCGGCGGCGCAAGGTGCTGATGCGACCGCTGCACGGCGGCAACGTCGACGACTACGTGGACGTGATGGTCTCCATCGTCGAGCAGGAGATCCGGCAGTGGACGGCCGGTTCTCGCGTCCGGCTGATCGACTGCTTCCAGCGGGTCACCTTGGAGGTGATGATCCGCGCCGTCTTCGGCATCACCGACTCGGCGCGGCTGGCCCGGCTGCGGGTGCTGGTGCCCCGGCTGCTCGACGTCAACCCGCTGCTCATCCTGCTGCCCGCGCTCCGGCGCGAGTTCGGCGGGCGCGGACCGTGGGCGGCGTTCCAACGGATGCTGCGCGAGGTGGACGGGATCATCTTCGCCGAGATCCGGGAACGCCGGGCCGCCGCCGACCCCGATGCGCCGGGCAGCGACGTGATGTCGCTGCTGCTGGCCGAGGGGGCCGACGGCCCCGGCCTGACCGACCAGGAGCTGCGCGACCACCTGGTCACCCTGCTCGCCGTCGGCCAGGAGACCACCGCGACGCAGCTCGCGTGGTTCTTCGAGCGGGTGCTGCGCGCCCCGGGCGCGCTCGGGCAGGTCGCCGACGCCGTGGCCCGCGAGGACCGGAAGTACCTCGACGCGGCCATCCACGAGGCGATCCGGGCGCGGCCCACCACGCTGGACCTCGGCCGCCGCTCGGTCGAGCGCTGGGAGGCCGACGGCTACGCATTCCCGCCCGGCACGATGTTCGCGGTGTCGCTGGGGCTGCTGCACCTGTCCGGCGACCTGCACGCCGAGCCCGAGGTCTACTCCGTCGAGCGGTTCTTCCCCACCGAACCGCCCAGCGCGCACTTCCTGCCCTTCGGCGGCGGCAGGCACCGGTGCCTGGGGGCGTCGCTGGCGATGGTCGAGATGCGCACCGTGATCAGCACCATCCTCCGCCACGTCCGGCTGGAACCCGCCCGGTCCGAGCCGGAAGGCGTGGCGCCGAAGGGGCCGATGCTGGTGCCCCGGCGCGGCGCGGAGGTCGTCGTCACCCGCAACGCGCTGGTGCGCGGCGCGGTGCCCGCCGCCCCGGGACGGGGGTGAGCGCGGATGCCGACCCGGGCCTTCCCGTTCCCGCCCGCGCCCCGGCTGGACCTCGAACCGGAGTACCGCCGGTTGCAGCAGGAGGAACCGGTGAGCCGGGTCCGCCTGCCCTACGGCGAGGAGGCGTGGCTGGTCACCCGGCACGCCGACGTCCGCACCGTGCTGACCGACCCGCGGTTCTCCCGCGCCGCCGCGGTGGGGCGCGACGTCCCCCGGGTCGCCGCGGAGGACTTCAGCGCCGGGATCGTCGCGATGGACCCGCCCGAGCACACCCGGGTCCGCTCGGTGTGCCGGACCGCGTTCACCGCCCGGACGGTGGCCCGGCTCCGCGCACGCGCCACCGGCATCGCCACCGAGCTGGCCGGCGACGCGCTCGCGGCGGGGACCTTCGACGCCGTGGAGGACTTCGCCCTGCCGTTCACCCTCAAGATGATCTGCGAGCTGCTGGGCGTGCCGTTCGCGGACCGGGAGCACTTCCGGCACTGGGCCGAGGCCGGGCTGGCGGCCACCGCGATCTCCGAGGAGGAGCGGTGGAGCGCCACCGCCGCCATGTGGGACTACATCGCCGCGCTGGTGGCCGAGCGCGAGCGGCGGCCGCGCGAGGACCTGATCTCGGCCATGCTCACCGCGCGCGGCACCGTCAGCCACGACGAGCTGGTCATGCTGGTCATGACGATCCTCGTCGCCGGGCACGAGACCACCTCCACCCAATTGCCCAACTTCCTCTACGTGCTGCTGGCCGACCGCGACCGGTTCGCGGACCTGGTGGCCGACCCGGCGCTGATCCCGACGGCGGTCGAGGAGCTGATGCGGTACGTGCCGCTGGAGTCCGGCGGCACCTCACCGCGCTACGCCACGGCCGACGTGGAGCTGAGCGGAGTGCTGGTCGAGGCCGGGTCGCCGGTGGTGCCCGCCTCGGTGATCGCCAACCGCGACCCGGCGGTCTTCGCCGACCCGGACCGGCTGGCCCTCGCCCGCGACCCCAACCCGCACCTGGGTTTCGGCCTCGGCGCGCACTTCTGCCTCGGCGCCCCGCTGGCCCGGCTGGAGCTGCGGGTGGCGCTGGAGGTCCTGACCTCGGTCGCACCGGACCTGCGGCTGGTCGGGGAGTCCGGCATCGACTGGAAGACCGGGATGCTCGTGCGCGGTCCCTCCCGGCTGACGTTGACCGCCTGAGCGCATCCGGCCGAACGGAGGACGACCATGACAGCGCAGGAGCCCCCCGCGGACGCCGTGACCTCCCGCGAGCCACCGCCGGTGGAACGCTTCCGCCCGGCCGACATCGACGCGCGCGACTGGCGCGAGCTGCGCGCGTCCTGCCCGGTCTCGCGCACCACCGCGCCGGACGGCACCGGCGTCTGGCTGGTGAGCCGGTACCGCGACATCCGCAAGGTGCTGGGCGGGCAGGAGTTCAGCGTGTCGCCGATCGACCTGGAGCGGGGCGGCGGCACCGACGAGGCCAACGAGTCGATCTTCCAGGACCCGCCGGAGCACACCCGGCTGCGCGGCCTGGTGGCCGGTCCGTTCGCGGTCGGCCACGTGGGCCGCTACCGCGACACGATCCGGGCCACCGCCGACCGGTTGCTGGTGCCGATGGCCGCGGCCACCGGCCCGGTCGACGTGATGGCCGACTTCGCCAAGCCGCTGACGATGAACGTCATCTCCGAGGTCGTCGGCGTGCCCGAACCCGACCGGGCGATGTTCCAGCGGCTCTCCGACCAGCTCCTCGTCCCGCTCTCGGAGGCGCAGGGCGTGGTGGCGAGGCAGGGCTGGAAGCAGCTCAACGACTACGTGCGGGACCTCATCGCCCAGCGCCGCCGCGGCACCGGTCCGGCGGGCGAGGACCTGCTCGCGCACATGCTCCGGGCGCAGCAGCAGGACGGCACCGTCGACGACGTCGAGCTGGCCACCATGGTGCTCGGGCTGCCGGTGGCCGGTTACGTCAGCACGGCCAACGCGATCGCCGTCGCGATGCGCTACCTGCTGGAGTTCGGGTGGCTGCGCGCGCTGCGCACCGCACCGGACGGCGCGGAGCTGCGCAAGGGCTTCGTCGAGGAGGTCCTGCGCATCCAGTCCGGCGACAACGGCGAGTCGATGCCGCGGTTCGCCGCCGAGGACGTCGAGCTGGGCGCGGCCGTGATCCGCAAGGGCGACGTGGTGGTGGCGCCGCTGATCGCCGCCAACCGCGACGACTCGCTGTTCGCCGACCCCGAGACCTTCGACCCGCGGCGGCCCGGCGTGGTCCGGCACCTGGCGTTCGGCTTCGGCATCCACCGGTGCCTGGGCGCGAACCTGGCGCGGCTGGAGCTGCAGGTCGCCGTCGACGCCCTGGTCGAGTGCGGGGCGGACTTCGCGATGCTGGAGGACTGGAAAGCGGTGCCGTGGAAGGTGAACATGCTCGGCGACCGGTTCCCGGAGCGGATGCCGGTGCGCCCGGTCGCGGGCGGGGCCGCGTGATGGGCGCCCGCGTGCTGTTCGCCGCCACCCCCGCGTGGGGGCACGTCTACCCGGTCCTGGCCGGGCTGGCCGAGCTGCGCCGCCGCGGTCACCGGGTGCGCTGCCTGGCCTCGCGCAGCTTCGCCCCCGAGGTGGGCGGCGTCGTCGACGTGGTCGGCTACGAGTCCCCGATGGACGGGGCGGGCGCGGAACTGTCCGACATGGCGGGCGTCCTGCCGCTCATGCTGGCCGAGGCGCGCGCGGCGCACGCGGCGCTGGACCGGGCCGTCCGGGAGGAGCGGCCGGACGTGATCGTCGCCGACGTGCTGTCGATGGCCGGGTGGCTGCTCGGGCGGGCCCACGACCTCCCGGTGGTCCGCACCTGGCCGGTGTTCGCCTCCAACGCCGAGTTCTCGCTGCACCAGGACTACGGGTCGCGGTCGGACACCGACGAGTCGATGGCGCGCTTCTTCGCCGACGCCACCGGGTTCCTGGACGAGATCGGGCTGTCCGCCGAGGTCTCGCCGGAGCAGCTCTTCGACAACGCGGCCGACCGCGACATCGTGCTGTTCCCGCGGGCCTTGCAGCCCAAGGGCGAGACGTTCGGCCCCCGGTTCACCTTCATCACCCCGTGCATCCGGCCCGCCGAGCGCTCGCCCGAGCTGGCGTGGCTGCGCCGGTCGAAGCCGCTGGCCGTGGTCTCGCTCGGCACGGTGTTCAACGAGAACCTCGGGTTCTTCCGCACCTGCGTCGGCGGGGTGCAGCGCCTCGGCTGGCACTGCGCCGCGGCGCTGGGCGACAAGGTCGCGCCGCACGAGGTCGGACCGGTTTCCGAGCGGGTGCTGCTGCGCGCCCGGCTGCCGATGCTCGACGCCCTCGCCCACGCCTCCGCCGCGGTCTCGCACGGCGGCCTGACCAGCACCATCGAGGCGCTCGCGCAGGGCGTGCCGGTGCTGGTCGCACCGCAGATCGGCGAGCAGCGGGCCGTCGCCGACAGCGTGGAGCGGCTCGGGCTGGGCGTGCGGCTGCGCGAACCCTTCACCGCCGGCGAACTGGCCGACCTGCTCCAGCGGGTCGCCCACGACGCGGGGCTGGCCGAACGGCTGCGGGCGTTCCGGCACGAGCTGCGCCGCGGCCGCAGCGGCGGGGAGTTCGCCGACGCCGTCGAGGTCGTGCTCGACGGCACCACCGAGGGAGAGGGCTGACGTGCGACACCAGCAGAGCGCCGAACCGATCGGGTACCCGTTCGCCCGCGACTCGGCCATCGAGCCCCCGCCGGCGCTGGCGCGGCTGCGGGAGACCGCGCCCATCCGGAAGGTCCGCACCGCCGACGGGGGCGACGCGTGGCTGGTCACCCGCTACCAGGACGTGCGGGAGCTGCTGGGGCACCCGGCGTTCGGCACGCAGTACCCGGGTTCGATCCCCACCGCCGACGAGGACGACCTCGCCTCCGGGTTCATGTTCCTCAAGGACCCGCCCGACCACACCCGGCTGCGGCGCAGCGTGACCCGGGCCTTCACCGCCCGGCGGATCGCCGGGCTGCGCGAGCACGCGCTGTCGCTGGCCACCGGCCTGGTCGAGTCGATGCTGGCCGAGGGGCCGGTCGCCGACGTGCAGGAGGCGTTCGCCTACCCGCTGCCGATCGCGATCATCTCCGAGCTGCTGGGCATCCCCGCCGCGGAGCGCGGCCGGTTCCGCGGCTGGGCCGACATCGTGCTGCGCTCGGTGGGCGGTGCGCCGGAGGAGGTCGGCCTGGCGTTCCTGGACCTCCAGCGGTTCGTGGTGGACCTGGTCGACGCCAAGCCCGACGGCGACGACCTGATCAGCGACCTGGTGCGGCAGCGCGACGAGCCCGACGGGTTGGACCGGGTGGAGGTCGCCTCGATGGCGATGGGCCTGCTGATGGCCGGCTACGTCACCACCGCTTCGGCGATCGGGCACGGGCTGCTCCGGCTGTTCGACCACCCCGAGGTGCTCGACGGGCTGCGCTCCGGCGGTTTGGAGACCGGCCGGGTGGTGGAGGAGCTGCTGCGGCTGCAGGACGAGGAGACCGGCATCCAGCGCATCGCGCAGTCCGATGTGGACATCTGCGGGGTGCGGATCAGCACCGGCGAGACGGTGATCGCCTCGCGGGTGGGCGCCAACCGGGACCCGGCCGAGTTCGAGCGGCCGGACGCGCTGCGCACCGACGGGGCGCGCAGCCCGCACCTGGCGTTCGGGCACGGCATCCACCACTGCCTCGGCGCCGCGCTGGCCCGGATGGAGCTGACCGTCGCGCTGGACGCGCTGCTGCGGATCCCGGGCCTGCGACCGGCCGATCCGCCGCACGAGGTGCGGTGGCGGTCCGAGGGCATGGACGTCAGCATCGAGCGGCTCCCGGTCACCTGGTGACCCCGGACCGCACCGAGGCCGCGATCGCGGCACCCGAGGAGAAAGGTGATCGGTGACCATGGGCAACACGATTCCCCGCTTGACGCGGCCCTACGACCCGGCGGAGGTTGACGCGGCGTTCCGCGACGAAGGCGCGGTCGTCCTGTCCGGGGCGTACTCCCGCGAGGAGTGCGAGACCTACGTCGAGCAGGTGCGGACCTACCTCGCCGACAACCCGGACGAGAAGGAGTACGCGGACGGATCGCTGCTCGCCCAGTTCCAGGGCGACACCTCGCAGACGATGCACCAGCTCATCGGCACCATCCCGTGCGTGCCGGACATGGTGCTGCACCGGGACATCGTCGACGCCTGCCGCCGGGTGCTGGCCCCGCTGTCGGACACGATGCTGCTGACCATCGCCGAGTACATGGCGCGCAAGCCCGGCGCACCGGTGCAGGAGCTGCACCGGGACACGTTCTCGTGGCAGCACGCGCCGTGCGGGGAGAACCCGGTCGCGATCTCGGTGATGTCGGCGATGAGCGATTTCACCGCCGAGAACGGGGCGACGTGGGTCGTGCCCGGCGCCCACACCGGTCCGCCGACCGCCCCCGCCCCGGACTGGAGCGAGGCGGTGCAGGCCGAGATGGCCCAGGGCGATGCGCTGATGTTCCGGGCGGACCTGTTCCACGCCGGGGGCGCCAACAACAGCGACTCCGACGTCCGGCACATCCTCTCGTTCGGGTTCCAGGTGGCCTGGCTGCGCCAGGTGGAGAACAGCCTGCTCAGCGTCCCGCCGGAGAAGGTCGTGGAGCTGCCGCCGGAACTCCAGGAGCTGCTGGGCTACTCCCACGAGCTGGTCCTCGGGCTCTACAAGGGCGGTCACCCGAGGAACGCGCTGCAGCAGGTCTGAGCGCCGGTCCGGCCGCGGTCGGCGGGCCCGTCCGCCGACCGCGCTCACCCGGCGGGTTCGTACCGGCCGCGCATCATCCGGCGGGCCAGCGCGGTGGCGGCCAGCGACGGGACGCAGACCAGCGCGGCGAGGCCGACCCGCCCGGCGGCGGCGATGAGGAAGGTGCCGAGCACGACCCGCTCCAGCACCAGCACCTCGTGCGCGCGCACGCCCACCGCGCGGGCGATCGGGCGCGGGGCCCGCACGACACCGCGCAGCGACACCCAGGCCAGCGCGGCGCAACCGGCCAGCGGGAGGTAGTAGGCGAGCGGGTCGATCCGGTCGCCGAAGGCCGCCGGCCAGGCCACCGCGAGCGCGAGCCACCCGACGTGGAAGCCGGTCAACCCGCGGACGGTGGCGTCGTCGCCGTGCAGCACCGGGTAGGTGAGGTAGCCGCCGCGGCGGTCGCCGTCGCGGTCGCACAGCGCACCGAGGAGGTTCGAACCGGAATCGTGCACCCAGAACATCACGGCCAGCGGGACCAGCGCGGCGGCGGGCAGCGGCTGGACCGCCATCGAACCGAAGAGGAACGCCAGCGCGGTGGGCAGGCCGCGGCTGACGTTGCCCCACAGGCCCTTGCCCTTCAGCCACCACGCGTAGGCGATGCCGAACGCGGTCGCCGGCAGCGCCAGCAGCAGCGCCAGCGGGTTGATCAGCACCGCCAGCACCCCGCCGGCGCCGATCAGCAGGACCATCAGATTCCTCGCGGTGGTCGGCGGAATCCGGCCGGACGGAACCGGCCGGTGCGGTTTCGTCAGCGCGTCGAGCTCGCGGTCGAAGTAGTCGCCGCCGTAGAGCGAGGCGATCCAGGCGAGGGTCGGGACGAGCCAGGCGAACAGGAGTTGGTGCGGACGCGCGGCGGGATCGCTCAGGATCGCGCCGCTCAACCCGACGGCGCCCGCGTAGAAGACGGTGTCGGGGCGGCACGCCTCGACGTGGGCCAGTAGCCGAACCCGAACGGAGGGAACGCTGCGCATGTTCCGGAAGGTAGCAAGGAACCGCATTTCCTCCAGGACTGCTCGAACGGCGGTTTTTCCGCGGAACACGGGAGGAAATGACATGGTGCGCAGCGCCCACGTGGTCGGTGCCGGGATCGCGGGGCTGGCGACCGCCGCCGCGCTGGCCGGTCAGGGCTGGACGGTCCGGGTATTCGAGCGCAGCCCCGATCTGCGCGCCACCGGCGGCGGGATCGGCATCACCCCCAACGGGATGCGGGCGCTGGACGCGATCGGTGTCGGCGACGCGGTGCGCGCCCGCGCCGTGGTCCAGCGCGAGGGCGGGGTGCGGGCGCCCGGCGGGCGGTGGATCGCCCGCAGCGAGCTGGGATTCGTCGAGCGCCGCTACGGCGAGTCGATCCGCGCGCTGCCCCGCCTGGAGCTGGTCCGCGCGCTGGCCGAGGCGGTGGGGCCCGGCGCGATCCGCTACGGCTCCGGCGCCGAACCGGTGGATCCCGGCGGCGCGGACCGGCCGGCCGCGATCCGGGTCGACGGGGCGCTGCTGGAATCGGACCTGGTCGTCGCGGCCGACGGCATCCGCTCCGCGGCCCGCCGCGCGATGCACCCGCGGCACCCCGGCCTCCGCGCCACCGGCTCGGTGAGCTGGCGCTGCGTGGTCCCCGCCGACGGGCTCGCGCCGGTCGCCGCCGAGACCTGGGGCCCGGGGCTGCGGCTGTCGATCCTGCCGCTGCCGGACGGGCGGGTGCACTTCTCGGCGCTGGCCAGGACCACCGGCGGGCGCCGCCCGGTGCGCACCGGCGCCGGACCCGGACCGCTGTTCGGGCACTGGCACGACCCGATCCCGCAGCTCCTGGCGCGCGCCGCGGCGGAACCGCTGTTCTTCGACGAGATCGAGGAGATCGCCGTCCCGGTCGAGGGGTTCGCCGACGGCCGCGCGGTCCTGGTCGGCGACGCGGCGCACCCGATGACGCCGAACGTGGGCTCGGCGAACCTGGCGCTGGAGGACGCCGTCGAGCTCGCGCACGCGATCGGCCGGGCCGGGTCCTGGGAGCGGCTGCGGGCGGGGCTCGCGGTCTACGACGGGAGCCGCCGGGCCCGGACGTCCCGGCTCGGCGCGCTGTCGCGCTGGATGGGCCGGTTCGCCGAGCTGTCGTCCCCGGTGGCGGTGGCGGCGCGCAACGCCGGGGTGTGGGTGGGCGGCTTCCTCCCCGAGGCGGTGTCCCGGCGTTCCATGGACGCCATGGTGCGGTGGTCCCCGCCGCCCGTCCGGTGACGCGTTCGTCCGCGTTTCGTTGCGCCCTTTTCCGGCCGCTGTTTGAATGGGAATCGCTCGAGCTGGGGTTGTTCTTCCTTTCCTTTTCCCGGTGGCCGACTGCCGCCGGAAACTTCCGACGTGAAGATGGGACAGCATGGAAGCACGGGATTTCGAGCTCCTGATCGGCCGGAACATCATCGATCGCTACCATTCGGACGACGATCGCCCGGATGTGTTCGAGCTGCTCGGCCGGAAGTGGGATCTGCTCGACGGGGTGTGGCCGCCCGCCTATTCGCCGGGCGGGGAGTTGTACGCCGACCGGATTCCTTTCGCCCGGATGTCGGCATTCCTGGAAATGGGTTGCGGGACGGGCATCATGTCCGTGCTCGCCGCCTTGGCGGGCACCGAGCACGTGCTCGGCCTGGACCTCAACCCGGCGGCGGTGCGCAACACCGAGCTCAACGCCGCGCGGCACGGCGTCGCCGACCGGGTCACCGCGCGGGAGAGCGATCTGTACTCGGCCGTCCGGCCGGGGGAGCGGTTCGACGGCATCTACTGGAACCCGCCGTTCCTCAACGCCCCGGCCGAGGTCGTCGACTCGTCGCTGTGGGACGAGACGATGTTCGACCCGGATTACGCGAAGCTGCGCCGGTTCCTGGCCGAGGGCCGGGAGCTGCTGCACCCCGGCGGCCGGGTCTACCTGTGGTTCGGCGAGGCGATGGGGAATCCGACGCTGATCGCGGACCTGGCCGCCGAATTCGGCTACGCGCTGGGCGTTCTCACGGAGGTGCGGATGTCGGAGATCCCCGACGCGCTCGCCGAGGCGTTCCCCGGCGAGCTGATCGGCGGCGGGGCCGACGGGTTCGCCGAGTGGCACCTGCACCTGCTGGAGCTGGCCCCGACCGCGAACGGGGGCCGCGCGGCATGACCGAGATGCTCCGGCGAGCGGCCAAGATCGCCGACGAGGTGCTGCTGCCCGCCGCCGACGAGGTGGACCGCACCGGGACGATCCCGGACGGCCACTTCCGGCGGCTCGCCGAGGACGGCTTCTACGGCCTGGTGGCCCCGCCCGAGTTCGGCGGCCCCGGGGTGGAGTTCACCGAGTTCCTCCAGGTGATCGAGACGCTGGCGAGCGCCTGCCTGACCACCACCTTCACCTGGCTCCAGCACCACGGCGTGGTGATGGGCCTGGCGACGACGCCGAACACCGCGCTGCGCGACCGGTTCCTGGCCCGCGCCGCCGGCGGGGAGCTGCGCGGTGGCGGGGCGTTCTCCGGCGTCCTGCCGGTGCCGCCCCGGCTGCGGGCGGCCCGAGCCGACGGCGGCTGGTCGCTCACCGGCGAGGTCCCCCTGGTCAGCGGCTGGGGGCTGGTCGACGTGCTGCACGTGTCGGCGCTGCACGAGGAGACCGGGGAGGTGGTCAACGGGCTCGTCGCCGCCGAACGCGGCCCCGGAGTCGGCGCCGTCCACGAGCTCGACCTGGTGGCGGCGCAGGCCAGCAGCACCGTGCGGCTGGTCTTCGACGGCCTGGTGCTGCCCGACGAGCGGGTGACCTCGGTCGTCGACCGCGCCGCGTTCCTCGACGGCCTGGCGCTGGGCGTGCGCGTCGACGGCGCGCTGCCGCTGGGCCTGGTGCAGCGGGCGGCTTCGGCGGTGGAGACCGCGGGCCGGCCGGAGGTGGCCGACCGGTTGCGCGCCGAGGCCGGGGTGCTGCGCGCCCGGTTCGACGCGGCGCTGGGCGAACCGGAGAGCCTGCCCGGCCTGCGCGCCGAGTGCTCGGAGCTGGCGCTGCGGGCCGGCGGCGCCTGCGTGGTCGCCGCGGGCGGCGGCGGCCTGCTGCGCGACCACCCGGCGCAGCGGCTCGCGCGCGAGTCGCTGTTCACCCTCGTGGTGGCCAGCCGCCCGCAGGTGAAGGCGGCGCTGCTGGGACTGCTGGACGCCCCGGGAGGCCGCCGATGAACCGGGCGCCCTGCGCGGACGGCCACCTCGCCTACGACGACCTCGGCGACGGCCCACCGGTCGTGCTGCTGCACGACGGCACCCTCGACCGCCGGGTGTGGCGGCGGCAGCTCGCCGCGTTCGACGGCTACCGCCTGCTCAACCTCGACGCCCGCAGCCACGGCGAGTCCTCGACGCCGACGACCGAGTACCGGCGCGGCGACGACGTCACGGCGCTGCTGGACCACCTCGGGCTGGACTCGGCCTTCCTGGTCGGGCAGTCGATGGGCGGCACCAGCGCCCTGGACGTGGCGCTGGACCACCCGGAGCGCGTCGACGGCCTGGTGATCAGCGGGTGCGGGACCTCCGAGCAGCACTGGCGCGGCGAGTTCGTGGTGGGCCTGCTCGAGCGCCAGGCGCGGTGCGTCGCCGAGCGGGACACCGAGGGCTACGTCGAGCGGTTCCTGGACCTGTGGGTCGACGGCCCGCACCGCGATCCGCACGAGGTCGACCCGGCGATCCGGGCGGACTGCCGCGCGATGGCGATGCACACCGCCACCCGGCACGCCCGCCCGGACCCGGTGCTGCCGGGCAAGGCGGCCGACACCTGGGACCGGTTGCCCGAGGTGTCCGCGCCGCTGCTGGGCATCCTCGGCGAGCTCGACGTCGTCGACGTGCGGGAGATGCTCGAACGGATCACCGCCACCGTCCCGGGCGCGGAGCTCGACGTCGTCGCCGGGGCGGGCCACATGGTCAACATGGAGCGCCCCGACCGGTTCAACGCCTCGGTGCGGCGGTTCCTCGACGCCCTGACCGGCCGGACCTGACGGGGGGATCATGGACACCCAGTCGTTCGCGCTGCCCTTCCAGCGGCCCTCGCCGTTCGCGCCCCCGCCGGAGTACGCCGCGCTGCGCCGCGACTCCCCGGTCGTGCGCACCACCACCGGCGCGGGCACCCCGGCCTGGCTGGTGCTCGGCGCGGCGGAGGCGCAGCGGGTGCTCGCCGACCGCAGGTTCGCCATCACGCGGGAGGGCGTCGAGGTCGACACCGAGTCGCTGCTGTGCGACGGCGAGCCGCACGCCCGGCTGCGCGGTGCCCTGTCCCGGGGCCTGAGCCCGCGGACGCTGGACCGCCTGCGGCCGCGGGTGGACGGACTGGCCCACGGGCTCGTCGCCGACCTGCGCGCGGGCGGCGCGCCCGGCGACCTGGTGGCCGGGCTGTCCCGGCCGCTGACCCGGGCGGTGATCGCCGAGGTGCTCGGGGTACCAGCGGACGCCCGGTCCCGGTTCGACGCGTGGGCCGAGTCGGTGTCGGTGGCCATCGTCGACGACCTGGACGGCGGGGTGGAGGTCTGGCTGGAGCTGATCGACCACCTCGGCGGGCTCATCGCGGACAAGCGCGCCGATCCCGGTGCGGACCTGCTCAGCGAACTGGTCGCGATCCGCGACGACGGCAGGCTCAACGACCGCGAACTGGTGCTGGCCGCGGCGGCGCTGCTCTCCGGGGGCTACCTGACCACGATCAACTCCCTGTCCATCGGGTTGGTCAAGCTGCTGGCGCACGGCGGGCTGGGCGGGCTCGGCGACGAGGCGGCGGCGGAGCGGGCCGTCGAGGAGGTGCTGCGCCACCAGGCCGGGCTCAGCGGCGAGGCGATCCCCCGCTGGGCGCGCGCGGACGTCGAGCTGGCCGGGCTGCGCATCGCCGCGGGTGACATGGTGCTCGTCCGGCTGGAGGCGGCCAACCGCGACCCGGCGGTGTTCGACGAACCGGACCGGTTCGACCCGACCCGGAGGCCCCGCCCGCACGTGCGGTTCGGCTACGGCCCGCACCGGTGCATCGGCGCGGCCGTGGCCCGGATGGAACTCGTGGCCGCGGTCCGCGCGCTGGCCGACCAGCTCCCCGGCCTCGCGCTGAGCACGCCGCCCGAGGAGCTCCCGTGGACCGACCACCCGATCGACACCGGCCCGGAACGCGTGCCCGCGACCTGGTGAACCGGCCCCACGACCGAACCGCCCGGCGAGCCGCCGCACCCGACGGCCGGCCCATCCCGACGACAGGCCACCCGACCAACAGGCCACCCCGACGAACAGGGACGAGCGCAAGGGGGACTTCCCATGGAGGATCGACCGCTGCAGGTATGGCTGGTGCAGCAGGGCGTCTGGGCCATGTCGCTGGAGTCGATGCCGTTGGCCTCCGGTTACCTGAAGGCGACCGCGTTGCAGGACGAGCGCATCGCGGCCGGTGCGGACATCCGGATCCGCAACTTCGACGGCGGCGGAACCCTCTTCGGCATGGCCAACGAGCTGTTCCAGCACGGCGTCCCGGACGTGCTGGCGTTCTCCGTGCTGGGCTGGAACTACCAGGAGTTCGCCGCGCTGGCCGAGACCTTCAAGCAGCTCAACCCGGACGGCTGGGCGGTCTTCGGCGGCAACCACGTGTCCCAGCAGGCGACCCGGGTGTTCGGCATGCACCCGTTCGTCGACGTCGTGGTCAACGGCGAGGGCGAGTTCACCTTCCGCGACCTGCTGCGCGCCCGGCTGGACGGGGCCTCGGCGCGGGAGCTGCACCACGTCGAGGGGGTCTCGTTCCAGGACCCCGCCGGGCAGGTCGTCACCACCGCCGACCGGCCCCGGATCGACGACCTCGACTCGATCGCCTCGCCGTTCCTCACCGGCGCCATCCCGCTGACCGACGACAACGGCGAGTTCCCCTACGACGTCGCACTGCTGGAGACCAACCGCGGCTGCCCGTACAAGTGCTCGTTCTGCTATTGGGGCGGGGCCGTGGGCCAGCGGGTGCGCGCGTTCTCCCGGGAGCGGCTGCGCCAGGAGATCGAGCTGTTCGCCCGGCACGGGGTGCACACGCTGGTGCTGTGCGACGCCAACTTCGGGATGATGCCGATCGACCTCGAATTCGTCGAGGACGTCATCGCGGTGCGGCGCGAGTACGGCTACCCCAAGAGCATCGAGACCTCGTGGGCCAAGAACAAGTCCGCGGTGTTCTACAAGATCGTCAAGGTGATGAAGGAAGCCGGCCTGCACAGCTCCTTCACCCTCGCCCTGCAGACCCTCGACGACACCACGCTGGACCTGATGAACCGGCGCAACATGAAAGTCAACGACTGGGAGGGCCTGGCGGAGTGGCTGGGCAAGGAGGGCCTGGACTGCTACGCCGAGCTCATCTGGGGTGCGCCGGGGGAGACCATCGAGTCCTTCATGAAGGGCTACGACCGGCTCGCCGGCCACGTCTCCCGGGTGGCGGTGTACCCGATGCTGATCCTGCCGAACACCACCTACCACACCGACCGGGACCGCTTCGGCCTGGTCACCGTCCGGGGCAACACCGACGACTTCGAGTACCTGCTGTCGCACGACACCATGTCGCCCCGGGACAACCGGTACATGCACCGGTTCATCTTCGTGTCCCGGCTGGTCGCCGAGAACCCGGTGTTCCGCTACCTCTGGGGGCCGCTGCGCGCGCTGGGCGGCATCACCCAGTCCGAGCTGATCCGGTCGCTGATGGACTGGTTCGACCACGACCCGAACCCGGCCACCGAGCCGTTCCGCAGCGGCATGGTCAACTCGTTCACCGACTCCGACGTGCTCGCCCCGGTGCTGACCCTGCTCTACGGCGACGACGAGGCCAAGGAGATGCTGCGGCGCTGGTGGCGCGAATCGGTGCTGCCGCGCGTGCCGCAGGAGTCGCACCCGTTGCTGGACACCGTCTTCGAGTTCGACCTCCGCACGCTGCCCGCCTACACCGTGCCCGGTCGGGCACCGTCCCCGCGCTACGCCAACGAGACGCTGCCCCGGGTGCAGGTCGACGGGGAGGACTACTACGTGTGGCGCGACGTCTGGAAGGGCTTCGACGTGCCCGCGGTGACCCTGGCGCTGCGGCGGGACGAACCCTACGAGCACCTGCTCACCGAGACGGTGAGCTCCCTCTACTACAAGGTCGGCGCCGACCGGTTCCTGCCGTCCACCAACCACGAGGAAATCATCTACTACATGGGCCGCCTCGAACGGCAGCTCGCCCGACGGTGACCCGCTCGCAGGCCGGTGACCCGGCGGTGGGCTTCCGCGAACCACGGAGGGATAGCGATGGCTGGTCGTGTGACGATGGACCCGTCGTTCGGCGGTGCCGACCCGCAGGACCGGACCCCGGGCGACCCGGGACCGGCGTTGCTCGCCGAGAAGGTGGGCGCGGGGCTCGCGGACCGCTGGCAGGCCGAGACCAGCATGCTCGGGGCGATGTGCGCGCACGCGCTGGTGCCCGCGGGCAAGCTGTTCCGGCCGGTGCTCCTGCTGGAATCCGCGCTCGCCGTCGGCGGGGACGCCGACGTGGTGCTGCCCGCCGCGGTCGGCGCGGAATCGGGGCACGTGGCCAGCCTGGTCCACGACGACATCATCGATGACGACGAGCTGCGGCGCGGGAAACCCTCGGTGCAGTACCGGTTCGGCGCCGACAACGCCATCGTGGCCGGGGACGCGCTGATCTTCGACCTGTTCGCCGCGCTGGCCGAGTGCCGCGCCACCGGAGCGGAGGCCGATCGGATCGTCGCGGCCCTCGACGTGGTGGCGCGGTGCGGGATCGACCTGTGCCGCGGCCAGAGCCTCGAAGCCGAACTGTGCGCGCGGCGGGACTTCGACCTCGACGCCTACCTGACGATGGTCCGGCTGAAGACGGCCGCGCTGTTCCGGGGCGCCTGCGAGTGCGGCGCGCTGCTGGCCGGCGGGGGCGAGGACCTGGTGCGGGCGCTGGGCGTCTACGCCGAGAACCTGGGCTGTGCCTTCCAGCTCCACGACGACCTGATGTCCTACACCCGCGACACCGGCGCGATGGGCAAGCCCGACACCAGCGACATCCGCAACGGGCGGCTGACGCTGCCGGTGCTGCTGGCGCACCGGGCTTCCTCCCCGCAGGACCGGATCGCCATCGCCGAGGTGCTCGTCGGCGACGACGACCCCGCCGTGCGGCGCGAGGTCCTGGTCGCGGTGCTGGAGCGCACCGGGGCGATCACCACCGCCGCCGCCATGGCCCGGGAATACTCGGAGAACGCGATCGCCGCGCTGCGGGTGCTGCCGCCGACGCCCAGCCGCGACCGGCTGCGCGGGTTCGCCCAGGCCGCCATCGACCGGGACCAGTGAGCTCGTGCCGCCGAACCCGCCTCGCGGCTCCGCCGCGGCGAGGACCGGCGGAACAGCAACCGGCCGCTAGCCGACCAGACGGGAACGACATGGACACCACCACCCTGCCCTTCGAACGCACCCACCCGCTCCGCGTGCCGCCCCTGCTGCGCGAACTGCAATCCCGGGGGCCGGTGCACCCGGTCCGGACGCCGGTGGGCGACCCGGCGTGGCTGGTCACCGACTACGCCGAGGTCAAGCGGCTGCTCGCGGGCGACGTGCTGGGGCGCTCCCACCCCGATCCGGACCGCGCCGCCCGCATCGGCGAATCGGTGCTGGTGAGCGGTCCGCTCGGCAACTACGCCACCGAGCCGCAGGACAGCGCGCGGACCCGCGCCCTGCTGCAACCGCACTTCTCCCCGAAGCGGATCCGGGAGCTCCGCGACCGGGTGGACGTGCTGACCACCGAGCTCGTCGACGCGCTCGCCGCCCGGGAGCGGCCGGTCGACCTCGTCGAGGCGCTCGCGCTGCCGCTGCCGGTCCTGGTGGTGTGCGAGCTGCTCGGCGTCCCCTACGCCGAACGCACCGAGTTCCGCGCCTGGATCCACGCCGCCGCCGACGTCACCGACCGGGAGGGCTCCGAGCGCGCGGTGGAGGCGCTGTACCGGTACTGCCAGGACCTCGTGGCCCGCAAGCACGCCGATCCCGGTGACGACATCACCTCGCGGCTGTGCGCGACCGACGGCGTGGACGACGCCGAGACCGCGTACTACACGATGGTCCTGCTGTTCGCGGGTTTCGAGACGACCTCCGTCCACATCGGGTACGGGATGCTGCTGTTCCTGCTCAACCCGGACCAGTGGCGGATCATCGTGGCGGACCCGGACATCATCCCGAACGCCGTCGACGAGCTGATCCGCGCGACCCCGGGCCCGGCGGGCGGCGACATCCCGCGCTACGCCCGGAAGGACTTCCAGCTCGACGCGGTCTCCATCCGCGAGGGCGACCTGGTGCTGCTGGACAACGGCGCGGCCAACCACGATCCGGGCGCCTTCCCCGAACCCGACCGGTTCGACATCGGCCGCCGGGCGGACGCGCACCTGTCGTTCGGGCACGGCCCGCACTACTGCATCGGCGCCCCGCTGGCCAAGGTCGAGTTGGAGACGGTCTTCCGCAAGCTCGTCGACCGCTTCCCCCGGATGCGGCTGGCGGTGGACGTCGAGGAGCTGCGGGTCCACCGCAACACCCAGACGGGCGGCCTGGTCGAACTACCGGTCACGTGGTGACCGCGCGATCCCGCCCGGCGGACATCCCGATGGCGCCCGGCGGCCTGCCCGGGATCGGGCACACCCCGGCGCTGCTGCGCGACTCGCACGCGTTCCTGACCTCGCTGCCCGCGCACGGCGACCTGGTGCGGATCAGGCTCGGGCCGGACCGGGCCGTCGTCGTCTGCACCCCGGAGCTGACCCAGCGGGTGCTGCGCGACGACAAGGTCTTCGACAAGGGCGGTGCGCTGTTCGACCGGATCCGCGAGTGGCTCGGCGACGGCCTCGGCACCTGCGCCCACCACCGGCACCGGCGGCAGCGGCGGCTCATCCAGCCCGCGTTCCACCACACCCGGATGCCCGGCTACGGCGAGACCATGACCGCGGGCATCGACGAGGTCACCCGCGGCTGGGCGGACGGCCAAGTGCTCGACATGCCGGCGGAGATGGGCGCGCTGAGCGCGCGGATCGCGGTGGAGACCATGTTCCGGGACGCGCTGCCGCCGGACGCGCTGCGGCAGGCGGTCGACGACGTCACCGCCGTGGTGCGCGGGCTGTACCTGCGGGCCTCGGCACCGGCGGTGGTGGCCGAGCTGCCGCTGCCGGGCAACCGCCGCCTGCGCCGGGCACGCGCGCGGCTGCGCGGCATCGTCACCACCATCGTCGCCGAGCGCCGGGCCTCCGGCGCGGACCGGGGCGACCTGCTCTCCGCGCTGCTGGCCGCCCGCGACCTCGACGGGGACGGCCGGGGCTTGTCCGACGCCGAGATCGGCGACCAGGTCCTGACCTTCTTCGCCTCGGGGCTGGAGACCACCGCGCTGGCGCTGGTGTGGGCGCTGCGGTTGCTCGCCTTCCACCCGGACGCGGAGCGGCGGGTGCGCGCCGAGGCCGACGCCGTGCTCGCCGGTGGCCCCGCCGCGTTCGGCCACCTGTCCGAGCTGGAGTTCACCCGGCGGGTGGTGACCGAGGTGCTGCGCCTGTTCCCGCCCGCCGGCGAGATGTTCACCCGGACCACCACCCGGGACACCGAGCTCGGCGGCCATCGGATCCGGGCGGGCACGACGATCGTCTACAGCTCCTGCCTCATCCACCACCGCGGCGACCTGTACCAGGACCCGGCCCGCTTCGACCCGGACCGCTGGGACCGCGCGTCGCGCCCGCAGCCGCCGCGGGAGGCCTTCCTGCCGTTCGGCGGCGGGGCCCGCAAGTGCATCGGGGACCAGTTCGCCCTCTCCGAGGTCGTGCTGGGGCTGGCCACCATCGTCGCGCGGTGGTCGGTCCGGCCGGAACGCGCGCCCCGCCGCCACCCGAGGACGGTCGCCCAGTGGCGGCGGCTGGGCGACCGGATGCGGGTCACCCGGATCCGCTGACGCACCGACCAGGAGGAGCAGCCCGTGCCCCAGCAGAACCCGCCGTTCAGCGACGTCGCCGACGTCTACGACCAGCTCAGCGACTTCTTCGCCGAGGTGCTGGGCGGCAGCATCCACCTCGGCTACTGGGACGAGGACGCCGTGCCGGGCGTCGACGCGATGGCCGCGGCCTCCGAACGGCTCACCGCCATCATGATCGACCGGATCGAGGTCGGCCCGGGGCAGCGGGTGCTCGACGTGGGCTGCGGCACCGGGCAGCCCGCGGTCCGCCTGGCCGAGGACCGCGGCGTCGAGGTCGTCGGCATCACCGTGAGCGCGGAGCAGGTGGCCGCCGCGACCCGGCTGGGCCGCGAGCGCGGGCTCGGCGACCGGCTGTCCTTCCTGCTCGCCGACGCCGCCGCGCTGCCGTTCCCGGCGGACTCGTTCGACGCCGCGTGGCTGTTCGAATCGCCGCCGCACCTGCCCGACCGGGTGCGGGTGCTGCGCGAGGTGGCGCGGGTGGTCCGACCGGGCGGGCTGGTCGCGCTGACCGACTTCGTCCAGCTCGCCCCGATGACCGAGCACGAGCGCGGCGCCGCGACCGAGGTGATGGCCTCGTTCCACCTCGGCGGGTTCTGCCCGCTCACCGAGTACTCGGACCTGGTCCGCCGGGCGGGGCTCGCCCCCGTCGAGGTCGCCGACATCTCGGCCAACACCATCCGCGCCGACGACGCCTTCGTCGAGGCGTTCCTGCCCGCGCTGCGGGCGAAGGCGGCGGAGTTCGGCGACCTGGGGACCGCGGCGGTCGACACCATCGCCGCGGTGACCGAGCAGCTCAACGACCTGTCCGCGATCGGCTACGCCCTCGTGGTCGCGCGCGCGTGAGCCGCCGGTGGTTCCGGTCACCTTCCCCCGGCCTCCGCCGGTTCGCCCGGTGGTGCGGTGATATACGTCGGACGATCGCCCGGATTCCCCGGGCTGATCGATGACGAAGGGAAAATCCGTGCACGCACCGCGCATCCTGCGGGTACTCGTGGCACCCGTGGCCTTCCTCGCGCTCGTCGGCTGCGGCAGCGCCGGAGCGGCCCCGGACGCCCCGGAACCGGCCACCCGCGCCCCGCACGCCGACTTCCGCGCGCTGGAGCGCGAGTTCGACGCCCGGCTGGGCGTCTACGCCGTGGACACCGCGACCGGCGAGGAGATCGCGTACCGGCCCGACGAGCGCTTCGCCTTCGCCTCCACGCACAAGGCGCTGTCGGCGGGTGCGGTCCTGCAGCGCACCGACATGGCCGGGCTGGAGCGGGTGATCCACTACGACCGCGACGACCTGGTGAGCTACTCGCCGATCACCGAGCAGCACGTCGACACCGGGATGACGCTGCGCGCGGTGCTCGACGCCGCGGTCCGCTACAGCGACAACACCGCGGCGAACCTGATCTTCGGCGAGCTGGGCGGGCCCGAGGGCTTCACCGCGGCGCTGCGCGCCCTCGGCGACACCACGACCCGGTCCGACCGGATCGAGACCGAGCTCAACGAGACCTCGCCCGGCGACCCGCGGGACACCAGCACGCCGCGCGCCCTGGCCACCAGCCTGCGCGCACTCACCGTCGGCGACGCCCTGCCCGAGCCGCAGCGCGCCCTGCTCAACGAGCTGCTGCGCACCAACACCACCGGCGATGCGCTGATCAAGGCGGGCGCGCCCGAGGGCTGGCAGGTCGGTGACAAGTCCGGGGCCGCCAGCTACGGCACCCGCAACGACATCGCCGTGGTCCGGCCGCCGGACCGGGCGCCGATCATGATCTCGGTGCTGTCCGACCGCGACGCGGAGGACGCCGCCTACGACGACGCGCTCATCGCGCGGGCGGCGGAGGTCGCCCTCGGCGCCTTCGAGTGACCGACCCGCCCCGCGCGGAGGTGCTCCGCGCGGGGCGGCTCGGCGAACGCCCGCAGCGGGCGTTCGCCGAGCCGGTACCGTCGGCGGATGGTGTCGATCGAGCGGACCACCGGGCGGCTGCGGCTGCGACCGGTGCGGGGAGCGGACCTCGACGCGTTCGTCGGGTTGGAGACCGCGCTGCGGGCCCGGGAAGCGCCGCCGCGGGCCGCTCCGGACCGGGACGAGTCCGCCCGGTTCCTCGACGCGTTCGTCCGGGCGTGGGCCGACGGCCCGCTGGGCTACTGGGCCGTCGAGCGCGATGACCAGGTCGTCGGCTTCGGCGGGGTGCAGCCGAAGGAGTGGCGCGGGCAGCGCTGCTGGAACCTGTACTACCGGGTCGATCCGGGGTGGTGGGGCCGCGGGATCGCCACCGAGGTCGCGCGGGAGGCGATCGCCGCCGGGGCCGAGGCCCGCCCCGGCTGGCCGGTGCTGGTGGAGACCCGGCCGGGCAACACCGCGGCGATCCGGGTCGCCGAGCGCGCCGGACTGGTCCGGCAGGACGCCCGGCCCGGTGACGAGTACGCCGTGCTGCTGCTCCGGAGCTGATCAGCGGGCCGGGACGAGGTCGTCCAGCACGCCGAGGATCTTGCGCCACGGCAGGTCGCGCACCGGGGCGCTGCGCGGCGGGTGCAGCGGCCAGAACTCGTCGCCGAGCAGCAGGCGCACGCCCGCCCGGCGCAGCGCGGCGAGGTGCGACTGCCAGGCCGGGTGGCCGACGTGCGCGGCGTTGACCTTGGGGAACACCACGACCGGCGCGGTGCGGGCCCCGATCGCCTCGCACGCGGTGGTCAGCGCCTGGCTGTCGCCGATGCCCAGCGCGAGCTTGCTGATCGTGTTCGCCGAGGCCGGGCAGACCAGGAAGCAGTCGATCGGCGGGTGCGGCGGCTGCTGCGTCGGCATCCGGGGCGCGACCCGGCACGGCAACCCGGTGACCGCCGCGATCGCCTCGATCTCGCCGCTGTCGGCCAGCCAGCTCCCCGCCGTCGGGGTCAGCGTCACCGCCACCCGCCAGCCGCGCTCGATCGCCGGGACCACCAGGGCCGAGCGGATCCGCTCCGCCCCGCCCGCCGCCGACACGATCAGCCCCAGCGTCCGGGTGCCCGCTCCGCGACGCGGCGGTGCGGGATCGTCGTGCTGCGGGTGCGGGCTCACCGGTCGATCGTGGCGGAGGCGGCCGGACTTGGCAACGATCCGGGTGCGGTGGTGGAGTGCAGCACGTGCTGATCAGGGAGTTCGAGGAACAGGACTGGCCCGGGGTGTGGCGGATCGTCCGGGAGGTGGTGCGGGCGGCCGACACGTTCGCCTACGACCCGGGGATGGACGAGGCCGCGGCGCGGGGGTGGATCGAGGTGCCGCCCGCGGTCACCGTCGTCGCGGTCGAGGACGACCGGGTGCTCGGCACCGCGAAGATGGGGCCGAACCGCGAGGGGCCGGGCGCCCACGTCTCCACGGCGAGCTTCATGGTGGCCGCCGAGGCGCGCGGGCGCGGCATCGGCGACGCGCTGGTCCGGCACGCGCTGGCGTGGGCGCGGGCGCGCGGGTTCGCCGGGATGCAGTTCAACGCCGTCGTGGAGTCCAACACCGGCGCGGTGCGGCTGTACGAGCGGTACGGCTTCGAGGTGATCGGCACCGTCCCGGAGGCGTTCGACCACCCGGAGCTGGGTCGCGTCGGGCTGCACGTCATGTACTGCCGCTTCTGAACCCGCCCTCCGGCCCTCACCCGGACGAGTCGTGAGTGAGGGGCACCCTTGCCCAAGTAACTTGGACAAGGGTGCCCCTCACCTCGAAAACGAGGAGCTCACCGTTCGCGCGATCGGCACCACCGTCGGGCGAGCGGCGCCCGCCGCTTCCGCCTTGCCCCACGCACGGCACCCGCACCGCTCCGCAGGCCCTCGGCGAAAGCGGTCCGCACCTGAGTGCGGGTGTCAGTGCAGGGTCGCGACGGCTTCCTTGCTGTAGGGGATGAGCTCGTTCTCCTTGCCCTCGAAGACCTTCCGCGCCCATTCCGGATCGGCCAGCAGCGCCCTGCCGACCGCGACGAGGTCGAACTCGTCGCGGTCCAGGCGTTCCAGCAGCCGTTCGACGCTGTCCACCCGCGCATCGGCGGTGAGGGCGGCGGGGTCGAAGACGGCGTCCAGGCCGACGGAACCCACCGTGATGACCGGCTTGCCGGTGAGCTTCTTGGTCCAGCCGGCCACGTTCAGGTCGGAGCCGGACTCGGGGAACTCGGGTTCCCAGTAGCGGCGGCCGGAGGCGTGGAAGGCGGTCACCCCGGCGTCGGCCAGCGGGGTGAGCACGGCGGCCAGCTCGTCGGGTCCGGTGGCGAGCTTGGCGCCGTAGTTCTCCGCCTTCCACTGCGAGAAGCGCAGCACGACGGGGAAGTCGGCCGCGACCTGCTCGCGGACGGCGGCGATGACGTCGGCGGCGAACCGGGTGCGCTCCGCCCCGTAGTCGTCGGTGCGGCGGTTGGTGCGCTCCCACAGGAACTGATCGATCAGGTAGCCGTGCGCGCCGTGCAGCTCCACGCCGTCGAACCCGATCCGCTCGGCTTCCCGCGCCGCGTCGGCGAAAGCGCGGATGATCGCCTCGACGTCGGCGAGGGTGAGCGGGGCACCGGCGCCCGCCGTGCCGTCCAGCGCGATGCCCGACGGTCCGACCGAGGGCGCGTCCGGGAACGGCGGGCTCCCGGCCGCGCGCTGGATGCCGACGTGCCACAGCTGCGGCATGATCCGGCCGCCCTCGGCGTGCACGGCCGAGACCACCCGCTCCCACCCGGCGAGCTGCTGCTCCCCGTGGAAGCGCGGCACGCTCGCCATGTCCCCGGCGGAGGGGTGGTCGACGTAGGTGCCTTCGGTGATGATCAAGCCGGTGCCCGCCGCCGCGCGCCGGGCGTAGTAGGCGGCGACGTCCGCACCGGGGATGCCGCCGGGGGAGTGGCCGCGGGTCATCGGGGCCATGACGATCCGGTTCGGCAGTTCGGCGGAGCCCAACGTGAAGGGGCGGGCGAGGGCCTGGGCCGCGCGAGTGGACATGCTGCTCCTGACGTGCGCCGGAGGAAATGTACTTGTTCAAGATACATTTTCTCTCCGGGAGTGCAACCGCGCGGTGCGGGTACGCTGCGGAGCCGACCCGGGAGGAGGTGCGCCGCCGTGCTGGACATCAGGTTCTCCAGCGCCCTGCAGGTGATGCTGCTCTTGGCGACCGAGGAACAGCGGGTGCACAGCTCGGCCCAGCTCGCCGAGGGGCTGAACACGAACCCCAGCCTGGTCCGCAAGCTGCTGGCCCCGCTCGTGCGGGACGGGCTGGTCGAGACCACCAAGGGCCGCGGCGGCGGCACCCGGCTCGCGCGGCCCGCCGAGGAGATCACGCTCGCCGAGGTCTACCGCTGCGCGGTCGGCGACAAACCGCTGTGGGCGTGCCGGCCGGAGGGCGAGCACGTCTGCCTGGTCACCGCGCACACCACCGAGTTCTTCGCCGACCTCACCGCCGAAGCCGAGCGCGCGGTGCTCGACGCGCTCGGCTCCCGCACCCTCGCCGACGGCGTCCGGGAACTGCACCGGCTGGCGCACCGCCCTTCGAGCTGAGTGAGGGGCACCTTCATCCGGCATAGTCGGATGAAGGTGCCCCTCACTCAAGCCCACGAGGTCCGTGGTCGCGCGCGGCGTCGGTGGGCGACGGGTCGGGTGGTCGGTCCGGTCACCGCTCGCGGCGGGGGTGCGGGGCTCGTGGCAGGCTGCGGGGGTGCGGGTTGAGCTGGGGAGCTGGGCGGCGCCCGGGGCGGTGAACGAGGACTGCGCGCTGGCCGGGCCGGACTGGGTGGTGGTGCTCGACGGCGCGACCGAGCAGCCCGGCGTCGAGACCGGCTGCGCGCACGACGTGCCGTGGCTGGTGCGACAGCTCGCGGCGGCGCTGGCCGCGGGCCTGACCCGGTCGGACGCGCCGCTCGACGACCTGCTCGCCGAGGCCATCGAGGCCGCGCGGCGCGCGCACCCGGAATGCGACCTGACCAACTCGTGGAGCCCGTCGAGCACCGCCTCGCTGCTGCGCAGGCGCGGCGGGTCCGTCGAGTACCTGGTGCTGGCGGACAGCCCTGTGGTGCTGGAGACCGCCGGGGAGGTCGAGGTGGTCCTCGACGACCGGGTGGACCGGCTGCCGGAGCGCACGATCGCGGCCGTGGAGCACTGGCGCAACCGCGAGGGCGGGTTCTGGGTGGCGGGCACCGATCCGGAGGCCGCCCGGCACGCCCTGACCGGTGCCGTCCCGGTCGCCGAGCTGCGCCGGGCCGCGGTGCTCAGCGACGGTGCCGCCCGCTGGGTCGACCGGTTCGGGCTCGGGGACTGGACCGCGCTGCTGGACCTGCTCGACGGGGGAGGGTCGGAGCTGCTGCGGCGGCGGGTGCGGGCGGCCGAGGACGCCGATCCGCACCGCCCGGGCAAGCGCCACGACGATCTCACCGCCGCTCTGGTCCGGTTCACCGCTTAGTCACCCGCGCGACCGGCGCTTGCTCTGATCGTGGGGATTTGGGCGCTCATACCTCCCCGGGCCCCGCCTTCGCGGTACAGGAGTGGGGCGAATACCGGGAATCGGACGGGAGCCAGCCGGATGAATCGGGATCAGGTGACCGCGATGCGGGTGGCGTCGGCGTTCGGCGCCGCGCTGTGGGCCGTGGTCGGGGTGCGCTACGGGTGGCCGCTGTGGGTGTGGCTGCCGCTGGGCGTGGTGACGCTGATCGGGCCGTCGGTGGTGCTGCCGTTCGCGCTGCTGCGGCTGCGCACCAGCAAGGAGGTCCCGATCGTGCCGCCGGAACCGGTGCGCCCGGAGCCGGCGCCCGAGCCGGAGCAGCACGCGGTGACCGGGATCCGGCTGCGCTCGGCCGAGCCGGACTACTCCTTCCTGTTCTCGGCCACCGTGCACTGGCGCCCGCTGCCGGACGCGCCGGGGCTGCCGCACGCCCACCCGGCCGGCCTGGCCGCCGACGTGCTGCTGGAGCAGGCGGGCAAGATCGCCGCCACCGCGGTCGCCGGGGACACCGAGCTGGCCCGGCACCGGCTCGCCGCCGCCCTCGGGGTGGTGCGCGCCGACCCGTCGGGGCGGGTGGAGACCTGGGCGGTGGACGTGCGGTTGTCGCTGCCGACCGCCGACGCCGACCGGCTGCACCGGCTCGCCGAGGTCCGCAAGGAGCAGGAGGTGTGGGAGCGCGAGCGCGACTACGAGCGCAAGAAGCGCGCCTACCTGGGCGAGGACGTGCTGAAGAACCCGGGCAGCGCGGTGGTGTGGTGGCTGGCGCGCAACGAGGACCGGATGCCCGAGGTCGTCGGCAGCATCGACGACCTGCGCAAGCTCACCGCCGCCGCGCACGACACCCGGCCGCCGGAGGAGCCGGCCGCGCGGTGGAGTTTCATCAACCCCGCCCACCTCGGCGACCTCCGCGACGCCGACGGCGCCCAGCAGCCGACGCTGTTCCGCGCCTTCCAGCACGAGATGTCCGTGGAGCCCGGCACCAACGGCGGCGGTGACATCGAGCAGCAGGTGTTCTCGTTCATCGAAGTCACCTCGCCGGAAGACGCGGAGCGGGCCCGGCTGGGCGGCCAGGTCGCGCGGGTGCTGGAGGACAACGGGCAGCACGAGCTGGCCACCAAGGTCCGCGACCGCTACGGCGCCGAGAGCGCCTGAAGCCGCCGCGCCAGCGCCATCGCGTCGTGCGGGGCGCGTCCGGCGGCGGTGTTGTCGAAGTAGACGAACACCTCGCGCGGGCCGGACGGCGGTGCGGGCTCGGCGGCGGTGCGCTCGGTGCGCGGGCTCTCGCCGCGTCGCCACGCGTCGATCAGCCACGCCCACCTGTCCAGCGCTTCGGCGGTGTAACCGCTGGTGTAGAGCTCCTCGTCGCCGTGCAGCCGGACGTAGACGTGCTCGGCGGTGATGTCCTCCAGGTACGGCCAGTGGCCCGCGGTGTCGGCCACCACCAGCGCGATGCCGTGCTCCCGGAACAGCGCGACGGCTTCCGGGGTGGCGAAGCTGGGGTGGCGCACCTCGACGGCGTGCCGCACGGGTCTGCTCCGGCCGCCCCGGGGCAGCGCGTGCTCGGTCACCCGCTCGTCGTGCCGGGCGGCGAGGTCGGCGGCGCGGCCGGTGGTGCGCGGCAGCAGCGCGAAGAACTCCGCCATCCGGTCGGCGTCGAAGCGCAGCGAGGGCGGGAGCTGCCACAGCAGGGGTCCGAGCTTGGGGCCCAGCGCCAGCACCCCGGAGGCCAGGAAGTTCGCCAGCGCCGTCTCCACCCCGCGCAGCTTCTTCAGGTGCGTGATGTAGCGGCTGCCCTTCACCGCGAACACGAAGTCCGCCGGGGTCGCCGCCGCCCACGCGCGGAAGTGCCGGGGCCGTTGCAGCGAGTAGAACGACGCGTTGATCTCGGCCGAGTTCATCCGGCCCGACAGGTGCGCCAGCTCGCCGCCGCGTCGCAGGTCGGGCGGGTAGAAGTCGCCGTGCCACGGCGCGTAGACCCAGCCCGAGGTGCCGATTCGCATGTGCTCCACGAACCTGCACGTACCCGTTCTCCCGCCGTCGCTACCTGTCGGGTCAGCTTCGCCGGACCGTCGTCCGGTGTTCGGGCTCCGGCAACCTCGATCGGGGTGCCCTCTCACCTGCGGTGTTCAGGCTGGCGCCGACACCCAAGGGAGGACCAGGCATGTTCGACGTTCCACGGCGAGCCCGACTGCTCGCCGGTGCCGTGCTGCCGCTGGCGCTGCTGACCGGGTGCGGCCCCAGTGCCGCGACCCAGGGTGGCGCGGGCGATTCGGGTGAACTGGTGTTCGCCTCCATCCCGTCCGAGGAGTCCACGAGCCTGGAGCAGGACTTCGAGCCGCTGATCCGGATGCTGGAGGACCGGACCGGCAAGCAGATCCGGATGGAGAAGGCGACCGACTACGCGGCGGTCATCGAGGGCCAGCGCAGCGGCAAGATCGACATCGCGATGTACGGACCGCTGTCCTACGTGGTGGCGCGCAACAACGGGGTGTCGATCACCCCGGTCGGCGCCCAGACCGAGGGCAAGGGCAAGCCACCGGGCTACCAGTCCTTCGGGGTGGTGCCCGAGGACTCGCCGATCCGGAGCCTCGCGGACCTCAAGGGCGGGACGGTGTGCTTCGTCGACCCGAACTCCACCTCCGGCTACCTCTACCCGAAGGCCGGGCTGGCCGAAGCGGGGGTGAACGCGGACCGCGACGTGCAGGCCGTGATGGCCGGTGGGCACGACGCCTCCGCGCTCGGGGTGGCCAGCGGCCAGTGCGACGCCGGGTTCGCCACCGACACCATGATCAACGAACTGCTGCCCGCCAAGGGCGCCATCAAGCCCGGTGACCTGCGCGTGGTGTGGAAGTCGGAGATGATCCCGGGCTCGCCCGCGGCGATCTCCGACGACCTCGACCCGGCGGTGAAGCAGGCCCTCACCGACGGGTTCCGGGACGCCAACGCCGACTACCTGCGGCAGCACGGCTACTGCGAGGGCGAGTGCCAGATCAGCGGCTACTGGGGCTTCACGCCCGTCGACGACGCGACCTTCAACAGCGTCCGCGACGTCTGCGCGGTCACCAGGGACGAGCAGTGCACCGGCGGCTGAGGGGGGTGCCTGACTCACCTGGCGCAGCGGTGCGGGTGTCGAACCGGTGACAAGCTGCTGCGCTGTTCACCTCCGGGGCCCGGGGCGTTGGTCCGGCTGAAGTTGTCCGGACAAGGCTCCGGGCCACGCTGTCGTACGTGGTCAGAAGCCGGTACCTGGAGATAGCCGACGAGCTCGCGACCGAGCTCGCGGCCCTGCCCGCGGGCACCCGCATCGCCAGCGAGCACGAGATCGCCGAGCGCTTCGGCGTCGGCCGGGCGGCGGCCCGCGCCGCGGTGCAGGAGCTGGAGAGCCGGCTGCTGGTGCGGCGGGTGCGCGGCGCGGGCACCTTCGTCAACCGCCGCATCGATTACGCGATCTCGCAACGCCGCGCGCCCTCCTGGCACCAGACGGTGCGCGAGGCGGGCGCCGAGCCGAGGTCGCTGGTCCGCGACGTGCGGCGGGCCCCGCTGCCCGATGACGCGGCCGAACGGCTGGAACGCCCGCCCGGCAGCCCCGCGACGCTGCTGGTCCGCCAGTACTACATCGACGAGCTGCTCAGCGGGTGGTCCAACGAGTGGATCCCGGCCGACGTGCTCGCCGACGTGGACCTCGCGGTGCACGCCGTGGAGTCGGTCGACTCGATCCTGCGCCAGATGAGCGGGGTCCGGCCGGTGCGCGCCTGGTGCCGGGTCAGCTACGCGTTGCCCGACGCGGCGGTCGCCGCGGGCCTGGGCACCGAGTCCTGCCGACCGGTGTGGCTCGTCGAGAGCCTCAGCCGGGACGTCGATTCCGGTGTCCCGCTGCTGTCCAGCCACTCCTGGTCGCGTCCCGATTCCGCCCGGATCGTCGTCGAGATGGACGGGCCCTACTTCTCCCCGGAGGTCACGTGAACAGGGAAGAGCGCACCGCGTTGCTCGCAGTCGCCGAACCCGACGAGGTCATCGACCTCGCGGACCGGTGCCTCGCCGGCGCCGAACCGCCCTCGGTGCTGCGCGCCCCCGAGGTCGGCTGCGTGTCGGTGCAGGTCAGGGAGCCGGTGGTGCGGGAGCGGTTCCTGCTCGGCGACGTGCTCGCCTGCCGCGCCGAGGTCGAGCTGCGCGGCGCGCGGGGGTGGGCGATGCGGCTGGGCGACGACCGGCCCGCGACGCTGGCCGCCGCGCTCCTCGACGCCGCCGCCGAGGCCGATGCCGCGCTGGCCGCCGAGGTCGAGGAGCTGTGCCTGCGGGTGGCGGACCGGCACCGCGCCGCCGAGGAGGCGGAGTGGGCCGAACTGGCCCCCACGATCGTCGAATTCGAGGAGCTGTGATGACCGCGAGCCCGGTCGTGGCGCTGGCGCCACGGCAGAACCAGCTCGTCTTCCGCGCCGTGCTGGACGCGCTGTCCCGGCCCGGCGAGGTGACCCGGCTGCCCGAGACGCCCTTCCCGGCGGTGCTGCTGCCGGTGCTGGCGCTGTCCGGCCTGGAGACCCCGGTGCACGTGGCGCGGTCGGAGTGGGCCGACCCGGTGCGCGCGGTCACCGGGGCCCCGCTGGTCGAGCGTGAGCGGGCCGCGCTGGCGGCGCTGGACGAGCCGGACCTGTCCGGGTTGCCGGTCGGATCCGCCGCCGCGCCGGAGCGGGGGGCGCTGGTCGCCCTGGCCGCGGACGGGTTCGACGACGGCCCGGCGCTGCGGCTGAGCGGCCCCGGGGTCGACGGGTCGCGGGAGGTCCGGATCGCCGGGCTGCCCGCGGACTTCGCCGAGCGGCGGCGCGCGGCGGCCGACTTCCCGGCCGGACGCGACCTGCTGCTGGTGACCCGGTCGGGCGCGGTGCTCGGATTGCCGCGCTCGACCCGGATCGAAGGAGGTGCCTGATGGGGTATTCCGGTGTCCGAGGCGGGATGGACGCCATCCTCGCCGCCGAACGGCTGGTCCGCCGCCGCCGCGACGACGCGCCGGTGGAGTGGGCCGGGACCGAGCAGATCGCGCAGCGCTTCCGGCTCGCCGTCGACCGCATCATGGGCGAGGCCGGGCTCTACGACGAAGGCATCGCCGCCGACGCGTTCCGGCAGGCCGAGGGCGACGTGCTGGAGGCCGCGCACCTGGTCCGCGCGCACCGCTCCACGCTGCCCAAGCTGGCCGTGACCGAACCCGTCGACCCGGACCGGATGGTGGTGCTGCGCCGGATCGTCCCGGCCCACCGCACCCCGGGCGGTCCGCAGCTGCTCGGCCGCACCACCGACTACACCGGTCGGCTGCTGGAGCGCCCCCGGGAGCGCCCGGCGCCGGTGCCCGCCGAGGCCGGGCAGCCGCAGCCGCGCACCGACGAGCAGCGCCACCCGCGCCGCTTCTACCGGCTGCTGGCCGAGCTCGACCTGGTCGTGCAGCACCCGGATCCCGACGGTTCGGGGCAGGACGACCCGGAGCCGTTCGACATCACCCGCCGGGCGCCCCGGACCCCGGCGCCGCGCTCGGCGATCCTGGCCAGCATGGCGCGCGCCGAGACCGGCGCCCTGGTCGGGCTCTGGTACCGGTCGATCCTCGGGCCCGACGGCGACGTCCACGAGATCACCCTCGGCGACACCCGGCACGGCCGGATCGGGCTGTCCATCACCCACCCGCACACCGGACGGCCGGTGGAGATCGGGCGGATCCGGGTGACCGAGGCCGAGGGCATCGAGGACCTCGACGGCGCCGACGAGGACCGCACCAAGTTCGACGTCGGCTACGGCCTGTGCTTCGGGCACAACGAGCGCAAGGCCATCGCGATGGCCAACCTGGACATCGCCTGGCGGCGCACCGGGTCCGGCAGCGCGCTGGAGCAGCTCCTGCTGCTGACCACCGACGGCCTCGATTCCGGTGGCTTCCTCGAACACCTCAAGCTGCCGCACTACGTGACGTTCCGGTCGATGGTGGACCGCAAGACCGCGACCCGGCAGGCCGCAGACGCGGCCGAGCGGGCACCGGAACCGTTCGGAGAGGAATGCCGATGACCACGACATCCGACGCGCTCGCGGTCCGGGAACTCGCCGGCGAGACCGCGCTGGACGGCGGCCTGCTCGACGAGGGCGCCAAGCGCGAGATCCGGCGCGCCGCGCTGACCGCCGTCTGCGTGCCCGGCTACCAGGTGCCGTTCGGTTCCCGGGAGATGCCGGTGGCCCGCGGCTGGGGTTCCGGCGGACTCCAGGTCACCCTCGCGGTGATCGGCGAGCAGGACGTGGTGAAGGTGATCGACCAGGGCGACGACGGCGGCGTCAACGCGGTCAACCTGCGGCGGATGATCGCCGGCACCACCGGCTGCGGTGCCGACACCGACACCCGCAACGCCACCGTGATCCAGACCCGCCACCGCATCCCGGAGGAACCGCTCGGACCCGGGCAGGTGCTGGTCTACCAGGTACCGGTGCCCGAACCGCTGCGCGGCGTGCAGAAGTCGGTCGCCGAGTGCGACCGGATGCACGCCGAGGGCGACTACTCGGCGATGTGGGTGAGCCTCTACGAGGACCTGGTCCGCAACGGCGTCATCACCAAGTCCACCGGCTACCCGGTGCTGGTCGACGGGCGCTACGTGGTGGCGACCAGCCCGGTGCCGCGCTGGGACGTGCCGAAGCTGGACCGGTGCGCGCACCTCAACCTCTACGGCGCGGGCCGGGAGAAGCGCCTCTACGCGATCCCGCCGCACACCGACGTGGTGCCGCTGACCTTCGACGACGTGCCGTTCGAGGTGGAGCGGGTGCCGGGCGCCCGGTGCTCCTACTGCGGCGGCGAGCACAGCTTCCTGGTCGAGGGCGGCGACGGCGGCTATGTGTGCAGCGACTCCGACTGGTGCACCCGGGTGACCGCCGGGGACGCCGACGTCGAGGCGCACGCGGCCCGCGCCCCGCGCCCCGGCCCGGTGGCGGTGCGGGAGCGACCGGTCACCGCCCCGCCGCCGCACGACCCGGACGGTCCGGAGTGGACGCTGCGGGTGGACGGCATCGGCAAGGTGCACGGGCCCGGCGGAGCGGCGGCGGTGCCCGGCACCGGACCCGAGCACGGCACCGCGGTCAGTCCCGGCACCGGCGCGGTGGTCGCCGCCTGGGACGTGTCCTTCGACGTCGCGCCCGGGGAGGCCCTCGGCCTGATCGGCGAGTCCGGTTCCGGCAAGTCCACGGTGCTGCGCTGCGTCATCGGCGACGACGCCCCGACCGGCGGCGCGGTCCGGCTGGCGGCGGTCGACGGCGGGGGCACCGACGTGCTCGGCCTGGACCGGGCGCGGCGGCGCAAGCTGCGGGTGGACACCATGTCGGTCGTCTACCAGGACCCCTCGGCCGGGCTGGACCTGCGGGTCACCGCGGGCGGCAACGTCGCCGAGCGGCTCACCGCCGCGGGCTGGCGCGGGTTCCGGGCGATCCGGGAGCGCGCCGCCGAACTGCTCGACCGGGTCGAGGTCCCGCTGTCCAGGATGGACGATCCGGTCGCCACCTTCTCCGGCGGGATGCGCCAGCGGGTGCAGATCGCCAAGGCGCTGGCCACCGAACCGCCGGTGCTGCTGCTCGACGAGCCCACCACCGGCCTCGACGCCTCCGTCGCCGCCGGGGTGCTGGACCTGCTGCGCGGGCTGCTCGCCGAACGCGACATCGCCGCGGTGGTGGTCAGCCACGATTTCGCGGTGATCGAGGCGCTGACCGACCGCAGCCTCGTCATGCAGCTCGGCCGGGTCGTCGAGCAGGGGCTGACCGACCAGCTCTTCGCCGACCCGCACCACCCCTACACCCAGCGGCTCGTGGCCGCGGCCCGGAGGTGAACCCGGTGATCCCCGACGACCCGGTGCTGACCGTGCGCGGTCTGCGCAAGTCCTTCACGCTGCACACCATCGACGGCCGGACCTCGGTCTCGCTGCACGGCGTGGACCTCGACGTGGCGGCGGGCGAGCACGTCGCCGTCGCCGGCCCCAGCGGGGCGGGCAAGTCCAGCCTGCTGCGCTGCGTCCAGCGCAGCTACCTGCCGGACGCGGGCAGCGTGGTGCTGCACGCCGACGGCGGCCCGGTGGAGCTCACCGCGCTGCCGGACCGGGCGCTGGCCCGGCTGCGCGGGCGGGCGCTCGGCTACGTCTCGCAGTTCCTCGCCGCCCCGCCGCGCACCGGTCCGCTGGAGGTGGTGGCCACCGCGGCCCGCCGCCGCGGGCTGGACCGCGCCGAGGCCCGCGAGGCCGCCGGCGACGCGCTGCACCGCCTCGGGCTCGACGAGGCGCTGTGGGACGTGGACTGCGGCGTGCTCTCCGGCGGGGAGCGGCAGCGGGTGAACCTCGCCGCGGGCACCGTCCGGCCGCCGCGCCTGCTGCTGCTCGACGAACCGGTCTCGGCGCTGGACCCGGCCAACCGGGAACGCGCCCTGGAGCTGATCGGCTCGCTGCGCGGGCAGGGCGTCGCGGTGCTGGCGGTGTTCCACGACCTCGACGCCATGCGGCGGCTGGCGACCCGGGTCGTCGAGATGTCCGGGGGACGGATCGTGCGGGCGGGATCGCCCGCCGAGGTGCTGGGGGCGGCGGCATGAGCAGCGCGACGGAACAGGTCACCGGCTGGTCGCTGGCCGCCACGCCGCGGGACTACGTGCTCGGGCACGTCCGGGCGGTGCTGCCCGACCGGCTGCTCGACGACGCGCGGATCGTGGTGCGCGGCGGGCGGATCGCAGAGATCGGCCCGCACCCGGCGGCCACCGGGTGCGATGTGGACGGTGGCGGCCTGCTCTGCCTGCCCGGGCTGGTCGACGTGCACAGCGACGCGCTGGAGCGGGAACGCGCCCCGCGCCCGTCGGCGGAGCTGCCGTGGGACTTCGCGCTGCTGTCGCTGGAGGGCAAGCTGCGGGCGGCGGCGGTCACCACCACCTTCCACGGCGCGTCGTTCCAGAACGGCAACGCCCGCGGCGTCGGTGACCGGTCGGTGCGCAACGCCCACGACCTGTGCGCGGCGGTGGGGCAGCGGGACGGCTCCGTCGTGGACCACCGGGTGCTGTACCGGCTGGACGTCCGGTCCGACGCGGGGGCGGAGGCGCTGGCCGCCGAGCTCGACGGGGCCGACGGCGTCGCGCTGGTCTCGCACGAGGACCACACGCCGGGCATCGGCCAGTACGCCGACCCGGAGAAGATGGCGGAGTACCTGATCGGCGCCGACGGCATGTCGCCGGAGCAGGCCCGGCAGCACGTCACCGACCTCACCGCCGAGCGGGCGAGCCGCCTCGACGTGCGGGAGGCCAACCTCGGCTGGCTCGGCGGGCTGGCCCGCGCCGGGCGGATCCGGTTGCTCGGGCACGACCCGGAGTCGGCCGAGGAGGTCGCGGCGCTGTGCACCCGGGGCGGTGCGGTCGCGGAGTTCCCGACCACGGTCGCCGCCGCCGAGGCCGCGCGGGAGCACGGGCTGCCGGTGGTGGCCGGGGCGCCGAACGCGCTGCGCGGCAGCTCGCACTCCGGCAACGTCTCGGCCCGCGAGCTGGTCGCCCGCGGCCTGGTCACCGCGCTGGCCTCGGACTACCTGCCCTCCGGGCTGCTGGCCGCCGCGTTCGCGCTGGCCGGGGACGTCGGGCTGCCCGCGGCGCTGGGCCTGGTCACCACCGGACCCGCCGAGGTCGCCGGGCTCACCGACCGGGGTCGCCTGGCCGAGGGGCTGCGCGCCGACCTCGCCCTGGTCGAGCCGGGTCCGGACTGGCCGGTGGTGCGCTCCGTGCTGAACGGGGGGAACCGATGAGCCTGATCGGCTGGCCCACCCCCGACCCGGTGGTGCCGAGCGAGGCGCACCCGGTGCTGGCCGGGGCGGCGAAGGCCGCCTCGGCGGCGTTCCGGCGGGCGCGCGCGGAGTTCACCCGCGCCCGGCTCGCCGAGACCGGGCGCACCGGCGCCGACGGCACCGCCTCGATGCGGCTGGACCTGCTGGTCGAGGCCGCCATCGCGGAGGTCGCCGAGGAGCACCGGGTGAACCTGCTCAGCGAGGAGATCGGCTTCGTCGACCGGGGTTCGGCCACGACGCTGGTGGCCGATCCGGTGGACGGCACCGCCAACGCCGCCGCCGGGGTGCCGCTGTCGGCCTTCGCCGGGACGCTGGCCGTCGACGGCGTCCCGGTCGAAGCCCTGACCTGCTGGCTGGACACCGGGCGCTGCTGGCACGCGGTGGCGGGTCGGCCGACCGGCTACCGCACCACCGGGCGCCGCGAGCTCGACGGCGCGGCGGTGAGCCTGCTGCGCCCGCACGAGCGCAACGCCGAGCCGTGGTGGCGGATCAGCCGCCGGGCGGGCCGGATCCGCATCCTGTCCACGAGCTGCCTGGAGGCGGCGCTGGTCGCGGAGGGCTCCACCGACGCGTTCCTCGACGCCGGTTCCGACACCCACCGGATCGTGGACCTCGCCGCCGCGCTGGTCATGCTGCCCGCCTCGGGCGGGGTGGTGCTGGACCTGCACGGCCGGGCGCTGGAGATCGACCCGGACCTGCACCGGCGGTGGTCCGGCGTCGTCGCGGCCACCCCGGAGCTGGGCGAGGAGCTGCTCACCGCCGCCCTGGCCTGATCCGGCGCAGGCCTGATCCGGTGCTGAGCTGATCCGGTGCAGGGCTGATCCGGCGCCGCGCTGGCACCATCGGTCGGGAGCGGCGGAGGGAGCGGAACGTGGTGCGGAGGTGGCCGGGCTGGGCGACGGCGGTGTGGGCGTTCGGGTTCGCCGGGCTGAACGTGTTCTGGGCCCTCGGCGGCCGGACCGGGTTGCACCCGGTGGAGGACGCGATGGGCATCGGTCCGGTGAACCTCGCCGCCGCCGCGATCAAGGTGGTGCTCGGCGTGGTCGCGCTCGTCGCGGTGCGGCGCGTTCCCGGCCCGCGCCCGGCCGCGCGCGGCATCGCCCTCGGCGTCGGGGTCGTGCTCACCCTGTACGGGCTCTACGAGACGGTCGGCAACGCCTTGGTGGTGGCGGGCGCGCTCCCGGGCGTCGAGGCCGGGCCGAACCACGTCCACTACGTCTGGCTGTGGGGCCCGATCTGGCTCCTCGGCGGCCTCCTCCACCTCGCAGTGGCCCGCGCCCTCCGTCCCCGGTGAGTGAGGGGCACCCTTGACCGAGTAACTGGGACAAGGGTGCCCCTCACCTGGGTGCCGATCACCCGGACGGGTAGGGCGCCGGACGGGTCAGGTGGCTCGGGTGGTGGCCGCTTCCAGGGCCCGGCGGGTGAGGACCTTCGCCAGGTGGCGGCGGTACTCGGCGCTGGCGCCCGGCTCGTCCGGCGGGGAGGTGCCGTCGGCGGCGCGCTCGGCGGCCTCGGCGGCGGACGCGCCACCGGCCAGGGCCTCCTCGACGCCGCGCGCCCGCACCGGTGTCGACGCCATGTTGATCAGCGCCACCCGGTCGCCCGCGACCGCCACGCCGACCATCGCCCAGTCGATCGCCCGCCGGGTGAACTTCTGGAAGTCCCAGCCCTGGCCCCGGGTCTTGGTCACCGCGATCTCGATCAGCAGCTCGTCCTCGCCGAGCGCGGTCTCGAAGAAGTCGGTGAAGAACTCCGTCGCCGCCACCTCGCGGGTGCCCGAGGGGCCCTGCAGGACGAACACCGCGTCCAGGGCGAGCAGCACGGCGGGCAGGTCCGAGGCCGGGTCGCCGTGCGCGACCGAACCGCCGACGGTGCCCCGGTGCCGGATCTGCGGGTCGCCGATGGTGCCCGCGGCGTGCGCGAGCAGCGGGATCTCGGCGGTCAGCAGCTCGGAGGTCGCCACGTCGTGGTGCCGGGCCAGCGCCCCGATCCGGACCCGCTCGCCGTCGTCGGTGATGTGCGACAGCGCGGTGATGCCGCCGACGTCGACGAGCACCTCGGGCACGGCCAGCCGCAGCTTCATCAGCGGCAGCAGGGAATGCCCGCCCGCCAGCAGCTTGGCGTCGTCGCCGTGCTCGGCGAGCAGGCCGAGCGCCTCCTCGACGGTCGCGGCCTTGCGGTAGGTGAACGCGGCGGGGATCATTCGACGGCTCCGGACTTCTCCTCGGCCGCGGCGCGCACGGCTTCGACGATGTTGTGGTAACCGGTGCAGCGGCAGAGGTTGCCCTCCAGGCCGGACCGGATCTCGGCCTCGGTCGGGGTGGGGTTCTCCGCCACCAGCGACACCGAGGCCAGCACCATGCCCGGCGTGCAGAACCCGCACTGCAGGCCGTGGTGCTGCTGGAAGGCGCGCTGCATCGGGTGCAGCTCCTCGCCGTCGGCCAGGCCCTCGATGGTGGTGACCGAGCGGCCGTCGGCCTGCGCGGCCAGCACCGTGCAGGACTTCACCGACTCGCCGTCGAGCAGCACCGTGCAGGCGCCGCACGAGGTGGTGTCGCAGCCGACGTTGGTGCCGGTGAGGCCGCAGTTCTCCCGGACGTAGTGCACGAGCAGGGTGCGGTCCTCGACCTCGTGGCTCTGCTGCTCGCCGTTGACGTTGATCTTGACGTGCACTGCAACGCTCCTCAAGCCTGGTTGATCGCGGCCCACACCCGCTGGGGCGTGGTGGGCATGTCGACGTGCCGGATTCCGAGGTGGGACAGCGCGTCCACGACCGCGTTCTGCACCGCGGGCGTCGACCCGATCGTGCCCGCCTCGCCGATCCCCTTGGCGCCCAAGGGGTTGAGGTCGGTGGGTGTTTCCATGGTGAGCAGCTCGAAGGACGGCAGCTCCGCCGCGGTGATGATCGCGTAGTCGGCGAGGTTGGCGTTGAGCGGGTTGCCGTCGGCGTCGTAGCCCGCTTCCTCCAGCAGGGCCTGCGCGGCGCCCTGCGCGATGCCGCCGTGCCGCTGCCCCTCGGTGAGCACCGGGTTGAGGATGCGCCCGGCGTCGTCGACGGTGATGTGCCGCAGGTAGTCGACCTTGCCGGTCTCGACGTCGACCTCCACCACCGCGAGGTGGGTGCCGAACGGGAACGACGGGCTGTCCTCGGTGAAGTGGACGTCGGCGGCCAGCCCCTCGGCGCCGGCGCGCTCGGCCAGCTCCGCCCAGGACACCGACACGCCCGGGGTGCCGCGCACCGCCCAACGGCCGTCGCTGATCTCCAGGTCGGCCTCGTCGATCTCGATCATCTCGGCGGCCAGCTTGCGGCCCTTCTCCCACACGTCCTGCGCGGCGCGGTGCACCGCCGACCCGCCGAGCTGCAACGAGCGCGACCCCATCGTGCCGACGCCGTCCGGGATGCGGTCGGTGTCGCCGTGCACCACCTCGATGCGGTCCAGGTCGATGCCGAGCCGCTCGGACACCAGCATCGCGTAGGAGGTCCAGTGCCCCTGGCCGTGCGGGGAGCTGCCGGTGAGCACCAGCGCGCTGCCGTCCGGCCGGATCTCGACGTGCCCGGTCTCGCCCTCGGTGTTGTTCGGCGCGGTGATCTCGACGTAGCAGGCCAGCCCGAGCCCGAGCTGCTTGACCGCGCCGGATTCCCGGCGGGCGGCCTGCTCGGCGCGCAGCGCGCGGTAGTCGGCGGAGTCCAGCACCGCGTCCAGCGCCGCGATGTACTCGCCGGTGTCGTAGACCAGCCCGCCCGGCGTGCGGTACGGGAACTGCTCCGGCTTGATCAGGTTCGCGCGGCGGACCTCGGCCGGGTCGGCGCCGATCTCGGCGGCGAACAGGTCCACGGCGCGCTCGATCGCCGCGGTGGCCTCCGGTCGTCCCGCGCCCCGGTAGGCGCCGATCGGCGTGGTGTTGGTGACCACGGCCTTCGCGCTGCACTCCACCGCCGGGATGTCGTAGACGCCGCTGGCCATCATCTTGGTGAAGAAGGGCAGGAACGCGCCCATCCTCGGGTAGGCGCCGACGTCCTGGACGATCTCCAGCCGGTACGCCTGGATGGTGCCGTCCCGCCCGCCGCCGATGGTGACGACCTGCCGCTGGGCGCGGCCGTGGGTCATGCCGATCAGGTTCTCGCCGCGGTTCTCCGACCAGCGCGTCGGACGGCCGACCCGCTTGGCCAGCCACGCCAGCAGCGCCGCCTCGGACTCCACGCCGATCTTGGCGCCGAACCCGCCACCGACGTCGGGCGTGATCACCCGGACCTGCTCCTGGGACAGGCCCATGTTCGCCATCAGGGCGTCCCGGCAGGCCTGCGCGTTCTGGTTGGACAGCCAGAAGGTCGCCTTGTCGCCGTCCCAGGCGCAGGCGGCGGCGCGGCCTTCCAGCGGCACCGGGGCGACCCGCTGGTTCTCGATCTCGCGGCGGACCACGACCTCGCAGCCCTCGAACAGCGCGTCGCCCGCTTCCTCGGTGGCGCCGACCAGGTTGGTGCCCGCGTCGGGGAAGACCAGGTTCTCGTCGCGCAGCGCCTCGCCCACGTCGACCACCGCGTCCAGCGGGTCGTAGTCCACCTCGACCAGTTCGGCCGCGTCCTCGCCCTGGGCGGGGGTCTCGGTCAGCACCGCGGCGACCGCCTCGCCGACGTAGCGGACCACGTCGGTGGCCAGGTGCGGACGGCCCATCGCGGCCGGGGGCATCCCGCTGATCCCGGCGTCCGGGGCGAACGGCGGCAGGTCCACGTCGGCACCGGTGACGACGGCGACCACGCCCGGTGCCGCGGCGGCCTGCTCGGTGTCGATGGCGGTGATCCGGGCGTGGGCCATCGGGCTGCGGACGAAGGTGACGTGCAGGGCGCCGTCCAGCGCCGGTTCCCGCAGGTCGTCACCGTAGATGCCGCCGACGGTGAGAAGGCGCGGGTCTTCGCGTCGTTCGACCCGTGTGCCGAGAATGCTCAATGCTTCCTCGCAGTCAACGCAGTATCGGTGGGCGATTGATCGGCTTCCCTCGATCTAGTTCTTACGCGGGAAGCGCGGCCGAGTAAAGGTGGCCGGGTCCTCGCGGCCACCGGCGGATCCGTCCGGTCCGTCAGGCGTAGGAGTCCGGGCCCACCGCCTCCTCCCGGCCGCCGCGCAACCGGTCGACCCACTCGGTCGCCGTCCGCCGCACCAGCGCGGCGTCCGAGGCCAGCGTGGTCATCCGGAACCCCGCCTCCCGCCAGCGCCGCGCGCCCTCGACGCCGTCGCAGTGGATGCCCGGGAGCACGCCGTGCTCGCGGCAGCTCTCCAGGATCGCGCCGACGAGCTCGGCGTGCGCGCCGTCGACCACGTCCAGGGTCGGGGTCATCCCGTGCCCCAGCGCCAGGTCCGACGGTCCGACGTAGCAGGCGTCGATCCCGGGGGTGGCCAGGATGGCGTCGCGGTTGGCCACGCCGTCCGGGGTCTCGATCATGGCGGCCAGCACGGTGCGCTCGTCGCCGCGGGCGGGGCTGTAGTCCGGCACGTCGAGGGCGGCGCGGATCGGGCCCCAGCTCCGGGTGCCCAGCGGCGGGTACTTCGCCGCGCGCACGGCCCGCCGGGCGTCCTCGGCGTCGTTGACCATCGGCACGATGATGCCCTGGGCGCCCGCGTCGAGGGCCTTCATGATGTGGTCCGGCTGGTTCCACGGCACCCGGACCAGCGCGGGCGTGCCGGTGGCGGCGAGGGCCTGGAGCATCGGCACGAGCTGGTCGTAGCCGATCAACCCGTGCTGGGTGTCGACGCAGACCCAGTCGAAGCCGGACCGGCCCATCAGCTCGGCGCTGAACGCGCTCGGCAGCGAGCACCAGCCCCCGATGGTCGGCTCGCCGGATGTCAGGACTTCTCGCAGCGACACCATTTTCCTCCTCGGTGCGGCCGACCGGCCGGTGCGCGGTGGACGTCCCGGACGCTGCCCTCGCGTCGGAGGCGGGCGCCGTCGGGGAAGGCGGTCGCGCGGCTTCCCGGAGCGGAGACTAGGGCAGCGGACTCGCCGGGTGCAACGCTTCTCGGCCCGGCAGCGGGGCGATCCGCGGCACGGCGCGGAGAACGCGCCGACCGGGACGCGACGGGACCACTGTGGACCGTCCGGTGGTGCGCGCGCGAGCACGTCGCCGCGGCCGGACGCCGCTGCTCGGGTGGGTCCGGTGCCGCCGGGCGGCGACCGCCGAACGGGCGAATCGCGCTCACGATCGTTCCAGTGACCCTTGTCACATCGCGGTGCGGGCGGCACAGTCGAGGGGGCGGGCGGAACCGGCTCGCGTCCCGGGTGAGAGGTGGTGCCCATGCCTTCGACGCAGGACCTGGCCGAACTGCGCCGGACCCTGAACCAGCTCCGCAGCGGCGTCGGCGCGCTGCGGACCCGCTACGGCGACGTCCCCGGCGTGCGGCGGCTCAGCAACGACCTGGACCGGTTCGACATCGACCTCGCCGACCTGTCCGCCGCGATGCCGGTGCCCCGGCGCAGCGCCGAGGCCGCCGCCGAGGACGTCGTGCTCGTGCCCGACACCCCGTACGACCCGGAGCTGTGGCGCGACGCCGACGACGAAGGCATCGGCGGCCGGAGGCAATAGCGCGTTCCGGGGAACTCGGCAACTCGTTCGGCGCAACGGCGCGGCGGGTTTGACCCGGTTGGTGGGCTACCTGCGGGCCGTGCCGCCGTTCCACAATGGGCAGCGCAGGTGAACAGGACACCGCACGACATCGAGGTCTTGAATGTCCGCACCTCCCGCCGGCCGAGCGCGCGTCGTCGCGCGCACCTTGCGCACCGATCGCTGGTGGCTGCCGCCGCTGGCCACCTTCCTCGCGCTGACCGCGTTCGTCGTCTACGGCGTGGTCCGCGTCTTCCTCAACCAGTGGTACTGGGTGCCCGAGCACCACTACCTCGCCCCGTTCTTCTCGCCGTGCCTGAGCGCGGCCTGCGTGCCGGGATCGAGCCACTGGGGCCAGCCGTTCCCGGACCTCGGTCCGTGGATCCCGCCGCCGACGTTCGTGCTGCCGTTCGTGCTGGGCTTCCGGCTGACCTGCTACTACTACCGGAAGGCCTACTACCGGTCGTTCTGGGCGTCGCCGCCGGCCTGCGCGGTGCCCGAGCCGCGCCGCCGCTACACCGGCGAGACGCGCTTCCCGCTGCTGCTGCAGAACTCCCACCGCTACTTCTTCTACGCGGCGCTGCCGGTCGCCGCGGTGCTCACCTACGACGCGGTGATCGCGTTCCGCGGCGCCGACGGCGGGTTCGGCATCGGGCTGGGCACGGTGCTGCTGGTCGTCAACGCCGCGCTGCTGTGGGCCTACACGCTGTCCTGCCACTCGTGCCGCCACCTCGTCGGCGGCCGGATCAACCACTTCTCCCGGCACCCGGTGCGGTACTGGCTGTGGACGAAGGCGACCTGGCTCAACGGCAGGCACGCCCAGCTGGCCTGGGCGTCGCTGATCTCGGTGGCCCTGGTGGACCTCTACGTGTTGCTGGTGGCCAGCGGAGCCTTCCCGGACCCGAGGCTGATCAATTGAGCGGCGCGGCCACCCGCAAGACCGCTAGCGAGGAGTGAGCGTGGACATCGAGCGGCACGACTACGACGTCGTGGTGATCGGAGCCGGCGGCGCGGGGCTGCGCGCCGCCATCGAGACCCGGTCGCGCGGGCTGCGCACCGCCGTGGTGTGCAAATCGCTGTTCGGCAAGGCGCACACGGTGATGGCCGAGGGCGGCATCGCGGCCTCGATGGGCAACGTGAACTCGCGGGACGACTGGCAGGTCCACTTCCGGGACACCATGCGCGGCGGGAAGTTCCTGAACAACTGGCGGATGGCCGAGCTGCACGCCAAGGAGGCGCCGCTGCGGGTGTGGGAGCTGGAGACCTACGGGGCGCTGTTCGACCGGACCCCCGACGGGCGGATCAGCCAGCGCAACTTCGGCGGCCACGAGTACCCGAGGCTCGCGCACGTCGGCGACCGCACCGGGCTGGAGCTCATCCGCACCCTCCAGCAGCAGGTGGTCGCCCTCCAGCAGGACGACCAGGCGCGCACCGGCGACCCCGAGTCCGGGCTGCGGGTGTTCCAGGAGTGCACCGTCACCGAGCTGATGACCAGCGACGGGGCCATCTCCGGGGCGTTCGGCTACTGGCGGGAGAGCGGGCGGTTCGTGCTGTTCCGCGCCCCGGTGGTGGTGCTGGCCACCGGCGGCATCGGCAAGTCGTTCAAGGTCACCTCGAACTCCTGGGAGTACACCGGGGACGGGCACGCGCTGGCGCTGCGGGCCGGGGCGTCGCTGATCAACATGGAGTTCGTCCAGTTCCACCCGACCGGGATGGTCTGGCCGCCGAGCGTGAAGGGCATCCTGGTCACCGAGTCGGTGCGCGGCGACGGCGGGGTGCTGCGCAACGCCGAGGGCAGCCGGTTCATGTTCGACTACATCCCCGAGGTGTTCAAGGACAACTACGCCGACGACGAGGCCGAGGCCGACCGCTGGTACGCCGACCCGGACGCCAACCGCAGACCGCCGGAGCTGCTGCCCCGCGACGAGGTCGCCCGCGCGATCAACAACGAGGTCAAGGAAGGCCGCGGCGGTGAGCACGGCGGGGTGTTCCTCGACGTGTCGAGCCGGCTCTCCGCGGACGAGATCACCCGGCGGCTGCCCTCGATGCACCACCAGTTCCGCGAGCTGGCCGACGTCGACATCACCGCCGAACCGATGGAGGTCGGGCCGACCTGCCACTACGTGATGGGCGGGGTGGAGGTCGACCCGGACACCGCCGCGGCCTCGGTGCCCGGCCTGTTCGCCGCCGGGGAGGTCGCGGGCGGGATGCACGGGTCCAACCGGCTCGGCGGCAACTCCCTGTCGGACCTGCTGGTCTTCGGCCGCCGGGCCGGGCTCGGCGCGGCCGACTACCTCGGCGGGCTGGCCGCCCGGCCGGAGGTCGACGACGCCGAGGTGACCGCCGCCGCGCGCCGCGCCGAGGCGCCGTTCGGCATCGAGGGCGGCGCCAACCCCTACGGCCTGCACGCCGAGCTCCAGCAGGTGATGAACGACCTGGTCGGCATCATCCGCAAGGCCGACGAGATGGACGACGCGCTGGACCGGCTCGGCGACCTCGGGCGGCGCGCCGAACGGCTGTCGGTGGAGGGCAACCGCCAGTTCAACCCGGGCTGGCACCTCGCCCTGGACCTGCGCAACATGCTGCTGGTCAGCGAGTGCGTGGCCCGCGCGGCGCTGCTGCGCACCGAGAGCCGGGGCGGGCACACCCGCGACGACCACCCGTCGATGGAACCGCGCTGGCGCCGCTCCCTGCTGGTGTGCCGGGACACCGGGAGCGGCGTCGAGGTCACCGAGCGGGAGCAGCAGCCGATCCGCGCCGACCTGCTGGCGCTGTTCGAGCTGGAGGAACTCCGCAAGTACCTCGCCGAGGACGAGCTGCCCGCGAGCTGAAACCGCAGGAGGACCGATGGGATACCAGGCGCGCTTCCGGGTGTGGCGCGGTTCGGCCGAGGGCGGCGAGCTGCGCGACTTCACCGCGGAGGTCAACGAGGGCGAGGTGGTGCTCGACATCCTGCACCGCCTCCAGGCCACCCAGTGCCCCGACCTGGCGGTGCGGTGGAACTGCAAGGCGGGCAAGTGCGGGTCGTGCTCCGCCGAGGTCAACGGGCGGCCGAAGCTGCTGTGCATGACGCGGATGTCCACCTTCGCCGAGGACGAGACCATCACCGTCACCCCGATGCGCACCTTCCCGGTGCTCAAGGACCTGGTCTGCGACGTCTCCTACAACTACGTCAAGGCCCGCGAGGTGCCCGCCTTCCAGCCGCCCGCCGACCTCGGCCCGGGCGAGTACCGGATGCAGCAGGTCGACGTGGCGCGCTCGCAGGAGTTCCGCAAGTGCATCGAGTGCTTCCTGTGCCAGGACACCTGCCACGTCATCCGGGACCACGAGGCGAACAAGGAGTCCTTCTCCGGCCCCCGCTTCCTGATGCGCGTCGCCGAACTGGAGATGCACCCGCTCGACACCGCCGAGGACCGCCCCGAGCAGGCGCGCGGCGACCACGGCCTCGGCCAGTGCAACATCACCCGGTGCTGCACCGAGGTCTGCCCCGAGCACATCCAGATCACCGACAACGCCCTGATCCCGCTCAAGGAGCGGGTGGCGGACCGCCGCTACGACCCGCTGCGCTGGCTGTTCCGCCGGTGAGGGTCGCTTTGCGTGGCGGTGCGGGTGGCTTAGGTGGGGTAGTGCGGAAGCGGCTCCCGCCGCTTGCCTGACGGTGGTCGCTGGTGGTGCGTGCCCGGGCGGAAGCGGCTTCGCCGCTGACCTGGCGGTGGCCGGGCCGGGTGTTCAGTGCCGCGGGGCGGCGCGACCGGATCGTTGTTCTCGGTGATCATCGTCATAGTCGGTGGTGGCGTGGGGGCGGGTACTCGTGGGGCGGAATCCCCCGATGGTCGACCGGAGGTGAACGCGGGCATGACGGGCGCCATCGCCCTGCCGGAGCCGGACGCGCCGCCTCCGCTCCGCCCGCCCGGGAAGTCCACTGTGGGCGGTGGGCGTTCGCGGGGAATTCATCCGCGTTCATCGCGATTTTGCGTGGAACTTCGCAATTCGTGAGACCGTTCGAGTGCGAATGGCGTTTTCCCGCCAGCGCGGGGGATTCGACGGCGTGACTCGTTACGTTCGGATGTGACCGCATCGGGAATCCACAGCGGAGTGTCATTTCCGGTGTTCGCTCGACGCCGGCCTGCCGGCCGGGGGAAGTGCGGCGAACATGGAGCAGATCTTCGCGTCCTTCGACGGCCTCGTCCCGGCCATCGTGGTCCCGCTGGTGGTGGCTCTGCTGGTCGGGGCGTTCTCGCAGGTGGTGCGGCGCTGGTCCGGGTCGGTGGCCGCGGCCCGGGAAGCGGTGCTGGACGCGCTCCTGTGCTTTTCCGCCCTCGCTGTCGGATTTCTCGTGTTCACCCCGCAGCGTCCGTCCGCGGAACGTTTCCGGCCGGAGATCGGTACCGACTTCTCGGTGGCGTTGGCGGCGCCATCGGGTGATTCCCTGCCGTGGTTGCAATTGGCGGGCAACCTCGTGCTGCTGATGCCGTTGGGAATGCTCGTCCCGATGCGGCTGGGCTGGCCGGACCGCGCCGCCTCGGTCGCCTTCGGCGGACTGGTCGCCGCGTGCGGGATCGAGCTCGTGCAATTCCTCGCGGTGAGCGGGCGGGTGGCCTCGGTGGACGACGTGGTGCTCAACACCGCGGGCGCCGCGCTCGGCGGTCTCCTGGTCCGCCCGCCCTGGCGGGTGCCCGCGGTCGCCGCCCACGGGGCGTCCCGGCGCGACGACCGGCACACCGCGTGGGCGGTGATCGAGCGGGTGGAGCGGGAGCGCGCCGCCGCCGCGCACCGACCCTGAGCGTGGCCGCTCAGCCCTGGAGCTTCTGGTTGCGCTCGCTGAACGACCGCCCGAGCGCGGCGGCCTCCTGCTCCATCCGCGGGACGAGCCGCCGGGTCGTCGGCAGCATCAGCCGCTCCACCAGCCGCGAGGCGGGCAGGTTGCGCAGCCAGTGCATCAGGACGATCGGCTTGGGCACGTAGACCCGGCGGGACCGCCGTTCGACGGCGTCGGCGAAGGCGGTGGCGCACTCGCCGACGCTGGTGGTGGCCCGCATCGGCCACGGCAGCCGCTCGCGCATCGCGGCGAAGCTGCCCAGGTCGGCCTCGACGTCGCGGACCATGTCCGTGTCGATCCACGACGGGTGCGCGCTGCCGACCGCGACGCCGAGGTGCATCACCTCCGAGTGCAGCGCGCTGGCCAGCGCTTCGGCCCCCGCCTTGCTCGCGGTGTAGGCGGCCATGCCGCCGATCGGGGCGAAGGCCGACAGCGACGACACCACCAGGACGTAGCCCCGGCGCTCGATCAGGTGCGGCAGCGCGGCGCGCGCGGTGTGGAAGACGCCGTTGACGTTGACGTCGACGGTCTTGACGAAGGCGCGCGGATCGGTGCTGCGCACGGTGCCCAGCGGCGCCACCCCCGCGTTGGCGATGAGCACGTCGAGCCGCCCGAAGTGCTCGACGGCGCGGTCCACCGCGGCCTGGATCGACTCGGGGTCGGTGACGTCGGCCTCGGCCCAGAAGTGCTCGTCACCGAGTTCGGCGGCCACCGCCGCCAGGTCGGCCGGTTCGAGGCCGACCAGGGCGAGCTTGGCGCCGCGCCGGGCCAGCACCCGGGCGGTCTGCGCGCCGATCCCGCGCGCGGCTCCGGTGATCAGGACGACCTTGCCGGCCAGCTTCGGCATGAGCACTCCCTCGGCAGTTCCTACTCGGCAGTAGGCTACTGATAGTAGGTTGTGCCGGGCCGTTGCGGAAGAGTTCCCGGAACGATCTCCGCGGGGAACCGGGATGGGTGATGATCAGGAACATGAGCGGTTGGGCTTGCGGCAGCGGTATCGACCTGGACACCCCGAACGTCGCCCGGGTCTACGACTACTACCTGGGCGGGGCGCACAACTTCCAGGTCGACCGGCGGTTCGCGGAGAAGGCGATCGCGATGTTCCCGGCGACCCGGGAGCTGGCCCGGCGCAACCGGGCCTTCCTGCAACGCGCCGTGCGGGAGCTGGCCGGGCTCGGCTGCGAGCAGTTCCTCGACCTCGGCTCCGGCATCCCCACCGCGGGCCACGTGCACGAGATCGCCCGCCGCACCGCGCCGCGCGCCCGCGTCGCCTACGTGGACAACGAGCCGGTCGCGGTGGAGCACTCCCGGATGCTGGTCGGCGACGTCGACGGGGTCGTCGCGGTGCGCGCCGACTTCACCCGCCCGGACGAGGTGCTCGGCCATCCCGAGGTGCGCTCGGTGCTGGACTTCGACGAGCCGATCGCCGTGCTGTTCTGCGCCGCGCTGCACCTCGTCCCCGACGAGGACGACCCGTACGGGCTGGTCGCGCGCTACCGGGACGCCACCGCGCCCGGTTCCTACCTGGCCGTTTCGCACGGCACCCTGGACAACCGGCCGGACATCGCCGCGCTGGTGCGGCACTACGCGCGCGGGGTGTCCAACCGGTTCATCGTCCGCGACCGGGCGGAGTGCGCCCGCTTCTTCGCCGGGTACGACCTCCTCGACCCCGGCGTGGTCTTCACCGCGCAGTGGCGCCCGGACGAGGACCCCTCCCAGAACGAGGAAGCGGAACGCTCCGGGGTCTACGCAGGAGTGGGCCGCAAACCCTGACCACAACCACAAAGCAGCAGCGCAAGCACCTCACCCGAAAGCAAAGGCGAAGTGCCACGCGCACGCGCTAAACCCAGCCACCGCCAGGCAAGCGGCGCCAGCCGCTTCCGCCTTACCCCACGCTCGCAACTTGCACCGCCGCGGGTTCTCAGCGGCCTTCTCGCGAGGACGCCCTGATGCCGTGTATCGGAATACATCAAGAAGGGCGCCCGGAGCGAGAAGGCCGCTGAGGTTCCGCCACCCGCACCGCTACGCAGAGCGAGCGCGGACACAAAACTCAAGGCAAAGCGTTGAGGTCTGCGATTGTTCCTTGCTGCTGGCCCACCAGCTCCTGCGCCAAGGTGCGCATCTGGTCGGAGGTGCCTTCGTCGAGCTCCGCCTGCGCGAGCTGGAAGGAGTTCGTCTGCAGGGTCAGCATCGCCTGCTTCCACTGCTGGTCGAAGGCGGCGCCGTTGGTGCTCTGGAGCTGCTGGACCTGCTGCTCCGGCAGCACGCCCTCGGTGCCGGCGGGCGGCGTGCCCTCTTCCTCGGGGGCGCTGCCGGACTGCTGGCTGGCGACCGTGGTGAGCCAGGCGTTGAGCGCGGAGACGCGGGATCCCGCGGCCTGGTGCGTCCGGCCCGCGACCTGCTTGAGCTCCGCGCTCTGGGCGTTCCGCTCGGCCAGCAGCGACAGCTCGACCATCTGCTGCTGGACGTTGCGGAGGTCCTGGGCGAACTCGCGGTCGGTCGCGGTGAACTCCTCCGGCGACTCGACCGGGATCGGGAGCTGCTGGGCCGCCGACGGCGGCGGAGTCCCGGGGGCCGGGGGCATCTCGCTGTCAACCTCGTTCGGTGAGCAGCCCGCGAGTGCGAGACCGCCTGCCAGCACCGCGCCGATGATCGTGCTCCTCCGCACGCGCTTCCCCTCCACTGGTGGTCGTCGTCCCAGAGCGGTCCCGGGATCGGGCTGATCGCAGAACTGCCGGACCTCTTGCCCAGTAGGCTAACCGCCCGGCCGCCGGAACCTGCGAGCGACATCGGACAGGTCCGGGCGAACCACGCGGCGGAAGTACGCCCGCCGCACGCCCTGTCGCGTTGATCTCACCCCTGGTGACCTCGCCGCCGGTGATGAATAGGGTGGCTACGGCCCGCCGGAAGGTCGGTCGCGAGGTCGGTCTAGTATCCGCAGACGGCACGCAACGCGGCCGGTCGGCTCTGCAGCTCCGCTGCGGACCGCCGGTCGGGCGGGCATCCGGTCCACCCGGGCCGGGCGGGTTCGCTGGCCGGACCCGGCAGGCATTCTCGAGGGATCAGTGCAGGAGGCACCGTGACGGCCGTCGCGCCACAGCCGATCGCCACGCGCCCCTATCCGGTGCGCAAAACGGTCAAGGGATCTTTCCTGGCGCGGATGCTCCGCACCACGGATCACAAGCAAATCGGCATCCTCTACCTCGTCACGTCGATGGCCTTCTTCCTGGTCGGCGGCTTGATGGCGATGCTGATCCGGGGCGAGCTGGCCGTGCCCGGGATGCAGTTCCTGTCCCAGGAGCAGTACAACCAGCTCTTCACGATGCACGGCACGATCATGCTGCTGCTGTACGCGACGCCGATCCTGTTCGGCTTCGCGAACTACATCCTGCCGCTGCAGATCGGGTCGCCGGACGTCGCGTTCCCGCGGCTCAACGCCTTCTCGTACTGGCTGTACCTGTTCGGCGGGCTGATGGTGGTCAGCGGGTTCCTGCTGCCCGGTGGTGCCGCCGACTTCGGCTGGTTCGCCTACACCCCGCTGTCCGATGCGCTGCACTCGCCCGGCCACGGCGCCGACATGTGGATCAGCGGTCTGGTCGTCTCCGGTCTCGGCACCATCCTCGGCGGCGTCAACATGCTGACCACCGTGGTCTGCCTGCGCGCTCCCGGCATGACGATGTTCCGGATGCCGATCTTCACCTGGAACATCCTGGTCACCAGCGTCCTGGTGCTGATGGCGTTCCCGATCCTGACCGCCGCGCTGCTCGGCCTGCTGGCCGACCGCCACCTCGGTGCCCACGTCTTCGACCCGGCCAACGGCGGCGTGATCCTCTGGCAGCACCTGTTCTGGTTCTTCGGCCACCCCGAGGTCTACATCGTGGCGCTGCCGTTCTTCGGCATCGTCTCGGAGATCTTCCCGGTGTTCAGCCGCAAGCCGCTGTTCGGCTACACCGGTCTGGTCTACGCGACGCTGGGCATCGCGGCCCTGTCCGTGGTCGTCTGGGCGCACCACATGTACGCGACCGGCGCGGTGCTGCTGCCGTTCTTCGCGTTCACCACGTTCCTCATCGCGATCCCGACCGGTGTGAAGTTCTTCAACTGGATCGGCACCATGTGGAAGGGCCAGCTGACCTTCGAGACGCCGATGATCTTCAGCATCGGCTTCCTGGTCACCTTCCTCTTCGGCGGTCTGACCGGCGTGCTGCTGGCGATGCCGCCGGTGGACTTCCACGTGTCGGACACCTACTTCGTGGTGGCGCACTTCCACTACGTGCTCTACGGCACGATCGTGTTCGCGACCTTCGCCGGGATCTACTTCTGGTTCCCGAAGATGACCGGCCGGATGATGGACGAGCGGCTCGGCAAGCTGCACTTCTGGCTGACCTTCTTCGGCTTCCACGCCACGTTCCTGGTGCAGCACTGGCTGGGCAACGAGGGGATGCCGCGGCGCTACGCCGACTACCTGGAGTCCGACGGGTTCACCCTGCTGAACACGATCTCCACGGCGGGTGCGTTCCTGCTCGGCGCGTCGATGCTGCCGTTCCTCTACAACGTGTTCAAGAGCTACCGCTACGGCGAGGTCGTCTCGGTGGACGACCCGTGGGGCTACGGCAACTCGCTGGAGTGGGCGACCTCGTGCCCGCCGCCGCGGCACAACTTCACCGAGCTGCCCCGGATCCGCTCCGAGCGCCCGGCGTTCGAGCTGCACTACCCGCACGTCTCCGAGCAGATGCGGCTGGAGGGGCACCTGTCCTTCACCGGCAAGACCCTCACCCACAAGCACGCCGCGCCCGTCGAGGGCAAGGGGGAATCCGAACCGGAGAAGTGACCTGCGTTCTAGTTCGACCCGGCACGGCTGTGCCAGGGTGTGACTAGCTCGACGAGCCCCGGCGGGCATCCCTCGCCGGGGCTCGTGGTCATTCGCGGCCAGAAAGGACCAAGCCTGTCGTGAGCACGCCGAACGCGACCACCGTGCTGATCACCGTCACCGGCGAGGACAAGCCGGGCGTCACCTCCGTGCTGTTCGCCGCCCTCACCCGGCACGGCGTGGACATCGTCGACGTCGAACAGGTGGTGATCCGCCACCGGCTGGTGCTCGGCGTGCTCGTCGCCACCGACCGCGACCCGGAGCACCTCCAGGAAGCGGTGGAGCAGGCGATGGCCACCGTCGGGATGGCGGTGGAGGTCGAGATCGGCGCCGAGGACGCCAGCGCCGAGCTGGCCTCCACGCACGTCGTCGTGGTGCTCGGTCAGCCGGTCACCGCCCGCGCCTTCGGGGTCATCTCGCGCCGCCTCGCCGAGATCGACGTGAACATCGACTCCATCCGCCGGGTCGCCGACTACCCCGTCACGGGCCTGGAGCTGGAGGTCAGCGCCGCCGAGGTCGGCGACGAGACCGACGCCCGGCTCACCACCGCGATGGCCGACGTCACCGCTGAGGCGGGCGTCGACGTGGCGGTGGAGCGCGCCGGGCTGTTCCGCCGCGCCAAGCGGCTGGTCGTCTTCGACGTCGACTCCACGCTCATCCAGGGCGAGGTGATCGAGATGCTGGCGGCCCGGGCGGGCTGCGAGGACCAGGTCCGGGAGGTCACCGAGCGCGCCATGCGCGGCGAGCTCGACTTCGCCGAGTCGCTGCGGCAGCGGTGCGCGGTGCTGGCCGGGCTGCCCGCCACCGTCCTCGACGAGGTCGCCGCCGAGCTCGAACTCACCCCCGGCGCCCGCACCACCATCCGCACCCTGCGCCGGCTCGGCTTCCACACCGGGGTCGTCTCCGGCGGCTTCACCCAGATCATCGACCGGCTGGTGGACGAGCTGGGGCTGGACTTCAGCGCCGCCAACGAGCTGGAGGTCGTCGACGGCAAGCTCACCGGCCGGGTGCTCGGGGAGATCGTCGACCGGCCCGGCAAGGCCAAGGCGTTGCAGCGGTTCGCCGAGTCCTTCGGGGTGCCGCGCGCCCAGTGCGTCGCGGTGGGCGACGGCGCCAACGACATCGATATGCTCGCCGCCGCCGGGCTCGGCGTGGCCTTCAACGCCAAGCCGGCGCTGCGCGAGGTCGCCGACACCGCGCTGTCGTACCCGTTCCTGGACACGGTGCTGTTCGTGCTCGGCGTCACCCGCGCCGAGATCGAGGCCGCCGACGCCGAGGACGGCGTGCTGCGGCGGGTACCGCTGGAGGACTGAGCCGGGGGCGGGGCGACAATGAGCACCGTGCTCGACGTCGCCTCCGTCCTCGACCCCCTGATCGCGCGCTACACGTCCTGGCTCGCGATGCCCGGCGCGGCCACCGCCGACGTGTCCGACGAGGACCCGGACCAGGTGGTGCTCATGCCGATGGTGCTGCGGATCGAACGCCGCGACCCGCCGGCGCGCACCGCGCTGCTCGAAGCCGCCGCCGCGGCGGCGCTCGCGGTCTGCCTCGACGACCGCTGCGCCCCCGGCGGCGAGTGGCACGAGTCGATGCACCGCTGGATCTCCGGTCGCATCCGGAAGGTGGCCCGCCGGGCGCGGGGCGCGCACTGGTCGGCGGTGCAGGAACTGCCCGGCCGGACCGTCGAGGTCGGCGGCGCCGAGGTCCGGGCGATGCTGCCGATGCGGGTGGCCGAGATGCCCCGCGAGCTGTCCCGGTTGCAGATCTCCGGCAGCGAGCTGGAACCCGACACCCCCGGCGAGCCGCCGGCGGACCGACCGCTGCTGCGGCTCAGCCCCGACGCCGAGATGAGCGCGGGCAAGACGGCGGCCCAGGCGGGCCACGCCACCATGCTGCTGGCCGCCGCCGTGCACGGGGCGGGTCGCGACGCGGAGCTGGCCCGGTGGCGCGAGGCCGGATACCCGTGCGCGGTGCGGACGGCGACCGAGCAGGAGTGGGCGCGGCTGTGCCCCGGCGACCCGGAGCGGGCGTGGCGGGAGCGGGGGTGGTGGCGGTGCGCGACGCGGGGTTCACCGAGGTGGCGCCGGGAACGGTGACGGTGCTGGGTCAGTGGCGCTGAGCCGCGGCTCCGGTCGGCTGCCATCGCGCGTGCGTGGTCCAGCGGATGCAAGCCCCACCGTTCGGATGGTGTTCTTCCAGGCAAGGGTGGCCCCTCACCTGCCGAACCAACGGGTGAACGTGGGCGTCCGGCGGGAGGCGGGTGGATCAGTCGTCCGCCGCTCCTCGGGCTGCCAGGGCTTCGCCCAGGTGGTCGGCGTGGCGGAGGGTGCGGACGAGGAAGGGGATCGCGAAAGCCTTCAGCGAGCGTTCGGCGCCCCGGGCCCGCTGGGCTTCGCGGGTCTGCGCGGCGAGGGTGGACAGGGCCGCGACCGCCTGGAGGGTGAGCCCGACGAGCAGCCCGATCCGCTCCGGCCGCACGCCGAGCCGCCGGGTGGGGCCCAGACCTCGTTCGACCGCGCTGACCAGGTCGTCGACCCGGGTGGTGAGGGTGAACAGGTTCGCCGCCGCGAGCGCGGTGAACAGCCGCAGCGCGACGACGGCGGCGGTGTGCGCGCCGAGCATCCACCACTGGAGCAGGAAGACGACGACCAGCAGCGGGACGAGCAGGCGCGCGGCCTGCCAGATCCGCCGCGGCGGCAGTCCAGAGACCGCGTACCCGAGGACGACCAGCCCGGCGGGCACCGCCAGCGCCGCCGGGCTGCCCAGCACGAACGTGGTGATCGCCAGCACCAGCAGCGCGGGGAACTTCAGCCCCGCCGGGAGCCGGTGCAGCGGACCCGTGCCGGGCTCGTAGAGGCCGAGCGGGCTCATCCGATCAGCTCCCGGTAGTGGGCCAGCGCGGGGGCGGGCGCGTCGTCGGCGACCACCTTCCCGCCGTCGAGCACCACCACCCGGTCGAAGCGGTCCAGCAGGTCGAGGTCGTGGGTGACCAGCACGACCTGCTGCGGCAGTCCTTCGAGGACCTCGACGAAGTGCCGCTTGTTGCGCAGGTCCAGCAGCGTGGTGGGTTCGTCGCAGACCAGCACGTCCGGTTCCAGCACCAGCATCGAGCACAGCGCCAGCAACTGCTTCTGGCCGCCGGAGAGCTGGTGCGCCGGGTGCTCGGCGTAGCCGTCGAGGCCGTGCCGGGCGAGCACCTCCGCCGCCCGCCGCTGCCGCTCCCGCTTGGTCAAGCCCTGCTTGCGCAGCGAGAACGCCACGTCCTCGCCCGCGGTGGGCATCACGATCTGGCTGTCCGGGTGGGTGAAGACGAACCCGACGCGGCGGCGCACGGTGCGCCCGTCGCGGACCGGGTCGACGCCGTCGACCAGCACCCGGCCCCGGGTCGGGTGCACCAGACCGTTGATCATCCGGGCCAGGGTCGACTTGCCGGACCCGTTGGCCCCGACGAAGGCCACCCGCCGCTCGGCGAGCCGCAGGTCCACGTGGTCGAGCACCGGGTGCCCGCCGTAGTCGTGCCCGACCGCTTCGAACTCGATCAACCCACTCGCTCCCACATCGCGGCCACGCCCAGCCCACCGCCGGACGACAGCGCCGACATCCCGAGGCGCGGCCCGTCCGACCGCACCATGCGGCTGAACAACCGCACCACCAGCACCGCCCCGGACGCGCCCCACGGGTGGCCCAGCGCGATCGCGCCGCCGTCCGGGCTGACCCGCTCCTCGTCGATCCCGGCGGCGTCCAGGCAGGCCAGCGCCTGCCCGGCGAAGGCCTCGGTGAACTCGACGACCTCCGGGGTCCACCGCTCCAGCAGCGCCCGCATCGCGGGCACCGCGCCGAGCCCCAGCCGGTTCGGGTCGACGCCCGAGGTGCGCCAGCCGAGCAACCGCAACCCCGGCACGCCGAGTTCCCGGCGGCGCTGCTCGGTGGTGAGCAGCACCGCGGCGGCGCCGTCGCTGATGCCGCAGGAGTTGGCGGCGGTGGCGGTGCCGGTCGCGGTGAAGGCGGGGCGGAACCGGGCCAGCCGCCGCTCGTCGAACCCGCGCCGGGGGCGCTCGTCGGCGCCGCACCCGACAACCTCGACGAGTTCGGCGGCGAACCGCCCGGCGTCCTGCGCGGCGACCGCGCGGGCGTGGCTGCGCGCGGCGAACGCGTCCTGCCGCTCGCGGCCGATCCCGGCTTCGGCGGCGACCAGGTCCGCCGCCGGACCCATGTCCGGGTCGCCGATCTCGGGCGGTGCGAACGGGGCGCGGTCGTAGAAGCGCGGCGGTTCGGTCGCCGAGCGCGGTCGCCACGCCCGCCACGGCGCGGTGGACGGGCTCTCCGCGCCACCGGCCAGCAGGTGCGTCCCGCCGCCCGCGCCGAGCAGCGCCGCCGCGGTGGTGATGGCGCTGAGCCCGCTGGCGCACTGGCGGTCCACCGTCATCCCGGGCACCGCGGCGTCCAGCCCGGCCCGCAGGGCGGCGCTGCGCGCCGGATTGCCGCCCGGCCCGAGCACGTTGCCCAGCAGCACGTCGTCGACCGCGTCGATCCCGGCGTCGTCGACCGCGGCGCGCAGCACCGGAGCCGCCAGCCGGTCCACCGGGACGTCCCGCAGCGCGCCCCCGGCGGTGCCGATCGGGCTGCGGCGGGCCGCGATCACCACCGGGCCCGTCACGCCGGCTCCCAGGCGTCGAGGGTGCCCGCCCGCAACCGCTCGGCGACCAGCGCGCGGGCTGGTTTGCCCGCCGGGGTGCGCGGCAGCGCGGTGGTGAGCAGCCAGCGGCGCGGCCGCTTGCCCGGCGCGAGCTCGCGGCGGGCCAGGGCGCGCAGCTCGCCCAGCGCGGGTGGGCGCCCCGGGTCCACCTCGACGAGCGCGGTGACCAGGGCGCCGAAGCGGGGGTGCGGGGTCGGGGCGACGAGCACGTCGGCCACCCCGCCGCCGGTGCGCAGCACCGCCTCGACCTCCTCGGCGGAGACGAGCCGGGCGCCGCTGCTGATGGTCGTGGCGGCGCGGCCGAGCACCTCCAGCGAACCGTCCGGGTGCTGGATCGCCCGGTCGCCGACCGGCATCCACCCGGGACGCGCCTCGACCAGGACGCCGTCCTCCAGGTGGCCGTCGAAGGCCAGCTCGGAGCGGACGTGCAGCTCCCCGGCGCCCGCCACCGGTTCGCCGTCCGCCGGTTCCACCGCCACCGGCACCACGGGGCGCAGCGCCCCGCCGCCCCGGCGGAGCGCGATCAGCGACTGCTCCGCCGAGCCGTAGTACTCGACCAGCTCGCAGCCGGGCAGCACCTCGGCCAGCCGGTCGGCCAGCGCCGGGTCGACCCGGGCGCCGCCGCAGATCACCGCGCGCAGCGCGCAGCCGGCGCGCAGCACCGGGTCGCGCTCCAGGACCGCGAGCAGCGCGGCCAGCATCGCGGGCACCAGGTGCACCACCGTCGCGGTCCGGGCCTCCCGCGCGGCGGCCACCGCCGACCAGCGGTCCAGCAGCCGCACTCCGGCGCCCGCGCGCAACCCGTGCAGGGCGCCGAACAGGAACAGCGAGGAGCTCAGCGGTCCGGGGACCAGCACCTCGTCGGCGGGTTCCAGCGGGACGTCGAACAGCGCGAAGCTGCGCTGCCAGGACCGCCGCGACCGCTGCAGCACGCGCGGGCGCCCGGTGCTGCCCGAGGTCGTCGGCAGGTAGAACGGCTCGTCGGCGCCGCCGGTGCTGCGGTCCCCCACCGGACCGGTGGGCGCGGCGCTCGCGTCGACCGGGGTGGCCGCCGCATCGGCGAGCACCGCGTCCCGCTCGCGCGGCGTCCAGGACTCCTCGACCAGCAGCGCGGGACAGCCGCGCAGGTCGGCGGCCAGGAACCAGACGAGCCGGGCCAGCGCGCCGCCCCCGTCCAGGGCGACCCGGCCGGTGGGCAGCGCGGCGGCGGCGCCGTGCACGAGGGGCAGCAGCTCCGCGGCGGTCAGCGCGGTGCGGCCGTGGGTCACCCGCCCGGTGAGCGGGCCGCCGAGGACGGGCAGCACGCCGGTCATCCCTGCGTCGCGGCGCGGTGGCCGGTCAGCGCGGGCACCGCGCGGTGGACCGCGGCGGCCACCAGCGAGACGGCGGCGAGCTTGACCGCGTCACCGGGCACGAACACCAGCGACTGCACCGCCGCGGCACCGAGGTCGCCGATCATCAGACCCCAGTACGGGATGCCGATCAGGTAGTCCGCGAGCACTCCGGCGATGTTGGCGATCAACAGGACGAGCAGTCCCGGGCGGGTGCTGCGCCGGACGATCAGACCGACCACCACGGCAGCGAGCAGCCAGCCGAGCAGGAACCCGCCGCTGGGTCCGAGGAACGGTCCGATGCCGCCCCGCCCGCCGGACAGCAGCGGCAGCCCGAGCGCGGTCAGCGCCAGGAACAGCAGCACCGCCGCGCCCGCCCGCCGGGCGCCGAGAATGCTCCCCGCCAGCAGCGGACCCATGTTCTGCAGCACGATCGGCACCGCCGCACCACCGAGGTAGAAGCCGGGGAAGATGCCCAGCACCGCGATGAACGCGGCGAACACCACGGTGGTGGCCAGCGCGGCGGCGGAGGTGGTGGGACGCGATCCGGACACGATCTCTCCCTGCGGTCGGGGGCGGCGAGCACAACCTACCCGGCCCCCGCGCCGGTACAGAAAGCTCAACGCCTCGTTGTGGACGACCTACAAATCGCGGGCCGCCGAGTCGAGCCGCCGCAGCGCGCCGCGCACCACCTCCGGATCGCTCGTGGTCCAGAACGGCGGCAGCGACGCGCGCAGGAACCCGCCGTAGCGGGCGGTGGACAGCCGGGGGTCGAGCACCGCGATCACGCCCCGGTCGGCGGCGGAGCGGAGCAGCCGTCCCGCGCCCTGCGCGAGCAGCAGCGCCGCGTGGGTGCCCGCCACCGTGATGAAGCCGTTGCCGCCGCGTTCGGAGATCGCCTTCTGCCGCGCCGAGGCCAGCGGGTCGTCCGGGCGCGGGAACGGGATGCGGTCCATCACCACCAGTTGCAACGACTCGCCCGGCACGTCCACCCCCTGCCACAGCGAGAGGGTGCCGAACAGCGAGGTCGCCGGGTCCTCCGCGAACCGGGCGACGAGCTGGGCGGTGGCGTCCTCGCCCTGGCACAGCACCGGGGTGTCCAGCCGTTCCCGCAGCTCCTCCCCGGCCTGCCGGGCGGCGCGCATCGAGGAGAACAGCCCCAGCGTCCGACCGCCCGCGGCCCGCACCAGCTCGGTCAGCTCGTCGAGGTACTGCGGCGGCAAGCCGTCCCGGCCGGGCGGCGGCAGGTGCCGGGCGAGGTAGAGGATGCCGCTGCGCCCGTGCTCGAACGGCGACCCGACGTCCAGCCCGGTCCAGTTCGGGCCGCCCGCATCGGACGGTGCCTCCTTGGCGGTGGCCATCCCGGCGACCGGCCGCGCCTGCTGCTGCGGCGGGAGCCCCCACTGCCGGGCCAGCGCGTCGAACGAGCCGCCGAGGGCCAGCGTCGCCGAGGTGAGCACCGCGGTGCGCTGGCCGAACAGCCGCTCCCGGAGCAGCCCGCCGATGCTCAGCGGGGCGACCCGCAGCGCGGGCGGCCGGTTCGGGTCGGCGGCCACCCACACCACGTCGTGCCCGGCGTCCTCGTCGAAGGCGTCCAGCAGCCGGTCGGCGGTGTCGTGCACCTCCTGGGTCAGCGCCGCGGCCATCTTCCGGGCGGCGTTGCCGTCGGCGTCCTCCTTGCGCTCCGGTCCCAGCGCGTCCACGCAGGCCCGCGCGGCGTCCCGGACGGCGCGGACCGCCGCGCCCACCGCTTCGGGGAGCTCGTCGAGGCGGCCCGGCGGTGCGTCGCGGAGCAGGACTTCCAGGCCTTCGGCGGCTTCGACCAGCCGGTCGGCGACGTCCTCGGGGACGACCCGGCCGCAGCGGCGGGCGGCCAGCCGCACCGCTCCGGCGGCGAGCTCGCCGGTGGCCGCCGAGGTGACCCGGTCGACCAGGTCGTGCGCCTCGTCGACCAGCACCACGTCGTGCTCGGGCAGCACCGGGCGGTCGTCCAGGGCGTCGATGGCCAGCAGGGCGTGGTTGGTGACCACCACGTCGGCCCGCCCGGCGGTGGCGCGGGCACGTTCGGCGAAGCAGTCGGTGCCGACCGGGCAGCGGTGCACCCCGAGGCATTCCTTGGCGGTGACCGACACCTGCCGCCACGCCTGGTCGCTCACCCCGGGGACCAGCTCGTCGCGGTCGCCGGTCTCGGTGTCGCCCGCCCAGTCCCGCAGCCGGTTCACCTGGCGTTCCAGCGCGGAGGCGGCGAAGGCGTCGAACAGCGCGTCCTCGTCGGGTTCCTCGGGCGTGCCGCCCTGGAGGCGGTTCAGGCACAGGTAGTTGCGCCTGCCCTTGAGGATCGCGAACGTCGGGCGCCTGCCGATCGCCTCGGTCAGCGCGCCGGCCAGCCGGGGCAGGTCGCGGTCGACGAGCTGGCGTTGCAGCGCGATCGTCGCGGTCGACACGACCACCGTGGTGCCGCGGGTGACGGCGTGCCGGATCGCCGGGACCAGGTAGGCCAGCGACTTGCCGGTGCCGGTCCCGGCCTGCACGGCCAGGTGCTCGCCGCTGTCGATCGAGTGCGCCACCGCGTCGGCCATCCGGGCCTGGCCCTCGCGTGGTTCGCCGCCCACCGAGCCCACCGCGATCCGCAGCAGCTCCGGCAGCGCGGGCACCTCGTGCGGTGGCTTGCCCTGGCCGAACACCCCGGTCCCCAGCTCGGCCGCGAGCTCCGGCGGCAGCTCGTCGGACTCGTCGAGGTCGAAGCCGGTCGGGTCGGACCAGCGCGGAACGGAGGTCGGCACGGCAGGAGACGCTACCGCGCACCCCCGTCCGGGGCCGGTGGCGCCCACCTCACCCGATGCGGTCCCGCCCCTCGGCGATCGCTCCGCCCGCGGGGCCCCGCCCGACGGCGGGCAGGATCACCTGGTCGACGATGGCGGCGAGCACGTCCTCACCGGGCAGCGACTCGCTGTCCAGCGCGTGCTTGAGCACCATGGCCTCGCCCACGTCCGTGACCACCGGGGTGACCAGGGCGGGGTCGATCTCGCCGCGCTCGGCGTAGCGGAGCAGCACGGTGCGGGTGAACCGGCCGCCGTGGGCGTCGAAGATCCGCTCGTAGACGGCCCGGGCGAGCTCCGGGTGCCGGGTGCGCTCGCCGAGGACCGAGGCGATGGCCCGCGCGGTCGGCCGGGACAACCACCCGGTCATCGCCCGCAGCGCGCCGAGCAGGTCGCCGCGCAGGTCGTCGAGCTCCGGCGAGACGACCTCCTCGGGGTAGTCGTGCCCGAGCGCGTCGAGCACGACCTCGGCCGGCGAGCCCCACCTGCGGTACAGCGAGGTCTTCGCCGTCCCCGAGCGCTTGGCGATGCCCTCCATCGTCAGCCGCCCGAAGCCGACCGCACCGAGTTCGTCGAGCACCGCGGTCCTGATGTCGCGCAGCAGCTCGGACTCGGTGCGGCGGTTCCGGGGACCGCTCGGCGTGGCGGGCACCGGGTGAGTCTAGGACCACTCGGCGACCGCGGTGGCGAACGGTCCGAGCTCCACCCACCGGCGCGCCGCCGACGGGACCGGCTCGGCCGCGGTCGTGGTGTCCACCGACGTCACCCGCACCGCCCCGGTCTGCTCGCCGAGGTCCACCCGAAGCGGTTCGGCACCCTTGTTGACCAGCAGCAGCTTCCGGCCGTCCGGGGCCAGGAAGCCGCGCGCGTGCACCCGCGCGTCGGGCATCCCGGGGACGCCCGCGGTGGTGGTGACCAGCCGGTCGCCCGGTCCGAAGTGGTCGGCCAGCAGCTTCGCCGACCAGTACCGGGCGTTGGGCCTGCCGGTCTCCCAGTCGACCAGGGTCACGCCCGGCACCATCCCCGGGTAGCCGGCGAACTCCGCGACGCCGACCAGTTCGATGCCGAGTTCGACGAGGTGCGACCACAGGTACGCCACGACCGCACCGCTGAGGGCCCAGTAGTCCGGCGGGACGTCCGGGTCCGGGTTGAGCATGTCCGGGGTGAAGGTGCCGACCTCGTTGACGTGCGTCCTGGTCCCCGGCGAGAGCCTGCGCTTGATGGAGTCGATCAGCCCGGCCTGCGCGACGAAGCCGTCGGCCTGCGCGAAGAAGATCCCGGGCCACTGGTCGAACGGCGCGTTGCCCTCCGCGCCGACCGGGTTGACCACGTCCGGGCAGGCGTAGAAGTGGTAGGAGAAGGCGTCCAGCGGGATGCCGGGTTCGTGGTTGGCCGGGTCGAGGAAGTGCCAGAAGTACTCCGGGTCCTGGGTGACGAGGCTGAGCGAGAGGCCGGTGAAGCGCATCTCCGGGTCCAGCGGACGCAGCCGCTTCACGACCTCGTCGTAGAGCCGGGTGTAGGTCGCGGGGGAGAGCTGGTGGCCGAAGTCCGGTTCGCACAGCACCTCCCAGTACGCGAAGCGGTGCCGCCGTCCGGATTCGTGCCACCGGCCCAGTTCGTCGGTGAACCCGCCCGCGACGTACCACCGGGCGAGCCGCTCGAAGTAGTCGGCGACCTCCGCCAGGGACGGGTCGCGGAACTCCTGGCCGCGCTCGTAGTCCCAGTGCGCGGCGGCCGGGTCGTCGGCGACCGCGGGCTGCTCGCCGGTGAACATCCAGGCGGGGATGGTCGCGAGGTCGGCGATCACGGGCCGTCCGGCGGTGGCGTCGAGGAAGTCGTCGACGAACGGGTCGAGGCCGCTGAAGTCCCAGGAGGTCGCCTCGGCGGTCGGCGGTTCCAGCGCGGGCACCGACAGCCTGGGGTGCGACCACCAGGCCAGGAAGCGGGCGTGGTCGACGTCGAGGGCGCGCAGCGCGGCGAAGGCCCGATCGTGCGCGGGCTCGCCGCGGCGCAGCACCGGGGCCGCCCACAGGTAGGTGGTCAGCTCGGTGCGCGAGGTCGCGGTCGCCTGCTCCCAGTCGACGTGGACGGCGACGTCGGGTGGTGGTGCGGCGTAGGTCATGGTCACCCCTCCGGGCGGGACCCGGCCGCGCGGCGCGCGAGGTGTGCGGATCCCGTGCGGAGAAATATAGATACGGAAACGTAGCTACGCAATCGTTTCTATTGGTGGACGTGCCGGAGCGCGGTTCGGGTGGAACGGGGTGCTCAGCCCGCGACGAGGGGTTCGCCGACCAGGCGGACCCCGGCGGCGCGCAGGTCGGCCAGCGCGGTGGCGACGGTCTCGCGGCTCACCCCGGCGGTGCGGTCCAGCAGCACGGTGGTGGTGAACCCGGCGTCGGCCGCGTCCAGCGCGGTGGCGCGCACGCAGTGGTCCGTGGCCACCCCGACCACGTCGACGTGGTCGACGCCGCGCCCGGTCAGCCAGTCCGCCAGCCCCAGCCCCCGCTCGTCGACGCCCTCGAACCCCGAGTAGCCGGAGCTGTACTGGCCCTTGCGGAAGACCTCGTCGACCCGCGAGACGTCCAGGTCGGGGTGGAATTCGGCGCCCGGGGTGCCCGCCACGCAGTGCACCGGCCAGGAGCGGACGAAGTCCGGCGTCTCGCTGAAGTGGTCGCCCGGGTCGACGTGGTGGTCGCGGGTGGCCACCACGACGTCGTGGTCGTAGCCGGGCAGCTCCCGGCTCAGCGTCGCGGCGATCCCGGCGCCACCGGTCACCGCCAGCGCACCGCCTTCGCAGAAGTCGTTCTGCACGTCGACGATGATCAGCGCCTTGGCCATGCCCGCATCCCCCCGTGCCGCGTTCCGCCGCCGGTGGCCAGTGTGGACCTGATCACGCCCGGTGGAAAGTCGTCGGGATGGCCGGTTCGCCCCGGGACAGCTTCAGCCCCTCCCACGGCAGCGTCACCAGCGCGTGCCGCAACCGCTCCCGGCTGTCGGCCAGCGTCGGCAACCCCGGCACCCGGGTCCCGCCGCGCACCAGCGGCACCGGCACGAAGCGGTCGTGCGGGCCGGGCACCGGCTCGGACGCCCCCGGGGACACCGTGTAGACGACCTCCTCGACCGCGGTCCCGGTGTCCTTGTGCCTGCGGATCGCCGACTTGCGGCCACCGCGCGACTCCTTGTGCGAGCTGCGCTTGGCGACCGGCTTGCCGTCGACCTCGACGAGCTTGTAGACCATCTCGGCGGTCGGCGCGCCGGAGCCGGTGACCAGCGCGGTGCCCACCCCGTAGCCGTCGACCGGTTCGGCCCGCAGCGCGGCGATCGCGTACTCGTCGAGATCACCGGACACCACGATCTTGGTGCCGGTGGCGCCCAGCGAGTCGAGCTGCTCCCGGGCCTGCCTGGCCAGCACGCCGACGTCGCCGGAGTCGATCCGCACCGCGCCGAGCTCGGTACCGGCGACCTCGAAGGCGAGCTCGATGCCCCGGGTGATGTCGTAGGTGTCCACCAGCAGCGTGGTGCCGGTGCCCAGCGCCTCGACCTGCGCCTGGAAGGCGGCCCGCTCGTCGTCGTGCAGCAAGGTGAAGGAGTGCGCCGAGGTGCCGCCGGTCGGGATGCCGTAGCGGCGCCCGGCCTCCAGGTTCGAGGTCGCGGCGAAACCCGCCAGGTAGGCGATCCGGGCCGAGGCCACGGCCGCTTCCTCCTGGGTGCGCCGCGAGCCCATCTCGATCATCCGGCGCCCGTTGGCGGCCGAGACCATCCGGGTCGCCGCGGCGGCGATCGCGCTGTCGTGGTTGAGCACCGACAGCGCCAGCGTCTCCAGCAACACTGCCTCGGCGAAGCTGCCGCGCACGGTGAGCACCGGGGAACCGGGGAAGAACAGCTCGCCCTCCAGGTAGCCGTCGATGTCCCCGGTGAAGCGGTAGTCGCGCAGCCATTCGAGGGTGGCCTCGTCGACGACCTCGTGCTCGGCCAGGTGGGCCAGCTCGTCCTCGCCGAACCGGAAATCCTCGATGGCGTCCAGCAGCCGTCCGACGCCGCCGACCACCCCGTAGCGCCGGGCCCCCGGCAGCCGCCGGGTGAACACCTCGAAGGTGCAGTCCCGGTGCGCCGTGCCGTCGCGCAGCGCGCCGGCGAGCATGGTCAGCTCGTAGTGGTCGGTCAGCAGTGCGGTGCTCGCGTTGGGTGCGCCCCTCATGCGGGTGAGATTACGTGGTCGCACGGCACGACCGGCACGCGGTGAACCGGTGCTCCGCCCGGAATGCCCGTGTGGTCGACAACCCCGGGCGTGGGCCGTGCGACGATGGTGCCATGACTTCGCCCGCTGAACTCGAGCGCGCGCAACTCGAACCGGACGAACTCGGTTCCGAGGACAGGCCGTGGGTGACCGTGGTCTGGAACGACCCGGTCAACCTGATGTCCTACGTGACCTACGTCTTCCAGAAGATCTTCGGGTACACCCGGGACCACGCCACCAAGCTCATGATGGACGTGCACCAGAAGGGCCGCGCCGTGGTCTCGTCCGGATCGAAGGAGAAGGTCGAGGGCGACGTGGCCAAGCTCCACGCGGCCGGCCTCTGGGCGACGATGCAGAAGGATTCCTGAGCGTGCAAGGCTGGAGCCGAGAGAACGAGCGCCTGGTGGCGACCGTGACGCAGCAGGAGGCCGCGGTCATCCGCGGGCTCGTCGGCCAGGTGCGGGACATGCTCGCGGGGCGGGCGCACGAGGCGCCGCGCGACGAGCTCGCCGAGCTGACCGGCATCCGCACCGGCCCCACCACCGCGCCGGACGACCGGGTGCTGGCCCGGTTGCTGCCCGACTTCTACCGGCTCGACCAGGAGGACCCCGGCGACACCGGGGAGGACCGCGACGACGCCGCCGGGGCGATGCGCTCGCTCTACGAACCCGAGGTGGTCCAGGCCAAGAGCGACGTCGCGACGATGGTGCTGGAGACCTGCCCGTCGCAGGGCGGCGGCATCGCCCTGACCGACCAGCAGGCCGACGGCTGGCTCACCGCCCTCAACGACGTGCGCCTCGCCCTCGGCACCGCCCTGGAGATCGACGAGGAGACCCCCGACGAGCTCCCCGAGGACGACATGCGGCGGGAGCACCTCGGCGTCTACCAGTGGTTGACCTGGGTCCAAGACAGCCTCGTCGGGGCGCTTTTGACTTGAGGGTGTTGTGGTTCTTGTGCGGAGCGGTGCCGGTGGCGGAACCTCAGCGGCCTTCTCGCTCCGGGAGCCGCTCCTCATGTACCCACCCGTACACAGCGTCGCGGCTGTCCTCGCGAGAAGGCCGCTGAGAACCCGCGGCGGTGCAAGTTGCGAGGGCGGGGCAGTGCGAAAGCGGCTCCCGCCGCTTGCCTGACGGTGATCGGGTTTCGCGCGTGCGCTTGGCTGGAAGCGGCTTTCGCCGCTGGCCGGTTGGGTCGGATTCCCTCGTGCCCTCGTGGTGTCCCTTCCGGGGTTGGGGCCCGGGGTGGTTACCGTGGCCTCCGGTGCGGCGGAGGGAGCTGCTGGTGGTGCTTCGACCGGGTGAGCGGGACGCGATCGTGGACGTCGGCGGGGTCCTGGTGGGCCACCACGAGCGGCTGGACGAGCGCTGGGCGACCGGGACCAGCGCGGTGCTGGTGCCCGAGGGCGCCGCGGCGGCGGTGGACGTGCGGGGCGGCGGCCCCGGCACCCGGGAGACCGACGTCCTCGACCCGTCCCACCTGGTGCAGCGGGCCCACGCGGTCGTGCTCTCCGGCGGCAGCGCCTACGGGCTGGCCGCCGCCGACGGGGCGATGCGCTGGCTGGCCGAGCGGGGGCACGGCTTCCCGGTCGGCTCCGACCCGGCGCACGTCGTCCCGATCGTGCCCGCCGCCGTGCTGTTCGATCTGCCGATGGGCGACTGGGGCAACCGGCCGGACGCCGACTTCGGCTACCGGGCGTGCGCGGCGGCCGACCGCGCCGAGGTCCGCCAGGGCAACGTCGGGGCGGGCACCGGCGCGGTCGCGGGGCAGCTCAAGGGCGGCATCGGCACCGCCAGCGCGGTGCTCGACGACGGCGCGGTGGTCGGCGCGCTGGTCGCGGTGAACTCCTCCGGCTCGGTGATCGACCCCGAGACCGGGCGGCCGTGGTTCGACGTGGGCCTGCCCGCGCCCGCCCCCGCCGAGGTGGCGGCCGGACGCCGGCTGGCCGGGGTGCGTCCCGGGCGGCGCGGTCCGATCGGTCGGCCGGTGAACACCACGATCGGCGTGGTGGCCACCGACGCGGTGCTGGACAAGGCGGAGTGCCGCCGGATCGCGGTCGCCGCCCAGGACGGGCTGGCCCGGGCGATCCGGCCGGCGCACCTGATGGGCGACGGCGACACGGTGTTCGCGCTGGCCACCGGCACCGGACCGGAGCTGCCCGAGCGCGGCGCGGCGGGGTGGTCGCTCCGGCTGGACGAGCTGGCCTCGGCGGCGGCCGAGGTGCTCGCCCGCGCCATCGTCCGGGCGGTGCTGGCGGCCGAGCCGGTGGGCGAGGTGACCTCCTGCACGGTCCTCTACCCGTCCTGCCGGGAATGAAGCATCGTGGGTCGGCGTTGCGCCTGGAAACAGCACCGGTCCCGCGGTTTCCACATCGTGGGAGGCCGGTGCCTCACCTATTAGGATGGTGTCTGTGCTGGTGATCCGACGTGACCTCGTGGACGCGATGGTCGCCCATGCCCGGCGGGACCACCCCGACGAGGCCTGCGGCGTGATTGCCGGCCCGGAAGGGTCGGACCGCCCGGAACGGCTGATCGAGATGGTCAACGCCGAGCGCTCGCCCACCTTCTACCGGTTCGACTCCGCGGAGCAGCTGAAGGTCTGGCGCGGCATGGACGCCGCAGACGAGGAGCCGGTGGTCATCTACCACTCGCACACCTCTACCGAGGCCTACCCGTCGCGCACCGACGTCGCCTACGCCTCGGAGCCCAACGCGCACTACGTGCTCGTGTCCACCCGCGACCCGCAGACCCACGAGCTGCGGTCGTACCGGATTCTCGACGGCGAGGTGACCGAGGAACCGGTGGAGGTGGTCGAGTCCTACATGTTCGCCCACACCGGCGCCGACGAGGTCCCGCAACGGGACTGAGCCCCCGCTCACCCCCTGGCCGCTCCGGCGGCCGCATTCTCATGTCGAGAGCAACATCCCCGTGGACAGGAGGTCCCCCCATGGCAGTCACCGTCTCCATCCCCACCATCCTGCGCACCCACACCGACGGGCAGAAGTCGGTCGAGGCCAGCGGCAACACCCTCGCCGAGGTGATCGACGACCTCGACAGCAGGCACAGCGGCCTGAAGGACCGCCTGGTCAAGGAGGGCGCGCTGCACCGCTTCGTCAACGTCTACGTCAACGACGAGGACGTCCGGTTCAGCGGTGGTCTGGAGGCCAAGGTCTCCGACGGCGACAGCGTGACCATCCTCCCGGCCGTCGCGGGCGGCATGCGCTGAAGTCCGGTGGGCGTCCCGGCGCCGCCGGGACGCCGCAGCCGCCACCCACACCGCGCTAGGAGGAGACCGCAGTGGCTCGCTACGACTCATTGCTGGACGCGCTCGGCGACACGCCGCTGGTGGGCCTGCCGCACCTGTCGCCGTCGCCGGACGTCCGGCTGTGGGCGAAGCTGGAGGACCGCAACCCGACGGGTTCGATCAAGGACCGGCCCGCGCTGGCCATGATCGAGACGGCCGAGAAGGAGGGCCGCCTCACCCACGGGTGCACGATCCTGGAACCGACCTCGGGCAACACCGGGATCTCGCTGGCGATGGCCGCCAAGCTCAAGGGCTACGGGCTGGTCTGCGTCATGCCGGAGAACACCTCCGAGGAGCGCAGGCAGCTCCTCCAGGCGTTCGGCGCGCGGATCGTGTCCTCCCCGGCCGCGGGCGGGTCGAACCAGGCGGTCGCGGTGGCCAAGGAGCTGGCCGAGCAGAACCCCGACTGGGTGATGCTGTACCAGTACGGCAACCCCGCCAACGCCGACGCGCACTTCCGGGGGACCGGCCCGGAGATCCTGCGCGACCTGCCGAGCGTGACGCACTTCGTCGCGGGCCTGGGCACCACCGGCACGCTGGTCGGTGTCGGGCGCTACCTGCGGGAGCAGAAGCCGGGCGTGCAGATCGTGGCCGCCGAGCCGCGCTACGGCGAGCTGGTCTACGGCCTGCGCAACCTCGACGAGGGCTTCGTCCCGGAGCTCTACGACGCCGAGGTGCTCAGCCGCCGGTTCTCGGTCGGCTCCTACGACGCGCTGCGGCGCACCCGGCAGCTCCTGGAGTCCGAGGGGATCTTCGCGGGCATCTCCACCGGCGGGGTGCTGCACGCGGCGCTGACCATCGGGGAGAAGGCCGCGGCCCAGGGCGAGCGCGCCGACATCGTGTTCGTGGTCGCCGACGCGGGCTGGAAGTACCTGTCCACCGGTGCCTACGCGGGCACCCTCGACGAGGCGGCGGGCGGCCTCGAAGGCCAACTCTGGGCCTGACCTTTCCAGGTGAGGGCGCCTTCATCCGACTATGCCGGATGAAGGCGCCTCTCACTCTTCCCCCTTCCGGGTGAAGCCGGGTGCGGGTGGTCAGCCCGCGAAGGCGAAGGGGCGCAGGCCGGTGCCCGCGTCCGGCAGCACCAGCAGTGCGCCGTCGGCCTCCCCGGGCTCGTCCACGCCGTCGCGGGCAGTGGTGACGTAGAGGTCGGTGAGCTCCTCGCCGCCGAAGCAGCAGCCGGTCGGCCGTCGCGCGGGCAGCGCCGCGGTGCGGTCCAGCGCCCCGTCCGGGGTGAACCGCCGCAGCTCCCCGGCCTCGCGCAGGGCGACCCAGATCCCGCCGTCGGCGTCCACGCACATCCCGCCGAGGGCCTCGCCGACCTCGCACAACGGGCGCCGGGCAGCGATCTCACCGGTGGCGAGGTCGTGGTCGAGCACGTCGAGCCGCCCGTCCACCGCCAGGTACATCAGGGCGCCGTCCGGGCTCCAGTCGAGTCCGGTGACGGCGGTGAGCCCGCTCAGCGCGATGGTCGCCGAACCGGAGCCGGAGACCCGCGCAAGCCAGCCGTCGGACCGGTCGGGGCTGATGGTGGTCGCCCACAACCGGCCCTTGCCGTCGATCGCGGTGGCCCCGGGGGTGACGCCCTCCCGCGCCCAGTACACCAACCAGGTGCGGTTGGTCCCGGTCGACTCGAACAGCGCGATGCCCTCGTCGAGGTGCAGCACCAGGCCGCCCAGGGAGCGCGGCTTCCCGGCGCCGATCAGCTGCGGGACGTCCATCTCGTGATCGGCGCGGCCCGGCGTGAAGCGGTGCACGCTGCGCGCGGGGCCGTCCACCCAGAGCACCGTGTCGGTGCGGACGTCCCAGGTGGGTGCCCCGCCTCGGCGGGCCTGCGCCCGCACCGCGATGTCGACCTCGACGCCCACCACGTCACCTCTCCGAACCCGGACCCGACGGCCCTCGATCTTAGGAGCCGACCGGACCCGCGACGCCCCGGGTCGTCACCGGGCGAGCGCCCGAGGTCACCCGGGTGAAGCGGAGGTTCCGCCCGCCGGCGGTCACGGGGGGACTCAGGGTGATTCCGGAGCCCGGAACCGGACGAACCGCGTAGCCTCGTCGGTGTGAATGAGTTGCCTGAGCGGCGCCGGGCGCGGGTGTTGCCGGAGAAGCCGCTGCGATCCGCCGTCGGGATGCTCGGGTTCCTCGTGGTGCTCTGGGCGATCGAGCTCGTCGACCTGCTCCTGCCCGCGCTGGCGCTGGACGGCGCCGGCATCGAGCCGCGCGACGTCGACGGGCTCGACGGCATCCTGTGGGCGCCGCTGCTGCACTTCGGGTTCGGCCACCTGATCGCCAACAGCGTGCCGCTGTTCGTGCTGGGCTGGCTGCTGCTGTCCGGTGGGGTGCGGCAGTTCCTCGGGGTCACCGCCGTGGTGTGGCTGGTCGCGGGCGTGGGCACCTGGCTGGTCGCCGACGGCGGGACGACGCACGCGGGGGCCTCCGGCGTGGTGTTCGGCTGGATGGTGTTCCTGCTGCTGCGCGGGTTCGTGCAGCGCAGCGCGGGCCAGATCGTGGTCGCCCTGGTGCTGTTCTTCTACTGGGGCGGCATGTTGTGGGGCGTGCTGCCGGGTCAGCCGAACGTGTCCTGGGAAGGCCACCTGTTCGGGGCGCTCGGCGGGCTGCTGGCGGCGTTGCTGCTGGCCCGCCGCTCCCGGCCCCGCTCTGGCAGACTGAACGGGTGACCAACGCGCCGATCGGGATCTTCGACTCCGGGGTGGGCGGGCTCACGGTGGCCCGCGCGATCATGGACCAGCTCCCCGGCGAAGCGCTGCGCTACGTCGGCGACACCGCCAACGCGCCCTACGGTCCGATGCCGGTCGCCGAGATCCGCGAACGCACCCTCGCGATCACCGACGCGCTCGTCGACGAGGGCGTCAAGATGCTGGTCATCGCCTGCAACACCGCCTCGTCCGCCTGCCTGCGCGACGCCCGCGAGCGCTACGACGTGCCGGTCGTCGAGGTGGTGCTGCCCGCCGTGCGCCGCGCCGTGGCGACCACCCGCAACCGCCGGGTCGGCGTGATCGGCACCCAGGCCACCATCCGGTCCGGCGCCTACGACGACGCCTTCACCGCCGCCCCGGACATCGAGCTGACCACCGCCGCCTGCCCGCGCTTCGCCGACTTCGTGGAGCGCGGCATCACCAGCGGCAGGCAGGTCCTCGGCCTCGCGCAGAACTACCTCGACCCGCTGCAACGCGCCGACGTGGACACCCTCGTGCTCGGTTGCACGCACTACCCGATGCTCACCGGCGTGCTCCAGCTCGCGATGGGCGAGCAGGTGACGCTCGTCTCCAGCGCCGAGGAGACCGCCAAGGACGTGGTCCGCAAGCTCACCGAGCACGACCTGCTCACCCCGGGCGCCGAGCCGGTGCGCCACGAGTTCCGGGTCACCGGGACCCCCGAGCGGTTCGCCCGGATGGCGGGCCGGTTCCTCGGTCCCGCGCTCCCGGTGGATGCCGTCGGGCCGCTGCTCGTGCCAAGCTCGACCGCGTGAAGCTGACGATCCTCGGTTGCTCCGGCAGCATCCCCGGGCCGGAGTCGCCGGCCTCCGGCTACCTGGTGGAGTCCGGCGGCAGCCGCATCGTGCTCGACCTCGGCAACGGCACCCTCGGGGCGCTGCAGCGCGTCGCCGACCCGTTCGAGCTGGACGCGGTGCTGTTCAGCCACCTGCACCCCGACCACTGCGCGGACTTCGGGGCGCTGACGGTGCTGCGCCGCTACCACCCGGCGCCGCCCTACGACACCCGGCAGCGGCGGCTGCCGGTGTTCGCCCCGGCCGAAGCCCCCGAGCGCTTCGCCGCGCTGCACGCCACCGACGAGGCCGATCGGCAGCAGACCGACCTGAGCGACGTGTTCGACTTCGTCCCGATGCCCCAAGAGCTGCGGATCGGCCCGTTCCACGTCCGGCCCGTGCCGGTGGCGCACGTCTGCCCGGCCTGGGGCTTCCGGATCACCGCCGACGACGCGGTGCTGGCCTACACCGGCGACACCGGCCCCTGCCCGGCGCTCGACGAACTCGCCCGCGACGCCGACGTGCTGCTCGCCGAGGCGTCCTGGCCGCACCACCCGGAGGCGCCCGACGGCCTGCACCTGTCCGGGCTCCAGGCCGCGGAGGCCGCGGTGTCCTCGGGAGCGCGGCGGCTGCTGCTGACCCACCTGCAACCGTGGTCCGACCCGCACGCCATCCGCGCCGAGGCGGCGGCCGCGTTCGACGGGCCGGTAGAAGTAGTAGAAGCAGGCCGCGAGTACTTCGTTTGATGGTGCCGTGGTCCGGTTGCGTGGCGGTGCGGGTGGCGGAACCTCAGCTGCCTTCTCGCTCCTGGCGCCCTTCTTGATGTATGCCAATACACGGCATCAGGGCGTCCTCGCGAGAAGACAGCCGAGAACCCGCGGCGGTGCCGGTGCCGTGCGTGGGGTAGTGCGGAAGCGGCTCTCGCCGCTTGCCTGACTGTGGTCGGCTCATGTTCGGGCGGTGCGGAGCCCCGGCTTCGCCGCTTGCCTGGCGGTGGTGCCGGTTGTGCGCGAGTGCGGGAGCGGCTTCGCCCGCTTGTTTGGTGGTGCGGGATTCTGGTTGCCCCGGGCGAGCGTGGTGCGGGTTCGGGCATAGGGTGGGGGCGTGGCACGAGCTGACGGGCGGAGCGACGACGAGCTCCGCGAGGTGCGGATCACCCGGGGATACCAGGACTGGCCTGCTGGTTCGGTGCTGGTCGAGTTCGGCCGGACGCGCGTGCTGTGCGCGGCCAGCGTCCAGGAGGGCGTGCCGCGCTGGCGGACCGGCTCCGGGCTGGGCTGGGTGACCGCCGAGTACGCGATGTTGCCCTCGGCGACGAACACCCGGAGCGCCCGCGAATCGGTGAAGGGCCGCATCGGCGGTCGCACCCACGAGATCAGCAGGCTCGTCGGCCGGTCGCTGCGCGCCTGCATCGACCTGTCCGCGCTGGGTGAGAACACCATCACCCTGGACTGCGACGTCATCCAGGCCGACGGCGGCACCCGCACCGCGGCCATCACCGGCGCCTACGTGGCGCTGGCCGACGCGATCACCTGGCTCGGCGCCGCGAAGCGGCTGTCCGACCCGAAGCCGCTGTCCTGCGGGGTCGCGGCGGTGAGCGTCGGCGTCGTGGACGGCCGGGTCCGGCTGGACCTGCCCTACGAGGAGGACTCCCGCGCCGAGGTGGACATGAACGTGGTGGCCACCGACCACGGCACGCTGGTCGAGGTGCAGGGCACCGGCGAGGGCGCCACCTTCACCCGCTCCACGATGGACACCATGATCGATTACGCGCTCGCGGGCTGCACCCGGCTCTCCGGGCTCCAGACCGAGGCGCTGGCCCAGCCCTACCCCGGCCCGCTGCCCGGGGGCAAGTCGTGACCCGGCTGCTGCTGGCGACCCGCAACACCAAGAAGCTCGTCGAGCTGCGGCGCATCCTCGACGCCGAGGGCGTGCACGGCGTGGCGGTCGTCGGCCTCGCCGACGTGCCGGAGTTCCCGGAGGCGCCGGAGACCGGCGCGACCTTCGAGGACAACGCGGTGGCCAAGGCGGCCGACGCGGCGCGCGCCACCGGGCTGCCCGCCGTCGCCGACGACTCCGGCCTCGAGGTCGACGCGCTCAACGGGATGCCCGGCGTGCTCTCCGCGCGCTGGAGCGGCAGCCATGGCGACGACCAGGCGAACCTGGACCTGCTCCTCGGCCAGCTCGGCGACGTCCCGGACGAGCGCCGGGGTGCGGGCTTCGTCTCCGCGGCGGCCCTCGTGCTGCCCGACGGCACCGAGACCGTGGTGCGCGGCGAATGGCGCGGCACCCTCGTCCGGGCCGAGCGCGGCACGAACGGCTTCGGCTACGACCCGATCTTCGTCCCCGAGGGCGAGACCCGCACCAGCGCGGAACTCACCCCGGAGGAGAAGGACGCCGACTCCCACCGCGGCCGAGCCCTCCGCCTGCTCCTCCCCGCCCTGCGGGAGTTGGCTACCGGAGCCAGGTGACGCGCACGCCGGACCCGAGCCGGTCGAGCCCCCGGTAGGTGCTGCGGCGGTCGAGCTTCAACCGCAGGTCCAGGTCCGCCAGCGGCGCCAGGTCGAGGTCCGCGGCGTCGAAAATGGTCAGCTCGGAAAGCGACGCCAGGGAGCGCAGCGGTGCGAGGGTGAGCGGCGAGGCGATGCGCGACATCAAGAGATCGGTGATCAGCAGGTTCCGCAGGGGTTCCACGTCGTGGGGCGAATCCAGGTCGACCCGGAGTTCCTGCAGGCCGCGGAACTCCGGCAGCACTTCCGCCAGTCCCGGGATGTCGGTGGTCGACAGCGACAGCGTGCGCAGCGCCCCGTGCGTGCTCAGGGGGAGCAGGCACGACGACTGGTCGAGGTCGCTGAGGTGCAAGGAGGTCAGCGACTCGATCGAGGCCAGCGGTCGGTAGTCGGCTCCGGGCCGTCCCATGCTCAGGCGCAGGGTTCGGATCGACGGATGCCGGGCGAGGAAGGTGAAGTCCTCGATCGGTTCGTCCTGCACCAGAACCAGGGTGCTCAGGCGGGTCAGCCCGGTGATGATGTCGAGGTCGTGGAAACGGGCTCGGGTGTCGACCACGAGCCGTTCGATCCCGGGGTGCGCTTCGAGCGGCCGCAAACTGATCTCGCCCGCGTTGGCGAACGTCAGTCCGGTGAGGTGGCGGGCATGGGCGAGTGCGCTCATGTCCTGCTCGCCGGCGACGAACATCTGAACGACGAGATCGCTCAGGTGGGACAGGTGGCGCACCTGGGGCAGCAGGGCGAGATTGGTCAGGATCAGGCGCCCCCGAAGAGCGGTGCGTCGGCGAGCACGCTGCGCGCGTAGCTTTCCGGCTCGAAGAGGGGCCACGCTTCGGTGAGCTCGACTTGCACCCGCGGTCTGCCGTCCTCGGCGAAGCAGGAAAGCTTGTGCAGCGCTTCCGGCCCGTTGATCAGGGCGACGGTGCGGACGGTCGCCGCCGCCTGCGCGTCGGTCAGCGCGCGGAGGTCGTCCGGGAGCCGATCCAGCATGGTGTCACCGATCGTCGCCAGGGACTGGCTCTCCCGACGGCTGCGGGGTGGCAGCAGCGCACCGATCGCGCCATCCAGCCGGGCCGATGCCTCCGGTGGCAAGTCGTGGGCGGATTCCCGGCAGGTCGCGGCGAGCAGGCGAAGACGACGACGCAGCCGGGGCTTGCCGGAGTCCGCGCGGTCGAGCACGCCGTCGATCAGGTCGGCACGTCCTCGCCTGTTGAGCAGGCCGGCAGCCATGACCACGGTCTCCCGCCATTGGTCCGAGTGCGCCTTGTCGACCAGCAACCCCACGTGGCTCTCGTCGGCGGCTTTGCGGGCGGCGAGGAACTCCTGGAAGGTCCGGTGCACGAAGTCGATGCGGCCTTCGGCCGGCTCGCGGATGACACCGCTGCGTTCGATGAGGTGGTCCAGGTTCGCTTCCGGCTCGGCGGACTTCGCGGCCAGCAGCACGATGGCTCGGTCGCGGGGGATTTCGGAGCGGCCGTTCAGGTTGAGCCAGAAGGCGAGTTCCTGGAGCAGGACGAGTTTGTCCCGGTACTCCAGCGCGACCGACGACCGGATCTCGCGCAGCGACTCCCGCCGGTCCAGGACCATTTCCAAGGCGGCCTCGTAGAGGCTCTTGCGGTCGCGGGGGAGTTCACCGCCCCGGTCCAGGTTGAGCGCGCACAGCATCGCGCACATCAGCGGGCTGCGGGCCAGGCTGCGCAGGTGCGGTCGCGCGTAGAGTTTGGCGAGCAGCGCTCGGTGCTGCTGCTCGACCTCCGTCCGGCTGAACGGCAGCGAACCGGTGTCGGCAGCCAGCAGCGCGGCGTGCCAGCGGTCCAGGAACTCCCGCACGTCGCCTGGCGTGAGCTGTTCGAGGTCGACGGTGGTGAATCCTTCGGAGCGGAGCCACTTCGTTCCCGCAGCGGCTGGGCGCGAGGTGATCACGATGCGGGTGTCCGGGTAGCTGGTGAGCAGCGCGTCCAGCCAGCGTCGGACCTTGGGACGTTCGGTGGTGGTGAGTTCGTCCACCCCGTCGACCAGGAGCAGTGCCCGGCCCGCAAGGAGCTGCCGGTGCATCCAGCCCTCCGGAACCGGTCCGGTCGGCGGGCAACCAGGCTCCGCCAGGAACTCCTCCGGCCGGGGCAGTGACCTCCCCGCGTAGCTGCGCAGCTTCACCAGGACCGGCACGCAGCCGTTCCACTCGGTGAGGTGCGGTCCGAAGTCGCCCCGCGCGGCGTGGACCGCGATCCAGCGCAGCAAGGTGGTCTTCCCCGACCCGGCCTCACCGCGCACCAGGGTCCGCCGGGCCAGCGACAGCGCGGCTTCGGCGCGCAGGCTCCGGGCGCGGTCGTCGTGGTCGGGGAACCAGTGCTCGTGCCCGGCCCGTGCGGGCAGATTGCCACGCACGGTGAGGCTCAGGTAGGCCACCGAGAGGCGGGTACGCGGGCGGAAGTTGCGGACGCTGACGCCGATGAGCTCCAAGTCGTCGTGGTGGCGGGCGAGCAGGTCGAGGTAGCGGCGGCGGAATGCCTCATCGTGGTCGGTGCCGGACGGGGCTTCGAGGCTGGTGGCCGGGAGCCGGTCGAGCACCTCTTGCACCTCGGCGAGGACGGCCGTCGCCCGGCGCAGCGATTCCTCGGCGAGTCGGGCGTCGTACTCCGGGAGTTCGCGGACCAGGTGGACGAGCTGGGCGCAGCCGTCGTCGAGCGCCCGGTCGAACAGCGCCCGGCCCGCCTCGCCCAGGCCCGCGCCGGGTTCGGTGGGGACCTGCCGCCGGACTTGCCCGGCCAGCCGGAGCGGGTCCAGGTCGGCGCTGAGCAGTGCGGTGTCCGACAGGTCGGCCTCGGCGAGCGCGTCGGCCACCGCGTCCAGCGCGGCGACGCGCTCGTGCTCCGGCAGGGCGGCGAACTCGCGGTCGCAGAGCTGCTCCAGGCGGTCGCCGACGTGCTCGGCGACCTCGTCGAGCCTGCGGTGCAGGCCGCGCCGGTCGCGCTCGCGGAGCCCGCCGAAGCGGAAGCCGATCAGATCGGTCAGGTCCGCACCGCGGCGCACCTCCGTGCGCTTGCGACCGAGCCACGTCCGCGCCACCTGTCCGACCACCGCCGAGCCGAGCCGCAGCGCCGCGCCTTCCACACCGGACACGTGAACCTCCGTTCTCGTTCCGGTGATCTTCTCGTCACCCCGAGTGACACCACAAGCCGGGGGTGTGAGACGGCTCGCCCCATCGGGAGGTCGGCGGCACCGACCGGCTAACTTGCGAAGTCGTGCTGACCGAATCGCTGGAACTGGCGCTGCTGATCGTCGTGGGGTTCTTCTCCGGGGCGATCAACGCCGTGGCCGGGGGTGGCTCCCTGCTGGTCTTCCCCGCGCTGCTGGCGACCGGGATGCCGCCCCTGGTCGCGAACGTGACGAACTCCGTCGCCCAGGGGCCCGGGTTCGTCGGCGCGGCGGTGAGCCAGCGGGCGGACCTCAAGGACTCGCGCAAGCGGCTGTGGCTGACCACGGGCGCCGCGGCGGTGGGATCGGCGATCGGCTGCGTGCTGCTGCTGGTGCTGCCCGGCTCGGTGTTCGACGCGGTGGTGCCCGCGCTGGTGGGGCTGTCCGCGGTGCTCATGGCGTTCCAGACCACCATCCGCCGCTGGATGGGCAGTCCCGAGGCCGGCGGGTCCGACCGGCTCGTGCTGCTGACGATCGGGATCTTCCTGGCCTCGATCTACGGCGGGTACTTCGGCGGGGCGCGCAGCGTGATCCTCATCGCGGTCCTGGTGCTGGCCGCCTCCGACGTGATGCGCAGGCTCAACGCGCTCAAGAGCTGGCTCGGCATGGTGGGCAGCGCCGTCACCCTGGTGGTGTACGCGCTGGTCGCGCCGGTGGACTGGATCGCGGTGCTGACCCTGGTGCCCACCACCGTGCTCGGCGGGTTCGTCGGCGGCAAGCTCGCCCAGCGGCTCCCGGCCAACTTCCTGCGCTACCTGGTGGTGGTGATCGCCGCCGCCGTCGCCGTCTACCTCGTCGTGGACTGAGCCGGGCGGGGCGCCCGGGAGGTCCCGGACGCCCCGCGCGCGATCAGACGCCGAGCTCCTTGCGGAGCCGGTCGACGTGGCCGGTGGCCTTGACGTTGTAGAGGGCGGAGCCGATCGTGCCGTCGGGTCGCACCACGAACGTGGAGCGGATCACGCCTTGCACGACCTTGCCGTAGTTCGTCTTCTCGCCGAAGGCGCCCCACGCCGTCATCACCGACTTGTCCTGGTCGGACAGCAGCGGGAAGGTCAGGCCCTCCGCATCGCGGAACGCCGCCAGCTTCTCCGGCTTGTCGGGGGAGATGCCGACCACGTCGAAACCCGCCTCGTTGAGCGGCGCGAGGCTGTCCCGGAAGTCGCAGGCCTCCTTGGTGCAGCCCGGCGTGCTGGCGGCGGGGTAGAAGTAGACGACCAGGGAGCGGTCCTGGTAGTCGGCCAGCGCCACGGTCTTGCCGTCCGCGTCGGGCAGCGCGAAGTCGGGCGCCTGATCGCCGACGGAGAGTCGTTGTTCGGTCATGCGCCCGACGCTAGCCGATGCGTTCAGCGCGGCGGGAGGGTCGCTTCCGCGGGACCGACTTCGGTCACGTGGGTCACCTCGGCATGCCGGGTGCTCGGTTGCTCAGCGGTCGTCGCGAGATAGCCACCCACCAGCAGACCGGCGACTGCCGAGACCGTCACGGCGGTCGCGCAGAAGGTGTAGACGCGGATGCTCACCGCTGTTCCTCTCTCAAGTTGGGGCGTGCGACGTCGTGGAGATCGCCGGCCTCACCGGAATCGTTACCGCTTTCACTCGTCCGGGTGGTGACGTTCTCGAGTTGCAGGTGGCCGGGTCCCCGCGTAGACGGGACAGGTCAGCCGCAGACCCGGAGGAGCCCATGCCAACAGTCGCCGACCAGTTCATCGACGTGCTCGTGCAGGCGGGCGTCCAACGGATCTACGGCATCGTGGGGGACAGCCTCAACCCCGTGGTGGACGCGGTGCGCCGGACCGAGGGCATCGAATGGGTGCACGTGCGGCACGAGGAGACCGCGGCCTTCGCGGCCAGCGCGGAAGCCCAGCTTACCGGCCGGCTCGCGGTGTGCGCGGGCAGTTGCGGCCCGGGCAACCTGCACCTGATCAACGGCCTCTACGACGCGCACCGCAGCGGAGCCCCGGTGCTCGCGCTGGCCTCGCACATCCCGTCGGAGCAGATCGGCACCGGGTTCTTCCAGGAGACGCACCCGGAAGAGCTGTTCAACGAGTGCAGCCACTTCTGCGAGCTCATGTCGCAGCCCGCCCAGATGCCGCGGCTGCTGCGCACCGCGATGCAGACCGCTGCCGGGCGGCGCGGGGTGTCCGTGCTGGTGCTGCCCGGTGACGTCGCGCAGCAGGAGGCGGTGCGCGCCACCGGGCACGGCGTGGTGGACTGCGCGCCGCCCACCGTGGTCCCGGCCCCCGCCCAGGTGCGGGCGCTGGCCGACAAGCTCAACGGGTCCGAACGCGTGATGCTGTTCTGCGGCGCGGGGACCCGCGGGGCGCACCAGCAGGTGATGGAGCTCGCCGAGGTGCTCAAGGCGCCGGTCGGGCACGCGTTGCGCGGCAAGGAGTGGATCCAGTACGACAACCAGTACGACGTCGGGATGAGCGGGCTGCTCGGCTACGGCGCCTGCTACGAGGCGATGCACCGGGCCGACCTCGTGGTGCTGCTGGGCACCGACTTCCCGTACGACAACTTCCTGCCGCAGGCCAACACGGTGCAGGTGGACATCGAGCCGGCGCACCTGGGACGGCGCACGGTGCTGGACCTGGCCGTGCAGGGCGACGTCCGGGAGACGATCGAGGCGTTGCTGCCGCTGCTGGAGCCCAAGCAGGACCGCTCGTTCCTGGACCGCTGCCTGCGGGAGCACGCCGAGACGCTGGAGAGCGTGGTGTCGGCCTACACCCGCGACGTCGAATCGCAGGTGCCCATCCACCCCGAGTTCGTCGCCGACGTGCTCGACGACGTGGCCGCCGACGACGCGGTGTTCACCGTGGACACCGGCATGTGCAACGTGTGGCAGGCGCGGTACATCACGCCGAACGGGCGGCGGCGGATGCTCGGGTCCTTCGTGCACGGGTCGATGGCCAACGCGCTGCCGCAGGCGATCGGGGCGCAGCAGACCGACCGGCGACGGCAGGTCATCTCGATGTCCGGGGACGGCGGGCTGTCCATGTTGCTCGGTGATCTGCTGACGCTGCGCACCCACGACCTGCCGGTGAAAGTGGTCGTCTTCAACAACTCCTCGCTGGGCATGGTGAAGCTGGAGATGCTGGTGGACGGCATGCCGGACTTCGGCACCGATCACGACGGCATCGACTACGCGGCCATCGCGACGGCCGCCGGTCTGCACGCGGTGCGGGTGCGGCGGCCTTCGGAGGTGCGGGAGGCGCTGGCCGAAGCGCTGCGCCGCCCCGGTCCCGCGCTGGTGGACATCGTGACCGATGCCAACGCGCTGTCCATGCCGCCGAAGATCACCAGCGCTCAGGTCAAGGGATTCGCCTTGGCGGTCAGCCGGACGGTGCTCTCCGGCGGGGTCGGCAAGATGGTGCAGCTCGCCCGGAGCAACCTCCGGAACGTCCCCCGTCCGTGAGCGTTCATCGCGGAGTTTCGGAGCGGACGCCCGAACGGATCGGAACCGGTCGGGTGATCTTGAGTGCGAAGTTGATCACGTGACGTGAGATCGCGAGCACCCCCGGTCGGAGCCCGGGGGTTCTCCCGGGCAGCTCGGCGGATGGGTCAGCGCGAGCGCGGTTTCGGGCGTGGCCGCCGGGGCCTGCTCGCCACCCACCACGCGGCGAAACCCGCCCCGAACAGCAACGCCCAGAGCAGCACGGACGCCGCGAGAAGGTAGTACATCTGCTGAACACCCCCTGGTGCGGACCGCTTCGTCGTCCTCACACCAGCATCCGTTGGAATATGCCAAATCGCTAGATGTCACAAGGGTGACGGGGTGATCACCTGGTGTGGACACGCGGAGGAGACTGTCCGCATGACAGTGAGCCCCACTGTGCGTCGCCGCCGTCTGGCTGCCGAGCTCCGCCGCATCCGGGGGCGGGCGGAGGTCACCCAACAGCAGGCTGCGACGCACCTCGGCTGCACCCAGGCCAAGATCGGACGGTTCGAGACGGCCAAGCGGTCGCCCTCGGTCGGTGACGTCTCGGCGCTCCTGGACTTCTACGGAGTGGACGGTTCCGAGCGGGAACAGCTCGTGAACCTGGCCCGCGACGCGCGCAAGCGCGGGTGGTGGCATTCCTACAGCGACGTCCTGCCCGAGTGGTACGAGACCTACGTCGGACTGGAGGCGGAGGCATCCTCGATCCACACCTACGAGTCCGAGGCGATTCCCGGTCTGCTCCAAACGCGCGAATATGCGTATGCCATTACTAAATCCACGCTCATTCGAGCGGACGACTCCGAAATAACCCGAAGAGTTGATCTCCGCATACAACGCCAACAACGCGTTACCGGGTCCAACCCTCTCGAGTTGTGGGCAGTGGTGGGTGAAGCGGCGCTGCGCCGTTGCGTGGGCGGTGCGGACGTCCTCCGCAGACAACTCGAGCACGTCATCAAACTGGTGGAATTACCGCATGTGACCCTTCAGGTCATGCCCCTGGACGCGGGTGCTCACCCGGCGCAGGCCGGGCCGTTCGTGATCCTGCGTTACTCGAATCACATCGACCCGGACGTGGTTTATTTGGAGACTCACGTGGGCGGCCTCTACCTCGAAAGAGAGATAGAACTGCACAACTACGTGACGATGATGGACCATTTGCGGGCTCATGCGATAAGCCCTGAAGGGTCTCTGCAACTCATCGACGATCGCATTGGAGAGCTTTAGGATGGGATACATCACCGACTGGCGCACGAGCACCCGCACCCAGGGGCAGGGCCAGTGCGTCGAGGTCGGCTTCGGTGCCGACTGCGTGGGCATCCGGGACACGAAGGACCGTGCCTCGGGTCACCTCATGATCGCACCGCAGCGCTGGTGGGAGTTCGTCAGCGAGATCAAGCGCGGACAGTACGACTGCTAGGCGCACGTGGCTCCGCTCTGCCGGAGCGGAGCCACCGCTTCCTCACCGATCGGACCGCGCGATCCCCCTCTCGCCACGTCAGCGCCGTTCCAGGAACGGCGCCAGGATCCCCGGAGCTGCTTCGTCGGCGAACTCCAAGCCATCCGCCGAGAGGACGTCGTGGACGTGGTAGACCCCGCGCCCCGCCGCCGTGGTGGCCCCCACGGTGATCAGGTCGGAGCGCCGCTGGAACATCGACTGCTTGATCCGCCACCCGATGATGCCGCTCCGCTGGAGGGCGACGGTGCGCCGCAAGCCCGAACCCGATCGGCTCACCAGGTACCGCTCGCCCAGGGCGCGTCCCAGACCGCGGTAGGCGTCCACCGCGAAGCCCACGCCCATCGCGAGCACCGCGACCGGTGCCACCACCGCGAGCCACACCGGGACCAGCCCCAGCACGCCGAGCACCACGGCGGCGACCACCACCGGGAGCGCCCAGAGGACGGCCCAGTTGAGCCGTCGCCGCAGCGCCGCGCTCGGGTGGCCGCGCAGGGCCAGGGCGGTCGGTCGTTCCTCGTCGCGCAGCACGTTCCCCGCGACCCGCTGCGCCACGTCCCGAGGGGCGGGCGGGAGCAGGGTGTTGTTGTCCGGCTGCTTGTCGCCCTTGGTCTCGCTGAGCCCGGTGGTGACCGCATGCACCCGCGCCCCGCGGACCCACCGCAGCAGCAGCGGTTCGACGAGCTCGACGCCGCGCAGTCGCCGTTCCTCCAGCGAGATCGACCGGGTGGTGAGCAGACCGCGCCGGACCCGCAGCGTGTCCCCGCGATCGCGGGTCAGCCGGAAGCCCCACCACGCCTCCAGGGAGAGCAGCAGCGAGCCGAGCATCCCGGTGAGCAGCACGACGGTCGAGCTCGCGAGGACGATCAACCACAGCGGGATCGACGTCGCCGCGGCGTAGACGACGCCCCAGAACCCGAACGCGGTCAGCAGCTCGGAGAACGAGCCGACCGCCGAGGCGATCGCACCCCACACCACCGCCATCATCGACAGGGTCAGGGCCGAGTAGCCGAACCACGCCGGCCGCATCACCGCCAGCGCGCCGTCGGGTGTTTCCTCGGCCTGTTCCTGCGGTGCGGTCGCGCTGCCGTAGAGCAGTTCCTGCCGGAGCGCTTCGGCCACCGGCCGGGTGACCGCGTCGAGCTTCAGCTCGGTGCTGCCGCTGCCCTGGCCCCCGGCGCCGACCTTCAGCACCGCCAGGCCGAACACCCGGTGCGCCGGACCGGCCGTGATGTCCACGCTGCGGATCCGGTCGCGCGGGACCGAGCGGTGGCTCCGGGTCACGGCGCCCGTGCGCATCTCCAACCGCTCGCCGGTGACCCGGTACCGGGTGAAGTACCAGCTCGACGCGGTGAGGCCACCGATCGCGACCGCCGACGCCAGCCAGATCCCCAGCGTCGTGAGCACGGCCGTCGGCTCGGCTCCGGCGATGAGCATGACCGCCAGGGCCGGAATCATCGGGGCCAGCACGAGCGCCAGCACGGCGAGCACGACCTTGGGATCGAGTCGCTGCCAGTCGTCGTCCGCCGCGGCGTTCATGTCGCATCTCCCGGGGTCGCCTGGGTGGTTTCGGTCAGCCGGGCGACGACGTCCGCGGCGACCTCCCGGTCCAGCCCGTCGATGGTCAGCGGCCCGGCGGCCGAAGCCGTGGTGACCGTGACGCTGGACAGGTTGAAGAGCTGCTGCAGCGGGCCGCGCACGGTGTCGACGGTCTGGATGCGCGACATGGGCGCCACTCGCCATTCCTGGCTGAGCCAACCAGCGGACGTGTAGACGGCGTCCTCCGTGGTCTCCCAGCGGTGCACCCGGTACCGCCACTGCGGCATCACGCCGATGTAGGCCAAGCCGAGGACGCCGACCACCACCAGGGCGAGCAGCAGCCAGAACCGCGCGGGCGGGATGAGCAAGGCGCACACCAGGAGTGCCGCCAGCAGCGGGAGGACGAGCAGGGCGGCTTGCGCGGTCCACCACGCGATGGCGCGTCGCTCCACGCGGTGACGGGGTGGTCGGAGCTGGAGCGGAGGTCGTTCGGCGGGCACTGCGGCCTCTCTTCCGTCGAGCGGGGCGAGGTTCCATTGTGGCAGCACGGACATCACAGGAACCGCAGTTCAGGCCATATCGAGGACCACGGGCCCTCGCGCCCGGTGCACAACCAATAGCTCGTGGTGGCCTCGCGCACCAACCGGACTTCGGCGAAGTGCTCCCGCAGGCGGGACGGGTCCTTCCCCACGTAGAGCACCGAGTCGACATGCTCGGCGGGCGGGCCGAAGTACCCGTAGCCGCGGTGCGGGCTGTGCACCGGTGGCACTCCGGTGCCCCGCGCGCCGACCTCGATCGTCGCGGCGCTGATGTAGTTCTCCACGACGAGACCGAGGTCCGAGCGCTGCTGGGCGGGGAGCTGCCGGTACGTGCTGATCGTTTCGGCGATGATCCGCTGGTCGTTCATGGCTCCGAAAAGGGAGGTGAGGCCGCCGCTGGCGGCGATCGAGGACCCGGCCAGCGCGATCGACAGCGCGTAGGCGGGCCACGCGGTCCAGCTCAGGCGCGGTGTGCGCCCCCGGGCCCGCACGGCCTCCCGGCGGCGTTGCAGCCCGACCGCACCGGCGGCCATCGCGATGCCGTACAGACCGATCAGGTAGTACGGCCGACCGGCGGTGGCGACGAAGAACACGTACAGGAACAGGAAGGTGATCGCGAAGAAGCGGTAGTCCCGCAGCTCGGCGGACCGCAGCAGCCGCCAGAGGCCGTAGCTCAGCAGGAAGAGGCCAGCCAGCCCGGCGTAGAGCAGTTGCGATGCCGCGGTGCCCGCTCGTCCACCGGACAGCAACGATGATTCGCCCGCCACCACCGCTCCCATCGCGAGCTGCGGCCAGCCGTGGAACGCCTGCCAGAGCAGGGTCGGCAGCGCGATGAGCAGGGCGATGCCGGCACCGCCCCACAAGGCCGGGCGCCGGAGCAGCGCGCGCGGGCCGAAGAGGGCCACCCCGGTCAGCAGCACCGCGCACAGCAGCACGACCTGGAACTTGGTCTGCACGGTGATCCCGACGACGACGCCGAGCAGCAGGAGCAGCCGGTCGTCGTCCCGACCCGCCCGGTGCAACCGGATCCACCGCACCAGCACGAGCGTGATCAGCAGCCAGAGCAGCGGCTCGACGGCGTAGGGCGTCAGCCAGTGGCCGATGGTGCTCACCCACAGGCCGGTCGCGGCGGCACCGGAGGCCAGCACCTGGGCCCGCCGGTCGGCTCCGAGCTCCCGCGCGATCAGGGCCGTCACGACCACGGCCGCGGCCGTGGCTAGCACGGCGGGCAGCCGCAGGACCAGCAACGAACCCGGTGCGAGCAGGTCCATCGCCGCGGCCAGCAGCGGCACCAGCGGCGGTTGGTCGGCGAAACCCCAGTCGAGGTGGAACCTGCCCGCCGCGAGCATGTACACCTCGTCGATCCAGTGCTGGCCGGACGCGCTGAACGCGAGGTGCAGCGCGGCGACGAGTCCGGTGATGGACAGGACCGGCCACCGGGCGAACCGGTGATCCGGTGCGCCCGGCCGGCCCTCCGTCGCCACCGGGTCGATGAGCTCGGTTCGCATGGTCTCCCCCAGTCGTCGTGCGGAACGACACCGAGTGAAGCCCGGGCGAGCACCTCCGCGACACGGCCGCCGGTTGCCTCCTGCCCTGCCGAAAGTCGTGCCGTCCCGTCGCCCTCGCAACTTTCGTCTAGAGCTGTGGGCGGAAAGGAGGTGATTCCCGGTTCGGCAGCGCGGTCCTGCCTAGTGTGGTGACCGTGAAGCGTCCGCTGTGGCGGCTGCTCTGGAACTCCAAGCGGGAAGCCGCGTTCGACGTCGCTCTCGTCCTGGGCCTCCAGGTGCTGGGCCGCGTCATGCTTTTCCTGTTCCCGTCCGACGTCCCGGCGGGCACCTACGACTGGGCCGGCGGCACCTGGGCCGACGCCCTCATCATGCACGCGCTCACGCTCGGCTTGCTGGTGCGTCGGCGCTTCCCCGTCGCGCTGATGACCTGCGTCGCCGTGCTGACGCTGGTGCAGTCGGTGCTCATCGAGCTTGGCCCGGGGCCGTTGCTCGTGATCAACCGGTCGACCGACCCGTGGATGCCGGCGACCGCCCCGTGGACCATCTACGCCGCCATCCGCTACGCGCAGCCGCGCCGACGGTGGATCTTCGCCTGGGACCTCGTCGCGATCACCTCGCTGCTCGCGGTGCGCCCGTGGGCCGAACCGCCGGGCGAGACGCTGGTCAACGCCGTCGTGCTCACCGTCCTCCCGTCGGTGCTCGCGCTGTACGCGCGCGCTCGCCACCGCTTGGTCGACGCGCTGCGCGAGCGCGCCGAGCGCGCCGAGCGGGAGCAGGAGCTCCTCGCCCACCAGGCCCGCGCGGACGAGCGAACGCGCCTCGCCGCCGAGATGCACGACGTGGTCACGCACCGGGTGAGCCTCATGGTGCTCCAGGCGGGCGCGCTCGGGGTGGCCGCGCAGGACCCGGAGACCCGGCGCGCCGCCGGGGAGCTGCGCGCCAGCGGGTGCGAAGCCTTGGAGGAACTGCGGGACCTCGTCGGCGTGCTGCGGAGCGGCTCGGCGGAGCCCGCGGCCCCCGCCGAGGACGCCGTGCCGGAAGCGGTGCCCGGCATCGGCCAGCTCGTGAGCCAGTCCGAAGCCGTCGGGGTACCGGTGCGGCTCGTCGAGGACGGCGATCCCGCGCTCGTTTCCGCTGCTGTCGGGCGCACCGCCTACCGGGTGGTGCAGGAGGCGCTCACCAATGTGCACAAGCATGCACCCGGGGCCGCGGTGACGGTGCGGACCATCTACAGCGACGAACGGGTCCGGTTGTTCGTGCGCAACTCGCCACCGCTGCTGGACGCGGTACCGGGGCTCGCGGGCAGCGGCTCCGGAACCGGCTTGCTCGGGCTGCAGCAGCGGGTGGAGCTGGTGGGCGGCGCGTTCCGCGCGGGGGCGACGGACGAGGGCGGCTTCGAGGTGGATGTGATACTCCCCGCGTACGTGCCGACGGGGGAGGCGAGCGCGGATGCCTGACACGATCCGGGTCGTGGTCGTCGACGACGAGCCGATGGTGTGCGCGCACCTGCGCACCATCCTCGGCTCGGTCCCGGACCTCGACGTCGTGGACGACGCGCAGGACGGTGCTGCCGCCGTGGAGTCCGTGGTACGCCACCGCCCCGACGTGGTGCTGATGGACCTGCGGATGCCGGGCGTGGACGGCCTGGCCGCGATCGAACGGATCTGCCGGATGCCGGATCCGCCCGCGGTCGTCGCGCTGACCACCTTCGACGCCGACCAGAACGTGCTGCGTGCGCTGCGCGCCGGGGCGGCCGGTTTCCTGGTCAAGTCGACGCCGCCGGAAGACCTGATCGGGCTGGTCCGGGTGGCCGCCGACGGGCACACGGTGCTGTCCAGCGATGCCAAGAAGCGGCTCGTCGCGGCGTCCGCGCGCGAGCAGGACACCCGCAGGCAGGCGGTCGAGCTGGTCCGCAACCTGACCGAGCGCGAAGTGGACGTGCTCGCCTGCCTCGGCCAGGGGTTGTCCAACGCACTGATCGGCGAGCGGCTGCACCTGTCGGAGGCGACGGTCAAGAGCTACGTCTCCCGGTTGCTCGTGAAGCTGCCCTGCGACAACCGGGTGCAGGCGGGACTGCTCGCCTACGACGCGGGACTGACCCCGCGCTGACCCGAGCGCGCCGGTCATGCGCCTCGGCGACGAACCGGCACCTCCGGTGGTCCGGCCGACCGGGATGCGGCGCGGTCGGCGCTCACCTCGGGGGAATCGGCTGCCGCGCGGCACCTGCGCGGGAATCGCAGGTCGGGCGCGGTGGTGCGGGATGCCGAGCCGTCTTGCCGGGAGTGCGTTCGGGCGTTTCGCCGCCGCGCCCCCTAGGCCAACTAGTTGAACAAGTGACTACCGCATACCCCCCGAACGGGCCTGGAATATTCCGTCCGATCTTCGGTACACCAGGGAGCGCACGTCCGTTCATGTGGCAGTCGGGGCCGCGGACGTGCGCCGCCGGTTCGGGGATCGGTGGCAACGCTGGTCGGAGGGGTCCGGCCGCGACTGGAGGTATCCCCGGTGCGAATCGGGGTGCGCCGGGGATATCTCCGCCGATGTCCGTTTTCCCTGCCGCACTGGGAAAACCGGCAGATTCGAGTGCTTTGGGGCGGCTGCTGCGCGCCGCTATCGTGCCTGGAGTCCTGCGTGATCAGCCGTCCGGTCCCGTGGCCGGCACGACAGACAGGAGAGCACGATGGCCCCAGCCCCTCGCCGTTGGACCAGGCTGGCCGGTGTCGCCGCCGCCTTGTTCACCGCCGCCGCCACCGCAGGCGTCGCGCAGGCCGAGCCCGCGCCGGACGTCACCCCGTTCATCGTCGGCGGCCAGGACGCCGACATCCAGGACCACCCGTTCACCGTCGCGCTGGTGACCCCGTCGGGCCAGCAGTTCTGCGGTGGTTCGCTGGTCGCCCCGGACAAGGTGCTCACTGCGGCGCACTGCACCGCGGACTCCCGGCCCGCCGAGATCAACGTGGTCAGCGGCCGGACCGTGATGTCCTCGAGCGAGGGCACCGTCTCCGAGGTCACCGACGTCTGGGTGCACCCCGAGTACCGGACCGCCTCCGAGGGCTTCGACGTCTCCGTCCTGACCTTGTCGGCTCCCGTCCAGGAGGCTCCCATCGAGCTGGCCACGGCCGACGACCCCGGTTACGCGCCGGGCACCGAGGCCACCATCCTCGGCTGGGGCAACACCTCCGAGGGCGGTGCGAGCGCCGACCACCTGCAGCGGGCGACCGTGCCGGTGAACTCCGACGCCGACTGCGGCAGCGCCTACCCCGAGTACGACCCGGGCGCGATGGTCTGCGCGGGCTTCCCGGAGGGCGGCGTGGACACCTGCCAGGGCGATTCCGGCGGCCCGATCGTCGCGGGCGGCAGGGTGATCGGCGTCACCTCGTTCGGCAACGGGTGCGCGCGACCGGGCAGCCCCGGTGTCTACGCGCGGGTCGGTGCCTACCACGACGAGATCGTCGCCCAGCTGGGCTGACGCGGCGGCGGGGCGGGTCGGTGCGCACCGGCCCGCCCCGCGGGCGTTGACGTCACCTTCTCCTGCGGGAGACGGTGCGGACGAGGTCGTCGCCACCGGGCAGGGGTGCCAGGCGCGGTCGGCGGACGGCGACCGCCCCGCCGGCGGTGGACGGCTTCGGCGGCCGGGCTCCCCGTGCGGTCGTGCTCCGCGACTGGCCCGCCGTCGCGACCGGACCTCCGCCACGGCCGATGCCCCGCCGGGTCCGGCTCGACTGCGACCGCTCGCGACCGGACTTCGTCCACGGCCGATGCCCACCGGGATCGGCTGCGGTCGCCGTCGCGACCGGGTCTCCGCGCCAGCCGACGCCTCGCGGGACCGGCTCGGCAGCTGGTCGATCCCCACGGTGCACCGCCGTGACCTGCCCCGCCGTCGTCCGGAACCGCTCCGACCGTTCGCTCGGGTCAGTTCCGCGCGCTGAGCCCATCGTGGATCAGCCACTGCGCGAGCGCGTAGGTGGTCATCACCGCCGCATCGGTGAGCTCCGGACGTCGGCCGATCACCCCGAAGCGGCCGAGCCCGAGCAGCGCGTCCGAGGTGATGAACAGGGCGGCGCCCGCGGCGATGCGGCGCGCGCCGGGGCCGCGCACGGTGGTCGCGGCGGCGCCCATCGCGCCGATCGCGACGGCGTAGGCCCGCACCGGTCGGCCGAGCGGTCCCGCCAGCCGCCCGAACACCACCGCGCTGGTCGCGGTGAACACCGCCGCGGGAACCAGGTGCGCCGCTCGGGGCCGCCCGCCTCGCGCGAAGGCCGTCGCATAGCCGAGGTGGGCGAGGAGGAACGCGCCGAGCCCGGCGCGGAACGGCCGGTCGCCCTCGGCGAGCAGCGCGACGTCGCCCGCCCAGGACCCGGCCAGCCCGATCGCCGCCCCCGCCCCGCGCGGCGGCCGTTGGGCGGCGAGCACCGGCATCAGGGCGGGTTTGGTGATCCGGCGCGCCGTCCGGGCGCCGCAGGCGGACAGGACGACGTCGGTCACCGAGGTCACCAGGTAAGCCGCTCGCACATCTCCTCCTCGGGTTGGCCGGTGTCCGGGACGCCTGCTCGGCGGCTGTCGCTCCCGCCTCGCCGGGTCCCGACATCATGGACCACGGTCCGCCGCGTCCGGCAGCAGCCCGCGCGAGGCCGGTGCCGGGCGGGCGTTCCGCTGCACCGACGGGATCCACTGTGGACTGACCGAGTGGCTGCGCGATGGTCGACTGCCCGCTGTACTGTGCGGTAGGAGAGCATCTACGCAGGTCGGAGCGTCGCTGGCGGCGGCGGAGGGAAGGGAATGCGGTGTGAAGGCGGAATCGACCGTCCCGGAGCAGGCGGGCAGCGGGCCCGGCGTGGTGAAGTCCGCGGACCGCGCGCTGGTCATCCTGGAGCTGCTGTCCCGGGGGCGGCACCGCCTCAGTGACATCGCCGAGATCCTGCACCTGCCGCTGTCGAGCGTGCACGGGCTGCTGGGCACGCTGGTGCACCGGGGCTTCGCCGAGTTCGACCAGACCACGCGCACCTACGGCCTGGGGCTCAAGGCGTGGACGGTCGGTCAGGGCTACACCGGGCACCGCGGGATCGTCGGTCTCGCGCTGCCGCTGATGGAGGGGCTCGCCGCCGAGACCGAGGAGACCGTGCAGCTCTCCCGGCTCGACGGCACCGAGAACGTCTACATCGCGATCGCCGAGTCGCCGCAGCCGATGAAGCTCGTCTCGGCGGTCGGGATGCGGCTGCCCGCGCACGCGGTCGGCCTGGGCAAGGCGCTGCTGTCCGGGCTGTCCCCGGAGGAGTGGGAGCGCCGCTACCGGGGCGTGCGGTTGGAGCGCTTCACCGATAGCACGGTGACCGATCTCGACGCGTTGCGCGCCGAGGTCGAGGGGGTGCGCGAACTCGGCTACGCGGTGGACGACGAGGAGTACATCGTGGGTTGCCGCTGCGTGGCGATGCCGATCCGGGACCACACCGGCGAGGTGGTGGCGGCCCTGTCGGTGTCGGCGCCCACGCCGCGCTGCGGCCCGGATTGGACCGAACGGACCCGCCGCCCGCTGGCCGAGGTCGTCGCGGCGGTGGAGGAACAGCTCCGCCGCTGACCTTGACGTCGCCCTCGGCTGCTGCTGAGATTCATCCGGCCGAAGTGACTTCACGTCCTTGAACCGGAGGGTCGATGCGCGCACTGGTGTTCCACGGGCCCGGCTCGATCGCGGTGCACGACCGGCCCGATCCCGAGCCCGGTCCGGGCGAGGTGCTGCTGCGCATCACCGCCACCGGCATCTGCGGCTCCGACGTGCACGGCTACACCGGCGAGAACGGCCGCAGACATCCCGATCAGGTGATGGGCCACGAGACCGTCGCCGTGGTGGCCGGTGGTGCTCTCGCGGGCACCGGCCTCGCGGTCGGCGACGTGGTCACGGTGAACCCGGTGCTGGGCTGCCTGGCGTGCCCGGCCTGCGACGCGGGCGAGGAGCAGACCTGCCCCGACCGGCGGGTGATCGGCGTCGATCCGGCCATCAGCTCCGCCTTCGCCGATCTGATGGTGGTCCGGGCGCGCAACGTGGTCCCGCTGGCCGCCGGGATCGCCGAGGAGCGCGGTGCGCTGGTCGAACCGCTCGCCGTCGGCTACCACGCCGCCCGCCGGGGCGGGTGCGGGCCGCGGGACGCGGTGCTGGTGCTGGGCGGCGGACCGATCGGGCAGGCGTGCGTGCTGGCGGCCCACCGGCTCGGCGCGGAACGCGTGGTGGTCAGCGAGCCGCACCCGAAGCGCGCGGCACTGGTGGCCTCGCTGGGCGCGGAGGTGCTCGACCCGGCCGAGGTGGTGGCGGGGTCCGCCGCCGCGCTGGGTGCCGCGCCGACGCTGGTGCTCGACGCGGTGGGCTCCTCGGCCACGGTGCGCGACGCCTGCGCGGCCTCGGCGCGGGGCGCCCGGATCGTGCTGGTCGGGATGAACGAGCAGGAGCTCACCGTGCCCGCCTACGCGATCAGCACGGCGGAACGGCAGCTCATCGGCGCCTTCTGCTACAGCCGCGAGGAGTTCGCGAGCACCGCGCGGTGGGTCGCCGAGGCCGACGACCGCGTGGACCGCTTGATCGACGGGCGGGTGCCGTGGGACGGCGCCGCCGCCGCGTTCGCCGACCTGGCCTCGGGAGCCTCCGACGCCAGCAAGATCCTCATCCGCCCGGCGCGGTGATCCTCGTCGTCGAGGAACTGCCTGATGAGGGCCCGTTTTTCGCACCTGGAGGAGCATGATGAAGTTTCTGAGGCTGGGCCCGGCCGGGGCCGAGCGTCCGCACGTCCTGGACGAGCAGGGGCGGCTGTTCGACCTGACGCCGGTCGCGGTCGACATCGACGCCGCGTTCCTGGGCGGCGACGGCGTCGAGCGGACCCGGGCGGCGCTGGCCGACGGCGGGCTGCCGCAGGTGGAGGACCCGGCCGACGGCAGCGGTCTGCGGGTCGGCGCGCCGATCGCGCGGCCGGGCGCGGTGCTGTGCATCGGGCAGAACTACGCCGCGCACGCCGCCGAGTCGGGTTCGGCCCCGCCGGAGGTGCCGATCCTGTTCTTCAAGCACCCCAACACGGTCGTCGGCCCGTTCGACGAGGTGCTGGTGCCGCGCGGCGCCACCCGGACGGACTGGGAGGTCGAGCTCGGCGTGGTGATCGGCGCGCGGGCGAGCTACCTCGACGACGCCGAGCAGGCGTTGGCCCACATCGCCGGTTTCGTGGTGTCCAACGACGTCTCCGAGCGGGCGTTCCAGAACGAGCACTCCGGCGGCCAGTGGTCCAAGGGCAAGTGCTGCGCGACGTTCAACCCGGTGGGGCCCTGGTTCGTGCCGACCGGTGCGATCGCCGATCCGCAGGACCTGCGGTTGCGGTCGTGGGTCAACGGCGAGATCCGGCAGGACTCCAGCACCTCGGACATGATCTTCGGCGTGGCCGAGATCGTCCGGCACCTCTCGCAGTACGTGGTGCTCGAACCCGGCGATCTGGTCAACACCGGCACCCCGGAGGGCGTGGCGCTGTCCGGGCGCTTCCCGTACCTCGCGGCGGGCGACGTGGTGGAGATGGAGATCGAGGGGCTCGGCCGCCAGCGGCAGCCGATGGGCCAGGCGTGAGCAGCGCGGTGCGCCCGGTCGTGACCGGGCGCACCGCGTGATCCAGCGCCGACCCCCAGCCGGCGCTGCGCCTTCATGGGACGGCGCGCGAACGCCGTCCGGTTCCCGGTAGCCAGCACAGCAGTGCGGCCACCAGGCCGGTGCCCACCGCGACTGCGGCGGCCGCGGTGGGCACTGCCGGGGCGGACCTGGGCTGGCGCTCGCCAGGTGCGCGCACCCGGCGAGCGCCAGCCCGGCGGTGAGCAGCAGCCGTCGCCCCCGCGTCCGGCCGCGCGCGGCCAGCGCGGCGAGCACCGCGACCGCGGCGCTGGCCACCAGGCCGAGCACCGCGGTGGTGAGCAGCGCCCGCCACGCGTGGTCCACGATCGGCTCCCAGTGCCCGACCCCGCGCGCAGCAGCTCCGCGACGTCGGTGCCCGGCACGACGTCCTGGGCGTCCAGCGCTCGCGGCTCCCGCTCGGCCAGCACCGCGGTGTGCTCCTCGGCGAGGTCGCGTCCGCCGGCCAGCACCGCGGCCGAACCGATCAGCCCGGCCGGCGCGGACGACGCCGCCAACGCCGGTGGCGCGGTCGCGATGCGCATGGTGCGGTGCGGTCCTCCGGGTCGGGGGTCGGTCGGCTGGGCGCCGGAGCGCCGGGCGGATGCGACGGTCCGCGGCGACGACGTCGATCCTTCCACCGGGCCGCACCGCGTTCCAGCGTTCGGAGCAACATTTCCCGAGATCATTCGTGCTGGCCCCGAGATCAGCGCGCCGCTGAGGTCCCGCCCCCGCCGCCCGAGCCGGTCCTTAGACTGATCGGTCCGGTACGCATGCGAAAGGTCGGCGATGCCCTCAGCCGCATCCGGCGGTCCCGCCCCGGACCTGCTGGACATTCCCGGTCCGCTGCTCGACACCACGATGGACCAGTTGCGGACCCTCGTGCTGGTGCGCGAGCTCGGCACCGCGTTGGCGGCGGCGCGGAGGTTGGGCCGGGAGCAGTCCAGCGTGCAGAAGCAGCTCGACACGCTCAACCGCAACTTCGCGCGGCTGTGCGGGGAACCGCTGGTGGTGAAGCAGGGGCGGGGCAAGGACGTCCTGTTCACCCCGTCCGGGCAGTCCTTCGTGGACCTCGCCGGGCGGACGCTGGACGAGTGGCTGGACGGGGTGCGCGACGCGCGGCGGGTGCGCGGCGAGACGATCACCGTGGGGACCACCCGGTTCACCTTGGAATTCATGGCCAACGCCGGTGAGCACGTCGCCGAGGAGTTCGCCCGGCGCGGGGTGGAGATGCGGGTGCTGCACCTGCGCACCCGGGAACTGCTGGACGCGTTGCGCACCAAGCAGGCCGACCTGGTCTGCGGCAGCGTGCTGGTGACCGCCGACGGCGCGGAGCTCGACGGGTTCGATGTGCTGGAGTGGCGGCGCAGCGGGCTGGTGCTGGTGACGAACCTGCCGCCGGAAGTGCTGGGGGAGCGGCGGATCGACGTCGGGCGGCTGCCGTCGCTGCCGCTGGTGGTGCCGAACAGCGGGCTGATCTCCGGTTTCCTCGGTGCCTGGTTCGGCCGGGACTACCGGGACGAGCTCGACATCGTCTCCGAGGTCGACGACGTGCGCTACGGCTTCGACCTGTTGCGCCGCGGGTTGATGCAGGGCTGCATGGTCGTCACCCGGGGTGTGGGCGAGGCCGCCGACGACGGGCGGCTTCCGGAGGGCCAGGGTCTGCGCACCGTGGAGCTCGTCGACGACGTGGACCCCGCGAGGCAGGTGCTGGTCGGGGCGTTCGCGCGGCGCGGGGAGCGCGACGGGTGCGCCGCGGAGCACCCGCTGAACCTGCTGTGGTCGGCGTTGGAGCGGGAGAACGAGCGCTGGAAGGGCTTGCTCGGCCCGGCCGAGCCCTGGTGAGGGCGCTGCGGGTCACGAGGCCGCCACCGCTGCTGGGCCGTTCGGGTCAATCGAACATGAACGCATTTCGGTTTCGTGTCCGGCTGGCTACGGTGCGCTTGCCAGACGACGAGAGGACGGGCAATGCGTCGAGCTCAGCGCCCCGCGGCGCTCGTGGCGGTGGTGGCCGTGGCCGGATCGCTGCTGCTGGCACCCCCCGCCGCGGCGGGACCCGAACTGCCCGAGCCCGCGCCGGACTACTGCGGCGATCAGTGCCACCACATCCTGCCGCCGGGGCAGAACGGCAACGCCACCTTCGCCGACCTCGTCAGCCACCTGCTGCTGGGCACCCGGCCGCCGCACTCCGACGACCAGATCCAGAAGTACGACGACCTTATCGGCGGGTACTCCCACCTCACCACCGACACCATCCGGGAGTTCTTCAACGACAACTCCTTCGGCGTCGAACCCGACGAGGTGGAGCGGATCTACCAGCCGCGCGAGGACGTCACCATCGTGCGCGACAAGACCGCCGGGATCCCGCACGTCTACGGGACCACCCGGGACGGCACCACCTTCGGCGCCGGGTTCGCCACCGCCGAGGACAAGCTGTTCCTGATGGACGTGCTGCGCCGGGCCGGACGCGGCGAGGTCACCTCGTTCGCCGGCGGCGCGCCGATGAACCGGGAGCTGGAGCAGCAGTTCTTCGCCGTCGCGCCCTACACGGAGCAGGAGTTGCAGCGGCAGCTCGACTCGGTGGCCGCGCAGGGCGAACGCGGCGCGCAGGCGCTGGCCGACGCCCGGTCCTACCTGGACGGCATCAACGCCTACGTCGAGCGCGCCCACCGGGGCCGGTACTTCCCGGGCGAGTACGTCGCCACCGGGCACGTCGACCCGATCACCAACGCCGGTCGGATCGAGCCCTTCCGGCTCACCGACCTCGTCGTGCTGGCCGCCCTGGTCGGCGCGCAGTTCGGCGGTGGCGGCGGGGGCGAGGTGCGCAACGCCATCGCCCGGATGGAGCTGCACGAGCGGTTCGGCCCCGAGCGCGGCGAGCAGGTCTGGCGCACCTTCCGCGGCGAGAACGACCCGGAGGCCATCACGACGCTCCACGATGGACGGTCTTTCCCGTACGGCACGACGCCGGAGGACCCGCGCGGGGTGGCGCTGCCCGACCCCGGGTCGGTCACCGAGCAACCGCTGGTCCACGACGCCTACGGTTCGGCGCTCGAACCCGCCGACCCCGATTCGCAGCCGGACGCCGATTCGCCTCGGCCCGCCACCGACGACCCGGTGGAGAGCCTGCGCGGCCTGTTCGACGACGGCGTGGTGCCCGGCGGGATGGGCGAGCGGCGGGGCATGTCCAACGCGCTGGTGGTCTCCGGCGAGCACACCGCCAGCGGCAACCCGGTGGCCGTGTTCGGCCCGCAGACCGGGTACTTCGCGCCGCAGCTGCTCACCCTCCAGGAGCTCCAGGGGCCGGGGATCTCCTCGCGCGGCGCGTCCTTCGCCGGCCTGAGCTTCTACACGCTGCTGGGGCGCGGCCAGGACTACGCCTGGAGCGCCACCACCGCGTCCCAGGACATCATCGACACCTACGCGGTGGAGCTGTGCGAGCCGGACGGCAGCGCGCCCACGAAGGAGTCCGGCTTCTACCGGTTCCACGGCGAATGCCTGCCGTTCCGGACCGTCGAGCGGGAGAACCACTGGACGCCGAACCTCGGTGACGACACCGAGGCCGGCGGCTACCGGCTGGTGTCCTTCCGCACCCGCTACGGACCGGTGACCCACCGCGCCACGATCGACGGCAAGCCCGTCGCCTTCACCACCGCGCGCACGACGTTCCTGCACGAGGTCGACTCGATCGTCGGGTTCCAGATGTTCAACGACCCGGCGGCGATCGCCTCGGCGCAGGACTTCCAGCGGGCCGCGCAGGAGATCAATTACACCTTCAACTGGTTCTACGTCGACGCCGACGACACCGCCTACTTCAACTCCGGGGCCAACGTGGTGCGGCAGCCGGTGGTCGATCCGAGCATGCCGATCGTCTCCGACCCCGCCTACGAGTGGCAGGGCTGGAACCCGGCGGACAACACCTTCGCCGAGGTGCCGATGAGCGCGCACCCGAACTCGGTGAACCAGGACTACTACACGAGCTGGAACAACAAGCAGGCGCCGGGCACCGCGGCCGACACGATGGAGAAGAACGCCGTGCAGCGCGGCGATCTTCTCGACAGCCGGGTCCAGGCCCTGGTCGAGCGGGGCGCGGTGACCCGCGCCGACCTCACCCGCGCGATGGCCGAGGCGGGCGTCACCGACCTGCGCGTCGAGCGGGTGCTGCCGGACCTGCTGCGGGTGATCGACAGCGCGCCGGTCGAGGACCCGGACACCGCCGCGCTGGTCGGCTCGCTGCGGGACTGGGCCGCCGAGGGCGGCAAGCGGGTCGAGACCGAGCCGGGCAGCCGGGAGTACGCGCACGCCGAGGCGATCGAGCTGCTCGACGCCTGGTGGCCGCTGCTGGTGCGCGGCCAGTTCGAACCGGCCTTGGGCACCGAGGCCTACCAGGCGCTCACCGACGTGATGGGGATCAACGAGTCGCCGTCCGGCTGGCAGAACGGCGAGCCGGGGCTGCAGGTCGGCCAGCCGCACCAGGGCTCGGCGTTCCAGTACGGCTGGTTCGGCCAGGTGTCGAAGGACCTCCGCGGCGTCCTCGGCGAGCAGGTGCCGGGCGGGTTCGGCGAGCCGCTGTGCGGCGGCGGTGATCTCGGCGCCTGCCGGGATGTCCTGCTGGACACCCTGGTCGAGGCCGCGGCGGTCCCGTCGGAGCGGACCTACCCCGGAGACGCCGACTGCGAGCCGGGCGACCAGTGGTGCGCCGACGCGCTGATCCACAACAAGATCGGCGGCATCGCGCAGGACAAGATCAGCTGGCAGAACCGGCCGACGTACCAGCAGGTCGTGGAGTTCCCGACCCGCCGCCCCTGATCGGCGGGCATGGTGCTCGGGCCCCTCCGCCGCCTACGGTGGAGCTCCGCACGACGAGGAGGTTGGAATGGGCGACATGTGGGGCCGGATCGACGACATCCACGAGGACCTCGTGGCGCTGTACCAGGACCTGCACGCCCATCCGGAGCTCTCCTTCGCCGAGCACCGCACCGCCGCCGAGGTCGCCCGCCGGCTCGACGCGCTCGGGCTGGAGGTGACCAGCGGCGTCGGCGGCACCGGGGTGGTCGGCGTGCTGCGCAACGGTGCGGGACCGACGGTCCTGCTGCGCGCGGACTTCGACGCGCTGCCGGTGGCCGAGCGGACCGGCCTGCCCTACGCGAGCACCGCGCGGGGGACCAGCCCGGACGGCGACGACGTCCCGGTGATGCACGCGTGCGGTCACGACATGCACGTGACCTGCCTGCTCGGCGCGCTGGACCTGCTCACCGGATCGCGCGAGCGGTGGTCCGGCACGGTGGTCGCGGTGTTCCAGCCCGCCGAGGAGATCGGTGCCGGGGCGCGGGCGATGCTCGACGACGGGCTGCTCGAACGGTTCCCGAAACCCGACGTGTGCCTGGGCCAGCACGTGTTCCCGTTCCCGGCGGGTGCGGTGGCGTGGGTCAGCGGGCCCAGCATGTCCGCCGCCGACGGCATCAAGATCACCCTGTACGGCCGGGGCGGGCACGGTTCGCAGCCGCAGAGCTCGGTCGACCCGGTGGTGATGGCCGCCGCGACGGTGCTGCGGTTGCAGACGGTGGTCTCCCGCGAGGTCGCGCCGCTGGACACGGCGGTGGTCACGGTCGGTTCGGTCAAAGCGGGCACCAAGGACAACATCATCCCGGACCAGGCCGAGATCCGGGTCAACATCCGCAGCTTCACCGAGCCGGTGCGGACCCAGGTGATCGAGGCGGTGCACCGGATCGTGCGTGCCGAGGCGGTGGCCTCCGGCGCCGACCGGGAGCCGGACTTCGAGCCGCTCGTCGACTTCCCGGTGCTGGTCAACGACCCGGCGGCCACGGACCGCACGGTGGCGGCGCTGCGCGCCCGGCTCGGCGACGAGCAGGTCCGGGAGACCCCGCCGCTGATGGGCAGCGAGGACGTCGGGCTGTTCGGCACCGCGGCGGACGTGCCGACGGTCTACTGGATGTTCGGCGGCGCCGACCCCGAGGTCTACGCGAAGGCCAAGGCGGCGGGCACCCTCAACCGCGACGTCCAGTCCAACCACTCGCCGTTCTTCGCCCCGGTCATCGAACCCACCCTCACCACCGGCATCACCGCCATGACCACCGCAGCCCTGGAGTGGCTCGGGTAGCGGTGACCCGCGCGGCCGGGGCGAAGGGCGGGCACGTCCATCCTTCGCCGATCGGACCGGGGAGCTCGCGCGTCCGGTCGCGGCGGGGTGCGCTGATACGGTTGGTGGAGCCGAATCGAGGAGCTCGTCGATGGTCGTCTTCGCGGGCCAGGGGGATGCGCGCCGGTCGATGTCGTTGCTGTGGCGGAGTCCCGGCAGCGCTGCGGAGCGGTCCGGGCCCGGACCGAAACCCGCGCTGACCGTGGACCGCATCGTCGACGCGGCCATCGGGCTCGCCGACGCCGAGGGGCTCGCAGCGGTGTCCATGCGGGCGGTGGGGCGGCAGCTCGGGCGCAGCGGGATGGCGCTCTACACCTACGTGCCGAACAAGGGCGAGCTCGTCGAGCTGATGTACGACAAGGCGCACGCCGAGCTGGCCGGCGAGTACGAGCCGGGCGGCGGGTGGCGGCGCGCGGTCACCGCGTGGGCCGAGGACCTCTGCGGCTGCTACCAGCGGCACCCGTGGCTGCTCCAGGTGTCGCAGGCGCGGCCGGTGCTCGGCCCGCACGAGTTCGCGGTCCTGGAGGCGCTGCTGCGGGCGCTGCACGGCACCGGGCTGTCCGCCCGCGAGCTGCGCAGCGCGACCAGCGCCCTGTTCCACCTGGTCCGGGGTGCGGCGCGGACGATCGCCGACGCCCACCGCGCGGGCGAGGAGACCGGGGTCGCCGAGGACGCGTGGTGGTACGACCGGTCGGCCTGGCTCGACGAGGTCGCGCCGGACTTCGCCGAGCGGTTCCCGCACCTGGTCCGGATGGAGTCCGAGGACGTGTTCACCGACGACTCCCGCCCCTACGTCGTGCAGAGCGCGCAGCGGGCCTTCGCCGACGCGTTGGCGATGTTCCTCGACGGCGTCGAGGCGGCCGTCGACCGCCGCTGACTGGCGATCACCCGAACGCAGTAGCCATACTAGACCACGTGTTCGACAAGGTCCCCGCGCTACCGCCGGAGCAACCCGGTGACGACCGCTACCGCACCCCGCGGCTGCCGGTCCGGGTCGACCTGGCCAAGGCGTTCGCCTACCCGGTCCCGGAGCAGCGCGGCACCTTCCCGGAGGGCTGGGCGATGGACGCCGTGGTCGACGGCGAGCTGATCTGCTGGCGCCGCGACGTGCACCGGCGCTGGTGGGGCGAGGTGCGGTTCCGCGTCCGGCGGGGCCGGGGCAGCGGTGGCGTCTGGCACACCTGGTGGCTGCCCGCCCCCGCGATCCGGCCCGGCTGATCCCCGTCCGCCCGGGGCCGGAGAATGGGACCGATGACCGACGACCGGGGTGCCCTGCGCGCCGACTGCGCGCGCTGCACCGGCCTGTGCTGCGTGGCGCTGCCCTTCACCGCCTCGGCGGACTTCGCGGTGGACAAGGCGGCGGGCGAACCGTGCCGGAACCTGCTGGCCGACTTCGGGTGCGGCATCCACGCGGAGCTGCGCGACCGGGGCTACCCGGGCTGCACCGTGTTCGACTGCTTCGGCGCCGGTCAGCAGACCTCCGCGCACACCTTCGCGGGCCGGGACTGGCGGCGGGAACCCGGGATCGCGCGGGAGATGTTCGACGTCTTCGGCGTGCTGCGCCAGCTCCACGAACTGCGCTGGTACGTCGCCGAGGCGCTCGCCCGCGAGGTCGCCGCCCCGGTGCACGAGGACCTGCGGGCGGACCGGGCGGAACTGGCCCGGCTGGCCGACGCCGGGCCCGACGAGCTGCGCTCGGTGGACGTGCCCGCCGTGCGGGCGCGGATCGACCAGCGGCTGACGCGGGTCAGCGAACTGGTGCGGTCCTCGGTGCCGGGACGGCGGCGCGACCACCGGGGCGCGGACCTCATCGGGGCCCGGTTGCGCGGTGCCGACCTGCGCGGGGCCCGGCTGCGCGGCGCCTACCTGATCGCCGCCGACCTGCGGGGCGCCGACCTGGGCGCGGCCGACCTGATCGGCGCGGACCTGCGCGACGCCGACCTGCGGGGCGCCGACCTCGCCGAGAGCCTGTTCCTGACCCAGCCGCAGGTCGCCGCGGCCAAGGGCGACGCGGCGACCCGCATCCCGGCGGCGCTGGACCGGCCCGCGCACTGGACCGCCTGAGGACCTGTTTCAGAATGGTCTGCGTGGCGGTGCGGGTGGCGGAACCTCAGCGGTCTTCTCGCTCCGGGAGCCGTTCCTGATGTACCAGGCCACGTACACGGCGTCACGGCTGTCCTCGCGAGAAGACCGCTGAGAACCCGCCGCGGTGCACGCTGCGTGCCTCACCGCATGCGGCTCCGCCGCATTCTGAAAAGGACTCCTGAACCCCGGCGCCGCGCGGCTCAGACCGGTTGGCGGATGCGCCCGTCGACGACCTCGTGGACGGCGTCGACGCCGTCGAGGTGCGAGCGGTCGTGGGTGACGAGCAGGGTCGCGGTCGCCCTGCGGTGGGTGATCGCGGTGAGCAGGTCGATGACGGCGGCGCCCCGCTCGTGGTCGAGGGCGCTGGTCGGCTCGTCGACCAGCAGCACGGCGGGTTCGTTCATCAACGCGCGCGCGATGTTGACCCGCTGCTGCTGCCCGCCGGAGAGCCGACCGGGCCGGTTGGCGGTCTTGTCCGCGAGCCCGACCGCGTCGAGCAGCTCGCGCGCCCGGGCCCGGGCCTGGCGCGGCGGCGTCCCGTCGAGGTGCGCCATGACCTGGAGTTGTTCCACGGCGCTGAGCGAGGCCAGCAGGTTGGGCTGCTGGAAGACGATGCCGATCTTGCCGCGGCGCAGTTCGGTCAACGCCGCCCGGTCCTCGCCGGTGGTGTCGGTGCCGTCGACGACGACCCGCCCGCTGTCCGGGGTGATCAGCGTCGCCGCGACGGCCAGCAGGCTGGACTTGCCGGAGCCGGACGGGCCGATCACGGCGGTGACGCTGCCGGCCGGCACGTCCAGGCCGACGCGGTCGAGGGCGGTGAGGCGGGACTCGCCGTCGGGGTAGGTGAGGGTGACGTCGGACAGGTGCAGGCTCATGGTTTCGCTCCGGTATCTCAGTGCTGGGACAGGGCGGTCAGCGGGTCGACCGAGGTGATGCGGCGCACGGCGAGCGCGGCGCCGAGCGCGCCGAGCAGGATCATCACCGCCGCGGGCAGCAGCACCGTCGTGGCGCTGAGCACGAACGGCACGGTGCCCGAGACCAGCGCGCCGAGCGCGGCGGCGAGGCCGGTCCCGATCGCGGTGCCGCCGACCAGCAGCACGACGGCCTGCCCGAGCGCATCCCGCAGCAGGTACTTCGTGGTCGCCCCGAGGGCCTTGAGCACCGCGATGTCGCGGCTGCGCTGGATCGTCCACACGGTGAAGAACGCGCCGATCACCAGCGCCGAGATCGCGAACAGGAATCCGCGCATGAGCTGCAAGGACCCGTTCTCGGAGGTGTAGGAGCCGATCGCCGACAACGAGTCCTCCGTGGTGACGGTGCTGGTGCCCAGCCGGGCGTCGGCGTCCGCGAGCCCGGACGTCGCGTCCGCGGTCAGCGCGACCACCGTGGCGTGCGTGCCGGACTCGGGCGAGAGCCGTTGCCAGTCCGACAGGCTGGTCCACACGACGGGCGCGTGGCTGAACGAGGCGTCCCCGGCGACGGCGCCGACCGTCACGCGGTGCCCGGACAGGGTGAGCGCGTCACCGGGCCGCGCGGAGAGCTCCTCGGCGGCCTCGGTGGAGAGCACGACCGTGCCCGGGGCGACCGCGCCGGGCGCGAGGCCGGAGTCCGGGGTGACGCCGAACGCCGAGACCGCCGCGCTGCTGGCCCCGGGGCCGGTGCTGGCCTTGGTGGCGGCGATGCCGAGCGGGTCCGCGCTGCGCACCCCGGGGACCTCCGCGAACCGCTCCCACTGCGGCGGGTGCACGACGGACTGGGTGAACGAGGGGTCCTCGCCGTCGCCCGGGGCGGCGAAGGCGAGGTGGTCCGCCTTCAGCCCGGTGATGGCCGAGGTGCTCTGCTCGCCGAGGCCCGCCGTCAACCCGGAGAGCAGCCCGACCAGCGACGTCATCAGGACGACGACCGTCCCCATCAGCGCGAACCGCCCCTTGGCGAATCGCAGATCCCTCCACGCGACGAACATCGTGGGCGTTCCTTCCTGCTCGTGGTCGGTACGGGTCCACTGTGCTCGCGCCCGGCCGCGGGAACATCGGGCCGCGGAACGGTTCCGCGGCATCGAACTGCGCACCCGCGGATCGAACCTTCGGTTGATGCCGGTGCCGCGGCCCGCGTGGACAATCGCGGCGGGAGGTGGACGTGAACCCGCACACGCTGGACCGGCCGCTGCGCGTGCTGCGCGTGTGCCTGCACCTGCTGCTGGCCGGGCTGCTCGCGCTGGTGGTGGTGCGCGCCTTCCTCGACGGGCTGCCGCGCGCACCGTTCGTGGCCGTCGCGGCCGTGCTGATGGGTGCGGTCTACGCCGCGGGGCCGCTGCTGCCCCGGGTGGGGCGCTCGCCGCGCGCCGCCGCCGGGTGGCTCGCGGTGCTCGGCGCGGTGTGGTCGGTGCTGCTGTGCCTCACCCCGGAGGGCGTGTGGCTGGCGTTCCCGCTGTTCTTCCTGCACCTGCACCTGCTGCCGACGCGGTGGGGGCTGCCGGTCGTCGCGGTCACCACCGCGCTGGCGATCGCGGGATTCATCGGGCACCAGGGGAGTTTCACGATCGGCATGGTGATCGGGCCGACGCTCGGCGCCGCCGTCGCAGTCGCCACCGTGCTGGGGTACCAGGCGCTGCACCGGGAGAGCCAGCGGCGGCAGGAGCTGATCGAGGAGCTGCGCGCGACCCGCAACGACCTCGCGGCCGCCGAGCGTTCCGCCGGTGTGCTCGCCGAACGCGAACGGCTCGCCCGCGAGATCCACGACACGCTCGCGCAGGGCCTGTCCAGCATCCAGCTGCTGCTGCGGGCGGCCGAGCGCGCGCTGCCCGACCGGCCCGGCACGGCGGCGCCGCACGTCGCGCGGGCGCGGGAAGCGGCGCAGGACAACCTGACCGAGGCGCGGCGGCTGGTGCACGCGTTGGCGCCGGTGGAGCTGGAGGGCAGCTCGCTGCCCGCCGCGCTGCGGCGGCTGTGCGCGACGACGCAGCAGCGTTCCGGCCTCCCGGTGCACTTCCACCTCAGCGGCGAGCCGTTCGACGTGCCGACCCCGTACGAGGTGGCGCTGCTGCGGATCGCGCAGTCGGCGCTGGCCAACGCGGTGCGGCACGCCGCGGCGAGCCGGGCGGAGGTGACGTTGAGCTACATGGACACCCGCCTCGCCCTGGACGCCGTGGACGACGGGATCGGCTTCGACCCGGCGGTGGTGGCCTCGCGCGCCGGGGGCGAGGAGGGCGGGTTCGGGCTCGCCGCGATGCGCGCCCGGGCCCGCTCACTCGGCGGCACCTGGACCGTGGAATCCGCGCCCGGGCAGGGCACGGCGCTGGCCGTGAGCTTCCCGCGCGACGTCGCGCACGGCACCGCGCCGGCGGGGGAGGGGCGGTGATGAGCGGGCGGATCCGGTTGGTGCTCGCCGACGACCATCCCGTGGTGCGCACCGGGCTGCGCGCCCTGCTCGACACCGAACCGGACTTCGAGGTGGTCGCGGAGGCCGCGTCCGCCGAGGACGCGGTGCGGCTCGCCGCCGGGACCGAGGTCGACGTGGTGCTGATGGACCTGCAGTTCGGGACGGGCATGCACGGGGCCGAGGCCACGGCGGCGATCGTCGAGCGCCCGGAGGCGCCGAGGGTGCTCGTGCTCACCACCTACGACACCGACGCCGACATCCTCGCGGCCATCGAGGCGGGCGCGACCGGGTACCTGCTCAAGGACGCGCCGCCGGAGGAGCTGGCGAACGCGGTGCGCACGGCCGCGGCGGGGCGGTCGGCGCTGGCGCCCGCGATCGCGCACCGGCTGATGGACCGGATGCGCGCGCCCGCCGCGGCGCTGTCCAGCCGGGAGATCGAAGTCCTCGGGCTGGTCGCCGAGGGGCTGTCCAACCAGGAGATCAGCAAGCGGCTGTTCCTCAGCCAGTCGACGGTCAAGTCCCACCTGGTGCACATCTACGACAAGCTCGGCGTCGAGTCCCGCACCTCCGCGGTCGCCAAGGCGAAGTCCCGCGGCCTGATCCGCTGAAGCCTCACCCGTTCGAGACGTGAGTGAGGGGCACCCTTGCCCCAGTAACTTGGGCAAGGGTGCCCCTCACTCACGACCCTTTCGGGTGGTGGTGGCGGTGCGGAGCAGGCGGAGCTGGCCGAGCTCGGCGGTGTTCTTCATCAGCTCGGCGTTGACCCAGGCCGCGGTGTGCGCGACGGTCTTCGGCGCCTGCTCGCCCCACGGGAAGGTCGCGGTGGCGTCCAGGTCGGCGTCGGTGAGCCGGTCCAGGGCGGCGAGCCATTCGGTGCGGAGCCCGCGCAGCCAGTCGGTCGTCGGGGCACCGTCGCCCGGCCACCGGACGTCCTGGTGGGCGCGCGGCGGGTCGCCCCGCAGGTGGTCCAGCGCGGCGCTCCACCACCAGCCGAGGTGCCAGGTGGTCCACGCGATCGTGGGCACCGGGATCGGCTCCGGCTCCACCTCGGCGAAGTCGGCGACCCACCCGCCGTCCGGGCCGGGCCGCACCGTCCAGCAGTGCGCCGCGGGTTCCCACCGGAAGTCCTCGGGCGCGAGCTGGTCGAGGTGCAGTTCGAGCAGCGCCCAGGTCAGGTCGAACTGGTCGCGCAGCAGGTCGAGTCGGGTCGCCACACCGGGATCCTGGCACGCCGCGCCGCCGGTCGGACAGCGGATTTCAGCCGTGCACCTGCTGCCGGGCCGCGGCGTAGGCCGCGCGGACCTCGCGCCCCGCCGCCGCCTCCGCCGGTTCGCGCCGCTCGGTGCGCAGCGGCCAGCGCGGTGGTTCGGCCGCGCCGCCGACCGCCCACGCCGCCTGCTTCGCCGCGCCGAGCGCGACGTACTCGGCGGGCTCCGGCACCTCGACCGGGACGCCGAACAGGGGCGCCGCCACGGCGCGCACCGCCGCCGACTCGGCCGCACCGCCGATCAGCAGCACCCGGCCGACCTCGACCCCGGTGCGCCGCAGCGCGTCCACGCCGTCGGCCAGCCCGCACAGCATCCCCTCGACCGCGGCCCGGGCCAGGTTCTCCGGGGTCATGTTGGTGCCGCGCAGACCGAGCAGGGTGCCGGTCGCCTCCGGCAGGTTCGGGGTGCGCTCGCCCTCCAGGTACGGCAGCAGCGTCAGCCCGCCCGCACCGGGCGGCGCGTCGAGGGCGAGCCGGTCGAGCCCGGCGAGGTCGGTGCCCAGCACCGCCGCGGTCGCCGACAGGACCCGCGCCGCGTTCAGCGTGCACACCAGCGGCAGGAAGCGGCCGGTGGCGTCGCAGAAGCCCGCCACCATGCCGGTCTCGTCGGCGAACGGCCGCTCGGCGACGGCGAACGCGGTGCCGGAGGTGCCCAGCGAGACGACCACGTCACCGGGTTCGGCGCCGAGCCCGAGCGCTCCGGCCATGTTGTCCCCGGTCCCGGCGGCGACGACCGCGCCGTCGAGCAGGTCGGCGTGCCCGGCGCGCCCGGTCGGCGGCAGCACTTCGGGGAGCCGGGGCGAGCGCCCGCCCATCGCGTCGGCCAGCAGGTCCGGCAACCACCGGCCGTCGGCGGGGGAGAAGTAGCCGGTGCCGGACGCGTCGCCCCGGTCGGTGCAGGCGCGGCCGGTGAGCCGGTACGTCACCCAGTCGTGCGGGAGCAGGACCTGGTCCACCCGGTCGGCGTGGTGCGGTTCGTGCTCGGCCAGCCAGGCGAGCTTGGTGGCGGTGATGCTGGCGACCGGGACGCTGCCGGTGCGCCGGGCCAGCTCCGCCGCACCGTGCCGGTCGGTCAGCGCCCGGGCCTGCGGGGCGGAGCGCGTGTCGTTCCACAGCAGGGCGTCGCGGACCGGTTCGCCGTCGGCGCCCAGCGCGACCATCCCGTGCTGCTGCCCGGCGACGGCGATGGCGGCGATCGGCCCGGGAGCCTCGGCGGTCGCCGCCGCGATGGCGTCCTGCGCGGCCCGCCACCACGCGCGGGGATCGACTTCGGTGCCGTCCGGGTGCGCGGCCCGGCCCCGGCCGAGGACCTCGCCGGTCCCGGCGTCGAGGACCAGCGCCTTGGTCGACTGGGTCGACGAGTCAACACCGATGACGAACACCGGCACCTCCTGCTAGGGCTCGTTCGCGGAAAGCGGCGGTACCGCCGCGCTGATCATGATGGGAGCAGTCCTCGACCCGTGCCGCCCGGAGCGGTCCCCGCACGCGCGGCGGGGACCGCCCGGACCGGTGCTCAGTCGTCCACCGCGAAGGCGGCGTCGAAGGACGCCTCGGGGGGTTCGATCGCGACGAGCGCGCGGACGAACGCCAGCGCGTCCGGCGCTCCCATCAACCGGTCCATGCCCGCGTCCTCCCACTCGACGGAGATCGGGCCGTCGTAGCCGATCGAGTTGAGCACCCGGAAGATCGACTCCCACGGCACCTCGCCGTGCCCGGTGGACACGAAGTCCCAGCCGCGCCGGGGATCGGCCCACGGCAGGTGCGAGCCGAGCCGGCCGTTGCGGCCGTTGAACCGGGTGACCGTCTCCTTGCAGTCGACGTGGTAGATCCGGTCCCGGAAGTCCCACAGGAACGTCAGCGGGTCCAGGTCCTGCCAGATGAAGTGGCTCGGGTCGAAGTTCAGCCCGAACGCCTCGCGGTGCCCGATCGCCTCCAGCGCTCGCTGGGTCGTCCAGTAGTCGTAGGCGATCTCGCTGGGGTGCACCTCGTGCGCGAAGCGCACCCCGACCTCGTCGAAGACGTCCAGGATCGGGTTCCAGCGCTCGGCGAAGTCGGCGTAGCCGCGCTCGATCATGGCCGGTGGCACCGGCGGGAACATCGCCACGGTGTGCCAGATCGACGATCCGGTGAACCCGACCACCGTGGACACGCCGAGCTTCGCCGCCGCGCGCGCGGTGTTCTTCAACTCCTCCGCCGCGCGCTGCCGCACGCCCTCGGGTTCGCCGTCGCCCCAGATCCGGCGCGGCAGGATGCCCCGGTGCCGCTCGTCGATGGGGTGGTCGCAGACCGCCTGCCCGACCAAGTGGTGCGAGATCGTCCACACCTTCAGGCCGTAGGAGTCGAGCAGGTCGAGCTTGCGGCGCACGTAGTCGTCCTCGGACACGGCGCGGTCGACCTCGAAGTGGTCGCCGGAGCAGGCGATCTCCAGGCCGTCGTAGCCCCACCCGGAGGCCAGTCGGCACACCTCCTCGAACGGCAGGTCGGCCCACTGGCCGGTGAACAGCGTGACGGGTCTAGGCATCGCGATCTCCCTTGATCGACGGGACTCCCATGAGGTGGTCGAGGGCGAGCTGGTCGAGGCGCTCGTAGTGCATCCCGCGCGCGGCGGCGGACTCGACGTCGAAGTCGGTGTCGGCGAGCAGGTCGGCGGGGGTCTCCCCGGGCGCCACGGTGGGCACCGCCAGTTCGGGGACCCGCGCCGCTTCCAGCGCTTCCTGGACCCGGGGGTCGGCGCGGAAGGCCGCGGCCCGCTCCCGGAGCACCAGGTAGTTGCGCATGCAGCCGGCGGCCGAGGCCCACACGCCGTCGCGGTCCTCGGTGCGCGGCGGCTTGAAGTCGAAGTGCTTCGGACCGTCGTAGCCGGCGGATTCCAGCAGGTCGACGAGGAAGAACGCGCTCTTGACGTCCCCGGCGCCGAACCGCAGGTCCTGGTCGTACTTGATGCCGTGCTGGCCGTTGAGGTCGAGGTGGAACAGCTTGCCCGACCACAGCGCCTGCGCGACGCCGTGCACGTAGTTCAGCCCGGCCATCTGCTCGTGCCCGACTTCCGGGTTCACCCCCACCATCTCGGGGTGCTCCAGCCGGTCGATGAACGCCAGGGCGTGCCCGACGGTGGGCAGCAGGATGTCGCCGCGCGGCTCGTTCGGCTTGGGTTCCAGCGCCAGCCGCAGGTCGTGGCCGCGCTCCCGGATGTGGGCGCAGACGAGGTCCACGCCCTCCTTGTAGCGGTCCAGCGCGGTCCGCACGTCCTTGGCCGCGTCGGTCTCGGCGCCTTCCCGGCCGCCCCACGCCACGAACGTCCGGGCGCCCAGCTCGGCGGCCAGCTCGACGTTGCGCAGCACCTTGCGCAGCGCGAACCGGCGCACATCGCGGTCGTTGGCGGTCAGCGCGCCGTCCTTGAACACCGGGTGCGCGAACAGGTTCGTGGTCACCATCGGCACCACCAGCCCGGTTTCGTCCAGCGCGGAGCGGAACCGGCTCAGCAGGCGGGAGCGGGTGGCGTCGTCGCTGCCGAACGGGATCAGGTCGTCGTCGTGGAAGGTGATGCCCCAGGCGCCCAGCTCGGCGAGCCGGTGCACCGCCTCGACCGGGTCCAGCTCGGCGCGGGTGTCGGCGCCGAACGGGTCGCGCCCCCGGTAGCCGATCGTCCACAGCCCGAACGAGAACCGGTCCGCAGGTGTCGGGGTGTAGTCGTCCAACCGTGCCTCCTCCTCGTCGTCGGCGCCGCCGCGGCGCCGTCAGGCGGATTCGACCCCGGGGCCGGCGCGCAGCCGCGCCGCCGTCGGGTCGTCGAACACGCGGTCCGCGATCACGCTCGCCCCGCCCCGAACCGCCGCTTCGAAACCGAAGGCGGATCCGGTGATCCGGCAGATCGCCGCCTCACCGGCCACCGCCCGGGACCGCAGCTCGCGCATCGCGGAGGGCACCACGTAGGGCGCGACGGCGGCGAAGTACCCGCCGAGCACCACCGCGCCCGGGTTGAGCAGGTTCACCAGGATGGAGGTGCCGATGCCGAGCCAGCGGCCCACGTCGTCGAGCGCCTCCAGCACGCGCGGTTGCCCGGCTTCGGCGCGGTGGCGCAGCGCCGCGGCCAGCTCCTCGGGGTCGCGCGGGGCGTCGAGCAGGTCCGGGGCCCCGGCCCGGACGACCGCCGCCAGGCCGATCTTGGTCTCCAGGCAGCCGTGCCGGCCGCAGCCGCACGCCCCGCCCGCCGGGTCGACCGGCAGGTGCCCGACCTCGCCGCTGAACCCGGTCGCCCCGCGCAGCAGCGCGCCGTCGGCGATGAGCCCGGCGCCGACGCCGATCCCGGCGGTCAGGTACACCAGGTCGGTCACCGGGTCGCGGCGGAACTCGGCCAGCGCGGAGAGGTTCGCCTCGTTGTCCACCAGCACCGCGACGTCCTCGGCGGTGCCGAGCCGTTCGCGCAGCCGGTCGGCGACCGGCACGTCCTGCCACAGCAGGTTCGGCGCGTAGTGGACGGTCCCGGTGGCGAGGTCGGCGAGACCCGGCACGGCCACCCCGATGCCGACCACCTCGATGCGGGCGCGGCGGAGTTCGGCGAGCGCGTCGGCGGTGAGCTCGGCGAGCTCGTCGACCGCGCCCGCCGCACCGGCGCGCACCGCGTCGAAGCCCACCCGGCGGTCCAGCAGCACCCGGTCGGCCAGGTCGACGCCGCGCACCGCGAGGTAGTTGGCGCCGATCTCCAGGCCGAGCGCGGCCAGCGACGCGCCGTCGAGCTCCAGCAGCCGCCCGGGCCGCCCGACCACGCCTTCTTGCCGCTGCCCGGATTCGCGCACCAGCCCGCGTCGGATCAGCTCGGCCACCAGGCTGGACACCGTCGCCTTGGTCAGCCCGGTGGTGGTGGCCAGCGCCGCGCGGGAATGCCCGCCGGGGCGGCGGATCTCGGCGAGCACCCGCGCGAGGTTGCCCCGTCGCACCGCCGCTTGGTCGACCGGGGACGGTCCGGACGTGGCGTCGCCGTGCTCTCGCAACCACACTCCCAGCGCAGTAAGGACAGCGGCCAAACTAAGGCAGCCACCGAGCCCGGCACAACGGATCGGCGGCAATGGCGGCCATTCGGCCGAATCGTGCCTGCACGAACGGGTATTAGGCGATTCGTGTGGTGCTTCCGGAAAAGGTTGACCGCCGCCGCCGGTGTTGCGAGTCTCGTGCTCGCCGTTTCGTTCGTACGCCCCGTGAACTAAGTGGTCCTTCCAGAATGCGGCGGAGCCGCATGCGTGGGGCCGTCTACCGGCACCGCCATGCGGGCCATCGGCGAAAAAGCAGTCCCCAGTCCAGGAATCCCTCAGCGCACCGGAGCCCGGAGGGAGGGCGATGTGGTGGAGCACGTCCCGAGGAAGGCGCTCGTCGTCTCGCTGTGCGCCGCGGTCCTGACCGGCTGTGCCAGCGCACCCGATCCCGGGGTGCTGACGGTGATGGACTACCACACCGACGAACCCATGCACAGCGCGATGGAAACCCAGCTCGCCCGCTGCGGCGAGGAGATCGGCAAGCGGATCGAGCACCGCAGCGTCGTCAACGACCAGCTCGTGCCCAAGGCGCTGCGGATGGCCTCGTCCCGCTCGCTGCCGGACGTGCTGATGCTGGACAACCCGGACCTGCCGCAGTTCGCCGCGACGCAGGCGCTCAACCCGCTGCCCGAGCTGGGCATCACCGGGGAGGGCATCTACCCGAACGTGCTGGCCGCCAGCACCTACGACGGCACGCTCTACGGCATCCCGCCCACGGTGAACACCCTGGCGCTGTACTACAACGCCGACCTGCTGGAGCAGGCCGGGGTGGAGCCGCCGCGCACCTGGGAGGAGCTGCGCGCGACCGCGGCGGCGCTGACCGACGAGCAGCAGTACGGCATCGCCTTCAGCGCGCTGGCCGGGTTGGAGGGCGCCTACCAGTTCCTGTCGTTCCTGTGGCCCAACGGCGCCGACGAGCGGCGGCTGGACAGCCCGGAGGCGGTGGAGGCGTTGCAGCTCTGGGTCGACCTGGTGGAGACCGGTTCGGCGTCGCGGGCGGTGGTGAACTGGGGCCAGTCCGAAGTGCGGGACCAGTTCACCGCGGGCCGGGTCGCGATGATGGTCAACGGGAGCTGGCAGGCACCGACGCTGCGCGAAACGCCCGGCTTGCGCTGGGGCGTGGTGCCGATCCCGGTGCCGCATCCCGGTGCGCCACCGGCGACCGCGCTCGGCGGCGAGGTGCTGACCATCCCGAAGACCACCCCGCAGCGCCAGCGCGCCGCCGCCGACCTGGTGCGCTGCCTGAGCTCCCCGGAGGCGCAGGCCGCGGTGGCGTTGGCCGCCGACCGGGTGCCCGCGAGCCCCGTCGTCGCCGAACGGCTCCGCGAGCAGGTGCCCGACCTGCGGATCTTCTACGACACCGTGCCCGACGCGCGCTCGCGCACCGCGAAGCTCGGCACCCGGTGGCCGCAGACGGCGCAGGCGATGTGGACGGCGGTGCAGTCCGCGCTCACCGGCACCGCGACGGCGCGGCAGGCGCTGGAACGGGCCCAACGGCAACTCGACGCGGACTCCTGATGGCCGCCGGAAAGCTCGCCCCGCGTTCGGGCCGTCGCGCGCTGCTGGCCAAGTGGGCGTTCGTGCTGCCCGCCGCCGTCTACATCCTCGCGTTCTTCGGGTATCCGCTGGTCAACAACATCGTGATGAGCTTCCGGCACTACACGGCCGCGACCTTCTGGACCGGGGAGGCGCCGTTCACCGGCTGGGAGAACTGGGCGGCCGTGCTGTCCTCCGACGTGTTCGGCACGGCGGTGCGCAACACCGCCCTGTTCACCGTCGGCTCGCTGGTCGGGCAGTTCACGATCGGGCTGGCCCTGGCGCTGTTCTTCCGCCGCCACTTCCCGCTCGGGCGGGTGCTGCGCGCGCTCCTGCTGCTGCCGTGGCTGGTCCCGCTGGTGGTGGCCGGCACGGTGTGGCGGCAGCTCCTCGACCAGGAAGGCGGCGTCGTCAACGACTTCCTGCGCGGCGCGGGCCTGCTCGACCAGGGCGTGCCGTGGCTGAGCAGCCCGCAGCTCGCGCTGCTGTCGGTGGTGCTGGTCAACATCTGGATCGGCATCCCGTTCAACATGGTCATCCTCTACGGCGGCTTGCAGGAGATCCCGCCCGATCTCTACGAAGCCGCCGCGATCGACGGCGCGGGCAGGTGGCGGACCTTCGTCTCGATCACCTGGCCGATGCTGCGGCCGGTGGTCACCGTCGTGCTGCTGCTGGGCTTCATCGCGACCGTGAAGGTGCTCGACATCATCCTGGTGCTCACCGGCGGCGGCCCGGCCAACGCCACCGAGACGCTGGGCACCCAGGTCTACGCGAACTCCTTCCTGCAACTGGACTTCGGGCGCGGCGCGGTGGTCGGCAACGTGCTGATGGTCGCCTGCCTGGTGTTCGCGCTGATCTACCTGCGCGCCAACCGAGCCGAGGGCAGGTGAGCCGATGAGGTGGCTGCGGACCGCGGGAGCGATCGCCATCCTGGCGGTGCTGCTGTTCCCGCTGTACTGGATGCTCAACATCGCGCTGCAACCGGGCACCAGCCTGGCGGCCATCACCCCGGTGCCGCTGGACCCGGGGTGGGGCGGTTTCGCCGAGGCCCTCGGGTCCCAGACCGGCAACCTGGCGACCAGCGTGCTGATCGCCGTCGGCGCCGCCGCGCTGTGCCTGGCGGTCGCGGCCCCGGCGGCCTACGCGCTGGCGCGCTTCGACCTGCCCGGCGGGCGCTGGGTGCTGTTCGGCGCCCTGGTGGCGCAGATGGTGCCGGACATCGTCATCGCCAACGCCGTCTACAGCGCCTACGTGGACCTGCGGCTGGTCGACTCCTACGCCGGGCTGGTGCTGGCCGACGCGGCGCTGGGCATCCCGTTCGTCGTGGTGCTGCTGCGCGCGTACCTGGTGTCGCTGCCGGGCGAGGTGCTGGAGGCGGCCGTGGTCGACGGCGCGAACCGGTTCCGCGCCTTCGTCTCCGTGGTGCTGCCGATGAGCCGCAACGCCTTGATCACCGGCGCGGTCTTCGCGTTCCTGTTCGCGTGGAGCGACTTCCTGTTCGCGCTGACGCTGACCACCACCGGCGACATCGTGCCGATCACGCTCGGCATCTACGAGTTCATCGGCGCCGACGTCGCCAACTGGGCGGCCGTGATGGCCACCGCGGTCCTCGCGTGCCTGCCCGCCGCCGTGCTGCTCGTCTTCGCGCAGCGCTACATCGCCGCGGGGATCAGCCGCGGCTCGGTGAAGTGAGAGGGGATCGCCAGATGGCCGGGAACCCGCTGCGGGTCACCGTGTGGAACGAGAACGTGCACGAGACCACCGAACCCGAGGTCGCCGAGCGCTACCCGGACGGGATGCACGGGGCGATCGCGGACGGCCTCGTCGAGCACCTCGGCGACGGCGTCGAGGTGACCACCGCGACCCTGGCCGAGCCGGAGCACGGGCTCACCGAGGAGCGGCTGGCGAGCACCGACGTGCTGACCTGGTGGGGGCACGCCGCGCACGAGCAGGTGGCCGACGAGGTGGTCGACCGGGTGCAGCGGCACGTGCTGTCCGGCATGGGCCTGGTGGTGCTGCACTCCGGGCACCTGTCGAAGGTCTTCCAGCGGCTGATGGGCACCACCTGCACCCTGGCCTGGCGCAACGCCGACGACCGCGAGCTGGTGTGGACGGTCGACCCGACGCACCCGATCACCGAGGGCGTGCCGCACCCGATCATCATCCCGGCGCAGGAGATGTACGGCGAGCACTTCGACATCCCCGCGCCCGACGAGCTGGTCTTCGTCAGCTCCTTCTCCGGCGGTGAGGTGTTCCGCTCCGGCTGCACGTTCCGGCGCGGCAACGGCACGATCTTCTACTTCAGCCCCGGCGACCAGGAGTACCCGGTCTACCACCACCCGGACGTCCGGCGGGTGATCGCCAACGGCGCGGCCTGGGTCGCCCCGCGCGGTGAGCGGGTGCTGCCGGAGCTGCGCAACCGGCCGCTGGGGTGGTTCGAGTGACGGCGTTCCGGACCGCCCCCGGTGACGGTCCGCTGCGGCTGGTCGTCGTCGGGGCCGGTCAGATGGGCCGCAACTGGCTGCGGGCGATCGGCAGCAGCGCGCTGGTCGAGGCGGTCGGCGTGGTGGACCTCGACCTGGCCGCCGCCGAGTCCGCCGCGCCCCCGAGTGCCGACGTCGGCCGGACGCTGGCCGAGGTGGTCGACCGGTCCCGGCCCGACGCGGTCGTCAACGTCACGATCCCCGAGGCCCACCTGCCGGTGACCGGGGAGGCGCTGCGGCGCGGATTGCCGGTGCTGAGCGAGAAACCGATGGCCGCGACCCCCGCCGAGGCGCTGGCGCTGGTCCGCATCGCCGAGGAGACCGGGCAACTGCTCGCGGTCAGCCAGAACCGGCGGTTCCACAGCGGACTGTGGGAGCTGCGGCGGCTGGCCGGTCAGCTCGGCCGGGCCGGCATCCTCACCCACGAGTTCTTCAAGGCACCGCACTTCGGCGGGTTCCGCGAGGTGATGGCGAACCCGCTGGTGCTGGACATGGCCATCCACAACTTCGACGCGGCCCGGTTCCTGCTCGGCGCCGAGCCGGTGGCGGTGTACTGCGAGGAGTACAACCCCGGGTGGAGCTGGTACGGCGGTGACGCGGCGGCCACCGCGATCTTCGAGATGACCGGCGGGGTGCGGTTCGTCTACACCGGGAGCTGGTGCAGCCCCGGGCTGGAGACCGCGTGGAACAGCCGGTGGCGGCTCAGCGCCGAGCGGGGCAGCGCGACCTGGGACGGCGACGGCAGGCCGGTGGCCGAGCGCACCGGTGGTGCTCCCGCCACGGTCGACGCCCTCGACGACTACCCCGGCGACGACCTGCTCGGCTCGCTCACCCTGTTCGCCCGCGCCCTGCGCACCGGCGAGGCGCCGATGGGCGAGTGCCACGACAACCTGCGCAGCCTCGCGATGGTGCACGCCGCCATCGCCTCGGCGTCGCGGGGCGAACGGGTCCGCATCGACGAGGTGCTGGCGGCGGCCGAAGCCGACGCGGCGGCGCTGGTCTGATCGCGGGGTGGCCGACGCCCGGGGTGCTGCCCGGTGCGTCAGCCTCCACGCGCCAGGATTCGGACCACCCCGAGGTGGCGGTGCGCGCCTACTTCAGGTGCACCAGCACCATCCCGTCGTTGCCCGGGGCCGATTCCACGCGCCGGTACAGCTTCTTGAAGTGGGGCTGCTTCAGCATCGCGAGAACGCGGCTCTTGAGCTTGCCGGAACCCTTGCCGGGGATGATCTCGACGAGCGGGACGTTCTGGCCCGCCGCGCGGAAGATCACGTTGCGCACGGCGGTGTCGATGTCCCTGTCACTGCGGAAGATCGGGTGAAGGTCCACTGTGAGTTTGGCCGGCATAGCGTTCTCCTCAGTCCACTGCTCGTACTCCACGTTCGACGTAAGCACAGCGTGCGCGGAGGTACCACACCCGTCGGCCTGGTTCGACCCGAACGCGCGGCACCTCTGCCCGTCGGACCTGCTGGTGGCATCGCCGCCCCGGCGGTCGCACTACGGCAGGGTGAGCTGCCAGGAGACGCCGAACCGGTCGTTCAGCCAGGCGAACTTGGTGCTGAAGCCGTAGGAGTCCAGTGGCATCAGCTCCGCGCCCCCGTCGCTCAGGGCCGCGTGCAGGCGGTCGATCTCGGCCTCGGACCGGCACTCGACGTACAGGGAGGTCGCCGGGGTGAAGGTGAAGTCGTGCGAGACGGAGCTGTCGATGCACATGAACCGCTGCCCGGCCAGCACGAACGTGGCGTGCACGACGGTGCCCTCGGGACCGGGGCCCTCCGGGCCGTACTTGCTGAGCGAGACGATCTCGGAATCCTCGAACAGGCCGATGTAGAACTCCATGGCCTCCTCGGCGTCGCCCTCGAACATCAGGAACGTGGTGATCTGCGGCGCGGCCATCGCTACCTCCTCGGGTCGGGGTTCCAGCGTCCCACCGACCTCCGACAACGGCCGGACGTGCGGGAACGCCTGCCCGGAGGCCCGGACAGGCGTTCCCGGTGGTGGGCTCAGGAGTCGTAGCGCCCGGTCTTGATGGCGCCGATGAAGGCGGTCCACTGGGGTCGGGTGGTGGTGAAGTGCCCGGCGGCGCGGTGCTTGGTGTCGCGCACGGCGGCACCACCACCGACCCGGCCGACCTCGACGCAGTTGTCGGTGTTCGTGCTCCGGCCGGACTTGCGCCACGCGATCGGTCGGAGGGTCATCGCGGTGTCTCCTCGATGCTCGGAAGCGTGTGGCGATCGTGCTCCACGATGAGCCGCACCCCACCGCCGGAGCAACGGCCTTCCCGGCGATCCTGGTACGCCAACTGAGTCGAACCGGTGGCGATGTCCCGCGAACGTCACCGGCGCGGGTGATCCGGTGAGTGCATTCGATCAGGCCTCGCAGAAGCCCAGGTCGCGCCGCTACCTTGACGGCATGAGCAGTCAGTCACTGGGCGAACACATCAAGGCACTGAGGGGCAGGCTCTACACCCAGCGGGAACTCGCGGAGCGGGCCGGGGTGTCGGTCGACCTGGTGCGCAAGCTCGAACAGGGGAGCCGGAACACGGCCAGCGTCGCGAGCCTGCACCGGCTGGCGCGCGCCTTGGACGTCTCCCTCGCCGACCTGATCGGACGTGGGCACCTGCCGGAGCAGGAGCAGTCCGAAGGCGTCACCGCGCTCCGCCACGCCGTTGCCGGGGTCGACGACCTCATCGGCCCGGCCGACGGATCCCCGCTCACCGCGCACGAGGCGGAACGCGCCGACGTCTACGTGTGGGGTGCGTACTGGTCCGGGAACCACGACGCGACGGTCGCGATGCTGCCCGGCGTCCTCGCGGACCTGCGCGCGACGGTGGCGGCGGCGCACGGCGCCGACGAGGAGGTCGCGCGGCACGCGCTCGCTCGCGTGCTGTGGGCGGCCGGGTCCACGCTCGTGCACCTCAAGCACCTGGATGCGGCCTTCATCGCGACCCGGCGCGCCGTGGACCTCGTCGCACGGGGAGAGGATCCGCACCTGGCTGCGGCCGTGCGCGGCTCGCTGGCCTGGCAGCTCATGGTGGCCGGTCGCTACGAGGAGTCCGCGGAGCTGTCGCTGTCCTCGGCGTCGGCGATCGAACCGGACGGCGGGGCGACGCTGCCCGCGTTGTCGGCGTACGGCTCATTGGTGCTGCAAGCGGGCAACGCCGCAGCCCGTGCCGGGAAGGCGTCGCGGGCGCGCGATCTCCTCGCCGAGGCGGCCGAGGTGTCGACCCGGGTCCCGGACGGTCGCAACGACTACTCGACCGCGTTCGGTCCCTCGCAGGTCACCATGCAATCGGCGGACATCCTGATCAACCTCGGCGAACACGGCGAGGCGCTGCGCCTCGCCGGTGGGATGCCGAACGCCGGGGCCGCGCTGCCGAAGATCGCGCGGTGCCGCCACCTGACGGACAAGGCGCTCGCGCACGTGAAGGTCGGTCAACACGGCCCGGCGCTGGACCTGGTGGCGTCGGCGACGTCGATGGCGCCGAACTGGGCGAAGCACCAGTCGTTGCCGAAGTCGGTCGTCCGCGAACTGCTGCACACCAGCCCGAAGCGGTCCTCGCGCCTCCGGACGCTGGCGGCTCAGCTGGGCGTCCGCTAACCCGGTCGTGCAGTCGGACGCCCTGTCCTACCCCGGAGCCGAGCAGCGGCCCTAGCTTGCTCGCCATGCTGAACATGACCTTCAGACCACATCCGTTCAGTTGGGCGCCGGGCGCTGCGGAGCGGCACGCGACGCGGGAAGGGGAGTGGCGTGGTGCCGCCTCGGTCGCGGCGCTGTGCGGGGCCGAGATCCGCCCGGTCGACACGGTGGAGAGCTGGTTGTGGCCGACGTGCGTCCGGTGCGACGTCGAGGCGCACCGCATCGCGGGCGTGCCGATGCCGCGTCGGCGCCGGACGGCAGCTGCGGGATGAGCGCCGAACCCGCCCTGCTCGCGGCGTACCTGCGGGCCGGGGCGCTGGCGCTGGACTGCACGGCGGAGAACGTCGAGCAGGGCTACCGCCCCGCACCGGCTGAGCTGGTCGAGCTGGCGCGGACGGCCGAAGTGCTGGCCGGGAAGCTCCGCGCGGCCGCCGCCCCCGCACCGCTGGTCATCGACGCCGTGCGGGCCGACCGGTGAGCGCACGGGAATGGCTGCTCTTCGCGGCGGTGGTGCTCGTGGCGCTGGTCGGGATCGTCCTCTCCCACTCCACGTCGAGCCACGAGGAAGCCGACGACGAGCCGCCGCCGGGGGCCGCGGAGCCGACTCCTGCCAGGCCGGTGACGACCTGGGTGATCTCACCGGAGCAGAGCCGGTTCCACCTGAGCGCGGACGCGGCTCAGGCGGTGTGCGGCCATCCGCTGCGCGGCCCCTGGGTCCGGACGACCGGACTGGACGCCATCACCCCCGGCACGCACCTGCCGTGCGACTCCTGCGTCGCGCTGCGCGCGACCCATCGCCAGTTCGACCAGGCGGTGACCGTGGCGGGCCGCCGCCGACCGGCGGTGCCGCGCCCCGTCCCCGACCCGTCGACGTGGCGGACCGACCAGCTCCCCCTGATCACGGCCTACGTGCAAGCCGCCAACCGGACCACCCCACGCCACCACCGCACCGAGTCGCCCACTGCCCTTCGGCGGTGAAAGCGGCGGTCCGTGCTCGTGGTGTGGGAACCGGGCGCTACCGCGCCGACCGAGATCTTCAGGAGAAGGCAGGCCATGACGGCGACCGGCACCGCGACCGTGGTCACGGTCGTGTTCCACCACATCTACCGCTACGCGCGCACGCCCCGGGAGATCGCGGCGCTGATCGACCAGATCGTCGAGGCACCGCTCGATCCGATGGTGCACGTGACGGTGTGGGACCGGCCGTGCCTGTCGCACCGCGACCCGGGCGGACCGGCGGCGCCAGCGGTACGACTGCGGGTGTCGTCGTACCCGGGGACCGGCTGGGGAGCGCTGAACTGGGCGGATGCCCGGCCAGGTGCGGCGGGCGGGGAACTGGTCGACTCGTTCAACCCCGATGCCGACGAGCGCACTCCGCCGCTGCTGTTCGACGAGGAAGGTGACCTGTGGTTCCCGGCCTCGGCGTCGTTGCCGCTGGACCGGGTCCGGCAGGCCGTCGCGGAATACTGCGGGACCGGGCTGCGGCCGGCGTGCGTGGGGTGGCAGCCCGGGTGCTGGTACTGATCGTCGCTCGGCGGGGTCTGCTGCTGCCGGTGCTCGCGGACCGCTCGATGTCGGCGACGGCTCCAGCGGGATCGGTGGCGGCGCGTCAGGCCGGTAATCTGGTTCATCTGGTGAAATCCCGCAACCAGGCGCGGAGTCGACGGGTGATCTTCCCGTCCAGGGCGGAGCGGTGCTCGGGTTCGTCCTCGTAGCGGACGCGGTATTCGCGCATCGCGGTGAGCAGCGCGCGTTCCTCGGTGGGCTCGTAGTAGCCGGCGCCGCAGATGAAGGTTGTGGCCTGGTAGGGGGTGGGGCCGTCCGTGTAGGCTCCGGCGGCTATGGGGAAGTAGGCGGCTAGCCATCTCCGATGGTGAGTGTGCAGGTTAGGTTCTTTTTCGTCAATTCAAAGAATATGGAATTCAGTCCATCACCTTGTGAGGCGCCCAGTTTTTGGTTCGATGCTCCATCCGTCCTGGAGTAGCGTGTCTGTGACAGTACGCAAGTCGAGCTCATCCAGCTCCCAATTATTCCGTATGCCATGGCGAAGAAGTTCAAGGTAAAGACGGCTCGGGGTTGGCCAGTTACTCTTTGCCAATGCCTGAGTAATTGCCGCAACTGTCGATTGGCTAACCGAATTTCGAGGTTCTTCGGCATCTGCCGAGGGAGTCATGGTCAAAATTAGGTCCAGGGTTGCGACGTGCTCGAACCCTGAAGCTAGCCCCTTCACTGACCGCTGACCCTTGTTAAGAATAACCAACTCGTCGGGGTTGATCCGAAGCCCTGCGGCGGCGACAGCTCGCTGGACGAGCGCCCATACTTTCCCCGACGAATTGCCAAATACCATGCTAATGCGTCCATGTGGCCGCAATACGCGCTTACATTCGTGCAAAGCGTTCGTGAGTAGTCTTTCGTACCGTGTCGATGAGCGCGAAGTTCCGCGGCTGCGATCAACGACGGCCTCTTGCGCTGCGTCGGTAAAGTGGCCTAGCCAGCCCTCTTGGAATAGCGCCATGTCCGCATAGAACAGATTGGACCCGAATGGCGGATCCATAAAGACGTAATCGATGCTGTCGTCCGGAAGATTGATCGCTTCTGCGCTGCCGATCTCATAGGTGACGTCGATAGCATCCGCCTCCGCGGAGAAGAGGCCACCATTCCGTTTCTCGTTGATCCATTCATCTGCGCGTGCTGCGGAAGTTACCTTTCTCTCGAAAAGGTCGAACACATTCCATTCATAGAATACCGGCGCCACGTAATAGTTGGCGTTGGCTGCATTAAGTGGGCGCTTCCTCGACCACTGGTAGCGCTTGGACGCCCGGGTCAAGCAACCCGTGAACGCAAACAGCAGCTTGGAACGAATTCTTTCATCAGGTACGGTGTCGATCTTCTGGCGTAGGGTTCCGAGTACGGCAAGGTTCCGAGGAGAATAGAAGGAGTCGACTGTGGTCAGGCCGTTTTTCCCTAGAGCGGATGACTTGTACATTTCTCGGTCCGGCGTGATCTCCACGCGAGGATACTCGATGCCTAGTAGGTCTATCTGGGATTTGCTGGTTGTCGCGCCCTGTTCTCGCTGTTTTGTGGAGCATTCGCAGATTACGTAGTCAACGACCGGCTCTTCGCCGACGCGCCGGTTCTTACTGCTCACTGGTGTTTGGCAACGAGGACAGCGCATACTCGGTTTATTCCAGTCGGCGCTCTCCAGGGATCGATAATAGTTGACAGAATGACCGCAACCTGTGCAGCTAACAAGAATGCTCCAAACTGCCTTGGCGAGTTGCGAGGACTGACCACAATGCGCGCATGGTATCGCGTAAATATTTTGTAGTGATTCCCTGGTTGCTGTAATTACCTCTTCCGCATGCTTGTGGAGGAGCGAGGGGTCGACCAGGTTCACATAATTGCGTCCGATGTGTTGCCCCAACACTGAGACGTCCGACTGGCGAGCACGGCGCCCGCAGATAGCAGCCGCCACACCGGTCATGCCAGATCCTGCGAAGGGGTCTAGTACTACGTCGCCAGGTTGTGTATACGCTTCGATAAACGGTGTGATGGCAGGCACCGGAACCTTGGTGAGATAAGCATGTGCCATGTACGCAGGGTCACCACGTCCGACGGAGAGCTCTTCGGGTACGTGGCCAATGTTACTCATAGTCTGTAGCCTCTTAGTCTGCCCGTTCACGATGATGGCTCATCATGACAGATGGGGCTCCAAGGGTAACGATCGCACACCGTGCCGCGTTCGGCGACTGTGTGCGAAGCCTTCGTCAGGCGTGCGACCTCTCGCAGGAGCAGCTGGCCGATGCCGCGGGGATGCACCGGACCTATGTATCTAGTCTGGAGCGTGGCCAGCGCAACGTGGGCTTGGATAACATCATGGCATTAGCGCAAGCGCTCGGTGTCTCCCCTGCTCGTCTTTTCGATTTTTGTCAATCTGAGTGACATTGCTCGCTGGCACTTATGGCATTAAAAGGTCTTCGCGGAAAACCGAAGGCGCCCTGCTGCGGTGTCGAAAATTGGCACTTTTGTTCCTCTATGAAGGCGCCGAGGGCCATACCTTAGTGCCATGCTCGGCGATAAATTTTAAGGAAATCTTTGGGTTGTTCAAATGGACGGTTGCGCCGCCTTCCGTGTGTCGTTGTTCCTGGGTGGCCAATTTCGCTTCCCATTCCTGGAACTTTGGCTCCAGGGAAAGGGGTGTGATCTCGTAGATAGCTTCCGGTTCGGCCTGATCGAATACGGCCACGATCCAGAGGTGTACAGCTCTGTATCGTTCGATGTTCTTGCGGGTCAAAGTGTGTTCGGTCGTCACGGAAAGGCTCTTCTTTCGTTTGCCGCTTGAGCTGATTCTAGCGACGGTCTTGATCTCGTACTGACGATTTTGTTCGTCGACGGCGTCGTCGCCGGTTCGGTTTAGCTTCTTGAGGTTGAATAGGCTCATTAGTAGTAGCTCTTTGTAGCCACCGTCGTCGAAAACGTTGTGAATATTGTGTACTGAGGCTTCCTTCTGGAGAAGCTTGCCAAGTTCCACGAGTGGGCTGATGTCGCCTGTGGGGGCCAGCGGAGCCTGTTGCTTGAGATCTTTCGGTTCAACGTAGCCGGTCACTCCGACTAGAAATCACGAGATCATGCATCTGTCTACAGACTATAGGTATCAACTATTGCCGTGCTTGTCGACTCGACGCACGAACAGCCTTGGCTGACTTGAGTGTTCGGACGAGAAAGGGTCAGTGCGGTGTGCGGATGGCGTCGAGGATGCGGGTCCAGTTGTCGTCGCCCCGGCCGTCCTCGATCACGCGGTGGTAGTGGGACTGGACCGCGCGGGGCAGGGCGAGGTCGATGCCCGCGGACTCGCTCGCGGCGACGATGTGGTCGGTCGTCGCGCCCATCATGGTGGCCGTGCTGAGGTGGCCCGGGTGCTCGCCCGCGTCGAGCTGCGCGGCGAGGTCCCCGGCGGCGCCGATGATGGACGGGGTCGCCGCCACCATGCCGACCAGGTCGGCGAAGACCTCGCGCGCGGTGAGCCCGGCGCTGCCCAGCAGGGCGGTTGCGTGCATCAGCGCCGACAACGTGGTGAGGAAGACGTCGAGCTGGGCCTGGTACATCAACTGCGCGCGGGTGACGTCCTCGCCGAGGTGGCGCAGCGCCCCGAGCACCTCCAGGACCGGTCGGTGCCGTTCGACGAGCTCCGCCGGACCGCTGCAGTAGAGGTACGACGCGTCGGTGCCGACCATCGGCGCGGGCACCATCACGCCCCCGGCGAGCAACGACGCGCCGTGCCCGTCGGCCCAGTCCGCCGCTTCCCGGGTGCGGGCCGGGGTGTCGGAGCTGAGGTTCACCAGCACCCGGCCGGCCAGCGCGCCGGTCGCCGCGCCGAGCACGTCGTGCATCGCCCGGTAGTCGGTGAGGCTGAGGATCACCAGCTCGCTCGCCGCGAGGGCGTCGGCGGGCGTCGCGGCGAGCACGGCGCCGTCGGCCACCACGCCGTCCGCGCGGGAGGTCGTGCGGTTCCACACCGTCACCGGGTGACCGGCGGCGAGCAGGGCGCGCACCATGGCCTGCCCCATCGGGCCGAGGCCGAAGACGGTGACCGGGGCGTTCACGCGGCTCCCTCCGCCCGGCGCAGGCCCTCGTAGATCCGGTCGAAGTCCGCCGCGCCGTGCCCGAGGGCGATCTGCTCCTGGACCAGCGACCGGACCATCGCGATCGGCGCCGGGTCGACGCCCTGCTCCTCGCTCGCGCGGGCGATGGCCGCCAGCACGGGTTCGGTGAAGCGCATGCTCTGCCCGCCCTGGTACGCGCGGTCGTCCACGGTGGCCGCCTGCCATGCGAAGAACTCCGTCATCGCGGCCAGGAACGGCGTCGCGCGCGCGGCGAACTCCCGCGCCGGGACGCCCGCGGACCCGGTCATGGCCGCGCCGTGCAGGAAACCCGCGAACATGGTGTACATCCCGGACAGCATCGCCAGGTCGTGCAGCGACGCCATGCCCGCGTCGTCGCCGTCGAAGCTGCTCGTCGCCCACACGTCGAGCAGCGTCCGGTGGGCGTCGTAGACCGCGCGCGACCCGCTGGTGAGGATCGCCGCCTCGCGGCTGCCGATCTGCACCGGCGTGGCCAGGATGGCACCGTCCAGGTAGCCGATGCCGTGCCCGGCGGCCCACGCGGCGAGCTCCCGGGCCTCCCCGGGCGTCGTGGTGGTGACGTTGATCAAGGTGCCGAGCTCCGGCGCCACCGGGTCCAGGGTCTCGTGCACGGAGGCGTGGTCGTAGAGGCAGGCGATGGTGACGGGGGAGGCGGCGACCGCCTCGCGCACCGAAGGAGCGGCGACCGCGCCCCGGGCGATGAGCTCGGCGTCGCGACCCGGGGTCCGGTTCCAGGTGGTGGTCCGGTACCCGGCGTCCTGGAGGGCGGCGGCCAGCACGCCGCCCATGGCGCCCAGCCCGAGCACGGTGGCGTTCGTCGGTTCAGACATGCCACCAGTTTTCGGCGCGGACGGGTTTTCGGGAAGAACGCACTTTTTCCTGCGTTGCTCACCTGTAGGTGAGTGACGAGGTGGGAGGCGTTTCCGGTGGCGAAGGTGCAGCGGTGCGGTCCGTACGTGTGCGGGCTCGACGCCGCGATGGACGTGGTGACCGGCAAGTGGAAGAGCCTCATCCTGTGGGAGCTGGCCGAGCACGGCGTGCGCCGCTTCGCCGAACTCGAACGCGGTCTGCCCGGGGTGAGCGCGAAGATGCTGACCCAGCAGCTCAAGGAGATGGCGGAGGACGACCTCGTGCACCGCGAGGTGTACGCGGAGGTACCGCCCCGCGTCGAGTACTCGCTCACCGAGCACGGCCGCTCCCTCAACGCGGCGCTCGAACCGCTCGGCCGCTGGGGCCACCGGCGGATCGAACGGGAGGGCAACGAGGTCTACGAGCAGGCGGCGCCGCACCCGTGACGGTTCACCAGCGGGGGCGGTGCACGAGGCTGCGGTACAGCCGGAACGACCGCGATTCCACGTGCGCGGGAGCGTCGCGCCACTCGCGGAGCACCAGCACGCGGGTGCCGTCGATGTCCACGTGGAGGTGCGCGGGGGCGTCCCGCGAGGCGTCGGCCAGGTCGTCCGCGAGCCGCCGGGCCTGCTCGGGTCCGTCCGCCGGGTGGACCTCGACCGAGACCACGTCGCCGCGCCCGGCCGTCACCGGGCCGGTGCTGCGGTGCAGGCGGTAGCGCACCAGGCCGGGCCGTTCGATGTCGGGCACCGCGTCGTCGATGCCGCGCACCAGCTCCGGGCGGTGCCGCCGGACGAACTCGCGGTGCGCCTCGTCGTCGGTCCACTGGGCGTAGTTCAGGACCCGGCGCCCGTCGAGGCTGGTGAAGCAGGTCAGGCTCAGGAACGCCGCCGGTTTCGGCGCTCGCTCCCACTGGGCGATGGTGGCGTCCACCGCGCGGCGCTGGCGCCCGTGGTCGCCCACCTCCCACGGGCTGATCAGGACCGTTCCGGCGTCGGGGCGGGCGAAGTCGGGCATGGCGTCGCGCAACGGGACCTCCACGGGTGTCGGTGGCGCGATCCTCGTACCTCCAGCGCGCTGGAGGTCAACAGCGCCTGCCGCCGTCCGGACATCCCCTGCGGCAGGTGTTCTCCCCGGGCCCGGGCGGTGGGCGGGATCGGGGGCGCACCGGCCGTCGGCGCCCGGCGTCCTCGTCGGGTCGGCCGGCGAGGACGCGGTAGGTACGACATTGCCGTAGTAGCCTGGTCACGTGGGACGTACCGAGCGCGGCGCCGCCCTCGGCCCGCTGGAGTCCGAAGTCATGGACGTGCTGTGGCGCGGGAGCGACGCCGTCCCGGTGCGCGGGGTGCTGACCGAGCTGAACCGCGACCGGACGTCGCCGCTGGCCTACACCACGGTGATGACCGTCCTGTCCCGGCTGGCCGAGCGCGGCGTGGTGCGACGGCGACCGGCCGGGCGCGGCTACGCCTACGAGGCGGCGGCGAGCAGTCCCGCCGAGATCGCGGTGCGGCGGTTGCTGGACGACTACGGGGACGCCGCGCTGGTGTCCTTCGTCGACCAGGTGGACGCCGACGAAGACCTGAGGTCCCGGCTGCGGCGGCTGGTCGACGGCGGCTGATCAGCCCGTGCCGCCGGTGGCCGCCGGGCAGGTCGCGGCGAGCCGCTCCACGATGCCCGCCTTGAACCGCTCCTGCCGTCGCACGGTGAACCCCTGCGCCCGCACGTGGTTGACGGGTCGGCGCCGGAAGTGCTCCTCGCCGAGCGGGACGGTGATCAGCTCCAGCAGGCGCTGCACCCCGCGCAGCGGAGCCGAGCTGCTGACCACGTGATCGGCCAGCAGCAGCATCCCGCCCGGCCGCAGCACGCGCCGCATCTCTGCCACGGCCGCCGCATCGTCCGGGATCGCGCACAGCGAGAACGTCGCCACGACCGCGTCGAACGAGTCGTCCGGGAACTCCAGCCGCTGAGCGTCGCCCACGCGGGCGTCCAGCTCGCGTCCGGACAGCTCGGCGCGGTGCCGTGCGCGTGCCAGCATGGCCGGGCTGAAGTCGATCCCGGTCAACCGGACGTCGTCCGGGTACCACCGCAGGTTCAGCCCGGTGCCGATGGCGACCTCCAGCACCTCGCCGGTGGCCTGGCCGCACACCCACTGCCGGGTATCGCCGAAGAGCCGCCGGTCCCAGAACCCCATCTGCTCGTCGTAGTGGTCGGCGTGCTTGTCCCAGTACCGCCGCAGCCGCTCCGGATCCGACGCCACGTGATCACCCCTTCCCACCGGTGATCGCAATGCTACTACGTTGGCGTAGTAGTGCCACTCCTTTTTCCGGCGCGACCCCGCGATGGTTGCCCGAACATATCAACGCACGTTAGATTGACGGGATGAGCGACGACCGCTGCGAGCTGCTGTGCATCGATTTCGACCACGCCGAGGGCCTGCGCGCGGCCCTCCCGGAACCCGGTGAGCTCGCGGCGCGCGCCGAGGGGCTGCGCGCGCTGGGCGATCCGACCCGGCTGCGGATCGCGCACGCCCTGCACGCCGGGGACGAACTGTGCGTGTGCGACCTGGCCTGGATCGTCGGCGCCTCGCAGGGCCTGGTGTCGCACCACCTGCGGTCGCTGCGCTCGGCCGGTCTGGTCGACTCGCGGCGGGACGGCAAGCTGGTGATGTACCGGCTCACCCGCGCGGCCCGCGCGCTCCTCGCGACGATCAGCGCGCCCGCGGCCGAGGTGGATAGGGCATGAGCGCCGAGTGCTGCGGTACCGACGACGCCCACGAGCCCGACGAGCAGCCGCAGCGGCTGTGGCAGGTGCGCGAGCTGCGGCTCGCCGCCGTGGCCGGGCTGCTGGTCGGGGCGGGCTTCCTCGCCGGCTGGGCCGGTTCGCCGGGGACCGGGCTGGTGCTGCACGGGGTGGCCGCGCTCGTCGGCGGCGTGACCTTCGTCCCCGGCACGCTGCGGGCCTTGCGGCACCGCCGCGTCGGGGTCGGCACGTTGATGACCATCGCGCTCGTCGGCGCGCTGCTGCTGGGCCAGGTGGCCGAGGCGGCGATGCTGGCCTTCCTGTTCGCCATCAGCGAGGCCCTCGAGGACCACTCCCTGTCGCGCGCCCGGCGGGGCCTGCGCGCCCTGCTCGCGCTGGTGCCCGACCAGGTCACCGTGCTGCGCGGCGGTCGCGAAACCGCCATCCCGCCCGAGCAGGTGCGGGTCGGCGACCGGATGCTGGTGCGCGCCGGGGAACGCCTCGCCAGCGACGGCACCGTCGTGGCCGGGCGATCCAGCGTGGACACCGCCGCGATCACCGGCGAATCGATGCCCGCCGAGGTCGGTACCGGCGACGAGATCTTCGCCGGATCGGTCAACGGCACCGGCGTGCTCACCGTCGAGGCCACCGCCGCGGTGGCGGACAACTCGCTGGCCACGGTGGTGCGCATCGTCGAGGACGCCCAGCGGCGCAAGGGCGTCCGCCAGCGCATCGCCGACCGGATCTCCCGGCCGCTGGTCCCCGCGGTCATGGTGCTCGCCGCGCTGATCGGCGGGATCGGCGCCCTGCTCGGCGACCCGGGGACCTGGATCGAGCGCGCACTGGTGGTGCTGGTCGCGGCGGCCCCGTGCGCGCTGGCGATCTCCGTCCCGGTCACCGTGATCGCCGCGGTCGGCACCGCCAGCCGCCTGGGCGTGCTGGTCAAGGGCGGCGCCGCGCTGGAGGCCCTGGGTGCGGTGCGCGCGGTCGCGCTGGACAAGACCGGCACGCTGACCCGCAACGACCCCGCCGTCGTGGAGATCGTGCCCGCGGGCGGCGTCGACCGCGACCGGGTGCTCGCCGTGGCCGCGGCGCTGGAGGCCCGCAGCGAGCACCCGCTGGCCGCCGCGGTCCTCGCCGCCGCACCCGACCCGGTGCCCGCCGAGGAGGTGTCGGCAGTGCCCGGCTCCGGTCTCGACGGCACCGTGGACGGGCGGAACGCCAGGCTGGGCAAGCCCGGATGGCTGGACCCCGGCGCCCTCGACCGGGAGGTGACCCGCCTGCAGGACGCCGGGGCCACGGTCGCCGTCGTCGAACACGACCACGCGGTGCTCGGCATCATCGGCATCCGCGACGAGCTCCGCCCCGAAGCAGCCGAGGCCGTGCGGGCGCTGCGCGCGGCCGGGGTGGCGGTCGCCATGCTCACCGGGGACAACGCCCGCACCGCCACCGCGCTGGCCGGTGCGGCCGGCATCACCGAGGTGCACGCCGGACTTCGCCCCGAGGACAAGGCCGCCCTGGTGCGGCGGCTGCGGAATCGCGGCGCGGTCGCCATGGTCGGCGACGGCATCAACGACGCCCCGGCCCTGGCCACCGCGGACGTGGGCATCGCGATGGGCGCCATGGGCACCGACGTCGCGGTGGAGACCGCCGACGTCGCCCTGATGGGCACCGACCTGCGCCACCTGCCGCGCGCCCTCGCCCACGCCCGCCGCGCCCGCCGGATCATGCTGCAGAACATCGCGCTGTCCGCGGTGCTCGTGCTCGCGCTCGTCCCGCTGGCGGCCTTCGGCCTGCTCGGCCTGGCCACCGTGGTGTTCCTCCACGAGCTCGCCGAGGTCTTCGTCATCGCCAACGGCGTCCGCGCCGGCCGCCTCCACCCCGGGAGCGCGCCACCCCCGGCCCCCGAGCGGGCCGACGGCTCGGAGCCGGACCGCACCGGCGACCAGGCCCTTCGGCCGTGACCTCGGCGGATTACCCGGCGTCCGCGGGCTCGCCGAACCAGGTGCGCAGCGCCCGGGTGAGCTCGCCGGGGTCCGACCCCGCCCAGGCCACGTAGCCGTCCGGCCGCACCAGGATCGCGTCGGCGGGCGGGTCCTCGGCGTCGGCCCAGGGAGCGGTATACAGTGCCGCATTCGGCTTCTGGCCTGGAGTCGCAGCCGGCGCCGCTTGGTATGTCGTCAGCAACGTAGTGTGTTGACAGTATAGAATTTTCAATCGAACTAGCCGAATGGACCTTTCCGGCCCAGGACTCCGGAAAGGGTCCATTCGGCTAAATTGCGTCTAGCAAGAGAGGGATTCCGACAAAAGCGCACACCAAGACCACTGCAGAAGCAAAAAACGCACCATTACTAGTAAGAATGGATCTCTGCGTGCTGGTCTTGTATATCAGAGATGCGGCCAGCAGGCCCCCGAATCCACCAACGAACACTGCCGATGAGAAGGGATTTCCCCACCGGATAAATTCAAGGCGTTGCATAAGATAAAGCAATGCAAATATCGTCAAACATGCCGACGATACCCACGCGATGTTCGAGATGCCTCCTCTGGGGGCGAGCAATTTACCCTCCTTTTTCTTAGTCTGGACATGTTGTGAGCAAGTGTACATCGAGCGGTCGATATAATACGCAACTCCAGGAATATTGCTCTCCGTTCGATTTCTACCGCCCACGACAGGGTTGCTCTGAGGCACAAGTTCCTACCACCCCCACCAGGCTCGCTTCACCCAACCCGACCCAGCGGACAAGAAATCAACCCCTACACCTACACCTACACCTACACCTACACCTTCGGAGGCCCCATCAACAAGATTATTCCATGGGCCTCAATGCTTGCACTTGGACTTTGTGGGGAGGCGGTCAGATTTTCACGTTTGCTGCTCTCGTTGCAGGTGCCACAGGAGCTGGAACTCTTCCCGGAATTGCCATCGCCGGGGCAGGCGTAGCCTTTGGAGCCGCATCGAACTTGGCCTGCTGAGAGGAGGAAAGTATGGCCGGAGGAGGAATGAAGTTCTGGGCGATCATCACCCTTGGTGTCGTCCTGACTCCGACCGCCATGCTTATCACCAGTCTTTACGATGCTCCGGATGTCGTTTGGGTTCCGGTTTTGATCCTCTCATTTGGCGTCTATATTGCTATTCTCGTGTATGTGGACCGCGTAAGTCACGGGCGCAACGGTAGGCCCACCGCTACTACCGCCCAGACCACGCCCGCTTCGCCCAACCTGGACCCCAGCCGACAAGAACTTAACCCCTACACCTACGGAATCGGTGATCCCATCAACCAAAGCGACCCGACGGGTTTGCAAACGAGTTGTAGTGATTACGCCGCCAACGTCGCAACTTCGTTTAACGGAATTAGCGCGCGCCGGACAAGACGACCAGCACGCCGAACTCGCCAGCGTCGAGGCCAAGATCGCCGAGACCAACGGCAAGATCGACCGCTACCTGACCGCGTTCGAGAACGGCACCATCGACGAGGAACTAGTCGGCCCCCGACTCGCCGAGCTCCGCGCCACCAGCAAGCAACTCGCCACCCGCCGCGACGAGCTGGCAACCGCGCTCGACGCCGAACCCGCCCTGCCTGACACAGCCACGCTCACCGAGGTCGCCGACCACATCGCCGAGATCATCAGTTCCGGAACCGATCAGACCCGCAAGGCACTCATCGAAGCCCTCATCGCCGAAATCAAGATCACAAGCTCCAGCACCCTTGTGCTCGTGTTCCGCATCCCCCAGCCCCACACAGACGAGGCGGCTACAGATACAAATGGAGCCCTGACCAGCGAGAATTCGTCGATCAGGGCTCCGAAGGAAGGTGTTCGCGCAATGACTAATTTGGTGGGGCCGGAGGGACTCGAACCCTCACTGGCTAGGACCTAAACCTAGTGCCTCTGCCAATTGGGCTACGGCCCCCGCCGCGACAGCCTAGCGCCGCCCGCGGCCGAGGCGGAACGGGTGTTCGGTCGCGACACGGTGAACCGCCGCTGCACCCCGGCGGAGGGGTGATCTACCGTGTCAGCAGCCAGGTGAACGTGAGGAGGACACGTGGCACGTGATCCGGACACCATCGAGCGGGAGATCCAGCAGGCGCGCGACGCGCTGGCCACCACGCTGGACGAGCTCAGCGTCAAGGCGGACCCGAAGCGGTTCGTCGAGGCGGGCAAGTCCACCGCGCGGGACAAGCTCAGCGACCCTCGGGTCCGCTACGTCCTGATCGGCGTCGGCGCGCTGGTCACCGTCGCGGTGGTGCGCAAGCTGTTCAAGTGAGGACGGGGGGCTTCCGCGAGGATCACACCCGCGCGGAAGGCTCACCGGCCTCGTCGCCCACCCGCACGTCCCCGGCCCTGGTCACCCGCATGATCACGCCGAACAGGTTGTCGTGCGCGCCGATCAGGTGCTGTTGCAGCCCGCGCCAGCGCTCCCGGCCCGCCGCGTCCCAGCTCGGCACCGCGCAGCGCACGCACGGACCGCTGTGCTCGCCGGTCACCGCCAGTTCCACCTCGCCCACGGCGAGCCGCACGCCCGGCTCCCAGCGCTGCTCCGCGAACGCGGGCAGGTCCGCCTCCAGGTGCAGGTTCGTCCGGAACCGCCGCAGGTCGACCTCGGCGCCCAGCTCCTCGCCCAACCCGTCCAGGGACGCCTGGAAGGTCACCAGCACCGTCGGGCCCCGGTCCTGCTGCCCGGGTGCGGCCCGCAGGTCCAGCGGTCCGCCCAGCGAAGTGGTCAGCGCCTCGGCCAGCTCCGGATCGCCCCAGGTCCACGTGGTGCCGTCGGGTCCGCGCAGCTCCGGCGGGCCCACCGGGTCCGGCACGTCCCCGTAGGCCGCCGACCAGCCCAGCATCCCGGAGTCCTGCCGCACGGTGCGGACCTTGCCGTCGCGCCCGCGGCGCCCGTCGACCAGCGCGTGCGCGCGGTCACCCGCCATCCCGCGGTCGTCGAGGCGCGCCGCCGAGACGTCCTCGCCGCGCAGCGACTTGACCGGCCAGCGGTGCAGCCCTCGAACGGTTCCAGCCAACACCCCGCGCCTCCTCGAACTCGCCGGCACGCGCCGCGCGGCGGTGCCCACGTCGAACCTTAGCCACCCGATGCGGTGCCGGTCACGACCTTCGGTGCAGCAGGGGCAGCAGCGCCTGGGTGAGCAGCCGCTCGACGAACTCGGCGTCCAGCGGTTCGTCGGTGAGCATCAGCCGGTAGAGCAGCGCGGCGCCGGTGAGCTCCACGATCGTGTCGACCGGTGCCTCCGGGCCGATCTCGCCGCGCCGCAGGCCGCGGTCGATGAGCCTGCGCACCACGTCGCGCTGCGGCAGCAGGAACGAGGTGCGGAACGCGGCGGCCAGCTCCGGTTCGTGCGGCAGCTCACCCACGAGGGCCTGCGCGGCCTTGCCGACCGGGCCGGTGAGGAACGACGCGAACGCGCTGAGGAACTCCCGCAGGTCGTGCTCGACGGAGCCGCTGTCGGGTTCGGGGATGTTGCGCTGCACGAGCTGGGTGCAGGTGTCGATCACCAGGTCCAGCTTGGAGTCCCAGCGGCGGTAGATGGTGGCCTTTCCGGCGCGGGCCTGCGCGGCGACGGCGTCCATCGTCAGCGCGCGGTAGCCCACCTCGGCGAGCACTTCCATCGCTGCTTGGCGCAGGGCGGCGTCCCGGCTGGCGTCCCGGGGCCGACCGCGTCCGGGACGGTTCGGATCCACCGCTGGCTCCCCCTCGGGTGCACTGCTCGTCGACGCTGTCACGGCAGTCATCCTAGGGAAGCCCGGCCCGGGAACCGGGGCCATCGGGTCCACTGTGCACGCCTTCGTGTCACCGCCGCAGCGCCTGGGCGCTGCCCGCGGCGGCGGCAGCGGCCTGCCGGGTGGCCTCGTCGGTCAGCCCGTGCCGAGCTTGCAGGTAGGCGGTGGTGAACGCGAAGCCGTCCCCGTTGAGCAGGTGGATCACCACGCGCCCCGCCGGACTCGGGGCCAGCTCCTCGATGATCTGGTCGGCCGTGTCCCGCGCCGCGATGAGTCCGGCGGCGCGGGCGGAGCGGCGCTCCGCTCCGGCGGTGACGGTGATCTGCCAGTCGTCTCCGTCCGGCACGTAGTTCGCGGTGATGTGTCCGGTCGCCATGGGTGCTCAGCCTCCGGCCTGCTCGGGCGTTCGTGTGACGCGCATGCCCGGAACAGCTCACACCGGGCGGTGCGTACGTTCCGGACCGGTCACGCCAAGTGTGGTGACTCGACTTTACGGGTCAACCACGGAGCAGGTCCTCCGGTGTGTCGATGTCGTGGCCGGAGGCGACGTCGTCACAGGCCACCAGGGCCACCTCCCGCGTCCGGAGGTAGTCCCGCGCCCCCGCGTCGCCGACCGCGGCCGTCCGCGCACCGGCCCAGTGCGCGCGCCCGAGCAGCACGGGGTGGCTGCGCCGCCCGGCCTGCGCGGCGGCCGCCAGCACCTCCCGGTCCACCGCCCGCGCCGCGACCCGTCGGACCGCCTCCGGCCCGACGCCGGGCATGTCGACCGGCAGCACCAGCGCCGCGTCCGCCCCGCCCTCGGCCAGGGCGTCCAGCGCCACCCGCAGCGAGGACCCCATCCCGGACTCCCAGCCGGGGTTGTCCAGCAGCACCGCGCCGCCGAGGTCGGCGCGCTCGCGCACCTCCTCCGCCGCTGCGCCCAGCACCACCAGGACGGGATCGCACCCGCCGTCGGCGAGGGCCCGGGCGGCCCGCTCGACCAGCAGCGAACCGCCGAGCTCCACGAGCGCCTTGGGCCCGCCGAACCGACGTCCGGCCCCGGCCGCCAGCACCACTCCCGCTACCCGCACGGCGCCAACCTAGCCGCCGAGCACCGCCTCGACCGCCTCGATGCCGAAGTAGGCGGTGAAGATCACCGCGAGGACCCCGACGAACCAGCCGATCTCGCGAACGCGGCCCCGGGCGAGCTTGATCACGGCGAAAGCGATGATCCCGGCGCCGATGCCGTTGGTGATCATGTACGTGAACGGGATCACCGCGATGGTCAGGAACGCGGGCACCACGTAGTCCGGGTCCGACCACGGGATGTGCCGGGCCTGCGCCATCATCATCGCGCCGACCAGCACCAGGGCCGGGGCCGCGGCCTGCGCGGGCACGATCGCCGCCAGCGGCGTGAACAGCAGCGTCGCGCAGAACAGCAGTCCGGTCACCACCGACGCCAGCCCGGTGCGGGCGCCCTCGGCCACGCCGGTGGCCGACTCCAGGAACACCGTGTTCGGGGACGATCCGGACAACCCGCCCGCCGCGGCGGCCACCCCGTCCACCGCGAGGATGCGGCCCATCCCGAGCACCTTGCCGTCCCGGACCAGCCCGGCCTCGCTGCTGACGCTGGTGATGGTGCCCATCGCGTCGAAGAAGCCGGACAGCACGAGGGTGAACAGGAACACCGCCGCCGCGATGCCCCCGGCCGAGGCGAAACCGCCGAACAGGTCGACCTGGCCGAACAGGCTGACGTCCGGGCTGCCGACGATCCGCTCCGGCAGCTCCGGGACCACGGTGCCCCACCCCTGCGGGGCCAGGTCCAGCGCGGCGTGGGCGAGCACGGCGACACCGGTGCTCACCGCGATGCCGATCAGCATCGCCCCCGGCACCCGGCGGGCCATCAGCACCAGCATCAGCAGCAGGCTCAGGCAGAACACCGCCACCGGCACCCCGGACAGGTGCCCGCCGTCGCCGAGCTGCACCGGGACGGTGGTGCCCGCCGCGTCCGGCACCCGGGTCACGAACCCGGCGCTGACCAGCCCGATCAGCGCGATGTAGAGGCCGATGCCGACGGTCAGCGCGGTCTTGAGCGCGTCCGGGATGGCGTTGATGATCCGCTCCCGCAGACCGCTCACCGCCAGCACCACGATGACGACGCCCTCCAGCACGACCAGGCCGAACGCCTGCGCCCAGGTCATCGCCGGGGCGATGGTGTAGGCGACCACGGCGTTGATGCCGAGCCCGGCGGCCATCGCCAGCGGCGCGTTGCCGACCACGCCCATCAGGACGGTCATCACCCCCGCGGTGGCCGCGGTCGCGGTGGTGAGCTGCGCGGAGGTGAGCTGGGCTCCGGTCGCGTCCGCCGACGAACCGAGGATCAGCGGGTTGAGCATCACGATGTAGGCCATCGCCACGAACGTCGTCAGGCCGCCGCGGAGCTCGCGGGTGAGCGTGGAGCCGCGTTCGGTGATGGCGAAGAAGCGGTCCACCGCGCCGGGGCGCGCGGTGGGTCTGGAGGTCTCCGATCGCTGGGTCATGGGCCGTCCTCCCGTGCTGGTGGGCCCGTGCGCGGGCACGTCGGGTCGCGTCCCGGGGAGCGGGACGTCGTCGGTGGGGGATCGGCGCGGCCACCGCCGCACCGCGGGGTGAATCCGTTCCAGGTGAGGGGCACCTTCATCCGGGTATGCCGGATGCAGGTGCTCCTCACTCAGCTACCGAACGGGTGAGGGTCGGGCTCGGGAAGCGGCGGAGCCGCTGTGCGATGGGGCGCGCGGCCCGCACCGCGGCGGGTCCTCAGCGGTCCGCTCGTGAGGACGGCCGCGGCGCCGTCCGCGTTCGGTACCTCGGGAGCGGATCGACGCGGCCACCGCCGGGTGATCCCAGGTGAGGGGCACCCTTGTCCGAGTAACCGGGGCAAGGGGCCCCTCACTCAGCTACCGAACGGGTGAGGGGTCAGTAGTCGACCCGGTCGGCCTTGGCCCGCCAGGCGTCGAAGGCGTCGTTGCGGCGGGGGGTGTCCACCCGGACCACCGGGGTGGGGCTGCCCGCGCTCGGGTCGCGGACGATGTCGTAGAACGCCCGGTCGTCGAAGCCGGCCGCCGCCGCGTCGTCCCGGTCGGCGGCGTAGAGCACCCGGTCCATCCGCGACCACAGCGCGGCGGCCAGGCACATCGGGCACGGTTCGCAGGAGGTCACCAGCACGCAGCCGCTCAGCGTGAAGCTGCCCAGGGCGCGGCAGGCCCGGCGGATCGCCGTGACCTCGGCGTGCGCGGTCGGGTCCAGGTCGACGGTCACCAGGTTCGTCCCGGTGGCCACGATCTCCCCGTCGCGCACCACCAGGGCGCCGAACGGGCCGCCGCCCTCGGCGACGTTGGCGGTGGCGAGCTCGATGCACCGCACCAGCCACCGCTGCTCGACGTCCGGTGCGGTGGCGGGATCCACGGCCATGTCGGTCTCCTTCCTCGGGGCGCGCCGGTCGCCCAGCACGTGTCTTCGTCGTCTCGGCGCGGTTCTCAGATCAGGTGTTCCGGGGCGACCGGGGTGTGGGTGAGCTCCTTGCCGGTCGCGGCGCGGATCGCGGCGACCACCGCCGGGGTGGTGGAGATCGTCGGCGGTTCGCCGACGCCGCGGACGCCGTAGGGCGCGTTCGGGTCGCCGCGCTCGATCACGTCGATCTCCATCGGCGGCATGTCCAGGATCGTCGGGATCAGGTAGTCGGTGAACGACGGATTGCGGATCACCCCGTCGCGCACCTGGATCTCCTCCATCACCGCCAACCCGAGGCCCTGCGCCGAACCGCCCTGGATCTGGCCGAGCACCGCCTCCGGGTTCATCGCCTTGCCGACGTCCTGGGCGCAGGCCAGCTGCACCACCTTGACCAGGCCCAGCTCGGTGTCCACGTCGACCACCGCGCGGTGGGCGGAGAACGCGTGCTGGACCTGGGCGCGCTCGCTGGTGCCCAGCTCGTCCAGCGGGAAGGTCTCGCGGTGGTGGAACTCCCGGGTCTCCTCGACCACGTCGTCGCCGAGCAGTTCGGTCAGCTCGGCCACCACCGCACCGGTCGCGGTCACCACCGCGCCGCCGCGCAGCTCCAGCGACGCCGGGTCGTGCCCGTCGACCCGGCGCAGCACCGCCTCGCGCACCGCCGCGCAGGCCACCTGCACCGCACCGCCGGTCATGTAGGTCTGGCGGGACGCCGAGCTCGACCCGGCCGGGCCGACCGAGGTGTCGTTCGGGTGGATGGTGACCCGCTCGACGCCGAGCTCGGTGCGGGCGATCTGCTGCTGCACCGTCACCAGGCCCTGCCCGACCTCGGCGGCCGCGGTGTGCACCATCGCCGCGGGTTCCCCGCCGATGACCTGCAACCGGACCCGCGCGGTGGAGAAGTCGTCGGCGCCCTCGGCGTAGCAGATGTTCTTGATCGTCACCCCGTAGCCGATTCCGCGCACCACGCCTTCGCCGTGGGTGGTGTTGGCCGCCCCGCCGGGCAGATCGCGGATGTCGGGCCGCTCGGCCCGCTCCGGCGGCATCGGCAGCGCGCGGACCCGCTCCAGCAGTTCGGCCACCGGCGCCGGGTAGTCCAGCACCTGCCCGGTCGGCACCGCGTCGCCCTCGGCGAGCGCGTTGCGGATCCGCAGCTCCACCGGGTCCATCCCGAGCGCGGCGGCCAGCTTGTCCATCTGCGACTCGTAGGCGAAGGTCGGCTGCACCGCGCCGAGACCGCGCATCGCGCCGCACGGCGGGTTGTTGGTGTAGACGCCCCAGCTCTCCATCGCCACGTTCGGCACCGCGTAGGGGCCGACGCCGAGGGTGATGCCGTTGCCGACCACCACCGGGGTCTTCGAGGCGTAGGCGCCGCCGTCGAAGTACTGCCGGGCCTTGACGTAGACCAGCTCGCCGGACCGGGTGGCGCCGTGCTCGTAGTACATCCGCGCCGGGTGCCGGTGCACGTGGCCGTGGAACGACTCCTCCCGGCTGTAGACCATCTTCACCGGCTTGCCGGTGCGCATCGCCAGCATGCACACGTGGACCTGGATGGACAGGTCCTCCCGGCCGCCGAACGCGCCGCCGACGCCGGACATCGTCAGCCGCACCTTCTCCGGCGGCAGGCCCAGGGCGCGGGCGGTCTGCGCGAGGTCGGAGTGCAGGTCCTGGGTCGCCAAGTACAGGTCGACACCGCCGTCCTCGGCGGGGATCGCCAGCCCCGACTCCGGTCCGAGGAACGCCTGGTCCTGCATCCCGACCGTGTAGACCCCGGACACCACGACTTCGGCGTCGGCCTCCGGATCGCCGTGCACCAGCCGCTGGTGGCGGACCACGTTGCCGTCCGGGTGCAGCGCGGGTAGGGCGGTGTCGTGGGCGGCGCGCTCCGGGTCGGTGATCGGGTCGAGCACCTCGTAGTCCACCGCGATCCGGTCCAGCGCCCGCCGGGCCGTCTCCGGGTGGTCGGCGGCCACCAGCGCCACGGCTTCGCCCTGGTAGCGCACCACGTCGGCGGCGAGCACCGGTTGATCGGCGTACTTGAGCCCGTACCGGTTGTCGCCGGGCACGTCCTCGGCGGTGAGCACCGCGTGCACGCCGGCCATCCGCAGCGCCTCGCCGACGGCGACCGACCTGATCCGGGCGTGCGGGTGCGGGCTGCGCAGCGTCGCACCCCACAGCATGTCCTCGGCCCACAGGTCCGAGGCGTAGGCGTACTCGCCGCGCACCTTGAGCACGCCGTCCGGGCGCAGCGGGGATTCGCCGATCCCGCCGGTGATGGCGTCGTCGAGGTGCTGCGGGCTGCGAGCGGGTGCGTGATCGCTCATCGGGTTCCCTCCTGGCGGACGTGGGCGCTGGCCCGGCGGAGCTCATCGGTCAGTTCGGGGGCCACCGCGCCGTCGGTGACGACGGTGCGACCGCCGCACAGCAGCGCCGCCACCGTCGGCGGGGGACCGAGCACCAGCGCGGCCACCGGGTCGGTGATGCCCGCGTGGTCGAGCCCGTCCAGCCGCCACACGGCCACGTCGGCCAGCGCACCGGGGCGCAGCGCGCCGAGCTCGTCGTCGCGGCCGAGGCACCGCGCCCCGCCCCGGGTCGCCAGCCGCAGCGCGTCCCGCACCGCCAGCGCCTCCGGCCCGTAGCGGGCCCGCGCCAGCAGCAGCGACTGCCGCAGTTCCTCGACCATGCCGCCGGATTCGTTGGACGCGACCCCGTCCACCCCCAGGCCGACGGGGACTTCGGCGTCCAGCAGCGGGCGCAGCCGGGCCATCCCGGCGCCGAGCCGCCCGTTGGAGCTCGGGCAGTGCGCCACGCCGGTCCCGGTCGCGCCGAGCCGGGCGATGGCGGCGTCGGACAGGTGCACCCCGTGCGCCAGCCACACGTCCGGCCCGAGCCAGCCGAGCTCGTCGGCGTGCTCCACCGGGGTGCGGCCGAACTCGCGCAGGCACTGCTGCTCCTCGTCGACGGTCTCGGCGAGGTGGGTGTGCAACCGGACCCCGAGCCGGCGGGCCAGGTCGGCGGCCTCGCGCATCAGCTCGGTGCTCACCGTGAACGGCGAGCACGGGCCGATCGCGACCCGCACCCGGGCGCCCGGTGCGGGGTCGTGGAACTCCGCCACGGCCTCCTGCGTGGCCGCCAGCGCCTCGTCCCGGTCCTCGACCACCGAATCCGGCGGCAGCCCGCCCTGCGAGCGACCCCGGTCCATCGAGCCGCGCACCGCGTGCAGCCGCACCCCGACCCGGTCGGCGGCCGAGACGACCGCGCCGAAGACGTCGCCGCCACCGCGCGGGAACAGGTAGTGGTGGTCGGCGGTGGTGGTGCAGCCGGTCGCCGCCAGCCGGGCCAGCCCGGCGGAGGCGGCGGCGTGCGTGCTCTCGGCGTCCAGCCGCGCCCACACCGGGTAGAGCTCGGTGAGCCAGCCGAACAGCGGCGCGTCCACCGCGTAGCCGCGGGTCGCCCACTGGTAGAGGTGGTGGTGGGTGTTGATCAGACCCGGCGTGACCAGGCATCCGGTGGCGTCGATGCGCCGCACCGGACCGTCCTGCGGCGGCGCGGAACCCGGGCCGACGGCCACCACCCGGTCGTCGTCGATCACCACGTGGCCCTCGTCGAACTCGGTGCCCGCGTCGTCGACCGCGACGACCGCACCGCCTTCGACGATCGTGCGGCTCATGCCCGCGCCCGTCGCCGGGCGGCCGCGCGGACCGCGTCCATGATCTTCTCGTAGCCGGTGCAGCGGCAGAGGTTGCCCGCCAGCGCCTCCCGGATCTCGGCGTCGGACGGCTCGGCCACCCGCTCGAGCAGGTCGTGGGTCTGCACCAGCAATCCCGGCGTGCAGAACCCGCACTGCACGGCGCCGGCCGCGACGAACTCCTCCTGCACCGGGTCGAGCCGGCCGTCCTCGGCCAGCCCTTCGACGGTGCGCACCGAGCGGCCCTCGGCCTGACCGGCCGCCACCAGGCAGGAGCACACCGGGACCTCGTCCAGGTAGACCGTGCACGACCCGCATTCACCCTGCTCGCAGGCGTTCTTCGAACCGGGCAGGCCGAGCCGCTCGCGCAGCACGTGCAGCAGGCTCTCGCCCTCCCAGACGTCGTCCGCCTCCTGGGCGCGGCCGTTGACGGTGAACTTCAGGCGCATTCCTGCCTCCCGGTGCAGTGCTCGTCCCAGGCCCAGGTGAGGGACCGGCGGGCCAGCACGGCCAGCGCATGCCTGCGGTAGGCGGCCGTGCCCCGGACGTCGTCGATCGGTGCGGTGGCCGCGGCCACCAGTTCGCCGAACCGGCGGACCACCGGTTCCGGCAGCGGGCGCGGTGCGCCCCAGGGGAGTTCGGCGGCCAGGAAGTCCTCGGCTTCCCGCGCGCGCCGCGGGGTCGGTGCGGCGGCGCCGATCCCGGTGCCGACCCGCTGCCGCTCCGGGTGCAGCGCCACCGCGAAGGTGCACACCGCGATCACCATCGCGTTGCGGGTGCCGACCTTCGCGAACTGCTGCGGACCACCGGCCGGGGCCACGTGCACCGCGGCGATCAGCTCGTCGGGGGCCAGCGCGGTCCGCTTGGGGCCGGTGAAGAACTCCGCGATCGGCAGCCGCCGGGTGCCGCGCACCGACGCCACCTCGACCTCGGCGTCGGAGGCCAGCAGCGGCGGGTGCGCGTCCCCGGCCGGGGAGCCGGAGCCGAGGTTGCCGCCGACGGTGCCCCGGTTGCGGATCTGCGGGGAACCCACGGTGCGGGCGGCCATCGCCAGCCCCGGCAGCCGGTCGCCGAGCTCGTCGATCAGCCGGGCGTAGGGCACCCCGGCGCCGATCCGCAGCACGCCGCCGGATTCGGACAGCTCGGCCAGCTCGGGCACCCGCGTCAGGTCGAGCAACGCCCCGGGCCGGCGGTGGTCGAAGTTGACCTCGACCATCACGTCGGTGCCCCCCGCGATCGGCGTCGCGTCCGGGTGAGCCGCCCGGGCCGCGAGCGCGTCCTGCCAGGAGGTCGGACGGAGGAATTCCACGGTGTGTCTCCCGTCGCCGTGTGGAGGTCGGGCCAGTAGACCGCCGCGGGGGGTGCGCTGCCTAGCGTGGGAACAGCTGAAAAGCCGGTGCACCACGTTCGGGGGATTAGGATGTTCCTACGAACGTCCCCGTCCAGGGGACTCGGCGGCGCCTCCGGGCGCTGCCGGTGCACGGCGTCGACCCGCAACGGTGCGGTGGTGCCCCGCCGCTTCCGGTGCGGACCCGGAACGAGGGAGTGAGGTGCGGGTGCTGCTGAGCGATCTCCTCTCCGACCAGGAACTCGGGCTCGTGCCGCTGACCGGTGCCGACCGGATGGACCGGCCGGTGCGCGGCGTCTACATCACCGACCTGCTCGACCCGCGCCGCTACCTCGCGGGCGGGGAGCTGGTGCTCAGCGGTCTGGTCTGGCACACCGGCCCGGCCGATTCGGAGGCGTTCGTCGCCGCGCTCGCCGACGCCCGGGTCGCCGGGCTCGCCGCGGGCACCGCGCGGCTGGGCCGCGCCCCCGACGACCTCGTGGCCGCGTGCCGCCGGTACGACGTCCCGGTGTTCGAGGTGCCGCTCGCGGTCAGCTTCAACACCCTCGCCGAGCGGGTCCAGCGGCGCGCCGCTCCGCGCCGGGAGCTGGTGTCGGCGGTCGCCTCCGGGGCGGACCTGGACGGGGTGCTGCGGCTCGCCGCCGCCGAGTGCTCCGCCGACTGCTGGGTCCTGTCGTCGGTGGGCCGGGTGGTCGCCGGGACCGCCGAGCTGCCGGAGGAGGCCCGCAGGGCGGCGCTGCGCGCGCTGGCCGCCGGACCGCCGCCCGCGGCGGTGCCGACCGGGCACGCGCTGTGGCCGGTCGCCTCGGTCGGCGGTCCGCCCGCCGCCCGGTGGTCGGTGCTGGTGCGCGGCGACCTGGACCGGTGGGACGCCGAGCAGGAGGCCGTGGCCACCGACCTGGGCACCGCGGTCGCCCTGGTCCGGGGGCGGGTGGACGAGGCGCGGCGGATCGCGGGTCGCTCGGTGGAGGCGGCGCTGCGCAGGCTGCGGGAGGGCACCTCGACCCCGGCCGAGGTCGCCGCCGGGCTGGAGACCGCCGGGCTGCCGGTGGACGAACCGGTGCGCGCCGCGGTGCTCGACGCCGGGGACGCCGCCGCCTCCACCGCCGTGCTCCGCGAGCTCGCCGCCGCGACCGGGCTGGCCTCGGTCTGCGCCGCCACCGGCAGCACCGCCACCGCGCTGTTCGTCGACGACGCCGCGCACCTCGACGGGCTCGCCGACCGGCTGCGGCGGCTGCTCGCCGACGCCGAACCCGCGCTCGGCGCGGACGCCCTCGCGGTCGGGCTCAGCGACGCGGGGCCCGCCTCGGGGCTGCGGGGCGCGCTGGAGGAGGCCGGGCACGCGCACCGGCTGGCCGCCGCGCGCACCGGTCCGGGCCGCGCGGTGCTGGTCGGCGCGGGCGAGCTGGCCTCCCACGAGGTGCTGCTCGCCACCGTCCCGGACGAGCTGCGCGGCTCCTACCGGCAGCGGGTGCTCGGCCCGCTGGTCGACTACGACCGCGCGCACCACACCGAACTGGTGCGCACCCTGCGGGTGTTCCTGGACTGCTCGGGGTCCTGGTCGCGCTGCGCGCAGCGGTTGCACCTGCACGTGAACACGCTGCGCTACCGGATCCGGCGGATCGAGGAGATCTGCGACCGGGACCTCACCGGCTTCGCCGCGCGGGTCGACGTCTACCTCGCGCTGCGCCTGGACGACCACGCACCGCGCTGACCCGGACACGCTCGGCGCCCGCGCGGGCGCGCCTGCTCCGCGCCCCGCGTGGGAGTGCTCACAGTTGCCGCCGCGACCTCGGGAGCAGGACCGGAGCCGTTCGAAATCCGGCAACGCGAGGGGTACCGTGCATGGTCGTCCTTACGCTTCACGGGCCACTCGCCCAGTGCACATCCGCCACGAACCACCCGAGACGGAGGTACCGGGATTGACCGATCTGTCCGCCACCGCGAGCGTGACGGACCGCCTGAGCGGCACCGCCGAGGCGGCGGGTCCGGCGACGGACCCGATCGTGCAGTTCCTGGACCGGCACCAACCCGAAACCCCTTGCCTGGTCGTGGATCTCGCCGTGGTCCGGGAGCGCTACCGGCAGTTGCGGAGCGCGTTGCCGGACGGGCGGATCTGCTACGCGGTGAAGGCCAACCCCACGCCCCAGGTGGTCGGCGAGCTGGTCGCGCTCGGCGCGTCCTTCGACGTCGCCAGCCCCGGGGAGATCGACCTGTGCCTGGCGCTGGGCGCCGCACCGGAGGACATCTCCTACGGCAACACCATCAAGAAGCGCCGCGACGTCGCCCGCGCCCACGCCCAAGGCGTCCGGATGTTCGCCACCGACAGCGAACCGGACCTGCGCGTCCTCGCCGAGGAGGCGCCCGGGGCGCGGGTGTTCTGCCGGGTGCTGGTGGACAACACCGGTTCCCGCACGCCGTTCGGCAAGAAGTTCGGCTGCTCGCCGGAACGCGCCGCGGCGCTGCTGCGCCTCGCCGGGGAACTCGGGCTGGACCCGTGGGGCGTGTCGTTCCACAGTGGATCACAACAGCTCGACCCCGCGGCCTGGGAGCACGGGATCGCCGCCGCGCGCCGGGTTTTCGACGCCGAACCGGAGCTGCGGATGGTCAACCTCGGCGGTGGGCTGCCGGCCGCCTACACCGACCAGGCACCGCCGCTGGCCGACTACGCCCGGTGCATCGAGGAGTCCCTGACCCGGCACTTCGGCGACCGCAGGCCCGAACTGCTCGTCGAACCCGGCAGGCACCTCGTCGGCGACGCCGGGGTGCTGCGCAGCGAGGTCGTGCTGGTCAGCGACTCCGACGAGCACCGCTGGGTCTACCTCGACATCGGCCGCTACAACGGGCTGGCCGAGACCGAGGGCGAGGCCATCACCTACCGGCTGCGCACCGACCGCGACGGCGACCCGACCGGTCCAGTGGTGCTGGCCGGTCCCACCTGCGACGGTGACGACGTGCTCTACCAGCGCACCCGCTACGAGCTGCCGGTGACGCTGCGCGGCGGCGACCGGGTGGACCTGCTCAGCGCGGGTGCCTACACGGCCAGCTACTCGTCGGTGAGCTTCAACGGTTTCGCGCCGCTGCCCACCTACTGCGTCGACGGCGACGAGCGGCGGTGACCGCCGCGTCCTCGACGCGTCCCTGCCCGCCGGGATTTCTGCGAAACGATGGGAGGTCGATAGATGTCCGTTGACACCGGGACGCCCCTGGTCGGTCTGTTCACCGGCCAGCACGTCCTTGCCGAGCTGGAGGGCGTTGAACCGGAGCTGCTCGACGACGAGCAGTTCCTGCGGGACACCCTGGGCACCGCGCTCAGCGAGTCCCGTGCCACCGTGTGCGAGATGATCGCCAAGCGGTTCGAGCCGCAAGGTGTCACAGTGCTGGCACTGCTGTCCGAATCCCACGCTTCGCTGCACACGTACCCGGAGGACGGCTCGATCTTCATCGACGTCTTCACCTGCGGGAACACCGCGCAGCCGGAGCGGGCGGTCGAACTGCTCGCCGAGGCGCTCAAGCCGACGACGACGAGCATCCAGACGATCCGCCGCGGACGGGACATCGAACCGTGATGACGCCGTCGAGGCACAGGACTTTCGAGAGGAGCTGGCGTTGATCGAACTCGACGGGCACCAGTGGATCAGCGAACCGGTGGGCGCCGGGCTGCGGCGCCTGTGGCGCGTCGACGAGGTGCTGTGGGAAGGCGACACGCCGTACCAGCACGTCGTCATCGGCCGCACCGAGCAGGGCGTCTCGCTGTTCTGCGACGACGACCGGCAGAGCACCGAGTTCTCCCAGCTCGTCTACCACGAGGCGATGATGGTGCCCGCCTTCCTGCTCGCCGAGAAGATCGAGCGGGTGCTCATCATCGGCTCCAGCGAGGGCGTCGCGAGCCGGATGGCGGTGCAGGCCGGGGCGAGCCGCGTCGACCACGTCGACATCGACGAGCAGTGCGTCCGGCTCTGCGCCGAACACCTGCCCTACGGGTACGACACCGACGAGCTGGCCCGCGCCGAACGCGGAGAAGGCCCCGTCTCGATCCACTTCGGCGACGGCGCCGCCTTCCTGGAGCAGGCGCCGGTCGAGGGCTACGACATCGTGGTCGTGGACCTGCCCGACGAGCGCGCCGACGACGCCGACGAGCAGCACAACCGGCTCTACGGCGAGGACTTCCTGCGTCGCTGCTACGACGTGCTCGCTCCCGGCGGCGTGGTGGCCTACCAGGCCGGATGCCCGACGGTGTGGCGCAACGAGACCCTGATCCGCGCGTACCGCCGGTTCAACCGGGTGTTCGACACCGTCACCTACTTCGGCTCCGACGAGCACGAGTGGGCCTTCCTGTTCGGCCGCGTCGAGCCGATCGACGACCCGACGAACCTCATGCTGGAGAGCTACCCGAAGATGCGGTACACGCCGGGAACCGTGGACGAGGCCGACCTGATCGGGTCCACGGTCCCCCCGTACTCGCTGCGCGGGTGACTTGTAGGTCCCACTCGCCTGGCGTGGCGGTGCGGGTGGCGGAACCTCAGCGGCCTGCTCGCTCCGGGCGCCCTTCCTCATGTACCGAACACGTACACAGCGTCAGGGCGTCCTCGCGAGAAGGCCGCTGAGAACCCGCGGCGGTGCCGGTTGATCAGGTGGGGCAAAGCGGAAGCGGCTCCGCCGCTTGCCTGACGGTGGTCGGGTGCGGGGTGGAGCCGTGCCACCCGCACCGCTCCGCAAACGGACCACGGCACCGTGCCAGCACCACCGCTTCAGCCCAGGTAGGGGTGCAGGCCTGCCCGATCGTCGTCCCGCGGGTCGAACCACTGGTCGAAGGCCAGTCCCCGGGAGCGCAGCTCGGCTTCGAGCTTGCCGACCTGGACGGTCGTCTCGTCGTCGGCGTCCTCGGGGCGCGGCAGGTCGATCTCGTAGAGCTCCTCGTGCGCGTTGTCGCCGAACGCCTGGTCGGCGAAGGCGGCGAACACCGGTCCGCTCGTGTCCCAGCCGACGAGCTCGGCCGCTTCCAGCACCACGCGGGCCTCGTTGACGATGAGCCGCAGCGCCAGCGCCTCGGCGACCGAGCGCGGCGGGGTCCACCCGGGCTCGGTCAGCCGGGCCGCGACCGCCGCCGAAGCGAGCAGGAACGACCTCGCGAACAGCGAGTCGTAGCGGTTGTCGTAGCAGGGCGGCAGCTCCTCCAGCACGAGCAGCCCCACCGCGTCGGCGACGGTGGCGTTGTTGATCGCCAGCGCGAGCTCGTCGAAGAACACCTCGTCGGTCACCACCCGCACCGCGTGCACCAGCGCGCCCGCGGCCAACCGGGCCCGCTCGGCGGGCTCGCCGGGGCCGGCGAAGGTGTCGACGTCGAAGGCGCGGAGCTGGGCCGACAGCTCGGTGAGCCGGGTGCGCCACTGCTCGACGTCCATCGTGCGGGGCGTTTCAGCGGTGTGCTCCAGCGCCTCCTCGACGGCCGCTTCGAGCTCGTCGTCGGGCCGGACCTCACCGGCCGCGGCCAGGCGCTGGTTGAACTCGTCCTCGGTGATCCGCACCTCCGGGTGCGCCACCGACCAGCCGGTGAGCACCTCGCTCTCGCCGACCAGCTCGTCGAGCACCGAGGCGGCGGCCTGCTCGGCGGCCAGCAGCGACGGTGCGTCCAGCGCGAGCACCACGTTCGCCCCGGTCGGGTGCGCGGTGATCCGGTAGTCCAGCACGTCGATGTCGGCCTCGCCGGGACCGGAGACCCCTTCGACCAGCGCGAGGTGGCGGTCCAGCACCGCCGCGATCCCCTCCTGCTGGAGCGCGTCGAGGGTGACCGCCCCGACCGGCGGCTCCAGTTCCGCCGTCACCGCGTAATCCACCGCGCCTCGCCTTTCTCGTCGTTGCTCGGCATCGTACGTGCTCCACCGTGCGGTGACCCGCCGCGCGGCGTGCCCGCCGCCCGCCGCACCGCCCCGGTCGGCGATGATGGTCCGCGTGACGACGACTGTGACCGTATTCGGAAGCTGCAACATGGACCTGGTCGCCTACGCCGGCACCGCGCCGTCCCGGGGCGAGACCGTGCTCGGCCGGGAGTTCCGCACGGCTCCCGGGGCAAGGGCGCCAACCAGGCCCTCGCGGCGGCCAAGGCGGGCGCGGCGGTGCGGATGGTCGGCGCGGTCGGGGAGGACGAGTTCGGCGCCGAGCTCCGCGCGAACCTCGCGGACTCCACTGTGGACGTCAGCGGGCTGCGGACGGTGCCCGGGCGCAGCGGCACCGCGCACATCGTGGTGGACGACACCGGCGACAACTCGATCGTCATGGTCCCGGCGGCCAATGCGGCGGTGCACGGGCTCGTCGAAGGCGACGAGGCGCTGCTCGCGAGTTCGTCGAGCGTGCTGCTCCAGCTCGAAACGCCGCTGGACGGGGTGGCGGAGGCCGCCGCGGCCGGGCGGCGCCACGGCGTCCGGGTGGTGCTCACCCCGGCGCCGGCCGCGCCGCTGCCCGCCGAGCTGCTGTCGAATGTGGACCTGCTGGTGCCCAACGAGCACGAGGCCGCGGTGCTGACCGGCCACGACGACCCGCACCGCGCGCTGGCCGCGCTGCTCGAGGTGGTGCCGGAGGTGGTGATCACGCTGGGCGCCCGGGGTTCGCTGTACGGCAACCGGCAGGGCGAGGTGGTGGAGGTGCCCGGCTTCCCGGTCCGCGCGGTGGACACCACCGCGGCGGGGGACACCTTCGTGGGGATGCTGGCGACCGCGCTGGGCGAGGGCGTCGCGATGCCGGAGGCGCTGCGGCTGGCCTCGGCGGCCTCGGCGCTGTCGGTCCAGCGCATCGGCGCGAGCGGCTCGATGCCGAGCCGCCCGGAGATCGAGGCGTTCCTCACCAGCCACTAGGAGGGTGACGCTGCCCACTGCGCCACCAGCTCCCCGACCCGCACCGCCGGGGTGCGGTGTCGGGGAGGAGACCCTCCTGGTGGACACCCGAACGATGGCAGCCCCGCCAGGAGGGTGTCGCGGTCACTGAGCGTTGTCGTACGCCTCGACGACCTCGGCCGGAATGCGGCCCCGATCGGAAACCTGCCAGCCCTGCTCCCGGGCCCATTCCCGAATGGCCTGGTTGCGTTCCCGATCCGCCGTCGTCGGGCTCGACTGCTGCTTGGCGGACTTGCCGCCGGACCGCTTCCGCCCGCCGGTGCGGCGGGCGTTCGCGACGAACGACGCCAGCGAGTCCCGCAGTGCGGCGGCATTGTCGTCGGACAGGTCGATTGTGTAGCTGACGCCGTCCAGCGCGAACTCGACGGTCGTGTCCGCTACGGTGCCGTCGACGTCGTCGACGAGCTGAACGGTGACTTTCTGCGCCACGGTGAGCCTCGATTCCGGATCGTATTCCGCTGGTACCCCGCCGGAGCCTGCGGCGAGAAACGAGCGAAACGATAAACGATCGAAGGAAGAATGATCCAGCGGGCCGGACCGGTTTTCCGCGGTGTGCGCCAGATTACTTTCTGTTCGCGTTCCGCTCGGTTACGGTGAGTCGTACCGCAGGACTTGGCGGCGTGCAACCGGTCGTGACCCGCACGGCGGTTATCGCCCGCAGCGCGCGCTGTTCTATGGTTGGCGGGGAGACAACAGCGATGCCCGAGCGGATGGGCCGCGGTGGTCGCGGGTGTTCTCACCTGCGAGTGTCGCGGATCGCGAGCGGGGCGCGTTCCGAGACAGGTGATCATGGCCGAGCGGATTCAGGTCGAACTCGTCGACGACATCGACGGGAGCCCAGCGCAGCACACCATCACCTTCGCGCTCGATGGCGTGACGTACGAAATCGACCTGAACGACGAGCACGCTCAGCGCCTCCGGTCGGTGCTCGAACGCTACATCGCGCGGGCGCGGACTCCCGAGCAGGCAGCGCGGGGCGGTAAGCAGCAGGAACGGGAAGAACGAGAAGCCCGTCAGGTCAACAAGCAATTGACCGAGCAGATCCGCGGTGCCGCACAGCGCACTCGGGACCGCCTCAAGGAGAAGGCGCGCGAGGACTCCCCGGACGATTCCGCGGCCGAGATCGACGCCGCCCACGAGGAACCGGCGCGCGACGAACCGGCGCCCGAACCGCAGCCCGAGGAAACCGGCGAACCCCCGAAGTCGCCCGCCGTCTCGCTCCCGCAGTTCTCCTCCGCCGTCGACTGATCCGTTTCGTCCGGGTTCCGGATCGGGCCCCCGCGTTTCCGGTTGATCACCGAGTGTGGACACACCGCCCTCGGAAGCCATACGGTTTGCCACCGTTGACAACCGAGGTCGTCAGGAGGCGCCGGTGACCGCGCGGTCCAGGTGGTGCGCCGCGGTGGCCGTGCTGGCCGTCACCGCGGTCACCGCGGCGTGCAGCCCGCTGGTCGACGTGGAGCGGACCGCGGCGCAGGTGCGCGCCTCGGTGCAGGCCCCCACGGTGCGCGGGGGAGAGGCGGTGATCGCCCTCGACCAGGAGCCCGACCGGCTCGACCCCACGCTGGCCACCACGCTGGCCGGGCGCCAGGTCTTCGCGAGCATGTGCGAGAAGCTCTACGACGTCGACGCCCGGACCCGGGTGGTGCCGCAACTGGCCGCCGCGCTGCCCGAGGTCTCCCCGGACGGGCTGGAGCTGACCATCCCGCTGCGGGCCGGGGTGCGGTTCAACGACGGCACCCCGTTCGACGCCGAGGCGGTGCGCACCAGCCTGGTGCGGCACCTGACCCTGGAGACCTCCGCGCGGCGCACCGAGCTGGCCGCGGTGGAATCCGTCGAGGTCGTCGACCCGCTCACCGTGCGGCTGCGGCTGTCCGAGCCCTACGCCCCGCTGCCGAGCGTGCTCGCCGACCGCGCCGGCATGATCATGTCCCCGGCGCGGCTGGCGCAGCTCGGCGAGGACTTCGCCGACGACCCGGTCTGCGTGGGCCCGTTCGACTTCGTCGAGCGCGTGCAGCAGGACCGCATCGTCCTGGAGCGCAGCGAGCACTACTACGACCGCGAGCAGGTGCGGCTGGACCGGCTGGTCTACCGCGCGGTGCCCGACGACAACATCCGGCTGGCCAACCTGCGCTCCGGCGAGTACGACGTGATGTGGGAGGTGCCGACGCCGCAGGTGCCGATCGTGGCCCGGGAGAAGGGCGTGGTGCTGCTCAACCAGCCCTCCATCCAGTACCAGGGCCTCACCGTCAACATCCGGAACGTGGGCGGCGAGACCGGCGAGGTGACCGGCCCGCTGGCCGACGACCCCCGGGTCCGGCAGGCGCTGTCGCTGGCCATCGACCGGGAGATGCTCACCCGCATCGCGTTCAACGGGCTCTACCGCCCCGCGTGCGGGCCGATCCCGCCGACCAGCGAGTTCGCCACCCCGGCGACGCAGACCTGCCCGCCGCACGACCCGCAGCGCGCCCGGGAACTCCTCGCCGAGGCCGGGGTGCGCACCCCGGTGCGCTTCGAGCTGATGCTGGCCAACGACCCGACGAACAGCCGCGTCGGCCAGATCATCCAGGCGATGGTGGCCGAGGCGGGCTTCGAAGCCGTGCTGCGCCCCACCGAATCGACCACCGCCATCGCGGCGGGCAAGGAAGGCCGGTTCGAGGTGTTCCAGATCGGCTGGTCCGGCCGCCCGGACCCGCACGGCAACATCGCGGTGTTCCACACCGAGGGCTCCAGCCAGAACTACAGCGGGCACTTCACCCCGGAGACCGACGCGCTGATCCAGCGGGCCGCCGCGGAGCAGGACGTGGCCACCCGCACGGCGCTCTACGAGCGGATCGTGCAGGACCTCCAGGCCCGCAACAACGTCATCTACCTGTGGCGACCGCAGTACTACACCGCGCACTCCACCGGGATCGCCGGCGTGGTCGTCAACCCCGACGGGATCATCCGGATGAAGACCGCCGGTCACGTGGCGGGGAGCTGACATGACCGCGAACTACGCCCTCAACCGCATCCTGCAGTCGCTGGTGACCCTGGTGCTGGTGTCGCTGGTCGTGTTCGCCGGGCTGCGCGCGCTGCCCGGCGACCCGGCGGCGGCCATCGCCGGGGTCGAGGCCGACGAGGCCGCCGTGCAAGCCGTCCGCGAGGAGTACGGCCTGGACCAGCCGCTGCCCGTGCAGTACGCGAGCTGGATCGGCCAGGTGCTGCGCGGCGACTTCGGCGAATCCACCAGCACCGGCCTGCCGATCGGCGACATCCTGCTCGAACGGATCCCGGTCACCCTCGAACTCGCCCTGCTGAGCCTGCTGTTCGCCGCGCTGATCGGGTTGACCACCGGGGTGCTCGCGGCGGTCCGGCGCGGCGGCGTGCTGGACTGGCTCGGCAACGGCGTCTCGCTGTTCGGCCTGTCCATCCCGAACTTCTGGCTCGGCCTGCTGTGCGTGCTGGTGTTCGCGGTGTGGCTCGGCGTGCTGCCCGCGTCGGGTTTCGTGCCGTTCGCGGAATCGCCGATCGAGAACCTGGAGCGGATGCTGCTGCCCGCCTTCGTGCTCGGCAGCGGGCTGGCCGCGGTGCTGATGCGCCAGATGCGTTCCTCCATGCTGGACGCGCTGACCGCCGACTACGTGCGCACCGCGCGGGCCAAGGGCGCGGGCGGGGTGCGGGTCGTCGGGGTGCACGCGCTGCGCAACAGCCTGATCACCGTGCTCACCATCCTCGGCTTGCAGCTCGGCGGGCTGATCTCGGGCGCGGTGGTCACCGAGCAGATCTTCGTGCTGCCCGGGTTCGGCAAGCTCATGGTGGACGCCGTGTTCACCCGGGACTACCCGGTGATCCAGGCCGCGGTGCTGGTCAGCGCGGTCGGCTACATCGCGGTGAACCTGCTGGTCGACCTGCTGTACTCGCTGGTCGATCCGCGGATCCGGGTCCGAGGAGGTACCGCATGACGCAGTCGGTCGCCGACCTGCCCGCGGCGAGCGGTTCCGCCCGGGTGCTGCGCAGGTTGCTGCGGCACCGCACCGGGGTCCTCGGCCTGGTGCTGTCCGCGGCGCTGGTCCTGGTGGCGCTGCTGGCGCCGGTGCTGTCCCCGGACGACCCCGCCGCGGTGGACTTCGGGCGGGTGCTCGCCGAACCCGGCACCGCGTCCTGGCTGGGCACCGACGAGCTCGGCCGCGACCAGTTCTCCCGCGTGCTGCACGGCATCCGCGCCTCGATGTTCGTCGGGGTGCTCGCGGTCGCGCTGGCCGTGCTGGTCGCGGTGCCGCTCGGGCTCGTCGCCGGGTACTACCGCGGCGCGGTGGACGCGGTGGTGTCCCGGCTGACCGACACCCTGCTGGCGTTCCCGTTCCTGGTGCTGGCCGTCGGGCTCGCCGCGGTGCTCGGGCCCTCGCTGACCAACGCCGCCATCGCCATCGGGCTCTCGCTGGTGCCCAACCTGATCCGGGTGGCGCGTTCTGAGACGCTGCGGCTCACCGGCGAGGCCTACGTGGACGCCTGCGTCGCGGCGGGCGCGCGCCCCGCCACCGTGCTGGGGCGGCACGTGCTGCCGAACTCGGTCAACGCGCTGCTGATCCAGATCACCGTGATGATCCCGCAGGCCATCATCAGCGAGTCGCTGCTGTCCTTCCTCGGTCTCGGCGTGCAGCCGCCCACCCCGTCGCTGGGCGTGATGCTCTCGGCGGCGCAGACCTACTTCGCGCAGGCGCCCTGGCTGGTGGTCTTCCCCGGGCTCACCGTGGTGATCGCCACCCTCGCCTTCAACCTGCTCGGCGACGGGATGCGCGATGCCCTCGACCCGAAGGGGAACCGATGAGCGACCCGGTGCTGTCCTTCTCCGGCCTGCGCGTGCGGTTCCGCACCGAGGACGGCGTCGTCGAGGCGGTCCGGGGCGTCGACTTCGCCGTCGAACGCGGCGAGATCCTCGCGCTGGTCGGCGAATCCGGTTCCGGCAAGAGCGTCACCGCGATGTCCGCGCTGGGACTGCTGCCGCCCGGTGCCGAGGTCACCGGCAGCATCCGGCTCGGCGAGCGGGAACTCGGCGAACTCGATGCCCGGGCCTGGCGGCGGGTGCGCGGCAAGGACATCGCGATGGTGTTCCAGGAGCCGATGACGTCGCTGAACCCGGTCTTCACCATCGGCTGGCAGCTCGTCGAAGCGGTCCGGCTGCACACCGACGCCTCACGGGCCCAGGCGCGGGAGCGCGCGGTCGAGCTGCTCGGGCTCGTCGGCCTGCCCGAGCGGAGCAGGCTGGGCTACTACCCGCACCAGCTCTCCGGCGGCCAGCGGCAACGGGTGATGATCGCGATGGCCCTGGCCTGCGAACCCGACGTGCTCGTCGCCGACGAACCGACGACCGCGCTCGACGTCACCGTCCAGGCCGAGATCCTCGCCCTGCTCCGCGACCTGCGCGACCGGCTGGGCATGACGGTGCTGCTGATCACCCACGACATGGGGGTGGTCGCCGACCTCGCCGACCGGGTGGTCGTGATGTACCGGGGCGAGATCGTCGAGCAGGCGCCGGTCGACCGGTTGT
>NZ_CP191860.1:1230000-5920819 GCF_050954615.1 Saccharopolyspora sp. CA-218241
ATTCCCGTACCCGTGTGCACGCGTCCGTGATGGAACGGTTGAGACTAACCATCCCGACGCGGCGTGGACCTTCGGGTTTGTGTCGTGGTTGGCATGGGGCCTGATGCCGGAGTAGTCAAGCGATGGGGTGACGCAGGGGGGTAGCTCTGCCAGTGAGTGGTTGTACTGGTGTAAGCCTGTAGCCCGGTGTGTAGGGAAATCCGCACACCATGGGGGTGAGGGGTGATGCGTAGCCGTGGTGGTGAAGTGAGTGATCCCGTGCTGCCGAGAAAAGCCTCTAGCGAGTGTGTGCATGGCCCGTACCCGAAACCGACACAGGTGGTCAGGTAGAGAATACCGAGGCGGTCGGGTGAACTGTGGTTAAGGAATTCGGCAAATTGCCCCCGTAACTTTGGGAGAAGGGGGGCCATTGCTGGTGAACCCACGTGCTGGGGGAGCTGGTGGTGGTCGCAGAGGCCAGGGAGAAGCGACTGTTTACTAAAAACACAGGTCCGTGCGAAGCTGTAAGGCGAGGTATACGGACTGACGCCTGCCCGGTGCTGGAACGTTAAGAGGACCCGTGAACCCCTTTGGGGTGTAGCGGAGAATTTAAGCGCCAGTAAACGGCGGTGGTAACTATAACCATCCTAAGGTAGCGAAATTCCTTGTCGGGTAAGTTCCGACCTGCACGAATGGCGTAACGACTTCTCCGCTGTCTCGACCACAGGCCCGGTGAAATTGCAGTACGAGTAAAGATGCTCGTTTCGCGCGGCAGGACGGAAAGACCCCGGGACCTTTACTATAGCTTGGTATTGGTGTTTGGTTCGGCTTGTGTAGGATAGGTGGGAGACTGGGAAGCATTCACGCTAGTGGGTGTGGAGTCGTTGGTGAAATACCACTCTGGTCGTTCTGGGCATCTAACTTCGGGCCCTGATCGGGTTCAGGGACAGTGCCTGGTGGGTAGTTTAACTGGGGCGGTTGCCTCCTAAAGGGTAACGGAGGCGCCCAAAGGTTCCCTCAGCCTGGTTGGCAATCAGGTGTTGAGTGTAAGTGTATAAGGGAGCTTGACTGTGAGACTGACGGGTCGAGCAGGTGCGAAAGCAGGGACTAGTGATCCGGCACTGGCTGGTGGAAGCGGTGTCGCTCAACGGATAAAAGGTACCCCGGGGATAACAGGCTGATCTTGCCCAAGAGTCCATATCGACGGCATGGTTTGGCACCTCGATGTCGGCTCGTCGCATCCTGGGGCTGGAGTTGGTCCCAAGGGTTGGGCTGTTCGCCCATTAAAGCGGCACGCGAGCTGGGTTTAGAACGTCGTGAGACAGTTCGGTCCCTATCCGCCGCGCGCGTTGGAGACTTGCGGAAGGCTGTCCCTAGTACGAGAGGACCGGGATGGACGAACCTCTGGTGTGCCAGTTGTACCGCCAGGTGCATGGCTGGTTGGCTATGTTCGGGAGGGATAACCGCTGAAAGCATCTAAGCGGGAAGCCTGTTCCTAGATGAGGTCTCCTGCCCCCTTTGTGGGGTTAAGGCTCCCAGGAGATGACTGGGTTGATAGGCTCGGCATGGAAGTTCGGTAACGGATGGAGTGGACGGGTACTAATAGGCCGAGGGCTTGTTCACGAGATGTTTGCACCCACTGTATGGTTCTGGGACAACAACCCAGGACGTGTTGGCTCACTGTGTGTGGTGGGTTGTTGATAACTGGATTGTTTTGTGTGTCCGCTGGTTGGCGGCTGCTCATGGGTTTCCCCCACCACTGTGTGTGGGTTGGGGGGTGTGGGTTGTCGGTGGCGATGGCGGGGAGGGTACGCCCGGTCCCATTCCGAACCCGGTAGCTAAGCTCCTTAGCGCTGATGGTACTGCACTCGTGAGGGTGTGGGAGAGTAAGACACCGCCGACACATTACGATGGAAGGGGCGGGGCACGAAGAACGAGGGTTCTTCGTGCCCCGCCCCTTCTTTTTTTTTGCGTGTGGGGTTCCGGGGCCTGATGGGCCGGGGGTCCCGCTTTTTTGTCTGCGCCCCCGGACCGGGTCGTGGGTGGGGGAGTTCCGTTCATCGGTGGATGGCAGAAGGGGACCTCCGCACGGCTGGGGAACCGTCCTGTCACCGCACCGGTCTCCGCGCGGCGGTGGGGCCCTCCCGCTCAGCGACTGAGCGGAAGGGCACCGCGGGCCGGGCGCCGCGTCGCGGCGGAGGAACTCAGTCCCAGGAGAGCGAGGCCCCGGACTGGTACTCGATGACCCGGGTCTCGAAGAAGTTCTTCTCCTTCTTCAGGTCCATCGCCTCGGACATCCACGGGAACGGGTTCGCTGTCTCCGGGAACACCGGGTCCAGGCCGAGCTGGGCGCAGCGCCGGTTGGTGATGAAGTGCATGTACTCGGCGCACTGGTCGGCGTTGATGCCGAGGATGCCGCGCGGCATGGTGTCCCGCCCGTAGGCGATCTCCAGTTCGCAGGCCTCGGTGAGCATCCGCCGCACCTCGGCCTGGAACTCCTCGCTCCACAGGTGCGGGTTCTCCAGCTTGATCTGGTTGATGCAGTCGATGCCGAAGTTCAGGTGGATCGACTCGTCGCGCAGGATGTACTGGTACTGCTCGGCGATGCCGACCATCTTGTTCCGCCTGCCCAGCGCGAGGATCTGGGCGAAGCCGGTGTAGAACCACATGCCTTCGAAGATGACGTAGAACGCGATGAGGTCCCGCAGGAACGCCTGGTCGGATTCGGCGGTGCCGGTGGCGAAATCCGGGTCCTCCAGGCTCTGCGTGTAGTGCAGCGCCCAGGCGTCCTTGTCCGCGATGGACGGGATCTCCCGGTACATGTTGAACAGCTCGCCCTCGTCGAGGCCGAGGCTCTCGCAGATGTACTGGAAGGTGTGGGTGTGCACGGCCTCCTCGAAGGCCTGGCGCAGCAGGTACTGGCGGCACTCGGGGTTGGTGATGTGCCGGTACACCGCGAGCACGATGTTGTTGGCCACCAGGGATTCGGCGGTGGCGAAGAAGCCGAGGTTGCGCTTGAGCAGTCGGCGCTCGTCCGCGGAGAGCCCGTCGGCGGACTTCCACAGCGAGATGTCGGCCTGCATCGAGATCTCGGTCGGCATCCAGTGGTTGTTGCACGCGGCGAGGTACTTCTCCCACGCCCAGCGGTACTTGAGCGGCAGCAGCTGGTTGACGTCGGCGCGGGCGTTGATCATCGCCTTGTCGCCGACGTCGATGCGGTCCGCGCCGCGGGCGATCTCGCCGAGGCCGGTGGCGTCGTGGTGCTGCACTGAGGTCATGGTGCGGTGCTCCTGGGTTCGGGTGCTCACTGGCAGGCTTCGCAGTCGGGATCGGTGACCGAGCACGCCGCCGCGACGTCGGCGGGCACGGCGGCCGGGACCGCGTTGAGCTTGCCGTCGGTGCCACGCAGGGTGCTCTTCTCCACGTGCGTGGCGCTGGTGGAGCGCAGGTAGTAGGTGGTCTTCAGGCCGCTGCGCCACGCCCGCCGGTACAGCTCGTCGAGGGTGCGACCGCTGGGCGCGGCCACGTAGAGGTTCAGCGACTGGGCTTGGTCGATCCACTTCTGCCTGCGCGCGGCGGCGTCGACCAGCCACTGCGGGGCCACCTCGAACGCGGTGGCGTAGAGCTGCTTGAGCCGGTCCGGGATCCGCTGGATCGGGGCGAGGCTGCCGTCGTGGTACTTCAGGTCGGCGACCATCGCCTCGTCCCAGAGCCCCGCCGCCTTGAGGTCGGACACGAGTTGCGGGTTGATGACGGTGAAGTCGCCGGACATGTTCGACTTGACGTAGAGGTTGCGGTACAGCGGTTCGACGGACTGCCCGACGCCGCAGATGTTGGAGATCGTCGCGGTGGGCGCGATCGCCATCACGTTGGAGTTGCGCATCCCGTCCCGCAGGACCTGCTCGCGCAGCGCGTGCCAGTCCAGGGTGGACGACCGGTCCAGGTCGACGTCGCCGCCGCGCGCCTCGGCCAGCAGCTCCAGCGAGTCGATCGGCAGCACGCCCCGGCTCCACAGCGACCCGTCGTAGGACTCGTAGCGCCCGCGTTCGGCGGCGAGCTCGCTGGAAGCGGCGATGGCGTGGTAGCTGATCAGCTCCATGCTGCGGTCGGCGAACTCCACCGCCTCGGCCGAGGCCATCGGGATGCGCTGGGCGAACAGCGCGTCGGCGTGCCCCATCAGGCCGAGGCCGACCGGCCGGTGCCGCAGGTTCGACCGGCGGGCCTCCGGGATCGTGTAGAAGTTGATGTCGATCACGTTGTCGAGCATCCGCACCGCGGTGCGCACGGTGCGCCGCAGCCGCGCCGCGTCGATGCCGTCGGGACCGACGTGCTGGGCCAGGTTCACCGACCCCAGGTTGCACACCGCGACCTCGTCGGCGCTGGTGTTGAGGGTGATCTCGGTGCACAGGTTGGAGGAGTGGACCACGCCGGCGTGCTGCTGCGGCGACCGCAGGTTGCACGGGTCCTTGAAGGTGATCCACGGGTGCCCGGTCTCGAACAGCATGGTGAGCATCCGGCGCCACAGGTCCACCGCGCGGACCCGGCGGAACACGGCGATCTCGCCCCGGTCGGCCGCCTGTTCGTAGGCCCGGTAGCGCTCGGCGAACGCGGTGCCGTAGAGGTCGTGCAGATCGGGCGTCTCGTCGGGGGAGAACAGCGTCCACTGCTCGTCGGCCTCGACGCGGCGCAGGAACTCGTCGGGCACCCAGTTCGCGGTGTTCATGTCGTGGGTGCGCCTGCGGTCGTCGCCGGTGTTCTTGCGCAGGTCGAGGAATTCCTCGACGTCGATGTGCCAGGTCTCCAGGTAGGCGCAGACCGCGCCCTTGCGCTTGCCGCCCTGGTTGACCGCGACCGCGGTGTCGTTGGCGATCTTGAGGAACGGCACCACGCCCTGCGAGTTGCCGTTGGTGCCGCGGATGTGCGCGCCGATGCCGCGCACCGGCGTCCAGTCGTTGCCGAGCCCGCCCGCGTACTTCGACAGCAGGGCGTTGTTGCTGATCGAGTGGAAGATCGCGGCGAGGTCGTCGTCCACCGTGGTCAGGAAGCACGACGAGAGCTGCGGGCGGGTGGTCCCGGCGTTGAACAGGGTCGGCGTCGAGCACATGAAGTCCATCGAGGACAGCAGCTCGTAGAACTCGATCGCCCGCGCCTCGCGGTCGTCCTCGCGCAGCGCCAGGCCCATCGCGACCCGCATGAAGAACGCCTGCGGCAGTTCGTAGCGGGTGCCGCCGACGTGCAGGAAGTAGCGGTCGTAGAGGGTCTGCAGGCCGAGGAACCCGAAGGCGAGGTCGCGGTCGGGCAGCAGGGCGCGGCCGAGCCGGTCCAGGTCGAACGAGGCCAGTTCCGGGGCGAGCTGACCGGCGTCGACGCCGAAGCGCACGTAGTCGGCGAAGTAGCCCGGGTACCGGTCGCGCATCTCGACCTGGTCGGCTTCCCGCGGCTGTCCGGCCAGCAGGCTCAGCACTTCGCGGCGCAGCTTGTCCAGCAGCAGCCGGGCGGTGACCGCGGAGTAGTTCGGTTCGACTTCGACCAGGGTGCGCGCGGCCATGATCTGCGCCAGCGCGAGTTCGTCACCGCTGATGCCGTCGTAGATGGTGCGCTGGACCTCGGCCAGCACGGCGTCGGCCGATACCCCGGTCAGGCCGTCGCACGCCTGCTGGACCACGGTGGACACCCGGGTCCAGGTCGGGGTGGCGAGTGTTGCGGTCACTTGGGCTCTCTCCCTCGCGAGCTCGGTGGACCACGACGGCGCACGGGGAGACCGCGGGGCGGTCGTCCGCGTGGACCCGCCCTCGAGGTCCCGGACAGGCACGCGCGCGGCGTGCCACCGGTGGCAGGTCTTCGGACTCACGGGCGGCCTACTGGTCGTGGCTTCCCAGGCTCGACGAGCCCAGTGCCGGATACGACGGTCGTTCCCGTTCACCGCTGCGGGGCAGTCCCGGACTCGCACCGGGTTCCCTCTTCGCCACCGGATCGCTCCGGTGGACCACCAGCGGGCCACACACTACATCTTGGGTCGACTCCTCTTTCGGATGGCCACATACCGGTGTGTCGGGCTTCCGGTCGACACACCCCGACCGGTCGCCGAGACTGGCGGGGCGGACCACGGGGAGAGGGGGATCCCGGCATGGGGGCCGTCGACGAGGCCGACTTGCGCAGGCTGCTCGCCCAGCTCAGCGTCGCGGACAAGGTCCGGTTGCTGACCGGGGCGGACCTGTGGACGCTGCACCCGCTCCCGGAGATCGGGCTGCGCCCGCTGGTGCTCTCCGACGGTCCGCACGGCGTGCGCGGCCCCACCTTCGACGAGCGCGACGCCTCGCTCCTGCTGCCGGTGGCCTCGGCGCTGGCCGCCACCTGGGACCGGGCGGCCGCGCGCACCGCGGGCGAGCTGCTCGGCGACGAGGCCCGCAGGCGCGGCGTGCACGTGGTGCTCGCGCCGACCGTCAACCTGCACCGCACCCCGTTCTCGGGCCGGCACTTCGAGAACTTCTCCGAGGACCCGCTGCTGGTCGCCGCGATGGGCGCCGAGGTCGTCGCGGGCGTCCAGTCCCGCGACGTGGCCGCCACGCCGAAGCACTTCGCGGCCAACGACAGCGAGACCGAACGGCTGTCCTACGACGTGCGGGTGGACGAGCGGACGCTGCGGGACGTCTACCTCGCCCCGTTCGAGCGGATCATCGCCGAAGCCGGGCCGTGGGCGCTGATGGCCGCCTGCAACTCGGTCCTCGGCCGGTCCATGACCGAGAACTCCTGGCTGCTCAACGACGTGCTCAAGGGCGAGTGGGACTGGGACGGCGCGGTGGTGTCGGACTGGTTCGCCACCCGCTCGGTGGAGGCCGCGGCGCTGGGCGGGCTGGACCTGGCCATGCCCGGGCCCGGCGGGCCGTGGCGGGAGCTGGGCGCCGCGGTGGAGGGCAACCGGGTGCCGGAATCCGTGCTCGACGACAAGGTGCTGCGGCTGCTGCGGCTGGCCGCCCGCACCGGGGCGCTCGGCCCGGAACGCGCGGAACCCGGTCCACCGCCGGAATCCGCCCGGCCCGCCCTCCGCGACCTGGCCACCCGCGGTTTCGTGCTGCTGCGCAACGAACCGGTGGACGGCGCGCCGCTGCTGCCGGTGCCGGGCGAGGTGTCCCGGATCGCGGTGATCGGGGAGAACGCGCTGCTGCCCGTGGTGCAGGGCGGTGGTTTCTCGCGCGTCAGCCCGCCGCACGTGGTCACCCCGCTGGACGGGGTGCGCGCCGCGTTCCCCGCCGCCGAGGTGTTCTACCAGCGCGGGGTGCACCACCGGCGGCTGCTCGACCCGATCCCGCGCGCGGCGGTGCGCGATCCCCGGGGCGAGGGGACCGGGCTGCGGGTGGAGCACCTCGACGCCGACGGCGAGGTGCTGCGCAGCGAGCTGCGCGGCACCGACCGGCTGCTCTGGGCGGGCGACCTGCCCGCGGGCACCGAACGGCTGCGGGTGCGCGGCGAGCTGGCCGCCGCGGAGGGCGAGCACCGGTTCGGCGTGCACGGTGCCGGCCGGGTGCGGCTGTCGGTGGCGGGACGCGAGGTGCTCGACGCCGACAACGTCGCCGGGCCCGTCGACGATCCGGTGGGCGAGCTGCTGGAGCCGCCCGAGCAGCGCGTCGACGTGGTGCTCGTCGACGCCGACGTCACCGGTCGGGCGGTGGAGCTGGAGGTCGAGTTCACCCCGGCCGAGCCCCGCGGGCTGGTCGTGCTCGGGCTCGGGCACCGGGACCAGGAGCGGGACGAGGCCAGCGAGCTCGCCGCCGTGCGCGCGGTGGCGCGGGAGGCCGACCTGGCGGTGGTCGTGGTCGGCACCCACGACGAGGTGGAGACCGAGGGGCGGGACCGGGTCTCGCTGAGCCTGCCCGGCACCCAGGACGAGCTGGTCCGCCGGGTGGTCGAGGCCAACCCGCGCACCGCCGTGGTGGTCAACGCGGGGGCGCCGGTGCTGATGCCGTGGGCCGACGAGGTGCCCGCGCTGCTGTGGACGTGGTTCGGCGGGCAGGAGTACGGGCACGCGTTGGGCGACGTGCTGCGCGGCGCGGCCGAGCCCGGCGGGCGGCTGCCGACGACGTTCCCGGCGGAGCTGGCCGACGTGCCGGTTCCGCTGCCCGGGGTGCTGCCGGTGCACGGCGAGCTGCACTACACCGAGGGATCGCTGATCGGCCACCGCGCCTACGCGGCGTACGGGGCCGAGCCCGCCTTCCACTTCGGGCACGGCCTCGGCTACACGACGTGGGAGTACGAGACCGCCGACGACGACGGCGACGCGGTCCGGGTGGTGCTGCGCAACACCGGGGACCGCGCCGGGCGCGAGGTGGTCCAGGTCTACGCCCGGCCGGACGACCTGCCCGCCTCGCTCGTCGGCTTCGCGGTGGCCGAAGCCGCACCCGGTGATCGGACGCAGGTGCGGGTCGCGGTGTCGGGGCGCCCCGGCGCGGAGCACCGCCTGGAGATCGGCCGCGGGCTCGGCGACCTGCGGCTCGTCGTCGACGGGGGCTGACCCCGCGAAGGTGGGAGGAGGACGTGACGATGCTGACCAAGCAGCAGGCCGCGGCAGCGGTCCGCGACGCCAAGGCGGAACTGGGCGTCACCTGGCGGCAGCTCGCCGACACCGTGGGCAGGCCGGTGGCCTGGACCACGGCGGCGCTGCTCGGCCAGCACCCGATGGGCGAGCAGGAGGCGCGCGCGGCGGCGTCCCTGCTGGACCTGGAGCCGGAGGTGGAGGCGTCGCTGCGGGAGCAGCCGTACCGGGGCGCGCTGGGGCACCAGGTACCCACCGACCCCACCGTCTACCGGTTGCACGAGGTGCTGGAGGTCTACGGGCCGACGATCAAGGAGCTCATCCACGAGGAGTTCGGCGACGGCATCATGAGCGCCATCAACTTCCGCCTCGACGTGCGCCGGGAGTCCGATCCGCAGGGCGACCGGGTGGTGCTCACCCTGAACGGGAAGTTCCTCCCGTACCAGTGGTGACGACCACCCGCCTGCGGCCGTTGCCGGGGCCGCCCCGGGACCAACCGGGGAGCGAGTCGCTGCGCCATCGCGGGCCGGAGCAACGCCGCGGTCGGCGCACTCGGGAACGAAAAAGCCCCAGGCCGCGTGGCCTGGGGCTGCTGTGCGCCAACAGGGACTCGAACCCCGAACCCGCTGATTAAGAGTCAGCTGCTCTGCCAGTTGAGCTATTGGCGCTGGCACGTCGATCTGGGATTCCATTCCGCATTTCCGCTTCCGGCGGGTGCTTCCCGGTCTCCCTGGCGACGTGAAAAACAATAGCACGGTTCCGGAGGGCCTCTCGCAGGGGGGTCCTCGATCGATCGAGGGCGCCGGGAACGCAACCTCACCCGGGGGCGTTGCGTCTACGAGGAGTGGAGATCCGCTGCGGGGATCACTCTGCGCAACCACCGGTGTGCCTGCACGCTCGGTCGGGGGATTGCTGCACACTGTTCCCGAGCGGTTTTTGGTGTATCGAATCGAACGGACTGTCGCCCATGAAGGTGTTGCGTAATCCTGTCGGGAGGTCCGCAGGGGTGTCGCGGTTGTTGTCGCTGCTGGTCCTCGGAGTGGTGGCGGTCTTACTCGCGGGGTGCGGCGGTTCCAGCCCCGCGGCGGAGCCCGCCGGGGAGCCCGCGGTGCCCACCGTGCGGACCACGCCGGACAACGGCGCCCAGGACGTCTCGCCGACCGGCGAGATCACCGCGTCGGTCACCGACGGCACGATCACCGAGGCGACCATGACCAACGAGTCCGGCGAGCAGGTCAAGGGCGCCGTCGCGCCGGACCGCACCAGCTGGGCGGTGGGGGAGCCGCTGGGCTACGGCAAGACCTACACGTTGTCGGTGACGGCGCAGGGCCAGGGCGGTGAGCCGGTCACCCACCAGTCCACGTTCACCACGGTGAGCCCCAAGAACCAGACCTACGTGTCGATGAACCCGCTCGACGGCCAGACCGTCGGCGTGGGCCAGCCGCTCGCCTTCTACTTCAGCGCCGACGCGCCCGCGCCGGACAAGGAACGCGCCGAGCAGGCCATCGAGATCAAGACCGAGCCGGCCGTCGAGGGCGCCTTCTACTGGTACGACGACCGCGAGGTGCACTGGCGGCCGAAGGAGTACTGGGAGCCCGGCACCAAGATCGAGCTCGACATCAACGTCTACGGCAAGGACCTCGGCAACGGCGTCTGGGGCAGGAGGACCGCGAGGCCACCATCACCATCGGCGACGAGGTGGTGCTGCACGCCGACGGCGCCAGCAAGCAGATGCGGGTGACCCGCAACGGCGAGCTGCTGCGGACCATCCCGGTCGCGCTGGGCTCCCCGGAGTTCCCGTCCAACAACGGCGCCCACGTGGTGACCGAGAAGCACCCGAAGTACCTGATGGACTCCACGACCTACGGGCTCCCGCTGGACCAGGGCGGGTACCAGACCGAGGTCGAGTGGGCGGTGCGGATCTCCAACGGCGGCGAGTTCCTGCACGCGGCCCCGTGGGCGGCGGCCGATCTGGGGCGGCGCAACGTCAGCCACGGGTGCATCAACATGACGACCGAGGACGCCAAGTGGGTGTTCGACCTGCTCAAGAAGGGCGATGTCGTGGAGATCACCAACTCCGGCGGGCCCGATCTGAAGTCCTGGGACGGCTTCGGCGACTGGCAGGTCCCGTGGCAGGAATGGGTCACGGGCAACAAGTGATGCGGTCGGCCGGACCCTCCGGGGTCCGGCCCTCCCGGTGACGGTCGTTCGCGGAACGACGAAGGCCCCGCTCCTGCTGGAGCGGGGCCTTCCGCGTGGGGTGAGTGACGGGATTCGAACCCGCGACTCCTGGGACCACAACCCAGTGCTCTACCGACTGAGCTACACCCACCACGTCCGCCGGATCAGCGGGACAGCCACCTCGTTCGTGCTGACCGCCTCAGCCGTGCCGGTGGAACCATCCTAGCGCGTCGCGCCGCGGGCTCCCGCACCGGCCCCGGATTCGGCGATCGTGCGAGCTCAGCGCTCGTCCCCGGCCTGTTCCTGGCGGGCCTTCTCGATGCCGCCGACCCCTTCGCCGTCGAGCAGTTCCGCGGCGATCTCCTGGGCCCGCTCGCTGGACGGTCCGGGCGGCTCGACGAACGCGGTCCGCCGGTAGTAGGCCAGCTCCCGGATCGACTCCCGGATGTCGGCGAGCGCCCGGTGCGCCAGCCCCTTCTCCGGCTGCGCGAAGTAGATCCGCGGGTACCAGCGGCGGCACAGCTCCTTGATCGACGAGACGTCGACCATCCGGTAGTGCAGGTGTGCGTCGAGGGCGGGCATGTCCCGGGCGATGAAACCCCGGTCGGTGGCGATGGAGTTGCCCGCCAGCGGCGCCGACCGGCCTTCCGGGACGTACTTGCGGATGTGGTCCAGCACCTGCCGCTCGGCTTCGGCGAGGGTGGTGGTGGAGCGGCGCACCTCCTCGGTGAGCCCGGATTTGGCGTGCATCTCGCGCACCACCTCGGGCATCCCGGCCAAGGCGTCGTCGTCGGCGTGGATCACGATGTCCACGCCGTCGCCGAGCACGTTCAGTTCGGAGTCGGTGACCAGGGCCGCGATCTCGATCAAGGCGTCCTTGCCCAGGTCGAGCCCCGTCATCTCGCAGTCGATCCACACCAGACGGTCGTTCACCTGTCCGAGCCTAACGCGGCGGCGGGCGGTGCCGCGCGACCGCTCCTCAGCCGGCGTCGCGGCGGGCGAGCAGGTCGCCGGGCACCACCTTGCCGGTGGCGTTGCGCGGCAAGGAGTCGAGGAACACCACCTCGCGCGGCAGCGCGAACGCCGACAGCCGGTCGCGCAACCGGTCGCGCAGCCCCTCGGCGTCCAGCTCGGCGCCCTCGCGCAGCACCACGAACGCCGCCAGCCGCTGCCCGAACTCGGCGTCATCCACCCCGATCGCGGCGGCCTCGGCCACCTCGGGCAGCGCGGCCACCGCGTCCTCGGTCTCCTTGGGGTAGACGTTCTCCCCGCCGGAGACGATCATGTCGTCCTCCCGGCCGACCACCTGGAGCCGTCCGGCCGCGTCGAACCGCCCGAGGTCCCCGGTGGCCATCAGGCCGTCCCGGAACTCCTTGCTCCCGCCGTGGGTGTAGCCCTCGAAGAGCATGTCGTTGCCCGCGAAGATCCGGCCGGTCCGGCCGCGGCGCACCGGTCGGCCGTCCTCGTCGAGGAGGCGCACGGTGGTCCCGCGCGGCGGACGTCCCGCGGTGCCGGGGGCGGCGCGCAGGTCCTCCGGTGTGGCGATGCTCACCCAGGAGGCCTCGGTGGAGCCGTAGAGGTTGTGTAGCACCGGTCCGAACCGCTCCCGGAACCGCTCGGCGAGGTCGGCGGGCAGCGCCGAACCGCTGCTGGCCACGATCCGCAGCGCGCCGTGGTCGTAGTCGCGCTCGGGCAGGTCGAGGATGCGCTGGAGCATCACCGGCACGGCGAACATCGACGTGCAGCGGTGCCGGTGCACCGCGCCCAGCGCCTGCTCCGGGTCGAACTTGCGGCGCAGCACCATCGTCGCGCCCAGCACCGAGGCGAGCTGGAAGGCGGCGAGGCCCCAGGTGTGGAACAGCGGTGCGCCGACCAGCATCCGCTCGCCCGCGCGCAGCGGGACCCGGGACAGGATCGTCGCGACGGGGGCCAGGCCCGGCGGTTCGGGCCGCCGCGCGCCCTTCGGGGTGCCGGTGGTGCCGGAGGTGAGCACGACCAGCCGGGAGCGCCTGCCGGGCCGGGGCAGCACCCGGGTCGAGCCGGTGGCCACCAGGTGCTCGACCGTGGAGTGGCGGGTGGTGCCGTCGGTCCAGGCCAGCACCACGTCGAGGTCCTCGGGCAGCGCGTCGAGGTGGTGGGTGAACTCGCCGTCCACCAGCAGCACGCCGACCTGCTGGGCGCGCACCACCTCGGCGACCTGCTCGGTGGGCAGCCCGGTGTTGAGCAGCACCACGTCGACGCCGAGCTTGCCGGCCGCGACCATCGCCTCGATCGGCCCGTGGTGGTTGCGGCAGAGCACCCCGAGGCGGGTGCCGGGCGCGAGCCGGGCGCGCAGCGAGTGGGCCAGCCTGGTGGTGCGCTGGGAGACCTCGGCGTAGCTGAGCGCCCCGCGCTCGTCGATGATCGCCGGGCGGTCCGGGTGCCGGATGGCGCCGACCGCGAAGCCCAGTGGCGGGGTGATGCCCCAGCGCCGCCAGGCCAGCGCGATGCGCAGCAGCTTGTCCGGCCGCATGGGGCGCACGACGCCCTGCCGGACCAGCACGCCGATCGTGTTCAGCGGGGCGAGCAGCCGTTCCAGGAGGCCGGCGGACCGGCGCAGCACCACGTTCACGCATCCACCCTCTCGGTACGAGTTACCCGGGAGTAGATGATGCCCGTTCGCGTTCCGGGCGGGAAGGCCCGAGCGCTCAGCCGTCCTCGTCCGCGGCGAGCACGACGGCGTCCCGCAGCGCGGCCCGCAACCGGCCGACCTCCAGCGGGGAGAGCACCGCGGCATCTCCCGGCGGGGAGACCACCACCACCTCGCCCCGCTCGACGAACACGGACATGTCCCGCCTGCGGCCGGCCACGTCGCGACAGGTCACGTGCCACTTCTTCGCGGTCTTCACCAGCATCCCCCGCATCCGTCGAACGTCGTCCCATCATGGGACGCGGCGGGTGCGGGCACATGACGCCGAAGGCTCCCGGGCGCGCGGATCGACCGTCCGGGGGATGGACGACCCCGCTCAGACCGGGCGGACGACCAGGCCGCCCGCCTCGGCGGTCAGGGTCAGCGAGCGGTCCTCGAAGTCGGCGATCGGGAGCTCGTCGCGCACCAGCAGGTGCCGGGCCCCGAACGCCTCCACGCGGGCCTGCCGGGTGGTCAGGGTCCGGGGCTCCTCCCCGGTGCCGCCGACCTCGATGCGCAGGCCCTCGTCGGTCACGGTGAGGCTGACCCAGCCGCCGGGCACCGACAGCGCCTCGCCGTCGTGCTCCACGGTCAGCGTGCTCTCGGCCGGGCACTCCGACCGCAGCGCGACGTGGGACAGCGCGACGTCGCGGCGCCCGTCCTCGGCCGCCATCGCGATCACGTTGCGGGAGACCTCGTCGGCCGGACCGTCGACCGGCTTGGGGGTGAGCACCGGGGCCTGCGCCTTGGCCGCCAACCGGTAGGGCTGCCAGGACCCGGCACCGGTCAGGTTCACCACGGCGGTGATCGGGGACTCGGTGGCGGGCAGCTCCGCACCGGATGCCGCGGTCACCTCCACGGCGGTGACGCCCCGCTCGTCCAGCAGGTCGCGCAGCGCCTTGCCGCGCTGGCGGCTGTTGCGGTCGAACGCGCGGTTGATGGCCACGGTCCCGGAACCGGCCGCGGCCACCGCGGCGTCGGTCAGGCTCGGCAGCGGACCCCAGATCTCCGCGGGGTCGGCCTGGCGTTGCGGGCGCCGGGAACGGGCAAAGCTCGGGGCGTCGGTCGTGGTCTCCATCGTCACCCATTTTAGTCCGGTGCCCAGGGGCGCTTCGGCGGGCGGTGGTCGAAGCGGGCTGTGAAATCCGTCGCCTCCGGCCTCACCCGCCCCATCGGCCCCGCCGACCTGCGGGTGTGGTCACGGCGCTCCCGGGTGGTTAGTGTGATCCGTGACGCGGGGTGCCCGGCAGGGCTGAGAACACACCCGTTGAACCTGACCTAGCTAGCACTAGCGGAGGGACGTCGTGATTCCCAACGTGCTGACCATCGCAGGCACCGACCCCAGCGGCGGTGCCGGTGTCCAGGCCGACCTCAAGGCCTTCTCCGCGCACGGCGCCTACGGCATGTCCGTGATCACCGCGCTGGTCGCCCAGACCACCACCGGTGTCGCCGAGGTCCACGAGGTGCCGCCGGAGTTCGTCCGGACCCAGCTCGACACGCTGCTCGACGACGTGCGGGTGGACGCGGTCAAGATCGGGATGCTCGGCGGCGCGGGGGTGATCCGCGCGGTCGTCGAGGTGCTGGACCGGTACGCGCCGCCGGTGGTGGTGCTGGACCCGGTCATGGTCGCCAAGAGCGGTGACCGGCTGCTGGCGCCGGACGCGGTGGGGGTGCTGCGCGAGGAACTGCTGCCCCGCGTCGACCTGATCACCCCGAACCTGCCGGAGGCCGCCGACCTGCTCGGCGAGCCCGAGCTCGGCGCGGTGGCGGGCATGGCCGACCAGGCGGCGCGGCTGGCCGGGCTGGGCGCCAAGCAGGTGCTGCTCAAGGGCGGTCACCTCGCCGACGAGTCCAGTGTGGACCTGTTCCTGGGGGACGGCGGGACCCGCGAGCTCAGCGGGGACCGGGTGCGCACCCGCAACGACCACGGCACCGGCTGCACGCTGTCGGCGGCCATCGCGGCGCTGCGCCCGCAGCGCGCGGACTGGTTCACCGCGGTGCGGGAGGCCAAGGAGTACCTGACCTCGGCGCTGCGCGCCGCCGATCGGCTCGACGTGGGCCGCGGCCACGGTCCGGTGCACCACTTCCACCGCTGGTGGTGACCGGCCGCCCCCCCGATCCGCCCCGACCGAGAGGACCACCATGAGCACCCTGCCGCCCCCGCCCGCCGACGGCTTCTGCGCCCGCGCCTGGTCCCGCACCGCGGCGCTCCAGCAGGCGATCGTCGAGCACCCCTTCAACGCCGCGCTGGCCGACGCCACGCTGGACCGCGACCGGTTCGCCCAGTACGTCGTGCAGGACGCGCGCTACCTCGTCGGTTTCGCGCAGGCGCTGGCCGCGGCGGCCAGCCGCGCCGGTGATCCCGCCGACGCCGCGTTCCTGTCCGGGGCCGCCCAGGGCGCGCTGGTCGAGGAGCGCCGGTTGCACGCCGGGTACGTCGAGGAGTTCGGCCTCACCGCCGCCGAGGTGGAGGGCGTGGAGACCCCGCCGTCGGCGCTGGCCTACATCTCCTACCTGCGCGCGTGCGCGCTGACCGAGCCCTACCCGGTGCTGGTGGCCGCGCTGCTGCCGTGCTTCTGGGTCTACCAGCACGTCGGCAGCACCATCCTGGAGGCCACCGGCGACCTCACCGGCCACCCGTACCGGGCCTGGATCGAGACCTACGCCGACGACGAGTTCGCCGAGGCGGTGCTCGCCGCCCGCGACCTCACCGACCGGCTCGCCGCCGGGGCGACCGGGGAGACCCGGGACGCGATGTTCGCGGCGTTCCAGCGGGCCACCGAGTACGAGTGGCTGTTCTGGAACAGCGCCTGGGAGAAGGAGGAGTGGCCCACCGCCCGCTGGCGGGCCTGAGGACCGCTTTCGCCAAGTGATCGTGGCGTGAGGTGAGGGGCACCCTTGTCCAAGTGAGGACCGCTTTCGCCAATGGCTTGCGTGGCGGTGCGGGTGGCGGAACCTCAGCGGTCTTCTCGCTGCGCCGATCGCCTCCTGATGTACCCACTTCGTACACGGCGTAGGCGCTGTCCTCGCGAGAAGACCGCTGAGAACCCGCCGCGGTGCCGGTTGCGTGCCTCACCGCATGCGGCTCCGCCGCATCCTGAAATGACCCCTTACTCGGGGAAGGGGCGGGCGGCCCCTCACTCAGCTCACGAACGGGTGAGAGGGGCGCGTGCCGGTGGTGCGGTGTGCGGTGTACCACCGGCGTTAGGAATTAGGCTAGGCTCGCCTTATTGTGATCGGGTGTTCGCGCCTCACCCGGTCGGGGTCACCGCCCGCGAGATCGACGTCGCCTACGGCCGCGACGTCGTGGTGCATGCCGCCTCGCTCGCGCTCGCCCCCGGATCGGTCACCGCCCTGATCGGGCCGAACGGCAGCGGCAAGTCCACGCTGCTGCGCGCGCTCGCCCGGCTGCACCCGCCCGCCGCGGGGGAGGTCGCCTTCGCCGACGGCACCGAGCTGCGCGCCCTGTCCAGCCGGGAACTCGCGCGCCGGATCACGCTGCTGTCCCAGCAGCGCGCGGTCCCCGGCGGGCTCTCGGTGCGCGAGCTGGTCGAGTTCGGCCGCCACCCGCACCGCTCCCGCTGGGGCGGACGCGACCCGGAGGGGCCCGCCGCCGTGGCCCGCGCGATGGAGCTGACCGGGCTCACCGCGCTCGCGGACCGCCCGGTGCAGGCGCTTTCCGGCGGCCAGGCGCAGCGGGTGTGGCTGGCGAGCTGCTTGGCCCAGGACACCGCGCTGCTGCTGCTCGACGAGCCGACGACCTTCCTCGACCTGCGCTACCAGGTCGAGATCCTCGACGTGGTCCGCGACCTCGTCGACCAGCACGATGTCGGCGTCGGCGTGGTGCTGCACGACCTCGACCAGGCCGCCGCCGTCGCCGACCGGATGCTGCTGCTGGAGGGCGGCCGGGTCACCGCGGAGGGCGCTCCGGCCGAGGTGCTGACCACCGCGAACCTCACCCGCGCCTACGGCACCCGGATCGAGGTCGGGATCGACCCCGGTGACGGGAGCATCCGGACCCGCGCCCTCGGCCGCTTCAACGGCGGCGGACGGCGCTCCGCGTCGGCCGGGGACCGGTCGCGCCAGTGAACAGGAGAGAAATGCGATTTCCCCGCGTGATCACCGGTATCGCCGCGGCCGTGCTGCTCGTGGCCGGTTGCGGCACCACGGAGGACCCCGTCGGCGGCGATGCCGTCGCCGACGGCGGGCAGCCCATCACGGTCGTCGACTCGCGCGGGAAGGCCGTCGAGCTCGACGGTCCCGCGAAGCGGGTCGCCGCCACCGAGTGGAACGGCGTGGAGGAGCTGGTCTCGCTCGGCGTCATGCCGGTGGGAGTCGCAGACCCGGAGGGCTACGAGCAGTGGGTGAGCGCCGCGCCGCTGGACGATTCCGTGCGCGACATCGGCACCCGGGGCGAGCCGAGCATCGACGCGATCAGCTCGTTGGGCCTGGACCTGGTGGTGGTCACCGCCGGGCTGCCCGAGGGGGCGCTGCGCCAGATCGAGTCCCGGGTTCCCGTGCTGGTCATCGAGGGCGGCAACGCCGCGGACCCCATCGGCTCGCTGTTCTCCGACGTGGGCATGATCGCGAAGGCGACCGGGACCGAACCGGCCGCCGCCGCGCTGCGGGCCGAGTTCGACGACGGGCTCGCCGCGGCGAAGGCGGAGGTCGAGCGGCTCGGCGCGGCCGGTGACCAGGTCGCGTTCTCCGACGCCTACGTGAACTCCGGCTCGGTCACCATCCGCCCCTTCACCGGGGGATCGCTGGTCTCCGCGGTGTTCGAGCGCATCGGTCTGCGCAACCCGTGGCCGATGCGGGGCGACCCCCGGTACGGCTTGGCGCAGACCGACGTCGAGGGGCTCACCCGGTTGCCCGACGTGCGGTTCTGGTACCTCGCCAACGGCTCGCTCGGGGACCCCTACGCCGAGGTGCTCGCGGACAACGCGATCTGGCGCGGACTGCCGTTCGTGCAGCGCGGTGCGGTCCACCGGTTCCCGGACGGCCTGTGGATGTTCGGCGGGCCGAAGTCCATGGTGCAGTACGCCGATGCCGCCGTCGACGCGCTCCGCGGATAGCCCCGCGCCGCCGGTTCCCGGTCGGGTCCGGCGCCGCCGCGGCCGGCTGCTGCTGGTGGCGGTCGGGCTCGCCGCGCTCCTGGTCGCGCTGGCCGCGGCGCACCTGGCGCAGGGGACCTCGGGCGTGGACTTCGCCGCGCTCGTCCGGCTGGCCCTCGGCGCCGGGGCAGAGGACACCGCGGCGGTGGTCGTGGAGTCCCGGTTGCCCCGGTTGCTGGCCGCGCTGCTGGTCGGCGCGGCGCTCGGCGTCGCGGGCGCCGTGCTGCAGTCGGTGGCGCGCAACGTCATGGCCTCCCCGGACACGCTGGCGGTGAACGCGGGTGCGCACCTGGCGGTCGTCGCGGTCACCGCCTTCGGCTTCCAGATCCCGCTGCTGGGCGCGGCCGGGATCGCGTTCGCCGGTGGGCTGGCGGCCGCCGCCCTGGTGCTGGCCCTGGCGGGCAGTGGCGGCACCGGCGTGGTCCGGCTGGTGCTCGCGGGCACCGCGATCGCGCTCGCCATGACCTCGGTCACCCAGATGCTCCTGCTGCTGTTCCCGCAGGAGACCCAGGGGCTCTACGAGTGGGGCGCCGGCTCGCTGGGCCAGAACGGGCTCGACGGGGTGCGCGCGCTCGGTCCGGTGCTCGGCGTCGTGGTGGTGCTGCTGATGCTGCTGGCCCGGCGGCTGGACGTGCTGCACCTCGGCGAGGACCACGCGCGCACGCTGGGCGTGCCGGTGGGCCTGGTCCGGTCGGCCGCCGTGGTGCTCGCGGTGCTGGCGGCGGCCGCGGCGGTGACGCTGGCCGGTCCGATCGGCTTCGTCGGGCTCGCCGCGCCCGCGCTGGTGCGGCTGCTGTCCGGCGCGGTGCCGGGACTGCACCGGCACGCCGCGCTGATCCTCGTCTCCGCCGCGACCGGCGCGGTGCTGGTGCTGGGCGCCGACGTGCTGCTGCGCGCGGTGCTCGGGGCGCGGGCCGCGCTGGAGGTGCCGACGGGGGTGCTGACCACGGTGCTCGGCGCCGCGTTCCTGGTGGTGCTGGCGCGGGGCGTCCGGGTCGCGGCCGCCGCCCCGGGACCGCCCGCTGCCGGGGTGCGCAGCGGGATCACCCCGGCACGCCACCGCGCGGTGCTGGTGGTGCTCATCGCGGCGGCGGGCGCGGTGGTGGTGGGCGCGCTGCTGCTCGGCGACGCGAAGCTCCTGCTGGGCGACCTGGCGAACTGGGCGTCCGGCCGAGCCGGTCCGATCGTCAGCAGCGTGCTGGAGAACCGGGTGCCGCGGGTGCTCGCCGCGCTGCTCGCGGGCGCCGCCCTGGCGCTGGCCGGTGCGGTCGTGCAGGCGGTGGCGCGCAACCCGCTGGCCGAGCCCGCCATCCTGGGCGTCTCCGGGGGCGCCGGGCTGGGCGCGGTCGCGATGATCACCGCGGTGCCCGGGGCGTCGTTCTGGCTCCAGGCCGGGTGCGCGGGCGCCGGGGCGCTGGTCGCCGCGCTCGTGGTGTTCGCGCTGGCGGCCAAGGGCGGGTTCGCCAGCCAGCGGCTGGTGCTGATCGGCTTCGGCGTGCAGGCCGCGACGCAGGCGCTCATCACGCTGCTGATCAGCGCGACCGACCCGTGGAACCAGACCAAGGCGCTGACCTGGCTGGGCGGGTCCACCTACGGGCGGCTCTTCGAGCACCTGCTGCCGGTGGCCGCCGCGCTGCTGCTGGTGCTGCCGCTGCTGGTGCGCGCGCGGGGCGCGCTGGACCTGCTGTCCGTGGACGAGGAAACCCCGAAGGTGCTCGGGGTGCGGGTCGGCCCGGGTCGGCTGGTGCTGCTCGCCGGTGCGGTGGTGCTGACCGGTGCCGCCGTCGCCGGGGTCGGCGTGGTCGCCTTCGTCGGGCTGGTGGCCCCGCACATCGCCCGCGCGCTCGTGGGACGGCGGCACGCGCGCACCCTGCCGGTGGCCGCGCTGCTCGGCGGCGTTCTGGTCTGCGCGGCCGACACCCTGGGCCGCACGGTCATCGCCCCGGACCAGCTACCGGCGGGGCTGACCACGGCGCTGATCGGTGCGCCGTACTTCGTGTGGCTGCTGCACCGCGACCGCGCCAGGACCGGCTGACCCGCCCCACCCGTTCGGGGAGTGAGTGAGCCTGGGAGATCTTGGACCGTTCCGGTGACGTTGGGACGCGTGGGGCGCGACATGTCACGTGTTGCTAACGAAACGGTGGTGGTCGGTCGATGTCCCGTGTGAACGCCCGTTCGGGCGACGGGGCCGTGGGGTTCTCCCACCGTAGACGGGATGTCGGTGCCGATGTTCTCGATGTTGATCGTGCTGCTGGGCATGGTGGTGCCGGTGCTGACCGCCGCGCCGTTCTACGTCGCCGCGCACCGCCGGGAGCCCTGAGCCGGGCTCAGCTCCCGTAGATGCTCCACGCGAGCTGGCCCTTGCCCTCCTGCAGCGCGCGCAGCGCCTTCGGCGCGAAACCGCCGGATTCCGGCACCGCGGGCACCTGGAGCCCTTCGCTGAGCGCCCAGCCGGAACCGCGGTCGATCAGCGAGCGGTGCTTGTTGGTGTAGTAGTTCGAGTTGATCGACACGGCGACGCCGTGCGCCCCGGCCGCCGCGGCGACCAGGTGGGTGTGGAACCGGGTGGACAACCAGCGCTGCCCGGCCGCGGCGGGCAGCCCGGTGTCGGTGATCTCGGAGAACGGGTAGAACCGGGCGCCCGGCAGGTCGTGCTCGACGAGCGCGAAGACCTCCCGGTCGACCCGCGGGATGCCCTCCACCACGCCGACCTGCTCCGGGCGGACCCCCCACTGGCGCAACGTGTCGAGCAGGAAGCCGGCCAGCGCGGGCACCGTCACGTCCAGCAGGTCCGACTGCAGGCAGATCATGACCTCGCGCAGGTCGTCGGTGCGGTACAGACCCGGTTCGATGCCGAAGAACATGTCGTCCCCGGTCGCGCTGAACGAGGTCCCCGCCACCAGCGAGGCCGACGGCTCGTCCCGGACGTCGACGACGGAGAACTGCGCGGCCAGGTTGCGCAGCAGCGGACGCGCCTCCTCGGCCACCGGCCACAGGCCCTGCCCGGTCATCACCGCGCGGCCGCCGGAGCGGCGCACCGCGGCCACCGCGGCGGCGAGCAGTCCGATGTGGCGCGGCCAGATGCCGTTGATGTAGCCGCCGCCGATGACGTGCACCAGGTCGACGCGGGCGGCGAGCTCGATGCCGGCCACCCAGCGCGGCGCCAGACCGGGGTTGTTGATCGCGTGCTGCACGAACGACGCGACCTCCCACGGGCCGTCCGAGGGGGCTTCCCAGCACAGCCGCCAGAACGTGTCGGTGAACCGCACCCGCGGGTGCAGGTGGCCGAGGAGCACCTCGCTGGGCCCGGGGTTCGGGCAGTCCAGCCACACCTCGCTGTCCGGCGCCACCTTCGCCAGGTACTTCAGCCAGGTCGCGGCGATCAGCTCGTCCCCGTAGTTCGGATGGCCGGTCGTGGCGACCAAGTACAGCGTCGGCGAAGTGCGGTTGCTGGTCACAGGCGGGGCTCCCACGGGTAGGCGTGCTGCACCGCGAACCTAACAACTCCGGACCGGCTCGCCGGGCGCGGTCCGCCGCCTCGGCCCTGACCTGCGGGGGTGGCGCGACGACGCGATCGCGAGCTATGGTTAGGCAAGCCTAACTCCGGGAGTGTTCTCGATGATCCGCTCGCGTGCGACGGTGCGCACCGACAAGCCCGACCGCTACGGCAAGCAGCTCAGCTCGCACCTGGGCCGCAAGTGCGCGGTCACCGAGGAGGACGGCGGTACCCGCATCGCGCTGCCGCCCGACCGCGGTGCCGGGAGCTGCCTGCTGCTCGCCGAGTCCGGAGCGCTCGCCCTGCACGCCAGCGCGGAGAGCACCGAGGTGCTGGACCGGGTCCAGGACGTGATCGGCCGCCACCTGGAACGGTTCGGCCAGCGCGATGGGCTCACCGTGTCCTGGGTGGCGGCCGAGTAGCGGACTCAGTCCGCGGTCCCGCCGCGGGGCGGTGCCGGTGGCGGAACCTCAGCGGCCTTCTCGCTGCGGGATCCGCTCCTGATGTACCGAACGCGTACACGGCGTCGCGGCTGTCCTCGCGAGAAGACCGCTGAGAACCCGCGGCGGTGCGGGCTGGGTGCGTGGTCGCAAGCGGCTGCGCCGCTTCGCCAAGGCGCTGAAGTGCCGCGGTCGCGCCGCGGGGCGGTGCCGGTGGCGGAACCTCAGTTGCCGTTGAGCTCCGAGCGGAGCCGTTCCAGCCGCTGCCGCGACCGGTTGAACCGGGCCTCGAAGTGCTCCTCGAACAGGTTCGTCGGCAGCACCGGGATGTCGCCCTTGTCCTCGGGGTGCGCCTCCGGCGGCACCGGTTCCGAGGGCTGGGTGGTCTCGGCGGGTGACTCCGGCGGCACCGGCTCGGCCTCCCGGTCCGGCGCCGCCGACACGTCGGCCTTCGGCTCCGGCTGACGCGGTACGTCGGCGACCGGCTCCGCCTTCGCGGCCTCGGCGTCCGCCGTCGGCTCCTGCGCCGCCTTCTTCGGCGCGGCGGCGGGATGCGGGGCGGTGGCCGCCTCGGTCCGCAGCGCGTGCCTGCCCTTCGGCGGCGACTCGATGACCCCGGCCTCGGTCAGCCGCCGTTTCGCACCGTGCAGCAGCGGCCAGAAGATGAGGGTGGCCAAGGCGAAGCCGGTCACGAACGACAGGACGATGACGTCCAAGGGACTCCTCCGATCGGGATCAGTTCTGGCGTGCTGGGTCGGGCGTCGCCGGCGGGACGCCGGTGCCTTCGGGGTGCGCGTCGAGCGTGATCGTGAAGGTGCGGACGCCTTCGCGCTGCTCCGGCACCGGGAGCACGGCGGCGGGCAGCGCGGCCTGCCCGGCCGTCGAGGTGCGCAGCTCCGAGGTCGAGTCGTCGAGCACCTGGCGCGCGCCGTCCATCGCGGTGAGCACCGACCGGCGCAGCTCCTCCAGCCTGGCCTGCTGGACGCGCAGTTCCTCCAGCACTTCCAGCCGGAGCTGCTCGCTCTCGGCGTTCCACTGCCCGCACTGCTCGCGGGTGCGGGCGACGAGCTCGTCGGCTTCCTCCTGCGCGGCGGAGACGATCTTCTTGTACTCGTCGCGGATGCTCTGCCGCAGCCGCTGCTCCCGCGCGCGCATCTCGCTGACCGACTGCTCGTGGTCGCGGCGCAGCGCGTCCCGGCGCGCCTCGATGTCGGTGACCAGGCTGCTGCACTCGGAGCGGATCTCGGCGGCTTGGCCCTCGGCGGAGCCGAGCAGGTCGCGGGCCTCGGTCTCGGCCGCGCCGCGGATGATGTCGGCCTGGCGCTTGGCGGTGTCGCGGAGGGTCTGCACCTCTTCCTCCGCGATGGCGAGCATGTTCTGCACCCGCTGGGAGGCGGCGGGCAGGCCGGTGTCGGAGGACTCGATCCGCTGCAACCGCTGCTCCGCCTGGTCCAGCGACCGGCGGGTGTCGTCGTAGAGGGTGCGCAGATCGTCGTTGAGCCGGACGGCTTCGTTGCGATCGAGGGTGACCAGCCGGAGCTGGTCTTCGAGGACTGCGATGTGCTCCAGGACCTGGGTGCGGTGGAAACCGCGCAGTTGGATGTCGAATCCAGGCCGGAGCGGGACGACGGCGTCCACGTCTTCCATGCTGGATCTCCTCTCCGGCGGGGAATGGCGGGGGACCAGTGCGGCGAGTGCCGATCCGCATTCGGAGAGTAAGCGCGGTCCGCGATGATCGCCCAGCGAGACGGGGTGATCGTCACCGGATGGGGTGATCAGCGTCCGCGGCGGGGACTTCGTTCCTGGTCGCGGGGTTCGCGTCGGAGTCCACAGTGTACTAACGATGCCGGGTGGGGCGGACCGTGGCTCCTGATCACCTGGTTAGGTTAGGCTCCGCTCATCATCCGGGAGCTGCTGCTCGCCGACCAGGGAAGGAGTGCGGCGTGATCGTCGAAGCCGAGGGGAACGGGGTGCATCAGCGCTCGTCGGCGCTGCTGCGCAGGTGGCTGGCGGAAACCCACACCCCGGTGCCCGAAGGCGCGCTGCGGCTGGCGATCGGCCCGGTGCGGCTGCGCACCGAGGTCGTCCACCGCTCCCCGACGGGCCAGCACGGCTTCGGTCCGATCCGGGTGCTCGACGCGGACGGCGCCGAGGTCGTCGAGGCGGAACCGGTGCTGCTGGCCGCCGCCTGCTCGGCGGACGCCCGCGCCCGCGCGACCGCGGACGCCCCGCTGAACGCCCCGGGCGCGCCGACGCTGGTCGACTGGGCAGTCGATTCGGTGCTGCGGCGGGAATCCGATCCGCTGCCGCCGCCCGGCGAGCTCGCGGCGCTGGCGCGCTCGCTGTCCTCGGCCGACGAGGCGCGGCGCTGGTTGTCCGGTCACGTGGAGAGCAGGCTGCTGCCGGGGCTGCGCGCCGCGACCAACGCGGAGGCGGCCACCGAGGCGCTGCTGTCCCGCGGTGCGCTGCCGGTGATCGGCGGGCTCGGCCGCCGCGGGGTGGCCGACGAGCGGGAGCTGCTGGCCGGCCTGGTGCGCGGGCTGCACGCCGTCGTCGAGGGCTACCCGGAGACGAAGTGGCTGGTGGACCACTGGCTGACCAGTCCGACGCTGACCGATGCCGCGGCGCTCAACGGGGGTGCCGTGCGGTACGAGCGGACCGCCGAGGGTGCGGTGCGGGTGCGTCCGATGCCCTTCGAGCGCGCCAACCCGCTGCGGGTCGAGGAGCCCGAGGTGGAGATGCCGGTTCCGGTGCCGGAGCTGGGCGGCGGTTTCCGGTTGCGGCCGGTCCGGCTGGACCCCGACGCCGAGCTGGTGCACCGCTGGATGAACGCCGAGCACGTCGCGGTGAATTGGAAGCAGGCCTGGCCGCTGGAGCGCTGGCGGCAGGAGCTCGCCGACCAGCTCGGCGGGGACCACTCGCTGCCGTGCGTGGTGTCCCGGGACGGGCGCGACCTCGGTTACCTGGAGCTGTACCGGGTGCGGCGGGACAAGCTGGCGCACTGCTACTCCGGCGGGGACCGCGACCTGGGCGTGCACATCGCGATCGGGGAGCCGGACGCGATCGGCCGCGGGGTCGGTTCCGGCCTGCTGCGCGCGGTGGCCGAAGGGCTGCTGGCGGCCGACCCGGCGTGCGCCCGGGTGGTCGCCGAGCCGGATGTCCACAACGGAGCGTCGGTGGCCGCGTTCGGGAAGGCCGGGTTCGTCCGGTCCCGCGAGGTCGGGCTGCCGGGCAAGAATTCGGCGCTGATGGTCTTCGCGCGCGGGTGAGGGATCCCACGGCGATCTGTTCCGGACCGGATCAGTGAAGTAAGGTTAGCCTTACTTCGCTTGTGGATCGTGGGGAGAACGATGACGGAGAGTGCTGCGCAGGCGCGGCCGTTGTCCGCCGCTCAGTCGGGGATCTGGTTCGCCCAGCAGCTCGACCGGGCGAATCCGGTGTTCAACACCGGTGAGTACGTCGAGATCGACGGACCGGTCGACCCGGAGGTGTTCTCCGCGGCCCTGCGCCGGGTCGTCGCCGAGGTCGACGCGATGCGGATGCGGGTCGTCGAGGCAGCGCAGCCGCAGCAGGTGATCGACCCGCCCGCCGACGACGAGCTGCCGGTGCTCGACCTCACCGCCGAAGCCGATCCGCACGCCGCGGCGCTGGCCTGGATGCGCGCCGACATGGACACCCCGGCCGATCCGGCCGAGCCCGGACGGCTGCGCAGCGCCGCGCTGCTGCGCACCGGCGCCGAGCGCTGGCTGTGGTACCAGCGCATCCACCACGTGGCCATCGACGGCTACGGGTTCTCGATCATCCTCCGCCGGGTCGCCGAGGTCTACACCGCGCTGCTGGCCGGGGACGATCCCGGGAGAGCCCGTTCCTCGGCTCCGAAGCCCTGCTGGCCGAGGAGACCGCCTACCGCGAGTCCGAGAAGTTCCAGCGCGACGGCGAGTTCTGGCGCGAGCGCTTCGCCGACCGGCCCGAGGTGACCACGCTGTCCGGGCGCACCGGGATGAGCGCGCGCACCTTCCGCCGCCAGGTCGACGTGCTCGGCGACGGTGCCCCCGAGGTGCTGTCCGAGGCCGCCGCGCAGAGCCGCACCGCCTGGTCCGACGCGCTGATCGCCGCCGTCGCCGCCTACCTGCACCGGATGACCGGCGCCACCGACGTGGTGCTCGGGCTGCCGGTGATGGGCCGGCTCGGCTCGGCGACGCTGCGGGTGCCCGGGATGGTCGTCAACGTGCTGCCGCTGCGGCTGGCGGTCACCGGCAGCACCACCCGGGGCGAGCTGGTCGCGCAGGTCAAGAAGGCCGTGCGGGAGCTGCGCAAGCACCAGAACTACCGGGGCGAGGACCTGCGCCGCGACCTGCGGCTGCTCGGCTCCGACCGGCCGCTGTTCGGCCCCCTGGTCAACATCAAGTCCTTCGACTACGCGCTCGACTTCGGCGGCCACCGGGGCGTGGTGCACAACCTCGGCGCCGGGCCGGTCGACGACCTGTCGCTGCTGGTCTACCCGGAGGACGACGAACTGCGCTTCGAGTTCGACGCCAACCCGGAGCACTACGGCGCCGACGAGCTCGCCGCGCACCGCGAGCGGTTCCTGCGCTTCCTGCGCGCCTTCGCCGAACGCCCGGCCGAGACCGGGATCGGCGACCTGCCGCTGCTGTCGGCCGCCGAGCGGGAACGCGTCCTGGAGGAGTGGAACGCCCCGCCCGCGGGAATCCGCGAGCGGCCCGAGGCGACGCTGCCGCAGCTGTTCGAGGAGCAGGCCGCGAGCACCCCGGAGGCGGTCGCGCTCACCGAGGGCGACCGCGCGCTGACCTACGGCGAGCTCGACGCCCGCGCCAACCGGCTCGCGCACCACCTCATCGACCACGGCGTCGGCCCGGAGCAGCTCGTCGCCCTCGCGCTGCCCCGCTCGACCGAGCTCGTCGTGGCGCTGCTCGCGGTGCTCAAGGCGGGCGCGGCCTACCTGCCGCTGGACCCCGGACACCCCGCCGAGCGCCTGCGCTACGTGGTGGCCGACGCCGAGCCGACCGTGCTGATCAGCGACACCGCGCACAGCGCCGGGCTGCCGGCGGGCGCCACCCGCATCCTGCTCGACGAACCGGAGTCGGTCGCGGCCGTCGAGCGCCACTCGCCGTGCGATCCGAAACCGGGGGCGCGCGGACCGCTCACCGCCGACCACGCCGCCTACGTCATCTACACCTCCGGCTCCACCGGCCGGCCCAAGGGCGTGTCCATCCCGCACCGCAACGTGGTGCGCCTGTTCGACGCCACCGAGCCCTGGTTCGGCTTCGGCCCCGACGACGTGTGGACGCTGTTCCACAGCTACGCCTTCGACTTCTCGGTCTGGGAGCTGTGGGGCGCGCTGCTGCACGGCGGCCGGCTGGTCGTGGTGCCGCACGAGGTGAGCCGGTCGCCGGAGGAGTTCCTCGCCCTGCTCGGCCGCGAGCGGGTCACCGTGCTCAACCAGACGCCCTCGGCGTTCTACCAGCTCATCCAGGCCGACCGGGAGCACCCGGGGACCGATCTGGCGCTGCGCACCGTGGTCTTCGGCGGGGAGGCGCTGGAGCTGTCCCGGCTGGCCGACTGGTACGAGCGGCACCCGGACTCGCCGGTGCTGGTCAACATGTACGGGATCACCGAGACCACCGTGCACGTCAGCTACCAGGAGCTGAGCCCCGAGCTGGTGGCCCGGCGCGACGGCAGCACCATCGGGCGCGGCATCGGCGACCTGCGGGTCTACGTGCTCGACGAACGGTTGCAGCCGGTGCCGCCCGGCGTGCGCGGTGAGCTCTACGTCGGCGGTGCCGGGCTGGCCCGCGGCTACCTCGGCCGCCGGGGCCTGACCGCGCAGCGCTTCGTCGCCGACCCGCACGGCCCGGCGGGCAGCCGGATGTACCGGACCGGCGACCTGGCCCGCTGGCGCCCGGACGGCACCCTGGACTACCTCGGTCGCGCCGACCACCAGGTCAAGGTGCGCGGTTTCCGCATCGAGCTCGGCGAGATCGAGGCCCAGCTCGCCGCCCACCCGGCGGTGCGGCAGGCCGCAGTGGTGGTCCGCGAGGACCGGCCCGGCGACCGGCGGCTGGTCGGCTACGCGGTCGGCGAGACCGACCCGGCCGAGCTCCGGGCGCACCTGGCCGCGCGGCTGCCGGACTACATGGTGCCCGCCGCCTTCGTCGCGGTGGAGCGGATTCCGCTGACCGCCAACGGCAAGCTCGACGCCGCCGCGCTGCCCGCCCCGGACCCCGCCGCCGACGCGGGCGGACGCGGTCCGCGCGACGAGGTGGAACGGGTGCTGTGCGCGCTGTTCGGCGAGGTGCTCGGCGTGGAGCGGGTCGGCATCGACGACGGGTTCTTCGACCTCGGCGGGCATTCGCTGCTGGCCACCCGGTTGCTGGCCCGGGTGCGCGCCGAGCTCGGCGCCGAACCGACCATCCGCGAGCTGTTCGACCACCCCACCGTCGCCGGGCTGGCGCCCCGGCTCGACGTCGGGGCCCGCGGGCCGCGCCGCCCCGCGCTGCGCCCGGCCGAGCGCCCCGACCCGCTCCCGCTGTCCTCGGCGCAGCGGCGGTTGTGGTTCCTGCACCGGCTGGAAGGGCCGAGCCCGACCTACAACCTGCCGCTGGTGCTGCGGATGTCCGGGGAGCTGGACGTGCCCGCGCTGCGCGCCGCGCTGGCCGACGTGGTCAACCGGCACGAGAGCCTGCGCACGGTGTTCCCCGACGAGCTCGGCGAGCCCCGGCAGCACGTCCTGGACTCCGGTCCCGAGCTGGTCGAGGTCGCCACCGACGACCCCGACGCGGCGATCGCCGAGGAGGCCCGCCGCGGCTTCGCGCTCGACGCCGAACCGCCGATCCGCGCGACGCTGTACCGGCCGGCGTCGGCGCCCTGGCCCCGCGAGCACCGGTTGCTGGTGCTGCTGCACCACATCGCCGGTGACGAGTGGTCGCTGCGCCCGCTGCTGCGCGACCTGGCCACCGCCTACGCCGCGCGCCGCGAGGGGGCGGCACCGGACCAGGAGCCGTTGCCCGTGCAGTACGCGGACTACGCGCTGTGGCAGCGGGAACTGCTCGGTGACGAGTCCGATCCGGAGAGCCTGTCGGCGCGCCGGCTCGACTTCTGGCAGCGCACCCTCGCGGGTCTGCCCGACCAGCTGGAGCTGCCCACCGACCACCCGCGCCCGGCGGTGCCCAGCCACCGGGGCGACGCGGTGCGGTTCGAGATCGACCCCGAGCTGCACGCCCGGCTGCGGCGGCTGGCCGCCGAGCACGGGGCCAGCACGTTCATGGTGCTGCAGGCCGGGCTCGCGGCCTTGCTGAGCAGGCTCGGCGCGGGCACCGACATCCCGATCGGCACCCCGGTGGCCGGGCGCGACGACGACGCGCTGGACGACCTCGTCGGGTTCTTCGTCAACAGCCTGGTGCTGCGCACCGACACCAGCGGCGACCCGTCGTTCGCCGCGCTGCTGGACCGGGTGCGCCAGACCGACCTGGCCGCCTACGACCACGCCGAGCTGCCCTTCGAGCGGCTGGCCGAGGTGCTCAACCCGGTCCGCTCGCTGTCCCGGCACCCGCTGTTCCAGGTGATGCTCGCGCACTGGACCGAATCCGGCGGGGTCGGCGCCGAGCTGCCCGGTCTGCGCACCGAGGTGGACGCGGTCGAGGCGGGCGCGGCGAAGTTCGACCTCGCCGTCAGCGTCACCGAGCGCGCCGACGGCGGTGCCGACGGGCTGGTCCAGTACAGCACCGACCTGTTCGAGCGCGGCACCGTCGAGGCGATCGCGGAGCGCTTCACCCGGCTGCTGGCCGGGGCGGCCGACGATCCGCGGCGCGCCGTCACCCGGCTCGACGTCCTCGGCGAGCGGGACCGGCAGCGGGTGCTGGCCTGGGGCGACGCCACCGCGGAGGCGGACTCGGTGCGCCCGGCGACGTTCCCGGAGCTGTTCGCGGCGCAGGTCGAGGCGCACCCGGACGCCCCCGCGCTGGTGTTCGCCGACGTCGAGCTCAGCTACGCCGAACTCGACGAGCGGGTGCGCCGCCTGGCCACCGTCCTGGTCGAGCGCGGGGTCGGCCCGGGCGACGTGGTGGGCGTGCTGCTGCCGCGTTCGCCGGAGCTCATCGTCGGCCTGCTCGCGGCGATGCACGCCGGGGCCGCCTATCTCGCGCTGGACCCGGACTACCCGGCCGACCGGCTGCGGCACATGGTCACCGACGCCCGGCCGGCCTTCGTGATCGCCGACGGCACCCGCTCCGACCTGCCGGTGGAGTTCGTGGACTGCCGCGAGGAACCCGCCGGGCACGCCGAGCCGACCCGCCCCGGGCTGGACGACGCCGCCTACGTCATCCACACCTCCGGGTCCACCGGAACGCCCAAGGGCGTGGTGGTGCCGCACCGCGGCATCGCCAAGCTGGTGGCCACCCAGTCCCGCCGGGTCGGCATCACCGCCGAGAGCCGGGTGCTGCAGTTCGCCTCGCCGAGCTTCGACGTCGCGTTCTGGGAGCTGTGCATGGGACTGCTCGGCGGCGGCACGCTCGTCGTGGTGCCCGCCGAGCTCCGGGTGCCGGGCGAGCCGCTGGCCGAGTACCTGCGCGAGCACCGCGTGACGCACCTGGCGATCGGTCCCTCGATGATGGGGATGTTCCCGCCGGACACCGAGTTCCCGGCCGGTGCCACGCTGCTGTGCGGGGCCGAGAAGGTGCCCTCCGACCTGGTGCTGCGCTGGGCGGGTCGGATGCGGATGCTCAACTGCTACGGCCCGACCGAGGCCACCGTCAACACGACGCTGTGGGACTGCGAGCCGGACGCGGTGGGCACCGCGGTGCCGATCGGCGTGCCCGACCCGGGCGCCCGGCTGCACGTGCTCGACCCGAACCTGCAACCCGTCCCGCCCGGCGTGGTCGGCGAGCTCTACGTCGCCGGGGCCGGGCTGGCGCGCGGCTACCTGAACCGGCCGGGGCTGACCGCCGAGCGGTTCGTCGCCGATCCCTTCGGGCCGCCCGGATCCCGGATGTACCGCACCGGCGACCTGGTGCGCTGGCGCGCCGACGGCGTGCTCGACTTCGCCGGCCGCGCCGATGACCAGGTCAAGATCCGCGGTTTCCGGATCGAGCTGGGCGAGGTCGAGGCGGTGCTCGCCGAGCACGAGGCCGTCGCCCAGGTCGCCGCGGTGGTCCGCGAGGACACCGGGGACAAGCGGCTGGTCGCCTACGTGGTGGCCCGCGCCGAGGTGGACGCCGCCGCGCTGCGGGCGCACGTCGCCGAGTCGCTGCCGGACTACATGGTCCCGGCCGCGGTCACCTTCGTCGACGCGCTGCCGCTGATGCCCAACGGCAAGCTGGACCGGACGGCGCTGCCCGCCCCGGACCTCGGCGCCTCGGTGGGCACCACGATGCCCCGCAATCCCACCGAGGAGATCCTCTGCGAGCTGTTCGCCGAGGTGCTCGGGCTGCCCCGGGTCGGCATCGAGGACGGGTTCTTCGACCTGGGCGGGCATTCGCTGCTGGCGGCCAAGCTGATCGGACGGATCCACGACGCGCTGGGCGTGCGGATCAACGTCGGCAGCCTGTTCGCCGCGCCGACGGTGGCCGGGCTGGCCGAGCGGCTGCGCAGCGGCGGAACCGGCGACGCGCTGGACATCCTGCTGCCGCTGCGCACCGGCGGGGACCGCGAGCCGCTGTTCTGCGTGCACCCCGCCGCGGGCCTGGCGTGGCCGTTCTCCGCGCTGCTCAAGCACGTCGACGAGCGGCGTCCGGTCTACGGCGTGCAGTCCCGCGGGCTGGCCGAGCCGAAGCCGGTGGCGCCGACGCTGGCGGAGATGGCCGCCGAGTACCTGGAGCACATCCGCGAGGTGCAGCCGCACGGGCCGTACCACTTCCTCGGCTGGTCCTTCGGCGGCGTGGTCGCGCACGAGATGGCCACCCACCTCCAGGCCGCGGGCGAGGAGGTGCGCTTCCTGTGCATGCTCGACTCGTACCCGACCGACGTCTGGGACGAGCTGCCCACCGAGGAGGAAGCGCTCAAGGCGCTGCTCTACATGGCGGGCTACGACGTGGAGTCGCTCGGGGCGGGGCCGCTGCGCCGCGCGGACGTGCTGGAGATCCTCTCGGCCGAGGGCAGCGCGCTGGCGAACCTGGAGCCGCACACCATCACGGCCGTCATCGACAACTTCGCCAACTGCGCGGTGCTGGAGAACGAGGCCGACCACGACAAGTTCCGCGGCGACGTGCTGTTCTTCAGCGCCACCGTGAACCCGGCGAAGGAATCGCTGACCGCCGCGATGTGGCAGCCCTACGTCGACGGGGCGGTGGAGAACCACGACATCGCCTGCGAGCACAAGGACATGACGCAGCGGGGACCGATCGCCGAGATCGGCGCGATCGTGGACCGGCGGCTGGGCGAGGTCTCCTCGTGACCCCGGCCGCTCCGCCGCTTCCTGAAGGGATCCCGCAAAGGAGTGCAGGAATGACCAATCCGTTCGAGGACCTCGATGCGCGGTACTGCGCGCTGGTCAACGGCGAGGACCAGTACTCGCTGTGGCCCGCCTCGATCGAGGTGCCCGCCGGGTGGGCGGTGGCGCACGGCCCCGCGGGCAGGCAGGAGTGCGTGGAGCACATCGAGGCGAACTGGACGGACATGCGTCCGGCCCGCGACCACCGCGCCCCGTGACCGCCGCGCCCCGCACCCGGCTCGGGAAGTTCGACCCGAGGGTCGCGGTGTGCGTCGTCTACGTCGCCGCGATGTTCATGAACGGCATGGACGCCACCATCGTCAACGTGGCGCTGCCCGCGATCGGCGCGGAGTTCGCCGTCGCGCCCAGCGCCACCTCGGCGATCAACATCGGCTACCTGGTGGCGCTGGCGGTGTGCATCCCGGTCTCCGGCTGGCTCGGCGACCGGTTCGGCACCAAGCGGGTCTTCCTCGCCGCGTTCGGCGTGTTCGTGCTGGCCTCGGCGCTGTGCGGGGCCGCCACCGACCTCGGCCAGCTCACCGCCGCGCGCGTGCTGCAAGGCGCGGGCGGCGGGGTGATGAGCCCGGTGGCGCTGACCATGCTGTTCCGGGCCTACCCGCCCGCCGAGCGCATCCGGCTGACCCGGGTGCTGGTGCTGCCGACCGCGGTGGCGCCCGCGCTGGGTCCGGTGCTCGGCGGCTTCTTCGTCGAGCACCTGGACTGGCGGTGGGGCTTTTACGTCAACCTGCCGGTCGGGGTGGCCGCGCTGCTGTTCGGCCTGCTGCTGCTCCCGGAGCACGTGGAGGCCCGGGGCAAGCGCTTCGACCTGCTGGGCTTCGCGCTGGCCGCACCGGGTCTGGGCCTGGTGATGTACGCGCTGGACGCGGTCGCCCAGCGCGGCCCGGGATCACCGCACTTCTGGGGCTTCGGGCTGCTGGGCCTGGTGCTGCTGGGCGTGCTGGTGGTGGGGCAGCTGCGCAGCCGGTCGCCGATGCTGGACCTGCGGTTGTTCACCGATCCGGCATTCCGGCGGGCGAGCCTGATCCTGTTCTGCTGCGTCGCCGGGTTCCTCGGCACGCTCTACGGCTTCACGCTGATGTACCAGGGCGCGCTGGGCGCCTCGGCCTGGGAGACCGGGCTGGTCACGCTGCCCAAGGCGGTCGGCCTGATGGCGGCCTCCCAGCTCGTCGGCTGGGCGCACCGCAGGTTCGGGCCGCGGCGGATGATCGCCGGTGCGATGTTCGGCGCCGCGCTGTCGTTCGCCGCGATGAACCTGGTGCAGGCGGGCAGCGGGGCGTGGGTGGCGGCGCTGGTGCAGTTCGCCTCGGGCTTCTTCGTCGGGATGGCCTCCACCGAGTTGCAGGTGGTCGCGTTCGCGACGATCGGCAGCGCTTCCACCGGCGGCGCGTCGACGCTGTTCAACGTGCAGCGGCAGGTGGGTTCCGCGCTCGGCGTGGCGATCACGGCCTGCGTGCTCGCGGCGGTCGGGGCCGGTGCGGCCACCGGTACCGGCGGCACGGCCGATCTGGCGCCCTACCACGCGGCGATGCTCGTGTCGGCGGGATTCGCACTGGTGGGCGTGCTGCTGGCGCTGCGCATCAAGGATTCCGAGGTGCTGCCGCCCACCCCGAAGCCCACCATCGAGCGGGAGCCCGTGGCCTCGGAGCGCTCCGAGATGTGAGCCACCGGGGGGAAGACACGGCGAGCTTCGTATGGTTAGGCTAGCCTTAACTTGATCGTCCCGGGAATGCGAGGAAGGAACGCCAGGCGCATGACTATCGCGGATCGACCCCGGCGCAGCCGCCCACCGGCACGCGACCTGCAGGTGCTGCGCACCGCGGAGCTGAGCCCGTCGATGCGGCGGATCACCCTCGGCGGGGACGAGCTCAGCGGCTTCCTCGACGAGCACACCGGACCCAACATCAAGGTCTTCGTCCCCCAGCAGGGCCAGCAACGCCCGGTCCTGCCCACCCTGGACGTCGAGACCGGCCGGTACCGCTGGCCGGAGGCGGACCAGCGGCCGACCATGCGCACCTACACGGTCCGCCGCTACGACGAGGCCAACGGCGAGCTCGACGTCGACTTCGTCATGCACGGCGAGCACGGCGTCGCCTCGAACTGGGCGCGCCGCGCGCAGCCGGGCGACCACCTCGGCGTGATGGGGCCCGGCGGCAAGAGCTGCCGGACGGCCGAGTGGTACCTGCTGCTCGGCGACGAGACCGCGCTGCCCGCGATCTCGGCGATCGTCGAGCAGCTCCCGCCCACCGCGTGCGGGCAGGTCTTCGTCGAGCTCGGCGACTCCGCCGACCAGCAGCACGTCGAGTGCCCGCCCGACCTGCGCTGGACCTGGCTGCACCGGGGAGGCGCCCCCGCCGGCCGGTCGGAGCAGCTCTTCGACGCGGTGCGGTCGGTGGACCTCCCCGACGGCGCGGACGTGTCCGCCTGGGTCGCCGGGGAATCCGGCGTGGTGCGCGGCATCCGCAAGCACCTGCGCACCGACCGGGGGCTGGACGCCTCCTCGGTGCTCGCGATCGGCTACTGGAAGCAGGGGCTGGCCGAGACCGAATACCACGACAAGTACAACCACGACCGCGACTGACCGCCGACTCGCCGGCAGCGCGCGTCCGCGAAAACCCCGCGGCGGTGCGTCCCGCACCGCCGGCGAACCCGCACGCCCGGGAAACCCGACCCGGCATGAGATGAGGGGACCACCGTGTCTGCGGCATCGACGGAAGAGCGACGTCCCGTCCACGACATCCTGGGGATCGGCTTCGGCCCGTCGAACCTGGCGCTGGCCATCGCGATCGAGGAGCACAACCGCGACGCTGCCGAGTCCGACCGGCTGAGCTGCGCCTTCTTCGACAAGCAGCCGCGCTTCGGCTGGCACCGGGGGATGCTGATCGAAGGCACCACCATGCAGGTGTCCTTCCTCAAGGACCTGGTGACGATGCGCAACCCGGCCAGCGGCTTCTCCTTCCTGTCCTACCTCAAGGACCAGGACCGGCTGGCCGATTTCATCAACCACAAGACCATGTTCCCCACCCGGGTCGAGTACCACGACTACCTGGAGTGGGCCGCGGCGCGCGTCGGCCACCTGGCGCGCTTCGACTCCGAGGTGCTGCACCTCACGCCGGTGCCGGAGGGCTTCGAGGTCGTGGTGCGCCACGGTGACGGCCGCCTGACCACGGCCCGCGCCCGCAACGTGGTGTTCGCCCTCGGGCTGGAGGCCAGCGTTCCCGACGGCGCCCGGCTCGGCGACCGCGTCTGGCACAACCTCGACCTGATGCACCGGGTCGGCGAGCTCGACGGCACCCGCCCGCGCCGGCTCACCGTGGTCGGCGCCGGGCAGAGCGCCGCCGAGGCCACCGACTACCTGCACCGGACCTTCCCGGAGGCCGAGGTGTGCTCGGTGTTCAGCCGCTACGGCCACACCCCGGCCGACGACAGCCCGTTCGCCAACCGGATCTTCGACCCGCTGGCCGTCGACCACTTCTACGGCGCGCCGGAGGAGGTCAAGGAGCAGCTGATGTCCTACCACCGCAACACGAACTACTCGGTGGTGGACCTCGACCTCATCGAGGAGCTCTACGCCCGCGCCTACCAGGAGAAGGTCCGCGGCGAGCAGCGGTTGCGGATGCTCAACGCCTCGCGGGTCACCGACGTGGCCGAGGGCCCCGACGGGGTCGCCGTCACCGTGGAGTTCCTGCCGACCGGCGAACGCGAGGTGCTCGACTCCGACGTGCTCGTCTACGCCACCGGCTGCCGTCCGCGGGACCCGTTCCCGCTGCTCGGTGAGACCGCCCGGCACTGCGAGCGGGACGAGCGGGGCCGGATCGCGGTGGAGCGCGACTACCGGGTGCGCACCCGCGACGAGCTGGGCGGCATCTACCTCCAGGGCGGCACCGAGCACACCCACGGGCTCACCTCCTCGCTGCTGTCCAACGGCGCGGTCCGCGCGGGCGAGATCCGCGACTCGGTGCTCCGGCACCGCCGGGCCGCCCGCTCGGCGCCCGACTACGCGCTGAGCCGGGGCTGATCGGGAGGTCCTCGACCACCGCGGGTGGGCGGCGCCACTCTTGCGTGAGGTCCACCGCGGCCCGCCGCGCCGCGTGGCGTACGGTCCTATGAACACCGTGTTCTGCGCGCGTTGCGGATGTGAGGGATGGTCGTGAAGCCTGGCGTGCTGACCTTGTACCGGATCATGGCGTACGTGACCGCCGTCCTGCTGCTCGCGCTGTGCGCGGCGATGGTGTTCAAGTACGGCTGGCCGGAGGGGTCGGCCGCGCAGCTCGCCGGGGACGACTGGGTCGGGCTGATCGGCTTCGGGCACGGCTGGCTCTACATGGTGTACCTGCTCGTCGCGGTGATCCTCACCAAGGAACTGCGGGTGCCGATCGGCCGGATGCTGCTGGTGCTGCTCGCCGGTACCGTCCCGCTCGGCGCGTTCTTCGCCGAGCGCAAGGTGACCCGGTGGGCGCAGCTGCGCCAGGAGGGCAAGCCGATCGTGCAGACCGACCAGGTGGCGGAGGAATCGCGGGCCTCATGACAGCGTCCCCCGAATCGGCGACCCCCGCCGCGGCGGCCGCGCCCGTGCGCCGCCGGGGTGTGCTCGCCGCCTACTTCGCGCTGACCAAACCCCGGGTGATCGAGCTGCTGCTGGTCACCACCATCCCGGCGATGTTCCTCGCCGAGCGCGGCATCCCGTCGCCCTGGCTGGTGCTGGTGACGCTGGTCGGCGGTGCCATGTCGGCGGGCAGCGCCAACGCCCTGAACTGCGTCGCGGACTCCGACATCGATGCGGTGATGCACCGGACCAAGAAGCGCCCGCTGGTCAACTACGAGGTGCCCAAGCGGCACGCGCTGACCTTCGGCCTCGTGCTCGGCGCGCTGTCGTTCCTCGTCCTGTGGCTCGGCGCGAACCTGCTCGCGGCGGTGCTGGCGACCTCGGCGATCCTGTTCTACGTCCTGATCTACACGCTGGTGCTCAAGCGCCGGACCGCGCAGAACATCGTCTGGGGCGGGGCCGCCGGGTGCATGCCGGTGGTCGTCGGCTGGGCCGCGGTGACCGGCACGGTCGAGTGGCCCGCGCTGGTGATGTTCGGCGTGGTGTTCCTGTGGACGCCGCCGCACTTCTGGTCGCTGGCCATGAAGTACCGGGACGACTACGCCCGCGCCGGGGTGCCGATGCTGCCGGTCGTGGCCACCGCGCGGCAGGTCTCGGCGCGCATCCTGGCCTACAGCTGGGCCACCGTGGGCTGCACCCTGCTGCTGGTGCCCGCGACGAGCTGGATCTACATCGGTTTCGCGGTGCTGGCCGGGGCGGCGTTCCTGGTGGTGGCGCAGCGGTTGCACGGCGCGGTGCGCAACGGGGCGGGCTACAACCCGATGACCCTGTTCCACCTGTCCAACTCGTACCTGGCCCTGATCTTCGTGGCCATCGCGGTGGACGCGGCCGTCGGCCTGCCCGCCGTGGTGTAGTCGCCCGCCGGTCAGCCGATCAGCTCGAACCCGACGCAGGGCCGTCCGCCGAACCGGGCGGCGGCCAGGTGCGCGGCCTGCTCCACGACCCGGCGGGCGTGCCGGTCGTGCGGCTCGTCGCTGAGCGCCTCCAGGTAGGTGCGGTGCGCGGCCAGCGACGCGACGGCCCGTTCCAGCGTCGCGCCGATGTCCACGGCGTGCGTCGGGTGCTGGGTGCCCGCCACCGCGATCCACCTCGCCTGCCACGGCTGCGCGCCCTGGGCGATCAGCTCGGGGAAGATCCACCGGTTGCCCGCGTCGGCGACGGCGTCCAGCGCCGCGGTGCCCACCGCCCGGTGGTCGGCGCTGTTCCAGCTCCCGGGACCCCAGCTCTCGCGGTGGTTGAGGGTGATGACCAGCTCGGGCCGCCGTTCCCGGATCGCCCGGGCGAGGTCTTGGCGCAGCGCGGGCCCGTGCTCGACGACGCCGTCGCGGTAGTCGAGGAACTCCACCGACGTCACGCCCACCTCGGCGGCGCTGGCGAGCTGCTCGGACTGGCGCAGCGGTGCGGCCTCCTCCGGCGGCAGCCCGTCGATGCCCGCCTCGCCCCGGGTGGCCAGCAGGTACGACACCTCGCGGCCTTCGGCGGTCCACGCGGCGATGGCACCGGAGACCCCGTACTCCAGGTCGTCCGGGTGCGCCACGATCGCCAGGGCGCGCTGCCAGTCGGTCGGCATCGGGGCCAGTTCGTCGGGCATCGGCGGCTCCCGTCGGTCGTCTCCGGCCCTACCGTACGCCGGGCGAACGCGGTGGGAACGTCGAAAATGCCCGACTCCGGCCCTGGGTCCGCCTCGTCGCCGCTACCCTCGCGGTGATCACCGGCCAGTCGTGGAACGGAGCACGGGATGAGCGCGCGGGATTTCCATTCGCTGTTCTACACCGACTGCGGTCCCGGGCAGGGAACGCGGGGGACCGAGGGGTTCCAGATCCAGGCGATGTCGGCGGGCACCGGCCAGGAGGACGCGGCCCTGGTGCAGCGCGCCGCGCTCTACGAGGTGCCGCCGGACTGGCTGCGCGAGCGGCGCCCGGTCGCGGAGTTCCCGCCGTCGCTGGTGCACCTGCACGACGGCCGCTACGTCACCGCGCGCGGGGTGTACGCCGACACCGAGCAGGACCGGGTCGGCAACCACTTCACGCACGCCCTGGTCACCGACGACCCCGCCTCCTACGGCGGGCTGCGCCCCGCCCAGCTCTGGCAGGCGCCGTGGTGGGCGGAACGACCGGTCGAGGGCACCGAGTGCTCACCGGTGCCCGCCGAACCCGAGCCCGGTCCGCACACCGCCGCCGAGCTGCGGGACTGGGTGCTGGCCCGCGACGACGGCCACGACTGGCTCACCGCGGTGCACACCGCGCTGGACCAGGTCCGCGAGCCCGATGCCCGGCGGGTGGTGTTCGTGGGGCGGCATCCCGACGAGGTGCTGCGCTGGATCGCGGCGGGGACCCTGCTGCTGCCGCAGGAGCGCGCGCTCCGGATCGGTTTCCGGGTCTACGCCACCGATCCGCGGTTGAGCAGGCAGCACGTCCTCGCGCTGCACCCGGACTGGGCGGGTGAGCTCGACGACGACGACTTCGTGGTGTTCCACCTCGGCGACCGGCGCCGCGGTGCGATCGAACCGAGCGCCGCCGCGCGGCACTGGGTCGGGCGCTTCCTGGACGGCGATCCCGCCGCGGTGGTCGAGGAGCTCGAACTCGCGCACCGGTTCGCCCGGCAGCGCGGGGCCGAGCGGGCCGACGCGGGGGACCGCCTCGCCGCGGGCGTGCTCGCCTCCGGCGAGCCGGTGCCCGACCAGCAGGCCGCGATGGAGCTGGCGGGCTGGCTGGCCGGCACCCGGGCTCCGGAGCAGGCGGTCGACCGGGTCCGGGAGGCGGTGCTCGCGCTGCCGCCGGAGCGGACGGTGCTGGCCCGGCTCGCCGAGACCGCCCACGACGCGCGGGTCCGGGTGGCGCTGCTGCGCGCAGAACTCGCCGAGGCCGCCGCCGGGGAGCCGGCCGCGACCAGCCACCTCGCGGCGCACCGGTGGTCGGCCGAGGAGCTCTCCGACGCCACCGGGCTCGCCGAGGAGACCGCCGCGGACACCGCCCCGGAGCACCTCGACGGGGTGCTGCGGACCGCGGGCCGGTTCGGCCTGGAACCCCGGCCCACCCGGTTCGCGCAGGCCGCGAAGGACTTCATCGCCTGGTGGGCGCAGCACCCGCAGGCCCCGGTGGACCCCCGGGCGTGGCCGTGCCGCGCGGAGCTGATCGCGCTGCTGCGCGAGGAGCTCGGCAGCCGGTTGGCGGAGGACTCCGGCGCGCTCGCCGACGCCATCCGCGAGCACTGGTGGCGGCTGCTCGCGCCGACCGTCGCCGATCCGTTCCTGCCGCTGGACCGGCTCGTCGCCCAGTCCGCCGTCGCGGCCGGGGGCGAGCCGAGGCAGCAGGTCATCGACGCCCTGCGGGACCGGACGCGGGCCGCCGATCGGCGCGGTCACGCCGACGCGGTGTGGGAGGCGCTGTTCGCGCACACCCCGCCGACGGTCGCCGAGGTGCGCTCGGTGCTCGGCGCGATGTCGGCCACGATGGTCTCCGAGGCGCTGGCCGAGCGGATCTTCCCGGTGTTGGAGAGCGCACCGGCCTCGGCCGACCAGCTCGACGTGCTGCGGATGCTGGTGCACCACCTCGGGTCCGAGCACGAGGGGCTGCGGTCGATGTGGGAGGACGACAGCGCGTTGCGGGCGTGGCTGGCGAACTTCCAGCGGGCGGCGCGCGCGCCCGGCGCCGGGGTCGGGGAGCTGAAGGAGATCGCCGACGAGGTGCTCACCGCGCGCGGGCCGGAGATCGTGGCGGCGCTGCTGTCCATCCCGCCGCCGACCGCGGCCTCGGCCGCCGTGGCCGGGGGCGCGCGGGTGCAGGAGCTGCTGGTCCGGGAACTCCCCGCGGTGTGGGCGGACGAGCAGCGACCTGCCGCGGACCGGACCGGGGCGGTGGCGCTGGCGTTCCTCACCGCCTGGTCGGACAAGGCCACCGAGGGCGCGCGGGTGGCGTTCGACAAGGCGCTGGAGGCGTGGGCCAAGCGGCGCACCTCCGCCGAGTACCGGAAGGTCAGCAAGCTGCTGCGCGGGGTGGACGCGGACAGCGCTCGCGCCTGGCACGACTGGCTCAAGGAGCTCTTCGACGCCAAGCCCAAGTCGACGGCGGCGCGGCTGGCCGAGCGTTGGCGCACGCGCTGGTCCCAGCGGAAGGGCTGAGGCGAACGCGGGTGCCCGGCGGAGATCACCCGGTGCAGCGATCGAGTCGCCATTTACTACACCGATGGTGTATGGACAATCACGCGGCCATAACGATGAGATTGGCGTCGGCGAATGCTGGGCGGGTGCGCGCCGCGACCGGACCGCGGAGCGCGCTCCGGCACCGGACCGGTCCCACGGAGGCTCGCATGATGGCGGCGCTGAAGGCGCACACGGGATGGCTGTTCCACGCGCTGAGCACATCCCCGAACCCGCTGCGCAGACCCATCGACCGGGTGGCCGCGCTGCTGTCGCTGCTGCTGCTGTGCGGCACCGTGCTGGCGGTGCCGGTGGCGCTGACCTCCGGATCGGTGGTGCGGGAGAACCTGACCCGGCAGGCCGAGCGGCAGGCCGCGGGTAGCAGGCCGATCAGCGCGGTGCTGACCACCGACGCCCGGATGGAGGTGCCGGTCTCGGAGGTCTACGGCTACGGCGACGCGGGCACCACGGCGCTGGTGAGCTGGCCGACGCCGCTGGGCGACCGGGTGGAGTCCGTGCCGGTCCCGGCGGGCAGCAGGGCGGGCGAACGGGTCGAGGTCTGGGTGGACGGCGCGGGAACGCGGGTGCCCGCCCCGCCGAGCGAGGCGTCGATCACCACCGCGGCCGCGTTCACCGGGGTCCTCGTGCTCGTGGTGGCCGAGGTGCTCTGCTTCGGCGCGATGCTCGGGGTGCAGGCGGCGGCGCGGCGGATCGCGCTGCGCGGGTGGGAGCGGGAGTGGGCCCACGTGCAGCGCGGCGGGAGCTGGTCGCAGCACTGACGGGTGAACATCAAGGGGCTGCGCCGCCCGATCGGGCGGCACACTCGGGGGCGAAGCTGGACCCGCCGTTCCCGAGGAGCCGGTGTGACGCCCTACGCCCCGATCAGCACCGCGAAGGTGATCCAGGCCGTCGAGGCCGCCGACGAGGAACGCCTGGCGCTGCTGTCCGAGCGGTGGCCGGAGCTCGCCGTCGCGCTCGGCGAGCTGCTGCGGTCCAACGGGCGGGGCGTGCCGGTGCGCTGGCGGCAGCGGAGTCCGTCCTCGCTGCGCTGAGTACGATGGCGGCGTGCCGATCATCCGTCCCGCGGAGACCGCCGACGTCGACGCCGCCGTGGTCACGCTGCGCGCGGCCTTCGCCGACTACCCGTTCACCCGGCACACGCTGGCGGCCGAGGGCTACTCGGACCGGTTGGCCGAGTCGCAGCGGCTGTTCCTGACCCGCGTCGGCCTGCGGCACGGCCGGGTGTGGGTCAGCGAGGACGTCGCCGCGGTGGCGGCCTGGACCACCCCGGACTCGACCGGGCTGGACGAGGCGTTCGCCGAGCTCGAACCGCGGATGCGGGAGCTCGCCGGGGATCGCGCCGCGCTGTCCGAGGCCGCCGAGGACGCGCTGAACCCGCACCGCCCGCGCGAACCGGCGTGGTTCCTCGGGACCGTCGGGGTGCTGCCCGACCGCCAGGGTCGCGGACTGGGCCGGGCCGTCGTCGAACCAGGATTGCGCGCCGCCGACGAGCAGGGCGCCCCGGCGTACCTGGAGACCTCGCTGCCCGGCAACGTCGCCTTCTACCGGGGATTGGGCTTCGAGGTCGTCGCGGAGGTCGAGCTGCCGGGCGGCGGCCCGACCACCTGGGCCATGTCCCGGCCCCCGGTCACCCGCTGACCCCGCGCCGTTCGAGCACCGCGCCCACCGCCGAGGTCGCCACCAGGACCAGCGCGCCGAGCACCGCCCACCGCATGTCGCCCAGCCACACCCAGCCGAGCGAGCCGGCGATGAGGCAGGTGAACCCGACCGCGGACAGGACGTCGGGCGGTCCCGGCGTCCCGAGCACCGCGGCGAGCAACGCCATCACCAACGCCACCGTCAAGGCGTACTGCCATTCGCCGAGCAGCACGGCCCCGACGAGGCCGACCACCACCGCGGCCCCGACGAGGCGCGACAACACCCCACGTGCACGGCCCACGTCGAGCAGTGTAGGTCGGCCGGGGGCTTTCGACCGCTCGGACTAGAGCGGCAGGTGCAGCAGGATCTCGTCGCGATCGTCGCCGGGGGCGATGCGCAGCGCACCCGGCCAGCGGCCGACCTCGCGCCAGCCGAGCTTGGCGTAGAACTCCTCCAGCCCCATCCCGGAGCGCGCGGTCAGCTGGAGCTGCTCGACGCCGAGCTCGTCGCGGGCCACCTCCCGGGCGAAGGTCATCAGCCGGGTCCCCACGCCTTCGCCCCGGCGCTCGGGACGGCTCTGCACCCGGTGCACCGAGGCCCGGTGGGCGACCAGCGGCGCCGGATCGCGGTGCAGCACGAGCCATCCGGCGAGCCCGCGCCCGTCCGAGGCGGTGAGCAGGCGGCAGCGATCCGGGTGCAGCTCCGAGATCAGCGCGTCCACCGCCCGGACGACCTCGTCCTCCGGCACGGGCGGGACCGGGAACCCCACGGCGCCACCCGCGTTGGACACGTCGAGCCAGCAGGACACCAGGGCGCGGCGGAGCAGGTCGTCGACGTGGGCACCGGTCGTGCACTGGTTGAGCACCAGGGAACGCAACATGCGCGCAGTATCACCGCGCGCTCCCGGCCCCACCGAGCCGGGTCCCGCCGCCCGCCGGAGACGGCCGCGCTGAGCGGGATCCGCTCGCTTCGCGGCTTCGACGTACGCGGTGATCAGGGCCGGGACCTGCTCGGTCGGCCACGTCGAGGGCGGCGGCACCCGCCGCGCCGCCTCGGCGGACGTGGGTGGACCCGATGCCCGCACCGCTTGCGCGATCCGCGACCACGGCGCACCTGACCCGAGGCACGAATCGCATGGCACGTGCTCACCCGGCCTGATCGCCTCCAACCCGGGTGAACGCACCCAGTCGCCGCGCAGCGGGTGACCGCACACCACCCACCCGTCCGCCGCGCTCAGGTGCACCCGCGTCTGGTCGGGCGAGATCATCCAGGACCGGCCGATCACGCGCCGTCCCGGAGCGGGACGTGATTCCTCCGCCCGCTCAGCGGTCGGGGCCGCTTCGCGGCTGCCGTAGTCGGCCGCTGGGTAGCGGTGGAGCGCCGGTGCCACCACCCCGAAGGGGAGCACCAGGTCGGCGACGAAGAATGCGTACAAGCCGGGTGTTGGGCCACCAGAGTGACTTACCCCTTTTCGAAGTACGGCCGGTATCAAGCCCCGTAGGCCTGATGCGAACATCAACGACCAGTACCGTATTCGCCGCGGCTGCTGTCATGATCGTCGGACTGGCTTTTCCGGCAGTCGCAGCGCCTGAGTACAGCTTTCAACCAGGCGAGGTCGAAGGCTCCGCCACGCAGCCTCCACCTCCGCCGCCGTCCTCTGCTCCCAGCGTCGTCACGTATACGATCCCTGGCGCCGGTCCGGAGCAGCGAGCGGTGCAGGCGGAGTGCCGCATCGTGCCGGAAGGTCATGTGCACAGGAGGAGATCCACCGACGGCGCAGGTGTGAAGGCTCGGATCAACTGCGACACGCCCGTCGCGTCGCTCTCGTTGACGGGTGAAATGTTCTACTACTGGGGAGATTGGTGGCCACGGTCCGGGAGCCCGAATCTCTCAGTCGCAGAACTTCAACATGCCTACCCTTGGCAACGATCGCACCACCTCACCGCCTTGTGCCAATAGAAACCCGACCTGGTGGTACGGCGAATTCAATGGCGCCGTGGTGCCCGTGCAGGGGCAGGAGCCGCTGCCCATCGAGTTCACCACAGACGAGGGGGAGATTCCGTGTGGACCATCGTAGGGTCATGGAAGTACATGACTTCGATGACCGAGACGTCTGCGAGATCCTGACCGAGCCGACTTTCATGGCCGAACTGTGGTCGTGGAACCTCGACCGAACAGGCGAACCTCAGCACCACGAAATGCAAGCTTCTGTGCTAACCGGCTGCGACGTGCAGGAAGCTATGGCTTGGTGTGAACGGAACAAACCCACGCCAGGGTGCTTCGTCCTGTACGCCGGAACTTGGACGAACCGGGGTTTCCTTTCAGCGTTGTGGCTGGCAGGTCGCACACCTACCCCTGAAGACCGGCCCCACGGCGCTTCCTCCACGGTGACGTACACCGTCTGAAGTTTCGCGTGGAAACCACCGGGCTTCGAACCCGAAGAGAGTTCGAGGCCCGGTGGCACGGCCTGGTCCGGCAATCCCTACGTCTCCCAGGTGGCGCCCCCAGCAGGACTCGAACCTGCGACCTAAGGATTAGAAGTCCTTTGCTCTATCCGGCTGAGCTATGGGGGCCCTTGCGCTGCTCCGTGAGCCGCAGCAAGCAAGGGTAGCGGTAGAGATGTCCGGTTGTCGGGTCGACGCTGCACCGTTGCAGACCCGGTATCGAACGGGAGCCTCGCCGTCGTTCACCCCGTGGGGAGGTTCCGGAGCGCCGCCGTCGTGAGGTCCTGGAGCACGTCGGTGGTGTCGGCGGCGGTGGCCCCGCGCAGCGAAAGCATGGTCACGAGCGTGTGCTCGGCGTTGATCGCCGCGGTCGCCGTGCAGGTCTGGAAGCCGTCGATCACGTCGCAGTACAGCCACGCCGAGTGCCCTTCGACGTCGACGTCGACGCCGCGGGGCTGCTTGGCCTTGGCGGCCTCGAACTCGTCGTTGAAGCCCACCGCCGCGGTGTTGCCGGGCTGCGCGCCGCCCAGCGCGTAGGTGCAGGTGCGCGGTGTCGGGTTGCCCGGGTACGGACCTCCGGTGGTCCCGCCGGCCTGGTCGAGATCGGCGGGAGCGAGCAGGGTGCACGGGTCGACGCCGGTCACCGCGCGCGGTGTGGGGATGGCGGCGATCGAGGCGGAGTCGTCGCGGAAGCCCACGGCGGGCACCGGCTCACCGGTGATCGACGCACCGCAGCCGGCCAGTGCGACCAGCAGGGACGCGGACAGCGCGGGGAGCCATCGGCGGGCAGCAGTCACGGGGTGAACAGTATCGGTGTGGCGTGCGGCAAAGCACGGGGTTGCGCATCATCGGCCGACCTGGGCGGCGGTTACGCTCGGTGCGTGTCAACCGAGACCGTTCGCGAGCCCGCTCGGGACCGGCAGCCGTCGAACGCGGTGGCCGTTCTCGCCGTGACCGGAGGCCTGCTGGCCGCGGTGGTCGCCGCCGCGCTGACCGCCCTGTTCGCGGCCGACTCCTACGCCCAGTACGGGTTGCCCGATCCGGGGCCGATCACCAGCTACGGCCTGCCGGTGGTCCGCGTGATCGCCGAGAGCGGTGCCGTGGTGACCATCGGCTCGCTGCTGCTCGCGGCGTTCGGGATCCCGGCGAAGCGGTCCGGCGCGCTGGCCGCCGACGGCTACGCCGCGGTGCGCACCGCGGGGTGGGCCGCCGCGGTCTGGTGCGTCGGCGCGGCGCTGCTGGTGCCCTTCATCGCCGCCGACGCCACCGGCCGCGCGGTGTCGGAGGTGCTCAGCGCCGAGGTGCTGTTCGGCCTGGTCGACGCGCTGGAGGAGGCGAAGTCCTGGGGGCTGACCGCGCTGATCGCCTTCCTCGTCGCGGTGACCTGCCGGGTGGTGCTGTCCTGGGGCTGGACGACCGCGGCCTTCGGCCTGTCGCTGGCGGGCATGCTGCCGGTGGTGGCCACCGGCCACTCGGCCAGCGGTGGCGCTCACGACATCGCCACCAACAGCCTGCTGTTCCACCTGTTCGGCGCGGTGCTGTGGGTCGGCGGTCTGATCGCGCTGCTCGCGCACGCCGCGCGCGGCGGCGCGCACGTCGGCCTGGTCGCCCGCCGGTTCTCCCGGATCGCGCTGGTCTGCTGGCTCGCCATGGCGGTCTCCGGCGTGGTCAACTCGCTGGTCCGGGTGCCGCTGGACCAGCTGCTCACCACGTCCTACGGACTGCTCGTGGTGGTGAAGGTGGTCTGCCTGGTGGTGCTCGGCGTGGTCGGCTACTACCAGCGCAGCGCCAGCGTCCGGCGGATCGAGAACGGCACCGGCGGCCTGCTGCGGCTGGGCGCGGTCGAAGTGCTGATCATGTTCGTCACCATCGGCGTGGCGGTCGCGCTGGGCCGCACCCCGCCGCCCGCCGAGCTGGGCCCGATCCCGGGCACCGCCGAACTGCTCATCGGCTATCCGCTGCCGGAAGCGCCGTCCACCCTGCGGCTGTTCTTCGACTGGCGGTTCGACCTGGTCTACGGCACCGCGGCGTTGGTGCTCGCCGGGCTCTACCTGTGGGGGTGCTGCGGCTGCGGCAGCGCGGCGACCGGTGGCCGGTCGGCCGCACGGTCGCCTGGCTGTGCGGGTGCGCGACGATCCTGGTCGCGACGTCCTCGGGCATCGGCAAGTACGCCCCCGCGGTGTTCAGCGTGCACATGGGCCAGCACATGCTGCTGTCCATGCTGGCGCCGGTCTTCCTGGTGATGGCCGGTCCGACCTCGCTGGCGCTGCGGGTGTTCAAGCCCGCGGGCAAGGGCGAGCCGCCGGGGGCGCGGGAGTGGCTGCTGGCGTTCGTCCACTCGCCGATCACCCGGGTCCTGACCCAGCCGATCGTGGCGCTGGTGCTGTTCGTCGGCTCGTTCTACGCGCTGTACTTCACCGGGCTGTTCGACGTGGCGCTCAGCGAGCACTGGGCGCATCTGGCGATGAACGCGCACTTCCTGCTGGTCGGCTACGTCTTCTACTGGCCGGTGATCGGGATCGACCCGGCGCCGCGCCCGCTGCCGCACCTGGGCAAGCTCGGGCTCGTCTTCGCCTCGATGCCCTTCCACGCCTTCTTCGGCATCGCGCTGATGATGTCGCAGACGGTCATCGCGGAGACCTTCTACCGGGGGCTCGACCTGCCGTGGATGACCGACCTGCTGTCCGACCAGCGGCTCGGCGGCGGGCTGGCGTGGGCGTCGGGCGAAGTCCCGCTGGTCGTGGTGATGCTGGCGCTGCTGATCCAGTGGTCGCGCGCCGATGACCGGATGGCCCGGAGGATCGACCGGAAGGCCGATGCGGACGGGGAAGCGGACTTGGCCGCCTACAACGCGATGCTCAAACGAATGGCTGAACAGGACCGCACCGGCGGGTGAGTTGTCCACAGGCCGCCGAGTTGTCCACAGATTGTGACGACGTGGTGGCGCCCGGTGATCGCGCTCGGGCACTCTCGTCGTGGGGCCGGTGGTCGGCTCCGCGACGCGAGGAGGTCCCATGTTCGAGACGACCGCGACCGTGGTGGGCATCGTGCTCACCGATCCGGTGACCCGGGAGACGGCGAACGGCAACCGGGTGGTGAGCTTCCGGCTCGGTGCCACCTCGCGCCGGTTCGACAAGACCACGTCCGAGTGGACCGACGGCGACCGGTTCATCACCACCGTGAGCTGCTGGCGCCACCTGGCCGAGCAGGTGCCCTCGGCGGTCGGCCGGGGCGACCCGGTCGTGGTCTCCGGGCGGCTGCGCACCCGCGAGTACGAATCCGGCGGGCAGTGGCGCACTGCCGTCGAGCTGGACGCCTCCGCCCTGGGGCTCGACCTGGCGCGGCTGCGCGGCCCGGCCCCGGTGGGAGCCGATCCGCCGTTCCCGGCTCGGACCGAGCCCACCAGCCGGATCGCCGAGGTCGGCTGACCGGGCGTGGCGCCGTGCTCACCAGCGATGACGTGAACGACGAGGAGGTGATGCCCCACCCCGCCGGATGCGGAGGAGATGCCGCCCGGTCGGTGGGCTGACCGCGTGCGCGGACGCACCCGCGGCGCAACTACGATTCAGGGCATGGCCGAGTTCATCTACACCATGAAGAATGTGCGCAAGACGCACGGTGACAAGGTCATCCTCGAGAATGCGACCATCCAGTTCTACCCGGGCGCCAAGATCGGTGTCGTCGGGCCGAACGGGGCTGGCAAGTCAACCGTGCTGAGCATCATGGCGGGACTCGACCAGCCGAACAACGGTGAAGCGTTCCTGACGCCGGGCTACACGGTCGGCATCATGCAGCAGGAGCCGCCGCTGAACGAGGAGAAGACCGTCCTCGGCAACGTCGAGGAAGGCGTTGGCGAGATCAAGGTGAAGCTCAACCGCTTCAACGAGATCGCCGAGCTGATGGCCACCGACTACTCCGACGAGCTCATGGAGGAGATGGGTCGGCTGCAGGAGGACCTCGACCACGCCGACGCGTGGGAGCTGGACTCCCAGCTGGAGCAGGCGATGGACGCCCTGCGCTGCCCGCCGCCGGAAGCAGAGGTCAAGCACCTCTCCGGAGGCGAGCGCCGCCGGGTCGCCCTGTGCAAGCTGCTCCTGAGCAAGCCCGATCTGCTCCTGCTCGACGAGCCCACCAACCACCTGGACGCGGAGAGCGTGCTGTGGCTGGAGCAGTTCCTCGCGAACTACGCGGGCGCCGTCCTCGCCGTCACCCACGACCGCTACTTCCTGGACAACGTCGCCGGCTGGATCCTGGAGCTGGACCGCGGGCGCACCTTCGCCTACGAGGGCAACTACTCGGCGTACCTGGAGAAGAAGGCCGAGCGCCTCGCGGTGCAGGGCAAGCGCGACGCCAAGCTGCAGAAGCGCCTCAAGGACGAGCTCGACTGGGTCCGCTCCAACACCAAGGCCCGCCAGACCAAGTCCCGGTCCCGACTGGCCCGGTACGAGGAGATGGCGGCCGAGGCGGAGAAGACCCGCAAGCTCGACTTCGAGGAGATCCAGATCCCGCCGGGCCCGCGGCTGGGCAACGTCGTGGTCGAGGTCGAGCACCTCAAGAAGGGCTTCGACGACAACCTGCTGATCGACGACCTGTCGTTCACGCTCCCGCGCAACGGCATCGTCGGCGTCATCGGACCGAACGGCGTCGGCAAGACGACGCTGTTCAAGACCATCGTGGGGCTGGAAGAGCCGGACGAGGGCGACGTCAAGGTCGGCGACACCGTCAAGCTGTCCTACGTGGATCAGAACCGGGCCAACATCGACCCGGACAAGACGGTCTGGCAGGTCGTCTCCGACGAGCTGGACTACATCCACGTCGGGCAGGTCGAGATGCCGTCCCGCGCCTACGTCAGCGCGTTCGGGTTCAAGGGCCCGGACCAGCAGAAGCCGGCCGGGGTGCTCTCCGGCGGTGAGCGCAACCGCCTGAACCTGGCGTTGACGCTCAAGAAGGGCGGCAACCTGATCCTGCTGGACGAGCCGACCAACGACCTCGACGTGGAGACCCTCAGCTCGCTGGAGAACGCCCTGGAGCAGTTCCCCGGCTGCGCCGTGGTGATCTCCCACGACCGCTGGTTCCTGGACCGGGTCGCCACCCACATCCTCGCGTGGGAGGGAGATGACGAGAACCCCGCCAAGTGGTTCTGGTTCGAAGGTAACTTCGAGGGCTACGAGGCCAACAAGATCGAGCGCCTCGGTGCGGACGCGGCCCGTCCGCACCGGGTGACGCATCGGAAGTTGACCCGGGGCTGAACGGAGGCGCCTTGGCGAGCGTGCAGGTTTCACCTCGCACCGGCTCGGCGCACGAACTCCTGGAACCCGCTGAGCAGATGTGCTGGCGGGTTCCGGAGCTCGCGCTGGTGTTCGGTGATCGCGCGGTCGCGCTCGCGAGGCGGACAGGTGACCGCGGCGCCCGGCTGCAGGCCGAGGCGCTGGCGATCTTCTGCTCGAACCGGCTGGGTCGGGGCGTGGCGGTGACCCACCGCGCCCTGACCGCGGTCCGGGATGCCGAGGCGGCGGGGGACGAGGAGATCGGCGGGCGGCTGCGCGTCGAGCTCGCGTGGTGCGCCCGCGCCGCCGACAGCCACGAGGTCGCGGCGCGGGTGCTGCGCCCGGTGCTGCGCCGGGAACGCATCGAGCCCGCCGTGCGCGCGCACGCGCTGCTCGCGATGGCCTCCTCGCTGCCCGCGTCGCGGCAGCACGTCGAGCGCCTCGACGCGCTCGACGAGGCCGAGCGGCTGTACGAGTCGATCGACCTGACCCGCGACGAGCTCCGGCTGGTCCGGGCCCGGGTGCGCGCGGCCCGCGCCGGTCACCACCGCAGGCAGGGTGAGTTCGACAAGGCCGTCGAGGTGGTCGATCAGGGCCTCGACCAGCTCGACCGGCTCGGCGACCCGGACGCCGACAGCGGTGAGCACCGCGCGCGACTGGTGCTGGAGCGCGTCCACGCCCTGTTCGAACTGGGCCGGCGCGCGGAGGCGGTGCGGGTGGCCGACGCCGTGCTGTCCCGACCGGTGCGCGCGGCGGCGGCCGGCCCGGTCGGTTGGCTGGGGCTCGCCATCAGCACCCGCGTCCACCTGCCGGAGGACGACCACGACGCGGCGGTGCGGGTGCTCAACGACACGGCCGCGATCGCCGACCGGCACAAGCAGGACGCGGTGCTGACCGAGGCGTTCAACGCCTTGTCGCAGGCCCACGAGCGCTGCGAGGACTTCCCGGCGGCGCTCACGGCGTTGCGCTCCGCCTACGCCGCCGACCGGCGCTGGCGGGCCGCCGTGCACAGCGCGCGGGTCCGGCTGCTCGAAGCGTTCCCGGCGTTGGCCGACGACGCGGCCGTCACGGCCCTCGCCGCCGTGGTCGGCGGCACCGCTCGGGCGGCCGAACAGCCGGCGGCGGTGCCGACCGCCGAGCCCGGGGCCGAGCCGACCGCTACGCCCGGGGTCGAACAAGCCGCTACGCCCGGGGCCGAGCTGAGCGCTGCGCCCAGGGTCAAGCCATCCGCTACGTCCGGGGGCGAGCCGAGCGCTGCGTCCGGGGGCGAGTCGACTGCCGCGTCCGGGGTCGGGCGGAGCGCTGCGTCCGGAGCTGAGCCGTCCGCCGCGTCCGGGGCCGGGCCGACTGCTGTGTCCGGAGCCGAGCCGAACGCCACACCCGGGGCTGAGCCGACCGCCGCGCTCGCGACCGACGATCAGCGGGAAGTGGACGCCTCGGCCGACGAGAGCCCCGGAACTGCGCCGGAAGCGGCCGCATCCGTCCCGGCCGGTGCCGTCGCGGACGACGCGCGCACCGGGGTCTCCCGAGGCGGCGCGCATGACGCGGCGTCGGTCGCGCGGGCCGAGGCCGCCGCCGCGGTGCAGTCCGGCACCAGGGCGGCGCGCGCCGCGCACGCGGGCACCCGCGGTGAGCGGGAGCCAGCACGCCCCCGCCCGGAGGTGCCCGGCCCCCGCGGTGGCTCGGACGGCGCGGTCGGGAGCAAGCACGATCTCCCGGCCCCCGGCGGTCGCGGCACCGTGGAGTACGAGGTCCGCGGGGCGTGGACGCCGGAGCCCGCGCGCGGCGGTGGGCGCCGCCGCGCCGAACCGGACGACCCGCGCGCGGAGTCCGAAGCCGCGGGACCCGCTGCGGGCGGTCGTCGTCGCGCGGATCGGTCGCCGGAGTTTCCGCAGGCGTGGCCGGAGGCGGTCGAGTCCGCGGTGAGCGACCGCAGCCGCGCGGCCCGGCCGGAGGAGGCGCACCCGGAGTTCGGAGCCGTGGACCCGGGGGCGGGTGGTCGTCGTCGTGCGGACCGGTCGGAGGTCCCGCAGGCGCGGTCCGAGGTGACCGAGTCCGCGGCGCGAGGCCGCCGCCGCGCGGCCGTGCCGGACCCGGGGACCGACACCCGCGGCCCCGGCCGTGCGGGGGAGGACACCGGGCGGGCGGCGCGCCGTGCGCCCGCGGGCGAGCGCGACGGCGCGGCGGAAGGCGGGGAGCGCTTACCGGGCCGCGTCGACGACCTGGCCGAGCACGCGTGGCCGACGGCCGAAGGCCGATCGCGGGAGCCCGTCGACGAGCAGGCGTGGCCGGAGGAGCTCCCGGCGGAGGCACCGGCGCGCCGCCGAACCCCTGCCGAGCAGCCGGGTGATCCGGTGACGAGCACGTGGACGTCCGGCCGGCGCGGATCCGGGTACGAACCCGCCGTCGCCCCGCCGGAAGACCAGCCTGGTGGTCGGCGCGCCAGGTCCACGAGCGAGAGCACCTACCGGTACGGCACCGGGAGCACGGCGGACGTCGAGGCATCGGGCGGTCGGCACGGCGGGGAACACGCGGACCCCGGGCAGGCAGCCGGTCGGCACGGTCCCGCAGCCCGGTCGGCGGCGTTCGGCGACGCGGCGTCGCGCGCCGAGGGCGTTCCCGGGTACGGGCAGGCCCCCGGCGAGGCGTCGGTGCCGGGCGACCGTTCGGCGACCGGAAGGCCTTCCCCCGGTTCGCGCCGGGGAACCGGAGACGCGGGCACGGCCGGGAGGTGGGACCGGGACGCCGCCTGGCCACCGGACGAGGACGTCGCGGAGCCCTCGCCGGGGCGGTACGGCGACGACGCCGGGGGAGCGGGGACTGCCGCGGCGTGGGAGCCCGGCATTGCCGATGCTGCTGTCGGGCAGGGCCGTGCGCGCCGGAGACGCGCCGAAGCCGCGTCCTGGACGCCGGGTGCCGTGGAGGGCGGCGGTTCGCCCAGCGCGGCTGGCGGAAGTGCGGCTGACACCGAGCCGTGGGCGCACGCCCGGTCTTCGGCCGCTGAGGATCTCGCCCCGTCCGGGAGGCACGACGCGGACGGGGCCGGGTCCGCCGAGCCGGGGTGGGACCTGGGCGGCGCTTGGCCGTCCGAGGTGCGGCAGGACCCGGCGGAGTCCGCGTGGCCGGAAGCCGAGGAGCCCGCCCGCGGGCGGCACGGGACGGCCGCCGACCCCGGTTCGGCCGGTCGGCACGGCGCCCCGGCGGACGACGGGACCGGCGAGGTCGACGACTTCGGCCTCTCCCGGAGCGATCTCAGCGTCCGGGACGCCGCGCGCCGTCTGATGGAGACCCTGACCGGACGTCCGGAGATCTTCCGCGACGCGGTCGGCGGTGCTCGGCGGACCGAGGCCGCGCACGAGCCGGACGCGGTGCCCGAGGTCACCGGCCCCGCGCCGGAGCCGGAGCCCACCGGCGCGTGGCCCGGCGAGGACCGGTCGGCCGAGGCCGATGACCGGGGCCCGGGGCGCGATACCGCCGACGTGACGACGATCATGCCGGTCATCGCGGTGCCGCCGGAGCCGGACGTCGCGCCGTCCGATCCGCCGGGTGAGCAGCAGTTCCGCGCCGAGGAACCCGAGGGCGGACGCCGCTCGCGCGGCCGCTCGCTCTCCGAGATCCGCGCTAGCCTGGCGCTGCGCGAGCAGGAGCGGTCCGGGCAGCGGCATTCCCGATCGGGAACGGATGAGCCGCCCGAGGACGGCGAACCGGCTCGGACGGGTGAAGCTCCCGAACTGGTGGCCGAACAGCGCCCCGACTGGCAGGCTGCCGAGCAGGGGGACGTGGTGGACCTGCCGACCGGGGAGCCCGGGGCCGAGGTCGGTCTCGCCGAGCTGCTGACCGAGGCCCTGATGGCCTACGAGACGGGACGCCGGGGGGAGGGCACCGAGCATGGCCGAGCGCCCGGCAGGCACGGCCGACCCGGCTCGACGCGTTCGTCCACTTCGGATTCCCGTGGTGCGGACGCGCGGCACCGGTGGCCCGGTTTCGGCTCCACCGCGCCGAATCCGCCGACGTAGGTGGCCGACCGCCGACCGCCGTCCCCGGCCCGGGCGGCCGCGTGGGACGCCGCCGCGGGGTCACCGTGCGCGGGGGTGCGCGCAGGCGCCGAGCGCGGTCCGCGCACCCGCCCCGCCCCGCGAATCCGGCCCGGACGGACCTCTTAAGCTGGGAGCCGTGTGGGCACAACGAGGTGCCGTCAAGCGTGGAGCTGCCTGAAGATGACTTCGAACCCCGGACAGGTGAAGACCGGACTCCGGTCGCCCGGCGTGACCGCGGCGGCCGGTGACGTGGAGAGCCCCGAGCTGGTGAAGGAGCGCCTGCTCGCGAGCGCCGCCGAGATCGCGCCGGAGCTGGGCGAGCTGCTGCAGGTGTACTACCGGCACGTCCCTGCCGAGGAACTCGTCGACGACGAGCCCGCCGACCTCGTCGGCGCGCTGCGGTCGCACCGCAGGCTCGCGGCGAACCGCGCCGTCGGGCGCCCGGTGGTGCAGATCTTCAACCCCGAGCGCGAGACGGACGGCTGGCAGAGCCCGGCGACCGTGGTGCAGGTCGTGACCGACGACATGCCGTACCTGGTCGACTCGGTGATCGCCGAGCTGGGGCGCGACGTCGCCGAGGTGCAGCGGGTCATCCACCCGATCGTCTCGGTCCGCCGCGACCTCGCCGGCGACCTGCTGGAGGTGCTGCCGGGGGCCGATCCGGCCGCGCCGCCCGCCGACGCGCTGACCGAATCCTGGATGTTCGTCGAGGTGGACCAGGTCGTCGACGCCGAGCGGATCACCCGCCTCCAGCACGACCTGCTGGGCGTGCTCAGCGACGTCCGGGAGGTCGTCGAGGACACCGAGCGGATGCTCACCGCGGCGCGGACGCTCGCCGACGAGCTGCACGCCGGATCCCCGCCGGTCCCGGCCACCGAGGTCCGCGACGGCGCGGAGCTGCTGCGCTGGTTGACCGAGGGACATTTCACCTTCCTCGGATACCGGCACTACGAGCTCGTGGCCGAGTCCGGAGACCTGTCGCTGCGCCCGGTGCTGGCCTCGGGGCTCGGCGTGCTGCGCAACGACGTCGTCGCCGAGCGGACCCTGACCTCCGAGCTGGACGCCCGCACCACCGCCACCTCGGACGACCTGCTGGTGCTCACCCAGGCCAGCGCACCGTCCACGGTGCACCGGCCTGTGCACCCGTTCTACGTCGGCGTGCGGACCTTCGACGAGGCGGGCCGGGTGACCGGCGAGCACCGGTTCCTCGGCCTGCTCACCACCACGGCGCTGCACGAGAACGTGCTGGACATCCCGGTGGTCGAGCGCCGGGTGCGGGAGGTCATCCACCGCGCGGGGTTCCCGATGGAATCCTACTCGGGCCAGCGGATGCTGGAGGAGATCCAGAACTACCCGCGCACCGAGCTGCTCGCCACCGATTCGGAATCGCTGCAGAGCACCATCACCGGGGTGCTGGCGCTGGCCGAGCGGCGCAAGCTCAAACCGTTCCTGCGCCGCGATCCGTTCGGCCGCTACTACTCGTGCCTGGTGTACCTGCCCCGGGACCGCTACACGACGAGCTCCCGGCTGGCGATGCAGGAGGTGCTGCTCCAGGAGCTCGGCGGCACCGGGCTGGAGTACAGCACCCGCGTCGGCGAGTCGACGCTGGCCCGGGTGCACTTCGTGGTGCACACCGACCCGGAGAACGAGGTCGAGCCGGACCTGGCGCGCATCCAGCAGCGGCTGACCGAGGCGATCCACACCTGGGACGACCAGATGGTCGAGCGGATCGAGGCGGAGCGCACGGGGGCCGCCCGCCGCGGTCGGCGGGCGCGCACCGGTTCGGAGGCGATCAGCCAGATCGGGCAGCGCTACGCCGCGAGCTTCCCGGAGGCCTACAAGGAGGACTTCACCGCCGCCGAGGGCCTGATCGACCTGCGCCGGTTGCAGTCCCTGACCGGTCCGCGCGACGTGCGGATGTCCTTCTACACGCCGCGCGACCCCGACCCGGGGGAGCGGCGGTTCAAGATCTACGTCGCCGGTGGCCGGGTCACCCTCTCGCGCGTGCTGCCGGTGCTGCAGAGCATGGGCGTGGAGGTCGTGGACGAGCGGCCCTACGAGATCGAACCCGCCGAGGGCGAGCGCTGCTGGCTCTACGACTTCGGGCTGCGCCTGGAACCGGGGCTGCTGGACAGCGAGGGCGTGGAGCGGCTGGACACGCTGCGTCAGCGCTTCGAGGACGCGTTCCGCGCGGCCTGGCTCGGCGACGCCGAGGTGGACCGGTTCAACGCGCTGGTGCTGCGGGCCGGGTTGACCTGGCGGCAGGCGTCGGTGCTGCGGGCCTACGCCAAGTACCTGCGCCAGGTCGGCGTGGCCTACAGCCAGGAGTACATCGAGGACACCCTGATCGCGCACCGCACCACGTCGGTGGCGCTGACCAGGCTGTTCGAGGTGCGGTTCGACCCGAACCTGGCCGCGGAGGACCGGGCGGGCCGCGAGGCCGACGCGACCGCCGAGGCGACCAAGCTGATCGACGAGGTCACCAGCCTGGACGCCGACCGCATCCTGCGGTCCTACCTGAGCCTGATCCGGGCGACGCTGCGCACCAACCACTTCGCCGGGTCGCGGCCGTACCTGGCGCTGAAGCTGGAGCCCAAGGAGATCCCGGGGCTGCCGGAACCGCGCCCGCAGTACGAGATCTTCGTGTACTCGCCCCGGATGGAGGGCGTGCACCTGCGCTACGGCTCGGTGGCCCGCGGCGGGTTGCGCTGGTCGGACCGCCGGGAGGACTTCCGCACCGAGATCCTCGGCCTGGTCAAGGCGCAGGCGGTGAAGAACGCGGTGATCGTGCCGGTCGGCGCGAAGGGCGGGTTCGTGGTCAAGCGCCCGCCGGTCCCCACCGGTGACCCGGCGGCCGACCGCGAGGCCGCGCGCGCCGAGGGCGTCGCCTGCTACCGGATGTTCATCTCCGGACTGCTGGACCTGACCGACAACCTGGTCGGCGGGGCGGTCGCGCCGCCGCCGGACGTGGTGCGCCACGACGGCGACGACACCTACCTGGTGGTGGCCGCCGACAAGGGCACCGCCACGTTCTCCGACATCGCCAACGACGTCGCCGGCTCCTACGGCTTCTGGCTCGGCGACGCCTTCGCCTCCGGCGGTTCGGTCGGCTACGACCACAAGGCGATGGGCATCACCGCCAAGGGCGCGTGGGAGAGCGTCAAGCGGCACTTCCTCGAACTCGGCGTGGACACCCAGCGCGAGGACTTCACCGTCGTGGGCATCGGCGACATGGCCGGGGACGTGTTCGGCAACGGGATGCTGCTGTCCGAGCACATCCGGCTGGTCGCGGCGTTCAACCACATGCACGTGTTCATCGACCCCGACCCGGACCCGGCGGTCTCGTTCGCCGAGCGCAGCAGGCTGTTCGCGCTGCCCCGGTCGAGCTGGGACGACTACGACCGGACCAAGATCAGCACCGGCGGCGGCGTGTGGTCCCGCTCGCTGAAGTCGATCCCGCTGAACCCGCAGATCCGCGCGGCGCTGGGCATCGACGACTCGGTGGCGCAGCTCTCCCCGCCGGAGCTGATCAAGGCGATCCTGCTGGCCCCGGTGGACCTGCTGTGGAACGGCGGCATCGGCACCTACGTCAAGGCGGGCACCGAGACCCACGCCGAGGTCGGCGACAAGTCCAACGACGCGGTGCGGGTCGACGGCCAGCGGCTCCGGGCGCGGGTGGTCGGCGAGGGCGGCAACCTCGGCCTCACCCAGCTCGGCCGGATCGAGTTCGCCCGCGCCGGGGCAAGGTCAACACCGACGCCCTGGACAACTCGGCCGGGGTGGACTGCTCCGACCACGAGGTCAACATCAAGATCCTGCTCGACCAGCTCGTCACCGACGGCGAACTGGACACCGGGGCGCGCAACGAGCTGCTGGCCGGGATGACCGACGAGGTCGGCGAGCTGGTGCTGCGGGACAACCACCGGCAGAACGCGGTGCTCGGCGTCTCCCGCTCGCACGCCGGTCCGATGCTGCCGGTGCACGCCCGCCAGATCACCTCGCTGGAGAAGCGCAGCGGGCTGGACCGCGAGCTGGAGGCGCTGCCCGCGCCCAAGCAGATCCGCGAGCGGGAGAAGACCGGGGAGGGGCTGAGCAGTCCCGAGCTGGCCACCCTGATGGCGCACGTCAAGCTCGCGCTCAAGCGCGACGTGCTGGCGGGGGAGCTGCCCGACGCCGAGGCGTTCAGCGACCGGCTCGTCGACTACTTCCCGACCCCGCTGCGGGAGCGCTACGCCGCGGCGATCGCGGCGCACCCGCTGCGCCGCGAGATCATCGCCACGATGCTGGTCAACGAGGTGGTCGACGGCGCGGGGATCTCCTACGCCTACCGGCTGTCCGAGGAGATCAGCGCGTCCACGACCGACGTGGTGCGGGCGTTCGCGGTGGTCACCACGGTCTACGACCTGCACTCGCTGTGGCGGCGGATCGACGCGCTCGCCGGTGCGGTGCCCAGCTCCGTCGCCGATGAGCTGGTGCTGGAGAGCCGCAGGCTGCTCGACCGCGCCGCGCGCTGGATGCTCACCAACCGGCCGCAGCCGCTGGCCATCGGCGCCGAGATCAGCCGGTTCCGGCCGGTGGTCGCCGGGCTCGCCGGTTCGGTGCGCGAGCTGGTGCAGGGCCGGGCGGCCGAGGGCGTCGACGCGAAGGTGCGGCGGTGGGTCGCCGAGGGCGTGCCCGCCGAGCTCGCCGAGGAGGTCGGTTGCCTGCTCGACTCCTACGCGCTGCTGGACGTCACCGAGGTCGCCGAGCTCGCCGAGCGCGACGGCGGGGTGAACGCCGAGCGCAGCCCGCAGGAGAGCGCGGAGCTGTACTACACGCTGTCCGAGCACCTCGACGTCGAGCGGATGCTGCTGGCGGTCAACGGGTTGGAGCGCGGCAACCGGTGGCACTCGCTGGCCCGGCTGGCGCTGCGGGACGACTTCTACGCGTCGCTGCGGGAGATCACCACCGACGTGCTGCGGATCAGCGACCCGGAGGACTCCCCGGCGGACAAGATCGCGCGGTGGGAGTCGCTCAACGCGTCGCGGCTGGCCCGCGCCCGGTCGTCGCTGGAGCAGATCACCAATTCGGGTCTGCTCGACCTGGCGACGCTGTCGGTGGCGGCGCGGCAGTTGCGCAGCATGGTCAGGTGAGGACGTGGGCGTCCGGACGGGCGCCCACCGCACAGCGGAAGGGGGAGCTCGTCGTGGGCGCGTTCGTAGCCGAGGTGCCGTTGCGCTGGTCCGACATGGACGCGTTCGGGCACGTCAACCACGCCAGGACGATCACGCTGCTGGAGGAGGCCCGGGCCGAGCTGCTGTTCACCGAGGCCGAGCGCCGCGGTCTGCTCGGCATGGCGGAGGGGATGGTGGTGGCGCGGGTGGTGATCGACTACCACAGCCCGCTGAACTACCGGTCCGGGACGTTGCAGGTGCAGATGTCGGTGCGCGAGCTCAAGGCCGCGTCGTTCGTGCTCGACTACACCGCGCACGCCGACGAGGTGGTCGCCACGGCCGAGACGCTGATGGTGCCCTACGACCTGCGCGCCGGGCGCCCGCGGCGGCTGTCCACCGACGAGCGCGAGTTCCTCGACGAGTGGTGCGTCGAGGTGCCGGAACCGGAGCTCGGCCGTGCCTGAACTGCGGATGGACGACGCCGTCGAGCGCGAGGACCTGGGTGCGTTCGTCGCCCGGGCGGTGCGGCTGGACGGGCAGGCGGTGGTGCGGATGCGCAACCGCGCCGGGACCGACCGGCTCGACGTCTGGGCGGCGACGCCGTTCGACGCCCTGTGCACCCGGTCGGTGACCGGTTCGGTGGTGCCCGACGACGTCAGCGTCTCGGGCGGCGACCTGCTGGCCGCGCTCACCGTCGCCGGCGGGCCGGTGATGGACCCCGGGCCGCCGCGCGACCTGATGTGGCGCAGCGAGCTGCCCCCGCCGGGCGGCTGGCGGCGGGTGGACGACCTGCCCGCCCGGCTGGTCGGCGAGGTCGCCGAGCGGGGCATCGACGTGGCCAAGGAGAACGTCGGCCCGAAGGGCACCCCGCCCGCTTCGCTGCTGGACCAGGAGGTGTTCACGGTCAGCGGCTCCGGGTACGAGGTGAAGGTGCCGCTGCGCTGCCTGTTCGTGCTCTCCGGCATGGGCTTCCTGGTCAGCGGCCCCGCCGAGGAGGAGATCGTGCGGGTCAGCGCCACCGACTCGTGGCTCCGGCTGGACTCCCGGTTCGGCGCGGTGGTGCGCCGCAGGCACGCCCTGCTCCCCCTCTTCACCTGATCAGCTGATCTTTTTCCAGGTGAGGGGCACCTTCATCCGACTTAGCCGGATGAAGGTGCCCCTCACTCACCACCCTTCCGGGTGGAATGCGGTCAGGGGTGGCGTTCGGCGCGCACCTCGGGGGCCGCGGCGGCGGGAGCTCGGGTGAGGGCGGTGGTGACCCGGGCGACGGCCTCGCTGACCAGCCCCTCCAGCGGGCCGCGCCGGAAGCGGCGGTGCCAGGCCGCGGCGAAGACCAGCGAGAACAGCAGGAACAGCTCCGGCATCGAGGCGTGCACCCAGGCCATGACGCCTTCCGGCCGGTGCCCGTCCCGGGGGAAGTCGGGCAGGTCCGGCAGCTCCGGCATCGCCGGTCCCAGGCTCGCGAGCTCCACCAGGAACTCCGGGGCGCTGCCGAGGACCCAGCCGCCGACCACGATCTGCCAGGTCATCACCAGGGCGTGCAGCGCGTAGAGGGTCAGCGCCATCGATCCGGCCCAGGCCAGCGGCAGCAGCACCCGGCCGGTGCGGTCGGCCAGCTCCAGGCACATCGCGAGGACCACCAGCGCGATGCCGCCGGAACCGGCCAGCTCGAACGTGGTCCCGCTGTGCGCGACGCCCGCCAGCAGCCACTCCGGGTGGTCGACCGGCACCGCGCCCTGCGCCATGCCCTCCGGGTCGACGCCGAACCACTCCACCAGCGCCTGCGACAGCGCGGCGGAACCCACCGCCAGCAGCGTCCCGACCAGGCCGAGGCGCAGCCGCACGGCCCCCGAGCGCAGGTCCAGCCGCCCCACCGCGAGTCCGGCCAGCACCAGCGGGAGGTAGGAGGCCGCCGGGTAGAACCCGAGCAGCAGCAGGTCGAAGACGCCCGACGCGGCCAGCAGGTGTCCCGGGTCGACGGCGTTGATCGAGTCGACCAGCAGCGCCAGCGGGGTGTCGGCCGCCATCCCCGAGCGCAGCAGGAAGGAGAGCTGCGGGCCGACCAGCGCGGCCACCGACGCGGCGATCACCAGCCCGCGGGCGCCCAGGCCCACGAACGGCACCGCCAGCAGGAAGTACATCCCGTAGAAGGGGATGATCACGGTCAGCAGGAAGCCGGCGGGTGCGGTCGCCCAGGCCAGCGCGATGCCCAGCACCACCAGCAGCACGGCCCGCACCGCGATCCGGGTCCGCGCGGTGCGCAGGGCGGTCCCCCGCAGCGGTGCCCCGCGCCCGGACAGCAGCGCCAGCGAGACCCCGGCCAGCACGGTGAACAGCGCCGTCGCCCGGCCGCTGGCGAACTGCGCGGCCCGCGCCTCGCCCGTCCCGCTCAGGAACGGCGCGCCGAAGTGGATCACGAACATGCCGAGCACCGCGACGAACCGGGCGATGTCGACGCCGATCAGGCGACGGGTGCGGACGTCCTCCCGCGGCGGTGGGGTCAGCTCGGGTGGGGAGGCGGTCATGGCTTCCTGGGCGCTCGGCGGCGGGACCCGGAGAATCTACCGGCCCCGCGGCGGCCGTCCGGAGGAAGGTCGGCCTACTGCACCCGGACCTCCGGCCCGGGGGCGAGCGGCGCACGCCCGGCCCCGGACCGTCCCGCGGTCACACCAGCCAGGCGGCCGTGCCGACCGGGAGCTGACCGTCGACCAGCGGCCGGCTGGACAGCAGCACCTCGCCCGGTGGCAGCGGGACCGGGGCGGTGGAGGTGTTGAGCGCGCAGATCAGGGTGCTGCCCACCCGGCGGAAGGCGAAGCAGCCCTCCGGGGCGCCGAACCACTCGATCTCCTCGCCGCGGAACGCGGGGTGCGCGGCGCGGGCCTCCATCGCGTGCCGGTACAGCGACAGCGTCGATCCCTCGTCCTCGAGCTGGGTTTCGGCGGTGAAAGCGGCCCACTCCGGCGGGATGGTGGACCAGTCGACCTGGGCGGCGGAGAACCCGAACGGCGGGTGCTCGCCCTCCCACGGCATCGTGATGCGCTGGTTGCCCGGCAGGCCCAGCTCCTCGCCGTGGCGCAGGCACACCGCACCGGGCAGCGCGAGCTGCACCAGGGCCATCGCCCGGACCGGGGTGAGGGCGGCGGCGTTGCGGCTGCGCTCGGTGTCCCGGCTGGCCATCGCCCAGGCCGGTCGCCGACCGCCCGGTGCGAGCACCCGGGTGACGGCCGACTGCACCGCTTCGGCGTGGAACCCGGCGATCGGCAGGTCGATGTTGAAGTCGAGCTGCCACGGACCCTCGCCGCTGCCGATCACCACGTGCTCGGGAATCCGCGCGACCGCGTCGGCCAGCGCCCCGTGCGGGTCCTCCCGGGGAGCCAGGTGGAACCCGTCGATCTCGTGCTCCAGCCACGGTGCGAGCGCCTGCTGCGGATCGGTCCGCGCCGGGTCGACGTCGGCGGCGGCCAGCACCCGGAAACCGGCGTGGCGCGCTTCGGACAGGAAGCGGGTGAGCCCGGCCGCCGCCGGGTCGATCCCGGCCAGCACGAGCGCGTCCACCCCGAGCAGTTCGAGGTAGCCGAGCCGATCGCGCAAGCCGTCGAGGTCGCCCACCCCGTCGGCGTCGACGTCTGCGAAGGAACGCACGCCGATGCGGTAGAACACCGCATCCGCGTACCAGGGATCAGTGCGTGCCGGCCACATCAGGGGGTGTTCCACCTCATCGTGTTAGCGGTGGCGGTGGACCACGCCCGGCGCGGTGCGGGGACGCGGGGCCTTGCCACGTTGGCGTCCTTCCTCGGTGCCTGTCCGTGCGGTCGTCTCGTTCTTCGCGGAGCGGCGCCCTCCGCCGCGGGTGCCACGGCAGGCCCTCAGAACCAGGAGTTGACCATGCTGTGCGCGGCCATCTCCAGGTAGCTCCAGAGCTGCTCCCGGTGCTCCGGCGCCAGGTTCTCCTCGTCGACGGCGATCCGCATGCAGCGCAGCCAGGCGTCCCGCTCCGCCGGGCCGATCTTGAACGGCGCGTGCCGCATCCGCAGCCTCGGGTGGCCGCGCTGGTCGGAGTAGGTGTGCGGGCCTCCCCAGTACTGCACCAGGAACAGCCGCAGCCGCTCCTCCGCGGGGCCGAGGTCCTCCTCCGGGTACAGCGGCCGCAGCAGCTCGTCGGCGGCCACTTCCTGGTAGAAGCGGGCGACGATCCGGCGGAAGGTCTCCTCGCCGCCCACCTGTTCGTAGAAGGTCTCCACGGAAGTCACCACACCATCCTCTCAGCGAACGCCCGGGGAAGTCTGCCGCCCGGGGTGCGGCGGAGCCAACCCCGGGTCGCGGTCACTGCGCCGGGCTCGTCGGCGGCACCGGCCGCCCGAACGGGTAGGGCGGCTTGATGTCCTCGTCGTCGTAGGCCTGCTTGATCTCGGCCCGCAGCCGCCGCTGCACCGCCCACTGCTGACCGGGCCGGACCTTGGTGGTCAGCCGCAGCGTGATGGTGTCGGCGGTGATCGAGTCCACGCCGAGCATCTCCGGCGCCTCCAGGACGTCCTTGGCCAGCGGGTCGCGCGAGGTGGCTTCGGTGGCGACTTGGGTGGCCACCTCGATGGCCTTCTGCACGTCGCTGTTGTGCGAGATCGGGAAGTCGACCACCGCGACGGCGAAGCCCTGGCTGGAGTTGCCGACCCGCAGGATCTCGCCGTTGCGGACGTACCAGACCGTGCCGTTGAGGTCGCGCAGCGTGGTCACCCGCAGGCCCACCGCCTCGACCGTGCCGATGGCCTCGCCGAGGTCCACCACGTCACCGACGCCGTACTGGTCCTCGACCATCATGAACATCCCGGACAGGAAGTCCCGGACCAGGTTCTGCGCACCGAAGGAGACCGCGACACCGAGCACACCGGCCGAGGCCAGCACCGGTCCGAGCGGGATGTTGAGCACCTGGAGCACGTACATCACGGCGAGCCCGAAGATGACGAACGTCGCCACCGACTTCAGCACCGAGCCGATGGTGCGGGCCCGCTGCTTGCGCCGCTCGGAGAGCAGCTCGGCGGTCAGCGTGTCGGCGCGCCGCTCCTTCATCGGCTGGAGCAGCTTCGGCGTCTTGCCGCCGCCGCCCCGGGTGATCCGGGTGATCGTGCGGTGCACGAAGTACCGGATGATGAACGCGACGAGCAGGATGACGAGGATGTTCAGCGGCTTGGCGATGAGCAGGTCGGAGTACATCGCCATCCAGTGGTTGCCGGTCCAGGTCCACACGGTGTGGCACCAGGTCCCGACTTCCTCGACGCAGCTCGGCTGGGTGAGTAACGGCAGGTTCATGGCTTCGGGGGTTTTCTCCGTGCTGTCGTTCGGGGGAAACGGCAACAGAGCGGCGCAGGTCGACCGCACCCGTCCGGGTATCGCGAACGCCCCGCCGCCCACGAGATCCGAGGTCACCTGCGCGCGGCACCATTGCCGGGCGTGCCGGGGCCCGCCGTCGAGAGCCCCGGCACGTCCGGCAGGGCCTCAGTCGACCGCGAGCCCGGTCGCCTCCGCGAGGAAGGCGAGCTGGTCGGTCGCCAACCCCACAGTACGGGACACCGAACGGGCCGAGTGCCCGACCTCGGTCTCCCGGCGCAGCAGCACCGGGCGCTGCGCGGGGTCGGAGGCCGTGGCCTGCTGGAGCTCGGCGCACATCTTCCTGGCGTGGTTCGGATCCACCCGGGTGTCCGACTCGAACACCGTGAACAGCACCGACGGGTACTCCGTGTGCTTCGTCACGTTGTGGTACGGCGAGTAGGACAGCAGCCAGCCGAGCTCCTCCGGGTCGTCGGCCGTGCCGTACTCCTCGTTCCACGTCCGGCCCAGCAGGAACCGCTCGTAGCGCACCATGTCCAGCAACGGCGCCGAGCACACCACCGCCCGGTAGAGGTCGGGGCGCTGGGTCAGGGCCGCGCCCACCAGCAGACCGCCGTTGGAGCCGCCGGTGATGGCGAGCTGCTCGGGGGTGGTCCAGCCCTGCTCGACGAGGTGCGCCGCGGCGGCGTGGAAGTCGTCGAAGGTGTTCTGCTTGCGCTCCCGCATCCCGGCGAGGTGCCAGTCCTCGCCTTCCTCGCCGCCGCCGCGCAGCGAGGGCAGCGCCCACACGCCGCCCGCGGCGACCCAGGCCAGCGCGGTCGGCGCGTAGCCGGGCTCGCGGGACAGCGAGAACCCGCCGTACCCGGTCATCAGCGCCGGGCGCGGCCGGTCCGGGGCGCCGGTGGAGCTGATCAGGAACATCCGCACCGGCGTGCCGTCCGACGAGGTGTAGGTGATCTGCTGGGTGCGCACCCGGGGCAGGTCCACCGCGCCGGGTGCGGAGCGCTCCAGGGCGGTCTCCCCGGTGGCGCGGGAGTGGACGTGCACGCAGGGCGGGGTGGCGAAGTCGGTCCAGCCGATCCACAGCCGGTCCCGGTCGTGCTCGGTGCGCTCGTCGACGGTGGTCAGGCCGATGATCTGGCCGGTGCCCGGCAGCGGGACGTCGCCGACGCGGGCGCCGTCGGACGGCCGGTGCAGGCTCAGCTCGGACACCGCGTGCCGGGTGCGCAGCACCGCCAGCAGCGGGTCCGCGCCGTCGTCGAACCAGCGCACCGCCTCCAGCACCGAGTCGGGCTCCTCGGCGAGCAGCTCGGTCCAGTGCTCCGGCTCCGGCCGCCGCGGATCGGCCACGCACAGCCGCCAGCGCGGCGCGTCCAGCGTGGTCATCACGTAGAGCCGGCCGTCGCGCTCCACCCACGACGAGACACGGTAGCCGTCGGTGGTGTCGACGATCTGGCGCAGCGGCGGGGCGGCCTCGCCGGTGGACAGGTCGGCGATCCACACCGAGTCGCGGCGGGCGGTGCCCGGGCTGCCCTCGATGACCAGCCAGCGGCCGTCCCGCGAGACGGTGGTGCCGTAGTAGAAGGTGTGGTCCTGGCCCTCGCCGTGCACCAGCACGTCCTGCTCGGGGTCGCCGCCCACCCGGTGCCGCCAGACGCGCCGGTGGAACTGCTCCTCGCCCTCGGGCACCAGTTCGGGGGCGAGCCTGCGGATGTAGAAGAACTCCTCGCCGCCGGGCAGCCAGGAGATCGACGAGTAGCGGCAGCGGTCGATCGGCCCCTCGACGAGCTCGCCGGTGGTCACGTCCATCACGTGCAGCAGCGATTCCTCGTCGCCGCCGACCGAGACCTGGTAGGCGAGCAGGTCGCCCTCCAGGCTCGGCGACCAGGTGTCGAGCGTGGTCAGCCCCGACGGGTCGAGCGCGGTGACGTCCAGCAGCACCCGCTCGGTGCCGTCGGGTTCGCGCACGGTGAGCACCGCGAACTCCTGGTCGGCCTCGCGGCGGGTGAAGAACGCCCGCCCGCCCCGCCACTGCGGGACCGACACCGAGCCGGCCGACAGCAGCGACCGCATCCGCTCGGTGATCGCGTCGCGGCCGGGCAGCGACTCCAGTTTCTCGCGGGCGAGCACGTCCTGCTGCGCCGACCACGCCTCGGTGCGCGGATCGGTGGGATCCTCCAGCCACCGGTACGGATCGGCCACCCGGTGCCCGTGCAGATCTTCGACGATGTCCTCGCGCTGCGCGCGCGGGTAGGTCAGATTCGCTGGTTGAACGTCGGTCACGGTCGCCGACTGTACGTGGGCGCGGTGATCGAGCCGAGGTCTCGCGGAGATCGTTCCCACCGAAAACGGCGGGATTCACCCGGAATGATCATTTATCCGCTGATGCGCGCGCGGGCATGTTTTCTTCACCGCGAATGCGTCCGCAATTCGCCGCTCGTTCACGTGGTGCAGCGAATCACACGTGCATTCGCGCGGGGTTCTGTGTTCGACTTAGGCCGATACCCGGTGGAGGTGGTCGCGTGCCCGACCGACAACCGACCCGACAATCGGCGCCGCGGGGCGCGGCCCACGGGCTCGTCCCCCGGACCGCGCTGTGCCAGGTCACGCGCGCGCCGGACCGGCCGCCCGGCCAGCCCCCGGGAGCAAGCGCCGGGTGCTGCTGCTCAACGCCACCTTCGAACCGCTGACCGCGCTGCCGCTGCGCCGCGCGATCGTGCTGGTGGTGTGCGGGAAGGCCGAGGTCGTGCACGGGGACGCCGCCGGCGAGGTGCTGCACTCCGCCAGCGAGAGCCTGGCGGTGCCGTCGGTGATCCGGCTCAGCACCTTCGTCCGCGTCCCCTACCGGGGGCGCGTGCCGCTGACCCGGTCGGCGCTGATGCTGCGCGACGCGCACCGGTGCGTCTACTGCGGAGCGCGGGCCGAGACGATCGACCACGTGGTGCCGCGCAGCAAGGGCGGGCCGCATTCCTGGGAGAACTGCGTCGCCTGCTGCCGCAAGTGCAACCACCGCAAGGCCGACCGCACGCTCAGCGAGCTGGGCTGGCAGCTCCCGGTCGCGCCGCGGGCGCCGCGCGGCAGGCACTGGCGGCTGCTCGCCGGGCTCTCCGAGACGGACCCGCTCTGGCTCCCGTACCTGGGCGACTCGGCCGCCTGAGCGGCTGCGCCGGGGCCGCAGCTCGCGGGGTCGCGCGCCGCCTCCCGGTACCGAGCGGTTCCCGCCCGGCTCAGCGCACGCCCGCGCCACGCCGCACCCCGCTGATCCGCACGCCCCGGTGGTGGCCGCTGATGCGCACCCCGCGCCGCGAGCTGATCCGGACCCCGCGGTAACCGCTGATCCGAACCCCGTGCTGACCGCTGATCCGCACGCCCGCGGAGCCGCTGATCCGCACGCCGCGGTGGTCCCCGCTGATCCGGACGCCGCGCTGCCCGCTGATCCGGACCCCGCGGGAGCCGCTGATGCGCACGCCCCGTCCCCGACCGCTGATCCGGACACCCCGCTGGTGGGCGCTGATTCGGACGCCGCGCCGCGCCCCGCTGATGCGCACGCCGCTCCGGGACTCGGGCCCGGCCATTCGCACTCCGTGGTCGCGCAGCGGTTGATCATTCACCGGAAGAGTGAGAATGCTGCTCTGGACGGCGGTTTCGAAGATCGACATGGTGTGCCTCCTGCATTCGAACGGCGACTTGAACGTGGTTGATCAAATATGCAAGGCCCATACAGGTGAAAAACTATGGCCAAAATTGGTCCCGAACAAGCCGCCAAGTCGCCGCCGACTGCAAACGTCTGGATGGACTCCATTCGACGGCGACGGCTCCGCCGTACGAGTGATCGGAGGTGAGTTATACCACAGGCGACTCGTGACCGTGGGTAATTCGCGTCCGCTTCGCGAAGTTCCGACCGGGTGCGATCGGTTCCGGGGTGGACCGGCGACCCGCTGCCGGAAGAGGACGACGTGCGCCACGTCATCGGATACCGTACGGGCGTGAGTGTCCTGCAGACTGTGCTCGCCCTGGCGGTCGTCCCGGTGGCCGTCTACGCCGTGGTCACGCTCATCGTCCTGTGGCCCAAGCTCGCCCGGCCCCGCCGCCGGCGCGGGGACGGGTGGGACTTCGCCCCGGTGTTCTGGGTGGCCGATCCCGCGCGGGTCAACGCCGCCGGGCCGGTCACCGACGTGGAGTCCGAGCTCGGACCGGATGAACAGCAGCCCAGCACCGCCCGGGGAGGCGCACGTGGCACGTGGTGAGGACGCCGCCCTGTTCGCGGCTCAGGAGAGCGACGACACCGGCGGCGTGGTGACGCCGACCGGGCGGCTCTCGATCGCCCGGCGGATCGAGCCGGACCGCCCCCGGCTGCCGTTCAGCCCGGGGCAGCTCGCCCGGGTCGACGAGGCGATCGCGCTGTCCACCCGGACCACCGGCCTGGAGTTCGCCGTCTACGTCGGCGGCCTGGGCGAGGACTCCCGGGCGCAGGCCGAGGACATGCACGCCACCCTCGGCGCCCGCGCGGCCGAAGGCGTGCTGATCGCGGTGTCGCCGGGGGAGCGCAAGTTCGAGATCGTCACCGGCGAGGAGGCGTACCGGCGCATCCCGGACCGGAGCTGCCAGCTCGCCGCGATGAGCATGGTCGCCTCCTTCAAGGAGGACGAGCTCATCGACGGGCTGATCGGTGGGCTGCGGATGCTCTCCGACGCAGCCGGCGCCCGAGTCGAAGCACGCTCCGCCCACTGACCGCCCGACCACAGGCCCGCGAGGCGAACCACCTCGCGGGCCCCGTCGTGTCTCCGCACCGGGAAGCCAAGCCCAGCTCACCCCGCGCCGCCACCGCCAGGCAAGCGGCGAAAGCCGCTTCAGCAGAACGCACGCGCCACCAGCAACCCCCGTCAGGCAAGCGGCGAAAGCCGCTTCCGCAGTACCCCACGCACGGCACCGGCACCGCGGCGGGTTCTCAGCGGCCTTCTCGCGAGGACGCCCTGATGCCGTGTATTGGCGATCCATCAAGAAGGGCGCCCGGAGCGAGAAGGCCGCTGAGGTTCCGCCACCCGCACCCCCAAGCAACGGGACCACCACACCTTCAACCGCGAGAAGGCCGCTGAGGTTCCGCCACCCGCACCGCCACGCAGGGCGAGTGCGCAACAAACTAAGAACGGTCGAATTGGCGGGCTGCTAGTGCCCGCACAATCCCCGCCCTGCCCTCGGACACCAGCCTGCGCAGCGCCGCCGGGTGCTCACCGGCCAGCCACGCGTCGGCCTCGGCCACCGTGTCGTCCTGCACGGCCCAGGAGGGGAACAGCCCGATCACGGTGGGCTGGGCGCGTTCGCTGGACCGCCGCTGCCACACCTCGTCGATCTCGGCGAAGTACCGCGCCACGTACGAGGTGAGCAGGTCGCGCTGCGCGGGGTGCTGGAACCCGGCGATGATCGCGTCGCTGACCGCGTTGGGCAGCTCGTCGTCGTGCACCGCCCGGTTCCAGGCCAGCTCCTTGGCCGCCGCGGTCGGGATCAGCGCCCGCGCCCGCTCGGCGCGCCGCCGCCCGGTGGCGGTCTGGTCCTGGTCGAGCTGGGCCTCGATCTCCGACTCGTCGGCCGCGCCGTGCGCCACCAGGGCCTGCAGGAGCTGCCAGCGCAGGTCGGTGTCGACCAGCAGGCCCTCCAGCGGCGCGGTGCCGTCGTACCAGCCGCGCAGCACCGCCACCTGGTCCTCGTCGAGCACCGAACCGGTCAGCGAGTTGACGAAGGCGAGCTGGTGGTCCGAACCGGGTTCGGCGGCGGTGGCCAGCTCGATCAGCCGGGCGGAGTAGCGCGCCCAGCCCTCCGCCTGCCAGGACGGGTCCACGTAGGACGCCAGTGCGGTCTGGGTCTGCATCAGCACCCGCTGCACCACGCCGATCTCGCTCTCCGCGCCGATCCCGGCCTCGGACGAGGTGCCCAGCACCAGGCTGACGAAGTCGCGGGCTTTGAGCTCGGCCTCCCGGGTCATCTCCCAGGCGGTCGACCAGCACAACGCGCGGGGCAGCGACTCCTCGACGTCGGCGATCCGGTCGATCAGGGTCGCCAGCGACTCGGGGTCGAAGCGCAGCGAGCAGTAGGTGAGGTCGTCGTCGTTGACCAGCACCAGCTTGCCGCGGTGCACCCCGACGAGGTCGGGGACCTCGGTGCGCTCGCCGGTGACGTCCAGCTCCACCCGATGCCTGCGCACCAGCTTGCCGGTCTCCGGGTCGTCGTCGTAGATCCCGATCGCGAGCCGGTGGGTGCGCAGTTCGCCTTCGCCGGGCCGCGCCGGGCTCTGCAGCACCGCGAAGGAGGTGAACCGCCCGTCCTCGTCGGTGCCGAACTTCGGCCGCAGCATGTTCAGCCCGGTGGTCTCCAGCCATTCGGCGCTCCACCAGGACAGGTCCCGCCCGGAGGCCTCCTCCAGCGCGACCAGCAGGTCGTTGAGGGTGGCGTTGCCCCAGGCGTGCCGCTGGAAGTAGACCCGCAGCCCGGACAGGAAGCCCTCCAGCCCCACGTAGGCGACGAGCTGCTTGAGCACCGAGGCGCCCTTGGCGTAGGTGATGCCGTCGAAGTTGACCTCCACGGCCTGCAGGTCCGGGATGTCGGCGGCGACCGGGTGGGTCGAGGGGAGCTGGTCCTGCCGGTAGGCCCAGGACTTCTCCACGCTGGCGAAGGTGGTCCAGGCGTGCCGGTACTCGGTGCCGCCGACCTGCGCGAGCACGCTGGCCCAGGTGGCGAACGACTCGTTGAGCCACAGGTCGTTCCACCAGCGCATGGTGACCAGGTCGCCGAACCACATGTGCGCCATCTCGTGCAGCACGGTCTCGCAGCGGCGCTCGTAGAGGTAGCCGGTGACCTTCGAGCGGAAGACGTAGTCCTCCAGGAACGTCACGCAGCCGGCGTTCTCCATCGCGCCCGCGTTGAACTCCGGCACGAAGCACTGGTCGTACTTGCCGAACGGGTACGGCACGCCGAACGCCTTGTGGAAGAAGGCGAATCCCTGCTTGGTCTCGGTGAACAGCCGCTGGGCGTCGAGGTGCTCGGCCAGCGAGGCGCGGCAGTACAGGCCCAGCGGGATGGGGTCCTGGCCGTCGTCGCCGGGGAACTCGTCGCGCCACTCCGCGTACGGCCCGGCGACCAGCGCCACCAGGTAGGTCGACATCGGCCGGGTGGTCTCGAAGGCGTGCCGCCGGACGTCGGTGGTGAGGTCGGTGACCTCGGCCGCGGCGTTGGAGATGACCTTCCAGCTCGCCGGCGCGTCGACGGTGAGCTGGTAGGTGGCCTTGAGATCCGGCTGGTCGAAGCAGGCGAACATCCGCTTCGCGTCGGCCGTCTCGAACTGGCTGTAGAGGTAGACGCCGCCGTCGACCGGGTCGATGAAGCGGTGCAGGCCCTCGCCGGTGTTGGTGTAGGCGCAGTCGGCGGCGATGACGAGGTCGTTGGTCTCGGCCAGGTCGGGCAGCCGCAGCCCGCGCGACTCGTCGTAGTCGGCGAGGTCGAGCTCGATGCCGTTGAGCACGGCGCTGCGGATCCGCGGGGCGATCAGGTCGATCCACGTCTCGGCGCCGACCTCGGCGCTGCGGAAGCGCACCGCGGTGGTGGAGCCGAAGGTCTCCACCTCGGGACCGCCCGCGCCACCGGAGAGGTCGAGGTCGACCACGTAGGAATCGACCTGGAGCAGCGCCGCGCGCTGCTCGGCCTGTTCGCGGGTGAGGTTCGGCGGTGCCACGGATCACCTCGTTGTTCGTCGGGAATGGCCTCGCCGGTGTGCCGCACCGGCGGAGGCATCAAATCATGTCGACGCGCCCCGGCGCGTGCGGCTCCGGCGTGCTGTCGGCGTGTCGGCACGATCACCCGGCGGGGCGGTGGTCCGAACGGTGAAACCGGGAAGACGGCGGGGTGGCGCGGGGTTGTTGTTGAATGGCAGCGTTCGAACCGAGCCGACCGAGGAGTCCCCAGATGAGTGCAGCCGCCAAAGCCCAGGTCGACTTCTACTTCGACCCCGCGTGCCCGTTCGCCTGGGTCAGCTCCCGGTGGATCCTGGAGGTGCAGCAGGTCCGGGACATCGACCTGCGGTTCCAGGTGATGAGCCTCGCCGTGCTCAACGAGGGCCGCGACCTGCCCGCCGACTACCAGGACCTGATGGCCCAGGCGTGGGGCCCGGTGCGGGTGCTCATCGCCGCCGCGCAGCAGCACGGCGACGAGGTGCTCAGCCCGCTCTACACCGCGATGGGCACCCGGATCCACAACCAGGGCAACCGGGACTTCGCCCAGGTCACCGCGGAATCGCTGGCCGAGGTGGGGCTGCCCGCGTCGCTGGCCGAGGCCGCGACCAGCACCGAGCACGACGAGGCGCTGCGGGCCAGCCACCACCGGGGCATGGACCCGGTCGGCGACGAGGTCGGCACCCCGACCCTGCACGTCGACGGCGTCGCGTTCTTCGGCCCGGTGATCACCCGCATCCCGCGCGGCGAGGAGGCGGGCACGATGTTCGACGGCGCGGTCGCGATGGCCCGCAACCCGTACTTCTTCGAGCTCAAGCGCACCCGCACCGAGGACCCGCGGTTCGACTGAGCCGTGGAGCGGCCCACCACCGCGGCCGAGGCGGTCGCGGTCCAGGAGCGGTTGCGCCCGCTGGTCCGCGCCGACCGGCCGCTGCCGCCGGTGCGGACCGCGGCCGGGCTCGACGTCGCCTACCTCCCCGGGTCGGACCGGCTGGTCGCCGCGGTCACCGTGCTCGACGTCGAGACGTTGTCCACCGTGGACCGCCGCGCGGTCCGCGGCACCGCCGATTTCCCCTACGTGCCGGGGCTGTTCGCCTTCCGCGAAGCGCCGTCGCTGCTGCGCGCCCTGGACGGGCTCACGACGTCACCGGACGTCCTGGTCTGCGACGGGCAGGGCCTCGCGCACCCGCGCCGGTTCGGGCTGGCCTGCCACCTCGGGGTGCTCACCGGCCTGCCCAGCATCGGCGTCGGCAAGACCGCGCTGGGCCGCTACGACCCGCCGGGCGAGGAGCGCGGCGCCACCAGCCCGCTGCTGCTCGACGGCGAGGTCGTCGGCCGCGCGCTGCGCACCCGGCGCGGCGTCAAACCGGTGTTCGTCTCGGTGGGCCACCGCTGCGACCTCGATTCGGCGTGCGAGCTGGTGCTGCGGCTGGCCCCGCACCACCGGCTGCCCGAGACCACCCGCACCGCCGACCGGCTCGGCCGCGAGCTCAGCTGATCCGGGCGCGCAACCAGTCCGGCAGGTTCTCCTCGTCGCGCGGGAACATCTCCTGCTCCTGCGCGTAGTCGGCGTCCGTGGCGTCCCACGCCAGCTCGCTGTCCCGGTTGTAGTAGATCTCGTAGGTGTCCGGCGGGCTCATCCGGAAGAACGCCGAGAACCAGGTGCCGAGCCCGCCGTCGTACATGCCGACCCGCAACCGCCAGAACAGCGGGTGCACCTCGTCCGGCGGGGTCCAGTCGAGCATGTTGCCCGCGGCGTCCTGCGCGCCCGCGCCCATCTCCACGTGCTGCCCGATGGACTTGTACTCGACCGCGAGGAGCTGCCACCCCTCGGGCGCGGCGGCGAGGAGGGTGGTGGCCACCTCGTCGAGCAGCTCCTTCTGCTCGACGGGTCCCATCCCGTCGGTCTGGCTCATGCGTTGCTCCTGTGGTTGCCGGGGATGGACGGGCGGCAGTCTAGTGGTGCGATCACCGGTCACCCCTCCCACTCCGCCTCGAACTCGGCGGCCTCGGCGAACCGGGCGGCCAGCCAGTCCGGGACGTGCTCGTCGTCGCGCGGGAACCGCTCGTGGTCGAGCACGAACGCGGTCGGTGCGATCGTCGGCGACCACTGCGGGTCGTCGGTGAAGTTGAACCGCACCTCGGGCTCGGCGTCCCGGCGCAGCTCGACGTGCGCCGAGAACCAGGTGCCGCGCCCCGGCTCGTACATCGCCGCGCGCACCTCGCGCAGCAGCGCGCTGACGCCCGCGGGAAGCGGGTCGAGCAGCGGTTGCCCGTTCTGCCGCGTCCCGCTCAGCACCGCCTGGCTGATCCCGGCGTCCCGGAAGTCCAGCCGCAGCCGCGCCCAGTCCTCCGGCAGATCCGCCCGCAGGAGCCCGAGGACCTCCTCGACGAGCTCCTCAGGGCTTGGACTTCTTGGGTTTCTTGGAAGGTTGTCCGGAGCCATCGGGTTGCTTCCGCTTCGTTCCACCACTGCCCTTGGGGTTGTACTTCTCATAATCCCGGTGGTTGTAGTTCGCGACGTTCGGGAACTCGACCTCGTTCACCGTCACCGTGCCGTGCTTGTCGGTTTCGATCCACCGGTAGGTCGCGCTGACGGGGATGCCGTCGGGACCGCGGGGCGCGTTCACCTCGATCCGTTCGATGGTGCTCCCCCGCGTGTGCGCGTCGGAGAGCATGTTCTCGACGTACCGCCACGAGGCCCGGTTGGTCATCCCCTCCCTCTCGTGACCGCTGTTGGAGGTCTCGCGCTGCGGGTACATGTTGATGCTCTCGCCGGGCCCGCCCGCTTCATGCGCGGCCAGGTGGCCACCGGCCCAGTTCCACTGCGGGTGCACCTTCCGGCCTTCCTCGCCGGCGTGCCCCTGCGAAGTGCTATCCCGGTAGTAGTTCTCGTCCGGGAGCTTGTTCGGCGCGTCCTTGTAGTGCGGCGTTCCCGACATCTTGACGGTCTGCCCGTTGCCGTCGGTGTTGAACTGCCAGTTGTTGTCGATCTTGTACTGGGCATCGGGGCGCAACGCGTCCCTGCGGAGTTCGATGTTGCCCCGGTTGTCCGGATTCTTGGCGTTCGGGTCGTGGGTCTTGGTGGAGTCGACCTCGACCCACTTGATCTTGCCCTTGTCGTCGGTGAAGAAGCTGGCTCCGCGGCTCGGGTAGTCGTACCGGGTGTTCGGTTCCAGCTTGACGCCCTTCTTGTCCGGCAAACTGCTGAAGGACGTCTTGTTTCCGATGTCCCGCAGGTTCTTGTCCGGGTGGTTCGGATCGGGGATCGTGACCGGGCTCTTGCCCTTCGGGTCGTTCGAACCCCGCTCGAACTCGCTGTCCTTCGGTCGGTCGTAGGTGGTGATCGGGTCGGGGAGGGACGCGGGTGTCGCCGGTTTCGGCAACGACGGCTTCCCCGGATACGGCCCACCGTCCTGCGCCGGGTTGAGGATCGTCGTCTTCTTCATGGGAGGCAGGTCGTACTGCTTCCCCGAACCGCCGGTCCAGTCCTTGGGCAGCGCACCCGGGTCCTTGCCGTCCTGGGAGGGGTGGAACGCGTCCGTGCTGGCAGGGGTGGTACTGCCGTCGGGGTGGTGGGTTGTCCACCCGCCGTCCGGTGGCCACTTCGGGGCGACCCCGCCCGAGTTGCCGCCCGCCGAGCTGAAGACGCGCCCGTCGCTGTCGGTCCACACCAGCCCGGTGGGCGCGGTCACCGGGACCCCGAGCTCTTGGGACAAGTTCTTGGCCAGGCCGCTGCTGTCGTTGCCCGAGTTGCACGCCACCAAGCGGATCGGCTTCTGGCCGTCCCAGTTCGGGTCGCGGCGGAGCATGTCGGCGAATTCGCTCGGGCTGAACGTCTTGTCGCCGATCTTCACCTTCCCGTCCGGCGTGGCGTGCACATCGACGGTGTGGTGCTCCGGCGTCTCGACCGTCTTGTTGTTGCGCTTGACGATGTCGCCGTTCTGGTCCCGCACGGGGACGAGGTCCGGCTTGACCCGCTCCGCCAGATCCAGCATCGCCGGATCCTTGTGGTAGGACGAGCCGCTCGGCGTCGGGTTGCGGTACGCCTCGGCTTCGGCGATCTCCTGGTACCGGGGCGGCGGTCCGCCGGGAGAATTCGGAGCCGGTCCATCCTGCGGGGTCGGGTGCGCGGGGCGGTGCGGCAGCGCGATGTCGCCCCGCGGAGGAGGGCCATCGGCCGGGCGCGATCCGGGTCCGTGCGAGGTGTCGGTGCCGCCGCGCGGGGGCGGACCGGCGGCGGAGCGGTCCGGCTGGCGCGGGGTGTCGCCGCCCTTCGGGGAGTCACCGCGCGGCGGTGCGTCGCCACCGCCGGGGCGGTCGGCGGGGCCCGGAGAGCCGCCCGAACGGCCGGGGCCACCCGGTGTCGGACCACCGGGGGTCGGTCCTGCCGGGGGCGGGCCGCTCGGCGTCGGTCCGGGCGTCACGCTGCCGCCGGGTGCGGGCTGGTCGCCGCGCGGCGGGGGCGCGGTCGGCAGCGGACCCGCGGCCGGAGGCGCCGGTGGTGCGTCCACGTTGGCCGATGTCGTGCTCGACGGGCCCGTGGGGCGGTCGGGTGTCGGACCGGTCGGGAAGGAGCTGATCGGTGCACCGGGGACCGGCCCGTCGTCCGGATTCGGTCCGTTGTCGGGACGTGGTCCGCCATCCGGTCGCGGGCCGCCCTCCGGGCCGCCCGGCGAGCGGACGCCAGGGGCTCCGCCGCCCGCCGCCGGCTGGTCGTTCGGTGGTGTGGAGTCCGTCCGCGGCGGTGGGCCGTTGCCGTCGGGCGGTGTCGGGCCGACGTCGCGCGGAGGCGGCGCGGGTGTGTCGGAGGACTCGGGGCGCGGGGCGTCCGGTGTCGGCCCGTTGCCGGTGTCCGGGGCCGGTCCCCGGTCCGGCGACGGGGTGTTCCCGGGTCCGTCGGGGGACGGGGTCGTTCCGCGGTCGGGGCTCGGTTCCGGTGTGGTGCCGCGGGAGGCGTCGCCGTCCGGGGTCGGGCCGGTCTCCGGGGACGGCCGGGATTCGCCGTCCGGACGCGGCGAGCTGCCGCTGTCCGGGCCCTCGCTGGGCGGCGTCGGGCCCCGGTCGTCCGAGCCGTCCCGGGTCGTACCGCCGTCCGGTGTGGACTCCGGGGCCGGTGCGGTGTTCGTGTCCGGCGGCGTGGTGCTGCCGTCCGGTGCCGGGCTCCGGTCGGACGGCGGTGCGGTGCCGCTGTCCGGTGTGGAGTCCGGGGACGGCTGGGAGCCGCCGTCCGGCGGTGGGGTGGTGCCGCTGTCCGGCGTGGGCGTGGACCCGAACGTGCTGGGGCCGTCGGAGGCGTCCCGCGTCCCTGCGTCGGGGACGCTGGAGGAGGGCGGCGGGGTGTTCGTCGTGCTGTCGCCGGGCGGCGGCGTGCTGCCGGAGGTGTCCGGCGCGGGCGTGCCGGGCCCGGCTCCTCCCGAGGGCGGCGTGGGGGTGCCGCCGCCCGTCGGGGGCGGACCGGCGGTCGGGACCTCCGGTGCCGGTGGGGTCGAGGGGGTCTCGGCCGCCGGGGGAGGCGTGGTCGCTCCGTCGCCGCCCGAGGCGCCCTCGCCCGCGAATGCGGTGGGCGTGTCCCCGGCCGGGGGTGTGGTGGCTCCGTCGCCTCCCCTGGACGTCGAGCTGTCGGGCGCCGGAGTCTCGGGCGCCGGGGTCTCGGACGTCGAGTTGTCGGGCGCCGGGGTGTCGGAAGCGGGAGGCGGCGTGGCGCCGTCGCCGGTCGTCGAGCCTTCGTCCGAGGGCGGTGGTGTGGAGGTGTCCGGCGGCGCGGCCGGGCCGCCGTCCGACGGCGCGCTCCGGTCGCCGGTGGGCGAGTCGGACCCGCCGGTGTCGGGCGGGGGCGCGTCCCCGGGTCCGGGCGCCGAACGGTCACCACCACCGCCGCCGGCGTCGGGGACGTCGGGGACGTTGATGTTGTCGACGCCGGCCCCGACACCGCCCATCGTGCCGCCGGTGAACCCGCCCGAAGCGGCAGCCATGCCGACGTTGCCGGGGTCGATCTCGCCTTCCATGATCAACTGCTCGGCGACGCTGCTGACCGTGCCTTCGGCCGCGCCGGTGATGCCTTCCTTGACGATCGAGCCGCCGACGCTGTCGCCCGCCGCGCCCCCGATACCGCGGCCGATCGCGCCTCCGACGCCATCGAACAGGCCGCCCACGACGCCGCCGATGGCACCGCTGATCGCGGCCTCGCCGAACTTCTTGAGGTCGTAGCCGTCGCGCTCGCCGGAGGCGATCTGGATGCTCTGCACGGCGAACTCGATGCCCAGCGAGAGGGTCATCTCGATCGCGATGTTGATGATGAGCTGGCGGAAGATCTGCATCACGACGACGCGCGTGACGCCTTGGGCGGCGGCGATCCCGGCGGTCGAGGCGCCGAAGGTGAACGGCGCGGCGGCGATCATCGCGGCGATCTGCGCGGCGAGCGCGATCATCGTCGCGATGATCGTCAGCTTGGTGTGCTCGACTTCCAGGGCGGCGTTGTCGCAGGCCTCGGCGAGCTGCTCGCAAGCCTTCTTGAGCTGCGGCAGGGCGGCCTCGTCACCGTCGCCGATGTCCTTCCAGAGATCGTCGAAGGAGTTGGCGGTGCGGCCACGCATCGCGCCCTTGGCCTGCTCCGCGCCCCGGTTGGCCTCCACGTGGACGCCGTCGACCCCCTCGGCGGCGGCGCGCCAGGCATCGGCCATCCGACGCATCGCGTCCTCGTCGCCCTCGGGCCAGGACTGGCCGACGACGAGCGGGACCAGCCACTTGATCTCCTCGGGCATCTCGATGCTCATGTGGTCCGCCTCCGGTTCTCGACCTGGCCGGACCGGCCGATGTTCACGGCGGAGTCGAGGTCGCGGGATTCGGTGTCGTCCGCGGTGCCCTTGAGGTTGTCGTCGATGTCGCCGAGCGCCTGCGCGGTCTTCTCCAGCGCGTCGAAGAGGTCGTCCCGGCCCTTGGTGTACTCCTTGGCGAAGTTCTCCCCGGCCTCGTCGGTGCCCCAGCACTCGCCCTCGGCCTCCAGCGCGGAGCGCAGGGTGTTCAGCACCCCGTCGAGGTCGCCACCGGCCGCGCCGATCTTCGCGCCGCCCGACCGGACCTCCTCGGGCTGCATCTCCATTTCGTCGGCCATCAGCGGTCCTCCCGCAGCAGGAAGGTGTCCCGCGGCTCGTCGTCGTCCGGTTCGGAGGCGGCCGGGCGCGCTGGCGCCCGCGGTGGCGCGGCAGGTGGCGGTGCGGAGGCCGGGCGCGGCTCCTCGGGCGGTGCCGGGCGCCCCGGGGAACGCGGCTGCGCGGCCCGCTCGGCGTCGGGATCGGGCGGGGTGAGCAGCGTGCCGCGCGAGGGCAGCAGGTCCTGGAACGACGGCGCCCCGGGCACGATGTCGGAGAGCTCGGGCAGCGGCCCGCTCGGTGCGAGCTCGTCCTGCAAGGCGCGCTGCGCGGTCCCGGAGGCTTCCCGGACGACGCCGGTGATGGTCTGCGACAGCCGCTCCGGGGTGCTGCGCGCGAACGCCTTCGACGAGAGCGCGACCTGCTGCACCGTCCCGGTGGCGTCCACCCGGACGGTCACCAGGCCGTCCTCGGAAGTCACCTCGTAGGTGCGCTGCGCGGCCTCCGCCTGCTTGCGCCCGATCTCCGCGGTCTGCTGCCGCAGATCGGACAGCATCCCGTCGATCTGGTTGCGCAGCGCGGCGTTGCGGTTCTCCAGCTCAGCCCGCCGCGCGGCGGCTCCGTCCTGTTCCGGCAACTCCGACACCCTCCCGGCGCATCGCGACGACGATCGATCAACCCCAATGAGAATGACGTTCGCCGAACCCCACCGGTGCCGCGGGGGCCGGGAAAGACCCCGTTCAGCCCTGACGTTGCTCCGAACGGAGTAGGCGGTATGTCGGCTTCGGGCGGTGTGGGAGGTAACGGCGCTGGTACTCGTCCGGTCGTGCGTGCGCGTTCAGTGCTGAAATGATCGCGGACCGTTCCGGCGGACGTCGTGGCGGGTCACGCCGCGGAAGGCCGGTTCACGTCGAGGATGTTCACCCGGTCCTCCTCGAACTTCGCGCGTGCCGAGTTCGACCCGCGCTCGTCTCAGAATTGGAAGGCGTTGGTCCAGTACCCGGTAAGAAGATTTACGGGGAGGTAGTCCGATTCAACTTGGACGTTCATTCCGGAATCATGCGCGACACATGCCATGGCGAGTGGGGCCAAGGCGATGTAGCCTACCGGGCTTCGCTGCTCGCTGGCATCGGGCGACCAGAACTCTCGATGGCTTTCGAGGCTCTCCCCGAGCGCTTCGTTGAAACCGTCTTCATTGGCACTTGCGAGCTCGAGAAAGAGAAGCAATTGAGGGCCTGTTGTCAGGCGCAACTTCGTCGCGCTGCTCTTTTCGGTGTGCTCCGGAGCCAGGAGTCGGGAAGTTGCTTCGAAATTCGGGGCGACCTGTTCTGCTTGGTCTGAAAAGTATGCCTGGAGTGTGTTGATCCAGGAATAGATGTACGTGTCATAGTCGCTTCGACTTGGCTGAAAAATGCTCTCGTCAACTGCTGCGAGCATGCGTAGCCGCGCGAAGTCGCGGGTGATCATGGCGAGCCAAAGCGCTGTCAGCCAGTTGTTCGGTGTGCTGAAATGAGTCGGTCCGATTCGAGGGATCGGGTAGAACTCGCCGTTGATGAGGCAATCAGAGGTCTCTGAAGCCGTTGTCGCGGATTCGAATATTGCGCAGGAAGCTTGGGAAGCGCGTGCAAGGGAATCCCAGGTTCCTTGTTCCGTTGCCTGGGGGTCGAGGGCGCAGCGGCTGCCGAGTTCGAGAAGAGCGGTATCCATGAGAGTTGTTAACTTCTTGGGGAGCTGCGTGACGAGTGATAGATTTCGCTCGAAGCTCGCTGCGAGACGCGGAGCGTTGTCCGCGAGGAAGCCAGCGTTTTCGACTGGGTGGCGCTCAACGATGTGCATCATGCGTCCGAATTGTCGTCGTTTTGCGGTGTCAGGTCGAACTCGATGGCTTCATAGCCAATAATGCTACCACCGTCTGGGTCTGGCTCGAGCGTTGCCTTGACTCCGATGTAGCGGACTCGAGGTGGCTCTCTTCCGTCAAGCAGATCGAGATCGTAGGCGGTTTCAATTCGGTCCGCGAGCTCGACTTCGCCACGTGCCCGCATCTCCGCCAGTACGGTTCTCATGTATTCAGGGTGACCCTGCTGGACCCGTTCGTTCCGCTGCGTGTCCCAGCGGTCTTCGTAGTCGGCACTCGAAGCCTTGGCTTCGGTGATGAGAAATTCTCCCTCGATAGGTTCCCTGATCTGGTCGAATTCTCCGGAACCGCTTCGTCCGCTGGTTTCATCCGAGTCGTCGGGCGTCTCGTGGTGATTGCCCTTGTCGGCTCTATCTTCCGCGGAGATCGCCTCCACCGAGGCATCATCTCCCCAGTTTTGCCGGATGAAATCTTCGCTGAATTCTCGTGCGGCGGCTTCTCCTGTCTCCTCCCCAAGCTTGGTGCGGATGGTTGCGTGATACTTCTTTTCTGCGACTACCTCGGGGTCAACGTGCTTTTCTACTGCGCTCGACTTCGCATCCGACGGCAACCCGTGCTCCTGCTTCGCTGTTGTGGCTGCCTCGTCGAACTTTTCCTGGGCTGTCCTTGCGTCGGCACTAATTTCACTTCGGTTGTTGAGGTCCAAAGTTCGATCATCGCTATCCCTGCGATATTGCTCCATGTTGTTGCGAATTTCGCTGCGCAGGGCTGGTTGTTGTTCCGAGGAAAAGGTGCCGGATGTCTCGCTTTTCGGGTTGTAGGGGAGCGGCGGCGGCAAGTCGCTCGCGAGCGTCGGTTTCCCATCGGAAAGGGTAACGTGAAGACGCTTTTCCCCATAGGCGTCGGTATTGCTGTTGCCGTCGCGCCACACGAGTTCGGTAGGGTTTTCCTTGGGGCGCAAGTAATAATGCTGCCTGATGTAGCCATTTTCTGAGAAGTCCGCGACCTTTTCGCGCGGCGACAATTCCGAATTGGGTCCTTTGACATCGCGCCAATCGGGCTTGGGGCCCTGCCCGTCCTTACCCCGCGCCTCGGCGTCGTCGGGCCTGGTTCCGGGGTCTTCGCCGTCTCGGGTGGGGTGGAAGCCGTCGGTGCTGGCGGGGGAGCTGGTGCCGTCGGGGCTGTGGGTGTCCCAGCCGCCGTCCGGGGGCCAGCCCGGGCCGCCGTCGGGGTCGGTGCTGCTGGCGAAGACCTGGCCTTGGCCGTCGGTCCAGGCCTTGCCGCGCGGGGCGGTGACGTCGACTTCGAGCTTGCGGGACAGATCGGCGGCGAAGTCGCCGGAGTCGCAGCTCACCAGGCGGATCGGCTTGCCGTTCCAGTCCGGGTTGCGGCGCATGAGGTCGGCGAACTCGTCCACCGAGTAGCTGCGGTCGCCGATCTGGATCCGGCCGTCCGGGCCCATGTGGGCGTCGAGGGTGAAGTGCTCGCCGTCGTCGGGGACCCGGCGGGCGAGGTCCTGCATGTTCGGGTCGGTGTGGCCCGAGGCGCCCGCGTCGGTGCGGTTGTCGCGCAGGTGGTCGACGCCCTCGTCGATCTTGCGCTCGTACTCCGGCGTGCCCGGCCTGGGGTTGTCCGCGTCCGCCGGGCGGTCGGGGTCCTGCCTCGGCTGCGCGTCCGCCGGTCGGTCGCCGCCGTCCGGATCGCGCGGCTTGTCGGCGTTCGGCGGGCGGTCTCCCGGCCTCTCGGTGTCGGGCCTCGTGGTGTCCGGCTTCGCCGGGTCGTTGCTGGTGGCGTTGGGTGTGGTCGACTCCGGCTTCGTCGGGTCCGGCTTGCCCGCGTCCGGCTTCACCATGTCGGGCTTGCTCGGGTCCGGGCTGAACCCGTCCGGCCTGGTCGGCCCGGGGGTGGACGGCCTCGGTGGTTGCTGCGCGGGGCCACCCGCGTTCGGCCTCGGTGGTTGCTGGCCCGGGGGCTGCGGCCTGCCGCCGTCCGGACGCGCGGTGTCGGGGCGGGGACGCGGTGGTTCGCCCCCGAGGCCCTGGGGGCGCTGCGGGGCCGGGCGGGGAGTGGGCGCGTCGGGTCGCTGCGGTGTGGCGCGCGGTGGGGTGTCGCCGCCTCGCGGGCGTGGCGCGGGGGTGTCCGGTGTGGACGGTGGTCGGGCCGCTCCCGGACTGCCCGGCGTGCCGGTCCAGCCGCCGCCGGGGCCTGGGCGGGCGGTCGGGCCGCTGGGGGACCCGCCGCTGGGTCCGCCGGCGCCGCCCGGGGTGGCTCCGCCCATCGCGCCGCCTGCTGGGGTGGTGCCCGTCGGTTGGTCGGGGCGTGGCGCGCCGGGGGCAGGGGTTTGGGGGGTCGGTCCCGCCGGGGCGTCGACGCTCGACGAACTCGTCGTGGAAGGCGTGGTCGGCGTGGTGCCGCTCGTTCCGCTCGGCGACGGGACGTGGCCGCTCGGTGTCGATCCGCTGTCCGGTGTGGACGGTGTGCTCGGCGTTGCGCCACCGGCCGGTGTGGACGGAGTCGACCCTCCGCCGCCGGACAGGTCGCCGGTGAAGGACGTCGTGCGCGGTTCCGGACTGCTGGCCGGGGGTGGCGTTGGGCTGTTGCCCGTCGGTGCGTCCGTTGTGGACGTCGGTCCGGGGGACGGTGATGTGCCGCCGGGGCCGGTCCCGCCGGAGACACCGGGGCTGGTGCCGGGTGAGGTGCTCGGGCTCGTTCCGCCTACGCCGTCGGGAGAACTGCTGCCGAGCGGGCTCGGACCGGTGCCGGGCGCGTCTCCCGTGGTGCTGGAGGTGCTGGGGGCGTCGCCGCTGGTGCCGTTCGGGGCGGGACCGTTCCCTCCGGTGCTGGGGGTGTTTCCGTCCGTCCTGTTCGGATCGGGGGTGCTGCCGTCGGTGCCCGGGCTGCTGGGGGTGCTGGGAGTCTCACCCGTGCCGGTCGGTCCCGGGCCGTCGGTGCTCGGGCTCGTGCCGTCACCGCCGGTGCCGGTCGGGCCTGGCCCGTTCCCTCCGGTGCTCGGGCTGGTGGGGCTCGTGCCGGTGCCGGTTGGTCCCGGGCCGGTGCCGCCCGTGCTCGGGCTCGTGCCGTCGCCGCCGGTGCCGGTCGGCCCTGGCCCGTTGCCTCCGGTGCTCGGGGTGGTGCCGGGGTCGTCGCCTCCGGTGCTGGGGCTGGAGCCGTCGCCGCCGTCGACGTTCGGGGCGTCGGGGCTGTTCCGGCCGGTGATGTTGGTGCCGAAGGCGTCGTCGACCTTGCCCCAGGTGCTCTCGGCGAGCCGGTCGGCCATCCGACCCGGGATGTCGATCTTGTCCGCCACCCGGCCGACCGTCGAGATCGCCGACCCCGCCGCCTCCCCGGCCTTCTTGCCCAGCTTGCCGAGGAGTTCCATGACCTTGGAGAACGCCTCGACCATCCGGCCCAGCTTGGGCGAGACGTTGCTGATCGTCTTGGTCAGCTTCTGGACGATGTCCGCGATCTTGGTGACGGTCTTGCTGATGAACGCCACCGCCTGCGGCACGACCCACGACAGCGACACCAGCGGCGGAGCGAGCGCTTCGAGCGCGTAGGTGATCAGCCGCGAGATGCAGTCGGCGACGAGGTCGCGGACGAACTCGCGGACGAACGAGACGACCTCGCCCATCACCGTGACCACGGTGCTGATGGTGTTGGCCAGCTCGGAGGCGCCGACCAGGGCTTCGCCCTTCTCGGCGGCGTAGCGGCGGTAGGCGTCGCCGGCCGAGCCGGTCCACTCCGCGGTGTGCGCCTCGACGGCCTGGGAGTACTGCTGCGCGGCCTGGCCCACGGCCTGCGAGACGTTGGCCCAGGTGGCGCCGTAGGCGCGGACGCCGTCGGGGTCGCCGGCGAACCAGTCCAGCGCCTCCTTGAGCGGTTCGACGTGCTCGATCAGCCAGGACAGTCCGTAGGAGAGCAGGGTGCCGATGGGATCGACGACCATGCTGACGGCTTCCATCGCCATGCCGCCGTAGGCCAGGCCGGATTCGACCCAGCTCGACTCGTCGTTGAGGCTCTGGACGTCGTGGAACGACTCGAGGATGCCGATGCCGGTGATGGATTCCGGCGCGGCGTTCGGGTCCTTCGGGAGGGTGTCCTCGGTGACGACGTAGGGGTTGGTCACGCCAGGCTCCCGAGGCTGTCGCTGTTGCCCTCGTCGACGGACTCGTAGTCCTCAGCGGTGGCCCGGATGTTGTCCGCGGTCTCCTGCATCGCCTCGACGGCCTTCTCCAGGGCCTCGATGCCCTGCTGCTCCACCGGATCGATCATCCACGCGAACGGGCGGCACAGGATGCCGTAGGCGTCGTTGTCCAGCGACACCTGCTGCGAGGCGTCGACCGCGGTGCCGAGCTGGTCCACCACACCGTCCACTGCGGACGCGTGCGCGCGCAGGTTCGCCACGACGACGTTCATCCGGTTCGCCACGGTGGCCCTCCCCCTCGAGCAGACCTCGATCGAGGATGACGCCCCGCCGTCGGCAGCGGTGCCCCTTCACCGCCCAATGCGGCCGGACGGCCGCGCAACTTGCGCCGAACGGCCCAAGGCTCGGGTCACCGGACGCGGTCCAGCGCGGCCGTCGTCGTCGACGCGGGGAACGGGGAGCGGGCAACGGCCGCCGCGCGCGGCAGCGACCCCGCCGCCACCGCCGAGCACAGCGCGGCGAGCGCGGCCAGGTCCTCGCGCTGGGCGCGGGCGAAAGCGGCATCGACCGGAGTGCCGTGACCGGGCACCACGACCTCGGGGGCGAGTGCGAGCAGCCGGTCCACGGCGGTCGGCCAGCGCAGCGGATCGGCGTCCTCGAAGTCCGGTGGCCCGCCCTGCTCGACGAGGTCCCCGGCGAAGGTCACCGCCGCGTCGGGGACCTCGACCACGAGGTCGTGGTCGGTGTGCCCGGGACCGAGGTGGTGCAGCCGCACCCGGCGGTCGCCGAGGTCGAGCTCCGCCCCGTCGCGGACCAGCCGGTCGGGCTCGACCGGCCGTGCGGATTCCAGCGCCGCTGCCAGCGCGGTCTCGCCCCGTTCCCGGTAGTGCCGCGACCAGCGGGCGCGCTGCGGCTCGGCGGTGCGGGCCAGGTGCGCCGGGAAACCGGCGTGCGCCCACACCGGCGCGGGCCGGAACGCCGCGGTGCCGAAGCAGTGGTCGAAGTGCGCGTGGGTGAGCACGACCTGCACGGGCAGCGCGGTGATCCCGCGCACCTCCGCGGCCCACCCGGCGCCCCGCACCTCGTCGCCGCCGGTGTCGATCACCACCGCCGACCCGGTGCCGAGCACGAGCCCGGTGGTCAGGTCCAGCTCGTCGTGCCTGCGCACCAGGACCCCGGCGGCGATCTCCTGCCAGCTCATCCGGTGATGATGGCACCGACCGGGGTGCGCGCTGTCCGAGCGGGGTTTGGCACACTGCCCGCGTGCGCGTCTACATTGGCTCCGATCACGCGGGCTTCGAACTCAAGAACCACCTCGTCACCTGGCTGACCGAGCGCGGTCACGACGTCACCGACGTCGGTCCCGCAGAATACGACGCCCTCGACGACTACCCGCCGTTCTGCGTCGAGGCCGCCCGCCGGGTGGCCGCCGACGAAGGCAGCCTCGGGCTGGTCCTGGGCGGCTCCGGCAACGGCGAGCAGATCGCGGCGAACAAGGTGCCCGGCATCCGCGCCGCGCTCGCCTGGAGCGTCGAGACCGCCGAGCTCTCCCGCAAGCACAACGGTGCCCAGGTGGCCGGGATCGGTTCCCGGATGCACACCCAGGCCGAGGCGGAGGCGATCGTCGAGGCTTTCCTGAGCACCGAGTTCGAGGGCGGCCGGCACCAGCGCCGGATCGACCTGCTGTCGGACTACGAGAAGACGGGTGAGCCGCCGGCGCTGCCCGGCAACTGAGGGCGCTCACCCGACGGAGGATCGGATGGACCAGCCGCGCCCGGGCGCCGCGCTGCTCGCGCCCGTGGTGGCCTTCGGTGGCACGGCGCTCGGGACGCTGGTGGTCCACCTGGTGCACCGCACGTTCGCGCCGCAGCTGGTGCTGGCGCTGTGCTCGCGGCCGTCCTGCGCGCTCGACGTCGCGCTGTGGTCGCTCGTCGGCGGCTTCGCCGTGCTGTGCCTGGCGACCCTCGCCGGGACCGTCCTGGCCTTCCGGGTGCGGTCGGTGCGGGAGGCGCTGCGCATCGGCGGGGTCGTCGCGCTCGGCGGCACCCTGCTCCAGGTGCTCGGCGCGGTCCTGCTGTGGGTGCTGCTGCCGTGACGCGGCCCCGACCGATCGGAGCGGAGTGACATGCCCGAAGGACACACCCTGCACCGGCTCGCCTTGCTGCACCGGGAGCGCTACGCCGGCGCCCCGGTGGAGGTGCGCAGCCCGCAGGGGCGCTTCGCCGACAGCGCCTCACTGCTCGACGGCGCGGTGCTGCGCGGCGCCGAAGCGCACGGCAAGCACCTGTTCCACGTGTACGGGCCGGACCGCATCGTGCACGTCCACCTCGGTCTCTACGGCACGTTCGCCGAATCCCCGCTGCCCGAGGAGACCCCGCGCGGCCAGGTGCGGATGCGGCTGGTCGGCGCGACCCACTTCACCGACCTGCGCGGCCCCACCCGGTGCGAACTGCTCACCGGGCCGGAGGCCGAGGCGGTGCGCGCCAGGCTGGGCCCCGACCCGTTGCGCTCCGACGCCGAGCCGGAGCGGGCGTGGGCGCGCATCGCGCGGTCGCGCACCAGCATCGCCGCGCTGCTGATGGACCAGGGCGTGCTCGCCGGGGTCGGCAACGTCTACCGGGCCGAGGTGCTGTTCCGGCAGGGCATCGACCCCCGCACGCCCGGTCGCGCGCTGGACCGCGGGACGTGGGAGGCGATCTGGGCCGACCTCGCCGAGCTGATGGCCGACGGCGTGCGGATCGGGCGGATCGACACCGTGCGGCCCGAGCACCTGCCCGAGGTCACCGGCCGCGCGCCGCGCCAGGATCGGCACGGCGGTGAGGTGTACGTCTACCGGCGGGCCGGGATGCCCTGCCTGGTGTGCGGCGCGGAGGTGGCGCTGGAGGAGCTCGTCGGGCGCAAGCTCTACTGGTGCCCCGCCTGCCAGCCCTGAGTCCGTCAGAAGCCGCCGAAGTCGAAGCCGCCGAAGTCCAGGTCGTCCAGGCCGCCCTCGTCGCCGCCCGGGGTTCCGTCGAGGTCGTCGGCGTGGGCCTCGGCCGGCACCCCCGCCATCCCGCTGAACAGCGCCGACGTGACCGCGAGCGTGCCCAGCCCCCACGCGCCCGCGACCAGGGCGGGCTGCCACCACGCGCGGCTGTACCAGCCCTCGGGCACCGGTCGTCCCGCGACCGGCCCGCCCGGGTAGTAGTACGGCGTCCGCTCGGTCGGCGTCGGCGAGGCCACCTCGCGTTCGCCGTCGACCTCGACGTCCCGGTACTCGGTGACCTGGCCCGCGCCGCGCCGACCGGCCAGCTCCGGCAGCTCCGGTCCCGGGTCCAGGTCCATCGCGGTGCGCGCCGCGCGGATGTAGTAGAGCCCTTCCAGCGCGGTGCCGGTGGTCAGCTCCGCCCGCGTGGTCGTGGTCGTCTGGTCGAGCTGGGACAGCGCGGCCTGGTGCCGTTCGGAGGCGTCGGCGAGGGCTTGGCGGGCGGCGTCGTTCGTGCCGGTCAGGGTCAGGACCTGACCGCCGAGCCGTTCGACCCAGCGGCGGGCCTCGGCCCGGGCGTCGTCGAGTTCGCGGCGGTGCTTGGCCGCCGCCGCGCGGCGGGCCCACCAGAGCCCGCCGACGATCACCAGGGCTGCCAGGACGATGACGATGAGCGCTTCCACCGGAGCCTCCAGACCGCCGGGGTTCACCCTCGACCCTACCCCGCGACGGGCCCGCCCGCGGGGCGGGAAGTGCAGGTCAGCGCCCTTCCAGCGGGGTGCGCCGGAGGCGCGGCTCGACCCGGCGGGAGCTCGGCGGCGCGCCGGAGCGGGTTCCTCAGAACGGCTCGGGGCAGTGCGGCGGCCGGTCGCCGGCGAAGGCCCGGGAGAGCTGCTGGAGCGCGCCGGGGGAGTGCTCGGCGATCCGCCCGGCCCGGCCCAGCTCGCCCAGCGTCGTGCCGCCGAGGTGGACCGCCCCCAGGTCGGCGACGTCGACCGCGACCGACGGTGCCGCCTCGCTGCGGGTCACCTCGGCGGCCCCGTCGGCGATGCGCAGCCGCCAGCGGCCGGCGTTCCACGGGCACACCGGGTCGGTCACGTCGAGGACGGCGTCCACCGGCCCGGCCATCGGGTAGCGCCGGGAGGTCAGCGCCTCGGGCAGATCGACCAGCCGGACCCAGATCCCGTCGGTCACCTCCCGGAGCGCCTGGCGGGGATCGGCGAGCATCGCGAGCACCGGTTCGTCCACGGCGGCGTGGGACCAGCGCACCTCGGCGACCAGGTCGACGTCGAGCAGGTAGCGCACGAGCGCCGCGTACGCCTGCGGCGTCTCGGCGGCCAGCTCGGTGACGTGCAGGGTGTAGCTCGGTCCGCGCAGGCCCCAGCCGTGCTCGGCGCGGTACAACGCGTACCCGCCGGGGTGGACGGCGCAGCGCACCGGCCCCTTGCCGCCCCGCCCCGGTGCTTCGACGGTCCGCAGCCGCCAGAGCTCGTCGTGCCGGGTGAACCAGCCGACGCGGTCCGCGGCGACCACCGGGTGGTGCTCGGCGACGGCCGCCAGCCCCCGGTCCAGGCCGACCTCCCGGACCGGGCGCTCGTCGATCGCCACGTCGGGCCGGAACCGGGCGCCGCGCGGCACCGCCAGCCAGACCTGCTGGGTCGCGGGTCCGTAGCCGAACCGCCCGTAGATCCCGCCTTCCGAGGCGTACAGCGCGGCGATCGGGGCGCGTCCGCGCAGCCCGCGGAGCTGCTCGCGCATCAGCGCGCGGAGCACGCCGCGCCTGCGGTGGCCGGGAGCCACCCCGACGTTGGTCACGGCGGCCACCGGTACCCCGGTCGCGCCGGGCACGATCAGCGTCCGGTCCAGGGCGGCGCACCCGCCGATCAGCTCGTCGCCGTCGAAGGCGCCCAGGGACCGCGCGTGGCCGAACTCGGCGCGGCTGCGCTCCCGGGCCTCGTCCGACTCCGCGTCGAGGAAGGACGCCTTGAGCACCGAGTGGAACGCGTCGTGGTCCGCCGGGCCGAGGTCCCGCGTGCTGATGTCCGCCATGATCCGGTTGTACCGGGCGCGGCAACCGGTTTTCCGCCGCGGCCCGCTTCACCCGGGAGGGTGGACCTCAGGCGCCGAGGGGGACCTGGGTGACCGGTCGCCACTCCGGGCACGAGTGGTCGCGGTTGAGCTCGACCAGGGAGAGCGCCCCGACCTTCGCCGTGGCCGGGTCCACTTCGGTCGCGCTCAGCGTGGCGACGGCGAAGATCGCCGGGCCCTCGGTGGTGGAGTGCGCCAGGCTCACGTGCCGGTCGACGTCCTCCGGCACCGGCGGCAGACCGCCCTCGCCCAGCACCGCCGCCGCGCCGCCGCGCACCGCCGAGCGCAGCTCGGTCACGGTCGTCTGCGGCTCGGCGGGCAGCGACAGCGACTCCGGCTGCACCAGCGCCCGCTGGAACACCAGCGTGAACGGGGCGATCTGGGCCAGCCGGGAGCGCGTCTCGGCCACCAGCGAGTCGAGCGCGGCGTCGTCGATCTCGTCGGTGAAGCCGACCTCCTGCACCAGGATGTGCATCCACTCCAGCGGCACCAGGTCGAAGCCGGGCAGCTCGCGCAGGGCGTACTGGTAGTTGTTCACGAGCGTGCGCAGACCCGGTTGATCGGAGAACGGCAGCAGCCACGCGTAGCTGGTGCGTCCGGCGTGCCAGCCCGGGCGCCAGCGGGCGTGGTTGCGGACTTGATCGGCGTGCGGCATGTCGGCGGTCACCCCCCACATACTGCACCGCGCGTCCTCGTTGTGAAGCACTGTTGACCTATCTCACGGTTCGCTCCCGAGCGCGTTCACCCGCCAGGGTCTCGCGCCATTCCGGGTCGAGCGTGGGCGCCGCGTCGGCGTCCCGCACCCGCAGCGCGAGCAGGATGCCCAGCACGGTGAACACCGCCCCGGCCAGGAACGCGCCGTGGTAGCCGGCGAGCTGCGCCCGGGCCAGCTCGGCGGGCACCGACGGATCCACAGTGGAGGTGGCGAGCTCGGTCGCGGCGACCAGCAGGGTCGCCACCACGGCGGTGCCCAGCGCGGTGGCGACCTGGCGGCTCACGTTGAACATCGAACTCGCGTGGCCCATCGACTCCGGCGCGGTGCGGGCGAACGTCGCGGTCTGCAACGGCGTCATCAGCAGGCCCATCGCCACGCCCTGCACCACCAGCAGCCCCGCCAGCGCCCAGATCGGCGTGTCCAGCCCGAGGAGCTGCATCCCGCCGACGACCAGGAGCTGCACGCCGAACCCGGCCAGGATCAGCCGCTTCGGGCCGATCCGGCCGTAGACCCGGCTGACCACCTGGGTCACCACCAGCATGCTCAGCGCCTGCGGCATGAGCGCCAGTCCGGCCTCCAGCGGCGAGGCGCCGCGCAGGTTCTGCAGGTACAGCGGCACCAGGAACAGCACGCCGAACATCGCCGCGGTCTGGGCCAGCAGCAGCGCGTTGCCGGTGCCGAACATCCGTTCGCCGAGCAGCCGCAGGTCCAGGATGGGCTCCGAGGTGCTCAGCTCCCGCCACACCAGGCCCAGGATCAGCACCACCGAGGAGCCCAGCGCCGTCCACACCACCGGGTCCGACCAGCCCTGCTGGGCGCCGTGGTCCAGCCCGAACAGCAGTGCGGCCAGGCCGGAACCGGCCAGCAGGAAACCCGGCAGGTCGAAGCGCCCCGGCCGCTCCCGGACCTCCTCCTTGAGGAACAGCACGGTGAACAGCAGGGCCAGCACGCCGACCGGCACGTTGATGAAGAAGATCCACCGCCAGCTCGCGTACTCCACGAGCGCGCCGCCGAGCACCGGACCCAGCGTCGGCGCGATGGTGACCGGGATGGCCAGCACCGCCCCGGCCTTGGCCCGCTCGTGCGCGGGGAAGGCGCGGAACAGCATCGCCTGCCCCACCGGTACCAGCATCCCGCCGCCGACGCCCTGCAGGATGCGGGCGCCGATCAGCATCCACAGCTCGGTGGAGATCCCGCACAGCACCGAGGCCGCCGTGAAGATGACGACCGCGGCTTGGAAGGTGCGCTTGCTGCCGAACCGGTCGGCGATCCAGCCGGAGGACGGGATGAACACCGCGAGGCTGAGCATGTAGCCGGTGAGCACCCACTGCAGCCCGCCGGGCCCGACGCCGAACTCGCGCCCCAGCGTGGCCAGCGCGACGTTGAGGATCGTGACGTCCAGGATCTGCATGATCAGACCGAGCACGAACGTGATCCCGACCAGCCACTTGTATTCGAGTCGGCGCACCCGGGTCCCCCTCGACGGTTTCGGCGCTGCGGCGACGCGGGCCGCGCGGCACCACCCGTCCAGGGGGATACCGCCCGCGTCACCGTCCGAATCCAACCGCTCGGGCGGCGCGGTATTCCCGGCCGGTGAGTCGGATCACCCACCGATGACGAGCGGCCCGGTCGCGACGAAGGCGACCGGGCCACCGGTGGAGCGGGCGACGGGAATCGAACCCGCGTAGCCAGTTTGGAAGACTGGGGCTCTACCATTGAGCTACGCCCGCGTGCCTGGCCGAACCGTCGGCGCATGGCGGCCCGCAGCGGGTGTTCCGCAGCGGGTCTGGCGCCTTTTCGACCTTGCGTGCTCCACCTTAGCGGGTCGCGATAGGCTTCCGGCAACGCACCCGGGGTTTCCGGGTGCGCCGCACGTCGGACGGGGTGTGGCGCAGTTTGGTAGCGCACTCGCTTTGGGTGCGAGGGGTCGTGGGTTCAAATCCCGCCACCCCGACGTCGCGGCCGGTCGCTCGCTTCGGTGGGCGACCGGTTCCTCGTGCCCGGACCGGTAACGGTCCGTGGTCGCGCACCGATTGCCCCGGTGTGGATGAGGGAAGAACGATCGCGTCGCGCGTGCACCGGCCTGCGGTCCTGATCTGCGGCGTGCTCGGGGCGCTCACCTTCGCGCTGGTCGGCGTGTCGCTGTGGGTGCCCGGTCCGGCGCCCACCGGCTCCGACTCGCCCGGCGGCATCGTCACGGCGGTGACGCCGACCGAGCTCGGCGCGGCGGGGGCCGGTCGCTGAGCACCGGCCGCGGGAGGACCTGAGCACCGGTCCTGGGAAGATCAGGGCAGCGGGTCCACCGAGGTGACCGAGGTGGTGCTCGGGCGGACCGGGGCGCCGCCGCAGCTGTTCGGCCGCGGCGGCTCCAGCGGCTGCTCGCGCACCACCGCCCGCCAGCGGCGCCCGTCCTGGTGGACGACCACCGGGTCGGCCCCGGATTCGTCGACGCGCAGCGCGTCCAGCCGGTGTTCGCCGACGAGCTCGCGCACGGCCAGCTCCGCGGCCTGCCCGGCGTGCGACCACGGGGACCGGCCGCGGCAGCCGGTGCGCGCCAGTTCGCCGCGCCCGGCCGCGGCCAGCACCTCGCGGGCCGCCGCGCCGTCGAGTCGCCCGAACGTGTAGCCGCTGGGCAGCAGCACCGAGGCGGGGGCGAAGCGGTGGCCGCCGGTGTGCGAGGTCTCCCAGACGTCCGGTCGGTCGCCCAGCTCGCGCACCAGGTCCCGGCCGAGCAGCGCGCAGCACCGGTCCCGCCGCCCGTTCGTGCAGACCAGCAGCACCGGGTCCGCGGGTCGGCCGAGGTCGGCGGCGGACAGGTCCAGGTCCAGCAGCGCGGCTGGGTCGTCCACCTCGAACCGGCGCAGCGCCCCGCCCGGGGTGCTGCGGGCCACCAGCGCGGTCCGGGGCGCGCCGGTGTCGGCGTGCCTGCCGGGTCGCCGGATGAGCTGGAGCCGGAGGCCGTGCGCCCCGGCCCGCTCGGCGAGCTCGCGGCCGAGGTCGGGGTCCAGCCCGCTCTGCACCGGGGCGTCGCGCCCCCATGGTCCGGGTTGTTCGAGGCAGAGCCAGCCGGTCGTCACGGCCGCGGTGCCCGCCAGCGGTTCGGCGAGATCGGCGGACAGCGCGGCGCAGGAGTCCTCGTGCACCGCTCCACCCAAGCACGCCGGTGCTCCGGGGCGGTGCTCCGGCGCCCCCGGGCCAGCCGTCCCCGGTCGAAGCAATAGACTCGGAGGTCAGCCCGGCATCATTGGACGTGGCCACGGCCACGCCTGCGGCAACGCCGGGAGTCAAGCACGTTCGCACTAGGAGACCACGTGAAGAGCACCGTCGAGCACCTGAGCCCGACGCGCGTCCGGATCAACGTCGAGGTGCCGTTCGACGAGCTCAAGCCGAACTTCGACCGCGCGTACAAGGCCCTCGCCCAGCAGGTCCGCATCCCCGGCTTCCGGCCGGGCAAGGTCCCGTCGCGGGTCCTGGAGAGCCGCATCGGTCGTGCCCCCGTGCTCGACGAGGTCGTCAACGAAGCGGTTCCCGCCAAGTACCTCGAAGCCGTCAACGGCAGCGAGGTGCAGACCCTCGGGCGCCCGGACATCGAGGTGACCAAGATCGAGGACGGCGACGAGATCGCCTTCACCGCCGAGGTCGACGTCCGGCCCGAGATCACCGTGCCCGCCTTCGGCGAGCTGTCGGTGAGCGTGGACGACGTCGAGGTCACCGAGGACGAGGTGACCGAGCAGCTCGATTCGCTGCGCGCCCGGTTCGGGACCCTCGCCGGTGTCGAGCGCCCGGCGCAGCAGGGCGACTTCGTCAGCATCGACCTGTCCGCCACGGTCGACGGCGAGGCGGTCGAGGAGGCGCAGACCAGCGGCCTGTCCTACGAGATCGGCTCCGGCCAGCTCATCGACGGCATCGACGACGCCCTGATCGGGCTCTCCGCGGGCGAGACCGCGACCTTCACCACCCAGCTCGTCGCCGGGGACCACACCGGCCGCGACGCCGAGGTGACGGTGACCCTGAACTCCGTCAAGGAGCGGCACCTGCCGGAGGTCGACGACGAGTTCGCCCAGATGGCCAGCGAGTTCGACACGGTCGACGAGCTGGTCGCCGACCTGCGCGAGCGCCTCGGTCGGGTGAAGCGGATGCAGCAGGGCGTGGAGGCCCGGGACAAGATCCTGGAAGCGCTGCTGGAGACCACCGACATCCCGCTGCCCGAGAAGGTCGTCGAGTCCGAGGTCGAGGTGCGCCAGCACGACGCGGTGCACCCGTTCGACCACGACGAGGAGCAGTTCAACGCCTCGTTGCAGGAGCAGGGCAAGACCCGCGAGGAGTTCGACGCCGAGACCCGCAAGGAGGCGGAGGAGGCGGTCAAGACCCAGCTCCTGCTGGACACCATCGCCGACGCCGAGCAGGTGACCGTCTCGGACAACGAGCTCACCGAGCGGATCATCTACCAGGCGCAGCGGAACGGGATGAGCCCCGACCAGTTCGTGCAGCAGGCCCAGGAGGCCAACCAGCTCGGCGCCATCTTCGCCGACGTCCGGCGCAGCAAGGCGCTGTTCACGGTCGTCCGCCAGGCCACCGTGACCGACTCCGCGGGCAACGAGCTGGACCTCGACGAGCTGTTCGGTTCGCAGGAGGAGGCGCCCGCCGCCGAGGAGACCGGTGAGGTCGAGGGCGAGGTCGCCGAGGACGCCAAGCCGGGGGAGCCCGCCAAGGCGGAGTGACGCGACTCGGAGAACATGCTCTAAGCGAACGTGGGCGGTACTGGGAAGCTGGTGCCGCCCACGTTCGTTAGGGTCGTTATTAGCGGATCACCCGAGAGGGACACACCGACATCATCCCGGGGGAGCGGCGACCTGGTCCACTGTGGAAGCGGCGGGCGCGGCGGCTCCGGGTGGGAAGACCCGTTGTGGGAGAAGGCAGGGAGACGTGACGCAGCATCTGACTGGTCCGGTGTCCGACGCGCAGTCGCCGTACATGCGGTCGAACACCGGACTCACTCTCAACGACTCGGTCTACGAGCGTCTTCTTCAGGAGCGCATCGTGGTCCTCGGCTCCCAGGTCGAGGACTCCATCGCCAACCAGATCTGCTCGCAGTTCCTGCTGTTGGCGGCCGAGGACCCGGACCGCGACATCTCGCTGTACATCAACTCGCCGGGCGGTTCGGTGACGGCGGGCATGGCGATCTACGACACCATGCAGCTCATCAAGCCGGACGTGGCGACCGTCGCGATGGGCATGGCCGCCTCGATGGGGCAGTTCCTGCTCTCGGCGGGGGCCAAGGGCAAGCGCTACACGCTGCCGCACGCGCGGATCATGATGCACCAGCCGTCCGCCGGCCTCGGCGGCACGGCCTCCGACATCGCGATCCAGGCCGAGATGTTCTCCCGGCACAAGAAGGAGATGGCTCAGCTCATCGCGGAGCAGACCGGTCAGTCGGTGGAGAAGATCCTCGCCGACTCCGACCGCGACCGCTGGTTCGCGGCCGAGGAGGCCCGCGAGTACGGGTTCGTCGACCACGTCGCCACGGCCGCCAACCTGCCGCGCAGCTAACCCCAGCCACCGGACGTGGTCCCCGGACCTTGGCCGCCGGCACCCCCGGTGCCGCCCAGGACCGGGCCGGAAACCAACGAGGAGTCACCGTCGTGAGCTCATACCAGCCTCCGCAGTCCCGGTACGTGCTGCCCTCCTTCGTCGAGCGCACCGCGTACGGGGTCAAGGAATCGAACCCGTACAACAAGCTGTTCGAGGAGCGCATCGTCTTCCTCGGCGTCCAGGTCGACGACGCGTCGGCCAACGACGTCATGGCCCAGCTCCTCTTCCTCGAGTCCGACGACCCGGACCGCGAGATCCAGATGTACATCAACTCGCCCGGTGGCTCGTTCACCGCGCTGATGGCCATCTACGACACCATCCAGTACGTCCGCCCCGACGTGCGCACCATCTGCCTGGGCCAGGCGGCCTCGGCGGCGGCGGTGCTGCTCGCCGCGGGCACCAAGGGCAAGCGCCAGGCGCTGCCGAACTCCCGGGTGCTGATCCACCAGCCGTCCGTGGAGGGCATCTACGGCCAGGTCTCCGACCTGGAGATCCAGGCGGCCGAGGTGCACCGGATGCGCGAGCTGCTGGAGAACACGCTGGCCAAGCACACCGCCAGGTCCCCGGAGCAGATCCGCGAGGACATCGACCGGGACAAGATCCTCACGGCCGAGCAGGCGGTGGAGTACGGCATCCTCGACGAGGTGGTGCCGTACCGGAAGCTCTCGGACCAGCAGTCGTAGGGATCTGGCCCGCGCGGTGCGGGTGGTCGCGCCGGTGCGGACCGGCGCAGCGGCTCCGGCGGCAGGTGCTGGTAAAACCGGTTGGGTCCGGGGCCACCACCTGGGATGGTGGGATTCGTCCCACTTCCCGGGACTGCTCGGCCGAGCCGGTGGTCAGGGCTTTCCGGGCGTGGTGCGCGGGCGTCGCCGCCGCGCCACGCCCGGGGCCGAGCCCGACCGACACGCCGAGGAGCGCGGTGGCGGTGCCACGGGCGTGGGTGGCGGACACTGTGAGTCTCCCCGAACGCGGGGAACGGCAGGTACCGTCGAGGACAGTTACGGTCAGGCGCACCACCGGACGGTGCGCCGGAGGGGACGGGGTCAGCGGTCATGGCACGTATCGGTGACGGCGGCGACCTGCTGAAGTGCTCCTTCTGCGGGAAGAGCCAGAAGCAGGTCAAGAAACTCATCGCCGGCCCCGGCGTGTACATCTGCGATGAGTGCATCGATCTCTGCAACGAGATCATCGAGGAAGAACTCGCCGAAGCGGGTGAGGTGAAGCTCGACGAGCTGCCCAAGCCCGCCGAGATCCACGAGTTCCTCGACCAGTACGTCATCGGGCAGAGCCCCGCGAAGCGCAACCTGTCCGTCGCGGTCTACAACCACTACAAGCGCATCCAGGCCGGGGAGCGCCGGGAGGGCCGCGGCGAGGAAGCCGTCGAGCTGGCCAAGTCCAACATCCTGATGCTGGGCCCCACCGGCTGCGGCAAGACGTACCTGGCGCAGACGCTCGCCAAGATGCTCAACGTCCCGTTCGCCATCGCCGACGCCACGGCCCTCACCGAGGCCGGCTACGTGGGCGAGGACGTCGAGAACATCCTGCTCAAGCTCATCCAGGCCGCCGACTACGACGTCAAGCGCGCCGAGACCGGCATCATCTACATCGACGAGGTCGACAAGATCGCCCGCAAGAGCGAGAACCCGTCGATCACCCGGGACGTCTCCGGCGAAGGCGTGCAGCAGGCGCTGCTGAAGATCCTGGAGGGCACCACCGCCAGCGTCCCGCCGCAGGGCGGGCGCAAGCACCCGCACCAGGAGTTCATCCAGATCGACACGACGAACGTGCTGTTCATCGTCGCGGGCGCGTTCGCCGGGCTGGAGAAGATCGTCGAGGACCGGGTGGGCAAGCACAGCGTCGGCTTCGGCGCCGACCTGCGCTCCAAGGAGGACCTGGACTCCGCCGACCACTTCGCCGACGTGATGCCCGAGGACCTGATCAAGTTCGGCCTGATCCCCGAGTTCATCGGTCGGCTGCCCACCGTGGCCAGCGTGACCAACCTCGACAAGGCCTCGCTGGTCCGCATCCTCACCGAGCCGCGCAACGCGCTGATCAAGCAGTACAAGCGGCTGTTCGAGATGGACAACGTCGAGCTGGAGTTCACCAAGACGGCGCTGGAGGCCATCGCCGACCAGGCGATCCTGCGGGGCACCGGGGCGCGTGGGTTGCGCGCGATTCTGGAGGAGGTCCTGCTGCCGGTGATGTACGACATCCCGAGCCGCGCGGACGTCGCCAAGGTGGTCATCACCGAGCAGACGGTCCGGGAGAACGTCAACCCGACGATCGTGGCCCGGCAGGCCACCAGGCGGGAGCGCCGGGAGAAGTCGGCCTGAGCCCCGCGCAGTAGCGGGCCGACAGGTACCGGAGCCCTCCCGCGGCGGTCGCCGGTGCGACCGAGTGACCCCCGAACGGGGGTGTCTCCGCTGCGCGGTCCCGGGGCATAGCTGATCATGGGTCGGTCGGTGGAACCGAGACCGGGAGCGGCCCATGACCGAGTTGCACGTCCTGCTGGTGCTGGGCGAGGCCCGTCCCGGGCCGTGGCATTGGCAGCAGTGGCTCGCCGGTCGGCTCCGCGAGCACGACGTGCCGGTCGAGCGGATCGACGACGCCGCCGCCCCCGAGGCGCTGCGCGCCGGGCTCGCCGCCGTCGCGCCGGAGGCCGAACTCGCCGTGGCCGCGCACGCCGCCGGTGCGCTCCGCTGGCTCGAGCACGCGGCCTCCGCCTCCGACGACGAGCGCCGCGCCGACCGGGTGCTGCTGGTCGCGCCACCAGCGGTACCCCGCCCGCCCGACGCCCGTGCACTGCGCCGCGTCGCCGCCTCGACCCGCATCGTGGCGGGCACCGGGGACCCGCGGTTGCCGGAGACCCAGGACCTCGCCGCCGATCTCCAGGTCGTCCTGGACGTGATCCTCGACGGCGGGCGGCTGGACCTCGACGCCGGGTACGGTCCGTGGCCGTCGGTGCTGCGGTGGGCGCTCCACGGCGTGCTGCCGGTGGCCGACCGCTCCGACGGCGAACCCCGCACCGAAGACCGGTCACCGCGGCGGCTGCGCCTGGTCTGAACGGCCCCGCGGTCGGTTCAGCGGCGGCTGGTGCTGGTGCCGGTGCCGAGGTGGGCACCGATGAAGTCGACGAGCTGGGGCAGCGCCTTGCGGTAGTACCGGCTGTTGTGCCCGCCGGGCGTGGTGGAGGCGACCTCCGGGTCGGCGCGGGCGATGAACCGCCGGGTGCCCAGGATGAAGCGGTCGTCGGTGCCGCACCACACGCCCAGCGGCACGTCCCCGAGCGCGTCGACGTGCCGCAGCGGGTCCAGCTCCGCCCACGCCGCCTCGTCGACGAACGCGCGGCGCTTGCGCATCTGCCGCCAGCTCGTCAGCAGCGCCGGGGAGACCACCCCGGCGGCGTCCACCGGGTGCCCCTGCTCGCGGCGCCGCCGGGTGTAGAGCAGCGCGCCGAAGCCGCCCATCGAGATGCCGGACACCGCGAACGGCTGACCCCACCGGTCGCCGAGGCCGCGCTGGGCGAGCCAGTGCGGCACCTCGTCGAGCAGCATCCACATCGGGTCGTCCCCGGGAGCGCGGTGCCAGTAGCTGTTGGCCCCGCCGTCGACGGCGAGGAACGCGTACGGCGGGATGCGCCCGGCGGCCACCGACGCGGTGAGCCAGGCGGGCAGCCCGCCCGCGGAGTCGCGGGCGTCGCCGAACCGGCCGTGCAGCATCAGGCACACCTGCAGGCCGCGGGGGTCGACGTTCTTCGGGAACATCGTCACCATCTCGACGGGCTGGTTGCGGGCCCGCGAGTAGACCTGCTCGACGGCCACGTTCACCTGGTCGGCCAGCGGGACCGCGCGGCGCGGTGGGTCGGTGAGGGCGTCACCGGCCAGCCCGAGCGTGGCCAGTCCGGCCAGCCCGGCGCTGAGCGCGCTGCGCCGCGTGATGAGGCGGCGGGCGCGGTGGTCACCGTGCCGCATGCCCTCATCGTGCCAAGGACCGGGCGGTCGCGGCGACTTCACGTCATGCCGTTCGTCACGATCCGGTGTTGTCCGGTGTAGACGTTCATGGTCGTGCCGCGCAGAAAGCCGACCAGGGTCATGCCCTGCTCCGCGGCGAGGTCGACCGCCAGCGAGGACGGTGCCGACACCGCCGAGAGCATCGGCGCACCGGCCATCGCGGCCTTCTGCACCAGTTCGAACGAGGCGCGTCCGGAGACCATCAGCACGCAGCCGCCGAGCGGGATGCGGCCGTCCAGCAGCGCCCAGCCGAGCGCCTTGTCGACCGCGTTGTGCCTGCCGACGTCCTCCCGGACCACCAGCGGGCGGCCGTCGGCGTCGAACAGGCCGGCCGCGTGCAGGCCGCCGGTGCTGTCGAACACCCGCTGGGCCTCCCGCAGCCGGTCGGGCAGCGCGATCAGGGTGTCCACCGGCAACCGCAGCGGGTCTTCGGCGGGGGAGTGCCGGGTGCTCAGCTTCACCGCGTCCAGCGCCGCCTTGCCGCACACGCCGCACGACGAGGTGGTGTAGAAGTTGCGCTCCACCGAGGTGTCGGGAGGGGCCACGCCCGGCGCCAGGGTGATGTCGAGGACGTTGTAGGTGTTGCGCCCGTCCGGACCGGGGCTGTCGCAGTAGCGGGCGCTGGCCAGCTCGTGCTTGTCCTGGATGACGCCCTCGGTCAGCAGGAAGCCGTGCGCCAGTTCGACGTCGTGCCCGGGGGTGCGCATGGTGACCGTCAGCGGCGTGCCGTTGACCCGGATCTCCAGCGGTTCTTCGGCCGCGAGCGCATCGGGGCGCTTGCGGGTGCCCTCCGCGGTGATCCGCAGGACCGGGCGCCGTGCGGTGACGCGACCCATGTCAGCACCTCCCACGAGGCTCTCGTTCTCCGTCGATGTACACAGTATGCTCGGCGCGCCTTGATCGGCACAGCCCCGTGAGACGGGGTTCTCGGAACGCACAGCCCTCGGGGACGGCGCCGATCAGCACAGCCCCGGGGCGGGAGGTCTCAATGGTCGCGGCCGTTCTCGCTCGCAATCGCATCGTCGCACCCGACGGCTGGAACCGGTGGCTGGTGCCACCGGCCGCGCTCGCGGTGCACCTCGCGATCGGTCAGGTCTACGCCTGGAGCGTGTTCAAACCACCGCTGGAAGGTTCGCTCGGGCTCAGCGGCACGCTCAGCGCGCTGCCGTTCCAGCTCGGCATCGTGATGCTCGGTCTGTCCGCCGCGGTCGGCGGAACGTGGGTGGAGCGCAACGGGCCGCGCTGGGCGATGGCGGTGTCCGCGGTCTGCTTCTCCGCCGGGTTCTTGATCTCGGCGCTCGGGGTGGCCACCGGCCAGTACTGGCTCGTGGTGCTCGGCTACGGCGTGGTCGGCGGCATCGGCCTCGGCATCGGTTACATCTCGCCGGTCTCGACGCTCATGAAGTGGTTCCCGGACCGCCCCGGCATGGCGACCGGCATCGCGATCATGGGCTTCGGCGGCGGTGCGCTGATCGCCTCGCCGTGGTCGGCGCGGATGCTCTCGGCGTTCGGCACCGACACCACCGGGATCGCCCAGACGTTCCTGGTGCACGGCGTGGTGTACGCGGTGTTCATGACCCTGGGCGTGCTGCTGATCCGGGTGCCCGCCGACGACTGGACCCCGCCGGGGCGCCCGGCGGCGACGTCGGGCCGGATGGTCACCACGGCCGACGTCTCGGCGAAGTCGGCCTTGCGCACGCCGCAGTTCTGGCTGCTGTGGATCGTGTTGTGCTGCAACGTCACCGCGGGCATCGGCATCCTGGAGAAGGCCGCCCCGATGATCGTCGACTTCTTCGCCGGGACCTCGACCCCGGTGGCCACCGCGTCGGCGGCCGGGTTCGTCGCGCTGCTGTCGCTGACCAACATGGCGGGCCGGTTCATCTGGTCGTCCACATCGGACATCGTGGGGCGCAAGAACATCTACCGCCTCTACCTCGGCGGCGGCATCCTGCTCTACCTCGGGATCGTGCTGTTCGGCGCGAGCGGCATCCCGGTGTTCGTGCTCTGCGCGATGCTGATCCTGTCGTTCTACGGCGGTGGTTTCTCGACCATGCCCGCCTACCTCAAGGACCTGTTCGGCACCTACCAGGTCGGTGCGATCCACGGTCGGCTGCTCACCGCCTGGTCGGCCGCCGGAGTGCTGGGGCCGCTGATCATCAACGCGGTCGCCGACTCCCAGGAGGCCGCCGGGGCCACCGGCGCCGCGCTGTACTCGACGTCGCTGTACATCATGATCGGCCTGCTCTGCGTCGGCTTCGCCGCCAACGAACTGGTGCGCCCGGTCGATCCCAAGCACCACGAACCGGAAGGGGATCGCTGATGCCCCGTCGCGGACTGCTCACCCTGTCCTGGGCCTGGGTGGGCCTGCCCTTCGCCTACGGCCTGTACGAACTCATCCTCAAGGTCGCCCAGCTCTTCACCGGCTGAACGACCCCGCGCGGCGCCCGGTGGGTGAGCCGGGCGCCGCGCGGCCGTCAGCGGCGTTCGAAGCGGATGATGATCGCCTTGGAGACCGGGGTGTTGGAGCCGTCGGCGACCGAGCCCAACGGCACCAGCGGGTTGGCCTCCGGGTAGTAGGCCGCCGCGCAGCCCCGGGCGGTGGGGTAGCCGACCAGCCGGAAGCGCTCGGCGCGGCGCTCCTCCGCCGTGCCGTCGGCGGTGGTCCACTCCGAGACCACATCGACCACGTCGCCGTCGGCGAAGCCCAGCCCGGTGAGGTCGTCGGGGTGGACCAGCACCACCCGGCGGGCGTCCTCGATGCCGCGGTAGCGGTCCGAGAGGCCGTAGATCGTGGTGTTGTACTGGTCGTGGCTGCGCAGCGTCTGGAGCAGCAGCCGCCCCTCCGGGATCACGATCGGCTCGGCGGTGTTCACCGTGAAGTTCGCCTTGCCGGTGGCGGTGGGGAAGCTGCGGCTGTCCCGGGGCGGGTGCGGCAGCACGAAGCCGTCCGGCTCGCGGACCCGGGCGTTGTAGTCCTCGCAGCCCGGCACCACGCGGGCGATGCGGTCGCGGATCGCGTCGTAGTCCCGTTCGAACTCGGCCCACCGCACCGGGTGGTCGTCGCCGAGCAGCGCCTGCCCGAGCCGGCTGACGATGGCGACCTCGGACAGCAGCGCGTCGGAGGCGGGCGCGAGCCTGCCGCGCGAGGCGTGCACCACCGACATGGAGTCCTCGACGGTGACGAACTGCGCTCCCGCGGCTTGCACGTCGCGCTCGGTGCGCCCGAGGGTGGGCAAGATCAGCGCGGTGCGCCCGGGCACGACGTGCGAGCGGTTCAGCTTGGTCGAGACCTGGACGGTGAGGTCGCAGCCGCGCAGCGCCTCGATGGTGCCCTCGGTGTCCGGGGTGGCCGAGACGAAGTTGCCACCCATGCCGAGGAACGCCCGCACCCGGCCGTCCTGCATGGCGCGCAGCGCGTCGACGGTGTCGAGCCCGTGGTGCCGGGGCGAGCGGATGCCGAACTCCGCATCCAGCGCGTCGAGGAACTCCTCCGGCATCTTCTCCCAGATGCCCATCGTGCGGTCGCCCTGCACGTTGGAGTGGCCCCGGACCGGGCAGACCCCGGCGCCGGGCTTGCCGATCATGCCGCGCAGCAGCAGCAGGTCCACCACCTCGCGGATGGTCGCCACCCCGTGCTTGTGCTGGGTGAGCCCCATCGCCCAGCAGGCGACGGTGCGCTCCGAGGAGATCACCATCTCGGCGATCCGCTCGATCTGCTCCCGGTCCAGGCCGGTGGCCGTGGTCACGGCCTCCCAGTCCAGGTCCCCGGCCTGCGCCGCGAACTCGGCGTAGCCGTGGGTGTGGGCGTCGACGAACTCCTGGTCGACCGCGCCCGCCTTGAGCACCAGCGAGTTCAGCGCCTTGAACAGCATCAGGTCGCCGCCGAGGCGGATCTGGGCGAACTCGTCGGCCAGCGCGGTGCCCTCGCCGACCACGCCGCGGGCGTTCTGCGGGTTCTTGAACCGCATCAGCCCGGTCTCCGGCAGCGGGTTCACCGCGACGATCCGGCCGCCGCGCTGCTTGACCTTCTCCAGCGAGGCGAGCATCCGGGGGTGGTTGGTGCCCGGGTTCTGGCCGACCACCAGCACCAGGTCGGCGTGCTCCAGGTCGGCCAGCGAGACCGACCCCTTGCCGATGCCGATGGTCTCGGTCAGCGCCGCCCCGGAGGACTCGTGGCACATGTTCGAGCAGTCCGGCAGGTTGTTGGTGCCGAACGAGCGGACCAGGAGCTGGTAGAGGAACGCGGCCTCGTTGCTGGTGCGGCCGGAGGTGTAGAACGCCGCCGCGTCCGGGGAGTCCAGCGCCCGCAGCCGCTCGGCGATGAGGTCGAAGGCGTCGTCCCACTCGATCGGCCGGTAGTGCGTGTCCCCCTCGCGCAACACCACCGGGTGAGTCAGGCGCCCCTGCTGGCCGAGCCAGTAGTCGGTCTTGCCCGCCAGCTCGGCGACCGGGTGGCGGGCGAAGAACTCGGGCCCGACGCGGCGGGTGGTGGCCTCCTCGGCGACCGCCTTCGCGCCGTTCTCGCAGAACTCCGCCAGCTTGCGCTTGTCGCCGTCGGCCTCGCGCGGGTCCGGCCAGGCGCAGCCGGGGCAGTCGAACCCGGCCTGCTGGTTGAGCAGCGGTAGCGTCCGGATCGTGCGGCCGACGCCCATCTGCTCGACGCCGCGCCGCAGCGACACGAGCACCCCCTTGACGCCCGCCGCCGCGGTGCCGGGTCGTCCGACGGTCAGCTCGGTTTCGTCGATGTCCTCAACAGGTGCGCGCTTCGCCATGCGCCCCAGCCTCCGCCTCGATTCCCCGGAGATCGTCACCGGGTGTCCGATATCGGCATCGTCGCAGGTGGACCCGCCCGCGCACCGGCGCGGGGCGACCCTCGTAGAATCCGGTCCGTGACACAGACCCATGCCGCGCAGCCCCGTGAACTCCCGTCGAGCTGGAACCCGGCCGACGTAGAGGCCGAGCTGTACCAGCGCTGGGTGGACGCCGGGTACTTCACCGCCGACGCGGACAGCGACAAGCCGCCGTTCTCGATCGTGATCCCGCCGCCGAACGTGACCGGCAGCCTGCACATCGGGCACGCCTACGAGCACACCCTGATGGACGTGCTGACCCGGCGCCGCCGGATGCAGGGCTACGAGGCGCTGTGGCTGCCGGGCATGGACCACGCGAGCATCGCGGTGCAGGCGCTGGTCGAGCGGCAGCTCCGCGCCGAGGGCCTGGAGCCGGCCGACCTCGGCCGCGAAGGCTTCGTCGACCGCGTGTGGCAGTGGAAGGAGCAGCACGGCGGGGCGATCCTGTCCCAGATGCGCCGCCTCGGCGACAGCGTGGATTGGAGCCGGGAGCGCTTCACCATGGACGCCGGCCTGTCCCGCGCGGTTCAGACGATCTTCAAGCGGCTCCACGACGACGGCCTGATCTACCGCGCCGAGCGGCTGGTGAACTGGTCGCCGGCGCTGCAGTCGGTGATCTCCGACATCGAGGTCGAGCACCGCGAGGTCGAGGGCGAACTGGTCTCGATGCGCTACGGCAGCGGTGCCGACGCCATCGTCGTGGCCACCACCCGCGTCGAGACGATGCTCGGCGACACCGCCGTGGCCGTCCACCCCGACGACGAGCGCTACACGCACCTGATCGGGACCGAGATCGAGCTGCCGCTGACCGGCCGGACCATCCCGATCATCGCCGACGAGCACGTGGACCCGGAGTTCGGCAGCGGCGCGGTGAAGGTCACCCCGGCGCACGACCCGAACGACTTCGAGATCGGCAAGCGGCACGGCCTGCCGATGCCGACGATCATGGACGAGTCCGGCCGGATCACCGGCACGGGCACCGAGTTCGACGGCATGGACCGGTTCGAGGCCCGGGTCGCGGTCCGCGAGCGGCTCCGCGAGCAGGACCGGATCGTTGCCGAGAAGCGCCCGTACCTGCACACCGTCGGGCACAGCTCGCGCTCCAAGGAGCCGATCGAGCCCCGGCTGTCGATGCAGTGGTTCGTCGACGTGGGCCCGCTGGCCCGCGCCGCGGGGGACGCGGTGCGCGGCGGTCAGGTCCAGGTCCACCCGCCGGAGATGGCCAAGCGCTACTTCGACTGGGTCGACAACATGCACGACTGGTGCATCTCCCGGCAGCTCTGGTGGGGCCACCGGATCCCGGTGTGGCACGGCCCGGGCGGCGAGATGGTCTGCGTCGGACCGGACGAGGAGCCGCCGTCGGGGCCGGGCTGGACCCAGGACGAGGACGTGCTCGACACCTGGTTCTCCTCCGGGCTGTGGCCGTTCTCCACGATGGGCTGGCCGGAGGACACCGCGGACCTGCGCAAGTTCTACCCGACCAGCGTGCTGGTCACCGGCTACGACATCCTGTTCTTCTGGGTCGCCCGGATGATGATGTTCGGGCTGTACGCGATGGACGGCGCCGAGCCGTTCAAGGTGATCGCGCTGCACGGCATGGTCCGCGACGGGCACGGCAAGAAGATGTCGAAGTCCGCGGGCAACACCGTCGACCCGCTGGTGTGGATGGACGACTACGGCGCCGACGCGCTGCGCTTCACGCTGGCCCGCGGCGCCAACCCGGGCGCGGACTCGCCGATCAGCGAGGAGTGGGTCTCCGGTTCCCGCAGCTTCTGCACGAAGCTGTTCAACGCCACCAAGTTCGCCCTGATGAACGGGGCGCGGTCGCCGGAGCGGCTGCCCGAGCGCGCGGGTCTCACCGACGCCGACCGGTGGATCGTGGACGGCCTCGACCAGCTCGTGTCCGATGTGGACGAGCTGCTGGAGGACTTCCAGTTCGGCAAGGCCACCGAGGCGCTGTACCACTTCACCTGGGACGAGTTCTGCGACTGGTACCTGGAGCTGTCCAAGGTCCAGCTCGACGAGGGCGGCGACCGGGCGGAGCGCACCCGCGAGGTGCTCGGGCACGTCCTCGACGTGCTGCTGCGGCTGCTGCACCCGACGATCCCGTTCATCACCGAGGCGCTGTGGACCACGCTGACCGGCCGCGACTCGGTCGTGGTCGCGCAGTGGCCCAGCCCGACCGGCACCGAGCCCGACGGGGTCGCCGCCGAGCGGATCGGGGCGGTGCGCAAGCTGATCACCGAGATCCGCCGGTTCCGCTCCGATCAGGGGCTCAAGCCGGGCCAGCGGGTCGCGGCCGAGCTCGACGGGCTGGCGGTGCTGGGGCTGGACGGCCACCTCGCCGCGGTGCGCTCGCTGGCCCGGGTCACCGAGCCCGGCGACGGCTTCACCACCTCCGCCTCGATCGAGGTGGGCCTGACCGGGGGGACCGTCTCGGTCGCGCTGGACCTCTCCGGCGCGGTCGACGTCGCCGCCGAGCGCAAGCGGCTGGACAAGGACCTCGCGGCGGCGGAGAAGGAGCTGGCGGGCACCGACAAGAAGCTCACCAACCAGTCCTTCCTGGAGAAGGCCCCGGCCGAGGTGGTGGACAAGATCAAGCTCCGGCGGGACGCGGCGCAGGCCGACATCGCGCGGATCAACGCCCGCCTGGCCGCCCTCCCGGAAGCCTGACCCGATCAGCTGATCCATTCCAGGTGAGGGGCACCTTCATCCGACATAGCCGGATGAAGGTGCCCCTCACTCATTCCCCTTCCGGGTGAGGTCGGGCGCGGGCGGCGCCGGGGTGAGGGCCCGCTGCCGTTCCCGGCGAGGGGGCGGGTGCTCGCGGGACGTAGACTGACCTCGCCGTTCGTCGTGCCAGGGGGTGACCGTGTCCGGGATCGATCCCGCCGCGCTGCAGGAGCTGCGCGTGGTGGAAGCCGAGCTCAACGAGCGCTGGCCGGAGACCAAGATCGAGCCGTCGCTGGACCGCATCCGGGCGCTCACCGAGCTGCTCGCCGAGCCGCAGCGCGGCTACCCGGTGGTGCACGTCGCCGGGACCAACGGCAAGTCCTCCACCACCCGGATGACCGACGCGCTGCTGACCCGCCTCGGGCTGCGGACCGGCCGCTACACCAGTCCGCACCTGCAGCTCGCCACCGAGCGGATCGGCGTCGACGGGGCGCCGATCAGCCCGGAGGGCTACGTCGACGCCTACCGCGACGTCGCGCCGTTCGTGTCCATGGTGGACTCCCGCGGGGACGTGCCGATGAGCAAGTTCGAGGTGCTCACCGGGATGGCCTTCGCCGCCTTCGCCGACGCCCCGGTCGAGGCGGCGATCGTCGAGGTCGGCCTCGGCGGGACCTGGGACGCCACCAACGTCGCCGACGCCACCATCGCGGTGGTCTGCCCGGTGGCGCTGGACCACGCCGAGTACCTCGGCGACGACCTCGCCTCCATCGCCGCGGAGAAGGCCGGGATCATCAAGCCCGGTTCGATCGCGATCGTGGCGGCCCAGCAGGCCGAGGCGCAGCGACCGATCCTGGAGCGGGCGGCGGAGGTCGACGCCACGGTCGCCCGCGAGGGCCACGAGTTCGGCGTGCTCTCCCGCACCGTCGCCGTCGGCGGCCAGGTGCTGAGCCTGCAGGGGCTCGGCGGGGTCTACGACGAGATCTTCCTGCCGCTGCACGGCGAGCACCAGGCGCGCAACGCCGCGGTCGCCCTCGCCTCGGTGGAGGCGTTCTTCGGGGCCGGTGCCGAGCGCAAGCTCGACGTCGAGGCCGTTCGGGAGGGCTTCGCCGCGGTGGTGAGCCCGGGACGGCTGGAGCGGGTGCGCAGCGCCCCCGCCGTGCTCGTCGACGCGGCGCACAACCCGCACGGCGCCCGCGCCCTGGCCGATGCGCTGAGCTCGGAGTTCTCCTTCCGGCGCCTGGTGGCCGTGGTCGGCGTCCTCGGCGACAAGGACGCCCGCGGCATCCTCGCCGAGCTGGAGCCGGTGGTCGAGGAGGTCGTGCTGACCCGGACGTCCTCGCCGCGCGCGCTGGATCCCGACGAGCTGGCCGGCATCGCCAGGGACCTCTTCGGCCCGGACCGGATCGTGGTGGAGCCGCGGCTGGACGACGCGGTGGAGACCGCGATCCAGCTCGCCGAGGAGACCGAGGACCCGGGCGGCTCGGTGTCCGGCGGCGGTGTGGTGATCACCGGTTCCGTGGTGACGGCGGGCGAAGGCCGCGCCCTGTTCGGCAAGGAGCCGGCATGAACGATCCGGGGACCGCGTCCCGCGCCGACGGGCTGCCCGAGGCGCCCGAGGGCGTCCGCGACCCGTGGAAGGGCTTGCGCGGCGTCATGGCGGGCACGCTGGTGTTCGAGTTCCTCACCTTCGCGCTGGCCTGGCCGGTGATCTGGAAGTTCGGCGGCGGGCTGAGCACGACGGGCATCGCGGTCGTGGCGGCGCTCGCGGTGCTGCTGCTGGTCGCGGCGTTCGTGCAGCGGCGGTCCTGGGGCCTGCGCTTCGCCCTCGGGTTGCAGGTCGCGCTCGTGCTGTGCTGGATCATCCACCCGGTCATCGGGATCATGGGGCTGATCTTCGCCGCGATCTGGGGCTACGTCCTGCACCTGCGCAACGACGTGGCCAAGCGGATGCGGGAGGGACGCCTCTACGACCAGCTCGGCCACCCGCCCGGCCACCCGCCGCAGGAGGCCTGAGGCGGGGATCCGGTGCTGACGCCCCGATCGGTCCGGCGCTACAGGTCGATCACGGCGCGGCCGATCGTCTCGCCCCGGCGCAGCGCGTCGTAGGCCTGCTGCACTTCGGTGAAGGCGTAGCGGCGGCTGATCGCGTCCTGCGGTCGCAGCAGCCCGCGCGCCACCAGGTCGAGCAGCACCGGCATGTCCCGGCGCGGCTTGGCGCCGTAGGAGCCCTTGATCTGGAGCTTGCGCCGGGCGATCGACGCGAGGTCGAACGAGCCGGTGGTACCGCGCGCGGCGATGCCCACCACGACGACCTGCCCGCCCTCCACCACCGAGTCGCGGGCGATCTCGAAGGTCGGCACCGCACCGAGCGCCTCGAAGGCCACGTCGACGCCCCGGCCGCCGGTGAGCTCGCGCACGGCCTCCGGGGCGTCGGTGGCGGCGGAGTTGACGGTGTGCGTGGCGCCGAGCTCCCGGGCCCCGGCCAGCTTCTCGTCGCTGATGTCGACCGCGATGACCTGCGCGGCGCCGAACAGGGCGGCGAGCTGGACCAGCGCCGAGCCGACGCCGCCCGCGGCGACCACCGCCACGGTGTCGCCGACCCGCACGTCGGCCGCGTGCCGCAGCGCCCCGTAGGCGGTCATGGTGGAGCAGCCGACCGAGGCGACGTCGGCCAGCGCCACGCCGTCCGGCACCCGGTACACCGAGGTCGCCGGGGTCACGCAGCGCTCGGCGAGTCCGCCCATCGAGTACATCCAGACCGGTTCGCCGTCGGGTCGGAACAGCCGCGTCTCGTCGTCGTAGAGCCGCCCCTTGCCCCGGTTGTAGGCGAAGAAGCGCTGGCAGATCTCCTCCTCGCCGCGCGCGCACGGCGGACACCCGCCGCACGGCATGATGAAGCTGGTGACCACCGGGTCGCCCGGCCGGAGCTCGGTGACGCCGGGACCGACCTCGGCGACCACCCCGGCCACCTCGTGCCCGAGCACGGCGGGCACCGGGAACGGCAGTTCGCCCTTGAGCACGTGCAGATCGGTGTGGCAGGCGCCGCAGGAGCGCACGTCGACGGCGACCTCGCCGGTCCTCGGGTGCGGGTCGGCGAGCTCCTCGATCCGCATCGGTTCGTTCGGGGCGGTGTGCACGGCGGCGCGCATCCACGGACCTCCTGGATCAGACCGTCCGGTCGGTATGACGCTCAAGCTAGCGGGTGGGGCAGGTCACGCACCAGGGGTCACCGCCGGTTCAGCTCACCGTCGCCCACCGGACCCGCGGTCCTTGTAGAACCTCGGCATGACTTCCGAACTGAACCGGCGCGCGCTGCTCCGCCGGGGCGCGGCCGGCGCGGTCGCCGGCGGCCTGCTGCTGCCCGGCACCGCGATGGCCCGGCGCGGACGCCCGGAGCTGACCCACGGCGTGCAGCTCGGCGATCCCCGGCCGGACGGGGCCGTGGTGTGGACCCGGGCCGACCGCCCCTCCCGGATGCTCGTCGAGGTCGACCGCGACCCCGGCTTCCGCAACCCCCGCCGCATCCGGGGCCCGCTGCTGACCCCGGCCACCGACGGCACCGGTGAGGTGCGGGTGGCGGGCCTGCCCGCGGGCACCGAGTGGCACTACCGGGTGGTCGCCGAGGACCTCGACGGGCGGGCCGGGAGCGAGGCGCTGACCGGGCACTTCCGCACCGCGCCGCAGGACCGGCGGGACGTGCGGTTCGTGTGGTCCGGCGACGTCGTCGGCCAGGGCTGGGGGATCAACCCGGACGTCGGCGGGATGACGATCTACCGCGCGATGGCCGCCCGCGAGCCGGACTTCTTCCTGCACAGCGGGGACACCGTCTACTCCGACGGGCCGCTGGAGGAGTCGGTGGTGCTGCCCGACGGCCGGGTCTGGCGCAACCTCGTCACCCCGGAGAAGTCCAAGGTCGCCGAGACGCTCGACGAGTACCGGGGCCAGTACGCCTACAACCTGCTCGACGACAACGTCCGGCACTTCGCCGCGCGGGTGCCGCAGCTGGTCCAGTGGGACGACCACGAGATCACCAACAACTGGTACCCGGGCGAGATCCTCGACTCCGACGAGTACACCGAGAAGCGGGTCGACGTGCTGGCCGCCCGCGGGTTCCGGGCGTTCCACGAGTGGCAGCCGGTGCGCAGGCAGGACGCGGTGGACGGCCGGATCTACCGCAAGGTCTCGCACGGTCCGCTGCTCGACGTGTTCGTGCTGGACATGCGCAGCTACCGGGACCCGAACTCGGCGGGCACCAGCCCGGAGCGGATCCTCGGCGCCCGGCAGGCCCGCTGGCTGGTCGACGAGCTCGCCCGGTCGCGGGCGACCTGGAAGGTGATCGCCTCCGACATGCCGATCGGGACGATCATCCCGGACGGCGACCGGATCGAGGGCGTGGCCAACGCGCGGCCCGGCGTGCCCAACGGCCGGGAGGCCGAGCTGGCCCGGGTGCTCCAGCGGATCGCCGGGCGGGGGGTGCGCAACGTGGTGTGGCTGACCGCCGACGTGCACTACTCGGCGGCGGTGCACTACTCCCCGGAGCGCGCCGCGTTCGACGGCTTCGACCCGTTCTGGGAGTTCATCTCGGGCCCGCTGCACGCCGGTGCGTTCGGGCCCAACGACCTGGACCCGACGTTCGGGCCCGAGCGGGTGTTCGTCAGCGCCCCGACCCGCCAGGGCGCCTCGCCGCTGGAAGGCTTCCAGCACTTCGGCGAGGTCACCATCGACGGCCGCACCCGTGCCCTGCGCGTCGACCTGCGCGACAGCACCGGCCGCTCGCTCTGGTCCAAGGAACTCCCGGCCGCAGGACGCTGATCCGGTGGGGGCACCTTCCTCCGGCACAGCCGGAGGAAGGTGCCCCCGCGCAGCTCCCGGACGGGTGATCGGGCCCCTGGATGGCGGGCGTCACCTGCATCGATACGCTGGCGGGCAAATCGGGCGCGAGCAGGTCGCTCCGGCGCCCCGGCAGAGAAGGAGAACCCATCCCGTGAGCGAGCGCACCCTGGTCCTGGTCAAGCCCGACGGCGTCGAGCGCGGCCTGGTCGGCGAGGTCATCAGCCGGATCGAGCGCAAGGGCCTGAAGCTGGTCGCCCTGGACCTGCGCACCGTCGACCGGCAGGTCGCCGAGGAGCACTACGCCGAGCACGCCGAGAAGCCGTTCTTCGGCTCGCTGGTCGAGTTCATCACCACCGGCAAGGTCGTCGCGGCCATCGTCGAAGGTCCGCGCGCCATCTCGGCCTTCCGCCAGCTCGCCGGGGGCACCGACCCGGTGGAGAAGGCGGCGCCGGGCAGCCTGCGCGGCGACTACGGCCTGGAGGTCCAGTACAACCTGGTGCACGGTTCGGACTCCCCGGAGTCCGCCGAGCGCGAGATCAAGCTCTGGTTCCCGGAGGGCTGAGGGCAGTGGCCGACGACATCGACCCGGAGGGCTTCGTCAGCGGCCCGCACCGGGTGGACACCCCGCACCCCGACCTCGCCGAGGCGCTGGCCGACCTGTGGGGCCGGGTCACCGTCGCGGGCGGCCCGATCGGCTTCACCCCGACCAGCACCGTCGACGAGCTGCGCGCGGTCGCCACGGACCTGGTCGAGGAGGTCCGCGCCCGCCGGATCCAGCTCATCACCATCGGCCAGCAGCACGTCCTGGTCGGCATGGCGGTGCTGCGGCCCGATCCCCTGCCCGCCCGGCGGCACACCGGTGAGCTCGGCTGGCTCGCCGTGGACCCGCAGCTCCAGGGCAAGGGCTGGGGCGGCAGGCTGCACGACGCGGTGCTGGTCGCCGCGCAGGCGATGGGCCTGGAGAAGCTGTCCGCGCAAGCCCGCAGCGGGCACGACCTGGAGGGCTTCTACACGGCCCGGGACTGGGTCGAGCGCGGGCGGTGGCCGGGCGCGGTGCGCGTCGCCGAGGGCGACGAGCGCGACGACATCTGGTTCACCCGGGACGTCTGAGCCGCCGGTCGCGGGTGCCGCCTGCGGCGCGGCACCCGCGATTCGCCCACCTCCCACCACCGCCGCCGCGGCCCTCTACCCTGGTCGCCGTGAGTGCGGAGTCCGTTTTCGGCAGGCTGGAACCGCTGCTGCCCCAGGTGTCCAAGCCGGTGCAGTACGTCGGCGGTGAGCTCAACGCGTCCGCGAAGGCGTGGGACGACACCACCGTGCGGTGGTGCCTGATGTACCCCGACGCCTACGAGGTCGGCCTGCCCAACCAGGGCGTGATGATCCTCTACGAGATCCTCAACGAGCTGCCCGACGTGCTCGCCGAACGCACCTACGCGGTCTGGCCGGACCTCGAAGCGCTCATGCGCGAGCACGGCATCCCGCAGTTCACCGTGGACGCGCACCGCCCGGTCGGCGCCTTCGACGTGCTCGGCGTCAGCTTCGCCACCGAGCTGGGCTACACGAACCTGCTCAACGCCCTCGACCTCGCGGGCATCCCGCTGCACGCCGTCGACCGCACCGAGGAGCACCCGGTGGTGCTGGCCGGTGGGCACGCCGCGTTCAACCCGGAACCGGTCGCCGACTTCCTGGACGCCGCGGTGCTCGGCGACGGCGAGCAGGCCGTCCTGGAGGTCACCGAGGCGATCCGGCGCTGGAAGGACGAGGGGCGCCCCGGCGGGCGCGACGAGCTGCTGCTGCGGCTGGCCGAGTCCGGCGGTGTCTACGTGCCGAAGTTCTACGACGTCGACTACGGCGCCGACGGGACCATCGAGGCGGTCCGGCCGAACCGGGAGCGGGTGCCGCACCGGGTGTTCAAGCGGACCACCATGGAGCTCGACGAGTGGCCGTACCCGAAGCAGCCGCTGGTCCCGCTGGCCGAGAGCGTCCACGAGCGGATGAGCGTGGAGATCTTCCGCGGCTGCACCCGGGGCTGCCGGTTCTGCCAGGCGGGCATGATCACCCGCCCGGTGCGGGAGCGCTCGCCGGAGGGCATCGGGCAGATGGTGCAGCAGGGCTTGGAGGCGACCGGGTTCGAGGAGGTCGGGCTGCTCTCGCTGAGCTCCGCCGACCACTCCGAGATCCAGGACATCACCAAGGGCCTCGCCGACCGCTACGAGGGCACGAACACCGGCTTGTCGCTGCCCTCGACCCGGGTGGACGCGTTCAACATCGACCTGGCCAACGAGCTGTCCCGCAACGGCAGGCGCTCCGGGCTGACCTTCGCCCCGGAGGGCGGCAGCGAGCGGATCCGCCGGGTGATCAACAAGATGGTCTCCGAGCAGGACCTCATCCGCACGGTCTCGGCGGCCTTCGGCAACGGCTGGCGGCAGGTCAAGCTCTACTTCATGTGCGGGCTGCCCACCGAGACCGACGAGGACGTCCTGCAGATCGCGGAGATCGCCAAGGAGGTCATCCGGGCGGGCCGGGAGGTCTCGGGCCGCAAGGACATCCGCTGCACGATCTCCATCGGTGGTTTCGTGCCCAAGCCGCACACCCCGTTCCAGTGGGCCGGGCAGACCGATCCGGACACCATCGACGACCGGCTGCGCAAGCTGCGGGAGGCGGTCAACTCCGACCGCAAGCTCGGCCGCAACATCGGGATGCGCTACCACGACGGCAAGCCGTCGATGATCGAAGGACTGCTGTCCCGGGGCGACCGCAGGCTCGGCCGGGTCGTGGAGCGGGTCTGGCGCGAGGGCGGCCGGTTCGACGGCTGGAACGAGCACTTCTCCTACCAGCGCTGGGTGGACTGCGCGGCGGCCGAGCTCGCGCCGCTGGGCGTGGACCTGGCCTGGTTCACCACCCGGGAGCGCGGCGAGCACGAGGTGCTGCCCTGGGACCACCTGGACTCCGGGCTGGACAAGGAGTGGCTCTGGGCGGACTGGCAGGACGCGCTGGAGGCCCGCGAGCAGGACGACTGCCGCTGGACCCCGTGCTTCGACTGCGGCGTCTGCCCGACGATGGGTACCGACATCGAGATGGGGCCGTCGGGACGGCCGCTGCTGCCGATCTCGCCGGTCGGCCGCGGTGCGCCGGTGACCAACCCGGCCCTGTCCGGCGGCTGAGCCCGCGGCGGGCGCGTCGCGGCCGGTGCGCGCGACGCGCCGGGCCGGTACTTTTCCCTCCGACGGCACCCACCGCGCTTCCGGCGCGGGCGGGTGCCGCGGAAGGCGGTTTGTGGAAGCGAGCATCGCCGGTGGTGCGGGCCGGGAGGTCCGCCCGGCGAGCAGGTCGGGAGGGCATCCTGAGTCGGCACGATCATCCCAATCCCTCGGCGCCACCGGTGCAGAAGGTGCGCCTGCGCTACGCCAAACGGGGGAGGCTCCGGTTCACCTCGCACCGCGACGTGGCCCGCTCCTTCGAGCGGGCGTTGCGCCGCGCCGGGGTACCGATGGCGTACTCCCAGGGCTTCAGCCCGCACCCCAAGGTCTCCTGGGCGGGCGCCTCGCCCACCGGGGCGGCCAGCGAGGCGGAGTACGTCGAACTGCAACTCGTCGAGCGGCTCGATCCGGAGGTGCTGCGCGGTGAGCTCGACGCGGCGCTGCCGCCGGGCATCGACCTGCTCGCGGCGGTGGAGGCGGAGCCGGGCCCGCTGGCGGACCGGCTCCAGGTCAGCCGGTGGCGGATCGACCTGCCGGGCACCCCGGTCGCGGAGCTGGCGGCGGCGGTCCGGGCGCTGCGGGCGGCCGACGAGGTGCTGGTCGAACGCATGACCAAGGACGGCAGGAGGACCTTCGACGCCCGGGCGGCGGTGGTCGCGGCGGAGGCGCTGGACAGTCGCGAACTGGTTGCGCTGAGTGACGGAACGGACGTTTCTGTCCCCCGAGTGGACGATTGGCCGAACGCCGCCGAACCGTATGGGATACTTGTAACGGTCGTCCGTCAGGCAACGCCTGTCGTACGACCCGACGACGTACTGAGCGCCCTGCGTGTCGTCGCCGGTCTGGCACCGTCGGCCGCCGTCAGAGCGACCCGGCTGGAGCAAGGTCGGCTCGACGACGGAGGAGGGATCGCGGACCCGTTGGCCCGGGACTCAGGCGGCGATCGTGACCCGGTGGGAGAACCCAAGGCCGGGTGACGGGCGGCGCAGGCGTCGTCGCTCCACCGCGTGATCGCCGGCCACCCGGTCGGTGCGGAGGGGGACCACCAGAATTGCCGCCGCCCGAGGGCGGCGGAGACCGATAACGCACATGCCTCTGTGCGGCCGCGTCCACGGGACGCGCCCGGGGGCGGAGGAGCTGGATGTTGAACATGGACACACCCGCTGGGCGCACCAGCGGGCAATCGGCCACACCCGACCAGGACGCGCAGGGCATCGAACTGCCCGCGAAGCTCCGGGTGCACGCACTGGCCAAGCTGCTCGGCACGAGCAGCCGCGAGGTCATCGCCACCCTGAACTCGTTCGGCGCCGAGGTCCGCAGCGCGCAGTCGAACATCGACCGGGACACCGCCCTGCGCGTCGCGCGGGAGATCCAGCCCGAGCTGGTGGCCGACGCCGACGAGCAGGCCCCGGCGCGGGAAAGCGCTGCGCGGGAAAGCGCTGCGCAGGAGAGTGCTGGGCAGCCCGCCGAGGAGGAGCGGACCGAGGTCCCGGAGCAGCCCGCCGAGCGCCCCTCGGTGCCCGACGCCACCTTCGAGGCCCCGGCGTCGAGCGAGCCGGCCTCGACCGAGCCGTCCCCGTCCTTCGCCGCGCCGCAGGCGATGTTCCTCGCGCCCGAGCCGCCGGAGGCCCGCCCGTCGACCCCGGCGAAGAAGGCCGAGGAACCGGCGAAGAAGCCCGAGGAGCAGGCGAAGCCGGCCAAGGGCCCCAAGCAGACCAAGGAGGCCCCGGCCAAGGGCGAGCAGGCCCCGGCGAAGGAGAGCGCGCCGAAGGAGGCCGAGGAGTCCCGTCCGGAGGCGGAGGCCGAGTCGGACGAGGACGCCGAGCAGGCCGGTCGGCGTCGGCGGCGTCGCGGCCGCCGTGGTCGCGGGCGCGGTCGCGGCGGTGACGGCGACGGCGAGGCGCAGTACGACGAGTCGGAGGACTCCGAGGACTCCACCGCCAAGCCCGCCAAGCCCGCCGAGGAGGAGACCGAGTCCGAGGGCGGCGAGTCGAACCGGCGCCGACGTCGGCGGCGCCGCCGCAAGGGCGGGGCGGACGACGAGAGCGGCGGTCGCGAGGACGACCCGCCGAACACCGTCGTGCACGTCCGCGAGGCCCCCGAGCAGCGCCAGGACGCCAGCAGCGACGACGAGGTGCGCGCGATCAAGGGCTCCACCCGGCTGGAGGCCAAGCGCCAGCGGCGCCGCGACGGCCGGGAGGCGGGCCGCAGGCGCGCCCCGGTGCTGTCGGAGTCGGAGTTCCTGGCGCGCCGCGAGTCGGTCGACCGCCAGATGGTGGTCCGGCAGAGCGGCGAGCAGACCCAGATCGCGGTCATGGAGGACGGCGTCCTCGTCGAGAACTTCGTGACCTCCTCGGGCACCGGTTCGCTGGTCGGCAACGTCTACCTCGGCCGGGTGCAGAACGTGCTGCCCAGCATGGAGGCGGCGTTCGTGGACATCGGGCGCGGTCGCAACGCCGTGCTCTACGCCGGTGAGGTCGACTGGGACGCCGCCGGGCTGGCGGGCAAGGCGCGCCGCATCGAGCAGGCGCTGTCCACCGGCGACAGCGTGCTGGTGCAGGTCACCAAGGACCCGGTCGGGCACAAGGGCGCCCGGCTGACCACCCAGATCAGCCTGCCGGGCCGGTTCCTGGTCTACGTGCCCGGTGGCGGCGCGACCGGGATCAGCCGCAAGCTGCCGGACACCGAGCGCAAGCGCCTCAAGGAGATCCTGAAGCGGATCGTGCCGGAGAACGCGGGCGTGATCATCCGGACCGCCTCCGAGGGCACCAGCGAGGAGGCGCTGGACCGCGACGTGCGCCGCTTGCAGGCCCAGTGGGAGGTCATCAAGGAGAAGTCCGAGGTCAAGGGCGCGCAGGCGCCGCAGCTCCTGTACGAGGAGCCGGACCTGCTGATCAAGGTCGTCCGCGACCTGTTCACCGAGGACTTCACCTCGCTGACCATCCAGGGCGACGACGCCTGGGAGACCATCGAGGCCTACGTCCAGCACGTCGCGCCCGATCTGATGGCCCGGCTGCACAAGCACGTCGGCAAGAACGACGTGTTCACCGAGCAGCGCATCACCGAGCAGATCTCCAAGGCGCTGGACCGCAAGGTGTGGCTGCCCTCGGGCGGTTACCTGGTCATCGACCGCACCGAGGCGATGACGGTGATCGACGTCAACACCGGCAAGTTCACCGGCTCCGGCGGCAACCTGGAGGAGACCGTCACCAGGAACAACCTGGAGGCGGCCGAGGAGATCGTGCGCCAGCTCCGGCTGCGCGACATCGGCGGCATCATCGTCATCGACTTCATCGACATGGTGCTGGAGTCCAACCGCGATCTGGTGCTGCGCAGGCTGACCGAGTGCCTGGGCCGGGACCGCACCCGCCACCAGGTCGCCGAGGTGACCTCGCTGGGCTTGGTGCAGATGACCCGCAAGCGGGTCGGCACCGGTCTGCTGGAGGCCTACAGCAACACCTGCGAGCACTGCCGGGGCCGAGGTGTCATCGTCTCGACCGATCCGGTGATGCACCAGCACGCGGGCGGCGGCAACGGCGGCGGCGGTGGTGGTGGTCGGCGCAACCGCCAGCGCGGGAAGCAGGCCGAGACCGCCGAGCAGGAGAAGCCGAAGCAGGACGAGTCGGCCAAGACCGAGCAGGTCAAGCCGGAGGCCGAGAAGCCGGCCAAGGACGAGAAGCCGGCCAAGTCCGACAGGCAGCGGTCCAAGGACGACAAGAAGGCGGACAAGCAGGCCAAGGCCGACAAGCAGCGGGCCGAGGCCAAGGCCGCCGAGCAGCGGGCCGAGCCGGAGCCGCCGAAGCCGGAGCGGACCGAGCCGAAGCCGGAGTCGCGGCGCGAGGACCGGTCCGGTGAGCAGCCGCGGCCCGAGCCGGCCCGGCCCGAGCCGGCCCGGACCGAGGCGGAGCAGCCGGAACCGCAGGCCGCGAGCAACGGCCGGGCCCGCCGGAAGGCGAGCCGTCCGGCGGGCAGCTCCACCGGTGGCGCGGTGGCCCCGGTGGTCGTCGCGAACCCGGAGCCGTCCTCGGCTCCCGCCGAGTCCGCTCCGGCCGTCGCTCCGGCGGCGGCGGTGCGCCGGACGCGCCGGGCCGCGTCCCGCCCGGCGGGCGCCCCGGGCGGAGGTTCCGCCCAGGGCTGAGTTCTGAAGTGCGGCGAAACGGCCGATCCGTCTCCGGACGGGTCGGCCGTTTCGCATTTCCGGGCATGGGGTTTTGCTTGTCCAGGCTATCTATTGCTTGGTTGTGCTATGTTTTGCTCATGCGAGCAAACGACGAGCCGCGATCCTTCACCGAGCAGGGGAGGAGGGCGCAGATCGTGCGGGCGGCGATCGACGTGATCGTCGAACGCGGCTACCCGAGCACGTCGTTCGGCCGGATCGCCGAACGCGCCGGGCTCAGCAGCACCGGCATGATCTCGTACCACTTCCGCGGCAAGGACGACCTGATGGACCAGGTCGTCACCGACATCTACGCGGAGGCGGCCGAGCTCGTCGGCGGGCGGATCGACGCCGAGCAGACCGCGCGCGGGCAGTTGCTCGCGTTCGTGGAGGCCAGCGTCGCCTACTACCGCACGCACCACCGCCACGTCCGGGCGCTGACCGAGATCACCCTCGGCAGGCGGGGCGACGACCGGTCGGGGCCCCGGGACCGCGAGCTCGCCGACCTCGCCGAGCTGCTGCGGGCCGGGCAGCGCACCGGCGAGTTCCGCGACTTCGACCCGGACGTGATGGCGGTGACCGTCCGGCACGCGCTGGACGGCGTCGCGCTGCGCCTCGGCGAGGACATCGACCGCGACCCCGAGACGTGGTCCCGCGAACTCGTCACCACCGTCGACCGGGCGACCAGGGAGGACCCGACATGATCGTGGAGCTGGACTCGGGCCGCGTGCGCGGCCGGGTCGCCGACGAGCACGTGCTGTTCCAGGGCATCCCCTACGCCGCACCGCCGGTGGGCGAGCTGCGCTGGCGCTCGCCGCAGCCGGTCGAACCGTGGTCCCACGTGCGCGACGCCACCGAACCCGGCTGCCCGTGCCCGCAGATCGCGCAGTCCTTCGCCGGGGTGGCCAGCGAGAACGAGGACTGCCTGGTCCTGGACGTCACCGCGCCGCGCACGCCGGGGCGCAAGCCGGTGCTGGTCTGGCTGCACGGCGGCGGGGGCACCAACGGCGCGGGCGCGCTGTTCGACGCGCACCGGCTCGCGGTGGACGAGGACGTGGTGGTCGTCACGCCGAACTCGCGGCTCGGGGTCTTCGGGTTCTTCGGGCACCCGGCACTGCCCGGCGGTGGCGCCTACGGGATCGAGGACCAGCAGGCGGCGCTGCGCTGGGTGCGGCGCAACATCGCGGCGTTCGGCGGCGATCCGGACCGCGTCATGCTGTTCGGCGAGTCCTACGGCGGGCTGAGCACCACCGCGCACCTGGTCGCGCCGGGCTCGGTCGGGCTGCTGCACCGGGCCGCGGTGCAGAGCGGGTTCCCGCTGATGCGACCGCCCGCGGGCACCTTCGGACCGTTCCAGCCGGCCCTCGACTCGATGTGGATGCCCACCGCCGAGCTCGACCGGGTCGGCGCGCAGATCGCCGATGAGCTCGGATGGACCCGGCCGGACGACCCGGACGCCGCGGACCGGCTGCGCCGCGTCCCGGTGACCGAGCTGCTGGGAGTCAGCTCGGTCTTCACCCGGCCCGCCTGGGGCGGACCGGTGCTGCCGGTCGCGCCCGACGAAGCGGTGCGGGCGGGCCGGGTGGCCGACGTGCCGGTGCTGGTCGGCGGCACCCGGGACGAGGCGCGGCTGTTCGTGGCGCTGTTCTACGAGGAGATCACCGAGCAGTCCTACGGGGAGCTGCTGGCCGAGGCGTTCGGCCCGGACGCGGACGAGGTCCGGGCCCGCTACCCGGCGGCGGAATCGCCGGGGCTGAGCTGGGCGCGGGTGCTCAGCGACGGCGCGTGGGCCGCGTCCTGCTGGGAGCTGATGCACGCGCTGAGCGCGGCGACCACCACCTTCGGCTACGAGTTCGCCGATCGCGACGCGCCGCCGATCGTGCCGTTCCCGCCGGGCTTCCCACCGGGGGCGCACCACTCGGCTGAGGTCGTCTACCAGTTCGACCTCGGCGAACCGGCCCCGCTGACCGACGCGCAGTGGCGGCTGGCCGCCACCATGAACCGGTACTGGGCCCGCTTCGCCCGCACCGGTGATCCCGGCGATAACGGGCTGCCCGCCTGGCCCGCGTTCACCCCGGAGCGCCCGCACGTGCAGTCGCTGCGCCCGGACCGGATCGGTCCGGCCGACTTCGCCGCCGACCACCGGCTCGACTTCTGGAGCCGGCGGTGAACGCGGCGTGGCGCGGTCAGCTCCTCCCGATCGCCACCGACCTGGTGCTGCCGATCGCGCTGTTCTACGGGTTGCGCGCGGCCGGGTTCTCGCAGCTGCACGCGCTGCTGCTCGGCGCCGTCGCCCCGGCGCTGCGGCTGGTGTGGGGACTCGTGGTGCGCAGGCGGATCGACCGGCTGGGCGCCTTCGTGCTGGTGATCATCGGGCTGAGCATCGCGCTGATCCCGATCACCGGCAGTCCCCGCGTGCTGCTGGCCAAGGACGCGTGGGTGTTCGCGGCGTGCGGCGTCGGGGTGCTGCTCACCCTGTTCGGCAAGCCGGTGATGTTCAGCCTGGCGCGGATGCTCTCCGGGGCGTCGACGCACCACGACTGGGACGAGCGCTGGGCGACGTCGGAGCCCTTCCGCCGGGTGTGGCGGCGGCTCACGGTGGTGTGGGGCGTGGCGCTGCTGGTCGAGGCGGTGCTCCAGGTGGTGCTGGCCTTCACCCTGCCGATCGACCTGGTTCCGGTGCTCAGCACGGCGCAGTGGGTGCTGGCGCTGCTCCTGCTCCAAGTGGCCAGCCAGTGCTACGTGCGGCGCCCCCGCGTCGCGGCGGTCCTCGGCTGAGCCGCCACCCGTCCGTGGGCTGAGCCCTCACCTCGTCGACCCGCCTGAAGCGGGTGATGCCGAGCGTCTCTTCGCGGGTGAGGTGCCGGTCAGCCGTCCCCGGTCTGCTCGGTGATGAGGACCGCCACGTCGTCGGTGCGGCCGGTGCGGTGCAGCACGAGCTCGGCGAGCAGGCCGACCGAGATCAGCTGCGCCGCGAGCACCTCCAGCAGGATGCCCAGCGTGAGCAGCGGCCGGGTGCCGATCGACTGGGCGGTGAACACCCACACGCCGGTGAGGTACAGCAGGATCAGCGTGCCGAGGGTGCCCGACAGCAGTCCCAGGCCGCCGAACAGGTGCGCCGGACGGCGGCCGTAGCGGGTCAGCGCGACCACCGTGAGCAGGTCCAGCGCACCCCGGACGTAGCGCTCCAAGCCGTAGTGCGAACGGCCGTGCACCCGGGGGCGGTGGTGCACCGCGAGCTCGCGCACCCGGTAGCCGAGCTGGTGGGCCAGCGCGGGGATGTAGCGGTGCAGCTCGCCGTAGAGCGGCACCCGGCGGTAGACCTCGGTGCGGGCCGCCTTCAGCCCGCAGTTGTGGTCGGACAGCCGCAGCCCGGTGATCAGCCCGGTGAACCGGTTGAACACCTTCGACGGCAGCCGTTTGCCCAGCGGGTCCTTGCGCTGCGCCTTGTGCCCGCTGACCAGGTCGGCGCCGCGGTCGAGCTCGTCGAGCAGGCGCGGGATCTCGGCCGGGTCGTCCTGCAGGTCGGCGTCCATCGTCACCAGCAGCGCGCCCCGCACCTCGGCGACCCCGGCGGCCAGCGCGGCGGCCTTGCCGAAGTTGCGGCGCAGCCGGATGCCCCGCACCCGGGGATCGTGCCGCGCCTGCTCCTCGACCAGCCGCCAGCTGCCGTCGGTGCTGCCGTCGTCGACGACGATCAGCTCCCAGGTCCGGTGCTGGCCGTCCATCGCGGCGCGCACCTGGGCGAACAGCTCGGGCAGGCTGTCGGCCTCGTCCTTGGCCGGGGCCAGCAGCGAGACCTCGATCGGCGCGCTCACGAGACCACCTCGGGGTTGTCGGTGAGCGGCCGGATCCACCAGCCGTCGGGGAAGTGGAAGGCGACCCGCAGCGGTCCCGTGCGCGCCGGGGCCACCGCCCGGAAGCCGAGCCCGATCTCGGTGCCCACCGTGTCGGCCTCGGCGTCGGGCCGGGGCAGGTCGGTCACCCCGGCGCCGACCACGGTGCCGAGGTGGTCGACCAGCACCACGCAGCGGGCGCGTTCGATGCCGGAGATCGCCCAGCCCTGGACCACCCGCGTCCCGCCGCGCACCTGGTCCGTCTCGGCGTTGAGGACCACGTCCCAACCGCCGGGGCGGGGCTCCCGGAGGCTGCCGACGCTGGGCACCCGCCAGCCGCCGGTGTCCACCCGGTCGCCGATCCCGGTGCCGTCCGGGCAGCCGAGGTCGAAGTGCTCGTTGAAGGGGTAGTGGTGCAGGGCCCGCAGCCGGGGCAGCAGCCGGTCCGGTTCCGGGAATCGGTCGGTCACCGTGTCGGTGGCGCCGGTCCGCGCCGCGATCGCCAGCAGCCGCTGGTTGGGCGCGTCGTCGCGCACCTCCTGCGCCATCGGGGCGCCCATCGCCACCGTGGTGAGCACCGTCGCGCCGACGACGATCGCGCGCAGGTCCGGGCGGCGCGGCCAGGCGACCACGATCACCAGCACCGCGATCCACAGCGCGGCGGTCATGCTGTTGTAGCGGCTCTGCAACCCGGCGTCCTCGCCGAACGCGGCGCGCGATCCGGCGATCATCACCGCGCACCCGAGGGCGTAGGTGGCCAGGCCCCACCACTCGGCGCTCGCCGCGCGCCGCTGCGGGTCCAGCCGGGCGTGCAGCACCAGCACGGCCAGACCGCCCACCCCGGCCAGCAGCGCGATCGCGGGTTCGGTCCCGGTCCAGACCATGCCGAGCATGGACAGCCCGGTCAGCAGCGCCTGCGCCGGGTCGTCGGTGGGGGAGCCGCCGCCCCCGCCCTGCGGGCCGCGCAGCACCAGCCAGGCCGCGACCACCAGCACGCCCACCACGAGGGGCGTGCCGACCCAGCGGCGCCGGTAACCGCGCAGCCAGGCCACCAGCGCCAGCGCGGGCCACACCGCGAACGAGGTCCCGTAGCTGATCGAGGCCAGCAGCCCGGCGAGCACCGCGAGGACCCCGCGCCGCCGCTGCATCGCCAGCAGCGCGGCCAGCACCAGCAGCATCGCCAGGATCCAGGACGCGCCGCTCATCGAGCGGACGTAGTTGTGGATGCCGTGCGGGTTGAACACCAGCGTCGAGGTCGCGGTGAGCAGGGCGGCGCGCTGCCAGCGGGTCAGCGATTTCGGCAGCATCGCCAGCACCAGCAGCACGCAGCCGACGCCGAAGGCGATGATCAGCAGGCCGAGCGGCTGGTTGAGCCCGCCGCCGAACCGGGCGCTGAGCCAGAACAGCAGGCTCGGCAGCACGAACGGGTGCTCGTTGCGGAAGCCCAGCAGCGCCTCCGGGCGCAGCGAGCCGTCCGGGTGGGTGATGTCGAGCAGCACCCACCAGTAGTCGAAGAAGTGCATCTGCGGGTACCGCAGCACTTCCCGGAGCATCATCAGCGGGGGCACCGCGGCCAGCAGGGCCAGCAGCGGCGGCCCGAACCGGTCGCGGCGGCGGGGCGGGCTCCCGGGGGCGGCGCCGGTATCGGATGCGATGTCAGTCACGCCCAGTTTCCCCCGATGTCCCTCGAACGAGCGGGACCACGGTAACAAGGTCGACCCTCCGCGAGGGCCGGTTGACGATCAGCGCGGTGTTCCGGAGCGGGATTTGACCCCCGGGCACGCCGCTCGTACGCTGATCCGGCCCGCTTCGGCGGGTGAACCGCCGCGGTCGGCGCTCCGCCGCCGGGCCGCGCACGCCCACCACATCGGTTCGCCGGACCGGTCCTCCGGGGTCGCGCAGGCACCTTGTATGATGGTCGGGAGATTTCTCGCCGCCGGACGGGCGGAGAGGTTAAACGCCTGTTCCGGGAACGGCCGCTCGCGCGGCCAGGCTGTCGGGGCGGGAACCCACCGAGACGCTGCACCGGCGGCGTGGTAGGAATCCTCCGGTCTCACGGAGGTGGACGTCCGCCGCAGACCTGGTGAAGTAGCGAAACCGAGCAGCAGGAGACTTCCGACTCATGTACGCGATCGTCAAGACCGGCGGCAAGCAGTACAAGGTGGCTGTCGGGGACGTCGTCGAGGTCGAGAAGCTCGATGGCGAGCCGGGCTCCGAGATCACTTTCCCGGCGCTGATGGTCGTCGATGGCTCCGAGGTCACCGCCGACGCCGACGCGCTGGCCAAGGTTTCGGTGACGGGCAAGCTGGTCGAGCAGACCAAGGGCCCCAAGATCCGCATCCACAAGTTCAAGAACAAGACCGGCTACCACAAGCGCCAGGGTCACCGCCAGAAGCTGACCCGCGTCGAGGTCACCGGCATCAACAAGTGAGGACCTGAGCAGTCATGGCACACAAGAAGGGCGCATCCAGCTCTCGCAACGGCCGCGACTCGAACCCCAAGTACCTCGGGGTGAAGCGCTACGGCGGCCAGGTCGTCAAGGCGGGCGAGATCCTCGTCCGCCAGCGGGGCACCAAGTTCCACCCGGGCCTCAACGTCGGCCGCGGTGGCGACGACACCCTGTTCGCCCTGTCCGCGGGCACCGTCGAGTTCGGGCGGCACCGCGGTCGCAAGGCAGTCAGCATCGTGCCGGCCGAGGTCTGACCCGACCCCCGGCTTCGAGCTCCTGACGAGGGGCGGGTTCCGTTTCGGGCCCGCCTCTCGTCTTTTTTCGTTCACGCACGGACCACCCTGGAGGCACTGTGTCGCGCTTCGTCGATCGCGTGACCATCCACATCGCGGCGGGCGATGGGGGCAACGGTTGCGCCTCGGTGCACCGGGAGAAGTTCAAGCCGCTCGGCGGTCCGGACGGGGGCAACGGCGGGCGGGGCGGGGACGTCCGGCTCGTCGTGGACCCGGGCGTGCACACCCTGCTGGACTTCCACTACCGCCCGCACGCCCGCGCGACCAACGGCAAGCCCGGGCAGGGCGGGATGCGCAACGGCTCCCTCGGCGGCGACCTGGTGCTGCCGGTCCCGGACGGGACCGTGGTGCTCACCCCGGACGGCGAGGTGCTCGCCGACCTGGTCGGCAACGGCACCACGTTCGTCGCCGCCGAAGGCGGGCGGGGCGGCCTGGGCAACGCGGCGCTGGCCTCGCGGGCCCGCAAGGCGCCGGGCTTCGCGCTGCTCGGCGAGGGCGGCGAGGAGCGCGAACTCGTCCTGGAGCTGAAGTCGGTCGCCGACGTCGGCCTGCTCGGGTTCCCCTCGGCGGGCAAGTCCTCGTTGATCTCGGTGCTCTCGGCGGCCAAGCCGAAGATCGCCGACTACCCGTTCACCACGCTGGTGCCCAACCTCGGCGTGGTCACCGCGGGCGACGTGGTGTTCACCGTCGCCGACGTGCCGGGGCTGATCCCCGGCGCCAGCGAGGGGCGCGGTCTGGGCCTGGACTTCCTGCGGCACATCGAGCGCTGCGCCGTGCTGGTGCACGTGGTCGACTGCGCCACCCTCGAACCCGGGCGCGACCCGCTCTCGGACATCGACGCGCTGGAGTCCGAGCTGGCCCGCTACACCCCGGCGCTGCAGGCCGAGCACGGCGGCGCCGAGCTCGCCGAGCGGCCCCGCCTGGTGGTGCTCAACAAGATGGACGTGCCGGAGGCCCGGGAGCTCGCCGACCTGGTGCGCTCGGACGTGGCGGCGCGGGGCTGGCCGGTGTTCGAGGTCTCCACCGCCAGCCGCGACGGGCTCCGCGAGCTGAGCTTCGCGCTGGCTGCCGAGGTGCAGCGCTACCGCGAGCAGCTCCCGGAGCCGGAAGCGGCGCGGGTGGTGGTCCGCCCGGCGGCGGTGGACGGGGACTCCTTCAGCGTCGAGCCGGACCCGGAGGCCGAGGACGCCTTCGTGGTGCGCGGCGCGAAGCCGGAGCGCTGGGTGCGCCAGACCGACTTCAACAACGACGAGGCGATCGGCTTCCTGGCCGACCGCCTGGCCAAGCTGGGCGTGGAGGACGAGCTGGCCCGACGCGGGGCGGAACCCGGCAGCCAGGTGACCATCGGCCGGATGACCTTCGACTGGGAGCCGTCCACGCCCGCCGGGGTCGCCGGGGTGCTCGGTCGGCGCGGCACCGACCAGCGCCTGCACTCCGATGACCGGATCGGGGCCGCGGACCGCAAGTCCGCGAAGCGGGCCCGCCGCACCTCGCTCGACGAGCACGGGCGCTACATCGGCCCGGAGGAGGACGACGAGGAGGAACAGCGGTGAGCGCGACCCGGGAGGCGGTCGCGGCGGCCCAGCGCATCGTGGTCAAGATCGGCTCGTCGTCGCTGACCACGGCGAGCGACGGGCTGGACAGCGCGCGGTTGGCCCGGTTGGTGGACACCGTGGCCGCCCGCGTCGCCGCCGGGACCGAGGTGGTGCTCGTCTCCTCGGGTGCGATCGCCGCCGGGTTGGCCCCGCTGGGACTGGTGCGCCGCCCGAAGGACCTCGCCACCCAGCAGGCCGCCGCGAGCGTGGGGCAGCAGGCCCTCGCGCACGCCTACGCCGAATCGTTCTCCCGCTACGACCTCACGGTGGGGCAGGTGCTGCTCACCGCCGAGGACGTCGTGCGCCGCGGCCACTACCGCAACGCCCAGCGCACCCTGCACCGGTTGCTGCGGCTCGGGGTCGTTCCGGTGGTCAACGAGAACGACACGGTGGCCACCTCCGAGATCCGCTTCGGCGACAACGACCGGCTGGCCGCCCTGGTCTCGCACTTGGTCGGCGCCGATGCGCTGGTGCTGCTGTCGGACGTGGACGCGCTCTACGACGGCGACCCCCGCAACGGCGACGCCTCGGCGGTCCGCGAGGTGTCCGGGAAGCAGGACATGGTCGGCGTGCGGGCGGGCAGCACCGGCGCCTCCGGCGTGGGCACCGGCGGGATGGCCTCGAAGGTGCAGGCCGCCCGGGTGGCGTGCTCGTCGGGCATCCCGGTGCTGCTGACCTCCGCCGACCTCGCCGATCGGGCGCTGGGCCCGGCCGACGTGGGCACCGCGTTCGCCGCGACCGGCGCCCGGCTCTCGGCCCGGCGGTTCTGGCTGGCCTACGCGGCCGGTGCCAGCGGCCGGTTGTGGCTGGACGATGGCGCGGTGGCCGCGGTGGTCGACCGCCGCCGGTCGCTGCTGGCCGCGGGGGTCACCGCCGTGGAGGGGGAGTTCCACGGCGGTGACGTCGTGGAACTGGTCGGCCCGGCGGGCACCGTGGTCGCCCGCGGCGTGGTCGCTTACGACGCGGGCGAGTTCCCGGAGCTGATGGGCCGGTCCAGCTTCGAGCTGCCGCCGGAGCAGCGCCGGGAGGTCGTGCACGCCGACGACCTGGTGCCGCGGCGCTGATCAGCGCAGCTCGCTGCCCCTGGTCTCGGGCAGCGTGCGGATCACCACGAACGCCACGGCGGAACCGACGGCGACGTACCAGAAGTACGCGGTGGACAGCTCCACCCGCGCGAGGGCCTGGATGACCAGCGGCGCGGTGCCGCCGAAGATCGCCACCGTGAGGTTGTACCAGGCGCCGATGCCCAGGCCGCGCAGTTCGGTGGGGAACAACTCGGACATGATCGCCGGGGCGATCGAGGTCATCGCGGTGTAGAGCACGATGCCCACGCCGAACACCACCAGCAGGTTCACCAGCCCCGGCCGCACCAGCGTGGACAGCGGGACGATGAGCACCGCGGTCGCCGCGGACCAGACCAGCAGCTGCGGTTTGCGGCCGATCCGGTCCGACAGCGCCCCCATCGGGTACTGCAGCACGATGAACAGCGCGGTGGCGATGGACAGCGCCAGGAACACGTCGGTGCCCGCCGCGCCCCGGTTCTCCACCGCGAACGGCGTCAGCGCGCTGAAGAACGTGTAGTAGCAGAGCGTGGAGAGCATGCTGAAGGCGACGAGCTGGCCGACGGCCTTGGGGTGCCGGGACAGGGTGAGCCACAGCGGGTTCTTCAGCGCCTTGGCCTTGGTCCGGTTGTCCTCGAACTGCTCGGTCTCGGTGAGCGTGCGCCGCAGCCACATGCCCACCAGGCCCAGCAGCCCGCCGAGGACGAACGGGATCCGCCAGCCGTAGTCCTCCAGCTGCTCCTGGGTCAGCAGCGCGGTCAGCGCGTAGCCGAGCAGCGAGGCGATGAGCAGCGCGCTGCCGGTGGAGATGTAGAAGAACGCGGAGTACCGGCCGCGGCGGTCGGGCGGGGCGATCTCGGCGAGGTAGGCGGAGGCGTTGGACACCTCGCCGCCGAGGGAGAGCCCTTGCGCGATCCGGGCCAGCACCAGCAGCGCCGGTGCCGCCCAACCGATCGTCTCGAAGGTGGGCAGGATGCCGATCAGCAGCGATCCGCCCGCCATCAGGCTGATCGTGACGAGCATGGCGGTCTTGCGCCCGCGCAGGTCGGCGAAGCGCCCGAGCAGCCAGCCGCCGAGCGGCCGGAAGAAGAAGGCCAGCGCGAAGGTCGCCAGGGTGTTGATCAGCGCCAGGTCGCCGGGGAAGAACGCCGCGGCGAAGTAGACGCTGAAGGCGGTGTAGATGGACCAGTCGTACCACTCGACGGCGTTGCCGATGCTGGCCGCGACCAGCGTCCGCAGCGGCAACCGGTGCTTCTCGGGTCTTTCGGGCACTGCCGGGGTCTGCGCCATCGAACACTCCTGCCTCCGCACGGGTGCCGACACGGTACGGCGCTGATCACCCGAGCGGAAGGCGCGTCCGCGGTGCGGTCACCGCCGCACGATCGGGACGCCGGCGAGCTCGTGGGCGCTCACGTCGCAGGAGGGGCAGGTCTTCCACAGCCACGCGGTCTGGGAGTTGTCGCTGCTCACCGAGGCCCCGCACAGGGCGGTGACGCGGTCGCCGTAGGAATTCGTGGTCGCGTGGCGGAGTCCGTCGCCGGGTTGCCACCGGAAGGGATGAGGCACGGGAATCACCGACTCCTTCGGGGGGACGGGTCGGTCGCCGACCGCCGGTAGGGCAGTGAGGTCCGGTCGTCGGCGCGGTGTCCGTCGCCGTTCGGCCGGGCCTTCCAGGCGGTGCGGCGACCGAGCCGCTGGATGGGTGAGTACCATTCTGGTGGTACTGAAACAGATGGGCTATTCCCTGAACAGGTAGTAGTTCTGAGACGCGAATTCTGTTTCGCTATGTTTCATGATGCGTACCACTGGTGGCACCCCGAAGGCCCGAGCGCTCGGCGCGGAGCTGCGCGAAGCACGGGAGAACGCGGGCAGGAGCCTGCGCGCACTGGCACAAGAACTGGAGACCAACCACGTCAAGCTGATGCGGTACGAAACCGGGAAGTCGGTTCCGGCCCCGGAAGTAGTGGCCGCATTTGTCACCGCATTGGGTGTATCGGCGACCGAACGTGACCGCCTCGTGGAGATGGCGCGGGACGCCGACACCCCGAACTGGCTCACCGCGGACCGCGCCGGAGTGCACCAGGAGCTCACCGCGCTGATCGAGTTCGAGCGCACCGCGACCCGGATCACCAACGTCGCCACCGGCCTGATCCCCGGCCTGCTGCAGACCTCCGACTACGCCCGGGCGGTGATGCGCGGCAAGCCGGTCGGCGAGGTCGAGAAGCTGGTGCTCATGCGCCTGGGCCGCAGAGAAGTGCTCTCCACCCGCAACGCCCCGAGATTAACGGCGATCATCAGCGAGAACGCGCTGCGCGAGCCGATCGGCGGGCCGGAGGTGATGGCCGACCAGTTGCGGAAGGTCGAGCAGATCGCCGAGTGGGAGGGCGTCGACGTCCGGGTCATCCGCAGCGGGTCGACGGTCTGGCACCCCGGTCACGTAGGCCCGTTCGTGGTATTCGAGTTCCCCAAGGCGCGGCCGATAGTTCATTTGGAACACTACCGTTCCTCGGCATTCCTCTACAACCCAGGTCTCGCTGAAGAATACGTCGACGCGATCACTACCCTGCTCTCGTTGGCGTTGGACCCCGCCCAATCAATCGCGTTCATCGCCGAACGGGCACACGAGATGGAGGCCATTGCGAAATGATGATGACGTCACCACCAGTCGGCTGGCGCAAGTCCAGTCGGTCCGCCCAGGAGACCGACTGCGTCGAGGTCGGCCGCGTTGATGACGGGGCTGCGGTGCGTGATTCGAAGAACCGCGCTGCCGGGTACTTCTCCGTATCCGGGACGCAGTGGGAGTCGTTCCTCGCCGGGATCAAGTCCGGAAGGTACGAACCCTGAGCCCTTGGGGCCCCCGACTGCACGGGTCGGGGCCCCGATCACGCGGCTCACTGAAAGGATCACCCTTTCTTGTGAATATAGCCGCCGCGGACTCAAGTCCTCGGTATTGCTCTCACACTTTCGTATGAATTGTTGTCGCCGCCCGTTGTGGAGCCCGCCGCGGCCGCTCGAAACGGCAGCCGCCCGGGGCGCCACCCGGCCCGGCCCGGCACCTGGACGAGACAGGTGAGAGGCACCCTCGTCCCGGTACGGGGCCGTTACCAGGATGCGGCGGAGCCGCATGCGACGAGGTACGCAGCGGCGGGTTCTCAGCGGTCTTCTTCTCGGAGGACAGCCGCGACGCCGTGTACCTGGTTGGTACATCAGGAGCGGCTCCCGGAGCGAGGGGACCGCTGAGGTCCCGCTGCCCGCACCGCCACGCAGGCCATTGGCGAAAGCGGTCCTATCCCGGGCAAGGGTGCCCCTTACCAGGTCACGACCCGGGTGAGGGCCCCCGCGGCAGTCCTCAGGCGGTGCTCGCCAGCGCGAACGGCAGCACCGCGGGCGCACCGGCCTGCCGCAGCAGCCGGCTCACCACGGCCAGCGTCCACCCGGTGTCGGTCCAGTCGTCCATCAGGAGCACCGGGCCGTCCAGCGCGGCCAGCTTCCCGGCGAGCTCCTCCGGCACCGCGAACTGCCGCCACGTCGTCGCCACCCGCTGCGCGCTGTTGGTCGCCCGCCGCGGCGTCGTCGACGGGTTCGTGGCCACCTCGCCCAGCAGCGGCAGCCGGCCGATCGCGGCGATCCGCGACGCCAGGTCGCGCACCAGCACCGGCCGGGTCCGCGAGCCGAGCGCCACCACCCCGGCCGGGCGCTGCTCCCAGTCCCACGCCGCGAGCACCTGCACGCACGCCTGGAACAGGTCCTCCGGCAGCTCCTGGTCCGGGGCGCCCGCCGCCAGCAGTTCCCGCAGCCGGTTGCCCCACCCGATGTCGGTGAGCCGCCCCACCGCCCGGCCGGTCGAGGCCTGCTCGGCGGCCGGGATCCGGCCCGACACCGGCACCCCGAGCGCGTCCATCCCGCTCGGCCAGGTCTTGCGCGGGCCGAGGTCGATGCCCGGGCGGCGCAGCCGCTCCGCCGCCTCGCGCACGGCGTCGTCGTCGACGTCGGCGCCGTACCCGGCCCCGGTGCAGTTGTCGCACCGGCCGCACGGCTCGGCGTGCGGATCGTCCAGCCCGCGGCGCAGGAACTCCATCCGGCAGCCGTCGGTGGCGAGGTAGTCCAGCATCGCCCGCTGCTCGGCGGCGCGTTCGGCCGCGATCCGCTCGTAGCGCTCGGCGTCGTAGCTCCACTCCTGGCCGGTCGCGGTCCAGCCGCCCTTCACCCGGCGCACCGCGCCGTCGACGTCGAGCACCTTGAGCACCATCTCCAGCCGGGTCCGGCCGAGCTCCACGTGCGGTTCCAGCGCGGCCGTGGACAGCACGTCGTGCTGGGAAAGGGTGGTCAGCACCGAGCGGACCACCTGCTCCGGCGGGAAGGCCAGCGAGGCGAAGTAGCGCCAGATCTCCTGGTCCTCCGGGCCGGGCAGCAGCAGCACGTCGGCGCGCCGCACCCCGCGACCGGCCCGGCCGATCTGCTGGTAGTAGGCGATCGGCGAGGACGGCGCCCCGAGGTGCACCACGAAGCCCAGGTCCGGCTTGTCGAAGCCCATGCCCAGCGCGGAGGTCGCCACCAGCGCCTTGACCCGGTTGCCGAGCAGGTCCTCCTCGGCGCGCTGGCGCTCCGCCGGATCGGTGCGCCCGGAGTACGACGTCACCTCGTAGCCCTGCTCGCGCAGGTAGCCGGCGACCTCCTCGGTGGCGGCGACGGTGAGGGTGTAGATGATCCCCGAACCAGGCAGCTCCGCCAGGTGCCGGGCGAGCCAGCCGAGCCGGGCCTGCGCGGTGGGCAGCCGGACGACCCCGAGCCGCAGGCTCTCCCGGTCCAGCGAGCCGCGCAGCACCACCGCGCCCGGCGCGTCGGCGAACTCCCCGCCGACGCCGAGCTGCTCGGAGACGTCCTGCACGACGCGGTCGTTGGCGGTGGCCGTGGTGGCCAGCACCGGGACGCCCTCGGGCAGCTCGGTCAGCAGCGTCCGCAGCCTGCGGTAGTCCGGCCGGAAGTCGTGGCCCCAGTCGGAGATGCAGTGCGCCTCGTCGACGACCAGCAGCCCGGCGCTGTGGGTCAGCTCGGGCAGGATGGCGTCCCGGAAGTCGGGGTTGTTCAGCCGTTCCGGGCTGACCAGCAGCACGTCGACGTCGCCGACGGCGACCTGCTCCTCGATGTCGGCCCACTCCTGCGGGTTGGCCGAGTTGATCGTCGCGGCCCGCACCCCGGCGGCGGCGGCCGCCTCGACCTGGTTGCGCATCAGCGCGAGCAGCGGCGAGACGATCACCGTCGGACCCTCGCCGAGCTCGCGCAGCAGCGCCGTGGCGATGAAGTAGACGGCGGACTTGCCCCACCCGGTGCGCTGCACCACCAGCGCCCGGCGCCGTTCCAGCACCAGGGCCCGGATGGCGCTCCACTGGTCCTCGCGCAACGCGGCCTCGGGTCCGGCCAGCGCGCGGAGGCGGTCCTCGGCGAGTTCGCGCAGCGCGTGTTCGTCCATGCCCGATTCCTACCGCACCGGACCGACGCGCGGGGGCCGGGGGACCGCGGCGGGTCGCGGGTGCGGTGGCGGAATGCGGTTGCCCGCACCGACTACGCTGGAGGGGTGACGACCAGCACCGAAGCCCCCGCCAAGGCCACCGGCGACGAGCTGCGCGCGCAGGTGCGCGAGGCGGCCTCCCGCGCCCGCGAGGCCGCCGCCGCGATCGCCGGGCTCACCCGCGCCGACAAGGACGCCCTGCTGCACGACATGGCCGACGCCCTGGTGCGCCGCGCGCCGGAGATCATCGCGGCCAACGACCGCGACGTGACCGCCGCCCGGGACGCGGGCACGGCCGAGGGCCTGATCGACCGGCTGGTCCTCACCGAGCAGCGGGTGGCCGGGATGGCCGACGGGCTGCGCACGGTCGCGGGCCTGCCGGACCCGGTCGGCGAGGTGGTGCGCGGCAGCACGCTGCCCAACGGGCTCCGGTTGCAGCAGGTCCGGGTGCCGATGGGCGTCGTGGGCATCGTCTACGAGGGCCGTCCCAACGTCACGGTGGACGCGGCCGGGCTCACCCTCAAGGCGGGTGACGCGGTGCTGCTGCGCGGCTCGTCCTCGGCGGAGGCGTCCAACACCGCGCTGGTCGGCGTCCTCGGCGACGTGCTCCGCGAGCACGGGCTGCCCGCCGACGCGGTCCAGCTGCTGCCCTGCCACGACCGCGCCTCGGTGCGCCACCTCATCACCGCCCGGGGCCTGGTCGACCTGGTCATCCCGCGCGGCGGCGCGGGTCTGATCGCGGCCGTGGTGGAGGAGGCGACGGTGCCCGCGATCGAGACCGGGACGGGCAACTGCCACGTCTACGTGGACGCCTCCGCCGACCTCGACACCGCGCTGCGCATCCTGCTCAACTCCAAGGCGCGTCGCACCAGCGTGTGCAACGCGGCGGAGAACCTGCTGGTCCACGAGTCGATCGCCGCCGAGTTCCTGCCCCGCGCCCTCGCCGAGCTCGACGCCGCCGGGGTGACGGTGCACGGTGACGAGCGGGTGGTCGCCGCGGGCGGGGCGAACGTGGTGCCCGCCACCGAGCAGGACTGGGACACCGAGTACCTGTCGCTGGACATCGCGGTGGCCGTGGTGGGGTCGCTGCCGGAGGCGGTCGCGCACATCCGCGCCCACGGGTCCGGGCACACCGAGGCGATCGTGGCCACCGACGTCCGCGCCACGCAGGCGTTCACCTCGCAGGTCGACGCGGCGGCGGTGATGGTCAACGCCTCCACCGCGTTCACCGACGGCGGCGAGTTCGGGATGGGCGCCGAGATCGGCATCTCCACCCAGAAGCTGCACGCGCGGGGCCCGATGGGGCTGACCGAGCTGACGTCCACCAAATGGCTGGTCTTCGGTGACGGACACGTCCGGCCCTCGAGCTGAGGTGGGCACCGGTCGCAGGCGCGATGCGGCCGGCACCAAAGAGGCGTTGTTGCACGCCGCCACCGAGCTGTTCGCCGGGCGGGGCTTCGACCGGACCACGGTGCGCGACGTCGCCGCCCGCGCCGAGGTCAACCAGGCGCTGCTGTTCCGGTACTTCGGCTCGAAGCAGGAGCTGTTCGCGGCCGTGCTGAACCGCAGCGGCGCCCGGTTGCTCGACGAGCACCCCGCGGCCGAGCTCCCGGCCCGGCTGCTGGAGGCCGTCCTGGCCGGGGAACGCGGTGCCGATCACCCGCTGGTGGCGCTGTTGCGGTCCTACACCGACGAGCGGGCGGCGCAGGTGCTGCGCGAGGAGCTGGGCGGTCGGTACTCGGCCCGGCTCGCCGAGCTGACCGCGGAGCCGGACGCCGAGCTGCGGGCCGATCTGGTGCTGGCCTGGCTGTTCGGCATCGGGATGCTGCGCTCGGTGCTCGGCAAGGAGCCGCTGACCTCGGCCGATCCGGACTCGATCGTCGAGCACGTCTCCCGGTCGGTGGCGGTGCTGCTGGAGGGCGCGGACGGCCGCGCGGGCTCGTGATCGGCTCGTCGAGCTGATCGACTGGTGCGTCGTTCACCGGCGGAAGCGTACGGTGCGAATGTAAGCGCGTGCTTACAGCCGTTCGTTCCCCGGGAGTTGCGCATGACCACCACGGAGCCGAGGACGTACCCCTTCAGCGAGGCTGACCGGCTCAACCTGGACCCCTTCTACGCCCGGTTGCGGGAGAGCGAGCCCCTCTCCCGCATCCAGCTGCCGTTCGGCGAGTCAGCCTGGCTCGCGACCCGCTACGAGGACGCCAAGGTCGTGCTCGGCGACCCGCGCTTCAGCCGCGCGGCCAGCGTCGGCCGCGACGAGCCCAGGCTGCGGGAGCGCAGGCAGGCGATGGGCATCCTGGCGATGGATCCGCCGGATCACACCCGGCTGCGCAAGCTGGTGGCCAAGGCGTTCACCGCGCGCCGCGTCGAGCGGTTGCGCCCGCGCGCCCAGGAGATCGCCGACGGGCTCGCCGACGGGATGCTGCGCGAGGGCGCCCCGGCCGACCTCGTCGAGGACTTCGCGCTGCCGCTGCCGATCGCGGTGATCTGCGAGCTGCTCGGCGTGCCCTTCGAGGACCGCGCGGACTTCCGGGTGTGGTCGGACGCGTTCCTGTCCACCACCAAGCTCACCCCGGAGCAGGCCGAGGACTACATCGGCCGGATGCACGGCTACATGGCCGGGCTGATCGACCGGCGCCGCCAGGAGCCGGGCGACGACCTGATGAGCGCGCTGATCAGCGCACGCGACGACGAGGACCGGCTCACCGAGCAGGAACTCGTCCAGTTGGCGGCGGGCATCCTCGTCGCCGGGCACGAGACGACCGCGACGCAGATCCCGAACTTCGTCTACGTCCTGCTCACCCATCCCGAGCGGCTCGCCGAGCTGCGGGCGGACCTGGACCTGGTGCCCACCGCCGTCGAGGAGCTGTTGCGCTACGTCCCGCTCGGCGTCGCCTCGGCGTTCCCGCGCTACGCGCTGGAGGACGTCGAGCTCGGCGGCGTCACGGTGCGCGCCGGGGACCCGGTGCTGGTCAGCCTGTCCTCGGCCAACCGCGACGAGGCCGTGTACCAGGACCCCGACCAGCTCGACCTGCTGCGCTCGGAGGCCTCGCACATCGGCTTCGGCCACGGCCCGCACCACTGCCTCGGCGCCCAGCTGGCCCGGCTGGAGCTGCAGGTGGCGCTGCGCACGCTGCTGACCCGGCTGCCCGGGCTCCGCTTCGCCGATTCGGAGGCGGACCTGCGGTGGAAGACCGGAATGCTCGTGCGGGGGCCGCTGTACATGCCGATCTCGTGGGATGATCAGGGGGCCAACCGAGAGGAGGGCCGGCTGTGAGCTGGTTGGTCGAGGTCGACACCGAGAGCTGCATCGGTTCGGGCATGTGCGCCGGGACCGCCCCGGACCACTTCGAGCTCGTCGCGGGCGTGGCGCAGGCGAAGAGTTCCTCGGTCGAGCCCGACGAGGACGTCGTGGACGCCGCCGAGTCGTGCCCGGTCGAGGCAATCCTGGTCAAGGAGGCCGCCTCCGGGGAAGTCGTCGCCCCGAAGGACTGAACCCGTCGGAGCCGGTGCCCGGTCGCGCTGAGCCGCCGACCGGGCACCGCGAGCGGCGGGCCCGCCGTGCGGCGCCTCCGGTCGACTTCTCTAGGCTTGGTGGCTATGTCGCGTAGGCGCCGGATCGGGGTCATGGGAGGCACCTTCGATCCCATCCACCACGGCCACCTGGTCGCTGCCAGTGAGGTCCAGGCCCAGTTCGGGCTGGAACAGGTCATCTTCGTGCCGACCGGGCAGCCGTGGCAGAAGAGCCACGAGCTCGTCAGCCCGGCGGAGGACCGCTACCTGATGACGGTGGTGGCGACCGCCTCCAACCCCCGGTTCTCGGTGAGCAGGGTGGACATCGACCGGGGAGGCCCCACCTACACCATCGACACCCTCGGCGATCTGCGCGCGGAGTTCCCGGATGCCGAGCTCTACTTCATCACCGGCGCCGACGCGCTGGAGCAGATCCTGTCCTGGCACCGGATCGAGGAGCTGTTCGACCTCGCCCACTTCATCGGCGTCACCCGACCGGGTTACTCGCTGAACGGCGCCCACCTACCCCAGGGCACCGTCTCCCTGGTGGAGATCCCGGCGCTGGCCATCTCGTCCACCGGCTGCCGTTCCCGGGTCAACGCCGGTCTGCCGGTCTGGTACCTCGTCCCGGACGGCATCGTCCAGTACATCACCAAACGCGGCCTCTACCGCCCCGAACCCGCCGCACCAGCGGCGGAGTGGGGGCCATGATCATCCGGTACATCCTCGGTACGACTCAGCCACCCGCTCCGGGAGGCAGGTTCAACGCGGAGTCCACGAGGGTCCGCGTGCGGTCCACTGCTTCGGGCCACTCGTGGGCGTAGGTGTTGAGCGTGATGGTCGGAGTGCTGTGCCCCAAGGCCAGCTGGACCGTCTTCACCGACGCCCCCGAGTGGATCAAGGGCGGCCCCTCCGGGCCGCCTGCCTGCTGTCTGGTGCGCCCGGCCAAGCCGGACGCCGGGCGTGCGGCTGGCGTCGGCCCCGGCTATCCGGCGTCCGGGCGCGAGAGGAAAGCAGGCGGCCTGGAACCACGGAGGGGCCGCAAAGGAAGAAAGAGATGTCCTCGCCGGACAGGCAGGCCAACAGGGTGAGGGGGCCGTGCACGACGGCTGCGGTTCGGTCGTGGCTGCTCTGTCCTCACCCCATCGACCTCCACAAGGGCTATTGGTCCGCGTCAAGGGGGCAAGCCGTGCACAGGCGTCACGTGGCAATCGAGGGTTGCCCCCTTGACACGGCCTGATGAGGGCTTCGCCAGGTCGACGGGGTGAGGACAGAGGCCCTCCCTTGAGCTACTGAAGTTCGCTCTTATCGAGCGTGGCGTGGATGGTGAGCTCGGCGTCGATAAAGGCTTTGATCATGGCGCGGAAGGTTGCCTCCACGACGGCGGGGTCTGCACCAAGGTCGACCGCAGCCGCACGTGCGCGCGTGATGATGTGATCGATGCGTGACTGGGGGCCGCGAACTTCTACTTCGTCCCGCTTGAAGGTGGCGGCGCGCTGGACGCACCTACCTCGGGTCGCAAGAAGGTCGACAAGCCTGCGGTCAATCTCATCGATATCTGCCCTGACCTGCGCGAGGCTGTCAAATTCGTGGTGGTCGATGTCGCTCATGATCTCCTCCGTCGGGCATGTCGTCCAGGCCCGGCCGCGCAGGCGCAAAGACCTGGTCGACCAAAGGACCAGAGCGCATCCTCCCACCTAGTTGATCGTTAATGAAACTCGTTTTTGAACGGATGTGACGGTACAAATCCGGTACAAGCCGGTACGGCGACTGCCGGAAAACGAACGACAAGCGACCAGCACTGTTTGTCCTGGTCACGGCTGTCTTTGGGGAGGTTGTCGCTGGTCGCAGAAGCCCAAAGGTGCACTTCATCACCAAACGCGGCCTCTACCACCCCGCACCCGCCGCACCAGCGGCGGAGTGGGGACCATGAATGCCCGGCCGCAGGGGAATCCCGTTGCGGGACGCGGCTGGTCGGGGGCGTCCGCGAGCTGGTCGACGCGATGGTTCCGTTGAGGCGAACGCGCTGGTGTGGAACTCGCTGACCCTCGCCGTTCCCGGTCCACGCGGAGCCGGAAGCCGATGGGATCTCGGAGTGGTCCTCACGGCATCGCGAGCAGCGCGCCAGTCCGACCAGGGAAACTGTGGTCCCGGCCTCACCTCCGATTCGGGACTGATCCAGCCTGCTTCAACGTTCGTAGAAGGAGAATTCGCTCGTGCGTGAAGAACGCGGCGCTGTGGTATTGCGCGTCACCGCTATGGACGGCCAGTACCACATCCGTTTCTCGCCCGGGCTCGACGACATGTGGCCCGCTTCCCGGGATGGCCTTTTCGTCGGTGCGGAAAACTGGGTGGCCGTCCGTCCTGTGCGGAACGTTCCGGGGACCGATCGATCTCAGCGTCCGCAAGCACGACGCGCCTCTCGGAGAAGTCGACCGGGACTGGGACATGGCAGCGGAGTGGTCGCTCGACTGCCCGGAGGGACCCTTCGCGATCCACGACATCTGCAGCAACGACCCGCCCCACGTCGTCGAGGTCGCCCCGGGCTGGGCCAGGTTGCGGCTTTCGGTGCGCGGCCGGACGCGCGCAAAAGAAGTACCCGAACCGGTGATGGCCTCTGTCGAGCAGCATCTCCTGGAACTTGGCCCGCACCGGCCTGGCACCATCCGGCCGTCGTGCACGGCCCCGACGGGCTCGCGCACCACTTGCGCTCGCAGTGATCGAACCGGCCGCACCAGCGCTGGAGTGGGCGGCTGACGGCTGGAAGGCCGCTGCCGCCTCTGGTTCCCTTGCCCGGGGAGGCCCTAGGCGGGAGGCGCGGATGAGCTACGAGCAGGCCGGTCGGATCGCGTGCGAGGCGGTGCGCATCGGTGCCGAGTTGGTGCGGACCAGCACGTCGGTGGAGGTCCGGGAGAAGGCCGAGCGCGACTACGTCACCGACGTCGACCTCGCGGTGGAGCGGGAGCTTTCCGCCTTCCTCGCCGAGCGGACCCCGGAGCACGGGTTCCTGGGCGAGGAGCACGGCTACCGGGAGGGGGCCGGGGAGCAGGAGTGCGTGTGGACGCTGGACCCGGTCGACGGCACCTCCAACTTCGCCCGCGGCCTGCCGCTGTGCGCGGTCTCGCTGGCCCTGGTGCGGCGCGGGGAGCCGGTCGTCGCCGCGATCGCGTGCCCGTTCCTCGACCTGGAGTTCTCGGCGATCGCCGGGCAAGGCGCCTACGGCGGGGGTGAACGGCTCCGGGCCAGCGGCATCACCGACCTCAGCCGGGCGCTGGTGTCGATGGGTGACTTCGCCGCGGGGGACGGTTCCGCCGAGCACAACCAGCGGGGGCTCCGGCTGGTCGCGGCGTTGGCCGACGAGGTGGAGCGGGTCCGCATGTTCGGCTCCGCCGTGCTCGACCTGGCGTGGGTGGCCAGCGGGCGCACCGCCGCCACCGTGATCCTGTCGAACAACCCGTGGGACACCGCGGCGGGCGTGCTGCTCGCCCGGGAGGCGGGGGCGCACGTGTTCGACGCATCGGGCCGGCCGCACACCGCCGACTCCGCCGAGACCATCGCGGTGGCGCCGGGGATCAGCGAGGACCTGCTGGCCCTGGTGCGGCGCAGCCTCCTGCCCCGAGGCAGGTGAGCCCGAAGCGGTGTTCATCCCGACGGGTGGTCCGGGCTGGGACCGACGGGCTGTGGGTGATCGGGTGCGCGCTGGCTATCCTCTACACGCGTGGGTGCGCACCGAGCCCACCCGAGAGGAGTGACGTGGCAGCCACCGACAACGCCCGCGAGCTGGCCCTGGTCGCGGCGCAGGCCGCGGCCGACAAGAAGGCCACCGACGTCGTCCTGCTGGACGTCTCCGAACAGCTCGTCATCACCGACTGCTTCCTGATCGCCTCGGCGCCCAACGAGCGGCAGGTCGAAGCGATCGTCGACTCGGTCGAGGAGAAGATGCGCGCGGTCGGCAGCAAGCCGGTCCGCCGGGAGGGCGCCCGCGAAGGCCGGTGGGTCCTGCTGGACTTCGTCGACGTCGTGGTGCACGTGCAGCACGACGAGGAGCGCTCCTTCTACGAGCTGGAACGGCTCTGGAAGGACTGCCCCCGGATCGACTTCACCGATGCGCAGCCCGCGGACGAGGACCGGGACGGCGAGGGGTGAGCCTCGAGCGGTTAGTGCTCTGGCGGCACGGCGAGACCGGGCACAACCTCGCCGGCCGCATCCAGGGTCACCTGGACACCTCGCTGACGGAGGTCGGCGAGCAGCAGGCGGCGGCCGCCGCCCCGGCCATCGCGGGGTTCAGCCCCGAGGTCGCGATGTGCTCGGACCTGCGCCGGGCGCGCTCGACGGCAGCGGCGTTCAGCGCGCTCAGCGACATCCCGGTGCGGCTGGACAAGCGGCTGCGCGAAACCCACCTGGGTGAGTGGCAGGGGCTCAGCGGCGCCGAGGTGGAGCACGGCTGGCCCGGTGCGATGCTCACCTGGCGCTCCGACCCGACCTGGGCGCCGCCCGGCGGCGAATCCCGGGTGGAGGTCGCCGAACGCGCCCACGAGGTCGTGCTCGAACTCGAGCAGCAGCCGCGCGGCACCGCTCTGCTGTGCGCCCACGGCGGTCTGATCACCGCGCTCACCGCGAAGCTGCTCCGGCTGCCGGTGGAGCTGTGGCCCTCCTTCGGCGGGGTCGGCAACTGCCACTGGGTCGTCCTGCGCAAGCGCGGTGCCACCGATGACCGGTGGCGCCTGCTCGCCTACAACGCCGGTGTCCACGGCTGAACGTAGGGTTGCCGCGTGGCCATCGCAGTCGTGACGGACTCGACGGCGTACCTGCCTCCCGGATGCGCGCGGCGGTACGCCGTCCGGAGCGTTCCGCTGCACGTCAGCGTGGACGGCGCCGGTGCGCTCGACGAACCTGACTTCGGGCCGGGCGAGCTGGCGCGCGCGTTCGCCCGCACGCACCGGGTGACCACCTCTGGTGCCGCCCCGGAGGAGTTCGCCGCCGCCTACCGGGCGGCGCTGGACGCGGGTGCCGACGGGGTGGTCTCGGTGCACTTGTCCCGCAACCTGTCGGGCACCTGGCAGGCGGCTCGGTTGGCCGCCTCGGAGGTGGCTCCGGAGCGCATCGCCGTGGTCGACTCCCGGTCGGCCGCGATGGGCCTGGGCTTCTCGGTGCTGGCGGCCGCGGAGGTCGCGCGGACCGGCGGGTCGCTGGCCGAGGTGGAGCGGGCTGCCGCGACGACCGCGGCGCGGACCACCACGCTTTTCTCCGTGCAGACCTTGGAGCACCTGCGCCGTGGTGGCCGGATCGGCACCGCCGCCGCGCTGCTGGGCACCGCGCTGGCGATCAAGCCGCTGCTGCACGTGCGGGAGGGGCGGATCGAAGCGCTGGAGAAGGTGCGCACCAGCGCCCGCGCCACGAATCGGATGGTCGACGTCTCGCTCAAGGCGGCCGGCGCCGGTGCGGTGGCGCTGGCGGTGCACCACCTCGCCGCACCGCACCGGGCGCAGGAGCTCGCCGACCGGTTCCGGACCGAGCTGGGGGAGCGCTTGGAGTGCGTGGTCTCCGAGGTCGGCGCGGTGATCGGCGCGCACATCGGGCCCGGGGCGGTCGGGGTCGTGGTCCTGCCCGGCGGGTGGCGGAGCGGGTCCTGAGCCACTGCGACTCACCCGTCCGGGAACCGGATTCGACCCGAACGGGCTGCATCCGCCAGTGAGTTGTCCACAGCGGACGCAGTTGTCCACAGATTTGAAAAACGTTGGTGCGCGGTGTGTTCGCGCCGCCCTACCGTCGTGGCATGTTCGATCTCGACCGCGCCAGGCATCGGCGCTCCGATGTGGACGACGACACCGATCCGCGCACCCGCTTGGCGGAACTGCGCCAACGGGCGCGTTCCGACGAGGCGGAAACCCGCGCCGGACCCGACTACACCGCCGCAGCGGACGGCCCGCGCAACGACTCGCCGCTCTCGCGGTGGGCTAGGCGCTGGCTGCCGGAATCGCTCGCGCGGTCCAGAGTGGACCCAGGGCGACTGGGCCTGCTCGCGATCGGCGCGGTGGCCGCGGTGCTGGTGGTCGTGTTCGGGCTCACCCTGCTGGGCCGCGGACCCGCCGCGGAACCGGCGCCGCCACCGCCGCTCATCACCCCCGCCGCAGCGGCCACCACCACGTCGGCTCCCCCGGAGGAGCTGGTCGTCAGCGTCGTCGGACGGGTGGCCGAGCCGGGACTCGTCACGGTGCCGCCAGGCGCTCGGGTCGCGGACGCGCTCGACGCGGCCGGCGGTGCGGTGCCCGGTACCGACATCACCGCCCTGAACCTCGCCCGCCGACTCGTCGACGGCGAACAGCTCTACGTCGCCGTGCCGGTGCCGCCCCAGGCGCTCGCGCGAGCGCCTGGGGCCTCGCCCGGCGAACCCGGCAAGCTCGACCTGAACACCGCGACGGAGGAACAACTCGATGAACTGCCCGGCGTCGGAGAGGTCACCGCCCAGCGGATCGTGCGCTGGCGCGCGGAACACGGCCGCTTCACCTCGGTGGAACAGCTCCGGGACGTGGACGGCATCGGCGAGGTCCGGTTCTCCCGGCTCCGCGACCTGGTGCGGACATGAGCGCGCTCCGCCCGCAGCCGCTGGACTTGCGGCTGGCCCCCGCCGCGCTCGCCGTGTGGGCGGTGACCCTCGCCGGGCTCCTGCTCGGGTGGGTGGTGGCGGCGGTGGTCGCGGTGCTGGCCCTGGTGGCGGTTCCGGTGCTCTGGGCGGTGGCGGGTTCCCGGCGCTGGGGGCGATCGCTGCTGGTGGTGCTGGTGCTGGCCGGGATCGCCGCGGCGGGAACGGCGCAGCGCGGACGGGCCGCCGAGGACCATCCGCTCCGCGGGCTCGCCGAGCGGGGCGGTCGGGCGGTGGTCGGCGTGGAGCTGACCGACGCGCCGGTGCCGCTGCGCGGCGGCTCCTACGGCGCTCGGCGGGCGCAGGACCGGTCGCTGGTGCGGGCGGAACTCCGTTCGCTCGGCCAGGCCGGGCGGCGGGCACCGAGCCACGGCGCCGTGGTGCTGCTGGTGCCCAGCGCGTCGTGGCGGGACCTCATCGCCGGACAGCGGGTCCTGGTGGAGGGACGGGTCGTGCCACCGCGCAGCGGAGAGCTCACGATCGCGGCGGTGCAGGTCCGCGGGCCACCGCACGGGGTCACCGCACCTCCGGGCTGGCAGCGCACCGCTGAGGAGCTCCGCGAGGGGCTGCGGGTCGCCGCCACGGCGGTGCTGGAACCTGCCGCCGCCGGACTCCTGCCCGGGCTGGTGGTCGGTGACACCGGGCGGTTGCCCGCGGAGGTCGAAGCGGACTTCCGCACCGCGGGGCTCGCGCACCTCACGGCGGTCTCCGGGGCCAACCTGGCGATCGTCTGCGGCGCGGCGCTCCTGCTGCTGCGGCTGGTCGGCGCCGGTCCGGTCGTCTCCGCGCTGGCGGCGGGTGCGGCGTTGGCGGGCTTCGTCGTGCTAGCGGGGCCGGAACCGAGCGTGCTGCGCGCGGCGGTGATGGGCGCGATCACGTTGCTCGCGCTCGTGCTCGGCCGGGAGCGCTCCGCGCTGCCCGCGTTGTCGGCGAGCGTGGTCGGCCTGGTCCTGGTGGTGCCGGAGCTGGCGACCAGCCTGGGGTTCGCGCTGTCGGTGGCGGCCACGGCGGGCCTGGTGGTGCTGGCCCCGGCCTGGGCGGCGGCCCTGCACCGCAGGGGCGTTCCTCCCGGTCCGGCGGAGGTGCTGGTCGTCCCGCTGGCCGCGCAGGTCGTCACGGCACCGCTGATCGCGGCCTTCTCCGGCGAGATCAGCCTGGTGTCGGTGGTGGCGAACCTGCTCGCCGGTCCGGTGGTGGCACCGGCGACGGTGCTCGGCGTGCTGGCCACGGTCCTGCACCCGGTGGCCGGCTGGCTCGGAGAGTTCTGCGTCCTGCTGGCCGCGCCGGAGCTGGCCTGGGTGCTGGCCGTCGCCGAGCACGCCGCTGCGGTGCCCGGCGCGGTGCTGGACTGGCCGAGCGGGCTCTCCGGCGGCCTGCTGCTCGCCGGGCTGACGGTCGTGCTGCTGGTGGCGCTGCGGTTCCGCCGGGTGCGCGGGTTGCTCGTCGTCGGGGTGCTGGGCGCCTGGATCGTGCTGGTCCCGGTGCGCGGAGCCGTCGCGCCCTGGCCACCGGCCGGGTGGGCGGTCGTGGCCTGCGACGTCGGGCAGGGCGATGGCCTCGTCCTGGCGACCGGGCGACCCGCTGAAGCGGTGGTGGTCGACACCGGCCCGGATCCGGCCCTGATGGGCGAGTGCCTGCGGCGGCTCGGCGTCCGGCGGGTTCCGCTCGTGGTGCTCACCCACCTGCACGCAGATCACGTCAGCGGTCTCGCCGGGGTGGTCCGCGAGCACCCGGTGGGTGCGATCGGCATCGGGCCGCTGCGCGAACCGGCCTGGGCGATGCGCGAGATCGCCGCGCTGGCGCGCGGACATCGGGTGCCGGTGCTCGAACTCGTCGCCGGGCAACGCACCCGCTGGCCGCACCTGGTCCTCGACGTGCTCGGCCCGCGCGGCGAGTTCGCGCTGACCGGGTCGGCGGAGGCCGCCAACGACGCCTCGGTGGTGCTCATGGCCACCACCCGGGCGGGGCGGGTGCTGCTCACCGGTGACGTCGAGCTGCCGGGGCAGTCCGGGTTGCTGGCCTCCGAGGCGGACCTGCGCGCCGATGTGCTCAAGGTCCCGCACCACGGCTCCCGCTACACGGCACCGCGCTTCCTCCGGGCGGTCGGCGCACGGGTGGCCCTGGTCAGCGTCGGCGACGACAACGGCTACGGACATCCGAGCCCGCTCATCCTCGGCGAGCTGCGCCGGGCGGCCACGGCCGTGCGGCGCACCGATCTGGAAGGTGATATCGCGGTCCTGCCCGGACCGCGCACGGTCAGCCGCGGTGATCCGCTCCGCGCGGATCACCGCTGACGAGGAGGTGATCTCGACACCGCGGCCCAGCGCACGCTGCCGCGGTCCCGAGCAGCATCCCGGCCCGTCTCGGGTCGGCGCAGCTGCGGCCACCCGCAGCGGCGGGCTCGACGGCGGTGCCGAAGACCCACCGGGTGCGCGGCACCGCGCCGCCGGGCTCATCCGTGCTCAGCGCGAGCCGGTGGGGCGGGCGACCGGGTGGGAAGGCCCGGCCGCCCGCGGCTCAGCGGAGGCCGAGGGCTTCGTCGACGGCCTCGGTGCTGGGGGCGACGGTGGCCTTCGGGCCGATGCCGTCCTGCACGGCGTCCAGGGTCTTCAGCCCGTCACCGGTGATGAGCAGGACGGTCTCGGCGTCCGGGTCGAGCTTGCCCGCCTCCAGCAGCTTCTTGGCGGTCGCCACGGTGACCCCGCCCGCGGTCTCGGCGAAGATCCCCTCGGTGCGGGCGAGCAGCCGGATGCCCTCGACGACCTCCTCGTCGGTGACGTCCTCGATGGCCCCGCCCGTCTTGCGCACGATGTCGAGCACGTACGGGCCGTCCGCGGGCGCCCCGATGGCCAGCGAGCGGGCGATGGTGTCCGGGCGCACGGGCTGCACCACGTCGTGCCCGCCCTTGAACGCCGACGAGACGGGCGAGCACCCGGAGGCCTGCGCACCGAAGATCCGCACCGGCGAATCCTCGATCAAGTCGAGCTGGGCGAACTCGTTGAACCCCTTGTAGACCTTGGTCAACTGCGAACCGGAGGCGATCGGGACCACGATCTGCTCGGGCTTGCGCCACCCGAGCTGCTCGGCGACCTCGAAGGCCAGCGTCTTGGAGCCCTCGGAGTAGTACGGCCGCACGTTGACGTTGACGAACGCCCAGTCCTCGTGCTCCCCGGCCAGCTCGGTGGCCAGCCGGTTGACGTCGTCGTAGTTGCCGTCCACCGCGAGCAGCGAGCCGTCGTAGACCGCGCTCATCAGGATCTTGGCGCGCTCCAGGGTCTTCGGGACCAGCACCACGGAATCCCAGCCGGCCCGGGCGGCCGCGGCGGCCACCGCGTTGGCGAGGTTGCCGGTGGACGGGCACGCCAGCACCTTGAAGCCGAACTCGCGCGCCGCGGCCAGCGCCACCGCCACCACCCGGTCCTTGAAGGAGTGGGTCGGGTTGCCGGTGTCGTCCTTGATCCAGATCTGCTTGACGCCCAGCGCCTTGGCGAGGTTGTCGGCCCGGACCAGCCTGGTACAGCCGGGCTCGGTGTTGGGGTGCTGCTCCACGGTGCTCGGCACGGGCAGGAGGTGCTTGTAGCGCCAGATCGAGCGGGGACCGGCTTCGATGTCCTCGCGCCGCACCCGGCCGAAGTCGTAGGCGACTTCGAGGGGGGAGAAGTCTTCGAGGGAGACGAATTCGGGGGCCAGAGGCTGGCGGTGGCCCTCTTCCTTGGACACCAGCTCGGCGGCCGGACCCAGGTCGAACGTCTTCCCGGTGGTGGCCGGGGAGTGGGCAGCAGCGGTCATCGCGAGGTCCTTTCCTCATCTGTCCCGCGGACGGGTCGGAATTGGCACCTTGATCGTCGGCGGACACGCGGAGCGCACGCTGCATCGACGATGGTTGCCGGGGCTTCGACGGGCCGTTCCCTCTGCCCCTCTGGATGAGCTGTTCGGTTGTGGCGGCAACGCTAGTGCAGCTGTCGCGGATCTGGCCAGGCCGATCCAGATGGCGGGACGGTCGGACCCCCGTGCGACGATGCCCGCATGAGCTCACCGCCGGTGCTCCCGGACCCGCTGCACTTGGTCCTCGGCGACGAGGAACTGCTGGTGGAGCGCGCCGTGCACGCGGCGGCCGGGGCGGCGCGCGCGGCCGACCCGACGGCCGAGCTGCGCCGGGTGAAGGTGAGCGACCTCACCCCTCCGGAGCTCGACGAGATGCTCAGCCCGTCGCTGTTCGCCGAGGGGCGGGTGATCGCCGTCGAGTCCGCGCAGGACGCGGGCAAGGAGATCGCCCAAGCGGTGCTCGCGCACGCCGCCGAACCCGCCGACGGCGTGGTGCTCGTCGTGGTGCACAGCGGGGGCGGTCGCGCCAAGCACGCCAAGGAACTCCCGGCGGCGCTGCGCAAGCTCGGCGCGCGGGTCACCGAGTGCAACCGGATCACCAAACCCGCCGAGCGGGAGGCGTTCGTCCGCGACGAGGTGCGGCGGGCGGGGGGCAAGACCGACGCTGCCGCGGTCTCGGCGCTGATCGACGCGGTGGGCACCGACCTGCGCGAGCTGTCCTCCTCGGCGACCCAGCTCGTCGCCGACACCGGCGGCAGGGTCGACGAGGAATCGGTGCGCCGGTACCACCGGGGTCGCGCCGAGGTCACCGGGTTCGCGGTCGCGGAGAAGGCCGTCACGGGAGATCGGGAGGGGCCTTGGAGGCGCTGCGCTGGGCGCTGCAGCTCGGGGTCCCGCACGTGCTCATCGCCGACGCGCTCGCCGAGTCGGTCCGCACCATCGGCCGGGTCGCCTCGGTCGGCCGCAGCGATCCGTACCGGCTGGCGGGGGAGCTCGGGATGCCCGCCTGGAAGGTCAAAAAGGCGCTGGCCCAGGCGCGCGGCTGGAACAGCACGAGCCTGTCCGCCGCGTTGCAGCTCACCGCTCAGGTCAACGGCGAGGTCAAGGGCATGGCCGCGGACGCGGGCTATGCGCTGGAGCGCACCGTGCTGCGGCTGGTCGACCTGCGCGGGGCCCGGAACTGACGAAGCGCCCTCCCCCGCGCGGGGAGAGGGCGCCTCGGGTGGTGCCTCAGAGCGAGTTGGCGCGCTGAGCCATGGCGGACTTGCGGTTCGCCGCCTGGTTCTTGTGGAGCACGCCCTTGCTCGCGGCCTTGTCGAGCGCGCGGGCGGCGGCCCGCTGCAGCTCGATGGCCTTGTCCTTGTCACCGGCGGCAGCGGCCTCGCGGAACTTGCGGATGGCGGTCTTCACGCTGGACTTGACCGCCTTGTTGCGCTGGCGGTTGGCCTCGTTGGTCCGGATGCGCTTGACCTGGGACTTGATGTTGGCCACTGGTGCGCCTCTTCCTCGTCGATGGTCGGCCGCGCTGAATTGGCACCGCGCTGCGGGAGCGCGGCTTTCCTCCTGGTCGGAACGCCGCACGGCACGGTCGTCCATGCTAACAGCGGGCGCGCGCCGCCCCGGCGCCGACCTCGGCCCCGCTCGAGGGCACCGCCTCGGGAGCCGCCCCCGGGTGAGCGCCCGCTGCGCGAGGCGGTCTCCGGGCGAATCTAAGCTGAGCCCTCGTGCTCGACGCGTTGGCCTGGCCCGGATTCGCCGATCTCTCCCTCGCCGGACTGCTGTTCCTCTGCGCGGCCGCGTTCCTGGCGGGCGCGGTCGACGCGATCGTGGGCGGCGGCGGGCTGATCCAGCTCCCCGCGATGCTGCTGCTGGTCCCGGGCGGTGAGGTGATCCACTCGCTGGCCACCAACAAGGTCGCCTCGGTGGCCGGGACCGCCGCGGCGGCCCGCACCTACGCCAAGCGGACGCCGATCGACTGGCGCAGCGCGCTGCCGATGGCGCTGCTCGCGCTGCTCGGTTCCCTCGGTGGTGCGATCTTCGCCGATGCGCTGCCGTCCGGGGTGCTCAACGCGGTGGTGCTCGCCGCGATCGTGGTGGTCGCCGTCCACACCTGGCGCAGGCCCGACCTCGGTTCGGTCGACGCCCCGCGGTTCGGCAGGCGCGGCCAGCTCGTGGTGATGCTGCTCGGCGGGGTCCTGCTCGGGTTCTGGGACGGCATCGCCGGTCCGGGCACCGGATCGTTCCTGGTGTTCCTGCTGGTCGGGCTGGTCGGGTTCGCCTTCCTCACCGCTTCGGCGACGGCGAAGGTGGTCAACGTCGCGACGAACGTGGGGGCGTTGCTGTTCTTCATCCCGGCGGGGAAGGTGCTGTGGGGGCTCGGGCTGTGCATGGCGGTGAGCAACGCGGCGGGCAGCGTGCTGGGCGCGTCGCTGGCCTCCCGGCGCGGATCGGGCTTCGTGCGGCGGGTGTTCCTGACCGTGGCGGTCGGCCTGGTGGTGAGCCTCGGCTGGAAGGTCGCGGCGGGGATCTAGGCCGGTGCGGCGGCGTGGAGTCCGCTCCCGGTTGTGCCCGGGGTTCCGCCGCCGCCGCGCTCCAGCGCCGACGACCAGCAGCGGGCGGGTCGGGTCCGAGCGGCACGGCGTCCGCTTCGGAGCGCGGTCGCCCCTCTCACGGGACAGGAGGAACCGCGCGCCCGCGCGACCCGGAGGGAGCCTCGTGGGCCTGACCGCCGTCCTGCTCGTCGTCGCCGCCGCGTTCGCGCACGCGGGCTGGAACTTCTTCGCCAAGCGCGCCGGTTCCGGGGGAGCGGTGTTCGTCTGGTTGACCGCCGGCTGCTCGACGGTGCTGTACCTGCCGGTGGCCGCGGGGGCGTTGCTGGTCGACGGGGTCCCGCCGTGGCGTTCCTGGGTGCTGGGCGGGGTGGTCGGCGCGGTGGTGCAGGCCGCGTACTCCGTGGTGCTGCAACGCGGTTACGCGGTCGGCGACATGTCCGTGGTGTACCCGCTGGCACGGGGGACCGGGCCGATGCTGGCGATGGTGATCGCCGTGGTGGTGCTCGGCGAGCGGCCCGGTGCGCTGGGCGTGCTGGGCGGTGCGCTGGTGGTGCTCGGGGTGCTCGTGATCGGCTTCTCCGACGGCCTGCCGCGGGCCGGAGCGGGGCTCACCGGTGTCGGTTTCGGTCTGCTCTGCGGCGCGCTGATCGGCATCTACACCACGTGGGACGCCTACGCGGTGACCGCGCTCGGGCTCTCCCCGCTGCTGTACGAGTGGACCAGCACGCTGCTGCGGACGCTGCTGCTGAGCCCGCGCGCGCTCGCCGACCCGGGGCGGCTCGGGCGGGTCTGGCGCGCGCACCGCCGCGAGGTGCTCGCCGTGGCGGTGCTGTCCCCGCTGGCCTACTCGCTGGTGCTGTTCGCGATGCGGCTCGCGCCGGTGAGCCTGGTCGCCCCGGCGCGGGAGCTGAGCATCGTGCTCGCCGGGCTGCTGGCCTGGCGCCTGCTGGGCGAGGACCGGCCGGTCCGCCGGTTGAGCGGTGCCGCCGTCGTGCTGGCCGGCGTGGTGCTGCTGGGTATCGCCTGATGGTGGCGGGGGTGCTCGGTGGGTATGAACGGGGCATGGAGATCTTGAGCAGCAGGCTGATCCTGCGGCCCCGCGACCGCGAGCGGTCGGTGCGCTTCTACCGGGACGTGCTCGGGCTGGCCGTCTCCCGCGAGTTCGCGGTCGGCACCGTGTTCTTCACCGGCGGCGGCTACCTGGAGGTGTCGGGGGCCGGTGAGCACGGCACGAGCCCGGACCAGGTGTTGTTCCTCCAGGTCCGGGACGTGCGGGCGGAGTTCGAGCGGGTGCGCGACCACGTCGAGGTGCTGGCCGGACCCGCCCGGCAGCCGTGGGGGCTGGACGAGGCCTGGATCGCCGACCCGGAAGGGATGCGGATCGTCCTCGTCGAGGTCCCCGCCGACCACCCCCTGCGGGTCGACACCCGAGGCGAGTAGCCCGCCACGCGCTTCTTCCACCCGTTCGTGTGCTGGGTGCCCCCCACCTGGCAAAAGTTCACCGGGTCGGGTGATCACGCGGGGCCTGTGGTCGGCCCTCGGCGTCCTGCGGGCGGCGTGCCCGGGCCTGGACTTGGAGCACGGCGCCCGGTGGGTGCCACAGCCAGCTCTGCACCTCGACGAATCCGCAGGCCCGCAGGTCGGCGTCCAGGCCGGGCCGGGATCCCGGCAGCGACTCCTCCGGAGCGGAGAGGAGGAGTTCGCCGTCCGGGCGCAGCAGGTCGAGCAGGTCGGCGAGCGCGGTCGGCCGGTCCGGCCACCGGTGGGCGTCGTGCGTGCTGAGCACGACGTCGAACGGCGCCTCGGCCGGGTCGGCGGTGGCCCGGCGGGCGCGGTCGGCCGCCGGGCGCAGCGCCGCCCCGGGGCCGAGGACCAGCACCTCGTCCGTCCCGGTCAGCCCGGCCAGCCGCACGACCTGCTCCTCGACGACGGCGTCCGCCCGGCCTCGCGATCGTTGCGCCGTCCGACCCAGCGGACCGCGCGAGCGGTGCAGCGGCGCTCCTCGGTCCCGACTGTCCGTTTCACCCATATGTCCAGCTCAGCACCGGCGACGCGGCGGTGCATCGGGGATGACCCGGAGTTGGGCATCGAGGTCAGGGCGCCTCGTGGGACCATGTGCGGGTCCCTCCACCCTGCCGACGTCCGCGAGGAACACTGAGTGAGCAGTTTCGCCGATACCACCTTCACCGACCCGGAGCGCATCCGGAACTTCTGCATCATCGCGCACATCGACCACGGCAAGTCCACGTTGGCCGACCGGATGCTGCAGCTCACCGGGGTGCTGGAGGAGCGCGCGTACCGGGCTCAGTACCTCGACCGGATGGACATCGAGCGGGAGCGGGGGATCACGATCAAGGCGCAGAACGTGCGCCTTCCTTGGTCCGTCGGCGGGGAAGATCACGTGCTGCACATGATCGACACCCCAGGGCACGTCGACTTCACCTACGAGGTCAGCCGGTCGCTGGCCGCCTGCGAGGGGGCGGTGTTGCTCGTCGACGCCGCGCAGGGCATCGAGGCGCAGACGCTGGCCAACCTGTACCTGGCGATGGAGCACGACCTCCAGATCATCCCGGTGCTGAACAAGATCGACCTCCCCGCCGCCGAACCGGACAAATACGCCGCCGAACTCGCGCACATCATCGGCTGTGAGCCGGAGGACGTGCTGCGGGTCTCGGCCAAGACCGGTGAAGGGGTTGGTGCAGTGCTCGACGAGGTGGTCCGGCAGATCCCGCGCCCGGAGGGCGTCGCGGACGTGCCGCCACGGGCGATGATCTTCGATTCCGTCTACGACACCTACCGGGGTGTGGTCACCTACATCCGGGTGGTCGACGGCAAGATCGAGCCCAGACAGCGCATCAAGATGATGTCCACGGGCGCCACGCACGAGCTGCTCGAAGTCGGCATCATCTCGCCGGAGCCCAAGGCCTCCCGCGGACTCGGCGTCGGCGAGGTCGGTTATCTGATCACCGGGGTGAAGGACGTCCGGCAGTCCAAGGTCGGCGATACCGTCACCTCGGAGCGCAAGGGCGCCCCGGAGCCGCTCCCCGGCTACCGCGAGCCCAAGCCGATGGTCTACTCGGGTCTCTACCCGGTGGACGGCAGCGACTACCCGCTGCTGCGCGAGGCGCTGGACAAGCTCCAGCTCAACGACGCCGCGCTGACCTACGAGCCGGAGACCTCCGGGGCGCTGGGCTTCGGTTTCCGCTGCGGCTTCCTCGGTCTGCTGCACCTGGAGATCACCCGCGACCGCCTGGAGCGCGAGTTCAACCTGAACCTGATCTCCACGGCGCCGAACGTCGTCTACGACGTGATCGAGGACGACGGCACCGAGCTGGAGGTGACCAACCCCTCCGACTGGCCCGAGGGCAAGATCAAGGAGGTCCACGAGCCGATCGCCAAGTGCACGGTGATCGCGCCGTCGGAGTTCGTGGGCACGATCATGGAGCTGTGCCAGTCCCGCCGCGGTCAGCTCGCCGGCATGGACTACCTGTCGGAGAGCCGCGTCGAGCTGCGCTACACGCTGCCGCTGGCCGAGATCGTGTTCGACTTCTTCGACCACCTCAAGTCGCGCACCCGCGGGTACGCCTCGATGGACTACGAGGAGGCCGGTACCCAAACGTCGAACCTGGTGAAGGTCGACATCCTGCTCCAGGGCGAGCCGGTGGACGCCTTCAGTGCGATCGTGCACCGCGACGCCGCCTACGCCTACGGCACCAAGATGGCGACCAAGCTGCGCGAGCTGATCCCGCGACAGCAGTTCGAGGTGCCGATCCAGGCCGCCGTCGGGTCGCGGATCATCGCCCGGGAGACCATCCGCGCCATCCGCAAGGACGTGCTCGCCAAGTGCTACGGCGGTGACATCAGCCGCAAGCGCAAGCTGCTGGAGAAGCAGAAGGAGGGCAAGAAGCGGATGAAGACCATCGGGCGGGTGGAGGTCCCGCAGGAGGCCTTCGTCGCCGCGCTGTCCACCGACGAGTCCGCGGGCAAGGACGACGGCAAGAAGGGCAAGAAGTAGCCCGCACGAGGTGATGCCGCGGATCGTGTCGGTGCCCGCTGCGGTGGCGACCGGTCCGCGGCCCCGCCCGTGCGCGCTGGCCGATCTGGTGGAGCTGTCCGCCGGTACGGCCAGCAGAAGGCCGCGCGGGCCCGGCGACAGCGGCCCCGGCGCTAGGCGCGCGGGTCGTCGAGGCGGTCGAGGACGGCGTCGGCGATCGTGCCCAGGGCGTCGACCTGGTCGGTGTCGAGCTGGTCGAAGAGCAGTTCCCGGACGGTCTCGACGTGCCGGGGCGCGGCCTGCTCGATGGCGTCCCGGCCCTGCTCGGTGACCACGGCGAAGGCCCCGCGCGCGTCCTCGGGGCATTCCTCGCGCGCGATGAGGCCGCGCCGCAGCATCCGCCCGAGGTGGTGCGACAGGCGGCTCTTCTCCCACTGCATCGCACCGGCCAGCTCGGAGATGCGGGCCCGCCCGTCCGGCCGGTCGGTGAGCTGCACCAGCACGTCGAAGTCGGCGAGGGACAACCCGGAGTCGGCTTGGAGCTGGCGGTGCAGCCGCGCGTTGAGCCGGGCGTTCATCGCCAGGTAGGCGCGCCACGTGCGTTGCTCGTGCTCGTCGAGCCACCGGGTCCCCGTCATGCCTCCATCGTATGGGCTCGTCGCGGGTGCTCCGCCGCACAGGAGCAATTGGTTGACGCGTCCACGAACCCGTGGCACCTTTGTTGGTGACACGTCAACTACTTGGAGGTGCGCCATGACCGAGCAGCTCACCGGGCAGTACGCGCTCGACCCGACCCACACCCGCATCGGCTTCGTCACGCGGCACGCGATGGTCACCAAGGTGCGCGGTGCGTTCAACGACTTCGAGGGCACCGCGACCATCGACGGCGCCAACCCGTCCGCGTCCTCGGTCGCCCTGCGCATCAAGGTCGACAGCATCGACACGCGCAACGCCGACCGCGACGGCCACCTGCGCACCAACGACTTCCTGGATGCCGCCGAGTACCCGGAGATCACCTTCACCTCGACGGCGATCGAGCAGACCGGCGACAACTCCTACGACGTCACCGGCGACCTGACCATCAAGGGCGTCACCCGCTCGGTCACCGTGCCGTTCAGCTACGAGGGCCAGGCCCAGGACCCGTTCGGCAACGTCCGGATCGGGCTGGAGGGCTCGGTGGTGATCAACCGCAAGGACTTCGGGCTCACCTGGAACGCGGCCCTGGAGACCGGCGGCGTGCTGGTGGGCGAGAAGGTCACGCTGGAGCTGGAAGTCTCGGCCGTCAAGCAGTCCTGAGGGGCGGTGCGGCGGAAACCTCAGCGGCCGTCCCGGTGCGGGCGCCGCCCGGCACGGCGCCGGGGCCTGCACGCGGGAAGGCCGCTGAGCACCCGCGGCGGCGCGCCGCTCACCCGGTGTCGTCGCGCTTCGCCCGGTACATCGCGGCGTCGGCGTGGGCGAGGGCCTGCTCCGGATCGGTGTCCGGGGGCAGCGGGTGGTAGCCGATGCTGACGGTGATGCGCACCGCGCCGGTGCGCAAGGGCACCGGGTGGGCCAGGCGTTGGGCGATGCGGTCGATCAGCGGCCGGTGCTCGGTCGGCGCCGGGTCGAGCAGGACGACGAACTCGTCACCGCCGATGCGGGCCACGGTGTCGGTGGCGCGGACGATGTCGAGCAACCGCTGGGCCGTGATCCGCAGCAGCTCGTCCCCGGCGGGGTGGCCGTGCTCGTCGTTGATCGCCTTGAACTCGTTGATGTCGCAGTACAGCAGCGCCCGGGCCCGGGGCATGGCGTGGGCGGCGGTGAGGCGGTCGGTGAGCAGCGCGCGGTTGCCCACCCCGGTCAGCGGGTCGTGGGTGGCCTGGTGGCTGAGGCGGTCGTGGGCGTCGTAGAGCTCGCGCAGGGTGAGCAGCTGCCGCACCACGACGAGGATGACGATGCCGACCAGGAAGTAGATCTCGGCCGGTCGGCAGGTGCCCGCGTGCAGCAGCACGATCCCGCAGACCGCGGCCAGCGGGAGGTAGGGCAGCGCTAGCAGGGCCGGGGTCCGCCGCTGGCGGCCCGACCGCTCCGGGACGGTCGCGCCGATGAACAGCAGCGCGGGTCCCAGCATGTACCCGGCGTCGGTGGCCGGGGGCGCCGGGATCCCGGCGCTGATCATGTAGGCGTAGCCGGCATCGGAGCAGGCGATGGCCAGCAGCCCGCCGATGATCCAGGCCAGCCGCTCCTGCCACAGGCTGTGCAGGGTGATCGCCACCAGCATGGCGAGCAGGATCAGCACCAGGTCGGTGATCGTGTAGAACATGGTCAACGGCTCGCCCGGCGAGCGCCGCTGGCCGGTGGGGGCGCCGTAGGTGGTCTCCCACAGCAGCGCGGCCAGCCCGCCGATGATGATGAGGCAGTCCAGCACGAGCACCGGCAAGGGAGCGGCCCGGTCGTACCCGCGCCGCCCGGAACGCTCGGTGCGCGCGATGTGGACGAAGGCGGCCAGCACCCCGACCGGCAGCATGAAGAAGAAGATGTTCTCGATGTCCGGGAACGTCATCGGCCGCAGGTCGATGACCCGGTGCCAGGTCCAGATCGCCTGCCCGGTGGCCCAGCCCAGCACGGCCACCGCCATGGTCACCCGCCAGAGCTGCCGTCCCGGCCGCCGGAACGCGGTGATCGCGAACGCCGTCCCGGCGGCCACCGCGGCCACCAGCCCGATCGCATCGGCCACCAGCCACACCGCCGGTGGCTGGAGGCGCCCCGAGGCCACCACCGCGATCGCCAACCCGACCACGCCGATGACCACCACCGGCCACCATCGCGCCCCCTCGGTACGCGCACTGGTCATAGCCGAGAACCGTGCCACAGGGCGGCGGCCGGGGCCCGGCAATCAGCCGGTGGGTCGCGTGCCGCTCACCAGGATGAACGGTGCCCGCCGGTGGTGGCGCGCCCGCCACGCCCGGGCGGCGACCGGTGGCGGTAGCAGCGACTGCGGCGGCACGTCCTCGGCGGGCACCGGTGCTCGCACCGCCACTCCCGTGAACCCCGCCCCTTCGAGCAGCTCGCGGTAGGTCCGGGTCGGCCAGAAGACGTCCCAGATGCGCGCCGAGGTGCCGTCCCGCCGCGGCATGTCCACCGGCATCGGCCGGCCGGCGGCGTAGTCGACCCCCGGTTCGCCCTGCCGCAACCCGTCGAAGTCCACCCCCGTGGTCTCCGGGTTGGAGTCCAGGACCACCCACCGGCCGCCCGGCCGCAGCACCCGGAACACCTCGGCCGCGGTCCGCCGCAGCACCGCGAGGTCGGGTTCGCAGACGAACACGAACGCGGCGAGCGCGGCGTCGACCGATCCGTCGGGCACCGGGTCGAGCCGCCCGGGCTCGATCAGGTCGAAGCGGACGCCCGGGGGCTCGGCGCGGCGGGCCCGCTCGATCATCGCCGCGGAGGTGTCGACCCCGCGGCAGCGCGCTCCCACGACGTCGGCGAGCCACCGGGTGATGTCCCCGGTCCCGCAGCCGACGTCGAGCACCGAGGTCGCCGGTCCCAGTGCCGCGGGCAGGTGCCCGTACCCGGCCACCCACCACAGGGTCGGGTCGAACTCGCCGAACGCCTCCGCCATCTCCGGGTCGTCCCACGACGTCACCACGCACGCCATCGTCACCCGCCGGCCGCGACCCGTCCATAGGCGCCGTTTATGGCGTGGATCGAGAACCGGTCTCCGGGTCGATCGCGATCCGCTGACCTGCGGCGGCACCGGCCGGATGTGACGCGCGGCGCCTCCGGGAGCCGTCGGGATGTTTGGTGACCGCCGCCGCGCTCTGGGAAAGTCCTCGGCGCACCAGCCCTTTCCGCGTGCGTGCAGGAGGTCGACAGTGAACGTGTCCCGCGAGCGGTTGCCCATCCCGGATCCGCAGCGCCCCACCGCGACGGCCGGCGACGTCCGGGACCAGGACCCGCCGTTCGCCCCGAGGCAGCCGCTGCGCGCGCCGGCCGGGGCGCCCAACGTCGTCGTGGTGCTGCTGGACGACATGGGCTTCGGTGCGCCGAGCGCGTTCGGCGGTCCGTGCCGGATGCCGACCGCGGACCGGTTGGCCGACGGCGGGCTGCGCTACAACCGCTTCCACGTCACCGCGATCTGCTCGCCGACCCGGCAGGCGCTGCTGACCGGGCGCAACCACCACTCCGTCGGGATGGGCGTGACCACCGAGATGGCCAGCGCCGCGCCGGGCTACTGCGGCATCCGGCCGCGCAGCGCCGCCACCATCGGCCAGCTCCTGCAGGGCAACGGCTACAGCACCGCGGCGTTCGGCAAGTGGCACCAGACCCCGGCCCGCGACGTCAGCGCGGCCGGACCGTTCGACCGGTGGCCCACCGGCGAGGGCTTCGACAAGTTCTACGGCTTCCTCTGCGCGGAGATGAACCACTGGTACCCGGTGCTGTTCGACGGCACCACGCCGGTGGAACCGGACCGGCGGCCGGAGGACGGCTACCACCTGTCCGAGGACCTGGTGGACCAGGCGATCGACTGGGTGCGCGACCAGCGCTCGCTCAAGCCGGACAACCCGTTCTTCACCTACCTGCCCTTCGGGGCGACCCACGCGCCGTACCACGTGCCGTCCGAATACCGGGAGAAGTACCGGGGCGCCTTCGACCACGGCTGGGACCGCCAGCGCGAGATCACCTTGCAGCGGCAGAAGGAGCTCGGCGTCGTGCCGCCGGACGCGGAACTGGCGCCGTGGGCGGAGGGCGTGCCGCACTGGGACGAGCTCTCCGCCGAGGAGCAGCGCGCGGCGGCGTCGCTGATGGAGCTCTACGCCGGGTTCGCCGAGCACACCGACGACCAGGTCGGCCGGTTCGTGGACGCGCTGGAGGAGCTCGGCGAGCTGGACAACACGCTGTTCGTCTACATCCTCGGCGACAACGGCGCCTCCGCCGAGGGCGGGCTCGGCGGCACCCTCAACGAGCACCGCTTCGCCAGCGGCATCCCGGACAGCGCGGAGTTCATCAACTCCCACGACGCGGCGCTGGGCGACGCGACCACGCACGCGCACTACCCGGTGGGCTGGGCGCTGGCGATGAACACGCCCTACCAGTGGACCAAGCAGGTCGCCTCGCACTTCGGCGGCATCCGCGACGGGATGATCGTGCACTGGCCGGCCGGCATCGCCGAGCGCGGCGGGCGGCGCGACCAGTTCCACCACGTCATCGACGTCGTGCCGACGATCCTGGAGGCGGCGGGCCTGCCGCACCCGGTCGAGGTGGACGGCGTCCCGCAGCAGCCCATCGAGGGCACCAGCATGCTCTACAGCTTCAACGACGCCGAGGCACCGGACCGGCACCGGGTGCAGTACTTCGAGATGGTCGGCAACCGGGGGATCTACCGGGACGGCTGGATGGCCGTCACCCGGCACGGCACGCCGTGGGTGATGGTGCAGGACGGCGGGCGCCGCTCCTTCGACGACGACGTCTGGGAGCTCTACGACACCCGCAGCGACTGGACGCAGTCGCACGACCTGGCCGCCGAGCACCCGCGCAAGCTGCGCGAGCTCCAGGACCTGTTCCTGGCCGAGGCCGCCCGGTACGGGGTGCTGCCGCTGGACGACCGGATGACCGAGCGGGAGAACCCGCGCGAAGCCGGGCGGCTGGACCTGATGGGCGACCGCCGGTCGGTCAGCTTCCACGCCGGTGCCAAGCGGCTCACCGAGGAGACCGCCCCGAACGTCAAGAACCGGTCGCACGCGGTGACCGCGCGGGTGCGGATCCCCGAGGGCGGCGCCGAAGGGGTGCTGGTCGCCCAGGGCGGCCGGTTCGGCGGCTGGTCGTTCTACCTGCACGAGGGGCGGCCGAGCTACGCCTACAACCACTTCGGCAGCGAGGTGACCACGATCCGGGCGCCGGAGCCGCTGGCGCCCGGGGAGCACACCGTCCGGATGGCGTTCGACTACGACGGCGGCGGGGTCGGCCGGGGCGGTTCGGTGGCGCTGGTGGTCGACGACGAGCAGGTCGCCGACGGCCGGGTCGAGGCGACCATCCCGTACTACTTCGCCTTCGACGAGACCTTCGACATCGGAGTGGACCGCGCCAGCCCGGTGACCGACGATTACCCGGTCGTCGACAACCGCTTCTCCGGCGGGCTGGTGGAGCTGCGGGTGGACCTCGGCGACGACGGGCACAGCGACGTGGCGGCGCAGCGGCGGTTCGCCGCGGCGCACGAGTGATCCGGAGGCCGGATGGAGCGCCGGGAGCTGGAGTACTTCCTGGCCATCGCCGAGCACGGCAGCTTCACCGCGGCCGCGCAGGCGCTGCACGTGGCGCAGCCGTCGTTGTCGCACGCCATCCGGAGCCTGGAAACGGAGCTGGGCGGGCGGGTGTTCCAGCGGTTGCCGCACGGCGTGGTGCTCACCGCGGCCGGGGAGGCGCTGCTGGCCCCGGCCCGGCAGGTGCTGCGCGACCTGTCCACCGCCACGGATTCGGTGCGCCGGGTGCTCGGGCTCTCGTCCGGTCGGCTCGACGTGGTGGCGCAGACGACGTTGGCGGTGGACCCGCTCGCGGAGCTGGTCGGGCTGTTCCTCGGTGAGCACCCGGGGGTGGCGGTGCGGATCTCGGACCCGGAGCTCGGTTCGGACGTGACCTCGGCGGTGCGGGCGGGGGAGTGCGAGCTCGGCATGGTCGACGCCGCCGAGAACGCGGTCGGCGAGCTGTCCGGCCTGGTGCTGCGCGGCCGGGAGGTGTTCGCGGTGCTGCCGCCGGACGGCGCGTCCGGCCGGGCCCGCCTCGGCGTGTCCGACCTGAGCACCCTGGACTGGGTGACGACGCCGCGCGGCACCGCGACCCGCGCGGTCATCGAGGACGTCGTGGGCGATCCGTCGGTGGCGGTGGAGACCGCGCACCAGGCGATGGTGGTGCCGCTGGTGCTCGCCGGGGCGGGGGCGACGTTGCTGCCCCGCGCGATGGCCGAGGACGCCGCCGCGCGCGGAGCGGCGGTCCGCCCGCTGCGTCCCCGAGTGGTGCGCCGCGGCGTGCTGTTCTGGCGCCCCGGCCCGCTCTCCCCGGCGGCCGCCGAGTTCGTCCGCCTCGCCGAACGCCTAGCCGACCACCGCTGAGGACCGGCCTCACCCCGAAGTGTGCTGAGTGAGGGGCACCCTTGCCCGAGTACCCGCTCACTCACATCCCGAACGGGTGCGGGCTCAGTCCTGGTGGGCTTCGACGAAGGCGTAGACGTCGGCTTCGTCGACGCCGGGGAAGGTGTCCGAGGGCAGCGCCGAGAGGACGTGCGAGTGGGCGCGGGCCGAGGGCCAGACCATGCCCTCCCAGCGGCTGGCCAGCTCGGCGGGCGGGCGCTGGCAGCACTCGCCGTGCGGGCAGCCGGACTTGGCGTGGTTGGTGGTGTCGCGGCCCCGGAACCAGCGCGATTCGGCGTAGGGGACGCCGAGGGTGATGGCGAAGTCGCGGGCCCGGCTGGTGTCGACGTGCGCGACGCACCAGTGGGTCGCGCCGGGCTTGTCGGTGTACTGGTAGTACGTCGAGTAGCGGTCCGCGGCGGCGAAGACCTGCCGGCCCGCCCAGTACCGGCACATCCGTTGGCCCTCGATGGCGCCGGTGGCGTCGCTGGGGAACACCAGCCCGTCGTTCTCGTAGGCCTTGTAGATGATCCCGGTCTCGTCGTTGCGCACGAAGTGGCAGACCAGGTCGAGGTACTGGCTGGCCAGGTTGGTGAACCGGTGCGCGGCCATCTCGTAGGACACCGAGAACACGTCGCGGAGGTCCTCCACGGCCAGGTCCCGGTCCTCCTTGGCCTTGCGCAGGAACGGCACCGCGGTCTGCTCGGGCACCAGCACGGCGGCGGCGAAGTAGTTGGCCTCGACCCGCTGGCGGAGGAAGTCGGCGAAGTCGCGCGGCTGGCCGTGGCCGAGGGTGAGGTGCCCGAGGGTCTGGAGCAGGATGGTGCGCGGGCTGTGCATCCCGAGGGATTCCCGGCGCAGGAAGATCCGGTGGTTCTTCATGTCGGTCACCGAGCGCACCGAGCGCGGCAGGTCGGTGACGAACCGCAGGCCGTAGCCGAGGTGGCTGGACAAGGACTGGATCAGCCCTTCCGACAGCGCCCCGCCCTGGTAGCCGATCCGCTCCAGCAGGTTCGCGGCGGACTTCTCGATCTCCGGGAAGTAGTTGCCGTGCTCGCGCATGGTGCCGCGCAGCTCGGCGTTGGCCTTGCGGGCCTCCTCCGGGGTGGCGACCTGCTTGGTCTCGCGCCGCTTGAGCTCCTCGTAGAGCGCCAGCACGTGTTCCAGCGCCTCGGTGGGCACCCGCTTGCCGACCTTGAGCGGCGGGAGCGACAGCCGCTGGTAGATCGAGTCGAGCTGGGCGCGCTCCACGGCGATCTCCAGCTCGGCCCGGCGGTTCGGCGGCTTCTTGGACAGCAGTTCGTCGACGGAGGTGCCCAGCGCTTCGGCCAGCGAGCGCAGCAGCGACAGCTTCGGCTCGCGGTGGCCGTTCTCCAGCAGCGAGAGCTGGGACGGCGCGCGCCCGACCCGCTCACCGAGCTCGACCAGCGTCAGCCCGGCGGAGCGGCGCAAGTGGCGCAGCCGCTGACCGAAGACCAGAAGGTCGTGTTCGGTGGAAAAACTTCGGTCTTCTTCATCGACGAACCCGGTCATGGCGTTGATGCTAGCAGAAAAATCGACGAAATTAAGCGTGAAATCTTCTCCCGATTCGCCGGACGCCGGGCAAGACTGGATTCATCGAGGCCGCGAGAGATCCGGAAAGGTGAACGTCATGGGCATCCGCGAGCAGGCGAAGAAGGCCGCCGAGGAACTCCAGCGGGACTGGGACACCAACCCGCGGTGGCAGGGCATCGAGCGCACCCACACCGCCGAGGACGTCGTCCGCCTCCGCGGCTCCGTGCAGGAGGAGCACACCTTCGCCCGGCAGGGCGCCGAGCGGCTGTGGGCGCTGCTGCACGAGCGGGACTACGTCAACTCGCTGGGTGCGCTGACCGGCAACCAGGCCGTCCAGCAGGTGCGGGCCGGGCTCCAGGCGATCTACCTGTCCGGCTGGCAGGTCGCCGCCGACGCCAACCTCGCCGGTGAGACCTACCCCGACCAGAGCCTCTACCCGGCCAACTCGGTCCCGTCGGTGGTCCGGCGGATCAACAACGCCCTCCAGCGCGCCGACCAGATCACCTGGTCCGAGGCGCTGGACCCGGAGGCCGAGGAGACCTCGACCGAGCCGCTGCACTGGATGGCCCCGATCGTCGCCGACGCCGAGGCCGGTTTCGGCGGTGTGCTCAACGCCTACGAGCTGATGAAGGGCATGATCGCGGCCGGCGCGGCCGGGGTGCACTGGGAGGACCAGCTCGCCTCCGAGAAGAAGTGCGGCCACCTCGGCGGCAAGGTGCTCATCCCGACCAGCCAGCACGTCAAGACGCTCAACGCCGCGCGGCTGGCCGCCGATGTCGCCGGGACGCCGTCGCTGGTGATCGCCCGCACCGACGCGCAGGCCGCGACGCTGCTGACCAGCGACGTCGACGAGCGCGACCAGCAGTACCTGACCGGGGAGCGCACCCCGGAGGGCTTCTTCAAGGTGCGCAACGGGATCGAGCCGTGCATCACCCGCGCGCTGGCCTACGCGCCGCACTCCGACCTGATCTGGATGGAGACCTCCACGCCGGACCTGGACGTGGCGCGCCGGTTCGCCGAGGCGGTCAAGGCCGAGTACCCGGACCAGATGCTGGCCTACAACTGCTCGCCGTCGTTCAACTGGCGCAAGAACCTCGACGACAGCACGATCGCCAAGTTCCAGCGGGAGCTGGGGCACATGGGCTACAAGTTCCAGTTCATCACGCTGGCCGGTTTCCACGCGCTGAACTACGGCATGTTCGACCTGGCCAAGGGCTACGCCGCCGACGGCATGACGTCCTACGTCGAGCTGCAGGAGCGGGAGTTCGCCGCCGAGGCCGACGGCTACACCGCGACCCGCCACCAGCGGGAGGCCGGGACCGGTTACTTCGACCTGATCAGCACGGCGGTCAGCCCGAACTCCTCGACCACCGCGCTGGCCGGTTCGACCGAGACCGCCCAGTTCTGATGGACGAGCCCAAGGACCGTGGTCGGCCCGTGACTCCCCGGAAATCGGGTCGGCCACCCCGAACGCACCAAGCGGCCCTGTGGCGGGGTGTCGGTTAGATCGCGATGGTGCGGAAGCGGGCGGGAACCCAGGCGTCGGGTCCCCGCCCGCTTTTCGGCGTCGTCGTTGGCAGGTGGGTGGCGGCGCGCTCAGCCGACCGCGAGGGCGAAGTGCGCGACCGCGCACAGCGCGAGCAGGAGGTAGAGCGCGGGGAAGCCGATGTTGTGGAACACCCGCGCCCGCACGTGCGCACCGACCGCGCCGACGAAGAACAGCACCAGGCCGATCCCGGCGGCCAGGCCCAGCCAGGGCAGACCGGCGAAGCCGAGGACCAGGCCGATCGCGCCCGCCGCCTTCAGCGCGGCGAGGTGCGGCAGCGCCGACGGGCGGAGTCCCACCTCGGCCGAGTTCGCCAGCACGAACCCGGCCCGGCGGAGGTCCGCGATCGCGATGAACAGGTTCGCGGCGATGCAGGCGGCCGTCGCGACGGCGAGCGCGCTCATGCGGGGCCTCGCCGCGCGCCGGGAGAGGTGGTCCGGGTCGGTATGCTCATGACGTCGCCTTCCGGGTGCGTGGACGTGGTCGCTCCACCGTCCTGACGTCTCGCGCACGCGAAAGGTGACATCGCAGTGGGATCGATCGAGGAGTTCGAGGCCGCCCGGCCGAGGTTGCTGTCCCTCGCCCATCGGATGCTGGGTTCCGCGCACGACGCCGAGGACGCCGTGCAGACGACGTGGCTGCGCGCCCGGGCCGCGCCCCGCGACGGCGTCGACAACCCGGACGCGTGGCTCACCACGATCACGACGCGGGTGTGCCTGGACCAGTTGCGCGCCCGCCGCCGGCGCGGCGAGGTGGTGCCGCTCGCGGCGGAGCTCCCCGCCGCCCAGATCGCCGCCGACGAGGACTTCCTCCGCCGCGAGGACGTGTCCCGCGCGCTGCTGGTGCTGCTCGCGCGGCTGCCCCCGGCCCAGCGCGTCGCCTACGTGCTGCACGACCTGTTCGCCGTCCCGTTCGGCCAGGTCGCGGCCACCCTCGGCACCACGCCCGGCAACGCCAAGAAGCTGGCCAGCCGGGCCCGCGCCCGGATCGGGGGAGGCGAGGAGGTTCCGGAGGCTTCGGCCCAGCACCGCGAGGTCGTGGCGGCGTTCCTCAGCGCCGCGCGCGGCGGGGACCTGCACCGGATGGTCGCGCTGCTGGCGCCCGGCTGCGTGCGCACCGCCGACGCCGCGCTGCTGCCGCCGGGCGCCGCGACGACGGTGACCGGCGCGGTCGCGATCGCGGCGGAGACCGGGCTGTTCGCCGACCGCATCCGCGCCAGCGCGCCGATGCGGCTCGACGGGCGCGTGGTCGACGTCATCGCGCCCGGCGGTCATCCCCTCGCCGCCATCGAGATCGCCACGCGCGGCACCCGGATCACCCGCATCACCATCACCCGGGTCGGCGCGGCGGACGTCCTGGCGGCGGCGTGACGCCTAGTACCAGTGGCCGGGCTGCCACCGCACGCAGGTGGGGCGGAGGCCGGTGCGGCAGAACTCCGCCACGGCTTCCCGAACCTCGGCCAGCGGCAACACCGCTGAGCGGGGGAAGGCCGTGGGCGTCGAGCCGTCGAACCACACGGTCGTCGCGGCCGGTGGGGCCGGGTTGCGCGTGTTCCACGCGCCTCCCCGTGCACCTTCGGCGACGTAGGAGATCGCGCCCCAGCGCCGGGATTCGTCCACGTTGACGCGCATCTGGTGTCCTGGCCGATGTTCGACCGCGCCGTCGAAGGGCGACGCCGCGACGTACAGGAAAGCGCCGCGCTCCCGCTCGGTCGCCAGCGCGGTGTCGATCAGCTCGTCGGCGGTGTCGGCCGGAGCATGGCGGCGCTCGCCGTCGAGCACCGCGGTGACGTACTGCTGAACCGCTGTCATGCCTTCCCCTCGAACACGGCTGCCTGGCGGTCCCTTCGCCTTCTTTCGCTCAGTACCAGTGGCCGGGCTGCCACCGCACGCAGGTGGGGCGGAGGCCGGTGCGGCAGAACTCCGCCACGGCGTCCCGAACCTCGGCCAGCGGTAGGGACGCGGACCTGGGGAACCAGAGGTCGCCTTCCTCGTCGAACGGCAACACGGGTGGTGCTTCTTCCGCGCCGAGGGAATCGACCAAGTCGCCGTGCGTGCCCGGGCTCATGTAGTTCAGCGCTCCCCAACCGTCGCGGCACGTCAGGCGCAGCCGGTCCGCCGGGAACTCGTTGATCGCCCCGTCCTTGCTCTGGCGGCAGGGCCTGTCCCACTGGAACACCTGCGACTCGCCATCGACGAGGAGCAGGTCGAGCACCGCTTCGAGCTCGGCCGACGTCCGGGCGTAGTGGAATTCCCGCCCGATGATCGCCGTGATGACGGTAGGCGCTTCTGTGGTGGTCATGGTCTTGCCTGTCCTTCGATCACGATGGGTTTCGTGGCTCCCGGCTCCCAGACCAGCAGCGTGGCGCCGGTGGGAAGGAGGGCGCGCGCGGCGGCTGCGCAGTTCCGGGGTCCGAAGCACATGTCATTGTTCAGGACGACCACGCCGTAGGTCTGCCCCGCGTCCCGCATCATTTGGGCGTACTTCGCTTCGACGTGGGTGTACACGCCGGGAGCGCCGAGTGGATTTGGTTCCGGAAACGCTGTGGAATTGTGGAGAGCGATCCGTACCCGCTCGGAGACTTCCTCGCGTCCGCTGACAATCCGCTGCTCGTTGCCGTCTCGGTCGTAGGCGAGTCCGGTTGTTTGTCCTTTGCCTCCATCGCGGCCGGGGAGCCGGGAGCGGACTCCGTCGATCCACGACCGGTCCCGGGCCGCGTCGGTCGGGATCCGACCGGTCGTCGACGGATGTGGTGCGCTGGGAGGGGTGTCGTCGACCGCCTGGACGACCAGGAGCGTTTCCCGGTACGCGCTGACGGTGGCGATGACCTGGGCGAGGAGTTGCCACCCGCGGAACATCTCCTCGCCCGCTGCGGTGTGGGCCTGGATCGCGTCGAGCGCTTCGGGATCGCGCGTGCCGTCGAGCACGGCGAGGGCGGCGTGCCGTTCGTCCCACAGGTCCTGGGCGAGGGCGAGCGATTCGCGGGCGCGGGTGAGGGTGGCCTCGACGTGCGAGAGCGCGCGGGCCAGCTCCTCGACCGCTGACATGGAACCTCCTGTGTGAGGTGCGGAACCCAGTGAAGCCCAGCGCACCGACACTTCCGCCCGGCACCGCCTGTGGCGCCGATGCGGAGTGGAAGACCGACCGGTGGTCGCGGGTGGCACCGGTCGGCCGCGGTCCGGCGCCGAGCATCGGGTGCGGTCGGCGTCGGGCCGGGTCTCACAGGGCGCGCAGCCCGTCGAGGAGCCGACGCAGCGTCTCGGGATCGCGCGCGTACGAGGTGGGCGGTCGCGGGGCGAGGCGGGGGAGGACGCGGGTGGGTTCGTCGGCGAGCGCGTCGGCGAGGTCGCCGCTCCACGACACCCGGCGGGGCGGTCGCGCGGTCGGCGGTTCGACCGGCAGCGGGGCGAGGCGGTGGCGTCCCGGGGCGCGGTGCCGTCGCACCAGGAGGGCGGCCAGCGGGGCGAGCACCAAGCCCGCCGCGAGCAGCCAGCCGGGCGCGTTCACCGGTCGGTCCTCCGGGCGTCGACGACCAGCGGTGCGGAGATGCCCGCCGCGTCGCGGAACCGTTCGGTGAGCAGAGCGGTGGTGCGGGCGAGCTCGTCGAGTTCGGCGGGGGTCGGGTGGTAGCCCTCGTCGATGTTCTGCGCCATGCAGCCCACGGCGATCATGGTCAGGCGCATGTCCCGCAGCAGCGGGCCGAGTCCGGTCATCGCGGCGCCGCCTTCCGGTGCATCGGGACGCCCGCGATGCGGTGCGCCTCGACGTCGCACGGCTCGCAGGTGGGCCACAACCACGCCACGGTGGAGTCGTCGCCCGCGAGCGTGCGCCCGCACAGCGACGCGACGGCGCCCTCGTGCCGCCAGTCCTCCGACGGGGTCGCGTGCCGCTCCTCGGCGCTCGGAAACCAGCTGAACGGATGCGGTCGGTAGATCATGGTCGCCACCTCGTTTGATCAGATCCGCAACAACTTCACTTGTTGCGTGCAACGGTGCGTGCAACGATCATGAGGTGTGGGCAACACTTTGAGAAGTCCTCGATCGGGTGTACATCGAGGCTGATGTGCTGCGGCATAGGATCACGGCATGGTCAGCAGCGCAGATACCCCGCGCGCTCGTGCTCTGGGGGCCGAGCTTCGGCAAGCGCGGGAGCGGCGCGGCCTGTCGATGCGGCGACTTGCTGAGGCCGTCGGACGCAGCGGATCGCACATCTCCCGATGGGAGAACGGACAACTGATACCGACGGAGGCCGATACGGCCACTGTCCTCGCTGTGCTCGGTGTCAACGGTGCTGATCGCGACCGGATGATCGAGCTCGCACGGGATGCCGCGGACCCCAACTGGGTCGCACCCGGAGTGGACAAGCAACTGGCCGTGCTGACGGAGTACGAACGGACCGCTAAGACCATCATCAACGTCGAACCGCTGATGGTGCCTGGCTTGTTGCAGACGTACGACTATGCCCGGCACATCATCACTGCTTTCGGTGCGTCCAGTCGTGGCGAAGCGAATCAGAGGGCGCACGTGCGCATCGGTCGACAACACGTGCTGTCCGGCAACGCGCCCAAGAATCTCGTCGCCTTCGTAGGCGAAGTCGCCCTCCGGTATCCGCCGTGCCCGAACGATGTGATGGTCGAGCAGCTATGGCAACTGCGGCAGTTCAGTGGCTTTCCGAACATCGACATGCGCGTACTGCCCATCGACCGACCAGCCGGGCCTGCGTTGAGCGGTGCTTGGGCGCTCGTTGAATTCGCTCGTACCAAGCCTGTTGTGCAGTTCGAGCACTACGACACGTCTGCGACGATCACCGACGCGAGGGCCGTCAGTCGGTACCGGGAAGCTGTCGACATTCTCCGCGACGTGGCGATGGATCCGGCTGAATCTGTCGAGCTCATCGCCGAAATTCTGGCGACGAAGGAGAGATCATGCTGACCCAGCACGGCGCGCGCTACTGGCGCACATCGAGCTACAGCGGAGGGACCAACTGCGTCGAGGTCGGCCGGATCGGCGGCCGTGCTGCTGTTCGTGACACGAAGGACCGCGCGGCCGGGTACTTCACGACGACAGCGCCACAGTGGGCCGCGTTCGTGTCAGCCGTCAAGGGCGGTCGCTTCGCCGGCTGACCTTCCGCTGATTCCGGGCTGTCTGGCGTCTTCCTGAGCCGGACGGCCCGGTTTGCCTTCGTACGGCGGTTTCGCGGCGCCCTGCCGTCGGATTGGCTGAGGTTTCGGGCATCGAAGCCGGAAGAGGTGGCGCCGTGAACCAGGTGACTCGCTGGCACACGTCGAGCTACAGCAACCAGGAGACCAACTGCGTCGAGGTCGGTCGCATCGGCGGTGGTGCCGCCGTGCGGGACTCGAAGGACCGCGCGGCGGGGTTCTTCACGGCGACCGCGCCGGAGTGGGCGGCGTTCCTCGCCGCCGTCCGGGATGGGCGCTACCAGCGCTGATCAGCTCGCGAGGCGGTGCAGGGCGGTGACGAGGCGGTCCGGGGGCGGGCTGAAGCCGGGGTCGGCGAGGGACTGCACCAGGTAGCCGGTGACCAGCGCGTAGACCACCGAGCCGAGCTCGTCGGCCGTGGCCTCGTCGACCTCCGCCGTGCCGAGGACCATCGCGGCCAGCGCGGTGCGGGCTTCGGCGAACCCGGCGGCGACCCGGGTGCGGATCGACTCGTCGAAGTGGGCCTGCGAGTAGGCCTGGATGCTGGCCACCAGCAGGTCGCGCTCCTGGTGCACCGCCGCGAACAGCTCGGTGAGGAACACCTCCAGCCGCCGGGCCGGATCACCGGCCTGCGCGGCGCGCACCGCGGCCTCCATGCGGTCGCCCCACTCGCTCGTGGCCTCCAGCACGGCGGTGTTCATCAGGTTGTCCTTGGACCCGAAGTGGTAGCCGATGGCGCCGAGGTGGGTGCCGGAGGCGGCGGCGATGTCGCGCGCCGTGGTGCGGCCGTAGCCCTTCTCGGTCAGGCAGCGCTTCGCGCCGGCCAGGAGGTCTTCGCGCTGGCTCATGATCCGCAGCCTAGCAGTTTGCACGGACGTCCGTATTGACACGGATTTGAACGCACGTACGATCCAACCCATGCGAACCTCGACCCGCGCCACGACGCGGGATTGGTGCGGCCTGGTCTTCCTGCTGCTGCCCGCCCTGCTCATCTCGATGGACATCTCGGTGCTATTCGTCGCCGCCCCGGCGATCAGCGCGGCGCTCGACCCGAGCCCGACCCAATGGCTGTGGATCATGGACGTCTACACGTTCGTGCTGGCCGGACTGCTGCTCACGATGGGTTCCCTGGGCGACCGGATCGGCCGCAAGCGGCTGCTGCTGCTCGGCTCGGCCCTGTTCGGCGCGGCCTCGCTGCTCATCGCCGCCGCGCCCACCGCCGAACTGCTGCTCGTCGGGCGGGCGCTGCTCGGCATCGGCGCCGCGACGCTCGCGCCCTCCACGTTCTCCCTGGTCCGCAGCACCTTCGCCGACGAGGGGCAACGCCGCACCGCGATCGCGGCGTGGACGGTGGCCTTCAGCGGCGGGGCGGCGGCCGGGCCGATCCTCGGCGGGCTGCTGCTGGAGCACTTCTGGTGGGGATCGGTGTTCCTGATCAACGTGCCGGTGATGGTCCTGCTGCTGCTCGCGGTGCCGTGGCTGGTCCGGGAATCGCGCGACCCGTCGGCGGCGCGCTTCGACCTGCCCGGCGCGGCGACCTCGCTGCTCGCGGTGCTGGCCCTGGTCTTCGCCGCCAAGCACCTGGTCGAGCACGGTCCCAGCCCGCTCGCCCTCGTCGCCGGGCTGCTCGGCGCCATCGCCCTGGCCGGGTTCGTGCGCCGCCAGCGCCGCGCCGCCCACCCGCTGATCGACCTGGTGCTGCTGCGGTTCCCCGCCTTCCGCGCCGCTCTCGCGGGCAACGTGGCGGTCGCCTTCGCCATCAGCGGGCTCGGGCTGCTGGCCTTCACCTTCCTGCAGACCGTGCACGGGCTGAGCCCACTGGCCGCCGCGCTGTGGGCGACGCCGACCTTCGCGGGCACCTTCCTCGGCGCCGCGCTGGCCGGAGCGCTCGGCGGTCGGGTGCGCCCGGCGCTGCTGCTGGTCGGCGGACTGCTGGTCGGCGCGGTGGGCTTCGGCGTGGTGGCCGCGGTCGAACCGCGGACCCCGCTGGTCGTGCTGATCGGCGGGTACGCGCTGCTGACCGCCGGGGTCGGCGTGGTCGGCACGATCGCCAACGCGCTGGTGCTGGAGACCGCGCCCGCCGATCGCGCCGGAGCCGCCGCCGGGCTCTCCGAGACCAGCACCGAACTCGGCTCCGCACTCGGCATCGCCACCTTCGGCACGCTCGCCGCGGCGGTCTACCGCACGGGCGCCGAGGGCGTCCCGGGCGGCACCATCGCCGAGGCCGTCGCGGACCTGGCCCCGGACAGCGCGGCGCTGGCGGTGGCCTTCGACGCCTACACCGAGGCGGTCGGCGCGGCGGCGCTGCTCGGGGCCGCCGTGCTCGTGGTAGTGGCGGTGATCACCGGATTCGGCCTGCGCGCGGGGCGGTGAGCCGTCGTACCGTCGGGGCATGATCGCGCAGCGCAGCGCGCCCGTCATCGCGGCACCGATGGCGGGCGGCATCTCCACCCCGGAACTGGCGGCGGCGGTGAGCTCGGCGGGCGGGCTCGGGTTCCTGGCCGCCGGGTACCTCGGCCCGGACGCACTGGCGGAGCGGATCGCCCGGGTCCGTTCGCTCACCGCCGAGCCGTTCGGCGTGAACCTGTTCGTTCCGGGGGAGCCCAGCGGGCTCGACCTCGCCGACTACCGGGAGCGGGTCGCGGCGGAGGCCGCCCGCCTCGGCGTCGAACCCGGGGTGGCGGCGTGGGACGACGACCACTACCGGGCCAAGCTGGAACTGGTGGTGTCCGAGGCGATCCCGGTGGTGTCGTTCACCTTCGGGCTGCCCGAACCGTCCGATGTGGAGCGACTGCACGCGGTGGGCGCGGAGGTCGTCGGCACCGTCACCACCCGGCCGAGGCCCGCCGGGCCGCCGAGATCGGCGTCGACGCGTTGTGCGTGCAGGGGATCGAGGCGGGCGGGCACCGCGCGGTGCTCGTCGACGACGGCACCTCGCCCGCCAGCGGCCCGGAACTCGGCCTGCTCGCCGCGCTGCGCTCGGTCGCCGCCGAGGTGGACCTGCCGCTGATCGCGGCCGGTGGGCTCGCGCGCGGCGCGGACATCGCGGCGGTGCTGGCCGCCGGTGCGGTCGCCGCCCAGCTCGGCACCGCGTTCCTGGTGACCGACGAGGCGGGCACCGGCCCGGTCCAGCGCGCCGAGATCCTCGCCGGAACCCGCGACACCGCTCTGACCAGGGCATTCAGCGGACGCCCGGCCCGCGGCCTGGTGAACCGGTTCCTCGCCGAGCACACCCCGCACGCCCCGGCCGCCTACCCCGAGCTGCACCACCTCACCAAGCCGGTGCGCGGCGCGGGCGACCCGGAGGCGATGTCGCTCTGGGCCGGGCAGACCTACGCCCAGGCCCGCCCCATGCCCGCCGCCGACCTCGTCCGCGTCCTGGCGGAGGAGACCCGGACAGCCCTGGCCGCAGCCCGAACCTGACCCGCGACCAAGGTCGGACCCGCCCACGTCACCCGATTTCCGCGTGAGTGAGGGGCACCCTTGACCAAGTGTGTTGGGCAAGGGTGCCCCTCACTCAGTGAACTATCGGGTGACGACGAGCGCGGGTGTGACTTGGGCGGGCGTGTTGGGCGTGGCGCCCGGGCGTGCGGTGGCCGGGTGTGCAGTGGTGGGGTGTGAGGTGGTCGGGAATTCGATCGCGGTTCGGGGTCGGGGTTCCTAAGCTGTTCGGGTGAGCGTCGTGGAGTCCGTCAACATCGCCGTCGTGCGCACCGATCCGTGGACCGGTCGGCTGGGTCGGTCCGGGATCGACAAGCGCCCGGCCGCCGGGCCGGTGCGCTTTGCCGCGGACGGCGTGGCGGGTGACGCGGTGTTCGACCGCGACCACCACGGCGCCTGGTTCCAGGCCGCCTACGCCTTCGACGTCGAGGAGCTCCGGCACTGGTCGGAGCACACCGGGCTCGACCTGGTGCCGGGCAACGCGGGGGAGAACCTCACGCTGTCCGGGGTGGACTCCTCGGCCGCGGTGATCGGGGAGCGGTGGCGCATCGGCGGTGCGGTGCTGCGGGTGACCGGCCCGCGCACCCCGTGCCGGGTGTTCACGGGCTTCTGGGACGTGCCCGGCCTGATCAAGCGGTTCACCGAGCACGGCCGCACCGGTGCCTACCTGGCGGTGGAGCAGTCCGGGGAGATCACCGCCGGGGACCGGGTGCAGGTGCTGTCCCGGCCCGCGCACGGCGTGGCGGTGGCCGACGTGTTCGCCTTCCGGGCGCGCGGCAGGCGGGAGCTGGCCGGGCACGTGGCCGCCGCGCTGGACGACCTGCCGCCCCGCTGGCGCGCCGAGATCGCGAAGCTGCTGCCCGCCGCTACCGCCGCGGACGGCACTCCATGATCGAGTAGCCGCTGTCCAGCGGGGTCAGGTCCACGACGGTGAGCCCGGCGCGTTCGGCGATCCGCTCGGTGCGCTCCAGATCGCGCATCCGGCCCTCCACGTAGACCAGCATCCGCAGGTCGATCTCGGTGAACTCGGACATGCGCCCGGTGTCCGGGAGCAGTTCGACGACCAGCACCACGCCGTCGGCGGTGGTGGCCTCGGCGCAGCGGGTCAGGATGCGCACCGCGTCGGCGTCGTCCCAGTCACCGAGCACGTCGCACAGCACCACGGCATCGGCGCGGAACGGCAGCGGCTCGAAGAAGTTGGCGGTGTGCACCTCGGTGCGCTTGCCGACGCCCTGGTCCCGCAGGTACTCCGGGGCGTGCCGGGCGGGCCCTTCGAGCTCGGCGAGGACGCCCCGCGGCTCCTCGGCGGTGCGCAGGATCTCGGCCAGCAGCACGCCCTTCCCGCCGCCCACGTCGGCGACGGTGCGGTAGCGGCTCCAGTCGTGGGCCGCCGCGACGGCGGGGGCGAGCCCGTGGGTCTTGGTCTCCATCAGGGAGTCGAAGGAATCGGCGAGCTCGGGGCTGTGCGCCAGGTCCTCCCAGAACGAGCGGCCGAACGCGGTGGTGTAGGCGGGGTGGTGCCCGCGTACCTGCTCGATGAGCTCCACGAAGGCGAGGTCGGCGCGCCCCACCGCGCCGTCGAGGTCCAGCCACGGCTGCGGGCCCTCCGGCACGTCGGAGCGCAGCGCGTCGGAGGTGGCGTTCGGGCCGAAGACGTCCACCTCCGGTTCGGCGAACATGTCGCGGTGCACCAGGAAGCGCAGCACCCGGCCGAGCGGGTCGGGGCGCGCGCCGCAGCGCCGCGCGATCTCGTCGAGCGGCAGCGGACCGTCCCGCACCACGTCGGCGACCCGCAGCGTGGCGACCACGCGCACCGCGAAGGGCAGCGCGAGGTCGGCCATCGCCCAGACGTCGGCCGGCTCCTCTGGCATGGGACGGATGGTAAGCCCGCCCGGACGGCTCAGCGCGCGATCTCCCGGCCGAGCACCAGCACCCGCAGCGGCAGGCCGAGCCACCGGAACGGCCCGGTCAGGGTGCGGAAACCCCGGCGGCGGTAGAACTCCTTGGCGCGGTGGTTGTCGATCGCGTTGGTGCCCAGCACGATCCGCCGCTGCGGGATGCGCTCCTCGGCGGCGCCGAGCAGCCGACCGCCCAGCCCGCGGCCCTGGTGGTCCGGGTGCACGTGGATCTCGGCGAGCTCGAAGGCGTCGTCGAGCCAGTGCAGGTTCCCGGTCTGGGCGAGGTCGGGGCGCACCTGCGCGGGCCACCAGTCGCGGCTGGCGGTGGGCCAGCCGAGCAGCATCCCGACCAGCTCGTCGTCGTGGAAGGCGCCCAGGGCCAGCAGCCCGTCGAGCTCGGTGACCTCGTGGAAGTACTGGCCGATGAGGATGCCGCCGGGCTGCCCCGCCGCGCTCATCGCGGTCCGGGCCAGCGCGCGGGCCGCGTCGAGCCGCGCCGCCAGGTCGAAGGTCGTGATGCGCACGTTCACCCCGCCGAGTCAACACGATCGAGCGATCGGGGTGGTCACCGGGCGGTGAGCGCTCCGACGATCCGGTCGGCCGTTTCGCGCATGTGGTCCTGCACGACCGCGCGGGCGCGCGCGGCGTCCCCCGCCTCGATGGCGTCGACGATCGGGGCGTGCCGCTGCCAGTCCATGTTGCGGATCGCCTGCTCGGGGCCGGAGCGCATGATCGTGGCGCGGGTCAGCCCGGACAGGTGCCGCCAGGACTGCACCAGCGCGGTGTTGCCGGTGAGCTCGCAGAGCCGCTGGTGGAAGGTGAGGTCCAGCTCCACCCGCTCGGGCACCGAGTCCTCGGCCCGCAACCGGTCGAGCAGATCGCGCAGCGCCGCGACCACCTCGGTCCGGTCCTGGCGGGTGCAGAGGGTCTCGGCGGCGAGCGCTTCGAGCGCGCCGCGCACCGCGAAGATCTCCCGCACCTCGTCGGGGGTCAGCGCCCGCACCAGCAGCTTGCCGCGCTCGTCGGCGACCACCAGTCCTTCCTGGACCAGGTGGCGCAGGGCTTCGCGCAGCGTGCCCCGGGACACCGAGAGGGCTTCGCTGAGCTCCGTCTCGATCAGCCGGGTGCCGGGTTCGAGCTGGCCGCTGCTGATGGCTTCGCGGAGCTTGCGCAGGCTCTGCTCGCGCAAGGTCTGCCGGTCGACGCCGGCCAGTGCGGGGACGTCCAGGGACACCGGTTATCGCCTTTCCGATCGGGAGCCGTGCTCACTCTAGTGCATACCGCGCACTCACCCGACCGTTGACTGTTGACAGTCGACCACCCAAATGGGTTAACTGCTCCGGCACGAGCACGAAGGAGTGTCGCCGATGAACCCGAACGGCATCGCAGCGCCGGGTCGCACGCACCCGGACCTGGGCTGCTCGACGATCTCGTTCCGGCACCGCCCGCTGCCGGAGGCGCTGCGGGCCATCGCCGGGCTGGGCGTCGAGGGGATCGACCTCGGCGGGCTGCCCGGGGTGTGCGACCACATCCCCACCCCGCTGGGCGCCGCCGCACCCGAGGTGCTGGCCGCCGTCGCCGACTCCGGGCTGCGCACCTGGGCCATCAACGTCGACGCGGGCGCGATGAACGACCCCCGGCTCGACGAGGCCGCGCTGCGCGCCACCGCCGGGCCGCTGGTCGACCTCGCCGCCCGGCTCGACGCCGCGCTGATGGTGCCCTGCGGGGCGCAGCACCGCGACCCCTTCGTCGACGAGGCCACCGACCTCGACCGGCTCGCCCGGGGCCTGCGGCTGCTCGGCGACCTCGCCGCCGCGCGCGGCGTGCGGGTGCTCGTCGAGGGCCTGCACCACTTCCGCTTCTGCCACACCCGGCAGCGCTGCGAGGCGCTGCTGGAGCGGGTCCCCGCCGACTCCGCCGGATTCGTGCTCGACGTCAGCCACGTCGTCGCGGGCGGCATCGACGAGGTCGCCTTCGCCCGCGACGTCGCCGAGCGCGTCGAGCACGTCCACCTCCGCGACGCCCGGCCCGGCGAGATCAACCTCAGCCTCGGCCGCGGCCGCGCCGACTTCGCCGGGGTCACCGGCGCGCTGCGCGGGAGCGGTCGGACGCCGCGCTACGTGCTGGAGCTGGAGACCCACGACGTCGCCGAAGCCGCCCGCGAAGCCGAAGCCGCCCGCGCCGTCGCGCTCATCGACCCGGCGCTGGCCTGACCACCTACGACAGGGAGAAAGCATGTCCGACACCGCCCGCACCGCCGTCATCACCGGCGCCGGATCCGAACGCGGCATCGGCCGGGAGACCGCGCTGCACCTCGGGCGCGCCGGTTTCGCCGTCGCGGTGCTCGACCTCGACGGCGCCGCCGCCGAGCGCACCGCCGCGCTGGTCGCCGAGGAGTGCGGCGTGCCGGCGCGGGGCCTGACCGCCGACGTCACCGACGCCGCCTCGGTGGACGCGGCGATCGCCGCCGTCGAGGACGGCGAGCTGCCCGCCATCGGGGCGCTGGTGAACAACGCGGGCATCACCCGCCCGACCCGCTTCCTGGACATCACCGAGCAGGAGTGGGACCTCGTCTTCAAGGTCAACGTCACCGGCACCTACCTGGTCACCCAGCGGGTGCTGCCGGGCATGGTCGAGCGCGGCTACGGCCGGATCGTGAACCTGTCCTCGGTCAGCGCCGAGCGCGGCGGCGGCGTCTTCGGCGGCTCGCACTACTCGGCGGCCAAGGCCGCGATCCTGGGCCTGACCCGCGCGCTGGCCCGCGAGGTCGGCCAGCACGGCGTCGTGGTGAACTCGGTGGCCCCCGGCCTGATCGACACCGACATCACCGGTGGGGCGCTGACCGGCGAGCGCAAGGAGAAGCTGATCGCCGACATCCCGGTGGGGCGCAACGGCCGCACCGCCGACGTCGCGGCGACGGTCACCTTCCTCGCCGGGGAGCACGTCGGGTACATCACCGGCACCACCGTCGACATCAACGGCGGCTCGCACATCCAGTGACGAGCGGGCCCGCGCGGCGGCGCGGGCCCCACCGCGAGCGGACCACCCGCTCGCCCACCGCAGCCACCGGAGCGCCCGGAACCATCCCCGGGAGCGATCCGGAGTTCCACCTGCCCGCCCGCCGGGCCTCCTCAACGTCGAGGATCACGGGAAGGCACTGCCATGCCCCCTTCTCTCATCATCATGCACACGGCCATCGCGCTGGTCGGCATCGTCGCGCTGATCGTCGCGGCCAAGCTGAACCCGGTCATCGTGCTCGTGCTGGGCGCGCTCTACCTGGGACTGGCCACGGGCCTCGGTTTCGAGGGCACCACCACGGCCGTCGCCGAAGGATTCGGCGGCCTGATGGCCGAAATCGGGCTCATCATCGGGTTCGGCGTGCTGCTGGGCTCGCTGCTGTCGGCCACCGGCACGTTGCAGCGGATCGTCGAGCTGTTCCTGCGCGTGTTCGGCAAGAGCAAATCGCCCTACGCCCTCGGCCTGTCCTCCGGCGTGGTGTTCCCGGCGATCTACTTCGACGTGGCGCTGGTGATGCTGGCGCCCATCGCCAAGTCGGTCGCGCGCCGCACCGGCATCAGCGTCGCGAAGGTCGGCGGCGCGCTGGCCATCGGGCTCGAAGTCGGGCTGCTGATGATCCTGCCCGGCTCGGCCGCCCTGGCGGTCAGCGGCGCGCTGGGCGCCTCGCTGGGCATGATGCTGCTGGTCGGCGGCGTCGTCGGCGTGCTGGCGATCATCATCTCGATCTTCCTGCACGGCCTGCTGATGCGCCGCACCTGGAACCCGGCCAAGGACGAGGCCGACGACATCGAGACCTCCATCGACATCGAGGTGGCCGACCTGGAGGAGCCGCGCAGGCGGCTGCCCCTGCCGGTGCTGCTGCTGCCGATCGTGGTGCCGCTCGCGCTGATCGTCTCCGGGACCGTCACCGAGATCTCCGGCGCCGAGATCGGCTGGGTGACCCTGGTGTCCGACCCGATCGTCTCGCTGCTGATCGGCCTGCTGCTGGGCTGCGTGATCTGCGCCTACAGCCTGTCGATGAAGGCGGTGGAGCGGGCGATCAGCAAGGGCGCGGCCACCAGCGGCACCATCCTGCTGTTCAACGGCGTCGCCGGCTCGCTCGGCGAGGTCATCTCGAAGACCGGCGTCGGCGACATCGTGGCCGGGCTGTTCACCACCAGCACGCTGTCCCCGCTGGTGCTGGCCTGGCTGGTGGCCGCGCTGCTGCGGCTCGCCCAGGGCTCCGGCTCGGTCGCGGCGATCACCGGCGGGACGCTGCTGCTGCCGGTGGTGGACACCCTCGGGGTGAACCCGGTGCTGGTGGTGCTGGCCGCGGCGGCGGGCGCGAGCTTCGGCGGGCACGTCAACGACAACACGTTCTGGATGTTCCGGGGACTGCTCGGACTGTCCACCCGGGGCGCGTTCCAGGTCTACACCGTCGCCCAGTCGCTGATGGGCGTGGTGGCGCTCGGCCTCGTGCTGGCCGCCAGCCTGGTCGTCTAGGAGCTGTTCTGCGTCGATGGCTCGCGTAGCGGTGCGGGTGGCGGAATCTCGGTCGCCGCCTCGCTCCGGGCGCCCTTCCTCATGCATCCCCATACACAGCGTCAGGGCGTCCTCGCGAGGCGACGACCGAGAACCCGCAGCGGCGCCGGACGCGTGCTTCACCGCGAAGCGGATCCGCCGCTTCCTGAAACACGGCTCAGCGATGGCGCATCCTGCCCTTCAACCACGGAAGGCGAGCATGACACGGCTGTTCAACGATCCGGCGGCGTTCACCGAGGACGCCCTGGACGGCTTCTGCGAGCTGCACGCCCGCAGCGCGGCCCGGGTGGACGGCGGCGTGGTCCGCGCCGCGCCCGGCCCGGAGGGCAAGGTGGCGGTGGTCGTCGGCGGCGGTTCCGGGCATTACCCGGCGTTCGCCGGGCTGGTCGGCCCCGGGTTCTGCGACGGCGCCGTGGTGGGCAACGTGTTCACCTCGCCGTCGGCGCAGCAGGCCGTCGAGGTGGCGCGGGCGGCCGACCTCGGCGGCGGGGTGCTGTTCAGCTTCGGCAACTACGCCGGGGACACCATGAACTTCGGCATCGCGCAGGAGCGGCTGCGGGCCGAGGGGATCGACTGCCGCACCGTGGTGGTGACCGACGACATCGCCTCCGCCCCACCGGAACGCGCCGAGCAGCGGCGCGGCATCGCCGGTGACCTGGTGGTGTTCAAGGTGGCCGCCGCGGCGGCCGAGGAGGGCGCCGACCTCGACGAGGTGGAACGCCTGGCCCGGCTGGCCAACGAGCGCACCCGCACCCTCGGCATCGCCTTCGCCGGGTGCACGCTGCCCGGCCAGGACACCCCGCTGTTCACCGTCCCCGACGGGAAGATGGGGCTGGGACTGGGCATCCACGGCGAACCCGGGGTGTCCGATGTGGACCTCGGCAGCGCCGAGGAGGTGGCCGACGTCCTCGTCGACGGCGTGCTCGCCGAGGCGCCGAGCCAGGGCGGCCGGGTCGGCGCGGTGCTCAACGGGCTCGGCGGCACCAAGTACGAGGAGCTGTTCGTCGTGTGGTCCCGGGTCGCGCGGCGGCTGCGGGAGGCCGGGTGCGAGGTCGTCGACCCGGAGGTCGGCGAACTGGTCACCAGCCTGGACATGGCGGGCATCTCGCTGACCCTGGTGTGGCTGGACGAGGACCTGGAGCGGTGCTGGCGGGCCCCCGCCGACGCCCCCGCCTTCCGCAAGGGCGCCCCGCCCGCCCCGGGCGCCGAACCCGCCCGGCAGCGGCGCGGAACCGCCCGTCGGCAGCGGAGCTGGGAGGCGACCGAGGAGTCCCGGGCGAGCGCGGCGGTGGCCGTCGACGTGCTCGACGCGGTCCGCCGGGCCATCGCCGCCGCCGAGGAGGAGCTCGGCCGGATCGACGCCGTCGCGGCCGACGGCGACCACGGGCGCGGCATGGTCCGCGGCACCGGTGCGGCGTTGGAGGCCGCCTCGGCCGCGCTGGCCGCCGGGGCCGGCGCGGGATCGGTGCTGGCCGAGGCCGGGGACGCCTGGGCGGCGAAGGCGGGCGGCACCTCCGGGGTGCTGTGGGGTACCGGCCTGCGCGCCGCCGGGGAGCGCCTCGGGGACACCGCCGCGCCCACCCCGGTGAGCGGGGCGGCGGCCGTCGAGGCGTTCGCCGAGGCGATCCGGCGCACCGGTGGGGCCGAGGTCGGGGACAAGACGATGGTCGACGCCCTCGTCCCGTTCACCCGCGCCCTCACCGCCGGGCGCCGCTGGCCGGAGGCCGCCGCCGAGGCGCGCCGGGCCGCCGAGGACACCGCCGCGCTCATGCCCAAGCGCGGACGCGCCCGGCCGTTGGCCGAGCGCAGCGCCGGGACGCCCGACGCCGGGGCGGTCTCGTTCGCGCTGATCGTGGAGACCATCGCCGCTGGACTGGAGGAGAAGTGAGCGACGCACCGCTGCGCATCGTGGTCGGGGCCGATGATGCGGGCCTGACCTACAAGGAAGCGCTCAAGGCCGACCTGGCCGCCGACCCCCGGGTCGCCTCGGTGGCCGACGTCGGGGTGACCGACGGCGAGACCACCCCGTACCCGGACGTCGCGGTGGCCGCCGCCGAGCAGGTCGCGCGCGGCGAGGCCGACCGGGCGCTGCTCATCTGCGGCACCGGCCTCGGCGTGGCGATCAGCGCGAACAAGGTCAAGGGCGTCCGCGCGGTCACCGCGCACGACAGCTATTCGGTGGCGCGCTCGGTGCTGAGCAACGACGCCCAGGTGCTCGCCCTCGGCCAGCGGGTGATCGGGTTGGAGCTCGCCCGCACCCTGGTGCGCGAGTGGCTGGCGCACCGCTTCGACCCGGAGTCGGCCTCGGCGGCGAAGGTCGCGGGGCTCACCGCCTACGAGAACCGCACGCGGTAGCCGATCCCGCGTCGGCTCGCGGCTCCGACGGCGGCCGGTACGGTGGGGCGACCGGGAGGGGTGTGGTCGATGCGTCCGGTCGAGATCGCCGAGCTGGACCGCCAGGACGACGCGGACGGCATCGGGCAACAGATCGTGGCGGCCGTCGTCGAGGTCGGCGGGCGGGTGCTGCTGCTGCGCCGCCCCGCGGGCGAGTTCCGGGGCGGCGAGTGGGAGTTCCCCGGCGGCAAGGTCGACCCGGGCGAGGAGCTGATCCCCGCGCTGCACCGCGAGGTCGACGAGGAGACCGGCTACCGGATCGAGCGGATCACCGACTACCTCGGCTCCTTCGACTACACCACCCGCAGCGGGACGAGGCAACGCCAGCACACCTGGTCGGTCCAGGTCATCCCGGCCGGGGACATCCGGCTCACCGAGCACGACGCCTACGCCTGGATCTCGGCGGGCGACGAACCGCCGCTGTCCGGCGAGCTCGCCGCGATCCTCGACGCGCACTTCCGGACCCGCTGAGCGGCGGGTGGTCGGCGAGGCGAGTCGCGACGGCCGACGACGTCACCGGTCCCCGCGCGGGCGGGCGGTCCGCTCGCCCGAGCCGCTCCGGCGGCGCTTCGTTGCCGGGTCCCGGGCGCTGGGCCATCCTGAGGGCACCGGATCAGGCGACAGGAGGATTCGCATGGCGCTCGGACTCGGCAGGATCGGTCTCTGGATCGCCGAGGCGTTCTGGGACCCGGGCCGCTCCGACCACCGCGAGGCGGCGGCGCAGATCCAGGAGCTCGGCTTCGGCACGCTGTGGTTGGGCAACGCCCACGGCGGGCTCGCCACCGCGGAGGGCCTGCTCGACGCCACCGAGCGGCTGGTGGTGGGCACCAGCATCGTCAACGTCTGGCTGTACTCGCCCGCCGACGTCGCCGCCGCCTACCAGCGCGTCGACCGGTCCCGCCCGGGGCGGCTGCTGGTCGGGCTGGGCAGCAGCCACGCCCCGCTGGTCGAGCAGCACGGGCACAGCTACCGCAAGCCGCTGACCAAGGTGCGCTCCTACCTCGACGAGCTCGACGCCCAGTCGGTGCCGCTGCCGCACCACGCCCGGGCGCTGGCGGCGCTCGGGCCCAGGACGCTGGAGGTCGCCGGGCAGCGGACGGCGGGTGCGCTCCCGTACCTGGTCACCCCGGAGCACACCGCCCAGGCGCGGCAGATCCTCGGCCGGGGACCGCTGCTGGCCCCGGAGCAGAAGGTGGTGCTGGAGACCGATCCGGACGAGGCCCGGCGCATCGCGCGCGAGGGCGTGGCGGTCTACCTCGGACTGCCGAACTACGCGAACAACCTGCGGCGGCTGGGCTTCACCGATGCCGACCTCGCCGACGGGGGCAGCGACCGCCTGATCGACGCCGTGGTCGCCTGGGGCGACCAGGACGCGGTGCTGCGGCGGGTGCGCGAGCACTTCGACGCCGGCGCCGAGCACGTCGCGGTCCAGGTCCTCACCGGTTCCGACGATCTCGCCCGGCAGCAGTGGAGCGAACTGGCCCCGGCCCTCCTCTGACGCCACCCTTTCGTGAGCTGAGTGAGGGGCACCCTTGGTCCTGTTGGGCAAGGGTGCCCCTCACTCATGGCGAGAACGGGTGATGTTCACCCGGTCGGGGGGTCAGGACAGTTCGTGCAGGACGCGTTCGACGACCTTGTCGGTGGACAGGCCGTAGCGGTCGTGGAGGGTCGGCAGGGCCCCGCGGCCAGGAACTCGTCCGGCAGTCCGATGGGGACCAGCGAGCGGGGCTTGCCGCCGGTGACCAGGGCGGTGGCCACCGCGTCGGCCAGCCCGCCGACGACCGAGTGGTTCTCCAGCGTCACCAGCAGCCGGTCGGTGTCGGCCGCGCGCAGCACGGTCCCGGCGTCGAACGGCTTGATGGTCGGGCAGTGCACCACCGAGACGTCGACGTGGTGGCGGGCCAGCTCCTCGGCGGCGGCCAGCGCGCGCATGGTCATCAGGCCGCTGGAGACCAGCACGACGTCGCGCCCGGGCCGCAGCTCGGCGGCCTTGCCCAGCTCGAAGCGGTAGTCGTACTCGTCGAGGATCGTGGCCACCTTGCCGCGCAGCAGCCGCAGGTAGGTCGGGCCGGGGTGCGCGGCGAGCTGCGGCACCGCCTGCTCGATGTCCACCGAGTCGCAGGGGTCCACGATGGTCAGACCCGGCACGCCGCGCAGCAGCGAGACGTCCTCGGTGGCCTGGTGGCTGGGGCCGTAGCCGGTGGTGAGCCCGGGCAGCCCGCCGATCACGTTGACGTTGAGCCCGGGTTCGGCGATGTCCAGGCACAGGAAGTCGTAGGCGCGGCGGGTGGCGAACACCGAGTAGGTGGCCGCGAATGGGACCAGCCCGACCTCGGCCATCCCGGCCGCCGCGCCCAGCAGGTGCTGCTCGGCCATCCCGACCTGGAAGTACCGCTCCGGGTGGGCCTGGGCGAAGATGTGCATGTCGGTGTACTTGCCGAGGTCGGCGGTCAGTCCGACGACCTCGGGCCGCTGCTCCGCCAAGGCGGCCAGGGCGTGCCCGAACGGGGCGGGCGTGGTCCGCATGCCCTCGTCCACGAACGAGGCGATCATCGCGGAGGTGGTCAGGCGGCGGGTCATCGGTCGTTCACCTCGTCGAGCTGGTCGCGGCAGAGCTGCCACTCGTGTTCCTCGATGCGCATGAAGTGCGCCTTCTCCCGGGTCTCCAGCAGCGGCGCGCCGCGTCCGATCCGGGTGTCGCAGAGCAGCACCCGCGGCTGGTCCGCCGGGGCCGCCGCCAGCTCCTCGAAGCCGCGCAGCAGCGCGGGCACGTCGTTGCCGTCCACCCGCACCGGGTACCAGCCGAAGGCCCGCCACTTGTCGACGACGGGTTCGGCGGACAGCACGGTGCCGGTCGGGCCGTCGGCCTGCAGGCCGTTGAGGTCCACGATCGCGGTGAGGTTGCCGAGCCGGTGGTGCGCGGCGCCCATCGCGGCTTCCCAGGTCGAGCCCTCGTTCAGCTCGCCGTCGGAGAGCAGGTTGTACACCTGCGCCGGGTTGCCCTGGTGGCGCAGGCCCAGCGCCATCCCGGTGGCCACGGTCAGCCCGTGCCCGAGCGAGCCGCCGGAGATCTCCATCCCGGGCGTGTAGGAGGCCATCCCGGACATCGGCAGCCTGCTGCCGTCGGCGCCGTAGGTCTCCAGCTCCGCGACGTCGAGCGTGCCCGCCTCGGCCAGCGCGGCGTAGAGCGCGATGGCGTAGTGGCCGATGGAGAGCAGGAACCGGTCGCGGTCGGGCCACTCGGGGTCGTCGGCCCGGTACCGCAGGCGGTCCCGGTAGACGACGGCGAGCAGGTCGGCCACGCCCAGCGCCTGCCCGACGTAGCCCTGCCCCTGGGCTTCGCCCATGTTCAGGATGTGGTGCCGCATCCGGTGCGCGGCCTGTCGCGCGGTGTCCACCCGTTCGTCGAACGAACTCGGTGCCGCGTGCGGTGCAGCCATCGAGAACGCCTCCTTCCGTGATCCTGCGGAGCAGCTTTGTTGACTGTCGACAGTCGGTCAAACCGCTGAACCGGTGATGTGACGGGGAACACCCTGTTGCGAATGGCTGAATCTCGGGAATGATCGGAGCCCCGAAGGTTTGTCCTCCTAGTAAAATCCACGGCGGTACGGCGGAGGGTGCGCGGTATGACCAACGAGCTCGGACACTTCATCGGCGGCAAGCGGGTGCCCGGCACCTCGGGTGCGTTCGGCGACGTCTTCGACCCAAACACCGGTCAGGTGCAGGCGCGGGTCCCGCTGGCCTCCTCCGCCGAGGTCGTCTCGGCGGTGACCGGCGCGGCGGAGGCGCAGCGGGACTGGGCCGCGCAGAACCCGCAGAAGCGCGCCCGGGTGCTGATGCGGTTCCTGCAACTGGTCAACGACGAGATGGACGAGCTGGCCCGGCTGCTCTCCGCCGAGCACGGCAAGACGCTGCCCGACGCCAAGGGCGACATCCAGCGCGGCCTGGAGGTCGTGGAGTTCGCCGTCGGCATCCCGCACCTGCTCAAGGGCGAGTACAGCGACAACGTCGGCACCGGGATCGACGTCTACTCGATGCGCCAGCCGCTCGGCGTCGTCGCGGGCATCACGCCGTTCAACTTCCCCGCGATGATCCCGCTGTGGCAGGCCGCGCCCGCCATCGCCTGCGGCAACGCCTTCGTCCTCAAGCCGTCCGAGCGCGACCCCTCGGTGCCGCTGCGGCTGGCCGAGCTGTTCGTCGAGGCCGGGCTGCCGCCGGGCGTGTTCAACGTCGTCAACGGCGACAAGGCGGCGGTCGACGCGCTGCTGACCGAACCGCGCGTCGAGGCGGTCGGCTTCGTCGGCTCCTCCGACATCGCGCAGTACATCTACTCGACCGCCGCCGACCACGGTAAGCGCGCGCAGTGCTTCGGCGGCGCCAAGAACCACCTGGTCGTTCTGCCCGACGCCGACCTCGACCAGGCGGTCGAGGCGCTCATCGGCGCCGGTTACGGCTCGGCGGGGGAGCGCTGCATGGCGATCTCCGTCGCCGTCCCGGTCGGCGAGGCCACCGCCGACGCGCTCGTCGCCAAGCTCGCCGAGCGGGTCCGCGGCCTGCGCATCGGCACCAGCTTCGACGCCGAGGCCGACTTCGGGCCGCTGGTCACCCGGCAGGCCTGGGAGCGGGTGCGCGACCTCGTCGGGGTCGGCGTCGAGGAAGGCGCCGAACTGCTCGTCGACGGCCGGGACTTCCGGCTCGACGGGCACGAGGACGGCTTCTTCACCGGCGCCTCGCTGTTCGACCGGGTCACCACCGACATGCGGATCTACCGCGAGGAGATCTTCGGGCCGGTGCTGTCGGTGGTGCGCGCCGCCGACTTCGAGGAGGCGGTCCGGTTGCCCAGCGAGCACGAGTACGGCAACGGCGTCGCGATCTTCACCCGCGACGGGGACGCCGCGCGGGAGTTCACCTCGCGGGTGAACACCGGCATGGTCGGCGTCAACGTGCCGATCCCGGTGCCGATCGCCTACCACACCTTCGGCGGCTGGAAGCGCTCCGGATTCGGCGACCTCAACCAGCACGGGCCGGACTCGGTCCGCTTCTACACCAAGACCAAGACGGTGACCTCGCGCTGGCCCTCCGGGCTGAAGGAGAGCGCCAGCTTCACCATCCCGACGATGCACTGATCCGGCGCCGGGCGGCCCGGAACCGCCCACCGCGCCGGCGGAAGGGAGTGGAGATGTCCGTTGCGGCAGTAGCAGGGCCCGCGTCGCCGTTCGAGCTGACCGAGGACCAGCGCGACCTCCAGCGGACCGCCCGCGAGTTCGCCGCCGAGCGGCTCGCGCCGGACGCGGTGCGGTGGGACCAGGACAAGCACTTCCCGGTCGAGGTGATCCGCGAGGCGGGTCAGCTCGGCATCGGCGGCGTCTACGTCGACGAGCGCTTCGGCGGCAGCGGGCTCAGCCGGTTCGAGTCGGTGCTCATCTTCGAGGCGCTGGCCACCGGCGACCCGTCGATCGCGGCGTACCTGTCGATCCACAACATGTGCGCCGGGATGATCGACCGCTTCGGCTCCGACGAGCAGCGGGCGCGCTGGCTGCCGTCGCTGTGCGCGACCGAGCGGCTGGCCAGCTACTGCCTCACCGAACCGGAGGCCGGCTCGGACGCGGCGGCGCTGCGCACCAAGGCGGTCCGGGACGGCGACGAGTACGTGCTCACCGGGGTCAAGCAGTTCATCTCCGGCGGCGGCTCCTCCGACGTCTACGTGGTGATGGCGCGCACCGGCGAGGAGGGCGCCGCGGGCATCTCCACCTTCGTCGTGGACGGCGCCGCCGAGGGGCTGTCCTTCGGCGCCAACGAGCGCAAGATGGGCTGGAACGCCCAGCCCACCCGGCAGGTCACCTTCGACGGCGTGCGGGTCGGTGCCGACCAGCGCCTCGGCGCGGAGGGCATCGGGTTCAAGATCGCGATGGCCGGGTTGGACGGCGGACGGCTCAGCATCGCCGCCTGCTCGCTCGGCGGTGCGCAGGCGGCGCTGGACAAGAGCCTGGGCTACGTGCGGGAGCGCAGCGCCTTCGGCAGCAAGATCGGCGAGTTCCAGGCGCTGCGGTTCAAGCTGGCCGACATGGCCACCGAGCTCGAAGCGGCCCGGCTGCTGCTGTGGCGGGCAGCCTGGGCGCTGGACGTGCGCGACCCGGCCGCGACCCGGCTGTGCGCGATGGCCAAGCGGTTGGCCACCGACGCGGGTTTCGCGGTGGCCAACGAGGCCCTTCAGATCCACGGTGGTTACGGATACCTTGCCGAGTACGGCTTGGAGAAGATCGTCCGCGACCTGCGGGTGCATCAGATCCTGGAAGGTACCAACGAGATCATGCGGATGATCATCTCCCGCGGGCTGCTGGAGGCGCCGTGACCGCGGCGGTCGTCCGCGACGAGGAGTCGGCATCATGACGGAGCCCGAGATCCTGCTGGACGAGCAGGGCGCGCTCGGACGGATCACCCTCAACCGCCCCAAGGCGCTCAACTCCCTGACGCTGGGCATGGTCCGGTCGATGGCCGAGGCCCTGGAGCGGTGGCGCGACGCCGGGCACATCACCGCGGTGCTGATCGACGGGGCGGGGGACCGCGGGCTGTGCGCCGGGGGCGACGTCCGCGCGCTGCACGACGCCGCCGCGGCCGGGGACGAATCGCTGCCCGCGACGTTCTGGGCCGAGGAGTACCGGCTCAACAGCGCGCTGGCGAACTACCCCAAGCCCGTCGTCGGCCTGATGGACGGCATCTGCATGGGCGGCGGCGTCGGGATCACCGCGCACGGCTCGCACCGGGTGGTCACGGAGCGCTCCCGCATCGGGATGCCCGAGGTGGGCATCGGGTTCGTGCCCGACGTCGGCGGCACCTACCTGCTGTCCCGCGCGCCCGGCGAGCTGGGCACCCACCTCGCGCTGAGCGCGGCGCCGATCACCGGTGCCGACGCGATCCAGGCCGGGATGGCCGACCACCACGTGCCGAGCTCCGAGCTGCCCGCGCTCGTCGAGGCGCTGGCCGCCGGGGACGTCGACGCCGCGCTGGCCAAGTACGCCACGCCGCCGCCCGAGTCCGACCTGGCGGCGCACCGGAACTGGATCGACGCCGCGTACTCCGCCGACTCGGTGGAGCAGATCCTGGAGCGGCTGCGGTACCGCCCGGAGGAGGCCGCGCACGCCGCCGCCGAGGTCATCGGCGCCAAGTCGCCGACCGCGCTGAAGGTCGCGCTGCGCTCGTTGCGGACGGACTTCGGCTCGCTGGAGGACGCGCTGCGCCAGGAGTTCCGGGTGTCGATGGCGTGCGTGCGCATCGGCGACTTCGTGGAGGGCGTCCGCGCCACGCTCGTCGACAAGGACCACCGGCCCCGGTGGTCGCCGCCCGAGCTCGCCGAGGTCGACGATGCCCGGGTGGCGGAGTTCTTCGCGCCGCGCCCGGACGGGGAACTGGTGCTGTAGGCCGGTCGCCGGTCGGCGACGGAGGTACCGAGGAGGAGTGACGATGGCTGTCATCGGATTCATCGGGCTGGGGCACATGGGCGGCCCGATGTCGGCGAACCTGGTCCGGGCCGGCCACCGGGTGCGGGGCTTCGACCTGGCTCCGGCGGCGCTGGAGGCCGCCGGGGGCCACGGGGTCGAGGTGGTGCCCTCGGTGACCGAGGCGGTGCGCGGCGCCGAGGCGGTGATCACCATGCTCCCCGGCGGTCGGCACCTGCTGGCATGCCTCGACGAGGTGCTCACCGCCGCCGAACCGGGCGCGCTGCTGATCGACTCCTCCACCGTCGACGTCGCCGACGCGCGGCAGGCGCACGAGAAGGCCGCCGCCGCGGGCTTCGGCATGATCGACGCGCCGGTCTCCGGCGGCACCGCCGGGGCCGAGGCGGGCACCCTCACGTTCATGGTCGGCGGCGCCGAGGAGGACTTCCGGCGCAGCGAGGCGGTGCTGGAGCCGATGGCCCGCAAGGTCGTGCACTGCGGCGGGGCGGGCAACGGCCAGGTCACCAAGATGTGCAACAACCTCATCCTGGGCGCCTCGATGATCGCCGTCGGCGAGGCGTTCGTGCTCGGCGAGCGGTTGGGCCTGCCGCCGGAGGCGCTCTACGACGTGGCCTCGGTCTCCACCGGCCAGTGCTGGGCGCTGACCACCAACTGCCCGGTGCCGGGGCTGGTGGAGACCAGCCGGGCCAACCACGACTACGAACCCGGTTTCGCCGCGGCGCTGATGCTCAAGGACCTCAAGCTGGCCGCCTCGGCCGCCGAGCAGAGCGGCACCGACACCGCCGTCGGGCGGCTGGCCACCGAGCTCTACCAGCGGTTCAACGACGAGGGCGGCGGGTCGCTGGACTTCGGCGCGATCATCGGCTCGATCCGGGAGCGCTCCGGCACCGTCTGATACCTCTCACCCGGACGCGTGACGCGCCCGCTCGGTCCGGTGTGGTGCGCACGGGCTGTGACCACGTCGGGGTCAGGCCGCCGTCGCGGGCCGCTGAACCGGGCGTACTCTGACGCTCTGTGTTGGCATGGCTGGTCGAGTGGTGGGACGGCGTCGAGCTCTGGCTCGTGCAGCTCCCCTACGTGCTGCAGGTGACCCTCGTGTTCGCGGTCCTGGTCCCGCTGGCCTGGGTGCTCGCGCGGGTCATCGATCGCGGCATCGACGGCCTGGGCGCGCGGCTCACCCGGGTCCGCGACGCGGAACCGCCGGTCCGCCGGGACGGTTCCGCCGGGCGGAAGGGGACCGCGGCGTGAGCTCGCGCAAGCGCATCTCGGTGGCGCTCGTGGGCCTCATCGCCCTCGTCGTCATCGGTTGGTTCGTCCGCGACTACGCCGGAAGCGGGACTTCGGAGCACTCGGCGCCGGGGGCTGTGGAATTCCGGCTTCCAGTGCGTAACCTGGCGGAGTTGCCTCCGGAGGCGGACCGGGCCTCGGCCCCGCCGGGCCGCTCGCCCCTGCCTCCGGACGACTCGCGGCCGGGCTCGTCGAGCCACGACCGCGCGGTGCCGGTCCCGGGCCCCGCTGCGGCGGAGAACGCGGCGGTCGGCCACCGCGAACAGGTCCGAGCTTTGCCACAACAACGATCATGACGGATCATTCGTCGTTGTCGACGCCGATGGTTGAGTGCGATGTTTGCTACGAAGTGGGCCAGCAAGGTGGGGAAGGAGCCGGCGGTGAGCGAGGTGGAACAGCCCTCCGCTGACGTGACGACCCACCAGGCCGTTGCCGAAGCGGAGCAGCGGGGTGCGGCCGTGCACGTCGTCGACGGCGCGGAACTGGTCAACAAGCGGACGACCCTCGAGGGGATCGCGGCGGCCATGAACTTCCCGGAGTGGACCGGCCGCAACCTCGACGCCCTCTACGACTGCCTGACCGACCTGTCGTGGCTGCCCGAGGGCGAGCACGTGCTGGTCTGGAGCGGGCACGCGGCGCTGGCGAAGAACGACCCGAAGGCCTTCCGGGGCATCCAGGCCGTTCTCCGCGACGCGTCGCTGAACAGCATGTGCGGGCGGAACTTCAGCGCCGTGCTGGCCCGCGACTGACGCTCAGCGGAGCCGCTCGGGCACCCAGGAGGGCTTGCGCTTCTCGGCGAAGGCCCGCATCCCCTCCTGGCCTTCCGCGCCCGCGAACCGCTCGGCGGACAGCCGCTGCATCGCCTCGAACCCGGCGCCCAGGTCGGTCGGTCGCTCGGCGAGCAGCAGCTCCTTGGCGGCGGCCAGCGCGCCGGGGGCGCCGAGCGCCAGCATGTCGGTGTAGCGGGTCACCTCGGCGTCCAGCTCGGCGACGGGCACCGCGGCGTTCAGCAGCCCGATCCGCACCGCGCGCGGCGCGTCGAAGGTCTCCCCGGTGAGGAACAGCTCGTGCGCCTGGCGGGTGGTCAGCCGGGGCAGCACCGGGATCGAGATCACCGCGGGCACCACCCCGATGCGCACCTCGGAGAAGGCGAACGTGGCGGTGTCGGCGGCCACCGCGAGGTCGCAGGCCGCGACCATGCCCACCCCGCCCGCGCGGGCCGGTCCGGCGAGCTTGGCGACCACCGGCTTCGGGCTGTGCCAGAGCCGTTCCAGGATGGCCGGGAGCTCCTGCACCCCCTGCTCCTCGGAGCCCGCCGCGCGCGATTCCTTGAGGTCCATCCCGGCGCAGAACACCGGACCGGTGTGGTCCAGCACGAGCACCCGCGCCGCGTCGTCGTCGATCGCGGCGGTGAGGTGGTCGAGCAGCTCGCGGCGGAGCTGGGCGGACAGGGCGTTGCGGTTGTGCGGGGAGTCCAGGGTGATGGTGGCGATGCCGCCGTCGGTGCTGCGGTGCACGAGTTCAGCCATGCCAGCACGCTAACCCGGACGTGAACCCGACGACCCCACCTCCGCACCGAACCGGCTCTCACCCGTCCAGGTGAAGCAGTGATCTGAGTGGGGGTCAGGTCGGGGGGTAGCGGTCGGCCCAGTCCGGGGGGCGGGGGCCGAACTCGAGGACGGCGTCGTGGGCGAGCCGCTCGACCACCTCGTGCAGTTCCAGGTCGGCGATCCAGCGCTCCGGGATGCGGTCCGCGCCGGTGGTCGCGCCGAGCAGGCAGCCGCACACCGCGCCGGTGGTGGCGCTGTTGCCGGAGTGGTTGACCGCCACGGCGAGCCCCGCGTCCAGGTCGCCCTCGGCGACCAGCGCCGCGTGCACCCCGATGCCCAGCGCCTCGGCGGCCGTCCAGCCGGTGCCGAGGGCGCGGTTGAGCTCATCCGGGGGCAGCGGGGTGCCCTTCGACAGCCGCATCGCGGTGAGCAACCTGCGGCTGACCTCGTCGTGGCCGGAATGCCGGGTGAGCTGCTCCAACACCTCGTCCACCGCCGCGGTCAGCTCCACCCCGTGCACCAGCCGGGCGACCAGGAACGCCAGCGCCCCGCCGCTGAGGTAGGCGCTCGGGTGGCCGTGGGTCAGCGCCGCGGTGGCCATCCCGACCCCGAACACCTCGGCCGGATCGCCGCTCCACAGCGCGGCGGGGGCGGTCCGCAGCACGGCGCCGCTGTCCTCGGCGTCGCTGACCGGGTCCTCCGGCGTGCCCCTCGACTGCTGGCCCTTGGCGAAGGCGATGAGGGTGCGCATCATGGTGCGCCCCGGGTTGCGGGTCTGGAACAGCGCGCGCTGCTCGACCAGCCACCCGTCGGGCGCCGGTGCGTCGGCGAGGAACTCCCCCGCGGCGCGCGGCCAGCTCAGGTGCTGGGTGTGCAGCCAGCGCTGGTAGGCGTGCTGGAGGTGCCGGGTCGGGTCGATCGCCCCGGCGCTGCGCCGCCGCACGTTCGCCCGGATCGTGCCCTCCAGGGAGAACAGCAGCAGCTGGGTGTCGCTGCCGAGCCGACCGGACGGGTGGCCGGCCGGTACGTAGTCGGTGATGCCGCCGTTGCCGTGCCGGGACCGGATCTCCTCCCAGTTGTCGCCCGCGACCGGCATCCCCAGCGCTTCGCCGATCGCCGCGCCCAGCACGCCCCCGACGAACCGGTCCCGGGAGGCGGCCAGCCGGGGCACCGCGGCCAGCCCGGTGCGGTAGGCCGCGGCGGGCCGGTGCGGGTCGGCGAGGTCGGAGGTGGGGTAGCGCCGTTCCCAGTCGTCGGACTCGTCGGGGTACGGGCCGAACTCGGTGGCGGCGTCCTCGGCGATGCGCTCCACCAGGCCGGTGATCGGCAGCGCGGTGCGCCACCGCTCGGGGACGGCGGTCGGGCCGTGCAGCGCGCCGAGCAGCAGCCCGCACAGCATCGCCGAGGACGCCGAGTCCCCGCCGTGCCGGGAGGCCGCCCGCACCGCGGTCGCGAAGTCCGGTGCCGCCAGGGCGCAGCGGACCGCGATGGCCAGCGCGTCCAACCCGCTGCGGCCGAGGGCCATCGCGTCCAGCTCGGCCGGTCCCGGCGCGAACCCGGCCGGACTGGCCTCGCCGAGGCCGCGGGCGCGGGCGAGCTTCGGCCGTCCCGGCGGCCACGCCGCCACCCCGTGCGCCACCGCCTGCTCCAGCGGACGTCCGCGCAGCAGCCAGTGGGCCAGGACGCCGACGACCCCGGCCGGGTCGTGCCCGTCCGGGTGGCCGTGGGTCAGCGCGGCGAGGTCACCGCCCAGCGCGAACACCGTCTCGGGGTCGGCGGACCACAGCGCGGCCAGCGCGCCCAGCGGCACGGCGGTCGCGCTGTCGGCGGAGTTGAGGGGTTCCGCGCGGGTGCCCGCCGGGTGCCCGCCGGTGATCCGGCCGAGCGCGAGCAGCATGGTCGGCTCGTCGGTGAGCCGCGAGCGCAGCGCGCGTTCGGCGAGCAGCCAGCCGTTCGGCGCCCCGGTGCCGGTGCAGTCGCGCCACGGCACCCCGCGCGAGCGCAGCCAGCGGCGCAGCCCGGACACGGCGCCGCGGAGCGGATCGCCGTCGCCGGCGGACCGGGCGCGGGTGTGCGCCCGGAGCAGCCCCTCCAGGACGAACAGCAGCGCGCTCGTGCGGTGGCCGACCCGGCCCAGCGCGGTGAACTCGCCGACCGCGCCGCCCAGCAGCATCCCCAGCACCCGGCTCGGCGCGTCGAGCAGCAGGCCGTCCGGCCCGGCCAGCCCGGTGGCGGGCAGCGGCGCGTCCGGATCGGCGGCGAGCCGCTGCTGCAACGCTGCTCCCCACGGCGGACGGGTGGCCGGTTCGGCCCGCCACCGCCGCCAGACCGCCAGCAGCTCCCGCTCGACGGGGTCGCGCCGGGCAGCCGCCCGCCAAGCGGCGAGCAAGGCGCGTTCGGTGTCGTCCAACCGGTCACCGGCTCCGCTCATGTCATCCACGGTGCTGCGATCCCAGGGGGTGCGGTCCGAGGGGCTGTCATCCGAGGTAACGCCCGGCCCACTCCGGTGGTTCCCGATCGGTGATGACCTCGGTGCGGGCGCGGAGCAGGTCCGCGACCAGTTCGTCGAGCACCGGGCGCAGTTCCAGGCCCGCCGACAGCTCCGCCGGGATGTCCCCCGCCCCCCGCGCGGCGCCCAGCAGCGCACCGCAGATCGCCGCGGTGGCGGCGCTGTTCCCGGAGTGGGTGGCGGCCAGCGACACCGCGTCGAGGAACGAGTTGGGGTGCGACAGCGCCGCGGCGACGGCGATGGCCAGCGCCTCGGGGGCGGTCCAGCCCAGCCCGAGCTCCTCCAGCGCGGTCGGCGACAGCGGACCGGAAGCGGCCCGCTCCAGCGCCGAGCGCAACCCCTCCGCGGTGGTGCTGGCCCCCTCCAGCTGGTCCAGTTCGGCGAGCACGGTGCGCACGCTCTCGGCCAGCGTGCGGCCGTCGTCCAGCGCGGCGATCAGACCCGCCAGCGCCCCCGCCGGCAGGTAGCCGTCCGGGTGGCCGTGGGTGACCACCGCCATCTCGGCGCCGAAGCCGATCGCCTGCGCCGGGTCGGCGGCGGCGAAGCCCAGCACCGGACCCCGCACCGTCGCGGCGACGGTGCGCGCGGCGTTGGGCGGGTTGGCCGGCGTCGGGGCGTCGCGCCGGTCCGCCCAGCGGGCCAGCGCGCTCAGCGTGGTCTCGTCCGGGAAGCGCTGGGCGCGCAGCACGTCCCGCTCGGCCAGCGGCGCGCGCCGCGCGGGTTCGGCGGGCACGCCCTGGGTGTGCAGCCAGTGCTGCAACGAGGTGAGCACCATCGACGGGTGGTGCGCCGGGACGCCGCGCAGCGCGGTGCGCAGCACGGCCCGGATCATCGCCTCCAGGACGAAGGCGCCCTGCTGGGACAGCGAGGTCGCGGTGCCGCGCCGCCCGAAGAACTCCGCGTACTCCCGCACGCCCTCGGGGTTGGCCCGCAGCACGGCGCGCAGGTCGGAGAACATCCACGGCCCGCCGAGCGCGTCGCCGACGGCGGCGCCCAGCACGCACCCGGTGAACCGCTCCTGGCGGTCCGGCTGCACCTGCTCCTCCGCGGGGAGACCGGCGCCTTGGACCTCGTCGGCCGCCGCCTCGCCGAGCAGCTGCGCGGCCCGATCCTCGCCGAACGCCTCGACGAGCAGCTTGTTCAGGCCCTGGCTCAGCTCGGCGGAGGTGCCCTCCTCGCCGTCGCGGAACTTCCGCCACGCCGCCAGCAGCCGCACCTCCTCGTCGGACAGGCCCTCGTCGGGATCGTCCGCGACGTCGGCGGGCACCGGCCGGGCGTCCGCTTCCGCCGGGGCGGGCTCCGGCTCGGCGGCTTCCGGCACCGCGGCGGGCGCGGGGGCGGGTTCCGGCACCGCTGCGGTTTCGGCGACGGCGGCGGGTTCGGGCACCGGTTCCGGCTGCTCCGGCTCGGCCTCGCCGACCGGGTAGCGCTCCCACCACTCCGGCGTCGTCGGCGGGTTCGGGCCGAACTCCTCGACGGCGTCCCGGGCGAGCTCCTCGATGACCTCGCGCAGTTCCAGCCCGTCGCGCCACGGCTGCGGGATCGCCTCCGGCATCAGCGCGGCGCCCATGATGTTGCCGCAGATCGCGGCGCTGGAGTCGCTGTCGCCGGAGTGGTTGGCGGCCAACAGCACCGCATCGGCGAAGGAGTCCGGGCGGGCCAGCGCGGCGCACACCGCGATCCCCAGCGCCTGCTCGCCGAACCAGCCCTCGCCGAGTCGCTCGTGCAGCTCCTCCGGGGTCGGCGCGCCGCTGGTGGCCAGGTCGACGGCCGCGCGCAGCGCCGCGGTGGTCTCCTCGTGGCCGTCCCAGGACGACAGCTCGCCGAGCGCCCGGTCCACCGCCTCCGGCAGCGACCGGTCCGCCACGAGCTGCTGGATGATCACCGCGAGCGCCCCGGCGGGCAGGTAGCCGCTGGGGTGGCCGTGGGTGAGCACCGCCGTGAGGGAGCCGACCTGGAAGACCGTGGCGGGGTCGTCGGACCACAACCCGGCCGGGGCGGCGCGCATCACGCCGCCGCAGCTCTTGGAGTCGTTGAGCCGGTGGGTGAACGAGCCGCGCGGGGTGCCGGTGGCGTAACCGTGCAGCGCCTGGATGCAGGTCTTGCCCGGAGCACGGCGGACGAACAGGCCCTTGCACCGGATCAGCCAGCCGTCCGGCGGGGTCGTGGCCAGCGGGCCGCCCGCGTCCCGCCAGTCGAAGCCCTGGGTGTGCAGCCAGCGCTGGTAGGCGTGCTGCACCTGGGTCCCCGGCTCGTGCTCGCCGAAGCGGCGCCGCCGGATGCTGGCCCGGATCAGCCCTTCCAGCGTGAACAGCGTCATCTGGGTGTCGTCGCTGATCGAGCCGCCGGGCCGGGCCGCGTCGACGAAGTCGGCGAGCCCGTCGGGACCGTGCTTGCGCCGGATCGCCGCCAGGTCGTCGTCCTCGATCGGGTAGCCCAGCGCGTCGCCCACCGCGCCGCCGAGCAGGAAGCCGTGGACGCGCCGGGCGCGCACCCGCGCGGGGTCGAGCTGGTCCTCGCCGATCGGCTCGCCGGCGAGCGCCTCGGCCGCGGGCGCCTCGTCGACCGGCTCCGGCTCGACGGGCTCCGGCTCGGGTTCGGCGGGTTCCGGCTCGACCGGTGCGGGCTCGGCGGTCTCCGCGGGCGCCGGGTCCTCGGCTGGGTCGGTCGGCTCGACGGTGATCGCGGCGGTCACGTCCGCCTCGGCGGGCTCGGGTGGGGCCGCCTCGGCGGAGGCGAGCGGTGGGGTCGAGGTGAAGTCGATCTCCGAGCGGTCCTGCTCGGCGGGGTAGCGCCGCGCCCACGCCTCGTCGGCGGGCGGGTTCGGGCCGAACTCCCGCAGCGCGTCGGCGGCCAGCGCCTCGATCAGCTCGCGCTGCCCCAGGTCGCGCAGCCACACGCCGGGCAGCGCGGAAACGCCGTGCAGCGCACCGGCGAGGGCACCGCAGATCGCCCCGGTCGAGTCGCTGTCGCCGGAGTGGTTGACCGCCAGCATCACCGCGGCGGCGACGTTGTCGGTGGACAGCACCGCGCACACCGCGATCGCCAGCGCCTCGTGCCCGGCCCAGCCGCCGCCGAGGGCGTCCTTGAGCCGTTCCGGACTGGGCTTGCCCTCGGCCGCCAGCTCCTCGGCCCGGGCCAGCGCCAGGTCGGTGTCCTCGTGGTCCCGGTAGCGGCGCAGCACCTGCCGGGTCTCGGCGAGCGCCTCCGGCGGCGCGTCGCCGCGCAGCAGCCCCCGCACGAGCACCGCCTGCGCCCCGGCGGGCAGGTAGGCGTTGGGCGCCGAACTGGTCAGCGCGGCGATCGCGGCCGCCAGCTCGAAGACCTCGCCGGGGTCGTCCGACCACAGCGCCACCGGGGCCGCGCGCACCACGCCGGAGTTGTCCGGGGACTCGTTGATCGGCCGCTCCAGGGTGCCGGGGGCGCCGACCGCCGCGAACTCGCGCAGCGCGGTGATGCAGGTGCTGTTGGGCGAGCGGACCGCGAACAGCTCGCGTTCGCCGATCAGCCACCCGGTCGGCTCCGGGTTGGTCTCGGCGAACGGTCCGGCGACCCGGCTCCAGCCGTAGCCCTGGGTGTGCAGCCAGCGCTGGTAGGCGTGCTGCACCGCGGGCAGCGGGGACGGCGACCCGTCGCGGACCGCGCGGTGCCCGCGGATCAGCCCCTCGACGGTGAACGCGAGGAGCTGGGTGTCGTCGGTGAACTCGCCGGGGTGCTCGTGGCCGCGGTCGTACTCGGTGACGCCGTTCGCGCCGTGGCGACCGCGGATCTGGTCGACCGGGTAGAACTCGACCGGAGCGCCGAGGGCGTCGCCGATCGCGGCGGCCAGCAGCGCCCCGGTGAACCGGCGACCGAGTTCGGTGTCGGCGGGGCTCGGGGCGCCGGGCCGCGCGGGCTCCTCCGGCGCGGGAGCGGGTTCGGGCGCCGGTTCCGGCTGGCGGACCACCGGGACGCCGGTGGCCGGCGAGGACGGCGGCGGTGCTTTCGGCGGGATCGAGGCGGCGGCCTTGACCAGGTCCTCACCGGGCAGCCGGGCCTTGACCGGACTGGTCGGGTTGATCTGCACGTCGGTCCCGGCGAGGTTCAGCCCGGCCAGCGCGCGCCCGGTCATCCGCTGCCAGGTGGTCCAGTTCGGCGGCAGGAAGCCGTCGGAGGTGAACACCTGGAGCTGCTTGCGGCCGGACTCGTGGTCCATCACGAACAGCCCGGAACCCTGGGGCTGGGCGAACAGGACCAGCTCCGCTTCCAGCAGCGCGGCGAGCAGCGCCTGGCCCTGCGCGTAGCCGGTGGTGGTGAGCTGCAGCGCGCGCTCCACGTCGTTGGTGGGCGCGGGCAGGCGCAAGGCGACCGGCGAGGGCCGGTAGTTCGGGTTCGGCGAGAAGTCGTCGGTGATCTCGCCGTGCTCGTCCACCCGGTAACCGCCGATGAAGCCCCACGGCGGCACCTCGGCGCTCGGGTCCGTGAATATCGGGTCGACCACGTACAGCCAGGTGTTCGGCTGCTTGACGGCCTGCTCCCGCATCGCCGGCGTGATGACCGGTCGACTCGGCTGCTGCGTGTTCATCTCGCGCTGTTGTCCCCGACTTCTCATCCAGCCTTGCATTGAACGCCCTCACCCCGGCGGTCACTCGGTAGAGCGGGCCTGACGGGTTCGACGTTGACAGAGGGAGGTCGGTTCCCCGGCCCTACGCTGGAATTGCACTCTCTCATGACCACCCCGAGTGAGTCTCGGGGTTCAGCAACAACACGCAACGTGATCAGTGCTTGCCGGGCGCGGCTCGCTCCTCAGCCGGCGTTGCCGGAGATCGTCGCCGTCACCAGGCAGGTCGTGCACGGCATCCCGGCGGGGCCTTCGAGCGCCTCGGCCACTCCGGGTGTGATGTGGAAACCGCAGTAGGCGCGCAGGCTCTCCGGTAAGGGTCCGCCGCCCGCCGGGAGCGGGAAGAAGTGGCAGGACTTGTCCTGCTCGTTGCGCGCGTACTCCGGGAGTACGCGCGCGATCAGGTGCGGTTGTCCGCTCATCGGTGCCGCCGATCTCCGTGTGCCCTCGGAAAGTCGGGGCCGGCAGCGACCCGGGTGTCGGGGGACCCGGGCCGCTCCCGGTCTTCGGGTGTGTCAGCTCACACGCGGTACATCATGCCCCGGGGCCCGGGGATGACGAAGGGTTGGCGTGTTTGCGCAACGCCGCGCGGGTTTTCCGCGCGATGCCGCGAGAACTATCCCAGAAGCGGTGCGCGCCCCCGCACCCGAGCCGCCGTTCTACAGCGCCTGCGGCAGCAGCGCGGGCGCCCCGAGCTCCGCCACCTCGGCGTAGCGGTGCAGCACCAGCTCGGCGACCTCGGGATCGTCGGCCATCGGCGCCGCGATCAGCGGGTCGGCGACGTGCCGCCGGGCCTGCTCGACGATCCGGTCCGGCAGCAGCCCGGGCGCCAGGAACCACGCCCCGATCGCGAACCGGCGGGCGCCGGCCGCGCGCAACCGGTCCAGCGCCGCGGGCACGTCGGGCTCGGCCGCCGCGGCGAACGCGGCCACCGCGCCCGCCCACCGGGTACCGGCCCGCCACCGGGCGGCCACGTCGTCGACCAGCCGGTTGGCCGGGGCGTGCGACGACCCGGCCCCGGCCAGCACCACGCCGAGCTCCGGGTCGTCGGCCTCGGCCCCGGCGGCCACCAGCCGCCGCCACGCCGCCCGGTCCAGCCGCGGGTCCGGCCCGAGCACGTCGGCCACCCGCACGTCGAACCGGGGGAACCGCCGCGCCGCCTCGGTGATCGCCGCCGGGACGTCGACCCGGGCGTGGAAGGCGCGGCCGAGCAGCAGCGGGACCACCACGGCCCGGTCGTGGCCGTCCTGGTGCACCCCGGCGAGCACGTCGCCGAGCCGGGGCGCCGAGAGGTCCAGGAACGCGGTGCGCACGTCGAGGTCCGGCCGGGACGCCCGCACCACGTCCATCAGGGCGTGGACGGTCCCGGCCGACCGCGGGTCGCGGCTGCCGTGCGCGACCGCCACCAGCGGGGCGGACACGGCCGTCACCCCGCGGCTGCGGCGAACGGCGCCAGCGGTACCCCGATCAGCCCGGCGGCCAGCGTCGTCCCGTCCGAGGGGTCGACCACCAGGAACGAGCCGGTGCGGCGGCTCGCGGCGTAGTCGTCCACCGGCAGCGGTTCGGACGTGCGCAGCCGCACCCGGCCGATCTCGTTGAGCGCCAGCGAATCCGGAGCCGCCACGCTGGACAGCGCCTGCTCGTCGAAGCGGGCGGTCAGCTCCTCTACCAGCGCCTGCACCGTGCGGGTGCCGTGCTTGACCAGCACCTTCGACCCCGGGTTGAGCGGCTTCTCGGCCAGCCAGCAAACCGTGGCGTCGAGTTCGTCGGTGACCCGCGGCGCGTCCGCGGCGGCGGCGATGAGGTCGCCGCGCGCGATGTCGAAGTCGTCCTCCAGCAGCAGCGTGACCGAACGCCCGGCGGCGGCGCGCGGCGCCGGGCCGTCCGGGGTGTCCACCTTCGCGACCCGGGTGCGCAGCCCCGCGGGCAGCACCACGACCTCCTCGCCCGCGGTGACCACCCCGGCCGCGACCTGGCCCGCGTAACCCCGGTAGTCGGGGTGCTCGGCGGTGCGCGGCCGGATCACGTACTGCACCGGCATCCGGAACGGCACGTCCTCCGGGTCCGGTGCCACCGGCACCTGTTCCAGGTGCTCCAGCAGCGACGGGCCGGTGTACCAGGGCATCCGCTCCGAGCGCTCCACCACGTTGTCGCCGAGCAGCGCGGACACCGGGATGGTCAGCACCGCGTCCTCGGCGTAGCCGAGGGCCGCCGCGTGGGTCCGGAACTCCGCGGCGATGCGGTCGTAGACCGACTCGTCGAAGTCCACCATGTCGATCTTGTTCACCGCCAGCACCAGGCGCGGCACGCCCAGCAGGGCGAGCACCGCGGCGTGCCTGCGGGTCTGCTCCACGACGCCGTTGCGGGCGTCGACCAGCAGCACCGCGAGCTGGGCGGTGGAGGCCCCGGTGACGGTGTTGCGGGTGTACTGCACGTGACCGGGCGTGTCGGCCAGCACGAACGTCCGCCGGGGGGTGGCGAAGTACCGGTACGCCACGTCGATGGTGATGCCCTGCTCGCGCTCCGCCCGGAGCCCGTCGACGAGCAGCGAGAGGTCCGGGGTCGCCAGGCCGCGGTCCGCGCTGGCGCGGTGCACCGCGTCGAGCTGGTCGGCCAGCACCGACTTGGTGTCGTGCAGCAGCCGGCCGACCAAGGTGCTCTTGCCGTCGTCGACGGATCCGGCGGTCGCCAGCCGCAGCAGGTCGGTCTGAGCGGGCAGCGTCACCTCGGTACCGGAGTCCGGCGCCGTGCGGGTGGTCGTCTCGGTCATTGCGGAACCCATTCCTGGTGGTGCGATCGGGCGGTGGACGGCGTGTCCGTCACCGGGCGCGCGGGACCAGCGGTCCCCCGCCGGGGTCACGCGGCGCGGCGACGGGAACGGTCGATCAGAAGTAGCCTTCGCGCTTGCGGTCCTCCATGGCCGCCTCGGAGATCCGGTCGTCGGCCCGGGTCGCCCCGCGCTCGGTGAGCCGGGAGGCCGCGACCTCGGCGATCACGTCGTCCACCGTGTACGCCTCGGACTCCACCGCGCCGGTGCAGGACCCGTCGCCCACCGTGCGGTAGCGCACGACCTTGTCCACCGGGGCCTCGCCCTCGCGCGGTCCGCCCCACGGCCCGGAGGTCAGCCACATGCCGTCGCGCTGGAAGACCTCGCGGCGGTGCGCGTAGTAGATCGCGGGCAGGTCGATCTTCTCCCGCTGGATGTAGCGCCAGATGTCCAGCTCGGTCCAGTTCGACAGCGGGAAGACCCGGACGTGCTCGCCGGGCCGGTGCTTGCCGTTGTAGAGGTTCCACAGCTCCGGGCGCTGCCGCCGCGGGTCCCACTGGCCGAAGGCGTTGCGCAGGCTGAAGATCCGCTCCTTGGCGCGGGCCCGCTCCTCGTCCCGCCGGCCGCCGCCGAAGACCGCGTCGAACTTGTTGTCGCCGATCGCGTCGAGCAGCGGTGTGGTCTGCAACGGGTTGCGGGTGCCGTCGGCGCGCTCCTCCAGCCGCCCGTCGTCGAGGTAGTCCTGCACCGAGGCCACCACCAGGCGAAGGTCGTCCTGGTCGACCAGTTCGTCGCGGAACTCCAGCACCTCGGGGAAGTTGTGACCGGTGTCGACGTGCAGCAGCGGGAACGGCACCGGCGCGGGCCAGAACGCCTTGCGCGCCAGGTGGACCAGCACGGTGGAGTCCTTGCCGCCGGAGAACAGGATCACCGGGCGGTCGAACTCGCCGGCCACCTCGCGGAAGATGTGCACCGCTTCGGATTCCAGCGCATCCAGGTTGTCCACCTGGGGCGGCGCGCCCGCGTCGGCCGGGGCGATGTCGAGATCGGTCGTGCTCACGTTGTCCCTCCGAAAGGTCCCGGCTCAGCCGTGCAATCCGCACTCGGTCTTGCTGGTGCCCGCCCACCGACCGCTGCGCGGATCGGCGCCCGGGGCGGGCTTGTTGGTGCAAGGCTGGCATCCGATGGACGGGAACCCCGCGGGCACCAGCGGGTTCACCAGCACTCCGTGCTCGTCGATGTAGCGGTCCATGTCCTCGTCGGACCAGGCGGCGATCGGGTTGATCTTCACCAGCCCGTTGCGGTCGTCCCAGGTGACGATCGGCGTGCCCGCCCGCGTCGGGGCCTCCACCCGGCGCACCCCGGTCACCCACGCCTCGTAGCGGGACAGGGTGTCGCGCAGCGGCACGACCTTGCGCAGGAAGCAGCAGCGGTTCGGGTCCCGCTCGTGGAGCCGGGGGCCTTCGGCGGCGTCCTGCTCGGCGACCGACTGCTGCGCGGTCGCGTTGACGATGTTCACGTCGTAGACCTGGGCGACGGCGTCGCGGGTGCCGATCGTCTCGGCGAAGTGGTAACCGGTCTCCAGGAACAGCACGTCCACGCCCGGCCGGGCCCGGGCCGCCAGGTCGACCAGCACCGCGTCCTGCATGTTGGACGCGACGATCAGGCCGGGCCCGAAGGTCTCGGCCGCCCAGCGCAGCGCCTCCTCGGCACCGGCCTCGGCCAGGTCCCGCGCGCCCTGCTCGGCCAGCGCGCGCAGCTGGTCGTCACCGCGGCGGACGCCGATGTTCGTGGTGGTCTCGGCAGTCATTCCTCGCTCCCTCCCAGGGCCAGCCCGACGAGCGAGACGGTGAAGACCCGCAAGCAGGCCCGGCACCGCCACGCGCCGACGGGTTCGGCCTCCGGTTCGAGTTCCTCGTCCCCGCAGTACGGGCAGTGGAACGGCACCGCCCGGCTCATCGGAGGTCGTCCTCCTCGGCCCGGCCCACCCACTGCGCGAACCGCTCGCCCTCGGTGCGCTGGTCGAGGTAGCGGCGCACCAGGCGCTCGACGTAGTCGCCGAGCTCCTCCGAGGTGACCTTGTGGCCGCGCAGCTTGCGGCCGAACCCGGCGTCGAGCGCGAGCCCGCCGCCCAGGTGCACCTGGTACCCGGGCACCTGCGCGCCGTCCGGGCCGGGCACCATCTGACCCTTCAGCCCGATGTCGGCGACCTGGGTGCGGGCGCAGGCGTTCGGGCAGCCGTTGAGGTTGATGGTGACCGGATCGCGCACGTCGCCCTGGATGTCGGCCAGCCGCCGCTCCAGGTCGCCGATCAGGTCGATGGCGCGTTCCTTCGTCTCCACGATGGCAAGCTTGCAGAACTCGATTCCGGTGCACGCCATCACCCCCCGCCGCCACGGCGACGGGTCGGCGTGCATCCCGAGTCCGGCCAGGTCGGAGACCAGGCCGTCGACCTCGCCCGGCGCCACGTCGAGCACCAGCAGGTTCTGCTCGACGGTGGTGCGGACCCGGCGGGACCCGGCCCGCTCGGCGGCCTTGGCCACCTCGACCAGGGTGGAGCCGCTGACCCGGCCCGCCGCCGACTTCGCGCCGATGTAGAAGTTGCCGTCCTGCTGCGGGTGGACGCCGAGGTGGTCGCGGGCGGTCGTGGGCGTGGCCGGCGCCGGGCCGTCGACCAGCGCGCGGCCGAGGTACTCGGTCTCCAGCACCTCGCGGAACTTCTCCGCGCCCCAGTCGGTGACCAGGAACTTCAGCCGGGCGCGGTGCCGCAGCCTGCGGTAGCCGTAGTCCCGGAAGATCCGGACCACGCCGTGCCAGACCTCGGCGACGTCCTCCTGCGGGACCCAGGTGCCCAGCCGCACCGCCAGTTTCGGATTGGTGGACAGCCCGCCGCCGACCCACAGGTCGTAGCCGGGGCCGTGCTCGGGGTGCTCGACGCCGACGAACGAGACGTCGTTGATCTCCGGCACCGAGTCCCAGCGCGGCGAGCCGCTGACCGAGGACTTGAACTTGCGCGGCAGGTTGGACAGCGACGGGTCCCCGATGTAGCGCTCGGTGATCTCGTCGATCGCCGGCGTGCCGTCGATCACCTCGTCGGCCGCGACGCCGGCCACCGGCGAACCCAGCACCACCCGGGGGCAGTCGCCGCACGCCTCGGTGGTGGACAGCCCGACGCCCTCCAGCTTCTCCCAGATCGTCGGCATGTCCTCGACCCGGATCCAGTGGAGCTGCACGTTCTGCCGGTCGGTGATGTCGGCGGTGTCGCGCGCGTAGGTCTGCGAGACCTCGCCGATGGTGCGCAGCTGCTCGGTGGTCAGCGCCCCGCCGTCGACGCGCACGCGCAGCATGAAGTAGGAGTCGTCGAGCTCCTCGGGCTCGATCGTGCCGGTCCGCGCGCCCGGGATGCCCGGGGCGCGCTGGGTGTAGAGACCCCACCAGCGGAACCTGCCGCGCAGGTCACCGGGGTCGATGGAGTCGAAGCCGCGGTGCGCGTAGATCGTCTCGATGCGCTCCCGGACGTTGAGCGGGTTGTCGTCCTTCTTGGAGCGCTCGTTGGCGTTGAGCGGCTCGCGGTAGCCGAGCGCCCACTGACCTTCGCCGCGGGTCTTGCGCTTGCGGGCGGGACGGTTCGGGGCATCCGTCGAGGGGGCCATGAGGTCCGACCTCCGGGAGTGATGCGGGCCGGAGCGCGCCGCAGGCTGCTCCGTCGGCTGAGACGGTTCACCCGGTCGGCGGTCCCGGCGCCGACTGGACAATGCAGAACGCGGCGGCGGGTCAACTGCGGCAGAGCGCGCTGCACACCCGCCGCAGGTCCACGTAGCGGCGGGAGACCAGCAGCAACGCCTGCGCGGTCGTACCCATGCCGGTCAGCGTGCCACGCGGCCACCGGGCGGTCCACCACCATCCGCATGGTGGGACAGTGGTGATGTGCCTGCTCAACCACCGACCGGCGAGCCCGTCCCGGACGACGGCGCGCTGCCCGCCGGAGCGCTGACCGGACTCGGATCCCGGCCCTTCGGGGTCTACGTCCACGTGCCCTTCTGCGCCACCCGCTGCGGCTACTGCGACTTCAACACCTACACCGCCGACGAGCTCGGCTCCTCGGCGGGTTTCGGGAGCTGGCTGGACGGGCTGCGGCGGGAGCTGGAGCTGGGCGCGCGGGTGCTGTCGGCCGGTGGCGCGGCGCCGCCGGCCGCGGAGACGGTGTTCGTCGGCGGCGGCACCCCGTCGCTGCTCGGCGCCGAACGCCTCGGGGAGGTGCTGACCGCGGTGCGCGACACCGTGGGGCTCACCGCCGGGGCGGAGATCACCACCGAGTCCAACCCCGAGTCGACCTCGCCGGAGTTCTTCGCCGGGCTGCGTTCGGCCGGCTACACGCGGATCTCGCTGGGGATGCAGTCGGCCGCCGCGCACGTGCTGCGGGTGCTGGAGCGCGCGCACACGCCGGGGCGCGCGGTCGCCGCCGCGCGGGAGGCCCGCGCCGCCGGGTTCGAGCACGTCAACCTGGACCTGATCTACGGCACGCCGGGGGAGTCCGACGACGACCTGCGGGCCTCGCTGGAGTCGGTGCTCGACGCCGGGGTGGACCACGTCTCGGCCTACTCGCTGATCGTCGAGGACGGCACCGCGATGGCGCGCAAGGTCCGGCGGGGCGAGCTGCCGATGCCCGACGAGGACGTGCTCGCCGACCGCTACGAGATGATCGACGCGGCGCTGGCCGGTGCGGGCCTGGACTGGTACGAGGTCTCCAACTGGGCCGCGGGTCCGGACGCGGCGTGCCGGCACAACATCGGCTACTGGAGCGGCGGTGACTGGTGGGGCGCCGGGCCGGGCGCGCACAGCCACGTCGGCGGCGTGCGGTGGTGGAACGTCAAGCACCCGGCCCGCTACGCCGAGCGGCTCGCGGCGGGGCGGTCCCCGGCGGTGGGCCGCGAGGTGCTCACCGAGGAGGACCGTCGCGTCGAGCGGGTCATGCTGGAACTGCGGCTGGCCACCGGGCTGCGCACCGACGTGCTGGACGAGGCCGGGGTGCTGGCCGCCAAGCAGGCCGTCGACGACGGGCTGCTGCGCGGCGCCGACCTGAACCGCGGGCGCTGCGTGCTCACCGACCGGGGCCGGCTGCTGGCCGACGGGGTGATCGCCCGGCTGGTCGGCTGAGCAGCGCGCGGAACGGCGGTCAGCCGAGTTCGAGCACCCGCACGTGCAGCGCGGTGCGCTGGTGCAGCGCCGCCCGCAACGCGCGGTGCAGGCCGTCCTCCAGGAACAGCTCGCCGCGCCAGCGCACCACGTGCGGGAAGAGGTCGCCGAAGAAGGTCGAGTCGGGGCTGAGCAACCGATCCAGGCGGAGCACCTTGGTCGTGGTCACCAGGTCTTCCAGCCGCACCTGGCGGGGCGGGATGCGGGACCAGTCCCGGGTGGAGAGCCGGGGTTCGGGATACGGGCGTCCGTCGCGGACGTCCTTGAAGATCACGGTGCACCCCTCGGGCGGCGCGGGCGCCGCGCGGTCGTTCGGCGGCGAGCGCACCGGTGGCGGGCGACCGCGGCCGGTGCCCGCCGGTCGTACCCGCGGCAGGGTACCGCCCGTCCGGGTGAGCCACGGGACGCAGCCTCACCCGGACGAGTCATGAGTGAGGGGCGCCTTCATCCGACTGTGCCGGATGAAGGCGCCCCTCACCTGGTCCGGGTCAGCAGGCCGCGGCCTCCTCGGGGGTCTGGGCGTTCTCGAGGCAGCTGCTGTACTGCTGGAGGTCCTGGTCGACCTGCTGCACGGTGACGACGGTCATGACCGTCCACACGATGCACACGACGATCGCGATCCCGCCGGTGATGAGGCCCGCGAGCGCCTGCCCCTTGCCGATCTGCTTCCGGATGCCGATGATGCCGAAGATCACCGCGAGCGGCCCGAGCACCCAGGACACCATCCCGATGAACGGGACGAAGCTGAGCGCGACGGCGATGATGCCGAGGATCATCGAGGTGAGCGCCAGGGCGTTCTTCTGGGGCGGGGCGGCGGGCATGGGGTACGACACTGCGTTCTCCTTCTCGGGGGGCGCCCGAGCAGCTCGCCGGGCCTGATCATTGAACCCAGCGGGGGTGATCATCCGCGTCCCAATCGATAGCGTGTGGCGTAGATCACACCCGTTTCGTCCGGATGACCGTCCGTCGTCGTCCGGATGCGCTCCGCGGTGGATCGGCGCTCGAACGGGTGGACCAATGGCCCTTATGCTCGGTGGGATGTCCCGCGCCCGGCGCGTCGGCGGAGCCGTCGGTCCCGGTCCGCGCGGACGTCGGTTTGCGCTGGTAGCGATGATGTGCCGGTGCGACACCGTAAACTCGGAGGTGGCGCCGAGGTGGTCCGCCCGCCGGCTCCCGGCCCGCGCGGTCCGGGGGCGTGGGTGATCGGTCGGCCGGACGAACAGGAGGTGGCACGGTGAACGCGGATGAACGCCGCTTCGAAGTGCTGCGCGCGATCGTCGCGGACTACGTGTCGACCCAGGAACCCGTCGGTTCCAAGGCCCTCGTCGACCGGCACAACCTCGGTGTCTCCAGCGCCACGGTGCGCAACGACATGGCGGCGCTGGAGGAGGACGGCTTCATCGTCCAGCCGCACACCAGCGCCGGACGGGTGCCCACCGACAAGGGCTACCGGATGTTCGTGGACCGGCTGCACGAGATCAAGCCGCTGACCTCCGCCGAGCGCCGCGCCATCCAGAACTTCCTGGAAGGCGCGGTCGACCTCGACGACGTGATGCGGCGCAGCGTCCGGCTGCTGGCCCAGCTCACCCGGCAGGTCGCGGTGGTGCAGTACCCGACGCTGACCCGGTCGACGGTGCGGCACGTCGAGGTCGTCACCATCACCCCGGCCCGGTTGATGCTGGTGCTGATCACCAACACCGGCCGGGTGGACCAGCGGATGGTCGACCTCGGCGACGTGATCACCGACGATGACGTGGCCCGCCTGCGCACCGTGCTCAACAGCGCGATGGCGGAGAAGCGGCTGGCCGAGGCCTCGGCCGCGGTGGCGGACCTGCCCGAGCAGGCCCCGGCCGACCTGCGCTCGGCGCTGGTCCGGGTGTCCAGCGTGCTCATCGAGTCGCTGGTCGAGCACCCGGAGGAGCGCATGGTGCTCGGCGGCACGCCCAACCTCACCGCCAACTTCACCGACTTCCCGCACTCGTTGCGGCAGGTGATGGAGGCGCTGGAGGAGCAGGTCGTGGTGCTCAAGCTGCTGGCCGCGGCCCGCGACGCCCGGACCGTCACCGTGCGCATCGGGGTGGAGAACGAAGCCGAGGAGATGCAGACGACCTCGGTGGTGTCCACCGGATACGGTTCGGATGGCATGGTGCTGGGCGGTCTCGGTGTCGTCGGCCCCACCCGGATGGACTATCCGGGCACGATGGCGGCGGTGCGCGCCGTCGCCGCATACGTAGGTGAGATCCTGGACGGTCGCTGACCGCGACCGGGTGCACTCGAACGAGCAGAGGAAGTACGGAGAAGGTGGCCACGGACTACTACGCGACCCTCGGGGTGGCCAAGGACGCAACGCCCGAGCAGCTCAAGCGCGCCTACCGGAAGATGGCGAGGGAGCTGCACCCGGACGTCAACCCCGATGCGGACGCGCAGGCGAGGTTCCAGGAAGTGACGACCGCCTACGAGGTCCTCTCCGACCCGAAGAAGCGGCAGATCGTCGACCTCGGCGGCGACCCGATGTCCTCCGGCGGCGGTGCCGGCGGCGGCGCGGGCGGGGATCCGTTCGCCGGGTTCGGCGGCCTGGGCGACATCATGGACGCCTTCTTCGGCGGCGGTGGCCCCGGTGGCGGCCGCGGGCCGCGCAGTCGCGTGCAGCCCGGTTCCGACGCCCTGCTGCGCCTGGAGCTGACCCTGGAGGAGTGCGCGACCGGCGTGAACCGGGACATCACCGTCGACACGGCAGTGCTGTGCGACGCCTGCGACGGCGGCGGCTCCCGCGCGGGCAGCGCCCCGTCGACCTGCGACACCTGCGGCGGTCGCGGTGAGGTCCAGTCGGTGCAGCGGTCGTTCCTCGGCCAGGTCATGACCTCGCGCCCCTGCCCGGTCTGCCGCGGCTTCGGCGAGGTCATCACCGACCCGTGCCAGCAGTGCAGCGGGGACGGCCGGGTCCGGGCGCGGCGCACCATCACCGTCAAGATCCCCGCCGGGGTCGGCGACGGGATGCGGGTGCGGCTCGCGGGCGAGGGCGAGGTCGGACCCGGCGGTGGTCCGGCGGGCGACCTGTTCGTCGAGGTCGAGGAGCTGCCGCACGAGCGGTTCACCCGCGACGGCGCGGACCTGCACTGCACCGTCGAGGTGCCGATGACCGCCGCCGCGCTGGGCACCACGCTCACCCTGGAGACGCTGGGCGGGGTGAGCGAGGAGCTCCGCGTCGAGCCGGGCACCCAGCCGGGCGCCGAGCACGTGCTCACCGGGCAGGGCCTGCCGAAGCTGCGGTCCAACGGCAAGGTCAGCGGCCACGGCGACCTGCACGTGCACCTGGACGTGGTGGTGCCGACCCGGCTGGACGACCAGCAGGCGGAGCTGCTGCGCCAGCTCGCGGCGGCGCGCGGCGAGGAGCAGCCGGAGCCGACGGTGACGGCCAACGGCAACGGTCACCGCAGCGGGCTGTTCTCCCGCTTCCGCTCCTTCGGCCAGCGCTGAGCCGTGCCGGACACCTCGCTGCCGGTCTTCGCGGTCGAACGGCTGCCCGGAACCGGCCCGTTCGTGCTGGACGGCCCGGAGGGCAAGCACGCGGCCGCGGTCCGGCGGTTGCGCCCCGGGGAGCTGCTGCTGCTCTCCGACGGCGCCGGTGGCCTGGCCCGCTGCGAGGTCGTCGAGGCGGCCAAGGACTCGTTGCGGCTGGCGGTGCTCGACGTCGCGCACGTCGAGCAGCCCCGGCTGCGGGTCCGGCTGGTGCAGGCGCTGGTCAAGGGCGAGCGCGGTGAGCTGGCGGTCGAGCTGGCCACCGAGGCGGGCGTGGACGCGGTGCTGCCGTGGCGGGCCGCGCGCAGCATCGCCAAGTGGGACGACGGACCGCGCGGCGCCAAGGCGCTGAACCGCTGGCGCAGCACCGCGGCGCAGGCGGCCAAGCAGGCGCGGCGGGCGTGGACCCCGCAGGTGGACGAGCCGGTGAGCACGAAGCGGCTCGCTGAGGTGGTCCGCGGCGCCGACGGCGCGGTGGTGCTGCACGAGTCCGCTGCGACCCCGCTGGCCGGGGCGCCGCTGCCCGCGTCCGGGGAGCTGCTGGTGGTGGTCGGCCCGGAGGGCGGCATCGGTGCCGAGGAGCTGGCGGTGCTGACCGAGGCGGGCGCCCGGCCGGTGCGGCTGGGCCCGTCGGTGCTGCGGGCGTCGACGGCGGGGGCGGTCGCCCTCGGGGCGCTCGGCGTCCTCACCGACCGGTGGAACGTCACGCAAGGCGACTGAGGACCGCTTTCGCCGATGGCCTGCGTGGCGGTGCGGGTGGCGGAACCTCAGCGGCCTCCTCGCTCCGGGAGCCGTTCCTGATGTACCAACGACGTACACGGCGTCACGGCTGTCCTCGCGAGAAGGCCGCTGAGAACCCGCGGCGGTGCAAGTTGCGTGCCTCACCGCATGCGGCTCCGCCGCATTCTGGAAGGCTCCCTAAGATCAAAAACTTTCGCGTGATCGATGGCGCCCGAACGTGTACCGGCGATACGCTTCGTGGTGAAGGGGTCGCGGCCACGCCGCCGCGGCCACCTCGGGACCGGGTAGCGCACGGGCACCGCTCCCGAGTGCTCGCCGGACACCTCCCCCCTCGGTCCGGTGAGAGCTGCGCCGCAATCGGACAGCCCCCAGACCTGGTTGCGGCGCAGCACTTCCGATCCGGTGGCACGTGCGGACGATCACCGCGCCCCGGAGGCGATAACCTCGCGGCATGAGCGACGACCTGTTCCTCAAGATCATCGACCGCGAGGTGCCCGCGGACATCGTCCGGGAGAACGACCGGGTGCTCGCCATCCGCGACATCAACCCCCAGGCCCCCACGCACGTGCTGGTCATCCCGAAGACCCGCTACCGCGACGCGGGGGAGCTGGCCGCCGCCGACCCCGCGCTGCTCGCCGAGCTGATCGGCACCGCGCGCGAGATCGCCGAGGCCGAGGGCATCGCCGAGTCCGGGTACCGGATGCTGTTCAACACCGGCGCCGACGCGGGGCAGACCATCTTCCACGTGCACCTGCACCTGCTCGGCGGCGAGCAGCTCGGCGCGCTCGCGGGCGGCTGAGCTGTGACGTCCCGCGCATCGGCCGCGCCTCGTCGTGGCCGCAACCGCCTCGACGCGTGCTCTACCATCGGTGGTAGGCAGAACTGACCGCACGACCCGCGCTCACGCGCAGAAAGCAGGCCCGAACACACGTGGCCGGAATCGCAGCGGGTGGAGCCGCAGCCCAGTCCGGAGAGCAGGCCGAGACCGCGACCGCACGTTCGAAGGTGACGGTCCCCGAGGACGTCGTGATGACGTTGCTCGGGTCGCGGGACAAGAACCTCCGAGCCGTGGAGGATCTGCTCGACGCCGACGTCCATGTCCGGAGCAACGAGGTCTCGCTGTCCGGGGAACCCGCCGAGGTGGCGTTCGCCGAACGGGTGTTCGCCGAGCTGATCGCCCTGGTGAGCAAGGGCAACAAGCTGAACCCGGACATCGTCCGGCGCAGCGTGGCGATGCTCTCCGCCGATCACAACGAATCCCCGGCGGACGTCCTGACGCTGGACATCGTGTCGCGGCGGGGCCGCACCATCCGCCCCAAGACGCTGAACCAGAAGCGCTACGTCGACGCCATCGACGACCACACGGTGGTCTTCGGGATCGGCCCGGCGGGCACCGGCAAGACCTACCTGGCGATGGCCAAGGCCGTGCAGGCGCTGCAGGCCAAGCAGGTCAACCGGATCATCCTGACCCGCCCGGCGGTGGAGGCGGGGGAGCGGCTGGGCTTCCTGCCCGGCACGCTGAACGAGAAGATCGACCCGTACCTGCGCCCGCTCTACGACGCGCTGCACGACATGGTCGACCCGGAGTCGGTGCCGCGGCTGATGGGGGCGGGCACCATCGAGATCGCCCCGCTGGCCTACATGCGCGGCCGGACGCTCAACGACGCCTTCATCATCCTCGACGAGGCGCAGAACACCACGCCGCAGCAGATGAAGATGTTCCTGACCCGGTTGGGCTTCGGCTCCAAGATCGTGGTCACCGGCGACGTCACCCAGATCGACCTGCCCGGCGGACAGGTGAGCGGGCTGAAGGTGGTGCAGGGCATCCTCGACGACGTCGAGGACGTGCACTTCTCCCAGCTCGACAGCCACGACGTCGTGCGGCACCGGCTGGTCACCGACATCGTCAACGCCTACGACCGGTGGCAGGCGGAGCAGGACGCGGGACAGCAGCGCAACGGGCATCGGCAGGGAAGCGCATGACCATCGAGATCGCCAACGAATCCGGCGTCGGGGTCGACGAGACGTCCATCGTCTCCGTCGCCCGCTTCGCGCTCGACCGGATGAGCGTCAGCCAGCTCGCCGAGCTGTCCATCGTGCTCGTCGAGCTGGAGGTGATGGCCGACCTGCACGTGCGGTGGATGGACCTGCCCGGGCCCACGGACGTGATGGCCTTCCCGATGGACGAGTACGACTCGGCGCGCCGCCCCGACGCCGCCGGGGCCGGACCCGCGCTGCTGGGCGACATCGTGCTCTGCCCGGCGTTCGCCAAGGACCAGGCCGCCAAGGCGGGGCACTCGCTGCTCGACGAGCTGTGGTTGCTCACCGTGCACGGCGTGCTCCACCTGCTCGGCTACGACCACGCCGAGCCGGAGGAGAAGAAGGAGATGTTCGGCCTGCAGGACCGCATCCTGGCCGACTACCGGACCGCCCGGACCGAGGCCGACCGGTTGGCGGCGCAGCGCAGCGCCGACGACCAGCTGCTCGGCGCGGTCGGGCTCGACGAGCCGGACCCGCGCGGCGGGTCGACCGGCGCGAGCTGAGGGGCTGACGGCGGTGGAGTGGCTCGATTCCGTCCCGTTGCTCATCTGGGCGGTGCTGCTGGTGCTGGCCGCCGGGGTGTTCGCCGCCTCGGAGTCGGCGATCGCCGCGGCCTCCCGGGCGCGCGTCGAGGAATTGGTCCGGGAGGGCCGGTCCGGTGCCTCGAACCTCGCCCTGGTGCTGGCCGACCGACCCCGGCACGTCAACCTGCTCCTGCTGCTGCGGCTGGCCTGCGAGATGGGTGCCACCGTGCTCGTCACGCTGGTCGCGGTGCGGGTCGCCGACAGCGACGCGTGGGCGGTGCTGGTGGCCGGGGTGGTGATGCTGGTGGCCTCCTACGTCCTGGTGGGCGTCGGCCCCCGCACCCTCGGCAGGCAGCACCCCTACGCCATCGGCGGAACGGTCGCGGCCCCGGTGCGAGCGCTCGCGCGGGTGCTCAACCCGCTGACCCGGCTGCTGATCCTGATCGGCAACATGATCACCCCGGGCCGCGGTTTCCGCGAAGGCCCGTTCTCCTCCGAGGTCGAGCTGCGCGAGCTGGTCGACCTGGCCGGTGAGCGCGGCGTGGTCGCCGCCGGGGAGCGGGAGATGATCCACTCGGTGTTCGAGCTGGGCGACACGTTGGCCCGCGAGGTGATGGTGCCGCGCACCGAGGTCATCTGGATCGAGCAGACCAAGTCCGCCCGGCAGGCGCTGGCGCTGTGCCTGCGCTCCGGGTTCTCCCGGGTGCCGGTGATCGGCGAGAGCGTGGACGACATCGTCGGCGTGGTGACCCTCAAGGAGCTGGCCCGCGCGGTGCTGGCCGGTCCGATGCCCGGTCCCGACGTCGCCGAGCTGATGCGGCCGGCGACCTTCGTGCCGGATACCAAGCGGGTCGACGAGCTGCTCCGCGAGATGCAGCTCTCCCGCAGCCACCTGGCCATCGCGGTCGACGAGTACGGCGGCACGGCGGGCGTGCTGACCATCGAGGACATCATCGAGGAGATCGTCGGCGAGATCACCGACGAGTCCGACCTGGAGGAGCACCGCCCGGTCGAGGAGCTGCCGGACGGCACCGTGCGGGTCAGCTCGCGGCTGCCGGTGCAGGACCTCGCCGAGCTGTTCGACGTGGAACTGGACGGCTCCGACGTGGAGACCGTGGCCGGGTTGCTGGCCCAGCGGCTCGGGCGGGTTCCGCTGCCGGGCGCGGAGGCCGAGATCGCCGGGCTGCGGCTGCGCGCCGAGGGCGGCAAGGACCACCGGGGGCGGATCCGGATCACGGCGCTGCTGGTGCGCCGGACCGCCGAGCTGGAGCACGCGTCGCCGCTGCGCGTCGCGGAGAAGGAAGGAAGCAACGCCCGTGGTTGAGCTCGATCCCGAGGACGTCAAGATCCTCACCCTGGCGCGGTCGGCGCGCGCCCGCACCGGTGCGGCCGAGGGCGCCGCGGTGCGCGACACCGACGGGCGCACCTACGCGGCGTGCACCGTCGCGCTGCCCTCGCTGTCGCTGTCGGCGTTGCAGGCCGCGGTGGCCGCGGCGGTGGCCAGCGGCGCCGAGGGGCTCGAAGCGGCGGCCGTGGTCACCGACGCCGCCGACGTGGACGCCGGGTCCGCGGCGGCCGTGCGCGACCTCGGCAGCGGCGCCCCGATCTTCCGCGCCGACGCCGGGGGCGAGATCCAGCACACCCACTGACGGCCACCCGCTCACCCGTTCGACACGTGAGCGAGGGGCACCCTTGCCCAAAGTATGTGGTCCTTTCGGATTGCGGCGGAGCCGCATGCGGTGAGGCACGCAGCCGGCACCGCTGAGGTTCCGCCACCGGCACCGCCGAGCAGATCTTTCCGAGAGCGCCCCTATCTTGGTCAAGGGTGCCCCTCACCCATCACGCGGACGGGTGGTGCGCCCGGAGGTGAGCGGGACCGTCACAATGGGGTGGTGACCAGCTCCGCAGATGTCCACCGCTCCGGGTTCGCCTGCTTCGTCGGCAGGCCCAACGCGGGCAAGTCGACGCTGACCAACGCCTTGGTCGGGTCGAAGGTGGCGATCACCTCCAGCAAGCCCCAGACCACCCGGCACGCGATCCGCGGGATCGTGCACCGCCCGGACGCGCAGCTGATCATCGTCGACACCCCCGGACTGCACCGGCCGCGGACGCTGCTCGGCCGCCGGCTCAACGACCTCGTCTACGAGACCTGGTCCGAAGTGGACGTCGTCGGGTTCTGCGTGCCCGCCGACCAGAAGATCGGCCCCGGGGACCGCTACATCGCCGAGCAGCTCGCCAAGGTCGCCCGCCGCACGCCCGTGGTCGGCATCGTCACCAAGGCCGACCTGGTGGGCAAGGAGCGGGTCGCCGAGCAGCTCCTCGACCTCCAGCAGGTGCTGGAGTTCGCCGACCTGGTGCCGGTCTCGGCGGTGGACTCGTTCCAGACCGACGAGCTGTCCGACGTGCTGGTCCGCCAGCTCCCCGAGGGCCCGCAGCTCTACCCGGACGGCGAGCTCACCGACGAGCCCGAGTCCACCCTCATCGCCGAGCTGATCCGCGAGGCCGCGCTCGAAGGGGTCCGCGACGAGCTGCCGCACTCGCTGGCGGTGTCGATCGAGGAGATGATCCCGCGCGAGGACCGCGACGACCTGATCGACGTGCACGCGGTGATCTACGTCGAGCGGCAGAGCCAGAAGGCGATCGTGATCGGACGTGGCGGCGAGCGCCTCCGCGACGTCGGCAGCCGTTCCCGGCAGCACATCCAGAAGCTGCTCGGCAGCAAGATCTACCTCGACCTCCACGTCAAGGTCGCCAAGGACTGGCAGCAGGACCCGCGCCAGCTCCGCCGCCTGGGTTTTTGATCACAACTCCCCCACCGGGATCGCCGGAACCGGCGAAAACCGGCGCCCATCACGGGTACGTTGCAGCGCGGCAGTCGCGCAGCGGCCGAGCCCGCTCCCACGTCGAAGGAAGCACCGTGACCAACCCCTACGGCCCGCCATCGGGGCCTCAACCCGAGCAGCCCTACGGCCAGCAGCCGGGTGGCTACCCGCAATCGGGCCCGATCCCGCAGCAGCCCTACGGCCAGCAGCCTTATGGCCAGCAGCCCTACGGCCAACCGCCGTACGGCCAGCCCTACGGAATGCCCAACTACGGCGTTCCGCCGAACAACAACATCGGGTGGGGCATCGGCTCCATCTTCCTGTGCTGGCCGTTCGCCATCCCGTCGCTGATCAAGGCGACCTCGGTGCAGAACCTGTGGGCGCAAGGCCAGTTCCAGCAGTCGCAGGAAGCCGCCGACGAGGCCAAGAAGTGGGGCAAGATCGGTATCATCGTCGGTGCCGCCGGCTACGGGTTGCTGATCCTGCTCTACGTCGTCCTGATCATCATCGGATTCGCCACGGCCGTGTCCGGCTCGACGTACTGAGGTTCGCGGTCCGCCCTCGCCGGGGCGGGCCGCGTGCACCCTTCGCCCTGGGAGGGACCATGAGCGATCCCACCGATGACCGTTCCGCCGAGGGTTCGTCGCCGGTGCCTGAGGGGCCGGTCGGTCCAGCGCAGGTCCCGGCACCGCCGCCGGGCGGGTACCTCCCGCCGCAGGCCTGGGGCGGGTGGCCGGTGCCGCCGAACAACAACCTCGGGTGGGCGATCGGTGGCTTGCTGGTCTGCTGGCCCTTCGGGATCCCGTCGCTGATCAAGGCCACGCAAGTGACCACCCTCTGGGCGCAGGGGCGTTTCGGCGAGGCGCAGGCCGCCGCTTCCGAGGCGAAGAAGTGGGGCAAGATCGGCATCATCGTCGGGGCCTGCCTGTGGGGCCTGTACCTGGTGCTCATGGTGGTCTACTTCGTGTTCCTCGCCGGGCTCGTCGGCGGCGCCATCACCTCCGGGCAGCCGTGACCGCCACGCGGTTGAAGGCCATGCTGCCGCCCGCCGCGAGCGTGGTGGTGGCGATCGCGATCGCCACCGTCGTCGTTGCCGCCGATCCCACCTCGGAGGCGGGTTTCCCGCTGCCGCCGTGCCCGCTCAAGCTCCTCTTCGGCATCGACTGCCCCGGGTGCGGGGCGGCCCGGATGATCTACAGCCTGCTGCACGGCGATCTTCCGGCCGCCGTGCACTACAACGCGGCCGCCGTGCTGTTCGTCCCCTTCTTCCTGTGGACGTGGGGTGGCTGGGCGTGGGGTCGCTGGCGCGGCAGGCAAGTCCGCACGTGGGAGCAGTGGCGTTGGTCCCCGCACGTCGCCCTGGTGTTGATCGCCGTCTGGTCGGTGGCCCGCAACCTGCCGTTCGAGCCGTTCTCGTCCCTGCGCGCCTGAGGGGTCCGGCCCGGGTGGGATGATGGGTGGGTGAGCCTCTACCGGGACACCGCCGTCGTGCTGCGGGTGCAGAAGCTGGGCGAGGCCGACCGGATCATCACGCTGCTGACCCGGCGCGGGGGCAAGGTGCGCGCCGTGGCCAAGGGGGTGCGCCGGACGACCTCGCGGTTCGGCGCGCGGGTCGAGCCGTTCTGCCACGTGGACGTGCAGCTCCACACCGGGCGGACCCTGGACGTGATCACGCAGGTGCAGACCCTGGACGCGTTCGGCGCGCACATCGTGGACGACTACCGGCGCTACACCGCGGCGTGCGCGGTGCTGGAGACCGTCGACCGGCTGGCCGCCGAGGAGGGCGAGCCGGTGCTGCGGCTGTACCTGCTGGCCACCGGGGCGCTGCGGGCGCTGGCCGGGCGGGACCGGGACGCCTCGCTGGTGCTGGACGCGTTCCTGCTGCGGGCGATGTCGTTCGCCGGGTGGTCCCCCGCGCTGGGCGAGTGCGCCCGGTGCGGCGCGGCGGGCCCGCACGGCGCGTTCAACGTGCAGGCGGGGGGAGCGGTGTGCGGGAGCTGCCGCCCAGCCGGCTCGGTGCGCCCGTCGGCCTCGACGATGCCGCTGATGGACGCGCTGCTGCACGGCGATTGGGACGCGGCCGAGGCGGCGGCGAACCCGGTCCGGCGGGAGGCCAGCGGGCTGGTCGCCGCGCACCTGCAGTGGTACATGGAACGGCAGCTCCGCTCGCTGCCGCTGGTGGAACGCGCGGTGCCCGAGCTGATCCGGGAGCGGGCGGAACTGCCGGGCGAGCGCGTCGGCGAGGGTTGAGGGCGCCGGGGCGGTACCTCTGGACGGGTGAACCTCGGCGGGGCGGCACAATGGCCCGGTCCAGGCGGAAGGGCCGAAGGGGAGTTCACCTATGTTGCGACGTCGCGGGCGGGACCGGGAAGACCCGAGCGTGCAGCCTCCTGCACCGCACGCGGAGGGGGCGGTGCCACCGGCGGTGCCCGCCGAGTTCGTCCCCGGGCACGTCGCCGTCGTGATGGACGGCAACGGGCGCTGGGCGAACCAGCGCGGCCTGCCCCGGGTGGAGGGCCACAAGCGCGGTGAGGCGGTGGTGCTCGAACTGGCCCGAGGCGCCATCGAGATCGGCGTCAAGTGGCTGTCGCTGTACGCGTTCTCCACGGAGAACTGGAAGCGCAGCCCGGACGAGGTGAAGTTCCTCATGGGCTTCAACCGAGACGTGATCCGCCGCCGCGTCGACGAGCTGGACGCGATGGGCGTGCGGGTCCGCTGGGCGGGCCGCCGGCCGAAGCTGTGGCGCAGCGTGGTCAACGAACTGCGCAGCGCGGAGGAACGCACCAAGGGCAACGAGGTGCTGAATCTGACCATGTGCGTGAACTACGGTGGACGTGCGGAGATCGGCGACGCCGCGCGGGAGATCGCCCGGCTCGCCGCGGCAGGGAAGATCAATCCGGAACGGGTGGACGAACGCACCGTGGCACGTCACCTCTACCAACCCGAGATGCCGGACGTGGACCTGTTCATCCGCCCGTCCGGGGAGTTCCGCACCTCGAACTTCATGCTCTGGCAGAGCGCGTACTCGGAGTTCGTGTTCCAGGACACCTTGTTCCCCGACGTGGATCGGCGGCACCTGTGGCAGGCGTGCCTGGAGTACGCCCGCCGGGACCGGCGGTTCGGCGGTGCGGTCGACCGCAGCGCCACCGACGACGACACCCCCGACGCCCAGGAGGGCACCTCATGACGCTGGAGGCCGCCACCACCGCGCGGTTGCTGACCGCCGCCAAGGAAGCTCTGGAGTCCTACCACGAAGTGCACGTCGACGACGACGGCGCGCTGACCTTCCGGCACTCCGACGTGCCGTGCGCGGTCCAGGCGATGCAGCTCGCCGAGGGGCTCACCGTGCTGAGCCTGACCTGCGTGGTCGCCTGGGACCTGCCGGTGAGCGACGAGCTCGCCCAGTCGGTCGCCGAACGCGCGGGTCAGGGTCTGTTCGGCACGCTCGGCGTGGTGCGCACGGAGAACGGCATGGACATCACGCTGCGCTACGCGTTCCCGGCCGAGGGCATGGACCCCGCTCCGCTGGGCACGCTGCTGATGCTGGTGGTGGCCACCGCCTCCCAGCTCCGCACCGAGCTGCTCGTCGACAACGGCACCGGCGGCGAGTAACCACCCGGTTCTGAGTGAGGGGCACCTTCATCCGGCTTGGTCGGATGAAGGTGCCCCTCACTCAGGTACCGAACAGGTGAAGCGGCGGTACTGCGAACGATTATCAGTTCGAACTGGCACGATGTCCGGGTGACCGAGACCGTGCCGCGCGCCAGCGCCCGCGCCCGCCCGCCGCGCCGCGGCGTCACCTCGCTGGAGGTGCTGTGCGGGCTGCTCGTGCTCGCCGCCGCGTTCCAGCAGCCGCTGGTCGCCGCGCTGGACGTGCCCGCCCTGCGCACCGGCTCGACGATCTTCGTCGCGGTGTGCGTGCAGGCGATGCCGTTCCTGGTGCTCGGGGTGCTGATCAGCGGCCTGATCGCGGCGTTCGTGCCGCCCACGGCGGTGCGCCGCCTGCTGCCCGCCCGCTCCTCGGCGGCGGTCCCGGTCGCCGGGATCGCCGGGGTGGCGCTGCCGGGCTGCGAGTGCGCGTCGGTGCCGGTGGCGCGGCGGCTGATGCAGCAGGGGGTGGCCCCGGCCGCGGCCCTGGCGTTCCTGCTCGCCGCCCCGGCGGTGAACCCGATCGTGCTGGTCTCGACGGCGGTCGCGTTCCCGGCGGAGCCGGTGATGGTGCTCGCCCGATTCCTGGGCTCGCTGCTCACCGCCTGCGCGATGGGCTGGCTGTGGGCGCGCTTCGGCCGCGCCGAATGGCTGGCCGAGCGGGCGCTGCGGCGGGTCGAAGCGACCCGCGCGGCCGGGAACCGCTGGGTGGTCTTCGCCGAGTCGGCCCGGCACGACCTGGTCGAGGCGGGCGGCTTCCTGGTGCTCGGCGGGGTGACCTCGGCGGTGTTCAACGTGCTCGTCCCGGCGTCCTGGCTGGAGACCCTGGGCGGTCAACTGGTGCTGGGCGTGCTGGTGATGGCGGTGCTGGCGGTGGTGCTGGCGTTGTGCAGCGAGGCCGACGCTTTCGTGGTGGCCGCGATGCCGGGCTTGCCGCTGCTGCCGCAACTGGTCTTCCTGGTCGTGGGTCCGGCGGTGGACCTGAAGCTGTTCGCGTTGCAGTCCGGCACCTTCGGCAGGCGGTTCGCGCTGCGCTTCGCGCCCGCGACGTTCGCCGTCGCGATCGGCTGCGCGGTGCTCGTCGGTGCGGTGCTGGTGGGAGGTCGCTGATGCGCCGGGAAACGCAGAACGTGCTGCTGCTGCTGTTCGGCGGGGCGCTGCTCAAGATCGCCTTCGGCGGTTCGTACCTGCGCTACGTCAAGGCGGAGCTGTTCCCGTGGCTGGTCGGGGCGGGCGCGGTGATGGTGGTGCTGGCCGCGGTGGCCATCGTGCGCGACGTCCGCGCAGGGGGCGCCGCCACCGGACCGGGCCACGAGCACGGCAGCCGCAGTCCGTGGATGCTGCTGCTGCCGGTGCTGGCCATCTTCCTGGTCGCGCCGCCCGCGCTCGGCTCCGATTCGGTGCTGCGCGCCGGGGAGCGGTCCAGCCCGCCCGAGGAGACCTCGCTGTTCCCGCCGCTGCCGCCGGGGGCACCGGTGCTGAGCCTGTCGGAGTTCGTCACCCGCGCGGTCTGGGACGACAGCCGCGCGCTGGCGGGGCGGGACGTGCGGTTGCGGGGGTTCGTGGTGCACCCGGAGGACGGTCCGGTGCAGCTCGCCCGGATGCGCATCCGGTGCTGCGCGGCGGACGCGGCGCCGGTCGCGGTCGAGCTGGCCGGTCCCGTGGCGGCGCGCGCGGCGGAGCTGCCCTCGGACACCTGGATCGAGGTCACCGGTCGGCTGCGCCCGGGCTCGGCCACCGAGGGCAGCGGTTACGTGCCGACGGTGCGGGTCGGCGCGGTGCGGCCGATCCCGGTGCCCGCCGAGCCCTACGAGCGGTGAGCGCTCAGCCCTGGCAGTCGCGGCAGGTGCCGGTGATCTCGACGGTGTGGCTGACGTCGGTGAAGCCGTGCTCCTGGCCGATCCGCTCGGCCCAGTTCTCCACCGGTGGGTCGGCGACCTCGACGGTGCGACCGCAATGCCTGCACACCAGGTGGTGGTGGTGATGGGTGGAGCAGCGGCGGTAGACGGCCTCGCCGTTGCCGGTGCGCAGCACGTCGATCTCACCGGCGTCGGCCAGCGTCTGCAACGTGCGGTAGACGGTGGTCAGGCCGATGCCCTCGCCCTTGCGGCGCAGCTCCTCGTGCAGCTCTTGGGCGGACCGGAAGTCCTCGACCTCGTTGAGCAGCTTGGACACCGCCGCCCGCTGCTTGGTGGCCCGCAATCCCGGTACGACGCCGGGCCGCTCGCCGGTGGTCACGCTGTCTCCGTCTCCTGTCCGCTCGGTCGGTCCGCCGCGGGCCGGGACCGGTGGCCCGCGCTCTCCTCCGCGTGCGCCACGGCGTCCACCACGATGTGCGCGAGGTGCTCGTCGACGAGGCGGTACACGACCTCGCGCCCGTGCCGCTCGCCGTAGACCACGCCGGCCGACTTCAGCACCCGCAGGTGCTGGCTGATCAGCGGTTGCGCGACGCCGAGCGCGTCGACCAGCTCGTGCACGCAGCGCTCCGAGGTGCGCAGCTGGAGCACCAGCGCGATCCGCACCGGGGCGGCCAGCGCGCGCAGCAGCTCACCGGCCTCGACGAGCGTCTGCTGGTCCCGCTGCGGCGCCGGGCGTGCCTCCCGCTCCGGGGCGTGCACGTGCTCACCGGCGGTGACCAGCGGACTCGCGTTCCCGGCTGCGGAGTCCGGGCTGACGGCGGGCATGGTGTCCTTTCCGGCGGACGTGATGGGTGCGTCGGGCGCCTTCCCCCCACATCCTACGGGTAGCGCCCGTTCCGTCGTCGCACCTCGGCGTCGCGACCCGGTGGGGGCGCGCCATCGGCCAGGCGGGCATCGGTACGCTGGGAAACTCCAGCCGACCAGCCAGTTCGGCGCAGACCAGCGAAGATTCCGGAGTGACCGTGCCCGCCGATCAGATCGAGACGATCGTCAATCTCTGCAAGCGCCGTGGTTTCGTCTACCCCTCCGGCGAGATCTACGGCGGTACCCGGTCGGCGTGGGACTACGGTCCGCTCGGCGTGGAGCTGAAGGACAACATCAAGCGCCAGTGGTGGAAGTCCGTGGTGCAGGGCCGCGACGACGTCGTCGGCCTGGACTCCTCGGTCATCCTGCCCCGCCAGGTCTGGGAGGCCTCCGGGCACGTCACCGCGTTCCACGACCCGCTGGTGGAATGCCAGAGCTGCCACCACCGCTTCCGCGCCGACCAGCTCGCCGAGGAGTTCACCGAGCGCACCGGCAAGCAGGCCGACGAGGGCGACCTCTCCGAGGTGCCCTGCCCGAACTGCGGCAACCGCGGGCAGTACACCGAGCCGCGCGAGTTCAACATGATGCTCAAGACCTTCCTCGGTCCGGTGGAGAGCGAGGAGGGGATGCACTACCTGCGCCCCGAGACCGCGCAGGGCATCTTCGTCAACTTCGCCAACGTGATGACCACGGCGCGCAAGAAGCCGCCGTTCGGCATCGGCCAGATCGGCAAGTCGTTCCGCAACGAGATCACGCCCGGCAACTTCATCTTCCGGACCCGCGAGTTCGAGCAGATGGAGATGGAGTTCTTCGTCGAGCCCGGCGAGGACGAGCAGTGGCACCAGTACTGGATCGACCAGCGCCTGAACTGGTACGTCGAGCTCGGCATCAACCCCGACAACCTGCGCGAGTACGAGCACCCGCAGGAGAAGCTGTCGCACTACTCCAAGCGGACCGTCGACGTCGAGTACCGCTTCCGCTTCGGCGGCCAGGAGTGGGGCGAGCTGGAGGGCATCGCCAACCGCACCGACTTCGACCTCGGCACCCACTCGAACCACTCGGGCGTGGACCTGTCGTACTTCGACCAGGCCAGCAACTCCCGCTACCGGCCCTACGTCATCGAGCCGGCGGCCGGGGTCGGGCGGCCCATGATGGCGTTCCTGATCGACGCCTACACCGAGGACGAGGCGCCCAACGCCAAGGGCGGGGTGGACAAGCGCACCGTGCTCAAGCTCGACCGCAGGCTCGCGCCGGTGAAGGCGGCGGTGCTGCCGCTGTCGCGCAACGCCGAGCTCTCGCCCAAGGCCCGCGACCTCTCCGCCGCGCTGCGCCGGAACTGGAACGTCGACTTCGACGACGCCGGGGCGATCGGCCGCCGCTACCGCCGCCAGGACGAGGTCGGCACCCCGTTCTGCGTCACGGTCGACTTCGACTCGCTGTCCGACCACGCGGTGACCGTGCGCGAGCGCGACACCATGACCCAGGAGCGAGTCGCGATGGACAAGCTGGAGGAGTACCTGGCAGCCCGCCTGCCCGGTTGCTGATCTTTCCGGACCCGCCTTGCGCGGCGGTGCGGGTGGCGGAACCTCAGCGGCCTTCTCGCTCCGGGCGCCCTTCCTCATGTACCAAACACGTACACAGCGTCAGGGCGTCCTCGCGAGAAGGCCGCTGAGAACCCGCGGCGGTGCAAGTTGCGAGGGTGGGGTAGTGCGAAAGCGGCTCCCGCCGCTTGCCTGACGGCGGTTGCCGGTGGCGCGTGCGTTCGGCGGAAGCGGCTCTCGCCGGGTGGGGCCTCTTCGGGTGCTCTCGTGAGGTGAGGGCTGGGACCTTCGGTGGGCGGAACCGAAGTGGTCCCCCTGCGGCCCTGGAGCTTCTGTCGTGGCGAGGTCTGCCACGATGGCGTGGTGACTCCGCATCGAACCGCTCGGCCCACCTCGCGCGGCGCGCGGGTGCTGCGCCGGACGCTGGTCGGCGCCTTGGTGATGGTGGTGCTCGTGATCGGCGGCACCGCGTTCCGGGTGTGGCAGGTCGCCCGCTTCGACGAGCGGCGGCCGGTCGACATCGCGGTGGTGCTCGGTGCGGCGCAGTACCACGGCACGCCCTCGGAGGTGCTGGAGGCGCGGCTGGACCACGCCCTGGAGCTGTACCGGCAGGGGATGGTCGAACACCTGGTCACGGTGGGCGGCAGCCAGCCCGGGGACGCCTACACCGAGGCCGGGGCGGGCAAGAAGTGGCTGGCCGAGCACGACGTCCCGCGCGACCGCATCACCGACGTCGACGTGGGCAGCGACACGCTGGGCAGCGTCTCGGCGGTGGCCGAGCTCGCCGAGGGGCGGGGCTGGGACTCGGCGCTGATCGTCAGCGACCCGTGGCACTCGCTGCGGGCCAAGACGATGGCCAACGACTTGGGCCTGGAGACCTGGGCCTCGCCCACCCGGTCCGGCCCGATGGTGCAGACCAGGGCGACCCAGCTGCACTACATCGTGCGGGAGACGGGCGCGCTGCTGTACTACCGGCTCACCCACGCCAGCGCCGAGGTGGATGGCGACAGCCTCGGCTGAATGCGCTGCGCGGCGGCGGACCCCCGTAGGCTGGCACCGATGAGCAGCAGCGCACCGCCCACCGGCTACCGCGACCACGACCTCGCGCGATCGCTGCCGGAGGCGCCCAAGCTGGCCGTGCCCGGTGCGGCGCACGCCGACGAGCGGTCGGCGTTCGCCCGGGACCGGGCGCGGGTGCTGCACTCGGCGGCGCTGCGCAGGCTGGCGGGCAAGACGCAGGTGGTCGGCCCCGAGGAGGGCGACGTGCCGCGCACCCGGCTCACCCACTCGCTCGAGGTCGCCCAGATCGGCCGGGGGATCGCCACCGCGCTCGGTGCGGATCCGGACCTGGTGGACACCGCCGGGCTGGCCCACGACATCGGCCACCCGCCGTTCGGGCACAACGGCGAGGACGCGCTCGACGAGCTGGCGCACGCGTGCGGCGGGTTCGAGGGCAACGCGCAGACGCTGCGCATCCTCACCCGGCTGGAGCCGAAGCTGGCCGATCCCGCCGACGTGGGGCGCGGCCTGAACCTCACCCGGGCGGGTCTGGACGCGGCCACCAAGTACCCGTGGCCCAAGCGCCCTGGCGAGCCCAAGTACGGCGTCTACGCCGACGACCTGGCGGTGTTCGAGTGGATGCGGGAGGGCGCGCCGGAGGGCAGGCGGTGCCTGGAGGCGCAGATCATGGACTGGTCCGACGACGTCGCCTACTCGGTGCACGACGTGGAGGACGGCGTGCTGGCGGGGCGGATCTCGCTGCGGGCGCTGACCAGCGCCGCCGAGCGGGACGAGATCGTCCGGATGGCGGCCAAGCACTTCTTCAGCGGGGACGGCGACGCGGTGGACCGGCTGGACCGGGCCGCGGTCGAGCTGGTGGAGCTGCCCGCGGTGGCCGCCGTGCTGGACTACGACGGCACCTTCCGGTCCCAAGTGGCGCTGAAGCGGCTGACCAGCGAACTCGTCGGCCGCTACGTGGCGGCGGCGGTGACCGGCACCACCGGTCGGTCCGGTCCCGGGCCGCACACCCGCTACGCCGCGGACCTGGTGGTGCTGCCGGGCATGGCCGCGGAGGTGGCGGTGCTCAAGGCCGTGGCGCTGCGCTACGTGATGAGCGATCCGCAGCGGTTGCGGTTGCAGGAGCGGCAGCGCGCGGTGCTGGTGGAGCTCGTGGCGGCGTTGCTCGGGCGGGCGCCGGAGTGCTTGGACCCGGCGCTGGCCGGGGCCTGGGAGCGGGCCGCCGACGACGCCGGGAAGCTGCGCGTGGTGCTCGACCAGGTGGCGTCGCTGACCGATGCGCAGGCGTGGCGGTGGCACCGGACGCATGTGCGGGTCGGAGTTGACTCGGTGTGAGGTATACCCGAAAGTGCGGAGTCGATCTGCGAATTTCCGCCACACTGTCACGCAGAGTATTAACGGGGTGTTCACCACCCCCGTCTTCGCCCCCGTCGCGGCGCGGCCCCGAGCCTTCCGCACCGCTAGGAGAACCCGATGTCCCACCGGCACTACATCCAGAAGCTCGTCGTCGGCGGTGAGCCCTACGTCAACTCCGACGACCTCGCGGGCTGGATCGGTGCGCTGAACTGGCAGGACCCCGCCGCCGAGCGCGCCGCCCGCTACATCATCCAGGAACTGCGCCTGATGGGCCTGTCCGACATCGAGGAGACGCTGCGCTGAGCGCTTCGTGAGGCGTCGGCGCCGGGCCCCGCAGCGGCGCCGGAGCTGGCAGACTCGGCGGCAGCCCGAGCGATCACCTGGAGCGGCCCGTGAGCGACCACCTCGCCTTCAGCGCGTCCCTGCACCACCGCCTGGCCCCCGCCGCCGACCAACCGTTCTGCTGGTCGCCGTACTCCGTGGCCAGCGCCCTCGGCCTGGCCGCCGCGGCGTCGGCCGGGGACACCCGCGCGGAGCTGGTCGCGGCGCTGCGCGGCGAGCTGCCCGCCGTCGTCGACCGGCTGGCCCGCGCCGCCGAGCTGGAGTCCGCCGCCGGGGCCGAAGAGCCGGTGCTGGCGGTGACCAACACCCTCTACGCGCACGAGGAGCTCCCGGTCCAGGAGTCCTACCTGCGCGCGCTGGCGGACTGGCCGGGCAGCGCCCTGCGCAACGCGCCGTTCCGCGCCGAACCGGAGAAGGCCCGCGAGCAGATCAACGACGACGTCGCCGAGACCACCCGCGGCCTGATCCCGGAGCTGCTGCCGCCCGACGCGGTGGACTCCGAGACGGTCGCGGCGCTGGTCAACGCCCTGTACCTGAAGACCTCCTGGCGCGAGGCCTTCGACCGCGCGGCCACCGCCGAGCGGACCTTCCACGCCCCGGGCGGCGACCGGGAGGTGCCGACCATGCGGTTCACCCGCCGCACCGGCTACGCCGCCCGGGACGGCTGGCAGGTCGTGTCGCTGCCCGCGACGGGCGGGGTGGAGGCGTTGGTGCTGCTGCCCGACGGTGAGCTGGCCGGGGCCGAGGCGGGGCTGGACGGCGCCGCGCTCGGCGCCCTGCTCGACGCCGTCGAGCCGCAGCGGGTGGAGCTGTCGCTGCCCCGCTTCGAGGCCACCGGCGAGGCGGAGCTGCGGCGCCCGCTGGGCGCCCTCGGGGTGCGCGCGCTGTTCACCCCGGCCGCCGACTTCTCCCCGCTGACCGACGCCCCGCTGCGGATCTCCACGATGATCCACCAAGCGGTGCTGCGGATCGACGAGAGCGGGCTGGAGGGCGCCGCCGCGACGGCGGCGATGATGCGGCTCACCGCCGTGGTGTCCGAACCCGACCCGATCCCGGTGGTGGTCGACCGGCCGTTCCTGTTCCTGGTGCGGCACCAGGGCAGCGGTGCGCTGTACTTCCTCGCCCGCGTGGTGGATCCGAGCTGACCTGTCACGTCCGGCACGGCCACCTCGTCCTCCCGGTGAGCGCCCGCGACGGGCGGGCGCGAGGGTGAGGAGGCGATCATGCCGAGGATTCCGCTGGTGCCCGCGGCGCGGGCCGACCGGTTGACCCGCTGGGTGTACCGGGTGTGCGCGCGGAAATACGGCGCGGTGCTAGAACCGCTGGCCGTCCTGGCGCACCACCGCAAGCTGATGCTGGCCTCCGGGGTCGCGGAGCTGGCCGTGGAGAAGGCCGCGACGGTGCTGCCCGCCGCCGTGCGGGAACTGGCCACCTACCGGGTCGCCACCGCGCTGGGCTGCTCCTGGTGCGTGGACTTCGGCACCATGCTCCAACGCAACGAGGGCCTGGACCTCGACCGGCTCGCCGAGATCGACGACTACCGGAACTCGGCGGCGTTCAGCGAGCTGGACCGCTTGGTGATCGAGTACGCCGACGCCATGACCGCGCTGCCGATGCGGGTCACCGACGAGCAGGTCGCCGAGCTGGAGCGCCACCTGGGGCGCGCGGGAGCGGTGGAGCTGACCCACCTGATCGCGCTGGAGAACCAGCGCACCCGGTTCAACCACGCGCTGGGCATCACCGCGCAGGGCTTCACCTCGGGCAAGGCCTGCCGCGCCCCGATGCCCTGAGCACCCGACCCGACCAGAGCACCCACCCGGGTGAATTCACCTCAGGTGAGGGGCACCCTTGCCCAAGTATGGGGTCCTTTCAGAATGCGGCGGAGCCGCATGCGGTGCGGCCGTCAACCGGCACCGCGGCCCGTGCTCGGACGTGACCGCTCAGCGGTCTTCTCGGGAGGACAGCGCCGACGCCGTGTACGTCGTGGGTACATCAGGAGGTGATCGGCGCAGCGAGGGGACCGCTGAGGTTCCACCACCCGCACCGCCACGCAGATCATTCTGAAAGCGGTCCTAACTTGGGCAAGGGTGCCCCTCACTCACCACTCCTGGGGGTGAACGTCCCAGCGGACTCGGGTGAGCTTGTCCGGGTTGACGACGTCGAAGAGGTCGGCGACCAGGCCGTCGCGGACCGCGACCGCCAGCACCCGGGGCGCCGCCTCTCCGGTGCCGGGCACCAGCAAACCCGGGTCGCCGTTGACCCGCACCGGACGCGTGCCGGCGAGCAGTTCGTCGCCGTACTTGCCGATCAGCCCCGCGGCGAAGCGCGCCACCTTCTCCCGGCCCAGCACCGGACGCCGCGCCGTCCGGGCCCGGCCACCGCTGTCGCCGTAGACCGCCGCGTCCGGGTGCAGCGCCCGGCCGATCGCGGCCACGTCCCGGGACGCCACCGCGGTGAGGAACGCGTCGAGCGCCTCCTGCTGCACCGGCAGCGGTGCGCGTTCGGCCGGTGCGGCGTCGGTCATCCGGCGGCGGCCCCGGGAGGCGTGCTGCCGCGCGGTGGCCACCGCGCAGTCCAGCAGCTCGGCGATCTCGCTGAACGGCACGTCGAAGCCGTCGTGCAGCACGAAGGCGAACCGCTGGTCGGGCGGCAGCTCGTGCAGCACCCGCAGCGCCGCCATCCGCAGGTCGTCGCGGTCGGCGACCAGGTCCGCCGGGTCGGGGTCCGAGGCGGTCACGATCGGCTCCGGGAGCCACGGCCCGACGTAGCGCTCCCGGCGCACCGCGGCCGAGCGCATCCGGTCCAGGCACAGCCTGCTCACCACGGCGGTCAGCCAGCCGCCGAGGTCGCGGACGCCCGCGCGGTCGGTCCCCGCCAGGCGCAGCCAGGCCTCCTGCACGGCGTCCTCGGCGTCGGCGATCGAGCCGGTCAGCCGGTACCCGATGCCGATCAACCTGCCCCGATGCCGGTCGAACTCGGCGGCCAGGGCGGCGTCGCTGGTGGTCACCGCACCGATTCTGCCGCACCGGGGACGGCGCACCGGAGTCGATCCCGCAGCCCCTATGCTGGGGGCGTGGCAGGGAGGATTCGGGAGAGCGACATCGCCGAGGTACGCGAGCGCATCCGGATCGACGACGTGGTCGGCGAGTACGTCGCCCTGCGCAACGCCGGTGGTGGTGCGCAGAAGGGCCTGTGCCCGTTCCACGACGAGAAGACCCCGTCGTTCAACGTGCGCCCGAGCCACGGCACCTTCCACTGCTTCGGCTGCGGCGAGGGCGGCGACGTGATCGCCTTCCTGATGAAGAGCGAGCACGTCGGGTTCGTCGAGGCCGTCGAGCAGCTCGCCGACCGCGCCGGCGTCCGGCTGACCTACGAGGGCGGCCGGCCGGGACCGCAGCGCGACCGGGGGACCCGCGCCCGGATGGTCGAGGCGCACCGGCTGGCCGCCGAGTTCTACGCCGAGCAGTTGCGCTCGCCCGAGGCGCTCAAGGCCCGCGAGTACCTCGCCGAACGCGGTTTCGACGAGGCGGCGGCCACCCGGTTCGGCTGCGGGTTCGCCCCCTCCGGGTGGGACAAGCTGACCAAGCTGCTGCTGGGCAAGGGGTTCGAGCTCGACGAGCTGATCAAGGGCGGGCTGGCCAAGGAGGGCAGGCGCGGACCGATCGACCGGTTCCACCGGCGGCTGCTGTGGCCGCTCAAGGACCTCTCCGGTGACGTGGTGGGCTTCGGCGCGCGCCGGATCTTCGACGACGACCCCATCGAGGCGAAGTACGTCAACACCTCCGCCACGCCGATCTTCAACAAGTCCCAGGTGCTGTTCGGCATCGACCTGGCCAAGCGCGAGATCGCCAAGCGCAGGCAAGCCGTGGTCGTCGAGGGCTACACCGACGTGATGGCGATGCACCTGGCCGGGGTGCCCACCGCGATCGCCTCCTGCGGCACCGCCTTCGGCGACGAGCACATCTCGGTGCTGCGGCGGCTGATGATGGACGACGACGTCTTCCGCGGCGAGGTCATCTTCACCTTCGACGGGGACGAGGCCGGGCAGAAGGCGGCGCTGAAGGCGTTCGACGGCGAGCAGCAGTTCGCCGCCCAGACCTACGTGGCCATCACCCCGGAGGGGATGGACCCCTGCGAACTGCGCCAGGCCAAGGGCGACGCCGCGGTCCGCGACCTGGTGGCCCGGCGGCGCCCGCTGTTCGAGTTCGCCATCCGCAGCCTGCTCACCGAGCACGACCTGGACTCGGTGGACGGCCGGGTCGCGGCGCTCAAGCGCACGGTGCCGCTGGTCGCCCAGATCAAGGACCCGGCCAGCCGGGACGGGTACGCGGTGAAGTTGGCCTGGTGGGCGGGCTGGAACGACGAGAACCAGGTGGTCCGCCGGGTCCGCGAGTCCTCCGGCGCCCCGGTCAAGACCAAGCGCCGCCCGCGCAGGCAGGAGGCGCAGCAGCCGCTGGGCCTCGACGCGGACCTGCCCAAGCGCCCGCCCCGGCACGACCCCCGCTGGCAGCAGCGCGAGGCGTTGAAGGCGGCGTTGCAGGTCCCGGCGCTGGCCGGGCCGCTCTACGACGCGCTGCCGGACGAGGCGTTCACCGAGCCCGCCTACGCCGCGCTGCACGGCGCGGTCCTGGCGGCCGGGGGCACCGCCTCCGGGCTCAGCGGCCCGGCGTTCGTCGACGCCATCGCGCAGCACTGCACCGACCAGGTGGGGCGCAGCCTGCTCACCGAGCTCGCGGTGGAGCCGATGGACATGAAGTCCGCCGACGACGCCCGCTACGTCTCCGCCGTGCTGGCCCGGTTGCAGGAGAGCTTGGTGAGCAGGCAGATCGCCGACATCAAGTCGAAGGTGCAGCGGATGTCGCCGCTGGAGGACCCCGAGGAGTACAACGCCCTGTTCGGCGACCTGGTGGCGCTGGAGGGGTACCGCAAGGCGTTGCTCGATCAGGCGATGGGCGGACTGGAATGAGGACGTGGGCACGTCGGCTGCTGGACCGGCTGAGCGGCACCGCGGAGGTGCCCGCGGACTTCGCCGGGGAGCTGGCCGCTGATGAGCAGGTGCTGGCGGTCGGGCGCGCCGCGGACGGCCCGCTGCTGGCCACCCGCCTCGGGCTGTGGCTGCCCGCCGGGCGGCGCGTCGGCTGGCACCTGATCAGCAAGGCGACCTGGGACGACGGCTTGCTGGTGCTGATCGAGGCGGCGGAGACCGGGACCGCCGGGGACGCGGTGCTGCTGCGCGACCACGCCCCGCAACGCTTCCGGCTCACCGATCCGGGGCGGGTCCCGGAGGTGGTGCACGAGCGGGTCACCGGTTCGATCCGGTCCCGGCACCACCGCGAGCTGCCCGGTGGCGGCGCGTGGTTCGTGCAGCGCAAGGTGCCCGGCCAGGACGGCATCGTGCTCCAGGTGCGCGCCGAGGAGGGCACCGACCCCGCGGTGCTGGCCGATTTCGCCGCGCAGGTCTCCGAGCGGTTGCGCCAGGCCGAGTGATGTGGGATCCGGGGCACTACCTGGCCTTCTCCGACCACCGGGACCGGCCCGCGCACGACCTGCTGGCCCGGGTCGGAGCCCAGCGGGTCCGACGCGCCGCGGACCTCGGGTGCGGCGCCGGCAACCTCACCGGCCTGCTCGCGCGGCGGTGGCCGGAGGCGCAGGTGGACGCCTCGGACGCTTCCCCGGAGATGGTGGCCGCCGCTCGTGAGCGGGGAGTGCGCGCCCGGCTGCTCGACGTGCGCGACTGGTCCCCGGCCCCGGACACCGACGTGGTGCTGTGCAACGCGGTCCTGCAGTGGGTGCCGGAGCACGTCGAGCTGCTGCACCGGTGGATCCCCGCCCTGCCCGCGGGGGCCTGGTTCGCCTTCCAGGTGCCCGGGAACTTCGGCTCCCCGTCCTACCGGGCGATCCACGAGGTGCTCGGCCGCGAGCGGTGGCGGGGCCGGGTCGAGGGCGTGCTGGACGCCGGCTCGGTGCTCGACGCCACCGGGTACGCCGACGTGCTCGCCGACCTCGGCGCCGAGGTGGACGCCTGGGAGACCACCTACGCGCACCGGCTGCACGGACCCGACCCGGTGCTGGAGTGGGTCAGCGGGACCGCGCTGCGCCCGGTCCGCGCGGCGCTGGACGACGCCGGGTGGTCCGACTTCCGCGCCGAGCTCGCCCCGCTGCTGCGCGAGGCCCACCCGCGCCGCGCCGACGGCACCACCTGGTTCGGCTTCCGCCGGGTCTTCGCCGTGGCGCACCGTCCGTGACCTGCGACGATCATGAACGAGGGGGTGGGTGGAGCCCGCTCGAGCGGATGGTCTAGAGTAGTTCCCGTCAGCACGTCGAGGGCTGATGAACGAAGAACATTCCTCCGTAGCTCAATTGGCAGAGCATTCGGCTGTTAACCGAAGGGTTACTGGTTCGAGTCCAGTCGGAGGAGCTTCCACCCCAGGTTGATCGACCTGGGGTTTTTCTTCGCAGGGCGTCCGCGCCTCTTCGTCGGGTGCCTGTGCTCGGCTCCGGTCCTCCGGGGCGCGATTCCGCCGGACGGACGATGTGCGCGCCCCGAACCCGCCCCTACGGTTCTCCTCTCGACGAGGAGGCCCGATGAAACGCATGGGGATACCCGGGGCGGCGGCCTTGGTCGTACCTCTCGCGCTCGCCTTGGTGGGCTCGGCCGCGCCGCCGGTGTCGGCAGCCGCCCCGGAGCCGTTGCCCGCCGAGTTCACGCCGGGCGAGCGGTATTTCGGCTCGGAGGGCTACGTCGAGTACCTCGCGGGCAACCTGCCGGTGATCTTCGCGGCGCCCCACGGCGGCCACCTCCGACCGTCCACGATCCCCGAGCGCACCGAGCAGCGGTGCGGCGTGACCCCCACCACGGTGAACGACCTCAACACCCAGGAGCTCGCGCGCGAGATCCAGCGGGAGTTCTTCGCGGAGACCGGGAAGTACCCGCACGTCGTCATCAACCGCCTGCACCGGACCCGGTTGGACGCCAACCGCGCGATCGACGAGGCGGCCTGCGGTTCCGCCCGGGCCGAGCGGGCGTGGACCGACTTCCACGCGTTCATCGGAGCCGCCGGGGACCAGGTCAGGCAGGACTACGACAAGGGCTGGTTCACCGATCTGCACGGGCACGGACATGATGTGCAGCGCCTGGAACTGGGCTACCTGCTCACCGGTGAGCAACTGCGGCGCCCCGACGCCGAGCTCGACGCCGGGTCCTTCGAGACCGGCACGTCGATCCGTTCGTTCTCGGAAGAATCTCCGCGGTCGTTCTCCGGGCTCCTGCGCGGGCCCACGGCGCTGGGCACGCTGTTCGCCGACGCCGGTTATCCCGCCACGCCGAGCGAGCCCGACCCGGCGCCCGCGGCCTCGGAGCCGTTCTTCAGCGGCGGCTACAACACCCGGCGGCACGGTTGCGTGGACGGCGGGCCGATCTGCGGGGTGCAGATCGAGCACAACCGGCTGGGCGTGCGCGAGAACGACCAGCAGGTCGCCGACTACGCCGAGGCCCTGTACGAGGTCTACGACACCTACCTGCGGACCAACTTCGGCATCCTCGTGCAGTCATCGGAACGAGGGGTCGACACACTGCGTTCCGCGGTCGACGGGCTGGTCCGCGCGGGAGCGCTCGCGCGCGGGCACGGCACCGGACTCGGCGCCACGCTGGACACCGCGCAGGCGCAGCTCGCCCGGAACCGGCCGAGCGCGGAGCGGACCCTGGCGGCGTTCCGCACCCAGGTCGAGGCGCTGATCCGGTCCGGTGCCCTCGAAAGCGGGCCCGGTGAGCAGGTCAGCACGCTCGCGAAGCGGGTCCTCCAGACGATGCGCGCCTAGCGCCGGGAGCGGGGACGCCTCAGACGCCCACCGGGACCACCGCGCGGACCCGCCAGTCGCCGTCGGGTTCCGGTCCGGCCGCCAGCTCGCCGCCGTAGGCGGTGGCGCGCTCCCGCATCCCGATCACGCCGTTGCCGCCCGGCAACCGCGCCGTCCCGGCGCCGATCAGGTTGCGCACGTCGATGGTGACCGCCGCGCCGTCGTGCTCCAGCCGCACCGCGATCCCGCCCGCGCCGTGCTTGAGCGCGTTGGTCAGCGATTCCTGCACGATCCGGTACACCCCCAGGCCCGGTCCGGTGGGCAACGCGCCGAGGTCGCCCACCACCTCCAGCGACACCGGGCTGCCCAGCGCCCGCACCCGCTCGACGAGGTCCGGTACGGCGGTCGCGGTCGGTTGCGGGGCGTCCTCGCGATCGGTGTCCGCGCGCAGCACGCCGAGGAGCTGCCGCAGTTCGGTCAGCGTCTCGCGGCCGGTGCTGCCGATGGTGCGCAACGCCTGCTCGGCGAGTTCCGGCTTGCCGCGCAACGCGTAGCGGGCGCCGTCGGCTTGGCTGACCATCACGCTCACCGAGTGCGCCAGCACGTCGTGGATCTCCCGCGCGATGCGGTTGCGCTCCTCGGCGACGGCGATCCGGGCCTGGTGGTCGCGCTCCACCTGCAGCGCGTGCACCCGCTGCGCCACCTCGGCGCGCCGGGCCACAACCAGCTCGCCGAACGCCCAGCTCACCACGGCAAGCAGCAGGAAGAACAGCGCCACCCACACCGTCTGGACCGGCTCGTAACCCGCTCGGGCGAGCTCGATGCCCACCCCGAGGCCGATCACCCCGGCGTACCCCGCCGCCACACCCCGGCCGACGTGCACGACGAGGGTGTGGAGGTACACGCACGCGGCGAACTGGGCGACCCGCAGCGGCCACGGGCTCTGCAGCAGCACCAGCAGGGCCAACGCGACGAGCGTCGCGGCGGCGCCGGCGACCGGCCACCGGCGGCGCACCACCAGCGGAGCCACCAGCAGCGCGCTCAGCACCAGGTATTCGGGAACCCCGCCCAGTCGGCTGCGGGCCGCGAAGCCCGAGAACCCTTCCAGGACCTGGGGCAGGAACAGCGCCGCCGCGAGCAGGGAGTCACCGGTCATCGGGTGCTCCCTGAACCACCGGTTCAGCCGTCGCATCGCGCCAGAGTAGCCAGCCGGGACGTCGCCCGAGATCAACCTGCGGGCCTGACCGGTGTACGACCCCGGTCGTACGCCGGGCGGGTCGTCGAAGATGCCGATCCGGCGCCTCCGGGGCCACAGCTCGGTCCACGGCGCGGGGCCGCGACCGACCACAGCGGGGTGCCCTCCCGCAGGAGGAGCCGTCCCGCGGCGAAACCCGCGCGGACGAATCGCCGACGATTCTTCTTCGGGACGCCGAACGGAATAGTTGGCCGAGGTTGGAATTCCGCGTCGGAATTGCGGATCGTTGCTGTTCGTCGAAAGGATTCGGTAAGGTCGCTCGCGTCGGAGGGGAGTAGTCCCCAATTCGCGCGGTCGACACGGTGGATCCCGCATCGACGCAGGTGGTCCCGGCTGCGCGAGCCTCCTTCGGGGCGGACGAGACCTTCGGCCCGGTGCTGGAACGCGGGTCGGGGCGAATGCTGCCCGGCCGCGCTGGAAAAAGGGGTTCACGTGGAATTCGCCACCGCTCTGGGTGTGAGCGCGGTCGCCATCTTCATCGCGGAAATGGGGGACAAGACGCAATTGGTCGCGCTCTCGCTGGCGACCCGCTACCGCGCGCTCACCGTGCTGGCGGGGATCACCGCCGCCACCGTCGCGGTGCACGGCGTCAGCGTCCTGATCGCCGAGGTCCTCGGCCTCGCGCTACCGACCGACTGGATCACCCTGGTCGCCGGGCTCGCGTTCCTGTTCTTCGGCGCCTGGACCCTGCGCGGCGACGAGCTCACCGCCGAGGACGAGCGCCGAACGGCGGCCCGCCGCACCCGCTCGGCGTTCATCGCGGTGGCCACGATCTTCTTCGTCGCCGAGCTCGGCGACAAGACGATGCTCGCCACGATCACCGTCGGCGCCAACTACTCGAACACCTCGCTGGCCTGGCTCGCGGTGTGGATCGGCTCCACGGCGGGCATGGTCGTCGCCGACGGCATCGCCGTGGTGCTCGGCAAGCTCCTCGGCAAGAAGCTCCCCGAACGCGCCATCCAGATCGGCGCCGCGGTCCTGTTCTTCGCGGTCGGCGCGTTCATGACCCTCCAGGGAGCCCGCACCCTCCTCGGCTGAGCGGTAGTCCGTTGTGGTGAACGACGAGCAAGAGTCGGCCCGTCGACGGTATGATCGGAACGCAGCCGGGCGATTGCCGATCGTGTTCGGAGGGGGTTGGGATGACCGTAGCCATGATCCAGGTAACGGCAGAACAACTCCTCGCCCGGCGGGAGCAGTTGATCTCCGCATTGCCCTTCGATGAAGCCGAGTTGGTGCAGCGGGCGGCCGAGGACCACACCGCGTCCCCGGACGAGCGCGAGGTCTACAACGAACTCGTCGAGATCGATTTCCTGCTGGGGCGCTGATCGTTGGACACCCACGCGAAGGCGCGGGCCTTCGCACAGCAGGTGCAGGACCTTCTCAACGCCACGTTGCCCGTTCTGGAGAGCGCGCCCGAGGAGGACCGGGCGGTCAGCTGCCTCTTCGTCGCTGACACGTATTACGCGGTCCATCCCGGTGCGACGACGAACGCGACGCCGATCCCGCTTCTCTGCGACGGTGAGCACGTCGCCAGTCTGCGGGTGTCGTACCACTGCACGAGCGATACCGACGGCACCTTTCTGGCGGTGAAAAAATCCGGGTTCGATCTCATCGCTCGGAACAAGGGAGACAACAAGGCGCCGCTCCTGCGGCTCGACTACGACCGCGGCGCGCACAGCGTCCCCGCGGCGCATTGGAACGTCCACGCCGAACGCGGTGCGGTCAGCCATCTGCTCGCACGGACCAACCCGAAGCACTCGGGGATGCTTTCGAAGGTCCACTTGCCGGTTGGGGGCGCCCGTGGACGTCCGTGCCTGGAGGACTTCCTCCAGATGCTGTTCGACGAGTTCCAGTTCGATCGGCTGAACGGCGCCCAGCAAGCGATCGACGCGGGCCGCGCGGACTGGCGCCGCACGCAGATCGCGACCATGGTGCGCGACGCTCCCGACATCGCCGTGCACGCGCTCCACGAACTCGGCTACACGATCCTCGAACCGGAGGCCGGGCCCCGCGCGGTCAACAGCACCGCGCTGCGCCGCCCGTGAGCGGTCGGCGCGGAGTGGCTCACTGCTCGACGCGGACCCAGTCGACGAGGTAGCGGGCGGTGCCCGCGGCGACGCGGTCCACCGAGCTCTGCGGCAGGCCGAAGTAGGGCTCGGTGACGCCGTTGACGCCGTGCGGGAAGGTGCCGCCGAGGGCGAAGTTGAGGATCAGGAATTGGGGGTCGTCGAAGACCCACCGGCCGTACTGCTCCACCTGCGCCCGGTCGACCCGGTGGAACGGGGTGCCGTCGACGGAGAAGGTCATGCCGTCCGGCTGCCAGTTCACCGAGTAGACGTGCCAGCCGCCGGGGTCGGTGCCGGTGAAGTCCTGCCTGCCGGTGATCGGGGTGTCCCGGAGTAGCCGGGACCGTGCAGCGCGGTGCTCGTCCACGGCTCGCCGACGTGCTCCATCAGGTCGATCTCACCGCAGTCCGGCCACGGGGTGCCGGATCCGATGCTGCTGCCGAGCGCCCACGCGGCGGGCCACAAGCCGGAAGCGTTCGCGCCTTCGGGGAGCTTGAGCCGCACCGAGTACGTGCCGTAGGTGAAGTCGAAGTTGCCCTGCGTCTTGAGCCGGCCGGAGACGAAGTCGTAGGTCTGCCCGTCGGGGGCCTGGTGGCCGGGCCGGTAGCGGGGGTGGATGGCCAGGGCGCCGTTCTGGGCTCCCGCGGCGTTCTGGTCGACGTAGAGCGTCTCGGGCGAATCGATGTAGGCCTGCTGCTCGGAGTTGACGGTGCCGAAGTTCTCCCCGGTGACCTCCACCGTCCACCGGGAGCGGTCGATGACCGAACCGGAGAAGTCGTCGAAGAAGATCTCCTGCTGGGCCGAGGCCGCCGGAGCGGCCGTCAGGGGGAGCAGCGCGGCTGCCGCGAGGACCGCGAGCCTGGTCGCGACGATCACGTCGATCTCCTCTCCGCGAGGGCGCAGCGGTCCCGGCTCGGCCGCAGCTCGATGCATTCAGAGAATCCCCGGAGCGCCTGGCGGTAAAGGGCGTCCGGGAACTGCATCGATCCACCCCGCCGCGGATTGCTGCCACCAGCGGGCACCACCGTGGTCCATTCGCGCGGGCATCGGACCGCGCGCATCCGGAAGCCCGGCGATGCAGGGGCGGCGGGAGAAAGCGCGGTGGTGATCTCGAAGAGATCACCACTTCCGGCGAGGCGCGGAGTGGGGCAGGTGGGACTTGAACCCACGACCTGACGGGTCATGAGCCCGGTTGAGCGTTGTTTGCCGTCATCCGCCGTGGTCAGCAAGGTTCACGAACGCACATGCCAGTGGTTGACGCCGTTCGCGGGCGTCTATCGCGGTTTTGTGGGGGTAAAGTGTGGTGATGATCTTGCATTGAGGCAGCGGGACCCTGGCCGGGGAGTCACTACACACCGAGCGCCGACGTCTCGGCCCCTGTGTTCGGACCACCTCCACGTGCGTGGAGAGCACGTCAGTCAGGCCCTGGCGGCAGCTTCCGCGCCGGACCACCTCCACATGCGTGGAGAGCACAACCCGTCTTGACCCCGGAACAGGATCACGCCCGGACCACCTCCACGTGCGTGGAGAGCACCCCAGAAGCCGAACGGGAGCCGCGCGAGCAGCCGGACCACTTCCACATGCGTGGAGAGCACCTGTTCGGCGGCGGCGACCGTGCCGACGTGCCCGGACCACCTCCACATGCGTGGAGAGCACGGCGCCGCCTCCCCGCAGTGGCTGCTGGCCGCCGGACCACCTCCACATGCGTGGAGAGCACTAGATCAGCCAGCGGAGAAGGCTCGCGATGGTCGGACCACCTCCACATGCGTGGAGAGCACGCCGACACGCCTACATCGGACCACCTGGAGCGCGGACTACCTCCACATGCGTGGAGAGCACCGGAGGGTGTCCCACGGGGTGGGGGTGATGTCCGGACCATCTCCACATGCGTGGAGAGCACTCGGATCCGGGCAGGAAGAAGTCGGCCCACGACGGACCACCTCCACATGCGTGGAGAGCACTCGGGCAGCCACTCGGCGGGGTCGCGATCGCCCGGACCACCTCCACATGCGTGGAGAGCACGTCGGTCCAGTCGGCCGCCCCGGAGCGCCACGCGGACCACCTCCACATGCGTGGAGAGCACCCTTCGCGACCTGCGGGTTTAGAAGGGCTGTTGTTCGTTTGGGCGCTCGTTCACGCCGCTACTGTACGGGGTCGGACGCTCTCCCGAGTCCCTTTCGCAGCGGGACCACAAGCCGGTGGGCCACTACGGCAGCCGCGCCGACGATGCCAGCTTGAGGCCGCTCGGTGACCACCCCGGCAGCGTGCCCACCCCGGTCCTTGGAGGCTCGCCCAGGCGACCAGCTCGATGCCGGCATGGGTCCGCGTCACCGTTCCCACTACGCGGCTCCTGCGGGGCCGCCTGCCCACCGCTCGCGCCCGACCGAACCGCCGACCTTTCCGCTCGCGCCCGGCCCGCCGACCGGGCGGGTGGTGCAGCGAAGCGGAACCCCCGCCCGGTCGGCCTGGGCCGGGCTCGCATACAGCAAGGTCGGCGGTCTCGGTCGGGCTCGCATACAGCGGGCAGGCGGCCCCGCAGGGGCCGCCTTGATGAAGAGAAGAAACTTTGGACACACGCGCACCACAGGCTTGAGGTTGAAGCCTTTCGCCTCGTCGCGCTGGATGACGAGCCCAGTTGTGTAACGCGTTCACGTTGCTGGCGATAGATGCTGCGACCGGCGTCGCCGAGTCACCTCATCGAGGGCAAGGAGCCGAGCCTGATGGCCGACGATCTTCACATCACCATTTCCGCTGATGCTCTACCCGGTCCGGGGGAAATCGCAACTCTAGAACGCGATGGCTATTCCGTCCTCGTCGAAAACACCCAACCACCGGGAGAGGCTGCGGAGGAAGTAGGTGCGCCGGGCTCAGACGATATCGTCAAGTATGTGCCGGTCGACATCACCGCTCGCTCCTCCGTGGTCCGGCACGCTGCTGCCGTCTACCAACGGCGCCAGCGGACACGCGTCGGTCGTTACACGTTGTGTGACCGTTCTAAGAAACGTGAGGTGAAGCGCCGTCTGGAAAACGAGCCATTGACGAACGTGACGTGTGCGCAGTGTCGGAATGCTCTTACGGAGGAGGGCCTACTTCAGTAGGCACTAGGGCCCCGAGGAATCGGGGCCCTTCTCGTAGGTCGATCTTAGGTTCTCCCGGGCGTCCATGCGGGTGTCCCGGGCTACGGCTCCGCGCTGGCGGTCGCTGAGAAGTCCTCGGCCTTGAGCGCTTCGACCAGCTCGCCCAGCGCCTCGGTGGTGTTGTCCTGCTGTTCGGGTGTGAGCCTGCCTCCGCCTAGCTCGTAGGCCATGTCGTCCAGGAGCCACTGCGCCTTGCGCAGAAGCACCACGAGTTCGCGTGCCCGTTGCTGCATACCTCAATCGTTGCATTCGTTGCAGTTGTCCACAAGCGTCGCTCACCAAGGGTGGACGTTGCATTTGTCCTGCATCGTCGCCGTGTGACCAGCAAGCTCGTCGCCACTGGCATCGCCGCGAAGCAGCTCGGTGTGGACCGGGCGACGCTCGTGCGGTGGTGGCAGCGCGGTTTGGTCACGCCGCCGGTGGTGACCGCTGGCGGGCATGCCCGATGGGACGTGGACAAGCTCCGGGCCGACCTGCACGCGCTGCGCGACGATCAGGCCGAGTGATCCCCGTGCGCGACGGGTTGGGCTCGGGCTCCTGTATGCCTGGGAGCGACTGAGTGGCACCGAACGAACGGCTGCGGGACGCGCTGCACCGCCAGGGCGTGACGCCCGCCGCGCTGGCCGCGCACCTGAAGGTGGACCCCAAGACGGCGGAGCGGTGGATCAGCACTGGGCGCCCACCGCACCCGAAGACTCGGCACGCGATCGCGGCCAGGCTCGGTGAGAGCGAGCGGTACTTGTGGCCGGAGGCGCTGCCGAAGGAGCGCCAGGAGCAGGTCAGCGAGTCCGAAGTGGTCCACGTGTACCCGCACCGCAGCGCGGTCCCGCACGACCTGTGGGACCGGCTCCTCGACCAGGCGGCCGAACACGTCGACATGCTCGTCTACGTCGGCATGTTCATGACCGAGAAGCCGAACCTCCTCGGCCTACTGCGCGAGAAGGCCGCCAACGGCGCCCGGGTGCGGCTGGCCTTCGGCGACCGGGACTGCCCGGCGGTGATCCAGCGGAGCCTGGACGAAGGCATCGGGGAGCACACGATCTCGGCGAAGATCGATCACGCCTTGGCGTTCTTCAAGCCGCTGGCCGACGTGCCCGGCGTCGAGATCCGCACCCACGCCACGGTGCTCTACAACTCGGTCTACCGGTTCGATGACGAGATGATCGTGAACCCGCACGTGTTCGGAAAGCTCGCCTCGCACGCTCCGGCGCTGCACCTGCGCCGCCTGGGCGCGGGCGACCTGTTCACCACCTACGCGGAGAGCTTCGAGGCCGTGTGGTCGGGCGCGCAGCCGCACGAGTGGTAGGCAGGGGTCATGCCCAAGAAGGACTACTACGACGACCCGGCCGCGCCCCCGGCGAACAGCCTCGTGGTCGCCGTGGCCACCGTCGTGCGTGATGACTCCGGGCGCGTGCTGATGATCGAGCGCACCGACAACGGGCTATGGGCGGTCCCGGGTGGCGCTCAGGACGTCGGGGAGAGCACTCGGCAGGCGGCGGAGCGCGAGGCGCTCGAAGAGACCGGGGTCGAGATCGCCATTACCGGGATCGTGGGGATCTACTCCGACCCGCGCCACGTCATCGCCTACGACGACGGCGAGGTCCGGCAGGAGTTCTCCATCGTCTTCCGCGCCCGACCGGTCGGCGGCGAGCTGCGCACCAGCAACGAATCCCGCCGCGTCCACTGGGTCGAGCCGGACCGCATCGCGGGGCTCGATATCCACTCCTCGATGCGGCTGCGCATCCAGCACGCCCTGGAGGAGCGGGCCGAGCCCTACCTGAGCTGAGCGACCTGGGCGCGCTCGCGCGTGCGGTCGACCGCGGCGAGCAGTTCCGGCGACGCCTCGGTGATGAAGGTCGTGACCAGGTGGCCGGGGCCGTAGCGCTGCTTGATCTCCGCGATCCGCTCGCGCGCGTCGACCTCCTCGCCGTCCGGCGTGGTGTTGAGGTCGCAGTACCAGAGCGCATCGCGCAGCGACCCGCGCTCGTCGGTGAACTCGGCCAGCTCGGTGGACAGGCCGCGAAGGCCTGCTTCCAGCTCGGCGTAGGAGTGGTGCGCGACCAGGTGCACGAGCCGATCCGGTGCGCCGATCTGCCGCAGGAACACCGCGCCGTCGAGCGGGTGGAAGGCCGTGGTCGCGAGGTCCGGGGCGTATCCGACGTCGTGCAGGATCGCGGCGGCTTCCAGCAAGTCGGCATCAGCGCCGGAGACCGACCGGAGCGACCGCGCGCGTTCGGCGACGCCCTGGACGTGAGACCACCGGCGCGGCAGGCTCTCGGACAGCTTCTGCTCGGCCACGTCGAAGGCCCACCGGTACAGCGTCACCGCCCCACCGTATCCGGCGGCCACCGGCCTCAGATGCCCCTCAACGCGTGAACCCACCGGGGACGCGAAGGGACGTTTCGAGATCACCGCAGACGTCCTGAAGCGTCCCGCTGTGCGGTGAAGGCGTCCGCCGGAACCCGGCAATCTTGAGGCATGACAGGGCAGGGGACTTCAGGAGCGGCCTTCCAGGGCCTCGACCCGAGCACGCAGCTCGGCGACGGTGCTCTGGAGTTCGGCGAGCTGGCGGCCGAGGGTGGCCGGATCGGCCGGCGCTTCTCCCTCGGCCGGGCGCTCGGTCACGTAGTAGCCGAGTCCGGAGACGGCTTCCGCGTAGCCGTCCTGGGCCAACTGGTTCAGGGCCTTCTGCGCTGTCATCGCCGAGACCTCGTGCTGCTTGGCGAGGGCGCGGACGGACGGCAGGCGGGTTCCCGGAGCGAGTTCGCCGCTGTCGATCTGGCCCGCGATCTCGGCGGCCATCTCCTGGTACGGGTGCGCGGCGACTCGCTGGTGTCTCACGCGGTGACTGTACCGAGACGCCACATCACGCGCTAGCTCACTCGAACGGAGCAACACCAGGTGTACTAGCACTGTGCTACAGTGAGCTAGTACGACAAAGAACGACACATGACAGAGGTTGATGATGCTGAAGAACATCCCGGCGAACATGGGCGGCTACAAGCTGATGGTGACCGAAGAGCCGACGATCAAGATGCGGGAGAACGAGCAGGGCGTGGCCGAACCGGTGGTGAACCGGCAGACGGGCGCGCAGGAGTTCGTGGTGTCGCTGTTCGCCAAGCGGCGGGTGCAGCCGGGCGAGTACGCGGGCAAGGGCGAGGAGATCAAGGTGACCCTGACCGCCGACCCCGGCGAGGGCTTCGACGAGGGCACCTACGTGCAGCTCGTCGACGCGACGGTGAGCCACTGGGAGAACCAGCGCGGCGGCCGGTACAGCTCCGGCCTGTCCTTCCGCGCCATCGGGCTCACCCCGCAGGGCTGACCCTGCGCCGTTCCCGGCTTGAGCCGGGCTGAATCTTCGCCGAATTCCGGCGGTTGTTGTTTGAGAATTCCAGAGTGGGCCGAGCTATGCCTTTTTCCGGCGCGGATTGTGTTGCGCCGGAGGGCTTTATTGGCCCCCGAACGCGTGTCGGGGGCTTTTATGGCCCGATGTGGAGGTGTGTTCGTGACGATGCTGAATAGCCGTCCGGCTGTGGCGGGTGAGTTGTGCACGTGCGGTGGCCAGGCACGGGACGTGATCGTTTCCACCGACGGCCGGGAGATCGGCAGTTGCAATATTTCCGGGGCTCCTCCGGTGGTTCCATGCCCGTTCTGCGGGCTGGAGGGGTTGCACACCGGAATGTGGAGCCCGGGTATGTCCGGAGTACCGGCTGGTGCCCGGGGAAAGGGGTTGATCGGGAATGTCGTTGGCGTATTGCCCGGCGTGCCACATCGATACGTGGCGGTACCAGCACAGCCAGGACGCGCACTGCGCGGCGCACGCACGGGGGTGGTCGCGGTGAAGGACTTCCACGGGACCGGATGCCTGGGAATCAACGAAAGGAGTTGGTGAGCGGTGGAGATCAAGGTTCCGGCGGGGATGCGGCGCAACACCCCGGCCATCCGCAGGTTGGAGGCCATTGCGGCGCTGCTCGATGAACTGGGTCAGAACTTGGACCGGGTGGAATTCCTGTCCGACGACATCGTGGACAAGCGCGCTATGGAACAGGCCGAAGACCTCGCATCGAAGGCGCGCACGTCGCTGGATGCGGTGCGCGATGCGGTGGCGAAGAAGGGCGGCGGCAACGTGGCGAAGGAGTACAAGTAATGGCTCGTGAAGGTGTGCACTCGACGGTGCGCAAGATCGACTCGACCATGTGGACGCTGACGAAGACGCTTCAGCGGTTCGGCGTCCCGAAGGGACTCGGGCAGCCGTTGAACAAGACGAAGAACGCGGTGGGCGACCTGGTGGCGCACCTGGAGATGACCGAACGCCGCAACTGAATCAGGAACGAACTCGGCGCGGGGTGCTGGATTCCTACGGGATTTCCGGCGCCCCGCGCTTCGTGGTGCAAAGGAGCGAGAAAGAATGCGCGACACCCGAATTGAGGTCACGTCGAACTCTCCGGCTCGGGCGGTCGGGCGCTGGATGGTGCGGCACCCGCGTTCGGTGTCCACAGCGGCGGTGATCACTCCGGCGGTGGTGCTGGTCGGCTACCAGGCCATGCTCATGACGGCAGGCGTCGCGGTGCTCGCCGGGGGCTCCTGGCGGGTGCTGGACGCGCCGACCTTCGACCGGTTCGCCGGACGCCTGCTGCGGGCGTGGTGGCGACGCTGGGCGGTCTATCACCGGCAATGGCTGCGCATCCTGGTGGCCTGCAACCTCACCACCTCGGACCACCGGGGCGCGGTGCTGGTGCCGAAGCTGCGGCGGGTCCGCTCCACCTGGGCGTGGGACACGCTGTTCATCGACCTGGCCAAGGGCCAGCAGCCCGAGGATGTCGGCGGGGTGCTCGACCGGATCGCGAACTCCTTCCGCGCCCGGTCGGCCTCTCTGCGGGTGCTCAAGCCGGGCCGCGTGGCGGTGGATCTCCAGCGGCGGGAGCCCTTCGACGAGATGCCCATCCCGCTGGCCGGGCTGTCGGACAGCACCGAGGTCGACCGGCTGCGGCGCGTCGTGGTCGGCCGGGACGAGTACGGCCGGGACTTCGCCCTGGACCTGCTCAAGCGGGACCTGCACGTGCTGTTGGCGGGTGAGACCGGTGCGGGCAAGGGCTCGTGGCTGTGGGGGCTGCTGCGGTCGCTGGCCCCGCTGGTCCGGGCCGGGGTCGTGCGGGTGTGGGTGATCGACCCCAAGGGCGGGATGGAGTTCGGCGGGGGGCGGGAGATGTTCCACCGCTTCGCCACCGACGACCGGACCGGTCTGGCCGTGATGCGCGAGTACACGACCGTGCTCGACGCCCGCAAGACCGAACTCGGCAACCAGGGCGTGCGCACCGCCGAGCCTTCGGCGGAAACCCCGATCGAGCTGCTGATCTGCGACGAGCTGGCCGCCATGACCGCCTACACGACCACCAAGAGCGACAAGGCGGAGTTCGAGACGCTGCTGAGCAAGGCGCTGACCCAGTATCGGGCGGTCGGCGGGCGCATCGTCGCCGCGACGCAGGAGCCGACCAAGGACGTCGTGCCCATGCGCGGGCTGTTCCCCACCAAGATCGCGCTGCGCCTGGCGCAGTCCAGCTACGTGGACATGTGCCTTGGTGAAGGCGTTCGGGATCTGGGTGCGTTCGCGGACAAGATCCCGGACTACATGCCCGGCGTGGCCTACGCCAAGCAGGACGGCCGCCGCGAAGCGCTCCGCGTCCGCGCCGCCTTCACCGCTGATGCCGACATCGCCGAACTCGTCGAGTTCACCACGAGCGGCGGTGCGGTCGTCCCGATCCGCCGACCGATCGGTGACGACGCCCTCGCCCCGGCTCGCGACGGCTGGGCCGATACCGACTTCGAGGAACTCGAAGACGACGAGGTGGAAGAGATCGCCTACTTCGACGGCGAAGACGAAGAAGAGAGCGCCTGAGCACCGACCGAAGCGTTTTCCCTGACACAGCAAGGAGAAACCGATGAACCCCGTGACGATCGTGCTCACCGGCAAGGGCCTGCTCACCGCCCTCGGACTGCTCGCCCTGGCCCTCGGCGTCCTCGCCCTCGTGTGGTGGCTCGCCGGACCCGGCTACGCCCTGCTCGGCGGCCTGGGCCTGGTGCTGCTGGTCAAGGGCCTGTTCGCCCTGCTCAAGCCCGCCGAGTGAACGGGGGACCGCATGAGCACCACTGACGACGACGTACCGGGGCGCACTCGCCGCGTCCGGCGCCTCGGTGCCCGGATCTCGGAAGCGCGACGGCTCCGGGGCCTGGTGGTGGACCCGGACCTTCAGGCGGTGGAGATGGAGCGCCAGGGGCGCCGCACTCTGGCCGGGCTGTGGTTCTTCCTCGCGCTGGGGCTGGTGTTCACCACCGAGGGTGTCCAGCGGTTCTTGGCTGGGGATGCGACTCCGGCTGATCCGCTGTGGTGGGCCGCGTGGGCGGTCGAGCCGATGTTCGCGGGGCTGCTGATCGTGCTGCTGAACTTCGAAGCCGTGATCCTCGCCCACGGGGTCGAGCCCGGTCACCCGTGGTGGCAGCGGCTCAAGCACGTCCTGTTGGCTTCCACGCTGGCCATGAACGTGCTGCCGCAGCTCGCGCCGCTGGTCACCGGGGACTGGGACGCGTTCAACCTCGGGTCGCTGGCCGTCCACGCGATCATCCCCGTGATCGTCTACGGCCTGGCCGAAGTCATCCCGGTCATCCAGGCACGACGCCGTGAGGTGATCCACCAGGCCTACGCCTACGCCGCTGAAGTCGAGCACCAGGAGCAGCCGGACGCCTCGACACCTGGTGCGGCCCCAGCGCCCGAACCGGTGCCGGTCGCGGAAGCACCTCCGACCCCAGCACCACCACCGGCGCCCGTCGCGGCTCCGGCTCCGGCTGAGGAGTCACCGACTTCGGACTCCGGCCTCGGTGGAGCCAAGCTGCCCGCGCCAACGGTGCAAGCCCTGCGGGACGCACACCACCGCGCCACCTCGCAGGGCCGGGAGTTCACCACCGCTGACGTCCGCCAGGTCGCCCGGCTGCCCGAACCCCTCGCCGCACGCATCGCCGCCGACCTCACCGGCCGCGTCCCCGCGTGAAACCGGCTGCGGCACAACCGAATACGCAACCGTTCCGGCTCGGCGGGACACCCCCCCAACAGGCGGCGGGTGTCCCGCCGTTCGCCTGTCTGGAGGTGATGGAAACCCGTGCCCGACTCGACTGCTCTGCTGACCAGCTACGACTACCAGCGGGTCACCGCTGATGCCTACGCCCGCCGAGTGAAGGCCCCGGACTACGCCCGCTGGCGGGCCGCTGTGGAGGCCACCGGCGGGTGCACGCACCCGATCCAGCTCACCGGCCACCACACCATCACCGACACGACTGGGGCGGTGCTGAAGGACCTGCGCGGCCGGGTCGCCGTGCCCTGCGGCAACCGCCGCGAAAGCGTCTGCCCCGCCTGCTCCGACCGCTACGCCGCCGACGCCTTCCACCTCCTCCGTGCCGGGTTGTGCGGTGGCACCAAGGACGTGCCCACCACCGTGGCGGAGCAGCCCCGGTTGTTCGTGACGCTCACCGCCCCGTCGTTCGGGCCGGTCCACAACCGCCGCGTCCGGGCCGGTCGGCCGGTGCCGTGCCGCTGCGGCACCCTCCACCAGGAGGCCGACCCCCGCCTCGGGCAGCCCCTCGACCCCGGCAGCTACGACTACACCGGGCACGTGCTGTGGCAGGCGCATGCCGGGGCGCTGTGGTCGCGGTTCACCAAGTACCTGCGGCGCCACATCGCCCAAGCCGCCGGAATTCGCGTCCGCGACTTCGGCGCCCACGCGCGGTTGTCGTTCGCCAAGGTCGCCGAATACCAGCGACGCGGCGTGATCCACTTCCACGCGGTTGTGCGCCTCGACGGCCCGACCGGACCCGGCGACCCGGCTCCCGCCTGGGCCACCACGGAACTGCTCACCTCTGCGGTGGAGGCCACGCACTGGGCAGTGGCCCTGACCGCCCCGGAGGTCGACGGGGTGGCGCGGCGGCTGGCGTTCGGGGATCAGCTCGACGTCCGCCCCATCCGGGCCGACGATGCCGGCGCCTTGGAGGACCAGGACGGCGCCATCACCGATGACCGGCTGGCCTCCTACGTCGCCAAGTACGCCACCAAGGGCACCGGCGCCTCCGAGACCCCGGACCGGCCGATCCGCACCGAAACCCACATCGACATGCTCCCCGTGCCCGAACATCACCGGCGGATCGTGCGCACCGCCTGGCGCCTCGGCGGCCCGGTCCCGTGTCCGGCTTGCCACCCCGGCGGCGAGCACCAGGAGGACGACTGCCCCTGCACGGCAGTCGGCTACTGCGAGACCTGCCGGGGCGGCGGACTCGTCTCCCGCACCGCCCGGATGCACTACGAACACCCGGGGCTCGACGAGAACAAGCGCGACCCGGTCGATGCGCTCAACCTGCGGCGCTGGGCGCACATGCTCGCCTTCCGGGGCCACTTCCTCACCAAGAGCAAGCACTACAGCGTCCCGTTCCGCCGCATCCGCGACGACCGGCGCCGGTTCCAGCTCGAACACACCCTGGCCGACCTGGGCGTCACCGAAGAGGCGATCACCGTGGTCAACGACTGGCACCTGGCCTCCGTCGGCCACCCCACCAGCGAAGACCGCGAACTCGCCGCCGCCATCGCCGAACGCAAACGCGACGCCAGGCGGCACCGCTACCAGACAGAAAGGAAAGACTGATGATCCGGAACCTCTGGGGACCGGCTGAGGTCGCCGACTACCTCGGCGTTCCGGTCGGCACCATCTACCAGTGGCGCACCCGGGGCTACGGCCCTCCCGGGCGCCGCGTCGGCAAGCACGTCCGCTACAAGCCCACCGACGTCGAAACCTGGTTCGAGAACCAGGCCGGGGGAGTGGTCTGATGCCACGCCCACCACTGGAGATCGGCACGCACGGCAAGATCCGCACCTACCAGACGGCTACCGGTTGGCGTGCGATGACGAAGTACCGGGACGCCGACGGGGTGACCCGGAACGTGGAGCGGTCGGGGCCGACCAGGGCGAAGGCTGAGCGGCGGCTGAAGGCGGATCTGCGGGACCGCCTCGCGCCGGTGCGGCAGGTGGGGATCGGTCCTGACTCGCGGTTCCAAGAAGCCGCTGACCTCTGGTTGCAGGAGTTCGAGGCGGCGGTGGCGGACGGTACTCGCTCGCCGACGTCGCTGGACACCTACAGTGGTCGGCTGAAGGGCATCATCATCCCGGCGCTCGGACAGGTCCGGTTGCGGGAAGTGACGGTGTTCCGGCTTGAGCAGGTGTGCCAGGCGGTGAAGCGGAACCAGAGCGTTGACTCAGCCCGCACGGTCCGCACCATCCTGTCGGGGATCTGCGGGTTGGCGGTCCGCTATCAGGCGATGACGGTCAACCCCGTGCGGCACATGGGGCCGCTGGAAGGGCGGCGGAAGGCGTCGCGGTCGCTGGAACCCGACGAGATGCGGGACTTGCTCGCCAAGCTCGACAGCAACGAGCGCGCCCTTCGGAATGACCTTCCTGACCTGGTGCGCTGGTACGCGGGCACCGGGTACCGCACGGGGGAGGCGTTGGCGGTGCAGTGGCAGCACCTCGACCTCGATGCTGGGGCGGTGGCGTGGGCGGGCAGCCTGATCAGGGGGAAGGGGACCGGCCTGTTGATCAACGAAGGCAAGACCGACGTCTCCGAACGTGCCTTGGCGTTGCCGACCTGGCTGGTCTCGATGCTCCGCGATCGGCGCGCGCGGCTGGCGGAGCGGTTCGGGGTACCGCTCGACGACTTGGACGGCCCGGTGTTCCCGAACACCAAGGGCGGTCTGCGGGACAAGCACAACACGCTAGCGCGCTGGCGGGAGTTCAGGGCGGAGGCCGAGTACCCGTGGGTGACCTTCAAGACCTTCCGGAAGTCGGTGGCGACCGTGCTCGACGGGGCGGGTTTGACCGCTCGGGAGATCGCTGATCAGCTCGGACACTCGAAGGTGTCGACGACGCAGGACGTCTACATGGGCAGGCGGGTCACGAGCCGCAAGGCCGCTGAGGCGTTGAGCGAGGTTGAGTGGTTCGGGAAATAAGGTGTGGGAAAGATGTGGCGATGATCTTGGGAGGATCGTCGCCACCCTTTCCGATCAGGCGCGGAGTGGGGCAGGTGGGACTTGAACCCACGACCTGACGGATTATGAGTCCGCTGCTCTGACCTGCTGAGCTACTGCCCCCGGCTCCGCGAGTACGGGGAATCGTAGCGAGGTGTGGAGTCCTCGGGGCTGTCGGGTCGGGCTGTGCGCAGCGACGGGGCCGGTGCCCCGCGGGTCACCGGCCCCGTCGCTCGGCCGCCGTCAACTGAACATCGCGAAGATGTTGAACGCCCCGCTGAGCTGCCCGATGATCGCGATCGTCGCGCCGAGCGCGCCGATGGTCGCGATGGTCAGCACCGCCAGCATGATCAAGTACACCAGAGCCTTGACCGGCTTCGGCAACTTGGTGATCGCCGAGATGTCGGGCAGTGCGAGCTGTGGTTCCTTGCCGATCCCTGGTGCGGACATCTGACTTCCCCCGTCCTCGTGTCAGTCTCCCTTGCGTGCACCGCTGCTCCGGAGACGGAGAGCAGCGGGAGTCCCGTTGCGTTCAACGCATAACGAACAAGTCTCGTTCAGCGCTCGGCTGATCGTCCGGCTCCGCGGCTGCTCCGACTTGGACAGAATCATCCGCGCTGCCACCGGGACCCGCGAGCGGGATCGGGAGCGTTCCGCGGCGTGTCGGAAATCGTTACCCATTCCTGATCGGAACGTGCGGTTCCGTTCATTTGAATGAATGCATTTCGGATTTCGCGGGCGCCGGGATGTCCTGTCGTCGTTGACCGACGATCTGCGCTGCACGTCAAGAGTACCAACATCACCCGCTCCGCGATCAGCGGGGTACCTCCGCCCGGTGATCCGTTTTCCCCGGTCACCCGGGACTTTCGACCCGGGCCGTCGGCCCGGTGGTCGGGTTGACTCGGGGGCGGACATCCCCGGCTCGTCTGGACGTCGAATGTTGTTCAAAACGATGATGTTCACCGCGGTCCTGCTCTCCGCCGCGTTGGCCGACGCCGCGGAACCGGTCGATCCGCCGCCCGCCGCCCGCACCGCCGTCGCCCCCGCCTGCCCGGCGCGCTGATCCGGCTAGTCTCGGGCCGACGTCCGAGCCCGGGGGGAGCCATGTACCGCTACGCGACCGATCGCCGGGACCACGGCGACCTGGCGGGCGGCAAGGTGCTCCGCTCGGCCCCCGGGATGCCCGGTTTCCCGGTCCGGCTGGCCGACGAGGTGTTCCAGCGGGCCGCCGCGCTGCACGGCGCGGACCGCCCGCCGGTGGTCTGGGACCCGTGTTGCGGCAGCGGCCACCTGCTCACCGCCCTCGGCCTGCTGCACCCCGACCGCATCGCCGGGGTGCTCGCCGGGGACGTCGACGAGGCGGCGCTTTCGCTGGCGCGCCGCAACCTCGCGCTGCTCACCGCCGACGGCCTCCGCGAGCGCCGGGACGAGCTCGCCGGGCTGCACCGGGCTCACGGGAAGGACTCGCACCGCGACGCGGTGGCCGCCGCCGACCGGCTGGCCGCGCGGGTGCGCGGAATCGGTTCAGCCGTCCGCCGCGCCGATGTCTTCGACCCCGCCGAGCTGCGTCCGGCCGTGGCGGAGCACCGGCCGGACCTGGTGATCACCGACGTGCCCTACGGCGAGCTCACCCGGTGGCGCGGGGCTCCGGCCGAACCGGTGGCCGCCCTGGTCCGGTCCGTGGCCGCCGTGCTCGCCGAGGACGCCGTGATCGCGGTGAGCTGCCGGGCCCGCCGGGTGCCGCTGGGCGGCCTCCCGGCGGTCGGGTCGCTGAAGGTCGGCCACCGCGCGGTGGCCTTCCTCCGGGCCGGTCAGGTCCGGCGCCAGACGTAGGCGGCGGAGACCGGGTGGCCCCGGTACCGCTCCCACTGGGGCTTCACCGCCAGCCACTCGTCGCCGACCACGCCCTCCCGCAGCTCGGCGAGCTGCCAGCCCGCGCCCAGCGCCGCCGCCACGTGATCGCTGATCAGGTGCAGGTTCGTGGTGATCGCCAGGTCCTCGCCGCTGCGGCTGGTGAAGTGCGTCGGCATCCCGGAGGTCATGATGAAGTGCGGGTGGAAGCTGACCACCGCGAACAGCCCGCCGGGGCGGGCCAGCCGGAACGCCTCCCGGTACAGCGGCGGCAGCTCGCCCAGGTGCTCGTCGATCAGCGAGCAGATCACCAGGTCGTAGGTCGCGTCCGGCAGACCGGTGTCGGTGGCGTCGGCTTCGGCCAGGCTCCGGTGCGCACCGCGGCGGCGCGCCACGTCGAGCATCTCCGGGGTGAGGTCGACGCCGTCGATCGACGCCACCCCGCGCTCGCGCAGCCACCGCCCGGTGCGGCCGGTGCCGCAGCCGAGGTCGGCGGCCTGCCGCACCGCGGCCCAGTCCGGCACCCGGAGCCGGTCCAGCAGCGCGATGTCCATCACGTCCTCGACCGTGTCCTCGTAGGTCGAGACCCACTCGCCGTACCCGGCGCGGACGTCCACGGTGCGGTATCCGCGCTTGTCGAAGGTGGTGAAATCCATTCCGCCGAGTATGGCCGCACCCGCTCCTCCGGAGACACGGGTTTTCCGGCGGCCGTGGTCTACTGGGGCGTCCGGTTCCGAACGAGGAGGTCGTAGTTGCCCGGGTTGTTGATCCCGAAAGCCGAGCTGCACGTGCACATCGAGGGCACGCTCGAACCGGGCCTGGTGTTCGCCTGCGCCCACCGCAACGGGATCGAGCTGCCGTTCGCCGACGTCGAGGACCTGCGCCGCCGCTACGTCTTCGACGACCTCCAGTCCTTCCTGGACCTGTACTACCTGGCGATGGACGTGCTGCGCACCCCGCTGGACTTCACCGAGATGACCGACGAGTACCTGGCCAAGGCCAGCACCCAGGGCGTCAAGCACGCGGAGATCTTCTTCGACCCGCAGGCGCACCTCGACCGCGGCGTGCCGATGGAGGTGATCGTCGAGGGGCTCACCGCCTCGCTGCGCACCTCGTCCGAGCGCTTCGGGATCTCCACCCGGCTGATCGCCTGCTTCCTGCGCGACAAGGGCCCGGAGGCCGCGCTGGCGACCTGGGAGGCGTTGCAGCCGCACCTGGACGTGATCGACGGCGTCGGCCTGGACTCCGCCGAGGTCGGCTACCCGCCCGCGGCGTTCGCCCCGGTCTTCGAGCGGGCCAGGGCGGCGGGCCTGCACCTGGTCGCGCACGCGGGGGAGGAGGGCCCGCCGGAGTACGTCTGGCAGGCCCTCGACGTGCTCGGCGTGGAGCGGGTCGACCACGGCATCCGCTCGGTGGAGGACGCCGAGCTGCTCCGGCGGCTGTCCCGGGAACGCACCCCGCTGACCGTGTGCCCGTTCTCCAACGTGCGGCTGCGCTGCGTGCCGGACCTGGAGCAGCACCCGCTGCCCGCGCTGCTGGACGCGGGCGTGGTGGTCACCATCAACTCCGACGACCCGGCCTACTTCGGCGGCTACGTCGGGGACAACTACGTCGGCATCCAGCGGGCCCTGGACCTCGACGCCACCGCGGTGCGCGAGCTCGCGGCCCACTCCTTCCAAGCCTCGTTCGTCACCGACGAGGAGCGCCGGGCGCTGCTCGACCTGCTGTGAGCGCGCGGTGCCCCCGGTGCGGCGCACCAGGGGCACCCTGCCTCAGCGCAGCGGGAGACCGACGTAGTTCTCCGCCAGCGTGGTGGCGGACGCCTCGGAGCGGCCCAGGTAGTCGAACTGCGAGCGCTGGAGCCGGCGGTCGAAGGCCGCGTCGGGCCCTTCGAAGCGGTGCGTCATCGAGGTCATCCACCAGGAGAAGTGCTGCACCCGCCAGACCCGCTCCAGGCACGCGGCCGAGTAGGTGTCGATGCCCGTCTCGCTGCCGGTGCGGTAGTAGTCGGCGATCGACTCGGCGAGCCGGTCCACATCGGACACCGCGAGGTTGAGGCCCTTGGCGCCGGTCGGCGGCACGATGTGCGCCGAGTCCCCGGCGAGGAAGAGCCTGCCGTAGCGCAGCGGCTCGGCGACGAAGCTGCGCATCGCGGTGACGCTCTTGTCGAAGATCGGGCCCTGCTGGAGGGTGAACCCGGGGGCGTCGAGCCGGGTGCTCAGCTCGGCCCAGATCCGCTCGTCGGGCCAGCGGTCCAGCGATTCCTCCGGCGCGACCTGGAGGTACATCCGGCTGATCGTCGCCGAGCGCATGCTCAGCAGCGCGAAGCCGTTGGCGTTGTTGGCGTAGATCAGCTCGTCGCTGGAGGGCGGCACGTCGGCCAGGATGCCCAGCCAGCCGAACGGGTAGACCCGCTCGTAGACGGTCCGCACGTCGGCCGGGATGGCATCGCGGCAGATGCCGTGGAAGCCGTCGCACCCGGCGACGAAGTCCGCGTGCAGCTCGTGGGAGACGCCCTCGTGGGTGTAGTGCACGACCGGGTCGTCGGTATCGACGCCCGCCACCTGCACCTCGTCGACCTCGAACAGCACCCGGCCGCCGTCGGCGAGGCGCCGCTCGGTGAGGTCCTTGACGACCTCCTGCTGCCCGTAGACGGTGATCGCCCGCCCGGTCAGCTGCTTGAACGGGATGTGCACCCGGTCCTCGTCGAACTGGACGTGGACGCCGTTGTGCACCTCGCCCTCGCGCCGCATCCGCTCGCCGACCCCGGCTTCGGTGAGCAGGTCGACGGTGCCCTGCTCCAGCACGCCCGCGCGGACCCGCTGCTGCACGTGCTCCGCGCTGCGCCGCTCCAGCACGACGGAGTCGACGCCTTGGAGGTGCAGCAGGTGGGAGAGCAGGAGTCCGGCGGGGCCACCGCCCACGATCGCGACCTGTGTGCGCATGGAGTTTCGAACCTTTCCGTGGCTTGGACCACCACACTGTCGCCGGGGGGCATCGCGGTCGCCGACGGTGCCCTTCTGCTCAGCGGAAGCCTCCCGGGGCCCACCGGCCCGGGCTACCCGCCCCGGTGCGGTGGTACGCGTGGCGGTCCTCAGCAGCAGCGGGAGCCGGGGTTGGCCTCCTGCCGGTCGACGTGGCGGCGCCAGAACTCGCGTTCCGGCAGCGGGGCCTCGTCCGGGTGATGCGCGCGGTGGTGGGCGAGGTAGCGCTCGTAGGCGTCCTCGCCCACCACGCCGCGCACGATCCGCCGAGCCGCGCGCACCCCGTCGCGCAGCCCGGCGAGGACCGCTCGCACCGTCATGTCCCCGCGGTCTCCCGCTCCCGCTGGACCCGCCGCTCCTCGGCGGTCGGGATCAGCCCGGACGGCGCCCACAGGGTCGACTCCTGGTAGGGCTCCTCGGTGGTGGGCAGCGGTTCGGACGCGCGCAGCGCCTTGATCCACACCCGGATCGCGTCGACCAGCACCACGATGATCAGCACCGCGAACAGCACGCTGAGCACGCCGGTGACGGTCGAGTTCACCACCACCTGCTGCATGTCCGCGACGGTGTGGGCGCTGCCCTTGCTGGTCTCGCCGGCGTCCAGCGCCGCCTGGTACGCCGCCCGCTGGGCGAAGAACCCGATGCTCGGGTCGGCGGAGAAGATCTTCTGCCAGCTCGCGGTGAGCGTCACCGCCACGTCCCAGGCCAAGGGGACCAGCGTCACCCAGGCGTACTTGGCCTTGCCGGCCTTGATCAGCAACGTGGTGGCCACCGCCAGCGCCACCGCCGCCAGGAGCTGGTTGGCGATGCCGAACAGCGGGAAGAGCTGGTTGATGCCGCCCAGCGGGTCGTTCACCCCGGCCCACAGGAAGTAGCCCCAGGCGCCGACGATGACCGCGCTGGCGATCCAGTTGCCCGGCCGCCAGCTCACGTCCCCGAAGCGCTTCCAGACGTTGCCGACCGTGTCCTGCAGCATGAACCGACCGACCCGGGTCCCGGCGTCCACCGTGGTCAGGATGAACAGCGCCTCGAACATGACCGCGAAGTGGTACCAGAACGCCTTCATCGCGTCGCCGCCGATGACCTGCGAGAACACTTCGGACAACCCGACCGCGAGGGTCGGGGCGCCGCCGCTGCGGCCGACCAGCGTCTCCTCGTCGACCGCCGCTGCCGCCGCCGCGAGCTGCTCCGGGCTGATCTGGAACCCGATCCCGGCGACCGCCTGGGACGCCGACTCCACGGTGTCGCCGAGCGCGGTGGCGGGCATGTTCATCGCGAAGTACAGGCCGGGGTCGATGATGCAGGCGGCGGCCAGCGCCATGATCGCCACGAACGACTCGGTGAGCATCCCGCCGTAGCCGATGACGCGGACCTGCGACTCCTTCTCCAGCAGCTTCGGCGTGGTGCCCGAGGACACCAGCGCGTGGAAGCCGGACAGCGCACCGCAGGCGATCGTGATGAACACGAACGGGAACAGCGAACCGCTGAACACCGGCCCCTGGCCGTTGAGCGCGAACTCGGTGATCGCCTCGGTCTTCATCAGCGGCATCGCGATCAGCAGCGACGCCGCCAGCAGCACCACCACGCCGACCTTCATGAAGGTGCTGAGGTAGTCGCGCGGGGCCAGCAGCATCCACACCGGCAGCACCGAGGCGATGAATCCGTAGCCGATCAGCGCGAAGGTGATCTCGTTGGCGCTGAGGGTGAACATCCCGGCCAGCGAGGACTCCGCGACCCAGCCGCCGCCGACGATCGCCAGCATCAGCAGCGCCACGCCGATGACCGAGGTCTCGGTGATCCGACCGGGCCGGACGTAGCGCAGGTAGAAGCCCATGAACAGGGCGATCGGGATCGTCATCCCGATGGAGAAGGTGCCCCACGGCGAGCCCCGGAGCGCGCCGACCACGACCAGCGCCAGCACCGCGAGCAGGATGATCATGATCGCCAGCACCGCGATCAGCGCGGCGACCCCGCCCACCGGCCCGATCTCGTCGCGGGCCATCTGGCCGAGGCTGCGGCCGTTGCGGCGGGTGGAGAAGAACAGCACCACCAGGTCCTGCACCGCACCGGCGAAGATCACCCCGACGATGATCCAGATGGTGCCCGGCAGGTAACCCATCTGCGCGGCCAGCACCGGACCGACCAGCGGACCGGCCCCGGCGATCGCCGCGAAGTGGTGGCCGAACAGCACCCGTCGGTCGGTCGGCTGGAAATCGGTGGCGTTGTTCAGCCGTTCAGCGGGGGTGGCCCGGGTGTCGTCGGCGCGCAGCACCTTGTACGTGATGAACCGGGCGTAGAAGCGGTAGGCGATCGCGTACGACGCCAGCGCCGCGAACACCAGCCACGCCGCGGAGATCTCCTCCCCGCGGCTGAGCGCGATCACGCCCCAGGCGACCGCGCCGATGATCGCGACGAGCACCCAGCCGCCGATCTCCTTGGGGCTCATCCTCCGCTTCCGAGCTCCGCTCGGCGAGTCCGTCGTCGTTGCCACCGTCCCGCGACTCCATTCGGTCAGTTCCGCCGCGATGCGCCCTCCGCGCCGCGGACCGAGCATCGGTCGCGGCCCAGCCGATGTCCACCCCGTGCCCGGGACGTAACCAGGATGTAAGCAGCGGTCGGTACACGCGTGGGCCCCGCCGTCCACGTCGCGTGGTCGACGGGGCCCGGAAGCGGACAGATCAGCCGAAATCGCGCATGAGAGCGGTGTAGCCGTCGAGCAGCCGGAGGGTGGTGTCCCGCGGCTCGGTCGGCAGCAGGAACAGCGTCCGGTCCACCCCGGCCTCGGCGTAGGAGGCGATCTCGGCGGCGTCGTCGGGCGCCGAGTACACCGACACCGGAACCCGCCAGCCCGCCCGCTCGCGCACCTCGGCGATCATCGACGCCAGGTCGCCGCTGCCCGCGCGGGGCAGCCAGCCGCCGCCGTACTCGGCGACGCGGGCCCGGGCCCGGTCGCTCTCGCCGCCGACGTAGATCGGCGGGTGCGGGTCCTGCACCGGCTTCGGCCACGCGTACACCGGGTCGAAGTCCACGTGCTCCCCGTGGAACTCGGCCTGCTCCTGGGTCCACAGCGCCCGCATCGCCCGGATCCGCTCGTCCATCAGCGCTCCCCGCGTCCTCGGGTCGGTGCCGTGGTTGCGCATCTCCTCGCGGTTCCACCCCGCGCCGATGCCGAAGATCGCCCGCCCGCCGGAGACCAGGTCCAGCGAGGCGACCTCCTTGGCGGTGGTGATCGGGTCGCGCTCGACCACCAGCGCGATGCCCGTGGCCAGCAGCAGGTTCTCGGTCACCGAGGCCATGGCGCCGAGCGCGACGAACGGGTCCAGGGTGCGGTAGTAGATCCGCGGCAGGTCCCCACCGCCCGGGTACGGCGATTCCCGGCTCGCCGGGATGTGGGTGTGCTCGGCGAGGAAGACGGCGTCGAACCCGCGCTCCTCCAACGCCCGCCCGAGGTCCGCGGGCCTGATCCCCTCGTCGGTGATGAACGTCGAAACCCCGAACCGCATCAGGTATTCCTCCCATCGCGAGTCAACGGGGCCGACGGTAGTGCAGCCGGGTGGGACGAGCACGGTCGTCTGTCTCGAAGCGGCCACGGCGATGATCTTCGGCGGGGACCGCCGGTAGGCTCCCCCGGGCCCGGGAATCGCGGAAAACTCCGGTCCGGTCACAACCGTGGAGGGGGTCTCGCGCGTCGTGCAGGGATGTGACGGTGTCGATCGCAGCGCCCGCGACCGCCTGGTCGGGCGACGGGCTGACGGCCATGGATGACTTGACGGACCGGCTGACCGCCCTCTACCAGGAGCATTACCGGCAACTGCTGCGGATCGCGCTGCTGCTGGTTGATGACCGCGCGTCGGCCGAGGACATCGTGCAGGACGCCTACGTCCGCGTGTTCGACTCCCGGAACCGGCTGCGCGACCCGGACAAGGCGCTGGCGTTCCTGCGCCAAGCGGTGCTCAACCGGGCCCGCTCGACCCTGCGGCGCAGGCAGATCGCCAAGAAGTACCAGCCGAAGCTGGCGACCGCCGACGCCCAGCCCGACGACACCGGCCGCGGGGTGGACCGCGCGGTGCTCACCGCGGCGCTGGCCCAGCTCCCCCGGCGGCAGCGCGAGGCGATCGTGCTGCGCTACTACGCCGACCTGAGCGAGGCGCGCACCGCGGAGCTGATGGGATGCAGCGCGGGTTCGGTCAAGTCCTACTGCTCGCGCGGCGTCGCGCGGTTGTCGGAGCTGCTCGGGAAGCGGGTGTGAACGGCACGATGGTCACCGATGACGAAGCGCGGGTGCGCGCGCTGCTGCACGCCGCGGTGGACGACGTCGAACCCCGGTCCGATGCGCTGCCCCGACTGCTCGCCGCCACCCGCCGCCACCGCTCGCCGCGGCGCCGGGTCCTGCTCGGCGCGGGCAGCGCGGTCGCGGCCACCGCGGCGCTGCTGCTGGTGCTGGTGGTGTTCCCGACCGGTCAGCGCACCGCCCCGGTGAGCATCGGTCCGCACGGCTACCTCGCGATCACCGACCTCGGCGTGGTGTCGGTGTTCGACGTGGACTCCGGGCAGCGGCAGCGGGAGCTCGGCCGGGTCGACGGCGGTGCCGCCGGACCGGTGGCCGGCTCGCCCGATCGGTTCTTCGCCCTGGTGGACGGGCACGTCGTCGCCGGCGGCGCCGACGGCGAGCTGCGGAGGCTGCCCGGCACCGCCACCGGCCAGGTGCTCACCGCCGAAGGCGACCGGGTCGCCTACCTCGACGGCGGCGCGGTGGTGGTCGCCGACCCCGCGCAGCGGCGGGTGCCGATCCCGCCCGGGACCGCCGTGCTCGACCTGGCGCTGGCCGAGGACGGGCGCCTGGCCGTGCTCCTGGCCGGTCCGGCGGGTGACGTCGGCATCCGGGTGCTGCCCGCCGGAGCGGCGGACTTCGCGGCGGCGGGCGAGATCGACGTGCTCGGCGACTGCGGACCGCTGTCGGTGACCTGGACCGGCGGGGACGTCGCGGCGCTGCTGCCGGTCGCCTGCGGCTCGGCGGACTCCCGGGTGGCCACCTTCGACGCGGAGACCGGCAGGCGGCTCGGCGGCGGCGTCGCCTTCGAGACCGGTCCGCTGCGCCCGGGTTCCGTGCAGCTGTCCACCGACCGGCTCGGCCGGTTCCTGGTCTCCACCGCGGGATCCGGGCAATGGCTGGTCGACGGCGGGCTGATCCGGCCGCTGCCCCCGGCGTGCGCGCCGGGAGGGCGATGCGCCCGAACCCCCTCTTCTTTTTGATTTCCTGATCGTGGTCCTGTTGCTTGGCGGTGCGGGTGGCGGAACCTCAGCGGCCTTCTCGCTCCGGGCGCCCCTTCTCATGGATGCCAATGCACAGCGGCGGGGCGTCCTCGCGAGAAGACCGCTGAGAACCGGCGGTGCCGGTGCCGGTGCCGTGCGTGGGGTGAGAGCTGCGCCGCTTGGCTGGTGGTGGTGTCGGTGGCGTGCGTGCTTGCACCGGGTTCCTTGCCTCGGCTGCGGGTGGTGGCCTCGGCTTTCGGGGGTTGCTGTCCCGGTCTGGTGAATGGTCTCGCCCGGTGGTGCGGTGGGGACCTCTCGGCGGTTCCCCCGTCGCGGGATCTCCGACATCATGAGGCGCTCGGTCGGCGGAGGCGGGTGCGGTGCGAGCACAGCAACGGGGAGAACTGGTGCGGTTGTGCCGGGCCGCGCTCGACCGGCCGCGCTGGCAGCAGGTGCTCGCCTTCGTCGTCTCGCTGTGGGCGCTGGCGTGGATCGTCGCCCAGTTCGTCGTGCCGGAGCGGGACACCACCGCGCTGGCCGTGCTCGGCGAGTTCGCCGACCGGACCGGGTTGGCGGGGGAGTGGGTGCAGCGGCTCGCGGCGTCCTGGTACGACACCGGCGCCGGACTGGCCGCCTTCGGCGGGCTGCTGTGGGCGGCGACCACCGAACGCGGCCAGGGCCCGGCGCTGCTGGGCTGGCTCGCGGTGATGCTCTCCGCCGAACGGCTCGGCTACCAGCCCGCGATCCTGGTGGCGCTGGCGACGCTGGTGGGGTTCGTGGCACTGCTCTGGGTCGCCTCGCTCACCAGCGCGGGCATGCCGGACCGGCGTTCCGGGCTGCGCCCGCGCGACGTGCTGCGCGCCGGCGTGACGGCGGCGGCGCTGACCGCCGTGGTCCCGCTGTTCGCGCCGCTGCTGGTGCTGTGCCGGCTGGTCCGGCCGTACCTGACCAAGGCGCCCCGGTTGCTGCCGCCGGGCGACGCGGCCCCGGCGCGCGGCGGGTGGACCCGGGTGCGCGCCGACGACGAGGAACCGGATCCGCGCTGATCACAGCGGCAGCCGCAGGCCGCGCTCGACCGCGGTGCGCAAGGCGACGTCCTCGGGCGCCGACGGGCCGTCGCCCCAGACCGCCCGCACCACCCGGACCCGCGCACCGGTCTGCTGCACCGCTCGGGCGGCGTCGTCGAACTCCGCCCCGTTCCCGGTGAGCGGCACGCCGACCTGGCCGGTGCCGGGTTGCTGGGCGAGTTCCCGCAACTCCGCCGCCGACCGCTCGTCCCCGGCGTCCACCGACGTCACCGCGACCACCACCGGGCGGCCGTCGGTCCGGGTCGCGAAGCGGGCCCGGGACACCTCGCGGCACGGGTGCGCGGCGAACCAGGCCTGCACGTCGCCGGAGGACACCGCCACGCAGTCGGTGCCCCGCCGCGCCGCGTGCTCGACGAACCCCACCCCGTCCACCTGCCGCACCGCCCGCGCGGGCGCTGCCGGCTCGGGCCCGCCGGTCAGCAGCACCACGAGCACCACCGCGCAGGCCAGCACCACCGCCGCGACCGCGCCGCCCACGACGGAGCGGCGGCGGGACAGCGGGCGTCGCGGGGCGGCGCGCACCTTCGGCAGCAGGACGGTCTCGGTGGTGCCGAGGTCGTCGGCGCCGGTGTCGGCGAAACCCTCGGCGACGAGCTCGGCGGCGCTGAGGTCGATGCCGCCGTCCAGCGCGCGCAGCAACCGGTGCGCGGCGGCGGCCGGGCAGGTGCGTTCGTAGGTGGCGAGCTCCCGAGCGGCGGCCAGCACCGACGTCGTGGTCGGCGAGAGCACCCGCAGACCCCGGTGCAGGTCGGTGGTCGGCTGCGTGACCTGGGCGGCGTAGGGGCCGACGGCGACCACCGCCGCGACCGGCAGCGGTTCGACGCCCCGCGCCTGCAGGCCCCGGGCCAGCGCGGCGGCCGATTCCAGCGCCTCCAACCCGGGGTTGGCGGCGCCGTCGCGCACCAGCGGCCAGCCGTCGACCGTCCACGGTGTCCGCAGCGGGGCCTCCAGCTTGGTGGCGGGTTCGCCGAGATCGGCGCCGAGCACCACGACCACCCCGCGCGGCAGCACCAGCACCGCGTCCAGCGGGCGCGGTGCGCCCAGCGGTGCGCAGCCGAACACCGCGACGCCGCCGAGCACCGATTCGCCCTCGCCCCACGCGGTGACGGCGGCGCGGACGTCGGCTCCCACCGCGCTGGGTTCGGCGTCGAGCCGCACCAGTCGCACGACGACCTCCTCTCCGCGGCCGCCGGTGCGGCCACGGAGCACGGTAGTCGGACACGTCCGGGCGTGTCCGGGGGTTCCGCCGTTCGTCCGTTCGAGTGGTATCCGTCGTGCCGTGCCGCCGTTGCGGTGACGGTCGGCACTCCCCCGCGCACCTGCCCGGATCTGCGACGACCGCCGAGCGGAGGCCGCCACCGCGGGACCGGCCGGGCCGCCGCGCCACCGGTGCGGATGCCCGCGTTGGTGTGGCGGGAGGTTCCACCCGCATAGCAGAATGACGCCGCACCTGGTGATCGCGGTGTTCGAGAGGCCGTAGGGGAAGACGTTCCTCGTCGAACAGCGGAGGTCAGCAGTGAGCACCCGTGGCAGCACCGGTGGCGTGATCTACGTCCACTCGTCGCCGTCTGCGGTCTGCCCGCACGTCGAGTGGGCGATCTCTGGCGCGCTCGGTGGGCGGAAGGAACTCCGCTGGACGGCCCAACCCGCCGCACCCGGACAACTCCGCGCGGAATGCGCGTGGACGGGTGAGCCGGGTACCGCGGCACGCCTGGTCACCGCCCTGCGCGCGTGGCCGATGCTGCGGTTCGAGGTCACCGAGGACGCCAGCCCGGGCGTGGACGGCCAGCGGTTCTGCCACGCCCCCGGGCTGGGGCTCTGGCGCGCCTGCACCAGCGCCAACGGCGACATCGTGGTGGGCGAGGACCAGCTCCGCGCGCTCGCGGCCACCAGCCGGGGACCGGAATCGTTCGCCCACCGCGTCGAACAGCTCCTCGGCGCCGCGTGGGACGACGCCCTCGAACCGTTCCGCCGGGCGGGCGACGGCGCCCCGGTCTCCTGGCTGCACCGGGTGGGCTGACCGACCGGGACGGCTTCGAGGAGAGCCCGCACGAGCCGCGGCGGCGGTGTGCGAAGCTCGGCGGGTGCGTTCTTGGCTGAAGTGGGCCGTTCCGACGACGGCGCTGGTGCTCGCGGCCGCGATCGGCGGCGGGCTGGCCGCCCGCGAGCAGTACGGCACGTCCATCCAGGGCATCACCCCGGCGAGTCCCGAATCGGTCGCACCGGAGCCGGTCCCGGGCGGGCTGGCGTTCACCGCCGACGCCGCCGCGCATCCCGACCAGGGCATCGTGCGCGCGCTGCTGGAGGTCCACTTCGACGCGATCAACGGGCGGGACTACGACGGCTGGAAGTCCACGGTGGTCCCGGCGAAGTGGCGGGAGCAGCCGCGCGACGAGTGGTTGCAGGCGTACCGGACCACCCACGACAGCGACGTGGTGGTGCACCGGATCGAGCGGACCCCGGACGGCACGTTGCGCGTGCTGCTCACCTTCACCAGCACCCAGGACCCCGCGCAAGCGCCGCCCCAGCTCGCCGAGCCCTGCATCCGCTGGCGGGTGGTCTACCCGCTGGTCCCCGACGAGGGCGGGCTGCGGCTCGACATCAACCGCTTCCCGGGCAGCGCCCTGCTCGACCCCTGCCGACCCGAGTGAGGGGCACCTCCATCCGAGCGAGGACGGCTTTCGCCGATGGTGTGCGTGGCGGTGCGGGTGGCGGAACCTCAGCGGTCTTCTCGCTCCGGGAGCCGTTCCTGACGTACCCACTTCGACACGGCGTCACGGCTGTCCTCGCGAGGGGACCGCTGAGCGGTCACGTCCGAGCACGGGCGGCGGTGCTGGTTGACGGCCCCACCGCAAAGCGGCTCCGCCGCTTTCTGAAGAGAACCCGGACCTGGGCACGGGTGCTCCTCACTCAGGACTGAGGTGGTTCAGAGCGGGATGTTGGTGTGCGCGCCGCGCCCGGCGGGAGCGGCGGCGAGGGCTTCGGCGATCCGGCGCCGCGTCGTGGAGGGGTCGATGACCTCGTCGACCACGCCGATCGACATCGCCCGGCCGACCCCGCCGGCGACCCGCTGGTGCTCCTCGGTGAGCCGGTTCTGCAGCTCCTCGCGCTCCTCCTCCGGCGCGGCGGCCAGCTCCTTGCGGTGCAGCACGCCGACGGCGGCCTTGGCGCCCATCACCGCGACCTCGGCCTCCGGCCAGGCGAACACGGCGGTCGCCCCGAGGGCGCGGGAGTTCATCGCGATGTAGGCGCCGCCGTAGGACTTGCGGGTCACCAGGGTCACCCGGGGCACCACCGCCTCGCCGAAGGCGTGCAGCAGCTTCGCGCCGCGCCGCACCACGCCGCCCCACTCCTGGCCGACGCCCGGCAGGTAGCCCGGCACGTCGACGAGCACCAGCAGCGGCACCCCGAAGGAGTCGCACATCCGCACGAAGCGGGCCGCCTTCTCCGCCGACAGCGAGTCCAGGCAGCCACCCTTGCGCAGCGGGTTGTTCGCGATCACCCCGACGGTCCGGCCGCCGAGGCGGCCCAGCCCGACCACCACGTTCGGCGCCCACTTGGCCTGGAGCTCCTCGAACTCCGCCGCGACCACGGTGCCGTCGTCGTCCTCGGTGTGGTCCAGCAGGCCCCGGATCACCGGCTTGACGTCGTAGGCCCGCTGCGGGCGGTCCGGCAGCAGCCCGCGCAGGTCGCGGCCCCCCTGGACCGAGTGCAGGTCGAACAGGCCCGGCTGGGCGAACAGCCCGGCCAGCCGCCGCGCCCGCGCGTAGGCGTCCGGCTCGTCGTCGGCGACCACGTGCACGACCCCGGACTTGGCGCCGTGCGCCTCCGCGCCGCCCAGGCCCTCCTGGTCGATCTCCTCACCGGTGACGCTGCGGACCACGTCGGGGCCGGTGACGAAGACGCGACCCGCCGGGGCCATCACGACCACGTCGGTCAGCGCCGGGCCGTAGGCCGCGCCGCCCGCCGCCGGGCCGACCACCACCGAGATCTGCGGCACCCGACCGGACGCGCGGATCATCGCGGCGAACATCTGACCCATGCCGTCCAGCGACTCCACGCCTTCGGGGATGCGCGCCCCGCCCGAGTGCCACACGCCGATCACCGGGCAGCGCTCGCGCACCGCCAGGTCGATGGCGTCGACGATGTGCCCGCAGCCCTCGGAGCCCAGCGCGCCGCCCATCCGGGTGCCGTCGCTGCAGTACGCGATGACCTTCGCGCCGTCGATCCGGCCGCGCGCGGCGACCATCCCGCTGCCGTCCCTCGGGTGCAGCGGCTCGACCGACCCGGGGTCGAGGAGCTGCTCGAGCCGGACGTCGGGATCCCGCGGATCGCGGTGCTCCTGCTCGGTTACGGGCCGGGTGGCGAGAGCGGTCATCGGTGTTCCTCCGGGAGGTGCGGTGGACAGGCTCGGTGGGCCGGCGGGCCGCACGAGCGGTGGGCTCGTGCGGCCCGGGGCGTCAGGCCCGGGTGAAGGCGAGCGCGACGTTGTGCCCGCCGAAGCCGAAGGCGTTGTTGAGCGCCGCGGTCTGCTCGACGTACCGGGGCTTGTCGGCCACGACGTCGAGGTCGACCTTCGGGTCCAGCGAATCCAGGTTCCGGGTCGCCGGGATCAGGCCGTGCCGCAGCGACAGGACGGTCATGATGCTCTCGACCGCTCCCGCGCCGCCGACCAGATGGCCCAGCGAGCCCTTCGGCGCGGTGACCACGGCGTCGTCGCCGACCGCCTGGCGCACCGAGTTCGCCTCGCCCACGTCACCCACCACGGTGGAGGTCGCGTGCGCGTTGACGTGACCGATGTCGGACGGGGCCAGCTCGGCGGTGCGCAGCGCCCGGCGCATCGCGTTGATCTGGCCGATGCCGTCCGGGTGGCTGCCGGTGATGTGGTAGGCGTCGGAGGTGATGCCCACCCCGGCCAGCGTGCCGTAGACCCGGGCACCGCGCGCCGCGGCGTGCTCGGCGCTCTCCAGGACGACCACCCCGGCGCCCTCGCCCATCACGAACCCGTCCCGGTCGACGTCGAAGGGCCGCGAGGCGCGGTCCGGATCGTCGTTGCGGGTGCTCAGGGTCCGGGCCTGGGAGAAGCCGGCCACGGTGACCGGGTGGATGCACGCCTCGGCACCGCCCGCGACCACCACGTCGGCCAGGCCCTGCCGGATCATGTCCCAGCCCTTGGCCAGTCCTTCGGCGCCGGAAGCGCAGGCCGACGCGGGGGAGTGGACCCCGCGCGGGCCCGCAGGTCCAGGCTGACGTGGGCCGCCGGGCCGTTGGGCATCAGCATCGGCACGGTCAGCGGCGAGACCTTGCGCAGCCCCCCGGTCTCCAGCAGGTCGTCCTGCTGGAGCAGGGTCAGCGGCCCGCCGACGCCGGTGCCGATCGACACGCCGAGCCGGTCGGGGTCGACCGGTTCCGCCTCGTCGCCGGGCAGCTCGTAGCCCGCGTCCGCCCACGCCTCGCGGGCCGCGATCAGCGCGACGGCCTCGCAGCGGTCCAGCCGGCGGAGCTGCACGCGCGGCAGCACCTCGGCGGGGTCCACGGCCAGCGGCGCGCCGATCGCGGTGGGCAGCTCGTAGCGCTCGACCCACTCGACGTCGAGCCGCCGGATACCGGTGTGCCCGTTGAGCAGTCCGTCCCAGGTGGACGCGACGTCACCGCCGAGCGGTGTCGTCGCGCCCAACCCGGTGATCACGACATCGGTGGTCATTTGTTGTTGACGATGTAGTTCACCGCATCGCCGACGGTCTTGAGGTTGGCCAGCTCGTCGTCCGGGATCTTGACCCCGAACTTGTCCTCGGCCTGCACCGCGATCTCGACCATCGACAGGGAGTCGATGTCGAGGTCGTCCACGAAGGACTTGTCGACGGTGACGTCGCCGGCGTCGACACCGGCGACCTCCTCGACGATGGTGGCCAGGCCCTTGGTGATTTCCTCGTTCGACACGGGATGTTCCTTCCTTGTTCCTGCGCTGGAGATGGGTTTTCGGGCCGCGCGGACGCGGTTCGTCAGGGGCAGACGACGACCTGTCCCGCGTAGGACAGACCGGCGCCGAAGCCCACGAGCAGCAGCACGTCCCCGCTGGAGATCTCACCGGCGGCGCGCATGTGGTCGATGGCCAGCGGGATCGAAGCGGACGACGTGTTGCCGGAGTAGACGATGTCACGAGCCACCACGAGGTCCTCGCGGGCACCCTGGCCCTGGAGCTTCTTCGCGATCGCCTCGACGATGCGCAGGTTCGCCTGGTGCGGGACCAGCACGTCGATGTCGGAGAGCTCCAGCCCGGCGGCGGCCACGGCGCGCGCGGCGACCGGCGCGATCTGCGTGGTGGCCCACCGGAAGACCGACTGGCCCTCCTGGTAGATGTACTTCTGGTCGCGCAAGTAGATGGTGTCGGCCAGATCACCGGCGCTGCCCAGCACCGCCGGGCCCAGACCGGCCCGCTCGCCCGCGCCGACCACGGTGGCCCCGGCGCCGTCGGCGAAGATGATGCAGTTCGCCCGGTCCTCCCAGTCCAGCCACTCCTGGAACCGCTCGGAGCCGACCACCAGCACGTTGCGCGCCGAGCCGGCGCGCACCGCGTCGGAGGCCACCGACAGCGCGTAGACGAACCCGGCGCAGGCGGCGTTGACGTCGAAGGCGCCCTGGGACTTGATCCCGATCTGGTCGGCGACCTGCGCGGCGGCGTTGGGGATCTGGCCGGGCATCGTGCAGGTCGCCACGATCACCTGGTCCACGTCGGAGGGGGCCAGCCCGGCGTCGGCGATCGCCTTGGAACCGGCCTCCACCGCCATCGCCACCACGGTCTGGTCCGGGTCGCCGAGGCGGCGGTGCACGATGCCGACGCGCTGCTGGATCCACTCGTCGTTGGTGTCCACGACCTTCGCGAGGTCGTGGTTGGTGACCACCCGGTTGCCCTGGGTGCTGCCGAAGCCGAGCAGCGCGCTGCCGCCGGGAGCGGTGGTCTGGGCGAGGGCGGGGTGGCTCATGCGGCGCTCCCGAGGAGTTCGGCGGCCTTGTCGAGATCGGCCGGGGTCTTCAGCGCCACGGTCTGGGTGCCCTTGAGCTCGCGGCGCACCATGCCGCTCAGCGCACCCGCGGGCGGGAGTTCGACGGTGGCGGTGACGCCCCGCTCGCCGAGCGCCGCCATGCACAGGTCCCACCGCACCGGCCGGGTGACCTGGTCGACCAGCCGCCGGAGGACCTCGGCGCCGTCGGAGACCACCGCGCCGTCGGCGTTGGACAGCAGCGGCATCCCGGCGTCGGTGGCGCGCACCTTGTCGGCGTGGCGGGCCAGGGCGTCCTTGGCCGGGGCCATGAAGCGGGTGTGGAAGGCGCCGGCCACCGGCAGCGGGCGGACCCGGGCGCCGTCCGGCGGTTCCTCGGCGAGTTCGGTCAGCGCGGAGGCGCGGCCCGCGGCGACGATCTGCCCGGCGCCGTTGCGGTTGGCCGGGTCGAGGCCGAGCGACTCCAGGTGGCCCACCACCGCATCGGGATCACCGCCGAGCAGGGCGGACATGCCGGTGGGCTCCAGCGCGCACGCGGCGGCCATCTCGGAGCCGCGGACGGCGGCCAGCGACACGGCGTCGTCGGTGCTCAGCGCGCCCGCGATGGCCGCGGCGGCGAGTTCCCCGACGGAGTGCCCGGCGACCGGGGTGTCCGCGGGCAGCGCGACGCGGTCCCGCAGCGCCTCGGCGGCGATCAGCGAGGCGGCCACCACCAGCGGCTGGGTGACGGCGGTGTCCTTGATCTCATCGGCGTCGGCGGTGGTGCCGAGGCGGACCAGGTCGAGTCCGGTCAGCTCGGACCAGGCGGCGAGGCGTTGCTCGACACCGTCCAGTTCGAGCCACGGGCTGAGCATCCCGGGGGTCTGCGAGCCCTGTCCGGGGGCGAGAAGCGCGATCACCCTTGCTACTGAACACGTCCGGCGGGGGTCCCCGTGATGCTGCGGCGAACGAACTCGGGCGGCCATTGTTGTGGGGTGTCTACAACGGCCCCCCGTCCGTGGCCCCCTACGAGGGTGAATCGTTGTCGGTTGTGTCCGGGTCGTGATCGGAATGTGAACAAAATTCGCGTAACGCGGGGCTCACCACAGGCCGCGCGCCTTGGCCAGCCGGCCCACCCCGAGCGCCACCCGCAGCACGTGCGCGTCCCGGGCGTTCGACGGCACCCGGCCGGTGAGCTCGGCGACCCGCCGCAGCCGGTACCGGACCGTGTTCGGGTGCACGAAGAGCTGCCGGGCGCAGTTCTCCAGCACGCCGCCGACCTCCAGGTAGGTGTCGACGGTCTCCAACAGCGCGCCGCCGGAGTCCACCAGCGGGAGCACGATGTTCTCCACGAGCTGCCGCTCCGACTCCGGGTCGCCGGCCAGCGCGCGTTCCGGCAGCAGGTCGGCGGAGGGCACCGGGCGGGGCGCCCCGGGCCAGGCCACCACGGCGCGCAGCGCCGACATCGCGTCCCCGGCCGACCGGTGCGCCTCGGCCAGGCTCGACACCGTCGGCCCCGCCACCACCGGCCCCTCGCCGAAGGCCTCCGCCAGCCCGGCCGCCGCCTCCTGCTCGCGGGACCCCGCGGTGCCGAACACGACCACCAGCCGGCTGCCCTGCACGCCCAGCAGCACCGCGCACCCCACCCGGGCCGCCCGCGCGCGCACCTTGTAGACGATCGTCGGCGGATCCTCCGACGGCGCGTTGCCGACCAGCACGGTGGCCTCCGAACCCGGGTCCCAGCCCAGCGCGGCGGCCCGGGACAGCAGCGACTCCTCCGCGTCACCCCGGACGATGCCGTCCACCACCAGCGCCTCCAGCCGGGCGTCCCAGGCGCCCCGGGCCTCGGCCGCGGCGGCGTAGGAGGTGGCGGCGGCGAAGGCGATCTCCCGGGTGAACCGCAGGATCGACTCGCGCAGCAGCCCCTGCTGGGCCTCGTCGTCGGCGACCTCGGGCAACCGCTGCTCGAAGACGTCGATGGCCACCCGCACCAGCTCCAGCGTCTGCCGGAGGCTGACCCAGCGGGACAGCTCCCGCGGCGTCGAGCGGAAGGCCTCGGTGGTCAGCCGGATCGCCTCGGTCGGGTCCTGCAACCAGGCCACGAAGTTGGCCACGCCGGTCTGGGTGACCAGTTGCACGCTGGCCCGCTCGTCGGCGGGCAGCCGCTGGAACCAGGGCAGCCGCTGCTCCATCGCGGCGATGCTGGCCGCGGCCAGCCCGCCGGACGCCCGCTCGAGCCGGCGCAGGGTGGCCGGGGTGATCTCCGGTGCGCCACCGTCTGCCCGTTCCTCGCTCATGGCTCCAGAATCCCACGTCGCGGCGACGGCCCGAGCGGGCCACCGGGTCGGGCGCACCGCCGCACGTCGGCCCGCGCTGGGCCGAACGGGCGGTGCACGCACACCCGTTGGGGCGGTACCCGGGCGTTTTCACGCACTTGGGCGTGGCTCTCCGCGCACCCGCCGCGACACCATGTGGTGACGTCGATCTTCGGGGGTGATCACGATGGCGTTGCCGCTGGTGTGGCTCGCGGACGTGCTGTCGGGTGCCGGTCTGCGCGTGCGGGAGACGCCGGGCTGGCGGGAGCGCACCGCGACGTCCGGTCCGCAGCCGGAACCGGTCGGGGTGCTGGAGCACCACACGGCCACCCCGGCCTCCTACCAGGATCCCGCGCCGAGCCTGCAGCTCTGCATCGACGGCAGGCCCGACCTGGCCGGACCGCTGTGCCACGCGCTGATCGGCTTCGACGGGGTGGTGCACCTGATCGCCGCCGGGCGCGCCAACCACGCCGGGAAGGCGCGCGCCTCCGGGCCGGTCCCCGCCGGGGACGGCAACACCCTCTACGTCGGGTTCGAGCTGGACTACCAGGGCGTGGAGCAGGGGCCGAGCCCGGAGCAGTACGACGCCGCGCTGATCGCGACCGCCGCCGTGCTGCGCCACCTGGGGCAGCCCGACGCGGCGGCGCGCGGACACAAGGAGACCAGCGTCACCGGCAAGATCGACCCGGGGCACGTCGACATGGACCGCTTCCGGGCCGAGCTCGGCGGCGGTGGGACGGGGGAGCGCATGGCATCGGGACCGGACGCCATCCTGCGCCGGGTGGAGGCCGAACTGCTCGGTCCGCCCGGGCCGAACGGCGAGATCCAGGGCTGGAACACCGATCTGGGGCCGAGGACGGTCGTGGCGATGCTCGTCGACCTGGTCAACGGGCTGCTCGCCCAGCCGGGGCGGAACCCCGCCGGGCACGGCGCGGCGGGTGATCCGGAGGAGATCAAGGCGGCGTTCCGGGCGCTGCCGCCGGAGCGGGCCGCGCCGCTGCTCGCCGAACTGGTGCGGATCCAGCAGGAGCGGCAACCGGAGGTGTAGCCACCCGGCCGGGGAGCGGGTCGGGTGCGCGCTCAGCTCGCCGGACGCCTGCTCCGACGTCGCGCGTCCCGGACCCGTTGCAGCCGCTTGACCAGCGCGGGCTGCTGGGCGAGCGCTTCGGGCTCGTCGAGTAATCGGTTCAGCCGCTGGTAGTACTGGATCGAGGACAAGCCGAAGCGCTCCTGGAGCGCGCGCTCCTTGTTCCCGGCGTGCTGCCAGTGCTCCCGGGCGAAGTCGAGGATGGCTCGATCGGTGTCGTTCATCGGCTGCCTCCCCCCGGCGTGCTGATCTCCGATCGAGTCTACCGAGTGGCGCACGCGTGTTCGATCGGCCATCCGGCTTCGCTGTGATGCGGCGCACGTCCCGGTGTGGGAAGCGGCGCGACGGCGCAGGATGTTGACCGAAGCAGCAGAAGTCGTGCGCTCCGGGGCTCGGTGCGATTCCGAACCGGCGGTGACAGTCCGCGAACCGGTGCCTCCGCGAGGAGGTTCCCGGCCGATCCGGTGGAATTCCGGAACCGACGGTGACAGTCCGGATGGGAGGCAGCGCACGGGTCGCCGGACCGGCAGCAGCCGTCGCGCCTCGGGCGCCGACGGCGCGCCCGTCGTTCCCGCTGCCCGCGCGATTCCGCCCCGGTGCGCCGGGTGGGAGGAGAGGGCGCGTGCAGCAGCTCGCCGAATGGGTGCTCGGCAACGGGATCACCGTGCTGGGCCAGCGGATCTCGTGGGCGGAACTGGTCGGCCAGCTCTGCGCCCTCGCCGTCGTCTTCCTGGCCCAGCGCCGCACGCTGGCGACCTGGCCGGTGCAGGTGGCCGCGACCGTGCTGCTGTTCGCCGTCTACGCCTCGGCGCACCTCGGTGGGCTCGCCGTCCGGCAGGTGATCATCCTGCTCATCTCGGTCTACGGCTGGTGGGCGTGGCAGCGGCGCAGCGACCCGGTCTACGGCGTGGTGGTCCGCCGCGCGGGCCCGCGCGAACGGCTCGCGCTGCTCGCCGCGCTCGTCCTGGGCACCACCGCCTTCGCGCTGCTGCTGGAGGCGACCGGTGCCTCCTGGGCGCCGTGGCCGGACGCCTGGATCTTCGTCGGCACCGCGGTCGCGTTCTGGGCGCAGGGTCGCGGACTGGTGGAGTTCTGGTTGGTCTGGCTGGCCGTCGACGCCGTCGGGGTGCCGCTGCAGTTCGCCTCGGGACTGCACTTCAGCGCCGCGATCTACGTGGTGTTCGCGGTCCTGGTGGTGCACGGCTGGTGGAGCTGGAACCGCACCGCGCGGGTGCAGCGCGCCGCCGAACGCACCTCGGTCGGCGGTTGACTCCGCCCCGACCCGGTGGTGATTTGGCTCCGGAAGCGGCGGCGTTGCCGCTTCCGGGGTTCACCGAGGGAAGGGACGAGCCGATGGGTCGATTCGCACGACGCGCGGTCGCATCGCTGGCGTTGAGCGCGATGCTGGTGGCGCCGACCGCCGTCGCGGCCGAGGGCACCGCGCTGGACACGGGTTTCGAGCGCACCGGTGGCCAGCGCTGGACGACGCTCGCGGAGGAGCGGGAGTTCCTGGCCGAACTCGACCGGCGGCACCACGACGTGTCGGTGCGGCAGGTGGGGACCAGCGTGGAAGGCCGCCCGCTGCGGCTCGTCCGGGTCGGCGCCGAACACGCCCGGTACACCGTGCTGTTCGTCTGCTCCCAGCACGGCGACGAGCCGTCCGGGCGCGAGGCGTGCCTGACCGGGGCGCGCGACCTGGCCCGCGACCCCGGCGCGCGGCGGTTCCTCGACCGCGGCGCGGTGCTGTTCCTGCCCAACGCCAACCCCGACGGGCGCGTCGCCGACACCCGGGAGAACGCCGCCGGGCTCGACATCAACCGGGACCACCTGCAGCTGCGCACCCCGGAGGCGCGGGCGCTGGCCTCGGTGCTGCGCGACCACCGGCCGGACGTGGTGCACGACCTGCACGAGTACGGCGGGCGCCCGCCGTACTACGTCAAGGACTTCTTGTCGCTGTGGTCGCGCAACCTCAACACCGCCGGGCAGGTGCACGCGGCCGGGCAGCGGCTCTCCGAGGAGTACGTGCGGCCCGCCCTGGAAGAGCGCGGGTTCAGCACCGGGGTCTACGGCATCTACACCGACCCGGAGACCGGTGAGCCGATCCGCCAGGTCGCCGGGGACGGGCAGGCGCGCATCCTGCGCAACACCATCGGGATCAAGAACGCGGTCGGGCTGCTCGGCGAGGCCAGGCAGGACCCGATGACCGAGGAGGAGCAGGCCGATCCGGCGCTGAACAACCGCAGGCGCGTCGATTCGCAGCGGATCGCCCTCGACGAGGTGCTGCGGATGGCCGAGCAGCGCCGCGCCGAGATCCAGCGCGCCACCACGGAGGCCCGGCTCGCCGGGCTGCGGGACCAGGGCCCGGTGTACTTCGGCGGCGCGGACAACGAACCGCCCGCACCGGAGGACGTCGACACCGACCCGCCGTGCGGCTACCGGCTCACCGCCGCGCAGCACCAGGAGGTCGGCGACGAGCTCGACCTGCACGGCGTGCGCAGCCTCCCGGCCCCGGACGGCGGGCGGTTCGTGCCGATGCGGCAGGAGGCGCGGGCGCTGGTCGCGGTGCTGCTCGACACCCGCGCCGACGCGCCGCTGACCCCCGCCGAACCGGTGGACTGCCGCTGACCACCCGTTCGTTTGCCGAGTGCGGGGCACCTCCATCCGACCACGCCGGATGGAGGTGCCCCGCACCCAGGTCGCCGCGCCGGTGCTCCGGGTCAGGCGTCGCCGGGGTCGGAGGTCTGCGGACCGGCGGCCCGCGCGTCCTCGATCCGGTAATAGCGGGCCGCTTCGCCCACGGTGGCCTGCTGCACCGCACCCGCTCGGGCCAGCGCCGCGAGGGCGGCCACCACCGTCGTCTCGGCGTCGACCAGGAACACCCGGCGGGCGGCGGGACGGGTGTCGGAGAACCCGAACCCGTCGGTGCCCAGGCTGAGCATGTCGCCGGGCACCCACGGCCGGATCAGGTCCGGCACCGCGCGCATCCAGTCGCTGACCGCCACCACCGGCCCCTCCGCGTCGGCCAGCGCCCGGGTCACGTGCGGCACCAGCGGCGTGGCGTCCGGGTTGAGCAGGTTGTGCCGGTCGGCGGCCTCGGCCTCGCGGCGGAGCTGCGACCACGACGTCGCCGACCACACGTCGGCCCGCACGCCCCACTCGGCCAGCAGCTCCTGCGCGCGCAGCGCCTCGGGCATCAGCACACCGGAGGCCAGCAGCTGCGCCTTCGGCCCGCTGCCCGCGGCGGCGCGGCGGTAGCGGTACAGCCCGCGCAGCAGCCCGTCGACGTCGAGGTCCTCGGGTTCGGCGGGCTGGGCGTAGGGCTCGTTGTAGACGGTCAGGTAGTAGTAGACGTTCTCGGCGTCCTCGCCGTACATCCGGCGCAGGCCGTCCTTGACGATGTGCGCCACCTCGAACGCCCACGCCGGGTCGTAGGACACCACCGCCGGGTTGGTCGCGGCCAGGAGGTGCGAGTGGCCGTCGGCGTGCTGCAGCCCTTCACCGGTCAGCGTGGTGCGCCCGGCGGTCGCGCCGAGCAGGAAGCCGCGCGCCATCTGGTCCGAGGCCGACCACAGGGCGTCGCCGACGCGCTGGAAGCCGAACATCGAGTAGAAGATGTAGACCGGGATCATCGGCTCGCCGTGGGTGGCGTAGCTGCTGCCCGCCGCGGCGAACGAGGCCGCCGAGCCCGCCTCGTTGATGCCCTCGTGCAGGATCTGGCCCTGCTCGCTCTCCCGGTAGGCCAGCATCAGCTTGTCGTCCACCGGGGTGTAGAGCTGGCCCTGCGGGCTGTAGATCTTCTGCGACGGGAACATCGAGTCCATCCCGAAGGTGCGCGCCTCGTCCGGGATGATCGGCACGATGCGCGGTCCGACCTCGGGGTCCTTGGCCAGGTCCTTGAGCAGCCGGACGAACGCCATCGTGGTGGCGACCTCCTGCTTGCCCGAGCCCTTCCGGATCACGTCGTAGACCTCGTCGCCGGGCAGCACCAGCGGCCGGGCCCGGGTCCGCCGCTCCGGCAGGTAACCGCCGAGCTGCCTGCGGCGCTCGTGCAGGTACTCGATCTCCGGCGCGTCCGGTCCGGGGTGGTAGTAGGGCGGCAGCGCGGGGTCGGCGTCGAGCTGCTCGTCGGTGATCGGGATGCGCAGGCCGTCCCGGAACCGCTTGAGGTCCTCCGGGGTCATCTTCTTCATCTGGTGGGTGGCGTTGCGGCCCTCGAAGTGCGGGCCGAGGCCGTAACCCTTGATGGTCTTGGCCAGGATCACGGTGGGCTGGCCGTGGTGCTCGGTCGCCGCCTTGTACGCCGCGTAGATCTTGCGGTAGTCGTGGCCGCCCCTGCGCAGGCCCCAGATCTGGTCGTCGGTGAGGTCCTTGACCATCTCCTTGGTGCGCGGGTCGCGGCCGAAGAAGTGCTCCCGGACGAAGGCGCCGTCGTTGGCCTTGTAGGTCTGGTAGTCGCCGTCCGGGGTGGTGTTCATCAGGTTGACCAGCGCGCCGTCCGGGTCGGCGTGCAGCAGCGAGTCCCACTCCCGGCCCCAGACGACCTTGATCACGTTCCAGCCGGCGCCCCGGAAGAACGCCTCCAGCTCCTGGATGATCTTGCCGTTGCCGCGCACCGGGCCGTCGAGCTGCTGGAGGTTGCAGTTCACCACGAAGGTGAGGTTGTCCAGCGACTCGTTCGCGGCGATCTGCAGCAGGCCGCGCGACTCCGGCTCGTTCATCTCGCCGTCGCCGAGGAAGGCCCAGACGTGCTGCTGGCTGGTGTCCTTGATGCCCCGGTCCCGCAGGTAGCGGTTGAACCGGGCCTGCATGATCGCGTTCATCGGGCCGAGGCCCATCGAGACGGTCGGGAACTCCCAGAAGTCCGACATCAGCCGCGGGTGCGGGTAGGAGGGCAGCCCGCCGCCGGGGCCGGCGTGCGAGTACTCCTGGCGGAAGCCGTCGAGGCGTTCGGGGGCGAGCCGCCCCTCCAGGTGGGCGCGGGCGTAGATGCCGGGGGAGGCGTGGCCCTGGATGTAGAGGTGGTCGCCGCCGCCCGGGTGGTCCTTGCCGCGGAAGAACCAGTTGAAGCCCACCTCGTAGAGGCTGGCCGACGAGGCGAACGAGGAGATGTGCCCGCCGACGCCGATGCCGGGCCGCTGGGCCCGGTGCACCATCACCGCGGCGTTCCAGCGCATCCACGCTCGGTAGCGGCGCTCGGTCTCCTCGTCACCGGGGAACCACGGCTCGTGCTCGGTCGGGATGGTGTTGACGTAGTCGGTGTTGGTCAGCGAGGGGACGCCGACGCCGCCTTCCCGCGCTCGTTGCAGCAACCGCAGCATCAGGTACCGCGCGCGCTGCTGCCCGGCGCCGGAGAGCATCGCGTCGAACGACTGCAACCACTCCTCGGTCTCCTCCGGGTCGATGTCCGGCAGGTGCGAGGCCAGGCCGTCGCGGATGACGCGCACCCGCTCGGCGTTCCGGTTGCCGCCGAGATCGTTGTTGAGCGGGGACAAGTGGACTCCTCGACTGCGTCGTGGGCGTGCGGGGGCGTCCGGCAGTGATGTCGGACACCCGCCATGGTCCCCCATCCCGGCGGTGGGTGCGTGCGGCGACGCCCCCACGAGCGGTGTTGGCGCGGGCGGAGCACCGCTACAGTCGAACTCCACGGCGCCCGCTTCGGCGTGTCGTGCGGTCAGCAGTTGCGCCGGTGGTGCTTGGCAGTGTTCGCTATCGGCCAGAATCTGAACAACGGGGGTGCGGCAGATGTCGCACCGGTGCATTGGAGGAGTGAGAAAACCGTGGTCGCCGCGGGAGACGCCGGCAAGAACGATGTCGACGTCGCCGAGAAACTCGCAATCGAGCCGGACATGGTCGTCCAGGAGTTCGGCTGGGACGAGGACGTCGATGACGACGTCCGGGCAGCCATCGAGGAGCGTTGCGGCAGCGAGCTGCTCGACGAAGATGCCGACGAAGTGGTCGATGTGGTGCTGCTCTGGTGGCGCGACGACGATGGCGATCTGACGGACACGCTCCTCGATGTCATGACGCCGTTGTCGGACGAGGGGGTGATCTGGGTGCTCACCCCGAAGACGGGGCGCGACGGCTACGTCGAACCCGCCGACATCGCGGAGGCGGCCTCGACGGCGAACCTGGCCCAGACGGCAGGCCCCAACCTGCCCGAGGGGTGGATGGCCACCCGGCTGGCCTACCGGAAGAAGGCCAAGCGCTGACGGCGGCGCGCGGGTGCCGGCGCCGCCGTCGGTGCCCGCGCGGGGGCGCGCGGTGTAGGTTCGGCGTCGACATGGTCACGTCGAACCGAAGGGTGTGCTCATGACGGTCGAGGTCGGCGCGCAGGCGCCGGGCTTCACGTTGCCCGACTACAACAAGCAGCAGGTCTCGCTCGCCGATTTCCAGGGCGAGAAGAACGTGCTGCTGGTCTTCTACCCGTTCGCCTTCAGCGGCGTGTGCCAGGGCGAGCTCTGCCAGGTCCGCGACGATCTCTCCGAGTTCCAGAACGACAAGGTCCAGGTCCTCGGGGTGTCGGTCGACTCGCCGTTCGCGCTCAAGGCGTGGGCGGAGCAGGAGGGCTACACCTTCCCGCTGCTGTCCGACTTCTGGCCGCACGGCGAGGTCGCCAAGGCCTACGGCGTGTTCAACGAGTCCGCGGGCATGGCGCTGCGCGGCACGTTCCTGATCGACACCACCGGCAAGGTCCGGTTCGCCGAGGTCAACCAGCCCGGCGAGGCCCGCGACCAGAACGTGTGGAAGAAGGCGCTCGCCGAGCTCGACGGCTGAGGCGCCACCTGCCGGAGCGTGGTGGCCGACCGGTACAGTGTTCCGACGGCTGACCTCTCGGCCGCCACCTCGGGCGCATAGCTCAGCGGAAGAGCACCTGCCTTACAAGCAGGGGGTCGCTGGTTCGAACCCAGCTGCGCCCACCACAGCCGCCGTGGCCAGCCAGAACGCGGTTCCCAGCGGTGGTCGTCCCGATGGCGCAGCGCACCTGGACAACTCCGCTCCTCGATCCGGAGCGATGAGACGCCCTGGTCCACGATCGAAGCCTGAAGCCGCTCGTGTCCCCGCGGTCCCGGTTGCTGTGCTGCCGTTGACCACCGTCGAGGCGTTGCGCGAGCAGGCCTGGTCCTCGTCAGCCCACCTCCCGTGCCTTCGGCTCGGTGTGTCGAACCGGTGGTCCGGTCGGTCGCGCCGGAAGGTGGAGTCGGCGGTCCGGGATCGGGTCGAGTGTTCGATTCGTGATGAGAACCGAGCTCGGCTCACCAAGTCGAACGAGAAGCCGAACGCGATCTCGGCGGGACACCGATGCGACCCCGCGGACCGACTCGGTGAACCTCCGGTACTCCTACTTCGGCGAGCGGGCCCGCGGGAGCGAGACCGAGGCCCCATTCGAGTGCACCTTCCTCGGGGGCTCGGTGTGGGCCCCTCACTCGTCCAGGGGGTGGTCATGCGGATCTCTCGGTGCCCGTGCCTCCGGTGGCGATGAGGTCGGAGTACCGCTCGTAGGTCCTCATGTCATGGGAGCGGACGGCCGTCTCGATCCCGGCTCGTGGAGCGTGCAATGGGCGATCGCACTGCGCACACACCGTTGCTGCGGTGCCAGCTCGACATCCGGCCCGGTCATGCCGTCCCCGCGCGTTCGATCGTGATGCCGCGCACCGACTTGAGTTCGGACACGAGCTCGGTGCAGACATTGACCGGCCACGCTGGCAGGTCCAGCCGTGTCGCGCCCACGTGGACGTGCACCGGGGTCGCGCCGCGGTAGGTACCCAGCGTGTTGCGCAGCTCGGCGACCGTGTCCTTGCCGAGCTTCTTGGCGTCGGCGCGCAACACCAGCGGTGGCTCGGACCCGGGCGCGTGCTCGGCTGCGGCGATGTCCACCGGCACGGCGTCCGAGGCGAAGACGCTGATCTCGCCTTCGCGCTCGTTGACCCGGCCTTTGACCGCCAGTGCGTTGTCCTCGATCAGGCAGTCGGAGAACATCTCGTAGGACTTCGGGAAGAACAGCACCTCGACGCTGGCGTCGAAGTCCTCCAACGTGACGATCGCCCACGGCTGCCCGTTCTTGTTGAGGCGCCGCTGGATCCCCGAGATCATCCCGGCGATCTTGGTTTGTTCCTTGCCGTTGCTGCCGGGTTCCCGTTCCCCGCCGACGAGCTCGGCGATGCTGGTGTCCTGGTAGGGCGACAACAGGCGCTCGGCCCCGTCCAGGGGGTGCGCCGAGACGTAGAGGCCGAGCATTTCGCGCTCGTAGGCGAGGAGCTGCTTGCGCGGCCATTCCTCGTCGGTGAACTGGAGATGCGCGAGCGGTGAGGTGTCATCGCTGGATGCGGTGTCGTCGGCACTGCCGAACAGGTCGAACTGTCCCATCGCCTCGTGCCGCTTGATGCCGATCACGGCGTCAACCGCCGCCTCGTGGTGTTGGGTCAGCGCCATGCGGGTGTGCCCGAGCGAGTCGAACGCGCCGGCTTTGATCAGCGATTCGATGACCCGCTTGTTGCACGCGGTGATCTCGATCTTGTCGAGGAAGTCGTTGAACGAGGTGTAGCGGCTCTTGTCCTCCCGGGTCTTGACGATCGACTCGACCACGTTCGCGCCCACGTTGCGGATCGCGCCCATGCCGAACCGGATCCGGCCGTCGACCGCGGTGTGCTCGACGACGGATTCGTTCACATCCGGCGCGAGCACTTGGATCTTCATCCGGCGGCACTCGGACAGGTAGACGCCGGTCTTGTCCTTGTTGTGCGCGTTGGCCGTCAGCAGGGCCGCCATGTACTCGGCCGGGTAGTGCGCCTTCAGGTAGGCCGTCCAGTAGGTCACCAGGCCGTAGGCGGCGGCGTGGGACTTGTTGAACGCATACCCGGCGAAGGGCAGCACCGTCGCCCAGAGCTGGTCGATGGCGCCCTTGCTGTAGCCGCGCTCGGCCATCCCGGCCTCGAACCGGGCGAACTGCTCGTCCATCACCTCCTTCTTCTTCTTGCCCATGGCACGACGGAGCAGGTCGGCTTGCCCGAGGGTGTATCCGGCGACCTTCTGGGCGATGGCCATGATCTGCTCCTGGTAGACGATCAGGCCGTTGGTCTCGCCGAGGATGTCCTGGAGGGGTTCGTCGAGTTCGGGGTGGATCGGCTCGACCGGCTTGCGCCCGTTCTTCCGGTCGGCGAAGTCCAGATGCGCGTTCACATCCATCGGCCCCGGCCGGTACAAGGCGTTCGCGGCCACGATGTCGGCGAACGTCGTCGGTTGCAGCCGCTTGAGCAGCGATTGCATCCCGCCGCCTTCAAGCTGGAACACGCCCAGGCTCTCGCCGCGGCTCAGCATCTCGTAGGTGGCGCCGTCGTCGAGGGGAATGTCGAGCGGCTCGATCTCGACACCATGGTTGGCCTTCACCATGCGCACGGTGTCGTCGATCGTGGTCATGTTGACCAGCCCGAGAATATCGATCTTGAGCAGGCCGACGTCCTCGCACTGCGGCCCGTCCCACCCCGTGATGATCTCGCCGTCGTCGCGGCGCCACAGCGGCAGCACGTCGAGCAGCGGTTCACGGGAAATGATGTGCGCGCACGCGTGCACGCCCGCGTTCCGGATCAGGCCTTCGAGACCACGAGCGGTATCGAAGATCTTACCGATCTGCGCGTCGTTCTCAATCAGCGAGCGAACCTCGGCGGCCTCCGCATAGCGTTCGTGCTCGGGGTCGACGATTCCGGACAACGGGATGTCCTTGGCCGCGATCGGCGCCGGTAGCGCCTTGCTGAACTGGTCGGCGAGCTGGAAACCAGGCTGGCCGAGGTGTACGCGAGCGGCGTCCTTGAATGCCGCTTTGGTCTTAATCGTGCCGTAGGTGATGACCTTCGCGAAGTACTCGGTCCCGTACTTTTCCTTCGCGTACTGGATGACCCGTTCGCGCTGGCGCTCGTCGAAGTCGATGTCGATGTCCGGTGGCGAGTCGCGCTCGGGGTTGAGGAAGCGCTCGAAAAGCAGCCCGTGCTTCAGCGGGTCGATGTCGATGATGTGCAGCACGTAGGACAGCAGCGCGCCGGCCGCCGAGCCACGACCCGGTCCCACCCGGATGCCGTTGTTCTTGGCCCACCGGATCATGTCGCCGACCACCAGGAAGTACGAGCTGTACCCCTTCTCGGTGATGACCTTGAGCTCCCATTCGAGCTGGTCGCGGTACTCCTGGGTAAAGCTGTCGTCGGGGAAACGGGTCGGGATGAAGTGTTCGACCTCGTCGCGCAGCACCTCGATATCGGTCCGGCCCACTTCGACCTTGGCCTGCGGCATCCGGTTGTGCGCGGCGAACGCCTCGTCGTAGCCCTCGACCATCTCGGTGATCAGCAGCGTGCTGTCGGCGGCACCGGGAACCTCGGTGTCCCAGTACTCGCGCATCTCCTCCGAGCTCTTGATGTGGTAGCCGTCACCGTTGAACTTGAACCTCTCGGTGTCGGCCAGCATGGAACGCGTTTGCAGGCACAACAGCGCGTCGTGGTGCCCGGCTTGGTCGGCGGTCACGTAGTGGCTGTCGTTGGTCGCCACCGTACGCAGATCGAGCTGCTTGGCGATGTCGAGCAGCTCGCCGCGGATGTTGCGCTCCATCTGAATGCCGTGGTCCATGACCTCGATGAAGAAGCGGTCCGCGCCGAAGATGTCCTTGTAATCCGAGGCTGCCTGGAGCGCTTCTTGCTTGTGACCCAGCCGAAGCCGGGTCAGAATCTCGCCGGCCAAGCAGCCGCTCGTGGCGATGATCCCCTCGGCGTGCTCGGCGAGCAGTTCCTTGTCCATGCGCGGCTTGCGGAAGAAGCCTTCCATGGACGCCAACGACGACAGCTTGAACAGATTGCGCAATCCTGCCGAGTTCACCGCGAGCATGGTCATGTGCGTGTAGGCACCGGCACCGGAGACATCGCCGCTCTCGCCGTACTCGTCGACTTCCTTCTTGCCGGTGCGCGCTCGCTCGCCCCAGAACACGGGCTTCTTGTGAAACCGGCTCTCCGGCGCGACGTACGCTTCGATCCCGATGATCGGCTTGACCCCGGACTTCACAGCCTTGGTGTAGAAGGAGTGCGCACCGAACATGTTGCCGTGGTCGGTCATCGCCACCGCGGGCTGTTCGAGCCGACTGACCTCGGCGAACAACGCGTCGTGCTTGGCCGCACCGTCGAGCATGGAGAACTCGGTGTGCACGTGCAGGTGGACGAACTGATCAGACACGCGGGTCATCTCCGGGGGCATCGGGGGCTGGGCATGGGGCTGGGTCTCCGCGACTCTAGTCGCCGCACTCGGTGTAGCCGGGCAGCGTCGGGTCCGTGTTGCCGCCGAGCTTGCGGGGCTGCAGCTCGCCGGTGCCGCCGCAGGTGTTGCTACTCGTCGTTACCCTGCTGGTCGCTGCCGTTGCAGTTCGGGCGCTTGTCGCCGCTGCTGGCACCCCGGACCGACACCGGTCCCGGCCACCGCGTCCAGGGAGCACCGCCATGGCCCATCCCGCGCCACCGGAGCTGGTGGCGTTGATCGGCCCGCCGGGAGCGGGCAAGACCACCGCGCTGGCCCGGCTCGACGTCCGGGACGCGGTGGTCGTCGGGCTCGACCGGGCCCGCGCCGAGGTGAGCTGCTGCGCCGCCGACCAGTCGGCCACCCACGCCGCGCTGCGCCGGTCGCTGGCCACCGCCCGCGCCGCGTTGGCCGCGGGCACTTCGGTCGTCTGGGACGCCACCAACGCGCGCCGACGCGAACGGCGGCGGCTGCTGGACCTGGCCCGCGAGCAGGGGGCCCGCACCCGCGCGGTGGTCGTGCTGCCCGACCTGGGCACGGCGCTGGCCCGCAACGCCGCCCGGGACCCGAGCCCCTGCCCGGCCTGCGGCCACGCCGAGCGGGTCCCCGACGACGTCGTCCGCCGGATGCACGCGACCATCAGCCGCGCCGTCCCGGACCTGCCGGCCGAAGGCTGGGACCGGGTCGACCACCTCGACCGCACCTGACCTGTCCTGAGCGGCGTGCGGAGGGGGTTCCGGGGCTATGCTCGTCGGGTTGCGGTGGTCGGTGGGGGAGCGAAGGCGAGATGGGTGGTGCGTCGCGCGATCGGGTGAGCCTCCGGCGGGTGCGGCCCGAGGTGTGGGCGTGGGCCGCGCTGGTCGCGGTGGCCGTCGCGGTCGCGGCGGTGGGGATTCCGCTCAACGCGCTGGTGTACGGGATTCCGGTGGTGCTCGCGTTCCCGCTGACCGCGCTGCACGCGGCCGCCGCGGTGGGCGCGGTGTTCCGGCCGCGCACCGCCGCCGTCGGGTCGCTGGTCCTGGTGCTGGCGCTGGCGGCGCTGTCCAGCGGGGAGTCCTCCGCCGCGCCGTGGCCGGTGGCGGTGACGACGTTGCTGGGGCAGTGCGCGCTGCTGCTGGTGTTCGGGTTGCGCGCGCCGTGGCGGATCGGGGTGGCCTGCTGGGTCGGCGGGATGCTGGTCGGCTGCCTCGGCCTGCTGGGGCCGTGGCCGACCACGGGCGCCGCGGTGACCGCCGACCTGGTGGTGTTCAGCTCCGTGACCGGTGCCGCCCTGCTGATCGGCGTGCTGGTCGGGCGGTGGCGGCGGATCAGCGCGCAGCTCGTCCGGGAACGTCGGCTGACCGAGCAGGAGCACGCGGCGCGCGTCGTCGTGCAGGAGAAGACCCGGATCGCCCGGGAGCTGCACGACGTGATCGCGCACAGCATGTCCATCGTCAACGTGCAGGCCACGACCGCCCGCTACCGGCATCCCGGCGCCGACGCCGAGCTGCTCGCCGAGTTCGACGAGCTGGCCGCGTCCTCCCGGCAGGCGCTGCGCGAGATGCGCGGCGTGCTCTCGGTGCTGCGGGAGGCGGGCAGCGACGCCGACACCGCCCCGCAGCCCGGTTTCGCCGAGATCCCGGAGCTCGTGGAGACCACCCGCCGCGCGGGCACCGCCGTCGACGTGGTCGGCGCCGAGGTGCTCGCACCCGGCGCTGGGGACGAGGTCGCGGGCACCGTCACCTACCGGTTGCTCCAGGAGGCGTTGAGCAACGCGACCCGGCACGCCCCGGGCGCGCGCGCCGAGGTCCGGTTCGAGCGCCCCGGCCCGGAACTCGTGCTGACCGTCCGCAACGGACCGCCCGAGCGACCGCCGGACCCCGTCGCGGGCGGCGGGCACGGGCAGGCCGGGATGCGCGAGCGGGTGGCGATCGTGGGCGGCGGCATCGAGTTCGGATCCACCGAGGACGGTGGGTACCGGGTGGTGGCCACGGTCCCGCTGGGTTCCGGGGAAAGGCAGGAGGTCCGATGATCCGGGTGCTCGTCGTCGACGACCAGGCGATGGTGCGGGCCGGGTTCGCCGCGCTGCTCGACGCGCAACCCGACGTCGAGGTCGTCGGGCAGGCCCCCGACGGCGCGGCCGGGGTCGAGCTCGCCCGCACCCACCGGCCGGACGTGGTGCTGATGGACGTGCGGATGCCCGTGCTCAACGGGATCGAAGCCACCCGCGCCCTGCTGGACGACGCCGCCGAGCACCGGCCGAAGGTGCTGATGCTGACGACGTTCGACATCGACGACCACGTCTACGCGGCGATTCGCGCCGGGGCCAGCGGATTCCTGCTCAAGGATGCGCTGCCCGACGAACTCGTCGCCGCGGTGCGGGTGATCGCCGCGGGCGAAGCCCTGCTCGCTCCGACGGTCACCCGGCGGATGATCGAGCACTTCGCGCGCGTCCCGGCGCCCGCACCGGCGCCGAGCCTGGACCGGCTCACCGAGCGCGAGCGGGAAGTGCTGGTGCTCGTCGCGCGCGGTCTGTCGAACACCGAGATCGCCGAGGCGCTGGTGATCGCCGAGCAGACGGTCAAGAGCCACGTCAGCCGGATCATCGCCAAGCTCGGGGTGCGGGACCGGGTGCAGGCCGTCGTCGCCGCCTACGACGGCGGGCTGGTGGCGCCCGCGGCGTGAGATCGAGGCCGCACCCCGTACCGGGGTAGGGGGTGCGAGTGCGCTCCTCGGCGGGACGACCCGGAGCCCGCGAATTCCTAACGTTTCTCCCGGTCAGCTTCATCGAACCGGGGAGTCGCCGTGGTCGTGCTCAGTCCGTCCCCCTCCGCACCGGCACGGGCCGAGTCCCGCGACCCGGTGCTCGATCTGGTCCGCGCCGCCTGCCTGGTCGTGGTCGTCGTGCTGCACGCGATGATGGCCGGGATCGAGGTCGTCGACGGGCGGATCCGGATCGGCAACGCGTTCGCGGGCCAGGAGTGGTTCGCGGTGGTCACCTGGTTCGTGCAGGTGATGCCGGTGTTCTTCGTCGTCGGCGGGTTCGCCGGGCTGTCGCAGTGGCGCGGGATGCGGGCGCGCGGCGCGACGGCGGGCGAGTACGCGCGGACTCGGCTGCACCGGCTCGCCCGCCCCGCCGCGGTCGCCTTCGCCGCGATCGCGGTCGGCCTGCTCACCGCCGCGGCGCTGGGCACCCCGCCGGACGTGCTCGCCGAGGTGGGTTTCCGGCTCGCCCAACCGATGTGGTTCATCGCGGTGTACCTGGGGGTGTCGGCGCTGGTGCCGGTGCTCGCCCGGGCGCACGAGGCGGCACCCCGGCGGACCCTGCTGGCGCTGGTGGCCGCGGCGCTCGGCGTCGACGCGCTGGCGCTGGGCACCGGCAGCCCGGCGGTCGGCTTCCTCAACCTCGCCTTCGTCTGGATGGCGTTGCAGCAGCTCGGGTTCTGGTACGCCGACGGCTGGTTCCGGTCCCGCTCGCGCGGCGAGCTGCTCGGCGGCGGGGTGGGTGCGCTGGCGCTGCTGCTGGTGGTGACGGTGCTCGGGCCGTACCCGGCGGACATGCTCGCCAATCTCAACCCGCCGACGAGCTGCCTGGTGCTGCTGGGCTTCGTGCAGGTCTGCGGGCTGGCGCTGGTCGAGCCCCGGCTCGCGGCGCGGATGCGGCATCCCGACCTGCGCCGCCTGGTCGACGGCATCGGCGGCCGGAGCCTCACCCTCTACCTGTGGCACATGCCCGCGCTGGTCCTGTTCGCGGTCGTGCTGCTGGCGGTGGACGCCCGCTGGCCGGAGCCGCTCGGGTGGCCGTGGTGGAGCTCCCGCGGGTGGTGGCTCGCCGGGGTCGTGGTGCTGCTGGTGCCGATCGCGCGCCGGCTCGGCCGCCTCGAACGGCGCCCGGTGCCGGGCGGTCCGGTGCCCGCCCCGGTCGTCGCGTTCGGCGTGGTGCTCGCGACGGCGGGCGCGGTAGCCGTGCTGGTCGTCGGGTTCACCCCGCTGACGGCCGTGCTGGGCTCGGCGCTGCTGGCCGCCTCGGTGCGGATCACGACCCGAGAGGTGCGCCCGACGCCGACCCGCAGGTGAAGTGAGTGAGGGGCACTTTCATCCGGCATAGTCGGATGAAAGTGCCCCTCACTCGGTCACATCACGGTGCCGATGTGCCAGGGGACGAACTCCTCCTCGCCGTAGCCGAGGTCCTCGCTCTGGGTGTGCTCGCCGGAAGCCACCCGCAGGACGTGGTCGAAGATCTGCTCGCCGAGGGCCTCGACGCTGATCTCGCCGTCGATCACGCCGCCGCAGTTGATGTCCATGTCCTCGCTCATGTGCTGGTAGAGCGGGGTGTTGGTGGCGAGTTTGAGGCTGGGCACCGGCGAGCAGCCGAACGCCGACCCCGGCCGGTGGTGAAGCAGACGACGTTCGCGCCGCCCGCGACGATCCCGGTGACCGACACCGGGTCGTAGCCGGGGGTGTCCATGAAGACGAAACCCGGGGTGGTGACCGGAGCCCCGTAGTCGACCACGTCGGTGAGCGTCGTGGTGCCGCCCTTGGCCACCGCGCCCAGCGACTTCTCCAGGATGGTGGTGAGCCCGCCCGCCTTGTTGCCCGGCGAGGGGTTGTTGTCCATCGAGCCGCCGTTCTTGGCGGTGTAGTCGCGCCACCAGTCGATCTTGGCCAGCAGCTTCTCGCCGACCTCGCGGGTGGCGGCGCGGCGGACCAGCATGTGCTCGGTGCCGTAGATCTCGGGGGTCTCGCCGACGATCCCGGTGCCGCCCTGCGCGGCGAGCAGGTCCACGGCGGCGCCCAGCGCCGGGTTCGCGGTGATGCCGGAGTAGGAGTCCGAGCCGCCGCAGTTGGTGCCGAGGATCAGCTCGCTGGCCGGGACGGTGGTGCGCCGCACCGCGTCGACCTCGGGCAGCAGTTCGGTGAGCCGCCCGACGCCTTCCCGGACGGTCTTGGTGGTGCCGCCGAGCTCCTGGATGGTGGCGGTGGTGATCGGCAGGCCCTCGCGGAGCGCGACGTCCTCGGTGAGCTTGACGATCTGGTTGTCCTCGCAGCCCAGGCCCAGCACCAGGAATCCGGCGAAGTTCGGGTGGGTGAGGTAGCCGCGCATCACCCGGCGCAGCGTGTCGATGCCCTCGCCGTCGGGCGCCATCCCGCAGCCGGTGCCGTGGGTCAGCGCGACGACGCCGTCGACGTTCGGGAAGTCGTCGAGCACGCCGGAGAAGCGCATCTGCTGGGCGATCAGCTTCGCGGCGGTGGCCGAGCAGTTGACGCTGGTCAGCACGCCGAGGTAGTTGCGGGTGCCGACCTTGCCGTCGGAGCGGACGTAGCCCTCGAAGGTGCGCCGCTGCGCTTCGGGGACGAGCTGCTGCGGTGCGGCGTCGACGGAGAACTCGTAGCGCCGCTCGAACTCGCGGTACTCCAGGTTGTGCAGGTGGACGTGCTCGCCCGGAGCGATGTCGCGACCGCCGAAGCCGATCACCTGCCCGTAGCGCCGCACTTCGGCGCCGGCGGCGATGGGGTGCACGGCGACCTTGTGGCCGCGCGGGACGTCGTCGCGCAGCACGACGGAGGTGCCCGCGACCGCGACGTCGGTCCCCGCGCTGAGGTCCGTTCCGGCGATGGCGACGTCGTCCACGGCGTGCAGGTGGACGAGGGTCTGGGTGGTGGTCGGCATCCGGCGCTCCGAGCGTCTGAGATTTCGAACACTGGTTGAGATCGTGAACGACCGTATGTTTCGCGTCGTCCCGGTGTCAACGCCATGTTTCGCCACGTCGGCGCCGTTGTCGTGGGCCGGACGGGGTCTTCGCCCGGCCGACGCCGGTCTCGGTCGCGGACCTGGGCGGGACGGTGGTCGCGGAGCGTGGCGGGCTTGTACCGGACGGGTGAAACGGGGAAGGTGGTGGTGCGGCACGGGTGGGGGAGAGTGCGATGTGGCGATTACGCGTCCTCGGCGTCCTGATCACCGCGCTGGTGCTGGTCCTGGCCGGGTTGGCGGGGCAGCCGGTGGGCGTGCAGCCCGCCCGGACCGCGATCCGGGCCGCCGAGGAGCCACCCGAGGCACCGCCGCTTCCGCCACCGGGTCCGCCGGTGCTGGCGGTCAAGATCGACAACGCGCCGGCCGGTCGGCCGCCCACCGGGCTCGAGGCCGCCGACCTGGTCCACGTCGAACCGGTCGAGGCCGGGATCTCCCGGCTGATCGGCGTGTTCGCCTCCGAGATCCCACCGGTCGTCGGGCCCGTGCGCAGCGCCCGGCAGACCGACCTGCGGCTGCTCGGCCAGTACGGGCGCCCGGCGCTGGCCTTCTCCGGCGCCGCGCCCGAGCTGCTGCCGGAGATCCACCGGGCCCCCGTCGTGGCCGCCTCGCCCCGCGAGGTCCCCGGGGCGTTCCACCGGGGTGCCGGACGGCCGCCGCACGACCTCTACGTCCGCACCGGGCGATTGCCCGCCGGGCAGCCGTGGTCGCCGCGGTTCCCGCTGGTCTTCGGTGACGTGCCGCCCGGCGGCGTGCCGACCGAGGCGCACGAGGTGCGCTACCGGGCCGCGCGCATCGGGTTCGGCTGGACCGAGGCCGAAAGCGGGTGGCGGGTGTCGATGGACGGCGAGCCCTACGCGACCGCCGACGGGACCCCGGTGCTGGCCAGCACCGTCGTGCTCCAGCACGTCCGGGTCACCGGCTCCCGGTTCCAGGACGTCGGCGGCAACGTCTCGCCGTTCGCGGAGACCGTCGGCACCGGTCGCGCGGTGGTGCTGCGCGACGGCCGGGCGTTCGAGGGCACCTGGTCCCGGCCCGCGCCGGACGCGGGCACCACCTACCGGAGCCCCGCGGGCGAGGTCATCCCGTTCGCCCCCGGGCAGGTGTGGGTGGTCCTGGTGCCCGAAGGATGAGCCCGCTGGATCCCGGCAGGGGCGTCGGGGTCACTCGGTAGTGTCGTGTCCATGGACGAACGCCGCCTGCTGCTGGTGCACGCGCATCCGGACGACGAGTCGACGGCCACCGGGGCCACGATGGCGCGGTACTGCGCCGAAGGGGCGGCGGTGTCGCTGGTGACCTGCACGAGCGGGGAGCTCGGCGAGGTGGTCACCGACGACCTGGCGCACCTGCGCGACGATCCGGAGGCGCTCGGCGCGCACCGGCGCGAGGAGATCACCGACGCGCTGGTCGAGTACGGGCCGGTGCGGCACCACTGGCTCGGCGGCGCGGGCCGGTGGCGGGACAGCGGGATGGTCGGGACCGAGGGCAATTCCGCTCCCGGGTCGTTCGCGGGCGCCGACCGCGCCGAGGTCACCCGCGAGATGGTGCGGATCCTGCGCGCGGAACGCCCGCAGGTGGCGGTGACCTACGACGAGGTGGGCGGCTACGGGCATCCCGACCACATCGCCGCGCACCGGGCCCTGATGGAGGCGCTGGAACCCGCCGCCGACCCGGGATACGCGCCGGAGCTGGGCGAACCCTGGCGGGTGGCGAAGGTGTACTGGTCGACGTTGCCGCGCTCGACGATCGAGAAGATCGAGGCGATGGGCATCGAGGGGTTCACCGCGCACTCGGTCCCCGACGAGGAGCTGACCGCGGTGCTGGACGGCCGGGAGTTCCACCCCGCGAAGGTGGCCGCGATGCGCCGCTACCGCAGCCAGGTGGACCTCGACGGCGACGACTTCTTCGCGGGCATGGTCGCCAGCCCGGAGTTCGCGGTGGAGCACTACCTGCTGGTGCGCGGTGAGCGCGGCCCGGGCAGCGGCCCGTACGGCTGGGAGGACGACCTGTTCGCCGGGCTGTGACCACCACCCGCCCAGGTGATCTCCGCATCCGGGTGAGGGGCACCTTCATCCGGCTGTGTCGGATGAAGGTGCCCCTCGCCCAGCTCGCCCTCACCCGTTCGTGAGCTGAGTGAGGGGCACCCTGTACCACGTCACTTGGTACAGGGTGCCCCTCACTCGGATGCGGCGGCTCAGGTGCCGTAGGCGCGGTAGGCGTCGACGAGCTGCCGTTCCGCTTCGTCGAAGTAGTCGTCGAGGCGGGCGGCGGCGTCCTCCATCGCGCCCGCGTCGATCAGGTCGGCGATGGCCCGGTTCAGCTCCAGGTACGGCTCGTGGAACTCGCGCGGCCGGGACATCACGTGGAAGGCCAGCCGGAGCTCGGCGAGGAGCTGGCGCATCGTCTCGTCCACCCGCGGGCTGCCCGCCAGCGCCGCGAGGGCCTGGTGGAACAGCATGTTCGCGGTGCCGACGTCCCACCAGCGGCTCCCGGTGGCGGCCTGCTCGCCGCGGCTCACCGCGTCGCCCACCGCGACGACGAGCTCGCGGGGCGCGTCGGTGGCGCGGCGCACCGCGCTCGTCTCCAGCAGCCGCCGGATCCGGTACAGGTCGACGACGTCCTCGGCGGTGAGCACCCGGACGAACACGCCGCGGTGGAACTCGTGCACCAGCAGCCGCTCGTGCACCAGCAGCCGGAACGCCTCGCGCAGCGTGTTGCGGGAGACCGCCAGCGCCCGCCCGGCGCTCTCCTCGGACAGCCGGGTGCCGGGGGCCAGGGCGCCCTCGATGATCCGCTGCCGCAGCACGTCGGAGACCCGCTCGGCGGTGCTCGTCCGGTCGAGCAGCGACCGGTCGGCCGCCAGCAGGTCCTCCCACGCGTCCGTGGTGGTCATCGGGCTCCTCACGCCGCGGTCGGAGATCATTCGCACGCAGTGTAACGAGATTGTCCCACGGCAGGGTATTGCAGAATTGTTCAACAATTCATTATGTTGTCCCGCAACGCAGCCGCGGCTGCCGCCTTGACCTCGCATCGCCCTGCTCAACGCGGTGCCACCCCGGTGATCGGAGTGAAATGGCCGACGAAGCGCCCACCGCGCGCCCGCCTTCGGCGGCGAAGCGCAGCACGCTGCTCGGAGCCGTGTTCCTCATGGCGACCAGCGCCATCGGACCCGGCTTCATCACGCAGACGACCGAGTTCACCATGCAGCTCGGGGCCGCGTTCGCGTTCGTCATCCTGGTCACGATCCTGATCGACATCGCCGTCCAGCTGAACGTCTGGCGGGTCATCGGGGTGTCCGGGATGTTCGCCCAGGACCTCGGCAACAAGGTGGTGCCGGGCCTCGGTTACCTGATGGCCGCGCTGGTCGTCTTCGGCGGCCTGGTGTTCAACGTCGGCAACATCGCGGGCACCTCGCTGGGGCTGGACGCGCTGTTCGGCCTGGACGTCAAGATCGGCGGCGCGCTCTCCGCGCTGATCGCCATCGCGATCTTCCTGAGCAAGAAGGCCGGGGTCGCGATGGACCGCATCGTGGTCGCGCTCGGCGTGGTGATGATCGCCCTGACGCTGTTCGTGGCGATCTCCTCGAACCCGCCGGTCGGCGATGCGCTGCGGCAGTCGGTCTGGCCCGACGAGGTCGACTTCCTGCCGATCATCACGCTCATCGGCGGCACCGTCGGCGGGTACATCACCTACGCCGGGGCGCACCGGTTGGTGGACGCCGGGGTGACCGGGCCGGAGAAGGTCGCCGAGGTCAGCCGCAGCTCCATCGTGTCGCTGCTGGTCACCGGCGTGATGCGCGCGGTGCTGTTCCTCGCCGTGCTCGGCGTGGTGGCCGCCGGGGTGACCCTGACCTCGGCCAACCCCACCGCCGAGGCGTTCCAGCACGCGGCGGGCGAGATCGGGCTGCGGCTGTTCGGCGTGGTCCTGTGGGCCGCGAGCATCAGCTCGGTGGTCGGCGCCGCCTACACCTCGGTCTCGTTCCTGGTCACCTTCTCCCCGGAGCTCCGGCGCCGCCGCAACTGGCTGGTCGTGGCCTTCGTGGTGCTCTCGGCCGCGGTGTTCCTGCTCCTCGACCAGGCGCCGACGACGATCCTGGTGCTCGCCGGTGCGCTCAACGGGCTGATCCTGCCGGTCGGCTTCGGCGTGCTGATGTGGGTCGCCCTGCGCCGGCGCGATCTGATGGGCGGGTACCGCTACCCGCGCTGGTTGCTGGTCGTCGGGTTGCTGGCCTGGTTGTTGACGGTGTACCTGGGCATCAGCTCGCTGACCGGGATCGCCGCGCTGTGGCAGTGAGGAGCACTGGGATGGACTTGAACTCGGACCTCGCGGAGGGCTTCGGGCGCTGGGAGCTCACCGACGACGAGGCGCTGCTGGGCATCGTGACCAGCGCCAACGTCGCTTGCGGCTACCACGCCGGGGACGCCACCGTGCTGCGCCGCGCCGTGGACCTGGCCGCCGCGCGGGGCGTCGCGGTCGGCGCCCACGTCGGCTACCGCGACCTGCCCGGTTTCGGCAGGCGGTTCATCGACGTGCCGCCCGCCGAGCTGACCGACGACGTCGTCTACCAGATGGGCGCGCTCGCGGGTTTCGCCCGGATCGCGGGCACCGGCGTCCGCTACGTCAAGCCGCACGGCGCGCTCTACAACGCGATCGTGCACCACGAGGAGCAGGCCGCCGCCGTGGTCGCGGCGGTGCGGGCCTTCGACCCCGCGATGCCGGTGCTGGGCCTGCCCGGGTCGCGGTTCCTCGCCCTGGCCGCCGACGCGGGGCTGCCGGTGTTCCAGGAAGCCTTCGCCGACCGCGCCTACACCCCCGAGGGCACCTTGGTGTCCCGCCGGGAACCGGGCGCGGTGCTGCACGACCCGGCGGCGATCGCGGACCGCTGCGTGCGGATCGCCCGGGGCGAACCGATCGAGGCGGCGGACGGCTCGTCGATCGTGGTGCGCGCCGACTCGATCTGCGTGCACGGGGACAGCCCCGACGCGGTCGGTATCGCGCGGGCGGTCCGGGACCGGCTGGCCGCCGAGGGCGTCGAGCTGGGCTCGTTCAGCGCGCGGGCCCGGTGACCGGATGCGGTTCCTCCCGTGCGCCGATTCCGGGCTGATCGTCGAACTGGCCGACCTCGCCTCGGTGCAGGCGCTGCACGCGGCGCTGGCCGACGCGCCCCCGGAGGGGGTGGTGGACCTGGTGCCCGCCGCCCGCACCCTGCTGCTGCACCTGGACCCGAGCACCGCGGACGTCCGCCGGATCGAGCACGAGGTGCGCGCCGCCCGGCCGCGCGAGAGCGGGCGCGGCGGTGGTGAGCTGGTCCGGGTCCCGGTGGTCTACGACGGGGTCGACCTCGCCGACGTCGCCGAACTGACCGGGCTCACCGCGCGCGAGGTCGTCGACCGGCACACCGCCGCGGAGTGGACCGTCGCCTTCGGCGGGTTCGCGCCCGGGTTCGGCTACCTCGCGGGCGGCCCCGCCGAGCTGGTGGTGCCGCGCCGCGCCGAGTCCCGCACCAAGGTCCCGGCGGGCGCGGTCGGGTTGGCCGGGGAGTTCAGCGGGATCTACCCGCGCGAGTCACCCGGCGGCTGGCAGCTCATCGGCCGCACCGACCTGGTGATCTGGCAGGTCGACCGCGACCCGCCCGCGCTGCTGAGGCCGGGCGTGCGGGTCCGGTTCGAGGAGGTGGCCTGATGCTGGAGGTCCTGGCGACCGGACCGCTGGCCACCGTCCAGGACCTCGGGCGCCCCGGGCTCGCCGACATCGGCGTGGGGCCGTCGGGCGCCGCCGACCGGGGCGCGTTGCGGTTGGCGAACCGGCTGCTCGGCAACGACGAGGGCGCCGCGGCCGTCGAGGTCACCTTCGGCGGGCTGGAGCTGCGGGCGCACCGCGCGGTGACCGTCGCGGTGACCGGCGCGCCGTGCCCGGTGGCGGTCGACGGCCGGTCGGCGGCGGTGAACGCGCCGGTGCGGCTGGCGGCGGGCGCGCGGCTGCGGCTCGGCACGCCGGGCACCGGTCTGCGCAGCTACCTCGCGGTGCGCGGCGGGCTCGACGTCGAGCCGGTGCTCGGCTCGCGGGCCACCGATGTGCTCGCCGGGCTCGGACCCGACCCCTTGGCCCCGGGGACGTGGCTGCCGGTGGGGCCGCCGCCGGAGCGGTTCCCGGTGGTCGACGTCGCCCCGGTGCCCGCGCACCCGGCGGGCGAACTGGTGCTGCGGGTCCACCCGGGCCCGCGCGACGACTGGTTCACCGAGGACGCGCTGCGGGCGCTGCTGACCAGCCGGTACGAGGTCACCGCCGACTGCGACCGGGTCGGGATGAAGCTGGCCGGCCCGGAGCTGCCGCGCCGCCGCACCGACGAACTGCCCAGCGAGGGCATGGTGTCCGGCGCGCTCCAGGTGCCGCCGTCGTCGCGTCCGACGCTGTTCCTGGCCGACCACCCGGTGACCGGCGGCTACCCGGTGATCGCCGTGGTGACCGCCGCCGACGTGGACAAGGCCGCGCAGGCCCCGCCGGGACAGCGCATCCGCTTCCGGGCGGCGAGCACGAGGAGGACCGCATGACCGATCCGAGGGAGCTGACCCCCGAGCAGGCGCGCGAGCTGTTCCGCGCCGGGACGCGGGTGCCCACCTCCGGCTTCAGCGCCGGGTGGACGCAGGCGAACCTGATCGCGCTGCCCCGCGACTTCGCCTACGACTTCCTGCTGTTCGCCCAGCGCAACCCGAAGTCGTGCCCGGTGCTGGAGGTGACCGAGCCCGGGGAGACCAGCGCGCGGCGCTTCGCCGGGGACCTGCGCACCGACCTGCCCGCCTACCGGGTCTACCGCGACGGCGAGCTGGTCGAGGAGCGCACCGACGTCACCGACCTGTGGCGCGAGGACCTGGTCGCGTTCCTGATCGGGTGCAGCTTCACCTTCGAGGCGGCGCTGCTGGAGGCGGGCGTCGGGGTGCGGCACATCGAGACCGGCGGCAACGTCCCGATGTACCGGACGAACGCGCAGTGCCGCCCGGCGGGCAGGCTCGCGGGCCCGCAGGTCGTGTCGATGCGCCCGGTCCCGGCCGAGCAGGTCGCCACGGCGGTGCGGGTGACCTCCCGCTACCCGGCGGTGCACGGGGCGCCGGTGCACGTCGGCGCCCCGGAGGCGCTCGGCATCGCCGACCTCGGTGCCCCGGACTTCGGCGAACCGGTGGAGGTCCGACCGGGTGAGGTCCCGGTGTTCTGGGCGTGCGGGGTGACGCCGCAGGCGGCCGTCATGCACTCCCGCCCGCCGTTCGCCCTCGGCCACGCCCCTGGCCACATGGCGATCACCGACGCGCGGGACAGCGAGTTCCTGGTGCCCTGAGCGGCGGGCCTCAGGTGTACACCGCGGACGGCTGCGGGGTTCCGGCGGTGGACCCGCGCACCACGAGCTCGCAGGGGAACTCCTCGACGCGAGCGGGGCGGTCGCGGTCGTCGATCCGCGCCAGCAGCAACCGGACCGCCGCGCGGGACATGTCGGCGATCGGCTGCCGGACGGTGGTGAGGTCGTAGGAATCCCAGGACGTCATGGCGATGTCGTCGTAGCCGACCACCCAGACGTCCGCAGGCACCCGCTTGCCCAGCGACACCGCGCCGTCGACCGCGCCGAGCGCGGTGAGGTCGTTGGCGCAGAACACGGCGGTGGGCGGGTCCTGCCGGGACAGCAGGTCGCGCGTCGCGGACCGGGCGACGTCGTGGGAGAACCCGCCGCGGGCCACCAGCGGGTCCGCCAGCGGGTGCCCCAGTTCGGCGAGGCGGTCGCGGAAACCGCGTTCCCGGTGCCGGGCGGTGGCGGGCAGGTCGGGCCCGGCGAGGAAGCCGATGCGGCTGTGCCCGGTGCCGACGAGGTAGTCGGCCACCGCGCGCCCGCCCGCGACGTTGTCGGTGGTGACCTGGTCGCAGGCGAGCCCTTCGAGGCGGCGGTGCAGCAGGGCGATCGGCTGGCCGCGCTCCACCGCGTCGGCCAGACCGGGTGACGTCTCGGTCGCGGTGGTGAACAGCAGGCCGTCGACGGTGCCTTCGTCGAGCGCCTCCAGCGCGCTCGTCCCGCCGGAATCCGGCGCGTTCCACAGCACCATCCGCTGTCCGGCCTCGCCCAGCGCGCGTCCGACGGCTTCGAGGAGCTGCGGGTAGAAGGGGTTGGTGATGTCGGCGACGACGACGCCGATGGTGGCGGTGCGCCGGGTCCGCATGGTGCGCGCCGCGGCGTTCGGCTGGTAGCCGGACTCCCGCATCGCGGCGAGCACCCGGTCGCGGGTATCGGCGGCGACCTTGGTGCTGCCCTGGAGCACCCGGGAGACCGTCATCTGCGACACCCCGGCCAACCGCGCGACGTCCCGGCTGGTGACCAACGACGACCTCCCGTGGGCTGGATCGAGCAAGCGAACATCGGGGTTTACGTAATCATCCTAGCGGCCTACCGTGCGATGTGTACGTAAACATCAGGTCCGCACCCAGCGGAGGGATCACCCAGCCATGCCCGTCGTCCTGAAATCCCCGGCCGCCACCGGCTCCACCACGAGCTCACCGCCGGACGTGCGCGAGAAGGTCGCGGACCTCATCGCCGACATCCGCCGGCGCGGTGACCAGGCCGTCCGCGAGCACTCCGCCACCTTCGACCGCTGGGAGCCCGAATCCTTCCGGCTCTCCGACGCCGAGATCGCCGAGATCGTCGGCCGGGTGCCGCAGCAGGTCCTCGACGACATCGAGTTCGTCCAGCAGCAGGTGCGCGGGTTCGCCGAGCACCAGCTCGCGTCGATGCGGGAGTTCGAGGTCGAAACGCTGCCCGGCGTCCACCTCGGGCAGAAGCACATCCCGGTCTCCGCCGCGGGCGCCTACGTGCCCGGCGGTCGCTACCCGCTGCTCGCCTCGGCGCACATGACCATCCTGACGGCCAAGGCGGCCGGCGTGCCGCGCGTCGTGGCCTGCACGCCGCCGATCCGCGGCGAGGTCCCGGCCGCCACCGTGGCCGCGATGCACCTCGCCGGGGCCGACGAGATCCACCTGCTCGGCGGGGTGCAGGCCGTGGTGAGCATGGCGCTGGGCACCGAGAGCATGGCGCCGGTGGACATGCTGGCCGGACCGGGCAACGCGTTCGTCGCCGAGGCCAAGCGGCAGCTCTACGGCGAGATCGGGATCGACCTGTTCGCCGGGCCCACCGAGATCCTCGTCATCGCCGACGAGACCGCGGACCCGTTCGTCGTCGCCGTCGACCTGCTCAGCCAGGCCGAGCACGGCCCGGACTCGCCCGCGGTGCTCATCACCACCTCGGAATCCCTCGGGCGCGCGGTGCTGGAGCACGTCGACGCGCTGCTGCCGGACATGCCGACCCGGGACAACGCCGAGCCCGCCTGGCGGGACCACGGCGAGGTGCACGTCGTCGACGACCTCGACGCCGCCTACGCGCTCGCCGACACCTACGCCAGCGAGCACGTGCAGGTGCTCACCGCCCGCCCGCGCGAGGCGCTGGAGGCGATGCGCAACTACGGCGCCCTGTTCCTCGGCGAGGGCACCTGCGTGTCCTACGGGGACAAGGTGATCGGCACCAACCACGTGCTGCCGACCCGCGGCGCCGCCCGCTACACCGGCGGCCTCTGGGTGGGCAAGTACCTGAAGACGGTGACCTACCAGGAGGTCACCGATCCGGCCGCCAGCGCACGCCTCGGCGAGGTCTGCGGCCGGGCGGCCCGCGTCGAGCTGTTCGAGGGGCACGCCCGCTCCGGCGACGTCCGAGCCGCCCGGTACGGCGACGCCGCGCTGCCGTGGGCGCCCCCGACCACGCGCCCCTGACCGCCGAGCAGAAAGCGCACAGCCCATGACCTCCAACGCAACGACGCGTGCCGGTGGCCCATCGGCGACCAGGACGCTGACCGCGAGCACCATCGGCAGCGTCATCGAGTGGTACGACTTCACCATCTACGGCACCGCCGCGGCACTCATCTTCAACCAGCTCTTCTTCAGCGACATCAGCCCGATCGCGGGCACGCTGGCCGCGTTCGGCACCTTCGCCGCCGGGTTCATCGCCCGCCCGGTCGGCGGTTTCGTCGCCGGGCACTACGGCGACCGCATCGGCCGCAAGGCGACGCTGGTGATGACGCTGACGACGATGGGCGCGGCCACCGCGCTGATCGGACTGCTGCCGACCTACGAGCAGATCGGCGTCGCCGCCCCGGCGCTGCTGGTGCTGCTGCGGCTGGTCCAGGGCTTCGCGGTCGGCGGCGAGTGGGGCGGCGCGGTGCTGATGGCCGTCGAACACGCGCCGGACGGCAGCCGCGGCCGGTACGGCGCCTGGCCGCAGACCGGGGTGTCGGCGGGACTGCTGCTGGGCACCGGGGCGTTCAGCCTGATGTCGTTGCTGCCCGAACCGCAGCTGATGAGCTGGGGCTGGCGGGTGCCGTTCCTGCTCAGCATCGTGCTCGCGCTGGTCGGCCTCTACATCCGGTTCAAGGTCAGCGAGCCGGAATCGTTCGTGGCGGCGACCTCGACCGGAACGTCGCGCCGACCGCTGGTCGAGGTGCTGCGGACGCACCCGAAGGAGCTGCTGATCGCCATCGGGGTGCGGTTCGCCGAAGGCGGGAACTACTACGTGTTCACCGTCTTCATCCTCACCTACATCACCCAGCAGCTCGACCTGCCCCGGCAGGTGGGGCTGTCCGGGGTGATGCTGGCCGCCGCGCTGAACATCGTGGCGCTACCGCTGTGGGGAGCGTTGTCCGACCGGCTCGGCCGCAAACCGGTGTTCATCGGCGGCGCGCTGTTCATGGCCGCCTATGCCTGGCCGTTCTTCTGGCTGGTCGACACCCGGTCGCCCGGCCTGATCGCGCTGGCCCTGGCGATCGCGCTCGCCGTGCCGCACGGCGCGGTGTTCGCGCCGATCGCGGCGTTCTACACCGAGCTGTTCGAGCCCCGGCTGCGCTACAGCGGGCTTTCCATCGGCTACCAGGTGGGCAGCGTGCTGCTGGGCGGCTTCACCCCGCTGCTGGCGACCTCGCTGATCCTGTGGTCCGGCGGGGCGGCGTGGAGCGTCGCGGCGCTGATCGCGGTGGGGGCGCTCATCGCGGCGGCCGCGATGCTGGCCGCCCCGGAGACCTACCGCCGAAGCTTGCGCGGCTGACGCGTCCGGGTGATCCCGTTCCAGGTGAGGGGCGCCCTTGTCCGAGTAATTGGGACAAGGGTGCCCCTCACTCCGCGCTCTACCGGGTGACGGTGCTGGTGGGGGTGGCGGGCGCCGGTTCGGTGAGCGGTTCCCGCGCGTCGATCACGTGCAGCCGGGTGAGGGCGCAGGACACGCCCCGGCGCCGTGCGGTGGTGAAGATCCCGATCACCGAGACCAGGCCCAGCAGCGTGGCGTAACCGGCGGCGTCCGGTAGGCCCGGCACCTGGCCGAGCTGCTGCAGCAGCACGTACCCGCCGGTGCCGAGCAGGCCGCGCGCCAGCCGCGCGCCCGCGCCCGGACGCCGACCGTCGCCGACCACCCGCAGCTGCACGGCCCGCTGCCCGAGGCTGGACCCCCCGCCGACCAGCGGCAGCACCAGGTAGAGCACCACCCACGGCGCGATGATGCCGACGACCTGCGCGGCCTGGTAGCCGGGCAGGTCGGGGGCCAGCCGGGCGTCGGCGGAGAACAGGCCGGTGTGCGCGGCGTACACCGCCACCGTGCAGATAGCCGCCAGCAGCGCCGCGCTGAAGTGGTAGATCATCAGGTCGCACAGCGAGGCCAGCAGGCGCCTGCGCCGGTTGACCGGCCGGGGCGCGCCCGGCTCGCCGACCTCGCGCTGCCCGGGTACGGCCCGCAGCGCCGGCGCGGCCAGCGCGCCCGCCAGCGCGCCGAGCCCGTTCATCAGCAGGTCGTCCACGTCGAACAGCCGGTAGGGGCACGGGTACAGGAACCAGATCCCGGTCCCCTGGGTGAGCTCGATCAGCAGGGACGTGCCGAGGCCGATCAGCGTGGTGGTCAGCACGCCGCGCCCGAACAGGTGCCGGACGAACATCCCCAGCGGCACGAACAGCGCCACGTTGAGCAGCACCTGGGTCAGCGCGGGATTGCCGAGCACCGCGCTCATCCCCGTCCCGGTGGCCTCGCGCTGCATGTCGCGCAGGAAGTTCAGCGGGACCAGTTGCGGCCCGCTCGCGTCCGCGCAGAAGCCGGGGGTCACGGTCGGGAACGGCAGCAGCACGTAGGCGAGCAGGCCGAGGCCGTAGACCAGCGAGGCGAACGCCAGCCCGGCGTGTCCGACGCCGAGCTTGCCGCGTCTGCGGTACTGCCGCGCGACGTAGGGCACGAACAGCGCCACGGCCAGCGCCGTTCCCAGGACGACGGCGATCACCGCGGGCATCAACCGGCTGCTCACGGTTCACTTCCTCTCGATGTTGGTGTTCGGCCCGGTCAGAGCAGGACCAGGAGTTGCGGGGCGGCCAGCAGGGCGCAGATGCCGATGTTGAGCACCCGGTGCGCCAGGAAGATGGCGACGAACTCGCGGATCGTCGCGCTGGGCCAGTAGTAGCGCGCGGTCGGGGCCCCGATCACGTGGGCGGTGACCTTCTCGGTGCGGGCGATGCGCGCGGCCCGCATCACGTGAAAGCTGTTGGTGACCACGAGGCAGCGGTAGCGGGACTTGCGCTCGCGCATCAGCTCGCTGCTGAACCGCAGGTTCTCCTCGGTGCTGCGGGACTGGTCCTCGACCAGGATGCGGTCCTCGGGCACGCCCGCGGCGATCAGGTAGTCGGCCATCGCCCGCGCTTCCGGGAGGTCCTCACCGGGGCCTTGGCCGCCGGAGGTCACCAGCACCGGATCGGCGCCCTTGGCGCGGGCGGCCTCGAAGGCGGTGCGCCCCCGGTCGAGCCGGTTGGCCAGCAGCGGCGGCACCCGCGAGCCGAGCAGCCCGGAGCCCAGCACCACGACGAAGTCGACGGCGCGGCGGTGCGGCAGCCGGGCGTAGAAGACCGAGTACAGCAGGAAGCAGGTGAACAGGAACGACACGTAGGTGAGCACGCTGCCGACCGCGCCGACGAACGCGCGCAGCAGCGCCAGGTCGATGCCGTTCGCCAGGACCCACAGCACGACGAACCCGATGATGCCCACGCCCGCGCCCAGCGAGAGCAGGTTGCCCAGGCGCCTGCCCTCGCGGCGGAGCATCGTCACGCCGTTGGCGATGAGGAACCCCGCCAGCACCAGGACCAGCAGCGGGACCAGCCCGACCGCCAGCACGAGGACGATCATGGCAGCGGTCTCGGAGACCTCCGCGAGCGCGAACAACGTGCCCGCTGCGGTGAACACCAAGGCGAAGAACAGGTACACGCCGTTGCGCACGAGTCGGCGGTCGTAGATCACGCTCACCGCGAAGACCAGGAACAGCACGCCCGCGGCGGCGAAGAAGATCATGGGTCGCACCGTACCGAACCGCCGCAGCGCCGGAATGCGGTTCCGGTGCGACGGCGGCCGTGACGCGCGCCACCGAGTCCGAAGTGGACCCGGAAGTCCGGTTCCGGGCCGCCGGGTCGCCGCGCATCTCCGGCCGGACGGTGTTCCACCGCACCATGTGCAACGCGACTGCTAATGTCGCGCCCCGGAACGGGGTGAGCGGATGTCCAAGACGGTGGCCAAAGCGGTGCACGTGCTGGAGGAGCTGGCGCGCTCGCCGCGATCGCTCGCCGACCTCGCGCGGGAGCTCGACGTGCACGGCTCCACGGCGCTGCGGATGCTGCAACCGCTGGTCGAGGCCGGGCTCATCGCCAAGGGCTCGGACGGGCGCTACCGGCTCGGGCTGCGGCTGGCGGAGTGGGGGCAGCAGGTGCTCGACGACCTGGACCTGCGCACCGCCGCCCGCCCGCACCTGGTGGCGCTGGCCGAATCCGCCCGCGCCACCGTGCACCTCTCCCAACTGCTCGACGACCAGATCGTCTACGTGGACAAGATCGAGGGCGCGGCCACCATCCGCACCTGGTCCCGGATCGGCCGCGCGGTGCCGCTGCACACCGCGGCGGCGGCGAAGGCCATCCTCGCCGGGCTGCCCCCCGCGCGGCGGGACCGGCTGCTGGCCGGCCACGACTTCACCCGCTACACCGAGCGGACCATCACCGACCCGCGTGCGTTCCGCGGGCACCTCGCGGAGGTGGCGCGCGCCGGGTACGGCACCGACCGCGCCGAGTTCGAACCGCTGGTGCACTGCCTCGGCGTCGCGGTGCCCGGCCCCGTCGACGCCGCGGTGTCGGTGACCGTGGTGCGGGCCGAACCGGGCTCGGACGAAGCGCTGCTCGCCGGGCTGCGCGACGCGGTGGCGGCGATCGCCGCCGAACTGGGACATCCGAGGAGGGGAGAGCGGTGAAGATCACGGCCTTGCGCACCTACCTGGTGGAGCCGCGCTGGTTGTTCCTCAAGGTGGAGACCGACGAGGGCATCAGCGGCTGGGGCGAACCGGTCGTCGAGGGCCGCGCCGAGACGGTGCGGGCGGCGGTGGCGGAGCTGGCCGACCAGCTCGTCGGCCAGGACCCGGGGCGCATCGAGGACCACTGGCAGGTGCTGTCCAAGGGCGGCTTCTACCGGGGCGGGCCGGTCCTCGCCAGCGCGGTCGCCGGGATCGACCAGGCGTTGTGGGACATCAAGGGCAAGGCGCTCGGCGTTCCGGTGCACGAGCTGCTCGGCGGTGCGGTGCGGGACCGGATGCGGGTGTACTCGTGGATCGCCGGGGACGAGCCGACGGCCGCCGCCGAGCACGCCGCGAAGCGGATGGCGGAGGGCTTCACGGCGGTCAAGATGAACGCCTGCGGGCGGATGCGGGCGCTGGAATCGCCCGCCGCCGTGCGCGAGGTGGTGGACCGGGTCGCGGCGGTGCGCGAGCAGATCGGCCCGGACCGCGACGTGGCGCTGGACTTCCACGGCCGGGTCTCGCCCGCCGTGGCGCGGGTGCTGCTGCGCGAGCTGGAACCGCTGCACCCGCTGTTCGTGGAGGAACCGGTGGTGCCGGAGCTCTCCGGCGAGCTGCCCAGGTTGTGCGCGGGCACGACGATCCCGATCGCCACCGGCGAGCGGCTGTACTCGCGGTGGGACTTCCGCGACGTGCTGGCCGCCGGGATCGCGGTCGCCCAGCCGGACCTGTCGCACGCGGGCGGCATCTCCGAGACCCGCCGGATCGCCGCGCAGGCCGAACTGCACGGCGTGAGCCTCGCGCCGCACTGCCCGCTGGGGCCGATCGCCCTGGCCGCCAGCCTCCAGGTCGACTTCACCAGCCCCAACGCGCTCATCCAGGAGACCAGCCTCGGCATCCACTACAACCAGGGCTCGGACGTGCTCGACTACCTCGTCGACACGGCGGTCTTCGGCTACGCCGATGGCCACGTCCCGCGCCCCACCGGCCCCGGCCTGGGCATCGAGATCGACGAGCAGGCCGTCGCCGCAGCGGCCGAACGCGGCCACCGCTGGCGCAACCCCGTCTGGCGCAACCCCGACGGCTCCTTCACCGAGTGGTGACCACCAGCGCCCGCCCCGCCGCGCGATCCTGAGTGAGCGGCACCTTCATCCGGCATGGTCGGCTGGAGGTGGCCCTCACCCGCCACGCGAACGGGTGGGGCGTGACGGGGTGGGAGGGTGGTCGTTGGGGGAGTGGGCTCGACGATGGTGGAGGTGGCCGATGGCCTGGATGATCTACGGCGCGAGCGGGTACACCGGGCGGCTCATCGCCGAGCTGGCGGTGCGGCGCGGGGAGCGGCCGGTGCTGGCGGGGCGGGACGCGGGCAAGGTCGCGGCGTTCGCGACGCCGCGCGGGTTGCCGTACCGGACCTTCGACCTGGGCGATCCCGACGTGGTGGCCGAGGCGTTGCGGGACGTCGACGTGGTGGCGCACTGCGCGGGTCCGTTCTCGGCGACCTCGGCGGCGATGGTGGCCGGGTGTCTGCGCTCCGGAACGCACTACGTGGACATCACCGGTGAGATCGACGTGTTCGAGTCGGTGTTCGCCCGGCACGACGACGCCGTCGCGGCCGACGTGGTGCTGCTGCCCGGATCGGGCTTCGACGTGGTGCCGACCGACTGCCTGGCGGCGATGGTGAGCGCCGCGCTGCCCGGCGCGGACCGGCTCGACCTCGCCTTCCACGCCCACGGCGGCATCAGCGCGGGCACCCTCAAGAGCGCGCTGGAAGGCGCCGCGCTCGGGGGGCGCGCCCGGATCGCCGGGCGGATCACCGAGGTGCCGATGGCCTGGCGCACCCGGGAGGTCCCGTTCCCCGCCGGGAGCCGGTCGGTGACGTCGCTGCCGTGGGGCGATGTCAGCACCGCCTTCCGCAGCACCGGCATCGGCGACATCACCGCGTTCGCCCACCTGCCGGGGATGCACCTGCTCGGCGGGCGTTCCGGCGCCCTGGGCCGTCGGGTGCTGGGTTCGGCACCGGTGCAGCGAGCGGGCCGCGCGGCGATCGGCAAGCTGATCAGCGGTCCCGGGCGCGGCGCGCGCGAGCGGAGCTGGGTGGAGGTCTACGCCGAGGCGACCGACCCCGAGGGGCGCAGCGCCTCGGCCGCGCTCACCGGGCCGGACACCTACGACCTCACCGCCGACGCCGTGCTCGGCGCGGTCGGCAGGTTGCGGGCCGGTGGCGTCGCTCCGGGGGCGCGCACCCCGTCCACCGCCTTCGGCGCCGACTTCGTCCGCGAGCTGCGCGGTGTGGAGGTCGTCGAACCCGCGCCGCGCTGAGGCTCACCCCGGCAGCAGCCGGTCGGTGTACCCGGCGGCGACCAGGCGGTCGTAGGCGGCCTCGACCTCGGCCGGGACCTCCTGCGGGATCGCGAACCCGTTGCGGGCGTGCACGGTGATCCGCTGGGTGTCGCCGACCAGCATCGTGATCACCCGGTCCACGCCGAGCGCGGCGACGTACTCCTCGAACGGCTGCCGCCGCGAGGCGCACAGCACCTCGACCTCCGGCCACGCCGCGCGGCAGGTCGCGTAGGCGCGGCGCTGCTGGTACGGGCGGCAGACCAGGGTGACCGACCTCGGGTGGATCCCCGCCCGGTGCAGCGCCGCGCGGCTGAACCCGATGTTCTCGCCGGTGTTGGTGGCGCGCGGTTCGACGAGGATCGCGGCGTCCGGGACGCCGAGCGACCGGGCGTGCTCGCGGTAGTGCACCGCCTCGCCGTTCGGGAAGACCTCGGCGGTGGTCGGCGCGGTGGCGCCGGTGAACACGAGCTGCGGGAACCAGCCGACGTGGTACAGCTCGGCGGCGCAGGTCGCCACGCCGAGGTCGTGGCTGCCCAGGCCGATGCCGACGTCGGTGGGCCGGAGTTCGTGGTGCATGTCGTGGTAGTCCCACAACGTGCGCACGTCGTCGTGCAGCGTGGTGGGGATCGCGGCCGCGGTCATGCGTGCCTCCTCTCGGGTCCGCCCCCACCATCGGCGCCGCGCGCGGCGCGCTGAAGTCCGCCCCTCGCGGAAGCTGGGCGCGGCTGCCGTCGAACTCGTCGCGGGCCGGAGGGTGGAACGCCCCCGCCGCCGGGCGCTACTCCTCGGGCAGCACGCGCAGCATCCCGTCCGGTCCGTCCGCGGAGCGCAGGAACTCCAGGTGCGTGCCGTAGCCCGACACCGGGCGCAGCGAGGCGAAACCGGGTGCCGGTTCGGCGCGGACCATGTCGGTCTCCTCCTGCCACCACCGCGCAGCCTCGGCCGGGTCGGGGGAGCGCACGACGACGGCGGCCAGCGGTCCGGTCCCGTTGTAGTCGGCGCGGGGTTCGAGCACGCAGAACTCGTTGTCCTCCGGGTCGGCCAGCACCACCCAGGGCGCCGTTCCCGACTGGCCGACGTCGGTGGTGCGGGCGCCCGCCGCGATCAGCCGCCCGACGATCAGCCGCTGCTCGTCGAGGGTGCCGCTGCGCAGGTCCAGGTGCACGCCGTTGGTGGCGTCCTTGCCGCGATCGGCGGCCGTGAACCGCAGCGTCGGCCCGGTGGCCCCGGCGCGCACGTCGAGCCGGTGGCCGAGGTGGACGTCCCAGCCCAGGGCATCGGCCCACCAGCGGGCGAGCCGGTCCGGCTGGCGGGCGGAGAACTCGACGACGATCGGGGACATGCCCTCGAAGTTACGGCGTCAGCCCCGGTGCCGCGCGGACGGCCGCGGCCGCTCCGCCCCAGGTGAGGGGCACCTTCAGCCGGGTATGCCGGATGAAGGTGCCCCCGCACTCACCACTCTTGCGGGTGACGCGCGCCCGTGTTGCCCGCCGGGGCGGTCCGCACCGCCCGCGGAGCCGTCACGGCGCGGTGGCAGCTCCCCGGCCCGGGCCGGCTCGGCGTAGCGCTCGGAACGGCGCAGCGCTCGGAACGGCGCATCAGCACCTCGGGGCCAGCCACGAGGCCGTTCGGATGGCGCGGTCGGGCTCTCCGCGTGAAGCGACATGCTGGTTCACGGTTCAGCACGTCATCGGCCGTACGCCGTGCAACGGGCAAGACGTGATTCGCATTCGCGTTCGTCTCCGGAGACGCCGTTGTGGCCGCGCACGCCGCGGCCGCCCGACCGCGCGGGTCCGGGGAGCTCCGCGGCGGGCGCGGGCCGTCCGCAACGACGCCCGGACGGAACCTGCCGGGGCGCCGCCGCGTGCGGTTCAGCTCCGCAGGTCCGCCAGCAGCGACGGCAGCACCATCTCCTCGTCGATGGCGCGTCCGGTGTCGGCCATCAGCCCGGCGAGGTCCGGATCCCACGGCGTCCGCACCGGGTCGCCGACCAGCGTGCCCAGGTCGGTGCGCCGCGCCGCGGCCCGGTCCAGCGCCTCGCGGTAGTCCGCCGCCGCCATCCGCCACGGCCGCGCCCCGGTCCGCTCCACCAGCCGCGCGACCGCGGCCACCCCGGGCCAGTCGAAGTCGCCGTGCACGCGCAGCTCGGCGCCGTCGGCGGCCAACCGGGACAGCAGCGCGCTGGCCAGCGGACCGGTCGCGCGCACCACCGGGTGCCCGATCCGCTCGCCGAGCACCGCCTCCACCAGCCTCGGGTGCTCGCAGACCGCGATCGCGGTGCCCGGCTCGACCAGCCGGTCCGGCGCCGCCCGCAGGTCCAGCAGGCTCAGGTGCGCGGGCAGGCCCAGCTCCGCGCGCTCGCGCACCCCGCGCGACCACGGGTCCGCGCCGACCAGCGGCAGCGCCCAGCACACCGCCCCCGCCGACGCCGCGTTGCGCACCACGCCCCAGCTCGCCCACAGGTCCCGCCGCGGTCGCTGGTCGCCCAGCGCCAGCGAGGCGGCCTTGAACACCACCCGGCTCAGCGCCGTGCCGGTGTCCAGGGCGTGCGGATCGCCGGTCAGCGCGGCCAGTTCGGCGCGCGAGACCACCCGGTCCGAGGTGAGCTCGGCCAGCACCGCGGTGGCGTCGCGGGCCAGCGCGGGCAGCTCGGACCGGGAGATCCGGCCGTAGCGGTGCACCCAGTCGATCCACGGACCCGCCCAATCGGCCCCGTCGAGGCCGTGCGCGGCGAGCTGCTCGGCCAGCGGATCGGCCGAGCGGGCCGGTGCGGCGGTCGGTCGGGCCCCGCCGAGCGGGCGCCCGTGCAGCAGCTCCAGCGCCTCGCGCAGCCCCACGCCGAACGGGGAGGCGCGCAGCGCGGCGTCCAGCTTCGGCACGCTGATCCGGGTGCCCTCGCCCCACATCGGCCGCCCGTAGAGGTCGCCGACGGCCTGCCGGGCCGCGTCGTCGGGCAGCTCCAGCCGGAACGTCGTCTCCTCGGCCTCCACCGCCGCGCGCGCCCGGGTCCACAGCCCCCGCAGCGCCTCGACGTCCCAGGCTCGGCGGATGTCGGCGGGATCAGCCATCAGCGCGCTCCAAACCGGAACCGTCCCACGTGGTGTGGGTGCAGGCGATGCCGTGCCCGCTGCGCGGGCGCAGCACGTCGTAGATGTGCATCTTCGGGATCTTGGGCGACACGCCCCACCCGCTCGGCCAGGTGATCAGCCAGTCCATGTCCAGGTCGACCAGCAGCCCGAGCATCCGCGCGATCGTCGGGTCGTCGAGCCGCTCGAACGCCTCGTCCAGCAGCACCAGCCGCAGCGGGCCACCGCCGTCGGAGACCGCGCTGACCGCATCGTAGAAGGCCGCCGCCGCCGCGAACAGCGTCACGTAGGAGATCAGCCGGGTCTCGCCGGAGGAGAGCTGCCGCAGCCGCCGCACCCGGTCCCCGCCGTCCGGCCCGGTGTCGCGGACCCGCACGGTGAAGGCGAACCACGAACGGTAGTCCAGCGCCCGGGCCAGCACCTCCGCGTAGCCGCCGGTCGCGGTGTCGCGCTCGGACTCGATCAGCTCGGTGAACACCCGCCGCAGCACCGCGTCCTCGTCGTCGCTGCGCTCGGCGACCGGGGTGCGCACCACGTCGATCGCCTGCCTGATGTCGTCGCCCAGCGCCGCCGACGGCTGCCAGTCGAGCTGCACGTGCACGCCCTGGCTGGACCGGGCGCCGTCGAGCACCTCGTTCATCCGGCGGCACAGGTCCTCGGCGATGCCCACCTGGGCGCGCAGCCGCTCCGCGAGGTCCCGCACCAGGTAGTCGGCGAAGATCGACTGGTAGCGCTCGTTGAGGTAGCCGCGCTGCTCGGCCAGCCGGTCGCGGACCCGCCGCGCCGCCTCGGCCACCGGCTGCGGGCCTTCCTCGCCGGTCACGGTGACGGTGAGCAGGCCATCCTCGTCGGCCGCGGTGATGTCGTAGCCGCCGCTGAGCGAGTGCTGCAACGCCTGCAACCGGTTGAGCACCGTCGTCTCCGAGGCCCCGCGCCGGTCGGCCGCGGCCAGCAGCTCCGCGGCCTCGTCGAGGTCGTCGGGCTGCTCGGCGTCGAGCTCGGCGGCCGTCCACAGCCCCGGCGTGCGCAGCGCCCGGCCGAACGCCTCGGTGGCCGCCGCCGCGTCGGACTCCCGCCCGGCGAGCTGCGACCGCTTGTGCTCGCACTGCGTCTCCAGGCGGGCCGCGGTCTCCCGCAGCGAACCGACCCGCTCGCGTTCCCGGGGCAGCCGCTCGCGCAGCGCGGCCCGCTCCTGCTCCAGCGCCCCGACCTTGTCGGCGACCTGCTGCGCCGCCCCGTCCACCGCGCCGGTCAGCTCGGCCAGCGCCGCGGCTTGCTCGGCGTGCTCGGCGCACCGCCGCTCGGCCTGCTGCTCCGCCTCCTGCCGGTCGGCGACCGCGACGTCGTGGTGCAGCGCGATGTCGCGCAGCTCGGCCAGCGTGGGCAGGCAGCGGGACCGGACCACCTCGCCCAGGGCCTCGATCGCGGTGACCGCGTCCTCGGCGGCGCGGCGGGCCGACTCCAGCGCCGCCGCGTCGGCGGGCAGCCCCGCCGCACCGGACTCGCGCGCCAGCTCGGCGTGCCCGGCTTGCCTGCGCCGCTGGGCGTCGTCGTGCTCACCGCGCAACCCGGCCGCCTGCTCCTCGGCCTCGTGCGCCGATTCCTCGGCCCCGGCCAGCTTCGCGTGCGCGGCCAGCAGCTCGGCGTCGTCCGGGTAGGACTCCAGGTGCTGCTCCAGCAGCGCCGCGTGCTCAGCGGTCTCCCGGCAGCGGCGCTCGGCGTCGCCGGTGTCGGTGCGCAGCCCGGCCAGCTCGTCCTCCAGCTCGGCGATCCGCCGCGACCGGGCCGCCTCGCGGGCTCCGGCACCGACGAACTCCGCCGCCGGTTTGGCCCAGCGCCCGGCCAGCACCCCGGCGCGCCACGCCCCGGTCTCGGCGACCGACAAGCCCGCGCCGTCGGTGGACACCGAGTCCAGCAGCGCGGCGACGTGCTCGGCGGTCACCGGGGAATCCGGTTCCGGCGCGGGCCGCAGCAGCTCCGCCAGGGTCGTCCCGGCCGCCGACGCCGGGGCCGCCACCAGGTCGGCCACCTCGGGCACCGCGCCGTCGGCGGTCACCCACGCGTTGAGCAGCCCGCTGGCCTGCAACGCGCCCTCCAGACCCGCCCGCTGGTCGTCGGACAGGCCGGGGCGGAAGTCGACGAGCCGGTAGAACGCCCGCCCGGCGGCCGGATCGCGGTCGGCGACCGCCCACTCCGGACGGTCCGGGACGCGTTCCTGCCCGGAGCGCAGCGCGGCCAGCTCCTTCTCCCGCTCCCGGATCCGCTCGCGCTGCTCGGCGATCTCCTGCTCCACGGCCGAGACCTCGCGGCGCGCGGCGTGCAGTTGCGGCCGGGCCCAGCGTCGGGCCGCCTCCCGACCCTGCCGGGGCGTCGCCGACCCGGCGACCAGGTCCTCGGCCGACGGCGGTTCGGGAGCCGGATCGGCGGCGGCGTCCGGCCACCCGGCGGCCCACTTCTGCACCTGCTCGACCCAGACCGCGGCGGCGTCGGCGAGCTCCTGCCGGGACTGGTTGCGCCTGCCGGTGGCCTCGGTGGCGCCGAGCTGCGCCCGCCGCGCCTGCCGGTGCAGCTCGTCGACCCGCTGCTGCTCGGCGTCGAGCTCCCGGGCCTTCTGGTGCAGCGAGAGGGTCAGCGCCGAGCGCTGCCGGGCCGGGGACGCCGCGGCACGCGCCTGCTCGACCACGGCGCGGAACCGCTCGGCCAGCGCGTCGGCGTCCAGCTCGGGGACCCCGGGGCGGGTGACCGGGACCGGCTCCGCGCCGGGCTCCGGAGCGGCCCGCACCCGCTCCTCGCGGTCCGGTGGGACGGCGGTCGCCACCTCGGGCGCGGCGGGCACCAGCGCGGTGTCCAGGCCCGCGGTGCGCAGCTCGGCGGCGGCCCGCGCCGCGGCCTCGGCGGCGGCCTCGGCATCCCCGCCCAGCCTGCGCAGCACGCCCCGCACCGACTCCGCCGAGCGCTGCTCCTGGGCGCGGTGCCGACCCGCGGTCTCCAGCGCCGACCGCGCCGCCGACCGGGCGCCCTCGACCACCTGCTCCCGGTCCCGCAGGTTCTGCAGCTCCGAGTACGCCGGGTGCGAGCGCAGCGCGTCGATGCTCGATTCGAGCTCCGACTCGCGGGCCTCCAGCTCGTCGATCGCGCGCTGGGCTTCGGCGCGGTCGGCGCGCTCGCGGGCCAGCCGCCCGTCGAGCCCGTCGAGCTCCGCGCGCAGCGACCGCAGCCGGTCGTCCGCCGTGCGCATCGCCGCGCCCCGGTCCCGCAGCGCGCCGAAGGCGTAACCGGTGTAGGTGGTCAGGAACGCGCCCAGCGCCTTGTCCGCCCCGGCCAGCCCGACGATGTTGGACCGGATCGACTCCAGGTCGTCGAACGAGGTCGCCAGCCGCTCGATCAGCGCCGGGTCCAGCGGCGGCAGCGCGTCGGAGAGGATCTGCTCGAGCTGGCCCTCCAGCACCTTCAGCCCCACGTCCGGGTTGCGCAGCGTGCGCTGCAGGTGCAGCAGGTCGCCGTAGCGGGACGCGGGCACGCCGTAGACGACCGCGGCCACCTTCGCCCGGAACGACTGGTCGTCGAGCACGCAGTCCGCGCCGAGCAGCTCGCGCAGCCCGGCGGCGCCCAGCGGCACCCGGTCGGACCCCACCAGGTGCAGCGACGAGCCGACCCGCCTGCCGGTGATGAACCGCCACGAGTCGCTGATCGACTGCGAGGTCTTCGACGCCTTGACGCCGATGCCGCAGGTGAGGAACTCCTCCTCGCCGTCGGGGCGCTCCCGGCGCAGCTCGATCCAGGCGTAGCCGATCCGGTTCGGCCCGCCCGGGTATTCGTCGAGCATCAACCGCCGGATGCTCACCGTGTCGAAGCCCTTCGAACCGAGCTGGCGCAGATCGCCGTCCAGGCACAGCGGCAGCAGCAGCTCCAGCGTCCGGGACTTGCCGGACCCGTTGGTGCCCTGGAAGATGCCGCGACCGCCGGAGAGGTCGAACGTCGTCTCGGCGTACTGCCAGATGTTGACGATCCCGCCCCGGTGCAGCCGCCACCGGTTCGGCAGCGGGGTGTCCGTGCTCACCCGTCCTCCATCTCGTCGAACAGCGACCAGCCCGCGGGTTCCGGTGCCGGTGGTTCGGGTTCCTTCCCGGGCGCCGGAGTGGCGTCGGGCCGCGGTGACCAGCGGTGCGCGGCCGGGCTGAGCAGCCACCGGCCGTCGGCGGGACGGGCCAGCCCGAGCCGCCGCAGCAGTTCCAGCACCGCGCGCACCAGCTCCTGATGATCCTCCGCGGCCTGCCGGGACCACGCCGCGGGATGGGCCTCGACCAGTTCCCGGCACACCTCGGCGACGTCGCGGCCGTCGACCGGGTGGAAACCCGCCTCGTCCGGCTCGGAGCGGGACAGCAGCTCCGGCAGGGCCAGCAGCGCGACCCGCGCCACCGTCCCCGGGCCCGGGAACACCACGTCGGTCAGGTAGTCCTCCGGGTCGCTGACCACCACGCCCTCGGCGCGGGACTCGGCGACCAGCCCGAAGTACCGCTCCAGCGCCCTGGCCTCGGTGGTGCGGTGCTCGCGCAGCCAGCGGGCCTGCTCCGGCGCCAGGTCGGCGTAGTGCACCACCGGGTCCTCCACCAGCTTGCGGCGCACCGCGTGCGCCACGTCCCGCGGACCGCTGGAGGCGGCCAGCTCGACCAGTTCCGCCGGATCGGCGGCCTCGGCCAGCGGCCCCACGACGACCTGGCCGAGCAGATCGGTGTCGATGGTGATCAGCGCCTCCGCGCCCGCGTCGGCGGCGACGGTGCCCTCGGTTTCGGTGATCACGCCCAGCGACACCAGGTTGCGCAGCGCCGCGGTCAGCGCCCGCCGGTCGGCGGGGTCGTCGACCACGGCGACGCCCGCTTCGGCCGCCGCCGCCCGGACGTCGCTGACCAGCCGGGACAGCAGCACCTGCCGGCCGATCCCGGTCAGCGCCGCCAGGGTCAGCGCCAGGTAGGCGTGGCCGCGCGGGGACAGCGCCGGTTCACCGCGCGTCGGGTCCTGGCCCGCGCCGGACTTGCCGAGCCGCGCGAAGCGGCGCTCCACCACCAGCCGGTAGCCCAGCCGGGCGGCGAACAGCTCCTGGAGCGCGGCGCGGTGGCGGTAGATCATCGGCAGCAGGTCGCCGTCCGGCCCGCCCGCCCGCAGCAGCGGGCGGCGCAGCAGGACCCGGGCGCAGCGCACCACGTTCGCCGCGTCGATGTCCCCGAGCTCGTCGAACACCGCGGTCACCGGTCCGCCCCCGGGATCGCGCCGTCGCCGGAGACCTCCAGCGCGGTGTCGCGCAACGTCAGGGTCCCCCCGGCGCTGCGGACGGTGGTCAGCTCGCCGGGTTCGGGCCGCACCGTCACCCGCAGCCGGTGCACCGGGTCCAGCGCGGTGCCGGTGTCGTCGTCGCGTTCCCGGCCCGCCATCGCCAGCGTCAGCAGCTCGCAGAGCACCCCGAGCGCATCGGCGGACAGCCGGGTCTGCGGCAGCCGGGCCCCCGCCGCGGCGAGCTCGCCCACCGCGGCCCCGCGCCGCTGGTCCTGCTCGCGGGCCTGGGCCAGCAACGTCTCCTCGGTCATCGGGTCGTCGAGCACCTTGGAGGTCCGGCCCCGCGCGCCCCGGTCGCCGCGGCTGCGGACGCTGACCACCACGTCCTGCACCGGACCGTCCCGCCAGGGCACCTCGTCGTTGTCGGTGTCGTAGTCCGGCGCGGGCAGCAGGTGCCGCGAGGAGTGCAGCCCGAACGCCGCCGAGTGCAGCCGCTGCGCCTGCTCCTGGTCGGCCGCGTCGAACCAGGCCGCGAGCTTGAGCAGCGAGCCGCGCCGCCCCGGCAGCACCCCGCCGGCCGAGGTCGCCCGCTTGACGCTGGCCAGCAGCGACCCGATCGCCCGCGCGGTCGCCTCCCGCAGCGCGGCGACCTGGCTCGGCCTGCCGGGGGAGTCCACGAACCAGTCGGTGAGCTCCTGCCAGTCCGCGGCGGTGCGGCCCCGGGCCCGCTCCACGTCGGTGCCGAGCTGGTCGGCCGGGCCCAGCAGCGCCAGCAGGTCGCCGCGCACCTGGGCCAGGCCCGCCAGCGACGCCGCGATCGTCTCGGTGTGCCGGAGCACGTCGGCCACGACCATCTGGATGTACTCGACGAGCAGGTTGCGGAACCCGGAGATCTCCTCCGGCGCGAGCTGGTGCCGGGTCACCACCTGGCCCAGGTAGGCGTAGAAGTCGCGGACCGTCGCGGCGAGCTCGGCGTGCTGCAGGAACACCGTGGTGACCTGCTCGGCCAGCCGCTCCCGGGCCTGGCGGGCCGCCTTCGACTCCGGGTCGCGGCGCCGCGCGGTCAGCGCCGCCGACAGCGCCTCGCCGATCCCGGCCAGCCCCCGGTCGATCGCGGGCAGCAGCTCCCGGGACACCTCGCGGGCACCTTCCGGCACCCGCAGCAGCGCGTCGATGTCCCGCTGCACCCGCACCGCGAGCTTGCTCACCTGGTAGCGGACGCTGCCGTGCTGGAACTCCGCGATGCTCGCCGCGATCGTCTCCCGGCGGCCCACCACCAGGTTGCCCCACCGCACGAGCTGCCGGAGCCGGTCGATCACCGTGTCCACATCGGACTCCCCGGGCGCCACCCGGCCCTCCCGCTCGGCGGCGGCCAGCGCCGCGGTGACCTCCCCGGCCGACAGGTCCGCGAGCAGCGTCGAGGTGAACAGGCGCATGATCGCCAGGTAGGTGCGGTGCTCCGGCGCTTGCAGGTACGCGAACAGCGCGAGCCGTCGCGCGTCGTCGGCGGTGTCGGCGGGCGCCGCCGCCGGGTCCGCAGCGGCGGGCGGCGCCACCGCACCCGCGCGCAGCACTTCGTGGTCCGAGGCCGTCACGGTGCGCCACGATAACCCCTGCGCCGGACACACCCGGTCACCTGGCGGGTGGTGGCCCCACCGGGACCGCCGGGTCGGTAGCGTTCCGACCCGGTACCGCCGGGCGCGGCGGTGCCTCGCGACGGAGGGGGCACAGCACCGGTGAGCGTGGCACGGGCGGTCGGACTGCTGTTGGGCGTGGCCGCGGACGCGGCGATCGGGGATCCGCGGCGCTGGCACCCGGTGGCCGGGTTCGGCTCGGTGGCCGCGGCGACCGAGCAGGTGCTGCACCGCGACCGGCGCGCCGCCGGGGTCGCGCACACCGGGCTGCTGGTGGGCGGGGCCGCCGGGCTCGGCGTCGTCGTCCAGCGGCTCACCCGCGACAGCCCCGTGCTGGAGGCCGCGAGCACCGCGCTGGTGACCTGGGCGGTGCTCGGCGGGTCCTCGCTGGCCGACGAGGGCGCCGCGATGGCCCGGCTGCTCGACGACGGCGAGCTGGACGCCGCCCGCGACCGGCTGCGCAACCTCTGCGGGCGCGACGCCGCCGTCCTCGACGGGCAGGGCCTGGCCCGCGCCACCGTCGAATCCATCGCCGAGAACACGTCCGACGCCGTGGTCGCCCCGCTGTTCTGGGGCGCCGTCGCGGGCGTTCCCGGCCTCCTCGGCTACCGCGCGGCCAACACCCTCGACGCGATGGTCGGGCACCGCTCACCCCGGCACCGCCACTTCGGCTGGGCCGCCGCGCGCCTGGACGACCTGCTCAACCTCGCCCCGTCCCGGCTGGCCGCGATGCTCACCGCGGTGTGCGCGCCGGTCGTCGGCGGCTCGGCGCGCGGCGCGTGGCGGACCTGGCGGCAGGACGCCGCCGCGCACCCCAGCCCCAACGCGGGCCAGATCGAGGCCGCCTTCGCCGGCGCCCTGCAGATCAGGCTCGGCGGCCGGACGATCTACGGCTACGTCGTCGAGCAGCGCCCGGTGCTCGGCGAGGGCCGCACCGCCGACGCCGGGGACGTCACCCGCGGCGTCGAGCTGTCCCGGGTGATCGGCATCGCCAGCGCCGCCGCGGCAGCGGGCACCGCGCTCCTCCGGACCCTCCGCCGCTGAACCCGGACGTCACCCGTACGAAGTGGGTACATCAGGAGGCGATCGGCGCAGCGAGGGGACCGCTGAGGTTCCGCTACCCGCACCGCCACGCAGGCCATTGGCGAAAGCGGTCCTTACTTGGGCGAGGGTGCCCCTCGCTCGCTCAACGTCCGGGCGTCGGCTCAGCGGGTGGCGTCCTGCTCCTCGGCCTCGCGGCGTTCCTCCTCGGCGATCGCCTCGGCCACCGAGCGGCGGCGGCTGGTGCGGCCCGCGGTCGGCTTCGCGGGGTCGCCGGAGGGGCGCACCTCGGAGTAGATCAGGTAGCCGATGGCGCCGATGGCCATCACGCCGAAGGTGATCCACTGCAACGCGTAGGAGAAGTACGGCCCGGACTCCAGCCGGGGCAGCGGCAGCGGTTCCAGCACCCCCGGCTCGCCGTTGCCCAGCATGAAGTAGCCCGGGTGCAGGTCCAGCCCGGTGGCCGCGGCGACGGTCCCGGAGTCCACCGCGTACACCCAGCGGTGGCCGTCGTGGCTGAACGGCGGGCGCTGCTCGCTGTCGTGCTCGTCGGCCCGCGCCCGCGCGACCACCGACACCTCGCCGCTCGGCGGCGGGGCGAACTCCGGTGCCCGGGTGCCCTCGACCGGGCGGATGAAACCGCGGTTGACCAGCACCGTCTCGCCGGTGGTGGTGCGCAGCGGGGTCAGCACCTCGAAGGCCGGTTCGCCGAGCACGGTGCGCTGCCAGGCCAGCATCTCGGCCTCGGGCAGGTAGTGGCCGCGCAAGGTCACCTGGGACCACTCGGTGCCCTCGTCGGGTGCCCGGCCGCCGGGCAGCACCTCGCGCAGCGGGCGGGGATCCGCCTCGAACGACTCGCTGATCGCGGCGTTGCGGTCCTGCGCCTGCTCGTTGCGGTCGAACTGCCACGGGGCCAGCAGCGTGAAGCAGAGCGTGGCGAACACCACGACCAGCAAGATCAGGCCGATCCACCCGGGCCGCAGCAGGAACTTGAAGCGCACGCCCCTACGGTAAGCCGGACATCACCGGCACCGCCCCGCACCCCCGCTCGGGCACCTCAGAGCGCCGAGCGCGCCGCGGCCACGGCCTGCGCCGCGTACCCACCGCCGAACAGCACGGTGTGCACCAGCAGCGGGAAGAGCTGGTGCAGCCCCACCCGGTCCCGCCAGCCGGGCGCGAGCGGACGCACCTCCTGGTAGGCCGCCAGCACCCGCTCCAGGTGCGGGCAGCCGAAGAGCTGGAGCATCGCCAGGTCGGTCTCGCGGTGCCCGCCGTGCGCGGCCGGGTCGATCAGCCACGCCGCGTCGTCGGCCCACAGCACGTTGCCGGTCCACAGGTCGCCGTGCAGCCGGGCGGGCGGTTCGGCCGGTCCGGCCAGCGCGGGCAGCTCGTCGCGGACCCGCTCGATCGGGCGGGCGTCGCGCGCGGGCAGCGCCCCGGTGTCCACCGCCCGGCGCAGGTACGGCTCGATCCGGTGCTCGGCGTAGAACGCCGGCCAGTCCTCGGCGGTGCGGTTGCGCATCGGGGCCAGCCCGATCCAGGCGTCGACGGGTCCGCCCGGCGGCGGTGTCCCGAACGCCTCGGCACCCGCCGCGTGCAGTTCCGCCAGCCCCCGGCCGAGCCGCTCGGCCGCCGCCACCGACGGCGATCCCGAGCCGACGTGCTCGGTCACCAGCCATCGGCCGTCCTGGCCCCGCACCTCCGGCACCGCGACGGTTCCCGGCTCGGCCAGCCAGGACAGCGACGCGGCCTCCGCCTCGGCGGCGCCCGGCAGGTCCGCCGGGGCGGCCTTGGCGAACACCACCGCACCGTCGTCCAGCACGGCGCGCACCGCGGCGGAGGTGTCCCCACCGCCGAGCGGGCGCAGGTCGGCGACCTCGCGGCCGGTGATCCCGGCCACCGCGCGGCGGGCGTCGTCGAGCGGGCTCATCGGCTCCTCACAGGCGCTCGCGGATCCAGTCCAGCAGTCCCGGCATCGCGGCCTCGACCATCTCCAGGACGTCGTCGAAACCGCGCGGGCCACCGTAGTACGGATCGGGCACCTCGGCGTCCGGGGCGGAGCCCGGGTCGAACGAGCGCAGCAGCCGCACCTTCGACGGGTCGTCGGCGAGCCGCCGGACCTCCCGCAGGTGCCCGGAGTCCATCGCGACCAGCAGATCGGCGTCCAGGTGGTCCGCGTCGAGCTGCGCCGCGACGTGCTCGGTGGCGTACCCGTGCTCGGCCAGCACCGACGCCGTGCGCGGGTCGGCGGGTTCCCCGACGTGCCACGACCCGACCCCGGCGCTGCTCACCCGGACCCGGCCGTCCAGCCCGGCGCGCCGCAGGTGGTCGCGGAGGACGAGGGCGGCCAGCGGCGACCGGCAGATGTTGCCGGAGCAGATGAACGAAACGTGCACGCCGGGAGTGTAGGGGTCGGCCCCGCTGCGGGACGGCCCCGCCGGTCCGGTGGAGGGCACCGCCGTTCGGGTGCCCCTCACCCACCTGGTGGGACGGCCGGTGGGCGGCGCCGCGTCGGTGGGCGGGGCGCGGGCGCTCGTTAGACTGCTCGGGATGAGCTGCGGGGATGAGGTGGTGTTGCGGCACCACGGCGACGTCGACGCCGAACCGGGGCTGCTGGACTTCGCGGTGAACGTGCGGCTGGACCGGCCGCCGCGCTGGTTGCGGGACCGGCTGGCCGCGGCGCTGGACCGGCTGGGCTCCTACCCCTCCGCCGAGGACGACCGCGCGGCGCGGGAGGCCGTCGCCGCGCGGCACGGGCGCAGCGCGGGCGAGGTGCTGCTGCTGTCCGGGGCGGCCGAGGCGTTCCCGCTGCTGGCGGCGCTGGAGCCCCGGCTGGCCGCCGTGGTGCACCCGTCGTTCACCGAACCCGAGCTCGCGCTGCGCACCGCCGGGGTGCCGGTCGAGCGGGTGCTGCTGGACCCCGACGACGGCTACCGGCTGCGTCCGGAGGCGGTGCCCGAGGCGGCCGACCTGGTGGTGCTCGGCAACCCGACCAACCCGACGTCGGTGCTGCACCCGGCCGAGGTGGTCGGCGCGCTGCTGCGGCCCGGCCGGGTGGTGGTCGTGGACGAGGCGTTCGCCGACGCGGTGCCGGCCGAACCCGAATCGCTGGCCGGCCGCGCCGAGGCCGGGCTGCTGGTGCTGCGCAGCCTGACCAAGACCTGGGCACTGCCGGGCCTGCGCGCCGGGTACGCCCTCGGCGATCCCGAGCTGCTGCGGGCGCTGGGGCGGGGCCGCCCGCACTGGCCGCTGGGCACGCTGGCGCTGGAGGCGGTGCGCGCGTGCAGCGGACCCGAGGCGGTGGCCGAGGCGCGGCGGGCCGCGCACGAGTCCGCCGGGCACCGGGCCGCGCTGGTCGAGGAGCTGGCCGCGGTGCCGGGGGTCGAGGTCGTCGGACCCGCCGCGGCGCCGTTCCTGCTGCTGCGCGTCGACGGCGGGGAGAAGGTCCGGGTGGCGTTGCGCGACCGGGGAGTGGCGGTGCGGCGCGGTGATACGTTCCCCGGGCTCGGACCCGATCACCTGCGGGTCGCGGTCCGGGAACCGGCGCGCAACGCGGTGCTGGTGCAGGCCATGCGGGACGTCGTGGGACGGGGGTGACGACGATGGCGGTCCGGGTGCGGGACGTGATCGAAGCGATGGAGGCGGCCTACCCGCCGGAGCTGGCGGAAAGCTGGGACGCGGTGGGTCTGGTGTGCGGGGATCCCGACGCGGCGGTGCAGCGGGTGCTGTTCTGCGTGGACCCGGTCGAGGCCACGGTGGACGAAGCGGTGGACTTCGGCGCGCAGGTGGTGATCGCCCACCACCCGCTGCTGCTGCGCGGCGTCCACGGGGTGCCCGCCGACGATCCCAAGGGCCGCGTGGTGCACCGCCTGGTCCGCTCCGGCATCGCGCTGTACTGCGCGCACACCAACGCCGACAGCGCCATCGTGGGCGTCTCGGACGCGCTGGCCGAGGCGATCGGCGTCGAGGTCACCCGAACCCTGGTCCCGCACGCCGAGGGCGCGGGCACCGGGCTCGGCCGGATCGGCGAGCTGCCCGAGGCCGAACCGTTCGCCGACTTCGTCCGCCGCGTCGCCGAGGGCCTGCCCACCACCGCCTGGGGGGTGCGCGGCGCGGGCGACCCGGACCGGCCGATCCGCACCGTCGCGGTCTGCGGGGGAGCGGGCGATTCGTTCCTGGACGCCGCGACCGCAGCCGGGGTCGACGCCTACGTGACCGCCGACCTGCGGCACCACCCCGCGGGCGAGCACACCGCGCGCGCCGACGTGCCCGGCGCGCAGGTGCCCGCGCTCGTCGACGTCGCGCACTGGGCGAGCGAGTGGCCGTGGTGCCAGCAGGCGGCCGACATCGTCGCCGCGGCGCTGCCGGATACTGTCGAGGTTCTCGTTTCCACCCGCCGCACCGACCCGTGGACCGTGCACGTCGGTGCGGCACCCGACCCAGGGAGGGCGCTCGCGTGAAAGCCGACCCCGCCGTGCAGCGACGGCTGCTCGACCTCGCGGAGGTGGACGCCGATCTCAACCGCGTCACCCACCGCCGACGCACGCTGCCGGAGCTGACCGAGGTCGGCGAGGCGGAGCGGGACCTCACCGCCAAGCGCGACGACCTCGTGGTCGTGCAGACCTCCTACAACGACCTCGACCGGGAGGTCAAGCGGCTGGAGGGCGAGGTCGACCAGCTCCGCAAGCGGGAGCAGCGGGACCGCGACCTGATGTCGGGCGGCGCGTCGCCGAAGCAGCTGGAGGACCTGGAGCGGGAGCTCGAAGCGCTGACCCGCAGGCAGGGCGTCCTGGAGGACGAGCTGCTGGACGTCATGGAGCAGCGCGAGGCGCTGGAGATGAACGTCAACAAGGCCGCCGAGGCCGCCACCGCGGCCGAGGAGCGGGTCGCCGAGGTCCAGGAGCGGCGGGACGCGGCGGTGGCCGACCTCGACACCGCCGAGGCCCGCGGCACCGCGTCCCGGCGGCTCATCCTGGACAACGTGCCGGAGGGGCTGGCCGCCCTGTACGAGCGCATCCGGGAGCAGAAGGGCATCGGCGCCGGGCTGCTCCAGGGCGCCCGGTGCGGTGCCTGCCGGCTCGAACTGGACCGCTCGGCGCTCAACGACCTCCGCGAGGCCGCTCCCGACGACGTGGTCCGCTGCGAGGAGTGCGGGGCGATCCTGGTCCGGGAGTCCGGGAAGTGAGCCTGCGCGTCGTCGTCGAGGCCGACGGCGGTTCGCGCGGCAACCCGGGGCCGGCGGGCTGTGGTGCGGCCGTGTTCGACGCGGCCAGCGGGGACCTGCTCGCCGAGCGCGCCGTGCCGCTGGGCACCACCACCAACAACGTCGCCGAGTACCAGGGCCTGCTCCACGGGCTCGCGGCGGCGGCGGAGCTCGGCGCCACCTCGGTCGAGGTGCGGATGGACTCCAAGCTGGTGATCGAGCAGATGAGCGGTCGCTGGCGGGTCAAGCACGAGAACCTCCAGCCGCTGGCCGCCCGCGCCCGCGAACTGGCCGCCGGCTTCGACGGGGTCACCTACGAGTGGGTGCCGCGCGCCCGCAACGCGCACGCCGACCGGCTGGCCAACGAGGCGATGGACGGCGCCGACGAGCACCCGGTCGAGGCGGAGCCCGCGCGGGGCACGCGCAGCCGTCCGCAGGAGTGGCTCGCGGTGTCCGGTGCGCCGACCCGGTTGGTGCTGCTCCGGCACGGCCAGACCGCGATGTCGGTGGACCGCCGCTACTCCGGGCGCGGGGACGTGCCGCTGACCGAGCTGGGGATGCGCCAGGCCCGCGCGGCGGGACGCCGGGTCGCGGCGCTGGACGGGATCACCGGCGACGACGGGCGCGCGGTGGTGCTCACCTCGCCGCTGCGGCGGGCCAGGCAGAGCGCGCAGGCCGTCGTCGACGTGCTCGGCGGCGAGGCGGTGCCGCACGAAGGGCTGGTCGAGACCGACTTCGGCGAGTGGGAGGGGCTGACCTTCCAGGAGGCCGCCGACCGGGATCCGGAACTGCACCGGCGCTGGTTGGGCGATGCCGAGGTGCTGCCGCCCGCCGGCGAGAGCCTGGAGGCGGTGTACCGGCGGGTCGTCGGGGTGCGCGACGACGTCCTCGCCGAGCACGCCGGGCGCACCGTGGTCCTGGTGAGCCACGTCACGCCGATCAAGGCGCTGCTGCGGTTGGGGCTGGCCGCCGGGCCGTCGGTGTTCTACCGGATGCACCTGGACCTGTCGTCGCTGTCCATCGTGGAGTTCTACGGCGACGGCAACGCCTCGGTCCGGTTGGTGAACGACATCTCCCACCTGCGGTCGGGCTGACCGCCGCGAGCTAGAATCGGCGGGAGCGGACGAGTCGGCCGGGCGATCGCGTCGGAGTGCTGCTCCGTCGAGGAAAGTCCGGACTCCACAGGGCAGGGTGGTTGCTAACGGCAACCCGGGGAGACCCGCGGGAAAGTGCCACAGAAAGCAGACCGCCCCGGCTGCGGCCGGAGCAAGGGTGAAACGGTGGTGTAAGAGACCACCAGCACCCCGGGTGACCGGGGTGGCTCGGTAAACCCCACCCGGAGCAAGGTCAAGAGGGCGCCGAAAGTCGCCTGCGCGGACGTTCGAGGGCTGCCCGCCCGAGGTCCGCGGGTAGACCGCTGGAGCCTGCCGGTGACGGCAGGCCGAGATGGATGGTCGCCGAACGGGAGGCCGCGAGGCCCCCGGGAACAGAATCCGGCTTACAGGCCGGCTCGTCCGCTCCGCCCCCGCTTCACCCGGAAGGGTGCCGTGTGAGGGCACCTTCATCCGACCATGCCGGATGAAGACCGCTTCGAACCCGCGGCGGTGCCGGTTGACGGCCGCACCGCGAAGCGGTTCCGCCGCTTTCTGAAGGCCCCTGAAGGTGCCTGGAAACGGGTGCCGGCTCGGCGCGGCCGCATCCCGAGCTCCACCGGCGCCGAGGTGGCGGTCCGGCTGGTCGACGAGCGGACCACCATCGCCACCACGGTCCACCCGCTGCAGGTGCTCGACGAGGAGCTGCCGGAGACCGAGCACGACGTCCGGGTCGACGTGATCGTCACGCCCGGGGAGGTGCTGCGGACCCCGGCACCCCCGGCGCGGCCCCGGAACCCTGTGGCACCACCTCGACGAGGACGAGATCCGCGCGATCCCCGCGCTGGCCGAGCGCCGCTGACGTGCGCTCCCCGCCGGTCCGGCGGACCAAGATCCCGACTGCGAGGTTCACTCCATCGTGGACTAGCGTGCTCAACCGCACTTGATGGGGGATTTGCTCCGACATCACCCGTACGTGTGGAACTGAACGGTTGCCGGCACGTGCGGCGGACATCCGATTGGCACCGCTTTGACCAGATTCGCACCCCAGCGCGCGCACCGGTTCGCCGCGCCGACGTCCGGCAGCCCGCGGCGCCGGTTCCCCACCGACGGTCCGGCCTGGGCCATCGGGATCCTGTCGCTGCTGATCAGCGCCGGGTTCCTGGTGGTGAACGTGGCGTACAACCACGGCAACGTCATCCCGCCCGTGGACGACGCCTACATCCACCTGCAGTACGCGAAGCAGATCGGCTCCGGGCACTTCCTCCAGTACAACACCGGCGACCCGATCAGCACCGGCGCCAGCAGCCTGCTCTACGTGCTGGTGCTGGCCGCGGCCTACGCGCTCGGGATGCGCGACGAGCTGTTCCTGCCGTTCGCGATGGGCTTCGGCGCGCTGTGCGCGGCGCTGACCGCGGTCGGCTGCACCCTCCTCGGCACCCGGCTCGCCGGACGCCGCGTCGGGGTCCTCGCCGGGCTCCTGGTGGCGGGCAACGGCGCGCTGATGTGGGGCGCCACCAGCGGCATGGAGGTCGCCTTCGTGGCGCTGCTGCTGGTGGCCCTGCTGCTGGCGTTCGTCGTCGAGCGGCCCACCGGGCGGTTCCGGCTGACCCCGGTGATCGCGGTGCTGGCCGCGCTCACCCGGACCGAGGCGATGATCTTCGCCACGGCGCTGTGCCTGGCGATGGTCTGGCACGTCGTCCACCACGCGCGCGGCACCCGCTCGCGGTGGCCGCGCGCGCTCGCCCGCCTGCTGTGGGTCGGGCTGCCGTGCTACGCCGCCGCCGCGCAGTACCTCTTCTACCTGCTCGTGACCGGCTCGGCGGAGCAGAACGGGGTGCTGGCCAAGTCGCTGCTGCACGCCCCGGTGGTCTACCCGCTGGAGGTGCTCGACCAGGCGTTGACCAACCTGCGCGTGTTCCTCACCGCGTTCAGCGGGTTGAGCACGCAGGACTACGTCTTCCCGGCGGCGCTGCTGCTCGCCGTGGCCGGAGTGGTGGGGTTGCACCGCCGGTTCCCGCAGTGGCGCGGCCTGGCGCTGGCCTCGGGTGCGGGGGTGGCCCTGGTGCTGGTGGCGGTGGCGACCCTGGTGCACCCGCAGGTGCACCACATGCGCTACCTGCAACCGCTGCTGCCGGTCCTGCTGCTGATGGCCGCGCTCGGGATGGACTCGGTGGCCGTGCTGTTCGCCGGGCGCGGGCGGCGCGCGGTGCTGGCCGGGTTGGCGGCGATCGCGCTGCTGTTCTCGTTCTCCCAGCTCCCGGCCTGGGCGATCCGCCAGGGCCAGCAGGCCGCCGGCATCCGGGACCAGCAGGTGACGATCAGCCACTGGATCGACGAGAACCTCCCGCCGGACGCCGTCGTGGCGGTCAACGACGTCGGCGCCGCCGCCTACTTCGGCGACCGCCACGTGGTGGACCTCATCGGGCTGACCACCAACGGGCTGGCGGCGCCGAACCTGCACGGCGCGGGCAGCCTCTACGAAGCGCTGCGGGAGCTGCCGGAGCACCTCCGCCCGGACTACTTCAGCATCTTCGACTCGTGGAACGTGCACGGTCTGGTCGACACCGGCCTGCTCGGCCGCGAGGTGATCGGCTTCGAGCTCAAGTCGCCGCGGTTCTCCCACATCACCATCGGCGGGCACTCCGCGTGCCAGGCCGCGCGGGGTTGCGACCGGGTGACCGTCTACGAGGCCGATTGGAGCCTGGTGGGCAGCGGCGACCGGCCGGTGGCGCCGCCGCCCGGCCGGGTGCGCGACCACCTCGACGTCGCCGACCTCGCCGACGAGGAGCGGCACGACTACCGGGTCGTCCCGGCGCACCGCGGTTTCCAGCCGATGACCGGCGGCCGGACGGTGCAGCTGCCCGACGGCCGCCGCGTCGTCGACAGCGGGCGGCACGTGATCGGCGGGGAGGAGTTCACCGCGCGCGGGCTCACCCCCGGGCGGCCGGCGACCCTGACCGCGCGGGTGGACGCCACCGAGCCCCTGGCCGGGGTGCCCACCGGGTCCCGCGAGGTGCGGGTGCGGGTGAACGGCGAGCTCGCCGGCACCTGGTCGTTCGCGCCGGATCCGCTGGGCTGGACCGAAACTTCGTTCACCCTCCCGGCGCACCTGGTGACCGGGACCGAGCTGCGGGTCGAGCTGGGACCGCTGCAGGACTTCGTCGGGCCCTACCCGGACTACACCTCCTACGGGTACTGGCTCAGCCAGTGACCGCGCGGCGCGGCCGGGACGGGCGCCGGTCCCGGCCGCGCTGCTCCGTCCGGACGTGCCGCTGCTCCGTCCGGCCCAACATCCCGCCGCCGCACGGCTGCCGCGACCGTCCACTGTGGTCTGAAGTGCGGTGCGCGCCGGGGCACCTGCCCCGCACCCTGCGTCCGGGAGCCGCTACGCTGGACGCACGCACCAAGATCACCTCCCGGGAACCGGATCGCGAGGCGCCATCGCGTGATCCGGTCGGGTGCATCGCGGTGCGGTGCGCGGAAATCCACCGACGCCCGGGTTCGTGCACGGTGCGTCACGAATGGGCCCGCAAGCGGGTGAACGACCGCGGATCCGCGGTCCGGGAACCCGCCGGCGACGGCTCCCACCCGGGAGGTTGCGGCGAAAGGGGCTGCCCGAACGGCCTATTCGCCGCGTGGCCGGGTGAGTCCGGCCACCGGATCTTCGCCACACCTGACGCTGCAACCACTACTTCTGGTGACCATGTCATGTTCTACTCGTACCGGCATGCCGGGTCGTGCCCGACGAGCTGAGCAGACCCGACGACGCTCCGCGCATTCAGGAGTCATGAGATGACCGCCTTGCCACAGCACACACTGCCGCACCTGGACGTGCTCGCGTTGCAGACGACGGGTCTGGGGACCACCGGCATCCAGGGGTGGATCCTGGACAACCTGCTGCCGCTGCTGCTGCTCACGGTGGCGATCCTGCTGCTGTGGCTCGGTGGCGGGAAGGGCGACAACGCCGGGGTGATGCGCCGCGTCGGCGGTGTCCTCGTGGCGTTGGGCATCGTCGGGTTGGCCGTGACCGGGGCCGGGGTCAACATCGGCACCTTCATCGCCAGTCTGTTCAGCACCGGCGGGTGATGCGGCAGTGCGGATTCGCACCGACGACGAGGTCTACCGGGTCGACGCCGTCTGGCTCGGTCCGCCGAAGGCCACCTTCCCCTGGCGGGCCAGGTACGTCGCTTGGGGCGTGGGGCTCGTGGTCTTCCTCGTGGTGCTCGCCGTCGAGCGGCGGATGGGCATCGGCTTCAGCTTCTTCTCCACCGGGTGGGCGGTGGTGATCACGATCGTGCTGACCCGGGTCATCTGCTCCCGGATCAGCCACGAACGGCCGCTCGGCGCGGTGCTGGTGATGTGGTTGCGGGAGCTGACCGCGCCGCGCGAGCGCAGCGCGGGCAGCGGGGGAGCGGCCTCCGCGGCCCGGGTCAAGGTGCGCGGACGGCGCCCCCTCCCCAAGGCCAAGCGGGGCGGGCGCGGCACCCCCTCGCCGCCACCACCACCGCCCCCGCAACACCCCCAACGGCAGCGGGCCGACCGGTCCCGGAGATCGGCGTCCCGCGGCACGGTTCCCAGCAGGCGCGCGCGTAGCAAGGAGGTTCGCGGTGTTCGGTCGCCGGCGAGGCCGTGAGCGGAACTCGCAGCAGGCCCAGGGCGTCCCCCGGGGCAGGACGTCCAGCGGTGCCAAACCGCGCAAGCGGGGTCGCGGGGTCGACGAGCCGTCGATCCCGACCTACACGCCGTCGATCGCGGCGCGCTCGATCGACGGCCACCTGCTGCGCACCGGGCAGGACGTCTTCGCCTGGTACCGGCTCTCCCCGCAGCGCTGGTCGTTCCGGTCCGATTCGCAGCGCCAGGACCTGATCGCGGCCATCGCCGGGCAGTACGCCGAGCTCCAGGGCCGCTGGCTGCACCTGCGCGTCACCAACCGGCCCTACCCGATCCGGATGTGGGCCGAAGCGCACGTGCGCAACGCGCGCGACGCGCTGCCCGACGTGCCCGGCACGCTGAGCTTCGACGACTACATGGTCGGCGAGCAGCAGCAGCTCATGGGTCGCTCGATGGCCGAGAAGGAGGTCTACCTCGGCGTCCAGGTCCAGACCCGCAACGTGGTGGACCGCGCCGTGGAGCGCGCGGCGCCGCTGCTGCGCCGGGTGTTCCCGGAGGCGGTGGACGCCGAGCTCATCGCGCTGGACAGCGAGATCGACCACCTCGACCAGGTCATCGGCTCCGCCGGGCTGGACGGCCGCCCGGTCACCGCCGAGGAGATCTCCTGGCTGATGCACCGGTCGTGCTCGCTCGGCCTGCCCGCCCCGCGCAACCTGCCCGCGGTGCCCGGCGCGCCGTGGGAGCCCGAGGACCTGGCGTCGTTCACCGACGCCTCCGACCTGCACCAGGAGCCCTACGCCCCGACGGTCACCGTGCGCGGGCGCACCGGCTCCAACGCCGGGATCACCCGGCACGTCGCGGTGCTCACCGTCGGGCAGACCCACGGCCTGCAGATCCCGGAGATCGACGACCCGTGGATGCAGCACTCCGACCGGCTACCGGTGCCGGTGGAGTGGTCGGCGCGGATCTACGTGCGGCGCCCCGAGGACGTCAGCGGCGAGCTCCAGCGCCAGATGAACAAGGTCCGGTCGCAGGTCCGGCACTACACCGAGGAGCACGGCCTGGAGCCGCCGACCTCGCTGGCCCGGCAGGCCGGGCGGGTGCTGGAGATCGACGACGAGATGACCTCCGGGTTCACCGCGCTGGCCACCCGGGTGCGGTCCTGGTGGCGGATGGCGGTGTCCGGTCCCACCGAGCGCGACGCGCTGCGGATGGCCCAGCAGCTCCTGGACCTCTACAAGCCGAAGATCGCCATCGAGCACCCCGAGGCGCAGTACGCGATGGCCCGGGAGTTCATCCCGGGCGAGCCGCTGGCCAACGCCGCCTACCTGCGGCGCGGTTCGGTGGTGTGGTCGGCGTCCGCGGTCCCGCAGGCCACCGCCGAGGTGGGCGACCGGCGCGGCATCCTGCTCGGCGAGACCTGCACCGCCACCCGGCGCCCGGTGGCCTGGGACCCGTGGATGGCGCAGGAGGTCCGGGACGCCTCCGGGCTCACCGCCATCGTCGCCGGTCTGGGCGGGGGGAAGAGCTTCCTCGGCGGCGGCACCGTCTACAAGACGTTGCGCGCCGGGGCGCACTGGACGTTGCTCGACCCGTCGGGACCGCTCGCCGCGCTGTGCGAGCTGCCCGAGCTGCGGCCCTACGCGCGGCCGATCAACCTGCTCAACGCCCAGCCCGGCATCCTCAACCCGTACCGGGTGGTGGCCGAACCGGAGCTGGAGCACTTCGTCGACGAGGACGACCCGGAGCGGAGCTGGCGGCGGGAACGCGCGCTGGCCGCGGCGACCCGGCGCCGACTGGTGCTGGACGTGCTGACCGGCTTGCTGCCCTACGAGGTGGCCCGGCTGCCGCAGACCAGGATCGTGCTGCTGCGCGCGGTCCGCGCCGTCGGCGGACGCCCGGACGCCCACCCCGGGATGGTGTTCGAGGCGCTGCGCCGCGACGCCAGCGAGCACCACGAGCACGCGGTGGTGGTGGCCGACTTCCTCGACGAGATCCGGGAGCGCATGTCGCTGCTGATCCCCGAGGTCGACGCCGACCCGTACTCGGAGCGCCGCGAGGACCGGCTCACCGTGCTGACGATGGCCGGGCTGAACCTGCCCAAGGACGGCGTCGGCCGGGAGCACTGGACCGACGCCGAGGCGCTCGGCGTGGAGATGCTGAACCTGGCGGCCTGGCTGACCCAGCGCTCCATCTACGAGCGGCCCAAGAACGAGCGCAAGGGCGTCTGGATCGACGAGGCGTTCTTCCTGTCCGAGGTGCCGACCGGGCGGGTGCTGATGAACCGCTTCGCCCGCGACTCCCGGAAGTGGAACGTGCGGGTCCTGCTGTCCAGCCAGATCCCGGCGGACTTCCTGCGGATCCAGGGCTTCGTCTCGCTGCTGGACTCGGTGTTCATCGGACGGCTCGACGACGAGGACGCGCAGGCCGACGCCCTGCGGCTGCTCAAGGTCCCGGTCGGCGCCGGGTACGAGCAGGTGGTCGCGGCGCTGGGCAGGCGGCCCACGGTGGCGCGCAGCAGCACCGAGCGGGACCGCTCGCCGCGGCAGTTCATCTTCGGCGACGGCGCCGGCGGGGTGGAGAAGATCCGGATCGACTACTCGGGTCCGCACCTGGCGCACCTGCGCGAGGCCCTGGACACCACGCCCGCCGTGGACGAGGACGTCGAACCCCGCGCGTTGCCCGCCGAGCGCGGGGCCAACTCCGACAGCGCGGCGCTGCCGCCCGGCGAGGACTACGCGGACGACTTCGACTCCTTCGACGAGTTCGAGCTGGAGTCGGTCGGCATCGGCCACGCCGACGAGAACGGGAACCGTCCGGCCCGGCGGCCGGGCGAGCGGGGCGGGGACGAACCGAGGTGAGCGGCGTGGCGATCGTGGTGGTGCTGCTCGCGGTCCTCGGCTGCGTCCACGCGGTGCGCCACCGCCGCACGGCCCCGGTGCGCGGTGCGCTGCTGCTGGCCGCCGGGATCATCGGCGCCCAGCTCGTGATCGGCCCGACCGCCTTCGCGCAGGGCCTGGAATGCAAGGAGCCGCCGAACCCGGAGGCCCCGGGCGCGGGCATGGTCGGGGCCCTCGACCCGGCCCCGATCGGCCAAGGCCGTCCCGGCAGCGTCTACGACGAGGTCGGCTACTCCGGACTGGTCTGGCACACCTACGACCTCGGCTGCGGGCCGCAGGGCGTCACCAACCCCGACGCGCTGGTCGACACCTGGCTCGGCAACGAGCTGTTCAACATCGCCAAGAACCTGGTCGGCGCCACCAACGGGCTGCACTACGCGCTGCTCGACGGCGCCCTGCTCGACCCGCTGGACGACGTGATCGCCACCGGCACGGTCGCGCTCTACGACAGCGTGTTCACCCCGTGGTTCGGCGTGGTCGCGCTGCTGCTGGCGGTGATCCTGTTCCGCTACATCTGGCAGGGCGACCTGGCCACCATCGGCAAGCGCGGGATGTGGGCGCTGGCCGGGCTCTGGCTGGCCTCCGCGACCTACCTGACGCCGCTGGTCTACACCCACGCGCTCGACGACGTGGTCATCACCGGGACGTCGGCGGTGCAGGCCGGTTTCCTGCGCGAGGTGGGCGTCGACGAGCGCCACGAACTGCCCACCCTGCTGCACGACCAGGTCGTGTACAGCAACTGGCTGCGCGGTGAGTTCGGGCAGCCGGACTCCCCGCAGGCCGGGCAGCACGGGCGGGACCTGCTGCGCGCCCAGACGTGGACGAAGCAGGAGGTGCGGGAGGGCAGGCACGAGGGCTCGACGGAGCCCAAGGAGCAGGCGTTCCAGGACATCGCCGCGCAGCTGGAGAACACCAGCGCCTACGGCAACTTCCAGGGCGTCGACGGCAGCCGGGTCGGTGCGGGCACCCTGGCCGTGGTCCAGTCGTTCTCCTACGCCTCGTTCCAGTTGCTGGCCAAGGCCGCGATCCTGCTCGCCCAGGTCCTGCTGCGGGTGCTGATCCTGGCCGGACCGCTGATCGGCCTGGTCGCGCTGCTCTACCACCAGGTGCTGCGGGCGGTCGGCCGGGTCGCCGGGGCGGCGCTGCTCAACGTGGTGATGATCTCGGCGATGGCCGGGCTGCACACCTTGATCCTGACCTGGATCTTCGACCTGTCGCGCGGGTTCAACCCGCTGACCCAGATCATGCTCGCCGCGCTGGTGACCATCGTGTTCCTCATGGTCTGCAAACCGGTGCGCCGGATGGCGCAGATGGTGGAGCTGTCGGTCGGCAGCGTCAGCCGCGCGGTGCCGAAGGCGCCGACCAGCGTGTTCTCCCGGTTCCGGGGACGGCGGCCGGACCAGCCCGACCCGGAGGGCGGGTTCTGGGACTCGGTGCGCGGCACCGATCCGGACGAGGAGTACGCGGGCCGGACGCGGGAGCGCTGGCGCGGGCGCCCGGAGGCGCAGCTGCCCGCCGTGGCCGCCACCGCGCAGCGCACCGACCGCGATCAGCCGCCCGCGCTCGGCCCCGGCGGACCGGATCCGGCGCTGCCGCCCGGCGGTGCCGAACGCCGCCCGGGCGCGCGGGCGCTCCCGGAGGCGCGCACCAGCAGCCGGGTCGTGGATACCGCCCCGGTGGCGGATGCCAAATGGGACGGAGTCGACGAGGATCCCGTTCTGGTCCCGTCCCGGGCGAGCCTCGCCGGCCCGCCGCAGGCGCCTCCGGCGGAACCGGCGGCCGGTCCCCGCCGGGCCGAGATGGAGGTCGTCTCGGGCCGTCCGGTGCACGTGGTCTACCGGCCCTCGCGGGGGCTGGAGGTGTCCGATGGCTGATGCCACGGCAGGAAGGGGGTAGGGCGGATGCCGATCCGCACGCACCGCGGCCGCGCCGCGGTCTACCGGCGGCTGTGGGGCTGGCCGCTGCGCTCCCCGAAGCACCTCGCGGGTGCGGTCGTGGTGCTCGCGGTGCTGGTCCTCGCCATCGGCTTCCTGCTGCCCGATCCGCCGCCGAGCCCGGATCCCACCGCGGGCCAGCGCACCGCGTCGCAGCAGGCGGCGCAGCAGCGGAACCAGGCGGCGGCCGAGGCGGCGGAGCGCACCGGCTCGCCGCCGAGCATCTCGGTGCCGACCGAGCCGCCGCCGCCCGCGGCGCCGGACCCGGCGGCCGTCGCGCTCGTCGAATCCTGGGGCGCGGCCTGGGTGAACCACCCGCCGGGCAGCACCAAGCAGCAGTGGCTGGACGGGCTGCGCCCGTTCACCACCCCGGAGTTCCTCGCCGTGATGGAGTCGGTCGATCCGGCCAACGCGGGCAACGCGGTCACCGGTCCGGCCACCGCCGGGACGACGACCGCGACCTCCATGCGCGTGCACCTGCCCACCGACGTGGGCGAGTTGTCCGTGCGGGTGGTCAGGACGCCCGACGGCTGGCGGGTCACCGAGTACGACAAGGAAGGCTGACATGCGCAAGCTCGTCGTGGCGGTCATCGCGCTCGCTGGTTTCGGCGGGCTGGTCGGGCTCGGGGCGCTCACCGCGCTGCTGGCGGGCAGCGGCGGTGGTCAGCAGGACTGGGGAGCGTGCAACGCCAACCTCGGCGTCTGGGGTGAACGGGCGGGCGGCCAGCAGGACGCGGCCACCCTCGGCGAGGAGTCGCTGCGGATCGCGGCGGCGATCATCACCATCGGCGAGGAACGCGGTCTGCCGCCCCGCGCCGCGCAGATCGCCATCCAGGCGGGCAAGACGGAGTCGAACCTGCGCAACCTCAACCACGGCGACCGGGATTCCCTGGGCATCTTCCAGATGCGGCCGTCGATGGGCTGGGGGACCGTCGCCCAGGTCACCGACGTCGAGTACCAGATCCACAAGTTCTACGACGTGCTGCTGGAAGTGCCGGGCTGGCAGGAGATGCGCCCCGGCACCGCCGCCCAGCGGGTCGAGCGCTCGGCCTATCCGCTGCGCTACCACCGCTGGGAGGCGATGGCCGCGCACCTGGTCAGCACCGAGGGCGACCTCTCCGGGCTCAGCGGCTGCGAGAACATGGCCGCGGGCGGTGTCCTGGCGGGCAAGGCGATGGAGTACGCGCACACCAAGCTCGGCTCGCCCTACGTCTGGGGCGCCACCGGGCCGAACACCTTCGACTGCTCCGGGCTCACCCAGCAGGCGTGGTCGGCGGCCGGGGTCACGATCCCGCGGGTCTCCCAGGCGCAGTACGACCGGGGCGGCGCGCACGTCCCGCTGGCCGAGGCGCGCACCGGCGACCTGGTGTTCTGGGGGTACGGCCGGGACCCCGACAGCGTGCACCACGTGGCGCTGTACCTGGGCGACAACAAGGTGCTGCACGCGCCGCAGCCGGGCGAGTCGGTGGAGATCACCGAGCTGTGGGACAGCGGCGAGCTGCTGCCGCACGTGGTCCGCCCGGTGCCGGAGGACCCGCCGGTGACCGAATCGACCGAGCCCGCCGAGCCGACCGAGCCCGCCGAGCCGACCGAGCCCGCCGAGCCGACCGAGCCCGAGGTCCCGGTCGGCAGGCCGACGGCCACCGTCCCCACCGCGCCGAGCAACGTTGCCGGGCCCGGTGACGACACACCGGACGACAGCGATGCCGACGTGCTACCGGTCGAGGGTGGCGCCCGGTAAGAATGGCGGGCGGCAGTGGGAACCCGCTGACTGGGAGGGTTGATCATGTTCACGCCGGACCCGATTCCGCGCCGCACCGGTCCACCTGCGTCGAGCACCCCGCTCGGGGACTACCTGTCCCGCGCCCGGCACGGCGTGGACGGCGGGTACACGGTGCTGCCGCGTTCGCTGGCCGAGGCGATGCCGCTGCCGTGGCAGCACCAGATGAGCCACCTGCTCGCCGAGTTCCACCAGGCGTTCGGGCACGTCCAGTGGCCGGTCTACCGGGTGGTGCCCTCCCGCTACGAGCGGCTCGCCGACCTCGACGACGAGCAGCTCGCGGAGGTCGGCTGCACCGTCGAGGTCGGTGACGACGGCGAGCTGGAGTACCGGATGCGCGACGGCCGCCGGATCGACGATCCGGAGGACCACCACGTGCTGGTGTCCTGCCTGGACCCGATCCCGCGGCAGTCGCCCGGCGGCCCGCAGCCGATGCCCGCGGCACCGCCGCCGCCCTGGTGACCCGCTCGCCGCCGTGACACGCGGTCGGCGTCGTGCGAGGCTCGGAGCATGGCACGCAAAGGTTGGTTCTTCTGCCTGAAGCACCACGCGGTCGAGCCCGCTTCCCAGGCGTGCCGCGCCGCTGATCGCCTGGGGCCCTACCCGGACCCCGAGACCGCGTCGCGCGCGCTGGAGATCGCCCGGGAGCGCACCGAGGCCGCCGACGAGGCCGAACGGCGCTACGAGGACGAGGACTGAACGGGCGTGGCGTGAACCACAGCGCACGGCGGTGGCGCGATGCCCGCGGCCCGTCGATCGTGGGGGAGCACGTTTCCGCTACGAGGATGGGAGCCGAAGGTGGCTGTACGGGAGATGACCGTCGGGGTGCTGGGCGGGACCGGCGCGCAGGGCCGGGGGCTGGCGATCCGGTGGGCCAAGGCGGGGCTCCGCGTCGTCATCGGCTCCCGCAAGGCGGAGCGCGCGCAGGACGCCGCCGAGGAGATCGCCCAGGTCTCCGGCGGCGACGTGACCGGGCAGGACAACGCCGGGTGCGCGGCGACCGCCGACATCGTGCTCGCCGCGCTGCCGTGGGAGGGTCACGCGGACACGCTGACCTCGTTGCGCGCCGAGCTGTCGGGCAAGATCGTGATCGACTGCGTCAACCCGCTCGGCTTCGACAAGAAGGGGCCGTACCCGCTGGCGGTCGAGGAGGGCAGCGCCGCGCAGCAGGCTGAGTCGCTGCTGCCGGACTCGCGGGTCACCGCGGCGTTCCACCACGTCTCGGCGGTCGTCCTCGCCGACCTCTCGGTGCAGCACGTCGACCTCGACGTCCTGGTCCTCGGCGACGACCGCGAGGCCACCGACGTGGTCCGCGAGCTCGCCGACGTGATCCCCGGGGTGCGGGGCATCTACGGCGGGCGCCTGCGCAACGCCCACCAGGTCGAGGCGTTCACCGCCAACATCATCGCGATCAACCGCCGCTACAAGGCCCACGCCGGACTCCGCATCACCGACGTCTGACCACCACCCGGGTGGCCGTGAACTGAGTGAGGGGCACCCTTGCCCAAGTGTCTGGGACAAGGGTGCCCCTCACCTACGTCACGTTCGGGTGATGCCGCCCGAGTGAGGGGGACCTTCATCCGACATAGCCGGATGAAGGTGCTCCTCACCCAGTTCACATCTCGGCGCGGCGGCCCCCGTCGACGGTCCAGGCGGCTCCGGTGACGTACGAGGCCTTCGGCGAGAGCAGGAAGGCGGCGACGGCGGCCAGCTCGGTGGGGTCGCCGGAGCGGCGCAGCGCGGCGGCCTGCTCGGCCTCCTCCTGGGCGCGCGGGTTGCCCGCGGCCAGCGAACGCGCCCGCTCGGTGTCGAAGCGGCCCGGCAGCAGGGCGTTGACCCGCACGCCGCGCGGCCCGATTTCGTTCGACAGGTCCTTGACGAAGCCCTGGGTCGCCGGCCGGGCCACGTTGGAGCTGGCCAGTCCGGTCAGCGGCTCGGCTCCGGAGGTCGAGGTGAGCACCACGACCGAACCGCCCTCGCCGAGCGCGGCGGCGACCTCGCGGGCCATCCGGATCGGCGCGATGGCGGCGATCTCCAGTCCGGCCCGCAGCGCGTCGTCGTCCATCGCGGCGGGCAGGCCGCCGGGCGGACCGCCGTGGCTGACGAACAGGCCGTCGAGCCTGCCGAACCGCTCCCGCGCGTGCTCGATGAGCCGCTGCGGGGAGCCGGGGTCGGTCAGGTCCGCGGCCAGCCCCCGCGCGCGTTCGCCGAGCTCGGCGACGGCCGCGGCGGTGTTGTCCGGCGAGGACGACGAGACGACCACGTTCGCGCCTTCGTCCACCAAGGCCCGCGCGGTGGCGAAGCCGAGGCCCTTGCTCGCCCCGGTGACGATGTAGCAGCGTCCGGAAAGATCCAAATCCATGCGGGCGACCCTATCCGCAGCGGCGGGCGCGCCGGGCCGTCGCGGGGCTACGGTGGAGGTGTGGACGCGCAGCAGCACGCGCAGTTCGCCGCGGAGACCTCGCGGCGGGGTGAATGGGTGCGCCAGGGCAACCGGTTCACCGAGCGGATCGCCGACGACGGCGCGTGGCCGGTCGAGCCCGGCCGCTACCACCTGGTCGTGAGCCTGGCCTGCCCGTGGGCGCACCGCTCGCTGATCGTGCGCCGGCTGCTCGGCCTGGACGCGGCGCTGTCCCTCGGCGTCGTCGACCCGATCCGGGACGAGCGCGGCTGGCGGTTCACCCTCGATCCCGGCGGGGTGGACCCGGTGACCGGCCTCGGGTTCCTCGCCGAGGCGTACCGGGCGGCGGACCCGGACTTCGGCGGGCGCGTCACCGTCCCGGCGGTGCTCGACATCCCGTCGCGCCGGGTGGTCACCAACGACTTCCCGCAGCTCAGCCTGGACCTGTCCACCGAGTGGTCCCGCCACCACCGGCCCGGGGCGCCCGAGCTCTACCCGGAGCACCTGCGCGACGAGATCGACGCGATCAACGCCGAGGTCTACCGGGACGTCAACAACGGCGTCTACCGCTGCGGGTTCGCCACCACCCAGGCCGCGTACGAGCAGGCGTTCGACCGGCTGTTCACCGCGCTGGACCGCCTGGAGCTCCGGCTGGCCGACCGCCGCTACCTGGTCGGCGACACCATCACCGAGGCCGACGTGCGGCTGTTCACCACCCTGGTGCGGTTCGACGCGGTCTACCACGGGCACTTCAAGTGCAACCGGAACAAGCTCACCGAGCTGCCGGTGCTGTGGGCCTACGCCCGGGACCTGTTCCAGACCCCGGGCTTCGGCGACACGGTGGACTTCGACCACATCAAGCGGCACTACTACGGCACCCACGCCGAGCTGAACCCGACGGGCATCGTGCCCGCCGGCCCGGACCTGTCCGGCTGGCGGCTCCCGCACCACCGCGACCAGCTCGGCGGCAGGCCCTTCGGCGAAGGCACCCCGCCGAGCTGAGCGCCGCCTGGTGTCCACCGCATCACCGGAACACCGCACCGCTGCGGCCTTCCAGGAGGCTCACGGTCGAGTGGTCGGCACCACGTCGTCGGCTTCGGGGGCCCGCGACTCGGCCCAGATCCGGTCGAACTGGGACGCCCAGTACTCGAACCAGCGAGGGTTCTCCTCCCGGGTGAGCTCGAAATGCATGCGCCCGGCCGTCGTCTCGTTGTGGAAGCCGTGCACCTCGACGGTCACGGCACCGTCGGCCTGGTGCCTGTTCAGCACGACCAGGCTGAACCCCGGGTTGTAGGGCAGGAACCGGTGGTCGAATTCGCCTTCGACATCCCACCGGGCCATGCGCTCCAGCTCGGCGACGACCGAGTTGAGGTCGGTGGGGAAGTCTCGACGCCGGTACTCCAGCGATTCATCCAGTTGGCGGACCGCGAGTGCCACCGCGGACTCCTCCCGGGGGTCCAGCACCACGATCCGCACCTTTCCCCTCCGGCGGCCGAGCACGTGCTTGCGCAGGATCTCGCCGGTCTGCTCGTCGAGGACGTTCACAGCCGAGGGCGCGAAGATGCAGACCTCCTCGGCGCGCTTCAGGCGTTCCGCCAGCGGGTCGTCCTCGAACCTGGCGCGGTCGCCGATCACGACGGCGCCGCCCGGCGGAACGCGGTTCTCGGGAGCGGTCAGCCGCAGCACGAGTATTCCGATCCCGGCGAACACCACCGCCCACCGGTAGTCGTCCGGCAGGTTGTCGCCGAAGACGGTCAGGGCCATCATGACCAAAGCGAGGAAGCCGACCGCGTAGGCGTCCAGGTAGCGGCGCTGCCGGACATCGGTCGCGAATCGGTGGAAGAATTTCCTCATCTCTTCTCGTCCCACTCCTCGAGGTTCACCAGTTGAGCGCGATGCGCGCGAATCGTTCCTCGGCGTTGCCGACCCAGGTGGGCGAGACGTCCGGGTTCGCCTCGGCGAGCGCGCGCAGTTCCGCGAACGCCTGCTCCGCCGCGGAGCGCGCGGCACGTCGTTCCGGCTCGGCGAACGCGTTCCGAGCCTGGGCCCGGGCGGCGAAGTAGAGTATCCGCGTTTCGAAGTACGCCGGGTACCGGCTGTTGAGCTGCGAGGAGACCGCGTTGTACTCGGCGTAGGCGTTGAGGCAGATGCGGTACGACTTGTCGGCGAACGCCCGCCATCGATCGTCGATCCGGTCCCAGGAAACGGGTGCGTCGAGCTCGCCGCTGCAATCCAGGATGGCCTTCAACCACTCCGAGGCGCGCAACCAGAGCTGCGGGGCGAACGCCACGACCTCGTCGTAGCCGGCCACCTCGCCCGACCCGCGTTGTTCGGCCATGACGGCGAGCTGGAGCGCGATGACCGCGTCATAGGCCTCGACCGCAGCAGCGCGGTCCAGCGTGCGCGCCATGTTGGCCTGACCGATCAGCGCCCACGTCCGGTGCTGGACCAAGTCCTCGATGAGCTCGGGTTCCGAGCCGCGACGCGTCGCTGCGAGCAGCTGTCCGGCATTCTCGGCGCGCTCCCGACACCTCTGGAAGTGCGCGATCGCCTCGGCTCGCAGGCGTTCGGCTGCCGAACCGCCGGTGCGCATGGCCAGCTTGCGGTCGATCAAGCCGAGGTAGTCCTCGGCGATCGCTATCCCCACGCGCACCAGCGCCCTCTCTTCTGCGCGCGTCGACTCGTCCTCCGCTTCGCACGCGGTTTCCAGCGCGGTGAGAGCATCGTTGAGCAAGCCGAGCGACTGCGGATACCCGTCCGAGCTCGCATCCTCGGTGCGGTAGACGGCACTGGCGTGCAGGAGCTTGCCGAAGGGCAATCTCCGGCCGCCGAACCGGAACGACAGGTGGTCCGCATCCGCGTTCTCGTCCTTCACCCCTCCGAAAGTCAGGGTGACAGCGGTGTCGTAGCCGCCGCTGAACAACCGGTAATGCTCCAGAACCGCCCATGCTCCTGCGATGTTCGATCGGAGATCGTGGAAGAAGTCATCAACCCCGTCCGCCGGTAGGTTGAAACCGCGGAACACCGCCCGCAGGTTTCCCCGCCAGTCGACGGTTTCGACGTCCTCGCTCCCGGCCACGTGGAGCCCGCGCTCCGCGCACAGCGCCCCGAGGAGTTCGGTGGCATCGCCCACCACGTGTTGAGCCGCCACGACGGCCGGGACGTCGTCCCGGTCCCGCTCGCGATGGCAGATCCACATCCATTCCCGCAGCCGGTTCGCGTCCTCGCGATGCAGCTCGCGCAGGAGCGGGTTGATGTCGTAGTGGTCCTGACCCGAGTACCCCACGACGACAACTGGCCGACCGGGCCGGAAGAGTCCAGCCAGGTAGCGCCGCATTCCCGGGGTGAACGGACGTGCCAGGCCGCGGACGGTCGCCGACAGCGGTGGGGCGAACTCGCCGTCCGCCGCCCGGTACGTCGTGCCGTGCAGGGCGCAGACGTCGGTGTGCTCCGGCATGTCGTCGCCATCGCGCACCTGCCATTCCGTGATGACCCGGAACCGCTGCCCCGACCGCTCCAACGCGCTCATGCACGTCGCGTCGAAGTTGGTCGTGACGATCGGCCCGATCATGCCCGCGCTCCGCAACGACGCGATCGTGGAGGTGAGTCGGCTGGGTGGGACACCGGAGCACAGCGCTGACCACATCGCGACTGCGTCGTAAGCGGGGGCGCAGCGGTAACGCAGCATGCTGCACAGCAATTCGAGCGTGAAGTGCGGTTGATCGATCCGCTCTCGAAGCTGGTCCAGGTCGGCGGGGCGGGACCGGGCCATGTCGGCCGTCCGGGTCAGGATTTCCTGCTTGAGGTCGCGGGCGACCGGCAACTGCGGCAGTGACGCGCCGGCTCCGAGGAGGACGGTCGGTGGTTCGGCGGCCCGCTCGAAGATCCCGGCGAGCCTGGCGTGCGGATCCTCGCCCGGAGATGTCGCTCCTTCGATCACCCGCCGCATCCTGCCGAAGCTCGCCGAAGCTCGGCAGGGACGTTCGGGTGATCCCGACCGCCCGGTCGTAGCCGCGCGGAAGGATTCGTCCGCGACGGCGGTCGCCATGCCGTTCGCCCGAGCTGGCGGGTGCTGCCCACCCGGTTCGACGACCTGTGGACGCCGAGCGCGACACTGCCTCGCCAACCACGTCCGGCGGACCGTGGTCGACGACGAACGGCGCCGCAGCGGCGGGGCGGGCCCGGGAGGGCTCCCGGACCCGCCGACCACGACGACCCCCGGGCGGGTCAGCGGAAGGAGTGCTCCTCGGCGGGGAACTCCCCGCCCCGGACGTCGGCGGCGAAGCGCTGCGCGGCGTCGGCCAGGACCCCGCCCACGTCGGCGTAGCGCTTGACGAACCGCGCGGTGCGCCCGGTGTTCATCCCGGACATGTCCGTCCACACCAGGACCTGCGCGTCGGTCTCGGCTCCGGCGCCGATGCCCACGGTGGGGATGCGCAGCCGCTTGGTGACCTCGCGGGCGGCGTCGGCCGAGACCATCTCCAGCACCACCGAGAACGCCCCGGCCCCCTCCACCGCCAGGGCGTCGGCGAGTAGCTCGGCGGCGGCGTCGTCCCCGCGGCCCTGGACCCGGTAGCCGCCGAGGCCGTGCTCGCTCTGCGGGGTGAAGCCGATGTGGCCCATCACCGGGATGCCCGCCGCGACCAGCGCCTCGACCTGCGGGGCGTAGCGGCGACCGCCTTCGAGCTTGACCGCGTGCGCCCGGCCCTCCTTCATGAACCGGGTCGCGGTGGCCAGCGCCTGCTCCGGCGAGGCCTGGTAGGAGCCGAACGGCAGGTCGGCGACGACCAGCGCGTGCTCGGCGGCGCCGGTCACCGCCCGCACCAGCGGCAGCAGCTCGTCCACCGTCACCGGCAGCGAGGTGTCGTAGCCGTACACGTTGTTCGCCGCCGAATCGCCGACCAGCAGCACCGGGATGCCCGCCTCGTCGAAGATCCGGGCGGTGTACATGTCGTAGGAGGTGAGCATCGGCCAGGCTTCGCCGCGCTCCTTGAGCTGCTGGAGGTGGGGGATGCGCACCCGCTTGCGCCGCGGTGCCGAGCCGTAGGGCGCGTTCGTCTCGTCGTGGGCAGCACTCATCGTCGACCGTCCTCATTCCTCGTGGCCTGCGAGCAGGTCCCCGGGTCGGTTCCGGTAGTTTCCCGTTCAGCCTGCCACGCGGCCCCGCCGGGAAGAAGGGTCCGTGGTCCTGGTGACGCGGGGTGCGCGATGAGGTTCGCCACCCGGCCGCGCGGCGGGCTCAGGACAGGCCGACGGTGAACCCCTCGTCCCGCACGCCCTGGAAGAGCTGCGGCCGGTACTGCCGCACGCCTCGCTCGATGTGCGGGATCCAGTCCGCGGCGTGGCCGAGCCCGTAGCGGTAGGCCTGGCGCTGCGGGTGCGCGGCCAGCAGCGCGTCCATCTCGGGGTGCCGCTGGCGGAACGCCGGGTCGGCCGGGTGCAGGTCGAGGCGCACCAGGGTACGCCGGGTGAGGTGGTCGCTGAGCTGGACCGCCCGCTCCTGGGTGCGCGAGATCGTCACCGCCGAGAGCTCCTCCCAGCGCACCGCCCAGGAGGTGCCGCCCGGGTCGGAGCACCGGATGCCCTCGGGTTCGAACAGCAGGTGCCTGGGTCGGGTGGCGCGGCGCCAGCCGAGCAGGCAGAGCAACCCGATGCCGAGGAAGACGAGGCCGATGGTGCTGCCGATGACGAGTCCGACGGTGTCGCCCCCGGTCCCGCCGAACACCACGCCGCCCAGGGCGAGCAGCCCGATGCCGCCGGCCAGCGCGCCGCCGACCAGGATCTGCGCGGCGGCGCGGCCACCGAGGTCGAGCACGACGGGCGGGTACTGCTGCGGGGGCCCCGGGGTGGTCATGGCCGCAGGGTATCGGCCGTGCGGCGCGGCCGGGGCCGGTTCGCGATCATCCCGCGCCGAGCCAGGGCCGGGAGATCCGCTGGTAGGTGCCGTCGTGCAGCGCGAGGTTCAGCCACTGGTCGACGTAGTGCCGGAACGCGACGTCACCGCGCGGCAGCAGGTAGGCCTTCTCGGAGAAGGTGAACGGCCGGTCCGGGTGCACCGCGCAGAGCCGGGGGTCGCGGGTGGCCTGCCAGCGGGCCTCGGCGGCGTCGGTGATCATCAGGTCCGCCCGGCCCTCGGCGATCTCCTGGAAGATCGTGTTGTTGTCCGGGTGCCCGATCACGGTCGCGCGGTCCAGCGCGCCCCGGGTGAACTCCTCGTTGGTGCCGCCCGGGTTGACCACCACCCGCACGCCCGGCTGGTCGATGCGCTCCAGGGTCGCGAACCGCTCGACCTCGCCGCAGCGGGTGATCGGCGCCTTGCCGCCCGCCAGGTAGGGCTCGCTGAACGCGGCGTGCCGCGCGCGTTCCAGGGTGATCGAGACCCCGCCGACCGCGATGTCGCAACGGTCCTGGAAGTCTTCGAGCAGGTCGCCCCAGGTGGTCGGCACGATCTCGGCGCGCACGCCGAGCCGGGACGCCAGGTCGCGCGCCATGTCGATGTCGATCCCGCGCCACGCCCCGGATTCGTCGCGGTAGGTGAACGGCCGGTAGTCGCCGGTGCTGCACACCCGCAGCTCGCCGCGCTCGACCACCTCGTCCAGCCGGCTCGCGGCCCGGTCCGGCGCCGCCGCCGTGCACCCGGTCAACGCCAGCGCCAGCACCAGCCCGGCGCCGAACCTGCTCGCCCGTCCCATGCCGTCCCGCCCTTCCGCGTCGTCGCCGCACCGTGCATAGCCGGTCCGGACGCGGAAAGCCAGGGTGTGATCTCGGCCGCGCCGGACAACTTCCCGGGCCCCCCGGCGTCTACGGAGGTAGGAGCGGGAGGGAGGCGTCTGGGGGTGCCTCCCTCCCTGCCGGCCGCGCCGCACGCCCGCGTCAGCGTCCGGTCATCGCCCGGTAGGCGGGGCGCAGCAGCTCGGTGAGGTCGTGCGCACCGCTGCGCAGCGGACCGAGCTCGTCGAGGGCCCAGTCGCCGGTGTCCTCGGCGGGCGGTGGCGCGGGCGCGCCGGGCGCGGTCCAGAACGAGTCGAGCCGGTCCGCGAGCGCGGGGACCGGTGGTGCCGCCGGTTCCTCCGCGACGCCGCGCAGCGCGCGCAACCGGGCCAGCAGCTCCGCCCGCTCCCGGCCGCGCCAGGCGAAGATCCGGAACGGGTCCTCGTCGAAGGATTCGGCCAGCAGGTAGCAGGTCGCGGCCAGGTGCTTGCACGGGAACGCCCAGTCCGGGCAGGTGCAGTCCATGCCGAGCTGGTGCAGGTCGGTGGGGAACAGCCGCAGTCCCTCCGCCGCGAAGACGTCCTCGACGTCGGTCGGCATCCGCCCGGCGAGCAGCTTCGCCGCGTACCCCGCCTGCTCGGCCAGCACCTGCTCGACCCGCCGCCACTCCGCCTCGCTGAACGCCCTGATCCCGATCCGCACCCGGTACGGCTCCGGGACCGAGCCCTGCACCAGCGCGATCACCACGCCCCGCGTCAGGGTCATGCTGAGCACCTGGCCGCCGCGCGCGTAGGTCCGGCCGCGTTGCAGCCTGCCGCCGATGCCGAGTTCCTCCAGCGCCGCGATGAACCGCTGCGACCACCAGGTCCGCCCGATCCGGCCGCGCCTGCTGCGGGCCCGCAGCCCACCGGGCACCCGGATCGGTCGGCCCCAGCCCTCAGCCACCGATCGCCTCGCCGGACAGCGCGACCAGCTCCCGGAGCCGCTCGGTGGACAGCTCCGCCAGCCAGTTCTCGCCGGCGCCGACCACCAGCCGGGCCAGCGCGCGCTTGTCCTCGATCATCCGGTCGATCCGCTCCTCCAGGGTGCCGATGCAGGTCAGCTTGCGGACCTGCACGTCCCGCCGCTGGCCGATCCGGAACGCCCGGTCGGTGGCCTGGTCCTCCACCGCGGGGTTCCACCACCGGTCCAGGTGCACGACGTGGTTGGCGGCGGTCAGCGTCAGGCCCGTGCCGCCCGCGCCCAGCGACAGCAGGAACAGGGCCGGTCCGCCCGCGGACTGGAACCGCTCGACCATCGCGTCGCGCTGCCGCCGCGGCGTGCCGCCGTGCAGGAACAGCACCTCGGTGTCGAACCGCGCGGACAGGTGCGGCACGAGCATCCCGCCGTAGCCGGCGAACTGGGTGAAGCACAGCGCCTTGTCGCCATCGGCCAGCACCGCTTCGAGGATCTCCTCCAACCGGGCCAGCTTCCCGGACCGGCCGGGCAGCGGTGAGCCGTCGCCGAGGAACTGCGCCGGGTGGTTGCAGACCTGCTTCAGCTTGGACATCGTGGCCAGCACCAGGCCGCGCCGGGCCATGCCCTCGGTGTCGTCGATGCGGGCGAGCATGTCGTCCACCACCGCCTGGTACAGCGAGGCCTGCTCGGCGGTGAGGTTGCAGAGCTGCTGGAGCTCCACCTTGTCCGGCAGGTCGTCGACGATCACCGGGTCGGTCTTGGTGCGGCGCAGCACGAACGGGCGGGTGGTCCGCCGCAACCGCTCGGCGGCGCCGGTGTCCCCGTCGCGTTCGATCGGCACCGCGAACCGCGCGCGGAAGGTGGCCAGCGGCCCGAGCAGGCCGGGGTTGGTGAAGTCCACGATGGACCACAGCTCGGCCAGCCGGTTCTCCACCGGGGTGCCGGTGAGCGCGATCCGGTGCCGCGCGGGCAGGGCGCGCACCGCGCGGGCCTGCCGGGAGGAGCTGTTCTTGATGTGCTGCGCCTCGTCGAGCACCACCCGGTCCCAGTCGATCCCGCGCAGCACCTCGGCGTCCCGCAGGGCCAGCGGGTAGGTGGTGAGCACCAGGTCGTGCCGCGCGGCCACGTCGGCGAGCGCCTCGCCGCCGGTCCGGTCCGCGCCGTGGTGGACGTGCACCGCCAGGCCCGGGGTGAAGCGCTCGGCCTCCCGCTGCCAGGTGCCGAGCACCGACATCGGGCACACCAGCAGCGTGGGGCCGCGGCCCGCGGTGAGCTCTTCCAGCGCCAGCAGTTGCACCGTCTTGCCCAAGCCCATGTCGTCGGCGAGGCAGGCGCCGAGCCCGAGGCGGTCCAGGAACGCCAGCCAGGCCAGACCGCGGCGCTGGTAGGGGCGGAGCCGGCCGGTGAACCCCGGCGGCGGGTCGACCGGCTCCAGCCGCTGCTCGGCCTCCCCGGACAGCAGGTCGCCGAGCCAGCCGCGGGCGTCCACCCGGGACACCGGCACCGGCGCCCCGTCCTCCGGCAGCCGCGCGTGCGCCAGCACCTCGCCCGCGCTCATCCGGCCGGTCCGGGACCGCTCCAGGAACGCCAGCCCGGCGGCGAGCCGGTCCCGGTCCAGCCGCACCCACCGGCCGCGCAACCGCACCAGCGGCACCTTCGCCCCGGCGAGTTCGGCGAGCTCGGCGGAGGTCAGCTCGGCGTCGCCGAGGGCCAGGTCCCAGCGGTAGTCGACGATCGCGCCCAGTCCGAGCGCCGATTCCTTCGCGACCGTCCCGGCCGTGCCGGTGCTCGTCGCGGTGAGCTTCAACCCCAGCTCCGGGCCGTGCCCCCACCACGACGGCAGCAGCACGCCGAACCCGGCCCGGTCCAGGTCGGGCGCCAGGGTGAGGAACTCGTGGGCGCCTTCGACGTCGAGCAGCGCGCCGGTCGGGTGCGCCGCGCGCAGCGCCTCGTCCACGGCGGGGAACCACTCGCCGGCCGCGCCGAGCCCGGCCAGCAGCTCCTCCTCGGGGGAGTCGGTCCAGTGCCGCAGCACCCCGGGGCCCTCGTGCCAGAGCTGCGCGGCCGGGACCAGCACGCTGGGATCGCCGACCGCCTGGAGCAGGAACTCGACCCGCCAGTCCTGCTCGCCGTCGTCGGGCGGGTGCAGCCGGAAGCAGGTCCGCACCGGGCCGTCCTGGACCGCCTCGGCCCGCCACGCGGCCAGCGAGTCCGCCAGCCCGGCCACTTCGGCGGGATCGGCGTCGAACTCCGGTGCGCCGGTCAGCGCCCGCAGCCACGCCCCGACGCCGCCGGAGCCGCCGAGCTCCACCCCGGCCGCGCGCTGCCGGGCGAGGTCGTCCACGAGCGCCTCCAGCGCCTCCCGCAGCACCTCGGCCGGGGCGCGTTCGTCGGCGCTGCGCAGCACCGGCGGCATCGCCTCGCGCAGCGCCGCGACGCGGGCGGACTCGGACCCGGACGGCGCGGGCCGCCAACGGGCCTGCGGGCGCGGGCCTTCGACCACCACCGCGGGGACCACGCCACCGCGCGAGACGAGCCGCTCGGCGAGCTCGGCGACCGAGCGCAGGAAGTGCCCCGACGCGCCCAACCGGACGTCCGGTGCCCCGCCGGCCAGCGCGTCGAGCAGCGCCGCCGGTGCGCAGCGCAGCACCGGGACGCGCCACTCGCGCAGCCGCACCGCCCCGCGCGGCGCGGCTCCCGAGGTCAGCGGGTCGCGCACCAGCTCGGGGGAGGGCACCGGCGCCGACGGGTGCGACGGCAACCGCAGGACCTGGTCCGCGGGCTCGGCCTCGACACCGGCGGGCAGCGCCGCGAGCAACCGCTCGGCGGCCACGGCGAACGGGTGCGCCACCACGGACCGGGGGCCCGCCCCGGGATCCGCGCGGGCAGCTCCGAGTCCTCCGCCCACAGCAGCAGCCGGCCGGACGCGACGGCTCCGTGCAGCACTCGCACGGGATCAGGGCTTGACTTCGCGCCAGCGGTTGGTGATCGGCAGCCTGCGGTCCCGGCCGAAGGCCTTGAAGGTGATCTTGGTCCCCGGCGGGTACTGCCTGCGCTTGTACTCGGCCCGGTCCACCAGTTGCAGCACCCGCTCGACCAGCTCGGCGTCGTAGCCCCGGGCGAGCAGGTCCGCGTAGCCCAGATCGCCCTCGACGTAGCCGTCCAGCACCACGTCGAGGAGCTCGTACGGCGGCAGCGTGTCCTGGTCCACCTGGTCCGGCCGCAGCTCCGCGGACGGCGCCTTGCTGATCGAGTTCTCCGGGATCGGCGGCACCTCGCCGCGCTTCTCCGCCTCGGCGTTGCGCCACCGCGCGAGCTCCCACACCAGCGTCTTGGGCACGTCCTTGATCGGCGCGAACCCGCCGACCGCGTCGCCGTAGATCGTCGAGTAGCCCACCGCCAGCTCGGTCTTGTTCCCGGTGGCCAGCACCAGGTGGCCGTGCAGGTTGGACAGCGCCATCAGGGTCACGCCCCGGGCCCGGGCCTGCACGTTCTCCGCGGCCAGCCCGGTCAGCTCGAGCTGCCGGTCGAACACCTCGACCATCTCGGCGATCGGCTGCACCTGGAAGTGGCAGCCCAGCCGCTCGGCCAGCTCGGAGGCGTCGGACCGGGAGTGCTCCGAGGAATGCGTCGAGGGCAGCGAGACGCCGTGCAGCGCATCCGGGCCCAGGGCGTCGGCGGCCAGCGCCGCGCACACCGCCGAGTCGATGCCGCCGGAGAAGCCGAAGGTGATGGTCCGGAACCCGTTCTTGTGCGCGTAGTCCCGCAGCCCGGTGACCAGCGCGCCCCAGACCTCCGCCGGCTCGGACAGCGGCTCGGGCAGCGGCGGTTCCGGGAGCGGCTCGTAGCCGGGCAGCGGGTCGGGGGCCAGCACGATCCGCTGCACCTCGAACGCGGGCCGCCCCGGGTCGACCTCCACGGTGGTCGAGGTGTAGCCGCCCGCGGGCACGTCCAGGTCGGTGAACAGCAGGTGCTCGGCGAACTGCGGCGCCCGCGCCACGATCCGGCCCTCGGCGTCGGAGACCATCGAGTCGCCGTCGAAGACCAGTTCGTCCTGCGCGCCGACCAGGTTGACGTAGAGCATCGGCGCCCCGGCCTCGACCGCCCGCCCGGAGACCAGCGGCGTGCGCTGGTCGTCCTTGGCCCGCTCGTAGGGCGAGCCGTTGGGGCACACCAGGACGTCCACGCCGACTTCGCCGAGCGCCGCGACGGGCCCGCCGTTCTGCCAGATGTCCTCGCAGATCACCACGCCGATGTCCAGTCCGTGCCAGCGCACGATCGGCAGCCGCGAGCCCGGCGCGAAGTAGCGCGCCTCGTCGAACACGCCGTAGTTCGGCAGGTAGTGCTTGTGGTAGGTGGCGACGACTTCGCCGCCGTGCAGGAAGGACGCGGCGTTGCGCGGCCCGGAGTCGTCGCGCTCCAGGTGGCCCACGACCACCAGGGCGTCCCCGCACCCCGCCGCGCGCAGCTTCCCGGCCAGCTCCTCCAGCTCGGCGCGGTTGGCGGCGGCGAACGACTTGCGCAGCGCCAGGTCCTCCACCGGGTAGCCGGACAGCGCCAGCTCCGGGAAGACGACCAGGTGAGCGCCTTCGGCGACGGCCTTGCGGGTCCAGTCCAGGATCATGGCGCTGTTGCCGGCGACGTCGCCGACCGACGCGTTGACCTGTGCGAGTGCGGTGCGCAACTGCGGCATGGCTCCATCTTCGCGCATCCGGCGCCGACCGCCTCGCCCGCCCGCTGCGAGGCACCTCGCGCGCGGCGCCACCGGCACGGCATGTCACGATCAGCGGGTGCCACGCCTACTGACCGTGATCGGGACGCTGCTGCTGCTGGCCACCACCGCGTGCGCCCCGCCCGACGGGGGTGGCGACGAGCCGCTGCGCCCGCACACCGAACAGCGCGGCCCGGCCGGTCCGGTGCCGCCCGCCCTGGAGCGGTTCTACGGCCAGCGCCTGTCCTGGGGACCGTGCGCGCCGTACGCGTCCTCCGCGAGCGACCGGATCGCCTTCCAGGAACCCGGGCTGGAGTGCGCGCGGATGGAAGCGCCGGTGGACTACGCCGACCCGGACGGCGCGACGCTGACCCTCGGCGTGCTGCGCCGCCCCGCCGCCGACCAGCAGGACCGGATCGGCTCGCTGGTGGTGAACCCGGGCGGCCCCGGCGCCTCCGGGATGAGCTCCGCGGCGACCATGTCCGCCGCGGTGGCCGGCGGTGAGCTGGGCGAGCGGTTCGACTTCGTCGGCTTCGACCCGCGCGGCGTCGGTGCCAGCGAACCCGCCGTGCAGTGCCTGACCGGACCGGAGCGCGACGCCGAACGGCTGGACTCCGACGCCGACACCTCGCCGAGCGGCGTGGCCGAGACCGAGCAGGAGGAACGCGCCTACGCCGCCAAGTGCGCCGAGCGCTCCGGCACCGAGCTGCTGGCCAACATCGGCACCCGCGACGTGGCCCGCGACCTCGACGTGCTGCGCTCGGTGCTCGGCGACCCGAAGCTGACCTACCTCGGCTTCTCCTACGGCACCCGGATCGGGTCGGAGTACGCCGAGGAGTTCCCCGGCAACGTGCGGGCCCTGCTGCTGGACGGGGCGATCGACCCGACCCAGTCCGCCGTGGACAGCCTGGTCGCGCAGGGCGCCGGCTTCCAGCGGGCCTTCGACGACTTCGCGGTGTGGTGCACGCGCCGCCCGGACTGCGCGCTCGGCGACGACCCCGGCGCCGCGGTCCGCCGCTTCCAGCAGCTCACCCGACCGCTGGTGGACCAGCCGGTGCCCGCGGGCCGCGGTCGCCAGCTCTCCTACGGCGACGCCACCACCGCCGCGGTGCAGGCGCTGTACGCCCCGAGCCTGTGGGAGTACCTCGACCTCGGGCTGCGCGGCCTGCGCGACGGCGACGGCGACGGCGAGATGCTGCTCGCGCTGGCCGACCAGTACTACCAGCGCGGCGCGGGCGGAAATTACGCCAACACGATGGACGCGTTCGACGCGGTGCACTGCGTGGACGACGCCCGGGTGCTGGACCCCGCGGTGCTCCGGGAGGCGGATCGCCGCTACCGGGAGGCGGCGCCGTTCCTCGACGACGGCAATCCGCCGAGCGGAGCCCGCGACACCTGCGCGTTCTGGCCGGTCCCGGTCACCGGCGAGCAGGAGCCGCCGGAGGTCGGCAAGCTGCCGCCGGTGCTCGTCGTGTCCACCACGGGCGACCCGGCCACGCCGTACCGAGCCGGGGTGGCGCTGGCCGAAGCCCTGCGCGGCGGGCTGCTCACCTTCGAGGGCACCCAGCACACCGCCTTCCTGCAGGGCAACGCCTGCGTGGACCAGGCGGGCACCGACTACCTCGTCGACCTGGAGCTGCCCGCCCCCGGCGCCCGCTGCTCCGCGGGGAGGTAGGTCACCCATCCGGCGGAGCAGTCCAGATTGGGCGGTTCGCCGGTGGTGAGGCCGATCACGACGACCCTATGGTTCCCGCATGGACGAATCGGACCGCCGGGACTCCGGCTCGCGGAGCGTGACCGACGTGCTGCTCTCGGGCAGCACCTACCGCGGGCTGGGCGAGCAGGTGCTGTCCCCGGCCGAGGAGCGGTTCGAGAAGGGCAGGCGCACCGTCGGGCTGGTTCTCGCCCCGCTGATCAGCATCGTCTTCCTGCTGCTCCCGATCCAGCTCGAACCGGCGCAGCACAAGCTCGCCGCCGTGCTGCTCGGCGTCATCGTGCTGTGGGTCTGCGAACCGGTGCCGATCCCGGTCGGCGGGCTGCTCGGCGTGGCGGCGATCGTGATGCTCGGGGTGCTGCCGCCGGACGAGGTGCTCGCCCCGTTCGGCTCGTCCACCGTGTTCACCTTCATCGGGGCGTTCATCCTGGCCCAGGCGATGCTGCGGCACGGGTTGGCCCGCCGGTTCGCCTTCACGATCCTGTCGCTGCCCGGCGTCGGGCGCAGCTCCGGCCGGGTGATCGCGGCGTTCGGCGTGGTCACCGCGCTGCTGTCGGCCGTCGTCTCGAACACCGCCACCGTCGCGATGCTGCTGCCCACCGCGGTCGGCATCCTCGCGGTGATCGCGGACCTGGTGCGCGCCAAGCTCCCCGCCGACGCGCCCTTCGACCCGCTGCGGCTGCGGGTCGGGGTGGCGCTGATGCTGGTGCTCGCCTACGGCGCCAGCGTCGGCGGGCTGCTCACCCCGATCGGCTCGCCGCCGAACCTGATCGGGCGCGGCCTGATCGAGGAGGCCACCGGCGAGCGCATCACCTTCCTGCAGTGGATGGCGATGGCCGCTCCGGTGTGCGCGCTGATGTTCGTCATCCTCGTGGTGGTCCTGCTGCTGCTCAACCGGCCCGAGATCGGCAAGCTCACCGGGGTCGAGGAGTACGTCGCCGCGGAGCGGGCCAAGCTCGGCCGGATCTCCCGCGCGGAGAAGAACACCCTGGTCGCCTTCGGCGTCACCGTCGCGCTGTGGGTCACCCCCGGGTTCGTCGCGCTGTTCGCGGGCAACGACTCCCCGGTCTACGACGTGATCAGCGAGCGGCTCGACGAGGGCATCGTCGCGGTGTTCGGCGCCGCGCTGCTGTTCCTGCTGCCGACCGACTGGAAGAAGCGGCAGTTCACCCTCACCTGGACCGAGGCCAGCCGGATCGACTGGGGCACCGTGGTGCTGTTCGGCACCGGCATCATCTTCGGCTCGCTGCTGGCCGACACCGAACTCGCCCAGACCATCGGCACCGCCGCAGCGAGCGGGCTCGGCCTGTCCAGCACGGTCGCCATCACGGTCTTCGCGATCGTGCTGGCCGTGGTGGTCTCCGAGACCACCTCGAACACGGCCTCGGCCGCGGTGGTGGTGCCCATCGTGATCCCGATCGCGGTCGCCGCCGGGATCAACCCGTTCGTGCCCGCCATCGCCGCCACCTTCGCCGCGTCGTTCGGGTTCATGCTCCCGGTGTCCACCCCGCAGAACGCCATCGTCTACGGCTCCGGCGCGGTGCCGATCACCAAGATGATCCGCTCCGGGGCGGTGTTCGACGTGGCGGGCGCGATCCTCATCGCCCTGCTGCTGCCGCTGATGGTCGCCGCGCTGGGCTTCGGCGGGTGAGCGCGCGCGGCGGGGCTTCACGGACCAGTTACGCATCGGGGCCGTCGAGCTTTTAGGCTGCCAGCATGAACCGCCAGCAGGAGTTCGTGCTCCGCACCCTGGAGGAACGTGACATCCGCTTCGTGCGGCTGTGGTTCACCGACGTCCTCGGCATCCTGAAGTCGGTGGCGATCTCGCCCGCCGAGCTCGAAGGCGCCTTCGCCGAGGGCATCGGGTTCGACGGCTCGTCGATCGAGGGCTTCGCCAGGGTCTACGAATCGGACATGGTCGCCAAGCCCGATCCGACGACCTTCCAGGTGCTGCCGTGGGAGACCCCGGACGGCGAGCACTACTCGGCGCGGATGTTCTGCGACATCCACATGCCCGACGGTTCCCCCTGCTGGGCCGACCCCCGGCACGTGCTGCGCCGGACCCTGGCCCGGGCCACCGAGTCCGGGTTCACCTGCTACGTCCACCCGGAGATCGAGTTCTTCCTGCTCAAGAACCTGCCCGACGACGGCAGCGAACCGGTCCCGGCCGACTCCGGCGGGTACTTCGACCAGGCCAGCCACAACGCCGCGCCGCACTTCCGGCGCAACGCCATCGAGACCCTGGAGGCGATGGGCATCTCGGTGGAGTTCAGCCACCACGAAGGCGCCCCCGGCCAGCAGGAGATCGACCTGCGCTACGCCGACGCGCTGACCATGGCCGACAACGTGATGACCTTCCGGTACGTGGTCAAGGAGGTCGCGATCACCCAGGGCGTGAACGCCTCCTTCATGCCCAAGCCGTTCAGCACCCAGGCCGGGTCGGGGATGCACACCCACTTCAGCCTGTTCGAGGGCGACCAGAACGCCTTCTACCACCCGGAGGACCCCTACGAGCTGTCCGACACCGGGCGGGCGTTCGTCGCGGGGATCCTGCACCACGCGCGGGAGATCACCGCGGTGACCAACCAGTGGGTCAACTCCTACAAGCGGCTCATCGTCGGCGGGGAGGCCCCGACCGCCGTCTGCTGGGGGCACGCCAACCGCTCCGCGCTGGTCCGGGTCCCGATGTACTCACCGGGCAAGGCGTCCTCGCGCCGGGTGGAGGTCCGCAACCTCGACTCGGCCTGCAACCCCTACCTCGCCTACGCGGTGATCCTGGCGGCCGGGCTGCGCGGCGTCGAGAAGGGCTACGAGCTGCCGCCCGCCACCGAGGACGACGTCTGGTCGCTGACCGAGCGGGAGCGCAAGGTCGCCGGGTTCGACACCCTGCCGCAGAACCTCAACGAGGCGCTGGCCGAGATGGACAACTCGGAGCTGGTCGCCGAGACCCTCGGCGAGCACGTGTTCGACTTCTTCCTGCGCAACAAGCGCGAGGAGTGGAACTCCTACCGCAGCCACGTCACCCCGTACGAGCTGCGGACCCTGATGCCGATGCTGTGAGCGCGCGCGGCGTCGGACACCCCCGCGACCAGGGACGATTCCGGCGTCGATCACTCCGGCGGGTGAGGCGTTCGGCCGCGCCGCGGCGGGCGGTAGGTTGCGCCCGTGACCGATTCGCAGGCGCATCACGACCCCACCGCCCCCGGCGATCCGACCGAGCCGCAGTGGCCCGCCGAAGCCCCGGACGCGCCGGGTTGGCTCACCGGATGCACCGTCGCGACCCGCGACCAGCTCCCCGCCGCGCGGGTGCTGCGGGACTCCTTCCTCCAGCAGCACCCGACCGCCGAGTTCGGGCTGCTGCTGGTCGACGAGACCGCGCACGAACCGGACTGCCTGTCCCCCGGCGCGGTCGGCGTGCCCGCCGAGGAGTTCGCCCGGCTGGCGATGGCCTGCACCAGCGAGCAGCTCCGCGACGTGCTGCGCCCCCGGCTGCTGCGGCACCTGCTCGCCGGGGCGGGCACCGTGGTCCAGTTCGAGCCGTGGGTGCAGGTCTTCGCCCCGCTCGACGAACCGCTGCGCGGCTCCGGGCAGCCGGTCACCCTGGTGCCCCGGGTGCTCGCCCCGCTGCCCGTCGACGGCCTGCGCCCGGACGCCACCGACCTCGCCGAGGAGGGCACCTTCGACCCGGCGGTGTTCGCCGTCCACACCGGGGCCGAGGAGCTGCTGAACACCACGATCGACCGGCTCAGCGCCGACCCGACCGGCGCCGCCGGCCTGCTCGACGTGGCCATCTCGCTGGTCGACCACCACGTCGTCCGCGACCCGGGCGTCGGGCTCTCGGCGTGGAACGCCACCGAGCGCGCCCTGGTCGTCTCCCGCGACGGCGCGCACACCGCGAACGGCCTCCCGCTGCGCACCGTCCACTTCGAGGGGTTCCAGCCGCAGCGCCCGTGGCTGCTGTCCACCGGCTACGCCGACCGGCCCCGCGTGCTGCTGTCCGAGCAACCCGGACTCGCCGGCCTCTGCGCCGGGTACCGCAACGCGTTGGTCGCCGCCGGGTACACCCGCGAGCAGCCGCACCCCTACGACTTCCTGCCGGACGGCACGGCGTTGCCCGAGGAGCTGCGCCGCGAGTACGCCGCCGCGTGGTCGGCCGGCCAGGCGCCGCCCAGCCCCTTCGAGTCCGCCGACGAATTCCTGGAGTGGGCCTGCGCCCCCGGTGACGACCGGCAGCGCGCCGCGGGCGGCTCGCGCTGGACCGCGGCGGTGTGGGCGGAGGACCCGGTGCTGCGCCGCGACCACCCCGAACCCTTCGGCGAGCACGCGGTCGCGTTCCACGAGTGGTGCGTCGGCGTCGGCATCGCCAGCGGCCGGGTCCCCGCGGCGGCGGTCCACCGGCAGAGCGACCACCGCGCCGCCCTCGTCGACCAGCTCGGCGTCGCGGTGCTCGGCGGCGGCCGGCTCGCCGAGGCGGTCCGCGCCGCCGTCCGCGCGTCGGGCCTGCCCACCGCCGACACCGCCTACTACCCGGTCGTGCTGCGCTGCGAACCCGGCATCCCGGTGCCCACCGGCCGCCACCTGATCGACGTGCGCCCGAGCGTCGCGGAGCGGCCCTCCGCCGCCGTGGCCGAGACCTGGGTGCTCTCGGAGAGCAGCCGCGCGGCGGCCCGGCGCACCGGGGCGGTGGCCCGGGTGCTGCCGGTGGCCGCCGTCGACCACGAGCCCGTCGACCTGCCCACCCGCAAGGCGGCCCGGGCGCGCTTCGGCATCTCCGAGGAGTACGTGGTCGCCGCCGCCGTCGACCACGCCGTCGAGCGCACCGACAACGCGGTCGGCCTGGTCAGCGCCTTCCTGGCCGCCTTCCCGGACCGCGACGACGTCCGGTTGCTGATCGCCGTCTCGGGCGCGGACGACCACCCGGAGGCCGCCGAGCGCCTCCGCCTGGCCACCGCCGCCGACCAGCGGGTGCTGCTCGTCGAGGAGGACCTCGACGTCGACGTGCTCGCCGGGGCCGCCGACTGCGTGCTGTCGCTGCACCGCGACGGCGGCGACCACCACGTGCTGCGCCTGCTCGACGTGGCGACCTCCGGCGTGCCGGTGATCGCGGGCGAGCACGGCGGCGTCGCCGAGCTGCTCGGTGCGCGGGGCGCGGTGCTCGTCGCCTGCCAGGGGCCCGGGGAACCGGACATCGACGCCGCCGCCGTCGCGCTGCGCGGGGCGGCCGACGATCCCGACGGCACCGCCGAGTTCGCCGCGTCGGCGCGGGAGCACCTGCTCGCCACGCACACCGTCGCCGCGGCGGGGGAGAAGCTGCGCGAACGCGTGGAGCACGCCTACCGCAACTGGCGCACCCAGTGGGCGCAGGACCGGCACGGCCACCTCGACGACCCGCTGCGCCCGCTGCTCGTCGCCCGGCACGCCCTGCACCGGACCCCCGACGTCGGCGTCGGGAGCCGCAACTCGATGGCGCCCGCGCTGCGCAAGGCCGTCCTGCGGGCGCTCAGCCACTACGACGAGCACATCCGCGACGTGCTGCGCGCGCTGATCGACGGCGTGGAGCAGACCGCGGCCGAACTCCTGAGCCGCCAGCACGACGTCGACGGCGGCGGCGACCTGGACGGGATGCGCGGCGAGCTCGGGCGGCTCCAGCAGCGGCAGGAGCAGCTGCACGCCCAGCTCCTCGGCACCGACGACGGCATGGTCCGGGCCCGCGCCGACCTCGCCGACCAGCACCGCAGGCTGCGCGAGCTGGAGCAGGAACCGGGCGGGGGCGACCGGATCGACGCCCTCGCGCAGCGGATCGACAGCCTGACCGGCGCCGTCGAGCGGATCGTCGACCGGGTCGACGCCCTGGAGCGCGACGGCGGGCGCGCCCTGGAGGCCGGCGTGCGCAGCGCCGCCGCCGACGCGGGCGCCGCGCTGCACCGCACCGACGTGCTGCGACGGGTGCTGCTCCGGGAGCACCAGCGCAGCAGCGGCGCGGAGGACGCGACCACCGCCCCGGTGCTCTGCGACGCGGGGCTGCTGCGGTTCCCCGCCGACGACGCCGCGATGCTGCCCTGGCTGTCCTCGCACTCCGCCTGGGATCCCGAGGTGTCCGCGCTCATCGACTCGCTGCTGGAACCCGACGGGATGTTCCTCGACGTCGGGTCCTACGTCGGGTACCAGGTGGTGCGGGTGCTCAGCAGGTTCGGGCCCCGCGGCGGCGTCGTCGCCGTGGAACCGGGCGCCCGCAGCCGCGAACTGCTGCGCCACAACGTCGAGGTCAACGTCCCGGCCGAGTGGGCGCGCGGGCTGGTGGTGGTGGACGGCGCCGCCTGGGACGCCGGGCGCGAGCTGGTGGCCGCCTCCTCGGCCGCGGGCGGGGTCGAGGTGGCCGAGAGCGGTTCCGGCGCCGCGGTGCGCGGGGTGCGGCTGGACGAGGAGCTGGAGTCTCGCGGGGTGGCCGACGGCGCGCGGTTGTCGGTGGTGCACGTGAACGTCGGTGGCCGGATCCACCGGGTGCTGCGCGGGCTCGACCGGCTGCTCGAACGGGACCGGCCGTCTGTGGTCGGCACCTTCACCCCCTCGGCGATCACCGAGATGGGCGATGACCCCGCGACCGCCCTGGACGACATCGTCGCCCGCGGTTACGAGCTCGTCCCGGTCGGTCGCACCCGGACGGTGTCCCCGGCGGACCTCCTGGAGGCGGTCAACGCCACCGGGACGACGAGCACGGTCAAGCTGTGGCTCCGGCCGACGTCCCGGTGATCCCCAGGCGAACGGGTGGCGTCAAGCGTCTGAACAGGCGATTTGACTTTCACCGAGCGTGTGCGTAACTTAGTTCTTGCCGCACGGACGGCCGGACGGATCGGAGCGAAAGCCCGGGACGGACGGTGCCGGGAGCGCCCGGGAGTGATCCCGCGAGTGCAGACCGGCCGGGGCGCGCCGATTTGACACGGCGAAGCGAACCGGGTAACGTTGAGTGGCCGCTGGGGGAACGGAAAACGTTCCTGCGGCGAGTTGACAACTCAAGCAGTCGCCTGAGCGGCTGGGAGCGATGGGGACCCCCCTGAAGCGACCGGATTTCGGGCTTGCTAGAGTGATCGACATACGGTAAATGAAGCAGGAATTGCTCCCTGCGACTGTGCGCCTTGTTGGGTGTGTGGTTGTGGTGTGGGTGTGTTCTTTGAGAACTCAACAGCGAACTGTTTTTGGCTAGTGTTCATGATGAACAGCCCCTTTTTTGGGTTTTCTTTGAGTATGGCGCTCGCCGGCCTTTGCACTGTGTGTGGGGGTGTGGTTGGAGTGTCTGCTGGGATTGTTTCAACAGTCATTGTTGGAGAGTTTGATCCTGGCTCAGGACGAACGCTGGCGGCGTGCTTAACACATGCAAGTCGAACGCTGAAGCATCTTCGGGTGTGGATGAGTGGCGAACGGGTGAGTAACACGTGGGTAATCTGCCCTGCACTCTGGGATAAGCCCTGGAAACGGGGTCTAATACCGGATAGGACATTCTGCCGCATGGTGGGGTGTGGAAAGTTCCGGCGGTGCAGGATGAGCCCGCGGCCTATCAGCTTGTTGGTGGGGTGATGGCCTACCAAGGCGACGACGGGTAGCCGGCCTGAGAGGGTGACCGGCCACACTGGGACTGAGACACGGCCCAGACTCCTACGGGAGGCAGCAGTGGGGAATCTTGCGCAATGGGCGAAAGCCTGACGCAGCAACGCCGCGTGGGGGATGACGGCCTTCGGGTTGTAAACCTCTTTCGACAGGGACGAAGCTTTCGGGTGACGGTACCTGTAGAAGAAGCACCGGCTAACTACGTGCCAGCAGCCGCGGTAATACGTAGGGTGCGAGCGTTGTCCGGATTTATTGGGCGTAAAGAGCTCGTAGGCGGTTTGTCGCGTCGGCCGTGAAAACCTGCAGCTTAACTGTGGGCGTGCGGTCGATACGGGCAGACTTGAGTTCGGCAGGGGAGACTGGAATTCCTGGTGTAGCGGTGAAATGCGCAGATATCAGGAGGAACACCGGTGGCGAAGGCGGGTCTCTGGGCCGATACTGACGCTGAGGAGCGAAAGCGTGGGGAGCGAACAGGATTAGATACCCTGGTAGTCCACGCCGTAAACGTTGGGCGCTAGGTGTGGGGACCGGTTCCACGGTTTCTGTGCCGTAGCTAACGCATTAAGCGCCCCGCCTGGGGAGTACGGCCGCAAGGCTAAAACTCAAAGGAATTGACGGGGGCCCGCACAAGCGGCGGAGCATGTGGATTAATTCGATGCAACGCGAAGAACCTTACCTGGGTTTGACATGCACCAGATTGCCCCTGAGAGGGGGTTTCCCTTGTGGTTGGTGTACAGGTGGTGCATGGCTGTCGTCAGCTCGTGTCGTGAGATGTTGGGTTAAGTCCCGCAACGAGCGCAACCCTTGTCCTGTGTTGCCAGCACGTAATGGTGGGGACTCGCGGGAGACTGCCGGGGTCAACTCGGAGGAAGGTGGGGATGACGTCAAGTCATCATGCCCCTTATGCCCAGGGCTTCACACATGCTACAATGGCTGGTACAGAGGGTGGCGATACCGTGAGGTGGAGCGAATCCCTTAAAGCCGGTCTCAGTTCGGATCGGGGTCTGCAACTCGACCCCGTGAAGTCGGAGTCGCTAGTAATCGCAGATCAGCAGTGCTGCGGTGAATACGTTCCCGGGCCTTGTACACACCGCCCGTCACGTCATGAAAGTCGGTAACACCCGAAGCCCATGGCCTAACCCTGTTGGGGTGGAGTGGTCGAAGGTGGGACTGGCGATTGGGACGAAGTCGTAACAAGGTAGCCGTACCGGAAGGTGCGGCTGGATCACCTCCTTTCTAAGGAGCACGAAAACACCCGCCGAAGCCCTGTGCAGTGGTCGCCCTTTGTTGGTGGTGCTGTGGTGGGGGTGGTGGAGTGGCCTGTGGTGGAGGGACCGTGTGTGTTCCTGCCGTGGGGTGCTTGAGGGATTGTGGAACAGCACTGGTGTGATCAAGAATGGTTCGCTGTTGGGTGTCTGAGAGGGCACGCTCTGTGTGGGTGTGTTGTCTTGGGTTGTTGTTTGAGAACTGTATAGTGGGTGCGAGCATCTTTGTGGCCAAGTAATGTAGGGCACATGGTGGATGCCTTGGTACCAGGGGCCGATGAAGGACGTGGGAGGCCGCGAGAGTCCTCGGGGAGTTGTCAACCGAGCTGTGATCCGAGGGTGTCCGAATGGGGTAACCCAGCCCGGGTGATGCCGGGTTACCAGCATCTGAATGTATAGGGTGTTGGGGGGAACGCGGGGAAGTGAAACATCTTAGTACCCGCAGGAAGAGAAAACACTGGTGATTCCGTGAGTAGTGGCGAGCGAAAGCGGAGGAGGCTAAACCGTGCGCGTGGGAGACCGGACAGGGGTTGCGTGTGCGGGGTTGTGGGGCACTGTTGGAGGGGTCTGTCTGCCCTTCAGCACCGTCGGTGTGTGTTAGTTGAACAGGTTGGGATGCCTGGCCGGAGTGGGTGAGAGTCCCGTAGGCGAAAATGCATGCTGGGTGTGTGGTGGTGTTCCCGAGTAGCAGCGTTTCCGTGGAGGGTGCTGTGAATCTGGCGGGACCACTCGCTAAGCCTAAATACTTCCTGGTGACCGATAGTGGATAGTACCGTGAGGGAATGGTGAAAAGTACCCCGGGAGGGGAGTGAAAGAGTTCCTGAAACCGTGTGCCTGCAATCCGTCAGAGCCTGTCCTTGTGGTGGGTGATGGCGTGCCTTTTGAAGAATGAGCCTGCGAGTTGCTGCTGCGTGGCGAGGTTAACCCGTTGGGGGGTAGCCGGAGCGAAAGCGAGTCTGAAGAGGGCGTGGAGTCGCGTGGTGCAGACCCGAAGCGGAGTGATCTACCCATGGCCAGGGTGAAGCGCGGGTAAGACCGTGTGGAGGCCCGAACCCACCAGGGTTGAAAACCTGGGGGATGAGTTGTGGGTAGGGGTGAAAGGCCAATCAAACTTCGTGATAGCTGGTTCTCCCCGAAATGCATTTAGGTGCAGCGTCGTGTGGTGCTCGGGTGGGGTAGAGCTACTGGTTGGCTGATGGGCCTTCGCGGGTTACTGAGGTCAGCCAAACTCCGAATACGCCCGGGTTGGAGCGCGGCAGTGAGACGGCGGGGGAGAAGCTTCGTCGTCGAGAGGGAAACAGCCCAGAGCATCGGCTAAGGCCCCTAAGTGTGCGCTTAGTGGAAAAGGATGTGGGATCGCTGAGACAACCAGGAGGTTGGCTTAGAAGCAGCCATCCTTGAAAGAGTGCGTAATAGCTCACTGGTCAAGTGGTCCTGCGCCGATAATGTAGCGGGGCTGAAGCGCACCGCCGAAGCCATGCCGGCGATGCCCTGTGGGGTGTTGTTGGGTAGGGGAGCGTCCTGTATGCGGTGAAGCGCCCGAGTGATCGTGGTGTGGAGTGTGCGGGAGTGAGAATGCAGGCATGAGTAGCGAGTGCAGAGTGAGAATCTCTGCCGCCGGATGACTAAGGGTTCCTGGGGAAGGTTCGTCCGCCCAGGGTGAGTCGGGGCCTAAGGCGAGGCCGACAGGCGTAGTCGATGGAGAACGGGTTGATATTCCCGTACCCGTGTGCACGCGTCCGTGATGGAACGGTTGAGACTAACCATCCCGACGCGGCGTGGACCTTCGGGTTTGTGTCGTGGTTGGCATGGGGCCTGATGCCGGAGTAGTCAAGCGATGGGGTGACGCAGGGGGGTAGCTCTGCCAGTGAGTGGTTGTACTGGTGTAAGCCTGTAGCCCGGTGTGTAGGGAAATCCGCACACCATGGGGGTGAGGGGTGATGCGTAGCCGTGGTGGTGAAGTGAGTGATCCCGTGCTGCCGAGAAAAGCCTCTAGCGAGTGTGTGCATGGCCCGTACCCGAAACCGACACAGGTGGTCAGGTAGAGAATACCGAGGCGGTCGGGTGAACTGTGGTTAAGGAATTCGGCAAATTGCCCCCGTAACTTTGGGAGAAGGGGGGCCATTGCTGGTGAACCCACGTGCTGGGGGAGCTGGTGGTGGTCGCAGAGGCCAGGGAGAAGCGACTGTTTACTAAAAACACAGGTCCGTGCGAAGCTGTAAGGCGAGGTATACGGACTGACGCCTGCCCGGTGCTGGAACGTTAAGAGGACCCGTGAACCCCTTTGGGGTGTAGCGGAGAATTTAAGCGCCAGTAAACGGCGGTGGTAACTATAACCATCCTAAGGTAGCGAAATTCCTTGTCGGGTAAGTTCCGACCTGCACGAATGGCGTAACGACTTCTCCGCTGTCTCGACCACAGGCCCGGTGAAATTGCAGTACGAGTAAAGATGCTCGTTTCGCGCGGCAGGACGGAAAGACCCCGGGACCTTTACTATAGCTTGGTATTGGTGTTTGGTTCGGCTTGTGTAGGATAGGTGGGAGACTGGGAAGCATTCACGCTAGTGGGTGTGGAGTCGTTGGTGAAATACCACTCTGGTCGTTCTGGGCATCTAACTTCGGGCCCTGATCGGGTTCAGGGACAGTGCCTGGTGGGTAGTTTAACTGGGGCGGTTGCCTCCTAAAGGGTAACGGAGGCGCCCAAAGGTTCCCTCAGCCTGGTTGGCAATCAGGTGTTGAGTGTAAGTGTATAAGGGAGCTTGACTGTGAGACTGACGGGTCGAGCAGGTGCGAAAGCAGGGACTAGTGATCCGGCACTGGCTGGTGGAAGCGGTGTCGCTCAACGGATAAAAGGTACCCCGGGGATAACAGGCTGATCTTGCCCAAGAGTCCATATCGACGGCATGGTTTGGCACCTCGATGTCGGCTCGTCGCATCCTGGGGCTGGAGTTGGTCCCAAGGGTTGGGCTGTTCGCCCATTAAAGCGGCACGCGAGCTGGGTTTAGAACGTCGTGAGACAGTTCGGTCCCTATCCGCCGCGCGCGTTGGAGACTTGCGGAAGGCTGTCCCTAGTACGAGAGGACCGGGATGGACGAACCTCTGGTGTGCCAGTTGTACCGCCAGGTGCATGGCTGGTTGGCTATGTTCGGGAGGGATAACCGCTGAAAGCATCTAAGCGGGAAGCCTGTTCCTAGATGAGGTCTCCTGCCCCCTTTGTGGGGTTAAGGCTCCCAGGAGATGACTGGGTTGATAGGCTCGGCATGGAAGTTCGGTAACGGATGGAGTGGACGGGTACTAATAGGCCGAGGGCTTGTTCACGAGATGTTTGCACCCACTGTATGGTTCTGGGACAACAACCCAGGACGTGTTGGCTCACTGTGTGTGGTGGGTTGTTGATAACTGGATTGTTTTGTGTGTCCGCTGGTTGGCGGCTGCTCATGGGTTTCCCCCACTGTGTGTGGGGGGTGTGGGTTGTCGGTGGCGATGGCGGGGAGGGTACGCCCGGTCCCATTCCGAACCCGGTAGCTAAGCTCCTTAGCGCTGATGGTACTGCACTCGTGAGGGTGTGGGAGAGTAAGACACCGCCGACACATTACGATGGAAGGGGCGGGGCACGAAGACGAATTGGTCTTCGTGCCCCGCCCCTTTCTTTTTTTTTGCGTGTGGGGTTCCGGGGCCTGATGGGCCCGGGGGTCCCGCTTTTTTGTCTGCGCCCCCGGACCGGGTCGTGGGTGGGGGAGTTCCGTTCATCGGTGGATGGCAGAAGGGGACCTCCGCACGGCTGGGGAACCGTCCTGTCACCGCACCGGTCTCCGCGCGGCGGTGGGGCCCTCCCGCTCAGCGACTGAGCGGAAACCGCTCGTGCCGGGTGGGATGCGTCGGCCGCGGGTCGTAGGCTCGGGGAATGGGTGGTGTGCGCGTACTCGTCGTGGAGCCTTCGAGGCTCGATCCGAGCAGTCCGCTGGGCGGCTGGCTGGCCGATGCCGGTGCCGAAGTCGAGGTGGTGCGACCTGCGGAGGAGCCGTTGCCCGCCACCCTCGACGGATATCAGGGGCTGATCGTCCTCGGCGGTCTGATGGGTGCGCACGACGATCTGGAACACCCGTGGCTCGCCGAGGTGCGGGGGCTGCTGAGCAGCGCCGTGGCGAAGCAGGTGCCGGCGCTGGCGGTGTCTCTCGGCGCGCAACTCCTCGCGGCGGCCACCGGCGGCCAGGTCCGCCCGATGCCGAAGGGTCCGGAGGCGGGCACGCTGCTGATCGCGAAGCGGGACGTCGCGGCGGAGGACGTGCTGCTCGGCCCGGCCCCGCTCACACCGGACGTGCTGCAGTTCCACGGCGACGAGGTGTCGGTCCTGCCGCCTTCGGCGCAGCTGCTCGCCTCCTCGCCGAAGTGCGAGAACCAGGCGTTCCGGGTCGGGGCGTGCGGTTACGGGGTGCAGTTCCACGTCGAGTCCTCCCCGGCGGTGGTGCGCTCGTGGCTCGAGCGCGCCCCGGAGATCGCCGCCGCGGCGCGTCCCGGGCACTGGGACGACGAGCACCTCGCGGATTTCCACGTGGACCTGGCGGAGACTTGGCGGCCGGTCGTGGAGCGGTTCGTCGGGCTGGCCGGGACGCCGGTCGACGAGCGCCGCTCCTCGCGGTTCCTGCCGCTGGCGTGAGCCCCGCGGTGACCGGCGGTCCACCTCCCGGGAAGCGGGACTACGGTTCGAGCATGGCCAACACGTCGCGGTCGGGTTCGACGCCCTCTCCGGCGCGGTTCGGGTTCAGCGATGCCGGGCGCGCCGAGGAGCAGTTGCGGGCGGCCGGCTGGTGGTCGGACTCCGGTCCGGTGGCCGAGCCGGTGGTGGCGGCGTTGTCGCGGGCACCCGATCCGGACCTGGCGCTGCACTCCCTGGACCGGCTCCGCGAAGCGGTCGGCCCGGCGTGGTCGGAGCTGTCCGGGCTGCTCGCCGAGGACGTGGGTCTGCGCGGGCGGTTGTTCGCCGTGCTCGGCACCTCCACGACGTTCGCCGACCACTTGGTCGCCCATCCCGAGGACTGGCGGCGGTTGTGCTCGGACCGCTTCCGGGAGCGGACCCTCGACGGGTACACCTCGGTGCTGCTCGACGCGGTGCACGCCGACCGGGCCGACGGCGCTCCCGGAACCCCGGCGGGTCCCGTCGCCACCGTGTGCGGGACCGAGGCGGTCAGCGCGCTGCGCGGTGCCTACCGGGGGTTGCTGCTGGAGATCGCCGGCCGCGATGTCGGTCGGGTGGTCGAGCCCGCGCTGCCCACCGCCGCCTACGAGCAGGTCGCCGCCGCGCTGTCCGATGCGGCGGTCGCGGCGCTGCGCGCGGCGCTGGCGGTGGCCGTCGCCGAGTCCGGGTTCGGCGAGGACGACCCGTTCCCCCGGCTCGCGGTGATCGCGATGGGCAAGTGCGGCGGCTGCGAGCTCAACTACGTCAGCGACGTCGACGTCGTGTTCGTCGCCGAGACCGAGGACGACCTCGGCGCGGCGACCCGGCTGGCCAGCCTGCTGATGCGCATCGCGGGCGCGTCGTTCTTCGAGATCGACGCGGCGCTGCGGCCGGAGGGCAAGGCCGGTGCTCTGGTGCGCACCCTGGACGGGCACCTGAACTACTTCCGCCGCTGGGCGCGGACCTGGGAGTTCCAGGCATTGCTCAAGGCCCGCCCGGTGGCCGGTGACGAAGACCTCGGCGCGCGCTACCACGCCGCGGTGCAGCCGCTGGTGTGGACGGCGGGGGAGCGCGAGGGCTTCGTCGGTGACGTGCAGGCGATGCGGCGTCGGGTCGAGGACCACGTGCCGGCCGACATCGCCGAGCGGGAGCTCAAGCTCGGTCGCGGTGGGCTGCGCGACGTGGAGTTCGCGGTGCAGCTCCTGCAGATGGTGCACGGGCGCAGCGACGAGTCGCTGCGGCAGGCCCCGACGTTGGAGGCGCTGCTGGCGCTGGGCGACGGCGGCTACGTGGCGCGGGCCGACGCCGCCGACCTCGTCGACTCCTACTGCTTCCTGCGGCGCCTGGAACACCGCCTGCAGCTCCAGAAGTTGCGCCGCACCCACCTGTTCCCGGACTTCGACGACGCCGAGGTGCTGCACGTGGTGGCCCGTGCGCTCGGCCTGCGCTCCAGCGGGCGCACTTCGGCGGGGCAGGCGCTCGTCGCGGAGTTCCGCAGGCACCTCAACCGGGTGCGGCGGCTGCACGAGAAGCTGTTCTACCGACCGCTGCTGGAAGCCGTCGCCAAGGTGCCCACCGAAGCGCTGCGGTTGACCACGCGGGCCGCGACCGAACGGCTCGCCGCGCTCGGCTTCCTCTCGCCCGAAGGCGCGCTGCGGCACATCCAGTCGCTCACCTCCGGCATGTCCCGGCGCGCCAGCATCCAGGGCACCTTGCTGCCGATGCTGCTCGACCTGCTGGCCACCACCCCGGACCCGGACGGCGGTCTGCTCGCCTACCGCAAGGTGTCCGAGGCGTTGGCCGAAACCCCCTGGTACCTGCGGCTGTTGCGGGACGAGGGCGTGGTCGCCGAACGGCTCGCGCTGCTGCTGGGCACCGCCAAGCTGGTGCCGGAGCTGCTGGTGCGGGCGCCGGAGGTGCTCCGCCTGCTCTCCGACACCCCGGCGCTGGCCGAGCGCGACCAGGAGGAGGCCGCGACGTCGTTGCGCAGCGCGGTGGGCCGCTATTCCGACCCGGGACGGGCCGCCGCCGCGGCGCGGTCATTGCGCCGCCACGAGCTGCTCCGCATCGCCTGCGCCGACCTGCTCGGGCTGATGGAGCCGACCGAGGTGTTCCGGGGCCTGTCGAACATCTGGGCCGCGGTGCTGGAATCCGCGCTGGACGTGTCGATGCGGACGATCGCGGCCCAGCACGGCGGGCCGCCGCCGGCCCGGATCGCGGTGATCGGGATGGGGCGGCTCGGCGGCGGTGAGCTCGGCTACGGGTCCGATGCCGACGTGCTGTTCGTGTGCGAGCCGACCGAGGACGCCGACGAGCAGCTCGCCGTCCGGTACGCGACGGCGGTCGTCGAGCAGGTGCGGCGGTTGCTCGGGGCGCCGAGCCAGGACCCGCCGCTGGAGGTGGACATCGACCTGCGCCCGGAGGGGCGGCAGGGCCCGCTGGTGCGCACGCTGGACTCCTACCTCACCTACTACGACCGGTGGGGCGAGGTGTGGGAGGCGCAGGCGCTGCTGCGGGCCCGCCCGGTCGCCGGGGACCGGGAGCTCGGCGAGCGGTTCCGCACCGCGATCGACCCGGTGCGCTACCCGGTGGGCGGCTTGGACGAGGACAAGGTGCGGGAGATCCGCCGGATCAAGGCCCGGGTGGATTCCGAGCGGTTGCCGCGCGGCGCCGATCCGGCGACCCACACCAAGCTCGGGCGCGGCGGGCTCGCCGACGTGGAGTGGACCTTGCAGCTCCTCCAGCTCCGCCACGCCCACGACCTGCCCGCGCTGCGCACCCCGTCGACGGTCGAGGGCCTGCGGGTCGCGGCCGAGGCGGGGTTGCTCGACGAGCAGGACGCCGCGGAGCTCACCGAGGCGTGGACGCTGGCGATGCGGGTGCGCAACGCCGTGATGCTGGTCCGGGGCAAACCCGACGACCAGCTCCCGAAGAAGGTCCGCGAGCTCTCCGCGGTGGGGGCGGCGCTCGGCTACCCGCAGGGCGTGGATTCCGGCGCGGTCGTCGACGACTACCTGCGCGTCACCCGGCACGCCCGGTCGGTGGTGGAGCGGGTCTTCTACGAGTTCTGAGCCTGCGGCGCGGGCGATCGGCGGGGTTCTGTCGGTCCTCGGTGGAGAATGGTCACTCCGGGAAGGCAGCCGGGCATCGATCGTCGAGGAGGACGCGTGGGGAAGGTCGGCTGGGGATTCACCTGTTCCATCGACGGCTTCATCACCGGGCCGGATCACGACATGAGCTGGCTGTCCACCGCGGAACCGCTGGCGGAGGGCACCGTGGAGCGGATGGCGGGAGACGTCGCCGTGATCATCTCCGGTCGGGCGGGCTACGACGCGGCCAAGGCGCAGCAGGACGAGCGGGACGAGACGACGTCGGCGGCCTACGGCGGCGCGTGGTCCGGGACCGAGTTCATCCTCACCCACCGGCCGGAGGAGATCGCCGAGGACCCGACCATCGTGGCGCTGAACTGCGACGTCGTGGAGGCGATCCGTCGCGCCCGGGAGATCGCCGGGGACCGGGACGTGCAGATCATCAGCGCCGACATCGCCCGTCAGGCGCTCGAGCACGACCTCATCGACGAGCTGCAGATCTTCGTCGCCCCGGTGTTCCTCGGCGATGGCACCCGCATCTTCGACGTCGCCGGCGGGCGGCGGATCGACTGGGAGCTGGTCGACATCTTCGAGGACAGCCCGCGGAGCTTCGGGCGCACCTACCGCCCGAGGCGGCGCTAACCGACGTCGCTGCTGCGCACGGCCCTGCTGGTGACCCACTCGGCGGTCCCGGGCCGCCGGTGGGCGGACGTAGCCTGCTGGCACTGGACAGGCGCGTCGGCGATGGGGTGCGGAAGTGTCCGAGGACTTCGAACTGCTCGTGGACCGGCAGGCGCTGCTCGGCACGTCCCCGCTGTGGCTCTCAGCGCTGAACTGCGTGCACTGGGTCGACGTGCTGCGCCGGGAACTGCACACCTACCACCGCGACTCGGAGTTCGACGAGGTGCGCGTGCTGCCCGAGGCGGTCGCCGGGGTGGGCGCCACCCGGCACGGCCAACTGGTGGCGGCGGGCGACCGGGGTTTTGCGCGGGTGCACCTCGCGCGGGCCGCGTTGGAGCTGGTGGTGCAGGTCCGCGGTGGGGACCGGATGAACGGCGGGTCGTGCGATCCGGCGGGCCGCTTCGTGGGCGGCACCCTCTCGCACGGCTCCGAGGCGTCCGCCGGTGCGCTGTACGTGCTCGATGGGGAGCGGGCCCGCCTGCTGGTGGACGCGCTGAGCCGCTGCGGCGGGATCGCGTGGAGCCCGGACGGGGCCCGGATGTACGTGGTGGACAGCGCGCAGCGCACCATCTGGACCTACGACTACGACGTCGACCGGGCCCGCGCCACGGCGGGACGCCAGTGGGTCGTGTGCACCGAGGCGGAGGGCAGCCCGGAGGGTCTCGCGGTGGACGCCGACGGCTGCGTGTGGGTGGCGATGCACTGGAGCGGCCGGATCCACCGCTATGCTCCCAACGGCGACCTGGAGACGGTGCTGTGGGCGCCGACCCGGCGCATCACCGACGTGGCCTTCGGCGGATCGCGGCTGGAGGAGATGTACGTGACCTCGGCCTGCTTCGGCTACGACGAGCGCGCCCTGGCCGCCGACCCGCTCGCCGGTTCACTGCTGCGGTTCCGCCCGGGCACCGCGGGCACCCCCGTCCCGCCCTGGCGCGGCATCTGAGGTCTTCACCCGGAAGGGATCCGGGTTCCGGTGCGGGCGCGTGGGGTTACAGGGTGGCGTGGCCGGTGAGGACGTCGAGGGTGCCGCCGCCGACCCAGATCGTCCCGTCGTCGTCGGTGGAGACGTGGACCCGGCCGCCGCGGCCGAGCGCGGTGCCCTGGCGGGCGAGGTAGGGGGCGGTGGCGCGGCCGGTGCGCAGCAGCCAGTCGGCGACGGAGGCGTTGAGGCTGCCGGTGACCGGGTCCTCGACGGCGGTGCCGCCGACCGGGAAGAAGCCGCGCACCTCGAACGCCTCGGGGGAACCGGGCGGGTGCGGGCCGACCACGCCGATCTTGAGGTCGAGCGGGCCGGCGGGGCGGACCGCGAGCACCGCTTCGGCGTCGGCGAGCAGCACGGCGACCCAGCCGGGGCCGTTGTCCACCCACTGCGCGTCGACGACCTCGGTGCGGTCGAGGCCCAGCGCCGCGGTGACGCGGTCGAGGTCGGCCTCGTCGACGTCGCCGCCGCGCACCAGCGGTGGGGCGGCGAAGGCGAGACCGGCGCCGGTGCGGCGCACGTCGACCAGCCCGGCCGCGCACTCCTGGACCACGACGTCGCGCTTCTCCCCGGCGGTGTCCAGCCACGCGTGGCAGGTGCCCAGGGTCGGGTGACCGGCGAACGGCAGCTCGCCCGCCGGGGTGAAGATCCGCACCCGGTAGTCGGCGTCGGATCTCGTCGGCGGCAGCACGAAGGTCGTCTCGGAGAGGTTGGTCCAGCGCGCGAAGCGCTGCATCTCGTCGGTGCCGAGGTCCTCGGCGTCCAGCACGACCGCGACCGGGTTGCCCAGGCAGGGCACCTCGGTGAAGACGTCGACCTGGCGGAATTCCCGAACGCGCGCCATGCCGATCAGCTTAGCGGTTCCGGCGAAGGGGGCGTCGTCGCAGGCCGGCGGCAACGACGAGGGCCCGCCGCTCCTCGCAAGCGGCGGGCCCTCGTGCGCGGCGATCACACGTCGAAGTACAGCGAGAACTCGTGCGGGTGCGGGCGGAGGCGGATCGGGTCGATCTCGTCCTCGCGCTTCAGCCGGATCCAGGTCTCGATCAGGTCCGGGGTGAACACGCCGCCCTCGAGGAGGAAGTCGTGGTCGTTCTCCAGGTTGTCGATGACCGCCGCCAGGTTGTCCGGCACCTGCGGGACATTCTTGGCCTCTTCCGGCGGGAGCTCGTAGAGGTCCTTGTCGATCGGCTCGGCCGGCTCGATCTTGTTCTTGATGCCGTCCAGACCGGCCATCATCATCGCGGCGAACGCCAGGTACGGGTTGCCGGACGGGTCCGGGCAGCGGAACTCGACGCGCTTGGCCTTCGCATTCGCCCCGGTGATCGGGATCCGCATGCAGGCCGACCGGTTGCGCTGCGAGTACACCAGGTTCACCGGCGCCTCGTAGCCCGGCACCAGGCGGTGGTAGGAGTTCACCGTCGGGTTGGTGAAGGCCAGCAGGCTCGGCGCGTGGTGCAGGATGCCGCCGATGTAGTGCCGCGCGGTGTCCGACAGCCCGGCGTAGCCGGTCTCGTCGTAGAACAGCGGGCTGCCGTCCTTCCACAGCGACATGTGGCTGTGCATGCCGGAACCGTTGTCGCCGAACAGCGGCTTGGGCATGAAGGTCGCGGTGCGGCCGTCCTCCCACGCGGTGTTCTTGATGATGTACTTGAACAGCTGCAGGTCGTCGGCCGCGTGCAGCAGCGTGTTGAACTTGTAGTTGATCTCGGCCTGGCCGCCGGTGCCGACCTCGTGGTGGGCCCGCTCGATGGTGAAGCCGGCGGCGGTCAGCTCGGTGACCATCTTGTCGCGCAGGTCGGCGAAGTGGTCGTAGGGCGAGACCGGGAAGTAGCCGCCCTTCATCCGGGTCTTGTAGCCGCGGTTGCCGCCCTCCTCGTCGCGGCCGGTGTTCCACCAGCCCTCGACGGAGTCGACCTCGGCGAAGCTCTTGTTCGGGCCCTCGCCGAACTTCACCGAGTCGAAGATGTAGAACTCGGCCTCGGCGCCGAAGAACGCGGTGTCGGCGATGCCGGACTCGGCCAGGTACTGCTCGGCCTTGCGCGCGATGTTGCGCGGGTCGCGGCTGTAGGGCTCCAACGTGAACGGGTCGTGCACGAAGAAGTTCAGGATCAGCGTCTTCTCGGCCCGGTACGGGTCGATGCGGGCGGTGTAGGGGTCGGGCAGCAGCAGCATGTCCGACTCGTGGATCGACTGGAAGCCGCGCACGGAGGAACCGTCGAAGGCCAGACCCTCGGTGAAGGAGTCCTGGTCGAACGCCGCGGCGGGCACGGTGAAGTGCTGCATGACGCCCGGCAGGTCGCAGAACCGGACATCGACGAACTTCACGTCCTCGTCGGCGATGAAGCGCAGCACCTCGTCTGGATTCTTGAACACCCTCGGTGGCTCCTATCATGCTTTCGACAGCTCACCGACGCCCCGCACGCGTTCCGCCGGCTCGGCACCGAACGTTATGTCACGGGTGTTGCCCGGCCATCACCTCGGTGTTTCGCAGAGGTTAACGGCCACCTGTTCAGGTGGTTGCCCTGGTGCACTCCGGTCGAGTATGGGGGCTGCCGCAGGACGTACCCTGGGTGATGTGCGACGAGCGATGGGTTCCTGGTTGGACGGCCCCAAGGCGGCGTTGAACAACGCCCGGGAACAGGCGGCCGACGAACGGCCGCAGTGGCGGGGCGAACGGCTGGGCCTGCCCGAGGACGGCCCCGGCGCGGCGGCGTCCCCGGGACGGCGCGGGTCGGCCTTCCTGATCGACATCGTGCTCGCGGCCCTCATCACCGGCGCTTTCACCGCGCCCGAGTTCCCCGGCGACTGGAGCCTGCTGACCTGGGCGCTGCTCACCGTGCTGCCGGTGAGCTTCTTCGGCGCCACCCCGGCATGGCGATGACCCGGATCTGGGTGGCGCGGGTCGACGGCCGCTCGATGGTCGGTCCGGTGCGCGCCGTGCTGCGCTGCGCCCTGACCCTGGTGATCATCCCGGCCGTGGTGTGGAACTTCGACGGGCGGTCCTGGCACGACCGGTGGACCGGCACCATCGTGCTGCAACGCTAGGCGCCGCGGACCGCCTCCGGACGACCGCCCGCACGGCGTCCGCGCGAGGAGGCCGCCGCCTGGCGCGAGCCCGGACAGCAGTTCGCCGCCTGCCGGTCGGCAGGCGGCGAAGGTAGCGGATCGGTCAGCGGGCCTTGCGCATCGAGCGCTGCACGTTGCGCATCTTGGCGCCCTGCGGCATCGGTCCCTTCGGCATGGCGTTGCCCCGGGAGCTGGCCAGGGCCGCGAGGCGGTTCTCCAGCGCGTGCATCTGACCGGTGTTGATGTTGCGGGGCAACTTCATCAGGTGGGTCTGGAGCTTGCGCAGCGGGACCTGGTTCTCCTCGTTGCCGACCACGATCTCGTAGATCGGGGTGTCGCCCACCAGGCGGGAGACCCGCTTCTTCTCCTGGGCCAGGAGCGACTTGACCCGACCGGGGGAGCCCTCGGCGACCAGCACGATGCCCGGTCGGCCGATCAGCCGGTGGACGGCGTCGAGCTGCGCCGTCCCCGCGACGGCCTGGGTGAGCACCCAGCGCCCGCGCAGGTTGTCCAGCGCCCAGCCCGCCGCGCCCGGCTGGCCCTCGGCCTTGCGGTAGACCGTCGCCTGCACCCGGCGCCCGAACACGATCACCGCGCCGAGCAGGCCGAAGGCCAGCCCGACGGGCAGGAACACCCAGTGCAGCCCCCAGATCATGCCCAGCAGGAAGACCACGACGGTCACGCCGACGAACGTGCCCAGCATCAGCGGCAGGAGGAGCTTGTCCTCCTTGCGCTGGAGCTGGAACGCTTCGAAGATCTGCTTGATCCGGCCCCGGGACGCCCGGCGCCGTTCCTTGGCCGCCTGCTTCTTGGCGGCCTTGTCCTGCTTGGCCATGACTTCCAGGATACGGCCGTGCTTCGAGCGGGTGCAGGCGCGGTCGTCGGCCGTGACCGAGACGTGAGAACTCGTCCCCGCCGCGCCTCCGAGCCGAGGTCGGCCCGGAGGCGCCGCAGGGGTCGGTGCTCAGCGGGAGAGCAGGCTGCTCGCCTCCTGCGCGGCGGTGCCCGCCTGCGCCAGGTGCGCCAGGTTCTCCGGCAGCGGCATCCCGCGGTGGGTGGTCGCCTTGGCGTACAGCCGCCCGGCGCGGTAGCTGGAGCGCACCAGCGGTCCGGCCATCACGCCCGGGAAGCCGATCTCCTCGGCCGCGGTGGTGTGCTCGACGAACTCCTCCGGCTTGACCCAGCGGTCCACCGGGTGGTGCCGGGGGCTCGGCCGCAGGTACTGGGTGATGGTGATGATGTCGCAGCCCGCGTCGTGCAGGTCCTGCAGCGCCGGGCGCACCTCGTCGGGGGTCTCGCCCATGCCCAGGATCAGGTTGGACTTGGTGACCAGCCCGGCCGCGCGGGCCTCCGAGATGACCTTCAACGACCGGTCGTAGCGGAACGCCGGGCGCATCCGCTTGAACACCCGGGGCACCGTCTCCAGGTTGTGCGCGAGCACCTCCGGCCGCGAGTCGAACACCTCGGCGAGCTGGTCCGGCTCGGCGTTGAAGTCCGGGATGAGCAGCTCGACGCCGGTCCCGGGGTTCATCGCGTGGATCCGCCGGACCGTCTCGGCGTAGAGCCAGGCACCGCCGTCGGGCAGGTCGTCCCGGGCCACGCCGGTCACCGTGGAGTAGCGCAGGCCCATCGCCTGCACCGACTCGGCGACCCGGCGCGGCTCCTCGGTGTCGAGCTCGGGGGGTTTGCCGGTGTCGATGTTGCAGAAGTCGCAACGCCGGGTGCACTGGTCACCGCCGATGAGGAAGGTGGCCTCGCGGTCCTCCCAGCACTCGAAGATGTTGGGGCAACCGGCCTCTTCGCAGACGGTGTGCAGGCCCTCGCGGCGGACCAGGCCCTTGAGCTCCTTGTACTCCGGACCCATCCGCGCGCGGGTCTTGATCCACGACGGCTTCTTCTCGATCGGCGTCTGGCTGTTGCGAACCTCAAGCCGCAGCAGCTTGCGTCCCTCCGGCACCACAGTCACACCGCACAGGCTACGCCCCCGGGGCAACCGGGCCGCACCGCGCGGGCGGCGGGCCCGGCCCCCGCGCGCGCCCGCGGCGGTTCAGGCCAGGCCGGGATCGATGCCGGTGAGTTCGGCGGTGCGCTCCCACAGCCGCCGGGCGAGCTGCTCGTCGCGCGCCTTGGCGCTGGTCCGCGCCTCCTTCGGGAAACCGGTGATCTCGGCGAACCCGTCCGGGCCGTAGTACGCGCCGCCGCGGGCGTCCGGGGACGTCGCGGCGTAGAGCTGGGGCAGCACGCCGCGGTGCGCGGGCTGGGTGATCAGCCCGTTGACGAAGCCGACGACGCGCTCGGCCCCGGGGATCGAGCGCAGCCGGGCCGAATTGGTGGGCAGCTCGGTGTTGCTCATCCCGGGGTGGGCGGCGGCGCTGAGCAGGTCCAGCCCGGCGCGCTCGGCCCGCCGGTCCAGTTCCGCGGCGAACAGCAGGTTGGCCAGCTTGGCCTGGAAGTAGCCGCGCATCGGGTCGTAGCGGCGGCGCTGGAAGTTCAGGTCGTCGACGTCCAGGCTGCCGCCGTGGTGGGCCAGGCTGGAGACGGTGACGACCCGGGCCCCGGAGCGCTCCCGCAGCGCGGGCAGCAGCAGCCAGGTCAGCGCGGCGTGCCCGAGGTGGTTGGTGCCGATCTGGAGCTCGAAGCCGTCCCGCGTGGTGCGCTTCGGCGGGCCCATCACGCCCGCGTTGTTGAGCAGCACGTCGAGGCCGTCGCCGGTGCGTTCCCGGACCTCGTCGGCGGCCTTGCGCACCGACGCCAGATCGGCCAGGTCGAGCTCGACCAGCGCCGGCTCGGCGGTGGCGTCGGCGGCCACCGAGTTCAGCGCCGCGCGACCGCGCTCGGCGTCGCGGCAGGCGAGCAGCACCCGCGCACCGCTGCGGGCGAACGCCTTGGCGCTGTACCAGCCGAGGCCCGAATTGGCGCCTGTGACGAGCACGGTGCGGCCGGTCTGGTCGGGGATGTCGGCGGTTGTCCATCGCATCTTCCCGAACCTACGCGAGGGCCCGCCCGCGCTGAGCGAGCCGCGGGTTCCCGGCGCGGTGGTCAGCCCAGCAAGCCGTGCTGGAGGGCCCGCAGCACGGCCCGGGTCCGGTCCCGGACGCCGAGCTTCAGCAGCAGGCTGGAGACGTGGTTCTTCACGGTGCCCTCCGCCAGGTGCAGCGCCGCGGCGATCTCGCGGTTGGCGTAGCCGCCGGCGAGCAGGCGCAGGACCTCCCGCTCGCGTTCGGTGAGCGGTTGCGGTGCGGGCAAGTCGTCGATGCCGTCCGGTTCGGGCAGGGCCCGGGCGGCGCGCACCAGCCGTTCGGTGAGCGCGGGCTGCACCAGCGTGCCCCCCGAGGCCAGGGTGCGGATCGCATCCACCAGCTGCTCCAGCGTCACGTCCTTGAGCAGGAAGCCCCGGGCACCCGCGCGCAGCGCCCGCAACGCCAGCTCGTCGTCGTCGAAGGTGGTGAGCACGAGGGTCGGCGGCGGTGCCCCGCCCTCGGCGAGCGCGGTGAGCGCGGAGAGGCCGTCGCGGCCGGGCATCCGCAGGTCGAGCAGCAGGACGTCCGGCGGGTCGGCGGCGACCAGGGCCAGCGCCCCGTCGCCGTCGCCGGCCTCGCCGGAGACCTCGATGTCGTCGGCGAGCTCCAGCAGGCCCCGGATGCCGTGCCGGACCAGCGTCTGGTCGTCGACGATCGCCACCCGGATCACGAGGCGGGCACCGCCGCGTCGACCCGGAAGCCGGAGCGGGTGTCGAACCGGACGTGCCCGCCCAGCGACTCGATCCGCTCCCGCAACCCGGTCAGCCCGTTGCCCAGCCGCAGCACCGGGGTGCCGAGCCCGTCATCGCGGGCGCTGAGCGTGATCGCCCCGGACTCGTCGGTGCCGATCCGGATCCACAGGTTGTCCGCTTCGGAGTGCCGGATGGCGTTGGTGACGACCTCCTGCGCGCACCGGATCAGCGCCGCCGCGCTCGCCTCGTCCGGCGCCACCGAATCGGCCACCTCCAGGTGGACCCGGGGGTGCGGCAGGTCCGCGACGATCTCGCGCAGCGCCCGGTCCAGCCGCTGCGGGGTGCCGCGCAGCTCGCCGACCGCGGTGCGGACGTCGCCGAGGAGGTCCCGGGCCACCGCCCGGGCCCGCGCCACGTGCGCGTCGGCGGGTGGCGCGCTGCGGTGCGCGGCGATCTCCAGCTCCAGCACCAGCGCGGTGAGCTGGTGGCCCACCAGGTCGTGCAGCTCGCGGGCGATGCGCAGCCGCTCGGTCGCCCGGCTCGACTCGGCCAGCAGCGCGGTCGCCGCCCGCAGTTCGGTGTGCGCCACCGCGAGGCGCCGCCGGTGCTCGGCCTCCCGCCGGTTGCTCCACACCATCCACACCGAACAGGCCTGCAGCACCAGGTAGATCAGCGCGAGCACCACCATCTCGCCGGGCGCGGCCCCGGCCATCCCGACGGCCACCGCGATCACGCCGCCGTTGCCGAGCAGCAGGGGCGCGACGACCCGAACCGACGCCAGCTCGGCGGCCAGCGCGGTGACGAACACCAGCAGGATCGGCAGGAAACCGCCGCGCGGGGCCAGCAGCACCACCCCGGCGGCGGTGAGCTCCAGCGGGATCAGCAGGTACCGGGCGTCCAGCCGGGGCACCAGGTGACCGAGGAAGCACAGCGCCAGCAGCGCGGGGAAGCAGCCGTAGCAGAGCCACCACAGCCACTCCGGTCCGGCGATGACGTCCGAGCCGCCCAGCGACGCGGTGCCGACCGGGATTCCGATGAGCACGCTCACCAGCAGCAGGCCCGCCGCTCCCCAGATCTCCAGCCGCCATCCCGCCACGGCGGCAGCCTAGCCGCCGCGGGCCCGCGCCGACCGTGCCGGAAGTCATGGCGCGGCCGACGACTTCCGGCACCCGCGGCGGTCCCGCCGCCCGACCTAGCGTCGACGCCCGACCAGGACATCGGAGGACGACGTGGACGTGATCAAAGTGGCCGGACTGCACAAGCGCTACGGGGAGGTGATCGCCGTGCACGACGTCGGCTTCACCGTCGCGCGCGGGGAGGTGTTCGGCATCCTCGGGCGCAACGGGGCGGGCAAGACGACGGTGGTGGAATGCGTGTCCGGGCTGCGCGCCCCGGACCGGGGCCGGATCGACGTGCTCGGGCTCGACCCGCGCCGCGACCGGAAGCGGCTGCGGCAGGTGCTCGGCGTGCAGCTCCAGGAAGCGGTGCTGCCCGACGCGCTGCGCGTCGGGGAAGCCGTCGCGCTGTACCGCTCGTTCTACCGGGACGGCGCCGACCCGGACCGGCTGCTGGCCGACCTCGGGCTGACCGAGCAGAAGCGCACCCCGTTCGGCGCGTTGTCCGGTGGGCAGGCGCAGCGGGTGTCCATCGCGCTGGCCCTGGTCGGCAACCCGCGGGTGGCGGTGCTCGACGAGTTGTCCACCGGCCTCGATCCCCGCGCCCGGCGGGAGATCTGGGCGCTGGTCGAGCGGATCCGCGATTCCGGCGTCACCGTCGTGCTGGTCACCCACGTCATGGCGGAGGCCGAGCGGCTCTGCGACCGGATCGCGGTCCTCGACGCGGGACGCGTGCTGGCGCTGGACACCCCGACCGGTCTGGTCGAGCGCGCCGGGTTGGGGCAGCGGGTGCGGTTGCGCCCCCTCGCGCCGTTCGAGCACGCGCTGCTGGCCGACCTGCCCGGGGTCACCGGGGTGGTCGCGGACGGTGCCGAGGTGGTGGTGACCGGCACCGGGGACCTGTTGGCGGAGGTCAGCTCGGCGCTGGCCCGGTACGGCATCGCGGCCACCGGGACCAGGTTGGAGCGGCCCGGGCTGGAGGACGCGTTCCTCGAGCTGACCGGGCGCGGCGCGGCGGAGGTGGCGTGATGGCGGAGCCGGTCGAGGCGGTCCGGCCGGGACCGCGCGCGTGGGGGCTGCTCATCGCCACCGAGGCCAAGCTGGTGCTGCGGGACACCGCCGGGATCGTGGTCCCGCTCGGGTTGCCGGTGCTGCTCATGGTGATGAACGGGCTCGGCAGCGACGGCGCGGGCATCCCCGAACTCGGCGGGCTGCCCGCCTTCGACGCCGTGGTGGTGCCGATGACGATGGCGATGGTGCTGGCCATGACGGGCGTGGTGAACATGCCGTCGTTCCTGGCGACCTACCGCCGCACCGGGGTGCTGCGGCGGCTGTCGGTCACCCCGGCGCACCCCTGGATGGTGCTGGCGGCGCAGGTCGTGGTCGGGGTGGCGCAGTCGCTGATCGGCATCGGGCTGGCGCTGGTCGTGGCCCGGCTCGGGTTCGGCCTCGCGGCGCCGCGTTCCCCGCTCGGTGCGGTGGCGGCCTTCGCGCTGGTGGTCGTGGCGATGTACGCGCTGGGGATGCTGGTGGCCGCGGTGTCGCCGACGCCGAACTCCGCGGTGGCCATCGGGCTCGTCGCCTTCTTCGCGATCTTCGCCACCGGCGGCGGCTTCGGCGGGCGGCAGCACCTCCCGGAGTGGCTGGCGGCGGTGGGCGCGCACCTGCCCTTCGGCGCCGGGATGGACGTGCTCACCGCGTGCTGGACCGGGGTGGTGCCCGACGCGGGTCAACTGATCGCCCTGGCGGTGTCGGCGGCGCTCAGCGGGATCGCCGCCGCGGCGCTGTTCCGCTGGACCTGAGGCGCGCGGCGCCGGCGGGGTCGGCCGACCCGCTAGCCTCGCGGACGTGGACGAGACGTTCAAGCTCAGGATCTTCACCGAACCCCAGCAGGGGGCCACCTACGACGACCTGCTCCGGGTCGCCCGGACCGCCGAGTCGGCCGGGTACGACGCGTTCTTCCGGTCCGACCACTACCTCAAGATGGGTTCGACGACCGGGCAACCCGGTCCGACCGACGCCTGGGTGACGCTGGCCGGGCTGGCCCGGGAGACCTCCCGGATCCGGCTCGGCACGCTGATGACGGCGGGCACCTTCCGGCTGCCCGGCCCGCTGGCGATCTCGGTGGCGCAGGTGGACCAGATGTCCGGCGGACGGGTCGAGCTCGGCCTCGGCAGCGGCTGGTACGAGGAGGAGCACACCGCCTACGGCATCCCGTTCCCGCCGCTGGGGGAGCGGTTCGACCGCTACGCCGAGCAGCTGGAGATCATCACCGGCCTGTGGCGCACCGAGACGGGGCAGACCTACAGCCACGACGGCACCTACTACCAGGTCGCCGACTCGCCCGGACTGCCCAAGCCGGTGCAGCGCCCCGCGCCGCCGGTGCTGATCGGCGGGGGCGGGCCGAAGCGCACGCCGCGGCTGGCCGCCCGCTACGCCGACGAGTTCAACGTGCCGTTCGTGCGGTCCGACGTCGCCGCCGCCCAGTTCGAGCGGGTCGACCAGGCCTGCACCGCGATCGGCCGCGACCCGGCCGGGATGGTCCGCTCCGCGGCGCTCGTGCTGTGCGCGGGCACCTCCGAGGCGCAGGTCGCGCAACGCGCGCTGGCCATCGGCCGGGAGGTCGACGAGCTGCGGGAGAACGGGCTGTGCGGTTCGCCCGCCGAGATCGTCGACGTGATCGGCCGGTGGCGCGAGCGGACCGGGATCACCCGCCTCTACCTCCAGGTCCTCGACCTGGCCGATCTCGACCACCTCGAGCTGGTCGCGGCGGAGGTCGCCCCGCAGCTGTGACCGCGCTCGCCGCGGTCTCCGCTCAGTCAGCCGCGCAGCTGGCCGGACACGTCGGAGGCCGCGGTGAGCAGCACCAGCGCCGGGACCACCGCCTGCGGGCGCAGCCGGTAGGAGCCGCGCTTGTCCTGGTCGACCAGGCCGCAGCCGGTGAGGGCCTTGAGGTGGTGGTAGAGCTGCCCGGTGGAGCCCAGCCCGGCTTCGGCCTGCAGCGCCTGGGTGGTCTGCGGACCGGACGTCGCCAGCAGCGCGACGATCGAGGCCCGCGCCGGGTGGCCCAGCGCGGACAGCACCTCGGTGCGCGGGGCGTGGTCGAGCGCGAGCACCCGCGCCGGGTCGACGTCGATCCGCCACTCCAGCTCGACCGGCTCGGCGATGCTGCCCTCGTAGGACACCCGCCCGCCGCTGGGCTCGACGGCCGCCGAGCGCGCGGCGCCCTCCAGCGCGGCGACCCGCCGTTCCAGGGCCTCGATGCGCTCGTGCCACTCCTGCTCCATCCGGCCAGCTTGCCTCAACCGCGCAGCGCCGCCGCCAGCCGGTCGCGGTAGGCGGGGTCCTGGAGGGCGAGGTGCACCGCGCCGCCGGGGTCGGCGGTGGTGAGCTGCTCCGGGGTGATGTCGCCGTGCGCGAGCAGCGCCCCGCTGCCGGTGCTGCCGTCGGCGCGGCGGACGGTGAGCCCGGCGGTGAGCACTCCCGGCAGGCTGCCGCCCTTGTAGCCGATGCCGTCGACCCCGGGAGGCAGCGCGCCCGCCCGCGGGCGCTCCAGGTGGGTGCGGGCGAGCGCGGCACCTGGGATCGCGCCGGTGGCGGTGGCGCGGTGCAGCGCGGCCAGCGGCCGTGCCGGGGCGGCCATCGTGCGGTCGCCCCACGCGCGCTGCTCGTCCCAGCTCGGCAGGGGAGTGGTCAGCAGCCGGTCCAGCACCCGCCGCCGCAGCGCCGGGTCGTCGCGGTACCGGCGTTCCAGGGCGAACCCGCGGGCCCGGCGGGCGGGCAGCGGGAGGTGCGCCGGGGGTGCGTGCTCGGGCAGCAGGAACAGGTACTCGGCGCACATCGACCGCAGGTCCGGATCGGGCCAGCCGCCCGTCGCCGCGGCCCGGCGCAGCGCGCGGACGCCGAGCCGGTCGCGCAGCAGGTCGGGGATCGCGCTGTCGCTGAACCGGATCATCGTCGCGACCGCGTCGTCGAGTGCGACCCGGTGGTCGGGGTCGGCGGCGTGCAGGCCGGTGTCGTCGGTGGGGATGCCCAGGTGCCGCAGCGCGGCCGGGTGCGCCCCGCCGTCGAGCGGCACGTAGTAGCGCTCCCAGTCGCCGAGGCGGATCTGCTCGCGCGGGTCCAGTTCGCCGCGTTCGACCGCCACCGCGTACCCGAGGAGGTGGACCACCTTGATCGCCGAGGCCAGCGGTTGCGCGGCGTGCGGGCGGTGGACCAGCCGGTTCCCGCGGCCGTCGTCGAGGAACAGCCCCACCCCACCGCGGTGGGCGCGGAACCACGCCACCCAGCCGTCCGGGGCGCCCAGGTCGGGCGGGCTCGGCCGGGCGGCGGCGCTCGGGGCGAGCAGCAGCAGCGGGGCGGTGGCGCCCGCGGTGGCCAGCAGGTGGCGTCGGGAGAACGGCATGGCTCCACTCCTCTGGTAGTCCGTAATTCCGGAATACTAGAGGAGTGGAGCGCGGTGCGCCAGCGTCAGCGCAACGACGGGTCCAGCGCCAGCGTCACCCCGGCCGCGGCGGCCTCCTGCCGGGGGATGTCCCGCTCGGTGACCGGCAGCGCGCCGTCCAGCGCGTCCAGCACGGCCCGGGTGACCAGCGGCACGACCTCCGCGACCGGCACCCGCCTGCCCACCTCGGTCGACAGCGAGGTGGTGCCCACGTCGCGGATGCCGCAGGGGATGATCCGGTCGAACGCCGCCAGGTCGGCATCGCAGTTGAGCTCCAGGCCGTGCATGGTGACCCCGCGCTGCACGCGGATGCCCAACGCGGCGATCTTGCGCTCCGGGCGGCCGTCGGCGGCGGGCAGCCAGACGCCGCTGCGGCCCTCGACGCGCCCGGCCGTCAGGCCGTACTGGTCGCACACGTGGATCAGCGCCTGCTCCAGGCGGCGCACGTAGTCGACGACGTCCACCGGGTCGGACAGCCGCAGGATCGGGTAGCCGACGAGCTGCCCCGGCCCGTGCCAGGTGATCTTGCCGCCGCGGTCCACGTCGATGACCGGTGTCCCGTCCGTCGGGCGGTCCTCCGGCGCGGTCCGCTTGCCCGCGGTGTAGACGGACGGATGCTCCAGCAGCAGCAGGGTGTCCTCACCCGCGTCGTTCGCGCGGTCGTCCGCCAGCTCGCGCTGCAGCTCCCACGCGGACAGGTAGTCGATGGTCCCCAGCTCGCGCACCGCGACGGGCTCGGCGGTGGCGCGGCATGATTCTTCGGCACGGCTCACGCGGCTCAGGCTACGCCCGGCGGGACCGCCCGCGTGCCGTCCCCGCCGTACCGGCGAGTAGCCGCCCGGGCGCACGAGCGCCCCGCGGCCGGGGAGCCGCGGGGCGCTCGGGAACGGGGCTCAGAGACCGAGGTCGGCCTCGAACGCGCCTTCCTCCAGCCGCTGCTTGAGGGTGGCCAGGAAGCGGGCGGCGTCGGCGCCGTCGACCAGCCGGTGGTCGTAGGACAGCGCCAGGTACGCCATCGAGCGGATCGCGATGGTGTCGCCGCCGTTCTCGTCGGAGACCACCACGGGCCGCTTCACCACGGCACCGGTGCCCAGCATCCCCACCTGCGGGGGGTTCAGGATCGGCGTGTCGAACAGCGCGCCCCGGCTGCCGGTGTTGGTGATGGTGAACGTGCCGCCGGAGAGCTCGTCCGGCTTGATCTTGTTGTTGCGGGTGCGCTCCGCCAGATCGGAGATCTTGCGCGCCAGGCCGCCGAGGTTGAGGTCGCCCGCGTCGTGGATCACCGGCGAGACCAGGCCCCGATCGGTGTCCACCGCCACCGACAGGTGCTCGGAGCCGTGGTAGGTGATCTCCTTGTTCTCCTCGTCGACCGAGGCGTTGAGCTTCGGGTGCAGCTTCAGCGCCTCCGCCGCCGCCTTGGCGAAGAACGGCAGGAACGACAGCTTGACGCCCTCGGAGGCCTCGAAGCCGCTCTTGGCGCGCTCGCGCAGCCGGGCGATCCGGGTCACGTCGACCTCGATCACCGTGGTGAGCTGCGCGGCGGTCTGCAGCGACTCGACCATCCGGCGGGCCAGGAGCTGCCGCAGCCGCGACATCTTCTGCGTGGTGCCGCGCAGCGCCTTGGCCTCCTCCGACGGCTCGGCGGCCGCGGCGGTGGACGGCGCCTGCGGAGCCGACGGCTTCGCGGGCTCGGCCGCCGGGGCGGACTTGGCGTCGATGGCGGCCTGCACGTCCTGCTTGCGGATCCGGCCGCCGACCCCGCTGCCCTGGAGGCCGGCCAGGTCGATGCCGTGCTCGTTGGCCAGCTTGCGCACCAGCGGCGTCACGTACGGCGTGGCACCGGACTTGGTCTCCTCGGCCACCTGCTCGGGCTGCGGCTGCGGCGCGGCCGGGGCGGGCGGTGCCGCCGGAGCCGGGGCGGGCGCGGCCGGCTGCGGGGCCTGCTGCGGGGAAGCCTCCTGCTGCGGCGGCGCGGGCTGCTCCTGCTGGGGGCCTGCTGGGCGGGTGCCGCGGCGCCCTGCTCGCCGATCACGGCCAGCTTGGCGCCGACCTCGACGGTGTCGTCCTCCTCCGCGGCGATCTCCAGCAGGGTGCCGGCCACCGGCGAGGGGATCTCGGTGTCGACCTTGTCGGTGGAGACCTCGAGCAGCGGCTCGTCGACCTCGACGGTGTCGCCGACCTGCTTGAGCCACCGGGTGACGGTGCCCTCGGAAACGCTCTCGCCGAGCGCGGGCATCTGCACGTCGCTGCCCTGCATCTGACCGGACTGGGCCTGACCGGACTGGGCCTGACCCGCCTGGGCCTGACCGGCGGGCTGCTCCTGCGGGGCCTCCTGCTGGGGGCCGCCTGCTGGGCGGGCTGCTCCTGCTGGGCCGACTCCTGCTGCTGGGGCTGCGCGTCGCCCTCCGCGGTGTCACCGAGCACGGCGAGCTCGGCGCCGATCTCGACGGTGTCGTCCTCCTCGGCGACGATCCGCTGGAGGACACCGGCCGCCGGGGACGGGATCTCGGTGTCGACCTTGTCGGTGGAGACCTCGAGCAGCGGTTCGTCGACCTCGACGGTGTCGCCGACCTGCTTGAGCCACCGGGTGATCGTTCCCTCGGAAACGCTCTCGCCTAGTGCCGGCATCTGAACGGAGAAGGCCATCTGTTGCTGACTCCTCGTGGTGTGGCGGGGTGCTTGGCTGCGTGCGCCGACGTCAGCCGTGCACGTGCAGCGGCTTGCCGGCCAGGGCGAGGTGGGCCTCGCCCAGGGCTTCGGTCTGGGTCGGGTGGGCGTGCACCAGCGGCGCCACGTCCTCGGGCAGAGCCTCCCAGTTGTAGATGAGCTGCGCCTCGCCGATGAGCTCGCCGACCCGGTCGCCGATGAGGTGCAGGCCGACCACCGGTCCCTCGGTGGCGCGGACCAGCTTGACCGCGCCGGAAGTCTTGAGGATCTGGCTCTTGCCGTTGCCCGCGAGGTCGTAGGTGAAGGTCTCGACCGAGCCGTAGCGCTCCTTGGCGGCGGCCTCGGTCAGGCCCACCGAGGCGACCTCGGGGTGGGAGTAGGTGACCCGGGGGATCCCGGCTTCGTCGATCGCCGGCGGGTTCAGCCCGGCGATGTCCTCGGCGATGAAGACCCCCTGCTGGAAGCCGCGGTGCGCGAGCTGCAGCCCCGGCACGATGTCGCCGACGGCGTAGACGCCGGGCAGGCTGGTGCGCAACCGCTCGTCGGTGCGCACGAAGCCGCGCTCCAGGGTGACGCCGGCCTCCTCGAAGCCGTGGCCCGCGGTGTTGGGCCCTCGGCCGACGGCGACCAGCAGCACGTCGGCGTCGTAGGTCTCGCCGTTCTCCAGGCTGACGGTGACCCCGGAGTCGGTCTGCTCCGCGCCGGTGAACTTGACGCCGGTCTTGAACGTGATGCCGCGCTTGCGGAAGGAGCGCTCCAGGCGCTTGGAGGCGAACTCGTCCTCGTTGGGGACCAGGTGCGGCAGCGCCTCGACGATGGTCACCTCGGCGCCGAACGAGCGCCACACGCTGGCGAACTCCACACCGATCACGCCGCCGCCGAGCACCACGACCTTCTCCGGGACGAAGTCCAGGTTCAGGGCCTGCTCGCTGGCGATGACCCGGCCGCCGAGCTCCAGCCCGGGCAGCGACTTGGAGTAGGAACCGGTGGCCAGCACGACGTTCTTGCCGGTGTAGCGAGTGCCCGCGACCTCGACGGTGTTGGCGTCCACGAGCGTCCCGGCGCCCTCGACGACGGTGACCTGGTGCGCCTTGGCGAGTCCCTGGAGGCCCTTGTGCAGGCCGTTGACCACGCCGTCCTTGTACTTGTTGACCTCGTCGATCGCGATGCCCTCGAGGGAGGCCTTCACCCCGAACTGGGCGGAGTCGCGCGCGGAGTCGGCGACCTCCGCGGCGTGCAGCAGCGCCTTGGTGGGGATGCAGCCTCGGTGCAGGCAGGTACCACCGAGCTTGTCCTTTTCAATGAGGACGACGGAAAGGCCGAGCTCGGCCGCGCGGAAAGCGCAGGCGTAGCCGCCCGAACCGCCGCCGAGAATGACCAGATCGGCGGACGTGTCGGTCACTTCGCACTCCTCGACAGGCATCGTTGACTCGCTGTTGGCGCCGCGGACCGAGTGGTCAAGGGCACCAGCAGCCATCTTGTCACCACACGATGTGCGGACGCGACGTGGGCCGTCCGATCCGCGGCTGTGACGTCGGAGATCACAGCGGCGGGCGGCGTTCTGATCGATTCAGCCTCGACCGGGTTCGAATGCTGGCATCATCGGAAGGGAACCCCTGGTGAACGGAGGCGATGGCGGTGGGCCTGTTCGATCGGCTGCGCGGACGCAAGCGGGCCGGTGTCCGGCGCGAGGCGTCCTCGGAGGACGCCGATCATCTCGTCGCCTGGGCCGGGCAGCGCCGCGGGGTAGAGGGCTTCGTCGAGCCCCGCACCGCGGTCACCGAGACCACGCTGATGCTCATCGCCCACGACGGCGAGTGGACGCGGCGCCGGGTCGACGGCCCCGAGGCGGCGTTCAAGCTGACCCGGCGGCTGGGGCTGCCCTGCTACGAGGTCGCCAAGGTCGGCTACCCGCAGCGGATGCGCGACTACCAGGCGCGGCAGCGCATCCTCCGCGAGCGCGGCGACGCCTGAGCCCCCGGGTCCCGGGTCAGTTCACGATCCGGGCGGTCAGTTCGCGATCCGGGTGGTCGGTTCGCGGCGCACCGGGAAGGTCACCGACCTCGCGATGTAGCAGAGCTCGTGGGCCCGCTGGTGCAGCGCCTCGGCGGTGTCCAGGCTGACCCGGTCGGACACCGTGACCTGCGGCGCCAGCACGACCTCCTCGAACTGCCCGGTGCCGTCCACCGGGCTCTCGGCGAGCACCCCGCGGGCCTGGTCGTGGTATCCGATGACCACCACGCCGGTCTCCGCAGCGAGGTGCAGGTACCACAGCATGTGGCACTGGGACAGCGCCGCGACCAGCAGTTCTTCCGGGTTGTAGCGGTTGGCGTCGCCGAGGAAGGCGGGGTCGGCGGAGGCCTCGATGGCTTCCCTGCCGGGGACCCGGACCTCGTGGGTGCGCTCGTAGCCGCGGTAGCTGCTGGTGCCCTGGCCGGTGTTGCCGGTCCAGACCACGTCGACCTGGTACCCGTGCCGGTCGGGGGTGGGAGCGGGGGCGGGGGCGGGAGCTGGTCTCAGTTCCGTCATCGCCCCATCCTGGCATTCCGGGCCCGCGATCCGGTGAGGCTTGTGAGCGGTTCGTCACCCGCCGTCGTCGCAGCGGAGCGCAGCGTCACCCGTTTCAGTTCATGAGTGAGGGGCACCTTCATCCGGCCATGTCGGATGAAGGCACCCCGCACCCGGTTCGCGGGGTCAGCCCCGGTCGGCGATGTCGGCGAGCACCGCGGCGAGGGTGCGGACCGGCACGCCGGTGCCGCCCTTGGGCGTGTAGCCCCACGGCGACCCGCTGTTGTAGGCCGGACCGGCGATGTCGATGTGCGCCCAGGCGACCTCGTCGGCGACGAACTCCTGGAGGAACAGCCCGGCCGCGAGCATCCCGCCCCAGCGCTGCCCGGTCACGTTGGCCAGGTCCGCGAGCTTGGAGTCGAGCTCGCCGCGCAGCTCCTCCGGCAGCGGCATCGGCCAGCCGCCTTCGCCGACCGCCTGGGAGGTCTGCGCGACGCGGTCCCGGAACTCCTCGCTGCCCATCACGCCGGGCGTGCGCTTGCCCAGCGCGACGACCTGCGCGCCGGTGAGCGTGGAGGTCTCGACCAGGTAGTCCGGGCCGTCCTCGCAGGCCCGCACCATCGCGTCGGCGAGGATCAGCCGGCCCTCGGCGTCGGTGTTGAGCACCTCGACGGTGGTGCCGCCGTACATGGTCAGCACGTCACCGGGCCGGTAGGAGGTGCCGGAGGGCATGTTCTCGGCCATCGGCACCGTGGCGATGATCTCCAGCGGGTAGTTCAGCTTGGCGGCCAGCACCATCGTGGCGACCACCGCGGCGGCCCCGGACATGTCCGAGGTCATCTCGTCCATGCCCGCGGCGGGCTTGAGCGAGATGCCGCCGGTGTCGAAGGTGATGCCCTTGCCGACCAGCGCGACCTTCGCGGCGGACTTGCCGCCCCGGTGCCGCAGCCGGACCAGCCGGGGCGGTCGGGAGGAGCCGGAACCGACGCCGAGGATGCCGCCGAAGCCCTGCTTGCGCAGCGCGTTCTCGTCGAGCACCTCGACCTCCAGGCCGGCGGCGCGGCCCAGCTCGGTGGCGCGCTCGGCGAACGCCGCGGGGAACAGGTCGTTCGGCGGGGTGTTGATCAGGTCCCGCGCGGTGTTGACGGCCTCGCCGATCGCGGTGGCGCCCTTGAGCGCCTGGCGGGCGGTGTCGGCACCGTCGTCGGGGACGACGAACTCGACCTTGCCCACCGGGTCGTCCCGGCCGCGGACTTGTAGCCGGTGAACTTGTAGGCGCCCATCACGGTGCCCTGCACGGCGGCCGAGAGCTCGGTGGCCGACAAGGTCGTCGCGGCGTGCCCCACCCCGGCCAGCGAGCGCGCGACGGCACCGGAGGCGCGGCGGATCGCCTCGGCGGGGACCGCGCCGCTGTCGCCGCGCTGGCCGAGCCCAACCGCCACCAGCAGGTCCGCGCGGAGCTTGCCGCCGGGGAGCTTGACCACCTCGCCGGACTTCCCGGTGGCGCCCAGCGAGCCGAGCACCGCGAGCAGGTCGCCGTCGTAGGCGTCGGCGACGTCCTCGGCGCCGGGGCCGAGCTCCAGGCCGGGTTCGCCTTGCACGACGCCGATGACGAGGGCGTCCACGGCGAGCTTGTGCGGTGCGCTGTCGGTGAGGGCGAGTTTCGGTGTCACGTTTCCTCCGGGCGTGCGGCTGCGCTGCGCAACAGCAGCGGGTCCTCCGCGCACTCTAAGCCCCCCGCCGGTGCGGTGATCGGGCAGCGGGTACCGGGCGCGTCCGGACCGGGCGGTTCCGCGCCCCGGCTAGGCTGGTTCGCGGCACCGGCTCCACTGCGAGGATCAACCGACAGGGGGCTGAACGAGCGGACTTCCTTCTGGAAGGGTGGTCGCGTGGCTCTCCGGCTCGGCACGTCCCGACGGCTCGCCTCCAGCGCGGCGGCGCTCCCGCTCGCCCTCGGCGGCATGATCGGGGGCGGCGCGGTCCTGGGGATGGCGCCCGCCGCGGCCGCCGCGGGACCGTGGTCGCTGGTCGGCGTCGTGGTCGCCGCGGTGACGGCGGGCTGCGCGGCGACCGCCACGTCGTACCAGGCGCAGCACTACCCGGGCGGGGCCGCCGTGTACGCCGCGTCCCGCTCCCGGCTGGGCGTGCTCCCCGCGCGGATCACCTCCAGCGCGCACCTCGCCGGTCACGTCGCCGCGCTCGCGGCCGTGGCGGGTGCGCTCGGCGAGCTGCTGCTGCCCGCCGCGGCCGGTCCCACCGGGGCGGTGGCCGTGCTGCTGGTCGTGCTCGCCGCCACCGCCGGGCTGCGCATCCGGGGCGGCGCCGCGTGGGCGTGGCTGCTGCTCATGTTCGGGGTGCTCGCGATCGTGGTGGTGCTGTGCTGGGCCATCCCGCCCGCCCCCGCGATGGCCGGTGATCGGTCCGGCGCGGACGAGGCGGTGGGGATCCCGGGCGCGGCCGGGCTGCTGTTCTTCGCCTTCCTCGGCTTCGAGCGGCTGAGCGCCCCGGAGCCCGACGACGACCGCTTCACGCCCCGCGCGTCCGGTCGCGCGGTGCTGCTGGCCCTGGTGGTCGCCGCGGTGGTGCTGCTCGCGCTCGGCTGGTCGGCGCTGCACCAGCTCGGGGCCGCGCGGCTGGCGCTGTCCGCGGTGCCGCTGCGCGACCTGCTGGGCGCCGCCGCGGCGGCCGAACTGGCCCCGCTGCTGTGCACCGCCGCCGCCGTCGCCCTGCTGCCGGTGCTACTCGCCGTGCTCGAATCGGCGCGACCGACCACCACGGCCGCGGTCGAGGACGGCGACCTGCCCGGTGCGCTGCGGCGGTTCGGTGCCCACGGGACGCCGTACGTGCAGGACCTGCTGGTCGGCGGGGCCGCCGCGGTGCTGGTCCTGCTGGTCGACCCGGTGGTGGCGATGGCCGTCGCGTCCTGCTGCCTGCTGGCGCACCACGCCTTCGGCAGCGCGGCGGCGCGGGTGCTGCTGGCCGACGAGCGGCGCTGGCCGACCCGGGCGGCCTGCGCGGGGATGGGGCTCTCGGTGGTTCTGCTGATGAGCATGCCGATCGCCGCGATGCTTGCGACGCTGGCGGTTGTCATCGTCGGTCCGGTCGTGATGGGAGCGGTCTCCCGTCGCTGGAGCTGAGGCGGTCATGCTGAGAACGACAGCCGGGGCGGCGTCCCCGAACCCGATCGAGCAGCGCCCCGTGTGGGGGCCGGGCGAGCGGGTCCTCTACCGCTTCCAGCGGCTGGACTCCTCGCTGGGCGCGGTGCACCCGGCGCGGGTGGTCGACGACGACGGGGACCGGTTGCTGTGCTGGGTGCTGCCCGGCACCGAGATCCGGGTCACCACCGCGCCGGACGGCCGGTCACCGCGGGAGCTCCCGCTCGCCGAGCGGTTCACCACCCCGCGGGTGGCGGCCAGGTCGTCCTGGCGGGGCGGACCGAACCTGCGGCTGGTGCAGGAGCGGCGCTGGTCCTCGGTGTGGTGGTTCTTCGAGCCCGACGGCCGCTTCCGCAACTGGTACATCAACCTGGAGGTGCCGCTGGGGCGCGATGCCGCCGGGGTGATCCGGGTCGACGGCGTGCTGGACCTGGAGGTGTTTCCGGACGGCCGGTGGAGCTGGAAGGACGAGCACGAGGTGGGACCGGCGGTGGCCGCCGGGCGCTTCGGCGCGGACCACCTGCGTCGGCTGCGCACCGAGGGCGAGCGGATGATCGAGGCCGCCGAGGCCGGCCGGTTCCCGTTCGACGGCACCTACTGCGACGCCCGGCCGAACCCGTCCTGGACGGCTCCCGCCCTGCCGCCCTCCCTGCTGCTCGGCTGAGCCCCGGACCGCCGTGCTCGACGCGGCGGCTCAGGAGCCCGGCGGGCTCAGGGGACGAGGGCGATCAGGAAGAAGAGCCCGATCACCGCGACCAGCGCGCCGAAGCCGCCCACCGAACCGCCGCGCAGGTCGGCCGGGAAGAAGGCGCCGTGCTTGTTGCGCCACCAGTACGCCCAGCCCGCCACGGCGCCCAGCCCGACGATCAGCCCGAAGATGTCCAGCCACAGGTAGCCGAGGGTGACGGTGAACCCGGCGCCGAGCGGCATCAGCGCGGCCATCGTCGCGGCGAGCACGTCCTGCGACGTGGTGGTGGGCCCGGCTGGGACGGGCGCGTTCTGCGCGTTGGTCATGACGTCATCATAGGAGGCTCCGGCAATGGGGCGCGGTCGCCGAGCGGGGATCGGCGCAAGGCGTTGCCATCGGTCGCAGCGGAGCCGCGGCGACCGACGGCAACGCCGTCGAACGCCACGCCGGTCCCGCGCAGGCAGCGAGTCCGCTCGCCGCAGCCGTTCAGCGCGGCCGGGGCCGGTGCCGGGATGCTCGGCGCGATCGCCCCCGGCTCTCCGGATCCGGCCGGTAGGTGGACGGGCGACATTGGGAAGTCCGAGTTTCGCCGAGTCGGTTTCCACTGCTCGTGGGCGCGCGATACGGTGTTGCCATGCCTGAATCGCTGTCGTTCTCCCGTTCCCCCAACCCGCAGCCGGCCAGTGCCGAGCGACGGGCCGAAGTATTGGCGAGTCCGGGATTCGGGCGGTTCTTCACCGATCACATGGTGACGATCCGGTGGGAGAGCGGGCAGGGCTGGCACGACGCCCGGCTGGAGCCCTACCGCGGCATCGAGCTCGACCCGGCGACCTCGGTCCTGCACTACGCGCAGGCCATTTTCGAGGGCCTCAAGGCCTACCGGCAGCCCGACGGTTCGATCGCGGCGTTCCGGCCGGACGCCAACGCGCAGCGCTTCCAGCGCTCGGCGGAGCGGATCGCGATGCCCGAGCTGCCGGAGGAGCTGTTCCTGGAGTCGCTGCGCCAGCTCGTCGCCGAGGACGCCGACTGGGTCCCCGGTGAGGGCGAGAGCTCGCTGTACCTGCGGCCGTTCATGATCGCCACCGAGGTCGGGCTCGGCGTGAACCACCCGTCGAGCAAGTACCTGTACGCGCTGATCGCCTCCCCGGCGGGCTCGTACTTCACCGGCGGCGTCACGCCGGTGACGGTGTGGCTGAGCCACGAGTACGTCCGCGCGGTGCCGGGCGGCACCGGGGCCGCGAAGTTCGCGGGCAACTACGCCTCCTCGTTCGCCGCCCAGGCGCAGGCCGTGGAGAAGGGCTGCGACCAGGTGGTCTGGCTCGACGCCGTGGAACGCCGCGTCGTCGAGGAGATGGGCGGCATGAACCTGTACTTCGTGTTCGGTTCCGGTGCCGACGCCACGCTGGTCACCCCGGAGCTCAGCGGCAGCCTGCTGCCCGGCGTCACCCGCTCGTCGCTGCTGGAGCTGGGTCGCGACCTCGGCATGAAGGTCGAGGAGCGCCGGATCACCGTCGACGAGTGGGAGCAGCGGGCCGCCTCCGGCGAGCTCACCGAGGTCTTCGCCTGCGGGACCGCCGCGGTGATCACCCCGGTCGGCCACGTCAAGCACCGCGACGGCGAGTTCACCGTCGCCGACGGCCAGGCGGGCCCGGTGACGATGACGCTGCGCGAGAAGCTCACCGGCATCCAGAAGGGCACCGTCGCCGACGAGCACGGCTGGATGGTCCCCCTGGCCTGAGCACCAGCCGAGGACTCACCCGTCGAGGAATGAGTGCGGGGCACCCTGTACCGCATGACTTGGTACGGGGTGCCCCGCACCCACGACCCGCCGGTCCCGGGGTTCAACTGGAGGCGGCTGCCGCGAGCACGAGGGTGGTGCCGACCTCGGTGGCGAAGCCGAGCACGTCACCGGTGATCCCGCCGAAGCGGCGCCGGACGTGCTCGACGACGGCGAGCAGGGCGGCCAGCGCCAGCACGAGCCCGGCGACGGCGCCCCAGCCGAGCAGGCCGGCGCCGGCACCGAGCGCACCGAGCGCCACCAGCCCGGCCCACCAGGCCAGCACGACCGGCAGCCGCTGGCTGCCCGCCACCAGCGCGCCGAGGCCCTCCGGCCGGGCGGCGGGAACCCCGGTGCGGCAGCAGACCAGGAAGCCCGCCCGCCCCGCGGCGCAGGCCAGCACCACCGCTGCCGGTTCGGCGCTCAGCTCGGCGAGGCTGGTCGCCTGCACGCCGACCACCAGGATCAGCGCGACCACGGCGAACGGTCCCGCGCCGCCGTCGCGCATCACCGCCAGCGCCCGTTCCGGCGGCCCGTAGCAGCCGAGCCCGTCGACGGTGTCGGCCAGCCCGTCCACGTGCATCCCCCTGGTGAGCAGCGCCAGCGCGGTGACCGCGAGCAGTCCGGCGAGCAGCGGCGGGGCGCCGAGCAGCGTCGCGAACCCGAGCACGGCGGCGGCCAGCGCGCCCAGCAGGGCGCCCACCAGCGGTGCGGCGGTGATGGCGTGCCGGGCGACGCGCTCGTCGACCCGGCCGACCGGCACCGGCAGCACGCTCAGCCAGGACAGGGCCAGGCGCAGTCCGCCCACCTCAGCTCCCGCTGACGCCGGCCTCGGCGAAGGTCGCCATCTCGCCGAGCAGCCGCACCGCGGCGGTGAGCAGCGGCAGCGCGGTGAGCGCACCGGAGCCTTCGCCGAGCCGCATGTCCAGGTCCAGCACCGCGGTGAGGTCCAGGTGTTCGAGCACGAGCGGGCCACCGGGCTCGGCGGAGCGGTGCCCGGCCAGCCACCACTGCCGGGCTCCGGGCGCGAGCTCCTCGGCGATCAGCGCGGCGGCCCCGACCACGACGCCGTCCAGCAGCACCGGGGTGCGGCGCACCGCGGCCTGGGCGAGGAAGCCGGTCAGCGCGGCGATGTCGGCCCCCGCCGAGGTGCGCAGCAGCGCCACCGGGTCGTCGATCACCCGGCGGGCGCGGCGCAGCGCATCGCGGATCGTGGCGGCCTTGCGCATCCAGGTGTTGTCGTCGATGCCGGTGCCGCGCCCCACCACGGCGACCGGCTCGGTCCCGGTGAGCAGCGCGATCAGCACCGCGGCCGGGGTGGTGTTGCCGATGCCCATGTCCCCGGCGACGAGCAGGTCGGCCCCGGAGTCGATCTCCTCGTCGGCGATGGTCCGGCCGGCCCGGATCGCGGCGTCCACCTCGTCCTCGGTGAGCGCGTCCTCCCGGTCGATGACGCCCGAGCTCCGGCGGACCTTGTGCGTGCTGATCGCCTCGGAGGTATCCACGGCGACGGCGAGGTCGACCACCCGCACGGTCGCCCCCGCGTTGTCGGCGAGCACGTTGACCGCCGCGCCGCCGTCGAGGAAGTTGCGCACCATCTGGCCGGTGACCTCGGCGGGGTAGGCCGACACGCCGTGCTGGGCGATGCCGTGGTCCCCGGCGAAGACGACCGCCCGGGGCCGGGCGAACGGGCGCGGCGGGCAGACGCCCTGCCGGGCCGCGACCCAGGTGCCGAGCTCCTCCAGGCGCCCGAGGGAGCCGACCGGTTTGGTGAGCTGCGCCTGCCGTTCCCGCGCCTGCTGCCGGACCTCGTCGTCGGGCTCCGGCACGGTCGGGAAGGCGGGATCGGTGGACAAGCGAAAAACCTCCGTGTTCCTCGGCGGCCGGTCAGCGCAGCCGCAGCGGGATGCCCGCGACGAGCAGCAGCACGTCGTCGCACCCCTCGGCGAGCCGGGCGTTGAGCGCTCCCAGCTCGTCGCGGAAGAGTCTTCCAGACCTGGTGCCCGGCACGACGCCCAACCCGACCTCGGCGGAGACCAGCACGAGCCGGCAGCGGCACCGCGCGACGGCGTCGACCAGCTCGGCGCACCGGTCGGCGACCGCGGCCAGCGCCGCTGGGTCGCGCTCCCACGCCCCGGCGTCGTCGAGCGCGGCGGTCAGCCAGGTCGCCAGGTCGTCGACCAGCAGCCACCGGTCCGGCCCGGCGGCCAGCAGCACCGCGGCGAGCTCGTCCGGACCGGCCTCGACGGTCCGCCAGCTCGCGGGGCGGCGTTCGACGTGCGCGGCGATCCGCCGCGACCACTCCGCGTCGTCCGGGTCGCGCCGGGCGGTGGCGACGTAGTCGACGTCCGCGTCGGCGGGCAGCAGCCCTTCGGCGTGCGCGGACTTGCCGGAGCGGGCCCCTCCGAGCACCAGCGTGCGGGCTGCCACCCGACCTCCTCGTGTTGCGCTCGCCCCGGGCCGGCGGGGCGGTGGCGGGCGTTCAGTGCGAGCCGGTCCGGCGTGGGTCGCTGGTGATCAGGTCGTCGAGGACGTCGTCGATCGCGTCGAGCACGTCCTCGTCGAGCACCACCCCGGCGGCACCGGCGTTGTCCACGACCTGCTCGGGCCGGGACGCGCCGATGATCGCCGCCGAGACGTTCGGGTTCTGCAGCACCCAGGCCACCGCGAGCTGCCCCATCGACAGGTTCAGGTCGGCGGCGATCGGGGTGAGCTGCTGCACCGCTTCGAGCACCTCGTCGTGCATCCAGCGGGCGATCGTCTCCGAACCGGACTCGTCGGTGGCGCGGGAGCCCTCGGGCGGCTGCTGGCCGGGCAGGTACTTGCCGGTGAGCACGCCCTGGGCCAGCGGTGACCAGACGAGCTGCCCGAGGCCCTCGCGCTCGGCGGCCGGGACCACCTGGGACTCGATGACCCGCCACAGCATCGAGTACTCCGGCTGGTTGGAGATCAGCGGCACCGACAGCTCGCGGGCCAGCTCGGCGCCCCGGGTGATCTGCTCGGCGGTCCACTCCGAGACCCCGATGTAGAGCGCCTTGCCCTGGCGGACCAGGTCGGCGAAGGCCGTCATGGTCTCTTCCAGCGGCACCTCGTGGTCGAACCGGTGCGCCTGGTAGAGGTCCACGTGGTCGGTCCCCAGCCGCCGCAGCGAGGCGTGGCAGGACTCCACGACGTGCTTGCGGCCCAGCCCCCGGTCGTTGGGGCCCGCACCGGTGGGGAAGTAGACCTTGGTGCAGATCTCCACGCCCTCGCGGCGGACCCCGGACAGCGCCCGGCCCAGCACCGACTCGGCGCGGGTCGCGGCGTAGACGTCGGCGGTGTCGAACGTCGTGATCCCCGCGTCCAGGGCGGCCCGCACGCACTCGACCGCCCGCTCCTCCTCGACCTGGGAGCCGTGGGTGAGCCAGTTGCCGTAGGCGATCTCGCTGACGGACAGGCCGCTGCTGCCGAGACGACGGAACTCCATGCGCCCGACCCTAGGCGATCCGGCGCGGGTCGCCGCCCCAGGCGGCGCTCAGCCGAGGGTGGCGGCGTCCTTGGGGGTGAGCCGCGGGCGCGGCACCCGCAGCTTGCGGATCTGCATGGCGCGGGTGAACACGTACCAGCCCAGCGCGAACGGGCGGTCCTTGGCATCGGGGAACTTGCGCCGCACCCGCTGGTTGACGTGGCGGCCGAGGATGGTCCCCTCGACGACCATCGTGATCAGCAGCGCCAGGCACAGCAGCGTCGCGTACTGCTGCACCAGGAGGTTCTGCACCAGCGTGGTGGCGAACACCACCAGCACCAGCGGCATGAACAGCCCCATCAGGTGCCGCCGGGTGTCGACGATGTCGCGGGCGTAGGCGCGCACCGGCCCCCGGTCGCGGGGCATCAGGTAGCGGTCGTCGCCCGCCATCATCCGCTCGCGGCGCTCCGCGGCGGCGGCGCGGCGTTCCTGCTTGGTGCCCCGGGCGCGCTTGGCGGCCTCCCGCTGGGTCTTGGGCGGAGGTGCCACCGGCCCCCGCCGCCTGCCCTCGGCCTCGCGGCGGGACGGCGTCGGGCGGCCCTTCTTCGGCGTGCGGTTCGGGGCGTGCTCCGCGCCGGTCCCGTCGTCCTGGGCCTCGGGATCGGTGGTCGCGGTCTGCTCAGCGTCGCTGCGGCGAAGGAACCTCACCCCTCCAGGGTATTCGACGCCGTCCGGGGCGTTGTACGAGACCGGACACGCCGGAGTGATGCGGACATCGACCAGGCACGTCCCGCCTGTTCGCCGCGAACGTGTGCCACCATGAGGGGTGGAGTACGACCGATCGTCCCCGGGCCACTCCCCACGGGCCCGACCCGGGGAATAGCCCGGCTCCGGGTGGGGTTGGACCTCATGCCGGAATCGGACGAGCGAGATCTCTAGGGAGAGTCCATGACCGCTCCAGACACCACCACCGAGGCGCCCGCCCACGGCGTCACGTTGACCGACAGCGCCGCGCAGAAGGCCTCCGCTCTGCTGGAGCAGGAGGGGCGCGACGACATGCACCTGCGCATCGCGGTCCAGCCGGGTGGCTGCGCGGGCCTGCGCTACCAGCTCTTCTTCGACGAGCGCACGCTCGACGGTGACGCCCGGGTGGAGTTCAGCGGTCTCGGCGTGGTCGTCGACCGGATGAGCGCCCCGTACGTGCAGGGTGCGGTGATCGACTTCGTCGACAGCATCGAGAAGCAGGGCTTCACCATCGACAACCCGAACGCGGGTGGCTCCTGCGCCTGCGGCGACTCGTTCCACTGACGCGCTCGTCGCCCGATTTCGCCGGAGGCCGGTGCCCGAGGGCGCCGGCCTCCGCGTGCGTCCGGGTCAGTCGCGGACGACCCGGACGGCCTCGCCGCCGAGCACGATCTCGTCGCCCGGCCCGAGCTGCTTGCCGCGCCGGGTCTCGACCGCGCCGTTGACCTCGACCTGCTCCTCCTCCAGCAGCGCCTTCGCCTCCGCGCCGTGCTCGACGAGCCCGGCCAGCTTGAGCAGCTGACCGAGCCGGATGGTGTCGTCCTGGATCCCCACTTCCCGCATGGCGCCATTGTCCCCCGGGCCGCTCCGGCGCCGCGCCGGTAGCCTGGTCGGCTCCTCGACCGCGATCCAGCAGGCAGGAGCGCCACCGTGCCCGTCGCCGTGACCGGCAGCATCGCCACCGACCACCTGATGCACTTCCCCGGCCGCTTCGCCGAGCAGCTCGTCGCGGGCGACCTCGACCGGGTGTCGTTGAGCTTCCTCGTCGATGGGCTGGAGGTCCGCCGCGGCGGGACCGCGGCCAACATCGCCTTCGCGCTCGGCGTGCTGGGGATGCGCCCGGTGCTGGTCGGGGCGGTGGGCGCCGACTTCGCCGACTACCGGTCGTGGTTGCAGCGCCACGGCGTCGACTGCGCCGGGGTGCACGTCTCCGAGGTCGCGCACACCGCGCGGTTCGTCTGCACCACCGACGAGGAGTTCAACCAGATCGCCTCGTTCTACGCGGGGGCGATGGCCGAGGCGCGCAACATCGAGCTCGCGCCGGTCGTGGTGGCCCGCGACGTGGACCTGGTGCTGGTGAGCCCGAACGATCCACCCGCGATGCTCCGGCACGCCGAGGAGTGCCGCCAGCGCGGTTACCGCTTCGCCGCGGACCCCTCGCAGCAGCTCGCCCGGCTGACCGGGGAGCAGGCGCGGCGGCTGGTGGCGGGCGCCGAGTACCTGTTCACCAACGAGTACGAGTGGGGCCTGCTGCGGCAGAAGACCGGCTGGACCGCCGAGGACGTCCAGGAGCGGGTGGGCACCCGGATCACCACCCTGGGTGCCGCCGGGGCCGAGCTCGTGGGCCCGTCGGGGGATCGGGTGCGCACCGCCGCCGTGCCCGCCGCGGCCGGGGTGGACCCGACCGGCGTCGGCGACGGCTTCCGGGCCGGGTTCCTGGCCGGGATCGAGTCCGGCCTGCCGGTGGAGCGCGCCGCGCAGCTCGGCTCGCTGATCGCGGTGCACGTGCTGGAGGTGACCGGGACCCAGGAGTGGTCGTGGGACCGCAGGCGGGCGCTGCGCCGCTTCGAGGCGGCCTACGGTGCGGCGGCGACCGCGGAGCTCGCCGAGGTGCTGCCCTGAGCCCGGATCCGCACCCGGCTTTGCAAACTTTTGCAGGCGATCTGGCTGGTGAGACCGGTACTGGTGGAGTATTGACTTAACAGCCGCAAGGAAATGTGATCGTGGGGCGACATCGATGAGGAGGTTGCCATGCGATTACCCGTACTGGTCGCGGTCGCCGCGCTGGCCGGCACCGCGCTGATCCCGGCCGCGCTGGTCCCGCCGGCCGGGGCAGCTCCGGCGCCGACCGGGGACCGCCCGGCCGCCGCGCCGGTGGACGGTCCGATCATCCAGATGTTCCAGTGGCCCTGGGAGTCGGTCGGCCGCGAGTGCACCGAGTTCCTCGGTCCCCGGGGCTTCGGCGCGGTGCAGGTCTCGCCGCCGCAGGAGCACGTCGTGCTCCCCGACCAGGGGCATCCCTGGTGGCAGGACTACCAGCCGGTCAGCTACCAGCTCGAGAGCAGGCGCGGGGACCGCGCGCAGTTCGCCGCGATGGTCGACACCTGCAACGCCGCGGGCGTCGAGGTCTACGTCGACGCCGTGGTCAACCACATGACCGGCAGCGGCTCGGTGGGCAGCGGCCCGGGCAACGGCGGTTCGGAGTTCGAGAAGTACGCCTACCCCGGGATCTACCAGGACGGCGACTTCCACGGGTGCCGCCGGGACATCGCGGACTACACCGACAAGTGGGAGGTCCGCAACTGCGAGCTGGTCGGCCTGGCCGATCTCAAGACCGGCAGCGGGTACGTCCGCGACACCCTCGTCGCCTACCTGAACGACCTGGTCGGGCTCGGGGTGTCCGGCTTCCGCGTCGACGGGGTCAAGCACATGCCGCCGGAGGACGTCGGCGCGATCTTCGGCGCGGTGCGCGACGTGCCCGGCACCGGGGCGCGGCCGTACGTCTTCCAGGAGGTCATCGCCGACGGGACCACCTCCGCGGCGGAGTACGCGGGCAACGGCGACGTCACCGAGTTCGCCTACCACGGCCGGGTCAGCGAGGCGTTCAAGAACGGGACGCTGGCGCAGCTCGGGTTCCTGGACCAGCAGATGACGCTGCCCGGCGAGCAGGCCGTCGTGTTCATCGACAACCACGACACCCAGCGCAGCACGCCCACCCTGACCTACAAGGACGGCGCCACCTACGACCTGGCCATCGCCTTCGAACTGGCCCACCCGTACGGCACGCCGCAGCTCATCTCCAGCTTCGCCTTCGACGACACCGACGCCGGGCCGCCCGCCGCGGCCGACGGCACCACCCTCCCGGCCGACTGCGGCGACCCGGCGTGGGTGTGCGAGCACCGGCGGCCGATGATCGCCGGGATGGCCGGGTTCCACGTCGCGGCCGGGGACGCCCCGATCACGAACTGGTGGGACAACGGCGGCGGTCAGCTCGCCTTCGGCCGCGGCGAGGTCGGCCACATCGCCTTCAACCGGGAAGGCGGCGAGCTGACCCGCACCTTCCAGACGTCGCTGCCCGCCGGGACCTACTGCGACGTGCTCAGCGGCGAGCCCACCGACGGCGGCTGTTCCGGCGGCACCGTGGAGATCGCCGCGGACGGCACCTTCACCGCCACGATCGCCCCGAATTCCGGGGTCGCGGTGCACGTCGGCGCCCAGGTGACCTGAGCCGTCCCAGGTGACCTGAGCCGCCCCGGGCGGACCGCTCCGCACCGGGGCGGCCCGCCCGTGGTCAGCGCAGCGCGGCGGCGAGCGCGCTGATCCCGGCGGGCGGCACCCGGCAGCAGCCGCCGATCAGCCCGGCACCGTCGGCGCGCCACCGGCGGGCGCGCTCGGCCGGCGGGACGGCCGGTCCCGTCCAGTCCCGGGCCGTGGCGTCCCAGATCTCCCCGCTGTTCGGGTAGACCACGACCGGTGCGCCGGTGATCTCCCGGGCGAGCGCGACCGCGCCGGTGGCGTCGTCGGGGGAGCAGCAGTTGACCCCGACCGCGATCACCTCCTCGGCCGCGGCGGCCAACCGGAAGGCGTCCGCGAGCGGCTGTCCGGCGCGGGTGCGGTCCCCGTCGATGGTGAACGACAGCCAGGCGGGCAGGCCCAGCCCGGTCACCGCGTCGATCAACGCCTCGGCCTCGTCGAGGTCGGGAACCGTCTCCAGCGCCAGCACGTCCGGTCCGGCTTCGGCCAGCACCTCCAGCCGGGGCCGGTGGAAGTCGTGCAGCTCGCGCGGGGTGAGCCCGTAGCGCCCGCGGTACTCGGAGCCGTCGGCGAGCACCGCGCCGTAGGGGCCGACGGAGGCCGCCACCCACCGGTCCGGATGACCGTCGGTGGCCTCCCGCGCCAGCTCCACGCCGCGCCGCATCAGGGCTGCGGCCTCCCGCCGGTCGATCCCGCGCGCGGCGAAGCCCTCGAAGCTCGCCTGGTAGCTCGCGGTGGTCGCGACGTCGGCCCCGGCGGCGAAGAACGCCCGGTGCGCCGCGACGACCGCCTCGGGCTCGTCGGCCAGCAAGCGGGCCGACCACAGCGCGTCGCCGAGGTCGTGCCCCCGCGCCTGGAGTTCCGTGGCCAGCCCGCCGTCCAGCACCAGCGGGCCACCACCGAGTTCGAACCGCCTCACCCCACCACTCTAGAAGCGTGGCCCGTCCGGGTGAACCCAGCGAGGTGAGGGGCACCTTCATCCGAGTAAGCCGGATGAAGGTGCCCCTCACTCACGACCACTTCGGGCGAGGTTCGGGTCAGCCCTTGACGCTGCCCGAGGACAGGCCGCTGACCAGGAACTTCTGCACCAGGTAGAACACGATCACGGCGGGGATCGCGACCATGACCGAGGCCGCCGACAGGTGCCCCCACTCGGCCCGGTTCTGCTGGACGAACACCTGGAGCCCGACCGCCAGCGTCTTCGAGCCGTCGTCGGCGGACAGGAACGCCGAGGCGAACGCCACCTCGCTCCACGCCGTGATGAACGCGTAGAAGGCGGTGACGGCCAGCCCCGGCCGGGCCAGCGGCAGCACCAGCCGCCAGAACACGCCGAAGGGGGCGAGCCCGTCGACCCGGCCCGCCTCGTCGATCTCCTGCGGGATGCCGTCGAAGTAGCCCTTGAGCATGTAGGTGCAGAACGGGATGGCGGTGGAGCAGTACACCAGCACCAGGCCGGGCGCGCTGCCCTGCAACCCCATGCTGAGCAGGATGTTGTAGAGCGGGACGATCAGCACCGCGAACGGGAACATCTGCACCAGCAGGAACGCCAGCAGCAGCTTGCCGCGGCCGGGGAAGCGGAACCGGCTGGCCGCGTAGGCGGTGGTGGCCGCCAGCGTGACGCCCAGGACCGTGGTCGCCGCGGCGATGACCACCGAGTTGCCGAACCACTGGAGGAACGCGCCCTTGTCCCCGGACAGCACGTCGGCGTAGTTCTGCCAGGTCGCGTCCTGGAACAGCGTCGGGGTGGTCTCGACGGCCTTCGCGTTCGGCTTGAACGACACCACCACGACCCAGAACACCGGGAACACCGCGACCAGCGACGCGAGCGCCAGGGTCGCGTGCAGCCCGGCGCTGGCCGCGCGGGACCGCCGCCGCCTGCTCCTCCCGGGGGCCGGCGCCGCGGTGGTGCGCAGCGTCGCCGCCTCGATCGACATCACAGCTCCTCTCCCTGCCTGCGCATCGCGCGGCGGTGGACGGTGGCGAACACCAGCAGCACCGACAGGATCAGCACGCCGTAGGTCGAGGCGATGGCGTAGTCGCGGGTCGCCCCGGCGAAGAAGCGCTCGAAGGCGTAGGTGACCAGGATGCGGGTGTTCGGGTTGTTCCCGGTCATCAGGTAGATCACCGGGAACATGTTGAAGGTCCAGATCACCCCGAGCAGCACCACCGTGCCCGAAACCGACCGCAGCCCCGGCAGCGTGACGCCGGTGAACCGCTGCCAGGCGTTCGCCCCGTCGATCTCGGCGGCCTCGTAGAGCTCGCCCGGGATGTTCTGCAACCCGCCGAGCAGCGCCACCATCATGAACGGCACGCCGAGCCAGACGTTGACCGCGATCACCGAGACCAGCGCCAGCCAGGACTGCCCCAGCCAGACCTGGCCGGGCAGCCCGACGAGCTCCAGCAGCCAGTTGATCAGCCCGTACTCGGAGTTGAACAGGTACTTCCAGGCGAAGGCGCTGATGAACACCGGCACCGCCCACGGCAGGATCAGCAGCACCCGGTACACGCCGCGCCCGCGCACCTGCCGGTTGAGCAGCACGGCGAGTCCCAGGCCGATGGCGTAGTGCAGGAACACGCAGGCGAAGGTCCAGATCAGGGTGCGCCCGAGCGTCGCCCAGAACGCGCCGTAGGCCGGGTCGCCGGAGAGCACGTCGAGGTAGTTCGCCAGCCCGACCCACTCGTAGCGCGCGGGCCGGTCCAGCACCGGGTTGGCGATGGTGGTGTCGTTGATGTCGGTCAGGCTGAAGTAGACGCCTTGCAGCAGCGGGAGCACCACGAGCACGGCCAGCACCAGTGCGACGGGCAGCACCATCGCGTAGCCGAACCAGTGGCGTTGCAGGAAGTCCCGGACCGTTCGGCGGCGCGGTGGGGCGTCCGGGCGCGCGGGGCCGCCCGCACGCCGTTCGGCGGTCGGCGCGCTGCTCATCGCCGCGTGTAACCGTCGAGGACGGTCTCGTGGTAGATCCCCGCCGTGCGGTCCAGCGCGGTCCCGGCGTCGGCGTGCCCGGCGAGCACCTGCGCGTAGGCGGTCTTGAGCGGTTCCAGCAGCTCGTTGCCCTCCGGGATCCAGGCGCGCGGCAGGGTGTTCTCCACCAGCGGCCGGAACGCCGAGACGACCGGGTGGTCGGCCACGGCGGGCTCGTCGTAGGCGGAGCGCCGGGTCGGCAGCAGGCCGAGCCGCTCGGCGATCGCGGCCTGGTTGGCGGTGCTGCTCATGCACTCGACGAACTTGGTGGCGTTCCCGGTGGCGTCGCTGCCCTGGCGCAGCACGTAGTCGTGCCCGCCGATCGGTCCGCCGGGGCCGGGCACCGGGGCGATGCCGAGGTTCTGCCCGTCCGCGAACAGCTCGGACTGCGACAGCTCGGGGATCACCCACGGGCCGTCCAGCACCATCGCGACCTCGCCGGAGGTGAACGCGGCCTTCATGATGCCGTAGGAGTTGGTCTGGTCGAGCGCGGTGCGCGCGGCGCCGGAGTCGATGAGGTCCTTGGCGATGCTCAACCCGCGCACGCTCTCCGGCGAGTCCACGGTGATCGTCCTGGTTCCGGTGTCGACCAGGTCGCCGCCCTCGGCGTAGAGGAACGGCAGCGCGTAGAAGGCGTCGTTGTTCAGGAACATGGCCCGGTCGCCGCCCAGCGCCGGGGCGATCCGCTCCAGGTCGGCCCAGGTGCGCGGCGGTTCCACGCCCGCTTCGGCCAGCGCCCGTTCGTTGTAGAGCAGCGCGAGCGTGTCGGTGACCTGCGGGACCGCGTAGGGCTTGCCGTCGTACCGGGTGGACGCGACCGGCTCGGGGAGGAAGTCGGCGGTGTCGGCCAACGGCGTGCCGCTGAGGTCCTGGATCAGCCCGGCCTGGGCGAGCTGGGCGACCCAGCCGACGTCGGCGCGCAGCACGTCCGGCCCTTGCCCGCCCTGCGCCGCGGTCTTGAAGTTGTTGAGCGCCTGGTCGAACGCGACCGTCTGCACGTCGACGGCGTAGCCGCCGGTGCGTCCGCACTCCTGCGCGATCTCGGTGAACACGGCGCTCTCGCCGGCGCCGCTGGTGTCCCAGTACACGACCGTTCCCGGGTCGCCCCCGGCGCTGGAACCGCAGCCCGCGAGCAGGCAGGCGAGTGCCGCGGCCGTGGCGGCGGCGGTGGCTCTGGATCTCATCGGAGGCAACCTCCTGCAAAAATTTTCTTCCGGATGGCGTTAAATTGCATACCTCTGATGTGACGTAAGTCAAGGACTTCGGGCTACGATTGAGTCATCATCGAGGAGCGTCGCCGATCGGGACCGGGACGCGTCTGCAAAATATTTCGGTCGGAGGAGGAACGGGCAGTGGCAGGTCTGGCCGACATCGCCAAGGCGGCGGGGGTGAGCGTGTCGACGGTGAGCCGGGTGCTCAACCGGCGGGCCGGCATCAAGGAGGACACCCGGCAGCGGGTGCTCGACGTCCTCAACCAGCTGCCGCACACCGCCCGCGGGCTCGGCGCGCTGCGACGCACCGGGGTCGTCGGCCTGCTCGTCCCGGAACTGTCCAACCCGGTCTTCCCGGCCTTCGCCGAGGCGCTGGAATCCCGCGCGGCGCAAGCGGGTTACGCCTCGCTGCTGTGCAACACGCGGGCCGCGATGTCGGAGAAGGACTACGTCCAGATGCTCACCGCGCGCGGCGTCGAGGGCATGATCTTCGTCTCACCGGAGATCGCCAACCCGGACAGCGACGAGCGCCGGAGTCGCCGCGAGTACGAGGAGCTGCTCGGCGAGGGCGTCCGGATGGTGTTCGTCAACGGCTGCGCGCCCAGCCTCGACGTCCCCGACATCACCGTCGACGAGCACCTGGCCGGCTACACCGCCGCCCGCCACCTCCTCGACCTCGGCCACCGCCGGATCGGCTTCGTCAGCGGCCCCGCCCGCGCGCTGCCCTCCCGGCTCAAGCAGGCGGGCTGGTCCGCCGCGCTGGACGAGGCCGGGGTGGAGCCCGCCGCGGAGCTGGTCGCGCACGCCGCGTTCGGCGCCGAGGGCGGGGCCGCGGCGATGGCCGAGCTGCTCGACGGGCCCCGGCCGACCGCCGTGCTGTGCTCCTCCGACGTGATGGCCCTCGGCGCGATGCGCGAGGCCAAGCGGCGCGGGCTGAGCACTCCGGAGGACCTGTCGGTGGTCGGCTTCGACGACATCGGCCTGGCCGCCTACTGCCAGCCCGCGCTGACCACGCTGGCCCAGCCGATCGCCGACATGGCCGCCGCCGCCGTCGACGAGCTCGCCCGCCGCCTGGACCCCGACGAGCCGCCGCGCCGCGCCACCAGCTTCAGCCGGATGTTCCGGCCGACGCTCATCGTCCGCGAATCGACCGCTGCGCCCCCGTCGTAGCGGGACCGACCGATGCTGCCGAACGAGTCCGAGGAGACGCAATGCCCGTGCAGTCCGAGTGGTGGCGTTCCGCCGCCGTCTACCAGCTCTACGTGCGCAGCTTCGCCGACGGGGACGGTGACGGGAACGGGGACCTGGCCGGAGCCCGGGGCCGCCTCGACCACCTCGCCGACCTCGGCGTCGACGCGGTGTGGCTGACCCCGTTCTACCGCTCGCCGATGGCCGACGGCGGCTACGACGTCGCCGACTACTGCGACGTGGACCCGCGATTCGGGACGCTGGCCGACTTCGACGACCTGCTCGCCCGCGCCCACGAGCTCGGGATGCGGGTGCTGGTGGACGTGGTGCCCAATCACACCTCCGACCAGCACGCGTGGTTCGTCGAGGCGCTGGCCGCCACGCCCGGTGATCCGGCCCGCGAGCGCTACCTGTTCCGCGACGGCCGCGGCGCGGACGGGTCGCTGCCGCCCAACGACTGGGAGTCGATCTTCGGCGGCCCGGCGTGGACCCGGGTGCCCGACGGGCAGTGGTACCTGCACCTGTTCGCCCCCGAGCAGCCCGACCTGAACTGGCGGAACCCGCAGGTCCGCGCCGAGTTCGCCAAGATCCTCGGGTTCTGGCTGGACCGGGGCGTCGACGGCTTCCGGATCGACGTGGCGCACGGCATGATCAAGCACCCCGACCTGCCCGACACCGGTCTGCACCGGCAGATCTCCCTGCTCGGCCGGGCCGAGCTGCCCTACTTCGACCAGGACGAGGTGCACGAGATCTACCGGGACTGGCGGCGGCTGCTGGACTCCTACGACGGCGGCCGGATCGGCGTCGCGGAGGCGTGGGCCCCCACCAGCGAGCGGCTGGCCCGCTACGTCCGCCCCGACGAGCTGCACCAGGCGTTCAACTTCGCGCTGCTGGAGGCGCCCTGGTCGGCGGCCGAGTTCCGGACCGTGGTGGCCGAATCCCTGGCCACCACCGAGCGCGTCGGCGCCACGACCACCTGGGTCCTCGGCAACCACGACGTGCGGCGGCCGGTGACCCGCTACGGCGACGGGGAGCGGGGTCTGCGGCGGGCGGCCGCCGCGGCGCTGCTGAGCTTCGCGCTGCCCGGCTCGGTCTACGTCTACCAGGGCGAGGAGCTGGGCCTGCCCGAGGTGCTCGACCTGCCGGAGGAGGTGCTCCAGGACCCGCAGCGCTCCAGCGGCGCCGACCGGGGGCGCGACGGCTGCCGGGTGCCGATGCCGTGGTCCGGTGCGCATCCCCCGTTCGGTTTCAGCACGACCGCGGCGAGCTGGCTGCCCGCCCCCGCGCGCTGGGCCGACCGCACCGTCGCCGCCCAGCGCGAGGCCCCGGCCTCGGTGCTGCGCACCTACCGCGAGGCGCTGCGGATCCGCCGCGAGCACCCGGCGCTCGGTGACGGGACGCTGCGCTGGCTCGACGCCCCCGAAGGCGTGCTGGTCTTCACCCGCGAACCGGGACTGGTCTGCGCCACCAACTTCGGGCCCGATCCCGTCGAGCTCGACCTGCCCGGGCGCCTGCTGCACCGCAGCGACGCGTTCGCGGGCCCGGTCCCGGAGTGGACCGGCACCCTCCCCGGCGAATGCACCGCCTGGCTCACCACCTGAAGCGCACAACACACCGGCGCCACCCGACCGTGAACTGAGTGAGGGGCACCCTTGCCCAAGTAAGGACCGCTTTCGCCAATGGCCTGCTTGGCGGTGCGGGTGGCGGAACCTCAGCGGCCTTCTCGCTCCGGGCGCCCTTCTTGATGTATTCCAATACACGGCATCAGGGCGTCCTCGCGAGAAGGCCGCTGAGGACCCGCGGCGGTGCCGGCTGACGGCCTCACAGCATGCGGCTCCGCCGCATTCTCAAAGGACCCCCAACTCGGGCAAGGGTGCCCCTCACTCACGGTGCGATCGGGGGACGTTCGTTCGTGGACGGGCGTGTTGCCCGCTGCGGTCGCCGGTCGCGCGGCGCCGTCCGGTGCGGCTGGGCGCGCGTCGGACCCGCGGTGGTGCGGGGGCTCCCCGCACCACCGGATCGCTCAGAGCCGGACCGGGTAGTGCGGCTCGGGGACCTCGGGGGACAGCCGCCCCTCGATGAAGATGCCGTGCCAGAGCATGAACACCAGCAGCGCCCACAGCCGGCGGCTGTGGTCCAGCACGCCCGAGCGGTGCTCCTCCAGCAGCTGCAGCACGGCCGTCCGGTTGATCAGGTGGTCGGTCTGCGACTGCTGGATGATGTTGCGCGCCCAGTCGTGCATCTCGTCGCGCAGCCAGTGCCGGATCGGCACCGGGAAGCCCAGCTTGCGGCGGTCGAGCACGTGCGCCGGGACGACCTGCCGCAGCGCCTGCCGCAGCGCGTACTTGGTGGTCTCGCGGGTGATCTTCTGGTCCAGCGGGATGCCGCTGGCGACCCGGAAGACCTCCGAGTCCAGGAACGGGACCCGCAGCTCCAGCGAGTTGGCCATGGTGACCTTGTCGGCCTTGACCAGGATGTCGCCGCGCAGCCAGGTGAACAGGTCGACGTGCTGCATCCGGGTCACCGGGTCCCAACCCTCCGACTGCCGGTAGGCCGGGCCGGTGATGTCCCGGTGCGACACGCCCGGGTCGAAGCCGGTCATCACCTCGCGGAGCTGGTCGTCGCGGAAGATCCGGGCGTTGCCGTAGTAGCGGTCCTCCAGCGACAGCGCGCCCCGCCGCAGCAGGTCCTTGCCGCGCACGCCCTCCGGGATGGCGGTCGAGACCCGGCCCATCGCCTTGCGCAGCGCGCCCGGCACCTTCTCGAACGGGGCGAGGGACAGCGGCTCGCGGTAGATCGTGTAGCCGCCGAACAGCTCGTCGGCGCCTTCGCCGGAGAGCACCACCTTGACGTGCTGGCGGGCCTCGCGGGCGATGAACCAGAGCGGGACCAGCGCCGGGTCGGCGACCGGGTCGTCGAGGTACCAGACGATCAGCGGCAGGGTCTCCATCATCTCCTCGGCGGAGACGGTGCGGACCACGTGCTTCACGCCGATCGCCGCCGCCGACTCGGCGGCCACGTCCACCTCGGAGTAGCCCTGCCGCTCGAACCCGGTGGTGAAGGTGACCAGGTTCGGGTTGTGCTCCTTGGCCAGCGCCGCGATGGCCGTCGAGTCGATGCCGCCGGACAGGAACGAGCCGACGGTGACGTCGGCGCGCATGTGCTTGGCGACCGAGTCGCGCATCACGTCGACGATCTGGTCGTGCAACCGCTTGGCTTCGGCGTCGGTGCTGGCCGGCCGGGACCGGAAGTTCGGCTGGAAGTAGCGCTCCGTCACGACCTGCCCGCCGGGGGACACGGTGAAGGAGGTGCCCGACTCGATCCGGCGGATCCGGCGGTGCAGCGTCTCCGGCTCCGGCACGTACTGCATCACCAGGTAGTGCTGGAACGCCTTGTGGTCGATCTCCTCGTCGACGCGCAGCGTGCTGGCCAGGCTCAGCAGGCTCTTCTTCTCGCTGGCGAAGGCCACCCCGCCCGGTCCCGCGGCGTAGAACAGCGGCTTGATGCCGAACGGGTCGCGGGCGCCGAAGATCACCTTGCGCTCGTCGTCCCAGATCAGGAACGCGAACATGCCGCGCAGCCGGCCCACCATCGAGGTGCCGAGGTAGTGGTAGGCGGCGACGATCACCTCGGTGTCGCCGTCGGTGTTGAACTGCGCGCCGTACTGCTCGACGAGCTCGGCGCGCAGCTCCAGGTAGTTGTAGATCTCGCCGTTGAAGATGATCGTGTACCGACCGGGGTTCTGCGGCGTCCCCCAGGTCAGCGGCTGGTGCGAGTGCTCCAGGTCGATGATCGACAACCGGTTGAAGCCGAAGACGGCGTGACCGCCGTGCCAGGTGTCGCTCTCGTCCGGGCCCCGGTGGCGTTGACACGGCAGCGCGTTGGCCACGGCGTTAACGGCATAGCCGGCGTTCTCTTCAGTGGGACAGATCAGTCCAAGCAGGCCGCACACGCGTCCGGGCACCTCTCGAGTCGGCGGTGTCTTGCTCAACCCTCGTCGGGCATTCCCAGTATGCCGCGCCCGCCCACGGGGCGTGCACGCGCGGGGCCCCGTCCGGGTGGTTCGGCTGATCGCGGAGCCGTCTCCACGACGATCGATCGCAAGGTCCACCCCGAAGCAGTATCGCGGCTACATCTGGGCTAGGCTCCCCGGAGGATTCCGGCGGCAGGGCGGTTGTCCCGGACAGCCGCCCGCGAAGCCGCAACGGTGAGGTTTTTGCACGAGGAGGCGTCGCGCAGTGGGCCTGAAGGAGGGGACCCGAGTGCCACGGCTGGTCAAAGTCGCTGGGCTGATCGGCCTGGTTGGTGTCGCGGCCACGGGCTGCACGGCCGATGAGGTCTTGCGGTTCGGCTGGCCGGAGGGTGTCACCCCGCAGGCCGATTCGATGCGCCAGCTCTGGACCTGGTCCGTGATCGCAGCGCTCGTGGTCGGTGTGCTGGTGTGGGGGCTGATCTTCTGGTCGGTCGCCTTCCACCGCAAGAAGAGCGAGGACCTGCCGAGGCAGTTCCAGTACAACGTGCCGTTGGAGCTGGTGTACACGGCGGTGCCGTTCCTGCTCGTCGTCGTGCTGTTCTACTTCACGGCGGTGACGCAGAACTACGTGCTCGCCAAACCGGCCAACCCGGACCAGCGGGTGAACGTCGTCTCGTTCCAGTGGAACTGGGAGTTCAACTACCCCGAGTACCGCACGCCGGACGGACAGCCGGTGCGCACCATCGGCAGCAGCGACGAGATCCCGCTGCTGGTCCTGCCGACCGGCCAGAGCATCGAGTACACGCTCAGCTCGACCGACGTCATCCACTCGTTCTTCGTGCCGGAGTTCCACTTCAAGCGGGACACCTTCCCGCACCCGGACAAGAACAACCAGGACAACGTCTTCGCCAACACCATCGACCAGGAGGGCTCGTTCGTCGGCCGCTGCGCCGAGCTGTGCGGGACCTACCACGCGATGATGAACTTCGAGATCCGCGCGCTGTCCCCGGACAAGTTCGACCGGTACATGCAGCTCCGGACGCAGATCAACCAGCGGACCGGGCAGCCCTACACGGCGGCCGAGGCGCTGGAGGAGATGAACTGCGGCGAGCTGTGCACCCCGCACGCGGTGACCGGTGTTCCGTTCAACACCGACCGCACGGGCGGAGTGCCGTCGTGAGCGGTCATCAACCGCAAGTAGGGGTGCCCTCGACAGGGCGTACGGCGTGAGAGCGAGGACTCCATGAAGGTCGAAGCCAAGATCTTCAACATCATCACCATCTTCTTCTTCGCGTCCGCGATCGTGTACGGGTTCTGGGCCAAGGAGCCGGTGGGCACCGTGGCGCTGATCCTGGTCGGCGGCCTCTCGCTGCTGATCGGGAGCTACTTCTCGTTCGTCGCGCGGCGCATCGAGCAGCGGCCGGAGGACAACCCGGACGCCGAGATCAGCGATGGCGCCGGTGAGCTGGGCTTCTTCAGCCCCGGCAGCTACTGGCCGGTCGGCGTGGCGGCGGCGTCCGCGTTCGCCGGCGTCGCCCTCGCGTTCTTCCACGTGTGGATGATCGTGATGGCGATCGGCGCGGTGCTGATCACGGTCGCCGGCCTGGTGTTCGAGTACCACACCGGCCCGGACCACCACTGACGTGCTGATCGACGGCCCCCGAGTCCTCCGCGGCTCGGGGGCCGTCGGCGGTTCCCGACCCGTTCCCGCAGCAGGAGGTTAGCCCGTGATCACCGCGATCGTGCTGATCCAGACCACCGCCGACCGGCTCGCCGAGGCAGCCCAGGAGATCGCCGACCTCGAGGGCGTGGACGAGGTCTACTCCTGCGCCGGTGACGTGGACCTGATCGCGCTGCTGCGGGTCTCGCGGCACGAGGACCTGGCCGAGATCGTGCCGGGCCGGATCAACAAGGTGACCGGCGTGGTCGACACCGACACCCACATCGCGTTCCGGTCGTACTCCCGGAAGGACACCGAGGCGACCTTCTCCCTGGGCCTGGAAGAGGAGTAGGGACCGCGCGCCGAGCCGATGTCCCGCCGCCCCGGGTGCACCCGCGACCGCAGCCGTTCCGAAGTGACCGTTCACCCGCTGGAGCGATCGTCACCTGTCCGCACGGGTGAACTCTTCGGAGGTGAGGGGCGCTTTCATCCGAGTAAGCCGGATGAAGGTGCCCCTCACTCGTGGAACGGACGGGTGGTGTCGCGCGGGCCCGAGGGCGGTCAGGCCCCTTCGCGGAGCCGGGTGGAGCGGGTGGCCCAGCGGGTGAGGAGGTCGGCCGCGGCGCCGGAGTCGATGGTGTCGGCCGCCCGCTGGAGGTTGACGGCCAGTTGGGCGTGCAGGTCGTCCTCGGCGCCGTCGTGGGCGGCCAGGGCGCCCGCCGCGTTGAGCAGCACCGCGTCGCGCACCGGCCCCGGGGCGCCGCTGACGAGGGTGCGCACGACCGCCGCGTTGACCTCGGCGTCGCCGCCCTGGAGGTCGGCGGGCGCACCGCGCGGGATGCCGAGGCGCGCCAGCTCGACCCGTTCGGCGTGGACGGTGCCGTCGCGCACCACCCAGACGGTCGAGTCGTCGGTGGTGGTGAGCTCGTCCATCCCGTCGTCACCGCGCACCAGCAGCACCGAGGCGCCGCGGTCGGCGAAGACCTGCGCCATCACCGGGGCCATCCGCTGATCGGCGCACCCGATCAGGCCGGCCGAGGGGCGCGCCGGGTTGGTCAGCGGGCCGAGGACGTTGAACGCGGTCGGGATGCCGATCTCGCGCCGCGGCGCCGCCGCGAACCGCATCGCCGGGTGGAAGACCGACGCGAAGCAGAACCCGATGCCCAGCTCCTCGACGCAGCGCGCCACGCCCTCGGGCTGCAGGTCGATGGCCACCCCGAGCGCCTCGAGGACGTCGGCGGTGCCGCACTTCGAGCTGGCGGCCCGGTTGCCGTGCTTGACCACCGGGACACCGGCGGCGGCGACCACCACGGACGCCATCGTGGAGATGTTCACGCTTCCGGTGCGGTCGCCCCCGGTGCCGACGATGTCGACGGCGCGCCGGTCGACCTCCAGCCGCCGCGAGTGGGCGAGCATGGCGTCGGCCATCCCGCGCACCTCGGCGGGCGTCTCGCCCTTGGCGCGCAGCGCCACCAGGAACGAGGCCACCCGGGCGGGGGTCGCCTCACCGGTCATCACCAGGTCCATCGCCCACGCGGTGTCCTCGGCGGAGAGGTCGTCGCCCGCGACCAGGCTTCCGAGGAGTGCTGACCAACTACCCGACATGGTTCCCACGATGTTCCCGCTCCAGTGAAAATCCGGACCGCGGCACCCGTCCGCGGTGGGGCGGCGCAGCGCGCTACGCCGGAACGACCGACTTGCCCGCCGAACGCAGCACCTCGGCCACCGTCTCGGCCGCGGCGAGCGGGTCGAGCGGGTGGACCAGGACCGCGTCGGCCTGCGACCAGGTCGCGAGCCATCGGTCGTCCTTGCGGCGCACCGAGACCACGATCGGGGGGCAGTCGGCGATCTCGTTCTTGAGCTGCCGCGACACGCCCATGCCACCGGTCGGCTGGGCCTCGCCGTCGAGGATCACCAGGTCGGGTTCACCCCGGTCGACCGAGCTGATCACCTCGGCCACGGTGGCGGCCTCGACGTAGTGCACCCGGCCCAGGTCGGGCGCGGGGCGCCGCCCGACGGCCGTGATGATCGCCTCCCGCACCTCCGGGCGGTGGCTGAACACGAGAACGGTGGCGGTGGAAGTGCTCATCACGTGCTCCTCGCTGGTCGGCGCGCGCGGGACAGCCGCGGGGCGAACACCCGGATGCTATCGGCCGCGGGCGCCTGAGCAGTAGTCGCCCGGCCGATCCGGTCACCGCGCCGGTGGTTGCAGCGCGTCCCAGCCGAGGGCGGTGCCGCCGTGCCGCTGCGCCAGCCCGGCCATCCGGGACGCCTCCTGTGAGCAATGCAACGCATCGAGCCGCTGCACCCGCAGCGCCACGAAGCCGGCGCCGTCGGCCGCGGTGCGCTCGGACGCCGCGCCGCCCGCGCGCAGCTCCCAGCCGTCGGCGGCCAGGACGGGCCGCACGGCGTCCTCGGCGGCGGTCGGCAGCACCAGGTGGTGGCGCAGCACCGCAGGCAGCTCGGGTCGCCAGTCCGCCGCGCGGGCCAGCGCGGCGGAGGCGGCCTCGGTCTCGTCGAAGGACCGGGCGACCACCGCGAGGTCGGGATCGTCCGGGCTGATCACGGGCTGCTTCCGGGCGCGCACGGCGGCGAGTCGGTTCGCCCAGAAGGAGCGGATACCTTTCACAGTGTGTTACCTCCAGGAAGCAATCTGATCACCCTGCGGTAGAGGTCAGGACCCGAGGGCGCGAGCTGAAAACACGCGAGACATAATGCGTCGCGTGACAACGGCAGCGCCCTCAATCAGTCAACGCGTGCATTCGCTGAACCGCCCGAACATGGTCAGCGTCGGCACCATCGTTTGGTTGGCCAGCGAGCTGATGTTCTTCGCTGGGCTCTTCGCCATGTTCTTCACGGTGAAGGCGCAGAACGAGGGGCCGTGGCCGCCGCCGCCCACCCATCTCAACCTCGCCTGGGCCCTGCCCTTCACGGTGATCCTGGTGGCGTCCTCGTTCACCTGCCAGTGGGGTGTCTTCGCGGCAGAGCGAGGTGACGTCTACGGCCTGCGCAGGTGGTACACCCTGACGCTGGTCATGGGCACGATCTTCGTCTTCGGTCAGGCCTACGAGTACGTCGAGCTCGTCGCCAGCGGGACCACCATCGCGTCCTCCGCCTACGGCACGGTCTTCTTCATGACGACCGGCTTCCACGGGTTGCACGTCATCGGTGGGCTGATCGCCTTCATCTTCCTGATCATGCGGACGAAGATGAGCAAGTTCACGCCGTCCCAGGCCATCGCCGCGATCGTCGTGTCGTACTACTGGCACTTCGTCGACATCGTGTGGATCGGCCTGTTCGCCGTGATCTACCTCGTCCCGTGATCGGTGCTCCGCACGCGAGGCCGTGACCGAACCTCCCGAACCAGACAGCAAGGGTTGCCGCACTCATGACCACCAAGAAGCATCGGAACCGCGCGGGCTCCAAGTTCAAGCGGCGGGTCTCCGGAGTACTGGCGCTGGGCATCGCCCTGGTGGGGGCCGGCGGGCTGTACACCGTGGTGACGCCTGAGCCGCAGACCGCGCACGCGAACGGAGATCCGGCGCTGATCAGGCAGGGCGAGCAGCTCTACAACAACGCCTGCATCTCCTGCCACGGCTCGAACCTGCAGGGCGTCGAGGCCCGGGGCCCGAGCCTGGTCGGCGTCGGCGAGGCCGCGGTGCACTTCCAGGTGTCCACCGGTCGGATGCCGATGGTCCGCCAGGAGGCCCAGGCGCCGCGCAAGCCCCCGAAGTTCGACCCCGAGGAGATCGACGCCCTCTCGGCGTACGTGCACACCTACGGCGGTGGACCGGAGTCGCCGGAGAAGACCGGCGAGGCGCTGCGCGGCGACGACCCGGCGCGCGGCGGCGAGCTGTTCCGCCTGAACTGCGCCTCCTGCCACAACTTCACCGGCCGGGGCATCGCGATGTCCTCCGGCAAGTACGCGCCGGACCTGGATCCGGCCACCGAGCGGCACATCTACGAGGCGATGCTCACCGGCCCGCAGAACATGCCGAAGTTCTCCGACCGGCAGCTCACGCCGGACGAGAAGGAAGACATCATCGCCTACGTCAAGTCGGTGACCGACGGCAACAACAACCCGGGCGGCAACGATCTGGGTGGGTATGGTCCCGGCCCCGAGACCGTCGTCGCGTGGGTCGTCGGGCTCGGCGCGCTGATCGGCCTCACCCTGTGGATCGGAGCCAGGGCATGAGCGAGCACAACAACCAGGACTACACCGAGGCCGAACTGGCCGAGATGAGCCGGGACGAGAAGGCCCGGCTCGGGCTGGCCCTCGACGACGTCGAGCTGGTCGAGTACCGGGACAACTGGCCGGTCAAGGGCACCCGCGCCGAGCGCCGGGCCGAGCGCATGGTCGCCGGCTGGTTCGTGCTCGCCGGGCTGTCCGCGCTGGCCTTCATCGCGGTCTTCCTGTTCTGGCCGTGGGAGTACCAGGACCCGCTGGCCGACGAGCGGGCGCACTTCATCTACTCGATGTACAACCCGCTGATCGGGTTCTTCCTGGGCCTGTCCATCCTCGCCGTCGGCATCGGCGTGGTGCTGTACCAGAAGAAGTTCATCCCGCACGAGGTCGCGGTCCAGCAGCGGCACGACGGCCACGGCCCGACCGAGGGCTCCTCGGAGGTCGACAAGCAGACCACCGCGGCCCTGCTGGCCGACGCGGGCAGCCGCAGCGGCATCGCCCGCCGGTCGATGATCAAGCGGACGGCCGGCTTCGGGGCCGGTGCGTTCGGCATCGGTGCCGGGGTGTTCGCCCTGGGCGGCATGGTCCGCAACCCGTGGGCCGAGGAAGGCCCGGAGTCGCTGCTGCACACCGGCTGGATGCGGGTCAACGGCGAGAAGACCTACCTGCGCCGCGACACCGGCAACCCGCACGACGTGTCCCTGGTCCGGCCGGAGGACATCGACGCGGGCGGCTTCGAGACCGTCTTCCCGTTCCGGGAGTCGATGCGCGAGGACGAGCACGAGCTGATCTCCTCGATGCGCAAGGGCGACGCCCCGGTCATGCTGATCCGGCTCCGCCCGGGCAGCGCGCCGATCAAGCGGGAGGGGCAGGAGAACTTCCACTACGGCGACTTCTACGCCTACTCGAAGATCTGCACCCACCTCGGCTGCCCGACCTCGCTGTTCGAGCAGCAGACCGGCCGCCTCCTGTGCCCGTGCCACCAGTCGCAGTTCGACGTGGTGAACACCTACGCCAAGCCGGTGTTCGGTCCCGCGACCCGTGCGCTGCCGCAGCTGCCGATCACGGTCGACGAGGACGGTTACTTCGTGGCCCGGGGCGACTTCGTCGAACCCGTCGGCCCGGCCTACTGGGAGCGCAACTCATGAGTTCGATCACGACGCCCACGAAGCCGGAGAGCGCGGCGTACCGCAAGGCGGCGCACGCGGCGAACGAGCTCGACAGCCGGTTCCGGATGGCCCCGGGCATGCGCAGGCAGCTCAACAAGGTCTTCCCGAACCACTGGTCGTTCCTGCTCGGCGAGATCGCCCTCTACACGTTCATCCTGCTCATCGTCACGGGCACCTACCTGGCGTTCTTCTTCGACCCGTCGATGGCCGAGGTCGAGTACCAGGGCGTCTACACCAACCTGCGCGGTGTGGAGATGTCCAAGGCGTTCGAGAGCTCGCTGAACATCTCCTTCGAGGTGCGCGGCGGTCTGTTCGCCCGCCAGCTCCACCACTGGGCGGCGCTGCTGTTCATGGCGTCGATGGTGGCGCACATGTTCCGGATCTTCTTCACCGGTGCGTTCCGGCGCCCGCGCGAGACGAACTGGACGATCGGCATCGCGCTGTTCGTGCTGGGCATGTTCGAGGGCTTCACCGGCTACTCGCTGCCGGACGACCTGCTGTCCGGCACCGGTGTCCGGATCGCCTCGGGCATCACCATGTCGATCCCGGTGGTCGGCACCTGGGTGCACTGGATCCTGTTCGGGTCGGAGTTCCCCGGCACCGAGCTGATCCCGCGCTTCTACATGTTCCACGTGTTCCTGCTGCCCGGCCTGATCCTCGGGCTGGTGGCCGTGCACCTGGCACTGGTCTGGTACCAGAAGCACACCCAGTTCCCGGGCGTGCGGCGCACCGAGAGCAACGTCGTCGGCGTCCGCATCATGCCGGTGTTCGCGGTCAAGGCCGGTGGCTTCTTCGCCATCGTGACCGGTGTCTGCGCGGTGATGGCCGGTGTCTTCCAGATCAACCCGATCTGGAACCTCGGGCCGTACCTGGCCTCGCAGGTGTCCGCGGCGTCCCAGCCGGACTGGTACATGATCTGGACGGACGGTTCCAGCCGGTTGTGGCCGGCCTGGGAGGTCTACCTCGGACCGTTCACCATCCCGGCGCCGTTCTTCCCGACGGTGCTGTTCATGGGCCTGATCTTCACGGTCGCGGCGATCTACCCGATGCTGGAGCGCAAGCTGTCCAAGGACGACGCGCACCACAACCTGCTGCAGCGGCCGCGCGACGTCCCGGTGCGGACCTCGCTGGGCGCCATGGCGATCACTTTCTTCATGGTGCTGATGATCACCGGCGTCAACGACATCGTGGCGTTCAAGTTCGACATCTCGCTGAACGCGATGACGTGGGCGGGCCGGATCGGTCTGCTGATCCTGCCGCCGATCGCGTACTACATCACCTACCGTCTGTGCCTGGGCCTGCAGCGCTCGGACCGGGAGGTGCTGGAGCACGGCGTGGAGACCGGCATCATCAAGCGGCTGCCGCACGGCGAGTTCATCGAGGTGCACCAGCCGCTGGGCCCGGTCGACGACCACGGCCACCCGGAGCCGCTGCCCTACCAGGGCGCCGCGGTGCCGAAGAAGATGAACAAGCTGGGCGCGGCCGGTCAGCCGGTCGCGGGCAGCCTGCTCACCCCGGACCCGGTCGACGAGACCGCGGCGCTGGAGCGGGCCCGGCACGAGGAGGACGAGCGCGAGCGCGCCGAGCAGGGCGAGCGCGAAGGACTCCCGGCGGGCGGCGGCCAGCAGGCCACCGAGTGAGCTGAGCGTTCGGGAGGGCCCGGCATCCCCGCGGGGGTGCCGGGCCCTGGCGTTTCCGGGGGTGGCGCTTCCGGGTGAGGTTCGGTGCGGCGACCGGCGCCGCCTCGCCGGACCGCACTACCGTCCCCCGCATGACCTCGATCACCGATGACGAGATCCGCGACTTCCTGTCGCACGGCACCCGCACCGGGATGCTCGGGTTCACCGCCTCCGACGGCCGCCCGCTGGTGGCGCCGGTGTGGTTCGTGCTCGAAGGCGACGAGCTGGTGTTCAACACCGGCAAGGACACCGCCAAGGGTCGGGCCATCGCCCGCGATCCCCGGCTGGTGCTGTGCGTGGACCTGCCCGCGCCGCCCTACGGGTTCGTCCAGGTGCAGGGCACCGCGCAGACCTCGGAGGACGTCGGCGAGCTGGCGCGCACCGCGACCACGATCGCCGCCCGCTACATGGGCCCGGAGCGCGCCGAGGAGTTCGGCCGCCGCATGCCGGGGGAGCTGGTGGTGCGGCTGCGCCCGGAGAAGGTGCTGGCCGCCCTGAACATGACGGCCTGAGCGCTCCGAGACCGCTGCGGGTGCGCCGCCCGCTCAGTCCGCGGCCGGGTAGGGGTCGCGACCGGCGACCGCCTTGTCCAGCCACTCCCGCCAGGAGCCCGCCGCGCCGGCCGGTTCGGACCACGGCGCCCGGCAGCGGACCAGGCGGGTGCCGCCGGTGGTGAGCCAGCGGTGCAGCACGGCCGCTTCGTCGGCGGAGGCCCCGTGCAGCGGTCCCGCGCCGGGCAGCACGGTCTCGGCCGAGGCGGTCAGCAGGTCGACCACCGGCATCGGCGGTACCCCGCGCCGCGCCGTGCCCGCGGCGGCCAGCCGACCGTGCCGGATCACCGCCAGGTGCCAGCCGCGCGCCCCGTCGGGTCGCGCGGCGACCAGTTCCGGGATGCGGGTCAGGGAGCTGAGCCGGTGCCCGCGGTCCAGCGCGCGCACCAGCGCCGCGAGCTGGTCGCGCCGCGCGGCGGCGTCCTCGAACCGGTGCGCGGCCGACAGCCGGTCCAGTTCGGACCGCAGCTTCTCCAGCGGGCCGTCGTCCCGGCCGCGCACCACGTCCCGGACGGCGATCACCTCCGGTTCGTACTCGGCGGCGCCGACCAGTCCCGCGCACGGCGCGCCGCAGCGGCCCAGCTCGTGCAGCGCGCACGGTCGGCCGGACGGGGCGCGGGCGGAGATGCGTTCGGTGCAGCGGCGCACCGAGGTGGCGTCCTGGAGCGCTTCGACGGCCTCGGTGGCGGCCCGGTGCGAGCGGAACGGTCCCAGGGCGCCGTCCCGCGGCGTGCGCACCACCGACAGCCGGGGGAACGGTTCGTCGGTCAGCACCACCCACCAGGCCCGGTGCGGGGTCTTCGAGCGGCGGTTGTAGCGGGGCTGGTGCGCGGCCAGCAGCCGGAGCTCCCGGACCTGCGCCTCCAGCGGGTGCGCGCATTCGACGTGGTCGACCCGCTCGGCGAGCCCGACCATCTCCTTGATCCGGCTGCGCCGCTCGCTCGCGGTGAAGTAGGTGCGCACCCGGCGGCGCAGGTCGGTGGCGGTGCCCACGTAGAGCACCTCGTCGCGCGGACCCCGGAACAGGTACACGCCGGGGGAGTTCGGCAGCGCGTCGGCCAGGCCGCGCTTGCGCCGCTGCTGCGGGGAGACGTCGGGCAGGTGCGCGAGCAGGTCCTCCAGGGTCCGCACGCCCAGCGGTCCGACCCGCTCCAGCAGCGCGTGCAGCACGTCGACGGTGGCGCGGGCGTCGTCCAGCGCCCGGTGCACCGGCGTGGTCCGGGCGCCGAGCACCTGGGCGAGCGTGCCCAGCTTGCAGTTCGGCGTCTCGTCCCGGGTCAGCACCCGGCGGGCCAGCCGCACGGTGTCGACGACGGCCGGGGCCGGCCAGCGCAGTCCCTGGCGTTCGCAACCGGCGCGCAGGAACCCGAGATCGAACGGCGCGTTGTGGGCGACCAGCACGGCGCCCTGGCAGAACTCCAGGAACGCCGGGAGCACGGTGTCGAAGCGGGGCGCGCCGCGGACCATCGCCTCGGTGATGCCGGTGATCGACACCACGGCCGGCGGGATGCCGCGCTCCGGGTCGACGAGCGTGGCGAACTCGCCGAGCACCGCCCCGCCCCGCACCTTCACCGCGCCGATCTCGGTGACGGCGTCCTGGGCGCGGTCGGCTCCGGTCGTCTCCAGGTCGACCACCACGAAGGTGACCTGGTGCAGCGGGGTCTCGACCTCGGTGGCGATCTCGTCGAACGAGAGCTGGGCGTGCGCGGGCATCGGCGGGACCGTACGCCGGGGCACCGACAGCCGGTCGGCCCAGCCGCGCGTTCGGGGATCCGGGGGGTCGGCCATTAGCCTGTGGGGGTGGCACCACCGTCGCCGGGACCGGACCCCGCCCCACCGCCGGAAGGCTCTGCTGTGGACAGTGCACAGCAGACCGGCCCCGGGCTGCCCGGGTGGGACGAGCTGCCCGGCCCGGTGCGCTCGCGGCTCGCCGAACTGGCCGCGGCGTCGCTGGACGACGCGCGGGCCTCCGACGTGCCCGCGCAGGTCCGGCCGGTGATGCGGTTCGCCCCGGCCAAGCGCGCCAAGCTCGGCGAAGCGGCGCTGGTCGAGGCGCTGGGGGAGTCGTCGGTGTTTCGCGCCGCGGTGCTGGACTGGTGCACCCACCACCGGCCCGAGGCGCTCGCGCTGGAGGCCGCCGACCCGGTCGCGGTGGCCGCCGCGGGGATGCTGCTGGGCGCCCCGGTGGCCGCGCACTGCGTGGAGCTGGTGGCGCTGCGCACCGAGCACGGCCGGATGCGGGCGGCGCGGGATTCGGCGGTGGCGCGCGCCGAGCGCTCGGCGGCGGACGCGCGCCGGTTGCGCGCGGAGCTGGCCGAGGCCCGGGACGCGGTCGAGCGGGTCGGCGCGGAGAGCGGGGCCGACGCCGACAAGCTGCGCAAGCGGTTGCGGGAGCAGGGCGTCCGGCTCAAGGAGGCCAAGGACGCCGCCGAGCACGCGCGGGCCGAGCTGGAGCGGGTGCGCGGCGACGCCGAGTCCGCGGTGGCCGAGATCGGCGCGGAGCGCGACCGGGAGCGCGCCCGGGCGGCGGAACAGCGCCGCCGGGCCGAGCGCGCGGTGGCCGACGCGGACGTGGCGCGGCAGTCGGCCCGCGAGGCGCGGCAGGGCGACGAGGTGCGGTTGGCGCTGCTGCTGGACACCTTGGAGGGCGCGGTGGGCGGTCTGCGCCGCGAACTGGGTGCGAGCGGCAGCGGCCCGCGCCCCGCCGACGTGGTCGGCCGGGTCCGGATGCATTCCGGGGCCACCGACGAAGTGCCCGACGTCGCGACCCTGGACCGGCTGCTGTCGCTGCCCGCGGTGCACCTCATCGTCGACGGCTACAACGTGACCAAGACCGGCTACCCGGAACTGCCGCTGGCCGACCAGCGCGACCGGTTGTCGCACCAGCTCGCCGCGCTGGCGGCGCGCACCGGGGCGGAGGTGACGGTCGTCTTCGACGGCGCCGACGTGCTCGCCGTGCCCGCCGCGGGCCCGCGCGGGGTCCGGGTGCTGTTCAGCGACCCCGGGGTGCAGGCCGACGACGTGATCCGCGATCTGGTGGCCGCGGAGCCGAGGGGGCGTCAGCTCGTGGTCGCGACCTCGGACCGGGCGGTGGCCACATCGGTCCGCAGGCGCGGTGCCTACGGGGTCGCCTCGGCGCTGCTGCTGGACCGGCTCGGTCGGGTGTAGTGCGGGCGGTGCGGGCGTTTCGCCCGGATCGTGATCGATTTCATGATCGGTGATCGCGACGCGTCAGGCCGACCGGGACGGGTGAGGAGGTGCTCGTCGTTCCAGGTGAGGGCTTCTCCTGGTCGATCACGGTGAGCGCACGGCTCTCCTCCGTTAGGGGTCTTGTGCGAATGTGCACACCATTCTTCCCCCGCTTCTGGACGTCGCGCCTCACCTTTCGTAACCTGACCAGGACCTCGCGGCGATCAGCGGTCCAGTCCCGGACGGCTCCGCGGGTCACCGCCGAATCGGCTTGTCGGGGAGCCGAACCGGGGCGCCTGCGGTGCGCCGCGACCGGTCGGGCCTCCTGGGTCCGCGGATGTCCGGCCGCACGCTCGTCGTTCCGGCAGGTGGTCGAGCAGACGAAGGAGCATGCGCGACGTGGCGTCGCAAGGACTCAAGCGCTCTCTGCGGGGAGCCCTGACCGCGAGTGTGGTCGCCGCAGCCGTGGGCATGACCACCGCGCCGGCTCTCGCGGACCCCCCGCTTCCCGACACCGCCTCCGAAGCCGCCCAGCAGGCGCGCGATCTCCACCACGAGGCGGAGAAGCTCACCGAGGAGAAGAAGAAGGCGGAGGACGACCACGCGGCCAAGCGGGCCGAGCTGGATCGCGCCAACGCCGAAACCATCCAGGCCGAGCAGATCGCCGACCAGGCGCGCGCGGAGGAGGAGCGGTTCCGCGGCCAGGTCGACCAGCTCACCAGCGCCTCCTACCAGGGCGCGCGGCTGAACAAGCTGTCCGCGCTGCTGGTCAGCGAATCGCCCAACGACTTCCTGGACCGCGCGTCGGCGCTCGACGTGCTGGCCAAGGACAACAACGAGGCGATCAGCCGGTTGGCCGCGGCCACCGAGCAGGCCGAGTCGGCCGAGCGCCGCGCCCAGGACGCCCGCAACCGGGCCGCCCAGGCCGAGCGCGACGCGGCGCGCATCGCCGACGAGCTCCGCAAGAAGACCGCGGAGATGGAGGAGCAGGTCGAGCGCGCCGAGGAGCGCTACTCCGAGCTCAGCGCCGAGGACCAGGAGTCCCTGACCGGCGGGGGTTCCACCGACGCCGGCTTCATCGGCGGTTCCGGCGCCGCGGTCACCGCGGTCAACGCCGCGCTGAGCAAGCAGGGCTCGTCGTACGTCTACGGCGCCAAGGGGCCCAGCACCTTCGACTGCTCCGGGCTGATGTACTGGGCCTACCAGCAGGCCGGGGTGTCGCTCGGCGGCTCCACCAAGACCCAGGTGAACCAGGGCAAGTCGGTGTCGGCCAGCCAGCTCAAGCCGGGCGACCTGATCTTCTACTACAGCCCGGTCAGCCACGTCTCCATGTACATCGGCGGCGGCCAGGCGGTGCACGCCCCGCAGCCGGGCGACGTCGTCAAGGTGGACGGCTACCAGGACATCGGCAACGTCACCGAGATCCGCCGCGTCGCCGGCTGATCCCGACGAACGGCGAACCGGGCGGTGGGTCCACCTCGGACCCGCCGCCCGGTTTTTTCTCGCCACTGCCGATGCCGCCCGGGTTCGGGCTCAGCCGTCCAGCTCCCACTCCTCGATGCAGCGCCCCGGGGTGGGGATCGCCGACCTGGAACAGCGCTTCCCCGGCCTGCTGGCGGCCGTGCTCGCGGCGCAGGAACCGGGGCATCCCCACCGGGGAACGTGGGACGAGCCCCGGAGCGCAGGACCGGTGCACCTGCGGCGGAGGCGCCCTGCGCGGTGTTCGGGCGGGTGCGCCTCCGCGTGCGGCCAGCACCCCGGCGTCGCGCACCTGCCGCAGTGCGAGCCGGTCTCGCCGCTACGGAAGACCGGCGCGCTCTCGCCGTGGACCTTCGTCGAGGAACGGCCGCTCAGGAGTAGATGGCCTCGATGTCCTGCTTGTGGTTCTCGGCGACCTTGCCGCGCTTGAGCTTCATGCTCGGGGTCAGCTCGCCGGTTGCCTCGGTGAAGTCGTCGGCGAGGATCCGGAACTGCTTGATCCGCTCCGCGCGGGAGACCGCCGCGTTGGCCTCGTCGACGGCCTGCTGCACCTCGGCGCGCAGGTCCGGGTCGTCGACCAGCTCGGCGGTCGGGGTGTCGGCGGGGCGACCGCGGTTGCTCAGCCAGGACGGCAGGAATTCCGGGTCGAGGGTGATCAGCGCGCCGATGAACGGCTTCTGGTCGCCGACCACCATGCACTGGCTGATCAGCGGGTGCGCCCGCAGCGCGTCCTCCAGCGCCGCCGGGGCGACGTTCTTGCCGCCCGCGGTGACGATGATCTCCTTCTTGCGGCCGGTGATCCGCAGGAAGCCCTCGTCGTCCAGGGTGCCCAGGTCCCCGGTGTGGAACCAGCCGTCCTCCAGGGAGTCGGCGGTGGCGGCGGGGTTGTTCCAGTACTCGCGGAAGACGACGTCGCCCTTGAGCAGCACCTCGCCGTCCTCGGCGATGCGCACCGAGGTGCCCGCGATCGGCTTGCCCACGGTGCCGATCTTGAAGCCGCCCTCGACGTTGACCGCCGCGGCCGCGGTGGTCTCGGTGAGGCCGTAGCCCTCCAGCACCGGTACGCCGACGCCGCGGAAGAAGTGCGCCAGCCGGTCGCCCAGCGGCGCACCGCCGGAGACCGCGGCGATGCAGCGCCCGCCCAGCGCGGCGCGCAGCTTGCCGTAGACGAGCTTGTCGAAGACGAAGTGCTTGGCCTTGAGGCCGAGCCCGGGGCCGTCGCCGTCCTGCGCCTTGCTGTAGGCCACGGCGGTCTCCTCGGCGGCGTCGAAGATCTTCCCCTTGCCGCTGCCGTGCGCCTTCTGCTTGGCGGTGTTGTAGACCTTCTCGAACACCCGGGGGACCGCGAGCACGAACGTGGGCCGGAACGAGGACAGGTCGTTGACCAGGTCCTTGATGTCCGGGGTGTGGCCGAGGGTGATCCGCGAGTACACCGAGGCGACGGTGATCGCGCGGGCCAGCACGTGCGCCATCGGCAGGAACATGAGCATCGAGTTGCCCGCGCGCAGGAGCTGTGGGAACGCGTCGAGGTCGGCGCGGACCTCGGCGAGCAGGTTGCGGTGGGTGAGCACGCAGCCCTTGGGGCGGCCGGTGGTGCCGGAGGTGTAGATCAGCGTCGCGAGGTCGTCGGCGCCCACCTGCCCGCGGCGCTCGTGCACGTCCTCGTCGGTGACGTCGGCGCCCAGCGCGATCAGCTCGTCGATCGCGCCCCGCCGCTCGGTGTCCTCGATCTGCCAGAGGTGGGCCACCTCGGGGAGCTTGCCGCGGACCGAGTCGACTTCGGCGCGGTGCCCGGCGGTCTCGACGACGATGGCGCGGGCCCCGGAGTCGGAGAGGATCCACTCGAGCTGGTCGGATGCGGAGGTCTCGTAGATGGGCACGCTGGCGCACCCGGCCGACCAGATGGCGAAGTCCAGCAGGGTCCACTCGTAGCGGGTCCGCGACATCAGGCCGATCCGGTCGCCCGGTTGCAAGCCCGCGGCGATCAGTCCCTTGGCGACGGAGAGCACCTGGGTGGCGAACTCGGCGGCCGTGACGTCGACCCAGGTCCCTTCCACCCGCCGCCGGAAGCTCACGGCGCTCCCGAAGCGCTCGGCGTTCGCCCACACCATGTCGGTGAGATTCTCGTCCTCGGCCACCGAGACCGTGGCGGGTGCGCTGAACTCTCGCAACGTCGAAACCTCCGAAACAGGCCGTTCGTGGGGCACAACCTAACGCCGATGGTTACCCGGCGGTAGTCCCCATTTCCGCACCGCGATCATCCGCCGCACCGGCCGGCGGTGCGCGTCCGGGGGCCGATCGCCGGATCGACCGAGCGCAGGGTAGCCCTTCGGGAACCGGTCGCGGGCGAGCGGCGCACCGGCGGTCGTGGGCGCCACACCCGCCGGGCCGTGCGTGCGGGGCCGGTTCGGCGCTACGTTCGACGGACGTCGACCCGCTGCGGGAGAGGAGGTGTCGTTTGCGCGTCCATGTCGTGTCGGACGTCCACGGCAACGTCGAGGACCTCAAGCGCGCCGGGGACGGGGCCGACGCGCTCCTGGTGCTCGGCGATCTGATCGACTTCGTGGACTACCACGACCACGGCGCGGGCATCCTGGGTCGGATCTTCGGCGCCGAGAAGGTCGCCCGCTTCGCCGAGCTGCGGCGCACCCGGCGCGGTCCGGAGCTGGGCGCCTATGCGCGCTCGCTGTGGGCGACCTTGTCCGACCCGGGCGCGGTCGTCGACGAGGCGATCCGGGAGCAGTACGCCGAGCTGTTCGGTTCGATGACCGCCCCGACCTACGCGATCCCGGGCAACGTGGACGCGCCCCGGCTGTGGCCGGAGTTCGCCCGGGAGGGGCTGCACCTGGTGGACGGCGGCACCGCCGAGATCGGCGGGCTGCGCTTCGGGTTCGTCGGCGGTTCGGTGGTGCCCGCCGGGACGGTGGTGCGCGGGAGCTCGGCGTGGGTCCCGCACCTGCGGCCGGAGGACGAGTTCGACGCCGAGCTGGCCGGGCTGCCGCCGGTGGACGTGCTGTGCAGCCACGTCCCGCCCGCCGTGCCCGAGCTGGTCTTCGACGTTGTCGCCAAGCGCGCCGAGCGCGGTTCGCGGGGGCTGGTCCGGCGCATCCGGGCCGATCGGCCGCGCTGGGCGCTGTTCGGCCACGTGCACCAGCCGCTGGCTCCCCGGGTCCGCCTGGGCCGGACCGAATGCGTCAACGTGGGGCACTTCAAGCGCACCGGCCGCCCCTACGCGATCGAATGGTGAACGTGGCGACAACCGGGCCCGCCACCTGCTGCTTCGGCCGCTCCAGGCGGTAGCCTGCGCGCATGGTCGATCAGTCCACCCAGTCCATCGAGATCGAGGCGCCCGCGTCGGAGATCATGGCCGTCATCGCGGACTTCGCCGCGTATCCGGAGTGGGCGGAGGCGGTGACGGAGACCGAGGTGCTGGCCACCACCGCCACCGGGGCCGCCGAGAAGGTGCACTTCGTGCTCGACGCCGGGGTGGTCAAGGACAAGTACACCAACCTCTACGAGTGGTCCGCCGACGGCCTGTCGGTGAGCTGGACCCTCACCGAGGGGCAGGTGCAGAAGGCGCAGCGCGGCAGCTACCGGCTCGACCCGCTGCCGAGCGGCCACACCGAGGTCACCTACAGCCTCGCCGTCGACCTCGCGATCCCGATGATCGGCCTGTTCAAGCGCAAGGCGGAGAAGATGATCATGGATACCGCGCTCAAGGAGCTCAAGCACCGCGTCGAGGGCACCCGCTGATCGACGTGCGCCTGCTGCTGTTCACCGGGAAGGGCGGCGTCGGCAAGACCACCTCCGCCGCCGCCACCGCCGCGCGCGTCGCGTCGCGGGGCGGCAAGGTGCTCGTGGTCTCCACCGACCCCGCGCACTCGCTGGCCGACGCCCTCGGTGCGCCGCTGGACGCCCGGCCCCGCGAGGTGGCGGTCTCCGACGGCGTCGTGCTGCACGCCGCCGAGGTGCACACCCGGGCGCTGGTCGACGACGCCTGGCGGGAGCTGCGCGGCCACCTGCGGACCCTGCTGCACGGCGCGGGCGTGGACGAGGTGGCCGCCGAGGAGCTGACCGCGCTGCCCGGCGTCGAGGACCTGCTCGCGCTCTCCGAGGTGCACCGGCTGGCCGACTCCGGGCTGTGGGACGCGGTGATCGTCGACTGCGGTCCGACCGCCGAGACGCTGCGGCTGCTCGCGCTGCCCGAATCCGCGGCCGGCTACCTGGAACGGCTGTTCCCGGCGCACCGCCGCGCGGTCCGCGGCCTGCTCGCCGGGCTGGCGGGCAGCGACCAGGTGGGTCGCTGGGACGCCGCCGCCGACGCGCTCGGCAGGCTCGCCGAACGGCTCACCGGGCTCCGCGACCTGCTCACCGCCGAGACCACCAGCGCGCGCCTGGTGCTCACCCCCGAGGCGGTGGTCGCCGCCGAGACCCGGCGCGCGCTCACCGCCCTGGCGCTGCAGCAGATCCGGGTCGACGGGCTGGTAGCCAACCGGGTGGTGCCCGACCCCGGCTCGGCCCGGGGCGCGGCGGCCGAGTGGCTGCGCACCCGCCGCCGCGAGCAGCAGCGGGTGCTGGACTCGGTGCGCGAGGGCACCGAGCTGCCGCTGCGGCTCGTCGAGCACCGCGCCGCCGAACCGGTCGGGTCCGCCGCGCTCGCCGCGCTGGGCGCCGAGCTCTACGGTGATGATGACCCGCTGGCCCCGCGCGGCACCGCCCCGGAGCTGCGGGTCAGCGGTGGCGGCCGGGACCTGGACGCGGTCTACCGCCTGGAGATCGCGCTGCCGCTGCACCGCGACGCCGAACTCGACCTGGCCCGGATCGGCGACGAGCTGGCGATCGCGGTCGACGGCAGGCGTCGGCTGATCGCCCTGCCCGCGGTGCTGCGCCGCTGCGAGGTGGTCTCGGCGGAGGCCGGCGACGACGGGGTCACCGTGGCGTTCAAGCCCGACCCGGAACTGTGGATGCGGTGAGGTGGACGACATGGGTGCGGAACGCGAACGGCTCGTGGCGGAGATCCGGCTGCTGCTCGACGCGCTGGCCGAGCGCGCCGAGGGCTACCTGCGCGCCTGCCGGGACCTCGACGCGCAGCCGGACGGTTGCGGCTGGTGCCCGGTGTGCGCGGCGGTGTCGCTGCTGCGCGGGCAGTCGCCGTCGGCGATGACCGAGCAGCTCGTCGGCATCGTGCGGGCGCTGCGCGAAGCACTCGCCGAGCACGTCGCCGACCCCGGTCCGGAACCGGCGGAGGAGAGCGCGGAACCGGACGTGCAGCGGATCGACGTGCGCCGCGTCGGCGGGCCGGTGCTGCGTGACGAGGGCGTCGCGGCGCAGTGCTGACCGTCGGGGTGGACGTCGGCGGGACCAGCGTGCGGGCCTCGGTGGTCGACCCGAACGGCGGCGTGCTGGACACCGAGCGGGCCGCGACCCCGCCGACCGCCCACGAGCTCAACGAGGCGATCGCGACCACGGTGCGCGCGCTGTGCGAGCGGTACCCGGTCGCCGCGGTCGGTCTGGCCGTGGCCGGATTCGTCAGCGAGGACCGGCGGGTGGTGCGCTTCGCCCCGCACCTGGCGTGGCGGCACGTGGCGGTCGCCGACGAGCTCGCCGCGCGGCTGGGCGTGCCGGTGGTGCTGGAGCACGACGCGAACGCCGCGGGCATCGCCGAGCAGCGCTTCGGCGCGGCCACCGGCGCCCGGACCGCCACCCTGGTCGCCATCGGCACCGGCATCGGCGCGGCCACCGTGCTCGACGGCGAGGTGTTCCGGGGCGCCCACGGCGTCGCCCCCGAGCTCGGCCACCTGCGGGTGGTGCCGGGCGGCCGGCCCTGCTCGTGCGGCAAGCGCGGCTGCTGGGAGCGCTACTGCAGCGGGACCGCGCTGGCCCGGACCGCGCTGGAGCGCCTGGCGGCCGACCCGGGCGCCGCGACCGCGCTGGCCGAGGTCGACCGCACCGCCCTCACCGGCCTCGACGTCGCCCGGGCCGCCGAGGCCGGTGACCCCGTCGCGCGCTGGGCGTTCGAGGATCTGGCGCGCTGGCTGGGGGAGGGCCTGGCCCTGGTCGCCGACGTCTACGACCCGGAGGTCGTGGTCATCGGCGGCGGTGTCTCGGGCTCGGCGCACCTGTTCCTGGACCGCGCCGAGCAGCACTACGCCGACGCGGTCACCGGCAGCGGGCACCGGCCCGTGGCCCGGGTGGCGCTGGCCGCGTTCGGCGCGGAGGCCACCGTGGTCGGTGCCGCGACGCTGGCGCGGGAGCACGTGGCCGCCGGGCGCGGGGATGCCGGGCGCGGGGGTGTCGCCGCGGTGACCGGCGTCGGGTGCGGCAGGAGGGGCGCGGCGGAACGCGGGGACCGCTGAGGCGCGCGGGAGCTCAGACCTGGGCGCCGCCGTCCTCGTCGTCGGCGTCGGGCCCCGGGCGGTTGCGGATGCGCAGCAGCAGCCAGCCGATCCCCGCGCTGATCAGCACCAGCCCGATCGGCAGCGTGCTGGGGCCGACCAACGCCGGCAGCGCCAGCAGGACCACCCCGAGGCACACCACCGCCACTCCGGCCACGGTGCCCCACCCCGGCTTCGGCAGCGGCGGTGGTTCGGGCGGGACGTAGTGCTCGTCCGCCTCGTCCACCTCCGGCGTCCAGTCCCGGGGCCCGCTCGCCGGTTCCGGCGCGGGCGCCGGTTCGGGGCGCGCGGCGTCGTCCTCCTCGGTCCGCCGCGGCTCGTCCTCGCGCGGCCAGGAGCCGAACGTCGAATCGCGTTCCAGACCGGCGACGATCTCGGCGAAGGCCGCGTCGATGTCCTCCGGCCCATCGGCGTTGTCGTGGCGCGTGCTCATGCCGGTTCCTCGGCCCGTTCGTGGTGGATGCGGTGGATGAACTCGACGCTACCGGCGAACAGCGCGGGCGCGTCGTGGTCCAGGGTCGCGACGTGGAAGCTGTCTTCCAGCACGTACGAGGTGACGTCCGCGCTGCGCACCCCGGCGAGCACCAGTTCGGCGTTGACCGGTTCGACGACGTGGTCGACCGCCGACCGGTACAGCACGAGCGGCTGGCGCACTTCCCCGAGCTCCGCGCGCACGACCGACCAGAGGCGCCGCAGGCTGGCCATCGCGCGCAGCGGCATCCGGTCGTAGGCCAGCTCCCGGACGCCCGGCGCCGCGATGTCGCCGGCCACCCCGGGCAGCGACGGCACCACCCAGGACAGCGGGGGTCGGGCCAGCAGGGGCAGCAGCGCCGCCCCGGTCCGCCGGGTCGTCACCGACGGGTTCACCAGCACCAGGCCGGCGATGTCCGGGTGCCGCTGGGCCAGCCGCAGCGCGAGCGTGCCGCCCATCGACTGCCCGAACACGAACACCGACCGGCAGCGCTCGCGCAGCGCCAGCAGCTCCCGCTCGGCGGCCCGGTACCAGTCGTGCCAGCCGGTGCCGTTGAGGTCCTGCCAGCGGGTGCCGTGCCCGGGCAGCAGCGGGCAGCGCACCGCGCACCCCGCCGCGGCCAGGTGCTCGGCCCAGGCCCGCACGCTCTGCGGGGTGCTGGTGAAGCCGTGGCAGACCAGGACGCCGACCTCGGTCGGGCCGTCGTGCGCGAGCGGCTCGGCACCGGACAGGACCTGGGACACGTCGGCCTCCCACCGCGACGGCACGGACACCGCTCCATCGTCGCACGGCCGACCGACGTCCGGGGATACTCGATCGACCCGAGTCGCCGCCGCCGGGGTGCGCATTGTGCCTGCTGACCGGGCTCCGTACGCTGAACCGGGAACTCGGCGCGTCAGGAAGGCTGCGGCACAGTGCTGTACTGGGTGATGAAGCATCTACTGCTCGGTCCCCTCATGAAGCTGTTCTGCCGCCCCAAGATCCTCGGCGTCGAACACGTCCCCGCCGACGGCGGCGCGATCCTGGTCAGCAACCACCTCGCGGTCGCCGACTCGTTCTTCATGCCGCTGATGATGCCGCGCCGGGTCACCTTCCTCGCCAAGCGCGAGTACTTCACCGGCAAGGGCCTCAAGGGCGCGTTCAAGCGCTTCTTCTTCACCGGCGTCGGCCAGGTGCCCATCGACCGCTCCAGCGGCGCCGCCGCCCAGGCCGCGCTGGACACCGGGGTCCGGCTGCTCCGCGAGGGCAAGCTGCTCGGCGTCTACCCGGAGGGCACCCGCTCGCCCGACGGCAGGCTCTACAAGGGCAAGACCGGCGTGGCGCGGATGGCGCTGGAGTCGGGCGTGCCGGTCATCCCGATCGCCATGTTCGGCACCGACCGGGTCAACCCGATCGGCTCCACGATGTGGTGGCCGCACAAGGTGGTCATCGAGGTCGGCGAGCCGCTGGACTTCTCCCGCTACGACGGGATGGCCGGCGACCGGTTCGTCGAGCGCTCCATCACCGACGAGATCATGTACGCCCTGATGGAGCTGTCCGGTCAGGAGTACGTCGACGTCTACGCCGCGAAGGTCAAGGACGACCTGGCCGCGCAGGGCAAGCAGGTGGCCGGCTGGGGCGATTCCGGTGGTCCGGAGCGGCTGCCCGAGGCGAAGGCGGGCTGACGGCCCGCGCCGGGAGCGCGCCGCACCGGCGCTTAACCTGACCGGGTGCGGTTCTTCTACGACTGTGAATTCATCGAGGACGGGTACACCATCGACCTGGTGTCGATCGGGGTGGTCGACGAGTCCGGCCGCGAGTTCTACGCGGTGTCCACCGAGTTCGACGCGGGCAAGGCCGGGCAGTGGGTCCGGCGCCACGTCCTGCCGCAGTTGCCGCCGCCCGCGGACCAGCGCTGGCTGTCCCGCGCCGCGATCCGCGACGCCCTGCTGGACTTCCTGACCTCGCACGGCGACGAGGGCATCGAGCTGTGGGCCTGGTACGCCGCCTACGACCACGTGGCGCTGGCCCAGCTCTGGGGCGCGATGCCCGCGCTGCCCCCGGCCATCCCGAAGTTCACCCGGGACCTGCGGCAGCGCTGGGACGACCTGGGCAAGCCCCGGCTGCCCGCCGCTCCCGCCAACGCCCACGACGCCCTCGCCGACGCGCGGCACAACCTGCGCCGGTGGGAGGTGCTGGAGCGGACCCGCCACCAGCGCGGCCTCGCCTGATCGACCGCGGCTCCAACCGCGCTGGACCAGCGGACGCGCGGTGATCGGCCGATTACTTGCTGCACCGATCCAGTCCATGACAGGCTGTCGATCCGGGGGAGACCTGGATGCTGACGGCTGGAGGCTGGAATGCGTGTCGGAGTGCTCACCGGCGGTGGGGACTGCCCGGGGCTCAACGCGGTGCTGCGAGCGGTGACCCGCAACGGGATCTCGATCCACGGTCACGAGATCGTGGGATTCCGCAACGGCTGGCTCGGCCCGCTCGAAGGGCTGACCACACCGCTCACGCTGGATTCGGTGGAGGAGATCCTCAACCGGGGCGGCACGATCCTCGGCTCCTCGCGCACCAACCCGTACAAGGTGGACGACGGCGTCGCCCGGGTGAAGGCGACGCTCGCCGAGCACGGGGTGGACGCGCTGATCGCGATCGGCGGCGAGGACACCCTGGGCGTCGCCGAGCAGCTCACCCACGACGGCGTGCCGGTGGTCGGGGTGCCCAAGACGATCGACAACGACCTCGGCGCCACCGACTACACCTTCGGCTTCGACACCGCGGTGCACATCGCCACCGAGGCCATCGACCGGCTGCGCACGACCGCTGAATCGCACCACCGGGCGCTGGTGGTGGAGGTGATGGGGCGGCACGCGGGCTGGATCGCGCTGCACTCCGGCCTGGCCGGCGGGGCGAACGTGATCCTGGTGCCGGAGCAGCCCTTCAGCGTCGACAAGGTCTGCGACCTGGTGCGCCAGCGGTTCGAGCGGCAGTACGCGCCGATCGTCGTGGTGGCCGAGGGCGCGGCGCCCGCGGGCGGGGAGGAGCTCCTGGCCACCGGGGAGCGCGACGCCTTCGGCCACGTCCGGCTCGGCGGCGTCGGCACCTGGCTGGCCGACGAGCTCGCCGAGCGCACCGGGCAGGAGTCCCGGGCCGTGGTGCTCGGCCACACCCAGCGCGGCGGCCCGCCCACCGCCTACGACCGGGTGCTGGCCACCCGGTTCGGGCTGCACGCCATCGACGCCGTCGCGGCGGGCGAGTTCGGCAGCATGGTCGCGTTGCGCGGCACCGACATCGTCCGGGTGCCGCTGCGGGAGGCGACCGCCGAGCTGAAGACGGTGCCGCCGGAGCGCCTGGCCGAAGCCGAGGTCCTCTTCGGCTGAGGACCGCCGCGGTCCCGCCGGGACTGAGACGTTCGCCGCATCCGGCCGGGCATCGGCACCCGGGGTGTCCGGCCGGTCACGCGGCGCCGAGACCGGCTGTTCCACGATCTGGACCGGGGTGTCCCACGAGGTAGCGTCGCCCGTCGCGAAGCCAACGGCGCGACACCTGGAAGGGGCTCCCCGTGTCCACGCAACCTGCCGCCGAGCGCGAGACCGTGCTCATCCGCTCGGCCCGGGACGTCACCGAGCTGGTCAACTCCGGCGCGGCCCGGGGCAGCCACGCGAAGATGATCGTGCTGCTGGCCCTCGGCGGCATCTTCCTCGACGCCTACGACCTGACCTCGCTGGCCTACGGCATCACCCAGATCCGGGAGGAGTTCGGCCTCTCCCCGGCGGGCGCGGGCGCGGTCACCGCGTCGATCAGCATCGGCGCGATCCTCGGCGCCTGGCTCGGCGGCGTGCTGGTGGACCGGCTCGGCCGGTACCGGGTCTTCATGGCGGACATGCTGTTCTTCGTCGTCTCGGCGATCGGTTGCGCGCTGGCGCCCAACGCCGAGGTGCTGATCGTGTTCCGGTTCCTGATGGGCATCGGGGTCGGCATGGACATCCCGGTGGCGATGGCGTTCCTCGCCGAGTTCTCCCGGCTGCGCGGCAAGGGCAGCAAGGGGTCGCGCACGGCCTCCTGGTCGCCGGCCTGGTACGTGGCGACCAGCGGTTGCTACCTGGTCATCCTGGCGCTGTACTTCCTGCTGCCCGACTCGCAGCACGACCTGCTGTGGCGCTTCACGGTCGGCTTCGGCGCGGTGCCCGCGATCGTCATCCTGCTGGTGCGCAACAAGTACATGAACGAGTCGCCGTCCTGGGCGGCCAACCAGGGCGACCTGGAACGCGCGGCCCGCATCCTGCGGGACTCCTACGGGGTGAACGCGGTCGTCGCCGAGGACGCCGAGCGGCCGAAGCGGGAACCCGGGTCGCGAGCCTCGCTGCACCAGTTCCGGACCCTGTTCGCGCGCCGGTTCCGGCCCCGCACCGTCCAGGCGCTGGCGGTGGCGCTGGCCCAGACCTTCTCCTACAACGCGGTGGCCTACGGCCTGCCGATCATCATCGCGAGCCTGCTCGGCCAGGGGGACCTGAGCACGATCTCGGCGTCCCTGGTGCTCAACCTGGTCTTCGCGGTGACCGGCGGCCTGCTCGGGATGCGGCTGGCGAACTCGGCGGGCGCCTGGCGGATGACGTTCTGGGGCTTCGCGGTCCAGCTCACCGCGCTGGTGGTGCTGGCCGTGATCGGCGATCCCTCGTCGACGGCCTGGGTGCTGCTGGCGCTGTTCGCGCTGGGCGGCTTCATGTTCGCCCAGGGGGGCGGCCCCGGCGCGAACTTCATGAACTTCGCGTCGCTGAGCTACCCGACCGAGCTGCGCGGCACCGGCATCGGCTTCAACCAGGGCACGCTGCGCGTCGGCTCCACGCTGTCGCTGTTCTTCTTCCCGGTGCTCAGCGCCTCGTTCGGCACCGGGGTGTTCTGGGTGATCGCCGCCGCCCCGCTGCTGGGCATGGTCGCCCTGCTGGCCAAGCGCTGGGAGCCGGTCGGCTACGACGCCGACGCCGTCGAGCACGAGTACCAGCAGCGGCTCGCGACCCCGGAACCCGCCCGCGGCTGACCCCGGCGACGGGCGCCGCCGAAGACCTCAGCGGCGCCCGTCCACCCACACCGGCGGGCGTTGACGGGGCGTCGCTGCCCGGCGAGGACCGGTCCCGGCCGATCGGAGGACGACGATGTCGCGACGTGACCGGATCACCATGACCGAGGCCGAGATCGACGGGTTCATCGCCGCCCGGCGGGTCGTGGTGCTGGCCACGGTGAAGCCCGGCGGACGGCCGCACCTGGTGCCGATGTGGTTCGTGCCCGACGGGCCGCGCATCGAGGTGTGGTCCTTCGGCAAGTCGCAGAAGGCGGTGAACCTGCGCCGCGATCCCAGGGCCACGCTGCTGCTGGAGGCGGGGGAGAGCTACGACCAGCTCCGGGGCGTGTCGCTGGAGTGCTCGGTGGAGGTGCTCGACGACCCGGCCGAGGTGCGGCGCATCGGCGCCGGGCTGGCCCGCCGCTACGCGGGGGCGCGGGAGCGCGAGGACCCGGAGGAGCTGCGGAAGCGGGCGGCGAAGCGGGTCGGGCTGCGCTTCACCCCCACCCGGACCATCAGCTGGGCCCACCGCGAGCTGGCGGACGGCTGAATCGAGCTGCCCTGGACCATCCGGGCTGTGGGTCACCTCTCCCACGTGAAAATCGGTGGCGTCGAACCCCTATTCTGGTGGGGTGAACTGGAGCGTCGACGTCCCCGTTGATGATTTGCCGGACCTGCCTCCGCTGCCGCAGGAGATGCGCGACCGGCTCGACGATGCGCTGGCCCGGCCCGCCGCGCAGCAGCCCGCCTGGCCCGACGCCGGGCAGGCGGAGCAGGTGCGCAAGGTGCTGGAGAGCGTACCGCCGGTGACCGTGCCGACCGAGGTGGACCGCTTGCGGGACAACCTCGCCGCCGTCGCGCGCGGGGAGGCGTTCCTGCTCCAGGGCGGGGACTGCGCCGAGACCTTCGCCGACAACACCGAGCCGCACATCAGGGGCAACATCCGCACCCTGCTGCAGATGGCCGTGGTGCTGACCTACGGCGCGAGCATGCCGGTGGTCAAGGTCGGCCGGCTGGCGGGCCAGTACGCCAAGCCGCGCTCCAGCGACACCGACGCCCTGGGCCTGCCGTCCTACCGGGGCGACATGGTCAACTCGTTGCAGGCGACCGAGGACGCCCGGCGGCACGACCCGTCGCGGCTGATCCGCGCCTACGCCAACGCCAGCGCCGCGATGAACCTCTCCCGCGCGCTGACCAGCGCCGGGATGGCCGCGCTGACCCAGGTGCACGACTGGAACAAGGACTTCGTGCTGAACTCCCCGGCGGGGGAGCGCTACGAGTCGGTGGCCGCCGAGATCGACCGGGGGCTGCGCTTCATGGCGGCCTGCGGCGTCGACGACAGCAGCCTGCACGGCGTCGAGTTCTACGCCAGCCACGAGGCGCTGGTGATGGACTACGAGCGCGCGATGCTCCGGCTCGACACCAGCGGGCCGACGCCCCGGCTCTTCGACCTGTCCGGGCACTTCCTGTGGGTGGGCGACCGGACCCGCCAGCTCGACGGCGCGCACATCGCCTTCGCCGAGCTGATCTCGAACCCGATCGGTCTGAAGATCGGCCCGAGCACCACCCCGGAGCAGGCCGTCGAGTACGTCGAGCGGCTGGACCCGAACAACGAGCCGGGCCGGCTCACCCTGATCAGCCGGATGGGCAACGGCAAGGTCCGCGACGCGCTGCCGCCGATCGTGGAGAAGGTCACCGCCTCCGGCCACCAGGTCATCTGGCAGTGCGACCCGATGCACGGCAACACCCACGAGGCCAGCACCGGCTACAAGACCCGGCACTTCGACCGGGTCGTCGACGAGGTGCAGGGCTTCTTCGAGGTGCACCACCGGCTGGGCACCCACCCCGGTGGCATCCACATCGAGCTGACCGGTGAGGACGTCACCGAGTGCCTCGGCGGCGCCCAGGACATCTCCGACACCGACCTCGCCGGCCGCTACGAGACGGCCTGCGACCCGCGCCTGAACACCCAGCAGTCGCTGGAGCTGGCGTTCCTGGTCGCCGAGATGCTCCGCCACTGACCCACCCGACCGGCGCCCGGTTCCGGCCGCCGGTCACCCGCAGGAGCGTTGAGTGAGGGGCACCCTTGTCCAAGTAACTTGGCAAGGGTGCCCCTCACTCATCTCCCGTTCGGGTGAGGTTCTTCCGGGGTGGCCGTCAGCCGCCGCGCGGTCGCCTGCCGAGGAAGTCGTTGAAGCCGAGCGGGTCGTAGCGCAGCAGCGAGGCGGAGCCGAGGACGGCCGCCGCGATGCCGACCGCGACGAACGGCCAGTGGTACATCGCCTGTTCGCCGTCCGGGTAGTAGGCCAGCACCAGCGCGATGGAGGCGCCCACGACGTAGGACAGCGCGCGCGGCGTCCAGGGCAGCGCGCAGGCCAGTGCCAATCCCCAGGTCAGGTACCAGGGCAGCACGGTCGGCGACAGCAGCGCGGCGGCGACCAGCACGACGGCCGCCCGGCGGATCGCGGTCACCCCGCCCGCGCGGGCCTGCCACCACTGCCAGCCGATGACCGCGGCCAGCGCCAAGGACCCGACGGCGCGCCCGAAGTCGACGAACGGCCAGGTGTCGACGTCGGCGAACAGCGATACCAGGGTGTGCAGCACCTGCCCGAACCCGGTCGGCGCGGACAGGTAGTTCACGATCATGCCCGGCGCGGACAGCGCGGGCAGCCAGCCGAAGCCCACCTTGGCCAGCGCCATGCAGGAGCCGAAGACGGCGGCGAAGATGCCCAGCGCCGGGACCACCGCGCGGACGAACCGCTGCCGGGGCGAGCCCGCCAGGTGCGCGGCCCACACCCACACCAGGAACGGCAGCACCAAGCCGCCGGTCGCCTTGATCGCCATCGCGGCCGAGGCCAGCCCGATCCCCCAGCCGTGCCTGCCCTCGAGCACCAGCAGCGTGCCCAGCAGCAGCAACCCGATCATGAGCAGGTCGTTGTGCGGCCCGCCGACCAGGTGCACCACCGTCATCGGGCTCGCCGCGACCAGCCACAGCGCCACCGGGAGCCGGCCGCCGAGGTGGGCGACCAGACCGGGCAGCGCGAGCACCACCATCGCCAGCCCGGCCAGCAGCACCAGCCGCATCACGATCACGCTGGCGATGACGTCGTGCCCGGCGAGCAGGATGACGCCCTTGGCCACGCCGATGAACAGCGGCCCGTACGGCGCGGGTGTGGTCTGCCAGGTCGGGTGGACGTTCTCCGGGATCGGCCCGGCCAGCACCGAGGGCCCCACCGCGTACGGGTCCAGGCCGTGCAGCGCGAGCAGGCCCTGCCCGAGGTAGCTGTAGACGTCCCGGGTGAACAGCGGCGGCGCGGGCAGCATGGGCAGCAGCCACGCGCCCGTCGCCAGCAGCACGCCGCGGGCGTCGACGAGGTGGGCCAGCACGCCGCGCCCGAGCCGCACCCAGGCCCACACCAGCAGCGCGAACCCGGTGTAGACGACGGTGACGGCGAGGTCCCGGCCGTGCCCGTAGCGCAGCGCGGACAGCGGGCCGGAGCCGAGGACCGGATCGTGCACGAGCGTGCCGCCCGCGCCGATCGAACCGATCAGCAGCAGTGCGGAGCCGACGGCGCCCAGTGCGATGGTGCGCAGCGGCAGCGGACCGCGCAGCAGGCGTCCGCCGAGGTCGAGAACGCCGGTGGCCCTGCCGACCCCCGCGGGCCGACCGCTCGCCGACGTGGCAGGTGCAGTCGGGGACATGGTGCGGCCAATATTTCCACACCGAACGGCCGGTGCCCGCGCGACCAGCCCAAATCCCCCGTTCCGGGGTTATCCGACGATCTTCCCAGTCGCCGTCGCCGCTGGTCAACAGGGTGCCGGGAGGTCGTTACGGACCTACCTTGAGATCATCATCACGCTCAGAAGGCGGTCACCCGAACCGTCGAGCCCGGCTCCACCCGGCTGCCCGGTGTCGGGAGCTGGCCGAAGATCCGCATGTTCGGCCGGTTCCACAGCGCGTTGACGTCGAGCACCAGCCCGCGTTCGGCCATCACCTGCTGGGCCTGCTCCACGGTGGTGCCGTTGAGGTCGGGCACCGCGACCGCGTTGGACAGCACCACGCCGATCCGCGGACTGCCCGCGAGCCGCACCTCGGTGCCGGCGCCCGGATCGGTGGTGATGACGTGCCCGCCCTCGACGTCGGCGTTGAACTGCTGCCCGGCCTCGAACGGCGTGAACCCGGCGTTGCTCAGGATCGCGAACGCCTCCTCCTTGCTGGCACCGCGCACGTCGGGCACCGGGACCGGCGGTGGTCCCCGGCTCACGATCAGGCGCACCTCGGAGCTGATGTCCAGCCGGGTGCCCGGTGCGGGATCGACCCGGATCACGCGTCCTTCGGGCACCGACTGGTGGTACTCGTCGGCGGACTCGTCGTGCATGGGCTGCAACTTGGCGTTGCGGATCTCGATTTCCGCCTCGGCGAGCGGCGTGCCCTCGGCGATCGGCGGCACCGCGGGCTTGCCCAGCGAGACGACCAGCGCGACCTCGCGCTCGGTGGAGACCTGGGCGCCCTGCTCCGGTGAGGAGCTGATCACCACGCCCTCCGGCACGGCGTTGTCGTGCTCCTTCGTGACGGTGGAGCGCAGGCCCGCGGCCTGCAACGCCTGCTGCGCCTCGGCTTCGGGCTTGCCGACGAGCTGCGGCACCTGGACGGAGCTGCCGCCGGTGCCCAACCAGAACGCGACGCCACCGACGAGCAGGGCCAGCACCGCGACGACGGCGGTCCAGGCCACGACCGCTCGCTTGCCCCGGCGGCGCTCCTGCTCGCGCGGCGAAGGACCGGCGGCGACGGCGCCGAACTCCTGGGTGCGATCCTCCTCCTCGGCCGGGCGGGGCCGTTGCAACGCGCGGGTGCCCTGCGGTCCGGCGGCGGGCACGTCGCGGACCGCGGCGAACTGCTCGGTCGGCGGATCGCCCTGCTCCGGCGGCGGGTGCTGGGCGGTGGGCAGCACGGTGGTGCGCTCGGCGCTGCTGGGCACCGGCACCGGCACCGGGGCGATGCCGAGCTCCTCGCGGACCCGGCGCACCTCGGCGAGCATCGCGGCGGCGTCGGCGGGACGCGCCTGGGCGTCGCGGCGGGTGGCGCGGACCACGAGCTCGTCCAGCGCGGGCGGGACGCCGTCGACCTGCGTGCCCGGAGCGGGCACGTCGTCGTTGACGTGCCGGTAGGCCACCGACAGCGCGGTGTCCCCGACGTAGGGCGGGTGCCCGGTGAGCATCTCGAACAGCACCACGCCCGCGGCGTAGACGTCGGTGCGCAGGTCGGCGGCGCCGGTGGTGACCTGCTCGGGGGAGAGGTAGGCGACGGTGCCGAGGATGACGCTGCCGCTCGTGGTGCCCGCCGAGGCCGCCGCGCGGACCAGGCCGAAGTCGGCGACCCGGACGGTGCCGTCCTCGCCGATCAGCACGTTCTCCGGCTTGACGTCGCGGTGCACCATGCCCGCGCCGTGCGCGGCGGCCAGCGCGGAGAGCACCGGTTCGAGCACGCTGAGCGCCAGCGGCACCGGCAGCCTGCCCCGGTCCACGATGAGGTCGCGCAGCGTGCAGCCCTCGACGAGCTGCATCACCAGGAACACGTGGTCGCCGTCGGCGCGGCGGTCGACGCCCTGGTCGTAGACCGCGACGATGTTCGGGTCGTGCAGCCGGGCGGCGGCGCGGGCCTCCGACTCGAAGCGCTCCACGAAGGAGCGGTCGCCGGAGTACTGCTCGTCCATCACCTTCAGCGCCACCGGCCGGTCGAGCCGGGTGTCGAGCCCGCGGTAGACGGTGGACATGCCGCCCCGGGCGATCAGCGAGTCGACCCGGTACCGCCGCTCAAGCATGGCGCCGACGAGGTTGCCCCCTCGACCGGACCGGTTCTCATGAGTCATCTGCCGCCAACCGCCGGGTAGTCGTTCCGCCACGATTGTGGCAGGTGAGGGATCGAAGGCCCGGTCGAGGGCGGCGGCTGCGGTCGATGTCGGGGCACGACCGCCCATCGTAGGGGTGCCGCGGCGGGCCCGGTGCCCGATCCGGTGGATCGACCACCACCCCGTCCGGTGCTCGGCGACCGTCGGGCCGATGTGGCATCGTGTGCGGCGTGAGTGCGATTCCCGCTGCCCAGGATGTGCTCGCTCCCGACGTGGAGCTCACCCCGCTGCCCGAGGTCGCCCGGCGACTCGGCCGGTCGGTCACCCGGGTGCACCAGTTGATCCGCGATGGCCACCTGCTCGCGATCCGGCGCGATGGCGAGCTCGGTGTCCCAACGGCGTTCTTCGCCGAGACCGACATCGTGAAGGGCCTGCCCGGCACGATCACGCTGCTGTTCGACTCCGGCTACCACCCCGACGAGATCCTGCGCTGGCTGTTCACCGCCGACGACACGCTGCCCGGCACCCCGATCGACGCGTTGCGCGGGGACCGGGGCAGGGAAGTCAAGAGGCGCGCTCAGGCGATGGGGTTCTGACCCCTCGCGCACCTTCCCGCCGCGCGGCCCCGCGGTCTCCGATCCGCCCTGGTCAGCCCGTGATCCGGCGGGCTGCGAGCTTGCCGGACAGCAGCACCGGGGGCACCCCCACGCCGGGAGTCGTGCCGGATCCCGCCAGCACCGCGTTGGGCCGCCCGCGCACCAGGTTGCGCGGGCGGAACGGCCCGGTCTGCGGGAAGGTGTGCGCGGCCGAGAACGGGGTGCCCGCCGCGTGGCCGCGCGCCGCCCAGTCGGCGGGGGTGACGAGTTCGCGCACGTCGAGCGCGGTGCCGAAGCCGGTGTACCCGCGCCGTTCCAGCACGCCCAGCAGTTCTTCCTGGTAGGCGGGGCCGATCCGCGCCCAGTCCAGCGGTCCGGTCGCCAGGTTCGGGCACGGCGCCAGCACGTAGTGCAGCTCGCGACCGGGCGGCGCCAGCCCGGGATCGGTCGCGGTGGGGCGGGTGATCAGCAGCGACGGGTCGGTCATCAGCCGCCCGTCCCGGATGATCTCGGTGAACGTCGAGCGCCACGCCGCGCCGAAGGAGATCGTGTGGTGGGCGTCGTCCCAGCTCGTCGTGGTGCCCGCGTGCAGCACCACCGCCGACGGCGACCAGCGCAACCGCCGCCGGGGCCGCTCGCCGAGCAGCCCCCGCGCGACCGGCAGGTCCGGGGTGAGCACCACGGCGTCGGCGGCGATCCGCTCGTGCCGGGTGCGCACCGCGGTGATCCGGTCGCCGCGCCGCTCCAGCGACTCCACCTCGGCGCCCCAGCGGAACTCGACCCCGGCGCGCCGCGCCGCGTCGGCCATCGCGGTGGGCACCGCGTGCATCCCGCCGCGCGGGAACCACACGCCGCCGATGGTGTCCATGTACGGGATCACCGCGTACAGCGCCAGCGCCCGGCGCGGGTCGAGCCCGGCGTAGAGCGCCTGGAAGGAGAACACCCGGCGCAGCCGCTCGTCGGTCAGGAAGCGGCCGATCGCGCGGTCGAGGCGGCCGAAGCCGCCCAGCGCGACCAGCCGGGCCAGCTCCGGCGAGGCCAGGTCCAGCGGGGAGTCGAAGTTCGCGTCGATGAAGCGGTCCAGCTCGGCCCGGTAGACCTCGGTGAGCCAGCGCCGCAGCCGCCGGTACCCGGCCGCCTCCCCGGGGCCGGCGAAGCGGCGGACCTCGTCCTCCATCGCCTCGCCGCCGGTGCGCACGTCGAGCACCGAACCGTCGGCGAAGCGGGCCCGGTAGGCCGGGTCGAGCGGGATGAGGTCGAGCGCGTCGTCGATCGACCCGCCCACCGCGCCCAGCGCTTCGTCGAGCAACTCGGGCATGGTGAGCACGGTGGGTCCGGTGTCGATCCGGTAGCCGTCGAGCAGCCGCAGCCCGGCGCGTCCGCCCGGGACCTCCTCCCGCTCGACGACGGTGACCCGGCGCCCGGCGCCCGCCAGGTGCAGCGCGCAGGCGAGCCCGGCCAGCCCGGCGCCGACGATGACGACGTGGTCGGTGCGGCTGGTGACGGTGCGCATCAGCGGGTGCGGTCGGTCACCGCGATGGCCAGCTCGGCGAGCTCGGTCGCGGCGGGCTCGGCGACCCCCGCGGAGCGCAGCGCTCGGATCGCCGACCCGGTCAGGTCGGTGATCCGCCGCTCCACCGCGTCGACCGCGCCGAGCCGGGTGAGCAGCCCGCGCGTCCGCTCGACCCGCGCGGGGTCCAGGTCGGCGTCGCCGAGCACGCCGCGCAGCTCGGCGAGCGCCTGCTGGTCGTCCTGCCGCCGCGCGCTGTCCACCGCTTCGGCGATGAGCACCGTCCGCTTGCCCTCGCGCAGGTCGTCCCCCGCGGGCTTGCCGGTCACCTCCGGATCGCCGAACACGCCCAGCAGGTCGTCGCGGAGTTGGAAGGCGACACCGATGTCGGCGCCGAAGCGGCCCAGCGATTCCAGCGTCGCGGGGTCGGCCCCGGCGAGCTGGGCCCCGAGCTCCAGCGGGCGCTGCACGGTGTAGGACGCGGCCTTGAGCTCGCAGATCCGCAGCGCGGCCTGCGGGGTCTCGTCGTCCCGGAACTGGCCCAGCACGTCGAGGTACTGCCCGGCCATCACCTCGGTGCGCATCGCCCGCCACGGCTCGCGGGCGCGGCGCAGCGCGTCGGCGCCCATCCCCGATTCCTGCACCAGGTCGTCGGCCCAGGCCAGGGCGAGGTCGCCGAGCAGCACGGCGGCGGCGGTGCCGAACGACCCCGGCTCGCCGCGGAAGTCCGATTCCTGGTGCAGCGCGGCGAACTCGCGATGCACGGTCGGGTGACCGCGGCGGGTGTCGGAGTCGTCGATGAGGTCGTCGTGCACCAGCGCGCAGGCCTGGAGCAGTTCCAGGGCGCTGGCCGCGCGCAGCGCCGCGACCGCCTCCGGGCCCTGCGCGGCGCCGCCCGCCGCGCGCCACCCCCACCAGGCGAAGGTGGGCCGCAGCCGCTTGCCGCCGCCGAGGACGAACCGGGCGAGCTTGTCCACCGCGGTCCCGAAGGCCGGGTCCAGGTCGGCGGCCTCGGCACGCCGTTGCCGGAGGTACCGGGTCAGCAGGTGCTGCACCGCATCGGGTAGATCGTGTTCCACGACGGCGTCCTCGTCGGTGCTGTTCTCGGTGGTCGGATGCGAAACGGGCACGCCACCATCCTCCGCGATGTCCGCGCGCCGCGGCTGGCGGGTCCCGCCGCGGCGCCCACGTCCGGGTGATCGGACACGGAGCGTGGTCGGTACCGATTCGTGCGTCACCGGCCGACCGGACCGCGGAATCGGATGTGCGGAGCGCCCTCCGGGGTCGCGACGACCTCGCAGGCCACGCCGTAGACCTCGGCGACCAGGTCCTCGGTGAGCACGTCGGCGGGGGCACCGGCGGCCACCGCCCGACCGCCGGCCAGCACCAGCAGCCGGTCGCAGTAGCCGGCGGCGAGGTTCAGGTCGTGCAGCGCGACCACGGTGGTCAGCGGCAAGGTGCGGATCAGCGCCAGCAGTTCGAGCTGGTGGGCGATGTCGAGGTGGTTGGTCGGTTCGTCGAGCAGCAGCTCGGAGGGTTCCTGGGCCAGCGCGCGGGCGATCTGGGTGCGCTGCCGTTCCCCGCCGGACAGCGCGTGCCACCGCCGCTCGGCGAGGCCGTCCAGCCCGGTGGCGGCCAGCGCCCGGCGCACCGCCGCCGCGTCGTCGGGATGTTCCCCGCCCCAGCCGGTGCGGTGCGGGGTGCGGCCGAGGGCGACCACGTCGCGCACCGACAGGTCCAGCTCGGTGCCGGACTCCTGCTCGACCACCGCGACCCGGCGGGCCAGTTCGCGGCGGCCGAACCCGCCTAGCTCCCGCCCGTCGAGCAGCACGTTGCCCCCGGAAGGCCGCCGCAGCCCGGCCAGCAGCCGCAGCAGCGACGACTTGCCGGACCCGTTGGGCCCGAGCAACCCGAGGGTGCGGCCGGGTTCGACCTCGGTGCTGATGCCGTCGACGATCAGCGCGCCACCGGCGTGCCAGGACAGCTCCCGGGTCCGGATGCTCATGCCCGCTCCTCCCTCGAAAACGCGTGGTGGGACCCGCCCGCGCAGCGGCGCCGGTGGCCGGACCTCACGTCAGGCCCCGCTTGCGCACCAGCAGCGCGGCGAAGACCGGCACGCCGACGATCGCGGTGATCACCCCGACCGGGACCTCCTGCGGCGCGGCCAGGGTGCCCGCCAGCGCATCGACCCAGACCAGCAGCAGGGCGCCGTAGACGGCGGACACCGGCAGCAGCGCGCGGTGCCCGGGGCCGACGACCAACCGCATCGCCTGCGGCAGCACCAGACCGACGAAGCCGATCGCCCCCGCCGCCGCGACCAGCGTCGCGGTGAGCAGGGCGGTGGTGACCAGCAGCAGCGCGCGCAACCGCGCCACCGGCACGCCGAGCGAGGCGGCCGCGTCCTGGCCGAAGGCGAACGCGTCCAGCCGCCCGGCCTGGGACAGGCAGACCGCCAGCCCGGCGGCGGTCACCGCGGCGGCGATCACCACGTCGGTCCAGCGGGCCCCGGCCAGCGAGCCGAGCAGCCAGAACAGCACGCCCTGGGTCTGCTCGGCGTCGGCCGAGGTCATCACGACGTAGGAGGTCAGCGACGAGAAGAGCTGGGTGCCCGCGACCCCGGCGAGGATCACCCGGCCGGTCCCGCCACCGGCCAGCCGGGCCAGCAGCATCACCAGGCCGAAGGCGATGAGCGCGCCGACGAACGCCCCCGAGGTCAGGCCGATCACCCCGGCGCCGAGGCCGAGGACCACCACCGTGACCGCGCCGGTGGAGGCACCCGCCGACACGCCGAGCAGGAACGGGTCCGCGAGCGGGTTGCGCAGCAGCGATTGCAGCACCGCGCCGCACACCGCGAGCCCGGCGCCGCACAGCGCGGCCAGCAGCGCGCGGGGCAACCGCAGCTCCCACACGATGCCCTGCGCTATCCGCGACAGGTCGGTCTCGACCCAGCCGAACCGGGCGGCGATCACCTCGACGACCTCCGCGACGCCGAGGTCGGCCGGTCCGGTGGTGATCACCGCGGCGATCGACAGCACCAGCGCGGGCACGCCGACCAGCACCAGCCCCGCGGCCCGGCCGGGACGCGGCGCGCGGCTCACCGCTGCCGGTCCAGCTCGACCAGCGCGTCGGCCAGGGCCTCGATCCCGTCGATGGTCTGCAGGCTCACGTTCAGCGCCGTGCCGGTCATCGGCAGCCAGCGCTGCTCGCGCACCGCCGGGAGCCGGGAGACGGCCGGGTCGCTGCGCAAGAAGTCGACCTTGGCCCGCAACGAGTCGCCCTCGCCGTCGCGGGTCAGATCACCGAGCACCAGCAGCGAGGGGTCGCGGGCGAGGATGTCCTCCCAGCCGATCTGCGGCCACATCGAGCGCTGGTCGGCGTAGGTGCCGCGGACCCCGAGGGTGCGCGCCATGATCGCCGGGGCGCCGGTGCCGCCCGCCACGTACGGGGTTTCGGTGCGGGCGAACCAGAACAGCACGGAGGTCTCCGGCGGCAGGTCCAGCCCCGCCACCTTCCGCTGCGCCGCCGACACCCGGTCGCGCAGGTCCGCGATCAGCGCCTCGCCGCGCTCGGGCACCCCGAACAGCGTCGCGATCTCCCGCACCTCGCGGTAGATGTCGTCCAGCACCACCGGTTCGGCCAGCGGCGCCTCCTCCGGCAGGCAGTTGCTCGGCGACAGGTAGGTCGGCACGCCGAGCTGCCCGAAGCGCTCCCGCGAGGCGATCCGCTCATCGGTGAAGACGGCTTGGTAGGCGCCCAGCACGATGTCCGGTTCGGTGCTCAGCACGGTCTCGAACGACGGGGCGTTGTCGGCCAGCCTCGGCACCTGCGCGTTGGCTTCGGCCAGGTCCGGGTCCACCGGGTCGGTCCAGGTCGCGGTGCCGACCATCCGGTCCTGCAGGCCCAGCGACAGCATGATCTCGGTGGTGCTCTGGTTCAGGCTCACCGCGCGCTGCGGCGGCTGCTCGACCACGACCTCCCGGTCGCAGTTGGGCACGGACACGGCGCCGGGTGCCGGTGCTCCGGCCTCGGGTGCGGCGCAACTGGTGAGGGCGAGGGTGGCGAGGCTGGTCAGGACCACCGCGCGGCGGGTGCGCAAGACTACCGTCCTTCGCTCGGGGCTCGGTCGCGAAGCCCGGGTGCGAGCCGGGAAGCGGTGTGCGTCCCGGCGAGCCAGCAGGTCTTCGGGCTCGGGCTCGTTCGGGCGAGGAGCCTTCCCGGGCCTGGTGGCCCAGTGGCACGTGTCCTCGCCCAGCACCCCTACCGCTGCGCGTCAGCTCCGGCTTCCGACCGGATTCCCCGTCCCGCTCCCGCGGGCACGACTGGCTCGCGCCTCACCCTAAGGGGTCTGATCCGGGTGGCCTTGCGGGGTGCGCGCTCAGGCTTCCTCGGCCGCGCGCGCCCGCAGGTGCGTGCTCAGCGCCAGCGCGGCGACGACCAGCGCCACCAGGAAGGTCGCGCCGGTCAGCAGCGCCGCCCAGCCGACCCAGCCGCCGCCGGTCGCGCTGGCGTACTGGAAGGTCGCCGCGAGCCTGGTCACCTCGCCGGGTTCCAGCTCCCAGGTGACCGTGCCCGCGCTCTCCTCGCCGTTGGTGCTGGTGATCTCGCCCGGCGCGCTGACCTTGACCTCGACCGACGAGTCGGTGTTGGCCAGCGGGGTGAGGTCGGCCGAGGCCTCCAGGATCACCAGCGAGCCGCTGCGGGAGAGCTGGAACTGGTAGCGCGAGTCGTCCGGGGTGAGCGACTGGCTCAGCCGGGTCACCTCGTCGAAGCTCAGGCCGCGGAACGACAGGTGCGAGCCGACCCGGTCGCCCTGCGCGTAAGGCGTGATCCGCACCTGGTCGGCCAGGTCCTCGGGCGGGGTCAACTGGAACGGGACCTTCCCGTCGGCGGTCTGCGTGGTGATCACCAGCTCACCCGCGACGGCGTCCTCGCCGTCGATCGTGAGCGCCGCGTTCACGTGCAGGCAGCCGCCGGTGACCATCCCGACGAGCACCAGCAGCAGACCCAGCACCGCACCGCGGGCGGGGCCCGTTCGACGACCGCTCGTTGTCCGCTCCACCTGCCGAATCGTCGCACCGGCTGCGGGTTTTCGCCGGGTGCGCGACCGCGCCGGAGGAATCCGGATGAGGCTCCGGCGGGCGACGACTAGCGTGGGCGGGCATGGCGACTGATCAGCAGGGCGTGCACGAGATCAGCGACCGGTTCGTCGACGAGCTGGCCGCGCTCGACCCCATTTCCGGCACCTTCCTCGGGCTGCCGGGTCACGACGAGGACATGACGGACTACTCGCCGGAGGGCCACCGGGCCCGGGCGGAGGCGGCGCGGCGCGCGGTCGCGGCGGCGCGCGAGGCCGTGCCCGCCGACGACGCCGAACGGGTCGCGCAGGCGGTGCTGCTGGAGCGGGTGGGCGTCGACCTGGAGCTGCACGAGGCCGACGCCGACCTCTCGGCGCTGAACGTGATCGCCAGTCCGGTGCAGGACATCCGGCAGGTCTTCGACATGATGCCGACCGACACCGAGCAGGACTGGCGCACCATCGCCACCCGGCTGGCGAAGGTCGGCGAGTCGGTGCGCTCGCTGCGCGCGGGCCTGACCGAAGGCGCCCGCCGGGGCGCGGTCTCGGCGGCGCGGCAGATCGCCAAGGTGGCGGCGCAGTGCGACACCTGGTCCGGGCGCGGTGCTCCGAAGTCGTTCTTCGCGGAGCTCGTCGCCGGGGCGGAGGTCGGCGGGGCGCAGGTCGGCGGGGCGCTGCGCCGGGAGCTCGACGCCGCCGCCGAATCGGCCGCCGGTGCCTACGCCGAGCTGGCCGACTTCCTGCGCGACGAGCTGCTGCCGCGGGCGCCGGAGCGCGACGCGGTGGGCGAGCAGCGCTACCGGCTGTGGTCCCGCTACTTCACCGGTGCCCAGCTGGACCTGCGGGAGGCCTACGAGTGGGGCTGGCAGGAGTTCACCGCGATCGAGGCGGAGCTGCGCGAGGTCGCGCGGCGGATCGAGCCCGGCGCCTCCCCGGCCGAGGCGGCGGCCGCGCTCGACGCCGACCCGCGCTACCTGGTCCGCGGGCAGCGCGAATTCGAGGCGTGGATGCAGGGCAGGTCCGACGAGGCGCTGCGCGAGCTGCGCGGCACCCACTTCGAGATCCCGGACCGGCTGATGGCCCTGGAGTGCCGGATCGCGCCCCCCGGCGGCGGGGTCGGCGCCTACTACACCGGTCCCAGCGACGACTTCTCCCGCCCCGGCCGGATGTGGTGGTCGGTGCCCGCCGACCGCGTCGACTTCCCGACCTGGCGGGAGCTGACCGTCGTCTACCACGAGGGCGTTCCGGGGCACCACCTGCAGATCGCCACCGGCGTGCACGAGTCCGGGCGGCTGAACAAGTTCCAGCGGCTGATGTGCTTCGTCTCCGGGCACGGGGAGGGCTGGGCGCTCTACGCGGAGCGGCTGATGCGCGAGCTCGGCTACTTCGGCGACGACGGCGACCTGCTCGGGATGCTCAACGACCAGCTCTTCCGGGCGGGCCGGGTGATCGTCGACATCGGGATGCACCTGGAGCTGGAGATCCCGAAGGGCACCGGCTTCCACGAAGGGCAGCGCTGGACGCCCGAGCTGGGCTTGGAGTTCATGCTCACCCGCACCATCGCCGACCCGGCGCACGTGCGCGACGAGATCGACCGCTACCTCGGCTGGCCGGGGCAGGCGCCGTCCTACAAGCTCGGCGAGCGGCTGTGGCTGGCCGCTCGCGAGGACGCCCGCCGCAGGCACGGCGCGGCGTTCGACCTCAAGGAGTTCCACGCCCAGGCGCTGCGGATGGGCGCCATGGGGCTGGACACGCTGCGGGAGCAGCTCGCGCTGCTGTGATCCCGGCGCCGGCCGGGGCGCGAGGTGGCCCCGGCCGGTCAGTCCGCCAGCGGCAGCGACCGGCCGAGGACCGCGAACGGACGCGGGTCCCCGGTGAACCGGTAGTCGCGCAGCACGTCGTCGAACCCGAGCCTGCGGTACAGCCGCCAGGCGCGGGTCGGTCCCTCCGGTGTGGACAGCAGCACGGTGCTGCCCTCGGCCCCGAGGAGCAGCCGCCGCAGGATCTCCCCGCCGAGTCCGCCGCCCTGGCTGCCCGGGTGCACGTGCAGCTCGGTGAGCTCGAAGTAGTCGGTCAGCCACCGGTCGACGTCCCCGCCGACGCTGAGCAGCCCGCGCCGCACCTGCTCGTGCCACCACTGGCCGGCGGCGCCGAGGTAGCCGTAGCCGATGCCGATGAGCTCGTCGCGGTCGTTGAACGCGCCGACGCAGCGCCACCCGGGCCGCATCGTGTGCGCCGACCACATCGGACCGCGCTGCGTCGCGGTGCTGGGCGGGTACCCCATCGCGGTCACGTAGACGTGCAGGGCTTCGGTGAGGCGGGCGCGGAGCTGGTCGGCGGTCAGCTCGCTGATCCGGTCACAGCGGGGGGACGGCGCGGCGGTCACAGGCGGAACCCTAGCCGGTTTGGCCGCCGAGGTCTTTCCCCGAACGCGGGCCGGTCGCGTGCCGGTGCCGGCCGGAGCCGTCCCGGTGCCTCCGTTCAGGTGATCATCATCGCTGGTCACCGCTCGAACAGGTGATGTGCGACGCAACGCTTGAGTCGATCGGGGGAGCGGGCTAATCTTCAGGTGTTCGAACTGAAGTTCGATGGACTGATGTTCGAATCCGGGTTCGGCGGTGCGGTGGGGGAAGCACCTCGCCGCCGGACCCGCCCCGGCTGGACCGTCTCGTCGTGTGCGAGGAGAACGCCGATGTCAATTCCCAACCTGTCGATCCCGGCTCCCCGGCGGTCGGTGGAGGACCACCGACCGCCCCAGCCCGCCGACGTTCCGGCCGGCTCGATGTCCCTCCTGGTGCAGGCGCGGTCGTCGCTGCACTCGGCCGAGGGCGACGCCGGCGCGGGGGAGCGCTACGTCGCCGCGCACCTGGCCGCGCTGCGGGCCGCGACCGCCGTCGTGGTGGCGCGCGCTCGGCAGCAGGAGCGCACCCGCCCGACCAGCGTGTGGGCCCTGCTCACCGCGGCCGCACCCGAGCTGCGGGAGTGGGCCGCCTTCTTCGCGGCCCGGTCGGACCGCCGGGCCGCGGCCGAGGCGGGCGTCCCGGTCACCGGTCGCGACGCCGACGACCTGGTGGCCAAGAGCCGCGAGTTCCTCGACGTCGTCGGCAGGAACCTGACGGGAGCGGTGCGATGAGGTGCGAGGTGAGGATGGACTACGGGCGGATGCTCGATCTGCTCGCCGACGAGGGGCAGCTCCTCGTCGCCGCCACCCACGACGCGCATGCCGACCTGCCCGTCGCGGGGGCCTCCGGCCGGACCGTCGGCCAGACGGTGCGGCACCTGGGAGACCTGGCCGAGGACGCGCTGTCCTGGCTGGGCGCCTCCGCCGAGTCCGCGCTGCGCTGGGAATTGCCCGCCGATCCCGGGCTGCGCGAGCTGGCCGACCGGCTCGTGCTGCGCCTGGCCGACCTGCTCGCCGAGCTGGTCAGCCGACCTCCCCACGACCCCTGCCCGACCTGGTGGCCGGAGGACCACTCGGTGCGGTTCTGGGCCCGCCGGTTGCTGCACGCCGTCGTGGTGCAGCGCGTCGACCTCCAGATCGCGGCGGGCATCGAGCTCACCCCGATCGACCCGGACATCGCGGTGGACGGGATCGACGAGGTGCTGCGGGTGTGGTTCGACTACCGACTGCACGCCCTGGGGGTGACGGCCACCCGCGCCTGCTCCGTGGGCGTGCACGCGGCGGACCGGAACTGGCTGGTCACCGCCGATCCGGCGGGCACGGCGGTGGTGAGCACGCCCGACGTCGCGCTGACCACGCCGGAGGCGGTCGTCGGCGGCGACCCGGCGGCGGTGTACCTCTGGTTGTGGGGCAGGCTCCCGGACCGCGCGGTGGAGACCAGCGGTGATCCGGACGCGATCGCCCAGCTCTGGGGGCTGTTGCGGCTCGCCACCCGCTGACGCGGCTCCCGCGCAGTGCACCGGGTGAGGGGCACCTTCATCCGACTATGCCGGATGAAGGTGCCCCTCACCCACCGGAAATCGGACAGCGGAGCGCGGTGGGAACTCGGCGGTCCCTCGGGCGGACGGTGCCGACGTGGTGAACGGTCGCTGACGGTCTCGGCGACCCCGCGGCGAGAAGGCCGCCGGGTACCCGCGGTGTGCGGATCGCTCCCCGGGCCGGACGGGCAGGCCTGGGCGGTCCTCGGGGGCCTCGGCGGGTGCTGCGCCTTCCGGACCGCGGTCGGCGGTGGTGGGTTCCCGCGGTTACCGGGACGCCGTACGCGTTCCGCCCCGGCGTACCGGTTCGGAGGCGGGTGTCACGAACCGGAGCTCAGCGCGGCGGCGTACCCGAGCAGGAGCAGTGCGAACGCGGTCCAGTAGGCCAGCACGGCGGCCAGCGCCGCTCCGGCGAGCTGCCGAACGTCCAGGCGTCGCGCCAGCCGGTGCGCCGGAGCGAACGCACCAGCACGACCGCGCCCGCGCCGACCGACGCACCGACGAGCACCACCGAGGAGGAGTCCACCTCCGCAGCATGGCCCACCGGTGCGGGTGCGCGGGCGGATTCCGCGGCGGAGGCGTCTAGGGAGCGGTGAGCCAGGCGAGTCCGGTCAGGACGGTCAGCACGACGATGGCCCCGAAGTAGGCCAGCGTCGCGGCCAGCACCGCGGAGACGGCGCGGTGCACCACCGATCCGCGTCGGCGCCGGAGGAACACGATCGCCCCCGCACCGACGGCGACGGAGAGCGCGGCGAGCTGGGGCCAGTCCACCCACCCAGGATGCCCGATCACGGATCGGACCCGGGTAGGACGTTCGAGGGCTCCGGGCGTGCCCGCGACCAGCGCCGACGAGCGGTGCTGCGCCGAGCGGGGGCGGCGGTTGCGCCGTTCGGCATCAGCTCCGGGGCGGACGGGCGGCCGGACCGGTCTCCGGGTTCGTCCCGGTACCGGTGGTCGCACCGCCGCGCGAGCCTGGTCGCATGAGCAGAGCGAAGACGTGGGCGGTGGCGCTGGGGGCCACCGCGATGGCGACGACGGCGCTGGCCGGTCCGGTGGCAGCGGCCGAGGACGGGATCGGCACCCGGATCATCGGCGGCGGACCGGTCTCGGTCGCCGACCACCCGTGGATGGTGTTCCTCTCCGACCCGCACGCCTACCCGCAACGGCCGTCGAACCACCAGTGCGGCGGCGCGCTCGTGGCCCCCACCAAGGTGGTCACGGCAGCGCACTGCGTCGACGAGACGCGGCTCGGCGACCTCGACGTGGTGGGCGGGCGGACCGATCTGCGCACCGGTGCGGGCGAGGTCAGGAAGGTGGTGGCGATCGACCCGCACGAGAAGGTCGCGGGTCCGCCCCCGCCGGAGGGCGGGCAGAGCTACCCGGGGGGCGACATCGCGGTGCTGACGCTGGACCGGCCGATGCCGTACCGGACGCTCCCGGTCGCCACCCCGGAGCAGGCCGAGGAGCTGTACCGGCCCGGCACACCGGCCCAGGTGCTCGGGTGGGGGGTGAGCAGCGAGGAGCAGCTCGGCGCACCACCGGCGGAGTCGGCGACCCCGCTGCTCCAGGAGGCCCAGCTCCCGCTGATGTCCGACGAGGCCTGCCGGGACGCGGCGCTGCACGGCTCGCCGTGGCCGGTGGCGTTCCACCCCGAGCACTACGTGTGCGCCGGGTACGAGCAGGGCGGCGTGGCCAGCTCGGGCGGCGACAGCGGGGGTCCGCTGGTCGTGGACGGCAAGCTCGTCGGGGTCACCGCGATGGCCATCCCGCGCGGCGCCGAGCCGCGCCTCGCCGACGTGCTGACCGGCTACACCCGCATCACCACGTTCCACGACCACGTGGCGCCGCACCTGTGAACGCGTCCCGCCGCGGCGGAACCGGTCTCCTCGCGGCCCAACGCCCGCGAGGAGACCGCCGACGCCTCATGCCCGCAGCCGCAGACCCTTCGGCGTGGCGCGGAAACCGGCCTCGGTGAGGATCTCCGCCAGTCGTGAGCCCCAGGCGCCCTCGCCGTCGGCGCGCTGCACGGCGAGCTGGTCCAGCCAGCCCTCCCGGACGACCCGGGCCAGACCGGCCGCCGCCCGCCGCAGCGCGTCCTCGTCGTCGGTGAACGACAGCAGCGACTTCCCGCCGCGCTCCACGTAGAGCACCGCCTCCCCGCCGACGAGCGCCACCAGGGCACCGGCCTTGCGCCCCGGCCGGTGCCGGGTCCCGCCCATCGCCGCGGGCCACTCCAGCGCCCCGCCGTACGGCTGGGCCGGGTCGGCGGCGGCGAGCACCACCGCCTCCGGCGCTTCCTCCGGCGGGTGGGACAGGGCGCGCAGCCGGTCGATGGCGCCCGGCACCGCGAACTGCGCCGCGCCGAGCCCCTCGACGACGTAGCCGCGGCGGCAGCGCCCCGATTCCTCCATCGCCCGCAGCACCTTGTAGACCGAGGAGAACCCGCCTGCGACGCGTTCGACGTCCAGCGCGCCCCGGGTCAGCACTCCGTGCCGCTCCAGGAAGGCCTCGGCGCGGGCGTGCGCGCGACGCGTCGGCTCCGCTTCCGGGCGCGGCGCCAGGGACCAGCGGCCGGAGACGGTCGGCGGTCCGGTGCGGCTGGGCATCGCGGGGCGGCCCGCGCGCAACCGCGCGTAGCGGCCCCGGGGCGCGCTGCGCCGCGGCTTGTGCGCGGCACCCCGGCCGGACACCAGCGAACGCAGCGGGGCCAGCGTGTCGTTGCTGACCCGGCCCGCCCAGACCAGGTCCCACAGCGCGGCGATCACCGCGTCGTCGGCCGGGGCCTGCTCGCCCTGCTCGACCAGCGCCGACCCGCCCCGCTCCGCGAGTTCCCGGAAGAACAGCGCCCCGCCGCCCAGCGCGTCCAGCAGCGCCCGGTGCAGCGGTGCGTCGTCCCCGGTCGCCTCCGGCGGGTCCGGCAGCAGCAGGTCCGCGACGTCGGTGGGCGCCAACGCGATCCAGCCGTCCCCACCGGCCAGGGCGCCGGACCCGACCCAGGTCACCTCGCCCGTCGCGGTCAGCTCGTCGAGCAGCGCGGGGGAGTAGCCCGGCAGCCGGGCGGGCAGCAGCAACGATTCCAGCGCGCTGGCCGGGACCGGGGCACCGGCGAGCTGCTCCACCACCGAGTACACGTCGTCCACCGTCGGCGCGGCGCGCAACCGGGCGCCGATGCCGTGCCACGCGGGCAGGAACCGCCCCAGCGCCGCGGGCTCGACGGGTTCCACCTCGGCCCGCAGCCGGGCCAGCGAACCGCGCCGCAACCGCCGCAGCACCTCGGTGTCGCAGTACTCCAGCGCACCACCGCCACCGGCGTCCAGCGGGCGCAGCTCACCCCGGGCCAGCCTGCCGGTGCCGGTCAACCGGTCCAGCACCCCGTGCACCACCGCGACGCCGAGCCCGAACCGCCCGGCCGCGGCCTCGGCGGTGAACGGCCCCCGGCACCGGGCGAAGCGGATCAGCAGCTCACCCAGCGGGTCCGGAACGGGCTCGGTGAACGTCTCCGGCACGCCGACCGGCAGCGCCACGCCGAGCGCGTCGCGGACCTTGCCCGCGTCCTCGACCGGGATCCAGCGCGGCTCCCCGGCGATGCGCACGGACAGCACCCGGCGCTGCGCGGCCAGCTCCGCCAGCCACTCCGGGCGGATGCCGCGCGCCTCGGCCTCCTCGGCGGACAGGTCGCCGAGGAAGCGGAGCAGGTCCACCGCGCCTTCGGCGTCCTTGGCGTGCCGCTCGGGGGTGAGCCGCTGCAACTGCTGCTCGACCTCGGTGACCACCTCCGGGTCGAGCAGCTCGCGCAGCTCCTCGGAGCCCAGCAGCTCGGCCAGCAGCGCGGGATCCAGGCTCAGCGCGGCGGAACGGCGCTCGGCCAGCGGCGCGTCGGTCTCGTACAGGAACATCCCGATGTAGCCGAACAGCAGGTTGCGGGCGAACGGCGACGGCGTCGGGGTCTGCACCTCCACCACCCGCACCCGGCGCGCGGCCACCTGCCGCATCAGGTCGGTCAGCCCCGGCACGTCGTAGACGTCCTGCAGGCATTCCCGCATCGCCTCGAGCACGATCGGGAACTGCTCGTACTGCGCGGCGACCGCGAGCAGTTGCGCCGAGCGCTGCCGCTGCTGCCACAGCGGCGAGCGGCGGCCGGGATCGCGCCGCGGCAGCAGCAGCGCCCGGGCCGCGCACTCCCGGAACCGGGAGGCGAACAGCGCCGAGCCGCCGACCTCGTCGGTCACCACCCGCGCCACGTCGTCCGGGTCCAGCAGCACGTCCTCGGCGGTGGGCAGCACCTCGGACCCCGCCTCGTCGAGCGCGTCGGCCAGCCGCAGCACGATCCCGTCGTCGGAGGACGCCACCTGCGGTTCGACCCCGCGGCGCTCGCGGATCCGGGCGCCGATGGCCAGCGCCCACGGCCCGTTGACCTTGGCGCCGAACGGCGAGTGCACCACCAGCCGCCAGTCGCCCAGCTCGTCGCGGAAGCGCTCGACGAGGATCGTCCGGTCGTCCGGCACGTGCCGGGTCGCCTCCCGCTGTTCGTCCAAGTAGGACAGCAGGTTGTCCCGCGCCCACTCGTCCAGCCCGGCCGCGGCCATCCGCTCCCGCGCGGTCTCGGCCGCCGAACCGGTCACCTCCCGGACGAAGGCGCCCAGCGCCCGGCCCAGTTCCAGCGGACGGCCGGGGGAATCGCCCTTCCAGAACGGCATCCGCGCCGCCGCGCCGGGGGCGGGCACCACCACGACCCGGTCGTGGGTGATGTCCTCCACCCGCCACGCCGAGGTGCCCAGCAGGAAGGTGTCGCCGACCCGCGACTCGTAGACCATCTCCTCGTCGAGCTCGCCGACCCGCGCGCCGCCGGTCCCGGTCTCGCCGGGCGTGGTGACCAGGAACAGCCCGCGATCCGGGATGGTCCCGCCGGAGGTGACCGCCAGCCGCTGCGCCCCGGGCCGGGCGCGCAGCTCGTCGTTGACCCGGTCCCACACGATCCGCGCCCGCAGCTCCCCGAACTCCTCGCTGGGGTAGCGCCCGGCCAGCATGTCCAGTACCGAGTGCAGGGCCGAGTCGGGCAACCCGGCGAACGGCGCGGCGCGGCGCAGCACGGCGGCCAGGTCCGGCACCGACCACGGCTCCATCGCCACCATCGCCACCACGTGCTGGGCCAGCACGTCCAGCGGGTTGCGCGGGTAGGACAGCGCCTCGATCAGCCCGTCGGCCATCCGCTCGGACACCACCGCGCAGCCGATCAGGTCGCCCCGGAACTTGGGGAACACCACCCCGCGCGACACCGCGCCGACCTGGTGCCCGCCGCGGCCGATGCGCTGCAGGCCGGAGGCCACGCTCGGCGGCGTCTCGATCTGCACCACCAGGTCCACCGCGCCCATGTCGATGCCCAGCTCCAGGGAGGAGGTCGCCACCACGCACGGCAGCCGGCCGGACTTGAGCTCCTCCTCGACGACCGCCCGCTGCTCCTTCGACATCGACCCGTGGTGGGCCTTGGCGACCACGGCGGGCGCGCCCGCGGTGATGCCGGAGCCGCCGACCGCCTCGGCCGGGAACCGGGACGGCTCGGGTGCGACCCCGGTCTCCTGCTCCGCGGCGAGCTCGTTGATCCCGGAGGTGAGGCGTTCGGCGAGCCGCCGCGAGTTGGCGAACACGATGGTCGAGCGGTGCTGCCGGATCAGCTCCAGCGCGCGCTCCTGCACCGACGGCCAGATCGAGGTGCGCGGGGCCGCCCCCGCCGCCGAGCCCTCGACGTCACCGGATTGCGCCCCCAGCTCGGCCATGTCCGGCACCGGGACCTCGACCCGGACCTCGACCTCCTTCGGGTGGGCCGGCTGGACGGTGCGCACCGGTCGGCCGCCGGCCAGGAACGACGCCACTTCTTCGACCGGCCGCACCGTCGCCGACAGGCCGACCCGCTGCGCCGGGCGGGGCAGCAGCTCGTCGAGCCGCTCCAGCGACACCGCCAGGTGCGAGCCGCGCTTGGTGCCCGCCACCGCGTGCACCTCGTCGACGATCACCGTCTCCACCCCGCGCAGCGACTCGCGGGAGGCGGAGGTCAGCAGCAGGAACAGCGATTCGGGCGTGGTGACCAGCACGTCCGGCGGCGTGCGCTGGAACGCGCGGCGCTGGTCGGCGGGGGTGTCACCGGTGCGGGTGCCGACGGCGATGTCCGGCGGCTCGCCGCCGGCGCGCTGGGTGGCCTGCCGGATCCCGGCCAGCGGCGCGCGCAGGTTGCGCTCGACGTCCACGGCCAGCGCCTTGAGCGGCGAGACGTAGAGCACCCGGCAGCGCCGCCGGGGGTCTTCCGGGGGTCCTTCGGCGGCCAGCCGGTCCAGCGCCGAGAGGAACGCGGCGAGCGTCTTGCCGGAACCGGTGGGCGCCACCACCAGGGCGTGCTCGCCGTCGGCGATGGCCTGCCAGGCGCCGCGCTGGGCCTCGGTGGGCCCGGCGAACGCGCCGCGGAACCAGTCCCGGGTCGGCGGGGAGAACACCTCCAGCACATCGCTCACCCCTCCATGCTGGACCACGGCACCGACAGCGGGCAGCGGAGCGGGCGCTCACCCGAACGGCCGTGCGGCGCGGTCCCGCCGGGCTCAGCGCCCGCGCCGGTTCCACAGGTGCCGGAGGGCGAGCACGACGACGGTCAGCAGGATCGCCGCGATCACCAGCTTGCCCAGCGGTGACGACAGCCCGGTCGGATCGGCTTGCAGGAGCAGCACGCCCCCAGCATACGGGCGGCGCGTAGGCTCAGCGGTGATGCGCCACACCCACTTCCGCAACCGGCTCGCCGAGGAGTTCGGCCGGGTCCGCGCCGAGATGATGGCCCAGGACCACGTGTTCGCCGTGCTGGGCGGCCGGACCATCGACGAGGCCCTCGAGGCGGGGTTCACCCCCAAGGAGGTCTGGCAGGCGGTCTGCGACGCGTTCGAGGTGCCGCCGGAGCGGCGCTGACCTCGGGCCCCGGTGCGGGAGCGGTCGTGCGCCGGGGTCAGGTGTCGCCGCGCTGGGGGAACCTCAGGTCCCGGGTGGGCGGCGCGCTGCGGGGCTCCGGGTACTCGTCCTGCCAGGGGTTCTGCGCGCTGATCTCGTCGGCCTCGGTGCGGTGCTGCTCGGCGTAGTGCTCGTAGGCCCGGCGGCGTTCCTCCTGCTGGTGGCGCCACGCCTCGGCGCGGACCCGCCGTTGCTGCTGCGGCGTGGAGGTGCCCGCGGCGACGGCGGCCTCGTCCCGGGACAGCGGCTGCAGGTCGGCCAGCCGCTGCTGCGCCGAGCCGGCGGGCGGCCGTTCGCCGGTCCGCTGCTCGGGGAACCGGTCCGCGGCGCGGTGCCGGGGGTCGTCGGGCGGCAGCGGGCCGCCGACCCGGCCGGAGACCCCCAGGAACACCAGCAGCGCCCCGGCGGCGAGGCTGAACACCACGTTCGCCGCGTTGAACCCGAGCGGGTTCCACGTCGTGGCGAACAACACGAGGTGCGCCAGCCCGGCGAGGAAGAACAGCACCCCGGCCACCGTGCTGGTGGTCGAGGCGACCTTGCCGCCCCAGGCCGCCGCGAGCACGAGCACCGCGCCGAAGGCGACGGACAGGTACCCGAGCATCCCGTTGCCGGAGAGCCAGAAGTAGACCTGGGCGCCCTCCGCCCCCAGCAGCGGTGGCCGACCGCCCAGCACGAGGGCGCCGTAGACCACCAGTGCGGCACCGAGCAGGGCTGCCACGATCCGGTAGATCCGGCTCAGCGGATGTTCGGGCGGCAGGGAACGGCGCGTCGTCATGATCGGCACCTCCTCGCGGTGGCCGTCGATCGGCGGAACCGGCGGCTCCGCGCCCCCGGTGCTCCAGCGGTCCGTGCCCCGGTCGGTGTCCGGGAGTCCCAGTGTCCGCGCGGTCGGCGGTGATCGCACCGTCACACCGACGAGCGACGGGACCGGCGTGTCGGTCCGATGATCGAACACCCGTTCGCCTATGATGGTGGCGCAACGGATCGCGATCTCCCCGCGGCCTCCCGGCCCCTGCGGAAATCGTCGGTCCCAGCCAGTAGCGTCGGCCCTGACCCGACGCAGTCCGACTCCCCGAGGTGGCCCCCGATGGCAGCGACGACTCCCGACAAAGGCAAGGCGCTGGAACTCGCGCTTGCCCAGATCGACAAGCAGTACGGCAAGGGCTCGGTCATGCGGCTCGGCGACGAGACCCGGGCGCCGATCGAGGTGATCCCGACCGGGTCCATCTCGCTCGACGTGGCGCTGGGCATCGGCGGTCTGCCGCGCGGCCGCGTCGTGGAGATCTACGGCCCGGAGAGCAGCGGTAAGACCTCGGTGGCGCTGCACGCCGTGGCCAACGCCCAGAAGCTCGGCGGCACGGCGGCCTTCATCGACGCCGAGCACGCGCTGGACCCCGAGTACGCCAAGGCGATCGGCGTGGACACCGACGGGCTGCTGGTGGCCCAGCCGGACACCGGCGAGCAGGCGCTGGAGATCGCGGACATGCTGATCCGCTCCGGCGCGCTGGACGTCATCGTCATCGACTCGGTGGCCGCGCTGGTGCCGCGCGCCGAGATCGAGGGCGAGATGGGCGACAGCCACGTCGGCCTGCAGGCCCGGCTGATGAGCCAGGCGCTGCGCAAGCTGACCTCCGCGCTCTACAACGCCAAGACCACCGCGATCTTCATCAACCAGCTCCGCGAGAAGGTCGGCGTGATGTTCGGTTCGCCGGAGACCACCACCGGCGGCAAGGCGCTGAAGTTCTACTCCTCGGTGCGGCTGGACGTCCGGCGCATCGAGACGCTCAAGGACGGCTCGGACGCGGTGGGTAACCGCACCCGGGTCAAGGTGGTGAAGAACAAGGTGGCGCCGCCGTTCAAGCAGGCGGAGTTCGACATCGTCTACGGCGTCGGCATCAGCCGCGAGGGTTCGCTGATCGACATGGGCGTGGAGCAGGGCATCGTCCGCAAGTCCGGGGCCTGGTACACCTACGAGGGCGACCAGCTCGGCCAGGGCAAGGAGAACGCCCGCCGCTTCATGCGGGACAACCCCGACATCGCCAACGAGATCGAGAAGCGGATCAAGGAGAAGCTCGGCATCGGCGCCACCGTGGACGCCGAGGAGTCGGCCGAGCCGGCTCCGGTCGACTTCTGATCCCGGTGCACGGCAGTGGTGATCGCCGGGGGCGCGGCGCGCGCGGCCGTTCCTCCGGCGACGACCCGGCCCCGGCGGCCGACGAGGCCCAGCGGACTCCCGAGCAGCGTGCGCGGGACGTGGTCTACCGGTTGCTCGCGGTGCGCGCCCGCAGCCGGGATGAGCTGCGGCAAGCCTTGCTGCGCAAGGGTTTCGAAGACGAGGTCGCCGACGGCGTGCTGCGGAAGTTCGTCGACGCCGGTCTGGTCGACGACGCGGCGTTCGCCGCGGAGTGGGTGCACGAACGCCAGCGCAACCGCGGCCTCGGGCGCAAGGCGCTCGGCTTCGAACTGCGCCGCAAGGGCGTGTCCGAGGACCTCGTCGCGGCGGCATTGTCCACCGTGGACGAAGACGACGAGGTGGAGCGGGCCCGCGAGGCCGTGCGGCGCAAGCTCCGCTCCACCACCTCCACCGACGGCGCGGTGCTGATGCGCCGCCTGGTCGGGATGCTGGCGCGCAAGGGCTACTCGGAGGGGCTCGCCTTCCGGGTGGTGCGCGAGGAACTCGAACGCTCGGGTGTGGACGGCGAGCCGCAGGCGGGCGAGGAGCCGTGACGCGGAGCGGCTTTCGCTTCCTCGCCGCCGGCTCGTAGAGTCGACGACCGTGACGAGTCTGGCCACGCGCGTCCCGCGCCACATCGTGTGGGACTGGAACGGAACACTCCTGTCCGACAATCACGCCGTCGTCGAGGCGGTGAACGTGGTGTGCACGGCGTTCGAGCGCGACCACATCGACATCGACGAGTGGCGTTCGCTGTTCGGCCGCCCGCTGCAGAAGTGCTACGAGCGCCTGCTGCGGCGTTCGCTCGACGAGCAGGACTGGGCGCGCATCGACGTGCTCTACCACGACGCGTACCGGGACCTGCTGCACAGCTGCCGCCTCGCCGACGGGGTCCCGAACCTGCTCGCCGACTGGGCGGGAACCGGGCGCAGCCAATCGCTGCTGTCCATGTGGTTCCACGACGAGTTGGTGCCGCTGGTGAGCAGCATGGGCCTGGACGGCTACTTCAGCCGGGTGGACGGCCTCCGCGAGGATCTCGGCGGCGGGTCCAAGGCCGAACACCTGGTGCGGCACATGGACGCCCTGGAACTCGACCCGCGGGACGTGGTACTCATCGGCGACGTCCTCGACGACGCCCACGCGGCGCAGCGGGCGGGCACCGACTGCGTGCTGCTCACCACCGGCGTGATGTCCCGCACCGCGCTGGAGGAGGCGGGCTGCCCGGTGGTGGACTCGATCTCAGAGGCGTTGGCCCGCGTCGACGGCCGGACCGGCTGAACCCGGCGCGCCGGCGGATCGCGGTGCCGTCCGGAACGGCACCGCGATCCGCCGGTTCACCGCAGCGCGGCGGCCTCCCGGGCGAGCGCTTCGACGCCGCCCCAGTCCCCGGCCGCGAGCAGTCGCTTCGGGGTGATCCACGAGCCGCCGACGCAACCGACGTTGGGCAGCGCCAGGTAGTCCCGCGCGTTGTCCGGCCCGATCCCGCCGGTGGGGCAGAAGCGCAGTCCCGGTAGCGGCCCGCTGAGCGACTGGAGGTAGGGCACGCCGCCGCTGGCCTCGGCGGGGAAGAACTTCATCGCCGAGACCCCGCGTTCGGCCAACCGCATCGCCTCGGAGACCGTGCTGATCCCGGCCAGGTAGGGCAGGCCGACCTCGTCGAGATCGTCGAGCAGCCGGTCGGTGCCGCCCGGCGTGACCAGGTACCCGGCCCCGGCCTCGGCGGCCCGCGCCGCCTGCCCCGGCTCGGTGACCGTCCCCGCGCCCACCACGATGTCCTCGACCTCGGCCGCGATCCGCTCGATCGCGGGCAGGCCCGCTGGGGTGCGCAGGGTGACCTCGATGGTGCCGATCCCACCGCGCACCAGCGCCCGCGCGAGGTCCACGGCCTGCCCCGCGTCGTCCAGGGCGACGACCGGTACGACCGGGCTCAGCTCCAGCACCTCAGCTGCCTTCACGTCCACGTCCCTTCCTCCGAGCGAGTTGCCGTCATGCTGTCACGTCCGCCGTGGACGTCCGCGGTGCGGTGAACACGCTCGCCCCCTGGTCGGCGCGGCCGACCGCGTCGCGGAACACCCCGAACAGCTCCCGGCCGGTGCCGAACTGCGGTCCGGCCGCGCCGAGGTCGGGGGTGCGGGCGGCCAGCTCCGCGTCGGGGACGAGCACTTCGAGGGTCCCCCGGTCGGCGTCCAGGCGGACCACGTCGCCGTCGGCGATCCGGGCCAGCGGCCCGTCGGCGGCGGACTCCGGGGTGAGCTGGATCGCGGCCGGGATCTTGCCGGAGGCCCCGGACATGCGGCCGTCGGTGACCAGCGCGACCTGGTACCCCTTGTCCATGAGCACGCCCAGCGAGGGGGTCAGCCCGTGCAGCTCGGGCATCCCGTTGGCGCGCGGACCCTGGCCCCGGATCACCACGACGACGTCGCGGTCCAGCTCCCCGGCGCGGAACGCGGCGGTGAACTCGTGCTGGTCGGTGAACACCCGCGCCGGGGCGGTGACCGAGCGGTAGTCGGCGGCCACCGCCGACACCTTGATCACCGACCGCCCGAGGTTGCCGTCGAGCACCCGCAACCCGCCTTCGGGGGCGAACGGCTCGTCGACGTCGCGCAGCACGTCCGGGTCCAGGCTGCGGCGCGGCGCGGGCCGCCAGACCAGTGCGCCGTCCTCCAGGAACGGCTGCTCGCGGTAGCGGTCGAGGCCCGGGCCCGCCGCGGTCCGCACGTCCGGGTGCAGCAGCCCGGCGTCGAGCAGCGAGCCCACCAGCGTGGGCACCCCGCCCGCGGCGGCGAAGTGGTTGATGTCGGCCGAGCCGTTGGGGTAGACGCGGGCCAGCAGCGGCACCTCGGCGGAGAGCTCGGCGAAGTCGTCCCAGGTGAGCTCGATGCCCGCGGCGGCGGCGATGGCGACCAGGTGCAGGGTGTGGTTCGTCGACCCGCCGGTGGCCAGCAGCGCCACCACGCCGTTGACGATGGCGCGCTCGTCGAGGACCTCGCCCAGTGGCGTGTAGTCGTCGGTGCTCGGCCCGATCTCCACCACCCGTCGGGCGGCGTGCTCGGTCAGCGCGGTGCGCAGCGGCGTGCCGGGCGGTACGAAGCTCGCGCCGGGCAGGTGCAGCCCCATCACCTCGACGACGAGCTGGTTGGAGTTCGCGGTGCCGTAGAAGGTGCAGGTGCCGGGGGAGTGGTACGAGGCGGATTCGGCGGCCAGCAGGTCGTCCCGGGTCGCCTCGCCGGCGGCGAATAGCTGCCGGATCCGGCTCTTCTCGCCGTTGGGCAGCCCGGACGGCATCGGTCCGGCGGGCACCAGCAGCGCGGGCAGGTGGCCGAACGACAGCGCGCCGATGAGCAGTCCCGGCACGATCTTGTCGCACACCCCGAGCAGCAGGGCCCCGTCGAACATCTCGTGGGACAGCGCGACCCCGGTGGCCATCGCGATGACCTCCCGGGAGAACAGCGAGAGCTCCATCCCGGTGCGGCCTTGGGTGATCCCGTCGCACATGGCCGGGACCCCGCCGGCGAACTGCGCGACACCGCCGGCCTCCCGCACGGCGTCCTTGATCAGCCCCGGGTAGTCGGCGTAGGGCTGGTGCGCCGAGAGCATGTCGTTGTAGGCGGAGACGATCGCCACGCCGGGTTTGGTGGCACCGCGCACCGCGAGCCGGTCCGGGCCGGAGCAGGCCGCGAAGCCGTGCGCCAGGTTGCTGCAGGGCAGCTCGGTGCGGGCCGGGCGGGTGGACGCGGCGTCGCGCAGGCGCGCGAGGTAGGCCTCGCGGGTGGGTCTGCTGCGTTCGACGATGCGCCGGGTGACCTGGTCGACGACGCGGTTCATCGGCGTCATGGTTGCCTCCGGACACGTGGTGGGAGGCGACAACGCTGGCGCCGGGTGACGGCAGCCACACTAATGGGTCAGTCGTGGATTTCAAAATCGATCCAGCCGGTGACCGCCCCAGCCGCGCGCGCCTTTTCCGCGAGGGGTTCCCCGACGCCCGCTCCGGTGCGCGATCATGGAACCGGCGGAAGGAGTGCTCATGCGGATCCGGGCCTTGGCCGGAGTGGTGGCCGTCGTCGCGGTGCTGACGTCCTGCGGCCAGGAGGTGCCCTCGGCGTCGAACGCCTTCCCGCCGCGCGAGGCGCCGTCGAGCGCGCCCCCGGTACCGCGTCCGTCGGCGGACACCTCGGTCGGGTTGGACTCCTCGCCGACCATCGAGGAGATCAAGCAGCACCGCCAGTTCCACGTCGGGGTGCGCAACGACGCGCCCGCCTTCGCCGCGCGCGTCGGACCGGGCGAGTACGCGGGATTCGACGTGGAGATCGCCGGGCTGCTGGCCACCCGCCTCGGTCTCGATCCCGACACCGAGGTCACCTACCGGATGCTGCCGCCGAGCCTGCTCTACGACGCGCTGGCCAGCGGCAGCGTCGACGCGGTGATCGGCTGGCAGGCCGGGGGCCGGGCCGATCTGGCCGACGTCGGCCCGTACGCGGTCACCGACGAACCCCGCTTCGTCGTGGTCCGCGGCGGGGACGACGCCATGGTCGAGGAGTTCGAGGGGATCCTGGACGCCGCGGTGGCCGACGGTTCCTGGCAGCGCGCCTACGACGCCACCCTCGGCCGCGAGGGCATCCCCGCACGCCCGCGCTGACCCGGGCCGCGTCCGGGGCCACCGCGAGATCACCTGGTCGAGGGGCCGACTCACCTGCCGGGGAGATGGACGGCGGTGCGGGGCGGCGGTTGGATGATCGCGATCCCGCCGCGTCGTCCTCGGAGGCCCCATGTCCGGTCCGCCGCTGTTCCGCCGCCTGGCCACCCTCGTGCTGGTGGTGGTCGCCTCGGTCGGCCTCGCCGTCCCGGCCACCGCTGCCGCTCCGCCCTCGCCGGAGCACTGCGCCACCACGCTGCGCTGCGATCTCGGCGAGATCGCCCGGATGCCGGTGGCCGACCGGGCCCACTTCGTCCGCCTGGTGCAGCGGTACGGCACCCGGTACGAGCGGGATTTCCGGCGCTGGGCGGCCATCGCGGCGGTGCTCGACGCGCAGCGCGACTGGGGCGTGGGCGACCCGGGCAGTTGGCTGGCGGTCACCGGCTCGGGGCTGCTCGAAGCGCTCGAGCGGAGCCTCGTCGTGGCGCGTCGGCCCGGCGCCGACGACTTCGGCAACCCCGGGACCGGTGAGTGGGCGGCCTACCTGGTCGACCTGCGCGCCGGTCGGCTGGACCACCGGCCGGTGCACGACCGGGAGTGGGGCGCGGCCGAGCAGGTCGCGCTGGACCACGGCGAGCGGGTCGCGGGTGGGCGCGGGCTGGTGCCGACCTCGGGCGAACGCCGGTTCAAGCAGCTCACCGACCTGTTCCGCTGGGCGATGCAGCACCAGGAGGAGCTCTCCCGGGTCCTCGGACCGCTGGCCCCGTGCTGTGGTGGTTCACCGACGTCCGCAACGAGGAGGTCTTCCGGGTCGCCGGTGCGGTGGCGCTCACGATCTCCTTCGGCCCGCCCGGGCCACAAGCGCTGAGCGCCCTGCTCCAGGGCGTCCAACGCCGCTGCCCGACCTGCGCCCAACCCGCCCCGGCCACCTGATCCGAGTGAGGAGCACCTTCATCCGGCATGGTCGGACGAAGGTGCCCCTCACTCGTCCGGGTGGGGGCGCAGATCAGTCGACTTCGGCGGTGACCACCGTGCTGCCCTTGCGGCCCCGGCTGAGCCTGCGCTCGGTGTAGGTGGCCACCCGGCTCAGCGCGTAGTTGATCACGATGAACAGCACGCCGACCACGAAGAACATCTGGATCGGGTTGTTCAGGTTCTGGATGATCACCTGCGCCTGCCGCAGCACGTCCACGTAGGCGATGATGAAGCCCAGCGAGGTGTCCTTCACGATCACCACGAGTTGGCTGATCAGCGCGGGCATCATCGCCCGGAACGCCTGCGGCAGCAGCACGGTGGTCAGCACCTGCCCGCGGCGCAGGCCGATGGCGTAGGCGGCCTCGCTCTGCCCCTTGGGCAGCGCCAGGATCCCGGCCCGCACGATCTCGGCGATGATCACCGAGTTGTACGCGGTGAGCCCGATGACCAGGAACCACAGCGTCGGCAGCTGGAGTCCGAACTCCGGCAGCACCCGCGCGGCGAAGAAGATCGCGATGACCACCGGCACGCCGCGCAGCACCTCGACCACGCCGACCACGATCCACCGGTACCACGGCGCGCTGACCAGCCGGGTCACCGCGAGCAGGGTGCCGATGACCAGCGAGAACACCATCGCCAGCGCGGCGGCCGCGGCCGTGTTGGCCAGGCCCCGGCCGAGCAGCGACCACAGCGCGGTGAACGTGCCGTCGGCCGGGTTCAGCACCGGGCCCCACTTCTCGGCGGTGAGCTGCCCCTGCGTGCCGAGCCGGACCAGGACCCAGGCCAGCACCCCGGCCAGCGCCAGGCCGACCACCGCGCTGCCGATCAGGGACCGGCGCTTGGCTTGCGGCCCGGGCGTCTCGTAGAGCACCGAGTTCGTCGTCATCGCGCGATCGCCACCTTCCGCTCGACGTAGCTGAGCAGCAGCCCGGCGGGGATGGTGATCACCAGGTAGCCGAGCACCACCCCGGTGAGCACGGGCAGCGCCGCGAACCCGCGCGCGGAGGTCAGCGTGTCGCCGACCGCGAACAGGTCGCCGCCGACGCCGAACGCGCCGACGATCGCGGAGTTCTTGATCATCGCGATGAACACGTTGCCCAGCGGCGGGACGACGGTCCGCACCGCCTGCGGCAGCACCACGATGGTCAGCGACTGCCCGAAGGTCAGCCCGATGGACCGGGCGGCCTCGGCCTGCCCGGGCGGCACCGCGTTGATGCCGCTGCGGATCGCCTCGCAGACGAACGCCGAGGTGTAGAGGGCCAGACCGATCGTGCCGAACCAGAAGTACGAGCCGTTGAAGCCCAGTTCGGGCAGCCCGAAGGCCATGAAGAACAGCACCACGGTGAGCGGGCAGTTGCGCAGCACGGTCACCCAGGCGGAGCCGCAGCCGCGCAGCGGCGGCAGCGGTGACACCCGGAAACCGGCCATGATCACGCCGAGCACCAGCGCGAGGGCGGCGGCGTACGCGCAGATCTGCAGCGTGCGCACCAGCCCGTCCAGGTACAGCGGGAGGTTGTCGATGATGACGTCCACGGGTCAACTCCGGCCATGAGGAAGGGTGCCGTCCGGACCGGGCGGCACCCTTCCGCGGTGAACTAGCTGCAGGGATCGAATTCGGGGAGCTGCGGCGTCCGCTCGGAGACGGTGCCCGCGGTCGCCTTCCAGGCCGCCTCGTAGGCGCCGTCCTGCGCCGCCTCGGTCAGCGACTGGTTGATGAACTCGCAGAACGCCACGTCGCCCTTCTTGATGCCGATGCCGTACGGCTCCTCGGTGAAGGGCTTCTCCACCAGCTTGAACTCGCCGCCGCTCTTCTCGACCAGCCCGAGCAGGATCACGTTGTCGGTGGTGACGGCCTGCACCTGGCCGGTGCGCAGCGCGTCGGCGCACTTGGAGTACACGTCGAACAGGACCAGGTTCGACGCGTCGACGTACTTCTTGATCTCCTCGGCGGGCGTCGAGCCGATGACCGAGCAGACCTTGGCGCCGGCCGGGCGCAGCGACTCCGGGCCGGTGATCGAGGTGTCGTCGGCCTTGATCATCAGGTCCTGCCCGGCCTGGTAGTAGGGCCCGGCGAAGCTGATCCGCTCCTTGCGGGCGTCGTTGATGGTGTAGGTGGCCACCACCATGTCCACCCGGCCCTGCTCGAGGACCTCCTCGCGGGTCTTGCTGGGCGTTTCCACCCACTCGATGTTCTCCGGGGCGATGCCCAGCTTGCCCGCGACGATCTCGGCGATCTCCACGTCGAAGCCCTGCATCTGGCCGTCGAGCCCCTTGAGGCCGAACAGCGGCTGGTCGACCTTGGTGCCGACCCGGATGGTGCCCTGCTGCTGCAGCGCCGCCATCGTGGTGCCGGGTTCGAACTGCGCGTTCGCGTCGACCTCGGCCTGGGCGTCGGTGCCGCCGGTGGCGAGCCGGTTCTCGCCGCCGCCCCCGCAGCCGGTCAGCACCAGGGCCAGCGATGCCGCCAGCACCCCGGCGAACCGAACCTTCTTGCCTCGCATTGCGTGCCCCTCTCTGGACGCTAGTGGGTGAGGATCTTGCCGAGGAAGTCCTTGGCGCGGTCGCTCTCCGGCGCGCTGAAGAACGTGTCGGGGGAGGCGTCCTCGACCACTTCGCCATCGGCCATGAACAGCACCCGGTGCGCGGCGCGGCGGGCGAAGCCCATCTCGTGGGTGACCACGAGCATGGTCATGCCCTCGTCGGCCAGCGCGGTCATCACGTCGAGCACCTCGTTGACCATCTCCGGGTCCAGCGCGGAGGTCGGCTCGTCGAACAACATCACCTTCGGCTTCATCGCCAGCGCGCGGGCGATGGCCACCCGCTGCTGCTGGCCGCCGGAGAGCTGGGCCGGGTACTTGGCCGCCTGGTCGGCGATGCCCACCCGGTCCAGCAGCCGCATCGCCTCCTCGCGCGCCGCCTCCTTGCCGAGGCCGCGGACCTTGATCGGCCCGAGCGTCACGTTGTCCAGGATCGTCTTGTGCGCGAAGAGGTTGAACTGCTGGAACACCATGCCCACGTCGGAGCGCAGCCCGGCGAGCGCGCGACCTTCGACGGGCAGCGGGACGCCGTCGATCTCGATGGTCCCGGAGTCGATCGGCTCCAGCCGGTTGATCGCGCGGCACAGCGTCGACTTGCCCGAGCCCGACGGCCCGAGCACCACCACGACCTGTCCGCGCGGCACCTCCAGCGTGATGTCCCGCAGCACGTGCAACGGGCCGAAGTGCTTGTCGACCGCGGACATCCGGATCATCGGCGCGTCCGGGGGAGCTTCGGCCATGCTTTCTCCTGGTACGAATCGGATTTCGTTGGCAGGAACCTAAGCCGCCGGAACCGGTTAGTCCAGACGGATCGGGCAAACACCGGTTGCAACTCGGTTACTTCGAGAAATCCGGCAAATGCCGCGCCGGGCCCCGGGGTCGCCGCGGGGGTTCGGTCGCGGCTCGGCACCGCGGCAGCGCGTCCGGGCGGGTGAACGGCGGAACTGACCAGGAGCTACGGTGGAACGGTGAGCACGAGCGGTGGCGCCAGGAGCTACGAGATCCGGACGTACGGCTGCCAGATGAACGTGCACGATTCGGAGCGCCTGGCCGGAATGCTGGAGGACGCCGGATACGTGCGCGCGGTGACCGGGGCGTCACCCGACGTGGTCGTGTTCAACACGTGCGCGGTCCGGGAGAACGCCGACAACCGGCTCTACGGCACGCTCGGTCACATGCGCCCGGCCAAGGACGCCAACCCCGGCATGCAGATCGCGGTCGGCGGCTGCCTGGCCCAGAAGGACCGCGACAGCATCGTCAAGAAGGCGCCGTGGGTCGACGTCGTCTTCGGCACCCACAACCTCGGTTCGCTGCCGACCTTGCTGGAGCGGGCCCGGCACAACGACGAGGCCGAGGTCGAGATCCTCGAGTCGCTGGACGTCTTCCCCTCCACGCTGCCCGCCCGGCGCGAATCCGCCTACTCGGGTTGGGTGTCGGTGTCGGTCGGCTGCAACAACACCTGCACCTTCTGCATCGTCCCCGCGCTGCGCGGCAAGGAGAAGGACCGCCGCCCCGGCGAGGTGCTGGCCGAGGTGGAGGCGCTGGTCGCCGAGGGCGTGCTGGAGGTGACGCTGCTCGGGCAGAACGTCAACGCCTACGGCGTCGAGTTCGGCGACCGCTACGCCTTCGGCAAGCTGCTGCGGTCCTGCGGCGAGATCGAGGGGCTGGAGCGGGTCCGGTTCACCTCGCCGCACCCGAGGGACTTCACCGACGACGTGATCGCCGCCATGGCCGAGACGCCCAACGTCTGCCACCAGCTCCACATGCCGCTGCAGTCCGGTTCCGACCGGGTGCTCAAGGCGATGCGCCGCTCCTACCGCTCGGACCGCTTCCTGCGCATCGTGCGCGACGTGCGGGAGGCGATGCCCGACGCCGCCATCACCACCGACATCATCGTGGGCTTCCCGGGCGAGACCGAGGAGGACTTCGAGCAGACGCTGGAGGTCGTCCGGCAGGCCCGGTTCTCCAGCGCGTTCACCTTCCAGTACTCCAAGCGCCCCGGCACCCCCGCCGCCGACATGCCCGACCAGCTCCCCAAGGAGGTCGTGCAGGAGCGCTACGAGCGGCTGGTGGCGTTGCAGGACGAGATCTCGTGGGCGGAGAACCGCGCCTTGGTCGGCCGCGAGGTCGAGCTGCTGGTCGCCGAGGGCGAGGGTCGCAAGGACACCGCCACCCGCCGGCTCTCCGGCCGCGCCCGGGACGGCAGGCTGGTGCACTTCGCGCCCGGCGGGGCGATCGACCGGGAGATCCGGCCCGGTGACGTCGTGCGCACCACCATCACCAAGGCCGCTCCGCACCACCTGGTAGCCGACGCCGACCTGCACCAGCACCGCCGCACCCGCGCCGGTGACCACTGGGAGGAAGGCGTCCGGCCCAAGACCTCCGGGGTGACCCTGGGACTGCCGTCCTTCGGCGCCCCGACCCAGGAAACCGCAGTGCAGCAGGGATGTGCGTGTTGAGCAGCGAACCGGAGAAGACCCGAGAAGGCACCCGAGCGCTGTCCCGCAGCGAGCGGGAGGTCCTGCGCACCTTCGACCCCGGTTCGCGGGCGCTGGTGCTGGCCGGTGTGATCCTGGTGCTGGTGTTCTCGTCCGTGCTGCCGTGGGTCGGCGACGCCGCCGGGTGGGAGGTGCTCACCGGCCAGGCCGATCCGGACCTCGACATCGGCTTCCTGCCCTGGCTGTTCTCCACCAACGCCACCGTCGTCGGTGTCGGGCTCGGCTCCCTCGCGCTGATCACCCGGCGGTGGGTGATCGCCTTCCTGGCCGGCCTCGGCGGCCTGATGGTCACCTTCGAGGGCATGATCGCGATCTGGTCCCGCCAGACCAGCGGCGTCGCCGGACCGTCGTTCGGACTGGTCCTGGCGGTGCTGTGCATGCTGGTGCTCGGCGTGCAGTGGATGAAGATCGTCTGGAGCCAGGACTGAGCTGATCGCCCGCCGCGATCCGGGCGGGGGGCGGCGAGTCCCGGCGGACCCGCCGCCCGGCTGATCAGCGGCTGGCCAGGGCCTGCTCCGCGGCGGCGAGCCATTCCCGCCACTGCTGCGCCTGCTCCTCGGCCTTCTTCGCCCGGCGCTCGTCGCCCCCGGCGCGGGCCTTGTCCGCCTGCGCCTGGAACTGCTCGACCCGCTCCCGGAACTGGTCGACCCGCGCCTGGGCTTCCGGGTCGGTGCGCCGCCACCGGGCGTCGGCGGCGTCGCGCACCGAGTCGGCGACCGCGCGCAGCCTGCCCTCCAGCTCCCGCATCCGCTCCCGGGGCACCTTGCCGATCTCGTCCCAGCGGCCCTGGATGCGCTGCAACGCCTGCTGCGCGCCCTGGAGATCGGCGGCCGGGTCCAGCCGTTCGGCCTCGGCCAGCAGCTCCTCCTTCAGCTTGGCGTTCTCGGCGAACTCCGCGTCGCGCTCGGAGAACGCCTCGGACCGCCTGCTGAAGAACGTGTCCTGCGCGGTGCGGAACCGCTGCCACAGCGCGTCGTCGCTGTCCTTCGGCGCCCGCCCGGCGGCCTTCCACTCCGCCATGAGCTGCTTGTAGCGGTTCGCGGTGTCGGCCCAGTTCGTCGAGTCGATGAGGCCCTCGGCCTCCTCGACCAGCTCCTGCTTGCGGGTCTTGGCGGCGGCGCGCTGCCGGTCCAGCTCGGCGAAGTGCGAGCCGCGGCGCCTGCTGAACGCGTCGCGGGCCTTGGAGAACCGGCGCCAGAGCTGCTCGTCGGTCTTGCGGTCGACGCCGCGGACGGTCTTCCACTCGTCGAGGATGGCGCGCAGCCGGTCGCCCGCGGTCTTCCAGTGGGTGGCCTCGGCGGCGATCTCCTCGGCCTCGGTGACCAGCGCTTCCTTCCGGGCCACCGCGTCGGCCCTGGCGCGGTCCTTCTCCACCTTGGCGTTGTCCACGGCGGTCTTGGCGCGGCCGACGACGTGGTCCAGCCGCGCGCCCAGGGCAGCCAGGTCACCGACCACGGCGGCCTCCGCCAGCCCGTCGCGCAGGTGCTCGGCGCTGCTCAGCGCCTGCTTCGGGTCGCCCGAGCCGGAGCTGAGCCGCTTCTCCAGCAGCTCGGCCTCGGTGCGCAGGTCGTCGAACTTGCGCGCGTAGAGCGCCAGCCCTTCGGCGGCTTCGCCCGCCTGCCAGGACCCGACGGCGCGCTCGCCCCCGTCGGGCGTGGTCACGTAGACGGTGCCGTCCTCGTCGACCCGGCCCCACCGCGCCGGGTTCTGCGAGGCGGGCGGCACTGCGGGCGCGGCCGTGGTGGACCCGTCCGCGGTCGCCGGACCCGTCGCCGAGTCCGTGGTCGCCGCGTTGGCCGCGGCGGCGTCGGGGGTGGTGTCCTGGTGCGTCATGGCCGGCTTCCTCCTAGCGTGCCCGCTCCGATGCCCGTGCCGGGCACGGGCGCCCCGCGGCGGCGGGGCCCAGCAAGCGGTGACCCGGACCGTGCACCGGTCCGGCCTCCGTTGGCGCATTCAAACAGGTCACGACCCGCTGCGGTACTCCGCGGCGCGATCGCCGCGGCGCGGCGCCGCCGGGATCGGGTGATGACCTGCACGGCACCATTGTCATCAGCGGCCCGCTCCGGTGCAGCGGGCAGGGTGGCGCCGCCCGCGCCCACCTGCTCCGGCCGGTGCCGGACGTGCCCTCTACCGTGCACGGATGTGATCACCCGTATCGCCGTGGTGCCCTGCCCGCCGCTGCTGGTCCCGGAGCTGACCGCGGGGTCGGGCCCGGAGCTCGCGCAACTGCGGGGCGCCTGTTCGCGCGCCGCCTCCAGTTTGACCGACGTTGCCCCCGAATGGGTGGCGGTCGCGGCAGATCCCACCGGCCCCGGGTGCTGCCCCCGGCGAGCGCGGGCACCTTCGCGGGCTACGGCGTCGACGTCCGGGTCTCGCTCGGAGAACCGGCGGCGCCGGATCCGGAGCTGCCGCTGCCCGGTCTGATCGCGGGTTGGTTGCGGGAACGCGCCGGGGCGTCGTCGGTCGCAGCGCACCTGCTGGAGCCCGCTGCCCCGGCGGATCGGTGCGCGCGGTGGGGGGCCGATCTCGACCGGTCGACCGGCAGCGCGCCGACCGGGCTGCTGGTGCTGGCCGACGGGACCGACTGCCGCGACGAGCGGTCACCGCGTCCGGTGGACGACCGGGCCGCCCCGCTGGACGAGCGGATCGGCACCGCCCTGGCCGAGGCCGACGCGGCGGCGCTGCGCGACCTGGACCCGGCGCTCGCCGAACTCGGCGTGCGCGGCCGCGCGGCCCTCCAGACCATGCCCGGGGTGGTGGCGGCCTCGGGAGCCCGGTGGCACGCCGAACCGCTCCACTCCGCGGCCCCGTTCGGCATCGGCTACCACGTGGCGGTCTGGTCGCGGCTGGGCTGAGCCCCGGCGGCGGCGCCCCGGCGGAGCGGCTCGTAGGGTCGCGGACGTGTCCAGGACGTCCCCGCCCCGCCTCGTCGCCGTCGTCGGCCCGACCGCCACCGGCAAGTCCGATCTCGCCGTGGAGCTGGCCGCCGGAGGCGAGGGCGAGGTGATCAACGCCGACGCCATGCAGCTCTACCGGGGGATGGACATCGGCACCGCGAAGCTCACCCCGCAGCAGCGGCGCGGGGTCGCCCACCACCAGCTCGACGTCCTGGACGTCACCGAGCCCGCTTCCGTGGCCGCCTACCAGCGCCACGCCCGCGCGGCGGTGGAGGACGTGCGACGGCGCGGGCGGATGCCGGTGCTGGTCGGCGGTTCCGGGCTCTACGTGCAGTCGGTCGTCGACGAGCTGTCGTTCCCCGGCACCGACCCGCAGGTGCGGGGCCGCTTGGAGGACGAGCTGTCCGCGGTGGGCGCGGCCGCGCTGCACCGCCGGTTGCGCGAGGTCGATCCGGTCGCGGCCGAGGCGATCCTGCCGAGCAACGGGCGGCGGATCGTGCGTGCCCTGGAGGTCGTCGAGATCACCGGGCGCCCCTTCTCCGCGCACCTGCCCGCGCCGGGCCCACCGCGCTACGACGCGGTGCTGATCGGCTTGGACCGCCCGGTCGCCGAGCTCGACGCGCGGGTCGACGAACGCGTGACCCGGATGTTCGACGCGGGCCTGCTCGACGAGGTGCGGGCGCTGGAGCAGGTCGGGCTGCGCACCGGGCGCACCGCGTCCCGGGCCCTCGGCTACCAGCAGGTCCTCGCCGAGCTGGACGGCGCAGGTGACATGGCCGCCGCGGCGGCCGAGACCGCGCGGGCCACCCGGCGCTTCGTCCGCAAGCAGCGGGCCTGGTTCCGCCGGGACGACCGGATCCGCTGGTTCGACGCCTCCGACCCCGAGCTGGTGCCGGCCGTTCGGGCGGCCGCCGCTCCGTAGACTGGAGGCGTGCGGCCTTCCCAGCGCGGTGTCGAGTTCAGCAAGGGCCACGGCACCCAGAACGACTTCGTGATCCTGCCCGATCCGGACGGCGGGCTCGACCTGTCCGCCGCGCGGGTGCGCGCGCTCTGCGACCGGCAGCGCGGGATCGGCGCCGACGGGGTGCTCCGGGTGGTGCGGGCGGGCGAGCTCGGCGACCCCGCGAGCGCACCGGCCGACGTCGACCCGGACGTGTGGTTCATGGACTACCGCAACGCCGACGGTTCGGTCGCCGAGATGTGCGGCAACGGGGTGCGCGTGTTCGCGCGCTACCTGGTCGAGTCGGGTCTGGCCGAGCCGGGGGAGATCCCGGTGGGCACCCGGGCGGGGCTCCGGCCGGTCCGGACGCACCCCGACGGCGGGGTGTCGGTCGGGATGGGCGCGGCCGAGGTTTTCGGGGAATCGACCACCACCGTCGGCGGAACCGAGTTCACCGGCGTCGCCGTCGACCTGGGGAATCCCCACCTGGCCTGCGTGACCGGCGTCGACCTGGACGCCCTCGACCTCACCGCGGCACCGCCGCACGACCAGGAGCTGTTCCCCGGCGGGGTGAACGTGGAGTTCGTCCGGCCGCTCGACGACGGGCAGGTGCGGATGCGGGTGCACGAGCGCGGCGTGGGCGAGACCCGCTCCTGCGGGACCGGCACGGTCGCCGCCACCGTCGCCGCGCTGCGCGCCGCCGGGCGGACCACCGGGACGCGCGTGGTGCACGTGCCCGGCGGGACGGTCGAGGTCGAGGTGACCAGCGGTGGCAGCACGCTGACCGGGCCCGCGGTGCTGGTGGCGACCGGGTGGCTCGACCAGGGCTGGTGGGACGGCCTCTGACGCCGGATCGGGCACCCCGGGCGCGAAGGGTGAAAATCGGTCGCACGGCGTGGGACAATGGAACCGATATGAAGAAATCCTTGATGTGGTCCGCCGACGTCGACCCGGACGTGGTCGAAGCCGACGAATTCGAACCGATCCTCGCCGTGGACGGCGATGAGCCCTCCACCGGCGAGATGGACCTCGCCGAGCGCGCCTCGCTGCGACGGGTTTCCGGCCTGTCCACCGAGCTCGCCGACATCACCGAGGTCGAGTACCGGCAGCTCCGGTTGGAGCGCGTCGTGCTGGTCGGCGTCTGGACCGAGGGTGACGCCGCCCACGCCGAGGCGTCGCTGGCGGAGCTGGCCAGGCTGGCCGAGACCGCCGGCTCCGAGGTGCTGGAAGGCCTCATCCAGCGTCGCGACCGCCCGGACCCCGGCACCTACATCGGGTCCGGCAAGGTGCGCGAACTGCGGGACACGGTCGTGGCCACCGGGGCCGACACCGTCATCTGCGACGGTGAGCTCTCCCCCGGCCAGCTCCGGCAGCTGGAGGACAAGCTGAAGGTCAAGGTCGTGGACCGGACCGCGCTGATCCTCGACATCTTCGCCCAGCACGCCCGGTCCAAGGAGGGCAAGGCCCAGGTCGAGCTGGCGCAGCTGCAGTACATGCTGCCGCGCCTGCGCGGTTGGGGTGACGCCATGTCCCGGCAGGCCGGCGGTCGGGCCGGGGCCAACGGCGGCGTCGGAACGCGCGGTCCCGGTGAGACCAAGCTGGAGACCGACCGCAGGCGCATCCACAAGCGCATCAGCAAGCTCCGCAAGGAGCTCCACGCGATGCGCACCGTGCGCGACACCAAGCGCGGTCGCCGCGAGACCAACGCGGTGCCGAGCGTGGCGATCGCCGGTTACACCAACGCGGGCAAGTCGAGCCTGCTCAACGCGCTGACCGGCGCCGGGGTGCTGGTGGAGGACGCGCTGTTCGCCACGCTCGACCCCACCACCCGCAAGGCGGTGACGCCGGACGGCAGGCCGTTCACGTTCACCGACACCGTCGGGTTCGTGCGGCACCTGCCGCACCAGCTCGTGGAGGCGTTCCGGTCGACGCTCGAGGAAGTCGCCGGGGCCGACCTGCTGGTCCACGTGGTCGACGGCGCCGAGGCCGCGCCGCACGAGCAGGTCACGGCGGTGCGCGAGGTGGTGGCCGAGATCGCCGAGGAGCACCGGGATTCGATGCCGCCGGAGCTGCTCGTGGTGAACAAGATCGACCAGGTGGACGGGACCCGCATCGCCGAACTGCGCCGGTTGCTGCCGGATGCGCACTTCGTCTCCGCGCATTCCGGCGACGGCATCGAGGAGTTGCGGGCGGAGGTCGCCGAACGGCTGCCCCGGCCGGACGTGTTCGTCGACGTGCTCATCCCCTACACGCGCGGCGATCTGGTGGCCCGGGCGCACACCGAGGGCGAGATCGTCGAAGAGGAGCACACCCCGGAGGGGACGCGGCTGCGCGCCAAGGTCCGGACGGACCTCGCGGGCGTGCTGCAGCAGTTCGTCGGCGTGGGATGAGGCGGAGCCGGTTCGGCGGCGCGGCACTCCTCGCGCTGCTGCCGGTGACGTCCGGCCCGGCCGCGGCGTCACCGGCGAGCACCGAGGCGCTGGTGCCCGAGCAGCGCTGCACCGTCACCGAGCCCGGACTGGCGGAGCTGTCCGGCTTCGCCTCGGACGGCGACTCCTGGTACGCGGTGAGCGACGGCGGCAGCTCGCTGCGGGTCTTCGTGCTCGATCCCGCGGATTGTTCGGTGCGCGACGTCCGGACGGCGTCGACGAACCCCTACGACGTCGAAGACCTGGCGCTGTCCCCGGACGGCACCCTGTGGCTGGCCGACACCGGGGACAACCGACGGGCTCGGGAGGACATCGCGCTGCACGAAATGCCACCCGGCGGCGGCGCGAACCTCTACCGGATGAGCTACCCGGACGGTCCGCACGATGCCGAGGCGTTGCTGTTCGACGAGCGGGGTGTGCCGCACGTCGTCACCAAGGCGCCGTTCGGGTCCGCGGCGATCTACCGCGCGGCGGCGCCCTTGGCCGAGGACCGCACGGTGCCGCTGGAGCGGGTCGGCTCGGTGCGCCTCACCTCGACGGACACGCCGGGCGGGCCGTGGGACCAGGGCTTCGGCACGACGGCGGTGACCGGTGGCGCGGTGAACGCGGCGGGCACCGTGGCGGCGCTGCGCACCTACACCGACGCCTACCTCTACCGGATACCGGAGGACGGCGACGTGGTGCGGGCGCTGGCCGGGGAGCCGCTGCGCGTCCCGCTGCCGAACGAGGAGCAGGGCGAGTCCATCGCGTTCGGCCCGGACGGCACGCTGCTGTCCGCTTCGGAAGGCAACGAGCCCGTGCGTGCCGTCCCGGGCGCGGAGCAGGCCGCGCTGGCCCAGCGCGCCGAAGCGGAGCCGCCCCCGGCCGCGCCGCAGGACGACGGAGCCGCACCCGCCGTCGACTCCGGCCAGCAGACCTCGGCCGGCGGTGCGCTGCTCGCCGCGGGCATCCTCGCGACGGTGGTGATGCTCGTCATCGGGCGCCTCCGCCGAAGCTGACCGGTGGCGCGGGAACGGTCCGCGAAGCCGATCGGCGCGGACCGCCCGACCGCCGCCAATGCCCTGCTCATCCCGCTCCTCCCGCCAGGCGTCAGCGTCAAGGGCATCAGCCGGGATCAGCGCTCCGGGCGTCAGCGCCCAGGGCATTGGCGCTTCGGACCTCGGCGCCGGGAATCGACCAGGCGCGGTCAGTGACCCGGGCATCAGCCGGGCGCCAAGGCGAAGGCGTCAGAGCGGTGACGAGCACCGCGGCGCTGCGACCGGCGGGCAGTCCCGCCTGGCCGAGACCCGCTTCGGACCACCGGCGGAGCATGACACCGGCGGGACGTCTGACACCGGCGGGACATCTGACACCGGCGGGACAGGGCCGGGGTAGATGCCGAGGGCATCTCCCCACACGTCTGCACACCCCGTGCCCACGCCGGGGTCCGCTCGGGCATCGCGTCGGCCAGCCCATGCGTCCGCGGACTTGGTCGCGCATCCGTCCGGGTCTGCATGGGCCCGCCGCAGCGATCCCGGGTTGAGCCCGGCGCTCGGGCCGCCCTCGCGAGGCTCAGAGTCGCCGCAGCACCGCCACCACCTTGCCCAGGACCTTGGCGTCGTCACCGAGGATCGGTTCGTACGCCGAGTTGTGCGGCATCAGCCAGACGTGCTCGTCGGTGCGCTTGAAGGTCTTCACCGTCGCTTCGCCCTCGATCATCGCGGCCACCACGTCGCCGTTCTCCGCGTCGGGCTGCTGGCGCACGGCGACCCAGTCGCCATCAGTGATGGCGAGGTCGGTCATGGAATCACCGACGACCCGGAGCAGGAACAGGGTCCCGTCGCCGACGATCTCCTTGGGCAGCGGGAAGACGTCTTCGATGGCCTCTTCCGCGAGGATCGGTCCACCGGCGGCGATCCGGCCGACGACCGGGACGTAGGCCGGCTTGGTCTGCCCGGCGAGCTCGCCGTCGTCGCCTTCACCTGCGACGAGGACGCCGACCGTGCGCGGCCGGTGCGGATCGCGGCGCAGATAGCCCTTCCGCTCCAGCACCCGGAGCTGGTAGGCCACCGACGACGTGGAGGTGAGTCCGACGGCGTCGCCGATCTCCCGGACGCTCGGCGGGTAGCCGTGCTCCCGCATCCAGGTCCGGATCGCGTCCAGTACCTTCAGCTGGCGCTCGCTGAGCCCGTCGGTCCCGTTCGCCTGCTGGGGCAGGGTGGGCACGTCGGCCTGCGGCTCCGGGACGTCCGGGACCTCGTCTAGTCGGCCCTCGATGGAGCCGGTCGCATTACTTGCCACCACTGCCTCCTGTCCGTCACAACCTCGTTGCGTTCCGCGGTGTCCGCGCCTGGCGGGCGCGGGAGGCTGATCCCGCTCGGTGCCCGGTTTCCACAGTAGACCGGCCGAACCCGGAGATCAAACACCTGTTCGAGCGAATTTCCGGCTCGAGGTCTCGCGTCGGGGCGGTTTCCTGGTACACAATCGCACGGAGGTTCGATCGAACACTCATTCGATCGCGTCGCGCGGGGTCGCGACGCGTTCCACCACGTCGTGCGGGAGGTGTCATGGCCACGTTCGCCGATGCCGACGGTCGGGGCCGTTCGGGGCGCAGCGGCCGGGGTCCGAGTCGGGCCCGCTCGGCGCCGTGCCGGGTGGAGCGGGGGAGCGCGTGCGGCGAGCGGGCGGGAGCGCGCTCGATCCGGTGGTGGGCGGGATTCGCCCGGTCGGGTCGTGGCGCGGCGGGCTTACCGGAGCGGTCCGCGGACGCGCGGCACGGCGGCCGGGCGCCGCGCGGCACCTCGGTGCCGCCCACGCGGCGCGGGCGCGCAGGCACGCGCCGTGAGGGCGAAGCGCTCTTGTTGGCCTCGGTCGCTGTCGTCACGTTCGCCATTGTCATGCTGGTGGGGCTCTTCGGCCGTCCGATCGCTCCCGGCGCCGACGGGGTGTCGGTCGGATCGACCGCGGCGCCCGGGGGTACCGACGTCGTCGAGGTCCGCCCCGGCGAGGACCTCCGGTCGCTGGCCGCCCGGGTGGCGCCCGGGGCGGACCCGGTGCTCCTGGCGGAGCGGATCGCGGACCTCAACGGGCTCGACGGCGAGCGGGTCGCGGCGGGCTCGGTGCTGGTGGTGCCGACGCGCCGGGAGTGACCGCCCGGGCACGGCTCGTGCTCGCGGCGCCGGTTTCGCTCACCGGCGTCGCACGGACGTGCTCGCTCGGTGTGTCGGTTTGCGCGGCGTTCGGGTGACGATTAGAGTCGACCACAACATCTAGTAGTTACGCCCATGTGCTTCCCGCACAGGTTGGGCTTGTAAGGTGTCCGGTCATCCAGCTCGCCTGCGCGGAGCGCGCTCCGCCGCGGTGCGCTGGGAGTCGGCAACCGGAGGGGGTGAGTGCCGGTGCGGTGCCCGTTCTGCCGGGGAGAGGACTCCCGGGTCGTCGACTCGCGCGAGGTCGAGGAAGGCCAGGCGATCCGGCGCAGGCGGTCGTGCTCGGCCTGCGGTCGCCGGTTCACGACCATCGAGCAGTTGGTGCTCTCGGTGGTCAAGCGTTCCGGCGTCACCGAGGCGTTCAGCCGCGAGAAGGTGGTCCGGGGCGTGCGGCGCGCCTGCCAGGGGCGCCCGGTCGAGGAGGACGCGCTGCAGCAGCTCGCGCACCGCGTCGAGGAGAGCGTGCGCGCGCTGGGGGTGACCGAGCTGCCCAGCCACGAGGTCGGGCTGGCGATCCTCGGGCCGCTGCGCGACCTCGACCAGGTCGCCTACCTGCGGTTCGCCAGCGTGTACCGGGCGTTCTCCTCGGTGGAGGACTTCGAGCGGGAGATCGCCGACCTGCGCGAGGCCTGCGGCGCGACCGGTGCCGAGCGGCTCACCGGTTCCGACGCGGCGACGCGACCGGAGGAGGCCCAGGACCTGGAGCGCAGCAGTGGGTAGATCGCGACGTCGGTCGTCGCACCAGTCGACCGGAGCGCAACGCAGGCGGAGGTCCCGGGGTGGGACGCCGCCGGGCGGAGAGGCACGACCGAACCGGACGGGGAGCCCGGACGGGGGCAGCACACGAGTGAGCAACAGAGAAGAGGGTCAGGTCATGACAGAGACCGTCGGTAGCCCGGCCGGCGCAGCGGGGGAGCCGGAAGCAGGTGCCCGCAAGGGCATCCGGGTGGAGCGTGTCTACACCACCGAGGGCGTGCACCCCTACGAGGAGGTGCGCTGGGAGCGCCGCGACGTGGTGATGACCAACTGGCGGGACGGCTCGGTCAACTTCGAGCAGCGCGGCGTCGAGTTCCCCGAGTCCTGGTCGCTGAACGCGGTCAACATCGTGACGAGCAAGTACTTCCGCGGTGCGGTGGGCACCGAGGAGCGGGAGAGCAGCCTCAAGCAGCTCATCGACCGGGTCGTGAAGACCTACGTCGCCGCCGGGGTGGAGCACGACTACTTCGCCACCGAGACCGACGCGGAGGTCTTCGAGCACGAGCTGACCTGGATGCTGCTGCACCAGGTGTTCAGCTTCAACTCCCCGGTCTGGTTCAACGTCGGCACCGCGTCCCGGCAGCAGGTCTCCGCCTGCTTCATCCTCTCCGTCGACGACACGATGGAGTCGATCCTCGACTGGTACAAGGAAGAGGGCCTGATCTTCAAGGGCGGTTCGGGCGCGGGGCTGAACCTCTCCCGCATCCGCTCCTCGAAGGAGCTGCTGTCCTCGGGCGGCACGGCGTCGGGCCCGGTGTCCTTCATGCGCGGGGCGGACGCCTCGGCGGGGACGATCAAGTCCGGCGGCGCCACCCGCCGCGCGGCCAAGATGGTCGTGCTCGACGTCGACCACCCGGACATCGAGGAGTTCATCTCCACCAAGGCGCGCGAGGAGCACAAGATCCGCGCGCTGCGGGACTCCGGTTTCGACATGGACCTCGGTGGTGCCGACTCCTCCTCGGTCCAGTACCAGAACGCCAACAACTCGGTGCGCGTCTCCGACGAGTTCATGCGGGCCGTGGAGAGCGACGGCGGGTTCGGCCTCCGCGCGCGCACCGACGGCGAGGTCATCGAGTCCGTCCAGGCCCGCCACCTGTTCCGCCGGCTCGCGCAGGCGGCGTGGGAGTGCGCCGACCCCGGCATCCAGTACGACGACACGATCAACGACTGGCACACCGCGCCGGAGACCGGCCGGATCACCGCCTCGAACCCGTGCTCGGAGTACATGCACCTCGACAACTCGAGCTGCAACCTGGCCTCGCTGAACCTGATGAAGTTCCTCCGCGAGGACCTCACCTTCGACGCCGAGACCTTCGAGAAGGCCGTCGAGTTCGTCATCACCGCGATGGACATCTCGATCTGCTTCGCGGACTTCCCGACCGAGTCGATCGGTGACACCACGCGCAAGTTCCGCCAGCTCGGCATCGGCTACGCCAACCTCGGCGCGCTGCTGATGGCGACCGGGCACGCGTACGACTCCGACGGCGGGCGGGCGCTTGCGGCGTCGATCACCTCGCTGATGACCGGTACCGCCTACAAGCGGTCCGCGGAGATGGCGGGCGTGGTCGGGCCCTTCGAGGGCTACGCCCGCAACGCCGAGGCGCACCAGCGGGTGATGCGCAAGCACGCGGCGGCCAACGACCTGGTCCGCACCTACCACCGCAACGACGTCGCCGTGCACCGCCTCGCGACGAAGGTGTGGCAGGAGGCGCTGGAGGTCGGGGCGCGCAACGGCTGGCGCAACGCGCAGGCGTCGGTGCTGGCGCCGACCGGCACCATCGGGCTGATGATGGACTGCGACACCACCGGGGTCGAGCCGGACCTCGCGCTGGTGAAGTTCAAGAAGCTCGTCGGCGGCGGTTCGATGCAGATCGTGAACCAGACCGTGCCGCGCGCGCTGCAGTCGCTGGGCTACCAGGACGAGCAGATCGAGGCGATCGTGGAGTACATCGCCGAGCACGGCCACGTGGTCGACGCGCCGGGTCTGCGTCCGGAGCACTACGAGGTCTTCGACTGCGCGATGGGCGAGCGCTCCATCGCCGCGATGGGCCACGTCCGGATGATGGCCGCGGTGCAGCCGTTCATCTCCGGTGCGATCTCCAAGACCGTCAACATGCCGGAGCACGCCAGCATCGAGGACGTCGAGCAGCTCTACTTCGAGGGCTGGAAGCTCGGCCTCAAGGCCCTGGCGATCTACCGGGACAACTGCAAGGTCGGCCAGCCGCTGTCGGCGGGCAAGGGCGAGCAGGGCGAGGCGGAGAAGAAGGTCGAGACGCAGATCGAGTACCGCCCGGTCCGCAAGCGCCTGCCCAAGAAGCGCCCGAGCCAGACGGTGTCGTTCACGGTCGGCGGTGCCGAGGGCTACCTGCACGCGGGGTCGTACCCGGACGCGGGGCTCGGCGAGATCTTCGTGAAGCTGGGCAAGCAGGGTTCGACGCTGGCCGGCGTGATGGACGCCTTCTCGATGTCGATCTCGGTGGGCCTGCAGTACGGGATTCCGCTGGAGTTCTACGTCGCCAAGTTCCAGAACCTGCGGTTCGAGCCGGCCGGGATGACCGACGACCCGGACATCCGGATGGCCAGCAGCGTGCTGGACTACCTGTTCCGCAGGCTGGCGCTGGACTACCTGCCCTACGAGAAGCGCGCTCAGCTCGGCGTGTTCACCGCCGCCGAACGCGAGGCGCAGGTCTCCGGCATCGAGCCGGCGCCCGCGGACGACGACATGGACACCATGCGGTCCACGGTGGACTACCCGCAGGCCGAACCGGCGTCGGACGAGCGGCAGGCGGGCAGCTCGACCGAGCTGCTGGAGCTGCGGCTGGGCAAGGCCGCCGACGCTCCGCTGTGCATGACCTGCGGGACGAAGATGCGCCCGTCCGGCTCGTGCTACCTGTGCGAGGGCTGCGGCTCCACTTCCGGCTGCAGCTGACGCCGGTCGGCGTGTGATGCCACGCCGGTCAACCGCGAGCAGCAGGACGTAGGCAGGGCAGAGGGTGGTCCGGTGTCACGCCGGGCCACCCTCTGCGCGTGTCGCCCTCAGCGCGGTGCGGGGCGAAGTCCACCGGTTCGGGGGTGCCTTCCGCGTCCGTCCCGCCGCCGCGTGGCGTCGGCGGTGTCCCGGGCAGCACACTGCTTCGGTGACCGAGGAGATCAGCCACTTCGCCCTGCGAATCGTCGTCCCCGACCCGTCGGCTGCGGGTGCGGTCGTCCAGGTCCGGCCGATGGTCGATGGCGTGGACGTCGTGGCCGTGGACTGCCCCGAGGAGCGGGCCGCGGGTCCCGATGAGCTCTTGCGGCCGGATGGCCCGCTGATGGCCGCGGCGGAACCGCACGAGGTGCGGCTCGCCGAGGCCGAGTGCACCGAGCAGTGCTGCGGTGCGCTGTACGTGACGATCCGGCGCGATGGCGAGCACGTCGTCTGGTCCGGATGGGACTCTCCCGCCATCCGCGAGAACAGCCTGCCCGAGTTCCGGTTCGATGCGCAGCAGTACCAGTCGGAGCTCGACCGGGCCTGGTCGGATCGCAGCTGGGAATGGTCGGCGGCCACCGTGGCGCGGCTGTTGGAGCAGGACCTCCACCGGCAGGTCCAATGGCTCGAACGGTGGGAAGGCCGCTCTCCTTCGGTGCGCGCCTATCCGTGGGAGCGCGACCGGATCACCCTGTACTTCCGGCATCCGCGTCGGTGGGAGCGCGGCTGTCCCTGGTTGCAGTTCAGGCTCGTGCTGCGCGTTTTCGAAGCCGAGCCGGCGGCCCAGACCGAGCGGATCGCCGGCCTGCTCCTGGCGTCGGATCCCCGCGAGATCGGCGAGGTGTGCGGCGGCTCGCAGGAGTGGGCCGCGCAGCTCGGGTACCGCTGGCCGTCGTGACCGCCCGCGATCGGCGGCGGGTCTCGCCGCCGATCCGGACCGGCCGCGCTGGACGGACGCCTGCGTCACCACGTCGCCGCGGCGACCGGGGCGGCGATCAACCGAACCGGGCGATGGCGTGCCACAGGTACTTGAGCTCCTGCGGGTGGTGCTCACCGGTGAGCGCCGCCGCTCCGACGATGCGGGCGTCCAGGTGCCCGTCGACGGCGAGCCGCTCGCCGAGCGCGACGATGCCCGGTCCGCGGTAGTCGGGGTGGCGGCGCAGTTCGCCGGTGGTGAGCCGGAAACCGCGGTGCCATTCGAGCGGGCAGGGCAGCGCCGCGGCCAGGTCGGCGACCTCGGTCCCGCGGAAGCACGGGTCGAGCACCAGCGCCTCGACGTCCCGGTCGATCCGCACCGGTCCGTGGACGTGCGCTTCGACGTAGTCGTCGAGCGCGTCCACCTCGCCCGCGGCGGCCTCCGCCAGCGCGATCAGCGGCATCCGGGCGGCGACTCCGAAGTGGACGGGTTCGGTCACGCTGTCGGGATAGCAGAAGGTGGAGCGCTCCAGCACGTCCGCGGTGAGCCGGAGGTGCGCTGAGCCGAACCGGGGCGCGGCCCCGGCCGGGGCCGCGCGGAAGTTCAGCGCTCCGTAACGCGGCCGCGCTGCCGGCGGGCCGTCGTCGTAGGCACCGCCGAAGATGCGGCTCTCCCAACGCCACCGGTCGCCGCCGGGATGCGCGGTGAGCCCGCCGTTGCTGGTGCCGGTCTCGAACTGCGAGCGGTACAGGCCGTCTTCGGCCAGCCGCGCGAGCAAGGGGCGCCCGCCCGCCGACCGGTCCGGGTGGAAGTTCACCGTCACGCGCGCGTCCGGCGGTACCGGTTCGCCCCGTGCGGCGGCCGCCACGTGCGCCAGCGCGCGTGCCCACCTCGGCTCAACCACGGTTCGCCGCCCCCGCGAGCACGGTGTCCACGGCTCGGACGACGAAGTCGTCGCCTGCCGGGACGTGCCGGAAGACGACGCGCAGCCAGGCGGCTCCGGCGAGCAGGTCGCCCAGGAGCGCGGGGTCGACGTCGGCGGCCAGTTCGCCGCGCGCCACGGCGCGGCGGAAGACCGGCTGCTCGCGTTCGAGCCGGTCGGCGACGTAGCGCCGGACCTCGGCGGTGCTTGCGTGGTGGTGCGGCCCGGCCGCGGGCACATCCGCAGCCTCGCGGGCACCGGGGCGGTGGCCGGTCTGGTCCTCGACGCCGCGGCGCACGTCCGGTGCTGTGCGTTCGTCCGCAGCGGGCCCAGTGGTGGCGCACCGCGAGCCCACGGCGCCACGGCCCCGGCGGTGGCTCGGTCGGCGAGGTCGTCCGCCGAGCGCCTGCGCGGCTCGACCGTGCGCGGCGTGGTCCCGGCGGGGATCGCGTCCGTGCCGCAGCACCGCGCTACCTCGTCGGGCGGTTCCGCCGGGACAGCAACCCGGCCACGGCAGCGGTGGTCGCGGTCGCGGTGAGCACCGCGGGCCAGGCACCGATCTTCCTGGCCAGCGGGTGCGATCCGGCCAGCGCCGCGCCGTAGGTCGTGCCCAGCAGGAGTGCGGGCCCGAGTCCGCTGCGCCTGCGGCAGAGCTCGGCTGCGCCCAGGCCGCCCGCGGCGGCGACCGCGCCGCTCCAGCGGCGGTGCCGAGCGGCTCGTGCGACGGCGAAGCCGCCGATGAGTCCGGTCGAGGTCAGCAGGCTGGGCGGTACGGACATGCGCTCTCCTCCGACGGCTGCGGCCGACTGTACTCAGCATCCGGCCGCGTGGTCTTGGCGCAAACCCGCCACGGTGGTCGTTGACTTCTCCGCCGCAGGTGAGAAGGGTGCTGATGTCGGAGACCGAGGGAGGCCGCATGCGTCGTGTCCGAGGTGTTCTGCTGGCGTTGCTGTGCGCCCTTCCGCTGTCCGCGGTACCCGCGGCCGCCGCGCCTCCGGGCGGGCCGGTGTTCGAGGACGGGGAAGCCCAGCCGGTCTTCGATCCGGCCCGCGCGGCGCGCGAGGAGCTGTTCGTCGCCGCACCGACCGACTCCGACCGCGACGGGCGGCCGGACGAGGTGCACGTGCAAGTGGTGCGACCGGCCGGGACCGAGCGCGGACTGCGCGTTCCGGTGGTCTACCGGATGAGCCCGTACTTCGCCGACACCAACGAGGTGCCCCACCACGACGTCGACACCGAACTGCACGTGCCGTCGCGTCCCGGCCCGCGGGTCGCGTCGTCCTCGCGGCGGGCGGTGGAGATCGACTGGCGCTACGAGGACTACCTGCTGGCCCGGGGCTACGCCGTCGTCTACGCCGAATCGCTGGGCACCGGGGAGTCGACCGGGTGCCCCACCGCGGGAGGGGAGAACGAGACGATCGGGGCCAAGTCCGTGGTCGACTGGCTCAACGGCCGGGCCTCCGCCCGCAACCGCGACGGACGTCCGGTCGAGGCCGACTGGGCGACCGGACGGGTCGGCATGATGGGCGTCTCCTACAACGGAACGCTGCCCAACGCGGTGGCGACCACCGGGGTGGAGGGGCTGGAGGCGATCGTCCCCATCGCGGCGATCTCCAACTGGTACGACTACTACCGCTCCGACGGGGCGGTCGTGGCACCCGGTGGGTACCAGGGCGAGGACGCCGACGTGCTGGCCAAGTACGTGCACACCCGCGAGGACCGGGAGCCGTGCCGTCCGGTGATCGACGGGCTGACCGCGGCGCAGGACCGGATCACCGGGGACTACAACGAGTTCTGGGACGAGCGCAACTACCTCGACGACGCCGACGAGGTGCGTGCCGCGGTGCTGGCGGTGCACGGGCTCAACGACTGGAACGTCAAGACGCGGCAGGCCGCCCAGTGGTACGCCGCGCTGCGCGAGCACGACGTGCCGCACCGGATCTGGTGGCACCAAGGCGGGCACGTCGATCCGATCTCGCTGCGCGAGCGGGAATGGCTGCGCACGCTGAACCGCTGGTTCACCCGGTACCTGCACGGCGTGCGCAACGGCGTCGAGCAGGAACCCCGCGCGACGATCCAGCGCGCGGACGGGAGCTGGGTGGAGGAGCCGGAGTGGCCCGCACCAGGGGCCCGCGAGGTGGTGCTGCGGCCCACCGCGGGTGGTGACCGGCGAGGCGGGCTGACCGCGGAGCGGGGCGGCCGCCCGGTCGTCGAGGTGCTGCGTGACGACGCCGCGATGCGTGCCGAGGACCTCGTCACCGCCGCGAGCTCACCGCACCGGCTCTCCTACACGACCGAGCCCCTGGACGCGCCGGTGCGGTTGAGCGGAACCGCGCGCGCCGAGCTCGCCCTGCGCTTCGGCGCGCCCGCCGCGAACGTCACCGCGCTGCTGGTGGACCACGCGCCGGACGGCACGGTGGAGATCGTGACTCGGGGGTGGACCGATCCGCAGAACCGGCATGCCCTCGACCGCACGTCCCCCGTCGTGCCGGGCAAGCGGTATTCCGTGGATGTCGCGCTGCAACCGGACGACCACGTCTTCGGCGCGGGCCACCGGATCGGTTTCGCGGTGCTCTCCAGCGATCACGACTTCACCCTGCGGCCGCCGCCGGGAACGGAGCTGGCGTTGGAGTTGCGTCGGAGCAGCCTCGCGCTGCCGGTGCTCGGCCGACTACCCTGATGGGTGAGTTGCGTTGAGTGTGCACCTGTTGTGGTGATGACAATACCGTATCCGGTGACACTCCACAGTGGAGATGATGCTGTCCTCCGAAGTGGCCATCCACAGGGGACCGTCTTCGTCCACAGATTTGGAAATGGGCCTACCGCTGGCCATCGCGGAGCGCGCATCGTCGTGTCATGGCTGCTCGGATCAACACACCCATTCCCGTCACCTCCGACGCGGAACTGCTCGCCGCCGTTCCGCACCTGGTCGGCTTCGCGCCGGCCGATTCGCTGATCGTCATCACCGTGGACGACCCCGGGGGCGCACCGTCCTTCGGCGTGACCGTGCGCGTGGACCTGCCGTGCCCGGGCGGGCGCGGCGCGGTCGCCGAGATGCTGCTGCGCGGCCCGCTGCGCACCCAGCGGACCAGCGCGGTGTTCCTGGTCGTGGTCGGGCACCCGCCCGAACGCGACCCGTGCGGGGAGACGTGCTGTCCACCCGACGAGCCGGGTTCACCACCGAACGCGGTGCTCGTCGACCACCTCGTGCGGCGGTTCCGCGCCCGGGGCATCACGGTCTTGCAAGCGTTGTGGGCACCGGAGATCCGCGCCGGTGCCGCGTACCACGGCTACCTCGACGGCGAGACCGGAGAAGTCGACGACCCGCTGATCTCGCCCGTCGGCACCGCGATGGCCACGGCCGGAGCGGTGACCTTCGGGAGCCGGGAGGAGCTGTGCTCGCTGGTCGCGACCGAAGATCCGGACGCGGTGCAACGCCGTGCCGCCAGGCTCGACGCGCTCACCGAAGAGCGCGAGGACGAGGCAACCGGGTCCGAAATCCTGCACCGGGACGTGAACACCGTCTTCGGGGCGATCCAGCGCACCGCGACCGGTGCCGCGCTGACCGAGGAGGACGTGGTCCGGGTGCTGCTCGCGCTGTCGGACACCAGGGTCCGCGACACCATGCTCGGCACCGTGCTGAGCGAGCAGGCCGGAGCCGCGGAGCAGCTCTGGCTGGAACTGGTCCGCAAGGCACCGGAACCCGAGGTCGCCGACGCCGCCGCACTGCTGGCGTTCGCCGCGTACATGCGCGGTGAAGGCGGGTTGGCCAGCGTCGCCCTGGAACGGATCGAGCAGGTCCGGCCCGATCACCGGCTCGGAACGCTGCTGCGGCACGCGATGGACGCGGGGATCACACCCGCCGATCTGGCGGTCGTCGCCCGCGATGCGGCCGAGGACGCCCGGATCATGATGGACGAGGAGGATGCGTGGTGATCGCCGTGCTCATCGCCCGCGCCGTGCGGCGCGGCTCAGCCGGTGTGGCGCTGCCGGGCGAACTCCCAGGCATCCCGCACGATGGTGTCCAGCTCGGCGCGCTGCGGCCGCCAGCCGAGCTCGTGCCGGGCCCGCTCGCTGGAGGCGACCAGCGAAGCGGGGTCCCCGGCGCGGCGTGGCGCGACGGCCGCGGGCACCGGGTGGCCCGTGACCCGGCGGCAGGTGTCGATCACCTGCTTGACGGAGAACCCGGTGCCGTTGCCGAGGTTGTAGATCCGGTGCTCCCCGGCGACCGCGTGCTCCAGCGCCAGCAGGTGCGCGTCGGCGAGGTCGGTCACGTGGATGTAGTCCCGGACGCAGGTGCCGTCCTCGGTCGGCCAGTCGTCACCGAAGATCTGCACCTGGTCGCGTTGCCCCAAGGCGACCTGGAGCACGATCGGGATCAGGTGGGTCTCCACCGCGTGCCGCTCGCCGAACGCACCGTGCGCACCCGCGACGTTGAAGTACCGCAGGCTGGTCGCGGCGATGCCGTGCGCGGTCGCGTAGGACGTGATCGCGTGGTCGATGGCCAGCTTGGTCGCGCCGTAGGTGTTCGTCGGCCGTGCCGGGGCATCCTCCCGGATCGACGTCGATTCCGGTTCGCCGTAGGTCGCGGCGGTCGAGGAGAACACCAGCCGAGGCGTGCCGTGCTCCCGCATCGCGTCCAGCAGGCGCAGCGAGGTGACCACGTTGCCCCGCCAGTACTTGCCCGGGTCCTCCATCGATTCGCCGACCAACGACTTGGCGGCGAAGTGCAGCACCCCGTCGAACGAGCTGGCCAGGACCTCACCGGCCACCTCGGCGATGTCGCCCCGGACGAACGAGCAACCGTCGGGGACCGCGTCGGCGTGCCCGGTGGAGAGGTCGTCGACGACGACGACCTCGTGACCGGCCTCCACCAAGCGGGCCGCGTTGACGCTGCCCACGTAGCCTGCGCCACCCGTGACGAGGAGCTTCACCTGCGTACTGCCTTCCGTGCGAGATCAGGGGGACCGCCGTGCGGCGGGAGCGGGACGTCGCGCACCGCTCAGCGATCACGGCCCGCCCCGGCGGAGGGTATCGCTGCGAACAGACGGGGGCTCGCCAGCCCTCGGCGCTCGAAGCCCGCGACGACGGCGTCCTCGATGACCTCGCGGGACACGGTCGGAACCAGCGCGATCGCCGACCCGCCGAAGCCGCCGCCGATCATCCGGGCACCGAGGGCGCCGGCGGCCAGGGCACCGTCCACCGCGAGGTCGAGTTCCGCGCTGGAAACCCGGTAGTCGTCGCGCAGGCTCGTGTGCGAGGCGGTGAGCAGCGGGCCGACCTCGGCGTAGTGCCCGTCGCGCAGCAGCGCGACGGTGCGCAGCACCCGCTCGTCCTCCGTCACCACGTGGCGGACCAGCGGGCGCAGCTCCTCGGGCAGCCGGGGCAGCACCGCGCCCAGGTCCGCCTCGGCGACGTCGCGCAGGGCCGCGACCTCGAGCAGCTCCGCGGCCCGCTCACAGCCCCGTCGCCGGTCGCCGTAACCGGATTCGGCGTGCGAGTGCTTGGTGCGGGTGTCGATCACCAGCAGTTCGAGCCCGGCGCTGAGCGGGTCGAACGGGATCTGCTCGGAGTCCCCGGAGCGCACGTCGTAGAACAGCACGTGCGCCTCGGTGCAGCGAAGCGAAGCGGTCTGGTCGAGCAATCCGGTGTAGGCACCGACGAAGTCGTTCTCCGCGCGCTGCACGAAGCGGGCGATTTCGGTGCGGCTCGGCGCACCCGGGTCGCCGGGAGCCCGGCCGGCCAGCTGGAGCAGGGCCAGCGCCACCGCGCACTCCAACGCGTGCGAGGAGGACAAGCCCGCACCGGTCGGCACCTCGCCGACGAGGACCAGATCGGCGCCCGGGAGGGCGAAGCCGGCCTCGCGCAGCGCCCACGCGACGCCGGCCGGGTAAGCCGCCCAACCGGACGGCTGGCCCGGGCGCAGCTCGGCGAGCCGGACGTCGGCCGCGCGGTGCAGTCGACCATCGTCGCCGAACGTGGCCATGCCCAGCACGTCGTCCGCCCGCGCCCGCACGGCGACGGCGGTGCGGTGCGGGAGCGCGCAGGGGAGCACGAAACCGTCGTTGTAATCGGTGTGCTCGCCGATCAGGTTGAGCCGACCCGGGGCCGACCACACCGCGTCGGGCTCGTGCCCGTGTTCCGCGGTGAACAGTTCCGCGGCGCGTTCGGCGGCGGTCACTTCGCGCGCACCATCACCGCGTGGGCGATGCCGACCGACAGCTCGGTGGCGCCGCCGTTGTCACCGCGGAGCTGGATCGGCTTGTTCGGTCCGACCACGGGCATGACCTCGACCTCGCTGCCGGGGACGACGCCGACTTCCCTGAGCTCGGTCATCAGATCGGGGTCGAGCTGGACGTGCTCGGCGATGCGGCACACCTTGACCCGGCCACCGCCGGCCCGGGCGATCTCGTCGACGCGCTGGAGATCGGTCTCGGCGGTGATGTCGGTGAAGTCGACGCCGAGTTCGTCGAGACCGGGGATCGGGTTGCCGTACGGGGAGGTGGTGGGACTGCCCAGCAGCTTGACGAGCTTGCGCTCGACCGCCTCGCTCATCACGTGTTCCCAGCGGCAGGCCTCGTTGTGCACGTGTTCCCACTCCAGGCCGATCACGTCCACGAGCAGGCGTTCGGCGAGGCGGTGCTTGCGCATCACGCTGATGGCCCGGGCGCGCCCGGCCTTGGTGAGCTCCAAGTGGCGATCTTCGGCGACGGTGAGGAGTCCGTCACGTTCCATCCGCGCGACGGTCTGGCTCACCGTCGGGCCGCTCTGCTCCAAGCGCTCGGCGATCCGTGCCCGCAGCGGAACTACGCCTTCTTCCTCCAGGTCGTAAATCGTGCGGAGGTACATCTCGGTGGTATCGATGAGATCGTTCACGTCGGCTCCCCATTCAAGTCCCAACCACGATGCTAGTCCCACCGGGCGACAGCGGTCAGTGGTCGGGGAGTTGACTAGCCGGTTCTCAGACGGACCCCGTCCGGGCTACGAAAGGTCGTCATGCAACCGTTGATCAGGACCAATGATCTCATGGACCGACTCGGTCGGGAGCCTCGCCCGACCGTGCTGGACGTCCGGTGGAGCCTGCTCGGCCCACCCGGGAGGCAGGATTACGAACGCGGTCACCTGCCTGGTGCCGTGTTCGTCGATCTGGACACCGAACTGGCGGCGCCGCCCGGCCCGGCAGGCAGGCACCCGTTGCCCGATCCGGAGGCGTTGGAGGCGGTGCTCCGGCGCGCCGGGGTGGACCAGGACCGGCCGGTCGTGGTCTACGACGCGGACAACGGATCCGCGGCGGCCCGGGCGTGGTGGCTGCTGCGCTGGGCGGGCCACCGCGAAGTCGCCGTCCTCGACGGCGGCTACGCGGCCTGGCTCGACGCGGGCCTGCCCACCGAGGCGGCCGTTCCGAGTCCCGCGCCCGGTGACCTCCGGGTGCGCCCCGGCTCGATGCCGGTGCTCGACGCCGATGCCGCCGCCGAGCTCGCCCGGGAGGGCAGCCTGCTCGACGCCAGGGCCCCGGAGCGCTACCGGGGCGAGGTCGAGCCGGTGGACCCGCGTCCGGGGCATGTCCCCGGCGCGGTCAACGCCCCGTTCGCCGAGCACGTGGACGAGCGCGGTCGCTGGCGCTCGCCTGCGGACCTCGCGGCGCGGTTCGCCGACCTCGGGGTGCGACCCGGCGAGCCGGTGGGCGCCTACTGCGGCTCGGGCATCACGGCCTCCTCGGTGGTGCTCGCCCTCGAACACGCCGGGGTGACGAGCGCGGACCGGCCCGCGCCCCTGTACGCGGGGTCCTGGTCGCACTGGGCGGCCGACCCGGCTCGTCCGGCCGCCACCGGTCGGGAACGGGGGTGAGCCGATTCCGGAGGCTGTGTCGGACACCACCGGAGAGGTAGCGTCCGGGTATGGGTACTCCGTGCGCCGTGGTGTGGGATGAGGCACTCCTCGACTACGACCTCGGTGGTCATCATCCGCTGCACCCGGTCCGGCTCGACCTGACGATGCGCCTGGCGCGGTCGCTGGGCGTGCTGGACGGCATCGAGGTGATCGAGCCGCGGCTCGCCACCGATCCCGAGCTCGAGCGCGTGCACACCGCGGACTACCTGGCGGCGGTGCGCGAAGCCCCGCACACCGGCTGGGACGTCGGGCACGGTCTGGGCACCGGCGACAACCCGATCTTCGACCGGATGCACGAAGCGTCGGCGCGCGTCGCGGGCGGCTCGATCACGGCCGCGGAGCAGATCGTGACGGGCCGGGCGGATCGGGCGGTGAACCTCTCCGGCGGGCTGCACCACGCGATGGCCGGGCACGCCGCGGGCTTCTGCGTCTACAACGACTGCGCGGTGGCCATCGCGTGGTTGCTGGAGCAGGGCGTCGAACGGATTGCCTACCTGGACGTCGACGTGCACCACGGCGACGGCGTCCAGGCGGCGTTCTACGCCGACCCGAGGGTGTTGACCGTGTCGCTGCACCAGCACCCGCTCACGCTGTGGCCGGGGACCGGGTTCCCGACCGAGGTCGGCGGGGACGCGGCGGACGGGTCGGCGGTGAACATCGCGCTGCCGCCGGGTACGGGAGACGCGGAGTGGCTGCGCGCCTACCACGCCGTGGTCCCGTCGCTGCTCGACGCCTTCCGCCCGCAGGTGCTGGTCACCCAGAGCGGCGCTGACGCGCACCGCGAGGACCCGTTGGCCGACCTCGGGCTGACGGTGGACGGGCAGCGCGCCAGCTACCAGGCGATGCGGGAGTGGGCGGAGCGCTACGCGGGCGGCAAGTGGCTCGCGCTCGGCGGGGGCGGGTACTCGCTGTTCCGCGTGGTCCCGCGGGCGTGGACGCATCTGCTGGCGACCTTGCTGGACCGGGACGTCGCGCCGAACACCACCGTGCCGGACGACTGGATAGCGCACGCCGTCTCGGTCGCGCCCGATATCGCGCTGCCGACGTCGATGACCGACGGCGGGAACCCGGAGTTCCGGCCATGGGCCGGCGTCACCGATTCCCCGGTCGACACGGCGATCCGCGACACCCGGCACGCGGTGTTCCCGCTGCACGGGCTGGACCCGGTGGACAGCCGTGACTGAGGGCGCCGGAGGAAACGCCGACCGGTCGCCGGGGGCGGAAGGCGCGCCGGGTGCCGGTCCGCCGCCGGACGGGACCCCGGCGGAGTACCCGCGCCGGTGGGAAGCCGACGTGGTGCTCTCCGACGGCGGCACCGTGCACCTGCGCCCGATCACCCCGGACGACGCCGAGAAGGTGATCGCCTTCCACGGTCGGCTGAGCATGCGGACCCGCTATTTCCGCTACTTCGGCCCGTACCCGCGGATGCCCCGGCGCGACGTCGAGCGCTTCACCGTCGTGGACTACCGTGACCGGGTCGCGCTCATCGCCATGCTCGGCGAGGACATCGTCGCGGTCGGCCGCTACGACCGGCTCGGCGAGCAGCTCTCCGCCGAGGTGGCCTTCGTGGTGCAGGACGAGCACCAGGGGCGCGGGCTGGGGTCGATCCTGCTGGAACACCTCGCCGCAGCGGCGCGGGAGAGCGGACTGCGCCGCTTCGTCGCCGAGGTGCTCGCGGAGAACTCGACCATGGTGCGGGTCTTCCGGGACGCCGGTTACCAGGTGAGCCGGGCGATGGAGGAAGGCGTCGTGCACCTGGAGTTCGACATCGACCCGACGGAGAAGTCCCTGGAGGTCGCCCGGGCGCGGGAGCAGGCGGCGGAGGCCCGCAGCGTGCACAACGTGCTGCATCCCCGGTCGGTCGCGGTCATCGGTGCCTCCACCGATCACGCCAAGATCGGGCACGCCGTGCTCACCAGCCTGCTCACCGCGGACTTCACCGGGCCGGTCTACCCGGTGAACCCGGAGCACCGGGCGGTGCGCGGGGTGCGCGCCTACCCCTCGGTGCTCGACATCCCCGACGAGGTTGACCTGGCCGTGGTCGCCATCCCCGCGGCCGGGGTCGTCGAGGTGCTCGACGCCTGCCTCGCCAAGGGCGTGAAGGCCCTCGTCATCGTCAGCTCGGGCTTCAGCGAGGCGGGCCCGGAGGGACGCGAGGTGGAACGCGACATGGTGCGCGCCGCGCGGGTCCACGGGATGCGGGTGGTCGGCCCCAACGCGCTCGGCGTGGTCAACACCCACCCCGACCACCGGCTCAACGCCAGCCTGGCGCCCCGGTTGCCGGGCCGGGGGCGCACCGGCTTCTTCTGCCAGTCCGGCGCGCTCGGCGTCGCGATCCTGGCCACCGCCACCGAACGCGGGCTCGGCCTGTCGACGTTCGTGTCCGCGGGCAACCGCGCCGACGTCTCCGGCAACGACCTGCTCCAGTACTGGCAGACCGATCCCTCGACCGACGTCGTGCTGCTGTACCTGGAGTCGTTCGGCAACCCGCGCAAGTTCGCCCGGCTGGCCCGGCGGTTGGCCCGCACCAAGCCGATCGTGGTGGTCAAGTCCGGCCGCAACGCGGTGCGCGCGGGGTTGGCCGCCACCTCGGTGCAGATCGACGAGACCAGCGTGCAGGCGTTGTTCGAGCAGTCCGGGGTGATCCGCGTCGAGTCGGTGGCGCAGATGTTCGACACCGCGCTGCTGCTCGCGCACCAGCCGCTGCCCGCGGGCAACCGGGTCGCCATCGTCGGCAACTCCTCGGCGCTGGGGATGCTCGCCGCCGACGTGGCGCAGGCGCAGGACCTGCGGCTGGCGGGCACCCCGGTCGACGTGGGCGCTTCGGCGGGGCCCGTCGAGTTCGCCGCCGCCGTCCGCGACGCCGCGCTGCGCGACGACGTGGACGCCCTGGTCACCGTGTTCGCCCCGCCGGTGGCGGTGCCGGGCGCGGCGTACGCGCGGGCGCTGCGGGAGGCGCTGCACGAGGCCGACGCGGCCCGCTCCAAGCCGGTCGTGACCACCTTCCTCGGTGCCGAGGGCGTGCCCGACGAGCTCGCCGTCCCCGGCCCGGACGCCGCTGCGGACAAGGGGTCGGTGCCGTCCTACCCGAGCCCGGAACGCGCGGTCCTGGCGCTGGCCAGGGCCACCCGGTACGCGCGGTGGCGCAGCGCGCCGCAGGGCGACTTCGCCCGACCCCCGGGCCTCGACGCCGAGCGGGCGCGGGCCCTGGTCGAGGAGTGGGTGGCGGCCGGGGTGGAGCGGCTCGGTGATGAGCAGGCGGTGGCGCTGCTGGCCTGCTACGGCATCGACCTCGAGCCGTTCCGGATGGTCGCCGACGCCGGGGCGGCCGTTCGCGCCGCCGAGGGGCTCGGCTATCCGGTGGTGCTCAAGGCCAGCACCGATCAGCTGCGCCACCGCAGCGACCTCGCCGGGGTGCGGCTGGACCTCGGCGGGCCGGAGGCGGTGCGCGCCGCCTACCACGACCTCGCCCGGCTCGCCGGGTGCGACGGGGTCTACGTGCAGCGGATGGCCGCCCGCGGCACCTCCTGCGTCATCGACCTGGTCGAGGACCCGTCCTTCGGCGCCCTGGTGTCCTTCGGCCTGGCCGGGGTGGCCAGCGAGCTGCTCGGGGACAAGGCCTACCGCGCGGTGCCGCTCACCGACGTCGACGTGCACGCCTTGGTGCGGGCGCCCAAGGCGGCTCCGCTGCTGGCCGGGTACCGGGGTGACGAGCCGGCCGACCTCGCCGCGCTGGAGGACGTGGTGCTGCGGGTGGCGGTCCTCGCCGAGGACCTGCCGGAGGTGCGCGACCTGCAGCTCCAGCCGGTGCTCGCCTCGGCCGCGGGAGTGGCGGTGACCGGGGCCCGGATCTGCATCGGGACGTCGCCGGGGGAACGGGACGTCGGGCCGCGCCGACTCCGCTGACCCCCGCACCCCTGTCCGAAACAACAGAGTTTCGTTAATCTGGCGCCGTGGCTGACGACACCACTGTGGACGCCCCCGCCCCCGTCGTGCTCGGCATGGTCCCGGCAGGCGGGCACCGGCTCAAGGTCCGCGCCCTCGCCCAGGAGGACGCCAGCGCGCCGGTCGTGGTGGTGCTGCCCGCGATGGGCGTGCCCGCGCGGTACTACCGGGCCTTCGTCGGGCAACTGCACCAGCGGGGACTCACCGCGGTCACCTTCGACCTGCGCGGGCAGGGGGAGAGCACCCCGGTGGCCGCGCGCCGGGTGCGCTACGGCTACCAGCACCTGGTCGACGACCTCGGGGACGTGCTCGGGCTCGTCGAGTCCTTCTACCCGCGCGCACCCCGCTACCTGCTCGGGCACAGCCTCGGCGGCCAGGTCGCCATGCTGCACGCGGCCCGCTACCCGCACCGGGTGCGGGGCGTGGTGCTGGTCGCCGCCGGATCGGTGTGGTTCCGCGGCTTCCCCCGAGCGCGCCGCGCGGGCGTCCTGGCCGCCACGCAGCTCGTCGCCGGGGTCTCCGCGGTGCTCGGCTTCTGGCCCGGCCACCGGTTCGGGTTCGGCGGGCGGCAGGCCGGGCACCTGATGCGCGACTGGGCCCGCAACGCGCGGACCGGCCGGTACGCGCTGGCCGGCTCCTCCTACAACTACGAGGCCGCGTTGTCCCGGCTGCGGCTGCCGCTGCTGACGGTCAGCGTCGCCGACGACTGGTTGGCGCCGCCCACGTCGGTCGACCACCTGGTCGGCAAGGCGCCCCGAGCCCCGCGCACGCACCGGCACTACACCTCGGAGCAGGCCGGTCCCGGAGACCTCGGCCACTTCGCCTGGACCCGCCGATCCGGCGAGCTCGCCCGCTGGATCGGCGAGTGGGTGGGCGGATCAGCAGACCGAGTCGGTCGGCTTGGGCACCGACAGGCGGAATAGCGGGCGCAGCTTCAGCCCGATCCAGGTGCCGACCAGGGCCAGCAGGCCCCACGCCCACCCGTGGGCGGAGAACGAGGCGATGCCCCCGAAGTAGGCGCCGATGTTGCAGCCGTAGGCCAGCCGGGCGCCATAGCCCATCAGCAGGCCGCCGATCGCCGCGGCCGCGACGACCCGCAGCGGTAGCTTCTTGGCCAGCACGAACGCCCCGGACGCGGCCGAGGCCACCAGCGCGCCGGCGATGATCCCGAAGTCCAGCACCGAGGTGGCGTCGGCCAGCACCGGCTGGGACAGCGCCGCGGCCTTCTCGCCCTGCCAGTACGGCCAGCTCGCCACGTCGACGCCGAGCGCCTGCAACGCCTTGGAACCCCACAGCACGAAAGCCGAGGTGATGCCCCACGGCGTGCCCCGGGTCAGCAGGACCACCGCGTTGAGCGCGGCCAGCAGCAGCGCGCCGACCCACAGCGGCCACGAACCGCGCACGATCCGCCACAACCCGCGCGCCGACGGCGGACGCCCCGCCTGGGGCGCGTCGTGGCGGCGGGCCCAGCGCACGGCGATGAAGCCGATCACCGCCAGCACCCCGACTTGCAGCACCGCCGCACCGGCGTAGCCGAGCCCGGTGTCCTCGGCCAGCGAGAACGAGCCCATCGTGATCGCGTCGGCGCTCCAGAAGGGCATGTGCAGGGCGCCGAGCACCGATCCGCAGATGAAGAAGAACAGCGTGATGACCAGCAGGGTGTTGCCGCCGCCCACGGCGAACAGGGTGCCCGAGGCGCAGGCGCCGCCGAGCTGCATCCCGATGCCGAACAGCACTGCGCCGACCACCAGGCTCAGCCCGAGCGGCTCGACGTAGCCCTCCGGCTGACCGCCGAAGAACGTCACCCCGCCCGCCAGGATGGGCGCGAACAGCACCGTCGCGGCGCCCAGCATGAGCAGGTGCGCCCGGATGCCGGACGTCTGGCCCACCGAGACGAGCTGCCGCCACGCCGAGGTGAAGCCGAACCGGGAGTGGAACAGGGTCAGGCCGAGTGCGAGGCCGAGCACGGCCAGCACGGCGGCCTGCGCCCCGGCGACCGCACCGGCGCCCGCGATGAGCGCGGCGCCCGCGACGATCCCGACGGTGAGCGGAACCCACTGCGGGCGCGGCAGGGCCTGCGCGGCCGGTTCGGTCGCGGCCGGGGCCTGCGATTCGGCAGCGACGCGCGGGTCGACTGGGGCGGACGAGGACATGGGCGCACTCCAAGCGGAACGGGATGACCGCCGTTGACAACACCACGAGCGGCGGGCCCGATTCCACCCGTTCCGGAATCTGGGAAAACCGGGATCCCCGGCCGCGCAACCCGTGCGGGGGCGGCTTCCGTCTTCCCGGCATGAGACGCCTGCACACCACAGTGGGCGCGGCGGCGTTGCTCCTCGGGGTGACGGCCTGCGCTCAACAGCCCGCAGAGGACATCGGCTTCGGCGGTCAGCCGCCCGCCCCACCCGGGCCGGTGGCACCGAAACCGGAGGCCGAACGGACACCGATCGCGGAATCCGCAGTGGACGCCGAACGGTTGCCGCGAGGATATCCGCGCCAGGTCTGGACCCAGGACGGGGGGACCGTGGTGGTCGCCACCGGCCAGGAAGGAGGGTGCAGCCAGGTGCACGCCGAAGTGGCCGAGCAGACCGCCCAGCACGTCACCGTCCGGTTCGTGGAGGAAACACCGGAGCCACCGGGGATGTGCACGATGGATCTCCGCTACCCGCCGGTGGCGGTGCGCCTGGACGCTCCGCTGGACCAGCGCACCGTCGTCCTGGAGCAGCAGGACGTGAAGGTGCCGCGCTGACCGCCTGGTGCGCCCACCGGTCCGATCGGTGGCCCCAGCAGTCCCTCCGGACGCACCCACCTCGGCGGTCCCGCCGCGAGGACGGCCCCGCAGCGGGGAACCGCCGAGGTGGGTGCGCGGACCCGGCCCCGTGCGGGGCCGGGTGCGGTCCGCTCAGCGGTTGAAGGAGATCTGCAGGGTCGGGGTGGTGGCTTCGGCGAAGAAGTCGTTGCCCTTGTCGTCCACGACGACGAACGCGGGGAAGTCCTCGACCTCGATCTTCCAGACGGCCTCCATGCCGAGCTCGGCGTATTCGAGGACCTCGACCGAGCGGATGCAGTCCTGGGCCAGCCTGGCGGCGGGCCCGCCGATCGAGCCCAGGTAGAACCCGCCGTGCGCGCGGCAGGATTCGGTCACCTGCTTCGACCGGTTGCCCTTGGCGAGCATGACGTGCGAGCCGCCCGCCGCCTGGAACTGCTCGACGTAGCCGTCCATCCGGCCCGCGGTGGTCGGGCCGAACGAACCCGACGGGTATCCGTCCGGGGTCTTGGCCGGGCCGGCGTAGTACACCGGGTGGTCGCGCAGGTACTGCGGCATCGGTTCGCCGGCGTCGAGCCGCTCGGCGATCTTGGCGTGGGCGATGTCGCGCGCCACCACCAGCGGACCGGTCAGCGACACCCGGGTTTTGACCGGCAGCGTCGAGAGCACCTCCCGGATCCGCGACATCGGCTGGTTCAGGTCGATGCGCACGACCTCGTCGGAGAGCTGCGCGTCGTCGACCTCCGGCAGGTACCGGGCCGGATCCCGTTCGAGCTGCTCCAGGAACACGCCTTCCGGGGTGATCTTGGCCTTGGCCTGCCGGTCCGCCGAGCACGACACCGCCACGCCCACCGGCAGCGAGGCGCCGTGCCGGGGCAGCCGGATGACCCGCACGTCGTGGCAGAAGTACTTGCCGCCGAATTGCGCGCCGATGCCGAACTGCCGGGTCATCTCCAGCACCTGCTGCTCCATCTCGACGTCGCGCAGCGCGTGCCCCGAGGGCGATCCGGCGCGCGGCAGCTCGTCGAGGTAGCGGGCGGAGGCCAGCTTCGCGACCTTGAGGTTGTACTCGGCGGACATGCCGCCGACGACGATCGCCAGGTGGTACGGCGGGCAGGCCGCGGTGCCCAGGGAGCGCAGCTTCTCCTCCAGGAACCGGCCGAGGCGGGTCGGGTTCAGCAGCGCCTTGGTCTCCTGGTACAGGAAGGTCTTGTTCGCGCTGCCGCCGCCCTTGGCCAGGAACAGGAACTCGTAGGCCGGGTCGGTGCCGGGCTTGTGGGACAGCTCGATCTGCGCGGGCAGGTTGCTGCCGGTGTTGCGCTCCTCCCAGAAGTTCAGCGGGGCCATCTGGGAGTAGCGCAGGTTGAGATCCTGGTAGGCGTCGAAGACGCCGCGGGCCAGCAGCTCCTCGTCCCCGCCCCCGGTGAGCACGGCCTCGGTGCGCTTGCCGATCACGATCGCGGTGCCGGTGTCCTGGCACATCGGCAGCACGCCCCCTGCGGACACGCACGCGTTGCGCAGCAGGTCGGTGGCCACGAACCGGTCGTTGGCGCTGGCCTCGGGGTCGTCGACGATGGCCTTGAGCTGGGCCAGGTGGGAGGGCCGCAGCAGGTGCTGGATGTCCTTGACGGCCTCGGCGGCCAGCGCGGTGAGCGTGCCGGGCTGGATTTCGAGGAACTTCCGCCCGGCCGCCTCGACGAGCCGGACCCCGTCCTCGGTCAGCAGGCGGTACTCGGTGGGATCGGGACCGAGGGGCAGCACCTCGGTGAAGTCGAAGGTGGTGGTCACGTCGCCGCTCCTTTGCGCGCGTTCGGGTACGCCGACCCAATAAACACCGCGCGCGGCGGGGCGCCCAGCCCGGGGTTGCGGTGGCCGGAAGCGCGTCGCACGACGTCGGAGGCTCCGCGAGCGCACTCGGAGGTGTTCCGGAGCCGCTGGTCAAGGGGATGTGGAGTTGGTAACTGCCGGGGAATGCGCCGGGTGGGTCTGGTCGCCGGTGGGCGGGGCTGCGAGGCTGGCAGCCCAGAAGACGCGCGACATCGAGGAGAAGTGCCCTTGTCGACCACGGAATCGCCGCTCAGCGGCCTGGTCAACCTGCGGGACCTGGGTGGTCAGCCGGTGTCCGACGGCGTGGTGACCCGGACCGGCGTGGTGTACCGCAGCGATGCGCCGCACGACGGCGACCGCGAACCCGAGGTGGTCCCGGAGTGGCCGCCGGCGGTCGTGATCGATCTGCGCGAACCCGCCGAGCTGTCCGGGGCGGTGCACCCGCTGGCCGGGATCGCCGAGGTGCGCCCGATGGCGCTGCTCGCGGGGATCGACCCCACCGCGGAAGCCGAGGACGGCGATCACGAGCTGACCGCGATGTACCGGGCGATCCTGCGCCAGGCGGGGGAGCGGGTCGCCGAGGTGTTCCGGATCGCCCTGGCCGCCGAGGGTCCGGTGCTGGTGCACTGCGCCGCGGGCAAGGATCGCACTGGTGTGATCAGCGCGCTGCTGCTCAGCGCGGCCGGGGTCCGGGAGGACGCGATCGTCGCCGATTACGTGCGCACCGATCGCAACATGTACCGGGTGCTGCAACGGCTCGACGTCGCCCCCGAACTGCCGCCCGGGGTCGACGAGGAGGACGTGATGCAGCTGGCCTCGACGCCGGTCGACGCGATCGAAGCGGTGCTGGCGTGCTTCGCCGAGCACCCCGACCAGGCCGCGGGCTGGCTGCGGGCGCACGGGGTGACCGAGGCGGAGCTGCAGCGGTGGCGCGAGCGGTTCCTGACCGAGGCCTGACGCGCGAATCGGGAGGTCGGACCCGCGACGAAGGCGGGTCCGGCCTCCCGGGGATGGCGACGAGGTGGGCCCTCGCCGCGGGGCTCCTGCGCCGGACCGCTCAGGACCTGTCACCGCGGGCTTCGACGAACGGGGGCCGCCGCCACCCGCGAGAGGTGGCGCCGCGGTCCCGCGGGGCCTTCTCGCGAGGACGCGGTCCGAGGGCGCGGAGGCCGCTGAGTTCTACGGCTCGTCGAGTTCGAAGAGCCGAGGCGAGTGCGGAGACGGGTCCCAGGGTGGGGGCCCGGCGGTGGGGCGTCAACGCGCCGAACGGGTGCAACCCGTCCGGCGCGCCGGTCAGCTCGCGTAGGCCCGGAGCCGGTCGGCCCGGTCGCCCTGGCGCAGCTTGGCCATGACTTCGCGTTCGATCTGGCGGACCCGCTCGCGGGAAAGCCCGAACGCCTTGCCGATCTGGTCGAGGGTGCGCGGCTGGCCGTCGTCGAGGCCGTAGCGCATCCGGATCACCGCCTGCTCGCGCTCCTCCAGCGTGCCCAGCACTCGGCGGAGGTCGTCCTGCAGGAAGCCGGAGATCACCGCGTTCTCCGCGTCCGCGGACTCGGAGTCCTCGATGAAGTCGCCGAGCGGGGCGTCCTCCTCGGAACCGACCGGCATGTCCAGGCTGACCGGGTCGCGCGAGTGGTCCATCAGGTCGATGACCTTGGTCACCGTCATGCCGGCCTCCTCGGCCAGCTCCTCGTCGGTGGCCTCGCGGCCGAACTTCTGGTGCAGGTCGCGCTTGATCCGGGCCAGCTTGTTGACCTGCTCGACCAGGTGGACGGGAAGCCGGATGGTGCGGCTCTGGTCCGCCATGCCGCGGGTGATGGCCTGCCGGATCCACCAGGTCGCGTACGTGGAGAACTTGAAGCCCTTGGTGTAGTCGAACTTCTCCACCGCGCGGATGAGGCCGAGGTTGCCCTCCTGGATCAGGTCCAGCAGCGGCATGCCGCGGCCGGTGTAGCGCTTGGCCAGGCTGACCACCAGGCGGAGGTTGGCCTCCATCAGGTGATTCTTGGCCCGGCGGCCGTCGCGCACCACGGCGTTGAGGTCCGAGCGCCGCTCCCGGGACAGCGTGTCGTCGGTCTCCAAGAGGTGCTTGGCGAACACACCCGCCTCGATCCGCTTGGCGAGGTCGACCTCCTCCTGGGCGGTGAGCAGCGCGGTCCGCCCGATCCCGTTGAGGTACACGCGCACCAAGTCGGCCGACGGGCCTTGGTTGTCCAGGTCCTCGGGGGCGGTGGTGGTCGGGTTGGCGGTCTGCGGGACGGTCATTGTGCTCCCTCCCTGGCGGGCTGGCTTGGCGGGCGCAATCACACCTTCGCCGGACGGCGAGGGTGCTGCGGACGCGTACGCTCGGAGGTGAAGGGTTCCGAGTGCCACGTCGACGTCTGTGTTGTAGGGGTTCCAGACCCTCCTACCGGGTGGAGTACCCACCTGGGCGGAGGACCTGGCGCCGAAGCTTCGTTACTGGGAAAACGACTCGTGCTCCGAATTCGTTCCCGCTCTCGGCGACTGGTGGACGTCATGGCGGTCACATCGGTTGCGCGCCAAAGCCTGAGGTTTTCCTGAGAGCCCTCGTTACTTTTAAACCTCAACCAAAAGTGTGAATGGACCGTCGTTCACGCTCTCGATCGACATCATCGCCCCGAACACCCCGGTGGCCACCTCCGCGCCCCGCCGCCGCAGCTCCGCGACCACCGCGTCGACCAGGGGTTCGGCCTGCTCGGGCCGGGCCGCCTCGGTCCAGGACGGGCGCCGCCCGCGCTTGGTCGAGCCGTAGAGCGTGAACTGGCTGACCACCAGCAGCGGTGCGCCGGTGGTCGCGCACGACTCCTCGTCGCGCAGCACCCGCAACTCGTGCAGTTTCCGCGCCATTGCGACGGCTTCGCCGGAACCATCGGAATGCGTCACGCCCAAAAGCACCAGCAGCCCCGGTTCCGCGATCGAACCGACCTCGGTGCCCTCGACGCTCACCGAGGCCCGCGTGACCCGCGTGGCGACCGCCCTCATCGCTGCTCCCGCCATTCCGCGGGAAGCACCATTCCGTGCCGGATCAGTTCGCGGAACACCGGCAGCGCGGAACGGGTCAGCTCGGCGGGGCCCAGCCCGCCGCCCAGCGCGAGCAGCTCCAGCAGGTCGCCCAGCGGCAGAGCGCCCCGGCAGCCCGCCAGCAGCCGCGCGCCCAGCTCGTCGACCTCGTGCTGCCAGCCCGGCCCGTCGGTGCGGTGCAGCCGGTGCACGATCGGCCGCCAGCCCTCGTCGCCGGGTTCGGAGACCTGCTCCAGCACCGCGTGCTCGGCGGTGGTCAGCCGGGCCGCGAGCAGGCCCTCGTCCGAGCCGTGCGCGCGCAGCCAGTCGACGCGGCGCAACCACTCGTCGGACTCCGGTCCCAGCGGGTCGTCGTAGGCGTGCCGGAGGTCCTCGCACACCACGTCCCCCTGCGCCGCGTCGGTGCGGCGCAGCGTGACGAAGCCGAAGCCGACGCCCTCCACCCCGTTGGCGGCGAACCAGTCCAGCCACTCGTTCGCCTTGCGCACGCCCTCCGGGGAGCGCGGGTCGTACCCGGCGTCGCGCAGCCAGGTCCCCACGTAGAGCACCGGGTCGGCGATGTCGCGCTGGACGAACCAGGCGTCCACCCCGCCCGGTGGCAGCCACCCGGCGACCCGCTCGCGCCAGTCCTCGCCGCGCCGGTGCACCCAGGACGCCAGGAGCTGACCGGTACCGCCCGGTTCGAGGAAGGACGGGAGCTGGCGGACCACCAGGGCGCTCGCGTCGTCCCCGGCGAGCCCGGAGTCGCGATAGGTGAAGTCGGTGCGCGGCGGCCCGACCACGAACGGCGGGTTGCACACGACCTGGTCGAAGCGGCGGCCCTGGACCGGCTCGAACCACTCGCCCGCGGCGAGCTCCGCCTCGACCCGGTTCAACCGGAACGTCGCCCCGGCCAGCGCCAGGGCCCGCTCCGAGACGTCGGTGGCGGTGATCCGACGGGCGTGGGCGCTGCCGTGCAGCGCCTGCACCCCGCAGCCGGTGCCCAGGTCGAGCAGCGAGCCGACCGGGCGGCGCGAGGTGGCCCGCACCAGGCTCAGCGAGGCGTGTCCGACGCCGAGCACGTGGTCGGGCGCCACCGGGTGGCCGCCGCGCAGGTCGGAGTCCAGGTCCGAGACGACCCACCACGAGTCGTCCCCGGCGCCGTGCGGGCGGACGTCGAGCCCGGGGCGCAGCGCGTCGCCGTCGGCCACGACGATCCCGGCGGCCCGCGCCTCGTCGAGCGGCAGCGGGGCCAGCGCGGCCTCGACGGCGCCGCGCGGCTGGGGCTCGCCGAGCAGGAACAACCGGACGAGCGTGCCGAGCGCGCCCGCGTCGGCGGTGGCCCGGTGGGCGGGGACCGGCTCGCCGCGCCCCAGGGCGGCGTGGGCTTCCGGTCCGAGCAGGTCGAGGACGCCGTCGGCGTCGTAGCGGGCCGCCTGGAACGCGTCGCGGAGCCGGTCGATGCGGTCCGCGGAGAGGTCGGGAATCACGCCGACGATCCTCACACGGGGCCGCTGACGTGCGGGGACCGGCTGGTCGGCAGGGTGCCCGACCGGATATTCGCTCGAACGCCGCGCGGGGCGCGTGGCATCGTCGCGCCCGTGGACCACGTGCTGGAACTGCGGGCGGTGCGCGCGGCGGACGAGGTGGCGTTCCGGGCGGCGCAGCGGGAGCTGGCGGCCGAGGACTTCGACTTCGGCCCCGGCCTGACGCCCGACATGCCCTGGGACGAGTGCGTGGCCGTGCTGGCCCCCGGCGCCCCGCCCCTGCTGCCCGGATTCGTGCCCGGGACGTTCCTGCTGGCGGTCGTCGACGGCGAGATCGCGGGCGGCTTGTCGGTCCGGCACGAGCTCAACGACCACCTGCGCCGGATCGGCGGGCACATCGGCTACGCCGTGCTGCGGCGGTTCCGACGGCGCGGGTACGGCACCGAACTGCTGCGGCGGGGCCTCCGGATCGCCCGCGATCACGGCGTCGAGCGGGTGCTGGTGACCTGCGCCGAGGGCAACGCGGCGTCGGCGGCCGTGATCGAGCGCTGCGGCGGTCGGCTGGAATCGGTGGCGCCCTGCGGCGATGCCTCGCCGCGCCGCCGCTACTGGGTCGAGCCGGTGTAGAAGGCGGCGGTGCGCTCGGCCGCGGCCCGCGCCCGCTCCGGGCCCGCACCGGCGGCGATGTCGGCCTCGCCCCACCGCGCGCTGCTGAGCCGCATGAACCGGAGGCCGGGCTCGGTCGCCGCCCACTCCTCCTCGGGCTGGATCTGCTCACCGGCCAGGTGCAGGCCCAGGTTCAGCAGCCCGATGTCCCAGCCGACCCCGGCGGCGCCCGGCCCGAACTCCGCCCAGTGCTCGTCGTCGGGCACCGAGTGCTCGAGTTCGAGGCGGGTCCGCCCGCCCTCCTCGGTGCTCAACCGGAGTTCGATCCGGCTCGTCCCGCCGCCGAACTCCCAGGTCGCGGTGAAGCCGCGCGGCGGGTCGCAGCGCTCGACGGTCCCGCTCGCGCCGCCCTCCAACCGGTACTGCCCGCCGGTGCGCAGATCGCCGGAGACGGGGAGGAACCACCGGGCGAGCCGGTCGGGTTCGGTGCACGCCGACCACACGTCGGCGATCGCGGCGTCGTAGGTGCGGGTGAGGGCGATGGTGCGCCCGCCGTGCGCGCCGGTGCCGACCCGGCGGTGCAGGGCGTCGACGAGCTGCGCGGTGTCAGTCATGGTGGTCCTCTTCTTTCGCGGTGGTGCGGCCCCGGTTGCCGCGGGCCAGTTCGGTGGCCAGCGCGTCGAGCCGCTGGTCCCAGAACCGGCGGAAGCGCTCCAGCCACGTGTCGATCTCGTGCAGCGGTGCGGCGTCGACCGCGTAGAGCCGACGGGTGCCCGCCGCCCGGACCGTGGTGAAGCCGTGTTCGCGCAGCACGCGGAGGTGCTGCGACACCGCGGGCTGGGAGATCCCGAACTCCTCCCGCACGGTCGCGGTGATCGCCCCGGACGTCCGCTCGCCCTCGGCGAGCAGCTCCAGGATGCGGCGGCGCACCGGGTCGCCGAGCACGTCGAAGGCATGCACCCGCCGAGTATGGCAGCGTCGGCTTATATAAGTCAAAGCTGATCATTCGCGGCGCGAGGTTCCGCCGCCGACGCCGCCACCTCCGGCCGAGCTCGACGAGCGGGCGTTGCGCTCCCGCGCTGGCAAGGCCGCCGTGCCCCGGGAGCGGGCCGTGCCCGGCGGTGCGGCCCCGTGCCAGGATGACCTCATGTCCACCGCCCTGCGCCTGACCGGCGACCCCGAGGCCGACGAGCTGCTCAGCGAAGACCCGTTCGCCCTGATGACCGGGCTCCTCCTCGACCAGCAGTTCCCGATGGAGCACGCGTTCGCCGGGCCGAGGAAGATCGCGGACCGGATGGACGGGTTCAGCATCACCAGGATCGCCGAATCCGACCTCGACGGGTTCGTGGAGCTGTGCGTGCAGCCGCCCGCCATCCACCGCTACGGCGCCTCGATGGCGCGCCGGGTGCACGCGCTCGCGGGCTACGTGCTGGAGCACTACGACGGCCGGGCCGACGAGATCTGGAAGTCCGGCGACCCGGACGGCGAGGAGCTGCTCCGCCGGGTGAAGGCGCTGCCCGGGTACGGCGACCAGAAGGCGCGGATCTTCGTCGCCCTGCTCGGCAAGCAGCTCGGCATCACCCCGGACGGCTGGCGCGATGCCGCCGGGGCCTACGGCGAGGAGGGCTCGCGCCGCTCGATCGCCGACGTCACCGGTCCGGACAGCCTCGCCGAGGTGCGCGCGTTCAAGAAGGCGGCCAAGGCGGCGAAGAAGTAGCGCCCGGCCGGGTGGCGCGCTAGCAACCCCGCGGGCAGACCCACCGGTCGCTGCCCTGCACCGGGATCATCGGTCCGTGGCAGACCGGGCAGGTCTGGTCGAGCGGCGCGACGATCTCCGCGGCGAGGCGGTGGTGGTCGCGGACAGGCATCAACTCTCCTGGTCTTCGCGTGGGTGGGTCACCGCGCACTGCCGCGCGGTGACCGCTTCCACCCGCAGGTGCAGTCTGTCGCCCTCGCGGGGAAAGTCGTAGCGGAGGCTGTCGCCCCGGCTGAGGACGACGTGGTCCGCCTGGGAATCGTGTTCCCGGTGCCCGTCGTCCCCCAGTATTCCGACGCCGCCGTGCGGACCCTGTGCTCCGACCAGGCGAACCTCCACGGGGAGGGCGTGCGCGGCGGTCATCTCCGACACCCAGTCGCTCGCCGCGTCCGGGGTGAGCAGGACCTTGGCGGGCGGGAGCCGCAGCAGCTCCGCCCGGGACCGCGGGGCCCACCACGGGTCGCCGCGGTCGATCTCGACGTAGCCGTGCCAGTGCACGCCCAGGACCCGCCACAGGTCCGGATCGAACATCATTCCCCCGGGGGCTCGGGATGCGGGACGGCAACGCAGTTGATCTTGGACCATCCCCTCCCGGGCGTCCGCACGCGGGGGTGGGCGGGAGTCAGCCGAGGGCGTCGGCTTCCAGGAGGGCGAGGGCGTAGCGCGCGTGCTGCTCGGCGAGGGCCTTCCTGGACAGCCGACCGCGCGGCCGGTACCAGGTGGCCACCGAGGAGCACATCGCCACGATGGCCCGCGCCGCGTCGTGCGGGTGCGGGGTGCCGAACTCGCCGGAGGCCGCGCCGTCGGCGACGATCCGCGCCACGGTGGCCAGCACCGCGTCGCGGGCCCGGACCACCCGGGTGCGCTGCTCGCCCACCAGGTAGCGGACCTCGCTGAGCGCCACCAGCGCGGCGAGCTGGTGCTCGGTGCTGAAGCCGATGTGGGCGCGCACCACCGCGTCCAGCCGTTCGGTGGCGCTCCCGCCCGCCGCGGCGTCCCGGACGCGGCTGAGCTGCTCGTCCCCGGCGCGCTGGAGCAGCTCGGCGAGCAGGTGGCCCTTGGACGGGAAGTAGTTGTAGAGGTTCGACAGGCTGGTCCCGGCGCTGTGCGCGACCTCCCGCATGGACGTGCCGTTGAAGCCCTTCGCGGCGAACGCCTCCAGCGCGGCGCGCAGGATCGCCGCCTCGTGGCCCCGGCCGGTGTCGCGGATCAGGCCGGACGCGCGCCTTCGCATGAGGGGGAGGCTAGGGGACCGGCCGCCGCTCCGGCGATCAGGCCGCGGCGGCGCCGGGGCGTTGGTACCGGTCGACGTACTCCTGCTCGGAGAGCTCCGCGATGGCGTACATGATCTCGTCGGTGATCGAGCGCAGCACCGGCAACGAGTTCTCCATCCCGCTGTAGCGGGTGAAGTGCAGCGGATCGCCGAAGCGCACCGAGAACGGGTGCGGCCGGGGCAGCTTCGCGCCGCGCGGCTGGAGCTTGTCGGTGCCGGTCAGGGCGACCGGGACCACCGGGGCGCCGGTGCTCAGCGCCAGCCGTGCCACGCCGGTCCGGCCCCGGTAGAGCCTGCCGTCGGGGGAGCGGGTGCCCTCCGGGTGGATGCCGAACGCACCGCCGTCGCGCAGCACCTGCTCGGCCGCGTTCAGCGCCTCCATCGCGGCCCGACCCTTGCCCCGGTCCACCGGGATGGCGCCCAGCGAGGTGAACAGCCAGCGGCTGAACCGCCCGCCCGGTCCGGTGCCGCGGAAGTACTCGGCCTTGGCGAGGAAGGCCACCGGGCGCGGCAGCACCAGCGGCACGATGAAGCTGTCCAGCACCGCCAGGTGGTTCGGCGCCAGGATCACCGGGCCGGATGCCGGGACCTTGTCGGCGTCGATGATGGTGGGCCGGTAGATCGTCCGGGCGAGCGTGCCCAGGACCCGCTTGCTCACCGTGTACAACATGTCCGCCTCCCGCGACGCCGTCCACCCGAATCTAACCCGGCCGGGTTTCGGCGCTGCGCCCAGTCGGCGAACTCGGTGAATCGGCGTCCCCGCACTGACGGCACGCCCGACCGGGTGGCACCATGGTGCCGGTCTGGAGGTGGTTGTCCGTGCACCATCGCGACGACTCCCCGGTGCTGATCACCGAGGCCCGGCCGTCCTACGACGACGAGCAGGCGGCTCGCCGGCGCAAGTACCTCATCATGATGTCCAGCCGCATCCCGTGCCTGGTCGGCGGCGTGCTCATCTACCAGTTCTGGCAGCTCTGGTGGCTCGCGCTGCTGATCATCGCGATCTCGGTGCCGCTGCCCTGGATGGCCGTGCTCGTCGCCAACGACCGCCCGGCCCGCAAGAAGGAGGACGCGCACCGGTTCCGCCGGTCCCCGCGGAGCCTCGAGACCGGCGGCAACCGGGTCGTGGAGAGCAGCTGACCCGCCCGCGACCTCGGGGACAACAGCCCCGGTCGTGGGGCATCATGGACCCATGAGCACGACGACGCTGCCGGAGACCGACACCCGGACCGAGACCACTGACCAGACCAGTGACGACCGTCCGGACATGTTCCACTACGTGCAGAAGGACAAGATCGCCGAGAGCGCGGTCACGGGCACCCACGTGGTGGCGTTGTGCGGGAGGTCTTCCCCGTGACGAAGTCGCCGAAGCCGGGTTCGCCGGTCTGCCCGGACTGCAAGGAGGTCTTCAACTCGCTGCCGCCCGGCGGCGAGTGAGCGCCTGCGGGGCGGTGCCGGGCAGCCCGCCGCCGCCCCGCCGGAATCGCGATCAGCCCTGGCCCTGCCCAGGTTCCTGCTGCGCGCCCGAGTCCTGCGCGCCCGGGTCGCGGTCCCGCCGCTCCCGCCACGCCAGGTAGCCCTCCTCGGTGTGCATCCGCTGGTCCAGCCTGGCCAGCTCCAGCCTGCGCCACTTCCGGCGCTCCCGCCGCGTCATCCGGGCCGGCCACATCTCCTGGATGGTGTGGTTGAAGTGGGCGCCGATGATGACCGCCAAGCCGATGAAGAACGCGAACAGCAGAAACGCGATCGGCGTGGCCAACGCGCCGTAGGTGTAACCGGTGCTGGTCACCCAGGTGATGTAGAGCCGCAGGCCGATGCTGGAGCACAGGAACACCGCCATCGCCAGCAGCGCGCCCGGCAGCCCCCGGTGCCACGGCAGCTTCCTGGGCACCGTCACCCGGTACAGCGTGGCCAGCGCCAGCACCAGCAGCAGGCCGGTCGCCGGGTAGTAGAACAGCCCGACGAGCCGGGCGATGTCGTCCTGGAACTCCGCCGGGAAGATCGTCGGCAGCCACTCCGGTCCCAGCGCCAGCACCGGCAACCCGAACACCGCGAGCACCAGCGACACCAGGTACAGCAGCAGGGCGAACACGCGCTGCCACACCGCGTTGCGCACCAGGTACTGGTCGTAGGCGAGGGTGATCGAGTCCACCAGCGAAGCCAGCGCCGAGGACCCCGCCCACAGCGACAGCACGAAGCCCACCGACACGATCTCGGATTGGCCCTTGGTGAGGATGTCGGCGACCGTCGGCGCGATGATCTGGTCCACCACGCTGGGGGTGAACACCGAGCGCGAGAAGCTCACGATCTTGCTCTGCACCACGTCGACCAGGTCCGGGCCGAACCAGTCGCCGAGGAAGCCGAGGCTGCCCAGCAGCGCCAGCAGCAGCGGCGGGAGCGACAACGTCTGCCAGAACGCGGCCGAGGCCGATTCCGAGAAGATGTTGTCCCACCACGCCTTGTACACGGTGCGGCCGACCAAGCGCAGCGGGCCCCGGCGCACCGGCGGGGCCGGGCGGACCGGGGCGACCGGCGGTCGGCCGGGGTCGGGACTGGGTGGGTGCATGTCGTGCACCAGGATGCTGCATCCGGGGCCACCTCGAACGCCGACCCGGCCGAATCGACCCCGACCGCGCTGAGCCGGGGTGTCGCGATGCTCTCAGCGCGGCCGGGCCTGCCCGGTCGCGGCGCGCGTCGCGGGTAGGCTGCTCGACGGTCCGCAGCGGAGAACGCACGAAAGGAGCGGCGAGCCGGCGTGTCCGAAGCGCAACTCGACCACCCCGTCCGATCCGTGCTCACCGATCCGTCGCAGCCCGCGTCCCGCCCACTCCGCGCGTGGCAGCGCCGGGCGCTGGCCAAGTACCTGTCGACCAAGCCGCAGGACTTCCTCGCGGTCGCGACGCCGGGTGCGGGCAAGACCACGTTCGGGCTGCGGGTGGCCGCCGAACTGCTCGCCGACCGCACCGTCGAGGCCGTCACCGTGGTCGCCCCCACCGAGCACCTCAAGCACCAGTGGTCGCTGGCCGCCGCGGGCGCGGGCATCGCGCTGGACCCGGACTTCCGCAACGGCGACGGGATCACCTCCAGCGACTACCAGGGCGTGGTGCTCACCTACGCGCAGGTCGCCGCGCACCCGACGCTGCACCGGGTCCGCACCGAGCGGCGCAAGACCCTGGTGATCCTCGACGAGGTCCACCACGCCGGCGATGCCAAGTCCTGGGGCGACGCGATCCGCGAGGCGTTCACCCCGGCGGTGCGCAGGCTCTCGCTCACCGGCACCCCGTTCCGCAGCGACGACTCGCCGATCCCGTTCATCAACTACGAGCCCGACGCCGACGGCGCGCAGCGCAGCCGCCCCGACCACTCCTACGGCTACACCGACGCGCTCCAGGACGGCGTCGTCCGCCCGGTGCTGTTCCTGGCCTACTCCGGGGAGGCCCGGTGGCGCACCAGCGCGGGCGACGAGTTCAGCGCCCGCCTGGGCGAGCCGCTCACCGCCGAGCAGACCGCGCGGGCCTGGCGCACCGCGCTGGACCCCTCGGGGGACTGGCTGCCCGCGGTGCTCCAGGCCGCCGACACCCGCCTGACGCAGCTCCGCCGAGGCGGGATGCCGGACGCGGGCGGTCTGGTCATCGCCACCGACCACGTCAGCGCCAAGGCCTACGCCAAGACCTTGCAGCGGATCACCGGTGCCGAGCCGGTCGTGGTGCTCTCCGACGACCCCAAGGCCTCCGGCCGGATCGCCGAGTTCGCCGAGTCCGACGAGCGGTGGATGATCGCGGTCCGGATGGTCAGCGAGGGCGTCGACGTCCCCCGGCTGGCGGTGGGCGTCTACGCCACGAGCGCCTCGACGCCGCTGTTCTTCGCCCAGGCCATCGGCCGCTTCGTCCGGTCCCGGCGACCCGGCGAGACCGCCAGCATCTTCCTGCCCAGCGTCCCGGTGCTGCTCGGCCTGGCCAGCGAGCTGGAGGCCGAGCGGGACCACGTCCTCGGCAAGCCGCACCGGGAGAGGGACGGCTGGGACGACGAGCTGCTGGCGCAGGCCAACGCGACCCGCGACGAGCCCGGCGAGGAGGAGAAGGCGTTCACCTCGCTGGGCGCCGACGCCGAGCTGGACCAGGTCATCTACGACGGCTCCTCGTTCGGCACCGCGGCGTTCAGCACCACCGAGGAGGAGCAGGACTACCTGGGCCTGCCGGGGCTGCTCGAACCCGACCAGGTCCGGGCCCTGCTGCGGCAGCGGCAGGAGGAGCAGCTCGACGTCGTCGCCAAGCGGGAGACCGAGGCCAAGTCGGCGAAGGCCGAGGAGCAGGCCCGGGAGCAGGCGCAGCGCGCCTCCCGGCCGCAGAACGTCCAGGAACAGCTCCGCAAGCTCCGCAAGGAGCTGAACACGCTGGTGGCGCTGCACCACCACCGCACCCGGAAACCGCACGGCAAGATCTACAACGAGCTCCAGCGCAGCTGCGGTGGTCCGCCGACCGCGATGGCCACCGTGGAGCAGCTGGAGGAGCGCATCGCCACGCTGCGCTCCTGGTGATGCACCGCCGCTGTTCCTAGGCTGCTCCGCATGGCATACGACGTGGAGCGGATCCGGGCGGGCTACCCCGCGCTCGCCGACGGCCGGGCCTGGCTGGACGCCGGTGGCGGCACGCAGGTCCCGGAAGCGGTGATCGAGGCGATCGGGGACGCCCACCGGGGCGGCCTGTCGAACCTGGGCGGCGATCACCGGGCCAGCAGGCGCTCGGGCGGGATCGTCGCCGAGGCGCGGGCGGCGGTGGCCGACCTGGTCGGCGCGCCGGACCCGGCCGGGGTGGTGTTCGGTCCGAGCTCGACCGCCCTGACCTACCGGTTCGCCGAGGTGCTCGCGGACGGCTGGAATCCCGGTGACGAGGTCGTGGTGACCCAGCTCGACCACGACGCGAACGTGCGCCCGTGGGTCGCGGTCGCGCGGCGCGCCGGGGCGGTGCTGCGGATGGCCGAGGTCGATCCGGTCACCGGTGAGCTGCCCGCCGAACGGGTCGCCGAACTCATCGGGGAGCGCACCCGGCTGGTCGCCGTGACCGCCGCGTCGAACCTCATCGGCACCGTGCCGGACCTGGCGAGCATCACCCGGCGGGCCCGCGCGGCGGGCGCGGTGTCGTTCGTCGACGGGGTGCAGCACTGCCCGCACGAGCACGTCCGGCTCGCCGAGCTCGGCGCCGACTTCTACGCCACCAGCGCCTACAAGTGGGCCGGTCCGCACCTGGCCGCCGTCGTGGCGGCCGATCCGGGCGCGCTGGAGGACCTGCACCCGGACAAGCTCGCGCCGTCCCCGGACACCGTCCCCGAGCGCTTCGAGCTGGGCACCCAGCCCTTCGCCGCGCTGGCCGGGCTGGTCGCCGCCGTCGAGCACCTGGCGGACCTGGACGACGCGGCCACCGGCACCCGCGCGCAGCGCCTCGCCGTGTCCCGGCGCGCCGTCCGCGAGCACGAGGACGCGCTGTCCGCGCGGCTGTTCGACGGGCTCGCCGAGCTGGGCGGGGTGGTGCGGCACGGTGCGCCCCGCGGCCGGGTCACCCCGACCGCGTGCTTCAGCGTCGACGGGTACACCCCGGCGGGGCTGGCGGGCGAGCTGGCCGCGCGCGGTCTGAACGTCTCCAGCGGCCATTCCTACGCCTGGGAGCTCGTGCACGCGCTCGGGCTCGGTCCGGCGGGAGCGGTGCGCGCGAGCCTGGCCCACTACAGCCTGCGGCAGGACGTGGACCGGCTGCTGGCGGCGCTGGCCGAGCTGACCCCGGCGAACCGGCCCGGACACCGCTGAGCGGCGGTCCCGGGCCGGGCACCACCTGGACCCGGCATCACCTGGACCCGGATGCCACGAAGCCCCCGGGAGGAACTCGTCCTCCCGGGGGCTCCGCTCGTCGGCTTACTGCACCTCGTGCTGTTCGTCCTGCTGGAGGTCGGCTTCCATCTCCCGGAGTCCGGCCTCGTAGGCGCGGGCGTGGTGCCCGCAGAACAGCAGCTCGCCACCGGACGGCAGTACGGCGCGAAGCTTGGCAGCGGCCCCGCAGCGGTCGCAGCGGTCGGCGGCGGTCAGCTCGGGGCGGGTGAGCGTTCCCGGCATCGTGATCTCCCTCCGTCCCGGCGTCGGGCATTCCTCCCGACGCCCTCGATCCTGCTACGACCACCGGTGGCCCACTGGCTGCGGGGTCGGTGCTCGTTGCTACCCACTCTTCCAGACGCATGAGCTCCAGTCAGTGTTCCCGCGGCGGGTCGCGACGGGCGTCACGGTGAAGCACCCGGTTGCAGCAACCGTCCCAACGCTCGGTGAACATCGCGCTTCGCGAGGCCCTGACGAGGGAAAACACTCTCACGTCAGCCATCCGAAGTGGATTCTCAGCGGCCCTTCCGGTGGTTCGGATCACAAGATCGCCGTGATCTCGGGCCGGTCGATTCCGCTGCGGGCGAACACTCCGCACCCCGGCAACGGGGAAGTTCCCCGGAAGCACCGACCCCCACGGGAACGCCGAAGGGGGCTGCCGTCGACCCGCGGGTCGACGGCAGCCCCCTTCGGCGGAGCTCCGCCTCAGTCCAGGTAGTCGCGCAGCACCTGGGACCGGGACGGGTGGCGCAGCTTCGACATGGTCTTCGACTCGATCTGCCGGATGCGCTCCCGGGTGACCCCGTAGACCTGCCCGATCTCGTCCAGCGTCCGCGGCTGGCCGTCGGTGAGGCCGAACCGGAGGCGGACCACACCGGCCTCGCGCTCGGAGAGCGTGGCGAGCACCGACTGGAGCTGGTCCTGCAGCAGCGTGAACGACACGGCGTCGACCGCGACGACCGCCTCGGAGTCCTCGATGAAGTCGCCGAGCTGGCTGTCGCCCTCGTCGCCGATGGTCTGGTCCAGCGAGATCGGCTCCCGGGCGTACTGCTGGATCTCCAGCACCTTCTCCGGGGTGATGTCCATCTCCTTGGCGAGCTCCTCGGGCGTGGGCTCGCGGCCCAGGTCCTGGAGCAGCTCGCGCTGGATGCGGCCGAGCTTGTTGATCACCTCGACCATGTGGACCGGTATACGGATGGTCCGCGCCTGGTCCGCCATCGCCCGGGTGATGGCCTGCCGGATCCACCAGGTCGCGTAGGTGGAGAACTTGTAGCCCTTGGTGTAGTCGAACTTCTCCACCGCGCGGATGAGGCCGAGGTTGCCCTCCTGGATCAGGTCCAGGAACGCCATGCCGCGGCCGGTGTAGCGCTTGGCCAGGCTGACCACCAGGCGGAGGTTGGCCTCGAGCAGGTGGTTCTTGGCGCGCTCGCCGTCGCGCACGATCCAGCGCAGGTCGCGCCGCATCTGCGTGGTGAGCTGCTCACCGGCCTCCTCGACCTGGCGCACCCGCTCCGCGGCGTAGAGACCTGCCTCGATCCGCTTGGCGAGCTCGACCTCCTCCTCGGCGTTGAGCAGGGCGACCTTGCCGATCTGCTTCAGGTACGCCCGCACCGAGTCCGCGGAGGCGGTGAGCTCGGCGTCCTTGCGCGCCTGGCGGAGGGCCTCGGACTCCTCCTCGTCCCAGACGAAGTCGCCGGACTCCTTGCTCTCCTCGTCCGGGACCGGCTCCTCCGGGATCTCCACCTCGACGTCGGCGAGGTCGCCGACATCGGGGGAGGTCAGGTCGGTCTCGATCGGTTCGTCGATCTCCAGGCTCTCGCCGTTGCCCTTGGCGGTCTTGGCCGGCTTCTTCGCCGGAGCCGACTTGGCGCCCTTCTTGGCCGTCGTCTTCGGCGCGGCCTTGCGGGCGGTCGACTTCGTGCCGGCCGTGCTCTTGGCGGTGCTCTGGGGAGCGGTCGTCGGTGTGTTCGACTCGACGGCTTCGGCCTGCTCCGCGCCGGTGGCGGCCTGCGCCGCGTCGGTCTGGGCCGACGGGGACTGGGCACCGCCAGTGGTAGCAGCGGAGCTGGAGCGTCGGGTTGCGGTTTCTGCGGCTGCCACGTACGCCCTTTCGCGACGGTCGATCAGGGCAGGCCGGAGGGCGCGAAACCTCGGCCGCCAAAGGTCGGGGACAACCCACCCGTCGAAACCTCCCGCGAACTCGAGAGAACCGCTGGTCGGCTCCCAGGTGGAGGTGTCGGCTCAAGTGGGCCGTGTTCCATTGTAACTGCGTTGAGCGAGTGCGGTTCCGCTGCAAGGCGGACTCCGCACCCGTTCCGGTGTGCTAGCCCCGGGGAATTCAGCCGTTGAGGCTGGTGGCGGCGGCCGTGGCGGCCCCGACGATCCCCGCGTCGTTCTTCAGCTCGGCCGCCACGACCGGGGTGCGCGTGTCGAGCAGCGGGATCCACTTGTGAGCCTTCTTGCTCACCCCGCCGCCCGCGATGAGCAGGTCCGGCCACAGGAACCGCTCCAGCGCGCGCACGTACCGGCTCACCCGGGGCGCCCATTCGGGGTACGACAGGTCGAGGGTGTCCTTGACCGATGCCGCGGCTTCGGTCTCGGCGTCCTTCCCGTCGACCTCGATGTGCCCGAACTCGGTATTGGGCACCAGCGCGCCATCGACGAACATCGCGCTGCCGATCCCGGTGCCGAAGGTCAGCACCACGACCAGGCCCTTGTGCCCGGCGCCCGCGCCGGAGCGCATCTCGGCGATGCCCGCCGCGTCGGCGTCGTTGAGCACCACGACCTCGTCCCGCCGCAGACCGAGGCGCTCGGCGAACAGCGCCTGCGCGTCGGTGCCGATCCACCCCTTGTCGACGTTGGCCGCCGTGCGGGCCTCACCGTCCTTGACGACGCACGGCAGGGTGATGCCCACCGGTCCGGTCCAGGAGAACTTCTCGACGATCTCGGCGACCACGTCGGCCACCGCATCGGGCGTCGAGGGCTGCGGTGTGGGCACGCGCATCCTCTCTTCGGCGAGAACGCCCCCGTCGATGTCGACGGGGCATCCCTTGATGCCGGAACCGCCGATGTCGACGCCGAAACCGCGGGCACTACCCATGGCTGACCCTTCCTATTCGATTCAGACCAAGGTGTGCAGACCTTAACCGCGTTGTGTTGCGATGTGCGTGTGGGATCCGGAAATGAAGTCGATGTGGAAACGTTGCGCGAGGTCGCGGTGCGGATCGCCGGGGAGGCGGCAGACCTCGCGCGCACCGTTCGTGCCGAGTCGGTCACCGGGCGTGCGGTGGACACGAAGAGCACCGAGACCGATGTGGTGACCCAGGGCGACCGCGCGGTCGAGCGGCTGGTGCGGGAACGGCTCGCCGAACTGCGCCCGGGCGAGTCGGTGCTCGGCGAGGAGGAGGGCGGGGCCGCCGCCCTCGAAGGCCTGCGCTGGGTCGTCGACCCGATCGACGGCACCGTCAACTACCTCTACGGCTACCCGTGGTACTCGGTGTCGCTGGCCGCCCAGGTCGACGGCCGTTCGGTGGCGGGCGCGGTGGTCGAACCGGCGACCGGGCGGACGTGGAGCGCGGCGGCCGGGCGCGGAGCCCTCGTCGACGGGCAGCCGCTGCGGGTCACCGGCGCGCAGCGGCTCGACCTCGCGCTGATCGGCACCGGGTTCGCCTACGCCGCCGAGCGCCGGTCCGCCCAGGCCGCGGTGGTCGCCCGGCTGCTCGGGCAGGTGCGCGACCTCCGCCGCAGCGGCGTGGCCTCGCTGGACCTGTGCGCGGTCGCGGCGGGGTGGCTGGACGGCTTCTACGAGGTGGGCCTGAACCGCTGGGACTGGGCCGCCGGAGCGCTCGTCGCCGCCGAGGCGGGTGCCGCGCTGCGGCTGCCGGGTCCCGACTTCGCCGACGGCCTCGGCGACGGGATGCTGGTGTGCGCCGCACCGGGCGTCAACCGGGAGCTGACCGAGGCGTTGCAGGCCGCGGACGCCGGCGCCGTCTGAGCGCGGGTGGCACCGCTCCGCCGGGGGCGGACGCCCGCACGACGAGGCGGGCTCCGGGGTGCGGAACCCCGGAGCCCGCCTCATCGTCGGTGCGGCCTCAGCAGTGCACGTCGCGGGCCTTGGTCATCAGCTCGTCGCTGATCCGCGGCGGCGTGACCTCCCGCTGGGCCGCGTCGGCCTCATCGCGCTCGGGGACCCAGTTCTCCAGCTCCTGGAGCACCTGCTTGGCCTCCTGGGTGGTTTTGATGTCGTCGAAGCGGGCACCCAGGGCCAGGTCGACGCTCGCACCCTCGCGGTCGTCCCGCACGAGCTGGGCGCACGGCACGACCAGGCTCAGCGTGCGCGCCGCGCTCACCCCGGCGCCGCCGAAGCGGATCTGCCCGTGGCAGTCGAGGTCGTAGTTGACGTACACCGGGTCGTTGGCGGCGTCACCGCCCTTGGCGAAGCCGAGGTTGGCGAGCTCGCTGCTCACCAGCGTGGCCTGGTTGCTCTCCCCGTTGCCGTTGAGCACCCGAACCTGGACGTCCGCGGGCGGGATCGGGTGGGCGTCGTCGAGGGCCTTGCGGGGCAGCATCTGGCCGAGCGCGGCGGGCTGGGTCGGCTCCTCGCCGGGGGCGGGCGGCGCGGTCGGCGCGCCGGGCGGGTTGCAGGTCGTCGCGGTCTCGATGTCCTCGACCGCGCCGAACACCTGCGTCCACAGCAGCACGGAGGCCACCACGAGCGTGGCGAGCAGCACGAGCGCGGGCACCGGCCGCCGTCGGCGGTACCGTGGGCCGCGCCGTCCCCACCTTGCACTCACCGCAGACACGTCTTGGCCCTCCCTGGATGATCCGACCCGTGTGCGCACCGGGTTCCGCTCGTCCCTAGATCAGCGTAGGCGCTGCCCGGTCGCCGCGCGGTGCCGGACGGCCGGTCGTGTCGGTACTGGTACCCGGCCGTGCCGGAACCGCCGTCCGGCGCTGCGGACCGGCGAGAACCGGCCGGTTCACCGCATCACGAGGCGCGTGGCGGGGCAACCGGATGGGAGCCGGGTAACCCGGACCGGCGGGCACGAGCCTTCCAGGCTGCCGCACGTGCCACACGTACGGGTGACCCGGTGGGTATCCGGTAGACGGATGAGCTACCCTCTCGGCGCCTCAGGGAGTGCCGGATGAGGCGAGTCGCTCGCAAACGGGGGAACTACCGCGTTCCAGGGCGAGACCACGATCACTCGTGCCCGCGGGCACAAATCCGGGTCCTGGAACGTTGACCAGCGGCACACCATTGCAATCTCCACACACGCAGGGGTGAAAAACGATGGCGACCGACTACGACGCTCCACGCCGCGAGTCCGAGGATCTGGCCGAAGACTCGCTGGAGGAGCTGAAGGCGCGGCGCAACGATGCGCAATCCGGCGTCGTCGACGAGGACGAGGGGGCTATCGCGGAGAACTTCGAGCTCCCGGGCGCCGACCTGTCCGGCGAGGAGATGACCGTCAAGGTCCTGCCCAAGCAGGCCGACGAGTTCACCTGCTCGAGCTGCTTCCTGGTGCACCACCGGAGCAGGCTGGCCGAAGAGCGCAGCGGGCGGCTCGTCTGCCGCGACTGCGCGGCGTGAGGTGACCGCCCGTCGACGGCGGGCGGCCCGTGAGGCCACCGGGCGGCAGCGGCCGGGAAGTCGCTGGGCACACGCGGGCGCGTGTGCCCAGTTGTCTTTTCCGGCCCCGGTTCACCGGGTGAGGACGTCGGCGAGCTCCGCGGGCCGGCGGGTGCTGACCACCCAGTACGGGGTCGGGTCGTCGGCATCGTTCAACCAGACCCGCACCGAGGTGCGCACCCAGGGCCGGTGCACCACGAACGCGGCCGGGTCCAGTTCCGGGCCCAGGGCGCGGCGCTGCTCGCCCGCGGTGCTGACCGGCTCGGCGTGCTCGACGAACCGCAGCGGCACGTGGGCATCGCCGACGTGCAGTTCGCCGGCCCGGACCTCGATCTTCGTCCGGCCCAGCCACAGCGGGACGAGCACCGCCAACGGGATCAGCACGGCGTAGGGCAGCCAGGCCCGCACGCCCGGGTAGCCCATGTGCACGGTGGCGGCCATCAGGGCCGCACCGACGACCGGCAACGGCCACGTCCACCAGGTCGCGTGCAGGCGTTCCCGGAATGCTCGAGGTCCCTCCGCCGTCCCCTGACCGGGGGTCGCCTCGGCGGGGGCCGTGACTTCTGCGCTTTCGGACACGGCTTCAGGGTAGTCTCGCCGCCCGTGTCGAACGTGAAGGTCCTGCTGTCCCGTCTAGACCCGGACGTCCCGCTGCCCGCCTACGCGACCCCCGGTGATGCCGGGGCGGATCTGGTGACCACCTCGGACCTGGTGCTGGAGCCAGGTGCCCGGGCGGTCGTCGGCACCGGTGTCGCCCTGGCCCTCCCGGAGGGCTACGCCGGATTCGTGCACCCGCGTTCGGGGCTGGCCGCGCGCGCGGGCCTGGGCATGGTCAACGCACCGGGCACGATCGATTCCGGGTACCGCGGTGAGATCAAGGTCTGCCTGATCAACCATGATCGGGAGGAGCCGCTGGCGTTGCGGCGGGGGGACCGGATCGCCCAGCTCGTGGTGCAGCGGGTCGAGCGCGCGGTGTTCCAGGAGGTGGACGAGCTGCCCGAGTCGCAGCGCGGCACCGGCGGATACGGATCCACCGGTGGGCACGAGGTGCTGACGGTCCCGGCCGAGGGCGGGACCGATCACAGGACGGAGGTCTGAGGGATGTTCGGATTGGGCCGTCGGCGACGCGGGGCGCAGCCCGTCGAGGACGAGGAACCGTTCGAGGCGGTGGAGCCCGGAGGCGGTCCGCACGATTCCGCCGAGGCGCCGCCGGACGACGTGGAGCGGCTCGACCTCGGTTCGGTCCGCCTGCCGGTTCCGGAGGGCGGACAGCTCCAGGTCGAGGTCGACCCGACCGGACCGGTGCGCGCGGTGCACCTGGTCACCCCGGTCGGCAGGCTGACGGTGAGCGCGTTCGCCGCCCCGCGCAGCGGCGAACTGTGGCCGGAGGTCAGCGCGGAGCTGGCCGAACAGCTCCGCAAGGACGGGGCGCGGGTGCACACCGAGCAGGGCGACTGGGGCGAGGAGCTGGTCGCCGATTCGCCGAAGGCCGCGCTGCGGTTCGTCGGCGTGGACGGCCCGCGGTGGCTGCTGCGCGGTGTCGCGGCCGGCCCGGCCGACCACGCGGCGGAGTGCACCTCGACGCTCTACGCGGTGCTCAACGAGACCGTGGTGGTGCGCGGGGACGAGCCGTTGCCGGTCCGCACCCCCTTGCCGATCGAGCTGCCCGAGGAGATCGTGCGGCACATCCAGCAGGCCCAGGCCCAGGAGGAAGGTGGCGGGCAGGCGCCTCCGCAGGCCTGAGGGGCTCGGCGGCCCGGGCCCGGCGGCGGGTCGCTGCGTACCGCGGGTGAGCCGATCCGGTGAGGTTGGCCACGTGCCGTGATCAACTCGGACATCGGTTGGCCCGTTCGTGCGGCACTTCCGAGTGAGGACGCTGGGCCCGCGACTACCGTCCCCGCTGGGGCTACGCTGGACTGGCACGGGCTGCGAGGCCGAGCCCCGACCCGCACGGGAGTGCGAGATGAGCAACACCGGCGGCTACTGGCGCCGCCTCGTCCGTCGCCTCACCAGCGACGTCGCCGAGCTCGACGCCGACGACCTCTCCGAGCGGTCGGAAGCGGGCGGCGCCCGCCACGCGTGCGACTGCCGGGGCGGTGAGGAGGCGGTGGTGCTGGGCAGGCTGCGCAGCGTGGGCCGGTCGCCGAAGGCCTCGGCGCCGACCCTGGAGGCCGAGCTCTACGACGGCACCGACGAAGTGGTGCTGGTCTGGCTCGGCCGCCGCCAGATCACCGGGATCGAACCGGGCCGGGTGATCAAGGCCCGCGGCCGCATCGCGGTCCGCGACGGCCGCAAGGTGCTGTACAACCCCTACTACGAGTTGCAGAACACCGCATGAGCGAACGCAGCACGTCGCCCGGCCACGAGCCGGCGGACCGCCCGGACCAGCCCGGGACCGACCAGACCGGCCCAGCGGGCGGGCAGCCCGGCGGGCAGCGCGACCCCGAGCAGGCCGAGCAGACCCTCCTGGAGCAGATGGGCGGGGTCAGCGGCCTGGCCTACTCCGCGGTTCCGATCGTGGTCTTCGTGCTGGTCAGCTCACTGACCAGCCTGATGCCCGCGATCTGGACGGCCATCGGGGCGGCCGTGCTCATCGCGGTGGTCCGGGTGATCCGCAAGGAGCCGCTGCAACCGGCCATCTCCGGACTCCTGGGCGTGGCGGTGTGCTGCTTCATCGCCTACCGCTCCGGGGAGACCAAGGGCTTCTTCCTGCTCGGCATCTGGACCAGCCTCGTCTACGGCGGTGTCTTCCTGGTGTCGGTGGTCGCGCGCTGGCCGCTGGTCGGGGTCGCCTGGTCGGCCCTCAACGGCCTCGGCTTCCGGTGGCGGCAGCAGCCTCGGGCGATGCGCGGTTACGACCTCGCCACGCTGGCCTGGGTGGTGGTCTTCGGCGCCAAGTGGATCGTGCAGCGCTGGCTCTACGACGCCGACCTGACGGGCTGGCTGGCCTTCGCCCGGATCGCGATGAGCTACCCGCTGACCGCGCTGGCGCTCGTGGTGACGGTGTGGGCGATCCGCCGGGCGGGCAAGGTGGCCGAGGAGCAGGCCGAGCGGGAGCGGGCCGAGGACCGCGCGGCCGAGGAACGCCTGCGCGCCGCGCACCCGGGGCCCGCGCACTCGCCGACCGGGCAGCCGCGTCCACCGGGCCCCGCCGCGGGATGACCGGCCGGGCCGGGTGCTCAGCCGGCGGGCTGGTCGTGCACGACCTCGCGCAGCCGCTGCTCGGCCTCGACCGGGGCGACGAACAGCATCTCGTCGCCGGGTTCGAGCGGGTCGTCGGCCTCCGGCACGATGACCCGGCCGCCGCGCAGGATCGTCACCAGGGCCGCCTCGGCGGGCAGCGCGAGGTCGCGGACCCGGCGTCCGGCCAGCGGGGTCGGGTCGGGCAGCGTCACCTCGACGAGGTTGGCCTGGCCCTGGCGCAGCGTCATCAGCCGCACCAGGTCGCCGACGTTGACGGCCTCCTCGACCATCGCGGCGAGCATCCGCGGGGTGGACACCGCGACGTCCACGCCCCACGCCTCGGTGAACAGCCACTCGGCCCGCGGGTCGTTGACCCGGGCCACCACCCGCCGGACCGCGAACTCGGTCTTGGCCAGCAGCGAGACCACGAGGTTGACCTTGTCGTCGCCGGTGGCCGCGATCATCACGTCGCAGGACTCCAGCCCGGCGTCCTCCAGCGAGGCCAGTTCGCAGGCGTCGGCCTGCACCCACTCGGCGTCGGCGATGGCCTTCGGCTGGTAGTTCTGGGCGCTGCGCTCGATGAGCATCACCCGGTGCCCGCCTTCGAGCAGCTCCCGGGCGATGGACTGGCCGACCGCGCCGGCGCCCGCGATGGCGACGCGCATCAGTCGTCCTCCTCGGGGGTGCGCCGGGCCGCCGCGGTGACGTCGGTGACGGTGCCGGACAGCGCGGCCACGTAGACGGTGTCGTCGGCCTGGATCATCGTCCGCCGATCGGGCAGCACCCCGTTGCCGAACCGCATCAGGAACGCCACCCGCGCGCCGGTGGCGGCCTCCAGCTCGTCGACCCGGCGGCCCACCCAGCCCTCGTGCAGCGGGAGCTGGAGCACGGCGACCGACCCCGAGGGTTCCCGCCAGTCGGTCGCCACCCCCTCGGGCAGCAGCATCCGGAGGAACCGGTCGTTCGTCCACGGCACGGTGGCCACGGTCGGGATGCCCAGCCGCTGGTAGACCTCGGCCCGCTTCGGGTCGTAGATCCGGGCGACCACGTGCTCGACGCCGAAGGTCTCCCGCGCCACCCGCGCCGAGATGATGTTGGAGTTGTCGCCGTTGCTCACGGCGGCGAAGGCGGTGGCGCCCTCGATCCCGGCTTCGACGAGCACGTCCCGGTCGAAACCGTTCCCGGTGACCCGCTGCCCGGTGAACCCCCTGCTCAACCGGTGGAAGGAAGTGGCGTCCTTGTCCACGACGGCAACGGTGTGATCGAGCCGCTGCAACGCGGAGGCGAGGGAGGCCCCGACCCGGCCGCAGCCCATGATCACGACGTGCACACCAGTCTCCTCGGCGGCTCGGCGGTCGATGTTCGACCACCTCATCAGCGTGACGGTACCCGGAGCGCCCCCGTCCGGTGGCCGGCCCGCGCTCGGTGCTCGCGGGCTGGTGCACCGTACCGGGTGAGACACCCCGTTCCGCAGGGGTGCGGCGAGGATGTGACCTGAGAGCGATTCGGACTCCTGCGCACGACGTCGCCCCGGAGGTTGCCCTTACGCTCTGTGCCGTGTCCAAGCTCGCAACCGCGGCGAAGCGCTTGATCGTCGGGCGGCCGTTCCGCAGCGATCGGCTGGCGCAGACGCTGCTGCCGAAGCGGATCGCGCTGCCCGTGTTCGCGTCGGACCCGATGTCCAGCGTGGCCTACGCGCCGGAGGAGATCCTCCTGGTGCTGTCCGCGGCCGGGCTGTCGGCCTACGCGATCAGCCCGTGGATCGGCCTGGTGGTCGCCGTGGTGATGATCGCGGTGGTCGCCTCGTACCGGCAGAACGTCCGCGCCTACCCCTCCGGGGGCGGGGACTACGAGGTGGTGACGGTCAACCACGGCCGCCGCTGGGGCCTGGTGGCCGCGAGCGCGCTGCTGGTCGACTACGTGCTGACGGTGGCGGTGTCGATCTCCTCGGCGGCGGCCCACATCGGCTCGGCCATCCCGTTCGTGGCCACCCACAAGGTCCTGTTCGCGGTCGGTGCCATCGTGCTGCTCACCGCGGTCAACCTGCGCGGCGTCCGGGAGTCCGGGTCGTGGTTCGCGATCCCGACCTACGCGTTCGTGGTCGGGGTGCTCGGCATGATCCTGTGGGGGCTGTTCCAGGCCGTCGTGCTGGACCGCCCGCTGCGGGCGGAGAGCGCGGACTTCCAGCTCGTGCAGGAGGAGACGCAGGTGGCCGGGGTCGCCTTCGCGTTCCTGGTGCTGCGCGCGTTCTCCTCCGGCAGCGCCGCGCTGACCGGCGTGGAGTCGATCAGCAACGGCGTGCCCGCGTTCCGCAAGCCGAAGTCCCGCAACGCCGCGACCACGCTGGCCCTGATGGGCGGAATCGCGATCACCATGTTCCTCGGCCTGCTCGCGCTGGCCCGGATCACCGGCGTGGTGGTCGCCGAGGACCCCGCGCACCAGCTCCTCGGCGCGCCGCCCGGCTACGAGCAGAAGACCTTGGTGGCGCAGCTCGCCAACGCGGTGTTCGCCGGGTTCCCGCCGGGCGTGTGGTACCTGATCTTCTTCACCGGCCTGATCCTGATCCTGGCCGCCAACACCGCCTTCAACGGGTTCCCGGTGCTCGGCTCGATCCTGGCCCAGGACCGCTTCCTGCCGCGCCAGCTCCACACCCGGGGCGACCGGCTGGCGTTCTCCAACGGCATCGTGTTCCTCGCGGTGTGCGCGAGCGTCCTGGTGATCGCCTTCGACGCCGAGGTCACCCGGCTGATCCAGCTCTACATCGTCGGGGTGTTCCTGTCGTTCGTGCTCAGCCAGAGCGGCATGATCCGGCACTGGCACCGGCTGCTGCGCACCGAGCAGGACCCGGCCGCCCGCGCCCGGATGCGCCGCGCCCAGACGATCAACGGCTTCGGCCTGGTGATGACCGCGATCGTGCTGCTGATCGTGCTGATCACCAAGTTCACCCACGGGGCCTGGATCGCGATCGCCGCGATGGCGACCGCCTACGGGGTGATGACCGGCATCCGGCGGCACTACGACCGGGTGGCCGAGGAGCTGCGCGAATCCGAGGCCGACGCGGTCCTGCCCTCCCGCAACCACGCGCTGGTGCTGGTGTCCAAGCTGCACCTGCCGACGATGCGCGCGGTCGCCTACGCCCGGGCCACCAAGCCGGACTCGTTGGAGGCGATCACGGTCAACGTGGACGACCAGGACACCCGCGCGCTGGTCTCGGCGTGGGACAAGGAGAATCTCCCGGTGTCGCTGAAGGTGCTGGAGTCGCCGTACCGGGAGATCACCCGGCCGGTGCTGGAGTACGTGAAGCGGATCCGCCGGGACAGCCCCCGCGACGTGGTGACGGTGTTCATCCCGGAGTACGTCGTCGGGCGCTGGTGGGAGCAGATCCTGCACAACCAGAGCGCGTTGCGCCTCAAGAGCAGGTTGCTGTTCCAGCCGGGCGTCATGGTGACGAGCGTGCCCTGGCAGCTCGTGTCCTCGGAGCGGTTGCGGCGGCGCAAGCCGATCGTGCCGCCCGGTTCGACGCGGCGCGGCCTGGGGTCGAACGGGAAGGACAAGGAACGGCGTTGACCGAGAAGCCGGATTGGACCGGTAGGCGGCTGGAGGTCGAGATCGGCCCGGTCGCCCACGGCGGGCACTGCGTGGCCCGGTACGAAGGGCGGGTGGTGTTCGTCCGCCACGCGCTGCCCGGCGAGGTGGTCGTCGTCGAGGTCACCGAGGACGGCGGTGGCGGGTTCTGCCGGGCCGACGCCGTCGAGGTGCGCACCCCGGCCCCCGGCCGGGTGACGCCGCCGTGCCCGCTGGCGGACATGGCGCGCGGCAAGGACCGCTGCGGGGGCTGCGACTGGCAGCACGCCGATCCGGCGACCCAGCGCGAGCTCAAGGCTGCGGTGGTGGCGGAGCAGTTGCAGCGGATCGCGGGGATCGAGCGGTCCGTCGAGGTCGAGGAACTGCCCGGCGGGCCGCTGCGCTGGCGCACCCGCGCGCGGCTGGCGGTGGACCGGCGGGGTCGACCGGGTTTCCGGGCGCACCGCAGCCACCGGGTGATCCCGGCGGAGGACTGCCCGATCACCGTCGCCGACGCGGTGCCCGAGGTCGCCGACCGCAACTGGCGGCCCGGTGCCGAGCTGGCGCTGGCCGCCGACGCCGAGGGGGAGCTGCACGTCACCGCGATCGACCACAAGCCGCAGCGCCGCCGGGGCCGCCCGGTGGCCCGCCAGGTGCGCGGTGGGGGCGTGGCCCGCGAGGTCGCCGCCGGGCGGCCGTTCGAGGTCTCGGGGCAGGGCTTCTGGCAGGTCCACGTGCGGGCGCCGGAGACCTTCACCGAGGTGGTCTCGGCGATGGCCGCGGTGCCGCGGGGCGCGGTCGCCTGGGACCTCTACGGCGGCGTCGGGCTGTTCACCGCACCGCTGGCCGAGCAGGCCGGACCGGCCGGATCGGCGCTGCTGGTCGAATCGTCGCAGCGGGCCGTGGAGGACGCGGTCGGCAACCTGCGCGACCTGCCGCAGGTGTCGTTCCGCGCCGGGTCCGTCGAGGAGGTGCTCGACGACGGCTCGCTGGACGACCCGGACGTGGTGGTGCTCGACCCGCCGCGCAAGGGCGCCGGTCGCCGGGTCGTCGCCGGGATCACCGAACGGCGGCCGAGCCGGATCGTCCACGTGGCCTGCGACCCGGCCGCGCTGGCGCGCGACCTCGGGCTCTACCGGGAGGGCGGGTACCGGTTGGCGCAGCTGCGGGCCTTCGACGCCTTCCCGATGACCCACCACGTCGAGTGCATCGCGCTGCTGGAACCCGACGAGTGATGGCCGAGCCGCGTCCCGCCGCCGAAGGCCCGCCCGCCGAGCCGGTCCCGCCGCCGGAGCGGCCCGCGCCTGGCGCGGTGCGCCACCGGCGCGCGGTGGCGCACCCGCTGGCGCTGCTGGGCGTCGTCGCGCTGCCCGGCCTGGTGCTGTGGGCGGGCGGGGTCACCGGTGCGCGGCTGGGCCTCGGGATGGGCTGGCTCGCGGTCGCCGCGCTGATCTGGACCGCCGACCTGCGCGCTCCGCGGCGATGGCCGGGGTGGGCGCTGCTCGCGGCGGTGGCCGCGGCGATCGCGACCGCGCATCCCGCGGCGCTGCCCGGGCTGGTGCTCGGCCCGGTGGTCACCGGCCTGGCGGCGCGGCGGCTCACCCGGCCGCTCGGCCCCGATCTGGCCGAGCGGGACCACGAGGTGCCGGTCCCGCTGCGCTCCGCGGGGACGCTGCTGATCGGCCGGGACCGCGCGGTGCTCACCCGGCGGCGCGGTCACCTCCGGCAGGCGCTGCCGCTGGCCGAGCTGCGGTTGGCCCAACCCGGGCGGCTCGCGGAACCGGAGCGGTGGCCGCTGCCCGGCGGTGCCGTGCTCGACCTGCCCGCCGGACCCGCGGTGCGGCTCGTCGCGGCCGGGCAGCAGTGGGTGCTGCCGGTCGACGAGCCCGGCCTGGTGGCCGATGTCGTCCGGCGCCGCCACACCGCCGCCTGGCCGCTGCGCACCGGACCCACCGACGCCGCGGGCTGGCAGCGGCTGCGTGCCTGGGCGGTGCGGCACGGCACGTTCACCTGGCACGGCCGGACGGCGCGGGCGCTGCCCGGCTGGCGGCTGTGGGCCGGGGCGTTCCTGGCGCTGGTCGGTTCGCTGCTGCTGGTCAGCGCGGTGGAACGGCCGGTCCACGCCTCGGTGTGGGTGGTCGGGGTGGTGGCGCCGCTGCTCGGCGCCGCGCTCGCGGTGGACTGGTGGCGGGTGCGCAGGCGGCTGGACTCGGCCGACCGGCATCCGCTGCCGCCGGACGCCGCGCCGTGGGGCGAGCAGCGCCCGGACCGCGCCCCGGTGTCGAGCTGGCGCCCGTGGGCGGTCCGCACCGCACGATGAGGTGACCTGGCGCACAGCGGCGGGTCGCGCGCGGTAGTGCCGGGGACCGCCGAACGGCGGAATGGGGCCGCTGGTGGATGTGCTGCCGGTGAGCGCACGGAGCAATAGACCGTACGGCTGATCTTGGCGCGGCGTGTGTTCCCCCGGCGGAGTGGATTTCGACTACAGGGCCGCCTTCCCCTGTCGCCTCCCGACGGCTCCGTAGACTGGGTGCGGTCTGCGTCGCGCGGGGGGCTCACGACGGCCACCGCGCACAGCGGAGGACCGCGGAGCCGACGCGAGACACGCGAGAGAACCGTCCGGCGAAGACAAGCGAGGTGGAGCGGTGACGCTGCTGGGAACCGTGCAGAGTCCGGCCGACGTCAAACGCCTGGGGCACGGAGAGCTGGCGGAGCTGGCCGCCGAGATCAGATCGTTCCTGATCGAGAAGGTCTCCCAGACCGGTGGTCACCTGGGGCCGAACCTGGGGGCGGTGGAGCTCACCCTGGCGTTGCACCGGGTGTTCGACTCGCCCCGGGACGCGGTGGTCTTCGACACCGGCCACCAGGCGTACGTGCACAAGATCCTGACCGGCAGGCAGGAGGGCTTCGACCGGCTGCGCAAGCGCGATGGGTTGTCCGGCTACCCGTCGCGGCAGGAGAGCGAGCACGACGTGGTGGAGAACAGCCACGCCTCCACGGCGCTGTCCTACGCCGACGGGCTGGCGCGCTCCTTCCAGATCAGCGGCACCCCGCGGCACGCGGTGGCGGTCGTCGGCGACGGCGCGCTCACCGGCGGGATGTGCTGGGAGGCGCTGAACAACATCGCCGCGGACCAGGAGCGCCCGGTCGTCATCGTGGTCAACGACAACGGCCGCTCGTACTCGCCGACGATCGGCGGGCTCGCCGAGCACCTCGCGGCGCTGCGCCTGAACCCGAGCTACGAGAAGGCGCTGCAGAGCGGTCGCCGCACCCTGCGCAACCTGCCGGTGGTCGGCCGTTCGCTCTACACCGGCCTGCACGCGGCCAAGAGCGGCATCAAGGACGCGATCAGCCCGCAGGTGATGTTCTCCGACCTGGGCATCAAGTACCTCGGTCCGGTGGACGGTCACGACCTGCGCGCGGTGGAGCACGCGCTGTCGATGGCCAAGTCCTTCGGCGGACCGGTGATCGTGCACGCCGTCACCCGCAAGGGCAACGGTTTCGCCCCCGCGGAGAACGACCAGGCCGAGCAGATGCACCAGGTGAAGGTGATCAACCCGGAGACCGGGATGCCCACCAAGCCGGCGCCGCGGAGCTGGACCGACGTGTACTCCGAGGAGCTGGTGCGGATCGGCGGTGAGCGGGAGGACGTCGTCGCCATCACCGCCGCGATGCTCGGGCCGACCGGGCTGAGCAAGTTCGCCGCCGCCTACCCGGAGCGCTGCGTGGACGTCGGCATCGCCGAGCAGCACGCCATGACCTCGGCCGCCGGGCTGGCGATGGGCGGGATGCACCCGGTGTTCGCGGTGTACTCGACCTTCCTGAACCGGGCGTTCGACCAGTTGCTGATGGACGTGGCGCTGCACCGCCAGCCCGTCACCATCACCCTGGACCGCTCCGGCATCACCGGCGACGACGGCGCCAGCCACAACGGCATGTGGGACCTGTCGATCCTGGGCCTGATCCCCGGCATCCGGGTCGCCGCCCCGCGCGACGCGATCACCTTGCGGGAGGAGCTGCGGGAGGCGGTCGCGGTCGACGACGGCCCCACGGTGCTGCGCTTCCCCAAGGGCTCGGTCGTCGACGAGGTGCCCGCCCTGGAGCGCACCGGGTCCGTCGACGTGCTGCGCCGACCGGACGCGGGCGTGACCGAGGACGTGCTGCTGGTCGCGGTGGGGGCCTTCGCCGGGCTCGGGCTGGCGACCGCCGACCGGCTCGCCGCCCAGGGCATCGGCGTCACCGTGGTCGACCCGCGCTGGGTCGCGCCGGTGCCCGCCGAAGTGGTGGAGCTGGCGTCCCGGCACCAGCTCGTCGTCACGCTGGAGGACAGCGGGAGGCACGGTGGCTTCGGCTGGGCGACGGCCGCCGCGCTGCGCGATGCGGGCGTCGACGTGCCGCTGCGGGACCTCGCCGTGCCGAACCGCTTCCTGATGCACGCATCCCGCGACGAGGTGCTCGCCGAGCTGGGGCTGACCGACCAGGACATCGCGCGGCAGGTCACCGAGTGGGTGGTGGACCGCGGCGGCGCCGAGGACCCGGTCCGGTTGGCCGCGGGCGAGCAGGCCCCGGGGTCGGCGCGCAGCTGATCCGCGCCCGGGGCGGGCGCGTCGGCGCGCCCGCCCCCGAGCAGCCGTGGTGCCGTGATCGGCTGTGGCAGGGTGGGCCCGTGCGCATCCTGGTTGTCGAGGACGAGCGGCCGCTGGCCGATGCGATCGCCCGCGGGCTGCGGCGCGACGGGATGGCCGTCGACATCGCCTACGACGGCGAGAGCGGTCAGGAGAAGACGACGATCACCCGGTACGACGTCGTGGTGCTGGACCGCGATCTGCCCGGCCTGTCCGGGGACGCGCTGTGCCGGGAGATCGCCGGGTCCGCCGAGCTGACCCGGGTCCTCATGCTGACGGCCAGCGCCGCGGTGGAGGACCGCGTCGCCGGGCTGTCGCTGGGCGCCGACGACTACCTCGGCAAGCCCTTCGCCTTCCCCGAGCTGGTGGCCCGCATCCGCGCCCTGGGTCGGCGCGCCACGCCCGCGCAGCCCCCGCTGCTCACCGCGCGCGAGCTGCGCCTGGACCCCGCGCGCCGCACCGTGCACCGCGGTGGTGCCGAGGTGGAGCTGACCCGCAAGGAGCTCGGCGTGCTGGAAGTGCTGCTGTCCGCGGGGGGCGCGGTGGTGAGCTCGGAGGAGCTGCTGGAGCGGGTGTGGGACGAGAACGCCGACCCGTTCACCACCACCGTCCGGGTCACCGTGATGACGTTGCGCAAGAAGCTGGGGGAGCCGGGCGTGATCGAGACCGTGGTGGGCTCCGGGTACCGGGTGCCCTCGGCCGGTCAGGGCTGAGCGCCCGTCCCGGAGGGCCGCCCCGCGAGGGGGCGGGAATGGACGGAGCAGGCACCGGGACGGCTTCGCCGCGGGTGCGTGCCGCTGTCGGGGAGGAGTGCTGAGTGTCCCGGATCTCCCGGCGCGGCCCCGGGTTGCGGCTGCGGATCACGTTGCTGGCCACCGGCCTGGTCGCGGCGGTCAGCGCGGTGCTGCTGTGGCTGGGCTGGGAGCTGGTGGGCAACGTGGTCGCGGCGGTGCCCCGGCTGCCCGAGGGCAGCGTGGTGCGGGTCCACGGGGTCGACGTGCCCGCGGGCTCGCTGGGCGAGGCGCTGCGCGCCTCGGCCCGGGAGCAGGTGCTGGTCGTCGGCGGGTTCGCGTTCGTCGGGGTGATGCTCGCGGCCGCGCTGCTGGCCTGGACGGTCACCGGGCGGGTGCTGCGCCCGCTGCACGAGGTCACCGATTCCGCCCGGCGCCTGTCGGCGGAGTCGCTGGACGAGCGGATCGCGTTGCGCGGCCCGCGCGACGAGGTCGCCGAGCTCGCCGAGACCTTCGACGCGATGCTGGACCGCTTGCAGGTCGCGTTCGATTCCCAGCGCCGGTTCGTCGCCAACGCCAGCCACGAGCTGCGCACCCCGCTCGCGGTGGTGCGGGCCGAGCTGGACGTCACGCTGTCCGACCCGGACGCCGACGTCGTCGAGCTGCGCCGGATGGCCGACGTGGTCCGGGACGCCACCGCCCGCGCCGAACGGCTGGTGTCCTCGCTGCTGCTGCTGGCCAGGACCGAGGGCGGCGGGTTGAGCTCCGGCGAACCGGTGGACCTGGTCGGGGTGCTGGACCGGGCGCTGCGGGTGGTGGACCCGGAGGTCCGGGACCGGGGGTTGCGCCTCACCCGCGACGCCGATCCCGCGTGGGCGGCGGGCGATCCCGCGCTGCTGGAGCGGGTGGCGGGCAACCTGCTGGAGAACGCGGTGCGGCACAACGTCGACGGCGGCTGGATCGCGGTCCGGACCCGGGAGGCCGGGCGGTGGGCCGTGCTGCGGGTGGCCTCGTCCGGCCCGGAGGTGGCGCCGGAGCAGGTGGAGGCGCTGTTCGAACCGTTCCGGCGGGCGGGGGTGCAGCGCACCGCGCGCACCGGCGCGGGGCTGGGGTTGTCGATCGTGCGGGCGGCGGTGGTGGCCCACGGAGGTGCGGTGCGCGCCGAGCCGGTCCCGGGCGGGGGACTGGCGGTCACCGCGGAGCTGCCCGCCGCCGACCTGCCCTGATCACCGCGGGATCCGATCGGTGCCGTTCAGGAAACAAGTGAGGGACACCTTCATCCGGCTTGCTCGGATGAAGGTGCCCCTCACCTGGAAAGAAGACCACCTGATCGGGTGGTCGGTGTCCAGGTCAGGCCGGGACGGAGGCCACGCCCGGGGCCAGGAACCGCTGGCCGGTCACGCGTTCGGCGACGCCGGAGCGGTCCAGGTACGGCGTGATGCCGCCCAGCCAGAACGGCCAGCCCGCACCCAGGATCATGCACAGGTCGAGGTCCTGGGCCTCGGCGACGACGCCCTCGTCGAGCATCAGCCGGGCCTCCTCGGCCAGCGCGGCCAGGGCGCGGTCGCGGACCTGCTCCTCGGTCGACGGCGCGTCGCCCTGCTGCCACATCGCCGCGACCTCGGGATCCACGACCTGGTTGCCGGACCCGTCGTCGATCCACACCGCGGCCTTGCCCGCGTCGACGAAGCGCTGCAGGTTCTCGCTGATCCCGAAGCGCTCCGGGTAGGCGGCGTGCATGGTGCCGTTGACGTGCTGGGCCACGGCCGGGCCGACGAGCTGCAGGAGCACCAGCGGGCTCATCGGCAGCCCGAGCGGGGTCAGCGCCCGGTCGGCCACGTCGAACGGCGTGCCCTCGTCGATCGCGGCGATGATCTCGCCCATGAACCTCGTCAGCAGCCGGTTCACCACGAAGGCGGGGGCGTCGGAGACCAGCACGCAGGACTTCTTGAGCTGCTTGCCGACCTTGAACGCGGTGGCCAGCGCCGCGTCGTCGGTGCGCTCGCCGCGCACCACCTCCAGCAGCGGCAGCACCGCGACCGGGTTGAAGAAGTGGAAGCCCACCACCCGCTCGGGGTGGTCGAGCTTCGCGGCCATCTCGCCGATCGACAGCGAGGAGGTGTTGGTGGCCAGCACGGTCTCCGGGGAGACGTGCTGCTCCAGCTCGCCGAAGACCTGCTGCTTGACCGACATCTCCTCGAACACGGCCTCGATGACGAAGTCCGCGTCGGCGAAGGCCGACTTGTCCAGCGAGCCGGTGACCAGCGCCTTGAGCCGGTTCACCGCGTCCGGGGAGAGCCGGCCCTTGGCGGCCAGCTTGTCGATCTCGCCGTGGATGTAGGCCACGCCCTGGTCGATCCGGTCCTGGTCGACGTCGGTGATGACCACCGGCACCTGCAGCCGCCGGACGAACAGCAGCGCGAGCTGACCGGCCATCAGCCCGGCGCCGACGACGCCCACCTTGCCGACCTCGCGGGCCAGCGACTTGTCCGGCGCGCCCGCGGGGCGCTTGGCGCGCTTCTGCACGAGGTCGAAGGAGTAGAGACCGGCGCGCAGTTCGTCGGTCATCAGCGCGTCGGCCAGCGCCTCGGTCTCGGCCGCGTAGCCGGTGTCGAGATCGGCGGTCTCGGCCAGCTCGATGAGCTCCACCGCCTTGGTCACGGCGGGGGAGGCGCTCTGGGTGCGGGCGGCCACGATGCCGGACGCCCGCCGGACCGCGTCGGCCCACGCCGCACCGCGTTCGACCTCGGGGCGCTGCACCTGCTGCTCACCACCGGCCACGCGCACCGCCCAGCGCACCGACTCCTCCAGGAAGTCGGCGCTGTCCAGCAGCTCGTCGAAGATGCCGAGCCCGTGCGCCTTGACCGGGTCGAGCGTCCGGTTCTGGCTCAGCGCGTTCTCGATGATCACGGTGACCGCGGCGTCCGCGCCGATCAGGTTCGGCAGGAGCTGGGTGCCGCCCCAGCCCGGGAACAGCCCGAGGTAGCACTCCGGGAACGCGATCGCGCCCGCCGACTTCGACGCGGTGCGGTAGTGGCAGGACAGCGCCAGTTCCAGGCCGCCGCCCATCGCCGCGCCGTTGACGAAGGCGAAGGTCGGGATCGTCGCCTCGGTCAGCCGCCGGAACACGTCGTGCCCGGTGCGGGCGATCGTCAGCGCGTCCTCCCGGCGGGTGATGCGCCCGATGCCGGACAGGTCGGCGCCGACGGCGAAGACGAACGGCTTGCCGGTGACCGCGATGGCGGCGGGCTCGGCGGCGAACGCCTCGTCGAGCGCGGCGTCCAGGCTGGCCAGCCCCGCGGGGCCGAAGGTGGACGGCCGGGTGTGGTCGTGCCCGTTGTCCAGGGTGATCAGCGCGAGCTTGCCCGGCAGGCCGGGTGCGTCGACCAGGCGGGTGTGGGCCCGGGTGACGACCTCGTCGGGGAACAGCGCGGTGACGTCGTCGCTCACTTGTCGCCTCCAGCCTGGTGGTGGGGGTTCTCCCAGATGACGGTCCCGCCCATGCCGAAACCGATGCACATGGTCGTGATGCCGTAGCGGACCTCGGGGTGCTCGGCGAAGTGCCGGGAGAGCTGGGTCATCAGCCGCACGCCGGAGGAGGCCAGCGGGTGACCGCAGGCGATGGCGCCGCCCCACGGGTTGACCCGCGGGTCGTCGTCGGCGATGCCGAAGTGGTCCAGGAAGGCCAGCACCTGCACCGCGAAGGCCTCGTTGATCTCGAACAGGCCGATGTCGTCGATGGACAGCCCGGCGCGCTGCAGCGCCTTCTCGGTGGCCGGCACCGGGCCGACGCCCATCACCTCCGGCTCGACGCCGGCGAAGGAGTAGCCGACCAGGCGCATCCCGACCGGCAGCCCGAGCTGCTCGGCGGTCTCGCCGTCGGCGAGCAGGCAGCCGGTGGCGCCGTCGTTGAGCCCGGCGGCGTTGCCCGGGGTGACCCGGCCGTGCGGGCGGAACGGCGTCTTGAGGCCGGACAGGGCCTCGGCGGTGGTGCCGGGGCGCGGCGGCTCGTCGGCGGTGGCCAGGCCCCAGCCCTGCTCGGAGCGGGTGGCGACGGGCACCAGGTCGGGGGCGATCCGCCCGGCCCGGAACGCCTCGTCGTAGCGGTGCTGGCTCAGCGCGGCGTAGGCGTCGGTGCGGTCCTTGGTCAGGTGCGGGAACCGGTCGTGCAGGTTCTCCGCGGTGGAGCCCATGACCAGCGAGGACGGGTCGACCAGCCGGTCGGAGACGAACCGCGGGTTGGGGTCCACGCCCTCGCCCATCGGGTGCCTGCCCATGTGCTCCACGCCGCCGGCGATGGCCACGTCGTAGGCGCCGAAGCCGATCCCGCTGGAGACGGTGGTCACCGCGGTCATCGCGCCTGCGCACATCCGGTCGATGGCGAAGCCGGGGACCGACTTCGGCAGGCCCGCGAGCAGGGCGGCGCTGCGGCCGATGGTCAGGCCCTGGTCGCCGGTCTGAGTGGTGGCGGCGATGGCGACCTCGTCGATCCGCTCCGGCGGCAGCTCGGGGTGCCGCCGCAGCAGCTCCCGGATGACCTTGACGACCATGTCGTCGGCGCGGGTGTCGGCGTACTGGCCCTTGGACCCGGCCTTGCCGAACGGCGTGCGTACGCCGTCGACGAAGACCACGTCCCGGACCGCGGTGCGGCTGCGGCTGTCGGCGGCTGCCGACGCAGGTGCGGCCACGGCGTGCTCCTCACTCGGGTGGTGGATGTGCGACGGCCGGAGCTGTGGTGCTACCGACCGGTAACCGCAACTCTAGCGCTCATTACCAGTCGGTAACCACGGAGCCCGGGATGTCGGCTCGATCACACCACCGCCGCGGCGAGCGGGCCCGCCGGGGTCAGCCCGCCGACGTCCGCAACGCCTCGCCGAGCGCTTCGGCGGTGAGCCCGATCTGCCACTCGCGGGCGCCCTTGTCCCGCAGCACCGCCGCGACGCTGCCCGCATCCCGGTCCTCGGGCGGCGACCAGCAGGTCCGCCGCACCAGGTCCGGCAGCAGCAGGTTCTCGGTGGGCAGCGAGTGGCGTTCGGCGATCTCGGCCAGCGCCGCCCGCGCGGCCGAGAGCCGGGCCGCGGCATCGGGATCGCGATCGGCCCAGCGGTTGGCCGGCGGTGGGCCGTCGTGCGGCGCCGACGCGGCGGGCAGCTCGTCGTTGTCCAGCCGCCGCGCCGCGCGCAACGCCTGCAACCACATCGAGGCGCGGCGCCGCTGCTGCTTGCCGCCGAAGACCGGCAGCGCGGTCAGCTCGCCCTCCGTCTTGGGGCCGGTCTGCGCGGCTTGCACGATCGCGGAATCCGGCAGCACCCGGCCGGGGGCGATGTCCCGCTCCCGGGCGAAGTCGTCCCGGGTCTGCCACAGCGACCGCACGGCGGCGAGCTGCCGCGGGCTGCGCACCCGGTGGATGCCGGAGGTGCGCCGCCAGGGCTCCGAGCGCGGACCGGGCGGCTCGGCGGTGCGGACCGCCTCGAACTCCTCCACGGCCCATTCCAGCTTGCCCTGCCGCTCCAGCTCGTCGCGCATCGCGGAGCGCAGATCGGTGAGCAGTTCGACGTCGAGGGCGGCGTAGACCAGCCACTCCTCGGGCAGCGGACGGCGGGACCAGTCCGCCGCGCTGTGGCCTTTCTCCAACTGGTAGCCGAGCACCCGTTCCACCAGGGCGCCCAACGAGACGCGCTCGAACCCGGCCAGCCGCCCGGCGAGCTCGGTGTCGAACAGCGCACTCGGGCGCAGGTCCAGTTCCGCCAGGCAGGGCAGGTCCTGCGAGGCGGCGTGCAGCACCCACTCGGCGTCGGCCAGCGCGGGGATCAGCGGATCGAGCCCGCCGTCGATGGCGACGGGGTCGACCAGCACGGTCCCGGCGCCCTCCCTGCGCAGTTGCACGAGGTAGGCGCGTTGCGAGTAGCGGTAGCCGGAGGCCCGCTCGGTGTCGACCGCCACCGGACCCCGGCCGCCGGCGAGCGCCGCGGCGGCCGCGCTCAGGGCGGCGGGGGTGTCGACCACCGGCGGCACCCCGTCGGCGGGCTCGGTCAGCAGCACCGGCTCCGGGCGATCGGACCCGACGGACTCGGGACGAACAGATTCCACGGGTACCAGACCTTACGTGTTCGGGTCCGGGCCGTGTGGTGGTCCGCCCGAGCTCATCGGGTCCGACCGCGCCGGAGCGGGTGCGCCGCCGAGATCGGTGCTCGAAGAGCCCGTCCGGATCAGCGGATCACGCCGGCACGCATGGCCAGCGCGACCATCTGGGCTCGATCACCGGTTCCCAGCTTGCGACCGATCCGCGACAGGTGGGACTTCACCGTGAGCGCGGACAGGTTCAGCGCCTCGCCGATCTCCTTGTTCGATCGGCCGTCGGCCACCAGCTGGAGGACCTCGACCTCGCGGGCGGACAGTTCCCTCGGCGTGTTGTCGGTCCCCGGCACCCTGGTGCCCGCTGCGAGCACCGGAGCGACGCTGGGATCGGCGTACACGCCGCCGTCGAGCACTCTGCGCACCCCGTCGGTGACCACCATCGGCGAGGCCGACTTCAGCAGGTACGCCTGCGCACCTGCCTGGAAGGCGGCCCGGACCGCGTAGGGGTCGTCGGACGAGGCGAGCACCACGATCCGCGGCCAGCCCTGGCTCCGGAGCTCCGTCACCAGTTCGATGCCGGTTCCGTCGGGCAGCCCGAGATCGAGGATCGCGAGGTCGCACGGACCGGTGGCCAGGGCACGTGCCCTGGCCTCGGCCATCGATGCGGCCTCGTGCACCGTGCCGGCGCCCATCTGCAGCAACCGGGCGGCGATGGCCTCCCGGAGCAGCGGATGGTCGTCCACCACGAGCACCGTGAACAGTTCTTCCCGCGGGTGCGGGACCATGTTGGCCGGCAGTGCACCGGCCGGCGTGGTACGAGCGGCCTGACCTAAGCCGACGGCAGCCACGTCACTACCTCCCTGGAGTCGGTCGTGCCCCCCGACCGGCACCGGGACTCTCGACCAATCAGCCGCGCCACTGATCGACCGAAAGTGGTGTCGTCGGAGGCAGCGTAACCGCCCAAGCGGGTCAGCGGGACGATCAATCGGGTATGTATCCCGATCGAGTTGTCACTCCGGCATGAGTGCATCGCTCATTCGGGTGACTCTCCGCGATCTGCGTAACGGCTGAGCGTTGCAATCCGACGTAACCTGAATGCGCACGGTGAAGAGCTTGCGCGGGCAAGCGGATCCCGCTCGCGCTCAGCTCTTCCCGAACGGGAACGGGCTCGGCGTGTCGCCACCTGGCGTGTCCGGTCGTCGCTCTGCGTGACCGAGCTGCGCGCCCGCCGCTCGTGCTCCGGGGCCGCCCGACCGGTCCGCCGCGAGGCTCCCCCGCGCCGGGAGCCGTCCCGCGGTCGGTTCCCCGCCCGGGCCGCTGCTCAGTCGCGCCGGGACGGTTCCGCCGCCCGCGGGCCGAACACCGCGACGCCCTCCGGCGGCAGGCCCGCCGCGCTGGACATCAGGTCGTGGAACGCCGCGGCGTGCAGGTCCAGGTGCACGTCGGTGGCCGTCCACGAGCCGCGCAGCTCGAGGTCGTGGGTGCGGCTGGGGCCGGCGATGTCGCCGAAGCGGGCCGAGGACGTCTGCGTCACCGTGCCGCCCAGCGCCGTGTGCGCGGCACCGGAGCCCTCCAGCGCGTCGGTCAGCCAGGACCAGCCCACGGCGGGCAGCAGCGGGTCCGACGCCACCTCGGGGTCGAGTTCGGCCCGCAGGTACACCACCAGCCGCAGCACGCCGTCCCACGCCTGCTGTCCCTCCGGGTCGTGCAGCACCACCAACCGCGCGGTGGCGAGCTCGCCGGAGGGGCCGTTCGCCTCGGCCGCGAGCGCGTAGGACCACGGCGCCAGCCGCTTGGGCGCTCCGACCGCGGTCACCTCGATCTCCGCGCGCGGGCGGGACGACGTCAGCGCGACGACCGCCTTCCGGAAGAGCTCGGGCGCCGCCGACATCTCCGTCACGGGGCGGAACTGTAGGCGCCCGCCGGGAGCCGGTGTCGGAGGCGCGCCGGGAGAGCAACCCGGCGGACCACGGCGCCGCCGGGTGCGTGCGAAGATTGCCCGGCACAGGCCGTCGCCCCGTCGCCGACCCGGCCGCGGCAGGACCCCTCCAGACGTACGGACACGACATCCCCATGACGCATTCCGCTCCGGTCTCGGCCCGCCGGGACCTCGCCGACGCCCCGCTGCTCGTCGCCGCCCGGGGAGGCCGGCCCACGCGCACCCCGGTCTGGTTCATGCGGCAGGCCGGCCGGTCGCTGCCCGAGTACCGGCAGGTCCGCGAGGGCGTTCCCATGCTGCAGGCCTGCCTCACCCCGGAGCTGGTCCGCGAGATCACCGCGCAGCCGGTCCGGCGGCACGGGGTGGATGCCGCCATCCTGTTCAGCGACATCGTGCTGCCGCTCTACGCCGCGGGCGTCGGACTGGACATCGTCGCGGGCACCGGCCCGGTCGTCGCCGATCCGGTGCGCACCGCCGCCGACGTCGAGCGGCTGCCGTCGCTGGACCCGGAGCAGGTCGCCCCGGTGGCCGAGGCGGTGCGGCTGCTGCTGGACGAGCTGGACCGGACTCCGCTGATCGGTTTCGCCGGCGCCCCGTTCACCCTGGCGTCCTACCTGGTGGAGGGCGGCCCGAGCCGCAACCACGAGCGCACCAAGGCGCTGATGCACTCCGAGCCCCGGACGTGGCACGCGCTGCTGGAGAAGCTGGCCGACACGACGCTGACCTTCCTGCGCGCCCAGCTCGCCGCCGGGGTGGACGCGATCCAGCTCTTCGACTCCTGGGCCGGGGCGCTGTCGCTGCGCGACTACCAGGAGTTCGTCCTCCCGCACAGCCGGCGGATCTTCGCCGGGGTCGCCGAGGTCGCCGACGTGCCGAAGATCCACTTCGGGGTGGGCACCGGGGAGCTGCTCGGCTCGATGCGGCAGGCCGGTGCCGACGTGGTCGGCGTCGACTGGCGCATCCCGCTGGACACCGCGGTCCGCAGGCTCGAGGGCGCGATGCCGGACGCGCCGCCGCCGGTGGTGCAGGGCAACCTCGACCCGGCCCTGCTGTTCGCCGGGTGGGACGCGATCGAGGCCGAGGTGCGGCGGATCGTCGCCGAGGGCCGCGCCGCCGGGGGCCACATCGTCAACCTCGGCCACGGCGTGCTCCCGACCACGGACCCGGAGGTGCTGACCCGGGTCGTCGAGCTCGTGCACTCGCTGGAGGGCTGATGCCTCGGGTGGCCGTCGTCGGGGGCGGGATCAGCGGGCTGACCGCCGCCCACCGGTTGCGCCGGGAACTGGGCGACTCGGCCGAGATCGTCGTGCACGAGCAGGCCGACCGGCTCGGCGGCAAGCTGCGCACGGCGCGACTCGCCGGGCGCCCGTTCGACTTGGGCGCCGAGGCGTTCCTGGCGCGGCGGCCGGAGGTGCTCCGGCTCGCCGAGGAGCTGGGCCTGGCCGACGAGGTGGTCCACCCGAGCGGTGCGTCCTCGCGGATCCGCGCGGGCGGCGGCACCCACCGGATGCCCGGCGGCACCGTGATGGGCGTGCCCTCGGACGTGGCTCAGGTGCGCGGGCTGCTCTCGCCCGCCGGGGTCCGGGCGGTCGAGGCCGAAGCCGGGCTGCCGCCGCTGGACCTGGGCGGTGCCGACGTCGCGGTCGGCGCGCTGCTGCGCGAGCGGGTCGGCGCCGAGGTGGTGGACCGGCTCGTCGAACCGCTGCTCGGCGGCGTCTACGCGGGCAGCGCAGACTCGTTGGGCCTGCGGGCGACCATTCCCGCGCTGGCCGCCGCGCTGGACGCCGGGGCGGGGTCGATCGGCACCGCCGCGACCGCCGCGCTGCCGCCGCCCGCTCCCGCCGGAGCGGCCAAGCCCCCGGTGTTCGGCGCGTTGCGCACCGGCTACACCGCGCTGCTCGACCGGCTGCGCACCGCCTCGGCCGCGCGGATCCGGACCGGGGCACCGGTGCGCGCCCTGCACCGCCGCGACGCGGGTTGGCGGCTGGAGATCGGCGCCGCGCCCGATCCGGAGTTCGCCGACGCCGACGCGGTGGTGCTCGCGGTGCCCGCGCCGTCGGCCCGGCGGCTGCTCGCCGACGTCGCCCCGGAGGCCGCCGACCGGTTCGGGGCGGTGGAGCTGGCCTCGATGATCGTCGTCGGACTCGCGCTGCCGCCCGACGCGTTGCCGCTGGACTCCTCCGGGGTGCTGATCGCGCGCGGCGAGCGGCACGCCGACGGCACCCCGTTCACCGCCAAGGCCTTCACCTTCTCCAGCGCCAAGTGGCCCGAACTGCGCGGTGCGGGCGGCGAGCTGCTGGTGCGCGGTTCGGTGGGCCGGTTCGGCGAGGCGGAGTCGCTGCGGCTGTCCGACCAGGAGGTGCTGCGCCGGGTCCGCGCCGACCTCGCCGAGCTCACCGGGGTCGACGTCGAGCCGCGGGACAGCGCGGTGGTGCGCTGGGGCGGTGGGTTGCCGCAGTACGGTCCGGGCCACCTGGACCTGGTCGCCGACGTGGAGCGGGCCGTCGCGGCGGTGCCCCGGCTGGCGGTGGCCGGCGCGGCGCTGCACGGGGTCGGCGTACCGGCGTGCATCGCCACCGGTGAAGCCGCCGCGACCAGGATCACGGCGGACCTGGTGGGCGGCTGATCCGCCGGCGGTGGGACGATGGGCGCATGGCGCGCCTGGACTATGCCGAGCTCAACGACACCATCCGCTACACCATGTGGTCGGTCTTCCGGATCGAGCAGGGGGCCCTGCCCGAGGACCGGGAGAAGGCCGCCGCGCAGACCGCGGAGTACCTCGACTCGCTGGCCGGGTCCGGGGTCGTGGTGCGCGGCGTCTACGACGTGTCGGGGCTGCGTGCCGACGCGGACTTCATGATCTGGTGGCACGCGGAGCGCATCGAGGACGTGCAGGCCGCCTACACCGGGTTCCGCCGCGAGACGGCGCTGGGCCAGGCCTCCGAGCCGGTGTGGAGCAACGTCGCGCTGCACCGCCCGGCCGAGTTCAACAAGAGCCACGTCCCGGCGTTCATGGCGGGCGAGGAGCCGAAGCAGTACCTCTGCGTGTACCCGTTCGTCCGCTCCTACGAGTGGTACCTGCTGCCCGACGACGACCGCAGGAAGATGCTCGCCGACCACGGCAAGGAGGCTCGCGACTACCCGGACGTGCGGGCCAACACGGTCGCCTCCTTCGCGCTCGGCGACTACGAGTGGATCCTGGCCTTCGAGGCCGACGAGCTGCACCGCATCGTCGACCTGATGCGCCACCTGCGCGCCACCGAGGCCCGGCTGCACGTGCGCGAGGAGGTCCCCTTCTACACCGGCCACCGGGTCGACGTGGCGGACCTGATCAACCGCCTCCCCTGACGGACTTTCCCTGGTGCGGGGCACCTTCATCAGACCAAGCCGGATGAAGGTGCCCCGCACCCGCGGAACGTGGTGGTCGTCCGGGCGGTCAGGACTCGGCGGGTTCGAGGCGGACCGCGATGGAGTTGATGCAGTAGCGCTGGTCGGTCGGCGTGCTGAAGCCCTCGCCCTCGAACACGTGGCCGAGGTGGCCGTGGCAGGTCGCGCACAGGACCTCGGTGCGCCGCATCCCCATCGAGTTGTCCGCGCGCAGGATCACCGCGTCGGTGTCGGCCGGGTCGTAGAACGACGGCCACCCGCAGTGCGACTCGAACTTGGTCTCGCTGCGGAACAGCTCGGTCCCGCAGGCGCGGCACGTGTAGACGCCCTGCGTCTTGGTGTCCACGTACTCGCCGGCCCAGGCCGGTTCGGTGGCGGCCTGGCGCAGCACGGCGTACTCGTCCGGGCTGAGCTGTTCCCGCCACTCCTGCTCGGACTTGGTGACCTTGGGGCTCTGTCCGGTGGAATCCATACCTTCACGCTAATAGGTCAGGTCGTCACCCGCTCGTGCCCGGTCGTCGAAGGAGTCGAAGGCCACCGGCGTCAGGTCGGCTCGGGCACCGGTTCCGCCGGGGGCGTAGGCGGGCCGTAGGCGCGCAGCGGGCGGTGCGTGGCGGCCACGGCAGCGACGGCGAGCGCGGCGCTGAGCCCGCCCGCGACGAGCGCGACCGGCGCGGACCACAGCGCGGCGAGCGCACCGCCGCGGAAGTTGCCGAGCTCCGGTCCGGCGAACCCGATGACGTGCTCGACGGACGACACCCGCCCCCGGTGCTCGTCGGGCGTTTCGAGCTGGATCAGCGCGGCGCGGGTGATCACCGAGGTGGTGTCGGCGGCCCCGGCGACCGCCAGGCAGCCGAGGGCGAGCCAGAGCGGGGCGGCGAGGCCGAAACCGGCCAGCGCGAGGCCCCAGACGAAGGCCGCGCCGAGCTGCACCAGCCCGCTGCGGCGATGCCGGGTGATCGCCCCGGAGAGCAGCCCGGCGGCGATGCCGCCCACCGCGACGGCGGAGAAGAACAGCCCGAGGACGCTCGGGTCGCTGCCGTAGCGCAGCTCGTTGATCACCGGGAACAGCGCCATCGGCATGGCCAGCGCGGTCGCGGCGAGATCGGTGGCCAGCGAGCCCCGGATGGCCGGGCGCTGCCAGGTGGTGCGCCAGCCGCCGCGCTGCGGTCGCCGCGGTCCGTCCCCGGTCCCCGGGAGCAGCGCGGGCAGCCGGAACACGGCCGCCAGCGCCACCGCCGCCGATCCCGCCTGCACCGCGTACGCCGCCGGGTAACCCCACCCGGCGAGCACGACGCCGGCGAGCGCGGGACCCACCAGCATCGCCGCCTGGAAGGCGATGTTCTGCAACGCCAGTCCCGCCGCGACCTGGTCGGCCGGGAGCAGCAGCACCGGGAACGTCCGCCGGGCCGGGGCGCCCAACCCGGCGCACGCCGTGTGCACCGCGACCAGCGCGAGCAGCAGCAGGACGTCGCGGTTGCCCCCGAGCGCCTGCGCGGACAGGCCCGCCGCGGCGAGGAGCTGGCCGGTCGTGGTGCACCGGACCAGGGTCGTGCGGTTCACCGCGTCGGCGAGCGACCCGCCGAGCAGTCCGAACAGCATCATCGGCACGCCGGTGGCAAGGCCGATCGCCCCGGTCCACAGCGGACTGCGGGTCAGGTCCCACACCTGCGCCAGGACGGCGACGGTGGCGACCTGGTGGCCGAACGCCCCGAGCGAGGAGCCGATCCACAGCTCGCGGAACGGACGGCTGCGCCGCAGCGGGCGCAGGTCCAGCACCCGGTCGCGCCAGCTCATCGCCGTTCCGGTTGAGGCGGGAATCGCACGCCGATCAGCCACCTCTCGGTCAGGTCGCGGGCCCGGTGAGTGTGCCCGGCACCGGTGGTGGCCTCAACCGGTTTTCGGCGGCCGTGCGATCGGGACCAATCGGTTCCGGTGGGGCTGGCGAATGAACGGGTGGGAGAACGTCGACGATCTCCCACCGCGACCGGGCCGCGGCGCAGCCGGGACGGGCTCGCGGTGCCCACGCAGGACAGGAGAGGAGTTCCGCCATGCGCAAGATCACCGGTGGCATCGCCGCGACCGCGCTGTCCGCACCGCTGGTGCTGGGTGCCACCGGAGTGGCCGCCGCCGACGAGTTCGAGCAGTCCTCGTCCACGGTCGGCCCGGAGGGCGCTTCGACCAGCCACGTCGTGGCCACCGCCGACAGCGACGGCGACGGGCAGGTCTCCTACCAGGAGCACCGGGGCCGGGCCGGGCCGGACGGCGCGGGCAGTTCCAGCACCGAGTCAGCGCCGGTGGTGACGACTCCGACGGCCTGCTAGGCCTGGGCCTGCTCGGCTGACGTCCGGGCCCGGCCGGGGGAAGGGGGCTGAGCACGAGCTGATCCACTACTCGCGAACCGGGACCGCCGTCGTCGGCGGTTGTCCGGTTGCTCAGCCCGCGAACGTGGTGAACATGAAGGCGACCGCGTTCCACACGGTGAACAGGACGCCGAACAGGATCAGCACCACGACGCCCACCGCGACCACCCGGCGGTGGCCGTCGGCGCGGTTGATGCTCTGCGCGAAGTCATCGACCCCGCGCAGCATTCCTTCCACGGTCGCTTCGGAGTGCGGTCGCCGCATCCGGTCCCGGTGCGCGGCGAAGGCCTGCACCTCCGGATCGTCGGGGTCGAGGTCGTCGAGGTCGTCGGTGAAGCCGTCGCGCTCCATCGGGCCACGGTAGCGCCCGCGGCGCCGGCCCCGCCGGTGACCTCGTCACACGACGGCGTCGGTCCAGGCCCGCCGCAGCACCTCGTCGGCGGTCTGCTCGGGGGACTGCCGCGAGGTGTCCAGCCACAGCCCGAGGCGCGGCGTCCGCTGCCGCAGCACCGCGTCCAGCGCCTCGACCTCCCAGCGGTCGTAGGCGGCGCCGCCCCGGGCCGCGTCCCGTTCCGCGACGGCCTCGATCGAGGGAGCCAGCACCACGACCAGCAGCGGGCGGCTGCGCACCGCCCCGACAAGTTCGGCGAGGTGCGCGCCGAGCACCACGTCCTGCGCGACGACGGTGAACCCGGCGTCGAAGTAGGCGTCGGCGGTGCTCGCGGTGAGCCGGTGGCGCAGCCGGAGCTGCTCGATCGCCGCTTCCGGGGGATCGGGCGCCATGTCCACCCGCCCGTTCACGATCATCCGGCGGAAGCCGTCACCCGGCAGGTGCACCGACTTCGGCAGCCGCTGGGCGATCCGCCGCGCGACCGTCGTCTTGCCCGCCGCCTGGACGCCGGTGATCAGCAGGACCGCGCGCCCCTGCGGCGGTATCGGACCGGACATGGTGCTCCTCCGCGCTCGCGGTGGCGCGATCTTCTCACCCGTTCGCCGCGGAGGTGCGGACTTTCCCGGGGAAGCGTCACCGACCGCCACCGATGTGTTCCCGGGTACACCGGTCCGGCCGCCGCCTTTTCGCTCGGGCGGCGGTGTTCGTTCGCCTCGGTGGGCGAGCACCATCGCAACTGCCGGGAACAGGCCACGAGGCGGGAGGCTCGAAAATGGACCGCACTGAAGTCACCCCTGCGCCCCAGCAGGGCGGCTGCAGCTGCTGCGGCAGCTGCACCGGACCGTCCTGCGGCTGCTGCGCGAGCTGCGGCTGACGGTGGCACCGGCCTGCCCGGCTCAGCCCGGGCAGGCCATGCCCTCGGTCGGGACCGCGCCGTCCACCAGGAACCGGGCGACCGCCCGGGTGGCGCACTCGGAGCGGCCCACCGCGCCGTGCCCGGCGCCCTGCCAGCTCAGCGGCACCCCGGTCGGGAGCTGCTCGGCCAGGTGGTCGGTGCCCAGGGCGAGCTGGAGCGGGTCGTGCGCCGTGCTGATCACCGGGATCGGCGGCACGTCCGGACGCCGGGGGGTCGGCAGCGGTTGCTGCGGCACCGGCCATCCCGAGCACCACACCAACCGCTGCGCCGCGACCCCGCCGAACAGCGGGAAGCGCGCCACCCAGTCGGCCGCGATCTCGCTGGTGCGCTGGGGCGGAACCCGCAGCGTCGTGTCGTTGCAGCTCCTGATCAGCTCACCGTCCAGCCACGGCGGATCGGCGCCGTCGGAGGACACCACGGGACGGACCATCGCCTCGATCCCGGCGCCGTCGCCGCCGCGCGCGGCGGCCAGCGCCGCGGCCAGCTCGGGCCAGCGCTCCCGGTCCGACAGGCCCCGCAGCATCGCGCGCACGACGTAACCGCCGGGGAGCCCGGGCGGCGGTGCGGCCAGCAGGTCCGCGACGGCCGCGCGCGGGTCCGGCCCCAGCGGGCAGCCCCTGGTCCGGCAGTCGTCGGCGAACACGTCGAAGGTCCGCTCCGCGCTCTGCGCCTGCGCCTCGTTCTGCCCGATCGCGTCGCGGGTCGGGTCCGGTCCGCCGTCGAGCACCATCCGGCCCACCGAAGCCGGGAACCGCTCGGCGTAGGTGGTCAGCAGCCGCGCGGCCTCGCCCCGGCCGATCGCGTGCAGCTTCGGCACCCGCAGTTCCAGCCGCAGCTCCTCCAGGTCCGCGGCGGTGCGCCAGGTGTCGTAGGCCTGCAACCGCTCGTCCAGTTCGAGCAGGCATTCCTGGCTGGCCACCCGCACCGCGTCCAGCAGCCGGTCCAGCTCCGGGCGTTCGGTGGCGAGCGCGTCGAACCCGGCGATCGCGTCCCGCTGCTGCGGCGGGATGCAGTCGGCCGCGTCGGAGCCGCCGGTGCCGCGCTGGTCCAGCCCGATGACGGTGAAGGTGCTCAGCACCTCCGGCGGCAACCGCAGCGCCGTGCGGGCGGCGAAGGCGGTGCCCGGTTCGCCCCGGGTGTCGCCGACCAGCACCAGCGGGACGCGCCCGGTGCCGGTGCGGATCAGGGCCGTGCGGGCGGTGCCGCCGATCGGGTCCTCGGGGGCGTCCAGCGTGGTCGGCAGCCGGGAGCAGGAGAACGCCGTTCCCGGTGGTAGCGCAGGCACGCCGAGTTCGACGCGGGTCGCCTCGGTGCAGTCCTGCCAGCTCAGCGCGTCCTGCGCGGGCGGGCCGAGCGGCGGCACCGGGGCGGGTTTCGGCGGCTGCGGCGCGGGGGCGATCTGCTGCTCGCCGTCGTGGTAGGCCACGGCGGGGCGCTGCGAAGGCCCCGCGGAGCAGGCCGTCACCACCACCAGCAGCGGCAGCAGCACGGCCACGGCGCGGTGCGGGGAGCGCGGCACGGGTACTCCTGTCTGGCTGCGTGGCCTCGGGCGCGATCAGCATCGCACGGTGGAGGTGAGACCCCGGTGAGGGGCGGGCGCGACGGGTTGAACCGCGCGGCGGGAGCGTTATCGTGCGTGGGCGGAAGTGGGACGACTGTCCCGATCGGTGAGCGAGGGGGAGGCCGTGCAGGTCGCGCAGAGCAGCTCGGAAGCCGGAGCGTGGTCGTCGGGTGGGCCGTCGCACCCGCTGCGCGCGACCGCGCGGGCGATGGGCGCGATCCCGCCGCCGATGCTGGTCCTGGCGGGGGTCGTCAGCCTCCAGGTCGGCGCCGCGTTCGCCAAGCAGCTCTTCCCGGTGGCCGGGGCGTCCGGGGTGGTGGCGCTGCGGCTGGTCTTCGCCGCCGTGATCCTGCTCCTGGTCTGGCGCCCTTCGCTGCGGCTGGACCGCCGGACCTGGGCGGTGGTGGCCGGGTACGGCGCCGTGCTGTCCGGCATGAACATCTGCATCTACCAGGCGTTCGAACGCATTCCGCTGGGCGCGGCCGTCACCATCGAGTTCCTCGGGCCGTTGGCCGTCGCGGTGTTCGGCTCGCGCCGCAAGCTCGACCTGGTGTGGGCCGCGCTGGCCGCCGCGGGGGTGCTGCTGCTGTCCCGGGTCGAGGGCGGGCTCGACCCGGTCGGCGTCGGGTTCGCGCTGGCCGCCGGTGCGATGTGGGCGGCCTACATCCTGATGGGCGCCAAGCTCGGCAGCCGCACCAGCGGTGGGACCGGGCTGGCGCTGGGCATGGCGTTCGGCGCCGTGGTCGCCGCCCCGTTCGGCGTCGCCGAGGCCGGGACCGCGCTGCTGGACCCGACCGTGCTGGTCGCCGGGCTGGTGGTCGCGCTGATGTCGTCGGTGGTGCCGTACTCCCTGGAGCTGGAGGCGCTGCGCCGGATGCCGCCCCGGGTCTTCGGCGTGCTGATGAGCCTGGAGCCGGCGGTGGCGGCGCTGGCCGGGCTGCTGGTGCTCGGCGAGCTGCTCACCGGCTGGCAGTGGGCGGCGGTCTGCTGCGTGGTGCTCGCCTCGATGGGTTCCACCCGCACGACGCCCGGCTGACGGCGGCTGCGCGGGTGGACCGCGGGTCAGGAGGCCGGGCGCAGCGCGCGCAGCAGGGTCAGCAACGTCCGGTTGTACGGCGTGGGGATGCCGTGCTCCCGGCCACCGGCCACCACCGGACCGGTGATGTGGTCGTGCTCGGTGGGCAGTCCGGCGAGCCGGTCGTAGAGCATCGAGGTGCCGCTGTCGGCGGAGAACGTCTTGGTGTAGCCGTCGAGCACCGCCTCGGCGTCCGACCAGCTCAGCGCCGCGCCCTCGGCGTTGGCCACGGCGACGGCCTCGGCGAGCACCCCGGAGGCGAGCTCGCGCACCTCGGGCGAGTCCAGCACGTCGAGGCGGCGCAGGGTCAGCGCGGTGATCGGGTTGGCCGCGATGTTCACCAGCATCTTCCGCCAGGCGGCGGTGCGGAAGTCCTCGGCCTCCTCGATCCGCACCCCCGATCCGGCCAGCAGCGCCGCGAACCGGGCGCCCAGCGCGCCGCCCTCGACGAACATCCGGGCGCCGGAGCGGCGGATCACGTGACCGGGTCGGGTCCGCTCCGCGGCGACGTAGATCAGGGCGGGCAGCAGCGGGCCGCGCAAGCCGAACGCGGCCACCGAACGGCGGTGCTCGACGCCGTTGTGCACCAGCACGATCGGAGCCGAGCCGTCGTCCAGCGCGCGCAGCCACGGCTCGGTCCCCGGCACGTCCTGGACCTTGGTGCTCAGCAGCACCCAGTCCGCGCCGGCGATCTCGTCCGGCGCGGTGGCGATCTCCGCCGGTACCTCCTGGCGGCCTTCCGGGGTGTCCAGCGCGAGCTTCTCGAAGGGCGTGCGCACGCAGGCGGTCACCCGGTGACCGGCCTCGTGCGCGGCGGCGGCCAGGACACCGCCGACGGCGCCCGACCCGATCACGGCGATGTGCTGCGGTTCCACGCCGGTGACCCTACTAGGCGATCACCGCGCTCGGCGCCGGTCGGGCCGAGGCGGGCAGGTGCTCAGCGCACCCGCTGGCGGGGCGCGCGGTCGAGCCGGAGGCGGATCGACGTCGGCAGCGTGTCGGTGCCCAGCGCGCCGCGAGCCCGGGCGAGCACCTTCTCGTCGAGCTCGTCCCACACGTCGCGGACGTTGGTGCCCTCCTGCAGCGACAGGGTCAGGCGCAGCGACGGGGCCTGGTCGCTGCCCGCCATCCGCGCCCTGGCGCGGGTGACCCCGGTGACCTCCTCGGCGTCCGCGCGCACCGCCTCGGTGAGCGCGTTGGAGGTGACCGTCAGGCGCCCGCCGGAACCCTGCTCCAGCCGCACGTCCGGGCGTTGCTCGGGTCGCATCGCCCGCAGCAGCCACCACAGGCCGAGGCACAGCAGGAGCAGACCGCCGACGATGGCGATCGGGTAGGCGATCTGCGGGTTCTCGCGCCACCACTGCAGCGCCAGCGGGTCCAGGACCGGTCGCCGCGCCCGGTTGGTGCCCAGCAGCCCGGTGCTCACCACGACGGCCGCGGCACCGACCAGCACGGCGAGCAGCCCGATCACGACGACGACACCCCGCTCGAACGCCGCGCTGCGCCCGGCCGGGGTGCGGCTGGGGCGCGCGTCCTGGCGCGCGGTGGTCATCGCCGCTCCTTCGGCGGGGTGACCGAGACCGCGACCTTGGGCGAGTGGCGCAGCGGCAGCTCCCCGACCGCGTCGCGGGCGGTGTCGGTGAGCCGCTGCCGCAGATCGCCCATCTCGCGGAACCGGGAGGTGGCCTTGACCCGCACCCGCTTGGCGCCCGCGGTGACCGAGGCGCGGGCCACGCCGTCCTGGTCGCGGACCTGGTGGCCGACCAGCCGGGCCAGCGAGCGCGGATCGGTGATCACGGTGACCTCCGGGGCGGGGTCGTGCAGCCGCACGTCCCGCCGCCCGGCGCGCGTCGCCAGCAGCAGGAGCAGCAGCCCGACCACGCCCACGACGATCGCGGTGACCAGCGCCGCGGTGTCGGCCCACGTCACGCCGCCGAGGCCGGAGCGCACCGCGCGCCAGGACACCACCAGCCCGTCCGCCTGCGGCCGGATCCAGGCCCACACCGCCTCCGCGGCGATCAGCACTCCCAGGGCGGCGACGGCGAGGCCCAGCAACGCCGCCAGCAGCCGTACCAGAAGGCGCATGGCACGTCCTTTCCGAGTTCAGCGGTCACCGCACCCGAGGAGCCTCGGCGTCGGGGACCAGGGTCGAGACGGTCACGTCCACGGCGTGCACCTGGCAGTCGGCGATCCGGGCGAGTTCGGAGCCGACCCGTTCCCGGACCGCCCGCACCGCCTCGCGGATCGGCGTCGGGTAGCGCAGCGCCACGTCGAGGCGCACGTGCAGCCGGTGGTCCGGGCCGGTGATCCGGGCGCTCGACCCCTGGCTGCCCATCCCGACCCCGGCCACCTGGCGCGGCGTCCGGGCGCTGTCAGGGGCCTGGTCGGCGGCGTACTCGGCGATCTTGCGCAACACCGAGCGGTCGACCTGGAGCCGGCCCCGGTCCTCGGGTGGCGGACCGGTCGGTTCGACCGCGGTCCCGCGGTCCGGCTCGGTCCGGGGCATCGTGCTGGTCATCGGTCCCTGCCCCGGCCGAGGAGATCGCTGAACTCCATGTCCCCGTCCAGCACGCGCCCGATGACCAGCCCGGCCGCGCCGAGCACGAGCGCGATGAGGAACCCGACGAACCCGCCCGCCGCGGCCGCGGTTCCGAGGAGGAGACCGGCCAGCAGTCCTGTCTTCGTTGCGTTCATGTGCGAAACCTTTCAGAAGTCGTCGTGGTGCCGCGATCACCGCACCCGGGGCGGCCTGCGCCGCCGGGCCCGCCACCGGACGATCCGGTGCAGCACCCCGCGCAGTCCCCGGGGCCGGACCACCACCACCACGACCGGGGCGTCGAACCGGTCGGGTCCCTCCGGCCGCCGGTCCAGTTCGGCCAGCCCGGCGGCGAACTCCTCCGGGTCGCCGCCTACGTCCGGGTGGTGCGCCCGGATGAACGCCCGGCGAGCGGCCCGCCGCGCCGCGGCGTCGCGGCCCGGCATCAGTCGGTGACCACGTCCGCGATGGTGATGTCCACCGGCATCGCGCCGGTGGTGGAGCCGATCGCGGTGCGCAGCTCGCCGATGATCTCCGGCAGCGGCGGGCCGAGGCGCACCACGACGGAGACCTCGACGCCGCCGTCCTCGCGCAGCCGCACGCCGTCCACGCGGCGTCCGGGCAGCGGGGTGGCGGTCTCGCCGAACCGGCCCGGGTGCATCCGGGCCACCGCCGGGTGCGCCAGCACCACCCGGCTGATCTCGTCGGCCGGTTCGGTGCGCGCACCGCTGCGGATCGCCGTGCTGTCGGGTTCCGCCATCTCGGATCATCCCTTCGGCGCTGGTCGCGGCGGCCGGTGTGCGGTCCGCCGCCGGATCACTCCACGCGCGAGGAGGCGGCCTGCTGACCGCTGTCCTCGTCGTCCTCGGACGGCAGGTGGATGTCGTTGACCGCGATGTTGACCTCGATGACCTCCAGCCCGGTCATCCGCTCGACCGAGGTGACCACGTTGCGCCGCACCGCGCGGGCCAGCTCGCCGATCGAGGCGCCGTACTCCACCACCAGGTCCAGGTCGACCGCGGCCTGCTTCTCGCCGACCTCGACGGCCACGCCGGGCGTCGAGGAGGTGCCGCTGCCGCCCGGGATGCGCTCGCGCAGCGCGCCGAAGGCGCGGGACACGCCACCGCCCATCGAGTACACGCCGGAGATCTCCCGGGCCGCGATGCCGGCGATCTTCTGCACCACGGAGGCCGCGATCGTGGTCTTGCCCTGGACGCCCTCGGACGTCCGGGCGGGGGAGTCGCCGGAACGGCTCTGCGGGATGGTGCTCCCGCCGCTCTGCTCCCCGGTGCCCTGCTTCCCGGTGCTCTGCGTCCCGGTGCTCTGGGCGCCCTGGGTTCCGCTCCCTTGGGTCATTGCCGTCAGCTCCTCTCCTGTCGCCGCGCCGGTCGCTTCGGCGGGGTCGGTACGAGGTCGGATGCGCCGCACGTCCGAGGCTCGCGGTGTTGTGGCCGATATCACACCAGGGCGGTCGGCCGGTACCCCCGGGTACCCCGCCGACGCGGTGCGACTCCCCGATTCTCGGCGTCGGGTGCGGAACTCGCCTCGTGGCGGAGCGGGACCGCGCTCAGGACCCGGTTCGCCGGTAGCGGAGCAGCAGCAGCGAGTCCGCGTGCAGCACCCCGGCCAACCGCATCGGCAGCGGGGAGCGGGGCAGCGGCCCGCGGGCGATGCGCCCGGCGTCGCCGCCCGCCAGCACCGGTGCCAGCGACAGGCACAGCTCGTCGACCAGGTCGGCATCGACCAGGTGCCCGAACAGCGTCGGCCCGCCTTCGCAGACCACCCGCCGCAGCCCCCGGCGCGCCAGCGCGTCCAGCGCGGCGCGGAGGTCCACGCCGCCGTCCCCGGCGAGCACCACCTCGGCACCGGCCTCGGCCAGCGCCCGCCGCCGCTGCGCCGGAGCGGCGGCGCAGGTCAACACGATCGGAGGAATCTCGGTGCTGGTGAGCAGCGGCGAGTCCGGCGGCACCGCCGCGCTCCCGCTCACCACGGCCACCGGCGGCACCCCGGTCAGCCCGAGCCGGGCGCGGCGCTCCCGGCGGGCCGCGGTGCTCCGGAGCCCCTGGTACCCCTCGACCAGGGCGGTGCCCGCCCCGACCAGCATCACGTCGGCGAGGTCCCGCAGCAGCGTCAGCACCGACCGGTCGGCGGGGTCGGACAGGCCGCGCGAGCTGCCGTCCACCGCGACCGCGCCATCCAGGCTGGACACGAAGTTCACCCGCACCCACGGGCGGTCCGGCGTCGCGGGGTAGCGGTAGAAGTCCTCCAGGTCGGCCGCCGTCGCGGCGCCGTCCACCGGCCAGAGCCTGTCCACGCGGGCATCCCACCACGTCGGCCGGGACCTGCCCGCGCCGGGTCGATCACGGTCGTGACCTGGCGTTTCGATCGTCCGTTCCGGTGATGAGGAGCACCCCGGGCGCCGTCCCGGAGCAGGGTGCCGCGGCGATAGAGTCACCCGCATGAGTGCTCTGCGCCTGGTCGACCGCCGGCCCGAGGTCACCCCGGACGAGCTGGTCCAGGCGATGACCCCGCCGCCGCGGTTCGACGCGGTCCGGTTCGACAGCTACCTGCCGAACCCGGACGAGCCGAGCCAGGCCGAGGCCGTCGGGGCCTGCCGCGCGTTCGCCGAGCAGGTCGACGCGGGGACCCCCAGCACCTCCTGGCTGCGCGGGCTCTTCGGCCGCGGGCGGGCGCGCCCCGCGGGGCTGCCCGGCCTCTACCTCGACGGCGGCTTCGGGGTCGGGAAGACCCACCTGCTGGCCTCCACCTGGCACGCGGTGCGGGGCGCGAAGTCCTACGGCACCTTCGTCGAGCTGACCAACCTGGTCGGCGCGCTGGGCTTCGCCGAGACCGTGCGCCGGCTCTCCGAGCACCGACTGCTGGCCATCGACGAGTTCGAGCTCGACGACCCGGGTGACACCATGCTGGTCACCCAGCTCGTCGCCAAGCTCACCGACGCGGGCGTGCACGTCGCGGCCACCTCGAACACGCTGCCGGACAAGCTGGGGGAGGGGCGGTTCGCCGCGCAGGACTTCCTCCGCGAGATCCACGCCATGTCGGCCCGCTTCGCCGTGGTCCGGGTGGACGGTCCGGACTACCGGCACCGCGGTCTGCCGGACGCGCCGCCGCCGATGGCCGACGACGCCCTCACCGAGCTGGCCGAGGGCACCGACGGCGCCGCGCTGGACGACTTCGCCCCGCTGTGCGACTTCCTGGCCGGGGTCCACCCCTCCAAGTACGGCAGGCTGCTCGACGGCCTCAGCGCCGTGCACCTGCGCGGGGTGCGCCCGGCGCGGGACCAGGACGTGGCGCTGCGCCTGGTGGCGCTGGCCGACCGGCTCTACGACCGGGCGATCCCGGTGCGGTCCTCCGGCGTGCCGCTGTCGGAGATGTTCACCCAGGAGATGTTCGAGGGCGGCTACCGCAAGAAGTACCTGCGGGCGATCAGCAGGCTCACCGCGCTCTCCCGGGACCTCGCCAAGTCCTGACCGCGCCGGGGAGTTCGCCGAGTCCCGGACGGGGGTGGGCGGGTTTCAGCGGCCGAGCACGTCGGCGACCGCGTCGAGGCCCGCGTCCAGGTCGTCGCGCTCGATCACCAGCGGGGGTGCCAGCCGCAGCGTGCTCTCCTGGGTCTCCTTGCACAGCACGCCGCGCGCGGCGAGCGCCTCGGCGGCCTGCCTGCCGGTGGGGCCGCCCGGGGCGAGCTCCACCCCGGCCCACAGGCCGCGGCCGCGCACCTCGGTGACCCCGCGCCCCACCAGCTCGGCCAGCCGCGCGTGCAGGTGCGCGCCCAGCTCGCGGGAACGCCGCTGCGGCTCGCCGGTGCGCAGCAGGTCGACCACCGCGCGCCCGACCGCGCAGGCCAGCGGGTTCCCGCCGAAGGTCGAGCCGTGGCTGCCCGGCCGCAGCACGCCGAGCACGTCGTCGCGGCCGACCACCGCCGAGACCGGGAGGATGCCGCCGCCCAGCGCCTTGCCCAGGGTGTAGAGGTCGGCGCGGACGCCGTCGTGGTCGCAGGCCAGCAGTTCCCCGGTGCGGCCGAGTCCGGACTGGATCTCGTCGGCGATGAGCAGCGCGCCGCGCCGGTCGCACAGCGCGCGCAGCGCGGGCAGGTAGTCGGCGGGCGGGACCACCACGCCCGCCTCGCCCTGGACCGGCTCGACCAGCACGGCGGCGGTGCGCTCGGTCATCGCCGCCTCGACGGCCGCCGCGTCGCCGTACGGGGTGAGCACGAAGCCCGGGGTGAACGGGCCGTACCCGGCGCGGGCCACTTCGTCGGTGGAGAACGACACGATCGTGGTGGTGCGGCCGTGGAAGTTGCCGCCGGCCACGACGATCTCGGCCTGATCCGCCGGGATGCCGCGCACCTCGTAGGCCCACTTCCGGGCGACCTTGATCGCCGACTCCACCGCTTCCGCGCCGGAGTTCATCGGCAGCACCCGGTCGGTCCCGGTCAGCTCCGCCAGGTCGCGGCAGAACGGCCCGAACTGCTCGTGGTGGAAGGCCCGGCTGGTCAGGGTCAGCCTGCCGAGCTGCTCGGTGGCCGCGCGGACCAGGTCCGGGTGCCGGTGGCCGAAGTTCAGCGCCGAGTAGCCCGCCAGGAAGTCCAGGTAGCGGTGCCCGTCCACATCGGTCAGCCACGCGCCGTCGCCGTCGGCGAGCACGACCGGCAGCGGGTGGTAGTTGTGCGCCCCGTAGCGCTCGTCCAACTCGCGCGAACGCGTCGCGGCCGGGGAGGCTCCGAGGGCGGAGCGGGCGGTGGTCATGCGCTCAGGTTATGGCCGCGCGGCGAAGATTTCAGCCGCTGACCGTTGCTCCCGGCAGCACTTCGTTGCGCAGTTCGGCGGGTCGGTGGCGGAACGTTGTCCACGGGACCCGGAGCCGCCGTGCCCGGAGCCGCGGTTTCCGGTCGTGCCGCTCCTTGCCACCATGGCGGGACGGCCACCGCTGCGGTGGCCACAACCACGAGGAGCGTGACGCGGTGGCCCACGACGGCGCGTACCGGATCTACCTGGGGACCTACACCGGCACCGAGGCGGCGGCGGGCGGCATCCGGGCGTTGCGCGCCGATCGGCGCGGGGCGGTGCGCGACGACGGTCTGCTCGCGGAGCTGGCCGATCCCTCCTTCCTGGCCGCCTCGCCGGACGGCGGTGCGCTGTACGCGGTCAGCGAGCAGGACGACGGCGAGGTGGCGGCCTTCGCGGTGCGCCCGGACGGTTCGCTCGCCGAGCTCGGCAGGCGGTCGTCCGGCGGTGCCGCGCCGTGCCACCTCAGCGTCCACCCGTCGGGCGAGTACCTGTTCACCGCCAACTACGGGTCCGGCACCGTCGCCGTCCACCCCGTCGAACTCGGCGGGGCGCTGGGCGAGCCGTGCGACGTGGTGCGGCACCGCGGTCGCGGCCCGAACCCGCAACGCCAGGAGTCCCCGCACGCGCACCAGGTGCTGCCCGACCCCTCCGGGCGGTTCGTCTTCGCCGTCGACCTGGGCACCGACTCGGTGCACGGCTACGGCTTCGATCCGCTCACCGGGCGCCTCACGCCGCGCGAGCAGGTGCGCACCCGCCCGGGCGCGGGGCCCAGGCACCTGGCCTTCCACCCGGACGGGGAGCGGGCCTACCTGATCAGCGAGCTGGAGTCGTCGGTCACCGAGTTCGGCTACGACGGCTCGACCGGCGCACTGCGCGCCGAGCAGAGCCTGTCCACGCTGCCGCCCGGGTACGGCAGGCCGAACCTCGCGGCGGAACTCGTCATCACCCCGGACGGGCGGTTCGCGATCGCCTCCAACCGGGGCCACGACAGCCTCGCGGTGTTCAGCCTGGACTCCGCCGACGGCGAGTTCCGGCTGGTCGAGATCGTCTCCGCCGGGGTCGCCGCGCCCCGGCACATCGCGCTGTCCCCGGCGGGCGACGTGCTGTTCGCGGGTGGTCAGGACAGCGACGCCGTGCAGCCCTTCGCGCTGGCCGAGGACGGCCGGCTGACCCCGCTGGGCCGCCCGGAGCCGGTGCCCAGCCCGGTCTGCCTGCTCCCCGCGGTGGGCTGAGCCCAGGCGTCGGCGGTCAGCTCAGCCGGGAGTCGTAGAGCGCGGGGGCGTGGTCCTGCAATGCCGACCGCACCCGCCGGATCTCCTGGCGCCGCCGCAACCAACCCCCGGTGTCCCCGATCGGGTACACCCGGTAGCCGCCGTGGTAGGACCGGACCAGGTGCCAGGGCCGGGTGCCCGGCTTGGCCGCCCCCTCCACCGGCCACACCGCGACGTACTGGGCGCTGCCGCGACCGACGACGCCGACCCGCCGCACCTGGCTCCACGGGATCTCCCGGTGCAGCCCGAGGCGGGAGATCCGCAACCCGTCGGGGTTGATCTTCAGCTTCAGCCGGGGCACCAGCAGCCGCACGGCCGACCACGCCGCGCTCACCACCAGCAGCAGGGAGCCGACCTGGAACGCGATGGTGTCCAGTTCGTTCGGTAGTACGGAGACCTGGTCGGCCAGCGCGCCCAGGCCCGCGGCCACGAGCACGCAGCAAAGGATCCAGAGGAAGGCCGCCACCTTGCCCGCCGTGACGAACACCGGGCCCGGCACGTCGTCGCGGACCCGCGCTGCGATCTTCGCCGGAGCGGTGTGCCTGGGGGTGGCGGGGACGATCGGGTCGCGTCGCGCGACCTCGCCGGAGCGGGCCGGTGCCGCGGACTTCGACGCCGGTTCCTTCGGCGCCGGTGGTTCCGGGGCCTTCGGGGCCGGGGGTTTCGGCGCCGGTGGTTTCGGGGCCGCCCAGTCGCCGTGCGACTTCGGCCGGGGCGGAGCCGGTTCGGCCACCGCGCCCGCCGCGACCGCTGCCGCGCCCGCCTGGGTGTAGGAGCGGGTCCCCGAGCCGGGCTGCGGCGGTGCCGCGCCCGCCTGGGTGTAGGCGCGCGTGCCCGAGCCGGGCTGCGGCGGTGCGGTGTCCGGCGGCGCGGCGCTGGTGGTCTGCTGCAGCTCGGTGGCGTGCTGCTGGATCACCTGGTTGATCACCGGGGGCAGCCAGTGGGCGCCCTGCGGGCTGGTCTCGCCGATCCGGTCCAGCAGCTGCTCGGGCCGCGGGCGAGCGGCGGGGTCCTTGGCCAGGCAGTCGGCCAGCAGCGGGCGCAGCCCGTCGGGCACCGCGGCCAGGTCCGGCTCGGAGTGCACGACCCGGTAGAGCATGGCGGCCGTGTTGTCGTTGCCGAACGGACCGCTCGCCGTCGCGGCGAACACGAGCACCGCGCCGAGGGAGAAGACGTCGCTGGACTGGGCGATTTCCCCGCCCGAGGTCTGCTCCGGGGAGAAGTAGCCCGGGGTGCCGAGGAACATGCCGGTCGCGGTCAGCGCGTTGCCGGTCATCGCCCGCGAGATGCCGAAGTCGATCACCCGCGGCCCGTCCGGACCGAGCAGCACGTTGGCCGGTTTGAGGTCGCGGTGCACCAGACCGGCCCGGTGGATGGCCACCAGCGCCTCGGCGAGCCCGGCGGCGAGCCCGCGGACGGTCTCCTCCGGGAGCGCGCCGTGGTCGGAGACCGCCTGTTGCAGGGTGGGGCCGGGGACGTACTCGGTGGCCAGCCACGGCTGATCGGCGTTCGGGTCGGCACCGACGACCGCGGCGGTCCAGAACCCGCCCACCGAGCCGGCCATGTCGGCCTCGCGGCGGAACCGCTCGCGGAACTCGGGATCCTCGGCCAGGTCCGGGCGCACGACCTTGACCGCGACCACGCGGCCGCCGCGGGACCGGCCGAGGTAGACCCCGCCCATCGCGCCGCGCCCGAGCCGGGCCAGCAGCCGGTAATCACCGACGCGGGTGGGGTCGCTGGCCAGCAGCGGCTGCACGTGCTCACTCCTCCGGTCCGTCCGGTGCCTCCGTTGCGAGCTTACGGACCGCCGTCGGCGCGGTGGTGGAAGCCACGGCAATTTGCGCGGTGCCGGGGCGTGGGGTTGGACTTGTCCGGTGGCGTCGGTAATCGAATACTTCGCTTCGTCGCAACCCTTTCGAGGGGTGGTGGAGCTATGTATGATCCGGCGCACCGCGAGCTGACAGCAACGATCTCGACGATCGAGGGGAGCCGCGTCGTGACGGCAATGGAGTCGTCCGCACCGCCGCGGGCCGCGGTGGCGCTCAACGGTGTGAGCAAGCGCTTTCCCGGCGTGGTCGCCGTCTCGGACGTCACGCTGGCCGTGCCGCCGGGCGAGGTGCACGTGTTCGCCGGGGAGAACGGCGCGGGCAAGTCGACCCTGATGAAGCTGATCGCCCAGGTGGAGGAACCCAGCACCGGCACCATCGAGCTGGACGGTGCGCCGGTCGCCTTCCAGGGGCCCGGCACCGCGCGGCGGCTCGGCGTGTCGATGGTGCACCAGGAGTTCGCGCTGGCCCCGGACCTGTCGGTGGCCGAGAACCTGTTCGTGGGGGACGAACCGGGGCGGGCCGGCTGGATCGCCCGGTCGGCGGAGCGCCGCGGGGCCAAGGACCTGCTCGCCCGCGTCGGGCTGCGGATCGACCCGACGTGCCGGGTGTCCCGGTTGTCCACGGCCGAGCAGCAGCGCGTCGAGCTGGCCAAGGCCCTCGCGGTGCGCGCGAAGGTGCTGATCCTGGACGAGCCGACCGCCAGCCTCACCGAGCGCGAGACCGAGGAGCTCTACCGGATCATCCGCGAGCTCACCGCCGACGGCATCGCCGTCCTCTACATCTCCCACCGGCTCGACGAGATCTTCGAGATCGGCGACCGGGTGACGGTGATGCGCGACGGGGCGGTGGTGGCCACCCGGCCGACCGCCGAGCTCGACGAGGCTCAGCTCGTGCAGCTCATGGTCGGCCGCGACGTGGAGAACCTGTACCCGAGGAGTTTCCGCGAAGCCGGTCCGGCCCGGCTGGAGGTGACCGGGCTGACCCGGGGCGAGGCGGTCCGCGACGTCTCGTTCGAGGTCCGGGCCGGGGAGATCCTCGGCCTCGCCGGGCTGGTCGGCGCGGGCCGGACGGAACTGGCCCGGGCGGTGTTCGGCGCGGAGGTGCCCGAGTCGGGGACCGTCGCGCTGGACGGCGCCCCGCTGCGCATCCGCGGTCCGGCCGACGCGATCGCCGCCGGGATCGGCTACCTCACCGAGGCCCGCAAGTCCGACGGGCTGGCCATGCAGCTCGGCGTGGACAAGAACATCACGATGGCGAAGCTGCCGCTGAAGGCCGGGTTGATCAGCCTCGGCGCGGAACGCTCGATCGCCGAGCGCGAGCGCGAGGCGCTGCGCATCCGGGTGCCGTGGGTGGGGCGCCCGGTGCGAATGCTCTCCGGCGGCAACCAGCAGAAGGTGATCCTGGCGCGCTGGCTGGAGACCGGCGCCGAGGTGCTGTTCTTCGACGAGCCCGGCCGGGGGATGGACGTCGGCGCGAAGTCGGAGATGTTCCAGCAGATGGACGCGCTGGCCGCCAAGGGCAAGGCGGTCGTGTTCATCTCCAGCTACTTGCCCGAACTGCTGAACATGTGCGATCGGATCCTCGTCATGCGCGCCGGCCGGATCACCGGTGAAGTGGAGCGTGCGGAGTTCTCCGAGGAACGCGTCGTCGCGCTCGCGACCGGAGCGAAGGGCACCCCATGACCGAACAGCAGACGGACGGATCGTCCACGCGGGAGCGCGGACCGCTCGGCGGGCTGGCCGACCGGTTCTCCGGGGCGGTGTCGCAGGTCGCCGCCGCGGGCGCGCTGATCGTCGTCTTCATCGCGCTGTCCATCGTCGCGCCGTCCTTCCTGACGGCCGACAACCTGTTCAACCTCGGCTCGCAGACGTCGGTGAACGCGGTGATGGCGGTCGGCGTGACGCTGGTGATCATCACCGGCGGCATCGACCTGTCGGTGGGTTCGGTGGCCGCGCTGTCCGGTGTGGTCGGCGTGATGCTGATGGCCGGTTTCGGGGTCAACCCGCTGCTGGGCATCCTGGGCGGCATCGCGGTCGGGGCGCTCGCGGGACTCGTCAACGGCCTGCTGGTGTCGGTGGTGGGGCTGCCGCCGTTCATCGCCACGCTCGGGATGCTCAGCGTCGGGCGCGGCTTGGTGCTGATCATCACCGGCGCGGTCGCGGTGTTCGGCGCGCCCGACTCGTTCCGGCTGCTCGGGCAGGGCGTGATCGGCGTGCTGCCGATCCCGGTGCTGATGATCGCCGTCGTCGCGGTGCTCGGGCACCTGGTGCTCACCCGGACCCGACTCGGACGCTACGCCTACGTGATGGGTTCCAACATGGAGGCCGCGCGGTTGTCCGGCGTTCCGGTGCGCAGCCACCTGACCTGGGTGTACGTGCTCTCCGGTGCGCTGGCCGGGCTGGGCGGCATGATCGCCGCCTCGCGGATCAACTCGGGACAGCCCAACTTCGGCGAAGGGCTGGAGCTGGACGTGATCGCCGCCGTGGTCATCGGCGGCGCGAGCCTGTTCGGCGGTCGCGGCACCGTCTGGGGCTCGCTGATCGGCGCCTTCCTCGTCGCGGTGATCCGCAACGGGGCGGTGCAGCTCAACATCGGCACCTTCTACCAGAACGTGCTGATCGGCGTGATCATCTGGCTGGCGGTCTGGTGGGACCGCTACCAGCGGCGCAAGCTCGGCGGCGACGTCGGGTAGCGAGCAAGGGAGCTCGGCGATGAAGAGGGTTCTGGGCGTGACGTGCGCGGTGCTGTCGGCGGTCCTGGCCGCCGGGTGCAGCGTCGAGGTTCGCCAGCAGAGCGGTGGCGACGTGGAGGCCGGCGGGCCGGTGAAGATCGTCGTGGTGCCCAAGGCGATCGGCTTCGACTTCTGGGAGCAGGTGCGGGTCGGCGCCGAGTGCGCCGGTTCCGAGGTGCCCAACGTGCAGATCCACTGGGACGGGGTGAGTTCCGAGAGCGACGTGAGCGGGCAGCAGAGCCTGCTGCAGGACATGCTCGCCCAGGGCGGCGTGCAGGGCCTCGTCTACGCCGCCACCGACGCCAAGGCGCTGTCCCAGATCACCCGCACCGCGCAGGGGCAGGGCACCACCGTGGTCAACATGGATTCCGGTACCGAGCCGCAGCCGCCGGACGTCCCGGTGTACGCGACGAACAACGTGGCCGCCGCCCAGATGGGCACCCAGCTCCTCGCCGACCAGCTCGGCGGCCGGGGCAAGGTGGCGTTCATCGAGTTCCAGCCCGGCACCAGCACCAACGAGACCCGCGCCGAGGGCTTCCGGCGCGGGTTGGCCGCCAACCCCGGGCTCGAGCTGGTGGCCGAGCAGTCCAGCGAGAGCGACTACAACACGGCGCTCCAGGTGACCCAGGACATCCTCACCGCCAACCCCGACCTCAACGGGATCTACGCGGCCAACGAGCCGAGCGTGCTCGGTGCCGCCGAAGCCGTGCGGCAGGCGGGCAAGGCGGGCCAGGTCAAGATCATCGGGTGGGACACCTCGGAGGGCCAGATCCAGTCGCTGCGCGAGGGCGTGATCACCGGCCTCATCGCGCAGAACCCCTTCAAGATGGGCTATTTCGCCGTCACGGCGGCGATCGGCGAGATCACCGGCGACCCCGCCCCGCCGCCGCCCACCGACACCGGCTCGATGCTGATCACGAAGGAGAACCTGGACACCCCCGAGGTGCAGAAGCTGCTCAACCCGAGCTGCGCCAACCCGCCCGCCTGAGGCGCCTCGAGGCGAGCGGAAGCTCAGCGGAGCATGACGGTGCCGCCGTCGGCCATCAGCGTCTGCCCCGTCATGTAGCGGCTGTCGTCGCAGGCCAGAAAGACCACGACCGGTGCGATGTCCTCCCGCGGGTCGCCCAGCCGTCCCAGCGGGATCGTGCCGAGCATCCGCTCGTACTGCTCGGCGTGCGTCTTCGACCAGGCCTCGACCCCGGCGGTGCGGGCGATCGGGGAGACGAGGTTGACCCGGATGCCGTCGCGCGCCCACTCGTGCGCGGCGACGCGGCTCAGCCCCCGGATCGCCTCCTTGGCCGCGGCGTAGGAGGCCTGGTTGGGCTGCCCGTTCAGCCCGGCGCCCGAGGCGAAGTTGACGATGCTGCCGCCGCGCTCGGCCAGGTGGGCGTGGCAGGCGCGCATCAGCCGGTAGGTGGCGAAGAAGCCGGTGCCGAACGACAGCTCGAACATCTCGTCGGTGTGCTCCAGGAGCGGGGCCTGCCGCGAGGCGTGCGCGTTGTTCACCAGCACGTCGATCCGGCCGAACTCCGCCACCGCGGCGTCCCGCACCGCCTCGGCCGTCCCGGCGGCACCGATGTCGGCGGCCAGGAAGGCGACCCGCGCACCGGGCACGGCCTCGGTGATCTCCCGGACGGCCGCGTCCCCGGCCTCCTGGTCGAGGTCGACGATGAGCACCCCGGCGCCTTCCGCCGCACACGCGGTGGAGATCCCGCGCCCGATGCCGCCCGCTCCTCCGGTGACGATGACCGCCTTGCCGTCCAGCTTCACCTTGGCTCCTCCTTCGAGACGTCCTCCGCGGACGGTATCCGCCCCGGTCGGGCGCCCGGCGCGCGGGGCAGAATTCATTTCAGGAAAGCGCGGCTCGGTTCCGGCGCGCGGACCGCCGCGGTGGGCGCGCGGCGCGACCGCACCCGGTGGTGTAGCGCACTGCCCGACGTCGTCGGGGCGGTGGTGCTGGCATGATCGCGGCCACGGCAGCACAGCGACGGAAGGACCGGTGTCGTGACGGAGATCGAGCGCCTGGGCGTGGTCGGCGGCGGACTGATGGGCGGCGGCATCGCCGAGGTCGGAGCCCGGGCCGGGCTGGACGTGATCGTCTGCGAGGTCGACGACGAGGCCGCCCGGGCCGGTCGGTCCCGGCTGTGGAAGTCGCTCAACCGCGCGGTGCAGTCCGGCAAGATCACCGAGGCCGACCGGGACGCGGCGCAGTCCCGGCTGCTGTTCAGCACCGACCTCGCCGACCTCGACGACCGGCAGCTCGTGGTGGAGGCGATCGCCGAGGACGAGAAGCTCAAGGTCGACCTGTTCACCCGGCTCGACGAGGTGGTCGCCGATCCGGAGGCGATCCTGGCCTCGAACACCTCGTCCATCCCGATCGCCAAGCTCGCCGGTGCCACCAAGCGACCGGCGCAGGTGCTCGGCGTGCACTTCTTCAACCCGGTCCCGGTGCTCAAGCTGGTCGAGCTGGTGCCCTCGCTGCTCACCGGTGAGCAGACCCTCGCCCGCGCCGAGAGGTTCGCGACCGAGCAGCTCGGCAAGCAGACCATCCGGGCCCAGGACCGCTCCGGCTTCATCGTCAACGCCCTCCTGGTGCCGTACCTGCTCTCCGCGGTCCGGATGTACGAGGGCGGGTTCGCCACCGCGGAGGACATCGACGACGGGATGGTGCTCGGCTGCGCGCACCCGATGGGTCCGCTGCGGCTCGCCGACCTCGTCGGCCTGGACACCCTCGCGGCCATCGCCGACTCGATGTACGCCGAGTACGGCGAGGCGCACCACGCCGCCCCGCCGCTGCTGCGGCGGATGGTCGACGCCGGCCTGAAGGGCAAGAAGTCCGGCAAGGGCTTCTACGACTACTCCTGATCGACTGGGCGGGGGCGTCGACCGCGAAGTGCCCCCGCCCGGCCGGGCGCGAGTGGGTGCGGCGGCCGCTCAGCGCTCGGTGATCGTGCCGCGCAGCGCCGCCACGGCGTGCCCGCGGTGCTCGTCGAGCAGCCGGACCAGGGCCGGTGCGTCGCGCTCGGCGGCGGCGGTGACGATCGCGTCGTGCTCGGCGCGCACCCGGCGCCGGTTCGCGTCCGAGTTGTAGTACACCGCGCGGTAGGCGTCGGTGGCGTCCCACAGGGTGCGGACCACGCGCAGCAACCGCGGCAGCCCGGCGGGTTCGAGCAGCGCGAAGTGGAACCGCCGGTTCGCCGCGATCATGGCCACCAGGTCGCCGCTGCCCGCGGCGCGCTCCACGTCGTCGCGCGCGTCGGCGATCCGCGCCAGGTCGGACTCGCCGAAGCGCTCGGTGGCCACCGCCGCGGCCTCGGATTCCAGCAGCTCGCGCATCCGGTAGACCTCGAGCAGGTCGCTCAGCGACAGCTCGGCGACCGAGTAGCCGCGGTGCGGGCGGTAGACGACCTGGCCTTCGGCCTCCAGCGTCTTGAGCGCCTCGCGCAGCGGCACCCGGCTGACCCCGAGCCGTTGCGCGATGCCGTCCTGCCGCACCGGCTGGCCGGGCGCGAGCTCGCCGGACACGATCGCCTTGCGGAGCTCCCCGAGCACGAACTCCTGCGTGGTGGGTGGGCGCATGCCGGGCCTCCAGAAGGGCTTGACCGTCGGTCCCGCGACTGTATATTGGATCCAATTCCGCCGTGACGCGATTCGCGGAACTCCGCTGGAGGAAGGTGCTCGCGAGGTGTGCGCAGACGTCGCCGGACCGGACCCGCTCCCGCTGGAGGGCGTGGTCGTCGCCGATTTCAGCCGGGTGCTCGCCGGCCCCTACGCGACCATGTTGCTGGCCGATCTCGGCGCCACGGTCGTCAAGGTGGAGCGGCCGGACAGCGGCGACGACACCCGTTCGTGGGGTCCGCCGTGGACCGAGCACAGCTCGGCCTACTTCGAGTCGGTCAACCGCGGCAAGCGCAGCGTCGTTCTCGACCTGGCCGACCCGGACGGGCAGCGCGCCGCGCGGGACCTGGTGCGGCGGGCCGACGTGCTGGTGGAGAACTTCCGGCCGGGGGCGCTGGCCCGCTACGGGCTCGACTTCGACAGCGCCGCCGCGCTCAACCCGAGCCTGGTCTACGCCTCGATCTCCGGGTTCGGCGGCGAGGGCGGCGCGCACCTGCCCGGCTACGACTTCGTGGTGCAGGCGCTCGGCGGCCTGATGAGCATCACCGGTGACCCGGACGGCCCGCCGACCAAGGTCGGCGTCGCGGTCGTGGACGTGCTCACCGGCAAGGACGCGGCGCTGGGCATCATGGCCGCGCTGCGCCACCGGGACCGCACCGGGACGGGGCAGCACGTGGAGGTGAACCTGCTGTCCAGCCTGCTGTCCTCGCTGGTGAACCAGATGAGCGCGCTGCAGACGACCGGCGCCGCCCCGCAGCGGATGGCCAACCGGCACCCCAGCATCGCGCCGTACGAGACGTTGCGCTGCGAGGACGCCTTCCTCGCCGTCGCGGTCGGCAACGACGCCCAGTTCCGCAGGCTCACCGAGGCCCTGGGCCTGGTCGGCATGGCCGAGGACCCGCGCTTCGCGACCAACGCCGAGCGCGTCGCTCACCGCGAGGAGCTGGTGCGGCACCTGGAGAACGTGCTCGGGGCGCGCACCGCGGTCGACTGGCAGGAGCGGTTGCAGCGCATCGGGATCGCCTGCGGGCAGGTCAACGACCTCTCCCGCGCGGTGGACTACGCCGAATCGCTCGGGCTGCGGCCGACGGTCGATCCGGGCGACGGCGGGGTGGCCCAGGCGCGGATGCCGATCGACTTCTCCGCCACCGGCAGCGCCGCCGCCACTGCGCCGCCCCGCCTCGGCGAGCACACCGACGAGGTGCTCGCCTGGTTGTCCGACACCGAGTCCGCACCCCTGCCGCCGACCGCCTCCAGGAGGATCCCGTCATGAGCTCGTCCCGTCCCGCCTTCGACCCGCGCGACCCGCTGGGCATCGACACCGAGTTCAGCACCGAGCAGCTCGCCATCCGGGACAGCGTGCGCGCGCTGTGCCGCGACCACGTGCTGCCGCACGTCGGCGAGTGGTACGAGCGCGGGGAACTCCCGGGGGTCCGCGAGCTGGCCCGCGAGCTGGGCAAGCTCGGCGTCCTGGGGATGCACCTGGAGGGCTACGGCTGCGCGGGGATGTCCGCCGTGGACTACGGCATCGCCTGCGAGGAGCTGGAGGCGTGCGACTCCGGGTTGCGCTCGCTGGTGTCGGTGCAGGGATCGCTGGCGATGTTCGCGATCTGGCGGTGGGGCTCGGAGGAGCACAAGCAGGAGTGGCTGCCCCGGATGGCGGCGGGCGAGGCGATCGGCTGCTTCGGCCTCACCGAACCCGACCACGGGTCCGACCCCGCCTCGATGCGCACCACGGCGCGCCGGGACGGCACCGACTGGGTGCTCAACGGCCGCAAGATGTGGATCACCAACGGCAGCATCGCCTCGGTCGCCGTGGTGTGGGCGCAGACCGACGAGGGCGTGCGCGGGTTCGTCGTGCCGACCGACGCGCCGGGCTTCGCCGCGCCGGAGATCAAGCAGAAGCTGTCGCTGCGCGCCTCGGTGACCAGCGAGCTGGTGCTCGATGACGTGCGGCTGCCCGCGGCGGCGGTGCTGCCCGAGGTGACCGGGCTGCGCGGTCCGCTGAGCTGCCTCAACGAGGCGCGCTACGGCATCGTGTGGGGTGCGGCGGGGGCCGGGCGGGCGTGCCTGGAGGCCGCCCTGGACTACGCCACGACCCGCGAGCAGTTCGGCCGCCCGATCGCCGGTTTCCAGCTCACCCAGAGCAAGCTGGCCGACATGGCGGTGCGGGTGCAGAACGGTCGGCTGCTCGCGCTGCACCTGGGCAAGCGCAAGGACGCCGGGCAGTTGAGCCCGCAGCAGGTGAGCTTCGGCAAGCTGGACAACGTGCGCGGCGCGCTGGAGGTGGCGCGCAGCGCGCGGACCGTCCTCGGGGCGAACGGGATCTCGCTGGAGTACCCGGTGATCCGGCACATGACGAACCTGGAGTCGGTGCTGACCTACGAGGGCACCGGCGAGATGCACGCGCTGACCATCGGCCAGGCGCTGACCGGGATCCCGGCGTTCCGCGGCTGAACGCCCCGCGGGGCGGCGGAACCTCCGGCGCCCCGTCCCGCCCCGCTCCGTCAGCGCAGTGCGGGCGGCAGCACCCGGTGCACCCAGTCGGTGACCGCCTCGTAGGCGCAGGCGAGCTTCAGCAGCGGCCACTCGGCGTGGTTGGGGCCGATGAGCTGCACCCCCATCGGCAGGTCGTCGGCGCCGAACCCGACGGGAACGGTGGCCACCGGGTGCCCGGACAGCGTCCACGGCGCGACGGTCTCCATCCACCGGTGGTAGGTGTCCATCTCCCGGCCGCCGACCCGGTTCGGCCAGCGCAGCCCCGCGTCGAAGGGGAAGACCTGCGCGCTGGGCGCGAGCAGGTAGTCGTAGTCGTCGAACAGCGCGGACACCGCCGCGTACCAGCGGTCCCGGCCGTCCAGCGCGCGGGTGATGTCGTCGACGGTGAGCTCCAGGTAGCCCTCGACCTCGTAGACGGCTTCGGGCTTGAGCAGCGCCCGGGTGGCCGGGTCGGCGTGCGCGGCGGCGAGGTTCGGGCCGGTGCGCCACCGCCGCCACAGCAGGAAGGTCTCCCACATCTGCTCGGTGGGCAGCCGGGTGCGCACCGGCTCGACGGTGCAGCCGATCTCGCGCAACGCCTCGGAGGCCGTCGAGCACAGCTCCAGCACGCCCGGGTCGAACGGCAGGTAGCCGCCGAAGTCGCCGATCCAGCCGATCCGGGCGCCGGTGAAGTCATGCTTGAGGTCGCCGGTGAACCGCTCCGGGTCCTGCTCGATGCTCAGCGGCGCCCGCGGGTCCGGACCGGCCATCGTGGACAGCAGCATCGCGATGTCGCGCACCGTGCGGCCCATCGGACCGGGCACCGAGGGCTCGCTGAGGAAGCCTTCGGCGGGCACCCGGCCGAAGCCCGGCCGCAGCGAGACGACGTTGTTCCAGCCGGCGGGGTTGCGCAGCGACCCCATGAAGTCGCTGCCGTCGGCCACCGGCAGCATCCGCATCGCCAGCGCGGCGGCGGCCCCGCCGCTGCTGCCCCCGGCGCTGCGGGACGGGTCGTAGGGGTTGGTGGTGGTGCCGAAGACCGGGTTGAACGTGTGCGAGCCGAGCCCGAACTCCGGCACGTTGGTCTTGCCGACGACGATCGCGCCCGCGTCCCGCATCCGCCGCACGTGCCGTTCGTCGGCTTCGGCGCGGTGTTCGGCCAGCAGCGGTGAGCCCTTGGTGGTGGGGAAGCCCGCAGCGTCGGAGAGGTCCTTCACCGCGATCGGGAAACCGTGCATCCAGCCGACCGGCTCGCCCCGGTCGAGCTGCGCGTCGCGTTCCCGGGCCTGCGCGAGCAGGTCGCCCTCCTCGGCGCGCGAGACGATCGCGTTGACCTGCGGGTTGAACCGGTCGATGTGGTCGAGGTAGGCGCGCATCACCTCGACGCACGAGACCTCGCGCCTGCGGATCGACCAGGACAGCTCCACCGCGTCGAGCAGCACCAGGTCGGGGATGAGGGTGGAGGGGAGCCCGGCTCCCGGCGCCACGGTCACCGATGTCCTCCTGCGGTCGATCGACAACGGCTTAGCACCTTCGCGCGGCCGGACCGCCGGAGTCAACCGGCATTTCGGGCGTCGTGCGGGCCTGCGCGGAGTCGTGCGTCACGTTAGCGTTGCTAAAAACCACCGCGCTGCGCAGCCTGGTCATGACCACCGCGCCGCCGACGATGGAGGTACGCCGATGCCCGCAGCGGGGATCGCCGCTCCTCCGGCCGCCGTCGGCGTGCCCCGGGTGCTCGCCTCGGTCGCCGCCGTGGTCACGGTCGGCGTCTTCCCGGTCTTCCTGGTGGGCGGGCTCGGGGTGCAGCTCCAGCGCGACATGGGCTTCAGCGCGGCGCTGCTCGGGCTCGCCGCCGCCGGGTTCTTCGGCGTCGCCGCCATCGCCTCCCGGATGATGGGCTGGGTGGTCGAGCGCATCGGCGCCCGGCTCGGGATGCGGCTGGCCGCCTCCGGCAGCGCGCTCTGCCTGTTCGGCATGGCCGCGGCCGGGGACGCCGCCTGGCTGCTCGGCCTGCTGTGGCTGGCCGGACTGCCGAACTCGCTGGGGCAGCCCGCATCGAACCTGCTCATCGCGCAGGGCGTTCCGGTGCACCGCCGGGGCATGGGCTTCGGGGTGAAGCAGTCCGCGATCCCGGTGGCCACGCTGCTGGCCGGCGTCGCCGTGCCCGCCGTCGCGCTGACCATCGGCTGGCGGTGGGTCTTCGTCTTCGCCGGGATCATCGGGCTGGTCGCTGCCTTCGCGGTCCCGCTGCTGCCCACCGCCGAGCGTTCCCGGCCGGGTGCGGCCGCCTCGGGCCGGGGCAGCGCCCCGCGCGGCGCGTTGCTGCTGCTGGCCATCTCCGGCGGGCTCGGGTCCGCCGCGGCCAACGCGCTGGGCGCGTTCGTCACCACCACGGCGGTGGAGGTCGGGTTCAGTCCGTCGGCGGCCGGGCTGGTGCTCTCTGTCGGGTCGGCCGCCGGGCTGCTGGTCCGGTTGTCGGCCGGAGTGCTGGCCGATCGGCGGAACCCGAACCTCGTCCGCGTCATCACCGGGATGCTGCTCGTCGGGGCGGTGGGCTACGGGCTGATGGCGGTGCCCGCGCCCGCGGCCTTCCTGATCGGCGTGGCCGTCGCGTTCGGCGCCGGCTGGGCTTGGCCCGGGCTGCTCAACTTCGCCGTCGCCAAGATCGCCCCGGACCGGGTCGCCAGCGCCACGTCGTTCACCCAGACCGGGATCTACTTCGGCGGCAGCTCCGGGCCGCTGCTGTTCGGGCTGCTCGCCGAGCACGCCGGGCTGGCCGGGGCCTGGTTGGCCGCCGGGAGCGCCGCGGTCGTCGCCGGGGTGCTCCTGCTGTTCATCCGGAGCCCCCGCTCGGCCGACGCGTGAGCACCGCTCCCGCCGACGATCCGCGCGGCGGAGCCGGTCGCGTGCCACCGCGCTGCTGCCGAGTCCCCTGAGCGGATCCCGCCCCGCGCGGGCGAGCCCGAGCTCAGGGCTTGCGGGCCACCCCGCCGTGCATCAGGCGGTAGCGCCGGGCCAGGCCGACCTGCTCCGGGTCCGGTCGCCAGTCGGCCAGCGGCACCGCCCCCGGCGCCAGCACCTCGAAGTCGCCGAACAGCTCCTCGATCCAACCGGTGCCGCGCGGGTGCAGCGGGTCCGCGGTCCCGGCGTACTCGCGCCGCAGCACCGCCGCGACCTCGGGCTGCACGTCGTCGGCCAGGTGGGCGAGCACCAGGTGGCTGCCGGGGGCGAGGGCGTCCCGATATTCGGCGGTCAGCCCGCGCGGATCGTCGGCGTCGGGCACGAAGTGCAGCACCGAGGTCATCAGCAGGCCCAGCGGTCGGTCCAGGTCCAGCAGCTCCTCCGCCGCGGGGGAGCACAGGACGGACTTGGGGGCGCGGCAGTCCGCTTCGATGATCGCCGCGTGCGGCTCGTCGGCCAGCAGCGCGCTGCTGTGCGCGACGGTCAGCGGCTCGTTGTCGACGTAGAGCACCCGGAGGTCGGCGGTCCGCCGCCGGGCGACTTCGTGCACGTGGCCGATGGTCGGGATGCCCGAGCCCAGGTCGAGGAACTGGCGGATGCCCAGGGCCAGCAGGTGCTCCACGGCGCGGCGCAGGAAACCGCGGTCGACCTGGAACAGCTCGCCGATCCCGGGCAGGTCGCCCGCCAGCCGCTCGGCGAACTCCCGGTCGACGCCGAGGTTGTGGCTGCCGCCGAGGAAGGCGTCGTGGAGCCGGGCCGCGGCAGGCCGCTCGATGTCCATCGGCCGGGGCGGCGGGCCGTCGGCGGGGGCCGTCGCGGGTGCGCGCTCGGCGCACCACGGGCTGGTGGTCGGGTCCTGCGCTTTGACCATGGCCCCTCCTCGTCCTGCGGAAATCGTACAGTAGTCGTCTTATGACTCTTCGTGTCCGATCCGCCCGATCGGGCCGCCCCTTGCTGATGCGGTGCCGCGCATACGACGATGGGGGAGGCTGATCCCCCGGAAGGCCTAGGAGGTGCTCGTGTCCGACGTTCGCGCGGTGGTCGCGACCGGTCGTGGTGAACCGGTCAAGGTGGTCACGATCCGGGTTCCGGATCCCGGTCCCGGTGAGGCCGTCGTCCGCGTGCAGGCGTGCGGTGTCTGCCACACCGACCTGCACTACCGGGAGGGCGGGATCAGCGACGACTACCCGTTCCTGCTCGGGCACGAGGCGGCGGGCGTGGTGGAGCAGGTCGGCGACGGGGTCGTCGACGTCGCGCCCGGCGATTTCGTGGTCCTCAACTGGCGCGCGGTGTGCGGGGTCTGCCGGGCCTGCAAGCGCGGTCGGCCGCAGTACTGCTTCGACACCCACAACGCGGCGCAGCCGATGACGCTCACCGACGGCACGCCGCTGTCGCCGGCGCTGGGCATCGGCGCCTTCGCGGAGAAGACCCTGGTGCACGCCGGGCAGTGCACCAAGGTCGACCCGGCCGCGCGCCCCGCGGTGGCCGGTCTGCTCGGCTGCGGGGTGATGGCCGGTATCGGCGCCGCGGTGAACACCGGTGGTGCCGGCCCGGGCGACACCGTGGCGGTGATCGGCTGCGGCGGGGTCGGCGACGGTGCGATCGCCGGGGCGGCCATGGCCGGGGCGCGCCGGATCATCGCGGTGGACACCGACCCGGTGAAGCTGGACTGGGCGCGCCGGTTCGGCGCCACCCACACCCTCAACGCCGCGGAGTCCGACACGGTGGAGGGCATCCGGGAGCTCACCGGCGGTGTCGGCGCCGACCTGGTGGTCGAGGCGGTCGGCCGACCGGAGACCTTCACCCAGGCCTTCTACGCCCGGGACCTGGCGGGCACCGTGGTGCTGGTCGGGGTACCGACGCCGGAGATGGAGCTGGAGCTGCCGCTGCTCGACGTCTTCAGCCGGGGCGGGGCGATCAAGTCGAGCTGGTACGGCGACTGCCTGCCCGAGCGGGACTTCCCGATGCTGGTCGAGCTGTACCAGCAGGGCCGGTTGCCGCTGGAGGAGTTCGTCACCGAGGAGATCGCGCTGGACCAGGTCGAGGAGGCGTTCGCGAAGATGCACCGCGGCGAGGTGCTGCGTTCGGTGGTGGTGTTCTGATGACCGCGCGCATCGATCACACCACGACGTCCGGGACCTTCTCGCTCGACGGCCAGACCTTCGAGGTCGACAACAACGCCTGGGTCTTCGGCGACGACCAGGAGTGCGTCGTGATCGACGTGCCGCACGACGCCGAGGCCATCCGCGCGCTGGTCGGCAACCGCGCGGTCAAGGCGGTGCTGGCCACCCACGCCCACGACGACCACGTCCGGGCGGCGGTCGCGCTGGCCGACGCGGTCCACGCCCCGCTGCTGCTGCACCCCGACGACCGGGTGCTGTGGGACCTGGTGCACCCGGACCGCGCGCCGGACGGCGAGCTCGCCGACGGTCAGCTCGTGGTGGTCGGCGACGCCGAGCTGGAGATCCTGCACACCCCGGGCCACGCGCCGGGCGCGGTGTGCTTCTACTCGCCGCAGCGCGGCGTGGTGTTCACCGGCGACACCCTGTTCGCGGGCGGGCCCGGGGCCACCGGTCGGTCCTATTCGGACTTCTCCGTGCTGGTGGCGTCCATCCGGGACCGCCTGCTGCCGCTGCCCGACTCGACCACCGTCCACACCGGACACGGGGAGAGCACCACGATCGGCGCGGTGCGCCCGCAGTTCGACGAGTGGGTGGCCCGCGGCTACTGAACCGCTCGGGTACGTCCCACTTTCGACTGATGCACCGGCGGCCGCGCGGGTCCAGGATCGTGCCGCCTCCGGTCGTCCGCGCCGACGGCGGCGGAGGTTCGAGTGCTGCGGGGAACGGTGATCCCCCCGAAGTCAGTCCACCGGGCCCCGCAGCACCCGGCACGGGAAGGGTCGATGGTCGATCGCGCGACGCCGTTGCGGTGGTTGCTGGCGCGCCGCGCCGTGCTCGGCGACGCGGGGTTCGTGCTGGCGTTCTCGGCGTTGCACGTGGTCGATCTGGCGCTGCTCGCCCCGCCCGGGCCGAGCAAGTGGTGGCCGCTGCTGGTCAGCGTGCCCGCCACCGGGCTGCTCCTGGTGCGCAGGCGGGCGCCGTGGGTCCCGCTGTTCGGGCTGCTCGCCGTGGCCACCGCGCTGACCCTGCTGCGGCTGCCGATCGGCGCGCTGAACCTGGCGATCCTGGTCGCCGTCTACTCGGTCGCGGTGCGCGGTTCGCTGCGGCAGGCGGTCGCGGCCTCGGTCGTGGCGATGGTGTACCCGGTGGCCGAGGTGCCGGTCTACGCCGAATCCCCCGCGATCGGGGCGCTGCGGATCGTCGGCGCGGTGGTCAACCTGGTGATGGTCGCCGGGTGGGGCCGCGCGATGCGGCTGGGGCGCAAGCGCACCGCCCAGCTCGAACGCACGATGGCGCTGCTCGACGCCGCGCGGGACCGGCTCGCCGCGGACGCGGCGGTGGTCGAACGCGCCCGGATCGCGCGCGAGTTCCACGACATCGTCTCGCACAACCTGTCGGTGGTGGCGCTGCGCGCCGGGGTCGCCCGGGCGCTGCTGGACCGCGATCCCGAGCACGCGCGGGAGACGATGGCCGAGCTGGAACGCACCTCGCGAGCGGCGCTGACCGAGATGCGCACCCTGCTCACCGTGCTGCGCGGCGACGAGAACACCGGTGCGGAGGGGGCGGAGCTGCACCCCGCGCCCGGCTTGGCCGAGCTCGACGAGCTGGTCGACTCGGTGCGCGGCGGCGCGGTGAGCTGGCGGCTGGAACGGCGCGGCACGCCGCGGGAGTTCGGCACGGGCGTGGAGCTGACCGCCTACCGCGTGGTGCAGGAGGCGATCACCAACGTGCTCAAGCACGCCCGCGCCGGGCGGGCCCGGGTGCTGGTCGAGTACGGCGGCACCGCGCTGCGGATCGAGGTCAGCGACGAGGTCGACCCGTCCCGCCGTCCGGAGACCCCCGCCGACGCCCCGCGCTCCGGGCACGGCCTCATCGGCCTGCGGGAACGGGTCGCGCTGCTCGGCGGTAGCTTCACGGCGCATCCGGTGGAGGGCGGATTCCGCTTGGAAGCCGTGCTACCGTGCGCGGAAAACCCAGACCTGGCCTGATCCGCACACTCCCTCGGTTCGGGCCCCGGGACGGCGCCGCCGCGCGTCGGTCGGGTGCGGACGCCCGCACGGACATGAGGAGGCCGGTGTTGCAGTCCGCGGAGACCACCGTCGTCGTCGCCGATGACCAGGCGACGATCCGCGCCGGACTGGTGGCGCTGCTGTCCGCCGAACCCGATCTGCGCGTGCTCGCCGAAGCCGACGACGGCGATGCCGCCGTGGCCGCGGTGCGCCGCCGCCCGCCGGACGTCGTGCTGATGGACGTGCGGATGCCGCGCAAGGACGGCATCGCCGCCGCCCGCGAGATCGTCGCCGACACCGACGGCGCCACCGCCGTCGTCATGCTGACCGTGCACGACCTCGACGAGTACGTCTACGCCGGGCTGCGCGCCGGGGCCAGCGGCTTCCTGCTCAAGGACGCCGCCCCGGAGGAGTTGCTCAAGGCGGTGCGCACGGTCGCCGCCGGGGACGCGCTGCTGGCGCCCCGCATCACCAAGCGGTTGCTTCGGCGCTTCGCCTCGCTCGGGGTGCGCGACGCCCGCAGCGAACTCGCGGCGCTGACCGACCGCGAGCTCGACGTGCTGCTGGAGGTGGCCCGCGGCGGCTCGAACGCCGAGATCGCCCGCAACCTGGGGCTGGCCGAGCTGACCGTGAAATCGCACCTCTACCACGTGATGCAGAAGCTGCACCTGAACTCTCGGACCCAGTTGGTCGTGCTGGCCTACGAGACCGGCCTGGTGTGCCCGGGGCAGGTCGACCGGCGGCCCCGCGCGTCGGCGTAGCCGGCTGCTGTAATGGACCGATGGAGCTTCGCGTCGGACTCATCGGCTACGGCGTGGCCGGTGCCCACTTCCACGCGCCGCTGATCGCGGCGGACCCCGACCTGCGGCTGGACGTCGTGGTGACGCGCGGTCGCCGCGAGCAGGCCCGGGCCGCGCACCCGGACGCCACCGTCGTCGACGACCTGGGCGGACTGCTGGAGCGGGCCGGGGACCTGGACCTCGCGGTGGTCGCCAGCCCCAACCGGATGCACCACGAGCACACCGCGGCGCTGCTCGACGCCGGGCTGCCGGTCGTGGTCGACAAGCCGTTCACGCCCACCGCCGCGGCGGGTCGGGCGCTGATCGAGCGGGCGGCGGCGGCCGGGCTGATGCTCACCGTCTACCAGAACCGCCGCTGGGACAGCGATCTGCGCACCCTCGAAGCGCTGCTGCGCGACGGCGCGCTGGGCCGGGTGCACCGCTTCGAGTCCCGCTTCGAGCGGTGGGTGCCGAGCCCGAAGCCGGGCTGGCGGGAATCCGGCGGTCCGGAGGAGGCCGGTGGCGTCCTCTACGACCTCGGCAGCCACCTGGTCGACCAGGCGCTGCACCTGTTCGGCCCGGTCGCCGCCGTCTACGCCGAGATCGACTGCCTGCGGCCGGGAGCCGAGGTGGACGACGACGCGTTCCTGGCCCTGTCGCACCGCAGCGGGGTGCGCTCGCACCTGTGGATGGGCAAGTTCGCCGCCCAGCACGGACCCCGGCTGCGGGTGCTGGGCGACCGCGCGGGTTTCACCAAGCACGGGTTCGACCCGCAGGAGGCCGCGCTGCGCGCCGGTGACGTGCCGGGTGGCCCGGAGTGGGGCGCGGAACCGGAGGAACGCCGGGGCCTGCTCGGCACCCCGGACGACAGCCGCCCGGTGCCGGGCCTGCCGGGCGACTACCCGGCCTTCTACCGCGGTGTGGTCGCCGCGCTGCGCGACGGGGCCGCACCGCCGGTCGATCCGGCCGACGCCGTCGCCGGGCTGGGCGTGATCGAGGCCGCCCGCCGTTCGGCCGCCGGGAGCACCGTCGAACGACTCGACTGATCGAGTGATACCGGTCGGGTGAAGCGGAGCCCGGCGGCTGCCGAGTTGCGATCCGGCGGTCACCCACCACGCTGGAACGGGTGACGTCGAGCTGAGGAGCCAGCCGGATGGCCGAGACGACCGAGTACCTGGACGCGCAGGAGGCCGACGGGCTCGACCTCTGGTGGCGGGCCGCCAACTACCTGTCGGTCGGCCAGATCTACCTGATGGACAACCCGCTGCTGCGCGAACCGCTCCGGGCCGAGCACGTCAAGCCGAGGCTGCTCGGGCACTGGGGCACCACACCGGGGATCAACTTCGTCTACGCCCACCTCAACCGGGCGATCCGGACCCGCGACCTGGACATGATGTACCTGATCGGGCCGGGGCACGGCGGCCCGGGCGTGGTCGCCGCGACCTGGCTGGAAGGCACCTACAGCGAGATCTACCCGGACGTGGCCCAGGACGAGGAGGGGCTGCGCAGGCTGTTCACCCAGTTCTCCTTCCCCGGCGGGATCCCCAGCCACGTCGCCCCCGAGACGCCCGGCTCGATCCACGAGGGCGGCGAGCTCGGCTACTCCCTGTCGCACGCCTTCGGCGCGGTCTTCGACAACCCGGACCTGGTCGTGCCGTGCGTGGTCGGCGACGGGGAGGCCGAGACGGGCCCGCTGGCGGCGAGCTGGCACTCCACCAAGTTCCTCGACCCGGTCACCGACGGCGCGGTGCTGCCGATCCTGCACCTCAACGGCTTCAAGATCGCCAGTCCCACGGTCTTCGACCGGATCCCGGAGGACGAGCTGCTGTCGATGCTGCGCGGTTTCGGCTACGAGCCGCACGTGGTCGCCGGTTCGGCGCCGGTGCCGATGCACCACCTGTTCGCCGCGACCCTGGACCGCTGCCTGGACGAGATCGCCTCGATCCAGCGCCGCGCCCGCCGGGACGGCCGCACCGATCGGCCGCGCTGGCCGATGATCGTGCTGCGGACCCCGAAGGGCTGGACCGGACCGGACACCGTGGACGGCAAGCGGGTGGCCGGTTCCTGGCGTTCGCACCAGGTGCCGATCACCGATCCGCGCGGGGATCCCGGGCACCTCGCAGAGCTGGAGGAGTGGCTGCGCGGCTACGGGCCGGAGGCGCTGTTCGAGTCCGGTGGTGCACCGGCGCAGCGGATCCGGGAGCAGAACCCGGTGGGGCAGCGGCGGATGGGCGCCAACCCGCACTCCAACGGCGGGACGCTGCTGCGCGGCCTGCGGCTGCCGGACTTCCGGGATTACGCGGTGCCGGTGCCGCAGCCGGCCACTCCCCAGGGCGAGGCGACCAAGGTGCTCGGCGGCTACCTCCGCGACGTGATGCGGCGCAGCGCCGAGGAGCGCAACTTCCGGGTGTTCGCGCCGGACGAGAACAACTCCAATCGGCTCGGCGCGATCCTGGAGGCCACCGGGCGCACCTGGGTCGCCGAGACCGCCGAGGGCGACGACGCGGCGCTGGCACCCGACGGGCGGGTGATGGAGATCCTGTCCGAGCACACCTGCCAGGGCTGGCTGGAGGGCTACCTGCTCACCGGCAGGCACGGCTTCTTCTCCAGCTACGAGGCGTTCGCGCACCTGGTGGACTCGATGGTCAACCAGCACGTCAAGTGGCTGAAGGTGACCAACCGGCTGGACTGGCGCCCGCCCATCGCGTCGCTGAACTACCTGCTGACCTCGCACGTGTGGCGCCAGGACCACAACGGCTTCTCGCACCAGGACCCGGGTTTCATCGACCACGTGGTGAACAAGAAGGCCGAGATGGTGCGCGTCTACCTGCCGCCGGACACCAACACGCTGCTCGCGGTGACCGACCACTGCCTGCGCAGCCGCCAGTACGTCAACGTCGTGGTGGCGGGCAAGAACCTCGCGCCGCAGTACCTCGACGTGGACGCCGCCGTCGTGCACTGCACCAAGGGGATCGGGATCTGGGACTGGGCCAGCAACGACCAGGACGGCGAGCCGGACGTGGTGATGGCCTGCGCGGGCGACGTGCCAACGATGGAGACGCTGGCGGCGGTGCAGCGGTTGCGCGCGGAGTTCCCGGACCTGCGGATCAGGGTCGTCAACGTGGTCGACCTGATGCGGTTGCAGGACGAGCGGGAGCACCCGCACGGGCTCTCCGACGCGGAGTTCGACAGCCTGTTCACCCTCGACCGGCCGGTGATCTTCGCCTACCACGGGTATCCGTGGCTGATCCACCGGTTGACCTACCGGCGGCGCAACCACGGCAACATCCACGTGCGCGGCTACAAGGAGGAGGGCACCACCACGACGCCGTTCGACATGTGCGTGCTCAACCAGCTCGACCGCTTCCACCTGGCCATCGACGTGATCGACCGGGTGCCCCGGCTGGGTTCGCGCGCCGCCTACGCCCGGGAGGCGCTGAAGTCGCGGCTGATCGAGCACCGGCACTACGTCACCACGCACGGCGAGGACCTGCCCGAGGTGCGCGACTGGGTGTGGCGGTCCTGATGCGGGTGCTCGCGGTCAACGCCGGGTCGAGCAGCCTCAAGCTCGCCCTGCTCGACGGCGACGACCTGGTCGCGGAGCGGACCGAGCAGCGGTGGGACGGCAGCGCGGCGCCGATCGGCCGGTTCCTCGACGAGCACGGCGCCGACGCGGTGGGCCACCGCGTCGTGCACGGCGGCCGGATCACCCGGGCGACCGTCGTCGACGACGACCTGGTGGACTACCTCGGCTCGCTGACCGACCTCGCCCCGCTGCACCAGCCGCGCGCCCTGGCCGGGCTGCGCGCGGTGCGGGAGGCGGTGCCGGAGCTGCCCTCGGTGGTGTGCGTGGACACCGCGTTCCACAGCGGGCTCCCGCCGGCCGCCGCGACCTACGCGGTCCCGCGGGAGTGGAACGAGCGGTGGTCGCTGCGCCGCTACGGATTCCACGGCTTGTCGCACGGGCACGCGGTGGCGCGCGGCTGCGAGCTCACCGGCAGGCGCGCGGCGGAGTCCCGGGTGCTGAGCTGCCACCTCGGTGCCGGGGCGTCGATGGCCGCGGTGCGGGCGGGCGGGTGCGTGGACACCACGATGGGCTTCACACCGGAGGAGGGCCTGGTGATGAACAGCCGCAGCGGTTCCGTCGACCCGGGCCTGCTCGGCTGGCTGATCACCTCGCGCGGCCAGAACCCGGGCGAGGTGTTCGAGGCGCTGGCCACCCGGGGCGGGCTGGCCGGGCTCTCCGGCACCTCCGGTGACCTGCGCGACGTGCTCGCCGCCCGCGGCGCCGGGGACGCCGACGCCGCGCTGGCCTACGGCGTCTACCTGCACGCCCTGATCCGGCACGCCGGGGCGATGGTCGCGGTGCTCGGCGGGCTGGACGTGCTGGTGTTCACCGGTGGCGTCGGCGAGCACACCCCGCAGGTCCGCGCGGCGGTCGCCAACGCCCTGGCGTTCCTCGACGTGCGGGTGGACCGCACCGCGAACGAGGACGCCGACGGCGACGCCGACCTCACCGGCGCGGGATCGGCGGTCGGCGTCGCCGTGGTGCGGGCCCGCGAGGACCTGGAGATCGCCCGGCAGACCCGGGCCGCGCTGGCTCAGCGCTGACGGGCCGCCGAATCCCACAGCACGCACTCCGCGCACCAGCCGCCGCCTTCCCGCCGCCACCACTGGCAGCAGGTCCGGCGGCGCACCCACGGCTCCCGGTCCGCGTCGAGGTCGAGCAGCTCGGCCCGCCCGGTCGCCGCGCGCAGCGCGCGGGCGGTGGCCTGCGCATCGCCCGGCATCCCGGCCCGCTGCAACCGCCACAGCACGGTCCCCAGCCCGCCGACCGGGTTGCCCCAGTACTCGTGGCTGTCCGGTCGCGGCCCGCCGAGGGCGTGCAGCGCCCCGGCCAGCGGCCGGAACGCCGCCGAGACGCTCCGCCACCACGACGCCGGTTCCGGTGCCGCGACGTGCTCGCCGCCGGGCACCAGCGCCGAGAGCCGACCGTCGGGGCCGACCACGACCCGCAGCTCGCTCAGCGCGGGCACCGGCGCGCCCAGGTGGTACTCCGGGACCGTGGCGCAGCAGGCCAGCCAGCCGAACCGGAACGCGACGAGCACCAACCCGGCGCGGTGGTGCCGGAAGCCGCCGCGCCGCTGCCACTCCTCGGCGCAGCCGCGCAACCACGGGCCCGCCGGGTCGCAGAACTCCGCCCACGGCACGACGGGGCGGTCGCCCGGCGGCACCGAGCCCGGTCGCGGGAGCAGCCGGTCGCATTCGCGCAGCCGACCGCGCAACACCGCGGCGGACACCTCCGGCACCTCGTCCACCCCGATCCCCGCTTCGACCCCGACCCGGCCACCAGATCACGCTCGCGAGGACCGCGGCAACCGCCCGCGGCCGTGGTCAGCGGGCGCGCTGCACCCGCCGCTCGTCCCAGACCGGTTCGTCGGCCTCGACGACCGAGCCGTCCGAGCGGAACACGAGGTAGCGGTCGAAGGACCGCGCGAACCAGCGGTCGTGGGTCACGGCCACGACCGTGCCGGTGAACTCGGCGAGCGCCTCCTGCAACACCTCGGCGGAGGCGAGGTCGAGGTTGTCGGTCGGCTCGTCGAGCAGCAGCAGCGTCGCGCCGGAGAGCTCCAGCAGCAGCACCTGGAACCTGGCCTGCTGACCGCCGGAGAGGGTGTCGAAGCGCTGCTCGGCCGAGGCGGCCAGCCCGTAGCGGCTCAGCGCGCTCGTCGCCGCGCCGCGGTCCTTCCCCTCGCGGGTGCCCGAGCCGCGGCCCAGCACGTCGAGCAGGGTGCGCCCGGCGAACTCCGGGTGGTCGTGGGTCTGCGCGAACAGGCCGGGCACGATCCGGGCGCCGAGCTTGCAGCGACCGGTGTGGGCCACCGAGCCCGCGTCGTCGAGCAGCCGCAGGAAGTGGCTCTTGCCGGATCCGTTGGAGCCCAGCGCGCAGACCCGGTCGCCGAAGAACACCTCCAGGTCGAACGGGCGCATCAGGCCGCTGAGCTCGAGGTTCTCGCAGGTGATGGCGCGGACCCCGGTCCGGCCGCCGCGCAGCCGGGGGGAGAGCCGCTGCTCCTTGGGCGGTGGCGGGGGAGCCCCGGCCTCCTCGAACTTGCGCAGCCGGGTCTGCGCCGCGCGGTACCGGGAGGCCATCTCGTCGCTCATCGTCGCGGCCCGCTGCAAGGACCGGACGAGTTCCTTGAGCTGCTGGTGCTTGTCGTCCCAGCGGCGCCGCAGTTCGGCCAGCCGCTCCCGGCGGGCCCGCCGCGCCTCGTGCCAGGTGCCGAACCCGCCGCCGTGCACCCACGCGGTGCCGCCCTCCAACGTCACCAGGTGCGTCGCGGCGGTGGCCAGCAGCTCGCGGTCGTGGCTGATCAGCAGCACCGCCTTGCCGGTCTCGGCGAGCCGCTCCTCCAGCCACCGCTTGCCGGGCACGTCGAGGTAGTTGTCCGGCTCGTCGAGCAGCAGAACGCCCGCGGTGCCCCGGAACAGCGCTTCGAGCACCAGGCGCTTCTGCTCGCCCCCGGACAGGGTGGTGACGTCGCGGAACTTCGCCCGGTCGTAGGGCACGCCGAGCGCTTCGGTGGTCACCGCGTCCCACAGCACCTCGGCCTCGTAACCGCCGTGCTCGCCCCAGTCCGCCAGCGCCTGCGCGTAGCGGAGCTGGGTGGCCTCGTCGTCGGTGTCCATCAACCGCAGCTCGACGTCGTCGAGCTCGGCGGCCGTCCGGCGCAGCGCCGGGGACGCGGTGGTCAACAGCAGGTCGCGCACCGTGCTGCCGTCCCGCACCGAGCCGATGAACTGCGGCATCACCGCGATCCCGCCCTGCCCGGTGGCCGCGCCGGATTCCGGGCGCAGCTCACCGGCGGCGATCCGCAGCAGGGTCGTCTTCCCCGCGCCGTTGTCGCCGACCAGCGCCACGACGTGCCCCGCGCCGACGCGGAACGACACGTCGCGGAACAACTCCCGCCCGTCGCCGAGCCGGTACGACAGCGCTGATGCTTCGAGGAACCCCACGCGCTGATCCTGCCAGGCGGCCGCAACGGGTTTTTCCGGCGACTCACCCCACCAGCGCCGCCAGCCTGCGGTAGGAGTCGCGGCGCTGCCGCTGGTCGTACCCGCTGGTGGTGACCAGCACCTCGTCGGCCCCGGTGCGCTCCACCAGCTCCTCCAGCCCGAGGGCGACCGCGCGTTCGGTGCCGAACAGGTGGCCCCGCAGGGCCCGCTCGAACTGGTGCCGTTCGCGGTCGGTCATCGACCGAGCGCGGATCGCCTCCGGCGGCTCCAGTGGTGGGAACTCCCCGTGCCTGCGGGAGTGCACCCCGGCCCAGGCCTCGGGCACCAGCAGGTCCTCGGCGAGCTCGGCGGTGTCGGCCACCGCGACCGAGCGCGCCAGCACCACGTGCGGGGCATCCGCCCACGGCGACGGGCGGAACCGGGCGCGGTAGCGGCGGATCGTCTCCAGCAGGCGCTCCTCGCCGTGGGCGGCGGCGACCACCACCGGCAGGCCGAGGTCGGCGGCATGGTCCGCACCCGACCCGGTGGCCAGCAGGAACGGCTCCGGGCGTTGCCCCTGCGCCGCGACGGCGCGCACCCCGGGGTGCGCCCGCTGCGCACCGGTGAAGTAGCCGAGCAGCTCGGCCACCTGCGCCGGGTAGTCCTCGGCGGCGCCGGTGTCCCGGCCGAGCGCGCGGCGGATGCCGCTGGTGAAGCCGACCGAACGGCCCAGGCCCAGGTCGATCCGGCCCGGGAACAGCGAGCCGAGCACGCCGAACTGCTCGGCCACCACCAGCGGTGCGTGGTTGGGCAGCATCACACCGCCGGTGCCCACCCGGATCCGCGAGGTCGCGCCCGCCACCGCGGTGGCCAGCACGGCGGGGGCCGCCCCGGCGATGCCGGGGACGCTGTGGTGCTCGGCCACCCAGAACCGGTGGTAACCGGCCGCCTCGGCCTCGCGGGCGAACTCCACGGTCTCCCGCAGCGCTTCCGGCGCCGGTACCCCGCGCCGGGTGTGCGAGCGGTCGAGCACCGACAGCCGGATCGTCATACCGGGAGCAACGCCGGCCCCCGGGGCGGGATTCCGCGCGCGGCGTTCAGAACAGGGCGAAGACCCCGCCGCCGACCGCCGCTCCGGTCAGCGCCCCGACCGCCACCTGCGCCGGGGTGTGGTCGCCGAGCCGGACCCGGGACCAGCCGATCGCCGCCACCAGCGGGGCGAGCCACCACAGGACCGGCCCGACGGCGATCGCCAGGATCACCACCGCACCGCCGGCGACGGCGGTGTGCATCGACACCTTCCAGCGGGTGGTGATCAGACCGGTCACCACCAGGCAGGCGATCATCGCGACGTCCAGCGCGATCAGCGCGGCGGGCGCGCTCGCCAGCACCAGCACCGCCAACCCGGTGGCGCTGGAGACCAGCAGCACCAGGAACGGGATCAGCCTGCCCTCCCGGTTGCGCACGTGGTGGCCGTCCCACCGGCCCCGCCGGGCGCCCCGGACGATCACCGCCATCGGCAGCAGGCTGCTGGTCAGCGCCACCCACAGGCCCCAGCCGAGGGCGAGCGGCGCGGAGCGGGTCGCCTGCCAGGCCACCGCCGAGGGCAGCAGCAGCACGATCACCCAGGGTGCCAGCACCTCGCTGAGCACCCGCGCGGTGCGGTTCATCGGGACTCCTCCACGGGTCGGTAGGGACGCACCACCGGTGAGGTCCGATAGGCGCGGGACACCCGGCGCAGCCACGCCATCTCGGCCGCCGCGCCGCCGTCCTGCCCGGTCGGCGGCAGCGGCGGGTCGGGACGCGGGGCGGCGCCGCCGGTCAGCGCCGCCAGCGCGGCGGCGATCCGGGCGGCCTCGCGCACCGCGGGGTCGGGGCAGTCCCGCAGCTCGGCGTCGAGGTCGGCGCGGTAGGGCGCGAGCAGCAGCAGGCCGTCCCGGACCTCCACCAGGCGCCGGGTCAGGCGCCACTCCAGCGGGCCGCCCTCGTCGCCGCCACCGAGCTGCGGCATCGCCGCGCGCAGCGCGCTCCACAACGGGGCCAGGTCGCGGTGGGCGCGGTAGCGGCCCGCCCAGCGCAGCGGTGCGGTCAGCGGGGGCAGCCAGGTCGGCAGGGTCACCCCGACGGCGATCAGCGCCACGCACCCGGCCGACAGCGCCGCCGAGACCGGCCCTTCCAGCACCAGTCGCGTCCCGGTCGCGAACACCACGACGGCGGCGGAGCTCTTCCACACCGCCCACGCCACCCCGACGCCCGTGCCGACCTGCGCGATCACCAGTCCCCACCGCAGCCGTGGCCGGTCGCTGAAGCGGCGGTAGTGCTGGATGAGCCGGAGGAAGTTCCCCAGGCTCCAGGCGATGTAGCCGCTGAACAGCAGCACGTAGCCGACCACCTGGGGTTCACCGGCGAACTCCGCGACGAAGTCGGGGCCGGACTCGATCGGCGCCGAGGCCAGCAGCGCGGTCATCGCGAGCAGCCACGCCACCAGCAGCAGGAGCTGGCGGCGCACCGCCCGCCGTGCCGCCGCGGGTTCGGCGACCAGGTTGACCAGCAGGCCGTGCACGCACCACGCCGAGGCCATCGCCAGGGCGTTGGCCAGCAACCGGGCCGCACCGGGGAACGGCTCGACGCGGATCGTGACGGCCAGCGCCGCCGGGGACGCCAAGGCCGCGGACAGGCCCACGAAGGCCACCGCGGCGCACAGGTACCGGGTGCCGGGCGTCAGGTGCGCGCGGGCGCGGTACCACCGCAGCGCCGCGAGCACGACGGCGAGGAACCCGGCGGTCAGCAGGAAGAGGCTGGCCATTCGTCCACCAGTTCGCAGAGCTCGATCGTCGGCTCCACTGTCGCGGGTGGCCCGGAGGTGCTCGCGCCCGGGTCCGCTCAGCGCCCCCGGGACCGGCGCTCAGGGCTCGTCGAAGGTGGACGTCAACCTGCCGAGCGCCGCCGCCGTGGGCGCGTCCGGCGGCGCCGGGCGGCGGTCCCGCCGGAGCTGGCGGCCGATCCGGGCGAGCAGCATGGTGGCGATCGTCTCGGCCTCGTGCTCCTCGGCTTCCAGCGTGAGCCGGTCCAGCAGGTGCGCGAACGCGGCCGGGCGCAGGCTCGGGGCCCGGCGCTGCGCCTCCCGCAGCGAGAGCACGCAGCGCCCGGCGTGCTGGGAGACCAGGTGCCCGACCTCGTGCAGGATGATGTGGTCCTGGTGCAGCGAGGTGGTGTTGTCCGGGTAGACGATGATGTCGTGGTCGGCGCGCCGCTGCCACCCGCCGGTGCTCTCGCCGACGGTCCACGCCATCGCGCACAGGTCGATCTGCCTGCCGCGCGCCCGTTCCAGCCGGTCGAGGAACGCGTCGACGTCCCACGGGTCGGGCAGCCCGACGGTGCGCAGCAGCTCGTCCACCCGCGGTCGGCAGCGGGCCCGCAGCTCGCTCCACTCCACCGGTGCGCTCGCCTCCTGGTGCCGGGCCGGAACGGGGACCAGCCGGACGCACCACGGGGCCGGCGCGGTCACGGCCCCCATCCTCTCACCCGGCTCCGTCGGCCTTCCGCCGCCGTCGCTGGTCGCGGGGCTGCGCCTCGTAATCGGCGAGGTGGTCGATCATCGCCGAGACGGCGTTGCGGTGCGCCGGGCTCAGCGCGTTGAGCCGCTGCGCCAAGGCGCCCTCCTCGGTGTTGCGCCAGTCGATGATGCTGCTGATCTCGGCGTCGACCTCGCGGGCGATCCCGGCGTCGAAGAAGTAGCCGACCGGCACGCCGAAGAACGCCGCGAGCGCCTCGATGTTGTGCTTGCGCGGGTTGGGCTGCTTGCCGGTGGCGAGCTGCTGGACGTGGGCGGCGGTCATCGCGCCCGGGTGCTCCTTGATGCCCGCCTCGATCTCGCGGTAGCTGTAGGGGCCGCGATCGGGCGGGTGCACCGAGTCGATGAGCCGTTTGAGCCGTTCCGCGAACGTTCCGTTGGTCGCCATGTCCTCTACCGCCCCCCGCGCGGCTGTCAACGAATGCCGCCTCATAGTGATACCACGTGTAATCGCCCGTTGACAGTGCAGGTCACCGGCTGTTTAGATGAGAACCGCGTCCGAGAGGCACGAAGAGGGGCGGGCGCCGGTTCGGTGCACCGGCACGTGGGGGTGTGCCGGGTGCCCGGACCGTACGACGCACGCTCCAGGTGGCCGCACGACCGGGCGGGGGTGCCCGGGTCGTGGCACCGTGGCGCGGTGGAGTTGGGGGACGTGGCGCGCGACCTGTACCGCGCCGACCCGGGCGAGTTCGTCCGGCGCCGGGACGCCCGCGCCGCCGAGGCGAAGGAGCGCGGCGAGGACCGGTTGGCCCGGGCGATCCGCAAGCTGCGCAAGCCCACCACCGCGGCGTGGGCGGTCGACCTGCTCGCCACCGACCGGGACACCCCGCTGGAGCGGCTCTCCGAGCTCGGCGACCGGATGCGCGGCGCGCAGCGCGAGCTGGACGCCGAGCGGCTGCGCGCCCTGACCGACGAGCGCTCCCGGCTGCTCGCCGAGCTCACCGAGGCAGCGGCCCGCCGCGCGGCCGATGCGGGGCATCCGCTCGGCGACGCCGCCCGGGAGCAGGTCGAGAACACCTTCACCGCGGCGCTGTCGGACCCCGACTCGGCGCGCGCGGTGCTGGCGGGCACGCTCGACAAGCCGCTGGAGTACAGCGGTTTCGGGATCGACGAGCTCGCCGCGGAAGCGATCCGGCGCGGCGAGTCCGAGCGCTCCGAGCGCCCCGTGCGGCGCCGCGGGAAGCGGCGGGCCCGCGGCGGCACCGAGGCCACCGCCTCACCGCCCCGGCGATCGACGCCCGCGCCGTCCTCGACCGGGCGGGACGAGGCGGCGGGGCGCCGGGACCGGGAGGCCGCCGACCGGCTGGAGGCCGCCGAACAGGAAGTGCGGCGGATCGACGACGAGCGCGGTCAGGCGCGGCGGCGTCGCGACGAGCTGCGGGCGGAGCTGGCCGAGGTCGAGCAGCGGCTGGCGGAGCTCGACGAGGACGCCACCGCGGCCGGGCGGTTGCGGGATCGTGCCCGGCGGGCCGTCGACCGGGGTTGATCCGCGCGGCGGATGCCCGCCATGCGAAACCGGGGCTTCACCGGGGCGAAACCCGCTGCCTATCGTCGACGCCCGTGATCGACGGGGGCGCGGGGCCGCCGCTGGGCGGCGGAACCGCCCGTCCGCGAGGATCCGGCGACCACCGCTCCGGGCGGAGGACGAGATGACCAGACCGCCTCGCGGTGTCCGGCGGATGCGCACCACGCTGCTGGTCCTGCTGGTGCTCATCGGCATCGTCAACTACATCGACCGCAGCACGCTGGCCATCGCCAACAGCAGCGTGCAGGAGGAGTTCGGCATCGGGCCCGCCGAGATGGGGCTCCTGCTCTCGGTGTTCTCCTGGGCCTACGCGTTCGGCCAGCTCCCGGCGGGCGGGCTGCTGGACCGCTTCGGCCCGCGCCGGGTGCTCGGCGGGGGACTGCTGCTGTGGTCGATCGCCCAGGCGGCGGCCGGTCTGGCCGCCAACGTCAAGCAGATGCTGGTGGCGCGGGTGTTCCTCGGCCTGGGCGAGGCGCCCGCGTTCCCGGGCGGTGCCAAGGTCGTCGCCACCTGGTACCCGAAGGAATCGCGCGGCACCCCGATCGGCATCTTCAACACCGCCTCCACGCTGGCCCCGGCGATCGGGCCGCCGCTGCTGACCTGGCTGATGCTGAGCTACGGCTGGCGCGCCATGTTCGTCATCGCCGGGGTGGCGGGCATCGTGCTGGCGCTGGTGTGGTTCGCCGTCTACCGCGATCGCCCCCGGTCCGACGAGGAGGGCGTCGAAGCGGCCCCGGAGCCGGTGTCGTTGCGGGAGTGGGCCGGGCTGCTGCGGCACCGCTCCACCTGGGGCATGATCCTGGGCTTCTCCGGGGTGATCTACTCCGTCTACCTCTACCTGACCTGGTTGCCCGCCTACCTCGAGGGTGAGCGCGGGCTCAGCCTGGCGCAGACCGGTGTCGCGCTGATCGTGCCGTACCTGGCGGGCACCCTCGGGATGCTGGCCGGGGGCGGGGTGGGCGATCTGCTGATGCGCCGGGGAGTGCCGACCATGCTGGCCCGCAAGATCCCGATCTGCACCGGGCTGCTGGTCGGCGGCCTGTGCACGGTTCCGGTCGCGCTGGTCCCGAGCACGGCGCTGGCGCTGCTGTGCCTCTCGCTGGCCCAGTTCTTCATCAACTCCGCGAGCTCGGGCGCCTGGTCGCTGGCCAGCACGGTGGGCACCGAGCGGATCACCGCGTCGCTGGGCAGCCTGCAGAACTTCGGCGGTTACTTCGGCGGCGCGTTCGCCCCGCTGATCACCGGGATCATCGTGGAGCGCACGGGGTCGTTCGTGCTGGCGCTGCTGAGCGCCGGTGCCATCGCGATCCTCGCCGCGCTCAGCTACGCCTTCCTGGTCCGCGATCCGATCGGGGCGGACGACGCTCCGGTCCCTTAAGGACCGTTCAGCCAGCATGACGAGATGGTCACGTTTTCCGCCGCCACCGACCTCATGACTTACCTTGGCCGGACCGGTCCGCCGACCGGTCCACCAGCACGATCGAGCTGTGCCGGGCGCACGACGGCGGTCCCGCCGCCACGGGCCCCGCGCACCAGAGCAGAAGAGGCACGTGGATGGTCCCGAACAACCGCGATGGCGCGGACGTCGCCGACCCGTCGAAAGCGTTCCCCAGCAAGCACATCCCGAGTCCGCAGGTCTGCGACCTGCCCGCGCCGCCGGTCAAGCAGTGGCGCTACATCGGCCCGGGGATCGTCGCGGCCGGCGTCGGCATGGCCAGCGGCGAGTTCATCCTGTTCCCCTACATCACCTCGCAGGTGGGGCTGGCCTTCGTGTGGGCCGCCCTCCTGGGGCTGGTCACGCAGTACTTCCTCAACATGGAGATCGAGCGGTACACGCTGGCCACCGGCGAGACCGCGGTCACCGGCTTCTCCCGGCTGTGGAAGCACTGGGGCCTGGTCTTCGCGATCATGGCCTACTTCGCCAACATCTGGCCGGCGTGGGCGACCAGTTCGGCCACCCTGATCACCTACGTGGTGGGCGGCAGCGCCGCGATCACCGCGGTGGTGATCCTGCTGCTCGTCGGGCTGATCCTCACCCTCGCGCCCGCGGTCTACACGGCGCTGGAGCGGGCCGAGATGCTCAAGGTGGCGGCGCTGCTGCTGCTGATCCTGATCGGCGCGCTGTTCGTGCTCGGCGCCCGGACCTGGGCGGCCGTGCCGACGATCGTGACCGATGCGGGGTTCCCGGCCGCCGAGCTGGGCTTCGCGGTGCTGCTGGGCGCGCTGGCCTTCGCCGGTGCCGGTGGCGGGCAGAACCTGGTGCAGAGCAACTGGATCCGGGACAAGGGCTTCGGCATGGGCAAGCACGTGCCCAAGATCGTCTCGCCGCTGACCGGTGAGCTGGAGTCCCGCGGCCAGGCCGGGTTCATCTTCCCGCCCACCGAGGAGAACCTGTCCCGCTGGAAGGGCTGGTGGCGCTTCGCCAACCGCGAGCAGCTGCTGACCTTCGTCGGGATCTCGTTCCTGTCCATCATGTTCATGTCGCTGCTGGCCTACGCCACGGTGTACGGCACGCCCGGGCTCTCCGAGGACGTGTCGTTCCTCCGGGTCGAGGGCGAGCGGCTGATGGAGATGGCCGGCGGGTGGTTCGGCTACTTCTTCTGGATCATCGGGGCGGTGTCGCTGTTCGCCGCGGCGCTGGGCATCGTCGACTACACCAGCAGGCTCGCCGCCGACGTGCTCAAGACGACGTACTTCCCCGACGCCTCGGAGAGCAAGATCTACGCGGGCCTGGTGTGGGGCCTGGTGCTGATCGGTGCGGTGGTCATCCTCGTCGGGCTCGACCAGCCCATCGTGCTGGCCACCATCGCGGCCTGCACCGGCGGGGTGATGATGTTCATCTACTCCGGCCTGCTCATCGCCATCAACCGCAAGATGCTGCCCGCGCCGATCCGGATCCGCGGCGTCCGGCTGGTCGCGCTGATCTGGTCGATCGTGCTGTTCGGCACGCTGGCGGTGCTCACCGTCCAGCAGCAGATCGGCAACCTGTTCGGCTGATGCGCTCGGCCGTCGCCCCCTGGTGTCATCATCGTGCGCGATGCGGGAACCGACCGGGCGGGTGAGGCGGATGCGCGCAGGAACGTGCCGTTCGGGGTGGTGGCGGTGAGGGCCAACGACGCCTACCGCTACCGCCTCGACTGGTTCATCAGCTTCGTCTCGGTCGTCGAGCACGGCGGGTTCTCCGCCGCGGCGCAGGCGCTGTACCGGTCGCAGTCGCGGATCAGCACCCACGTCGCGGAGCTGGAACGGGCGCTGGGGGTGCGGTTGTTCGACCGCTCCCAGCACCCGGTGGCGCTCACCGCCGAGGGCCGGGCGCTGCTGCCGCACGCGCGCGGCATCCTGCGGCACCTGCGGGCGGCCACCGAGGAGGCCGGTCAGGCCAGCAGGCGGTTGCGCGGCCGGGTCCGGCTCGGCGCCTACCCGAGCGCCGCCGCGCACCTGCTCCCGCTGCTGCTGCCGCGCATCGCCGAGCGGTTCCCCGGCGTGGAGGTCGTCCCGTGGGAGGGCAGCACGCTGGAGCTGGAGGCAGCGCTGATCGCGGGCGAGGTGGACTTCGCGGTCCGGCCGGTGCTGCCGGTGGCGCCCACCGGCGTGCTGACCTGCGATCCGCTGTGGCGTGAGCCGCTGGTCGCGGTGGTCAGCGCCGAACGCGCGCCGCGGGTTCGCTCGATGAGCCTGGCGGAGCTGGCCGCCGAGCAGTTGATCACCATCGGCGACAACTCGGGCCGCCCCGGGCACTTCGAGGCCCACCTGGTGTTCGAGCAGGCGGGCCTCGTCCCCGAGGTGGTGTTCCGGACCAACCAGCCGCAAACGCTGATCGCCCTGGTGCGCACCGGCATGGCCATCGGGGTCACCAACGCGCTGGCGATGACCACCGCGAACACCGGTGGGGTCCGGCTCATCCCGATCGACGACGTCCCCGCGGCCGGGAGGTGGCGCTGTGGTGGCGCACCGACCGGACGCTCACCGCCGCCCAGCAGGCGGTGCGATCGCTGGTCGCGGACTGCCCGGACCCCGACTTCGGCCTGCTCGCGCACCCCGCGCCGCCGACGGCCTGAGCGCTGTCGCGCGGCGGTCGGTCCCGGGGATCTTGAAATCCGCTCGCCCGGGCGCCAGGCTGATCGGTGGAACCGCTCGCACCGGAGGTCGCCGATGTCGCGCAACTGGGCCGGGAACGTCACCTTCAAGGCCGAGGGCTCGATGCGGCCCACCTCGGTGGAGCAGGTGCAGGAGCTCGTGTCGGCCGCCGGACGGGTCCGGGCGGTGGGCGGCGGGCACTCGTTCAACACCATCGCCGACACCCCCGGCCTGCACCTGTCGGTGGCCGACCTGCCGGATCGGGTCCGGATCGACGGCACGACGGCCGCGGTGCCCGCCGGGATGCGCTACGGCGCGCTCGCCGAGGCGCTGCACGCCGAGGGGCTCGCCCTGCACAACCTCGCCTCGCTGCCGCACATCACCGTCGCGGGCGCCTGCGCCACCGGCACCCACGGCTCGGGGGACCGGAACCGGACGCTGGCCGGGGTGGTGGCCGGGGTCGACCTGGTGCGCGCCGACGGCGAATTGGTCGCGCTGCGGCGGGGTGATCCCGGTTTCGACGGGGCCGTGGTGTCGCTCGGCGCGCTCGGCGTGGTGACCGCGCTGCTGCTCGACGTGGTCCCCGCCTTCGAGGTCCGCCAGCACGTCTACACCGGCTTCCCGCTGCGCCGCCTCGGCGAGGACTTCGACGCGGTCTTCGGCCTCGCCTACAGCGTCAGCGCCTTCACCGACTGGCGCGGTCCGGACGCGGCGATCTGGGTCAAGGCGCACGCCACCGACGACCCCGCCGCGCAGCGGGAATGGCTCGGCGCGACCTTGGCCGACGCGCCGCGGCACCCGGTGCCCGGCAGGCTCGCGGACGGCTGCACCGAGCAGCTCGGGGTGGTGGGCGCCTGGCACGCGCGGCTCCCGCACTTCCGCGGCGAGGCGGTCCCGAGCACCGGCGCCGAGCTGCAGTCCGAGTACTTCGTGCCGCGCGCGGCGGCCCCGGAGGCGTGCGCGCGGCTGCTCGCGCTGGGCGAGCGGATCGCCCCGGTCGTCCAGATCTCCGAGGTGCGCACGGTCGCCGCCGAGGAGCTCTGGTTGAGCCCGAGCCGCGGGCAGGACGTGGTGGGCCTGCACTTCACCTGGCATCCCGACCCGGCGGCGGTGCGGGCGGTGCTGCCGGAGATCGAGGCGGCGCTGCTGCCGCTGGGCGCCCGTCCGCACTGGGGCAAGGTTTCGTCGATCCCGCCCGACGTGGTGCGCGAGCGCTACCCGCGCTGGTCGGATTTCGCCGCGCTGGTCGCCGAGTTCGACCCGGAGGGCAAGTTCCGCAACGACCTGCTGGACGCCCACCTCGGGGCCTGAGCGCTGGTCGCGGGTGCCGGCGGGAGCGCCATCAGCATGGCCATGCCGGTGCAGAACACCACGTGCATGGCGACCACCGCGCCCAGCCCGGTGCCGGCTCCCGCGGTGCTCAGCCACCACTGGCCACCGGCCAGCAGCAGCGCGCCCGGGACGACCAGCGGTCGCGGACCCACCTGGTCGTGGATCCGGCCGATCAGCGGGGACGGCACGCCCTGCACCAGGCCGCCGGGCAGCAGCAGGAGACCGGTGGTCAGCGTGCTCACGCCCAGCCCGGTCTGGAAGTGCAGCGGCAGCACGACGACCGAGCCCAGCATGGTCGCCATGCGGACGAACACGATCACCAGAGATCCGGAAGTGGTGCACCCGGAACGGGCGCAGGTCCAGCAGCATGACGGCGAAGCCGGGCGCCACGGCGGCCAGCGTCGTGCCCGCGACGAACAGCAGGAGCGCCGCCGCGTCGCCCGGCTGCTGGCCCGGGATCCCGACCTCCAGGCGCTCGCGGTGTCCAGGAGCGGGCGCTGACCGCGCACTTGCGCGCCCGCCTGGCGGAGCGGTCTCCCGACCAGGACCCGGTGACCGTGATGCTGGTCGCGGAGGCGGCCGTGGCGGTCTGGCGCACCTGCTGGGACCGCCGGGGAGAGCTCGCGGCCGAGGGCGAGGGGTCCGGTGGAGTTCTACCGCCGCTGCCGGGAGGAGCTGCGCCGGGGCACCGCCTGACCGCGCCGCGGCCCGGTCGTCGCAGCGCGGGCCAGCGCCGCCCGCGACACCTCAGCGGCTGGCCCGCCCCTTGCGCCCGGTGAACTTGTTGTACGCCACGAGCACGATCACCGCGCCGATCACCGAGCCGATCCACCCCGCCGGTTCGAAGCCCCGCACGCCCACCGTGAGCAGGCCGAACAGCAGGCCGCCGACGACCGAGCCGATCACCCCGAGCAGGATCGTCATGGGCAGTCCGATGTTGTCCTTGCCGGGGACCACCGCGCGGGCGATGAAGCCCGCGACCAGGCCGAACACCAACCAGCCGAGAATCGTCCAGAGCACCGCAGCCACCTCGTCCCGCCCGGATCACCTGCTGGTCAGGCTACGCACCGCGGCCCCGGACCGCGACGACCCGGCCGGGGGATCGCCGCCGGTGTCCGGGTGAAGCGCCCCCGCCGCGGATCCGCTCAGCCGTGCGCGGCGAGCACGTGGTCGCGGGCGCCCTCGACGTGCGCGACGATCGCCGCGCGCAGCGCCCCGGCGTCCCCGGCCGCCAGCGCCGCCACCATCGCGTCGTGCTCGGCGTCGATGCGGGCCAGGTCGTGCCCGGAGCGGACCCAGCGCCTGCTGTAGGGCTCGACGAGGTGCAGGAGCTGGTCGATGAACCGCAGCGAGAGCGGCTGCTCGGCGAGTTCGTAGATCCGGCGGTGGAACCGGTAGTTCTCGACGGCCCGCCCCTCGGCGTCGGCACCCTGCTCCCGCATCCGCTCGGCCGCCGCGCGCAGCGCCTCCACGTCGCGCGCCCGGCAGCCGCGCACCGCCTCCTCGGCCAGCGCCGGTTCCAGGCGCAGCCGCAGTTCGAACAGCTCCGCCAGCTCGGCGCGGCCCAGTTCGGCGACCACCATGCCCCGGTGCGGCTGCACCGCGATCAATCCCTCGGCGGCCAGCCCGTGCAGCGCTTCCCGCAGCGGGATGCGGCTCACCCCCAGCTCACCGGCGAGTTCTTCCTGCACCAGGTGCTGCCCGGGGCGCAGCACTCCGCGCCGGATCCACTCCCGCAGGCGTTCGGCGATCGGTCCGGCGCTGGCTCGTGTCACGTGCGGAAGCGTATCCACTTCTCATCTCCGCTGCGTTTGTATACAGTCGCAGCGTCGAGCAGCGGGAGGGGCGATGGTGGACGCGGATGTCGTGGTGATCGGTGGCGGGATCATCGGACTGGCCACCGCGCGGGCGGTGCTGCGCTCGGCGCCGGGCACGTCGGTGCTGGTCCTGGAGGCCGAACCGCGCTGGGGCGCGCACCAGTCCGGGCACAACAGCAACGTGATCCACAGCGGCCTGTACTACGCCCCGGGCAGCCACAAGGCCCGGATGGCGCGGGCCGGCGCGGAGGAGATGATCCGGTTCTGCGCCGAGCACGACGTACCGGTGCGCCGCACCGGGAAGCTGGTGGTCGCCACCCGCCCCGCCGAGGTGCCCCGGCTCGACGCACTGGTCGAGCGCGGCACCGCCAACGGGGTCACGGTGCGCCGGATCAGCAAGGTCGAGCTCGCCGAACGGGAGCCGCACGTCGCCGCGGTGGCCGCCGCGCACGTCGCCGAGACCGCCGTGACGGACTTCTCCCAGGTGTGCGCCGCGATGGCCGCCGAGATCGCGGAACTGGGCGGCGAGCTGCGCACCGGCGCGCCGGTGGAGCGGATCCGCAGCCGCGGCGACGGCGTGGTGCTCACCGCCGGGGACGCGACGGTGCGGGCGCGGGCCCTGGTGAACTGCGCCGGTCTGCACAGCGATCGGGTGGCGCGGCTGAGCGGGATCACGCCGCCGGTGCGGATCGTCCCGTTCCGCGGCGAGTACTTCGCATTGCGCCCGGAGCGGCAGCACCTCGTCGGCGGGCCGGTCTACCCGGTCCCGGACCCCGCGCTGCCGTTCCTCGGCATCCACCTGACCCCGATGCTCGACGGCACGGTGCACATCGGTCCCAACGCCGTGCCCGCCTTCGCCCGGCACGGCTACCGCTGGCGCGACGTGGACGGCCGGATGCTCGGTGATCTGCTGCGCGATCCGGCCAGCCGGGGACTGGCCCGCCGGTACTGGCGCTACGGCATCGGCGAGTTCGCGCGCTCCGCGCTCCGGCCGCTGTTCGTGCGCAGCGTCCGCGCGATGCTGCCCGAGGTGACCGCGCGGGACGTGCTGCGCCACGGCGCCGGGGTGCGGGCGCAGGCGGTGGACGACGACGGCAAGCTCGTCGACGACTTCGTGATCAGCCGCGCGCCCCGCGCGGTGCACGTGCTCAACGCGCCGTCACCGGCGGCGACCGCGAGCCTGCTGATCGGCGAGCGGGTGGCCGCCGACGTCCTCGACGAGCTCGTGGCGGAGTGACCCGGATCGGCCCCGGCGCGGCGGTCGTCGACAATGGAGCGATCGCGGCGGAGGAGGTGTGGCGATGAGCGCCCGGTTCGAGGAGCTCGACTGGCAGGAGACGCCGATCGGTGCGATCAGCCTGCGCCGCAGGCGCGACCCGGTGCTGGACGTGGACGTCTACGAGGTCAAGCTCGACGACGAGTACCTGATGTCCAGCCTGTTCACCACCGCCGAGGTGGAGCTGGCCCGGCTCGGGCTCGCCGAGCTGACCGGGGGATCGGCGGACGTGCTGGTCGGCGGACTCGGTCTCGGCTGCACCGCGGCCGCCGCGCTGGACGACGACCGGGTCCGGTCGCTGACCGTCGTGGAAGGGCTGGCCGAGGTCGTGGACTGGCACCACCGGGGGCTGCTGCCGCTGTCCGGGCGGTTGACCGGCGACCCGAGGACGGCGCTGGTGCACGGCGACTTCTTCGCGCTGGCGGCCGCCGGTGACGGGCTCGACCCCGCGGCACCGGGCCGCCGGTTCGACGTGATCATGGTCGACATCGACCATTCGCCCCGGCACGTCCTGGCGCCGTCCCACGAGCCGTTCTACACCGTCGACGGGCTCCGCCGGCTCGCCGCCGAGCTGCGGCCCGGCGGGGTGTTCGCGCTGTGGTCCGACGACCCGCCGGACGAGGAGTTCCGCGCCGCGCTCGGCGCGGTCTTCACCCGCACCGAGGCCCACACCGTCGCCTTCGACAACCCCTACGGCGGTCCGCGCTCGGCCAACACCGTCTACGTCGCCGCGCTCTGACCCCGATCGGCGACCGCGATGCCCGCGGCGTCGAACAACGCGGTGGCCACGTCGAGCACCTGGTCGGGACCGATCACCGCACCCCGCAGCGCCTCGGCGCCGACGAGTCCGCGCAGCCCGGAACCGTGCAGCCGCAGGCCGGGCAGCGAGCCACCGGTGAAGTCGGCCCCGCCCAGTTCGCTGTCCTCGATCCGGCCGCCGCTCAACCGCGCCTCGTGGAAGTCGGCCTCGAGCAGCGCGCAGTCGGTGAACTCGACCCGCCGCCCCTCGACCATCCGCAGGTTGGCCAGATCGAGCTTGCACCCGCTGAACAGCACGTCGGTCAGCTTCGCCCCGGCCAGCACCACGCCGCTCATCCGGCAGTCCCGGAACTCCACGCGTTCGAGCGCGCCGCCCTCCACGATCACCCCGGACAGGTCGCAGCCCTCGAAGACCACGTCCCGGCACCGCCACCGCCGCCACCGGAGCCCGGTCAGCCGACCACGCCGCCACCGGCTGCCGGACAGCACCACGTCCGGCACCGTCCCGGCGTCGCGCCCGGACACCAGCGGCTCGGGCACGTGCTCGGCGCCCAGCACCACCTCGTCCACGTGCTCCCCCGCGACCGGGGCGGTGAGCGCCTCGCCGAGTTCGCCGGAGATCCCCACCGGCCGCCGACGCGATCCACGAGCACCAGACATGCCCGGCAGGATAGGCGCCACCTCCGGCACCCACCGCCCCGTCCCCGGACGTCGACGCGGAGGGGAACGCACCCCACGACCGGCCGACGCCCCGAACACCCCGCGACGACGAAGGACGACCGCCCTCGCGGAGCACCCGCCGCCACCACGAGCGAGGCGTCCTGCCGCGGCGGCAACGGCCGGGATCCGCACCGACGCGCGACGAATCCCAAGCCGCACGGCACCCACCGGAAGGCCCGAACCAGCGGAGCACAGCGGGACCGCGCACCTCCGACGTCGAGCCCCCGAGCAGGCCCGACCACGTCACCGAACCGGTCTTCGTCGCCAGGTGAGGGGCACCTTCATCCGACCAACCCGGATGAAGGTGCCCCCACTCACCACCCTTGCGAGTGAGTCTCGGGCTGAACGCAGTCCTCGGGCAGAACCACCGTCCTCTTCGGATCGCAGGCGTGGAAGGGCCGGTCCCGCGCAGGGGGTGGGGGACGGGACCGGCCCGGGACGGCGGCGGGAGCGCTCGCCGTCGGTCACGGTTCGTCGATCGGTCCGGCAGCCTTCTGCGTCTGCACCGCGATCTCCTCCTGGATGCGCTGCTGGCGCTGCTTCCGCCGGATGCGGGTGAGCACCAGGATGGTGATGCCGTGCGCGAGTGCGGTGACGAGCAGGACCACGCCGATGCGCAGGACCACGCTCTCCACGGTGTTGGCGGAGGAGGTCACCGAGATCATCGCCAGCAGTCCGAGCACCACCAGGTGGAAGAGCACCGCCACGAGCCGGTTGACGGAATCGGCTACCTTGGAATCGGAGTAGACCTCCTCCAGATAGGTGGCGCCGCTGCGCCAGATGAGGCGGCCATCGATGAAGACGACCGCCGCGCCTACCAGGATTACGACCAGAGACGCCATGTCGGCCTGCACCCCATACCTCCTCCGTTGTTACGGATCTGGTAGTGGTGGTTACCCGACGTCGATCATCGTGAAACGGTCCGTCGTGCCGACTCGCGGGTGAACGTCGGCCTCGCCGACGTGCCGACGAGGGGGCTTTCTTGACAGCCGGTCGGCGCGGGCGACACGCTGCGTTGATATCGGACGACGTAGCGTGAGGAGACGTGGTGGTCTGGTCCGCGGTGGTGTTGCTCGCTCTGGCCGCACCGGTGGCGTTCTGGTACGTGATCGGCGATCAGTCCAGCGTCTCGCCGGATCACGCCGATTACCTGGTGGAGCCGCTGCGCTTGCCGTCGTGGGTCAACGGGGCGGTGGTCGCGGTCACCGCGCTCGTCGTCCTCGGCTGCGCGCTGGTGCTGCTCCGCGAATCCCGTCGGGGTCGGCTCGGTCGCCGTCACGGCGTGGTGCTCGGGCTGCTGCTCGTCGCCGGGCTGCTCATCGGGGTGTCCGCGCGCATGATCACCGCCGGGGTGATCGGCGCGAACATCGGTGGCGGCATCATGCTGATGGTCGCGCTGCCGCTGGCCGGCGCCCTGGTCCTGGTGGCGCTCGGGTACGGCGTCGTCTCGACGATCCGCCGGCGGTCGTCGGAGGGGTGACGGGCCGTGCCGCCGGGGCAGGCGGCCGGCCCGTCGCGGTCGGCGCAGCGCTTCCCCTCGCGCGCCGACCCGGTTCACCTTAGAACGAGTTTTCGAGTGATCGCCAGTCGGTCCCCGTCCTGATCAGCGGCTCCGGCCGAGATCGTGGGCGATGACGAGGGCATCGCCGAGCCCTTCCCGGTCCGCCGCCGTGAGCCCGGTCGCCTCGATCCGGGCCAGCGCCGCGTCGACCCCCGAGGTGTCGTCGAGCCGCACCGCGAGCTCGGCGCGGTAGGCGAGCGCCTCGACGAGCTCGACCGGTGACGCGGACTCCTGCTCGCGGCACAACGCCCCGTCGGGGATCTTGGCCGCCTGCCGCTCGTCGCCCTTGGAGTCGCCGAGCACGATCGCGTTCTCCAAGGCGGTGCCGAGCCGGCTCGTCGGATCCGTTCCGGTCGTCGTCCGCTGGCGCGCCGGGAAGAACCGGATCGTGTTCCCGGCCGGGTCGACCACGCTGAACCCCGTCCGGCCCCCGCTGTTCTTCCGCTTGCGCGGTCGCGTCATCCGGGGGATCCCCGTGACCAGGAGCTTGCCGTGCGCGGCGCGCATTCCGGCGGCGAAGGAGTCGAACAGCGCGACGACGTCGGGCACCGAGACCAGGCAACTGCTGTGGGAGCCCGCGGGGTCGAAGTCCGCCAGGCCGTAGAAGTGCAGGTCCACGTCCTCCAGGCGCACGACGAGGTACGGGTTCGGGCGCAGCCGGCGGTAGGTCCGCGAGAAGCCGAGCATCGAGTAGAAGTCCTCGATCTCGTCGATCGAGCCGCACGGCAGCATCGGGGTGGTCACTTCTCCGGCCACGCAGCCTCCTGGTCCTCGAGCGCGCGTTGCGGCGCGCACAGCGTTCGGGTCATGATCGAGATCCGGTGCGCGGGAGTTTCGGTGCCGATCCGGCCTGCCCGCACCACGTCGCGCAGGACGGTGCGGCTGATTCCGCAGCAGTGCGGAAAGCCGGTGCCGTGGTCGACCTGGGCGTCGCCCGACCAGTACGTGGTGCTGGTCGCTCTGCCATTTCGCCCGATGATCGGCTGATGGTCACCCGGCCGCGATGGCCGCCGATCTGCGGGAGCCGGTGGGGCGCACCGCCCACCACCAGCAGCAGCCCGGTGCGGCGGAGGGTCCCGACGGCGGCAGTCGGAGAACCGCGACTCCACGAGCGCGGGTTCGTTGCCGAGCACCTGCCGACTATGGCAGGTCGGTGCCGATGGGGGAAGAAGAATGTCCACAGCGGACGCCAAGTGCGGCCGAGCGGTCCGCGCGGGTGCTCCGTTCGGGCGGCAGTCCGGTGATCGCCGACGGCCCGTGGCGCCCGTTCCCGCCGCGATGACGACGGCTTTTCGCGCCGTCGATGCCATCGCCGGGTGAGGTGGGTGCGAAACCCGTCCTTGACGGGGTTCTGCGGGTTTTCCATGCTCGGGACGGCGCGTGTCTGATCCCATTCGACGAGGAGTGGTCATGAAGACGAAGGCTGCGGTGCTGCGCGGACCCGGCAAGGACTGGGAAATCGAAGAGATCGACTTGGGCGATCCGATCGCCGGCGAAGTGCAGGTGAGGCTCGCGGCTTCCGGGCTCTGCCACTCCGACGAGCACGTGCGGACCGGTGCTAGTCCGGTCGCGTTCTACCCGGTCATCGGTGGTCACGAAGGCGCCGGAGTGGTGACCAAGGTGGGGCCCGAGGTCTCGGGACTCCAGGAGGGCGACCACGTGGTGCTCGCCTTCATCCCCGGCTGCGGGCGCTGCCGCCCGTGCTCGCGCGGGTTGCAGAACCTCTGCGATGAAGGTGCGCTGCTGCTCAGCGGGCAATCCATCTCCGACCGTTCGTACCGCGCCCAGCTCAACGGCGAACCGCTGGTGCCGATGTGCTTGCTCGGGACCTTCGCGCCGTACGTGACGGTCAACGAGGCGTCCGTGATCAAGATCGAGGACGACATCCCGCTGGACAAGGCGGCGCTGCTGGGCTGCGGGGTGTCCACCGGCTGGGGTTCGGCGACCGAGATCGGCGACACCCGTGTCGGGGACACGGTCGTCGTCGTGGGCGTCGGCGGGGTCGGGATCAACGCGGTCCAAGGAGCGGCGGCATCGGGTGCGCGCTACGTCGTCGCGGTCGATCCCGTGGAGTTCAAGCGGCAGAAGGCCCTCGAACTAGGCGCGACCCACGCCTTCGCCTCGATGGAGGAGGCCACCGGGCCGGTCGCCGAGCTGACCTGGGGCCAGAACGCCAACACCACCATCCTCACCATGGGTGAGGTGCACGGCGACGAGCTCCAACCCGCGTTGGCCATGACCGCCAAGGGCGGGCAGGTCGTCGTCACCGGTATGGGAGACGCGACCCAGCTCGAGGCCTCAATCGGCCTGTTCGAGCTGACCTTGTTGCAGAAGCGGGTGCAAGGCGCGATCTTCGGCGGCGTCAGTCCCCGGACCCAGATCCCCCGTCTGCTGGAGCTCTACAGGCACGGCACGCTGAAGCTCGACGAGCTGGTCACCACGACCTACAAGCTGGCGGACATCAACATCGGGTACCGCGACATGCAGGAAGGGCGGAACCTGCGCGGCATGGTCGTGTACGGCGACGACGACTACTGAGTGGCGGGGAAGCCGGTCGTAGTCGGTCGGCTTCCCGACCCGCCCGCGTCGACGGCATGCGTGCGCCCGCCGCAGCGCTCCCGTACCCGACGTGCACATCAGCCGCCTCGCACGGGCCATGCCCCGATGTGCGGAGTCCGGCAGGGCATCGCTCCGAGCGGTGGCAGCGGCGAGTCCCCGCGCATCCGGGATGCACCGGCACCGCGACCGCATGCTCGTCGCCCCGCCGCGCGCTCCCCGCCGCAGCGCATGTCCGGTCGTGGGGGGATGGCGCCTTTCACTGCCCACGTACACGTGTCCAGGCACAACAGCCCCGCTGTGGAGACCGCGCTGTGGAGCGACTGCGCCGTCGAGAACCGCGGCGTCGAGGAATCGCGCCGTTGAGGGGCCGCGGCGTCGAGGGACCGCGGCGTCGAGCAGCTGCGCCGTCGGGCAACCGCGCGGTGGGAGGTTCCAGGCAGGAATCCACTTGCCCATTCGTGCGAAGCTCAGGCCCCAACGGCATCACGGCTCCGTCCTGCGGCGGAGATGCGGATGATTGCCAAGTCAGCCCTCCGATCGCCGTACTCGTCGACTCCTCTCTCCGCTCGAGGCGGCAGGCCGAGCAATACCTGGAATCCCACGGTCGGCCAAGTGCTGCGAGACCGGCTCGTGAGCTCTGCGATCATCCAAAAAATCCTCCGGACAAGGCCGTTTCCCGCGTTCCCGTCGCAGTGTCGTCAGGCGTCTGCGTACGAGCGGCTGTTGGGCCCGGTTCTTCGGCCAGCTCGGTGATCGCCTGCTCCACCATCCGTTCGGTCTGGCGCAATCCGTAGCCGGACAGCGACCGCAGGAGGGAACGCAGCTCCCGTTCCGTGCGCGAGCGATCGGGCTGCAGCTTGTTCCGGCACTTGATCGAGCCGAGACTGGCCAGCGCGGTGCCACGGGGTTCGCCTATGGCGTCGAACTGCTCCCGTGCGTCCTGGTAGGTCTCCGCCGCGTCCGCATAGCGCCCCGCCCGGAAGAGCACGTTACCGCGCATCTTGCGGTTGTAGGCCAACGCGCTGGCCAGGTCCATCTCCCGGCAGGTCCGCTCCGCCTCGGACAGCAGTTCCAAGGCAGTCTCGGGCCGTCCCCGCAGCGAGAGCACGTCGGCTTGCCCTCGCAGCGCCCATGCGTGACCGCGGTGGTCACCACCGTCGGAGGCCACCTGCGCCGCCTCCGCGAATCGCTCCCACGCCGAGCTGAGGTCGCCGGTGTTGCGATCGAGCTGCGCTACGCCCTCGAGCGCCCAGACGATGTGCCGGCACTCGCCGCGCTCCCGCGCCTCGGCGAGGAGGTCGAGGTGCAGATCGCGCGCTTCATGGTGGTCACCTCGGATGCGCAGCGTCTCGGCGATGCCCGCCGAGGCGTAGCCGTAGGGGAGGTGCTCGCCGGCGCGACGACCGAGCTCGCGTGCCCACCCGAGCCAGCGCAGCGCCAGGTCGAGGCGGCCGCGCTGCCTTGCGAGCGTTCCACCGCTCCACAGTGCCCACGACATCGCGGCGAGAGCGGCGCAGTCCTTCGCGGATCGGTAGCTGTCGCGCCAAGCGGATTCCGCCTCGTCGAGCCGACCCAGTCGGCGGCATGCTTCGGCCACCGCGAGCTTGGCCTGCGCCAGTTCGAGCTTCCGGCCGCTGCGCAGCGCAGAACCTTCCCGTTGTCGTGCGGCCAGCAGAACGTCCTCGTAGGAAGTGTTGACCGAAAGGCCGTTCAGCGACCCTTGGTACTCCGGTGCGAAAGCCTTGCCGTGCACGTCGTCCATCCCTTCGTCGGTCTCCGGAGATCCGGAGAAGCCCCCTGCTCCGACCGCGCCGTTGTGCAGCCTCGGTGCGTTCGTCCGCAATGGACCGGATCGTGGATCCGATGTGGTTCACACTAGGAACGGGGAAGAACCTTGAGATCGGCCGAAGTGCCAGCCTGGATCGGCCGATCGGTCATTGCTCGGCTGAACCGTCTAGTCCTTTCGGCCAGCGGCTGGTCTGAACGGCCCTGTGCCACCACTCCGCGGGGCGCGCTGAGCAGCGACATCGCGCCCGAGGGGGAGTTCTGGCCGTTCGGCCGGTGCGCCGAGCACGGGGGTGCGGCACCGTAGTGCTGTGCGATCGAGGCGGCCACCGGCCGATCCGCTTCCGCGGTCGGCGGGAGCCCGGCGGACACGGGAGGCTGCCGGAGGCCGACGCACCGGCGGACTTCGCGTTGTGAGCGGAACGACCAGTGCTACCCCATCGGGCCGGGTGCCGAAGCGTACGCGTTCACCGCGGGAAAGCGGCGAACGCAGACCGACGAACGGGAGGTTCCTCCGGGTGCCGTCCGGAGAAGACCAGGAGGTAACGATGTGCCAGGACCGGACCCGTCAGCGGGCCGACCTCGTCGGTACGGCGGTCGCCCGGGCCGCGCGGTGGTGCCTGCGCCCAGCGATCCGCCGGGCCGCGCGGTGGGTGCTGCGCGCGGTGCGCCGGTCCACCCGCGTGCGGTTTCCGCTCGTGGTCCCCGCCGGGTGGGCGACTCGGCGTGAACGTCCGTGCTCGGGGCTGGCCGGGGAGGCGTTCCCCGCGACCCGTCGGCAGCAGCACGGTCCCGTGGTGGGCTGCTACCCGGCTCGAACCGGGGCGGTCGGTCCCGCGCCGAGGCGCCTGCCGCGACCGCAGGCGTTGAACCCGCCGTGCGGTCGGACCCGAGCGCTCGACCGAGCCGGTTCAGTCGAAGACGGCGGGTCGGGACGGATCCCGGTGGGCATCGCGGAGCAGGTGCAGCTCCTCCTCGGTGATGCGGCTCGTCGACAGCTCGGGGAGCGCTTCCAAGGCGAACCACCCGACATCGAGCGTTTCCAGCGGTTCGGCGTTCCGATCCGGGGCCCCGGTGCGCTCGCAGAGGAAGAACAACTTGTACACGTGCGCGGCCATCGGTGGCCAGTGACCACGGCTCTCGCGGTCGAGGACCGCGGCGAGCCTCGTGGCCCGGACCACGACCCCGGCTTCCTCCAGCACTTCGCGGCACGCCGCCTGGCCGGGGGACTCGCCGACATCGCACCATCCGCCGGGCAACGACCAGCGCTGGTCCGAACGCTCCTGCACCAGCAGAACGCGCTCCCCTTCGTCGAAGACGGCCGCCCGTACGTCCACCTTCGGAGTGGCGTAGCCGGCGTCGGCGACCGTGGTGCGGTCGAGCTCGGCGGGCAGCGGTTCGGCGGTCACCAGTTCCATCAATGCGTCCGCAGCGGTCCGGATCGCGCGATACCGCTCGTGGTCGAACTCGTCACCGCTGTAGGCGAGGCCGGTCTGCGCGACCGCCCGGAGGCTCGCCGCCTGCCGACGGATGACTTGCTCCGGTGGCTCCACGAATACCTCTTCGACGTCGCTGTGGGAATTCCATGGTCCGGTACCGCCGCTCGAGGGCACAACCATCCACGCCGCCTGAGGCGTGAGGCCCCGCTTCCGGTGCCGGCGGCCGAATGCACCGCCGGATCCGGACGGGGCAGCATGCCTGCGGGCGTTGCCCGACCCGCTGACCGCCGGGGAGGCGACGTCCTCCGGTGGAGGCGGCGACGTGCACGCCGACGGGACGCGAACAACCGCGGTCCTGCCGGGAGCGAGCGCGGCGCGCCCGGGGCGGCCTCGGTGCGCTCAGCCGGGGATCGGCGTGAAGCGCACCGGGAGCGAGCTCACGCTCCGGGTCCACACCGACGGCTCCCAGGTCAGCTCTTCCGCGGGCACCGCGAGGGCCAGGTCGGGAATCCGGTGGAGGAGTACTTCGACGGCGGTCCGCGCCATGCACCGTCCCAGCTCGACGGCGGCGTGCGGACAACCGCGCTCGCCGCGGCCGAAGGCCAAGTGGGCTTCGTTGCCGACCGCATCGGAGCACCGGCCCGGGCGCAGGCGCGGAGAGGTGTTCGCGGCCGCCACGCCGAGGACCAGCAGGTCGCCGGTCCGGATGCGCTGCCCGCCGAGGTCGGTGTCCCGGGTGGCGACGCGTCCGAGGACGTTCTGGATCGGGGCGTCCTCCCACAGCACCTCGGTCAGCACCCGGTCGACGCTGCGGGGACCACCGGTCGAGGTCGTCGCGAACCGCGGCTCGGTGAGGATCAGCCGGAGCGCGGTGCCGACCCAGTCCGCCACCGACCGGTGCGCCGTGGTGAACATCAGCAGCAGCTCGCTCGGCAACTCCTCGTCGCCGAGCGCGACCGGGTGCGCGAGCAGGCGCGATGGCAGATCCGGTCCCGGGTGTTCCCGCTTGCGTTCGGTCAGCCCCCGCATCCGGGTGAGGAGCCGCTCGTGCCCCTCGAACCCCTCGGCCAGGCCTTCCCGAAGCGAGGCGGTTTCGCCGTCGTCCAGCCCGTAGAGGCGGGCCAGCACGCGCAGCGGCAGTTCGCGGGCGAACCGCGGGATCAGATCGGTGTGCCCGTCCCCGGCGAAGCCGTCCACCAACTCGTCGGCGATCTGCTCGCACCCGGTGCGCGTTTCGAAGGGGTCGATGCCGTCGAGCACGTCCTCGACGGCTTCGACGCGGCGCTGGTGTTCCGCTCCCTCGGTGAACAGCAGGTTGAGCGCATCGCCTGCGGACGGCGGGATCGGCGAGGTGCTCGGCACCTGCTCCCAGGAGCACCACCGTCGAAGATCGCGCGAGAACAGCGTCGGATTCGCGGTGACCTGGCAGATCTCCGGATACCCGAGCACGAACCACGCGGGCAGGCCACCGTCGAGCTCGATCGGGGCGACCGGGCCGTGCGCGGCGCGGATCTGGCGGTACAGCTCGGCGGGACGGCGTTGGAACTCCGGGCCGTGCAGCATGACCCGCGGTCGTTCGGGGGGAGGCTGGCCGGTGGTGGCCCTGGTGTCGTCGCGCAGGTCGTTCATGGCAGGAGCTCTCCCGGTGCTGGGTTCGGAGTGGTCGGCGCGCGGAACACCGCTGCGGGACTTCGGGGTTGGGTCGAACGACGGCGGAACGCCGGTCCGGCCCGGCTCGCCGGGGTTCCGAAGGGCGTGCCGAGGTGCGGTGGTGGTGCCGGTCGGTGCGCCGGGCACCCAGCGCTCCCCCTCGGGCGCGCGAGTGCGTCGGAGGGTGCGCTACCCGCGGTGTTCCGGTCCCGCGCGGAGTTTTGCACCGGGCGGTCAGAGCCTGCGGAGACCACTGAGCACCTTCCGGAGCAGTTCGGGGTCGGGAATCGCGTCGTCGGGCGGACCGGTGGTGGGGCGTCGTGCGGTGACCCGGTGGGCGTCGAGCAGGTCCGACAGCAGGATCTTCACCACGGCGACCGGCAGCCGGAGGCGTGCGGCGATCTCGGCGACGGCGAGCGGCCTCCGGCACAACCGGAGGATGTGCGCCCACTCCGACGGCATCCCGGGCGCGGGATCCGTCGCAGACGTGATCATCGTGGCCAGGTCCAGCGCGTTCTCCCGCACCCGGCTGCGCCCGCCGGTGACGGTGTAGAAACGACCAGGGTCGTGGTCGTGCCCGGGCATCACGTGCCGTCCGCGGTGCTGGAACGCTGGGATGGTGCGCTGAGGTGGCAGCCCGCACGCTCGGCCCGAGCGGCCATGGCGCGTCCGCGTCGCCCCGGATCGACGTCGTCGTGGGCGAGCCGGGTGCCTTCACCGACGTCGACGACGACCAGCACCCCGCCATCGAACTCGCCCCTCGACTGGTGGAACAGCCCGGAACCAGTGCCCGGGGGCGCCGAGGCGCCGGCGGACGGCGGCTGGAGCCCGCCCGCCACGGCGGCGAACGCCTCGGCGCGGTCCCGGCCGAGACCACCCGTGCCGGGCAACGCGAGACCATCCCGGGACAGCACCACGGTGCACTGGGCGGCGGGCCGGCGGCCGTCGAGCAAGCAGCGGAGCAGCGAGCTGGGGTCGGTGTCTGCGGTCATGGTGCTGCGGGCGCCCGGAAGCACGCCTGCCTCCAATCTGGTGTCGTGCCCGTCAGCCGCGCTCGGTCGAAGGCCGGACGAGGGCGTCGAGGAACGCGTCGAACCGGACCGGCGCGGGCTGCTCGGCGCACGTGGCGTCCGGGGCGGGGTCGGTCGCGGGCGCGTCGCGGAGACGCCGGGGCAACTCGTCCGGTTCCTCCGACCGCGGTCGCTCCGCGGGGATCTCCCGCGACGGTGGTTCCGCCAGCAGGGCGCGCGGGACCAGCACCACCACACCGGTCCCACCGCGCGAGGACGGGCGGAACGACACCGTCAGGCCGAGCTCGCGGGCCACGCAGCCCACCACCGCGAGGCCCAGCCGGGTGCCCGCCGACGTCCCGGCGAGGTCCAACGGTTCCGGGCCGACCGCGCGGAGCGCCCGCTCCCGGGCCCGCCGCGGCATGCCGGGACCGCCGTCCTCGACGGTGATCACGACGCCCCGGTGGCTTTCCTCCGCGTAGACGTGCGCGGCCTCGTCGGGCGGCGAGAAGCGGGTGGCGTTGTCCATCAGCTCGGCGAGTGCACGCATCACGCCTTCCGCGGCATGGCTGGTGATCGCGATGTCACAGGCCGAATGCAGGACGACCCGCCGGTAGGCATCGATCCGGCCCACGGCACCGCGCAGGATGCCTTCCATGGCGACCGGCCGCGGCCACGAGCGCCCCGTCCGCGCTCCGGACAGCACCGCTGCGGTATCGGCGACGCGGCTGATCTGCGAGGTGCGGTGGTCGAGTTCGAACAGATCGCCGAGCACCTCGTCGGATTCACCGTGCCGGCGCTGCATGTCGCGCAGGTCGGCGAGCATCCCGGTCGCCAGCGCTTGCACCCGTCCGGCCGCGGTCGCGCAGGTGGTGAGCCGGGCCGCCCGGCCTCGCTCGCTGGTGCCGAGCTCGGTCACCACGGCCTCGAGAAGTTCCCCGTGGTGCGGATAACCGGTGAGGTCCGCTTCCCCGAGCGCGGTTTCGGCCGATGCGCCACCGCGGAGGCGGCGTGCGAGCTCCGGTACCGCTTTCGCGACGACCTCGTCGTACTCGGCGCGGACGGCCTCGACCTGGGTCCGGTGCTGCTGCGCGGCGTTGTCGGCGGCGGCCCGGACCTGGACGCGGTAGTGGCGTTCGACGGCATCGGCTCGTTGCTGGTGGCAGCGGGCGGCCGCTCTCCCGTGCACGGCCAGCGGTACGCACGTGCAGACGAGCGCGGCGCTGGTCACCACGATCCAGGCCACCACCAGGCGCGCCTCCCCGGGTGCGCTCAGCAGTGCGGCAGCGGCGCCCCCGCTCGCCAGGAGAATCGTGATCAGGAAGGCGTTGCGGGCCGGCGCGCCGGAGGGACGGACCGCGGGAGCGGGAGCGTGGTCGGACATCGGCGAGCGGGATCCTCAGGTCGGTCGGTGGTGCTGGGTGGCGTGTCGCACCGCGTCCCCGGGGAGAACGCTCCGAGGTCGGCGACGCTGCGCGACGGTGCGGACACCCTCGGCAACAGAATGCTACCGAATGTGAGTGCGGTGCTGACGCGGAGTACCGCAGCGCGGGGCTGGCCGCATCGTCCTCCGCCTGGCTGGAAAACCCGCGCGGTCCTGTGCCGGGCCGCTGGACCGGCGGAGAATCGTTGCCATGACGTCGAAGGAGAACCCCTGGGAGATCGCCCTGCGCCAGCTCGAGGTCCTCGCGGCGAGCCAAGAGGAGCTGACCGCCGAGCAGTGTCTCCAGCTGGGCCAGCTCGCCGCGCAGATCGAGATCGCGGACCGGCTGCGGCGCATCGAGAGCTCGCTCGACTCGGGTGTCGCCAGGAGCTGAGGCCGACCGACCGGGGCCCGCGCCGGGTCCCGCGTCTCGTGCCGGGACCGCCGCTGCCGCCCCGCCGAGGTGCGCTGCGAGAACCTCTGAGGCCGGGGCAGACGGCGAGCGTTGCGCTACCGTGCGCACGTCCCCGACATCGCAGGAGGTCCGGCGTGGCCGAACTCCCAGCCGCTCTCGCGGCGGGGCCGATCTACCTGGATTACAACGCCACCACACCGGTCGACCCCCGGGTCGCGGAGGCGATGTGGCCGTACCTCGCGCACTGGTTCGGCAATCCCGGCAGCGCGCACCGCTACGCGGAGGAGCCGAAGCGGGCGCTGGCCGAGGCGCGGGGACAGGTGGCCGACTGGATCGGCGCGGCGCCGGACGAGGTGGTGTTCACCGGATCGGGTTCGGAAGCCGACCAGCTCGCGATCCGGGGTGCGGTGCTCGCGGCTCGCTCGCCACGTCCGCGGGTGATCACGCAGGCCACCGAGCATCCCGCGGTGCTCGCGACGTGCGAGGCGCTGCGGCGCTTGCACGGAGCGCGCGTCACTGCCTTGCCCGTGGACGGCGAGGGCCTGGTCGACCCCGACGCCTTGTCCGAGTGCTTGGACGACGACGTGGTGCTGGTGTCGGTGATGGCCGCCAACAACGAGACGGGGGCCTTGCAGCCGATCGCCGAACTCGCCCGCAGGTCCCGGGCGGCCGGAGCGCTGTTCCACTGCGACGCCGCTCAGGCGGCGGGCAAGATCCCGCTGGACGTCGGTGCGCTGGGCGTCGATCTGCTGACGCTGGTCGGGCACAAGGTGTACGCCCCCAAGGGCATCGCCGCCCTCTACGTCCGGGACGGTGTCGCGCTGGAGCCCGTCGGCTACGGCGGTGGTCAGGAACGCGGGCGGCGCGCGGGGACGGAGAACGTCGCGTCGGCCGTCGCGTTCGGTGCGGCCGCCGGGATCGCCGACCCCGAACGGGAGCGCATCACCGCGCTGCGCGACGAACTGCACGAACGGCTGGTGGCCGCCTTGCCCGGACGGGTCGGGCTCAACGGGCCGGTGGCGGAGCGGTTGCCCAACACCCTCAACGTCAGCGTCGACGGCGTGGCGGGCCACGCACTGCTGGCCGCGGTCCCCGGCGTGGCCGCGTCGACCGGTTCGGCCTGCCACAGCGGCCTGCGCACCCCGTCGCCGGTGCTGATGGCGATGGGCTTGTCCCGCGAGCGGGCGTTGGGCGCGCTGCGGTTGTCGCTGGGACGCTGGAGCACACCGCAGGACGTCCGGGCGGCGGCCGACCTGCTGGTCGATGCCGTGACGACGCTTTGAATCCGGCGGAACGAGGCGGAAGAGGTGGATCGTGGACACGATCAGGACCGAGTTCGAGGTGCTCGACGAGCGGTTCCGAACCTGCGGGGGCGACCAGTGGGTCGAGCGGCTGCACACCGGGTGCCGCTGGACCGAAGGCCCCGCGTACTTCGCCGGCGGCCGGTACCTCGTCTTCAGCGACATTCCGAACGACCGGGTGTTGCGCTGGGACGAGACCACCGGAGCGGTCGGCGTCTTCCGGCAGCCCGCCGGGTACGCCAACGGGCACACCACCGATCGGTCGGGGCGGTTGCTCTCCTGCGAGCAGGGTGAGCGGCGGATCACCCGAACCGAGCACGACGGCACCACCACCGTGCTCGCCGAGCACTACCGGGGGATGCGGCTGAACAGCCCCAACGATCTCGTCGAGCACTCGGACGGGTCGGTCTGGTTCACCGATCCCGCCTACGGCATCGACAGCGACTACGAAGGGCACCGCGCGGAGAGCGAGATCGGCGCATGCCACGTTTACCGGATCGACCCCGGCACTGGCGAGGTGCGCGTCGCGGCCGACGACTTCGTCCGGCCCAACGGTCTCGTGTTCACCCCGGACGAGACCACCTTGTACATCAGCGATACCGGTGCCGATCCCAGCGTCATCCGCCGGTTCTCGGTGACCCCGCAGGGCGGTCTCAGCGGGGGTGAGCTGTTCGCGACCAGCGACGCGGGCGGACTCGACGGGATCCGGATGGACGCTGAGGGGCGCCTGTGGGCGGGCGCCCACGACGGGCTGCACTGCTTCGACCCGGACGGCACGCTGCTGGGCAAGCTGCGGCTGCCCGAGGTTACCTCGAACCTGTGCTTCGGCGGGGTGGAGCGCAACCACCTCTACATCACCGCGACGACCTCGCTGTACTCGCTGCGGGTCAACTTCAACGGCGCCCCGCGTCCCTGATCGGCGGTCGTCGACCGCTCGTGGAGCGGTGCTGAGAACGCCGCGTGCACCCGGTTCGCGCTGTTGTCGGCGCCGGGCCGATCGCCACCGGCGGCCCTGGCCGGTCTCGGCTTCGGCCTGCACGGCGTGGCGTCCTACGGGACGTCCGCATCCTGGCGGCACCATCGTGCTGCGCTCGGACCCGGACCGACCCCCGTCGCCTGGCTGCTGTCCTCGTTCGCCCGCGTCGCCTCCGCTGCGGGCATCGCGCCGCCTCGCTCGACCGCGTCACACGGGGGTGTGGGGACGCGTCAGCGCGGCCGGTCGGCGCCGGGATCGGGCGTAATCTGCGAGATCGCGCAGGGAGTCCGCTCGGGGGATGGGGGCTGCACATTCAATCCACGCGCTACCGGGTCCTGGGGATCTGCGAGGTGCGTTCGGGTGCTGGGTGGCGCGCGGTGACGGCGCCGAAAACCCGGGCGCTGCTGGGAGTGCTGCTGGCCGCGGCCGGCCGGGCGGTGACCCGGTCGACGTTGTGCGAGGAGCTTTGGGGTGCGCGGCAACCGCCGTCGGCGGACAAGACCCTCCAGCTCTACATCAGCAGGTTGCGCCGGGTGCTGGGCGATCCGCGCGGTACGCGGCTGGTCACCGTGCCGTACGGCTACCGGCTCGCGGTGGGCCCGGGTGAGCTCGACGCGCATCGCTTCGACGACCTCGCCGCCCGGGGGCACCGGGCGCTGGAGGCGGGGGAGCACGCGGCGGCCGTCCGGGCGCTGGAGGCCGCGCTGCGGCTGTGGCGCGGTCCGATGTGGGCCGGGCTGGAGCACGTTCCCGCGCTGGCCGCCGAGTCGATGCGCTGGGAGGAACGGCGGCTCGAGGTGCAGGACCGGTACTTCGACGCGGTGCTCGGCACCGGCGGTCACCGCGACGTGCTCCCCCGGATCCGCGCCGCGGTGCGGGACGACCCGCTGCGGGAGAGCACTTGGGCGCGATTGCTGCTGGCCCTGCACCAGGACGGGCGCTCGACCGAGGCGCTGCGGACCTACGCGGCGGCCCGGCGCAGGTTCGCCGAGGAGCTCGGTGCCGAACCCGGTCCCGAGCTGCGCCGGATCCACCAGCGGTTGCTCGCCGAGAGCGCCGGTGCCGAGCCGGTGTGCCAGCTCCCGCCGCCGCTGGCCGACTTCGTGGGCCGCCGCGTCGAGCTCACCGAGCTGCGCCGCGGCGTCGGCGGAGCGGGCCCGCTGCTGGTGACGGGACCACCGGGGGTGGGCAAGACCGCGTTGGCCGTCCAGGTCGCGCACGCCGCACGTGCGGATCTCCCCGGTGCGCAGCTCCACGCGGACCTGCGCGGTTGCCGCGGTCGGCCCGCCGATCCGGCGGAGGTCCTCGGCGGATTCCTCCGTGCCCTCGGCGTGGCCGAACCGCCGTCGTCCCTCGGTGAGCGGGCGGCGGAGTTCCGGGCCCGGCTGGCGGACCGCCGGGCGCTGGTGGTGCTCGACGACGCAGTCGACGAAGCCCAGGTCCGTCCGCTGCTGCCCGGCGCCGGGCCGTGCGTCGCGCTGATCACCAGCCGGTACCGGCTCGGCGGCCTGGAAGGGGTCCGGCGGTGGGAGTTGGACGTGCTGCCCGCCGACGACGCGGGCGAGCTGATCAACCGGGTGGCGGGCGGTGCGCGGCCCCGCGACGTCACCGCGCTGGTGCGCTGCTGCGGGCGGCTCCCGCTCGCGCTGCGGATCGTCGGCGCCCGGCTGGCCACCGGCACCCGCAGCGCCGCCCGGCTGGCCGAGGACCTCGCCCCGGAGGAGCACCGGCTGGACGGGCTGGTGATCGGCGACCTCAACGTGCGCACCCGCCTGGCCTCGAGCTACCGGCGGCTCGGCCCGCAGGCCCGTCGCGCCTTCCGCTGCGTCGGATCGCTGGGCGCCGAACCGGTCCCGGCCGGGCGGGTGACCGCCGCGCTCGGCGTCGACGCGACCCGGGCCCGCCGGTACCTCGACGAACTGGTCGCGGTGCACCTGGTCGAACCGGTGGGGCCGCCTTCCGCTGTCCGGTTCCGGATGCACGAGCTGATCCGGCTCTACGCCCGCGAGGTGGCGCTCGCCGAAGCTTCCGTCGCGCGCGGCGGCCAGCTCGCACCGGCCCGCTGAGCCGTCATGCCGCGCTGTCCCCGACCATCCGGCGGTAGAACGCGCTGGTCCGCAGCACCTCGTCGTGGTCCCCGGACGCCTCGATGCGCCCGTCGGCGAGCAACCACCACCCGGTCGGCGGCCTGGATGGTGGAGAACCGGTGGGCGATGACCAGCACGGCCCGTTCGGCCGCGATCCGCCGCAGGGCGGCGGTGAACACCGCTTCGGTGCGGCCGTCGAGCGCGGACGTCGGTTCGTCCAGCACCTCGGGATCGGTCCGGGCGATGGCGTTCCGCTCGCGCTCCTCGTCCGAGAACGTGCCGCTGCGTTCGCGGAGGACCGTTTCCAGTGGCGGCCGGCCCATCAAGCCCTCCATCTGCACCGCGCGGACCACCTCGCGCACGGTGCGCTCGTCGACCCCTTGGTCGGCGTAGCAGAGGTCCTCCCGCCAGAGCCCCGGTGAACCTTGGCTCCGGCGGATCTTGTACCACCAAGGCGGTCCGCACCCGGTATTCCTCCAGCGCGATCTCCTCGCAGTCCACGTCGGACAGCAGGGGCCGGCCGCTGCGCGGCGGGTGGAATCACATCAGGATCGCGACCACAGTGGACTTACCAGGACCGGAATCGTCCACCAGCACGGTACTTCCGCGATGCGGCAGGTGCAGCGACATCCCGCGCAACACCAGTGCGGCGCCGAATGCGGGATCGGATCGTCCTCGACCGGCAACCAGAGCCCGAGCGATTCCGCCGTCGCGGGTGCGTTCGCGCACGTGGGGGCGGCGGAGGGTTCCGGCCGGGGAGACGTGCCCGCCGGCTACTTCCGACTGCTGCGCAGCGCGCTGATGCGAGACGACCTGGGGTGCTTGGCGGACCTGCTGCGCGGCCGGGGACGCAAGCTGGTGCGCGCGCAGCTCGACTCGGCGGCGGCGATGGCGCAGCCGCTGGTGCTTCTGCGAGCTGAATCGGCCAGCGGCGGAATCCTGCGGACCCCGACGTGCCAGGTGGGCCAGCAGCCTCGCACCCGGTACAGAAGCGCAACGGTCATCGACCGCCGCAGGCACCTTCCCGACCGGCGTCGGGCGAGCTCACCCGCTCCAGGGCCCGGACCGCCCAGCACCAGCAGGCGGCCCGGGGCCTACGGGCGCGGGCGTGGGACATCCTTCCCGGTCAGCGCGGGGGTTCCGCCGCGCGCAGCTCGGCCACCAGTGCGGTGACGTTCGCTGCGGCCGTGTCGGGATCCGCCTCGTGCTCGCCGACGAGGGCACGTGCCGCCACCGGACCCGCACCGCCGTACAGCCGGATCAGCGCGCCGGCGGGCTTGGGGCCCAGTACCTTTCGCGCAGCACGGTCCCGTGGTCGGTCTCGGTGAGCACCAGGTCTCCGGCCAGCGTCATGGCACCTGCTCCACGTCGGTCGGGGCGCCCGCGAGCCGCCGCAGCCACATCTCGCACGCCACGCTCGGGAACAGGTGCGCGGTGAAGTCCTGCGCGGTCGCCGATGTCGTCGACACGTGCTGGTGGAAGGCCCGGCGGTCCAGCAGACCGAGCTCGGCCAGCCGCGATTCCTCGAAGTACTCGAGGATCGCCCGTCGGTTGCGCACGATTCCCTGGTGTTCCACGGCAGATCCCTCCGCTTTCGTAGCGCGGTGGAGCGAGACGTCCGGGACGATGCCGCGCATCGCCTCGGCGAGCAGCGGCTTGTACCGCCACCGGGAGATCCGGTCCTGGGCGCGCACCGACAGGCCCGCCTCGATCACCCGGTCGTCGTAGAACGGGGCGTGCACGGTGACCCCGTGCCGGGCCGCGACCGGTCCGAAGGCCCGCAGCATTCCGGAGCAGGCGACCATCATGGTGAGATCGCGGTGCAGGCCTCGGACCTCGGACAGCGGCCGGGCGGATCGGCTGGCCTCCCGGACGCGCTGCTGGGCCAGCCGCACCGCCTCGACCGGCGTCCACGGGCCGAAGGCGGTGACCGCGCCCCAGTCCAGAGCCGGGTGCCGCGTCCCGGGCGGCGGTCCGCCGAGCCGGTCGGCGAACCGGCGCATCCAGTTGCCGTAGGAGCGCGGGTCGAGCGCCTGGCGCGCCGTCTCGCCCCGCGGCCAGCGCCCGTTGGCCCGCGAGCCCCGCACGTTCCGCAGCGCCAGCCCCGGATCGGTCCGCAGGTAGGAGGTGAACCACGCAGGCGAGCCGTGCAGCAGTTCGTCCCCGCCGTAGCCGCCGAAGTGGTCGGTGCACCCGGACTCGGCGACGAGCCGGAACAGCACGTCCAGCCGGCCGTTCTCCACGCTGATCGGGCTCGGTTCGTCCAGCGCGGGAGGGGTCGCGGCGAAGTCCTGGTAGACGACTGGCATCACGTCGGTGCGGACCACTTCGTGCGCGACGCCCAGGGCCGCGACGGTCCGCCCGGCGAACACCAGGTCGTCGTCGTAGGGGTCGGGGCTGGCGACGGTGAACGCCCGGAGCTCCACGTCTTCGCGGGCGAGCAGACCGCACACCGCCGTGGAGTCGACCCCGGCGAGGTCGCAGCTCGCCCGTGCGGGGCGGGCGGTGCGGACCCGGACCGCGTCGGTGAGCGCGTCCTGCAGCGCCGCCGCCCCGTCGGCCAGCGAGCGCGTCGGCTCCGGCGGTCGCCACCACCGCACCTGCCGGGCCGATCCCCGAGGCGGGACGACGACGTAGTGGCCCACGTCCACGGCGTCCACCCCGGTGAACAGCGGGGCGATGCCCAGCGGGTGCGGGACGGCTTCGCCGAGCAGTCGCAGCCCCAGCAGCGCCGGGTCGACGTCGAGCCCGAGCAGCCACGCCAGGACGTCCGCGCGATCGGAGACCAGGACGAGGCCGTCGGGCGTCGAGGCGTGCACCACCCGGCGACCGTGCAGCACCGGGCCCTGCACCCGCAGTTCACCGTCGACCGACGCGATGAGGTGGAACGATCCCGGCTCGGACCGGGCGAAGGAGTCCAGCGAGGCGTGCGAGCGCAACCGCGCCTCCAGCACGTCGTGGTCCACCCGGTGGACGCCGAGCGCAGCCGCGTGCCGCCCCCTGCCCACGGCGATGCACAGGTCCTCGTCGGGCCATCGGCCCAGCAACCACGGGCGCCCGCTCGGGTGGCGCAGCGACCGGGTGGCGTGCTGGCGAGCCCGGTCGTACCAGGGGAAGACGTCCGGGTGATCGGGCAGCACGAGGAACCACGGCACCTCGGGTTCCGGGAACGGCAGCACGGGGCCTCCAGCGGGTCGCGCCGGTGCGGGCGGTGGAACCGGGTCCACCGCCCGCACCGAATGATCAGTTGTGGGTCCGGCGGGCGCCGAAGCCGTCGCGGTGCGCGCCGAGGAAGTAGCCGGTGTCCTCGCTGAACGTGCCGGCCTTGCGCACGGTCGGGCGCTCGTAGCTCTTGCGCATGGTGCTCTCCTCTCCACTGCAAGCGCGGTTCTCGCACTCCGGCAGGGAATCTAAGGACGAGTGCTTGCCGACGGCTTGTCGCGGGCTTGCCGCGCCGGACGGAGTTCCGGGTCGTTGCGGAGGATGCGTTCGTGCAGCCGGAGGAGTTCGGCGGCGGGTTCGATCCCGTGCTGCTCGGCCAGGTTCTGCCGCACCTGGCGGAACGTCGCCAGTGCTTCGTCGTCGCGCCCGCACCGGTGCAGCGCCAGCATCAGGTGCCCCACGCTCCGGCTGCGCCCCGGGTGGTCGGCCACCAAGGCGGTCAGCTCGGGGATCAGGCGGACCGGATCGCCGTGCGCCAGCACCAGCGCGTCGCGCGCTTCGATCACCCGCAGCCGCCGTTCTTCCCAGGGGCGGACGAGCCGGGCGCGGCAGGACTCGGGAACCAGGTCGACCAGCGCCTCACCGCGCCACAGCGCCAGCGCCTGCTCGTAGAGCCCGATCGACTCGACACCGCCCACCGCGTCGGCCCGTTCGGCCAGGACGCGGAACCGGAGCGCGTCGACCCACTCCGGATCGGCGCGCAGCAGGTAGCTGTGCCCGAGCGTGCGCACGCCCATGGCGGGCCCGGTCACGTCACCGAGTCGTGCCCGGAGCCGCGAGATGTGCGACTGGATGCTGCCCGCGGCGGTCGGTGGTGGCTCGTCCCCCCACAGCACCTGCGCGAGCGCCTCCACCCGCACCGGGCGGTTCGCGTTCAGCACCAGCGCGGCGAAGACCATCCGGCGCTGGTTCGGCCCCACGTCCACCTCGACGGCCCCGTCCCAGATCCGGAAGGGCCCGAGCACCTCCACCCGCATCCCGACCTCCCGCACGAACGTCCTGGGCGGATCATGGCCGGAGCCGGTAGCAGAACGGTGTCATCGCCGGGGGCGCCTCAGCTCGGCACGGTCGCCCGGGTGCGCGCCGGGGTCAGGACCGGACGAGCGGGAGCACCGCCTCCTTCAGCCGGGTGGCGGCCGCGACGAGCGAACCGTTCTCCAGGCACGAGGCGACGAGGCCGTCGGCGATGCGCTCCCCGTGCATGATGGTGACGAGGAAGGCCGCCACGTCGGGCAGGGCCGTGGTCCGGACGTCCGCGGCCGACCTGGGCAGGTCGCGGACCCGGTCGCTGTCGATCCCCGCGCTGTCGAGGAGCCGGGCGGCCTTGCCGAGGACGCCGAACGCGGTGTCCGAGTAGTGGAACCACCCGACCTGGACCACCCCGTTCGCCTGCCGCTCCGGCGGGACCCACTCGACGAGCGATGCCTCGTCCGCGACAGCCCGTTCCAGCTCCTCGACGGCGGCGACGAGCTGCGCCGCGCTGCCGAGGTCGCCGGGCAACCGCCGGCGGCGTTGACGCTGCCTCGGAGACCCTACCCCCGTTAGAACGAAGACCACCTACACCAGCGCTACCGAGGCCCGGCACCCCGCAGCCCGAGTGTCTACCGAAGTTTGAGCAGTCCCGTTGGAGCCGGTTCGTTCACTGGCAGACGATTGTCCTCGGTGTTCAGCGGGAACACGGAGGGTATGCAGACCTTCCTGCCATATCCCGATTTCGTTCAATCAGCTGCTGTGCTCGATGATCGCCGACTCGGCAAGCAACGCGTGGAAGCATTGCAAGTGCTGCGCGCGCTGACCACCGTGGGCTACGGATGGCAGAATCATCCAGCCGTGGCAATGTGGGCCGGGTATGAAGAAGCGTTAAGTTGTTATGGCATCGCGATGTGCGACGCGTGGACGAAGGCAGGCAGGCCCGATAGATGCGAGGTCAGCATCCGCGAAGCTTTCCGCGTTGCGACCGGGCTGACCGTCATACGGGCGCAAGAGGCGCTCGCGGGAGCAGGTGAGCTCCCGCCGTGGTTGGGGGATCCGCCGTTTCATCGTAGTCATCAATCGTCTTTGCTGCGTAAGCAGCCTGACTACTACCGTTGCATGTTCAAGGGAATCCCTGATGATTTGCCGTACGTCTGGCCGTCCTCTGACCGCCCGCGTGTGCTCGACGGGAAATTCTACTGATGCTTCCGACAGCATGCCTGGCTCCACGGTCGCTTCTCGGCGGGCCGGACTGCGACCTATGGTCCGGAACTGACGATCGGGTTCTGGTCCCTGCTGCCCAGAGGTCACGGCTTGCGCGTGGGAAGCGGTCCGGCTGCAGTCTTCGCCGATCATTTGGTCAACACTGCACCGGTCAAGCGTGTTTACGACTGCTCGCGTGCGGTTAATCCACCGCGAGGGATGAGAAGCTGTTCGGAGGAACCATGTTAACCATGCTGAGGAAAGAAGGGGTACCTCCGATCACATGTTCGCTGCTGGCTGGCTTCGATCGCACTGAGCGTCATCAGCTGGGCCGCCTCTCTCAACGCGTCGGACTCTACCGCCAAGGGGGGCAGGTGGAAGACCTTCGTCGGGGAGTGGGCGTCCAGCTTCTTCGCCTGGGGGGCGCTCTGCGGCGACGGAACCAAGATCCGTGAACCGCGCCCAGGTCGGTCGAAACTGCGCGGTTGATCGTCGAGCACCGCGTGTTGGATCCGTGCCCACGAGGGCGCCTCGGTCCAGCGCACGAACCACCGGTGCGCGGTCGGGACCTTGATCCCGCAAGATGGCGGCAGCCACCGCCAGGCGCACCCGTCGGTGAGCACTTACCCGATCGCCGTGAACACCATTCGAGGGTTCGCAGGAGTTCGAGCACCACCCTGCGTCCGGTCCTTGACCTCGGAATCGAGGGCTCGACCGCTCCCACAACTCATCAGGACCAACCGCCGACGCACCAACCACAATGGACGATCATCCCGTCGGCCGACTCAAGGACCGGACCAAACTTACTTCGAAGCGCGCAAGCCCCGACTGCGCCTGAATATGCAATGGGTCGCGTTGACCGAAGTTCGAGCAGATCGCGGCGTGCGGCGAGGGAAACGCCGAGTGTTGCTGAGTCGGCAGGGAAACGTGCTATGCGTCGTTGCGCCCGGCATCGGCGATGCTGGGCTCGATGCTGGCGATGCCTTCAAATCTGGCTGCGTTCCAGGCTGGCCGCGCTGTGCTCTAGGAGGGTGCGGGTTGCTTCTTCGGCGCGGTCGGGGGCGCGTCGGGCGACGGCGTCGGCGATTCGGGCGTGGTGGTCGACGGTGGTGTGCCAGCCTTCACGGGAGTGTGCGATGCGGTCTCGGGCGCGGAGTCCGATCTCGACGATCGCGGATGAAAACCAAGGAGAAGAAGCGCTCGTCAACAGGCTGCACCCGACGCTTTCGGGCGATCTTGCCCTGACATTCGCAGCTCACGACGACAACGAGGTTGTGAGGATGCAGTACGTGCCCCCGGTGCGACTCGAACGCACACTGGACGGATTTTGAGTGCAGCCGCGTTTGTAGCCCTTACCTGGGGCGATGCCGCCGGAGAGCGCGGTTTGTCGGCGCATTGTCGGAGAAGTGGCTGCCCACGTCCGCGAGCGGGGCGGGGCAGCAGCAAGGGCCGGTGCGATCGCACCGGCCCCTGCTGTGCAAGCTCCGCCGGTCCTGTTCGAAGCTCAGCCGCGCCCGACGGCCCGTGCGAAGGAGCCCCACCACTCGCCGGGGGAGACGTCGAGCGCGGCGGCGGCGAGGGCTTTGCCGGTCGCTGTCGTCATCGCTTCGGCGCTGGAGCGGACCCACTCGTCGAGCTGGGTGTAGCCCTCCCGCTGGTATTCGCGGGCCTGGAGGAGGGCTTCGAGCTTGTCGGCGTCGCGGCTGCACTGCGACTCCGGGGTGGCAGCCGGCGTCTTAGCGGATTCGTGCTCGTCGACGGCCGCGATGATCCGGGCGCGGAGGTCCTCGGGCAGCCCTGCGGTCTGGTCGGTGACGATCTCGTGCGGCGATGTGGTGGTGATGTACTTCTTGCCGACGCTGGGCACGTCGCCGATGCGGGTCTCGGGAAGGTCGTGGAAGAGCCCGAGCGTGGCCGCCCTCTCGGGATCGGCGCCTTCGCAGGCTGCGATGACGTAGGCGAGGACGCCGACGCGGAAGGAGTGCTCGGCGACCGACTCGCCGTTGCGGACGCCACCGAGCAGCCAGCCGGTCCGGGGGGTGTGCTTGAGGTGGCCGGCTTCGTGGGCGAAGGCGACGATCTCGGCGAAGTGCTGGTCAGGCATGGGTGCTCCTCAGGGCGTAGGAGAGCTGGTCGAGTTTCCGGACGGAGCTGCGGTCGAAGCCGTCGGATGCGGTCGCACGGTCGATCGTGTCGAGCACGCGAGAGCGGAGGTCTGGTCGGTCGAGTCCGCGCCGATGGGGGAGCAAGGCGTGGAGCGCGTGGGCGCAGAGGTCCCGGTAAGGCGCGTGCTCCAGCCCGTCCAGGAGAGAGTTCAGCAGTAGTTCCCCGGACCAGGGCTGGCCGTCCGCGAGCATATCGGCGTCGCTGGTCCACGGATGCGGGATCTCGCCGACCCAGTACGCCCAGTAGGCAGGTTGGCCCGCACGGCCTGCTCCGTCCCGAGACCGTGCTCGATGAACCGCATGAGCGGATCGAGATCGCCACCGGCTGCGGCGCTGATGGCACGAGAGCGCGTCACCGCCCACTCCGGGGACCACTCCCGGATGTCCCTGCCGGCCCGCACGTCATGGGCGCGCATCTCCGCGACCCACTCCGCAGAAGCGCGGTGCTCAGCGACCAGGTACTGCGCCTGGCGCCGGAGCATCGCCCCCTCGATACCGCGGTCGGCGCGGTCCGCGACCGATCCGCGACCGATCGGAGAACGGCAGCGAGCTGGTCCCGCTCCGCCGACGCGACTGCGAGGCGCACGTGTGCCGGAGAGCTGCCGAGGTGGCGTTCCGGTCATCGGCCAAGCCAGGAGTTCGGTCAAGAGCCTGTTCGGGACGACCAGTGCCAAGGGATGCAGCGCAGGGACCTCGCCGCCGATCTTGGTGAGGATCTCGTCGGCCTGCACGGCTTCGGCGAGCACCGCGAGAATGGTGGAGCTGGCGGTGGCGAGCTGGAGGACTGTCGGCGCATTGTCGGCGGACACCCGCAGGGGGCCGGGAATCACCGGGTACAGCCGCAGAAGGATGATCGCCGCAGGACCGGCGAAGCAGCAGGTCAACCGGCTGTTTCGCCGGTCAGCGGTGGTGCCCCCGGTGCGACTCGAACGCACACTGGACGGATTTTGAGTCCGCTGCCTCTGCCGATTGGGCTACGGGGGCTGGTCCGGGGTCAGCATACGGGATGGCTGATCATCCGGGTGCGGGTGGTCGGTCCGGCCGGGTCGCGGGCCCTGGTCCGGTGATCGACTGCGGGGTAGGTTCGCGGCACCGCGAGCGATCCGGAGGTTGCGATGGTCGGTGGTGCGGAGGCGGGGCTGCCGGAGCGCGACGGGCTGCGGCGGAGCCTGAAGAACCGGCACCTCCAGATGATCGCGCTCGGCGGCATCATCGGGGCGAGCCTGTTCATCGGCAGCGGCGCGGTGATCTCGACGGTGGGGCCGGCCGCCGTGCTGTCGTACGCGATCGGCGGGGCCATCGTCGTGCTGGTGATGCGGATGCTCGGCGAGATGGCCACGGCGGCTCCGACGCTCGGGTCCTTCATGGAGTACGCGCGGTCCTCGCTCGGCGACGGCGCGGGATTCACCATCGGGTGGTTGTACTGGTACTACTGGGTGGGCGTGGTCGCCTTCGAGGCGGTGGCCGGTGCGCAACTGCTGAACCCGCTGGTCCCGGTCGTGCCGCAATGGGCCCTGTCGCTGGTGCTGATGGTGGTGCTGACCGCCGCCAACCTGGTTTCGGTTCGCTCCTTCGGGGAGACGGAATTCTGGCTGGCCTCGATCAAGGTGATCACGATCGTCGTCTTCCTGCTGTGCGGAACGATCTTCGTGCTCGGGCTGTGGCCGGGTTCGGAGTTCTCGGTCGGCAACATCGCCCTCGACGGGTTCGCCGCCCACGGCGGCTTCGCGGTGCTGCACGGGGTGGTGATCGTGATCTTCTCCTACTTCGGCACCGAGATCGTCACCATCGTCTCCGCCGAATCCGACGAGCCGGAGAAGTCCGTCGCGAAGGCCACCCGGGCGGTGGTGTGGCGGGTCCTGCTGTTCTACGTCGGCTCCATCGCGCTGCTGGTGATGATCACCCCGTGGCGGCAGATCCCGGACGGCGACGTCAGCCCGTACGCGGCGGCCTTCGCCCGGTTCGGCCTGCCCGCCGCCGGGGCCGTGGTCAACGTCGTGGTGTTCACCGCTGTGGTCTCGGTGCTCAACTCCGGTTTGTACACCGCGTCCCGGATGCTGTTCGCGTTGCAGCGCAGGGGTTTCGCGCCGAGCTGGATCCGCGACCTCAACGGGCGCGGGGTGCCGTGGAAGGCCATCCTGCTGTCCACTGTGGCCGGATATGTCGCGGTGGTGGCGAGCTTCGTCGCGCCGGACACGATCTTCTACTTCATCATCAACTCGGCGGGCGCGGTGGCGTTGTTCATCTACGCGCTGATCGCCGTCTCGCAACTGCGGATGCGCCGCCGCCTGGAGCGGGAAGCGCCGGAGCGGCTGACCCTGCGGATGTGGTGGTTCCCCTACCTCACCTGGGCGACGCTCGGGCTGATCGCGGTGGTCGTGGTGACCATGACGGCGCTGCCCGAAGTCCGCTCCCAGCTGCTGTTGAGCCTGGTCAGCGCCGCTGTCATCGTCCTCGTCTACGTCGGGCTCGTCCGGCCCCGCCACCGGCGCGCAACGGGCCTGTGACGAGCTCGTCACGCGGCGCTGCGCCTCGCGCCGCCGCCGACCGCCTATTCTCTGTGGTGGACGGGCATCGGAGTGTGATGCGCAAGATCCGTGGCCGTTCTCACCCAGCCGCACATACCGCCTCTGAACTGCGTAAGCTGCACTTTCCGGTGCGGAACCGCACCGGCGGACCCGAGGATTGACCAGGAGGAATCCGGTGACGACGCCGGCCGCCGAGGACAACGAGGCCAAGCCTGTCGAACGTCGCGTGCTCGTGGCCGAGGACGAGGCGTTGATCAGGCTCGACCTGGTGGAGATGCTCCGCGAAGAGGGATACCAGGTGGTCGGAGAGGCCGGGGACGGGCAGGAGGCCGTCCGGCTCGCGGACGAGCTGCGCCCCGATCTGGTGATCCTGGACATCAAGATGCCGAAGATGGACGGCATCGAGGCGGCGTCCAACATCGCCGGTGAGCGCATCGCCCCGGTGGTCATCCTCACCGCCTTCAGCCAGCGGGACCTGGTGGAGCGCGCCCGCGACGCGGGGGCGATGGCCTACCTGGTCAAGCCGTTCGCCAAGCGCGACCTGGTCCCGGCGATCGAGCTGGCGGTCTCCCGGTTCACCGAGGTGCAGGCGCTGGAAGCCGAGGTCAGCAACCTGACCGAGCGGCTGGAGGCGCGCAAGACGATCGAGCGGGCCAAGGGCCTGCTGATGAACAACCACAACCTCTCCGAGCCGGAGGCGTTCCGCTGGCTCCAGCGCACCGCGATGGACCGGCGCACCACCATGAAGGCCGTGGCGCAGGCGGTGCTGGACAACCTCTGAGCGGGGCCCCGGCGCCCGCACCGCCGCGCGCTGCGGGCGCCGGAGGCGATCACGCCGGGGGCTGGTCGCGCAGCACGCAGGTCAGCCGGGCGGTGCAGGTCCGCCGCTCCTGCTCGTCGGTGATGGTGATCTCGTAGGTCGCGGTGGCCCGCCCCCGGTGGATCGGCGTCGCGACCCCGGTGACCACGCCCTCGGTGGCCGCCCGGTGGTGGGTGCAGGAGAGCTCCAGGCCGACCGCGATGCGGTCGTTGCCCGCGTGCAGGGCCGAGGCCACCGACCCCAGCGTTTCGGCCAGCACCGCGTTGGCGCCGCCGTGCAGCAGCCCGTAGGGCTGCCGGTTCCCCGCGACCGGCATGGTCCCCACCACACGTTCGGGGCTCCACGAGGTGAGCGTGATGCCCATGCGGTCGGTGAGCTGTTCCCGCGCGGTGGCCAGCACCGCGTTCAGCTCGTCGTCCCCGCTGGTCATGGCTTCTTCGTCCGGTCGGTCCGACACCGCCTCGGCCTCCTTCGCCTCGCTGAACCGCTGTCGTGGTCGGAGCCTAGACTCCGGGCCGTGACGCACTCCGAGGACCGACGCCTGCTGCTCATCGACGGCCACTCGATGGCCTACCGCGCCTTCTACGCCCTGCCGAAGGAGAACTTCCAGACCGGCACCGGGCAGCACACCAACGCGGTCTACGGCTTCACCTCGATGCTGATCAACCTGCTCCGCGACGAGCAGCCCACCCACCTCGCGGTCGCCTTCGACGTCTCGCGCAAGACCTTCCGCGCCGAGACCTTCGCCGACTACAAGGCCAACCGCGGCGCCACCCCGGACGAGTTCCGCGGGCAGGTGAGCCTGATCCAGGACGTCCTCGGCGCGTTGAACATCCCGGTGCTGAGCAAGGAGGGCTTCGAGGCCGACGACGTCATCGCGACGCTGACCACCCAGGCCACCGGCTCGGACTTCACCGTCGCCATCTGCACCGGCGACCGGGACGCCCTGCAGCTCGTCACCGACGCCGTCACGGTGCTCTACCCGACCAAGGGGGTCTCGGAGCTGACCCGCTTCACCCCGGAGGCGGTGCACGACAAGTACGGGTTGAGCCCCGAGCAGTACCCGGACTTCGCCGCGCTGCGCGGCGACCCCTCGGACAACCTGCCCAAGATCCCGGGCGTGGGGGAGAAGACCGTCACCAAGTGGATCCAGCAGTTCGGCTCGCTGGCCGGGCTGGTCGACCGGGCGGACGAGGTCAAGGGCAAGGCCGGTGACGCCCTGCGCGAACACCTCTCCTCGGTGATGATGAACCGCCAGCTCACCGAACTGGTCAAGGACGTCCCGCTGGAGCTCGCCCCGGAGGGGCTGGAGCTGCGCCAGTGGGACCGCGACGCGGTGCACCGGCTGTTCGACGACCTGGAGTTCCGGGTGCTGCGCGATCGGCTGTTCGCGACGCTGTCCAGCGCCGAGCCGGAGGTCGAGGAAGGCTTCGCGATCACCGGCGGCACGCTCGAACCGGGTGCGCTGGCGGCGTGGCTGGACGCGCACGCCCGGACCGGGCAGCGGGTCGGTCTCGCCTTCGCCGGGCAGTGGGCGCGCGGCCACGGCGACCTGACCGGCATCGCGCTGGCCACCGCCGACGGTCACGGCGCCCACGTCGACGTCACCGCGCTGACCCCGGAGGACGAGGCGGCGCTGGCGGGCTGGCTGGCCGACCCGGCGCTGCCCAAGGCCGGGCACGACGTGAAGGGACCGCTGCACGCCCTCGCCGACCGGGGCTGGTCGGTGGCCGGGCTGACCAGCGACACGGCGCTGGCCGCCTACCTGGTGCGCCCGGGCCAGCGCTCGTTCGACCTGCCCGACCTGGTGGTGCGCTACCTGCAACGGGAGCTGCGCGCCGAGCAGGGCGCCGACGACGGTCAGCTCTCGCTGCTGGAGGACGAGTCCGAGGCCAAGGAGCGGGCCGCGGCGGTCGACCTGGTGCGGGCCCGCGCGGTCGCCGAGCTCGCCGCCGCCCTCGACGAGGAACTGGACCGGATCGACAGCCGGAGCCTGCTCACCGACCTGGAGCTGCCGCTGCTGGCGGTGCTGGGCGAGCTGGAGGCGGCGGGCATCGCGGTGGACGCCGACGGCCTCGAGGAGCTCGGCGAGCGCTTCGCCGTCCGGGTGCGACAAGCCGCGCAGGAGGCGTACGGGGTGATCGGCAAGGAGATCAACCTCGGTTCGCCGAAGCAGCTGCAGGTGGTGCTGTTCGACGACCTGGAGATGCCCAAGACCAAGCGCACCAAGACCGGGTACACCACCGACGCCGAGGCGCTGCAGACCCTGTTCGAGAAGACCGAGCACCCGTTCCTGCAGCACCTGCTGGAGCACCGCGACGCGACCCGGCTCAAGACCACGGTGGAGGGTCTGGTGAAGTCCATCTCGGACGACGGCCGGATCCACACCACGCTGAACCAGACGATCGCGGCGACCGGCCGGCTGTCCTCGACGGACCCGAACCTGCAGAACATCCCGATCCGCACCGAGGAAGGCAGGCGGATCCGCGAGGTCTTCGTGGTCGGTGGCGGTTTCGCGGAGCTGATGACCGCCGACTACAGCCAGATCGAGATGCGGATCATGGCGCACCTGTCCGGTGACGAAGGGCTGATCGAGGCCTTCCGGACCGGGGAGGACCTGCACACCTTCGTGGCGGCGCGGGCGTTCTCGGTGCCGATCGCCGAGGTGGACCAGGAACTGCGCCGCCGGGTCAAGGCGATGTCCTACGGCCTGGCCTACGGCCTGTCGGCCTACGGTCTCGCGCAGCAGCTCCGGATCGGTGCCGAGGAGGCGCGCGACCAGATGGAGGCGTACTTCGCCCGGTTCGGGCGGGTCCGCGACTACCTGCACGAGGTGGTGGACCAGGCCCGCAAGGACGGCTACACCTCGACGATCCTCGGCCGCCGCCGCTACCTGCCCGACCTGGTCAGCGACAACCGGCAGCGCCGGGAGATGGCCGAGCGGATGGCGCTCAACGCGCCGATCCAGGGCAGCGCGGCCGACATCATCAAGGTGGCGATGCTGGGCGTGCACCGGGCGCTCACCGACGGCGGGCTGCGGTCGCGCATGTTGCTGCAGGTGCACGACGAGCTGATCATCGAAGTGGCCGACGGCGAGCGCGAGGAGGTCGAGAAGCTGGTGCGCGAGCAGATGGGCTCGGCGTTCCGGTTGGACATTCCGCTGGAGGTCTCCGTCGGCGTCGGCCGGTCCTGGGATTCCGCCGCGCACTGACGGGTTTCGGGACAGTTACGAAACGTGCCTTCCCCGGCGGGGACCGGGGCGGATGCGGTGGAGTGTGCGCCATCCCCGGACGGCCCGGATGGCGCTGCGGCGCCGTGCTCCGGATAGCCTGCCAGGGCCGCCACTGGCTGTGGACGGGCAGCTCGACGTGCGGGCGCCGTTCGCGAAGAACCGAGGAGGAGCATGATCAGCATCGACAGAGTGGACCACTTGGTCCTCACCGTCGCCGATGTCGATCGGGCAATGGAGTTCTACGAGCAAGTCCTCGGCATGACGCCGGTGATCTTCCCCGACGACCGGCGGGCGGTCAGCTTCGGCCAGCAGACGATCAAGCTGCACGCGGCCAGCGAGCTGGTGGCGCCGACGGCGATGCACCCGGTGCCGGGCTCGGCGAACCTGTGCTTCATCACCGAGGGCGTGCTCAGCGACGTGCAGGAGCACCTGCGCGCCCACGACGTGCGGATCGAGGAGGGCCCGGTCAGCCGCACCGGCTCCACCGGCCCGATCACCTCGCTGTACTTCCGCGACCCGGACGGCAACCTGATCGAGATCGGGCGCTACGACGAGCCCGTCGGGGAGTGAGCGGGCGGCGGTCCGGCCCGCGGGTCCGGACCGCCGCGCCGGTCACAGCGCCAGTTCGGGGCGCAGGCGCGCCGGGGTCCACACCCGCTGCCGCCAGGCCGCGACGGTGCTCAGCACCAGTCCGGCCGCGAAGTAGCTCAGCAGCACCCCGACGGCGACAACCGATCCGGTGGCCGGCCCGCCGTAGATCAGGTGCCGCAGGCCGTCGACCACGTAGCTCAGCGGCAGCACCTGGTGCAGCGGGTGCAGCGGCTCCGGGATGGTCTGCCACGGGAACGTGCCGCCCGCGGTGACCAGCTGCAGGATCAGCACCACGAGCGCGATGAACTTGCCCTTCGGCCCGAAGGCCGCGTTCAGCGCGTGCACCACCGCGGTGAAGGCGAACGAGGTCAGCACCAGGAAACCCAGCGTCGCCCACGGCCGCGCGGGCTGGATGCCGACCCCGTGCACCACGACCACGTGCAGCAGCACGGCTTGGGCGAGGCCGAGCACGCCCGCGGGCAGCCACCCGCCGAGCGCCACCCGCCACGGCGCCACCCCGGCGGCCAGGGCCCGGGTCGACAGCGGGCGCATCAGCAGGAACAGGACGAACCCGCCGACCCACAGCGCGAGCCCGAGGAAGAACGGGGCCAGCCCGGCGCCGTAGGTGCCTGCCTCGACCTGCGCGTCGGTGTCGATCGCCACCGGGTCGCCGATGGTGTCCGCGGTGGCCCGGCGGGTCGGGTCGTCGGGGTTCGGGATGTCGCCCGCGCCCCGGCCGAGTTCGGTGGCGAGGGTACCCGCGCCGTCGGCGAGGTCGCGCGAGCCGTCCGCCAGCGCCGCGGTGCCGTCGTCGAGCCGCGCGGCGCCGTCGGCGAGCTCGCGGGTGCCCGCCAGGGCCTGCTGCTGGCCGTCGGCGAGTTCCCCGGCGCCCGCGTCGAGTTCGCCGCTGCCGCGTTCGAGCTCGCCCGCACCGGCGGTCAGCTGGTCCACCGCTCCGGCGAGCCGGGGCGTGGCCTCGGCCAGGGCGCGGTTGCCCTCGGCGACCCGCTGCGCGCCGTCGGCCAACGTCCGGAGCTGCCCGACCTGGGACTGCACCCGGTCGTTGGCATCGGTCAAGGGGCTGCCGAGCCGGTCGAGCCGTTCGGTGATCCCGCCGACCACCTCCTCGCCGACCCCGGCCTGCCGGAGCTGCCCGGCGATCCGCTCGGTGGTGGCGTCCAGGTCGTCGACGAGGTCCTGGGACGCCCCGCTGAGCACCTCCGCCCGGTCGGCCAGCCGGTCGTTGCCCGCGGCGACCTGCTCGGCGCCGTCGGCCAGCGCCGCGGTCCGCTCGGGCAGCGGGGCGGTGGCGTCCTGGAGCTGCCGGAGGCCGCCGTGCAGGGCGGTGCCGCCGTCGGCGAGCTCCCCGGTGCCCTCGGCGAGGCGGTCCGCCCCGGCGGCGAGCCGGGTCTGCCCCTCCAGCAGCGTCCCGGCCCCGCCGGCGAGTTCCCCGGCGCCCCGTCCGGCCTCGTCGAGCCCGTCGTGCAGCCGGGTCGCGCCGTCGGCGAGCCGACCGGCTCCGTCGGCGGCCTCGACGGTCTTGTCGTGCACGGTGCTGAAGCCGAGCAGGAACCGCTCGGCGGCCTCGCTGCCCGCGTCGGCCGCGACGCCGGTGCGCACCTCGGCGGCGACCGTCTCGGCGATGGTGCCCACCAGGTAGTTGTTGGTGTCGTTGGTGATCAGCCGCAGCCGGGCCTGCTTCGGCTCGAAGTCGCCGGGGGACAGCAGCGCGGCGGAGAAGTCCGGCGGCACCACCAGCGCGAAGGTGTACTCGCCGGTGGCGACCCCGCGTTCGGCCTCGGCCTCGCCGGTGCGGTGCCAGTCGAACGACCCGGAGTCGACCAGCTCGTCGTGGACGTCCTGCCCGGCGTGCAGCCGGGAGCCGTCCTCGCGCTGGGCGCCCCGGTCGGCGATCACCACGGCCGCGGGGACCGAGTCGAGTCGGCCGTAGGGATCGGAGTTGGCGTAGAGGTACATCGCGCCGTAGAGCAGCGGCACCAGGGTGACGGCCACCAGCGCGAGCCTCGGCAGCTTGCCCGAGGTCAGCCTGCGCAGTTCGGTGATGGCGAGGCGGACGCTGGTCATCGCGCACCTCCGGTAGCGGGGTCGTGGTCGTGGTCCGCGCCGATCCGGGCCGCGGGCACGCCCAGCGCACGAGCGGAGTGCGGGGCGCACAGGACGGCCACCGCGAGACCGTTCGCGGCCCGCTGCCGGGCCGGCGAGTACCAGTCGAGGGGATGGCCGCCGTGGCGGTCCGGGGCGTCCAGCACCAGCGCGCGCACCCGGGGGTCGGCGCAGGCCAGGTCGAGCAGCAGCCGGATCCGCAGGTGCGGTGGGAGGCGTTCGAAGCGGTCGTCGGCGTGGTGGGCCACGCCGCTGTCGTCGAGGTGGCGGCGGACCCGGCGCCGCCCGGAGCGGCGTCCGGCGAGGCTGAGGCCTTCGGCCACGGCGGTGCGCACCGGGACCGAGTCGTCGGGCGCGGTGATGTCGGGCGAATCGACCAGCGCGGTCCGCCTGCGCAGGCCTCGCGGGTCCAGCGCGCCGTCGTGCCGCACGCTGCCTCGGTCGGGACGCAGCCGTCCGGTCAGCGCCAGGCCCAGCGCGGTGGGGCCGGGACCGGGCGGGCCGGTGATCAGCAGCAGCGCGCCGGCGCGCAGCCGCAGCGAGGTGGGGGCGAGCACCGGGCCGTGCGCTCCGGTTGCCTCGACCTCCGAGGCGACGATCTCCACTGGACTCCTCGACTCCCGCGGCCGGGGTCGCGGAGCGTCAGCGCAGCGCGGTGGCCGGCCGCAATTCCCACATCGTCCACAGCGGTCGGTACCCCTGGCGGGGCCAGAACACCGAGGACAGCGGGTTCGGCGGGTTGTAGAACAGGAAGCTGCCGACGGCCCCGGCGCGGGCGAACTCCGCGTGCACCACGGCCATCAACTGCCTGCCGACGCCGGAGCCCCGGGCCCGCTCGTGCACCGACAGGCAGTTCACGTAGCCCCAGGACCCCGGCCGCAGCCGGTCTCCGGTGGGATGCCTGGTGGTGTCGATCAGGCCGCACTCGGCGACCGCGATCGGCGTGCCCGCGCGCTCGGCCAGCCAGACCGGGTCGGCCGAGCGCAGCCGGAGCCGCGCGGTGGTCCGCTTGAGTTCCGGTGCGTCGGGGCGGCGCACCGACGCACCCACCAGGGCGGCGTAGTCGAGCTCGGCGAGCGCCAGTTCGACCACGGCGTCCAGGTCGGCCGGTCCGGCGCGACGCACCTTTACGGTACCAGACAGTTCCGTATCTTCGGCGGGTGCGGGTGACCGCACCGCGAGGCAGGACAGCGGGACGAACCCGTGGTCCAGCAGCGCCCGGGTGGCGCGGACGTCCCGGCTCGGCCAGGTCACCACGCAGGACGAGTCCGCCGGTGGTGCCGCCTCCTCGCCGAGCCGGTCCCGCCACGCCGCCAGCAGCGCATCCATCCCGCCCGGCGGGTGCGCTCCGATCAGCGGGTACAGCTCGTGGACCGTCGCGGCCTGCCAGAGCCGTTGCGCCGAACCCGGGCGGTTCTCGACGACCCGCGCGACCCCGGCGACCGCCTCGCCCCCGGGCGCGTCAGCCAGCACCGGATCGCCCGCGGGCAGCCGGTAGTCCGGCGGGAGCTGCGGGTCCAGCTCGGCGAACCGGGCGCGCTGCCGGTCCATCAGGTCCTGCGCGGTGGGCACCACGGCTCCTCGGTCCGTCGAGCGGGGTCAGTCGAGCAGGCAGCAGAAGATCGCCGTCCCGGGGAACAGTCTGCCGCGCAGCGGGCTCCACTGGCCCCAGACCCGGGTGTGCCCGGCCGGCCACTCCGGCTCGACGAGGTCGACCAGCCGCAGCCCGGCGGCCGCGAGCTGGCGGACGAAGTCGCCGAGGGTCCGGTGGTGCTCCACGTAGGTCGCCCGGCCCAGCTCGTCGACCTCCAGGTACGGCGTCCGGTCGAAGTAGGGCTGGGTCGCGGTCAGCCCGGCCGGGCCCGGGTCGTCCGGGAAGATCCACCGCATCGGGTGGGTCACCGAGAACACCCAGCGCCCACCGGGCCGCAGCACCCGCGCCACCTCGCGGAACACCGCGCCGGCATCGGCGACGAAGGGCACCCCGCCGAACGCCGAGCACGCGAGGTCGAAGGAGCCGTCGGCGAAGGGCAGGCAGTCCGCGCTGGCCTGCACCAGCGGGACGGCGGTGCCGCTGCGCCGCGCACCGTCGGCGGCGTGCCGCAGCATCCCCGCGGAGATGTCCAGCGCCACCGGCCGCGCGCCCTGGTCGGCCAGCCAGCGCGCGCAGGACGCCGCGCCGCAGCCCACCTCCAGCACCCGGCGGCCCGCGACCTCGCCGAGCAGTCCGGCCTCGGCCTCGCGGAGGCCCTCGGGGCACCAGACGAAGTCGTCGGTGCCGAGGAAGTCGCCGTGCTCGGCCTGGTACTCGTCGGCGTCGGCGTCCCACCAGCGCCTGCTGGCGATGCGCGATTCGACGGGTCCGGAAGTGCGCTTCGTCACACCTACCGTGCCGAGGAGCCGTTCGGCGGGGCTAGGCTGGTGTTCGGCCGGCGTCTCGTCGTCTTCCGGACTGCTGGGTCGCACCAAGGAGTTCTCCCGGCCGCTCGTGGGTACCGCTTCGACGTGGGGCATTCTCGCCGTTCGGGGAGCGCCCCGATCGGGCAGGGACGGCATTTGCCCAGCGATCGAGAAAGCGCGTACGATACCGGCCGCACCGTAGGTCTTTCATGTCCGTCCGCCCACCCGGGCGAATCGCCCGGGCGAGTCCGCCGGGCAGCGGATTCGGCGCCCTCCCCGGGGCCGAACCGGCGGGGGATCGGGTGCAGCCACAACGTAGATCCAACGACCAAACTATCCGTACCGGAGCAACCCACCTGATGTCCACCGACACCACCACCGTCCCGACTGCAGCCGCCACGAAGCCGCAGGTCGCAGTGAACGACGTCGGGACGGAGGAGGACTTCCTCGCCGCCGTCGACCAGACCATCAAATACTTCAACGATGGGGACATCGTTGAGGGCACCATCGTCAAGGTCGATCGCGACGAGGTGCTGCTCGACATCGGTTACAAGACCGAGGGCGTCATCCCTTCCCGCGAGCTGTCGATCAAGCACGACGTCGACCCGGCCGAGGTCGTCACCGTCGGTGACTTCGTCGAGGCCCTGGTCCTCCAGAAGGAGGACAAGGAAGGCCGCCTGATCCTGTCCAAGAAGCGCGCCCAGTACGAGCGCGCCTGGGGCACCATCGAGGAGCTCAAGGAGAAGGACGAGCCCGTCAAGGGCACCGTCATCGAGGTCGTCAAGGGCGGTCTCATCCTCGACATCGGGCTGCGGGGCTTCCTGCCCGCCTCCCTGGTCGAGATGCGCCGGGTGCGCGACCTGCAGCCCTACGTCGGCCGCGAGCTCGAAGCCAAGATCATCGAGCTGGACAAGAACCGCAACAACGTGGTCCTGTCCCGCCGCGCCTGGCTGGAGCAGACGCAGTCCGAGGTCCGCAGCGAGTTCCTCAACCAGCTCCAGAAGGGGCAGGTCCGCAAGGGCGTCGTGTCCTCCATCGTCAACTTCGGTGCGTTCGTGGACCTCGGTGGGGTCGACGGCCTGGTGCACGTCTCGGAGCTGTCCTGGAAGCACATCGACCACCCGAGCGAGGTCGTCGAGGTCGGCCAGGAGGTCACCGTCGAGGTCCTCGACGTGGACATGGACCGCGAGCGCGTCTCGCTGTCGCTCAAGGCGACCCAGGAAGACCCGTGGCGCCAGTTCGCCCGGACCCACGCGATCGGCCAGATCGTGCCGGGCAAGGTCACCAAGCTGGTTCCGTTCGGTGCGTTCGTCCGCGTCGACGAGGGCATCGAGGGCCTGGTGCACATCTCCGAGCTGGCCGAGCGCCACGTGGAGATCCCGGAGCAGGTCGTCCAGGTGGGTGACGAGGTGATGATCAAGGTCATCGACATCGACCTCGAGCGTCGCCGCATCTCGCTGTCGCTGAAGCAGGCCAACGAGGGCTTCACCTCGGACTCGGAGTTCGACCCCACCCAGTACGGGATGGCCGCCGAGTACGACAACGAGGGCAACTACATCTACCCCGAGGGCTTCGACCCGGAGACCCAGGAGTGGCAGGAGGGCTACGAGGCCCAGCGCGAGGAGTGGGAGCGCCAGTACGGCGAAGCCCACTCGCGCTACGAGAAGCACATGGCTCAGGTCGCCAAGGCGGCCCAGGCCGACGCCGAGGCCGCTGCGGCCGCGGCGACCGGCGGCGGTGCTGCCGAGGAGCAGCAGAGCACCGGTGGCGGCAACTACTCGTCCTCCTCCGAGGAGCAGGACGCCGGTTCGCTGGCCAGCGATGCGCAGCTCGCCGCGCTGCGGGAGAAGCTCTCCGGCGGTGCGTGAGCACCAGGCCTGATGGCTCGCTGACGACGGCCCCGCACTTCACCGAGGTGCGGGGCCGTCGTCGTGCGCCCGCGCGTTCCCCGCGGGCGTGGCGGCTGGCAGGATGAGCCGCGTGTTGCGCGTGGGCCTCAGCGGAGGCATCGGATCAGGGAAGTCCACCGTCGCCCGGCGCCTCGTCGAGCGCGGTGCGGTGCTCGTCGACGCCGACCAGCTCGCCCGCGAGGTGGTGCGGCCCGGGACCGACGGGCTCGCCGCGCTGGTCGAGCGGTTCGGCGCCGGGATCCTGGACGCCGAAGGTGCGCTGGACCGCGCAGCGCTGGCGGCCCGGGCGTTCGCCGACGACGGGGCCCGCGCCGACCTCAACGCCATCACCCACCCCAGGATCGGGGCGCTGACCGCTCAGCGGATGGCCGAGGCCCCGGCGGACGCGATCGTCGTGCACGACATCCCGCTGCTGGTGGAAGCCGGTTACGCCGCGAACTACCACCTGGTCGTCATCGTCGACGCGCCCGTCCCGGCGCGGTTGCGGCGGCTCGCCGACCGCGGCGTGGCCGAGCAGGACGCGCTCGCCCGGATCCGCGCCCAGGCCACCGACAAGCAGCGGGCCGAGGCTGCCGACGTCCTGCTGGACAACAGCGGTCCGCTCGACGAGCTCACCGCGCGGGTCGACGCGCTGTGGGACGAACGGCTGGTTCCCTTCGAACGCAACGTGCGGGCACGGCGGTGCTCCGCGAAGCGCCCGCTTCGGCTGGCGCCGTCGGACCCGAGCTGGCCGCGGCAGGCCAGGCGGTTGATCGCCCGGCTGCGGCAGGCGGCGGGTGACCGCGCGGTGCGCCTCGACCACATCGGCTCGACCGCGGTACCGGGCCTTCCGGCGGAGGACGTCATCGACCTCCAGCTCGCGGTGCGGTCGACGGCCGATGCCGAAGCCTTGGTGGAGCCGTTGGCCGAGGCGGGGTTCCCGGCGGCGTTCCCGGGTGCGGTGACCGACTCGCACCCGTTCGCCCCCGACCCGGCCGACCACCTGCACGTGGCGGCCGACCCGGGCCGCTGCGCCCACCTGCACGTCCGGGTGGACGGTTCGCCGGGCTGGTGGGACGCGCTCCTGTTCCCCGCTTGGCTGCGCGCCGACGACGAGGCCCGTGCCGAGTACGCGGCGGTGAAGGCGGAACTGGTCGATCGGCAGGCGACCGATCCCGACCACGGCGGTGCTGCGGTGGCGGAGGAGTGGTTCGCCACCGCGCTGCCGCGCGCCCGCGCATGGGCGGAGCGCACCGGCTGGACGCCGTGAGGGTCAGCCGCCCGAGGTGTCAGTGCTCGTCGGGATCGTCGATGATGAGGCGGCCGCCGCCGCACGCGGTCAACTGCAAGTCCGCGCGGTCGACGGCGTCCTGCTGGCTGCCCGCGACGTGCGCGGTGTGCTGGCCTTCGGTATTGGTGATCATCCAGCCGCTGAACAGGCCGGGGGAGACGCGTCGGATGTGCAGGGAGAACTCCTCCGTTGAGGTGGGGAAGGCGTGGATCAGAGGCGAGGTCCGCGCAGGAATCGGTCTCGGGCCGAGGCCATCGCGGCGGATTCGGTCCGCAGCGCGCGGAACCACGTCGCCAACCGGTGTCCGTTCGTGGCCGAGAGGTGGTGCGTCGAGGGAAACCCCGTCGAGGGAAACTGCTCAGTGCCTTGAGCGAGCACGAAGCTCCTGTCCGTTGGTGAAGGAGGACCCGCGGTAGCGCGACGAAGCGCGGAGGGAGCCGCGGGGCTGAGGCATGGAGAACGCCCGCCCCGCCGCCGTGGTCATCGACGAGCAGCGTGGGAGCAACCAACGCGGCGCCACGAGGGGCCATGCCAGCTGTTGCTCAACCAGCCAACATCGACTGTACGGGGTTCACCTCGCCGTGTCGACCAGGTGGCCGTGCGCACCGGGAACGAGTCGGCGGCTCCGGTGTGATCCTTCCGCGGGGTCGGCGGATCACCACATGTCGAAGATGCCGCGGTGCGCGAGCCACTGGTTGATGTCGCGGTGCAGGCTGATCTCCTCCAGCGTGCGGTGCACCGTGCGCAGCGCGAAATCGGCTTCGCTGAGCCGGATCAGCCCGCTGGAGACCGCGGCGGCGAACTCCTCGTACTGGGCGATGCGGGCGGGGGCCCGGTCGTCGATCTCCAAGCCGAGCAGCAGGTCCGTGCTCATCCAGGAACGGGTGTCGTGCTCGATCCGGGTGGCGGTGAGACGCGTCGGGCCCGGCCGCGAGTGCCTGCGCCGGGGGCGGAGCTTGGTCAGCCGCAGGCCGAGGTCGGGCAGCAGCCAGGTCACCTCGGAGGCGGCGTCCTCGGTGTCGGCGGTCGGCCCCCGCAAGGCCAGTCCCCACCGCTCGACGTGGCACGCGTCGAGCTGGTGGACAGCGCCGGAGGGATGCCTGCGCTGCGAACTGAAGACGTCGATCACTTCAGCCAATTGAGTGGAGTACGCCGCGCTCACGGCGCAGACAGTAACGTGAAATGCCGCTTCGGCAGAATCCTCGGCACCTGCTTTTCACATAACTTTTTGACCACGTTGGGCCGTCTGAGTGAATGAAACCCGCAGGTCACGAGCTTGTCTACTCGCGTCATCCGGAATTCGCCACCGCGTCATCCCTACGCTTCCATAACGAATGCGGCGGCTCGCCGATCGGGTGATCAACCGCCGCAGGGCAGGGCGAAGGCCATGCCGTAGACGTGGCCGGACTCCGGCGGGGACAGGCCGCGGTCGGCACCGAGCTCGTCGATCCGCCCGGGATCGCCGCCGGTGCCGCGCAGCGCGCAGCCGAACTCCCGCAACTCGGCGTCCGAGCCCCGCACGCCGTAGCTGCGCGCCTGGTCGAAGTACGCCTGCTCGGTGAACTCGTGCGGCGGGTTCTCGGCGTAGTGGGACGCGGCCTGGCTGAACACCACCGCGTACAGGATGCAGATCAGCAGCCCGACGAGCGAGGTGGCCAGGCCCGCGATCGGCAGGCCCTTGTCCGCCCGGCCCTTGAGCGCCCGGTTCAGCCCGAGCCCGCCGAAGATCAGCCCGAGGATCACCAGCGGCCAGGCGATGACGCCGATGATCGGGATGAACGAGAACAGCAGGCCGACCACGCCGAGGACCAGCGCGGTGATGCCGAAACCGTTCCGGCGCTCCTGCCCCGGTGGCGGTGGTGGGGTGGACATGGTTCGGCCCTCCTCTCCGCGTGCCGCGCGTCAGACGCTCCCCGCGGTGGGTGCGGCCGGGAAGGGGCGGAAGTCCCGGTCCGCGGCTCAGCCGAGGTCGGCGGGCGGTCCCTGCCAGGTGAGTTCGACGCCGCGCGCGGCCAGCCAGTCCGCGAAGCGGTAACCGCGGGCGGCGAGCCCTTCGACGGCGGCGCAGGCGGTGCGCATCGCGCGGGCCGCGGTGGCCTCGTCGAGCAGTCCGGCGCCGACCGCGGTGACGAACTCGTCGACGTCGAGCAGGTCGGCGCGGCGCCCGTCGAGGACCTCGACGTCCAGGTACAGGTCGCGCGACGACCAGCGCTCGGGGCCGGTGTCGACGTCGACCACGTCGAGGTAGAAGTCCAGCTCCCGCTCCTTGCCGGGGTGGTGGTACCAGCGCGTGACGCGCAGGCCGGCCTCGGGCAGCAACCAGGATTCCAGCGCGGCCAGGTCGGGGTGGCCGGGCATCCGCCGGGCGAGGTAGAGCCCGGTGCCGGTCAGCCGGTAGCGGTCCACCGCGCGGACGTGCTGCTTCGGGTCGGTGTTGGTGCCCGCGACGAGGTCGAACACCTCCACCTTCGGCGGGTGGACGGGCAGGCCGAGCCGGTCGGCGATGTCGCGCTGCGTGCTCATCGCGCCACTCTAAGGGCGGCGGCGCACCCCGGGGGCATCCGGATCGGGGTGGCGGCCGCCACCCGCGCCCCCGGCCGCGGGCGGGCGGGGTGTGATTCCCGCCATCCGGCAGCGGGACGCGGAGCCCGGCGGCGGGCCGAGGGCGGCGCGCTGTCGGTGCGGGCTCGTACGCTGGTGGGCGTGGCATTCGCGACTGAGCACCCCGTGCTGGCCCGCTCCGAGTTCCGCCCGGTCAGCGACATCCCGCGCGCCGGCGGCGAGTTCCGCATGGTCAGCGACTACTCGCCGGCCGGCGACCAGCCGCAGGCGATCGAGGAGCTGGAGCGGCGGATCAACGCGGGTGAGAAGGACGTCGTGCTGCTCGGCGCCACCGGTACCGGCAAGTCGGCGAGCACCGCGTGGCTGATCGAGCGCGTGCAGCGGCCCACCCTCGTGCTGGAACCGAACAAGACGCTCGCCGCCCAGATGGCCAACGAGCTGCGCGGGTTCTTCCCGGAGAACGCGGTCGAGTACTTCGTCAGCTACTACGACTACTACCAGCCCGAGGCCTACGTCCCGCAGACCGACACCTACATCGAGAAGGACTCCTCGATCAACGAGGACGTCGAGCGGCTGCGCCACTCCGCGACGTCGAACCTGCTCAGCCGCCGGGACTGCGTGGTGGTGTCGTCGGTGTCGTGCATCTACGGCCTGGGCACCCCGCAGTCGTACCTGGACCGCTCGATCCAGCTCGAGGTCGGCGGCGAGATCGACCGCGACGTGTTCCTGCGGGCGCTGGTCGACGTCCAGTACTCCCGCAACGACATCTCCTTCGCCCGCGGCACCTTCCGGGTCCGGGGTGACACCGTGGAGATCATCCCGGCGTACGAGGAGCTCGCCGTGCGGGTGGAGTTCTTCGGCGACGAGATCGACCGCCTCCACTACCTGCACCCGCTCACCGGTGAGATCGTCCGGGAGGTCTCGGACCTGCGGATCTTCCCGGCCACGCACTACGTCGCGGGCCCGGAGCGGATGGAGAAGGCGATCCGCGCGATCGAGGGCGAGCTGGAGGAGCGGCTCGGCGAGCTGGAGAAGCAGAACCGCCTGCTGGAGGCGCAGCGGTTGCGGATGCGCACCCAGTACGACGTCGAGATGATGCGCCAGGTCGGGTTCTGCTCGGGCATCGAGAACTACTCGCGGCACATCGACGACCGCGCGGCCGGGTCGGCACCGGCCACGTTGCTGGACTACTTCCCGGACGACTTCCTGCTGATCATCGACGAGTCGCACGTGACGGTCCCGCAGATCGGCGGCATGTTCGAGGGCGACGCCTCGCGCAAGCGCACGCTGGTCGACCACGGGTTCCGGCTGCCCAGCGCGATGGACAACCGCCCGCTGACCTTCGAGGAGTTCAGCGACCGGATCGGGCAGAGCGTCTACCTGTCGGCGACGCCCGGACCGTACGAGATCGGCCAGGCCGGCGGGGAGTTCGTCGAGCAGGTCATCCGGCCGACCGGCCTGGTCGACCCGGAGGTGGTCGTCAAGCCCACCGAGGGGCAGATCGACGACCTGGTGCACGAGGTGCGCCAGCGCGCCGAGCGCGACGAGCGGGTGCTGGTCACCACGCTGACCAAGAAGATGGCCGAGGACCTCACCGACTACCTGCTCGAACTGGGCATCCGGGTGCGCTACCTGCACTCGGAGGTGGACACCCTGCGCCGGGTCGAGCTGCTGCGCCAGCTCCGGCTCGGCGAGTACGACGTGCTCGTCGGGATCAACCTGCTGCGCGAGGGACTCGACCTGCCCGAGGTGTCGCTGGTGTCGATCCTCGACGCCGACAAGGAGGGCTTCCTGCGGTCGGGCACCAGCCTGGTGCAGACCATCGGCCGCGCGGCGCGCAACGTTTCCGGCCAGGTCCACATGTACGCCGACCGGGTCACCGACTCGATGCAGTACGCCATCGACGAGACCAACCGGCGCCGGGACAAGCAGATCGCCTACAACACCGAGCACGGCATCGACCCGCAGCCGCTGCGCAAGAAGATCGCCGACATCCTCGACCGGGTCTACGCCGAGTCCGAGGACACCGAGGAATCGGTGGCCGTGGGCGGTTCCGGGCGCAACACCTCGCGCGGCAAGAAGCCCAGCGGCGAAGCCGTGGCCGGGTCCGGCCTGCTGGAGGACCGGGACATCAAGTCGATGCCGCGCGCGGAACTGGCCGACCTGGTGCAGCAGCTCGACGAGCAGATGATGAGCGCGGCCCGCGAGTTGCAGTTCGAGCTGGCCGCCCGGCTGCGCGACGAGATCCAGGACCTCAAGCGCGAGATCCGCGGCATGGACGCGGCCGGGATCGAGTGATCCCGGCCCGCGCTAGCTGATGATGTCCTTGCGGTGGAACCGCCGCGCCGCCAGCACGAGGAACGCGGCGGCGTAGACCAGCGCGGCGAAGGCGCCCCAGGTCATCGCCGACCAGTCCGGGTCCTCGGCGAGCACGTCGGAGTAGGCCCGGGCGTAGTGCGTGGGCAGGTAGGCGCGCGCGTCGCCGAGCGCGGGGATCTGGTCGAGGATCTGGGACAGGATCGACACCAGCACCGCGCCGCCGACCGCGCCGAGCGGTGCGTCGGTGCTGGCGCTGAGCCACAGGGCGAGCCCGGCGATCCAGGTCAGGTGCACCGCCAGGTACCCGGTGGCGATGCCCAGCGCCGCCAGCCCGGTGGGGAAGGGCAGCGCTTCGCCGGTCGGGGTCACCAGGTCGCCCGCGCCGTACCACAGCACCCCGGCCAGCAGCGCGGTCCCGGTCAGCAGCACGAGCCCGACCAGGGACAGCAGCGCCGCCACCACCGCCTTCTGCCGGAGCACCCGACCGCGCGGGACGGGCGCGGCCAGCAGGTACTTCAGGCTCGACCACGACGCCTCGCTGGCCACCGAGTCGCCGAAGAACAGCGCCACCACCACGGCCAGCAGGAACCCGGTCGAGGCGTACAGGGTGAACACGGCGAAGTTGAGCCCGCTGCCGGTCGCCATCTCGGCCAGCGTCGGCCCGCGCCCGCCGGAGTCCTGCTCGCCGATCTCGAACGCGGCCAGCAGGAGCACCGGCAGCAGCACCAGGAACGCCAGCGCCAGCCGGGTCCGCCGCCTGCTGAGCTGGCGGGCCAGTTCGACCCGCAGCGGCAGGGTGTGCTGCGGCCGGTAGCCGACGACGCTGCCGTCGGGCTGCACCGGCTGGGTGTGCGGGGAGGGGACCAGCGCGGTCCCCTCGGAACGCTCGCTCACCGGGTCTCCTCACCGACCAGTTGCAGGAAGGCGTCCTCCAGGCGGCGCCGGGGTCCGGCCTGGTGGACCTCGACGCCCGCGGCGACCAGCAGGTTCACCGCCACCGGGATCGGGTTGCCGCCCAGGTCGACGTGCACCGCGTCGCCCTCGGTGGTGACCTCGCCGATGCCCTCCACGCCTTGCAGGGCGATCTCGGCCACCTCCGGATCGTCCACCCGGAAGGTCGCTTCGCCGCCGGCCGCCATGATCTCCTCCACCGCGCCGCTGGCGACGACCTCCCCGTCGCGCACCACGACGACGTGGGAGCAGGTCTGCTCCACCTCGGCGAGCAGGTGGCTGGAGATCAGCACGGTGCGGCCGGTGGCGGCGTAGCGGCGCAGGATCTCGCGCATCCGGTGGATCTGCGGCGGGTCCAGGCCGTTGGTCGGTTCGTCGAGCACCAGCAGGTCCGGCATGCCGAGCATCGCCTGGGCGATCGCCAGCCGCTGCCGCATCCCCTGGCTGTAGCCGCGCACCCGGCGTTGCGCGGCGTCACCGAGCCCGGCGATCCGCAGCACCTCGTCGAACCGCGCCTGCAGCACCGGTCTGCCGGTCGAGGCCCAGTGCGCGCGCAGGTTGTCGATGCCGGACAGGTGCGGCAGGAACCCGGGGGACTCCACCAGCGAGCCGATCCGGGACAGCACCGGTGCGCCGGGTACGACGCGGTGCCCGAACACCCGGATCTGCCCGGCGGTGGGGCGCAGCAGGCCGAGCAGCATCCGCAGGGTGGTCGTCTTGCCCGCCCCGTTGGGGCCGAGCAGTCCGACGATCCGGCCGCGCTCGGCGCGCATCGACAGGTCCCGCACCGCGGCGGGCTTGTCGGGGTAGGACTTCGCCAGGTCGCTGATCACCAGCGGGGTGTCCTGCAGGAGCGGGTCGACGTCGTGGCCGCTGCGCCGCCGGATCAGGTTGACCACCCACGCCGACAGGGCGATCAGCGCCAACGCGCCGATGCCGATCAGGGGTGCGGCGGGTACCGGGGCGGCGCTGGAGGTGGTGCCGCGCACCGACGGCACGGACAGCTCCTGCGCGCCGGCCAGGCCGATCCGGTGCACCGCGGGTTCCTTCGGCACCGCGTACGCCTGGTCCGTCGTGGCGACGGCCAGTTCCAGGCGATGACCGCTCTCCAGCGGGTGCACCACGCCGGGCAGCGCCGCGGACACCTCGACGGGCGTCCCGTCCGGCGGCAATCCGGTGACCCGCAGCGGCGAGACGGCGTTGCCGATCAGGGTCCGGCCGCCGTCGGGGGCGACGTCGTAGAGCTTGGTGAACAGCACCGCCTCACCGGTGCTGGGCTGACCGGGCACGGAGGCGACCGACAGCCGGGCGCGCGGCACCCCCGAGACCATGAGCTGCTCGGACACCGGCTCGGTGCGGAACACCGCGACCTGCCGCGGTAAGTCCCGGGCCAGCCGTTGACCGAGGCTGCCCGCGGCGTCCTGCACCGCCCCGGCCCCGGCAGCGAACTGGTCGCGGCCGGGCTCCCGCCGGGCGGGTTGATCACCGGGGCGGGTCTGCCGTGCAGCTGCAGCCCGAAGCGCGGGGCGCGTCCGCCGTCGAGCCCCGGGTAGTCCTCGGCGACCACGGTGCGCACGGGGACCTCGCCGTCGCGCTGGGGCCTTCCGGCGACGTCGTACTCGAAGCCGGTGCCGGGGTCGGGAACCGGGGGCACGCCGCCGAGGTGGTGGGCGAACCAGTCGGCCACCTGGTGGCGCTGCCGGGGCCCGGGCGGGGCGCCGTCGTGGCCGCCCGCGTACCAGACGACCTTGACCTCGCCGCCCGCCGCGGTGATCTGCCGGGCGTTGGCGTCGGCCTGCTCCAGGCCGAACAGGGAGTCCCGCGCGCCCTGCACCAGCAGCGTCGGCACCTCGATCCGGGAGGTGACGCTGCGCGGGGAGACGTCGTCGAGCAGCGCCAGGGTCGCCGGCCCGGCCCGGCCGGTGCGGGCCACCTCGGTGTAGGCCGCGCACACCTCCTCGGTGAAATTCCCGCAGGTCAGCGGGGAATCGTCGGGGTCGCGCCGGAGGCCCGGCCCGTCCGAGGGCAGCGACCCGGCGGCCGGGGGTGCGGCGGGCTGCCCGCCGGAGGCGAACAGCAGTCCGGCCCACGCCTCCTTGAACACCCCGCCCGGTGCCCCGGTGCCGCGCGCCGGGGTGCTCGCTCGCGGCGTCTGCGGAGTGGCGCCGTTGGGCAGCAGCGCCTGGTGCAGGTCGTTGTAGGTGTTCACCGGTGCGATGGCGTCGACGCGCGGATCGACGCCCGCGAGCAGCAGGCTCAGCGCCCCGCCGTAGGAGGTGCCGGTCACCCCGACCCGCGGATCGCCGTCACCGTCGCGCAGCACCTCGGGCTGGCGGGCCAGCCAGTCGAGCAGCTGCCGGGCGTCGGCCACCTCGTACTCCGGCTGGTTCAGCGCGATCTCGCCGGTGCTGCGGCCGAAGCCCCGGGACGAGTAGGTGAGCACGCTGAAGCCCCGGGAGACCAGTTCCCGGGCCTGCGCGGCGGTGCTGCGCTTGTCACCGCCGAAGCCGTGCGCCAGCAGGATCGCCGGGGCCGGGGTGTCGGCGGGGGCGTGGAGGGTGACGTCGATCTGGGTCCGCTCGGTGCCGCCGGGTCCGTCCAGCACGTCCAGCAGCGCCTCGCGCGGCGGCGGGGGTCCGGCCTCGGGCTCCTGCTCGTCGGACCACAGGAACGCGCCGAGGACCACGGTGGCGATCAGCGCCAGCGAGATCAGCAGCAGGCTCTTGCGACGACGAGGAGGGGCGGACACGCCCACGACAGTAGGGGAATTCGGCGGCACCAGTTCTCTCCTGGGAGGAGCGAAGACAAGACGCTATGAACCAGAGACCAAACAGCAATCCGCGGTCTCGTGCCGCATCCCCGAGTGCGGTGCCGGCGCACCGGCGGCCCCGATCGTAGAGGTCGCCGGATCTCGGCGCGACGGTGATCCGCATCGTCCCCGGTCGCGGCGGGTGCGGGCCGGACGGGGCCGACGCCGCCGGTGCGACGTGATGTCGCGTACCCCTGCCCACCCCGCTGGTGTTCGACTGGACGCATCGAGGAGAATCTTGACGAGGTGGAGGGGAGTATTCCTTCGCGGCGGCATCGTCATCACGGAACTTGCCAGGTCAAGCCCGGTGCCGCCGGTCGACGAGCGTCGATGGAAGAGACCTCCGGTCCTCGGCGCATGCCCTGAACCGGAGGTGATGAATGGGTGCCGATGTGACGCTCCTCGCCCAGGGAGCGGTGGACCGGCTCGACGTTCCGTGGTGGGTGTGGGCCGCCACGCTCGGCGGACTGGCCGTCCTGCTTTTGCTGGACCTGGTGATCGTCGACCGCAAGCCGCACGAGGTGACCACCGGCGAAGCCGCCAAGTGGGTCACCTTCTACGTGGCGTGCGCGGTGCTGTTCGGCATCGGGGTGTGGATCTTCGGTGATGCGCACTTCGCGATCGAGTACTTCACCGGTTACATCACCGAGTACTCCCTGAGCGTGGACAACCTGTTCATCTTCATGGTGATCATGTCCAGCTTCGCGGTGCCGTCGATCCACCAGCACCGCGTGCTGCTGATCGGCATCCTGATCGCCCTGGCGATGCGCGCGGTGTTCATCTTCCTGGGCGCGGCGCTGATCGAGCGCTTCGTCTGGATCTTCTTCATCTTCGGTGCCTTCCTGCTCTGGACCGCGATCAGCATGGTCCGCAAGAAGGACGAGGACGAGGAGTACAAGGAGAACGCGGTCGTCCGCCAGGTGCGCAAGCTGTTCCCGGTGACCGACGACTACCACGAAGCCAAGATGTCGGTGAAGATCGACGGCAAGCGCTGGCTGACCCCGATGTTCATCGTGATCATCGCGATCGGCAGCGCGGACCTGCTGTTCGCGGTCGACTCGATCCCCGCGATCTTCGGCATCACCCAGGACCCCTTCCTGGTGTTCGCGGCCAACGCGTTCGCCCTGATGGGTCTGCGGCAGCTCTACTTCCTGCTCGGCGGCCTGGTCGACAAGCTCGTCTACCTGTCCGTGGGGCTGGCGGTCATCCTGGCCTTCATCGGCTTCAAGCTGATCCTCCACGCGTTCCACGAGTACCACCTGGTGCCGGAGTGGATGGAGATCACGAACTGGATGTCGCTGGGCTTCATCGTGGTGACGCTGGCGATCACCACGTGGGCGAGCCTGTCGAAGTCGAAGAAGGACGCCAAGCAGCAGTCGGCGGAGGGCAGTCCCGAGAACTCCTGATCCGACCGCGACGGTGCCCGGGGTTCAGCCGAACCCCGGGCACTTCGTCGTTCCAGCGCCGCGCGGAGGTCCCGGCGCCCGGTGGCGGGTTCCGGGAGCGGTCCTCAGGAGGCTTTTCAGAATGCGGCGTAGCCGCATGCGGTGAGGCACGCAGCTTGCACCGCGGCGGGTTCTCCGCGGCCTTCTCGTGAGGACAGCGCCGACGCCGTGTGCGTCGTTGGTGCATCAGGAGGCGATCGGCGCAGCGAGAAGGCCGCTGAGGTTCCGCCACCGGTACCGCCACGCAGGCCATTCTGACAAGGCCCCTCAGTCCAGCATGGTGTAGCTGAGCTCCTTGCACACCCGGCCCAGCGGCACGTCGAGCCCGGGGTGGCTCAGCGGTAGCAGCACGTCGGGCGAGTCCGGCAGCGCCGTCGCCGCGGGCGGGTCCCACAGGCACAGCGACGGGTTGCCCGCGTCCATCGAGGACCGGTACCACAACCCGTCGAGTTCCGGGTAGGCGGCGCGGATCGTCCGCGCCCACGCCTGGGTGCGCTCCTTCGGCCCGCTGCTGATCGCCTGCGAGGCCCCGGCCCTGGTCGGCCACAGCCCGGACAGGTCGAGCAGCCGGAGCGTCCGACGAGGCCGGAACAGGACGAGCTGCGGGCTCCGGGTGCGCCGGTCCACTGTGGAGGTGGCCTGGAACACCTCGGCGATGCAGGTCCGCACGGACAGCGAGAAGTACAGCACGCCGTGCTCCCGGGTGACCGTGGGACCGCCCTGGTTGTTGGGCAGGTGCGGGTCGAACCGGGCGTGCGGTAACGGCCCCGCGTAGCGGAACGAGTTCCACTGCTGCGGGTGGTTGCCGCCGGAGGTGTAGACGCGCACCAGCCGGCTCCCGGCGGGCACCGCGATGACGTCCTCGGTGCGCCGGAGCATCGCTTGCAGCACTGCTGGCGCAGGCGGCTGGGGGAGCCGAGCCATGAAGGTCCAGGTGTTCGGGGTCCGGTCGGGCGGGGAGCGCTCAGGCGGGCGTGCCGATGGTCGAGGCGAGCTGCGCCGCGCGCCCGGGGTCGCCACCGGCCAGCAGCCACTCGCGCGGGCTGACCGGGTGGTCCTCGACCTCCAGGTCCTCCTGCGGGGTGGTCATGAAGTTGGCCAGCACGAGCGCGGGTTGGTCCAGCGGCATCGCGGCGAGCACCGCTTCGAGCCCGGGCAGGGCGTCGTGCTCGGTGAACTGCCACGCGGGCAGCCGCCAGCCACCCCGGTCCTTCCAGCCGATCAGCCTGCGCTCGCCGATCCGGTGCCGGATGCGGCTGCTGTCGACCCCGAGCCGTTCGGCCGCCTGGTTCACCGACAGCGCGGTGTCGCGCAGCACGGCCTGCTCGGCGACGGTGCGCGCCCGGGGATCGCCCTCGGACGGTCCCAGCGGCGCCAGGTCGAGCCCGACGTCGGCCAGTGCAGCCTGCTCGGAGTCGCTGAAGTGCGCGGCCGGGTCCGCCTGGGGCGAGGTGAGCTTCTTCGCGGCGTCCTCGACCAACGAGAGGAATTCGTTGGCGGTGACCCTTAATCCGGCTCGTGCCAGCACGGACTCCAACGCGGCTGTCATGCCGTCCAGAGTAACCCCTGGCGGCCGAAAAGTGTGCGCGAGCGTGCGGCCGAGTGTGGTGAATCACTATGCGTAGCAAGAGATTAGCGCACCGTGACGACTTCTGTCGACCCCCTGAGGTGATGTTCCGGTTCATTCGGGGGGCGGGGGCCCGCTCCGGAGGCGCGGGTTGTCTGCGGTGCGGTAGGGGCGCTTGGTGCGTTCGGGGTGAGCGCGAGCGCCGCTTCCGCTCGGCGTGTCGGCGATGCCCCGAACGGCCCAGCCGCCGTCCTCGTGCAGGTCGCGCGGGTGTCGGTGGCCGACGCCGGGAGTTGCTCGGGTCAGGGGTCCGGATTGTCCGTGTCGTGGTGGGGGTGGCCGCGGTCGTCTCCTGTTCCCGCCCCCGGAGGGTTGACGGGGGAGGTGGTCGAGCCGTTGACTTGGGCCGCGTACCGACTGGTCGGTTTTGATGGAGGTGGCGCCTTGGGCAGCGCGTACGACGAACGACCGTGGCTGGCGCTGTACGAGCAGGGCGTGCCGCACGAGATCGAGCCCGGATTCGACTCCGTCCTGGCGATGTTCTCCGCGACCGTCCGGGCGCACCCGGACCGCACCGCGGTGACCTACTTCGACGGGCGGCTGACCTACCGCGAGCTCGACGAGCTCAGCGACGGACTGGCCACCCACCTCGCCGCCAACGGCCTCCACCCCGGCGACCGGCTCGCGGTCTACCTGCAGAACGTCCCGCAGTTCGTGATCGCGCTGCTCGCCGGCTGGAAGGCCGGGGCGATCGTGGTGCCGCTCAACCCGATGTACCGCATCCGTGAGCTGACCAAGATCCTCGGGGACGCCCGGCCGACCGCGATCGTGTGCTCCGAGCAGGGCTGGCACGAGGTGGTCGGCGACTGCGCCCGCCGGGCAGGCGTCGGACTGGCCATCACCACCAGCGAGCTCGACCTGCAGACCCGCCACGACTCCCGCCTGTTCGGCACCCTGCGGCGGCGGCCCGCCGAGGGCTGCGCCGACCTGCTGGAGGTGGCCCGCGCGCACGCCGGGCAGCGCCCCGAGGTCCCCGAGCCGGCGCCGTCGGACACCGCACTGCTGGTCTACACCTCCGGTACCAGCGGTGAGCCGAAGGGGGCCACCAACACCCACGGCAACCTGGTGTTCAACGCCGTCGGCTTCAAGACCCGCACCAGCGATCTCGACGGCGCCGGGATCTTCGCGCTGGCCCCGCTGTTCCACATCACCGGCATGGTCTGCCAGCTCTGCTCCGCGTTCGCCCTGGCGGGCCGGCTGGACCTGGCCTACCGGTTCGAGCCGGGGGTGGTGCTCGACGCGCTCGCCGAGCACCGCCCGGCCTACCTGATCGGCCCCTCGACCGCCTACGTGGCGCTGACCAACCACCCGGACGTCAGCGCCGACCACTTCTCCTCGCTGGAGCTGGTCTACTCCGGCGGTGCTCCGCTGCCCTCGGCGGTCGTCGAGGACTTCCGCGCGCGGTACGGCCACTACATCCACAACGGCTACGGGCTCACCGAGACCACCGCCACCGCGACCTCCGTGCCCGCCCACCTGGAAGCGCCGGTCGACAAGGCCTCCGGGACCCTCAGCGTCGGCCTGCCCACCTTCAACGCGGTGCTGCGGATCGTCGACGACACCGGCGCGGACCTGCCGGTGGGCGAGGTCGGTGAGATCGTCGTCGAGGGCCCGATGGTGGTGCCCGCCTACTGGAACAAGCCGGAGGAGACCGCCCGGGGCCTGCGCGGCGGGCGGCTGCACACCGGTGACGTCGGGTTCATGGACGAGCAGGGCTGGTTCTACGTCGTCGACCGGAAGAAGGACATGATCAGCGCCTCCGGCTTCAAGGTGTGGCCGCGCGAGGTGGAGGACGTGCTCTACGGGCACCCGGCGGTGCGCGAGGTCGCCGTGGTCGGGGTGCCCGACGCCTACCGGGGCGAGACCGTGCGCGCCTACGTCAGCCTGCGCGCCGGGCACGACTGCACGCCCGAGGAGCTGATCGGGTACTGCAAGGAGCAGCTCGCCGCGTACAAGTACCCGCGCGGCATCGAGGTCCTCGACGAGCTGCCCAAGACGGCGACCGGCAAGATCCTGCGCCGTCAGCTCCGCGACACCGCCCGCACCGGCCACCAGGAGGGAACCCGATGAGCAAGCGTTTCGAGGGCAAGGTCGCGATCGTGACCGGTGCCAGCAGGGGCATCGGACTGGCGATCGCCGAGCGGCTGGTGGCCGAGGGCGCGAAGGTCTGCGTGACCGCGCGCAAGCCCGAGGCCCTGGCCGAGGCGGTCAGCGGGCTCGGGGGCGCCGAGCACGCCATCGGCGTCGCGGGCAAGGGCGACGACGAGGAGCACCAGGCCGAGGCGGTGGCCACCACCCGCGAGGCGTTCGGCCGGGTCGACCTGCTGGTCAACAACACCGGCATCAACCCCGCCTACGGCCCGCTGATCGAACTCGACCACGGCATCGCCCGCAAGACCTTCGAGGTCAACGTGCTCAGCGCGCTGTCCTGGACGCAGCAGGTCCACCGGGCCGGAATGGCCGAGCACGGCGGTGCGGTGCTCAACGTGTCGTCGGTGGCCGGGCTGCGCCCCGCGCCGGGCATCGCCTACTACGGCGCGACGAAGGCGATGCTCGCCCACATCACCAAGGAGCTGGCGGTGGAGCTGGCCCCCGCGATCAGGGTGAACGCGGTCGCCCCCGCGGTGGTGAAGACCAAGTTCGCCACCGCGCTCTACGAGGATCGCGAGGACGAGGTCGCCGGGGCCTACCCGTTGCAGCGGCTCGGGGTGCCCTCCGACATCGGCGGCGCGGCGGCGTTCCTGCTCTCCGACGAGGCGTCCTGGATCACCGGGCAGGTGCTGGTGCTCGACGGCGGGGCGACCCTGCGCGGAGGTGTGTGACCATGCGGCTCGACGGGGCGGTCGTGGTGGTGACCGGCGCGGCCGGTGGGATCGGGGCCGCGATGGCGCGCCGGTTCGCCCGGGACGGTGCGCAGCTGGTGCTGGCCGATCTCGACGCCGACGCGGTGCGACGGGTCGCCGACGAGGTCGGCGGGCTCGCGGTGCCCGGGGACGCGGCGAGCGAGGACGGGGTCAACGCCCTGGTCGCGGCGGCGCTGGAGCGGCACGGGCGGATCGACCTGTTCTGCGCCAACGCCGGGGTGGCCCGCTCGGGCGGCCCGGAGGCACCGGAGGCGGAGTGGGCGCTGTCCTGGGAGGTCAACGTGATGGCCCACGTGCGCGCGGCGCGGGCGGTGCTGCCGCACTGGCTGGAGCGCGGCGAGGGGCACTTCCTGGCCACCGTGTCGGCCGCCGGACTGCTGACCATGCTCGGCTCGGCGCCCTACTCGGTGAGCAAGCACGCCGCGCTCGCCTTCGCCGAGTGGCTGGCCATCGAGTACGGCGACCGGGGGATCGCGGTGCAGGCGTTGTGCCCGCAGGGCGTGCGCACCGCGATGCTCGGCAGCAGCGGTTCGGCCGGGCAGAAGCTCCTCGGCGAGGGCGCGCTGGAACCGGAGCAGGTCGCCGAGGTGGTGGTCGAGGCGTTGCGGGACGGCCGGTTCCTGGTGCTGCCGCACGAGGAGGTGGCCGGGTATTACGCGCTGCGGGCGGCCGATCCGGGGCGCTGGCAGGGCGGGATGCGCAAGCTGCGGCGCCGGACCAGCACCTGAGTCCGGACGACGGGCGCGGCGGTGCGCGCGGCGGGCTGCTGACCGGCCGATACTGTGGTGCGGCGGCACCCGACCGGGCACCTGACGCGCGGGTGCGGAACCGGTGGGTCGCCGGGACCGCGAGGACGGACTGGGAGGTCGGTGTCATGGTGCGGGCTGCGAGCGGAGCGGATGCGGGAGCCGAGCCGGTTCCGCAGCGCCTGCTGGCCGTGGCGACCCGGCTGTTCGCCGATCAGGGCTTCGAGACGACCTCGGTGCAGCAGATCGTGGACGCCGCCGGGGTCACCAAGGGGGCGATGTACCACTACTTCGACTCCAAGGACGACCTGCTCTCGGAGATCTACTCCCGGTTGCTGCGGGAGCAGACCGCGCGGCTGGAGGTCGCCGCCGACCGCGACGCCCCGGTGCAGGAGCGGTTGCACGCGGTGGCCGTCGACGTGGTGGTGACCACCGCCGCCAACCTCGACGACACGGTGATCTTCTTCCGCTCGATGCACCTGCTGCACCCCGACAAGCAGGCCGAGGTGCGGGCCGCGCGGCGCCGCTACCACGAGCGGGTGCGGGCGCTGGTGCAGGAGGGCCAGGCGTCCGGGGTGTTCCGCTCGGACAAATCGGCCGACCTGGTGGTGGACTTCTTCTACGGCGCGGTGCACCACCTGGGCACCTGGTTCCACCAGGGGGGCGAGCTGACCGGGGAGCAGGTGGGCGAGCACTTCGCCGACCTGCTGCTGGCGTCCTTGCGGCCGTAGCGGCGGTCGCGTGGCGCGCTCCGGTCCTCGGCGGGTCTTGCGCGCGGCGGGTCCCGGGAGGTTCGCTACCGGATACCTCGAACGGGCATCGCACCACGTCGGAGACGCATGAGCAGCGAGACGAGCACCGCCGGGTCCAGCCGCCTCGACCGGGTCCTCAACCTGGTGGAGCGAGCGGGCAACAAGCTCCCCGAACCCTTCATCCTCTTCGGCCTGCTGTTCCTGGTCGTCGCGGTGGTCTCCACGGCGGTGGCCGCGTTCGGCGTCACGGTGCGGATCCCGGGAGACGACGAGCTCACGGTGATCCGGGGCGCCTTGACCGGTGCGGGACTGGAGTTCCTGTTCACCTCGATGGCCGAGAACTTCATCGGCTTCCCGCCGCTGGAGACCGTGGTCACCATCATGCTCGCGGTGGGGCTGGCGGAGCGCTCGGGCCTGCTCACGGCGCTGATCCGGGCCGCCTTCGGCGGTGCGCCGCGCTGGGTGCTGCCCTACGCGGTGGGGCTGGTCGGCATCGCGGGCAGCGTGATGGCCGACTCTTCGATGATCATCATCCCGCCGTTGGCCGCGCTGGTCTTCAAGGCCGCCGGGCGGCACCCGGTGGCCGGGCTGCTGGGCGGTTTCGCCGCCGCGGGCGCGGGCTACTCGACCGCGCCGGTGGTCACCAGCCTGGACGCGCTGTTCGCCGGGATCAGCAACAGCGTGGCCGCCACCTTGCCCGACCCCGGCACCGCGGTCACCCCGGTCTCGAACTACTACTTCAACGTGGTCTCGGCGATCCTGCTGGGTCTGCTGGCGGGCCTGCTGATCGACAAGGTGATCGAACCGCGGATGGTGCGCGCCGGGGTCCCGCGCGAGGAGGTGTCCGGATCGGGCGCCGAGGAGGGCGCGGTGCGGGTGGCGCTGGAACCGGCCGAGCGGCGCGGCCTGGTGCGGGCCGGGATCGCCTTCGTGGTGGCCGCCGCGGCGGTGCTGCTGCTGGTGCTGTGGCCGTCCTCGCCGCTGCGCAACGACGACGGTGGGTTCCTGCCGGAGTCACCGCTGCTGGACTCGGTCACCACGCTGATCTTCCTGGGCTTCGCGGTGCCCGCCATCGCCTTCGGCACGAGCGCGGGCACGGTGCGCCGGCCCTCCGACGTGCCCCGGCTGATGGCCCTCGCGCTGCGCGACCTGTCCGGTTTCCTGGTGCTGGCGTTCATGCTCGGGCAGTTCATCGCGCTGTTCAACTGGACCAACCTGGGGTCCTGGGTCGCGGTCGCGGGTGCGGACCTGCTGCGCGGGCTGAGCCTGGACGGCTACCCGGCGTTCCTCGGGTTCATGGCGCTGGCCTCCGCGCTGAACCTGTTCATCATCTCCGGGTCGAGCCTGTGGACGCTGATGGCCTCGGTGTTCGTGCCGATGTTCGCCCTGCTGGGCTTCGAGCCGGGATTCGCCCAGGCGGCGTTCCGGGTCGGCGACTCGGCGACCCAGGTCATGACCCCGCTCAACCCGTACATGATCGTGCTGCTGACCTACCTGCGGCGCTACGAACCGCAGGCGGGCATCGGCACGCTGGTGGCCAGGATGACGCCCTTCGTCGTCCCGTTCTGGTTGCTGTGGGCGCTGATCCTCACGGTGTTCTACTTCGCCGACCTGCCGCTGGGACCGGGGATGGACATCCGGGTCGAATGACGCGACGCGGGCTCCCCGGCGCACCGGGGAGCCCGTCGTGGCAGTCGCGCGGAGGTGCTCAGAGCACCACGCGGGAGAGCATCTCCGCCACGCACGCCGGTTTGTCGGCGCCCTCGATCTCGATGGTCGTCGCGATGGTGAGCTGCAGCCCGCCCTTGACCTCGCTGACGTCGGTCAGTTCGGTGTGCGAGCGCACCCGCGAGCCGACCGCCACCGGACTGGGGAAGCGGACCTTGTTCAGCCCGTAGTTGATGCCCATCTTGGCGCCGACGTCGAGCTTGTAGGTCTGCCCGTTGAGCTTGGGCAGCAGGCTCAGGGTGAGGAAGCCGTGCGCGATCGGGCCGCCGAACGGGCCGGCCTTGGCGCGCTCCACGTCGACGTGGATCCACTGGTGGTCGTGGGTGGCCTCGGCGAACTGGTCGACCTGCTCCTGGGTGATGGTCAGCCAATCGCTGGTGCCGAGCTTCTCGCCCTGGGCGGCGACGAGTTCTTCGGTGCTGTGGAAAACCCGCACGGGTACCTCCGGTCGGTGGGGGACGCGTCGTCGTGTTCTGCGCCGCGGGCGCTACGGGGTCGGCAGGTCGACGAGCTCGGCGAGGCGCTGCCGGTGCCGTTCGGCGGTGCCGAAGGCGAGCTGGGAGCTCTTGGCCCGCGCCAGGTGCAGGTGGGCCGGATGTTCCCAGGTCATGCCGATGCCGCCGTGCAGTTGCAGCGCTTCCTCGGCGGCCAGCACGACCAGGTCCGAGCAGTACGCCTGCGCCACGGCCACCGACAGCTCCACCTCGGCGTCCTCGCGGGCCAGCGCGTCGGCGGCGCCGCGTGCGGCGGCGCGGCCGGTGCTCACGCCGGTGAACAGGTCGGCGAGCCGGTGCTTGACCGCCTGGAAGGAGCCGATCGGGCGACCGAACTGGGAGCGGGTCAGCGCGTACTCCACGGTGGAATCCAAGCAGTGCTGGGCCAGGCCCACCTGCTCGGAGGCCAGCACGCCCGCCGCGGTGAGCAGCGCGCGGCGCAGCACGCGTTCGGCGTCGGCGCCCGAGGCGATCCGCTCGCCGACCGCCGAATCCAGCTCCAGGGCACCGAACCGGCGGGTCAGGTCCAGCGGTGTGGTCGGTGTCCGGGTCACCCCGGGCACCGAGGTGTCCAGCAGGTACAGCGCCGGGCCGTCGGCGTCGGTGGCGGGCACCACCAGGTAGTCGACGAACGCCAGCTCCACCACCGCGCCGACCGATCCGGTCAGCGCGCCGCCGTCGGCCCGGACCGCGTCCGGGAACGCGGCGTAGGGCGAACGGCCGAGCCCGATCGCGGTGCTGCCGAGCTGGGTGCCGTCGGCGAGCTGCGGCAGGATCTCCCGGACCCGGGGCACCGCGGCGCACTCCACCAGCGCCGCGGTGGCCAGCAGGTTGCCCAGGAACGGCACCGGGGCCACCGACCGGCCGAGCTCCTCGGCCAGCACCGCGACCTCCCGGGCGCCGGCCCCGGCACCGCCGAGCTCCTCGGGCACCAGCAGCGCCGCGAGCCCGAGCTCACCGGCCAGCGTGCGCCACAGCGCCAGGTCGTAGGGTTCGTCGCTCTCGGTCCTGGCCAGCACCGACGGCCAGTCGCTGCGCTCCTGCAGCAGCCGGCGCACGTTGGTCCGCAGGTCCTCCTCGACCTCGCTGTAGAGCAGGTCCGGGACGCTCATCGCGGGAGCTCCTTCCACGGCCGGTCCTTGTCGGTGCGGATCTCCGGCGGCAGGCCCAGCACCCGTTCGGCGATGACGTTGCGGAGGATCTCCGAGGTGCCGCCCTCGATCGAGTTGCCCTTGGCCCGCAGGTAGCGGAAGCCGGGGCCGCGCGCGGAGGTGAAGTCGGCCTGGTCCGGGCGCCGGAACGTCCAGTCGTCGTAGCCGAGCCCTTCTTCGCCGAGCAGCTCCAGCTCGAAGCCGGAGATTTCCTGGTTCAGCCGGGCGAAGGACAGCTTGACCGCCGACCCCTCCGGCCCGGGGCTGCCCGCGGCGAGCTGCTGGCGGAGCCGCTGGCCGGTCAACCGGGCGGCCTCGGCCTCCACCCACAGCGACAGCAGCCGGTCGTGCGCCCCGGAGGTGCGCAGCTCGGGGCGGTCGCGCCAGGTCCGCGCGGCCAGCCCGATCAGCCCGGCTTCGCGCTCGGTGTTGCTGCCGCCGATGGAGACCCGCTCGTTCATCAGGGTGCCCATCGCCACCTGCCAGCCCTGGCCGACCTCGCCGAGCCGGTGCGAGTCCGGGATGCGCACCCCGGTCAGGAACACCTCGTTGAACTCCGCCTCACCGGTGATCTGCCGCAGCGGGCGCACTTCCACGCCCGGGGCGGTCATGTCGCAGACGAAGTAGCTCAGCCCCTTGTGCTTGGGCTGGTCCGGATCGGATCGGGCGACCAGGATCGCCCAGCTCGCCCGGTGCGCCAGCGACGTCCAGACCTTCTGGCCGTCGAGGACCCACTCGTCGCCGTCGCGGACGGCCCGGGTGGACAGCGCGGCGAGGTCCGATCCCGCGCCCGGCTCGCTGAAGAGCTGGCACCAGATCTCCTCGCCGGTCCACAGCGGACGGAGGAACCGCTGCTGCTGCTCCGGGGTGCCGAACCGCAGGATCGTCGGGGCGGCCATGCCCAGCCCGATGGAGTTCAGCCGCGGCGAGTTGTTCGGCGCCCCGGCCGCGGCGAACGCCTCGTCGACCACCGGTTGCCACTCGCGCGGGGCGTCCAGCCCGCCCAGCCCGGCGGGGAAGTGCACCCACGCCAGCCCGGCGTCGAACCGCGCCCGCAGGAACTCCAGGCGGTCGGTGCGCTCCGGCGGGTGCTGCGCGAGGAACGCGCCGACCCGCTCGCGCAGCCCGTCGGCGTCGGTGGCGCTCATGCCTTCGGCCCGCCCGCCACGTAGATGACCTGGCCGGAGACGAATCCGGAGCGCTCGTCGACGAAGAACGACACGGTGTTGGCGATGTCCTCGGGCGCTCCGGGGCGCCCCACCGGGATGCCGCCGACGGCGGCCTTGCTGAACTCGTCGAAGGACACCCCGACGCGCTCGGCGGTCGCCTTGGTCATGTCGGTGGCGATGAAGCCGGGCGCGATCGCGTTGGCGGTGATGCCGAACTTGCCCAGCTCGATGGCCAGCGTCTTGGTCAGGCCCTGCAGCCCGGCCTTGGCCGTGGAGTAGTTCGCCTGCCCGCGGTTGCCCAGCGCCGAGGTGCTGGACAGGTTCACGATCCGGCCGAACTTCGCCTCGACCATGTGCTTCTGGACCTCGCGGGACATCAGGAACGAGCCGCGCAGGTGCACGTTCATCACGGTGTCCCAGTCGTCGTCGGACATCTTGAACAGCAGGTTGTCCCGCAGCACGCCCGCGTTGTTGACCAGCACGGTGGGCGCGCCGAGCTCGGTGGCGACCCGGTCGACCGCGGCGCGGACCTGCTCGGCGTCGCTGACGTCGGCGCCCACGGCCAGCGCCTCGCCCCCGGCGCCCTCGATCGCCGAGACGGTCCCGGCGCACTGCTCCTCGTCCAAGTCGACGACGGCGACGGCGAAGCCGTCCTCGGCGAGCCGTTGGGCGGTGGCGGCGCCGATCCCGCGCGCGGCTCCGGTCACGATGGCGACACGACTGGTCATGGTGGTGTTCCTCTCGAAGTCCTGCGTCACTGCGTCTTGTACTTCTTCAGCTCGCGCCGGGCGAGCGACCGGCGGTGCACCTCGTCCGGACCGTCCACGATGTGCAGCGTGCGGGCGTGCGCGTAGAGGCTGGCCAGCGGGGAGTCCTGGCTGACCCCGGCCCCGCCGTGCGCCTGGATCGCCCGGTCGATGACCCAGGTGACCATCTCCGGCACCCCGACCTTGATCGCCTGGATCTCGGTGTGCGCGCCCCGGTTGCCGACCGTGTCCATCAGCCAGGCGGTCTTGAGCACCAGCAACCGGGCCTGTTCGATCTTCACCCGGGACTCGGCGATCCAGTGCTGCACGACGCCCTGGTCGGCCAGCGGCCCGCCGAAGGCGACGCGCTCGTTGGCCCGGCGGCACATCAGCTCCAGCGCCCGCTCGGCCATCCCGATCGCGCGCATGCAGTGGTGGATCCGGCCCGGCCCGAGCCGCGCCTGGGCGATGGCGAAGCCCTCGCCCTCGCCGGAGATCACGTTGTCCACCGGCACCCGGACGTCCTCGAAGACGATCTCGGCGTGCCCGCCGTGGTCGGCGTCGTCGTAGCCGAAGACGTTCATGCTGCGCTCGATCCGGATGCCCGGGGTGTCGCGGGGAACCAGGACCTGGCTCTGCTGCCGGTGCCGTTCGGCGTCCGGGTCGGTCTTGCCCATCACGATGAAGATCGCGCAGCGCGGGTTCATCGCACCGGAGGAGAACCACTTGCGCCCGTTGATCACGTAGTGGTCGCCGTCGCGGGTGATGCGGGTGCCGATGTTGGTGGCGTCGGAGGAGGCCACGTCCGGCTCGGTCATGCAGAACGCGGAGCGGATCTCGCCCGCCAGCAGCGGTTCGAGCCACCGGCGGCGCTGCTCCGGGGTGCCGAACAGGCTCAGCACCTCCATGTTCCCGGTGTCCGGGGCGGAGCAGTTGGTCGCCTCGGAGCCCAGGCGCGAGCGCCCCATGATCTCGGCCAGCGGGGCGTACTGGAGGTTGGTGAGCCCGGTGCCGTGCTCACCGGGCAGGAAGAGGTTCCACAGCCCCCGCCGCCGCGCTTCGGCCTTGAGCTCCTCCATCACCGGCGGGTGCGCCGCCCACCGGTCGTCGGCCTCGGCGAGCTGCGCGGCGTAGACCGGTTCGGCGGGGTGGACGTGGGAATCCATGAACTCCTGGAGCTGCGCCCGCAGCTCCTCGGTGCGCGCGTCGAAGCCGAAATCCATCTCAAACCTCCTCGTCGAGGGTGGCCAGGCCCTGAGCGACCAGCGGGGCCACCAGCGCTCCGATGTGGTCGAAGCCGGCACCCACGGTCTGACCGTGGATGTAGCGGTAGTGGATGCCCTCCAGGATCACCGCGATCTTGAAGAAGCCGAACCCGATGTACCAGTCCAGTTCGGACAGCTCCGCGCCGCTGCGCTCGGCGTAGCGGCCCAGCATGTCGCGGAACGGCGGGAAGCCGAACTCCGGCCCGATGCCCTTGGCGATCGGGTTCTCGTCGAGCCCGCTGAAGCCCTCCCAGTACACCGCGAGCAGCCCCAGGTCGGTCAGCGGATCGCCGAGCGTGGCCATCTCCCAGTCCAGCACCGCGTCGATCCTCAGCTCGGGTCCGACGAGGACGTTGTCGAGCCGGTAGTCGCCGTGCACGATCGCGGTGCGCCCGGTGCGCGGCACGCCCGCGGCGAGCCGGGCGGCCAGCTCGTCGATGCCCGGGATGTCCCGGCTGCGGGAGGCCGCGAGCTGCTTGCTCCACCGCCGGACCTGGCGGTCGAGGAACCCCTCGGGGCGGCCGAAGTCGCCGAGCCCCACCTGCTCCGGGTCGATGGCGTGCAGCTCGACGAGCACGTCGACGAGCTGCCGGGTCAGGTCGTGGCGCTGGTCGGCGTCGAGCCGGCCGGTGAGCTCCGGGGTGCGGTAGACGGTGCCCTCGACGTGCTCCATCAGGTAGAACGGCGCTCCGATGACCGCGTCGTCCCGGCACAGCACGTGGGTGCGCGGGACCGGCACGGCGGTGCCGGCCAGCGCGCTCATCACCCGGTGCTCCCGTCCCATGTCGTGCGCGGTGGCCAGCACGTGACCCAGCGGGGCCGGCGCAGCACCCAGCGGCTCGTGCCGTCGGTGAGCACGTAGGTCAGGTTCGACCGCCCGCCGTGGACCACCTCGCCGCGCAGCGGACCGGTCACCAGTCCCGGCCGCCGCGCGTCCAGGTAGGCGCGCACGCGGTCGAGGTCGAGGCCGGGCAGCTCGGTGGACGGGGCGTTCATCGGGCCTCCTGGTGGTGGCGGGTGGGCGGCAGGCCGGGGACGAGTTCGGCGAACCGGGCGAGGGTCTCGGCCGCCCCGGTGTGCAGCACGCAGCGGATGCCGAGGTCCTCGGCGGCCTCGACGTTCGGCGCGCCGTCGTCGACGAAGACCACCTGATCGGCGTCCAGCCCGAGCCGGTCCAGCGCCAGCCGGTAGATGCGCGGGTCGGGCTTGCGCAGGCCGACCTCGTCGGAGATCACCGCGTCCTCGAACAGCTCGTCGAGCAGCTCCCGCGGGTAGGCGTTGCCCCAGCTGTTGGACAGCAGCGCGGTGCGGACGCCGTGCGCGCGCAGCCGGCGGACCAGGTCGTGCATCACCGGCTCGGGGCGCATGTGCGCGAAGATCCGGCCGAGCAGGCCGTCCGGGGAGACCGGGCCGTCCTCGGTCGTGCGCAACCGGGCGGCCAGCAGGGCGTTGAACTCCGCGGCGCCGATCTCGCCGAGCTCGAGCCGGTGGATCGGCGTGCCCGGGGGAGCGGAGCGGGACAACCACTCCTTGAGCGCGGCGGAGTAGGTCTCGGGCCGGACGCCCTCCTGCCGGGTCCACGACCGGATCGCCGCCCGGCCGGAGGTGGTCAGCACTCCGCCGTAGTCGAAGATCACCGCCCGCACCGCGGCGTCGCTGGGGCTCATGGAGCCTGACCGTACCGACTAGACGGTATGTGCGCTAGACCCCGGCCCGGGTACCGTGCGGATGTGGACTGGCGCGAGGAGGCACTGGACCAGCTCGACTTCTACTGGGCGGGCTGGCGGCCCCGGCTGGACGGGCTCACCGACGAGGAGTACTTCTGGGAGCCCGTCGCCGGTTGCTGGTCGATCCGGCCGGTCGCCGACGGCTGGGCGATGGACTTCGCGTTCCCCGAGCCGGACCCGCCGCCGGTGACCACCCTCGCCTGGCGGCTCAACCACATCGCCGGCCACGTCTTCGGCCTCCGGGTCAGCAACCACTTCGGCGACGGGTCCTACCGGATGGACCACCACGACCACCCCGCCACCGCCGCGGCGGCGCTGTCCTACCTGGACGAGCAGCACCGGTCGTGGCGGGACGGCATCGGTGCGCTGGACGCCGCGGGGTGGGCGCGGCCGGTGGGGCGGGCCGAAGGCCCGTTCGCCGACCGCAGCTACCTCGCGCTCGTGCTGCACCTCAACCGGGAGCTGTGCCACCACGGGGGCGAGGTCGCGCTGCTGCGGGACCTGTACCGCGCCGGGGCCCGCTGAGCTGGCCGATCCGCCGGGAGAGCGGCTCCGCCGCTGCGGGAACCGCAGTCAGCCCAGCGCCGACCTGATGCGCCCGGCCAGCGCCAGCAGCTGCTCCGGGGTGTCGGTGGTGAACTGCAGGTCCAGGAAGACGTCGGCGACGCCGAGCCGCTCGACCGCGCGCAGGTAGTCCGCGAGCTGCTCGACCGGGCCGGTGGCCGGATCGTCGGTCGGCGTCGGCTGGATCATCGGGTTGATCCGCAGGGCGGTCGGCACCGGCCCCCGTCCGGCCGCGGCGGCGTGCTCGTTGATCGTGCCCAGGACGCGGTGCAGCGGTTCCACCGGCAACGGCACGCCGAGCCAGCCGTCGCCGCGCCTGCCCGCCCGGCGCAGCGCGGCGGGGGAGGCCCCGCCGAGGTAGATCGGGATCGGGCCGGGCTTGGGCTGGAACTCCGCTTCGGGGAGCGTCCAGAACCGGCCTTCGTGGCGCACCGGGTCCGGTCCCCACAACGCGTTGAGCACGTCGAGCGCCTCGTCGAGCCGCGCTCCCCGCTCGTGCCACGGCACTCCGGCCGCCTCGTACTCGTCCCTCGACCAGCTCAGGCCGAACCCGGCGATCAGCCGGCCGCCGCTGAGCTGCTCCAGCCCGGCCAGCCTGCGCGCGAGGTGGACCGGTGCGTGCAGCGGCGCGCTGATCGTGCTGGTCCCCAGCATCGCGGAGCTGGTCGCGGTGGCGGCGACGGCGAGCACCAGCAGCGGGTCGACGGTGGCGCCCATCCGCTGCGGCGGGGTGCCGTCGCCGCCGGGGTAGGGGCTGCTCGGGCGGGTCGCGTAGTGCACCCGCTCGGAGGCCCAGAGGCTTTGGAAGCCCTCGCGCTCGGCTTCGGCGGCGAATCCGGCGATGAGGCGGGGGTCGGCGAACGGTCCGAGCTGGGGCAGGGCGAGTCCGAGGCGCATCGGGGCATCCTCGCCGCCGCGCGCGGGCGGGGCAAGCACCGGGGCCTCGCGAGCGGGTGTCCACAGCGGACTCGACGTGGTTGGTCCCGGGTGAGCGTGCAACTACTTCGTCCGGCGGTGCACCGGATACCGCGCGTCGTCCTCGCGGGTCCGCGCGGGTGAGCTCCGCCCCCGGTGCGGATCACCCGGGCGGCGGTGCGCCCGCCCGGCGCGCCACCACCCTCCGTCGAGCGCGGGAAAGCTGGCAAAGGTGGGAAACCGGGCTGCGTTGACGCCGACTTTACTCGTCAGTAAGTATCGGTCGCGCCGCGCGGCTCCACCTTTCCCTCCGAGTACCGAGGTGAGGCCAACGATGTCCGCACGCATCAAGCGCACCGCAACCGCCGCCGCGATCGCCGCGGCCACCGCCCTCGCGTTCAGCCCGCAAGCGCTGGCCGCCGCCTTCGACATCAACTTCGACTGCTCCGGGGATTCTCCGCTCGGCGAGCAGTTGTTCAGCCTGCCGCAGACCGCGGAGGTGATCGCACCCGCTTCGGTGGCCCCCGGTGCGGGGCTGGAGCTGGTGATCGACCCCGAGCCGAGCACCGTGCCGACCGAGGTCAACGGATACGCCGTGGAACGGGTCGAAGGGCTCGACCTGCGCATCCCGATCCCGGCGAACTCCACGTTCGTCTCCGCCGAGCTCTCCGGCGGTTCCGGTCTCGGCGACACCCCGCCGACCCTCACCGTCGACGGCGACCTCGCCACGCTGCACCTCGACGGCCCGATGGCCGGTGGGGCCGCCTACGAGCTGCCGACGGTGACCGCCCAGCTCACCGCGGCCGACTCGGGGACGATCGAGACCCGGTTGCACGGGACCGGGTACGACGACCCCGGGCTGACGTTCAACGCGGTGGTGTCGTCGATCCTCGGCGAGATCGACGTCCCGACCGCCTGCTACCCGAACCCGAACCCGGTGCTGACCACCACGACCATCGGCTGAGCGTCGCGCCGGTCAGCGGTGCCCCGCCCCGGGCGGGGCACTCCCGGCGCCTTCCCGGGAACGCGGCCACGTCCGCGCTGCCCCGTTCGGGCGTGTCCTGGGCCGGACGGCCGGGTCGCCGCGGCCGATCGGCCGGTGCCGGAATTGCGCTCGACGCCGGGAATCCGGCGGTTCGCGCCCCGGCCCGCGGCGGCTGTGGGAATCTCCTCGGCCTGGGGGATGTCCGGCGGCAACGGTGCCGGGGCGGTGGGAGGTGGCATGGCCGAGAAGTTCAAGGTCGAACCGGAGGAATTGCGGGGCTACGCGGGGATGCTGGAGCGCAATGCCCAGCACTTCCTGGCCATCCGGGAGCACGCCGAAACGGAAGGGTCGGACACCAGCGGCTTCACCGGGGTGCTCGCGTTGTTGCGACCGGTGGTGACCGGGGTCGGCTCGCTCTTCGGGGAAACGCTGGAGTTCGGCAACGAGCGGCTCACCGGGGTGGCCGAAGCGCTCAAGGAATCCGCCGGCGTCTACGAGCAGGACGATCTGGCGAACTCGAAGCGCATCGAGCAGGTCCAGTCGATCATGGGCGATGCCACGGACCTGGGAGGACGCGGATGAGCGGGTACGCCGACACCCAGGACCCCGCGGCGGTGCTCGCCGCGGCGCCGAAGGACCGCCCCGGCAGGCAGACCACCGAGGAGCTGATGCAGGCCGCCGGGTGGAAGCTCCAGGGCGTCAACTGGGTCTACGAGAAGGTGACCGGCGAGGACCTGATCGAATCGCTGATCAACCCGCTGCTCGGCGACTTCGAGAAGATCGACGAGAACGCCGCGGCGTGGGACAACATCGCCAAGTCGCTGGACGCGGTGCGCAACAACCTCAACTCGGGGCTCGGTGAGCTGGAACCCCATTGGGAGGGCGAGGCCGCGCAGAGCTTCGAGCGGCACATCAGCGTGGTGTGGACGGTCGCCATCGAGGCCGATTCGCAGATCGCCCGGCTGATCGGGCAGAAGTTCCAGAGCGTGGCCAACACCTGCCGCACGATGACCAAGGTGGCGCTGTTCCTGCTGGACAAGCTGTGCAGCAAGCTGCTGGAAGCGGCGATCACGGCCGCGTTGCCGGTGGCCTGGGCGCGGGTGGTGCTCATGGTCAAGGACGCCATCGACATCGTCGACGCGATCCGGAAGATCATCCTGGCGATCCAGACCATCATCGAGGGCGTCCAGGCCATGATCGACGGCATCCGGCAGATGGGCACCGCGCTGATGAAGATCAAGGACGTGAACAGCGTCAACGACGCGATGAACGTCCTCGACGACGTCCAGGACGGCAAGCAGACCTTCGACGACGGCGCCAAGGCGGCGCAGTCGGGGGCCATCTCGGCGGGACTGGGCGCCTACAGCGGTGTCCGGGGCGCCAACGCGCTGGGCAAGCACAACAGCATGGGCTCGTAGGGCAGCTGATCACCACTCCCGAAAGGACCGACGGTGTCGAACCCGTTGAACGATCCGCGGCTGAGCGAGCTCGTGGCGCAGCTCGACGACGCGCTGACCGCCGGTGAGCAGGTGGCCGAGGAGGCGGCTCGGACCAGCACCGCCGCACCTGGTCTCACCGAGGAGGACATCGCCGAGCTGGAGCGGCACGCCCGCGGCGGCGGCGCGACACCGGAGCTCGCCGAGCTCCAGCAGCGCATCGACGCGGGCGAGTTCTCCTGGCAGGACGTGCTGGCCGGGCGGGTGTCGGACGACCCCGGCGTGCAGCGCGGGCTCGCAGCCGGGATGGCCGACGTCCAAGAGGCGAGCACGCTGCTGCACGAGGGCCACGACGTCGACGACATCATCGCGGCGAAGGGGGAGGAAGCGGGCCCGGCACCCCGTCGCCCCGGCCCGTCCGAGGACGACTGGGACGACGACTGGACGCAGGAGCCGGACCGGTGGTGACCGGTCGCCGGAGGCTGCTCCCCGGCTGCCTGCTGGTCCTGCTCAGCGCCGTGATCGGGCTCGCCGGGGTGGTGGCGATGCTGGCCGCCTCGTTCGGCGGGACCTCGTTCGGGCGGGAGGAGCCGTACCGCTGGGACGACGGCGCGCTGGTCCTCGACTTCACCCGCCCCGCCTCCTGTGCCGTCGTGCCCGAGGCGGGGCAGCGGCGGGAGGTCCGGCCGGTGCGGCAGCGCGAGCAGCTGGAGGTCGACCGCTGGTTCGCCGGCCCCGCCGAGATCACCTGCGGGACGACGGTGACCGCCTGGCAGGGCTCCGGTGCGTCGCTGCGGTCGTTCACCTCGTCCCCGCCGTTCGAATACGGCCTGGCCGCCCTCGTCGTGCTTCCACTGGCCGGAGCGGTGTTCGTGCTGGTGCGGCGGCGCTGAAGCGGGGTGGGGCGCCACCGGGGCGCCCCACCGGGTCAGCGGTTGTCCTCCTTGAGCATGTCGGAGCACTTCTCGCCGATCGCCATCGTGGTGATGTTCGGGTTCACCGCGACCAGGAACGGCATCGCCGAGCCGTCGGCGACGCGCAGGCCCTCGACGCCCTTGACCCGCAGCCGCGCGTCCAGCGGCTTGCTCGGGTCGTCGTCGGCGCCCATCGGGACCGAGGCCGCCGGGTGGTACACCGTGTTGTGGGTGCGCCGGATGTAGTCCGCGATCTCGTCGTCGGTGCGCACGTCCGGGCCCGGGTAGAGCTCCGCGCCGGCCCACTCCGACAGCGCCGACTGGGACGCGATCCGGCGGGCCAGCTTGATGCCCTCGGTCATCACCCGGATGTCGTGCGGGTCGGTGAAGTAGCGCGGGTCGACCTTCGGCTTGTCCCGGAAGTCGCGGGTGCGCAGCCGCACCGTGCCGGTGGACCGGGCGCGGGTGACGTTCGGGGTCAGGCAGAAGCTGTTCTCCGAGGTGGGGTAGCCCTGCCGGACGGTGTGCATGTCGAACGGCACCGAACCGTAGTGGAACATCAGGTCCGGCCGGTCCAGGCCCTCCTCGGTCCGGGTGAAGATGCCGATCTCCCACCACTGCGTGGATTCCTGCACCATCGGCTGCGCGGCCTCCCAGGCGATCACGCCCTCCGGGTGGTCCTGCAGGCTGGAGCCGACGCCGGGGGAGTCGACCAGCACGTCGACGCCCACCTCGCGCAGGTGCTCGGCCGGTCCGATGCCGGAGAGCATGAGCAGCTTCGGGGTGTCGATCGCGCCCGCCGACAGCACCACCTCGCGCCGCGCGGTCACGGTGCGGGTGTGGATCTGGTCCGGGTCCAGGTACTGCACGCCGGTGGCCCGCTTGCCGTCGAAGGTGACCTGCCGGACCCGCGCCTCGGTCCGGATCTCCAGGTTCTCCCGGTCCAGGATCGGGTGCAGGTAGGACACCGAGGACGAGGAGCGGGTGCCGTCCTCGCGGGCGTTGATCTGGAACCAGTTCGCGCCGTGGGTGACCGTGGTCCCGGAGTTGAACTCGGTGGTGGGGATGCCCGCCTCGGCGCACGCCTCCAGCAGCGCCACGCCGCACGGGTCCTTCGGCGGCACGCTGCGGATCGTCACCGGTCCGCTGCGGCCGTGGTGGTCACCGGGGCCGTCGTTGGTCTCCAACCGCTTGTACAGCGGGAAGATGTCCGCGGCGCTCCAGCCGGTCGCGCCCATCGATGCCCACTCGTCGAGGTCCTCGGCGGGTGCCCAGAAGGCGATGCAGGAGTTGTGCGAGGAGCAGCCGCCCAGCACCCGGGCGCGGGCGTGGCGCATGAACGAGTTGCCCTGGTCCTGCGGCTCCACCTGGTAGTCCCAGTCGTAGCCGGACTCCAGCAGGGCCATCCAGCGGTCGAGCTCCAGGACCGCCTTGTCGCCCACGTCGGACGGCCCGGCCTCCAGCAGGCAGACGGTGACGTCCGGGTCCTCCGAGAGCCGGGCCGCGACGGCCGCTCCGGCGCTGCCGCCGCCGACCACGACGTAATCGAACTGGTCTGTCATCGGGAGCACTCTCCGTTTCTGCGGGGGTGGGGCCGCGCGGGCGGCCCCGGCATCATCGCGTTCAGCCGACGGGCTGTTCGTCGTCGGCGGCGGTGGACTCGTCGGTCGTCGCGGCGTGGTCGGCCAGCACCCCGATCTTGTGGCGCTGCACGAACCAGTAGTAGGTGAAGCCGCCCAGCGCGGCGATGCCGACGAACAGCAGCGAGCTGTACTGCAGGTACCAGTGGTACGGCGGCTCGGCGTTGTAGACCGCGCGCCGCGGCCAGATCAGGTTCACCGTCATGGCCAGGCCCCACAGCACCGCGAGGATGTTGACGGGCAGGCCGAACTTGCCGAGGTTGAACCGGCCGGGCTGCTGGTCGGCCTGCCACCTGCCGCGCAGCCGCGCGATCAGCATCGGCACCGTGACCAGCAGGTACGAGACGTAGATGAGGATGATCGCCAGGCTGGTCACGGTGGTGAAGATCTGCGGCTGGCCGATGTTGACCAGCAGCAGCACGACCGCGAGCACCCCGATGAGCACCGCGGGGACCACGGGGGTCTGGAACCGCGGGCTGACCTTGGCGAGCTTGGAGCCACCGGGCAGCGCGTTGTCGCGGGCCATCGCGAAGGCCATCCGGATGGCGGCGGTGTGCACCGCCAGCACGCACACGGTGATCGCGATGAAGATCGCCACCAGGAACAACCGGCCGACCACCGGGCCCAGCGCGTCGCCGAGCACGAACTGCAGGCCGCTGTCGGCCAGTTCCGGCGCCGAGAGGTCGCGGATGGCCATCAGGCCGAGCAGGATGATGAGCCCGCCCAGCACGGCGGAGGCGACCAGCGCCTGCAGGATGGCCTTGGGGGCCTTGCGGTGCGGGTCGACGGACTCCTCGCCGAGCGAGGCGGCGGTGTCGAAGCCGTACATGACGTAGGACGAGGCGATGCCCGCGATGAGGAACGCGCTCAGGTAGCTGCCGCCGTGGGCGTTCTCGGTGCCGGAGGTTTCGAGGACCACCGTCGGCGGGTTCTGCACCACGAACAGCAGCGCGATGATGAGCAGCACCGCGGCGATCAGCTCCAGGAGCACCCCGGCGCTGTTGATCCGGGCCATCAGCTTGACGCCGAAGGCGTTGACCAGCGTGGTGAACAGGATCAGCACCAGGGCCAGCAGGATGCCGTTGACGGCCTGCTCGGTGTCGGTGCTGCCGTCGCCGACGACCTGGAACCCTTCCCAGAGCTGCGGCAACGTGTTCTGGTAGGCCAGCGAGGTGGCCGCGATGGAGACGATGGAGGCCAGCAGCATCATCCAGCCGGCCAGCCAGCCGACGTGCTGGCCGCCCAGCTTCTTCGCCCAGTTGTAGACGGAACCGGCGATCGGGTACTTCGAAGCCAGCTCGGCGAAGCTCAACGCCACGAACAACTGCCCGATGAACACCATCGGCCAGGACCACCAGTAGGCGGGCCCGCCGTGGGAGAGACCCAGGTAGGACATTTGGAAGGTGCCGGTGAGCACCGAGATGTAGCTGATCCCGGCGGCGAAGGTGTGGAAACCTCCGAGACTTCTCTTCAATTTGTTGGTGTAGCCGAACTCCTCGAGCTCGGCATCGCCGGTGGGCGCGCTCATGCCCCGAAACTCCTTTCCCGATTCCCGGCCCGCGCCAGGGCGGGCCGGGAATTCGGGTGGTCTTTTTGTGGTCTTTGCGCGATGGGGGAGATCGATCACCCGCGATCGTCGGCGGCGGGGACGATCAAGTGCCGCGTGGTGGCGGTGATCGCCACCTCAGGACGAATTCCTCCTCATTCTCCGGAGAACCAGCGCTGCGGTCCGGGGCGCAGATTCTGGTAGACGTGCTTCGTCTCCTGGTATTCGCCGAGCCCGGCGCGGCCGAGTTCGCGCCCGGTGCCGGACTGCTTGTACCCGCCCCACTCGGCCTGCGGCAGGTAGGGATGGAAGTCGTTGATCCAGACGGTCCCGTGGCGCAGCCGGTTGGCGACCCGCTGGGCGCGCGCCGGATCGCCGGTGAAGACCCCGGCGGCCAAGCCGTAGTGCGTGTCGTTGGCGATCCGCACCGCGTCGTCCTCGTCGGTGAACCGCTCCACGGTGAGCACCGGCCCGAAGGACTCCTCGACGACCGCGTGCGAGCCCTGCCGCACCTCGTCGAGCACGGTCGGCAGGTAGAAGTGCCCGTTGGCGTACCGCTCGCCCGCCGGGCGGCCCCCGCCGGTGCGCAGCACCGCGCCCTCGGCGACCGAGCGGGCCACGTAGTCCTCGACCTTGGCCAGGTGGGCGGCCGAGATCAGCGGACCGGTCTCGGCGTCGGCGTCGAACGGTCCGCCGATGCGGATCCGCTCGGCGCGGCGGACCACCTCGTCGACCAGCGCGTCGTGCAGCTCGTCCTGCACGATCAACCGGGCACCCGCCGAGCACACCTGGCCGGAGTGCAGGAAGACCGCCGTGAGCGCGTAGTCGACGGCGGTCTCGAAATCGGCGTCGGCGAAGACCACGTTGGGGTTCTTGCCGCCCAGCTCCAGGGCCACCTTCTTGACGGTGCCCGCCGCGCTCGCGGAGATGGCGCGGCCTGTGTGCAGGCCACCGGTGAAGGAGACCAGGTCGATGTCGGGGTGCTCGGCGAGCACCGCGCCGACCTCCGCGCCGGCGCCCAGCACCAGGTTGCCGACCCCGGCGGGCAGCCCCGCCTCGGCCAGCGCCCGCATCAGCAGGATCGCGGTGCCGGGGGTCAGCTCGCTGGGCTTGAGCACGAAGGTGTTGCCCGCGGCCAGCGCCGGGGCGACCTTCCAGGCCACCTGCAGCAGCGGGAAGTTCCACGGCGTGATCAGGCCGCAGACCCCGACCGGCTCGTACTGCACGCGGCTGATGGCCTCCACCGAACCGGTGTCCACCAGGTGACCGGCGTCCTGACCGGCGAGCTTGCCGTAGTACCGGAAGCAGGCCGCGATGTCGTCCATGTCGAACTCGCTCTCCACCAGCCGCTTGCCGGTGTCGCGCGATTCGGCGCGGGCGAACTCGTCGCGGTCGCGCACCAGGATGTCGGAGACCCGGAGCAGCAGGTCACCGCGCTCCCAGGCGGAGGTGGTGGACCAGCCGGTGGTGTCGAACGCGCGGCGGGCGGCGGTGACGGCCCGCTCGGCGTCGGAGCGGTCGGCCTCGTCGACGACGGCGACCAGGCCGCCGTCGGCGGGACTGCGGATCTCGCGGGTGCCTCCGCCGGCGGCGGAGACCCACTGCCCGTCGATGAACAGCGAATGGGGGGCGTCCGGACCGGATTTGCCCGCGTTCACCGAGGTTCCTTCAGCGTGCGACATGGAGCGTTTTCCCCGTTGTCCTCGTCGGTGCATTCCTCCGCCATTCGGGGTGGCGGATCGATAGCGAAACGGCGCCGCGGCAGTCGCGGTGATCACCGAATTCGGCCGTACCGCCAGCGGTGCTGCTCCTTCACCTCCCGGACTGCATTCGGTGGCGGCGCTCATTCGCGATGGCGCGCGGTCGGCGATCTCGGCCGAATCCCTGCGCAGTGCCGGAAAGGACCCTAACACCGTTGTTGTACAGATGTACATCATCGGGCGCACATTGTTGCGAATGGTGTTCGGATTTTGCGCTCTGAACTGCGCAAACGCGAGGCGGGTGACGTGCACCGCATCGTCGTGACCACCCGGCGTGGCAGGCTGTCCGGCGGGACCGGGATCCGAGCGCCGAACGGGAGGCACCGCAGCACATGTCGATCACGCCATCGGCCGCCCGCGAGGACAGCACCGGATCCGGCCGCACCGCCGCCGCGGGAGCGGCCGGCAAGGCGCAGGGCAAGGGGCCGGCCCGGCGGGAGCGGATCGCCCGCGCCGCCATCGACGTGGTCGCCGAGCGCGGGCTCGACAAGCTGACGCACCGCGCGGTGGCCGCCCAGGCCGGCGTGCCGCTGGGCTCCACCACCTACTACTTCCGAACCCTCGACGACCTGCTCGCGATGGCGCTGCGGCAGGCCGCCGCCGACGACGTCGCGCACATCCGACGCTGGGCCACCACCCTCGGTGACGGCGACTTCGTCGGCGCGCTGGCCGATCTGGTGCTGCACTACCTCGGCCCCGCGCGGTCGCAGACCGCCGTGCAGCACGAGCTCTACCTCGCCGCGCTGCACCGCCCGGCGCTGCGCCACGTCAGCCAGGAGTGGGACGCCGAGCTCGCCGAGCTGTTCACCGCGCACACCGACGCGATCACCGGCCGGGCGCTGTCCGCGGCGTTCTGCGGGCTGCTGCTGCAAGGCGTGGTGCGCGAATCAGTCCCCGCGCGCGAGGAGGTCGAGCAGGTCTTCCGCCGCGTGCTGGGTGCCGCGGCCTGAGCGGGCGCGGGACCGGATCCGGCGCGGTGGGTCCGGTGCTCTTGATCGCGGGCCGTTCGTGCGGGATGGTGCGATTGCGGCGTTCTTCCCGTTTCCCCGCGGCGCGACCCGGGTACGGGCGAGTCGTCCTGTTCGACCGGACCTGGTGTACGACCGGTCAACTTCCGATGTCCCCTCGATTGCGCGGTTTCCCGGGCAGTTGATCTCCGAGGTGTGCGCGGTGGACAATGGCGCCAGCGATCCGTGCGCACCACGCGCCGGTGGCCGCCCGCCGGTCCGTCCCGGTGGAGCACCGCAGCGCGTTTCCCGGTGCGCGACGGACCTTGCCGCGTCGGGGCGTGGCTCGCTCCCAGCACTGAAGATCAACTCGAGCGGGGTGAGACCGTGGGCTACAACGAAGATCGTGAACTCGTGCCGCTGAAGGCGGATTTCGACGGCGTCTGGTGGGGATACCGCCGGTCGCAGGTGAAGTTCTACGTCCAGCAGACCGAGGCCGAGCTGCAACTGCTCGCCGAGGACCGCGATTCCGCGCTGAGCCAGGTCGCCGACCTGTCCGCTCAGCTCGACCAGGCCCGGGCCGAGGTCGAAGCGCTCAAGCAGCAGCTCGACGAGCAGGCCAGGACGCCGATCGAGGAGTCCGCGCTGTCCGACCGGTTGCGCCGGATGGTCCGGCTGGCCCAGGACGAGGCCTCCGACGTGGTCGCCGCGGCCAAATCCGCCGCCGAGCACGAGTGGGCCCGCTCCCAGCAGTCGGCGGTGGAGCTGCGGACCCGCTACGAGAACCTGGTCGCCGAGGCCGACGAGTGGCGCCAGCGGACCGAGGAGCAGCGCACCGAGGTGCTCGCCCGGACCCGCGACGAGGTCCAGCAGATGGCCCGCGAGGCCGAGGAGCAGCGCAAGCGGCTCGACGTGGTCGCCGAGGGCCGCCGAACCCAGATCGAACAGGACTTCGAGATCTCCATCGCGGCGCGCCGGGAGGAGGCGCTGCGGGTGCAGGCCGAGCGCGAGCGCAACAGCCGCGCCCAGGCGCAGCGCCGCCTCGCCGAGGCCAACGCCGAGGCCGAGCGGCGGATCCGTCGGGCCGACGAGTACGCCGACACCATGCTGCGGATGCGCCGGGACCTCGCCGAGCGGGTCCGCCAGGCCCAGCAGGTGCTCACCGCGGCCGAACCGTTCCTCGCCGCCACCGAGTCGGGGCAGGACGACGGCGCCTCCGACGAGTACGTCGAGGCGGTCGTGCACGGCGACGAGGTGCCGGTCGACGACGTCCCGGTCCCCCGGCAGCGCCACGAGGAACCGCTGCCGCAGGACTCGGGCGTGGCCGCGACCACGTCCTGAACCCGGGTCGGGGGCGGGCGCGGTGACGTCCGCCCCCACCGCGGCGCCGGTCCGGTGCCGCGCGAGCCGCTCAGCGGCTCCTCAGCGGACGTGAGAGCGTCCCCCGCGGGCGGCTCGGGTCAGGCCTGCTTGCGGGCCGCCAGCCGGTCGTAGCCGTGCATCAGGAACCGGTGCGTCGGACGTTCCACCACGCGGGTCAGCGCCCAGCCCAGCACCACGCCGGTGACCAGCATCGCGACGGTCTGCAGCGTGGGTCCGACGCCGACGTCCTGGAGCTTGCGGGAGACGATGTAGCCGACGGTCTGGTGCATCAGGAACACGCCGTAGGAGATCCCGGCGAACCAGGTGATCCGCCCGGCCAGCCAGGTGGGCACCACCCGGTTCCAGTCCGGCCCGTAGGCGGTGATGGCCACCACGAGCATCCCGATGCAGACGCCGACGGTGGAGCCCCAGTCGGCGACCAGGCCTTCCGGCGTCTCGGCGTAGTTGTGCAGCGCCTGGCCGGTCATGCAGGCCGCCAGCAGCGCGCCGAAGTGCCCGAGGCCGATCCGGCGGGTCGACCACAGCCAGATGGCCACGCCCACCACGAACAGGTGCCAGCGGTGCATCCCGATGCCGTCGACGATCGTGCGGTACAGCTCCGGCGGGTCCGACACGCGCAGCGGCCACTGGGCGATCGGCAGCAGCACCGCCACCCACAGCACCGCGCGGATGCGGCGCCCGTGCCCCCAGGCGGACTTGAACAGCAGCGCCGCCACCGTGAAGCCCATGAGCTGCAGCGGCACCGTCCAGTGCGAGCCGTCGATGAAGTAGTGCTCGCCCGGGTTCCAGTTCCACAGCATGAGCAGGTTCGCGGCCAGCTCGCTGTAGGTCGGGTGGAACCAGCCGTCGATCGCCGCCCAGCGCATCACCGCGAAGATGACGACCACCGCGCCGATGAACGGCGGCAGGAGCCTGGCCATCCGCCCCCACCAGTAGCGCAGCATCGTGCCCCGCCCGATCGTCACGCAGGCGAAGTAGGCCGAGATGACCAGCAGCAGGCTGGCGCCGACCTGCCACGGGAAGACGAGGGTGCGCGGGGCGAGCTCCGGGTGCAGGTACGTGCTCAGGTACGTGGAGTGGTAGACCATGACCAGGATCACGCACAGGCTGCGGACCAGATCCCAGCTGATCTTGCGGGTCCGCTTGCCCGAGGTGGTGGAGGCGCGCAGCGTCGATGTCTCGGGCACGTTCTCACGTTACCAGGGTGAATTGTCCAGATGCCGCAGCGGTTCCGGGCACGGTGGCGGTCGCCACCGTGATCAGGTGAGACGGGCTCACCGGGGCTCAGGGCAGCCAGCGGTAGCGGCGTTCCGGACGGCCGGTGCCGCCGTAGCGCAGGCGGACCTCGGCCCGCCCGGTGTCGGCGAAGTGCTCCAGGTACTTGCGGGCGCTGACCCGGGACAGCTCGCTGGCGTCGGCGCACTCCGCCGCCGAGAGGTCGCCGCCCGCCTCGCCGACCTGCCGCAGGATGCGTTCCACCACCTCGGCGGTCTCGGTCGCCAGGCCCTTCGGCGGCGTCGCCGCCCGGCTCCGCGAGCCGAAGAGCTGGTCGACGTCCTGCTGCGCCGCGGGGGAGTCCCCGGGCAGCGCGCTGAGCCGCTGGTGCAGCGCGCGGAAGTGCTCGAGCTGGTCGCGCAGCGCCTCGTAGCTGAACGGTTTGATCAGGTAGTGCAGCGCACCGCCGCGCACCGCGCCGCGCACCGTGTCCAGGTCCCGGGCGGCGCTGATCACCAGCACGTCGGGGTCGGCCGAGGGGCGCGCGGTGCTGCCCCGCAGCTCGCGCAGCACGGCCAGGCCGTCGAGGTCGGGCAGGTAGATGTCGAGCAGCACCAGCTCGGGGCGCAGCTCGTCGACCAGCCGGAGCGCGTCGCCGCCGGTGTGCGCGATGCCGACCACCTCGAACCCCGGCACCCGCGCCACGTACCCGCTGTGGATCTTCGCCACCATGAAGTCGTCGTCGACCACCAGCACCTTGATCACGTCGTCGCCTCCCCGACCTCGTGCGCGCCGACCGGCAACCGCGCCGTGAACACCGCCCCGTGCGCGTTGTGCACGTGCACCGACCCGCCCCGCCGGTGGCAGATCTGCCTGGTCAGCGCCAGCCCCAGCCCGCGCTGGCCGTCCCGGGCCGCCTTGGTGGTGAACCCGTGCGAGAAGACCTCCTCGACGATCTCCGCCGCAACCCCGGGCCCGGAATCGCGCACCACCACCACGACCTCGTCGCGGTGGCGCACGTCCACCTCCACCCAGCGCTGCGCGCCGGTGGTGCCCTCCAGCGCGTCCAGCGCGTTGTCCACCAGGTTGCCCAGGACGGTCACCAGGTCGGCGGAGAGCTGCTCGTCGATGGTGGGCAGGTGGCTGCCCTCGTGCAGCCGCAGCCCGACGCCCTTCTCGGCGGCCAGGCTGGCCTTGGCCACCAGCAGCGCCGCCGTCGCCGGGTCGTGGACCCGGGCGCTGATCTCGGCCTGCCACTGCTGCCGGGTGTGGCTGACCCGGTCGACGTAGCGGGCCAGCTCCTCGTGCTCGCCGAGCTCGATCAGGCCGGCGATGGTGTGCAGCCGGTTGCTGAACTCGTGCGCCTGCGCCCGCAGCGTTTCGGTGGTGTCGCGGTGCACCTCCAGCTCCCGCTGCAGGTCGGCGAGCTCGGTGCGGTCGCGCATGGTCACCACCGCCCCGACCGAGGAGATCGGCATCCGGTTGAGCACCACCACCCGGCCGCGCCGGAGCACGATCTGGTCCACCCCGTCGGTGCGCCCGGTGAGCACGTCGCGGGCCCGGTCGTTGAGGTCCAGCGAGTCGATGTCGCGCCCCAGGCAGTCCTCGGGCAGCGCGAGCAGCGTCCGCGCCTGGTCGTTGACCAGCGTGATCCGGTGCTGCTGGTCCACGCCGAGGACGCCTTCCCGGACGCCGTGCAGCAGCGCCTCGCGGTGCTCGACGAGCCGGGTGATCTCCTGCGGCTCCAGGCCGAGCGTCTGGCGCTTGACCCGGCGGGCCAGCAGCACCGACCCGGCGACCCCGAGCACGGTGGCGAAGGCCAGCAGCGCCATCGGGTTCTCCGGCGCCTCCCGCACGCCCTGCAGCAGGTCCGGGGTGGCCCGCCCGGCCGAGACGACGCCGATGATCCGGGCGTCGCGGGAGATCACCGGCACCTGGGCGACCAGCGAGTCGACGCCGTCCGCGGTGATCTCGCCGATCCAGGCCCGCCCGTCCAGCGCGGTGCTCTCCCCGAGGGGCAGCGGCCTGCCGCGCTGCGACGGATCGGGCGAGGTGAGCACGATGCCCCGGCCGTCGGCGATGACCACCTCGTCGGCGCCGGAAAGGCTGCGGGCGCTCTCGGCGAAGGTGGGCAGCGCGTCCCGCCGGTAGGGGTCGGCCAGCGCCACCCGGACGCCGCGGGTGGAGGCCACGTCCTCGGCCACCGACAGCAGCTTGCGGCCCTCGGTGGCGCGGAACGACGCGGCGCTCTGGGCCACCGAGAACACCGCGATCGAGGCCAGCAGCACGAAGATGATCACGAGCTGCCAGCGCAGGAGCTGGCGGGAGAGCGGACCGCGGCTGCCGAGCACTGCTGACCTCCCTCCGGCGCTGGTCGGGCACGCAGCACGGTAACCGCGCGGCCGGCCGGCGCCGCACCGGAGGTCGGCCGCGGCATTCCTTACGCAACGAACAAAAGGTTCGTTAGCTGCACAAGGGAGACAACGCGCACCACCGCTGTGCAGCATGACCCAGCTCACTGTTCCCACCATCAACGGAGAGGCGGGGTTGTCCGTGCGCCTGCGCAGCGCGCTCGCATCGGCCGCAGCGGTGCTGCTGGTCCTGCTGGTGCCACCCCTGATCAGCAGCGGTTCCGACGGGGCCGCCAGCGCCCAGCTCCGCGGCCTGCGGATGCTGGTGCCCAACTCGCCCGGCGGCGGGTACGACATCACGGCCCGGACCGCGGTCAAGGCCATGGAGGACAACGACCTCGCCGGCGGCGTCGAGGTGTTCAACCTGCCCGGCGCGGGCGGCACCGTGGGGCTCGGCCGGGTCGTCAACGAAGCGGGCAACGGCAAGCTCGCGATGTCCATGGGCCTCGGCGTGGTCGGCAGCGTCTACACCAACCACTCGCCGGTGTCGCTGCAGGACACCACGCCGATCGCCAAGCTCGTCGAGGAACCCGAGGTCGTCGTGGTGGGCAAGGACTCGCCCTACCGCAGCCTCGACCAGCTCCTCGCGGCGTGGAAGGAACGGCCCGGGGAGGTCCCGGTCGGCGGCGGCTCTTCGCCCGGCGGCCCCGACCACCTGGCGCCGATGCTCATGGCCAAGGCGATCGGCCTGCCCCCGACGGAGGTCAGCTACGTGCCCTTCGACGGTGGTGGGGAACTGCTCGCCTCCGTGCTCGGCGGCAAGGTCGCCTTCGGCGTCTCCGGCATCGGCGAGTACCGGGACCAGATCGAGGCCGGGGAGCTGCGGGTGCTGGGCGTGACCGGCGCCAAGCGCATCCCGGGCGTGGACGCCCCGACGCTGACCGAGGCCGGCGTGGACGTGCAGTTCACCAACTGGCGCGGTGTCGTGGCGCCGCCCGAGCTGTCCGAGGAGGAGCGGACCCGGCTCATCGAGCTGTTCACCGCGATGCACGACACGCCGGAGTGGCGGGAGGCGCTGGTCCGCAACGGCTGGGATGACGCGTTCCAGCCGGGCCCGGAGTTCGGCGAGTTCCTGCGCCAGGAGAACGACCGGGTCGCCTCGGTCCTGGAGGAGTTGGGGCTGGCATGAGCACGACCGAAACCCCGGCGGCCGAGGAGCCGCGCTCGACGCGGCGGTGGCTGCGGGAGCACTCCGAGCTGGGCGTCTGCCTGCTGCTGGCGGTGCTGGGCGCGTTGGTGATCGCCGACGCCGCCACCATCAACACCGATTTCACCCAGCGCGGCCCGATCGGGCCGAAGACGGTGCCCTACCTGGTCGGCGGGCTGCTGCTGGTGGTGGCGGCGCTGCTGGCCCGCGACGTGCTGCGCGGCGGTCGCGGCGAGTCGGAGAGCGGCGAGGACGTCGACCTGTCCGCGCCGAGCGACTGGCGCACCGTGCTGCTGCTCAGCGCGGCGTTCCTGGCCAACGCGGCGCTGATCGGCATCATCGGCTTCCCGCTGTCCGGGATGATCCTGTTCTGGGGCTGCGCGTACGCCCTGGGCAGCCGCAACCCGGTGCGTGATCCGCTGATCGCCGCCGCGCTGTCGCTGCTGACCTACGTGGCCTTCAACCACCTGCTCGGTGTTCCCCTGCCCGGTGGTCCGCTGATGGGGGTGCTCTGACGTGGAATCGTTGTCCCTGCTGATCGAGGGGTTCGGCACCGCGCTGAGCCCGATGAACCTGGTGTGGGCGGCGCTCGGCGTGCTGCTGGGCACCGCGATCGGGGTGCTGCCGGGCATCGGTCCGGCGATGGCGGTGGCGCTGCTGCTGCCGGTGACCTACGCCCTGGAACCGACGGCGGCGTTCATCATGTTCGCCGGGATCTACTTCGGCGGGATGTTCGGCGGCTCGACCACCTCGATCCTGCTGAACACGCCGGGGGAGAGCGCGGCCGTGGTGGCCGCCATCGACGGCAACCCGATGGCCCGCAAGGGACGCGGCGCGCAGGCGCTGGCCACCGCGGCGATCGGGCACTTCGTCGGCGCGATCGTCGGCATCACGCTGCTGGCCCTGCTGGCCCCGACGGTGGCGTCGCTGGCGGTGAACATCGGTGCGCCGGACTACCTGGCGATCATGGTGCTGGCGTTCATCGCGGTGACCTCGGTGCTGGGCAAGTCGCGGGTGCGGGGTTTCGCCTCGCTGCTCATCGGCTTGACCATCGGTCTGATCGGGCTGGACGAGATGACCGGCCAGCAGCGGCTCACCTTCGGCATCCTGCACCTGGCCGACGGGGTGGACGTGGTGATCGTCGCGGTCGGTCTGTTCGCCATCGGCGAGTCGCTGTGGGTGGCCGCGCACCTGCGCCGCACCTCCGGCCAGGCGATCCCGGTGGGCCGGCCGTGGCTGGGCGCCGCGGACGTCAAGCGGGCGTGGAAGCCGTGGCTGCGCGGTCCGGCGATCGGTTTCCCGTTCGGGGCGATCCCGGCGGGCGGGGCGGAGATCCCGACGTTCCTGTCCTACGTGGCGGAGCGGCGGCTGTCCCGGCACCGCGACGAGTTCGGCAAGGGCGCCATCGAAGGCGTGGCGGGCCCGGAGGCCACCGCGAGCGCCTCGGCGGCGGGCACCATGGTCTCGCTGCTGACCCTGGGGCTGCCCACCACGGCGGTGGCCGCGGTGATGCTGGCGGCGTTCCAGCAGTACGGCATCCAGCCTGGCCCGCTGCTGTTCGAGCGCGAATCGGACCTGGTGTGGGCGCTGATCGCGAGCATGTTCATCGGTTCGGTGCTGCTGCTGGTGCTCAACCTGCCGCTGGCGCCGGTGTGGGCGAAGCTGCTGCAGATCCCGCGGCCGTACCTGTACGCGGGCATCCTGTTCTTCGCCAGCGTCGGTGCCTACGCGGTCGGCGGTTCCGCGCTGGACCTGCTGCTGCTGTTCATCATCGGCCTGATCGGGTTCGCGATGCGCCGCTACGGGCTGCCGGTGCTGCCCGCGATCATCGCGGTGATCCTGGGACCGACCGCCGAGCAGCAGATGCGCCGCGCGCTGCAGATCAGCAACGGTGAGCTGACCGGCCTGGTCAACACGCCGTTCGCGATCACCGTCTATTCGGTGGTGGCGTTGATCCTGCTCTGGCCGCTGCTCGCCCGGCTGCTGCCGCGGCGCGCCGCCGAGGACCGCGAGCGCGTCGACGCCTGATCGTCGCCCGGCGGGAAGTCCCCCGCTCGCCGGACGATCCCGGTGCCCCGTGCCGATTCGAGCCCCAGCGGCCGAACGGCGCGGGGCACCGGTGCGTCGGGCCGGTGCTCAGTCGACCGGTGCGACGCGGAGCAGGTTCCCGTCCGGGTCGGCGACGACGAAGGTCCGGCCGAACACCTCGTCGTGCGGCTCCACGACGACCTCCACGCCCTTCGCGCACCAGGACCGGAACTGCGCGTCGATCGCGCCGGGGCCGCCGGGCAGCGCCAGGCACACCTCGCCGGTCCGGCGGGAGCCCGGCGGCGGGACGTCGGCCGCGCCGCTCCAGAAGGCGAGTTGGACGCCGCCGCCGAGGTCGAACGCGATGAACCTGGGGGTCTCGAAGTCGGGCGCCATGTCGAACAGGTCCGCGTAGAAGCGGGCGGACGCGACGGCGTCGGACACGTGGACGATGAACATGTTGGGCTTGGGCATGGTTGCCTCCTCGGTCGGTGTGCCGCGGACGAGGCGAGCGTGGCCGCCAATCCCGACAGAATCCGGCGTGTTCGCGTGGAATCGTGGTGACCATGACTCCGGACCGCTTCTTCGCCCTGCTGCTGGCCTTGCGGAGCCGCGCGACCACGACCACCGCCGACCTGGCCGAACAGGTGGGCGTGTCGGTGCGGACCGTGCTCCGGGACTTGCGGTGGTTGCAGGAGGCGGGCTTGCCGGTGCTCGTCCGCCGGGGCAGGTGGGGCGGGGTGACGTTGCTGCCGGGTGGCTCGCTGGACACCTCCCGGCTCACTCCGGACGAGCGCGATCACCTCGCCCTCACCGGGCTCGACGCCGAACAGGCGGACCAACTCGGTGCCGCCTCCGGGAGCAGGCGAGCCCGGGGCAAGGTCGCGAATCGACGACCGGTTGACGACGTGCTGTCGCTCAGCGCGGTCGTCACGACGGACAACCGGCCCTGGTTCGGGCCGGCGGTCGGCGGCGTCGCCCCCAGCGCGCTGATCGGCGAGGTCCGCCGGGGTGTCCGCCTGCGCCTTCACTACCGCCGGTCGCGGGAGGACGAACCGGTGTGGCAGCTCGTCGATCCCTACGGGCTGCTGGCCAAAGGCGGCAGGTGGTACCTGGTGGCTGACCACGCCGGAGTCCCCCGGTTGTACTCGCTGGAACGGCTGGCCGACTGGCGCGCGACCCGAACACCTCGGCGGCTGCGACCGGGAGCGACGCTGGACCGGGTCGCGGCGGAGCTCTCCGCTCGTTGGGAAGCGGCGGGCGAGCTGCGCGTCCACGCCGTGCTCGGTTCTCGCCAGGCCGACCGCGCCAAGCGCCTCCTCGGCACCCGGCTCACGATCCACCCGTCGGCGGGCGGTGGCCAGGTGGACATCACGGTGGCCTGCCGCGAGCTGGAGGACGTGCGCCAGCTCCTGCAGTTCGCGGACGACATCGAGGTGACCGCTCCCGAGGAAGCGCGGGAGCGGCTCCGGGAGCTCGCCGCGCTGACCCTCCGGCAGTACCGCTAGGGCACCCGCGCCAGGCAGGCGTAGAGGCCGCTGGGCTCGGCCTCCTCGGTGCGGCCCTCCCGCCACCGGGCGACGTCGACGACCTCCGGCGGCAGCAGCTCGGTCCCGGCGTGCGCCAGCCAGTGCCGCAGCTCGTCGGGATGGCGCAGCTGGATCGGGTTCGCGCTGGCCCGGTACGCGCGGGCGGCCCGCCGCGCGGAGTCGGGGAGGTGGACGTCGGTGGAGTGCGACAGCGCGATGAGGCTGCCCGGTGCGAGCCGGCGGCGGTACTCTCGCAGCAGCTCGGCCGGACCGTCCTCGTCGCGGACGAAGTGCAGCACCGCGATCGCCAGCAGGGCCACCGGGCGGGACAGGTCCAGCACCTCGCGCACGCCGGGCGCCCCGCACACCTCGTCGACCTGCCGCAGGTCGGCGTGCGTGACGGTGGCGCCCACGACGTCGCGGAGCAGGTGCCGGGAGTGCGCCACCGCCACCGCTTCGTGGTCCACGTAGGCGACCCGGGCGTCCGGTTCGCGGCGCAGCGCGATCTCGTGCACGTTGCCGACCGTCGGGATTCCCGAACCGAGGTCGAGGAACTGGGTGATGCCGCGGGCCAGGGCCAGGTGCACGATCCGGCGCAGGAACGAGCGGTTGGCCTGTGCCGCCGCCGGTAGCGAGGGGTACGCCCGGATCGCCTCGTCGGCCAGCGCCCGGTCGACCGCGAAGTTGTGCGCGCCGCCCAGGTAGTAGTCGTACATCCGGGCCGCGTTGGGGCGGTCCAGATCGATGCCGTCGAGGTCCGGGCTGGGGAGAACCGGTTCGCGCGCCATGATCGTCCCTCCGCCGGGGGACCCCAGACTAGCGACCGGGGGGCGCCTTTGGCGACCCGCGAGGCCTGGTGGCCCGGTGGCGGCCGGGTCCGCAGTGGACCCGGATCCGGCGGTGCGCGGTCGGCTCGGTCCACAGCGGACCGGGTGCGCGGCGCTCGGGCGCGGGCGTTCGCCGATCGGGCGAACTAGACTTCGCGGGGTGGCGGACTACCGGATCGACGACCTCGCCGGCGCGGCCGGTACCACGGCGCGCAACGTGCGCGTGTACCAGGACCGCGGGTTGCTGCCACCGCCGCGCCGGGAGGGCCGCGCGGCCGTGTACTCCGACGCCCACCTCGTCCGGCTCCGCGTCATCATCAACATGCTGGAACGCGGGTACGCCTTCGCCCAGATCAGGGAGATGATCACGGCGTGGGAGTCGGGCCGCAGCCTCGGCGACGTGCTGGGCCTGGAGGAGGTCGTCGGGGCGTCGTGGGCCGAGGAAGCGCCCCGCGCGGTGTCCGCCGCCGAGCTCGCCGCGCTGTTCGGCGACCAGCTCACCCCGGCGAACCTCACCCGCGCGGCCGGGCTCGGGCTCCTGGAGCGGCGCGGGAACCGCTTCGTCGCACCGAATCCGCAGCTCCTGGAAGCGGGGGCCGAACTCGTGGCGCTCGGCGTCCCGCTGCCCGAGGTGCTGGACCTTGCCGAGCACCTCCAGCACGACGTCGACCACGTCGCGGGCCTGCTGGTGCAGGTGTTCCGCAGGCACGTCCTGGAACCGGCGGCGACCGGGGCGGCGGAGCTCCCGTACTACACCGACGTGCTGCAACGGCTCCGCCCGCTGGTGATGTCGGCGCTGCATGCGGCCGCCGCCCGCTCGGCCGAGCGGGTGATCCCCGAGGTGCTCGGCGATCGGCTGATCGCCCTGCTCGACGACACCGGCGAATCCGGCCGGGCTTCCTGACGGCGCCGCGCTGCCCGCCCGGCCGGACCGGGCGGGCAGCGCGGCGGATCAGCCGCCGAACCCGGCGCGGCGCAGCGCGTCGGCGAGCGCGCCGGTGGGGGCCTGACCGCCACCGCGCTTCTGCTGTCCCCGGCCCTGGCCGCCCTTGCCTTGACCGCCCTTGCCTTGGCCGCCGTTGCCCTGGCCGCCTTGGCGCTGGCCCTTGCCCTTGCCCTGGCGCTGGCCGTCCCGGCCCCGGCCGCGATCGCCCTCGCCGCCACCGGCCGGAACCTCGTCGTCCAGCCGCAGCGTCAGCGAGATGCGCTTGCGCTGGGTGTCCACGTCGAGGACCTTGACCTTGACCACGTCACCGGACTTGACCACGTCGTGCGGGTCGTTGACGAAGTTCTTCGACATCGCCGAGACGTGCACCAGACCGTCCTGGTGCACCCCGACGTCGACGAACGCCCCGAAGGCCGCGACGTTGGTGACCACGCCCTCCAGCGTCATGCCGGGGGAGAGGTCGGCGATCTTCTCCACGCCCTCGGCGAAGGTCGCGGTCTGGAACGACGGACGCGGGTCGCGGCCGGGCTTGTCCAGCTCGCCCAGGATGTCGGTCACCGTCGGCAGCCCGAAGGTGTCGTCGACGAACTCCGCGGGGTCCAGGGACTTCAGCGCCCGACTGTTGCCGATCAGCGAGCCGATCCCGCTGTCGGTGCGCTCCAGGATGCGGTGCACCACCGGGTAGGCCTCCGGGTGCACCGCGGAGGAGTCCAGCGGGTCGTCCCCGTCGGGGATGCGCAGGAAGCCGGCGCACTGCTCGAAGGACTTGGGCCCGAGCCGGGAGACGTCCTTGAGCGCGGTGCGGTGGCGGAACGGGCCGTTGCTGTCGCGGTGCAGCACGATGTTGTCCGCCAGCCCCTCGCTGATCCCGGAGACGCGGGTCAGCAGCGGGGCCGACGCGGTGTTGACGTCGACCCCGACGGCGTTCACCGCGTCCTCGACCACCGCGTCCAGCGACCGGGACAGCTTCGCCTCGGACACGTCGTGCTGGTACTGGCCGACGCCGATCGACTTCGGGTCGATCTTGACCAGCTCGGCCAGCGGGTCCTGCAACCGGCGGGCGATGGACACCGCGCCGCGCAGCGACACGTCCAGGTCCGGCAGTTCGCGGGAGGCGTAGGCCGAGGCCGAGTACACCGAGGCCCCGGCTTCCGAGACCGAGATCTTGGTGAGCCCCAGGGCGGGGTTGCGCTTGATCAGTTCGGCCGCCAGCCGGTCGGTCTCGCGGGAGGCCGTGCCGTTGCCGATGGCGATGAGCTCGACGCCGTGCTGCTGGGCGAGCGCGGCCAGCGCGGTCAGCGCCTCGTCCCAGCGGGCCTGCGGCTTGTGCGGGTGGATCGTGTCGGTGGCCACCACCTTGCCGGTGCCGTCGACCACCGCGACCTTGACCCCGGTGCGGTAGCCGGGGTCGAGGCCCATCGTCGCGCGCGAGCCGGCGGGCGCGGCGAGCAGGATGTCGCGCAGGTTCGCGGCGAACACCCGGACGGCCTCGTCCTCGGCCTGCTGCCGCAGCCGCAGCCGCAGGTCCACGCTCAGCCGGGTCAGCACCCTGGTCCGCCAGGTCCAGCGGACCACGTCGGACAGCCAGCGGTCCGCCGCCCGGCCCTGGTCGGCGATCCCGTTGCGCTGGGCGATGCGCTGCTCGTACTCGGTCGGCCCCGGGGGCTGCTCGGTGCCGTCGTCGGGCTCCAGGGAGAGTTCGAGGACCTCCTCCTTCTCGCCGCGCAGCAGCGCCAGCACGCGGTGCGACGGCAGCTCCGGGTAGGCCTCGGCGAACTCGAAGTAGTCCGCGAACTTGGCGCCCTCGTCCTGCTTGCCCGCGCGCACCGCGGAGACCAGCCGGCCGCGCGACCACATCCGCTCGCGCAGCTCGCCGATCAGGTCGGCGTCCTCGGAGAACCGCTCGACCAGGATCGAACGCGCGCCCTCCAGCGCGGCGGCGGCGTCGGCCACCCCGGCGTCGGCGTCGACGAACTCCGCCGCGCTGGCCTGCGGGTCCTGGTCGGGATCGGCCAGCAGCCGGTCGGCCAGCGGTTGCAGCCCGGCCTCGATGGCGATCTGGGCCTTGGTGCGGCGCTTGGGCTTGTACGGGAGGTAGATGTCCTCCAAGCGGGCCTTGGAGTCCGCGGCGAGGATCTGCGCCTCCAGCGCCTCGTCGAGCTTGCCCTGGGAGCGGATCGACTCCAGCACCGTCGTGCGCCGCTCGTCGAGCTCGCGCAGGTAGCGCAGCCGCTCCTCGAGCGTGCGGAGCTGCGCGTCGTCGAGCGCTCCGGTCACCTCCTTGCGGTAGCGGGCGATGAACGGCACGGTCGCTCCGCCGTCGAGCAGTTCGACCGCGGCCTGCACCTGCCGCTCGCGGACGTCCAGCTCCTCGGCGATCTTCTGGTGAACGGATGTCGTCACGATGCTGATCGGCCTTCTCCCTGATCTTCGCCAGTCCGGGCTGCATTCTGCCGGAGCGCTCCGCGCCCGGTCCGGCCGGACGTGCGTCGGCGTGTCCGACCCGTGGGGCCCACGAGTTGTCCTGTGACCCTTGTCTCGCACTGCATATCGATGTATACAGCTGTGGCCAATGACGGTGCGGGTGAACGGGGAACCGGATGCAGCGACGAGGCCCGACGGCGGGGACGTTCGCCGCGCGCTGGCGCGGCGCGGTCCCGTGGCTGGTGGCGGTGCTGGCCACGGCGGCCGTGGTGGCCACCGCCCCGGCGGCGGACACCGGCGGCTCGACCGCGCGGCAGGTCCTCGGCGGTGAGCAGCTCCGGATCATGGCCCCGGCCTCGCCCGGTGGCGGCTGGGACCAGACCTCCCGCGAGATGCAGAGCGCGCTGCGCGACCTGATCGGCCGCTCCGAGGTCTACAACGTCAGCGGCGCGGGCGGCACCATCGGCCTCAGCCAGTTCCTGCGCCACCGCGGGGATCCGAGCCAGCTCATGGCCACCGGCCTGATCATGATCGGCGCGGTGGGCACCAACGGCACCCCGCACGACGTGTCCGAGACGACCCCGCTGCTGCGGCTGACCACCGACTTCCAGGTCGTCGTGGTGCCCGCGGACTCGCCGATCCGGGACCTCGACGGCCTGGTCGCCGCGATGCGCGCCGACCTGCCCGGGGTCTCCATCGCGGGCGGTTCGGCGGGCGGCGCCGAGCACATCCTCGCCGGGCTGATGGCCCAGGCGATCGGCGGTGACCCGGCGCGGATCAGCTACGTGGCCCACTCCGGGGGCGGCGAGATGCTGAGCACCGTGCTCTCCGGCCGCGCCACCGCGGGCATCTCCGGGTTCTCCGAGATCCTGCCGCAGATCGAGGCGGGCAGCGTGCGCGCGCTCGCGGTCTCCAGCGCGCAGCGGCTGCCGGGCCTGCCGGACGTGCCGACGCTGCGCGAGGGCGGCGTCGACGTGGAGCTGGAGAACTGGCGCGGGGTGGTGGCCCCGCCGGGCATCACCGCGCAGGAGGAGCGGGCCCTGGAGGAACTGCTGGTGGAGATGACCCGCACGCCCCGCTGGCAGGAGGCCCTGCGCCGCCGGGGCTGGGGTGACGCGACGTTGGCCGGCCCGGAGTTCGAGGAGTTCGTCCGCGCCGAGCAGGAGCGGGTGAACCGCATCCTCGACGAGATCGGATTGGGGTGAGCGGGGTGGCGGAGCCGGATCGGCGCACCGCGACGGCCTGCTTCGGCGGCCTGCTGCTGGTGGGCGCGGTGCTGCTGGTGGTGGACGGGATGCGGTTGCGGGGTGCGGCTCCCGGCGCGGTGCTGGGGCCCGAGGCCGTCCCGCTGGCCGTCGGCGTGCTGCTGGGCGTGGTCGGGGCGGCGCTGCTGGTGCGGGCGCTGCGAACCCCGCCCGGTGCGGTGGCGGAGACCTCCGGGCGGTCGTGGCTGCGGGTGTCGGCCCTGGTGGCCGTGCTGGTGGCCTTCGCCTTCCTGCTCGGCGTGCTCGGCTTCGTGGTCAGCGCGACCGGACTGTTCGTCGCGGCGGCGCTGCTGCTCGGCGCGCCGCACCCGCTGCGGGTGGTCGGCTACGGCTGGGCGCTGGCCGCTCTCGTGTTCCTGGTCTTCGACCGGCTGATCGGGCTGTCCCTGCCCGCCGGCCCCTGGGGTTTCTGAGTCATGGGGGGTTGCTGACGTGAACGGGTGGGAACTGCTCCTCGACGGGTTCGCCGCCGCGCTGACGCCCGGGCACCTGCTCTGGGCGCTGGTCGGCGTCACCATCGGCACGGCCGTGGGCGTGCTGCCCGGCATCGGCCCGGCGCTGACCGTCGCGCTGCTGCTGCCGGTCACCTTCCGGCTCGACGCCTCCAGCGCGCTGATCCTGTTCGCCGGGATCTACTACGGCGGCATGTACGGCGGCTCGACCACCTCCATCCTGCTGAACACGCCGGGGGAGAGCGCCTCGATGGTCTCCGCGCTGGAGGGGCACCGGATGGCCCGCTCCGGGCGGGCGGCGGCGGCCCTGGCCACCGCCGCGCTGGGCAGCTTCGTGGCGGGCACGGTCGGCACGATCGGGCTGACCTTCCTCGCCCCGGTGGTGGCCGACTTCGCCACCGGCTTCGGTCCGCCCGAGTACGTCGCGCTGATGGCCGTGGCGTTCGTGACGGTGAGCGCACTGCTCGGCCCGGACCTGCTCAAGGGCATCGCGAGCCTGGTCACCGGCCTGGCGGTGGGGTTGGTCGGCATCGACTCGCAGACCGGGGCGCCGCGCCTGGTGTTCGGGGCCGATCCGCTGCTGGACGGCATCGACGTGGTGATCGTGGTCATCGCGCTGTTCGCGCTCGCCGAGGCGTTCGGGCACGTGCTCGCGGGCACCGGCGGCAGCACCGTGGAGCCGATGCGCGACCGGGTGGTGCTCTCCCGCGCGGACCTGCGCCGCTCCTGGCCCGCCTGGCTGCGCGGCACGGCGCTGGGCTTCCCCATCGGCAGCCTGCCCGCCGGGGGTGCCGAGGTCCCGACGTTCCTGAGCTACAGCGTCGAGAAGAAGCTGACCCGGCATCCCGAGGAGTTCGGGCACGGGGCCATCGAGGGCGTCGCCGGGCCGGAGGCGGCCAACAACGCGGCCTCGGCCGGGGTGCTGGTCCCGCTGCTGACCATCGGCCTGCCCACCTCGGCGACGGCGGCGGTCATGCTCACCGCGTTCCAGTCCTACGGGCTGCAGCCGGGGCCGCAGCTGTTCGAGGAGTCCGGACCGCTGGTGTGGACGCTCATCGCCAGCCTGTACGTGGGCAACGTGATGCTGCTGGTGCTGAACCTGCCGCTGGTGCGGTTGTGGGCGCGGCTGCTGACGATCCCGGCCTACGGCATCTACGCCGGGGTGCTGGTGTTCGCGGCGCTGGGCACCTGGGCCGCCGGGGGCACCACCGCCGACCTGCTGGTGCTGTGCGGGCTGGGACTGGTCGGGCTGCTGATGCGGCAGGCGGGCGTCCCGGTGGCCCCGGCTGTGGTGGGTCTGATCCTCGGGCCGATCGCCGAGCAGCAGCTCCGCCGGGCCCTGACGTTGTCCGAGGGAGATCCGGCGATCCTGATCTCCAGCCCCCTGACCGGGGTGCTCTGGGCGGTCGCGGCGCTGGCCCTGGCCGCGGCGCTGCTCGCCCCGGTGCTGCGGCGGCGCACGCGGCGGGAGTGACCGGCGGGGCCGGTGGGGCGCCACCGGCTGTCGCGCAGGGTGACGGCGACACGGACGGGTGGTCAGCCGGTCACGCGCTGTGCAGATGACCTCCACTGGCGTCGTTTCCGCCGGTGGAGGGGGGTGCGCCGGGCGCGGCGCGGAGGTTAGACTTTCGTTGCCCTCATCAAGGAACGGCCCGAATCCGGGCCGATTGCTACTCGTCGTGACGAGATGACTCTCCGACGTAGCCCGATGGGGCCAATCTCCGTCCAATCTAGGTATCCGGGTAGGTAGGAACCGCGATGCCGGTCAACGCTCCGTGCCGGAGTGTGGGTCCCGTGAGACCTGAGGACCCCGATCAGAAGAGATCCCCCGAAATGAACTCCGATCGACAGGACGAGATGCAGAACCGCAGGTGGGACACCGCCGACAACGCGATTCGCTCCGCGGTGGATCGTGTTCGTCCGGCGGCGGACCGGATCGGCGCGTGGCTGGCCCCGTTCATCCAGCGCGTGCTCCAGTTCCTGGCCCCGTTGATCAATCGCATCAAGGAAACCCCGGCCGCTCGGTGCCTCCGGGAGAGGGTCGCGCCGCGCGTGCAGGAGGCCCGGGAGAGGCTCCCCGAAGGCAACCGGACCCGCTCGATGCAGATCGGTGCCGCGGTCGCGGCGGTCGGCGTCGTCGGCCTCGTGATCGGCTCGGCGACCTCCGGTCCGTCGCAGTACCAGGTGGACCAGGCCGCGCAGAGCGGTCGCATCCCGGCAGCCTCCCCGGTGACCCCCGAGCAGGTGGAGGCCGCCCGCGAGCAGGGCGTCGACGCCAAGCCGGAGCAGTTGGCCGCGGCTGCGGAGAAGAAGCAGCAGCAGAAGCAGCAGCCCGAGCCGCTGGCCCCGGTCGGCCCGCCCGTCGAGGGCATCGACGTGTCCAACCACAACGGCACGAACATCGACTGGAACAAGGTCGCCGCGGACGGCAAGAAGTTCACCTTCGTGCTCGCCACCGACGGCACCAGCTTCACCAACCCGCAGTACGACGCCCAGTACCACGGCGCGAAGGACGCCGGTCTGATCGCCGGTGCCTACCACTTCGCCCGTCCCGGTTCCTCCTCGGCGGAGGAGCAGGCCAACCGCTTCCTGGACACCATCGACTACCGCAACGACGGCAAGACCCTGCCGCCGGTGCTGGACCTCGAGGTGGACCCGAAGTCGGGCGGCTGCTACGGCAAGTCCGTGTCCGAGATGCAGCAGTGGACCCAGACCTTCAACGACGTGGTGAAGGACCGGACCGGCAAGGACCCGATCATCTACGCCAACCCGTCCTTCTGGAAGCAGTGCATGGGCAGCTCCGACTTCTCGGACCACGCCCTGTGGCTGGCCTCCTACGGCGTTGACGAGCCGACCGTCCCGACCGGCTTCGAGGACTGGGACTTCTGGCAGTACACCGACAAGGGCAAGGTTGCCGGGATCGACGGCAGCACTGACCTCAACCAGTACCAGCACGGCATCGAGCGCCTGAAGCAGCTCGCGAGCTGACCGGTACGAACCCCCGGAGCGGGCCGCCTGCACGACGCGGGCGGCCCGCTTCGTCGTGCGCGGGTGCGATGGCGCTCACCGGCAGGTCGGGACCAAAGCCCTGGTAGCGGTGCGACGCCACCGGTGCACCCTGAATCCAGTTCCTGTTCCCGAGACCCCGAGGAGGCCACCGTGGACGACGAGACCTTGCTGCCGGTCCTGACCGCGCTCGAATCCGCGGAAGCGCTGCGCCGGGACCTCGACGTAGCCGAGGCCGAGGACGACCGCGGCCGGATCAGGCAGGAAGTGGAGCAGTTGCGGCACTGGCTGCGGGTCAGCAGCCAGGGCCGCGAGGAGTACGCAGCGTTGCTGGACGGGCTGGGTGCTTACGCGGATGAGGTGGACAGGAATCTGCAACGCAGCGGCGCCTGAGGGGCGATGGTTTTTGGACTCGCTTTGCGTAGCGGTGCGGGTGGCGGAACCTCAGCGGCCTTCTCGCTCCGGGCGCCCCTTCTCTTGTATTCCGATACACAGCGGCGGGGCGTCCTCGCGTGCGGAAGCGGCTTCGCCACTTGCCTGACGGTGGTTTCTGGTGGCGCGTGCGTGGGGTGGAAGCGGCTTTCGCCGCTTGGCTGATGGTGGTTCCGTTCGGCGCGTGCGTGGTGCTCATCGTTGTGCGGTGGTGGTGTTGAGCCAGGGGATGAGGATGGGCAGCACGGCTTCGGCCTGCATGGCGGCCATGTGGTCCGCGTCGGGGACGGTGGTGACCGTCCAGCCCCGGGCCTCCAGCTCCTCCCGGTGCCGGAGGAGGGCGTCGGCGATCACGACCCGGGCGTCGTCCCACCTCGGTCCGTAGCTGATGGTGTCGCGTTCCCCGGCGAAGACCAGCCGCGCCGCGGTGAGCCGGTCCAGGGCCGCGCGCTCGTCGAAGTCGCGTAGGGACTCGTAGAGCGTCACGTACTGCCGGGTCTGCTCCGGGTCGAGGGCGACCTCGACCGACTCCCAGTCGCCGGGCCTGGCCTGCGCCCCAGGCGGTCGCGCGTCGTCGCCCAGCGCGATGCGGTGGGTGGCGCGGGTGACCGCGAGCATCGCCGGGTAGGGCCCGGCGAGCGGCGGGAAGCCGCCCATCGCGAGCGCGGTCAAGCGGTCGGTGCGCAGCGCGAGCTGCAGGCCCGCGAGGGCGAGCCAGGAGTAGCCGTAGTAGGCGAACCGGTCGGCTCCGGCGGCGTCGGCGATGGCCAGCAGGTCGGCGGCGACGGTGGTCGCGGTGAGGGTGTCCGGTTTCGGGTGGGCGGCCAGGTGGCCCTCGTAGTCGGCGGCCACGACGCGGAAACCGGCGTCGGCGAGCCCGGTGACGAGGGTGCGGCCGAGGTTCGGATCGGCGCCCCAGGCGCGCATCTGCTCGGCGGCCGGGCCGGTCACGACCTCGGTCCTGGCGGGGACGAGGACGGTGGGGCCCGCGCCGGTGGTGGTCACCTCGACGGTCGCGCCGTCGTGCAGTCGAGCTGGTGGCATGCCGACACCTTACGCCGTAAGTAGATGCGTCCGGGGTCCGGTCCGCGGAAATTCGGTCGCGCCGGCCGGGGGCGGCTTGCTTCGATGGTCGCGGGGGGAGGGGCCGTTGCGGGTGCTGATCAACGGGGCGGGCATCGCCGGCCTCGCGCTGGCCTGGTGGCTGGAGCGGGACGGCCACGACGTCGTGCTCCTCGAACGCGCCGAGCCCGGGCGCGCGGCCGGGTACCTGGTCGACTGCCAGGGCGACGGCTACGACGCGGTGGACCGGATGGGCCTGCTCCCGCGGCTGCGCCGCCACGCCTTCACCCTGTCCGCGCTGGTGTACCACGATCCCGGTGGTGCGGTGCGGGAGGTCTTGCCCAGCGACGAGGTCGCGGCGGAACGGCTCATCTCGCTGATGCGCGGTGACCTCGAAGGCGCGCTGCGCGACGACCTGCGCGGCGGCGACCTCCGATTCGGCGTCGGGGTGGACCGGCTCGACGACGAGGGCGACCGCCTCGCCGCGGTGCTGACCGACGGCGGCGTCGAACGCGCGGACCTGCTCGTCGGCGCCGACGGCTTCCGCTCGCGGGTGCGCGGGCTCCTCTTCGGGCCCGCGCGGCACTGCGTGCGCGAACTCGGCTTCCACGCCGCCGCGTATTCGTTCACCGATGCCGGCATCGCCCGGCGCATGGACGGGGCGATGCACCTGGTGGACGCGCCCGGGCTGCAGGCGGGCGGTTACCCGGTGACCGGGGACGACGTGAGCACGCTGTTCATCCACCGGGTCCCGCCCGCGACGCCGCGCCCGGAGGACCCGCGGCGCGAGCTGCGCACGCGCTACGGCCACCTCGGCTGGCTGGTGCCGGAGCTGCTCGACCGCTGCCCGCCGCCCGCGGCGGTGCACTACGACGCGGTGGCCCAGATCGAGCTCCCCGCCTGGCACCGGGGGCGTGCGGTGCTCGTCGGCGACGCCTGCCAGGCGATGTCGCTGCTGTCCGGGCAGGGCGCCGGGATGGCGCTGGCCGGAGCCGCCGCGCTCGCGGACGAACTGCGCCGGGACGTGCCGGTCGGCACCGCGCTGGCCCGCTACGAGCGCCGACTGCGGCCCCGGGTGCGGGAGTTGCAGGCCGAGGCCCGGGCCACGGCCGAGGAGTTCGTGCCCTAACCCGGAGTTCCCGGCTCCGGGGGCGAGCGGACCAGCAGCAGGCGGGCGGTCAGCTCCAGCCGGTTCGCCACGTCCGAGGCCGAGGCGCGCCGGGTCACCCAGCCGACCAGGTTCGACAGCCACACGTCGCCGATGACCCGGGCGATCGACCGCTGCTCCTCGGTCGGTTCCGCCTCGGTCATGGCGCGGGTGAACAGCCGCTCGACCAGCCCGGCCACCGCGTCCACCTCCGGCGAGGCGGAGGTGTCGGCGAACATGAACGCGCGGGTCATCGCCTCGGTGAGCTGCGGGCTGCGCTGCAGCGCCCGGGTGGTGCGCTCGAGCACGTGCAGCACCCGTTCGTAGGCGTCCTCGCCGGGGATCCTGGTGCGGCCGAGCTTGTCGGCGGTCCGTTCCAGCTCCCGGGCCAGCCCGCTGACCAGCAGGTGCACCTTCGACGGGAAGTAGCGGTACAGCGTCCCCAGCGCCACGTCCGCGTTCTCGGCCACCGCGCGCATCTGCACCGCGTCGTAGCCGCCCTTGGCGGCCAACGCCAGGGTGGCGTCGAGGATCCGCTCGCGGCGCCTGCTCTGCGCGGTCGACCCGTCGTCGGCGTGCAGCGTCCGCAGGGCGCCGCGCGTGGAGGCGTCCATGCGGCACCCCCTTCCTCTTCGCTCCTCGGTACTCGGCGCGTCCCGACTTCACCCCTACGGGTTAAGGTAATCGCCTAAGCCCGATCGAAACACGTTCCAGTCTGTCACGAGTACGCCGTGCTCCGGCGCTGCGAGGTGAACCGTGCGAATCGCGCTCCTGTCGTACCGGAGCAAGCCGCACTGCGGTGGGCAGGGCGTCTACGTCCGCCACCTCAGCCGCGGGCTGGCAGCGCTCGGGCACCACGTCGAGGTGCTCTCCGGGCAGCCCTACCCGGAGCTCGACGACGGCGTGGACCTGACGCCGCTGCCCAGCCTCGACCTCTACAACGACGCGGACCCGTTCCGCACCCCGAACTGGCGCGAGCTGCGCGACGGCACCGACCTGCTGGAGGTCGCGACCATGTGGTCGGCGGGCTTCCCGGAGCCGCTGACGTTCAGCCTCCGCGCGGCGAAGCTGCTGCGGGCCCGCAGGCACGAGTTCGACGTGGTGCACGACAACCAGTGCCTGGGCTACGGGCTGCTCTCCTTGCAGCGGCGGGGGATTCCGCTGGTCGCCACGGTGCACCACCCGATCACCCACGACCGCCGGGTGGAGCTGGCCGCGGCCTCGGGCATCCGGAAGCTGGGCGTGCACCGGTGGTACGGCTTCGTCGGGATGCAGGCCCGGGTGGCCCGGCGGATCCCCCGCCTGCTCACCGTCTCCGAGTCCTCGGCCGCCGACATCCGGCGCGACTTCGGGGTGGCCGCCGAGCAGTTGCGGGTGGTGCCGCTGGGCGTGGACGCCGAAACCTTCCGCCCGCCGGAGGCGCCCCGCGTGCCCGGCCGGATCGTCGCGATGGCCAGCGCGGACAGCCCGATGAAGGGCATCGGGACGTTGCTGGAGGCCGTTGCGAAGCTGCGCACCGAGCGCACCGTGGAACTGGTCCTGGTGGCCAGGCCGACGCCCGGCGGCCCCACCGAGCAGCTCGTCGACGAGCTGGCCATCGGGGACGTGGTGCGCACCGTCAGTGACCTCACCGATCCCGAGCTCGCCGAGCTGCTCGGCTCCGCGGAGGTGGCTTGCGTCCCGTCGCTGTACGAGGGCTTCTCGCTGCCCACGGTGGAGATGATGGCGTGCGGGACCCCGCTGGTGGCCAGCCGTGCCGGGGCGATCCCCGAGGTCGCCGGGCCGTGCGCCGATCTGGTGCCGCCCGGTGACGCCGAAGCCCTCGCCCGCGCGCTGGCCGACCTGCTGGACGCGCCGGAGCGGCGCGCCCGCCTCGGCGCCGCGGGCCGGGAACGGGTGCTGGCCCGCTTCAGCTGGGAACAGGTGGCGGCGACCACGGTCGACTGCTACGCGGAAGCGATCGAGAGGAGCACTGCGCGGTGCTGACGGTGGACTTCGACAAGCTCGGCCTGCTGCCGGGGCAGCGGGTGCTGGACCTGGGCTGCGGCGCGGGTCGGCACGCCTTCGAGCTGTACCGGCGCGGTGCGGACGTGGTCGCCTTCGACCAGGACGCCGCGGAGCTGGAGAACGTGGCGACGATGTTCGCCGCGATGGAGGCCGAGGGCGAGGTCCCGGCCGGGGCGTCGGCCACCACCCTCGCCGGTGACGCGCTGGCGCTGCCGTTCCCCGACGAGCACTTCGACTGCGTGATCGCCTCGGAGATCATGGAGCACATCCCCGAGGACGAGAAGGCGATGCGCGAGCTGGTGCGGGTGGTCAAGCCCGGCGGCCGGGTCGTGGTCACCGTGCCGCGCTGGTTCCCGGAGCGGGTGTGCTGGGCGCTGTCCGACGAGTACCACCAGGTCGAGGGCGGGCACGTGCGGATCTACCGCGCCGAGGAGCTCATCGGCAAGCTCACCGATGCCGGGCTGCGGCCGGCCTTCCAGCACCACGCGCACGCGTTGCACGCGCCGTACTGGTGGCTCAAGTGCGCGGTCGGCACCGACGACGACCAGCACCCGCTGGTGCGCCTCTACCACCGGTTCCTGGTCTGGGACCTGATGAGCGCGCCGCGGCTGACCCGCACCGCCGAGCGGCTGCTGGACCCGGTGCTGGGCAAGAGCCTCGTGGTGTACCTCGGCAAACCGGGAGCCGCCCGTGCCCGGGCATGAGGTGCCCGCCGTCCCCGGTGTGCTGACCGCCGAGGCGGTGCTGGCCACCGGCCGCGCGATCGCCGCGGTGCAGCAGGATTCCGGTGCGGTGCCGTGGTTCCCGGACGGGCACGTCGACCCGTGGGACCACGTCGAGTCGGCCATGGCGTTGTCGGCGACCGGTCTCCTGGCACAGGCCGAGCACGCCTACGAGTGGCTGCGGCGCACCCAGCGGCGGGACGGCTCGTGGCCGCTCCAGGTCCGCGACGGGGTGGTGGAAGACGCGGCCGCCGACACCAACTTCTGCGCCTACCCGGCGGTCGGGGTGTGGCACCACCTGGTGATCACCGGCGATGACGGGTTCGCCGAGCGGATGTGGCCGGTGGTGCGGGCCGCCGTCGAGTTCGTGCTCGGTGCCCAGCGGGAGCGCGGCGAGATCGACTGGGCCGTCGGTGCCGGTGGTGCGCCCGTCGGCGAGGCGCTGCTGTCCGGGTGCTCCAGCATCCACCACAGCCTGCGCTGCGCGCTCGCCCTCGCCGAGCACCTCGGCGAGGGCGAGCGCGGCTGGGAGGTGGCGCTGGGCCGCCTCGGGCACGTGCTGCGCCAGCACCCGGAGGCGTTCCTGGTCAAGGACCGGTACTCGATGGACTGGTACTACCCGGTGCTCGGTGGCGCGGTGCGCGGGGCGGCCGGGCGGCGGCGGCTGCAGGAGCGGTGGGACGACTTCGTGGTCGAGGGCCTCGGAGCGCGCTGCGTGGACGACCACCCGTGGGTCACCGGCGCCGAGACCTGCGAGCTGGTGCTGAGCCTGGACGCCGTCGACGAGCACGACCGCGCGCGGGAGCTGCTGGCCGCGATGCAGCACCTGCGGGACCCGGACGGCTCCTACGGCACCGGTTTCGTCTACGCCGACGGCAAGCGCTGGCCGGAGGAGCGGACCACCTGGACCGGGGCCGCGGTGGTGCTGGCCGCCGATGCGCTGTCCCGCACCACACCGGGCAACGGCGTGTTCCGGGGCGAGAAGCTCTCCGAGGGGCTGGCCGACGTGCACTGCTGCGCCCTGGAGGACGCCGAAGCCGGGCCGCCCGCACCGTCGTTGCCCGAGTGAGGGGCGCCTTCGTCCGGCATGGTCGGATGAAGGCGCTTCGCGTCAGGGCAGCGTTCCGGGTCGGCCGGAGGTGCGCTCCAGCACCCGCAGGGAGCCGACGGCGCGGGTCTCGCGGAAGGCGCCGGTCTCCAGCGCGCGGCGGTAGATCCGGTACGGCGCCCGGCCACCGTCGGCGGGGTCCGGGAACACGTCGTGGATGACCAGGGCGCCGCCCGGCGCGACCCACGGGGCCCAGCCCGCGAAGTCGGCGCTCGCGGCCTCGTCGGTGTGGCCGCCGTCGATGAACAGCAGCGCCAAGGGGGTCCGCCAGAACGCCGCCGTGGTGGCCGAGCGCCCGACGATCGCGGTGACCTCCTCCTCCAGCCCGGCCGCGGCGAGGGTGCGGCGGAACTCGCCGAGCGTGTCCAGCCTGCCCGTGCCCGGGTCGACCAGCTCCGGGTCGTGGTACTCCCAGCCGGGCTGGTGCTCCTCGGAACCGCGGTGGTGGTCCACGGTGACGATCCGGCCGCCGGTGCCCCGCGCGGCGGCGCCCAGGTAGAGCGCGGACTTTCCGCAGTAGGTGCCGATCTCGACCCCGACCCCGGTGCCCAGGTGGGCCACCGCAGCTTCGTGCAGCGCGATGCCCTCGTCGGCGGGCATGAAGCCGGTCGCGCGCTCGGCGAGCGCGAGCAGTTCGGCCGGGAGGGTGGCCGGTCGCTGCGTCACGTGGTCCTCCTCGGGGTGCTGATCCACTCCGCACCCTACCCGCTGAACGGATCAGTTCCGGTAGAACCCGTTGCATCCGCTGCCGACGGCCGCTCGGGCGCGGGTCCGGTGCGGCGGATGCGTTCCGTCCGGACCGACCGCACCGGCGTCCGGGCGACCTCCCGGGTGAACAGGGTTTACCGACCGGGCGGCCTGTGGTTCGCTGCACCGGAAACGCCCCGTTCCGGTCATTCCCCGCATCCCGCGCAGGAGGTAGCCGTGGTCGCCCTCCCGGAAGGCTTCGACTTCACCGACCCGGACCTGTACGCCGAGCGGCTGCCGATGGCGGAGTTCGCCGAGTTGCGCCGCACCGCACCGGTGTGGTGGAACCGGCAGCCGCGCAGGCGGTCCGGCTACGACGACGAGGGCTACTGGGTGGTCACCCGGCACGCCGACGTCAAGGAGGTCTCCCGGCGCAGCGACGTGTTCTCCAGCTGGGAGAACACCGCGATCATCCGGTACGGCGAGGACACGCCGCGCGAGCAGATCGAGGCGCAGCGCTTGATCATGATCAACATCGACCCGCCGCAGCACACCGGGATGCGCAAGATCGTGCAGCGCGGCTTCACCCCGAGGGCCATCGCGGGGCTGGAGGAGGCGCTGCGGGAGCGGGCGCGCACCATCGTCACCGAGGCCCGGGAGCGCGGCGGTGGAGATTTCGTCACCGACGTCGCCCGCGAGCTGCCGCTGCAGGCCATCGCGGAGCTGATGGGCGTGCCGCAGGAGCACCGCGGCGAGATCTTCGACTGGTCCAACCAGATGATCGGCTACGACGACCCCGAGTACGACCTCGATCCCGGGCACGCCGCCGTGGAGATGCTCGGCTACTTCGGCGCGATGGCCGAGCAGCGGCGCGGCTGCCCGATGGACGACATCGTCACCCGGCTCGTGCACGCCGACGTCGACGGCAGCGCGTTGAGCACCGACGAGTTCGGCTTCTTCGTGATCCTGCTGGCGGTCGCGGGCAACGAGACCACCCGCAACGCCATCACCCACGGGATGCTGGCCTTCCTCGACCACCCCGAGCAGTGGGAGCACTACCGGCGGCACCGCCCGGCCACCACCGCCGACGAGATCGTCCGCTGGGCCACCCCGGTGGTCTCCTTCCAGCGCACCGCGCTGGTCGACACCGAGCTCGCCGGGGTGCCCATCGGAGCCGGTGAGCGCGTCGGGATGTTCTACAGCTCGGCGAACTTCGACCCGGAGGTCTTCGACGAACCGGAGCGCTTCGACATCACCCGCGACCCCAACCCGCACGTCGGCTTCGGCGGCACCGGACCGCACTACTGCCTGGGCGCCAGCCTCGCCCGGCTGGAGATCGACCTGATCTTCAACGCCATCGCCGACCACATGCCCGGCATCAGCCAGGTGGGTCAGCCCCGGCGGCTGCGCTCCGGCTGGCTCAACGGGATCAAGGAACTCCAGGTCCGCTACGAGTAGTCCCGCCGCCTGCTCAGCCGGTGGGCGCCGCGCACCCGGTCCGGACCTGCTCGCCGAGGTCCAGGAGCTGCACGCCGGAGAGCACCTGCTCCACCATGTCGTCGAACCCGGCGCGCTCCTCGACCTTGCTGAGCTGGGCGTCGGTGGTCCGGGTCGCCACGCTCGGCGGCAGGATCAGGCTGCAGCAGTCCTCGTCGGGGAGCTCGGAGACCTCGTAGGTGCCGATCCGCCGCGCCTCGGCCATGATCTCGTCCTTGTCCCACGCCAGCAGCGGGCGCAGCAGCGGCAGCTCGGTGGCCTGCTCGGTGGTGGCCATGTTGCTCAGCGTCTGGCTGGCGACCTGCCCCAGGCTGTCCCCGGTCACCAGGGCCTGCGCTCCGAGCCGCCGCGCGAGGGCATCGCCCACCCGCACGATCAGCCTGCGCTGCGCGACGATCTGCAACTGCCCGGCGCCGGAGGTGGCCAGCGTGCGCTGCGCCTTGCCGATCGGGATCACGTGCAGTCGCGAGCCGCCCTGGAACCGGTTCAGGCTGCGCATCAGGGCGTAGGCCTTGTAGGTGGAGGAGGGGCCGGTGAACGGCGCCCCGGTGAAGTGCACGAAGTCGCAGCGCAGCCCGCGCCGCATCATCCGGTAGGCGGCCACCGGGGAGTCGTAGCCGCCGGAGAGCAGCACCAGCGCGCGCCCGCTGGCGCCCACCGGCAGGCCGCCCTGGCCGCGCAGCCGGTCCACCGACAGGAAGATCTCCCGCCAGTCGATCTCGGCGGTGATCTCGACCTCCGGCTGGTCCAGGTCCACCGTCCAGCCCAGCTCGTCGCGCACCCGCTGGCCGATGTGCGCGGCCAGCTCCAGCGCGGTCAGCCGGAAGTTCTTGTCCCGCCGCCGGGGCTTGACCCCGAACCGGCGGGGCCGGGTCGCGGCATCCGGGTAGCGCTCGCGCAGCAGCCGCACCGCGCTGCTCGCGGCGTCCTCCGGGTCCTTGGACACCCGCAGCGCGGGCTGCACCAGGTTGAACCCGATGACCTCGCTCGCCCGCCGGACCAGCTCGTCGAGCGAGACGGTGCCGATGAGCACCGACACGCCCGCCCGGCGCTCGACCGCGGCCCCCGGATCGACCTCGGCGACGGCCCGCTCCAGGTTGCCCAGCAGCATCCGCTCGAAGGTGCCCCGGTTGCGGCCCTTGATCGCGATCTCACCGTGCTTGAGCAGCACGCACGGCTGCGCCATGGACCTCCACCCCTCACTGCACGGCCGCCGACGTTCGCGCGGCGGCGCACTGCAGGATACGGTCCCGCCCTCCGGCGGGTGAGGCAGTGGGTGCGGCACTACTGGACGCGGTCAGTCCCGCCGGGCCCGGCTGGGCGAGACCCGGGGCGGTTCGCCGGGCTGCTTCGGGTAGACCGGCGGCCACGGGGCGTCCGCCAGCCCGCTGGCCAGGTCGCGCTCCGACCGCTCCAACAGCGGCTCCAGCGACTGCGGCCGCCCCGGCGCGCCCGCCCAGGGGTCGCCGCGCTCGGCCAGCCTGGCCGGGACGGTCGCGATGGTGAGCGACTCCGGGACGACCTCGGCCAGCTCGTCCCAGCCGATCGGGGTGGAGACCTGGGCGCCCGCCCGGGGCCGCGCGCACCAGGCCCCGAACACGGTCTTGTGCGGCGCGTTCTGGTTGAAGTCCACGAACACCCGGGCGCCGCGCTCCTCCTTCCACCACTGCGCGGTGATCAGCTCCGGGTGGCGGCGCTCCAGCTCCCGGGCCAGCGCCACCGCCGAGGCCCGCACCTGGTAGCTGTCCCACCGCGGCTGCAGCGGTACGTAGACGTGCAGGCCGCGGGACCCCGAGGTCTTCAGGTGCGCTTCGACGCCCAGCTCGTCGAGCAGTTCCCCGGTGCGCACCGCCGCCTCCTGGACCTGGGGGAACCGCACCCCGGGCGAGGGGTCCAGGTCGATGCGCAGCTCGTCGGCCACCTCCGGGGTGTCGGCGTGGTAGGGCCACACGTGGAAGCCGAGGCAGCCCTGGTTCACCGCCCACAGCAGGTGCGCCAGATCGGCGGCCACCAGCGCGTCGCTGGTCGTCCCGTTCGGGGTGCTGACCACGGTGGTGCGCAGCCACGGCGGCGCCGACTTGGGCACCCGCTTCTGGAAGAACGACTTCCCGCCCGCGCCCTCGGGGAACCGCTCCAGCAGCACCGGCCGACCGCGCAGCGTGGCCAGCAGCGGTTCGGCGACCGCCTGGTAGTACCGGACCAGGTCGAGCTTGGTCTCGCCGCGCTCGGTGAAGTACACCTTGTCCGGGTGCGAGATCATCACCTCGGTGCCGTCCGCCTCGACCGTCGTGCTCATCCTCGCTCCTGTCCGAACAGGGCGGTCAGTTCCGCCGGGGGCACTTCGTCGAGCTGGCCGTAGGTGCACGACCGGGGATCGCGGTCCGGGCGGAACCGGACCAGCCGCCCGCCGTGCCGGAACCGCCCAGCCTGGACGTGCTCGTACCGGACCTCGGCGACCTGCTCCGGGCGCAGCGGTTCCCACGAGAGGTCCTTGCCCGCGCTCCACCGGCTCTGCGCGCCGGGCATCCGGCCCGTTCCCGGCTCGGCGGCGGCCCAGTCCCGCCACGGGTGGTCGGTCAGCGCGTCCTCCCGCCACGGCGCCAGCTCCGCGACGAGCTCGCGGCGGCGCCGGGCGGTGAAGCTGGCGGCGACCCCGACGTGGTGCAGCACGCCCGCTTCGTCGTAGAGCCCGAGCAGCAGCGACCCGACGCCTTCGCCGTCCTTGTGCCAGCGGAACCCGGCGACCACGCAGTCCGCGGTGCGCTCGTGCTTGACCTTCCACATCACCCGCCGGTCCTGGGCGTAGGGCTGGTCGAGCGGCTTGGCCACCACGCCGTCGAACCCGGCCCCCTCGAACCGGGTGAACCAGTCCTGCGCGACGTCGGCGTCGCTGCTCAGCGGGGTGAGGTGGACCCGGGCCAGCGCCGTGTCCAGCACCCCTTCGAGCAGCCGCCGCCGTTCGCCGAACGGTTCCCCGGTGAGGTCGCGGTCGTCCAGCGCCAGCAGGTCGAAGGCCACGAAGCTCGCCGGGGTCTCGGCCGCCAGCTTGCGCACCCGGGAGGCGGCCGGGTGCAGCCGGAGCTGCAGCAGGTCGAAGTCCAGCCCGTGCTCGGTGACGACCACGATCTCGCCGTCCACCACGCACCGCTGCGGCAGCGCGTCCTGCAGCAGCTCGACGAGCTCGGGGAAGTACCTGGTCAACGGGCGGTCGGTGCGCGAGCCGAGTTCCACCTCGGCGCCGTCGCGGAACACGACGCAGCGGAACCCGTCCCACTTCGGCTCGTAGGCGATCCCGGGTGCGCGCGGCACCTCGGAGACCGACTTCGCCAGCATCGGGCGGACGGGCGGCATCACGGGAAGCTCCACGCCGAGCAGCGTAGGACGGTCCACCGACGAACACCCGTCATCCGGCGGACGATCCCGGGTGTCGCGGGATCGGGAAGGCCACCCGGCGGGAACTCCGGTCCCCCGGTCCAGCGACCACGCCGGAGCCGGGAGGCATCACCCGCCGGGCGACCACGCCTCCGACCGGTCGCGGCGGGGCGTCACGGGCGCGGTCGGCCGCTCAGCGCACCGCGCAGCGCGTCGTTGAGCGCGGCCGACGGTTCCACGCCGAGTTCGTCGAGCACCCGGCGCCGCATCCGCCGGAAGACGTCGGCGGCCTCGGTGCGCCGGCCGGCCCGCCCCAGCGCGGTGATGAGCTGGCAGTGCAACCGCTCCCGCAGCGGGTGCGCGGCGGCGAGGGAGGTGAGGTCGCCGATGATCCGGTCGTGGCGCTCCAGCCGCAGGTCGAGTTCGACCAGGTCCTCGAGCGCGAGCAGCCGGTGCTCCTCCATCCGCGCGGCGGCGAGCCGGAGCCGGGGGCTGTGCTCGCGCACGTCGGCCAGCGCGGGACCCCGCCACAGCGCCAGGGCCCGGCGGAGCAGGTTCGCCGCCTCCAGCGGCCGCTGCCCGGACGCCTCCCCGGCGGCCTGGCGGAACCCGTTGAAGGTGCTCAGGTCGAGCTCCCCCGCCGGTACTTCGAGGAGGTAGCCGAGGTCGGCGTGCACGATGTGCGGTGCTTCGCCCCCGCGCGCCCGCAGATCGCGGCGCAGCCGGGTGACGTGCGCCTGCAGGGCGTTGGCTCCGCTGGCCGGGCGCCCGAACGGCCAGAGCTGCTCCTCCAGCACCTCCACCGGCGTCGTCCGGCCCGCGTTGAGCAGCAGCATCGCCAGCAGGGCGCGCCGGCGCACGCCGGGCACCGGGGCGAAGCCGGATTCCGCGCCGCGGACCTGGACGGGTCCGAGCAACCGGAACCGGATCACGGCGCCTCCCCTCGGCGGCGGCGCGCTCGCCCGGCCGCGACGGTGGTGGGCGGACCGCGCCGCGTCGGCCGACCGGCGGCGGCACGCGTCCTTGGACGAGGGCAATGCTAGGAGCGCCGGTTGCCCCAACGGGAGCCGCCAAATGCGCGACATGGCGCGGAATTCGGGTGTACGTGAGCCGGATGGTGCGCGGAAATCGGCGGAATATTCCAGAGAACGTCATTCCACACCGGACGGAGGTGCTGCCGGACGCGCACGAGGGGCGCCTCCCGGCCCGGCCGGAGGCGCCCCTCGTGCTGCGCGGTGGCGGTGCGTCACCAGCCGCGTTCGCGCCATTCGGCGAGCTTGGGGCGCTCGGCCCCGAGGGTCGAGTCGTCGCCGTGCCCCGGGTAGAACCAGGTGTCGTCCGGGAGCTCGGCGAAGACGCGCTGCTCGACGTCGTCGACCAGGGCGGCGAAGTCCTCGGGGGAGCCGGTCTTGCCGACCCCGCCGGGGAACAGCGAGTCACCGGTGAACAGGTGCGGATGCCCCTCCGGGTCGCGGTAGAGCAGCGCGATCGAACCCGGGGTGTGCCCGCGCAGGTGGATCACCGACAGCTCCGAGTCGCCGACGGCGATCGTGTCGCCGTGCTCGACCAGGTTGTCCGGCGGCACCGGCAGGGCGTCGGCGTCGGCCGGGTGGGCCACCGTGTAGCAGCCGGTCTGCCCCGCCACGGACCCGAGCGCCTGCCAGTGGTCGCCGTGCTGGTGGGTCGTGACGATGGTGCGCAGCCGGGGCCGCTCGGCGTCGTGCCCGAGCAGGTCGGTGAGCCGCTCGGAGTCGTTGGCGGCGTCGATCAGCAGCCCGTCGCCGGTGGTCTTGCACACCAGCAGGTAGGCGTTGTTGTCCATCGGGCCGACCGAGAGCTTGGTGATGGTCAGCGCGTCCAGCTCGCGCCGGGCCGCCGCGCCGCCCGGCTCGACATGACCGGTGTACTCGTCCGTGATCTCCACGCGGCCGAGCCTAACGCCCCGGGTGCTCGGCGAGGCCGAGGCCGGCGGGGTGGACGCGGCGTGTTGGCCGGGGTGACCAGGGCGGTGGGCCGCACGCCACAGCCGCGGCGGCGCCGACCACGGGGCGGCGGTGGGTATCGTGGACGCGGGGTGGTCGCTCACCGTGAGTCACCCGTTCGAGCGGGTGAGCACCGTCGCGGTGCGTACCGCGCCGCACGCGCTCCGGAGCTGTCGGTGGGCCCGCCTAGCATGGTCCGTGGACTCGCGCTCGTGCCGACCCCCGGCCGCCGGTCCTGGAGACGAACCCGAACCGGGTCTGGCGCGTTCCTCATCAACGGCGAGAACTCTTGAAGGGATCACAGTGGCTGACCGCCTTGTCGTCCGCGGCGCCCGTGAGCACAACCTGCGCGGGGTCGACCTCGACCTGCCCCGGGACAGCCTGGTCGTGTTCACCGGCCTCTCCGGTTCGGGAAAGTCGAGCCTGGCGTTCGACACCATCTTCGCGGAGGGGCAGCGCCGCTACGTGGAGTCGCTGTCCGCCTACGCGCGGCAGTTCCTCGGTCAGATGGACAAGCCCGACGTCGACTTCATCGAGGGCCTGTCCCCGGCGGTCTCCATCGACCAGAAGTCCACCAGCCGGAACCCGCGGTCCACCGTGGGCACCATCACCGAGGTCTACGACTACCTGCGGCTGCTCTACGCCCGGGCGGGCACCCCGCACTGCCCGCAGTGCGGTGAGCGGATCAGCAGGCAGACCCCGCAGCAGATCGTCGACCAGGTGCTCGAGATGCCGGAGCGCACCAAGTTCCAGGTGCTCGCTCCCGTGGTCCGGGGGCGCAAGGGCGAGTACGTCGACCTGTTCGACACGCTCCGCTCGTCCGGGTTCGCCCGCGCGCGGGTCGACGGCGCGGTGCACCCGCTGGAGAGCCCGCCGAAGCTCAAGAAGCAGGAGAAGCACGACATCGCGGTGGTCGTCGACCGGCTCACCGTGAAGTCCGGCGCCAAGCAGCGCCTGACCGACTCGGTGGAGACCGCGCTGCGGCTCGCCGACGGCCTGGTGGTGATCGAGTACGTCGACCTCGACGAGGACGACCCGCAGCGCGAGCGCCGGTTCTCCGAGAACCTGGCCTGCCCGAACGGCCACCCGCTCGGCGTCGACGAGCTGGAGCCGCGGTCGTTCTCCTTCAACTCGCCCTACGGGGCCTGCCCGGCGTGCGCCGGCCTCGGCTTCCGCAAGGAGGTCGACCCGGAGCTGGTCGTGCCCGACGAGGACCTGTCGCTGGCCGACGGGGCGATCGCGCCGTGGGCGGGCGGCCACACCGCCGAGTACTTCACCCGGCTGCTCACCTCGCTGTCGGAGTCGATCGGGTTCCGGATGGACACCGCGTGGCGGCGGCTGCCCACCAAGGTCAAGAAGGCCGTGCTGCACGGCAGCACCGACCAGGTGCACGTGCGCTACAAGAACCGCTACGGGCGCACCCGCTCGTACTACGCCAACTACGAGGGCGTCATCCCGTTCCTGGAGCGCCGGCTGGAGCAGACCGAGTCCGACTACGCCCGGGAGAAGTACGAGGGGTACATGCGGGACGTGCCCTGCCCGGCGTGCGACGGGGCCCGGCTCAAGCCGGAGATCCTGGCGGTCACCATGCCCGGCGCCGACCGCGGTGAGCTGTCCATCGCCGAGGTGAGCGCGCTGAGCGTGCAGGAGTGCGCGGCGTTCCTCGACGGCCTGGTGCTCGGCGAGCGGGAGCAGCTCATCGCCGGCCGGGTGCTCAAGGAGGTGCAGGCCCGCCTCGGGTTCCTGCTCGACGTCGGGTTGGACTACCTGTCGCTGGACCGCGCCGCGGGCACCCTCTCCGGTGGGGAGGCGCAGCGCATCAGGCTGGCCACCCAGATCGGTTCCGGGCTGGTCGGCGTGCTCTACGTGCTCGACGAGCCCTCCATCGGGCTGCACCAGCGGGACAACCACCGGCTGCTGGAGACGCTGGCCCGGCTCCGGGACCTGGGCAACACGCTGATCGTCGTCGAGCACGACGAGGACACCGTGCGCAGCGCCGACTGGGTGGTCGACATCGGCCCCGGCGCGGGTGAGCACGGCGGTCAGGTGGTGCACAGCGGCTCCTACAAGCAGCTGCTGGACAACGAGGACTCGCTGACCGGTGCCTACCTGTCCCGGCGCCGGACGATCCCGACGCCCGAGCAGCGCCGCCCGCGGGATGCGAAGCGGCTGCTGACCGTGGTCGGCGCCCGCGAGCACAACCTGCGCAAGATCGACGTGTCGTTTCCGCTGGGCTGCGTGGTGGGGGTCACCGGGGTCTCCGGCTCGGGCAAGTCCACGCTGGTCAACGACATCCTCGCCACCACGCTGGCGAACAAGCTCAACGGGGCGCGGCAGGTCCCGGGCAGGCACACCCGGATCAAGGGCCTGGAGCACGTGGACAAGCTGGTGCAGGTCGACCAGTCGCCGATCGGGCGCACGCCGCGGTCGAACCCGGCCACCTACACCGGCGTGTTCGACCACATCCGCAAGCTGTTCGCGGCGACCACCGAGGCCAAGGTCCGCGGCTACCAGCCGGGCCGGTTCTCGTTCAACATCAAGGGCGGGCGCTGCGAGTCCTGCGCGGGCGAGGGCACCTTGAAGATCGAGATGAACTTCCTGCCCGACGTCTACGTGCCCTGCGAGGTGTGCCACGGGGCCCGGTACAACCGGGAGACCCTGGAGGTGCACTACAAGGGCAAGACGATCGCCGAGGTGCTCGACATGCCGATCGAGGAGGCGGCCGAGTTCTTCGAGCCGATCAAGGCGATCCACCGGCACCTCCGGACGCTGGTGGACGTCGGCCTCGGCTACGTCCGGCTGGGCCAGCCCGCCCCGACCCTGTCCGGTGGCGAGGCGCAGCGGGTCAAGCTGGCCAGCGAGCTGCAGAAGCGCTCCACCGGCCAGACCGTCTACGTGCTCGACGAGCCGACCACCGGACTGCACTTCGAGGACATCCGCAAGCTCCTCGGCGTGATCAACGGCTTGGCCGACAAGGGCAACACGGTGATCGTCATCGAGCACAACCTCGACGTGATCAAGTCGGCGGACTGGCTCGTCGACATGGGGCCGGAGGGCGGTTCCGGCGGCGGCGCGCTGGTCGCCGAGGGGACCCCGGAGCAGGTCGCCGACAACGAGGCCAGCTACACCGGGCGCTTCCTCGCCCCGGTGCTGGCCGAGGGCTGAGCGGGCCGGGCGGGACGTCCACTCCGGACTCCCGCCGGCGTGGCGCAGCGCACCCCTGATCGCCGTCGGCGGCGACGGCACCACCACCTCGTGCGAGAATCCTTCAGGTCTTGTTGCGAGGAGGTGGCAGTTGCACACCCTGCGACGCGGGTGGGCGGCGATCGTGCTCACCGCGGTGGCCGCGCTGCTGGCCGGGTGCGGTTTCTCCGGGGCCGGTGCCGGTCCCGACGCGCTGCGCATCGCGATCGGCATCCCGCCCCGGTCCGGCTGGGACCCGGCGTCGGACGACGCGCTGATCCTGGTGCGGCTCGGGGTCACCGAGACGCTCACCGACGTGACCACCGACGGGCGGGCGCATCCCGGGCTCGCCGAGTCCTGGGCGCAGGAGTCGCCGCAGCGGTGGCGGTTCACCCTCGACGCGGGTGCGCGGTTCCACTCCGGAGCGCCGGTGACCGCGCAGGCCGCCGCCGAGTCGATCAACCGGGCGGCCGGGGACGTCGCCCCGCCGCGCGCCCTGCGCGGGGTCGTCGAAGGCGCCGAGGCGCTGGACGACCGCACCGTGGTGGTGCGCACCGCGCGGCCGGACCCGATCCTGCCGCTGCGGATGAGCGCCGCCGGGACCGCCGTGCTCGACCCCGCCGCGATCCGGCCGGACGGGCGGGTGGACCTGACCGCGGGCGCCGGGACCGGGCCGTTCGAAGTCGTCGGCAGCGACGGCGAGCGCGGGCTGCAACTGCGCCGGTTCGACGGCTACCGGGGCGCCCGCGCGGGCGTGGCGCAGGTCGACGTGCGCTTCGTCGAGGACGCCGCGGCCCGGGTCAACGGATTGCGCGGCGGCGAGTTCGACCTGATCGACAACGTGCCCGCCGCGCGGCTCGACCCGGTGCGCGAGGACCCCGAGCTCGCGGTGGCCGAGGCGGAGCTCCCGCGCACCACCGCGCTCCACCTCAACACCGCAGGCGGACCGTTCGCCGATCAGCGGGTGCGCGAGGCGGCGCGGCTGGCCCTCGACCGGGCCGGTCTGGTCGACGGGGTGCTGCGCGGCACCGCCACCGCCGCCGCCCGCTACTTCGGCCCGGCGGTGCCGTGGGGTTCCCGCACCCCGCCGCCGCCCGCCGACCCCGAGCAGGCCCGCCGCCTGCTCACCGAGGCCACCGGTCCGGGAGCGGAACCGATCACCCTGGGCACCTACCCCGAGCGGCCGGACCTGCCCGCGGTGGCGACCGCCGTCGCCGACGAGCTCGGCGAGGCCGGGTTCGACGTGCGCATCGTGCAGGAGCCGGCCGACCGGCTGGAGCCGAAGATCCTCTCCGGCGAGCTCGACGCGGTGGTGTACTCGCGCAGCTACCTGGTCGACATCCCGGACGCCGCCGGTTACCTGCAGAGCGACTTCACCTGCGGCGGCGGCTTCAACCTGGACCACTTCTGCGATCCGGAACTGGACGCGCTGGTGGAGCGGCTGCGGTCGGTCGACGACCCGGCCGCGCGCGCCGAGATCTTCCGCCGCGCCGACGAGCTGCTCGCCGAGCGGATCGCCGGCATCCCCCTGTTCCACGAGAAGCAGCACCTGGCGCACTCGGCGCGCGTGCAGGGCGTGCGCGCCGACCCGCTGGAGCGGTCGCTGCTGACCCCGGAGGTGACCCTGCGATGAGCTCCGCTCCGCACGCCGTCGTGTCCTACTGGAACGACCGCGCCCGCAACGGTTACGACGGGCAGCCCGGCCAGGACCCCGCCCGCGACCGGTGGGCGCGGCGCCTCGAACCGCTGCTGCTCGACACCGTCGGGGCCGGGGCCCGGGTGCTCGACATCGGCTGCGGCACCGGGTTCCTGGCCCGCATCCTGGCCGCCGCCGGGCACGCGGTGACCGGTCAGGACGTCTCCCCGGGGATGCTCGAGGTCGCCGCCGAACGCGGGCAGGACGAAGGGCTGGCGGTCGAGTGGCGCGTGGGGGAGGCGGGCGAACCCCCGGCGGGGCCCTTCGACGCGGTGGTCACCCGCAACGTGCTGTGGACGCTGCCGGATCCGGCGCAGGCCGTGGCGCGCTGGCGCCGGGCGCTGCGCCCCGGCGGTCTGCTGCTGATCAGCGACGGCCTGTGGGGCCGGGCCGCGATCGGTGACGACGCGGTCGAGCAGCGGTTCAGCGATTCCTACGCCGGGGCCGCCGCCGCGCTGCCCCTGTCGGCGGGGCTCGATTTCGGCGCGTGCGCCGCGCTGGCCGACGACGCCGGGTTCGTCGACGTCGCCGACCGCACGTCGCTGTTCGACCGCGCGCCGTACCCGAGCGCACCCGGCTTCTTCCTGCTCACCGCCCGCGCTCCGCGGTGACGAGCGGGACGCTGCTGCGGCTGGCGCTGACGCCGGTCGTGCTGGTCGGCGTCGTGCTGCTGGCGATGCTGCTGCCGGAGCTGACCGGGGTCGACTCGGCGCGCAGCGTCCTGGCCGTCCGCTACGCCGACGCCGAACCCGATCCGGCGGTGCTCGCCGCGATCCGCGCCGACCTCGGTCTGGACCGGCCGCTGCCGGAACGGGTGCTCGACCGGCTCGGCCGGTTGTGCACCGGGCAGCTCGGCGCGTCGTGGCTGTCCGGTGAGCCGGTGGGGGAGCGGATCGGGCGCGCCTTCCAGGTCTCGATCGGCATCGTGGTCGCCGCGCTGGTGCTGTCGTTCGTCCTCGGTTGCGCCGCCGGGCTGGTCGCCGCGCGCCGCCCCGGATCGCTGGTGGACCGCGCGGTGACCGGGTCCACCCGGCTGGCTGCGGCGCTGCCGGAGTTCGCGCTCGCCCCGCTGCTGGTCGCGGTGTTCGCGGTCGGCCTCGACCTGCTGCCCAGCTCGGGGTGGCACGGGCCGCACAACGCCGTGCTGCCGGTCGCGGCACTGGTCCCGGTCCTCGCCGCGCCGATCGCCGCGACGATGCGCGCGCGGGCGGCGGCGATGGCGCGGGAGAACTTCGCCGTCGCCGCCGAGGCCCGCGGCATCGGGCGCTTCCGGCTGTGGACCCGGCACATCGCCAAGCCGGCGCTGCCCGCGGTGCTGTCCGTGCTGACCTACAACGCGGCGGGCATGATCGCCGGGACCGCGACCGTCGAGGTCGTCTTCGACCTGCCCGGGCTGGGCCGCACGCTGGTCGACGCGGTCATCGCCCAGGACCTGCCGGTGGTGCAGGTGGGCCTGATCGTGGCCGTCGCGATGGCCCTGCTCGTCGGCGCCCTCGGCGACGCGCTGCAGCTCGTGGTCGACCCGCGCACCCGGCGGGCCGCGGCATGAGGGCGGCGATCCTGCTGTGCCTGCTCGCCGTGCCGGTGGCGGTCGGGCTCCTCGGGGACCCGCTGGCCACCGACATGCGCGCGGTGCTGCTGCCGCCGTCGCCGGAGCACCCGCTGGGCACCGATGCGCTGGGCCGGGACGTGCTCGCCCGGGTGGCCGCCGGTGCGGTGACCTCGCTCGGCGCGGCGGGGCTGGCGCTGGTGGTCTCGGCGCTGATCGGGCTCGCCGTCGGTGCCGCGACGGGATGGTCCGGTGGGCGCGGGGCCGCCGTCGTCCGGGCGCTGGTCGACGTCGCCGCGGCGCTGCCGCCGCTGATCGTGGCGCTGGTCGCCGGGCTGGTCGCCGGTCCGGGGTGGACCACGCTGCTGCTGGCGCTGATCGCGGTCGGCTGGCTGCCGTTCGCGCGCCAGGCCGACGCGCTCACCGCGAGCCTGCGCACCCGGCAGTGGGTGCTGGCGCACCGGGCGATGGGCGCCGGGACGCTGCGCATCTGGTGGCGGAGCCTGCTGCCGGAACTGCTGCCCCCGGTCGGGGCGCTCGCCGTGGTGCGGCTGCCCGCGCTGATCAACACGGTCGCCGCGCTGGGCTTCCTCGGTCTCGGCCCGCCGCCCCCGGCTCCCGAGTGGGGCGCGATGCTGGCCGCCTCGGTGGACCACCTCGGGGTGGCCCCGTGGTTGCTGGCCGCTCCGCTCGCCGCGCTCGTGGTGGCCCAGTTCCTCATCGCCGCGTTGCCGTTCGGTCGCCGCACCGACCGCGGCGGATAACCATTGCGTCGCTTTCGGAGCCCGCGCGCCGCCCGTCGGAGAGACTGTGCGGCACCGCGTGTGCAGGGGCGCCCGCCGGATCGGTGCGCGTCCCGGTCGCGCCGCCCGCAGCCCACCCGTCCGCGGAAGGTTGACCTTGGAAGCGATCCACGACGCGATCGTCGCGTTCAACGACACGTTCTGGCTGTACCTCATCATCCCGGTGCTGGCCCTGCTGAGCCTGTACTTCACGGTCCGCTTCGGACTGGTCCAGATCCGGATGCTCCCGGAGATGGTGCGGGCCATGTTCAGCAAGCCGGAGCCCGCCGAGGACGGCGGCAAGCAGGTCTCGTCGTTCCAGGCGTTCGCGATCTCGGCCGCGGCCCGCATCGGCACCGGCAACATCGCCGGCGTGGCCACCGCCATCGCCCTCGGCGGCCCCGGCGCGGTGTTCTGGATGTGGGTGATGGCGCTGCTGGTCGGCGCGGCGAGCTTCGTCGAATCGACGCTGGCGCAGGTCTACAAGGTGCGCGACCGCGGCGGTTTCCGGGGCGGCCCGGCCTACTACATGCAGCACGGCCTGGGCGCCCGGTGGATGGGCGTGGTGTTCGCCGTGGTCATCACCGTGACCTTCGGCCTGACGTTCAACGCGGTGCAGAGCAACACCATCGTCGGCGCCGTCGTGACCTCGGTGGAGGCCACCGGGGCCGGCGCGCCGGGCTGGCTGGAGCCGGTGTTGGGCCTGCTGCTGGTCGGCCTGACCGCGCTCATCGTCTTCGGCGGGGTGCGCCGCATCGCGCGGACCGCGCAGCTGCTCGTGCCGTTCATGGCGGGGCTGTACATGATCATGGGGCTGGTCGTCGTCGCGCTCAACCTCGATGCGATCCCCGGCCTGCTCGCCCAGATCGTCGGCCACGCCTTCGGCTTCCAGGAGATCGCCGCGGGCGGGGTCGGCGCCGCGATCGTGCAGGGCGTGCGGCGCGGGATGTTCTCCAACGAGGCCGGGCTGGGCTCCGCGCCCAACGCCGGGGCCACCGCCGCGGTGAGCCACCCGGTCAAGCAGGGGCTGGCGCAGACCCTCGGGGTGTACGTCGACACGCTGCTGGTGTGCTCGACCACCGCGTTCATCGTGCTGCTCTCGCACCCGGTGTACGGGGAGAACCGCGGTGCGACCCTGACCCAGGAGGCGCTGGAGTTCCAGTTCGGCACGTGGTCGCTGCACCTGCTGACGCTGGTGATCCTGCTGGTGGCGTTCACCTCGGTGCTCGGCAACTACTTCTACGGCGAGTCCAACGTCGGGTTCCTCACCCGGAACCGGGCGGTGCTCGGCGGCTACAAGGCGGTGGCGCTGGTGGTCACCTTCCTCGGCGCGATCGGCTCCTCGGACCTGGTGTGGAGCCTCGCCGACACCACGATGGGCGTGATGGCGCTGGTGAACCTGGCGGCCATCGCCCCGCTGAGCGGAGTGGCGCTGAAGCTGCTCCGGGACTACCAGCAGCAGCGCGCGCAGGGGCTCGACCCGGTCTTCACCCGGGACCGCATCCCGGAGCTCACCGGCGTCCAGTGCTGGGAACCCACCACCGAGGACCGCGACCGGAACGCGGTCACCTGACCGACCGGGTGATCTTCGCGCCGGTGAGGGGCACCTTCATCCGACCAAGCCGGATGAAGGTGCCCCGCACTCATCACCCTTCCGAGGGGTTCCGGTGGCGGGGGCGGCCGGGGACGCCCGGGCGGGTCTGCCACGGGAGCGGTCCGGCGAGCGGGCGGTACTCGACGCCCAGCGCGTCCAGCCTCGGCAGGTGGTGCTCGGCCAGCCGCCGCTCGAACTCCGCGCCGTCGCGCCCGCTTCGGCACCAGGCGACCTCGGCGAACGCGCTGAGCCGGGGGAAGACCGCGTAGTCCACCCGGCGCGGCGAGTCGAGGTGCTCGGTCCACACCTGCGCCTGGACGCCGAGCAGGTGCGGCGGGGCCAGGGCGGGTTCGTAGGCGTGCACGTCGGCCAGCGTCGTGCGGAAGCCCACCGGGACCGGCTCGTCGGGGTGGTCGGACTGCCGGTGGTCCAGGTACAGCACCTGCTCCGGGCAGAGCACCACGTCGTGCCCCTGCTCGGCGGCGCGCACCCCGGCGTGCTCGTCGCGCCACGAGGCGATGATGGTGTCCCGGGGCAGCGGCGCGGCGTCGTCGAGGATCTCGTCCCAGCCCAGCGCCCGCCGCCCGGCCGCGTGCAGGTGCTCGACGAGGCCGCGCAGGAACCGGCCGTGCGCGGCGGTCACCCCCGGGACCTCGTCACCGCCCACGCAGATCACCGGGGAGGGGAAGACCTCCAGCACGTGGTCGAACACGTTCCGGAAGAATTCCGCGGTCCCGGGCGAGGGATCCAGCACGTGGTCGCTGACGCCCCAGGCGTCCCAGACCTCGGTCGGGTGGGTGCCCAGTTCCGGGTAGGCCGCGATCGCCGCCGCGTTGTGGCCCGGGACGTCGACCTCGGGCACCACCCGCACGTGCTGCGCGGCGGCGTGCGCGACGATCTCGCGCAGGTCCTCGGTGGTGTAGAAGCCGCCGTGCGGGCGGTCGTCGTGCTCGGGCACCGGCCCCCGGCCCACCATCGACCGCCGCCGCCAGGCGCCGACCTCGGTGAGCCGCGGGTAGCGCGGCACCTCCAGCCGCCAGCCCTGGTCGTCGGTCAGGTGCAGGTGCAGCACGTTGAGCTTGTGCGCGGCCAGCAGGTCGATGAACCGCAGCACCTCGCGGGTGGGCAGGAAGTGCCGCGCGACGTCGAGGTGGCAGCCGCGCCACCCGAAGCGCGGCCGGTCCCGCAGCACGCCGCAGGGTAACCGCCACGGTCCCGCGCCGACCGGGGCCGCGCGGTGGGCGGCGGGACCGAGCAGCTGCCGCAGCGTCTGGGCGGCGTGGTGGGCGGCCTCGGCGTCGCGGGCGGTGACCGCGACGCCGTCCGGCCGGATCTCGATGCGGTGGCCGTCCTCGGCCGGGTCCAGCCGGAACTCCACGTCCGGTTCGGCCGCCGGGGCCAGCGGCAGGCCGGTGGCGGCACCGATGCGGGTCCGCCACCACCGCGCCGCGCCCGGCTCACCGCCGACCGTGGTCGTCGCGTCGAGGACGAAGGTGCCCGGCGCGGGGTGGACCTCGGCCGGGCGGGGCAGCACCGAATCCCAGCTCATCCCTTCACCGCCCCGGCGAGTCCGCTGATCAGGTGCCGTTGCACCAGCACGAAGAAGAGCAGCACCGGGATGGTCATCAGCGTCGAACCGGCCATGATCGCGCCCCAATCATTTCCCTCGGGGGTGAAGAACACCAGGATCGCCATCGGCAGCGTCTGGTTCTCGGTCGCGGAGATGATGAACGTCTTGGCGAACAGGAAGTCGTTCCAGGCATGGATGAACGACAGCACGCTGACCGCCACCAGGCCTGGCGCCACCAGCGGGAACAGCACCTGCCAGACGAAGCGGGCGCGCCCCGCGCCGTCCAACGTGGCCGCTTCGGCGAGCTCCTCCGGCACGGCGGCGACGAACCCGCGCAGCATCCAGATCGCCAGCGGCAGGCTGAACGCCAGGTGCACCAGGACCAGCGAGCCGAGCTCGTTGAGGCCGAACGCCGGGGCCACCGAGCCGACCGAGCGCATCAGGAAGAACAGCGGGATGGTCAGTGCCTCGATCGGCACCATCTGCGCGATCAGCAGCATCACCAGCAGCACGGTGCGCCCCTTGAAGCGGAAGCGGGTCAACGCCACCGCGGCCAGGAACGACAGCAGCATCGACAGCAGCACCACGGCGCCGGCGACCAGCAGGCTGTTCACGAAGTAGCCACCGAGTCCGTCCACCGTGAACACGCGGCGGAAGTTGTCCAGGGTCGGGGAGAACGTCCACGGTCGCGGTTCGGTGGACTGGATCTCGGCTTCCGGCTTGATCGCCGACAACGCCATCCAGTACAGGGGGAAGGCCACCACCGCGGCGATGAGCAGGGCCGCGGTGTTGGCGATGGTGCGCCGCTTCATCGGATCGCCTCGCTGTCGCGCTGCACTCGGAGGTAGACCAGGGTGATGCCGATCAGCAGCAGCGTCATCACCACGCCGATCGCCGAGCCCATGCCGTAGTCGGAACCGGCGAACGCCTCCTGGTAGGCGAAGACGTTGAGCACCAGGTTCTGCCCGGCGATGCCGCCCCCGTTGGTCATCACGTAGATCTGGGTGAAGATCTTGAAGTCCCAGATGATGGACTGGATGGTGGCCACCACGAGGATCGGCCGCAGCATCGGCAGCAGCACGCTGCGGGTGGTCCGCCAGGCCGACGCCCCGTCCAGCGCCGCCGCCTCCAGCACCTCACCGGGCACGCCCTGGATGCCCGCGTAGGTGGTCACCAGCACGAACGGGAACGAGCACCAGATGACCTCGGCGGCGACCAGCCCGAAGGCCACGTACTTGTCGTAGGTCCAGGAGAAGCCCTCCATGCCGCCGAACCCGACCCCGGTGAGCACTTCGTTGACCAGGCCGAACTCGGCGTCGAACAGGAACAGCCACACCGTCGAGCCGGCCACCGCCGGAGTCGCCCACGCCCCGAGCGCGGCCAGGAACAGCAGCAGCCGGGGCAGCGGGCCGATCCGGGTGGCCAGCACCGCCAGCCCGATCCCCACGGCCAAGCTGCCGACGACGCACACCGCGGCGAACGCGCAGGTCTGCACCAGGATCGTCCAGAACCGCTCGTCGCCGAGCAGCGCCGCGTAGTTGCCCAGGCCCAGGAACTCCAGCGGCGCGCCACCGGAGGCCTGGGCCTGCCCGTACTCGTAGAGCGAGATCTGGACGAGCTGGTACAGCGGGTAGGCCATCATCCCGACGAGCACCAGCGCGGCGGGTCCCAGGTAGAGCAGGACGGACATCAGCGGCCCTCGAACAGGCCGTTCATCCGCTCGGCGGCGGCGCGGGTGGCCTCCTCGACCGGGGTGCCGTTGACGATCTCCTGCACCATCGTGGGCAGCACGCCCTGCGCGTCGATCTCCGACCACACCGGGGTGGCGGGCACGAACCGCGTCCCGGCGCGCAGGGTGTCGATGAACGGCGCCGCCGCCGGGTCGGTCGCGGCGATCTCCTGCTGGACGTCGGTGAAGGTCGGGAGGTTGCCCATCGCCTCGTACATCCGGCGCTGGTATTCCTTGCCCGCCAGCAGCTTGACGAATTCCCGGGCCAGGGTGGCGTGCTCGGAGGACTCCAGCACGCCGAGCAGGTTCCCGCCGGCGAAGGCCGGTGCGATGGACCCCTCGGTCTCGCCGGGGAGCGGGACCACGGCGTACTCGCCGCCCGCCGCACCGGCGTCCACCGCGGCCCGGTTGAAGTCGCCGCCGATGGTCATCGCCGCCGCGCCGGAGGCGAAGGCCTGCACGCTCTGGCTGCCGGTGAGGTCGGCGCACTGCTCGCGGGGGCAGGCCCCGCCGGCGATCAGGTCGGCGAAGGCGGCGATGCCGCGCTGGGCCTGCGGGGTGTCCACGGCCGCGCGCCAGGTGCCGCCCTCGCGGACCGCGATCTCACCGCCCGCCGCCCACAGGAACGGCAGCATCGCGTAGTGGTACTTGCCGCCCACCGAGATGCCGTGCAGGTCGGGCCGGGCGGCGCGGATCGCGCTGGCGGTGCTGGCGAGCTCGTCGAGGGTGCGCGGTGGCTCCAGGCCGAGTTCGGCGAACACGTCGGTGCGGTAGTACAGCGCGCGAACGCCGGTGTACCAAGGCATTCCGTAGACGGCGCCGTCGAGCTTCGCGGTCTCCAGCACGGCGGGGTCCAGGTCGGCGGCGGCCGGCCACTCCTGGAGCGTGCCGCTGAGGTCGGCGAGCCCGCCCGCGGCGACGTAGCCCGCCAGGTCGGTGTTGCCGAACTCGGCGACGTCGGGTGCGCTGGCCGGATCGTTGAAGGCGCCGGTGAAGCGCTCGGCCCGGGTGTCCACCGGGATGTAGCGCACGTCGACTTCGACGTCGGCGTGCGCGGCCTCGAATTCCGCGACCGCGGCGTCGACCACGTCCTGCTTGGGCTCGCGGGTGGCTTCGTCGAACAGCCAGACCCGCAGCGTGCCGGTCATCTCGTCGGCGGCGGGCGCGTCCTGCTGCACCTGCGGCGGTCCGCAGGCGGCCAGCAGCGCGCACAGCGCGACGGCGGTGATCGCTGTCCACTTCGGCATGGGGCTCCGTTCTGTCGTCGGCTCCGGACCGGGCGGGATCCTCAGCCGTGGAAGGTCAGCGCTGCCACCGAAGGGCAGTCGTATCGGTCCGATGTGGACGTCAGCGCGCCGGTCCCCGGGTCGCGCCGCAGCCGGGTGATGGTGCCGGAGCGCTGGTTGGCCACGTGCAGCGAGGTCTGCTCCGGGTCGAAGGTGAAGTGGCGGGGCCAGGAACCGCCGGTGGGCGTGCCGCCCAGCGGTTCGAGGTGGTCGTCGCGCACCGCGAACGCCGCGAGAGTGTCGTCGCCCCGGTTGGAGGCGTAGACGAAGCGGGCGTCGCGGGAGATCGCGATCTCGGCGGGGAAGTTCTCTCCGGTGGCGTCCTCGTCGCGGGTGCTGCGCACCTCGCCCGGGGTGAACCACCCGGTGTCGACGTCGAAGTGCAGCACGGTGATCGTCGAGGCCAGTTCGGCGAGCAGGTAGGCGCGGGTCGCGTCGGGGTGGAACACGAGGTGGCGCGGTCCGGTTCCGGTCGGCAGCGCGAGGTGCTGGTGGCGGGCGAGCCGTCCGGTGCCGGGGTCGAGGCGGTAGCAGAACACCGCGTCGGCGCCGAGGTCCACGGCGATCACCCACCGGCCGCTGGGGTCCACGACGACCTGGTGGGCGTGCGGCTGCGCGCCGGGGTGCTGGACCAGGTCGGTGGATTCGCCGAGGGTGCCGTCGGCGCGGCGCCGGTGCACGACCACGGTGCCGTCGGTGTAGTTCGCGGTGAGCAGGAAGTCCCCGTCGGGGTGGACGGTCAGGTGGGTGGGACCCGCGCCCCGGGTGGACACCGAGCCCAGCACGACGGGCTGGTGCGCCGAGACGTCCACGGCGGTGACCGTCCCCGCGGGCCGCTCGTTGGTGACGTAGACGAACTGGTGGTCCGGCGACCAGGCGAAGAACGAGGCGTCCGGGACCCCGTCGACCACGCCGCCGGGGTGCAGCGCTCCACCGGGGCCGCGGTGGGCGATCTCCAGGCCGCGCCCGGCCGGGTCCGCCGAGGTGTAGCTGCCGATGAGGGTGAGCAGGCCCGGGGAGCGGCCGGACCCGGCGGCGACGCCGGTCGGCTGCGCGGCGACCGACAGGCCGACGGCGCCGAGCGCCCCGAGGAAACCTCGCCGTCGCATCGCGTTGTCTCGCACGGTTTCTCCCGTCTGTGGACGAACGGCGAACAGTGTGCACCACGACACGCGCATTGGACTAGACCAAAATGGCGGCAGTTGGTAACGAGACGTGTTGGTTCCGGATGAGTAGGGTGATCGCATGGTCGACACCAGCTACGCGGTCTCCGGCAGCGTCGTGGTCCAGGCGAGCCCCGCCGACGTCTTCGCCGTGCTCACCGACCCCCGGCTGCACCCGGTCATCGACGGTTCCGGCACGGTGCGGGGGCGGATCGTCGGTCCGGAGCGGCTCCAGCGGGGCTCCCGCTTCGGGATGCGGATGAAGCTGGGCGTGGGATACCGGATCAGCAACTCCGTCGTGGAGTACGAGCAGGACCGGCTCATCGCGTGGAAGCACTTCGCCCCGCACCGCTGGCGCTACGAGCTCGTCGAGCGCGACGGGGGCACCGAGGTCACCGAGACCTTCGACTACTCCCGCTTCCCGCTGCCCGGGGCGTTCGCCAGGACCGGTATCCCGGAGCGCAACCGGCGCAGCATCGACGCCACGCTGCGGCGGCTCAAGTCCTACGTCGAGAACGGCCCCGCCGACTGATCGGACGCGTCGCGGGGCGCCGCGCCGCCACGCGAGTTCCGCGGTGGGTGCGGCAGGAAGTGCGCACCGGCTCGATCCGTCGTCCTCGGCGACCGCGCTGCGCGGGCGCTACCGGCGACCCCTGCGGATTCCGGCCGGATCGCAGTGGACCCGGCGACGGGCGCGCTCGTCGCCGAGCGGTGCCCGCGCGACGTCCTCGCCGTGCTGGAGGCGGCGCCTCCTCCCTCGGCGCGCCGTCCCCGGCCGGGAGTGCGTCAGTAGACCGGGCCGGTGTACTTCTCGCCCGGGCCCTGTCCCGGCGCGTCCGGCACGGCGGAGGATTCCCGGAAGGCGCGCTGGAGGGACTGCAACCCCTCGCGCAGCGGGCCCGCGTGCGGTCCCAGGTACTCCACGGAGGAGGTGACCAGCCCGGCCAGCGCGGTGATCAGGCGCCGGGCCTCGTCCAGGTCGCGGTCCGCCGCCGAGTCGGGGTCGTCCTCGGCCAGCCCCAGCTTCTCCGCGGCGGCCGACATGAGCATCACCGCCGAGCGGCTGATCACCTCGACGGCGGGAACATCGGCGAGCTCGCGGACGTTGTGAGGTGCGTCCGCGTCGTGGGCTCGCGCACCGGTCGGGTCGTTCGGCGGCGGGGTTGGTTGTGCTCCGGTCACGGCTGGTACCCTGTCATGAGCGACCAGCCCCCGCTCCGCCGGGGGCGGCAAAGTGGAGTCCCGCTCCCACCCGAGTGGCCGCCTCAGGCTTCCGGGTCCCGGTCCACCGACGGTGCAGCCGTCGTTGGCAACGAACGGTATCGCGCGATACCGGTTCGATCGGTTTGGAGTTAGGGCCCCGCGTTCCGGCACGGCCGGGAGCGGGGCCGCTGTGCTTCAGGGGCGAGCTCTACGCGCCGCGGTGCAGTAGTGCAAGCCATCGAACCGAGGAGGGCCCATCAGCTCCGAGACGCGCATCAATGACCGCATCCGGGTTCCGGAGGTCCGCTTGGTCGGACCCAACGGCGAGCAGGTCGGCATCGTCCGCATCGAGGACGCGCTGCGACTTGCCCAGGAAGCGGATCTGGACCTTGTCGAGGTCGCCCCGCAGGCGCGCCCGCCGGTCTGCAAGCTCATGGACTACGGCAAGTTCAAGTACGAGAGTGCGCAGAAGGCACGCGAATCGCGCCGCAACCAGCAGCAGACCGTCATCAAGGAGCAGAAGCTCCGGCCGAAGATCGACCCGCACGACTACGAGACGAAGAAGGGCCACGTGTCCCGCTTCCTCGGCCAGGGTCACAAGGTCAAGGTGACGATCATGTTCCGCGGTCGTGAGCAGTCGCGTCCCGAGTTGGGCTTCCGCCTGTTGCAGCGACTGGCCGATGACGTGGCCGAACTGGGCTTCATCGAAGCCAACCCCAAGCAGGACGGCCGAAACATGATCATGGTCCTTGCGCCGCACAAGACGAACAAGACGAAGCCCAAGGCGAACGCGTAAGCCGGCATCGGCGTCGCTACCGGCGGCAGCGCGCGAGGGCGCACGTGAAGCCGGGCGGGAACGCACCCGTGCACCCGTCCGGCATCTGTACGGAAACGAGGACGAGGAAGATGCCGAAGAACAAGACCCACAAGGGCACGTCCAAGCGGTTCCGGGTCACCGGCTCGGGCAAGCTGCGGCGCGAGCAGGCCGGTCGCCGGCACATCCTGGAGAAGAAGTCCAGCCGCGTCACCCGTCGGCTCGAGGGCACCGAAGAGGTCGCCAAGGCCGACGTCAAGCGCATCAACAAGCTGCTGGGTCGCTGATCCCGCGCCGTCGCGGCGGCGCACCGACTTCCAGCCTTCCAGCCAGGGCGGTCCTCCCGCCCCCGATGAGATACACAGGACGGACCAGTGGCACGCGTCAAGCGGGCGGTCAACGCCCAGAAGAAGCGCCGCGCAGTTCTCGAGTCGGCCCGCGGCTACCGCGGTCAGCGCTCGCGGCTGTACCGCAAGGCCAAGGAGCAGATGCTCCACTCGATGACCTACTCCTACCGCGACCGGCGCGCCCGCAAGGGTGACTTCCGGAAGCTGTGGATCACCCGCATCAACGCCGGCGCGCGGCAGCACGGCATGAGCTACAACCGGTTCATGAACGGCCTGAAGAACGCCGGTGTCGAGGTCGACCGCAAGATCCTGGCCGAGCTCGCGGTCAACGACCCCGCGGGCTTCGCCGGGCTGGTCGAGGTCTCCAAGCAGAACCAGCAGGAAGGTGCCGCCTGATCACCGAGGGCACCTCGTCACGACCCGGGACGACACCGCTGACCGAGCGATCGTCCCGGGTCGTCGTCGCTCGCAAGCTGACCCGCCGCGCCGGCCGGGAGAAGGCCGGTGCCTTCCTGGTCGAGGGGGCGCAGGCGGTCGGGGAGGCGCTGGCGGCGCACGGCACCGGAGCGCTGCGGGTCCGCGAGCTGTTCCACACCGGTGCGGACCGCCACGCCGAGTTCGCCGCAGTGGCCCGGTCCGGTGGGGTGCCGGTGCACCAGGTCACCGAGCGCGCCGCGGCATCGCTGTCCGAGACGGTGACGCCGCAGGGGCTGGTCGCGGTCTGCGACCTGCCCGCGATCTCGGTGGCCGACGCGCTGTCGGCGCGCCCGCGCCTGGTCGCGGTGCTGGTCGGGATCTCCGATCCGGGCAACGCGGGCACCGTGGTCCGGGTCTCCGACGCCGCCGGCGCCGGGGCGGTGCTGTTCGCCGGGGATGCCGTGGACGCCTACGGCGGCAAGGCGGTGCGCGCCTCCACCGGCAGCCTGTTCCACCTGCCGATCGCCCGGGACCGGTCCGCCGGGGCGGTGCTCGACGCCTGCCGGGACGCCGGGCTGCGGCTGGTCGGCGCCGACGGCCGCGCTCCCGCCGACCTCGACGCCGCCGCCGATGACGGCAGCCTCGCCCGGCCGACGGCGTGGGTGTTCGGCAGCGAGGCCCACGGCCTGCCCGAGGAGGTCGCGTCCCGGCTGGACACGACGCTGCGGGTGCCGCTGCACGGGCGGGCGGAGAGCCTCAACCTGGCCGCCGCCGCCGCCGTCTGCCTCTACGCCTCGGCCCGCGCCCAGCGCCGCTGAACACGCCGCCGCCGGAGGCGGGCGGAGAGGCACCCGAAATCGTTTCCGCCGGTCTCGTAGACTCGAAGGGCTAGCGGCGGATACGTCGGCATCGGATCACACGGGAGTCACGCACTAACGATGTCTGGAGCAAACGACCCGTACGACCCGAAAGAGGTCGCCGCGCTGTCGCAGGAAACGCTGGACCGCGCGGTGGTCGAGGCCCGCGAGTCCTTCGAGGGGGCGGTCGACCTCGACGCCCTGGCGGAGGTCAAGCCGGCGCACCTCGGGGACCGGTCCCCGCTGCTGACCGCCCGCCGCGAGATCGGCGCGCTGCCGCCGAAGGCGCGTTCCGAGGCGGGCAAGCGGGTCAACCAGGCCCGCGAGGCCATCCAGGGCGCGTTCGACGAGCGCCGCGCCGCGTTGCAGGCCGAGCGCGACGAGCGGGTGCTGCGCGAGGAGTCGGTCGACGTCACGCTGCCCTGGGACCGCGTGCCGGACGGGGCCCGCCACCCGCTGACCCAGGTCATCGAGCAGGTCGAGGACACCTTCGTGTCGATGGGCTGGGAGGTCGCCGAGGGCCCCGAGCTGGAGGCCGAGTGGTTCAACTTCGACGCGTTGAACTTCGGCAAGGACCACCCGGCGCGGACCATGCAGGACACCTTCTACGTGGCGCCCGAGGACTCCGGGCTGGTGCTGCGCACCCACACCTCGCCGTCGCAGGTCCGCGCGCTGCTGGAGCGCGAGCTGCCGGTGTACGTGGTGTGCCCCGGCCGGACCTTCCGCACCGACGAGCTGGACTCCACGCACACCCCGGTGTTCACCCAGGTCGAGGGCCTCGCGGTGGACGAGGGCCTGACGATGGCCCACCTCAAGGGCACCCTGGACGCCTTCGCCCGGGCGATGTTCGGCGCCGACTCCCGCACCCGGCTGCGGCCGTCGTTCTTCCCGTTCACCGAGCCCTCGGCCGAGATGGACGTGTGGTTCCCGGAGAAGAAGGGCGGGCCCGGCTGGGTCGAATGGGGCGGCTGCGGCATGGTCAACCCGAACGTGCTGCGCGCCTGCGGGGTGGACCCCGAGGTCCACACCGGCTTCGCCTTCGGCATGGGCCTGGAGCGCACCCTCCAGTTCCGCAACGGCATCCCGGACATGCGCGACATGGTGGAGGGCGACGTCCGGTTCACCAGGCCGTTCGGCAGCGCGTTCTAGCGCCGAGCTCCCACCCACCACCCACTGAACGAGAAAGGGCCTGACCAAGTGCGGATTCCGGTTTCCTGGCTGGCCGAGCACCTCGAGCTGCCGGAGGGGACGACCGCGGAGACGTTGGCCGACGCGTTCGTCCGGATCGGGCTGGAGGTCGAGGAGGTCGTCCCGCTGACGCAGGTGCGCGGCCCGCTCGTGGCCGGTCGCGTCGCCGAGATCGAGGAGCTCACCGAGTTCAAGAAGCCGATCCGGTACTGCCAGGTCGAGGTCGGCGAGGCCGAGGACGGCGGGCCCCGGACGCAGGGCGTCATCTGCGGGGCGCGCAACTTCCGCGAGGGCGACCTGGTCGTGGTGGCCCTGCCCGGCACCGTGCTCCCCGGTGATTTCGAGATCACCGCGCGCAAGACCTACGGCAAGCTCAGCGAGGGCATGATCTGCTCCGCCGCGGAGCTGGGCCTCGGCGAGGACCACGACGGCATCCTGGTGCTGCCGCCCGGATCCGCCTCGCCCGGGGACGACGTCGTCGAGCTCGTCGGGCTGGACGACACGGTCATCGAGCTGGCGATCACCCCGGACCGGGGCTACTGCTTCTCGGTGCGCGGACTGGCCCGCGAACTGTCCAACGCGCTGGAGGTCCCGTTCGGCGATCCGGGCCTGCGCCCGGTGCCGCCGGAGGAACGCGAGTGCAAGCCCGTCGAGGTGCGCGATCCGGCGCGGTGCTCGCGCTTCGTGCTGCGCCGGGTGACCGGGGTGGACCCGACCTCGCCGACCCCGTGGTGGATGCGCCGCCGCCTGGCGCTGGCCGGGATCCGGTCGCTGTCGCTGGCGGTGGACGTCACCAACTACGTGATGCTGGAGCTCGGGCAGCCGCTGCACGCCTTCGACGCGACCACGCTCTCCGGTGATCTGGTGGTCCGCAACGCCGAACCCGGCGAGAAGCTGACCACGCTGGACGGTGTGGACCGCGCGCTGGACCCGGACGACACCGTGATCGCCGACGACACCGGCCCGGTGTCCCTGGCGGGCGTGATGGGCGGTGCCAGCACCGAGATCGGCACCGAGACCCACGACGTCCTGCTGGAGGCGGCGAACTGGGACCCGGCGGCCATCGCCCGCGGCATCCGCAGGCACAAGCTGCCCAGCGAGGCGGGCAAGCGGTTCGAGCGCACCGTCGACCCGGCGGTCGCCGCGGTGGCCGCCGAGCTGGCCGCCCAGTTCCTGGTGCGCTACGGCGACGGCACCATCGCCCCGGGCCGCACCGACGTCGGCGAACCGGCGGCGCCCGCCCCGGTGACCATGCCGCTGGCGCTGCCGGACCGCATCGCCGGGGTGGCCTACGAGCGCGGGGTCACCGCCCGCCGGCTCACCCAGATCGGCTGCAAGCTGGAGGTCAGCACGTCCGACCAGGGCGTCGGCCTGGTCACCGCGACCCCGCCGACCTGGCGGCCGGACCTCGTCCAGCCCGCCGACCTCGTCGAGGAGGTGCTGCGGCTGGAGGGCTACCACACCATCCCGTCGGTGCTGCCGCCCGCGCCGGCCGGTCGCGGCCTGACCCCGGCGCAGCGCCGCAAGCGCTCGGTGTCGCGGGCGCTGGCCGGGGCCGGGTACGTCGAGGTGCTGCCCTTCCCGTTCACCGGTGCCGCCGAGCTCGACGCGCTCGGGCTGTCCGCCGACGACCCGCGGCGGCGGACCCGCTCCGTGCTCAACGCGCTGGAGAGCGACCGGTCGCTGCTGAGCACCACGCTGCTCACCGGCCTGCTGGACGCGGTGCAGCGCAACGTCTCCCGCGGCCAGCGGGACCTCGCCCTGTTCCACATCGGCCAGGTCGTGCGGCCCGCCGCCGAGCAGTCCGAGGTGCCCGCGGTGGGCGTCGCGCAGCGGCCGTCCGACGAGCAGCTCGCCGCGCTGCACGCCGCGGTCCCCGCGCAGCCGCTGCACGTCGCGGCGGTGCTGGTGGGGCAGCGGGAGAACACCGGCTGGTGGGGTTCGGGCCGGGCGGCGAACTGGGCCGACGCGGTGCAGTGCGCGCGGACCGTCGCCGCGGCGTCCGGGGTCGAGCTGACCGCCTCCGCCGCGGACCGCGCGCCGTGGCACCCGGGCCGCTGCGCCGCGCTCGCCGTCGACGGCGTCGTGGTGGGCCACGCCGGTGAGCTGCACCCGAAGGTCGTCGAGGCGCTCGGGCTGCCCAAGCGCACTTGCGCGATGGAGCTCGACCTCGACGCGCTGCCGCTGACCGACGACCGCCCGGCACCGCGCCTATCCGCCTACCCGCCGGTCCTGGTGGACGTGGCGCTGGTGGTCGACGAGCAGGTGCCCGCGGCCGACCTCGTCGAGGCCGTCCGGGACGGCGGTGGTGCGCTGCTGGAGGACGTCCGGTTGTTCGACGTCTACGCCGGGGAGCAGCTCGGGGAGGGCAAGAAGTCGCTGGCCCTGGCGCTGCGCTTCCGCGCCGAGGACCGCACGCTCAAGCAGGAGGAGGCCACCGCGGCCCGCGACGCGGCGGTGGCCACCGCCGCCGAGCGCCTCGGCGCCGTGCTGCGCGGCTGAGGTCCGGCTCGCGGGCCCCGACCGGCGCTGCCGGCCGGGGCCCGCCGCTGTTGGGCCGAACGGCTCATCACGACCGGGGGACGCTGGCACCATGATCGGGTGGTGCGCGGCGTAGGGGACCGGAGCCTGCAGGAGATCGTGCGGCGGCGGCAGGGCGGCGACTTCGTCGGTCGGGAGCGGCACTGCGCGGACTTCAGGGCCAACCTGGCCCGCCCGCCGCAGGACCCGAAGCGCGCGTTCGTGCTGGCGCTGCACGGCCAGGCGGGTGTCGGCAAGACGTTCCTGCTGCGCCGGTGGCGCCAGATCGCGGTGGACTCCGGCGCGTTGGTGGCCGAGCTCGACGGTTCCGAGCCCAACCTGGTCTCGGCGCTCTCGACGATCGCGGTGCAATTCGCCGGGCAGGGCGGGCGGACGCCGACGTTCGCCCAGCGGCTCGCCGAGTACGAGCAGCGGCAGGACGAGGTGCTCGCGGACCCGGAGGCCCCGCAGGCGGCGCGCGAGTTCCTCGTGGCCTCGGCCGTCCGGATGGGGCTGAGCGCGGTGCGCGCCGCAGCCCCCGGTGCGGCGCTGCTGGTCGACGCGGTGGAGCCGGAACAGGTGCGCGGGTGGCTGGAGCGCTCCCGCGCCTTCTTCGCCGCCAAGTTCCGCGACCACGCCGACGTGCGGTTGTTGATGTCGCCGGTGGACGAGCTGACCCCGCACTTGGTGGCGGACCTGCGGCGGCTGGCGCAGCACCGGAATCTGGTGCTGCTCTTCGACGACTTCGAGCGCACCGCCCCGCTGGTCGAACCGTGGCTGCTCCGGCTGCTGCGCGGCCACCACGGCGAGCTGCCGAGCGAGGTGGTGTTCGGCATCGCGGGCCAGCACCCGCTGGACGTCAACCGCTGGGGCGAGTACGCCTCGATCGCGGTGCAGTGGCGGGTGGACCGATTTTCGCCGGAGGAGGCGCGAGCCCTGCTCCGGCGCAAGGGCGTGGACGATCCGGCCTTCGCCGCGGGCGTGCTGGAGGTCTCCGGCGGCTTGCCGCTGCTGGTGGCGGCGATGGCAGACAGCGGTCCGGCCACCGCCGAGGAGCTCCACGACCCGACCGGTACCGCGGTGGAGCGCTTCCTGAAGTGGGAGTCCGAACGGGGCCGGGACGACGCGCTGGTGGCAGCGTTGCCCCGGGTGGTGGACGAGGACGTGCTGGCCGCGCTGGTCGGCTCGCAGCGGGTGCCGGAGCTGTTCCCGTGGTTGCGGGACCGGCCGTTCGTCCGGCAGGACCGGGGTCGGCTGCACTACAGCGAGGTGGTGCGGGCGACCATGGTGCGCCACGAGCGCGGTCGGTCGCCGAGCCGGTTCGCCCGCTGCCACCGGGCGCTGGCCGGGCACTACGGGCACCGGCTCGCCGCGCTGGGCCTCGCTGGCGCGCTGGTCTGGGAGGACCCGGAGGCGCGCGGCCTGCTGGTCGAGGAGACCTACCACCGGCTGTGCGCCGACCCGCGCGGGGAACTGCCGACCGCACTCGCCCGCTGCGTCGAGATCGCCGAGCGGGTGCCGCGCGAGCTCGCCGCCTGGGCGAGGGCGTTCGCCGAGGCCGGGCGGGACGCGGGCGCCCCGCGCCTGGCCGAGCGCGCCGAGGACCTGCGCGCGCGGGACCCTGCGAGGTTGCGCGAACACCTGGGCACCGCCGCGAGCGGTTCGCGCACGGTCGCGGCGCCCTCGGTGTCGCCCTCCGTCGGCGATGTGATCGTCGGAGGTGGTCCGGGCCCGCGGCGGGACCCGTGGCCCGATCGCGGCGCGGAGCCGGAGGAGGTGGCCGCGCCGGACCGCTACCTCGTCGAGGCGGACGAGGAGCTCTGGCTCGGGGAATCGGCGCCGCGGGTGCTGGGCGAGTGACGTCGCCGGGCGCTCCTCAGCGGTCGGCCCACTCCGCGCGGGTGATGCCCATCAGCACCAGGTAGCGCGCCCGGACGTGCGGTTCGTGCTGCTCCTCGCGGAACCCGATCTTGCGGTGCAGGCGCAGCGAGGGGACGTTGTCGCCGTAGATGCCGACCTCGCACTTGAGGTAGCGGCGGTGCTCGAACATGTACCGCAGCAGGATGCCGATCGCGTCGCAGGCGTAGCCGTGGCGCTGGAACTCCGGGCCGACGCCGATGCCGTAGCTGAACCGCCCGGCTCCGGGTTCGGTCTGGGTGGTGCACATGGAGCCGACGAGCCGGCCGCCGGCGAGCGTCTCGATGCCGAGCTGGAAGTCGTCGGCGCAGCGCCGGTGGTTCGCCCGGTGCGCGGCCCAGTGGCGGTAGCCCTCGACCAGGCCGGGGTCGCCTTCGCGGTCGAAGCGCATCAGGGTGCGCCGGTCGTCCGACTCGATGACGCGGAGCCGGACCGTGCGGCCCACCCAGCACGGTTGCGGGCGCAGCGCGATCCGCGTTCCGTCCGGGTGATCTCGATCCGGGCCCGGCGGAGCACCCGCGAAGGCCGACGTCGGGCGTTCCGGGATCATCGTCATCGACCATGATGATGCCCGTGTTGTTCTTGTCCGTCTGCATCGGGTGGGGTGTTGTTCGCCGCATCCGCGCGAGATGCTACGGACGCCGAATCCCGGTTGCTCCGTTCGGACCGACCGCGGCGGCCGGTTCCCCCGGGCGGTGGCTCACACCTCATTGATTGAACTTGCATGGTTATGCATAATTATCCGTATGACGGTGCGAGTGGCGGTTGCCGGAGCGAGCGGCTACGCGGGCGGGGAACTGCTCCGCCTGCTGCTGGCCCACCCGGAGGTCGAGATCGGTGCGTTGACGGCGGGCGGCAACGCCGGGACCCCGCTCGGGCAGCACCACCCGAACCTGCTGCCGCTGGCCGACCGGGTCCTGACCGACACCGGCCCCGCCGAACTGGCCGGGCACGACGTGGTCTTCCTCGCGCTGCCGCACGGCCACTCCGCCGCGATCGCGGCGGCCCTCGACGAGCGGACCGTCGTCGTCGACTGCGGCGCCGACCACCGGCTCAACGACCCGTCCGCCTGGACCCGCTGGTACGGCGGTGAGCACCCCGGCATCTGGCCCTACGGGATCCCCGAGCTGCCCGGCGCGCGGGATCGGCTGCGCGGCAGCACCCGGATCGCCGTGCCCGGCTGCTTCCCCACGGTCTCCTCCCTGGCGCTGGCGCCCGCGCTGGCCGCCGGGCTGGTCGAACCGGACGCCGTCGTCGTCGCGGTCACCGGCACCTCCGGGGCGGGCCGCGCGCTCAAGCCGCACCTGCTGTCCGCCGAGGTGATGGGCTCGGCCGCGGTCTACGGCGTCGGCGGCGCGCACCGGCACACCCCGGAACTGGTGCAGAACCTCAGCGCCGCGGCGGGCACCCCGGTCAAGGTCTCGTTCACCCCGGTGCTCGCCCCGATGTCGCGCGGCATCCTCGCCACCTGCAGCGCCCCGCTCGCCGACGTCGTGGACACCGGTGCGGCGCGCCGGGCCTACCTCGACGCCTACGGCGACGAGCCGTTCGTGCGGGTGCTGCCGGAGGGGCAGTGGCCGCAGACCTCGGCGACCTTGGGCGCCAACACCGTCCACCTGCAGCTCGTGGTGGACCCCGACGCCGGGCGGCTGGTCGTGGTCGGCGCCGAGGACAACCTCACCAAGGGAACCGCGGGCGGTGCCGTGCAGTGCATGAACCTCGCCCTCGGCCTGCCCGAGACCACCGGTCTGCCCACCGCGGGAGTGGCGCCGTGACCGTTCGTCCGCAGCGGGAACGCCGCTGAGGTTCCGCCACCCGCACCGCGGCGCGGGGTGGGTTCCGACAGGTTCCGAGGAGCGCAGATGCCAGCAGGCAGCACAGGAGTGACCGGCCCGGCGGGCTTCCGGGCGGCGGGGGTCGCCGCCGGGATCAAGTCCAGCGGTGGCAAGGACCTCGCCCTGGTCGTCAACGACGGACCGGAGCAGGTGGCCGCCGGGGTGTTCACCACCAACAAGGTCCAGGCCGCGCCGGTGCTGTGGTCCCGGCAGGTGCTCGAGCAGCACCGGCTGCGCGCCGTGGTGCTCAACGCCGGCTGCGCCAACGCCTGCACCGGGCCCGAGGGCTTCCAGGACACCCACGCCACGGCCGAGCACGTGGCCGACGTGCTCGGCGTCGGCGCCATCGAGGTCGCGGTCTGCTCCACCGGCCTGATCGGCGAGCGGCTGCCGATGGACGCGGTGCGCGGCGGGGTGGACGCCGCCGCGGCGGCGCTGGACGCCGGGGAGCGGGCCGGGTTCGACGCCGCGACGGCGGTGCTGACCACCGACACGGTCGCCAAGCAGGCGCTGGTGCGCGATCCGGACGGCTACGCCGTCGGCGGGTTCGCCAAGGGCGCGGGCATGCTCGCGCCGAACCTGGCCACCATGCTCGCGGTGCTCACCACCGACGCGGTGCTCGGCGCCGAGGAGCTCGACGCGGCGCTGCGCGCGGCGACCCGGGTCACCTTCGACCGGCTGGACGTCGACGGCGGCACCTCGACCAACGACACCGTGCTGGTGCTGGCCTCGGGCGCCTCCGGCGTGCGGCCCGACCCGGCGACGTTCACCGAGCGGCTCACCGAGGTCTGCTCCGACCTGGTCCGGCAGCTCCAGGGCGACGCCGAGGGCGTGACCAAGACGATCGACGTCGTGGTGCGCGGCGCGGCCGACGAGGACGACGCGGTGGCCATCGGGCGCACCATCGCCGAGGACAACCTGGTGAAGACCGCGCTGTTCGGGTCGGACCCGAACTGGGGCCGGATCGCGATGGCGCTGGGCCGGGTGGACGCGCAGATCGACGTGGACGCGCTGGAGATCGCGGCCAACGGCGTGACGCTGTTCGCGGGCGGCACCCGCGCCGCCGACCGCAGCGCGGTCGACCTGTCCGGCCGCGAGATCGAGATCGTCGTGGACCTGCACGTCGGCCCGCACGAGGCGACGATCATGACCACCGATCTCTCGCACGGCTACGTCGAAGAGAACAGCGCGTACTCGTCATGACCACCGACCCCATCAGCGATCGGCTGACCACCGCCGCCGAGAAGGCCTCCGTCCTGGTGGAGGCGCTGCCCTGGCTGGAGCGCTTCCACGGCGCCACCGTCGTGGTCAAGTACGGCGGCAACGCGATGGTCGACGAGGAGCTCAAGCGCGCGTTCGCGCACGACATGGTGTTCCTGCGGCTGGCCGGGCTGCACCCGGTCGTCGTGCACGGCGGCGGCCCGCAGATCACCGCGATGCTCGATCGCCTCGGCCTGGCCGGGGAGTTCCGCGGCGGCCTCCGGGTGACCACCCCGGACACGATGGACGTGGTCCGGATGGTGCTCGTCGGGCAGGTCGGGCGGGAGCTGGTCGGCCTGGTCAACCAGCACGGCCCGCTGGCCGTGGGCATGTCCGGCGAGGACGCCCGGCTGTTCACCGCGCAGCGCCGCTCGGCGCTGGTCGACGGCGAACCGGTGGACGTCGGACTGGTCGGCGACGTGGTGTCGGTGAACCCGGACGCGGTGCTGGACCTGATCAAGGCCGGGCGCATCCCGGTGGTGTCCACGGTGGCGCCGGATGCCGACGGCGTGGTGCACAACGTCAACGCCGACACCGCCGCCGGTGCGCTCGCGGTGGCGTTGGGCGCCGAGAAGCTGGTGGTGCTCACCGACGTCGAGGGCCTCTACACCGACTGGCCGGACCGGGGTTCGCTGGTATCGCGCGTCGACGCCGACGAGCTCGAAGCGCTGCTGCCCCGGCTGTCCTCGGGAATGGTGCCCAAGATGGAGGCCTGCCTGCGGGCGGTGCGCGGCGGGGTGCCGCGCGCCCACGTCATCGACGGCCGCCTGGCCCACTCGGTGCTGCTCGAAGTCTTCACCAGCGCGGGAGTCGGAACGATGGTGCTGCCCCGGCGGCAGCGGACGGAGGATCATGACCGGCAACGCGGCGGGGACCCAGCGCTGGCAGTCGTCCATGATGGACAACTACGGCACCCCGAAGCTGACCTTCACCCGCGGCTCGGGCTGCGAGCTCACCGATGCCGACGGCAAGACCTACTTGGACTTCGTCAGCGGCATCGCGGTCAACGCGCTCGGGCATGCCCACCCGGCGGTGGTCGAGGCGGTCCGCCACCAGATCGGCGAGCTCGGCCACGTCTCCAACCTCTACGCCCACCCGCGCGGCCTGGAACTGGCCGAGCGGCTGCTCGACCTGGCCGGAGCCGCCGGGCGCGGTCGGGTGCTGTTCTGCAACTCCGGAGCCGAGGCCAACGAGGCAGCGTTCAAGATCGCGCGGTTGACCGGAAGGCTGAAGGTGGTCGCCACCGAGGGCGGGTTCCACGGCCGCACGATGGGCGCGCTCGCCCTCACCGGGCAGCCGGCCAAGCAGAAGCCGTTCGAACCGCTGCCGCCCGGCGTGGTGCACGTGCCCTACGGGGACGCCGCCGCGCTGGAGTCCGCGGTGGACACCGAGACCGCCGCGATCTTCCTGGAACCGGTCCAGGGCGAGAACGGCGTCGTGGTCCCGCCGCCGGACTACCTCCGCGCGGCCCGGGAGCTCGCCGACCGCACCGGGGCGCTGCTGGTCGTCGACGAGGTGCAGACCGGCATCGGCCGCACCGGGACGTGGTTCGCCTTCCAGCGCGCGGGCATCGTGCCGGACGTCATCACGCTGGCCAAGGGGCTCGGCGGCGGCCTGCCGATCGGCGCCTGCATCGGCATCGGCGCGGCGGCCGACCTGCTCCACCCCGGCCAGCACGGCACCACCTTCGGCGGCAACCCCGTGGTCTGCGCCGCCGCGCTGGCGGTGCTCGACACCATCGCGGCCGACGGTCTGCTGGCGCACGTCGAGCAGGTCGGCGCCGAGCTCGCCGACGGCATCCGGGCGCTGGAGCACCCCCTGGTCGCCGAGGTCCGCGGCGTCGGACTGCTGCTCGGGGTCGGGCTCACCGCGCCCGTGTCGGCGAGCGTGGCCGCCGCCGCCCAGCGCGCCGGTTACCTGATCAACCCGATCCAGCCCGACGCGCTGCGGCTGTGCCCGCCGCTGGTGCTGCGCTCCGACCAGGCGCGCCGCCTGGTGACCGACCTGCCCGCGCTGCTCAGCTCGCACGAGGAGAAACCCTGATGCCCCGGCACTTCCTGCGCGACGACGACCTGACCCCGGCCGAGCAGGCCGAGGTGCTCGACCTCGCCGACCGGCTCAAGGCCGACCCGCTGGGGTCGACCGCCCTGGCCGGGCCGAAGTCGGTCGCCGTCATCTTCGAGAAGAACTCCACCCGCACCCGGCTGTCCTTCGAGGTGGGCATCGCCCAGCTCGGCGGCCACCCGGTGATGATGGACAGCCGCATGATGCAGCTCGGCCGCGAGGAGACCATCGAGGACACCTCGCGGGTGCTGTCCCGCTACGTCGACGCGGTGGTGTGGCGGACCTTCGCCCAGGCCCGGCTGGACTCGATGGCCGCGGCCTCCGGCATCCCGGTGGTCAACGCGCTGACCGACGAGTTCCACCCGTGCCAGGTGCTCGCGGACCTGCAGACCGTCCGGGAGCGGCACGGCGCGCTCCCCGGGCTGACCCTGACCTACCTCGGCGACGGCGCCAACAACATGGCGCACTCGCTGATGCTGGGCGGGGTGACCGCGGGGATGCACATCCGCATCGCCGCGCCGGAGGGCTTCGCCCCGCTGGACCACGTGCTCGACGACGCCCGCAAGCGCGGCGGCGAGACCGGCGGCACCGTCGAGCTGCTCACCGACCCGAGGGCCGCCGCGGACGGCGCCGACGTGCTGGTCACCGACTCCTGGACCTCGATGGGCCAGGAGAACGACGGCAAGGACCGGGTCAGCCCGTTCCGGCCGTACCAGATCAACGCGGAATTGCTGGCCGCCACCGGCAAGCCCGCCACCTCGGTGCTGCACTGCCTGCCCGCCCACCGCGGCTGGGAGATCACCGACGAGGTGCTCGACGGACCGGCCAGCGCCGTGTTCGACGAGGCGGAGAACCGGCTGCACGCGCAGAAGGCGCTGCTGTCCTGGCTGGTGGAGCGGCGATGACCAGCCGGGCGGCACGGCAGGCGCGGATCGTCGAGCTGGTCACGACCTCGACGATCCGCAGCCAGACCGAACTGGTGAAGCTGCTCGCCGCCGACGGCGTCGAGGTCACCCAGGCCACGCTGTCCCGGGACCTCGACGAGCTCGGCGCGGTGAAGCTGCGCGGCGCGGACGGCGGAGCGGCGGTCTACGTCATCCCCGAGGACGGCAGTCCGGTCCGCGGCGTGCAGGGCGGGACCTCCCGGCTGAGCAGGCTGCTGGCCGAGCTGCTGGTCAGCGCCGACGGGGCGGGCAACCTCACCGTGCTGCGCACGCCTCCGGGAGCGGCGCAGTTCCTGGCCAGCGCCATCGACCGCTCGGCGCTGGTCGAGGTGGTCGGCTCGATCGCGGGCGACGACACCGTGATGGTGATCGCCCGCGAGCCGCTGACCGGACAGGACCTGGCGAACCGGTTCCGCGCGATGGCCGAGCGGCCGTCGGCGGAGGAGCCGGAGGACAACGACACGACATCGAAGGAGCAAGGCAATGAGTGACCGGGTAGTGCTGGCCTACTCCGGTGGCCTGGACACGTCCGTGGCCATCGGCTGGATCGCCGAGGAGACCGGAGCCGAGGTCGTGGCGGTCGCCGTCGACGTCGGCCAGGGCGGGGAGGACCTGGAGTCGGTCCGCAAGCGGGCGCTGGAGTGCGGTGCCGTCGAGGCCGTCGTGGCCGACGCCCGCGACGAGTTCGCCGAGCAGTACTGCCTGCCGGCGATGCAGGCCAACGCGCTCTACATGGACCGGTATCCGCTGGTCTCGGCGCTGTCCCGGCCGCTGATCGTCAAGCACCTCACCGACGCGGCCGCGAAGTTCGGCGCGAGCACCGTCTCGCACGGCTGCACCGGCAAGGGCAACGACCAGGTGCGCTTCGAGGTCGGCATCGGCGCCCTGGCGCCCGACCTCAAGGTCATCGCGCCGGTGCGCGACTTCGCCTGGACCCGGGAGAAGGCGATCGCGTGGGCCGAGGACCGCGACCTGCCGATCGACGTGTCGAAGAAGTCGCCGTACTCGATCGACCAGAACGTCTGGGGCCGGGCCGTGGAGACCGGTTTCCTGGAGGACATCTGGAACGCGCCGATCGAGGACGTCTACTCCTACACGCAGGACCCGTCCCAGCCGCGCGACGCCGACGAGCTCGTGATCACCTTCGACAAGGGCGTGCCGGTCGCCATCGACGGCGAGACCGTCACCGTCCTGCAGGCGATCCAGGAGCTCAACCGTCGGGCCGGTGCGCAGGGCATCGGGCGGCTGGACATGGTCGAGGACCGGCTGGTCGGGATCAAGAGCCGCGAGATCTACGAGGCCCCGGGCGCGATCGCGCTGATCACCGCGCACCAGGAGCTCGAGGACGTCACCCTGGAGCGCGACCTGGCCCGGTTCAAGCGGACCGTCGCCCAGCGCTGGGGCGAGCTGGTCTACGACGGCCTGTGGTTCTCGCCGCTGAAGGAGTCGCTGGACGCCTTCCTGGCCCAGTCCCAGCAGCACGTCTCCGGTGAAGTCCGGATGAAGCTGCACGGCGGTCGCGCCGTCGTCAACGGTCGGCGCAGCGAGGAGTCGCTGTACGACTTCAACCTGGCCACCTACGACGAGGGCGACTCGTTCGACCAGAGCCTGGCCAAGGGCTTCGTCCAGCTCTGGGGCCTGCCGAGCAAGATCGCCGCGAAGCGCGCCCAGCGCTGAGCCCGCGTCGCCCGCGCGGTCGTGCGCCGCGCGGGCGACGCCCCTCGAACCGCCACCGATCAAGAGGAAGACCGTGACGCAGCAAGGTAGTGAGCCGACCAAGCTCTGGGGCGGCCGGTTCGCCTCCGGCCCGGCCGAGGCGATGGCGGCGCTGAGCCTGTCGACGCACTTCGACTGGTGCCTGGCCCCGCACGACATCGCGGGTTCGCGGGCGCACGCCCGGGTGCTGCACCAGGCGGGCCTGCTCGACGCCGACGAGCTCGAGCGGATGTTGGCCGGGCTGGACGTGCTGGCCGCCGACGTCGAGTCCGGGGCTTTCCAGCCGGTGTTCGACGACGAGGACGTGCACACCGCGCTGGAGCGCGGGCTGCTGGAGCGCGTCGGCACCGAGCTCGGCGGCAAGCTGCGCGCCGGGCGGTCCCGCAACGACCAGGTGGCCACCCTGTTCCGGAGGTGGCTGCGCGACGCCTGCCGCCAGGTCGCCTCCGGCGTCCTCGACGTGGTCGACGCGCTGGTCTCCCAGGCGGCGGCGCACCCGGAGGCGGTGCTGCCCGGGCGCACCCACCTCCAGCACGCCCAGCCGGTGCTGCTCGCGCACCACCTGCTCGCGCACTGCCAGGCGCTGCTGCGCGACGTGGCGCGCATCCGGGACTGGGACGCCCGGACCGCGTTCTCGCCCTACGGCTCCGGCGCGCTGGCCGGCTCCTCCCTCGGGCTGGACCCGGAGGCGGTCGCGGCCGAGCTCGGCTTCACCGGTGCGGTGGACAACTCGATCGACGGCACGGCCTCGCGCGACTTCGCCGCCGAGGCCGCGTTCTGCCTGGCGATGCTCGGCGTGAACCTCTCCCGGGTCGCCGAAGAGGTGATCATCTGGAACACCGCCGAGTTCGGCTACGTCGTTCTCGACGACGCCTGGGCGACCGGCAGCTCGATCATGCCGCAGAAGAAGAACCCGGACGTCGCCGAGCTGGCGCGGGGCAAGTCCGGTCGGCTGATCGGCAACCTCAGCGGCCTGCTGGCCACCCTCAAGGCGCAGCCGCTTGCCTACAACCGGGACCTGCAGGAGGACAAGGAGCCGGTCATCGACTCCGTCGAGCAGCTCGGGCTCCTGCTGCCCGCGATGGCGGGCATGCTCGGCACGCTCACCTTCCGCACCGAGCGGATGGCCGAGCTCGCCCCGGCGGGCTTCACCCTGGCCACCGACATCGCCGAGTGGCTGGTCCGGCAGGGCGTGCCGTTCCGCGTCGCGCACGAGGCCAGCGGCGCCTGCGTGCGCACGGCGGAGAACCGGGGCGTCGGGCTCGACGAGCTCACCGACGCCGAACTCGCCGAAGCCCACCCGGCGCTGACCCCGCAGGTCCGCGAGGTGCTCACCGTGCCCGGCTCGATCGCCTCCCGGGACGCGCGGGGCGGCACCGCGCCGCAGCGGGTCGCCGAACAGCGGGAACGGGTCGTCGCCGCGGTGGCGGAGCATCGCGGATGGCTGTCGGCGTGATCACGTTTCGGACACGACGGTAGTGTGCGGTGACGTGGAACAGGTGACGCGCGACGAACTCGCCCACGATCCGCTGTGGGTCGCCCGACGGCTGCTCGGCTGCGAGCTGAGGTCCGACACCGGGCAGGGCGAGGTCGGCGTCCGGCTGGTCGAGGTGGAGGCCTACCGGGGAGGCGACGACCCGGCCTCGCACTGCTACCGGGGGCGCACCGAGCGCAACGCGGTCATGTTCGGCCCCGCCGGGCACCTCTACGTCTACTTCGTCTACGGGCTGCACTTCTGCATGAACGTGGTGTGCCTCAGCGACGGGGTACCCGGCGCGGTCCTGCTGCGGGCCGGCGAGATCACCACCGGTCACGACCTGGCCCGGCAGCGCCGCCCCGCGGTGCGCAAGCCCGACATGCTGGCCAGCGGCCCGGCCCGGCTGGCGGGTGCGCTGGGCATCACCCGCGAGCACAACGGCGTCGACCTCACCGACCCGGACTCGCCGGTGCGGCTGCACCACGGCGCGCCGGTGGCCGAGGACGACATGCGCAGCGGTCCCCGGGTCGGCGTCACCGCGGCGATGGACCTGCCGTGGCGGACCTGGCTGGACGGCTCCCCGGCGGTGAGCACCTACCGGCGCGGCGGCCGGAAGGGACCGCGCACCCGGGCTTGACAGGGCCCGTCGAACCCGGTCGCGGCGATGCGCGAAACTGGACGCGTGAGTGAGCACATCGTTGACGAACTGTCCTGGCGCGGCCTGATCGCGCAGTCCACCGACCTCGACTCGCTGCGGCGGGAGCTCGACGGCGGGCCGCTCACCCTCTACGCCGGCTTCGACCCGACCGGGCCCAGCCTGCACGCGGGGCACCTGATCCCGATCCTGACCTTGCGCCGCTTCCAGCGGGCGGGGCACCGCCCGGTCGTCCTCGCCGGCGGTGCCACCGGGCTGATCGGCGATCCGCGCGACGTCGGGGAGCGCAACCTGCACGACGAGACGACCGTGCTGGACTGGACCGAGAAGATCCGCGCGCAGCTCGCCGCGTTCGTCGACTTCGACGACTCGCCGACCGGCGCGATCATGGAGAACAACGCGCACTGGACGGCCGAGCTGCCGGTCACCGCGTTCCTGCGCGACGTCGGCAAGCACTTCTCGGTCAACACGATGCTGGCCCGGGACACCGTGAAGCGCCGCCTGGAGACCGACGGCATGTCCTACACCGAGTTCAGCTACATGCTGCTGCAGGCCAACGACTACGTGCAGCTCCACCGGCGGCACGGTGTGCGGCTCCAGCTCGGCGGGTCGGACCAGTGGGGCAACATCGTGGCGGGCGTCGACCTGGTGCGCAAGCAGGAGGGCGTCGCCGCGCACGCGCTGACCCTGCCGCTGGTCACCGACTCCGAGGGCCGCAAGTTCGGCAAGTCCACCGGTGGCGGGAACGTGTGGCTGGATCCCGCCATGACCTCGCCGTACGCCTGGTACCAGTACTTCGTCAACTCCGCCGACGCCGACGTGATCCGCTACCTGAAGCTGTTCACCTTCCTCGACCGCGAGGAGATCGACGAGCTGGAACGGCTCACCGCAGAACGTCCGCAGCAGCGCGCCGCGCAACGCAGGCTCGCCGAGGAGCTGACCACGCTGGTCCACGGCGAGCGACAGACCGCCCAGGTGGTCGCGGCCAGCCAGGCGCTGTTCGGCCGCGGTGAATTCGCCGAACTCGACGAGCAGACCCTGGACGCCGCGCTGGCCGAGGTGCCCGTCGCCGAGGCCCGGTTGGCCGACGCCCCGACCATCGTCGACCTGCTCGTCGCGACGGGACTGGAGTCGGGCAAGGGTGCCGCGCGGCGCACCATCAAGGAGGGCGGCGTGTCCGTCAACAACACCAAGGTCGCAGGTGAGGACTGGTCGCCGAGCGAGGACGACCTGCTGCACGGCACTTGGCTGGTGCTGCGTCGTGGCAAGCGTCACACTGCGGGCGTGCGGGTCCTGCACTAGCCTGGATTCAGCACCGGAACGGGGCGCTGACCTGCATGTTCGCTTCCGTCCGGTGCTGAGCCGGGTCGATTTGACTTCGGCTCGGCGGATGCGTAAATTAGTTCAGGTCAGCGCGGAACGGGCCGGGAAACGGACCGGGTGCTGGCGGTGGATGGCGAACCAAGCTCCTGCTTTCGGGTGGTAGAGTGGGCTGTCCGTTGAGAACTCGATGCGGTGGCGTGAAGCGGCCGGGTTGGAACGGGGACCCCCCGGGAAAGCCGGTGTTTCGGGCCTGCTAGGGTGATCAGCACCGAAACGACATGGGAATTGCTCCCTGCGACTGTGCGCCTTGTTGGGTGTGTGGTTGTGGTGTGGGTGTGTTCTTTGAGAACTCAACAGCGAACTGTTTTTGGCTAGTGTTCATGATGAACAGCCCCTTTTTTGGGTTTTCTTTGAGTATGGCGCTCGCCGGCCTTTGCACTGTGTGTGGGGGTGTGGTTGGAGTGTCTGCTGGGATTGTTTCAACAGTCATTGTTGGAGAGTTTGATCCTGGCTCAGGACGAACGCTGGCGGCGTGCTTAACACATGCAAGTCGAACGCTGAAGCATCTTCGGGTGTGGATGAGTGGCGAACGGGTGAGTAACACGTGGGTAATCTGCCCTGCACTCTGGGATAAGCCCTGGAAACGGGGTCTAATACCGGATAGGACATTCTGCCGCATGGTGGGGTGTGGAAAGTTCCGGCGGTGCAGGATGAGCCCGCGGCCTATCAGCTTGTTGGTGGGGTGATGGCCTACCAAGGCGACGACGGGTAGCCGGCCTGAGAGGGTGACCGGCCACACTGGGACTGAGACACGGCCCAGACTCCTACGGGAGGCAGCAGTGGGGAATCTTGCGCAATGGGCGAAAGCCTGACGCAGCAACGCCGCGTGGGGGATGACGGCCTTCGGGTTGTAAACCTCTTTCGACAGGGACGAAGCTTTCGGGTGACGGTACCTGTAGAAGAAGCACCGGCTAACTACGTGCCAGCAGCCGCGGTAATACGTAGGGTGCGAGCGTTGTCCGGATTTATTGGGCGTAAAGAGCTCGTAGGCGGTTTGTCGCGTCGGCCGTGAAAACCTGCAGCTTAACTGTGGGCGTGCGGTCGATACGGGCAGACTTGAGTTCGGCAGGGGAGACTGGAATTCCTGGTGTAGCGGTGAAATGCGCAGATATCAGGAGGAACACCGGTGGCGAAGGCGGGTCTCTGGGCCGATACTGACGCTGAGGAGCGAAAGCGTGGGGAGCGAACAGGATTAGATACCCTGGTAGTCCACGCCGTAAACGTTGGGCGCTAGGTGTGGGGACCGGTTCCACGGTTTCTGTGCCGTAGCTAACGCATTAAGCGCCCCGCCTGGGGAGTACGGCCGCAAGGCTAAAACTCAAAGGAATTGACGGGGGCCCGCACAAGCGGCGGAGCATGTGGATTAATTCGATGCAACGCGAAGAACCTTACCTGGGTTTGACATGCACCAGATTGCCCCTGAGAGGGGGTTTCCCTTGTGGTTGGTGTACAGGTGGTGCATGGCTGTCGTCAGCTCGTGTCGTGAGATGTTGGGTTAAGTCCCGCAACGAGCGCAACCCTTGTCCTGTGTTGCCAGCACGTAATGGTGGGGACTCGCGGGAGACTGCCGGGGTCAACTCGGAGGAAGGTGGGGATGACGTCAAGTCATCATGCCCCTTATGCCCAGGGCTTCACACATGCTACAATGGCTGGTACAGAGGGTGGCGATACCGTGAGGTGGAGCGAATCCCTTAAAGCCGGTCTCAGTTCGGATCGGGGTCTGCAACTCGACCCCGTGAAGTCGGAGTCGCTAGTAATCGCAGATCAGCAGTGCTGCGGTGAATACGTTCCCGGGCCTTGTACACACCGCCCGTCACGTCATGAAAGTCGGTAACACCCGAAGCCCATGGCCTAACCCTGTTGGGGTGGAGTGGTCGAAGGTGGGACTGGCGATTGGGACGAAGTCGTAACAAGGTAGCCGTACCGGAAGGTGCGGCTGGATCACCTCCTTTCTAAGGAGCACGAAAACACCCGCCGAAGCCCTGTGCAGTGGTCGCCCTTTGTTGGTGGTGCTGTGGTGGGGGTGGTGGAGTGGCCTGTGGTGGAGGGACCGTGTGTGTTCCTGCCGTGGGGTGCTTGAGGGATTGTGGAACAGCACTGGTGTGATCAAGAATGGTTCGCTGTTGGGTGTCTGAGAGGGCACGCTCTGTGTGGGTGTGTTGTCTTGGGTTGTTGTTTGAGAACTGTATAGTGGGTGCGAGCATCTTTGTGGCCAAGTAATGTAGGGCACATGGTGGATGCCTTGGTACCAGGGGCCGATGAAGGACGTGGGAGGCCGCGAGAGTCCTCGGGGAGTTGTCAACCGAGCTGTGATCCGAGGGTGTCCGAATGGGGTAACCCAGCCCGGGTGATGCCGGGTTACCAGCATCTGAATGTATAGGGTGTTGGGGGAACGCGGGGAAGTGAAACATCTTAGTACCCGCAGGAAGAGAAAACACTGGTGATTCCGTGAGTAGTGGCGAGCGAAAGCGGAGGAGGCTAAACCGTGCGCGTGGGAGACCGGACAGGGGTTGCGTGTGCGGGGTTGTGGGGCACTGTTGGAGGGGTCTGTCTGCCCTTCAGCACCGTCGGTGTGTGTTAGTTGAACAGGTTGGGATGCCTGGCCGGAGTGGGTGAGAGTCCCGTAGGCGAAAATGCATGCTGGGTGTGTGGTGGTGTTCCCGAGTAGCAGCGTTTCCGTGGAGGGTGCTGTGAATCTGGCGGGACCACTCGCTAAGCCTAAATACTTCCTGGTGACCGATAGTGGATAGTACCGTGAGGGAATGGTGAAAAGTACCCCGGGAGGGGAGTGAAAGAGTTCCTGAAACCGTGTGCCTGCAATCCGTCAGAGCCTGTCCTTGTGGTGGGTGATGGCGTGCCTTTTGAAGAATGAGCCTGCGAGTTGCTGCTGCGTGGCGAGGTTAACCCGTTGGGGGGTAGCCGGAGCGAAAGCGAGTCTGAAGAGGGCGTGGAGTCGCGTGGTGCAGACCCGAAGCGGAGTGATCTACCCATGGCCAGGGTGAAGCGCGGGTAAGACCGTGTGGAGGCCCGAACCCACCAGGGTTGAAAACCTGGGGGATGAGTTGTGGGTAGGGGTGAAAGGCCAATCAAACTTCGTGATAGCTGGTTCTCCCCGAAATGCATTTAGGTGCAGCGTCGTGTGGTGCTCGGGTGGGGTAGAGCTACTGGTTGGCTGATGGGCCTTCGCGGGTTACTGAGGTCAGCCAAACTCCGAATACGCCCGGGTTGGAGCGCGGCAGTGAGACGGCGGGGGAGAAGCTTCGTCGTCGAGAGGGAAACAGCCCAGAGCATCGGCTAAGGCCCCTAAGTGTGCGCTTAGTGGAAAAGGATGTGGGATCGCTGAGACAACCAGGAGGTTGGCTTAGAAGCAGCCATCCTTGAAAGAGTGCGTAATAGCTCACTGGTCAAGTGGTCCTGCGCCGATAATGTAGCGGGGCTGAAGCGCACCGCCGAAGCCATGCCGGCGATGCCCTGTGGGGTGTTGTTGGGTAGGGGAGCGTCCTGTATGCGGTGAAGCGCCCGAGTGATCGTGGTGTGGAGTGTGCGGGAGTGAGAATGCAGGCATGAGTAGCGAGTGCAGAGTGAGAATCTCTGCCGCCGGATGACTAAGGGTTCCTGGGGAAGGTTCGTCCGCCCAGGGTGAGTCGGGGCCTAAGGCGAGGCCGACAGGCGTAGTCGATGGAGAACGGGTTGATATTCCCGTACCCGTGTGCACGCGTCCGTGATGGAACGGTTGAGACTAACCATCCCGACGCGGCGTGGACCTTCGGGTTTGTGTCGTGGTTGGCATGGGGCCTGATGCCGGAGTAGTCAAGCGATGGGGTGACGCAGGGGGTAGCTCTGCCAGTGAGTGGTTGTACTGGTGTAAGCCTGTAGCCCGGTGTGTAGGGAAATCCGCACACCATGGGGGTGAGGGGTGATGCGTAGCCGTGGTGGTGAAGTGAGTGATCCCGTGCTGCCGAGAAAAGCCTCTAGCGAGTGTGTGCATGGCCCGTACCCGAAACCGACACAGGTGGTCAGGTAGAGAATACCGAGGCGGTCGGGTGAACTGTGGTTAAGGAATTCGGCAAATTGCCCCCGTAACTTTGGGAGAAGGGGGCCATTGCTGGTGAACCCACGTGCTGGGGGAGCTGGTGGTGGTCGCAGAGGCCAGGGAGAAGCGACTGTTTACTAAAAACACAGGTCCGTGCGAAGCTGTAAGGCGAGGTATACGGACTGACGCCTGCCCGGTGCTGGAACGTTAAGAGGACCCGTGAACCCCTTTGGGGTGTAGCGGAGAATTTAAGCGCCAGTAAACGGCGGTGGTAACTATAACCATCCTAAGGTAGCGAAATTCCTTGTCGGGTAAGTTCCGACCTGCACGAATGGCGTAACGACTTCTCCGCTGTCTCGACCACAGGCCCGGTGAAATTGCAGTACGAGTAAAGATGCTCGTTTCGCGCGGCAGGACGGAAAGACCCCGGGACCTTTACTATAGCTTGGTATTGGTGTTTGGTTCGGCTTGTGTAGGATAGGTGGGAGACTGGGAAGCATTCACGCTAGTGGGTGTGGAGTCGTTGGTGAAATACCACTCTGGTCGTTCTGGGCATCTAACTTCGGGCCCTGATCGGGTTCAGGGACAGTGCCTGGTGGGTAGTTTAACTGGGGCGGTTGCCTCCTAAAGGGTAACGGAGGCGCCCAAAGGTTCCCTCAGCCTGGTTGGCAATCAGGTGTTGAGTGTAAGTGTATAAGGGAGCTTGACTGTGAGACTGACGGGTCGAGCAGGTGCGAAAGCAGGGACTAGTGATCCGGCACTGGCTGGTGGAAGCGGTGTCGCTCAACGGATAAAAGGTACCCCGGGGATAACAGGCTGATCTTGCCCAAGAGTCCATATCGACGGCATGGTTTGGCACCTCGATGTCGGCTCGTCGCATCCTGGGGCTGGAGTTGGTCCCAAGGGTTGGGCTGTTCGCCCATTAAAGCGGCACGCGAGCTGGGTTTAGAACGTCGTGAGACAGTTCGGTCCCTATCCGCCGCGCGCGTTGGAGACTTGCGGAAGGCTGTCCCTAGTACGAGAGGACCGGGATGGACGAACCTCTGGTGTGCCAGTTGTACCGCCAGGTGCATGGCTGGTTGGCTATGTTCGGGAGGGATAACCGCTGAAAGCATCTAAGCGGGAAGCCTGTTCCTAGATGAGGTCTCCTGCCCCCTTTGTGGGGTTAAGGCTCCCAGGAGATGACTGGGTTGATAGGCTCGGCATGGAAGTTCGGTAACGGATGGAGTGGACGGGTACTAATAGGCCGAGGGCTTGTTCACGAGATGTTTGCACCCACTGTATGGTTCTGGGACAACAACCCAGGACGTGTTGGCTCACTGTGTGTGGTGGGTTGTTGATAACTGGATTGTTTTGTGTGTCCGCTGGTTGGCGGCTGCTCATGGGTTTCCCCCACTGTGTGTGGGGGGTGTGGGTTGTCGGTGGCGATGGCGGGGAGGGTACGCCCGGTCCCATTCCGAACCCGGTAGCTAAGCTCCTTAGCGCTGATGGTACTGCACTCGTGAGGGTGTGGGAGAGTAAGACACCGCCGACACATTACCAACAGGGCGGGGGCTGGTCGATTTTGTCCGGTAAGGGCAGAAATCGACCGGCCCCCGCCCTTTTTTGTTCCTTCATCATGTTCTGTCCCGGCACCGTTGATCATCGTGGCGCGGTGCCCGGCGCAGCTCACAACGCCAGTGGGTTTACGCTGGTGGTGCTCAGTTTTTCCAGGCGTTCCAGGAGGTCCGGTGTCCGGTTCCAACGACGATCGTGGCGATTTCCGCCGCGGGGCCGGTACCGGCCGCAGCGGTGCTGGACACCGCGGCCAAGGCGGAGGCGGGTACGACCGCGGACGCGGTGGTGACCCGCGTCGTCGGTCCGATGGCCGGGGCAGGGACGACCGCTTCGGCGGTGACCGGCGCCCTGGTGGTTCGCGCGACAACAGGGACAACCGGGGCGGCGACCGCCGCGACTCGGGCCGAGACCGGTTCCGCGGCGACGACCGGTCCCGCCGGTTCGATCACCGCGACGACCGGGGGCGCGGTTTCGGCGACCGGCGTCGCGACGATGACCGGGGACGTGGCGATTTCCGGCGCGACGATCGCCGGGATGACCGCGGTGGCCGTGGTTTCGACCGGCGCGACGATCGTGGCGGCCGTGGTTTCGACCGCCGGGACGACCGGCGCGGGCGGGACGACGACCGCCGTCGCGACGACCGGGGCCGGGGGAACGACTTCCGCCGCGATGACCGGCGCGGGCAGGACAACCGAGGCGGCGGGTTCCGCCGTGACGACGACCGCGGGCGCGGGGACTTCCGCCGCGACGACCGCCGGGGGCGCGATTCCGGGCGCCGCGACGATCGGGGCGGTTTCGACCGACGTCGCGATGATGACCGGGGACGTGGCGATTTCCGGCGCGACGATCGCCGGGACGATCGCGGTGGCCGTGGTTTCGACCGCCGGGACGACCGGCGCGGGCGGGACGACGACCGCCGTCGCGACGACCGGGGCCGGGGCGGCGACTTCCGCCGCGACGACCGGGGTGGCGACCGCCGCGGCGAGGACCGCCGGGGTCGGGACTTCACGGGTCGTCCGCGCGATGACCGGGACGGTCGTCGGGACCGGCGGGACGACCGCGGCCCGCGGGACCGGGATTTCCGAGACCGCCGGGACGAACGCGGACCGCGCCGCGACGACGACCGAGGTCCGCGTCGGGACGACCGGGGACCGCGTCGCGACCGCGACGATCGCGGTCCGCGTCGCGATGACCGGGCCGACCGCGGGCCCCGGCGGGATGACCGGGGACCGCGCCGGGACGACCGCGGCCCGCGCGGAGACGATCGCAAGCCCCGTCGGGACGACCGGGGGCCGCGCCGCGACCGGGACGACCGGGGACCGCGTCCGCAGCGCGAGGAGCGCAACGCGGCCAAGGCCGAGTCCACCCAGGCCAAGCCGAAGGAGCCGCAGCTCCCGGAGGGCGTCCAGGTCGCCGATCTGGACGACGAGGTCCGGCGCGAGCTGCGCACCTTGCCGCGCGGTCTGGCGGACAACGTGGCGCTGCACCTGGTCGCCTCCGGCCAGCTCATCGACGAGGACCCGCAGCGCGCGCTGGAGCACACCCGCTACGCGCGGCAGAAGGCCTCGCGGATCGCACCGGTGCGGGAGGCCAACGGGCTCGCCGCCTACCTCGCCGGTGAGTGGAACGAGGCGCTGAGCGAGCTGCGCACGGCTCGGCGGCTCACGGGTGGTCCGGGCAACATGGCGATCATGGCCGATTGCGAGCGCGCGATGGGTCGACCGGAGCGCGCGCTGGAGATCGGCCGCAGCCAGGAGGCCACCGAGCTCGACCGCGAGGAAACGGTGGAGCTGCGCATCGTGATGGCCGGCGCCCGGCGCGATCTCGGTGAGATCGACGCCGCGGTGGTCGGGCTGCAGCTCCCGGAGCTCGATCCGCAGCGCGAGGATCCGTGGAGCGCCCGGCTGTTCTACGCCTACGCCGACAACCTGCTGGCCGCCGACCGGATCCAGGAGGCGTTCACCTGGTTCGTCCACGCGGCGCACGCCGACGACGAGGGCGAGACCGACGCCCCCGCGCGCCTCGACGAGCTGGTCGAGAAGCTCGGCGGGCCCGAGGCGGCCGAGGAGCTCGTGACCGAGGCCGAAGCCGCGCTCGGCATCGAGTTCGAGGAGGACGACGAGGACTCCGGCCCGTCCGAGTCCGGCCCGACCGGGTCCGGCCCGACCGGGTCCGGCCCGACCGGGTCCGGCCCGACCGGGTCCGGCGCGTCCGAGTCCGGCCCGTCCGAGTCCGGCGCGTCCGGGTCCGGTCCGACCGGGTCCGAGACGTCCGCGGCCGACGCCGAGGAGCACCGCGCGGACGAGGCGGAGCGGGCCGGGGCCGATGCCGAGCCCTCCGACGAGGACGCGACCGAGCGCTCCTCGGGCGAGGACGGGTCGGAGTCGGGCGCCGGTGCCGACGAGCCGGGAAGTGCGCGCGACCGGTGAGCTCCACCCTGCTCGACGATCACGACGTGGTGCTGTTCGACTTGGACGGCACCGTCTACCGGGGCGGTGAGCTCGTCGCCGGGGCGCTGGAAGCGGTGCGCTCGGTGCACGAGCGCGCCGTGCCGGTCCGCTACGTCACCAACAACGCGTCCAAGCCGGCTCGCGCGGTCGCCGACCACCTGACCGGGCTGGGCTTGGCGGCGGCTCCGGAGGAGGTGAGCACCAGCGCCCAGGCCGGTGCCTCGGTGCTCGCCGCGGAACTGCCCGCCGGGGCGGCGGTGCTGGTGGTCGGCTCCGCGTCGCTGGCCGACGAGGTGGCCGCCGTCGGGCTCGCGCCGGTGCGCCGGGCCGCCGACGAACCGGTGGCGGTGGTGCAAGGCCACTCCACTGGTACGGGCTGGGCCGACCTCGCCGAGGCGTGCCTGGCGATCCGGGCCGGTGCGCGGTGGGTCGCCTGCAACGAGGACCGGACGTTGCCCACCGAGCGCGGTCTGCTGCCGGGCAACGGCGCGATGGTCGCCGCGCTGCGGGCGGCCACCGATCGGGAGCCGCTCGTCGCTGGCAAGCCGGAACGGCCGTTGCTGGACGCCGCGGTGGCCTCGGCGGGGGCGCGATCGCCGCTGATGGTGGGCGATCGGCTCGACACCGACATCGCGGGCGCGGTCACCGCCGGGATGCCGTCGCTGATGGTGCTCACCGGGGTGCACCAGGCGGTCGACCTGCTCGCCGCGCCGGAGGGCCTGCGGCCCGACCACCTCGCCGCCGATCTGAGCGCGCTGCACCGGCCGGCCGCGGAGACCCGGATCGCCGCCGCGTCGGGCTGGGCCGCGCGGGTCGAGGGCGGTGCGCTGGAGCTGTCCGGCGATGGTGACGCGCTGTCGGCGCTGCGCGCGTTGTGCGCGCGGCGGTGGGCTGCGGGCAGCGGGCCGATACCGGTCCGCGCCACCGACGCGCGGGCCGGTGCGGTGCTGGTGGAGCTGGGTCTGAGCTGACCCGTTCCGCTCGCGTCGGATAGCGTGGACGGGTCGCCGTGGGTGATCAGCGGCGCGATCGAAGGCAGGAACCATGACCTCTCCGGAACACCCGACTCCGGCGGTGCTGGCGCGGCGCAGCGACGATGGCCAGGCGGCGGTGGAGGCGGTCGAGGCCGCCGTGGCCGAACTGGACGCGGTGCGCGAGGCGCCCGTCGCCGAGCACGTCGAGCGGTTCGAGGCGGTGCACTCGGCGCTGACCGGTGCGCTCTCCCACGCCGACCACCTGCTGTCGACGACCAGCGGCGACAGGAGCTGACGTGCCGCGCAGGTTGCGATTGGACGCCGAGCTCGTCCGGCGCGGGTTGGCGCGCTCCCGCGAGCACGCGTCCGAACTCGTGGCGGCGGGCCGGGTCAGCGTGCGCGGGATGGTCGCGCACAAGTCGGCGACCGCGGTGGCGACCGACGCGCCGGTGGTGGTCGCCGAGGACGTCGACGACCCGGGCTGGGCGTCGCGCGGTGCGCACAAGCTGGTCGGTGCGCTGGAGGCGTTCGAGCCCGACGGGCTGGCGGTCGCGGGCCGGCGGTGCCTGGACGCGGGCGCGTCCAACGGCGGGTTCACCGACGTGCTGCTGCGCCGCGAGGCCGCCGCGGTGGTGGCCGTCGACGTCGGGTACGGCCAGCTCGACTGGAAGCTGCGCACCGACGACCGGGTCGTGGTGCGGGACCGCACCAACGTCCGCTCGCTGACCGCCGAGAACATCGGCGGCCCGGTGGACCTGGTGGTCGCCGATCTCTCCTTCATCTCGCTCAAGCTGGTGCTGCCCGCGTTGATCGGCTGCGCCGGGCCGGGTGCGGACGTGGTGCCGATGGTCAAGCCGCAGTTCGAGGTCGGCAAGCAGCGGCTCGGTTCCGGTGGCGTGGTGCGCGACCCGGCGCTGCGCGAGGAGGCGGTGCTGGACGTGGTGCGCTTCGGCGCCGAGCACGGCTTCGGCCTGCGCGGCGTGGTGGCCAGCCCGCTGCCCGGACCGTCCGGCAACGTCGAGTACTTCGCCTGGCTGCGCTCGGGCCCGGGTGCGGTCGACGCGGCGGAACTGGTCGCCGAGGCCGTCCGGTCCGGCCCGCAGACCCCGGTCAAGGGCGCGAAGGGCGGCGCCCGGTGACCCGGCAGGTGCTGCTGGTGGTGCACACCGGCAGGCAGCACAACCTCCGCACCGCCGACCACGTGGCGACCCGGCTGATCGAGGCGGGGATGCGGGTCCGGGTGCTCGCCGAGGAGGCGCCCGAGCTCGACCCGGACTGCTACGCGCAGGTGGTGGCGCCGGGCGGACGTGCCGCCGAGGGCACCGAGGTGGTCCTGGTGCTGGGCGGCGACGGCACGCTGCTGCGCGCCGCCGAACTGGCGCGGCCCACCGGGGTGCCGGTGTTCGGCGTCAACCTGGGGCGCGTCGGGTTCCTGGCCGGGGCCGATTCCGACGACCTCGACGAGGCGATCAACGCGGTCGTCGAGGGCCGCTACCACGTCGAGGAGCGGATGACCCTGGAGGTCACCGCCACCCTGGACGGCGCACTGCTGGCGCAGACCTGGGCGCTCAACGAAGCCAGCCTGGAGAAGACCCTGCGGGAGCGCATCCTGGACGTGGTGGTCGAGGTCGACGGCCACCCGGTCTCGACCTACGGCTGCGACGGGGTGCTGTGCTCGACGCCGACCGGCTCCACCGCCTACGCGTTCTCGGCGGGCGGGCCGGTGGTGTGGCCGGAGGTGGAGGCGCTGCTGGTGGTGCCGAGCAACGCGCACGCGCTGTTCGCCCGGCCGCTGGTGGTGTCCCGCCGCTCGCAGGTCGCCCTGGAGCTCGACCAGAACGGGCCCGACGCGGTGCTGTCCTGCGACGGCCAGCGGCACGTCGACCTGCCGCCGGGAGCGCGGGTCGAGGTGGTCGCGGGCGGTAGTCCGCTGCGCCTGGTCAGGCTGCACGACACCGCTTTCACCGATCGGCTGGTGCGCAAGTTCGAGCTGCCCGTGCACGGATGGCGCGGCCCGGTCGTCGACTGATCGCGCCGCTCGGGCACAGCGCGCTGATCGCACTGGCGGGCCCCCGGTCGCGATCCCGGGGGACTAGGGTGCGTGATGTGTTGGCGGAGATGCGGATCCAGGGACTGGGCGTCATCGACGACGCAACGCTCGAACTGCACACGGGGTTGACCGTGGTCACCGGCGAGACCGGCGCGGGCAAGACGATGGTGGTCACCGGCCTGCACCTGCTCAGCGGGGGACGCGCGGACGCGTCGCGGGTGCGGACGGGCGCGCAGCGCGCGGTGGTGGAGGGTCGGTTCGAGACGACCCCGGATTCCCCGGCGGCGAAGGTCGCCACCGGTGCCGGTGCCCAGCCCGACGACGACGGCAGCCTGCTCGCGCTGCGCACGATGACCGCCGACGGCCGGTCCCGCGCCCACCTCGGCGGTCGCTCGGTGCCCAACGCGGTGCTCGCCGAGCTCGCCGACCAGGTGCTCGCGGTGCACGGCCAGAACGACCAGCTCCGGTTGACGCGCTCCGGCGAGCAGCGCGCCGTGCTGGACCGGTTCGCCGGTTCGCCGGTGCTGCACCCGCTCGCGGAGTACCAGCGGGTCCGGGCCGAGTGGGTGGCGGCCGTCCGGGAGCTGGCGGAACGCACCGAGCGGTCCCGCGAACTGGCCCGGGAGGCGGATCTGCTGCGCCACGGGCTCTCCGAGATCGAAGCGGTGAACCCCGAAGCGGGCGAGGACGCCGCGCTGGTCGACGAGGCCCGCAGGCTCGCCGACGTCGACCAGCTCCGCGAGCTCGCCACCGGAGCGCAGCTGGCGCTGTCCGGCGCGGTGGACGGGGATCCGGACGCGCCCGGCGCGATCGGCCTGGTCGGTGAGGCGCGGCGTCGGCTCGCCGGGGCGGAGGACCCGGTGCTGCGCGAACTCGAACCCCGGGTGGCCGAGGCGGCGGCGGTGCTGGCCGACGTCGGCGGCGAGCTCGCCGCGTACCTGGACCGGCTGGACGCCGATCCGGCCCGGCTGGAGCAGGTGCTCGCCCGGCAGGCCGAGCTCAAGCAGCTCACCAGGAAGTACGCCGCGGACGTCGACGGGGTGCTGGCGTGGGCCGAGGACGCCCGCGGCCGGTTGTCCGGGATGGACACCTCGGAGGAGGCGATCGCGGCGCTGGCCGCCCGGCGCGACGAGCTGGCCGTCGAACTGGCCGAGCACGCGCGCGTGGTCTCGGCGGCCCGCGCCGAGGCCGCCGGGCGGCTCGCCGAGGCGGTGACCGCCGAGCTGGCCGGGCTGGCGATGCAGCAGGCCCGGCTGGAGGTGGTGGTGCGGCTGCGGGAGACCGACCACGAGGACTCCTGCGCGCTGCCGCTGGACGGCGCGACCGTGCACGCCGGGACCGAGGGCGTCGACGAGGTCGAGCTGCACCTGGTCGCGCACTCCGGGGCCCCGTCGCTGCCGATCCACAAGGGCGCCTCCGGCGGTGAGCTGTCCCGGGTGATGCTGGCCCTGGAGGTGGTGCTCGCCGACGCGGACACGGTGCCCACGCTGGTCTTCGACGAGGTGGACGCCGGGGTCGGTGGCCGGGCGGCAGTGGAGATCGGCCGCAGGCTGGCCCGGTTGGCGCGCACCCACCAGGTCGTCGTGGTGACCCACCTGCCGCAGGTCGCCGCCTACGCCGACCGGCACCTGGTGGTGGACAAGAGCTCGGCCGACGGCGGGCTCACCCGCAGCGACGTCCGGGTCGTCGACGACGACCGGCGGGTCGTGGAGCTGGCCCGGATGCTCGCCGGGCTGGAGTCCACCGAGACCGGCCGCGCCCACGCCGAGGAGCTGCTGAACACCGCCGCCGAGCACAAGGCCGAGCGGGGACGATGGCCGAAAGGCCGATCCGCCACCCGTAACGGTTAGGCCGAACGGTTGAAGGGTCTACCGGCGATCTGGCCGATCGGTTACGGCGTGGCGGACCGGGCTGCGGTGTTCGGTTTGTCACCATCGCCGCATGAAGCTCAGCGGTCTGCTCCCCCGGCTGCAGGTGGACCTGCCCGGGGTGTCCGGACCCGCCCGGGTCGAGCGCAGGTCGGACGACCTGCTGCGGCGGGCCCGGCCGGGTGACGTCCTGATCATCGACCACGCCGACCTGGACCGGCGCACCGCCGAGGCGCTGGTCGCCGCCGACGTGGTCGCGGTGGTCAACGCGGCCCCGTCGATCTCCGGTCGCTACCCGAACCTCGGCCCGGAGGTGCTGCTGGCTGCCGGGGTCGTTCTCGTCGACGGCGTCGGCACCGGGGTGCTGCACCGGCTCAAGGACGGCACCCGGGTCCGGGTGCACGAGGGTGCGGTGTTCGCCGGCGACCGCGAGATCGCGCGCGGCACCGAGCAGACCCCCGACTCGGTGGCGGACCTGCTGATCGAGGCCAAGGCCGGGATGTCCACCCAGCTGGAGGCCTTCTCGGCCAACACCATCGAGTTCCTGCGCCGGGAGCGGACGCTGATCCTGGACGGCGTCGGCGTGCCCGAGGTGGACGTCTCGGTGGTGGGCCGGCACGTGGTGGTCGTCGCACCGGGCTACGGGCACGCCGACGACCTCAAGCGGCTCCGGCGCTACCTGCGCGAGTACCGGCCGGTGCTGGTCGGCGTTGAGGGCGGTGCGGAGACGCTGCGCGCCGCCGGGTTCCGCCCGGACCTCATCGTCGGCGACCCGGGCGCGATCAGCGCCGAAGCGCTGCGCTGCGGTGCCGAGGTGGTCGTCCCGGCGCACCTGGACGGCCACGCCCCGGGGCTGGAGCGGATCCAGGACCTCGGGGTCGGCGCGGTGACCTTCCCCGCCTCCGGCAACCCCGAGGACCTGGCGCTGCTGCTGGCCGACGCCCACGGCGCCGAACTCGTGGTCACCGTCGGGTTCCAGGCCACCCTGCACGAGTTCCTGGACCGGGGGCGGCTGGGGTCCAACCCGTCGACGTTCCTGACCCGGCTGCGGCTGGGCAGCAAGGTCCTCGACGGGGCCGCGGTGGTCGCGCTGCAGCGGGCCCGGATCTCCACCGCCTCGGTGCTCGCGCTGGTCCTGGCGGTGCTGCTGGTGGCGGTGCTCGCGCTGGTGGTGACCGGGGTGGCCGACGGGATGCTGCTGGTGCTCGGTGACGCGGGCGGTTCGACGTGGACCTACCTGAGGGGGTTGTTCGGGTGATCTCGATGCGCGGGCACGTCGTGTCGATCACGGCGGTCTTCCTGGCGCTGGCGCTGGGCGTGGTGCTCGGTTCCACCTCGGTCAGCGAACGCTTGCTCACGGCGGTGGCCGGGGACGCGGGCTCGTTGCGGGAGCAGGTCGACGAGCTGCGCGCCGAGCGCGCGGTGCTGCAGGCCCGCCTCGCCGACGCCGACGGGTTCAGCGCGGCGGTCGGTCCGCGCGCGGTGTCCGGGCTGCTCGACGGCGGCAGCGTCGTGCTGATCAGCACCCCCGACGTCGGTCCGGAGCAGCGCGAGCAGGTCCGGGAACTGCTCGGCGCCGCGGGTGCCGAGGTCACCGGCGCGCTGGAGCTCACCGGCGGCATCACCGACCCGAGCCGCGTCGACCAGCTCCGGCGGGTGGTCACCGAGCTGCTGCCCGCCGGGGCGCAGCTGCCCACCGCCGCCGATCCGGGCACGCTGGCCGGTGCCCTGGTCGCGCCGCTGGCGCTGGTGGACCCGGCCGACGGACGACCGCGCACCTCCGGCGAGGAGCGGGCCGCGGCGTTCGCCGGCCTGGCCACCGGTGGTTTCCTCACCGCCTCAGCCGACCTCCGGCCCGCCCAGCAGGCCGTGGTGCTCACCGGTGGCCGTCCCGGCGCCGACGATGCCGAGGACCGCGCGATCACGCTGGCCCGGTTCACCACCCAGCTCGACGCCGCCGGTGGTGGGGCGGTGCTCGCCGGGGCGGGCGCGGTCGCGGGCACTTCGGTCCCGGTGGGCGCCGCCCGGGCCGATCCCTCGATCTCCTCGGTGGTCTCGACCGTCGACAACCTCGACGCGGCGGCCGGCCGGGTCGCGGTGGTGCTGGCGCTGCGGGAGCAGCGCGACGGCCGGGCCGGGCACTACGGGGTCGCCGCCAACGCCCAGGGGCCGGTGCCCGACGAACGGGGCTGACGCCCCAGCCCGCGCACGTCCCGGGCGGCCGCGGTCGGTCCGCCGGTGCCGGGGCGGCTGTGACGAACGTGACGGCCGCGTCCGCTGGGGCGTGAGCCGGGGCGGCCGGAGCGGGGCCTGGTGGGCGGGTGCTGGGATGTGCGTTAGGCTGGAATCCCGTGGGAGCGACGGATCAGCCGTCCTGCCAGCGCAAACTTCCAGCCCGGCGACGGCTTGACCACGGGGAGCTTTTGTTGGTGCCGCACGCACGCACGATCAAGCATGTGTTCGTTACGGGAGGCGTCGCCTCCTCCTTGGGCAAGGGGCTCACGGCATCCAGCCTGGGTGAACTGCTCACTTCCCGCGGTCTGCGGGTGACGATGCAGAAGCTCGATCCATATCTGAACGTCGACCCGGGAACGATGAACCCGTTCCAGCACGGCGAGGTCTTCGTCACCGAGGACGGTGCCGAGACCGACCTGGACATCGGGCACTACGAGCGGTTCCTCGACCGCGACCTGACCCGCAACGCCAACGTCACCACCGGCCAGGTGTACTCGTCGGTGATCGCCAAGGAACGGCGCGGCGAGTACCTCGGCGACACGGTGCAGGTCATCCCGCACATCACCGACCAGATCCAGAGCCGCATCCGCGCGATGGCCGAGCCGGACGAGGACGGTCGCACGCCCGACGTGGTGATCACCGAGGTGGGGGGCACCGTCGGTGACATCGAGTCGCTGCCGTTCCTGGAGGCCTGCCGCCAGGTGCGCCACGACGTCGGTCGGGACAACTGCTTCTTCCTGCACGTCTCCCTGGTGCCGTACCTGGCCCCCTCCGGCGAGCTCAAGACCAAGCCCACCCAGCACTCGGTGGCGGCGCTGCGCAACATCGGCATCCAGCCCGACGCGCTGGTCTGCCGGGCCGACCGGGACCTCCCGGAGGATCTCAAGCGCAAGATCGCGCTGATGTGCGACGTCGAGTCCGACGGCGTGGTGGCCTGCCCGGACGCCCCGTCGATCTACGACATCCCGAAGGTGCTGCACCGCGAGGGCCTCGACGCCTTCCTGGTGCGGCGGCTGGGCCTGCCGTTCCGCGACGTCGACTGGTCGGTGTGGGGCGATCTGCTGGACCGCGTCCACAACCCGGCGGAGAAGGTGCGGATCGCGCTCGTCGGCAAGTACGTCGACCTGCCCGACGCCTACCTGTCGGTCACCGAGGCGCTGCGCGCCGGTGGCTTCGCCCACCGCGCGAAGGTGGAGATCGCCTGGGTGCCCTCCGACACGTGCGAGACCGACGCCGGTGCGGCGCAGGCGCTGTCCGGGATGGACGGTGTGCTGATCCCGGGCGGGTTCGGGGTCCGCGGCATCGAGGGCAAGCTGGGCGCGATCCGCTACGCCCGCACCAACCGCATCCCGGCGCTGGGCCTGTGCCTGGGCCTGCAGTGCATGGTGATCGAGACGGCGCGGTCGCTGGCCGGGCTGGAACGGGCCAACTCCACGGAGTTCGAGGAGCCCTGCAAGCACCCGGTGATCAGCACGATGGCCGATCAGCGCGACGTGCTCGCCGGGGACCGCGACATGGGCGGGACGATGCGGCTGGGTTCCTACCCGGCGCTGCTCAAGTCCGGTTCGGTGGTGGCCAAGGCCTACGAGGAGACCGAGATCGCCGAGCGGCACCGGCACCGCTACGAGGTCAACAACAGCTACCGGGACAAGCTGGGCAAGGCGGGGATGGTCTTCTCCGGGACTTCGCCGGACGGGCGGCTGGTGGAGTTCGTGGAGCTGCCCGAGGAGCAGCACCCGTTCTTCGTCGGCACCCAGGCGCACCCGGAGCTCAAGAGCCGCCCGACCCGGCCGCACCCGCTGTTCGCGGCGTTCGTCAAGGCGGCCCTGGACTACCAGGCGCAGGGCCGGTTGCCGGTGGAGCTGCCGGAGAACGCGGAGGAACCGGCCGCGAGCGTGTGATCGGTGCGGGTCGTAGGGTGATCCGGTGACCCCCACCGATCACCCCGGCTCCGGCCCGGTCGCCCGCACCGGCGGTGCGCACGAGTTCAGCACGGTCAGCAGCACCGACGTCTACGTCGGCAAGATCCTCGCGCTGCGCGCGGACGAGGTCGCGATGCCCGGCGGTGGCCAGGCCCGCCGCGAGGTGGTGGAGCACTACGGCGCGGTCGCCGTCGTCGCGGTGGACGACGCGGACCGGGTGGTGCTCGTCCACCAGTACCGCTACCCGTTCGGGCGACGGCTGTGGGAACTGCCCGCGGGCTTGCTCGACGTCGAGGCCGAGCCACCGCTGCGGACCGCGCAGCGCGAGCTGGCCGAGGAGGCCGGGGTGGCCGCCGAGCACTGGGAACTGCTCGTCGACGTCGACACCTCGCCGGGGTTCAGCGACGAGAGCGTGCGGGTCTTCCTGGCCACCGGGCTGTCCGACGTGGCGCTGCCGGACGCGGTCGGCGACGAGGAGGCCGACCTGGTCGTCCGGCGGTTCCCGCTGGCCGAGGCGGTGGCGATGGTGCTGGCCGGGGAGATCGTCAACGGCCCGGCGGTGGGCGGTCTGCTCGCGGCGCAGGCGGTCCGCACCGGCCAGGCGCGGGGACGTCCGGCCGACGCGCCGTGGACCGACCGGCCGAGCAGATTCCGGGCCCGCGGCTGACCGGTCAGCGGAGCCTGCGCCCGTCGGAGTCGGTGCTCTCGGTGCTCAGCAGGACGATCCCGTCGATCAGGCACCAGATGACCGCGGCCAGGGTGCCCAGCCCGCACGGCAGGATGCCGAGCCAGAACAGCAGGAGCTGGATGACGGCGACGTTGGTGTGCCCGGTGTAGAACCGGCCGATGCCGAACGGCAGGAAGATCTGCAGCAGCCCGGCGGCGACCTTCGTCTTGTCCGACAGGCCGAAGTCGTAGCCCGGCGGCGGGGCCGGCCCGAAACCGGTCGGCGGCGGGGGCGGTGGGGCGAACCCCGGCGTCGGTGCCAGGAACGGCGGGTGCGGCGCGGGCAGGTCGGCGAACAGCCCGGCGAGCTCGGCCGTGGTCCGGGCGTACGAGGCGGTGGAGACCCGCTGCTCGTACTCCTCCAGGTCCAGCCGACCCTGCGCGTAGTGTTCACCCAGCAGCTGGATGGTCGACTGGCGCTCGTTGTCCCCGATCCGGATCTCCCCGGAGCCCCCATGCGTCACATCCACCACAGTAGTACGTTCGGCAACCGAGGAGAGCCGGGTGAACGCATTCGAGGGTGTCCCGGACGGGGTGCGCGACGCGCTGGCCGGATACCTCGACCACCTCGCGGTGGAGCGCGGCGCCGCCCGCAGCACGCTCGACTCCTACACCCGCGACCTGCGGCGCTACGGGGAGTTCCTGGTGCGCCGGGGCGTCGGCGAGCTGGCCCAGGTCCGGCCCGGGCACCTCACCGACTTCCTCGCCGAGCTGCGCGACGGGTCCGCGGAGCGACCGCCGCTGGCCGCTTCCTCGGCGGCCCGGACGCTGGTGGCCGCGCGCGGGCTGCACCGCTTCGCGCTCGCCGAGGGCTTGGTGGAGGTCGACGTCGCCCGGGAGTTCTCGCCGCCCGCCCCGCCGCGCCGGCTGCCCAAGGCGCTGCCGGTCGACGACGTCGCCCGCCTGCTGGAGCACACCGGCAGTGCCGACGATCCGCGCGGACTGCGCGATCGCGCGTTGCTGGAGCTGCTCTACTCCTCGGGCGCGCGGATCTCCGAGGCGATCGGGCTCGACCTCGACGACCTCGACGACACCGACCGCACGGTGCTGCTCGACGGCAAGGGCGGCCGGCAGCGGTTGGTCCCGGTGGGGCGGCCCGCGCTGGATGCGGTGCAGGCCTACCTGGTGCGGGCGCGGCCCGGGCTGGTGGCGGCGGGCCGGGGCTCGTCGGCGCTGTTCCTCAACCGCAGGGGTTCCCGGTTGTCCCGGCAGAGCGCCTGGCAGGCGTTGAAGGCGGCGGCCGCGCGGGCCGGGATCGGCCACGACGTCTCACCGCACGTGCTGCGGCACAGCTTCGCCACGCACCTGATCGAAGGCGGGGCGGACGTCCGCGTGGTGCAGGAACTGCTCGGCCACGCCTCGGTCACCACGACCCAGGTCTACACCCTGATCACCGCGAACACGCTCCGCGAGGTCTACGCGACGGCGCACCCCCGGGCCCACGCGACGGGGTGATCGCCGGAATGGCGGGGCGGCGGGAATGGGGGTAAAGCTGATCACAGCACCTCAACCGCATTTCCGACACCTCGGCGGGGCACGTTGCCGCTGGTCGTGAATGCCGCTTAGGCTGCTTTTGATCGCCACCGGCAGAGAAGGAGTCAGATCGCCATGTCGGTACCGCAGCCCTCCGCCGATGGGCGGAACCGGGGCGCGGTCGACCTGAGCATCGCCCCGGAAGCAGCCGGGCCCCCGGAGGAGGTGGACCTCACGCCGGGTTCCTCCGGTGGCATCGGTCCCACTGGTCGGCCACGTCGGCGCATTCCCGAACCCCCGCTGCTGGACCGGCACGGTCCCGCGTCGGTGCTGGCGATGTGCAACCAGAAGGGCGGCGTCGGGAAGACCACGTCGACGATCAACCTCGGCGCCGCGCTGGCCGAGTACGGCCGCCGCGTGCTGCTGGTGGACTTCGACCCGCAGGGCGCGCTGTCGGTGGGGCTGGGCGTCCAACCGCACCAGCTCGAGCAGACGATCTACAACGTCATCATGGAGCGGTCGGTGAGCATCCAGGACGTGGTGCGGCCGACCACGATGGCGGGCATGGACCTGCTGCCCAGCAACATCGACCTGTCGGCCGCCGAGGTGCAGCTCGTCGCCGAGGTCGGCCGCGAGCAGACGCTGCGCCGGGTGCTGCACCCGGTGATGGGCGAGTACGACTACGTGCTGGTCGACTGCCAGCCCTCGCTGGGGTTGCTGACGGTCAACGCGCTGGCCGCCGCCGACGGCGTGATCATCCCGCTGGAGTGCGAGTTCTTCAGCCTGCGCGGGGTCGCGCTGCTCATCGACACGATCGAGAAGGTCCAGGAGCGGCTGAACCCCTCGCTGGAGATCAGCGGCATCCTGGCGACCATGTTCGATCCGCGCACGCTGCACTCCCGGGAGGTGATGGCGCGGGTGGTGGAGGCGTTCGGCGAGACCGTCTTCGACGCCGTGATCAACCGCACCGTCCGGTTCCCGGAGACCACGGTCGCCGGGGAGCCGATCACCCGGTGGGCGCCGCGCTCGGCGGGTGCGCAGGCCTACCGCGCCCTGGCCCGCGAGGTGATCGCCCGGTGAGCGGCGTGGGACCGTGCCCGGGTGGCCCGGGACGCGCAGCGGGTGGAGTCGTGACGAGCGCGGGGGAGGCGGGGTGACCCGGAGGGCTCCGCTGCCCGGTGCCGCCGAGCTGTTCCGCACCACGGCCGCTCGCCCGGCCCGGATCGAGGAGGTGCCGCCGGGGCCGGCGCGCACCGGGTCGGGTCGGCGCAAGCACGACGCGAAGATCACCGTGTACCTGTCCGACGACGAGCTGCTGGCGCTGGAGCAGGCCCGCTTGGCGCTGCGCGCCGAGCACGGCATCGCGGTCGACCGCGGTCGGGTGGTGCGCGAGGCCGTCGCCGTGGTGCTCGCCGATCTGGACCGGCGCGGCGCCGATTCGGTCCTGGTCCAGCGGCTGGGGGAGGAATCAGCCGGGTGACCGGGACCGACCTCGCGGGGCAGGCCTCCGAGCCGGTGCAGCAGGATGGCTTCACGGTGCGGCTGGACAACTTCGAAGGCCCCTTCGACCTGCTGCTCCAGCTCATCTCGCAGCACCAGCTCGACGTCACGGAAGTGGCGCTGCACCAGGTCACCGACGAGTTCATCGCCTACACCAGGACGCTGGGCGAGCACTGGGACCTCAACGAGATCACCGAGTTCCTGGTGGTCGCCGCGACGCTGCTGGACCTCAAGGCGGCCCGGCTGCTGCCCGCCGCGGACGTGGAGGACGAGGAGGACCTGGCGCTGCTGGAGGCGCGCGACCTGCTGTTCGCCCGGCTGCTGCAGTACCGCGCCTACAAGCAGGTCGCGGCCCTCTTCGGCGAGCTGGAGGCCGGTGCGCTGCGCCGCTACCCGCGCGCCGTGTCGCTGGAGGAGCGCTTCGAGAGCCTGCTGCCCGAAGTCGTGATCGGCGTCGGCCCGGAGCGATTCGCCGAGGTGGCCGCCGCGGTGTTCCGGCCGAAGCCGCCGCCGGCGGTGTCGCTGGAGCACCTGCACCAGCACCAGGTGTCGGTGCGCGAGCACGCCGCGCTGCTGCGGGTGCGGCTGGCCGAGCGGGGCGTGGCGACGTTCACCGAGCTGGTCGCCGACTGCGGGCACGCGGTGGAGATCGTGGCCCGGTTCCTGGCACTGCTGGAGCTCTACCGGGAGCAGGTGCTGCGCTTCGACCAGGAGGACCCGCTCGGTGAGCTGGTCGTGCACTGGGTCGGCGGGTCCGTCGAGCAGGCGCAGGCCGAGGCCGATGCGCAGCGGGCCAGGCAGGACGAGGAGGAGTACGGGTGAGCGACACCGATCCCGGCGGTTACCCGGCGGTCGACGCGCCGGCGTCGGACCCGGCCGAAGTGGCGGCGACCCCGGAGGCCGACGCGCCGCCCGAGGCCGAGGTCTCGGCCGTTCCGGACCTGGACACCGACGACGCGCTGGACGCCGCGCTGGAGGCGCTGCTGCTGGTGGTGGACGTGCCCGCGGGCGAGGAGCTGCTGGCCGACACCCTGGGGCAGCCGGTCGCGCGGGTCCGCCAGGCGCTGCACCGGCTCTCCGACGCCTACGCCGTCGCCGAGCGCGGCATCGACCTGCGCCGCGCCGGGGACGGCTGGCGCTTCTACACGCGGGAGAAGTACGCGCCGTACGTGGAGCGCTACCTGCTCGACGGCCAGCGCACCAAGCTGACCCGCGCCGCGCTGGAGACCCTCGCGGTGATCGCCTACCGGCAGCCGGTGACCCGCTCGCGGGTCGCGGCGGTGCGCGGCGTCAACGTCGACGGCGTGATCCGCACGCTGGTCGGGCGCGGGCTCATCGAGGAGGCGGGTGCCGACGCGGAGACCGGCGGGCACCTGTACTGCACGACGGAGCTGTTCCTGGAGCGGCTCGGGCTGTCCTCGCTCAAGGACCTGCCGCCGCTGGCGCCGCTGCTGCCCGAGGTCGACTCGATCGACGACGTCTGAGCCACCCGCCTGCGCGCGAAGGCCGCCGAGGCCCCCGCGGCGGGTGCCGGTCGGCGTCCGGTGGCTCCGGAGCCGAGCCCGCCGCGGGGCGTTCGGAAAGGACGCCGGAGGTCACCGGTGCGCGCGTGGGACACTGGTCGGAGGCAGCCAGCGGGGACGCCCCGCGGCCGGCGGGAGGAATGATCCGGAGCCGGTCGGCGGCGGGCTCCCGCGCGTGGCGTTCGAGCTTGCTCACCGAGAAGTGGATTCGATTGATGACGTCCAAGCATTCCCCGGCCTCCTCCGAAGATGAGGGGGTGCGGTTGCAGAAGGTGCTCTCCCAGGCCGGCGTGGCTTCCCGTCGCGCGGCCGAGCAGATGATCGTCGAGGGCCGGATCGAGGTCGACGGCGAAGTCGTCACCGAGCTCGGCTCCCGGGTGGACCCCGCGTCGGCGGTGATCCACGTGGACGGGATGCGGGTGATGGTCAACGACGAGCTGACGCACCTGCTGCTGAACAAGCCCAAGGGCATCCTGTGCACCATGTCCGACGACCAGGACCGCCCGTGCATCGGCGACTACCTGCGGGAGCGGCAGGGCAAGCTGTTCCACGTGGGGCGGCTGGACGTCGACACGGAGGGGTTGCTGCTGATCACCAACGACGGCGAGCTGGCCAACCGGCTGATGCGCCCGTCGTACCAGGTGCCCAAGACCTACCTGGCCGAAGTGCTGGGGCCGATCCCGAAGGACCTGGGCAAGCAGCTGCGCCGCGGTGTGGAGCTGGAGGACGGTCCGGTGAAGGTGGATCGCTTCAAGCTGGTCGACGTGAACCAGAACCGGGCGCTGGTCGAGCTCGTGCTGCACGAAGGCCGGAACCGGATCGTGCGGCGGCTGCTCAAGCACGTCGGGCACCCGGTGCAGCGGCTGGTCCGCACGGCCGTGGGCGAGGTGCGCCTGACCAACGAGCGCCAGGGCGCCATCCGCCCGCTGAACCGGCAGGAGATCGGCTCCCTCTACCGCGCCGTCAACATGTGATCACCCGTTCGGGGCCTGAGTGAGGGGCGCCCTTGCCCGAGTATCTCGGACAAGGGTGCCCCTCACTCAGCACAAGAACGCTCGAACGGGTTAATGGTTTCAGGGTGAAGTGAAATTAATTCGCTTCGGAGTCGCGGTCCCGGCTGCTGGGTTCGCGCGGCTCAGCGCTTCGCGACGACGGCGAGGGCGCGGTGGGCGACGGGTTCCACGACGCGGGCGGCGACCGGGCCGAGGATGGCCATCAGCAGCACGTACGCGGTGGCCAGCGCGGCGAGCTGCTCGGTGACCGCGCCCGAGGTCACCGCGAGCCCGGCGATGACGATCGAGAACTCGCCCCGCGCCACCAGCGCCGCTCCCGCGCGGGCCCGCCCCATCCGGCCGATGCCCTGCATCCGCGCCGCGGCCCAGCCGGTCAGCACCTTGGTCGCGGTGGTGATCGCGGCCAGCGCCAGGGCCACCAGCAGCACCGGCGGGATCCGGGCCGGGTCGGTGTTGAGCCCGAACACCACGAAGAACACCGCCGCGAACAGGTCGCGCAGCGGTTCGAGCATCCGGGTGGCGTTCACCGCCGTCGACCCGGAGATGGCGATGCCCAGCAGGAACGCGCCGACGGCGGCCGAGACCTGCAGCTCCGAGGCGATCCCGGCCACCAGCAGCGCCGCGCCGAGCAGCCGGAGCAGGAACACCTCCGGGTCGGGCGAGTCCACCAGCGCCGAGACGTACCTGCCGAACCGCAGCGCGATGACCAGCACCAGGGTGATGACCACCAGCGAGATCCCGACCGCGGTCAGCCCGCCGAGGAAGCTCACCCCGGCCAGCAGCGCGGTCAGGATCGGCAGGTAGACGGCCATCGCCAGGTCCTCGAAGACCAGGATGGACAGCACCACCGGGGTCTCCCGGTTGCCGAGCCGACCGAGGTCGCCGAGCACCTTCGCGACGATCCCGGACGATGAGATGTAGGTGACCCCGGCCATCGACAGGGCGCCGACCGGGCCCCAGCCCAGCAGCAGCGCCACCACCGCGCCGGGTGCGGCGTTGAGCGCGATGTCGATCAGCCCGGCGGGCCAGGACCGCCGGAGCCCGGTGACCAGCTCGCCCGCGGAGTACTCCAGGCCGAGCAGGAGCAGCAGCAGCACCACGCCGATCTCGGAGGCGAGGTGGGTGAAGGGTTCGATCCCGTGCAGCGGCAGCAGTCCGCCCTCGCCGAAGGCGAGACCGCCCAGCAGGTACAGCGGGATCGGCGAGACCCCGATCCGCCAGGCGAGTCGGCCGAGGACGCCGAGACCGAAGAACACCGCCCCCAGCTCGATGAGGGAGATCGCCGTCTCGTGCACCTGTTTCCCTACCCTTCGCTGCTATGGAGTTGTGTCCGCGCTGCGGGGGCGTCGGTGACCGGGGCGCGGTGGGCGTCGAGCCTCAGCCCCGTTCGAGGATCTCGGCGGCCGCCCGCAGCCCGGCCGCGGTGCCGACCACCACGACCAGGTCGCCCGCGGCGAAGCGGAAGTCCGGCCGGGGCGACGGGTGCGCGGTGCCTCCCCGGACCACCGCGACGATCGACGTCGAGGTCCGGGTGCGCATCTCGGTCTCGCCGAGCTCGCGGCCGTCGTAGGGCGATCCCGGGGCGACCCCGAGCTGCCAGGTGGTGATCCCGGCGACCTCCCGCTGCTGCTCGGTGAGCTGGGCGACGAGCTGCGGGGCGCCGAGCAGGTTGGCCAGCGCGCTGGTCTCCTCGGTGGTCAGGGCCACCGACGCCGCGACCTTGTCCGGGTCCTCGTGGCCGGAGACGATCAGCTCGAACCGGCCGTCCCGGTAGGTGATCACGCCGATGCGGTGGCCGGATCGGGTGGTGAAGTCCTGCTGCGTGCCGAGTCCGGGCAGCGGTGTCACGGTGACGTCCACGGGGGCCGACCCTAGTACACCGACCACCGCCGCCGGGGCTTCCGGCGTGCCGGGACGCGCCGCACACCGCCGTCTCCGGAACAGGCAGAATGGAGAGCTGGTCGGCAGGACGAGGAAAGGAAAGCGACGTGGTCCAGCTCCGCGGTGTGGTGGCCCTCGACGGCCCATCGGGCACCGGCAAGTCCACGGTGTCGCGCGAGCTGGCGTCCGCGCTGGGGGCCCGCTACCTGGACACCGGCGCGATGTACCGGGCGGTGACGCTGGCGGTGCTGCGCGCCGCGGTCGATCCGGCCGACGGCGTCGAGGTCGAGCGGGTGGCGCGCGCGGTGGAGCTGGTGATGGGCACCGACCCGCTGGGCCCCGGGGTGGCGCTGGACGGCACCGACGTCGCCGCCGAGATCCGCGGCGCGGAGGTCACCGGCGCGGTGTCGGCGGTGTCGGCGGTCGCGGCGGTGCGCGAGCTGCTGGTGGAGCACCAGCGCGCGGTGGTGCGGGCGGCGCTCGACCAGCCGGGCGGGATCGTCGTGGAAGGCCGCGACATCGGCACCGTGGTGGCGCCCGACGCCGGGTTGAAGGTGTTCCTGACGGCGTCCTCGGACGCGCGGGCGCTGCGCCGGTCCGCCCAGGACAACGCCGAGGGCCGGGCGGGCGACGTGGCCAGCACCCGAGCCGACGTCCAGCGCCGCGACGCCTTGGACTCCGGGCGCGCGGTGTCGCCGCTGCGCCGGGCCGACGACGCGGTGGAGCTGGACACCACCGAGCTCGGCGTGGGCGAGGTCATCGAGCAGCTCCACAAGCTGGTGGAGCGGCGCGGTCTGCTCGCGGATCGGACCGCGTCGTGAGCGGGCACGGCGGAACGCTGCCCGAGGGCGCCTCGCAACGGGCGCACCGGCTGGGTTGGTGGATCTCGCGGCTGTTCGTGCGGCTGCCCTACCGGGTGCGGATGCACCGCACCGACCGCGTGCCGCGCACCGGCGGGGTCGTGGTGGTGGCCAACCACACCTCGCTGGTGGACGGCCCGCTGCTGTACGGCATGTTCGGGCGCAACACCGTCTTCCTGATCAAGGCGGAGATGTTCCGGGGACCGCTGGGCTGGTTCCTGCGGAAGATCGGCCAGCTCGGGGTGCGGCGCGGCGAAGCGGACCGGGCGCCGTTGCTGGCCGCGCTGCGGGTGCTGCGCGCCGGTGGTCTGGTGGGCGTGTTCCCGGAAGGCACCCGCGGGACCGGTGCGGTGGATTCCGCGCAGAACGGCGCGGCGTGGCTGGCGCGCAGCTCCGGTGCGGTGCTGCTGCCGGTGGCGTGCCGGGGCACCGGTCGTCCCGCCGGGCGGCGCCGTAGGCTGATGCCCAGGGTCGACGTGCTCTTCGGAGAGCCCATCGCGCTGTCGTCGGCCAAGGGCCGCGCCGGTCTGGTGGCGGCGACCGAGCAGGTGCGCACCGGACTGGTCGATCTGATCGCGGAGCTGGACGCGCTGATCGCCGATCAACCCGTGGACGATGTGAGAGGGAAGCAGGCGTGACCGACGAACCGCTGGATGACGCGGGACTGGACGGTACCTGGTCCGACGAGGCCGAGTGGGCCGAGTTCGAGGGCACCGGCAGCACCGACGAAGGATCGGCGCCGGTGCCCAAGCCCGTGCTCGCCGTCGTGGGCCGCCCGAACGTGGGCAAGTCCACGCTGGTGAACCGGCTGCTGGGCCGCCGCGAAGCCGTCGTGCAGGACGTTCCCGGGGTGACCCGGGACCGCATCGCCTACGAGGCGCTGTGGAACGGCCGCGAGTTCACCGTGCTCGACACCGGTGGCTGGGAGCCCGACGCCAAGGGCCTGCAGGGCGCCGTGGCGGCGCAGGCGGAGCGGGCGATGGAGGCCGCCGACGCGGTGCTGCTGGTGGTCGACGCCCGGGTGGGCGCCACCGCGACCGAGGAGGCGGTGGCGCGGGTGCTGCGCCGCTCGAAGCGTCCCGTGCTGGTGGCCGCGAACAAGGTCGACGACCAGCGGATGGCCTCCGAGGTGCACTCGCTGTGGTCGCTCGGGCTGGGCGAGCCGATGCCGATCAGCGCGTTGCACGGCACCGGGTCCGGTGACCTGCTGGACGCGGTGCTGGAGGCGTTCCCGGCGACCCCGCGCGAGCAGACCGGCCGGGGTGCCGGTCCGCGACGGGTCGCGCTGGTGGGCAAGCCCAACGTCGGCAAGTCCAGCCTGCTGAACCGGCTGACCGGTGAGGACCGCGCGGTGGTGGACTCGGTCGCGGGCACCACCGTGGACCCGGTGGACTCACTGGTCGAGCTGGACGGCGAGGTGTGGCGGTTCGTCGACACCGCCGGGTTGCGCAAGCGGGTCAAGACCGCCAGCGGCACCGAGTACTACGCGTCGCTGCGCACCAAGGCGGCGATCGAGGCCGCCGAGGTGGCGATCGTGCTCATCGACGGCTCCGAACCGCTCACCGAGCAGGACCTGCGGGTGCTGACGATGGTGGTCGAGGCGGGGCGCGCCCTGGTCATCGCCTACAACAAGTGGGACCTGGTCGACGGCGACCGGCGGCGCCAGCTCGAGAAGGAGATCGACCGGGACCTGGTGCGGGTCCGCTGGGCGGAGCGGGTCAACGTCTCGGCACTGACCGGTCGCGCGGTGGCCAAGACGGCGCCGCTGCTGCGCACCGCGCTGGATTCCTGGGACACCCGGATCCCGACCGGTCAGCTCAACTCGTGGCTGTCCGACCTGGTCGCGGCCCAACCGCCGCCGGTGCGCGGCGGCAAGCAGCCGAAGGTCCTGTTCGCCACCCAGGCGCAGAGCCGGCCGCCGACGTTCGTGCTGTTCACGACCGGTTTCCTGGAGGCCGGGTACCGCCGGTTCCTGGAGCGCAAGCTGCGCGAGGCCTTCGACTTCACCGGCAGCCCGGTGCGGATCTCGGTGCGGGTGCGGGAACGCCGGAAGGACAAGCACGGCCGGAGGTGATCCGGTCCACCTCGCGGTCGCCGCGTCCCGACGATCTGCGGCCGGACCTCTGGGGGAGGGGGCTGGGAGTGCGAATCGACGACGGCGCGGGCACCGCCGCCGAACCGGTTCGGGTGGTGCTCGCCGACGACGAGGCCGTGCTGCGGCGCGGCCTGCGGGTGCTGCTGGAGACGGCGGGCACCGTCCGGGTGGTCGGTGAGGCGGGCACCGCCGACGAGATGCTGTCCGAGGTCCGCGCGCACCGGCCCGACGTCGTGCTGGTGGACGTGCAGATGCCGGGCAAGGACGGGATCGAGGCGCTGCGCGACCTGGCGGCGCTGCCCGACGCCCCGGTGGCGGCGGTGCTGACGACCTTCGACCTCGACGACTACGTGGCCGGTGCGCTGCGGTCCGGGGCGCACGGCTTCCTGCTCAAGGACGCCGACCCGCAGGTGCTGGTCCGCGCGGTGCACGACCTGGCGGCCGGTGGTGCGGTGCTCGACCCGAGGGTGGCGGCCCGGCTGCTGCCGAAGCTGCGCGCGGTGGGCGACCGCGACCACGAGCACCGCCTGGTGCGGGCGCTGTCGGCGCGCGAGCAGCAGGTCCTGGGGCTGCTCGCGGACGGCCGGGCCAACGCCGACATCGGTGACCGGCTGGGGCTGACCGAGGCGACGGTGAAGAGCTACGTGTCCACGGTGCTGACCAAGCTCGGCGCGCAGAACCGGGTGCAGGCGGCGTTGATCGCGCAGCGGGCGGCCGGTGGCGGGGTCCGGTGAGGACCGGGTGGCCGCGGCTGCTGGTCGAGGTGCCGGCCGTGGGAGTGCCCGCGCTCGCGGTGTGGTTCGCCTCCTCGGATCGGGTCTGGCCGCTGGTCGCGGGGCTGGTCGGTGCGGCGGGCCTGGTGCTGCGGCGGCACTGGCCGCGGACGGCGGTGCTGGTGTGCCTGCCCGCGATGGCCGGCGGGTTGGGCTGGGCTCCGGCGATCGTGGCGCTGTTCGCGCTGGGCCGGGCTCGGCCCAGCGTCGGCCCGCTGAGCGGGTGGGTGCTGCTGGTGTCGGTGGCCGCGCTCGCGCCGGTGCTGCTCGTGCAGTCCCTCGCCCCGGGCGCGGTGGTGCTGACGGTCGCCTTCGTGCTGCTGGCGGCCGGGGCGCCGGTGGCGCTCGGCGCGCTGGTGTCGCTGCGCGCGCGGCTCGCGGAGAGCCTGCGCCGGCTGGAGGAGGCCACCGACGCGGCGCTGGAGGCCAACGCGGAGCGGGCCCGCGCCGAGGAGCGGTCCCGCATCGCCCGCGAGATCCACGACGCGGTCGGCCACCAGGTCACGTTGATCGCGGTCGAGTCCGCCGCGCTCGGCGCCACCGCACCGGACCCCCGGACCGCCGAGGCGGCGGACCGGTTGCGCGGGCTGGCCAAGCAGGCCCTCGACGAGGTGCGCAGCGCCCTCGGCCTGGGTGAGGCCGCCCGGGACCGGGCGGCGCTGTCGGCGGTCCCGGGCCTGGTCGAGTCGGCGCGGGCGGCGGGGTTGCCGATCGAGCTGCGGGGTGCGGTGGCCGACGACGCGGTCGCCCCGGCCGCCGGACGAGCGGCCTACCGGGTGGTCCAGGAGGCGTTGACGAACGCCTCGAAGCACGCGCCGGGGGCGGTGGTCGTGGTAGAGCTGGCGGAGCGGGACGACGCGCTGCGGGTGGTGGTCGCCAACGAGCCCCCGGCGGCGCCGGCGGTCGACGTCGGCGGCACCGGTTCGGGGCTGGCGGGCCTGGCCGAGCGGGTGCGGGTGGCCGGCGGGACCCTGGACGCCGGTACGCGCGCCGACGGCGGGTTCGACGTGGTCGCCGAGCTCCCGCGCACCTGACCAGGAGGAGGATCGCGATGCGCCTGCCGGACGGACGGATGTTGCCGGTGCTCGGCCAGGGCACCTGGGGGATGGGGGAGCGGCCGGACGCCCGCCGCGCCGAGGTCGACGCGCTGCGCCACGGCCTCGACCTCGGGCTCGGCCTGATCGACACCGCCGAGATGTACGGCGCGGGCGGGGCCGAGGAGGTCGTCGGGGAGGCCATCCGGGGCCGGCGCGACGAGGTGTTCCTGGTCGGCAAGGTGCTGCCGGGCAACGCGGGGCGGCGCGCGGCGGTCGAGGCGTGCGAGGCCAGCTTGCGCCGGCTCGGCACCGACCGCTTCGACGTGTACCTGCTGCACTGGCGCGGCCGGGTGCCGCTGGCGGAGACCCTGGAGGCGTTCGCCGAGCTGCGCGAGGCGGGCCGGATCGGCGCCTTCGGGGTGAGCAACTTCGACCCGGCGGACCTCGACGAGCTCGCCGGCCTCCCGCTCGGCCGGGAGGCGGTGACCGATCAGGTCCTCTACAACCTGACCCGGCGCGGCATCGAGCTGGACCTGCTGCCGCAGTGCCGGGAGCGCGGCATGCCGGTGATGGCGTACTCGCCGATCGAGCAGGGCCGGTTGCTGGACCGCCCGGAGCTGGTCGACGTCGCCCGGCGGCGCGGTGCGACACCCGCCCAGATCGCGTTGGCGTGGGTCCTGGCGCAGGACGTCTGCGCGATCCCGAAGGCGGCCACCACCGAGCACGTCGAGCAGAACCGGGCCGCGCTGGACGTGCGCCTGGACGACGACGACCTCGCCGCGCTGGACGCGGCCTTCCCACCCCCGGCGAACCCGGTCCCCCTGGAGATCCTCTGACCGCCGCCTCAGCCCAGGGCGCGGCGGAGGAAGTCGACCTCCATCAGCAGCAGGTTCTCGGTGGTGACCTCGTCGGTGGGGAAGTGGCTGACGCCGGGCAGCGGGAGCACGGTGTGCGGCCGGGCGGCGGCGGTGAGCGCGGCGGAGAGCCGCAGCGCGTGCGCCGGGACGACGTTGTCGTCGACGGTGCCGTGCACGACGAGCATCGGCCGGTCCAGCCGGGCGGCGTCGTCGAGCAGCGAATTCGCCCGGTAGGTCTCGGGCCGCTCGTTCGGGTCGCCGAGGTAGCGCTCCGTGTAGTGGGTGTCGTAGAGCCGCCAGTCCACCACCCCGGCGCCGACCACCGCGGCGTGGAAGACGTCCGGCCTGCGCAGCACGGCGAGCCCGGCGAGGTAGCCGCCGAAGGACCAGCCGCGGATCGCCACCCGGTCGAGGTCGACGAGCTCGGGGCGCCGTTCGGCCAGCGCGTGCAGCGCGTCGACCTGGTCCTGCAGCACCGGCCCCGCGAGGTCCTCGGCGATGGCCCGCTCCCACTCCGGACCGCGGCCGTTCATCCCGCGCCCGTCGGTGATCAGCACCGCGAAGCCCTGGTCGGCGAACCACTGCGAAGTCAGGTAGCCCTGTTGGCGGGACAGCACGCGCTGGGACTTCGGCCCGCCGTAGGGGTCCAGCAGCACCGGCAGCGGTCCGTCGCCGGGGCCGTGGTCGGCGGGCAACAGCAGGGCGCTGCTCAGCTCGCGGTCGCCGAGCCGCAGCAGCTCCGCGGTGAGCCGCAGCCCGTGGTCCTCGGCGTGGGAACCGAGTTCGGCGACGTGGACGCCGTCGCGGAAGACCCGGACCCGCGCGTGCGGCTCGTCGAGGGTGGTGCTGGTGACCACCAGGAGGCCGCCGCCGCGGGTGCCGCCGTGCACGCCGGCGGCGGTGGTCAGCGGCTCCGCGCCGGCGGCGGTGACCCGGTGCAGGTGGACCTCGGCCGGGTCGTCCCCGGAGGTGGAGACCAGGACGTCGTCCTCGCCGACGTCGAGGACCGACCGGACCTGCAGGGGTGCGGAGGTCCAGGGCCGGTCGCCGACGACGAGCCGGTAGCTGCCCGCCGCGGCCTCGACGCGCACCAGCTCGCCGCGCGGGGTCCAGGCCGGCACCCCGGTCTTGATGTCCACCCAGTGCGGGTCCTCGTCGCGGTGCAGCTCCTCGGTGGCGCCGGTCGCCGGGTCGATGGCCAGCACGAGCTGGGTGCGCTGGTCGCGGCTCTGCACCGCGATCAGCGGTCGGCCCCGGTCCGACCAGTGCGCGTTGACCAGGTACGGGAAGGCGCTGCGGTCCCAACGCACGTCGGTGCGCCCGCCGTCGAGCCCGAGCACGGCCAGCCCGACGTCGGCGTTCGGGGTGCCCGCGAAGGGGTAGCGCAGGACGGTCGGCTGCCGGGTGGGCTCGGCCGGGTCGCCGAGGTGCAGGTGCCCCACGGGGGACTCGTCGACCCGGGCGGCCAGCACCGCCGCCCCGTCCGGGCTCCACCAGTGGCCGCGGTGGCGCGACATCTCCTCGGCGGCGATGAACTCGGCGGCGCCCCAGGTCACGTCGGACCCGTCGGGCTCGGCGAGCGGCCGGTCGCCGGTGCCGTCCACGGCGATCACCCGCAGCGCTCCGGCGGCGAGGTAGGCGACCTGCCGCCCGTCGGCGTCGAGCCGGGGATCGGCGACCGGGCCCGGCACGGCCAGTTCGCGGGTGGTGCCGGTGCCGGTGGCGGTGACGAACAGCCGCCCGGCGAGCGCGAAGGTGATCAGGGCGCCGGTGCGGTCGGTGGCGTAGCCGGTGATGCCGCCCGCGCGTTCCCGGGCGCGTTCCCGGCGCGCCTGCTCCTCCGCCGACACCTGCTCCTGCTCCTGGAGGGTCGCGGGGTCGGCGAGCAGCCGCTCCGAGCCGGTGGCGACGTCCAGCGCCCACAGCGCGTTGCTGCGGTCGGTGCCGCTCGCCGACCGCAGGAAGAACACGGCGGAACCGTCACCTGCGGTGGTGAGGTCACGAGGCGCGCCCAGGGTGAATCCCTGCGTGCGGGCGCTTCGGCGGGGGAAGGACGCTGCGGGCATGTCCGGCAGCCTGCCAAACCGCGCGGCCCGGCGAGCAGGCAGGTGGGGCGCCGAACACGACGCCGCCCGCACCGGTCGGGTGCGGGCGGCGTCGGGGACCGTCAGCTCTTGGCAGCCGCCTGTTGCAGGGTGTCGCCGCGGGCGATCGCGGCCTCCGCGTCCTGGGGCAGCTTGAGCAGCATGGTCAGCCCGATGGCGACGACGTACAGCGCGGCGAAGATGAGCGTCACGCCGCCCGCGCCGACCAGCGGGAAGAACAGGCTCGCGATGGCCGGGCCGACGAAGGTCGCGCCGCCGGCGCCCAGGTTCAGCAGCGCCATCGCGCCGCCCTTGTTGGTCGGGGCCATCGACGGGATCAGCGCCGAGATCGGGACGAACCCGGCCAGCGTCGCACCGAAGAACATGCCCACCAGCACCGCGGCCCAGTAGTAGTCCGGGCCCAGCGCGGTCGGGATGAAGTACAGCAGCGTCACGCTGACCGCGCAGCCCAGCCCGCCGAAGGTGGCGATGGTGGTGCGCCACCCGATCCGGTCGCTGAGGGCGCCGAAGATCAGGTTGAACACGATGTTGGTGCCGTAGATGATCGCGAGGAGCTGCAACCACTTGCTCTCGCCGAAGCCGATGTCGTCGGAGAAGATCCGCGGCAGGAACACCAGCATCCCGAACTGCGGGGTGGTGTTGATGATGCGCACCAGGCAGCCGACCAGCACCCGCGGGTGGGTCCACATGATCGACACGCTGTTGCGCAGGCTCTCGCCGAGCGTCACGTCGGCCGGGATGAGCCGCTGGTAGCCGGTGCGCTCCTTGACGCCGAGCAGGGCGAACGCGCCACCGGCCAGGATCAGGACCATGGCCGACCACAGGGTGCCGTACTGGCCCAGGAACGGGATGGTGAAGCTCGACCACAGCGAGCCCAGGGTGGGCAGGCCACCGGTGAAGGCGAAGTAGAACCAGCCGACGGCCGCGCCGAGCCGTGGGGTGGGCGCCGTGGCGGTGATCCACACCAGGAAGCCGAAGGCGAACAGCGGGTAGCCGAATCCGCGCAGCCCGTAGAAGACCATCATCAGGACGTAGTTCTCGGTGCCCAGGGCGAACACCAGGTAGAGCACGTTGAACACGGCCCAGATGGCGAAGCCGAGGAACATCACCCGGCGCGGGCCCCACACGTCGGACAGGGCGCCGGAGAACCACGAGGCGATCATCACGGCGATGCCGTAGACGGTGATGACGTAGCCGGCGCGGACGTCGGTGCCCGCGCCGTGGTCGGCCATGTACGGCGCGATGAAGCCCGATTCGACCCCATCGCCGATCATGAACAGCAGAACGCCGATGTAGCCGTAGACCAGCGCTTTGGGCAGGCCCCATCGGTCGAGCAGGGATGTCGATCCCGCAGGAGTGGCTGTAGACACGCCAAACCTCCACGTTGAGGTGCTGGTGCAGGGGCGTGGTGCAACGGCCTCCGCCCTCGCTTACGTGCGCACCATCCTCATACGTCTAGATAAAAATCTCAACACCCATGTTAATAACGAGCGCATCGCTGTGATGGAGGGAACCTCACTCCACCGCCGCGAGCCGGACGTCGGTGTGCTCGCGCATGGCCTCGACGAGCTCGGCGTCCAGCTCGCCCGCCAGCAGCACGTGGTGGAAGGAGTCCACCGGGGCGAACTGGTGCAGCGCCGCGCGGCCGACCTTGCTGGCGTCCATCATCAGCACCCTGGTCGCCGCGGTGTCCATCATCGCCCGCTTGACCAGCACGATCTCCTGCTCCTGGTGGAAGGTCAGGCGGGCGTTCATCGCCGAGGTGGACAGGAACGCGATGTCCACCGAGAACGAGCGCACCATCTCCTGGCAGGGCAGCCCGAGGTAGGAGTCGTGGGTGCGGGAGTACTCCCCGCCCAGGCCGATCAGGCGGATGTCGGGGACCTCGCGCAGCGCGTCGACGACCTGCCGGTAGTTGGTCACCACGGTCAGCGGGCCCACGTCGGGCAGCAGCCGGGCCAGCGCCAGCGCCGTGGTGGAGTCGTCCAGCATCACCGACATGCCGGGGTGGATGAACCGGACCGCGTCCCGGGCCAGCGCGTCCTTCTCCGCGGTGTGGGTGTGCAGCCGGAAGTCCGAGCTGCTCTCGAACACCGTGGAGGGCTGGGCCGACACCCCGCCGTGGTACTTGCGCAGCAGGCCCCGGGTGGCCAGGTCGTCGAGGTCCCGGTGCACCGTCATCAGGCTGACCCCGGTCAGCGCGGAGAGCTCCGCCGCGCTGGCGAACCCCTGGGCGACCACGTGGTCGATGATCTTCTGCTGCCGCAGCAGGCGGGGCGATTGCTTCTTCGGTGCGGACGCCATGCGGTCAATCTTGCCTGCTCCGCGCCGCGGAGCGGGGCCCGGAGCGGCGGATCGGCGAACTATCACACCAACGGTGACAATTAACTATCCTCGTGTTAATTTGACGCTCAGACGTGATTCGCGGGAGGTAGTGAGCATGACCCAGCCCGAGGGGCCGACCGGCGTCCACCGCGCCGTGGTGTTCGACATGGACGGCGTTCTGGTCGAGAGCGAGCACCTGTGGGAACGGATGTGGGCCCGGTTCGCGGCCGACCACGGCACGACCTGGACGGGGGAGCAGACCCGGCAGGTCCAGGGCATGAGCGCTCCCGAGTGGGCCTCCTTCCTGGCCCGCTTCAGCGGTACCGGCAAGACCGCGGCCGAGACCGAGCGCGAGGTCGTCGACGGCATGATCGGCGCCCTCGACGGCGGTGAGATCGAACTGCTCGCCGGCGCCGAGCGGATGGTCGTCGAGGTCTCCGACCGGGCTTCGATCGCGCTGGCCTCCTCGGCGCCGCGTCGGCTCATCGACGCGGTGCTGGACCGCCACGGGCTCACCGAGCGGTTCACCGCGACCGTCTCCAGCGCCGAGGTCCCCAAGGGAAAGCCGAGCCCGGACGTGTACCTGGCGGCGGCTGGCAAGCTGGGGCAGGAGGCAGCGGCCTGCCTGGCCGTGGAGGACTCGAGCAACGGGTTGCGGGCCGCCGCGGCGGCCGGGATGACCGTGGTGGCCATCCCCAACTCCGACTACCCGCCCGCCGAGGACGCCCTCGCCGGTGCCGCCTACGTCGCCGCCGACCTCGACGACGTGCGCGAGCGGTTGCTGGGCGAGCTCGTCGAGCCGGTCGGCCGCTGACCCCACGACAGACAAAGGAGTCGTCATGACCAGTGTTCTCGCCGCGGGCGACCACTTCGTCGCACCGCAGGTGTTCGTCGACGCCCTGCGCCGCAGCGCGGGCGCGCACGACCTGGACTTCAGCACCCTGCGGCTGCCGTGGCCGGTGGAGCCGTTCGGCCCGGTCGGCAACGTCCAGGAGGCCAGCGGCACCGAGCAGCAGTTGCTCGACGCGCTCGGCGGGGCCGAGATCGTGGCCACCCAGATGGCGCCGTTCACCGCCGAGGTGCTCGCCGCCGCCCCCGACCTGAAGTTCGTCGGCGTCTGCCGGGGCGGCCCGGTCAACGTCGACCTCGAGGCCGCGACCGACCACGGCGTGATCGTCAGCTACGCCCCGGGGCGCAACGCCGCGGCCGCCGCCGAGTTCGCCGTCGGCCTGATCCTGGCCGCGCTGCGCCGCATCCCCGGCTCCGACGCCGAGCTCAAGGCGGGCAACTGGCGCGGCGACTACTACGCCTACGAGAACGCGGGCATCGAGCTGGAGGGCTCCACCGCCGGCCTCGTCGGCTACGGCGCGATCGGCCGGATCGTGGCCCGGGTGCTGTCCGCCTTCGGCGCGCACGTGCTGGTGTCCGACCCGTTCGCCGACCCCGAGGACGTCCGCCGCGACGGGGTCGAGCTCGTCGGCCTGGAGGACCTGCTGCGCCGCAGCTCGGTGGTCAGCCTGCACGCCCGGCTGACCGAGGACACCCACCACCTGCTCAACGCCGAGAACCTCAAGCTGCTGCCCGAGGGCGCCGCGCTGATCAACTCCGCGCGGGGCGGGCTGCTGGACTACGCGCCGCTGCCGGAGCTGCTCAAGTCCGGCAAGCTCGGCGCCCTGGCGGTGGACGTCTACGACATCGAGCCGCCGCCGCGGGACTGGCCGCTGTTCGACGCGCCGAACGTGATCACCACGCCGCACCTGGCCGGGGCCACCCGGCAGACCGCGCACCGCGCCGCCGACATCGTCGCGGGCGAAGTGGCCCGGTACCTGGACGGCCGGCGGCCCCGCTTCGTGGCCAACCCGGAGGTGCTGGACCGGATCGAGGGTCTGCGGCCATGATCATCGGAGTCGACGTCGGGACGTCGGTGACCAAGGCGTCGCTGCTGGACCGGGAAGGTTCGGCGATGGTCACCCACAGCGTGCGCAGCACGCTGCGCCGCGCCCCCGGTGGCCGGGTCGAGCAGGACCTCGACGAGGTCGTCGACTCGGTGGTGCGCGTGGTGCGGCAGGTCGTGACCGAGGCCGAGCGCGAGCGGCAGCCGATCGAGGCGCTGGCCATCACCGGCCAGGGCGACGGCCTCTGGCTGCGCGACGAGCAGGGCGACCAGGTCGGTCCCGCGCTGTCCTGGCTGGACGCGCGGGCCTCCGGGGTGATGGACCGCTGGGCGGAGACCGGGGTGCTGCGGCAGGTCTACCGGCTGACCGGCTCCGGGATGTTCTCCGGCTCGGCCGGTCCGCTGCTGGCCCACCTCGCCGAGCACGACCCCGACCGGTTGCGGCGAGCCGCCGTGGCCGGGTACTGCGTGGACGCGATCGTGCAGCGCTTCACCGGGGAGATCACGGTGGACGCCTCCGACGCCTCGCTGCCGTTCCTGGACGTCGCCGCCCGCGCGTACTCGGAGCGGGCGATCGCGGCGGCGGGCCTGTCCGGGTACCGGGAGCTGCTGGCCGATCCGGCGCCGCTGGGCAAGTTGTTCGCGCTCAGCGGGCGCGCCGCCAAGCAGCTCGGGCTGCCCAGCGGGCTGCCGGTCTCGGCCGGACCGTTCGACCTTCCCGCGTGCGCCTTCGGCGCGGGCATCCGGGAACCCGGCGACGGCACCCTGGTCATCGGCACCACGCTGGGCTGCCAGGTGCTGCGCGACGAGGTCGACTTCGACCCCGACGGCGAGGCCGCCGGGATGTGGCTGGCCACCCCGCAGCCGCAGCGCTACCTCAGCGTGATGCCCGCGATGGTCGGCACCGCCAACCTGGACTGGGTGCTGCGCACCGTCGGCGCGGGCATCGAGGAACTGGAACCGCTGCTGGGCGGCAGCCGACCGGGTGCGGGCGGGGTCTCGGCGCTGTCCTTCCTGTCCAACTCCGGCGAGCGCGCCCCGTTCGTCGAGCCCTACGCGCGGGGCCAGTTCACCGGGCTGTCGCTGGAGACCACCCCGGCCGACCTGGTGCGCGCCATGTGCGAGGCGGTGGCCTACGCCGCCCGGCACAACCTGGAGACCGCCGGGCTCACCGGTGAGGTCTCGGCGTGCGGCGGCGGTGCCCGGTCGGCTGCGTGGAGCCAGATCTTCGCCGACGTGCTCGGTCGTCCGCTGCACGTGCCGCACGAGGAGGGCGTCGGGGCGCGGGGCGCGGCCATGACCGCCTGGGACTCGCTGGGCGAACCCGTGGACCGGCAGCGCTGGGCGCAGGCCCGGCGGGTGGTGCAGCCGCACCCGAGCGCGGTCGAGTTCTACGAGCGGGGTTACCGCGAGTACCTGGACTCCATCGACCGCGCCCGCCCGCTGTGGCGGCAGCGCCCGACCGACTGAGGACCGCCCGTCCGGCAACCACCGAGGCCGCGATGAACCCTGTACGAGGAGCAGTGCGATGACGCGCTTGTACGACGACCCGGCGACGTTCACCGAGGACATGGTGGCCGGCTTCGTCGCCGCCCACCCCGACCACGTCCGGCAGGTCCCGGGCGGCGTGGTGCGGTCCCGCCGACCCCGGCGCGGCAAGGTCGCCGTGGTCACCGGCGGCGGTTCCGGGCACTACCCGGCGTTCTGCGGGGTGGTGGGACCGGGCTTCGCCGATGGCGCGGTCATCGGCAACATCTTCACCTCGCCGTCGGCGCAGGACGCCTACTCCGTCGCGCGGGCGGCCGACAACGGCGCCGGGGTGGTGTTCTCGTTCGGCAACTACCAGGGCGACAACATGCACTTCGGCCTCGCCGTGGAACGGCTGGAGCGGGAGGGCGTCCGGGCGCACAACGTGGTGGTCACCGACGACGTGGCCAGCGCGCCGCGCTCGGAGGCGAGCAAGCGGCGCGGCGTGGTCGGCGACTTCGTGGTGTTCAAGGTCGCCTCGGCCGCCGCCGAGGAGGGCTACGACTTCGACGAGGTGGTCCGGGTCGCCGAGCACGCCAACGACCGGACCCGGAGCCTGGGCGTGGCCTTCGACGGCTGCACCCTGCCCGGGCAGGACGAGCCGCTGTTCGAGGTGCCGGAGGGCCGGATGGGCCTCGGGCTGGGCATCCACGGTGAGCCGGGCGTCTCCGAGCGGGATCTGCCCTCGGCCTCGGAACTGGCGACGATCCTGGTGGACGGCGTGCTGGCGGAGGCCCCAACCGACGCCGGGCAGCGCCCGCGCGTCACCGCCATCCTCAACGGCCTCGGCGCCACCAAGTACGAGGAGCTGTACGTGGTGTGGCGCACCGCGTCCCGGCTGCTCGCCGAGGCCGGGGTGGAGGTCGTCGCCCCCGAGGTCGGGGAGCTGGTGACCAGCCTGGACATGGCCGGGTGCTCGCTCACCGTCACCTGGCTGGACCCGGAGCTGGAGCGGCTGTGGCAGGCCCCCGCCGATTCCCCGGCCTACCGCAAGGGCGACGTGGGCATCCCGGTCGCCGACGGGTCCGAACCGGCCTACGAACCGCCCGCGCCGGTCGAGCAGGAGGTCGTCGAGGCCCCGGCCGAGGGGAAGGCGACCGCCGCGCTCGTGGTGCGCGCGCTGGACGTGGTCGCCGAGCGGCTCCGCGACGCGGAGGACGAGCTCGGCCGGATGGACGCGATCGCGGGCGACGGCGATCACGGCCGAGGCATGACCAAGGGCAGTGCGGCGGCGGCGGAGGCGGCGACCGAGGAAGCCGCGCGGGGGGTCGGCCCGGCGGCCGTCCTGCTCGCGGCCGGGGATGCCTGGGCGAGCAAGGCCGGCGGTACCTCGGGTGCGCTGTGGGGCGCCGCGCTGCGCTCCTTCGGCGACCTGCTGCCTGCCGACCGCGCGGTGACGGCCGATGACGTGACCTCCGGCGCGGCGGCGGCGCTGGCCTCGGTGCAGCGGCTCGGCCGGGCCGAGCTCGGGGACAAGACGCTGGTGGACGCGCTGGTGCCGTTCGTCGATGCGCTGCGCGAGGCCGCCGGGTCGGGGTCGGGCGTGGCGCGGGCCTGGCAGCGGGCTGCCGAGGTCGCGACCGAGACCGCGGCGGGGACCGCCGAGCTGCGCCCCCGCACCGGCCGCGCCCGGCCGCTGGCCGAGCGCAGCGTCGGCACCCCCGACCCGGGGGCGACCTCGCTGGCGATGGCGCTGACCTGGATCGGCGGGGTGCTCGCCGAATCCTGAGCACTCGCCGCCGGTGGAGCCCGGCGGGCGAGCACGACGAGATCGCGGACAAGCATCGGAGGAGGAGGTCGAGATGACCGAGCAGGCGCCGTGGCGCATCGTGGTCGGCTGCGATGACGCGGGACTGCAGTACAAGGAGGCGCTGAAGGCGGACCTCGGCGCGGACGCGCGGGTCGCCGAGGTGACCGACGTCGGGGTCGGCAGCGACGAGCACACCGACTACCCGCACGTCGCGGTCGCCGCCGCCCGGCTGGTCGCCGAGGGCAAGGCCGACCGCGCGCTGCTGGTGTGCGGGACCGGGCTCGGCGTGGCGATCAGCGCCAACAAGGTGCCGGGCGTGCGCGCGGTGACCGCGCACGACGGCTACTCGGTGGAGCGGGCCGTGCTGAGCAACAACGCCCAGGTGCTCTGCTTCGGCCAGCGGGTGGTGGGCCTCGAACTGGCCCGCAAGCTGGCTTCCGAGTGGCTCGACCACCGGTTCGACGAGAACTCGTCGTCGGCGAAGAAGGTCGCGGCGATCGACGGCTACGAGCCGTCGGCGTGCTGAGCGGGTCGGCGATGGATCCGGAAGCCGACGCGGAAGCCGACGAGGTGCGCTGCGCGCGGGAACGCCGCGAGGTCATCGCCACCGCCCGCCGGATGACCGACGACCGGCTGGTCGTGGGCACCTCCGGCAACGTCTCGGTGCGCTGCGGCGACCTGGTGGCGGTGACGCCGTCCGGGGTCGACTACGAACTGCTGCGGTTGCGGGACGTCCCGCTGGTCGACCTCGACGGCGTGGTGGTGGACGGCGCGCTGAAGCCGACCTCCGAGCTGCCGATGCACCTGGTGGCCTACCGGGAGCACGACGCGGGCGCGGTGGTGCACACCCACTCGCTGCACGCCACCGCCCTGTCGCTGCTGCGCGACGACGTGCCCGCGGTGCACTACCAGCTCGCCGACTACGGCGGGAGCGTCGCGGTGGCCGAGTACGCCACCTTCGGCAGCGACGAGCTGGCGAGGTCGGTGTCGGCCGCGCTGGCCGGGCGCACCGGCTGCATCCTGCGCAACCACGGGACCGTGACCACCGGCGACACGCTGGGCAAGGCCTACAACCGGGCCCGGCAGCTGGAGTGGTTGTGCGAGCTGTGGCTGACCGCCTCGCGGGTCGGCGAGCCGCGGCTGCTCGACGACGCCGAGCTGGCCCGCTGCGTGGACCTGTTCAGCGGCTACGGCCAGACCCCGCGCTGACCCCACGCCCCCGATCGCGTGCTCTTCGTCGAGGTGAGGGGCACCCTCGTCCGAGCATCTGGGACGAGGATGCCCCTCCTCGCGGAGGCTTGGCGCTGACCTGGGGAAAAACTGGTCACGGGTGGTGTGACCGGCGGTTTGGGCGTACGCAGTCCAGACGTAGCCGACCTGTGGTCAGTACGTGGTGCGACGGTTTCGGACCCACGTTCGCCCCAGGTTGTGATTGGCCCGTGCCCCACGGGACGACAGGGCGGGAGGACGTTGTCTGCCCCAGTGCCCGGCCCGGTCGTCGGCATGGCTCCCGCTACGAACCGGGCAGCTGAGACTACGGCGGGTGCGGTGGGTGGTGATGCCCCCGAGCGGATTGCAAGCTACGAGATGCGACGTGCGATGTGGTCGAGTGCGTCGCTCAGGGTGGACGGCAACGACAGTGGCCGGTCCCGGATCGCCACGGTCCGGTGAAGGATGCCTTCCGTCCGTGCTGATGCGATCTCGCCGACCATCGGGGCCACGTCGACGGCGACCTGTTCGGCATCGAACCACGATCCGGCGCGCAGGTATGCCCGGAGCAGGTTCGCTCGATGGATGTAGAGCGCCCACCGGAAGTGTTCGCGCCCTGTGGAACGTTCGACGGCGGTTGCCAGGCGGGGAAGCGCCTTGGCGTGGTTGCCGAGGCTGGCGTGCACCATGCCTTCGTGTCCGGCGAGTTCGCGTTCGTCGAACCACCAGGACCATACGGGGTCGCGGCCGGTGGTGCCGCCGGTGAATGCGGAGCGGGCGCGATCGAAGACCCGCAGGGCTCCGGTCTCGTCGCCGAGTGAGGCCAGGGCTCGGGCGGCGCGCACGTCGAACAGTGCCCGGACCCGTCCCGGTAGGTCGGCGCGGTCGCTCATGCGGGTCGAGATCCGCAGCGCTTCGCGGTCGCGGCCGACGTGCACGCTGGCGAGTGCTTGATTCGTGAGAATGAACCACTGCATTGAGGCGTCGCCCGCGACGTGGGCGAGTTCGAGCGCTTCAGCGTTGACCGCTCGTGCCTCGTCGTGCCGTTCAGCGTCGAACAGCAGCCATCCGGAGAGTTCGCCAAGCTCGGCGGTGACGGCTTCGAGGTCTCGTTCGATGGTCGGGAGGTAGTGGCCTTCGGCGAGGATGCGTTGCGCCCGCCGGAAGCACCGCAGCGCGATCGAGGCGACTTCGGCGCCCCCGTGCACGCCATCGAGGGCGACTAGGTGGGAGATCGTCCGGCGCATTTCGTCGAGGTAGTCACTCGCTGCTGGTGCGTCCGGATCGGCCATCGGGGGGGATCCGGTCTCGGCGAGTTCGGCCGACTCTGGAGCTATCAGAACCTTCGCGGCCGGCGGGGTGATTGCGGCGAACCCGAGTTCGGCGTCGTCGGCAGCGCCCAGCACGGCCCGGAATCCGGCGCGGTAGTCGCGTCCGGGGCAGCGCACCGCGCCGCGTTCCAGGCGGGCGATGTAGTGCACGTCCAGCGCTCCGGCCCTGCGGGCGTGCTGCGCGACCCAGGTGTTGACGGCTTCGGCGAGCTCGGCACGGGACAGCGCATCGCCTGGTACCCGTGGCGAGGGGGTCGCCTCGCGGGCGGCGCGGAGTCGGTCGTTGCGGGCGCGGGCCATGCTGGTGATGCTGCCAGGTGCCCCTGCCTGCCCCAACCTGCCCAACCCGAATGCCCTAGGTGTGGCGCGTTCTAGGGGGCGATGTTCCAGGCATGAATGACGCGCTGGCGATGTTGCTCGGGCTGCTGGTCTGGTCGGTGATCTTCCTTCCCCTCTTCATCGCGTGGTGGCTGCCAGGGCATCGGAAGAAGCGAGCGCTCAAGGCGGCCGCACCTACACCGGCAGGAACGGCTGCGCCGCCGCGCTCAGGGGCGTGCCGCATGATCGGGCAGCGTTCCGGGCCGGTGATCCTGGCGCGGCTCCGGGCGGAGTACGCACCGCCCGGGCACCCGCCGGAGGTGCACGCCTACCGGGTACCTGACGGCGAAGATGTCTGGCGGGCTCCGTGTGGGGCGCGGATCAAGCCGGACGCTGCCGAGGTCGTGCAGGCGTTCACCGGGGCGCCGTGCGCCCAGTGCGCGATGATCGCCGCGCTGTCCAGCGACGCCCCGCCGGTCTCCCGCGCCGAGCTCGATGCACCGTCGGTGCGGGAGCTCGACGAGTCGCAGCCGGAGGAGATCGTCGGCGCTTCCGCGCCGGGCGAGCTCTACGCGCTGTCTTGGCGCGAGCGGGAGGTTCACCGCGTCGCGCCCGACGCCGCCCGCACCCGAATCGACGGTCGTCCGCTCGTGATCGGGCAGTGCGGCGGGCTCGGTTGGGGGCCACGGACGATCGTCCCCGGTGAGTGGCCGATGTGCGCTGAGTGCGAGCAGATCGCTGGGGCGCGGACGTGAGGTTCGCCCGTCCCACCACGTCCGTGCAGGTCACGACCGACCCCAGCGCGAGCCCGCTCGAAGTGCCCCCCACTCACCGCCCTTCCGGGTGACCGAGCAGCCGGGCGATGACTCGCTTGGCCTGGGCGATCTCGGTCGTGCGGTCCCGGTCCGGTTCGGGGTAGCCGCGGGTGTGGAACGCGTCGGTGGTGGTGAGCACCCAGCGCGCGGCGTCCGGCGGGGGCACCACCGGATCCGCCCGGCCGTCCGCCACCAGCCGCTCGACCAGCGCGGTGATGCCGCGCAGCATCCGCCGGTCGCCTTCGGCCACCAGCGCCGCGCACTCCGGGTCGCGGTGCGCCTGGGCGAAGATCTCCACCAGCAACCCGGCCAGCACCGGGTGCGCGGCGTCGGCGGCGAGCTGGTCGACCACCCGCATCAGCCCCGCCCACGGATCCGGATCGGCGGCGGTGGCGGCGAAGAGCTCGTCCCACTCGTCGCGGTCGATCTCGAACAGCGCGTAGAAGATCGCCAGCTTCGACGGGAAGTAGTGGAAGAGGTTGCCGGTGCTGACCCCGGCGGCCCGGCAGATCTCGGCCGTGGTGGTCTTGGCCAGGCCCTTGGTCGCGAACAGCTCGACCGCTGCGCCCACGATCTGCTGCCTGCGCTGCCGGTGCAGCTCCGGATCAGCGGTGCGCATCGTCGCGTTCGTCCTCCCCACCCGCTCGCCGGTTCCGCCGCCGGAATTCCCGCACCGCCACGGCGGCGGCGAGCAGCACCGGGCCCCAGTACTTCGCGGTGCCGAGCACCGCGAGCAGCCATCCGGGCGGGTGGAACTCGATCTCCGGCCACGGGATGTCCGGCCACGGGATCGACGGCAGATCGATGTCCGGCCAGGGTATGCGAGGCAGTTCGATCGGGGGCAACCGGTCGAGGACCCACTCGACGATCCGCCGGAGCACGAGCTGCCCGAGCAGCGCGACGCCGAGCACGCCCAGCAGCACCTTGGCCACCGCGCCGACCACGTGCCGCGACGCGTACAGCGCGGGGTGCGCCCGCTGGAACGCCAGCAGCCGGGCGGCGGGCGTTCCGGCGGGCGGCTCGAACGGGACCTGCTCGGCGGCCCGGTCGTCGGCTTCCGGCACCCGCAGGTGCGCGCCGACGACGAGACCGGGCAGCGGGCTGAGCACCCGCACGGCGGTAGTCGGATCGTCCTCGTCGAGCGGGATCCGCAGCGGCCCGAGTCCGGTGGCCGAGCCCACCCGCTCCGCGTCGCGGAACAGCTCCACCTCGGTCCGCGCGCCGGTGCGCCGCACCGCCAGCTCGAAGTGCGTCCCATCCCGTTCCAGCACATGCCCCGCGGCCCTCATGGCACCTATCGTAAACCGAGCGCTCGGTCTATGAATGCGATCCGTCGAAATCGAGCCGCCCCGTTCCAGGTGAGGGCTCAGGCGAAGGAGCGGCGGTAGGCCTGGGGGCTGACGCCGGTGGTGCGCTTGAACCGGTCCCGGAAGGCGGTGGGAGAACCGAAACCGACCTGCGCGGCGATGCGCTCGACGGTGTGCCCGGTCGTCTCCAGCAGGTGCTGCGCCTGCCGGATCCGGGCGCGGTGCAGCCATTGCAGCGGCGTGCTCCCGGTCTGCTCGCGGAAGCGGCGCATCAGGGTGCGCGGGCTGGTGTGCGCCCGGGCGGCGATGTCGGCCAGCGTGAGCTCCCGCGCGAGGTTGTCCTGGAGCCAGGCGCACAGCGGCTCCAGCTCGGAGCCGCGCGGGGTCGGTGGCAGCGGACGCACGATGAACTGCGCCTGGCCGCCCTCGCGCTCCAGCGGCATCACGGACAGCCGGGCGGCGTCGGCGGCGACCGCGGAACCGTAGTCGCGGCGGATCAGGTGCAGGCAGAGGTCGAGCCCGGCGGCGGCGCCCGCGGAGGTGAGGACCTGCCCGTTGTCCACGTACAGCACGTCCGCATCGACCTCGACGTCCGGGAAGGACTCGGCGAGCAGCCCGGCGGCGGACCAGTGCGTCGTCGCGCGGAGGCCGTCGAGCAGTCCGGTGGCGGCCAGCGGGAACGTGCCGGAGCAGATCGAGGCGATCCGGGTGCCTGCCGCGGCCGCCGACGTGAGCGCCTCGACGACCGCGCGCGGCGGCGGCGCGGTGGGGGAGGCGGTGCCGGGCACGACGATGGTGTCCGCGTCCACCAGCCCGTCCAGCCCCCGGGGCGCCCGCAGGGTGAACGCCCCGGCGTCGACCTCGGGCCGCTCGGCGCAGATCCGCACCTGGTAGCCCGGGCGGCCGTCGGGCAGCCGGGTGCGGGTGAAGACCTCGATCGGCGTCGAGAGGTCGAAGGGGATCACCTGGTCGAGGGCGAGGACGGCGACGACGTGCATGGCCGGAACCTACCCGTCCGCTGCTCCGGCGTCACCGGGCCTCCGGGCGGTGACCTGCGCGAACCGGTGTTGGCGGGATCCCGTTGCGGATCGGCGGGAATGCCACTGGGGCGACGGTCGCGCTCCGCTTAGCGTCGGTGCCGGTCCCACCGCCCGACTACCAGGAACCCCCCGCCATGCCGAAGCTCCTGCTGTCCCTGCACGTTCTCGCCGCCATCCTCGCGATCGGCCCGGTCGCGGTCGCCGCCAGCATGTTCCCCGCGGTGCTGCGCCGCGCGCACGCCGACCGCGCCGCCCTGCCCGCGCTGCGCACCGTGCACCGGATCTGCCGCGTGTACGCCCTGGTCGGCCTCGCCGTCCTGGTCCTCGGGTTCGCCACCGCGAGCAGCCTCGGGGTGCTCGGCGACCCGTGGCTGATCGCTTCGGTGGTGCTCACCGGGATCGCCGCGGTCGTGCTGGGGCTGCTGGTCCTGCCCCGGCAGGACGCGGCCCTGGCGGCGGCCGAGGCGCCCGGCGCGGTGCTGGAACGGCGCACCACCGCGCGGCTGGCCATGCTCACCGGAGTCTTCAACCTGCTGTGGGCGGTGGTCACCGTGCTGATGATCGTCCGCCCCGGTTCCACCACGGGGGTGTGATCGGTGCGCGTGCTGCGCTGGGCCGCCCGGGCCGAACTCGTCACGCTGGCGCTGATGCTGGCCAACCTCGCCACCGCGCACCTCCCGCAGGTGTCCGCCCTGCTCGGGCCCGCGCACGGCTGCGCCTACCTGGTCGTCGTCCTCGGGACGTGGCGGTGGCCCGACGCGGGGTCGAGGGCCCTCGCGCTGCTGCCCGCGGTCGGCGGCCTGCTCGCGCTGCGGCGGCTCGACCGGTGCCCGGCGCCGACCGGGCCGCCGAGCGGGTGCTGAGCGACGCCGCGACCGGCCGGGGAAGTGCGCGTCGTCAGACCCGGGTCGCGTCGTCCAGCCAGCGCAGGTAGGCGTCGCCGCCCCCGGTGATCGGCGTGGCGATGATCTCCGGCACGTCGTAGCCGTGGTGCTCCTGGATGTGCGCCACCAGCGCGTCCAGCCGCCCGGCGGGCGTCTTGACCTGGAGCTGCCACTCGGGGTCGTCCTGCACGGCGCCGTCCCACCGGTAGAAGCTGCGGATCGGCACGACCTGCACGCAGGCGCCGGTCCGGGACTCCACGATCCCGCGGGCCAGCGCCGCGGCGGCTTCCTCGGAGTCGGTCGTGGTCACGACCTGCACGTAATCACCCATGCGCCCAGGCTATCGGCCGCCGGCGTCAGCGGAGGTAGCGCAGGACGTCGAGCATGGCGTGCTCGTCGGTGTCGTCCGGGACGCCCCGGCACGCGGCGAGGTCGGCGTGCAACCGGTCGGTGTCGATGCCCGCGCCGATCAGCACCAGGTGGGTGCCCGGGGTCGCCGGTCGGCGCGTCGCCGCGAAGCGCACGAAGTTGCCGACCGTGTGCACCGAGAACGCGCGCGGGTCCGCCGGTCCGAAGTGGACGAACCCCTTCATCCGGTAGACGCCGGCGGGCCGCTCGTCCAGGAAGCGCATGAAGCGGCGCGGGTGCAGCGGTTCGCCGGTGCTGAACTCGACGCTCTGGTAGGCCGCGTGCGGGTGGTCGTCCTCGTCGTCGGCGAGCAGTTCGTCGAACGAGAGCTGTTGGGCCACCGGAGCCGCGCGGGCGTCGACCAGCAGCTCCGGGTCGACCCGCCCGTGGCTGGTCGGCAGCACCGGGGTGCCCCCGGCGAGCTCGCGCACCAGGCGCAGCACGCCGTCGAGGTCGGCGGCCCGGTCGGCCTTGTTCAGCAGCACCAGGTCGGCGAACCGCAGGTGCCCGTCGAGCTCGGGGTGGTCGCGGCGGGTGGTCGCGAACTCGGCGGCGTCGACGACCTCGACCAGACCGCCGTAGCTGATCCGCTCGTCGGTGCTGTTGAGCAGCATCTTGATCAGCGTCCGGGGATCGGCCAGCCCGCTGGACTCGACGACCACCACGTCGATGGGCCGCCGCGTCAGCCGCCCCAGCATCTCGTCGAGCCCCTCCGGGTCGACGGCGCAGCACAGGCATCCGTTGCTCAACGACACCGCGGCGTCGACCTGCCCGGCCACGCTCATCGCGTCGATGCCGATCTTGCCGAAGTCGTTGACCACCACGCCGATCCGCGCGCCCCGCGGGTGGCGCAGCAGGTGGTTGAGCAGAGTCGTCTTGCCCGCGCCCAGGAATCCCGCGACGACGAGCACCGGCACCTTCTTCCGGGACACCGCGCGATCGCCTCCCCGCCCTCGACCTCGGCTCCGGCGGCGAGTCTAGGGCCGCGCCGACCGCGGGCGGCGCGGTCCCCCGGGGCGCTCGCCGACGCCTCGGTGGCCGCGGCGGGTCGCATGCGTGGCCTCGCGGCGCCGTGCTGTTCGACCAGCCGCGCGTTCCCGGAGCACCGCGCGCACCTGGTCGGCGAGCGTCATGCCTTGCCCCGGGCGCGGCGGAACCGCTTGGTGGCCTCGGCGAGGTCGACCAGCGGCGGCGGGTAGCCGAGGCGGTCGAGCTCGTCCTCGCCGAGCCGGTGCGGGTCGTGCACCCGCGCGGCGGGCACCTCGGCGAGTTCCGGCACGTAGCGGCGCACGTAGTCGCCGCGCGGGTCGTAGCGCTGGGCCTGCCGCACCGGGTTGAGCACCCGGTTGGGCCGGGTGTCGGTGCGGTCCCGACTTGGTCGGGAAGCTGGCGGTGATCAGCCGCGCCCGGTTGTGCATCCAGCCCTCGGCGGCGGGCGGTGGCCACGTTGCCGTGGACGTGCAGCAGCCCGCCGGGCAGCGCGGCGCGCAGCGCCTCCTCGCGGGCGTAGGAGTGCGCGCTGACGTCGGCGGCGACGTGCACGGCGTCGGCGCCGACCTCCTCGGCCAGCCGCGCCACCTCGGTCGCCGGGTCGCCGTCGCGCACCACCAGAGCACCGCCCAGCTCGCGCAGCCGGTCCCGCAGGTCGGTCAGGCAGTCGTGCAGGAAGCGCGCGGTTCGGGCGGTGGAAGGGGCCGTCGAGGACGGCCCGGTCATGCACGAACAGCGGCACCACCGCCTCCGCCCGCGCCGCCGCGTGCAGCACGGGGTTGTCGTGCACCCGCAGTTTCCTGGTGAACAGCGCGATCACCGTGCTCAATCGGACCGCCTCCCAAGGCCGGTGTCGGATCGGACCTGGTGCCGGATCGGGCCGGTGTCGAGCCGCATGGTTCCTCGCCGCGGCGCGGACCGCTCACGGCGGCGGGAGCCGCTGCTGCGCGTCGAGCAGGCTGGCGAAGGGATCGCCGACCTCCCGCACCCGGTCGAGGACGTCCCGCACCGTCCAGCGGTCCGGTGCCAGGTCCGGATCGTCGAGCTCGTCCCACTCCAGCGGGACCGACACCGGGGCGCCGGGGGCCGGCCGGGCGCTGTAGGGCGCGACCAGGGTCTTGTTGATCACGTTCTGGGTGTAGTCGAGCCGGGCCAGGCCACGCCGATCGCCCTTGCGCCACGCCCAGCTCACCAGCTCCGGGACCACGTTGCCGACCGCCCGCGACACCGATTCCACCCACGCCCGCGTCTCGGCGTAGGTGTAGCGCGGCTCCACCGGCACCCAGATCTGGATGCCGCGCTGCCCGGTCACCTTCGGCTTGCCGACGACGCCGAGGTGGTCCAGCGCGGTGCGGTGCAGCCGCGCCAGCACCAGCACGTCCTCGAAGGTGGTCCGGGAGCCGGGGTCGATGTCGAACAGCGCCCAGGTCGGGTGGTCGACGTCGTCGGCGCGGGAAGACCACGGGTGCAGCTCCAGCGCCGCCCAGTTCGCCAGCCAGGCCAGCGCCGCGACGCTGTCCGGGACGATGTAGTCCTGGGTCTCGTCGGCGTCGGCGGCGGGGTAGTGCCAGCGCCGCAACCATTCCGGGGCGTGCTCGGGGTACTCCTTGTGCCAGAACCCGGATTCATCCACGCCCTGCGGGAAGCGGTGGCTGTTGAGCGGGCGGTCCACCAGGTACGGCAGCATCACCGGGGCGATCAGCGCGTGATAGCGGATGAGGTCGCGCTTGGTCACCGGCGGAGCTCCGTCCCGGCCGGGGAACAGCTCCTTGTCCAGGTTGGTCAGCACGAGGTCGCGGCCGTCGACGTGCCAGCGGCCCTTGCCGCCGAGCTCGTCCAGCTCGCGGAGCTGCGCCGCCGTCGGCGGCTTCCAGCGCCGCCCCCGGCCGCTCTCCTTCGACGAGCCGCCGCCCTTCCCGCCGCGTCCGCCGGAGCGGTCCCGGGTCCCGGTGCGCCGCTTCCCGGAGGCGGTCGTCGACTGCCGCGCCGCGCCGCCGGAGCCGCCGCCCCCGGTCGTGCTGCCTTTGCCGCCGCCCTTCCCGCCGCCGCGGCGCACCGGGGTCTCCGCGGACTCGGCGGGCCGGTCGGTCCGCCACATCGCCTCGGGGTCGGCGGCCACCTCGTCGTTGGTCCGCCCGGTCTTCACCGATTGCGGGTGCTCCTCGGGGTTCCACCCGGTCGCGGCGTCGTCGTCCTTCTTGTGCAGCAGCAGCCACTGCTTCGGATCGCGGTTCCCGCCGGGGCGGACCAGCACGAACCGGCCGCTGAGCTTCTCGCCGTGCAGGTCGAAGTGCAGGTTCCCGTCGTCGAGCGCGCGCGCCGGGTCGGCGCCGTCCACGGGTTGCCAGGTGCCCCGGTCCCAGACGATGACGTCGCCGCCGCCGTACTCGCCCTCGGGGATGACGCCTTCGAAGTCGACGTACTCGATCGGGTGATCTTCGACGTGCACCGCCATCCGGCGGGCCTTCGGGTCCAGCGTCGGCCCCTTGGGCACCGCCCAGCTCACCAGCACGCCGTCGAGTTCCAGCCGCAGGTCGTAGTGCAGCCTGCTGGCGCGGTGCCGCTGCACCACGAAGCGGTGACCCGACGCCCGGGACGCCTCCTTCCCGGACGGCTCGGCGGTGCGGTCGAAGTCGCGCTTGCGCCGGTATTCGGTCAGCCGTTCGCTTCCCATCCCCGCCGGGTACCCGAGGCGCCGGTGCTCATTCCCGGTCGGCTTGGAGGTCGTCGTGCATGCCCGCCGCCGCGGTCCAGTAGTGCCTGGCGTCGACGAGGGCGTTGGCCAGCACCTCCTGCAAGGCGGTGAGGTGGGACAGGGCCGCGCGCAGCTTGTCGGCGGGGTGGTTCTGGGTGGCCTGCTCGCGCAGGCGCTGCTCGTCGTAGTCGGCGACCTGACCGGCCAGGACGGTGGCCAGCTCACCCGCCGCCGCGAGGGTGGAGACGATCGCCGATCCGTAGGCCGAGAGCTGGTCGGGAGTCGGTTCGGCCTGCCGGGCCTGCTCGGCGGCGGCCAGTTCCAGGGCGTCCCGAGCCCGGTAGAGCGCTTCGATCGGGTTGACTCTCGTCATGCCGCGATCCTTCACCGGCGAACCGGTGCCCGCTGTCGCCCGGAAGACTGAAAAGCCTGTCGTGATCACCGTTTTCGGCGCAATGCCCGCACGATCGTGTTCCCGGTGGCGACCACCGGCACGGCCAGCACCGCGCCGCCGACGCCGCCGATGGTGAATCCCGCCGTCACGCTGAGCACCACCGCCAGCGGGTGCAGCCGCACCGCGTGCCCGAGCAGCAGCGGTTGCAGGACGTGCCCTTCGAGCTGCATCACGCCGACCACCACCGCCAGCATGATCAGCGCGGGTACGATCCCGTTCGCCGCCAGCGCCACCAGCACGGCCAGCCCGCCGGTGACCACCGCACCGATGTAGGGCACGAACGCGCCGAGGAACACCGTGATCGCGATGACGAACGGGAACGGCACGCCGAGCACCAGAGCCCCGATGCCGATGCCCGCGCCGTCGATGAAGGCCACCGCCGCGGTCGCCCGCACGTAGGCCACCAGGGTGCTGAACCCCGCGCAGCCCGCGCGGTGCACCCGCCACCGCGCCCGCCGGGGCACCAGCACGCAGACCAGGAACCGCCAGATCCGGGAGCCGTCGCGGAGCAGGAAGAACAGCGTGAACAGGGCCAGCAGCGCTCCGGCGAGCAGCCGCAGCACCGCGTCCGCCGTGGTCACCGCGGTCGCCGTCACCCCGCCGCCGAGGTGCAGCGCCTGCGGGAGCCCGCTGAACACCCGGTCGAGCTGCTGCTGGCTGAGGTTCAGCGGACCGTCCAGCAGCCAGCGGTGCAGGTGCTCCAGGCTGGACAGGAGCTGGCCGCGCAGCCCGGCGAAGCCGCGCACCAGGGTGCGGACCACGACGGTGAGCACCCCGCCGATCAGCGCCAGCCCGCCGAGCAGCACCAGGACGACCGCGAGCGTCCGGTGGACCCCGCGGTCGTCCAGCCAGTTCACCGCGGGCGAGAGCAGCGCGTTGAACAGCACCGCCACCGCGACGACGAGCAGTTCCTGGGAGATCGCCGAGCCCGCGCGCCACAGCACGACGAACACGCCGACGAGCAGCAGCAGCCGCCAGCTCCAGGCCGCCGCGATGCGCACTCCCTCGGGGATCGCCGCGCGCGCCCCGTCGAGTTCGTCCATTCTCGCTGGGATGACCGCCGGCGCTGATCCCCAAACGCCGGGCCGCGCCCCTCAGAACCGGTAGCGCAGCACGCGGGCGGTGCGCGCGGCGGCCGGGAAGTGCGTCGCGGCGCGGGCCAGGTGGCGCGGCACCGGCGGGAGCCGTGCCACCTCCGGTTCGTGCACCAGGGGACGTTCCTCGACCCAGCGCATCCGGGGGTTCCAGCGCTCCAGTGCGCGCGGGTCCTCGATCCCCGCGGGGCGGCGGGCCACGCCGCGGATCGACGGGCTCGGCCAGGCGCCCAGCGGTGGCCACCGGGAGTCGTCGACGAGGAGTTCGCCGGTGCCGAAGCGGTCGGTCAGCGCGAGCAGGAGCACGGCGATCTCCTGCTCGGTCAGGAAGGGCAGCAGGCCGTCGGCGACGGCCACCACCGGGCGTCCGGTCGGGATCGGCTCCGCCCACCCGGGTTCCGCCAGGGAAGCGCCGACCGCGCGGCTCCCGGTGCGGGCGGGCAGCGTCCGCTCCCGCAGCCGCGCCACCGCGGGGAGGTCCACGTCGTACCAGTCGACGCCGTCGGGCGGGTCGATCCGCTGCGCGCGGGCGTCGAACCCGGCACCCAGGTCGAGCACCACGGCGTCGGGGTGCTCGACCGCGAACCCGCGCACCGCGTCGTCGAGCATCGAGGTGCGCAGCGCGATCTCCGCGACGGCGGCCGAGGTCATCCGCCAGTGCTCCGGGGCGGACCCCAGCGCACCGAGCACCTGTTCGGCCATCGCGTCACCGAGCACCGGGCTGACGTGCCGGGCGTCCCAGGCCCGCGCGGACAGCGTCAGCAGCGCGGTCCGCTCGACCGGGGTGAGTTCGTCGTCGGGCACCGCGGCGCCTCCTGCTGCTCGTGCCGTGCGGGGTTGGGCGTGCGCCGATCAGGCCGCTCGGTCACCCGCGAGCATGTCGCGGCGTTCGAGCTCGCCGAGCCCGCCCCAGACCCCGAAGGGCTCGCGCGCGTTCAGCGCGTGCGCCCGGCACTGCTGCATCACCGGGCACTCGAAGCAGACCTCCTTGGCTCGCCGCTCCCGGTTGTGCCGAGCGGACCCGCGCTCGTTGTCCGGGTGGAAGAACCGGCTGGTCTCCTCGTGCCTGCACGCGGCGTCGAGCTGCCACTGGTACGAGTCGACCACCGGCCTGGGCAGGCGGGCCGTCTTGTTCATCGTCATCACCTCCGCGGGAACGGGAATCCGATCTGTGCGTCCCACGACCGGGTTACCCAGAGATCGGTGCGCGAATCGTCGGACTCGAACACCGCCGCGATGGTGGTCGGCACGGCGGCCACCCCGTGCTCCCGCGGGAGCGCCGTTCAGGCGGAGCGCAGCGCGCGGGTGAGCCGGGAGCGCAGTTCCGGGGCGCCGGGGACCTCGCGCCGGGCCCGCAGCGCCTTGCGGAGTTCGGCGAGGTCGTCCCGCGCGCGCTGGGACTTCAGCGGTGCCTCGGCGGCCAGGGCCTGCTCGCCGTAGTCGACCCCCCGGTCCGCGTCACCGACCGAGAGCTCCAGGATCGCCAGCTTGCCGAGCGAGAACGCCCGGGCGCGGGCCTGGGCCTGGGAATAGGTGTCCACCGATCGGCGCAACCGGTCTCGGGCGTCGTCGACGTGCTCGCCGTCCAGCGCCACGTCCAGCAGGGCGTGCCCGGTGTCCCCCGCGAGGTCGGCGGAGTTGAAGTAGGTGATCCACGGCGGGTCGTCGCCTACCCGGCGGTCGCCGAAGGAGTCCTCCGCCCCCATCACCGCCCGGTAGCAGTCCTCCCCGCGGCCGACTTTCGCCAGGGCCCGCGCGTGCACCGTGGCGAGCATCGAGCGCACCGTCGGCGTCTGCCGGTCCTGCCGCACCTGGGCCAGCTCGATCAGGCTCAGGCCGTCGTCCGGCCGGTTCACGTAGATCGCCTGGCGCGCCATGTCGGAGAGCACGTTGGCGCGCAACCCCCAGTCGTCGGCCTGCTCGGCGCAGCCCAGCGCGAGCCGGAAGTAGGAGCGCGCGGTGTCGTGGTGCCCCGCGTCGAACGCGCCCCAGCCCGCGATGTCGACGAGGAACCCGACGGAGCGGTAGAGCTGGTTGCGCACCTTCTCGGTGGCCTGGGCGCCGAGCAGCGAGGTGGCCCACCGGACCTGCCCGGCCAGCGCGTCCTTGCAGACGCCGCCGCCGTAGAGGTCCTGCCACTCGCCGAACAGCTCGATCGCGTGGTCGACCTGCTCCACCTCGGTGGCTCCGACCCGCGCGGGCGTGTCGCCGCTGCCGGCGCGGCCCACCGCCTCGGCCACCGGGTCACCGACCGCCATCCCGGCCGCGGTGGCCGCCAGCGCCCGGAGGAATGCTTGCCGCTTCACGTCGTCGCTCCCTTGGGCCGCCTCTGCTGGATCACCGACGACCGTAGCCGCCTTGCTCCGCGTGGAGTAGAAGCCGAGATCGCGGTCTTCGGACGCGCCCAACACGGTGCGCAGCGCCCGCCGGTAGTCCTTGCCCGGCCAGTGGTGCACCCCGCGCTCGAGCTTGCTGACGTAGTCGGCGTCCATCGCGCCCGGCTTGCCGGTGTCGCGTTCGACCTGCGCGTTCGCCAAACCGGCCAGGGACTCCTGCGTCAACATGGCCGCCGTCCGGGCGGCCACGAGTCTGCCGTTGGTCGCGGGCATCACGACTGCCTCTCGGTGCTCGGTCGTGTTCGAAGGGTAGTTCGCGAGCGCGCGGCCGGAGTGATCTCCGGGCAAGTCTCCGAGTAGATCTCCGAGTTCGCCACCGCCTCCGACGCCGATCTCGCGGCCTGGTGAACCGGCGACCGGAACGCTGTTCCCGCTTCGCCGGGCAGGCGCGAGGCTGGATCGGCGGGCCGGTGGTCCCCCGATGCCATCGGCCCGCGCACCGATCGCGGGGGAGCGGAACCGCGTGCTCCGCCGGTCGTCCTCCGGCCCGGTCTCCCACCCCCGCGGCAGCGGCGGGCGCGCATCGCTGGCGCCCGCCGCCCTGGTCCCGGACGGTCGACGGGGAGAAGCTGAGATGCACAGCGTTGACGACGGCTTGCGCGCCCTGGTCGCGCGCGGCTACCGGTTCTTGCAGCTCTCGGATCGGGAGGATCGCATCTGCGCCGTGATCGGCACCTACGGGTGGGCCGAGTACTACGACCGCATCCAGATCAACGACGAGCACGACGCGGTGGCCACCCGGGCGGTGCTGGACAGCGCGGTGGAGGCCGAGGAAGTCGTGTGGAGCAGCAGCGGGGACGCGGTCACGGCGATCAACGCGCTGCTCGACCTGCCCGAACCCGGGGAACCCGGAGCGCCGGGGCGCACCGGGCGGGCGCGGTCCGGGCTGTGGCTGCCCACCGGTGGGCCGGGCGCGGTGGGCGCCGGGTGAGCCGCCCGCCCCCGGTCCTGCGGGTGCGGAACCCGCCGATCCGCCGACAATGGGGGCGCGGTCGACCGGAGCCGCCGAGGAGGAGGCGATGGCGGGCACCGAAGCGGGGGAGGGGGCCCAGCGGCTCTCCGCGCTCACCCTGACCGGGCTGGTCGTCGGGTCCATGGTCGGCGCCGGGGTGTTCTCGCTGCCGAGCCGGTTCGCCGAGGAGACCGGGGTGGCCGGAGCGCTGGTGGCGTGGGCGGTCGCCGGCGCGGGAACGCTGATGCTCGCCCTGGTCTTCCAGACCCTCGCCGTGCGCGAACCCCACCTCGACGCGGGCGTCTACGCCTACGCCAAGGCCGGCTTCGGCGAGTACCTCGGCTTCTTCGCGGCCTTCGGGTACTGGGCCAGCGCCTGCGTGGGCAACGTGACCTACTGGGTGCTGATCATGTCCACGCTCGGCGCCGCGGTACCGGGCCTCGGCGAGGGCGACACCCCGCTGGCGGTCCTGCTGGCCAGCGCCGGTGTCTGGTCGTTCCACGCCCTGGTCCGGCGCGGCGTGCGGGAGGCGGCGGCGATCAACCGGATCGTCACCATCGCCAAGCTCGTCCCCATCCTGGTGTTCGTGCTGCTGGCGCTGTTCGCGCTGGACCCGGCGGTCTTCGCGGCCAACGTCTCCGGCGGTGCGGCGGCCGGTCCGCTGTTCGAGCAGGTCCGGGGCACGATGCTGGTGACCGTGTTCGTATTCCTCGGCATCGAGGGGGCCAGCGTCTACTCCCGGCACGCGCGGCGCCGCGAGGACGTCGGCCGGGCGACGGTGCTCGGCCTGCTCTCGGTGCTGGCGGTGTTCGCCTCGGTCACGATCGTCTCCTACGGCATCCTGCCGCGCGAGCGGATCGCGGAGCTGCGGCAGCCGTCGATGGCCGGGGTGCTGGCCGCGGAGGTCGGGCCGTGGGGCAGCGCGTTCGTCGGGGTCGCGCTCGTCGTCGCCGTCCTCGGCGCCTACCTGGCCTGGACGCTGATGGCCGCCGAGGTGCTGTTCGTGGCCGCGCGGGACGACGACATGCCGCGGTTCCTCAAGCGCACCGGCCGCGAGGACGTCCCCACCGCGGCGCTGCTGATGACCGCGGTGCTGGTCCAGGTGGTGCTGGTCGTCACCCTGTTCTCCGCGGACGCGTTCAATTTCGCGCTCGGGCTGACCAGCTCGCTCACCCTGATCCCGTTCCTGCTCGCCGCCGGGTACGCGGTGCGGCTGGCGTGGTCGCGCCCGCCGCGCCGGGCGCGCGAACTGGTCGTGGCCGTGCTCGCGACGCTCTACACGGTGTTCCTGCTCTACGCCGCCGGGCCGAAGTTCCTGCTGGTGTCGCTGATCGTCTACGCCCCGGCCAGCGTCCTGTTCGCGATGGCGCGTCGCGAGCGGGGCAGGCGGCTGTTCGCGCCGCGCGAGGTCCTGGTCCTGCTGGCCTCGGTGGTCGGCGCGGTCGTCGGCGTGGTGGCGCTGGCCGCGGGCTGGATCGCGCTATGACGGTCCACAGTGGAGACGTGGCGGGTTCTCGCCACCGCGTCCCGAATACGCCTGCGCGACATCGGAATGCTCCATCCGGTTCACCCGGTGGTGAGCCGCCCCGTGTCAGGCTGATCGGCGACCACGCCGAGGCCGGGAGGACGAGATGCCGATCAACCGCTGGAAACCGCTGCCGCTGCTGATCGGCGCCGCGCTGGCCGCCGGTGCGCCGCCGGTCGCCGTCGCCGAGCCCGCGCCGGGCACCGTCGAGGTGGCGGACTACTACCAGGACGCGGAGGGCAAGACCGGCGAGGAGCTCAAGACCGCGCTGCACGGGATCATCAGCACCGGCACCACGACGCTGACCTACGACGAGGTATGGGACGCGCTGAAGGTCACCGACCAGCACCCGGCCGACGCCGCCAGCATCACGCTGCTGTATTCGGGCGAGCCGCGCTCCAAGGACAGCAACGGCGGCGGTGCCGACGAGTGGAACCGCGAGCACGTCTGGCCGAAGTCGCACGGTGACTTCGGCACCGCGCCGGGGCCGGGCACCGATGTCCACCACCTGCGGCCGACCGATGTCACGGTCAACTCCGAGCGGGGCAACAAGGACTTCGACCTGGGCGGCTCCGAGGTCGGCGAGGCGCCGGGCAACCGCACCGACGCGGATTCGTGGGAGCCGCGCGACGAGGTCAAGGGCGACGTGGCCCGGATGGTCTTCTACATGGCGGTGCGCTACGAGGGTGCCGGCGGCTTCGCCGACCTGGAGCTCAACGACCAGGTCGACAACGGCAGCGCGCCGTACCTGGGGCGCTCGTCGGTGCTGCGCGAGTGGCACCGGCAGGACCCGCCGGACGCGGCCGAGCAGCGCCGCAACGACGTGATCTACGAGCGGTTCCAGCACAACCGGAACCCCTTCGTCGACCGCCCGGAGTGGGTCGGCGCCATCTGGGGCTGAGCGCGGGGCGGGTCCGGGCCTCAGATGGTCGATTCGCGGACCACGACGACCGGGCAGTGCGCGTGGTGCACGGTGTACTGCCCGGTCGAACCCAGCATCGCCTCGGTGAACCCGCCGTGCCCGCGGTTGCCGACGACGACCAGGTCGGCCCCGACCTTCCCGGCCACCTCGATGATCACCTTCGCCGGGTGCCCCTGGCCGATGCGCTTGGTGACCGGCACCGTGCCCGCCACGGTGCCGACCTTGTCGACCACCTCGTCGAGCGCCCGGGCGGCGTCGTCCTCGAACTCGTCGAGGCCGGGGCCGCTCCAGCCGTAGCGCAGCGGCATGTCCCAGGCCATCACGGCGGTGAGCGCTCCGCCCGCCAGCCCGGCGTGCCAGAGCCCCCAGCGCAGCGCCATCCGGGACGTGGGCGACCCGTCGACGCCGACCACGACGGTGTACTGGTGCTCGTTGGTCATCGTTGCTCCTTCCCCGTCCCCAGGGTGCGGCGGATGCCGCCCGGCCGCCACGCGGTCATCCCTGGCCGCGGGCGGCCCGGCGGTTGCTCCACACGCTGGTGGCCGTGACGGTGCCCAGCACCACCACGATCACCGCCAGGGACAGCAGCGTCGGGATCTCGGGCACGGCGGGCCAGATGCCGTGCGCCCAGTGCAGCACCAGCTTCACGCCGATGAACGCCAGGATGATGGCGAGCCCGTGGTTGAGGTGGGTGAGCTGGGACAGCGCCTTGTGCAGCACGAAGTACAGCGCCCGCAGCCCCAGCAGCGCGAAGGCGTTGGTGGCGAACACCAGGTAGGGGTCGCCGGTGATGCCGTAGACCGCCGGGATCGAGTCGACCGCGAACACCACGTCGGCGGCGAAGATGGCCACCACCACGACCATCAGCGGGGTGAGCGCCCGCTTCCCGTCGACCCGGGTCAGCAGCTTGGTGCCGTGGTACTCCTCGGTCACCGGGAACACCCGCCGCAGCAGCCGCACCGAGCGCAGCTCCGAGACCTCCTTGTCGAACCCGCCGCCCGACGAGGCCTCGCGCAGGATGCGCAGCGCGGTGAGGAACAGCAGCGCGCCGAACACCAGGAACGCCCAGGTGCCGGCCTGCAGCAGCGCGGCCCCGGCGGCGATGAAGATGCCCCGCAGCAGCAGGGCGCCGACGATCCCGTAGAGCAGCACCCGCTGCTGGAGCGCGTCCGGCACGGCGAAGGCCGCCAGCAGCAGCATGAAGACGAAGAGGTTGTCCACCGACAACGACTTCTCGACGACGAAACCGGTGATGAACTCCAGCGCCTGTGGTCCGCCGTAGAGCAGCCAGAGCAGCCCACCGAAGGCCACCGGCAGCGCCAGGTAGAAGACGGTCCAGCCGATCGCCTCGCGCAGCGTCACCTTGTGCGGCCGGTGGGTCACCACGAAGTCGGTCACCAGCAGGGCCAGGAGCACGGCGATGCTGATGCCCCAGAGCCAAGGCGTGCCGATGGTGTCCGCGGTCGGTGCGGCGAGCTGCACGGGACCTCCTCGAACGGCGTTCGAGGTCTCCTCCACCCGCGTGCGGGCGACCGCCCGGGGACATCGTGGATGTCCGTCCTGACCGGACCGGTCTGCACCGGAGTACTCCCCCCTTCCGGCGAGGCTAGCCGGGCCCGGAACGGGCTGTACAGCAGCACGCGGGACCACTGTGGCCGGTGGTGCCCGGGTGCCGCGGGTGGCCCCCGGGCACCACGTGGCGGCGCTGACCACCCGCCGGCGCCCTGTCCCGAGGCTGCTCCGTTCGAGTGAAGGAGGGGCGGTTCGAACGGGTGTGCCGGAGACGTCGGAGCGGTGCCGCCGATCCGGCGCCGTCCCGATCCGGCGCCCGGCCGTCAGAGTCCTTCCACAGTGGACTCGGCGAGGTGCTCCCGAGGGGTCCGCCGGGGCATCGTCGCTGGTAGGAAGTGGATCTTGGGTGCGGCTGGGGTGGCCCCGGTCGCGGCCGCCTCGGCGGGGTGGGGCACAATGAGATCGCAGCACGCACCCTGTTGCTGCGCATTCCGCTGAATTCCCGTCACACCCGGGGTGAGGATCGTGCCCAGTCACGTCGTGTCCGGCAACGCCGTCGCGCCGCAGTCGCCCGCCGAGGGCGGCCGCGCCTGTCCGGTGCCGATCGACCTGATCGCCCTGCGCGGCCCGTGGGGCGTCCGCAGGCCGAAGCGCCAGCTCGGCACCACCGGCGTCGTCTCCGCCGACGTCGTCAGCCGGAGCTGAACCCCGCGCTGCCGGGCCGCCGCGGCTACGCCGCGGGTCGGCTGCCGATGGCGACCACCATCCCGCGCAGCTCGTACCCGCCGATGGCCTCGTTCATCGACACCTGGGGCGGCGTGTCCATCCGGACGCCGGGCAGCGCGAACAGCGTGGTGAGGAAGGTGTCGGCCTCCAGGATCGCCACGGTCGCCCCGGGGCACTTGTGCGGGCCGTCGCCGAACGACAGCCCGCTGGCCACCGCCCCGCCGCTCAGCTTCCGGCCCGGGCACACCCGCTCCGGCTCCGCGCCCACGGCCGCCGGGTCGGCGTTGGTCCCGGTGACCGCGATGTCGATCACCTCGCCCGCCGGGATGGTCACCTGCTCGCCGTCCTGCTCGAGCTCGACCGGCTCGGTGGTCCGCCTGCGCAGGTGGCCGACGACGGGTTCGAGCCGCAGCAGCTCGTGCAGCACGGCCAGCCGGTCCGGTTCGTCCCCCGCGAGGTACCGCTCGCGCAGCGCGTCGTCGGTGAACAGGTGCCACGCGGCGAGGTTGATGAACTCGCGGGTCGTCACCATGCCCGCCGCCGCGAAGGTGATGCACTCGCCGAGGATCTCGGCGGCGGAGCACCCCTCGTCGAGCAGGTGCGAGATGAGGTCGTCCTGCCGGCGCGCGCGCCGCGCCTTGATCGCGGGCCGGACGTCGCCGAGGTAGATCCCGAGCCAGTTGACGACCTGCCGCTGCACCCAGTACAGGCCGTGCAGGCTGGTGAACCCCGGCTTGCCGAACTCCGCCGGGAAGAACCGCTCCAGCCGCCCCTGGATGCCGGGGCGGCTGTTGGTCAGCCCGATGACGGCGGTGGCGACCTCGATGGCCAGGTTGAAGCTCAGCGAGGAGAGGTCCGCGCGCCCGTTGCGCTGCAACTTCTCGAGCTGGGTGTCGGTGACCCGGCGCATGATGCCGCGGTAGTGCTCGTCGACCCGGCGCGGGGTGAAGAACCGGGCGGTCTGCCTGCGGTGCTCCCGGTGCTCGGGGCCGTCCCGGTAGAGGACCGGGCGGCGGATGCTGCCCGGCATCCGCTCGACGGTCTCGACGCCCAGGCCCGCCTGCACCGTCGAGCCGCTGCGCAGCACCGCGCGGGCCGCCGCGTAGCCGCTGACGTCCCACTCCCCGTCGGCCCCGCGGCTGATCGGGCAGCCGCCGGGCGCGTCGCCGCGATCGATCTTGCGCGCGTTCGTGCTGTCGCTCGGCATCCGGCCGGTTCCCTTCGCTGCGGGGCTTCGGATACGCACCCTTGTACCAGGTCACGCTCGGCGACGGACGGCAGCCGGATCATCACGCGCCGTGCCCGGTCGGCCCGCCCGGACCGCGTCGATCCACTGTGGATGAAAGGGCCTCCGACGCCGGCACACCGGAGCGCGGGATCGCCGGGCGGCGAGCCGGCGCGCACCCCGCGCTGGTCGGCGTCCCCGACCCCGGCGGGTCGGCTACCGGGCCGCCGCGGGCAGCTCCGCCGGGTCGCCCGCCGTCCACTGCGCCGGGTCCGGTCCCAGCTCGGCGAGCTGCTCGACCTGTTGCACGCACCACGGGGACACCCCGGCGCGTCCGGCGAGCACGTCGGCGCTGAACTCCTTCCACGGCACCCACCGCGCCGCGTCGACCTCGTCCGGGTTCGGGCTGGCCTCGCCATCGGTGAAGGCGAAGAACACCGGGCACATCTCGTTCTCCACCACGCCGTTGTCCATCACCGCCCGGTAGCGGAAGCGGGGCAGCGCGAGCGCCAGGTCCCGCACCGCCAGCCCGAGCTCCTCGCCGAGGCGCCGGGTGATCGCCTCCGGCAGCGGTTCGCCCGGGGCCGGGTGCCCGCAGCAGGTGTTGGTCCACACGCTCGGCCAGGTCCGCTTGTGGTGGGCGCGCTGGGTCAGCATGAACTCGCCGCGCCCGTTGAAGACGTAGCAGGAGAAGGCCAGGTGCAGCGGGGTCTCCCGGTGGTGCACCCCCGCCTTGTCCGCGACACCGACCGCCTCGCCGGAGTCGTCGAGCAGAACCACCTGTTCCACGGCGGGAACCCCCTTCGGGCGTAGCGGTACGACCGCACCACTTTACGATCATGGACGGTCGTGCGGAACGGGCGTCAGGTTAACCTCGGATGATCAGCGCGGGCATCCCCGCAGCGCCGGAACGCACCGAAAGTACGACCCGGCGCGGTCACCGCAGCCGGTAGCTGATCGCGGTGGTTGCCTCGCGGACCGCGGCCGCCATCTCGTCGAGCCGGTCCGCGACGCGCGTGGTCGGGCCCGCGATCGCCACCGAGGCGAGGGGCTGGGCGGAGGGCACGATGCCCGCCACCGCGGAGACGTCGGGCACGGTCTCGCCCCGGTTGCGGGCCACCCGCTCGGTGCGCACCTCGTCGAGCTCCTGCGCCACCCGGTCCCGCTCCGCCGGGTCGGCGACGTGGGCGCGCAGGTACTCGTCGCGGTGCGGCGCGGGCAGGTGCGCGAGCAGGCACTTGCCGGTGCTGGTCGGGTAGATCGGCCGCCGCTTGCGCAGCGGGGCCGAGTAGCGGATGAGCTGGGTCGATTCGATGGTGTCCAGGTACACGACGGAGTCCCCGACGAGCGCGCCCAGCATCACGGTCTCGTCGAACCGCTCGCGCAGGTCGCGCATGTGCGGGCGCGCGGCGTCGATCAGCGGGTTGCCGGGCGGGGCGAGCAGCGCGCCGACCGCCGGGCCGAGCAGGTAGGCGCCGTCGTGCTCGTGCAGGTAACCGTTGGCGACCAGGCCCTTCACCAAGCCGTGCACCGACGTCTTCGGTGCGTCGAGCACCCCGGCGAGCACGTTGAGCCGGACGCCGTGGGGATCGGCGGCCACCGCCTCCAGGATCGTGGTGACCCTGCTGACCGTCCGGTGCTCCTTCGCGGCGCCCGCGCGGGACCGGCCCGCTGATTCGCTCACGACGTCGCGCACCGCCTCTGTCCGGCTGCCGGGTGGGAACCCCCACCATAGCCCGGTGCCGGGATGGCCGAACGCGGCCCGTTCGGGGTATCAACGCAGACGGCACGCGAGGCGAGCGCGGGAGCGGGAGGTCCGATGGACGACGTGCGAGTGGCCGTGGTGACCGGAGCGGGTTCCGGGGTGGGGCGGGCGATCGCCCGCGCGCTGCTGGCGGCGGGCTACCGGGTGGTGCTGGCCGGGCGCCGGGCCGAGAAGCTGGACGAGACGGCGGGTCGGCGGCCGGGAGCGCTGGTGGTGCCCACCGACGTCGCCGACGAGGAATCGGTCGCGGCGCTGTTCGACGCCGTGCGCGAGCGCTGCGGGCGGCTGGACCTGCTGGTCAACAACGCGGGGATGTCCGGGGCGCCGGGTTCGGTCGGCGACGTGGACCCGGCGGACTGGGCGCGCGTCGTCGGGGTGAACCTGACCGGCTCGTTCCTCTGCGCGCACCACGCCTTCCGAGTGATGCGCGACCAGCGGCCCCGCGGCGGCCGGATCATCAACAACGGGTCGATCTCCGCGCACAGCCCGCGCCCGCGCAGCGTCGGCTACACCAGCACCAAGCACGCGATCACCGGGCTGACCAAGTCGATCTCGCTGGACGGCCGGGAGCACGACATCGCCTGCGGGCAGATCGACATCGGCAACGCCGCCACCGAGATGACCACCCGGATGGCCGAGGGCATCCCGCAGGCCGATGGGACGGTCCGCGCCGAGCCGACCTTCGACGTCCGGCACGTCGCCGAGGCCGTGCTCTACATGGCCGGGCTCCCGCTGTCGGCCAACGTCCAGTTCCTCACCGTCACCGCGACCGCGATGCCCTTCATCGGCCGCGGCTGAGCCGTCGCGGGCGAGGCCGCCGAGTGGTGGGGGAGGCGGCCCCGCCCGCGACGGGAGTGATCAGCGCAGCGACGGACGGATCCCGGCGGTCGCGATGATCACGTTCTCCAGCGCCTGCTCCACCTCGGTGTAGCCCCGCGTCTTGAGCCCGCAGTCGGGGTTGACCCACAGGCGTTCGGCGGGCACCGCGGCCAGCGCGGCCGTCAGCAGGTCGGTGACCTCCGCCGCGGTCGGGACCCGCGGCGAGTGGATGTCGTAGACGCCCGGGCCGACGCCCCGGGCGAAGCCGACCGCGTTGAGGTCGTCGAGCACCTCCATCCGGGAACGGGCCGCCTCGATGCTGGTGACGTCGGCGTCCAGCGCCACGATCGCGTCGATCACGTCGCCGAACTCGGAGTAGCACAGGTGCGTGTGGATCTGGGTGGAGTCGGCGATGCCGGACGTGGCCAGCCGGAAGGACGTCACCGCCCAGTCCAGGTACCCGGGCCGGTCCGCCTCGCGCAGCGGCAGCAGCTCGCGCAGGGCGGGCTCGTCCACCTGGACCACCCGGATGCCCGCGGCCTCCAGGTCGGCCACCTCGTCGCGGATGGCCAGGGCGACCTGGTCGGCGGTGGTGGCCAGCGGCTGGTCGTCGCGGACGAACGACCACGCCAGGATGGTGACCGGTCCGGTGAGCATCCCCTTGACCGGCTTCTCGGTGAGCTTCTGGGCGTAGGTGGCCCACTCCACGGTCATCGGGGCGGGGCGGGAGACGTCGCCGTAGAGGATCGGCGGGCGCACGCACCGCGACCCGTAGGACTGCACCCAGCCGAATTCGGTGCTGGCGAACCCGTCGAGGTGCTCGGAGAAGTACTGCACCATGTCGTTGCGCTCGGGTTCGCCGTGCACCAGCACGTCGAGGCCGAGCCGCTCCTGCACCCGGATCACCCGCTCGATCTCGTCGCGCATCCGCTGCTGGTAGGTCGCCGGGTCGATGCGTCCGGCGCGCAGCGCCGCGCGCGCCTTGCGGACGTCGGTGGTCTGCGGGAAGGAACCGATCGTGGTGCTCGGCAGCGGCGGCAACCGCAACGACCGCTGCTGGGCCTCCTGCCGCCCGGCGTAGTCACCGCGCCGCGCGTGCTCCGGGCGCAGCGAGTCCAGCCGGGCCCGGACCCGGTTGTCGCGCACCGAGTCGGCACCGGCCCGGTCGGCGACCGCGCGCCGGGCGGCGGCGAGCTCGTCGGCCACCACCTCGCGCCCGTCGCGCAGCGCCCGGCCGAGGACCACGACCTCGTCGACCTTCTGCCGCGCGAAGGCCAGCCAGGACGCCACCCGCGCGTCCAAGGCGGTCTCGGCCTCGACGTCGTAGGGCACGTGCAGCAGCGAGCAGGACGTGCCGACCGCGACCTCGCCCGCCAGGCCCAGCAGGGTCGCGGCGGTGGACAGCGCGCCGTCCAGGTCGGTGCGCCAGACGTTGCGGCCGTCGACCAGTCCGGCGACCAGCGCCTTGTCCGCCAGGCCGCGCACCGACGGGAGCCGGTCCAGCGCCGACCGCCCGGCGACCAGGTCCACCGCCAGCGCCTCGACCGGGGTGGCGGCCAGCTCGCCGAGCGCCTCGCCCAGATCGCCGAAGTAGCCGGCCGCCAGGATCTTCGGCCGCTCGGTCAGCTCGCCCAGGCGCCGGTAGGCGGCGCGCAGCGCGGCCAGCTCGGCGGGGGAGCGGTCGGCGGCGAAGGCGGGCTCGTCGAGCTGCACCCACTCCGCGCCCGCGCGGTGCAGCTCACCGAGCAGCTCGGCGTAGGCGGTCAGCAGGTCGTCGAGCCGGTCCAGCGGGCGGAACGACTCCGGCGCCTGGTCGTCCGATTTGGACAGCAGCAGGAAGGTCAGTGGCCCGACCAGCACCGGACGGGTGGTCACGCCCGCTTCCAGGGCTTCCTGGTACTGGTCCACAGGGGACTGGTCGGACAGCGAGAACCGCGTGTCCGGGCCGATTTCCGGGACGAGGTAGTGGTAGTTGGTGTCGAACCACTTGGTCATCTCCAGCGGCGGCGTGGACTCCACCCCGCGCGCCATCGCGAAGTAGGTGTCCAGCGGGCTCAGCCCGAGCGCGGTGAACCGTTCGGGTACCGCACCGAAGACGACCGCGGTGTCGAGCACCTGGTCGTAGTACGAGAACGTGTTGCCCGGCACCGAATTCAGTCCGGCCTCGTGCAGCGAGCGCCACGTGTCCACCCGCAGGCCGCGGGCGACCTCCCGGAGTTCCGGCTCGCCGATCCGCCCGGCCCAGTAGCGTTCCAAGGCTCGTTTGAGCTCCCGGTCGGGGCCGATCCGGGGGTAGCCCAGCACGGTGGAACCGATCGTGGTTGTCAACGCTCTCTCCTCGCGAGCTCGACGACAGGAGTCCGAGACCGGGAGAGCGCAGGGCGCGACGGCGCGACGAGCTGCCGCGCGGGCGTCCGGCAGGCCCTCCCTCGGGGCCTCGAACAGCGCGCACCGCTCCGGCGCGCGCACCGGTGGCAGGTCTTCGGACTCACGGGCGCTTCCCGGCGTCGCCGGGGATTCCTACTGGCCGTCGCTTCCCGGGCCTGGTGGCCCAGTGCTGATCCCGGTCGTGGACCGGGGACGGCGTTGGTTCCCGTTCACCGCTGCGGGGCAGTCCCGGATTCGCACCGGGTTCCCTCTTGCCTCGGCCGCTCCCGCCCGGTCGGGCGGAGGCGGCCGAACCACCAGCACGGATCAGGCTAGCCGCCGACCTCGCGTTGGCAAGGGCGCCCGCCGCCACGAGCGTCCCCGCGCGCCGGGCGCGGCGCCCGTTGACGTCGCCTTTCGATCCGCCGCGCCGCCGCGGTGAGATCCCGGACACACCGTCGCGCGGGCGCCCGCCCGCCGCCGAGCCGGACGGACCGGTGGGCCCCCGCAGTGGACGTCCGCTCAGCGCTGCGCCGGGTCGGCGGGGAGCCGGTCGAGGGGCATCCCGAACACCTCGCGGTAGGTCGCCAGCGCTTCGTCCTCGGTGAGGGTCCGCTCGGTGCGCTCGCCGTGCTCGGTGCGGACCAGTCGTGTTCCGCTGAGGGTGACCCGGCCCGCTCCGGTGCGCAGCGAGCAGGTCGGACCGCGGGTGAACGGCGAGCGCGGCGAGGTCTGCTGGTACCAGCAGGTGGGCTCGAAGTCGCGCAGCGCGCGGGGGCGGGGCTCCAGCCGGTACTGCGGCTCGCCGTCGCGCAGCAGGTCCAGGTCGCCGGACGCCGCGTCGACCGGGCGGAGGGCGAACGAGCCTTCCGGGTCGGGCTGCTCGCCGGTGCTCGCCATCCGCAGCGGGTGCACGGGGTTGCGGCCGAAGCCGACGTCGACCAGCCACGGCTCGTCGAGGTCGACCCGCAGCGCCAGGTGGTCCATCGGCGGACCCGGCTGCTCGGGGGTGGCGAAGACCCGCGCGGCGAGCAGTTCCACCCGGTAGCCGAGCGCGGTCAGCAGCGCCGCGAACAGCCCGTTGAGCTCGTAGCAGAAGCCGCCCCGGCGGCGCCGCACGATCTTGTCGACCAGGTGCTCCTCGGTCAGCTCGACCAGCTCGCCGAGGTGGATGTCGAGGTTCTCGAACGGCACCGAGGTCAGGTGCCCGGACTGGAGCGCGTGCAGGGTCGTCGCGTCGGGCGGCCCGACCGCCTCGATCCCGATCCGGGCCAGGTACCGCTCGGTGGTGGCATCGTCCACACGACCATTCTGGCACATCACCTCATGTCCACAGTAGACACCAGCGGCCGGGTGGGGGATATGATCCCGCGAACGGCGGTGCTCGCGCCCCGGGACCTGGGAGGATGGCACGGATGACGGCTGGCGGGCGAGAGGACGAGCGGACCGGGCCGACCGCGGCTGACGTGGCGGCGCTGGCCGGGGTGTCCCGGGCGACGGTGTCGTACGTGCTCAACGGGCTCGTCGACGAGCGGATCGGGCCCGAGACCTGGGCCGAGGTGCGGGCCGTCGCCCGCGAGCTCGGCTACGTCCCGCCCGGCGGCCGCCGGACGACCGGGCACGAGCTGGTCATCGGCCACCTGGGCGGCGAGCGGATGACCCTCGCGCGACTGGCCACCGCGGGGCTGGACCGGCTCGCCGTCGAGCTCGGCGAAGCGGGCTACACGATGGTCCTGCACCGCGACACCGAGCTGAAGGGGATGGCGGCGGCGCGGTCCTGGGCGGCGTTGCGACCGGCGGCGGTGATCGCCCACGCCGACCGGTTCACCAAGGGCGGTGCCGAGCTGCTCCGCCGCGCGGGGGTGGTGCCGATCGGCATCGCGACCCAACCCGTCCCGGCGGTGCCGACGCTGGTGATCGACGACTCCCGGCTGGGCGAGGTCGCCGCCGAGCACCTCGCCGAGCGCGGCTGCCGCCGGGTGCTCGTGGTGGTGCCGAAGGCCAAGGGCGACCGGCAGCTCGTGGCGCACCGGGTGGCGGGGTTCGAACGGGTGGCCGCCCGCACCGGGATGCGGCTGGAGGTGGTGCGGATGGGGCTGCGCCGCGACTCCGCCGACCGGCTGACCCGCACCGTCGCCGGGGACGATCCGCCCGACGGCGTGTTCGCCTGCACCGACGACCACGCCGGGCTGCTGCTGGGCGCCCTGCTGGACCGGGGCGTGCGGGTCCCCGGTGACCTCGCGCTGGTCGGGGCGGACAACGCTCCGTTCTGCGAGATGCTGCGTCCCCGGCTGACCTCGGCGGAGATCGATCTGGACGCCCCGGGGGCGGACCTGGGGCGCGCCGTGCTGGCGGCCATCCGGGGGCGGTGGGACCCCGACGCGGCCGCCCGGCCGTGGCCCGCGGTGCTGCACGTCCGGGACACCTGAGCGCCGCACCAGGGTCTTCGGTCCCTGTTCAGCGGCTCCGCCGCGTCCCTAGCCTCGAGCCGACCCATATCCCGGCGCGATCGCAGGAGGCGGCCGCATGACGGTGACCCCCGTTCGCGAGCTGACCCGGCGGGAGCAGGACGAGATCGACCGCGCCAACCGGTCCCGTCGCCCGCCCGTGGTCTTCCTGCACGGCATGTGGCTGCTGGCGGAGAGCTGGCGGCCGTGGGCGGACTGCTTCGAGGACGCCGGCTACGCTGCGCTGACCCCCGGCTGGCCGGACGACCCGGAGACCGTCGAGCAGGCCAGGAACGATCCCGACGCCTTCGCGCGCAAGGGGATCGGCGACGTCGCCGCGTACCACGAACGGGTGATGGCCGGGCTGGACCGGACGCCCGCGCTCGTCGGCCACGCCCTCGGCGGTCTGCTGGCGCAGCTCCTGGCCGGGCGCGGCGGCGCCATGGCGTCGGTCGTCATCGACCCCGTCCCGACCCGCGGCGTGCTCCCGATGCCGTTCGCGGCGCTGCGGTCGGCGCTGCCGGTGCTGCGCAGACCCGGCAACCGCGGCCGGGCGGTGATGCTGAGCTTCAGGCAGTTCCGCTACCGCTTCGCCAACGCGATCAGCAAGGAGGAGGCCCGGGAGCTCTACGACCGCTACCACGTGGCGGCCTCGGGGGCGCCGATGTTCGAGTCGATGCTGGCGAACTTCAGCCCGCGCACCGAGGCCCGGGCCGACAGCGCCGCTCCGCAGCGCGGCCCCATGCTGATCGTCTCCGGCCACCGGGACCACCAGGTGCCGCCGGCCACCACCGCGGCGACCTACGAGCGGCAGCGGCGCAACCCGGGGATCACCGAGTTCGCCGAGCTCGCCGATCGGGGGCATTCGCTGACCATCGACGCCGGGTGGGAGGCGGTCGCGCGACTGTCCCTCGACTTCGTCCGCCGGTTCGTCCGGTAGCGGTTTGGCCTGCTCCGGCGCGGGGTAAGGAGCACCCCAGTGGCCGATGGGACGACGTCCCATGAACCCGAGATCCCGGGAGGTGGGATGGATGCGCTTGTCCACCGCGCGGCAGGTGTTCGACCGCGAAGGACCGTTCGCCACCGTGTACCTGGAAGCCCGTTCGTCGGGCGAGGACGCCGGGGACCAGATCCGGTTGCGCTGGCGGGGGCTGCGCGAGCGCCTGGAGGAAGCGGGTGCCGCGGCCGGCGCGGTCGAGGCGCTGGAGCAGCGGCTCCAGCCGGGCACCGCGGGTGAGGAGCAGGCCAACGGCCGAGTGCTGGTGGCCGTCGACGGCGAGGTGGTGCTCGACGAGCACTGGGACGCCGCCCAGGGCAGCGGCGACCAGGCGCACTGGGCGACGCTGCCCGAGCTGGGCGCGTTCATCCGCGAGGCCGCCCGATCGGTCCGCGAGCTGGTCGTGATCAGCGACCAGCACGGGGCGCAGGTGCGCCAGGAAGTCGTCTCCGAGCGCGGCGAGCCCGCCGAGCACGACGTCGAGCGGGTCGAGGGCGGCGCCGTGGAAGGGGTGCACAAGCCCCGCGGCGGGGCCCTGTCGCACCGGCACATCCAGCGCCGCGCCGAGGAGGCCGCCGGGCAGAACGCCAAGGACGTCGCCCGGCGCGTGCGCGAGGTGGCCGACCGGTTCGACCCGCGGGTGGTGGTCCTCGCCGGTGAGGTGCAGGGCCGCACGGCGCTGCGCGCGGAGCTGCCCGACGAGCTCGCCGACCGCCTCGTGGAGACCGGCCGGGGCGGTGCGAGCGCCGACGGCTCCGAGGAGGCGCTGACCGAGGAACTGCTGCGGATCGCGGGCGAGGAGAGCGATCGCAGCGCCCGGGAGCAGCACGACCGGTGGGCCGGTGGCCTGGCCCACGACCGGGCGGTGCAGGGCCACGAGGAGGTCGCGAAGGCCGCCGAGATGGGTGCGGTGGAGACGCTGCTGTTCGAACCGGACACCCCGGTGGCCCGGGAGGCGGTGCTGCTGGAGGTGGCGGCCCGCACCGATGCCGAGGTGGCGCTCACCACCGCGAGCACCGGGCTGGCCGACGGGGTCGGTGCGGTGCTGCGGTTCCCGGTCAGCACCACGACCCCGAGCTGATCCCCGACCACCCCGCGCCGTTCCCGCGCGGAGCGGCGCGGGGTGGTCCACTCCGGCATGACGCAGCAGGCGCAGCAGCGCATCGCCGCCGGTGTCCGCGAGATGCTCGACGCCCACCTGCGCGGCGAACCGCTTCCCGAGGACTACGTCGTCGTGGCCTGATCTCGCGGCGTTCACTCGCTCGGCGGCCGGGTTGGACCTGATCCGCTCTATGGCGGCGGTCCTCGGCCGTGCTACCAAGACATGCGTCGATCACGGTTCCGGCGGTGCGCGGGGGCCCGGTCCGGCGGCGACCCGGGAGAGGGCGGTGGCACGCGGGGAGGGCGGTCATGGCGGAGGTTCCGGAGGTGCTCGACGGCGCGCGGATCCACCAGCAGGCGGACGCGTTGCGGGCGGCGGGTCCGGCGGTCCGGGTGCGGTTGCCGGAGGGCGGTGAGGTCTGGTCGGTCACCCGCGGCGAGGTGATCACCCGCCTGCTGGCCGATCCGGTGATCGTCAAGGACGCGCGGTGGAGCCTGCCGGGCGCGCGCCCGGGGGAGTGGCCGTGGTTGTTCCCGGCGGTCCGGGTGGCGGAGCCGGAGCCGGTCGACGGGGTGCGCCACGAGCGGCTGGCCGCGCTGGTCCGCGAGGCCTTCACCGCCGATCGCATCGCCGCGCTGCGTCCCGAGGTGGCGGCGCTGGTCGACTGCCTCCTGGAGAACATGGCCAACGGGCGCACCGGCGGGGCGGTGGACTTCCGCGCTTCCTTCGCCGCGCTGCTGCCCTCGCGGGTGATCTGCGCGCTGCTCGGCGTGCCCGACGCGCTCCGCGCCGAGCTGCGGGGTGCGCTGGACGACGTGCTCGACGCGGGTGCGGGCCGAGTGCCCAAGCGGGAGGAGCTGCTCGACGCCCTGCGCGCGTTGGTCCGCAGCAAGCGCGAGCGCCCCGGGGACGACCTGACGAGCGCGCTGCTGCACGTCGACCGGCTCACCGACACCGAGCTGCTCGGCGTCCTGGCGCTGCTGGTCGGGGCGGGCAGCGGCACCGTCGTCTCGCTGCTCGACCACGCCGTCTACGAGCTGCTGCGCGACCCGGCGCAGTTGGAGGAGGTCCGCACGTCCGACCGGTGGCCGGACGTGGTGGACGAGGTGCTGCGGCTGCACCCGCCGATCGTGCACCTGCCGCTGCGCTACGCGACGGCCGACGTCGACCTCGGCGACGGGGTGGTGATCGCGGCGGGCGAGCCGGTCCTGATCGGCTACGGGGTGCCCGGCCGCGATCCGGCGGTGCACCCGGAACCGGCGCGCTTCGCGGTGGACCGGGTGGACAAGGCGCACCTGGCGTTCGGCCACGGCGTGCACCGGTGCCTGGGCGCCCCGCTCGCCCGGATGCAGGCCGAGGTGGCGCTGCCGAGGCTGTTCGACCGGTTCCCCGATCTGGCGCTGGCCGAACCGACCGGCGTGCCGCCCCGGCGCCCGTCCTACATCGGCAACGACTTCAGCAGCGTGCTGGTGCACCTGGGCGGATCCCACTCGCACTGAGCCCGCGCGTCGGTGCCGGGCCGGGAATAGCGCTGCCGGGGGCGGTGTTGCTGGTGGACATGCGAGTTGTGGGAGCCACCGAGTACGGCGGACCGGAGGCGCTGCGCGTCGTCGAGGTCCCGGAGCGGCACGCCGGTCCGGGCGAGGTGCGGGTGCGGGTGCGCGCGGCCGCGGTCAACCCGACCGACACCTACGTCGCCAGCGGGGACCGGAAGAAGGCGCAGCAGGAGCAGGAACCGCCGTACGTGCCGGGCATGGACGTCGCGGGCGTGCTCGACGAGATCGGTGAGGGGACGAGCACGGACCTGGCGGTCGGCGAGCACGTGATGGCGATCGTGGTGCCCTCGGGCTCCCACGGCGGGTACGCGGAGAGCCTGGTGCTGCCCGCCGGCTCCGTGGTGCGGGTGCCCGCCGGGGCCGACGACGTCGCCGCCTCGACGCTGCCGATGAACGGGCTGACCGCCCGCCGCGCGCTCGACCTGCTGGCCCTGCGCCCGGGCCAGGTGCTCGCGGTGACCGGTGCGGCCGGTGCGTTCGGCGGGTACGTCATCCAGCTCGCCAAGGCCGAGGGCCTGCGGGTGATCGCGGACGCGGCCCCGAAGGACGAGGAGCTGGTCCGCGAGCTCGGTGCCGACGTGGTGGTCCCCCGGGGCGAGGACGTCGCCCAGCGCATCCGCGAGGTGGAACCCGACGGGGTGGACGCGGTCGCCGACGGCGCGGTGCAGAACGAGCAGGTGCTCCCCGCGGTCCGCGACGGCGGGGCGGTCGCCACGGTGCGGTTCTGGCGCGGCGAGGCGGAGCGGGGCATCGCCCTGCACCCGGTGCTGGTGGTGGACTACGCCGAGGAGCGGGAGCTGCTCGACCGGCTGCGCGCGCAGGTCGAGGACGGCACGCTGACGCTGCGGGTCGCCCGGACCTTCCCCGCCGAGCAGGCGGCCGAGGCGCACCGGACGCTGGCGGCGGGGGGAACCCGGGGCCGTCTGGTGCTGGAGTTCTGAGGTCCGGTCGGTCCCACCGCGCCGCTCGGTGCGGTGGGACCGACCGGACCCCGCTCGGACTGGTCCACTGCGGACGGTGGTCCGGAGGTGGCGGTCGGTGACGACACCGTGACGAGATGCGTCGCGGTGCGCGAGCCGGCCTCGTCCGCGGTGGTGCGCTGCTGTGCACAAGGGACGGACCCCGCCGCCTCCGCGAGCGCCGATCATGATCCCCTCCGAGTGAGGGAAGAACGCCTTTGTTACTCTGAGTCGGTACGCCGGTTGAGGACCTAGCCGCGCTGGTGCCCCGCAAGCTTTGGGATATGCGTCCCGGAGCCCGAGGGGCTACGAGGAGACGCGGGATGAGGAACGAGACCGGCTACGAACTCGCACGAGCGCTGAGCGCGGCGGCGCGGCGCTTCGACGCCGAACAGGACGTCGACGCGACCCTGCGCGCGATCACCGACACCGCCGTGCGCACCGTGCCGGGCGTCGACCACGCGGGCATCAGTTGGGTGGAGCGCCGCCGGTTCGTCCCGAAGGCCGCCACCCACGAGCTCGTCGCCCACTGCGACCGGCTCCAGTCCGAGCTCGGCGAGGGGCCGTGCGCGCAGGCGATCCGGACCCGGGGCGCCGTCTACGTCGCGGACATGGCCAGCGAGCGCCGCTGGCCCGCCTTCGCGCCGAAGGCCGTCGAGCGGGGCGTGCGGAGCATGGTCTCCGTCCAGCTCCACGCCGGCGCCGAGACGCTCGGCGCGCTGAACCTCTACGCGCTGGGCGCGGCCATCGACCCGGCCGCGCTGGGCGTCGGCGAGCTGTTCGCGACCCACGCCGCGATGGCGCTGACGGTCAAGCGGCGCGATGACCAGCTCAACCGGGCGGTGGCCACCCGCGACGTGATCGGCCAGGCCAAGGGGCTGCTGATGGCGCGCGAGGGCATCGGCCCGGACGCGGCGTTCCGCTTGCTGGTCGCGGCTTCCCAGGACACGAACCGGCGGCTCGCCGAGGTGGCCCGGATGCTGGTGGAGGAACACCTGCGCGGCGTCGGCGACCCGCCGTCGGCATGACCCGGCGGGTGCGGGGTTTTCCGCGCTGCCCGGTGAGGTATCCCCGGTGGTGTGCGACTGGTGCGCTTGCCCGGTGTCTACCGCCCGCAGGGCGACACCGGGTTGTTGGCCGAAGCCCTGCTCGACGCGGGTCTGCGCCCGGGGAGCGCGGTGCTCGACGTGGGCACCGGGACGGGCGCGCTGGCCATCGCGGCGGCGCGGGCCGGGGCGGGTCGGGTGCTGGCGGTCGACGTCTCCCGCCGGGCGGTGCTCGCCGCCCGGCTGAACACGGCGCTGCGCGGCCTGCCGGTGCGGGTGGCGCGGACCGACGTGCTCCGCCAGGAGTTGCTGGAACGCTTCGACGTGATCGTGTCCAACCCGCCCTATGTCCCCGCTTCCGAGTCGACCGTGCCGACGCGCGGGCGGGCGCGGGCGTGGGATGCCGGGCGCGACGGGCGGGCGCTGCTGGACCGGCTCTGCGCGCTGGCCCCCGCGCTGCTGCGCCCGAGGGGCACGCTGTTGCTGGTCCACTCCGCGCTATCCGATGTGGACACCACGCTGCGCCGGTTGCGCGGGAGCAGGCTGGCCGCCTCGGTGGTGGCCCGCCGCAGGCAGGAGTTCGGCCCGGTGCTGCGCGGCCGGACCGCGCTGCTGGAGGACCGGGGGCTGATCGCGCCCGGACAGCGGGAGGAGGAATTGGTGGTGGTGCGCGGTGAGCGCCCGGCCGACTGACGACCGGTGGACCGACGACCGCGGCGGACCGGGTGGCCGGGACCGGCGCCGGGTGACGCTCGTGCGCGGCGGACCGGTCCTCGTCGAAGGCCCCGTGGAACTGGTCTGCGACGACGGCACCGCGGTGACCTCGGATCGGGTCGTGGTCGCGGTGTGCGCGTGCCGCCGCAGCCGCCGCTACCCGTTCTGCGACACCAGCCACCGGCGCGGCGCCGGCCGCAGCCGCCGCGGTCCCGAGGACTGAGCGGCTGCCGCGCCGTCCCCGCAGGCGGGTTCGCGGGCGCCTCAGGCGGAGCGCAGCGAACTGGTGCGCTGCCGCCAGCACCGCGCGAGGTGCGCGCTCAGCGCGTCCTCCAGCGCGGTGGTCGCCCGGATGCCCAGCAGCACGTCGCCGCGCAGGCCCGGCTCCCGGTCGAGCAGGTCGCCGATGACGTCGCGGCGCATGAGCTGCTCGTGCACCGCGTCGGCCTCCACGTGCTCGGTGAAGAAGAACTGGCACGCCGGGTCGGCGCCGACCCGGCGCAGTCCGTGGGCGATCCGCTCGGCGCTGGGCGCGGTGGTGATCTCGGCGGCGCTGAAGTGCCCGACCAGCGCCCCGCGCAGCGCCCGGTGCAGCCCGAACAGCGACATCAGGTTGACCAGCGCGAGCTGCGGCGCGGGCACTTGGTCGAAGTAGTGCAGGTAGTCGTCGGACATCCCGGCGCCCACCAGCAGGTCGCCGAAGAGGCGGGCGTGGACCCGCTCGCCCCGCCCACCGCCGAACTCGTCGAACTCGACGGCCATCAGCGAGGCCTTGGCCTGGCCCTGGAGCCGGGGCACCGCCCAGATGTGCGGATCGGCCTCCTTGAGGTGGTAGATCGAGCGGTGCGCGAAGAACTCCTGGAACTGCCACCACTCGGCCTCGTCGCGCAGGTGCTGGGGCACGCTGCCCTCGCCCGGCTCCACCAGCAGCGCGTCCAGCGCCTCGGTCAGGTCGTCGGGGCCGTCGGCCTCGTCCCGCAGCGCGGCCAGGAAGTTCCGCTCCAGCGCGGCGCGCAGCCGCAGCAGCTCGGGCTCCCACTCCCAATCCGGGGAGACGCCCGCGAAGCCCCGGTAGTGCAGTTCGTAGCAGGTGTGCAGGGCCACCGCGAGGTCCTCGCCGCGGGGATCGGCGCGCTCGGCCTCGTCGAGCGGCAGCGGCCCCGGTGGGGGTGGGGCGGCCAGCGCGTCGAGCACGGCCGCGGACACCGGCCCCCGGGAGCGCGGCAGCGGCGGCGACGTGCTCGCCTGGTCGGGCGCGGTGGTCATCGGTGGCAACAGCACCTCCCGTGTTCGTCGACGTGCGGTCAGGACGGCGGTTTCGGTTCCTTCGACGGCAGCGGGCGCACCGCCGGGCCTTCCAGCACCCCGCCGTCGACGTCGAACCGGGAGCCGTGGCACGGGCAGTCCCAGGTGCGCTCGGCGCCGTTGAACCGGACCAGGCAGCCCAAGTGCGTGCAGCGCAGTCCGACCGCGTGCAGCCCGCCGTCGTCGTCCCGGTAGACGCCGCTGAGCTCCACGCCGTCGCGGACGATCCGCGCCTCGCCGCTCGGGATCTCGTCGACCTCCTCGACCTGCGAGCGCACCATCCGGTCGGCCGCGAAGTGGGCGCCGACGCGGAGGTTCATCTTCCCGAGCACCGGTGCGGCCCGGGGCGAGACCCGGTTCGGCGACAGCGCTTCGGCCCACGCGTTGTCCTGGCCGGTGATGAGGTCGGCGAGCACCGTCCCGGCGAACGTGCCACCGGTCAGGCCCCACTTCATGAACCCCGTGGCCACGTAGGTGCGCGCGGACACCGGGGTGTACTGGCCGACCATCGGGAAGCGGTCGTAGGGCACCGGGTCCTGCGCCGACCACCGGTGCGTCACCTCCGCGACGTCCCAGTGCTCCCGGGCGAAGGCCTCCAGCCGGTCGTAGGGCCCCGTCCCGGCCACCGCCCCGGTCGGATGCCCTTCCCCGGCCAGCACGAGACGACCGTCGTAGGAGCGGATCGACCGGGTCGGCTGCCCGGTGTTGATCCCGAGGTCCTGCGGCGCGTCACCGCGGATGCGCGCGGCCAACGCGTAGGAGCGATGCGGTTCCAACCGCGCGAAGTAGAAGCCCCGGTCCCAGACGGGGTAGTGGGTGGCGACCACGACGCGGTCGCCGACGGCGGCGCCGTGCTCGGTCTCCACCCGGCACGGCGAACCCTCGCGCAGGCGCAGTGCCCGGGTACCTTCGAAGATCGCGCCGCCCGCGCGCACCAGCGCCGCGGCCAGGCCCAGCGCGTAGCGCACCGGGTGGAACTCGATCTGGTCGTCCAGCTTGACCGCCCCGGCCACCGGGAACGGCAGGTCGACCACGGTGCTGAACGTGATGGGCAGACCGGCTTCCCGCGCGGCCTGCGCCTCCTGCTCCACGGCGGGCAGATCGCTCGCCCCCGTGGCGTAGGTGTAGGCGGGCCGGCGCCGCAGGTCGCACTCGATGCCCTCCTGCTCGGCGAGCCGGGCGATCTCGGCGACCGCGTGGGTGTTCGCCGCCGCGTACACCTGGGCCGCCTCGGTCCCGCGGTGCGCGCGGATGGCGCTGTGGACCGTGGACTGCAACGCCGTGGCCTTGGCGGTGTTGTACGCCGTGGTCGCCCCGGCGACCCGGCCCGCCTCGACGACCGCGACCCGCACCCCCGCCGCGCCAGTTGCAGGGCGGTGGTGAGCCCCGCGATCCCGGCGCCGACCACCACCACGTCGCAGCGGTGCTCCCCGCGCAGCGCCGGGTGCTCCGGCCGGTCGACCTCGGACCACAACGAGTCGCGCACATCGTCCATGCCGGGCGGGATACCCGGGCGGGCCGGTCGCTACGCCTGCGGATCAGCGCCGCCGCGAGCGCCGGGGAGCCCGCTCCTGTTCCTGCTCTTGTTCCTGCTCTTGTTCCTGCTCTTGGTCCTGCCCCTGGTCCTGGTCGTCGCTCATGGCGTCCTCGTGGCTGCGCACCACTTCCTCGTCGCGGATCTCACCGCGCCAGCCCGGGGTGTCCTCCTGCTCCAGGATCGTGCGGGTCATCATGTGCCGCTTGATGTGCCGGAAATCCGCCCGCGCCCGGCGGCCCTGCGCCCGCCACAGCGCGGCGGTCTTCTCCAGGAACCCGTCCGGGCGGTACTCCAGCACGAGCAGCACGCGGGTGAGGGTCGGCGTCAGCTCGTGGAACGTGACGGCGCCGTCCACGGACCCCTTCGCGCCCTCGGAGCGCCAGACGATCCGCTCGTCCGGGACCTGCTCGACGATGGTCGACGTCCAGGTCCGGTGCGACAAGAAGATCTGCGCTCGCCAGCGCGCCGTCGCGTCGTCGTCGTGCTCGACGGACTCGACCTTGCGGGTGAACTCTGGGTAGTCGCCGAACTGGGTCCACTGGTCGTAGACGACCCGCAGCGGCAACCCCACGTCGACGTTCTCGACGATGTTGACGACCTTGCCGCCACCGCCGCCGCCACCGCCTCCTCCGCCGCTTCCGCCGGAGGAGCCCGTGGCCTTCTCCTTCACCTTGGAGGCGGCGGAGCCCAGCACCTGGCGGGCACCGCCCCCGCCGGTGAGCGCGGCGGCCAGCCCGGACCCGTCGTTGTCCACCACGTCGGTGAGCCGGTCGGCCAGCCGGTCGACCTTGTCCTCGACCACTCCGACCAACCGGGACACCGCGGCGTCGAGCAGGCCGCGCGCGGCCTGCTCCAGCCGCCCCACCGGGTCGTCCTCGCGCTCGGCCATCACGCCCCCCTCCTCGTGCGGGTGGAACCACCACCGGAGGTCCTCGCGCCGGAGGACCGGGACGTGGCGGGCTTGCGCGGGCGGGCGGGCGCGGCCGGGCGGCGCCGGGGCGCGGGGACCTGCTCCTCGAGCTCGTCCTGCTCTTCCTGGCCCTGGTCGTCCTGGTCCTGGTCGCCCGCGTCCTGCTCCTCGCCGCGGTCCCGGCCCCGCTTCCGTTGGACCCGTCCGCGCTCCTGGTCGTCCTGGTCCTGGTCGCGCTCGCCCTCGCTGGACCCCGATCCCCCGGCGGCCCGCGTGAGCGAGTCGGTGAGCGCCTCGATCCGGTGGGTGGCCGCGGAGGTGGCCGCGCTCCGGGCGACGTCGAACAGGCGTCCGCGCAGGCTCTCGCCGAGTTGCCGCAACTCGGGCGAGGAGGTCACCGCCTCGCCCGCTTTGTGCAGGAGCGCCTGGGAGCCCCCGCCCAGCCGCTTGCCCGCCAGGTAGCCGCCGACGGCGAAGGCGAGCTTCGCCTTGCGGCTCCGCCCGAGGGCGTAGCCGACCGCGACAGCGGTCGCGATCCGTGGTCCTGCCTTCATCCGCTCGACCTCCCGTGCCACGGCGTGCCGGTCCCGCTCCGCGCGTGCGGGCTGCGTTGACGGTACGAGCGGGGCACCCTCGGAACCCGGGTCCAAAGGCCCTACTCGCCCGGCGGGCCGTGCACTACGGGTGGAGGAACGCGGAGGCGCGCACGGTCGGAGGGGGAGGCGGACATGGTCGACGGCACCGACGGCACCGAGGGCGGCGAGGACCGGCAGGAGATCAACTCGGCGGAAGCGCGGCGCAAGGGCGAGCCCGACGTGCACCTGGACGTGCCGGACCTGCGGGTCGACGAGCTCAACCTGGAGGTCTCCGACCTGCGCGCCAAGGTGTCGTTGCAAGCCGAGGTCGGTGACCTGCTCAAGCTCAACGTCGGGGTGGACGCCGTGCTCGGCCGGGCCGCGCTGGAGCTCAAGGGCGTCGAGGCGCAGGCGCTGCTCGACGTCCGGCTCGACGAGGTCGCCTCGATCCTGGAGAACGTGCTGCGCACCATCGACCGGCATCCCGAAGTCCTGCAGCACGTCGCGCGCGGCGTGAAGTCGGCGGCCGTCGGCCTCGGATCGGCCGCCGAGCAGGTCGGCCGCGGCGCGGGTGCGGCGACCGAGGAGATCGGCGAAGGCGCCGGGGCGGCCACCCGCGAGGTCGGCGAAGGCGCCGGGTCGGCGACTCGCGTGGTCGGTGAGGGGGCCGGGTCGGCCACCCGCTCGCTGGGAGTCGGTGCGGAGTCGGCGACCGAGGACGTCGGGCGCACGGCCCAGGACGTCGGGGGAAGTGCGGGCCGGACGGCGGAGGACGCCGGCGCAGCGGCCCGCGACACCGCCTCGGGTGATTCCGGCGGGGACGCCGAGGAAGGCGAGGGCGGCGCGGACCCTTCCGAGCAGGCCGGCCGGGAGCGGTGGGAGCGACGACGCGCGGCGCGGCGGGAGCACCGCCCACCACCGCGCCGGGAACGGTCGGCGGGCCGTCGGGAGCCGCGGCGCTGAACCCGGTGGTCTCCTACTCGGGATCGCTGCGGGCGCGGCGGCTCACCGCCGACGAGGTCAGCGGGAACCGGTTGAGGTTCACCGGTCGGTCGGCGCACCGGGTGCGCTCGGGCGGCGACCGGGTGAACTTCCCGAGTCGGCTGGAGCCGGGGACGCCGTACCGCGACGTGCGGGTGCGGCGGTGGTTCAGCACCGGCCTCCACCCCGATGACTACTCCTAGTGTGCAATTTTGTGGCTGACCGTCCGCGACTGTCGCTCTGACGTGGTTGTTCTTGAGAGGGCAAACACAAAGAGTGTTCATCGCCGCGGATTCGCTGGCACGGTCGTATCCGTGCCTCGGGGTTCCTGCCTGGGGCGTTGTCCCCGTGAAAGGACCCGTGTTGCGCGCCCGACTCAGGACGATGTTCCGCGCGCTGAGGCATCCGAACTACCGGCGCTGGGCCGTCGCCGACTTCGTCTCGGTGACCGGCGCCTGGATGCAGAACCTGGCGCTGAACTGGTACGTGCTCACCGAGACCGGTTCCCCGGGGCTGCTCGGCCTCTCCCTGCTGTTCCAGACGCTGCCCGGGGTGCTGCTGGCCTCCTGGTCGGGCGCGCTGGCCGACCGCTGGCCCGCCAAGCGCATCATCTTCGTGACGCAGTCGCTGCACGGGCTGCTCGCGCTCGTGCTGGCCGCTTGCGCTTTCCTCGACGGACCGCTGGCCGGTGTCTACGCCATCGCGCTGGTCTCCGGCGTGGTCAGCGTGTTCGACGGTCCCGCGCTGGGCCGCTTCGGGGCCCAACTGGTCGCGCGGGAGGACTTGAGCAACGCCCTCGGCCTGGGGTCGATCCTGAGCTCCGGCGGTCGCATCCTCGGCATGGGGCTGGCGGGTGCGCTGGTCGCGGTCACCGGCGTGCCGCTGCTGTTCGTGCTCAACGGGCTGAGCTTCATCGCGGTGCTGGTCGCGATCGCGCGGGTGCGCGACGACCAGCTCTACCCGCTGGCCACCAGCGACGCCGCGCGCACCGGGGTCAAGGCGGGCCTGAAGTACGTGCTCGGCCACCGGCCGCTGGTCGTGATGTTCCTGCTCAGCTTCGTGCTGTCCTGCCTGGGCCGCAACTACCAGGTGACGATGGCGGCGATGGCCAACGGCCCGCTCGGCGCCGGTGCCTCCGGCTACAGCACCCTGTCGGTGGTGTTCGCGGTCGGCACCGTGGTCGGCGGGCTGGTCGCGGCGGCCTTCCGCCAGCTCACCCTGAGCCTGCTGCTGTTCGCCGCGATGATCACCAGCGCCCTGCAGTTCGTCAGCGGGGCCTCGGGGACGATCTGGCAGTTCGCCGCCATCATGTTCCCGATCGCGATCGGCGCGGTGGTGCTCGACACCGCCACCAGCACCCGGATCCAGCTCGACACCGACGAGGACATGCGCGGCCGGGTGCTCGCGGCCAAGGCCATGGTGACCGCCGCCTCCGGTGCGGTCGGCGGACCGCTGCTCGGCTGGCTCTCGGAGCTGTCCGGTCCGGGCTGGGCGCTGGAGGTCGCCGGGATCGTCACCGTCCTGGCCACCGGTGTCGCCTGGCTGGCCTTCGCCCGGATGCCGGAGCGCCGCGCCCTGCCCGCCCGCTCCCGGTGGGCGCGGTTGGCGGAGGTCGCTCCGGTCCCGCAGCCCGCCCGGCCCGCGACGGCGGGTGCTGCGGCGAGCTGACCGGCTCAGCGCGCGGCGGGCACCGACTCCAGCAGCGCCGCCAGCCGCCGGGTCGCCTGCCGGGCCTCCGGCAGGTCCTGGAGCATCCAGCCGTGGAACATGCCGGGGTACTCCTCGTAGTCCAGCGGGACGGCGTGCTGGGCGGCCAGCTCCCGGAACCGGCGGGCGTCGGACAGCAGCACGTCCCGGGTGCCGCTGAACACGACGGTCGGCCCCAACCCGTCCAGACCGCCGTAGAGCGGGCTGACCCGGGGGTCGTGCGGGCTGAGGCCGTCGGCGTAGAGCAGGCCGGCCTCGCGCAGCCCGGGGCGGCTCAGGTACGGATCGGTCCGGTCGAGCCCCGCCATGGCCGGGTGGGCGGCCGAGATGTCCAGCCAGGGCGAGATCAGCACGGTGCGGCGGGGCAGCGGCCGGTGCTGGTCCCGCAGCCACTGCGCCAGGTGCAGGCCCAACCCGCCGCCGGCGGAGTCGCCCATGACGACCTGCCGGTCCGGAGCCAGCTCGCCGAGGGCGCGTTCGTAGCACTCCTCCACCACGGGCAGCACCTCCCGGTGGGTGTGCTCCGGCGCGAGCGGGTACAGCAGCACCGTCACCGCGCACCCGGTCGTCCGCACCAAGCGGTCCAGGAAGTGCCAGTGAGCCCCTTCGATGCCGTGCACGTACGCGCCGCCGTGCAGGTACAGCACGTGGTACGGGGCCGGACCCGACTCCGGGGTGATCCGGAAGTACGGGAAACCGCGCACGTCGTGGCAGGAGATCCGGCAGCCGCGGAACGCCCCGCGCGGCACCCGGGGCACCGCCGACGGGTGCCGGATGCTCTCGTGCAGCTTGTCGACGTCGGAGAACACGCGCTTGCGCCGGGTGATCCGGTACTTCGCGATCACCGCTCGGCTGCGCAGGCTCGTCATCGCAGAACACCTCCGCGGCGGGGGCGTCGGGTCAGCTCCGGCACGCCCGGGAGACGGCGTAGGCGACGGCGGCCGCCACCGCGACCGCGGCGACCGCGCCGAGCACCGGTGGCGGGACCCCGGTGGCCCGGCTGCGCTGCGCGTAGCGGTGCGCCGCCGCCTTCGACCGCCCGGTGACGTCGGTGCGGTGCCGCAGCTCGTGCAGCGTCTCCGCCAGCTCCTGCTTGGCCAGGTCGTGCTCGGCGCGCAGCCCCGCGGGCGGATCGCCGTCGGACAGGTGCCGGCTCGGGCGTTCCGTGGTCATTTCCGCACCGCCTCGCTCAGCTCGTGGTAGTCGTCGTTGACCGACTCGACCAGGCCGCCGCGCTGCCCCGGCACGGTGCGGCGCAGCCGGGTCCGCCCGACCAGCGCCGCGATCCCGGCGGCGGCCAGCAGCACGGCGGCCACGATCAGCGCGGACAGCCAGGCGGGCAGCACCAGCGCCAGCGCCAGCACCGCCACGGCCACCAGCGTCGCGCCCCCGAACATCGCCAGGATCCCGGCGGCGCCGAACATGGCGGCACCGATCCCGGCCTGCTTGCCCTTGGTCTGGAGTTCCCGCTGCGCCAACCGCATCTCGCTGCGCACCAGGCGGGTGAGCTGGTCGCTCAAATCGGTCATGAGCTGCGCGGTGGATCGGTCGGTCGCGGGTTGGCCGTGAACGGGTTCCACTCGGGTCGTCATGGTGGACCTCGCGATCTCGTCGTGGCGTTGTCGCGCGGTCGCGGTCGGCGACCGCTTCCACTCCGGTGGCCTACCCGGACCGGGCCGCCGCCATTCCTCACCGCGCCGAACGGCGCGGCGGGCCCGCGGCCGGGTGGCACCGCTGCGGAACGCGGGTGAACTCCGGTCGCCGGGGCCTCAACCCGCCCGGATCGCCGCCGATCACCGGAGCAGGTGCCCGCGCCGGGCGCCACCGCCCACGACGAGGAGGCACGGCATGACCGACACCTACGCCGCACCCGAGCTGACCGAGGTCGGCGAGTTCGCCGCCGACACGCTGGGGCTGGGCGGCGTGCTCTACGACGCCACCGCTCGGCACTCGTACTGAGCCGCTCGCGGAGCCGCTGAGGGGGCCGAGCAGCTGAGGGGCCGGGCGCCGGGTCCGGCCCCTCAGCGCGCCGCACGGCGGCGGGTCCGCGCCCGGGGAGCGCTCAGCCGCCGCCGAAGGTCCGCGCGGCGGCCTGGATCCGCAGCTCCTCCAGCGCCTCGAGCTGGTGGTCGGCGCGGGTGATCAGGTCGCGGAGCCGGTCGGCGTCGAGCCGCCGGTCGGTCTCGGCGCGACTGAGCAGGGTGCGCCACCCGGCGGCCTTGCCGCGCACGCCGAGCGCCAGCATTTCCAGCTCCAGCACCGAGCTCAGCGGGGTGGGCGTCCACAGCGCACCGTTGAGCTTGAGCCGCCCCGCCTTCTCCGCCAGCCAGGCGAGGGCCACCTTGTGCGGGGCGACGCGGACACCGATCGAGCGCATGGCGCCGTGCAGCGAGGCCCGGTCGGCCCGGATCTCCCGGGCCAGCGCGTCGAGCTCGCGCCCCGTGGCCGTTCCCCGGTGCCTGCGGGCGATCCGGGCGGCCAGCGCGGTACCGAGGGTCGACCCCGCGAGGTGGTCGTTGAGGTAGATGCCCAGCATCCGTTCCGGGTTCGGTGGTGACGTTGCCACGGTGACCTCCGATGGTTCGGGCCCCCGAGCTACCCCGCGGCGCGTCACCCCAACCGGGTCGTCAGGTGGCCTCGGGGTCGTGCAGGTGCGCGCGTTCCCCGTCGTGGTCGAAGAGGGTCAGGATCTCCACGGGTCCGTCGGCGGCACCGATCGCGTGCGGGACCATGGTCGAGAACTCGGCCGCCTCGCCCGCGCCGACCTCGATGGTCCGCTCCCCGAGCCGCAGCCGGGCCGTGCCGGAGAGCACGGTGAACCACTCCCGCCCCGGATGCACGGCGAGCTCGTCCACCACCCGTTGCGGGGTGATCCGCATCTTCGCCACGCTCACGCCGTGCAGCGCCCGCTCGCGGGAGAGCAGCCAGGTCGTCACCCCGCGGGTGTGCTCGGGTTCCGGCCGGATCACCACGTCCTCGTCCTCGGCGGACTCGACGAGCTGGTCCAGCGTGGTGCCGAGGGCGCGGGCGAGGGGCACGAGCTGGTCGAGGGCGATCCGGCGGTGCCCGGTCTCGATGCGGCTCAGCGTCGACGGGCTGAGGTAGCAGCGGGCGGCCAGGGCGTCCAGCGACCAGCCGCGCGCCAGCCGCAGCCCGCGGATCCGCTGCCGGATCAAGCCGTCCAGGACGTTTTCTTGCGTCATCGGCAAGAGCATATGCCTCGGACGCAGGACGCGTCTAGTCTGAACGCATGGCACAGCACTCGGACCACCACGGCGACGGCGGGCACGACCACGGCGCGCTCGCGGACCTGCTCGAACGCGACGCCGAGGTGTTCGCCGCGTACCTGGACGACCTGGTGGCGTGGGTCGCGCGCCACGCTCCGGACGACCCGCGCGCGATCGTCGACCTGGGGGCGGGCCCCGGTGCGGGTGGTTTCGCGCTGGCCGGGCGCTTCCCGGCGGCCGAGCTGGTGGCGGTCGACCGGTCGGAACCGATGCTGGAACGCCTCCGCGCGGCGGCGCGCGGGTCGGACCTGGCCGACCGGGTGCGTGCGGTGCGGGCCGACCTGGACGCGGGCTGGCCCGAGGTCGGGGCGCCGGACGTCGTGTGGGCGGCCTCGCTGCTGCACGAGGTCGCCGACCCGGACCGGCTGCTCCGCGAGGTCCGGGCCGCCCTGCGGCCCGGCGGGCTGCTGGCCGTCGTCGAGCTGGACGACCTGCCGTTCTTCCTGCCCGCCGACGTCGGCCGGGGACGGCCCGGCCTGGAGGCCCGGTGCCACGAGGTGGTGGCGCAGGCGCGCTGGAACGCCCACCCCGACTGGCGCTCCCAGCTGGAGCACGCCGGTTTCGACGTCGTCGGGCAGCGGTCGTTCGCCGCCGAGGCGGACCCGGCGCCGCCGAGCGCCGGGCGCTACGCGCACGGTTACCTGAGCCGGATCCGCGCGGCCTTCGCCGACCGGCTGGACCCCGACGACGTCGAGGTCCTGGACCACCTGCTCAGCGCCGACGGCCCCGAGTCCGTCCTGCACCGCCGGGATCTCGTCGTCCGCGGCACCCGGACCGCCTGGGCGGCCCGGCCGTCCGGCGCCGACGAGGTCACCGGATGAGCGGATCCGCCCGCACGAGGGCCGTCCTCGCGCGGCACCGGGTCAGCGGACGGTGCCCGGGCGGCCGGCCAGGACGGCGGCGACGAGCTGGACGGCGCAGGCCGCGCAGAGCAGGAGCAGCGGGGCGCGGGTGTCGGCGGTGAAGTCGTGCGCCAGGGTGATGGCGGCCAGGCCCGCGGCGGTGAGCGCGTAGCCGCCGCCCTGCGCCATCGCCGAGAGCCGGGTGGTCTCACCGGTGGAGGTGGTGCTCTCCGGGATCAGCGCCAGCGCCAGGGACAGCGCGGCCATCCCGGCGCCGAGCAGCAGCGCCCACAGCACCGGCAGCGCGGCGGGCGCGATCAGCAGCCCGAGCAGCCCGAGCCCACCGCCGAGCGTGGTGGCGACCAGCCACGGGGCGTAGGAGTCGCGGCGTCCGGCGCGCAGGGTCGCGATCAGCGACACCACGATCGAGGCGCCCATGCTCAGCGCGGTGAGCTCGCCCGCTTCGATCGCGGTCATCCCGGCCCGGTCCCGGAACAGCACGGGCTGCCAGGACAGCAGGGTGACCGCGAACAGCGACTGGAGCCCGAAGAACACCGTGATCTGCCACGCCCGCGCCGAGCGGACCAGCGAGCGCCCCGGCGCGGGCGCGGCGGCGCGCCGAGGGCTACCGAACCGCAGGAACGGCAGCCACGCCAGCAGCGCCACGACGGCGGGGACCGACCACAGCGCGACCCCGGTGCGCAGTCCCGCCGCGGTGCTGAGCACCGGCGTGCTCCAGCCCGCGAGCCCCGCTCCGACGCTGATCGTCGCGGCGTAGGCCAGGGTGAGCGTGCCCGCGTGCTCCGGGCTCTGCTGCTTCACCGCCGCCGGGAGCACCACGTTGAGCAGCGCCAGGGAGCAGCACGCCGCCGCGGTCCCGACCAGCAGCAGACCCCCGCCGCCGAACGCCCGCACCCCGAGCGAACCCGCCAGCATGCCGAGCCCGCCGGTGATCGTCGCCGAGGCGCCCCAGCGCCGCTGCAACCCCGGTCCGGCCAGCGCGGCACCGGCGAAGCACACGGCGGGCAGCGCGGTCACGCCCGCGACGACCACGGTGCGCAGGTGCAGCGCCGAGCGCAGTTCGGGCAGCACCGATCCGGCGCTGGCGATGCTGGCCCGCAGGTTCAGCGCGGTCAGCAGGATCGCCGCGACCCACCACAGCATCCGCCAGCGGGGCGGCGACGGCTCCCGGACCATCGGGATCAGCGCCGTCGTCGCGCTCGCCGCGGGGTCGACGAGCGGGGTGACCGCGGTGATCTCCTCGGTGGCCGCTTCGACCGGCGCGGTGGTCTCGGTGTCTCCGTGGAGCGGCGCGGTGGTCTCGGTGTCTCCGTGGATCGGAATGGTGGTCTCCACGGCCGGAATCGGTTCCGTGCGCGCGTCCTCGGGGATCGGAGTGGTGCGCTCCAGACCGCCCAGCGCCGGGGGCAGCGGACAGGTCGCGTCGTTCACCCGCGGCCCTCGGCGGCGAGCGGCGTTCGTGATCGGTGCGCCAACACCGCACCAGTGGATCACGCACCGCACCCGCTCGTGCACGCGGTCCGGCCCGCACCGCTCGGATGCCGGGGTTCCGACGGCGCGCGCTCGACATCGGTGCCGTGATCGGGTTCCCTCGGGGCACGACACCGAGGAGGGTCCATGAAGGAGCTGTTCGCGCTCGACGGCCGCACCGCCGTGGTGACCGGAGGCGCGCAGGGCATCGGCGAGGCGATCGCCACCGGGCTGCGGGACGCCGGAGCGCGGGTGTTCATCTGCGACGTCAACCCGGAGACGGGCGAGGCCACCGCGCAGCGGCTCGGGGTCGAGTTCGTCGCCGCCGACGTCACCGACTCCGCCGCCGTGGAGACCGCGTTCCAGCACGTCGCCGACACCGCCGGGTCGCTGGACATCGCGGTCAACAACGCGGGCGTGGTGCAGAACCTGCCCAGCGAGGAGCTCAGCGACGAGGACTGGCGGCGCGTGCTGTCGGTCAACCTGGACGGGGTGTTCTACTGCTGCCGCGCGGCCGGGCGGCTGATGCTCGCGCAGGGCTCCGGCAGCATCATCAACACCGGCAGCATGAGCGGGCACATCGCGAACCGGCCGCAGCCCCAGTCGGCCTACAACACCGCCAAGGCGGGGGTCATCCACCTGACGAAGTCGCTGGCGGGCGAGTGGTCGTCGCGCGGCGTGCGGGTCAACTCCATCTCGCCCGGCTACGTCGGCACCGAGCTCACCAAGCGCGGCATGGGCAACGAGGAGTGGCGGCGGGTCTGGCTGGAGGGCACCCCGCTCGGCCGCGTCGGGGAGCCGACCGAGATCGCCCCCGCGGTGGTCTTCCTCGCCTCCGACGCGAGCAGCTACTGCACCGGGACCGATCTCGTGGTCGACGGCGGCTACACGGTGTGGTGATCGGCCGCGCCGCGTGGCGCTGTCGGTGCGGTCGGGCAGGATGGCGACCGTGAGCACAACCGAACGCATCATGCCCCCGCTGGACGCCGACGAGCGCGCCTCGTTGGAGAGCTGGCTGGACTTCTACCGCGCCACCCTGGCGCAGAAGTGCGACGGACTGACCGACGGCCAGCTCCGCGAGGCCGCGGTGCCGCCCTCCCCGCTGACCTTGCTGGGCGTGGTGCGGCACATGGCCGAGGTCGAGCGGAGCTGGTTCCGCCGGGTCCTGGCCGAGGAGGACGCGCCGCCGATCTTCGCCGCGGAGGGGACCTCCGCGCACGACGGCGGTTTCGAGTTCGACGCGGACGCCACCGGCGAGCAGGCGGTGTCCTGCTGGCGCGCCGAGATCGCGCGGGCGGAGGACAACTGCGCCGCCCGCGGCCTCGACCACACCAGCTCGTTCCACGGCGGGCAGGTCACGCTGCGGTGGATCTACCAGCACATGATCGGCGAGTACGCCCGCCACTGCGGCCACGCGGACCTGCTGCGCGAACGGATCGACGGGCGCACCGGGGTCTGAGCGCCCGTCCTCGGGAGCTCAGTGGCGGGCGAGCACGGCGGCGGTGTGGCAGGCGCCGAGCCCTTCGGCGCGGGAGACCACCCGCCCGGCCTCGATCCGCACCGCCACCTCGGTGTCATCGCGCACGGCGGTCACCCCGGCCGCGGCGGCGAGGACCCCGGAGGAGTCGCAGACCACCTGGAGGCCGGGCCAGGCCCGCTCGGGGAACGACGCCCGCAGGCATCCGCCGAGGTCGACGATGGCCAGCCGGACCAGTCCGGCGAGTTCGCCGGGGTCCTCGGTGACGGCCACGGCGGTGACCCGAGCATCGGCCGGGGCGGCCCGCACCGCGTCCTCGACGCCGGAGAGCCGGTGCACGCCCAGCACGGCGACCACGCCGTCGGCGTCGAGCCGGGCCGGGCGCCCGCGCACCAGGTCGGCGGCCTCGGGCGGGGACCACGGTTCGTCGGCGGGCTGCGCGGGCGGCGCGAACGACGGCGGGTGCCAGGCGTCCTCGAAGTCCTGATCGGCCAGCCGGGCGCAGGTGCGCGCCACGTCGAAGGGTTCGCCGAACCCCGGCGCGGCGGCGGCCAGCCGGCTCGCGCCGTGCAGGGTGGTCAACGCCGCCGCGGCGGCGCGCACCCGCCGCCCGCCCGGGGCCAGCCGCTCCAGGGCCAACCCGAGCAGCAGCGCGTCGACCCGCACGAGCTGGGCGAACGGCCGCCGGATGCGCGGATCGCCGAGCACCTCGGGGATCAGGTCCACGTCGATCCGGGCGTCGCCGTGGCGCTCGTCGGTGGCCAGCGGCAGCCGGGACAACCAGGTCCGGGCGAAGGCGCCGAGGGCGTCCCCGCCGGTGCGGACCGAGTCCGGGGCGGCCGGGACGGGGGCGTTCTCGGCGGCCTCGGCGAGCACCGCGAAGTACAGCGCCCGCTTGCCCGGGAAGTTGGAGTACACCGCACCCCGCGTCAGCTCGGCCCGCTCGGCGATCCGGTCCACCTTGGCCTCGCGGAACCCGCGCTCGGCGAACTCCTCGCGCGCCGCGCGCAGCACCTTGCCGCGGTTGAGCCGCTGCGCTTCCGCCCTGCTGAGCCGGGCCACCCGAATCCCCTCCCCGGTCGTCGGTGCGGACCAACGATACTGCCCGCTCCGGCGGGGTCCGGTCACCGCACGCCGTCGACGGCGGCGGCGAGCTCGGCGCTCCAGGCGGCGAGCAGCCGCTCCCCGTCGGCGGCGGTGGCGCCGCGCGGGTCGCCGAGCACCCCGCCGGGGGAGACGGCGCGCACGCCGCGGGCGCGCAGCCGGTCGATCAGCTCGGGCAGCGGTGCGGTGTTGCCCGCGGCCACGAGTTCCGCGCGCACCGCGTCGGCGCGCAGCGCGAGCAGCACCGCGGTCTCGGTGAACCCGGCGTGGCTGTCGTCGGCGGGGCCGCTCGGTTCCCACGCCGCGACCCGCCGCCCTTCGGCGCGCAGCCGGGACACCGCCCGGCGCACCGGGGCCCGGTTCCCGCCGTGCGCGCTGACCAGGACGACCCCGGCGAAGGCGTCGGCCGAGCGCACCAGCTCCACCAGCAGCAGCTCGGTGGCGGCCTGGCCGAGGGAGAGGGTGCCGGGGAAGCCGGCGTGCTCGCCGCTGGAGCCGTAGGCGACCGGCGGCGCCAGCACCACGTCCGCGCGGCTGCCGGCCACCCGCTCGCACAGCGCGACCGCGATGTCGGTGTCCACCGTGCACGGCAGGTGCGGCCCGTGCTGCTCGGTCGCCCCGACCGGGACCAGCAGCGCGCTGCGGCCGGCCACCGCGCCGACCTCGGGCCAGGTCAGATCGGACAGCCGCGTCATGCGCCGCGCACCGGGACGCTGGATCGACCGGGCAGGTCGGTCAGGTGCGGCAGCAGGGCACCGGCGGAACGCTCGCGCAGCGCGCCCCAGCAGACCCCGGCGCCGTAGGCGAGGTCGTCGGCGAGCCGCGCCGCCGTCCACCGCACCGGATCCAGGTCCGGCCGTTCGCGCCACCACGCCACCAGGTGCCGGGCCGCGATCAGGCCCGCGGCGATCCGGCCGGACCGGGTGCGCAGCAGCGGCCAGGCCAGCGGTGCCCACGGGCGGGCGAGGGCGTCGGCCAGCAGCCGGACCGCGCCGAGGTGGCCGAGCGCGGCCAGCCGCACCGCCTCCCGGCGCGGGACGCCGACCCGGCCGAGCTTGCGCACCAGCAGCGCCGCGCTGGTGGCCACGAGCGCGGCGCCGGTCCCCCGGCGGCCCAGCAGCAGCGCGGCCCAGGCCGCGGCGCTCCACACCGACAGCCGCACCGGCGCCACCGCGCTGCCGTGCCGCCGCGACAGCGGGGTGGCCGAGGTGCCGTAGGCGAAGCGCTGTCGCACCCATCCCGCCCAGCTCGCACGGGGGGCGTGCCCGACCTCGGCGGCGGGTTCGTAGCGCACCTGGTGCCCGGCCGCGACCAGCCGCCACACCAGGTCCACGTCCTCGCCGAACCGCAGCGACTCGTCGAAGCCGCCCACCTCGGCCAGCGCCTCGGCGCGCACCACCAGCGCCGCCGAGGGCACGTGGCCGATCCGGCCGCCGGGGCGGACCGGGCCGGGTCCGGCGCCGAGGTCCAGCGACGACCGGGCGCGTTCGTAGCGGGCCAGCGCACCCCGGCCGGGAAGGCTGCGCACCCGGGGCGCCACCGCGGCCACCGCCGGGTCGCCGAACTGGGCCAGCAGCGGATCCAGCCAGCCCGGCGGCGGCGCGGTGTCGGCGTCGAGGAACGCCACCAGCGGTGCGGTGGTGCGGTGCCACCCGGCGTTGCGGGCCGCCGCCGGGCCGCGCGGACGCCGGTGCCGGACGGCGGCGCCCGGCACCGGCGCGGCCGAACCGTCGTCCACGACCAGCACGTCGGCCACCCCGGCCACCGCGTCGGCCACCCGGGCGGCCCCGGCGGTGTCGTCGCGGACCGGGATCACCACCGCCACGTCGGCCGGGCCCCACCGGGACGCCGGGTACCGCGGGTGGGCGAGTCCGCTGTGGATGATCCGGTCGGCCAGCGCCCGTTCCGCCGCGCGCGGGGTGACCGGATCGCCGTCCAGCCAGCGCGCCACCAGCGCGGCCCCGGCCCCACCGAGCCGCAGCACCCGCAGCGGGGACCCGCCGAGCAGCGCGCGCCCGCCGTCGAGCACCCGCAGCGACGGGTCGGGGACCAGGTGGAGCGCGCCCGGCCCCGGCGGGTCGGGCGGGTGCGGGTCGCTCACGCGGTGAACCCCCCGTCGGCGTGCACCACGGTGCCGGTCACCGCCGAGGACGCCGGACCGCACAGCCAGCACACCGCCGCGGCCACCTCCGCCGGTTCCAGCAGCCGGTCGACGAGCTGGTGCCCGCTGAACTCCTCGACGTCGTCGAGGTCGTAGAGCGCCGCGGTCGCGGTGAGCATCGCGGTGCGGGTCGAACCCGGCGACACGGCGGTCGCGGTGATCCCGGTGCCGCGCAGATCGGTGGCCAGCCCGCGGATCAACCCGACCACGGCGTGCTTGGCGGCGTTGTACCCGGCGAGGTGGTAGAGCCCGCGGTGCGCGGCGGCCGAGGCCAGCGCCACGAACCGGCCGCTGGGCCGGGGCCGGCGCAGCATCGCGGGCACGGCCGCGGCGGCCAGGTGCGCCACCCCGCGCACCCCGACATCGAACAGCGCGTCCCACTCCGCCGCCGGGGATTCCCACAGCGGTCGGCCGCCCGCCATCACCGCCGCCGCGGCGACCGCCGCGTCCAGCCCGCCGAACTCGTCCTCGGCCACCGCGACCGCCTCGCGCAGCGCGGCCGGGTCGCGGACGTCGGCGACCACGTCGCGCACCGCGCCCGGATGGCGCCGGGCCAGGGCGCGCAGTTCCGCGCGGGTGCCCAGCGGGTATGCGGCCCCGGCGACCTCGCCGCACAGGTCCGCGGCCACCACCCGCCAGCCGTCCCCGGCGAGCTGCTCCACGACGGCGGCGCCGATGCCCCGGGCGGCTCCGGTGACCACGGCGACCCGGGGGCTCACCGGTGCTCCTCGGGCAGGTACCCGTGCCGGTCCAGGTAGGACAGCAGCACCTCCGCCGCCGCCGCGGAGGATCCGGGCGTGCTGAGCACCGGAGGTTCGGCCGGGACGGCACCGCCGGTGAGCTCGCGGATGCGGTGCAGCGGCGCGTCTCCCGAAGGCGCCGGGAGCTCCCGGGCCCGCGGCCGGTGCGCCCGGACCTCGCCCCAGCGCACCGCTCGCGCCGGTTCCGGCTCCACCGCCTCGACCACCGGGACGTCCCGCCGCCGCGCCGCGCGCACCGCGGCCAGCCCGGCCCGGCGCAGCGGCAGGCCGCCCTCCACCGACACCACGGCGGGGGCGCGCAGCCGCAGCAGCTCCCGGCGTCCGCCGTCGATCCGGCGCCGCACCAGCAGCTCCGCGCCGTCGGCCTCGACGTCCACCGCGCCGAGGGCCTGCCGGGCACCGAGCAGCGCGGCCAGGAACGCGGGCACCGCGCCGGTCCCGCCGTCCGGCGAGCGGTCCCCGCACAGCACCAGCGCGGGCGCGCGGTCCCGGATCGCGGCGGCCAGCGCCGCGGCGGTGGCCGCACCGCCGTCCGGGCGAGGTCGCGGCGCCGCCGCTTCCGCGCGGTGCACCCGCAGCGCCTCGTCGGCCCCGGCGGCCAGCGCCGCGCGCAGCGGCCCGGCCGCTCCCGGCGGTCCCACCGACACCGCCAGCACCCGCCCGCCGCAGCGCTCGGCCAGCCGCAGCCCGCGCTCCAGCGCCGCCTCCTCGGCCGGGCCCGGACCCCGGTCCCGCTCGTCGGCGGTCGCCGTCCCGGTCAGCGGGTCCACCGCGACGCGGCGCCACGACCAGCTCAGCGCCACCACGATCAGCGCAGCCACGACCCCTCACCCCCGCCGGAAGACGACGCCGTCGCCGCCGTCCGGGTAGGACCAGGACAGCGCGCCCTCCCGGTTGCACACCTGGTAGCAGGTACCGCACTCGAAGCACTGCTCGTAGTTGAACAGCACGCCGCCGTCCGAGGTCGGCACGAACAGGTCCGCCGGGCACGCCGTCACGCACGCCTTGGTGGTGCACGACCGGCAGACCTCGGTGTCGACGGTGATGTGCGGACGCCGCCCGACGCGGAACTCCACCGAGGCCATCCGGTCGGCGAACGCGATGTCGTCGTAGTGCCGCGAAGCCATCTCTCCTCCTATCCGAAGATCCGCAACGCCCGCCAGGCGTCGGCGGCGAGCCGGGGCAGCCCGATGCCGCGCCGCCGGGCGCCGCGCCGCAAGGACCGCAGCAGCCCGGGTTTCGGCTCGGGGTTGCGCACCGTGAAGACCTCTTGGGTCAGGTCGCAGACCAGACCGGGGTAGGCGCGCTGCACCCGGTCGGAGAGCACGAAACCCGGTGCGCCGCGCAACCGCCGGTGGTCGGCGAGCACGAACGAGTCGGCCAGCCGCGCGCGGTACCCGGCCAGGCCGCGTCGCGAGGTGTCGCCGCCGCCGATCGCCTCGGCCGCCGCGCGGCCCGCCGCCAGCCCGGAGCCGATCGCGAAGTTCACGCCCTCCAGCCAGAGCCCGGCGGCCAGGCACATCGACGCGGCGTCCCCGGCGATCAGCAGCCCGTCGGCCGCCAGCGGCGGCATGGTGCGGTAGCCGCCCTCCGGGATCAAATGCGCCGAATGCTCGACGACCTCGGCGCCGCGCACGTAGGGCGCGATCGACGGATGCCTGCGCAGGTCGGCGACGACCTCCTCCGGGCGCCTGCCGGAGGCGGTGAGGCCCGGCAGCGAGAGGACCACGCCGAGCCCGACCGTCTCCCGGTTGGTGTAGAGGAATCCGCCGCCGGGGATGTCGCCGGTGCAGCCGATCATCTCGATGTCCACGCCCTCGTCGCCGCGCAACCCGAACCGCTCCTCCAGCACCGGGCGCGGCAGCGCCAGCGTCTCCTTCACCCCGAGGGTGAGGTGCTCGGGGTCGGTCCGCGGCAGCAGCCCGGCTTCCTTGGCCAGGAACGAGTTCACCCCGTCGCAGGCCACCACGAGGCGCGCGGTCAGCTCGCCGCGATCGGTGCGCACGCCGGTGATCGCGCCGCCGGTGTCGCGCAGCAGGCCGGTGGCGGTGGTCGAGGTGATCAGCTCCGCCCCGGCGGCCACCGCCTTGTCCGCCAGCCAGCCGTCGAAGTCCGCGCGGTAGGCGGTCATCCCGTTGTGCGGGGCTTCGCCCCACGCGGTGCTGCGCACGTCGACCGAGACCGAGCCGGTCGGCGTCATCAGCATGGTGCTGCGGCGGGTGACCCAGCGCTGCACCGGCACTTCCTCCCACCAGCGGGGGACCACCTCGTCGAGCACCCGGCCGTAGACGACGCCGCCGTAGACGTTCTTCGAGCCGGGGAACGGTCCGCGTTCCAGCAGCACGACCTCGGCCCCGGCCCGGGCCAGCTCCAGCGCGGCGGCGGCTCCGGCGGGCCCGGCCCCGACGACGACGGCGTCCACGGCGTCAGCGGTCATGGTCGCCTCCCGGCAGGCCGAGCCGGTGCTCCAGTTCGGCGAGCACGGCGGGGGCGTCGGCCACGATGCCCAGGTCCGCCAGGGCCGTCATCGGGCACGACGGGTCGGTGTTCACGCTGATCACGTGGCGCGGTCGACCCAGCCCGCCGACGTGCTGGGCCGCGCCGGAGATGCCGAAGGCGAGGTACAGCTCGGGATTGACCACCACGCCCGTGGTGCCGATCTGCCGGTCGTGCTCGGCCCATCCGGCGTCGGTGACCACCCGGGTGGCACCGGCGGAGCCGCCCAAGGCGGCGGCGACGGCGGTCAGCCGCGCCATCACCGCCCGACCGTCCGCACCGGTCGGCACCGCCCCGGCCCCGGCGGCCAGGATCCGCCGCGACTCGGCGAGCTCGGTGCTCCCCGGCTCCGGGTCGAGCACCGCCACCACCTCCGCATCCACCCCCGGATGGGTGGTGAGTGAGGGGCACCTTCATCCGGCTTAGTCGGATGAAGGTGCTCCTCACCTGGTTCAACAGCACTTGGGCGGGTGAGGTCGGTGGGATGCGGGGGTGGCACCGGCGGCGGGGTGCCCCGGACCCCGGGGCGCAGGGTCACCACGACCGGACCGGTGAACTCGGCGCGCAGCTCCACCCGGTCGTCCAGCCGGGTCAGCACGGCCTCCTCGCGGGTGCAGCGCACCGCCCCGGCCAGCAGCGGCCGGTCCCACGCCAGCGCCAGGTGCGGGGCCAGATCCCGCCCGTCCGGCGAGGCGGGCAGCACCACCACCGGGACCTCGGCGAGCAGTGGCCGGACCGCCGCGGCCACCGCGTGCGGGCCGGTGCCGCCGAGTTCGAGGCACCACACCTGCCGCGCGGCGGTCAGCGACCGGGCGGCCTCGCCGGTCCCGGTGCCGGTGAGCAGCACCGCGCCGGAGCACTCGGCGGTGGTCTCGTCGGCCCCGGCGGGCAGCTCGCCGTCGCGCACGACCACCAGCGCCACGACCGCCGCCCCGATCACAGCGACGCCCCGATCCGCTCGCCCTCGACCACCGCGGCGTGCGCGCGGCGCGGCGTGAGGCAGTCGCCGACGCGGTGGACGGCGAACGGCGCGTCGGCGAGCTCCCGCCACAGCGCGTCCTCCGGTTCCTGGTGCGTCGCGCAGACCACCCAGTCGAACCGAACCTGCCGCATGGCCCCGGTGGTGTGGGTGAGCACGTCGAGCACGACCGCGTCGCCGTCGGCCGCCGCGCCCAGGACCACCTCGTCGGTACCGCCGGTGATGCCCTTGTCGTGCGCGCGCAGCGCGAAGGTCTCCAGGTCCAGCGTCACGCCGAGGTCCTGCCCGACCACCATGCCCGGGGTGCTGATCCGCACCGAGCAGCCGCGGTCGGCCAGCAGTTCGGCGACCGAGGTGGCCTGGTGGAAGCCCAGCTCGTCGACCACCAGCACCGCACCCGCCGGGCGCGCCCGGTCCTCCAGCACGTCGCGGACGTCGACGACGCGCGCCAGCTCGCCCGCCCACCACGGCCGCTGCGGCCGGGCGCCGGTGGCCAGCACCACGGCGTCGGGCCCGGCGGCGCGCAGATCGTCGGCCGCGACCTCGACGCCGGTGCGGAGCTCGACCCCGCGGCGCAGGCACTCGGCCCGCAGGTTCCGCGTCACGTCGAGGAATTCGGCGCGGCTGGGCACCGAGGCGGCGACCGCGACCTGACCGCCGGTGGTGGCGGAGCGCTCGAACAGGGTGACCCGGTGGCCGCGCTGCGCCGCCGTCGCGGCGGCCTGCAGGCCCGCCGGGCCGCCGCCGACCACCAGCACCCGCTTCGGCCGCCGGGGCGCGGGCAGCGGGGTCGCCTCCCGGCCCGCCCGCGGGTTCTCGATGCAGCCCAGCCACCGGTTCAGCCCCATCCGGCCGACGCACTCCTGGTTGCACGACAGGCAGGTGCGGATGTCGCCCGGGTGGCCGGAGCGCGCCTTGGCGGCGAAGTCGGGATCGGCGATCTGCCCGCGGACCACGCCGACCAGGTCGCAGTGCCCCTCGGCGAGGGCGCGTTCGGCCTGGGCCGGGTCCTTGATGCGGCCCACGCCGACCACCGGCAGCCGCACCGCGCGGCGCAGCGCGTTGGCGATGGGCAGCGCGTAGCCGGGCGGGATCGCCATCGACGCCTCGATCATGTACAGCGTCGAGGTCGCCACGCCGACCGAGGTGTTGAGGTAGTCCACCGCTCCGGTGGCCTCGACCAGCCGCGCCACCCGCACCGCCTCGTCGAGGGTGGTGCCGCCCTCGATCAGCTCGTCGCCGCAGAGCCGCACGCCGAGCGCCCGCTCCGGACCCAGCACGTCGCGCACCGCCGCGATGATCTCCAGCAGCAGCCGCGCCCGGTTGGCCAGCGGACCGCCGTAGTCGTCGGTGCGCAGGTTCGTCGCGGGGGACAGGAAGCCCCGCACGATCGAGGAGTGCGAGCACTGCAGCTCCACGCCGTCGAACCCGCCTTCGGCGCAGTGCGCGGCGACGGTGGCGTACCCGGCGACGATCTCGGCGATCTCGGCGCGGTCGACGGCCTTGGGCACCTCGCGGAACAGCGGGTCGGGCACCGGCGAGGGTGCCCACACCGGGCGCCGCGAGTACATCGAGGACGCCTGTCCGCCGTTGTGGTTGAGCTGGGCGAACACCGGAACCCCGTGCGCGTGCACCGCGTCGGTGATCCGCCGGTAGCCGGGGATCGCGGCGCGGTCGAAGCCGTGGATCAGCTTCTCGTAGGGCCAATCGGTCGGATGCGTGGAGTGCTCCTCGGTGATGACCAGCCCGGCCCCGCCCGCGGCGCGGGCCCCGTAGTACGCCGCGTGCTGGGCGCTGGGCCTGCCGTCCTCGGCGTAGTTGGTCAGGTGGGCGGAGAACACTATCCGGTTCCGCGCGGTGACCGGGCCCAACCGCAGCGGGGTGAACAGGTGGCGGTACGCGGCGCTCATCCGGCCGCCTTCCCGGCGGGCACCGGCGCGGTGGCCCCGACGGCCAGCGCCGCCCGCCTGCCCTCCAGCACCGCTTCGTGCAGCGTCCGGGGTGCGGTGCGGTCCCCGGCCCGCAGCGGTGCGTCCAGCGCCTCGTCGGGCAGCCGGTGTCCGCAGTGGACGACCGCGGCCGCGGGCAGCTCTTCGCGCACCCCGGTGAGCACGTGCTCGACGAGCACCGCCCCGGCCGTCACCGCGCGCGGCACCGACCGGGTGCGCAACCGCACCCCGGCGCGCTGCAACCGGGCGTTGGCGTCGGCGAGGTCGCCGGTCAGCGCGAGCTGGGTGCCCGCGACCGGGTCCGGGGTGAGCAGCGCGGTGTCCCTCCCGGCCGCCGCGAGCAGCTCGGCGACGCCGACGCCCACCGCGTCGCCGACCGGGTCGAACACGGCGACCGGTCCCGCCGGCAGCGCCTCGTCCGCGGTGCCGCCGCGGTCGAGGTGGGCCAGCAGCGCCGCGGCGTCCAGCGCGGTCCCGCCCCGGACCGGGTAGCCGCGCGGACCCGGTACCGAGCCGGTGGCCAGCACCACCTCGCGGCCGACGAGGTCCGCCGCCGCGACCGGGGTGCGCAGCGCGATCCGCACGCCGAGCCGCCGCACCTCGGCGACCAGCCACTCCACCAGCGCCCCGAGCCGGTCGCGGCCGTGCACCCGGGCCGCCCACCGGGCGGCGCCGCCGAGCTGCCCGCCGCGCTCGGCGAGCAGCACGTCGTGGCCGCGCAGCGCGAGCACCCGCGCCGCCTCGAGCCCCGCCGGCCCGCCGCCGACCACCAGCACCTCGCGCGGCGCGGGGTCGGTGCCCGACACCGGCGGGTCCTCGGTCTCGTGGCCGCTGCGCGGCTCGCCCACGCAGGACACGACCGGGTTGCGGGCGTCGCGCACCCGGCACTTCTGGTTGCACAGCACGCACGGCCGCACCCGCTCGGGACGACCGTCGCGCACCAGCGCCACCAACCGCGGATCGGCGATCTGCGCCCGGGTCATCTCCACCAGGTCGGCGACCCCGTCGTCGAGCGCGCGCTGCGCCTGTTCGGGGGAGACCACGCTGCCCTGGAGCACGACCGGCGTCCGCCCGGACACCGCGGTCCGGACATCCCGGCACAGCCCGTTGTTGAACCCGGGCGGGGTGTGCAGGTCGGGTCGGGTGGCCGAGGTGCCCATCGCCGACCCGCGCACCACCACCAGGTAGTCGACGGCGGCGGCGAACTCCGCGGCCAGCTCGGCGCCGCGTTCGGGGGTGATCCCGGCCCACGGCGCGAGTTCGTCGCAGGACAGCCGCAAGCCGAGGACGCCGTCGCCGAGCCGCTCCCGGACCGCGCCCAGCACCTCGCGCAGCAGCAGCGCCCGGTCCCGCCCGTGGGCGTCGGTGCGGTGGTTGGTGAGCCCGGACAGGAACTGCCGCAGCAGCGAGTGCTGCCCGGCGGCGATCTCCACGCCGTCGAGCCCGGCGGCCGACGCGGTGGCCGCGGCCTCGGCGAAACCGGCGACCAGCCGCCGGATCTCGTCCGCTTCCAGTTCCACCGGCAGTTCCCGGGACGCCACGTCGGGCACCCGCGAGGGCGCCCACAGCGCGCGCTGGTGGTACGCCGAGGAACCCTGGGAGCCGGTGTGCCCGAGCCCGGCCAGCACCAGCGCCCCGTGCGGGCGGCACGCCTCGGCCACCGCCGCCCAGCCCGCCGCGCAGTCGGCGGCCAGCGGCGCCCGCTCGTAGGGGTGGTCGGAGGGGTCGACGGAGGCCACCTCGGTGACGATCACCCCCGCCCCGCCCGCCGCCCGTTCGGCGTAGTAGGCGACGTGCCGGTCCGACAGCGCCCGCCCGCGGCCCAGGTTCGTCACGTGCGGCCCGAACAGCACCCGGGACGGCGCGGTGCGCGGGCCCAGCCCGACCGGACCGGTCAGCTCCACGTCGCCCCCGACAGCGGGCTGGAGTCGCAAGGCTTGTCGGGCACCCGGACCGAGGGCATCCCGAGCCGCACGGGGCGTCCCCGGGAGTGGTCCTGCGTCGGGCGGGGCAGCACCGCGGGGTCCACGGAGGACGGATCGGCACCGCCCCGGACGCACTCGGGATCGGGGCCGTCCAGCGGCAGGCCGGTGAAGAACTTCGCCGCCATGCAACCGCCCCGGCACGCGTCGTAGGCCGAGCAGGACGCGCAGGCCCCGGCCGACGAGGGCCCGCGGAGCTCGGTGAACAGCTCCGATTCCCGCCACACCCGGGCGAATCCGCCCGCGTCGCGCACCGATCCCGCGCGGAACGCGTCGTGGATGGCGAACGGGCAGGCGTAGACGTCGCCGACCGGATCGATCAGGCAGACCACCCGCCCCGCCCCGCACAGGTTCAGCCCGGGCAGCGGGGTCGAGCCCAGCGCGTTGAGGTGGAAGAAGGAGTCGCCGGTGAGCACCGAATCGCCGTGCTCGGTCAGCCAGCGGTGCAGGTCGTGCTGCTGCTCGGCGGTCGGGTGCAGCTCGTGCTAGACGTCGGCGCCGCGCCCGGAGGGCCGCAGCCGGGTGATCCGCAGCTGCGCCCCGAGGTCGTCGGCGATGGCCTTGAACTCGTCGAGCTGGCCGACGTTGTGCCGGGTCATCACCACCGAGATCTTCGCCCCGGGCATCCCGGCCTCGGCCAGGTTCTCCAGCGCGCGCATCGCCATGTCGTAGGAACCCGGTCCGCGCACCGCGTCGTTGACCTCGCGGGTCGCCCCGTCCAGCGAGACCTGCACGTCCACGTAGTCGGTGGCCGCCAACCGGGCGGCGCGGTCGCGGTCCAGCCGCAGGCCGTTGGTGGAGAACTTGACGCCGACCTGGTGGGCGACGGCGTAGTCCAGCAGTTCCCAGAAGTCCGGGCGCACGGTCGGTTCGCCGCCGCCGACGTTGACGTAGAAGACCTGCATCCGCTGGAGCTCGTCGATGACGGCCTTCATCTCCTCGGTGCCCAGCTCGTCGGGGTCGCGGCGGCCGGAGGAGGACAGGCAGTGCTCGCAGGCGAGGTTGCAGGCGTAAGTCCACTCCCAGGTCAGGCAGATCGGTGCGTCGAGGCCGGAGGTGAAGTGCTCGACGAGGGAGGGCACGCGTTGCGCGGTGGCGGTCATCGGGACTCCTTCGGTCCGTCGCGGACGGGGACGATCAGCCCGGAGTCGGCGAGGGAGGCCAGCGCCCGCCGGAACGCGCCGCGCCGCTCCGGCGGCACGGTCTCCAGCGCGGCGTCGACGCTCGGGTGCTCGCCGAGCCCGCGCACCAGGTCCACCAGTTCGGGGACCTTGAGGAAGGACAGCCGCCGGTTGCCGAAGTGGTAGGCGAGCGCCCCGAACGGCTCGGGGCGCAGCGCCACGTCCGGGCTCAGCCGGTAGCCGGAGCCGGTGTCGAAGGCGGTCATCGGGCGGTTCAGTAGACGCCGCACATGCCGTCGATGGAGACCTCCTCGACCAGCAGCTCCTCGTCGACGGTCGGTTCGGTGTCGGACGTGCGGGCGGTGCTGTCCTCGCTCATGGCGGGCTTCCTCTCACCTGGGGGCGGTGCCGCGGCCGTCGTGGGGGAGAGTATGTGCACCCAGTGCAGGAAGGGAAGGATTCCGTTGCCGCGTGACACGTCCGGCCCAACCGGGCGCCCGGGCCGCCGCCGCGCCACCTCGCGCGCCGAGCTGGAGCACGTCGCCTTCGAGCTGTTCGCGGAGCAGGGCTTCGAGCGCACCACGATCGACGACATCGCCCGCGCCGCCTCGATCGCCCGGCGCACCTTCTTCCACTACTTCGCGTCCAAGAACGACGTGCCGTGGGGCGCTTTCGACGAGCAGTTGCGGTGGCTGCGCGAGGAGCTGGACCGCTACGGCCCGGACGTCCCGCTGATGGAGGTGATCCGGCGGGTGCTCGTCGACTTCAACCGGGTGCCGCCGGAGGAGGCGCCGTGGCACCGCAGGCGGATGGAACTGCTGCTGCGGGTGCCCGCCCTGCAAGCGCACTCCACGCTGCGGTACCAGGCCTGGCGCCAGGTGATCGCCGAGTTCGTCGGTCGGCGCCTCGGCGAACCGGTCGACGCGCTGGCCCCGCAGGCCATCGCCTACGCCGTCCTCGGCGTCGCGCTGGCCGCCTACGAGCAGTGGCTGGACCGCGACGACGCCGAACTCGTCGCGCTGCTGGACACCGCCGTGCGGGCCCTGGCGAGCGGGTTCGGCGCCTCCACCGAGGACCCGGTTAGGTGAACCGATCAGCTGACGCAGGCGCGGGGGTCCCGCCCGGGTGAGGGCGGCGGTGTAGCGGGCGTGGTGTCCGGGTAGGCCGATCGGCGTGGAGGACTCGGTGGACGCCGTGGTGGTCGGAGGCGGTCCCAACGGCCTGGTCGCGGCGAACCTGCTGGTCGACGCCGGCTGGGACGTCCTCGTGCTGGAAGCCCTCCCGACCCCGGGTGGCGCCGTGCGCAGCGCCGAGCTGATCGAACCCGGGTTCCGCAACGACGTGTTCAGCGCCTTCTACCCGATGGGCGCGCTGTCGCCGTGGGTGGCCGGGATGGGGCTCGCCGAACACGGGTTGCGCTGGCGGCACGCCCCGGCCGCGCTGGCGCACGTGCTGCCCGACGACCGGTGCGCCGTGCTGTCCCGCGACCTCGCCGAGACGACGTCCTCCCTCGCCGGGTTCGCCGGAACCGATGCGCGGGCCTGGCGCGCGGAGTTCGCCACCTGGCGGCGGATCCGCGACGACCTGGTCGGTGCGCTGTTCGACCCGTTCCCCCCGGTGCGGTCCGGGGCCAAGCTGCTGCGCTCGCTCGGCGCGGCCGACGCGCTGCGGTTCGCGCGGCTGGCCACCACCCCCGCCGCGGCCCTCGGCGCGGAGCGGTTCGCGGGGGAGGGCGCCCGGCTGCTGCTGGCGGGCAACGCGCTGCACACCGACCTCGGTCCGCTGCAGGCGGGCAGCGGGCTGTTCGGCTGGCTGCTGTGCATGGCGGCCCAGGACGTCGGCTTCCCGGTGCCGGCGGGCGGTGCGGGCGAGCTCTCCGGGGCGCTGGTCCGGCGGCTGCGGCACCGGGGCGGCCGGATCGACTGCGGACGACCGGTGGCGCGGGTGCTCACCGCGCGCGGCCGGGCCGTCGGGGTCGCCGACGGCGCGGGCGGGCTGGTGCGCGCCCGCCGCGCGGTGCTGGCCGACGTGCCCGCGCCGACGCTCTACCTGCGGCTGGTCGGCCCGGACGCGCTGCCCGCCCGGCTGCTCGACGACCTGGAGGCCTTCCACTGGGACGACGCCACGCTGAAGGTGGACTGGAACCTCGACGGCCCGATCCCGTGGCGCAACCCGGCGGCCGGCCGCGCGGGCACCGTCCACCTCGGCGCGGACCTGACCGGGCTGGCCGACTTCGCCACCCGGCTGGCCACCGGACGCGTCCCGGAGGAACCGTTCCTGGTGCTCGGCCAGATGAGCACCTCGGACCCCGGTCGCTCGCCGGCGGGCACCGAGACCGCGTGGGCCTACACCCACCTGCCGCGCGGTGTCCGGTGGACCGCCGACGACCTGCGCCGGGTCGCCGACCGCGTCGAGCGGACCGTCGAGCGGCACGCTCCCGGGTTCGGCACGCTGGTGCGCGGTCGGCACGTGCAGGGGCCGGCGGACTTCGAGCGGCGCGATCCGGCGCTGGTGGAGGGCGCGCTCAACGGCGGCAGCGCCGCGCTGCACCAGCAGCTCGTCTTCCGGCCGGTCCCCGGGCTCGGTCGCGCCGACACCCCGGTCGACCGGCTGTACCTGGCGGGTGCCTCGGCGCACCCGGGCGGCGCGGTGCACGGCGGCCCCGGGGCCAACGCCGCCCGCGCCGCGCTGGCCCGCGACGGCGTCCTCGGCGAGGTCTACGGCGCGGTCGTGCGCGGGCTGCACGGCGTGCTGCACCGCTGACCCGTTCGCGTGGCGGTGCGGATGCGGTCCGGCGGGCGCGGGCGCAGGCTCCGGCGCGGGCGGCGTTGCGCGGAGGAGGCGGCATGGATCAGCGGCCGGAATCGCTCCTGATCACCGGGGTGCGGGTGTTCGACGGCCTCGGCGACGCCGCGGAGCCGGGCGCGGTGCTGGTCGAGGGCGACCGGATCGCCGCCACCGGGGCGGAGGCGCGGGAGCGGGCGCCGGAGCGGGCCGAGGTGCTCGACGGCGGCGGCCGGGTGCTGCTGCCCGGTCTCACCGACGCGCACGTGCACCTGGTCGCGCTGGGCACCGAGCCCGCCGGGCTCGCGACGGCGAGCGCGGGGCTGCCGCACCTGCGGGCGCTGGAGGCCGCGCGCCGGATGCTGCTGCGGGGCTTCACCGCGGTCCGCGACATGGGCGGGGACGTCGCGGCCGTCAAGCAGGTGATCGACGAGGGGCTGTTCCCGGGCCCGCGGCTCTACCCGAGCCAGGCCGCGCTGTCCCAGACCTCCGGGCACGGCGACTTCGGCGCCGTGCACGAGCCGCCGGTGGCGCTGGGCGGAGCGCCCTCGCGGGCCGAGGAGATCGGGTTCATGCGGGTCGTCGACGGTCCCGAGCGGGTGCTGGCCGGGGCCCGGGAGCAGTTGAAGAAGGGCGCGAGCCAGCTCAAGGTGATGGCCGGCGGCGGGGTGGCCTCCCGCTACGACCCGCTCGGCACGCTGCAGTTCACCCCGGAGGAGCTGCGGGCGGCGGTGCGCGCCGCCGAGGACTTCGGCACCTACGTCGCGGCCCACGTCTACGGCTCGGCGGGCGTCCGGCGGGCCCTGGAGGCGGGCGTGCGCTGCATCGAGCACGGGCACCTCGCCGACGAGCGCACGATCGGGATGCTCGCCGAGCACGACGCCTGGCTCAGCACCCAGCCCTTCGACGTCGACGACCACCACTACCCGACGCCGGAGCTCGCCGCGAAGAACACGATGGTGTGCGATGGCGTGGAGCGGACCCTGCACCGGGCGCGGGAGCACGGGGTGCCGCTGGCCTTCGGCACCGATCTGCTCGCTCCCGCCGAGGCGCACCGGCAGGGCGCGATGCTGGCCCGGCTCTCCCGCTGGTTGAGCCCGGTCGAGGCGCTGCGCATCGCCACGTCCGGCAACGCCGCGCTGTTCCGGATGGCCGGGGAACGGGATCCGTACCAGCAGGTGATCGACGGTCACCCGACGGCTCCGTTGGGGGTCATCCGACCGGGCGCCTTGGCGGACCTGCTCGTCGTCGAGGGGGACCCGACCCGCGACCTCGGTGTGCTCGCCGATCCCGCGGCCAACCTCGCGCTCGTGGTCAAAGGCGGCCGGATCTGGAAGAACTCGCTGGGCTGACGCCGGTTTGCCCGCAGGCGCGGCGGACCGCAAGCTGAACCCGTTGCGGACCAGCAGGTCCGGGCCGCGTCGGCACGAAGGGGTGTGGGATGCAGGCGTTCTCCAGCGATCCGGGAACGGAGGGCCCGCTGCGAGCGGTCCCGGGCCCCGCGACGCGCACGGTCTGGATCTGGGCGTCGACGATCGCGGTCGGCGGGTTCCTCTTCGGCTTCGACACCGGGGTCATCTCCGGTGCGCTGCTGTTCATCAAGCGCGAGTTCGGTCTGACCGCCTTCGAGCAGGGCAGCGTGGTGAGCGTGCTGCTGCTGGGCGCGATGGTCGGCGCGCTGGCCGCGGGCTGGCTCGCCGACCGGTTGGGACGGCGCGCGGCGCTGGGCGTCGAGGGGCTCGTGTTCCTCCTCGGCACCGCTCTCGCGGTCACCGCCACCGGGTACTGGACGCTGGTGCTGGGCCGGGTGGTGCTCGGCGTGGCGGTGGGGGCCGCCTCGGCGACCGTGCCCGCCTACCTCTCCGAGATCGCCCCGAAGCGGATCCGGGGCAGGCTGCTGACCCTGAACCAGCTCATGATCACCTCCGGGATCCTGGCCGCCTACCTGGTGAACCTGGCGTTCTCGGCGGGCGGGCGGTGGCGGGAGATGATCGGGGTCGGCGCCCTGCCCGCGCTGGTGCTGCTCGCCGGGGCCGCGTTCTGGCTCCCGGAGACGCCCGCCTGGCTGATCGCGCACGGCCGGGTGGACAAGGCCCGCGCGGTGCTCCGGTCGATCGCCCGCCCCGAGGAGGTCGACGACCTCGTCCACCGGTACCGGTCCGAGGGCGGGCCCGGACCGGGCGCCGATCGGGGGCGCTCCGGCTGGCGGGTGCTGCTCGCCGCGTCGGTCCGCCCGGCGCTGGTGGTGGGGCTGCTGCTGGCTGCCGTGCAGCAGTTCGGCGGGATCAACACGATCATCTACTACGCGCCGACGGTCATCGAGGGCACCGGGATCAGCGCGGGCAGCTCGATCTTCTGCTCGGTGTTCATCGGCGTCATCAACCTGGTGATGACGCTGGTGGCGATCCGGTTCATCGACACCCGCGGCAGGCGCCGGCTGATGCTGGTGTCGCTGGCCGGGATGACGGTCTCGCTGGTGCTGCTGGGGCTGTCCTTCGTGCTCGTCCTGGACCCGGCGCTGTCGCTGGTGTTCATGGTGCTCTACATCGCGGCGTACTCGGCCGGGCTCGGCCCGGTGTTCTGGGTGCTGATCGGCGAGGTGTTCCCGCCGCACGCGCGGGCGGTGGGCTCCGCCGCGTCCACCACGGTCAACTGGCTGGCCAACTTCGTGGTCAGCCTGACGTTCCTGACCGTGGTGAACTCGATCGGCACCGGTCAGACGTTCTGGCTGTTCGCGGTGGTGTGCGCGTTCGCCCTCTGGTTCGTCGCCCGCTACGTCCCGGAGACCGGCGGGCGGGAGTTCGACGAGGTCGACACCGCGCTGGCCGAGCGGTTCGGCAGGCGCCGGCCGCAGCGGACCGCCTGAGCCCCACGCCGCGTCCGATGTGGTCAGCGGGGGTCGATCCGGCGGAAACCCAGCAGCGCGACGGCGGCGGTGCCGGAGTGCAGGGCGTCGAGCTCGTGGCGCAGCACCCGCTCGTACCCGGTCACCAGGTCGGTGCCCCAGCGCCGGTGCAGCTCCTCGCGCTGCCCGGTGAGCCGCCGCAGCCACTCCCGGTGGGTGCGCACCGCGTCGTCGCGCAGCAGCACCGAGTGGGTGGGCTGCCAGAGCCCGAGGCAGCTCGCGCCCAGGTCGCTCGGCCGCACGAAGCAGCGGTGCCCGCCGACGCCCTCGATCAGCCGCTGCTGGGCCGGGGACGGGGTGGCCCACCGGATGTCCGGCATCGCCAGCACTTCCAGCGCGAGCTTGGCGCCGCGCCGGGTCCAGTCGTGCAGCCGCTGGAAGAAGTCCCGGTAGCGCTCCAGGTGCCGGCCCGCGCGCGCCTCGGAGTAGCGGGTGGTGTGCTCGAGGAGCTGGGCGCAGACCACCGCGTCGAACCGCTCGGCGGGCGCGTAGTCCCGGTAGTCCGCGCACTCCACGTCGATCACGCCGGACCGGGACGCCGCGTCCCGGCAGTACCGCGCGGACCGGTCGACGCCGACCGCCACGGCGTCGCGCCGGACCGCGAGGTATTCCAGCAGTCCGCCGGAGCCGCACCCCACGTCGAGCACCCGGGCGCCGGAGCGCACCCCGGCGAGGTCGGCGAGCCGGGCGAACTTGGCGGTGTGCGCGGCGCCGAGGTCGGTGGCGTCCTGCCACAGGCCGCAGCTCGTCGTGGCGCGCTGGTCGGTCCAGGCGCGGAGGAACGCGGTGTCGACGTCGTCGAGCGCGGTGGACATCTCGGGCATGGGTTCTCCTGGTGTTTCAGCCCGTCGGGAGTTCCGCGGCGACGGCCGCTGGGTCGATTCAGAACCGCAAGCTAGCAGTCCCGCCGCCGCCGGTGCGGGCGCGCGAGCAGCGTCACTCGAACGCCACCGATACCCCGGGTTTCCATGCCATGGAGTTAAATCCGATCGTGTTGCCCGAGTGCGCGGACCATTCTCTTCGCTTGAAACCGGTTGTAAAGTAGGCAGAATCCAGCGCAATCGACAATTTTTCCCGTTGTCCGAAGGGGAATGGTCACCCGAGGGCGGCGATACCGCGCTGGAGGGGAACGTCGCGGGGGCCGTGCGGCGCACGGCCCCCGCGCGTCATCCGGCCAGGAGCGGCTCGACGGCCCCGGGAGGGGCGGGCGCGCGGTTCCACGCCATCCGCGACCACGGCCGCGCCAGCGCGGTGAGGTCGCCGATCCGCTTCGGAGCGAGGTCCTCCGGCGCCGCGGCCTCGGCGTGCCGCGCGAACACGCCGTCGACGTAGCGGTGGCCGGTGTCGGCGGCGACGAACACCGCGGTGCGGACCGGGTCCTGCTCGCGTTCCCAGCGCGCGGCGAGGTAGGCGGCACCGGAGGACAGCCCGGCGAACACCGCGTGCTCGCGCAGCAGCGCGACGCTGCCCGCCAGCGCGGCCTCGAAACCGACCCAGTGCAGCAGGTCGTAGCGCTCGTGCGCCACGTTGCCGAACGGGATCGAGCTGCCGATGCCCGCGATGATGATGTCCGGGTCGGCCACGTGCTCGCTGCCGAAGGTCACGCTGCCGAACGGCTGCACGCCGACCAGCCGCACATCCCGCGAGCGCTGCCGCAGGTACCCGGCCAGCGCGCCGGTGGAGGCCCCGGACCCGACCCCGCCGACCAGCAGCAGCGGGCCGGGCACCTCGGCGGCGATGCGGTCGGCCACCGCCCGGTAGCCGAGGTAGTGCACGTCGTCGTGGTATTGCCGCATCCAGTGGTAGTCCGGGTGTTCCCGCAGGATCTCCTCGATGCGGGCGACCCGCCTGCTCTGGTCCAGCCGCAGGTCGGTGGACGGCTCCATCTGCTCCAGGTCCGCGCCGAGCACCGCGAGCTGGGTGCGCAGCGCGCCGTCGATGGTGGTGGACCCGACGATGCGGCAGCGCAGCCCGTATCGGTGGCAGGCCAGCGCCAGCGCGTACGCGTAGATGCCGCTGGAGCTGTCCAGCAGCGTGTCGCCGGGCCGCACGGTGCCCGCGTCGAGCAGCCGGCGCACCGCGGCGAGCGCCGAGACCACCTTCATCGTCTCGAATCGGAGGCAGACGACGCCGGAACCGGTCCGCACCAGGTCCGGCCTGCCGATGGCTTCGGAGATGTGCTCGTCCACGCTCGTCCTCCGCTCGCGCGTTGCTGGGCCCGGAAGACCCGGGTCGCGGTGATGCCTTCGCGCCGCAGCCCGCGCACCCCGGCGCGGACCCTGCGGTCGAAGTCGGGGGTGGTGGCGTCGAACAGCAGGCCCGCCACGTTGCCGCTGTGCGCCACCTGCACGCCGACCGCGCCGACGTGCTCGGCCAGCCGCTCCAGCGCGGGCAGCTCGGCCTTGGTCAGCACCCGCTGGTTGAGCCGGGCGCTGGCGGTGCTGACCCGCCCGAGCAGCGCCGCGTCGCCGTCGGCGACCGCCGTCCGCAGCGCGCCGCGCAACCGCTCGTAGCCGGCCACGTCGGCGGCCCGGTCCGCGGCCAGCGCCAGGGTGTCCACCGGCCGCCCGCCGCCGGTGAGGCACCCGACGACGGCCAGCGGCGGCAGCGCCGCGCCCAGTTCCTCCAGCACCTCGCCGTCGCGCTGGGCGAACAGCAGCGGTCCGCCGCCGAGCATCAGCGGATCGCACGCGCGCTCGGCGCGCACCGCGATCCGCGCCGTGGTGCCGGGGTCCGCGACCAGTCCGAAGGCGGCGAACACCGCGCGCACCGCGGCGATCACGTCGCTGGTCGACGACCCCATGCCCAACCCGACCGGCACGCCCGCGCCGAGTTGGAGCCGCCCGCCACCGGGCGGGCAGCGGCGCCGCCGGGCGCATTCCCGGACCGCCAGCTCGGCGGCCCGCCGCGCCTTCGCGCGCTCGCCGGGCACCGCGAGCAGCGGACCGCCCTCGGTGCGGGTGAAGTGGGCCCGGGTGCCGGGCCCGGTCATCGGCAGCGTCACCAGACCGCGCCGGGTGGCCCCGGTCGCGTCGTGGAAGAAGCCCTGGAGGAGCTCGCCGTGGTGGCAGGGCGCCCAGCCGATGCCCTCGGTCATGCGGCACCCTCCGAGCGGTACCGGTAGAGCACCGTCGGGTCGGCGCTGAACTGGGAGAACGGGAACGGTTCCGCGGACAGCGCGGTCACCCCCGAGCCGAGGAACGCCCGCGCCACCGCCGCCGCGGACTGGGCGTAGACGATCAGCGGGAGGCCCCGTTCCCGACAGGTCCGCAGGATGGCGTCGAAGGTGCCGTTGCCCAGAGTCATGCCGGTGGCGACCACCGCGTCGGCCGCGGCCAGCACCTCGGCGGAATCGCGGGACACCGGCTCGCCCCACCGGGTCTCCCGCAGGTTCAGGTCGCACGGCAGGCATGTCCCGCCGCGCTCCCGGATCGCCGCGACCAGCGGGTTCACCACGCCGATCAGCGCCACCGCAGCGCCCGGCTCGATGTCCAGCAGCCCGGCGACGGCCGCGTCCCGCGCGGCCGCCCGCACCTCCGGGGTGCCCGCGGGCAGCGTCACCGGCTCGGCTTCGGGGGAGTCGCGGTGCGGGCGGCGATGCGCCAGGTGGGCGTCGAGCGCGGCGATGCGCAGCGGCAGCGGGGCGTCGGCGAGCAGCTCGGCCAGCGGGGCGCCGGAGGCCTCCGCGCACACCGCGGGATCGAGCTCCCCGGTCTCGAAGGCGCAGGCGCCGAAGGAGTCGCCGACCCGGACCAGCACGTAGCTGTTCCGGTAGGTGGTGCCGGACCCGGCCAGCCGGGTGCCGTGGTGCAGCCAGAACGCGCTGGTCGCCACCACCTCGCCCGCCTCGTCCCGGGCCGCGTCGAGCAGTTCGGCCACGCCGGTCATGCGGCACCTCCCCGGTGCAGCCGGAACAGGTAGGTCAGCACGCCGTCCTGCCAGTCGTGCCGGTGGTGGACCTCGGCGGTGAACCCGTGTTCGGCCGCGTCGCCGACGATCCGCCGCAGGTCGGCGGTGTTGGAGGCGACGAGGAAGACCTCGCCGCCGGGGGCGAGCAGGTCGCGTCCGGCGAGCTGGCGGAAGAACTCGGCCAGCAGCGGCGCACCGGCGCACACGTTGCGCACCACGTCCGGGTCGTCGCTGACCGGTTGGCTCACCGCGGGCGGGTTGAAGGTGACGACGTCGAAGGCGGCGCCGTCCGGGACGCCGTCGAAGACGTCGGCGACGACCGGGACCAGCGGCGGGCGGTCGCCGACCAGGGCGCGGTAGTGCCGCGACGTGGTGGCCACGCTCTCGGCGTGCACGTCGATCGCGTGGATCTCGCGGGCTCCGCGCACCCCGGCGGCGACCGCCTCGACGCCGAGGCCGACGCCCATCGCGGCGTAGCGCCGGTCGCGGACCTCGATGTCGCCGTCGAGGATGCGCTGGTGGATCATCCGGCTGGTCGCGCCGGGCAGGAACACCCCCGGCGGGACCTCGAAGGTCCAGCCGTTCCACTCGTGGTGCCGGGTGGTGCGCAGGTCCTGCTTCGGCCGGTTCAGCGCGACGATCCGGTCGGCGGGCAGCGGGGGCGGGAGTTCGGTGAGCGGCGTGCCGGGCACGGGGGCTCCTTTCCGGTGGGTGGGTCAGCGCCCGATCGAGCGCAGGTAGGCGGCGAGGTCCTCGGCGGCGTCGATGTTGCGCGGGCCGCTGACGGCCTCGCCGTAGTCCATGACGTGGAACCGGTCGTGGCGCACCGCGGGGGTCGAGGCCAGCGGCGGGAAGGACTTCAGGAACGCGATCTTGTCCTCGACCGGCTGGTCGCCGTAGTCGACGACGGTGATGACCTCGGGCTGCGCGGCCACGACCGGTTCCCAGCCCACGGTGGTCCAGCGCTCGTCGAGGTGGCCCATCACGTTGCGCCCGCCCGCCAGCGAGACGATGGCGTCGGGCGAGGCCTGGCGGCCGGAGGTGAACGGTTCGGTGGTGCCGGAGTCGTAGATGAACACCCGCGCCGGTTCCCCGGCCGGTCGCGAAGCGCGCAGCGCCTCGGCCCGCTGCCGCAGGTCGGCGACCAGCGCGGCGGCCCGGTCCTCGACGTGGAAGATCCGGCCGAGCTGCTCCAGGTCGGTGTAGAGGGCTTCCAGCGGCGGCACCCGCACCGGGTTCGCGCCGTAGTTGAAGCAGCTCTCGGTGTGCTGGAAGCTCTTGATCCCGAGCTCGGCCAGCTTGGCGGGGGTGATGCCGCGGTCCTCGCTGAAGCCGGAGTTCCACCCCGCCAGCACCCAGTCGGCCCCGGCGGCCACCACGGTCTCCAGCCCGAGGACGTCGGTGGACAGCGTCTCGACCGAGCGGTAGTCGTCCAGGTACGGGGAGCGTTCGACGGCCGGGTCGGCGGTGCTGGGCATCACGATCCCGCGCATCCGGTCGGCCAGCCCGAGCGCGAACATCTTCTCGGTGCTGCTCATGTCGTAGGCCACGGCCCGCTCCGGCAGCGGGTAGGTGATCCGCTGGCCGCAGTTGTCCACGGTCACCGGTTCCGGGCCGCGATCGGTCCGCGGTGCGACGGTGGCGCCGCAAGCGGTGGCGAGCAGGCAGCAGGTGAGCGCGGCGGCCAGGCCCGCGCGGCGGTGTGTCACGGTCGGTCTCCTCCGGGAAGCGAGTAGAGCAGTTGGGGGGTGCCGGTGTGCGGGTGGCGCACCACGGTCGGCCGCACGCCGAACACGTCCTCGACGAGCTCGGGGGTGAGCACGTCGGCGGGCGCGCCGGTGCCGACCAGCCGGCCGTCGCGGAGCACGGCGATCCGGTCGCAGGTGGCGGCGGCGAGGTTGAGGTCGTGCAGCGCCACCAGGACCGTCAGCCCGCAGTCGCGCAGCAAGGCCAGCAGCGCGACCTGGTGGCGGACGTCGAGGTGGTTGGTCGGTTCGTCGAGCACCAGGACCCGGGACTCCTGGGCCAGCGCGCGGGCGATGAGCACCCGTTGCCGCTCGCCGCCGGACAGCGACAGCACCCCGCGCTCGGCCAGGTGCTCGACGTCGGTGCGCCGCATCGCCTCCGCGCACACCGCGCGTTCCCGCTCGCCGAGCCGGTGGCCGCCGCGCTGGTGCGGGTAGCGGCCGAGCGCGACCACCTCGGCGACGGTGAAGTCCAGCTCGGTGTGCTGCTCCTGGGTCACGGCGGCCACCGCGCGCGCCCCATCGCGCGGGGACATCGCGGCGAGCTCCGTGCCGTCCAGCAGGACCGCCCCGGTGCTGGGGCGCAGCGCGCGGTAGGCGCAGCGCAGCGCGGTGGACTTGCCGCTGCCGTTGGGTCCGACCAGGCCGACCACCTCGCCGGGCCCCGCGGTCAGCACCAGGTCGCGGACCAGCGTCGTCCCGGCGATGCGCACCGAGACCTGGTCGAGCTCCACCCGCATGTCAGCGACCTCCGAACAGGTAGCCGCGGCGGCGCAGCAGGACGACGAACACCGGCACCCCGATCAGCGCGGTGATCACCCCCAGCGGCAGCTCCCGGGGCGCGAACAGCGTCCGCGAGGCGAGGTCGACCCACACCAGGAAGATCGCCCCGATCAGCGGGGCGAGCGAGAGCACCCGCCGGTGGTCGGCGCCGACGAGGATCCGCACCAGGTGCGGCATCACCAGCCCGACGAACCCGACGGCACCGCTGACCGCGACGAGCGCGCCGGTGACCACCGCGGTGAGCAGGAACAGACCCCGGCGCAGCGCGGCGGCGTCCAGGCCGAGGCTCGCCGCGGTCTCGTCGCCCATCGCCAGCACGTCCAGCGAGCGGCTGTGCCGCAGCAGCAGGGCGATCGCGCCGGCCACGGCGGCGGCCGCGATCGGCAACGAGCCCCACGCCGCACCGCCGAGGCTGCCCAGCAGCCAGAACAGCACCGACCGGGCCGCCTCGCCGAACGGGGCGAAGAACACGATGACGCTCATCAGCGCCTGGAACCCGTAGGCCAGGGCGACCCCGATGAGCACCAGCCGCAGCGGGGTGAGCCCGGCACCGCCCCGGGCGGCGAGGTAGACCAGCGCGGAGGCCAGCAGCGCGCCGAGGAACGCCGCGGCCGACAGCGCGTAGATGCCCAGGCCCGCGAACAGGCCGAAGGACACCACCGCGCTGGCGCCGACGGACGCGCCGGAGGACACGCCGAGGACGAACGGGTCGGCCAGCGCGTTGCGCACCATCGCCTGCACGGCGACCCCGATCGCGCTGAGCCCGGCGCCGACCACGGCGGCGAGCAGCACCCGGGGCGTGCGGACCTGCCAGACGATCGAGTACCCGGTGACCTCCTCGGCCCCGATGGTGCCGCCGGTGAGCGCGGCGCCGAGGTAGCGCAGCACCTCCGGCAGCGGCACCGTCGCGGGGCCCAGCGAGATGCCCGCGACGGCCGACCCGGCGAGCACGACCGACAGCCCGGCCACCGCCCAGGGCAGGCGGCCGGTCCGCGTCGTGGTGCGGGTCGGGGATGGCGCCGTGCCAACCGAAACCACAGCTACCTCCACAGTGGGTGGTCAGGGGGACGTTCGAGGGGGGCGGTGCCGGCCGCCGCCCGGCGGGAGCGATACTACAAATGAAAACCATTATCGTCTAGCGTGGTGGAGATCATGCCCGGACCAGCAGAGGAGAGCGAGCCCGTGACCGCACCGCCCGCCCGCGCACCCGCCCGGCACGTCCTGCGCGACCCGTCGTTCCTGCGCTTGTGGTCGGGCAGCACCGCATCGGGCCTGGCCACTTGGGCGCTGCCCTTCGTGCTCGGGCTCGCCGTGCTCGACCGCGACCTCGGTGCCGCCGGGCTCGGTCTGGTGCTGGCCGCGCGCACCGCCGGTTTCCTGGTCGCGGTGCCGATCAGCGGGGTGCTGGCCGATCGCTACTCGCGCCGCGCCGCCGTGCTGTGGGCCGGTCTCGCCGCGGCGGTGGCGACCCCGCTGGTGGCGCTGGGGCTCGGCCGGTCGGTGGCGCTGATGGCGGTGGCCGCCGCGGTGGTCGGAGCCGGGCAGGGCGCCTGCCGGCCCGCGTTCCAGGCGCTCACCGCCGAAGTCGTCGACGAATCCCGGCGCCAGCGGGCCAACGCCGCGATGACCTTCGCGGTGCGGGTCACCACCCTGGTCGCCCCCGGGCTGACCGCGCTGCTGGCGACCGCGCTGAGCACCACGGCGCTGCTGCTGCTCACCGCCGCGCTCTGGCTGGTCACCGCCCTGCTGCCGCCCGCCGGGCGACCCGGCCCCGCCGGACCGCACCACCGGGTGCCGTTCCACGTCGAGTTCGCCGAGGGCGTCCGCGAAGCGCGGCGGCACCCGTGGTTCCTCGCCGGGCTCGGTGCGCTCACCGCCGTCATCGCCACCGGCTACTCCGCCACCGGGGTGCTGCTGCCGCTGATCAGCCGCGACACCTTCGGCACCGAGGCCGTGCTGGCCGCCGCGCTCACCGCCTACACCGCCGGAGCCCTGCTCGGCGCGCTGGTCGTGGCCCGGTGGCGGCCGAGGGACCGGGGTTGGGCGGCGCTGGCCGGGCTCGCCGCGTACGGGTTCGCCCCGCTGAGCCTGCTGCTGCCGGTGCACCCGGTGCTGGTGGTGGCGGCCTACGTGATCGCGGGGATCGGCATCGAGCTGTTCAACGTGCCGTGGTTCACCGCGGCGCAGCGCGAAGTGGCCCCGGACAAGCTGGCCCGGGTGTCCTCCCTGGACTTCCTGCTGTCCTACGGGCTCGCGCCGCTCGGGCTGGCGCTGATCGCCCCCGCGGTGGACGTGCTCGGCCCGGTCGCCGTGCTCGGCGGCTGCGCGGTGCTCTGCTTCCTCGCCCCGGCGCTGGCCGCGCTGGTCCCCTCCAGCAGGCGCTTCTCGACGAGCTGAACGGCTGCCGCCCGCCGAGCGGGGCCGGTGGCGGAAACCGCCGTTCCGCCCGGCTGTCGGTGCCCGTCGGCAGGATGTCGGCATGACCGAACCGAAGGCGGACCTGCACCGCTACCTGCAAGAGGCCCGTGACGTGCTGCTGTGGAAGCTGGAGGGCCTCTCCGAGTACGACCTCCGGCGTCCGCTGACGCCGACGGGCACCAACCTGCTGGGCCTGATCAAGCACGTGTCCAGCGTCGAGCTGGGCTACTTCGGCTCCTCCTTCGGGCGCCCGCCCGAGGAGCCGATGCCCTGGCTGGCCGAGGACGCCCCGTTGAACGCCGACATGTGGGCCACCGCGGAGGAGTCGCGGGAGGACCTGGTGGCGCTGTACCGCCGGGCCGCGGCGCATTCCGACGCCACCATCGAGTCGCTGGACCTGGACTCGCCCGGTCGGGTGCCCTGGTGGCACGAGGGCAAGGCCGACGTGACCCTGCACCACATCCTGGTGCACGTGATCGCCGAGACCCACCGGCATGCCGGACATGCCGACGTGGTCCGCGAGCTGATCGACGGGCAGGTCGGCTTGCGGCGGGACAACGACAACATGGCGCCCGGGGACGCGGCGTGGTGGCGGGACCACCGCGCCGAGATCGAACGCGCCGCGCGGGACGCCGCCGGGCGGAGCTGACCGGGCGCCGGCCGGTTCCGTTCTTGACGCGCGCCCCGCCATCGCCAACACTGGCTGCCCGCGGGTCCGCCCCATGCGGTCCGAAGTGGACGGACCGGCGGATCGCGCGGGCGGAGGAGGTCCGGTGGAGGTCGAGCAGATCACCGATCCGTGCGCGCACCACGGCGAGGGCCCGGTGTGGCACCCGGCGTGGCCCGGACTCCGCTGGGTCGACCTGCTCGCCGGCGACGTCCTCACCCTGGACCGGGGAACCGGCGAGGTCCGCCGCGCGCACGTCGGCCGGGTGGTCGCGGCGCTGCGGCCCCGGCGGTCCGGTGGCGCGGTGCTGGCGCTGGAACGCGGCTTCGCGCTGGCCGACGACGACCTCACCGACGTCCGCCCGCTCGGCGACCTCTGGGACGACCCGACCGTGCGGATGAACGACGGCGGTTGCGATCCCGAGGGCCGCTTCTACTGCGGGTCGATGTCCTACGCCGAGGAGGCGGGGCGCGGAGCGCTGCACGTGCTGGAACCCGACGGCCGGGTGCGGACCGCCCTCGACCGGGTCACGATCTCCAACGGCCTCGCCTGGAGCCCGGACGGCGCGACCGCCTACTACGTCGACACCGCCACGCGCCGGATCGACGCCTTCGACCACGGGGGCGCGGCGCTGCGCGCCCGGCGCCCCGCGGTGCGCATCGACGCGGACCTCGGGGCGCCCGACGGGCTCACCGTCGACGCCGAGGGTCACCTGTGGGTGGCGCTGTGGGGCGGCGGAGCCGTGCACCGGTACTCCCCGGCGGGCGAACTGCTGGACCGGATCGAGGTCCCGGCCTCGCAGGTGACCGCCTGCACGTTCGGCGGTCCCGAGCTGCGCGACCTCTACATCACGACCTCCGCGGTGGGTGCCGACCGGCGACGCCATCCGGAGTCCGGAGCGCTGTTCCGGGTCCCCGGTGCGGGGCTCGGCACGCCGGTGGCGGCGTACGCGGGATAGCACCGCACCGCTCGGGTGTTCCCCGCGGCGGCGCCTTTGGGCGCGGCCCGGATCGGGTATCCCACCGGCATGTGCCGGTTGTTCGGGATGTCCGCCGCGCCGCGCCGGGTGCGCGCCACCTTCTGGTTGCTGGAGGCGCCGGACAGTCTCGCGAGGCAGAGCAGGCGGGAACCGGACGGCACCGGGCTGGGCACCTTCACCGCCGCGGGCGCCCCCGAGGTCGACAAGCAGCCGGTGGCCGCCTACCAGGACCGCGCGTTCGTCGAGGACGCGCGGCAGCGGGCGTCCACCACGTTCCTCGCGCACGTCCGCTACGCCTCCGCGGGCGCGGCCGAGCCGCGCGACACCCACCCGTTCCAGCAGCGGGGACGGCTGTTCGCGCACAACGGCGTGATCGGTGACCTGGCCGCGCTGGACGCCGAGCTCGGCGAGCACCGCGACCTGGTGGCCGGCGACACCGATTCGGAGCGGTTCTTCGCCCTGATCACCCGGCGCGTCGAGTCGCGGGGCGGTGACGTGGCCGCGGGCATCGCCGACGCGGTGCGCTGGCTCGCCGACGCGGTGCCGGTGCTGGCGCTGAACCTGGTGCTCACCACGGCCACCGAGCTGTGGGCGCTGCGCTACCCCGAGACGCACGGGCTGCACGTGCTGGCGCGCACCCGGGGCGGGCCGCACGGCGATCGCCACCTGGACCACGCGAGTCCGGCGGGCCGGATCCGCACCCGGTGCGGTGAGCTGGCCCGGCACCCGGCGGTGGTGGTGGCCAGCGAGCGGATGGACGAGGACCCGGGCTGGCGGGCGCTGCGGCCCGGCGAGCTGCTGCACGTCGACGAGCGGCTGCGGGTGCGCAGCCGCGACGTGCTCTCCGGTGCGCCCCGGCACCGGCTCACCCCGGAACAGCTCGACCCCCGCGCGGCGGCCTCGCAGGCGTGAGGTAAGCAGGAGCCGGGTACGGCGGGGTGGAGACCACGTCCGAGCTTGAGGAGGTTGCGGGATGCCCAAGGCACCTGTCCCGGAGGAGGTCGACGCGTTCCTGCGCGCGGCCAACCCGGCCGTGATCACGTCCGTGCGCCCGGACGGCCAACCCGTCTCGGTGGCGACCTGGTACCTGTGGGAGGACGGGCGGGTCCTGGTCAACATGGACGAGGGCCGCAAGCGCCTGGAGTACCTGCGCGCCGAGCCGCGCGTCACGCTCACCGTCCTCGACGGGACCGACTGGTACACCCACGTCAGCCTGCAGGGCCGGGTGGCCGAGCTGCGCGACGACCCGGACCTGGTGGACATCGACCGCCTCGCCCGGCACTACACCGGCGGGCCCTACCACGAGCGCGGGCGCCACCGGGTCAGCGCGCTGATCGACGTGGCGCGCTGGCACGGCTGGGGCGCCCACGAGAACAAGGACGTCCACCACCACTGACCCGCCTGCGACCCAGGGGTGGGTGCGCCGTTGCCGTGCGGTGCTGCGAGGTCGACGCGGGCGCTGTCGCGCGCGGAGGAGGGCGTGGTGGAACGGGACGAGGTGGTCGCCGCGGCCGAGGCGCTGGAGCGCGCCGCCGCGTCGTCGACCGCCGGGGACTGGCGGCTCGGCGGGCTGCTGGCGAGCCGTCCCGAAGTGATCGCGCACCGCGCCGACGGCGGTACCGAGCACGTCGCGGAGGCCCGCGCCGCGAGCGCGCGGTGGATCGCGGCGATGTCGCCCGCGCTGGCCGGACCGCTCGCCGCGTGGTTGCGGTCGGCGGCGCGCGTCGAACCGGTCGATCCCGCCGCCGTGGCGGTGGCCCGGACGCTGCGCGACCGGCTGCCCGGCTGACCCGCCCGGCCGAACCCCGCCCGGCCCGCGCTCGGGGAACGTCCCGCGCTCGGCCGTTCGGGCGGTCCGGCGCGCTTCCGCTCGGCTGAGCCCGTTGCGACCACTTCGACCCGGGAGTGGTCGAAGTCGGTGAATTCGTGCGCAGAAGTCCTTCCGCACCGGGCCGAAGTCGCCTACTGTCCCCGATCGACGCGTGAGCTCGATCACGACGAGGTGGGTGCGGTGGGGACCAGGGTGCGGAACCGGGACCAGGCGGAACTGCTGCGCCTGCTGCGCGACCGCGGTCCGCTGTCCCGCGCCGAGCTGACCGACGGGCTGGCGCTGTCGAAGTCGAAGGTCGCCGTCGAGCTGGAACGGCTGGGCGGCACCGGACTGGTCGAGGACGCGGGTCGGGCCGCCTCGCGCGGCGGTCGTCCGTCGTCGTTGGTGCGGGTCGGCAGCGACCTGCGCTTCGCCGGGATCGACATCGGCGCCACCTCCGTCGACGTGGCCGTGACCGACGGGGCGCTGCGCGTGCTGCGGAAGGTGCAGCGCGGGGTCGACGTGCGGTCCGGGCCGGAGGAGGTGCTGGGCACCGCCACCGCGCTGCTGCGGGAGCTGTGCCGGAGCACCGGGACGAGCGCGCTGGCGGGGATCGGTGCCGGGGTCCCCGGGCCGGTCAGCTTCGCCGACGGGGTCGCGGTGGTGCCGCCGATCATGCCCGGCTGGGACAAGTACCCGGTGCGCGAGCGGCTCTCCACCGAGTTCGACTGCCCGGCCCTGCTCGACAACGACGTGAACCTGATGGCGGCCGGCGAGTTCCACGCCGGGGCGGCCCGGGGCGTCGGCACCTTCCTGTTCGTCAAGCTCGGCACCGGCGTCGGCGCCGGGATCGTCGTCGACGGCCGGGTGCACCGCGGTGTCGACGGCTCGGCGGGCGACATCGGGCACATCCAGGTGCACGACCAGGGCCCGGTGTGCGCGTGCGGGAACGTCGGGTGCCTGGAGGCGTTCTTCTCCGGCGTGGCGCTGCGCCGCGACGCCACCACCGCCGCAGAGGCCGGGCGCTCGCCGTTCCTCGCCGAGCGGCTCACCACCACTTCGGTGCTGACCGGTCGGGACGTCGCAGACGCCGCCGCGGCGGGGGATCCGGTGGCCACCGGGCTGATCCGGGAGGGTGGCAGGCACGTCGGCGAAGTGGTGGCCAAGCTGGTCAGCTTCTTCAACCCGGCCCGGATCGTCATCGGCGGCGGCTTGGCGAACCTGGGTGACCTGCTGCTGGCCGAGGTCCGCAGCACCGTCTACCACCGCTCCCTGCCGCTGGCCACCCGCAACCTGCCGGTGGTGCTGACCGGGCTCGGCGACGCCGCCGGGGTGCTCGGCGCGGTGCGGATGATCAGTGACGACGTGTTCTCCCCGAACCCGGTGGTGGGCTGACCCGAGCAGGAGGGATCGCCGATGGAGCCGACCCGACCGACCCGCGCGCTGGTGCCCGCACTGGCGCTGGTGCTGACCGGATGCGCGGTGGAGCTGCCGACCGCACCGGCCGACGTGGGCGCCCCCGAGGCGCGCGTCGTCGACCCGGCCGCGGCCGTCGGCGCCACCGGCGAGGTGACGGTGTGCGGACCGCGCGACACCGGCGTCTACACCACGCTCGTCGAGTCGTTCACCGCGAGCCGACCGGGGTTGTCGGCCCGCTACGTCGAACTCGGCGCCGACACCGACTACACCCGCACGCAGGCCATCCAGCGCCTCGAAGGCGGCTCCACCGAGTGCGACGTCTACGTGATGGACGTGACCTGGGTCGGGGAGTGGGCCTCCCAGGGCTGGGTGCTCGACCAGAGCGAGCTGGTGGCGGCCAACCGGCACGGCCTGATCCCCACCACGCTGGACACCGCGTTCTTCGACGGGCGCTACTGGGCGACGCCGTTCCACACCAACGCCGGTCTGCTGTTCTACCGCCGCGACCGGGTGCCGCCGCCGACCACCTGGCGGCAGGTCTACGCCGAAGCCGCCCGGGAACCGGGCAACCGGCTGGAGATGCAGGCCAAGCCCTACGAGGGGCTGACGGTGAACTTCCTCGAACTGCTGTACTCCGCGGGCGGTTCGGTGCTCTCCGACGACGGGGAGGTGACCGTCGATTCGCCGCAGACCCGCGAGGTGCTGCGCACCATGACCGGCGCGCTGCGCGACGGCGCGATCGACCGGGCCTCGCTGACCTACGAGGAGGACAACTCCCGGCGGGCCTTCGAATCCGGCGCGGCGGGCTACCTGCGGCAGTGGCCCAGCGCCCACGCGCTGATCGAGGAGACCGACGTCGGCGACTCGGTCGCCGTCGCCCCGCTGCCCGCGTTCGACGCGGAGGCCGAGCCCGCTTCGGTGCTCGGCGGCTGGAACATGGCCATCGCGGCGAGCAGCACCAACGTCGGCGGGGCGGTGGCGCTGATCGACCACGCGACCAGCCCGGAGTTCCAGAAGCGCATCCTGCTGGAGCACTCCCAGGCGCCCGCGATCTCCGCGACCTACCGCGATCCCGAGGTGCTGGCGCGGGTGCCGTTCGCCGCGCAGCTCGCCGAATCGGTGGCCAACGCCCGGCCGCGGCCCCGGTCGCCGGTGTACGCGCAGCTCTCCCGGGCGATCTACACCAACGTCCACGACGCGATCTCCGGTCAGTCCGATGTGGAGTCGGCGGTGCGCCGGATGGTCGAGGACCTCGAAGCGGCGCAGGAGACCTTCTGATCACCATGGCAGCGACACGACGCGGGATCGGCGAGCAGCAGCGGCGCACCGCGCGCTGGATGCTCGCACCGTCCCTGGTGCTGATGTTCCTCGTCTCAGCGGTGCCGATCGGCTACGCGATCTGGCTCTCGCTCAACGCCTACAGCGTCCGGCAGGCCGACCTGTCGGTGTTCGTCGGCCTCACCCACTACCTGAACGCGCTGGTGTCCCCGGAGTGGTGGGAGGCGTTCCGCCAGACCTTCTTCTTCGCGGTCGTCTCGGTGGGGCTGGAGGTGGTGCTCGGCGTGCTGCTGGCGCTGCTGCTGGACCGGGCGTTCCGGGGCCGGGCGCTGCTGCGCTCGACGGTGCTGCTGCCCTACGCGGTGCTCACCGTGGTCAGCGCGATCACCTGGCAGACCATGTTCGAACCCAACTTCGGGCTGGTCACCGGGGTGCTCAACGCGCTCGGCCTGCCCGGCGGCGACCTGGTGTGGCTGGGCGAACCCGGCTACGCGATGGCGGTGATCATCGCCGCCGACGTCTGGAAGACCACGCCGTTCGTGGCGCTGCTGGTGCTCGCCGGGCTCCAGGTCATCCCGCGCGACACCTACGAGGCCGCAGCGCTCGACGGTGCCTCCCGGTGGCAGGCGTTCCGGCGCGTCACGCTGCCGCTGCTGCGCCCGGCGATCGCCGTCGCGACGCTGTTCCGGCTGCTCGACGCGCTGCGGGTGTTCGACCTGCCGTTCGTGCTGACGCGGGGCGCCAACGGCACCGAGACCATGTCCATGCTGGCCTACCAGGAACTGCGCGAGGGCAGGCTGATCGGCCAGGGCTCGGCGCTGTCGATCCTGACGTTCCTCACCGTGATGGCGGTGTCCCTGCTCTACATCCGCTACGCCGGTGGCAACATCCGCGACGTGGCCGAGGAGAAGTGATGGCGACGATCCCGCTCGGCCCGGCGCGCGGCGGCACCGCCGCGCGCCGCGGCGAACCGGCCCGGCTGCACCCGGTCACCTGGGTGTTCGTGCTGCTGGCGATGCTGGTGTCGCTGGTGCCGTTCCTGTGGCTGCTCGGCACCTCGCTGCGTACCGGCGACGACCTGTCCAGCGGATCGCTGGTCCCGGCGAACCCGACCCTGCGCAACTACGCCGACGTGCTCCGCGACGGCGAATTCCTGGTCGCGCTGCTGAACTCGGTGGTCGTCGGGGTGAGCACCACCGCGCTGGCGCTGCTGTTCGCCTCCTTCGCCGCCTACGCGCTGGCCCGGCTCACGTTGCGCCGCAAGGGGTTGATCCTCAGCCTGGTGCTGTCGGTGACCACCTTCCCGGTGATCGCCATCGCCGCGCCGATCTTCACCATCTGGAGCGAGATCGGGCTCTACGACACGCTGATCGGGCTGATCATCCCGAAGCTGACCTTCGCGCTGCCGCTGGCCATCTTCACCCTCACCTCGTTCTTCCGCGAGATCCCGGCGGAACTGGAGGAATCGGCCTACATCGACGGCGCGAGCCCGTTCCAGGCGTTCCGGCGGGTGATCCTGCCGCTGGCGGTGCCCGGCATCGCCACCACCGCGATCCTGGTGTTCATCTCGGTGTGGAACGAGTTCCTGCTCGCCGTGACGCTGACCTCCACCCCGTCGGCGCGCACCGTGCCGATGGCCATCGCGTTCTTCACCGGCGTGAGCGAGTTCGACAAGCCGATCGGCGCCATCAGCGCGGCCTCGGTGCTCGTCACGATCCCGCTGGTGGTCGTCGTGCTGATCTTCCAGAAGCGGATCGTCTCCGGCCTGACCTCCGGGGCGATCAAGGGATGACCCGCCACACAACGAGGGAGGACCGTCCATGACCGGACCAGAGCAGTCCACCGCACCGCTGCGGGTCGGCGTCGTCGGCGTCGGCTGGGCGGGTAGGCAGCACCTCGCCGCCTACCACGAGCTGCCCGGCGTCGAGATCGCCGCCATCGCCGGGCAGGAACCCGACTTGCTGGCCGAGCTCGGCGAGCGCTACGGCGCCGAGCGGTTGTTGGAGCGCTGGGAGGACCTCCTGGACGTACCGGACCTCGACGCGGTGAGCATCGCGGTCCCCACCTTCCTGCACGCACCGGTCGCCATCGCCGCGCTCAAGCGCGGGCTGCACGTGCTCACCGAGAAACCCCTGGCGCGCAACGCGGTCGAGGGGGCCGAGATGGTCGGCGCCGCCCGCGACGCCGGCCGGGTGCTCGACGTGGTGTTCAACCACCGGCTGCGCGGCGACATCCAGGAGCTCGGGAAGGTGATCGGGCGCGGTGACCTCGGGCGGCCCTACTACGCGCGGGCGTCCTGGATGCGCCGCCGCGGCATCCCGAAGCTGGGCAGCTGGTTCACCAACCAGGAGATGGCGGGCGGCGGTCCGCTGGCCGACATCGGCGTGCACGTGCTGGACTACTCGCTGTTCCTGCTCGGCGAGCCGAAGGTGACGTCGGTGACCGCGGTGACCTACGCCGAACTCGGCCCGCGCGACCTGGGCGGCGATCCGCGGGTGACCGCCGACCGCAGCAGCTCCGCCTTCGAGGTGGAGGACTTCGCCTCGGCGTTCATGCGGTTGTCCACCGGCGGCACGCTGGTGCTGGAGACCTCGTGGGCGGCGTTCCGGGACCCGGTCGACCTGATCGACTTCCGGGTGCTGGGCACCGAGGGCGGCGCCGAGCTCAAGGCGGTCGGGGCCACCAAGGCCAAGGTCGCCGAACTGGTCGTCTACACCGACGAGGACGGGGAGATCGCCGACTACGCCCCGCCGGCCGGGCCCGGCACCGACCACGCCGGGGTGGTCGGCAACTTCGTGCGCGTGCTGCGCGCGCCGGAGCTGTGGTCGGCCAACGACGGAGCGCTGGCGCTGGAGCGGGCCAAGGTGATCGACGCCTGCTACCAGTCGGCGGCGGAGAAGAAGGAGATCGCAGTCGGATGAACCAGTCGCAACTCCGGGTCACGGTGTGGAACGAGGGCGTCCACGAGGCCCTGAACGACCCGCCGGGCATGGCCGAGTACTACCCCGGCGGGATCCACGGCGCGCTCGCCGAGGCGCTGCACGAGCAGCTCCCCGGCGCCACGGTGCGCACCGCGCTGCTCGACGACCCGGGTCACGGGCTCGACGAGGAGGTGCTGGCCGCCACCGACGTGCTGCTGTGGTGGGGGCACAAGGCGCACGACCGGGTGGCCGACGAGGTGGTGGACCGGGTCCAGCGGCACGTGCTGGGCGGCATGGGACTGCTGGTGCTGCACTCCGGTCACTTCTCGAAGATCTTCACCCGGCTGATGGGCACCACCTGCTCGCTGTTCTGGCGCAACAACGCCGAGCGGGAGCTGGTGTGGACGGTGGACCCGACGCACCCGATCGCCGAGGGCGTGCCCAACCCGATCGTCATCCCGGAGCAGGAGACCTACGGCGAGCACTTCGACATCCCGGCGCCCGACGAGCTGGTGTTCATCAGCGGGTTCAGCGGTGGCGAGGTGTTCCGCTCCGGCGCGACCTTCCACCGCGGCAAGGGGCGGATCTTCTACTTCAGCCCCGGCGACGAGCGCTACCCGGTCTACCACCACCCGCAGGTGCGGCGGGTGCTGGGCAACGGGGTGCGCTGGGCCGCGCGGCCGGGCGTGCCGCGGGAGCAACCGCGGGTGGCCAACGCACCGCAGGACTGGTTCGCGTGAGCCGCGGGGCGGCGGTCCTCGGCGCCGGGATGATCGCCGCGGTGCACCGGCGGGCGGCTCTGCTCGCGGGGGCCGAGGTGGTGGGGGTGCTGGCGTCCACCGCGCAGCGGTCCCGGGAGGTCGCGCGGGACTGGGGCGTGCCCACCGGTTACCCCGACGTCGAGGCGGTGCTGGCCGACGATCGCGTGGACGTGGTGCACGTGTGCACGCCCAACGCCACCCACGCCGCGTTCGCGGAGCGGGCGCTGGCCGCGGGCAAGCACGTGATCTGCGAGAAACCGCTAGGCGTGTCGGTGGCCGAAGCCGAGCGGATGGCCGCCGCTGCCGACCGCAGCGGTCTGGTGGCCGCGGTGCCGTTCGTCTACCGCTACCACCCGATGGTCCGCGAGATCCGCGAGCGCAGGATCGCCGGGGAACTGGGCGAGCTGGCCCTGGTCCACGGCAGCTACCTGCAGGACTGGATGCTGTCCCCGGACGCGTCGGGCTGGCGGGTCGATCCCGAGCTGGGCGGGCGGTCGCGCGCCTTCGCCGACATCGGCTCGCACTGGTGCGACCTGGTGGAGTGGGTGTCCGGCCACCGGATCGAGGAGCTCGTCGCGGCCACCTCCATCGCGGTCCCGGACCGCCCCGCCACCGGCGGCCCGGCCTTCTCCGGGGCCGGCAGCGGCGAGCGGGTGCCGGTGCGCACCGAGGATTCCGCGGCGCTGCTGTTCCGCACCGGCGGCGGCGTGCTCGGGTCGACCACCGTGTCGCAGGTCGCGGCCGGGCGGAAGAACCGGCTGTGGTTCGAGCTCGACGGGGCGCTGGGCAGCGCGGTGTTCGACCAGGAGGACCCGGAACGCGCGTGGTTCGGCGGCGTCGCCGGGAACCGCGTGCTGGTCCGCGATCCCGAGCACGGCGGGGCCGAGCAGCGGCGGCTCTCGCACCTGCCCGCCGGGCATCCGCAGGGCTACGCCCAGTGCTTCGAGAACTTCGTCGCCGACAGCTACGCCGCCGTCGACGGCGAGGCCCCCGACGGGCTGCCCACCTTCGCCGACGGCCTGCGCTCGGCCCGCCTCGTCGAGGCCGTGCTCGCCGCCGCCCGCACCGGTTCCTGGACACCGGTGTGACCGGCCCCCGCTCGGCGCCGCCGTTTCGCCCGGCGCCGAGCGGGGTAGCCGAGGTGGCCGCCGACCGTAGTGGAGGGCCGACATGCCGCGGACCGTCGCGCACCAGCTCATCGCGTCCCACCTGGTCGACGGCGAGCTGAGCCCGGGGGAGGAGATCGCGCTCGCGGTCGACCAGACCCTGACCCAGGACGCCACCGGCACGCTGGTGATGCAGGAGCTCGAGGCGCTGGGGCTGGACCGGGCCCAGGCCGAGGTGAGCGTGCAGTACGTGGACCACAACCTGCTGCAGACCGACGAGAAGAACGCCGAGGACCACGCCTTCCTGCGCTCGGCGGCGCAGCGCTACGGGATCTGGTTCTCCAAGCCCGGCAACGGGGTCTCGCACCCGACGCACATGCAGCGCTTCGGCCGTCCCGGCACGACGATGGTGGGTTCGGACTCGCACACCTGCGCCGCCGGATCGCTGGGGATGCTGGCGATCGGCGTCGGCGGCCTGGAGGTGGCGATGGCCATCGCCGGGCGTCCGCTGCGCATCCGGATGCCGGAGATCTGGGGCGTGCGGCTCACCGGGGAGCTGCCGCCGTGGGTCTCGGCCAAGGACGTGGTGCTGGAGATGCTGCGCAGGCACACCGTGCGCGGCGGCGTCGGGCGGATCATCGAGTACCACGGCCCGGGACTGGCCGGGCTGACCGCGATGGACCGGCACGTGATCGCCAACATGGGCGCCGAGCTGGGCGCCACCACCACCGTGTTCCCGGCCGACGACGCGGTCCGCGACTTCCTGCGCGCGGAAGGCAGGGAGGACGACTTCACCGAGCTGCGCGCCGAGGACGGCGCCCGGTACGACGTGCACGACGAGATCGACCTGTCCGCGCTCGAACCGCTGATCGCGCGGCCCTCGGCGCCCGACGACGTGGTGCCGGTCCGCGAGGTCGCCGGGGAACCGGTCAGCCAGGTCGTCGTGGGTTCCTCGGCGAACCCGGGGCTGCGGGACTTCGCGGTCACCGCCGCGATGGTGCGCGGCCGCCAGACCGACGCCGCGGTCAGCTTCGACGTGAACCCGACCTCCCGGGAGATCCTGGAGGACCTGACCCGGATGGGCGCCACCTTCGACCTGATCGCCGCGGGCGCCCGCATCCACCAGGCCGGGTGCATGGGTTGCATCGGAATGGGACAGGCGCCCGCGGTGGGGCAGAACTCGCTGCGCACCTTCCCCCGGAACTTCCCCGGCCGGTCCGGTACCGAGGAAGACTCGGTGTGGTTGTGCTCGCCGGAGACGGCCGCCGCGGCGGCGTTGACCGGGCGCATCGGCGACCCGCGCGACGTCGCGGCCGAGCACGACATCCCGGCGCCCCGGTTGGCGCTGCCCGAGCAGGCCTCGGTGAACACGGCCATGCTGATGCCGCCGCTTCCCGTCGAGCAGGCCCGGGAGGTGGAGCTGGCGCGCGGGCCGAACATCTCGGCGCTGCCGGACTTCCCGCCGCTGCCGGACCGGATCGAGGCGCCGGTGCTGCTCAAAGCGGGCGACAACGTCTCCACCGACGAGATCTCGCCCGCCGGGGCGCAGGCCCTGCCGTACCGGTCGAACGTGCCGAAGCTGGCCGACTTCACCTTCACCCGGATCGACCCGGGATACCCCGAGCGGGCCCGCGAGGTCCGCGACGGCAGCGGGCACCTCGTGGTCGGCGGGGAGAACTACGGCCAGGGCTCCTCGCGGGAGCACGCGGCGATCACGCCCCGCTACCTCGGGCTGCGCGCCGTCCTCGCGCGGTCCTACGCCCGGATCCACTGGCAGAACCTGGCCAACTTCGGCATCCTGCCGCTGGAGTTCGCCGAACCCGGCGACTACGACCGGATCGGCACCGGCGACGTGCTGGTCCTCGACGGCGTGCGGGAGGCGCTGGAACGCGGTGACCGGATCACCGCGCGCAACGCCTCCCGCGACGAGCAGTACCCGGTGCGGCATTCGCTGTCGCCGCGCCAGGTCCGGGCCGTGCTCCACGGCGGGCAGATCCCGCTGCTCGCCGCGGAGGGCTGAGCCTGCGCTCAGCCGCCGTCGTGGTCGGCCCCGGCGCTGCCCTCGCCCGAGTCGAAGTTCAGCACCCGGTCGATCTCGATCAGGCTGTCGCCGTTGTTGCTGAACTGGATCAGGGCCAGGCCGCGCAAGGCGCTGCTGCCCTCATCGCTGGCCCCGGCGTGCGCCGGGGCGCTCGTCGCGGCGGAAGCGGCCAGGAAGGCGGCGACCCCGGCCGCGGTGCGGATTGCCCACATGTCAGCGTCCTCCTCGTTCGAGTTGTGCCGCGGCGACCGGAGTGACCGCCTCGGCCGCCGGCTCCGCCGACCGGGCGAACCGGCGCGCCATCCAGGCGCAGGTGATGAGCTGCATCTGGTGGTAGAGCATCAGCGGCAGCACGACCAGGCCCGCGTTCGCGCTGCCGGCGAACAGCACGGTGGCCATCGGCAACCCGCTGGCCAGGCTCTTGTTCGCCCCGCAGAGCACCAGCACGACGCGGTCCTGCCGGGCGAACCCGCACCACCGGCCGAGCAGTCCGGTGCCGAGCAGCACCGCGGTCAGCAGCACCGCGCACACGGCGAGCAGCACGCCGATGTCGCGCGGCGACAGCCGGTCCCAGATCCCGGCCGCGGTGCCCCGGCTGAACGCCAGGTACACCACGACCAGGATGACGCCCCGGTCCAGCAGGCCGAGGACGCCGGCGTGCTCGCGCAGCCGGGGACCGACGACCGGCCGCAGCAGCAGTCCGGCGGCGAACGGCGCGAGCAGCAGCACCACGACGTCGCGCAGCGCCCCCGGCGTGATGCCGCCACCGGAGGACAGCACCAGCAGTCCGGCCAGCAACGGGGTCAGGAAGACCCCGAGCACGTTGGAGAACGAGGCCTGGCAGATCGCCGCGGCCACGTTGCCGCGGGCCACCGAGGTGAAGGTGATCGCGGACTGGACGGTCGACGGCAGCACGCAGAGGAACAGCACGCCCAGGTGCAGTTCCGGTGCCAGCACCGAGGGCACCAGCACCCCCAGCACCAGGCCCAGCATCGGGAACACCGCGTAGGTGATGAGCAGGACCAGGCCGTGCAACCGCCACTGCCGCACGCCGCCCCAGGCGGCGGAGGGCGAAAGCCGGGTGCCGTACAGGAAGAACAGCAGCCCGATGGCGACCTTCACCGCCACGCCGAGGACTTCCGCCGGTGCGCCTCGGACGGGCAGCAGCGCGGCGACGCCCGCGGCGCACAGCAGCGCGACCACGTAGGGGTCCAGGCGCAGTCGCGCGAGGAGCCGGGAGGGGGAGAGCACGTCGCTGCTTCCGCTCGGGCTCACGCGTGCGCGGAGACGGACCGCGGGTGGTTGCGGCTGATGTTGCGCTCCAGCAGTTCGAGCGCGTCGGCGATGCCGCCCCGACCGTCGATCACCTCGGGCAACCTGCCGTCGGCCAGCCGCAGCTCGCTGAGCGCGGTGTCGATGGCGGTGTGCGCGGCGAACAGGCACGGGGTGCTGTAGATCGCCACGTTCACGTCGAGGTCCTGCAGCTCCGGCAACGACACGCGCGGCGACTTGCCGCCCGCGATCTGGTTGAACAGCAGCGGCTTGTCCCCGATCACCGAGCGCACCTCGCGGATCCAGTCGATGCTGCGCACGCCGTCGACCAGCAGCACGTCGGCGTCGGTGGCCGCCAACGCCTCGGCGCGCCGCAGGATCTCGGACTCCTCGGTGGCGTCGGTGCGGGCGACGACCACGAGATCGCGCCGGGTGGCCAGGACGAGTTCGAGCTTGTCCAGGTACTCGTCCAGCGGCAGGACCTGCTTGCCGTCCACGTGCCCGCAGCGGCGCGGGCGCTTCTGGTCCTCCAGGATGACGCCGGAGGCACCGACCAGTTCCAGCTGTTCGACGACGTGGCAGGCGACCTCCGGGTCGACGTAACCGTCGTCGATGTCGACCAGCAGGTGTTGCCGCGGGAAGGCGAGCCGCAACCGCTGCACGAAGGCGACGATGTCCGGCCAGGCGATGAACCCGATGTCGGGCAATCCGTAGTGCGACGCCGCGAAGCCGAAGCCCGAAATGAACATTCCCGAATAGTGCTTCGCGGTGATCGACGCGGAGAACATGTCGTAAACACCGATGAGGGGGGTGATCTGCGGTGACAGGATTTCGTCGCGCAGTGCGGTCCCGTGCTTCAAAGCTTCTCCCAATTGGGGCAGTGCGGGGTGTGCTTCTTCGATGAGAACCGGATTCGGCGGGAACGGACCGCTTCGCGGCATTGCGGGCGGTCGTAATTGATTCCGCGCGGGCATGAGGCGCGGCTCTCGGCTCGATACCCTAATGAACGGTGCGGGCCCTGATCAAATCGCTATCGGGTGTATTTGCGCGAACACGAAGGTGTGCAAAATGAGTCGTAACGCGTCGGAATTCGCGAACTGATTCCGCCTCGGCGCGGGATCGCTCCGGCGTCGCCGCAGCGATTCCGTGGGGTGGCGTGCCGCGAAATCGGGCGCAGCGGACGAATCGTCGCCGCCGGTCGCTTCGGCACCCGGCGTGAACCACGTTTGGCGCGAACACTAGGGTGGATGGTTTCAGCACCCCGGTTCCCGCCCGTAGGCTGCGGACGTGGAGCCCGACGACGAACCCGGTGGCGACCCGGTGTGCTGGGCCGCGCGGGTCTGCCCGGAGTGCGGCGCCTTCGCCGAGGCGGAACCGCCGACCCGCTGCGCGCGCTGTGGCGCGGAGATCCCGGCGCCCTGAGCTGCCCCGGGTGAGTTCGGCGCTCCGGGTAGGCTGGTCGGCATGGCAGTGGGCAGCCTATTCCGCTGATCGCTCCGCGGCGAGCCGCACCACACCGCGGCGACGCCGGGCCCTCGCGCGCGCTCGCCGGACCGCTGACACCCACCCCCGCGAACCTGGAGCGATCGACCATGACCGCCCCGCACCTCGACCCCTTCGCCACGTGGCTGCGAGACCACGCCGGCACCTTCGGCGGCCTCGACCCGGACGCACCGCTGGACGACCTGGAACCGCTGCGCGACCTCATCGGTGACGCGCGGATCGTCGGGATCGGCGAAGGCGCCCACTTCGTCGACGAGTTCACCCGGCTGCGCCAGCGGGTGCTGCGCTTCCTCGCCGAGCGGTGCGGTTTCACCGTGCTGGCCTTCGAATTCGGCTTCAGCGAGGGCTACGCCCTGGACCGCTGGCTGCGCGGCGCCGGGGCGGACGCGGACCTCAGCGGGCTGAGCGGGACCACCGCGGCCGGTGCGAACCAGGTCCTCGTGCGCTGGCTGCGCCGCCACAACGCCACCAGCGGGCACCCGCTGCGCTTCGCCGGTGTCGACGTCCCGATCGCGGGCGGATCGCTGCGCCCGGCGCTGGAGCCGGTGGTCGACTACCTGCGGGACGTCGACCCGGATCTGGTCCCGCTGGCGCGGCGGGCCCTCGAACTCGGCGACCGGTGCTCGGCGGACTCCGTGGCCGCCGCCGCACCGCTGTGGGCGGAGCTCGGCACCGCCGAGCAGGACGCGCTCACCGCGTCGCTGTCCCGGCTGCTGCTGCGGCTGCGCTCGCTGGAACCGCGCTACGTCGAGCTCAGCGACCAGGATCGCTACGACGTGGCGCGGCGCAGGCTGGAGGCGGCGTGGCACACCGACTACATGTTCGGCGCGATGCGGGACCTCTTCGCCGGTGGCGGGATGCCGGGCGACACCACGGTCCGGGAGCGCTACCTGGCCGAGTCGGTGCGCTGGCACCTCGACCGCCTCGACCCGGCCGACCGGGTGGTCCTCGCCGCGCACAACAACCACCTCCAGCGCACCCCGATCAGCTTCGACGGCGAGCTGCTGGCCCTGCCGATGGGGCTGCACCTGCACCGGATGTTCGGCGAGGACTACCGGCCGCTGGCGGTGACGCACACCGCCGACCACGTGCCCGAGATGCATCCGGACGGAGTCGGTGAGCTCGGATACACGATCGCGGAAACGTCCTTCGGTCCGCCGGAGCCGGGCAGCGTCGAGGCCGGGGTGGTCGATGCCGGGTTCGGCGCCGCCTGCACCATCGCCGACCTGCGCCGGGCCCGCCAGGAGTTGCCCGCCGAGGTGCTACCCGACCGCATCCGCGCGCAGGGCGACCACGTGCGCACCGCGGTGGCCGAGGCCTTCGACGGCGTGCTGATCACTCCGACGGTCACCACCGACGCCACCGTGGGCTTCTAGGGCCGCTCCCGCCCATGGCGTGCGTGGCGGTGCCGGTGGCGGACCGCGCCGCGACCGTCTCCTCCTGGGCCGAAGTTCGCCTCGCCGGGGCGGTGTTGCGACAACAGGCGCTCTCGGCCGGGTCCGATCAGTCCGTCCACTGAGGACGATTACGCGCGATCACCGGTTCGTGTCTCTTGTCGACGGGTCGCGGCCGGTCGGAGACTGGCAGCACCGACGTCCGGGGAGGACCGAGTGCTGGACGAACTGCGCGCCGCGTTCGCGGGCCGCCACCTGGGGACCCCGGAGGAGCTCGACCGGCTCCGGCGGGAACGCCCGGCCGTCCGCGTCGACGGCGGGACGGGGCCGCGGACGTGGCTGCTGACCCGTCGCGAGGACGCCGCCGCGATGCTGCGCGACCCCCGGCTCAGCCGCGTCGCGCCGGTGGCCAGCGCCTATCCCGCGCACGCGGTGGAGATGCTCTCCGGCATCGACGCACCCCGGCACACCGCGCTGCGCCGCGCGGTCGCGGCGACCTTCTCGACCGGTGCCGTGGAGCAGCGCCGCCCGGGGATCGAAGCGGACGCCGCCCGGCTGCTGGACGGACTCCTCGACCGGGGCGGCCCGGCCGACCTCTACGCGGAGTTCTGCCTGCCGCTGGCGACCCGCGCCACCTGGCGGATCACCGGTCTCCCCGAGGAGTTCCAGAAGGACAACGTGCGGTGGACCTACGGCTACCTGGGGATGACCGAGTTCACCCCGGCGGCTTGCGCGTCCTCGGCCGCGGCGCAGGCGCAGCTCGTCGCCGCCGTCGTGGACGCCAAGCGCCGCTGCCCCGGTGACGACCTGATCAGCGCGTTGCTGGCCCGCCCGGACGTGCCGGAGGCCGACCTGTCCGTGCTGGTGGCCTCCCTGCACGTCAGCGGGCACGTCAAGACGGCGGTGCAGCTCGCGTCGGCGCTGCTGGTGCTGCTGCGCCGACCCGACCTGCTCGCCCGGTTGCGGGCCGAGCCCGCGTTGGTGCCGGATGCGGTGGAGGAGGTGCTGCGGTTCGCGCCGGTGCCCCAGGTGACGCACTCGCGCTACGCGACCGGGCCGATGCGGCTGGCCGGGGTGGACCTGGGGCGCGGCGACACCGTCTTCGCCGCGATCGCTTCGGCCAACCACGACGAGCGCGGTTGCCCGGAGCCGCACCGGATCCGGCTGGACCGCACCGCTCCGGTGTCGCTGACCTTCGGCCACGGCAAGCACTCCTGCCTCGGTGCGGTGCTGGCGCGGACCCTCCTGCACGTCGGGGTCGGCGCGTTCCTGGCCCGGAGCGACCGGCTGCGCGGGACCGCGGGACCAGCGGAACTGCCGTGGCTGGACGGGTTCCTCGCGCGGGGGCCGATCGGGCTGCCGGTGGTCGTCGCGCCTGCCGCCGGGTCGGTGCGGCCCGACGAGGGCGGGTTTCCCGCGCCGTCCGGCGGAATCGCCTCGGGAACCCGGTAGGGGGCGCGGCTCCGGCGGTGCGCCCGTTGCTCCGTCCGGGGCGTGGCGGCCACGAAGGTGGAATTGAGCGCGGTCGTGCGTTCGCGGCATTCTCGGAGGCGGGAAGCAGGGTTCCGCGGCCCGGGGCTCCCGGTCCGCGGACCGGAGGAGGTGCGTCGATGTCGAAGCCCGGAACCGACCCGGTGCCGGGGAGCGGCGTGGTGCTCCGCCGCCGGGACGACCCCGGACCGGCGCCGGGACCGCGAACCTCGGCGAGGCCGGGAGACGGCGGTGGGGCCGCCGCCGATCCGAGCCGGGCTCCCGCTGCCGCAGGACTCCGATGAACCTGGCCCACCGCGCGTGCCGGGTGCGCGCGCCGTACCGGGTCGAGGTCGGCGCGGTGTTCTCCCGGGACGGCGTCGAGCGCGGTCCGCACGTGCTGACGGTGCTGCGCGACGGCCGGTGGACGCTGCGCCGCGCGGGACCCGCCGAGCACTCCGGTCCGCCGGTGGCGGTCTCGCTCCCGGACGCCGTCGTCGCCCCGGCGCTGACCGACGCGCACGTGCATCCCCATCCCGGCATGGACTTCGGCGCGTTCCTCCGCTACGGGATCGCCCGCATCCGGGATCTGGGCTCGCTGCCGGACGCCGTGCCCCCGCTGCGGGGTTGTGCCGTGCCGGTTCCCGAGGTGGTCCGCTGCGGAGCGCTGCTGGACAGCCCCGGCCCGCCCCGGTTCTGGCTCGCGACGCCGTGGCGCAACGCCGACGACCTGCCCGGCGTGCTCGACGCCGCGGTCCGGCGGGACGGCTCCTGGCTCAAGCTCTACGCCGGGTTCCCACCGGAGCTCTACGGCGTCGTCGTGCCGCTCGCCCACGAGCGCGGCCTGCGGGTCGCGCTGCACCCGGCGCCCGGGACGGTGGAACCGGCGCTGCGTGCCGGGGTGGACGAGATCGAGCATCTCGGCTGCCTGGTCCCGGGTGAGCTCGGCGGGCCGCGGGGCACCCACCACGCCAACCGCGCGTGGGCGGCGCGGTCACCGGAGGACACCTGGCCGGTGCTGCCGCCGGGCACGGTGCTGTGCCCGACCCTGGTCGTCCAGCGGCGGCTGGTCGTGCACGCGGCCGAGCAGTGGGCCTTCACCGGCATCGAGCCGGGGCTGGCCGCGTTCTGGCGGCGGATGGCGGTGGCGTCCCGGCCGTGGACGACCGCCGAGCTGCGCGCGGCCGAACGCGCGGAGAAGGAGATGGGTGCGGTGGTGCGGCGGCTGGTCGAATCGGGCGTCCGGCTGGTGGTCGGCAGCGACACCCCGAACCCCGGCGTGCTGCCCGGCGCCGGGCTGTGGGAGGAGCTCAACCTGCTCGGCGCCGCCGGGCTCGATCCGGCCCGGCTCTACCGGACCGCGTCGGTGACCGGCGAGGGGCTGGCCACCGCGGGGACCGAATCACTGGCGTTCCTGCCGCTGACGTCGTTCAACGCCTTCCTGCGCGGCCACCCGTACCCGGTCGAACCCGCCACCGCGACCCTGTTCGGCGGCTGCCTGTTCACCCCGCCCGCCGCGAGCGGTTGAGCACCGGACGCGGCCACCCGGCGGAATCGGCGGACGAGCTGTGCGAAACCGCCCATTCCGCACGCGTTCCGGGGGCATACTCCTTGACGTGACCACACTCTCACCGGAGCAGATCGCCCAGCACGCCTACGATGCCGGCTTCCGCGGCGATGCCCTGGCCACCTCGGTGGCCGTGGCGCTCGCGGAGTCGGGCGGCAACACCGATGCGCACAACGACCAGCCGCCGGACGACTCCTACGGCCTGTGGCAGATCAACATGCTCGGCGACCTGGGGACGGCCCGGCGGGAGCAGTACGGGCTCGGCTCCGACGACGAGCTGCTGGACCCGGCGGAGAACGCCGCCGCCGCGTTCGAGATCTCCGGTGACGGCAAGGACTTCGGTCCGTGGACCACCTACGCGGACGGCAAGCACGAGAAGTACATGGACGAGGCGGAGAAGGCGGCGCGGGCGGTGTCGAGCGGCGGCGGGGGCAGCGGCGGCTCGGGCGGCGGATCCGGTGGTGGCGGCGGAGGAGGCGGTGGTGGTGGTTTCTCCGTGGCCCCCGATCGCCTCACGACCTACACCCGGGAGGCCGAGCGGTTCGCCGACAACCTGGAGAACGTCGGGAAGAAGACGGTCAACTCGGTGCGCGGGATCGCCGCGGACAGCTTCGGCAAGGTCGGCGAGGAGACCGGGTTCTCGGCCGCGCTCGGCGATTTCGGCAAGAGCCTGGAGAACCAGGTCAAAGCGGTCGGGTCGAACGCCCGCAAGCTCGGCGCGGCGACCTCGGAGGCCGCCAAGACCTACCGGGAGACCGACGAATCGGCGGCCAAGGAACTCACCAGCCTGCTCGGCCGGTTGACCAAGTGATCGGGGGAGCCCGCAGTGGACGTGCAAGGACTGGCGGATCGGTTCGCCGGTGAGCTCAAGGCCCACCAGGGCAAGCTCGAAGGCAAGCAGAACGAGGCGCGCACGGCGCAGGAAGCCCTGGAGTCGGCCGCCAAGGCGATCCAGGACCAGCGCGACGCCCAGCGCAAGGCGGCGGACACCCTGCTCGCGCACTGGGACAGCGAGGCGACGCCGGGTTTCGAGAAGAAGGTCGCCCGGTTCGACGCGGACCTCGACGCGACCGCCGAGGCCAGCCTGCGGGGCGCCCGGATCGTCGCCGAGGTGAGCAAGGCGCTCGACGGAAGGCACAGCGCCGTCGGCAACCTGATCGACGACTTCGCCGGCAAGGCCGGGCAGTTCATCCAGGCCGGGCTGGCGCTGGCCGGGGTCGCCGCCCCCGCCGGGCTGATGAAGGCGATCGCGGGCATCAGCGACCTGGCGCAGAGCTACCTCAAGGAATCCGGCGGGCAGCTCAAGGACGCCCGGGACGAGATGGAGGAGGCCGCGCGCAAACTGCGGGCGCTGCTGCGCGAGGTCGACACCGACGGCATCGCCGACCCGAAGCAGCCCGGCGACGGCAAGCCGGACCGGGAGGGCCAAGGCGGCGGCAAAGGCCCGGGCGGCAAAGGCCCGGACGGCGGCGGTGATGATGGCGGCGGCGAGCAGGACGGCGCCGGGTCGGGCACGGCCGAGGAGATCCTGGACAACGCCCGCCAGCACCTCGGCTTCCAGGAAGGCCCGAACAACCAGAACAAGTGGGGACCCACCGGGCAGCCGTGGTGCTCCTACTTCGCCACCTCCATGTGGCGGGAGGCCGGGGTCGACATCGACAAGCTGGGCTTCACCGGCGACGTCTACAAGTGGGGCCAGGAGCAGGGCACCGCCTACGGCCAAGGCGACATCGCGGAGCAGGCCAAGCCCGGGGACGCGTTGCTGTTCGGCACCGGGCCGTCCTACGGCAACAGCACCCACATCGGCATCGTCGAGAAGGTCGACGGCAACACGATCACGACCATCGAGGGCAATTCCGGCGACCAGGTGCGGCGGCGGACCTACACGTTCCCGCAGGACGCCGGCGAGTTCTACGGAGGGGTGCACCCGAAGTGATCATCACCGGGAATGCCGAGCGCGGCGGCGTCTCGATCGGCGTGGCGCCCGGCGGCGCGCTGCGGTCGGTCGAGCTGGAGCCGGAGGCGCTCCGGCTCGGTCCGGCGGCGCTGGCCGCGACCATCACCGCCCTGGTCCGGGAGGCGACCAGGAACGCCAACCGGGCTGCCGAAGAAGCGATGCGCGACCGGCTCGGCGGCCTGACCGACGCCGACCTGGCCGCGTTGGGGCTGGCCCAGGACGACCCGCTGATCGAGGACGACGAGGAGCCCGGAACCGAGGGGTGGCGGCAGTGAGCGACGACCCGCGCAGCATCGACGACCTCATCGCGCTCGCCGAGGAGCTCCCCGCCTCGCGCGGTCTGGCGGCGGGCATGGACGCCATCCGCGGCCTCGCGCGCGGCGAGGGCATCAGCATGGCGGTGGACCTGCAGGGGATGCTGGTCGACCTGGAGCTGGACGAGCGGGCGCTGGCGCTCGGTCCGGAGGGGCTGGCCGCCGAGCTGTCCCGGCTCAGCGGCGAGGCCTGCTCGGACGCCCTGGAGCAGGGGCTGATCGCCCTCGAGGCGTTGTGCGGGACCGAGGTGGCCGACGCGGTCAGCGGTGCCACCGGCGTCGACGTGGACGAGTCCCCGCGCGGCTGAGCACCCGCGGTGGAGGTGGAGCCTTCGCCGCCCCGGTCACCGGCCGTCCGGAAGGTGGCCGGGCAGTGCAGCCGGCGGCCACCTTCCGTGGAGCCGCCTACCTCGCGAGGCCGTCGAGGTCCTCGGGCACGCGGAGGCAGGCCGTCAGCGGCCGATCTCTTGCTCGGCGGCCATCTCGCGGAGCACCTTCGGCGCCGACCACAGGGACGGCAGGAGCACGAAGCCGACGGGCACCGCGGTCACCACGATGAACGACTGGAGGGCGTCGACGCCGCTGTCCCCGACGGAGACCAGCGCGCAGGCGGCGGCGCCGATCATCATGCTCCAGAAGACGCGGGCCTTCCGGGGCGGTTCGCCCCCGTTGGACGCCGAGGTGGAGATGGCCAACGACATCGAGTCCGTCGTCGTGGCCACGAAGGTGGTCGTCAGGACGAGCAGCGCGACGCCGAGCACACCTCCCCAGGGGAGCTGCTGGGTGATGGCGACGACGGCCGCCGGGAGTCCGGCGTCGTTCAGCGGTCCGGAGACCGATCCGGGAGTGCGCTGCTCCAGCATGATCCCGGTGCCGCCGAGCACGGTGAACCACAGGGCGGTCGCCACCGGGGCCACCACGGCGATGTACCCGACGAGCTGGCGCACGGTGCGTCCGCGCGAAATGCGGGCGACGAAGATCGACATCAGCGGGGCGTAGCCGATGAACCAGCCGAAGAAGAACACCGTCCAGCTGCCGAGCCAATCGTTGTCGCCCCGGTAGAGCGACAGCGGCGCGAAGTCCTGCGCGTAGCGGGCGAATCCGGTCAGGAACCCGTCCACGACGAACGACGCGGACCCGACCACCAGGATCGCCGCCACCACGGCGACCGCCAGCCAGATGTTGAACCGGCTCAGGGTCTGGATGCCCTTCTCCAGCCCGGTGGCCACCGAGATCGCCGCGATGGCGGTGAGGCCCACGATGATCAGCAGCTGCACCGGGAAGGTGTCGGGGGTCCCGAACATCTGCGACATGCCGTAGGACACCTGCAGGCCGAGGAACCCGACCGGCCCCACCGTTCCCGCGACCACCGCGATGATGGAGATGACGTCGACGACGGTGCCGCCCCAGTGGTGCTGGATGCGTTCGCCGAACACCGGGTCGAGCAGCGTGCGGGGGCGCAGCGGCAGGCCCTTGTCCTGCGCGCGGAGCATGACGATGGCCCCGAGCGTGCCCAGCACCGCCCACGCGAGGAATCCCCAGTGCGAGAAGCTCTGCGCGAGGGCGACCGTGACGGCCTCGGCCGATCCGGGCGCGACGTCGGAGTACGCGGGCGGGAGATCGGCGAAGTGGAACACCGGCTCCGCCGCCGCCCAGAACACGCCCCCGGCCGCCAGCAGGGTCGTCATGATCATGGCGATCCACTTGAAGGTCCCGAACTCGGGACGGGCGTCCACGCCGCCGAGGCGGACCCGCCCCAGCCGGGAAGCCCCCAGCACGACGGCGACGAGGAAGGTCGCCAGCAGCAGGACCTGCCAGTAGGGCCCGAACAGGTCGGCGCTCGCGGTGAACGCCGCGGTGACCGCGTCCCCGGTCGCGGTGGGGGCCACGACCGCCGCGACGACGAAGGCGACGAGCAGCCCGCCGCTGATCAGGGATACCGCGAGGTTCGTCCTGGCCCCCGAGCTCTTCTGGCGGCTCTGCGCAGCGGTATCCGGAGGTTCGTGGGTGGTGGACGGCACGGTGTAGCCAATCTGTGGTGCGGAGAAGTGGGCCGGGGCGGCACGTCGAGAGCGGGACCGGCGCTGCGCAGAAGTCGCGATGATGTGCGCGGCAGAGCCAGACCGACGCCGGGGCGATGAGGTCGGCGAAGCCGACCGTTTGCTCTCGGGAGGTACCTCCACGTTGGCGCCGGAGAACGCCGAAACCTTAGTCGCCCAGCTCGGCGCCGGTCAAAGCGCGGCGGCCGGGCTGTGACGAGTTCCTCCCGCGCAGGACGGGTTCGGCACCCCGGGTGCCGACCCGAGCACGCGCCGTCAGCGGCCCGTGTGACGTTCGACGGGGCTCCTGTTCCGCCCGCGGGATCGCGCCCCGGCCGACAACGCATCGCTGCGAACGCGAATGGGGATCTCCCGATTTCGCATTCATCCGATGGCTGGACAATCGGTCGATGCCGTCTTCGGTCGTGCCTTTTCGCGACGTCCTCGGCACCGCCGCCCGTACCGCGTGGTGCTACGGGCGGCGGTCTCGCCTCGATTGCTCCGTTCCGGGGACGATGATCGACTCTGCTGCGGCTTCGCGGGCAACTGGTCGAGAATGCGCGCTGCACCGACGATGGGAGGGCGATGGGGGACGAGGCGTGGCGCACGCTGCCGGATGGAAGACGGATTCGGCTGAACAAGCCGAAAGGACGGGGCGGTCCTGCTGCCGTCGCCGTCGGTACCGCGGTGGTGCTCGGAGCCTCGGGTGGGCTCGGTGGCACCGCTGTGGTCGGTGGATCGGCGGGTGGTTCCACCGCCGTGTCCGCGGTCGACGCCGCGGTGGTTCGCCACATCCAGTCCAACCTCGGCAAGGCGAAACAGTCGGCACGGCAGGGAAAGACCCAACGCGCTTGGCAGCAACTGCGAATGCGCAAGGGTCGGGAACGACGTGTGAGCGCCGTCGAGTGCATTACTTCCACCTTTGGCCAGGTGCAGGAGTTCTTCCTCGCCACGCCCTGCCAGGGCCTCGAGCGCTGGCAGTACCCGGTCGACGATGAGGCAGGAAGCACGATGGTGGTGATCGTGTCCAAGGTGACGATGCGACGAGCGTCGCAAGCCTGGAAGTTCCGTCGCCTCATCGACGAACACGGCACCGGCGACATCCACCCGATCGCGCCCGTTGTGCCGTTCACCGGCTACCACTACGACTCGAAACTTGCGGGCCGATCGGTCATCGTCGCCCAAGCCGAGCCGCTGGCCGGAAAGCCTCCGGATGCGGTGCTCGGAGCCACCGCAGAAGCCGCCACCGCCATCACCCGATGACCCGGTGCGTCCTGACCGCGGGTGGCACCTGTTGCGTCGGCGGGTGTGCCGACCGACGATGCCGGCGGTCGTCATGGGAAGTCGGCCACTGAGGCCGGCGCCTCCGCGTACGAAGTCAGAGACGGGTGCCCGTTTCCGGACTCGTCGGTGGCGGACCCCCGCCGGTTGCCGAGCTCGGGCACCGGGCGGCTCAAGAACCGCGATCTCCTTCGAGCCACAGGTTGGCCAGCTCGAACCAGCGGTCGATGGTCGGCATCGGAACGGCGTTGCGGACCCGTTCGCCGCGGATGTGCGGAATGGTCGGGGCGTGGACCAGGATCGGCACGATGGCGACGTCCTCCATGACCTGGAGATCGACGGCGTGCCAGGCCGCGCTGGCCGCGTCGGGGTCGGTGGCCGACAGTGCGGCCTCGATCAGCTCGTCGACCCGGGGGTTGCTGTATCCGCCGTAGTTCCCGGTGCCTCGCACGTCGTTCGTCTGGAACATCGGTTGCAGGAAGGCGCGTCCGTTGTTGCCGAACCAGTCCGGAGTCCATGCCGGGGCGGAGATGTCCCAGGCGCCGGCACGCGCGTGGGCGGGATCCTGGAGCATCGGGTAGTAGTCGGCATGTCCCTTGGACACGAAGCGGATTCTGATCCCGGCTTTGCCCAGGTCCGTTGCCAGCGACTGGGCCACCTCGGGATTGGCGTCGACGTCGCGGTGCAGCATCGTTCAGCGTCAATCCGTCGGGGTAGCCGGCTTCGGCGAGCAGTGCCCGCGCCTTTTCCGGGTCGCCGCGGTCGCTCGGCGTGGGGTACCGGTCGTTGCCCCGGTATCCGTAGTTTCCGGGCGGGATCGCCGAACGCGCCGGCCACATCACCGTGCCCGCGCTGAGCTCGTCGAAGATGTCCACCATGGCGGCCTTGTCCACCGCATAAGCGATCGCTCGCCGCACCCCCACCTTGCCCATCGCGCCGTCGGAGTTGGGGCTGCGCATGTTGAAGACCAGGTACGGGTTGAGGGCGTAGCCCAGGTTGTTGCCCGGGTCGGTCGGATTGACCTCGTAGGGTTCCGTGATCGGGGACGCCCAGGACAGGTCGGCGTGCCCGGCTCTGATGTGCCTGCCGACCTCATCGGGTGTGGCCTTCGCTGATCATCGGCCGTTGATCACCGTTGGCGCGTTCGGTGTTGAGGTCCGCGTTGAACGTCGTGCCGTAGCTGGACAGCATGCGCAGGCCGTCCCAGCCGCGGCGGAGTGCCCAGTGGCGGAGTTTCGGAAGGGGGCCTTGCCGACGACCGCGAAGGCCGTGTGCTGGGCCAGGTGGTGGGATACGCCGTGAAACTCGTCCACCCACATCGAGCACATCGAGCAGGCCGCGTCCGCATCGGGGTGGAACATCAGGTGGTAGACCACCAGGGTCCGGTGCTCGCCGAACAGGTCGAGCAAATCGGGTGGAGGCGCCGGCTCGGCCTCGCCCGGGTCGGGCGGCCCCTCGGTCAACCGGTAATCGGGGAGCTCGAGCCCCTCGGGCATCCGTCGCCGCAGCGCCCGCCACCTCTTCGATGCGGTCACGCAGGGCTCGTTTCGCGCGGGCGAGTTCTACCCGTGCGGCGATGTATTCCTCGCTCGCCCCGGTAGGCCACATGGGCTCCACGCGCGAACATTCGTTCCACTGGCCCGTACCGGCCAGTCGAGGTGTCGGACGCGCGACTCGTGTTCGAGCGGAACCCGGTATGGCGGCAGGAGACCGACCCGATCCGCAGGCAGGCATGGGACCGGGCCGAGGTGGTGGTCGGGTCGGCCGAACCTGAGGTCATTTCCGGCCACTTGGCGGCCGGATCCGCCGATCTGCCGTGGGGGGTGCTTCTTCCCCAAGAAGGTGTTCCGATCGGCGGTTCGGAGACCGGGTACGCGTTGGATCCGTACCTCGCCTTCAATGTCATCGGCCCGCGAGCTGACGAGGTGTTGGGCCGACGGCAGATCAGGCGTGCCCTCGCGGGTGCCATCGACCGGGAGGGAGTCGCGGAGCTGGCGGCTCGGGTCGACCCCGGGTGGACCGCGCATCCCGCGTGGTCGATCGTCCCGACCGGCAACGATGGCCACCACGTCCGGGAGAGGCCTCCCGTGGCGGCGCCGGGCGAATCGGGTAGAACGTTGGCGGAGGCGGGTTGGACCGGCGAGCACAAGCTGATCGCGGTATGCCCGGCTGTCCCCCCGTACCCGGAGATCACCCGGTCTTGCGCGCAGGACCTGGCGAGGATCGGGGTTTCGGTGGTGGTTACGGAGCTGCCGCTCGACGAGTACCGCGAGCTGCTCGACGATCCGGCGCGGGCCCGGGAGGGAGCGTGGGACCTCGCGTGCACGTCCTGGTCGCCGAGCTGGTGCCACGACAACGCCCGAGTGTTCCTGCAGCCGTTGTTCCAGTCGAGCGACTGGCGCGGTACGGCGAATTGCGGCCAGTACGGCACCCCGCGAGTGGACGGGTTGATCAACGACGCCCTGAACACGGTCGACCCGCGCGAGTCCGCCGCGCGGTGGGGAGCGCTGGAGCAGGAACCCATCGAGGACTGCGCCATCGTGCTGTTGCTGTTCCGGTCGCCGAAGGGAGCATCGCGACGCAGCTCACGGCTGCGCGACGCCATCGCCTTGCCCGCGTCCGGACACGCCGTGGATCTCGTCAACGTCCGGCCCGCCGACGTGGAAGCATGAACCCACCGAAGACCTGGGCGAGGAGCGCAGCCGAGTTCACCACGACGCCCTTCGCGTGCTTCGATGCCGGGTACCGATCCCGCTGCGGCGTGCGGGTCGACGACCAGCCGGTCGCGCGCTGAACGTGTACGCACGGCGCACGATGTGTGACTGGCGAAGACTGGCGGTGGCGTGCGCGGGCCGCAGGCCGCCCGGCGTCCTCGGGCCGCTACGAGCGCCGACGGGGTTTCCCGCCGCCGCCCCGGCGGCGGGGCCGCGGTCGCTGCCCGCTCCGCCTGGTGCGCGCCGTCGGCTTGGTGCTGTCGGACCGCGTGCGCTTCGCCGACGGCGGGGGCGGCGGCCGGCCGCGGGTGCTGTTGACGGTCCGGCCGCGGACGATCCCGATGAACTGCTCCATCAGATCGGTGGTCTCGTCCTCCAGCCAGGACAGCGCGACGCGCGATTGCGGGGCGTCCGTGACCGGTCGGTAGGTGAGGTCCTTGCGGTGGTGCAGCCGGGCGAGCGACTGCGGGACGACGAGCAGGCCCACTCCGGCGGCCACCAGTTCGATCGCCGCCCCGGTCGTGGCCGGGCGCTCGATCGCCGGCCGTCCGGGCGGCTGCTGCCAGTCGAGGACGTCGTCGAGGGGGTGCAGGACGACGTCGTCGGCGAGATCGTCGGCGCAGACCTCGGTGGCCGCGGTGACCAGGTGGTCCTTCGGGGTCACGACCACGGTCGTCTCGGTGTAGAGCGGGATCGCGTGCAGGCCCGTGCGGTCCGTCGGCAGCCGGAGGAGGACCGCGTCGGCGTCGCGGTCCCGCACCGCGTCGGCGGCTTCGGCGGCGGGCACCTGCGCGAGGACCAGCGGGACGTCGGGCACCCGCTCGTTCCACTTCCGCACCCACTTGTCGGGCGTCACCCCCGGTACGTGCGCGAGGGTGAAGGCGGGAGGCGCGTCCGGACCCATCACGTGGGCAGACTACCGGGCGTGGCCGCAGGGGGCGTGCGCACGGTGGTTACCCTGGGGACATGACGGCGCGCAAGACCCCGCAGACGATGAAGCCCGCGACCGCGGCGAAGAAGCTGAGCGTGCACCTCGAGGCCACGCCCGCGGAATTCCAGGAGGGGGTCGTCTCGCGCGACGAGCTGAACGCCTTGCAGGAGGCCCCGCCGGAGTGGCTGCAGGAGCTGCGGCGCGACGGACCCCACCCGCGGCCGGTCGTCGCGGCCCGGCTGGGCGTCTCCATCGGCGGCCTCGCCCGCGGCGGGATCACCGACCCGCTCACCACGGAGCAGATCAACGCCCTGAAGGCGGACATGCCCGGGTGGCTCCGGCGGGAACGCGCCCTCCAGGGCGAAGTCCGCAAGGAGGCGGCGCGCATCAAGGAGAAGAAGGCGCACGGCCGCGGGGCACGCGCGAACGGGTAGTCCGGTCACCCGAGGCCGAGCACGACCAGCAGGAGCCACGGCACGACCGAACCGGTCACGAGCATCGCGCCCGCGTAGTACACGAGCTGGCGGAAGTAGACCTGCTTGGCGCGGTTGCGGACGTTGGCCATCAGCATCGCTCCGCTGGGTGAGGTGGGGCTGACGTCGACGACGCTGGCCGCGACGCCGAAACCGGCCACCGCACCGGGTATGTGCGCGAAGTCGGCGGCCTGCAGCGGTGGGATCAGGATGGGGAACGTCGCGCCGAGCGTCGCGGTGGTGGAGGCGAAGGCCGAGACGACCCCGCCGGTCAGGAACGCCAGCAGCGTCGTCACCACCGGGTCGCCCAAGCTGCCGATCGCGTGGGAGGCGTAAGCGATCGCGCCGACTTCCTCCGCGACGCCGACGAAGACGAACAGCCCCGACGTCAGCAGGATGACGCTCCACGAGATGCCTTGGACCGCGCCGTCGGCCCGTTTCGGGAACAGCAGGGTGAGCAGCGCGCCGAGACCGAAGGCGGTGATCCCGACGTCGAGGCCGAAACCCAGCGCCAGCACCATCAACGCGGCGATGGCCAGCAAGGTCGCCCGCTGCTCGCCGGTGACCTCGCCCGTGGTCACCTCCACGTCGACGCCGTCGACCGCGGGTTCCCCGCCGTGGCCGTACCGGATCAGGCGCAGGCCGCCGAAGGCGAAGTACACGACCGTCATCAGCAGCAGGTACATCGCCAGGAACAGGCTGAACACGGTCCAGATCGACACGTCGGCCAACCCGGAATCGGTCAGCACGCTCCGCGTGACCGCGCCGTAGGAGTTCAGCGGCGACATCGCTGTCGCGTTGACGCCGTGCAGCACGAGCAGGCCCATCAGCAGCGGGCTGACCCGGTACTGCGCGGCGAAGGTCATCGCCAGCGGGGCCAGCAGCGCGAGCGCCGCGGACGGGAAGACGCCGAAGGCCACCAGCACCGCGGCGAGCACGCCGAACACCACGGGGATCAACGCGACCTTGCCGGCGACCAGCCGCACCCCGGTGCGGATGATGAGCTCGACGGTGCCGTTCTCCCGGGCGATCGCGAACAGGTAGGTGACCCCGGCGATCAGCACGAAGATGTCGGCGGGGAAGGACTCCAGCACCTGGTCCGCGGACAGGCCGCCGACCGTGGCGACCACCAGCGCGGCGACGAAGCCGAGCGCGCCGATGTTGACGTTGAAGGCGATGGCCAAGGTGAACATCAGGAGCAGGCAACCCACGCTGGTCGCGATCGCAGCGGTCATCGGTGTTCCTCCCCGCGGGTCGGAAGGCGAGCGGAAGCTGCGCGAGCACAGCGGTGCACGACTGCATGCAGGAGGATACGTAGGCGCTGCGCCGCGTCAAGAGGTCTGCGCTGCCGAACTCGGCGACGCGCCATCGAGTCTTGACACGTGCCGCCGCACTGTGCGTATTCTTCTGTATACAAGAGCGTACCGCTGCGGTCCGGGGGCTGTGGAGGTGTTCGGTACCGCGCACTGCGACGTCGACCGACCAACACGCCCAGGGAGTGCGCCTGATGACCGATCCCAGGTACCGGATGCTCGTCGGTGGGCAGCGGGTGGGGGCGTCCACCGGGCAGGAGCTGCCCGCGGTCAACCCCTTCACGGCGGAGGAGTTCGCCACCATCCCGGACGCGAGCCCGCAGGACGTCGACGCCGCGGTGGCCGCGGCCCGCGCCGCCTTCGACGGCGACTGGTCGACCACTCCGGGCGTCCGGCGTGCGGAACTGATGAACCGGCTCGCCGCGCTGGTGGACGAGCACGCCGACGAACTCGGGGCGTTGGAGTCCACCGACAACGGCAAGCTGGTCCGCGAAACGACCGGCCAAGCGCGCTTCGCCGCGCGCAACTACCGGTTCTTCGCCGGCTGCGCCGACAAGCTGTACGGGCGCACCATTCCGCTGGACGACCCGGAGACCTTGGACTACACGGTGGCGGAGCCGATCGGTGTCGCCGCGCTGATCACCGCGTGGAACTCCCCGATGCAGCTGCTGGCCAACAAGCTCGCGCCGGCGCTGGCCGCCGGGTGCTGCGTCGTCGTCAAGCCCTCGGAGCACGCCTCGGCGACCACGCTGCGGATGGCCGACCTGATCGAGCAGGCCGGTTTCCCGCCGGGCGTGGTCAACGTCGTCACCGGCGACCGGCAGGCCGGGGTCGCCCTGACCGAGCACCCCGACCTGGACCGGATCAGCTTCACCGGGAGCGTGCCGACCGGCAGTGCGATCGCCGCTGCCGCCGCGAAGAACCTGGTCCCGGTCACCCTGGAACTCGGCGGCAAGTCGCCGAACATCGTGTTCGCCGACGCCGACCTGGATCGCGCGGTCGCCGGCGCGGTCGCCGGGATCTTCGCCGCGGGCGGGCAGACCTGCATCGCCGGGAGCCGGTTGCTGGTGCACGAGTCGATCTACGAGCAGGTGGTGGTGGCGGTCGCGGCGCGGGCCGCCGAGATCCGCCTCGGCGATCCGATGGACCCGCGAACCCAGATGGGCCCGGTCGCCAACCGGCCGCAGCGCGACCGCATCCAACGCGCCATCGACGCCGGTGTCGATTCCGGGGCGCGCGCGGTCGTCGGTGCCGAGCCGGTCGACGACCCGGCCCTGGGCGAGGGGTTGTTCGTGCGGCCGACCGTGTTCGCCGACGTCGCCAACACCTCGGCGCTGGCCCGCGAGGAGATCTTCGGGCCGGTGCTCAGCGCGATCCCGTTCCGCGACGACGACGAGGCCGTCGCGATCGCCAACGACAGCGACTTCGGGCTCGCATCGGGGGTCTGGACCAACGACCTGACCCGCGCCCACCGGGTCGCCCGGCGACTGCGGGCGGGGACGGTGTGGGTGAACACCTACCGGGCCAGCGCCGCGCAGGCGCCGTTCGGCGGTACCCGGAAATCCGGTTACGGCCGGGAACGCGGCGAGGAAGCGCTGCACGAGTACCTGAGCACGAAGAACGTGATGGTCGACCTGAGCGGCCGGACCCCGGACCCCTTCGCGATCCGCCTCTGAACCACGGGGCGAAGAACGCCGTTCTGTGCGGAACCGGAAAGGAGAACGCCTTGAGCGACACCGTCTCGTTGTGCGGCCTGGGGAACATGGGTGGCGCCGTCGCCGGTCGCCTCGCCGCGCGTGGTCCGCTGCGCGTGTTCGACCTCGACCCGGCGCGGGTCGCACCGGCCGTCGAGCATCCGCGGATCACCGCCGTCGGTGCGGTGGGCGAGTTGGCGGCATCCGACGTCGTGCTGCTCTCCCTGCCCGCACCGAAGATCTCGCGCCAGGTGATCGCCGAGCTGGCGCCGCGGATGCGCGCGGGTGCGGTGATCATGGAGACCAGCACGGTCAGCCCCGCGGACATGGCGGCGGAGCGGGAGCTCTGCGCCGCGCACGGCATCGGCATCGTGGATGCCGCGATCCTCTCGGGCGTGGCGCAGATGGCCGAGGGCACCGCGACGCTGCTGGTCGGCGGCGACGAGTCCGCTGTGGACCGGGTGGCCGGGGTGCTGGAGGCGATCAGCGGGAGCGTCCTGCGCTTCGGCCCGGTGGGCAGCGGCATGGCCGCGAAGGTGATCAACAACGCGGTGGCGCACGCGGTGATGGTGGTGCTCGCCGAGGCCGGTGCGCTGGGCGCGGCGACCGGGGTCTCCGGCTCGGCGTTGGCCTCGCTGCTGTCCGGACCCGAGGCCGGCCTGACCCGCCCGCTCACGCACCGCTTCGCCGAGCGCGTCCTGCGCGGCGACTACGACGGCGGCATGCCCACCGAAGCCGCCCGCAAGGACTCCACGCTCGCACTGGCCATGGCCCAGGATGGCGGCGTGCCGCTGTTCGGCATCCAGGGCGCGCACACCGTCTACGAGCTCGGCGTCGCCGAAGGGCTCGGCCGGCTCGACTACGCCTCCATCGCCACCCTCTGGGAGCGCTGGACCGGACGCCCCATGGGCGAAGCCCCCGGCGACCAGGAGACAGACGCAGAATGAGCAGCCCGCAGCCCGGCATGGCTGAGGACTTCGACGTCTACGCGCGCGAGGCCTCGGTGCGCGGCGAGCACTTCTACACCGACGAGGCGGCCTGACAGCGGAGCTGTTCAGCGCGCGTCCTCCGCCGCGGCGGTCGGTGCGGGGCGGGTGGTTTCGCCGTGGGACCAGTGGCGCGACACCAGCAGCGCGATGAGCGTGATCGCGGCCAGACCGATCACGTAGAGCGCGATGGGGACGGAACTGCCGGTCGCGGCCAGCAGTGCGGTGGCGATCAGCGGCGACAGGCCGCCGGCCAGCACCGCTGCCAGTTCGTGCGCCAGCGACAGCCCGGAGTAGCGCACTTCGGGGCTGAACAACTCGGTGAAGTACGCCGGCTGCACCCCGATCATCGCGGCGTGGCACACGCCGTTGCCCAGGAAGAACGCGAGCAGCACGAGCGCCGGGGCGGTCGTGTCGAGCATCCAGAAGAAGGGGAACGCCAGCACCGCCAGGCCCAGCGCACCGCCGGAGTAGACCGGCCGGCGGCCGATCCGGTCGGACAGGTGCCCGAACAGCAGCATGCTCCCGACCGCGAAGGTCATCGACAGCATGACGCCGAGCAGCAGCAGCTCCTGCGGGACGCCGACGTGCGCGCCGTAGGCCAGCGCGAACGTCAGGAAGATGTAGGCGCCGCCGTTCTCGGCGATCCGCAGGGCCATCGCCAGCAGCAGGCTGCGCCGGTGCGTGCGGACGACTTCCACCACCGGCAGCCGGGGTCGGCCGGCCCCGTGCGCGGATTCGCTGCCGACCTGGTCCGTCGGGATCCGGAACCGGATGTACGCCCCGACCCCGACGATCGCGAGGCTGATCAGGAACGGGATCCGCCAGCCCCAGTCGAGGAAGGCCTGCTCGCCCATCGAGAGCTGGGTGAGCAGGAAGACGCCCGAGGAGAGCACGAACCCGAGCGCGAGTCCGGCCTGGCTCCACGCGGACAGGAAACCGCGGCGTTCGGCGGGGACGTTCTCGCTGATCATCAGCACGGCACCGCCCCATTCGCCACCGGCGGCGACGCCCTGCACGACCCGGAGCGCGACGAGCAGGACGGGTGCCCAGGCGCCCGCGGTGGCGTAGGTCGGCAACAAGCCGATCAGGAACGTCGCGACGCCCATCATGCACAGCGTCGCCACCAGCGCGGAACGCCGGCTGAACCGGTCGCCGATGTGACCGAACACGACCCCGCCGAACGGCCGGGCCAGGAACCCGACCGTGAGACCGGCGAGCGAGGCGAGCGTCGCGATCAGCGGATCGCCGACCGCCGGGAAGAACAGCTGCCCGAAGACGATCGAGGCCGCCGTCGCGTAGAGGAAGAAGTCGTACCACTCCAGGGCGTTGCCGACGACCGAGGCGACGACGTACCGGCGGGCCGACGGCATCCCGGGCGAGGCCGGGTCAGCGGTCCGGGGCGTGGCGGCATCGTCCACGATCGGTCTCCGTTCCTGTCGAGCCGACGGATCGGGGGTGAACGCTAGAGCGGTCCGGGCCGCCCGGACATCGGCTGAACCCTTCCGCGCCGGCAAGGTTTCCCGGCCCGCCATAGGTACTTCTTCCCATTGCCCGGGAGCCGGACCGCGTCCGACGGTGGGACGGGCCGAGGCTTCGAGCCGCGAGGAGAGGAACCGATGAGCGAGACGAGCGAGGCGATCGCCGCGCTGACCCGCCGGGTCGAGGTCCTGGAAGCCGAGGCGGACATCCGCCGCCTGCAAGCGCGCTACGTGTTCCTGTGCGACAGCCCGGTCCCGGAGTACGGGGTCACCGACGACGCCCAGCGCATCGACCTGCTCATGGACCTCTACACCGAGGACGCCGTCTGGGAGGGCGTGGGGGAGTACTATGACGGCCAGTTCGGCCGGGCGGAGGGAGCGGACGCGGTGCGCAGGCACTTCGAGGGTTTCTGGGGTCGGGACCGGGACCCCGCCCTGGTGCTGAACGCGCACTACCTGACCTCCGAGCAGATCCACGTCGACGGCGACACCGCGACCGGGCAGTGGATCCACGTGCAGCCCTGGCTGTTCTCCGACGGCTCGTCGCTGCTGCGCTCCAGCCGGCTGAACAACGCCTTCCGCAAGGTGGGCGCGACTTGGAAGATCTCCCGGACCCGGACCGAGAACGTGTTCGTCGCGCCGCTGGCGGCCGGGTGGGTGAGCGACCACCCGTCGGCCTCGGTCCTCATGCGGCCGTGACCGCCGCCGAACCGACCGAGCCGGTCGTCCACATCGTCGACGACGATGACGACCTGCGGCAGTCGCTGCGGTTCCTGCTCGCCAGCGTCGGCATCCAGGCGCTCGACTACCCGGACGCCCCCGCGTTCCTCGCCGAGTTCGACCCGGCCGAGCCGGCCGTCGTCATCGTCGACGTCCGGATGCCGGGCATGAGCGGGTTCCAGCTCCAGGAGGAACTGGCCGGTCGCGGCTACCCGGCTCCGGTGATCTTCTGCTCCGCGCACGGCGACATCCCCATGTCGGTCCGCGCGCTGAACAACGGTGCGGTCGACTTCCTGGAGAAGCCCTACGAGCCGCAGCGGATCCTGGAGATCGTGCAGCGGCAGCAGGGGCTGGCCAGGGAGCGCTTCGTCGCCGACGCCGAGCGCCGCGACGTGCTGCGCCGGCTCGGCGAGCTGACCCAGCGCGAGCGCGAGGTGCTGCGGCTGGTGATCGAGGGCATGGCCAGCCAGGCGGTCGCGCGGCGGCTGGGCACCAGCGTCAAGACGATCGACGTGCACCGGGCCCGGATCAAGGCCAAGACCGGGGCGGACAGCCTGGCCGCGCTGATGCGCGACGTCCTGACGCACCGGATCGAGGTCTGAGCTCAGCCCCCGTCGAGCGCGGACTCCACCCAGCGCCCGGTCCCGAGCAGCGCTGTCTCGCCGCGGACGGACCCGATCAGCTGCACGCCGAGCGGGAGGCCGTCCGGGCTGGCCAGCCCGGGCACGGTGAGCGCGGGCAGGCCGAGCGCCTGCCACGGTCGGCTCAGCACCGGGTCACCGGTGGCGGCCAGCCCCTCCGGGGCCGGTCCGGGAGCGGCCGGTCCGATGATCGCGTCGCAGGAGGCGAGCAGCGAGCCGATCCGGTCGCGCCCCTCGTCCACCACCGCGCGGGCCGCGCGCAGGTCCTCGGCGGAGGTGGCGGCGCCGCGGCGCAGCAGCTCGGCCAGCGGCGCGCTCAGCTCGTCGGCCCGGGCCAGCTCGGCGGCGCGTTCGACGGCGGCCTCGGCCGCCATCACCACCGGGTGCGCGGCGGTCAGCGCGTCGATCCGCCGCGGTTCGGGGAGGTCCTCGACCACGGCTCCGGCCGCGCCGAGCCGGTCCCGGGCGCTGCGCAGGGCGTCCCGCATCGCCGGCGCCACCGCCGGCGGCTCCCAGAACAGCAGCCGGGGCGGGCGTGCGGCGGCGTCGGGCTCGCCGGTGAGCGCGGCGAAGGCCAGCGCCAGGTCCGCGGTGCGGGCGGCGAACACGCCGTGGCTGTCCAGGCTCGGACTCAGCCCGGTGACGCCGTCGACCGGGATCCTGCCGTGCGAGAGCACCAGCGCGGCGACCCCGCAGAACGACGCCGGGCGGGTCACCGACCCCGCGGTCTGCGAGCCGAGCGCGAGCGGCACCTGACCGGCCGCGACGGCCGCGGCCGAACCGCTCGACGACCCGCCGGGGGTACGCCCGAGCGCGGCCGGATTCGCCGTCGGACCGGGGGAGAAGTAGGCGAACTCGGTGGTGGCGGTCTTGCCGACCGCAACGGCGCCGGCCGCCCGCCAGGCGCGCACGACGGCGGCGTCCGAACCGGCGGGTGCGGCGTCCGCGCGCAGCGACGAGCCGCACCGGGTCGGCAGCCCGGCGACGTCGATGATGTCCTTGACCCCCAGCGGCACGCCGCCCAGCGGTCCGGAGCCCGGCACCGCACCGGAACCGGGTGGCGCCGGGGGCACGACCCAGGCCCGCAGCCGCTGGTCGGTCGCGGCGACCCGGTCCCGGGCGCGGGCCAGCGCGGCGGTCGGCGTGGTCGCGCCCGCGGCCAGTTCACCGGCGAGCTCGCGCAGCGACCAGGGCCGGAACCCGGGGGCGCTCACTCGTCGTCCCACGCGGCGTCGGCGACCCAGTAGTCCATCCCGCTCGCGCTCACCCCGTGCCGCCACTCCGAGGTGCGCCGCAACGTCGGTTCGACCCGGGCGGTGACGCGGTCGGCCTCGTCCGGGCCGTCCTGCGCGACCTGCCAGTGCACCCAGTTCACCTCGCGGCCCGCGGCGTCGTGCACGAACAGGTCGACGTGCCGCCAGCCGTAGCCGTGCGTGTCGTTGTAGCAGGTCAGGGTCATCCGATGGTCGGCCACTCGGGTCACGGTGCCTCCTCCAGGTCGGGTCGGGCAGGTCAGGCGGTCAGCCGCGCCGTTCCCAGGCTGTGGAACCGGCGCTGGAAGTAGACCAGCGCGCCGCCGTCGTCGTGCGTGCTGACCTGCTCGACGTCGACGAACAGCACGGTGTGCGAGCCCTGCTCGCGCCGGGCCCGGATCCGGCCGATCACCGCGGCGGCGGCGCCGCGCAGCACCGGCACGCCATGGGTGCCGAGGTCCCACCGGTCGTCGGTGAACCGCTGCTCGGTCGGTACCCCGGTCGCACCGGCGAAGTGCCTCGCGAGCGCCTCGTGCTCGCCGGCCAGCACGTTCACGCAGAGCCGGCCGTTGCCGACCAGCACCCCGTGCGAGCGGCTGGAGCGGTTGAGGCACACCAGCACCGTCGGTGGGGAGTCGGTGACCGAGCACGCCGCGCTGACCGTCATCCCCGCCCGCCCGTGCGGGCCGTCGGTGGTGATCACGTTGACCGCGGCCGACAGGTTCGCCATGGCGGACCGGAATTCCGACCGGAAGTCGGGCTGGGGTGGTTCGGGCACGGTTCCTCCTGGACTGTCGGCGGGCCGATCGGAGCTCCGGCGGACGGGCACCGGAAACCTACGGCCGGGCCGCCGGGCGCCGGTATCGAGATTTCCTCCTGGCCTGCTGAGGCTTTCCCCTACTCCGGTGCGCGCTCGGCGGCGAGGGGGAGCGCGAACCCGAAGCGGGACCCGCCGCCCGGGCGGGGCTCGGCCCAGATGCGGCCGTGCTGCCGGGTGATGATGCGGTAGCTCAGCGCCAGACCGATCCCGCTGCCGTGCTGCTTGGAGGTGAACGACTCGGCGAACGGGTCGTGCGGCAGCCCGCGGCCCCGGTCGTCGACGGTGACGACGGCCTCGCCGTGCCGGACGGTCGTCGTGACCTCCAACCGGCGGTCGACGTCCCGGCAGGTCGCCATCTCGTCGATCGCGTTGAAGCACAGGTTGAGCAGCACCTGGCCGGTCAGCACCCGCTCGCACGGCGTCGGCAGCGGCTCGGGGTGCCTGCGCACCTCGACGTGGACCCCCGGTTCCGCGGCCCGCAGGCGGACGAAGTACGAGCACTCGTCGACCACCTCGTTGAGGTCGACCACCTGCCGGGTGTGCTCCAGGTGGCCGACGAACACGCGCACGGCGTCCACGATCGCGCTGGCGCGGTCGATCTGCCGGACGGCGCTGCCGATCCCGAAGCGCAGCCGGTCCGCCGACTCCCGCGGCAACGTCCCGGCCCCCTCCAGCGCGTCGGCGTGCCGACCGGTCCCGGCCAGGAAGTTGCCCGCCGCGGCCAGCGGCTGGCCCAGCTCGTGCGCGATCGCCATCGCCATGTCGCCCATGGCGGTGTAGCGGGCCAGGTAGTTCTCCCGGTGCAGTTCCCGCTCGCGCAGCTCCTCGCGGTGCACCCGCCCGGAGACGTCGTGCAGGATCATCAGCAGGCCGTCGCCGTCGGGCTCGGCGAGCCGTTCGAGGGTCCCCTCCAGCCACACCGCCTTGCCGACCGGGCGCGGCACCAGCAGTTGCACCTCGATCGTCGGGTCGGCCCGTTCGACCAGGTCCGCCCAGGCCGCCGGTCGGCCACCGCGGCGGAGCGTGCCGAACTCGCCGAGGTGGCGGCCCATGTCGTCGGGAGCCATCCCGAGCAGGGCGAGCGCGGTGTCGGTGGCGAACCGCACCGTCCCGGACGTGTCCAGGGTGAGCGCGATCGTCGAGGTGTGGCGGGCGAGGGCGTCGATCGACGACGTGGTGCGGCGCAGCTCCTGCTCGGTGGCCTGCTCCCGCTCGATGTCGCGGAACTCGACCATCACCGCGGGGCCTTGGTCGAGCTCGACCCGGACCGCGAGCGCGTCGGTCGGGACGACCCGGCCGCTGCGCGTGCGGTAGTGCCACTCGATGCGGCTGGTGCCCCGCTCCACCGCGTCCTGCAGCCAGGCCCGGCCGAGCACCCGGTGGTACTGGGGCGCGGTGCTGCTCATGCGGTTCGCCTTCAGCGGGCGCAGCTCGTCGAGGCTCCAGCCGAGCAGCTCGCAGGCGGCCGGGTTCGCCCACAGGATGTCCTTGGTGGCGGCGTCGTGCACCAGCACGCACGTCCGGCTGGCGTTCGTCAGCGTCGCCAGGTCCGCGGTGACGATCTCCGGCGCGCTCGGGTCGACCGACATCGGCACAGCATAGGTCACATTTCCCCGGGGTCGAGCTGAAGGAATTCCCTACGCGACGGGCGGGACACCCCTATCCGGGCAGGGATGGTTCTGATTCCGGCGCAGGCGTCGTCCTTCCTACGGTCGATCCCGGCAACCGCGACGACGAGGAGGCACGATGCCGCACACCGAGGGAGCGGGAGGGCGAACGCTTCCGACGACGCGGGCACCCGCGGGCGAGACCGTTCCGCTGGACGAGGTCCTCGGCGAGCTGGTCCACCGCCGCGACGAGTTCCGCAGGCTGCGGTACGTCCCCCGGGACTTCGTCGTCCGGCTCAAGCAGACCGGCCTCTACCGGGCGGCCACCCCGGCGCGCTTCGGCGGCGAGCCGCTCGCGCCGGCCGAGTTCCTGCACCGGATCGAGCGGATCTCCGAGGTCGACGGGTCGACCGGCTGGGTGGCGAGCTTCGGTTCGGCGCTGACCTACCTGGCGGCGCTGCCGGTCGAGACCCAGGAGCGGATCTACGCCGACGGCCCGGACCTGGCATTCGCCGGGGCTCTGTTCCCGCCGCAGCGCGGCGAGGAGACCGACCTGGGATTCCGGCTCTCCGGGCGCTGGAAGTTCGCCAGCGGGTGCATGGGTGCGGACCTGCTGGGGGTCGGGATGCCCGGCGACGACGCCTCCGCGGGCAAGCCGCGGACCGCGGTGCTCTCGCCCGAGCAGGTCGAGATCGTGCCGGAGTGGGACGTCGTCGGGATGCGCGGTACCGGGTCGTTCGACCTGGTCGTGGACGGGGTCGAGGTGCCCAGGGAATGGACGTTCGTGCGCGGCGGGGAGCCGACGGTCGACGACCCGCTCTACCGCTACCCGACGATCGCCTACGCCGCGCAGGTGCTGGCCGTCGTCGGCGCCGGTGTCGCCCGGGCCGCGCTGGACCACGCCAAGGAGGTCGGGGGCGGCTACACCGGCGTCACCGGGGCGCCGAAGCTGGCCGACCGGCCGTACTACCGCACCGAGGTCGCCCGCGCCGAGGCCGCGCTGCGTTCGGCACGCGCCTGGTTCTACGACATCAGCGAGCAGGTCTGGGCCACCGTCCTGGCCGGCGACCCGGCCAGCGACGAGCAGAACGCGGACCTCCGGCTCGCCTCGGCGCACCTGGCGAAGACCGCGTCGGACGTGGTCGGCGCGCTCGTCGAGATCTCCGGGACCGCACCCATCGCCACCACGCACCCGCTGCAGCGGCTGCTCGGCGACGCCCTGGTCCCCAAGCAGCACGCCTTCCTCGGCCCGGCGATCTACGACGCCGCCGGGGCCGTCCTGATGGGACTCCCGTCGACCAGTCCCGGTTTCCGCTGACGCGCACCGACCACCACGAGGAGAGCCGCATGGCCCCCCACCCGCTCCGGGTGCTGTTCTGCATCGGCATCAACCAGAACTTCTTCGACCTGCCCACCGACGGCATCACGCACGGCCACGTCTGGCAGGCGTTCGTGTCCATGATGGACGGCATCAAGGCGCTGCCCGGCGTGGACTTCATCGGCGACATCGACGACGACTCGCACGTGGTCGGGCCGTCCGACGGCTGGCCGTGGACCTGCTACCTGCTCGCCGACGTCGACACCCAGGAGACCGTCAAGACCGCCTGCGGCCTGTTCCGCACGACGCCCGTCGGCGACGGCGCGGTGAAGCTGTGGCGGTTCGCCAAGATCGAGGCCCGGATCGGCCGGGCCCTCACCGTGCGCGACGACGTCGCGCTCCCCGAGTGACCGGAGGCCAGCGATGACCGAGAACGTCGTCGGTGCCGAACCCGCCGAGCTGGTCCGCGAGGACCGGGTGGCCGGTCGGCTCTACACCGACCCCGCGCTGTTCGAGCTCGAGATGGACCGGATCTTCGAGCGGGCGTGGATTTGGGTGGCGCACACCAGCGAGCTGCCGAAGGCCGGCTCGTTCAAGTCCACCCACGTCGGCCGCCAGCCGGTGATCGTGGTCCGGGACCGCAAGGGCACCGTGCGCACGCTGCTGAACCGGTGCCGGCACCGCGGTGCGAGCGTGTGCGAGAAGCCCAGCGGGCAGGTCAACGGGTTCACCTGCCCGTACCACGCCTGGTCCTACGGCCTGGACGGCGCGCTGCGCGGCATCCCCTACCCGGACGGCTACGAGGGCGTGCTGGAGAAGAAGGACCTGTCGCTGCGCCGCCTGCGCACGGAGTCCTACGGCGGGATGATCTTCGCGACGCTGGCGGAGGACGCCCCACCGCTGGAGGACTTCCTGGGCGACGCCCGGCTGTGGATCGACCGGTTCATGAAGCAGGGCGGCGGCTATCCGATCAAGGTGCTGGGCCGCCACCAGTTCACCTTCCGCGGCAACTGGAAGATCCAGCTGGAGAACACCACCGACGGTTACCACTTCCCGATCGTGCACCGCTCGTGGATGGCCTCGGTGGACGCCGAGACCGCGAACATGATGTCGTTCATGACCGATCCGGAGTGCACCACGCACGACCTGGGTCGGGGGCACAGCGTGATGCAGATGGTGCCCGAGCACTCCGACCTCGACGCCGACGACGGTTCCGAGCCCCTGCAGGGCCGGTTCGACGGTCTCGTCGCCGAGCTGTCGGAAACCCTGGACCAGGCCCAGGTGCGCAAGGTCGTCCGGGCGATGCACGGCACCGGGTTCAACCTGAACCTGTTCCCGAACGTGGCCATGTCGGCGGCGTTCTTCCGGGTGCTGCGCCCCATTTCGGTCGGCGAGACGCGGATCGAGCACGTGGCGATCGGCCCGGACGGCCCGCCGGAGCTCGACGCCGCCAACCGGGAACGGCTGCGGATCCACGAGCACTTCCAGGGCCCGTTCGGGTTCGGCACCCCGGACGACGCCGAGGGCTGGGACCGGGTGCAGCGCGGCGCCGCCGCGGACCCGGAGATGCCGATCCTGGTGAACCGCGGCCTCGCCCGGGAGCAGGCGGGCCAGGGCGGCTGGCCGACCTCGCACGTCACCGACGAGACCGGCATGCGCGCCGCGTACCGGCAGTGGAAGGCGATGATGAGCGATGACTGACACGACCACGACGCCCGCGCCGGTCGCCGCGGTGCCCACGACCGACCCGCGGGTGGTCCGGGCGATCGAGCTGATCTGGCGCGAGGCCGAGCTGCTCGACCGCGCGGCCTACCTGGCCTGGGAGGAGCTCTACGCCGCCGACGGCACCTACGTGGTGCCGATCGACCCGGAGACCGAGGACTTCGACGACGTCCTCAACATGGTCTACGACGACGCCCGGATGCGGCGGATGCGGGTGACCCGGATGACCGAGGGGTACGCGATCGCCGCCGTCGACGCGGCCCGCACCGTGCGCACCGTGTCCCGCTTCGTGCCGGAGTCGGTGTCGGATTCCGAGGTCGTCGTCCGGTCCGCGCAGGTCCTGATCGCGTTCAAGCGGGACCGGCACGACATCTGGGCGGCCGACCTGGTGCACCGGATCCGGCTGTCGCCGCAGGACCCGGCCGGGGACGCGATCGTGCGGAAGGTCGTCCGGCTGGTCAACAGCGAGTCGGCGGTGCCCGCCGCCGGGTTCCTGCTGTGACCGCGCAGGTCGCCGTCGTCACCGGCGGCGCCCGCGGCCTGGGGCAGGCGATCGTCCGTCGGTTGCACGCCGACGGCTACCGGGTCGCGGTCGCCGACCTCGACGGTGCCGACGCGCTCGCCGAGAAGCTCGACGGCACCGGGACGACCGCGCGCGGGTTCACCGCCGACGTCGCCGACCGGGCCGCACCGGCCGGGCTGCTGCACGGGGTGCTGGACGCCTTCGGCGCGGTGCACGTGCTGGTCAACAACGCGGCGCGCACGCAGGCCACCCCGGTGCTGGAGATCGCACCGGACGAGCTCGACGCGGTGATGGACGTCAACTTCGGCGGGACCTTCCGGGCCTGCCAGGTGTTCGGCGCCCACCTCGCCGAGCAGGGCTACGGCCGGATCGTGAACATGGCATCGCTGGCCGGTCAGAACGGCGGCACCGCCACCGGCGCGCACTACGCCGCCTCCAAGGGCGCGGTCCTGACCACGACCAAGGTGTTCGCCCGGGACCTGGCCGCACGCGGGGTCACGGTCAACGCGGTGTCGCCGGGCCCGCAGGACGGCGACACCGTCCGCGAGGTCGTCGGTGCCGACGGGCTGGAGCGGTTGCGCGCAGGCATCCCGGTCGGCCGGCTCGGCGACCCGGGCTTCGTGGCCCGGATGGTCGCGCTGCTCGCCTCGCCCGAGGCGATCTCGGTCACCGGCGCGTGCTGGGACGTCAACGGCGGGCTCTACCTGCGCTGAACCCGCACCATCCCGATCTGCTCCGGAAAGGGGAGAGCTCCGATGACGCCCACCGTCGCGGTCCGCGTCAGCGAGGTCACCGAGGAGGCGACCGGTGTCCGCAGCCTGCGGCTGGTCGCCGCGAACGGGTCCTCGCTGGGGCCCTACGAGGCCGGCGCGCACGTCGACGTCGTCGGCCCGACGGGTGTGCTGCGCCAGTACTCGCTGTGCAGCCGGCCGGACGACCCGGCGTCGCGGCTGATCGCCGTCAAGCGGGAACCGGAGTCGCGGGGCGGTTCGGCGGCCCTGCACGACGTGCGGGTGGGGGACGTGCTGGAGATCGGCGCCCCGCGCAACCTGCTCACTGTCGCCGCCGACGCCGACCGGCACCTGCTGGTGGCCGGCGGGATCGGGATCACCCCGTTGCTGAGCATGGCCTACGAGCTGCACCGGCGGGGCGCCGAGTTCACCCTGGACTACTTCGCCCGGTCCCGGTCCGAGGCGGCCTTCGCCGACCTGCTGGAACACCGCGTCGAGTTCCGCGACCGCGTGCACCTGCACTGGGGAGTGCCGCGCGCGGACCGGCCCGCGGTGCTCGAGGAGCGGGCCGGCGCCCTGACCCCGTCCAGCCACGTCTACACCTGCGGACCCGACGGGTTCATGGCGCAGGTCGGCGCGACCTTGGGGCCGGTCGTGGGCGAGGACCACGTGCACGTCGAGCACTTCGTCGCCGCCGAGGTCGACCGCACCGCGGACACCGCGTTCACCGTCGAGCTCGACACGGGCGAGGAGTTCGAGGTGCCCGCCGACCGCTCCATCCTGTCCGTGCTGGGCGACAACGGCGTCGAGGTCTTCAAGTCATGCGAGGAAGGCGTCTGCGGCTCCTGCGTATCCGGCGTCCTGGAGGGGATCCCGGACCATCGCGACAGCTGCTTGTCGAGGGCCGACCGCGCGGCGAACGACCAGCTGGCGCTGTGCGTCTCCCGGGCCCGCACCGCCCGGCTGAAGATCGAGCTCTACTGACCGGCTCCCCGCACCGGACCGAACGGAGAACCATGTCCACACCGACCGACGTGCCCGGCTCCGCGACGCTGACCGGCGCCGTCCGGCGGGGACGGATGAACCGCCGCGCCTGGACCGTCACCGCGATGCTGCTCGCCTTCCAGATCATCGCCTTCGCCGACAAGGCGGTCCTCGGCCTGGTGGCCGGGGAGGCGATCCCCGAGCTCGGCATCTCGGCCGTCGAGTTCGGCTTCATCGGCAGCGCATTCTTCTTCCTCTACTCCGCGGTCTCCTTCGCCGTCGGGATCCTGTCCCGGCGGGTGTCGGTCACCTGGATCCTGCTCGCGATGGGCGTGCTCTGGGCCCTCGTGCAGTTCCCGATGCTGCTCGGTGGCGGTGCGGCCGTCCTCCTGGTCACCCGGATCCTGCTCGGCGGCGCCGAGGGCCCGGCGACCGCGATGTCGCTCGCCTCGGTGCACGGCTGGTACGCCCCCGAGGACCGGGCCCTGCCGAGCAACCTGGTCGCCGCGGGATCCGCGCTCGGTCCGGTGATCGCCGCCCCGGCGCTGGCCTGGGTGATCGTCGCGTTCGGCTGGCGGTGGGCCTTCGGCGTGCTGGGCATCGTCGGGATCGTGTGGTCGGTGGCCTGGCTGCTGGCCGGATCGGACGGGCCGTTCGCCGTCCGGCGCGCCCGGGCATCCGGCGCCGACCGCGCGGCGGAGCCGCCGACCCGGTCCGAGGCCGCCGCCGGGCCGGGGTTCGAGGGGTCGGGGTTCGACGGGCAGCGCGTCGTCCCGACCCGCGCCCTGCTGCTGAGCGGTTCCTTCGCGGCCGCGGTGATCGGCGGGTTCGGCAACTTCTGGACCCAGGGTTTCCTCACCACCTGGTCGCCGCAGTACCTCACCGGGGTCATCGGGCTCTCGCTGGGCGAGGTGGGCGTGGTCTCCACCCTGCCGTGGTTGTTCGGTGCCGGGCTGCTGCTGGGGCTGGGCCTGGTCGGTCGCCGGCTGATGCGCGGCGGCGCGAGCGTTCGGGCCGCGATCGCCGTGCCGTTCGGCGTCGCGGCCGTCGTCGCAGGTGTCGCGTTCCTGCTGCTGCCCGCCGCCGGGGGTGCGCTCGCGGTCGTGCTGCTCACGGTGGCCGCCGGTTGCAGCATCGTCTACCCGATGCTGCCCAGCGCGCTGGCCTACGCCGTCGCCCCGGCCCAGCGCGGTCTGGTGATGGCGGTGCTGGGCGGCGTCGCCTCGGTCGGGGCGATCTGCTCGCCGTTCGTCATCGGCGTCCTGATGGACGCGGCGGGGTACCGGTCCCCCGCGCCGGGGCGCCAGTCCACCCCGGACATGGTGGAGAGCATGGCCGCCGGGCTGCACCACGGTTTCGCCTTGACCGGCGTCGTCCTCCTGGTGGCCGGCGTCGTCGCCCTGCTGTTCCTGCGGCCGGACCGGACCGGTCGGCGGTTGCAGGAGCGGTACGCCGGCTGAGCGCGGCGGCCGTCACCGCGCCGGCCGGCCATCGCGGGTGCGCATGGCGGTGGCCAGCAGTGCGGCGGCGGGACCGGTGAGCTGCAGGCCGGAGCGCCAGACGGCGCGCAGCGGTCGGCGCAGGTCGATCCCGTCGACGTCGACCTCGGTGACGCGGCGTTCGGCGAGGTCGGTGCCGACGGCGAGGATGCTCAGCACCGAGGGGCCGGCACCGGCGACGACGGAGTTGCGCACGGCGGTGGTGGAGTGCAGTTCCAGCAGGGGAGCGACGGGATCGGCGCCGAGGTCGGCGAGGGCGCGGTACAGGGTCTCGCGCGTGCCGGAACCGCGTTCGCGGACGATGAGCGGGGTGGCGGCGAGCTCGGTGGGGTCGAGGGGGCGGCGGAGCCGGGCCCAGGGGTGGTCGGGCGGGACCACCAGGACCATGCGATCGCGGGTGACGTGGCGGACCGAGACGCCTTCCGGGGCGATCGGGGTCTCGACGAAGCCGAGGTCGGCGCGTCCGTGGCGGATGGCTTCCACGACGGTGGCCGAGTTGGTGACGTCGAGTTCGAGGTGGCTTTCCGGGAAGGCGCGGCGCAGTTCGCTGATCCAGCCGGGGGCGAGGTACTCGGCGATGGTCATGCTCGCGGCGACGCGCAGCCGGGACTGCTGCTGGGCGCGCAAGGCGCGGACCCCGTTCATCAGACCGTCGACGTGGGCGAGGACCTGGCGGGCCCAGTCGGTGACGACGACCCCGGCCGGGGTGAGCGTGCAGCCCTGGCGGGTGCGTTCGACGAGTTCGAGCCCGAGGCGGCGTTCGAGGCTGGTGAGGCGCTTGCTGGCGGCGGGTTGGCTGACCCGCAGCTCGCTGGCGGCGGCTCCGATGCTGCCGAGTTCGCCGACGAGGACGAGCAGGCGCAGTGATTCGGAGTCGGGCGCGGTCATGCCCCGAGGATAGGCATCGGGGCGCTGCGGCCGGGGGATGCGCCGGTGCTGGGCATGCAGCGGGGTTATGACGTCCTGTCCGGTCGACGGCTACGCGCGGGTGGTTCCGCTGGCGACGCTGGGCACGTGGCTGAGACGGGGAACGCGCAGCAGACGTCCGCGGTGATGCGGCGGTGGCCGGGAGTGGCGGTGGCGGTCGCCGGGACGGCGGTGTCGATGTCGGTCGCGGTCCTGGTGCCCGCGGTGAGTTCGCTGACGTTGGCGGTGCTGCTGGGCGTCGTGGTCGGCAACCTGCCGGTGGTGCCGGGGGCGGTGCGGCCGGGGCTGGCGTGGACGATGCGGCGATCGCTGCGGCTCGGGGTGGTGCTGCTGGGGCTCCAGCTCGCGGTCGGTCAGGTGCTCGGCCTGGGCGCCGGGACCGTGGTGGCGGTCGTGGTGGTCGTGGCGGTGACGTTCGCGGGCACGGTGCTGCTGGGGCGGTGGCTCGGCGTGTCGCGGGGGTTGTCGTTGCTGGTGGCGACCGGCTTTTCGATCTGCGGGGCGTCGGCGATCGCGGCGGTGGAGGGCGTGGTCGACCGGAAGGACGAAGACGTGGCGACCGCGGTGGCGCTGGTGACGGTGTTCGGCAGCCTCTCGATGCTGCTGCTGCCGGTGCTCGGCGCCGAGTGGGGGCTCTCGGGCGCGGAATTCGGGCGGATCGCCGGGGCCGGCGTGCACGAGGTCGCGCAAGTGGTGGCCGCGGCCTCGCCGATGGGCGGTGCGGCGGTGGCGATCGCCGTCGTGGTCAAGCTCAGCCGGGTGGTGCTGCTGGCGCCGGTGGTGGCCCTCGTCGGCGTGGTGCGGCGGCGCGAGACCACCGCCGCGGGCGGGAAGCGCCCGCCGTTGCTGCCGTTGTTCGTCGTCGGGTTCCTGGTCGCGGTGGCGGTGCGCAGCCTCGGGGTGTTGCCGCCGCCGGTGCTGCACGGGGCGCAGCAGGTGACGGCGGTGCTGCTGACGGCGGCGTTGTTCGCCCTGGGCAGTGCGGTCCGGGTCGTGGACCTGGTCCGGACCGGCCCCAAGGCGTTCGTGCTCGGAGCGGTGTCGACGGTGCTGGTGACCGGGACGGCGTTCGCCGGAATGCTGGCGCTGACGTGAGCAGCGCGACGTCGGTGGGTCCCGACCCACCGGCGTCGCGCGGGCCGGTCAGCTCTCCCGCTCGCCGACGGCGGCGGATCCGGCGCGTTCGGCGCGGCGCAGGCGCGCGATCCGCCACAGCACCACGGCGAGGGCGGCCACCGCGAGCACCAGCAGCACGGTGGTGTTCGAGATTCCGGCGATGGTCTGCTGCAACCACGCCTGCACCGCGAATTGGCTGTCCACATCGGACAACCCGCCGAGGTTCGCGGTGCCCTCGGTGAGGACGAACATCAGGCCGATGGCGACGAAGACCAGGCCGGAGATGATGTTCGTGGTGTGCAGGCGCAGCGGCCCGATGGCGACCTCGCGTCCGCGCAACCACGCCCGCCGGCCGAGCTGGAACCGCTCCCACAGGAGCGCCAGCAGGAACAGCGGGAAAGCCATGCCGAGCGCGAACACGGCGAGCAGGATCGCGCCGTAGAGCGGCTCGCCCCCGGCGGCCGAGACGGTGAGCACGCTGCCCAGCAGCGGCCCGGCGCAGAACCCGGCCAGCCCGTAGACCGTGCCGAGCGCGTACACCGACAGCCCGGAGGAGATCCGGATGCGGCCGGTCATCCGCTGCGCCGCGGCGAACCCGAAACCCTTGCCGGAGATCTGCAGCAGTCCCAAGGCGATCAGCACCAGACCGCTGACCACGGTCACCGTCGTGCGGTGCTGGGTCAGCAGCGCGCCGAAGAGCCCGGCCGCGGCCCCGAGCGGGACCAGCGTGGTCGCCAGTCCCAGGTAGAAGACCGCGGTCCGGGCGACCAGCCTGCCGAGTCCGTCGAAGGCGTAGGCGAAGAAGGACGGCAGGAGCATCGCCGCGCACGGGCTGAGCAGCGTCAGCAACCCGCCGAAGAAGGCGCCGAGCAGACCGATCTCGCTCATTCCGCCGCGGCCTTCGCCTGTTCGATGGCCTGGACGAACTGGTCTAGCGGCTGGGCGCCGAGGATCGGATCACCGTTGACCAGGAACGTCGGGGTGCTCGACACGCCGATCTCGGAACCTTCCATCGCGTCGGCCTGGATGGCGGACATGGTGGCGGGGCTGTTCATGTCGGCCTCGAACCGGGCGATGTCGGTGATCCCGACCTGCTCGGCGTAGTCGATGAGCGTGTCGTGCGGCAGCGGCGGATGCCCCCGACCCGGGGAATCGTGGTAGATCGCGCCCAGGTACTCCCAGAACTTGCCTTGGGCGGCCGCGGCGCGCCCGGCCTTGGCGGCTTCGATCGACTCCTCGCCGAAGATCGGGAAGTCCCGCCACTCGAGGCGCAGGACGCCGTTGTCGACGTAGCGCTTGATCAGTTCGGGCTCGATGTCCTGGGAGAACTTCGCGCAGAACGGGCACCGGTAATCGCCGTAGTTGAGCATGACGACCGGGGCGTCATGCCTGCCCAGCGCCAGCGGGTCGCCGGGGGTCCGGCGCGCCAGCTTCGCCAGCGGGCTCTCCTGCTGCTGCTCGGCCTGCTGCGGCGCGGCCTGGTTCGACCCGCCCTGGGACGTCACCAAGTGCCCCAGCAGGAACGCGACCACCGCGACGAGCACCGCCGCGGTCACGTTCAGCCATTTCCTCTTCGCGCTGGTGCCACCCATCGGTCACCACTCTCCCTCGCTCGGCTGCCCCGAGCCTAGCTACTACGTGACGTAGTAGTTGGGGCGGGGGCCGCGAAGGCCGGTGCCGCTGCCCACGGCGGTCCCACCGCGGGCAGCGGGGATCGCGGGCGCGGGCGCCTGCGCGGTCAGAGGATTTCGAGGCCGAGGCAGTACAGGAGCACCAGGCACGCGGCGGCACCGATCGCGAGGACGGCCGGGGACGCCGAGGCGACCACGGCGGCCACGCAGCTCGCCCGGTGCCGACCGCCCGGGGGCGCGGCCTGCAGCCAGTGCAGCCGCAGCTGCACCGACTCCCGCGACATCGCCAGCGACGTCGTGGGCACCACCTCGCCGGTCACCGCCCGCAGCGCCGCGCACACCGAACTCGCACCGCAGTGCCGGGCCGCCCCGGCATCGGCGGCGAGCTCGACGAGCACGCGCACGGCCGGGTGTGCGGCGCGGAACAGCGGCACGAACGGCAGCGCCTTGGCCAGCGCGGTCACCAGCCGGACCAGTGCGTGGTGCCGCCCGGACAGGTGGGCGCGCTCGTGCGCGAGGACCGCCTCCCGGGCCTCGGGGGCGAGGTGCCGCACGCCGGTGGTCGCCACGATCGCGCCGTGCCGACCGCCGATGCTGTAGGCCACCGGCACGGCCTGGTCCAGCCACAGCACCCGCGAGTCCGGGTCCTCGCCGGAGAGCAACCGCACCGCGGTCAGGTGGCGGCGCCGCAGCGCGGCCTCCTTGCGGACGATCCCGGCGGCCACGACCAGCACGCGCAGCACCGCCGCCGCCACGAGCGCGGCACCGCCGAGCCGGGCCACGTACCCCCAGGCCGCCGGGTCGCCGTGCACCACGTTGACGCAACTCCGCGCCATGCCGATGAGACCGTCCACGGACGCGCCGTCCGGGACCACCAGCAGCGCCGCACCGGTGATCGCGGCGCCGATGGCCACCAGCGGGGACGCGACCCACCCGGCCAGCGCGATGCCGGGGCGCACGCGCGGGCGGAGCAGGGCGCGCAGGTACACCGGCCCGAAGACGGCGATCACGACCGCGCCGATGAGCAGGCCGAGGGCCACCGTCATGGTGTCCCACGCCCGTTCTCCAGCGCTCGCCGCAGCAGCTCCGACTCGCGCTCGGAGACCGAGGCGGCGAAGTGCAGCAGGACCGACTCGGAATCGCCGGAGGAGTCGAGCACCTCGCGCAGCACGTGCGCACCCGCCTCCTCGCGCGAGCGCACGGGCCAGTAGCGGTAGCCGCGCCCGACCCGGGTGCGCCGCACCCAGCCCTTGTCGTGCAGGTGGTCGAGGACCGTCATGATCGTGGTGTAGGCGAACGTCCGCTCGGCGGAGAGCCGGTCGAGCACGTCGCGCACGCGGAGCTGGTCCTCGGCCGTCCACAGGACGTCCATCACCTTCAGCTCCAGCTCACCGAGTCCGAGCATCGCACCTCCAGTGCCCGCCAGTCTACGGTCGAGCGCCCCGGACGAGTCCACCCCGCCCGCCCCGGCACGGGGCCTCCCGATGTTCGGTGACCGGCGGATCTCCTTCCGGCCGGGAGCGGGCCACGGCTGGAGCTGAACCGCGGATGGCGGATGGTCGACCGTCTACCTGCTCCACCGCCGTGCCCTATGCTGGGTGCGTCCGGCGAACCGACTCCCAGAACTGGAAGAGCGTGCGCAACTCAGCACCGACGTCGGCGATGCCGGTGTCCCGGCGCGATTGGATCCTGTCCTGGCTTCGCGGGGCGATCGCCAGCGGCGAGTTGAAGCCGGGCGACCGGCTCGTCGAACGGGACATCTCGGCGCGTTCCGGCGTGAGCCGCGGCCCGGTCCGCGAGGCGATCATGGTCCTCGAGCAGGAGGGGCTGGTCGTCTCGCACCTCTACCGCGGTGCCGAGGTCGCCGGCATCTCCCAGCGCGAGGTGCGCGAGGTGCTGGTGCCGATCCGGACGGCGATCGAGCGGTTCGCGTTCCGCGAAGTCGTCGCGCTCCCGGACCGCGGCGCCCTGGTCGCCGAGCTCGAGCGGCTCGTCGCCGAGATGGAGCGGGTCGGGCCCGGCGACGACGGGGCGGCTGAACGGCTCGCCGATCTCGACGTCGCCTTCCACGAGGCCGTGATCAGCGCGAGCGGGCACACCCAGAGCCTGCAGATCTGGCGCACGATCCTGCCGCGGGTCCGGGCCTACTTCCTCCGGGACGCCCCCCGCCACGCCGACCCCGACGAGATCCCCGGTCAGCACCGGGCCCTGCTCGCGGCTCTGCGCCGCGGCGACGCCGACGCCCTGGACGACGACGTCGTCCAGCACATCGGGTTCTACCTGGGGGACTGACCGCACCGCCGGGCGGACCCGGGTGGTCTCATCCGGTAGATGGTTGACCATCTGCCATTCGCGTCGTACCTTCGGGACGGGTGCGGTCCTGGCGACCGCGAGCAGCGGGCCCCGCCGGCGAGCACCGGCGACGACTCGGGTGGTGGCTCCACCGGGGAAGGACCTCATGAAGATCACCGACATCCGCGCGGCCGGGCTGCGCGGCGCCACCCCCGAAGGCGGATGGACCGAGGAGCTCCAGCCCGACGACGTCGTCCACACCCTCGTGGCCGTGCACACCGACGCCGGTGCGGTGGGGGTGGGCAGCGTGTTCACCAGCGAGGCGCTGGTGCGCGGCGCGCTGGAGGTGCTGCGCCCGCTGCTGCTCGGCGAGCACGCGCTGGAACCCGAGCGGGTCGCCGAGAAGCTGCACCGGACCACGTTCTGGCTGGGCCGCGGCGGCTCGGTCACCCACGCGATCAGCGGGATCGACTCCGCGCTGTGGGACCTGCTGGGCCGGGCCACCGGGCAGCCCGTGGGCCGGCTGCTGGGCGGACGTCACCGGGACCGGGTGCGGCCCTACGCCTCGCTGCTCATGGCCGAACCCGACCGGATGGTCCAGCGGCTGCGCCCGCTGGTCGAGGCGGGCTGGACCGCGTTCAAGATCGGCTGGGGCCCCTTCGGCCGGACCACGTCCGCGGTGGACGAGCGCATCGTCGCCGCCGCTCGCGAGGCGGTGGGCCCGGACGCGCTGCTCATGGTCGACGCGGGGGCGAGCGACGGCGCGTGGCGCCAGGGCTACAAGTGGGCCCTGCGCACCGCCCACATGCTCGCCGAGCACGACGTCGACTGGTTCGAGGAGCCGCTGCCACCGGACGCGATCGACGACTACGCCCGGCTGCGCGAACACGCCCCGGTCCCGATCGCCGGCGGTGAGGTCCTGACCAGGCGCCAGAGCTTCCAGCCCTGGCTGGAACGCGGAGCCCTCGACGTCGTCCAGCCCGATGTCACCAAGGTCGGCGGCATCAGCGAGCTGCGCCGCATCGGCTGGACCGCGCACGACCGCGGGATCCGGCTGATCCCGCACGGCTGGAACACCGCCGTCGGCCTGGCCACCGACCTCCAGATCGCCTCCGCGCTGCCCGACACCGACCTCGTCGAGTACGTCACCGGCTCCCCGTACGTCGACGAGATCCGCACCGCGCCGTGGACCCTCGACGCCGACGGCATGCTCCCCATCCCGGAAGGTCCCGGGCTCGGCATCGAGCTGGACCGCGCGGGTCTGGGCCGCTACGCCGACGTCGACGCGCTCCTCGGCGCGGGCCGATGAGCGGCACCTCGATCCTGGTCACCGGTGCCGCGTCGGGCATCGACCGGCACCGGACGGGTGCCGGTCGATCGTGGTCGGGACAGCCGGGTTGACCGCTCGTTCCGCGGATCTGCCCTTGGTTGCCGCCGGGCAGGCGGCGATTCCCGCCGGAGCCCGTCCCGCTTCCCGCTGATCGTGGCGCACCGCGATGCCGGTTCCAGCCCGCTCGACCGAATTTCCGAACGGCGGGAAGCCGCGATCCGGCTCGCTCTCGATTACCGCTGCCCCGTCCGGGTTTCCTCAATCCCCAGAACGGGTTTCAAGGCGTGTTCTTCGTCATTTGGCGGATCCAGGGCGGGTTCAGTGCTCGGTCGTCGGCAGTTCACCCGGCCCCAGCGCACTTCGCGTGCAGCAGCTGTGATCGGCACTTGAACGATGCGCCATCGATCTCGCCATTCGGTCAACGACTCATTGCTGGAGGGCCAATGCAGTTCGGACGCAGTCACCATGTCCACCACATCGCGCAGTCGTGCGTGGGAAATGATCCTCCTGCCACCGCGCGCGACGATGGTTCCCGCCTGAACCGAGCGCTCGCGGGCGCTCGAGCACGGCATCACGGGTATCGACGACATCGTCGCGCCATTCACCGCCCGCCGACGAGGTTCCGTTCCTGTCGCTGCACCGCTGATCCCCGGCGACGGGCTCGACCACGTCACGTCCGCGCGCGGACGAAGGCGTGGAGCTCTCCCACCATGTACTCGATCATCCGGTCGTTGATCCCCGGGTACACGCCGAGGCAGATCGTTTGCTCGGTGGCGGCATCGCTGTGCTCCAGTTCCCCGGCGACCCGGTACTCCACCGAGTCGTAGGCGGGGTGGCGGACCAGGTTCCCGCTGAACAGGGCGCGGGTGCGGATTTGCCGTTGCTCCAGGTAGGACCGCAGAGCGGACCGGCCGAAGGGCGCGTCCGGTTCGACGGAGAGCACGAAGCTGAACCAGCTCGGATCGCTGCCCGGGGTGGCTTCGGGCATCCGCAGGCCGGGCAAGCCGTCCAGCCCGGTGCGGAGCCGATGCCAGTTCCGCTTGCGCCGCTCGCCGAAGTCGTCGATCTTCGCGAGCTGGCTGAGTCCGAGCGCGGCTTGCAGGTCGGTCGTCTTCAAGTTGTAGCCGAGGTGGGAGAAGATGTATTTGTGGTCGTAGCCCGGCGGTAGGGTGCCCACCTCGTAGCCGAATCGCTTCCGGCACTTGTTGTCCTCGCCGGGCTTGCACCAGCAGTCCCGTCCCCAGTCGCGGTAGGACTCCACGAGGCGGGCCAGCGCCAGGTCGTCGGTGGCGACGCACCCGCCTTCGCCCATCGTGATGTGGTGGGCCGGGTAGAAGCTCACCGTGCTCAGGTGTCCGAACGTGCCGGTCAGCTCTCCTCCGTATCGGGAGCCCACGGCATCGCAGTTGTCCTCGATCAGCCACAGTCCGTGGCGCTGCGCGAGTGCTGCGATCTCCGCCGCCTCGAAGGGATTGCCGAACGCGTGAGCCACCATGATCGCTCGGGTCCGCGGTCCGATGGCCGCCTCGACGTGCGCGGCCGTCGTGTTGTAGGTGCGGGGGTCGATGTCGACGAACACGGGGACGAGCTGGTTCTGCACGATCGGGTTCACCGTCGTCGGGAATCCCGCGGCGACCGTGATCACCTCGTCTCCTGGGCGGAGGCGACGGTCACCGAGCTCCCGTGCGGTCAGCGCCGTGAGTGCGAGCAGGTTCGCCGATGATCCCGAGTTGGTCAGCAGCACCCGCCGGACGCCGAGGTAGCGAGCGAAGAACCGCTCGAACTGCTGCGCGTACGGTCCGGCGGCGATGCGCAGGTCCAGGGCGGCAGCGACGAGCGCGGCGCGGTCTTCGGCGTCGAGCACCGCTCCGGAGGACAGGATCGGTGTGCTTCCGGGAACGAACTCCCCGCCTTCCTGCTCGGCGTGGTGCTCGCGCACCATGTCCAGGATCGCTTCCTGGTGGGATGCCACGGCTTCCTCCTCGGACGGGTTCGGCGACTGGTTCGGGGTGGACCAACCGTCATACCGGGATTTCGACGGCTCGAGCCCGCACCTTGTCGACGAGCCGGGCCTGGGCGAGCACGTCGGTGGCATCGTGAGCCGGAGGACGCCCGTCGAGCACCGCGTCCGCGAATGCGCGGAGGGAGGCTGCGAACTGGTCTTCCGCGTGCAGTGGGAGTTCCTCGACGTGCCCACCGCGCTCGATCCGGATGACCGGTCGTCGCGTCGGTGGAGGCGTGAACGCGCGGTCGAGCACCAACCGCCCTTCGGCTCCCCAGATGGAGTAGGCGCAGCGATAGGCGAACTCGAAGCCGAATGACACGTGCGCCACCGAGCCGAGGGCACCGCGCAGCAGCGCATGGCCGCTGAGGTCTACGCCGGTGCGCTGATCGACCCGGAGTGCGGCACCCGCCGGTTCCCATTCGCCGGGCAACAGCAACGCGGCGGCCCGCAGGGGGTACACGCCGAGGTCGAGCAGCGCGCCGCCGCCGAGGGCGGGGTCGTAGCGGAAGTCGGTGGGCGGCCGTGGTGGGATGCCGAATACCCCGGTCAGTCCGCGCGGCTGTCCGATCCGGCCTGCTGCGATGAGGCCGCGCACGGCAGCGTGCTGGCCGTGGTGCGCGATCATCATGTTCTCGACGAGCCAGCGGTCCTGCTCCCGGGCGAGCGCCAGCATGCGCTCGGCGGCGCCGGCCGAGGTCGCCATCGGTTTCTCGACCAGCACGTGCTTGCCCGCGCGCAGCGCGCGGCACGCCCACTCCTCGTGCAAGGCCGGGGGGAGCGGGAGGTAAACGGCATCGATGTCATCGCGGTCCAGCACGTGCTGGTAGTCGGTCACCGGCACACCGCCGAAGCGCGCGGCGAACTCGCGCGCCCGGCGCAGGTCCCGGCTGGCGAGCGCGGCCAAGCGCAAGCGCGGTTGGCCGCGCAGCGCTGGCAGGGTGCGGCGCCAGGCGATGTCGGCGCACCCCAGCACGGCCATCGAAACCGCACCGCGACCCCGGTCGTCCTCGGTCATGGCTCGTCCCGTCGTCGAGGCCGGGGCTCCCGCGCCCGGTGGTCCGAGATTAGCCGCCGTGGCGCCGGATTCCGAGGGGTCGGCGCACAATCGCAGTACATCGTTACGTGAAAATGAAGTGAGTTTCGTTGAATGCGTGTGGGGTGCATCGATGCTCCCGTAGGGCTATTGGTCGAGGGTACAGCGACCGGCAGATGGGTGAAGCGCCGTCCTGGTGGCGTCTCGTCGCCGACTCCCCGTTGACCGAGAGCTATAAAAAACTATACGTTGCTTCGCGTGGACGGGGCGATGCCCACGGAGCCCCGTCGCCGCAGTCGCCGGCTACCACGTCGCACTCGACAGACGCTGGAGGTGTCTGGATTGAGTTCCAGGGAGACCTACGAGTCGCTCAACATCGAGCCCAAGCCGATCCGCCCGCACATTCTCGCCGCCGCCACCGTGGTGTTCGGCGATGACTACTACGCGGGCCGGCGCGAGACCATCAACCTGTCCGGCTTCGTCCAGCTCAACAAGTGGCCGATGCCCGGGTTCACGCACAAGGTCGACGACGAGGGGTACGCGCAGTTCGGGCTCGAACTGATCAGCGCCCCCGAGGTCGGCATCAAGGGCTACAGCTACGAGCTGGACGACCGCATCCAGGTCCTGTCCAACCCGTTCCTGCCCAACAGCGGTCACGTGCGCCAGATCGTGCCGGGCAAGAACTTCCCGGCGGAGTTCTACATCCGCCGGTTCGGCATCCTGGAGTCGAGCACGATGCGGCTGGCGCACCGCAACGTCATCGACATCAACGGCGTGGTCGACAACGTCCCGCCGTTCAAGAAGCCGCTGACCGGACCGTACCTCGGCACCCCGCGCGGTGACGGCCCGTTCGAGGTCGTCCCCGCGCCGAACGTCGCTGGCGGCACGACGCTGCCCGAGGCGTGGTACCCGGCCGACGACGACAACCAGCCGGTCGGCCTCACCCCGAGCGTGTTCTTCGCGCCCAGCGCGGGCCCCTGCATGTCCATGCTGGTCGATCCGACGATGATCATGCAGGTCTCCTTGGAGGGTGCGATCGACGTCGAGGTCGGGGGCCGGACCGTCACCATCGACCTGGCCGGTGACTACAAGCAGGCCGCCGGCATCGAGATCCTGCTGTTCGGTCCCGAAAAGCACGGTGACGGACCGGGCATCCAGGCGCAGATCTCGCGGATCGCGGTGACCGGCCACAGCCACGAGCTGGGCGGCCGCGTGATGCTGCGGGCGAGCTGGCCGAAGGTCTCCGGTGGCACCCTGGGCGAGGGCACCGAGGACAGCCTCAGCCGCGTGAAGTTCCCCGGCGAGCTGCACGTGGACACCGAGTTCGAGCTGGTCACGCCGTCCGGTGTGCTCTACGCCGCCAACCCGGTGCACGTCAGCGGGCGGCTCAACGGCATGGAGGCCACCGGCACCGAGCTGCGCATGGGCGGTGCCGATGCTCCGCTGGTCACGACGGAGGACGAGGTCCGCGCCCGGCTCACCGGCGTCCGGCTGGCGATGCGCGACGCGCACGTCGGTGAGCACGCCGCGGTGAACGTCTGACCCTCGTTCGGCCGCTTGACGGGCCGCTCGCGCACCCGGTTTGGTTGCATTCCCGATAGCGGTGGCCTCCGCGAGGCCGGGCCCTCCCGGTTCATCCTCCGGGCGACCGGGAGGGCCGCACGTCGATTGGAGGGGGCATGGATCAGCGTTCGCTGGTCATGCACCAGGTAATGCTCGCCGACGGACCCCGGATGCGGGCCTACGACCAGGCGTTGGAACGCGCCGTGGAGCCGGGGGACGTGGTGGTCGACGTCGGAGCAGGGACGTTGGTGCTCGGCATGCTGGCGCTGCGGCACGGTGCCGAGCACGTCTACGCGGTGGAGGCCGACCCGGAGATGGCCGCGGTCGCCGAGCGCATCATCCGGGCCAACGACCTCGGCGATCGGATCACGCTCCTGCAGGGCGATGCGCGTGCCGTCCGGTTGCCCCGCAAGGCGGACGTGATCGTCTCGGAGATGATGGGCAACCTCGGTCCGGAAGAGCAGATGGCCGAGGTCGTGGGTGCGGTCGCACGGCGCAACCTCGCTCCTGGCGGACGGATCGTCCCGCAGCGGCTGGTCACTCGGTTCGCGGCCATCGAGTTCGACGCCGAGGGCTGGGGCGTGTGGCACGACGACCTGCTGGGCTTCCACCTGGACGTGGTCGCCGAATCGGTCCGCCCGGAAGCGCAACTGCACTTCTTCCAGCGCGACCCGGTGTTGCTGGGCGAACCGGTGGTGCTGGTCGACGGCGAGCTGGGCGAGCGTCCGGACGAGGTCCCGTCCGTGGTCCGGTTGCCGATCGGCCGGTCCGGCCGGGTGCAGGCGGTCATGGGCTACTTCGAGGCGGATTTCGGCGCCGGCGTCTCGCTGGCGAACTTCCCCTCCTACCCCGGGTGCAACTGGGCGGTGTGGATCTGGCCGGTGCGCAGCACCGACGTCGACGAGGGCGACGAGATCCGAGTGGTGGTGCACCGTCCACCCCGCACGCGTGGCGTCCGGGACGTCACCGGTTGGCGGCTCGATTGCGCGATCGGGCGGGGGAACGTCTGATGCCGTACGCGGTGGGTTCGGTCCGGGACATCCCGGTGCGGGCGTTGAAGCTGTGCGGACTGACCTGGTCCGGCGAGTTCCTCTGGTTCTCGGAATCGGTGCTCAAGCAGATCATGGCGGTGGACCCGCACACGGGAGCGATCGAGCACCGCCTCGACTGCGCGGACGTGCGCACGGACCTGACCACGTTGGGCGGAAACCTGGTCCAGGTGGCGGGGGAACGGCGCGACCTGCGGGTCATCCACCCGCAGACGGGTGCGGTCCTCGGCGAGCACCCGAACCCGCGGCCCGGCAACACCCTGTGCGGTCTGGAGGCCACCCGGGACGGGCTGTGGCTCGGTTATGAGGACCTGCGGGTGATCGACCTGCGGAGTCCGGTCGACTTCACGCTGATCGACACCTTCCGGGTCGAGCGCGGCGTGGCCGGGGTCACCGTGTCCGACGGGTACCTGGTGTACGCCGACTACCGCAGCGGGCTGATCAACCTCGTCGACATCGACAGCGGCCGCGAGGTCGCCGCGTACTGGGTGCACGGCAACCCCACCGGCCTCACCTGGGACGGTCGCAGGATCTGGTACTGCGACTACGCCACGTTCCAGCTCAGGGCCATCGAGGTGCCGGGCATCCTCAAGGGCTGACCGGAGGTTCCGCGATGACCACGTCCGAGGTGAGCGCTCCGATCGCCGACCGCATCCGGGCGGCGTTGCCGCGGCGCGCGTTCCGGGTGCTGGCCCTCGGCGTCGCGCACCTGGTCCCGGCGGCTGTCGCCGCGTTGCTGCTCGCCGTGGTGCGCGGGCGGGACGCCGCGCGGAGTTGCGCCTACCGGAGGCTGACCGCCCTGCTGGTCCGGCTCGGGCCGACGTTCATCAAAGCGGGTCAGGTGCTGGGCACCCGGCGCGATGTCCTGCCGCCCGCGCTCTGCGACGAGCTGTCCTCGCTGCAGGACTCCGCCGCTCCGATGGACCTGGTGCAGACCCGTCGTGCCCTGGTGGAGGCCTACGGCACCGCTCACCCCCCCGACTTCGCCCGGATCGACCACCGCCCCGTCGCCGCCGGGAGCGTCGCCTGCGTGTACCGCGGTGAGCTGCGGACCGGTGAGGTCGTCGCGTTGAAGCTGCGCAGGCCGGACGTCGCCCGGACCATGACCGAGGACCTGGCCCTGGTCCGCAGGGGCGCGGGGATCGTCGCGCGGCTGCCGGTGTTCCGCGGGCTCCCCGTGGTGGAAGTCGTCGGCAGCATGTCCGACGCCGTGCTGGGGCAGCTCGACTTCGTCCGCGAGTCGGAGAACCTGCGTCGATTGCGGGAGAACCTGTCCGTCGTGCCGCGCGTGTGGGTCCCGAAGGTCCACGTGGAGCAGTCGCGCCCGCGCTGCATCGTGATGGAGTTCGTCCCGGATCTCGATGCGCAGGCGGCGCAGCGCTGTTCCCCGGCCGCGCGCCGGAGGTTCGCGGCGTCCGGCCTCGCGGCGATCTACCAGATGATCTTCGTCGACGGCTTCGTGCACTGCGACATGCACCCCGGCAACCTGTACTTCACCGCGAGCTCGCAGGTGGTGGTGCTCGACGCCGGGTTCAGCGTGCGGCTCAGCGAACGCCTCCGCCGGCTGTTCGCGGAATTCTTCATGAACATGTCGACCGGCAACGGGGACAAGTGCGCCGAGATCGTGGTGCGCAGCGCGGCCGGGACCGGCCCCGAAGCCGATCTCGACGGGTTCCTCCGCCGCATGTCCGACCTGGTGCGGCGCAGCCACGGCCTGCCCGCCAGGGACTTCAGCCTGATCGCCTTCGCGGGGGAGATGTTCGACCTGCAGCGGAGGTTCGGCGTGCACGCCGCGCCGGAGCTCATCTTCCCGCTGCTGTCGCTTCTGGTCATCGAAGGGACCATTCGCGATCTCGATCCCGGGATGGACTTCCAGGAGGCCGCCAAGCCGATCCTGATGCGCGGTCTCTTCGGCGCGAAGTAGCCCAGCCCCGTTGGTGGGCGACGTGCGGATCTTGTCCAGACGATCTCAGTTAGGTATAGTTTTTTAAACTGAAGCCGGTCGTCCTTTCGGGGGAGAGTCCCGTGTCCGCATTGAACTCGATACGCCGACTGCCCACCAGGGCGATCATCGCCGCGCTGCTGCTAGTTCTGGTGGCCGCTCTGTTGACCCACGTCGGGCGCGATGCACGAGCCGACGTCCTGACCCGGAGTTCGAGCGTCATCGGTTCGGACGGCGAGGAATACCGCGCGACCAACCACCTCGTGCCGCTTCCCGAGTCGAAACATCCCCGCGAGTACCTCCTGACCTGGGCCGGGGACGCCGAAAACGCCACCGGGACCGACCCGGACTTCCTCGCCGTCATCGACGCCACCGCCGGTTCCCCCACCTACGGGGACGTGGTCAACACCGCGGTGCTCAGCCCGCAGGTCGGCAGCGAGCCGCACCACATGCAGTACCTGTGGCACAAGGGCGACAAGGTCTTCGCCGGGGCGATGTTCAGCGACACGGTGTTCGTGCTGGACGTGACCGCGTTGCCGGAGGTCCGGATCTCCGGTGTCAACCTCGGCCAGGACACCCCCTGCGGTTCGGTGCCGGACGCCTTCTGGACCTTGCGGGACGGCACCGCCTACGCGTCCTACATGGGCGGTCCGGACGTCGCGGGACCGTGCACCTACACCAACGGTGAGGTCCGGTACGGCAACGGCTTCGGTGGCTCCCCCGGTGAGGTCGTGCGGATCGGCGAGAACGGTGAAACGCTGGCCGAGATCCCCGCGCTCCCGAAGGGCGGGGACGACCCGGCGGCGTGCGGCAACGTCCCGCCGCTGCCCCAGCCGGCCTGCGCCAACCCGCACGGCATCCAGGCTCGCGAAGACCTGAATCGCCTGATCGTCAGCGACTTCGCCGAAGTGCGCAACTACCTGGACCCGGACACGGTCCAGCTCGATCCGAAGCTGCTGCGCCCCACGGTCCGGATCTTCGACATCACCGATCGCAACGACCCCGCGCTCACGTCGGTGTCATACCTCCCGGACGGGCCGCGCGTGGACGAGCCGCCCTTCGAGGAGAGTCGCATGGTGATGGAGACCACCGTGACCAACCTGCCGTGGAACCGCGGTGCTTTCGCCAGCACGATGGGTGGCGGTGCCACCTACTACACCCCGGACATCACTGTCGCGGAACCGGAGTGGCGGCAGGTGTTCGACAACAGCACCGCCTACCGGCAGATCGACCCGACCGGAACGCTGACCGGCCAGCTCAGTGGCGGGAGCTGGTTGCAGACCAGCCCGGACGACCGCTATCTCTTCCACGCGGTGATGGGATCGGATCCGCGGCTGACCCCGGAGCAGAACAGCGGGATGGTGTTCGTACTCGACATCCGCAAGCTCATGGCGGCCGGGGACCGGACGCAGTGCCGCATCGACGAGATCGAGGAGGTCACCGATGGCGGCGCCGAGTGGGACTGCCCCGCACTGGTCGACGTGCAGCAGATCAAGGGCGGCGTCGGAGGCGAGAAGGGCCGGGTCGGCGTCGGTCCGCACTGGGGTGCGATGGACAACTTCCGGCTCGGCCTGGACGGTCGCTACGTCGAGACCTCGCAGGTCCGGCGGATCGCCACCTCGAACTACTTCGTCGCGCAGACCGGCATCGACGGCGACCACAAGGTGTGCATGACCGACTTCTCGCCTTGGCGCGGACTGGACCTCGACGAGGATTTCCGCGACGAGGTGGAGGGGACGCCGTGCGTGGACTTCGACCGTGAGCGGTGGCCGCACGGAGACTTCGGCTCGGCGCAGCCGCACGGAGTGCTGTTCGCGGTGCCTGAGAAGGACCTCCGTTGAGGTTGCTCTCCGCTGCCGGGGTCCACGACTGGTCCCCGGCGGCGTTGGCCGCCGCAACGCACGACCACGGTGGGGCCTCCCCGCTGGAACCGTGGCGCGTTTTCGTCGAATGCGCGGTGGTCCTGGCAGTGGTCGTGGTGGTCGGGGCCACGCTGCTGCGCCCGTTCACCGGGACCTCGGGCAGGTGGAGCGCGTTGCCGGCCGCGGTGGCCGGCGTGACCGGGACGGCATGCCTGCTGGTGCTCCTCGGGACCAATGCGCGGCTCCCGTCCGCGATGCCACCGCCGGCGGTCGGTGCGCTTGGGGTGGGGCTGGCGCTGATCGCGCTCGTGACTGCCGCCCTACCGGACGCCCGGCGCCTCGGTCGGTCCGCGGCGTGGGTGGCGCTGGTGTGCGCGGCGGTAGCTCTGTTCCTGCTGGTGAGCAGCCTGCTCGCTCCCGTCGCGCCGGGGCAGCGCACGATGTGGTGGCAAGCCGGAACGCTGCTCGGCATCGCGGCCCTCGGCTGGTCGGCGGTCAGCCGGACCCGGTCCACGGCTCTGCGCCGGACCACGCAGGCCCAAGCCGCCGTGCTCTCCCTCGCCTTGCTGGCCGGCCTCACCCCGGGTGCGGGGATCGCCGGTGAGCCGCCACCTCCCGGGTTCGCGCTGTCCGCGCGGGTTGCGGTCGGCGAGCGGCGGGTCGAGATGCTCGTGGTGCCGCACCGGCCGGGGATCAACCTGGTGCATTCGCCGGAGCCCGGACTCGCGGTGTCCGTCGGCGCGAAGCCTCCGGTACCGCTGCGGAGCAAGCCGGGCGCGGACGGGGGTTGGGCGCTCGTCAGGCTCCCGGAAGGCGCCGGGAGCCTGCAGGTGCACGCTGCGGACCAGGTGGGTTTGTTGCCCTTCGACGCGGGACGGTCGGGACCGGGGCTCGCGGTGGCGGAATCGGGCGGTGCGGAGTGCGCGAGCGTTGCGCTCGGTTCCCTCGTCGGTGGCGCCACCAGGCCATTGGTGGAGTGTCCCGACGCACGTCTGGGAGGGGCCGACCGGGCAGCGCTCGATGCCGTGGTCTCGTTCCTCGCCGCGCGCGGTATTCGGGCGCTCGCCGTGGCGGGAGGTTCCGCGCCCCGGTCGGTGGCCGCGGACGCGGTGGTCCGGGCCGCGAGCACCCGGCACGGGATCGACGTGCTTTATCCCGGGGCCGAGCGGGTGCCGCTGCTCATCGTCGGGGGTTGGTCGGAAGCCGAGGAGGTGCTGTCCGGAGTCGCCACCGGAGCGCTGCGGGCGGAGGGGGCCTACCTCGCACCGTGGCTGTTCGCCGATCCGCTGCTGCGCATCCCGGCCGGGCAGCTCATCCCCCTGAGCCTCGACCCGAAAGCCCCGGACGCGCAGCGCTACCTGGCCGAACTGCAGGAGCACGCGCCCGGCGCGACCCCGACCTGGTCGGGCTACCGCGCATGGCGCGCGGTGCGGGACGACGAGTCGCGGCGGCCCTTCCGGATGTACGCGACGTCGCTGGTCAGCCTCGATTTCGGCGGCAGATCGCACCACGGGGAGGGGGCCCGGTGGTTGCCGGGTGGGGCGGCGACGCCGGTGTCGGGGTCGCTCGTCCCGGACACCGGCTGACCGGTCCGGGCGACGGCCGCCTCCCTCCGGCGTCGCACGTCAGGAGTCGTCGACCACCTCGGCGACGCGACCGCCGATGCCGTGCCGCCCAGCGCGGTGGGAACACCTCCCGGTGCGTCAGGACGCGAGTTCGACGAGTCCCGGCACGACCTCGGCGGGCGTCGGCAGTCCGTGCATCTCGGTACGCACCTCGCCGGTCGCCAGGCGCATCTGCTCATCGGAGAGCAGTCGTTCCACGGTGCCGACGTCGACCTCGTCCTCCAGTGCGATCATGCCGACCCCGCGGTGCCGCACCCCGGGGCCCACCGTCTTGTTGCCCATCGACTGAGGGGGCAAGGCCAGCAGTTGCGGGATCCCGGCGTCGATCGCCGCCATCGCCGTCATGCTCCCGCCGTGGTGGATGATCGCCGTGCACCCGCGCAACAGCACGTCGAGGGGCGTCCACCCGATCACCCGGACGTTGGCGGGCAGGGCGGGCAGCGGCCCATCGGCCGCGGCGCCCAGCGCGAGGATGAACTCGGCGTCCACCTGGGACGCCGCCTCGATCGTCGCCGCCATCGGCCCCAAGCCGTCGGTACCTGGCTTGGTGCTGCCCATGGTGATCGCGATGCGGGCGCGGTCGGGGGGTGCGGGTGACGGGTCCTCCAGCGCGGTTCCGCCGGTGAAGGGCAACTCCCGGAGGAAGTCACCCTCCGGCGTCGGGAACGGCAGCATGCTCGGGGGGACGTACTCGAAGATCCGCGCCGGCGAGGGCAGCTCGGCGGTCCGGATCCGGGCGTGCACGTCCGGCATCCGCGAGCAGGTCGCCTGGTGCAGCTCACCGGTGCGGATGAGACCGAGGTTGCGCTGCACGGCGGGGACACCGAGGTGTGCCGCGGTAATCAAGCCGTACGTGGCGGTCTGTTCGTAGACCACCAGGTCGGGCCGCCACCGTTCGGCGAGGTCGAGCGTGCGGTCCAGGAACGGGCGGTTAAGCAGGGCGTTGGCCACCGAGAGGGCTCCCGGGTCGTCACCGAGCGGATCCGCCCAGATCGCGGCGAGTTCCGGTTCGTCCTCGATGGCCTTGCCGAGGATGGCCATCCCGTCGAAACCGGGCGCGACATCCACGACCTGGAGGCCGGTGGTCCTGGCCTGGTCGAGCTGTTCGGCGAAGGTCACCAGGACTTCGTGACCGGCGGCGCGGAAGGCCCAGGCCAGCGGAACGAGCGGGAACAACTTGCTGATTCCGTCGGTGGAGCTGATCAGCACGCGCATACTTGGGCGGTCCTCTCGGTGTCTCCTCGTGACTCGTCGTACGGGATGCTAACCGTTGTGCAAACCACCTGTCATCGACGGAACGGGCCGCGTTCTGCGTTGGTGTGCAGAGCGCGTGGTGCGGAGGGGAGTAGCAGGATTCTGGTGCGCTCAGCGAACTTAGTGTTACTATAGAAAAGATTAACTAGTGTCCTCTTCGAATCGCCCCTCGTCCCGGTCCAGGAGGTCATCCCGTGATCAACATGTTCCAGCCGTCACTGGGGGATGAGGAACTCGCCGCGGTGCGGGAGGTATTCGAGACCTCCTGGGTGGGCAAGGGAACGCGGGTCCAGCGGTTCGAGCAGGAGTTCGCCGAGCACCTGGGCGTGGGCGCCGAGCACGTCACCACGATGAATTCGTGCACCGAGGCCGCCTACCTCGGGCTCGAGATGGCGGGAGTGGACGGCGACTGCGATGTCGTGCTGCCGACGGTGAGCTTCGTCGGGATCGCCAACGCCGCCGCCGCGCACGGTGCCCGGCTGGTGTTCTGCGACGTGGACCCGAGGACGTTGAATCCCACGGTCGAGGATGTCGAGGCCGCACTCACCCCGAAGACCCGGGCCGTGATCGTGATGCACTACGGGGGTTACCCCGGAGACATCGCCGAGATCGCACGGCTCTGCCGCGACCGCGGCATCTTCCTGGTCGAGGACGCCGCCTGCTCGGTGGCCTCCCGCGCGGACGGCACGGCCTGCGGGGTATTCGGCGACTTCGGTGCGTGGAGTTTCGACCACGGCAAAATCGCCGTCACCGTGGACGGCGGGATGTTCTACGCCCGGGACCCGGAGCACGTCGCGCGGGCGGCGAAGCGAGCCTACTTCGGAATGGAGCAGGTCAGCGGATACTCGCAGGCCCAGCGCACCGACAGCCGGTGGTGGGAGTTCGAGGTTTCGTCGTTCTCCCGGCGGGCCACCATGAACGACGTGTTCGCGGCCATCGGTTCAGTGCAGCTGCGCAGATTGGGCGGCTTTCTGGACCGCCGCCGGGAGATCGTGGCGCACTACGACGACGTGCTGGCCGACGTGGCGGGTATCGTCCTGCCTCCGGAGCTGCCCCAGGACCACCGCCACTCGTACTATCTGTACTGGGTGCAGATGGACGAGCGGATCCGCGATGCCGTGGCCGCCGACCTCTACCAGCGCGGGATCTACACGACCTTCCGGTACCCGCTGCTGCACCGGGTGGCGATCTACCGGTCCGACGCCCGGCTGCCGAAGGCGGAGAGGGCGGCGGAGGCAACGTTGAACCTGCCACTGCACCAAGCGCTCAGCGATGCCGATCTCGACCTGATCACGGGCTCGCTGCGGGACCGGGTGTTCACGCGCACCGCCGGGCTCCCTCGTCCGGCCTGACGTCACCCGGCGGAGGGAGAACAGTGTTGGGGGCAGCGGACGAGAACGACCTGCCGGTGGACCCGTTCGGTCCCGAGGTCAGCGCGGTCTACGACCTGTTCTACCGAAATCGGGGCAAGGACTTCGCGGCTGAGGCCGAGGCGGTCGCCGAGGTCGTCACCGCGCGAGCCCGGGACGCGAACGCGCTCCTGGACGTGGCGTGCGGGACGGGCGAGCACCTCCGCGCGCTGCGCGGTTCTTTCGCCCGGGTCGAGGGGGTCGAGGTGTCACCGGACATGCTGGCGATCGCGCGGTCGAAGCTTCCGGGGGTCCCGGTGCACCGTGCCGACATGCGCGACTTCGAACTGGGACGGCGCTTCGACGCTGTGTGCTGCCTGTTCAGTTCCGTTGGCTACCTGGCCACGGTGCGCGATCTCGATGCCGCGATCGCGCGGATGGCCGCGCACCTGCGACCGGGCGGAGTGCTCGTGGTCGATCCGTGGTGGTTCCCGGATCGGTTCCTCGACGGCTTCACCAGCGAGTCCACCGTGAACGAAGGTGAGCAGGAAGTTCGTCGCCGGTCCCGCTCCACTCGGGTGGGCGACGTGGTGCGGCACGAGGCGCACTACGCGGTCGCGGACCCGACCGGCACCCGGTCCTTTGCCGCCATCCAGTGGATCACCCTGTTCACCCGGACCGAGTACATTTCTGCGTTCGCCCGGGCGGGCTGCGCAGTGGAGCACCTCGAGGGTTTCATGTCGCAGCGAGGTCTGTTCGTCGGCATTCGGGCTTGAGGGCCTTGGCCGGGGACGACATGGCAGGCGAGGCCCGCGACCCTGGACTGGACGGCCTGCGGGGTGCGGCGGTCCTGCTGGTCGTCCTGTTCCACCTCCAGGTGCTGGAGTTCGGGTGGCTCGGCGTCAGCCTGTTCTTCGTCATCAGCGGGCACCTGATCACGAGGACCCTGATGGCCCGCCGGGAGCTCCGGCCGCTCGTCCGGCTCCGCGACTTCGCCCGCAACCGCGCGCTGCGGCTCGCGCCTCTGTACCTGCTCTGTTGCGGCCTGGTCACGGCCGCGGCGCTGATCAGCGGCGACCCGCGCATCCAGGACGACCTGCTGGCGCTGTGGACCTGGACCTTCAACCTGCGACCGCTGGACCCCGGCTTCACGCCCAACACCTTCGACGTCTACGACCCGATGTGGTCGATCGGGGCCGAGTCGCAGATCTACCTGCTGTGGGCGGTGGCGGCGTTGCTGCCCCGGCGGCAGTTTCAGCGGCTCGTCCTGGGGCTGATCTGCCTCGGACCGCTAGCCCGGGTGGCGCTCGCCGGGGCGAGCTCGGGGGCGGGGGTGCGGAGCGAGTTCCTGCTCCTCGCGGTCTTCTCCTCGCCCGTGACCTACCTCGATGCCTTCGCCTGGGGTGCCTGCACCGCTTTCCCCGAGCTGCGGGCTCGGTGGGCGCGGTATGCGCCGCTGGTCCTGGCGATGAGCGGGATCGTGCTGGCAGGGACGGTCGTACATGCCGCGTGGCTCACCGGAAGACTTCCGCCGGACCTGGCCCTACCGGTCCTCCTCGCCGACCGGGGCGGGTGGGTCTGGCAGTACTCGGTCGTCGCGGCTCTGTTCGCCGCCGCAGCGTTCCATGCAGTGCGGGGCGGGCGCTTCCAGCGAGTGCTCGCCAACCGCCTCCTGGTCCGCGCTGGTGTCCTCTCCTACAGCGTCTACCTGCTGCACACGCCGATCGTCTGGCTGTTCGTGGACGTGTGGTCCGGTGGGTCCGAGGCACCGTGGAGCGCGGTCGGCATCATCGCGGCGGTCGGTGCGCTGGTCGTCATCGCGGTCGTCGCCGAGCTCGCTCACCGCTTCGTCGAAGTGCCCTTCTTCCGCTGGAAGCGTCGACCGCTGACCGATGCGGCCGGCTGACCGGTGGATCAGCCGGCGAGCCCGACGATCCGTGCCGCCATGTCGGCAGGAGAGGGGAGCGCGGCCAGCTCGCGCCGGACCGCGGCCGCCCCCGCCCGGAGGGCGTCGTCGGCGACCAGTTGCCCCAGTGCCTCCGACGAGACTTCGCCCGGGGGCGCGGACAGGCCGATCCCGCGCTCGCGGACGGCGTCGGCGATGCGGGGACTGCTCTGGTCCCCGGGGTGCGGGACCACCATCTGGGAGGTGCCCGCGACGACCGCGGCGCTCACCGCACCGGCATCACCGTCGTGCACCACGCCCGCACAACCGGCGTAGAGCACGTCGGTGGGCAGCCACCCGGTGCGTCGAACGTTGGGCGGCAACTCGCCGAGTGCACCGTCGTCCTGCACCGCCAGCAGGAAATCGGCGGGGATCGAGGCGGCCGCGGGCAGCAGGGCCTCGACCCAGTCGAACCCGAACGTCCGGCATCCCGCCGCGGTGATCGCCACCCTGGGCCGTTCCGGCGCGCCGGCCGGATGTTCCGAGAGCACGCCGCCCGCGCTCGGCGCGGTGTCCCGCATGCACCACCCCTCGGGGCACCGGCGAGCATGCTCGGCGGGAAGGACTCGATGGTCGCCGCAGGCGCGCTCGGGGACGGGATCCGGTCCCGTCCGAAGCGGGCGGCGAGCAGCTCGGCGGTCGCCGGGTGCATCGAGCCCGACCGATGCGGTTCCGGGTTGCGCTGGACCGCCGGGACGTCGAGGTCGGCCGCTGCCAGCAGCCCCGCGGTGGCGGCCTGCTCGTAGACGATGACGTCCGGCCGCCACTCGCGCGCCAAGGCGAGGGTCTCCCGAAGGAGTGCGGCGTTGACGCCGGCGAACATCGGCGCCCAGGGTGTCAGGTCGGGGCCCATCGGCTCGGCCCAGGCGGTGCGGGCGAATTCGGGGTGCTCGTCCAGGGTCGCTCCCACCACGGTCTCCGGGTCGTAGTCGGGAGCCACGTCCACCATGGGCAGGCCGCTGGCGGTCACGTCCTGGGCGGTGAGGTCGGCGAAGGCGGTGGCGACAAGCACTTCGGCACCCGTCGCGCGTAGTGCCCACGCGATCGAGACCAGCGGGAAGAAGTGGCTCCGCCCCGGAGTGGAGACGAACAGCACGCGCATGGTGAGGCCCTTCGGGCTCGTCGGGTCAACGGTGCGCAGAGAGGGGTCGGCGCGGATAAAGCTATATCTTGTGCAATAGAAAATCAAGATCGAGATATCGAGGTCAGGCCGTCGACGAGGCTTCCCGTCAGCGTGTCGCGTCCGGAGAGTGGTGGATCGAACACGGTTTGGTACTATATGTTTATCAAGACTGTCGCTGAAGCACTCCGCTGCAACGCTGGTCCCGCGCCGGTGGACGACCGGTGCCACCCGATCCTTGACCGAGTGACATCCGGGAGTAACGAAGTTGGAATCGCGCGAAGAGCTCGCGATCGAGACGGCGTCGCTGAGCAAGGTGTTCGGCGAGATGCGCGCTGTGGACGGTGTGGACCTCGCGGTGCGCCGCGGTTCGGTCTACGGCGTCCTGGGACCCAACGGCGCCGGGAAGACGACGACGATCCGCATGCTGGCGACGCTGCTGAGACCTGACGGCGGAACCGCGACGGTGCTCGGGCACGACGTCGCCCGGGAGGCCGACGCGGTGCGGCGGCGGGTGAGTCTCGCAGGCCAGTACGCCTCGGTGGACGAGGAGCTGACCGGCCGGGAGAACCTGCTGCTGCTGGCTCGGTTGCGCGGCTACCGCGGCGCCCGTGCTGCGGCGCGGGCCGGTGAACTGCTGGACGCCTTCGGCCTGTCCGAGGCCGGCGGCCGGGTGGTCCGGAGCTACTCCGGCGGGATGCGGCGCAGGCTGGACATCGCCGCCAGCATCGTGGTCACTCCGGACCTGATCTTCCTCGACGAGCCGACCACCGGCCTGGACCCGCGCAGCCGGGGGCAGGTCTGGGACATCGTGCGAGCTCTGGTCGCGGAGGGCACGACGGTCCTGCTGACGACGCAGTACCTCGACGAGGCCGACCAGCTCGCCGACCGCATCGCGGTGATCGACCGCGGCAAGGTGATCGCGGAGGGAACCCCGGGCGAGCTCAAGGCGTCCGTCGGGACGGGAGCGCTGTACGTCCGGCTGCGGGAAGCCGCGCAACGCTCGGAGGCGGCCCAGTTGCTGGAGCGGCAGCTCGGGTCGGCGGTACACCTCGGCAGCGACCCGGTCGCGCTGTCGGCCGGGGTCTCGGCCGCCGAGCCGGTGGCCCGGGCGCTGGGCGAGCTCGCTCGATCCGGCGTCGAGGTCAGCCAGTTCTCCCTGGGGCAGCCCAGTCTGGACGAGGTTTTCCTGGCCTTGACCGGTCATCCCGCCGAAGCGCGCGACGGCGAGCGCACCGAGGATCCCAAGGAGGTTGCGGAGTGACCGAGGAGAACGTGGCCACGAACGCCGGGCTGCGGTCCGCCGATCCTGGTGAGGGGTCTTCGTTGCGGGCGGCGTTGTCGTCCGGTCCGCCACCATCGCCACCTGGGCCGACGGCGGCCGCGCTGGTCCTGGGCTGGCGCGCGTTGCTGAAGATCAAGCACAACCCGCAGCAACTCTTCGACGCGGTCGCGTTCCCGATCATGATCACGTTGATCTTCACTTTCCTGTTCGGTGGTGCGATCGCCGGCTCGACTGGGGATTATCTCCAGTACGTGCTGCCAGGAATCCTCGTGCTCGCCGTTGTGATGATCAGCATGAACACCGGCGTCGCGCTCAATACCGATGTGGCGAAGGGCATCTTCGACCGCTTCCGCTCGATGCCGATATGGCGGCCGGCCACCCTCGTCGGCCCCTTGCTCGGCGATGCGGTGCGCTACGCGGTGGCTGCGACGGTCGCCTTGGTCGTGGGCGTGCTGTTGGGCTTCCGGCCTTCCGGCGGTGTGCTCGGCGCGGTGCTCGGGGTGCTGATGGCCATCCTGTTCGCCTTCAGCCTGGCGTGGCTGTGGACGGTGCTCGGGATGCTCATGCGGGAACCCGAGTCCGTGATGAACGTGAGCTCGATGGCGCTGTTCCCACTCGCCTTCGGCAGCAACATCTTCGTCGATCCGCAGACCATGCCTTCCTGGCTCGAGGTGGTGGTCACGATCAACCCGGTCACGCACGCCGTGGCCGCCGTGCGCGGCCTGATGCACGGCTCCCTCGACGCAGGGCAGCTCCTCTGGGCCCTGCTGATCTGCGCGGTCCTCGTGTTGGCCCTCGCGCCGATCACGCTCTACCTCTACCTCAACAAGAACTAGGCGTCCGCGGTCTTCGTCCCCCGGTGCGGAGGTGCCGATGTGCGTGCTGGTGACGCTCGATGGGCGACTCGCTGACCCGGAGGAACCGCTCGTCCGCGCCGGTGATCTCGGATTGCTGCGGGGGACGGAATCTTCGAGACGTTGCTGGTGTCGGAAGGAAGGATCCGGCAGTTCGACGCCCACCTCGACCGGTTCGAGCGGTCGGCGGACCTGCTGGAGCTGCCGCGACCGGATCGAGCGGCGTGGCGGCGGTGCGCCGAGCTCGCGGCCGCTTCCTGCCTCGAGCGCGGGGAGATCTCGCTAACGCTGGTGCACACCAGAGGTACCGATCCGGAAGGGTCCGCGCCCACTGCGTTCGCCTGGGGCGTTCCGGTGTCGGCCCGGCGGCGGGACAACCGGCGGAACGGGATCAGCGCGATCACCCTCGACCGCGGGGACGATCCTGATCGGGCCGACGCCGCGCCGTGGCTGCTGAGGTCGGCGAAGACGCTGTCCTACGCGACGAACATGGCGGCATTGCGCCATGCCGGTGCGCGGGGCGCCGATGACGCGGTCTTCGTGACGTCCGGGGGCGCGGTGCTCGAAGGGGCGAATTCGACGGTGGTCGCCGCCTTCGGCAGGACGCTGCGCACGCCGCCCGCGGTCGGTGGCATCCTGCCGGGCACGACGCAGGCGGCGCTGTTCCGGGCAGCGCGGCGCGCCGGCTGGGAGGCGGTCTCCGCGCCGTTGCGCGTCGAGGACTTGCGTGGTGCCGACGGACTTTTCCTGACCTCTGCGACGCACCGGATCACCTGGGTGCGCACGCTCGATGGCACCCCGATGGTCGATGCCCGTGCGTTGGGTGCCGAACTCGACGCGCTCTACGACCTGGAACCGTGAGACGTCGATCGCCTGGTCGACGCCCGCGGATCTCGGCGCAACGCGAAGGATCTGGAGGGGACGGCATGGAACTGGAAGCGCTTCGCGACGAGCAGCGCCTGGAGTGGGGGCTCTCCGCCCCGGGGTGGCTGGAGCACCGCGACCACCTCTCCGCGCCATCCGGTGCGATGACCTGGCGGATCCTGGAGCGGGCCGCTCTGCGTTCCGGTGACGCGGTGCTCGATCTCGCGTGCGGGATCGGGAACCCCTCCGCCGAGATCGCCGAGGTGGTCGGTTCCGGAGGACGCGTCTTGGGGCTGGACCTGTCCGAGCAGATGATCGCCGGAGCCAAGCGGTGGGCGGCTGAGCGCGCTGCTTCCCAGGTCGAGTTCCGCGTCATCCGGGAAGAAGGTGCGCTGGACCTCGGTGGGGAGCGGTTCGACGCAGCGGTGTGCCGCGTCGGCCTGCAGTACATGCCGGACCAGCGCGGGGCCCTCTCGGCGGTGCGTGGATGCCTGGTTCCCGGGGGCGCATGGTCGCAACCACGCTCGGTTCGCCAGCCCGGTGCATGGCGTTCGCGTTGAGCTCCGGGGTGATCGCACGTCACGCCCCGCCCCGGGAGGATTCCCCAGCGCAGCGGCCAGGGCCGGTAGCGCTGTCCGATCCGGACCAGTTGCGCGACCTCTTCGTCGAGTCGGGTTTCGCGGATGTCGAGGTCGAGTCCTTCGAGACGACGCTCATCGAGATCGACAATGCGGAAGCCTGCTGGACGATGTTCGAACGGACCATGGGACCGCTGATCCGGATGCTGCGTGCGATGTCGCCGGAACAGCGCGAGCGGATGCGGGTGGACGGCGTCGAGACACTGCGGGCCGAGTTCCCGGCGGGACCGGTGCGCTTGACCGGTGAGGTGCTGCTCGCGGTGGGCATCGCCCGCGGATGAACCGGCGGCTCGGCCGCGGTGCTGCTCTGGCCGTACGGCCCGTTCCCGGAGGGCGGCCGAGCAGCACCGCGTGCTGCTCACTCCGCCGAGGAGCGCAGCCGCCCGACGACCGATTCGATGTGCTGCCGCCAGACTGGCAACGCGGCATCGCCGCGATCGGACAGCTCCGCAGGGCCTGTCTGGGTGAGCACGATCCGGGCACCGCCGGCGCCGTCGGCCAGTTCCCAGCCGACTCGTCCCACGCTGCTCCCGTCGACCGTCCAGTCGTACTCCAGGCGTCGAGGCGGTTCCACCGAGACGACCGAGCTCGCGGGTACCTGCGGGGTGGTGAACGCCGCGGGAACGGCGCCCCCCGGCTGCGGCGGCCCATCGGCGGTCAACGCGGCCCACACGACGTCGACCGGCTGCTTCATCAGCGGTCGATCGAAACGCAGCTCCCATCCGGTGCCGGAGGTCTCGAGCGAGCCCCGGTCGAACCCGAACTCGTGGACGTAATGCTCGTGCAGCTCCACGGTGCGGTCGGTGTCGTCCGCACGACGTCCTTCGACGACCGCCTCGACCGTGTCGAGGCAATCGTGCCAACCCGCGGCGGTGGCGGGGACCATCATCCGGCCGTCGAAGGTGTGCGTGAGCACCAGCACGGTCCCGCGGTCGTCCGAGCGCAGTTCGAGGTGCAGGAGGTCGTCCTCCTCGTTGAAGGCGAACACGCGGTGCGGCTCGAGTTCGGTGATGGTGCCCGAATAGGTGGTGCCCTCGCCGTCGTCGAACTTGATCTCGCCGCCGATCTGGAGGTCTACATCGGTCACCGTCAACGGGTACCAGCGGCTGAGCTGGTCCGGCTCGGTGATCGAGCGCCAGACCTTCTCGGGTGCGTGCGGCAGTCGCTTCTCCAGGCGGAGGACTTGGCGGCCGTCGGTGGTGCCGTGCGTGGCGTTCACGGGTATTCAACCTCCTGTGCGGGTTTCCGAGTGAGGGTCGTCATCGTCGTCGAGGTGCCGTTCGAGCGCGTTGAGCCGGTCCGACCACAGCAGGCGGTACGGGGCCAACCACGTGTCGACCTCGCTGAGCACCTCCGGGGCGAGCTCGTACCACCGACGCTGGGCGTCCGCGCGGACGTGGACGAGGTCGGCTTCGCGCAGCACCCGCAGGTGCTTGGAGACCGCGGGCTGCGGCAATCCGAGCCTGTCCCCGATTTCACCGGCGAGGTGCGGTCGTTCCAGCAGCAGATCCAGGATCCGCCGTCGAACTGGCTGCGCGAGCACGCCGAAGACCGACATGCACCCAATATGCCGAAGGTGGAATATAAGTGCAAGGATGTGGAGCGGTCGCCACCGGATGGGGATGGTCAGCCGACCAGTCGCCGCATTGCGGGTACCGCGTCGGCGGGTGCGGGCATCGCCGCGATTTCCGCCCGGACCTCCGCCGCCGCCGTGGCCAACCCGGTGTCCTCGACGAGTCGCTCGAACACCGCGGCGTCGAGTTCGTCCAGCTCGGACCACCAGCCGACACCGCGCTCCTGCATCGCCACCGAATGGATGTAGTTGGGTGCGACGGCGGGAACGGTGAACTGGGGCAGGCCCGCTTCCAGGGCGTTGAGCATCGTTCCCGCTCCTCCCTGGTGCACGATCGCCGAGCAGTGTCCGAGCAGCTCGCGCAGTGGTATCCACCCGGTGAGCACCCGGACGTTGCCGGGCAGCCGCGCCACCCCGGGGTGGCGCGGGTCGATGCCGATCAGCAGCAGCTCGGCGGTGACCTTCCCGGCCGCGGAGGCGATCCGGTCCAGGAAGCGTTCGACGAAGGGGTCCGCATCCCGGTCCGGTCCACCGATCAGTCCCATGGAGCCGATGGTCAGCGCGATCCTGGGCGGACCTTCCTCGTGCAGCCATCCGGGCAAGGCTCCGGGACCGTTGTACGGAACGAACCGAGTCGGCCACGCCCGGTCCTGGGTGCGGACCATAGAGGGTGGCGCGATGTCGACCACCGCGCGGGGCACCGGGGCGGAGTCGAGGCCGAGCCGGTCCATCGTGCCCGGCAGCAGATCCGGCAGCGCTTCGTAGAACCCGTTGCTGCGCAGCAGGCCGAAGCCGTGCTCGACGGCGGGCACACCCAGGGCCGCGCCCGCGAGCGCGCCGCCGCCCTGGAGCTGGGAGTGCACTACCAGGTCCGGTCGCCACTGCCGTGCAACGTCGATCATCGGGTCGGCGAAGGTGCTGGCGACCTGCGCGAGTACCGTCCAGCCCTCCTCCACGGTGTCCAGCCGGGTCCAGACCATCCGGCGGTGCTCGTCGGCGAGCGGGATGACCTCCGCGGATTTCGGGTCCGCCGGACCGAAGTCGATCGTCGGCAAACCCGACCCGTGGTCGAGCGCGGGACCGGAGGTCGCGATGGCGACCTCGTGCCCCGAAGCGCGCAGGGCCCAGGCCAGCGGCACCATCGGGAAGACGTCTTTGGCATGGGGGGTCGACAGAAACAGCGCCCGCATCGTCCTGCGCTCCTCATCCGGGGTGGCTCATCATGAGTTTAAAACAATATAGTGAAGATCTCGATGTGCTGACGTGCTGAGCGGAGGGCGGATGGAGTACAGCCGACGGCATGCCGACGTCTACGAAGCGGTCATGCGCAGCCGGGGAAAGGACTGGGAGGGTGAAGCGCGGCTCGTGGCCGAGCTGGTCCGGGACCGGCACCCGCAGGCCCGGTCGTTGCTGGACGTGGCCTGCGGGTCCGGCGTCCACCTGGAGTCCTTCCGCGCGCTGTTCGACGAGGTCGCGGGGCTGGAGTTGTCCGAGCCGATGCGGGTGCGTGCGCGTCGACGGGTGCCCGGCACACCGGTCCACGTCGGCGATCTGCGGTGCTTCCGGCTCGACCGGAGCTTCGATGCGATCTGCTGCCTGTGCTTCGCCATCGCCTACACCGCCACACCGGACGAGCTGGCGTTGGCGCTGGGCTGCATGGCCCGGCACCTGGTGCCTGGTGGCGTCCTGGTGGTGGAACCGTGGTGGTTCCCGGAACGGTTCCTCGACGGCCACGTCGCCGGGCACGTGGCCGAGGACGGTGCGCGGGTGATCTCCCGGGTGACGCACTCCGCGCGCGAGGGCGCCGCTACCCGCATGACGGTGCGGTACACGGTCGCCGATGCGGGCGGGATCACCGATTTCACGGAGACCGAGCTCGTCACCTTGTTCACTCAAGAGGAGTATGAAGCCGCGTTCGAGCGCGCGGGATGTGCGGTCGAACACCTGCCGGGTGGGCCCAACGGGCGCGGTCTGTTCGTCGGGATGCGTCGGCCGGAACCGGGCTGATCTTCACACCAGGTGGACTTCCGGTACGTGGAGGATCCATCGGCCTCCGGCATCGTGGAAGGCACGCTCCTTCTGCATGATCTCCTCGGCGTGGTTCCACGCCAGCAGCAGGGCGTAGTCGGGGTACGGCGAGGTGAACTCCTCGGCCGGGCGCACCGGGATGTGCGAGCCGGGTGCGAGCAGTCCGTGCTTCGTCGGCGTGGAATCATGGATCCGGGAGAGGAGATCCGGTCCGATACCGCAGTAGTTCGTCAGCGTCGCGCTCTTCGCGGTCGCGCCGTAGCCGACTACGTGCTTGCCCTCGTCGCGCAACCGTGTGAGCAGCGCGACGAGGTCGTCGCGGGTGCGGGCGACCCGGTGGGCGAACGCGGTGAGCGTCGCTGGTGTTGCGAGTCCCCGTGCCTGCTCCTCGGTGATCGTGGCCCCGACCGACGCGGCGCGGTCGCGGGTGCCTGCTCGGGCGAGGGTGCACCGGATCTGCCCGCCGTGCACCGGAAGTCGTTCCAGGTCGATCAGTTCGAACCCGTGCCGCCGGGCGATCTCGGACACCGAGCAGGCGGAGAAGAGGTAGAAGTGCTCGTCGATGATCTGGTCGAACGAGGTCCGCTCCACGACGTCGAGGAGGTACGGATCTTCGAAGATGAAGACGCCGTCGGACGCGAGCAGCCGGTCCACCCCGCGCAGCACCGACGGCAGATCCGCGATGTGACTGATCGTGTTGGCGCCGAAGATGAGATCGGCAGGGCCCTCCGCGGCCCGGATGCGCGCACCGACGGCCTCGTCGAAGAACTCGGGTAGGACGCGGAGCCCGCGAGCAGCGGCCTCCTTGGCGACGCGGCCGCCGGGCTCGACGCCGAGGTGCTTGATCCCGAGGGCGTCGAACGCCTGGAGCGTGGTCCCATCGTTGCACCCGATCTCGACGACCGATGCGCCCGGGTTGTTCAGGTACCGGCTCGCCAACCGATGCGCCGTGCGCTCGAAGTGCTCGCGCATCGCCACGGACTGCGCCGAGCGGTACGGGTAGTCGTGGTGGAACATGCGGTCACACCCCGGGTCCTCGGTGAGTTGCACCATGGTGCAGGCGGTGCAGGTCCCGACGCGCATGTCGAAGGTGAACTCCGGATCGCCGGGGGCGATGAAGCGATCCGAGAGGGGTTGCCGACCCAGGTCGAGGAAGACGGTCAGCTCACCGGCGCACAACTGGCAGCGGTACATGGTGGAAAGTGTAGTGATATGACCCGGTGGGAGTTGCGCCGAATGGATGCCGGTCAGGTCCCCGCGGCCAGTCCGTGCAGGCAGGTCACCAGGCTGCGGGCCTCGACGTTGAGGTAGTGGCTGTGCCGGACCAGGTCGGTGAGCTGGCGAACCGTCATCCAGCGATGGCTCGGCAGGTCGGGGATCGAGCCGGGGTTCACCTCGACCACGAGGTAGCGGTTGCGCGCGTGGTAGAAGCGACCGCCCTCTTCGGACAGGATCGAATCGAACCGGACTTGACCCGGGTCGGCGCGGAGCACGGTTTCCAGCAGCGGTGGCCGGACGGCCGCGGACAACTCGTCGTAAGTGCCGGGGGTGCACTGCACGGTCGGGCCGAGTTCGGCGACGTCGACGTAACCCGGCTCGGCGACCGCCTGCACCAGCGCGTGCAGCACGCCGCCGATGCGGGCCACGAGGAAGGCGACCACTCCGACACCCCGCGGGCGGACCACCGGTTGTGCCCACTCCTCGACCTCCCTGCAGGCGGCGCTCACGCGCATGCCGACGACCTCGAAGAAGCCACCGGTGCGGTGCGAGATCCGGCGTGGCGAGCTGGTCCAGTCGCGCAGCGCTCGCACCGCAACCCGCTCGGTCCACACCTCGGTGGTGGTGCGGACTTCGGTGAGCCAGTGCAAGACTTCGTCGACGCCGCCCGCGATGCCGGGCTCGTAGGAGTGGTGCAGGGCACGCTGGAACACGTCGTCGGTGCGGGCGGGGAGTTCCGGCACCTCGATCGGCAGGCAGGCCAGGACCGAGCGCGCGTCCATGTTCAGCACGTTGTCGGTGGCGGTGAGCCGGTACACCTGGCCCAGCGTCAGCCACCGGAAACCGTCGAGCACCGGGATCTCGGAGGTGGTTTCGACGACCATGTTGCGGTTGCGCTTGCGCAGGAACCGCGAACCCTGCTCGGACTGGCGAACGTCGGCGTGCACCCGGTGGTCGCGGCGGTCCTGGAAGTGCTCCAGGTAGGGCACGTGCCGGCCGTTGTGCACCCGCGTGTAGTTGCTGCGGGTGGCCTGCACGGTTGGGGAGATCTGGACGAGGTCGGGGTTGCCGGGCTCGGCCTTGGCCTGGACCAAGCAGTGCAGCACGCCGTCGAACTCCCGGAGCAGGAAACCCAGCACGCCGACCTCCGGTTGGTTGATCACGGGCTGTTGCCAGCGCGCGATCGGTGCCGTCGGCATGTGCACGTCCAAGCCTTCGATCCGGAAGAACCGCCCGCTCCGGTGGGTGATGTCCCCGCTGACCGGGTCGGCGGACCAGTCGGTGAGTTCCGCGAGAGGCACCGTCCGCACTCGCATCGTCGAGCGCAGGCGGTGCTCGTCGAGCCATGGCCCGACGGAACCGGCTGGGCTCGTCGGCGTGTCCAGGGCCACGAGGGAGCGGGCGAGCCGTCCGCCGGCCGAGGCGTTCCGCGGGGGGAGACGGGCGCCGTTGAGGTGTCGGTCATCATCGGACCTCCAGACGAGCCGGTGGTCGTCGCCCGGATGGCGGCCGGTGGCCGCCCACCGCGGTCACCGCATCCGAGCGGTGAGGTCGATCAACGCGTCGGCGACGCGATCGATGTCGTCGTGGTCGTTGTAGAGGTGAGGCGCGATCCGGACCGCGTAGTGCTCCCGGGAAGACCCCGCGACGGGGAAGAACGTGAACCGGATGTTGATCCCGTACTCGGCCTCCATGCGCTCCTCGAACCGGACGTAGGTCGCGGGATCGGCGGCGAGGCGCTCGTCGTCGAAGGGCTGGAACGCGACGATGCCCGAGTGCAGCCGCTCGTCGTGCCAGGGGCTGTAGAGTGATTCCTCGCCCCAGTGGTCCACGATGCGTTGCTTGAGGTGTCTGCTCAGGCCCAGGACGTAGCGCTCGATGTGCCCGCGGCCGATCCGATCCCAGATCTCGCAGGCCGTTTGCAGCGCGGGGCCGCGCGAAAGGTCGGCGGAGCCGGTCTTCTGCAGCAGCGTTGCCACGTCGTAGGTGTGCTCGCGGCCCGTCGCGCGCGGGGGAGCTTTCCCTCGATGGGGTACCACAGCGAGATCACCGGCCAGAATTCCGGCAGCGGCAGCGGGTTGTACTCGGGCAGCACCTTGTTGCGAGCGTAGACGATGCCGGTTCCCATCGGCCCGCACTGGTACTTCGCACCGGAACCGCTGAGAAAGTCCACCCCGGTACCGTGCAGGTCGAGCTCGAACTGTCCCGGCAGGTGCGCTCCGTCCACGATGGAGATGAGGCCGTGGCGATGTGCCAGCTCGGCCAGCGCGCGGGTGGGGAAGGTGGTCCCGACGGTGAAAGTCACCCCCGCCCACTCCAAGACCTTCGTGCGGCTGGTGATCGCCGCCTCGAACATCGCGACGATCTCGTCCGCGGACTGGTGCGGTCCCAGCGGCGGCGTCAACTTGGTGACGACCACGTCGCGGCGGTTGTGCAGCACGTTGAGCGGGGCGTGCATCGTGTAGCACTCGTGCGTGGTGGTGATGACCTCGTCACCTGGTTCGAGGTCGATTCCGTTGAGGATGCGGGCGTTGCCGTCGGCCGCGCCCTGGACCACCGCGATCTCGTCGAAATCGCAGCCGTAGCTGCGGGCGAGCACGCCTCGGGTTCGGGCCAGGGTCGTCGGTGGGTACGGGTCGGCCGGATGTGCCGCGTACGCGCGGTCCGCTTCGCCCAGTTCCGCGAGCACCGGACTCGGTGCGGATCCCATGGTCCCGGCGTTGAGGTGAAGCAGGTCGTCGCGCAGGCTGAAGAGATCCCGGACCGAACGCCAGTTCGCCGGATCCTCCAGGGGACCGGAGGGGAGGTGGTTGAACCGCTGTTCCGGGATCACCGCGGCTTGCTCGGCCGCCACCGACTCGGCTCGCTCGCGGGCCGCCGCCACGGCGGCCGATGGTTCGATCGCACCCGCTGGGCTCGTGCTCAAAGCTGCCTCCCGTGGGGCTGTGGCTGCAGCCAGAAAGCTATCATAAATTCAATTTAACGTGGAGAGTGTCTTTTGGGCTGGTGGGTCTGTTAGCTTGACCAAGGGTGATTCCGGGGTGCTGTTCTGCTGCCGACCGGGTATATCGAACTCAAGCAGTCCGTCCACGACGGAGGTGTGTTCGACGTGACCGACGCGCCGCCGACCGCGGCACCGATGACCACCGTTCGCGTCCTCGGGCCGGGGGATCCCGACCACCTCGACCCGGCCAGCCGGTACCACCTGCGGCCCGGCCAGGTCCGGAGGCTGCTTTCCAGGCAGCTCTTCGTGCACGCCGTGCTGGATGACGGCAGCTTCGAGCCTGTCCCGGACGTCGCGTGCGCCGTCCCCACTGAGGCTGGCGGAGGCGTCGACGGCACCGGCACCCGGTACACCATCCGGTTGCGCGGTGATGTGAGCTGGAACAGTCGGCCTCCCCGCGCGGTCGTGGCCGACGACTTCGTGCGCGGTTTCGAACGGCTTGCGCACCTCGGCCCGGGCAGCGATGTCCTCGCGATGTTCACCGACGTGATCGCCGGGCTGGGGGAGTTCTGCGAGCGATTCTGGGCGGGGGGCTCCGGGGGCCGGATCGCGGGTGTGCGTGCTACCGACGACCGGACCCTCGTGCTGCTCCTGCGGAGGCCGGCCAACGACCTGCTCGATCTGCTCTCGCTCGGCTACGCCGTCGCGGTGCCGCGTGAGAACGCGGGTCGGCCGCCGGGTGCGCCCGCTGAGCCCGGCACCTTGGTGAACGGGCCGTACCAGGTCGAGCACCGCGATGCTCGCCGGACCGTGCTGGTCCAGAACACGGCGTGGCGGCAAGAGACCGACCCGGTTCGCGTCCGCGAGCACGAGCGAATCGAGATCGATGCTGCCGGTGGTCGTGCGAACACCCCCGCGTGGCCGCTCGGCGTGGTGCCGGGACGTCCGACGGCCGCCGAGTTCCCCCACGACTTTCCCGGCACCACCCTCAACCCGTACTTCGCGTTCAACATCGCCGCGGGCGGGCCGGTCGCCGACGTGCGGGTTCGGCGGGCCATCGCGCACGCCGTGGACAAGCGTAAGATCAGTGCCGTCGTCCGGCGGCTGAACGGAGTAGTTGCGGCACCGGTGCACTCGGTGATCCCGCCGGGCAACCTCGGGCACGATCCGGACCTGCCGACGTGGGAGTTCGCCGACGCGCCCGGCGCGGCGGAGCTGCTGGCGGCGGCCGGTCATCGGCGGGAGCTGGTGCTGCGCGCGGCGGTGCGCGACATCGCGTTTCAGCGCGAGGTCGTGGACCTGGTGGCGTCCGACCTGGCGGCGTGCGGGATCGTCCTCGACGTCGACGTCGTCGCACCGGGAGATTTCTACGGCGGAGTCCTCGCCGTCCCGGAGGCATGGGACTTCGCTCTGGTGGGCTGGACCCCCGACTGGTTCGGCAACAATGGGCGCGCGGTGCTGCGGCCGCTGCTCGGCAGCGGCGGGACGGGCAACTTCGGCGGTTACCGGGCTCCGGAGCTCGACGCGTTGATGGAGCGGGCGTTGGGAGCACCCGACCGCGAGCGCGCGGCCGTCCTCTGGCGCGAGGTCGATTCCTTCGTCCGCCGGGAGTTGCCGGTGCTGCCGCTGCTGGCCTTCGCGTGCGAGAGCTGCGCGGCCCGCACGGGTTCGTTCGGCTGGGTGGAGACCGCGTGATGCGAGTACGACGATGAGTGCCGAGGTGCACGCCCTCTGCGACAGGTACGCGCTGGTGGACCACCCCGCGCTGGACCCGATCGCGGCGACCGAAGCAGGTCTGCCCGGCTTCGACTCGCTCCTCCCGGACTTCTCCCCGGAGGGTTTCCGCGAGCTCGCCCTGCTGCGTCGGCGTGCGAGACGAGCGGTGGAGCGAGCCGTGCCGTCCGGGCCGGAGGAACGATTGGCCCGCGTCGTCTTCCTCGAGCGGCTGGACGTGCAGCTGCGGCTGCACGAGGCCGGCCTCGACCGATGTGCGCTGGTGGACGGCCCGGTGCAGCGGATCATCCGGGTGTTCGGGATGATGCCGACCGGTACCGAGCACGAGTGGGCGGCCGTCGCCGCCCGCATGCGGGCGGTTCCCGGTGCGCTGGCCGGCGTGCGGGCGTGCCTGGTGGAGGCGGGGAACTCCGTGCCTCCTCGACGGGTGCTCGGCCTCGCGAGGGAGTGCGAGGCCCTGCTGACCGGGCCCGGGTCGTGGTTCGGCCGGAGAGTGGCGGAGGCGGAGTGCGGACCGGGCTTGGCATCCGCGTTGCGCGCGGGCGCCCACGCCGCCGCTTCGGCGTTCGCCGGGTTCGCGGACTTCCTCCGGAAGGAGCTGCTGCCCCGGGCCACCGGGCGGGATGCCGTGGGGCTCGACGTCCACCGGTTGTGGTCCAGGTGGTTCCTCGGTGCCGAACTCGACCCGCACGAGGCCTACGCCTGGGCCTGGGCGGAATTCCGCCGACTGGAGCAGGAGGCCGCTGAGCTGGTCGACCACCTCGGGCTGGGCGCGAACCTCCGCGCGACCGCGAGGGCGCTGGACGCGGATCCCCGTTACCGGGTGCCGAGCCGTGCGGCGCTGCTGGAGTGGACGCGACGGACGTCGTCCGAGGTGGCGCAGCGGCTGTGCGGGACGCAGTTCGACATCCCGGACGAGCTGCTGGTGCTGGACTGCGCCCTGGCCCCGCCCGGAACACCGCCCGGCGCCAGGTACACACCACCGACTCCCGCACGTCCCGGGTGCCTGTGGTGGTCGGTACCCGAGGAGGGCTCGGTGTCGCTGTGGCGCAAGCGCACGACGGTGCACCACGAGGGCGTTCCGGGCCACCACCTCCAGGCGGGTGCGCTGGCTGTGGACTCGTCCCGGTGGAACGCCTTCCAACGGCACCTCTGCGAGATCTCCGGGCACCACGAAGGCTGGGCTTCCTACGCCGAGCGGTTGATGCACGAACTCGGTTTTCTGGACGACGACGGGTACCGGCTGGGCATGCTCGGCGGGCAGTGCCTGCGGGCCGCGCGCGTCGTGCTCGACCTCGGACTGCACCTCCGGCTCGCCATCCCCCCCGATGCGGGGCTCGACGGGCAACGCTGGACTCCCGGGTTGGCGGCTGAGTTCTTGCGCACCCGGACCGGGATCGCCGAGCAGTACGTTCACGACGAGGTCGACCGATACCTGGGATGGCCGGGCCAAGCGCCGTCCTACAAGCTCGGCGAGCGGCTCTGGTGGGAGATCAGAGCCGAGTGCGCGCGGACTGCGGGTGCCGAGTTCGACCCGGTGGAGTTCCACCGCAGGGCCCTGGGCGTCGGACCGGCCGGGCTGGACGTCCTGCGCGAGGCGGTCTCGCGCAGCGCTGATGCCGGGGAGTGGAGCACGCATGGTTGAACCGATGTCCGAAGGCGCACCGATCCTGCTCGACGGCGGGACCGCCACCGAGCTGCACCGCGCAGGGGTTTCGCTGCGCGAGCCCTGGTGGACCAGCCGGGTCCTGCTCACCGGGGAGAAGCGTGCGCTGCTGCGCGACGTGCACCGGAGTTTCATCGCCGCCGGAGCTGAGGTGATCACCGCCAACACCTTCCGGTGCAACCTGCGGACGTTGCGCCGGGCCGGGCTCGACGCCGCGGGGCTCGGCTGGATGGTGCACGCCGCCGTCGGCGTCGCGCTGGCGGCGCGCGCGGAGTCGGCTGCGGCGCCGCTGGTCGCGGGGTCGGTGGCGCCCGTCGAGGACTGCTATCGGCCCGACCTGGCCCCGCCGGACGACGACATGCGCGACGAGCACCGGTGGTTGACCACGGAACTGGTCCGGGCCGGGGTCGATCTCGTCCTGATCGAGACCATGAACACGGTGCGGGAGGCCCGGATCGCGCTCGAAGCGGCGCAGGAAGCCGGTGCACGTGCCTGGGTCGGCTTTGCTTGCCGGGCGGATGGGCGGCTGCTGTCCGGGGAGGACTTGGGGGCCGCCGCACGGGCCGTCGAGGACGCGGGTGCGGAGGCTGTCCTGGTCAACTGCACCGCTCCGGCCGCGATGGAACGCTGCCTGGCGGCGCTTTCGGCGGCGTGCTCGGGACCGATCGGGGCGAGCCCGAACCTGGAAGACCGCACGGGCGTCCCGCCCCGGACACCAGTGGACCGGCCGCTGCCGACCGCCCTCGACGCGGAGGGGTTCGCCGAGCTGGCGGACCGCTGGCGGACCGAGCACGGGCTGCGGATCGTGGGCGGCTGTTGCGGGACCACTCCCGCGCACCTGGCCGCGCTGGGTGATCGGTTCACGTCGCGGTCGGCCGCTCTTCGGTGAGGAAAACCATAGCGAGTGATTGCCAAGCCTCCTTTCGGACCACCACGATGGTGCGCGCACATCCTGCGGTATCGAGTTGAGTGGAGGCAACGTGGCTGAAGGGACCGAGCTGAGGTTGTGGCCGCGGTCGGCCGATCCGGAGTACGTAGAGGCCCGGCGCGCGTTGCGGGCCGCCGAGCGCGAACTCGTCGACGCGGTGGAGCGGGTCGCCGCGGCCCGCCGATCGTTGCCACCCGGCGGCCTACTGGGTGACCACGTGTTCGTGGAAGGCCCTGGTGATCTCGCTCGTGACGAGCCGGAGGCCGAGGTCGGGCTGCTCGACCTCTTCGGCGAGCACGACACCCTGCTGATCTACCACCTGATGTTCGCACCGGGAGCCGGCCAGGGGTGCCCCATGTGCTCGATGTGGGTGGACGGGTTCCATGGCGTGGCGCACCACCTGGCGCAGCACACGGCGTTCGCCGTGGTCGCGAAGGCGCCTTCGGCGGAATTGCGGGCGTGGGGCCGGGCGCGGGGGTGGGAGGGACTGCGGCTGGTGTCCAGCTACGGAACGGATTTCAACATCGAACTCGGCGTCGAGGAAGCGGATGGCCACCAGCAACCGGGGGTGAGCGTGCTGCTCCGGGAGGGGCGCGGTGTGCGGCACTTCTACACCGGGCAAGCCGCGTTCACCACCGTGGAGCGCGAGCGCGGCATCGACCTGCTGTCCCCGGTCTGGCAGGCGCTCGACCTGCTGCCGACCGGGCGCGGGCAGTGGTACGCGGGCAACTCCTACACCGGCGCTTCCCGGGGCTGACGATCGCGGGAGGGGCCGGGAAGCAGTGTCCCGGCCCCTCCCGCGATCAGTCCTCCAACCAGACGTTGGTGATGTCGAAGAACTCGATCTGCGGTACGTGGACGGCGTTGCGGACCCGTTTGCCGTGGTAGCGGGAGGTCATCGCGGCGAACGCCAGGATCGGCACGATCGGCAGGTCGCGCATGATGCGCACGTCGACCTCGTGCAGCAGGTCGTCGGCGCGGACCTGGTCGGGCTCGGCGAGGGCCTGTTCGATGAGGGCGTCGACATCGGGGTCGCTGTACCCGCCGTAGTTGGTCGTCCCCGCGTTCGGGTTGGTCTGGAACAACGGCTGCACGATGGCGCGCCCGTTGGCGCCGAACCAGTCCGGGGTGAAGCCGGGCTCGGCGATGTCCCACTCACCGGCGGCGGCCCGCGCTGGGTCGCTCAGCAGGGACCCGTAGTACTCGGCCTGGCTGTACTTGCGGAACTCCAGGGTGATGCCGCACTCTTGGAGGTCCGCGGCGACCGACTCCATCACCTTGAGGTGGATCCCGATGTCGCGCACCGCGGCCACCAGCGTGAGCCCGTCCTGGTAGCCGGCATCGGCGAGCACTTGGCGTGCCTTGGCGGAATCGCCGCGGTCCCCCGGAGTCGGGTAGGGGTTGAACTCCCGGTGCCCGGCGCTGCCCGGGGGGATGGCCGAGTGCAGCGGCCGGTTCGGCGCGTCCAGGACGTCGAGGATGTCACCGATGGCCACCTTGTCGATGGCGTAGGCGACGGCCGTGCGAACGGCGAGGTCGCTGGTCGCCGGATTGGGGCTGCGCAGGTTGAACACGATGTAGGGGTTGAGCGCGAAACCGGGGTAGCTGCGAGGGGTCATCAACTGACCCGGCTCAGGACGGGCCCACGACACCGAGGTGAACGACCAGGCGAGGTCCACCTCGCCGCTGTCGAGCTTGGCCTTCACCACGTCACCGGGTTCCTTCGATGCGGTGATGTGGATCGCGTCGACGTACTGGTGCCTGATCGGATCCGTCTCCTGGCGCCACACGTCGTTGCGTTCCATCAGGATCTCTTGACCGCGCTCGGTGTAACGGGTCAGCCGGTACGGAGCGCAGGAACGGATACCGGCGCGGAACTCGGCACTATCCGGGAGGAAGTCGTCGTACTCCACCGGGACGGGCGAGGCGAACCCCATCGCCAGGATGTTCAGGAAGTCGTGCGCAGGGCGCAGGAGCCGCACGACCAGGGTCTTGTCGTCCGCGGCGTGCAGTCCGGCGATGTCGTGGCCGTTCTGGAAGTCCGCGAGCTCGCGCGGCGTCGGCGCGGCGTTCTCGAAGGCGCTCCGGTACGCATCGCAGTACTCCCGCATTCCTTCGATCGTGCTGGTGTAGAAGTGCAGCGCCCCCGCACCGCACCCGGGGTTGCCCAGGCGCTTGAGCCCGCGGATCACGTCCTGAGCGGTGACTTCGCGCGGGGGCGTGGAATCCCACCGCACGCCCGAGCGCAAGCGAATCGTGTAGGTGCGACCGTCTTCGCTGATCCCGCCGTTGGCGGTGGTGGGGATCTCGACGGCCAGGTCCGGAGCCGGGGCGAACGCCTTCTCCGGAGTGGACAGGTCGCCGGTCGCCGGATAGGCGAAGAGCTGCCGGGTCAACGCGCGCAGGATCTGGCTGGAGGTCGCGTAGTACGCGCTCGCGGTGTCGATGTGGTCGACACCGCCGGGGCCGAGCATGCGGAGCGTTCCCCCGTAGCGCGGCTCGCCGCCGGACTCCGGGGAGCTGGAACCGGGGCGCGAGTCGGAGCTGGTCTCGGCTGCGGTGCTCATGCGCAGGCCCTCTTTTCGGTTCGGTTAGCCGATCTGGTGACCCCAGCGTAGTAAAAGTGCATCCTAAATACTATAGTGAAATGGTGGGGTGGTAGCTACGGTTCGGGCGGGATCCCGGTTCCGGGGGTGCGAGGTGCTGACCGATCTGGAGGAGGTGGCGGATCGCTACGTCCGGTGGCGCTTTCCGGAGGGGGCGGCCGCGAGGCGGTCGATCAGCGAGCTCCGGCGACTCCCGCTGCGGTTGAGCCCTGCCTACTGCCGCGCGGTGGCCGACCACTTCGACCGCGCGCCGGTGGTGCCTGCCGATGCCCGGCTGAGGGCGGCCTACCGGAGCCTCCAAGAGGAGAACCTCGCGCAGTACCAGGCCATCCTGGACGCCGGGCTGCGGGTGGAGCCCTGGCTCGGGGAGGGGGCCCCGTACCGCAACTCGCGGCACCTGTACGAGCGGGTCCGAGCCACGGGCGTGCTGCACGTGCACCTGACGCGGTCCGGGCACGGGCCCGCACGGCCCCGGCTGCCGCATCCCATGCGCGAGCCGGCTGGGATCACCAGCGGTGGTGTCGAATTCGCCCACAACGACGTGTTCCGCGCCGTGCACGACGTGTTCGGGCACGTGATGCACGGCAACGCCTTCGGGCCGCGAGGTGAATTCCGCGCCACCTACTGCCACTTGACCATGTACCCGGCCTCGGTCCACCCGGTGCTGTTCGCCGAGCAGGTGGGCCAGTTCTGCTGGTTCTACTACGGTCCGCACCTGGCGGACGCGGCCCCCGGCGAGCCCGGTCACGTGCCGCCGTCGGAACGGCCGTACCCCGAGCAGAAGCTCTTGGTGTTCCCCCGCGCGTACCTCGACGGGTTCCTGCGGGCATTCGGCTGAACCGGCTCACGTGGTCCGGGAGCACCCGAACATGGCCCACCGGGGCAGGTCGGTCCCGGCGGCACCGCTGCGCGGTGCGCCCTCGGAGAACTCCTCCACCTGGAAGCCGCAGAAGTGCAGCTCGCTGAAGTAGGTCTCCAGCGAGCGGTGGTCGCGGCCATCGCCATCACCGCGCCCGCGCATCCCGGTAGTGGTCTCCCGGAAGTACCCGGTCACCGGGGTACGTCCGCTCGCGCTCGCCGTCGCGATCGGGTGCTCGACGACGAAGGCGAACCGGCCGTGCGGGGCGAGGTGGTGCCGCAGCGTTTCCAGCGTCCTCGGCAGGTTGGGCACCAGGCGGGGGAACTCCACCGACGTCGCGACGTCGACCACTTGGCCGGGGGACAGCCCTGACCACCGGTTGAGATCGGTGACCTGGAGCTCCGCCCCGTCGGGCAGCGCCGCGGCCGGGTCCTGGGAAAGCCCCAGGTAGCGCGCGCAGCCGCGCCGCAGCACTTCGGCCGTCAGCAGCGCGTCTCCGCAGCCGAGATCGAGCACGCGCTGTCCCCGCACATCGCCGAGCAGCGCCAGCAGCAGTTGTCGGCGGTCGTCGTGCACGCCGGAGGTTTCGCCCAACGCGATCACCGCTCCGTTCTCTCGGCTCGCCATGCGGTCAGGACAGGCCGCTGACCGAGGACATCGTGAAGTCCTCGACGCGCAGCGGCGGTGCGGCGGTGGGGAGCTGGACCGTGCTGGGTTCCCGGACGAGGGCCGGCCCGGTGGGGCCCGAGCCGGTGATCCGGGGGAGCAGTCCCACGGGGCTCTCGTTGAAGCGGAAGTTGTTCGTGGCTCCGACGATCTCCCCGCGTTCGACGAGGTGGACGCCGTCGCGGGTCAACCCGGTGAGCAGCAGGCTTCGCGGATCCAGATCGCGCAGGTACCAGAGGCAGGAGATCAGCAGGCCGCGCTCGACACCGGCGACCAGCTCGGTCAGCGACCCCGCGGTCTCCGGCGCGTGCACCAGCAGGTTGCCGATCTCCGGGGTGACCGGCAGGCCGGTGCGCTCGGCGGAGTCGCGGGTCTGCACCAGCGAGCCGAGCACCCCGTCGTCCAGCCAGCGGGTGCGGGCCAGCGGCAGGCCGTTGTCGAAGACCGAGGCCGCGCCGCTCGACGCGCGGGCGACGAAGAACGGCGCGCATTCCATTCCGGGCGCCGCCGGGTCGCTCGCGATGGTCAGCGGGAAGCCGGTCAGCCGTTCCCCCGCGGCGGTGCCGCCGGAGCGGCTGAACACCGAATGGCCGCCCAGCGCTCCGTCCGCACCCGCCGCCGAGTAGAGGTGCTGCATCAGCTCGGCCACCGCCGACGGTTCCAGGACCACCGGGTACCGGCCCGGCGGCAGCTCGACGCGACGGGCCGACCAGCCCAGCCTGGTGTCCAGGTCGGCGTCCACCGCCGCGGTGTCGAGACCGGTGAAGTCGACCGCATTCGCGCCGTGCCAGGCCGATGCCGACCGGTCCGCGTTCTTGACCGTCTTCTCCAGCAGCGCGCCGAGCTGGTCGTGGCGGGAACGCACGCCCGTCGAGGTGCCGAGGTAGCAGCTCGCCGCGCGGTGCTCGGCGTAGCCGTACTGGTGGAGCCGACGCGCTCGGGCACGGGCCAGCGATTCGGCGAGGTCGGCGGCGACCGGGTGGAGGACCTGCGGTGGTGGTTGCGCGGAGGGCGCGTCCCAGTCCCCGAGGCAGGGCGAAGCGGGCAGCGGGTGCGCGGTCCCGGTGGCCGGGCCGGAACGTGCGGCCGCTTCCGCCTGCCGCACCACGTCCTCGATCGTCGCGCGGTCCAGCGGGCCGTGGCGCGCCACCGATCCGACGGCGGCCCCGTCGGTGCGCTCGTTCAGGGCGATGACGGTGAGCCGCCGGGACCGGTCCGCGCCGACGGCGGTGATCGCGTTCTCGGCCCAGCGCAGGTGGTGGGTGTGGACCTCGTCCACGATGGCGACGCAGCCCGACGTGGACGAGGTCGCGAGCGCGCGTTCGACGATCTGCTGCGGAGCGGTCATGCGAGCGCCTCCGAGATGCCGAGCACGGGGACCGAGCGGAACAACGCCGACGGGCTGCCGTGGCTGGCGGCGGCGGACTGCACCGGGCGGCCCTTCCCGCAGAGGTCGGCGCCGAACAGGGCGAACGTGCTCGGCCCGCCCACGGCCTCCAGCGAGCGCCAGAAGTCGAGGGTGCTGGACTGGTAGGCGAGGTCGCGGACCTGACCCACCAGCGAGCCCCGGCGGATCCTGAAGTACCGCTGCGCGGAGAACTGGAAGTTCTCCCGCCGGGTGTCGATCGACCAGCTCCCGGACCCGACCACGTAGAGGCCGTCGTCGACCGCGCTGATCAAGTCCTCGGTGGCGGGACCGCCCTGGCCCGGGACCAGGGACACGTTGGGCATCCGCTGGAGCGCCACGTGGTGCGCGGATTGGGCGTAGGCGCAGCCGTTGGACCGCGGCATGGCGAGTGCGCCCGCCGTGCCCCGGTCCACCTGGTAGCCGACGTGTACGCCCTCGCGGACCAGCTCCCACGACTGGGCCGCCACCCCCTCGTCGTCGAAACCCGTGGTGGCCAGCCCGTGCGGGGTGGTGCGATCGGCCGCCACGTTCATCGCCGGGGATCCGTAGCGCAGCGTGCCCAGGCCGCCGGTGGTGGCGAAGGTGGTTCCCGCGTAGGACGCTTCGTGCCCCAGGGCCCGGTCCAGTTCGGTGGCGTGCCCGATGGACTCGTGGATGGTGAGCCACAGGTTCGAGGGTTCGATCACCAGGTCGTAGCGTCCTTCGGGGATCGTGTCGGCGTGCAGGCCCTCGTCCAGCAGCTCCGGGAGCGCGTCGATCTCGCCTTCCCAGTCCCAGCCGGCCCCGCCGAGGTATTCCCAGCCGCGCGCCACCGGGGGCCGAGTGTGCGGAGGCTGTGCGTCGCGTCGTCGGTCGCGCCCAGTGCGACGAGCTGCGGGTGGACCCGCACCGTCTGCTGCGTGGTGCGGCTGCCCGCGAGATCGGCGTAGAACTTGTTCTCCTGGACCGCGGTGAACTTGGCCAGCACCTGCGCCACCGGAGCGGCGGCGAGCAGCCGGGAGCTCCACCCCGCCATCAGCTCCAGCCGCTCAGCTTCGGGGACGTCGAAGGGGTTGACTTCGTAGTCGGAGATCCACGTCGACTCGTGGGCGGGCTCGGCGGCGAACGCCACCGGCTCCGAACCGGTGTCCCGCATGAGCCGGGCGAGCGCCACGGCCCGTTCGCTCGCGCGCGCGGCGGCCGTGGGGCTCAGCTCGACGTCGGCGGCGAAGCCGCGGTGCCCCCCGTGCACGACGCTGACCGAGAGGCCGAGTCCGGTGGTGTCCTGGCTGCCCCGCAACCGTCCGTCGCGTTGCAGGTGCTGGGCGTGCCGGCTGCGCTGCAACCGGAACGCGGCGTGCCGCACGCCGAGTTCGCGAGCGCGTCCGAGCGCGGCATCGGCGAGCGAGTCCAGCGGGAGGGCGGAGAATGCGGGGTCGATGACCGGCATCGGGCTTGCTCCGTGGTCGGTCCGGCGACCCGGCGGTGGCCCGGGTCGTGCGCGCACCACCGCTGGTCGATCGTCGATGATGAAGATTACTTGACATTGAAATATCGAACAAGAGTTGCCGGTCGATCCGCAAGAGGCGTACCCGGTCGATAGCGCGCCCGTCGATGCTGTTCGAGGTGCTGAACCGGCGTTGGTGCTCGCCCGCACCTTGTGGTGGTCGATTCATCAAAAGTATGTTTGTTCGGGTGTTGTCGGAGCGGACGTGCCCTGCCGACGGACGTCGGGGGCTGGAGCGCCGTTCCGCCGCGCGGTAGCCGACCCGGTCGTACGACTTGTGGGGAGTTCGCGATGCTCGACGCGCTGACGGTGGAGAAGCACGGTGCCGAAACCCCGGTGTCCATTCGGGAGGACTTCCCGATCCTGTCCGGCACCGGGGCCGCGGCGGGTGCGGTCTACCTGGACAACGCGGCCACCACGCACAAGCCGACGCCCGTGCTCGACGCGATCGTCGACTACTACACCACCGCCAACAGCAACGTCGGCCGCGGCTACCACCGGCTGGCCTTCGCCGCGACCGACCGCTTCGACCAGGCCCGCCGCACCGTCGCGTCCGCGATCGGTGCCGGCTCCCCCGACGAGGTTGTCTTCACCGGCGGCACGACGGATGGGGTGAACCTGGTGGCGGCGACCGCCGGAGCGGAACTGGTCGGCCCCGGTGATCAGGTCCTGATCACCGGAATGGAGCACAACTCCAACCTCCTGCCGTGGCGCCGGCTCTGCGAGGAGCGCGGTGCGGAACTGGTGGTCGTTCCCGTCGGGCCGGACGGTGCCACGTCGCTGGAGGCGTTCGACGCGGCGCTCGGCGACCGGGTCCGGATCGCCGCGATCAGCCACGTCTCCAACGTGCTCGGCACGGTGAATCCGGTCCGGGAGATGACCGCGCTGGCCCGGCGCCGCGGCGCCGTCGTGGTCGTCGACGGCGCGCAGGCGGTGGCGCACCGCCCGGTCGACGTGGCCGGGATCGGCGCCGACTTCTACTGCTTCTCGGCGCACAAGATGTACGGGCCGCAGGGCGTGGGGGTCCTGCACGGTCGGTCCGAGCGCCTCGCGGACCTGCCGCCGTACCGGGTCGGCGGCGGAACGGTCAAGGGCGTCCGGTTCGACGAGCCGGTCTCCTACGTGCCCACTCCGGCCCGGCTGGAGGCGGGGACCCCGGACGTGGCGGGCGCGGTCGGGCTCGCCGCGGCCTTCGACTACCTCCGGCGCCTCGGGTTCGAGCAGGTGCGCAGGCACGATGCGGAGCTCGTCCGGTACGCGGTGTCGGCGTTGGGGGAGATCGGCGGTGTGCGCGTGGTCGGTGCGCCGGAACGGGATCCCAGCGGGATCGTGTCCTTCGTGGTGGACGGGATCCACCCCTACGACGTGGGCGGCTACCTCGACCAGCACGGGATCGCGGTGCGCTGCGGCGTGCACTGCGCGAGCACGTTCCTCGACGCCCTCGGGCTCCTCGGCACCGTCCGCTTGTCCTTCGGCGTCTACAACACCACCGAGGAGGTCGACGAGGTGTGCCGGGCGCTGCGCTCGGTCCGGCCGGGGACGTGGACCGCCGAGCACCCGAACGCGCGCTTCCTCTGAGGCCTCCGCGCCCGCGGAAGGCGGTCGGCCTACCAGACGTCGTCGCCGGCTCCCGCTCGGAACGCGTCGAGTTCGGCGAGCAGCCCGCGACGCCGGGACTCGCCGCAGAACGCCGCGCGCATCCCCGTCTCGGCGAGGTCGAGCAGGTCTTCGGCGGACATGCCCAGCTCCTCGTGGCAGAGCCGGTATTCGCCGGTCAACGTGGTGCCGAACATGGCCGGGTCGTCGGTGCCGAGCGTGACCGGGACCCCGGCGGCGCGGAGCAGGGGCAGCGGGTGCTCCGCAGCCTCGGCCACAGCCCGGGTCCGCAGGTTCGAGGTCGGGCACACTTCCAGCGTGATGCCGCGCTCGCCGAGCTCGGCCACCAGGGCGGCGTCGTCGACCGCGCGGATGCCGTGCCCGATCCGTTCGGCGCCGAGTTCGCGGACGGCGTCCCGGACCTCCTCGGCCGTGGTCGTTTCGCCGGCGTGCGGGACGCTGTGCAACCCGTGCGCGACGGCCCGCCGGAACACCGCGCGGAAATCGCGGCGGGGGATGCCGGACTCCGGGCCGCCGAGGCCGAACCCGACCGTCCCGTCGGGTTGGTGCCGCAGCACCCAGTCGAGGGCGGCCGCTGCTCCTTCGCGGCCGTCGTCGCCGGAGGTGTCCACGATCCAGTTCAGCTCGACGCCGGTGCGGTGGGCCACCGCGGTGCGTCCCGCCTCGAGCGCTTCCGCGAGGTCGCCGGGGGCGATCCCGGTGCGCAGGTGCGACACCGGCGTCACGGTGACCTCGGCGTAGCGGACCGACTCCCGCGCCAGCTCTTCGCCGAGCCCGAGGACGAGGGCGAGCACGTCCTCGCCGGTGGTGACGAGGCGGTTCACGGCGGTGTAGACCTCGACGAAGTACGCGAACGAGGTGAACTCGAAATACCGGCGGAGCGCTTCGGGGTCGGCGGGCACTCCGCGTTCCGGGTGCCGCCGGGCGAGCGCGGCCACGGCGTGCACCGAGGCGGCGCCCAGCAGGTGCACGTGCAGGTCGACCTTGGGCAGGTTCGCGATGAACGTGCTGATGTCCTCGCTCGCGGTGGGCTCGCCCGGCACGGTGGTCCTCCCTGTGCTGGTTCTCGAGGTGGCGACTCGGTTGGCCGGTCGAGGCGTTCGCGTGCGCAGCGGTGCCTCGCCCCCCGGGTCGTTCCCTGCACTCTTGTGACGGTAGCTATACAAACGTATATTCAACTAGGGACTTCCGGTTCGTCTGCCCGGCGGCGTCCTGCGCGGGGCGTCGCCCATTGCGGAATCGCTCCGACGATTCCTGCGAACCCCGAACGAGCGCGAGGTGCACTGGTGAGCAGCGAAGGCGATGTGGCGGCGCAGCAGCGGGACGTCTGGAACGCGGTGAGCGCCGGATGGGCGAACCGCGGGCGGGACTTCGAGCGCGGCGCGGCGGTGGTCACCGAACGGTTGCTGCGCTCCGCTCCGGTCCGCACCGGTCAGCGGATCCTCGACGTCGGTTCCGGCATCGGGGAGCCCGCGATCTCGGCGGCCGAGGTCGTGGGCCCGACCGGATCGGTGCTCGGCATCGATCTCGCGGAGAAGATGGTCGAACTCGCGCGGGAGCACGCCGGGGGTCGCGCTGGGCTGGCCTTCGAGGTCGGTGACGTGCTCGCGATGGACTTGCCCGCCGGAACCTTCGACGTCGTGCTGAGCCGGTGGGGACTGATGTTCGCGGCCGACCGGGTGGCGGCACTGCGGGCGATCCGCCGAGTGCTCGTCCCCGGCGGTGTGCTCTCCGCCGCGGTGTGGGGCCCGCCGCCGGCCGTGCCGATGATCGGGCTCGGGTTCCGGGTGATCTCCGGCGTGCTCGGACTCGCCCCGCCGCCTCCGGGCGGGCCCGGTCCGTTCACCATGTCGGAACCGGGCCTGCTGGAGCGGGAGGTGGCCGAGGCGGGTTTCGCGCACGTCGAGGTGGAGGCGTTGACCGTGCCGTTCGTGCTCGACTCGGCGGCGCACTTCGCCGCCTACACCAAGGACGTGCTCCCGCCCGGCATGCGCAACGCGGTCCGCGAACGGTGCGGCACGCTGGACGCGCCGGAGGTGTGGGACGCGGTCGCCGAATCCGCCGCCGAGCACACCGCCCCGGACGGCACGGTGCGGTTGCCGTCGACGTCCTTGTGCGTGCGCGCGGAGGCACCGGCGTGACGGGACCGCCGGCGTCGAGGCGGTTCGGCACCCGCGCCGTCCACGCCGGAGGGGACATCACGCCGGGTACCGGGGACGTGACGCCGCCGGTGCACCTGACCTCGACGTTCGACCGGCGCGCCCAGGAGGACCCGCGGTACTTCTACTCCCGGGGTGAGAACCCGACCACCGAGGCCGTGGAGGCGGCGATCGCGCAGCTGGAGGGCGCCCGTTCCGCCGTCGCGTTCTCCTCCGGGCAGGCTGCCGGGATGGCCGCCTTGTCGCTCGTGCCGCCGGACGGCCGGGTCGTCGCCTCGGATGACGTCTACGGCGGAACGCATTCCCTGTTCCGCCTGTTCGGCCGGTACGGCGTGGAGGTCGTCCGCGCCGATCTCAGCGATCCCGCGACCGCCCGCGAGGTGCTGGCCCGCCCGGCCGACCTGGTGTGGCTGGAGACGCCCACCAACCCGCTGCTCAAGATCACCGACATCGCGGCGGTCGCGGAGCGGGCGCACGCCGGGGGAGCGCGGGTGCTCGTCGACAACACCCTAGTCGGTCCTTCGGTGCAGCAGCCGCTGCATCACGGCGCCGATCTCGTGCTGCACAGCACCACCAAGGTCATCTCGGGGCACCTCGACGTGCTCGGCGGCGCGCTGGTCACCGAGGACGAATCGGTGCTCGACGCCTTGCGCCAGTACCGGACCACCGCGGGCAACGTGCCCGGAGCGTGGGATTCGTTCCTGGTCCACCGCGGACTGCGCACCTTGGAGGTGCGGGCGGAGCGGCAAGCGGCCAACGCGCGTGCGATGGCGGAGGCGTTGCGCGCCCGCCCGGAGGTGGAGCGCGTGCGGTACCCCGACCCCGCCGACGCGGCACCGGGGTCGCCGCTGCGCAGGCAGATGAGCAGCGGCGGCGGTGTGGTGACGTTCGAGCACCGAGGGGATACCGCGGTGCTGCTCGAACGCGTCGAACTCTTCGCGTGCGCGGTCAGCCTCGGCGGCGTCCGCTCCCTGATCGAATGTCCTGCGTGGATGTCCCACCGGCCTGCTCCGCGCGCGGCGCTGGCGGAACTGGGCATCACCGAGCGGATGGTGCGCCTGTCCGCGGGCATCGAAGACCCGGCCGATCTCGTGGCGGACCTGGTGGCCGCTCTCCGAGGTGACTGAACGTCCTTTTCGCGGAAACGTGCACTCCGCCTCGCGGAGGCGCGGTGGTATCTGGCGTCGCTTCCGTTCACACTGATGGCGGGTTGTCCTGGAGCGGTCGATGCGGGGCGTGTGCAATTGGTCCGGCCATCGTGGAGAAATGTGGAATCCGCGGCAGTCGGGAGTTAGTGTCCGAGTGGCTTCGATCGCGGCTCCGACGTGAATTTCCTGATCCCCTTTAAGGTCTAATTTCGGCGGCCGTTCGTGCTCGTTCCCGTTGCGTACCCGTACCGGAATCGTGCCTGCCCGATCACTAGACCGAAAGGGTGGCGGAAGGTGATTCCGGCGTCCCGGATGATCTCGCAGGGGGACTTGACCCGCCCTGCCCGGATTTGGTGTTATCAGTCCGTCACGCCTGCGGTCGCGGTGTCCGTAGATTGCCGATGCAGTGCGCACCACCATTTATCAGCCGGGGGAACACAAGTATCTTGGGGGATTCGCGCAGTGCGGTCGGTGGAACGTGGTCGAGATGCTGCCGGAGTGGGTCGGATCGGTCTTCCTCTTGATCTCGCGGACTTCGAGAAGCGCCGGTTTCGCCTCGACCGCCCGGAATGGCGAGAGGTTCTCGAAGGGCATGCCGCCCACTTCTTGCACGGTTTCAACATCGCGGTCCGCCAGTGGCGGGATCCGCATTCGGCCCTCGGCGCGCTGCCGGTGGAGGAGCGCGGGTTCGCCTACGAGGGTGCGGCCATGCACGCCGCGTTGCGCGACGTCCTCACCGCCGGGCGGGCTCATGCGCGGGCCCGGCTGCTGGCCGGGCCCGGCCAGGACTACACCCACCTGATCCACGTCGGCTGCGGCTGGGCGTTGGTGCCGCTGCGGGTGCCGCTTCCGGTCCCGATCCCGCCGACGCCGCTGCTGCGCTGGTTGGCGCTGGACGGCGCGGGGTTCGCCGAGACCTACTTCGGCGGGCTGGCGGCGTTGCGGCGCCGATGCCGGGCGGGTTCGTCGCTGCGGTGGCAGTCCCGGGTGGCGGGTTGCGGGCGCGCGTTGTGGTTCGCCGAGTCCGCCGACGTCGACGGGGTCGCCGCGGTGATCGCCGAGGCGCCGGCTCCGGCGCGTCCGCACCTGTGGTCCGGCATCGGGCTCGCCTCCTGCTACGCGGGGTGCGCCGACGAGTCCGCATTGGACGGGCTGCGCGCGGCCAGCGGTCCGCACGCGGCCCACTACGGACAAGGCGCGCTGTTCGCGATCGCGGCGCGCCAGCGCTCGGGGATCGTGCCGGAGCACACCCGGCGCGCCGCCGAACACCTCTTCGGCGCCGATCCCACCGAAGCCGCCGGGTGGACGGACGAGGCCGCGGTCGGGCTCGTGTCGTCCACCGACATCGCCGCGTACGGCGAGTGGAAGGCGCGGCTGCGCCGCGTCGCCGAGCAGCGGCGCTGACCTGATCACCTCACCTCCTGCAGGAAGGATGCGTAGGATGCCCCGTGCGTTACGGAGAGCGATCCTGCCAGGAGTCGCGATCGCCCTCTGCGCAATGCTGGCCATCGCGACCGCCCGTCCCGACACCACGGCGAGCGCCGCCACCGCGAGCTCGTTCTCGTTCCGCACCGAGGCCCTCAACTCGGCGCCCGCCGACGCCCGGTACGAGCGCCCGGTGCAGCCGCAGCTCGAGCACATCCGGAGCTGGATCTCCGCGGTGGGCGCCGCCGTGGCGCTGACCGACCTGCGCGGGCTCGGGCACCAGGCCGACGTCTGCCTGGTCGACCCCCGGGACGATTCGGTGACCGTGTTCCCGGTCCGCGGCTCGGAACCGGCCTACGAGCGGTTCGAGCTGTTCCCGCGCGGACTGCGCTACGACGCGACGATGGCCCCGATGGGCTGCGTCCCCGCGGACCTCGACGAGAACGGGACCATGGATTTCCTGATCTACTACTGGGGACGCTCCCCGGTCCTGTTCCTCAACGGGACCACGCCGGGATCACCACCGCGGGCCACCGACTTCCGGCCGACCGAGCTGGTGCGCCCGATGGAGGTGTGGAACTCCACCTCGCTCAACGTGGCCGATGTGGACGGTGACGGGCACCTCGACGTGCTCGTCGGCAACTACTTCCCGGACGGCGCGAAGGTGCTCGATCCGACCGCCCACGACGACGACCGGATGGCGATGCAGGACTCGATGGGCCTGGCGCGCAACGGCGGGATCAACCGGATCTTCCTGACCCGGCCGACCGGCGCGCCGATGACCGCCCCGAGCTGGTCGACGTGAGCAATTCCGCGCCCGACCACTCGGCCCGAGCGTGGACGCTCGCGTTCGGGATGCAGGACCTCACGGGCGATCTGCTGCCGGAGATGTACGTGGCCAACGACTTCGGCCCGGACCAGCTCCTGGTGAACCACTCGACACCGGGTCGGGTCCGGTGGCGCGAGGTCAAGGGTTCCCGGGACCTGACGACGCCCCGCTCGGAAGTGCTGGGGCACGACTCGTTCAAGGGGATGGGGGTGACCTTCACCCACCCCGGCGGCCGGGGGCTGCCGCTCATCGCCGTCAGCAACATCACCACGCCGTTCGCCTTGCAGGAGAGCAACTTCGCGTTCGTGCCCACGGGGGAGGGCAGCGACCTGATGGCGGGCGAGCTGCCCTACGACGAGCGCAGCGAGGAACTGGGCATCGCGCGCAGCGGTTGGTCGTGGGACATCAAGGCCGCCGACTTCGACAACTCCGGTGTGGACGAGCTCATCCAGGCCACCGGCTTCATCAAGGGCGAGCGGGACCGGTGGCCGGAGCTCCAGGAGCTCGCGATGGGCAACGACCAGGTGCTCGAACACCCGGCGGCGTGGCCGAACTTCCAGCCGGGCGACGATCTGTCCGGGCACGAGCACAACCCGCTGTGGGCCCGCACCGGCGGTCGCTACACCGACGTGGCCCCCCGGACCGGGATCGACCAGCCGCACGTGACGCGCGGGTTCGCCGTCGGCGACGTCGACGGGGACAACCGCCTCGACGTGCTGGTCGCCAACCAGTGGGAGGACTCGGTGCTGCTGCGCAACACCGCGCAATCCCCGCCGGCGGCCGATCTGCGGCTGGTCCGCGCCGGAGCGGCCGGAGGGCTGCGGGACGCCATCGGGGCGCAGGTGGAGGTCGGTGGCGCCGCCCCACCGCAGAAGGCGCAGCTCTACCCGGCCAACGGCCACGCCGGGGTCTCGGCCAGCGAGGTGCACGTCGCGCTCCCGCAGGGCGGCCCGGCTCCGGTCACGATCACCTGGCGCGACGGTCGGGCGGTGCACACCGCGACGGTCGACGTCGAGCCGGGACACCACACGATCCTCCTCCGACCCGATGGAACGGCGGTGCCGCGGTGACCAGCACGAGGGAGCACGAGACCGGACTGGCCCCGATCCCCACCGGTGCGGCGCCACCGCCGCCCGAGGTCAAGGCCCCGGTGGACAAGCGGGTCACGGCGCTGCGCCGATTCGCCCTGTCGATCACCGCGTTCAACGTCGTCGGACACCTGTTCCTCGGCTTCGAGCAGTCCCCGCTCACCCCGCTGGCGGCGCTGGTGGCCAGCTACGCCACCGCGCTGCTGTTCGAGTGGCTCGACTGCTGGGCGCGCGGCACGCGACCGGAGTACCTCGGCGGCGCGGGCAACCTGGTGACCTTCCTGCTGCCGCCGCACATCACCGCGCTGGCCTGCGCCATGCTGCTCTACGGCAACACCTCGCTGTGGCCCTACCTGTTCGCGGTGGTGGTCGCCAACTCCAGCAAGTACCTGGTGCGCGCGCGGATCCGGGGGCGGCTGCGGCACCTGCTCAACCCGTCGAACTGCGGCATCGCGGTGACCCTGGTGCTGTTCCCGTGGGTGGGCATCGCGCCGCCGTACCACTTCACCAACGCGGTGCCCGCGGTCGTCGACTGGCTGGTCCCGCTGGGCATCCTGATGCTCGGCACGATGCTCAACCTCCGCCTGACCGGCAAGACGCCCCTCATCCTCGGGTGGTTCGGCGGGTTCGTGCTGCAAGCGGTGCTGCGCTGGCTGCTGTTCGACCACTCCCTGCTCGCGACGCTGACCCCGTTGACCGGGGTGGCGTTCATCCTGTTCACCAACTACATGATCACCGACCCCGGCACCACCCCGGTCCTCCCGCGCAACCAGGTGATCTTCGGCCTGACGACCGCGTTCGTCTACGGCGCGCTGGTCGTCTCCGGCGTCGCCTTCGGGCTGTTCTTCGCGCTGGTGATCGCCTGCCTGCTGCGGGCCGGGGTGCTGCTCGTCGCCCCGGTGGTGGGCGCGCGGTGGCGGCCGGCCGGAGCCGTCGGTGCGGGAGGTGGCAGATGACCGCCGCGCGGATCGCCATCGTCGGGATGGCGTGCCGGTACCCGGATGCGAACTCCCCGGCGGAGCTCTGGCAGAACGTGCTGGCCGGTCGGCGGGCGTTCCGCCGGATCCCGCCCGAGCGCCTCGGGACGGCCTACCGAGGTGAGCCGGACGACCCGGACCGGACCTACGTCGACCGGGCGGCGGTGCTGCGGGACTGGGAGTTCGACCGGTCCGGGTTCGGGGTGCCGGGACCGCTGTTCCGCGCCACCGACCTCACCCACTGGCTCGCGCTGGAGACCGCGGCGGCGGCGCTGGCCGACGCCGGGCGCCCCGGCGGCGAGGGCCTCGACCGGGACGCCACCGGCGTGGTGCTCGGCAACTCGCTGACCGGGGAGTTCAGCCGGGCGGCGACGTTGCGGCTGCGCTGGCCCTTCGTTGCCGACGCGGCGGCCACCGCGCTGCACGCGGGCGGTGTCGCGGACCCGCAGGCCGCCGAGGTGCTGGGACACCTGGAGCGGCTGGTCAAGGAGCCCTTCGAGGTGCCGGGCGACGAGTCGCTGGCCGGCGCGCTGGCCAACACCATCGCCGGCCGCATCTGCAACCACTTCGACCTCCACGGCACCGGGTACACGGTGGACGGTGCGTGCTCGTCGAGCCTGCTGGCCGTCATGACCGCGTGCAACGCGCTGGCCGCCGGGGAATGCGACTTCATGCTCGCCGGGGGCGTGGACCTGTCCCTGGACCCGTTCGAGCTCGTCGGCTTCGCCCGGCTCGGCGCGCTCGCCGCGGACGAGATGCGCGTCTACGACCGCGACCCGACCGGGTTCCTGCCCGGCGAGGGCTGCGGGGTGGTGGCGCTGATGCGAGCCGAAGACGCGGAGCGCGCGCATCTGCGCAGCTACGGGCACCTGGTCGGCTGGGCGTCCTCATCGGACGGTTCCGGCGGGCTGACCCGCCCCGAACGCAGCGGCCAGGCCCTCGCGCTGCGGCGGGCCTACCGGATGGCCGAGCTCGACCCGGCGGCGGTCGGCCTGGTCGAGGGGCACGGCACCGGCACCGCCGTCGGTGACCGGGTCGAACTGGAGACGTTGAACTCGGTCCGCGGTGCCGGGGCGCCCGCCGCCGCGTTGGGCACCATCAAGGCCAACATCGGGCACACCAAGGCGGCGGCGGGCGTCGCCGGATTGATCAAGGCGACGCTCGCCTTGCACCACCGGGTGCTGCCACCGACGACCGGCTGCGAGCGGCCCCACGAGCTGTTCGCCGACGCGCCGCTGCGGGTGCTGCCGGAGGCGGAGGTGTGGACGGACCGGACGCCGCGCGCGGCGGTGTCGTCGATGGGCTTCGGCGGCATCAACGTGCATCTCGTCGTCGAAGGACGGACCTCGGCAGCCGCGCCGCGCAAGATGCCGCCCGCGATGGCCAGGTGGGCGCGCCGCACCGGTCGGCACGAGATCGTGGTCGCCGAGGCCAACGACGTCGCGGCGCTGCGCGGCAGGCTGGAGCGGCTGGCCGGGCTGGCCGAGCGGCTGGGCGAGGCGGAGGTCCGGGACGTCGCGGCGACCGCGTGGGGCGAGCGCAGCGGTACCGCCCGGTTCCGGGCCGCGCTCGTCGCCCGCACCCCGGACGAACTCGCCGCCGCGGCGGCGGAAGCGGCGGCGGCCACCGCCGACTGGACCGGCGGGGTCCGCGGCGACGCGCGCCGCGGGTTCGCGCTCGGGGCCGAACCGGCGCGCGTCGGGCTGCTGCTGCCGGGCCAAGCCGCGCCGGTGCGCACCGAACTCGCCGCCTGGGCCCGGGACCTGGACGTGCCCGACCTGCCCACCGAGCTCGTCGGCCGGGACGCCGAGGTCGACACGCTGGTGGCCCAACCCGCGGTGCTGCGGCAATCGCTGGCCGGGATGGCGTGGCTGCACCGGATCGGTGTGGAAGCGGTGGCCGCCACCGGGCACAGCCTCGGCGAGATCGCGGCACTGCACTGGGCCGGGGCGTGCGACGCCGCCGAAGCGCTGGAACTGGGCCGGGTGCGCGGCCGGATCATGGCCGAGCACGGGCGTGCCGGGACCGCGATGATCGCTGTCGGCGCCGCGCCGGAGCAGGTGGACGAGCTGATCGCGGGCACCTCGGCGGTGGTGGCCGGGTACAACGCGCCGGAACGGGTGATCGTCTCGGGCACCCTCGCCGACGTCGAGGTGGTGCTGGGCCGGGCCCGGGACGCCGCGGTGCCCGCGAGCCACTTGCCCGTCTCGCACGCCTTCCACAGCCCCGCGATGATCCAGGCCCGGCAACCCTTGCGGGAGGCGCTGGCGACCACCGGGCTCGGCGCGCTGGAACGCCCGGTGCTGTCCACGATCACCGGGGAGCAGCTCCCGCCGACCGAGGACCTGCGCGAGCTGCTGGTCGAGCAGCTCACCGCGCCGGTGCGCTTCACCGAGGCGCTCGCGGCCCTGGCCAAGCAGTGCGACGTGCTCGTCGAGGCCGGCCCTGGCACGATCCTGGCGGGGTTGGCGTCGGCCAACAGCTGCCCGGTTCCGGTGGTCGCGATGGACTGCGCCGGTGATCCGCGCTCCCACGCCTTCGCCACGGCGGTGCTGGCGGCGGGCGCGGAGGCCGACCTCGATCCGTGGTTCGCCGATCGCCCGTTCCGGCCCCTGGTGATCGATGCCGAACCGCGCTTCCTCGCCAACCCCGTCGAGCTGCGGTCCGGGTGGTCGCGCGCTCCCGAGCTCCCGCGCGAGGGCCTCGGCAGCGCACCCGCGCCGGTGGAGGTCGGCGCGGCCGATCCGCTCGTGGCGCTGACCCGCCACCTGTCCACCACCCTGGAGCTGCCGGAAGCCTCGATCGCCCCGTCGAGTTCGCTGCTCGGCGACCTGCACCTCAATTCGTTGCAGGTCGTCCAGGCGGTCAACGCCGTGGCCAAGGCACTGGGCAAGCAGGTGCCCGCCGCGCCGCTGTCGCTCAGCGACGCCGACGTGGCCGACGTGGCCCACGTCCTGCGGGAGCTGCCCGCGCAGGACGCCGCGGTGGCGGCTCCCCCGATTCGGTGGCCGGGGTGCGGGGGTGGGTGCGGACCTTCGAATCCGCGTGGGAACCCTTCGCGGCCGTCCGGGGGACGAGGTCGCCTGGGAGGTGCTGGCCCCGGACGGGCACTGGCTGCACGAGATCGCCGCCTCCGAGGGGGAGCCGCGCGGGCTCGCCATCGCGCTCGTCGCCGAGCACGGTCCCGACCACGTCGCCGACCTGCTGGCCCGCTTGGGCCGCGCGGCGCCGGCGGAGCTGCTGGTCGTGCACGCCGGACACCCCGCGGCGGCGGGGCTGGCCCGCAGCGCCGCGGTCGAGCTCGACCGGTGCCGGGTCGTCGTCGTCGAGGTCCCGGAGCAGGACCACCGCTTCGACCCCGCCGACGTCGCCGATCCGGCGGGAGACCGGTACCTCGACGTCGCGCTGACCGCCGACGGTGCGCTGCACCGCCGCGTCGAACGCGCCCGCACCCCGGGCGAGGGCGCCGAGATCCCGCTGGGCCGCGGCGAGGTGTGCCTGGTGACCGGCGGCGTGCACGGGATCAGCGCCTACGCGGCGGCGGCGCTGGCCGAGCGGACCGGGTGCTCGCTGGTCTTCCTCGGCCGCACCCGCGCCGATGCCCCGGAGGTGCGCACCGCGGTGCGCGAACTGTCCGGTCGCGCGGACGTGCACTACCTCGCCTGCGACGTCGGCGACGAGTCGGCGGTGCACCGGGTGGTGGCGCGGGTGCGGGAGATCGGGGATGTGCGCGGGTTGCTGCACGGAGCCGGGGTGAACGAGCCGACGTTGCTCGGTGGCGTCACCCGCGACTCGTTCGCGCGCACCCTGCGTCCCAAGGTGCGCGGACTGCGGGTGCTGCTCGACGCGGTCGGTGCCGACCTGCGGCTGGTGCTCGGCTTCGGTTCGATCATCGGCAGGCAGGGGCTGAGCGGGCAGGCGGAGTACTGCGTGGCCAACGACTGGATGCGGGTCGAGCTGGAGCGCTGGGCGCACCACGGCTGCCGCACCCACGTCCTGGAGTGGTCGCTGTGGTCGGGCATCGGGATGGGCGTGCGGCTCGACGTGGTGGATTCGTTGCGCCGCCGGGGCGTCGAACCGATCGGGCCGCGCGACGGCGTCGCCGCGATGCTGGACGTGCTGGCCGATCCGGAGGCCCCGGTCTCGGTACTGGTCACTTCGCGATTCCCCACCACCCCCACGCTGTCCATCACCGGCGGTCCGCCGCGCTGGCTCCGGTTCGCCGAGGAGCCCCGCGTGCTGGTGCCGGGCGTCGAAGCCGTGGTGGAGGCTGAGCTGTCGCTGGGATCGGACCCCTACCTCGACGATCACCGGATCGAGGGCAGCCCGGTGCTGCCCGCCGTGGTCGGCATGGAGGCGATGGCCCAGGCCGCGGCGACCGCCGGCGCGGCCCACGAGCGCTGGGCGCTGACCGACCTGGAGTTCCGCACGCCCGTGGTGGTGGAGCAGAACCGGTCCCGGCGGCTGCGGCTCGCCGCGCTCGTCGACGGCGGTGCGGCGGAGGTCGCGCTGCGCGACGACACCGACGACTTCGGCACCGATCGGTTCACCGGCCGGGTGGTGGCCGCCGCCACGCCCCCGGGGCCGCGCGACGAAGCCGAGGTCGCGGTATCGGCCGATGACGCGCCGACCTCGCACTACGGGAACACGCTGTTCCACCGGGGCCGGTTCCGCCGGGTGCTGCGCTACGACCAGCTCTCCGCGTTCCGGGTGCGGGCCTGGATCCGCGCCGATCCCCGGGCGCGCTGGTTCTCCGACTTCCACAGCGGGGACCTGCTGCTGGGCGATCCGGGTGCGCACGACGCCGCGCTGCACGCCCTGCTGGCCTGCGTGCCGCACCGCCGGGCGCTGCCGGTGGGAGCGGACCGGGTGGACGTGTGGTGCCGACCGGACGGGCTGCTGCGGGTGCTGGCCGAGGAGATCGCGCACGGCCCCGACGACTACGTCTTCGACGTCGACCTGGTCGGGATCGACGGCACCCCGGTCGCGCGGTGGTCCGGGCTGCGACTGCGCGCGGTGGGACCGCTGGAGCTCCCGGACGGACCCGCCGCGGACCTGGTCGGGCCGTGGCTGTCCCGCCGGATGATCGAATGCGGGTTGCCCGCGGTCGAGCTGATGACCGCACCGGGCACGCGCCGGGCGGGCACCGCGGCCGCGCTCGCGGCGCGGGCCACCGGGGACGAGGTGTGGCACGACCCGGCGGGGGCGCTGCGCACCGAGCGGTGCCACCTCAGCGCCAGCTACCGGGGCGACGAGGTGCTGCTGGCGATGGCGCCGATGCCGGTCGGTGCGGACTGGACGGCGGTGCCGGCGGGAGGCTGCGCGGACGTGCTCGACGGTCCCGACCGGCGCACGGCGGGAGAGCTCGCCGACGCGCTGGGTGGGGCCCCGGAAGCGGCGGGCGCCCGGGTGTGGTCGGCGCGGGAGGCGGTGACCAAGCTCGGGATCACGGCCGCGCGACCGTTGCGCGTCGATGAGGTCGCCGCCGACGGGCTCGCACTGCTGAGCGCGGGGGACGTCCGGATCGCCACCGCCGCCCACGGCGGCGTTCCCGCCGTCACCGCGATCGCCGTACCGGTGGAGGGCTGAGATGCGTTCGTTCCGGTACAGCCACGTCGTGACCCTCGACGAGACCAACCTGGTGGGCAACGTCTACTTCGCGCACTACTTGCGCTGGCAGGGACATTGCCGGGAGCACTTCCTCGGCGAGCACGCCCCGGGAGTGCTCGCCGAGCTGACCGCCGGGGAGCTCGCGCTGGTCACGGTGTCCTGCTCGATGGACTACTACGCGGAGGCGTTCGCGCTGGAACGGCTCGACGTGGACATGAGCCTGCGGGCGACCGCGCGCAACCGGGTGGAGATGGACTTCGCCTTCCGGCGCGCGGAGGACTTGATCGCCCGGGGCGCGCAGGTGGTGGCCTGCATGCGCCGCGACGGCGGCGGGATGCGCCCGACGCCGGTGCCACCGGAGCTGGCCAGGGCGCTGCGGGAGTTCTCCTGACCCGGGTGATCACGTGGCCGCGAGCACGAAGGGGAGTGATACTATAGCTGACGATAGTGAGTGGGAGTAGAAGGCGGCTGCGATGACCGGCAAGCGCGATTACGGCCAGTTCTGCGGGCTCGCGGCCGGCCTGAACGTCGTCGGGGAGCGGTGGACGCTGCTGATCCTCCGCGAACTGATGATCGGGCCGGCGCGGTTCAACGAGCTGATCGACAACCTGCCCGGGATCGGTCCCAACCTGCTCGCCGACCGGCTCCGGACGCTGGCCGACCAGGGCGTCATCGAGCAGACCGCGGTGGCAGGCGACGGGCGCGGCAAGCTCTACCGGCTCACCGAGCTCGGCTGGGGTCTGCGCGCCCCGATCCTGGCGCTGGCCAGGTGGGGCCTGCAGTTCCTCGCCGAGGACGATGCGACCGGTGCCGTCCGTGCCGAGTGGGGCTTCCTCGCCGTGCAGGCCATGATCGCCGACGACCGGATCCCGGAAGCCGACGAGGTCTACGAGTTCCGCGTGGGCGATCAGGTCTTCGCCGTCCACGTCGAGGGCGGCTCGGTGTCGTTCAGCCGGGGACCGGCTGACAGCCCCGACCTGGTGGTGACCTCCGATCCGGACACCTTCGTGCGCATCGGCGCGCGGATGCTCGCCCCGTTCGACGCCGTCGTCGCCGGTGACATCAAGATCGAAGGCGAGCCCGAGGTCATGCACCGCTGCACCGGGATGCTCGGCCTGAGCTGACCGCCCCGCTCCTCGTCCTCCTGCCCCGCTGCGGCGCCGGGCGGCCTGTCGCGGCCCCGGTGCACCGCTGAACGGCACCGTCGCACCCCGTCCCGGAGTTCCGGCCGGTGGAGCGTGGCTGCGTCCCGGACCCGTCGTCCGCGGGACCCCGCTGCCCGCACCGGTTCGGTGAGCACCCGGGGATGTCACGACCAGCATCGAGGAGCACACCGTGGCCCTGCTCGTCCGACCGACCACGCCCGGGAACTGGCTCGTCCTCGCCGGCACCGCGATCGTCCTGCTCTCGTCGGCCATCTGTTTCGTCAACGCCTTCACCATGGGCCACGCGATGTCCGGCGGGCACGCCGTGCGCTCCGCCGCCTCCGACCCGCTGCACGGCATGCCGCTGTCGCAGATGCCCGAGATGTACGTCGCCGGAATCGGCCTGCTGCTGGTCGTCGCCGGCGCCGCGATGCCCCGCGCGGCCAGACCGGCCCCGCGGGCCGAACACGTGCGCGGGCGGGGCGTGGTCGCGGTGATCGGCACGCTCGCGCTCACCATCGACATCAGCAAGACCTCGACGCTCGGGTTCGTCATCCCCGGGATGCGGGCCGAGTACGGACTCGATGCCAGGACGGCCTCGCTGCTGGCGGTGTTCGGGCTGGCGGGCACCGCCACCGGGGCCGTGCTGTTCGGGGTGTTCGCCGATCGGTTCGGCCGCCGGAGTTCCTACCTGCTGGCGACGCTCGGCTTCACCGCGACGAGCATGTGCGGCACCATGCCGACCTTCGGGGGCAACCTCGTGATGTGCCTGCTGATGGGCGTGGCGGTCGGCGGGCTCGCGCCGCTGCTGATCACGCTGCTCACCGACGTCATCGGCGGGCCGTCCCGGGGTTCTGTGGTGGTCGCCCTGTCCGTCGTGGCCACGGCGGTGGGTTACCTGGTCGCGGCGGGCACGGCGCTGTGGCTGGAACCGGTCTTCGGCTGGCGGGTGCTCTGGCTGATCGGCGCGCCGACCGGCCTGGTCCTGGTGCTGCTGACGCCGTGGGTGCCGAACTGGACCGCCGAGCGCGCTGCACCGGCACCGTCGACCCCGGTGCAGGTGCGCGCCTTCAGCGGCGGAGTGCAGCGCGCCTACGCCCTGCTGATCGGTCTGCTGACCTTCGGCCTCACCACCTGGGTCCCGAGCCTGGCCCGGGTCAGCGGGGTGCCGGTGGCCACGGCCAACCTGCTGCTGACCGTCGCTTCCCTGATCATGGTGCCGTGCGCGGTGCTCATGATGTTCGGCTACCGCCGCTTCGGTCCCACCCGGATCGCGGTGGGCATGGCGGTGACCACGGCCGCGGTGCTGCTGGGCCTGACGCTCTCCGGGGCGGTGTCCGCGGTGAGCTGGGTCGGTGCGCTCGCCCTGGTCGCGGCGCTGTTCGCGGTGAACACGATGGCCGCGGTGTTCCTGCCGATCGCAGCCGACCTCGCCGCGGCTTCGAGCCGGGGGCGCACGACCGGGACCGTGTCGCTGTTCAACCGGATCGGTGGGCTCTGCGGACCGCTGCTGCTCGCGGGCCTGGTCTCGTCGACCGCCGACGTGCTCGTCGCCGTCGCGGTGCTGGCCCTGCTGTGCGCCCTCGCGGCCTGGCACATCGGGCGCCGGCATCGCATGGCCCGGGTGGAGGCGGCTTCCTCGGCGACGACCATCCCCGCGCCCTGAGACCGCGTACCGCTTCCCCGCGGCCTGAGGGCCGCACCCGGGCGGCGGTGCGGACGTCGCACTGCGGTTCCCGGACCGGGATCCTTCCGGTTCAGGGCCGTCCGATCAGGCCGGCCCAGCTCTCCGCGAGGACGTCCAGCATCTCCTCCTGCTCGACACCCCAGTGGCCCGGCGTCCAGTGGCGCGCGACGTGGTCGAGCTCCGTGATGGCGAGCACGCTGCGGAAATGCCGGGTGCTCGCGGGGAAGCGGTCGGCGCGGTCGAGCCCGGCCTTGATGTCGGCCGTGGCCTCGTCCAGCCACGTGTCCAGCGACGTGCGGATCTCCGGATCGACGGCCGCGGCTTCGAAGGCGGATGTGGTGTAGGGGCGGATCGAGTCCCATCGCCGCGCGGACGACTCGAGCCAGGTGCGGAGCTGCTCCCGCGAGCCGTCCTCGACCACGGCGACCAGCGCGCTCTCGGTCGTGCCGTGCTCCGTGGAGGAGACCCGGTGCAGGGCGGCGTTCAGCCGCTCCGAGATGAGCGCCTTCATCAGGTCGGCCTTCGAGGGGAAGTACGCGTAGAAGGTCACCCGCGTCGTGCCCGCGGTCGACGCGATGTCGTCGACCGTGGTGGCCGTGTAGCCCTTCGACGCGAACAGGTTCAACCCGGCGTCCAGCAGGAGCTGTCGTGTCATCTCCTTCTGCGCCTCGCGGAGCCTCGCCATACCGCCAGGGTAGAGCACGGCGGCTGCGCCGTGCACCGGTCCACCATGCTCGATGCCAATGATCTTTACAGATCATAAATGTATTGAACGCATGCGGGGCTCGTGTCGTCGGTCGAGCGATCGGGGCCGTCGGCGCAGGTGCAGGATTCCGGTGTGGCGGACGTCTCGTGGAGCCCTGCGGCGGGTCGTCCCAGGAGTGGCGTGCCGGTGCGGCGATGCCCATGACCAGTGCTGATGCCCTCCGTGTTGAGCGGAGGCGGCGGTGTGGATCCCCGGCTGATCCGGGGTGCTCGTGTGCGCATCGGGTTTCATTTACGCATAAACCACTCACTTGACACGACGTAAAGTCGGTTGTCACCATCGACCTCGTACGTGACCGCAACCACTCGCCGACCGCCTCGGCCCGACGGCAGCACGGGGCAGCAAGGCCCGCCGCGGAGCACATCGAGGTGAGCCGCCGCGTCGGCATCGGAAAGGAACTGCCAGTGACAGGCGCGCAGACCGCCGGCACCGTCAACACGGTGCTCGGCCCCGTTCCGGCGGACGACCTGGGTGTCGTCGCGGTCCACGAAACCCTGCTGTCGGTGGTCCCGGGCGCGGAGCACGCGTTCGACATCACCGTGGACCGCGCGGAGATCTTCGAGGTCCTGGCGGCGAAGCTGACGGCCTTCCGCGACCAGGGCGGGGGGACGGTCGTCGACAGCACGGGCATGTTCCACGGCCGCGACCTGCCGCTGTACGAGGCGCTCTCGCGTGCGACCGGGGTGCACCTCGTCGCGTCGACGGGCATGGGCCCGGAGGAGCTGCTCGGCGGCTACTTCCTGACGCCGCAGACCAATCCGCCGACGCCGTGGCCCGCCGAGAAGTTCGCCGACCTGTTCACCGCGGAGATCACCGAAGGCATGGTGGTCCCGCGCCTGGAGCGGCGCGGCGCCGCGGGGCTCGTGGCCACCGCGGCCGACCGCGGCGGCATGACCGCCACCGAGGAGAGCCTCTTCCGCGGCGCGGCCCGGGCCGCGCGGAGCACCGGCGTCCCGCTCTCCATCCGGTACGGCGGCGACGCGCTCGCGGACCTCGACGTGGTCCTCGGCGAAGGACTGCCCGCCGATCGCGTCGTCGTCGGCGGGCTCGACCACAAGGACGCGGTCGCCGCGGGCGCGCCCCTGGAGATCGCCCGCCGCGGGGCCTTCGTCGCGCTGGACCACGTGGGGCGCAACGACGACGACGCACACGTCACCGACCGCGAGCGCGCCGCCTTGGTGCTCGACCTCGTCCGGGCGGGCCACGCGCACCGGATCCTGCTGTCGAGCAACGCGATCGGCGTCGCGAAGGGCCTTCCCGCCTACGACCTGCCGTACGGCCACGTCTGCTCGACGTTCGTCCCGCTGGCGGAGTCCGCGGGGCTCAGCGGCGAGGACGGCAGGCGAATCCTGGTCGACAACCCGCGCGACCTGCTGTCGGTGCGCTGACCCGTCGATCGTCGAACTCCTTCCGGAGGTGAGTGTTGTGTCGCGAGTGAACACCGTCCTGGGGCCCGTCCCGGCAGCGGAGCTGGGGTTCGTGGCCGTCCACGAGCACGTCGGCTACGGCATGCCCGGCTCGGAACTGGACCCGCAGTGGTGGAAGACCCCCGAGCAGCGGTACGCCGAGACCGTTCCGAAGCTGCGCCGGTTCCGCGAGCACGGCGGCGGGACCTTCGTCGACGTCACCGGCATCTGCAACGGCCGCGACGTCGACTACTACAAGTCCCTGTCCGCGAAGACCGGCGTCCACATCGTCGCCTGCACCGGCTTCGTCGGCGGCGACACCGCGCTGCCGCACTTCGCCCGGGCGAGCGTGGACTACCTGAATCGGCAGTTCGTCCACGAGATCACGGTCGGCATCGGGGGCACCGGCAGCCGCGCCGGGGTCATCAAGGTCGGGGTGAGCCGCGGTGGCCGGATGACCGAGCTGGACAAGCGCATCTACCGCGCCGCCGCCCGCGCCGCCGTGACGACCGGGGTGCCGATCCTGACCCACCTGGCCATCGACCCCGAACCGGCGGTCGCCATCTTCGAGGAGGAAGGGCTCCCGCTGCACCGCGTCCTGTTCGGGCACGCCGACGACGGCCCGAACGCGCCGAACACCCCGCACGAGTGGATCTTCGAGCGGGGCGGTCGGATCGGCTTCGACACCTTCGGCTACGAGACCGAGCTGGCGGACCCGCCGTTCTGGGCCCGGCCCCGGCGCGAGCGCCTGGAGCACTTCCTCGGCCTGGTCCGCCAGGGGTACCTCGACCAGCTGCTGGCCTCCGCCGACGCCAACTGCAGCCCGCTGGGCTGGCCCGGCGTGCGGGGCCACACGGTGAACTACCTCTTCGAAGACCTCATCCCGGATCTGCGCGACGCCGGAGTCGACCAGGCCACCATCACGAAGCTCTTCGTCGACAACCCCGCCGATTTCCTGACCATCCGCAGCTGAACGTCGCGCGCGGAGCGCGAACACCGGCGCACCGTCGCGCCGATCCGAAGAGGAAGAGGAACATGGAAACCTCCGACCTGAACGAGCTCGACATCGCCATCGTCGGTGCCGGGTACGGCGGGGCCGCCGCGGCCAAGGCGCTCAGCCTCCTCGGTGCCAACGTGCACGTCTACGAGCAGGCGCCCCGGATCCGCGAGGTCGGCGCGGGCATCGGGCTGCGCCCGGCGACCGTGGAGCTGTTCCGCCGGTGGGGGATCTTCGACGCGATCGCGGCCGTGAGCTCGCCCAGCGACCACTTCGAGATCCTCGACGGCACCGGCGAGGTCATCCTGCGGGAGGAATGGCCCGGGATGCACGACTACGCCCAGGTGAACAAGACCCGCTTCATCCACCGCGGCGACTTCATCGACACCCTCCTCAAGGCCCTGCCCGCCGACCGGTTGCACCTCGGTCACCGGATGGAGTCGATCACCGACCATGGCGACCGGGCGACGGTCACCTTCGCCGGTGGCGAGCAGGTGACGGCCGACCTCGTGATCGGCGCCGAAGGCATCCGCTCCCTGGTGCGGAGGCAGCTGTTCACCGAGCGGGGGCCGGTCTTCTCCGGGGAGCACGCCTACCGCACCGTGATCCCGGCCGACGACGCCTGCGGGATGGTCGTCGACGACGACCTCCGCATGTTCCTCGACGACAAGGGCACGAAGGTCTACTTCCTGCCGCTGCGCCACCGCAACGAGCTGTCCTTCGACATCACGGCCCTGTCCGACGACGACTCCTGGTCCCCGCAGGTCACCAAGGAGCGCCTGCTGGCCCTGATGGACGGGTTCGACGAGCGGCTCGTGAACATCACCCGCGACCTGGACATGGCTGCCTTGACCTGCCGCGCCGCCTTCGACATCGATCCGGTCGAGACCTGGTACACGGATTCGGTCACCCTGCTCGGCGATGCCGCCCACGCGATGCTGCACCACCAGGGCCAGGGCGCCAACCAGGCCATCCAGGACGGTGGAGCGCTCGCCGACGCGCTGCGGGAAGCCGATTCCGTCCGGGACGCGCTCGCGCGGTTCCAGGCCGAGCGCAAGCCGGTCACCGACGAACTCCAGAGCGTCTCCCGCCGGTCGTGGGACGCCGACGAGATCGACGACGTCTTCCCCGGGCAGAAGCCCGCGGGTGCAGGAAAGGAAGGTGAGCGGTGATGACGCTGCATCCCAAGGTCGCCGAGGTGCTCCGCAACGCGCCTGCCCCGCCCGGAGGGCCGCTCGACCCGGTGGCCATGCGCGCCGGCGAGGAGGCCGAAGTGCCGCCCGTGGACCAGCGCACACCGGTGCACGCGGTGGCCGACGAGTTCGCCCGGACCGCCGCGGGCGAGGTGCCGGTGCGGATCTACACCCCGGACGAGGCCGACGCGCACGGCCTGCTGGTCTACTTCCACGGCGGCGCGTTCTTCCTCGGCAGCTTGGAAACGCACGACCACGTCGCGCGGTCGCTGGCGAACGAGACCGGCCTCGAGGTCATCTCGGTCGGTTACCGCCGGGCGCCGGAGGACACCTACCCGGCCGGTCTGCAGGACTGCTACGCGGTGGTGCGCTGGGCCGCGGACAACGGTGCGGCCCTGGCGTGGGACGGGGCGACCCTCGCGATCGCCGGGGACAGCTCGGGCGGCAACTTCGTCGCCGCCGTGGCCGCGATGGCCTGCGACGAGGGCTTCGACCGGATCACCCACCAGGTCCTGTACTACCCGTCGCTCGACCTGGATTTCGACGTCGACCGCTACGCCTCGCTGCGCGACAACGCCGAGGGGTACGGCCTGGAAACGGCGGGGCTGAAGCCGTTCAACGCCTTCTACCTCGACAGCGGAGCCGACCCGGCGGACCCGCTGGTCTCGCCGATCAAGCGGGCGGACCTCGCCGGGCTGCCTCCCGCGCTGGTCGTCACCGCGGAGCACGACCCGATGCGCGACGAGGGCGAGCTCTACGGCCGACGGCTGGCGGAGGCCGGCGTGGCCGCGACGGTCAGCCGCTACCGGGGCGCCGGCCACGGCTTCGTGCAGAACTTCTCGTGGATCCCGGAGTTCCACCGGGTCTACGCCGAGACCCGCGACTTCCTGCGCAGCCGTTGAGCCGCCACGACCGGGCGGGGAAGAGGACCATGCCGCGCGACGTGCGCATCCACCCGCTGATCTCGCCGTGGGGCCGGTTCGGGCTCTACAGCTTCTACCTCGACGCGCCCGAACCGGCCATCGTGGACACCGGCATCGCCTCGTCACCGGCCGAGGGGATGGCGCCCGCGCTGGAAGCCATCGGGCGCCGGATCGAGGACGTCCGCTGGATCCTGCTGACCCACGGCCACATCGACCACATCGGCGGCGCGCACGCCCTGTGGGAGCTCACCGGCCGGCGGGCGCAGGTCGTGATCCACCGGGCCGACGCACCGCTGCTGCGCTCGCGGCGGGCCCACGTGCAGCACTACCTGGGCGTGCGGCAGCAGTACCTGCGCGACCCCGACGGCGAGGCGAAGCAGGAAGCGGCCGCGGCGGCGGTCATCTCCGGTGAGGTGGAACCGACCACGCTCGTCGAAGGCGGTGAGACGCTCTCCCTCGGCGGGGACGTCACGGTCTCGGTGCACGCGATCCCCGGTCACACGGCCGGATCCGTCGCCTACGTCGTGGACGGGCAGCGGTCGGTCTTCGTCGGCGACGCCGTGCAGGTCCACGGGGCCGCCAACGGCTTCCCCGGCTACGAGGACCCGGTCGCCTACCGCGCGAGCCTGCGGTACCTCCGCGACGAGCTCCGCCCGCGGCACCTGTACCTCGGGCACCCCTACCGCCGGGCGGACGGGGTGGCCTACGGCGTCGAACTCGACGGTGCGCAGGCGCGGGAGGCGCTCGACGGGAGCCTGGAGATCGAGGCGCGGGTCGGCGCGGCGGCCCGGCGCTGCCTGCGCACCGGCCTGCGGGAGACCGGTTCGGCGTACTCCCCGTTCGCCGCCGTGGCCGCGGAGCTCGGCTACGAGGGCGATCCGGCGCGCGAACCGTCCCCGTTCTTCACCACCCTGCACGGCTACCGCGTGCAGGCCGAGCAGAGGCCGTGACGTGCGGGCCTCGACGACAAGGAGCGTGCCCACCGATGGCTGACATCCGCGAGATCGACGCGGGCGGGCGGCGGATCACCGTCCGCAAGGACCTCCGGGTCCCGATGCGGGACGGGGTCGAGCTCGCCGCGGACACCTACCACGGCACCGAGGACGAGCCGCGGCCCGCGCTGGTGGCCCTGAGCCCGTACGGCAAGGAACTCCAGGCGCTCGCCCTCACCACGCCCGCGCAGCGGCGCCCCAGCCCGATGTGGGACGGCTGCATCGAGGCGGGCGACATCGCGCGCGTCGTGGCGGAGGACTACGCCCACGTCATCGGTGACCTGCGCGGCTCCGGTGATTCGGGCGGCGAGATGATCGGCAACTACAACGCCGGCGGTGTCCCGCTGGGGCAGGACGCCTACGACTTCATCGAGTGGGTCGCCGCGCAGCCGTGGTGCGACGGCAACGTCGGCATGATCGGCATCTCCTACTTCGGGTCCATGCAGGTGCTGGCCGCCGCCGAGCGCCCGCCGCACCTGAAGGCGATCTTCGTCAGCGGTGGCCACTACGACTTCTACGAGACCACCTACCACGGCGGCATCATGTGGTTCATGCCGCGCGCCGCCCGGGAGGGCCGCGGCGGCGACTCCGGCATCGCCCACGCCAACGTCAAGTCCCGGATGCAGCAGGTCCACTCCCCGGAGGAGCTCCGGGACCTGGTCGAGGAGCGGTTGCAGGACCCCGACGTGGCCGCCTGGCCGAACCTGGTGCACGTGCTGAAGTACCCCAGGAACCGCGAGTTCTGGTTCGACATCGTGCTGAACCACCTGGACGGGCAGTGGTACGAGGAGCGCAACCCCATCGCGCTGGCCCCGAACATCGACATCCCGGTCCACCTGCAGATCGACCAGGGCCGCGGCTGGAGCGTGGACGGCACCATCGAGCTGTTCAACGCCCTGGAGTGCCCCAAGAAGCTGGACATCGGGCCGTACCCGCCGATGCAGTCGCGCCCCTTCGTCGAGGAGCACGACGCGATGTTCCGGTGGTACGACTACTGGCTCAAGGGCATCGACAACGGGGTGATGGACGAGCCGGCGGTCACCGTCTTCGTGGAGGGCGCCCGCGAGCGGGTGACCGGCTCGCAGTGGCCGCCGAAGGACGTGGCGCACCGGTCGCTGTACCTGCGCCCGCGCGGCAAGCTCTCGTCCGAACCGGAACCGATGGGTGCCGAGCACGCCGCCCCGGACGGCTTCTACCAGGCCCCGCTGACGGTGACCGACCGGGTGGAGATCCTCAGCTGGAGCACTGATCCGTTCACCGAGGACGCGGAGCTGATCGGCACCGGCGCCGCGCACCTGTTCGCCGAGATCGACCAGGACGACACGAACTTCATCCTGCGCCTGTGGGACGCGGCCCCGAACGGCGACCGGCAGTTGATCACCACCGGCTACCTCAAGGCCTCGCACCGCGAGCTCGACGACCGCAGCACCGAGGGCGACCCGCACCACCCGCACACCCGCGCGATCCCGGTGGAGCCCGGCGCCGTCGAGGAGTACGTGCTGCGGCTCTACCCGTTCGCGGCCACGTTCAGGCCGGGGCACCGGCTCGTCGTGGAGCTGTCCAACGACGAGCCGCTGGCCGACGCGCACAACTCCCTGCTGCCGCCGGACGCCTTCCACCTGCCGGTGGGCCGCCCCGTCACGCACAAGATCTACCGCGACGCCGCCCACCGGTCGCGGCTCGTGCTGCCGTTCACCGCGCGGAGCGCGGCGGGCGAGTAGCCGACCCGGGCGCTCACCACCAAGGGCCGGTGCGTGGGCGCCCGGGCTCGTGCGGCTCAGTGCGCGCCCGCCTCGATGGCGGCCGTGCGCTCCGCCTGCTTGGCCGCGTCGGCGGGGTAGGTCTGGTAGAAGACGAACCAGTACACCGCGTTGAGCAGGTAGGGCACGGTCACGAAGTAGAACATCACCTGGGTCAGCCCGAGCACTTCGCCGAGGAAGCCCATCGCCAGCGTCATCAGCGCGGCCAGCCCGCCCTGGATCAGCGAGAACAGCACGGCGAAGGCCGTGGCGGAGAGCTGCCGGGGCGCGACGGTGGAGACCATCGGGAACACGCAGGCGGAGAAGCCGATCGACATGATCAGACCGAAGAGGAACACGATGGCGTAGGCGAGGACGCCTTTGCCCCAGTCGATCTGCAGCGCCACGGTGGACATCACGGCCACGGCGACCAGGTAGAGCTGCATGAGCAGGACGCGGCCCTTGGGGCCGAAGCGCCGGGCGAACCAGTCGCCGAGGAATCCGCCGAGGAAGGAGGACAGCGCCAGGCCGCCGGAGAACACGGCGAACAGCAGCGCGGCGGAAGGGACCTCCCAGCCGCGCGCGTCCACCATGAAGGTGACGAAGAACGTGTACAGCACGAGGCTGGTGACGAGCGGGAGCATCCCGGCGAGCAGGGCGATCGTGGGAATGGTGAACAGCTTGGCGGCGTCGGAGAGGCGGAACCGGCCCACGTCCGGGGCATCGGAGATGGCGGTGCGGCGCTCCGGCTCCTGGACGAAGAGCAGGATGCCGAACCCGGAGAGCACGCTCAGGCCGCCCATGACGAACATGCCGTAGCGCCACCCGTTGGGATCGTTGGCGAACAGGGCGATGGCGGGTCCCAGACCCATGCCGATGAGCGAACCGAGGCCGCGGACGGTGCCGAAGGCGCGGCCCCGCTCCGCGTCGTCGAAGAGGTCGCCGAGGAGGCCGTAGATGATGGGCTCCGAGGCGACGGTGCCGACGACACCGATGCCGTAGAGGACCAGCAGCATCGTGAAGTTCTGCGCGAGACCGGCCGAAGCGGTCCACAGTCCCCAGAGGCCGGTCACGATGAACAGCACCTTCTTGCGGCCGAACCGGTCGGCGGCCAAGGCCCACGCGGGCCCGGCGATCATGCGCGCGAAGCGGGCGATGCTCGCCAGGAGGCCCAAGGCGCCGAGGCTGAGGCCGAAGGCGTCGCGGATCAGCGGGAAGAAGGTGTTGATCAGGCTGTTCTCGGTGTTGTCGACCGAGAACGCCACCGCGAACGTCCCGACGGCCTTGCCGCGGCCCTTGGCCGGTGCCGGGCGGTCGGGGTCGGCGACCCGCGGGGCGTCGCCGGTGCTCGTCGTGCCGGAGGCGGAATCGGGTTCGCTCACGCTCATCGGGGGTTTCCTCTCGCCGCTCGTCGTTGGGCGGCCGCCGGTGCGCGGGAGGGCCGGACCGGCGGGTCTGTCCTGCGTGGGGCATCAATATGTGACGGGCGGCACAGGCGGGGAAGCGATTGCCAGCAGTTGCCGTCGGCGCGGCCTTCGCGAAGCCACCGGAACGCACGACGCCCCGGCGGCACCCGCGAGGGGAGCCGCCGGGGCGTTGCCGGGGAAGGGTCAGCCGGCGGTGTTCGCCGCCCGCTCGGGGAACCTGCCTTCGGCGCGGATGCGCTTGTTGAGCTCGGCCAGGTGGAGATCCTCGTCGAAGTCGAGCGGGACCTCCTCGCCGAGCCAGCTCGACAGGTGGATCGCGTTGGCCAGCCGCACGCCGTTGATGCCCTCGCTGCCCGGCGCCAGCAGCGGGGTGCCGTCGAGGATGTTCGCCGCGAAGTTCTCCAGCACGCCCGCGTGCTGCGCCCCCCACGCCGAGGCGTGCTCGATGACCTCCTGCGAGTGGTGCGCGGTCGGGTCCAGCTCGCCCATGAACAGCCTGCGCACGTCGTCCATGCCCATGGCGTCCGAGAGCGCGCGCTCGTCCTCGACCAGGCGGGTGACGGTGGCGGTCCTGGAGCCGTCGACGACGATCTTCCCCCGGTCGCCCAGGATCTCCAACCGATCGGTGCCCACGAGGTCGTGCACGGCGGTGACGAAGGTGCCGCTGGCGCCGTCGCCGTAGTCGACCACGGCGGTGACCTCGTCCTCCACGGCGATGTCCCGGCGGAAGCCGTACGCCACCTTGGCGTAGACCGACTTCGGGATGCCGCAGATCCACTGCCACAGGTCGAGCTGGTGCGGCGCCTGGTTGACCAGGACGCCGCCGCCTTCACCGCCCCAGGTGGCCCGCCACGCGGATTGCTCGTAGTAGCCCTGCGGTCGCCACCAGGTCGTGATGATCCAGTTCGTCCGGCGGATGCCGCCGATCTCACCGGCGTCCACGATCTGCTTGATCCGCTGGTAGAGCGGGTTGTTGCGCTGGTTGAACATGATCGCGAACGTCAGCTCGGGGTGCTGGGCGGCGAACTCGTTGAGCTCCCGGACCTGCTTGGTGTAGACCCCGGCCGGCTTCTCCACCAGCGCGTGGACGCCCGCCGCCAGGGCGTCGATCGCGATCCCCGGGTGCAGGTAGTGCGGCACCGTCGTCACGATCGCGTCCACGCCACCACCGGCCAGCAGGCTGCGGTGGTCCTCGTGCACCGGCACGCCGTGCTCCGCGGCGGCCGCCCGCTTCTCGGGCTCGACGTCGGCGATGGCGCCGATCTCCATGTTGGGAACCAGGCCGTCCGCGATGAACTTCGCGTACGCCGACCCCTGGGTCCCGGCCCCGATGATCCCGAGCCTGACCTTCCTGGACATGGGCGGTCCTCCTTCGCAGGGCGGGCGGGCCCGGGAACGGACCCGACGTGCGAGCCGCGCCGCCGACCGGACCGGCGGACTCGCCGAGCGCGGGCCGCCGCGACGTGTGCGGCCCCGCCGTGCGGTTCACTCTGCTGGGCCGCACCGGGGGACGGCCACGGGTTGCCACCTGTTGCCGCGCGTCGCGGGTGGCAACAAATGGCAACCCGTAGGCGTGTCGTGGATCACCCCTCATGGTGGCCGGAGCGGTCCTTCGGACCAGGCCCAGTGAGGAGCCCCCATGTGGATGCTGTCGGGATTCGCCGACGAGATCTCCCCCGACCTCGAGGAACAGGCCGCGCTGCTCACCGAGCTCGGCATGTCCCACCTCGAATTCCGCAGCGCCTGGGGCACCAACGTGCTCGACCTGGACGCCGAGCGGCTCTCCCGGGCGAAGGAGGTCCTCGACGCCCACGGCCTCGAGGTGTCGAGCATCGGGTCCCCGATCGGCAAGATCGCCATCGATGAGGATTTCGGGCCGCACCTCGACCGGGCTCGCCACGCCGTCGACGTCGCCCACCACTTCGGCGCCCCGTACATCCGGGTCTTCTCCTTCTTCATCCGCCCCGGCGACGACCCGGACCGGCACCGCGACGAGGTCCTGCGCCGGATGCGCGCCCTGGCCGACGTGGCGGAGCGGGGCGAGGTGGTCCTGCTGCACGAGAACGAGAAGGAGATCTACGGCGACGTCCCGCGCCGCTGCGTCGACCTCCTCGAGTCCGTGGGATCGCCGAACCTGCGCGCCGCCTGGGACGCCGCCAACTTCGTCCAGGTCGGCGTGCGACCGTTCACCGAGGGCTACTCCGGCCTGCGCCCGCACCTGGAGTACGTCCAGATCAAGGACGCCCACCTGGCCGACGGCGAGGTCTGCGCCGCCGGTCGCGGTGACGGCGAGGTCGTGGAGACCGTCCGCGCGCTGCGGGACGGGGGCTTCGACGGCTTCTTCTCCCTCGAACCGCACCTGTCGCAGGCGCACCGCCTCGGCGGCTTCTCCGGGCCCGACCTGTTCACCGAGGCGTGGCGGGCCTTCACCGGCCTCCTGGCGGCCGAGGGGATCGAGTACCGATGACCACGGCGGCGGTCATCGGGTGCGGCGACGTCTCGACCGTCCACCTCGAGGCCATCGAGGCGGTGGGCAGCGAGCTCGTCGCCGTGTGCGACACCGACCCCGAGGTCCTCGCGGCCGCCGTCGAGCGCTGCGGCGTCCCGGGTTTCGCCGACCACCGGGCGCTGTTGGCTCAGGTGCGCCCGGACGTCGCCCACATCTGCACGCCGCACCACCAGCACGTGCCCGTGGCGCTGGACCTCCTCGACGCCGGCGTGCACGTGCTCGTCGAGAAGCCGCTCGCGCACACCCTCGCGGCGGCCGAGCGCCTCGTCGCGGCGGCCGAGCGCAACCCCGCCCGCATCGGCGTGTGCTTCCAGAACCGGTACAACGCCACCGCGCAGGCCGCCCGCGAGCTGCTCGACTCCGGCGAGCTGGGCGCCGTGCTCGGCGCGACCGCCACGGTGCTGTGGACCCGCACCCCGGACTACTACCTGGCCAAGCCGTGGCGCGGGCGGTGGGCGACCGCCGGCGGTGGGCTGCTCATCAACCAGGCGATCCACACCCTCGACCTGGTGCAGTGGCTCGTCGGTGACGTCGTCGACGTGCGGGGCCGCGCCGCCACGCGCCTGCACGGCGACGTCATCGAGGTCGAGGACACCGCCGAGCTGCTGCTGACCCACGACGGCGGGGCCCGCAGCGTCGTCTTCGGCTCGCTGGCCAACGTGGTCCACGCCCCCGTCACGATCGACATCACCGCCGAGCGGGGGAGCCTCTCCCTGCGCGGCGACCTCACCACCACCCACGCCGACGGCCGCGTCGAGACGGTGCGCGAACGCCGGGCGCCCTCGAACGGGCGCGCCTACTGGGGCGCCTCGCACGAGGCCCTCATCCGCGACTTCCACGCCCGGCTGGGCGAGGACGAGCCGTTCTGGATCAGCCCGCGCGAGGCCATGAAGTCCCTGCGCGTCCTGACCGACGTCTACGCCCAGAGCGGCCTCGGCGTGGACCGGATGACCACCGTCGGCTGACCCGCCTCTCCGACCGGAGCGCTGCCCGCGAAAGGAGTCCCCATGCCCAGGATCGGCGTCCAGCTGATGATGCTGAAGAACGAGGTCGAGAAGACGGGCCCGTACGAGGTGCTCCGGCGCCTGCGGGAGTCCGGCTTCTCCGCCGTCGAGGTCTCGCAGATCGCCATGACCACGGAGAACCTCGTCGAGATGCGCCGCGCCAGGGACGAGCTCGGCATCGACTTCGGCGCCCTGTCCGCTGGTCTGGGTGGCGGGCCGAACGACTCCCTCCTGGCGGACTTCGACAAGATCGTCGAGGACACCAAGGCGCTGGGGTCCTCCCGGCTGCGCATCGGCATGATGCCGTTCACCGCGATGGCCTCGCACGAGGCGTTGCTGGACTTCTGCCGGCAGGCCGAGGACGTCTCCACCCGGCTCGCCGACGAGGGCATCGCGCTCCACTACCACAACCACCACGTCGAGTTCGCCCGGCGCGGGGGCAACACCCTGCTGGACGTCATCCGCGCCGAGGCGCCGACGATGCGGCTGGAGATCGACGTGCACTGGGTCCAGCGCGGCGGCAAGGACCCCGTGCGCACGCTGGAGAAGTACGCGGGCCTGGTGGACCTCGTGCACCTCAAGGACTACCGCGTCGGCGAGTTGGACCCGGCCGCGTTCGAGGCGCTGCGCGACGGGGACCGCGCCGCGTTCATGCGGGCGTTCACCGGGGTGGTGCAGTTCGGCGAGGTCGGCGAGGGCAACCTCGAGTGGACCGGGATCATCGAGCAGTCGCTGGCCTCCGGCGCCGAGTACCTGTTCATCGAGCAGGACCAGCAGTACGGCCGCGACCCGTACGACTGCCTCGCGACCTCCCGCGACAACCTCGTGGCACTGGGGTACCAGCACCTGTTCTGACCTACCCCCGCGGCCCCCCCCGGGGGGGCGTGCCGGGCGGCGCTGAAATTCCCTCGCCCGCACCGGCCGTCGTCCGGTACGGTCGCGCAATCGTCGTGCTGCCGGGGGTCCCGGCAGATCCCCGGTTGGAGAGTGGGTTTCATTCATGGCATGTCGTCTCAGTGAGCTCGTGCTCGGTTGCCGCGATCCTGAGGTGTTGGCGCGGTTCTGGTGCGAGGTCCTGGACTTCGTCGTCCTCGATCGCGAGGACGACGGCACGTTGGAGATCGGGCCGCGCGAAGGGTTCGGCGGTCCGCAGCCGACGATCATCCTGAGCCGCAGGGAGGAGCCGGAGCCGGGGAAGTCCCGGCTGCACATCGACGTCAACCCCACCGACCGCGATCAGGGCGCCGAGCTCGAACGCCTGCTGGAGCTCGGTGCGCGCCCGGCCGACATCGGCCAGACGGGGCAGGAGCAGTGGCACGTCCTGGCCGACCCCGAAGGCAACGAGTTCTGCCTGCTCAAGGCGCGCCTCGATCCGCTGTGATGGCCGGGGTTCAGCACCGGGTCCGAAGGTGGAGGTGAAGCAGCCTCACGACGTCCGCATCGAGGTCGCGCGGCACCAGCGGAGGGACGTCGGCTCCCGGTGGTCGAGCTGCGGCCGCGCGGTCCGCGCGCCATGCTCACCGGCACACCCGATGGAGGAGGCAGCGCATGACCACCTGGACCCGTCAGGAACTCGACAGTCTCGGTGCCGCCGAGGAGCTGGAGATCACCACTGCCCGCCGCGACGGATCGCTGCGGCGGACGCCGATCTGGGTGGTGCGCCTCGGCGACGACCTGTACGTGCGCTCGTACCGCGGTGCGGACGGCGCCTGGTACCGGCGCACGACCGACCAGGCCGGCGCCCGGATCAACGCGGCGGGGATCGAACGGGACGTGGCCGTGGACCACGCCCCCGAGGCCACCTTGCCCGCGGTCGATGACGCCTACCGCAGCAAGTACGCCCGCTACGCGGACGACTACCTGCCGCCGATGCTCGCCGCACCCGCCGTGGACACCACCCTCCGCCTCCGGCCGGCCGACTGAGCCACGCGCATGGTCCGTCGAGGTGCTGCGGCTCCGGCCTACGGCTCGTCGCCGGTCAGGTTCGGCCTGCGGTGATGGGGGAGCGAGGACATCGCCTGCCGCAGCCGCAGGGCGAGGTGCAGGGCGGGTGCGGACTCCGCGGCGGTGACGTCCTGGCCGAGGTGCTCGGACAACCGGTCCAGGCGCTGGTAGAGGGTCTGCCGCTGGAGGTGCAGGCGCTGGGCCGTGGCGGTCTTGTTCGTCGAGCAGTCGAAGAACGCGGTGAGGGTGGTGAGCAGCCGGTCCCGCACCGGAGGTGGCTGGTCGAACAGCGGCCCGAGGTGTTCGTCGACGAAGTCGAGCAGGGCGTCGTGGTCGCCCAGCCGGGAGACCAGGCGTTCCACGGCCCAGGCCGCGGCGTCGACGACGGGCTCGGCGGCGGGGAAGTCCAGGCAGCGCCCGGCTTCCCGGGCGGAGTGCGGTAGCCGCTCGACGTCGCGCGCGAGGGGCCGACCGCGATCCGCTCGCGCCCGACCGCTTCCCGGAGGTCGTCGACGAGGCTCCGCCGGGCGCCGTCCGGGTCGTCACCGGGCAGTCCGACCACGGAGAGCAGCTCCTCGGACGACGCGCGGCTGAGCACGGCCCAGCCGCGCTTGCGCGCGACCTGCTCGACGACCCCGGACCGGCCGCGGTCGGCGGTGACCACCGCGGCGAAGTGCTGCTCGCGGTGCAGCGGGGTGGTCGCGAGCAGCGGCGCCAGCGGGACCGGCGTGCGGTCCTCCAGCGCGTCGAAGAAGGCGCGGGCGGCGCCGTCGTCGAGGTCGGCCGCCCGGGAGCGCAGCAGCGACAGGGCCAGGGAGTGCGGAGCCCGGTCGAGCGCCGCCGCCAGCATGGCCGGGTCGGTCCGCGCACCGGGCCGGATCCGCAGCGTGGCCGTCACGACCTGGCGCACGGCGATGGGGGCCAGGTGGTCGCCTCCGGACGGGACCGCGCCCTCCTCCGGTGCGGCCTCCGCCAGCACCGACTCGCCGCCGTCGAGCACCGACACCCCGGCCCGCAGGCGGGCGGCGAGGGCGTCGACCAGGTCACCGAGCTCGCCACCCTCGGTCAGCCGCCTGGACAGCTCGTCGGACAGCGAATCCGCCAGGCGCAACCGGCGCACCGATTCGTCGACGAGTTCGCCGTTGAGGTGCTCCGAGATCGCCACGAACGGCACCGTCCGGGTCAGCCGGATGAGGGCGAACCCCAGTCGGCGCGCCTCGTCGACCACCGGGAACGGGATGCTGCCGTCGGTCTCGATCGCGACCGCGGCCACCTTCCGCGCGACGAGTTCCCGGACGTAGCGGCGCTGCCGCGACTCGGTGGCCGCGGTGAGCACCAGACCGGCGGTGAGCACGAGCTCCCCGCCGCGGAGCAGCTTCGCCAGTTCCAGGACCTCGCTGGAGTGCACCCAGCGCACCAGCGGATCGTCCCGGCCGGTGACCAACACCGGTTCCGCCGGAGCGAGGCCGGGATGTCGCAGCGCATCGCGCAGCGGTATGGGCACCTGGACACTCCGTCCACTCCGGCGGTGGTTTTAGTAGGCAGACCGTACCTTGTTCTGCGGCGTGCGGGCCACAAGCATGGCTGGATCGCCATGAGCAGTGCGGAGGCCCCATGAGATCCGAAGCCGCGAACGACCCACACCCGCACCACGGGCTGGAGGACCTGTTGCAGCCGGTCCCGGAATCGGCGCGCACCTCCGCGGTGTCCGGGCAGTTCTGGATCTGGGCGGGCGCGAACATCGCCCCGATCAACTGGGTGCTGGGCGCGCTGGGCATCGGTCTGGGGCTTGGCCTGCTCGACACGATGATCGTGCTGGTCGTCGGCAACTTCGTCGGGATGGCGGTGTTCGGGCTGTTCGTCCTGCTGGGGCAGCGCACCGGCGCCACCGGGATGGTGCTGTCGCGGGCGGCGTTCGGTCGGCGCGGCAACTACGTCCCGGCCGCGATCCAGGCCGTGCTGGCGGTCGGGTGGTGCGCGGTCAACACCTGGATCATCCTCGACCTCGTGATGGCCCTGTTCGGCGAGCTGGGCCTGGTGGACCCCGGCGGGCCGAACCACGCGGCGAAGATGCTGGTCGCGGCGGTGATCATGGCCGTGCAGGTGGCGATCTCGTGGATCGGCTACCGGGCCATCTCGGGTTTCGAGAAGTGGACCGTGCCGCCGACGATCGTGGTGCTGGTGGGGATGTCGATCGTGGCCTGGACCCGGCTCGACATCGACTGGAGCTATGCCGGCCCGCCCGGGATGGTGCTCGAAGGACCGCAGCGGTGGGCCGCCATGACGGCGGTGATGACCGCGATCGGGATCGGCTGGGGCATCACGTGGTTCACCTACGCGGCCGACTACTCGCGGTTCGTCAGCGCGGCCGTCCCGCGGCGGCGGCTGTACCTGGCCAGCGCGCTGGGGCAGTTCCTGCCGGTGGTGTGGCTCGGTCTGCTGGGCGCCTCGCTGGCCACCGAGAACGGGCACGTGGACCCGGGGCAGCTGATCGTGGAGGCGTACGGATCCCTGGCCATCCCGGTGCTGTTCCTGGTCGTGCACGGCCCGATCGCGACGAACATCCTGAACATCTACACCTTCGGCGTCGCGGCGCAGGCGCTGGACCTGAGCCTGTCCCGCCGGTTCCTCAGCGTCGTGGTCGGGGTGTTCTCGATGCTGTGCGTCGTCGTGTTCGTCCTGCACGGCGACTTCGCCACCGTGCTCGACTCCTGGCTGGTGTGCCTGGTCGGGTGGGTCGCTTCCTGGGCCGGGATCATGCTCGTCCACTTTTTCGCCGTCGAACGCGACGCCACCCGGGTGCACCGGCTGTTCGACCCGGTCGGGACGCGGCGGCTCCCGGACGTCAACCCGGCGGCGCTGTCGGCGTTCGCGGCCGGGATCACCGCGACCTGGATGTGCATGTACGGGGTGGTCGACGTCTTCCGCGGCCCGATCGCGACGGCCATGGGCGGGGTGGACCTGTCGTGGCTCGCGGGCAGCGCGGTCTCGGCCGCGGTCTACGCCGCGTTCGGCCCCCGGATCCACCGCCGCTACGTGCCCGAGCAGGTCGGCGAGCCCGCCCCGAAGCAGCCGAGCTAGCGGTTGCCACCGGAAGAGAAGGAGAGTGCGATGACAGCGCAGCGACCCCCCGCGTTCCCCTGGCCCGACGGATACCGCGCGGCGGCCTCGTTCACCTTCGACGTCGATGCCGAATCGTGCGTGCTCGCGCACGATCCCGGCGCGGTGGGGCGGATGTCGCTGATGGGGCACCAGGCCTACGGGCCGCGGGTGGGAGTGCCGCGGTTGCTGGAGCTGCTGCGGCGGCAGGAGGTCCGCGCGACGTTCTTCGTCCCCGGCTACACCGCTGAGTGCTACCCGCACGTCGTCGAGGCCATCGTGGACGGTGGGCACGAGATCGGCCACCACGGCTACCTCCACGAGCAGATGCGCGGGATCGACGAGTCCGCGGAAGCGCGGTACCTCGATCGCGGGCTGGAGGTCCTGGAGCGCCTCACCGGCGCGCGGCCGGTCGGCTACCGCGCCCCGTGGTGGGAGATGAACTGGCGCACGCCGCGCCTGCTGGTCGAGCGCGGCTTCGCCTACGACTCCAGCCTGCTCGACGACGACGTGCCGTACCGGCTGGGCACGGCCGATCCGCAGGCCCCCGCGCTCGTGGAGATCCCGGTGGACTGGGCCCTCGACGACTGGGAGCAGTACGCGTTCTTCCCCGGCTGGACCGGCAGTGGCGTGATCGAGAGCCCGGACAAGGCGGTGCGGATGTGGTCGTTGGAGGCGCGGGCCCGGCATGCCGAGGGCGGCTGCTTCGTGCTGACCAACCACCCGTTCCTGTCCGGCCGCCCGGCGCGGGCGGCGGCGCTGGAAGGGCTCGTCGAGGAGGTCAAGGCGATGGACGGGATGTGGGTGGCCCCGCTGCGGGAGATCGCCGAGCACGCCGACCGGGTGTGCGGCCCGGCGCGCGTGCACACCAAGCCGGACATCGCTGCTGCGGAGTGAGCTCCGGGCGGAGGCGCTGCCGACCGGACCCGGCGGCAGCCCCTCCGCCGGTGCTCAGGACGGGGACGCCCCGAGCCGCTCGGAGACCTCGACCGCGGTCTCCCGCACGATCGCGGCGAGCCGGGCCTGGAGCTGCTCGGAGACGCGGAAGCTCGGTGCCGACAGCAGGATCGCGGCGACCGTGCGCCCCCGGTGGTCGCGCACCGGCGCGCTGATGCCCAGTTCTTCCACCGAGGTCTCACCGGCGTTGACGGCGAACCCGTCCGCGCGCGCGGTGGCCAGGCGGTCGAGGTAGCGCCGCACGGACGTCTCGTCGTCGTGCCCGGGGTGCGCGAGCCGGCTGGCGAGCAGGTCCCGCACCGTCGCCTCGGGCAGGTCGGCGAGGAACACCTGCACCGACGAGCTGGCCGACGTCGAGTACCGGGTGCCGATCGGTGTGGTGTGCTTGACCTGCTTGGGACTGGGCACCTGCTCCACCGATACCGACTCGTTGCCGCTCCAGACCACCAGCGCGCTGGTCTCGCCGGTGCGCTCGGTGAGCCGTTCCAGCGAGGGGTAGGCGATGCGTCGCACGTCGAGGTTGGCCAGCAGCGGGCCGGCGAGGCCGATCAGCCCGAGCCCGAGGCGGAACCGGCCGCTGTCGGCGTCGCGGACCACGAGGTCCAGCTGCTCGAACTGCGCGAGGATGCGCGAGACGGTGCTCTTGTGCAGGTCGACCCGGCGGGAGATCTCGGTGACGCCCAGCGCCGGTTCGTCCACCGAGAACGCGCGCAGGACGCGAATCCCGTTGTGCAGCTTCGAGGGCGCGTTCGTGCTGGGGTCGTCGGTCATGGCGGGGCCTCCCTGCGCGCCGTTCGGCGCCCGTGCGCGGCACCGCCGTCGCGCACGGGCACCGCGGCGTCGCTCAGGCGCTGATGATGTTGTGATCGGGGCCGAACGGGAAACCGGTGATGTTGTCGGCACCGTCCTCGGTGACCACGAGAATGTCATGCTCGCGGTATCCGCCGGCCCCTGGGGCGCCCTCCGGGATGGTGATCATCGGCTCCATGGACACCACCATGCCCGGTTCGAGCGCGGTGCCGATGTCCTCGCGGAGTTCCAGCCCGGCCTCGCGGCCGTAGTAGTGCGACAGCACGCCGAAGGAGTGGCCGTAGCCGAACGTGCGGTTGGCCAGCAGCCCCTCGGCCTCGTAGAGCGCGTTGAGCTCGTGCGCGATGTCCTTGCACACCGCGCCCGGGCGGATCAGTTCGAGGCCCCGCTCGTGCACGGCCGTGTTGACCCGCCAGTACCGCAGGTGCTCGGGCTCCGGTTCGCCGTAGAAGAGGGTGCGTTCCAGCGCCGTGTAGTAGCCGGCGATCATCGGGAAGCAGTTGAGGCTGAGGATGTCCCCGGGCCGGACCCGGCGCGAGGTCGGCCAGTTGTGCGCCCCGTCGGTGTTGACCCCGGACTGGAACCACACCCAGGTGTCCCGGAGTTCCGCGTCCGGGAAGGTGCGCGCGATCTCGCGCACCATGGCCTGCGTTCCGGCCAGCGCGACCTCGTACTCGGGCGCGCCGTCCTGGACGGCCTCGACCACCGCGGCGCCGCCGAGGTCGGCGATGCGCGCACCGTGCTTGATCAGCGCGATCTCCTCGGCGGACTTCACCATCCGCTGCCGCGCGGTGGCAGCCGAGACGTCGACGAAGGAGAAGCGGGGCAGCGCCTCGGCGAGCTGTGCGCGCAGCACCGGCGGGATGTGGTCGTCCTCGACGCCGAGGCGGCCGGAGCCGACCCCGGCGCGGGCCAGCACGGTGGCGATGGCGTGCTGGTAGTTGTCGCGCTGCCAGTCGGTGTAGACGACGTTGTCCTGGAAGCTGCGCCGCCACGGCTGCCCGGCGTCGATGTTCGCCGAGACGGTCACGTGCTCGTCGGCGGTGACCACGAGCGCGTAGTTGCGGCCGAACGCGGTGTAGAGGAAGTCGCTGTAGTAGTTGATGTTGTGGTAGCTGGTGAACACGACGGCGTCGAGGCCCTCGGCGGCCATGTGCGCGCGCAGCGCGGTCACCCGGCGCTGCATCTCCTCGTCGGAGAAGGTCGAGCGGACGCGTTCGCCGTTGTGGATCTCCTTGAGCCGGTCGAGCGTCATGGGCGGCTTCCTTCCTCTCGGGTCCGCGGTGGCGGAGCGGTGGGGCGGGCGGTCCTGATCCGGCGGCTCGCCAGCAGCGAGAGGGCGGCCACCGCCCCGGCGACGGCGAGGTACCAGGCCGGGGCCACGACGCTGCCGCTGCCGTGGATCAGGGCGGTGGCCACGAACGGCGCGGTGCCGCCGAACACGGCGTTGGCGGTGTTGAAGCTGAAGGCGAACCCGCTGTAGCGCACCCGGGTGGGGAAGAGTTCGGCCAGGTAGGCGGGCAGCGCGGCGTCGTTGAGGGTCAGCATGGTGCCGAGCGCGAGCTGGACGAGCGTGATCCCGACGAGCCCGCCGGGGCCGAGGAGCAGGAACACCGGGACCGCCAGCACCGCGAACAGGATCCCCGCCGCGGCCAGCATCGCGCGCCGTCCGACCACGTCGGTCAGCCTGCCCATCGCGAAGACCGAGCCGATGTAGCCGACCAGCGCGATGGTGGTGGACAGGAACGCGTCCGTCTCGTCGAGGTGCAGCTCGGTGGTCAGGTACGTCGGCATGTAGCTGAGCAGCGTGTAGAAGCCGACGGCGTTGAGGCAGGTCGCGCCGAAGGCGACGACGATCGCCCGCTTGTTGTGGGCGAACGTCTCCTTCAGCGGTGTCCGCGCCACGGATTCCCGTTCGGCCAGCACGCGGAACTCCGGGGTGTCCTCCAGCTTGGTCCGGATGTAGCGGCCGATCAGCCCGAGCGGCGCGGCGAGCAGGAACGGCACCCGCCACCCCCAGGACTCCACGGTCTCGGGTGGGAGCGTCGAGGTCAGCACCGTGACGACCACGGAACCGAGGAGCAGCCCGGCCGCGGTGCTCGCGGGCACGACGCTGGTGTGCAGGCCGCGCCGGTGCCGCGGTGCGTACTCGAACAGGAAGGCCGCGGCCCCCGCGTACTCACCGGCCGCGGAGAAGCCCTGCACGGTGCGCACGACCAGGAGCAGCACGGGGGCCAGCACGCCCACCTGGGCGTAGCCGGGCAGGAGCGCGATCACGAAGGTCGCGACCGACATGATCAGGATCGACAGCGACAGCGCGCTGCGCCGGCCGAACCGGTCGCCGAAGTACCCCCAGAAGATGCCGCCGATCGGGCGGACGACGAAGGACAGCGCGAACACGCCGAAGGTCGCCAGCAGACCGGCGGTCGGGGAGGCCGCGGGGAAGAACACCACCGCGATGGTCGTGGCGAGGTAGCCGTAGACCGCGTAGTCGAACCACTCGACGAGATTGCCGATGAAGCTCGCCGCGATGACCCGGCGCGTCGTCGCCGTTCCGGGAGGACCGGTGCCGGAGTCGGAACCCGGTGGTGTCATTCGCACCCGCTCCTGCGTGCCTCGTGCCGCCAGGAGCCGGGAGGCCGCTGCCGGCGGTGGACTCGGACCTGGGTCGCCTGCCCTCCTCGGCGTTCTCGTTCTGGACATCAATCGCAACCGCGTTGCGCTCAACGGAACGTAGAAGCGCCCGTTGGCCTTGTCAAGATCGTGCCCGGCCCACCGGTTCGTCTTCAGGGACTCTTCTCGGGTCGTGCTTCGTGCCCGGGGAAGCCGTAGATGTGCGACTTCTCGCTAGTTCTGTGGATGCAACATCGTTGCTGTGAGAAAAACTGCCGCATTCGTCCTCGGACGTTGCCCACCTGCTCCGCCGTCCCGTTCGCGCCCGCCCGTCCGGCTGGTCCGATCCAGGCGCACCGCGCTCAACCGTCGGAGGTGCTCCGGCGGGAGCCGGGCCCGCGGTTCGTGCGGTGGGCGGCGCGGGCGATGGCGTGGCCGGCCACCGGCGAGGTGAGCGCGAGGAACGCGATGGCGAGCACGGCGGAGGTGATCGTCGCGGCGTTCTCGGTGGCGACCGCGGACGCCAGCACCGCGATGACGCCCGGACCGGTGGCCAGCCCCTGGGCGTGCAACTGGCTGTAGGTGTCGGGCAGGCGCAGCACGCCGTAGACGCCGATGCTGATCAGCACCAGGCCCAGCAGGAGCAGGCCGCCGCCGACGACGTCGAGCAGGGGGGAGATCATCGCAAGGGGCCTCCGGCGTCGAGGTAGCGGGCGGCGGCGACGGTGGCGACGAAGGACAGCAGCGCGAGCGCCACCGCGGCGTCGAGGTAGTACGAGACGTCGCGGGCGTAGGACAGCAAGGCCAGCAGCGACACCACGACCAGCGCCAGCAGGTCCAGCGCGATGATGCGCTGCAGGGCGTTGCGGGCGCGGATCAGGACCACACCGCCTGCGACGAGCAGCAGCGTGATCCAGACCAGCCCGGGGGCGACGAGGACGAGCGGGACGGCGGTCACGGGAAGACCTCCCGCTGGCGGCGCTCGTAGGAGTCCTGGACCTCGGCGCGCACGCGATCGGGGGCGGAGGCGTCGAGAACGTGCAGCAGCATCCGCCCCCGGTGGTCGTCGTCGGCTCCGGGATCGAGCTCGACGTCCACCACGACGGTGTCCGGGGCGATGCCGACCCGAATCGCCCACGCCGTCGCCGAACCCGTGGTGCTGGGATCGATCGGTACCGCGACCAGCCCGGACCGCTGCGTCCGACCGGTCAGGCAGTAGCCGACGGTCAGCCAGGTCCCCCGGGCGACGTCGACGAGCGTTCCGCCGACCAGGGCCGGCACGCCCGCCAAGCGGCGGGTGAGCGGTGGTGGCGGTCGTCTCCCCGGCGTGCTCGCCGGTGCCGCCCGGGTCCGCGCCGCGGCCCGGGCGCGCGCTCCGATGGCCACGAGCGCGGTCGAGAGCGCGGCGCCCACGACGACGTCAGCGGGGTGCAGGCTGGTCAGCGTCAGCAGGTAGACGGCGGTGAGCCCGGCGATGCGCAACGCGGTCCCGGTCATCGGCGACCCCCCACCAGCACGGCTGCGGCGTCCTGGCTCAGCGCCAGCAGCGGTTCGGGCCAGATCCCGGCGGCCAGCACCACCGCGGCGAGGGCTCCGACGACGAGCCGCCCGGCGAGCGGGGTCGCCGGCGCGGCGCCGGCGGTGGTGTTCTCGCACCAGAAGTCGCGTTGGTAGACCTGGAACAGGTAGATCAGCGACAGGGTGCTGCCGAGGACGAGCAGGATCACCAGGGCGGGGCTGCCCGCGGCGACGCCCGCCTGGAACATCGTGAGCTTGCCGATGAACCCCGCTGCCGGGGGAACGCCGGCGACGCTGAACGCCCCGACCGCGAACGCGGCGGCGACCAGCATCCCGCGCAGCCCGGTGACCAGGAACAGCAGCGTCTTGTTCAGCCCGTTGACGATGCTGTACAGCACGGCCGCGGTGAAGCCGAGCGGCCCGCCGATGCCCACGGCGACCAGCACGTACCCGACCTGCCCGATCGCGGAGTAGGCGAGCATCTCGGCGGCGTCGCCGCGAGCGATGGCGAGCACCGCGCCGTAGAGGATCGAGGCGATGCCGAGCAGCACCAGGGCGGTCGAGGCGAACCGCGCCTGGGCGGTGAAGACCTCGCCACCGAGGCGCAGCAGGCCGTAGGCGCCGATGTTGGCGACGGCCCCGCTGAGGATCGCGGCCACCCCCGGCGAGGCGCTGGTGTAGACGGTCGGCAGCCAGTAGTGGAAGGGGAACAGGCCCAGCTTGACCGAGAACGCGACGAAGAAGCCCACTGCGATGAGCAGCGCCGCGTTCTGGTCGACCTCGCCGATCCGGTCGGCCACCTGGGACATCGCCAGCGCGCCGGTCACCCGGTAGGTGCCGGCCACCGCGATCAGGAACACGAACGACCCGAACAGGTTCACCGCCGCGAACACCAGCGCGGCCCGGAGCTGGCGCGGCCGGTTCCCGAACGAGGTGAGCGCGTAGGAGGCGGTCATCGACAGCTCGAAGAAGACGTAGAAGGTGAACACGTCCCCGGTGAGGAACAGGCCGGTGAGCCCGGCGGCGAGCAGGAGCACGAGGCCGGGGAACGTCCGGCTGGTGCTCCCCGCCGCTGCTTCGGTCGCGACCACGACCAGCAGGACCAGGATCGCGAGCAGGGCGAAGGACAGCCCCAGCGCGTCGGCGCGCAGCACGATGCCGACCCCGGCGGGCCAGCCGCCGGTGACGACGTGCCCCGCCCCCGGCGGCGCGGTGGCCGGGAGGACCCGGGCGGCGACCGCGAGGAGACCGGCCAGGGTGGCGGTGAGCGCGGCCACCGCCAGCCACATCACCGACCGGCGCCGCCCGTCGAGCCCGATCAGCAGCGTCCCCGCCGCCCAGGGCACCAGCAGAGCCACCGGGACGCTCATCGGGACCCGCCCGGGCGAGGCGGTGGTCCGGCGGTCTCGTCCTGGTCGCGCTGCCGCTCGGGCGAGAGCTCCTCCTCGTGCTCGACCTCGTTGGCGGCCAGCGCCTCGCGCCGCTCGCTGCGGAACACCACGGCGACGCGGTGCGCCAAGGCGAGCAGCAGCGCCACCGTGGCCAGGCCGATGACCAACGCGGTCAGCGACAGCGCCTGCGGGAGCGGATCGCTGACCGGCCGGTCCGGTTCCGGAGCGATCGGCGCCTGCCCGCGGGTCAGGCTGGAGCCGATCAAGGTCAGGACCGCCGACTGCGAGATCAGCATGACCCCCGCGACGATGCGGACGAGATCGCGCTGCAGCAGCAGGTAGGACCCGACGCCGAACAGGATCGCGGCACCCGCCGCGTACGCGAGGATCATCGCGACCCCCCGTCCGGGCCGGACTCGTCGATCCGTCCGGCGAGCAGGTGCAGCAGCGTCGTCAGCAGTCCGACGACGAGGAGGAAGATCCCGAGGTCGAACAGGATCGGGGTGGCCAGCTCCAGCGATCCGAAGGTGACCACGGGGGCGCCGGGCGCCGGGCGGTGGCTCAGCGGCGGCTGCCCCAGCACCACGGGGAAGAACCCGGTGCCGAGGGCGAGGGCGAGCCCCGCGATCGCCAGCGCCGGTGCGCGGCGCAGCAGCGGGAGCGCCTGCTCGGTGCGCCGGGCACCGAGGCCGACGTAGTGCAGCGCGATGGCCAGCGCCACGATCATCCCCGCGCTGAAGCCGTCGCCCACCTCCGCGTAGCCCTGGACGACCAGCCCGGCGGCGACGAGGACGCTGGCGTCCAGCAGGGGCCGCGCGACGCCCCGCACCACCACGTCGTCCCGCCTCACCACAACCTCCCGCGCCGGACCAGGGTGGCCACCCCCACGACGGCCACCAGCAGCACGGTGATCTCGCCGAGGGTGTCCAGGCCGCGGAAGTCCGCGACGATGACCGTGACCGCGTCCGCTCCGTGCGCGACCGGGGTGAGCCGGAGGATCTCGGCGGACACGCCCGGCGCGCTGGTCGGCTGCGACAGGAAGCCCCACACCCCGGCGAAGGTGGCGGCACCGGCCACGGCGCCGACCAGCGGGTCGCGCCACCGGCCGAGCGGACGAGCGGCGGCCCGCACGGGGCGCGGCATCCGGGACAGGGCGGCCAGGAACACCAGCGTCTGCATGGTCTCGACGACGACCGCGACCAGGGCGACGTCGGGTGCCGCGGCCAGCGCGTAGATCGTGGCCAGCGCGAAGCCGACGACCGACAGCGCCAGCACCATCGCCATCCGCGCCTCGCTGCGGGCCGCCCCGATCGCCGCCAGCGCGGCCAGCCCCAGCAGCGGCAGGATCAGCCAGTCGAGGCCGTCGATCCGGCCGGTGGTGTAGGCCCCGGCGGTCGGTGTCGCGGCGAAGGCGACAGCGGTGAGCAGGCCGGCCGGGATGAGCACGGCCGCGACGCTGGTGCGCAGGTCGCGCACCTCCCGGTCGTGCAGCATCGCCGAGCACCGCGCCAGCACGCGCAGGGCGCCGACGTAGATCCGGTTCGGGCCCAGCCGGTCACCGGCGAGCGCCACGGCCCGCGCCACCGCCGAGGTGGGTCGGGCGCCGAGCAGCAGCAGCCCGCCGAGCAGGTAGGCCGCCAGCGCCATGAGGTTCCCGGCCCGCGCGTCCAGGTGGTAGGACGGCGACAGGCTCACCGGACCCGCGGTCGCGACCGCCCCCGCGGCTTCGGCGAGCCGGGCGAACGGTTCGGCGACCACGCCGCCGAACAGGGCGATCGCGGCGAGCACGACGACCGGGGCGACCAGCGCGCGGGCCGGCGCCCGATGCGCGGTGCCCGGTTCCGCGGGCCCCAGGAACAGCCGGATCCAGAACCGGCCGATGTAGGCGACGGTCAGCGCCGCGGCCATCACGGCGAGCACGGCCACGACGGGGCCGGCCTCGCGCGCGGCGCGGAAGAACAGCTCGTCCTTGAAGAACCCCACGGTCAGCGGCAGCGCCGCCAGCGTCGCGGCGGCCACGCCCGCCGCGGCCGCCAGCACGGGCGCGCGGCGGCCGAACCCGCCCAGCGCGGACAGCCGGTCCTCGCCGGTGGCCGTGGTCACCGCTCCCGCCGTCATGAACAGCGCGCTCTTGGCGATGCCGTGGGCGAGGACGTAGAACCCGGCGGCGCCGTTGGCGGTCGGTCCCCCGATGCCGTAGAGCATCACGACGTAGCCGTACTGGGAGATCGTGGAGCAGGCGAGCAGCTGCTTGAGTCCGTCCTGGCCGAGCGCGAGGACCCCGCCGACGAAGATCGACGCCAAGCCGACCACGAGCAGACCGGTCAGGACGGCCTCGCTGCGCGCCAGCAGGGGGTGCACCCGGCCGAGGACGAGCACCCCGGCGGCGACCATGGCCGCCGAGTGCAGGTACGCCGAGACCGGCGTGGGCGCCGCCATCGCCCGGGGCAGCCAGAAGTGCAGCGGGACCTGCGCGCTCTTGACCAGGGCCGCCACCGCCAGCAGCGCGGCCGCCGTCGTGGCCACCGGGCCCGGTTCGACCCGGGCCACCAGCTCGGGCACCGAGAAGGTGCCGTGCTCGGCGCGGAGCACGACGGCCGCGACGAGCAGCGCGACGGCGCTGGCCACGGTCACCACCAGCGACGCCAGGGCGGCGGTGCGGGCGTGCTGTTCGCCGCGGTCGAACCCGATGAGGAAGTAGGAGCACACCGCGGTCAGGTCGAAGAAGCAGAACAGCAGCACGAGGTCCTGGGCCGTGGCCAGCCCGACCATCGCCACGGCGAACAGGACCATCCACGGCCAGAACCGGCGGCGCTCGGTCGCCGGGCGGTGCTCGTGCGCCAGGTGCAGGCGCAGGTAGCAGGTGCCGTAGGCGAACACCACCGCTCCGATGCCGGTGGCCAGCAGCGCGTACAGCGCACCCAGCCCGTCGAGGGCGAAGCTCAGCTCCAGGCCGATGCTCGGCGCCCAGGGCAGCGACACGCCGCCGCCTCCGGTCAGCCACCCGGCGAGGCACGTGCCGAACCCGACGACCGCGATCGCGCAAGCCGACCACCCCGACCAGTCCGGGGACGGCTTCCCGGGTGCCGCCTCCGGTCGGGTCTTCGCGGCCGCGGCCATTCAGGACTCCGCCTTGCCGTCCCGGCTCGTCGAGGCGGCGGCCGCGCGGCGTCCCACCGCGGGCGGGAGGAGGGCGGAGATCCCCCTGCCGAGCGGGGACTTCCCGGCGGGGGCCACGTTGAGCAGCACGTTCGGCAGGATAGCCAACCACCGGGACTTCGGCCGGGCGCCGACGTCGCGGCGACCCGTTCCCGATCGTGCGCCGAGCGCGGTACAGCACCCGATGGATCCGCCCGGGCCTCCACAGCGGACCCACCGCGATTACCGAGAGTGCGCCCGGCGCGTTCGGTCCGGTGAGGACGTGGGAGCCGCCGAGGGGGCGGGCACGGGAAGTAGCCGCGCCGTCCACGACCGCCGACTTCTGCGCGGCGAACACCCGTGGGCGCCGCTAGCCTCCGGTGCCATGTCCGACATCACCCAACTGATCTTGGATGATCACGAGCGCTTCCGGCGGCAGTTCGCCGCGATGGACGACCTCACCGACCCCCGGCAGCTCCAGGACGTGTGGCGCGCCCTGGCCGACCTCCTCGAGGTGCACGCCAAGGCGGAGGAGGAGATCTTCTACCCGGAGCTGATCTCCCGGGGTTCCGGGGCCGAGGACGAAACGCTGGACGCCGTGGGCGATCACAACGACATCCGGGACGGTCTCCACGAAGCGGCGCTGCACCCGGTCGGCAGCGAGCCCTGGCACGCGGCGGTGCGCAAGGCCCGCGTGGCCAACAGCAACCACATGGCCGAGGAGGAGGACGACGCGCTGCCGGACTTCCGCCGGCACGCCGACCCGGGACTGCGCGAGGAGCTCGGTCGCCGCTTCCAGGCCTTCAAGGACGAACACCCGGGGGCGGCCGGGCTCGACATCGGCGACATCGACCCGCAGCACTACGTCGAGGTCGTGAAGCAGCGGCTTCCCGGTCAGCGGCCCGCCGAGCCCGACGGTTCGCTGGGCATCGGCGGGTTGCGGGAACGGGGATCGGCATGAACCACCTGCTCCGCGACCTCGCCCCGCTTTCGGACGCCGCGTGGGCCGCGATCGACTCGGAGGTCGCCGAGCGGCTCAAGCCGCACCTGGCCGCTCGACGCCTCGCCGACTTCCACGGGCCGCACGGCTGGCAGCACGACGCCAGCGGTCTCGGCCGGACCGCGACGCTCAGCGGGCCACCGGCCGGAGAGGTGGGTGAGGGCACGACGACGCGCCAGCGGCAGGTCCTGCCGCTGGTCGAGGTGCGGGTCCCGTTCATCCTCAACCGCGCCGAGATCGCCGACGCCGAGCGCGGTGCCCTCGACCTCGACCTGGACGCCGCGCGGCGGGCCGCCGAGCGGGCCGCGCGCATCGAGAACCGGGCGGTGTTCCACGGCTGGGGAGAAGCCTGCATGACCGGTATCACCCAGGCCAGCTCGCACCCGGCGTCGGCGCTGGGGGAGGACGCCGACGACTACCCGCGCGTGGCCGCCCGAGCCGTCGACACCCTGCGCAGCGCGGGGATCGAAGGGCCGTACGGGTTGGTCATCGACCCGGAGGGCTACACGCACATCGTCGAGACGACCGAGCACGGCGGGTACCTGCTGATGGACCACCTCCGCCGGGTGCTGGGCGGTGGCAGCGTCGTGCGCTCGCCGGGGATCGACGGCGCCGTCGTGATGAGCCTGCGCGGCGGGGACTTCCGGTTGGAGATCGGCCAGGACCTGTCGGTGGGCTACGAGCGCCACGACGACACCACGGTCACCTTCTACCTCGAGGAGAGCTTCACGTTCCGCGTGACCGAACCCGATGCGGCCATCGCCCTGACGCGCTGACCGCGCCTGCGACGTTCGGCTGGGGCCTGCCGTGCGGGGCGCGGCTCGTGGTCCCTCCCGCAGTCGGGTGAACGCCGTCCGAATGGCCGGTGCCGTTCATGAATACGGGTGATACGAACCGGGTCGAGCCTGCAACACGCTGGAGGGGAGCGAGGGTGGCACGGCGGTGCCGGCAGGCGTCCTGGAGGTGTCATGAGCACGACGTCCCAAGGCGAGCCGGGGCAGCACGGGCTGAGCCGGCGGCGGGCCCTGCAGGCGGGCACGGGTGCGGCGGCGGCCTTCTTCCTCACCTCCGGCGGGGTGCGGCCCGCGACCGCCGACGCCGAGCCCGGGGGACCGTCCACGGACGTCCTGCTCACCGCGGGCACGAACCTCTGCGCCGCACCGTCGCCGGACGGCACCGCGATCGCCTTCGACCTGGTCAACGCCATCTGGGTGGTGTCCGAGGGACGTGCGCACAAGCTCACCGGCGAGTCGCAGGACGCGACGCAACCGGATTGGTCGCCGGACGGACGCCGGGTGGTGTTCCAGTCCTACGCGGACGGCAATTTCCACCTCTGGACGATCGAGGCGGACGGTTCCGGACTGCGGCAGCTCACCCGCGGACGGCACGACCACCGCGAACCCCGGTTCTCCCCGGACGGCAGGCACATCGCGTTCAGCTCGGACCGGTCCGGCCAGGGGTACCGGCGCCACACCTTCGAGGTGTCCACCGGGCGGATCGCACCCGTGGCCCCCGACCGGCCGGAAGCCGGGATGCCGAGCTGGTCCCCGGACGGCAGCGCTCTCGTCTACGTCACCGGTGAGTCGGTCATCGAACGGGTGCGCCTGGCCGACGGGCGGGTGCGGCGCCTGGTCGAAGCCGACTCGGCGACCACCTTGTCCGGGCCGAGCCTCGGACCGGACGGCTCGACGCTGAGCTACGTGCGACGCACCGGCGCCCGGTCCGACCTGGTGGTGGGCCGCGACGCGGTCACCGACGGGGAGGACGTCTTCGGGTTCGCCCCGCGCTGGCTCTCCGCCGACGAACTGCAGTACACCGCCGACGGGCGGGTGCGCAGGCGGCGGCTCACCGGCGGGACCACCGACGTGCCCTTCGCCGCGACCGTCCCGGTGCTGTCCCGCCGCTCGTACCGGAGGCGGCGCCCCGGTGTGCGCGGTCCGAAGGCCACCGGCATCGCCGGTCCGGTGTGCTCGCCGGACGGAACCCGGATCGCGTTCCGCGCGCTCAACGCGCTGTGGCTGATGGCGATCGGCGAGCGCCCCCGCAAGCTCGTCGCCGACGGGTACTTCGCCTCCGACCCGGACTTCTCCCCGGACGGGCGCCACCTGGTCTACGCCTCGGACCGGTCCGGCACCGCCGATCTGTGGTTGCACGAGCTGGACACCGGCGCCGAGCGCCGGATCACCGGGCTCGACGGTGCCCAGCTCACGCCCCGCTTCGCGCCGGACGGCGACCGCATCGCCTACCAGGACCAGGACGGCGCGACCTGGGTGGCCGAGCTCGGGACCGGCCGGACGCGCCAGGTGACCCCGCCGCTGTTCATGCCCGGACGGCCGGACTGGTCACCGGACGGCCGGGTGCTGGTGATGGCCGCGGTCAAGCCCTCCAGCAGGCGCTTCCGGGAGGGCACCAGCCAGGTGCTGCGGGTCGAACTGGACAGCGGCGCGTTGCACTACGCCGAACCGCTGCCGTTCCGGTCGATCAGCACCAGGGGAGATGACGGTCCGGTGTGGTCGCCGGACGGGGCGCACCTCGCGTTCTCGATGGAATCGCAGGCGTGGGTGGTGCCGGTGGACGCGGCCGGCCGGTTCACCGGCGCACCGCGCCGGGTGACCGACGAGCTCACCGATTCACCGTTCTGGCGGGATTCCGAACGGCTGATGTTCCTCAACGGCGGCGCGCTGCGGTCGGTGCACATCGGCACCGGCGACGTCGAGGACGTCCCGCTGGACCTGGCGTGGCGGCCGGCGCGCACCGAGGAACACCAGGTGGTGCGGGTCGGCGCCCTGTGGGACGGGCGCACCGAGGCGCTGCGGCGCGACGTCGACATCGTCCTGGCCGGCGATCGGATCGCCGCCGTGCGACCGCACCGAGGCGGGCGCCCCACCGTCGACGCGCCGGACCTGACGGCGATGCCCGGGCTGATCGACGCCCACAACCACTGGCACCTGCGCGGACGGCAGTGGGGCGACCGGCAGGGGCGGACGTGGCTGGCCTACGGCATCACCACCACCCGCTCGCCGGGCGATCCCGCCTACCAGATGCAGGAAACGCGCGAGGCGCTGACCGCCGGCGATCGCGTCGGCCCCCGCTACTACGCCACCGGCGAGGCCATCGACGGCAGCCGGATCTACTACAACTTCATGCGGCCGACGCTCAGCGCCGAGCAGCTCCGGCGGGAGGTCCAGCGCGCCTCCGCGCTGGACTACGACATGGTGAAGACCTACGTGCGGCTGCCCGTGCACCTGCAGCGCGAGGCCGTCCGGTGGGCGCACCGGGAGGGCTTGCCGCTCAGTTCGCACTACGTGTATCCCGCGGCGAACATCGGGATGGACGGGATGGAGCACACCGGCGCGACCAACCGGCTCGGCTATTCCCACACCTGCGACGAACTCGGCCATTCCTACGACGACGCCATCCGCCTGTTCCTCGGCAGTGGCATGTCGATCACTCCGACGCTGTTCACCTCCACGGCGCTGTACGCGTTCGACCGCTCCCTCGTCGAGGACCGGCGCACCCGGGTGCTGTTCCCCCCGTGGGAGTACGAACGGCTGCTCGCGGAGGCCGAGGAGGCATCCGGCCCGGAAGGCGAGGTGACCCGTCGCGAGCTGGCGAACCAGGTGGACATGCTGCTGCGCATCCACCGGGGCGGTGGTGTCGTCATCGCCGGGACGGACGCGCCGCTGGACAACGTCGCCGTCTCCTTGCACATGAACCTGCGCGCCATGGTCCGCTACGGCTTCACCCCGCGTGAAGCGCTGGTCATCGCCACCAGGAACCCGGCGCGCTGGCTCGGCCTGGAAGGCGAGCTCGGTGAGGTCCGCCCCGGCGCCTACGCCGACCTGGCGCTGGTCTCCGGTGATCCGCTCACCGACATCACCGCCGCCGCCGCGGTGCGGACCGTGATCCGGGGCGGGCACGTGCACACCCCCGAGCAGCTGATGCGGCCCTTCGCGCGGCCGCACCCGCCGTCCGGGGCCGCGGCGGTCCGCCACGCCCGAAGTGCCGAGGCGGAGCGGGATCCCGCGCTGTGGTGGCACGAACCGGAGTGGAAGCGCCGGATCTGCTGCGGTATCTAGGTTCTCGCCGCAGGCCGTCCGACCACTGGTGACTGCGGGTGCGCGCCGCGTCACGTCCCGCCGCGCGGTGGCGATGGCGACGCGGGTCACCCTGAGCGCACTGCGCCGGGTGCCCTCCGCTTCGCATCCGGGTTGCGTCGAGACCTCGGCGTAACATTGCGATAATCGCAACCACTGGGACGTGCGTTGCGATCCTCGGTGGCACGAATGGCCTAGAGCTGAACGTGGTAAGCGTACTGACCAGCGAAAACAAATCGTTGGCTTGACCCGATCAGGGTATGTGGTTCAGAGTTGCAGTTCGTGCATGACTGATAGTTCAGTCGACTCGCAACGGCGCGCGGCGTACGCGCCCGGCGGGTCGCACGGCGGGGATGGCCCGCCGACCACTACTGGGAGGTGCTTCCGCCATCGGTGTCCAGGCCGGGAAAATCCGGCTCGACAAACAGGTTTTCTGGATCTCGTTGCTGCTCGTGGCAATCATCTGCGTACCCGTTGTGATCGCGCCCGAGCGCGGCAAGCTGGTGCTCGACGGGATCCTCGGTTTTCTCACGGGTAAGTTCGGGTGGTTGTACCTCTGGTTCGCCGTGGTGGTCGCCGGGGTGCTCGTCTGGCTGGCTGCCAGCCGCTACGGACGGGTGAAGTTCGGCGGCCCCGACGACAAGCCGGAGTTCTCCACCGTGAGCTGGCTCGGCATGATCTTCACCTCGGCCATCGGTGGTGGGATCATGTACTGGGGCATCATCGAGTGGGCCTACTACTACAACGATCCGCCCCAGCAGATGGTGCCGCGCAGCATCGAGGCCGCGCACTGGTCGGCCACCTACCCGATGTTCCACTGGGGTTTCACCGCGTGGGGCCTGTTCTGCCTGCCCGCGCTGGCGTTGACCTACGCCTACCACGTGCGCAAGCGCGGCTCGCTGCGGCTCAGCGAAGCGTGCCGCGGGGTCATCGGTGACCGGGCCGACGGCTGGCTCGGCCGGATGATCGACGTGCTGTTCATCTTCGGCCTGATCGGTGCCGCGGGAACGTCGCTGGGGCTGGAGGTCCCGGTGGTCTCCGAAGGCGTGGCGACGCTGTTCCCGATCGAGAAGGGCTTGTTGCTGGACATCGGGATCATCGTGGTGTGGACCGCGCTGTTCGGCGTCAGCGTGTTCCTCGGCCTGCAGAAGGGGCTCAAGCGGCTGGCCGACGTCAACGTGTGGTTGTCGTTCGGGCTCGGCGCCTTCATCCTGATCGTGGGCCCCACCGTGTTCCTGATCGACACCTTCACCAACAGCGTCGGCCTGCTGCTGCAGAACTTCGTGGAGATGAGCTTCTACACCGACCCCGTCGGTGGCTCGGGCTTCGAGGAGGACTGGACCGTCTTCTACTGGGGCTGGTGGATCTCCTACGCCCCGTTCGTCGGCCTGTTCGTGGCCAAGATCTCCAAGGGCCGCACCATCCGCGGCATGATCGGTGCGATGTGCCTGGCCGGCAGCGCCGGTTGCTGGCTGGCGTTCACGCTGCTGGGCAACACGGCGCTGTTCTACGAGCTGAACAAGATCGTGCCGGTGGCCGACATCGTGCAGAACCAGGGCGACACCCCGGCGATCTTCGCGGTGCTGCAGGCGCTGCCGTGGGGCACCGTCGCGGTGATCGCGTTCATCGTGCTGCTGGTGCTGTTCCTGGCGACCACATTGGACTCCTCGGCGTACACGATGGCCGCGGTGGCGTCGAAGGAGCTGCCGAGGGACGCGCACCCGGCGCGGTGGCACCGGGTGTTCTGGGCGGTGGTCCTGGCGACCGTGTCGATCGTGCTGATGTATGCCGGGGGACTGGAAGCGTTGCAGACGCTGTCGATCCTCACCGCGTTCCCGCTGATCTTCGTGCTGGGGCTGGTGATGGTGTCCTTCCGGCGCTGGCTGGTCGCCGACGTCAAGGCGCAGGAGGGGTCCGGGGTAGTCGCCGAACCGACGGTCGAGGAAGAACCGGAGATGGTCGGGGATCGGCCGGGAACCGGCTCGTAGCACCGCTTTCCGCTGCGGTCCGGCGTTCGTCGCCGCGGCGCGGTCGGCATCCCCGGCCGTGCCCGGCGGCGAACGGCTCGGCGACCGCTCCTACAACTCCTCGAAGAAGTTCACCGCGTTGCCCTCGGGGTCGAGGATCGTGCTCATCCGGATGAGCCCGGGGATCGTCTCGATCTCCCCCGGCGCGAACCCGGCGGCCCGGACCGCCTCGAGCTGCTCGGCCAGATCCCGGACCCCGATCACGACCGTGCTCTTCCCGGCGCGCTCCGGGTCCTCGCCGAGCTGGAGCCAGGCGTTCTCGGCGAGCTTCCACTCCGCGACCCCGTCGACCGGCACGAGGTCGGGGGCGCGGCCGAAGAGCGTCGAATACCAGGTCTGCGCGGACTGGAAATCCACCACCGAGACGACCGCGCACACGCTGTCGGCATTCAGACCGATGTTCGGCAATTCCCGCCCTCCCGCCTGCGAGGCCCTGTTCGCCGAACAACCTACTCGAACCCGATCGGCGGGTCGACCGAGATCGCTGAGACGGGCGATCCGGATCCTTTCCGGCGTTTCCGTCCCTGAATTGCGGACAGGACGCCGTTCGGCACTCCGCGCCGTCCGGTCGTTGTCTACGGTGGTCGACAGCACCGAGCGCGACCGTTCTCGGTGTCCGAGGAGAGGAGTCCGCCATGGCAGCACGTCCTCCGCTCCCACCGTTCGACGAGCAGTCCGCACTGGAGAAGGTGCAGGCGGCCGAGGACGCGTGGAACACCCGCGATCCCGAGCGGATCGCGCTGGCCTACACCGAGGATTCGGTCTGGCGCAACCGGGGCCGGTTCCTCACCGGCCGCGAGGAGATCGTCGCGTTCCTGCGGGAGAAGTGGACCCGCGAGCTGGAGTACGCCTTGCGCAAGGAGCTGTGGGGGTTCCGGGGCAACCGGATGGCGGTGCGCTACCAGTACGAGTGCCACGACGCCGCGGGGCAGTGGTGGCGCAGCTACGGCAACGAGCTGTGGGAGTTCGCCGAGGACGGGCTGATGAGCCGCCGGGAGTCCAGCATCAACGACGTCCCGATCGGCGAAGCCGACCGGCGCATCATCGGCTCGCGGCCGACGGACCAGCGAGGCGCGCAGCTCCCGCTGCGGTGATCGGGACGGCCCCTTCTACGCGATGGCCGTGGTCCCGACACCGCTGGCCACCGCGCTGGGCCTGCGCACCGACCCGGATGACCGGGTGCTGGACGGCCGCGGCGAACCGGTCGCCGGGCGCTACGCCTGCGGCAACGACGCCCACTCGATCATGGCCTCGGAGTACCCGGGGGCGGGCTGCCAGCTCGGCGCCGGTCCGACGTTCGGCTACTTCGCCGCCCGCTCGTGAGGCCGCGCGCATCCGGGTAGCTCGGCGAGTGCCGCCGCCGGTGGCAGCGGCACTCGTCCCGGGCTACTGCTCCCGCTCCCCGACCGACGGGCTCGCGACCGGCCCGGACCTGCGCGACGGGGTCGCCAGGCTGCCGAGGACGAGCGCGAGCACGGACAGCGGCAGCGCGACGAGCACGCTGTTCCAGTCGTGCGGCTTGTCGAGGGCGAATTCCCACACCAGCGTCGCGGTGATCCCGGTGACCATGGAGGCGATGCAGCCCGCCGCCGTCGCGCGCTTCCACAGGAACGTCGCCAGCAGCGACGGGGTCACGACGGCACCGTACATCGTGTACGAGAACACCTGGATCTCCAGCACGCCGGGGAACAGCTCGCCGACCGCGAACGCCCCGACTCCGAGCACGACGATCGCGACCCGGGTCAGCAGCAGTTCACCGCGCGAGTTCTCCTCCTTGCGCGACAACGAGCGGTAGATGTCGTGCACCAGGTTCCCCGCCGACGACAGCAGGTAGGAGTTGCCTGTCGTGATGATGAACGCCGTTGCCGACATGAGCAGCAGCCCGCCCAGCACCCCCGGCAACGAGTCGGTCGCCAGCCGCAGCACCGCCGTGTCGGGCTGGACGGCGGGCAGCAGCACGGTCGCGCTCGAGGCGAGCACGATGATCGCGCCGTAGAAGAACACGTCGCCGAACAGGAAGCCGAGCGTCGAGCGCTTCGCGACCTCCGGGCTGCTGGCGGCGCTGAACCGCTGGTACATGTTCTGGTCGCCGAGGATCAGCAGCAGGGTCGGCAGGACGTAGCCGGCCAGCTGGATCGGGCTCAACCCGCCCGTCCACGTCGTGTGGTCGGCCGGGAGCGAGTCGACGAGCCCGCCGAACCCGCCCACGTGCACGAGCACGAAGACGAACCCGCCGGCCAGCCCGACGGTAATGAGCAGCGCGCTGATCGCATCGGTGTAGGCCACGGAGATCAGCCCGCCCGCGAAGGCGAGGAACACGATGACGACCAGGCCGATGACCTTCGCGGCGTCCTCGGAGACCCCGGTGGTCAGGTGCAGGATGTAGCCGAGGCCGCGGACCTGCTCGGACATGATCGCCGTGTAGGCCAGCAGGATCGCGACCGCTGTCACGACGCGCACCGAGGACCCGTAGCGCTCCTGCATGATCTCCGGAACGGTGTACTTGCTGTGCATCCGGATGCGCTTGGCCAGGAACAGGTACATGATCAGGATGCCGAGCGGCGCGCCGAGGCTGTAGAAGATGCTCGCGAACGGGCCGTAGGTGTAGGAGAAGCTCGCCCGGCCCATGATCGTGCCGGCGCCCGTCCACGTCGCCAGCAGCGTGCCCGTCAGCACCAGCCTGCCGATCCGCTGCCCGGCGAGCATGAAGTCGTGGTTGTTCTTGACCTTGCGCGCTGCCCAGGCCCCGATGCCGATCATCACCAGCACGTACGCGCAGATCGCGAGGAGGACGCCGGTGTCGGTCATGTCGTCTCCCGGACGACCTGACCACCCTGCACGACCGCGCGGATGTTGGCGGGATCGGCGAGCACCGCGACGTCGGCGAGCGGGTCGCAGTCAACGACGATCAGGTCGCCGTGCGCCCCCGGCGTGAGCGTGCCGATCTCGCCCGCCATGCCGACGAGCTGGGCCGCGTTCGTGGTGGCCGCGCGGAGGACCTCCAGCGGGCTCTGCACCTCGGCGCGGATGCGGAACTCCTCGTTCTGCTTGCGCTGCATCCCGCCGAGCAGGTCCGAGCCGTAGGCGATGCGCACGCCGGCGCGGGCGGCGCGTTCCAGGGCCCCGAGCCCGCCGTCGAGCACCTCGGCGACCTTCTCCCAGCTCGCCTGCGGCAGGCCGTGCTCGCGGCCTTCCTCCTGCAACGCGTGGTACGTCACCAGGGTCGGCACCAGGAAGGCGTCGCGCTCCAGCAGCAGTTCGATCGTGCGTTCGTCGAGCAGGTTGCCGTGCTCCACGCAGCGCACACCGGCTTCGAGCGCTCGGTTGATGGCGTGCGGCGGGTAGGCGTGCACGGTGACGTAGCGTCCGGCGGCTTCGGCCTCCTCCACCGCGGCGCGCAGCTCGTCCGCGGAGTACTGGGTGGAACCGATGCGATCGCCCAGGGACGAGACGCCACCGGAGGCGTGCAGCTTGATGTGGTGGGCACCGCGGCGGAGCTCTTCCCGGACCGCCTTGCGCATCTCGTCCGCGCCGTCCACGACCCGGCCCGTTCCGGAGCAGCACGGGTGGTCGTCGAGGTGGTGCTCCTCGATGGACCGCTTGTCCCCGTGCCCGCCGGTCTGGCTCAGGGCCTTGCCGCCGTGGATCAGGCGCGGCCCGCGGATCAGGCCGCGCTCGCGCGCCCGGGCCAAGCCGAAGTCGGCGCCGCCGGTGTCGCGGACGGTCGTGAAGCCGCGGTCGAGCATCGCGCCCATGGCGCGGATGGCGCCCGCCGTGGCGTAGGTGGGCGGGGCGTCGGCGACCTCGCCGAGGTCCGCGCTGAAGGCGAACACGTGGACGTGGCAGTCGATGAGGCCGGGCAGCACGGCGGCCCCGCGGGCGTCGAGCACGGGGACGTCGGCGGAGGTGGTGATCCGGTCGTCGACCTCGGTCACCCGGCCGTCGCGGCATAGCAGGTCGGCTCGCCGGTAGTCGCCCGCTTCCACGTCGAGCACGTGCGCGTTGCGGACGAGCAGGGATGGGGCCATCGGGCAGCTCCGATCTCCTCGATTGACTGTGACCGGAGACGCTCTCCCCATAAAGTGAATCTGTCAACAGTCGCGGAACAGATGGCTGTAATCGTTCAAAAATGGCCGCGTGGTAGAAACGGGGCATGTCCGCTGGTGCCCTCGGGGGCGGTGACCTGGATCTGGTGGCCGCGCTGCAGATCGCCCCGCGCGCGAGCATGCAGGTGCTCGCCGCGGCGCTCGGGGTGTCCACGGGGACGGTCAGCAGGCGCATGGCGCGGCTGCGCGAACGGCACGGGGTCCGGATCGTCGGGCAGGTGCCGTGGTGGCTCGGCGGTGCGACGCCGCACCACGTCTGGATCTCGACCGCGCCCGGCAGCACGAACCAGGTGGCCGCCGCGGTCGCGGAGCTCGACGAGGCGCAGTTCGTCGCCACCACCACGGGACGCGCCGACGTGTTCTGCATCCTGCACCCGACCCGCCGCGCCGACGCGGCCGACCTGCTGACCAGGACGCTGCCGTCGATCCCCGGCATCGTCGGCACGCACTCGGAGCCCGGGCTGCACCGGTTCGCCTCGGGATCGTCCTGGCGGATCGAACGGCTCGGCGCCGAGCGGGAACGGCAGCTCTTCGAGCACCGCCACGGCCCGCTGCCCGCCGCCCCGGTCCCGTTCGGGGAGGAGGAGCGGGAGGTCGCCGGCGTCCTGCAGCGCGACGGCCGGGCGAGCGCGGCCGATGTGGCGCGGGAGCTGGGCAAGAGCGCGTCCACCGCCTACCGGTTGACGCAGTCGCTGCTGGACCGCGGACTGGTGCAGCCGCGGGTCGAGATCGAACCGGCGTTGCTCGGCTACCCGCTGGAGGCGGTGGTCTCGCTCGCCACCTCGGCGAGCACGATGCGCGACACCGCGACCGCGCTCGCGACGCATCCCTCCGCCCGCTACGTGACCACGGTGGCGGGCACGTCGTCGGTGATCCACCAAGGGGTGTTCCAGCACGACGACGACCTCGCCAGGTTCCTCACCGACGACCTCGGCCGGCACCCCGGGATCACCGCCTTCGAGGTGTCGGTGGTGCTGCGGGTGCTCACCCGCTACTGGACGCCCGACCGCGGCGGCTGACCCGTCGTCACGCCGGACCCGCCACCCGCCGTGGGGTTCGCGGGTGCCGCTCGGTCCAGGACCGCCGCGTGCTGCCGGCGGGCGGTGCGTCAGGGCGTCGGGTCCGGGGAGTCGACGCCGGGGTGCGGGGTGGTCCAGTCGCCGCGGGTGAAGTCCGGGAACGGCACGGCCGTGCCGCCCGCGCTGATCGAGGCCGCGCTCAGGGCGAACGGGGCGCTCCAGGCGGCCGAGTCGTAGACGTCGATGTCCGGGGGCAGGCCGAGCTGCATGGTCTGCGCCAAGCGGTAGACCATCATGTAGTCCATGCCGCCGTGGCCGCCGCCGGGGCCGGGGTCGACCTCCTTCCACAACCAGTGGTCGTAGGAGGCGTAATCGGCGAAGTCACCCCAGGCGTGATCGCGCATCTCCGGTTCCAGGTAGATGCGCGGCGGGTAGTCCTCGAACACGCCCTTGCTGCCCGCGAGGTGGTTGAGCCTGCTGTAGGGGTGCGGGCTGGAGACGTCGTGCACCAGGTGGATGATCCGGCCCAGCTCGGTCCGGATCAGGCTCATGGTCACGTCGCCCTTGACGTAGTCCTCCCGCCACGCCGGGTCGCCCGCGGGGACGTGGCGCTCCCGGTACTCGGCGAGGCTCGCCGCGGGTGAGCCGAGCGAGCTGATGCTGACCAGGCGGTCGCCGCGGTTGATGTCCAGGTAGGAGGCGACGGGGCCGAGACCGTGGGTGGGGTAGAGGTCGCCGTTGACCTTCGTGTGCCAGGCGCGGCGCCACTCGCCCGCGTAGTAGCTGTCGGAGAACAGCTCCTCGCGGAGGTCGTGGATGTAGGCGCCGGCGCCGTGCAGCAGGGTGCCGAACCTGCCCTCGTGGGCCAGGCGCAGCACCCGCATCTCGTTGCGGCCGTAGCAGCAGTTCTCCAGCTGGATGCAGTGCCTGCGGGTGCGTTCGGAGGTGCCGACGAGCTCCCACAGGTCGGCGACCGACGGCGCGATCGGGCATTCGACGCCCACGTGCTTGCCGCCGCGCATGGCCGCCAGGGCCATCGGGACGTGCCATTCCCAGGGGGTGACGACGTAGACGAAGTCCACGTCGTCGCGGGTGCACAGGTTCTCGAAGTCGTTCTCGCCCCGGGTGTGCTGCGCCGGCGCGGGGTCGCCGTGGTCGGTGACGGTCCTGGTGGCGCGCCGCACCGCGGCCGCGTCCACATCGCACAGCGCGGTGACGCGGACCCCCGGTACGGCGAGGATCTGCGCGAGCATGGCGCTGCCCCGGTTGCCGAGGCCGATGATGCCCATCCGCACCTCGTCGCGGGCCTCGAAGGGCACGCCCATCATCGACTCGCCCTGGCGCGCGGGGACGTCCTCGCGGGTGGCGGCGGCCGCCTGTCCGGCGAGGCCGGAGATCCCCAGTCCGGCGGCGGTCGCCGCGCTGGTGCGCAGCAGTGCTCGGCGGGAAAGCGCGCCGTGGTCGGTCTCGCCCTCGGACATGCAAACCTCCTGAACGATCATGATCGAAAGTTCGTGGTTCCGATCACTTTCACACAGCCGCATCCGCGATTGCTATCGTCCGAACAGAGGTATTCGGTAGCGGCGATCTCCCGGCGATCGTCTCGCGGGAATCGCCCTCGGGCGGTCCGCCGCGCTCGCGCGGACCGGCTAGTGGAAGGGGCGACCCGAGGTGAATCGACACGAGCGGCTCAGCACGCTGCTCGACATCGTGGGCCAGCGCGAACGGATCGATGTCGACGAGATGGCGGCGGAGCTGGGGGTCTCGGCGGCGACCATCCGGCGGGACCTGGACCAGCTCGCCGGGCAGCAGCTCGTGGCGCGGACCCGCGGCGGGGCGGTGGCCTCCAACGTCACCTACGACCTGCCGCTGCGCCACAAGAGCGCGCGGCACGCCCCCGAGAAGCAGCGGATCAGCGCGGCGGCCGCGGCGCTGGTCCGGCCCGGCATGGTCGTCGGCCTCAACGGCGGCACGACGACGACCGAGGTCGCGCGGGCCATCGCCACCCGCACGGACCTGGCCGAGCGCGGGGAGCACCCGTCGCTGACGGTGGTGACCAACGCGCTCAACATCGCCAACGAGCTGATCATCCGCCCGCACGTCAAGATCGTGGTGACCGGCGGCGTGGCGCGCCAGCAGTCGTTCGAGCTGACCGGCCCGCTGGGCACCCGCATCCTCGACGAGATCGCGCTCGACCTGCTGTTCCTCGGCGTCGACGCGATCGATCCGGCCTCCGGGGCCTACGCGCACCACGAGGGCGAGGCCAGCATCAACCGGCTGATGACCTCCCGCGCCGCCCGGGTCGCCGTCGTCGCCGACAGCTCGAAGCTCGGCAGGCGGGCGTTCGCGCAGATCTGCCCGTGCAGCCGGGTGGACGCGCTGATCACCAACGAGGGGGCCGACGAGGAGCTGGTGAGCGCCTTCCGGGGCGAGGGAGCGCAGGTCCAGGTCGTCTGACCGCCGCTGCGCGCACTCGCCGAACCGCGGTGTTCGAAGATGCGCGAAAAGCGCATTGACAGTGCATCTTCGATCAACTTAACGTGATCTCCGTCCCGAGGCCCTCGATCGCGGGACCTCAGCCGGTCCCGGCGCAGGGAGGACGCGAGATGGCGGAATCGTTCGCTCAGCTGGAGATCGCCAGCCAACCGGAGTGCTGGCGGCGTGCCGCGCGGCTGGCGGCGACCGCCCCGGGCGGTCTGCCGCGGTCCGGGGAGCGCGTCGCCGTGATCGGCTGCGGGACCTCCTGGTTCATGGCGCAGTCCTACGCCGCCCTGCGGGAGGGTTCCGGCGCCGGGGTGACCGACGCGTTCACCGCCTCCGAGCTCCCGCGCACCCGCGACTACGACCGCGTCGTCGCGATCACCCGCTCCGGCAGGACGACCGAGGTCCTGCGGGCCCTCGACGAGGTCCGGGACCGCGCGGCCACCACCGTCCTCACCGGAGTGCCGGAGGCGGTCGCCGGGCGGGCCGGGCACGTCGTCGACCTCTCCTTCTGCGACGAACGCTCCGTCGTCCAGACCCGCTTCGCCACGACCGCGCTGGCGCTGCTGCGCGCGCACCTCGGTGCCGATCTCACCGAGGTGGTCGAGCAGGCCGAGGCGGTCCTCGCCGAACCGGCGGATGCGGCCCTGCTCGCCACCGAGCAGATCAGCTTCCTGGGTAGCGGGTGGACCGTGGGGATCGCGCACGAGGCCGCCCTGAAGGTCCGCGAGGCCGCCAACGGGTGGACGGAGTCCTACCCCGCGCTGGAGTACCGGCACGGCCCCATCAGCATCGCCCAACCCGGCCGGGCCACCTGGATGTTCGGCGGCCCGCCGGACGGGCTGGCCGAGGAGGTGCGGGCCACCGGCGCGACGTTCGTCGACCACCCGGCGGACCCGATGGCCGATCTCGTGGCCGTGCAGCGGTTCGCCGTCGCCCTCGCCGTCCACCGCGGGCTGGACCCGGACCGGCCGCGCCACCTGAACCGCTCGGTCGTGCTGGAGACCGCCTAGGGACTGCTTTCAGAAAGACCTGCGTGGCGGTGCGGGCTCCGGGAGCCGCTCCTGATGTACCGACGACGTACACGGCGTCACGGCTGTCCTCGCGAGAAGACCGCTGAGCGGCACCGTCCGAGCACGGGCGGCGGTGCCGGTTGCGTGCCTCACCGCATGCGGCTCCGCCGCATTCCGAAAAGAACCCTAAAACGAGCCCGGCGAGGTGGGGAGGTGCTCTCGTGATCACCACGGTGACGGCGAACCTCGCCCTGGACGTGACCTACCGCCTCGACCGGCTGACGCCGGACCGCGTCCACCGCGCGCGGTCGGTGCACCAGCGGGCGGGCGGCAAGGGCGTCAACGTGGCACGCGTGCTGCGGCGGCTCGGGTACGAGACCCGGGTCGTCGGGCTGGTCGGCGGTGCCACCGGCGAGGCGATCCGGGCGGACCTCGACGCGGCCGGGCTGCCCCACGAGCTCGTGGAGCTCCGCGGGGAGTCGCGCCGCACGGTGGCGCTGGTGTCCGACGACGGGCGGGCCACGCTGATCAACGAACCGGGGCCGGACGTCGCCGACCGCGAATGGGCGGAGCTCGGCGAGGTCGTGCGCCGGGTGAGCGGCCGGTCCGCGGCGGTGGTCTTCGCGGGCAGCCTGCCCCCCGGCGTCGCCGACGACGGGTACGCGCGGCTCATCGCGAGGGTAGGCGGCCGCGGCGTGCCGACCGTGCTGGACACCTCCGGTGCCGCGCTGCGCCGAGGGGTGGCCGCCCGGCCCGACGTCGTCAAGCCGAACGCCGAGGAGCTCGCCGAGCTCAGCGGCGCGGTGGGTCCGCGCGAAGGCGCGCAGTTGCTCCGGGACCTCGGTGCCGGCAGCGCGGTGGTCTCCCTGGGCGGCGCGGGGCTGCTGGCCGTGACGGACGCGGGGAGCTGGCGCGCCGAGCCGTCCCGGCAGGTGTCCGGCAATCCGACCGGGGCGGGGGACGCCGTCGTCGCGGCCCTCGCGGGCGGGCTCGTCACCCGGGCGCCGTGGCCGGACCGGCTGCGCGAGGCGGTCGCCGCCTCCGCCGCCGCGGTGGCCGCTCCCGTGGCCGGTGACCTCGATGAACAGCACTACCACCGCGAACGCGGCGCGGCGCGGGTGCGCGCCCTGGCGGGACAGGAGGAGTCGCATGGCACTGGTTCCCACGGGTGAGCTCGTCGCCGAGGCGCGTGCCGCGGGGCGGTGCTGCCCGGCGTTCAACGTGATCCAGCTGGAGCACGCCACCGCCATCGTCGCCGCCGCCGAAGAGCTGGACCAGCCGGTCGTGCTGCAGGTGAGCCACAACGCGGTGCGCTACCACGGCGCCCTGGAACCGCTCGGGGCCGCGATGCTGGCCGCCGCCGGGGCGGCGCGCACCCCGGTCGGGGTGCACCTCGACCACGCGGAGACCTTCGAGCTGGTGGCGAGGGCGGTCGCGCTCGGCTTCCCCTCGGTCATGTTCGACGCCTCCGCGCTGGAGCACCACGACAACGTGCGGGCGACCGCGAGGACGGCGCGGTACTGCCACGACAACGGGGTCTGGGTGGAAGCCGAACTCGGCCGGATCGGCGGCAAGGACGGGGTGCACGCGCCGGGGGCGCGCACGGATCCCGCCGAGGCGGTGGAGTTCGTGCGCGACACCGGGGTCGACGCCCTCGCCGTGGCGGTGGGCACCTCCCACGCCATGCGCACCCGCGACGCGGACCTGGACTTCGGCCTGGTCGAACGGTTGCGCGCCGCCCTGGACGTCCCGCTGGTGCTGCACGGGTCCTCCGGCGTCGCCGACGCCGACCTGCGCACGGCGGTGCGGGCCGGGCTGACGAAGATCAACATCGCCACCCGGCTCAACGAGGAATTCACCGCAGCGGTGCGGCGATCCCTGGCCGACCACCCCGACGGCGTCGACCCCCGCCGCTACCTCGGCGCGGGGCGCGAGGCGATCACCCGGGAGACCGCACGGCTGCTGGCAGCGCTCAACGGCGCGGGGGAACCGGCCACCACCGCGCCGTGAGCGTCCGCATCACCGACGTGCGAGAGGAAGCGGATCCATGACCGAGCACACCTCCACCGGTCGTGCCACTTCGTCGACGGGCTGGAAGATCGCCGTCGCGGCGGCCACGCTCGGTGTCGTCTACGGCTACGACATCGGCAACATCTCCGGTGCACTGCTGTTCATCACCGAGGAGATGGAGCTCTCCCCACTGCTGCAGGGCAGCGTCACCACGGTCCTGGTGGCCGGCAACATCGTCGGTGCCCTGATCGCGGGCAAGCTGGCCACGGTCATCGGTCGCCAGAAGTCGTTGGTGCTGGTCGTGCTGGGCTACGCCGTGTTCTCCGTGTGGTCGAGCCTGACCACCGACGTCCTCTGGCTCGACATCTCCCGGTTCTTCCTCGGCGTCAGCATCGGGCTGTCGCTGGTGGTGAGCCCGATCTTCCTGGCCGAGTCGGCGCCGACGGCCATCCGCGGTGCCCTGGTGGTCGGCTACCAGGTCGCCACCGTGAGCGGCATCCTGCTGGCCTACCTCGTGGACTGGGCCCTGGCCGACTCCGGCAACTGGCGGCTCATGCTGGGCCTGTCGGCCGTGCCGTCGGTGCTGATCCTGTTCCTGGTCGTCCGGTTGCCCGACACGCCCCGCTGGTACCTGATGCGGGGACGCCGGGAGGAAGCGCGGGCCACGCTGCGGCTCGTCGACCCGGCTGCCGACGCGGACCGCAAGCTCGCCGAGATCAGCGCCGACATGGCCGCCGAGCGGGGCGGCAACCTCGCCGAGATGTTCCGCAAGCCGTACTCGATCGCCACGATGTTCGTCCTGGCCATGGGATTCCTCGTGCAGATCACCGGGATCAACGCGATCACCTACTACAGCCCGATCATCTTCCAGGAGATGGGCTTCGAGGGCTACGCGGCGATCCTGGGCCTGCCCGCCGTCGTGCAGGCAGCGGCGCTGGTGGCCACGGTCGGTTCGCTGGTCGCGGTGGACCGGCTCGGCCGCCGGCCGCTGCTGCTCGGCGGCATCACCACGATGATGCTCGCCAGCGCCATGATGATCGCGGTGTTCGCCACCGGATCGCTCGGCGGCGGCTCCTTCTGGGGATTCGTGGCGATCCTGCTGTTCACGGCCGGGTTCAACTTCGGGTTCGGCTCGATGGTGTGGGTGTTCGCCTCGGAGAGCTTCCCCGCCCGGTTGCGCTCCTTCGGAGCCTCGCTGCTGCTGGCGTCCAACCTGGTCGCGAACCTGATCGTCGCCCAGCTCTTCCTCCCGCTGATGGAGGGCATCGGGGGCGCGGCGACCTTCGCGATCTTCCTCGCGCTGGCGGCGTTCTCGTGGTTGTTCGTCCTCCGGTTCGCGCCGGAGACCAAGGGCCGTTCGCTGGAGAGCATCAGCACCTACTGGGAGAACGGAGCCCGCTGGCCGAGCCGGTCCACTGCGGACAGCGGCCGGGACGGGTCCCGGAGGGAGACATCATGACCGGGGGTTTCACGCGACGGGGTTTCCTGCGCGCCGGTGGCCTGGGACTGGGCGTCCTGGCGGGGTGGCAGGGTTTCGCCGACCAGAAGGCCGCCTTCGCGGCGGAGTTCGGGAAGGAGTGGAACGCCGCCCCGGAGATCTTCGAGATCAACCGCGAACCCGCCCGCGCGCCGCTGACGCCCTACGCCGACCCGGCGGCCGCGTTGCGGGGCGAGCGGTCCGCCTCGCCGTACTTCCGCTCGCTGGACGGGCGGTGGCGGTTCCGCTGGTCCCCCGATCCCGACGCGCGGCCCGCGGACTTCTACCGCGAGGACGTCGACGTCAGCGGGTGGGACACCATCGAGGTCCCGTCGAACTGGGAACTGCAGGGCTACGGGCACCCGATCTACCTGAACCAGAAGTACCCGTGGGTCGGTTACGAGCAGCCGCAGGTCCCGCGGGCCCCGACCCGGGTCAACCCGGTCGGTTCGTACCGCCGCGACTTCGAGCTGCCCGACGGGTGGCGCGGCAGGCGCGTCCTGCTGTCGTTCCAGGGCGTGAAGTCGGCCTTCTACGTCTGGGTCAACGGGCGCAAGGTGGGCTACAGCGAGGACAGCTTCACCGCCGCGGATTTCGACATCACCGAGCACGTGCGCCCGGGCGCGAACACCGTGGCCGTCGAGGTCTACCAGTGGTCGGACGGGAGCTGGCTGGAGTGCCAGGACATGATCGACCTCTCGGGGATCTTCCGCGAGGTCTTCCTGTACGCCACGCCGGAGGTGCACCTGCGCGACGTCCGGGTGCGCACCGGTCTCGACGCGGAGTACCGCGACGCCGTGCTGGGCCTGCGGGTCGCGGTGTCCAACGCGGCGGGGCGGCCGTCGGGGCCGCACGCGGTCGAAGCGATGCTGCACGACGCCGACGACCGTCCCATGTGGTCCCGCCCGGTCACGATGGCCGTCGACGTCGGCGCCGGCCAGGAGATCTCCGTCGAGGAGGAGGTGCCCGTCGCCGACCCGCTCAAGTGGTCGGCCGAGGTGCCGAACCTGTACACCCTCGTGCTGTCGCTGGTCGACGGGACCGGTGCGGTCCTCGAGGCCGAGCGCGTCCGGGTGGGCTTCCGCGCGGTCGAGATCCGGGACGCCCGGTTCCTCGTCAACGGCGAGCCGGTGCTGCTCAAGGGCACCAACCGGTGCGAGACCGACCCCGACCGGGGGCAGGCCCTCGACGAGGCGCGCATGGTCCAGGACATCACCCTGATGAAGCGCTTCAACATCAACGCCGTGCGCACCTCGCACTACCCGAACCACCCCCGCTGGCTGGAGCTGTGCGACGAGTACGGGCTCTACGTGATGGACGAGGCCAACCTGGAAACCCACGGCCTGGCCACCAGCCGGAACTTCCCCGGCGAGCACCCGGAGTGGCGGGCGGCGTGCGTGGACCGGATGCGCGCCATGGTCGAGCGGGACAAGAACCACCCCTCCGTCGTCCTGTGGTCGCTGGGCAACGAGGCGGGGTCCGGCGAGAACTTCCGGGCCATGACGGAATGGACCCACGAGCACGACCCGACGCGCCCGGTGCACTACTACGCGCTGGACTACACCACGGGCGAGATCGACAACCACCTCGTCGACGTGTACGGCGTCCAGTGCTACGGCGGTCCCGAGCAGATCGACACCTACGCCCCGAAGGCCGCGGCGCAGGGCCAGCCGTTCGTGGTCACCGAGTACGCGCACGCCATGGGCAACAGCCAGGGCGGCTTCGCGGCCTACTGGCGGACGCTGGCCGAGCACCCGAACGCCCGGATCGCGTTCATCTGGGACTGGGTGGACCAGACCGTGCGGTGGCCCGTCCCGGGCTCGTCGGGGACCTACCTGTCCTACGGCGGCGATTGGCAGGAGGGCTACCCCAACGACGACAACTTCTGCGCCGACGGGCTCGTCTCCGGCGACCGGGAGTGCGAGCCGGAGCTGTGGGAGGTCAAGAAGGTCCACCAGAACGTCCAGGTGATCGCCGACGACCTGCGCCGCGGGCGGCTGGAGGTCGTCAACGGCCACTTCTTCACCGACCTGAACACCTTCGAGGCACGGTGGGAGCTGGCGGAGAACGGCGTCGTGGTCCAGCGGGGCGTGCTGCCGCGCCTGGACGTGCCGCCCGGTCGGCGGCAGGTCGTCGACGTGCCGTTCCGGGAACCCGAACCCGCTCCGGGCGCCGAGCACCACCTCACCGTGACGTTCGCGCTCGCGGAGGCGACGCGGTGGGCCCCGGCCGGGCACGTCGTGGCCGCCGAGCAGTTCGCCCTGCCCCGGTCGGGACCGGAGCGGGCGCGGCCGGTGGTTCCAGGCCCGGAGGTTGCGGGGCCGCCGCTGCGGGTCGACGAGACGGCCGAGCGGGCGCGGATCAGCGGGGCGGGACTGCGCATCGACTTCGACAAGGTCCGCGGCACGGTCGCCTCGTACCGGTACCAGGGGACCGAATTGTTCCGCGACGGCCCCGTGCCGCACTTCTGGCGAGCGCCCACCGACAACGACAAGGGCAGCGGGTACGCCGCGGAGCTCACCACGTGGCGCGACGCCGCCGCGAACCGGCGGGTCGAGTCCGCGACGATCACGCGCACCGAGGACGGGCGGGTGCGCGTCGACGTCCGCGCCGCCCTGCCGACGGCACCGAGCCCGTCGCGGCACGACATGGCGTTCACCGTCGCCCCGGACGGTTCCGTCGAGGTGCTCGCCACGCTCGCGCCGGGGGACGGGGTCGCCGACCTCCCGCTGGTCGGCACCCGGATGACCGTGGCCGACGGCCTGGAGGACCTGTCGTGGTACGGGCGGGGACCGCACGAGAACTACTGGGACCGCAAGGACAGCGCGTTCGTCGGCCGGTACCGGAGCACCGTCGACGACCGGTTCGTCCCGTACGTGCAGTGCCAGGAGACCGGCAACCTCACCGACGTGCGCTGGGTGCGGCTCACCGGCGCAGCGGGCGTCGGTCTCGAAGCCGAGGCCGACGGGCTCATGGAGGTCGGCGCCCTGCACGTCACGACCGAGGACCTGGAGACCTGCCGGCACCCGTACGAGCTGACCCGGGTGGCCACGACGTTGCAGCTCAACCATCGCCAGATGGGCGTCGGGGACAACAGCTTCGTCTCCTCCGGACGGCCTCGCGAGCAGTACCGGTTGCCCGCGGACCGGCCCTATTCCCACGCCTACGTGCTGCGTCCCCGCGGTCGGCGGCCCGGGAGCTGACCCGCCGTCCCGGTTCCTCAACCAGCCGGTTGACGAATGCCGGTCGGCGCCCTACGGTCGTAATCAACCGATGAGTTGAGGAATACTGGTGGACGAGGACGCGGAACGACTCGACCGGGCGTTCGCGGCACTGGCCGACCGGACCCGGCGCGACCTGGTGGCCCGGCTGGCCGGGGCGGACGCGACCGTGGGCGAGCTGGCGGAGCCGTACGACATGAGCCTGCAAGCGGTCTCCAAGCACGTGAAGGTGCTGGCGGAGGCCGGACTGGTGACCCGCAGCAAGGACGCCCAGCGTCGACCGGTCCACCTGGACACCGAGGTGTTCGACCTGATGGGGAAGTGGATCGAGCGCTACCGCAGGGAGGTCGAGGAGCGCTACCAGCGCCTCGATGCTCTGCTGGACCGGATGGTCGAGGACGAGGACGGGACGCGAGCGGAGGGCGCATCATGACGACCCAGCACGAGACCGAGATCGTGGCGGACGAGAAGCTGCCGACCATCCGGATCACCCGGGAGTTCGACGCGGCTCCCGAACGGGTGTTCCGGGCCCACGTCGACCCCGAGCTCTACGCGCGGTGGATCGGGCCGCGCTCGCTGAGCACCAGGATCACCAGGTGGGAAGCCCGCACGGGGGGCGCGTGGGCCTTCGCCAACGACCGCGACGGCGAGGAGATCGCCTCCTTCTACGGCAGCTTCCACGAGGTGCGACCGCACGAGCGGATCGTGTGGACCTTCACCTACGAAGCCGAACCCGACGGGGTCGCCCTGGAGACGATGACCTTCGAGGAGCTCGCGGGCGGGCGCACCCGGCTCCAGGTGCTGAGCGTGGTGCCGGACTTCGAGGCCCGGGACGGAATCCTGGCCAGCGGCATGGACGTCGGCGTCGAAGAGGGCTTCGACAAGCTCGACGAGCTGCTCGCCGAGGACGTCTGAGCGGTCACCCGGGGCCGCCCGCGCTACCCGGTGACCGGGGCGGTGAGCAGCCCTTCGGCGGCGTCGGCGAGCTCGGCCACCCACGGTCCGGGGTGCTCGCCGCCGCCCGGTTCCGCGGCGCGTTCGTGGTCGGCGATGGTGTGCAGCACGAGGTGTTCGAGCATGCGCAGGCGCGCCCGCACGGTCGGCTCCGGCAGGTGCGACAGGCAGCGGCGGAAGCCGCGCCACACCAGCCGCAGGCTTTCGGCGGTCTCCCAGTCGAAGGACGTCCGGTAGCGCGGATCGGCGGAGAACTGCGCCAGGAAGCGGGCGTAGTAGCTCTCGGGGCCGGTGACGCTTTCGGCGAGCGGGACCAGGAAGGCTTCGATCAACGGTCGGAGTTCGCCGCCGCGCCCGTCGACGCGCATCGTGGCGAGATGGCGCATGCGCCGCTCGTTGATCGTGCTCATGCGGTGGTCGAAGATGGCTTCGATCAGCGCCGCCTTGTCGCCGAAGTGGTACTGGGCGGCGGAGGTGTTGCGCTGACCCGCGGCGGCGCCGATCTCGCGCAGCGACACCTCGCGGATCCCTTGCAGGGCGAAGAGTCGCTCGGCGGCGATGATCAGTTGCTCGCGCGTGCCGGGTTGCCGGCCGGTCCTGCCGTCCATGTCGCGCCTCGGCTCCGATCCTGCCCATCGCCGACGATGGGTCTTGTGCGTTTAATTCATGCACCATACTGTGTAATTCAAACGAATTACAGATGGCCGGACGCCTGATCCGGGAGGTGGACCGCATGTCCTCGAATTCCGAGCCGATCCGGGATGATTCCGCCGAGGCGCGCGATGCCGTTCGGGGCCGCCTCGGGCGGGCCGAGCCCACGATCGTCCGCAACGCCGACGGGCGCGTGGTGTGGGACAACGAGCGGTGGTCGTTCCTGGGGCAGGAGTGCCCGGAGACCGCGAACCCGAGCTTGTGGCGGCAGAGCCGGCTCAACGCGGTGGACGGGCTCTTCGAGGTGGTGCCGGGCGTCTACCAGGTCCGCGGGTTCGACGTCTCCAACATGACCCTGGTGGAAGGGCAGCGGGGGGTCGTGGTCGTCGATCCGCTGATCAGCGAGGAGTGCGCCGCCGCCGGTCTGGCGCTCTACCGCGCGCACCGCGGGGAGCGGCCGGTGACCGGGGTCGTCTACACCCACAGCCACACCGACCACTTCGGCGGGGTGGGCGGGGTGGTGGACGCCGCCGAGGTCGCCGCGGGCGGGATCCCGGTGATCGCGCCGGCGGGCTTCATGGAGCACGCGGTCAGCGAGAACGTCGTCGCCGGGCCGGCGATGCTGGCCCGGGCGCGCTACATGTACGGCCGCCACCTGGCGGCGGGGCCGGAGGGGGCGATCGGTTTCGGTCTGGGCCAGGCGACCTCGACCGGTCGGGTCGGGCTGATCGCGCCGACGGAGGTGGTCGAGCGGACCGGTGCGGAGCTGGTGGTCGACGGGGTCCGGATGGTCTTCCAGCTCACCCCCGGGACCGAGGCCCCGAGCGAGATGAACTTCCTGCTGCCGGACCCGCGGGTGCTGCTGGTGGCCGAGAACGCCAGCCACACCTTGCACAACGTGCTGACGCTGCGCGGCGCCGAGGTCCGGGACGCGCGGGCGTGGGCCGACTACCTGACCGAGACCCTCCAGCTCTTCGCCGACCGGGCGGAGGTGCTGGTCGGTTCGCACCACTGGCCGACCTGGGGCCGTGCGGAGCTGACCAGGTTCCTGTCCGAGCAGCGCGACGCCTACGCCTACCTGCACGACCAGACGGTGCGGTTGATGAACCGCGGCCTGACCGGTGCGGAGATCGCCGAGGAGCTGCGGGAGTTCCCGCCGTCGCTGGCCGCGCGGCACGTGGGCGGCTACTACGGTTCGCTGAGCCACAACAGCAAGGCCGTCTACCAGCGCTACATGGGGTGGTTCGACGGCAATCCGGCCCACCTGTGGCAGCTCCCGCCCGCGGAGGCGGCGCAGCGGTACGTGGACTTCATGGGCGGTGCGGACCGGGTGGTGGCGAAGGCCGGGGACTCCTTCGAGGCCGGTGACCTGAGGTGGGTCGCGGAGGTGCTCGGCCACGTGCTGTTCGCCGAACCCGACCACGCCGGGGCCAGGCGGTTGCAGGCCGCGACCTTCGAGCGGCTCGGGTACGGGTCGGAGAACGGGACCTGGCGCAACTTCTACCTCTCCGGTGCGTGGGAGCTGCGCCGGCCCGCCGAGGAGCGGCGCACCACCACGGGCGGGGTCAACCAGGCGATGGTCCCGGCGTTGTCCACCCGGCAGCTGTTCCAGACCTGGGCGGTGCGCCTGGACGGGCCCGCCGCCGCCGCGCACCGCGTGCTGCTGCGCTGGGAGTTCACCGAGCCGGTGGAGGTGTGGACGCTGCTGCTGGCCAACGGCGTGCTCACGCCGATGCGCGGGGAGGCCGTCGGCGCGGAGCGGCCGGACGCGGTGCTGCGGCTCGACCGCGCGGCGTTCGACCGGGTCCTGTCCGGAGGGACGACCTTCCCGGACGCGATCGCGGCCGGTGAGGTGACCGTCGAAGGCGACACCGCGGCGCTGACCACGCTGCTCGGGCTGCTGGAGGACCCCGCGCGGGCCTTCCCCATCGCACTGCCCTGAGGGGCCGCCGGTGGACGCGCGGCGGTGTCCGTTCGTAGCGTCGGGGCATGCTGGACGACACCGCCCCGAACGCCGCCTGGTCCGCTACTCCGGACGCGGCGCCTTCAGCCCCGGGATCATCGACCGCGCCGAGGGCAGCACCGTGTTCACCGAGGACGGACGCGAGCTCCTGGACTTCACCTCCGGGCAGATGAGCGCGATCCTCGGCCACTCGCACCCGGAGATCGTCGCGACCGTCCGGGCGCAGATCGACAGGCTCGACCACCTCTACAGCGGCATGCTGAGCCGCCCGGTCCTCGACCTGGCCCGGCGGCTGGCGGGGACGATGCCGGAACCGCTGGAGAAGTCGCTGTTCCTGACCACCGGCGCCGAGGCGAACGAAGCCGCGCTGCGGATGGCCAAGCTCGTCACCGGTCGGCACGAGGTCGTCTCGTTCGCCCGGTCCTGGCACGGGATGACCCAGGCCGCCGCGAGCGCCACCTACAGCGCCGGGCGGGGCGGGTACGGGCCCGCCGTGCCGGGCAACTTCGCCCTGCCGGTCCCCGACCGGTTCCGGCCCGACATCGTCGACGCCGACGGGAACCTGGACTGGCGCCGCCAGCTCGACCTCGGCTTCGACCTGATCGACGCGCAGTCGGTCGGCAGCCTCGCGGCCTGCCTGGTCGAACCCGTGCTGAGCTCGGGCGGTGTCGTCGACCTCCCGCCGGGCTACCTGGCCGCGCTGCGGGACAAGTGCCACGAGCGCGGGATGCTGCTGATCCTGGACGAGGCCCAGACCGGGCTGTGCCGCACCGGGGACTGGTACGCGTTCCAGCGCGACGGCGTCGTCCCGGACATCCTCACCCTGTCCAAGACCCTCGGTGCCGGACTGCCCCTCGCCGCCGTGGTGACCACTGCCGAGATCGAGCGGGAAGCCCACGACCGCGGGTTCCTGTTCTTCACCACGCACGTCAACGACCCGCTGCCCGCCGCCGTCGGCAGCACCGTGCTGGACGTGCTGGCCCGCGACCGCCTCGACGTGCGCGCCCGCGAGCTCGGCGAGCGGCTGCGGGGCGGGCTCGGCGAACTCGCCGGGCGGCACCCGGCGATCGGTGACGTCCGCGGTCGCGGACTCCTGGTCGGGCTGGAACTGGTCGACGGTCCCGGCGGCGATGCCGACAAGCTCGGAGCCGCCGTCACCGGCCGCTGCGCCGAGCTCGGGCTGCACATGAACATCGTGCAGCTGCCCGGCATGGGCGGGACGTTCCGCATCGCTCCGCCGCTGACCGCGACCGAGGCGGAGATCGACCGCGGGCTGGAGGTCCTCGACACCGCGCTGACCGACGTGGCGGACCGGTAGCACCGGTGCGTCGGCGAGGCGCGACCGCGCCTCGCCGACGCACCGCTCAGTCGGCGGGCCAGCGCGGTTCGGCGAGCGGGTCGATGTCCAGCGCGGACTTGCCGATCGTCTCCAGCGCGACATCGTTGTTCGGCGGGTGGAACTGGCCCGCGCGCACGTCCCGGTAGTAGCGCTCCAGCGGGAGCTTCCGGAAGATCCCGTGCCCGCCGGTCATCCGCACGCACCGGTCGACGGCGTCGTCGGCCGCGTTCACCGCCGCGTACTTGAGGGTGTTGAGGTCGGCCGGGCTGAGCGGACCGGATTCGGCGCGGCGGCGGAGCCCGTCGCTGACCAGCGCCTCGGCGGGGCGCAGCAGCAGCTCGACCTCCGCGGCGTTGAAGACCTGCGCCGGCTGGCGCGACATCGGCAGCGAGGCACCGGTGACGGTGCGGCTGGTGACGTGGTCGTAGGCGAAGCGGGCCGCCGCCCGGGCCACGCCCAGGTAGATGGACGCGACCGTGATGGCGAACCAGGCGAACCCGCGTTCCCGCGCGGCGTCCCAGACCAGGGCGTCGCCCGGAGCCGCACCGCGCTGGACGGCGGCGTCGGGGACGAACACGTCGTCGAAGCGCACGTCCCAGGAGCCGGTGCCGCGCATCGCCATCGTGTCCCAGGTGTCGACGAAATCCAGGCCCGGGGTGTCGCGCGGCAGTCCGAACAGGATCAGCTCGCCGGTCGCGGTGTCGGCCGCGGTCCCCCAGAAGAACCCGAGGACAGGCGCCAGCGAGCAGAACGACTTGCGCCCGCTGATGGAGTAGCCGCCGTCGACCCGCTTCGCCGGGGTCGAGGAGGTCCGCACGTTCAGGCCGGTGGCCGCGTCGGTCAGGCTGCCGCCGACGATCGTGCGCTCGGCGACCATCCGGAACAGCGGCTCGGCACCGCGGTCACCGGCGGACCAGCTCTCGGCGGCGGAGCCGAGGCCGAAGATGTGCATGTTCGCCGCCAGTGCCGTGGAGGCGCAGCCCCCGGCGAGGATGCCCTGGCACGCCGCGACGGTGGCGAGATCGGCTCCGCCGCCGCCGAATTCCTCGGGCACGGCGATGTTGAGGTAGCCGACCTCCTGCATGCGCTCGACGTTGTCGATCGGGAACCGACCGCTCCGGTCCACTTCGGCCGCACGTTCGGCGAATTCCTCCGCCAGTCGGGTCGCGATCTCGGTCCAGTCCGCCATCAGGGCTCCACGATGATCTTGCAGTGCCGGTCGGGGTCGTCCAGGGCGTCGAACGCCCAGGAGATGCGGTCGAGCGGAACGCGCGCCGTCACCAGCGGCGCCACGTCGATCTCGCCCTCGGCGATGGAGCGCAGCGACCGCTCGAACTCCGCCGCGTCGTAGCCGAGGACGAACTGCAGGCTCAGCTCCTTGGTGATGCCGAAGTACGGGTCGATCGAGTCGGTGCCCATGCAGACGCCGACCACGACCAGTCGCGTCCCGCGCGGCGCCGACCGGAGGACGTCGTTGATCACGCCCGGCACCCCGATCGCGTCGAAGGCCACGAGCTGCCGCCCGTCCTCGCGCGCCCAGGCGGACCAGGCCGTCTCCTCGCGGGGGTCGACGGTGCGGTGCGCCCCCAGCACCGCGGCGAGGTCCCGGCGCGCGGGGGAGAAGTCGCTGGCCACGATCGGCTCGGCGCCCCGGGCGCGCAGGGCCGCGATCACCGCCAGCCCGACCGGTCCGCAGCCGAGCACCACCGCCCCCTCCCCGCGCCGGATCGCGGACTTGTTCACGGCGTGCAGCCCGACCGCCATCGGTTCGGCCAGCGCCGCGTGGTGCGGGGGCAGCCCGTTGGGCACGTCGAGCAGCAGCGGGGCCGACAGCAGCATCAGCTCGCCGTAGCCGCCGTGGACGGTGTTGGAGTAGACGATCGGCGCGACGCCGCCCTCGGCCAGGAGCACGGGCACCGAGGTCACGAGCGCCCCGACCGCCGTGTGCTCCGCCGCCCCGGGGCCCAGTTCGAGCACCTCGGCGGCGAACTCGTGCCCCATGAACACGTCGCGGTCCAGGTCGACGGGATCGGACGAGCCGCTCGGCGTGCCCTCCACCTCCCGGCCCAGCGCGAGCATCCGCCCACCGTGGCGGGCGAAGTGCAGGTCCGATCCGCAGATCCCGCAGGCGCGGACCCGGACGAGCACCTGCCCCGGCCCGGGGCGCGGATCGGGCACGTCCGGGCGGACCACGATCCGGCCGCTCCGGAGCACGGCCGCGCGCATCAGGTGCCCTCCGCGCCGGTGTCCCGCTGGTGCGTGGTGACCGCATTCACGATCGCCTCGCCCGCGCGGCCGAAGAGCTGCTCGCGCTTGTCGACCGCCCACCGGTGGGCGGCGCGCGGGGCGGACAACCGGCCCTTGAAGTGCGGGAGGACGTGCTGGGCGAACAACCGGTAGGAGTTGAGGGTCCGCTCCGGCGATGCCCAGTCGTGGCCGAGCAGCAGGAAGGTGCCGAAACCGCCGGACTGCTCCAGCAGGCCCTCGATGTAGGCGATGGCGTCGTCCGGGGTGCCGATCACGACGTTGCCGGAGTCCGCGTAGGCCTCGACGAACTCGCGCCGCGTCCGCGGGCCGGACCCGGTGTCCTGCGCCAGCGGGACGAAACCCGCTCCGGCGCCGAAGTAGTCCGCGAACTCCGGCAGGCCGTAGGTGCAGTCCTCGATGGCCTGGTCGGCGGTCTCCGCGAGGTGCGCGGTGCCGAGCACGCGCCAGCTCGCCCGGTCGGGGGCCGGTCGCCCGGCCTGCCGGGCCTGCTCCTCCACCACGCCCCAGGCCTTGCCGATGGCGGCGAACCCCTCGCTCGCGGCCGACATCGACAGCGACAGCAGCGAGGTGCCGTACCGGCCCGCCAACCGCGGTCCGGAGGGCGAGACCATCGCCGCCACCGCCACTTCCGGGTGCGGCCAGGTGTACGGCCGGACCTGCAGGTGCGCCTCGTTCATCGTGAACCAGTCGGTGCGCCTGCTGACCGGTTCCTCGCCGCGGAACAGCGCGAGGATCGCCTCCAGCGATTCCTCCATCATGCGGCGCTGGTCGACCGGGTCGATGCCGAGGACGTGGGCGTCGGTGGGCAGCGCCCCGGGCCCGGCGCCGAAGATCAGCCGCCCCCGGGTGAGGTTGTCGAGCATCGCGAGCCGGTCGGCCAGCAGCCACGGGTGGTGGTAGGGCAGCGACACCACGCCGGTGCCCAGCTTGAGGTGCTTGGTGCGTTGCGCCGCGGCGGCGATGAAGATCTCCGGCGAGGCGATGATCTCGTAGCCGCCCGAGTGGTGTTCGCCGAACCAGGCTTCGTCGAAGCCGAAGCGGTCCAGCGCCTCGACCCGCTCCAGGTCGTACTCCAACGCGAGCGCGGGGTCCTGGCCGACGGGGTGGAACGGCGCGTAGAAGACGCCGAAGTTCAGCGGTGCTCGGTCGGTCATCGCGTCTCCTCGTCGTGGTCGAGGGAGTGGACGAAGCCGAGGAGGGCCGCGTTGACCTCGTCCGGCGCCTCCTGCTGCACCCAGTGGCCCGCGCCCTCGACGAGCACGCTGCCCCGGTGGTCGGCGAGCCACTCCTCCTGGGCCGACAGCGGACCCATCGCCACCACCGGGTCGGCGGACCCGGCGATGAAGAAGCTGGGCACCTCGACCCGCGCGCCGGCCAGGTGCGGCGTGCGCTCCCAGTTGCGATCGAGGTTGCGGTACCAGTTGAGGCCGCCGGTGAAGCCGGTGCGGCCGAACTCGGCGACGTAGTGGTCGAGCTCGGCCTGATCGAGCCAGGCCGGCAGCGCGTCCGGCTCCGGGAACCGGTCCAGGAAACCGGTCCCGCTGCCGGTGGGCAGCAGTCCGCCGGGGGCGTCCCGGTCGACCCGGGTGCCGGACAGCAGGCGCCGCATCGTCCTGCCCGGGTCGGCGTCGAGCTCGGCATCGGCGACGCCGTGCTCCTGGAAGTGCAGGATGTAGAAGAACTCGCCCGCGAACCGCGCGCGCATCGCTGCCACCGGAGGCACCGGTGGCCGCGGCTGGAACGGCACGCTCATGCCGCACACCCCGGCGACCCGGTCGGGGTGCAGCAGGGCCAGGTGCCACACCACCATCGAACCCCAGTCGTGCCCGACGAAGACCGCCCGCTGCTCGCCGAGGTCGTCGAGCAGTGCGATGAGGTCGCCGGTGAGGTGCTCGATGTCGTAGTCGGTGACGGGTTCGGGCCGCGACGTCCTGCCGTAGCCGCGCTGATCGGGCGCCACCGCGCGGAAGCCGGCGGCGGCGACGGCGGGGAGCTGGTGTCGCCAGGAGTAGGCGAGTTCGGGGAATCCGTGCGAGAAGATCACCGGCGGCCCGGTGCCTTCCTCCACGACGTGCAGCGCGACACCGCCGTGGCTGACCGTGCGTTCGGGCATGGCGCTCCCTTGGCGAAAGCCGTGCGGGGACCGGGACCGTGCGAACGAATCTGGCAACGTCTGTTTCCAGAGTGATCGTAAGGTATGGTCACGCCTGTTGCCAACACCCGATGATTCCGCGAAACCGACCCGCTGGGCGGGCGTCCCGGCCGCCGACCGGGTGGCGGCCCGGCGCGCCCTGCTGCTCGACGCGGCCTTGGAGCTGCTCGGCACCGAGGGCTGGTCCGGGACGTCGGTGCGCGCGGTCTGCCAGGCGGCCCGGCTGAACCCCCGCTACTTCTACGAGAGCTTCGCCGACCTCGACGACCTGGTCGTGGCCTTGCACGATCGGCTCATCGCCGAGCTGCACGAGGAGGTCCGCGCCGCGGTCCGGGCGGCCGGTGCCGACGCGCGGGCCGCCCTCCGGGCCACCGTGGAGACCACGGTCCGGTTCGTCGACGAAGACCACCGCCGGGCGCGCGTCCTCTACGTGGAGGCGCTGGGCAACGAGAAGCTCAACCGCCGCCGCCTGGAAACGGGGTTCAGCATCGCCTCGATCGTCGAGTCGGACGCCGCCGGGCGGAACCGGTCGGCGGCGTCCGAGGGCGGGCGGATCGGCGCGATCATGTCGTTCATGCTGGTCGGCGCGTTCAGCGAGCTGCTCGTGGCGTGGCTCGACGGAGTCCTCGACGTCGAGCGGGAACGGCTGGTCGACGATGCCACGGAGATCTTCGCGGCCATGGGAGACGCGGCGGCCCGGATCTCCGCCCGCCGACGGTGATCCGGGCCGGTTGCGACCGCGGTCAGCAGGGCTGGTCGAGGCTCATGTGCCGGTTGACGTCCTTGTACAGGAGGTACCGGAAGCGCCCGGGCCCGCCCGCGTAGCAGGCTTGCGGGCAGAAGGCGCGCAGCCACAGGAAGTCACCTTCCTGGACCTCCACCCAGTCCTCGTTGAGCCGGTAGACCGCTTTGCCCTCGAGCACGTAGAGCCCGTGCTCCATGACGTGGGTCTCGGCGAAGGGGATCACCGCGCCCGGTTCGAACGTCACGACGTTGACGTGCATGTCGTGCCGGAGGTCCGTCGGATCGACGAAGCGGGTGGTCCGCCACCGGTCGTCGGTTCCGGGCATCGACACGGGTTCGACGTCGCCATCGCTGGTGACGAACGCGTCCGGCCGCGCCACGCCGTCGACCTGCTGGTACCGCTTCCGGATCCACTGGAAGTGGACGACCTCGGCGCTGCGGTTGCGCGCCGACCAGTCCGCGCCCGGCGGGACGTAGGCGTAGCCACCGGCGTGCAGCACGTGCTCGGTGCCCTCGATGATGAGGTGCAGCGCTCCGGCGGTGACGAACAGGACCGACTCGGCCCCGGGGTCGCTCTCCGGCCGGTCGCTGCCGCCGCCGGGGGACAGTTCCATCATGTACTGCGAGAACGTCGTCGCGAACCCCGACAGCGGCCGGGCCAGCACCCACAGCCGGGTGTTCTCCCAGAACGGGAGCTGGCTGGTCACGATGTCGGAGTTGGTGCCCCGCGGGATCACCGCGTACGCCTCGCGGAACATCGCCCGGTCGGTCAGCAGCGTCGTCTGCGGCGGCAGCCCGCCGGTCGGGGTGTAGTACGTGGACTCGGTCATGGAAGAACTCACTTCGTTGGTGCGGTGGGTGGAGGAGGTGCCGGGCCCGGTGGGCGAGCGCCGGCGGGACTACCGGTCGGCTCGGTCGGCGTCCTGGTGATCGGGCGTGCTCCCGGCGGGCGTCTCGCCGTTCAGGACGGCCCGCATCCGGTCGCGGTCGAGCATCCCTTCCCAGCGGGCGACGACGAAGGTGGCCGCGCAATTGCCGAGCAGGTTGGTGAACACGCGCATGGAGTCCATCAACCGGTCGGCGCCCAGCAGCAACGACACCGCGGCCACCGGGAACGCGCCGACCGCGGCCGCCGTCGCCGAGAGCGCGACGAAGGCCGAGCCCGGGACTCCGGCCATGCCCTTCGAGCTGAGCATCAGGACGCCCAGGACGAGGATTTGCTCGCCGAGGGTCAGGTCCACCCCGACCGCCTGGGAGAGGAAGAGCATCGCCAACGACAGGTAGATGGCCGCCCCGTCCAGGTTGAACGAGTACCCGGTGGGCACCACCAGCCCGACCACGGCGCGGTCGCAGCCCGCTCCGGTCAGCTTGCTGATGATCCGCGGCATCACGGCCTCGGAGGAGCCGGTGCCCAGGGCGAGCATGAACTCGTCCCGGCAGTAGCGGACGAACTTCCACAGGCTGACGCCCGTGATGATCCGGACCACCACGCCCAGGCCGACGACGAACACGATCGCCGCCCCGTACGCCGCGAGGACGAGCAGCCCGAAGGAGGCCAGCGAGCTCGCCCCGTAGTTGCCGACGGTGGCCGCCATGGCGCCGAAGGCGCCGAGCGGCGCGAGGTACATGATGTAGCCGACGACCTTGAAGATGACGTGCAGCGCCTGGTCGATGACGTTCATCAGGACCGGCGGGGCGCTGCTGTCCAGGGCCGCGAGCCCGACGCCGAACAGGATCGCGAACAGCAGCACCTGCAGCAGGCTGTTCTCGGCGAAGGCGCTGAACACGCTGGTCGGGATGATGTTCATGATGAACTCGACCCCGCCGGGCAGCTGCTCGCCGCCGGTCGTGGCCTCCACCGCGCCAGCGTCCAGGGTGGAGGGGTCGATGTCCAGGCCGGCGCCGGGCCGGGCGAGGTTGCCGATGACCATGCCGAGCACCAGGGCGGCCAAGGTGGCGCCGGTGAACCAGGCGAGGGCCTTCACCCCGATGGAACCGAGCGACTTCATGCTGCCGACCTTGGCGATGCCGGTGACGATCACCAGGAAGATCAGCGGCGCGACCAGCATCTTGATCAATTTGATGAAGCCGTCGCCCAAGGGCGAGAGCAGCTGTCCGAAGTCGGGGAAGAGCAGTCCGACCACGACTCCGAGCGCGATGCCGATCAGCACCTGCACGAACAAGGACCGGTACCAACGACGGTGGGGCGCCGCGGCCGCGGGGGCGTCACCTTCTGACATACCACCTCCTCTGATTCCGCTTGGCGGAACCAGGGTTCCGCGAAGCGGTCTCAGTGAACGATGCGCCGCCCGCCGTGTCAATGCCCGGCCGGGCGCCGGGCTGCCGCGCTGCGGCGACCGGCGCGGCGCGCCTCCGGCCGCGGCCTTCGACCGGTGCCGGTGGGCGCCGAGCAGGGGCGGGCGGTCAGGTCGCACCAGGTGTCGGGCGTCGCGCCCGCGGCGCAGGAGGGGTCAGTCGTGGTCGCCGTCGACGTAGTACCAGCTCGTGCCCGCGCGCCGGAAGCGGCTGGTCTCGGTGAGCGAGCCGGCTCGTCCGCGCAGCCGGTAGTGCGCCCGGAACCGCACGGTCCCGTCGGCGTCGAACGGTCCGCCCCCGGTGCGGTCGAGGACGTCGAGGCCGACCCAGCGCTGCTCCGGATCGAGGTCGAGCCCGCCCGGGCGGGTCGACGGGTGCCAGCTCGCCAGCAGGTACGCGCGGTCGCCGACGGCGAAGGCCGAGTACCGCGAGCGCATGAGCTGTTCGGCGGTGGCCGCTCGGCGTTCGCCGGCGTGCAGCGGGGCGCAGCAGTCGGCGAACGGCTCGCCGAGGCCGCACGGGCACGGGCGGATCGCGTTCACCCGCGCAGCCTCTCAAACGGCTCCCGGGCACCGGCGCGCAGCCTCACCAGTCGTGGACGGACCCGTCCAGCAGGCGGTTCACCGGCAGGTAGGCCGGCTCGTAGGGGTGCTCGGCCGCCAGCTCCTCGTCGAAGTGGATGCCCAGGCCCGGTTCCTCGCTCGGGCGCAGCCCGCCCTGGGCGAACTCGTGGGTCGGACCGAACACCTCCCGGGTCCGCTCGCTGTGGACCATGTACTCCTGGATGCCGAAGTTGTGCACGGCCAGCCCGAGGTGCACCGCCGCGGCCAGGCCGACGGGGGAGACGTCGGTGGGACCGTGCATCCCGGACTTCACCTGGTAGAGGGCGGCGTAGTCCAGGATGCGGCGGACGCCGGTGATGCCGCCCGCGTGGGTGATCGGTGACCGGACGTAGTCGATGAGCTGCTCCCGGATCAGGTGCTGGTAGTCCCAGACCGTGTTGAACACCTCGCCGATCGCGAGCGGAGTGGTGGTGTGGTGGCGCACCCACCGCAGGGCCTCCTGGTTCTCGGCCGGGGTGACGTCCTCCAGCCAGAACAGGTCGTAGGGCTCCAGCGACTTGCCGAGCTTGGCCGCCTGGATCGGGGTGAGCCGGTGGTGCGCGTCGTGCAGCAGCGCGACCTCCTCGCCGAACTCGCCGCGCACCGCCTCGAACACCGAGGGCACGTGCCGGAGGTAGGCGCGGGTGTCCCAGGACTCCTCGGCCGGCGACGCGGCCCGGCGCGCGGGTTCGTAGTCGTAGCGGCCCGGCTCACCGACCGAAGCCGCCGCGCTCGAGGCCACCCCGTACACCGAGTCGAGGCCGGGCACGCCGGTCTGGACGCGGATCGCGCGGAACCCCGCCTCCAGGTGCTCCCGCACGGAGTCGAACAGCTCGGGGAGGTCCTTGCCGCTGGCGTGGCCGTAGACCAGGCACCGCCGCCTGCTGGGCCCGCCGAGCAGCTGGTACAGCGGCAGTCCGGCGACCTTGGCCTTGATGTCCCACAGGGCGGTGTCCACCGCGGCGATCGCCGCCATCGTCACCGGCCCGCGCCGCCAATACCCGCCGCGGTACAGGTACTGCCAGGTGTCCTCGATCGCGTGGGCGTCCCGGCCCACCAGCAGGGGAGCGACGTGGTCGTCGAGGTAGCTGGCGACCGACAGCTCGCGGCCGTTGAGGGTGGCGTCGCCGTGGCCCACGACGCCGTCGCCGGTGGTGATCTTCAGCGTGACGAAGTTCCGGCCGGGGCTGGTGATGATGACGTCCGCGCGTTCGATGAGCACTGCACCACTCCTTGTCCTGCGTTGGCGGCGGAGGCGGGCCGCTCTCCGGTGTGCCGTCCAGCGTCGGTGACCGGAGCCGTCGGCGCCGCGCGTGCTCCGGTCGAGACGCGGTGATCCCTGCGCAGCGGGTGCTTGCCCACGCTAGGAGCCCGCCCGTAGCGTGCCAACCCAGTTGCCACTTGTTGTCACCTCCCCGGGAGTCCACATGGGCCGGAGCGGGCCGACGATCTACGACGTGGCCCGGCATTGCGGGCTCGCCGCCTCGACGGTCTCGCGCACCTTCGCCCATCCCAGCCGGGTCAACCCGGCGACCCGCGAGAAGGTCCGCGCGGCCGCCCGCGAGATCGGCTACACCCCGAAACCGGTGGCGCGGGCCGAGGCTCCCGGCCGGGCGCGGACCTTGATGCTGGTCGTCACCGACATCGCCAACCCCTACTACGCGCCCTTGATCAAGGCGGCGCAGGCGCAGGCGCTGGAGAAGGACTACGCGCTCGCGCTGCTCGACAGCGACGAGTCACCGCGGATCGAGGTCAGCAACCTGCGGCAGCTCCTGGCCACCACGAGCGGGGCGATCCTGGCGACCTCGCGGCTGTCCGACGAGGTCATCCACCAGCTCGCCCAGCACCGCGCGCTGGTCATGGTCAACCGCGACGTCCGAGGGCTCCCGAGCCTGGTCGTGGACACCGCGGGCGGGATGCGCAAGGCCGTGCGCCACCTCGCCGCCCTCGGGCACCGCCACATCGCCTACCTCGCGGGCCCCCGCAACTCGTGGATCAACAGCGCCCGCTGGCGCGGGGTCCACGACGAGGCCGCCGCGCTCGGCGTGGAGGCCGAGTTCCTCGGACCCCACGCGCCCAACCGCCAGGGCGGCCAGGAAGCCGCCGACGCGCTGATCCTGCGGCGCTGCACCGCGGCGATCGCCTACAACGACCTCATCGCCATCGGCGCGTTGCAGCGGCTGCGGACCGCCGGGGTCGTCGTGCCCGAGCACTTCAGCCTCGTCGGCTGCGACGACATCTTCGGTGCCGACTTCACCGGCCCACCGCTGACCACGATCTCCGGACCGACCGAACTGGTGGGCAAGCGCGCGGTGGACGCGCTGCACGCGCGGCTCACGCACCGCGAGGCGGGACCGCCGTCGATGCTGTTCGACGCCCACCTGGTGACCCGGGGCTCCACGGGGCCGCCCGCGCACGACAACTGATGGCAACTCGTTGCCGCACCGGCGCCCGACCGAGCACGCTGCGGCGCATGGACCACCGCACGGACTCGACTCCGGCGGCATCGTCGAACGGTGCGCGCACGACCACCAGCTCCGCCGCCCCGCGGCGCGGGATGCCGAGCGACGGCCGCGTCCCCCTGGCCCCGCACCCGGACCGGCTCCTGCCCCCGGAGCCCGAGCGGCGCGCCATCGCGCGCCGCCTGTACGAGGGCGTGCGCGACCTGCCGCTGATCAGCCCGCACGGTCACGTCGACCCCCGGCTGCTGGCCGAGGACCGGCCGTTCCCGGACCCGGCGTCCCTGCTGGTGACCCCGGACCACTACGTGACGCGCCTGCTGCACGCGGACGGCGTCGGCCTGCCCGAACTCGGCCTGCGCGACCAGGACGGCGCGGAGCCCGCCGAGCCCCGCGAGGTGTGGCGGGCGTTCTGCTCCCGCTGGCACCTGTTCCTGGGCACCGCGTCCCGGCAGTGGCTGGAGGCGGAGCTGCACGAGGTGCTGGGGGTGGCGGTGCAGCCGTCCGCGGACACCGCCGACGAGCTGTTCGACGAGCTCACCGCCCGGCTGCGGCAGCCGGAGTTCCGCCCCCGCGCGCTGTACGAGTCGTTCGGCATCGCGGTGCTGGCCACCACCGACGACCCCGCCGACGACCTGTGGCACCACCGCGCGCTGGCCGAGGACCCGAGCTGGTCCGGTCGGGTCGTGCCCACCTTCCGCCCCGACCGCTACCTCGACGCCACCGCGGCCGGCTGGGCGCGGGCCCTGGACGACCTCGCGGCGGCCAGCGGCATCGACACCGGCGACTACGCCGGTCTGGTCGGCGCCCTGGAGGCGCGCCGGGAGTTCTTCCGGGCCCACGGTGCGACGGCCACCGACCACAGCGCCCCCGACGCGCGGATGGCCTTCCTCGACCCGGCGGAGGCGGCCGCCCTGTTCGAGCGGGTCCGCTCCGGCGGCGCCACCGGGGACGAGGCCGTGCTGCTGTCCCAGCAGCTCCTCGGGGAGATGGCGCGCATGTCCAGCGAGGACGGCATGGTGCTGGCGCTGCACACCGGCAGCCGGCGCAACCACCACCCGGACACCCTGCGCCGGTTCGGACCGGACACCGGCCACGACATCCCCGTCCGGGCGGAGTTCACCCGGGCCCTGCAACCGATGCTGGAGCGCTTCGGCACCCACCCGCGCTTCCGGACGGTGCTGTTCACCCTCGACGAGACCGCGTTCTCCCGCGAACTCGCCCCGCTGGCCGGGTTCTACCCGGCGGTGTACCTGGGTGCGCCGTGGTGGTTCCTCGACGCACCGCGCGCCATGCACCGGTTCCGGGACGCCGTCACCGAGACGGCGGGGTTCTACCGCAGCGCGGGATTCATCGACGACACCCGCGGGTTCTGCTCGATCCCCGCCCGGCACGACACCGCCCGCCGCGTCGACGCCGCGCACCTGGCCGGGCTCGTGGCCGAGCACGTGCTCGCCGAGGACGATGCCGCGCAGGTGATCCGGGACCTCAACGACCGCCAGCCGCGCATCGCCTTCCGCCTGTGATGGCACGCCTGGACCGGACCTCCGCCCGCGCCCGCCCCGCCGCGCCGGTGCGCGCCGTCCACCTCGGACTCGGCGCGTTCCACCGCGCGCACCAGGCCGTCTACACCGCCGCCGATCCGGACTGGGGCATCGCCGCCTACACCTTCCGCAACACCGAGCTCCCGCGCCTGCTGACCGAGCAGGAGGGCCTGTACTCGGTGCAGGTCCGCGGCGACACCGCGCCGCGGGTCGAGATCGTCGACTCGATCAGCCGGGTCCACCGCGGTGACGACACCGAGCGATGGCTGGCCGATCTCACCTCGCCCGAGGTCGCGCTGGTGACGCTCACCGTCACCGAAGCCGCCTACCGCGCGCCCGATGATCCCGCGGGCACCGCCCTCGGGCGGTTGCTCGCCGGGCTGCGGCGGCGCTACGAGACCAGCCGCGCACCCCTGTCCCTCGTGCCCTGCGACAACCTCCCCGGCAACGGCGCCGCGCTGCGCTCGGCGCTGCGGTCCGGCGCGCAGCGGTGCGGTGCGGAGTTCCGCGCGTGGCTGGACGAGCAGGTGTCCTTCGTCGACACCGTCGTGGACCGCATCACCCCCGCCACCACCGAGCAGGACCGCACCACGACGGCCCGCCTGCTCGGGTTGGAGGACCGCGCGCCCGTGGTGACCGAGCCGTTCGGCGAATGGCTGCTCGCCGGGGAGTTCCGCCTCGGCCGACCGGCGTGGGAGCGGGCCGGCGCGCGGTTCGTCGACGACCTCGACGCCTACGAGCAGCGCAAGCTCTGGTTCCTCAACGGCGCCCATTCGTTGCTGGCCTACACCGGCCCGGTGCTGGGTTGCGGGACCATCGACGAGGCCGTGCGGCACCCGAGGCTCTCGGATTGGGTGGAATCCTGGTGGGACGCGGCCGGGCGCCACGCGACCCTGGGCTCCGACGACCTGCTGGAGTACCGGCGACGCCTGCGCCAGCGCTTCGCCTCCCGGGGACTGCGGCACCACCTCCGGCAGATCGCCTCCGACGGTTCCCAGAAGCTGCCCGCCCGGATCCTGCCGGTGTTGCGGGCCGAACGGCACCGGGGACGCCTGCCCGACAGCGCGGTCGCCGCGCTGGCCGGGTGGCTGCTCCACCTCCGCACCCACGAGGTGCGCGATCCCCGCGTCGAGGAGCTCACCGCGCTCGCGCACGGACCGGACGCGCCTCGCCGTGCCCTGGCCGCCCTCGACGAGGAACTCGCCGCCGACGACGAACTGGTCGCGGCCGTCGAGGATCGTGCGCGCGAATTCGGTGCAGCCCGCTGATCCCTGGCCTCCGGCGGCTTGATCGATACCCGGCCACCGCCGCGGGAATCCGATGGCGCGGCCGTTGCGGGATCTCCGCGGCTGATCCGGTCCGGCGCTCGCGCGGCGGAGGGGAACGCTCGCCCGAATCCGCACCTGGCCGTGCGGTTCGCGGCGGATCACGGCCTCGCAATCCACCGCTGGCAACTGCTGGCAACTCGTTGCCGCCGCCGAGGCCGCCCTGGGTGAATGCGGGGACGTCCGACCCCGGCGACCGCGCCGCTCGACGAGGAGCAGGAGGGGAAGCAGATGATCGGAAGACCGTCCCAGCTCGCGGCGGCGCTCGGCGCGCTGGTGCTGGTGCTGACCGGGTGCGCCACCGGCGCCGCGCACAGCGGTGGCGGGACGACGTTGCGGCTGGCGCTCAACCAGTCCGAGGACCACCCGTCCTTCACCGCGCTGGAGAACTTCGGCGAGCGGCTCAGCGAACGCACCGGCGGTCGGTGGAAGATCGACGTCCACCCGAACTCCAACCTCGGCAGCCAGCTCGAAACCCTGCAGCTGACCAGCGACGGCAGCGTCGACCTCGCGATCGTCTCCGGCACCCAGCTGGAGAACCTCGACCGGGATTTCGTCGTCTTCAACCTGCCCCACGTGTTCGACTCCATCGAGCACCAGATGGAGGTCATCAACGATCCGGGCATCGTCGGTGACCTGTACTCCTCGCTGGAGCACCGGAACCTCACCGTCCTCGGCGGGTTCACCCAGGGCGCCCGCAGCGTCTACAGCTCGCGCGGACCGGTCACGGCCCCCGCCGACCTGGCGGGCCAGAAGATCCGAGTGCAGGAGAGCGAGGTGCACTCCGACATGCTCGACATGATGGGCGGCTCGGCCACGCCGATGTCCTACGGCGAGGTCTACACGGCGCTGCAATCCGGCGTGCTCGACGGCGCGGAGAACAACGAGGTCTCCTACGTCACGCAGAAGCACTACGAAGTCGCTCCGCACTTCTCCCGCACCGAACACCTCATCGGGCTCGACTACCTGGTCGCCAACACCGGTCGCCTGACCCGGATGCCGGCCGCGGACCGGGCGGTCTTCGACGCGGAGTGGAACGCGACGATGCGCGAGTTCACCGCGCTGTGGGCGCAGGCGACCGAGGACGCCGTCGCCGAGCTGAGGAGCCGGGGCGTGCGGTTCCACGAGGTCGACGCCGCCGCCTTCCGCGAAGCCCTGGCACCGCTGACCGAACGGGCGCTGGACGAGGCCGGCGCGAGCGCGCGCACGATCTACGAGCAGGCCCGGGCGGCAGCGCGATGATCCGACGATTCCGGAGGGCCGGGATGCACGGTGTGAAGAAGGTCCTGGACAAGGTTCTCGCCGCCGGCTGCGTGGCGCTGTTCGCGGTCCTGATCGCCACGGTGAGCTGGCAGGTGTTCACCCGGCAGGTGCTCGACGAGCCCAGCGGCTGGTCCGAAGAGCTCGCGAAGCACGTGTTCGTCTGGCTCGGCATGTTCGGTGCCGCCCTCGTGTTCTCCGAACGCGGGCACATCGCCGTCGACGTCGTCGTCCGCAGGTTCGCCGACCGGTTCCAGCAGGTGGCCGCCGCGGCGGTCCAGACGGCGATCCTCGCGTTCGCGGTCCTGGCCCTGGTGTGGGGCGGCACGCGCCTCGCGGCCGTGGCCTGGGGGCAGAGCCTCACCGCGCTGCCCGCGCACCTGGGGATCGTCTACCTGGTCATGCCGATCAGCGGCCTGATCATCGCGTTCTACGCCCTCTACCACCTGGCCCTGGTCCTGCGCCGAGCCGAAGCACCGGTCGTCGGCGAGGGCCCGGCCGAACCGAACCAGGAGCGGTGATGGATCCAGCATTGCTCGCAGGGCTCGTCCTGCTCGTCGGCATCTCCGGGCTGATCCTGCTCAGCGTGCCCATCGCCGTCGCGATCGGCCTGTCCTGCACCGTAGCGGCGATCGCGGTGCTCGGTGCCGACCACGCCGTGCTGGTGGCCTCCCAGCAGATCGTCTCCGGGACCAGCTCGTTCACCATGCTGGCGATCCCGTTCTTCGTGCTGGCCGGAGTGCTGATGAACAACGGCGGCATCGCCGCGCGGCTGGTCGACGCGGCCAAGGTGCTCGTCGGCCGGATGCCGGGGTCGCTGGCGCAGACCAACGTGGTGGCCAACGCGCTGTTCGGCTCGGTCAGCGGCGCCGCGGTGGCTTCGGCCGCGGCGGTCGGCAGCACCATGGGCCCGCGGCAGCAGGAGGACGGCTACGACCCCGCCTTCTCCGCGGCGGTCAACGCGGCCTCGGCCCCGGCCGGGATGCTGCTCCCGCCCAGCAACACGTTCATCGTGTACTCGCTGGTCAGCAGCAGCTCGGTCGCCGCGCTGTTCGTCGCCGGGTACGGGCCGGGACTGCTGTGGGCGCTGGCCTGCATGGTGGTCGTCTTCCTGTACTCCCGGAAGCGGTCGGAGCTCCGGAGGACCGAGCGCGTGCACTTCCGCCAAGCGCTGCTCGTGCTCTGGCGGGCCGTTCCGTCGCTGCTGCTGATCATCGTCGTCATCGGCGGCATCCTGGGCGGGTTGTTCACACCCACGGAATCAGCCGCGATCGCGGTGCTGTACTGCCTCGTCCTCGGTTTCGCCTACCGCAACCTCACGGTGTCCGACCTGCCCGGGATCCTGCTCAGCGCCACCCGCACGACCGCCATCGTCATGCTCCTGGTCGGGGTCTCCGCGGCGCTGTCCTGGGTGATGTCGTTCACCGGGCTCCCGGATGTGATCTCCAGCGGCCTGCTGGGGATCACCGACAACGCCGCGGTCGTGCTGCTCCTGATGATGCTCGTCCTGCTGGTGGTGGGCACGTTCATGGACCCCACCCCGGCGATCCTCATCTTCACGCCGATCTTCCTGCCGATTGCCGAGGAGTTCGGCATCGACCCGGTCCACTTCGGCACCATGATCGTGTTCAACCTGGGCCTCGGCACCATCACCCCACCGGTGGGCAACGTGCTGTTCATCGCGTCCCGCGTCGGCGGGCAGGCGATCGAGCCGGTGATCCGCCGACTCGTCCCGTTCCTTGCGGCGCTGGCGGCGGTGCTGCTGCTGGTCGTCTTCCTCCCCGAGCTGTCCCTGTGGCTCCCGACCAGACTCGGCCTGCTCTCCGGCGACTGAGGACCGCTTTCGCCAACCGTGTGGGTGGCGGTGCGAGTTGAAGGCCTCACGACCAATCGGCTCCGTTCCGGAAGAACCCGATCCCCGCGAGGTCCAGGAGCGGAGGTTCCCCGTGCTCCCCGCCGAGGGGCTCGGTGGGGAGCACGGGGTCCGTCAGTCGAGGAGGTCCTCGATCGTGATGGGGATGTGGCGGACTCGGGTGCCGGTGGCGTTGTGGATGGCGTTGGCGACCGCTGCCGCCATGCCGACCGCGCCGATCTCGCCGATGCCCTTGGCGCCGAGGTCGTTGTGCAGGGTGTCGGGGTGCTCGACGAACTGGACGTCGACCTCGGGGATGTCGGCGTTGACCGGGAGCAGGTAGCCGGCGAAGTCACCGTTGGCGAACCGCCCGCTGTCCTCCACCTCCAGGCCCTCGTGCAGGGCCGCCGAGATGCCCCAGATCATGCCGCCCATGAGCTGGCTGCGGGCCGGCTGCGGGTTGATGATGCGGCCCGCGTCGAACACGCCGAGCATCCGGGACACCCGGATCTCGCGGGTCAGCCGGTGCACGCGGACCTCGCAGAACTGGGCCCCGAAGGAGCTGAACGAGTGCTTGGTCCGCTCCTCGCCGGGCGCCGAGGAGCCGGTCGTCGACAGCGATTCGCGGCCCAGCGCCCGCAGCAGCTCGCCGAAGGTCATCGTCCGGCCGTCGGCCAGCACGCGGCCGTCCTCGTAGGTGACGTCCGCGCCCTCGAACGGCGCGCCCGCCGCCGACGCCAGCGCGAGCAGCTCGTCGATCACCTTGGTGGCGGCGATCATGATGGCGGTGCCCGCGCTCGCGGTGGCGGTCGAGCCGCCGGACATGCCGCCCGACGGCAACGACGAGTCGCCCAGCCGCGGGGTGACCCGGTCCGGCGCGATGTCCAGCGATTCGGCCCCGACCAGGGAGAGCACGGTGCGCAGACCGGTCCCCGGGTCGGCTCCGCTGGTCGAGACCGCGGCCGTGTCGTCGGCCCGCAAGGTGACCTCGACCGTGGCGGGGAAGCGCAGCGCGGGGAACATCGCGGTGGCCGTGCCCATCCCGACGAGCCAGTCGCCGTCGGTGCGGCCGTGCGGCGAGCGCTCCGCCCAGCCGAACCGCTGCGCGCCGATGCGGAAGCAGTCGTCGAGGTACTTGGCCGACCACTGCAGGTCCTTGCCGGGCGGTGCCGTCGAGCTGTTGCGCCTGCGCAGCTCGATCGGATCCACGCCCAGCTCCACCGCCAGCTCGTCGATCGCGCTCTCCAGCGCGAAGGACCCGGGTGCCTCGCCCGGTGCGCGCATGAACGTGGTCGGCGGGAGGTTCAGCGGCACCATCTTCTGGCGCAGCGACAGGTTCTGGGTCGCATACCACTCGCGGGAGGTGCCGTGCGAGGTCGGTTCGACGAACCCGCCGCCCGCCGGGGTGGCGGCCCACGAGTCGTGCCGGACCGCGATGAGGGTGCCGTCGTGGTCCGCGCCGAGGGAGATCCGCTGCACCGTGGCGGCGCGGTTCGCCGTCGCGGTGAAGACCTGCTCCCGGGTCAGGGCGGCCTTGACCGGTCGGCCGAGGGCCTTGGCCGCCGCGGCGGCCAGGAACGTCGGTGCCGAGGTCTGGCCCTTGCCGCCGAACGCCCCGCCGACGAAGGGGTTGACGGCGTGCACCGACGCGGGGTCGAGGCCCAGCGCGCCGGCCACCTCCGCCGCCTGCATGTCCGACATCTGGTTCCCGCTGTGCAGCACCAGGCCGTCGGGGCCCCACGCGGCGACCGCGGAGTGCGGCTCCATCGCGGCGTGGTTCTGGGTCGCGGTGGTGTAGGTCTGGTCGACGACCACCGGGCTCGCCGCCAGCGCGTCTTCGATGGACTCGACGTCCGGCGCGAGGACGTCGAGCGACGGGGGCTCACCGCCCATGCTCGGCGGTGCGTCCGGGGCCTCGGCGAGGCCGTCCCGCAGCGAGGTCAGCGCCGGGCGCTCGTGGTACGAGACCTCGATGAGCCCCGCCGCGTCCCGGGCCTGCTCGAAGGTCTCCGCCACCACGAAGCCGATCGGCTGTCCGTAGTGGGCGACCTCCCGGTCCCGCAGCGGCACCCACGTCTCGCCGAACATCGGCGTGCTCGGCGAGCGCAGGTCGAGCGGCTCGAACGGGGTGTAGACGGCGATGACACCGGGGGAACTCGTCGCGGCGGTGACGTCCATGGCCTCGATCTCGCCGTGCGCGATCGTGCTCACCACGACGTACCCGTAGGTCATGCCCGGGAGGTCGTGGTCCAGCCCGTACCTCGCCTGGCCGGTGACCTTCAGCGGGCTGTCCAGTCGGCTGGGCATCAACGGCGCTCCTCGGTCAGTTCGAGCAGTGCGCGGACGACGGTCCGCTTCAGCAGGGACACCTTGAAGCCGTTGCCGGACAACGGCTCGGCGCCGTCGGCCGCCGCGGACGCGGCTTCCTCGAAGGACGCCGGGGTCGGCGGAGTGCCGCGCAGGGCCTCCTCGACCGCGGGCAGCCGCCAGGGCGTGGTCGCCACCCCGCCGACCGCCACCCGGGCGTCGGCGATGCGGCCGTCCTGGACGTCGAGGGCGACCGCGGCCGAGCACAGCGCGAATTCGTAGGACTGCCGGTCGCGGACCTTGACGTAGGTCGAGTGCGAGGCCCAGTCCCGGTGCGGCACCAGCACTTCGGTGATCATCTCGCCCGGGCGGAGATCGTTCTCGACCTCCGGGGTGCTGCCGGGCAGCCGGTAGAAGTCGGCCAGCGCGACGGTGCGGGTCCCGGCGGCGCTGACCAGCCGGACCTCCGCGTCGAGCGCCACCAGGGCGACGGCCACGTCGCTGGCGTGGGTCGCCACGCAGTCGTCGCTGGTGCCCAGGACGGCGTGCATCCGGTTGTGCCCGGAGATCGCCGAGCAGCCGGTGCCGGGCTCCCGCTTGTTGCACGGCGAGGCCACGTCGCGGAAGTAGGTGCACCGGGTGCGCTGCAGCAGGTTCCCGCCGATGCTGGCCATGTTGCGCAGTTGCTGGGACGCGCTCAGCAGCAGGGCGCGGGAGATCGCCGGGTACACGCCGGGGTGCTCGGCCACGGCGCCCATCCGCTCCAGCGCGCCGATCCGCAGGCCGTCGCTGGTGTCGATGCCGCGCAGCGGCAGCTCGTTGATGTCCACGACCTGCTGGGGCCGCAGCACGTCGAGCTTCATCAGGTCGACGAGGGTGGTCCCGCCGGCGAGGAAGTCCCCGGACGCGGCGAGCGCCTCGTCGACGGTCGCGGGTGCGGTGAGTTCGAAGGGTCGCATCAGCCCGCCTTCGCCTGGTCGATCGCCGCGACGATGTTCGGGTAGGCCGCGCAGCGGCAGAGGTTGCCGGACATGAACTCCCGGACGTCGTCGACGTCCTGGTCGACGGCGGCGACCGCCGACATGATCTGCCCGGGGGTGCAGAACCCGCACTGCAGGGCGTCCTGGTCGACGAACGCCTGCTGCACCGGGTGCAGCTCGTCGTCCGCGGCGAGGCCCTCCACGGTGGTCACGGGCCGGCGCACGGTGGCGGCCAGGGTGAGGCACGAGAGCACCGGCGCGCCGTCGACGTGCACGGTGCAGGCGCCGCACTGGCCGCGGTCGCAGCCCTTCTTCGGGCCGGTGATGCCGAGTCGTTCCCGCAACGCGTCCAGCAGCGTCACGCCGGGTTCGACGTCGAGTCGTTCTGTTCTGCCGTTGATGTCGAGTGTGATGTCCACTGCGTCTCTTTCCCGTGGGTCGTCCGGGCAGGACGTCTGGCGGTGGGTGTGGTGGGATCGTCGTGTCCAGGAGCGAACCGGATATTCATCCGCTTCTTGGTCCGAAGCTAGCGGATTACAATCCGCTCCGCAAGGAGCACGCTGCCCGGGCGCGGTTGCTCCGGGTGGTGGACTACCGTCACCTTGCTCGAACGCGGACAACCGGGAGGGGCGATGGGGCCGGTCAGTTCCCGGCGTGCGGACACCCGCCGCAACCACGAGAGCATCCTCGCGGTGGCGGCCGGGTCGCTGGCTTCGTCGGGCAAGATCTCGTTCAACGCTATCGCGAAGCAGGCGGGCGTGGGGGTCGGCACGGTGTACCGGCACTTCCCGACCCCGGAAGCGCTGATCCTGGCGGTGTACCAGCGCGAGGTGCGGCAGCTCGTCGAGGTCGTTCCGGACCTGCTCGACAAGCACGGCCCGGAACGGGCCTTCCGGGTCTGGGTGACCGACCACCTGGCGCACTACATGATGACCAAGCGGGGCCTGGCCACCGCCCTGCGCGCCGCGACGACCTCGGACCTGGAACTGCCCGCGAACGCCTACGAGTCCGTGGTGGGCGCGGTCGACGCGCTCCTGCGGGCCAACGTCGAGGCCGGTGCGGTCCGCGCCGACCTGGACGCGGAGACGGTCCAGCGGGGCTTGTGCGGTCTGTTCTTCCTCGACCCGGAGGGGGACTGGCGGAGCCAGGCCGAGAGCCTCACCGACCTGGTGTGGCGGGGGATGCGCACCGCCTAGCGACCGCCGTCGCGCCGCGCTCACTACCCTGTCGGCCGACGGGTGCCGGGCGGTGGGCGGAGGACGCGGTGCGGGAGTTCGAGCGGTTCGCGGAGCAGGCCCGGCGGCTGGACGCCGAAGACCCGCTGGGGCGGTACCGGGACCGCTTCCTGCCCGCCGACGGCGTCGTCGCCTACCTCGACGGCAACTCGCTCGGCCGGCCGCTGCGCGCCGCGGGGGAGCGGCTCGGGCGCTTCGTCGGCCAGGAGTGGGGCGGGCGGCTCATCCGCGGCTGGGACGAGGGTTGGATCGACTGGCCGCGCCAGGTCGGCGACCGGATCGGCCGGGCCGCGCTGGGTGCCGCCCCGGGCCAGGTCGTCGTCGCCGACTCGACGACGGTGCTGCTGTACAAGCTGGCCCGCGCCGCCGTCGACGCGGCGATGGCGGCCGACCCGCGGCGCCGGGAGATCGTGCTCGACGCCGAGAACTTCCCGACCGACCGCTACGTGCTGGAGGGGATCGCCGCGGAGCGCGGCGCCGCGCTGCGCTGGATCGACCCCGACCCGGCCGCCGGGGTCACCTCGGAGCAGGTGGCCGCCGAGGTGGGCCCGGCGACCGCGCTGGTGGTGCTCTCGCACGTCGCCTACCGCTCCGGGCACCTCGCCGACGGCCCGGCCATCACCCGGATCGCCCACGACGCGGGCGCACCGGTCCTGTGGGACGTGTCCCACTCGGTCGGGTCGGTGCCGGTCGCGCTGGACGAGTGGGGCGCCGACCTCGCCGTCGGCTGCTCGTACAAGTACCTCAACGGCGGCCCCGGCGCCCCGGCTTTCGGCTACCTCGCGGCGCGGCACCAGGCCGCGCTGCGGCAGCCGGTGCAGGGCTGGTTCGGGCACCGCGACCCGTTCGCCATGGGGCCCGGCCACGAGGCGGCGCCGGACGTCCGCGCGCTGCTGTCCGGCACCCCGCCGGTCCTGGCCATGATCCCGCTGCTGGCCGGGCTCGACCTGCTCGACGAGGTAGGGATCGACGCGGTGCGGGCGAAGTCGGTGCTGCTCACCGGGTTCGCGCTGCGCCTCGCCGACGAGTGGCTCGGCCCGCGCGGGGTGGTGGTCGCCTCCCCGCGCGCCCCGGAGCGGCGCGGCGGCCACCTGACGCTGCGCCGGGCGGACTTCCGCGAGGTCACCGACCGGCTCTGGGAGCGCGGGGTGCTCCCGGACTTCCGGACGCCGGACGGCATCCGGATCGGTCCCGCACCGCTGTCGACGTCGTTCGCCGAGGTGCTGTCCGGCATGGCGGCGCTGGCCGAGGAGTCGGCCCGGTGAGCCCGACCGCGATCACCCCGGTTCGCGGGGGACGGCCGCTCAGGCTTCCGGGATCTCCAGGCCGAAGGACTCCAAGGTGATCTCCTCGGGTTCCGGACCGCCGCGCACGCCCGTGTCCAGGGCGTCGATCGCGGCGAGCTGATCGATCAGGATTCGAGAAGCCCGGGGTGCTCGCCGCGACTACCGTCGCGACCAGCGATCACCACCAGGAGGGGAAGCAGCGATGAGCTCCACGCCCGACGAGGCCGCCACGACGAACGCGGGCGGGTTCTCCGAGCAGGAACGCGCGGCCATGAAAGAGCGCGCCGCCGAGCTGAAGAAGGTCCGCGGCCGGGGCGGCAAGGCGGCAGCCGACGAAGCCGACGTGCTGTCGAAGATCGAGCGGATGGAAGGCCCCGACCGCGCGGTGGCCGAACGGGTCCACGCCATCGTCACCGCCAACGCCCCGGAGCTGTCGCCGAAGCTGTGGTACGGCCAGCCCGCCTACGCCCGGAAGGGGAAGGTCGTGTGCTTCTTCCGCAGCGGCCACGACGACAAGGAGCGCTACTCGACCTTCGGGTTCACCCCCGAAGCCGGTCTCGACGACGGCAGCGGTCTTTGGCCGACCTCCTACGCCGTGACCGAGCTCAGCGAGCAGGCCCAGGAATCCCTCGCCGCGCTCGTCCGGAAGGCCGTGAGCTGACCCCCCGCCGAGCCGGTCGGCCGTGCCGGGAGAGCGCCCACGCCGAGGCGGCGAGCAGCAACCCGCCGACGGCGACGACCGGCGTCCTCCCGGCGTGCTCGGGGTCGTGCGGGAGCAGTCGTCGCCGTCCGAGCAGCGGACCGACGCCGGAGCGCCACCACGCCCGCCACGCGCGCGGTTGCCGGGCGAGCAGGGCCACGGCGGGCAGCGGGTCGAACCGGGCGCGCCGCGAGCGGATCAGCCCGCGGTCGTCCAGTCCGAGCTGGTCGACGACGTCGAGCACCAGCGGCAGCCGACCGAGGGTGCCGGTGAGCCGCAGTGCGACGCGCACCGTGCTCCCGGTCGCCGACCACCCGGTCACTTCGCCCCGGAGGTCGGGGACGAGGGCCAGCAACCGGCCGTACTCCTCGGCCAGCGCCTGCTTGCCCACCCGGTCGCGCAGCAGCGGCTGGACCAGCCTGATGTCCTCGGCGAGGACGTCGTCCCAGGCGTGCGGGTGCGGTTCCCGCCACCCCCGGGAGAACGCCGACACGACCGCCTCGGCCCCCGCGTGCGCTGTTGTCCCGGTCTCCATCGCAGCCCTCCGTCCGGGTCGCCATCGCCTCGGTGCCACCGTGCCCGATGTCGCCCGGATGCGGAACTCCTGATCCGCGGGATCGCCCGGCTCCGGCTGGACGCCCGCCGGTCAGTCGGGCAGGGCCTTGCCGCGCAGGCGCCGGAGCGCGGCGGCGGCCCGCCCGCCGCGGCGCGGGACCAGCCGCCCGCGGACGACGTCGTCGAGCAGGGCGTCGACGGTCTCCCGCGCGCACGCCCGGTTGCTGCCGATCCCGCCCGAGGGGCCGCGCTTGATCCAGCCGACGACGTAGGTGCCGGGCCGGTCCAGCACGCGTCCGCCCTCGTTCGGGACGGTGCCGCCGGTTTCGTCGAACGGCAGTCCGGGCAGCGCGGTGCCGCGGTAGCCGACGGCGGTGATCACCCGGCCGGTGCCGATGTCCACCTCGCCGGCGCCGCCGGAGACCCGCAGTCCCCGCACCGCGCCGTCGCCGAGGAACGCCCGCGGTGCGGAGTGGAAGCGCAGGACGATGCGGCGGGTCCCAGGAGGCGCGGTCCAGTCGACGCCCTCGCGGGGGAGCTCGCGCAGGAGCCGGGCCTTCTCGTCGGTCGCGGCGTCGAGGGCCTCCGCGATGCGCGGGTCGTGGTCGTCGAGGACGAGCTCGGTGCGGTGGGCGAGCGCGCGCAGTTCGGGTGCCGTGCAGGCAGCGGCCTCCGGACCGCGCCGGCCGAGGACGACGACCTCGCGCACCCGGCTGGAGCGCAGCGCGTCCAGCGCGGCGGGGGCGATCGAGGTGCCGCTCAGGTCCTCGGGATCGGCGGTGAGGATCCGGGCGACGTCAAGCGCGACGTTGCCGTTGCCCACCACGACCGCGCGCTCGGCGGACAGGACGATGCCGTCGGCGGGTGCGTCCGGGTGTCCGTTGTACCAGGCCACGACGTCGGTGGCGGGGATGCTGCCGGGCAGGTCCTCCCCGGGCAGGCCCAGGCGGCGCGGTGCGCAGGCCCCGACCGCGTAGATCACCGCGTCGTGCCGCTCGGCCAGCTCCGCGGCCGAGACGTCGGCACCGACCTCGACGCCGAGCCGCAGCCGGAGCCGGTGGTGGTCGTGGAAGCGGCGGAACGCCTCGCCGATCTTCTTGGTCGACGGGTGGTCGGGGGCGACGCCGTAGCGCACGAGCCCGCCGGGGGTGCGCAGCCGGTCGAGCAGCGTCACCCGGGCGCTGGTGTGCAGCAGCAGGTCCTGGACGGCGTACATGCCCGCGGGACCGGTGCCGACGACGGCGACGTCCAGCTCCGGGAAGTCGCTGGGCAGCACGCGGTCGTACACCGGTGGGGCCCAGGTGTGGAAGTTCGGCGCCGGGTCGCGGTCGTGCGGGGCGGGGTCGCGGTCGGCGTAGTAGGCGGCGTTGAGGTCGGCATAGGCCTTGAGCGGTGCGGTCAGCGACTCCACCGGGAAGACCGCGTCGACCGGGCACGCGTCGGCGCAGGCGCCGCAGTCGATGCAGGCCGCCGGGTCGATGTGCAGCATGTCGGTCGTGCCGAAGTCCGGTTCGTCCGGCGTCGGGTGGATGCAGTTGACCGGGCAGACCGCGACGCAGGACGCGTCGTTGCAGCAGGTCTGGGTGATCGCGAAGGCCATCAGATCAGGTTCGCGCGCTGGTAGATCCGCTGCGCCGGGGCGGTGAGCAGGCCCGCGGAACCGAGGAACTCCATCAGCCCGGAGCAGCTCGACCGCAGCATGGACTTGTGGTGCTCGTTGGCCTTCGCCTCGCGGATCGCGCGCTTCGGGTCCAGCCCGGCCCTGGCGTACACTTGGTCGCTGACCATGCTGGTGACGATGACGTGGGCGGCGGTGGCGACGACCACGGCGTTGAGCTCGCGGCGCAGCCGCCCCGATCCCTCCAGCCGGGCCTTGGTCTCCTCGCGGGCGAACTTCATGTGCCGCGACTCCTCGACCACGTGGATGTTGTTCACGGTCCGCACGAACGGCACGACGCGCTCGTCGCGCATCCAGTCGCGCTGCATCACGTCGAGGACCTCTTCGGCCACCAGGATCGCGGCGTAGGCGGCTTCCCCGGTGGCGACCGTCTTGAACACGCGGCCGAGCTCCACGGCCAGGCGCTTGGGCCGGTAGGCGGGCGCGTTCAGCTTGGCCGCCCCGCGGGCGAACATGATGGAGTGCCGGCATTCGTCGGCGATCTCGGTCAGCGCCCACTGGAAGTCGGGGTTCGTCGGGTCCTTGGCGTAGAAGTCCCGGAGCATCATCTGCTGCAGGATCATCTCGAACCAGATGCCGGTGCTGGCGACGGAGGCGGCTTCCTGCCGGGTGAGCTCGCGCTGCTGCTCCGGGGTCATCTCGCGCCAGTAGGCGGTCCCGTACAGCGTGCTCCACTCGGGGCTGGTGCCGTGGTAGCTGGTGTCCAGCGGGGTGTCCCAGTCCACTTCCCGCGCCGGGTCGTAGGACAGGACTTCCGAGGAGCGCAGCAGTCGGTCCGCGACGTCGTGGCGGCCGGACTGCGACGAGGCCGTGTGGTTCGCGGTGCCGGTCATGGGAGCTCCCTGCGGTGACGGCTGTTCCGGACGAGGAGTAACTGTTACTTGAAGTAGCAGTAACTGGGTACCCCGCTGATCGTCGCCATCCAAGGGAAAGTGGCGCACGTCACACTTCACTCCCGGGTGTGGGCCGCCGGAAAACACGTTGCGTGACCGCGATCGCGCCGCCTACGCTCGTCGGCATGCACTACTTCTTCCTCTGAGCGCAGAGCGCTCGGCGCACGGGCTCAAGCCCGGTCAGCGCTGAGCGGGGCCGCGTCCAACGCACCTTCGCCGCGCCGCCGTTCCCGGCGTGCGCGCGACGACTCATGCTCGAGGAAGAACATGACCACCACTGCTGCCCGCGCGCGTTCGCGGGCCCATCTCGCCGCCTCCGACGTGCACCTCGCCCGGGGTGGAAATCCCGTGCTCACCGGGGTGGACCTCACCGTCTCGGCCGGTGACCGGCTCGCCGTCGTGGGCGAGAACGGACGGGGCAAGACCACGCTGCTGCACGTGCTGGCCGGTCGGCTCCGGCCGGACTCCGGCGAGATCCGCCGGGCGGGCAGCCTCGGCGTCGCCGACCAGGAGATCCCGCCGGACGGCACGGTCGGCGACCTCATCGACGTGGAGCTCGCCGGCGTCCGCGCCGTCCTCCGCGAACTGGACACCGCCACCGAGGCGCTCGTCGAAGGGCGTCCCGGTGCCGACGAGGCCTACGCGGAGGCGCTGGCGGCCGCGGAAGCGCGCGACGTCTGGGACGCCGACCGCCGCGTCGACGTCTCGCTCGCGGCGCTCGGCGCGGTCGACGACCGGGACCGCGAGCTGGCCGCGCTGTCGGTCGGGCAGCGCTACCGGGTCCGGTTGGCCTGCCTGCTCGGGGCGCGGCACGACCTGCTGCTGCTCGACGAGCCGACGAACCACCTCGACATCGCCGGGCTGGAACACCTCACCGCGGCGCTGCGGGAGCACCCCGGGGGCGTCGTGCTGGTCAGCCACGACCGCGCGCTGCTGTCCGACTTCGCCACCACGGTGCTCGACCTGGACCCGACCAGCGACGGGCGGCCGCGCGTCCACGGCGGCGGGTACGCCGGTTACGTCGACGGCCACCGCGCCGAGCGCGAGCGCTGGGAGCGCGAGCACGCCGACCAGCAGGCCGAGCACCGGCGGCTCGCGGAGGACCTCTCGGCGGCGCAGAACCGGCTGTCGACCGGTTGGCGGCCGCCGAAGGGCACCGGCAAGCACACCCGGGCCACCCGCGCGCCCGGGCTCGTGCAGGCCGTGCACCGCAAGCGGGAGGCACTGGAGCAGCACGCGGTGGACGTGCCGAAGCCGCCGCAGCGGTTCCGGATGCCCGAGCTGCCGGAGCTGCGCGGCGCGACCCTGGTGCGCGCCGATCAGGTGGCGGTGGCCGGTCGGCTGCCCGAGCCGGTGTCGGTCGCGGTGAGCTCTGGCGACCGGCTCGTGGTGACCGGGCCGAACGGGGCGGGCAAGTCCACGCTGCTCGCGGTGCTGGCCGGTGCGGTGGAGCCGACCTCCGGCGAGGTGCGGCGCAACCGGGCCGCGCGCATCGGGTGGCTCGGGCAGGAATCGGCCGCGTCGGCCCGGCGCAGCGCGCACGCCGCCTACGAGCAGGCCGTCCAGCGGTGGGTGAGCGCCGGTCGCCTCGCCGAGGACGAGCGGGTGCCGTTGTCGCAGCTCGGCCTGCTGCCCTCGACCGGGCGGCCGGTGGCGGAGCTCTCGGTCGGCCAGCAGCGCAGGCTCGACCTGGCCATCGTGCTGGCGGGCCGACCGCACGCGGTGCTGCTCGACGAACCCACCAACCACCTGTCGATGTCCTTGGTGGACGAGCTGACCGAGGCGCTCCGGGCGACCGGTGCCGCGGTCGTGCTCGCCACCCACGACCGGCAACTGCTGCGGGACACCGCGGGCTGGCAGCGGTTGCGCCTGCCCGGGGCCGCGGCGTGAGCCGGGCACCGGGCAGGTGCGGGACGGGCTGAGCCCGGGCGACGCGTGGCGGAGGGCACCGGGTGCCCTCCGCCGCCGCGGTCAGCCGCGCGCGGCCACGGCGGCGACCTCCTCGTCGGACAGCGCCCGGTCGAAGATCCGGACGTCGTCCACGTCGCCGCGCAGGAAGTCGACCGGCTGACCGCCGTACTGGCCGCGCCCGATCACCGTGCTGCCGCTGGACTCCCCGGCGAGGCAGGCGCTCTGCTGGGCGACCCGCTGACCGTCCACGAACAGCGAGAGGGTGCCGGAGGCCGCGTCGCGCACCCCGGTCAGGTGGTACCAGCGGCCCGGCTCGGGCTTGTCCGGGGACAGCGCGCGCAACCCGGCGAAGCTCATCGCCCACCGCTGGTCGGCGCCCGAGTACTGCAGGAAGAACGCGCTGTGGGAACCGGAGTCCTGGCTGACGACGGTCTGGAAGCCCCCGGCCGCCTCGTCCAGCCGGACCCAGGCCGAGACGGAGTAGCTGCCCGCCGTGTCGATCAACGCGGCACCGGTGTCGGCCTGCCCGTCGCCGCGGAAGGACAGCCCGCCGCCCTGGACCCCGGGCACCCGCTCGGCGTTGGTCAGCGCGGCGTCGGCCGAACCGGCGGAATCCACCGCCGTCGGGCCGGTGCCCTCGAACTCGTACCGGTGCACGCCGCCCAGCCCGGGGGTCCCGGGGTCCGGGGCGGGCGGTGCGGTGCGGCCGTCGGCGGTGCGCACGATCTCCTCGTTGATCGCCCGGACCCGGGCGAAGTCCATCTTCTCGACCCGCCGGTCGTAGGTGAAGAAGCCGTTGACCTCGTGCTCCACGTCGGTGATCTGGGTGTAGACGGCGCCGCTGATGCCGCACCGCTGCGCCGCGGTGAGCACGTCGCGCTGGTTCTCCACGTAGCGGCGGGTGAGGGTCGCCTTGTCCGGCGTCATCTCGTAGGCGTGGCCCTCGCCGAACCACATGTGGCCCTCGACCTCCAGGCCGAACCCGCCGTGCTCGCCGTCCATGGAGACCCGGTCGCCCTCCGGCTGGGGAGCAGCCGGTCCGACGTACTGGTGCCAGTCGATGACGTCGCCCTTCCCGGAATCACCGAGCGAATCGCAGCAGTTCACGCCGCTGTGCGCGTTGACCAGCCGGGTCGGGTCCTGCCGGGCGATCTCGTCGGCGATGCGGCCGGTGGCCTCGCGGGACCACTCGCCCCACCCCTCGTTGAACGGGACCCAGCCGATGATCGAGGTCCAGTCCTTCTTCTCCTCGACCAGTTCGTGCAGTTCGGCCTCGAACTGCCGCTGCGCCTCGACCGGCGGCCGGCCCGCGCCGGTGCGCATCGACGGCATGTCCTGCCAGACCAGCAGGCCGAGCCGGTCGGCGTGGTAGTACCACCGGTCGGGTTCGGTCTTGATGTGCTTGCGCACGGTGTTGAAGCCGAGCCGCTTGTGCTGCTCCAGGTCGAACCGCAGGGCCTCGTCGGTGGGAGCGGTGTAGATGCCGTCCGGCCAGTAGCCCTGGTCCAACGTGGACATGTGGAACAGGATCTCCCCGTTGAGGGTCATCCGGAGCTTGCCGTCCGCGCCGGTCGCCGTGCCGATCTCGCGCATCCCGACGTAGGAGGACACCCGGTCGACCGGACGGCCGCGGTCGCGCAGCACCACGTCGATGTCGTAGAGGAACGGCGATTCCGGCGACCACAGCTTGGCGTTCGGGACCGGGACCTCCATCGGCCGGTCGGCGGCGCCCACTGCGCGCCCGACCACCCGCCGGCCGTCCCGGACGACCACCTCCGCGCGCAGCCCCGCGGCGTTCCCGCCGGTGCGCACCGTCATGCCGAGCGTGGAGGTGTCGATGTCGGGCACCATGTCGAGCTCGACGACGTGGGCCGTCGGCACCGGTTCCATCCAGACCGTCTGCCAGATGCCGGACGCGCCCTCGTAGAAGATGCCGCGGTCGGGGACCAGGCGCTGCTTGCCCACCGGCTGCCAGGTCGCGTCGGTGCGGTCCTCGACGCCCACCACGATCTCCTGCTCGCCGCGCGGCCGCAGGGCGTCGGTGATGTCGGCGGAGAACGCGCCGTAGCCGCCGCGGTGGGTGGCCACCCGCTTCCCGTTGACCCACACCACGGCGTCGTAGTCCACGGCCCCGAAGTGGAGCTTCAGCGCGCGGCCGTGGTGGATCCGCCAGTCCGGTGGCACGGTGAACGTGCGCCGGTACCACATCCGGTCCTCGTGCCGCTGGATCCCGGACAGCGCCGATTCGATGGGGTAGGGGACCAGGACCCGCTCGCCCAGGCTCCGCCCGAAGGGCGGGGCCTCACCGGCTTCGGCGGCGGCGAATTCCCACGTGCCGTTGAGGTTCTGCCACTTCTCGCGGGTGAGCTGCGGGCGCGGGTACTCCGGCAGCGCGTTGTCCGGGGAGACCTGCGCGGTCCACGGCGTGGTCAGGGGTGGCTCGCCCATCCGCCAGACGGGTTCCTGCGCCGCGGCGACCGGTGTCGCCGCGGCGGTGAGCAGGGCCGCCGTGGTGATCGCGAGGGCGCTCAGGAGCTTCCGCGTCGTCCGCGGTCGAGTCGTCGAGGCTGGTGACACCATTGTCGGACACCCTTCTCCGGGGGGACCGCGCCGACGCCACAACGCCGGACGCGGCGCCTCGCTGGCGCGGTGCGGTCGTATTGAACGCGGAGCAGCCAACAAGTGTCAACGCAGACGCTCACAAGTCAACACTATTGCCGTACAAGTCCGCCCGATTCGGGCGTGATCTGCGTGGTGTTGTTCTGTTGTGTTCGCCGGGTCACTCCCACACGACGACGTTGCGCCGTACCGGGGCGCCCGCGTCGTTGGAGGCGAACAGCTCCGGGCTGCGGGCCCGGATGCGCTCGATGTCGGCGAAGACCTCGCGCAGGTGCCCGCGCATGGTGGCGCGGGCGCGCGGGACGTCGTGGTCCCGCACCGCGTGCAGGATCTCGGCGTGCTGCTCGACGAACGTCCCGGGGGAGGCGGCCTCGTAGAGCCCGAGGCGGCGGGCGCGGTCGAGGTGGCCCTTGGCCGACACGACGGTCGGCCACGCGCTCTCGTGGCCGGACAGCCGCAGCAGCAGGCGGTGGAACTCCTCGTCGAGCGCGAAGAACTCCTCGAGGTCGATCCCGGGTTCGCGCTGCCGGGCCTGGTTCTCCTCCAGGGCGGCGAGGACCTCGGGGTCGCGATCGCGGTGCAGGTCCTCCAGTGCCGCCAGCTCGACCGCCTCGCGCAGGAACTGCGCGTCGGCCACGCGCTGCGGGTCGACCCGGGACACGAACGTGCCGATCTGCGGGAACACCTGGACCAGGTCCTCTTCGGCCAGCAGCACGAGGCTCTCGCGCACCGGGGTGCGGCTCACGCCGAGGGACGCGGCGAGCTCGTTCTCCGACAGCGCCGTCCCGGGCGGCAGCTCCAGGGTCAGCACCTTGCGGCGCAGCGCCTCGTAGATGGCCCGCCTGCCGATGCGTCGCTTCGCCCCCTCCGCCACGGGCCCCACCTTACGGCTTGCTCCCGGCGCCGAGGTCACCCGAGGCGCCGGACCGGCCAACCCTTGACGCACTCCTCGAGGACTGCTTGTATACCAGCACTGGTACGCCAGCAACGTCCTCGAAGGAGCGGATCGCCGTGAGCACGATCGAGCGGGCCGAGGTGTTCGTCGCCTCCCCGGGCCGGAACTTCGTCACGCTGCGCGTGACCACCTCGGACGGGGTGACCGGCCTCGGGGACGCCACCCTCAACGGCCGCGAGCTCGCGGTGGCCGCCTACCTGCGCGACCACGTCGCGCCGCAGCTCGTCGGCCGGGACCCCGCACGCATCGAGGACACCTGGCAGTACCTGTACCGGGGTGCGTACTGGCGGCGCGGGCCGGTCACGATGACGGCGATCGCGGCCGTGGACACCGCGCTGTGGGACATCAAGGGCAAGGTCGCGGGCCTGCCCGTCTACCAGCTCCTCGGCGGTCGTTCCCGGGACGGCGTGCTGGTGTACTCGCACGCCAGCGGCACCGACGTGCCTGCGCTGCTCGACGACGTCGCCCGCTTCCGCGAGGCCGGTTACCGGGCGATCCGGGCCCAGGCCGCCGTGCCGGGGTCCGGCAGCTACGGGGTGCGCAAGGGCGCGATCTACGAGCCGGCGTCGGCCGCGGTGCCCGAGGAGCAGCTCTGGTCCACCGAGGCCTACCTGGACTTCGCCCCGACCTACCTGGAGGCGGTCCGGGAGCGCTTCGGCTTCGGCTTCCACCTGCTGCACGACGTCCACCACCGGCTCACCCCGATCGAGGCCGCGCGGTTGGGCAAGCGGGTCGAGGACTGCCGCCTGTTCTGGCTGGAGGACCCCACTCCCGCCGAGAACCAGGAGTCGTTCCGGCTGATCCGGCAGCACACCACCACGCCGATCGCCGTGGGCGAGGCGCTGAGCTCGATCTGGGACGTCGGGCACCTGATCACCGAACAGCTCGTCGACTACGTGCGGACCAGCGTCGTGCACGCCGGGGGCATCACCCACCTGCGCCGGATCTTCGACCTCGCCGCCCTGCACCAGGTCCGCACCGGATCGCACGGCGCGACCGACCTGTCCCCGGTCACCCTGGCGGCGGCCGTGCACCTGGACCTGGCCGTGCCGAACTTCGGCATCCAGGAGTACATGCCGCACGCGCCGGAGACGGCGGAGGTGTTCCGCGGCGGGGTGCGCTTCGAGGACGGGATGCTGCACCCGCCGGAAGCCCCGGGGCTCGGCGTGGAGTACGACGCCGAGGCGGCCGAGCGCTTCCCCTACGAGCCGCGCTCGCTGCCGGTGGCGCGGCGCCTGGACGGATCGGTGCACGACTGGTGAACCCGACGCTGAACCGCGCGGCCCTGCCCGCGCTTCCCGAAGCCTGCCGCCCGCTGGTCGATCCCGCGGAGCTGCGCCCGCGCATCGTCCACTTCGGACTGGGTGCGTTCCACCGGGCGCACCAGGCCGTCTACACCGAGGCCGCCGCGGCCCGCTCGGGCGAGCCCTGGGGCATCGTCGCCGTCGGACCGCGCTCCAGCGCGCCGATCGAGGACGCCCGCGCCCAGGACTGCCTGTTCTCGGTCACCGACCGGGTGCCGGGCGCGGGCCGGACCCGGGTGGTCGGCTCGGTGGTCGATGCCCTGCGGATGGGCCCGGACGCCGAGCGCATCGACGCGCTGCTGTCCTGCCCCGAGGTCACCGCGGTGACCCTGACCGTGACGGAGAAGGGCTACTCCCGCCTTCCGGGGACCGGAGCGCTCGATACCGCCGATCCCGGGATCGCCGCCGACCTGGCGGCCACCGCCGGCCGGGAACCGGTGCCGATGCGCACCGTCGTCGGCAGGCTGACCGCGTCCCTGGCCGCGCGGTTCCGCCGCTGCGGCGCGCCGATCACGGTCGTCTCCTGCGACAACGCCGCGGCCAACGGCACCGCGCTGGCGGCCGTGGTGCGTGGGTTCGCCGAATCCGCCGCCTGGCCGGACCGGGACCGGCTGCTCGACTGGCTGCGGGAGTCGGTGGCGTTCCCGGACTCGGTGGTGGACCGGATCGTGCCCGCGACCACCGACGAGGACCGGGACCGGGCGTCGCGGGCGCTCGGGGTGCGCGACGGGTCGGCGGTGCTCGGCGAGCCGTTCCGGCAGTGGGTCGTCCAGGACGCCTTCGCCGCGGACCGGCCGCCGTGGGAGCTCGACGGGGCGCTGCTGGTGACGGACGTGGCCCCGCACCAGCTGATGAAGCTGCGGCTGCTCAACGGCGCGCACTCGGCGCTGGCCTACCTCGGGCTGGCGGCGGGGTGCGCGACGGTGGCCGAGGTGATGCGCGCGGAGTGGGGTGAGCGGCTCGTGCGCCGGTTCACCGGCGAGGTCGCCGCCACCCTGCCCGCCGGGCTCGACGTCGCGGCCTACGTCGAGGACCTGGTCGCGCGGTTCGGCAACCCGGCGATCGCGCACCGCCTCCAGCAGATCGGTTCGGACGGTTCGCGGAAGGTCCCGGAGCGGTGGCTCGGCGGCCTGCGGGAACTGCGGGCGCGCGGGACCGCTGCGCCCGTGCTCGAACTCGCCCTCGGCGCCTGGGCCGACGCGACCCGGCCCGGGCAGCGCGGTGGGCAGGCGTTCGGCACCGCGGACCCGGCGCAGGCGGCGCTCGCGGAGTGCTGGGACGGTGCGGCGGGACCGGCGGAGGTGGTCGCCCGGCTGCTGACCGCGCTCGGCGCCGCCGACCTGGCCGAGGACGGTGACCTGGTGCGCTCGGTCGCCGCGCGGATGCCGGACGTGCGCGCGGGGCGGATCGACCTGTGACGAGGGGTTCACGAGGTCGCAGAACAGGCAACCACGTGCGGCGAAGGGGCTCACGATGACCGACAGCGCGCCGACGGCGCCGGGCGGGACCAGGACGACCAAGGACTTGAGCCGCGCCGCCGCGTCCGGCTGGCTCGGCACGGCCATGGAATTCATGGACTTCCAGCTGTACTCGCTGGCCGCCGCCACCGTCTTCAACCAGCTCTTCTTCCCCGACGTCAGCCCCGCCATCGGGCTGATCGCCTCGATGGCCACCTACGGCGTGGGCTACGTCGCGCGGCTCGCCGGTGCCGTCTACTTCGGGCGGATGGGCGACCGCATCGGCCGGAAGAAGGTCCTGTTCCTCACCATCCTGCTGATGGGCGGCTCGACCACGCTGATCGGCGTGCTGCCGACCTACGCGACCATCGGGATCGCGGCGCCGGTCCTGCTCGTCGCGCTCCGCCTGGTCCAGGGCTTCGGCGCCGGTGCCGAGATCGCGGGCGCCACCGTGATGCTCGTCGAGTACGCACCGGCGAGGCGGCGCGGGCTCATCGCCTCGCTGGTGGCCCTGGGCACCAACTCCGGCACGCTCGCCGCCTCCGGGCTGTGGGCGGTGCTGCTGGCGGTGCTGTCCGAGGAGCAACTGCTGAGCTGGGGCTGGCGGCTGCCGTTCCTGCTGAGCTTCGCCCTGCTGCTGCTCGCCGTGTGGATGCGCGCGCACCTCAAGGAGAGCCCGGTGTTCGAGGAGCGGGCCGACGTCGTCGACGGGGTCGCGGTGGCGCGGGCCGAGGTCGCGGCGACCGCGGGGAGCGGGCTGGAAGCGGGGCTGCGGCAGCGCAAGGGCAAGGCCTTCCTGCTGGCGCTGGGCCTGCGTTTCGGGCAGGCGGGCAACTCCGGGCTGATCCAGACCTTCCTCGTCGGCTACATCGCCACCAACCTCGCCGTGGCGGAGGCGGTGCCGACCAGCGCGCTGGTCTGGGGTTCGGTCCTCGGGTTCGCCGTGGTGCCCGCGGTGGGCGTGCTCGGGGACCGGTTCGGCCGCCGTCCGGTGTACCTGGCGCTGACCGCGTTGACGGTCGTGATCGCGGTGCCGATGATGGCCGTCATCGGCACCGGGCACCCGGTGGCCCTCAGCGCGGCGCTGGTCCTCGGCCTCAACATCGGGGTGCTCGGCCTGTTCTCGGTGGAGAGCGCCGCGATGGCGGAGCTGTTCGGCGCCCGGACGCGCCTGACCCAGCTCGCCGTGGCCAAGGAGATCGGCGGCACCCTCGCCACCGCCATCGGCCCGGTGCTGGCCGCCACGTTCACCGCCGTGACCGGGCACTGGTGGCCCATCGCGGCGATGCTCATCGCCTACTCGCTGATCACGTTCGTCTCGGCCTACTTCGCGCCGGAGACCCGCGGTCGTGACCTGGTCCGGTTGGAGGACGCCGCATGAGAGCCGCAGTCGCGCACGGCCCCGGTGATGTCCGCGTCGACCACCGACCCGACCCCGTGGCCGGGGAAGGCGAAGTGATGGTCGCGATGGAGTGGGGCGGGATCTGCGGGTCCGACGTGGCCTACTGGCGGCACGGCAGCTCCGGCACGGCCGCGCTCCGGCACCCGCTGGTGCTCGGCCACGAGGTCGCGGGACGCGTCGCGGCTCTCGGACCGGGTGTCACCGGGATCGAGGTCGGCAGGCCGGTCACCGTCCACCCGGCCGAGCCGGTCGGCCCGGAGCCGCTGCCCGAGCGGCTGGCCGGGCGGACCAACCTGCACGCGCGGGTCCGCTACTACGGATCGGCGGCGTTCGACCCGCACACCGACGGCGGCTTCAGTGAGCTCCGCGCGGTGCGCGCCGACCAGCTCCGGCCGTTGCCCGACGGCGTGTCGACCAGGCGGGGCGCCCTGGCGGAGCCGCTGGCGGTGGCCCTGCACGCGGTGCACCGCGCCGGGGACGTGTCCGGCCGGACGGTGCTGGTCAACGGGACCGGGCCGATCGGTGCGCTGGTCGTGGCCGCGGCCAAGCACCGGGGGGCGGCGCGGGTGATCGCCGCCGACCCGGCGGATCCGGCGCTGCGGATCGCCGAGCGGCTCGGCGCCGACGAGGTGCGGCGGCTCGGCGCGGGCGAGCCCCTGCCCCAGGACGTCGAGCTGGTCTTCGAGGCATCTGGAGCACCCGGCGCGCTCGGACCGGTGCTGCGGGCGACGGCGCGCGGCGGGACGCTGGTCCAGGTCGGCAACCTGCCGGGCGCCCCGGCGCCCGCCGCGCTCGGCGACCTGGTGACCCGCGAGATCACCTGGCTCGGTTCCTACCGCTTCGTCGACGAGATCACCGACGCGCTCGCCGCGCTGCGCGACGGGCTGGACGTCGATCCGCTCATCACGCACACCTTCGCCCTCGGCGATGCGGCCGAGGCCCTCGCGGTCGCCGCCGATCCCGCCAGCGGCAAGGTCCTGCTCCGGCTGGACGGCTCGCGGCCCTGACTCCGGGCGGTACGTCGAGGGGGACGGGTTCCGCCGCGCGGGAATGGTGCGGAGTGCGGTTCGTCCGCGGTGGCGGAGCCGTTCGCCCAGGCCCGGTGATCCGCACCGCTGGAAGCCCCGGCGAGGGCTCCGGCACCGGGTACGAGGTGCTGCTCGCCGACGGCGGCTGGCCTTCCGGGCACCGGTCGGCGTGACCCGGGACCTCGGGTGTTGGACGCCGCTGCCCCGCTGGGGCGGTCGCGGCCCTTCCAGGCCGGAGTGCGATCCCTCCCTTGCGCCGCGCCGGCTCCCACGTCTAAGCTTAATGAAAACGAATGTCGTTTTCAGGAGGAGCGCATGGGAGTCGTACGCCAAGTGGTCGGGGACCGAGGTTCCCGGGTGCGCCCGGGCGCGCGGGCGGTGGCCCCCTGATGGCCGCCACCGACGCGCGCCCGGTGATCAAGCTCCGCTCCACCGCGGGCACCGGATTCACCTACGTGACCCGCAAGAACCGCCGCAACGATCCGGACCGGCTCCGGTTGCGGAAGTACGACCCGGTGGTGCGCAGACACGTGGAGTTCCGCGAGGAGCGCTGAACCGGAGCGGGCGCCGACGGGCGCTCGCCGACGACGAGGAGGACGACGATGAAGGTGCGGAAGTCGCTGCGGTCGCTGAAGGACAAGCCCGGCGCCCAGGTCGTCCGACGGCACGGCAAGGTCTTCGCCATCAACAAGAAGAACCCGCGCTACAAGGCCCGGCAGGGTTGAGACGACGGGCAGCGCCCCGCGGGCCCGGGGCGCTGCCCGCGCCCGCCGGTGCCGACGCGATGGCGGACGTCTCGCGCTGCGGGGCGGCTGCGCTGCCGGAACCGGGCGGATCATCTCCGCGCGGCTAGGATCGCCGGACGGCGCGGCGATCGCGCTCGGCCGCACCGCGAGGAGTCGCCCGATGGAGGACCTGGCCCGGCGCTGCACCGTGGTGCACCCGGACGGCTCCCGCGAGCGGATCGACTGCCCGCCCCACGCCTCGCCCTGGCTGGACGTGGGCGAGGTGCTCTCGCTGCTCGTGGGTGCGGTCGTGGTGGTCGTCGGCGTGGTCGTGCTGGTGCGATCGGGCGGACTCCGGCGCCCGGACCCGGAGCTGCCCGGCCGCGCTCTGCCGGACTCGCTGCGCCCCGTCCTGGGGACGAGCCTGGTGGTCGTGGCCCTCGGCGGTGTCGCCTACCTGCTCCAGCGCGGCGGCGCGCTCGGCCTCGGGACCGCGGCGCATTCGGGCGTCTTCTTCGCCCTCCACTCCGCGCTCGCGTGCGGGGTCCTCGTCCGCACCCTCCTGCGGCGCCTCGGCGTGGCGCGGCTCGCCGGTGCCGCGGGGCTGTGCGCCGGCGTGGCGGTGCTCGGTTCCCTGGCCTGGACCCTCCACCTCTGGTGAGCGCGGTCAGCGCGCGGCTCTCGCCGGGGCGGCTGGGACGGGCTGCGGCTGCTCGTCGCCGATCAGGTCGGCGCAGGCCGCGTCGAGCTGATCGCGCAGGCCGGAGGTGTCCGGGGCGAGCGCGGTCACCAGGCACCCCCGCCCGGCCAGCGGCATCGTCGCGGCCGCGTTTCCTGCGATGCGGGGGCCTTCGGGGAGGGCGGGGTCGACCAGCAGCAGCGAGCCGAGGCACGGGTGGTCGGCCGCGACGGCGGGACCGCTCCACCCGGAGGACGGCGTGCCCAGGACGAGTTCCTGGTCGTGCAGGGGCCGGTCGCCGACGGTGACCCGGAGCCGCTGCGCCAGCGCGCCCGGCGCTTCGCCGTGCCGACCGAGCAGCACCTCCTCCCGCAGCAGCAGGCGCGCTTCGGGGTCCAGGTGGACGTGGACCTCGGTGCGGTGCGAGCAACCCCGCGCCGCGATCACCAGCTGCGGCAGCCAGGCGAGGGTGGCGCCCGCGCCCACCCGGACGTCCACCCGGATGCTCGACCGCTCGCCCCGCGGACCCGGCAGCAGCAGGGTCGGGGAAACCTCGCCGAGGAGGAGCGCGCTGCCCGGCCCCACGACGACCTCCAGGTGCAGCGCGTCCCCGCCCACCGGACCGGCCGCCGCGGCGGCGAGGTGCAGCCGGGCCGGGTCCGCGCCCCGGGACGCCCACGCGCTGATCACGTCCCGGCGCAGCGGCGCGGTGGTGCGCAGCATCAGCGGCCACTCCGACCGCAGGGTCCGCACGCGGGTGCGCCCCCGTCCGCCGGACGAGGCGTCGTGTTCGGTGCCGAGCCGGGCACGGGCGCGCACGGTCCGGTGCCCTCAGGCGGCCAGCCGGGTGCGCACCCAGGCGGTGATCTCCGCGGCCGCCGGGTCGTCGACCAGCGACAGGAAGCGCACCGGGAGCTCGCCGCGCACCGCGGTCGCGTCCCGCTCCATCACCGAGAGGTCGGCCCGCACCTGCTCGGCCAGGTCGGTCTTGTTGATGACCAGCAGGTCCGCGGTGCTCACGCCGGGCCCGCCCTTGCGCGGCACCTTGTCCCCGCCGGCCACGTCGACGACGAAGATCTGGTGGTGCACCAGCCCGCGGCTGAAGGTGGCGGTCAGGTTGTCCCCACCGCTTTCCACCAGCAGCAGGTCGAGCGGGGACAGCTCGCGTTCGAGGTCCTCGATCGCCTCCAGGTTCGCGGAGATGTCGTCGCGGATGGCGGTGTGCGGGCAGCACCCGGTCTCCACCGCACGGACCCGCCGGGCGGGCAGAACTCCGTTGCGGAGCAGGAAATCGGCGTCCTCGGTGGTGTAGATGTCGTTGGTCACCACCGCCAGCCGCAGGTCATCGGCGAAGGCCCGGCACAGCGCGGCGACGAGGGCGGTCTTGCCGGAGCCGACCGGTCCGCCCAGCCCGATCCGGAGGGGCTGCCCCGGGGTGCGGGGCAACGTCGGCTGCGGGCCGGTGTGCTCGTGGTGGTCAGGACGCAAAGAGACGCACCTCCCAGGTGGCGTGGTCCTCGGCGGAGATGTCGAGCATGGGCGCGCTCAGCGCAGGCAGGTCCCGCGGCGGGGTGCGGGCCGAACCGGCCGCGGCGTCGGCCAGTTCCTCCAGCAGCGGCCCGAGCCGGGCCAGCGCCGCGTGCACCGCGAACGGGTCGAGCCCCAGCAGGCGCACCGCCGCGGTGGCGGGCCCGGTCACCGCTTCGTGCAGCGCGGCGACGGCCGCGGTGCGCGGTCCGAGTCCGAAAACCCGGGCGCTCGCGCCGAGCGCGATCGGTTGGTGCGGGCCGTGCGGCCACGCCGCGGCGAGCGCGTCCAGGGCGGCGTCGGGGCGGACCGCACGGGCGGCGCGGAGCAGCTGGCGGCCCAGCGCCCGCGAGGCCGCGCGCAGTGCCGGTGCGGGGGTGCGCGCGTCCAGCTCGGCGTCGAGTCCGTCGCACTCGTCGGCCGTTCCGCGTGCCAGGGCGGCGCACGTCGCGGCGGTGAACGCCGCCGACGTGCACCCGGCAGTGGCCGCGCGCCCCCGCAGGAACGCCTCCAGCGTGGGAACGTCGTGCACCCGACCGGCGGCGGCTGCGGCTTCGAACCCGCCCGAGTGGGCGTGGCCACCGGTGGGGAAGCGGCCGTCGGCCAGCAGCACCAGCGCGAAAAGGCCCGGGCTGCCTGGCGAACCGGTCGACATGGGCGCGTCCTTTCCAGCCGGTCAGAACAGGAGGTAGCGCTGGGCCATCGGCAGTTCGTCCACCGGCTCGTGGTCGACGACCTGGCCGTCGATGCGCACGGTGAACGTGTCCGGGTCCACCTCGATGGACGGCGTCGCGTCGTTCTCGGGCAGGTCCGCCTTGCTGCGGCCGCGCACGTCCTGCACCGGGACCAGCTCCCGATCGACGTCGAGCCGGTCGGCGAGCCCGTCCTCGATCGCGGCCGGGGCGACGAAGGCCACGCTGGTGGCCGCGGCCGCCCTGGTGTGCACGTTGTAGCCCAGCCGCGGGAGCATCGGCTGCGGCGTCGGCACGGCGGCACCGGGGTCGCCGAGCAGCGCCGAGACCGCCATGCCCGACTTGTACACCGCCGTGGGCCGAATCCCGAACACGGCCGGTTCCCAGAGCACGAAGTCGGCCAGCTTGCCCGGTTCGATGGAACCCACCTCGCGTTCGAGCCCGTGGATGACCGCGGGCACGATGGTGTACTTGGCGACGTAGCGGCGCGCGCGGTTGTTGTCGGCCCGGACGTCGCCCGGCAGCGAGCCGAACCGCCGCTTCATCACGTGCGCGGTCTGCCAGGTGCGCCGCACCACCTCGCCGAGCCGCCCCATCGCCTGCGCGTCCGAGGACATCGCCGAGATCGCCCCCATGTCCTGCAGGACGTCCTCGGCGGCCATCGTGGAGGCGCGCACCCTGCTCTCGGCGAAGGCCAGCTCCGCGGGCACCCGCGGGTTAAGGTGGTGGGCGATCAGGCAGATGTCGAGCTGCTCGTCGGCGGTGTTGACGGTGAACGGCCTGGTCGGCGTCGTGGAGGAGGGCAGCACGTGCGGTTCCGCGGCGATCCGGATGATGTCCGGCGCGTGGCCGCCACCGGCGCCCTCGGTGTGGAAGGCGTGGAAGTTGCGCCCGGCCACGGTGCGCAGGAGGTCCTCGACGAAGCCCGCCTCGTTGAGGGTGTCGCTGTGGATGGCGACCTGGACCCCGGCGGCGTCGGCGACGGTGAGCGCGGCGTCGATCGTGGTCGGGGTGGCGCCCCAGTCCTCGTGGCACTTGAACCCGGCCATCCCGGAGCGCAGCTGCTCCCACAGCGCCTCCTCGGACACCGTGCTGCCCCGCCCCAGGAACAGCACGTTCAGCGGCCACGGGTCGAATCCCTCCAGCATGCGCCGCATCCACCACCCGGCCGGGGTCGCCAACGCCGCCTTGGATCCGTCGGTCGGGCCGGTCCCGCCGCCGACCACGGTCGTCGTCCCGGATTCCAGCGCCACCACCGACATGTCGGGGGAGACGAAGTGCACGTGCGTGTCCACCGTCCCCGCGGTCATGATGAGACCGCTGCCGTTGACCATCTCGGTGGCCGGGCCGACGACCAGGTCCGGGTGCACGCCGTCCATGATGTCCGGGTTGCCGGACTTGCCGACGGCCACGATGCGCCCGTCCCGGACGCCGACGTCGGCCTTGACCACGCCCCAGTGGTCCAGCACCACGACGCCGCCGATCACCAGGTCCGGCGTCCCCTCGGCGCGGGTGGCGTGGGACTGGCCCTGGGATTCGCGCCCGGACTTGCCGCCGCCGAAGACCGTTTCGTCGCCGCCGACGCAGCGGTCCTCCTCCACTTCGACGAACAGGTCGGTGTCGGCCAGCCGCAGCCGGTCACCGGTCGTCGGACCCAGCGATGCCACGTACTCCCGGCGTTCGACCTCAGCCATCGAGGGCACCTCCGGCCTCGCCGCGCAGACCGCGCACGATCCGCCGCCCGACGAAGGGGACCAGCTCCACCTCCACCGTCGCGCCCGGGTCGAACCGCACCATGCCACCGGCCAGCATGTTCAGCCGGTGCCCCCACGCGGCCTCCCGGTCGAACTCCAGCGCCGGGTTCACCTCGGCGAAGTGGTAGTGCGATCCCACGCTGACCGGGCGGTCCGCGGTGTTGACCACGCGCAGCGACCGCACGGGGCGGCCTTCGTTGATCCGCACCGGTTCCTCGGCGTAGCGGATCTGCCCCGGGGCCCCGGCCGACTCGCTCGACTCGGCGCCGGGCTGCACCAGTCCGGTGTTCGCGCCCTTGCCGGTGCCGGGAGCGGCTTCCTTGCCGGTGCCCGCTCGAGGTCGTTCCTGGATCATTGGATCGGCTCCTCCACGGCGAGCAGCTTCGTGCCATCGGGGAAGGTCGCTTCCACTTGGACCTGGGGCAGCATCTCGGCGACCCCGGCCATCACCTCGTCGCGGCCCAGGACACCCCGAGCCGCTTCCTGGAGGTCGACCTTCCCCATCCCGTCACGCGCCCCCTCCAGCAGGAAGGACGTGATCACCGCGGTGGCCTCGGGCAGGTTCAGCCGCACGCCGCGGTCCCGGCGTTCGAGCGCCAGCTTGGCCGCGGTGTAGACCATCAAGCGTTCCCGCTCCTGCAGGCTCAGCAGCATCGCCACCTCCACAACACCCGCCGCCGGGACCGGACCGGTCCGGTGCGGCCACCGTCGCAGCGAACCCCGGCCGACGCCAGTCGATCCCCGTCCGCCGGTTCAGCGCAGGACCCGGGTGCCGGGCACCGTCAGCGGTGGTGGGTGGGCGGGCTGCTACGACGAGCTCGCGCAGTCGTTCGCGCTCGGGAGCAACCGGACCGGGCCGGACTTCGGCATGGAGTCCATGGTGGACACCATCGCCGGTCCCGGGGTCGCTGCTCACCTTCGTCGGCGAGCGGATGCGGGTCGGCTGGTGCGGACCCCGGTGGTCGATCCGGTGCCGCTGCACCCGTGGTCGGTCGGGTGGCGCTCCGGCAACCGGCACCCCGGGTTGCCCGACCCCGCGGCGCCGTGGTGATCACCGCCGCGGCGGGTTCACCGGTTCGTACTGGTGCTCGGGGCGTCCGCTGGCGCCGTAGCGCAGGGAGACCACCGCCCTGCCGTCGCGGGCGAGCCCGGCGAGGTAGCGCTGCGCGGTGGCGCGGGCGATGCCGAGGGCCTCGGCGATCTCGGTCGCCGAGCGCGGCCGGTCGGCGGCGTGCAGGGCGTCCACCACGAGCTGGGTGGTGATGGTGGACTGGCCCTTGGGGTTGCCCGGCTGGTCGCCGTCGTGCAGCAACCGCATCGCCCGGTCGATCTCCTCCTGCCCGACCTGGCCGCCGTCCTCCGGCAGGCGGGCGCGGAACCGGGCGTAGGCGGTGAGGCGGGCCGCCAGCTGCTCCGCGCTGAACGGCTTGACCAGGTAGTTCAGCGCCCCGGCGGCGAGGGCGGCGCGCACCGTGGCCGGGTCGCTGGCCGCGGTGAGCATGATGGTGTCCACCTCCAGCCCGGCCAGCAGCGCCACGCCGGGCCCGTCCGGGAGGTAGTTGTCCAGCAGCACCAGCTCCGGCGCGCGCTGGGCGACGAGGTCGCGGGCCTCCGCCGCCGAGTGCGCGATCCCGACCGTCCGGAACCCGGCCACCCCGTCGGTGAACTCCGCGTGGACCTGCGCCACCCGGAAGTCGTCCTCCACCACCAGCACGCGGATCACCGCGCCACCCCTTCCGCATCCGATGGGACTTCCAGCGCGTCGGGCAGCCGCGCCACGAACAGTGCGCCGCCGGTCGTGCCGCCGGGATCGGCCAGCCGCAGGTCACCGCCCAGGCTGCGGGCCGACTGGCGGGCCAGCGCCAGGCCCATGCCCCGCTCCCCGCCCTTGGTGCTGATGCCCTGGGCGAACACCTCGTCCCGCGCCCGCTCGGCCACGCCGTCGCCGCTGTCGAGCACCGAGACGTGCAGCGCGGTGCCCTCGGACAGCAGGTCGACCTCCACCCGGGCCGGTCGCCGGGCCCCGACCTGGGCGGCTTCGCAGGCGTTGTCCACCAGGTTGCCGAGCACGGTGAGCACCTCCACGGGGGCCGCCACCGGCGTCTCGACCCAGCTCGTCTCGCCGAGCACCAGTTCGACGCCCCGCTCCAGCGCGCCCGCCTTCTTCGCGGCGAGGAACGAGGCGAGGTAGGGATCGCGGACCGCGTCGGCGGCCGGACCGAGCCCGGCGACCGTGCCGGTGGACAGCGCGTGCAGGTAGTCCACCGCTTCCTGGTGGTGCCCGGTCTGCAGCAGCCCGGACAGCACGTGCAGGCGGTTGCTGAACTCGTGCCGCTGGGCGCGCAGCACGTCGGTGGTGCCGCGCACCGCCTCCAGCTCGCGGCTCAGCGCCTCCAGGTCGGTGCGGTCGCGCAGGGTCAGCACCGAGCCGAGGTCCGCGCCGCCGCGCCGCACGACCCGGTGGTTGGCCACCAGCACCCGCGGCCCGACGACCGCGATCACGTGGTCCAGCGGTTGCCGGGCGGTGATCGCCTCCCGCAGCCGGGGCGGCAGGTCGAGGTCGTCGAGCGGCGCGCCGGGGGACGCGGCGGGGCCGAGCAGCCGCTGCGCCTCGCCGTTGGCCAGCGAGATCCGGCCGGCCGCCACCGCGAGCACCCCTTCGCCGATCCCGTGCAGCACCGCCTCCCGCTGCCGCAGCAGCTCGGCGAGCTCGTGCGGTTCCAGGCCGAGGGTGCGCCGCTTGAGCAGCCGCACCAGCAGCGCGGAGCCCGCGATGCCGACCAGCAGCGCCCCACCGGTGAGCGCGGCGGAGGTGCCCAGCAGGCGCAGGAAGGCGGTGTCGATGTCCTGGGCGTCGAACCCCACGCTGACCTGGCCGACGATCCGGCCGCCCGGTTCCCGCAGCGGGACCTTGCCCCGCGCGGAGGGGCCGAGGGTGCCGCGCTGCACGTCCACCACCTCGCGACCGGCCAGTGCGGCGGGATCGGTGCTCACCGGTTCGCCGATCTGCTCCGGGTCGGGGTGCGAGAGCCGGATCCCGCCGCGGTCGGCGACCACGATGAACAGCGCCCCGGTGGCCTGCCGGACGCGCTGGGCCCGGTCGCGGACCAGTCCGGCCGGGTCGCCCGCGGCGGTGGCGCGCGCGAGGTCCGGGTCCGCGGCGACCGCGCGGGCCACGCCCAGCGCCCGCTGGCCGTACTGCTCGACGAGGCTGCGGTCCAGGAGCGTGGCGGCGAGGACGAACCCGACGCCGGTGACCAGGGCGACCAGGCCGACCTGCAACGCGAGCACCTGCCGCGCGAACCGCGGGGGACGACGTGCCACGCGCCGACGGTACCTCGGGAGCGAAACGCGCAAAACGCGGCGAACGCGGACTACGCGGACAACGTCGGCAAGTCTCCCCAGCCCGGCCCGCAGCACCTACGGTTCCGCGGAACGCAACACCGCTGTAACGCCGACCACGTCGAGCGGCACGCGGTCGGGCGGTGCTCCCGCCCCCTCATGCGCGGCGGAACCGCCGCGCCGCAGTCCGGAAAGGAGGAAAGCCGTGATCGCGCTGCTCGGACTGGTCATGGTGACCGTGTTCCTCTACCTGGTGATGAGCAAACGGCTCTCGCCGATGGTGGCGTTGATCGTGATCCCGGTGATCTTCGCCGTGCTCGCGGGTTTCGCCCCGGACCTCGGTTCGATGGTCCTCGACGGCATCACCGAGCTGGCCCCCACCGCGGCCATGCTCATGTTCGCCATCCTGTACTTCGGCATCATGATCGACGCCGGTCTGTTCGACCCGATCGCGCGCGGCGTCGTGCGGCTCACCCGCAACGACCCGCTGCGGCTCATCGTGGGGACGGTCGCGCTGGTCGCCGTGGTGTCGCTGGACGGCGACGGCACCACCACCTTCATGATCACGGTGTCGGCGCTGCTGCCGATCTACCACCGGCTCGGGGTGAGCCCGGTGCTGATGACCGGGTTGGCGTGCATGACCAACGCGATCCTCAACGTGGTCCCCTGGGGCGGCCCGGCCGCCCGCGCCGCGAGCGCGCTGCGGTTGGACCCGCAGGAGATGTTCGTGCCGATGATCCCGGCGCTGCTGGCCGGGCTGGCCACCGTGTTCGTCATCGCCTTCGGGATCGGCCTGCGCGAGCGGGCGAAGCTGCGCACCCGCGACCTGGTGCCCGCCGGTGCCGCCGGTCCGCCCGCGGACGGCCCGGCCGGTGGCGCGGGCGGCTTCGACGTGCTCGCCCCGGACCGCGAGAGCCTGCGGCCCCGGATGCTGTGGTTCAACGCCGCCCTGACCGCCGCGCTGCTGATCGGCCTGATCGTCGGGGTGCTGCCGATCGCGGTGCTGTTCATGATCGGCACCGGCATCGCGCTGATCGCCAACTACCCGCGGCTGGAGCAGCAGCGCACCCGCATCGCGGCGCACGCCGACAGCGTGGTGGCCGTGGTGTCGATGGTGTTCGCGGCGGCGGTGTTCACCGGGGTGCTGTCGGGCACCGGGATGATCGAGGCGATGGCGCACTACCTGCTCGCCGCGATGCCCGACGGGCTGTTCCCGTTCTTCAGCGTCATCGTCGCGGTGCTCAGCGTGCCGTTCACCTTCTTCATGAGCAACGACGCGTTCTACTTCGGCGTGCTGCCGATCCTGGCCGAGGCCGGGGCGCAGCACGGCATCGGCGCGATGGAGCTGGCGCGGGCCTCCCTGCTGGGGCAGCCGATCCACATGCTCAGCCCGCTGGTGCCCGCCATGTACGTGCTGCTCGGCCTGGCGAAGGTCGACTTGGGCGACCACCACCGGTTCGCGATCAAGTGGGCGCTGGTGGTGTGCGCGGTGGTCATCTCCGCCGGGTTCGCGCTGGGCCTGGTCACGGTGCACTGACGGTCCGCCGGGCGCGGCCGCACCGGGGTTCGGTGCGGCCGCGCCCGGCGGTGTCCGCAGTGGACGGATGGGCGGGGCGCCGTGCCGCGCCTCCCGGTCGGCGGGACGCGCCGCACCCGGCGGGCTAGGATGCGGGGTGACGCGGTGCGCGACGGAGGTGCTGGATGACCAGGCGGAGCGGCGTCGGATCCCAGCGGCCGAACGACCACGCGTGCGCGTTGAGCGAGGTGGTCGAGCAGGTCAGCGGCAAGTGGAGCATCGGCGTGCTGCTCGCCGCCGCGGACGGCCCGGTCCGGTACACCCAGCTGGAGCAGTCGGTGACCGGCATCAGCCGCCGGATGCTCACGCTCACGCTGCGGAACCTGGAGCGCGACGGCCTGCTGGTCCGGACCGTGTACCCCACCGTGCCGCCGAAGGTGGAGTACGCCCTCACCGGCATGGCCGTGGAGTTGTGCGAGTCGCTGACCGCGCTGACCGACTGGGCGCAGCGGCACCGGGACGCGATCGAGCGGTCCCGGGTCGCCTACGACGCCGAACCGGGCACCGGCTGACGACCGGTCACGACGATCCGGTGCGCGGCTGCGCGGTCTCGGCGTGGTGGGCGGCCCGCCCCCGGTGGTGGTCGAGCAGTCCGGCGCCGCCGCCCGCTTCCGCCAACCACCGGGTGCAGCGCTGGTGCTTGTCGGCGCGCGTGGCCTTCGGGAGCTGGGAGTAGGCGACGTCGCGCACCAGGCTGTGCCGGAACTCGTACTTGAACTCGCCGTGGCCGGAGCGCTGCCGGGTGCGCACCAGGAAACCGCGCTGCTCCAGGTACTTCAGGTACTCGGCCACCTCGTCGCGGGCCAGCCCGCTGATCTCGGTGACCGGGTCGGCCCACACCACCCGGTCGAAGACGGCCGCGTTCTGCAGCACCGACTTCTCCACGCGCGACAGGGTGTCCAGCCGGGCGGCGATGATGTTGTACACCGACTGCGGCAGCCGCACCGACCGCTCCGCGCTCGCGCGCGGGCCCGCGCACGAGATCGTCAGCGCCGGAACCGCCAGCTCGCGGCCGGGCACCAGCTCGTTGCGCAGCATCCGGACGTGCTCGGTGGCGTAGAGCGGGTTGCCGCCGACCCGTTCGATCAGGTCCTGGTAGAAGCCGCTGTCGTCGTGCTGCTCGGGGCTGTCCAGCGGCTTGTCGCACAGCCCGTGCCGGACCAGCAGCGAGGCGAGCAGTCGCCGGGTCGCGTCCGGGGGCAGCGGCCCCACCGTGATGGTGGTGACGTCGTGCTTGCCGCTGCCCCAGGACGGGCGGCGGCGCAGCAGCTCCGGGCGGGCGGTCGCGATCACCAGCAGGGGCACCGGCCCGAGCTGCTCGTCCAGGTCCTCGACGAAGTTCAGCAGCGTGTCGTCGGCCGATTGGAGGTCCTCCATCACCACCACCAGCGGTCCGCGCGCCGAGACCTCCTCCAGGAAGCGCCGCCACGCCTGGAACGCCTCGTCGACCGCCGCGGGACCGCGCACGTCGTCCTGCAGACCGGCCAGCGGGCGCAGGTGCGACAGCAGCCACGCCGCGGTGTCGGTATCGCCGACCAGGTCGTGCACGGCGCTGCTGAGCTTCTGCACGGCGATGCCGGTGGTGTCGGCGTGCGAGATGCCGCAGTAGGCCTTCACCACGCCCGCCAGCGCGGTCAGCGGCGCGTTCCAGCCGAAGCGCGGCGTGCGGCCGATCAAGCAGCGCACCGGCCCCGACGTCTCGGCCGACACGCGGAACTCGCTGATCAGGCGGCTCTTGCCGATGCCGGGTTCGCCGAGCAGCGTGACCAGGCGCGGTGACCGCCGCTCCTGCACGTCCGCCAGCAGCCCGTCCAGGGTGGCCTTCTCCCGCTCCCGGGCCACGAACGGGACGCTGACCGTGGCGCCCTCGTGCTCCGGGCGCACCGCGAGGACGTCACTGCCGGTCGAGGCCGTGTCGGCGTAGGTGACCGCCCCCAGGCTGGCCAGCCTGGTCGTCTCGCAGACCCGCATCTCGCCGGGCTGCACCGAGCCCAGCAGCCGCAGGCAGGCGTCCAGCACGTCGCCGGTCACCTCGCCCGGGGCGCCGCCGGGACGGCTGGTCACCAGGGCTTCCCCGGTGGCCACCGCGGCCCGGATCCGGTGCTGCGGCTCGCCGCCCGGCCCCGCGGGGCCTGCGCCCCCAGCCGCTGGCGGAGCCCGAAGCCGGCCCGGATGGCCCGTTCGGCGTCGTCCTCGTAGGTGCGGCGGGTCCCGAAGGCGGCGAACCACACGCCGCCGAACGTGGTGTGCAGCGTGCCACCGAAGCGGTCCACCTCGTCCCGGACGGTGGCGGTGAGCCGCCGGAACACCTCGTCGACGTCCTCCGGGTCGTGCTCGCCGGGCACTCGGAGCTGGTCGGTCTGCACCAGCAGCACGCTGACCCACTTGCGCTCGGTGGTGGGTCTGGTCGGCGGCGCGGCGGGTGCGGGTTCGGCCGCCGGGGCGGGCGGCGCGGCGGTCTCGCGGGAGACCTCGATCCGGGAGGAGCTCCGCGCGGGGGCGACCGCGTCGGCGACCTGGTCCAGGCCCGGGTCCTGGTTGAGGATGGCGCGCTCCAGCCGTTGCAGCTCGTGCCCGGGATCGAGGCCGAACTCGTCGATCAGGGCGGTGCGCGCCCGCCGGTAGACGCCCAGCGCGTCGGCCTGCCGACCGCACCGGTACAGGGCGAGCATGAGCTGCCCGCACAGCCGTTCGCGGGGCGGTTCGGTCTCCACCACGGTCTCCAGCTCGCTGACGACCTCGTGGTGGTTGCCCGCGGCCAGCTCGGCCTCCACGTAGTCCTCCAGCGCGGCGAGCCGGGCGTTGCGCAGCGCGGTCAGCTCGGGCCAGTCGATCCCGGCCTCGGTCAGGTCGGCCAGCGCCGGGCCGCGCCACAGGCCCAGCGCCCGCCGCAGCGTGCTGGCCGCCGACGTCCAGGACCCCGTGGCGAGCTCGGCGCGCCCGTCCTCGACCATCGCCTGGAACCGGGTCAGGTCCACCCGGTCGTCGGCGATCCGGAGCAGGTACCCGGGGGCGTGCGTGAGCACCTCCGGGCCGTCGTCGTCGACGGCGTGCCGGGCGAGGGTGACGCGCAGTCCGGACACGGCGTTCTGCAGCATCTTGCGGGCGGTCGGCGGGGTCTGCTCGCCCCACAGCGCGCGCAGCAGCCGGCTGGTGGCGACGACCTTGTTGGCGTTGAGCAGGAGGTAGGCGAGGGTGCAGCGCTGCTTCAGCCCGCTGATCGGCACCTTCTCACCATCGACCAGGACCTCCAATGGGCCGAGCAAGTTGAACTGCATGAGAACTCCCCAGAATGGTGTCCGAATGGCGAAGTGGTGCGGCTCGTCACCTGGTGCTGCGGCGGCACGTGCGCGGTGCGCCCCCGCGCCCCCGCGCCGCCCGCGGGTTCGCGGTGCCAAGTGACTTCGCGTGCACGGTGCGTCCCTCCGTAGTGCGCGATCGTGTTCGGCCACCTCTTCGCTCGGATCTTCCCGGGGGGAAGTTACTCCTCCCCGGAGGCGCTTGTCGGCCGTGCCGTGAATTGATTCCAGCCCTCGGGAGAAGAGAACGGAACGGGAACCACCAGCGCATTCCGAGGGAATCCCACCGGCGGTCCGGGTACCGCTGTTCGGACGCACCCGGATTCGTCGGGACGGGTCCGCCGGTTCCCGTGCCGGACCGCGGTCCGCGCGCCGGCGCAGGACCGTCCACTGCGGACAGTTGGGGGGTCTAGGGGGGTGAACAAGGGGATCGGACCAGGTCCGTTCGGGGCAGACTGGGCGAACCGCGACGGCGGAACGCGGGCTCCTGCCGCGTTCGGCGACACCACCGATCCCGAGGGGTGAGGTCCATGCACGATCGACGCGCGGTGCTGCGCCTGGCCGCCCTGGGAGCGTCCGCCGCCGCGGTGTCGGCGTGCTCCCGGACCGCGCCGGCGGCGGCCCGGGCCCGCCGCGCCGCGGGGGGACGTTGACCTTCGCTTCCGCCGTCGACAGCGAGAGCTGGGACCCGCACGTGGCGTCGACCGACGTGACCGGCCTGCTGCTGCGCGGGGTGTTCGACTCGCTGGTGGCGCAGCGGCCGGACGGGTCGGCGGCTCCCTGGCTGGCCCGCTCCTGGCAGGTCTCGCCGGACGGGCGCACCTACACCTTCCGGCTCCGCGACGACGTCACCTTCAGCGACGGGACCCCGTTCGACGCCGAAGCGGTGCGGCTCAACTTCGACCGCATCGTCGCCCCGGAGACGGCGTCCCGGCGCGCCGCCGGCCTGCTCGGCCCCTACGAGGGAACCGAGGTGCTCGGCGAGCACGCGGTCGCGGTGCACTTCCGCAGCCCGTACTCGGCGTTCCTCAACGCCGCCAGCAGCACCTTCCTCGGGTTCCACTCGCCGCGGGCGCTGCGCGAGCACCCCGACGACCTGGCCTCGGGCGGGCGGTACGCGGTGGGGACCGGTCCGTTCACCTTCACCGAGGTCCGGGCCGGGCAGCGGGCGGTCTTCCGCCGCCGGGAGGACTACCGGTGGGCACCGGAGACGGCCGCGCACCGCGGCCCGGCCCACCTCGACCGGCTCGTCTTCGAGATCGTCACCGAGGACTCCTCGCGCACCGGAGCCGTGCTGTCCGGGCAGGTCGACGTCGCCGACCAGATCCCGGCGGAGCGGCTCGGCGCCATCCGCGCCCACCAGACCCTGCGGGTGGTGCGGGCGGTCACGCCGGGTTCGCCGTACTCGTTCCACCTCAACACCCGGCGCCCGCCGTTCGACGACGTGGCGGTGCGCCGGGCGGTGCGCTGCGCCATCGACGTCGGTGCCGTGGCGAACGGGGTGTTCCTCGGCGAGTACCCGCGCGCCTGGTCGCCCCTGACGCCCGGCACGCCGGGCTACGCTCCCGCGCTGGAGCGGAGCTGGCCGCACGACCCGGCGCAGGCCCGGCGGTTGCTCGACGAGGCCGGGTTCACCGGTCGCGACGAGCAGGGCTACCGCACCCGCGACGGCAGGCGGCTGTCGGTAGAGCTGCCCTACGTGCAGTCCTTCGTCTCGACCAAGAACCGAACGGTCAACATCGGGGTGCAGGACCAGTTGCGCCGGGTGGGCGTGGAACTCGTGCTCGCGCCGCTGGATTCGGCGGCCAGCATGGGCCGCACCCGCACCGGTGACTACGACGTGTTCGCCTTCTCCTGGGGCGGCGCGGACGGCGGTCCGCTGCGCACCCTGTTCCACTCCGGCGAGCAGTTCCCGGACGGCGGCGCCAACGGTTCCCGGGTCCGCGACCCGCTGCTCGACGAGTGGCTCGACCTGCGCCAGGCCACCACGGACCCGGTCCGGATCGCCGAGTACCAGCGGCGGGTGCAGCACCGCGTCGTCGAGCAGGCCTACGCGGTGCCGGTCTACGTGCCGCTGCGCGACACGGCGGTGGGGCATCGGGTGCGGGGGTTGACCTTCGACGCGCACTCGTGGCCGAACTTCTACGACACGTGGGTGAGCGAGAGCTGATGGTCGTGCGCTTCGTGCTCCGCCGGCTGCTCGCCGGGATCGTGGTCGTCTGGGCGACGGCGACGCTGGCCTTCCTCGCCATCCGGCTGATGCCGGGCAGCGTCGTGGACGCCGTCCTGGGCCCCGGGGCCGCCGCCACCCCGGAACTGCGCAGGCAGATCGTCGCCGAGGCGGGGCTCGACGATCCGCTGGTGGTGCAGTACCTGGACTACTTGGGCGGCCTGCTGACCGGGGACCTCGGGCGTTCCTACCAGCAGAGCCAGCCGGTCAGCAGGCTGCTGTCCGGGCAGATCTGGCCCACCGTCGAGCTGGCGCTGGCCGCCCTGGCCGCGGCGTTCCTCCTCGCGGTGCTGGCGGCCGTGGTCACCGCGGGACGCGGCCGGTTCGCCAAGGCGGTGGCCTCGACCGTGGAGCTGATCGCCGTCTCCACGCCGGCGTTCTGGCTGGGCATGGTGCTCATCGCGGTGTTCTCGTTCGGCCTGGGCTGGTTCCCCGCCATCGGCGCGCGGGGGCTCGCCGGGCTGGTGCTGCCCGCGCTGGCGCTGGCGGTGCCGCTGGCCGGGGTGCTCGCGCAGGTGATCCGGCAGGAGCTGGAGGCGGCGGAGGCCGCGCCGTTCGCGCTGACCGCCCGGGCGCGCGGGCTCTCCGAGACCGCTCTGCTGCTGCGGCACACGCTGCGGCACGCGCTGCTGCCGGTCACCACCTTGTCCGGCTGGGTGTTGGGCAGCCTGTTCGGCGGTGCGGTGCTGGTGGAGAACATCTTCGCCCGGCCCGGGTTGGGCCGGGTCCTGGTGGAGGCGGTGTCCGCCCGGGACATCCCGGTGGTGCTGGCGCTGGTGGTGCTCGCGGCGATCGCCTTCGTGGTGATCAACGTGGTGGTCGACCTGCTGCACCCGCTGATCGACCCGCGGCTGCGAGGAGGTGCGCCACGATGAACCCCGGACGACCGGCGACCGGTGGATCGACGACGACGACGGCGGTGCTCGGTGCGCTGGCCGGGGCGGTGCTGCTGGTGATGGTCCTCGTGGTGGCCTTCCCCGACTGGTTCGCGCCGTACCCGCCGGAGCGGACCGATCTGCGCGCCGTGCTGGAGGGACCCAGCGCCGCGCACCCGCTCGGCACCGACCAGCTCGGCCGCGACGTGCTCTCCCGGCTGGTCGACGGCGCGCGGCTGTCCGTGCTGATCGCCGCCGCGGCCACCGCGGTCGGGGTGCTCGGCGGCGCGCTGATCGGCTTGCTGTCGGCGGCCGCGGGCACCCGGGTGGACTCGCTGCTGATGCGCGCCGTCGACGTGCTGCTGGCCTTCCCGGAACTCCTGCTGGCGCTGCTGGTGGTGGCCGTGCTCGGCAGCGGTGCGGTCAACACCGCGCTGGCGATCGGCATCGCGGCGATCCCGAACTACGCCCGCCTGGTGCGCGGCCAGGCGCTGGTGGTGCTGCGCTCCGACTACGTCGAAGCGGCCCGGATGCTGGGCGTCGCGCCGACCCGCTACCTGGTGCGGCACGTGCTGCCCAACGTCAGCGGACCGGTGGTGGTGCTCGCCTCGATCGGCACCGGCACCGCGCTGATCACCGCCTCGGGGCTGAGCCTGTTCGGCCTCGGGCCCCGGCCGCCGCAGGCCGACTGGGGCGCGATGGTCGCCGACGGCAAGGACTTCCTGCAACTGGCGTGGTGGGTCTCGGTGACCCCCGGTGCGGCGATCGTGCTGGTCGTCGTGGTCATGACCCTGGTCGGTCGCGGTCTGCAATTGAGGGTGCTGCGATGAGCTTGCTGGACGTGGAGGACCTGCGGGTGGGCTTCGGCAGGGGCGCACCGGTGGTCTCCGGGGTGTCGCTGTCGGTGCGCCCGGGCGAGTGCGTCGCGCTGGTGGGCGAGTCGGGCTCGGGCAAGAGCGTCACCGCCCGGTCGCTGCTCGGCCTGGCCGGCCGGAACGCCCGGGTCGGCGCCGCACGGCTGGAGATCGCGGGTGCGGACGCGACCGGTTTCACCGAGCAGCGGTGGCGGGCGGTGCGGGGCCGGCGCGTCGCGCTCGTGGCGCAGGACGCGATGGTCTCCCTCGACCCGCTGCGCACGGTGGGCGCCGAGATCGCCGAGGCGGCGCGCCGCGGCGGCGTGCGCGGTGCCGCGGTCACCGAGCGGGTGGTGGACCTGCTCGCGCGGGTCGGGGTCCCCGAACCCGAGGTGCTGCGCGAACGCCATCCGCACCAGCTCTCCGGCGGGCTCCGGCAGCGCGCGCTGCTCGCCTCGGCGCTGGCCGGGGACCCGGACCTGCTCATCGCCGACGAGCCCACCACCGCGCTGGACGTGGTCGTGCAGGACCAGGTGCTGGGCCTGCTCGCCGAGACGACCCGCGACGGCCGGGGCCTGCTGCTGGTCAGCCACGACCTCGGCGTGGTGTCCCGGCTCGCCGACCGGGTGCTGGTGATGAGCGGCGGGGCCGTCGTGGAGAGCGGGCCGCCGGAGGAACTGCTGCGGGCGCCCGCGCACCCGCGCACCCGGGACCTGGTGGCGGCGATCCCCGGCAGGCGGCGGGTCGCGGCCCCGGCCGCCGGGGCCGAGGTGCTGCGCGGTCGGCACCTCGTCAAGGACCACCGCGGGCCGGGAGGACCGGTCCGCGCGGTCGACGACGTGTCGTTCTCGCTGCGGGAAGGCGAGGTCCTCGGCGTGGTCGGGCAGTCCGGGTCCGGCAAGAGCACCCTCGCGCGGCTCGCGATGGGGCTGGTGCGCCCGGATTCCGGCGAGGTGCTGCTGGCGGGGCAGGACTGGTCCGCGCTGCCCGAACGCGCGCGCCGACCGCACCGCGGGGCCATCCAGCTCGTGCACCAGGACCCGCTCTCGGCGTTCGACCCCCGCCACCCGGTCGCCCGCATCATCGGCGAGGCGCTGCCGAGGGCGGCGCGGGCCGCGCGCGTGCCGGAGCTGCTCCGCCAGGTCGGCCTGGGACCGGAGTTCGCGAGCCGCCGACCGCGCACCCTCTCCGGCGGGCAGCGGCAGCGGGTGGCGCTCGCCCGCGCCCTCGCGCCGTCCCCGCGCGTGCTGATCTGCGACGAACCGGTGTCCGCGCTGGACGTCTCGGTGCAGCGGCAGGTGCTGGACCTGCTGGAGCGGTTGCGCGCCGAGACGGGCGTGGCGCTGGTGTTCATCACCCACGACCTGGCCGTGGTGCGCGAGATCAGCGATCGGGTCGTGGTGGTGCACGAGGGCCGGATCGTCGAGCGGGGGACGACCGAGGAGGTCTTCACCGCCCCGCGGCACGACTACACGCGCCTGCTGCTCGCCGCGACGCCCTCGGTGGAGCGGCCGGGCGAGCGGTCGGCGTCGTGAACGCCCGTCCGGGATCCGCTCGTCGCGCGGTGCTCCCCTCCTGCCGCGCCGGGCCGCTGCGGCCCCGCGGGGATGCGAACCGATCACCGGGGGAAGGAACCACTCCGCGGACGGGCACCGGTGACCACCACGACTGGACGAGGTTTCGAGATGATGAACAGCGCTGATGTCGTCGGCCGGGGGAGCGTCGCGGCACTGCGGGCGGCGCGGTGGCCGGAGCTGCCGCCGGGCGGCCCCGCCGAGCAGTGGCGCGCCCGGGCGGCCGACGTGGCCGAGGTGCTCGCCGCCGACGCCGCCGAACGGGACCGCGCCGGGGAACCGCCGCACGCCGAAGCGGAGCTGCTCAAGGCGGCGGGGCTGGTGACCGTGCTCGGTCCCGCCGAGCACGGCGGTGGGGGGCAGCGCTGGTCGACCGCGCACCACGTGGTGCGCGCGCTCGCGGCCGCCGACGGCTCCATCGGGCACCTCTTGGCGCACCACTACGCCTGGGTGTGGTTGGCCGAGTTCATCGGCACCGACGAGAAGATCGAGCACATCGGCGAGGTCGCGGTGCGCGCCCGGTGGCTGTTCGGCGGCCCGTCGCGGGTCCGCGAGGCGGCGCTGGAGATCTCCGACGCCGGTTCCGACATGGTCTTCCGCGGCGAGATCGACGACCCCATCGGCTGCCAGGTGTGCGACATCGTGATGCTGGAGGGCCGGATCCCGGGGCGCCCCACGCCGATCAGCGCGCTGGCGATGGCCACCGAGCCGGGATTCTCCCTCGCCGGGCGCCGGACCGGTTTCGGGCTGCGGCGGTCGGCGTCCGCGCCGGTGCTGGTGGACGACGTCGCGATCCCGTGGACCGGCGCCCTCGGGCACGTGGACAAGGTGTTCCGTCCCCGCACCTACAACGCCTTCCTGCACCCGACGCTCGACCTCGGCCTGGCCAACGTCTTCCTCGGCCTGGCCCGCGGTGCCCTGGAGGCGGCCGCCGACCGCGCGCGGGCGTCCGCGCCACCGCGGGCGGCCGGTGTCCTCGGCGCGCTGCTGCCGGTGCTGTGGCAGGCCGAGGCGTTCGCCGACGAGGTCGGGCGGGAGGCCGAGGTGCTGCACGACCGCCGCAGGTCGGTGGACGGCCGGGACCGGGACGGGCACCGGGTGCGGGCGACCGCGGTGCTCGACCGGGCCGCCGCCGTCGCGGAGGAGGTCTGCCGCCGCGCCTTCGACGCGGTCGGCACCGCCGACGCCGACATGGCGGCGCTGGGCCGTTTTTGGCGCGACGTGCGGGCGCTGGCCGCGCGCGTCGCGCCCGACATCGCCGAGGTCGGCCACCACTTCCTGACCGGTGGGCGCCGTCGGCACGACGAGATCCGCAGCGAGGAGTCCGACGATGAGTGACCGCATTCCGCTGTCCGTCCTGGAGCTGGCCCCGGTCGAACGCGGTACCGCCGCGGCCGGTGCCGTCGCCGCCGCCCGCGAGGTCGCCCGCTGGGCCGACTCCGCCGGGCTGCACCGGTTCTGGGTGGCCGAGCACCACAACTCCGGCAACATCGCCAGTTCCGCACCGGCCGTGCTGCTCGCCGCGGTCGGCGCGGTGACCGAGCGGATCCGCCTCGGCTCGGGCGGGGTGATGCTGCCCAACCACCCGCCGCTGGTGGTCGCCGAGTCCTTCGGCACGCTCGACGCGCTGCACCCCGGCCGGGTCGACCTGGGCGTCGGCCGGGCGCCGGGCACCGACCCGACCACCGCCGAAGCCCTGCGCCGCGTTCCCGCCGAGCGGTTCGGGTCCGAAGTGGACGACCTGATCGGGTTCGTGCGCGGATCGTTCCCGCCCGGTCACCACTACGAGGGGATCCGCGCCGTCCCGGCTCCCGCCGCACCGCCGCAGGTGTGGATGCTCGGCGCCAGCACGTCGAGCGCGCGGGCCGCCGCGCTGCTCGGCCTGCCCTACGCCTTCGCCCACCACTTCTTCGGGGCTACCGGCGCGGCCGAGGCGCTGGCCGCGTACCGGGCGGAGTTCCGCCCGGTCTCCGGGATGGCCCGGCCGCACGCGATGATCACGGCGCACGTCGTGTGCGGTGAGGACGCCGAGCACGCCCGCTGGCTGGCCGCACCCGCGATCATGTCGGCGCTCGGGGTCGGTGGCGCGGGGCGGACGGAACCGTTCGCGAGCCCTAAGGAGGCCGACGCGCAAGAGTGGACGGCCCGCCAGCGCGCCGAGGCCGACGCCATCGTCGCGGCGCAGGCGATCGGGGACGCCGAGCACGTCGCCCGGCGCCTCGGTGAGCTGCTGGTCACCACCGGTGCCGACGAGCTGATGGTGACCAACAACGTCACCGACCTCGACGAGCGGATCCGCTGCTACGAACGGGTGCGGGACCTGCTCTGACCACTGCGGACGAAAGCGGGGGGTGCGGCATCGGCCGCACCCCCGCCTCGTGCGCGCGGTCAGCGCTCGGCAGGTTCCGGGACTTCCTCCCGTGCGGGGGAGTTCCCGGGCGCGGCGCCGGGCTTGCGCAGGATCAGGACGCTGAGCGCGGCGCCGGCCAGGGTCACCACCGCGGCCACCCAGCCCGCCCGCTGCAGGCCCGCCACCACGGCGTCGGATCCGGCGGTGGCGCCCACCCCGGCGGTGGCGACCGCGACCAGCGCGGCCAGGCCCACCGCGGAACCGATGTACTGCGAGGTCGAGGCCAGTGCCGAAGCCACGCCCTGCTGCTCGGCGGGCACCCCGGTGGAGACCGCCACGAAGATCGGCGGGAACGACAGCCCGGCGAACACGCCCCACAGCACCACGCCCGGCAGCACGGCCCAGTAGGCCCCCGCGGTCGACATGCCCAGCGCCAGCGCGATCATCGACGCCGCCACCCCGGCCATGCCGGTGACGAGCGTGGTGCGGATGCCGAAGCGGTTGAGCATCAGCGGCACCACCTTCGCCGAGGCCGCCATGCTGCACAGGCTCAGCGGCAGGAAGGCGAACCCGGCCTGGAGCGGCGTGTAGCCCAGCACGGTCTGCAGGTAGGTGGTGAACAGGTAGTACTGGGTGCCGACGGTGCCCATGAACACGAAGATCACCGCGATCGCCGCGACCACGTTGCGGTTGCGGAAGATCCGCAGCGGCACCAGCGGATCCCGGGTGCGGGACTCGATCCCGAGGAAGGCGACCAGCAGCAGCGCGCCGACCACCACGGCGCCACCGCCGCGGGCCGTGAGCCAGCCCGTCTCCGGTCCGCTGACCAGGCCGAACACCACCAGCGTCGCACCGGCGGTGGAGGTCAGCGCGCCCGGCAGGTCGAAACCGCGCGCACCGGTGCCCGGCGCGTCCGCCGCGAGCAGCGAGGGCGTGGCCAGCAGGGCGAGGGCGACCAGCGGGACGTTGACGATGAACACCCACTCCCAGCCGAGCAAGCTGGTGAGCACCCCACCGCCGAGCGCGCCGACGGCGGCGCCGGAGGCGCCCGCGGCGCCCCAGATGGCCATCGCGCGGTTGCGGCTCGGGCCCTCCGCGAAGCTGCTCGTGACGAGCTTGAGCGTCGAGGGGGTGAGCAGCGCGGCGCCCAGGCCCTGCACGGCGCGGGCGACGATGAGCATCGCGGGGCTCACGGCCAGCCCGGCCGCCAGCGAGGAGAGGCCGAACAGCGCCAGTCCGAGGACGAACATCCGCCGGGCGCCGAGCCGGTCCGCGGCGCGACCGCCGAGCAGCAGGAACCCGCCGAAAGCCACGGTGTAGGCGCTGACCACGGCTTGCAGGGACTGGTCGGAGAAGTCCAGCGCGCGGCCGATCTCGGGCAGCGCGACGAACACGATGTCGAAGTCGATGGCGGTCATGAACTGGGCGAAGGCCAGCAGGGCGAGGACGAGCCCGGGCCTGGGGGCCGGTCGGGCGGCTGTCTCGTTCACGGTTTCCTCTCTCGGATGTCCGGACGGGCGTGCTGGGTGGTGCGGGTGCGGGGTCTCGGCGCCACCCCGCCGCGGGCGCGTGCTCGGCCCGTGCGGGGCGGTGGCGGAGGTTCCGCAGCGGTCCAGGGTCGGCTCCGGGGAGCCGTCGACCGGGCCGTCCTGCGGTCAGTCTGCGGCGCCGCGACAGCGCTCGGAAGGAGGCACTTCCTTGTGCCACGGGAACATCGATGTGTCCGTCCGGGCAGCGGGCCCGGGCCGGGCGGCGGGAGCGACGACGGTCACACGTCCGGGGGTCATGCGGTGCGCGCCGCAGCGCCCCACAGGTCGACCGGCAGGTCGTCGCGCCGCTTCACCCCGAGCTTGCGGAACACCCGGGTGAGGTGCTGCTCCACGGTGCTGGCCGTGACGAACAGCTTCTCGGCGATCTCCCGGTTGGTGTAGCCCATCACGGCCAGGGAGGCGACCCGGCGCTCGGATTCGGTCAGCCGCGCGGCCCGGTCGTCGGAGTCGCCGGTGGCGACCGGCGTCGCCGCCTCCCCGCTGATCGACAGGAGCCGTTCGCACAGGGCGTCCGCCCCGGACGCGCTGGCCAGGTGCCACGCGCGGCGGAACATCCGGCGGGCGCGGCGGTTGTCCTTGAGCTCGTGGTGGGCCTGCCCGAGGTCGGCCAGCACCCTCGCCTGCTCGTACCGGTCACCGCACTGCTCCAGCAGGTCCAGCGCCTCGCCGAGCAGTTGCGGTCGCCGCCGGGGCGGGTTCGTCGACGCCACCAGGCGCAGCGCCAGACCGCGGCAGCGCACCCGCTCGGTGCCCGCCTGGGCCAGTTCGTCGTAGAGCAGCCGCCGCGCCTCGTCGGTGTTGCCGAGCAGCAGCCAGGCCTCCGCCGCGTTGATCCGCCACGGCACCAGGCCGGACTGGGCCAGCCCCCAGTCGCGGGTCAGATCGCGGCAGGCCAGGAAATCGGCCAGCGCCGCGTGCCCGTGCCGGGTGGCCAGGTAGTACTCGCCGCGGGCGAACAGGTAGTGCAGTCCGTAGCGGCTGCGGAACACCGCCTCGTCCACCGGGCGGGCCAGGTGCCGGGCCGCCTCGTCGTAGCGGCCCAGGCGGGTGTTGGCCTGCACGAGGGTGCTCAGCGGCAGGCCGATCGCCACGCCCCACGCCTGCGGCGGGAGGTGGTGCAGCGCGGCTTCGGCGTGCTCCACGGCCGCGGCGTTCTCGCCGCGCCGGGCCGCGATCTCGGCGCGGACGCTGAAGACCACCGCCCGGCGGGTCGGCGTGCACCGCTGCGGGTCCTCGGAGAGCAGCCGTCGGCACCACTCGGCCGTGGTCTCCGTCCGCTCCGCGTGCAGCAGGACCATCAGCGCGAAGGTGGTCGCTTCGTCCGACCACACGGTCGTCCGGGTGCGGTGCACGTCGCGCAGCACCCGCTCGGCGTGCTCGACGGCCTCGTGGCTGCGTCCCCGGGCCAGCACGTCGGCGAGCACCGCGGTGGAGTGCAGCCAGGGGTCGTCCCCGGTGAGCTGCGGCGAGTCGGTGCGCGGGCCGCTCCGGGGGCGCTGCCAGCGGTGCGCCAGCGACGGGTGGGAGTAGGCCAGCCACGACTCGATGTCGTGCAGCTCGCCGCTCGCCGCGTCCGCACCGGTGCCCCGCAGCCGGCGCAGCACCTGCTGCGCCTCGTCGATCCGGCCGTGCCACAGCAGCTGGCGGACCAGCACGACGTGGTCGGCGCGGTCGAGCTGGCCGGCCGAGGCGGCGGCGACCAGCGGTGCCAGGTGCCGCAGCACGGAGGACGGTTGCAGCCGCCATTCCGCCTCTGCCAGCCGGGCCCGGATCGCGGCCTGCTCCGCGGGCCGCCGGGTGGACTCGTGGGCCAGCTCCAGGCATCGCGCGGCGAACTCCGGCGATCCCTCCAGCAGCGCGAGCTCGGCGGCCTCCCGCAGCGCCCGCTGGGCCCAGGCGGGCCCCGCCGAGCCGGCCGCCACGAGCTGGGCGGCGATCGAGGAGGCGTCCGCGCCGCGGTCGCGCAGCAGCTCGGCGGCGCGCCGCCGGATGCCGCCCAGCTCGGCGGCGCCGGTTTCGCCGAGCACCGCGGTGATGGCCTGCGCGCTGCGCAACCTGCCGTCGTCGAGCAGCCCGGCCGCGCACAGGTCGGTCAGCGCGCGCCGCACGTCCGGGATCTCGGCGCCGACCACGCGGGCGAGCTCCGCCGGGGTCACCTCCCGGTCCAGCACCGCCAGCGCGCGGGCGCACCCGCGCACCACCGGACCACCGCGGTGCAGGCAGCTCAGCAGCGCCAGGTCGTGATCGCGCGGTGCGGTGCCCCCCTCGTGGTCGTCGAGGACCGCGTTGAGCAGCAGCGGGTTCCCGCCGGTGCGGGAGTGGAGGTCCGCGCCGAGCCGCTGCGCGGTGACGTCGTCGGTCCGGCGCCGCACCACTTCGGTCACCTCGCACACCGACAGCGGCGCGAGGACCGCGTGCCGGAAGTGCGGCTGCCTGCTCAGCTCGGTGCGCAGCGGCCCGGGCGCCGTCCCGATCCCGGAGGTGAGCACGACGAGCACCCGCGAGGACCGCGACCTGCCGACGAGCTGGAGCAACCAGCGCGCGGAGTCGTCGTCGAGGTGCTGCGCGTCGTCGACGCAGATCAGCACCGGCACCTCGGCGGCGACGTCGAGCGCGGCGGCGCGCAGCCGCTGCAACGTCCGCGCCCGCTCGGCCTCCTCCACCGGCCCGCCGAGCAGGTCGGTGGGCCGGTCGACGAGCCCGCGCGCGAGCTGGTCCAGCGCCCCGAAGGGCACTTGGCGCTCGGTCTCGGCGCAGACCGCCTGCACCGTCCGGAACCCCGCCTGCTCGGCCTGCTCCACCGTGGTGCGCAGCAGCTCCGTCTTGCCCCCGCCGAGCGGTCCTTCGACCAGGACGACCGAGCCCCGCCCACGCAGGCAATCGTCGTGCGCCCGCCGCAGGATCGCGAGCTGCGCCGCGCGCTCGGATGCAGGTGCGCGCCGCAGCGTCGCAGCGCCTCTCGAATCGACTCCGTTCACGCTCATAGGTGCCGTACCCGCCACTCAGTTGTCGCCGGAAACATCCGGGACCGGACGGTAGCAACGGAATGGGCGCGCACCCGGGTTCTGCGCCCATTCCCGGAGAACTGGCCGCCCATCGTTGAAACCGAGCGCACCCGCGTTACCTGCCGCGCTGTGATCGCCGCTACAACGGGAACCGGGATGGGCGCGGAATTACCCGGGCGTGGGCGGTCGGTGGTGGCGACGACCCGGGATGGACCGGTTTCGCGGCTACTCTGCGCGGGACGTTGCGACGTGAATTCTGGAGTTGTGCGATGCGAATCCTGCTCGGAGTCCTGTCCGGGATCCTGGCGTTGGTGTTCCTGGCGATCGGCGCGATGAAGATCTTCAACACGGAGGTCTTCGTCGGTCAGCTCGGTCTGCCGTCGGGGATGGTCGTGGTGCTGGGTCTGCTGGAGGTGGCCGGTGCGCTCGGGCTGCTGGCCGGGTTCAAGATCAGGGTGCTCGGCGCGGCGGCGGCGATCGGCCTGGTCCTGATGATGCTCGGCGCGGTCGGCTTCCACGTGATCAGCGGCGACCTGCTGCAGAACGGTCTGATGCCGGTGGTCTTGCTGATCGTGGCCGCCGCGAACGCGGTCCTGCAGTTCCGGATCGGCGTGCGCCCGGTGGCGCAGGTCCGGGCCTCCACCGCGAGCTGAGCGCGGCACCGGGGCGAGGTGGCGCATGGGCTTGCTGGGAATCGACATCGGCGGGACCAAGGTCGCCTTCCGCGCGGCGGACGGCCGCGCGCCGTACGAGTCGGCGGTGCGCTGGTCGGACTCCGGTGACGTGCGGCGCGATCTGGCGGTCCTGCGCGCGGGCGCGCTCGCGGCCCGGGCGGCGGCCGGCCCGCCCGGCGGGGTCGGGATCGCGCTACCGGCCACGGTGGACGGTGCCGGCCGGGTCACGAGCTGGCCGAACCGGCCCGGCTGGGTCGGCCTCGACTGGCACGGCGCGCTCGCCGAGCTGTTCCCGGACGTGCCGGTGCGCACCGCCGACGACGGGGACCTCGCGGCGCTGGCGGAAGCCGACCACGCCGGGAGCACCGACGTGCTGTACTTCGGCGTCGGCACCGGGATCGGCGGTGGTGCCGTCCTCGACGGCCGTCCGCTGCCCGGCCCGCGCCGCGGTTCCTGCGAGATCGGGCACGTGATCGCCGATCCCGCAGGCCCGCGGTGCGATTGCGGCCGGCGCGGCTGCCTGCAGGCGTTGGCCTCCGGCCCGGCCACCCTGCGCTACGCCGGAGAGCTGCGCGGCGGCGAGACCGGGTACGAGGAGCTGCGCGCGGCGTGGCGGTCCGGGCAGGAGTGGGCGGTGGCCGCGGTGCGGCGGAGCTGCACCGCGCTGGCCACCGTCGCGATCGGCACCGCCGAGCTGCTGCACCCCGAGCTCGTTCTGGTGGGCGGCGGTTTCGCCGCCGGACTGCCGGGGTTCGCCGAGGTGGTGGCCGAGGGCGTCGCCGAGCTGGCCCGACCGGGCCAACCGGTGCCGCGGGTGGGCGCCGCCGGTCTGGGCGGGTTGTCCTCCCTGCACGGCGCCGTGCTGCTGGCCCGGCAGGGCTGACGGTGGCGTGCGCGCGACGGCGGTCGCGCGCACGCCACCCTCAAGCGCGCGGAACCCGCTCGGCGGGTCCCCTCGCCGCCGTGCTCGCGGAACCGCTGAGCACCCGCGACGAGCCGCCCGCGGGACCGCGCAGGGTGCCGCGGTGGCTCAGCCGTCGACCAGGCCCAGCAGCGCCCGGGCGGCGAGCCGGTAGCCGGTGGCCCCCAGACCGGCGATGAGACCGCTCGCCAGCGGGGCCATGACCGACTCGTGCCGGAAGCTCTCCCGCGCCCACACGTTCGACAGGTGCACCTCGATCCACGGGTTCGGGTAGTTCGCCAGCGCGTCGCGCAGGCTCCAGCCCGCGATCATCAGCGCGCCCGGGTTCACGATCGCCCCGACGGTCTCGTAGCTGTCGTGGAGGGTGCGCACGAGCGCGCCTTCGCAGTCGTCCTGGACGGCGCGGACGCGCCAGCCCCGCGGGGCGATCTCCGCGGCCACCGACGCCTCGACATCGGCCAGCGTTTCGGTGCCGTACACCTCCGGTTCTCGCTTACCCAGGATTCCCAGGTTCGGTCCGTTCAGCAGGAGCAGTTCGCGCAACGGTCACCTCGGTGCTCGATTCGTCACGGGCGCTGCCGGAATCGCGGAAGAATGCGATCGTCCGGGCGATCTCGTTATAGCACCGGATTTCCGGGCGCGGACCGACGTCGGCGGTGATCGCCGGAACCAGGGGGGTCCTAGGGGGGCGCTAGGGGACATGACGGGCCCCGCGAGCTGCGGTAGCGTCCACGGCGTTCGCGGACACGTGCCGCCGATCCCCCGGAATGGCGGGGAATCCTGGAACCTGGGGGCAGCGCGGTCCGCCCGTGGCACTTCCGTCCTCAGTGGATCACGGCAGCGCCTTCGGCGGACGTGTTCGTCTCCGCGCGAATCGCCGCAGCGCGATCGCGCTCCTGTCGCCGGCGGTCTTGAGAATCGAGTGGAGAATCATGAGCGGTGCACGGATGGCATCCGAATTCCCGGTGTGGCCCCAGCACGGCGAGGCCGAGCGCACCGGCCTGATCCGGGCCCTGGACCAGGGCCAGTGGTGGCGCATGGGCGGTGGTGAGGTCGACGCCTTCGAGCGCGAGTTCGCCGAGCACCACGGTGCCGAGCACGCCTTGGCGGTCACCAACGGCACGCACGCCCTCGAGCTGGCGCTGCAGGTGCTCGGGGTCGGCCCCGGCAGCGAGGTGATCGTCCCGGCCTTCACGTTCATCTCCTCGTCCCAGGCGGCGCAGCGGCTCGGTGCCGTCGCGGTCCCCGTCGACGTGGACCCCGAGACCTACTGCATCGACGTCGCCGCCACCGAGCGCGCGATCACCGACCGCACCAAGGCGATCATGCCGGTGCACATGGCCGGCCACTTCGCCAACATGACCGGCCTGCAGAAGCTCGCCGACGACGCGGGGATCGCGATCGTCCAGGACGCCGCGCACTCGCACGGCGCGCAGTGGATGGGCAAGCGCGTCGGCGAGCTCGGGTCGGTGGCCGCGTTCAGCTTCCAGAACGGCAAGCTGATGACGGCGGGGGAGGGCGGCGCGGTGCTGTTCCCGAACGCCGAGCTGCACGAGACCGCCTTCCTGCGGCACAGCTGCGGGCGCCCGCCGACCGATCGCCGCTACTTCCACAAGACCTCCGGGTCGAATTTCCGGCTCAACGAATTCTCGGCGAGCGTGCTGCGCGCCCAGCTCTCCCGGCTGGAGGAGCAGATCGAGACCCGGGAGCAGCGCTGGCCGCTGCTGGCCAACCTGCTCGCCGAGATCCCCGGCGTCGTGCCGCAGGGCCGGGACAAGCGCTGCGACCGCAACCCGCACTACATGGCGATGTTCCGCATCCCCGGCATCAGCGAGCAGCGGCGCAACGAGCTGGTCGACACGCTGGTCGAGCGCGGCGTGCCCGCCTTCGCGGCGTTCCGGGCGATCTACCGCTGCGACGGCTTCTGGGAGACCGCCGCGCCCGCGGAGTCGGTCGAGGACATCGCGCGCCGGTGCCCGAACACCGAGGCCATCAACCAGGACTGCATCTGGTTGCACCACCGCACCCTGCTCGGCACCGAGCAGCAGATGCACGAGCTCGCCGAGGTCGTCGCGGACACCGTGGAGAGCAGGTGAGCGGCCCCGGCGCCACCGCACCGGCGGACGGCGGGCCAATCCGCACCGCCGTGGTGGGGCTGGGCTGGGCGGCGCGATCGATCTGGCTGCCCCGGCTGGAGCGGCACCCGGCGTTCGCCGCGGCGGCGGCCGTCGACCCGGATCCGGCCGTCCGGGCCACCGCGGCGCGCGAGCACCCCGGCCCGGCGCTGCTGTCGTCGGTGGACCAGGTGCGGCCCGAGGAGATCGACCTGGCGGTCGTCGCGGTGCCCAACCACCTGCACTGCGCGGTCGCCTGCGCGCTGCTGGAACGGGGCGTGCCGGTGTTCCTGGAGAAGCCGGTGTGCCTGGACTCCGCGGAGGCGGCCCGCCTCGCCGAGGCGGAGCGGGTCGGCGGTGCGGTGCTGCTGGCGGGCAGCGCGGCCCGCTGCCGGGCCGACGTGCGCGCGCTGGCCGAGCTCGCCGCCAAGATCGGCACCGTCCGGCACGTCGACGTGTCCTGGGTGCGCTCGCGCGGGATCCCCAGCGCGGGCGGGTGGTTCACCGACCGGGCGAAGTCGGGCGGCGGCGCGCTGGTCGACCTGGGCTGGCACCTGCTGGACGTGCTCACCGACCTGCTCGGTCCGGTGGCGGTCGACCAGGTCGTCGGTTCGGTGACCGACGACTTCCTGCACGACGGGGCGTGGCGGGCGGTCTGGCGGAAGGAGGCGTCGACCGCCGCCGGCGGTGACGTCGAGGACACCGCCCGGGCCTTCCTGGTCACCGGGACCGGGGTGAGCGCGTCGCTGCGCGCGAGCTGGGCCTCCCACGAGCCCCGCGACGTCACCGCGATCCGCATCGAGGGCAGCGCCGGGATCGCCGAGCTGCGCTGCACCTTCGGGTTCAGCCCGAACCGCGACGGCGGGCCGGTGCTGACCCTGACCCGCGACGGCGAGCCGGAGGCCGTCGCGGTGCCGGCCGAGGAGATCGGTGCCGAGTACCACCGCCAGCTCGACGAGCTGGCCGCGCTGCTGGCCGATCCGGCGGCGCGCGGGCGGGCCGTCGCGGACGCCACCCGCACGATCGGCGTGATCGAACGGGTCTACGCCTCCGCCGCCCGGACCCGCCGTTGAACCCAGGACGTGCCGAGAGGAGACGTGGGTGGACAGCAACACGACGATCCAACGACAGCGGCCGCTGGCGGCCGAAGAGGGCATCGCGGCCGTGGTGTTCGACCTCGACGGTGTGCTGGTGGACAGCTTCGGGGTGATGCAGCAGGCGTTCGCCCGCGCCTACGCCGAGGTCGTCGGGGAGGGCGCGGCCCCGTTCGACGAGTACCGCAAGCACCTGGGCCGGTACTTCCCGGACATCATGCGGATCATGGACCTGCCCTTGGAGCTGGAGGAGCCGTTCGTCCGGGAGAGCTACCGGCTCGCCGACCGGGTGCGCCTGTTCGACGGGGTCCGGGAGCTGCTGTCGGACCTGCGCGGTCGCGGCGTCCGGATGGCCGTGGCCACCGGCAAGAGCGGCCCGCGGGCGCGCTCGTTGCTCGACGGGCTGGGCGTGCTGGGGCACTTCGAGCACGTCATCGGCTCCGACGAGGTGGCCCGGGCGAAGCCGGCCCCCGACATCGTGCTGCGGGCGCTGGAGCTGCTCGACACCCCGGCGCACCGCGCGGTGATGGTGGGTGACGCCGTCACCGACCTCGTCGCCGCCCGCGAGGCGGGTGTCCGGGGCATCGCGGCGACGTGGGCCGAGGCCGACGTGGCGGCGCTGCTGGGCGCGGAGCCGGACGCCGTGCTGGGCGTCCCGGACGAGTTGCTGGCGCTGGTGGCGCCGCCGCGCTGACCGGACGCGACAACGGCCCCGGACCGCTCGGTCCGGGGCCGATGCCGTTCAGCCGCGCGGCATCGCCGCCAGCACCCCGGTGACGACCGGCTCGGGCACGTCCTGCACCAGGTCCGGCCCGTCCGGTCCGTCCAGCACGAACGCCAGGCCCGAGGTGGCCTTCTTGTCCAGCCGCACCAGTTCCAGCAAGCGTTCGGTGCGCACCTCGGTGGGCAGCCGCCACGGCAGCCCGTAGTGCCGCACGACCTCCTCGTGCTCGGCGGCGCGCCGCTGGTCGATGCGGCCCAGCTCCGCGGCCAGGCGACCGGCGAAGGCGGTGCCGATGGCGACGGCCTCGCCGTGGCGCAGCGCGTAGTCCGTGGCCCGTTCGAGGGCGTGGCCGAGGGTGTGGCCGTAGTTGAGCAGGTGCCTGCGGCCGGTGTCGCGCTCGTCGGCGGCCACCACCGAGGCCTTCAGCGCCACGCTGGCGGCGATCTGCTCGGGCAGCGACCGGCCGCGCAGGTCCCCGGCCCCGATGAAGTGGCAGCGGGCGATCTCGCCGTAGCCGTTGATCCGCTCCCGCTCGGGCAGGGTCGCCAGCAGGTCGGTGTCGCACAGCACGGCCTTCGGCTGCCAGTAGGCGCCGACCAGGTTCTTGCCCTCGGGCAGGTTGACCGCGGTCTTGCCGCCGACGCTGGCGTCCACCTGGGCGAGCAGCGAGCTCGGCAGGTGGATGACGGGCACGCCGCGGTGGAACAGGGCGGCGGCCAGACCGGCGGAGTCGGTGACCGTGCCGCCACCGCAGGAGATCACCACGTCCGACCGGGTCAGGCCGAACTCGGCGAACCGGCGGCACATGGACTCCACTGTGGACAAGGTCTTGTCGTGCTCGCCGTCGCGTGCGGTCAGCACCAGGGTCGGCACGCCGAGGTTCGGCAGGACTTCGGGCGGCCGGGCGGTGACCACCGCGGCCTTGCCCGCGCCCAGGCCCGCGACCAGCTCGGGCAGCAACCGCCGCACGCCGGGACCCACGTGCACGTCGTAACCGCGTTCGTCCAGGTCGACCCGAATCCTGGTGGCCGTTCCGGCCAGGTCCGCCGTCACGGCCGGCTCCCCCGGCGTGGGCCAGCGCCGGTTCCGCGGTCCGCACGCCGCGACCGGTGCGGTGCGCGGTGCGGAGCAGCCGCGCGGTCAGCGCCTGGACCGGTCCGCCGATCCCCATCCGGTGATGGGTGCGGTGGGCGTGGTCGAACAGCAGGTAGTTCCAGGGCGTGGTGCCCTCGGCCGCGGTCGCGGCGAGCTCCTCCACCGCCTCGGCGTACCGGCGCCACGCCGTGCCCGCCTCGTCGCCCTGGTCGGGGACCGCCTCCAGCACCTCGTCGACCTGCCGGTCGGCGTGCGCGCCGAGCTCCACCCGTTCGCCGGGGGAGAGCGGGGCGGCCCAGCTCTGCCAGCACTGGAACAGGAACGCCGAGCGCTGCCCGGCCGCGACGTGGTCGCTGAGCCGGTCCAGGTGCAGTGCGGTGAACGGGAGCTGGCGGGCGGGGGACAGCTCGCCGTCGCGCAGCACCTCCAGGGCGAGTTCGCTGCCGAGCGCGGCGAGGGCCAGCGCGGTGCCCGACAGCGCCGCCGGATCCGCCTCGCACGGGCGCGGGGCGAGGTGCACCCCGGGGTGCGCCGCCGCGGTCTCGCGCGCGGCGGCGTCCCGCGCGGTCGGGGTGGTGTGCGACCACACCGCCAGGATCGGCTCGGGGTGGTCCTGGCGCTCGAAGAACCACCGGCCGTCCGGGTCTTCGGCGCGCAGCAGGGCCGCGAGGGTGCGCAGCGCGGCGAGCGGTTCGCCCGTCGTCGCTTCGGGATTCGGGGACGTCTGCACGAGTAGGAGTGACCAGTCACGCGTCAACGCAAAGCACCTCGGCGAATGTGCGAACGGACGGGGGAAGCGCGGGACGCCGCCGGGCGGGCTCGCCCGGCGGGACATCGGGGCCCGCGCCCGCCCGACACTAGTTCCGACGAGCGCCTCCGCGCCACGCGCAACCGGCGAGAACGCCGCAGCAGTCCGAAGTTAGGGACGTCCTAGGGGGGTGTGCAGGGGGCTGCGCGGCGGTCCCCGTGCGATAGGAATCGGTGCACTGGGGTGGGTCATGGGCGACCGGGCTGCGCGTTGCCGCGCTCGCACGCCGGAATTCCCGACCGGCGAACGATGGACGGGTCCCGGATGGCCTCCCCGCGTCCGGTGTGCTGACCGAGGATGTGGTGGAACATGCTGCGAACCGAACTGATCCGGCCGTTGCCCGAGATGATCCGGGACAACGCCGATCGATTCGGGGACAAGGTCGCCTTCCGCGATGCGCGGCGGAGCGTGGGCTACGCCGAGCTGGCGCGGCGGACCGGGAGGCTGGCCGGGCACCTGGCGCGGTTGCGGCTGCAGCCGGGCGATCGCGCCGCGATCTTCCTCGGCAACCGCGTCGAGGTGGTGGAGAGCTACCTCGCCGTCGCGCGGGCGAGCGCCATCGGGGTGCCGCTGAACCCGCGCGCCTCCGATGAGGAGCTGGCCTTCTTCCTCGCCGACAGCGGCGCCCGCGTGGTGTTCACCGACGCGGGCCGGGTGGACCAGGTGCGCCGCGCGGTCGGCGACCGGGACGACGTCCGGCTGGTGGTCGTCGACCAGGACCGGCCCTTCGATGCACCCGCGGGCACCGCGTCCTTCGAGGCCCTCGCGACCTCCGAACCGCCGGAACCCGCGCGCGACGACCTCGGCCTCGGCGACCTCGCGTGGATGCTCTACACCTCGGGCACCACCGGCAAGCCCAAGGGCGTGCTCTCCACCCAGCGCAACTGCCTGTGGTCGGTGGCGGCCTGCTACGTGCCCGTGCCGGAGCTCTCCGCCGACGACCGGGTGCTGTGGCCGCTGCCGTTGTTCCACAGCCTCTCCCACATCGCCTGCGTGCTCGCCGTCAACGCGGTCGGCGCCACCGCGCGCATCGTCGACGGGTTCGCGCCGGAGGAGATCCTCTCCGCGCTGCGCGAGGAGCGGTCGACGTTCCTGGCCGGGGTGCCGACGATGTACCACTACCTGGTGCAGGCGGCCCGGCGGGACGGCTTCCAGGCCCCCGCGCTGCGGATGTGCCTGGTGGGCGGCGCGGTCACCACGGCGGCGCTGCGCAATTCCTTCGAGGAGGCCTTCGGCGCGCCGCTGGTCGACGCCTACGGCAGCACCGAGACCTGCGGGTCGATCACCATCAACTGGCCGCACGGCGCCCGGGTCGAGGGCTCCTGCGGCCTCCCGGTGCCCGGGGTCAACGTGCGGCTGGTCGACCCCGACACCGGCCTGGACGTGCCGCACGGCCGGGAAGGTGAGGTGTGGGTCAGCGGGCCGAGCGTGATGGTCGGCTACCACAACCGCCCGGACGTCACCGAGTCGGTGCTGCGCGACGGCTGGTACCGCACCGGCGACCTGGCGCGCCGCGACGAGGCCGGCTTCTTCACCATCACCGGGCGGATCAAGGAGCTCATCATCCGCGGCGGGGAGAACATCCACCCCGGCGAGGTCGAGGAGGTGCTGCGCGGCGTCCCCGGCGTCGCCGACGTCGCGGTCGCGGGCAAGCCGCACGACCTGCTCGGCGAGGTGCCGGTGGCGTACCTGGTCCCCGGCCCGGAGGGCGTGGACCCGCGGCGGCTGCTCGACGAGTGCCGCCGCCGGCTGTCCTACTTCAAGGTGCCGGAGGAGTTCTACGAGATCGACCGGGTGCCGCGCACCGCCTCGGGCAAGATCACCCGGCACGTGCTGCTCGAACAGCCCGGACGGCTGCGGATGGCCGGCAGCACGCACTACGAGGACCTGCTGCGGGTCGAGTGGACCCCGCTGCCGTCCGTGACGGCCACCCCGGTCGCCGCCGTCCCGTGGGCCGCGGTCGGTGCGGGCACCGCGGTGCTGCCCGGGGAACCGGCGCACCGGTGGGCCGATCTCGCCGCCGCCCGCGAGGCGGTGGCGGCCGGCGCGCTCGGACCGGTGCTCGTCGTCGAGCCGGGCCCCGCCGAGGTGGACGAGCTGGTGGACGAGCTCCGGGCGTGGTCCTCGGACGAGCGGACCGGGGGCGCGCGGGTCGTGGTGGTCACCCACCGGGCGGTCGCCGTCGGCGGGGTGGACGACGACGCGCCCGAGCACCCGGCGTGGGTGCGCGTGGCCGAGGTGCAGCAGGAGCACCCGGGCCGGGTGGTCCTCGTCGACCTCGACGCCGCCGCGGACGTGCCCGCGCACCTGCTCGCCTCCGCCGTGGCTTCCGGGCAGGACTGCGCCGCGGTGCGCGGAGGCGTCGCCCTGGTCCCCGGCTGGTCCGCGTGGCGGTGCCCGAGGTGGGGGCCGCGGACTCCCTCGACCCGGAGGGCACGGTGCTGATCACCGGTGCCGACGGCGCCGAAGCCGCGGCGATCGCGCACCACCTGGTCGCCGGGCACCGGGCCCGCCACGTGCTGCTGGTCAGCCGGCGGGGGGCCGAGGACAGCGCCGCGCGGGAGCTGGCCGCCGACCTCGCCGAGTCCGGCGCCGAGGTGGCGCTGGAGGCCTGCGACACGGCCGACCGCGAGGCGCTCGCCGCCGTGCTCGACGGCCGCACCCCGCCGCTGACCGCCGTCGTGCACACCCCCGGCCGGGACGGCCAGGACCGGGGGACCGTCGTCACCGGTGCCCACCACCTCGCCGAGCTGGTGGAAGACGCCGACCTCCGCGCTTTCGTCCTGCTCACCCCGGTCGCGGCGCCGGGCCTCGCCGGGGACCGGCACCAGGCGGCGGTCCGCGCGTCGCTGGCGGAGCTCGCGCGTCGCAGGCGGGGACTCGGCCTGCCCGCGCTCGCGTTCGGCTGGGACCTCGGCGGGGAGCGCGACATGCCGGGCCTGTCCGCGCTGCCGGTCCGCGACGGCCGCGCGATGTTCGACGCGGCCCTGAACCAGCCCGAGGCCGCGGTCCTCGCGGCGAAGCCGACCCCGGAAACGCTGCGCTCCACCCCGCCGTCGGTGCTGACCGGGCTGTTCGACGTGGCGGTCGGCGGCGCCCAGGAGGCCGACGACGCGAAGGCCGACCGGCTCCGCGAGCGCCTGCGCGCCCGGCCGGGCGCCGCGCGGCACCGCGCGCTGCTCGACCTGGTGCGGTCGGCGGTGGCGACCGCGCTCGATGCGGCCCCCTCGGCGATCCGGCCGCACGTCGCGTTCAAGGAACTCGGGTTCACCTCCCTCATGGCGGTGCGACTGCGCAACGAGCTCAGCGCCGAGACCGGACTGCGCCTGCCCGCCGCCACCGCGTTCGACCACCCCACGCCCGCCGCTCTCGCCGAACGGCTGGCGACGCTGCTGTTCGGCATCCCGGGGGAGGACGCGGACGACCGCGCCGCGGTGGCACCCGCCGCGAACGAGCCGATCGCGATCGTGGGGATGGCGTGCCGGTTGCCGGGTGGGGTGGTGTCGCCGGAGGGTTTGTGGGATCTGGTGGCTTCCGGTGGTGATGCGGTGGGGGAGTTCCCGTCGGATCGTGGTTGGGATGTGGAGGGTCTTTTTGATCCTGATCCTGGTGCGGTGGGGAAGTCCTACGTTCGGCGTGGTGGCTTTCTCGAGGGTGCGGGTGATTTCGATGCGGGGTTGTTCGGGATCAGTCCGCGTGAGGCGTTGGCGATGGATCCGCAGCAGCGGTTGTTGTTGGAGTCCTCGTGGGAGGCGTTGGAGCACGCCGGGTTGGATCCGTTGGGGTTGCGGGGTCGGGATGTCGGTGTCTTCTCCGGGCTGATGCGGCACGAGTACGCCTCCGGGCTAGCCGAAGTGCCGGAGGAGATCCAGGGCTACCTCAGCACGGGCCGCGCGGGCAGCGTCGCCTCGGGGCGGGTGTCCTACGCGCTGGGCTTGGAGGGTCCGGCGGTGACGGTGGACACGGCGTGCTCCTCCTCGCTGGTCGCCCTGCACCTCGCGGCCCAGTCGCTGCGCACCGGGGAGTGCTCGCTGGCCCTGGCCGGTGGCGTCGCGATCATGGCCAGCCCCAGCGATTTCGTCGAGTTCTCCCGGCAGCGCGGGTTGGCCGCCGACGGGCGGTGCAAGGCGTTCTCCGACGATGCCGACGGCACGAGCTGGTCCGAGGGCGTCGGTGTGCTGGTGGTGGAGCGGTTGTCGGATGCCCGGCGGTTGGGTCATCGGGTGCTGGCCGTGGTGGCGGGTTCGGCGGTGAACCAGGACGGTGCGTCGAATGGTCTGACGGCGCCGAACGGTCCGTCGCAGGAGCGGGTCATCCGGGCTGCGCTGGCCAACGCGGGATTGGATTCCTCCGATGTGGACGCGGTGGAAGCGCACGGCACCGGCACCTCGTTGGGCGACCCGATCGAGGCGGGCGCCCTGCTCGGCACTTACGGTCGGCACCGCGAGGGCGAGCCGTTGTGGTTGGGCTCGCTGAAGTCGAACATCGGGCACGCGCAGGCGGCTGCGGGCGTGGCGGGTGTGATCAAGATGGTGCTGGCGATGCAGCGCGGGATTCTCCCGGCGTCGCTGCACGTGTCGTCCCCGTCGTCCAAGGTGGACTGGGATTCGGGTGCGGTGGAGGTGCTGACCGAGTCGCGGTCGTGGCCGGAGACGGGTCGGGTGCGTCGGGCGGGGGTGTCGTCGTTCGGGGTGAGCGGCACCAACGCCCACGTCGTCCTCGAACACGCCCCCGAGGCGGAGGTGCCGGGGGAGGAACGCGCGGACGCCGGTGTGGTGCCGTGGGTGCTGTCCGGCCACACCCCGGAGGCGCTGCGAGCCCAGGCCGAGCGGATCAGCGCGGCGGTCGGGGCAACCGATCGCGCCGACCTTGGCTGGTCGTTGTTGTCCCGCGCGACGCTGGACCACCGCGCGGTCGTCGTGTCCGCATCGAGCGACAGCGCCGGGAACGGTCTCGCCGCCATTGCTTCGGGAACCCAAGGTCCCGTGTCGGGTGTGGCCGATGTGGATGGTCGGACCGTGTTGGTGTTCCCGGGTCAGGGTGCGCAGTGGGTCGGTATGGGTGCCGAGTTGCTGGATGCTTCGCCGGTGTTCGCGGAGGCGATGGCGGAGTGCGATGCGGTGCTGGCCGAGTTCGTGGATTGGTCCCTGCTGGAGGTGATTCGCGAGGGGCGGGAGCTGGACCGGGTGGACGTGGTGCAGCCGGTGTCGTTCGCGGTGATGGTGTCACTGGCTCGGCTGTGGCAGTCCCACGGGGTCACCCCGGACGCGGTCCTGGGGCATTCGCAGGGCGAAATCGCTGCCGCGCACGTCGCGGGTGCCTTGTCACTGCGAGATGCGGCTCGGGTGGTGGTGCTGCGGAGCCGGTTGATCGCAGAGGAGTTGGCGGGTCGGGGTGGCATGGTGTCGTTGGCGGTCCCGGAGTCCGAGGCGGCGGAGCTGATCGGCCCTGGGCTGGATGTGGCGGTGGTCAACGGTCCGTCGTCGGTGGTCGTCGCCGGTGATCCCGAGGCGTGCGCTGAGGTCGTGGCCGAGGCGGAGCGCCGGGAGGTCCGGGTGCGTCGGGTGCCGGTGGATTACGCCTCGCACAGCGCGCACGTGGAGAGCATCCGCGACGAGCTCACCGAGGTGCTGGCAGGAATCAGTCCTTCAGCGGGTGAGGTGCCGTTCTTCTCCACCGTGGACTGCGCGTGGGTCGAGGACACCGCGACGTTGGATGCGGGCTACTGGTATCGGAATCTGCGGCAGCGGGTGCGGTTCGCCGAGGCCACCGACGCGCTGATCGACGATGACTTCCGGGTTTTCGTGGAGGTCAGTGCGCACCCGGTGTTGACGATGGCGGTCCAGGAGACCTTGGACGCTCACCGAACTGCGGCGATCGTGACCGGCACGCTGCGCCGCGACGAAGGTGACCTGACCCGGTTCGCCACCTCGTTGGCGGAGCTGTGGGTGCGCGGGGTCGAGGTGGACTGGGCTCCGCTGTTCCCCGCAGACGTCCGGCGCATCGACCTGCCGACCTACGCCTTCCAGCACCAGCGCTACTGGCTGGAATCGACCGCGGCGGCGCCCGCCGACGTCTCCGCCGCGGGCCTGGACGTCGTCGAGCACCCGCTGCTCGGCGCGATGGTCAGCGCCCCCGACTCCGGCGAGGTGGTGTTCACCGGTCGGCTGTCGTCGCGGACGCTTCCGTGGCTGGACGACCACCGCGTCGGCGGGGCGGTGCTGCTGCCGGGCACCGCGCTGGTGGACGCCCTCGGTGCGGTCGGTGCCCACGTGGGGGCGCCCGTGGTGGCCGAGCTGACGATCGCGAAACCGATCCTCGTTCCCGATGCGGTCGACCTGCAGTTCCGCGTCGGCGAACCCGATCCGGCGGGCTACCGCGCGGTGCGGGTGCACTCCCGGGCCGGTGCGGACGGCACTTGGACCGAGCACGCCTCCGGTTCGGTGGCCCCGGACGGCGCTCCGGGAGGTGCCGAGCCGGGGTTCACCTCCTGGCCACCGCCGGGGGCGCGTCCCGTGGACGTCGCGGACCTCTACGCCGGCCTGGCCGTCGACTACGGGCCGTCGTTCCGGGCGGTGCGCGCGGCGTGGGTGGACGAGGGCCGCGTCTACGCCGAGATCGCGCTGCCGGAGGACGCCGGCGACCTGCCCGACGCCGACGGCTACGGCGTCCACCCCGCCGTGCTCGACGCCGCCCTGCACCCGCTGGGCGTGTCCGGCTTCTTCGCCGACCCGGAGCAGCCCCGCCTCGCGTTCTCGTGGTCCGGAGTCCGGTGGCACGCCGCGGGCGCCCGGACCCTGCGGGTCCGCGTGACCGCGACCGGCCCGGACTCGGTGGCGATCACCGGCGTGGACGGCACCGGCGCCCCGGTCGTCGACGTGGAAGGGCTCGTGGTGCGCCCGGTCGAGGTCGACCGGCTCCGCGAGGCGTCCCACGGCGTCGGTGGCCTGATGTTCGCCGTCGACGCGGTGCCCGCCCCCGCGGGCGCCGCCGAGGTGGGCGATCCGACGCCGCACGCGGTGCTCCCGGCGGGTCCCGCGGCGTCCGTGGTGGTCTACGCGCCCGAGACCGAGCCCGACGGCCCGCTCCCGGAGCGGGTGCGGCTGACCGGCCTGCGCGTGCTCCGGTCGGTCCAGGAGTGGCTGTCCGACCCGGCCACGGCGACCTCGCGGCTGGTCGTGGCCATCGACGGGACCGACGTGGTGCAGCGCCCGCTCGCCGGGCTCGTCCGCACCCTCCAGTCGGAGAACCCGGACCGGTTCACCCTGCTCGACCTGGACCGGCGCGACACCGCCGCGGTGCGGGCCGGGCTTGCGGTCAGTGGGGACGAACCCGAGGTCGTCGTGCGGGACGGCCGGGCGCACGTCCCCCGGCTGGTGCGCGCCGAAGTCCCCGCCGAGCCCGGGGAATCGCCGCTGCGCGGCGGAACCGTGCTGGTCACCGGTGCGACCGGGGGGATCGGCCGGCTCGTGGCCGCCCACCTGGCGAGCGTGCACCAGGTGCGCGAGCTCGTGCTGGTGTCCCGCTCCGGGACCGGCGGTGCCTGGGTCGACGCGCTGGCCGAGACCGGCGCGTCGGTGCGGCTGGTCGCCGCCGACGTCGCCGACCGCGACGCGCTGGCCGAGGTCATCGCGCCGCTGGCCGATCGGCTGGTCGGCGTCGTGCACGCGGCCGGCGTCGTCGACGATGGCGTGGTGGCCGATCTGCGGCCGGACCAGTGGGACGCGGTCCTGCGCACCAAGGTCCACGGCGCCTGGAACCTGCACGAGCTGACCGCGGACCTCGCCCTGCGCGCCTTCGTCCTGTTCTCCTCGGCGTCCTCGACGTTCGGCGGTGCGGGGCAGGGCAACTACGCGGCGGCCAACGCGTTCCTCGACGCCTTCGCCCAGCACCGCGGGGAGCTGGGCCTGCCCGGGGTGGCGCTGGCCTGGGGGCTGTGGGGCGAGGAGCACGGCATGGGCAGCCGGCTCAGCGAAACCGACCTGGCGCGCATGGCGCGCGGCGGGACCCGACCGCTGTCCGCGGCGCAGGGGCTCGCGCTGTTCGACGCCGCGTTGCACAGCCGGCGGTCGGCCCTGGTGCCGATCCGGCTGGACCTCGGTGCGGTGCGCAGCGGTGGCGAGGTCCCCGCGCTGCTGCGCGGCCTGGTGCCGCAGCGGGCGCGTCGCGCCGCCGACCGGGTGGACGGCGCAGGGGACGGACCGGAACTCGGGCAGCGCCTCGCCGCGCTCGGCGAGGACGAGCGCCGCCGGGTGCTGCTGGACCTGGTGCGCGGCGCCTCCGCCGCCGTGCTCGGGCACGCCGGTCCGGACAGCATCGACCCGGCCCGCCCGTTCAAGGACCTGGGCTTCGACTCGCTCACCGCCGTCGAGCTGCGCAACCGGCTCAACGCGAGCACGGGGCTGCGGCTCCCGGCGACGTTGATCTTCAACCACCCGAGCCCCGCGGCGCTGGCCGACCACCTGCTGCAGCAGCTCGTCGTTCCGGCCGGGACCCCCGGGACCGCCGCGGCGGTGGCGCCCACCGCCGACCGCGACGACGATCCGATCGCCATCGTGGCGATGGGCTGCCGCTACCCCGGCGGGCTGTCGTCGCCGGACGAGCTGTGGGACTTCGTGCTCGCGGGCGGCGACGCCATCGCTGACTTCCCGACCGACCGGGGCTGGGACCTCGACGACCTCTTCGACCCCGACCCCGACGCCGTCGGCAAGACCTACGTGCGGCGGGGCGGGTTCCTCGACGGCGTAGGCGACTTCGACGCCGAGTTCTTCGGGATCAACCCCCGCGAAGCGGTGGCGATGGACCCGCAGCAGCGCCTGCTGCTGGAGGTCTCCTGGGAGACCTTCGAGCGGGCCGGCCTGGACCCCTCCGCGCTGCGCGGCACGCCGACCGGGGTGTTCGTCGGTACCCACGGCCAGGACTACGGCGCCGAGGGCAGCACCGGTCCGGACGGGGGCTACCTGGTCATCGGCACCGCGGGCAGCGTGCTGTCCGGCCGGGTGTCCTACACGCTGGGCTTGGAGGGCCCGGCGGTGACGGTGGACACGGCGTGCTCCTCCTCGCTGGTCGCCCTGCACCTCGCCGCCCAGTCGCTGCGCACCGGGGAGTGCTCGCTGGCCGTCGCGGGCGGGGTGTCCACCATGGCGACCCTCGACGGCGTCATCGGGTTCTCCCGGCAGCGCGGGCTGGCCGCCGACGGGCGGTGCAAGGCGTTCTCCGACGACGCCGACGGGTTCGGCATGGCGGAGGGCGTGGGCGTGGTGCTGTTGGAGCGGCTGTCCGACGCCCGGCGCAACGGCCACCCCGTCCTGGGCGTGGTGGCGGGCTCGGCGGTGAACCAGGACGGTGCCTCAAACGGCCTGACGGCGCCGAACGGCCCGTCGCAGGAACGCGTCATCCGGGCCGCACTGGCCAACGCCGGGCTCGACGAGTCCGCTGTGGACTACGTGGAGGCGCACGGCACGGGAACCTCGCTGGGCGACCCGATCGAGGCTGAGGCGCTGCTGGCCACCTACGGTCGGCGCGAGTCCGGCGAGCCGCTGGGGCTCGGTTCGGTGAAGTCGAACATCGGGCACACCCAGGCCGCGGCGGGCATGGCCGGTCTGATGAAGGTGATCGCCGCCATGCGGCACGGGATTCTTCCGGCGTCGCTGCACGTGTCGTCCCCGTCGTCCAAGGTGGACTGGGATTCGGGTGCGGTGGAGGTGCTGGCCGAGTCGCGGTCGTGGCCGGAGACGGGTCGGGTGCGTCGGGCGGGGGTGTCGTCGTTCGGGGTGAGCGGCACCAACGCCCACGTCGTCCTCGAACACGTTCCCGAGGCGGAGGTGCCGGGGAGGAACGCGCGGACGCCGGTGTGGTGCCGTGGGTGCTGTCCGGCCACACCCCGGAAGCCCTGGGCGCGCAGGCGGAGCGCATCAGCGCAGTCGTCGCACCGCATTCGCCGCGCGGCGACATCGGGTGGTCGCTGCTGTCCCGTGCGAAGCTCCAGCATCGGGCGGTGGTCCTGAACACCGACCACGGCACCGCCGTCGACGGGCTCGCGGCGATCACCTCGGGAGCTCCCGGCGCGATCACCGGCGAGTCCGGTGTGGATGGTCGGACCGTGTTGGTGTTCCCGGGTCAGGGTGCGCAGTGGGTCGGTATGGGTGCGGAGCTGTTGGGGTCGTCGCGGGTGTTCGCGGAGGCGATGGCGGAGTGCGATGCGGTGTTGTCGGAGTTCGTGGACTGGTCCCTGCTGGAGGTGATTCGCGAGGGGCGGGAGCTGGATCGGGTGGATGTGGTGCAGCCGGTGTCGTTCGCGGTGATGGTGTCACTGGCTCGGCTGTGGCAGTCCCACGGGGTCACCCCGGACGCGGTCCTGGGGCATTCGCAGGGCGAGATCGCTGCCGCGCACGTGGCGGGTGCGTTGTCGTTGCGTGACGCGGCTCGGGTGGTGGTGCTGCGGAGTCGGTTGATCGGCGAGGAGTTGGCGGGTCGGGGTGGCATGGTGTCGTTGGCGGTCCCGGAGTCCGAGGCGGCGGAGCTGATCGGTCCGGGGCTGGATGTGGCGGTGGTCAACGGTCCGTCGTCGGTGGTCGTCGCCGGTGATCCCGAGGCGTGCGCTGAGGTCGTGGCCGAGGCGGAGCGCCGGGAGGTCCGGGTGCGTCGGGTGCCGGTGGATTACGCCTCGCACAGCGCACAGGTGGAGAGCCTCCGCGACGAGCTCACCGCGATCCTGGCCGAGGTCGTCCCGGTGCAAGCAGCGGTCCCGTTCTTCTCCACGGTGGACTGCGCGTGGGTCGAGGACACCACTGTGTTGGATGCGGACTACTGGTACCGGAATCTGCGGCAGCGGGTGCGGTTCGCCGAGGCCACCGACGCGCTGATCGAGGCGGGTTATCGGGCGTTCATCGAGGTTAGCGCGCACCCGGTGTTGACGATGGCGGTGCAGGAGACCCTGGAGCGGCGCGAGGATGTTCCCGCCGTGGTGACCGGCACGTTGCGCCGCGACGAGGGTGACCTGACCCGGTTCGCCACCTCGCTGGCGGAGCTGTGGGTGCGGGGCGTCGAGGTGGACTGGTCGCCGCTGTTCCCGTCGGACGTCCGGCGCATCGACCTGCCGACCTACGCCTTCCAGCACCAGCGCTACTGGCTGGAGCCGAAGGCGCGGGACGGTGACGTGAGCGGTTCCGGCCTCGCCCCGGTCGACCACCCGCTGCTGGGCGGGGTCCTCGCCCTGCCGGAGTCGGAGGAGGTCGTGTTCACCAGCAGCCTGTCGCTGCGGACGCACCCGTGGCTGGCCGACCACGCGGTGTTCGGCACCGTGCTGGTCCCGGGCACAGCGCTGGTGGAGCTGGCCGTGCGAGCCGGTGACGAGGTCGATTGCCCCGTCCTCGACGAGCTGGTGATCGAGTCGCCGCTGGTCCTGCCCGAGCGCGGTGACGTGCTGGTGCAGGTCGGTGTCGCCGCGCCCGACGAGTCGGGGCGGCGTGCGGTGCGGGTGCATTCCCGCACCGGTGCGGCGTCGTCCTGGGTCCGGCACGCCAGCGGAGCGCTCTCGACGCGGCTCCCGGACGTGGCCCCGCAGGACGCGCAGTGGCCTCCGGCGGGGGCGCGGCGGGTGCCGGTGGAGGGCTTCTACGAGCGGATGGCGGAGTCGGGGTACGAGTACGGTCCGTCGTTCCGCTGCGTGTCGGGGGCGTGGACGCGGGGCGCCGAGGTCTTCGCCGAGGTGTCGCTCCCGGCGGAGGTGGATGCCGGGGGGTTCGGGCTGCACCCGGCGCTGTTCGACGCAGCCATGCAGGCGACGAACCTGGGTTCCGCGCCCACCGCCGAACCGGGCGCGGTCCTGCTGCCCTTCGCCTGGACCGGGTTCGCCTTGCACGCCACCGGAGCCAGGGCGCTGCGCGTCCGCGCCACCTGGTCGGGCGCGGACGAGGTGGCGGTGGCGCTGAGCGACACCGCGGGCAACCCCGTCGCGGTGCTCGACTCCCTGGTGCTGCGGCCCACGTCGACGGAGAAGCTCAGCGCGTCCCCGGGCACCGCGCGGGACGGCCTGCTGCGGGTGCACTGGACGACGCTGGACGTGCCCGGTTCCGTCACCGCCCCGCCGGAGGAGGCGGTGCTGGACCTGACGCGGGCGCGCGGTGCCGCCGACCCGGCCGCCGTCCGCGACCTGACCGCCGAGGCCCTCGCCCGCGTGCAGGAGCACCTCGGCGCTCCGACCGTCGCGCCGCTGGTGGTCCTCACCGCCGACCCGGTCGCCGATCCGGCCGCGGCCGCGGTGTGGGGCCTGCTGCGGTCGGCGCAGGCGGAGAACCCCGGATGCGCGGTGCTGGTCGGGGTGGACGACGCACCGGGCGCTCGCGCGCTGGTGCCCGCGGCGGTGGCCACCGGCGAACCGCAGGTCGCCGTCCGCGGCGGGGCGCTGGTCGTCCCCCGATTGGGGAAGACCGATGCCGAGCGCGCGGTGCCGACTCCGCTGGACCCCGACGGCACGGCGCTGATCACCGGCGGTACCGGGACGCTCGGCGGGTTCGTCGCCCACCACCTGGTTGCGGAGCACGGCGTGCGCCACCTGGTGCTGCTCTCCCGCAGCGGCCCGGACGCGGCCGGAGCCGACGAGCTGGCCGCCGGCCTCCGCGAGCGCGGCGCCGACGTGCGGATCGTCGCCTGCGACGCGGCCGACCGGGACGCCCTGGCGGCGGTCGTGGGCTCGATCCCCGCGGCGCACCCGCTGACGGCGGTGGTGCACACCGCGGGCGTCCTCGACGACGGCGTGGTCTCCGCGCTGACGCCGGAACGGCTCGACACCGCGTTCCGCCCGAAGGTGGACGCGGCGTGGAACCTGCACCTGCTCACCGAAGGCGCCGACCTGGCCGCGTTCGTGCTGTTCTCCTCGGCCGCCGCGGCGTTCGGCGGCAAGGGCCAGGGCAACTACGCGGCGGCCAACGGCTACCTCGACGGTCTCGCGGAGCTCCGGGTGCGGCGGGGGCTGGCCGCGGTGTCCCTGGACTGGGGGCTCTGGAGCCAGGCCAGCGCCATGACGGGGCACCTCGGGGCGGCCGAGCACACCCGGATGGCCGGCGGCGGGGTGCGCGGCCTGTCCTCGGCGGAGGGCATGGCGTTGTTCGACGACGGGCTCCGCGCCGGGGAGCCGGTGCTCGCGGCGGTCAAGCTCGACTTGCCCGCGCTGCGCACCGCGGCCGCCGAAGGCGAACTGCCGCCGCTGCTGCGCGGGCTGGTGCGACCCGTCCGCAAGCAGGCCGCGGCGGCGGCCACCGCGGCGGACGGGCTGGCGCAGCGCGTGGCCGGGATGGGCGCGGCCGAGCAGCGCCGGACGCTGGTCGCCTTCGTCCGGGAGCAGGCCGCCGCGGTCCTCGGGTTCGCGAGCGCGGACCCGGTCCCGGCGGACCGGGCCTTCAAGGAGCTCGGGTTCGACTCGCTGACCGCGGTGGAGCTGCGCAACCGCCTCACCAAGGCCACCGGGCTGCGGATGCCGGCCACGCTGGTGTTCGACCACCCGAGCCCGAACGCGGTCGCCGACTTCCTGCGCGAGCAGATCGGCGGCAGCGCGGCGCCGGAACAGCCCCTGCTGCACCGCTTCGACGCCTTGGAGCGGGAACTGCTGTCGGACGCGGCCGTGGACGAGGAGGTCCGCGCGCTGCTGGCCGACCGGCTCCGGGTCCTGGCGGAGCGGTTCGGGGCGGTGACCGCCGTCGACGACGGCTTCGACCTCACCTCCGCCACCGACGAGGAGATGTTCGATTTCATCGACCAGGAAATCGGGAACGCGTGACGGCTTGCGCCGATCGAACCGACTCCGCACTTCTGGGAAGGCTTGACGATGTCGAATGACGAGAAGCTGCGCGATTACCTCAAGCGCGCGGTGGCGGACCTCCAGCAGACCCGCCGACGGCTCCGCGACGTGGAGGAGCGGCAGAACGAGCCGATCGCGATCGTGGGGATGGCGTGCCGGTTGCCGGGTGGGGTGGTGTCGCCGGAGGGTTTGTGGGATCTGGTGGCTTCCGGTGGTGATGCGGTGGGGGAGTTCCCGTCGGATCGTGGTTGGGATGTGGAGGGTCTTTTTGATCCTGATCCTGGTGCGGTGGGGAAGTCCTACGTTCGGCGTGGTGGTTTTCTCGAGGGTGCGGGTGATTTCGATGCGGGGTTGTTCGGGATCAGTCCGCGTGAGGCGTTGGCGATGGATCCGCAGCAGCGGTTGTTGTTGGAGTCCTCGTGGGAGGCGTTGGAGCACGCCGGGTTGGATCCGTTGGGGTTGCGGGGTCGGGATGTCGGTGTCTTCTCCGGGCTGATGCACCACGACTACGGCAGCACCCTGCGCGAGCTGCCCGGCGGGCTCGAAGGGTACTTCGGGGTCGGCAACTCGGGCAGCGTCGCGTCGGGGCGGGTGTCCTACGCGCTGGGTCTGGAGGGTCCGGCGGTGACGGTGGACACGGCGTGTTCCTCGTCGCTGGTGGCGTTGCACCTGGCGGTGCAGTCGCTGCGCACGGGGGAGTGCTCGCTGGCGCTGGCCGGTGGCGTCGCCGTGATGGCCGAGCCCGCGGTCTTCGTCGACTTCTCGCGGCAGCGCGGGTTGGCGGTCGACGGCCGGTGCAAGGCGTTCTCGGAAGGGGCGGACGGGACCGGTCTGTCCGAGGGCGTCGGTGTGCTGGTGGTGGAGCGGTTGTCGGATGCCCGGCGGTTGGGTCATCGGGTGCTGGCCGTGGTGGCGGGTTCGGCGGTGAACCAGGACGGTGCCTCCAACGGTCTGACGGCGCCGAACGGTCCGTCGCAGGAGCGGGTCATCCGGGCCGCGCTGGCCAACGCGGGCCTGGGTCCCTCCGACGTGGACGCGGTGGAAGCGCACGGCACCGGCACCTCGTTGGGCGATCCGATCGAGGCGGGCGCCCTGCTGGCTACCTACGGCCAGCGCGAATCCGCCGAACCGCTGTGGCTCGGGTCGATCAAGTCGAACATCGGGCACGCGCAGGCGGCTGCGGGCGTGGCGGGTGTGATCAAGATGGTGCTGGCGATGCAGCGCGGGATTCTCCCGGCGTCGCTGCACGTGTCGTCCCCGTCGTCCAAGGTGGACTGGGATTCGGGTGCGGTGGAGGTGCTGACCGAGTCGCGGTCGTGGCCGGAGACGGGTCGGGTGCGTCGGGCGGGGGTGTCGTCGTTCGGGGTGAGCGGCACCAACGCCCACGTCGTCCTCGAACACGCCCCCGCCGAGACCGCCCGGCCCGACGAGCGCGTTTCCTCCGGCGTTCCCGTCCCGTGGAACTTCTCGGCGCACTCGCCGGAGGCGCTGCGGACGAACGCCGCGCGCATCGCCGACGCGATCGAACCCGGCCAGCTCGACCGGGGCGATGTCGGCTGGTCGCTGCTGTCCCGCGCGAGCCTGGAACACCGCGCGGTGGTGCTGGGTGCGGGCGTCGACGCGGCGCTGGCCGACCTGCGCTCGCTGGCGTCCGGCGACCTCGCGGACGGTCTCGTCACCGGAGTGTCGGGTGTGGATGGGCGCACTGCGTTGGTTTTCCCGGGTCAGGGTGCGCAGTGGGTCGGTATGGGTGCGGAACTGTTGGGGTCGTCGCGGGTGTTCGCGGAGGCGATGGCGGAGTGCGATGCGGTGTTGTCGGAGTTCGTGGATTGGTCGTTGCTGGAGGTGATCCGCGAGGGGCGGGAGCTGGACCGGGTGGATGTGGTGCAGCCGGTGTCGTTCGCGGTGATGGTCTCGCTGGCGCGGCTGTGGCAGTCGCATGGTGTGGATCCGGATGCGGTGGTGGGGCATTCGCAGGGTGAGATCGCGGCCGCCCACGTGGCGGGTGCGTTGTCGTTGCGTGACGCGGCTCGGGTGGTGGTGTTGCGGAGTCGGTTGATCGGCGAGGAGTTGGCGGGTCGGGGCGGCATGGTGTCGTTGGCCCTGCCGGAAGCAGAAGCCGCCGAGTTGATCGAGCGGCGGCCGGGGCTGGACGTGGCGGTGGTCAACGGTCCGTCGTCGGTGGTCGTCGCTGGTGATCCGGCGGCTTGCGAGGCGCTGGTGGCCGAGGCGGAGCGGCGGGAGGTCCGGGTGCGTCGGGTGCCGGTGGATTACGCCTCGCACAGCGCACAGGTGGAGAGCATTCGCGACGAGCTCACCGCGGTCTTGTCCGACATCAAGCCGGAGGAATCGGAGGTGCCGTTCTTCTCCACGGTGGATTGCGCGTGGGTTGAGGACACCACTGTGTTGGATGCGGGCTACTGGTATCGGAATCTGCGGCAGCGGGTGCGGTTCGCCGAGGCCACCGACGCGCTGATCGACGATGACTTCCGGGTCTTCGTGGAGGTCAGTGCGCATCCGGTGTTGACGATGGCGGTGCAGGAGACCTTGGAGCGGTGTGCGGATGTTCCCGCCGTGGTGACCGGCACGTTGCGCCGCGACGAGGGTGACCTGACCCGGTTCGCCACCTCGCTGGCCGAGCTGTGGGTGCGCGGGGTCGAGGTGGACTGGGCCCCGCTGTTCCCGGCGGACGTCCGGCGGGTCGACCTGCCGACCTACGCCTTCCAGCACCAGCGCTACTGGCTGGCCTCGGACCCGGCGAAGTCCGGCGGTGACCTCGCCCTGACGGGGCTCGACGCCGTGGGGCACCCGCTGCTCGGCGCGGCGCTCGCCTTCCCGGAGTCCGGTGCTGCGGCGTTCACCAGCCGGCTGTCCCTGCGGACGCACCCGTGGCTGGCCGATCACGCCGTGTTCGGCACCGTGCTGGTCCCCGGCGCGGCCTTGGTGGAACTGGCCGCCCGGGCCGGTGCGGAGGTCGGTTGCCCGGCCCTCGACGAGCTGGTCGTCGAAGCGCCGCTCGTCCTGCCCGAGGAGTCCGCGGTGCGCCTCCAGGTGCACGTGGACGAGGCCGACGACGCGGGCCGGCGTGCGGTGCGGATCTACTCGCGGCCCGACGACGACGGTGACTGGACCCGGCACGCCAGCGGTGCCCTGTCCACGGCACCGGCCCCCGCGGCCCCGGCCCAGCAGTGGCCTCCGGTGGGGGCGCGGCGGGTTCCGGTGGAGGGCTTCTACGAAGGGATGGCGGAGTCCGGGTACGAGTACGGTCCGTCGTTCCGGTGCTTGTCGGCGGCGTGGACCCGGGGTGCCGAGGTGTTCGCGGAGGTCGCGCTCCCGGAAGAGGTGGATGCCGGGGAGTTCGGGCTGCACCCGGCGCTGTTCGACGCCGCCATGCAGGCGACCCGGTTCGGCAGCGCCACCGAGGTCGCCGCGGGACACGTCCTGCTCCCGTTCGCCTGGAACGGGTTTTCCTCGCACGCCTCCGGTGCGACGGCGCTGCGGGTGCACGCGGTGTGGTCCGGCGAGGACGCCGTGTCGCTGGCGCTCACCGACCAGACCGGGGCGCCGGTCGCGTCGCTGGAGTCCCTGGTGCTGCGCCCCACCCCGATCGACCGGCTCCGCCGGGACGAGCTGCCGCTGCACCGGCTCGACTGGAGCCCGGTGACCACCGGACCGACGACCGCGCGGATCGTCCGCCTCACCGCGGACGCCACCGCGCCGGAGCTGGCGGAGGCGATCGAGCAGGCACCCGACGCCGTGGTGGTGGACTGCACCGGAAGTGGTGATCCGGACCCGGGGGCGGTGCGGGCGCTGGTCGGCGCGGTGCTCGCCGTGGTGCAGCGGTGGCTCGCCGACGACACCGGGCAGCCCGGCGAGCTGGTCGTGCTGACCGAGGGCGGCGTCGAGGTCGCCGCGGACGACGCGGACGTCCGTCCGGGGGCCGCCGCGGTCTGGGGGCTGGTCCGGGCGGCGCAGGCGGAGCACCCGGGCCGGATCGCGCTCGTCGACGTCGACGGTGCGCAGTCCGACGCCGCGCTGGCGGCGCTCGCGGCCGTCGACGAACCGCAGCTCGCGGTCCGGCGCGACCGCGCGTGGGCCCCGAAACTGGTCGCGGCCCGCGGCGACGAGCGCGATGCGCCGGTCCTCGACCCGGCGGGCACGGTGCTGGTCACCGGTGGCACCGGGACGCTCGGCGCCTCGGTCGCCCGGCACCTGGCCGGTGCGCACGGCGTGCGGAATCTGCTGCTGGTGAGCCGCAGTGGCCCGGACGCGGCCGGCGCGGCGGAGCTGGCGGCGGAGCTGCGCGCGCTGGGCGCCGAGGTCCGGATCAGCGCGTGCGACGTCGGCGACCGGGCAGCCCTGGCCCGGGTGCTGGCCGACGTGCCGTCCGACCGACCGCTGACCGGCGTGGTCCACGCGGCGGGTGCGCTCGACGACGGGGTCCTCTCCTCCCTCTCGCCCGAGCGGTTCGACGGGGTGTTCCGGCCGAAGGTGGACGCGGCGTGGCACCTGCACGAGCTGACCGCGGACGCCGACCTCGCGATGTTCGTGCTGTTCTCCTCGGCGGCGGGGGTCTTCGGCGGCGCGGGCCAGGCCAACTACGCCGCGGCCAACGGCTACCTGGACGGGCTGGCCGCGCACCGCAGGCGCCTCGGCCTGCCCGCGGTGTCGCTGGCGTGGGGCCTGTGGGCGGAGGCCACCGGCCTGACCGCGCGGATGTCCGACGCCGACCACGAGCGACTGGCCCGCGACGGACTGCTCGGTCTCGGTGACGACGAGGGCATGGCCCTGTTCGACCGCGCCGTGCGGAGCGAGCGGTCGTTGCTGGTGCCCGCGAAGTTCGACCTCGCCGCGCTGCGGTCCGGTGCGTCGACCTCGCCGCTGCTGCGCGGGCTGGCCGCGCCGATCCGGCGGGCGGCGCCACGGGCGGGTGCGGTCTCGTGGGCGGACCGGCTGGCCGGGATGGCCGAGCAGGAGCAGCTGCGCACCCTGGTGGAGCTGGTGCGCAGGAACGCCGCCGCCGTGCTCGGCCACCCCTCGGTGGACCCGGTCCGCGCGGACCACGCGTTCAAGCAGATGGGATTCGACTCGCTGGCCGCCGTCGAGCTGCGCAACCGGATCGCCGCGGAGACCGGCCTGCGGCTGCCCGCCACGCTCGTCTTCGACCGGCCGACCCCGAACGCGCTCGCGGAGCACCTGCACGACGAGCTGTGCGCCGCCGACCCCGGCGTCGACGAGGAGCGGTTGCGCAGCGCGCTGGCCAGCACCCCGCTGAGCCGGTTCCGCGAGCTCGGCGTGCTGGAGGCCCTGCTCGGCTTGATCGGCGCCGAAGAGGACGGGGCCGGTGCCGAGCAGGACGACGAGAGCAACTGGATCGAAACGATGGACGTCGACGAGCTCGTGGCCCGTGCGCTGGGCGCGGGCAACTGACTCGATCGCGGATGCGGAGATGACGATGACGGGTTCGGACGACAAGGTCGTGGCGGCGTTGCGCGCCGCCCTGCGCGAGAACGAACGCCTGAAGCAGGAGAACACCTCGCTCACCGCCGCCTGGCGGGAGCCGATCGCGATCGTGGGAATGGCGTGCCGGTTGCCGGGCGGGGTGTCGTCGCCGGAGGGCTTGTGGGACCTGGTGGCTTCCGGTGGCGATGCGGTGGGGGAGTTCCCGTCGGATCGTGGTTGGGACGTGGACGGGCTGTTCGATCCTGACCCTGGTGCGGCGGGCAAGTCCTACGTTCGGCGTGGTGGTTTTCTCGAGGGTGCGGGTGATTTCGATGCGGGGTTGTTCGGGATCAGTCCGCGTGAGGCGTTGGCGATGGATCCGCAGCAGCGGTTGTTGTTGGAGTCCTCGTGGGAAGCGCTGGAACACGCCGGACTGGACCCGCGATCGCTGTCGCAGCGCGACGTCGGCGTCTTCTCCGGCGTCATGTACCACGACTACGGCACCCGCACCCGCGGTGTCCCCGCCGGGCTGGAAGGTTTCCTGAGCACCGGCACCGCGGGCAGCGTCGCGTCGGGGCGGGTGTCCTACGCGCTGGGTCTGGAGGGTCCGGCGGTGACGGTGGACACGGCGTGTTCCTCGTCGCTGGTGGCGTTGCACCTGGCGGTGCAGTCGCTGCGCACGGGGGAGTGCTCGCTGGCGCTGGCCGGGGGCGTCGCCGTGATGGCGCAGCCGAGCCCGTACGTGGAGTTCTCCCGGCAGCGCGGGTTGGCCGCCGACGGGCGGTGCAAGGCGTTCTCCGACGATGCCGACGGCACCGGGTTGTCCGAGGGCGTGGGCGTGCTGGTGGTGGAGCGGTTGTCGGATGCCCGGCGGTTGGGTCATCGGGTGCTGGCCGTGGTGGCGGGTTCGGCGGTGAACCAGGACGGTGCGTCGAACGGTCTGACGGCGCCGAACGGTCCCGCGCAGGAGCGGGTCATCCGGGCTGCGCTGACCAACGCGGGCCTGGGTCCATCCGATGTGGACGCCGTGGAAGCGCACGGCACCGGGACCTCGCTCGGGGATCCCATCGAGGCCGGTGCGCTGCTCAAGACCTACGGCCGACGGGATTCGGCTGCTCCGTTGTGGTTGGGCTCGCTGAAGTCGAACATCGGGCACGCCCAGTCGGCTGCCGGTGTGGCGGGCGTGATCAAGATGGTGCTGGCGCTGCAGCGCGGAGTCCTTCCGGCGTCGCTGCACGTGTCGTCCCCGTCGTCCAAGGTGGACTGGGATTCGGGTGCGGTGGAGGTGCTGGCCGAGTCGCGGGTGTGGCCGGAGACGGGTCGGTTGCGTCGGGCCGGGGTGTCGTCCTTCGGCGTGAGCGGCACCAACGCGCACGTCATCCTGGAACAGGCACCGGCGGGATCGATGGACGAACGCGCTGATGCCGGAGTGGTGCCGTGGGTGCTGTCCGGGCATTCCCCGGCCGCCCTGCGCGCGCAGGCGGAGCGCTTGGGCGACTTCCTCGCGCCGCGCCCCGACCTGCTGCGCTGCGACGTGGGGTGGTCGCTGCTGTCCCGCGCGAAGCTCCAGCACCGCGCGGTGGTCCTCACGGCCGACCACGACCGCATCGCGATGGATCTGGCCTCGGTCGCATCGGGCGCCCCGGGCCAGGTGTCCGGTGTGGCCGATGTGGATGGTCGGACCGTGTTGGTGTTCCCGGGTCAGGGTGCGCAGTGGGTCGGTATGGGTGCCGAGTTGTTGGATGCTTCGCCGGTGTTCGCGGAGGCGATGGACGAGTGCGATTCGGTGTTGTCGGAGTTCGTGGACTGGTCCCTGCTGGAGGTGATTCGCGAGGGGCGGGAGCTGGACCGGGTGGACGTGGTGCAGCCGGTGTCGTTCGCGGTGATGGTGTCACTGGCTCGGCTGTGGCAGTCCCACGGGGTCACCCCGGACGCGGTCCTGGGGCATTCGCAGGGCGAGATCGCTGCCGCGCACGTCGCGGGTGCCTTGTCACTGCGAGATGCGGCTCGGGTGGTGGTGCTGCGGAGTCGGTTGATCGGCGAGGAGTTGGCGGGTCGGGGTGGCATGGTGTCGTTGGCGGTCCCGGAGTCCGAGGCGGCGGAGCTGATCGGTCCGGGGCTGGATGTGGCGGTGGTCAACGGGCCGTCGTCGGTGGTCGTCGCTGGTGATCCGGCGGCTTGCGAGGCGCTGGTGGCCGAGGCGGAGCGGCGGGAGGTCCGGGTGCGTCGGGTGCCGGTGGATTACGCCTCGCACAGCGCACAGGTGGAGAGCATTCGCGACGAGCTCACCGCGGTCTTGTCCGACATCAAGCCGGAGGAATCGGAGGTGCCGTTTTTCTCCACGGTGGACTGCATGTGGGTCGAGGACACCACGGTGTTGGACGCGGACTACTGGTACCGGAACCTGCGGCAGCGGGTGCGGTTCGCCGAGGCCACCGACGCGCTGATCGACGCGGGTTTTCGGGTGTTCGTGGAGGTCAGTGCACATCCGGTGCTGACGATGGCCGTGCAGGAGACCCTCGACGCCCACCGCGGCGTGGCGGCCGCGGTGACCGGCACGCTGCGCCGCGACGAAGGCGACCTGACCCGGTTCGCCACCTCGCTGGCGGAGCTGTGGGTGCGGGGCGTGGCGGTGGACTGGACCCCGCTGTTCCCGGCGGACGTCCGGCGGGTCGACCTGCCGACCTACGCCTTCCAGCACCAGCGCTACTGGCTGGAATCCGACGACACGACGAGGGAGACGACCATGTCCGAGCACATCGACCACGGCGCCGACGCGGCGCCGGAGGAGACCTTCGCCCGACGGTTCGAAGGGCTGCCCGAGGAGGAGCGCGCGCGGCTGGTCCTGGACAGGATCCGGGACGAAGCCGCCGCGGTCCTCGGGCACGCCGACGCGGGGGCGATCGAAGGGGGCAGCCCGTTCTTCGAGATCGGGTTCAACTCGCTGACCGCCGTCGAGCTGCGCAACCGGCTGGGCGCGGCTTTCGACCTGGCGCTGCCCGCGATGCTGCTGTTCGACCACCCGACCCCGGCGCTGCTGGCCGATCACGTCCAGGACCTGCTGGCCGAGTCCGCGGGCGAGCCCACCCCGGAGGTGTCCGATGTTCGACGTTGACGAATACCTGGCGGTCCTCGGGTGCGACGAGCGTCCGGAGGCGGACCTGGAGTCGCTGCGGTTCCTGCACAAGCGCCACCTGATGACGATCCCGTACGACAGCTCGTGGAACGCCGAGCGCGGGATCTCCATCTGGCGCGACGTCGACATCGACGTCGACGCCGTGTTCGACGCGGTCGTGCGCGGCGGCCGGGGCGGCAACTGCTACGAGCTCAACGGCCTGTTCCGCGCGCTGCTCGACGAGCTGGGTTTCCGCACCGCGGTGCTCTCGGCGGGCATCCGGCAGGTCGACGGCACCTTCGGCCCCGACCTGGAGCACGTGTTCAACCGCGTGGAGCTGGCCGGCCGGAGCTGGCTGGTGGACGTCGGGTTCGTCGGACCGTCCTACGTGGAGCCGCTGCTGCTGTCCGATGAAGAGCAGAGCCAGTGCGGTTCGCGCTTCCGGATCACCGAGCAGGACGGTTACCACGTCGTCGAGCGCAAGGGGCGCACCGCGGACTGGTCGCCGGTGTACCGGTTCCGACCCACGCCCCGGCAGTTCCACGAGTGGAGCGGTGATCAGCCCGCCCTCGTGGAGTTCGCGGAGCGGCTGGTGGGTGCCGGGACGGTGATCCGGGGCCGCGCGTTCGAGACCGGTCAGATGGTCCTCATCGGCCGGCGGTACCTGCACGTCGACGACGGCGCCGAGGCCGTGCGCGTGCTCGTGGACCAGGACGAGCACGACCGCGTGGTGCGCACGATCCTGCGCGCGGAGTCCTGAGTGCCTTCGGTGAACCCGCCTCGCGGGGCGGAACCCCGGCGATCCGCTCGCAGGGTCGCGGGCAGGAACTCGACCCGGCGATCCGGGCAGCGGAAGGTGGCGAGGAGAGCATGACGAGCAGCAGCCAGGCGCAGCGCTGTGACGTGGCGATCGTCGGGTACGGCCCGGTGGGGCAGGTCCTGGCGGCCCTGCTCGCGCAGCGCGGGCACCAGGTCGTGGTCGTGGAGCGGTGGCCCAGCCCGTACCCGATGCCGCGCGCGGTCTCGTTCGACGGCGAATCCGCGCGCATCCTGGCTTCGGCGGGGGTCGGTGCGGCGATCGGGGAGCACGGCGAGTGCTCCCGGGACTACACGTGGACGAACGGGGCCGGGAGCGTCCTGCTGCACGTCGACGTGCCCGAGCGGGGCTACTCCGGCTGGCCGGACTCCACGTCGATGTACCAGCCGGGCATCGAAGCCGCTCTCGCCGAGCGGGGCGCGGCGCTGCCGGGGCTGCGCGTCCTGCGCGGTTACCAGGCCGTCGAGCTGACCGACGGGCCGGATTCCGCCGAGCTCGTCGTGGAGGGCAGCGGCGGCGAGCGGCTCGGGATCTCGGCCGGCTGGGTCGTCGGGTGCGACGGGGCGAACAGCTTCGTGCGCGCCGCCACCGGCATCACCAGCACCGACCTCGGCTTTTCCAACGACTGGCTGACCTGCGACGTCGTCCCGAACGACGGGCGCGAGTTCACCCCGAACAACCTGCAGGTGTGCGATCCCCGGCGGCCCGCGACGGTCGTCTCCGCCGGGCCGGGGCATCGGCGGTGGGAGTTCATGCGGTTGCCGGACGAGTCGGTCGAGGAGCTGCACCAGGCCGCCGCGGTGTGGGACCTGCTGGAGCCCTACGGCATCACGCCGCGCAACTCGGAGCTGGAGCGCTACGCGCTCTACACCTTCGAAGCCCGCTGCGCCGACGTGTGGCGTTCCGGGCGCGCGCTGCTGGCCGGGGACGCGGCGCACCTCATGCCGCCGTTCGCGGGGCAGGGGATGTGCTCCGGGTTCCGGGACGCCGCCAACCTCGCCTGGAAGCTCGACCTCGTGCTCAGCGGGTTCGCCGGCGAGGAGCTGCTGGAGACCTACCAGGAGGAGCGGCGGGCGCACGTCCAGCACGCGCTGCGGATCTCGGTCGACCTGGGCAAGGTCATCTGCCAGACCGATGCCGCGGCCGCGCGGGACCGCGACGAGGTGATGGTCGCGGCCCGGGAGCGGGGCACCAGCGGGGTGCGCCCCCGGTCCTCGGTGCAGCGGCTGACCACCGGGCTGCTCCCGGCGGCCGGCGGTCCCCGGGCCGGTGAGCTGGTCCCGCAGGCCGACGTCGCGCGCGGCGGCCGGACCGGCCTGTTCGACGACCTCGTCGGAGGCGGGTTCGTGCTGCTCGTGGCCGACGATGCCGTGCTCGGCGGTGGGATGCCGCCGTTCCTGCGGGAGCTCGGGACCGCGGTCGTCCGGCTGCTGCCCGCCGGGACCCCTGCGGAGCGGGCGGACGGCGACGCGGTCGTCGACGTCGACGACGTCTACCTGCCGTACCTGGCGGAGACCGGGTCGGGCGCGATCCTCGTCCGCCCGGACTTCTACGCGTTCGGCGCGGTCGACGACGCCACGGGGCTCGCGGCCGCGTCGGAGGAACTGCAGTCCAGGCTGGCGCCGCCGATCGGGGCGGGCTCCGGTGGACCGAACGGATGGAGAGGCGCACCATGATCCCCCAAGCGTGGCCGCAACCCGCCGCCCTGCCCTCGCTCGCCGGCCTCCGGGTCGACCTGGAGACCGCGGTGGCGGACGGCATCCCGCCGGACCGGCGGCGCGAGCTGGACGAGGCGCTGGCCCGGCCCGCGGCGCAGCAACCCGACTGGCCGGACCGGGCCGCGCTCCGGGCCGCGACCGGGGTGCTCCGCGCCGCGCCCGCGCTCACCTCGCCCGCCGAAACCCGGCGGTTGCGCCGGGAACTGGCCGAGGTCGCCCGGGGCCGGGCGTTCCTGCTGCAGGGCGGCGACTGCGCGGAGACCTTCGCGGGCGGCACCGAGCAGCACCTCGGGGGCACGGTGAACCTGCTGGCCAGGATGGCCGGGGTGTTGTCCGGGGCCGGGCTGCCGGTGGTGAAGCTCGCCCGGATGGCCGGGCAGTACGCCAAGCCCCGCTCCAAGCCGACCGACGTGCTGGGGCTGCCCGCGTACCGGGGCGACATCGTCAACGGGGTCGACCCGACCCCCGCGGCGAGGCGGCCCGACCCCCACCGATTGGTCCGGGCCCACGGCCACGCGAGCAGCACGATGAACTTCCTCCGGATGCTCCAGGAGCGGGAGGACCCGGCCGGGAAGCGGCTGTTCACCAGCCACGAGGCGCTGCTGCTCGACTACGAGCGGGCCCAGCTCCGCATCGACCCGGACGAGGACCTGTACGCGACGTCGGGCCACTTCCTCTGGATCGGGGAGCGGACCCGGCAGCCGGACGGCGCGCACCTCGCCTTCGCCGCACTGCTGGCCAACCCGATCGGCGTGAAGATCGGGCCGAGGACCACGCCGGAGGAGGTCGTCGAGTACGCCTCCCGGCTGAACCCGGGCCGGGTTCCCGGGAAGCTGGCGCTGATCAGCAGGATGGGGTGCGAGGCGGTCCGCGACGCCCTGCCGCCCCTCGTGGAACGCGTCGAAGCCGCCGGGCACCCGGTGGTGTGGGTGTGCGATCCGATGCACGGCAACACCCACGAATCCGCATCCGGCTACAAGACGCGCGACGTCCAGGACGTGGTGCGCGAGGTGCGCGGCTTCTTCGACGTCCACCGCGGGCTCGGCACCCACCCCGGCGGGGTGCACCTGGAACTCACCGGCTCGGACGTGACCGAATGCGTCGACGGCGCCACCGGCGACGCCGACCTCGCGGGGCGTTACGAGACCGCGTGCGACCCGAGGCTGAACCGCAGGCAGTCGCTGGACCTCGCGACCGCCGTCGCAGCGATGCTCCACCGGAGGTGACGATGTCCGACGCCGAACTCCGCCGGGTCAACCACCTGGTCGGCCAACTGCGCCGCTCGATCGACTCGCTGCGCCGCGACCACCGGAACTGCCCGGTGGTGCGGCGGCTGCACAACGCCGTCGAGCTCCTGGAACTCGATCTGACCGACGGCCTCCCGGCGACCTGCGCGGACCGCCGGGAGGACCGGGGAGTCGTGCTCATCCCGGACACGCCCCACGACCCCGAGCTGTGGCGGGACGCCGACGACGAGGGCATCGGCGGTTTCCGCAGGTCGGTGGGCTCGGCCTGAGCCGGGGGCGGAGCGGTGCGCCGGAGGCCCCGCTCCGCCCCGGTACGTTTGCGCGCCGGTGGATCGGGAAACCGCTGGGGAGCCGAAACGAGATCCGGAGGTGAGAACTGTGCCGGGACGCCAGGAACTCCCGTCCACCCTAGAGCGGTCGCCGCGGGCGGCGCAGCGGACGTGGATCAAGGCCCACGACAGCGCCGTGCGCACCTACGGCGAGGGCCAGCGTGCCCACCGCACCGCGTACTCGGCGCTCAAGCACGACTTCGAGAAGGTCGGGGACCGCTGGAAGCCCAAGGAGGAGCGCGGCCCCTCGGACAAGCAGGCCCGGCGGGGCGCGGGTCAGCGGGAGAAGCCGACCGCCGGCGGTGTGGACGCCGGCGCCAGCAAGCAGCACCTCGTGGAGCGGGCGCGGGAGCTCGGCGTCAAGGGCCGGTCGTCGATGAACAAGCCCCAGCTCGTCGAGGCGCTGGAGAAGGCCAGCGGGCAGCGGACCCGCAAGGCCCGGAAGCGGTGAGGTCCGGGCGGTCCGGCGCGCCCTGCGGCGCCCGCGCGGCCCCGCGTCGCGGTGCCCGGTGCCGCGCCCCGTGCGTTCGGACCGCCCGCCGACCTGCTTCAGCCGTGCGCCGCCGGGCGGACGGCGTCCGGTACCGGGAGAGAGGAGCGGGGATGCCGGAGTCGGACGAGTACCTGGCGATCGCGTTGGCGCACATGTCGCGGGACCTGCTCGCCCAGGAAACGGTGCAGGGGACGTTGGACAGCATCAGCGCGCACGCCGTGGACCTCGTCGACGGCTGCGAGGCCGCCGGGATCATGGTGGTGCACCGCAAGGGCCGGGTCGAGACCGCCTCGGCGACCGACGACCTGGTTCGGATCTCCGACGAAACCCAGGCCGAGCTGGGCGAAGGTCCCTGCCTGGACGCCGCCGCGCACTCGACCCCCGCGTACCGCATCGCCGACATGGCCGGTGAAGGGCACCGGTGGCGGCATTACGCGCCGCGGGCCCGAGACCTCGGCATCGGCAGCATGATGGGCCTGCTGCTCTACACCGACGAGGACGAGCTGGGCGCCCTGGACTTCTACTCCTCCCGCCCCGGGGCGTTCACCGACCGCTCCGAACGGCTGGGCTGGGTGCTCGCCTCGCACGCCGCGGTGGCGTTCTCCTCCGCGCGCTCCAGCGCGCAGCTCCAGTCGGCGATCGGCACCCGGCAGGACATCGGGGAGGCCCTCGGCATCATCATGGAACGCCGCAAGGTTCCGGAGGAGCAGGCCTTCGCCCTGCTGCGGCAGGCTTCCCAGCACGGCAACACCAAGCTGCGCGACATCGCCCAGCGCGTGATCACCACCGGGGAGGTCCCCGGCATCGACTAGGCCGAACGGGAAAACCCCTTGCCCGAGTAAGGGGTTCTTTCAGGATGCGGCGGAGCCGCATGCGGTGCGGCCGTCAACTTGCACCGCGGCGGTTCCGCCACCCGAACCGCCACGCAGATCATTCTGAAACAGGCCCTTGCTCGGGCAAGGGTGCCCCTCACACGTCTCCCGAACGGGTGAGGGTGAGGCTCCACACCTCCTGGACGAGTTCGGGGTGGAGCGCGGTGCCGGGTGGTCCGGCCGCGGCCAGCCGTCCGTCGCGGAGCAGCAGGCAGTGCCGGGCCCGCATCGCCTCGGCGAGGTCGTGCGTCACGTGGACGACGGTGGTGCCGCGCGCCGCGACGTCCTCGAGCACGGCGTTGATCCGCTGCTGGGCTTCCAGGTCGAGTCCCGCGCCCGGTTCGTCGAGGAGCAGCAGCCCGGCCTCTTGGGCGAGTCCCTGGGCGACGAGCGCGCGTTGGCGCTGACCGCCGGAGAGCGCGCCGAGCTGGCGGTCGGCGAGGTCGGCGATGTCCAGGCGCTCCAGGCAATCATCGACGATCGCCCGATCGGCGCGGGTGAGCCGGCGCCACGGCCCCCGCGCGGACCACCGGCCCATCGCGACCGCATCGCGCACCGCGAGCGGCAGGGCGTCGGAGACCGCGGAGCGCTGCGGGACCAGCGCGGGGCGGCTGCGGTCGGCGAGCCGGACCGCGCCACCGCTCGGCGCGAGGACCCCGGCGACGACGTCGAGCAGGGTCGACTTCCCCGAACCGTTCGGCCCGACGATCGCGGTGATCCCGCCCCGGGGGACCTCGGCGGTGATCCCGTGCAGGACGGGCCGGTTCCGGTACCCGGCGCTGATCTCGTGCAGTGCGACCGCGCTCCGGTCGGTGTTCATCGGACTCCGCTCCTCCACTGGTGACCACGCTCACCGAACTCAGACTGGAATGAGATTCATTTTCATCTTAGAGTACCTCGTCATGGACTGGTTGGTGCTGCCCTTCGAGGTGTCCTTCGTGCAGCGGGCGCTGCTGGCCGGGGTGCTGGTCTCGCTCATCTGCGCGCTCGTCGGCACCTGGGTGGTGCTGCGCGGGATGGCCTTCCTCGGCGACGCCATGTCGCACGGGATGCTGCCCGGCGTGGCGCTGGCCTCGGTGCTGGGCGGCGACCTGCTCGTCGGGGCGGCCCTCAGCGCGGGCGCGATGGCGACCGGGGTGACCGCGCTGGGCCGGTCGCGGCGGCTGAGCCGGGACACCGCCATCGGGCTGCTGTTCGTCGGGATGCTCTCGGTCGGCGTGATCATCGTGTCGCACTCGGACTCGTTCGCGGTGGACCTCACCGGTTTCCTGTTCGGCGACGTGCTCGCGGTGACCGAGTCGAACCTGGTGTGGCTGCTGGTGGCCCTGCTGGTCACCGGCGTGCTCGCGCTGGCGGGGCACCGCTCGTTCGTCGCGCTGGCCTTCGACCCCCGCAAGGCCCGCACCTGGGGGTTGCGGCCCGGAGCGGCGCACGCGTTGCTGCTCGGCCTGGTCACGTTGGCGATCGTGGCGTCGTTCAACGTCGTGGGCACCCTGCTGGTCTTCGGCCTGCTCATCGCCCCGCCCGCCGCCGCGGTGCTCTGGGCCCGCCGCATCCCGGCGATCATGTTCGGCGCGGCGCTGCTGGGTTCCTTCGCCACCGCGGCGGGCCTGCTCATCTCCTGGCACTGGGGAACCGCCGCGGGCGCCACGATCGCGGCGACCTCGGTGGCCCTGTTCTTCCTCTCGGCGCTGTGCGCCGCACTGCGCGACCGGGTCCGCCCCGCGATCGCGCCCGAACCACGGAAAGTCGAGTTCACCGCATGAGAACCACCACGAAAACCGGGTTGGTCCTGCTGGCCCTGCTCACCACCGCGGCCTGCGCCGCCGAGCCCGCGCCGCCCCCGCCCGCCGCACCGCACGGCTACGTCGAAGGCGCCGAGGAGGCGGCCGAGGCCCAGTCCCGGCTCGTCGTCGCGGGCGGCGGCGCGGTCCGGGTGCTGGACCTGATCAACGAGGACGTCGAGGAGATCGCTCGGGTGGACGGCGCCACCGGTCTCGTCGGCGACGGGCGCTACGCCTACGTCGGCGGCCCGGGCCGGTCGGTGCGGGTGGTGGACAGCGGCTCCTGGATGGTCGACCACGGCGACCACGTGCACTACTACCGGGCCGCCGCCCGGGACGTCGGTTCCTTCCCCGCCGGGCGGCCGGTCGCCGCGCACAGCGACACCGCCGTCACCGCCGTCACCGACGAGACCGGGACTGCGACGCTGCTCGACCGCGCCGCGCTGGACGAGGGATCGGTCGCCCCGCTCGCGACCGTCCCGGTGGCGCCCGGTGCTGCGGCGGTCCCGCACGCCGGTCACGTCCTCGCGCCCCGGGAGTCCGGGGTGCGGGTGCTGGACCGGTCCGGCCGCGAGGTCGGGACGATCGAGCGGCCCTGCCCCGGCCCCCGGGGCACCGCGGTGACCGGGCGGGGCGTCGTCATCGGCTGCGCGGACGGAGCCCTGCTCGTCGACGAGGACGACGGCGCCCTCACCGGGACGAAGATCGGGTACCCGCGGCCGGTCGCCCCGGACGAGCGCGCGGTGGAGTTCCGCAACCGGCCGGGCAGCGCCACCCTCGCCGCGCCGGCGGGCGATCGCGGCGTGTGGGTGCTCGACGTCTCCGAACGCGCGTGGACGCTGCTGCCCACCGGCCCGGTGGTGACGGCCAACGCCGTGGGTGCGGGCGGTCCGGTGCTCGCGCTCACTGCGGACGGCGTGCTGCACGGCTACGACCAGGGCACCGGTGAGGAGATCGCCACCACCCGGATCAGCGAGCAGCCGCTCGACCCGGCGCGCCCGGACCCCGCGATCGAGATCGACACCAGCCGCGCGTACGTCAACGACGTCGCCACCGGGACGATCCACGAGCTCGACTACAACGATTCCCTGCGCTTGGCAAGGGAATTCCCGCTCGGCGGCGAGGTCGCGCACGTGGTGGAGACGGGACGATGAGGGCCGCGACCGGATTCCGGAGCCGGGTGGCAGCGCTGGTGACGGGCCTGCTCGCGCTGCTCGCCATCGCCGGGTGCGCCCCGGCTGCCGAACGCGTGCAGGTGGTCGTCACGACGAACGTGCTCGGCGACATCACCCGCGAGATCATCGGCGACCAGGCACGGATCTCGGTGCTGATGAAGCCGAACGCGGACCCGCACTCGTTCGGGGTGTCGGCGCAGCAGGCCGCCCAGTTCGAACGGGCCGATCTCGTGATCGCCAACGGACTCGGCTTGGAGGAAGGCGTCGCGCGCAACATCGACGCGGCGGCGCAGGCCGGAGTACCCACCCTCGCGGTGGGCGAGCACGTCGATCCCCTCCGGTACGCCCAGGACGAGTCCGCGGGGGCGCCCGACCCGCACTTCTGGACCGATCCGGTGCGGGTCGCGCGGGCCGTGGACGTCATCTCCCGGCACGTCGTGGAGCACGTCGACGGGGTGGACCCGGCGGTGGTGCGGGCCAACGCCGAGCGGTACCGGGGTGAGGTCGAGGCGCTGCACGCGACGATCTCCGAACAGTTCGCGGCGATTCCCCCGGAACGCCGCACGCTGGTCACCAACCACCACGTGTTCGGCTACCTGGCGCAGCGCTACGACTTCGAGGTGATCGGCGCGGTGATCCCCAGCGGCACCACGCTGGCCTCACCGAGCGCCTCCGACCTGGCCGGGCTCGCCGAGCAGATCACCACCGAGGGAGTCCCGGCGATCTTCGCCGACACCTCGCAGCCCGACCGGCTGGCCCGCGCGCTCGCGGAGCAGGCCGGGGTCCAGGTGCGGATCGTCCCGCTGTTCTCCGAATCGCTGAGCCGGCCCGGGGAAGGCGCGGCCACCTACCTGGAGATGACCACCCACAACGCGAACGCGATCGCCACCGCGCTCGGCGGCTGAACGCGCACGTCCCGACCGAGGAGAAGAGGGAATCCATGGTCAACCCGATCCGAGCGAGCAGGCGCCCCGCCGTGCTCGCCATCACCGCCGCGGCGCTGGTCCTGTCCGGCTGCGGCGCCGCGGAGGCACCCACCGGTGCCTCCGGCGAGCCCGAGGCGGCACCGGGCCCCGCCGTGCCGGAACCGCTGGTGGTCACCTACGACGGCGGTCTCCAGGTGCTCGACGGCCGCACCCTGGAGGTGGCGCGGGACATCCCGCTGGAAGGCTTCAACCGGATCAACCCGGCGGGCGACGGCCGGCACGTGATGGTCTCCACCTCCGACGGTTTCCGGGTGCTCGACGCGGTCCACCCGGAGCTCACCGACATCCGCTTCCCCGGCGAGAAGCCCGGGCACGTCGTGCACCACGACGGCCGCACCGCGCTGTTCATCGACGGCACCGGCGAGGTGCTCACGTTCGACCCGGCGACGCTGGCCGAAGGGTCGCCGGAGACCGAGAGCCACCTGTCCGCCGAACCCCACCACGGGGTCGCCGTGGAGCTGGGCAACGGCGAACTCGTGACCACGCTGGGCAACGAGGAGGAGCGCACCGGCATCGTCGTGCTCGACGAGCAGCGGCGGGAGATCGCGCGCAACGAGCAGTGCCCCGGCGTGCACGGTGAATCGACCGCGCAGGGCGGGGCGGTCGTGGTCGGCTGCGAGGACGGCGCCCTGGTCTACCGCGACGGCACCATCACCAAGATCACCAGCCCGACCGAGTACGGCCGCATCGGCAACCAGGCCGGTTCGGAGCACTCGCCGATCGTGCTCGGCGACTACAAGCAGGACGAGGACGCGGAACTGGAGCGCCCCCAGCAGGTCTCGCTGATCGACACCACCAACGGCACGCTGCGGCTGGTGGATCTCGGCACCAGCTACACGTTCCGCTCGCTGGCCCGCGGGCCCGAGGGCGAGGCGCTGGTGCTCGGCACCGACGGCGCGCTGCACGAGATCGACCCGGTGGCCGGGCGGGTGGTGCGCTCGATCCCGGTGATCGAGCGGTGGACCGAGCCGCTGGAGTGGCAGCAGCCGCGGCCCGCGCTGTTCGTCCGGGGCGGTACCGCCTACGTCACCGACCCCGCCGGGCGGGCGATCCACGCCGTCGACCTCGCCACGGGGGACAAGACCGCCACCGCGACGCTGCCCGCCGCGCCCAACGAGCTCACCGGCGTGAGCTGACCGCGCTCCCCCGATCGCGCCGCCGTTCCCGCCCGGGAGCGGCGGCGCGTCGTCGGCACGGAGGGTCCGGGTGTTGACCGTGGAGGCAGCGACGCACCGCAGGTCCCGAGTTGACCGGGCGCGTCCGAAGTGGAATACCGCTGATCCGGCGGTGCCTTCCGGTCTCGATGACGTGGTCCGCTACGGCCTGGTGCCCCGCGCGAGGCGGCCCCCTGCTAGATCACGCCCATCCGCAGGGCGTAGGCGACGGCGTGGGGCCGGTTGCGGAGATCGAGGCGGCTCGTCACCCCGGAGACCACGCGCTTGACCGCCCGCTCCGAGAAGCACAGCTCCTCGGCGATCTCCGCGGTGTCCAGGCCGTGCGACATCAGCCGCAGCACATCGATCTCCCTGGGCGTCAGCCCGGAGACGTGCAAGCCGTGCGGGGCGAGCACTTCCCGCTGCACCTGCTCGAACTGCCTGAGCAGCTCGCCGAGCACGCTCGGCGGCAGCACCCCGCCGCCGGTGGCGGCGGTGCGCACCGCGTGCTCGATCCGGTCCGCGGTGGCCGCCTCCCGGGGCAGCACCGCGACGACGTTGCACTCCACGGCGACGACCAGGTCGTCGCGACCGGTCTCGGCGACGATCAGCACCACCGGCACGTCCACGGTGGCCTTCCACTTGCGCAGCGCCGAGGAGACCTCCACGGTCATCCGCTCGGCCGCCACCACGATCACGTCGACGGAGGCGAGCTGCTCGGCGGGCACGACGTCGATGTCGGGGAAGGAGTCGAGGTGGGTGCTGATCGCCGTGCTCGTCAACGGATCCGCCGCCCGGACGAACACGCGTACTGCGTTCACTGTGCCGTTCCAGCCTTTCCGCGCCACCGGTGCGGCGCTTCGGGGCCAAGTCTGCGAGCGGGCCCGGGCGCTGTCTGCCGCCGAAGCCGCCGGGACGGTCCCGCGGAGGGTTCTCCCGCACGAGGCCCGGACCCCCGGGCGCGTGGCACCGCGCCGGCGTGCCGGTGGAGCGGTGCTCAGCCCGGGTGCTCGCCGGCGACCATCGCCGCGGCCAGTTCGACCCGGGAGCGGTAGCCGAGGCGGGCGAACATCCGGGTCAGCCTGCTCTCCACGCTCTTCTCGCTGGTGCCGAACAGCACGGCGAGCCGCCGGTTGGGCAGCCCTTCGGTGACCAGCACCGCGAGCAACCGCTCGTTCTCCGCCGTGGTGGTGCTGCGGCCGGGCACCGGAACGCGGTGCTCCCGCAGCAGGGAGCGCAGCCGCGCCCGCCAGAGCAGGGCGTCGAGCTCGCCGAACAGGGCGTAGGCCTCCGGGAGCAACCGCTTCGGGTCGATGCCGGACAGCGCTGCCCGGGTGAAGGTCCACGCCGACTCGTCGGGCATCCCGCGCTCGCGGGCCCGCCGCACCGCCGCTTCGCCCGCCGCGCGATCGCCGTGCACGCGCGCCCGGGCGATCAGGTGCGCGATCTCGGCGCGGCCGGTCCCCAGCGCCGCCGCGACCCCGGCGAGGCGGCGCACGCACCGCTCGGCCCGTTCCTGGTCGCCCAGCGCGTGTTCGCGGAGGGCCAGCTCCGACCACATCCGGTCGGTGCCGAACACGAAGCCCCGCTCGTCGGCGTCCCGCAACGCCGCGCGCAGCAGCTCGTCGGCGCCGTCGTCGTCCCCGAGCGCCCGCAGGCAGCGCGCGTCGGCGTGGTCGAGCAGGTGGTCGAGGTGCATCCCGCGCACCACGCCGGTCAGCTCGTGCGCCCGGGTGAGCCAGCCCCGGCCGACCAGGACTCCGGCCGCTTCATGAGCCACCGCCACGGGGATGAACGGCCGGGACGAGTAGACGCCCTCGGCGATGCTGCGCCGGGCCGCGTCCAAGGCGGCCGAGTGCTCACCGCGCAGCACCCGCAGCAGCGACTGGTCCGTGCTGTGCAACTGCTCGATGTCGATGCCGTTGGCCCGCAGCACCCGCATCGCCTCGTCCAGTTCGCCCAGCACGAGCAGCATGTCGACCTCGTAGCGGACCTGCTCGAACCGGTGCCGCGGTGCCTCCCGCGAGCGCCACGCCGCCGGGTCGGCCAGGAACCGCCGCAGCACGCCGAGATCGCCGGTCTGCACGCCGAGCCCGCCGCGGTAGAGGTTCGCCATGTCGGCGGTCACCGGGTTCGCCACCGCCCACGTCGCCTCGTGCTCCCGCAGCAACGCGTCGCCCTCGACGCCGCGGCCCAGCATCAGCAGCGCGTAGGCCCTCGTGACCAGTTCGTTCGCCGGTCCGCCGGGCACCGGGACGTCCCCGGCGGCCAGCCGCCGCAGCTCCGCCCGGTCACCGCACGCGGCGAGCGCGATCGCGTAGACGATCTCGGTCTCCTGCAACGTCTCCGCGGACAGGTGCGCGGCGTGCTCCACCAGCACGGCCCGCGCGGTATCGACGCCCTCCTCCAGCCGGTTGTGGATGGCGCACGCCGCGCTGTGCGCCAGCAGCGCCCTGGCGCGCTGCTCCGGCTCGTGGACCCGGTCGACCAGCGCGCGCAGCCAGCGCACGGTGCGCAGCCCGTCGGTGAACATCGCGGCGTCGGCGGCGGCCAGCAGTTCGGCGGTGGCGCGTTCGGGGTCCACGAGCCGGCCCGCCGCCACGAGCTGGTCCGGGAGGTAGGTCCCGTCGGCGGGTGCGGCGACGCCGTCCCACACCGCGCGCACCGCCAGCGCGGCCAGCCGCTGCCGCTCGTAGGGGCCCAGCGAGTGTTCGAGCGCCTGGCGGAGCACCGGGATCCGGAACCGCAGGCCCGCCGAGCCGACGAGCACCCGCCCGGCGCGCAGCCTCCGCAGCGCGACGTCGACGACGGCCGGGTCCAGCTCCAGCGCCTCGGCGACCAGCCCGGCTGCGGCGTCGCCGAGCGGGGCGAGGACCGCCATCGCCCGGGCCACCGACCAGCACAGCTCGCCGGCGTCGCGGAGCGCGGTCAGCAGCGGGTGCCCGCCGGGCAGCGGCCGGGACTCGATCGCCCGCTGCAAGTAGGCATGCCGGTCCACCACGCGCAGCGCCCCGGATTCCCGGTGCGCCTCGATCGTCGCGGCCAGCGCCGCCGGATTGCCCCGGCTGTCGGCGTGCAGCCGGTCGACCAGTTCGGAACCCGGGTTGGCGCGGACGGATTCGGCGATCACCGAACCGGTCTCGGAGCGGGTCAGCGGGCGCAGCGCGATCATCCGGGCCGACCCGGCGGCGACCAGCCGCCGCACCGCGGCGGCGCGGTGGTGGTCGTCCGGACCGGTCGGCGGCCAGCAGCGCCAGGTCGCGACGAGGGCGCAACCGGGGCGGGCGAGCCTGCGCACGAACTGGTCGAGCAACGACGCGGTGCCGGCGTCGGTCCAGTGCGCGTCGTCGACGAGCACGGCCAGCGGGACGTGGCCGCGCACCGCGGCCGACAGCACCCCGGCGAGCGGGGGCAGCGCGGTCGGCGACGCGGGACCGCGGCCGGCCTCGCCCCACCGCGCCACCAGGCCGAGCGCGGAGTTCTCCCGATCGGCGGACGACGGCGGGCGCCCGTCGGCGAATTCGAGTTCGGCCAGCAGCCGGTAGAGCAGCCCGTGCCCGCCGATCGCGTCGTCCTCGCCGAGCCGCACCCGCAACACCCGGGTCCCCGTCCCGGCGAGCTCGTCGGCGACCGCGTCCAGCAGGCTGGTGCGCCCGCTGCCCGGTTCCCCGGCGAGCAGGGTCAGCGGTGGATCACCGGCCCGCACCGCCGCGCACACCTCGTGCACCAGGGCGGTCCGGCGCGGCGGGAGCGGCAGGTTCTCGGGTTCGTCGCCCCGCGGGACGGGCGGATCGCGCGGCGTCCACCGGGAGGACTCAACCACGGCGGCGTTCGCGCGTCCGGACAGGAGGGTGCAGCGCGGTGGGTTTTCCCATGCCGGACGATTATGGTCCACCGGGATTCGCCCCCGATCGAGGCGGCCTGTGAACTCGACCACCGCCGAAGGCCGGGATCCCGGACGAACCGCGCGAGCGCGGCCCGGGGTCGAGCACCGCGTCGGTACCGCTGAACGGGAGGAACGCGCATGACCCGGAAGCACAAGGCAGTGCTCGGGCGGGACGAGCAGCTCGCGGCGCTGGACGGCGCGGTAGCCGGTGGCGGCGGGGCGCTGGTCGTGGTGCGCGGACCGCGCGGGTCGGGCAAGAGCGCGGTGCTCGGCGCGGTCCGGAAGCGCTGGGCGGAGCGGGGCGTGCGCACGTTCGCGAGCACCGCCACCGCCGCGCCCGGGGTGTTCGAGGAGCTCTTCGACGCGGTGCGGCGGCGCATCGACGAGCCGCGCGACGTCCGGTGGCCGCCGAGCCTGCTCGACGCCGTGGCGGCCGGATCCCGGCTCCGCCACCGCGACCGGGAGATTCCCGAGCACAACCCGCTGCCCTTGGTGCACGAGCTGACCCGCGCGCTGGCCCACCTGGTGCCCCGCGAGCGGACCGCGCTGCTCGTCGACGACGTGGACCGGATGGACCGGACGTCGGCGGCAGCGCTGTCGGCGCTGGCCCTCGGCGTCCGCGCGGCCGGTGTCGTCGTCATCGCCACCGGTGGACCGGGTTCCGCGATCGGCCGGTGGACGCGCAACGCCGACGTCGTGGTGGACCTGCCGCCGCTGCGGGACTCCGACGTCGCCGGTCTGCTCGGCGCGTGGGCGGGGATGCGCGCGCCGGTGGACGCCTCGGTGACCCGCGCGCTGCTGACCGGGCTCGGCCCGCTGTTCGGCAATCCGGGCACCGTGCGCGCCGCGCTGCGGGCGCTGCGCGCGGAGGGCCGGCTGGTGCTCGTCGACGGGCACGTCTGCCTGCGCCCGGCGGGGGAACCGATCGCGCTGCCCGACGACCACGAACTCGTCGCGGCGGTGCGCGACTGCGGACCCGCAGCCGCGGCGGTGGTCCGGGCGGTCGCGGTCCTCGGCGAGATCGCCGCCCACGACCTGCCGGTGCTCGCGGTGGCCGCCGGGACCGACGTGCGGACCTGCGGTCAGGTGCTGGACCGGCTGGTCGACCGCGAGGTCGTCCGGTCGCGGGACGGCGCGCTGGACCTGCCGGTGCCCGCGCTGGGCGTGGCGGCGGGACGCGCGACCGGGCGGTCGCCCCGGGCGGTGCACGCGGCGGTCGCGCGGCACCTGCTGGCCGCCGTCGAACGCGGCGCGGCGGTGGACCGGACCGCGCTGGCCGACCACCTCGCCCGCGCCGAGCACGATTTCGGCGACCCGCTCCCGCCGCCGGGCGAGCGCACCGACGGGGCGGTGGACCTCGGCTGGTACGCCGCGGTGCGCCGGCCGCCCGGCGCGGACCGCCGCTGGAGCCGGGCGCTGCCCACGATGATGCGGTTGCAGCTCGCTGCGGGGCGGCAGCACGAACTGGCCGACGACCTCGGTGCCGTGGTGGCAGCCGTGGCGGGTGGCGCACCCGCTCCGGCGGCCGACCGCGATGTGCTGCTGTTCGAGGTCGCGGCCTGGTGGGTGGCGGCGCTGCTGCACGAACAGCGCATCGGCGAGGTCCGCGATGCGGTGCGCGTCGTCGAGGCGGTGGCCGCCGAGCGCGGCTGCGTCGAACAGGCGCGCCGCTTCGCCGCAGCCCTGGTGCGCGGCGGGGCGGAGGAGGTGCTGTCCGCGTTCAGCGCGCTGATCACCGCCGGAACGGCCGGTGCCGGTGCGGCCGTGCTGCGGGTGGGTTCCCTCGCCGCGCTGCTGTCGCTGCTGGCCGCGCTCGGCGGGGAGGACCGCCGGTTCCGCCGCGCGCGCACGGCGTGGGAGGCTGCCGCGCCCGCCGGGATCGAGGGGACGTGCTCGCCCCGGTTGCGCGAGGCCGGGGCGTGGGGCGACCACGCCGCCGCGCTGAGCGCGGTCCTGGGGCCGCACTACCGGCCGTCGCGGCGCGGTGCGCCGCACCGCTACCACCACGTCGTGTCCGCCTACCACGCCGGGGACTGGGACGCCGCGCTCTCCGCGGCCCGCGCGCTGGAAACCGAGCGGGGACCGGGCCGCACCGGACCGGCGCACCACCTCTCCCGGGTGGTGGCCGCCGAGATCTGCTCGGTGCGCGGTGAACTCGACCGGGCGGCCTGGTGGCTGCACCGGTCGCCGCGCACGACCGGGCACCTGGCGAGTTGGGTCCGCTGCGGGTTGCGCCACCGGCAGGGGCGCACCGCCGAGGCCGTGGCCGAGGGCAGGCGGGACTTGGCGCGGTGCCGGGAGCTGGGCGCGGTCGTCGGCCTGGAGCGGCTTCTCGCCCGCCTGATCGCCTACAGCCTGCAGCTCGGCGACACCGCCGGGGCGCACGGCTTGCTCGGCGAGCTGCGCGCCGTCGACCGGCGGGCGCGCACCGGCTCCGCGCGGGAGATGGTGCTGATCGTGGGCGGTGGCCTGCACGCCGACGTCGGGCGGGTCCGGGAAGGCGTGGAGCTGGCCCGGCGGCGCCGCGCACGCGCAGTCCCCGCACCGTGCTGTCCGCCGTCGAGAACCGGATCATCGACCTGGTCAGCGACGGGTGCACGAACCGCCAGATCGCGATCGCGCTGGGGATCAGCGTGAAGACCGTGGAGAGCAGGCTGACCCGCCTGTTCGAGCGCACCGACTGCCGCTCGCGGGTGGAGCTGGCCGCGGCCCGGCTGGAGGGCAGGCTCGTGCCGGAATGAGCTGCCCGGCAGCCCCCATCAGGCGGTGATCTCCTGGCGCAGCAGCCTCGCCCGCTTGGCCATGTTCCAGCCCAGCACGCCGGTGGTGCGCCCGTCGCGCTGGTACCGGGCCACGAACCGGCCGTCCTCGACGGCGCCCTCGGCGATGGTCACCTCGGCGTCCGGTGGCAGGACGCCGTGCACCTGCACCTTGACGTCGTACTGGTCGGTCCAGAAGTAGGGCACCGGGGTGTAGGGGCGCTGCTCGCCGAGGAGGGTGGCCGCCACGGCAGCGGCCTGCTCGGTGGCGTTGGTCCGGTTCTCCAGCCGCACCAGCCCGCCCAGCCCCTCGTGCCGCCACCGCGCCACGTCGCCGACCGCGTAGATCCCCGGTGCGGCCCGGCAGTGCGCGTCGCAGACCACTCCGTCGTCGAGGTCCAGGCCGCTGCCCGCGAGCCAGTCGGTCGCCGGGACGGCGCCGATCGCGACCACGACCACGTCGGCGGGCAGCACCTCGCCGGTGGTCAGCCGGACTCCCGAGACCCGTTCGCCCGCGGCGGTGAGACCGTCCACCCCGGTGCCGAGCCGGAGCTCGACGCCGCGCCCGGCGTGCAGCTCGGCGAGCCTGCTCCCGACGAGCGGACCGATCTGGGCGGCCATCGGCGCGTGCTGCGGACCGACCATCGTCACGGTCGCGCCCATGCCCCGCGCGGTCGCGGCGATCTCGGCCCCGAGCACGCCCTCGCCGACGACGACCAGCCGCTCGCCCGCGAGCAGGTCGGCCCGCAGGGCCAGCGCGTCCTCCACGGTGCGCAGCACGTGGACGCCGCCGAGACCGGACTGGCCGGGCAGCGTCCGCGGCCGCACCCCGGTGGCCAGCACGACGGCGTCACCGCGCAGCTCCCGCCCGGAGGCGGTGCGCACGGTCCGGGCCGCGGGGTCCAGGGCGGTCGCCGGGTCGCCGAGGACGAACTCGGCGCCCAACGCCTCCAAGGCGTCCTCCGGCCGCAGCCGCGCGCGGTCCGGTTCCCAGTCCCCGGCCAGGACCTTCTTCGACATCGGCGGCCGGTCGTAGGGCAGGTGCCGCTCGGCGCCGAGCACGGTCACCGCACCGCCGTACCCGCCGCGCCGCAGCGCCTCCACCGTGGACAGACCCGCGGCGGAGGCGCCGACGACCAGCACCGAGTCCGGCACCGTCATGCCGACTCGTCGAGCTCGATGGCCCGGGCCGGGCACATGTTGGCCGCTTCCCGCGCGCCGTCGTGCAGCTCCGCCGATGGTTCGGCGTCGAGCAGCACCACGACGCCGTCCTCGTCGCGCTGGTCGAACAGGTCGGGCGCGACCATGACGCACGTCCCCGCGCCGCAGCACTTGTCCTCGTCGACGGTCACCTTCATGACGCGTCCTCCTCTCCTCCGTGGGGAATCTCCTCGCGTGCGGCGTCGGGCACCGCCGGAGTCGCTGGGGCCAGCCACAGCCCCGTGATCGCGTCGATCAGCCCGGTCGCCGCTTGCTCCCAGGACGCCCGCCTGGTCGAGCCGCCGTCGGCGAGCGCGCGTTCCCGCTCGGCGATCGTGTGCACCAGCAGCAGGCGGGACATGTCCCGGCGCTCCCGCCACACCTCCTGCGGGAGCTCGGGCAGGCACCGCACCAGCGCGTCGGTGGCGCGCAGCAGCGCGGGGGAGTGCAGCGACTCGGCCACCGCGATCCCGCGGTAGGCCGGATCGGTCATGATCTGCGCGCTGAACCGGCCGAACCACGTCGGCGGACCCAGGTCCGCGAGGTGGCGGGTGGTCGGGAGCACCAGGCACGCCACCCAGTCGCGCACCTCGGTGGACCGGCCGGCCCGGTCGGCCATCGCACCGCGTTCGTGCTCGATGCGCTCCTGGTGCTTGCGCACGATCGCGCGGACCAGCGCCGCCTTGGTGCCGAAGTGGTAGCCGACGGCGGTGTTGTTGCCCTGCCCCGCCGCCTCGCTGATCCGGCGGTGGGACACCGCGGCCGTCCCCTGCTCGGCGAACAGGCGTTCCGCCGCGACGAGGATCTGCTCCCGCGTCGCGGCGACCCGCCGCGTCCCCACCGGACCGGCGCCGGAAGTCACCACCGCACCGGCACTTCGGTGAGCCCGCCGACGACGAGCCCTTCCAACGGGCGCAGTTCCTCGACCGGGACGGCCAGTTCGAGCGAGGGCAGCTTGCGCAGCAGCACCTCCAGCGTGACCTGCAGCTCGGTGCGGGCCAGCGCCTGCCCGAGGCAGGAGTGCGCGCCCGCGCCGAAGGCCAGGTGCGGGTTCGGGTTGCGGCCCAGGTCCATCTCGTCGGCGTCCTCGAACGCCGCCGAGTCGCGGTTCGCCGCGGCCATGCTGCACATCACGGTCGTGCCCCGGGGCAGCGCGGTGCCGCCGATCTCGGCCTCCTCGTGGAGGTAGCGGACCATGCCCAGGCCGGAGTTGGCGTCGAACCGCAGCACCTCCTCGACCGCGGTGCGGATCAGCGAGCGGTCCGCCAGCAGCGACTCCCAGCGCCGCCGGTCGGACAGCAGCATGGCCACCATCTTCCCGATCATGTTGGCGGTGGTCTCGTGCCCGGCGATCAGCAGGCCCAAGCCGGTGGCCGCGAGGGCGTGGTCGGACATCCGCTCGCCCTCGGAATCGGTGGCGTTGATCAGCTCGCTGAGCACGTCGTCGCCGGGGTCGGCGCGCTTGGCCGCGACGTGGCCCGCCATGTAGGCGAAGAACTCGTGCTGGGCGGTGTCGAACTCCTCCCCGGTGAACCGGGTGAGGTTGAGGAACATGTCCGACCAGCGGGAGAAGCGGTCCCGGTCCGCGGTGGGCACGCCGAGCATGTCGCAGATGACCCACACCGGGAGCGGGAAGCCCAGCCCCGCCTTCAGGTCCGCGGGCTGACCCCGCTCGACCATCTCGTCGATGAGCTGCTCGGCCATCGCTTCGATCTCGGGGCGCAGCGCCGCCATCCGCTTGGCGGTGAACCACCGGTTGACCAGCCGCCGCCAGCGCTGGTGGCCGTCGCCGCTCTGCGGGATCGCCGAGGCGATGTCGCTGTTGAACAGCCCGCCCGACTCGGTGTCGCTGACCCGGGCCGCGTCCGGGGCGTTGAGCTGCCTGCCGAACCGGGAGTCGGACAGCACCTGCTTGACGTCGTCGTAGCGGGTGAGCAGCGACACCTCGTCCCCGCTGGGCAGCTTCCCGCGCGCCACCGGGCACTGCTGGCGCAGCTCCTCCCACTCCGCCGGGGGCTCCAGCGCCCCGGGGGCGGGGATCGGGTAGTCCAGCACCTGCTTGTCGGCCTGAGTCACCGCACGACCTCCCTGCATCCGCTCTCGCAACTGCCGACCAGTCAACCGCTCCGCACCACCTTAAGTCAAGCGATTGACTTAATCGCGAGCCGAGTCGAACAGGTGAGGGGCACCCTTGTCCCAGTATGGGGTCCTTTCAGAATGCGGCGGAGCCGCATGCGGTGAGGCACGCAGCGTGCACCGCGGCGGGTTCTCAGCGGTCTTCTCGCGAGGACAGCGCCGACGCCGTGTACGTCGTTGGTACATCAGGAGGCGATCGGCGCAGCGAGAAGACCGCTGAGGTTCCGCCACCCGCACCGCCACGCAGATCATTCTGAAAGCGGTCCTATGTTGGGCAAGGGTGCCCCTCACTCAGCGCACGTTCGGGTGGGGATCAGTCCCGGCGGGGGCGGAGGCCGTCGAAGGCGACCGCGGTCAGCGCGTCGGCGAGGGCGTCGGCGCCCACGTCGCCGTCCGGCCGGTACCACTCGACCAGCGAGTTGACCATGCCGAACAGCAGCCGGGCCGAGGTCGCCGGATCGACGTCCGGGCGCAGGTCGCCGTCGGCGGCGGCCTTGCTCACCAGGTCGGCGACGATCTGGTCGAACTCCCGGCGGCGGGCCAGCGCGGCCCGCTCCACCTCGGTGTTGCCCCGGACCCGCAGCAGCAGCGTGACGAACGGCAGCTGTTCGACGAGCACCAGGACGCTGGCCCGCACCAGGTGCTCCAGCCGGTCGATGGCCCGCCCGTCGACGGTCTCGATCCGGGCCGCCTCGGCGAACAGCCCGTCGAGCCCCCGGTTCACGGCCAGCCGCAGGAGTTCCTCCTTGCCCGGCACGTGGTGGTAGATCGCCGACTTGGTGATGCCGAGGGCGCGGGCGAGGTCCTCCATGCTGGTGCCGTCGTAGCCGCGTTCGTTGAACAGCCCGACCGCGACCGCGAGCAACGACTCCAGGTCGTAGCCGGGCCTGCCTCGTCTGCCTGCGCGCTGGGGCGGGGTGCTCATGACCGCATTCTCCCAGGCCGTTCCGGGGCCCGGCGGTGAGCTCGCCGCCGGGCGCGGAGCGCTGCGGACCCGCGGCGGGTGCGGGGGTGGGCGAGTGCCGCTGCGGCGGGCACGGCGGGCGCTCAGGCCTTCGGCCGCCGGTCGAGAACCCGGCGGAGCTTGCCGACCGACCGTTCGAGGGTTGCCGGGTCCACCACCCGCACGCCGATGCTGACGCCGACGCCGTCCTTGACCCGCGCGGCGATCTCGGTGGCGGCGGCGGTCCGGCGCTCCGCCGGGGTGTCGTCGAGGGCTTCGACCAGCACCGTCATCTCGTCCAGCCGGTCCCGCCGGGTCAGCTCGATCTGGAAGTGCGGGGACAGCCCATCGACGTCGAGCACGATCTCCTCGACCTGGAGCGGGAACACGTTGACCCCGCGCAGGATGATGAGGTCGTCGCTGCGCCCGCTGATCCGGTCCATCCGCCGGTACGCCGGGCGCGCGGTGCCCGGGCGCAGCGCGGTGAGGTCGCGGGTGCGGTAGCGGATGATCGGCAGCGCCTCCTTGGTGAGCGAGGTGAACAGCAGTTCCCCGTGCTCGCCGTCGGGCAGCGGGGCGCAGTCCACCGGGTCGACGACCTCGGGGTAGAAGTGGTCCTCCCAGATGTGCAGGCCGTCCTTGGTCTCCGCGCACTCCTGGGCCACGCCCGGTCCCATCACCTCGGACAGGCCGTAGATGTCCACGGCGTCGATGTCCATCCGCTGTTCGATCTCGCGGCGCATCCCCTCGGTCCAGGGTTCGGCCCCGAAGATGCCCACCCGCAGCGAGCAGGCGCGCGGATCGACGCCCTGGCGCTCGAACTCGTCGAGCAGCGTGAGCATGTAGGAGGGGGTCACCATGATGATCTCGGGCCGCAGGTCGGTGATGAGCTGGACCTGCCGGGCCGTCATGCCCCCGGATGCGGGGATGACCGTGCAGCCGAGCCGTTCGGCCCCGCAGTGCGCGCCGAGCCCGCCGGTGAACAGCCCGTACCCGTAGGCGACGTGCACCACGTGGCCCGGTCGTCCGCCCGCGGCGAAGATCGACCGGGCGACCGCCGTCGCCCAGGTGTCGAGATCCCGCTCGGTGTAGCCGACGACGGTGGGCGTGCCGGTGGTCCCGCTGGAGGCGTGCAGCCGGCGCACCTCGTCGCGCGGCACCGCGAACATCCCGAACGGGTAGTTGTCCCGCAGGTCCTGCTTGGTGGTCACCGGGAACTTCGCGAGGTCGGAGAGGTCCCGGCAGTCGTCCGGGTGCACCCCCGCCGCGTCGAACTTGCGCCGGTAGAAGGGGACGTTGTCGTAGGCGTGGTGCAGCGTCCAGCGCAGGCGTTCGCACTGCACCGAGCGCAACTCGTCGGTGCTGAGCCGTTCCGCCGGGGTGAGTTCGTCGACCGCCGGTGCGGCGCCGAGCCGCCGGGTCGGCACGTCGTCGTGCGTGGTGATCATGCGGGACTCCTCGGTCTGCCCGGTGCCGGACGTGGAGGACGCGGTTCGGAGCGGGAACGCCCTACCGACCGAATGGACGGTGGGGAAAGGGTGGGCCTCATGAAAGCCAGCGGGTGAGCCGATGTCAAGGCGGCGGAGTGCGTCGCCGCTCCGGCTTCCGCAAGCGGCCGCCGCGCGCTACCCTCAATTCCTGAACGTTCGGTAGGTAATCCCGAGGAGGTTCGATGGACCAGCGAGCGACACCGCTGTTGCCCAGCTACGTCGGCGGCCGGTGGCAGGCGCCGTCGGACGAGGGCGTGCCCGTGCACGACGCGGTGACCGGTGCGGCGGTGGCCCGGATCTCCTCGGCGGGCATCGACATGCGGGCCGCCCTGGCGCACGGCCGCGAGGTGGGCGGTCCCGCGCTGCGGGAGCTGACCTTCCACCAGCGGGCGGCGCTGCTCAAGGCGCTGGCCTCGCACCTGCAGGAGCACCGCGAGGAGCTCTACCGGCTCTCGGCGCGCGGCGGGGCCACCCGGGGCGACGCGAAGGTCGACGTCGACGGCGGGATCGGCGCGCTGTTCGCCTACTCCTCCAAGGGACGCCGGGAGCTGCCCAACGCCACCGTCCACGTCGAGGGCGCGCCGGAGCCGCTGGGCAAGGGCGGCACGTTCGTCGGCCAGCACGTGTGCACCCCGCTGCGCGGCGTCGCGGTGCAGATCAACGCCTTCAACTTCCCGGTGTGGGGGCCGCTGGAGAAGTTCGCGCCCGCCTTCCTCGCCGGGATGCCGACGCTGATCAAGCCCGCGAGCCAGACCGCCTACCTGACCCACCGCCTCGTCGAGCTCGTCGTGGACTCCGGGCTGCTGCCCGCCGGCGCGGTGCAGCTGGTGTGCGGCGGGGCGGGCGACCTGCTCGACCACGTCGGGCCGCAGGACGTGGTGTCGTTCACCGGCTCGGCGTCCACGGCGCAGCGGCTGCGCGCGCACCCGGCGATCGTGCGCCACTCGGTGCGGTTCAACGCCGAGGCCGACTCGCTGAACTGCTCGATCCTGGGCCCGGACGCCGTCCCCGGCACCACCGAGTTCGACCTGTTCGTCAAGCAGCTGGTCACCGAGATGACGGTGAAGGCCGGGCAGAAGTGCACCGCGATCCGGCGCGCGCTGGTCCCCGCGGAGCTGCTGGACGAGGTCGCCGCCGCGGCGGGCGAGCGGCTGGCCGAGGTCGTCGTCGGAGCTCCGGGCGCCGACGGCGTGCGGATGGGCGCCCTGGCGAGCCTGGAGCAGCGCGAGGAGGTGCGCCGCTCGCTGAAGTCCCTGCTGGGCGCCGGTTCGGTGGTCTTCGGCGATCCGGAGCGGGTCGAGGTGGTCGGTGCCGACGCCGAGCGCGGCGCGTTCCTCTCGCCGGTGCTGGTGCGCTGCGACGACCCGGAACGCTCCGAGCCGCACGAGGTGGAGGCGTTCGGCCCGGTGGCGGCGCTGCTGCCGTACCGCTCGACCGAGCACGCCGTCGAGCTCGCCGCGCGCGGGCAGGGCAGCCTGGCCGGATCGGTGGTCACCGGGGACCCGGAGTTCGCCCGGGACGTGGTGCTCGGCGCCGCGCCGTGGCACGGTCGGCTGCTGGTGCTCGACGCCGACGACGCCGGGGAGTCCACCGGGCACGGTTCGCCGCTGCCCAACCTCGTGCACGGCGGACCCGGGCGCGCGGGCGGCGGTGAGGAGCTGGGTGGCATCCGCAGCGTGCTGCACCACATGCAGCGCACCGCGGTGCAGGGCAGCCCGGCCGTGCTGACCGGGGTCACCGGCCGGTGGGTGCCGGGCGCGCCGCGCGCGGCGGAGGACGAGCACCCGTTCCGCAAGCCGCTGGCCCGACTGCGCGTGGGCGACAGCGTCGTGGCCGGTCCGCGCCGGGTCACCGCCGAGGACGTGGCGCACTTCGCCGAGTTCACCGGGGACACCTTCTACGCCCACACCGACGAGGCGGCGGCGCGGGAGAACCCGCTGTTCGGCGGCGTGGTGGCGCACGGCTACCTGGTGGTGTCCTTCGCCGCCGGGCTGTTCGTCTCGCCCGAACCGGGGCCGGTGCTGGCCAACTACGGCCTGGAGAACCTGCGGTTCCTCACGCCGGTGCAGCCGGGCGACGAGCTGACCGTGACGCTGACCGCCAAGCAGATCACGCCGCGCGAGAACGCCGACTACGGCGAGGTGCGCTGGGACACCGACGTCACCAACGCCGACGGCGACTCGGTGGCCAAGTACGACGTGCTCACCCTGGTCGCCAAGGAGGACCGCCGATGACACCGGAGCACGAGCTGGAAGCCCACTTCGAGCGCACCATCGCCCGCGACCAGCGCATCGAGCCGCGCGACTGGATGCCTGCCGACTACCGGAAGTCGGTGCTGCGCCAGACCGCGCAGCACGCGCACTCCGAGATCATCGGGATGCAGCCGGAGGGCGCCTGGATCACCCGGGCCCCCTCGTTGCGGCGCAAGGCGATCCTGCTCGCCAAGGTGCAGGACGAGGCGGGCCACGGGCTGTACCTGTACTCCGCGGCCGAGACGCTGGGCGCCGACCGGGCCGAGCTCACCGACAAACTCATCTCCGGAGCGCAGAAGTACTCGTCGATCTTCAACTACCCGACGCTGACCTTCGCCGACGTCGGCGTGATCGGCTGGCTGGTCGACGGCGCGGCGATCTGCAACCAGGTCCCGCTGTGCCGGAGCAGCTACGGGCCCTACGCCCGCGCGATGATCCGCATCTGCAAGGAGGAATCCTTCCACCAGCGGCAGGGCTACGAACTGCTGATGACCATGATGCGGGGCACCCCCGAGCAGCGCCGGATGGTGCAGGACGCCACCGACCGGTGGTGGTGGCCGTCGCTGATGATGTTCGGCCCGCCGGACTCCGACTCGCCCAACACCGAGCGGTCGATGGCGTGGAAGATCAAGCGGCACACCAACGACGAGCTGCGCCAGCGGTTCGTCGACATGACCGTGCCGCAGGCCGGGGCGCTCGGTGTCGCGCTGCCCGACCCCGAGCTGCGGTGGAACGCCGAACGCGGGCACCACGACTTCGGCGAGATCGACTGGGACGAGTTCAAGCGGGTGGTCTCCGGCGACGGGCCGTGCAACGCCGAACGGCTCGAGCACCGGCGCGCCGCCCACGAGGAGGGCGCGTGGGTGCGCGAGGCCGCCGCCGCGCACGCGGCCAAGCGGGCGGAGGTGGCCGTCGCATGAGCACCTGGCCGCTCTACGAGGTGTTCGTCCGGGGCAAGCGGGGGCTCAACCACGTGCACGTCGGCTCGCTGCACGCCGCCGACGCCGAGATGGCCCTGCACCACGCCCGCGACCTCTACACGCGCCGCAACGAGGGCGTGAGCATCTGGGTGGTCGAGGCCGCCGACATCACCGCGTCGAGCCCGGACGAGAAGGATCCCTTCTTCGCCCCGAGCGGCGACAAGGTGTACCGGCACCCCACCTTCTACGACATCCCCGACGACGTGCCCCACCTGTGAGCGAGCAGCCATGGCCTTCGACAACGCCTACGAGGCGATCACCGAGGACAACAGCGCCCGGTGGGCGTTCGGCACCGGGTTCGACGACCCGCTGTCCGGAGTGGACACCGCGATCCCGGAGGGGGTCGAGCCCGGCACGCTGGCCGCCTACTGCCTGATGCTCGGCGACGACGCGTTGGTCTTCAGCCACCGGTTGCAGCAGTGGTGCACCCGCGCGCCGGAGCTGGAGGACGAGGTCGCCCTCGCCAACATCGGGCTCGACCTGCTGGGCCAGGCCCGGCTCCTGCTGGCCCGGGCCGGGCACGCCGAGGGCGGCGGGCGCGGCGAGGACCACTACGCGTTCTTCCGGGACGCCCACGAGTTCCGCAACGTCGGGCTCGCCGAGCTCGAACGCGGCGACTTCGGCCGGCTCACCGCCGCGCTGCTGGTGTTCACCACCTGGCGGCTCGCGCTGTTCCAGCGGCTCACCTCCTCGCGGGACCCGGTGCTGGCCGCCATCGCAGCCAAGGGCGTCAAGGAGCTGACCTACCACCGGGACTACGCCGCGCGGTGGGCCGTGCGGCTCGGCGACGGCACGGAGTTCTCCCGCGAGCGGCTGCTCGCGGGGCTGGCGGCGGTGCACCCGCACGTCGGGGAGCTGTTCACCCCGCACGAGGTGGAGTCGCGGCTGGCCGCGGCCGGGATCGGCGTGGACCCGGCCGAGGTGCGCGCCGAGTTCGACGACGTGCTGGCCCAGGTGTGCGCGGCGGCGACCCTGCCCGCGCCCGGACCGCCGCCCGCGGTCCCCGGTCCCGCCGGCCGCGACGGCGCGCACACCCCGGCGCTGGTGGAGCTGCTGGCAGAGATGCAGGGCGTCGCGCGGGCGGACCCGGAGGCGACGTGGTGACCGCGGCGCGCGCGGTGGCGGAGTCGGTGACCGACCCGGAGCTGCCCATGTTGAGCCTGGCCGACCTGGGCGTGCTCCGGGAGGTCGCCGAGGAGGGCGGCCGGGTGGTCGTGTCCATCACGCCCACCTACACCGGCTGCCCGGCGCTGGACACCATGCGCGACGACCTCGTGCACGCGCTCCAGCGGGCCGGGTACCCCGACGTCGAGGTCCGCACCGTGCTGCACCCCGCGTGGTCCAGCGACTGGATCACCGCCGAAGGCAGGCGCAAGCTAGCCGAGGCCGGGATCGCCCCGCCCGGCCGGGCGCCGCGGCGCCGCCCCGGTCCGGTCCCGCTGACGCTCGCGCCGCCCCCGGCCGACGTGCGGTGCCCGCGGTGCGGTTCGGCGGAGACCGAGCGGGTCTCGGAGTTCGGCGCCACCGCGTGCCGGGCGCTGCTGCGGTGCCGATCCTGCCGCGAACCGTTCGAGCACGTCAAGGAGATCTGAGTTGATCGCGAGCACGAAGTCCCGCCTGCGCGGGGAGTTCCACGCACTCACCGTCGCGGAGCTCACCCCGCTGTGCGACGACGCCGCCGCCATCACCTTCGACGTCCCGCCCGAGCTGGCCGACCGCTACGCCTTCCGGGCGGGTCAGTCGCTGACCCTGCGCCGGGTGGTCGACGGCCGCGAGGAACGGCGCTCCTACTCGATCTGCGCCCCGGAGGGGGCGCCGCCGCGGATCGGCGTCCGCGAGGTGCCCGACGGCCTGTTCTCCACCTGGCTGGTGCGCGAGGTCCGGCCGGGCGACCGGATCGAGGTGGGCACGCCGACCGGCGCGTTCAGCCCCGAACCGGACGTCCCCGGGCGGCACGTGCTGGTCGCGGCCGGGTCGGGCATCACGCCGATGCTCTCGATCGCCGCGACGGTCCTGCGCGAGCCGGCGGCATCGGTGACGCTGCTGTACGGCAACCGGCGCAGCGACTCGGTCATGTTCGCCGACGAGCTCGCCGACCTCAAGGACCGCTACCCGACGCGGGTGGAGCTGGTGCACGTGCTCTCCCGCGAGCCGCGCGAGGCGGAGCTGTTCACCGGCCGGCTCGACGCCGACAAGCTCGACGCGCTGCGGCCGGTGCTCGGCGACCTCGCGCGGGTGGACCACTGGTGGCTGTGCGGGCCGTTCGGGATGGTCACCGGGGTGCGCGAGCGGCTCCGCGCGGCGGGTGTGGCCGAGGATCGGATCCACCAGGAGCTGTTCTTCGTCGAAGCCGCCCCGCCCGAGCCGGTGCGGCACGAGGAGGCCCCGGTCGACGCCTCGGCCAGCCAGGTGACGATCGTGCTGGACGGGCGTTCCACCACCGTGCCGGTGCCGCGGGACGTCGCGGTGCTCGACGGCGCCCAGCGCGCCCGGCCCGACCTCCCGTTCGCCTGCAAGGGCGGGGTGTGCGGCACCTGCCGCGCCAAGATCACCGGGGGCGAGGTGGACATGCGCCGCAACTTCGCCCTGGAGAAGTCCGAAGTAGACGAAGGTTTCGTGCTCACCTGCCAGTCGTTGCCGTCCTCGGACGCCGTCGTCGTCGACTACGACGCCTGATCTCCCGCCGCGTCGCCGGGCGCGGTACTTGATCGATCATCCTGGCGCACCGGGGCGACCGAAAGGGGGCCGGAACCGTCCGTCGGGTGCCGTAAAAATCAATTCGACGCAGATTGTCCGGACCATTCGAATCGTTTTCATCGTACGCTTCCGCCGATCGCCGCCGGTCCACGCGTTCCCGGGCCGTTGTTCACTTCTGACGACGCAGCGGAAGGACGTAGCGATGACATCGTTGACGCACCTCGTGCGGCGGCCCCTGGTCGTCCTCGGCCTGGTGGTGGCCGTGGCGGGGGCCTCGGTGGGGGTCGGGACGGCCCGCGAGCCCGATCCGCCGCCACCACCGCCGGCTTCGGCCGAACGGGTGGTGGCCGGCAACGTGACCAACGCCGCGGAGTCCGACTTCGAGAAGAAGAAGCTCACCGACGACGTCGGGGAACCGATGGCGCTGGCGGTGGCCCCGGACGGCCGGGTGCTCATGACCGACCGGCGCGGGATCGTCCGGCTGTTCGACCCGGCCACGCACAACGTCACCGAGGCCGCGCGCATCCCGGTCTACACGGGCGAGGAGGACGGCCTCCAGGGCATCGCGCTCGACCCGGACTTCGCCACCAACCACTGGGTGTACGTGTACTACTCGCCGGCGGGCCCGGAGCCGCTCAACCGGCTGTCCCGGATGAAGCTCGACGGCGCGGTGCTCGACCTCGCCACCGAGCAGGTGATCCTGGAGGTGCCGACCCAGCGCGACCTGTGCTGCCACGTGGGCGGGGACATCGACTTCGACTCGAAGGGCAACCTGTACCTGTCCACCGGGGACAACACGAACTCCTGGGCCTCCGACGGCTACACGCCGATCGACGAGCGGCCGGGGCGCGAGCCGTTCGACGCGCAGCGGACCTCGGGCAACACCAACGACCTGCGCGGCAAGCTGCTGCGCATCACGGTGCAGCCGGACGGTTCGTACACCATCCCGCCGGGCAACCTGTTCCCGCCCGGGACCGAGGGGACCCGCCCGGAGATCTACTACATGGGGCTGCGCAACCCGTTCCGCTTCAGCGTGGACCCCGCGACCGACTGGGTGTACTTGGGCGTGGTCGGTCCGGACGCCGCCGAGGACGACCCGCAGCGCGGGCCGCGCCAGTACGACGAGCTGGAGCTGATCAAGGGTCCGGGCAACGCGGGCTGGCCGTACTGCATCGCCGACAACATCCCGTACCGCGACTACGACTTCGCGACGCAGCAGCCCGGCGAGCTGTTCGACTGCGCCAACCCGGTGAACGACTCGCCGAACAACACCGGGCTGCGCGAGCTGCCGCCCGCCCAGCCACCGCTGGTGTGGTACCCCTACGACTGCTCCGAGGAGTTCCCGCAGATCGACTGCCCGGGCGGCGGCACGGCCATGGGCGGCCCGGTGTACCGCTACGACGAGAACCTCGACTCGCCGACGAAGTTCCCGCCGGAGTACGACGGGGTGGAGTTCTTCTACGAGTACTCGCGCGGCTTCGTCAAGTCCGTCCGGGTCGACGAGCAGGGCGCGTTGCAGTCGATCGACCCGTTCCTGCCGGGCACGGACTTCGACCAGCCGATGGACCTGGAGTTCGGCCCGGAGGGCTCGCTCTACGTCCTGGAGTACGGCGGCGGCTTCTTCACCCCCGGTCCCAACGCGGGCCTCTACCGCATCGACCACACCGGCGGGCAGCGGTCCCCGACCGCCGTCGTCGACGCCACCCCGACCTCCGGGGACGCGCCGCTGGCGGTGTCGTTCGACGCGACGGGCTCCTCGGACGCCGACGGCGACGCACTCACCTTCGCCTGGGACTTCGACGGTGACGGCACCGACGACGCCGCGGGCCCGACCGCCGAGCACACCTACGCCGAGAACGGCGCCTACGACGCCAAGCTGACGATCACCGACGCCACCGGCAAGGTCACGGTGGCGCGGGTGCCGGTGTCGGTGGGCAACCAGGCGCCGGAGGTGACGCTGGAGCTGCCACCGGACGGCTCGACGTTCGAATTCGGGGACGAGGTCTCCTACCGGGTGCGCGTCAACGACGCCGAGGACGGTTCCATCGGCTCCGGGGTCAACTGCCACGACGTGACCGTGCAGGTGGCGCTGGGCCACGACGAGCACGCGCACCCGCAGACCGAGACCAAGGGGTGCGAGGGCCGCATCCAGATCCAGGAGGAGGCCGGGCACGGGGCGGACGCGAACCTGTTCACCGTGCTGCGCGCGTCCTACACCGACGCCGGGGGGCCGGGCGTCCCGCCCGCCGAGGGCAACCACGAGATCCGGTTGCAGCCGAAGCACAAGCAGGCCGAGCACTTCAGCGGCAACCAGGGCGCGGCGGTCGTCGAGGACGAGGCGGCCGAAGGCGGCACCGCCGTCGGCGAGCTCGCCCCGGGGACGCGGTCTCGTTCGACCCGCTGAGCCTGCAGTCGGTGGAATCGGTGGGCTTCCGGGTCAGCGCACCCGGCCCCGGCGGGACGATCGAGCTGCGCGCGGGCGCCCCGGACGGCCCGGTGGCGGCCACCGCGGAGGTGCCCGGCGGCACCACCGGCTACGTCGACCTCCCACCGGTGCCGGTCACCGATCCCGGCGGCAGCCACGAGTACTTCGCGGTCGCCCGCGGGGCGGAGGGGGAGCAGGACCTGTTCCGCCTGGACGCGATGCAGTTCAACGGGCTGGGCGCGGCCGGGCCGCTGAACGTCTCGGCGAGCAGCGACCTCACCCGCGGCCCGGCGCCCATGGAGGTCGGCTTCACCGCGCAGGCGCCGCACGCCCCGGCCGGGTCGACCTACCGGTGGGACTTCGGCGACGGCGCCACCGGTGAGGGCGCGCAGGCGTCGCACACCTACACCGAACCCGGCGAGCACACCGCTCGGGTCACCGTCACCGACCCCGACGGGGTGGTGCGCGGCTCGGCGACGACGACCGTCGAGGTGGTGGACGGGGTCGAGGGCACGATGCGGCTCGTCCCGCCCACCGCCAACCTCGACGCCGGGCAGCAGCACCGGGTGACCGCCACCTTCCGGCCCGAGGGCGGTGCGGCGGCGCAGCCGGTGACCTTCGAGGTGTACCGGCGGGCCCCGGCGGCCGGTCTGCCCCCGGGCCACACCGAGGGCGTGCCGCACATGCGGGCCGAACGGCAGGTGGTCCAGGCCGACGAGAAGGGCCGGGCGGTGTTCGAGTACAGCTCCGCGGTGGCCGGCTCGGAAGTGGTGCTGGCCTGCGTGGCCGCCGGGGACTCCTGCAGCCGGGGTGACGGCCGGTTGGCGGTCGTCGACGACGAGCCGGTGAACGCGCGCACCGACGTCCCGGTCGCGGTGGCGGACGCCACGTGGCGCCCCGCCCCGGACGAGCAGGGCTTCCACACCCTGTTCGACGGCCGCAGCCTGGCCGGGTGGAGCCACGTCGGGGAGGGCGGGTTCACCGTCGTCGACGGCGTGCTGCGCCCGTCCGCCGAGGGCCGGGGCGTGCTCTGGTACTCCGGGCAGGAGTTCGGCGACTTCGTCCTGGAAGCCGAGTACGAGACCGACGACGTCAGCGCAGACTCGGGGCTGATGCTGCGGTTCCCGGATCCGCAGGGTGATCCGGAGGTGCCGGGGACGCAGGGCTACGAGGTGGCGATCCTGGACCGGGTGGAGGCCGTCGACCAGCGCACCGGATCGCTGCGCGGGGTCAAGGCCGCCGAGTTCCTGGCCGCCAAGCCGCCGCAGGGCGGGTGGAACAAGTTCTCCATCGAGGTCCGCGGCGACAGCTACGTCGTCCGGCTCAACGACCAGGTCGTCACCGAGTACACCGGCGGTGCCGACCGGGGCCAGGGGCCGTTCATCGGTCTGGAGAACGCCGGTGACCAGCTCCGGTTCCGCAACGTCCGGGTCCGGCCGCTGGACTGAGCGCCGGGGGTGCGGCAGGCCGCGGTTCGGCCTGCCGCACCCCGCGATCGAGCAGCACCGTTCGTCCGAGGAGGAGGCAGGAGCTATGCGTGCGAAGTCGACGGTGACCGCCCTGGTGGCGCTGGTGATGGCGCTGTCGGGCGGGTCCGCCGCCGCGGCGCCGGTGGACGGCGCGACGGCGGTGACGACGCGGGACCGGGATTGCGCCAAGCCGATCCGGCTGTTCGACGGCCACTCGCTGCGCGGGTGGTCGCAGGCGGGACCGGGCGGGTTCGACGTCGAGGGCGGCAAGCTCGTCAGCCGCGGCGGCATGGGGCTGCTGTGGTACTCCGAGCGCACCTTCGCCGACTACGAACTGCGGTTGAAGTGGCGGGTCACGGCCGAGACCGACAACTCGGGGGTGTTCCTGCGGTTCCCCGACCCCGGCCAGGACCCGTGGGTCGCGGTGGACCGGGGCTACGAGATCCAGATCAACGACAACCCCGGGGGCGACCCGCAGAAGACCGGCACCGTCTACAACTTCCAGGACCCGTTCCGGACCGCGTCCAAGCCGGTCGGGAAGTGGAACGAGTACCGGCTGGTCGTCGTCGGCCAGCGGTACCGGATCTACCTCAACGACGTGCTGGTCAACGACTTCACCAGCACCGACCCGGCGCGCGGCACCGAGGGCCACGTCGGGTTGCAGAACCACGACCCGGACAGCCGCACCGAGTTCCGCGACATCTGGATCAGGCCGCTGCACCGGTAGCGGCCTCGACGGCCCCGCCCCTGGGAACGGAGGCGGGGCCGTCGGCCCGGCGGGCGTTACCGCCCTCAGCGCGGGCCGAGGGTGGCGGTGTCGATGACGAACCGGTAGCGGACGTCGCTGTTCTGCACGCGCTCGTAGGCGGTGTCGACCTGGTCGGCCGGGATCGTCTCGATCTCGGCGCCGATGCCGTGCTCGGCGCAGAAGTCCAGCATCTCCTGGGTCTCCGGGAGACCGCCGATCATCGACCCGGTCAGCACCTTGTTGCCCGCGATCAGCGAGAACGCGTTGTAGGACAGCGGGGTGCTCGGGGCGCCCACGTTGACCATCGCGCCGCCCGTCCGCAGCAGACCCAGGTAGGCGTCGACCGGGATCTCCGAGGACACGGTGTTGAGGATCAGGTCGAAGTTCGACCGCAGCGCCTCGAAGGTGGACTCGTCGCTGGTGGCGTAGTAGTGCTCCGCCCCCAGGCGCAGCCCGTCCTCCTGCTTCTTCAGGCTCTGGCTGAGCACGGTGACCTCGGCGCCCATCGCCACCGCGATCTTGACGGCCAGGTGGCCGAGACCGCCCAGCCCGACCACGGCGACCTTCTTGCCCGGCCCCGCGTTCCAGCGGTTCAGCGGCGAGTAGGTGGTGATCCCCGCGCACAGCAGCGGGGCCGCGACGTCGAGCCCGATGCCGTCCGGGATGGAGCAGACGAAGTGGTCCTTGACCACGACCTGCTGGCTGTAGCCGCCGTAGGTGGGCTCGCCGTCGAAGCCGACGCCGTTGTAGGTCTGGACGTTGCCGCGCACGCAGAACTGCTCGGTGCCCGCCCGGCAGTACTCGCACTCACCGCAGGAGTCGACCATGCAGCCCACGCCGACCCGGTCGCCGACCCGGTGGGCGGTCACCTCGGAACCGACCGCGGAAACGACGCCGGCGATCTCGTGGCCGGGCACCATCGGGAAGATGGCGCTGCCCCACTCCTCCTTGGCCTGGTGGATGTCGCTGTGGCAAATCCCGGCGTAGGCGATGTCGATCTGCACGTCGTCCGGGCGCAGCTCCCGCCGGTCGATCGTGGTCGGCTCGAAGGGCGCCCCCGGAGCGGGAACGCTGATCGCGCGCGTCTGTGCCATGAGATCCTCCAGAGAAGGCCCGCACCGCGGACCGCAACATTGCTATCTGTGAATGCACCACCAATGTAAGACCCCACTTACATCGGTGTGAAGCGGAGGTGATCCTCGACATGGTGCGCCGGTACCACCACGGCGAGCTGCGTGCCGCGATGATCCGGGGGTCGCTGGAGCTCATCGCCGAGCAGGGGATGCAGCGGTTCTCGGTGGCCCAGGTGGCCCGCCGGGTCGGGGTCAGCACGGCCGCGCCGTACCGGCACTTCGCCGACCGGGAAGGCCTGCTCGCGGCGGTCGCGCGCACGGTCGCCGAGGAGCTGGCGGACCAGGTCCGCGCCGCCGCCGAGGAGCACACCGACCCGGCGGACCGCCTCGCGGCGGCGGCGGGCGGTTACACGCGTCACACCATCGAGAGCCGGGCCGGGCTGCCGGTGGTGTTCGCCTCCGAGCTGCACAACTCCCAGCGCGAGGACCTGCACGAGAGCAAGCGCACCTTGATGGACGGCTTCCTCGAACTGGCGCTGGCCGCCGCCCCCGACCCGCCCACGGCCCTGGAGCTCATGGAGCAGTTGCTCGCCCAGGCGCACGGCTACGCCACGCTGCACCTGGACGGCGTTTTCGGCCAGCACGGGTATGACGTCGACCTCGTGGTGCGCAAATCCGTCGACGCCGCGCGGATCGTGATCGCCGGGCGCTGCGGCGCGGCCGACTAGGGACCGCGCCGCCCGGACTCCGGCAGGCGCGAAGGCGGGGGTGCGGGTTCAGCCGCGTTCCGCTGCCCGTCGAGCGCCCCGCGCAGGCCGTCGAGCGGCGCGTCCAGGTAGCGGTGGGCCGTGGCGATCCGCTCGCATCATCCGAATAGGTCATCCAGTTGGCGCCTGGGCCTATGGGTGCGCCCATCGGCGGATTGACCGCGGGCGTGTTACCGCTAACACTCGATACGCAACGCCCGGGCGCTGAAGGGAGCAGGTCGGTGGTCAAGCGGTCCGAGGGCACGTCCGAACCGACGGGACGGCCGCCCTCGCTCGCCGACGTCGCGGCGCAGGCCGGGGTGTCGCACATGACCGTCTCCCGGGTGGTCAACGGCGCGGGGCCGGTGCGTGCGGAGACGCGGCGCCGGGTGCTCGACGCCATCGACCGGCTCGGGTACCGGCCGAACTCCCTCGCCCGCGGGCTGGCCACCGGGCGCTCGCGCGCGCTGGGCGTGGTCGCGCTCGACTCGGTGCTCTACGGACCGGCGAGCACCCTGTTCGGCATCGAGAACGCCGCGCGCGAGGCCGGTTACAGCGTCTCGGTCGCCAGCGTCAGCGCTCCCGAGCGGACCTCGATCGTCGATGCGGTGGAGAACCTGCGCAGGCAGGGCGTCGAAGGGATAGTCGTGATCGCCCCCACGTCGCGGCCGGGCGCGCGCTGGAGATCGCGCCCCGGGAGGTGCCGCTGGTGGCGGTGGCCGACACCGAGGAGGCGCCGGTGCCGGTGGTGGCGGTGGACCAGCGTGACGGGGCCCGGCGCGCGACGGAGCACCTGCTGGCGCTCGGGCACCGGACCGCCTGGCACATCGCCGGGCCGCACGGCTGGCTGGAGACCCGGGCCCGCGAGCAGGGGTGGCGCGCGGTGCTCGCCGAGCGCGGTGCGCCGCCGCCTCCGGTGCTGCGCGGCGACTGGAGCCCGCGTTCCGGTTACGAACTCGGGAAGGAGCTGCTCGACCGCGAGGGCGTGGAGGCGGTGTTCGTGGCCAACGACCAGATGGCGCTCGGGCTGCTGCGGGCGCTGTCCGAAGCCGGGCGCCGGGTGCCCGACGACGTGCGCGTCGTGGGGTTCGACGACGTCCCCGAAGCCGCGTACTACTCGCCGCCGCTGACCACGGTGCGGCAGGACTTCCTCGCCCTGGGTCGCCTGACCTTCGGGCGGTTGCTGCGGTGCATCGAAGGTGACGACCCGCCGGGGCGTTCCATCGTGCCGCCGGAGTTGATCGTGCGGGAGAGCACCGGAATGCGCGGCCGCTGACCCGCCCGCCGTCGCACCGCCGCGCCCGCGCCGGCGCGGCGGTGCGCCACGAATGCCGGAATGTCCCTTCACTCCAACACTTTTCGGTTTTACCCGTTCCGGTGAGCGTGTTGACCGGACCCGCGGGCTCGCGTACGTTCCCGAACATCGTCCGGCCCATCGGACATCACCTCCCGCTCGAACCGACCGGATCCGCCGCCGAAGACGAGGAAGCGTCGACAATGGACATACCCGCGGACGGCTTACGGCTGTCGATGAACTGGCTGGACAACCTGATCCTGGTCATCTACTTCGCCGTGGTGCTCGGGATCGCCTTCGCCGCCAAGCGCAGCGTCAACACCACGCTGGACTTCTTCCTGTCCGGGCGGTCGCTGCCCGCCTGGGTCACCGGACTGGCGTTCGTCTCGGCGAACCTCGGCGCGACCGAGATCCTGGGCATGGCCGCCAACGGCGCGCAGTACGGCGCCTACACCGTGCACTGGTACCTCATCGGCGCGATCCCGGCGATGGTGTTCCTGGGCCTGGTGATGATGCCCTTCTACTACAACTCGAAGGTCCGCAGCGTCCCGGAGTTCCTGCTGCTGCGCTTCAGCCCGTCCTCGCACCTGCTCAGCGCGGTGATCTTCGCGGTCGCGTCGGTGCTCATCGCCGGGGTGAACCTCTACGCGCTGGCGATCGTGCTGCAAGCGCTGCTCGGCTGGCCGCTGCCGGTCTCCATCGTCGTGTCGGGCGTGTTCGTGCTCGCCTACATCGTGATCGGCGGGTTGTCCTCGGCGATCTACAACGAGGTCCTGCAGTTCTTCGTGATCGTCGCCGCGCTGGTTCCGCTGACGGTGCTGGGGCTGGCGCGGGTCGGCGGCATCGACGGGTTCATCGACCGGGTCTTCGCCGGACCGGGACCGGAATTCCTCACCGCGTGGGGCGGGACCGGCTTCGGGCAGGAGAACCCGCTGGGCGCGAACTGGTTGACCATCACGCTCGGGCTCGGGTTCGCGATCTCCTTCGGCTACTGGACGACGAACTTCGCCGAGGTGCAGCGGTCGCTGTCGGCCAAGAACCTCTCCGCCGCGCGGCGCACCCCGCTGATCGCGGCGTTCCCCAAGATGTTCATCCCGCTGATCGTCGTGCTGCCCGGCATCCTCGCGCTGCTGGTCGAACCGACCATCGGTCAGCCGGGCAGCGGCTACACCTACAACGACGCGATCCCGCTGCTGATGCGCGACCTGCTGCCCAACGGCGTCCTCGGGCTCGCGGTGACCGGCCTGATGGCCTCCTTCATGGCCGGGATGGCGGCGAACGTGTCCAGCTTCAACACGGTGTTCACCACCGACATCTGGCAGGCCTACATCAAGCCCCGGATGCCCGACGCGCACTACCTGCGGGTGGGCCGGGTGATCACCGCCGTCGGCGTGGTGGTCGGCATGGGCACGGCGTTCATCGCCGCGTCGTTCAGCAACATCATGAACTACATGCAGACCCTGTTCTCGTTCTTCAACGTCCCGCTGTTCGCGACGTTCATCCTCGCGCTGTTCTGGAAGCGGATGACGGCCAAGGCGGGGTTCTGGGGTCTGCTGCTGGGGACCCTGGCACCGATCTGCTTCTACCTCGCCTACCAGGCCGGCTACGTGCCGATCAGCACCGACCAGGGTGCGAACATGACCGCGGCGATCATCGCCTTCGCCGTGGACATCGCGGTCAGCGTGCCGATCGCGCTGGCCACCACCCCGAAGACGGACGCGGAACTGGCCGGGCTGGTCTACAGTCGCGCTGCCGCGCGCGACGGCGGGACCCCCGCCCCGGGCGACGACGCCTGGTACCGCCGGCCGGCGCTGCTGGGCTGGGGTGCGGTGGTCCTGGCCGCGCTGTGCTACGTCCCGTTCACGCTGTAGGGCGACCCGGAGGAGGAACGGATGCAGGAGAACCCGAAGGAGCACGCCGAGAACATCTCGCGGCTGGAGGAGCGGTCGGGCACCGCGGCCAGGCTGTTCGACGTGCGTGCCGTGATCAGCGGCCTGTTCCTGGTGTACGGGGTGCTCATCGGCGGCGCCGGGCTGTTCCCGACCGAAGCCGGGATGGCCAAGTCCCAGGGGATCAACATCAACCTCTGGACCGGGCTTGGCATGCTCGTCGTGGGCGCGGCGTTCGCGTTGTGGCTCAAGCTGCGCCCGCTCGGCCACGGCGACCGGTGACCGGGCTCGGCCGGGCCCTGATCGGAGGCAAGGCATGACATCGCGCGCCGTCATCATCGACCGGCCCGGCGAGCTGCGGATCGCCCCCGCCGAACCGCGACGACCGGGGCCCGAGGAGGCGCTGGTGCGGGTGGCGTGGAGCGGCATCTGCGGTTCCGATCGCGAGGTGTTCACCGGCCACCGCCCGGCCGAGCTCGTCCGCTACCCCGTGGTGCCCGGCCACGAGTGGTCCGGCACCGTCGTCGAGGTCGGCGCCGACGTGACCGCCGATCTGGTCGGCCGTCCCGTCGTCGGCGAGGGGTTCCGCAACTGCCAGGTCTGCGAGGCCTGCCGCCGGGGCGAGAACAACCTGTGCGGCGGCGGGTACGACGAGACCGGGTTCACCCGGCCCGGCGCGTGGTCCGACCACCTCACGCTCCCGGCGCGGCTGCTGCACGTGCTGCCCGAGCACGCCGACCTGCGCGCCGCCGCGGTGCTGGAACCGGCCGCGTGCGTCGCCGAGGCGTGCCTGAAGCTGGGCGCCGCGGCGGGGGAGCGGATCGCGGTGGTGGGCGGCGGCAGCCTGGGCCTGCTGGCCGCCCAACTGCTCGCCGCCGCCTCGCCCGCGGAACTGGTCGTGGTCGATCCCGAACCCGGACGCGCGGAGCTGGCCGCGGCGTGCGGCGCCACCGAGCTGCTCGGTCCGGAGCAGGCCGGGCGGCGCGCCGGCCGGTTCGACGCGGTGCTGGAGGCGGCGGGGGCCCGGGGCACCTCGGACCTCGCCACCCGGCTCGCGCGCCGCGGCGGGCGGGTCGTGCTGACCGGGGTGCCCGCCGCCGACGACCGGACGCTGTCGGCCAGCCACTTGGTGCTGTCCCAGCTCACCCTGCACACGGTGTTCGGCGCCTCGTCCCGGGCGTGGGTCCACGCGGTGCGGGCTTTCGTCGCCGGGGTGCTCGACCCGTCCCGGATCGTCGGCCGCGAGTTCGGGCTGGAGGACGCCGCGACGGCCCTGCGGCTCCTCGGCGAGCGGCGGGACCGGGTGGTGAAGGTGCTGCTGCGCCCCTGAGGACCGGTGGTTCCGGGATTGGGCGGCGCCGCCCGCGGTTACCCCGGGACCGCCCCCGTGCGGGCGGTGGGGCGCCCGCACGGGGCCGCGGTCAGTCGGCGCGGCGGCGTTCGAGCACGGCGGTGTCCCGCCACCGGCCGTGCTGGCGGGCGACGCGCTCGCGCAGGCCGACCGTGCGGAATCCCGCCGAGCGGGGCGGGGCGGGGCTCACGCGGTTCTCCGGGAAGGTCGAGGTCTGCGGCGTCCACAGCCCACCTCGTCCGCGGCGGTGACCTGGCGGTGCGGCGGGGCCTTGCCGACGACCCGCCCGCGCACGCCGTCGCCGACGTGGCGGAGCTGCCCGGCGCGGGACTGCCGAGGCTCCCGGCCCAGTGCGCTGGACGGGCCGGGAGCCTCGGCGGACGGTTCGTCAGAGGAGTTCGAGCACGTCCTCGTGGCGCGGGATGGGGCGCACGGCACCGTGCCCGGTGGTGCTGAGCGCCGCCGCCGCGGCGGCGTAGCGGGCCGCTTCGGCCGGTTCACCTCCTCCCAGCAGTCGCGCCGCGAAGGCCCCGTCGAAGGCGTCCCCGGCCCCGGAGGCGTCGACCGAAGCGACCGGCGGTGCGGGGATCTCCGCGATCGTCGCCCCGTCGGCCAGCAGCGCCCCCTGCGCGCCGTTCTTCAGCACGACCGTGCCGGGGCAGAGTTCGCGCAGTGCCGCGAGGACGTCACGCGGCTGGTCGGCACCGGTGAGCATGCGCCCCTCGTCGAGGTTGGGCAGCGCGATGTCGCAGAGGGCGAGGCTGCGGAGGATGACCGCTCGCGCCCGTTCGGTCGCCCACAGCCCCGGCCGGTGGTTCGGGTCGTAGCTGACGAGGACGCCGCGCTCCCGGGCCAGCGCCATGGCGTGGAAGGCCGCATCGCAGGCCGAGGGGCTGATCGCCTGGGTGATGCCGGTGAGGTGGACGAGCCTGGCCCGTGCGATCACCTCGCCGGTCACGTCGGCCGGGGACAACCGGGTGGCGGGTGAGTCGTGGCGGTAGTAGGTGAAGGCGTGCTCCCCGCCGTTCCGGGCGATGAAGTAGATGCCGGTCCGCCCGCCCGCCTCGCGCACGACGTGCGGTGTCCCGACGCCTTCCCGCCGCCACAGGTCGCCGAGGGCGGTCCCGAAGGCGTCGTCGCCGATTCTGGTCAAGTACTCGGTGCGGGCTCCCGAGCGGGCGGCGGCGATGGTGAAGTTGGACGTGTCGCCGCCGTAGCCCCGGGAGAAGGTTTCGCTGCCGGACAGGTCGCCGTCGGTGCCCGCGTTGAACTCCACGAGCGGTTCGCCGATCGCGAGGACGTCGATACCGCTCATGTTCAGATCCGGCCGTACTTCGCGAGGCCGTCCTGCAACGACCCGCTGTCCAGGATCAACCTCGTCTGCTCCTGCTCGCGGGTCTCGATCTCGGTGGCGGCGGCGAGGACCGACTCGACGTGCCGGGCCGGAACGCGGACCACGCCGTCGGAGTCGGCCACGATGAGATCGCCGGGGTGCACGGTGACCTCGCCCAGCACGACCGGTTCGTTCAGCGACACGGTCCGGAACCGGCCGACCGTGGTAGCCGGGACGCTGCCCCGCGCGTAGACGGGGAAGCCGTAGTCCCTGCGGATCTCCTCGACGTCGCGCACGGCGGCGTCGAGGACCGCTCCGGCCAGCCCCTTGGCCACCGCACCCGCGGTCATCAGGCCGCCCCAGACCGCGACGTCGGCGCTCCCGGCGTCGATGCAGATCACGCTCCCCGGCTCGGACCGGTCGATGGCCCGCAGCGCGTGCTCGGGCGGCAGCGCCTCCTCGTCGGGGACTTCGCGGACGGTGACCGCGGGGCCGACGACCTTGCCCGCGACGATCTGGTGGATCCGCCCGGAGAGGTAGCCCCGCCCGCCGTGCTGCTCGACCGCGTCGGCCACCGACGCGGTGGGCAGTTCCGCGAACGCGGCGATGGTTTCGGGGGAGTACGACTGGTTCATCCTCTGCTCCGTTCGAAGTGGGGTACATCAGGAACCGGTCCCGCGGTGGCCGCTGCGGTCCGGCCGCACCGCTGCGCCGGACGGGGTCGCATCAGGTCCTCGCCGGGGTCCGCGGCGCCGGTCACGACGTGGGCAGCGGCGCGATCCGGCCGATGCCGAAGGCGTAGACGAGGGCGCCCAGCAGGGCCATCGCCCCCGCGACGGCGAGGGGGACGACGTAGGAGCCCCCGGTGACGTCGAGCAGCACGCCGATGACGATGGGGCTCGCCGCGCCGGCGGCGTTGGAGGCGAACCCCTGGATGCCCGCCAGGGATCCGACGTTGCCCCGGGACGGCGCGACGTCGCTGGGCAGCGCCCACAGGCTCGACGCCGCGAAGGTCAGCGCGCCGTAGGAGATCGTGAGCAAGGTCAGCGCGATCGCGGCGTTGGGGGCCTGGGCGGCGAAGACGATCACCGACGAGACGACCAAGCCGCTGACGAGCGGGAGCTTCCTCGCGAACGAGACCGAACGTCCCCGCTTGATCAGCCCGTCCTGCAGCAGGCCCCCGAGCCACTGCGACGGAATGGCCAGCAGTGCGGGCAGCATGCCGAAGATTCCGAGGTTGAGCAGGTCGAAGCCGCGCGCGTCGACCAGGTAGGACGGGAACCAGGTGATGAAGAAGTACAGGACGAAGGACAAGCAGAAGAAGCCCGCGATCATCCCCCAGGTCGTCCGGTAGGTGAGCAGGCTCAGCCACGGCAGCGGGGGCTGGTCGTCCCGGGCGTCGCCGGTTCCGCCCCGGATGTGCGCCAGCTCCTGCGCGGTGACCTTCGGGTGCTGGTCGGGATCGTGGTAGACGCGCAGCCAGATCGCCACGAACACCAGGCCGAGCAGCCCGCACACCAGGAACGAACCGCGCCATCCGATGACGCCGATGAGCACGGCGATCAGCGGCAGCGCCAAGGCCGTGCCCGCACGTCCTCCGCTGTCGAAGATGGAGGCGGCGATGCCGCGTTCCCGCACGGGGAACCAGCGCGCGACGACCGCCGAGCTCGACGGGAACGCCGGGGATTCGCCCACGCCGAGCAGCAGGCGCAACAGCAGCAGCACCAGGAATCCGGTCGCGGCGCCGATCAGCATGGTGATCACCGACCAGGTGATCAGCGCGAACGCCAGCATCCGACGGGGGCCGAAGCGGTCGACCAGGTAGCCGGACGGCATCTGCATGAAGGAATACGTCCAGAAGAACGCTCCGAGCAGGATGCCGTACGCGGTGCTCGACAGCCGCAGCTCCTCGGTCATGTACGGCAGGGCCACGCCCAGGTTGGCGCGGTCGACGTAGTTGATGGTGGTGGCGCCGAAGGCCATCGCGATCATGGCCCAGCGCACCCGGCCCGTCCGGCCGGTGCCTGCGGGCGGTGCCACGTCCGCGTTGTGCTGCCCTGGTGTGCTCATCGAAGCTCCTGCTGAACCGTGCGTGCGGCGTTGTCCGGCTTCGGTTCCCCGCTCACCGGATGAACTGCTCGACGTAGTCCGCGCCGAGCCCGGTGTCGCGGTAGTGCGCGCGGCACATCTCGATCTTGGTGAAGACGTCCTCGTAGCCGGTCTGCCGTCCCCGGTCGTCCAGGTAGATCATGGCTCCCGCGACGTTGAAGAACGTGATCATCTCGGTGCAGTCGTCCGGAACCTCGAGGGTGTGCACCTCTCCCGGCGGTTCGTAGACGAAGTGCCCTTCCTCCGCGGTCCACGGGTGCTCCAGGTAGTGCCACTTGCCGCGGAGGACGTAACCGACCACCAGGCCGGGATGGCGGTGTCGCGAGACGATCCCCGATGCGGTGACCCGCAGCAGGTTGCACCACTGCCCGGTCACGGTGTTGAGGAACAGCGGGCGGAACCAGACGTCGGGGGCCTGGGGGACCCATCCGCGGTCGTCCTCGGGGAGGGCCGGGATCGCGATCTCGTCGGGCAGGCCGGCGGGTCCGCGGCCGGGGGAGGTGCCGTTGTCGGCCATCGTGGTCCTTTCCATCGTGGGTGCCTGCTGCCGCAGGGGTGAGCGGCGGGTCAGCTCCAGGTGCGGTCCCAGGAGCCGGATTCGTTCCACTGGTCGCTCGGGGGAAAGAGCTCGGTATCCTTCTTCAGGTGTTGCCGGGCGGCTTCCTCGTTGAGCTCGACGCCCAGCCCGGGGCCATCCGGGATCCGGTAGAATCCCTTGCGCACCAGCGGCTTCTCCACGCCGGTCACCAGGTCGTCCCAGAATTCGACCTCGGCGGAGTGGTTCTCCAACGCCACGAAGTTGTGGCTGGCGACCGCCACGTGGGCGCTCGCCATCGCTCCGATCGGCGATCCCGCGTAGTGCAGGAACATGGCGATGCCGTGTTCGGCCGCGTAGTCGCCGATCTCCTTCGTCGGCATGATCCCGCCCGCGCTGGCGATGTCGGGGTGCACGAGGTCCACGGCGCGCTCGTCGATCAGCGGCTTGAAGTCCTCCAAGCCGTAGATGTCCTCCCCGGTCATGGTGGGCACCGTCGTGGCGCGGGAGATCTCCTTCCACATGTCGGTGTGGAACCAGGGGACCAGGTCCTCCATGTAGGCGAGGTTGTACTGGGCCATCCGCTCGGAGAGCTTGATCGCCTCGTTGACCCCGAAGTGTCCGAAGTGGTCGGACCCGAGCGGGATCTCGTAGCCCACGGCGTTGCGGACCGCCTCGTAGTACTTGGCGATCTCGTCGAGACCCTTGTCGGTGATCTGGATCCGGGTGAAGGGGTGCTCGGTCATCCCGTAGCTACCGTGTTTCCCGCTGTACTGCTCGAGATCACCCCACGCGCCTGCGCCGGTGAGCGCGCCGGGGATGTCCTTGATCAGCTCGATCCCGACGTCCATCTTCAGGAAGGTGAACCCTTCCCGGTCGACCTTCTCCTTCATGCGCCTGGCGTAGACGGCCGGGTCCTGCGACGCCGCGGTGTCGGTGTAGAGCCGGACATCGTCCCGGTACTTGCCACCGATCATCTGGTAGACGGGGACCCCGAACGCCTTGCCCGCCAAGTCCCACAGGGCCATCTCGACACCGGAGACACCGCCGCCCTGCCGCCCGTGCCCGCCGAACTGCTGGATGCCGGCGAACAGCTTCTCGACGCTCGTCGGGTTCTGCCCCAGGAGCCTGCTCTTGAGCATCAGGGCGTAGCGGGGGTCGGCATCGTCGCGGACCTCGCCGTACCCCGAGATGCCCTGGTTGGTGTCGATGCGCACGATCGGGCTGGTGAACGGCACCTCGTCGAGCACGGCGACCCGCAGGTCGGTGATCTTCAGGGAGCTGGGCGCGGAATTCCGGTTGACGTTGCGCGTCGCGTACGCGACGCGTTCCTCGTAGGGGGCGAGCGCGGCGCCGAGCCCGATCCCGCCCGCTCCCGCCGCCACCGCGGTCAGGAAGTTCCGGCGGCCGAACTTCCTCGTGGACCCGTTGCTTTCACTCGTCTTGTCGTGCACCTATGCCTCCAGAGCGGTCGGCTCACCGCGGAAACGGGACGTTCCACCGAAGAATGGGAAATCGAGTGGGTGAGAAATCGTCCGTGAGCACCCGAATGCGTGGTTGCAACAGTAATCATCCGGCTCCGCACCTGGTCAAGCGCGAGGTTTGAATGGCGGCATTCGACTCCGCAATATCCCGCGGTGCCGCCTTCCCGGGCGGCCGTCCGGCCATGTCACCGAGTTCGGCCATTGCCACGCGCGGACGGGGAGCGCAGACTGATTCGTCGGCTGTGACCGGGGCCACTCGGCCGGACCAACGGTCGTCCGGATGCGGTTCCGGGCGGCGAACAGGGAGGACGATGATGTTGAGCGCCGATGTCAGGCTGGAATGGTTCGTCTCCTTCCTCGCCGTCATCGACACGGGCAGTTTCGTCGCCGCCGCCGAGTCGACGCGGCGTTCGCAGCCCCGGGTCAGCACGCACGTCGCCTCCCTCGAGCGGGAGATCGGCTTACCGCTGTTCGATCGCCGGAAGCGCCCCGTCGAGCTGACCGGGGCCGGTGCGGCGCTGGCCGTCCACGCGCGCGAGATCCTGCACGCGCTGGAATCCGCCGAAGCCTCGATGGCCCCGTGGCGAGGGGGGACGCGCGGAGTCGTCACGCTGGGGTCGTACCCGAGCGCGAGCGCGGCCTTCGTACCACGCCTGCTGGCGTCGCTGCGCCGTTCCAGCCCGGACGTGCAGGTCGTGCTCCTCGAACGGTCCACACTGGAGCTCGACGACGCGCTCACCTCGGGCGCCGTGGACGCCTACCTCCGGCCGATGTCCCCGCCGCCGGCTTCGGCCTCGGCGCGTTCGCTGCCGCTGTGGAACGAACCGCTCGTCGTCGTGCACGCCCCGGACCACCCGCTGGCCCGGTTGCCGGAGCCGATACCGCTCGGAGCCGTGGTGGAGCACCCCATCGTCTCGATCGGTCGGCTCGACGCACCGGAGACGGGGGAGTTCGAGTCCTACCAGCTGTTCCGCGAGCACGGGTACGAAGTGGAGCCGGTCCAGGCGACCAACCAGCCCCAAACGCTCGTTTCCCTCGTGCGGCAGGGAATCGGCGTCGGTGTCACCAACTGGCTCGCCGCGCAGGTCGCCGACACCACCGGTGTCGAGGTGCGCCGCCTGGAAGGGCCTGCGGGCAGGCGGGTGGCCGTGTGCTGGGACTCCGTCCGGCCGCTCACCCCGGCCGCCCGGACGCTGCTGCACGGCATCATCGACACCGAGCCGCCCGCGGGCACCGATCCCACCCCGGAACGCGCGCGGGCCCGCCGCGCCGGACCGCGATAGGCGGCCCGCCGCTCGGGGCCGAACGTGGATTCGCCAGCTGGATACCCGCATTCGGAACGTGCGCTTCACGAGCGTGCGTGCGGGTTCGTATCGTTCCCAGGCGAACGAACCGCAAGTCGCATCAGCCGCACGGGAGAACGGAGCGGGTGTGTCGGGTCAAGCGAGTCCGAAATCGGGGGACTTCCAGGGACGCCGCGTCCTGGTCACCGGAGCCGGTAGCGGGATCGGGCGGGCGATCGCCCTCGGCTTCGCCGCGGCCGGTGCGGATCTCCTGCTCCTGTCGGAAAAGGACAACCTGGGTCCGGTGGTCGCCGAGGCCGTCGGTCTGGGGGTCTCCGCCGATCAGTTCCGCCTCGACCTCGCGGATGCGCGGCAGCGCCGGGAGGCCATCCCCGAACTGCTCGGGCGGGGCGAGGTCGACGTCCTGGTGAACAACGCCGGGCAGATCAGGAGGGCCGCCGCGGAGAACTTCCCGGACGCGGACTGGGACCAGGTGATCGAGCTGAACCTCAACGCCGCGTTCGAACTCGCGCGCGCGGCGGGCCGCGGCATGCTCGAACGCGGGCGCGGGAAGATCATCAACATCGCCTCGGTCCTGAGCTTCCAGGGCGGGATGTTCGCGCCCTCCTACGCCGCGAGCAAGCACGCCCTGAGCGGGTTGACCCGCGCCTTGGCCAACGAGTGGGCCGGGAGAGGCGTCAACGTCAACGCCCTCGCCCCCGGCTACCTGGCCACGGCCGTCACCAGCGGGCTCCGGCAGGACCGGGAGCGCAGCCGCGAGATCCTCGCGCGCATCCCCGCGAGGCGCTGGGGCGACCCGGCCGACGTCGTGGGGCCTGCCCTGTTCCTCGCCTCGTCGGCCGCCGACTACGTCCACGGGCACGTGCTGGCCGTCGACGGCGGATGGCTCGCGCGCTGACTCGCCCCGAGGACCGTCCGGCAGCTGCGCGACCGGCGCCGGGGTGGCGCTGAACCGGGACGGCGGGCAGCGTCCCACGCCGTTTCCGGTTTCCAGGACTCCACCGCCTTCGAGGACGGTGCCGCCGCCGTCGGTGCCGTCACCGGGACCGGGCCCGTGCCTCGCGGAGCAGGGCGGTGAGCCCGGCGACGGCGGCCTTGGCGGTGCGGGCGGCCCCGACCACCGTCGCCGAGGCCCAGCCGGTCCAGTCGCCGTAGCCGAGCAGGTGCACCCGCGGGTCCTGGAGCGAGCGGGTGCCCTCGGTGGCGATCCGGCCGTCGCCGCCGGGACGCAGCAGCGGTGCGAGGTGGGACAGGTCGGGCCGGAACCCCGTGGCCTGGAGCACGGCGTCGAAGGGCCGCTCGGACCCGTCGGGCCACACCGCGCCGCGCCCGGTGAAGCGCTCCGGCATCGGTTCGGCGCGCAGCGCGCCCCGCTCGCGGGCGGCCCGCACCGGCGGCACCACCACGATGTCGCCCAGCGCGGCCGGACCTCCGGTGTCGGGCAGCCCGGCCCGGCGGGCCGCGTGCCGAGCGGTGGCCAGGTCGAACAGCACCCGCCCGTCGACGTCGTCGGGCATGAACCGGGGCGGTCGCCGGGTGGCCCACGTCGTGTCCGCGACGGTGGAGAGCTCGGCGAGGATCTGCGCCGCGGAGTTGCCGCCGCCGATCACCAGCACCCGCTGACCGCGGAAGTCCGCGGGTGACCGGTAGTCGGCGGAGTGCAGCACGCGGCCGGTGAACCGCTCCAGCCCGGGGTGGTGCGGTCGGTGCGGGGCGCCCCGGGTTCCGGTGGCGCTGATCACCGCACGCGGGCGCCAGGTCCCCCGGTCGGTGTCCACGGTCAGCCGCTCGGGCCCGCCGCGCAGCTGCCGGACCCGCACCGGGCGCAGCACCGGCAGCTCGTAGCGCCGCTCGTACGCGGCGAGGTAGTCGGCGACATGACCGGCGGTGGGGAACTCCTCGCCGGGCTGCTCGGGCATCCACCAGCCGGGCAGCGGGCTGTAGCGGGCCGGGGAGAACAGCCGCAGCGAGTCCCACCCGTGCCGCCAGGCCCCGCCCGGTGCCGACGCGGCGTCGAGCACCGCGAAGTCCACCCCGGCGCGGCGCAGGAAGTAGCTCGCGGCCAGGCCCGCCTGACCGCCGCCGATCACCACGACCTCGCGGTCGTCGGCCCGTGCTGCCAACTCCACGCCTCCTCGGGGCCCGGTACCGGACCCCGAGGCTGTCCCACGCATCGATGTGTGTCAAATTAGATGCATGTCGAAGGAAGGCTGCATGACGCGGCTGCTGTGCGAGCCGCTGAGCGCCGCGCGGGCCGAGGAGCTGGCGCCGGTGTTCAAGGCGATCGGCGATCCGGTCCGGTTGCGGTTGCTGTCGCTGATCGCCTGCCACGCCGGGGGCGAGGCCTGCGTGTGCGACCTGACCGGGGCCTTCGAGCTGTCCGGCCCGACGATCTCGCACCACCTCAAGGTGCTGCGCGAAGCCGGGCTGATCGAGGGCAGCCGCCGGGGCACCTGGATCTACTACCGCGTCCGCCCCGAGGCGCTGCGCCTGCTGGCCGACTCGCTCGCCCCGGCGGTGCCGGCATGACCCGGACCGCCGACGAGGCCGTCGTCGGGAAGCTCTCCGCGCTGGACCGCTTCCTGCCGCTGTGGATCGCGCTGGCGATGGTCGCCGGACTGCTGGCCGGACGCTGGGTCCCCGGACTCGGTCCGGCGCTGGACGCCGTCGCGATCGACGGCATCTCGCTGCCGATCGCGCTCGGCCTGCTGGTGATGATGTACCCGGTGCTGGCCAAGGTCCGCTACGACCGGCTCGACGCGGTCACCGGCGACGCGCGGCTGCTGGTCTCCTCGCTGGTGCTGAACTGGATCGTCGGCCCGGCGCTGATGTTCGCGCTGGCGTGGGTGTTCCTGCCCGACCTGCCCGAGTACCGCACCGGCCTGATCATCGTCGGGCTGGCCCGCTGCATCGCCATGGTCGTCATCTGGAACGACCTGGCCTGCGGCGATCGGGAAGCCGCCGCCGTGCTGGTGGCGCTGAACTCGGTGTTCCAGGTGATCGCCTTCGCCGGGCTGGGCTGGTTCTACCTGTCGGTGCTGCCCGGGTGGCTCGGGCTGCCGCAGGTGGGCCTGGCGGTCTCGGCTTGGGGGATCGCCCAGAACGTGCTGATCTTCCTCGGGATCCCGCTGGTGGCCGGGTTCCTCACCCGCCGTCTCGGCGAGCGCACCAAGGGGCGGCGGTGGTACGAGGAGCGGTTCCTGCCGCGGATCGGCCCGCTGGCCCTGTACGGCCTGCTGTTCACCATCGTGGTGCTGTTCGCGCTGCAAGGCGGGGCGATCACCTCGCAGCCGCTGGACGTGGTCCGGATCGCGCTGCCGCTGCTGGTGTACTTCGTCGTGATGTGGGCCGGCTCCTTCGCCCTGGGCGCGGGGATCGGCCTCGGCTACGAGCGCAGCGCCACGCTGGCGTTCACCGCGGCGGGCAACAACTTCGAGCTCGCCATCGCGGTGGCCATCGCGACCTTCGGCGTCACCAGCGGGCAGGCGCTCGCCGGAGTCGTCGGCCCCCTGATCGAAGTCCCGGTGCTGGTGGGCCTGGTCTCCGTCTCCCTGGCCGCCCGCCGCCGCTTCCGCCCCTCCCGGCGCGCACCCCGCCCGGCGACCACCAGCGAGGAACCATGAGCTCCGTCCCCGAGGTCCTGTTCGTCTGCGTGCACAACGCGGGACGTTCCCAGATGGCCGCCGCCCTGCTCGCCCACCACGCCGGGGACCGGGTCGTCGTCCGCTCCGCCGGATCGGCGCCCGCCGGGACCGTCAACCCCGCCGTCGTCGAGGTGATGGCCGAGCTCGGCCTCGACCTCTCCCGCGAGGTCCCCGCCGGGCTCACCTCCGACGCGGTCGACGCGGCCGACGTGGTGATCACCATGGGCTGCGGTGACGCCTGCCCGGTCTACCCCGGCAAGCGCTACCTGGACTGGGAGCTCGACGACCCGGCGGGCCGGACCGCCGCCGAGGTCCGCCCGATCCGCGACGAGATCGACCGCCGCGTCCGGGCCCTGCTCGCCGACCTCGGGGCGACCGCCTGAGGGTCCGCCGGGCGGGGCCGCACGACGTCCGGTCCGGGCGTCGGCGAGGAACCGCTCGGCCCGCCGTCGGGTGGCCGGCCCCGTCGGTGCCGCCCGTCGTCCCGTGCGCTGGGACGACGGGCTCGTGCCGGTAGAGTTGCGACGGCAGCGTCGGCGCGGGAGGTTCGGAGCGTGGTCAGCGTCAGGGAGGTGGCCCGGGCCGCCGGCGTGTCGCTCGGGACCGTCTCCAACGTGCTCAACCGGCCCCACGTGGTCAGCGAGAGCACCCGGCTGCGGGTGCAGCACGCGATGATCGAACTCGGCTTCGTGCGCAACGAATCCGCCCGGCAACTGCGCGCGGGGCGCAGCAACACCATCGCCTACGTGGTGCTGGACGCGGCCAACCCGTTCTTCACCGACGTGGCGCGGGGCGCCGAGGGCGCCGCCGAGGCGGCGGACCTGTCGCTGTACCTGTGCAACAGCGACAACCGGCCGGACCGGGAGCTGTCCTACCTCACCCGCCTCGAACAGCAGCGGGTCGCCGGCGTGCTGATCACGCCCGTCGACGCCGACCACCCTTCGCTCGACGAGATCCCCAGGCGCGGCACACCGGTGGTCGTCGTGGACCGCACCCGCGCCGACGGCGCGCACTGCACGGTCGCGGTGGACGACGTGCTGGGCGGGGAGCTGGCCGCCGCGCACCTGCTCGACCTCGGCCACGAGCGGATCGCGTTCGTCGGCGGCCCGCACGTCCTGGGCCAGATCCGCGACCGCTGCGCCGGTGCCGTGCGGGAGGCGGTGCGGGCCGGGCACCCGGCGGATTCGGTGGTGCGGATCGACACCGCCTCGAACACCGTCGGCGACGGGCGGCAGGCCGGTGCCCGGATCGCGGGGATGCGCTCGAGCCACCGGCCCACGGCGGCCTTCTGCGCCAACGACCTCGTCGCGCTCGGGCTGCTCCAGCAGTGCGTCGCGCTGGGCCTCGACGTGCCCGGTGACCTCGCCATCGTCGGCTACGACGACATCGAGTTCGCCGACGCGGCGGCCGTGCCGCTCACCTCGGTCCGCCAACCGCGGCACGAGCTGGGCCGCACCGCGGCCACGCTGCTCATCGAGGAGGCGACCGATCCGGATCACGAGCACCAGCAGATCCTGTTCACCCCCGAACTGGTGGCGCGGGCCTCGACCCGCCGCCGCTGAACCGGACCCGCCTCGCGTGGGACGGGCGGACCGCAGCGGGTCCAACCGGGCCCGGTTTTCAGCCGACCAGCCGGGTTTCGGCTTCCTGCCAGGCGGTGTCGTCGGCCGCCGGTTCGTAGCGGGCGAGCCGGTGGGTGCGGCGGACCAGGTCGCGCAGCGCGAACCGGTCGCCGTCGAGCGCGCCCAGCGCCCGCGCCTGCACGAGCGCGTTGCCCACCGCCGCCGCCTCGACCGGACCCGCCACGACCGGCAGGCCGCACGCGTCGGCGGTGAGCCGGCAGAGCAGTTCGTTGCGGGCCCCACCGCCCACCAGGTGCACGGTGCCGACCGCGCGGCCGGACAGCGCCACGGCTTCGCGGACGGTGCGGCGGTGGGCCAGCGCGAGGCTGTCCAGCACGCACCGCACGATCGCGGCCCGGGAGCGGGGCGCGGGCTGGCCGAGATGGACGCAGGCGGCGGCGATCCGCCCCGGCATGTCGCCGGGCGGGATGAAGGCCGGGTCGGCGGCGTCGACCACGGCGGCCAGCGGTGGTTCCCGGCGCGCCGCCGCGAGCAGCTCCGCCAGGTCCGGGTTCCCCCAGTGCCGCAGGCATTCCTGCAACGGCCACAGCCCCATCACGTTGCGCAGGTAGCGGACCGTGCCGTCGATGCCCAGCTCGTTGGAGAAGTTCGCCGCCCGGCTCGCCTCGCCGCGCACCGGGGCGTCGAGCTCGACGCCCACCAGCGACCAGGTCCCGGTGGCGACGTAGGCGAACGCCGGATCCGCGGCGGGTACCCCGGCGACCGCCGAGGCGGTGTCGTGCGACCCCACCGCGACGAGCTCGACCGGTCCGCCCAGCCCGGTCTCGGCCAGCACGTGCGGGCTCAGCGGGCCGACCCGGGTGCCCGCCTCGACCAGCGGCGCGAACAACCCCGGGTCGATCCCGGCGCGCGCCATCAGGTTCCGGTCCCAGCACCGCCGCGCGGTGTCGAGCAGCCCGGTGGTGGAGGCGTTGCTGATCTCGGCGCGGCGGTGCCCGGTCAACCAGTAGGCGAGCAGATCGGGCAGCAGCAGGAGGTGCCGCGCCGCCGCCAGCGCGGGCGTCCCGGTCGCCGCCGCGAGCTGGTAGATCGTGTTGAACGGGAGCACCTGCAACCCGGTCGCGGCGTAGAGCTCGGCGGCCGGGATCCGCTCGTGCAGCGCCTCGGCGACCCCGTCGGTGCGGGCGTCGCGGTAGTGCACCGGGTTGCCCAGCAGCGCCCCGGTGGTGTCGAGCAGCCCGTAGTCCACCGCCCACGTGTCGATGCCCGCGGCGTCCAGGCGCCCGGCCGCCCGCCCGGCGACGCGCAGGCCCTCGAGGATCTCGCGGTAAAGCCCGAGCACGTCCCAGTGCAGCGCGTTGCGCAGCCGCACCGGTCCGTTGGGGAACCGGTGCACCTCCTCGAGCTCCAACCGGTCCGGCGCGACCCGGCCGAGCACCACGCGCCCGCTGGCCGCCCCGAGATCGACGGCCGCGACGTGGGCGGCGCTCATCGGAGGAACGCCGCTGCGACGCCGGAGTCGACCGGGACGTGCAGGCCCGTGGTCCGGGACAGCTCGCCCGCGGTGAGCGCGAACACCGCGTCGGCGACGTGCTCGGGCAGCACCTCGCGCTTGAGCAGCGTGCGCCGGGCGTAGAACGCGCCGAGCTCCTCCTCCGGCACCCCGTAGTGCGCCGCCCGGCTGGCGCCCCAGCCGCCCGCGAAGATGCCGGAGCCGCGCACGACGCCGTCCGGGTTGACGCCGTTGACCCGGACGCCGTGCTCGCCGAGTTCGGCCGCCAGCAACCGGACCTGGTGCGCCTGGTCGGCCTTGGTCGCGCCGTAGGCGAGGTTGTCGCTGCCGGCGAACACCGCGTTCTTGCTGCAGACGTAGACGACGTCGCCGCCCATCCGCTGCGCCAGCATCGTCCGGGCGGTCTCCCGCGCCACCAGGAACGACCCCTTCGCCATGACGTCGTGCTGCACCTCCCAGTCCCGGGCGGTGGTCTCCAGCAGCGGTTTGGCGATGGACAGGCCCGCGTTGTTGACCACCAGGTCGATCCCGCCGAAGGCGAGCACGGCCGCCGCCACCGCCCGGGAGACGGCGGACTCGTCGGCGACGTCGACGGCCACGCCGATCGCCGTGTCGCTCCCGCCGATCCCGGCGGCGACCTCGGCGGCCCGGTCCTGGTCGAGGTCGGCGACCACCACGCACGCGCCTTCCGCGGCCAACCGCTCCGCCACCGCGCGGCCGATGCCCGAGCCCGCGCCGGTGACGAGGGCGACCCGGGTGGCCAGCGGCTTCGGCGCGGGCCTGCGGCGGAGCTTGGCCTCCTCCAGCTCCCAGTACTCGATGCGGAACTTCTCGGATTCCTCGATCGGGGCGTAGCGGGAGACCGATTCCGCGCCGCGCATCACGTTGATGGCGTTGACGTAGAACTCCCCGGCGACCCGGGCGGTCTGCTTGTCCCGGCCGAAGCTGAACATGCCGACCCCGGGCACCAGCACGATCGCCGGATCCGCCCCGCGCATCGGCGGACTGGTCGGACCGGCGTGCCGCTCGTAGTAGGCGCGATACTCCGCGCGGTAGGCGGTGTGCAGCTCGCCCAGCCGCTCCGCGACCTCCTCGGGCGCGGCCGTCGCGGGCAGGTCGACGACCAGCGGCCGCACCTTGGTGCGCAGGAAGTGGTCCGGGCAGGAGGTGCCCAGCGCGGCCAGCGGTGCCAGCTTCTCCCGGCTGAGGAAGTCCAGCACGACGTCGTCGTCGACGTAGTGCCCCACCTGCGGTGCGTCGGTCGAGGCCAAGCCGCGCAGCAATGGGAACAGTTCTGCCGCGCGCGCGTGGCGCTCCTCCCGCGGCAGCGGCTCGAACCCCGGGCGCACCGGCCCGAACGGCTCCGGATCACCGTGCTCGTCGAGATGGCGCTGCGCCGTCCGGATGATCTCCAGCGAGTTCTGCTCGCACTCCTGCGAGGTCGCGCCCCACGCGGTGATCCCGTGCCCGCCGAGGACGACCCCGATGGCCTCGGGGTGGTCCGCCGCCACCGCCGCGATGTCCAGCCCGAGCTGGAAACCCGGGCGGCGCCACGGGATCCACGCCACCCGACCGCCGAAGATCCGCTCGGTCAGCGCCTGCCCGTCGGCGGCGGTGGCGAGGGCGATCCCGGCGTCGGGGTGCAGGTGGTCGACGTGCGCGGCCCCGACCAGGCCGTGCATCGCGGTGTCGATCGACGGTGCCGCGCCGCCCTTGCCGTGCAGGCAGAAGTCGAACGCCGACACCATCTCGTCCTCGCGCGCCGGTCCCGGGTAGACGTCGACCAGCGCGCGCAACCGGTCCAACCGCAGCACCGCCAGCCCTTCCTCGGTGAGCGTGCCGAGGTCACCGCCGGAACCCTTGACCCACAGCAGCTCCACCGGTTCGCGGGTGACGGGGTCGATCGCCGTCGCCTTCGCCGAGGTGTTGCCGCCCGCGTAGTTCGTGTTGCGGGGGTCGGAGCCGAGCCGGTGGGAGCGGGAGAGCAGGGAGTCGACGGCGCAGTGCATTCCTTCTCCGTTCTGGTGGCGTCGTGGTCCTCGCGGCGGGTCCCGCTACGCGCCCCAGCCCGCTTGCCTGCCGCCCGCGCGTTCGGCGCTGAGGCGGTCGGCGTGACCGGAGTGGTGGTAGGCGGCGATGGGGTCGGGGGCGAGGCCGGTGTCCTCGCGGAGCGCGGCCAGGAGGGGGCGGACGTCGGTGTCGTAGGCGTCCATCAGGACGGCGTGCGCGCCCAGCACGTCACCGGACCGCTGCGCCTCGGCCAGCGCCGCGGTGTCGACCAGCAGCGCCTTCGCGGTGGCCTCCTGCACGTTCATCACCGAGCGGATCACCGCCGGGATCTTGGGCTCGACGTTGTGGCACTGGTCGAGCATGAAGGCGATCCCGGAGTCCGGGCGCAGCGCGTCCGCCTGCACGATCTCGAAGAGGACGCGGAACAGCTGGAAGGGGTCGGCGGCCCCGGCCATCAGGTCGTCGTCGGCGTAGAACCGGCTGTTGAAGTCGAACCCGCCGAGCTTGCCCAAGCGCAGCAGCACGGCGACGATGAACTCGATGTTGGTGTGCGGCGCGTGGTGCCCGGTGTCGATGACCACCCGCGCGCGGTCGCCGAGTTCGAGGCAGTGCGCGAACGCCGTCCCCCAGTCGGGCACGTCCGTGGTGTAGAAGGCCGGCTCGAACAGCTTGTACTCCAGCAGCAGCCGCTGGTTCCCGCCGAGCCGGTCGCGGACTTCGCGCAGGGCTTCGGCGAGCCGGTCCTGGCGCCGCCGGATGCTGTCCTGGCCGGGGTAGTTCGTGCCGTCGGCGAACCAGAGCTTCAGGTCCCGCGACCCGGTGGCGTCCATGATGTCGACGCAGTCCAGCAGGTGCCGGACGGCTTTGCGCCGCACCGCCGGATCGGGGTGGCAGACGCTGCCCAACCGGTAGGCGTCGTCCTGGAACACGTTGGCGTTGACGGTGCCGATCCGGACGCCGCGCTCGGCGGCGTGGTCGGCCAGCGCCCCGTAGTCCTCGACGGCGTCCCAGGGGATGTGCAGCGCCACCGACGGCGCCGCGCCGGTGAAGCGGTGCACCGTCGCCGCGTCGTCGATCTTCTCGTGCACCGTGCGCGGCACGCCCGGTTGCGCGAAGACCTTGAACCTCGTGCCCGAGTTGGCGTAGCCCCAGGACGGCGTCTCGATGCGCAGACCGCTGAGCCCTTCGACGACGCGGGTGCGGGCGGCGGCGGGGACGTCGGTCATGTCTGGACTCCGTTTCCCGGTGCCGCGGTGCGGCCCGGACATCGTCGGCGGGCGGTGGCCCGGCACGGGAGACTTTGAAAGGTTTCATCGAGCGTAGGAACGGCAGTGTTCCCGGGTCAATGAGCCGTTCGGGGCGCGACTTTTCGGACCACAGCAAATCTCGACGGACGAAATAGTGAGGTCGGCAGGGGAGGGGAAGGGTGGTCTTGACTTGTGGTCGAGGTCACCTTACGGTCCGTTAAAACGGTTCATCCGCGCAGCACGACAGGGCGCCGGATCGGTGCTCGCGAGCCGCTCAGCTTCTCCTCCCTCGACGACGAAGGCGAGAAGGATGTCCGCCACCCCGCCGCCCGCCGCGGTGACCGCCAAGGACTGGTTCCGGTCCGGTGTCGCCGGAATGGCCTCGTACCTCGACGCCGCCGCGATCGTGTCCACCGGCATCGCCCTGGTGCTCTACCAGGAACCGCTGGGGCTCAGCGCCGGCCAGATCGGCGCGCTGTCGTCGATGCTGACGTTCGCGATCGCGGTGGGCGCCCTGGTCGGCGGTCGGCTCGGCGACCGGTACGGGCGCAGGCGGGTGTTCACGGTGACGATGGTCCTGCTCGTCACCGGTTCGGCGCTGCTCGCCGCGGCGCCGAACGCGGCCTTGCTCTACGCCGGCATCCTGCTGGTCGGCTTCGCTTCGGGAGCCGACCTCCCGGTGTCCATCGCGCTCATCTCCGAGGAGGCGCCGGAAGGTGCCAAGGGCAAGCTGGTGGGCCTGTCCCAGGTGCTGTGGTACGGCGGCATCCTGGGCAGCCAGCTCATCGGCGTGCTCATCGGCGGGATGGGCGAACTCGGGGCGCGGATCATCTACGGGCACCTCGCGGTGGTCGCCCTGGTCGTGCTGGTGCTGCGGCTGCGGGTGCCCGAGTCCCGGCAGTGGATCGCTGAGCGCAACGCCGCCGAGGAGGTGCCGAGCGCGGCGGGGAACGCCTCGGCCGTGCGGCGGCTGCTCGGCGACCGGCGCTACCTCCTGCCGTTCCTGGCGCTGGCGGGCTTCTACTGCCTGTCCAACGTGGCCGCCAACACCAAGGGCCAGTTCGGCACCTACATGTACGTCAACGCCGCGGGCAGCACGGTGCAGATCGCCTCGGCCCTCGGGCTGGCCGCCCAGATCGTCAGCGTGGGATTGGCGATCGTGTTCATGCGGGTGGTCGACGGGCCGCGGCGGATGCGCTGGTACACCATCGGCGCCATCGGTTTCGTCGGGGAGTTCGCCCTGCCCGCGGTGTTCGGGGTGAGCATCTGGAGCCTCGCACTGGGCAACCTCGTCGGCACGCTGGGCCTGGCCTTCGCGTTCGAGGCGATCTACAAGGTGTGGACCCAGGAGAAGTTCCCGACCCTGTTGCGATCCACCGCGCAGGGCACGACGATCGCACTGGCCCGGGTGCTGGCCGCGGTGGTGGCGCTGTGGACGCCACTGCTGGTGGAGATCGGCCCCGAGTTCCTGTTCGCCAGCCTGGCCGTGCTGGTCGCGATCTCGATGGGATTCGGCTACGCGATCGACCGGATGCACGGCAGGCGCGCGGAAGCGACACCGTCGGCCGGGGCGGTCGAAGCGCGCTGATGCCGTCGGCGCCCGTTCGCGGAACGGGCGCCCAACAGGACCGCAGAATCGGAGGGTTCCGTGCCACCTGGCGAATCCGTCACCGTCACCGCTCCCACCGCGGAGCACCACCGGGAGGCCTTCGGGATCGGGACGGCCCGCCCGCGCCTGTCGTGGACAGTGGACGCCGAACAGCCGGACTGGCGGCAGCGCGCCTACGAGATCGAGGTGCGGGCCGCGGACGCCGAGCCGGCGACCGGCGGGCGCGTCGACAGCGACGAGTCGGTCCTGGTGCCGTGGCCGGTCTCGCCGTTGGACTCCCGCGAGAGGCGCGAGGTCCGGGTCCGGGTGTGGGGCCGCGACGGTTCGGCGTCCAGCTGGAGCCCGCCGCTGGTGGTCGAAGCAGGGCTGCTGCGCGCGGCGGACTGGACGGCCCGGATGGTGGGGCCGCAGCCGGAGGCCGAGGCCCCGAGCGGCCGGTGCTGGTGCGGGGCGCGCTGCACCTGCCCGCGGCACCGCGCCGGGCCCGGTTGCACGCCACGGCGCACGGCCTGTACGAGGCGTGGATCAACGGCGCTGCGGTGGGCGACCAGGTGCTCGCCCCGGGGTGGACGAGCTACCACCGCCGCCTGCGCTACCAGACCTACGACGTCACCGGGCTGCTGCGCGAGGGCGAGAACGCGATCGGCGCTTGGCTCGCCGAGGGCTGGTACCGGGGTCGGCTCGGTTTCCACGGCGGTACCAGGGAGATCTACGGGCCGGACGTCGGGTTCCTCGGCCAGCTGGAGGTGGAGTGCGCCGACGGCAGCGCGGTCCGCTCCGGAACGGACGGTTCCTGGTGCTGGTACCCGAGCCCCACGCTGTCGGCGAGCCTCTACGACGGTGAGTCCTACGACGCGCGGCAGGAGGTGCCGGGCTGGTCGGAGCCGGGCCTGGACACCGCCGGGTGGCGCCCGGTCCGGGTCCTCCAGCGCGACCCGGCCACTCTGGTGGCACCGCTGGGACCGCCGGTGCGGCGGGTCGAGGAGGTCCGGCCGGCGGCGATCAGCACCACCGAGGACGGCCGCGCGCTGCTGGACTTCGGGCAGAACCTGGTGGGGCGGCTGCGGGTCCACGCCCCGCATCGCGCCGACCTGGTGCTGCGGCACGCGGAGGTCCTCCAGGACGGCGAGCTGTGCACCCGGCCGCTGCGCCGCGCCGAGGCCACCGATCGCTGCCTCCCGGACGGCGAGTGGGAGCCGCGCTTCACCTTCCACGGCTTCCGCTACGCCGAGATCACCGGTTGGCCGGGCACGCCGTCGCGCGACCAGGTGGCCGCGCAGGTGTTGCACACCGACATGCGCCGCACCGGCTGGTTCGAGACCTCGGACCCGTTGCTGAACCGGTTGCACGACAACGTCGTCTGGAGCATGCGCGGCAACTTCCTCGACCTGCCCACGGATTGCCCGCAGCGCGACGAGAGGCTCGGCTGGACCGGCGACATCCAGGTGTTCGCACCCACGGCGAGCTTCCTGTTCGACTGCGCCGGGCTGCTCACCTCGTGGCTGGCCGACCTGGCCGCCGAGCAGCACTCCGACGGCACCGTTCCGTTCATCGTCCCGACGATCCCGGCACCGGGGTGGACCCCGCCGTGGGCGGCGGCGGTGTGGGGCGACGTCGCGGTGCTGACCCCGTGGACGCTGCACGAGCGGTTCGGCGACCGGGGTGTGCTCGCCGCGCAGTACCCCTCGGCCCGGGCGTGGGTGGAACTCGTGCACTCCCAGCTCGACGAGGACGGCTTGTGGCGGCGGGGCAAGCAGCTCGGCGACTGGCTCGATCCGGCCGCGCCGCCGGAGGACCCGTTCCAGGCGCGCACCGATCCGCACCTCGTGGCCTCGGCCTACTTCGTCCGTTCAGCCGACGTGCTCGCGCGGACGGCGGCGGAGCTCGGCGAGGACGCCGACCGCGACCGCTACGCGGCGATGGCGCGGCGGGCCCGCGCGGCGTTCGCCGCGGTGCACGTGGGCGAGGACGGCGCGCTGAGCTCCGACACGCAGGCGGCCTACGCGCTGGCGCTGCACTTCGGCCTGCTCCCGACCGCCGAGCTGCGGGCGGCCGCGGCCCGTCGCCTGCGGGATCTGGTGGTCGCCGCCGACCACACCATCGCCACCGGGTTCGCGGGCACCCCGGTGATCTGCGACGCCCTCGCCGACAACGGCTACCCGGAGACCGCCTACCGGCTGCTGCTGGGGCAGCGGTGCCCGTCCTGGCTGTACCCGGTCGTCCAGGGCGCCACCACGATCTGGGAGCGGTGGGACAGCCTGCTGCCCGACGGCAGCGTCAACCCGGGTGAGATGACCTCGTTCAACCACTACGCGCTCGGCGCGGTCGCCGACTGGCTGCACCGGCGGGTCGCGGGCCTGGCCCCGGCCGCACCGGGCTACCGGCGGCTGCGGGTCGCGCCGCTGCCCGGCGGTGGCCTCACCAGCGCCCGCGCCCGGCACCTGACGCCCTACGGCCCCGCCGAGGTCGCCTGGCGGCGCGCGGGCGAGGAGCTGCACGTGGACGTGGTCGTCCCGCCGGGTACGACCGCCGAGGTGGCGCTGCCCGGGACCGCCCCGGCCGAGCTCGGCAGCGGCTCCCACCGCGTCACCGCCCCGTGGCGGGTGGTCGGCTGAGGCGGCATGGGCGGCCGGGCAGCGGGGTACCTGCTCGGGGGAGGGGAGGAGCTGCCATGGCCATCGAGCTGCCGAGTGCCGCGGACGTCGACTTCGACGCGGGCGAGCTGTACTTCGTGGGCAACGCCACGACGGTGATCCGCTACGGGGGGTTCTCCGTGCTGACCGATCCGGCGTTCCTCCACGCCGGGGAGCACGTGCATCTGGGGCACGGTGCGTACGCGCGGCGGGAGGTCGAACCGGCGTGCCAGGTCGCCGACCTGCCGCCGGTGGACCTGGTGGTCCTGTCGCACCACCACGGCGACCACTTCGACGACGTGGCGGCCCGGGAGCTCGACCACGAGCTGCCGATCATCACCAACGACCACGCCGTGCGGTTGTTGCGCGAGCAGGGGTTCCACCGCGGTCACGCGCTGGACACCTGGGAGGCGCAGGACGTGGTCCGCGGGGACGCGCGCCTGCGGGTGACGTCGATGCCCGGCAAGCACGCGCCCGACCACGTGGCGGGGCTGCTCCCACCGGTGATGGGCAGCATGCTGGACTTCTACCAGGGCGAAGCGCACCGGTTCCGCCTCTACATCACCGGCGACACGCTGCTGCACGAGCGTCTGCACGACATCCCGCGCTGGTACCCCGACGTCGACCTGGCCCTGGTGCACGCCGGCGGCACGACTCTGCTCGGCACGGTGGTGACCATGACGGGGGAGCAGGCCGTGCGCTGCGTGGAGATCATCGGGCCCAGGAACGCGGTCCCGATCCACTACAACGACTTCTCGGTCTTCCGGTCCGGGTTGGACGAGTTCAAGGCCGCCGCGGCGGAGTCGTCGGCGACGACCGAGTTCCACTACGTCGCCCACGGCGATCGGTACCGGTTCCGGCCCGAGCCGCTCAGGTGAGGTCGGCGAAGAGCTCGACGTCGCGGGCGCGGCCCGCGGCGATGAGGATGTCGCCCGGTTCGAGCACGGTGTCCTGGGTGGCGGTGGTGAACCCCGCGCCGGGGCGCTTGATGGCCACCACGGTGACGCCGTAGCGGCTGCGGATCCGGGTCTCGCCGAGCGGCCGGTTCACCGCCATCGCCGGGGTCCGGGTCTTGACCAGCGCGTAGTCGTCCTCGAACTCGATGTAGTCCAGCATCCGCCCGGTGACCAGGTGCGCGACCCGCTCGCCCATGTCGTGCTCGGGCAGCACCACCCGGGTGGCGCCCACGCGTTCGAGGATGCGCCCGTGCTGGCGGCTGACGGCCTTGGCCCAGATGTGCGGGATGGCGAACTCGGCCAGCAGGGAGGTCGTGAGGATGCTGGCCTCGAGGTCGTCGCCGATGGCCACCACGGCGCGGTCGAAGTCGGGCACGTCGAGCTGGCGCAGCGCTTCGACGTCGGTGGTGTCGGCCACGGCGGCGTGCGTCACCGAATCGGCGAACCGCTGCACCAGGTGCGGCCGGGCGTCCAGGGCCAGCACCTCGGTGCCGCGTTCGACGAGCTCCAGCGCGAGCGAACCGCCGAACCGGCCGAGGCCGATCACGACGACCCGGGCGGGGCCTTCGCGGTGACGGGAGGGAGTGCGGTCAGCCGACAATGGGGCGCTCCTCGGGCAGGTCGTAGCGCCGGCCGCGTTCGCGGAGGGCGAGCGCGGAGGCGAAGGTGATGGGTCCGATCCGGCCGACGAACATCAGCACGACGAGCAGGATCTGGGCCGCGGCGGGCAGTTCCGGGGTGATGCCGGTGGACAGCCCCACGGTGGCGAAGGCCGAGACCGCCTCGAACAGCACGTCGTCGAGCTTGAACGGGGTCATGACCAGCAGCGCCAGGGTGGCGGCCAGCACCAGGCCGACCCCGGCCAGCACCACGGTGAGCGCCTGGCGGTGGACCTCGGGCGGCAGCTTGCGGCCGAGCACGTGCACGTGCGGCTCACCGCGGATCTCGGCGAGCATCACGAAGGCCAGCAGCGCGAACGTGGTGACCTTGATGCCGCCCGCGGTTCCGGCGCTGCCGCCGCCGATGAACATCAGCACGTCGCTGACCAGCAGGCTGGCGGGCTGCATCGCGCCCACGTCCAGCACGTTGAACCCGGAGGTGCGCGGGCTCATGCCCTGGACGAACCCGGCCAGCAGCTTGCCGCCCACGCCGTGCGGGCCGAGGGTGGCGGGGTTGTCCCACTCGAAACCGATGATCGCGACCGGCCCGACGACCGACAGCGCGGCGTAGGCGCCCAGGGTGATGCGGATGTGCAGCGACCAGCGCCGCTGCTGGCGCCGCAGGTGCCGGACGAGTTCGAACAGCACCGGGAAGCCCAACCCGCCGAGCACGAAGGCGGCCACGATCGGCAGGCAGATCCAGGGGTCGGTGGCGAAGCCCATCAGGCTGTCCGAGTACAGCACGAAACCGGCGTTGTTGAACGCCGACACCGCGTGGAAGATCCCGAGGTAGACGGCCGACCCGAAGGGCTCGCCGTACCCGGTGGCGAACCGCGCGGTCAGCAGCACGGCCGTGACCGCTTCCACCAGCAGGCTCAGCGCGATGACGCCGAGCACGACGCGGCGGACGTCCCCGAGGCCGAGGGTCTTGGTCTCGGCCTGGGCGCTGCGCTGCATCCGCAGCCCCATCCGCCGGGTGACCAGCAGCCCCAGCAGGGAGGCGAAGGTCATGATGCCGAACCCGCCCACCTGGAACAGCCCGAGCAGCACCAGCTCGCCGAAGGTCGACCAGTGCGTCGGCGTGTCGACGACGAACAGGCCGGTGACGGTCACGGCCGAGGTCGAGGTGAACAGCGCGGACACCCAGGAGGTCGCCTCGCCCGACTCGCTGGAGACCGGCAGCATCAGCAGCACCGTGCCGATCGCGATGGCCAGCCCGAAGCCGGCGGCGACCACGCGCGCCGGCTGCCGCAGCACCGAGGGCTGCTTCCGCGCCGATCGACCCGTGCGCGCCGCGTCGGTGCGCACCCCCCGTTCCCGCACTCCGGCCCCTTCGATCCCCCGAGACGTCCGCCAAAGACACCGAGCCGGGAAACTACTCCCCGGGGCGGACCGTCGCCGCGAAGGGTGGCCAGAACCTCCCCTGTCGTGGTGAGCCCGACCAGCGTGCTCACCGCCAGTGCGCGGCTGATCCCCGACGGTCAGGCGTCAGTGTGCCGGACCGCCGGGGATTCGGCAGGGTTCGTGCCGGGATCAGACCGCGGACCAGCCGTTGTCCACCGGCAGGATGACGCCGTTGATGTTGCTGGCGGCGTCGGAGGCGAGGAAGACGATCGCGGCGGCCTGCTCCTCGGCTTCGGACACGCGGCCGATGTTCCCGCCGTAGCCCATGACCACGCCCGGCCCGTGGGCCTCGGCGTCGATGTCGACGGAGATGCCGGTGGCGGTGCCGCCCGGGGCGATCGCGTTGGCCCGGACGCCCTTGTCCCGGTACATCACCGCGAGCGACTTGGTGAGCCCCGCGACGCCGTGCTTGGTGGTGGTGTAGGCGGCCCCGGCCGCGCTGCCCCGCAGCGCCGCTTCTGAGGCGGTGTTGACGATCGCACCGCGCCCGGCGGCCAGCATGTGCGGCAGCACGGCGCGGGCGAGCAGGAACGGCGCGGTCAGGTTGACCCGCACCAGCCGCTCCCACTCGGCATCGGTGACGTCGGCCGCCGCGGCGAAGCTGTCCATGATGCCGGCGTTGTTGACCAGCACGTCCACCGTCCCGAAGCGCTCGACCGCGGTCGCGACGACCTCGTCCACCACGGGCTGCTCGCTCAGGTCGCCGACCACGGTGGTGGCGGTGCCGCCCGCCGCGCGGATCTCCTGCTCGACGGCCGCGGCTCCCTCGCCGTTGAGGTCGGCGATCAGCACCCGCGCCCCTTCCGCGGCGAACCGCAGGGCGGCGGCGCGGCCGATGCCCGATCCGGCGCCGGTGACGATCGCGGTGCGGCCTTCCAGACCGGTGGGGCTCATCGGATGCTCCTTCGCATCGGGCCCGGCGCGGGCCGGGCGTCCTCGACGTTTCAGGCACAGTGTGCCAGATACTTCCGGGAGGATGCGGATCACGGGGCCCTACGATGGGGCGGTCCCAGTGCCGGAGGAGGGAGTTGCGGTGTCGGCGAAGCGTCCCGGACGTCCACCGCTGACTGAAGGGCGCAAGGCCGAGATCCGCCGCGACATCGCCCGCGCGGCCGTGCGGCTGTTCACCACCCGAGGGGTCGCCGCGACCTCCGCCGAGGAGATCGCGTCCGAGGCCGGGGTTTCCCTGCGCACGCTGTGGCGGTACTTCCCCGGCCCGGGCAAGGAGAACTGCGTGCGCCCGCTGCTGAGCACCGGCATCGAGGAGGTCGCCCGGGCGCTGGCCGGGTGGAGCCCCGACGAGGACCTGCCCGAGGCGCTGGAGCGTCTGCCGCGCCCGGAACTGGCCGACGTGGACACCATGCTGGACCTGGTGCGGCTGACCCGCACCGAGCCCGGCGTGCGCGCGGTGTGGCTGCGGGCGCACCAGGACGCCGAGCCGGTGTTCGCCGCCGGGATCGCCGAGCGGTCCGGCCGCGACCCCGGCGACCTCGACGTCAAGGTGGAGGCGGCCGTGGTCAACGCCGCGATGCGGGTGGCCGTCGAGCACAGCGCCGACCAGGAACCCCCGGACCTGTGGGGCGCGCTGCGCACCGCGCTGCGCGCCACCACCCGGCGTTGAACCCGCCTCGCGAGGCGGGACCTCGACGGCCTGCTCGTTCCAGGCGAGGGGCGCCTTCATCCGGCATGGTCGGATCAAGGTGCCCCTCACTCAGGTATCGAACGGGTGAAAGCCGGGGCCGTCAGCCCAGGGGCACCGACAGGTGGGACGGGTCGTCCGCCGGGGAGGAGAACGTCAGGTCGGCGCCGTGCGGGTTGTGCTCGGCGTAGAGCGGGTCGACGGTGTCGACGGCCAGCGCGAGGCGGTGCCCGGCGGGCACGTCGTAGGCGGTCGAGAACAGCTCCAGGTCCACGGTGAACGGTTCGCCCGGGGTCCGGTGGTGGAACGTGTGCGGGGCGTGGGTGATCAGCCGACCGGTGCCGAGCGGTCCGACGTCGTACAGGTAGGCGACGAAGGTCCCGCTGGGGGCGTCGCTGGTGACCGTGGTGCGCAGCACCGGCGTGCCCCGGACCGGCCGCGGTTCGGCGGCGGGTGCGGATTCCCAGACGGCGGTGTGCGCGGGCGGTAGCAGCGGCACCGGCACGACCGGGGGCAGCCGCGCGAACTGGTCCAGCGCCCCGGTGAGCAGCACGACCCCGCCGTTGGCGCCCGAGTCGACGTTGGCGGCGATCCCTTCGGTGCCGCCGAGGGGCATCTCGTAGCGCCGCGCGCCCACCGCGTCCCAGTCCGGGTAGGACTCGTAGTCCCCGGTGGAGCGGGACTTGATCCGCACCGGCTGCTCCTCGCCGACGCCGTTGTCCGCGCCCTTGAGGTGGTGGTCGAGCCAGCGGTGCGCACTGGTCCAGGTGTCGTTGGGCAGGCCGAGCAGCCCGGTCAGCTCGCCGGTGGCGTGGTCGCCGGGCCGGAATTCGAGGCGCTTGGGCACGGTGAGCCGCTCGAAGAACTCCGCGTACTGGTTGGGCGGGAAGAAGCTGTCGCCCCAGGCGTTGCCGAGCATGACCGCCGCGCCGCCGCGGTTGATCGCGTCCACGAAGGTCGCGGGCGAGCGGCTGCGTCCCCACTCGATCAGCTCCTGCTCGCGGGCGAGGTCCGAGCTGAGGAAGCCCTCCAGGATGTCGCGCAGCTCGTCGCTGGGTCGCCCGGTGAGCTCGCCCGAGCCGGCCAGCAGCCCGGCGACCTGCAGGTGCTGGGTGCGTCCGCTGTAGATCGAGTCCACCAGGTCGGCCCAACCGCTGAGCGCGACCACGGCGTCGACGCGCTCGTCGAAGGCGGCGGCCAGCAGCCCGATGCCCGCGCCGTAGGACACCCCGGCGACGCCGACCCGCTCGCCGTCCGCGCGGGTGTGGGCCAGCGCCCAGTCGATGACCCGCGAGGTGTCGGCGATGTCCGGTGGCCCCGCCACCTCGATCCGCCCGCCGGACTGCCAGAAGCCGCGGACGTTGTAGCTGACCACGACGTATCCGCTGTCGGCGAGCCGCTGCGCCTGCGCCAGGTACTCCACCTGCGGGACCGCCCAGCTCGTCGGCAGCACCAGCAGCGGGTGGCTGCCGCCCCCGGCCGGGGACACGACGTTGGCCTTGAGCACGACGCCGTCGTGGCCCTCGATGTCGACGAACCGGACGGTGGAGCGGTGCGCCCCGACGTCCTCGGCGGCTGCGGTGGGCGCCGGGCCGGCCCCGGCGCCCACCAGCAGAGCCGCGGCGAGCGCTCCGACGATGGCGCGCGATTGTCCCATGACGACTCCTCGCTCCGGCTTCGTTGCACGAGCGGAGCGACGGTAGCGGAACCTACTCAGCGGTAGATACCGCCGAGTAGGTCATTGCGCCCCGCAGTGCCGCGGGGGTGGCACGTCGAGGGCCGGGTTGCGGTCGAAGAAGCCGACCGGGCGCAGGCGGAACCCGGTGCGGTCCACCGGCATGATCGGCCAGTCCTCCGGACGCGGGACGTGGGTGAGCCCGAAGGTGTGCCACAGCACCACGTCCTCGCCGTCGAGGTCGCGGTCGGCCGCGGTGTAGGCGGGCAGGCCCGCCCCGCCGGGGTGCTGGTTGACGAAGTCCCCCGCCGGGTAGCGCTGCGCCGGGTCGTAGCGGGTGACCCACAGGTGCCGGGTGGCGAAGGTGGCGCGGCGGGCGATGGACGAGCCCGGATCGGCCAGCAGCGTCGGCAGTCCCTCCGGCACCAGCGCGTAGCCCACCGGCCGTCCGACCTGGTTGCGCCGCTCCGGGTTCACCACGTGCCACGTGCGGTTGCGCTCCGGCGCCGCGTCGCGCTGGGCGGCGGATTCGGAGGCCAGCACGGTGCGCGTGGTGGTGAAGGCGTTGCCGCGCGGGTTCTCCGGCCCCATCGCCACCCGCTCGACGTCGACCTCCTCGACCCGGTTGCGCACCCCGTCGACGGCCATGTCCAGCCGGGCGCTGAACAGGTGCTGGTGCAGCGGCCCGCCGAGGCCGGGCGCCAGCGGCGCGGCGTAGGGGTACTCGCCGCCGTCGTGCGCCGAGGTGAACACGATCCCGGTGGCCTTGACCTCGCAGTCGAGGGTGCCGTCGAGGTGCAGGTACCAGTAGAAGCCGTAGTCGTAGTTGCCGATGGTGGTGAAGAACGAGATGACCAGGCGCCGCTGGCGCCGCGTCTGCGCCGCCCCCGACCACAGGTCGGTGTGCTTCCACAGGACGCCCGCGTCCTCCTCGTGGATGCAGACCGCGTTGCGCAGCACCTTCGGCTCGCCGCGCGCGTCGGAGATCACCGCGTCCAGGTAGGTGATCTCGCCGAGGCAGTCGCAGCCCAGCTCCAGCGCGTTGGCGCAGCGCCCGACCAGGTACTCGCCGGTGTCGAAGTAGTTCTGCCAGGACCGCACCGGGGACGGGTCGGCGTAGGGCACGACCATCTCGGCGATCGACGCGCGGTGCACGATCGGCCGGGTGCCGCCGCCCTCGTCGAAGCCGACCTGGTGCAGCACCAGCCCTTCGCGCGCGTCGAAACCGACCCGCAGCGACCACTTCTCCCAGGTCAGCAGGTTCCCGTCGAGGGTGAAGCTCGGACCTTCGGGCTGGCTGATCGCGATCTCCCGCTGGGTGGTGCGCGGCGGTCCGGTCACCGCCGGGTCGTCGAAGTCGCCCGAGCCGCGCGGCACCGGGACCGGGCCGCGGTCGATGACCCGGTCGACGACGCGGTTGAGGGTGTCGACGTAGGCGACCAGCCCGTCGATCGGGTGCGCCCAAGCCGATCCGGTGGGGTGCTCCTGCAGGAACGCCAGGCCGCGCAGGATCCGCCGCCCCGCCTCGTCCGGGTACTCGTCGGCGTAGACGCCCGCCGACAGCGGGGCCACCCGCACCTGCCGGACGTCGAGCCCGCGCTCGTCCAGCGCGGCCAGCCACCGCTCGTCGGTGGACAGCAGTTCCTCGACCAAGCTGAACTCCTCGTCGAGGACGGGGAGTTGCCCGCCGGTGGCGGGATCGAGCTCGGTGACCGACAGGACGGTTCCGGCGGTGCCGTCCACGAGCACGTCGCGGGAGGTCTGCGCGGCCAGGTCCAGCAGCAGGGCGCGGAACCGCCGCACCACCGGCGCCCCCGGGGTGTGCGCGAGCAACTCGTGCTTGGGCGGTTCGTCGAGGCCGACGTGCGCGAAGCGGGTGTCGGCGGTGACCAGGCCCGCCTCGGCCAGCGCGCGGTGCACGGCCCGGATCTCCTCGGGCTCGATCGGATCCAGCGGGTGCGGTGCGGAGGTTCGCGGCATGGGGCACTTCCTCACTGCGGGGCTCGGGGCGGAGAACAGCGCTGCGGGATCGGGAACGTGCCGGACTCGGGCCGAGGTTACTGAGCGCTCGTACGAAAAAGAAGGTCCGATCGGGTTCTACGCTGAAGCCCCACCGACCCGATGGGAGGACGCGTGCCCAAGATCGTCGACCACGAGGCGCGCCGCCGCGCGATCGTCGACGTGGTCTGGCGGTTGATCGCCGCCGAAGGCCTCGACGCGGTGACCACCCGGCGGATCGCCGAGGAGGCCGGGTTCGCGAACGGGACGCTGCTCTACTACTTCCCGACCAAGGACGCGGTGCTCGACGCCGCGTTCCGGCACGTCGTCGAGGCCACCGACGCCCGGGCCGACGCCGCCGACCCGGACCGGCGGGGGCTCGACGGGCTCCGCACGCTGTGCCTGGAGATCCTGCCGCTGGACGCCGAGCGCCTCGCCGAGGCGCGGCTGGCCGTCACGTTCTGGCAGCAGGCCCTGCACTCCGCATCGCGGGCCGCCCTGCACACCCGGTCCACCGACCGCTGGCGGGCGGAGCTGGCGGCGCGGCTGGCCGAGGCCCGCCAGGACGGGACGCTGCGCGCCGACGTCGACCCCGGCACCACCGCCGACGAGCTGCTGTCCGCGCTGGTGGGCCTGCAGGTCCTCGCCGTGCTGTCCCCGGCGCAGACCACCCCGGACCGCCAGCTCGCCCAGCTCGACGCACTCCTCACCCGCCTCCGCGCGCCGTAGGCCTCGCTGAGCGGGGCGACCGCGCGACCGGGATGGTGGTACCGGCGGACACCGGGGCGGGGAGGGAAGCGATGGCGGCGAGCGCGGAGGTCGTCGTGGTCGGGGCGGGGCTGGCCGGGCTCGCCGCGGCCCGGCACCTGCACCGCGCCGGGGTGGCGGTCCGGGTGTGCGAGGCGGCGGAGCGGGTCGGCGGGCGGGTGGCCACCGACGAGGTCGACGGGTTCCTGCTCGACCGCGGGTTCCAGGTGCTGCTGCCCGCGTACCCGGAGGTGCGCCGCGAGGTCGACCTCACCGCGCTGGCCCCGGGGTACTTCAGCCGCGGCCTGCTCGCCGGGGCGCAGCGGCGGTGGCTGGGCCCGCCGCGGTCCCGCCCGGCGGGTGCGGGCGGCGGCGCCCGGGAGGTGCTCGCCCGGCCCCGGGACTGCGCGGCGCTGTCCCTGCTGTCCGCCCGCGACCTGGCGCTGCCGGCCGACCGGCTGGGTCGGGTCGCGCGCGGCACCGGCGCGGAGTTGCGGCGGTGGGGGATCTCGTCGCGCACCGTCGAGGACGTGCTGCGACCGTTGTTGGCCGGGGTCTTCCTCGATCCCGCCCTGAGCACCTCGGCGCACCTGTTCCACCTGGTGTGGCGCAGCTTCCTGGCCGGGGGAGCGGTGCTGCCCGCCCGGGGGATGCGGGCGCTGCCGGAACAGCTCGCCGCCGCGCTGCCGTCCGGGGTGGTCCGCACCGGGGAACGCGTCGACGGACTCGGCGACACCGGGGACGGGGTCGCGGTGCGGCTCGCGGGCGGTGCGGAGCTGACGGCGCGGGCGGTGGTGGTGGCCACCGATGCCGACGTCGCGGCGCGGCTGCTGCCGGGGCTGAGAACCCCGTCCTGGCACGCGGTCACGACGTTCTACTACCGCGTGGCCGGTTCCCCGGCGGGCGCACCGGTCCTGCTGGTCGACGGCGGTGGGCTGCTGCTCAACAGCGCGGTGCTCAGCGACGTGTCCCCCGGCTACGCGCCGCTCGGCGCGGCCCTGGTCGCGGCGTCCGCACCGGGCCGGGCCGACCTCGGGATCGAGCCCCGGGTGCGCACCCGGCTCGCGGAGCTGCATCGGACCGGCACCGCCGACTGGGAGCTGATCGGTGCGTACCCGATCGACCGCGCGTTGCCGGTGTTCGGCCCCGGCGAGCCGCTGCGCCGCCCGGTGCGCCTGGGCTCCGGGCGCTACGTCTGCGGTGATCACCGGGACACCCCGTCGATCCAGGGCGCGTTGGTCTCCGGACGGCGGGTGGCCCGCGCGGTGCTGGCCGACCTGGGGCGCTGACCGGTCAGGTGTCGCGCCGGGGAGCGCGGCCGAGCAGGTGCCGCAGCGCCGGTTCGAGGTCGAGGTCCCGGAACGCTGGAGTACCTCAATCCCATGTCGCAGCCTCCGGTCGCACCGGACCGATCGTCCCAGTGCACCGCACCGGGGGCGAGCGGCACGGCGGCGCCGGGAGGCGCCCGGCGGCTCAGCCGCCGAGGGTTCCGGTCACCGGGGTCTCGGACACCGCGTAGCAGACCGCCGTCGTCTTGCCCGTCGGCCAGTCCGCGGGCAACGGCATCAGGCCGTGGGGCTCGACCCCGGGCGGGGACCGCCGAGGTAGTCCGCGACGACGCGATCGCAGTGCGGCATGGTGCGGTCGAGCATGGCGTCGATGCCGGGCGCCGGTTCGTCGGGTGAGCCCAGGTCCAGCACCCCGGGGACGGCCTCGCTGCGGTGCGGCCGCGAGCAGGGCACCACCCGGGTCGGGCCGTCGGCGAGCGGCTCGTCGACGTAGCACCGCCGGAACGAGCCGAGCCCGCCGGTCAGCGCCCCGGCCAGCGATCCGGTCCGCGGCAGCGGTTCGTTGTCCGGGCCCCGCTCCACCACGAGGCAGGCGAACCATCGGTCGCCGCGGTCCCACTCCTGCTGGTCCGACCAGGTCGACAGCGCCTCCAACCGGGAGGCCGGTGCGTCCGGGCTGCCCACGTACTCGGGCAAGGCGCCTCGGCAGACCGGGCTCACCGCGGTGTCCAGCGGCGGCGGGTAGGCGTCCCCGACCTCCGGCGGCATCCGCCGGGAGAGCACCACCTCGTACTGGTGCTCGGTCTCGCAGCCGACCTGCTGGATCCGCCCGTCGACGATGCTCAGGCAGTCACCGCGCCGGTGCGGCCCGGCTCCCGGCTCGGCCGGGGTGCCGTGCTCGGCGGCGGCGCGGGGAGAGCGCGGTCCGGGGCGTCGGCGGCGGTGCACCCGCCGAGGGCCGCGAACGCCAGCACCGCGGCGGCGCCGCGGCGGGAACGGGGGAAGGTCGCCATGCCTGGAGAGTAGGCCCGAGGTCGGGCGCGGCGGGCGGTTTCCGGGAACGGGGCCCGCTCGGCCCGAACGCGGTCCACTTCGGACGGTGCTGGTCACAGCGCCGCCCACGAGGTGCGTTCCGGGCCGTCGGCGCGCAGCGCCTCGTCGCGGTCGCCGCCGTCGAGCGCCGCCCGCGATTCGGCCACCGCCCAGCCGTAGACCCCCTTGGCCATCGTCGAGGTGGCCGCCGCGCGCAGCGCCAGGAACACCTCCACCCGGGCGGCGTGCGCGAGGTGGTCGGCCGGGTCCGCGTCCACGGCGAACTGCGCGAGGTGACCGGCCAGCCGCAGCTCGCCCGCGGCCAGCAGCTCCCGCGCCCGCTCGGCGAGCGCGGGGCCGCCGCCCGCGAGCCGGGCGATCTCCCCGGCCAGGTCGCCCGCCGGCGCGGGTTTGAGGTGCGCCGGGTCGCCGTCGTACCAGCCGCCGTAGTGCCGCCAGACGTTGCGGACGATGAATTCCGGTTCGTCGTAGGACGGTGCCAGGTACGGCTTGCGCAGCAGTTCGTCCGGAGCGGTGACCTCGCGCAGCACCTCGTCCAGGGTGGCGCCCGCGTTCATCGCCGCGAGGGTCTGGTCGTGCAGGGTCTGCAGCAGCTCGGCGGTGTCGAGCAGCGCGGTGCGCACGCGTTGCGCGCCGACGATGGGGACGCCGTGGCCCGGCAGCAGCAGTTCGGCGTCCAGGGCGGCCATCCGGCGCAGCGCCTGGGCCCATTCCAGGGCGTAGCGCTGGGTCTTCTGCGGGTTGCCGGGATTCGGGCAGGACCAGATGAACAAGTCGCCGGTGCACAGGATCCCCCGGTCCGGCAGCCACGCGGTCAGGTGGTCGTCGGTCTCGCCGCGCGCGTGGCGCAGCCGGACCGACAGCTCGCCCAGCCGCACGGTGGTCGCGTCGGCCACGGTGAGGTCCGGGAAGCGGAACTCCGCGGGCCACTCGATGCCGGGGTTCTGGAACTGCCGCTGGTTGATCACGCTGTTGTAGCCCTGGCTGGCCTGGTAGCGGCGGAACCGGCGGGGCACGTTCTCGTGCGCGAGCACGGTCGGTCGCGGCAGACCGCGCCGCGCGGCGTCCGCGTCGAACGGTGCGGTGCCGAAGACGTGGTCGATGTGGCCGTGGGAGTAGACCGCGGTGTGCAGGGCGGCGTCGGTGCGGGCCCGGGTGGCGGCGAACAGGTCGGGCGCGGTGGCCGCGCTGCCGGTGTCGAAGCAGAACAGCCCTTCCGCGGTGGGGAAGACGTGGACGTTGCCGAACGCGGGCCACGTCCACACCTCGGGCGCGACCTCGTGCAGCCCCTCGGCCCGCAGGGCGCCGGAGTGGTAGGCCTTCATGGTCTCCTCGCCGCGCCACACGCGGTCGGCGTAGTCGAGCAGATCGGTCACGGTGCCTCCTCGGATGACGGCGTGGCCCCACTCTGGCTCGCGCACCCGCGACCGAGGTATCGCCCGATGTCCACTCTCCGCCCTAGACTGCTGTGACATGTCACAACCGCTGCTGGACGCGGTGGAGCGCCGGTTGCCCGCCGCGGCCGATCGCGCGGTGCGCGAGTACGTCCGGCGGTCGGCGCGCTACCAGGGGCGGTGGCCCGAGCACGTGCGCGAGCACATGGCCCACTCCTGCCGGGAGAGCGCCCGGTTGGCGCTGCGCGCGGTGCGGGAGCAGCGCTCGCCCACCGGGGCGGAGCTGGAATTGCTGCGCGAGCGCGCGCGGCAGCGGGCCGACGAGGGGCTGCCGGTGGCGGACTTCGTCACCGCCTACCTGGTCAACATCCAGATGACGTGGGAAGAACTGGCGCGCGCCGCGGGCGGAGCGGTGCCGGGGGAGCTGGGTGCGGCGCTGCTGCACCGGATGCACGAGATCGTCGACGCCGCGGTCCAGGCGCACCAGCAGGAGTACCAGCTCGTGCACGGCGAGGAGCGCTTCGCGGTGCACGAGATCGTGCAGGCCCTCGTCGCAGGCGGGTCCGCCGCCGAGCTCGCGCACCGCTTCGACGTCCGGCTCGCCGACGCCTACGGGGTGCTCGCCGTGCGGCTCGGCGAGCACCCCGCCACCGGAGCGGCCGCCGACGGGATCGGTCGCCGGATCGCCGAACGGCGCGCGTTGCACCGGCTGGTGGCGGAGGTGCACCGGCGGCTCGGCACCCGGTCGCTCACCGCCCTCGACCCGGACGGCGGACTGGTGCTGCTGCCGTCCGCGCCGGAGAGCTCCGCGCACGACCTGCGCGCGGTCCGGGAGGCGCTGCCCCGGCTGCGGGCGGCGGCGGGCGCACCGATCGCCGCCGCCTTCGCGCACGCCCCGACGCGCTCGGCGCTGCCGGGCGCCGCGCAGCAGGCGAGGGACCTGCTGCGGCTGCCCGGACGCCGGGACGACGACGTCGCCGTCCTGCCCGACCTGCTGCTGGAGTACCAGCTCAGCCGGGACAGCGCGGCGCGCAGCGGGCTCACCGCGCTGGCCCGGGAACTGCGCCGGAGGCCGGAGCTCGCCGCGACGCTCGACGCCTACCTGGCGCACGACTTCAACCGCCACCGCACCGCGCGTGCGCTGCACGTGCACCCGAACACCGTGGACAACCGGCTCTCCCGGATCACCGCGCGCACCGGCGCCGACCCGCGCACCGCCCGCGGCCTGCTGCTGCTCGCCGCCGCCCGCACCGCGGAGCCCGCCGAGTAGCCGCCGCCAGCACGAGCAGGATGCTGGGCACCGAGGTGCGTCCGGTCCGGACGTGGGGGCGTCGGCGCAGCGCCTCGACGGCGAGCACCTCCGCCTTCAGCCGGGTTTGGTCGCGGTGAGCACCAGCAGGATCCGCCGACCCACCAGCCAGGACGCCCACGGCACCTCGGAGACCAGGTCCGGGCCGCCGGTGAACTCGTGCCGCTGCGGTCGTTCGAACCCTGCCGCCGTCACCCAGGACGCGTAGTCGTCCACCGAGTACGGGTGGGCGACCAGCCGGTACGCGGCGCCGTCGTTCTCGAACTGGGCCGACATCCCCGTCGCGGCCAGTTCCGGGTGGAACACCGAGAACACCAGTCTGCCGCCCGGGCGCAGCACCCGGTGGAATTCGGCGACGACCCGATCCGGGTGCTCCAAGTGCTCGCCGATCAGCGCGCAGCACACCGCGTCGAACTCGCCGTCGGAGAACGGCAGGGCGTCCTGCAGGTCCGCTTCGGTCAGCGGTACGTCGGGGAAGGCGCGGCGCGCCACCGCGAGCATTCCGGGGGAGAAGTCCACGCCGTGCGGCCGCGCCCCGGCCGCGAGCATTCCCGCGAAGTTGCGCCCCGTCCCGCACCCGGCGTCCAGGACGTGCTCGCCCGGCGCCGGGTCGAGCAGCCCGATCACCTGCTGGGCGTCCACGGCGACGACGGGGTTCGGCGTCCGTTCGTAGGACTCCGCCCAGAGGTCGTACCCCGCCTTCGTCGTGATGTCGTGCATCTGCATCCTGGACCGCCCGAGGGGTAGTGTGAAACAGTCTGCGGTGGCTGTGGTCCGAACTGGGGAGGATTCCGCCGAACCGCGAACGCGCGTCGCGTGAACCGTTGTCCTGGAACGCGATTCAAGGCTGGTCGTCGCGGGCCGCAGTATAGCGTCCGCGTCATCCGGCCGGCAAGGAAAGCGGAGCGCGCGGGCCCAGGCACGGCACACCGCCCTACTCGTCCGGAAGCACAGGAGGCCACGGGAGCATGTCCGGAGCATCGTTGAAGGTCCTCGTCGTCGGCGGTGGTATCGGCGGCCTGTGCCTGGCGCAGGGGCTCAAGCGCGCCGGGATCGACGTCGCCGTGTACGAACGCGACCGCACCAGGGACGACCGGCTCGAGGGCTACCGGATCCACATCGATCCGGACGGGGCGAAGGCGCTGCACTCCTGCCTGCCGGAGAAGGCTTGGGCGGAGTTCACGGCCAGCACGGTGGATCTCGGCAGCTTCCGCTTCCTCACCGAAGGGCTGCGGGAACTCATGGAACTCGAGCCGGACGCCCACCGCGTGCCCGACGGTGGGCCGACCTCGCGCTCCCACGCCATCGACCGCGTGACGTTGCGCGACATCCTGCTGACCGGGCTCGACGACGTGCTGCACTTCGGCAAGAAGTTCGAGCGCTACGAACGCACTCCGGACGGGGTGGTCGCCCACTTCGCCGACGGCAGCACCGCGACCGGTGACGTCCTCATCGGCGCCGACGGCGTCGGTTCGCCGGTGCGGGGCCAGTACCTCCCGCAGGCCGAACGGGTCGACACCGATGCCTTCGGCATCGGCCTCAAGCTGCCGCTGACCGATGAGGTGCGCGCCTGGCTGCGCCCGCCGCTGTCCACGGGGCGCTGCATGATCATGGCCCCGACGCCGTACTTCCTGTCGGTGTCGGTCTTCGACCGGTCCGCCGAGCGACCCGGTTCGTCCGGCGACGACGCCTACGTCGGCACGGCCTTCGTCGTGCGGCGCGGCGCCTGCCCGGCCAACATCCACGCGCTCGACGGGGCCGAGCTGATCCGGCTCGTCGGACGGATGATCTCCGGCTGGCACCCGGATCTGCGCAGGCTGGTCGCCGAATCGGACCCCGGTAGTGCGCTGCTTGTGCCGTACAAGACCTCCGTGCCGCTGAAGCCGTGGCAGAGCACCAACATCACGCTGCTGGGCGACGCCGTGCACAGCATGTCGCCGGTCGGTGGCATGGGCGGCAACACGGCGTTGCGCGACGCCGACGAGCTCCGCGGTCAGCTCGTCCGGCTCGACGGTGGTGCGGCGTCGACCGAGCAGGCGATCGGGGCCTACGAGACCGCGATGCTCGACTACGGCTTCGCCGCCGTCCGCAAGGCGCTGCGCTACCAGGACCAAGGGCTGCGGAGCGGCACGATCGCGACGTCGCTGTCCAGGGCCTCGTTCCGCGCCATGAACGGCATGATGCGGCGGCGCGCTCGCGCCCGGTCCTGATCCGGCGCGGTGGTCGTCCCGGCCGGACGCCGGGGCGACCACCAGGTCAGCGCCAGGAGGCTTCGTAGAAATCACCGGGCGCCCGGCCGGAGCCGATCATCACCTGGATCAGGCTGCTCAACCCGGTGCCGTCGAGGCCGAGCAGCCGGTGCGTGCGCTGGACGTCGTAGCCGAGGCTGGCGTGGCAGCGCAGCCCCAACGACGCGGCGGCGAGGTAGAGCCGCTGCACCGCGATGCCCGCTTCCATGTTCTGCATCCGGAACCACCGGTCGCCGTGGACGTCGAACCCGGCTCCGTAATCGCCGACCGGGTAGACGCACAGTCCGGTGTGGTCCATGTTGAACAGCTTGATCAGCAACGAGTCCTGGAGCTCCGCGCCGATGTCGGCGGTGCGCACCCGCTCGAGCCCAGGGCCGCCGGACCACCCGGGCCGGTAGCGGTAGACCCCGGGCGCCACACCGGAGACCCGGTTCACCGCGCAGTACAGGGCGGTGTGCCGCAGCGATGCGCTGGACCCGTCGGCGAGGTCGTTGCGGTAGCCCTCGGCCGCGGCGGCCAGCAGCGCGGACACCGGCTCCGCAGGCAGCTCGGCCGGGGTGAAGTAGCCCATCGAGGACCGGCGCTCGGGCAGGCCCGCGAGCAGGTCGACCGCGCGCTCGGGCAGCGCCACCGTCGGACCGGGTGCCGTGACGTGATCGGGTGCCGCCGGTGCCGACCGCACCGCGGTGGCATCCGGGAGCCGTGCGCCGCGGTGCACCCGGGCCTGCAACGGCTGGGCGTCGAGCGTCCACTCCCGCTCCGACTTGGCGGCCGTCCCGGTGCGCGAGACCTCCGCTGTCCCGTCGCGCAGCGGGCGGAGCGGGCCGGTTCCCCGCCCCGGGGCCTCGTCGATCGTGATCGCCGCGTAGACGCTCTCCCGCATCGGGTCGAGGCGCAGCAGACCGTCGAGGTCGTCGTCGACGAAGCGGTAGCGCACCCGGGCCGGGCCGAGCCGGGGGGCGATCGCGAGCACCTGGCCGACCAGCACGCCCAGGTCCAGCGCGCACAGCCGGTAGGTCAGCTCGCCGTACTTGAACGCGTTCTTCCAGAAGAAGGCGGTGACCAGCAGGGTCAGCGGGAGCCGCGCGGCCGGTGCGCCCAGGCCCGCCGCCAGCTCGCCGGTCCAGTCGCCCTCGCGCAGCGCCACCAAGGCGTGGTGCGCGGCGTCGTAGTGGTGCACCCCGGTGGGCAGCGCACCGCCGGGTCCGGAGACCACGTAGACCTCACCGGGGAACCGGGAACCTCCCGAGGGCACCGGGCGCAGCGAGTTCCTGGCCAGCTCGGCCCCGCCGCCCGGCTCGGCCCCCGGGTGCCGATCAGGCGGCGCAGCGCGTCCGCGGCGGTCCACCGGTAGCGCGTCACGCCGTAGGAGTCCAGCAGCAGCTCGCCCACCTGGCCGGGGGCCTCGTCCAGCGGGATCCGCGGGCGTCCCCGGTACAGCTTGAACTGGCCGGGGGCGTCGTCCCACTCGACATCGCCGGGAAGCGGGGAGCTCTCGACGAGCTCGACGTACTCGCGGGCGGCGGTGCCCGCGCCGGTCCGCCCACGTCCGGGGTTCACCGCGCGGCTCCGGTGACCTCGGAGACGGCCCGCCGCAGCAGGTACATCAGGTAGGACTCCTCCGGCAACGAGACCCCCAAGCGGTTGTTGTGCATGTGCGAGCAGAACAGCAGCACGCTGGCCAGCGCGGTGTCGTAGCGCTCGTCGGCCGCGGCGGTCACCAGCACGTCCTCGGGCCGGAACGCGTCCTGCGCGCGCAGCCGCACGAGCTCGTCGCGGAGCGCCGAGGTGGTGGCGACCCACCGGCCCACCGCGGTCCCGGCCCGATCGGCCACCCCGCCGTCCAGCAGCCGCGCGACCAGCCCGGTCAGGTGCTCCCGTTGCCGCTGGTACTTCGCCTCGAAGACGTCTTCGCCCGTGGTGACGTCGCCGAACACCAGCCGCCGCCCCCAGTCGCGCTGCCCGGTGGTGAGGTAGGCGGCCACGCCGTCCACGCCGTCGGCGGCCACCACCGCGCCGGCGAGCATCATCGCCAGTGCCTGACCGGTGCGTTGGGCCTCGCCCATCCCGGCGGTCAGGAGCTCGGCCACCAGCTCGCTGGAGGCGGTGAAATGCCGTTCCACGGCTCGCATGGCCCCGGGCGTCCCACCGTAGCGGGCGAGCTCCGGCTCGTACGGCACGTCGCGGACGGAGTTGTTCGGCCGCAGCGGTTCGGCGGCGTCCTGGCCGCGCTCGACGCCGACGAGCGGTTCGGCGATCCGGAGGTAGTCCGCCTCCTCGACGACCGCGCGCGAGGGGTGCCGGGCGAGGAACGCGCCGACGTGGCGATCGAGCCGCGCCCGGACCTCCCGAGCGCGGTCCTGCGAGACCGGTGCGATGCGCAGCCGCAAGTGCGGGCCGCCCTGCCAGTGCCGGACGAAGAAGTGGCCGCCGGTGAGGCCGTCGGCCGTCAGCTCGGTCAGCAAGGGCCGGACCGCGTCGGTGATGAGCCCGTCGAGCGGGTCGTGGTAGTGGACGTGCACGCTGATCCAGCCGGTCTCATCCATGGCGGCCCACCTCGACGACGAATTCGCCGGCGCGCGGGCGGCCGTGCTCGTCGCGCAGGAGCAGTTCCGCCGGCCCCGGCAGCGCTTCCTCGAAGACGAGCAGTTGGTCGGTGCTCCCGGCGACTTCCTCGAAGACGTTCAGGAACAGCTCGCTGGAGAAGTCCACGTACACGGGCTTGCGCGTCTTGTCGAACAGGCCCGCCACGCGGGAGCGACGTGCCGCCTCGCCCCGCGCGGCGATGGCCCGCACGAAGCACCGGTGCGGGAGACCGTGCCGCCGCCGCCAGCGGTTCACCGCGAGGAGGTGGTCCACGCTGCCGCGGTTCTCCCGCCGGGGCAGGTCGGCGGCACGCACCGACCAGGCGGCCCGGTTGAGCACGAGGCCGCCCAGAGCCAGCCGCGGATGGCGGCGGACGCCGTCGCGCTCGCCGCTGGGCGCCGCGGTGGCGAGCTGCTTGACGAACTCGAACCGGGGCACCGCTTGGCCGAACATCTGCAGCAGGAACCGATGCGCCGCGGGCAGCAGGAACTCCACCATCACGCCGAGGTGCACCGGCATGACCTCGAAGCCGCGGCTGCGGGAGAGCAGGCGCAGCTCGCCGGCCGCGGGATCGTGGGCGACAACCAGGTCACCCAGCGGGATCCGCTGCTCCGGTGGTCGGCAGCTGGTGCTCGCCGGGTAGCTGATCTCGTAGTGGGTGGCCGGATGCGTGAGGTTGAGGTTGGAGCCGACGGTGCCGGTCACCTCGGCCGGAACCCGCTCGCCCGGCAACGGCCGCCGCGCCGGTGCGGGCGGACCGGCCACCCCCGCCGTCCGGCCGAGCCGCAGCAAGCGGGCCCGGCTCCGGCCGAATCCGGTCATCAGTTCGTTGAGCACGGCCCGCTCCCGGATCGCGCCGTCCGCGACGGGTTGCAGGTAGCAGGCCAAGGACTCGATCGGCCGCACGAACTCCGGCAGCCCGTCCAGCAGCGCGCGCACCGCGCCCGGCTCCCACCGCCGCACGCCGGTGCCGTCGACGGACGCGCCCGCCACCGCCGCGACCACCTTCTCCTGCCAGTCGGCGAGTTCGTCGAGCCGGGGGAGACCGGTGCGGGGCACCGGGAAGGCCCGCTCGTAGCAGGCCAGCAGGTCCGCACCGCTGACCCGGGCGTCGGGCCGCGCGGAGGCGCTCAGCGCGGCGCTGAAAGCGCCGTAGAAGTCGAGCAGCGGCACCCGCGCACCGACGCCGAAGTGATCGGTGAAGAAGGCCTCGGCGGCGATGCGGCCGGGGAGGAAGCGGTCGTAGAGCCCGGCCAGCCGTCGCACCAGGTCCAGTTCGCCGAAGGTCTCCCGCCACATCCGCGGCGGCACCACGGGGGTGTCCTCGGTGATCAGAACGTCCTCGTAGAACGCGTTCTTCGGGAACTCCTCGCCCGAGGCGGTCCAGCCCAGCAGGTCGTAGACCTCGCGCAGGCGGTCGTCGATCGACGCGGCGCGGGTGCGGCGGTCGTCGGGTCCATCGATCCCGCCGTAGCCGTCCAGTTCCGCGCGCAGCCCCGCGAGCGATCGGCGCGCGTCCACGACGCGCTGCTGCGGGAACCGGGCGAGGGCGTCGACGAGCCGTCCGAGCGGGTCGTCCGCGTCGTCGGGGATGCCGAAGCCGATCTCGACGAGCCCCATGTCGATGAGCCGGTCGAGGAAGGCGCCGACCGCCGCGTCCCGGCCACCTCCGTCCACTGCGGACAGCGCACGTACGACGCCGGCCCAGGTGCGGTCGTCGCCGTGCCCGATCTCCGCGAGGAACCGCCGCAGCGTCTCCGAGGCGGGCAGTTCGAGCAGCGCCTCACCGCCGTCGCGGCCGAGGAAGCGGATCGCACGGCCGTCCTCGACGGCGCTGCTGTTGACGGCCACCGGCAGCGTCGGTCGGATCTCCGGCCAGCTCGCCAACGTCCGCGGGATCTGCTGCTGGGTGAAGGCGTTGAGCTCCACGATGCTGCGCCACCGCGTCCCGGTCGACCACCGCGGCGATTCGTCCGCGCCGGCCCACCGGCCCAGCGCCGCACCGGTGAACGTGCTGTAGGGGCTGGTTTTGGACGCCATCCGGGCGAGGTACTTGGCCAGCTTGCGCTCCAGCTTGCGGTCCGCCCGGTGCGGTCCGGCCTTGGACAGGCTTCGCCGCAGGTCCTCGCTGGCCAGCACCAACCCGCGCCGGAAGTCGGGGGCCGCGGCGATGTCGTGCAGGGCGTGGCGCTGTTCGTCGACCTCGGCGTCGAACCCGGCCGCGGCCCGCTCGACCAGCGCGTCGCGCTCGGTCACCCGCCGGTGCCAACTCTCGGCAGCCGCGGCGACCGAGCCGGGGAGCGCGCCGAGCAGGTCGGCGTCGACCAGGCCGGAACGGGGTGCCCGGCTGCGGTGGACGTCGCGGCGCAGGGTCAGCAGCCTGCGCCGCAGCGCGGTGTCGGTGGTGGCGCCGACGACCTCGTGCAGCGCGTCGGACAACTCCTCCTGGTGCTCGTCGAGCCACTGCTCGGCGTCCAGGGCCGCCTCGACCAGCGCGGCCGTCCGGGGAGTGCGCAGCCGGTCCAGCACCTCCAGCGGCAGTCCCGCGACGCGCACCACGAAGGTGGGTTCGACGTGGACGTCCATCGGCGGCGGCCCCTTTCAGAACAGGACCGGGAGGCCGTGCTGGACCCCCGGCCGGTTGTGGGCGACGGCGACCTGGAAGAACGGGGTGAGCGTGGCGTCGTCGAAACCCAGGACCGCCCCGACCCCGGCGGCGTCGTACCCGTTGTGCACCCGCGCGGCGAGGCCGTGCGCGGCGCTGAGCGCGCAGAGCCGCTGCGCCACCAGACCCGCTTCGAGGTTGATCAAGCGATAGGCGCGGTTGCCGAAGGTGTTCGAGGCCGCGGCGTGGTCCGCGGCCAGGTACACCACCGCGTTGGTCGCGCACAGGTTGATGTTGGGTACCGGCAGCGCGCCCTGCAACCGCATCGCGAGAGCGCCCTCGACCACCGGGTGCAGGCCGCCGTGCTCCCGGCAGAAGCGGTAGGCGCCGGGGGTCATCCCGTCGACGTCGAACACCACCACGTGCAGCGCCACGCCCGGCTCCGCCGGTCCGTCCCGCAGGTCGCACCGGTAGGGGCTGGTGGCGTGGCGCAGGATCTCCCAGAAGTCGTCCCGCGCCAACGGGCGGGCGACCGGGTTGAACAGCACGTTGCCGGAGTTGCGGGCGCGCAGCGCCGCGCCGAGCTCGATCGGGTCGCGGCGGGCGGGCGGCATCGGCACCACCGCGGCTGCGTCGTGCGGGCACCTCGGTCGCGCGTCCGGTGGTTCGCGGGGGCGCTCCTCGCCGTCCGCCAGCAGCGAGTTCTCCGCGATCGACGTGAACAGCGCGTCGTGCGGGTGGACCGGGCCTTCCGGGCGGACGTAGTCGTGCGCCACCGGGTCGGGTACCGGCGGGGCGGGGGTGGTGGGACCGGACCGGGCTCACCGGCGGAGGCCGACCGCAGCGGCAAGGCGGCGAAGAGCTGTTCCTCGCCTCCCCGGAGGCCGAGGAGGGCCCCGGCCCGCCGGTCCGGGAACTGGTAGTGCACCGCGCCGCGCAGGCCCAGCGCGCCGGCGACCAGCAGCGCGTTGCCCGCCACCATGCCCGCTTCCTGCGCGCACAGCCGGTACGAGTAGCCGCGGTACTTGAAGGCGTTCTTCCAGAACAGCGACGACAGCAGCAGCACGCACCGGACGTCGTCGAGCCCGGTGCCGAGCAGGTGCCCGAGTTCGCCGCGCAGGTCACCACCGCGGAGCAGGGCGAGCGAGTGGTGCAGCGGGTCGTAGTGGTAGAGGCCCGCGGGGATGCCCCCGGTGCGGGGGATCCACAACGAGAGCTCGGTGGGGAAGTAGCACCGGGCCGAGGGGACCACCCGGTGGTACGGCCACACCGCTCCCGGGCCTTCGTCCCAGCGGGAGAAGCCGTACGCGTAGTACAGCAGCGCGGCGAGCAGCCCGTCGGGCTCCCCGCCGGGCGTGTCCCCGCTCGTCGGGACGTCCGCGAAGCAGCGGCGGGCGTCGCCGATCTCCAGCGGGAGCCCTTCCGGTAGCCGGTACCGCGGCACGCCCCGGTAGACCTTGAACGGCAGCGGATCAGCGCCGATCGGTTCCTCCGCCAGTACCTCGGCGAACAGCTCCTCCGCCTCGTGCACGGTCCGCCGCAGGTAGTGCTCCCCGATGTCGAGGTCCCAGTTGCCCATCACCCCTCCTGTCCTGGCGTCACGGGAAGGGGTGCGGGTGCGGGTTGATGTCGGCGTCGGTGAGCGGGCGGTCGTAGTAGCCCAACTCGTGCGGGATCCGGTGCAGCCGCTCGAACCCGCGGTCCCGGCGGCGCTGGTGCCCGAAGGTCATCGGCAGCGCTCCCGGGATGATCACCTTGACGCAGCGGAAGTCCCCGGCGCGGTGCTCGGGCGTGGTCTGGTCGACGACCACGACGTCGAGGCCGGTGCGCTGGTACTGCTCGAGCACTTCGGCCAGGTCCGCGCTCAGGTCGGCGTTCCTCGGCTTCTGGTAGTGGTCCTTGAACGCGTCGGTGAAGCTCTGGCTGCCCGGGGTGTCCAGCAGGAAGCCGAAGCGGTCGAAGACCTCCGGCGCGCCGTTGAGCGCGGCGTGGTCCTCCATGGACACCACCGCGTACGGGTCGGCCAGCATCCGTTCCACCCGCGCCCGGTTCCGCCGGTGGAACTCCGGTGGCCTGCTCACCAGCGGCCCCAGCTCCATCAGCGCGTTGATCACGGCCTTCTCGGGGTCGAGGTTGGACCCGGAGGAGCACAGCACCTTGGGCATGTCCGGCATCCCGGTGCGGTCCACGGCCATCACCCAGAAGCACGGCACGCCCTGCTCCAGGGTGATGTTGAAGACTTCGATCGAATAGCCGGAGAAGGCCTCGATGCTCTCGATCACGAGCGGGACCGACGGTCCCGGCGCCGAGCGCGGGTCGATCCGGGGTGCGGGCAGCCGCGCGTACCAGGTCATCAGGAAGGCGTCCCGCTCGGCGACTTCGAGGATGCCGTGCAGGACGGCCTCCTCCAGGCATCCGCCGAGCGCGCAGCCGTTGGAGATCTCGTAGACGAACGGGTGGTCGCGCGTGTTGCGGTACACGGTGCCGTAGTAGGCGTAGTTCTCCGGCACCAGGACGGGCCTGCCTCGGGCGAAGGAGTACCCCCACACCCAGTTGAAGGCCAGATCGTGGTGGTAACGCGGGTACGGGAACCCGGGACGCGCGTGCAGGTCCTCGGCGTGCAGCCCGAGCGTCGTCGGATCCAGCGCGTCCTCGCCGAGCTCGCGGTAGCTGGCGCGCACGGCCGTGCGCTTGCCGCCCGGTTCGATGCCGCCGTAGCGCTCGATGCCCTCGGCGACGGCGGTCAGCCTGCTCGCGGCGAAGTCCAACCGGTGGCCGTAGCCGACTTCGGTGCGGGTCGTCGCCCGCAGCCCCATCGGTGCGCTGGAGCTGGGGAAGACGCTGCGCCCCTCCTTGTAGACCGCGCGCAGCAACCCGGCCTCCGGATCGACGTAGACTCGGTGCAGCCGGTCCTCCTCCCCGGCCAGGGAACGCACCCGGTAGCCGTCGGGGGAGGCCTTCGGCCGTGGCTGGAGCTCGATCACGGCGGCTTCCCGGGAATCCTCGGGCAACGTGCCGCACCGTTCGCACAGCGGATCGGGCAGCCACCGGTGCACGCTGGTCCGCAGGTCGTCCAAGCCGAGCCGGAGCAGCGCGCCGCGGGTGGTCATCGCGGAGCGGTCGGCGGTGAACCGGGAGACTTCGCGCTCGACCAGCGTGCTGACCAGGTCCGCCGCGAAGGAGGTCAGCCACAGCGCCCCGATCGTCGACATCCCGTCGGGGTGGGACGCCAGCGCCTGCTCGTAGTCACCGTGGTCGTCGCGGGCGCGCAGGCGGCGTTGTTCCACGCACACCTGGCAACCGCCGTCCGCCGGAGAGGTGCACGGTCCGGCGATCGCCGCTCCCGGCGTGAGGTAGACCGGCAGCAGCGGCACCCCCGTCGTCAGCGACCAGTCGTTCCACCGGTGCTGCCGATCCCGGTCCCAGCCGTCCTCGACCAGGAGCAGCAGGTCGATCTCGGCGCTGTCGTGCTGGTCCGGCACTACCACCCGGTGCTCCTCGGCCAGCGCTCGCCGGATCGCCTCGTGCAGGGCGCCTTCCCCGACGAGGCCGATCAGGGCAGGTCCGGCGCTCATCGCCGCCACGTCCGCGGGCAACTCAGTCCTCCTCCACGAGTACGACGTTGACCAGGTGGAGCACCTGGTCCAGGACCGGGTCGTGGTCCAGCGGGACCACGACCGGCCGGTGTCCGGCGTCCCGCAGGTGTCGCACCAGCAGCTCCTGCGCGTCGGCCCAGCCCTGCGGAGCCGCAGGGGTCACCTGGGCGACCGGTGCGTCGTCGCCGAGCGCCTCGGGCAGGTCCGGTGGTTCCCCGGCGTCGGCGGCGTAGTCCGGCCACCGCTCGGTCCGCGCCTGGTCGTGCCGCAGCGCCTGCTCCAGGACGGATTCCAGGAGCAGTGCGGTGTCGAACCCGGAGGCGCAGCCGACGGTGGTGCTCCCGACGCGGGCCGCGAAGGTCGGTACGCCGAGCACGCCGGTGATGTCGTGGACCACCACGTCGACGCCGAGGACGTCGAGCATGGTGGTGAACCGGCGGACCCGGTCGGTGCGCTCCAGCGAGCCGGGGTCCACGCGGGGGAAGGCGGTCCGCGCCCCGGCGGCCTCGACGGCGGTGATCCGGGCGACCTGCGCCAGCAGGCCGCGGCCCACCGCTTCGGCCCAGGTGAGTCCGGAGGCCAGGCCGGGCGTGCTGCGGTGCGAGGGCGCGGCGCCGGTGAGCGAGGGGAAGGCGGTTGCGGCGGGCAGCTCGCGCGCTTGCGCTGCGACCAGGTCCCACCCCCAGGTCAGCGGTGCTTCCGCGGAGCCGGCCAGCCTGCGCCGGTCGACCACGCTCGCGGCGTAGAGCTCGCAGGCACGGCGGGTCGTGCGTTCGCGTGCCTCGGTGAAGTCGGTGGACACCTCGACCGCGGCGGACCGCTCCTGGTCGAAGTCCGGCGCCAGCACGGCGTTGGCGTATTCGGCGCGCGACACCTTCAGCGGGAGCTGGCCGAAATCACCTTCGTCGAGTGCGCCGAGCAGACCGGTCGCCGCGTCGAAGCAGCCGGCCGCGGCGGTCGAGAAGGCTTCGGCCGACACCGCGGGAGCCGTGGCGCGCTGCCGGACCGCGGTGGTGAACTCCCGCTCCCCGGCCGGGACCGGGTCGCCGTGCGCGGTGCACAGCGGGTGGGCGGTGACCGGGTGGACGCTGCTCTGCAGCGTTTCCAGGTCGAGCCGGACCACGGCGCCCGCGGTCTCCACCGGACCCGCCTCGGTGAGGTGCTTGAACACCTCGAACGCGAGGTGGTTCGCCAGGATGGCCGCGGTCGGGCCGGCGAGGAACTCGCTCGGGACGACGTCGGGGGTGTCGGTGAACGGCGCACCGGGCCGGGGGTTCCGGCCCAGCACGCGCAACCACGCGCATTCCCAGCAGACGTCGCCCCGGCCCGGGGCGACCAGCGGGCCGATCCAGGCGACCGGTCCGTCGACCACCGCCTGCGCGAACACCGCGCCGCGCTCGAGGCAGGTCCGGTTGAGCCGTCGCGCGCGGTCGAGCATCGGCGCGTCGGACACGTGGAGCACCACGTCGAACGGTGCGATCGCCTCCTCCGCGGCGTCGCCCGGATCGGGCAGCACGTCCAGGGTTTGCCGCGGATCGCTCTCCCGGTTCCGCGCGGCGAACTCCCGGACCCGGTCCAGGCCCGCGTCCGCGCCACCGGTGCGGGCCCAGCGGACCTCCCGCACACCGGCGTGCAGGCACGCCCGGGCCAGCGCGGCGCCCGTGCGACCGGAGCCGATCAGCAGGACTCGGCTGTCGCGGAACACCTCGAACCGGTGCGCCGCCGAGTCCTGGTAGTAGTCGATGAACGCGATGCCGGACTCGTAGGCGGCGAGCTCCCGCTCGTCCAGCCCGTGTGGACGGTCGTCGCCGACGTCCTTGACGAATCCCTTCGCGACCAAGCCGTCGATCAAGCCGGTCACCATCCGCTTGCGGTCTTCGGAGAGGTTCTCGGTGATCTCGTCGAGGGTGTGCGCGCCGGTGAGGAACGGGGCCAGCTTGTCGACCCACTGGTAGACGTGCTTGCCCTCCAGCGTCAGCGTCCCGCGGTTGCTCACGAAGTAGATCCCGTCCGACGACGGGAGGTAGAGCGTGTCGTTCTTGAGCTTCGGCTTCACTTGCTCCATCCAGGCATCGCACGGGTTCACGGCAACGAGGTGGGCGCACGGCGAGCACGGGACTCCGGACGACGGCGCCGGCGAAACAACGGGTCCGGAGCCCCGCGCCCGCCTGTGCGGCAGGCGAGCAGAGCAGACCTCACCTATCCGGGAGGGATCGCGTGGCGATCAGCCCGGATGTCCGCGGTGGAGTCAGATCAGCCGCACGGGCAGCAGCAGCAGCTGCAGGTGCAGCAGCAGCAGCCCGCGGAGGCGCCGACCTCGGTCATGCCGTGGCCCATGCCCAGCGACTGCAGGTCGCCGTCGGCGTCGCCGCCGAAGGCGAGGCTCTCCACCTCGAGGTTGTCGAGCTCGAGTTTCAGACCTTCCATGTCATACCCCACGTTCGGTCATAGGAATAGATCATTCGTCAACGCGCTTTCCCGGGATCCTGGCGTCGACGAGAACTTTGTAGCACGATCTCCGATCGGCTGTCATCGGAATGCCTTGGTTGAAAGCGCTCCTATTTTCGGGTGGTGTGGAATTCTGGTGGGCGCGACGAAATAGCGGTACCGCCCGTCATGCGCGTTGCCGGTTCCGCTGCTGGTGGTGGTGCGCCGAACAGAGCAACAGGTGCGACCGACCCGCTAGTAGTGATCGGACTTCGGTTCGCCGCGGCGCTCCGGTTCGATAATCTGAGAAATTGCTGATAATTCTTGTGAAAGTCGGATCGTCGTCCGGTTTCGTGCGACAGGAATCGGCGGTTCGCCGGATCGAGCGCGATCGGGGTCGATCCGGCGAATCAGGTCGCCGGAACCCCGGACTCGACGTGGCGAATCGCTACGGCATTCCTCGGTCGGCGGGCGTCAGCCCATCGCACATTCCCCGGGACGGCCGGCCGACTTCTTCGCAGTTCGAACCATGTGTTCCCCCAGTAGTTCGGTAGCGCGGCCATTCTTGCCAGTCCGGCCGCGGCACGTCAACCGGTTTCGGTGCTCGTCCGGCGCGCGCGGTCCGCCGTCAGCGTCCGGGGCCGTCCGCGCGGGGCCGCGCCGCCGGACGCGACCGCGCCGAGGCGAGCACGTCGAGCACCCGCGGCCAGGCATCCCGACTCGCCGCCTCGTCGGTTTCCGGGGACCCGCCCATCCGCAGCCGGTCGAAGCCGGATCGGCGGCGGCGCGACGCCGTGCCCGGCACGCCGAGCAGGTGGCCGGCGTCGGGGTAGGACAGGTGCCGGTGCGGGAAGGGGTGGCCGTGGTCGGCCAGTCGTGCGGTGATCCGGTCGCCGAACGGCCCGGACGGCCACAGCTCGTCCCGACCTCCGCTGAGCACCAGCACCGGTCCGCCGATCCGCTCCACCTCGATGGTCGCGGCCCGCACCGCGGCGTCCTGCTCCATCGCCCGCTCGAAGAACGAGCGGAACGACATCGGCTCGCCGTCGAGGAAGCCGGCGAAGGCGGCCGCGTCGGCCGCGGTGGGCGGTGCCATCGGGACGAAGGGCACCGGGGACCCGCCGCGGCTCCACGACGAGCGGGGTGCGGCCATCGTAGCCCGAGGGTCCGATGGCACGGCTTGCCAGGCCACGCTGCTGGGCACGTAGGCGACGACACCGCCGACCAGCTCCGGATGCGCGGCTGCCAGCAGCAGCGCCAGTTCGCCGCCCCGCGAACGTCCCAGGACGGCGATCCGCTCCGGGTCGGTTCCCCGGTGCCGGGCCAGCCATTCCAACGCCGCGGTGCCGTACTCCAGCGGGATCTCGACCAGATCGCGCGGTAGCGGCGGTGGCCCGAAGAAGGCCAGGGCCAGCGCCGCGTACCCCTCCCCGGCGAGCCGGGCGGCGGCGTGCTCGGGGACCAGCCCTTCCGAACCGCCGAGCACGAGCACGGCCGGGTGCGGTCCCGGCGTGGCCGGACTGTGCAGCACGCCCACCAGGCCGCGCTCGGATACCGGGACCGCCACCACCTCTTCGCCCACGCGGCCAGCCTAGTCGCGCCGCGCAGCGCCGGTCAGCGGTTTCGCGGGCCTCGTCGCCGGCCGCGTGGCCCCTCCGCACGGCTGGCGACCGGCCACCGCAACACCACGGGGTCGGTTCCCGCCACAGCGCTCAGGAGGCGACGAAGTCGTGGGCCGAGATCCCGTAGTGCTCCTCCACCGCGTCGGAGATGAGGTGGCACAGCAGGAACCGCTCGACCGGGCGCAGACCGATCCGGTTGAGGTGGAGGTAGAGGTAGTTCAGCGCGAAGCGGTACCCGAGGAAGGCCGGATCCCGCTGCAGCTGTTCCATCCGGCCGCCTTCGCCTTGGAGCAGTTGGTGGAAGGTGCTGTGCGCCAGCATCCCCTCGTCCCAGCCGCGCCGCCCGGAACCTCCCCGACCCGGACTGCGCTGCGCGGCGGCGAACGAGAGCTCGCCGGAACCGATCAGCGGCTCGGCCGCGGCCCGATAGCGGGCCAGCACGGCGACCCAGTCGGTGATGAACGGGACGTCCCCACCACCGCCGTCCAGGCAGGCCAGCACCGCCGTCAGCCGCTCCCGCAGGAAGGCCGACTGCGCGCGGTACCGCTCCTCGCAGAACGCCCGGCGTGCAGCGGGATCCGCCGCCCGCACGATGAAGCCCTCGGCGTGCGAGCGGTAGGAGATGAAGCCGCGGTCGATCCCGGGCCACAGCGCGTGCGCCGTGGCCAGCATGAGGTCGAGCGCCAGGACCAGCCGATCACCGCCGGCCCGGACGTGCGCCAGCATGTCGAAGGCGGCGTCGTTGGTCTCGTGGTAGAAGTCCTCCAGCAGCGCAGCGGCGGCCGCGCCGCCCAGGACCGGCAAACGCCGGTCGTGCGGGGCGTGCTGGACGGAGTTGTCCGGGTGCAGCGGGGTCAGCGGCCCGGGTTCCTGCTCCTGCTCGGCCAGTCGCCGATGGGTGGCCAGCAGCGCGCGCTCATCGATCCGCGCCGTCGAGGGATGTGCGGCGAGGTACCGGGTGATCTCCCGCTCGACGGTGGGCACCACGGTGTCGTCCGGCGCGCGGAAGGCCAGTCGCAGGTGCGGACCGCGCAGCCAGTGCCGGGTGAACAGCAGCCGCTCGGTGCGCGCCGCCACCCGGCCGAACAGCGGTCGGACGCAGTTCAGGAGGAGGTCGTCCTTGTCCTCGGCGTAGAAGTACACCTGGATCCCGCGCCAGGTGCCGGATCCGCCCTCGCCGGGCTGGTTGCCGTCCATGCCACTCCCCGGTGCCGTGCGGTGTCGAGCGCATTCAACCAAGGATGTGCCGCCGCGGCCAAGGTTTTCGCGGGACTGGTCCCGTGGGCTCGTCCGGCCGTAGGATGACGGCGCGCGTTGCCGGAACGCCGTCGGGGTCGGCTCCGGCCGGTGCGCGCGGCCCGCCGCGGCGGGAGAGGATGGGGGACGATCTTGGCCGGGCACTTCGCCTTCGCATCGCTGGCCGCGCACGGCCACGTCAATCCGACGCTGCCCTTGGTCGAGGAACTCGTCTCGCGCGGGCACCGCGTCACCTACGCCACCGGCTCCGAACAGGCGCCCGCGGTCGAGCGGGCCGGGGCGACGGCGGTGGTGATGCCGTGGGGCGTCGAGCTCAGCGATCTGGCCGGCCGCGGTTACACCCAGGACGGACTGGTCCGCATGATGGTGGCCGGTACCGCGGAGCTGACCGCGAGCTTCGACGCGCTGCTCGCGCCGTTCCTGGCGGATCCGCCGGATTGCGTGTGCTACGACGCGATGGGGCTGCCCGGTCGCGCGCTGGCCGATCGGCTCGCGGTCCCCGGCGTCGCGATGGCCCCGAACATGGTGGGCAACGAGCACTTCTCGTTGCGCGCGCTGATGTGGCCGGTCGACTTCGATCCCGCCGACCCGCGGTTGGCCGAGGTGGGCCGGGAGCTCGCCGCGTTCGCCGCCCGGTACGGTCTGTCGCCCGCAGCGCTGCGCCCCACCGATGCCCGGGCGCCGCTGAACCTGGTGTTCGTGCCCCGCGAGTTCCAGGTCGCGGGTGAGACCTTCGGGGAGGCGTTCCGCTTCCTCGGTCCGGCGTTGCCCCGCCGCGCCCGACCCGATGCCTGGTCCCCGCCCACCGGTGACCCCCTCGTGCTGGTGTCGCTGGGCACCGTGTTCAACGACCGCCCCGACCTCCTCGGGGTCTGCCTGGAGGCGTTCGGGGGCACGCCGTGGCACGTCGTGATGGCCACCGGCCGCGCCGCGCCGCCGGGAGCCGTTCCGCCGAACGTCGAGGTGCACCGCCAGGTGCCGCAGCTCGAGGTGTTGCGGCATGCCGCCGCGTTCGTCTCGCACACCGGCATGGGTTCCACCATGGAAGCCCTGCTGCACGGCGTGCCGGTGGTGTCGGTGCCGCAGACCCCGGAGCAGGCCCTCAACGGGCGGCGGGCCGCCGAACTCGGGCTCGGGCGCGCGCTGGACACCGAGTCGCTGACGGCGGCGGAGCTGCGCGCCGCCGTCGAGCAGGTGGTCGCCGATCCGGTGCTGCGGTCGACGCTCGACCGCTGGCGGGACCGGCTCCGGTCCGTCGACGCGGGGGCGCGGGGAGCCGATGCCCTGGAGGAGTTCCTGGCCCGCGCGCCACGTCCGCCCGGTGGCGGGTGAGCCGGGCCTTGCCGTCCTGCCGTCCTCCGATCGCGAAGGTTCAGTGGTGATGTGATGACCGGTCTGCGACTCGTCGAGATCGACGACGCGTTCTCCTGCTACAGCCCGGCGAACGGCAACCCGGTGCTCTCCGAGGCGGTGCTGATCTACGACGAGATCTTCCGCCGCGACACCTACCTGGGCGGGCTGGGCCCGATCAACCCCCGGGTCGTCGTGGACGCCGGGGCCAACATCGGCCTGTTCACCCTGTTCGTCAAGCAGCGGTTCCCGGCGGCTGCGGTGCTCGCCGTCGAGCCCGCGCCGCAGAACGTGGCGGCGCTGCGGGCGAACCTCGCGTTGCACGGCGTGTCCGGTGTGGCCGTCCACGCCGGTGGTCTCTCGGATCGGGAAGGCGACGCGCGGTTCTTCTACTTCCCCGCGATGCCGGGCAATTCCACGGTGCACCTCGACGGCAAGCTCGCGGACAAGCGGACCGTCGCGACCTACGCCGGCCCGGAGGTGGCCGAGCAGGTGTACCGGCACGAGGAGTGCGCGGTGGCGATGCGCCCGCTGTCGGCGGTCCTGCGCGGTTCCGCGCACGCCGAGGGCGACATCGACCTGCTCAAGGTGGACGTCGAGGGCAGCGAAGAAGCGGTCCTCGCCGGGGTGTCCGATGCGGACTGGCGCCGCATCCGGCACGTCGTCCTGGAGGTCCACACCGCCGGGGGCGCGCTGGACCGCGTCGCGGACCTGTTGCGGGAGCGGGGCTTCGCCGTCGAGCTCCAGGACGCCGCGGCGGCGCCGAAGGGCACCGGCACCAGGATGGTCTACGCGCGGCGGGGCTGACCGCAGACCACTGCGGGAGCCCCCGGCCCGCGCGCAGGGGCACCTGGCGTTCGCGGCGTCGACCGGCCGTCAGCGACCGGTGGGTTGGGGTGCGGGCGTCGGTGGGGTCGGTTCGGCGGTGGGGCGCCGGTGCTTCGGGAGGAACGCGGCCAGCACGAGCGCGGCCAGCGCGGCGCCCGCTCCGATGCCCATGATGAGCTGGAAGCCGCCCTGGCTCGGGTAGCTCTGGCCGCCGGCGGTGGTGGTCAGCTGCGCGAGCAGGGCGCCGGCCACGGCGCTGGACACCGAGGTGCCGATGGCGCGCATCAGGGTGTTGAGGCTGTTGGCGGCGGCGGTCTCGGAGACCGGCACGGCGGCCATGATCAGCGCGGGCATGGCGCCGTAGGACAGCCCGATGCCCGCGCCGATGATGGTGGACAGCAGCACGAGGTGCCAGGTGCTCGACATCAGCACGGTCCCGAGGCCGTAGCCCGCGGCGACCACGACGGCGCCCACCATGAGGGTCGTCTTGGGGCCCGGGTGGCGGAGATCCGGGCCGACACCGGGGACATGGCCATCATCACCAAGCCGGACGGTGCCATCACCAGGCCCACGGTGAGCATCGTGCCGCCGAGCCCGTACCCGGTGACCTCGGGCAGCTGCACGAGCTGCGGGACCACCAGCGACATCGCGAACATGGCGAAGCCGAACACCGCGGACGCCAGGTTGGTGAGCAGCACCTGGTGGCGGGCGCTGGTGCGCAGGTTCACCAGCGGTCGGCGGGTGCGCAGCTCCCAGGTCCCCCACAGCAGCAGCACGACGACGGCCGCGCCGAACAGTCCGCTCGTGGTCGGGCTCGTCCAGCCCCAGTCGGCGCCCTTGGAGATCGCCAGCAGCAGGCACACCAGCACGATCGACAACCCGATCGCGCCGAGGAGGTCGAACCGCCCGCCGGTGCGCACCGCGGATTCGGGCACCAGCACCAGGACCAGGACGGCGGCCAGGGCGCCGAAGCCCGCCGCGACCCAGAACAGCACGTGCCAGTCGGTGCGCTCGGCGAGGAAGGCGGCGGCGGGCAGACCGAGGGCGCCGCCGACGCCGAGGGAGGCGCTCATCAGCGCGGTCGCCGAACCGAGGCGTTCGGCCGGGAGCACGTCGCGCATGATGCTGATCCCCAGCGGGATCACCCCCGCGGACAGGCCTTGCAGGAGGCGTCCGACGATCACCGGCACCAGCGAGTGGCTGAGCGCGACGACGGCGGATCCGGTCACCAGCAGCGCCAGGCTGGTCAGCAGCATCCGCCGCTTGCCGTACATGTCGCCGAGCCGCCCCACCGTGGGGGTCGCGACGGCGCTGGCCAGCAGCGTGGCGGTGATCGCCCACGCGGTGTTCGCGGCCGAGGCGTCGAGCAGTTCGGGGAGCCGGGGGACCAGCGGGATCATCAGGGTCTGCATCAGCGAGACCACGATCCCGGCGAAGGCGAGCACGGCCACCACGCCGGTGCCTCCCGGTGGGGCGTGGTTCGCGGACGAGCTGGGCATGGGTGGCCTCCTGGGGTTGCGTACGACGCACACATTAAATCAGTCGCTTGACTTAATCCAGCGGAGGGCGTTGACTGGTCCCCGGGAAGCCGGGGCCGAGGAGGTGCTCGATGGGCCGGGACGACGCGGCGGCGCCGCAGCGGGGGCGGATCGAGCGGGTCGGCGCGACCCGCGAGCGGATCCTGGTCACCGCGGAGCGGCTGTTCGCCGAGCACGGCGTGTTCGCGGTGTCCAACCGGCAGATCGGCGAGGCCGCCGGGCAGGGCAACACCGCCGCGGTCGGCTACCACTTCGGTGCCCGGTCCGGGCTGGTGCGCGCCATCGTCCGCAGGCACGCCGAGCCGATCGAGCGGGTGCGCGAGCGGATGGTCGCCGCCATCGGCGACCGCCCGGACCTGCGGGACCAGGTGTCCTGCCTGGTCCGGCCGAGCACCGAGCACCTCGCCGCGCTGGGCGTCCCGAGCTGGTACGCCCGGTTCAGCGCGCAGGTCCTGGCCGACGCGTCGCTGCGCGAGGTGGTGCTCGACGAGGCGCTCGCGTCCCCGGCGCTGCGCCGCCTGCTCACCGGGCTGCACCGGTGCCGGCCCGACCTGCCGGCCGAGGTGGTCGACGAGCGCGACGGCATGACCGGTCAGCTCATCGTCCACCTGTGCGCCGAGCGCGAGCGCGCGCTCGCTGCGGGTACGGCCACCCCGAGGGCGACCTGGCGCGATGCCGCGACCGGGTTGATCGATGCGATCACCGGCCTGTGGTCGGCGCCCGCGTCCTCCGCGCCGGGGGACCGCACGAACACGACGTCCGATGGAGGAGTGGGATGACCACCGCCGCGAACCCCGCAGCCGAGCAGCCCGAGGCCCCGGAGTACCCGATGAGCCGGGCCTCCGGGTGCCCCTTCGACCCGCCGCCGGGCCTGAAGGCCGCGCAGCAGGAGGCCCCGCTCACCAGGGTCCGGCTGTGGGACGGCCGCACGACGTGGCTGGTGACCCGCTACGCCGAGCAGCGGGCGCTGCTCGCCGATCCGCGGATCAGCTCCGACGTCACCCGGCCGGGATACCCGAGCCCGGCGCCGGTCTCGGGATCGCGGCTGAGCTTCATCCTGATGGACGACCCGGAGCACGGCAGGCAGCGCCGGATGGTCGCGCCGCCGTTTACGGTCAAGCGGGTCGCGGCGATGCGCCCCGCGGTGCAGCGGATCGTCGACGAGCGGATCGAGCGGCTGCTCGCCGGTCCGAAGCCGGTGGACCTGGTGGAGGAGTTCGCCCTGCCGGTGCCGTCGCTGGTGATCTGCGAGCTGCTCGGCGTGCCCTACGCCGACCACGACTTCTTCCAGGACAACAGCAAGACCATCATCCGGCGCGACGCCGCGCCCGAGGAACGCGCCGCGGCGATGGGCGCCCTCGTCGGGTACCTCCACGACTTGCTGGGCGCCAAGCGCGCCGAACCGCGCGAGGACCTGCTGTCCGGGCTGGTCGAGCGGGTCGACGGCGGCGAGCTGACCCAGCAGGACGCCGCCGAGATGGGCGTGCTGCTGCTCATCGCCGGGCACGAGACCACCGCGAACATGATCGCCCTCGGCACCCTGGCGCTGCTGGAGAACCCGGATCAGCTCGCCCTGCTGCGCGACGCCGAGGACGAGTCGCTGGTCGCCTCGGCGGTGGAGGAACTGCTGCGGTACCTCAACATCACGCACAACGGGCGGCGCCGGGTGGCGCTGGAGGACATCGAGATCGCGGGCGAGGTGTTCCGGGCCGGCGAAGGGGTGATCGTGCCCAACGACATCGGCAACCGCGACCCGGAGGTCTTCGCCGACCCGGACCGGCTCGACATCACCCGCGACGCCCGCCGCCACGTCGCCTTCGGCTTCGGCGTGCACCAGTGCCTCGGCCAGCCGCTGGCCCGGCTGGAGCTCCAGGTCGTCTACGGCACCCTCTACCGGCGGCTGCCCGGCCTGCGGCTGGCCACCGACCGGGACCGCATCCCGTTCAAGCACGACGGCTCCGTCTACGGGGTCCACGAGCTCCCGGTGACCTGGTGAGCCACCGGGCGCGGCGCCCGCCCGCGCCGCGCCCGGTCAGCCCCGCTCGGTGCCGACCGGGAGCTCACCCCGGACCGCGGCCCGGCGGATGGAGTCGCGCAGTGCGGAGCAGCCCGCGAAGACCGCTGCGTTGGGACCCGTCCCGCGGGCACCGGCCCGGCGTTCCGCGCAGGACCGCGCGGCGTCCTCGTGCCACTGGACGCTGGTCTGGTCCCAACTGCTCTTGCGCACCTCGACCCGCGCGCGGCACCGGCGGCAGGTCACCGGTTCCATCGGCACGTCGAGCAGCCGGGCGTCGGAGCGCACGCCCATCACGCGGGCCGTTCCCCGGCGGCCACCCGCCGCCGCGCCACGTTCGCCTCGATCTCCGCGCGCCACGCCTCGTTGGGCCGGGTGGTGTCGATCTCGAACTCGAACCGCTCGGTCATCTCCGGGCGCACCTCGGCGGCATCGACGTAGAACTGCTCGTACCAGCGGCGCAACTGGTAGACCGGACCGTCCTCCTCGCACAGCAGCGGGTTGTCGATGCGCGCCTTGTGCCGCCAGATCTCCACGTCCTGCTCGAAGCCGATCCGGATGAAATCGCCCATCTTCGCGGCCACCTGCGGCGCGGAGTCGCCCAGGTGCGCGGCCTTCTCCACGACGACCCCGTACTGCAGCACGAACGAGTCCGGGCTGACCGGGTAGTGGCAGGTGACCAGCACCGAGTTCACGTCGCCGTCGCCGTAGTGGTAGGTCAGCTCGTCGATCATGAACGACGGGCCGTGGTAGGTCGCGACCGAGGTGTTGCCCAGCACCGTCGGGGCACCGCTGTCGGCCTGGGGACGTCGCACGTCCTCCCGCGCGACGCCGTGCATGATCTGCGTCGCGGTGTGCTCCTCGAAGATGTTCTTGAAGTAGGTGGGGAACGAGTAGTGCACGTAGAAGAAGTGCGCCATGTCCACGACGTTGTCGACGATCTCGCGGCAGTTCGCCCCTTCGATCGTGGTGGAGAACCAGTACCAGTCCGTCCACTCGTCGCTCGTGGCGCCCGGGATGCGCGGGACGGTGACGTCCTCCGGCGGCGGGTTGCCCTCCGGGTCGTTCCAGACGAACAGCATCCCGTCCTGCTGCGCGGTCGGCCACGCCGCGGTGCGCGCGCGCAGCGGCACGCGGCGGGCGTAGGGGATCCCGGCGCACCGCCCGTCGCCGCCCCAGCGCCAGGCGTGGAACGGGCAGGCGATCGCGTCCCCGACCACCGAACCCCGGGACAGATCACCGCCCATGTGCCGGCAGTAGGCGTCGAGCACGTTCAGGGTTCCGTCCGAAGCCGCCCACACGACCAGCTTCTGCCCGAAGGCGTGGACCGTGTGCGGCTCGCCGTCGGCGAAGTCCCGTTCGAGCCCCAGGCAGTGCCAGCCCCGCGCGAAGCGCGTCGGGAGCGCCTCCGCCTCGATGTCGCGGATGTCGTCGAAGGTGGTCATCGTTGGTTCCTCCCGCCGAAGTTCCCGCGCCGCCAACGTAAGGCCGCGCACCGGGCCCCCGGCCCGGAGTCCCGCTCAGCGGTACGCGTCCAGGACGTCCTGGACGGCCAGCGCGGCGAACACCATCGCGGTCGCGATCGGCGTGCCGGGGCCGGGGTAGAACGCCCCGGTGAACGACGCGCTGGTGTTCCCGGCGGCGTACAGGCCCGGGATCGGCGTCCCGTCCGCGCGCAGCACCCGCCCGGCCACGTCGATCACCAGCCCGCCCTTCGTGCCGAGGTCGGCGAGCACCAGCTTCGCGGCGTAGTAGGGCGGCCGGTCGACCGGCACCAGCACCGGTTCGCCGAACCACCGGCCGTACTCGTCGGCCTCGCGGCCGAAGTCCTCGTCGGTCCCGGACTCCGCGAAGCGGTTGTAGCGCTCGACGGTCGCGGTCAGCTCCTCGGGTGCGACGCCGATCGACTCGGCCAGCTCGGCGAGGGTGTCCGCCTTCGTCCACGTCCCGGCGGCGAGGTGGTCCTCCGGATGTCCCGCGGGCACCACGACGGCGGGCAGGTGCCCACCGGTGCGGTGGTCGAACAGCGCGTACGACGGGGTCCGCGCCGGGTCGGCCGCCATCTCGCGGGCCAGCCGCTCGTAGGACAGGGATTCGTTGGTGTAGCGGTGACCTCGCCCGTCGACCACGAGCCCGCCCGCGAACCCGGCGATGAAACCCGCGGTGCCGTCCGGCATGGCCAGCCCGGTGCCCCACCACGCCTCGTGCATCAGGTCGGTGGCCGCGCCGAGGGCCATCGCGGCGCGGAGCGGTTCACCGGTGTTGGTGCCTTCCGGCGCCATCGACCACGCGGCCTCGCCGGCCACCCCGTGCTCGCCCCGCATTCCCGCGTCGTGCTCGAAACCGCCCGCGGCGAGCAGCACCGCCTGCCGCGCACCGATCCGAACCCGGCGACCGCCGCGCTCGGCGGCGATCCCGATCATCCGGTCGCCGTCGGTCACCAGCTCGTCCACGCAGGTCCCGGTGTGGACCACCCCACGACCGGTCCGGGCGAACGCGAGCAGCAGCCGGGCGATCAGGGCGCGCCCGCGGGTGAGCGGCTCCGGGGAGTGGTCCAACCCGACCCGGTCGCGCGAGGCGGGCGGCCGGACCAGGTGGAGCAGCTCGCCCAGCTCCTCCGGGGCGATGTCGACCGGGATGATCGAGCGCCCGCCCGGGATCCGCCCCGGCCGGTCGAAGTAGTCCGGGAAGACCTGGTGGGCGAATTCGACGGCCGGGTCCTCCTCCAGCGCGGCGACCACGGCCGGGGCGGCTTCGACGAAGGCGTCCTGCTTGGCCGCCTCCGCCGGGCCGAGGACGGCGCGCAGGTAGGTGCGGGCGGATTCGGTGGAATCGCCGACCCCGGCCCGCTCCTGGACCTGCGTGCCGGGCAGCCACAGCGCGGCCCCGGAGTACGACGCCATGCCGCCGACCCGATCGGTCTTCTCGACGACGACGACCGAACGGCCGGCCCGCGCCGCGAGGTGGGCGCCGGTCAGCGCCCCGGCCCCGGACCCCACGACCACGACGTCGTACTCCTCATCCCACTGCTGCCCCACTGCCGGACCTCCTCGACGTGCGCCGGAACGTGGTCGTACGAAACCGCACCACCCGGCGCGATCCGGCGCCGATCCCGCTCAGCGGTACGCCGGGTTCACCGCCGCGGGCCGACCGGACCCATCGCGATCGCGCTGACCAGCGCCAGCGCACCGGCACCGGCGCAGGCGGAGAAGGCGAGCACGAACCCGGACTGGCCGTAGATCACCCGGTCCCCGGCGTAGGTGGCGGCGGGCACGAGCAGGAGCACGACGGCCAGCTGGGAACCCAGCGAGCTGCCGAGGCTGCCGAGCAGGTTCAGCATCCCGCCGCTGATGCCCTGCGCCCCGGCGGGCACCGAGACCGTGATCAGGTTCGGCAGCGACGCGGTGCAGGTGCCGATCCCGATGCCGATGATGAAGTGCCCGACCAGCACCCACAGCTCCGCGCCAGGCAGCGCCGACAGCTCGGCGCCGGGCAGCACCGCCAGCACGGCCGAGCCGGTGGCCAGCGACGCGCCGCCGACGATCAGGGTCAGCCGGGGCCCGCGCCACCGGGCGACCGCGCCGCTGATCGGGCCCGCGATCATGCCCGCGACCCCGCTGGCCGCCATGAACACCGCCACCTCCAGCGGGGAGGCGCTGAACCCGTAGCCGGTCCCGGCGGGCGTCATGACCAGCAGCGGCACCAGCATGGAGGCGCTCACGAGGGTGAACTGGACCCAGAAGCTGGCCACCAGGGTCAGCGCCACCCGGCGCTGCCGGAGCAGGGCGAAGTCGACCAGCGGCTCGGCGGTGCGCCGTTCGTGGCGGAACCAGGCGGCCAGCAGGGCGACGCCGAGGGCGATCCCGCCGAGCACGCCCGGCGACGACCAGCCGGCCGCTTCGACGCCGCTGAGCGCGGCGAGCAGCGCCAGCGTGCCCGCCCCGAGCAGCAGCGCCCCGACCCAGTCCAGGTGCGCCCTGCTGCGCAGGCTGCTCTCGGGCACCAGGAGGAGCACGAGCGCGCCGATCACCACCACGTAGAGCACCTGGAACCAGAAGATGCCGCGGAAGCCGAAGCCCTCCACGAGCACCCCGGACAGGACCGGGCCGAAGATGGCGCTGGCGCCCATGCCGGTGCCGAGGAAGCCCAGCGCGACCGGGATCAGCGACCTGGGCAGCACGTCGCGCACCAGGCCGTAGGTCAGGGTCAGCACCGCGGGGCCGACCCCTTGCAGCGCCCGCCCGGCGATCAGCACGGCGAAGCTGTCGGCCAGCGCGCTGACGACCGAGCCCGCGGCGAACAGGCCCGCGCACACCAGCGCGACCTTCTTCTTCCCGAAGAGGTCGCCGAGCTTGCCGCAGAGCGCGAAGGCCACCGCGCCGACCAGCGTGACCGCGGTGATCGTCCACGCGACGTGCGGTGTCCGGAAGGTCGCCGCGATCAGCGGCAGCGCGGGGGTGACCATCGTGTAGGTGAGTCCGGTGATCTCCACGAGCAGCACCAGCAGCGCCACCGTGGCGGCGTGGTGCGCCCGGGACCGGTCCGGGCGGAGGGCTTCGCCGTCGGCGTCCGAACCGAGCGGGGAGGACGTCGGTGTTTCGCTCATCTGAACTCCCGGTGGGTGAGCGGCGGGCGCCGGACGCTACTGCGCGGCGGCGCCGGACCCCCGCGCGTTCCCGCTCATCGGGAGCACGACCGGCGTCCGACTCAGCGGGACGGTCCGTTGTGGAGCCCGCGCCGGGGGCCTACCGTCGGCCGCGTGATGATCTCTGCATGCCGCGCGCTCGGCACGCCCGTGCGGGGCGGGAATCCGTGACGGCGCACCAGGAACCACCGGTCGAGCTGACCGCGGTGGCCCGCGAGGACGGCGTGGACGCGGCGGCGGCCGCCGCCCGCCGGCTGATCGACTCGCTGCTGCGCGCCGGGGACGGGACCGGGGTCGCGATGTCCGGCATCGCCGAGCAGCTCACCGCGATCGCCGACCGGCTCGACGCGCACGCCCCGCCGTTCGACGAGCGGATGGTGGCGATGTGGGCGGGTGACGCCACGACCCGCCACGACCCGGTCACCGGCCCGGAGAACGCCCTCGCGCCGCCGGTGCGCTTCGCCGGCGCCGCCGACGGTTCGGTCTCCGCGGTCGTCGAGCTGGGCGTGGCCTACCAGGGCCAGCCCGGCTGCGCGCACGGCGGGGTGAGCGCGCTGCTGCTCGACCACGCGCTCGGCGTCGCCAACCACTGGGGCGGCCGGTCGGGCATGACCGCCGAGCTGACCCTGCGCTACCGCGCGCCGGTCCCGCTGTTCGTCCCGCTGGCGGTCACCGGCAGGCAGGTCGCGGTCGACGGCCGCAAGCTCTGGGCCGAGGGCGCGATCAGCACCGCCGACGGTGCGGTGTGCGTGGCGGCGAAGGGCTTCTTCATCGGCAAGCACCTGCCGCGCCCGAGGTGAGCGCTCGGGTGGTGGGCGAGCCGCTCGCCCGCCACCCGGGGCGGAGACCCGGGGGCCCGGCGGAGCCGCTGCGGGTGCGGCTCACCACCGGCACCGCCCCGGGGCATCGGCAACAGGGGGCATCGGCGACAGGGGCATCGGCGAAAGCGGTGCTCAGGCGGGCGGTTGCGCCTCGGCGAGCAGCGCCGGTGCCTCGACCCGGCCGTCGAGGACCCGGTTGGTGCGCGTGGTGACCCGCCAGCCGTCGGGGCCCTTGCGCAGCCGCCAGCGGTTCGCGGTCGCGCGGTGCACCCGGAAGCGCCCGCCGGTGCGCACCACCATCAGGGAATGGCAGATCGCGGTCGCTTCCGCGCCGGAGACGGTGACCTGCGGCGGGCCGACGAGATGGGCGCAGCCGCCGTCGATCCACCGCTGGTGGGCGGTGGAGCGCACCATCGCCGCGATGTCCTCGTGCCCGGCCAGCACCAGCTCGTCGACGTCGTAGCTGCCGCCCGGCTCCCAGAGGGCGGCCACCGCCTCGGCGCTGCCGCTGTCGACCAGCGGCCCGTAGGACGCCACCAGCCGGGCCACCGCGCGCTCGTCCTCCAGCTCGGCGACCCGCCGTTCGAGAGCGCTCAGGCGCCGCTCGGCATCGCTGCTCATGTCACTCCTCGGTCGGCCAGCGCGGCCAGCTGCTCGCGGTAGTGGTCGGCGGAGGTGGCCGCGAGGGCGGCACCGACGACGGTGGCCCCGGCCTCCCGCGCCCGGCGCAGCGCCCGGTCGGTCGCCTCCGGCGCACCGAGCGGGTCCAGCAGGCGCCCCGCGGGCAGGACGACGTCGAACCCCTCGGGTGGGTCGGCCCGGCGCACCATCGCGGCCAAGTCGTCCAGCGGGAGTCCGAAGGGGACCCAGCCGTCGCCGAAGCGCAGTGCCCGCCGCAGCGAGCGCGGGGTCCGCCCGCCGATCCACAGCGGCACCCGCGGTTGGACGGCGTGCGGATCGACCACGACGTCGGAGAACTCGTAGTGGTCGCCGCGGTACCGCGGTTCCCGCCGGGACAGCGCGGCGCGCAGCGCGCCGAGCGCGTCGTCGGCGCGGGCGCCGCGTTCCCGGAACGGGGCGCCCAGCAGCGCGAATTCCTCCTGGAGGCTGCCGACGCCGAGCCCCAGGGTGAGCCGCCCGCCGGAGACCCGGTCCAGCGTGCCGTAGCGCTTGGCGATTTCGAGGGGGTGGTGGTACCCGAGGACGAGCACCTGGGTGGTCAGCCGGATCCGCGTGGTGCGCCCGGCCAGGTAGCCGAGCGTGGCCAGCGGATCCCAGTAGGTGCCGCCGCGCTGCTCGGCGACGCCGGTGGGGACGGCGACGTGCTCGCTGCAGGTCAGGTGGTGGAACCCCAGCCGGTCCGCGGTTTCGGCGATCGCGCCGAGCTCCTCGATGCCCGCCTCGGCCTCCCACGGCGAGTGCGCGCCGGGGACCCGGGTCACGACCGGGCTCACGATCCCGATCCGCATGCGATGCCTCCCGTTCCTGGTCGTCACCCGCGTTCCTATCCGCCGCGCGGGGCGCCCGGCCCCGACGTCCCGCTGACCGGGATCGGGGGCGCGCGGCGGCCTCCGGGGCGCACCCGCGCGGGTGCTTCCGCGCGCTCCGGGTCGCTGTTAGATTCGCAAAAACATAATTCGTTTCAGTTTCTCGGCCGTGGGAGGGTGTCATGACCGTGCTCAGCACAACGCCGGGGCCGGACGGGACCAGGGCCAGGAGATCCCGCCGTCGATGGTCGAGCGGATGACCCTCATCCTGGACGCCTTCGAGGGGCGGTCCGCGCGGTTGGGCCTGGAGGACGTCGCCCGGCGTACCCGGCTCCCCCGATCGACGACCCACCGGATCCTCGACCAGCTCGTCCGGTTGCGGTGGCTGGAGCGGACCTCGTTCGGCTACGGCCTCGGCCAGCGCGTCCTCGGCATCGGCGGCCGCGACGGCAGCTACGCCGAGATCCGCTCCGTCGCCGCGCCGCTGCTGCACGAACTCCAGATGCGGACCGGGATGGTGGTGCACCTGGCCGTGCTCGACGGCACCGACGTGTACTACCTGGACAAGGTCGGCGGGCGGTTCGCCGCCAGCGTGCCGTCCCGGGTCGGGGGCCGCGCGCCGGCGCACAGCACCGCGCTCGGCAAGGCGATGCTCGCCTGGCTGGCCCCGGAGGCGGTGGAGGACCGGCTCGGCGGGGCGGTCGCGCGGTTGACCGAGCGCACCATCGGCGACCTGAGCACGCTGCACCAGGAGCTCAACCGCATCCGGCGGCGGCACGGGCTGGCCTTCGAGCGGGGCGAGTGCGCCGCCGGGATCAGCTGCGTCGCGGCGGCCGTGCGCGGACCGGAGGAGCCGCTGGCGAGCGTGTCGCTCGTCGGCGACCGGCGCGCGCCGCTGGAGAAGGTCGCTCCGCTCGTGGTCGACGCGACCCGGCGGGCGGCGCAGGAGCTGTTCCCGCCGGGGGGCCGCCGCACCCGCCCGGTCGCCGAGGCGCCGGAGGAGACCTGGTCGCCGGAGGCGATGGACCGGCTGCTCGCCGACACCGGGCGCGGCGCCTGGCTCTGAGCGCCGGGGAGGCGCTGCGCGGCGGCGGGGATCAGCCGCGGCGGTGCCCGTCCGCGAGCCCGAACCCGCCGCGGTAGAACACCAGCGGGCGGTCCTCGGCGCCCGGCGCCACCTGGAGGACCCGGCCGATCACCACGTCGTGATCGCCCGCGGCGTGGACGTCGTCGACCTCGGCGTGCACGTGCAGCAGCACGTCGCGGAGCGCGGGCGTGCCCCAGCGCGACACGTCCCACTCCAGCCCGTCGTACTTGCGGCCCCGGCGCGATCCGAAGCGCGCGCAGACCTCGGTCTGCCGCTCGGCGAGCACGTTGACGCAGAACCGGCCGGCGCTGCGGATGCGCGGCCAGGCGCGGCCGGACCGGTCGGCGCAGAACAGCACCAGCGGCGGGTCCAGCGAGACCGAAGCGAACGCTTGGCAGGTGAAGCCGACCGCCTCGCCGCCGTCGATCCCGGTGACCACGGTGACGCCGCTGGCGAACGCCCCCAGCGCGCTGCGCAGCTCCGCCGGGGTCGGTGCGGCCGATGTTCCTCGGGAAGTCATGCCACGGACGGTAGGAAGCGGTTTCTCCCTGCGGCTGCGGGCATCCCGGTCAGCGGACGCCGGGCCCCGGGTCCGAAGGCCGACGAGGGGGTCCCGCTGACCGGGACGTCGGCGGTGCTCCGGCGGCGGAGCCGGTTAGCGTCGCCGCGGCGGCGACCGGGCGGTCCGCCGCCGCGCGGAGCTGGCCGTCGAGGGGTGGGGCACATGCCGGAACCGACCTACGAATCCACCGCACGCGAACTCCGCACCGACCGCGGGGTGCTGCGCTACCACGAGTTCGGCGCGGGGCCGCCGCTGCTCCTGCTCCACGGCTCCGGGCCGGGCGTCAGCGGTTGGCAGAACTTCCGGGGCAACCTGCCCGCGCTCGCCGAGCACTTCCGCTGCCTGGTGCTGGAGTTCCCGGGTTTCGGCGTCAGCGACGCCACCGGGGAGCACCCGATGGCGGCCGCGGCCCCGGCGGTGCCGCGCTTCCTCGACGGCCTCGGACTGTCGCGAGTGGACGTCATCGGCAACTCGATGGGCGGCATCGTCGCCACCCGGACCGCGATCGACTTCCCGGAGCGGATCGGCGCCCTGGTCACGGTCGGCGGCATGGGGCGCAACCTGTTCAGCCCCGGGCCGGGCGAAGGGATCAACCTGCTGACCGAGTTCGCCGAGGACCCCACCCGCGAACGGCTCGTCCGGTGGCTGAACTCGATGGTCCACGACCGGTCGCTGATCACCGAGGAGCTGGTCGAGCAGCGGTGGCGGCTGGCCACCGCACCGGAATCGCTGGCCAGCGCCCGCGCCATGTACGGCCGGGAGGCGCTGGCGGCCCGGGCCGCCGCGGCGGCGGCCTCCGGCGAACCGCCCACCTGGGCGGTGCTGGACCGGGTGCGGGCCAGGACGCTGATCACCTGGGGCCGCGACGATCGGGTGAGCCCGCTGGACATGGCGATCGTGCCGATGCGCACCATCCCCGACGTCGAGCTGCACGTGTTCCCGGACTGCGGGCACTGGGCGATGATCGAGCGCAAGCAGGCGTGGGAGAGCGCGGTGCTGGCGTTCCTGACCCGCCCGGACGGCGCTGCGTGACGCCCGCGGACCGGGGGGCGCGGTCCGCCGGCCTGCGCGCGCGGGTCGTGCGGGTGATCCAGGAGACCCCGGACGCGCGGTCGTTCGTGCTGGATCCCGGGGACGCGGACTTCGACTACCGGCCCGGCCAGTTCGTGACCGTGCGGATCCCGGGCGCCGGCGGCGGGGTGGCGCGCTGCTACTCGCTGTGCAGCTCACCGCACCGCGGGGAGCGGCCCACCATCACCGTGAAGCGCACCGCCGACGGGTACGGCTCGAACTGGTTGTGCGACAACGTCGTCGCGGGCACCGTGCTGGAGGTGCTGCGGCCCGCGGGCGCGTTCACCCCGGACTCGCTGGACGAGGACGTGCTGCTGCTGGCCGGGGCAGCGGGATCACGCCGGTCATGTCGATCGCCAAAGCGCACCTGAGCGCCGGGACCGGGTCCGTGGCGCTGCTCTACGCCAACCGCGACGAGCGCTCGGTGATCTTCCGGGAGGGGCTCCGCGCCCTCGCCGACGAGCACCCGGGGCGGCTCGCCGTGGTGCACTGGTTGGAGTCCGTGCAGGGCGTGCCGTCGGGCGCGGGGTTGCGCGCCCTGGTGGCCGCGCACGCGGACCGGCGCGCCTTCCTGTGCGGCCCGGAACCGTTCGTCGAGCTCGCCGCCGCCGTGCTGGCCGACCTCGGCGTGCCCGCGGACCGGATCAGGACCGAGCGGTTCACCTCGCACCGCGGCGACCCGTTCACCGCCTTCGACACCGGCGGCCCGTCGGGAGAGGTGGAGGTGGCGCTCGACGGCCGGGTCCGCAGCGTGCCCTGGCCGCGGGGCGCCACCCTGCTCCAAGCGCTGCTGGCGGCCGGGATCGACGCGCCGTTCTCCTGCCGGGAAGGGGCGTGCAGCGCGTGCGCGTGCGTGCTGCTCGACGGCGAGGTGGCGATGGACCGCAACGAGGTGCTCGACCAGCGCGACCTCGACGACGGCCTGGTGCTGGCGTGCCAGGCCAGACCGGTCGGCGACCGGGTCCGGATCAGCTACGACGGGTGAGCCGGTGCTCCCGCTCACCGGGATCGGCGCGCCGCGCCGGCCGCCTCCCGTGGCAGCGTGCGGCGAGCTCACCGACCAGCGGGAAGGCCAGGGAATGCTCAATCTCGACCACCGCCGCGCCGCGGCCGACCTGCTGCGGGCCGCCGAGCTCGACCGGGCACCGATCGAACCGCTCACGGCGCGGTGGCCCGAGGTGGACGTCGAGGACGCCTACCGGATCCAGTTGGACAACGTCCGGCGGCGGTGCGCCGAGGGCGCCCGCGTCCGGGGGCACAAGGTGGGCCTGTCCTCACCGGTGATGCAGCGGATGATGGGCGTCGGCGAACCCGATTACGGCCATCTGCTCGACGACATGGTGCTCGCCGCCGACCGACCGATCCCGGTGGCGCGCTACTGCGCTCCCCGCATCGAGGTCGAGGTGGGCTACGTGCTCGGCGCCCGCCTGCCCGGTCGGGGCTGCACCGAGGCCGACGTGCTCGCCGCCACGGAGTACCTGGTCCCGGCGCTGGAGCTGATCGACAGCCGGATCCGCGACTGGCGCATCGCGCTGGCCGACACCATCGCCGACAACGCCTCGTCCGCCGGTGTGGTGCTGGGCGAGGCCCGGGTCCGGCCCGGTGAGATCGACCCGGCCGACGTCGAGGCCGTGCTGCACCGCGACGGCGCGGAGGTCGCGCGCGGCAACACCAGCGCGGTCCTCGGCGATCCGACGACCGCGGTGGCGTGGCTGGCGCGCACGGTCGCGGAGTTCGGGGTGGTGCTGGAGGCGGGGCACCTGGTCCTGCCGGGCTCCTGCACCCGCGCGGTCGACGTCGACCCCGGTTCGGTGTTCCGCGCCGAGTTCGCCGGGCTCGGCCACGTGACGGCACGGTTCGAATGAGGGAGGGCGCAGTGGCGAAGGCGACTGCCGCGATCGTCGGCTCGGGCAACATCGGCACCGATCTGATGCACAAGCTGGCGCGATCGGAGGTGATCGAACCGCGCTGGATGGTCGGGGTCGACCCGGACAGCCCGGGGCTGGCCCGCGCGGCCGAGCGCGGCCTGCGCACCTCGGCCGCGGGCGTGGACTGGCTGCTGGCGCTCGACGAGCGGCCGGACCTGGTCTTCGAGGCGACCTCGGCGCAGGTGCACCGCGAGCACGCGCCCCGGTACGAGCGGTGCGGGATTCCGGCGGTGGACCTGACCCCCGCCGCGCTCGGGCCGTCGGTGGTGCCCGCGGTGAACCTCGGCGAGCACGTCGCGGCCCCGAACGTCGGACTGATCACCTGCGGCGGGCAGGCGACCATCCCGATCGTGCACGCGGTGTCGCGGGTGACCGAGGTGGCCTACGCGGAGATCGTCGCCAGCGTGGCCTCCCCCTCGGCGGGACCGGGCACCCGGGCCAACATCGACGAGTTCACCCACACCACCCGGCGGGGCATCGAGCGCATCGGCGGGGCCCGGCGGGGCAAGGCGATCATCGTGCTCAACCCGGCGGAGCCGCCGATGCTCATGCGCGACACCGTGTTCTGCTCGATCGGCGAGGACGCGGACCGGGCGGCGATCGCCGGGTCGATCGAGCGGGTGGTGGCCGAGGTCGCGTCCTACGTCCCGGGCTACCGGCTGCGCGCCGAGCCGCAGTTCGACGATCCGACCCCGATGAGCGGCGGACTCGCCCGCGTCGCGGTGTTCCTGGAGGTCGAGGGTGCGGGCGACTTCCTGCCGCCCTACGCCGGGAACCTCGACATCATGACCGCCGCCGCCGCGGCGGTCGGCGCCGGCATCGCCCGGCGGGTCCTGTCCACCCGCGCCGCGGCCGAGGAGGCGACCACGCGATGACCCACGAAGACAGCCACGTCCGGATCACCGATTCCTCGCTGCGCGACGGTTCGCACGCCAAGCGGCACCAGTTCACCACCGAGCAGGTGCGCTCGGTGGTGGCCGCGCTCGACGCCGCCGGGGTCCCGGTGATCGAGGTGTCGCACGGCGACGGGCTCGGCGGCTCGTCGTTCAACTACGGCTTCAGCCGCACGCCCGAGCAGGAGCTGATCCGCGCCGCGGTCGAGACGGCCACGTCGGCGCGGATCGCGTTCCTGATGCTGCCCGGGCTGGGGGTGCGCGACGACATCCGGCAGGCGGCCGACAACGGCGCCCGGATCTGCCGGATCGCGACGCACTGCACCGAGGCGGACATCGCCGGGCAGCACTTCGGGCTCGCCCGCGACCTCGGGCTGGAGACGGTCGGGTTCCTGATGATGGCGCACAGCCGTCCGCCGGAGGTGCTGGCGGCGCAGGCGCGGATCATGGCCGATGCGGGGTGCGAGTGCGTGTACGTGGTGGATTCGGCCGGGGCGCTGGTGCTGGAGGAGGCCGGTGACCGCGTCGCCGCGCTGGTCGCCGAACTCGGCGCCGACGCGCAGGTGGGCTTCCACGGCCACGAGAACCTCGGCCTCGGGGTGGCCAACTCGGTGCTCGCGGTGCGCGCGGGCGCCCGGCAGATCGACGGCTCGGCGCGCCGATTCGGCGCCGGGGCGGGCAACACCCCGGTCGAGGCGTTCGTCGCCGTGGCCGAACGGCTGGGCATCCGCACCGGCATCGACACCGCCGCGGTCATCGACGCCGCGGAGGACGCGGTGCGGCCGGTGATGGACGGCGAGTGCCTGCTGGACCGGATGTCGCTGACCATGGGCTACGCCGGGGTCTACTCCAGCTTCCTCAAGCACGCCGACCAGCAGGCGCGGCGCTACGGCGTGTCGGGCACCGAGATCCTCGTCGAGGCGGGTCGGCGCAACCTCGTCGGCGGCCAGGAGGACCAGCTCATCGACATCGCGGTGACGCTCGCGGAGCGCGGGTGACCCCGCCGCCGCGGCACCGGGACGGCCCTTGCCGGGTGCTGAAAATTCATTCTAGTTTTGCGGATGCTCGGGGATCCGCGGACCGCAGGAGGCAACATGGCTGAGGCCGTCATCGTCGACGCCGCCCGCACGCCGGTGGGGCGGCGCGGTGGTGCGCTGTCCGGTCTGCACCCCGCGGAGCTTCTCGGGATCGCCCAGCGCGGGCTGCTCGACCGCACGGGCACCGCGCCGGCGGAGATCGAGCAGGTGATCGGCGGGTGCGTCACCCAGGCGGGCGAGCAGTCCAACAACGTCACCCGGAACGCCTGGCTGCACGCGGGACTGCCGCACACCACCGCCTGCACCACGATCGACTGCGCCTGCGGCTCCTCGCAGCAGGCGGTGCACCTGGTCGCCGGCCTCATCGCGGCGGGCGCCATCGAGGCGGGCATCGGCTGCGGCGTCGAGTCGATGAGCCGGGTCTTCCTCGGGCAGGCCAGCACGCCGGACACCGGGACGCCCACGCCGCCCGGCTGGTCGTTGGACATGCCCGACCAGTTCACCGCCGCCGAGCGCATCGCGGCCCACCGCGGCATCACCCGCGCCGAGGCCGACGCGTTCGGCCTCGCCTCCCAGCGCAAGGCGGCCCGGGCGTGGGAGCAGGGCCGCTTCGACGCGCAGCTCGTGCCGGTCACCGCGCCGGACGACTCGGGACCGGCGGAGGTGCGCCGCGACCAGGGGCTGCGCGAGACCAGCGCGGAGGCGTTGGCCGCGCTGCGGCCGGTGCTGCCCGACGGCATCCACACCGCGGGGAACTCCTCGCAGATCAGCGACGGCGCGGCGGCGGTCCTGCTGATGAGCCGGGAGCGGGCGCACGCCCTCGGGCTCCGCCCCCGCGCGCGGATCGTCGCCTCCGGCATGGTCGGCACGGATCCGCACTTCCACCTCGACGGGCCGATCGCGGCCACCGAGCACGTGCTGCGCCGGGCCGGGATGGCGCTCTCCGACATCGACCTGGTGGAGATCAACGAGGCGTTCGCCTCGGTGGTGCTGTCCTGGGCGCGGGTGCACGAGCCCGACGAGGACCGGGTCAACGTCAACGGCGGGGCGATCGCGCTCGGGCACGCCGTGGGCGCCACCGGGGCGCGGCTGCTCACCCAGGCCGTGCACGAACTGGAGCGGTCCGACTCCTCGACGGCGCTGGTGACGATGTGCGCGGGCGGGGCGCACTCCACCGCCACCGTCCTCGAACGGATCTGAAGCCCGCCGTGGGAACCGCCTCGCGCGGCGCAGCGGGTTCCACGACCGGGTCCGAACGCCCCCGCGCGGGCACGACCACGACGAGCACTGAGGTGAGCCCATGACCATCGCCATCGCCGAGGAGCACCGGGAGCTGCGCGATTCGGTGCGCGCGCTGAGCAAGCGGCACATCACCGCCGAGGTGGTCCGCGCGGCCGTCGACGCCGGGACCGAGCAGCGGCCGGAGTTCTGGTCGCTGCTGGCCGAGCAAGGCCTGCTCGGCCTGCACCTGCCGGAGTCCGCGGGCGGCGCCGGGTACGGGCTGCTGGAACTGGCGGTGGTCGTCGAGGAGCTCGGCCGGGCGCTGGCTCCCGGACCGTTCCTGCCCACCGCGCTGGCCGGCGCGGTCCTGCACCACGCCGGGCACCGGCGGTTGCTGGCCGACCTCGCGTCGGGCGCCACCACCGGGGCGGTCGCGCTCCGGCCGGGGAGCCTGGAGCTGACCAGCACCGGTTCCGGCCACCGGGTCACCGGCGAACCCGATCCGGTGCTGGGCGGGCAGCTCGCGGACTTCTTCGTGCTGCCCGCACGCGACGGCGACCGGGTCCGGTGGATCGTGCTGCCCCGCGACGCGCTGGAGGTCGTCGACCTGCCCAGCCACGACCCGACCCGCCGGTCCGCCCGGGTGCGGGCGCGGGAGGCGGCGGTTCCGGCCGGTGACGTGCTGGAGGTGCCCGAGCAGGCACCGCTCGACCTGGCGGCCGTGCTGCTGGCCGCCGAGGCCTCCGGCCTCGCGGGCTGGGCCGCCACCACCGCCGCCGAGCACGCGAAGGTGCGCCACCAGTTCGGTCGGCCGGTCGGCCAGTTCCAGGGCGTCAAGCACCGGTGTGCGCGGATGCTCACCCGGGCCGAGCAGGCCGCCGTGTGCGCCTGGGACGCGGCCCGGGCGTGGTCGTCGGCCGGTGCGGAGGAGGCGTCGCTCGCGGCGGCGGTGGCGGCCGCGACCAGCGTGGAGGCCGGGTTCTCCGGCGCGAAGGACTGCATCCAGACGCTCGGCGGCATCGGGTTCACCTGGGAGCACGACGCGCACCTGTACCTGCGGCGGGCCCAGACGTCGCGGTTGCTGCTCGGTTCCACCGCCTGGTGGCGGCGGCGGGTCGCCCGGCTCACCCTGGGCGGTGTCCGGCGGGAGCTCGCCGTGGAGCTGCCGCCGGAGGCCGAGCGGGTCCGGGCCGAAGTCCGCGCGGAGCTCGCCCCGGCGGCCGGGCTCGACGGCGCAGATCGTCGAGCGCACCTGGCCGACCGCGGGTTCACCGCGCCGCACCTGCCCCGACCGTGGGGACGGGGCGCCGACGCCGTCGCGCAGCTCGTCATCGCCGAGGAACTGGCCGCGGCCGGGATGTCCGCGCCCGACATGGTGATCGGCGCGTGGGTGGTGCCGACGCTGATCGCGCACGGGAGCACCGAGCAGCAGCAGCGGTTCCTGCCCCCGACCCTGCGCGGCGAGCTGGTGTGGTGCCAGCTCTTCAGCGAACCCGGCGCCGGATCCGACCTCGCCGGTCTGTCCACCCGGGCCGAGCGGGCCGAGGGCGGGTGGCGGATCACCGGCCAGAAGGTGTGGACGTCGATGGCCCGCGAGGCGCGGTACGGCATCCTGCTCGCCCGCACCGACCCCGCCGCGCCCAAGCACCGCGGCTTATCGTACTTCCTGCTGGACATGTCCGCCCCCGGCGTCGAGATCCGGCCGCTGCGGGAGCTCACCGGCGACGCGCTGTTCAACGAGGTGTTCCTGGACGACGTGTTCGTCCCCGACGAGATGCTCGTCGCGGAGCCGGGCGACGGCTGGAAGCTGGCCCGCACCACGCTGGCCAACGAACGGGTGTCGCTGTCGCGGGACTCCTCGCTGGGCAGCGGCGGCGAGGCCCTGCTGGCGATGGCGGCCGGCGGCGACGTCGCGCTCGACGACGAGCGGTTGACCGCGCTCGGTGGCGTCCTCTGCGATGCCCAGTCGGGCGGTCTGTTCGGCCTGCGCAGCACCGTGCGCTCGCTGTCGGGCGGGCAACCGGGAGCCGAATCGAGCGTGGCCAAGCTGATCGGCGTCGAGCACCTCCAGCAGGTCTGGGAGACCGCCGTGGAGTGGCGGGGTCCCGCGGCGCTCGACGGCGACCCCGGTCGGCACTCCGCCACCTGGATGTTCCTCAACTCCCGGTGCATGTCGATCGCGGGCGGGACCACGGACGTGCAGCTCAACATCATCGCCGAGCGCTTGCTCGGGCTCCCGCGCGACCCCGAACCCGCGACGCCCTGACCGGTGCCGCCGACCGACGAACGGAGCTGAGCATGCCGATCGACCCGACCGCGGCCCTGGCCGCCGAACCCACCTCGCGGGAGGTGCGCTGGACGTCGCGCGACGTGCTGCTGTACCACCTGAGCCTGGGCGCCGGGCGGCACGCGGCGACCGGGCCGGAGCTCGGGTACACCTACGAGCGGGACCTGCGGGTGCTGCCGACCTTCGCGATGGTGGCGGGGCAGGGGCCCTCGGCCGGGGACGGTCCGGCGCCGGGGCTGTCCCTGCCCGGGATCGACGTCGACCTGCACCGGCTCCTGCACGCCGGGCAGGAGCTCGCGGTGCACCGCCCGATCCCGCCCGCGGGGACCGCCGTGGTCACCTCGCGGGTCGCCGAGCTGTGGGACAAGGGCAAGGCGGCCCTGATCGTCCAGGAGCAGCGCGCGACCGCGGACGGCGATCCGCTGTGGACCACGACGACGCGGATCTGGGCCCGCGGCGAAGGCGGTTTCGGCGGCGACCCCGGACCGGCGAGCCCGCAACCGGCCCCGGACCGCCCTGCCGACCTCGTGCTGGACACGCCCACCACGGCGGACCAGGCGCTGCTCTACCGGCTCAACGGCGACCTCAACCCGCTGCACGTCGACCCGGAGTTCGCCGCGTCGGCCGGGTTCGACCGCCCGATCCTGCACGGCCTGGCCTCCTACGGCATCGTCGCCAAGGCCGTCGTCGACGGCGCGCTCGACGGGGACGTGACGCGGCTGGCGGGGTTGTCGGTCCGGTTCGCCCGGCCGGTGTTCCCGGGCGGGACGATCCGCACCAGCCTGTGGTGGCAGCACCCCGGACTGGCCCTGGTGGCCACCTGCCCCGAGCAGGACGAGGCGCCGGTCCTCACCCACGCCACCGCCACGATCCGCCGCTGAGTCACCCGTTCGGGAAGTGAGTGAGGGGCACCCTTGCCCGAGTTGGGACCGCTTTCGCCAATGGCCTGCGTGGCGGTGCGGGTGGCGGAACCTCAGCGGCCTTCTCGCTCCGGGCGCCCTTCTTGATGGATCGCCCATACACGGCATCAGGGCGTCCTCGCGAGAAGACCGCTGAGCGGTCACGTCCGAGCACGGGCCGCGGTGCCGGTTGACGGCCGCACCGCATGCGGCTCCGCCGCATTCCGAAAGGACCCCGAACTGGCACAAGGGAGCCTGGCTCCCGAACGGGTGATGGGGCGTGGGAGCTGCGCCGGGTTTCGCGAGCAGACCGCTGTGGACGTGCTGGGGACGACGACGGACGCCTGCCGCGTCGGCGGTGGGGAGGGAGGCGGCGATGGGCAGGCTCGCGGGCAAGGTCGCGCTGATCACCGGAGGCGCGCGGGGGATGGGAGCCGCGCACGTGCGGACGTTCCTGCGCGAGGGTGCCGCGGTCGTGTTCGGCGACGTGCTGGAGCCGGAAGGGCGGGCGCTGGCCGCCGAGCTCGGGCAGCGGTGCCGGTTCGTGCCGCACGACGTCACCGACGAGGACCGGTGGATCGCCGCGGTGCGGACCGCCACCTCGGTGTTCGGCCGGCTGGACGTGCTGGTCAACAACGCCGGTGTGCTGCGCGCCGGCTCGATCGAGGAGATGGCCGTCGCCGACTTCCGGGCGGTGCTGGAGGTCAACGCCGTCGGGCAGTGGCTCGGGGTGAAGCACGCGAGCCGCGCGATGGGTCCGGGAGGCTCGATCGTCAACGTCTCCTCGGTCGCCGGACTGGTGGGCGGGGCCGGGGTTTCTGCCTACAGCGCGAGCAAGTTCGCGGTGCGCGGCATCACCCGCTCCGCTGCCTTGGAACTGGGCCCGCGCGGCATCCGGGTGAACTCGGTGCACCCGGGCGGGGTGGCCACCGCGATGACCGGCCGCGACCCGGACGTGCCCGGACCGGAACGGGCGGGTTCCCCGCTGGCGGCCCTGCCCATCGCGCGCGCGGGCGCACCCGCCGAGGTCGCCGAACTGGTGCTGTTCCTGGCCGCCGAGGAATCCGGGTACTGCACGGGTGCCGAGTTCGTCGTGGACGGGGGCATGACGGCGGGCGCCGGGTTCTAGCCCGGCTCCCGGTCACCGGGACGGAGCCGGAATCCCGCGCGGCGCGGCGCTAACGTCCCACCGCGACGCAGGGAGGACGTGTGGCACGCGAAACGATCGCCGAGCTGTTGCTGGACCGGTTGGGAGACCGGCGACCCGGGCTGCGCACTCGGGAGCGGACCTGGAACTGGGACGAGGTCGTGCGCGCCAGCGCCGACCGGGCCGCGCTGGCGCGCTCGGTGCGCGGTGGCGGTCCGTTCCACATCGGAATCCTGCTCGACAACGTCGCGGAGTACGTGTTCTGGCTCGGCGGGGCGGCGCTGGCCGGGGCGGCGGTCGTCGGGATCAACCCGACGCGGCGCGGTGCCGCGCTGGAGCAGGAGGTCCGGCGCACCGACTGCCGGCTGATCGTCACCGACCGGCGCGGCCTGGAACTGCTCGACGGTCTCGACATCGGGGTGCGGCGCGACCGGTTCCTGCTGGTCGACGAGCCGGACTACGCGGCCCGGGTGGCCGCCTGCGCGGCGGAGCCCCACCTCGACCCGGACATCGCGCCGAGCACCCGGATGCTGCTGCTGTTCACCTCGGGCACCACGGGGGCGGCCAAGGCCGCGCTGTGCTCGCAGGGCCGGCTCGCCGGTCTCGGCCACCGCAACAGCGCCAAGTACGACGTCACCGCCACCGACGTCTGCTACTGCCCGATGCCGCTGTTCCACGGCAACGCGCTGATGGCGTTGTGGGCGCCCGCGCTGGCGGCCGGGGCCTGCGTGGCGCTGACGCCGAAGTTCTCCGCCTCCGGGTTCCTGCCGGACGTGCGCGCGTTCGGGGCGACGTTCTTCACCTACGTCGGCAAGGCCATCAGCTACGTCCTCGCGCAGCCGGAACGTCCTGACGACGCCGACAACACCCTGACGCACGCTTTCGGCACCGAGGCCTCGCCGGAGGACCAGGCCGCGTTCCTGCGGCGGTTCGGCTGCCGGCTGCTGGAGGGCTACGGTTCCAGCGAAGGCGCGGGCATGTTCGCCCGCGCCCCGGGCGCACCGCCGGGCAGCCTGGGGGTCGCGGCGAAGGACGGCGTGCGGATCGTCGACCCGGACAGCTACCGGGAGTGCCCGCCGGCCCATCTCGACGAGCACGGCCGGGTGCGCAACGCGGCGGCGGCGATCGGAGCGATCGTCGACGTCGACGGGGCGGCGGCGTTCGAGGGCTACTACGCCGACCCGGTGGCCGACGCCGAACGGGTCCGCAACGGCTGGTACTGGACCGGGGACCTCGGCTACGTCGACCAGGACGGCCACTTCTACTTCGCGGGACGCGCGGGCGACTGGATCCGGGTCGACGGCGAGAACATCTCCGCGCTGGTCACCGAGCAGGTGCTGCGCAGGCACCGGGACGTGCTCGCGGCGGCGGCCTTCGCGGTGCCCGACCCGCGCTCGGGTGATCAGGTGATGGCGGCGCTGGAGATCCCCGAAGGCCGGTGCTTCGCGGACCTCCGGTTGCCCGATTTCCTCGCCGCGCAGCGGGACCTCGGGACCAAGGGCGCGCCGCGCTTCGTCCGGGTGTCGCACGCGCTGCCCGCGACCGGTTCGGGGAAGTTGCGGAAGAAGGAGCTGCAGGCCGAGGGGTGGCGCACGACCGATCCCGTCTACCGGTGGACCGGCCGGGGCGGTGCGGACTACGTGCTGATGACCGACGCGGACAAGGACGCGCTGCGGGCCGAGTTCGCCACCAGCGGCCGGGCGCGCCTGCTGCCCTGAGCGCCGACCGGCGGAGGGAGTGTCGATGGACCTTCGGGAGACCGGGGCGCACCGCGCCTTGCGCGCCGAGCTGCGGGAGTACTTCGCGGGCCTGCTGCCCCCGGACGAGCGCAGGCGAGCCGGGGAGCAGGGCGTCGGCGGAGAGCGGTTCCGCGAGGTGGTCAAGCGGCTGGGCGCGGACGGCTGGCTCGGGATCGGGTGGCCGACCGAGTACGGCGGGCAGGGGCGCTCCGCCGAGGAGCAGTACGTGTTCTTCGACGAGGTGCAGCGGGCGGGCGTGCCGTTCCCGTTCGTCACCGTCAACACCGTCGGCCCGACGCTGATGGACCACGGCACCGCCGAGCAGAAGCGGCGGTTCCTGCCGGGCATCCTGGCCGGGGACGTCGTGTTCGCGATCGGCTACACCGAGCCCGGCGCGGGCACCGACCTGGCGGCGCTGTCCACCCGGGCGGTCCGGGACGGCGAGGACTTCGTCGTGGACGGCAGCAAGATCTTCACCAGCGGCGCCAACACCGCCGACCACGTCTGGCTGGCCTGCCGCACCGATCCGGCGGCGCCGAAGCACCGGGGCATCTCCATCCTGATCGTTCCGACCAGTGCCCCCGGCTTCTCCTGGAGTCCGATCAGGACGGTCGGCGGGATGGTGGTCACCGCCACCTACTACAGCGGGATCCGGGTGCCGGCCACCGACGTGGTGGGCGAGGTCGACGGTGGCTGGCGGCTGATCACCACGCAGCTCAACCACGAGCGGATCGGGTTGGCCGCGCTGGGCGGGCGCATGATCGAGCTGTGGGAGCAGGTGCTGGCCTGGGCGCGGGAGAACGGCGTCGCCGACCTGCCGTGGGTGCGGCAGGACCTCGCCCGCGCGCACGCGCGCCTCGAAGCCATGCGGTTGCTGAACTGGAAGATGGCCGGTGCGGTGGCGGCGGGCACGCTCACCGGGGCGGACGCGGGCGCGACCAAGGTCTACGGCACCGAGACGCACATCGAGGTGCAGCGGCTGCTCAGCGGTGTCCTCGGGGCCGCGGGCCGGATCCGCCCGGAGTCGCCGGGGGCGGCGCTGGCCGGGCAGGTGGAGCAGTTGTCCCGGCAGGGCTTGGTGAACACCTTCGGCGGTGGGGTGAACGAGGTGCTGCGGGACATGGTCGCGACGGGCGGGCTCGGCCTGCCGAGGGCGAGGCGCGGCGCATGAGCGGGGACTACGAGCGGCGGTTGCGGGAGTTCGCCGGCGCGGAGCTCATCGGCTGGCGGGCCGCGCCCGACCCGGTGAACCGGCCGATGATCCGGCACTGGGCCGAGGCGATGGGCGACCGGAATCCCGTGCACCTGGACGACGAGGCGGCCCGCGCCACCGGCCGCGCCGGCGTGGTGGCCCCGGCGTCGATGGTGCAGGCGTGGACGATGCGCGGGTACGCCGCCGCGGTGGACCCCGAGGGGACCGGCGGTCAGGAGGCGCTGTCGGCGCTGCTGGCCGAGGGCGGCTACACCGCCGTGGTCGCCACCGACTCCGAGTTCGCCTTCGAGCGCGAGCTCGTGCCGGGCGACCGCATCGGGATGACCGAGGTCGTCGAGTCGATCTCACCGGAGAAGGCGACCGCGCTGGGCGCGGGCCGCTTCGTCACCACCGTGCGGACCTACCGGGACAGCGGTGGTGCGGTGGTGGCGACCCAGCGCTGGCGCACGCTGCGCTACCGGCCCGGTCCCGCACCGGCCGCGCGGCGACCGCGTCCGGCGCTCAACGAGGACAACGCGTTCTGGTTCGAGGCGGCCCGCGAGCACCGGCTGCTGATCCAGCGCTGCGCCGCCTGCCGGGCGTTGCGGCACCCGCCCGGTCCGTGCTGCCCGGAGTGCCGCTCCTTCGACTGGGACACCGTGGAATCCGGCGGCAGCGGCGTGGTCCACAGCTTCGCGGTCAACCACCACCCCCGGCACCCCGCCTTCGACTACCCGCTGGTGGTCGCGGTGGTCGAGCTGGCGGAGGGCACCCGGCTCATCGCGAACCTGGTCGACGTCGCGCCCGCGGACGTGCGGATCGACATGCCGGTGGCGCTGGACTGGCTGGACGCCGACGAGGAGCTGTCCCTGCCGGTGTTCCGGCCGGGAGGAGGACGCTGATGGATTTCGCGCTGGACGAGGAGTGGGCGACGGCGGCGGAGTTGGCGCGCGAGATCTTCGCCGACCACGCGACCGCGGAACGGCTGCGCGCGGTCGAGGAGCGGCCGGACCGGATCGACGAGGCGCTCTGGGCGCAGCTCGGGCGGGCCGGTCTGCTCGGGAGCGTGCTCGACGAGGACGTGGGCGGTGCCGGGCTGGGGCTCGGCGGGCTGTGCGCGCTGCTGCGCGAGCAGGGCCGGGCGGTCGCACCGGTCCCGCTGTGGCCGTCGGCGGTGGCGGCGCTGGCCGTGGCCCGGTGGGGCGCGGACCGGCAGCGCGCGGCGCTGCTGCCCGGCGTCGCCGACGGGTCGGTGCGGCTCACCGCGGCGCTGGAGGAGTTCGGTCCCGCGCCGCCCGCGGCGCCGGCCTGCGCGGCCGAGGAGGACGGATCGCGGTGGCGGCTGACCGGGGAGAAGGCGGTGGTGCCCGCGCCGTTCGGGGCGGACCGGGTGCTGGTGTCCGCGACGACCGGGCGAGGACCGGGCCTGTTCCTCATCGCGGCCGGAGGTGCCGGGATCGGGTGGCAGCGGTGCGAGACGACCGATCGCGACGTCGCCGGGCACCTGCGGCTCGACGGCGCCTCCGCCGAGGCGGTCGGCGCCCCGGGCGGGGGAGCGCCGGCCGAGGTGCTGCGGTGGGCCTCGGTGGCGCTGTCGGCGTTGCAGCTCGGCGTCGCCGAGGGTGCCCTGGACCGCGCCGCCGGGTACGTGCGCGAGCGGGAGCAGTTCGGCCGCCCGCTGGGCAGCCTGCAGGCCGTGCAGCACCAGCTCGCCGACTGCTACGTGGAGGTCGACGCCCTGCGCGTCGCGGTGTGGCGGGCGGTGTCGGCCGTGGTGGCGGGGGAGCGGGCCGTCGAAGCGGTGCTGGTGGCGAAGTGGTGGGCCGGGCACGGCGGGCTGAACGTGGTCCACCGCGTGCAGCACGTGCACGGCGGGATCGGGGTGGACATCGACTACCCGGTGCACCGGTACTTCCTGCGGGGCAAGCAGCTCGCCGGGACGCTCGGCGGTCCGAGCGCGGTGCTCGCCGAGCTCGGCGACGTCCTCGTCGGGGGGCGGGCGCGGTGAGCCCCGGACCGCCCGCGGTGGGCCAGGAACTCCCGGCGCTGACCATCCCGGTGGACCGGACGATGGTGGTGGCGACCGCGATCGCCAGCCGCGACTACCAGGACGTCCACCACGATCCCGAACTCGCCCGGCGCAGCGGGGCGCCGGACGTCTTCCTGAACATCCTGACCACCAACGGGTTGGTGGAGCGGTTCGTCACCTCGTGGGCCGGAGCGCAGGCCGTCGTGCGCGCCATCCGGATCCGGCTGGGCGCCCCGGTGCACCCGGGCGACGAACTGGTGCTCACCGGAGAGGTGTCTGCTGTGGACGGTCGTCGGGTGGAGGTGGCCGTGCGCGGCGAGCACGCCCGGGGCGTGCACGTCAGCGGCGCGGTCGTGGTCGCGCTGCCGGAGGGGTGGGGCCGATGAGCACGTCGTCCGGGGCCGCGATCGCCGGGATCGGCGCGACCGAGTTCTCCAAGCGGTCGGGGCGCAGCGCGCTGCGGCTGGCCTGCGAGGCGACGCTCGCCGCGCTCGCCGACGCCGGTCTGGAACCCTCCGACGTGGACGGGCTGGTGACCTTCACCGCCGACACCAGCTCCGAGATCCACCTCGCGCGCGGCACCGGGATGGGCGAGCTGACGCACTTCTCCCGCGTCGGCTACGGCGGCGGCGCGGCGTGCGGCACCGTCGCGCAGGCCGCGATGGCCGTCGAGACCGGCGCCGCCGAGGTCGTGGTGTGCTACCGGGCGTTCAACGAGCGCTCCGGCGAGCGCTACGGCCTCGGCCAGGCGGACCGGGCGGTGGACCCCGGGGCCGACCGGACGGCGTACTCCTGGATGACCCCGTTCGGCCTGAACACGCCGGCGCAGTGGGTGGCCATGTTCGCCCGGCGGTACCTGCACGAATACGGCGCCACCACCGAGGACTTCGGCCGGGTGGCGGTGGTGGCCCGCGAGCGCGCCGCCACCAACCCGGCCGCCTGGTTCTTCGGCAGGCCGATCGCGCTGGCCGACCACCAGGCGTCGCGCTGGATCGCCGAACCGCTGCGGCTGCTCGACTGCTGCCAGGAGACCGACGGCGGCCAGGCGCTCGTGGTGGTCTCCGCCGAACGCGCCCGGGACCTGCGGCAGCCGGTGGTGCGGGTGCGCGCGGCGGCGCAGGGTTCCGGGGCGGAGCAGCACATGATGACCAGCTACTACCGCCGCGACCTGGCGACCCTGCCGGAGATGGGCGTGGTCGGGCGGCGGTTGTGGCAGCGCGGCGGGATCGGGCCCGCGGACGTGGACGCGGCGGTGCTCTACGACCACTTCACGCCGCTGGTGCTGCCGCAGCTGGAGGAGCTCGGGTTCTGCGGCCGGGGCGAGGCGAAGGACTTCATCGCCGACGGCCACCTCGGGCTCGCCGGGCGGCTGCCCACCAACACCCACGGCGGGCAGCTCGGCGAGGCGTACCTGCACGGCATGAACGGCATCGCCGAAGCCGTCCGGCTGGTGCGCGGCACCTCGTGCAACCAGCCGCGGGAGGTCGGCACCGCCGTGGTCACCGCGGGCACCGGGGTGCCGACCAGCGGCCTGCTGCTGAGCGCGCCGTGACGGGTCAGGGCCGGGTCGCGACGTAGCGGGCCGGGACCTCGCCGCCGCCGTGCACCGCGATGTCGGCCCCGGTGACGTAGGACGCCAGGTCCGAGGCGAGGTAGAGGCAGGTGCCCGCGACGTCGTCCGGGGTCGCCATCCGGCCCATCGGGATCAGCGACGCCACCGCCGCCCCGCCGTCCGCGCCGTACCCGGGTGCGGCGGCCTCGGTGCGCACCAGGCCGGTCGTGATGTGGTTGACCCGGACCCGGGGTGCCCACTCCAGGGCCAGGGCCCTGGTCAGCACCAGCAGTCCCGCCTTGGCGGCGGAGTAGGCGGCGGTGCCCGGCTGGGGGTCGTGCGCCGAGACGCTGCCGATGTTGATCACGACGCCACCGCCGTCCCGCATCCGGGCGTTGGCGGCCTGCGCCACGTAGAACGGCGCCAGCAGGTTCAGCGCGACGATCTTGTCCACGAACCGGGGCGAGACCGTCGCCGCGTCGGCGTCCGGTGAGCCGCCCGCGTTGTTCACCACCACGTCCAGCCGCCCGCACCGCTCGGCCGCGGCGGACACCGCCGCCTCGGCCTGGTCGGCGGCGCGCACGTCGGCCGCCACGAACGCCGCGCTGCGGCCCGCCGCGGTGGGCGGCTGCTCGGGCGCGGAGCGCCCGCACACCACCACGTCCGCGCCCGAGGCCAGGAACGCCTCGGCGATGGCGCGGCCGATGCCCCTGGTGCCGCCGGTGATCAGCACCGCGCGTCCGGTGAAGTCGATCATGCCCGTCCTCCTCCGCTGCCGTCCGCCGCGCCGGTCAGCGCCTCCCGCACGCGGCGGCGGTGGAACGATCCGGTGCCCCACACGCCGATCAGCGCGCGCACCTTGGTCAGCCACAGGCCGAGGTCGTGCTCCCGGGTGTAGCCGACGGCGCCGTGCACCTGCAGCCCGGTGCGGACCGCGAGGTGGGCGGCGTCGGCGGCGGCCACCCGCGCGGCGGACACGTCCCGCGCGGCCTCCGGCGCGCCGCCCGCCAGCGCGACCGCGGCCCCGCGCACGAGCGGGCGGGCCAGCTCCACGGCGACGGCCACGTCGGCCAGCAGGTGCTTGACCGCCTGGAACCGGCCGATCTCCCGGCCGTACTGGGTGCGCCGCGCGGCGTGGGCGACCGAGTCGTCCAGCACCCGCTGCGCCGCGCCGATCAGCTGGCTCGACACCGCCAGCACGCCGAGGTCGAACGCCGCGCCGCAGCCGATCGGCAGGAGTTCGCCCGGGGGCAGCGCGAAGAGCCGGCGCGCCGGGTCCACCGAGCGCAGCGGACCGGTCCCGGCGCCGGTGCAGGCCCGCACCTCGTCGCCGGTGATGCTGAGCCGCAGCGCCGCGACGTCGGCGTCCACGGCGTGCGGGACGTGCGGGTGCACCGCGACCGTCGCGAGGGACTCGCCCGCGGCCAGGCGGGGCAGCCAGCGCTGCCCGGCCGCGCTGCCCGCGAGCAGCACCGGGACGACGGCAGCGGATTCCACCAGCGGTCCGGGAACCGCGTGGTAGCCGAGCACCTCGAAGGCGATCGCCAGGTCCACCGCGTCCGCCCCGAGCCCGCCCTCGCCCTCGGGCACCAGCAGCGCGGTGACGCCGAGCTCGGCGAGCCGGTGCCACAGCGCGAGACCGGGCCCGTGGTCGCCCTCGGCCCACGCCCGGGCGATCGCCGGCACGTCCGAGCCGCCCAGCAGCTCGCCGAGGCTGGCGGCGAAAGCGGTGTGCTCGTTCGACGGCGCGAACCTCATCGGCGCTCCTTCGGCAGCCCCAGCAGTCGTTCGGCGACGGTGTTGCGCTGGATCTGGTCCGTGCCGCCGTAGATCGGCCCCGCCAGCGCGAACAGGTACCCGTCCGGCCACCGCCCGCCGTCCGGGGCGTCCGGATCGCGGCGCTCGGCGTCCGGCCCGAGCAGGTCCAGCGCCGTCTCGTGCAGCGCCACGTCGAGCCCGGACCAGAACAGCTTGGTCACGCTCGACTCCGGGCCGAGGTCGCCACCGGCGGCGAGCCGGGTGAGCGTGCCGAACGTGTGGAGCTGGTAGGCCCGTGCGCCGATCCAGGCGTCGGTCACCCGGTCGGCGAGCGCGGTGTCGGCGGGGTCGGCTTCCCGGTGCCAGATCCGCACCAGCCGGTCCGCGGCGGCCAGGAACCGCCCGGGGCTGCGCAGCGAGAGCCCGCGCTCGTTGTTCGCGGTGGTCATCGCCACCCGCCAGCCGTCGCCGACGGCGCCGAGCACGTCGGCGTCGGGCACGAACACCTCGTCGAGGAAGATCTCGGCGAACCCCGGCTCGCCGTCGAGCTGCCGGATCGGCCGGACCGTCACCCCCTCGGCGCGCAGGTCGAACAGGAAGTAGGTCAGGCCGCGGTGCCGTTCTCCCGCCGGACCGGTGCGGAACAGGCCGAAGGCGCGGTCGGCGTAGGCCGCGCGGGAGCTCCACGTCTTCTGGCCGGAGAGCAGCCAGCCGCCGGCGGTCCGGGTCGCGCGGCTGCTCAGCGCGGCGATGTCGCTGCCGGCTTCGGGTTCGGACCACGCCTGCGCCCACACCTGCTCGGCGCGGGCCATCCGCGGCAGCACCCGGTCCCGCTGCTCCTGCGTGCCGTGGGCGAACAGGGTCGGGGCGAGCATGAACAGGCCGTTCTGGTTGACCCGCCCCGGGGCTCCCGCCGCGTAGTACTCCTCCTCGAAAAGCACCCACTCCAGCAGCGAGGCGTCCCGGCCGCCGTACTCGGCGGGCCAGGAGACCGCCGACAGCCGGGCCTCGGCCAGCTCCGCCTCCCACGCGCGGTGCTGGGCGAAGCCCTCGGCGGTGTCGAAGGACGCCAGCGGCCGCTCGGGCACGTGCTCGCGCAACCACGCGCGCACCTCGGCCCGGAAGGCCAGGGCGCGCTCGTCCAGGTCCAGGTCCACGTCAGCCCTTCCCGTCCGCCGACCGGGCCATCGACCGGGCGTCCTGCCCGCCCAGCGAATCCCCGCCGGAGACCTCCGCGTTGTGCGCGTGGGCCAGGTGGTGCAACCCGAATGCCGAATCCATCCCGGCCCGCATCCCCATCAGGTCCTCGGCCTGGTTCACCGCCTTCTTCGCCAGCGCCAGCCCGAAGGGCGGCATCCCGGCGATGCGGTCGGCGATCCCGGCGACCTCCGCGTCGAGCCGGTCGCGCGGGACGACCCGGTTGACCATGCCCCACTCCCGCGCCTGCGCGGCGGAGAAGCGCTCGCCGGTGAACAGCACCTCCTTGGCCGCGCGTGGCCCGAGCACCCACGGGTGGGCGAAGTACTCCACGCCGGGGATCCCCATCCGCACCACGGGATCGGCGAAGAACGCGTCCTCGGCGGCGACGATCAGGTCGCAGACCCAGGCGAGCATCAGCCCACCGGCGATGCAGGCGCCCTGGACGCGGGCGATGACCGGCTTCGGGATCTCCCGCCAGCGGCGGCACATGCCGAGGTACACCTCGGCTTCCCGGGCGAAGCGCTGGTCCCCGCCCCGCTTGCCGACGTGGTCCCACCACAGCACGGCCGCGCGGTCGAAGGAGGTGTCCACGTCGCGCCCCGGCGTGCCGATGTCGTGGCCCGCGGAGAAGTGCTCGCCGGCCCCGGCCAGCACGATCACCGCCGCCTCGTCGTCGTCCACCGCCTTCGCGAAGGCCGCGTCGAGGGCGTAGGTCATCGCCGAGTTCTGCGCGTTGCGGTACTCCGGGCGGTTCATCGTGATGGTCGCGACCGGTCCGCGCCGGTCGTAGCGCACCACGGCGTCGTCCTCGTTCATCCGTGCTCCTCCCCGTTCGTGGCCTGCCCGCCGAGCCGCTGCTTGAGGACCTTGCCCGCGGCGTTGCGCGGCAGGGCCTCGACGAATTCGACCTGGCGCGGCACCTTGAAGTTGGCGAGGTGCTCGCGGCAGTGCGCGATGACCTCGGTCGCGGACGGCTCCGCCCCGCCGCGGCGGACCAGGTACGCCTTGCCCACCTCGCCGAGCCGGGCGTCGGGCGCGCCGACGACGGCGGCGTCGGCGATCCCGGGCAGCCGGGCGAGCACCTGCTCCACCTCGGCGGGGTAGACGTTGAACCCGCCGCAGATGTACATGTCCTTGATGCGGTCGGTGATGCTGAGGTAGCCCGCCTCGTCGAGCACCCCGGCGTCGCCGGTGCGCAGCCAGCCGCGGTCGTCGATCGCGGCGGCCGTCGCGGCGGGGTCGTCGAGGTACCCCAGCATCACGTTGGGCCCGCGCAGCAGCACCTCGCCCGGCTCGCCGGGACCGAGCGGGCGCCCGTCGGGGTCGACGACGCGGACCTCGAACCCGGCGGCCGGGCGGCCGGAGGTCCGGGCCACCGCGTCCGGCTCGTCGTCGCGGTGGCACATCGTCGCCACCACTGCTTCGGTGAGTCCGTAGGCGGTGAGCACGTGCTCGAAGGCCAGTTCCCGGCGCATCCGCCGCACCAGCGCGACCGGCACGGTCGCCGCGCCGGTCACCGCGATCCGCAGGCTGCCCAGGTCGTGCCGGTGCCGGTCGGGGTGGTCCAGCAGCACCTGGTAGATCGTGGGCGCCCCGGGCAGGACGGTGATCCGCTCCGCCGCGATGAGCCGCAGCGCGGCCCCGGCGTCGAAGGTGCGCTGCGGGACGACGGTGGCGCCGCGCAGCAGCGCGGCCAGGATGCCCGCCTTGTAGCCGAAGCTGTGGAAGAACGGGTTGATCACCAGGTAGCGGTCGGCCTCGGTGAGCCCGGTGCGCTCGGCCCACGCGTCGGCCACCGCCAGCGCCTGGCGGTGCGCGCTCATCGCCCCCTTGCTCCGCCCGGTGGTGCCCGAGGTGAACAGCACGTCGCTGACGTGGTCCGGGGACAGCGCCGCGATCCGGTCGTCCACCGCGCTTCCCGGGACCGCCGCCGCCAGCGCCGGTACGTCGTCCCACCGGAGCACGCCCGCTTCCGCGGCCACCGCGTCCTCGACGGGCACCCGCAGCACGGTGCGCAGCTCCGGGAGCCCGGGGACCGGTCCGCCCGGCCCGTCCCCGGCGGCCTCGCGCACGCTGCTCAGCCGGTCCTGGCCGAGGAACGGCCCGGCCACCACCAGCGCGCGGGCCCGGCTGCGCGCCAGCACGTCGCGGGCCTCGGCCCCGGTGAACCGGGTGTTGATCGGCACCAGGACCGCGCCCGCGCAGAGCGCGCCGAGCGCGGCCCGGACCCAGTGGTGCGTGTTCGGCGACCAGATCGCCACCCGGTCGCCCGCGCCGATCCCGCGGGCGAGCAACGCCCGGGCGCAGTCGCGGGCCGACTCGCGGAGTTCGCCGAAGCCGAGCCGGACCGGCCCGTCCACCAGGGCTTCGCGGTCGCCGAAGCGGCGCGCCGCCGCATCCAGCGCTGCCGGGACGGTGGCGCGTTCGCCGATCCGGTCCACTCCGACACCTCCCAAGCAAGTGCTTGGTGGCTTATCCTACGCACGGCGGGCTCCGTTGAACAGATGTCGTGGAGCCGCCCGAGGAGGACACGTGATCCCACCCCCCTACCCGCGAGCGCACGACCTGCTCGCCGCCAAGGTCGTCGTGATCACCGCCGCGGCCGGGACCGGCATCGGCTCCGCGGTCGCCCGGCGCAGCCTGGAAGAAGGGGCGTCGGTCGTGCTCAGCGACGCGCACGGGCGTCGGCTCGCGGCCGCGGCAGAGGAACTCGAAGCGGAGTTCCCGGACCGGGTGCACGCGCTGCGCTGCGACGTCACCGACCAGGAGCAGGTCGAGCGGCTCGTCGCGGGCGCCGCCGAGCAGTTCGGCCGCATCGACGTGCTCGTCAACAACGCCGGGCTCGGCGGCAGCCGGTCCATCGTGGACATGTCCGACGACGAGTGGCGCCGGGTCCTCGACGTCACGCTGGGCGGCACCTTCCGCTGCACCCGCGCCGTGCTGCGCCGGTTCCTCGCGCAGGGCGGAGGTGGCGCGGTGGTCAACAACGCCTCGGTGCTCGGCTGGCGGGCGCAGGCCGAGCAGGCCCACTACGCCGCCGCGAAGGCCGGGGTGATGGCGCTGACGCGCTGCGCCGCGCTGGACGTCGCCGCGCACGGCATCCGGATCAACGCCGTGGCGCCGAGCCTGGCCGCGCACCCGTTCCTGGCCAAGGTGACCTCGGAGGAGCTGCTGGCGCGGCTCGGCGAGCGCGAGGCCTTCGGCCGTCCCGCCGAACCGTGGGAGGTGGCCAACGTGGTGGTCTTCCTGGCCAGCGAGTACGCCTCGTACCTCACCGGCGAGGTCGTGTCGGTCAGCGGCCAGCACCCGTGAGCGGGACCGTCCCACCCCACCGGCCCGACGAGGAGGCGACCATGCCCGAGGCCTACATCATCGATGCCGTTCGGACCCCGGTCGGCAAGCGCGGCGGCGCGTTGTCCGCGGTGCACCCCGCCGACCTGGGCGCGGCCGTGCTCGCCGCCCTGCTCGACCGCGCGGCGATCGACCCGGCGCTGGTCGACGACGTGGTCCTGGGTTGCGTCGACGCGATCGGACCGCAGGCGGGCAACATCGCACGCACGTCCTGGCTGGCCGCCGGGTTCCCGGAGCACGTCCCGGGGGTGACGGTCGACCGGCAGTGCGGTTCGAGCCAGCAGGCGCTGCACTTCGCGGCGCAGGCGGTCCTGTCCGGCACCGCCGACCTCGTCGTCGCGGGCGGGGTGCAGAACATGAGCGCGATCCCGATCAGCGCCGCGATGCTCGCCGGGCAGCAGCACGGCTTCCCCGATCCCTTCGGGGGCTCGACGGGCTGGCGCGCCCGGTACGGCGAGCAGCAGGTCTCGCAGTTCCGCGGCGCCGACCTGATCGCCGAGCGCTGGGGGATCACCCGGGAGCGGATGGAGCACTACGCCTTGCGCAGCCACGAACGCGCGCTCGCCGCCCTCGACGCCGGGCGGTTCGACCGCGAGCTGGTGCCGGTCGCGGGCGCGACCGCCGACGAGTGCCCCCGCCGGGGGACCAGCACCGAGCGGATGGCCGAACTCCCCGCGCTGGCCGACGGTTCCCGGCTCACCGCGGCGGTGGCCAGCCAGATCTGCGACGGCGCCAGCGCGGCGCTGGTGGCCTCCGAGCGGTTCGTCGCCGAGCACGGAGTGCGCCCCCGCGCGCGGATCCACCACCTCGCCGTGCGCGGTGCCGATCCGGTGTGGATGCTCACCGGTCCGATCCCGGCCACCGAGCACGCGCTGCGGCGGACCGGGCTGTCCGTCGACGACATCGACCTGTTCGAGGTCAACGAGGCGTTCGCCAGCGTGGTCCTGGCGTGGCTGGCCGAGACCGGTGCCGACCCGGACCGGGTCAACGTCAACGGCGGCGCGATCGCGCTCGGCCACCCCATCGGCGCCACCGGGACGAAGCTGTTCGCCACCCTGCTGTGCGAGTTGGAGCGGCGCGGTGGCCGCTACGGCCTGCTGACCATGTGCGAGGGCGGCGGCACGGCCAACGTCACGATCGTCGAGCGGCTGTAGCGGCGCGGCGGTTCACGGCCGGGCCCGCAGGAGCGCGGCCTCCAGCCGTCGCCGGTGGTCCCGCGGCGTGCCGAAGAGCTGCGCGCTGGAGTGCGCCCGCTTGAGGTGCAGGTGGGCCTCGTGCTCCCAGGTGATGCCGAGGCCGCCGTGGAGCTGGATGCCCTCGGCGGCCACCGCGGCGTAGGTCTCCGAGCAGTACGACTTGGCCATCGCCGCCCACTCGGCCGCCTGCTCGGTGCGGTGGGCGACGGCCCAGCTCGCGGCCCAGGACATCGACCGGGCGGACTCGACGGCCACGAACAGGTCGGCGAGGCGGTGCTTGAGCGCCTGGAACGAGCCGATCGGCCTGCCGAACTGCTCGCGCACCTTGGTGTACTCGACGATTTCGCCCAGCCAGCGCTGCGCCGCCCCGACCTGCTCGGCGGCCAGCGCCGCGGCGGCGACGTCCCGGCAGCGCGCCAGCGCCGGTTCCGCGCCGCCCGCCGCGCCGATCAGCCGGGCGGGCGCGTCGTGGAAGGTGAACCCGGTCCAGCGGCGGGTGGGGTCCATCGGCACCGCGTCGGTCCGCGCGTGCGGCAACCCACCCGGGTCCACCTCGAACAGCGAGGGGCGGGTCCCGGTGGTGGCGACCACGAGCAGGACGTCGGCCTCGGCGCCGTCGAGCACGAACAGCTTCCGGCCGGTCAGCAGCCACCGGTCGCCGTCGCGGCGCGCGAGCGCGGCGCACGTCGAGGTGTCCCACCGGTGCTTCGGCTCCGCCCAGGCCAGCGCCGCGACGGAGCCGCCCGAGGCGATCCCGGGCAGCAGGCGCGCGGCGGCGCCGGGATCGCCGGCGGCGAGCAGCACCTGGCTGCACAGCACCGCGCTGCCGAGGTACGGGCTGGTCACCAGTCGCCTGCCGAGCTCCTCGACGACGATGAGGGCCTCCACCAGACCGGCCCCGCTGCCGCCGTGCTCCTCGGGGACTGCCAAGCCGTGGGTGCCGATCTGCTCGGCCATCCGCGCCCACAGCGCCGCGTCGTGGGCCGCGGCCGGTGCCTCCGGCGGGGGGATGTCCGGACCGCCCCGGCGGTCCAGCAGGGTGCGGACGGTCCGGCGCAGGTCCTCCTGCTCGTCGGTGAACGCGAAGTGCACGGTGTCCTCCCGGTGGTGGTGCGGCGCGCCCGTTCCGCGCCAGATTAGCCGTAGCAAGCAAGTGCTTGGTAGGATCACGGGGACGCCGGATTCCGGGGAGGCTGGAGTGGATCTCGCGGACAGCGCGGAGGAAGCGGCGTTCCGCCGCGAGGTGCGGGACTGGCTCGGCGACCACCTGGCGGGCGAGTTCGCCGAGGCCAAGGGGCTCGGCGGTCCCGGCCGCGAGCACGAGGCCTTCGACGTGCGGCTCGCGTGGGACCGCCACCTGGCGGCGCACGGCTGGACCTGCCTCGGCTGGCCCGAGGAGTTCGGCGGCCGCGGTGCGTCGCTGCACCGGCAGGTGATCTTCCACGAGGAGTACGCGCGCGCCGGAGCCCCGGTGCGGGTCGGCCGGATCGGGGAGGAGCTGCTCGGTCCGACGGTGATCGCCTTCGGCACCCCCGAGCAGCAGCGCCGGTTCCTTCCCCCGATCGTGTCGGTGCGGGAGCTGTGGTGCCAGGGCTACTCGGAGCCCGGCGCGGGTTCCGACCTGGCGAGCCTGTCGACCCGGGCGGTGCTCGACGGCGGGGAGTGGGTCGTGCACGGGCAGAAGGTCTGGACCTCGCTGGCGCACGTGGCGGACTGGTGCTTCCTGCTCGCCCGCACCGATCCCGCCGGGTCGCGGCACGCGGGGCTGTCCTGCCTGCTGGTGCCGATGGACCAGCCGGGCGTCCAGGTGCGGCCCATCGTGCAGCTCACCGGGACCTCCGAGTTCAACGAAGTGTTCTTCGACGGCGCCCGCACCGGAGCCGACGACGTGGTCGGCGCGGTCGGCGAGGGCTGGCGCGTCGCGATGGGCACCCTCGGCTTCGAGCGCGGCGTGGGCACCGTGGACCAGCAGGTGGTCTTCCGCCGCGAGCTGGCCGGGATCGTGGCGCTGGCCAGGAGCAACGGGGCGATCGAGGACCCGGTGCTGCGGGACCGGATCGTGCGGGCCCGGATCGGCCTGGAGATCATGCGGTTCCACGCGCTGCGCACCCTCACCGGGGTGGCCGAGGGGACGTCCGGCCCGGAGGCGTCCATCGCGAAGCTGTACTGGGCGGGCTTCCACCGCGGTCTCGGCGAGCTCGCGATGGAGGTGGCCGGGGCGGGCGGACTGGCCGCGGGCGGGCCGCCGTACGAGCTCGACGAGTGGCAGCGGCTGTTCCTGTTCACCCGGGCCGACACGATCTACGGCGGTTCGGACGAGATCCAGCGCACCATCGTCGCCGAGCGGGTCCTCGGGCTGCCCCGGGAACCGCGGCCGTGACCGCACCGCGCGGCCCCGCGCAGCCGGGTCCGAACCGGGTTCTGAGAGGATGAGTTCCGTGGTGAGTGCGAAGGACGCGTCCCCCCGGGCCGCGACGCGGGAAGCGGGTTCCGGACGGCGCGCGGAACTGCTGGCCATCGCCGGGGAGCTGTTCGCCTCGCGGGGCTTCCTGGCGACCACGGTCCGCGAGATCGCCGACGCGGCGGGCATCCTCTCCGGCAGCCTGTACCACCACTTCGACTCGAAGGAGTCGATGGTGGACGAGATCCTGCGCGACTTCCTGGACCACCAGCGCGCGATCAACGACGAGGTGCTGCGCGCGCACCCCGACGCGCGCACCGCGATCGCCGAGCTGATCCGGCAGTCCTTCCGGGCGATGCACCGGTACCCGCACGCGGTCGCCATCTTCCAGAACGAGTCCAAGTACCTGGCGCAGTTCGACCGGTTCGAGTACCTGTCCCGGGCCGCCGCCGAGTTCGAGCGCACCTGGACCCGGGTGCTGCGGGACGGTCAGCGCGCGGGCGCCTTCCGCGGTGATCTCAACGTCAAGCTCGCCTACCGGTTCATCCGGGACACCGTGTGGACCTCGGTGCACTGGTACAACCCGCGCGGCCGGCTCACCGCCAACGTCGTCGCCGAGCAGTACGTCGCGATCTTCTGCGACGGGATCAGCGAGCCGGACCGGGCCTGACGGTCGCGGCGCGGTCGGCGAGCACGGCCGCCGCCTCGCCGACGATGCGGTCGACCAGTTCCGCGCAGCTCGGCAGCTCGTCGATGACGCCGGCGACCTGCCCGGCGGGCAGCACCCCGGCCTGCGGGCGTCCGTCGACCAGCGCGGCTTTGATCAGCATCGGCGCGTTCGCGGCCAGCAGGACGCTGCTCCAGGGCAGCTCGTGGTTCCGGCGCAGCGCCAGGCCGTCGGCGAGCAACCGCCGCCAGGACATGCCGGTCAGCTCCTTGAACGCCCACGCCTGCCGCAGCGCTGCGGGCAGCCGGCGCAGCGGGTGCGCCGACTCGGCCGCGCGGGTCAGGCCGGTGCGCAGCATCCGGTGCGGCATCCCGTCCACCCGGGAGGTCACGACGGTGTCCGAGGTCGCCGCGGCGAGGTAGTGGCGCTTGACCGCGTCGGGCACGGTGCTGTCGGTGGTCAGCAGGAACCGGGTGCCCATCGCGATCCCGGCGGCGCCGTAGCACAGGGCCGCGGCCAGCCCGCGCCCGTCGAAGAAGCCGCCGGCCGCGATGACCGGGACGTCCACCGCGTCGACCACCTGCGGCAGCAGCAGGGTGGTGGCGACCGCGCCAGTGTGCCCGCCGCCTTCACCGCCCTGCACCACGACCGCGTCCGCACCCCACGCCGCGACCTTCTCGGCGTGGCGCCGGGCGCCGACCGACGGGATCACGACCACCCCGGCGTCCTTGAGCCGGCCGATCAGCCGTTCGTCGGGCGCCAGGGCGAACGAGGCCACCGCGACGCGCTCGCGGATGAGCAGGTCGACGCGTTCCTCGGCGTCGCCCGCGTCGGCGCGCAGGTTCACGCCGAACGGGCGGTCGGTGCGCCGCTTGACCTCGGCGATGGCCTCGGCCAGCCGCGAGGTGCTCATCGTCGCCGAGGCCAGCACGCCCAGCGCCCCGGCCTCGGCGGTGGCCGACACCAGCCGGGGTCCCGCGACCCAGCCCATCCCGGTCTGCACGAGCGGGTGTCGGACGCCGGTCAGGCGGCACAGCGCGGTATCGAAAGGCGGGGCGGTGTCGAACGCCGGGGCGGTCACGCCGGGACCTCGCGGTGCCGCAGGCCCTCCGGGTCGAGGGTGCGGCGGATCAGGTCGAGCTCCTCGCCGGTGGGCAGCCGGGTCTCGGCCACCTCGTCGACGACCAGCGGGAACCCGGTGCGCTGCTGCACCTGCTCCGGGGTCACGCCGGGGTGGACCGAGCGCAGCCGCATGGTCCGGTCCGGGCCGGTGAAGTCGAGCACGGCCAGGTCGGTCACCACCACCCGCACGTCGTGGAACCGCGCCCCGGCGCGCCGCGCCCGGTCGTGGCCCACCCCGGAGACGAGGTCGACGGAGTCGACGAACACCCGCTCGCCGTGCCGGGGGATCCAGTAGTTGGTGGTGTGGTTGATCGTGTTGCCCGGGGCGCCGCGCACGCCGATCAGCTGCACCGACGGCTTGTCCCACGGGCCGATGCGGGAGATGTTCTGGTTGCCGTGGCGGTCGATCTGGCTGGCGCCCATCATCACCTGCCGCCGCCCGCCCGCGAGCAGGTCGAGCACCCGCCGGTACGGCATCCAGCCCTCCACGGGGCCGGCGCCGCGCTCGGCGCCCATCGGCGGCGGCTCGGCGAGCAGCAGCGCTTCGCCGTCGGTCAGCAGCAGCTCCGGGGCGCTGGTCAGCCGGGCCAGCCGCGCCCCGAGCGCGGGGATCAGCCCGATCGGGGAGGCCAGCACGCAGCCTGCGTCCCGCCAGGTGTCGGCGCAGGCCGCGGTGCAGACCTCGGCCCGGGTGACGTCGTCGGTCATGCCACCGCTCCTCCGGTCGCGTGGAACGCGTCGACCGCGTCCTGGTAGGACTGCTCGTCCCCGGCGAGGAACTCCGCGCGGAAGCGCTCCCAGCTCTCCCGGTCGGTCCCGCTCGCCGCGTACCGGCGCTGGAACGCCTCGTCGCGCGGGTAGTCCGGGGCGCAGTCGGTGAAGTGCGCGCCGCGCGGCGCGTGCACCACGCCGCTGGAGTGGGTCCGGTTGATCAGCAAGGTCTGCGGCCCGCCCCGTCCAGCAGCGCGGCGGTGGGCACGACCTGTTCGCAGCTCACGAAGCTGCGCCGGGCCGCGGCGCACAGCAGGTCGTCGAAGTACGGGTCGGGGCCGAGGTACTGGGCGTTGCCGTACCGGTCGGCGCGGTTGAGGTGCACCAGGGCGGCGTCGAGTTCCAGCGCGGGCATCGCCACCAGCTCCTCGCGGTCCGGGTACGGCGAGGTGACCGTGCGCAGGCCCGGGTTCAGCGCCAGGACGTCGGAGCCGATCCCGGCGCGCGTCGGCAGGAACGGCAGCCGCGCGGCGGCGGCGCGCAGGCCCGCCAGCACCATGCCCTCGTCGTACTCGGCGACCTGCGGCTCGCCGCGCTGCCGCGCGGCCCGGAAGTGCGGGTCCAGCGGGATCGAGTCGAGGGAGACGAACCCGTGCACCAGCGCCCGTACCTTGCCCGCCGCGCACAGCAGCCCGACGTCGGGGCCGCCGTAGGACACCAGCGTCAGGTCCGCCAGGTCCGAGCGCAGGATCGCCCGCACCAGCGCCATCGGCTTGCGCCGCGACCCCCAGCCGCCGATCCCGATCGTCATGCCGTCCGCGAGCTCGGCGACCACCGCGTCCGCGCTCATCAGCTTGTCCCGCATCCGCGCTTCCCTCACGTCTCGGCATCGCCGCCGCGGGCGAACTCCCGGCGGGCCCGGTCCGCCGCCCCGGCGAGGGTGAGCTCGAAGGTGAACCCCTGCTCGTACCGGTAGCCGCGCCGCACGTCCACCGGGTCGATGCCGTTGAACGACTCCTTGGCCATCCGCACGACCCGCGGGTCCTTCGCCGCGATCTCCGCGGCGAGCTCCAGCGCGGCGTCGAGCAACCGGTCCGGTTCGACCACCCGCCACACCGAGCCGAAGCGGTGCAGCTCCTGCGCGGTGGCGGTGCGGCCGGTGTAGTACAGGGCCCGGGCCGCGTGGTGCGGCACCAGGCGGGACAGGTGGGTGGCCGCGCCGAGCGCGCCGCGGTCCACTTCGGGCAGTCCGAAGGTGGCGTCGTCGGCGGCGATGATGACGTCGGAGTTGGCGACCAGCCCGATGCCGCCGCCCAGGCAGTACCCGTGCACGGCGCTGATCACCGGCACGGGGCACTCGTAGGCGGCGGCGAACGCCTCGGCGCAGCCCCGGTTGACCTCGACGAGCGCGCGGTGCCCGCCGTCGGCCGCGAGCTCCTTGATGTCCACGCCCGCGTTGAAGCCCCGGCCCGCCGCCCGCAGGACCAGGACGCGGGTCGCCTCGTCGGCGCCGACCGCGCGGATCGTCGCGGCCAATTCGTGCCAGGCGCGGGCGGGCAGCGCGTTCACCGGCGGGTGGTCGACGGTGAGCACCACCGTCCCGTCCTCGCGCCGTTCCCAGGTCGTGCTCACGAGCCCTCCAAAACCTAGCAATTGCTTGGTTGGGTGGTTACGGTAGCAACGGGGCGGGCGGGCCGCCAGTGCCGGATCCGTGCGAGCGCCCGGAGGAGCAGGAGGTGGACGGTGCCCGGAATCTGCGACGGCAGGGTCGTGGTGGTCACCGGTGCGGCGCGCGGGCTCGGCCGCGCGCACGCGCTGGAATTCGCCCGGCAGGGCGCGGAGGTGGTGGTCAACGACATCGGGGTGGCGCTGGACGGCAGCGGTGGCGACGGCGGCCCGGCGCGCGCCGTGGCGGCCGAGATCCGCGCGCTCGGCGGGCGAGCGGTGGTCCACGGGGCCGACGTCGCGGACTGGGACCAGGCCCGGGAGCTGGTCCGGTGCGCCGTCGAGGAGTTCGGCCGGCTCGACGTCCTGGTGAACAACGCCGGTTTCGTCCGCGACCGGATGTTCGTCAACCTCGCCGAGGCGGAGTGGGACGAGGTCGTGCGGGTCCACCTCAAGGGGCACGCGGCGACCACCCGCCACGCCGCGGCGCACTGGCGGGACCGGGCGAAGTCCGGCGAGCAGGTGGCGGCGCGCGTGATCAACACCTCCTCCGGCGCGGGACTGCGCGGCAGCGTCGGGCAGTCCAACTACGCGGCGGCCAAGGCCGGGATCGCGGCGCTGACCGTGAACACCGCCTGCGAGCTCGCCCGCTACGGGGTCACGGTCAACGCGATCGCGCCGTCGGCGCGGACCCGGATGACCGAGGAGGTGTTCGCCGGGTCGATGGCGCGGCCCGGCGACGGCGCTTTCGACGCGATGGCACCGGAGAACGTCGCCCCGCTGGTCGTGTGGCTGGGCAGCGCCGACTCCGGCGACGTCACCGGGCGGGTGTTCGAAGTGGGCGGCGGTGCGCTGACCGCGGTCACCGGGTGGCGGTGCGGTCCCGGCCGCGACGTCGGCAGGCGGTGGGAACCGGCGGAAGTCGGCGCGGCGGTGCGGGATCTGCTCGCCCGCGCCCCCGAACCCGAACCGGTGCACGGCAGCGGTCCCGGTCAGCGGGAGAGCGCGCGCGACCGGTGATCCCGTCCTGCGACGGTGGACCGGGTAGGCGGGGCGGCACCGGCGGGAAGCGAGCAGAACATGACCAACGAGGTACTCGACCGCATCGTGGCGCGGGCCGACGAGATCCGCGACCTCGGCCCGGTCAACGAGGAACTCGGTCGGCTGGACGACCAGGCGGCGAAGGCCCTGCGCGACTGCGGCGCGATTCGGATGCTGCAACCCGCCCGCTACGGCGGGGCCGAGGCGCATCCCCGCGAGTTCGCCGAAGTGGTGATGGCCGTGGCGGCGCTGGACGGCTCGGCGGGCTGGGTCGCCGGGATCGTCGGCGTGCACCCGTGGGAGATGGCCTTCTGCGATCCGCTGCTGCAGGAGGAGGTCTGGGGCGCCGACCGCGACACCTGGATCGCCTCGCCCTACGCCCCGATGGGCATCGCCCGCCCGGTGCCGGGCGGGTACGTGTTCAACGGGCGCTGGCAGTTCTCCTCGGGCACCGACCACTGCGACTGGATCTTCCTCGGCGGGTTCCTCGGGGACCCCTCCGGGGCGCGGGCGCAGCCGCCGGTGTCGATGCACCTGGTGCTCCCGCGCTCGGACTACCGGATCGTCGAGGGGTCGTGGGACGTGGTCGGGCTCAAGGGCACCGGGAGCAAGGACGTCGTCGTGGAGGACGCGTTCGTGCCGCAGCACCGCGTGCTGGAGTACGCCAAGGTGGTCGACGGGACCGCCGCGGCGGAGGCCGGGCTGCGCAACCCCCTCTACCGCATCCCGTTCTCCTGCGCGTTCCCGCTCGGCATCACCGCCGCGGTGATCGGCATCGCCGAGGGCGCGCTCGCCCACCACCTCGACCACCAGCGCGACCGCGTCCAGATCACCGGCACCCGGGTCGCCGACGACCCGTACGTGCTCACCGCGATCAGCGAAGCCGCCGCCGAGATCCACGCCTCCCGGGTGGCCCTGCTCGACAACGCCAGCCGGATGTACGACCGGGCCGAGGCCGGGCACGAGTTCACCTTCGCCGAACGCGCGATCGGGCGCCGGACCCAGGTGCAGGCCGCGTGGCGGGCGGTGCGCGCGGTCGACGAGGTCGTGGGGCGCTCCGGCGGCGGCGCGATGCGGATGAGCAACCCGATCCAGCGGTTCTGGCGCGACGCGCACGTGGGCCTGGCCCACGCGATCCACGTCACCGGTTCGGTCTTCCACGCCTCGGCGCTCACCGAGATCGGCGTGGAGCCGCCGGAAGGCCCGATGCGCTCCATGATCTGACGAGATTCGAGGAGGAGACGATGGTGGGAATTCGCGGGCTCGGCTACCTGCGGGTGCAGACCGCCGAGGTGGCGCGGTGGCGGGAGCTGGTGGTGGACTGCCTCGGCTTCGCCGAGGGCACCGGACCGGATCCGGGCGGTCTGTACGGGCGGATGGACGAACGGCAGGCCCGCCTGGTCGTGCTGCCCGGGGACACCGACCGGGTTTTGGCCGTCGGGTGGGAGGTGCGCGACCAGTTCGCCCTCGACGACGTCGCCGAGGCGGTCGAGTCCGCCGGCACGCCGGTCGCGCCCCTGTCCCCCGAGGAGGCCGACGACCGCGCGGTCGAGCGGGCGATCACCTTCCGCGATCCCGCGGGGGTCGCGGTGGAGGTGTTCTTCGGCCCGGTGCTCGACCACGGCCCCGTCCAGGCCGGACCCGGCCAGCGCTTCGTCACCGGGGCGCAGGGCATGGGCCACGTGGTGCTGCCGACCACCGCGATGGACGAGACCGTCCGGTTCTACACCGAGGTCCTCGGCTTCCTGCCGCGCGGGGCGGTCAAGCTCGGCGGCGGGACCCAGGGGCCGCCGCACCGGCGGGTCCGGTTCATGGGCGTCAACCAGCGCCACCACAGCCTCGCCGTGGTGCCCGCCCCGCGCAGCGGTGCTCCGGGCGTGGTGCACCTGATGGTCGAGGTCGACTCGCTGGACGCGGTGGGCCGGGCGCTGGACCGGGTGCAGCGAGCCGGGTTCTCGCTGTCCTCGACGCTGGGCAGGCACACCAACGACAAGATGGTCTCGTTCTACGTCCGCGCCCCCGGCGGGTGGGACCTGGAGTTCGGCACCGACGGGATGCTGGTCGACGAATCCCACTACACCGCCGAGGAGATCACCGCGGACAGCTACTGGGGGCACGACTGGTCGGCCTCCGAGCCGCTCGCGGCCTTCGCGGCGAAGCCGTGAGCCCGCGACCGGTCCCGGTCCAGGAGGTGGGTGAGCCCGACCACGAGACCGACGTGCTCGTCGTCGGGTTCGGCTGCGCGGGCGCCGCGGCGGCCCACGAGGCGCGGGCGCGCGGCGCCCGGGTGCTGGTGCTGGAGCGGGCCGGTGCCCCCGGCGGTTCGTCGGCCCTGTCCGGCGGCGAGCTCTACCTCGGCGGTGGGACCCCGGTCCAGCGCGCGTGCGGGTTCACCGACACCGCCGAGGACATGTTCGCCTACCTCGAAGCCGCGCTCGGGCCGCACGTCGATGCGGCGAAGCTCCGGCTGTACTGCGCGGGCAGCGCGGCGCACTTCGACTGGTTGCGGGAGCTCGGGGTCGAGTTCCAGCACTCCCTGCACGAGGCGCCGACCTGGATGCCGCTGACCACCGACGGTCTGATGTGGCTGGGGGAGAACGCCTGGCCCTACGCCGAGCTGGCCAGGCCGGCGCCGCGCGGGCACCGCCCGCCCGCGCCCGGTCCCGGCGGCCGGGTGCTGATGGACGCGCTGATCGCCGCCGTGAGCGGTGCGGGTGCTGTGGTCCACGTGGACACCCGGGCCCGGGCGCTGATCCGCGACGGCGACCGGGTCGTCGGCGTGGTCGCCCGGCGGTACGGGCGCGACCTCGTCTACCGGGCGCGCCGCGGGGTCGTGCTGACCACCGGCGGGTTCGTGGACAACGAGCGGATGCTCGCCGACCACGCGCCCGACCTGCTCGCCCACGGCAAGGTCAGCGACGGCCTCGACGACGGCGACGGGATCCTGATGGCGATGGCCGCCGGGGCCGCGACGCGCCGGATGGCGGCCGCCCAGATCGCGCTGACCGCCCTGCCCGCCCTGGCGGTGCGCGGGATGCTGGTCAACGCGCGCGGCCGGCGGTTCATCAACGAGGACGTCTACCCGGGGTTGTTCAGCATCGCCGCGGTTCGCCACCAGCCCGGCCCGTGCTGGGTGATCGCCGACGAGGCGGCCTACGAGGACGTCCCCGAGCCGGAGCGGTGGGGCGTGCGGCCGGTGCACGTCGCGGCGACCGCGGCCGAGCTGGAGCGCGACCTCGGGATGCCGGACGGCGCGCTGCGCGGCGAGGTGCGGGAGTACAACCGGCACGCCGCCCGCGGCGCGGACCCGGTCCTGCGCAAGAGCGGGCGATGGCTGCGGCCGCTGCGGGCACCGCTGGCCGCCTTCGACCCGCGGCTCGGCTTCGCGGGCGGGGCGCGCCGCAGCGCGGGGATCGGGACCGGGGCGGCGGCGTTCACCCTCGGCGGCCTGCGCACCACCCCCGACGGCGCGGTGCTCGACGTGCCGGGGGAGCCGGTCCCCGGCCTGTTCGCCGCCGGGCGGGCGAGTTCCGGCCTGCACGGCGACGGCTACGTCAGCGGGACCTCGCTCGGCGACGGCACCTTCTTCGGCAGGCGGGCGGGTGCGGCGGCGGCCGGGTCCCCGGCGCGGGACGCCCGCTGAGGCTCAGCGGGCGCGCCCCATCAACCGCCGCGAGGCCTCGTGCGCCCCGGCGACCAGCGCCGCGCGGTCGGGCCCGCTGCGCTGCTCGGCGGCGCGCTCGTTGCCGCCCGCGATCCGCACCGGGCCGTCGGCGAGGTGCCGGAGCCCTTCCCGCGCCACCTCGTCCGGGTCCGCCACGTTCAGCCCGGGGAGGTCGAAGTCGAGCCCGGCCCGTTCCATCGCCGGGGTCCGGGTCACGCCCAGCACGAGTTCGAGCACGTGCACGCCGTGCTCGCGCAGCTCCAGCCACAGGCCTTCCGCGAAGATCCGGCTGAACGCCTTGGCCGCGGCGTAGACGCTCAGGTCGGCCTGCCCGAGGTACCCGGCGAGCGAGCCGACCAGCAGGACGCCCCCGCGCCCGCGCCGCTTCAGCCGCGCGCCGAAGTGGTGGCCCAGCGCCATCGGGACGGTGATGTTCAGCGCGAGCACCTCGCCGAAGCGGTCCAGGTCCCCGGTGACGAACTCGTGGCCGTAGCTGTTGGCCCCGGCGTTGACCACCAGCAGGCCCACGTCGAGGTCGTCGGTGGCCGCCCGGATCGCGGGCAGGGCGTCGTCGTCGAGCAGGTCCAGCGCGAGGGTCCGGACCTCGACCCCGCACTTCCGCGCCCGTGCGGCCGCCTCGTCCAGCGGACCGGGTTTGCGGGCGATCAGCACGAGGTTGATGCCCGCCCCGGCGAGCTGCTCGGCGAAGGACGCGCCCACGCCCTCGGAGCCGCCCGCGATGACCGCCCACGGCCCGTACGTCTTGTCGTCGATCACGTCTCCTCCTACCGCTCGCTGCGCCACGGTAGGGAGCCCGGCACCGGGCGGGTCGGCGCGTCCCGGTCACCGGGACGGCGGACCGGGCCCGCCGCGGGCTCGCCCACCATGGGCCCGCGCCCGCCGGTGGTCGCGGGGGAGAGGAGGCGGTGTTGCCCAGGACCGCGGAAGGCAGGCCGGCCGCCGAACCGAGCTCGCCGGGACAGCGCGCCCGCCGCCGGAAGATCCTCGACGTCGCCGCGCGGCTGGGCGCGGCGGAGGGGATCGACGTCCAGATGCACCAGGTCGCCCGGCTCTCCGGGGTGGCGCTGGGCACCCTGTACCGCTACTTCCCGTCGAAGACGCACCTGTTCGTCGGCGTGCTGGCCCAGCGCACCGACCGGATGGCCGAGGCCCTCGGCCGGCGCACGCCGGTCTCCGCGGACCCGGTGGAGCGCGTCGTCGACCTGCTGGCGCGGGCGACCCGGTCGTTGCTGCGCACGCCCCGGTTGGCGAACGCGATGATCCAGTCGAACAACGCCGCCGATCCGTCCGTGGTCACCGAATCCGCGGCGATCGACGCCGAGGTGAGCGCGATGCTGCTGCGGGCGGCGGGCATCGGCGACCCCACCGACCGCGAGCGGGTGCTCGTGCGGTTGTTGCAGCACGCCTGGTACGGGATCTTGCAGACCAACCTCAACGGTCGCAGCTCGGTCGCCGCCGCCGAGGCCGATCTCCGGTTGGCCTGCCGCGCGCTGCTGGGGCCGCTGGCCGAACGCGGTGCGGGAGGCGGTGCGTGATGGAGCAGCTGCGGGAGGCGGTGCGCGCGCTCCTGCCGCGCATCGCCGAGCGCGCCGCGGTCACCGACGAGACGAGCCGCGTCCCCGTCGAGACCGTGCGGGAACTGCGCGAGGCCGGTTTCTTCCGGGCGTTGCGGCCGCGGCGGTACGGCGGCCTCGAAGGCGACCCGGTCGAGTTCTTCCGCGCGGTGCGGTCGATCGCGGGCGCGTGCACCTCGACGGGGTGGCTCGGCGCGGTGCTCGGCGTGCACCCCTGGCAGGTGGCCCTGTTCGACCGGCGGGCGCAGGACGAGGTGTGGGGCGAGGACCCGGAGGCGCTGCTGTCCTCGGCGTACGCCCCGGTCGGCGCGCTGGTGCCGGTGGACGGCGGGTACGCGCTGTCCGGGCGCTGGAGCTTCTCCTCCGGCTGCGAGCACGCCTCGTGGGCGCTGCTGGGCGCGGTCGTGGCCGGTGCCGACGGCCGCCCCGTCGACTTCCTGACCGTGCTGGTCCCGCGCTCGGAGTACGCGATCGAGGACGTGTGGGACGTCGTCGGCCTGCGCGGCACCGCCAGCAACGACATCGTGGTCGAGCGCGCGGTGGTGCCCGCGCACCGGGTGATCCGCAACTACGCGCAGGCCCGGCTGCGCTGCCCCGGGCACCGGGTGAACCGCGGCCCGCTATACCGGCTCCCGTTCGGCGCGGTGTTCACCGCCGCGATCACCGCGCCGATCCTGGGCGCCGCCGAGGGGTGCCTGCGCACCTACGTCGAGACCGCGCGGGACCGGACGCGGCTCAGCCTGGGCGGTGGCCGGTTCGCCGAGGACCCGTTCGCCCACGCGGCGGTGGCGCGGGCGGCGTCCCAGATCGATGCCGCGGTGCTGCAACTGGAGCGGAACCTGGCCGAGCTGCTGGACTGCGCGCACCGCGGCGAGGACCCGCCGCGGGAACTGCGGCTGCGCGCCCGGCGCGATCAGGTGCACGGCACCGAACGCGCGCTGGAGGCGGTGGACCGGCTGTTCGCGATGGCCGGGGGCCGCGCGCTCCGGCGCGGCGATCCGATCGAACGCGCGTGGCGGGACGTGCACGCGGGCGGCATGCACGCGGCCAACGACGTCGAGCGGACCCTCGCCCTCTACGGGCGCGGCGCGTTCGGCTTCGACGTCGAGGACAACCTGGTGTGACCCCGGTCGGCGTCAGTAGGCGAGCGGGCCGCGCAGGGTGGCTTCGGCGCCGCCGTCGGCGTAGACGAGCTGCCCGGTGATGTGCGAATTGGCCTCCGACACCAGGAAGGCGAGGACCTCGGCGACCGACTCCGGGGGTTGGTGGTGGTTCAGCGGCATGGGCACGGCCGCGTCCCGGGCCCGCCGGGTCCGCTCGTCGGTCACGGCGGTGGCCGCCATCGGGGTCAGTACGACGCCCGGCCCGACCGCGTTGAGCGGGATGCCCGCATCCGCCCAGCCGGGGGCGAGGCAGGTGCGCCGGACCCACCGCGCGAGCGCGGCCTTCGAGGAGGGGTAGAGCTGCCGCCCGCGCCCCTCGGCCACGGCGCGCTCGGCCAGCGCCAGCGCCTCCGCCTCGGCACCGGACAGGCAGGCCTCGACCAGGGCTTCGTCGCAGCCGTGCACGACGACGACCGAGGACACGGCGACGGCGCGCGGCCGGGGCGCCGCGGCGAGCGCGGGGCGCAGCTGCGCCAGCAGCTCGGTGGTGCCGAAGTAGTTGACCGAGACCAGGCGCGGGTCCGTCCCGGCCAGGCCCGCGCAGGTCACCACGCCGTCGACGGTCCCGCCGGTGCGCGCCAGGACGGCCTCGGCCGCGGCGCGGCGGCCGTCCCCGGTCGACAGGTCCGCGAGCACCTCGGTCCCGCGGAGGTCGACGCCGATCACCCGGTCGCCGCCTTCGCGCAGCAGGTCCGCGGTGCACCTCCCGATCCCGGAGGCCGCGCCGGTGACCACGACGGTGCGTGCGATGGGGGCCTCCCTCGTCGGCGGGCCGAGGCGCCGGTGCGGCGGCTCGGGAAGGCGACCGTAGGCCGGGGCGCCTCCCGGCGGGGGCGCGGTCCCGGTGAGCGGGAGGTCAGCGCGCGTTCGAGCGGGAGGCGAGCAGCACCCGGCACGCCAAGCGGATCTCGGCCTCGGCGTCGGAGGTGCTGGAGTGCTCGCTGAGCGCGGACACCAGGACGCCGTGCCAGCACTTCATCAGCAGCCCCACCAGGCGTTCGTCCTGCTCGGTCGGATCGTCCAGGCCGAGCAGGCCGAGCACGGCGTCCAGGACCCGGCGCTCGATGGCGGTCGCCTCGCTGATCGTGGCGGTGTGGGCGGCGTTGTTGGACTGCAGCATGGCCCGCGCCAGCCGCGGCTGGCGCACCAGGTGCCGCGTCGCGCGGAGCAGGGCGTCCACCACCGCCTCGACCGGGTCGGCGGTGGGGTCGACCGCCGCCGCGTCCTCGCCGAGGCGCTCGACGTGGGAAGCCAGGAGGGCGGTGAACAGGTGCGTCTTGGAGGGGAAGTAGCGGTACAGCGTGGCGATGGCCACCTCGGCTTCCCGCGCCACCTCGTGCATCTGCACGTGTTCCAGGTCGTGCTCGGCGCCGAGGTGCGCCGCGGCGCGCAGGATGCGTTCGCGCCGGGCCTTCTGCCCGGGCGAGTGGGGCTCGGCGGCCTGCCTGGGTTCGGCGATCCTGGGCACGGGCTCCCCCTCGGTGCGTCCGTCGCGTCGCCCCCATGCTACGAACCCGCCGGGCCGCTCCCGTTCACCGGGACGGACGGTGCGCGGCCCCCGCCGATGCCCGACCCTGTCCGTCGGGAAGGCGGGAGGTGCGCGATGGCAGCGCTGCGGGACCAGGTCGCGCTCGTCACCGGTGCCGGGCAGGGCGTGGGCCGGGGCATCGCGCTGGCGCTGGCGGGCGAGGGCGTGCACGTCGCCGCGCTCGGCCGGACGCGCTCGACGCTCGAGGGCACCTGCGCGGAGTTGCGGGCGCGCGGCGTCCGGGCGGAGCCGTTCGTCCTCGACGTGGCCGACACGGCGGCGATCCCGGGCGTCGTGGCGGAGGTCGTCGCCGCGTTCGGCGGGGTGGACCTGCTGGTCAACAACGCGTACCGGGGTGCCTACGGTCCGCTGCTGTCGATGACGCAGGAGGACTTCCAGCGGGGCTTCACCACCGCGCCGTTCGCGGCGTTCGCGTTCATGACCGCGTGCCACCCCTCGATGGTCGAGCGCGGCGGCGGGTCGATCGTCAACGTGGTCACCTCCGCGATGGTGCGGTGGGACCTGTCCACCTGGGGCGCCTACGCCGCCGCCAAGCAGGCCCTCCGCTCGCTGACCCGGACCGCGGCGGTCGAGTGGGCGCCGCAGGGCATCCGGGTCAACGCGATCGCCCCGCACGCCACCTCGCCCGGGGTCCGGGCGTGGGCCGAGGCCAACCCCGAGGACGCCGCGGCGTTCGAGGCGACGATCCCGATGCGGCGGATCGGCGACTGCGAGCAGGACATCGGGCGCGCCGTGGTGGCGCTGGTCGGCCCCGACCTGGGCTACCTCACCGGGGCCACGGTCCCGCTGGACGGCGGCCAGGCGCACTTCGGGTAGCCGCGACGGACACGAATGCCAGGAAGGTCAGGTCTCATGGGTCAACGATCGGTTCCGGACGTCTTCGCGCCGGCCAGGCTCGGTCCGGTGGAGCTGCGCAACCGGATCATCAAGTCCGCCACCTACGAGGGGCTGAGCCACCGCGGGCTGGTCACCGAGGACCTGCTGGACTTCCACGTCGGCTACGCCAAGGGCGGGGTGGGCATGACCACCGTGGCCTACTGCGCGGTGGCGCCGGAGGGCAGGACCCACCCGGACCAGATCCTGTGGAACGAGGACGCGCTGCCCGGCCTGCGCCGGCTCACCGAGGCCGTGCACGCCCACGGCGCCGCCGCGTCCGCCCAGATCGGCCACGCCGGACCGGTCGCCAACCCCAAGGCCAACGGGCGGCCCGCGCTCGCGCCGAGCAGGCAGTTCCACGCCACGACGCTGAGCTTCGCCCGGGAGGCGGCGGTCGCCGACCTCCAGCGGATCGTCACCGCCCACGCCGAGGCCGCCCGCCGCGCGGTGGAGACCGGCTTCGACGCCGTGGAGGTCCACCTGGGCCACAACTACCTGGCGAGCTCGTTCCTCAGCCCGAAGATCAACCGCCGCGGGGACCGCTACGGCGGCAGCCTGGAGAACCGGGCCCGGTTCCCCCGCGAGATCATGCGGGCGGTCCGCGACGCGGTGGGCGACCGGATCGCGATCATCGCCAAGCTCAACATGGACGACGGCGTGCCCGGCGGCTTCTGGCTGGACGAGGCGATCCCGGTCGCGCGGTGGCTGGAGTCCGACGGGTCCCTCGACGCCCTGGAGATGACGGCGGGCAGTTCGCTGCTGAACCCGATGTACCTGTTCAAGGGGGACGCGCCGCTGGCCGACTTCGCCGCCGTGATGCCGCATCCGGTCAAGCTGGGCGTGCGGCTCGTGGGCGGCCGGATGCTGCGCGCCTACCCCTACGAGGACCTGTACCTGCTGGAGGACGCGCGGCAGATCCGGTCGGCGGTGGACCTGCCGGTCATCCTGCTCGGCGGCATCACCGGCCGGTCCACGATGGACCGCGCGATGGCCGAGGGCTTCGAGTTCGTGGCGATGGGACGCGCGCTGCTGCGCGAGCCGGACCTGCTCGACCGGATCCGCGCCGACGCCGCGACCCCGTCGCTGTGCATCCACTGCAACAAGTGCATGGTGACCAGCTACACGGGCACCCGCTGCGTGCTCGTCGACCGGACGACCACCCGGGGGGAGAACTGGGGGACCCCGCGCGGCTACGTCCGCTGAACGCCGCCCACCGGCTCCGCGCGCGCCGTGCGGTCCTCGCGAGTGAGGGGGCTCAGCTGCGGACCCGGGTGCGGAGGCCGTCCAGGACGATCTCCAGGCTGCGCTCGAAGTCCGAGGAGCGGGCGGGTTCGCCGTCGATGGCCCCGGCGCTGGCGGCCTGCAGCGCGGTCTGCTCCTCGGCGGTGTGGCCGAAGACGAGGTGCAGCAGGGTGCGGGTCGCGACGTCGACGAGCTCGTCGGGCAGGCCGCCGTCCCGCAGCGCCTCCCGCAGCGCCGCGGCGAGGTCACCGGCGCCGAGTCCGAACGACTGCGCGGTGGCGACCACTTCGGCGCCGTCGCGGTAGGCCAGCATCGCGTCGCGGAGCTCGCCGCAGAGCTCGACCACCCGCCGGTCCCAGGTGCGGGCGCGGCGGGGTCGCCGCCCGCGGGCGAGGATCTCGTCGGCCACCGCGGCCAGCAACGTCTGCTTGTTCGGCACGTGGTGGTACAGCGCGCTGGGTTGCACGCCGAGCTCGGTGGCCAGCCGGCGCATCGTCAGCGATTCCAGCCCGTACTCGTCGAGGACCGCGAGGGCGCGGTCGACGACGTCGCTGCGGTGGTAGCGCACGCGAACCCCTCCCGTTTGACCGGTGGACCCGTCCAGTCTAGCCTGAACGCCGTTCACCTGAACACCGTTCAGTTCGTGGAGCACGCCGACACCGGGAGAACCGATGCCCGACACCTTCCAGCAGCTCGCCGATGCGGTCCTGGCCGGGAGACCGGCCACCCCCGACGACGCACTCGCGGTGCTGCGCGCCGACGACGCCGCACTGCTCGCGGTCGTCGCGGCCGCGTCCCGGCTGCGCCGGGCGCACTTCGGCAACGCGGTGAAGGTCAACTACCTGGTGAACCTGAAGTCCGGGCTGTGCCAGGAAGACTGCGGCTACTGCTCGCAGGCCCTCGGTTCGGCGGCCCCGATCCTGAAGTACTCGTGGCTGTCCCGCCAGGACGCGCTCGGGCAAGCCGCGGCGGGACTGCGGGGCGGCGCCGCGCGGGTGTGCCTGGTCGCCTCCGGTCGCGGGCCGTCCGACCGCGACGTCGCCAAGGTCACCGAGCTGGTCGGGGCGCTCAAGCAGGAGCACCCGGACGTCGAGGTCTGCGCCTGCCTGGGTCTGCTCGGGGACGGCCAGGCCGACCGGCTCCGGGACGCCGGGGTGGACGCCTACAACCACAACATCAACACCGCCGAGAGCCACCACGACGCCATCGTCGGGACCCACACCTACGCCGACCGGGTGGACACCGTGGAGAAGGCCAAGGACGCGGGCCTGTCGCCCTGCTCCGGGCTGATCGCCGGGCTGGGGGAGACCGATGAGCAGCTCGTCGAGGCGCTGTTCGCGCTCCGCGAGCTGGGGTCCGACTCGATCCCGGTGAACTTCCTGATGCCCTTCGACGGCACGCCGTTCGAGGGCACCTGGGAGCTCACGCCGGCCCGGTGCGTGAAGATCCTCGCGATGGCGCGGTTCGTGTGCCCGGACCGCGAGGTGCGCATCGCCGGGGGACGCGAGATGCACCTGCGCTCGTTGCAGCCGCTCGCGCTGCACGTGGCGAACTCGCTCTTCCTCGGCGACTACCTCACCTCCGAGGGCCAGGCGGCGCAGGCCGACCTGGAGCTGATCCGGGACGGCGGCTTCGTCGTCCTCGGCTCGGCGGAGGAGCGCGCGCAGCGCCCGGTCGATCCGGCGATCCGGCGGCGCGGCGCCGGAACCGACGTCGTCCCCAACGCGTGATGGGCCCGGCGGAGCTGCTCGCCTTCGACCGCGAGCACCTGTGGCACCCCTACACCTCGATGACCGATCCCGCGCCGACGCGGCTGGTCACCGGCGCCGCGGGCAGCAGGATCCGCATCGACGGCGTCGGCGAGGTGGTCGACGGGATGGCGTCGTGGTGGTCGGCCATCCACGGCTACCGCCACCCGGTGCTCGACGCGGCGGTGCGCGAGCAGCTCGACCGGATGGCGCACGTGATGTTCGGCGGGCTCACCCACGAGCCCGCGGTGGAGCTGGGGCGGCGGCTGGTCGCGCTCGCGCCGGACGGGCTGGACCGGGTGTTCCTCGCCGACTCCGGTTCGGTGGCCGTGGAGGTCGCCATGAAGATGGCGTTGCAGCACCAGCGCGGCACCGGGCGGACCGGGCGCACCCGGTTCCTCACCGTCCGCGGCGGCTACCACGGTGACACCTTCGACTGCATGAGCGTGTGCGACCCGGCGGGCGGGATGCACGCGCTGTGGTCCGGCGTGCTGCCCGAGCAGGTCTTCGGCGAGCGCCCGCCCGCCCTCGGCGCGGACATCGCGGAGTGGGCCGACGGGTTCCGCGCGCTGGCCGCCGAGCACGCCGACCGGCTCGCCGGGTTGATCGTCGAGCCGCTGCTGCAAGGCGCCGGTGGCATGCACCCCTATCCCGCCGAGTGCCTGGCGGTGTTCCGCGAGGTCGCCGACCGGCACGGGCTGGTGCTCGTCTTCGACGAGATCGCCACCGGGTTCGGCCGCACCGGCACGCTGTTCGCCGCCGAGGCGGGCGGGGTGCGCCCGGACGTGCTCTGCGTCGGCAAGGCGCTCACCGGCGGGTACCTGTCGCTGGCCGCGGCGCTGTGCACCGCCGAGGTCGCCCGCGGCCTGTCGGCCTGCGACTCCGGGGTGCTCATGCACGGGCCGACGTTCATGGGCAACCCGCTGGCCTGCGCGGTCGCCACCGCGAGCCTCGATCTCCTCGCCGCGCAGGACTGGTCGGCGAACGTGCGGCGGATCAACACCGGGTTGCAGGCGCTGCACCGCATCGAGGCCGCGGACGTGCGCGTGCTCGGTGCGGTCGGCGTGGTCCAGCTCGACCACGCCGTCGACGTGGCCGCGGCGACCGAGGCGGCGCTGGCCGCGGGGGTGTGGCTGCGCCCGTTCCGCGACCTGATCTACACGATGCCGCCGTACGTGTGCACCGACGAGGACGTCGCGACCCTCTGCGCCGGGATCGCTGCCGCGGCGGCGGCGGGATGAGCTGGGCGGACTGGCTCGCCGAGCAGCGGGCCGCGCGCGAGGCGGCCGGGTTGCAGCGGACGCTGCGGTCGCGGGAACCCGACGAGGACCTCGTCGACCTCGCCGGCAACGACTACCTGGGGCTGAGCCGCCACCCCGAGGTGCGCCGGGCCGCCGCGGACGCCGCCCTGGCCTGGGGTGCGGGCGCGGGTGCCTCCCGGCTGGTCACCGGCACCACCGCGCTGCACGCCGAGCTGGAACGCGCCCTCGCCGGGTTCACCGGCCGCGACGCGGCGCTGGTGCTCTCGACCGGCTACCACGCCAACCTCTCGGCGGTGACCGCGCTGGCGGACCGGGACGCGCTGATCGTCTCCGACGCGCACGTGCACGCCTCGCTGATCGACGCCGCCCGGTTGTCCCGGGCCACCGTCGAGGTGGTGCCGCACAACCGCGTCGACGCGGTCCGCTCCGCGCTGGCCGGAGCCGGGCGGCGGCGGGCGATGGTGCTCACCGAGTCGGTCTTCTCGGTGCTCGGCGACGCCGCCCCGCTGCCGCAGCTGGCGGAGGTCTGCGCCGAGCACGGCGCCCTGCTGGTCGTCGACGAGGCGCACGGGCTCGGCGTCGTCGGCGACGGCGGCCGGGGTCTGGTGCACGCGCACGGCCTGGCCGGGCACCCGCAGGTGGTGCTGACCGCGACGCTGTCGAAGTCCCTCGGTGCGATGGGCGGAGCGGTACTCGGCTCGCACGCGGTGATCGACCACCTCGTCAACCGGGCGCGGCCGTTCGTCTTCGACACCGCGCTGGCGCCCGCTCCGACCGCCGGGGCGCTGCGCGCCCTGCGCCTGCTGCGCGCCGAACCCGCGCTGCCGTCCCGGATCCACCGGCGCGGCGGGGAGCTGGCCGACCACCTCGGCGTGCCGCGCTCGGCCGGAGCCGTGCTGTCGGTGCCGATGCCGTCGCCGCGGTCCGCGCTCGCCGCGCAGGCCGCGGCACTGGAGGCCGGGGTCCGGGTCGGGTGCTTCCGGCCGCCGTCGGTGCCGGACGGGACCTCGCGGCTGCGGATCACCACCCGGGCCGGACTGCCCGAGGACCGCTGGGCGCACGCCCTCGACGTGCTGACCCGTCTCACCCGGAGGCCGACATGATCACCATCGTCACCGGAACCGGCACCGGTGTCGGCAAGACCCTCGCCACCGCGGCGCTGGCCGTCCGCTCCGGCCCGGGCACGGTCGTGGTGAAGCCCGCCCAGACCGGCGTGCCCGCCGACGAACCCGACACCGCCGTCGTGGCGCGGCTGGCCGGTTGCCCGGTCGCCGAGTTCACCCGGCTCGCGGACCCGCTCGCCCCGGACACCGCCGCCCGGCTGCGCGGCGTGGCGATCCCGCGGATCGGCGACCACGCCGCCCGCCTCCGGGATCTCGCGGCCCGGTACGAGCGGGTGATCGTCGAGGGCGCCGGTGGGCTGCTGGTCCGCCTGGACACCGAGGGCGGCACGCTGCTCGACCTGGCCGCCGCGCTGGCGCCGGTCCGAGTGCAGGTGGTGACCCGGCTCGACCTCGGCACCCTCAACCACACCGAGCTCACCGTCGCCGCCCTGCGCTCCCGCGGCCTCGAACCGGCGGGCCTGATCCTCGGCTCGGTGCCCGCGGACCCCGACCAAGCCGCCCGGCACAACCTCACCGAACTGCCGCGGGTGACCGGACTCCCGATCACCGCCCGGCTCCCGCGCGGTGCGGGGGACCTCGACCCGGACACCTTCCGCGCCCGGGCCGCGGACTGGTTCTGCGGACCGCTTTCGGTGCATCAGGAGCGGCTCCCGGAGCGAGAAGGCCGCTGATGTTCCGCCACCGGCACCGCTACGCATCCGGAAGCGGTGCTAAGGGGTGGTGGCGCCGGTGGTGTCGAGGGCGGCGACGTCGGTGGCGGCGAAGGTGCGGTGCGGGTCGCGTCCGGTGAAGTGGGCCGAGAGCGTCCGGTCCAGCTCCTCGACGGAGAACGTCCCGTCCGCCGCGACGAACTTCCGCTCCACCGCGGGCGGTGCGAGCAGGGCGACCATGTCCCCGTAGACCACGAACACCTGGCCGCTGATGTCCTCGGCGGCCGGCGCCGCCAGGTAGCTGACGAAGGTGGCGACCCGCTCCGGGTCCAGCAGATCCGGCCCGTCGGTCGGGCCGTCGAACACGTCGGCGGTCATCCCGGTCCGGGCGCGGGGGCAGATCGCGTTGGCGCGCACGCCGTACCTGGCCAGCCCGGCGGCGGTGGACAGGGTGAGCGCGACGATGCCCGCCTTCGCCGCCGAGTAGTTGGGCTGCCCCGGGGCGCCGAACAGGAACGCCTCGGAGGCGGTGTTGATCACCCTGCCGTACACCGCGGCCCCCGCCCGCTTGCTCTCCGCGCGCCAGTGCGCGGCGGCGGACCGGGACACCGCGGCGTGGCCCTTGAGGTGCACCCGGACGACGTCGTCCCAGTCCTGTTCGGACAGGTTGAACAGCATCCGGTCGCGCAGCACGCCCGCGTTGTTCACCACGACGTCGAGCCGGCCGAACGACGCCACCGCCGCGTCCACCAAGCGCTCGCCCGACGACCAGTCGCCGACGTCGCCGGGCACCGCGACGGCCCGGCCACCGGCGGCGGTGATCTCGGCGGTCACCGCCTCCGCGCCCGCGCCCACGTCGTTGACCACGACCGCCGCACCGCGCTGCGCCAAGGCGAGCGCCTCGCTGCGGCCGAGGCCGCCGCCCGCTCCCGTGACGATCGCGGTCCGCCCGGTCAGGTCCGTGTCCGCACCCATTCCGCCCTCCTGCCGTCGAGATCCGATGTCGGTCCGGGATGCCGCCCGGCACGGCGGCGAAGCTAGCGCCGATCCCGCTCGGTGCCGACCGGTCGTCCCGCTGAGCGGAACCGGGTCAGCTGTCCTCGGTGAGCCGCACCCGCGCCCGCACCACCTTCCCGGTGGCGTTGCGGGGCAGCGGGTCGGTGGTCAGCCGCCACACCGTCGGGACCTTGAAGTAGGCGAGGCGCTCCCGGAGGTGGTCGGCGAGCTCGTCCGCCCGCACGGCGCCGTCCTGCCCGGTCACGACCACCGCCCCGACGGCCTGGCCGAGGTCGGCGTCCGCGACGCCCAGCACGAGGCATTCGCGCACCGCGGGGTGGTCGGCGAGGGCGAATTCGACCTCGGCCGGGTAGACGTTCTCCCCGCCGCGCAGGATCAGGTCCGAGCGGCGGCTGCTGAGCCGGAGCAGTCCGCCGGAGCGGACGCCGAGGTCACCGGTGTGTAGCCAGCGGTCCTCGCGCAGGGCGTGCGCGGTGGCCTCCGGGTCCTCCCAGTAGCCGAGCATGTTGTACATGCTGCGCAGGCACACCTCGCCCTCCTCGCCGTCCGGCAGCGCCCGGCCCGCGGGGTCCCGGATCTCCAGCTGCACGCCGACGACGGGGCGGCCCACCGCGTCGGGGTGCTCGGCGAGGTCGGCGGGCGTGGCGACGCACGCGCCGGTGCAAGACTCGGTGAGCCCGTAGCTGTCGGTGACCGACTGCCGGGCGCCGGTGGGCAGCAGCGCGCGGACGCGGTCCTTCAGCGCGGGCGAGGACGGTGCCGAGGCCAACGAGAACGCGGTCAGCGCGGACAGGTCGTACCGGTCGAGCCCACCGCGTTCCAGCAGCCGGTTGGCCTGGGTCGGCACCACCGCCCAGTTGGTGACCCGCTCGCGCTCGACCAGCGCCAGCACCCGATCGGCGTCGAAGGCGCCCTGGTGGATCACGACCGCGCTGCCCGTCGCCAGTCGCGGCAGGGCCAGGTTGTGCAGGCTCGCGATGTGGAACAGCGGCAGCGCCAGCAGGTAGCGCTTGTCCTCGGGCGGCACCGGATCGCCGAGCCGGTGCGGGATCTCGGCGCTGAGGCGGTGGTAGTCGATGACCGCGATCAGGTTGCGGTGGGAGTGCACCGCCGCCTTGGGGCGCCCGGAGGTCCCGCTGGTGTAGAGCAGCACCGCGGGATCGTCCTCGGCCACCTCGGCGGTCGGCAGCTCGGCGCCCGGGTGCCGCGCGGCGAGCCGGGGCACGTCCCGCTCGACGTCGAGCACCGGGATCCCGGGTGGGTCGACCAGTTCCGCGCGCTTGGCGTCGACGACCAGCAGCGAGGGACGGCTGTGCCCGATCGCGTAGGCCAGCTCGGGGCGCGACCACCACGCGTTGCACCCCACCGCGATGGCGCCGAGCGAGACCGCCGCCCAGAACGCGATGATCCACTGCGGGGAGTTGGCCGCGGCGATGGCGACCCGGTCGCCCTTGCCGATGCCGTACTCGTCGCGCAGCGCCACCGCCAGCGAGGCGACCCGGTCGGCGTGCTCGGCGAAGCTGATCCGCTGGTCGACCGAGACGAGGTAGTCCCGGTCCCCGTGGCGCCGGGACCGGCGCAGCACGGCGTCGAGCGAGCGGTCCCGCTCGCGGAAGACCGGTATCGCCGAGCCGAGCACCTCCTCGGTGACCAGCTCGAAGTCACCTCCCGGCCCGGTCAGCTCCGCCAGCAGCGCGGCGGCCGCTCGACGTGGATCCTCCGCGCTGCTCATCGCGCCCCCTCGCATCCCGACGGCCGGTGCTGCGTGCCGATTCTGCGCCCGGCAGCACTCGGCCCCCGTCGCGCTCCCGCTCACCGGGACCGCGACGAGGGGCGCCCGTCTCGCGCGGGGGAGGGCTCAGCGCTGGTAGACCCCGACGAGGGTGCCGCGCGCGAGTTCGCCCCCGCCCAGGGCGCGGTCGAGGTCGTCCACGGTGGAGTCCTCACCGAGCCGCAGCGGGTGGTCGGAGGCGTGCACGCGGAAGAAGTAGCGGTGCGGGTCGTCCCCGGCGGGCGGCAGCGGTCCGCCCCACCCCGGTTCGCCGAAGTCGTTGCGGGACTCCACGGCGCCGTCGGGCAGCCGACCGGGCTCCAGCCCCGATTCGCCGGGGCGCAGCCCGGTCAGCAGCCAGTGCACGAAGGTGCCGGTCGGCGCGTCGGGGTCGACGCACACCACGGCGAGCTCCACCGTCCCGTCCGGCACGCCGTCCCACTCCAGCTCGGGGGAGACGCCCTCGCCGTCCCCGCTGCACCACCGGGGCATCAGGTCGTGGTCCTGGAAGCTGCTGCTGCGCAACCGGATGCCGCCGCCCTCGGCGTCGTGCTGCCGGCCCTTCGCGCCGGGCCGCCCGGACGGGCGCTCGCCGAACGGTCCGGCCGCGCGGTCGTCGGCCGGGCGCATCGGCGGGTTCTGCTGGTGCAGGTCGTAGTCGGCCTTCTCCTTGGCGCGCTGGTCCGGCATGCCTTCCTGGCGTTCGTAGCCGGTGCGCCGGTGGGCCCGCTTGATCTCGTACTTGTGGCTTCCTGGCCTGGGCATGGTTCTCCCCTCCCGATCCGTGCCCAGGGGCTTGCCGGGCCGACGGGGGTGCGAAACCTCCGCCGTCCGGGTGAGCGTGATCACCTCTCCGCGAGTGGGCGCCCGGCCTTGGTAGCGCTTCGAGGTGGCGCTTCCGCCGATCGTGGAAGCGCCACCGTCTCGATCAGGCGATCGTGATTCGATACGCTGCGGCGCGTACGCGGAGGGCGATGCCGTCCGCGCAGTGTTCAGCTCGGCCGTCGCCGGTGCCCACCGCGCCGCGGCGGGAATGGAGACGTGATGCCCAACGCGGTCTGGCTGGCCGTGGTCCTCAGCCTCATCGCCCTGGTCGTCGTGCTCGGGGTGCTGCTGCAGCGCTCCCGGCGGGCCCTGGACCAGGAACGGGAGTTCACCGACCAGCTCCAGCGGCAGTGCGACGCGGCCGAGCAGCGGCTCGCCGCCGCGGCCCGGTCGCCGCGTGCCGAGGATCTCGTCGAGGTCCGGGAGCAGGCCGTCCACGCCGTGCGCGAAGCGCTCAACGGCGCCATGAACGAACTCCTCGCGCTCGGCAACACCGCTGCTCAGCGCATCCACGACATGATCGGCGAGCACTCCGATCCGCGCGTGCTGCGCGATCTCATGCCGGTCGACCACTCGATCGCCCAGATGTCCCGCCGGGTGCAGAACCTGCTGGCGCTGGCCGGGTCCTGGCCGGGCCAGCAGCGGCGCACCGAGCGGCTCGTGGACATCGTGCAGGGCGCGCAGTCGCGGGTGCACGACTACCAGCGGGTGAAGGTGCTCGTCTCCGACCACGACGTCTCGGTGCAGGCCCGCGCGGTCGAGGGCCTGAAGATGGCGATCACCGAGGTGCTGGACAACGCCACCAAGTTCTCCCCGCCGCAGGCCGCGGTGGAGGTCCTCTTCGAGCGCAACCACCACGGCCTGTCGGTGGAGGTCCTCGACGGCGGGATCAAGATGCCCTCCGACCGGCTCGACTGGGCCCGCCGGGTGCTGGTCGCCGAGCAGGACCCCGAGCTGACCGACCTGGGCAACCCGCCGTGCCTCGGGCTGGCGGTGTGCGCGCAGCAGTCCCGCCGCCACGGCTTCGAGGTCGCGCTGGACAGCGGCTCGCCGCACGGCGGGATGCGCGCGACCGTCTTCGTGCCGAACGAACTGCTCACCCATCCCGAGCCGGACGACCCGCCCGCCGGGACCTCGGCGCGCCCCGAGCCCGCCGAGGAGCGCCCCGCCGAGGCCTCGGTCCGCACCGCCAGCGGTCTGCCCAAGCGCGACCGCCGCCGCCCACCGACCTCGCGCACCGGGGAGATCCTCCCCGCGCCCGGGACGGGCACCGGCGAAGACCCGGCGGTGACCCAGGCCCGGCACGATCAGTTCGTCGCCATCACGCAGAACCGGGAGTGAACAGCACATGAGCACCGTGGACAGCGCCTGGATCACCGACCGCCTGCGCGAGGTGCCCGGCGTGCTCACCGCCTTCGTCGTCTCCGACGACGGGCTGCTCGCCGAGGAGGCTCCGGGCCTCTCGCGCGACGCCGCCGACCCGTGGGCCGCGGCGGCCTCCGGGATCAACGCCGCGGCCCAGCAGATGGTGCAGTGCAGCGGCGGATCCCTCTCCACGCGCACCCGCACCATCATCGACGACGGCCACAGCAGTCACCAGATCGTGCAGCGCGCCGGGGAGCACACCACGATCGTGGTGCACGTCAGCTACACCGCGGACATGGGCATCGTGAGCACGACCCTGGAGGGCATCGTGCAACGCCTCGGCAGCGCCCTGGGCACCGGACAGCGCTCGACATGAGCCCGGCGCACCCCCGCCGCGACCTCGTCCGCAGTTACGTGGTGACCGCGGGGCGGGCGCGGCCCGACGACCCGGGGCTGGACCCGGCGACGCTGGTGCGGGCCGAGGTCCGGCAGCCGCCGCGCGGGCTCGGCCCGCAGCAGCACCGCGTCGTCGAGGTGTGCTGCGGCGGGACGCTGGCGGTCGCCGAGGTCGCCGCGCACGCGGGGCTGCCGGTGACGGTGGCCGCCGTGGTGATCGGTGATCTGGTCGCCGACGGCTGGCTGTCGGTGCGCGCGGCGGCACCGCAGGGGCCCAGCGCGGCCGTGCTGGAGGAGGTGCTGCGTGGTCTCCGCGACCTCGACACCGCGGGCTGATCCCGCGCTGCCCGCCACCGTGACCCGGTCGGCGAAGCTGGTGGTCGCCGGACCCCTCGGCGTCGGCAAGACCACCTTCATCGGCAGCATCTCGGAGATCCCGCCGCTGCGGACCGAGGAGCCGATGACCCGGGCCGGTGAGGCCGTGGACGACCTCACCCTCACCCCGGACAAGCGGGAGACGACCGTGGCGATGGACTTCGGCCGGCTCCGGCTGAGCTCCAGCCTCGTGCTCTACCTGTTCGGCGCGCCCGGCCAGCAGCGGTTCCACTACCTGTGGCCGACGCTGACCACCGGGGCGATCGGGGCGCTGCTGATGGTCGACACCCGGCGCCTCGACCTCGCCTTCGACACCCTCACCCGGCTGGAGGACGACGGGCTGAAGTTCTGCGTCGCGGTCAACCGCTTCCCGGATTCCCCGCAGGTGCCCGACGAGGAGGTGCGGGAGGCGCTGGACCTGCCCGCCGAGGTCCCGCTGGTGACCTGCGACGCGCGTCGGCCGGAGGACTGCCGCCGCGCCCTCATCACGCTCGTCCAGCACGTCCACTCGGAGCTCACGTGACGACATCGCAGCCCCCCGGCCCCGCCGTACCGCTCTACGGCACCGACTTCGCGGCGGACCCGCAGCGCACCTACGCGATGCTGCGCGCCCGGGGCCCGGTGGCGTTGGTGGAGCTGGCGCCCGGGGTGACCGCCACCCTCGTCACCGACTACGCCACGGCGCTGAAGATCCTGCACTCGCCGCAGGACTTCGCCAAGGATTCGCGGACCTGGCAGGAGAGCGCGCCGCCGGACGCCGCCGTGCTGCCGATGATGTCCTGGCGGCCGAACACCCTGTTCGCCGACGGCGGCGACCACGCCCGGCTGCGCCCGCCGGTGACCGACAGCCTGCGCCGCACCGATCCGGCGGCGCTGCGCCGCTTCGTGCACGACACCGCGAGCGGGCTGATCGACGCCGTCGCCGACCGCGGCCACGCCGACCTCATCGCCGACTACGCGGCGCCGCTGCCGCTCCAGGTGCTGCACCTGATGTTCGGCTGCACGCCCGGGCTGTCGGCGCGGATGGCCGCGGCGATGCGCGCGCTCTGGGACGGCAGCGATCCGGTCCGGGCCAACGAGGAGCTGGAGGACTGCGTCCGCGACCTGATCGCCGCCAAGCGGGCCGATCCCGGCGACGACGTCACCACCCGGTTGCTCCAGCACCCGCACGGGCTCACCGACGACGAGCTGCTGCACCAGCTCGTGGTGATGATGGGTGCGGGCGTGGAGCCGGTGGCGGGCTGGATCGGCAACGCCCTGTGGCTGCTGCTGACCGAAACCTGCTTCGCCGAGAACCTGGTCAACGGCGGCGTCGCCATCGCCGACGCGCTCGACGACGTGCTCTGGCGACACCCGCCGCTGGCCAACTACGCCATCACCTACCCGGTGCGGCCGGTGCGCCTCGGCGGGACCACCCTGGCCGCGCACGAACCGGTGGTGATCAGCATCGCCGCCGCCAACACCGACCCGGCCGTGGTCGGCCCCGACGGTCACGTGCCCACCGGCAACCGCGCGCACCTCGCCTTCGGCGCGGGGCCGCACGGTTGTCCCGCCCACGACCCCGCCCGCCTGATCGCCACCGTGGCGATCGAGGCGCTGCTCGACGCCCTGCCCGGACTCCGGGCCGCCCCGGACGTGCACCTGCACTGGCGGCCCGGACCGTTCCACCGCGCGTTGTCCGCGCTGCCCGTGGTCTTCCCCGCACGCACCCAACGCACCACCGGAGGAACACCATGCCCGCACCACGCGACGAGCACCTAGCCCTCGATCCGACCGCCCTCGACCCGACCGGACGCCACCTGCAGGCCCAGGCCCGCGAGTGGCGCACCACCGCGGCGGCGGTCCGCGCGGACCTGCCCGGCGGCATCCCGGCGTGGGTCGTCACCCGCCATGCCGACCTGCGGGCGCTGCTGACCGATCCCCACGTGTCCAAGGACCCGCGGCGGCACTGGTCGAAGTGGGGGACCGGGGAAATCCCACCGGACTGGACGCTGCTCCAGTGGGTCGGGGTCGACAACATGTTCACCGCCTACGGCGACGCGCACCGGCGGCTGCGCGGCGTGCTGTCGCAGGCGTTCACCGCCCGCCGGGTCGAAGCCCTGCGGCCCCGGGTGGCGGCCATCACCGGCGAACTGCTGGACGCGTTGGCCGCCCGTCCCGGTGACGAGCCGGTGGACCTGCGCGCGACGTTCACCTACCCGCTGCCGATCCGGGTGATCTCGGAGCTGTTCGGCGTACCCGAGGGCACCGAGGCGGAGCTGCGCGACATCGTCGACGCGGTGTTCCGCACCACCAGCGCGGACGAGGCGGTGGCGGTCGCCGGGCGGATGGAGGCCTTCCTGCGCGAACTCCTGGCCCGCAAGCGCGCCGAACCCGCCGAGGACCTGACCACCACCCTGCTCACCGCCGAGGCGGATCCGCCGCTGTCGGAGCGGGAACTGGCCGACACGCTGATCCTGCTGCTGGGCGCCGGGCACGAGACCACGGTGAACCTGCTCGGCCACGCCGTCACCGCGCTGTTGGCCCACCCCGACCAGCTCGCCCTGCTGCGCGGTGGCGAGGTCGGCTGGGACCGGGCGATCGAGGAGGCGCTGCGCTGGCAGCCCCCGCTGGCCAACCTCCCGCTGCGGTTCGCGGTGCAGGACCTGGTGCTGTCCGATGGCACCACCATCCCGCGAGGTGAGGCGATCCTCGCCGGGTACGCGGGCGCCAACCGCGACCCCGAGGTCTTCGGCACCGACGCCGACCGGTTCGACCTCACCCGGGACGACCAGGACCAGCACCTCGCCTTCGGGCATGGCGTGCACTTCTGCCTCGGTGCCCCGCTGGCCCGGCTGGAGGCGGGCATCGCGCTGCCCGCGCTGTTCGACCGCTTCCCGGACCTCGCGCTGGCCGCCCACCCGGACCACCTGCTCCCGCTGGAGTCTTTCATCGGCAACGGTTTCCAGTCCCTCCCGGTGCGCCTCGGGAGCGTCACGGCGGGTTAGCGGCGCGGCGCCGCCGGGCACCCCGAGGACGCGAAACGTCACGGCAACGGGGTGGTGTTGATGAAGGAGCACGAGATCGTTTCCGCCGTCGAGAAGACGACCGGGTTGGGCGACCCCGCGCACACCGAGCAGGCGGTCCGGGCGACGGTGCGGGTGCTCGGGGAACGCCTGGCGGGCGGGGAGACCCGGCACCTGGCCTCGCAACTTCCCGAGCCGCTGGCCCGGGAGCTGCCGCCGCAGGGTGAGGGCGAGCGCTTCGGGATGGACGAGTTCTACCGCAGGGTGGCCCGCGAGGAGGGCGAGGGCTGCACCGCCAGCCAGGCCCGCCAGCACTCCCGCGCGGTGATGACCGCGCTGCGCGGCAGCCTCACGGGGCACGAGTTCGACGACCTCGCCACGCAGCTCCCGAAGGAGTACGACGACCTGCTCTCCCTCGGCCCGGTGCACTGACGGCCCGGTGCACTGGCGGCCCTGGCCGTGGCGGCGGGGCTCAGCTCGCCGCCGCGGGTGGGCCGGGGTGGAAGGTGCTCCGGTAGGCGCTCGGGGAGGTGCCGAGCACGGCGCGCAGGTGCTGGCGCATCGAGGCGGCGGTGCCGAACCCGGCGTCCACGGCCACCTGGTCGATGGGCAGGTCGGTCTCCTCCAGGAGCTGCCGGGCCCGTTCGACGCGCTGCCGGGTGAGCCACCGCAGCGGCGACAGCCCCATCTCGTCCCGGAACCGCCGGGTGAAGGTGCGCACGCTCATCGACTCCCGCGCCGCCAAGGCGCGCAAGGTCAGCTCCTCGTCGAGGTGCTCCAGCGCCCAGGCGCGGGCGCGGGCGGTGGAGGAGCGCTGCGGTTCGGGCACCGCCTGCCGGATGAACTGCGCCTGCCCGCCGTCGCGGTGGGCGGGCACCACGGCCCGGCGCGCGACGTCGTTGGCCACCGCCGCGCCGTGGTCGGTGCGGATCAGGTGCAGGCACAGGTCGATCCCGGACGCCTCGCCCGCTGAGGTCAGCACGGTGCCCTCGTCGACGTAGAGCACGTCGGGGTCGAGCGCGACGGACGGGAACAGGCGCTCGAACCGCGCGGCGGCGTTCCAGTGCGTGGTGGCCCGCTTGCCGTCGAGCAGGCCCGCGCCCGCGAGCACGAAGGCGCCGGTGCAGATCGACGCGATCCGGGCGTGCGCGGGCACCCGGGCCAGCGCGGCGGCCATCGGCTCGGTGAGCACGCCCTCCGGGGTCGGGTCGTAGTCCTCGTCGGAGGCGGGCACGAAGACGGTGTCGGCTTCGGCGAGGGCGTCCGGGCCGTGCTCGACGTGCAGCGTGAAGTCCGCGGTCGTGCGCACCGGTCCGGGCGGGGCGGCGCAGGTCAGGACCTCGTACAGCGGGCTGCCGTCGCGGTCGGTGGCCAGCGCGAACAGCTGGTGGACCAGTCCCAGCTCCATCGGCAGGACGCCGTGGCGGACCAGGACCGCGATGCGGTGCCGGCGCGGGTGGTGGAAGGCCGTCATGGCCCGATCCTTGCACATGTTGGCCGTCGGGCCACTCGTTCGACGCGGATCGGCGCCCCACGATGGTCGGCATGACCGAGACGAGGAGCCCGGACCGGGCGGTGCGGCCCCGCGCCGGGAGGCACCGCGCGTGGTGGATCGCGGCGACCACCGGGCTGGTCATCCTGGTGACCGGCTGGTCGACCGGGATGCCCGACGTGCTGACCGACCCGCTGCGGCGCGAGTTCGGCTGGTCCACCGGCGCGATCTCCTTCGCCTTCGCGGTGAACATCGTGCTCTACGGCGTGACCGCGCCGTTCGCGGCGGCGCTGATGGGCCGGTTCGGCATCCGCCGGGTGGTGGTCGCGGCGCTGGTCGTCATGGTCGCGGGCGCCGCGCTGACCACCGCGGTGGGCGAGTCGTGGCACCTGGTGCTCACCTGGGGGCTGCTGGTGGGCCTGGGCACCGGTGCGATGGCGTTGACGTTCGCCGCGACGGTGGCGAACCGGTGGTTCGTCGCGCGGCACGGACTGGTCAGCGGCGTGCTCACCTCGGCGAGCATGTTCGGCGGGATGGTGCTGATGCCGGTGCTGGCCGCGATCGTCCACCGCTTCGAGTGGCGCGCCGGGGTGCTCGCGGTGGGGCTGGCCGCCGCCGCGCTGGTGCCGCTGGTCTGGTGGGTGCTGCGCGAACACCCCGGCGAAGTCGGCCTGAAGGCCTACGGCGCGGCGGAGTTCACCCCCGCGCCGCCCCGGACCACGGGCGCGGCGGGCCACGCTGTCGGCCTGCTGGGCACCGCCGCCAGGACCCGGCCGTTCTGGTTGCTGGCGGGCACCTTCGCGGTGTGCGGGGCGTCCACCAACGGGATCATGATGACGCACTTCGTCCCGGCGGCGAGCCAGCACGGGATGCCCACGACCGTGTCGGCGACGCTCCTGGCGGTGGTGGGCGTGTTCAACACCGTCGGCGCCGCCGCGTCGGGATGGCTGGTCGAGCGCATCGACCCGCGATGGCTGCTCGGGGCGTACTACCTCGTGCGCGGGGTCTCGCTGGTGCTGCTGCCGCTGTTCCTGGGGCCGACCGTGCAGCCGCCGATGATCGTGTTCGTGGTGGTGTACGGCCTGCTCGACCTCGCCACGGTGCCGCCGACCATCCTGCTGTGCCGCGAGTTCTTCGGCGGCGACGACGGCGCGGTGGTGTTCGGCTGGGTGAGCGCGGCGCACGCCCTCGGCGCCGGTGCCGCGGCCTTCGCCGGCGGCACCACCCGGGCGCTGCTCGGCTCGTACGCGGCGGTCTGGATCGGTGCCGGGCTGCTCTGCGCCGCCGCCGCATTGCTGTCGCTGCGGATCCGCCGCGCGGCCGACGTGACGTGATCAGTCCGAAGTGGACCAGAAAGGGAGGTCGATGATGTCCGGGATCTGGACGTGGTTGCTGGTGGAGGCCGGAACGGCGTGGGTGCTGGCGCTGCTCGCCGCGCGGTGGGTGCGGCGCGGAGCGCCCCCGGCGCGATGATCGTGCGGTACGGTGGGTGCGCGGTCGCCGGGTCCTCTGTTCCGTCCGGAGGTGCCGATCGGCGCACCGCGCTCCTCGTGCGTGCGGCAGGGCGGTCTCGTGGAGGGACCGATGCCCGAGGTACCGCGCGCGCTGCGCCTGGTCTTCTTCCTCAACGGTGCGGTGCTGTCGAGCTGGGCGCCGCGCATCCCGGCGGTCAAGGCGGACCTCGCGCTGTCCGACCTGGCGCTGGGCGCGGCGCTGCTGGGCGTGGCCGCCGGTTCGGTGCCGACGCTGCTGCTCACCGGTCGGCTGCTGCGGTCCGTCCCGGCGCACCTGCTGTGCCGGGCTTCGGCGCTGGTGTTCGCGGCCGGGCTGCCGCTGATCGCGGCGGCGGGGGACGTCGTCGGGCTGGCGGTGGTGCTGGTGCTGCTCGGTGCGGCGAGCGGGATGCTGGACGTGGCGATGAACGCGGCGGCGGTCGAGTTCGAACGGCGGCACCGCGTCGTCGCGCTGCCCGGGCTGCACGCCGCCTACAGCCTCGGCGTGCTCGGCGGTGCGGGGACGGGCGCCGCGGTCGCCGGGACGCTCCCCGTGGCCGCGCACCTGCTCCTGGTTGCCGCGGTGCTGCTGGGGGCGCTCGCGGTCGCGTGGCGCCGGCTGCCCGAGCACGCCCCCGGTCCCGCAGGTGGTCCTGAGCGGGGCGGGGTCGAGGGCGGTGCTCATCCGGGGTGGCGGCTGATCGGTGTCGCGCTGTGCGCGTTGCTGCTCGAAGGGCTGCTCACCGACTGGTCGGCCGTCCTGCTCGCCGAGGAGTTCGGCGCCCCCGCGTCGCTGGCCGGGTTCGGCGTGGTGGTGTTCAGCGGTGCCATGGCGGTGTCGCGGGGCCTCGTCGGCCGGGTCGTCCGGCGCGCCGGTCCGGTGGTGGTGGCGCGGTGGGCGGCCGGGGCACTCCTGGTGGCGGTGCCGATCGGGGTGGCGCAGCCCTCGCCGGTGGTCCTCGTGGGCGCCCTCGCGCTGGCCGGGGTGGGGTGCGGGCCGCTGTTCCCGCTGGCCCTGAGCGCGGCGGGAGCGCGCGGGGCGGTCGGCGGTGCCGCGGCGACCGTGACCGCCTGGGGCTACCTCGCCCACCTCGGTGGTCCGCCGCTGACCGGATTCGCCGCCGAACACCTCGGCCTGCGGGCCGCGGTGCTGGTGGTCGGCGGTCTCGCCGCGGTCGCGCTGCTCGTGCTGGTGCCGGCGGGCGGTGCGCGGCCCGGGTGACGGGGCGGGCGGGACGGCGGCGCGTCCGGCACCATCCCGGCACGGCGGTTTCGCGGGGTGTCGGAGGGGGAGTGGTGTCGGTGCGCGGTGCGGCGGCGCTGATCGGTGCGGGGGTGCTGGCCTCGGTCGGGGCGTGCGGAGGCGGTGGGCAGGCCGAGGTCCCGGTGCCGGACCTGCAGGCGCCGGAGCACTTCTACGAGGGCGAATACCTGGGCGAGCGGGTCGTGGTCTCCGACGCGAAGGTGGTCCGGGTGCACGGTCCCGAACGCTTCGAACTGGTCGCTGCCGAGGCTCCCGGCACCCGGGTGACGGTGCTGGCCGCGCGTCCGGTCGAGCTGGTCGAGGGCGAGGTGGTGCGCGTCGAGGGCACCTCCGGGCAGGTGCGGCAGTGGTCCCCGTCGCAGCGGCTGCCGCACGTGCAGCACGAGCTCTACGCCAAGCGCCAGACCAAGACCTACCTCTACGACGCCCTCGTGTTCCCGCGGAGTTAGGGCCGCTTTCGCCATAGACCTGCGTGGCGGTGCGGGCGGCGGAACCTCAGCGGCCTTCTCGCTCCGGGCGCCCTTGCCCATGCACGGCACCAGGGCGTCCTCGCGAGAAGACCGCTGAGCGGTCACGTCCGAGCGCGGGCCGCGGCACCGGTTGACGGCCGCACCCGCATGCGGCTCCGCCGCATGCTGAAAGGTCCCCTCAGGCGTGGTCGCCCGCCGCGGCGGCGCAGCGGCGGGCCAGGTGCGCGAAGGCGGCCTTGAGCTCGGCCGGTCCGACGACCTCGAGGTCGGCATCGAACCGGCCCAGCGCGGCGGCCAGGGCCGACCACGACCACGAGCCCAGGACCAGGCGGCAGCGGTCCGGGCCGAGTTCCTCGACGATTCCGTCGCCGGCGTGGCGGGACACCTCCTCGGCGGGCAGGTCGAGGATCACCTCGCCGCGGCAGGGCCAGCCGCCGGAGCCGTCGGCGCCCCGGAACCGGGCGGCGACGAACGCGGCCACGTCACCGCCGGGCACCGCCCGCGGGGTGAAGCGGGGTCCGGTGGGGGTGCGCGGGGTGATCCGGTCGGCGCGGAAGGTGCGCCAGTCGTCGCGGTCGAGGTCCCAGCCGACCAGGTACCAGCGCCCGCCCCAGGTGACGAGGTGGTGCGGTTCGACCCGGCGCACCGGGAGCACCTCGTCCCCGCCCCACGGCGGTGGGTCGTGGTCGAAGCGCAGCACCTCGCGCGCGTGGACGGCGTTGCTCAGCGCCACCAGGACGCCGCTGTCGACGTGCGGCGGGACCGCGGACCGCTCGACGGCGGTGACCTGGACGGTGTCGATGCGGCGGCGCAACCGCGCGGGCATCACCTGCCGGACGGTGTGCAACGCGCGGGCCGCGGCCTCGTCGATCCCGGCGCCCGCGGTGGTGGCGATCCGCAGCGCGATGGCCAGGGCGACGGCCTGCTCGTCGTCGAACAGCAGCGGCGGCAGCTCGGCACCCGCGTCGAGCCGGTAGCCGCCGTCGGGCCCCCTGGTGGCCGCGATCGGATAGCCGAGTTCGCGCAGGCGGTCGACATCGCGGCGGACGGTGCGGGGGCTGACCTCCAGCCGCTCGGCCAACGTCCGGCCCGGCCAGTCCCGGCGCGCCTGGAGGAGCGAGAGCAGGGACAGCAGCCGCGCTGAGGTTTTCGGCATGGTCGCCATGCTGCACCGGGAAGCGGACACTCCCCGGCCGCTTCGGTTGCCATCGTTGGCGTCGTGCCGGACAACGACGACCCGAAGGGCCGCATCGAGATGACCACTGCCACCACGACCACCGACGGCGAGCGGACCGACCTGATCGCCGCGCTCGCGGCCGCGCGCGCCGCCCTCACCAGCACCGTGCGCGGACTCGCCGACGAGCAGCTCGGCGAGACCCCGACGGTCAGCGCCCTGTGCCTGGGCGGGCTGATCAAGCACGTGGCGTCGATGGAGGAAAGCTGGCTGCGCTTCGCGGTGGAGGGCCCGTCGGCGATGCGCCACGACCTGCCCGCGGGCGTCACCTGGGCCGACCTCGCGGCGGGGACCGCCCGGGTGGTCCCGGAGTGGATGATCGAGCACCAGGACGACTTCCGGATGCTGCCCGGTGAGACGCTGGCCGGGATCCTCGCGCGCTACGAACAGGTCGCCGCCCGCAGCGAGGACGTCATCGCCACCGCCGACCTGTCGGTGACCCATCCCCTGCCCGACGTGCCCTGGCACGAGCCGGGAGCGGTGCGCAGCGTGCGCGGGGTGCTGACCCACGTCATCGCCGAGACCGCCCAGCACGCCGGGCACGCCGACATCCTGCGCGAGGCGATCGACGGGCAGCGGTCGTCCTGACCGGGGCCGGGCACCGACCGGGAGGGAGCATCGTGACGACATCTGAGCACCATCCGGACCAGCCGGCGCGGGCGGTGGTCCGATGACCGTGCTGGACGCCCGGGCGCTCAACCGCGCGACGCTGGCCCGCCAGCTGCTCCTCGACCGCGCCGAACTGCCGGTCCACGACGCCGTCGGGCACCTGTGCGGCCTGCAGGCGCAGGAACCGCAGGAACCGTTCGTCGGGCTGTGGTCGCGGCTGCGCGGATTCGACCCGGCGGTGCTCTCGGACCTGCTGGTCCGGCGCGGCGTGGTGCGGACCCACCTGATGCGCCGCACCGTCCACCTTCTCACCGCCGCCGACGTCCTGGCGTGGCGGGCCCGCCACGGCGCCATGCTGCGCCAGCGGGTGCTCGGAACCTACCGCCGGGAGCTCGCCGGGGTGGACCTCGACGAGCTCGCGGCGGCGGGGCGGGCGGTGCTGGCCGACGGCGAACCCCGCACGATGTCCGGGCTCGCGCGGGAGCTCACCGGGCGCTGGCCGGAGCCGGGGCCGCGGGCGCTGGGCGAGCTGCTGATCGCCGCCCTCCTGCCCGTCGTCCAACTGCCACCGCGCGGCCTGTGGGGCGCCACGGGGGCGGCGCGCTACGCGTTGGTCTCGGCGTGGCTGGGGCGCGAGATCGATCCGCCGTCCCCGGACGGCTCCGATCCGGTCGGGCGGGCGCTGGTCCGCCGCTACCTGGCCGCCTTCGGCCCCGCCGCCACGGCCGACGTGCGCGCCTGGTGCGGTCTGGCCGGACTGCCCGCCGCGGTGTCGGCGATGCGCGAGGAGCTCGTCACCTTCCGCGACGAGCGGGGCAGGCGGCTGCTCGACCTGCCCGACGCGCCGCGGCCCGATCCCGGCACGCCCGCCCCGGTGCGGTACCTCCCGGCGTTCGACAACGCGGTCCTCGGCTACCACGACCGCGGCCGGATCATCGACGACGCCCACCGCGGCCTGTCGGTCGCCGGTGCGCGCGTCGTCCTGGTCGACGGCCGGGTCGCCGCGACCTGGGCGGTCGAGGGCGGGACCGTGGTCGTCGGCCCGCTGCGCCGCTTCTCCCGGGCCGAGCGCACCGCCGTCGCCGAGGAGGGGCGGGAGTTGGCGTCGCTGCTCTCCGGCGACCGCCCTCGCGTGCGGATCGCCGCGTCGCGCTGAGTCTCAGGGCAGCGAGGAGCAGTCGGGAGGTGTCGGCGTCGGCGGGTGGGGTGCGTCGAGCGGTGCGTGGTAGGTCTCCAGCGGCGTCCCGTTCGGCGGCAGCGGGCACTCCGGCCGGGGCGCGAGGGCGTGGTCGGTGGTGACCTCCAGGCGCACCGCCCCGGCCCGGGCGAAGCGGAACTCCACCGGGTAGGTCATCCCCGGCCGCAGCGGGGCCCGCAGGTCGCGCAGCCGGATCTCGATCAGCGCGGCATCGGCGCCCGCGGGTTGGTTCGGGTAGGCGGTGTGCACCGTCCCCTCCGGAGGCAGCGCGGTGTCGCCGCGCACGACGACCTCCGGGGCCAGCGGGGTGCGCACCGCCACCAGCCGGTCCGGCGTGGCGCCCCCGTTGACCACCGTGGCGAGCACCGGCACGTCCGCGCCGGTGCGGTAGCCCGAGGTGCGGTGGGCGAACATCACCTCACGCACCGCGATCGGGCCGACGTCGCCCTCGGCGCCGGTGCTGACCCGCAGCAGGTCCGGCGGGAGCTGCCGGTGGCCGCAGCCGCAGAGCACCGCGAGCAGCACCAGCGATGCCGCCCGCCGAAGCCCCGAGTTCGCCATGTCCGCTGTCTACCCCTGCTCCCCGCGCCCCGCACCCCGACGCGGCGGCTCGTCCTCGGGACGCACCACGATGCGCGAGCCGATCCGGGCGCCGCCGTAGTCCATCGGCTTCGGGCGCCCCGCGTGGTCGGTGCCGCCGGGAGGTTGCCGCAGTTCCGCGTGGACGCCGTCCGGCCCGGCGCGCAGCAGCCCGGTCCGGAGCCCGCGTTCGAGCACGTCCCGGTCCTCGCGCTGGAGCCCCCGGCAGATCAGGACGGTGGCCAGGTAGGCCAGCGGTGGCAGCACGAGCACCCCGATCCGCCCGGCCCACACGAGGCGTTCCACCGGGACGGAAAGGCCCACGGCGAGCACGTCGTCGGCGCCGGAGCCCAGCAGCACCAGGTAGAACGACAGCGCCATCGCGCCGAGCCCGGTGCGCACCGGGTTGTCCCGCGGTCGTTGCAGCACGTGGTGGCGTCCGCGGTCCCCGGTCAGCAGCCGCTCCAGCAGCGGGTGGGCCGCCGCGAGCGCGAACAGCGCTCCGGGCAGCGCCACCCCGGGCCAGAACGGGGCGCTCACGGTGTACGGGCCGAGGTGCAGGTCCCACGGCGGGAAGATCCGCAGCGCCCCGATGAGGAAGCCGATGTACCAGTCCGGCTGCACCCCCGTGGAGCCGTCGATCGGCGTGTAGGGCCCCACAGGAACACCGGGTTGATCTGGAACAGCGCGCCGAGCAGCGCCAGCACGGCGACCACGGCCAGCCCGTTGGCGGCGGTGCGCACCAGGAACCCGGGCGCCGCGCGGTCGCCGACCACCGTGGACCCGGTCGCCCCCGGGCCCGGGAAGTGGGTGTGCTTCTGGTACCAGACCAGCAGCAGGTGCACGCCGACGAGCGCGCACAGCAGGCCGGGCAGCACGAACACGTGCCCGACGAAGAACCGGGAGATCCACAGCTCCCCCTCGAACTCGCCGCCGAAGACCAGCCAGTGCAGCCAGGTGCCGACGACCGGGATCGACAGCACCAGGCCGGAGGCGATCCGCACCCCGACGCCGGAGAGCAGGTCGTCGAGCATGGAGTAGCCGAGGTAGCCCTCCAGCATGGACAGTGCCAGCAGCGCGATGCCGGTCAGCCAGGTCAGCTCGCGGGGCTTGCGGAACGCCCCGGTGAAGAAGTTCCGGCACATGTGCACCACGATCGAGGCGACGAAGACGTGCGCGGCCCAGTGGTGGATCTGCCGGACGAACAACCCGCCGCGCACCTCGAACGACAGGTTCAGGGCCGATTCGTAGGCCCGGGACACGTGCAGCCCGCGCAGGTTGTCGTAGGCCCCCTGGTAGACGACCTCGGTGGTGTCGGGCACGAAGAACAGGGACAGGTAGGTGCCGGTCACCAGCAGCACCACGAACGAGTACAGGGCGAGTTCGCCCCACAGGAAGGAGTGGTGCTTGGGGAACACGTGCGAGGATTCCGAGCGCACCAGCCCGGCCAGCTGGAAGCGCTCGTCGACGCCGCGCCCGATCCGGCGGCCGAGCGCGCGGGTCAGCGGTCCCGGGCGGCTCACCGCGACCACCCGCCCGGGCTGCCACCCGCCTGGCTGCGGCGTGCGCTCACGTCTCCTCCTGCGGGCCGAGGGCCTGCTCCTCGCGGCACATCCACCGCCAGGTGATGACCACCGCGATCGCCCCCATCGGCAGCATCCCGGCGATCATCGCCAAGCCGCCGGCCAGCCGCCCGGCGGCGACCAGCCACACCCCGGCGAGGTCGAGCAGCGGCAGCGCGGTGTAGAGGTAGAGCGTCCGGCCCGGATCGCTGAGCCGGTGGCGCGTCCCGAGCACCGGTGCCCAGAACAGCAGCGCGCCGACGACGAGCAGCGCGTGCGCGACCGCACCGCCGTGGTGGTGCTCCGACCGCACCGCCACCGCCGCGTGCAGCACGACGAACAGCGGCAGCGCGCACCAGCCCGGGACCGTCCACGCCTCCGCGGCCGGGAGCAGGCGGAGCAGCGCGGCGCAGCCCGCCGGGCACAGCGCGGACACCACCAGGCCCATCAGCGCCATGTGCCAGATCTCGTGGTTCACCGGCGCCTCCCGGGGACCAGGCGGGCCACCGCCCGCCGCAGCAGCCCGGTGCGGCGCGGGGCGGGCGCGGGCGTCGGAGGGGGACCGTGCCCGGGGTGGTCCTCGGGCACCGGGACGGACTGGCCGAGTCCGGTGCCGTCGTGGACGAAGCGGCGGCCGGGCGCGGGCTCGGCGCCGTCCAGCGCGGCCGGCCACGGCCCGGTCCCCCGGGACACCCGCCGGTCCCCGGCGGTGACCACCGCGAGCAGCAGCGGGTACGCGGCGAAGGGCGTGATCCACCAGCCGTAGGCCACGCCGAGCAGCGCGACCGCGAGGCCGAGGGCGGCGAACGCGGCCGACCAGCCCCGCCGCGGCTGCCGCAGCCGGACGCCGCCCGCGCCGCGGCGGATCGCCGTCGCGGCCACCAACCCGTAGCAGGCGACCAGCGCGCTCGCGCCGGTGAACAGCACCACCGGCAGCGGCCGCAGCGGTTGGTCGAAGGCGAGCAGGCCCAGCGCCAGCCCCAGGTTCGCCACGGCCCACCCGACGACGAGCAGCAGCTCCGACCTCATCCGCCGCCCTCCGCCTCGGCCCGCTCCCGCCGGTCCAGCAGCGGTGCGTAGCTGGTCACCGGCGGCACCGGGTGGTGGGCGTCGAAGTTGTAGCGGGGCGGTGGCGAGCTGGTGGCCCACTCCAGGGTGTGCGCCCGCCACGGGTCGGGCGGCGCATCCCTCGGCCGGGTCAGGGCCGAGGCGGCGTTGATCGCGAACACCAGGGCACCGACGGCCAGCAGCCACGCGCCGATCGTGGACAGCAGGTTCTCCGCGCCGAAGCCGTCCTGCGGCAGGTAGGTGGGGACGCGCCGGGGCATCCCCTCCAGGCCCACCCAGAACATCGGCAGGAAGGTCAGGTTGGTGCCGACGATCCAGATCCAGAAGTGCGCGTGGCCGAGCCCGGTGCCGAGCATCCGGCCGCTGACCTTCGGGAACCAGAAGTAGACGCCCGCGAACAGGCCGAACAGGCTGCCCGCCGCCAGCGTGTAATGCCAGTGCGCGACCACGAAATAGCTGTCCTGCATCTGGTAGTCCAGCACCGGGGTGCCGAGCATGATCCCGGTGAGCCCGCCGACGAGGAACTGCGGGATGAACGCCAGCGCGAACAGCATCGGCACCGGGAAGCGCAACCGGCCGCCCACCACCGTCGCCAGCATCCCGAAGTACTCGATGCCCGCCGGGACCAGCAGCAGCGTCGAGGTCAGCGAGTAGTAGTTGTTCGCGCTCTGCCCGGTGGTGAACATGTGGTGGCCCCACACGCTCATCGACAGCGCCGAGAACAGCAGCAGCGACAACGCGGTCAGCCGGTAGCCGAAGAACCGGCGCCCGGCGAAGGTGGCCAGCACCTCGGCGACCGCGCCCAGGAACGGGAAGAACATCACGTAGACGACGGGGTGGCCGAAGAACCAGAACACGTGCTGGTAGCCGATGTTCCAGATGTTGTCGGTGAACAGGTCGGGCTGGAAGCGGCCGAGCGCCAGGATCGCCACGGCCAGGAGCAGCGGCGGGAACGCCCCGATCACCATCAGGTTCGTCGCCACGGTCGCCCAGCTGAACACCGGCATCCGCAGCATGCTCATCCCCGGGGCGCGCTTGGCCAGCACCGACCACAGCACGGTGCAGGCCATGATCAGCATTCCCGCCCCGGCCAGCGCGACGCCGACGATCCACAGGTCGACGCCGTGACCGGGCGTGTAGCGGCTGGTCGCCAGCGGTGTGTAGGAGTACCACCCGTGGTCGGCGGCGCCGGTCCCGGTGGCGAAGCCGGACAGCATGGTCACCGAGCCGGCGGCGTAGAGCCAGTAGGCGAACAGCGTGGCGCGCGGTGCGGCGACGTTCGGCGCGCCGAGCTGCAACGGCACCAGGTAGAGCCCGCTGCCGACCGCCAGCGGGGTGAGCACGAGGTAGATCATCATCGACCCGTGCATGGTGAACATCTGGTTGTACTGGTCCTGGCCGACGATCCGGAGTTCCGGACCGGCGAGCTGGGTGCGCATCACGGTGGCCAGCGCACCGGCGACCAGCATGAGCACCAGCGCCGTGCCCATCGTGAGCACGCCGAGGCGCTTGTGGTCGGTCGTCGCCAGCCAGTCGGCGATCGAACCGCCGCGGGCGGGTAGCGCGCCCGCGGCGGGACGTTCGGGCGACCGCGTCATACCGCGGTGCCGCCGCCGGCCAGGTAGTCCTGGTACTCCTCGGGGGAGACGACCTCGACCCAGAAGTCCATCGTGACGTGGTGGGTGCCGCAGTACTCCGAGCACCGGCCCTTCCAGCGGCCCTGCTCGGGGAAGGTCATCCGGAGCTCGTTGACCTGCCCGGGGTTCGCGTCGCGCTTGACCGCGAAGTCCGGCAGCCAGAACGAGTGGATCACGTCGTGGGAGGTCAGCGCGAACTCGACCGGGCGGCCCGCGGGCACCACGACGGTGGGCATCTCGCCGCCCCGGCATTCGCCGGTGACCTGGATCGGCGCGCTGGTGTAGCGGAAGTCCCAGCACCAGCGGTAGGCGGTGACGTCGATCCGCTCCGCCGGGACGGCCTCGGCGGTGTTGCCCTCGCCGTCGTGCACCCGGGCGTTGGCGCCGAACCCGACGATCACGAGCACGGCGGCCACCGCGGCGAGCACGGCCGCGTAGCCGAGTTCGAGCCGGACGTTCTGCGAGACCCGGAACAGCGGGCGCCGGCGCCGCCCGGCGCGGTTGAACACCACGGCCCAGCCGAGGACCACCACGACGAGGGCGAAGACCACCCCGGCGATCCAGGACCAGGTGTGCAGGATCTCGTGGAAGACCTCGTTGAAGCGCATGCGTTCCTCCCTCGGCGTCGCCACGCGCCTGCGAGGTGTTCGCCTGCGGTATCGGTCACCACCGGAGGTGACGGGCCGTCCGGGGCGCGGTCCACCGCCAGCGTCGGGGCGCGAGCCGGTGGCGGCAACACGGCGCCGGTCCGCCCCGCGGCGGGGAAACAGCAGGTCGGCCGTCCGCCGTGGACTCCGGTGCCGTGCGCGGGCCACCGGATCGTGCGATCAGCGCTCCGATGTGGATTGCGGCCTCGGGGCTCCGGGCGCAGCATGGCGGCGCGTTCCGCGTGCGGCGGATCAGCGCAGCGACGGGAGGCGGCGTGGTGGTCGATCCGGGCCCTTCGAGCCGACCGCGTCGGCGACGCCGGCGGTGCGCGATGGTGCTCGGCCTGCTGCTCGGGCTGCTCACCACCGGAACCGCCTACGCGGTGCTGGTCCCCGCGCCGCAGCGGGTTTCCGCCGAGGCTCCGCTGATCGAACGGGGCGAGGAGCTGTACCGGCGTTCCTGCCTGACCTGCCACGGCAGCGCGTTGCAGGGCGTCCCGGACCGGGGGCCGAGCCTGATCGGGGTGGGGGAGGCGGCCACCTACTTCCAGGTGTCCACCGGGCGGATGCCGCTGGCGCGCAGCACCGCCCAGGCCGAGCGCAAGCCTCCGCCGCCGGAGTTCGACCCGGGCACCGAGGAGGGGCGGCGCAACCTCGCGGCCCTCGGCGCCTACGTGCAGGCCCACGGCGGTGGCCCGCGGCGGCCGGAGGGCAGCGGTGCCGCGCTCGTCGGCACCGACACCGCGCGCGGCGGCAAGCTGTTCCGGTCGAACTGCTCGCAGTGCCACAACTTCACCGGACGCGGCGGGGTGCTCGCCGCGGGCAAGTTCGCGCCGAACCTGCACGACGCCACGCCCGAACAGCTCTACACCGCGATGCTCACCGGACCGCAGGCGATGCCGGTGTTCAGCGACCGCGAGCTCTCCCCGGGCGAGAAGGCCGACATCATCGCCTACGTGCTGGAGGTCCGCGGGCAGCACAACGCGCCGGGCGGGTTCAACCTCGGCGAGTGGGGCCCGACCACCGAGGGGTTCGTCGTCTTCCTCCTCGGGGTGCCGGCGCTGATCGGGGTGGCGCTGTGGCTGGGGGCCCGGGCGTGAGGCGGCTGTTCCGGCGCGGTCGCCGTCGCCGGGAGGCGGAGCGGGCCGACCTGCTCCGGCGGGGATCGGCGGCCGACGGCGTCTCCGTGGTGGTCAAGGAGCGCACCGGCGGCCCGCGCGCGGAGCGGATCGTGGCGCTGTGGTTCGCGCTGGCCGCGGTGTTCGCGGTGCTGTTCGTGGCGGCCTACGTGCTCTGGCCGCACGAGTACCGGCGCCCCGCCGAGCACGGCCACCTGCTCTACCTGCTCTACACCCCGGTCATCGGCACCGCGTTCGGCTGCGCCTTCCTGTGCCTGGCCGTCGGGGTCGGCCTGCACAGCAAGCGCGTCATGCCGCAGGAGCTCGCGGTCCAGCGGCGCCAGGACGGGCCGTCGGAGGACTTCGCGCGCCGCAGCGCGGCGGCCCGGCTCACCGAGATCGCCGAGGACGCCGGGGCGGGGCGCCCGCTGCTGCGCCGGGCGCTGCTGGGCGCGGGGGCGTTCGTCGCCGCCGCCACCGCGGTGCTCGGCGTCGGCGGATTCGTCCGCGACCCGTGGACCGGTCGGCGCAACGCGGCGCTGTGGATCACCGGCTGGCACCCGGTCTCCGACGAGAAGGTCTACCTGCGCGTCCACACCGGAGTGCTCGGCCGGATCGTGCTGGTGCGCCCCGAGGACCTCGAACCGGGCACGCTCCTGACGGTGGTGCCGTTCCGGGAGTCCGAGCGCGGTCACGAGGAACTGCTGCTGGCCGCCGAGCGCGCCTCCGACGGCCCGGTGATGCTGATCCGGTTGCGCCCGGGCACCGCCGTGCGCAAGCGGCCGGGCCAGGAGGAGTTCAACCACGGCGACTTCTACGCGTTCTCGAAGATCTGCACCCACCTCGGCTGCCCGGCTTCGCAGTACGACGTGCAGAACAACATCGCGCTGTGCCCGTGCCACCAGTCGCAGTTCCTCATCACCGAGTCGGCCAAGCCGGTGTTCGGCCCGGCCACCCGCTCGCTGCCCCAACTGCCGATCACCGTCGACGAGGACGGTTACTTCATCGCGCGCGGTGACTTCCGCGAACCGGTCGGGCCGGGGTTCTGGGAGGTGCGGCTGGACCGGTAGCGCCACCCGAAGGGCTGATGCCTGCGGTGCGGCGCCGACGGGTGCAGTACACACGGGGTGCCATGCGACGCAGGGGAGGGATTGTGCTCGACGGGAGGACGCGCGCGGTGGAGCCGCCCGCGGTCGGAGCGCGGGGCAGGTTCGGGCCGCCGCTGGCGGCGTGCCTGCTCGTCGTGGTGGTGCTGCTGCTGCCGTTGCGGGCCGATCCGTGGTTCTACTTCTACGACGACGCCGCCGTGCAGATCCTGCCGACCTGGCGGCGGCTCGGGGAGCAGGTGCTGGCCGGGGGCTGGCCGCCGCTGCTCGACGTCGACGCCTGGATGGGCGGCAACATCGCCGCCGAGGCGCTCTACGGCGTGTGGAACCCGCTCTACCCGCTGGTCTGGATCACCGCCGCGCTGGTGCCCGACCTGGCGGTGGCCGGGATGGTGATCCGGGCGGCGGCGCTGGTGGTGCTGACCCTCGGGATCTACGCGCTGTGCCGGGAGTACGGGGCGCGGCGGTCGATGTCGGCGGCGCTGGGCGCGGCGCTGCCCTTCGCCGGTTCGCTGTTCTACTTCGACGTGGTGCTCTGGCCCGCCGCGCTGCTGGCGTTCGCGTGGCTGCCGCACCTGTGGTGGGCGGCGCGGAAGGCGGGCCGGGGGCGGATCAACCCGATGTGGACGTTCCTGTTCGGCGGGTTGATCGTGACCGCGGGCAATCCCTACGGCATGCTCGCGGTCTGCCTGGTGCTGCTCGGCGTGCTGGTGGAGACCGCGCTGCGCGGGCGGTGGCGGTCGGTGCGCGACCTGGTGCTGGTGTCGCTGGGGATCGGGGCGCTGGTGCCGCTGGTGTACCTGCCGCTGGTGCTGAGCTCGTCGGTCACCTGGCGCTCGGAGACCTCGTTCGGCAACACCGGGGTGATGGCGCCGTCGCCGTTCGACCTGCCCGCGCTGAGCCTGCCGCACCACGTGCCCGACGTGGAGGGGCTCGGCGGCGCCCCGCTGGCCGTCCCGGCGGTGTACTTCTGCTGGTTCGCGCTACCGCTGGCCGCCTGGCTGGACTGGGGCGCGCTGCGCGGGCGGTGGCGATCGCTGAGCGCCTGCGCGGTGGTCGCGGGCGGGTTCCTGCTGCTGGCGATCGGGCCGTCGGAGATGTGGATGTTCCGGTGGCCGATCCGGGTGCTGCACTACGGCTACCTGGGGCTCGCGGTGATCCTCGCCGTGCTGCTGTCCCGGGGGCTGCGCCGGGACCGGCCGGTGCTGCGGGTGGGGGCACGGTCGCCCTGCTGCTGGCGGCGGCGGGGATGTCCGGTGCACTGGAGCCCGACCGGTTCCGGAGCAACGCCTTCGGGCTGCTGGTGGTCGTGGTGCTGACCGCGCTGGCCCTCGGGGTGTTCTTCGTCGGCGGCATCCGGTGGCTGGCGACCGTGCTGGCCCTGGGCACCGCGCTGGTCGTCGCGGTGCAGGCGCCCGCGTTCGTGACCTCGCCCGGGTTCGCCACGGCGGGCCTGCCGTCGTCGGTGCCGGAGCTGCGCGAGCGGTTCGCCGAGCGCTACCCGGGCGTGGTGTTCCAGGTCGCCGACCTCGACAGCACCGAGCAGCCCGGGGTGTGGCAGGACATGCTGCCCGGCGGCATGTACCCGGCGGCCGGGGTGACCAGCATCAACGCCTACACCGGCATCGGTTACGCGCCGTTCTCCGACCTGCTGTGCCTGAACTACACCAGCACCTCGTGCGCCGACGCCGTGCCGCGGTTGTGGCGGGCGCCGGAGGGCACCGACGTGCCGCTGGCCGACCTGCTGCGGCTGGACACCGTCGTGGTGCAGCGCAGCGTCCTGGACGCACCGCGGGTGCCCGCGGGCTGGCGGGTCGAGCGCGGCGAGCAGGTCACCGTGCTGCGCCGGGACTTCACCTCGCCGTGGCCGGCGGGCACGCTGGCCGCCGCCTCCCCCGGGGTGCGGGTGGTCTCGGACGTGGCCGGCGGCGATCGCGCCGAGCGGCTGCGGTTCGAGCGGGCCACGGCGGACGAGCCCGCGACGCTGGTGTTCAGCCGCCTGGCGTGGCCCGGTTACCGGGCGGAGCTCGACGGCGCGGTGGTCCCGGCCCGCTCCGGTCCCGGCGGGCTGCTCGAGGTGGAGCTGCCGCCGGGCACCCGGGCGGGCGAGCTGCGGCTGACCTTCACCCCGCCGGGCATGAACAAGGGCTTGGCCGCCGCGGCGCTCGGGGTGGTGCTGGCCGGTGCGGTGGGCGTGGCGCACGCCCGGCGCGGACGGCGCGACGACTCCCGGGGCGCGCCCGGGGCCACCAGCACCGCGCCCACCGCCCCGCAGCCGTAGGACGCGGCACCGCGGTCACCGCGGGGTGCGTGCGGTAGGCCCCGCCGTCCTCGGTGTGCGCGCCTCGCGGCGGCCCGGGCCTTCCCGCGGGAAGATCCGGGCCGCCGCTTCGTGCTCACCAGTTCATGCGCCAGAGGCTGTCCCAGTTGCGGCCCCCGAACCCGAGGGTCTCGGCCGAGAAGTCGCCGACCTCGGTCAGCTCCGGCGGGGTGTAGGTCGTCTCGTGCATGGTGCTGCCTCCTCCTGGAACGCGGTGGCACCCCTGGTCGCGGGGCGCCGCCCTGGGTCATCGGCTGAGTCCTGGAGCGACCTGACCGCCCCTGACGCGGCACCACTCGTGTCCCGCAGCGCGATCACCCGGTCCGCTTCGGCGGGCGGCGCAGGTTCCCCGCCGCCATTGCTGCTCCATTCGAGTGAAGGTGGTCACAAACCTTACCGATATGGATGAAAGACGCCACTCCATCGGTTGACGAGATCGCTATGGAGCCGAAGCGCTGGTACCTGACCTGCCGCCTGCACGTCGATCTGCGACGGCAGGCCAGTTGCTGCTGTCGGTAGGAACCCCGCCCTCCAGTCCTCGCGGGCGCCCGGACCAGGGCGCTCCGCCACGGCGCGCACCGCGCCGGTGATCCGCAGTCATCCGGGAGATCCCTGTGGCCAGTTCCTCCGCGTCCGCCCGCCGGACCCGTGTCCGCTTCAACCCGAAGGTCTTCGCCGTCGCGGTGCTCGCCTCGCTGGTGCTCGGCGCGCTGCTGGGCTGGCTGGCCCGCGCCGTCGACGCGACGTGGTTGATCACCGCGCTCGACACCATCGGCACGACGTTCAAGAACCTGCTCACCTTCACCGTGCTGCCGCTGATCTTCACCGCGATCGTGGTCGGCATCAACAGCCTGCGGTCGGTCGGCGGCGGGCGCACCGCCGCGCGGCTCGGCGGGCGCACGGCGCTGTGGTTCGCGCTGACCTCGCTGATCGCGGTGCTGATCGGTCTGGTGATCGCCTCGCTGCTGCAACCGGGGCGCGGCCTGGTCCTGCGGCCCGACCAGCAGAACCTCGACTCCGTCGGCGAGCGCACCGCGGGCTCCTGGCTGGACCTGATCAACGGGCTGGTGCCGCAGAACCTGGTCGCCGCCTTCGCCGAGGGCGAGACGTTGCAGGTCGTGTTCGTGTCCCTGATCGTCGGCGCGGCCGCCTACAGCCTCGGGGACAAGGCGGAACCCTTCGTGCGGTTCAACCAGTCCGCCTTCGACGTCATCCAGCGGGTGCTGGGCTGGATCATCCGGCTGGCGCCGATCGGCACGCTGGGCCTGATCGGGCACGCCGTGGCCACCTACGGCAACGAGTTCTTCCTGCCACTGTTCAAGCTCACCGGCGGCGTGTACCTCGCCTGCGCGCTGGTGCTGTTCGGGGTGTACCCGCTGCTGCTGCGGTTCGTCGCCAAGGTCGGCCCCGGGCGGTTCTTCGCCAAGACCTGGACGGTGCTGCAGTTCGCCTTCGTCTCCCGCTCGTCCAGCGCGACGCTGCCGCTGAGCAGGCAGGCCGTGGTCGACCTCGGCGTCGACCGCTCGTACGCGAACTTCGCGGTCCCGCTGGCCACCACCACCAAGATGGACGGCTGCGCCGCGATCTACCCGGCCATCGCCTCGATCTTCATCGCGAACATGTTCGGCATCGAGCTGGGCGTGGTGCAGTACCTGACGATCATCGCGGTGGCGGTGTTCGGCGCGATCGCCACCGCCGGGGTCACCGGCTGGTTCACCATGCTCACCCTGACGCTGGCCGCGCTCGGCTTCCCGGCCGAGGTGGTGGCCACCGGCATCGCGATCGCCTACGCGGTCGACCCGATCCTGGACATGATGCGCACCATGACCAACGTCGCGGGTCAGATGGTGGTGCCCACCGTCGTCGCCCGCCGCGAGGGACTGCTGGACGACGAGGTGCTCGCCGCGCCGAGCGCCCCGCCGCTGCTGTCCGGTGACGCGGAGCCGACCGGCGCGACCGCCGAGGAGGACCGCACCGCCAAGGTCTGATCCCCGCCGAGGTCCGATCAGCCGGGCGCCCCCGCAACCCGTTGCGGGGGCGCCCGTCGTCGGCTTGACCTTGACGTCGCGTCAACTCCTAGCGTCGGGGACATGGCAGGACTCGACATCGACCGCACCATCTACCCCATGCCCATGTTCGCCACCTTCGCGGTGACGGACCTGGCCGTGGCCGAGACCTTCTACCGCGCCCTCGGCTTCATCTCCCTGGCCACGGTCCCGGACGCCGACGGCACCGCCGCCGTGGTGCACCTGCGGCGGCTGACGTACCAGGACGTCCTGCTCGTGCCCGGGCAGCCGGTGCGCGGGAGCACCACCGTGTCGTTCGCCGCGCACGGCGAGGACCTGGCGCGGCTGGCCCGCGAGATCCGCGCGGTCGCGCCCCCGACCGCCCGCGTCGAGGGCCCGGTGGACACCCCGTGGTTCACCTCCGACCTCCGCGTCGAGGACCCCGACGGCAACCTGGTGGTCCTCACCGCGCAGCGCGAGGCCGAGCAGCAGGCCGCCCAGGAGTGGGCGCGGAGCTTCGGGGGAGAATTCGCCGAGCGGTGACCGCCGGGGAGGACGTCGTGGAGTGGACGATTCAGCAGGTCGCGCGCAAGGCGGGCGTCTCCAGCCGCACCTTTCGCCACTACGACGACCTGGGCCTGCTGCGGCCTTCGAGCGTGGGGGCGAACGGCTACCGCTACTACGACGCCACGGCGGTGGCGCGGCTGCAACGCATCCTGCTGCTGCGCGACCTCGGGTTGTCCCTGGACGACATCGCCGAGGTGCTCGACCGGTCCGGTGACGAGGAGGCCGCGCTGCGCGAGCACGTCGCGCTGCTGGAAGCCGAGCGGGACCGGCTGGACCGGCGGATCGATGCGGTGCGCCGCGCCGTCGAAGCGCGGCGCACCGGTGTCGATCCGTCCCTGGACGCGCTGCTGGAGGGCTTCAACGACCCGTACCGGGACGAGGTGGTCGCCCGCTGGGGGGAGCGGGCCTACCAGGAGGCGCACGACTGGTGGCACGGCAAGAGCCTGCGCGAGCAGGTCGACTGGAAGCGGGACACCGACGAGCTGATCGCGGCGTGGCAGGACGCGTGGCGCGTGGGCGGATCCCCCGGGGCGGACAGCGCCCAGGAGATCGCCGCCCGGCACGTGCGGTGGCTGGCCCAGGTCCCCGCGACACCCCTCGCGGACGGCGACCGGGAGCGCTCTGCCGAGATGGTGCGCTGCCTCGCCGAGATGTACGCGCAGGACCCGGACTTCGCCGGCACCTACGGCGCACCGGAGGTGGCAGCCTTCGTCCGCGACGCGCTGCTGGAGCACGTCCGGCGCTGGGGGTGAGGCCGCCTGGATGGCCGGCCGGTGCTGGGATCGCACCGGCCGGCCGCGACGCGGCGCCGAGCATCGGGGGTGCGGTCGGCGCCGCGCCGGGTCTACAGGCGGTGCAGCGCGTCGAGGAGCCGACGCAGCATCGCCTGGTCGCGGGAGTAGGACGAGGGCAGCGGGTCCGGCGCGACGCGGGGCAGGACGTGGGTCGGTTCGTCGGCGAGGCTCCCGCTGGGAAACCGGCGAGCGCGCGCCGCGTCCTACCGATGTTGCGCAGATCCTCGCCACGCTGAAGGTCACCGGAGCCCGCTACGACGAGATCATCGAAATGTCCAGCGGCACCGACGAGCCGCGTTGGCTAGCAGTGACGCTTCCGGAGCAGCGCCATCAGCTCGCAGCGTTGCTGGACTTCGAGAGCCAGGCGACCCGGATCACCGAGGTTTCACCGCTGCTGATTCCCGGTCTTCTCCAGACGAGTTCGTACGCACGCGCGATCATGGTCGCGGCGAAAGTGCCTGCCGACGAAGTCGAGACACGGGTTGCCGTGCGAGTCGGACGGCGTGATGCCATCACCCGGCGTCATCCCGCGCAGTTCTGCGCGTTGGTAGGTGAATCCGCTATACGGCAGCGCATCGGGACCGACGCTGTCACGGCTGAGCAGCTTGAGTACCTACTGGAGGGCGCTGCATTGCCGAATGTTGAGCTCCGCGCGATGCCGTATACGACTGGGTGGCATCCTGCCCTTGAAGGGCCGTTCGTGCTTATCGAGGCAGAACAAGGACCGATCGTGCAGTTGGAGAACCGCCGCTCCGGGCTGTTCTTGCACGAGCAGGAAGATGTGGACATGTATCGGGAAGCCGCCGGTACGGTACAGGAGATCGCGATGAGCGCTGATGCCACAGCGAACTCATTCGCGATGTCATCCACGAAGTGGAGACGACACAATGACCGTATCGCAAACGCCTGGGAACTGGCGGAAGTCCAGCCGAAGCGCGAACACGAGCACCCGCGTCGAGGTCGGCAGCATCGGTGGTGGTGCTGCGGTGCGGGACACCAAGGACCGGGCCGCCGGGTACTTCACGACGACCGGCACCCAGTGGTCGGCGTTCATCGGTGCGGTGAAGGCCGACCGGTTCCACGGCTGACCGGCGACGCGCCCCGGCCGGCCGGTTCGACCGGGCGGGGCGTCCGCGCGCCGAGCGTCATCGGGGTTCGAGCACGAAGACCGGGATCGTCCGGTCGGTCCGCTCCTGGTAGTCCGCGTAGGCGGGGAAGGCCGCGACGGCCCGGTCCCACCACCGCGCTCGCTCCGCGCCGTCGACCTCGCGCGCGACGTACTCCCCGGTGGTGGTCCCGTCCTGGAGCGAGATCTCCGGGTGGGCCTTGATGTTGTAGTACCAGGCCGGGTTCTCCGGCGTGCCGCCCTTGGACGCCACGGCGGCGTAGGCGCCGTCGTGCTCCACCCGCATGAGCGGGGTGTAGCGCAGCTTGCCGCTCCGCGCCCCGCGCAGCGTGAGCAGGACGATCGGCGTCCCGCTCACCTCGATGCCCTGCGTGGTCCCGGTTTCCAGGATCTCCTTCGTCATCTCCTGGACCCAGTTCGTCGGGCTGAACTCCACGGGTTCGGCGTGCTGGTCCACCATGAACACTCCTCCTGCGGCTCAGGACGTCGGTCGACCGATCGCTCGTCGAACATGATCGATCGCACGACCACCAGCCTACGTGCTACCGGCAAGACGAGCGGTTCGCTCGCCTCGCGCCCGGTCCCGCGCCCCGGAGGTGCGCGCGTCGGGTCAGATCTCCTGCCGGGTGGTGCCGGGCTCCGCCTGGTCGGTACCGGCGCCGTCCCGCCGGTCGGCGGTGGCAATCAGGGGGCCGGCCTCGGCGTCGGCCGCGGTCCGGCGCTCCGGCCCGGCCTCCGCCGGGACGTCGCGGGTGGACGTCGTCCCGGTGTCCGTGGCGGAGGTGTCGCCCGAGTCTTGCCGGCAGCGCTCGCCGATCCGCGCGATCGTCCCGGTGAGCTCCCCGACCGCCTTCGTCGCCGTGCCCACGTGCTGCAGCAGGCCCTGCGCGCTGGCGAGCAGGTGCTGCATCGCGCCGACGATCCGCCCGCCGTACTCCGCGGCGAGCTGCACGGCCTGCGGGATCGCCGCCGCGACGCTCGCGCCGAAGGTCGCCTGGGCGGCGGCGAGGGCCTGCTGGAGGAGCGCGATGATCCGGCCGACGGCCTCGTTGACCAGCGTCGTGACCTGGTGCAGCGTCGTCGCGACCACCTCGCTCGCGCCGGTGGCCGACTCCGCCAGCGCCTGGCTCGCCTCGCCGAGACCGGTGAGCCCGTCCACGAGTTCCGCGCCGGTCTTCAGGTACTCGGACGCCGCGGTACCGGACCAGCCGCTGGTCCCGGGGCCGGTCGACTGCCGGTAGGAGTCGGCGATCGAGGTGACGGCCCGCCCGGCGTCCTGGCACGCCTGCGCGCTGGTGGACACCGCGTCCGGGTTGCAGGCCAGTTGCCCGAGCGGTTCGGCGAGGAACGACACGGGCCCGACGATGAAGCCGAAGCCGGCGCTGCTGAGGGCCGACATCGGGTCGGACGCCGCGTCCGGGGCCTCCGCCCCGGTGCCGCCGTCGAGGTCGGTGGAGCGCCAGCCGCCGCTCCGCACGGCGTGCGTGGTCGCCCGCAGGTCCTCGACCAGCCGGGCGGTGGTCGGCGCGGTCACCGCGATCCCTCCCCGCGCAGGAGTGCGGCGCCGTCCTGGTCCGCGGCTTCGTAGTCCGCGGCGGTCCGGGCGAGCGCGCCGCTCACCTCGTGCACCGCGGACGAGGCCTGCGCGAGGGCGTCCCCGGTCTGCGCCATCGCGCTGCCCAGCCCGGCCGCGAGGGAGTGGACGAACGTGCCGAGCGCGTTCTCGGCCAGCCCGCCCGCTGGGCCACCGGCGGCGGTGGACAGCCCACCGGCCAGCTCGGCCACGGTGCCCGCGTGCGCCCGGATCTGGGCGAGGTCGACGTGGAGTTCACCTGGCGCGTTCACCGGACCACCACCCGGGGGTTCGCGAAGTAGTCGTCCTCGTCGTACGGGCCTTCCTCGACGCCCGCCGCCGCGGGCATGTTCCGCTGGACGAAGTCCAGCGCGGCGCCGTCGCCGAGGTACTCGGTCATGATTTCCACGACCTGGGCGCCGATCGAGCGCTGCGCCCGCTGGGCCGTGGCCAGGATCAGCCGGGCGAGCTGCTCGGCCTCCAGCGCCCGGGCCGCCGGGGTCAGCTCGATGGCCTCCAGCGCGCCGCTGGGACCGACGCGGACGGACACCTCGCCGCGCGGTGAGGTGGCGCTGCCGCTCACCCGCCGCAGGTTCTCGTCCGCCGCCTTGGCGTTCGCGGCCGTTCGCGCGAGCTGCTCGTCGTAGCCCGCCAGCCACTGCGCTGCTGCTTCCACGATGTTCCCTCCGTAAGGACTGCTCTCAGAAGATCTGCGTGGCGGTGCGGGTGGCGGAACCTCAGTCGCCGCCTCGCTCCGGGCGCCATGTACAAGCGCGTACACAGCGTCAGGGCGTCCTCGCGAGGCGACGACTGAGAACCCGCGGTGGCGCCGGTTGCCTGCCCCACCGCAAAGCAGCTCCGCCGCTTTCCGCAAGGGCTCGGAATCGGTTCCCGCGCGGATTCACCGGGGAGCCCGGGCGATCGCCGCCAGTGCGTCCAGCTCGCGCCGGAGATCCGCGCGCCGCAACGGGTTGATGCTCACCCAGCCGTCCCGGGCGCGGTCCACCCGGAGCCGCCCGAGCGGACCGTCCAACCAGGACAGCTCCGCGCCGGACCGGGAGCTCCCGGTGCCGGTCCGCCGGGTGGCGCCGAGCTGGCCCCGCCCGGTCGGCTGCGCCAGCACCCCGGTGAGCCGGTCGAGCGCGGCGGGGTCGCCGCCGCACCGCCGGACCAGGTCCCGCAGCGACCGCGCCCCCGCCGCGTCCTCCCCGGCCTCCGCCAGCACCCGGCCCGCCTCGTCGATCACCTGCTCGGGCAGCGCGATCGGCAGCGACCGGGCCGCGTCGAGATCGGGCACGGCCGCGAGCAAGGGGTCGGCGAGCGCGTGCGCGGGCACCCGGCGGACCGACACCTCGTCGGCCGGTTCGCCGCGCAACGGCTGCTCGCAGATGAGCGCCCACGAGCGGTAGACCAACGCGACGACGGCTCGCGACCCCGGCCCGCCGGTGAGCGCGAGGTCGACCGTGCCGCGGTGCTCGCACAGCGCGGTGACCAGTTCGGCGGCCGCACCGGTCGGCCCGTCGTCGTCGGCGAGCCCCCGGGCGCGCAGCGTCCGCCCCGCCACGCCGAACAGCACCTCCCGCTCCCCGTCGATCCGCCCGAAGGACGGCACCCGGAGGGGGAAGGGGAGCGGGACCCCCGCGTGCGTGGCGAGCAGGTCCAGCTCGACCGGCCCGAGTCCGGTCGCGCCGCGCTGGGCGGTGCGGGCGGTCGTCATGGGCGGTCACCCCCGGTGGCGCGCAGCTCCTCGGCGGTGCGGTCGTCGACCGCCACGTAGCCGGTGACGGTCGCGTCCAGCGCCGAGCGGAACCCGGCCAGCTCGGTGTCGGCCGCGCTGATCTCGCTGGTGAGGCCGGACCGGCCGGCGGCCTCGCGCAGGCGCATCGCCAGGTGCATCGCGGGTGGTGCGGTGCCGAGCATCGGCAGCCGTTCGGCCAGCCGGCCCGCGGAGGTCACCAGGCCGTGCATCCGCTCACCGATCCCGGTGAGCTCGGTGACGCGCGTCGCCAGGTCCTGCGGTGCGACCTGGTACCCCGGTCCGGGGTTCGCTGGAGAGTTCAAGGGTCCGCTCCCGTCTCAGAGCCCGATGACCGGCTCGCTGGCCGGCCGGTCGTCGTCGAACAGCCCGTTGTCCAGGGTGGGCAGCCGGTTCTGGTGCACCACCTCGTCCTCGTCCTCGCCCCGCCGTCCCACGCCCGGCGGCAGCATGCCGCCGGCACCCCCGGCGCGGGCGGCGAGGCCGGAGCCCGCGCCCCGGGCGAGGCCCGATCCCGCGCCCCGGGCGGGCAGCGCGGCATCCAGGAGCCCGCTGCGCCCACCGGCCAGCGGGTCGGCCGAGACCAGGTGCCCCCACGGCGTCCCCCCGCCCGCCGCCGCACCTCCGGAGACGCCCGCGGCGGTGGTTCGCGCCGGAGCAGCGGGCGTCCCGGCACCGGTCTCCGTCCCGTCCCCGACCTCGGTCGCGCGCGCTCCGGCCCCGCCCGCCGAGCTGATCGCCTGGCTGCTGCGGCGCAGGTCGTCCTCGTAGCGCTGCATCACGTGCACCGCCTCGGCCTTCTTCTCGGCGGCGGCGACGCTGGCCAGGAACAGGCTCGCGCCCCCGGCGGCCACGGCGCCGATCGCGGCCCCCATCACGGCCCCGGGACCGGCGCCGACGCCGCCCGCGCCCGCGCCGAGCACCCCGCCGATCGCGGCACCGGCACCCGCACCGGCGGCGGCGCTGGACGCGGCGAGGCCGAGCGCGTCGCCCGGCGGTGGCGGCATCGTGTTGCGGGCGACGGCGAGCGCGTCCCCGGCGTCCTGGGTCGCCCGCTGGACGGTCCCGGCCCGGTCGCCGATGCCGGAGGTGCGCTGCTCCAGCGTGCCGAGGCGGTCCACGGCCAGGTCGGCGGAGGTGCTGCTCCAGCTCGCCCGCAGGGCGCCGCCCTGGTGGCGCAGCGAGTCCGCGTGCTCCACCAGCGCGGTGCTGTGCCGCTCCCATTCGGCGGCGGTGGCGCTCACGTCCCCGACGTCGGCGTTCTGCCAGAGCATCCCGTGCAGCTCTTCGTGGCTGTAGGAGTTCCAGTTCGTCCCGCCCGGGGGATCGGCGAGCCGAAGTAGCCCTCCCACACGTTGCGCAAGGCGTCCACCACCGGTTGCACCAGCTCGCCGACGGCCCCGGCCTCGCCCAGCACCGAGGTGGCGGCGTCGGCCAGCTCCTGCACGCCGGCGGACGCGATGTCCAGCACGTCCATCGCTCCGGGATCGCTAGTCATGTCCAGCCTCTGCCTCCCGATCGGTCGGCCGGTGCACCGGTTCGGCACCGGCCGAGTGGCGGAAACGCTTTCCCGCCGCGTGGTCGGCCACCACCGGGGACGGGAGTGCGGCCGGGTTCCCCGCGACGGGGTACGGCACCAGTCCAGCAGCGGACGGCCGCGGAAACATCGGCAACATCGCCGATGTCGGCCGTCCCCGCTACTCCCGGTGCTCGAACTTGAGCGCGATCTCGACGCGCGAGGAGTAGCCGAGCTTGGCGAGGGCGCGCGAGACGTGCGAGTCCACGGTCCGCACCGACACGACCAGGCGCTCGGCGACCTCCCGGTTGGTGAGGCCCTGGGCGACGAGTTCGACTACCCGGTATTCGGCGGCGGTGAGCGCGTCCCAGCCGTGCTTGGGCCTGCGGCGCGGTTCGGTCGCGCCGCGCCGCAGGCCGAAGGAGCGCATCTCCGCCTCGGCGCGCCGGACGGCGTGGGTGGCCGACAGCGCCCGGTAGGCGTCGATCGCGGCCTGGTAGGTGGTGCGCGCGCGGGCGGACCGGCCGGACGTGGCCAGGACCATCGCCGCGTCCTCGGTGGCGCGTGCGGCGAACATCGGCGACACGGTGCCCGCGAATTCCCCGGCGATGTCCAGCAGCACGTCCGCGTCACCGTCGAGCAGGCCCTGGCAGTACGCGAGCGTGCCCCGCTCGGCGTTGGAACCCCCGCTGTTCCAGGGCTTGAGCTGCTCGACCAGGGTGGCGGCCAGCTCCCGGTCGCCGCCCCGGACCGCGACCCGGACCAGCGCGGCGCAGACCCCGGCCACCGCGTGGCCGTGGTGCACCCCGACGCCGCCGTCGGAGACGCTGCGCACGAGCGCCAGCGCGCGCTCCTGGTCGCCCACCGCGTCGGCGACCTGCGCGCTGCACACCACCGTGATCTGCTCGTAGAACATCGCGACCCCGCGCCCGGGGGCCTGCCCGGCGAGCTCGTCGTGGAGGCGCGCGCCCGGGATGTCCCCTCGGTGCAGCAGGATCCAGCTGGCCAGGCCGTGCAGCGGGCCGCCCAGCCCGTACTGGTCGTCCATCGCCACGGCGGCGCTGATCTCGTCCATCGCCCGCTCCCAGCGGCCATCGTTGCACGAGGCCAGCGCGGCGATGGTGTGCAGCCAGGCGAGCAGGCCCCGGCCGATCAGCCGGGCCATCGGGCGGGCCTCCGCCACCGTGTCGAAGACGGCGGGGTCGTGCCGCAGGTCCTGGACCACCGCGCGCATCAGCCGCGACATCAGCCACTGGCCCCGGTCGTGGACCGCGACGTCGAGCAGGGCGTCCACCCGGTCGAGCAGCTCCAGCGCGCCGGTGAGGTCGCGCGTCAGGCACCGCCCGACGGCCTGGACGTTGAGCAGGTACACCTCGACGAGCGGATCGTGCGCGGCGGCGGGTGCGGCTTGCGCGATCGCCCACGAGGCCCCCTCCAGGTCCGCGGCCAGCAGGCGGGCGTAGGCGTCGATGGCGGCGAGTCGCGCGGGCAGTTCCCCGTCGTGGCGCTCCGGGTCGAGGGCCGCGGACGCCGCGGCGCCGTCCATCTCGCAGATGGCGGCCAGGGCGAGGACCGCGCGCAGCCGCTGCCGGGTGGCCGGGTCGGGCCGCGCTGCGAGGCTGGTGGTCGCGGTGAGCCGGGCGTCGTCCGCGCGCCCCGACCACAGCAACGCCTCGGCGAGCGCCGCCCGCAGCGGGTGCAGCCGCGAGTTCCCCTGCGGGAGGCGGGACACGGCCCGGCGCAGCAGCTCCACCACGTGCGGGGTGGGACGCAGGGCCAGCCCGTCGGCGTGCTCGTCGAGCCACGCCGCGGTCCACGCGTCCACCGGGGTCCGCGCGAGCTGGCCGGCGACCGCTTCGGGCGCCGCGCCGCGCGTCGCGAGCGCCCGCGCCACCGGGGCGCGCAGCCCGGCGGAGTTCGTCGCCACGTCCTCCCGCACGAGGGGATGCCGCAGCCGCACCTGGCCGGCCTCGGCCACCACCAGCCCCAGCGTGGCCAGCCGCCCGACGCCGGCCAGCACCTCCACCGGGGCCGCGCCCGCCACGTCCGCCAGCTCGTCCACCGAGGTCGGCTCGTCCAGGACGGCGGCGAAGCGCAGCAGCGCGGCGTCCCCGCCCGCCAGCTCGGTCGCCCAGGTCGCCACCGCGGTCGTCCGGTGCTCGTCGGCGAGACGGGTCAGCAGCCAGGGGTTGCCGCCCGCGCCCGCGGCGAGCTGGAGCAGCGCTTCCGGCGGGTCACCGCCGATCGACGCGGCGAGGACCGCGTGCGCGGCGTCGTCGTCCAGCGGCGGGAGGTCGTGCACGACCGCGTCGCGGTCCAGCCGCGCGAACCGTTCCGGGGACGCGCCGCGATGCCGCCCGGTGACGATCAGCAGCGCCCGCCCGGTCAGTTCGTCGGCGATCCCGTGCAGCGCGAGCAGCGTCGCGTCGTCCACCCGGTGCAGGTCGTCGATGACCACCACGGCGGGCCCGGACCAGTCCGGCGGGCGGCCGGCCGACAGCGCGGTGCGCCCGCTCGGCGGGAGCACGGGGATCCGGTGCGTGCGCAGGCCCGCGTCGCGCATCGCCGCCAGGTGGGCGTCCAGCACGGCGGTGACGCCGAGGCCGGGGTCCGCGCGCACCATGACGAGCCCGCCCCGCCCCTCCCGCGCTGCCGCCGCGGCATCGGCGAGCAGGCGCAGCGACCCGCCCCGTCCTGCCAGCTCCACCATGACCTCGCGGCAGAGCGTACGCGCGGAACGCCCCGCCCGAGGCCGGTTCCGGTGAAACTCCGGGCGGCGCCGGGTCGTCCGGCAGGGTTGCGAGGCTCGGGTCCGGCGGTGCGCCCCGCGCCGCCGGAGGGAGGTGCGAGCGGTGCTGGCTGCGGTGTTCCGGCTGGAGGAGGTCCTGGACCCCGGCCCGGCGGACGGCGAGGTCCTGGTGCGGGTGCGGGCGGTGAGCATCGAGGGCGGTGACGTCCAGCGGCGGCGGTCCGCGCCGGCGTCCGGCGCGCCCCAGGTCGTCGGCCGCAGCGCCGCGGGCACCGTCGAGGCGGTGGGGTGCGGCACCACCCGGTTCGCGCCGGGTCACCGGGTGGCATGTTCGGCTGGGCGGTTCGCACGCCGAGCTCAGGGCCGTCCCCGAGTCGCACGCCTTCCCGGTTCCGGACGAGGTCGACTTCGCCACGGCCTCGGCGGTCCCGGTCGCGTTCGGCACTGCCGACGGGGCGTGGTGGTGCGGGAGTGCGGCGGCCATCTGCGAGCGGCCCGCGTTGTGGGCGCGGACGAACAGGACCTCGGGGGCATCGGCAGGGACCGGTCGAGCGTGGACAGCCTCGCGGCCACCGCCGCGCTCGCCGGCTCGTGGGTCGTTCCGGTCATGCGGGGACGGCTCCCCCACCGGCGGGGGCGAGGGTCTCCGACACCAACCGCAGGGTCTCGGGGCGCACGCGGTAGTAGATCCAGGTCCCGCGTCGCTCCCCCTCGATCACGCCGGCTTCCCGCAGCACCTTGAGGTGGTGCGAGATCGTCGGGCCGGACAGCTCGAACGCGCCCGTCAGGTCGCACACGCACGCCTCACCGCCCGCGTGCGAGGCGATCAGCGACAGCAGCCGCAGCCGTACCGGCTCGCCGATCGCCTTGAACACCCGCGCCAACTCGCTCGCCCGTTCGGCGGTCAGCGGTTCCCGCATCACGGGGGAGCAGCAGAGCTCCTCATCCCGCCCTTGATTCGACATGCATCTATCTTGACATCCATCGAGACAAGGGGCAAGCTGGCCACGCAGTCTGGTTAGATTTTCATCGAAACAAGGAGTTCCGATGTCTCGGATGCAATTGGCCCTCCGGGTCGGCGACCTGGAAGGCTCCATCGCGTTCTACTCGAAGCTGTTGGGGGCGGGACCGGCCAAGCTCAGGCCCGGCTACGCCAACTTCGCCATCGCGGAGCCCCCGCTGAAGTTGGTCCTGCTCGAAGGCGAGTCCGGTCAGGACACGGTCATGGATCACCTCGGCATCGAGGTCGAGAGCACCGAACACGTCAACGACGCCACCGAACGCCTGAGCTCACTCGGGTTGTTCACCGATGTCGAGCAGGACTCGACCTGCTGCTACGCCAAGCAGGACAAGGTCTGGGTGCACGGTCCCGGGCGCGAGCCCTGGGAGGTCTACGTCGTCAAGGCCGACTCCACCACCTTCAGCTCCGCACCCGTCGAAGCTGAAGCGCCAGAATGCTGCACCGACGAGACCGACCCGGCACGGGTCTGACCCGGGTCGGCGCGGCTGCCGCCCGCACGGCAGAGCCGCGCCGCCCGGCCACCGGGTGCCGCTCGATGGACCGAACAGAGCGACTGGTGGTGTCGAGTTCGTTCGCACCAGCTCCATAACCGTAGCGGTGGGCGAAGCGGCCGTGGTCGCTGCTCGGACGAGGTGCGCGAGCGCGTTGTCGAGGGCGGGGGCCGGCACCTGGAGAAGTGCCGGCGCGCGTCTTCGGGCTGGCGGTCTGCGGGTGCGTCCGGTTCGGCGCACACTGCCTCTCGGGGAGGCGTGCGCGGAGGTGGCGATGGGGGTTCGTGACCTGTTCGGTGGCTGGCCGGTGTACCGGCAGCTCACCGGGAAGGACGGCACCGGACGCGGCGCAGCGGTGCAGAGCGCGCGCAGCCGTTCGCTGGTGCCGCGCTCGTCCTCGGCCGACGAGGTCGTGAAGTCGGTGTGCCCGTACTGCGCGGTGGGGTGCGGGCAGAACGTCTACGTCGAGCAGGGACGGGTCACCCAGGTGGAGGGCGATCCCGACTCGCCGGTCAGCCGTGGTCGGTTGTGCCCGAAGGGCGCGGCGTCGCTGCAGCTGACCACCGGCTCGGCCCGGTGCCACGAGGTCCTGTACCGGCGCCCGCACGGCACCGAGTGGGAGCGGCTCGACCTCGAAACCGCCATGGGCATGATCGTCGACCGGCTGCTGCGGTCCAGGGATCGGGGCTGGCAGTGGGAGGTCGACGGGGCGCGCACCCGGCGCACGCTCGGCTTCGCGAGCCTCGGCGGGGCGACCTTGGACAACGAGGAGAACTACCTCATCAAGAAGCTGTTCACCGCCCTGGGCGCGGTGCAGATCGAGAACCAGGCGCGCGTTTGACACTCCTCGACGGTGCCCGGTCTGGGCACCTCCTTCGGGCGCGGCGGCGCCACGACCTTCCAGCAGGACCTGCAGAACGCCGACTGCATCATCATCGAGGGCTCCAACATGGCCGAGTGCCATCCGGTCGGATTCCAGTGGGTCATGGAGGCCAAGGCCCGCGGCGCCACCGTGGTCCACGTCGATCCCCGCTTCACCCGCACCAGCGCGCTCGCCGACGTGCACGTGCCGCTGCGGGCCGGAACGGACATCGCCTTCCTCGGCGGCCTGATCAACCACGTGCTCAGCAGCGGCGCGGACTTCCGCGAGTACGTGCTGGCCTACACCAACGCCGCGACGATCATCACCGAGGAGTTCGAGGACACCGAGGATCTGGAAGGGGTGTTCTCCGGGCTCGATCCGGACAGCCGGGTTTACGACTTCCGGACCTGGCAGTACAAGGGGACCGAAGTGCAGGCCGCGGCGGGCAAGCGGGACCGGGAGTACGAGGACCGGGTGCGCGGCGCCGTGCGCGAGGCCGGACGGGGTGAGGCGCACGGGTCGGGCGGCGCGCACGCGAGCTCCACCGCTCCGACCGACCCGACCTTGCAGCACCCGCGCTGCGTGTTCCAGGTCCTCAAGCGCCACTACGCCCGCTACACCCCCGAGCTCGTCGAGCAGGTCTGCGGCATCCCGCCGGAGAAGTTCCTGCGGATCTGCGCCCTGCTGACCGAGAATTCCGGCCGGGACCGGACGAGCTCCTTCGTGTACTCGGTCGGCTGGACCCAGCACACGGTAGGCGTGCAGTACATCCGGGCCGCCTCGGTGCTGCAGCTGCTGCTGGGCAACATCGGCCGGCCGGGCGGCGGGATCCTCGCGTTGCGCGGGCACGCTTCGATCCAGGGGTCCACGGACATCCCCACGTTGTTCAACCTGCTGCCCGGCTACATCCCGATGCCCCACGCGCACGCCAACGAAGACCTGAACTCGTTCGTGCAAGGGGAATCCACGGACAAGGGCTACTGGGCGGACATGCGGGCGTACCTGGTCAGCATGCTGAAGTCGTGGTGGGGCGCTGCGGCCGTGCCGGACAACGACTTCTGCTTCGACTACCTGCCGCGGCTGACCGGCAGCCACAGCACCTACGAGACGGCGCTGGCGCAGCTCGCCGGGGAGTGCACCGGCTACTTCCTGCTGGGGGAGAACCCGGCGGTCGGGTCGGCCAACGCGAAGCTGCAGCGGAAGGGCATGGCCGAGCTGGATTGGCTGGTGGTGCGGGACTTCTCGCTCACCGAGAGCGCGACCTGGTGGAAGGACGGACCCGAGATCGACACCGGCGAGCTGGGCACCGAGGACATCAGGACCGAGGTGTTCTTCCTGCCGGCGGCCGCGCACACCGAGAAGGACGGCAGCTTCACCAACACCCAGCGGATGCTGCAGTGGCACCACCAAGCCGTGGAGCCGTCCGGGGACGCGCGCAGCGACCTGTGGTTCCTGTACCACCTCGGCCGCCGGGTGCGGGCCGCGCTCGCCGGATCCACCGACGAGCGGGATCGGCCGGTGCTCGACCTGACGTGGGACTACCCGACCGAGGGGCCGTTGGCCGAGCCGGACGCCGAGGCGGTGCTCGCGGAGATCAACGGCTGGGACGCGGACGGGGCTCCGCTGGCGCACTACGAGCAGCTCGCCGACGACGGATCGACCGCCTGCGGGTGCTGGATCTACTGCGGCGTCTACGCCGACGGGGTGAACCAGGCCGCTCGGCGCAAACCGACCGGGCAGCAGGACTGGGTAGCCAACGAGTGGGGATGGGCGTGGCCGGCCAACCGCCGCATCCTCTACAACCGGGCGGCCGCCGACGAGGCCGGCCGGCCGTGGAGCGAGCGCAAGGCGCTGGTGTGGTGGGACGCCGAAGCCGGGTCGTGGACCGGCCACGACGTCCCGGACTTCCAGGCCGACAAGTCCCCGCACTACCGGCCGCCGGAGGACGCGCTCGGCGTGGAAGCGCTGTCGGGCACGGACGCGTTCGTGATGCAGGCCGATGGCAAGGGGTGGCTGTTCGTGCCCGCCGGGCTCACCGACGGGCCGCTGCCGACGCACTACGAGCCGCAAGATTCCCCGTTCGCCAACCTGCTGCACCCGCAGCAGCGCAACCCGGTGCGGCAGGTGTTGCCCTTCCGGCACCCGGACAACCGCTTCCAACCCACCGGCGGCCGAGCGGGCAGCGAGGTCTTCCCGTACGTGCTGACGACCTACCGGCTCACCGAGCACCACACCGCAGGTGGCATGAGCAGGTGGTTGCCGTACCTGGCCGAACTCCAGCCGGCGCTGTTCTGCGAGGTCTCCCCGGAGCTGGCGCGGCAGCGCGGCCTGCAGCACCTCGGCTGGGCCACCGTGGTCACCCCTCGGCAGGCGGTGGAGGCGCGAGTGCTCGTGACCGACCGCATGACGCCCCTGACCGTGCAGGGCACCACGTTGCACCAGGTGGGCCTGCCCTACCACTGGGGCCGCAACGGCTACACCACCGGCGACTCCGCCAACGAACTCACCTCGATGTCGCTGGACCCGAACACGCACATCCAGGAGGTCAAAGCACTGGCCTGCGACGTCCGGCCCGGTCGCCGCCCGCAAGGGCGGGACCGCATCGCCTTGGTGCACGACTACCAACGCAGGGCTGGCATCACCGATCAGACCGGAACGGAGCTGTGAAACATGGGCCGAGAGGTGGATCTGCCCGATCCGGCGGCCGCGACCGGCTACGACGACCCGCCGCCGCGCATGGGTTTCTTCACCGACACCAGCGTGTGCATCGGCTGCAAGGCCTGCGAGGTCGCGTGCAAGGAGTGGAACCTCGTGCCGGAGGACGGGCTCGACTTCACCGGCATGTCCTACGACAACACCGTCGGGCTCGGTGCGGACACCTGGCGGCACGTGGCCTTCATCGAGCAGCGCAAACCGCTCGGCGTGCAGGACGTCGGCATGCACCACGACATCGACGTCCTGGAACTCGCCGCGCACGGCGCCGGCACCGCCCCGGACGAGGCGTCGACCACGCCGACCGCGCCCGGTGACCGCGGCGAGTTCCGCTGGCTGATGGCTTCTGACGTCTGCAAGCACTGCACCCACGCCGCTTGCCTGGACGTGTGCCCGACCGGATCGCTGTTCCGCACCGAGTTCGGCACGGTGGTGGTCCAGGAGGACATCTGCAACGGGTGCGGCTACTGCATTCCCGCGTGCCCCTTCGGGGTGATCGACCAGCGGCAGGGCGACGGGCGGGCGTGGAAGTGCACGCTGTGCTACGACCGCCTCGGAGAGGGGATGGAACCGGCCTGCGCCAAGGCCTGCCCCACGGACTCCATCCAATTCGGGCCGCTCGACGAACTGCGCGCACGCGCGGACCAGCGCGTGCGGCGGCTGCACCAGCACGGGATCACCGACGCCCGCCTCTACGGTGCCGATCCCGGTGACGGCGTGGGCGGCGACGGTGCGTTCTTCCTGCTGCTGGACGAGCCCGAGGTCTACGGACTCCCGCCCGATCCGGTGGTCACCACCCGCGACCTGCCGGCGATGTGGCGCCGCGTGGGCGCCGCGGCCGCCGCGCTCGCGGCCGCCACCGCGGCCGCGTTCACCATCACCGCCCGGAGGGGACTGTGAGCCGATCCGAGGTCACCCGCCGCGGCCTGCGCGGAACGCGCCCGGACCGGGAGGCGATCACCGGCGGGAAGCGAGGCGGGCGCCGCCGGACCGGCGAGCAACCGGTCGTGCCCGGTGCGGAATTCACCTCCTACTACGGCCAACCCGTGCTCAACAGCCCGACCTGGGAATCCCCGGACATCCCCGGCTACCTCTTCCTGGGCGGCCTGGCCGGAGCGAGTTCCCTGCTGGCGGCCGGAGCCGATCTCACCGCACGGCCCGCGCTGTCGGTGATCACCAAGTGCGGCGCCGTGACCGGCGGAGCCCTGTCCATCGCCGCTCTGGTGCACGACCTCGGGCGGCCGGCGCGATTCCTGAACATGTTGCGCGTGTTCAAGACCACCTCGCCGATGAGCGTCGGTTCGTGGCTGCTCGCTGGCTACGTGCCGTGCGCGGGTGTGGCAGCCGCCTCGGCGGTGACCGGTCGCGCCCGGCCGACCGGAGCCGCGGCCACGGCCGCCGCCGCCTTGGCGGGCCCCGCCGTGGCCACGTACACCGCAGCTCTGCTCAGCGACACCGCGGTACCGGCGTGGCACGACGGACACCCCGAGATGCCGTTCGTCTTCGCCGGTTCCGCAGCGGCCGCGGCCGGTGGGCTGGGACTCACCGCGCCTCCGGAGCAGGCCGCTCCGGCGCGCGTGCTGGCCGGGTTCGGGGTCGCCTGCGAGCTCGCCGCGCTGGAACGGATGAAGCGCCGCATCGGCATGGTCGCCGAGCCGTACTCCTCCGGGCGAGCGGCCCGCTACCTGCGCGCGAGCGCACTGCTGTCGCTGACCGGGATGGCAGGAGCCTTCGCGGGTCGCCGGAACCGACTGGCGAGCGCGCTCAGCGGCACGGCGCTGCTCGTCGCTTCGGCCGCAACGCGGTGGGGCGTCTTCCACGCCGGCCTGGCTTCGGCGGACGACCCGAAGTACGTCGTCGTGCCCCAGCGGGAACGGGTGCGTCGACGTGCGCAGGAGGACCCCGGGTGCTGCGCCGCGCCCGACGACGACCGACCGCGGTGACGCCCCGCGAACGGACCGCCAAGCCCGTCGGCAATGAACGATTTCCGCGTGTCCGTGCGAAGGGCCGGCGCAATGGTGGATGGATCCTGCGGTGTGGTGGGGTTCGTGCGAATGTCGGTGGGGGCGACCGCGGAGGAGGGACGGGCTCATGCCGCAGACTGCTGATTTCATCCTGGAACGGCTTCGTGCGTGGGGGATCGGTCGGATATTCGGGTATCCGGGAGATGGGATCAACAGTTTGCTGGGGGCGTTGAATCGCGCCGACGGAGATCCGGAGTTGATCCAGACCCGGCACGAGGAGATGGCGGCGTTCATGGCCACCGCGTAGGCGAAGTTCACCGGGGAGCTCGGGTGCTGCATGGCGACCTCCGGTGGGGGCACGATCCACCTGCTCAACGGGTTGTACGACGCGAAGTCGGATCACCAGCCGGTGGTGGCGATCATCGGGCAGCAGAAGCGGATCGCGTTGGGATCGGCGTTCCAGCAGGAGATCGACCCGAACACGTTGTACAAGGACGTGGCGGAGTTCGTGCAGACGTGCATGCACCCGGCGCAGGCGCGGCAACTGATCGACCGGGCGTGCAAGGTGGCGTTGTCGAACCGCACGGGGCGGCGGTGATCGTGCCGGAGGACGTGGCCATGGCCGAGGCGATGCCCTCACCGCCGCGTGCGCACGGCGCGGTGTTCACCAGCGTGGGCTGGACCAAGCCGCGGGTGATCCCGCCGGAGCAGGAGCTGCGCAAGGCCGCTGACGTGCTCAACGCGGGAAAGCGGGTGGCGATCCTGGTCGGGCAGGGGGCGGCCGAGGCCACCGATCAGGTCGCCGAGGTCGCCGACCTGCTCGGTGCGGAGGTGGCCAAGACCTCGCTGGGCCGAGAGGTGCTGCCGGACGAACTGCCGTACGTGACCGGGCCGGTCGGGTTGTCGGGGTCGACGGCCAGCCACGAGATGATGATGGGCGCGGACACCCTCCTGATGGTCGGGACGAGCTTCCCGTACGCCGAATGGCTGCCGGTGGAAGGCCAGTGCCGGGGCGTGGAGATCGACATCGACGGCCGGATGATCGGGGTGCGGTACCCGATGGAGGCCCATTTCGTCGGGGACTCGCGGGACACGCTGACCGAACTGATCCCGATGTTGCGGCGCAAGCAGGACCGCTCGTGGCGGGAGCGGATCGAGCGGGAGGTCTCGGAGTGGTGGCAGGTGCTCGACGACCGGGCCCATGACCAGGCGGACCCGCTCAACCCCGAGCTGGTCGCCCACGAGCTGTCGAAACGGCTCCCCGACGAGTGCATCCTCACCACCGATGCCGGTTCGGTCGTCAACTGGTGGGCCCGGCACCTCAAGCTCCGCCCCGGGATGCGGGCGTCGTTGGCGGGGAACCTGGCCACGATGGGTCCGGGCGCGCCGTACGCGATCAGCGCGAAGTTCGCCTACCCGGATCGTCCGGTGATCGCGTTGGTCGGGGACGGGGTGTTCCAGATGAACGGGATGCTCGAGCTGATCACCGTCAAGCGCTACCTGGACCGGCTCAACCGTTCCCCGCTGATCTTCTGCGTGTTCAACAACCGGGATCTCAACCAGGTCACCTGGGAGCAGCGGGTGATGGCCGGAGAGCCCAAGTTCCCCGGATCGCAGAACATCCCCGACGTGCCCTACGCGAAGTGGGCTGAGTTGCTCGGGTTCACCGGGATCCGCTGCGAGAGCCCGGAGCAGATCGGCAACGCGTGGGACGAGGCGCTGGCGGCCCAGGGGCCGGTCGTGCTGGAAGTCGTGGTCGATCCCGAGATCCCGCCGATCCCGCCGCACATCAAGAAGATGCAGGCCAGGAAGGCCGCGAAAGCCCTCCGCGAGGGCGACCCCGAAGCTTGGGGCATCGCCACCAAGGGCGCCAAGCAGAAGATGCACGAATTCACCGAATCGGTCAAGGGCCAGCTCCCCGGCAACCCGAGCTGACCGGCTCGCCGGTGGAGAGGGGAATGGTGGTTCGGTGAACGCGTGGCGGGACGGAACGGTGCGGGTGCCGGCCGAGGGCGCACCCGTGCTGGGTGGCCCACCGCGGGACCGGGTCACCGTCGACGCTAGGAGGCTGCGGAAGGCGCTGCGCTCCGCGGTCGCCGGCGAAGTGCGGTTCGACCCGGGTTCGCTGGCGTTGTACGCGAACGACGCCTCGAACTTCCGCCAGGTGCCCATCGGGGTCGTGGTGCCGAAAACCCTCGAGGACGTGGTCGCCACCCACCGGATCTGCCACGGGTTCGGTGCTCCCGTGCTCAACCGCGGCGGCGGGACCAGCCTGTCCGGCGAGACGGTGAACTACGCCGTCGTGATCGACCACTCCAAGTACCTCACCAGCATCGGCGAGATCGACGTCGGGGGCGGACGGTCACGTGCGAACCCGGGGTCATCAACGAGGAACTGAACCGCCGCACCGGCGAGCACGACCTGGTGTTCGGCCCCGACCCCTCGACGCATTCCCGCTGCGTGATCGGCGGGAACATCGGCAACAACTCCTGCGGCGTGCACTCGGTGCAGTCCCACCTGTACGGGCCGGGACCGCGGACGTCGGACAACGTGCAGGCCTTGGAGGTCGTCACCTACGACGGGGAGCGGTTCTGGGTGGGCGTCGACGAGGAGGACGAGCTCGACTCGATCATCGCCGCCGGCGGCCGCAAGGGGGAGATCTACGCGCAACTGCGTGCGCTGCGCGATCGCTACGCCGAGCAGATCCGCGCCGGTTACCCGCCCGTGGAGCAGCTCCCGCGGCGGGTGTCGGGCTACAACCTGGACGAGCTGTTGCCGGAAAAGGGGTTCAACGTCGCACGTGCCCTGGTGGGCACCGAAAGCACGTGCGTGACGGCCCTGCAGGCGCAACTGCTGCTGACCCCCGCCTTGTTGCAGCGCACCCTGGTCGTCGTGGAGTACGCCACCCTCGTCGAAGCGGCCGAGCACGTCGCGGAGATCGTCGAGCGGTGGCGCCCGATCGCGCTCGAGGCGCTCGATGAGGAACTGGTCCGGGACCAGCGCCAGCAGGGCAAGCACATCACCGAGCTGGCCGAACTGCCCGGCACCGAACCCGGTGCGTGGTTGCTGGTGCAGTTCGGCGCGGACGACAGCGCGGAGTCGACCTCCCGCGCCCACGAGTTCTCGCGGTGGCTGACGGAGACCAGAGGACATCGGCGCGACCACATCGCCGTGGTCAAAAGCGCGCAGGAAGGCGGCCACAGCGGGGACATCTGGAAGATCCGCGAGGGAGGCCTGGGCTCGACCGCCTTCGCTCGCGACGAGGACAACTGGCCGGGTTGGGAAGATTCGGCGGTCCCTCCGGGCGAGCTGGGCAGCTACCTCACCGAGCTCCAGGCGTTGATGGCCCGCCACGGCGTCCGCGGCGCCATCTACGGGCACTTCGGGGAGGGATGCCTGCACTCCCGGATGAATTTCGACCTGCGCACCTCCGAGGGCATCGCGGACTACCGCAGGTTCATGTCCGAAGCGGCCGACCTGGTGGTCTCGTTCGGGGGCACGCTCTCCGGCGAGCACGGCGACGGGCAGCAGCGCGGCGAACTGCTGGACAAGCAGTACGGGCCCACGTTGCTGCAGGCGATGCGGGAGTTCAAGGCGATCTGGGACCCGGACGGGAAGATGAACCCCGGCAAGGTCGTCGACGCCTACCGGATGGACGAGGACCTGCGGCTCGGTACCGATTTCAACCCCGCGCGTCCGCGGACGAAGCTCGCCTATCCCGAGGAGGACGGCGACTTCGCGCATTCGACGCTGCGCTGCGTGGGCATCGGCAAGTGCCGCAACCCCCACGGTGCTCCCACGATGTGCCCGAGCTACCAGGTCACCCGGGAGGAGAAGCATTCCACCCGCGGTCGCTCCCGGCTGCTGTTCGAGATGTTGCGGGGCGAGGTGATCACCGATGGCTGGCAATCCCGCGAGGTCGCCGAGGGGCTCGAATTGTGCCTGGCGTGCAAGGGTTGCACGAGCGACTGCCCGGTCCAGGTGGACATGCCGACCTACAAGGCCGAGTTCCGGTACCACCACTACCGGTCCTGGCGGCGCTGGCGCCCCCGGTACGCCTACGCGTTCGGGTTCATCGACCAGGCCGCCCGGATCGCTTCCCGCTTCCCCGAGTTCGTCAACGTCGCCACGCAGACCCCCGGGCTCGCGGGCGTGGCGAAGCTGATCGCCGGGATCGACCGCCGTCGGCCGCTCCCGCGGTTCGCGCCCATGACGTTGCAGGAGTGGTACCGCAGGCGCGGTGGCACCACCAATCCGCACGGCAGGCCGGTCGTGCTGTTCCCGGACACGTTCAACAACCACCTGCACACCGAGGTCGGTGTGGCCTGCGTGGAGGCGATCGAGGAGGCTGGATGGCAGGTCATCCTGCCCCAGGGGCACCTGTGCTGCGGACGACCGCTCTACGACTACGGATTCCTCGACGCCGCCGAGCGCTACCTGCGCCGCGTGATCGACGTGCTGCGCGAGCACGTCCGGTCGGACACCCCGATCGTCGGGATGGAACCGAGCTGCCTGGCGGTGTTCAAGGACGAGCTGCCGCGAGTGCTGCCGCACGACGACGACGCCCGGCGGCTGGTGCGCAACTCTTACCACTTCGCGGAGTTCTTCGAACAGTTCGGTCTCCCCGTGCCGGAGCTGAGCGGGAAGGCCCTGCTCTGGGGGCACTGCCACCAGCGCGCCACCGGCGGCGTCGAAGCGGACGAGCGACTGCTCACCCGGATGGGCCTGTCCGTGGACCCGGTCAGCGGCGGTTGCTGCGGCCTCGCCGGATCGTGGGGTTTCGAGGCGGGCAAGCACCGGATCTCGATGGATTGCGGGGAAGAGGCGATCCTGCCCGCCGTGCGGCGAGCGGCCGAGGACGTGTCCGTCGTGGCCAACGGGTTCTCCTGCAAGACCCAGATCCACGATGCGGGCACCGGCCGCCACGCCAGGCACCTCGCCGAAGTGATGCGCACGCGCACCGAGGCGGGTCCGGACCGGCCCGCACCGTCCCGTGCCCGGCGGATCGCCAGGGTCGCGGCCCCGCTCGCGGCACTAGGACTGATCAGTGCGGTCGGCCGGCTCTGCTGGCAGCGGCCACGACCGTGACGCACGGCCACGTGCTCCCGCTCGCCAGGTCGACATCCCGAGCCCGGTCCCGAGTTGTGGCGTCCGGGGCGGACGGGTAGCGGTGAGTGATGCTCGGTGTTGGCCTCATGCTGGTGGCAGCGTTGTTGAACGCGACGGCTTCGGTGCTGCAGCGCTACGCTACGAAGGCCGAACCCGCCTCGGCCGGGTTCTCCTGGCGGATGTTCACCGACCTGGCTCGCCGCCCGGTCTGGTTCCTGGGGATCAGCACGATGATCGTGGGGTTCCTGCTGCACGCCGTGTCGATCTCGGTCTCCCGGATCGCGCTCGTGCAACCGCTGCTGGTGACCGAGTTGCCGTTCACGCTGCTCCTCGCTTCGTGGGTCTTCGGGGGGAGACTGCCGGCTCGCGATCGGTGGGCGATCGGGCTGCAGTCGGTGGGCCTGGCGGCGTTCATCGCGACCCTCGCGCCGTCGGGGGGTGACGCCGCCCGGGTGTCGCTCGGCGCGTGGGCGCTCGGCATCGGGGTCAGTGCCGCGGCGATCGCGGTACTGGTGGTGCTGGGCTACCGCGGCAAGCGCGAGCACCGGGCTGCGCTGCTCGGCATCGCCACCGGGGCCACGTTCGGCCTGAACTCCGCGCTGATCGCCGGTGTCGGCGCCGCCGTCGCCCGGGGCGGGGAGCTGCTCACGACCTGGCAGACCTACGGCGTCGCGGTGCTGGGACCGATCTCGTTCTTCCTGCTGCAGAACGCGTTGCAGGCCGGCCAGCTCGTCGCCTCCCAGCCGGGGTTCACGCTGATGAATCCCCTGGTGTCGGTGGTCTGGGGCTTGGCCGTATTCGGCGAACAGGGCCGCGGGGGCTGGTTCGTGATCGGCAGCGTCGCCGGGGCGCTGTGCATCGTCGCCGGGACCATCCTGCTCGCCCGTTCCGACCTGCTCGATCCGGACGCGACCACGGGCGAAGGGCCCGCCACCGGCCGGGGCTCGGCGGAGCGGAAGGGACGGACCCGCCGCACCGGGAGGAAGGCCACGTGAGCCCACCGGGTGCGAGGCGATCACGGCCGGAGCGGGTCGTCGAGCGACGAAGGCCGTTCGCCGGTGATCAGCGCCCGGGCGAGCGATCGGGCAGCTGCTCACGGCACCCCGAGGCCACCGGACCACACCGCACTCCTCCTCGCCGGATCGACGACGTCTTGGCGAGACCAAAGGACTCCGCTCGACGGCTCCCGGTCATGCCGGGGTACGGGCTGGCAGCGCGTGCGGCGGCGCGCGGACGTGCACCAGCATTCGCCGGGAGGCCCCCGGATGCCCGGTGGGCGCCGTCGAGGCCGCGCATCCGGCGCGGGTCGCTTCCCGTGCCTGGCCGGTCCCGTCGGCGCGGGATCGCTCTGCGGGTGGCGACGCAACGGCAGATGATGAACCGGCACCGGAACGGGCAGCGGGGCGGTGACGATGGCAGAACGGTCGGGAGTCGCGGTGATCACGGGAGGTTCGGCCGGGGTGGGCCGCGCGATCGTGCGCGAGTTCGCGCGGAGCGGCTACGACGTGGCGGTGCTGGCCCGGGGCCGCGCTGGGCTGGACGGTGCCGTCGAGGAGGTGCGCCGCGCCGGTCGCCGCGCGTTGGCGGTGCCCACCGATGTCGCAGACGAGGACGCGGTCGAGCGGGCGGCCGAGATCGTCGAGGGCGAGCTCGGCGAGATCGCCGTGTGGGTGAACACCGCGTTCGTCGGCGCGCTGGCGTTCTTCTGGGATACTGCGAGTGCCGAGTACCGCCGGATCACCGAGGTCACCTACTACGGGCAGGTGCACGGCTGCCGGGTCGCCTTGCAGCGCATGCGCCCGCGCGATCGCGGGGTCATCATCAACGTCGGGTCGGCCATGGCATACCGGTCGATCCCGCTGCAGGCCGCCTACTGCGGCGCCAAGCACGCGGTGAAGGGCTTCACGGAGTCGGTCGTCGCCGAGCTCGCCCATGAGCGGAGCGGGGTGCGGTTGTGCACCATCCAGCTACCGGCGCTCAACACCCCGCAATTCAGCTGGAACCTCAACCGGATGCCCGGCAACCCCATGCCGCTACCGCCGATCTTCGCCCCCGAGGTGGCCGCGCGCGCCGTTCGGTTCCTCGCTGAGCACCCGAGGCGCAACATGTGGGTCGGGATCTCCACCGTCTACACGGTCCTCGGCGAGCGGCTGGCACCGAAGCTGCTCGACCGCTACCTCGCCCGTTCCGGAGTGCCGTCCCAGCAGACCAGCCAACGGACGCCGCGTTCGGGGCCCAACGTGTTCGTCTGCGCCGACGAAACCGTCGATGCCGGCGCCGAGGGGCCGTTCACCGACCGGCAACACCGCCGAGATCCGCAGTCCTGGTTGTCGATGCACCGGCGGGTACTCCTGACCGGACTGGGCTGCGCGGCAGTCGCAGGCGCGGTCTCCGCCCGGGTGCGGCGTGGACGATGAAGCGGACCGACGGCTACGCCCCGTTGGGCTACTACGGGATGCTCGGTGACGGTCACACCGGGGCGCTCGTGGCCGCAGACGGCGCGATCGACTGGCTCGCCACCCCGCGGCTGGATTCCCCACCGATCTGCGCCGCCGTGCTGGACCCGGCAGCAGGTGGCGCGATCGTGCTGCGACCGACCGTCGCCCACACCGCCAGCCAGCGCTACCTGCCCGGCACCTTGGTGCTCGAAACGACCTTCTCCTGCCCGAGCGGGACGATCGTGGTGACCGACTCGCTGAACCGAGGAGCCGAAGGCCCACTGCCCTGGGTCGAGCTGGCCCGGCGGGTCGACGGCCTGACCGGGCAGGTACCGGTGCGGTGGTCCCTGCGGCCGGGGCACCAGCTCGCCGGAGCCTCCCCCCGCGCCCACTGGTACCGAGGCCGGCCACGAATCGACGTCCGAGCCGCACGACTCGTGGTCGTCGAGGACGGGATGGCACCGGACCTGCTCGACGGGAGCGCGGTCGGCGGCGAGGTCACCATCAGCGGCGGAGAAAGCCGGCTGCTCGGCATCGTCGCCGCTGAGGACCTGTTGTGGATGCCGGACGCCACCGCCGTACGGGCTCGCCTGGACGGCACGATCGACCACTGGCGGCGCTGGTGCGGCGGCATCCGTTACGCGGGGCCGCACGCGGAGGCGGTGCGGCACAGCGCGCTGCTGCTCAAAGGGCTCACAGTACTGCCCGAGCGCGTTCTCAGCTCCGGGCTGACGACCTCCCTGCCCGAGCGGCTCGGGGGCGAGCTCAACTTCGACTACCGGTTCGGATGGGTGCGCGACGCCTCCTTCGCGCTCGACGTGATGGAACGCATCGGGCTCGAGGAAGAGGTGCATGCCACCCTGTCGTGGCTGCTGGGTGCGATGGGCAGCACCGCGCCCGACGTGCGACCGCTCTACACGCTTTCGGGGGCACCCGCTCCGGCGGAGCTGCACCGGCTCGTCTCCGTGCCCGGTTACCGCCGTTCGCCTCCGATCCACGCTCGTGGCAGGCGAGGGGGGAGGAAGGCACTGGTGGTCGTCCGCACGATGGCTGGATCCGGCGCGCCGGATGCGTCCGCAAGGGTCCACTACGACACCCATCGGTTCGACGTGGCAGTGTCCCGGTCGGTGCGAGGCCGATGGCCGGACGGCCGGCGAAGGCTCAGGTTCGACGAGCAGCGGCGAGGCGCCGGCTCGGGGAATGCGCCCCGGGTTCAGCCGCTGCGGGTGGCCACGACGATGGATTGCGGTGGTTCCCGGAGGTCGTTGACCTCGATGTCGGTGAAGCCCGCGGTTCCCAGCCAGGTCCGGTACACGTCTTCGTCGTGGGCATCGCCGCCATCGGAGAAGCAGAGCATCTGGACCGCGAACGCGTCCGCGATCGGGGTGCGTCCGCGCAGGTAGCTCACGATCGCGATGGACCCGCCCGGGACCAGGATGTCGTGCACCCCGGCGAGCAGGTCGCGGTTGAGCCGGGCGTTGAACATGTTCGTCACGGTCGAGAGCAGCACCACACCGAACGGACCAGGCGCGAGGTCTTCGTGCAGATCACCGGCGTGGACCTGGACGCCGTCGGCGGCGAGTCCCGGACCGACGCGGTCGACGACCGCCGGCAGGTCCTGCAGGACCACGGGAACGTCCTGGGCGGCGAACCCGCGGGCGAACGCCCCGTGGCCGCCGCCCAGGTCGAGGACCCGGGAGCCCGCGGGCAACCGGTTCAGACAGGCGCGCACCACCGGCCCGACGACCGGACGTGCGACGGCGGCCAGGGTGTCCAGCCGGAGCGGAGCCGGTGGCCGAGCAGCCTCCGGTCCGGCGGTGCGGGAGCGCAGGCGTGGGCCGAGCACTTGGGACCAGCGGCGCAGTGCGCGGGCTTGGGTGACCAGCAGGGCCTCCGCTTCGGGGTCCTGGGGCACCCGTTCGAATCGCGTGCCGGTGGCGGTGGCGTAGCCGGCCACCACCAGCAGGCCGAGCACGGCCCGGGTCGCGTCGAGACCCAAGCCGGCCCGCTCCGCCACCTCGGCGGCCGTCCCGGGAAGGGCGTCGTACAGCCCGCTTTCGACGGCGGCTTCGTGGGCGAGCAGATGGCGCCAGTCGGTGGCGTGGCCGGGTTCGGCCATCATGGAGTGGCCGCGCAGCGTGGTGGTGCCTGGGGTGGTGGGGTCTGGGTTCACGAGAGCTCCGCGTGGTGGTCGGCATCGGTCTTCGGCGTTGCGGGTGACGGGCGGGGGAGCAGGCCGATGAGTGCTGCGGCCAAGGCGTAGGCGAGCGCGGTCCAAGGCAGGGTCGCGAGGAGCGCTTCCCGCCAGGCTCCTGTCGTGCCGCCGGATTCGGCGGTGGCGAAGAAGATCGTGCCGAACACCGCGATACCGGCGGCGGACCCGACCTGGATCACGGTGTTCAGCGCCCCGGCTGCCACGCCCGCCGTGCGCGGTTCGATCCCGGCCAGCACCACACCGGTCAGCGGCGGTGCGGTGAGGCCGAGCCCGACCCCGCCGAGCGCCAGCGGACCGGCGAGCGCCCACCACGCCGGCACCGGTACGACCGCGACCACGGTGAGCAGCAGCAGGTTCGACGCGGCCAGCAGCAGGGCCCCGGTCGCGAGCTGACCGCGCCCGGCGATCGGCCGGACCCGCACCGCGAGCACCGAGGTGATCGCGGAGCCGAGCGCGTAGGGCACGAGCAGGAGCCCCGAGTCGAGCGCGGACCGCCCGGTGCCCAGTTGCAGGTAGATCACCAGGACCAGGAAGAACGCCCCGATCCCGCCGAAGAAGAGGAAGGCGGTGCCCAGGCCGGCGATGAAGCCGCGGTCGCGCAGCAGGGACGGCTCGACCAGCGGGTCGCCCCCGGCGGCGGCGGTCCGGCGCTGCCACCGCGCGAACACCGCGCCCGTCACCACCGCGGCGGCAACCGGAATGAGCAACCAGCCCGGCCATCCCAGTTCGCGGCCTCGGACGAGCGGGAACAGCAGGAGCAGCACGGTCGCGGCACCGAGCAGGGCCCCCGGCAGATCGAGGCCGCGGGCGTGGCGTTCCCGCGACTCGGGGATGACGGCGAGTCCGGCGGCGATCGCCGCGAGCCCGATGGGGACGTTGATCCAGAAGATGGCCCGCCAGCCCAGACCGGCCAGGTCGGCGTCGACCAGGATGCCGCCGAACAGGGGACCCGCGACGGAGGCGAGCCCGACCGTCGCGCCGTAGGCGCCGAAGGCGCGGGCCAGAGCGGGACCCTCGAAGTCGGAGCGGATGATCGCGAGCACCTGCGGCACCATCGCCGCCGCCGCGATGCCCTGCAGGGCGCGTGCCGCGATCAGGGCTGCCGGGCTGGTGGCCAGCGCGCAGGCGATCGAGAAGACGACGAACGCGCCCATGCCGAACAGCAGCAGCCGGCGGCGTCCGTAGCGGTCGCCGAGGCGGCCGCCGGTGATCAGCCCGGCTCCGAGGCCGAGGACGTAGGCGGCGACGAACCACTGCAGGTCCGCTTCGGAAGCTCCGAGGTCGGAGCGGATGGCGGGCAACGCCACCGAGGCGATGCTGGCGTCGAGCAGGTCGACGAACACCGCGGTGAGCACCACCACGAGTGTCCAGCGGGAGCGGGTACCGGCGGTCGGCACGGGGACACCTCCGGGTCGGGGACAACGGCCGGTGCGAGCTTAGCTGAAAGTGACAACTATTTTCATTAGTCGGCGAGGTTGGTCAGGTCGGCCCGGAGCGCCCGGTGATCCACCTTGGCCGATGCCGTCCGCGGCAAGGAGTCCAGGACGACGATCCGGACCGGCACCTCGACCGGGCTCAGCCGGGCGCGGCAGTGCGCCTGGAGCTCGCTCGGGTCCGGCGGCGGGCCCGCCGGTTCGGCCAGCACAGCGGCGACCGGCACTTCGCCGAGCCGCTCGTCGGGGAGCCCGGTCACCGCCGCCTCGCGGACCGAGGGATGCCGTTCCAGGACCCGGGCGACGTCCTCGGGCAGCACCGTGAACCCGCCGCGCAGGACCGCCCCGTCGGCTCGGCCGTGGATCACGAGGAAGCCGTCGGCATCGAGGCTGGCGAGGTCCGCGGTCCGCACCCAGCGGGTCGGCGCGGAGCCCGTGCGCGCTCCCCGCACCTCCAGCCGGCCGGGCACGCCGGGTGGCAGCACCGTTCCGTCGGGCGCGGTCGTCCGCAGCGCGACGCCCGGAAGCGCGCGACCGCAACTGCCGGCCTTGTCCGGCCACCACCGCTCGTGCAGCGCCCGGGACCAGCCCGCCACCGCCCCGGCGAACTCCGTCGCGCCGTAGGTCGGCAGCACCCGGACGCCGAACCGGTCCTGGAAGCGGGCGGCCAATTCCGGGGGGCACGGGCTCGCGCCCGTGGTGACCAGCTCCAGGGGATCGAGCAGCGCCGGGTCGATGTCCGCGTCCAGCACCGCGTGCAGGGCTGCCGGGACGAGGAACGCGACCCGCACCCGGTGGTGGTGCACGGCCCGCGCCCACGGTTCGGCGGCGAATCGAGGGAGCAGGACGAGCGCGCGTGCGGCGTGGACGGCGCCGAGCACCGTCCACAGTCCACTGACGTGGGACGCGGGTGCGGCCAGCAGCGATGGTGCTCGCCCCGGTTCCGGACTCGTTTCCGGGGTGGGGCCCATCGTCGCGTCGAGTTGCTCGGTGGTGATCGCGACCGGGCGGGGTGGGCCGGTCGTGCCGGAGGTGACCAGTTCCAGCGCGGTGTTCGGCGCGGCGACTTCGGCGACGGGGCCGGACAGGTCCGGCGCCGGGTCCGCGAGGGGGCGGCCGTCGTGGTCGACCGTGATCGTCCTGGCACCGGGATGTGGCATGCCGGTCGTGGTGATCACCAGCGCCGCGCGCGGGCGCCCTTCGCCGTCGTGCATCCCGGCGGTGGGATGCATCGGGTCCAGCAGGACGGGTAACCGCTCCGTCGCCAGGAGCGCGAGCAGCGCGGCGATCGTTCCGGTCCGGTTGGCCAAGGCCAGGCCGACGCGGGTGCCGGGGCCGGCACCGAGCGGGGTCAGCCGCTCGTCCAGCGCCCGGGTGCTGGTGCGCAGGTCGTCCCACGTCACGGAGTGGTCGTCGGAGATCAGAACCGGAACGTCACCGCGGGCGGTGCCCAGCAGCGCGGACAGTCGGGTGCGGAAGGACATGGGATTCCGTTCGCAGCGAGATGGGCGAGGCGCCGCCGGCGCGGCCGCATCGGAAATGTGGTCCAGAACCGTCGAAAATGCAACCGGCGCGACTATTGATATATTTTGAAATGTGCATCTGATCGTGGTTTAAAAAAGGCGCAATTCCATCCTTGTGGGTGACGATCCGGTATGCCTACTATGTCGCTGCTCCTCGGGCCCATCGCGATGCGCAGCATCCACTGTGGTCCGCAGAATCCGCGATTCCGAATCGTTGGGGGATTCACAGTGAAGTCCACTGTCTCCGAAAAGTCGATGCGTGCTGTTCCTGCGATGGCGCAGGACGGATTCGCGTTGACCGATGTGCAGATCTCGTACTTGTTCGGAACCCGTTCCGGCGTTGAACTCGGCGGAAGCCCCGCCCGGTTCGTCGTCGGCTACGACGGAGCCCCCGGTGATGGCGATCGGCTCGAGGCCGCGCTGCAGGCCACCGCCGCCCGGCACGATGCCGCGGCCACCGTCGTAGATGCCGACACCAGGACGCAGCGAGTGGTTCCGGATGCGGTGCGGGCCCGCTTGCGCGCCGTGCAGGCGGGGACTCCCGAGGCCGACCGGCTGCTCGAGGAGGTTCGCGGTGGCACCGCGGGTGGACCGCCGTTGGACGCCGTGCTGGTCCTCGGTGGTTCGGCCGGCCCGCACCTGTTGATCGGCGCCGACCTGCTCGTCCTCGACGTGCCGGGAACCCTCGCGCTGCTCGCCGAATGGCGCAGGCGGTACGACGGCGCGAGCGACGACGGTCCGGCGCCGAGCTTCGCGGAGGCCGTGCGCGCCGGCGCCCCCGGCGATCTCGAGGCCGCGGAACGCTATTGGACGGCCCGCTCGGACGAGTTCCCGGCTTTCCCCGAGCTGCCGCTGGCGGGCTCACCCGCGCAGGAGGCGGGCACCGACCACCACCGCGCCACCGTCGACGCCCGCACCTGGGCGGCGGTGCGCAGCGCCGCGGGCGAACGCGGCCTGGAGCCCGGCGACGTGCTCGTCGCCGCCTGCGCCGAGGTGCTGCGCACCTGGGCGAAAGAGCCGAATTTCCTGCTGACCGTGACCGGGCGCCTCGCGATGACGCCGGAGGCCGGGGTCGGAAACCTGGCCACGCCGTCACTGTTGGCGGTCGCAGCCGAGCCGGGCAGCACGTTCGCCGAGCGGACCGCCGCGCTCGGGGCCACGCTGCGCGCCGACCACGAGCACCGGGTGTTCTCCGGGGTCCGGGTGCTGCGCGAGCTCGGTCGTCGCACCGGGAACCGGCCGACCGCACCGGTGGTGTTCACCGATGCCCGCACTCGCGGCGAGGACCCGCTGTCGGCGTTCGGCCGACCGGTGACCATCGGAACCCGCACTCCGCAAGTGCGGTTGGAACAGCAGGTGTTCGACCACGCGGGCGGCCTACTGCTCGTGTGGAACGCGGCCACGGGATCGATGCCCGACGGCGTGGTCGAAGCGATGGCCGCCGCGCACGTCGAGCTGCTGGAGCAGCTCGCGACCGGGACCGACGCGTGGGACCGGCCAGGATCAGCGGTGCCGCTCCCCACCGCGCACGCCGCGGAGCAGGAAGCGGCCAACGCGACCGCCGCCCCCATTCCGCCCGCCCGGTTGCACGATCTCGTCGGTGCTGCGGCGGTACGCGACCCCGATGCCACCGCTGTGATCGACGTGACCGGCAGCACCACCTTCGCCGAGCTCACCGCGCTCGCGCACCGGATCGGTCGGCGGATCCAGGCGGTCACCGACCTCGCTCCCGGCGCGCTGGTCGCGGTGTCGCTGCGGCCGGGCGCCGGGCTGATCGCAGCCTTGCTCGGCGTGCTGCACGCGGGCGGGGCCTACGTCGCCGTCGATCCCGAGCTGCCCCGGAACCGACGGCATGCCCTGATGCGCCGTTGCGGTGTTCCGGTCGTCATCGCGGAACCGGACGCGGTCGGGGAACAACCGGACGACGTGGTCCTGATCACCACGGATGCCCCGGAGGTGGGTGCGGCCGACCCGACCGCGCCGGAGAGCCCGCAAGGCGTCGACGACCTCGCCTACGTGATCTTCACGTCCGGCTCCACCGGGGAGCCGAAAGGCGTCATGATCAACCACCGGATGGCGGCCAACACGGTCCAGGACGTCAATGCCCGGTTCGGCGTCGGTCCCACCGATCGCGCGCTCGCGCTCGCCCCGGCGGGCTTCGACCTGTCGGTCTACGACGTGTTCGGCGTGCTCGGGGCGGGCGGTGCCCTCGTCGTACCGGATGGGGCCCGGGGTGCCGACCCGGACCACTGGAGCGAGCTCGTGCAGCGGCACCGGGTGACGATCTGGAACAGCGTCCCCGCGCCGGTGCGGATCTGGGCGGACACCCTGCGTCCGAGCGAGCCGCGGGCGGCATCGCTGCGGCTGGTCATGATGAGCGGCGATTGGATTCCGCTCGACCTGCCGGATGCGTTGCGCGCCGCGGTCCCCGGCGTGGACGTGGTGAGCCTGGGCGGCGCCACCGAGGGATCGATCTGGTCGATCCACCACCGGGTCGGCCAGGTCGATCCGGACTGGACCAGCATCCCGTACGGCAAGGCGCTGGCGAACCAGACGATGCACGTGCTGGACCGCTGGGGCGATCCCCGCCCGACCTGGGCGGTCGGCGAGATCCACATCGGCGGGACCGGCGTCGCGGCCGGTTACTGGGCCGACCCGGAGCGCACCGCGGAACGCTTCGTCACCGACCCGCGCACCGGTGCCCGCCGCTACCGGACGGGCGACCTCGGGCGGTTCCGGCCCGGTGGGGACATCGAAATCCTCGGCCGGGAGGACCACCAGGTGAAGATCAACGGGTTCCGGGTGGAGCTCGGTGAGATCGAGACGGTGCTGGCCCGGCTGCCGGAGGTGCGGCAGGTGGTCGTGGCGGCACCGGCCCACCCGCGAACCGGCCATCGGCAGGTCGTCGCACATCTCGTCGTGGACGACCCGGCTGCGGCGGATCCGACGGCGGTGCGCGCGGCCGCTGCCGGGGAGCTGCCCCCCTACATGGTGCCCAGCCACGTGCTGCCGTTGGCGGCGCTGCCGCTCACCGTCAACGGCAAGATCGATCACGCGGCGCTGCCGCTGCCGTGGGCGGCGGACGACGAGCCGGGGCCGGCGGTCGCTCCCGACGATCCGGTCCAGCGGGAGCTGCTCGCGATCTGGGCCGCCGGGCTCGGGCACGACGAATTCGGGGCCGCCGACGGGTTCTTCGACGTCGGAGGCGACTCGCTGCACGCCGTCGCGATCCTGCGCGAGGTGCGCGAACGCTTCGGCATCGGCCCGGGTACGGAGCAGGACCTGGTCGAGGCGCTGTTCACCAACGCCGATGTGGCGACGGTGGCCGGGATCGTCGCCGAGGCCGCCGGAGCGCGACGGTGAACGTCTGGGACCAGGTCGTCGTCGGAGCGGGCTCGGCCGGATGCGTGGTCGCGGGGCGGCTCGCCGAGCGGGGACACCGGGTGCTGCTGCTCGAGGCGGGCACCGACCAGCCCGCCGGTATGCCGGCGTCGCACCCGCTCGCCGACCCCGGGCGGCTCGTGCTCGAAGGCCACAACTGGGCGTACGAGGCGAACCTCCGGACCCCGGCCGCGCGTGCGACGGCGGGGGACCGGGCGCGCTGGTGCCGCTTCCCCTACCGGCTCGGGAAGGGGGTCGGCGGGTCCTCCGCGGTGAACGGTGCCGTCGGCTTGCGGGCGCTGCCCGCCGATGTCGACGCCTGGGCGGCGGCGGGGAACCCGGAGTGGGCGTGGCACGACGTCCTGCCGTGGTTCAACGCGATCGAGGCAGACCGCGACGCGAGCGGGCCGGGACATGGCCGCACCGGCCCGATGCCGGTCACCCGTCCGGCATCGGAAGAGGTCGCGGCGGTCGACGATGCCTTCCTCATCGCCTGCGCCGGCATCGGGGTCCCGGTGCGCGACGACCTCAACGATGGCACCGAGCACGCTGCCGGGCGCGTCCCCGCCACCGTCGCGGACGCGCGCCGGGTCGATGCCGCCGCGGCGTTCCTCGCCGGTGCGCGCGGTCGGCCGGGTTTCGCGCTGCGCACCGGGGTGCAGGTGAACCGGGTGCTGTTCGACCGCGGGCGGGCGACCGGGGTCGAACTCGTCGGACCGGACGGGGCGGAACGGGTGGTCGCGGGCGAGGTGGTGCTGTGCGCCGGCGCCGTGGGCACCCCGCCGATCCTGTTCCGCTCCGGCATCGGGGACGCCACGACCGTGCGCGCACTCGGGCTGCCGGTGGTCGCGGACCTGCCCGGCGTGGGGAACAACCTCACCGACCACGCCTCGGTCGTGCTGTGGGCGCGGGCGTCCGCCGACCAGCCCGCCCCGGTCGGGCGGCGCTGGCGCGACGTCGCGGCCAGGTTGCCCGGTGGGGTCGACGACACCGTCGACGTCCAGGTCGGGCTGCTGCACCACACCGACCCGGCGACGATCCCGGCCTTGGCCGGGCGCACCGGGGGAGCGCGGTTGCTCGGCATGTCCGTGATGCTGATGCGCCCCCGTTCCCGAGGCCGGGTCGCCATCACGAGTACGGACCCGAGTGCGCTCCCGCAGATCGACCTCGCGATCGTCGAGCACGCCGACGACCTCGAACGGCTCAGCGCCGGCGTGCGCACCGCGTGGCGACTGCTGCACGCGCCGGGCGTGCGCCCGGCCATCGACGAGGTCCTGTTCTGGTCGGAGCGCACCATCGCCGAGGACGCGGTGCTGCGCGCGGCCGTCCGCAACCTCGCCGCGCCCGGGTGGCACCCGACCGGCACCGCCCGAATGGGCCCCGCCGACGACCCCACCACCGTGGTCGACCAGTGGTGCGGGGTGCACGGCGTGCCCGGTCTGCGGGTCGTCGATGCCTCGGTGTTCCCCGCGATCCCCGGAGTCCCCACCAACCTGACGACGATCATGCTGGCGGAGCGGGTCTCCGCCGCGATGGAGGCGCAGCCGTGCCCGACCTGATCCCGCTCTACTGCTTCCCGCACGCCGGGGCCACCACGACGGTGTTCCGGCCCTGGGCCGACCAGGCCGCCGCGCGCGGCTTCGACATCCGCGCGGTCGATCGACCGGGCCGCGGCGCGCGCCGCGCCGAACCGGCCGCGACCGGGCTCGACGCCCTGATCGCCTCCTCGGCCCGGTGGGTCGCCGACGACCTCACCGGTGCCGCGAAGCCCGCACGCTGGGCCGTGTTCGGGCACAGCTTCGGTGCGGTCGTCGCGCTCGCCGTCGCCGCCCGGCTCGCCGCGACCGGTGCCCGGCCGGATCGGGCCGTGCTCTCCGCGGGTCTGCCACCGACCCACCACAGCCGAACCGACCGCGCGGCCGGACTCGACGACGCCGCGCTGCGCGACCGGATCGCCGCCGACGGCGCCACCCCCGGCGAACTGCTCGACGGTGGCCCGGTGACCGCGATGATCCTGGCCCGGTTCCGGGACGACTACCGGTTGCGCAGCGCTTTCCCCGACCTCGCCGGGCTGGTCACCGACCTGCCGCTCACCATCGTCGCCGCCGACCGCGACGAATGGGCCCCCGCCGCGTCGATGCGCGACTGGGGGCAGCACACCACCGGCCCGGTGCGGGAGCTGACGCTGCGCGGCGGGCACTTCGCCGCCGTCCAGGACCCGGCGCCGGTGCTCGACGCGCTCGCGGCCGACCTGCGCCCGGCGGTCGCGCCGTGACCGCCCCGGCCGCGCTCGATGAGTTCCGGGCGCACTGCCGCGCGGTGCTGGCCGAGCACGCGGTGCCGTTCCACGACCGGTGGGAGGCCGAGGGCATCGTCGACCGCTCGTTCTGGCAGGCGGTGGGCCGGGCCGGTCTGCTCGGGACCGGGGTCCCGGTGGAGCACGGCGGTGGCGGGGAACCCGGGTTCCGCCGAACCGCCGTGCTTTCCGAGGAACTCGTCCGCGCCGGGGTGACCGCCCCCGGGATCGTCGCGCACAACGACGTGGTCGCCTCCTACCTCACCGCCCGCACCACCGACGAGCAGAAGCGCCGGTGGTTGCCCGGGGCGTGCACCGGCGAACTGGTCGCCGCGATCGCGCTGACCGAGCCGACCGGCGGGTCGGATCTCGCCGGCATCCGCACCACCGCGGTCCGCGACGGCGACTGCTACCGGCTCACCGGTGCCAAGACCTTCGTCACCAACGGCGAGCACGCCGATCTCGCGGTGGTCGCCGCCCGCACCTCCGACGCGCCGGGCACGCGCGGGATCAGCCTGTTCGTCGTGGAGCGGGGCACCCCGGGCCTGCACCGCGGCGCACGCCTACCGACCCTCGGGTGGCGGGCCAGCGACGTCGGCGAGCTCGAATTCGACGGTGCGCGGGTGCCGGCGGCGAACTTGCTCGGCAGGGAAGGGGCCGGGGCGGTGGCACTGATGGGCGGGTTGCCCAGGGAGCGCCTGAGCATCGCCGCGGTCGCGCTCGCCTCGGCCGAACTGGCCCTGGCCCGCGCGGTCGAGCACGCACGCGAGCGGCACGCGTTCGGCAACCCGATCGGGGCGTTGCAGCACAACCGCTTCACGCTCGCCACCGCCGACACCGAAGTGACCATCGCTCGTGTCTTCGTCGACCACTGCATCGACGCCCTCGATGCCGGCCAGCTCACCGTCACCGATGCGGCGAAGGCGAAGTGGTGGACCACCGAACTGCAGGTGCGGATCGCGGACCGGGCGTTGCAGCTGCACGGCGGGCACGGCTACCTCGATGGTTCGCCCGCCGGACGGGAGTGGCTGAACAGCCGCGTCCAGACCATCTACGGCGGCAGCACCGAGGTCATGAAGGAGCTCATCGGCCGCTCGCTCGGCCTCTAGGGACGGAGGAGGACAACGATGGTGTCCGCAGCACGGCGGGGTCGCTACGACCTCACCGGTTTCACGGTGCGCAGCGCGACCGCGCAGGACTGGGTCACGGTCAACGAATGGGGCGACGGCGAGGGCTGGAACATCGGCTTCCAGGACTCGGCCTGCTTCCTGCCGACCGATCCGGACGGATTCTTCATCGGGGAGGTCGACGGGCGCCCGGTTTCGGCGGTGTCGCTGGTCAACTATTCCGAGCACTACGCGGTGTGGGGCCACTACCTGGTCGACCCGGCGTTGCGCGGTCGGGGCTACGGCCGCGGTGTGTGCAAGGTCGCGAGCCCCCACTCCGGGAGCAGGGTCACCGCAGGCGACGCGATGCCGGTCCAGGTGCGCAACTACTCCAAGGACGGTTCGGGGCCCGCCCACGACACCCTGCACTGGGTCGGCGTGGTCACCGGCACCGCCGGCCCGGCGGTGTCCGGCCCGGCCCCTGAGCCGGTCACCGAGGCGTTCCGCGACGCCGTCATCGACTACGACGGCGGAGTCTTCCCGGCTCGCCGGCCCGCGTTCCTGACCCGGTGGCTGACCGCGCCGGGGCACGTCGCACTCGCCGTCCGCGAAGGTGACCGGATCACCGGGTTCGGCGTGCTCCGGCCGGCGCCGACGAGGTGGCGGATCGGCCCGCTGTCGGCCGACACCCCCGGCACCGCCGCGGCCCTGTTCGACGCGCTCGTCGAGCACGTCCCGGGTGGCGGCGAGGTGTCCGCGTTCGCCCCCGACGTCCAGCCCGCCGCGGCCGAGCTGTTCGCCGGGCGCGGTCTCACCGAGGAGTTCCGGGTGGTCCGGATGTACCGCGGCACTCCACCGACGCACCGCGGTGACGCGGTGTACGCCATCGGCTCGTTGGAGCTCGGGTGAGCGCCGCCGGGACCCCGCCCACCTTGTACGAGTGGGCCGGCGGGGCGCCCGCGTTCGAACGGCTGATGGAGGTCTTCTACCGGGAGGTGCTCCGCGATCCGCTGCTCGCGCCGCTGTTCGCGCGCATGTCCGAGGACCATCCGCACCACGTGGCGCTGTGGTTCGGCGAGGTGTTCGGCGGCCCGTCCGCCTACACCGAGGAGCGCGGCGGGTTCGCGGTGATGCGCGCCCACCACGTCGGCAAGGGCATCAAGCCCGAGCAGCGCGCCCGGTGGGTGGCGCTCATGCTGGCCGCCGCCGACGAGGCGGGCCTGCCCGACGACGCGGAGTTCCGCGCCGCGTTCGCCTCGTACGTCGAGTGGGGCTCGCGCCGCGCGATGGCCAATTCCCAACCCGGTGCGACGCTCACGCGCCGCACCACGACCCCGCACTGGGGCTGGGGCGAGACCCCGCCCGGTACCGACTGACCCCGATCCGACGAGGAGGAGTTCCGAGATGACCTACGACGTGGTGGTGGTCGGCGGAGGCGCCGGCGGCCTGAACGCCGCGCTCGTGCTGGCCCGATCGCGGCGTCGCGTCGCCGTGCTCGACACCGGTGAGCCGCGCAACGCTCCGTCGGAGCACGTGCAGGGTTTCCTGAGCCGGGACGGCGTCGCTCCGGCCGAGCTGCTCGGTGCCGGCCGGGCCGAGCTGGCCGGCTACGGCGTCGACCTGATCGACGACCGGGTGGAGGAGCTGGAGCCGGGACTGGTCGTGCACCGCGCAGGCGGTGCTCCGCTGCACGCGCGGCGGGTGGTGGTCGCCACCGGGCTGCGCGACGAGCTGCCCGACCTCCCCGGCGTGGCCGAGCGATGGGGTCGCGACCTGCTGCACTGCCCCTACTGCCACGCCTGGGAGGTCCGGGACCAGCCGCTGGCGGTCCTCGGCACGAGTCCCGGTGCCGTGCACCACGCCTTGCTGCTGCGGCAGTGGTCGGCGGACCTGGTGTACCTGCCGCACACCCGCCCCACCTCCGAGGAGGAGGCCGCTCAGCTCGCCGCCCGCGATATCGAGGTCGTCGAGGGGGCGGTGGAGCGGATCGTGGTCACCGACGACGTGCTCACCGGCGTCGCGCTCGACGGGGGTCGCAGCATCGACCGGCGGGCGGTGTTCGTGTTCCCGCGGATGGTGCCCAACGACGCCCTGCTCACCGCGTTGGGCGCCGAGAGCGAGCACGGTTGGGTGTCGGTGGACCGCACGGGGAAGACCTCGGTGCCGGGCGTGTGGGCCGTCGGCAACGTCGTGGACCCGCGGGCGCAGGTCGTCACCGCCGCCGGGAACGGGTCCGCTGCGGCGTTCGCGATCAACACCGAGCTGGTGATGGAAGACGTCGCCAACGCGGTGGAGGAACGCGGATGAACCCGGGCGCGCAGGTGTTCGCGATGGCCGACCTGAGCACCCCGTGGGCGCTGCGGACCGCCGTCACCCTCGGCGTGCCGGACCTGATCGGCACGGGCGTCGACGACGCGACCGGGCTGGCCGCCGCGACCGGCGCCGATCCGGGCGCGATGCTGCGGTTGCTGCGGCACCTCACCGCCCGCGGCGTGCTCGCCGAAACGGCACCGGCCCGGTACGCGCTCACCGAGGCGGGGGAAACGCTTCGTGCGGGGCACCCGTCGCGGATGGCGGACTGGCTGGACATGTCCGGGGCGGCGGGCCGGATGGACGAGGTGTGGGCGCGGCTGCCGGGCGTCGTGCGCAGCGGTCGGCCCGCGCACGAGCAGGTGCACGGCCGCCCGCTGTACGCCGACTTCGCAGGCACACCGGATTTGCAGGCGTCGTTCGACCGGTTGATGAGCGCGGACGCCGTCGACTACGGCGGGATGCTCGCCGAGTACGACTGGTCCGAGGCGACGCACGTGGTCGACGTCGGAGGCGGTCGGGGTGATCTGCTGGCCGCGCTGCTGCAGGCGCACCCGCACCTGCGCGGGACGCTGTTCGAGCAGCAGGACACCCTCGCCGCCGCCGAGCCGGTGCTCGCGCCGCTCGGTGACCGGGTGGCGCGCGTGGCCGGGGACTTCCTGACCGACCCGCTGCCGGTCGGAGCCGACCACTACGTGCTCGCGTCCGTGCTGCACAACTGGGACGACGAGCACGCGACGGCGATCCTGCGCGCGGTCGCCGACGCGGCCGCGCCGGGTGCGCGCGTGCTCGTCGTCGAGGGGCGCCCGGAGGACTCCGGTTGGGCCACCCACCTGGACCTGAAGATGCTGGTCCTGCTCGGCGGTCGGGAGCGCACCGACGACGATCTCGCCGAGCTGACCGCGGTGGTCGGCCTGGAGCCGGCCGGTGCGGTGCCGTGCCCGCGCGGCCCGTTCGGGGTGACCTACGAGGTGCGTGCGTTCGCGGTTGCTGACGAACGGGGAACGGTGCGGTGACGGACCCGACCTCGCTGTCCGCGACGGCGCAGCTCGCCGAACTCGCGGCGGGTCGGCTCGGTGCGGTCGAACTCCTCGACGCCCACCTGGCCCGCCGCGATGCGGTGGACCAGGTGCTGGGCGCGGTCGTCGCCGAAGACCGGGAGCGGGCTCGCGCCGAGGCCGCCCGGATCGACGACGCCCGCGCCCGCGGCGCGGAGCTCGGCCGGCTCGCCGGACTGCCGATGACGGTGAAGGACTGCTTCGACGTCGAGGGCCTGCCCGCGGTGTGCGGTTCACCGGAGTTGGCGGGGCGGTCGCCGCGGTGCGCGGACGCGGCCGTCGTCGCCGCGGTGCGTTCGGCCGGTGCGGTGGTGTGGGGCAAGACCAACGTGCCGCCGATGCTGGGCGACGTCCAGACCTACAACGCGGTGTACGGCCGCACCACGCATCCGATGGACCCGGCGCTGAGCCCCGGCGGATCGTCCGGTGGAGCAGCGGCCGCGCTGGCCGCCGGCTTCACGCCGCTGGAGATCGGCAGCGATCTCGGCGGTTCGTTGCGGACCCCGGCGGCGTTCTGCGGGGTCCTGGCCCTCAAACCCGGGCCGAGGAGACTGCCCTCGGGCGGGCAAATTCCGCCGGACCCGCCGGCCGGACACCCCGGTGCGGACCTGCCGGTGGTCGGGCCGATGGCCCGCACCGCCGCGGACCTGCGGCTGCTGTGGTCGGTGCTGGCAGGCACCCGGCCGCGACCGGAAGCACCGGCCGACCGCCCGCTGCGGCTGGGGCTGTGGTGCGATGATCCGCACCTGCTCAGCGGCGCCGAGGTGGTCGCGGCCTTGCACGCCGCTGCCGCGGCCGTGGCCGACGCCGGGCACCACGTCGAGGTGGTGCCTCCTCCGGTCCCCGGCGACGTGCTGCTCGACGCCTATTTCGCGTTGCTGTTCCCGCTGCTCGCCCAGGGGATGCCGGAAGAGGCCGCGCAGCGGATGCGGGCACGGCGGGACGCCGCGTCGCGGGCCGTCGCCGACGGTGCTTCCCGGTACGGTGGCGACGCCGCCATCGTGCACTCCACGGCACCCGAGGTCGACCGCGTCGCCGCGGCGGCCGTGCTGGCCGGGCTGCGCGACGACGTCTCCGCGTTGCTCGGCAGTTGGGACGCGTTGCTGGTCCCCGCCGCACCGGTCGCGGCGATCCCGCACGACACCGACCGCCCGCCGGCCCGCCGGACGATCGACACCGACGGCCGCCCCGAGCCCTACCGCCGGTTGCTGGACTGGGCCGCGCCGGCCACCGCGCTCGGACTGCCTTCGGTGGCCCTACCGGTGGGCCGGACCGCGCGTGGATTGCCGCTGGGCGGGCAGCTGATCGGGGCCGCGGGCGATGAGGACCGGCTGCTGGGAATCGCCGCGCTGGTGGAGCGGGTGCTCCACGTCCCCGGTACGACGGCGGAGGGCCGGTGACCACCTCTTCGGTGCGGCGGCGGGCACGGGTCGCGGTGGGCGTGCTCGCGGTGGACGCCGCCGCGTTCGCCGGACTGCTGACGCTGAACTTCGCGCTGCCCCGCGCCATGCCCGGCGACCCGGTGGACGCGTTGTTCGCTGCCGGGTCGCCGGACCTGGTCGCGGACGAGCGGCTGCGGGCCGCGCTGGCCGCCTACTACGGCCTCGACCGGCCTCCGGTCGAGCAGTTCGGTCATTACCTGGCCGGGCTGGTCACCGGGGACTGGGGCGTGTCGATCCGCGATGGCGTCCCGGTGACCGGGCTGCTGGCCGAGCGGCTGCCCTGGACCGCGCTCCTCGTCGGGACGGCCCTGCTCCTCGGCGGGCTCGTCGGCGTCCTGCTCGGCGCGGTCGCGGGCTGGCGTCGCGGGAGCCGGCTCGATACCGCATTCGTCGTGGTCGCCGCGGCGGTGCGCGCCGTGCCGGTGTTCGTCACCGGGAGCGCCTTGATCGCGGTCTTCGCGGTGTGGCTGGGCTGGTTCCCGCTATCGGGCACCAGCACCCGATTCGCCGATCCGGGGCCGATCGGCCACCTCTCGGACATCGCCGCGCACTTGGCGCTGCCCGCGTTCACGCTGGGGCTGCCGTTCGCCGCCGCGCAGTTCCTGCTCATGCGAGCCGCGATGGTCGGTGAACTCGGCTCCGACCATCTGCTCGCGGGACGCGCGGCCGGGCTGCCGTGGCGGGTGCTGCGGCGCCGCTATGCGGCCCGCACCGCGCTGCCGCCGGTCATCGCGGCGTGGGGGGTGGCGCTGGGCACGGCCGTCACCGCCACCGTGCTGGTCGAGACCGTCTTCCGGTACGCGGGCGTCGGGCTGCTGATGTCCGAAGCGATCAACTACCGCGATTATCCGGTCCTGCAAGGCTGCTTCGTGCTGCTCACCGTCGGCGTGCTGGTCACCGGACGGCTCGCGGACCTGGTGCACCGGTGCCTCGACCCGAGGGTTCGGCGGTGACCGCGGCCCGAGCGGGCGGCATCGTGCTCGTCCTGCTCTGCCTCGTCGCGCTCGCCGCGCCGTTGCTCGCGCCGTTCGCCCCGGACGCCCCGGCCGGTCCGTCGCTGGCCGGACCGTCGGCCTCGCACCTGCTGGGGACCGACGCCCTCGGCCACGATGTCGTCTCCAGACTGCTGTGGGGGGCGCGGTGGTCGCTGCCTGCCGCCGGGTTGGCGGCAGGCGTCGCGACCGCGCTGGGCGTCAGCGCGGGAGTGGTGGCCGGGCTGGCCACCGGGGTCGCGGGTGCGATCGCCGACCGGGTGGTCGACATCGCGCTGGCGGTGCCCCGGTTGCCGTTGATCGTGCTGGTCGCGGTGCTCGCCGGACCGGGCCGAGTCACCGTGCCGGTGTTGATCGGCCTGCTGGCGTGGGCTCCGATGGCCCGGGTGCTGCGCGGGCGGGTGCGGGTGTTGCGCCGCGCCGGGTACGTCGACGTCGGACGCGGCTTCGGCGCCGGTCCGCTGCACCTGGCCCGTCGGCACCTGCTGCCCGCGGTGGCACCGCTGCTCGCCGCCGAGGCGATGCTCGTCGCGAGCGGAGCGGTGTTGATGGAAGCGGGCCTGGCGTTCCTCGGCCTCGGTGACCCGACTGCGGTGAGCTGGGGACTGGACCTCCACCGCGCCCTCGGCGAGCCCGGTGTGCTGCTCACCGGTGCGTGGACCTGGTGGGTGTTGCCCACGGGGCTGGCCGTTGCGGTGACCTCGGTGGCGTTCGCGTTGCTCGCCACCGGACCGGCGGGGGCGGACCGATGACCGGCCTGCTGCGGGTCCGCGATCTGTCGGTGCACCTCGACGGTGGTGTATCCGCACTGCGCGGCGTCGACCTCGACCTCGACCGAGGCGGCACGCTGGTCGTGCTGGGGGAGAGCGGGGCGGGCAAGTCCACGCTCGCCCGCTGCATGGCCGGCTTGGTGCCGGAGGCGACCGGCAGCGTCCGGCTCGGCGCCACCGAGCTCGTCGGCGCCTCCGAGGAGGTGGCGCGACCGCTGCGCGGCGAGGTCGTCGCGGTCGCCTTGGCAGGTGCTCCGATGCACCCGCTCCGCACTCTCGGGGACTCCATCGGGGAGCCGCTGCGGGTCCGCCGGGGGCTCGGCCGTCGCCGGGCCCGGGACCGCGCCGAGGAGCTGGCCCGGGAGTGCGGACTCGACCCGTCGCTGCTCCACCGGTACCCGCACGAGGTGTCGGGCGGGCAGCGCCGCCGCGCCGCGCTCGCCGGGTCGCTCGCGCTGGACCCGGACCTGCTGGTGCTCGACGAGCCGACCGCGGGCTTGGATCCGGTCGCGGCGGCAGCGTTGACCGAGCAGCTCGCATCGCTGTCGGCGGATCGGGGCACCGCGCTGCTGGTGATCACGCACGATCTCGGGGCCGCGGCCCGGTTGGGCGGGCGCACCGTGGTGCTCTACGCCGGTGCGGTCGCCGAGCACGGCCCGACCGCCGACGTGCTGCGGGACCCCGCCCATCCCTACGCGGCGGCATTGATCGCCGCCTACCCGACGATGTCGACGACCCGCGACCTGCGCCCCGTGCGCGGCGTCCCGCCGGACCCGCGGGCGCTGCCGCCGGGTTGCGCGTTCCGGCCCCGGTGCGCCCAAGCCGAAGAGATCTGCGCCCAGCCGGTCCCGGGCGTGGTGCTGCCCGGCGAACGGCAGGTCGCCTGCCACCTGGGCGGTCGGCGCACGCTGCTGGAAGTCACCGAGGCGTCGGCCGTGCACGGCCGCGGGCGCGCTGCCCGCACCGCCGTCGACGCGGTGTCGTTCGCGTTGCGCAGCGGCGAGGCGGTCGGGCTCACCGGTCCCTCCGGCAGCGGGAAGACGACCCTGGCCAGGGTCATCGCCGGGGCGCACCCGGCGGCGGCGGGGCGAGTCGCGCTGCGCGGCACGGCGTTGCCGCTCGGACGGGCGGACCGCCCCCGCATCCAGCTCGTCGCACAGGATCCGCGCGATTCCGTCTCGCCCCGGATGACGGTCCGCGAGGTGCTGCGGGAGCCGCTCGACGTGCTCGGCGAGGACGGCGATCTCACCGCCGCCCTCACCGCGGTCGGGTTGCCAGCATCTCGGGCGCTGCTGGACACGATCGCGCACCGGCTCTCGGGCGGGCAGCTGCAACGGCTGTCGGTCGCCCGCGCCATGCTGGCCGGGCCGGAACTGCTCGTCGCCGACGAGCCCACCAGCCTGCTCGATCCGTCCGAGCAGGCCCGCATGATCCTGGTGCTGCGGGAACGACAGGTGGAGTCCGGCCTCGGGCTCCTCCTCGTTTCGCACGACCTCGCACTGCTCCGCAAAGTCTGCGACCGCGTCCTGGTCCTCGACGACGGCCGCCTCGTCGAGCAGGGCTCCGCCGAACGCATCTGCACCGCACCGGCGAGCCGGACCGCGCGCCGGCTGATCGCCGCCTCATCGGCCCTCTCCGACCGCGCCGGGGCGAGCGCGGAACCCGACAGGCACGAATCCGGAGGAACGACACCGTGAACCGCATCTCCCGCAGAACCGTCCTGGCCGGCACCGGCGCCCTGCTCGGCGGGCTCGCGCTGAGCGCCTGCCGGGCGAGTGGCCCCGCCACCGGCCGGGGCGCCGCAACGCTGCGCCTGCCCGCCCCGAACGTCGGCTTCCCCTCCCCGTTCGCCTACCGCGGCGGTGTCGGTCTCCTGCAAGCGTCCTACCTGTACGACTCGTTGCTCTGGAAGGACCCGAGCGGTGCGTACATCCCGTGGCTGGCGACGACGTTCGACCGAGCGGCGGATGGCCGCACCTACACCATCGGCCTGCGCGAGGGCGTCACCTGGCATGATGGCCGACCGTTCACCGCGGACGACGTGGTGTTCACCTTCGAGCACCAGCGCCGATTCGGCGCGGTGCTGCCGCCCTCGGTCATCAACAGGCCGAACATGGCGAACATCGAGCGGGTGGAGGGGCTCGGACCGCACTCGGTGCGGGTCGTGCTGCGGCGCCCGGACTGGACCTTCGAGCAGTTCAACGTGGCGGCCGGCATGTTCGTGGTGCCGCGTCACGTGTGGGAGCCGATCACGGACCCGGCCGGTGAGCGGCGGCCCGAGGTGCTGGTCGGCACCGGCCCGTACCGGGCTGTTTCCCCGGCCGACAGCACCGGTGCCGCCCTGTACGAGGCCGTCGACGGCCACTTCGCGGGCACCCCGGCGGTCCGGCGGATCGAGCATCGCCCGGTCGACGACGAGCTCGCGGCCCTGCTCGCCGGGGAGGTCGATGCCGCGGGCGGTGTCGGCCCCGGTACCGGGCTGCGGCCGAGCGCGCTGGCCCCGTTCCGGGACCGCCCGGAGTTTCGGATCGTCGAGGCTCCCGGTCACACGCTCACCGCGCTGTACTGGAACCTCGCTGCCGGCGGGGCGTTCGCCGATCCGCGCTTCCGGCGCGCCTGCGCCCGCGCGATCGACCGGGATTCGATCAACCAGCGGGTCTTCGAGGGAGCCGGCCTGGTCGCCGCCACCAGCCCGTTGCCGCCGAGCAATCCGTACCGCGCCGCCGTCCCGGAGATCGAGTTCGACCGGGCCGCCGCAGACTCCGAGCTGGACGCGGCCGGTTACCGCCGTGGCCCGGACGGCACCCGTCGGGACGCCGACGGGAAACCCATGGAGTACGAGCTCCTGGTCAGCCGAGCCCAGCCGCTCGGGCCGGTCGAGCTCGTGGGTGCGGACCTCGCCGCCGTCGGCATCCGCGTCACCCCGGTCGTCGTCGACCTCCCCGCGTTCCAGCAGCGGGTCAGCGAAGGCCGGTTGCAGCTCTCGATGACGACTTTCGGCGGGACCAACACCGACGAGCAGCCCGACGGCCTCGGCAAGCTGTACTCGTCGGAGTCCCAGGCGTTGCAGCGGGCCCAGGGGTACCGGAACCCCGAGATGGACCACCTCGTGGTCGCCCAACGCGCCCAGCTCGACCAGGCGGAGCGGGTCCGGACTGCGGCGCGGATCCAGGAGATCGCCGCCGCCGAGCTGCCGATGCTGCCGCTGGTGCATCCGCCGCTCACCACGGTGGTGTCCACCACCGAGTTCGACGGCTGGGTGTTCCCGACGGGCGGCATCGCGGGCCTGGTCCCGTCGGTCGCCGACAAGCGTTCCTTCGTCGGAGGCGCCGGCTGAGCCCGCTCAGCGCTCAGGACGCGGCGAGCGCGGGGCGGACGGCGGTGACGACGCCGTCCGGCTCGCGCAGCGCCGGGTGCGTCGCGACCACCCCGGTCACGACGTCCCGGTCCGCATGCTCGACCGGGTCGACGACGATTCGGCCGTCCTCCCTGAGCTGAGCAACGTTGCGCCGGACCGCTGGATTGCGCCACATCGCGGTTCCCATGTGCGGGAAGAACAGCACCGGGCGTTCGGTCGCCAGCAGCACCGTCGTCAGCCGGTTCGGTGCCGCGCCTGCCGCGGCGGCGGACAGGACGTTCGCCGTGGCGGGCAGCACCAGGACGATGTCGTGGTCGGCGGCCAGCCGGGACGGCTTGTCGGTCGGCCAGTCCTCCGGCGCTTCCCGGGCGATCACCCGTTCCGCCGACAGACCCACCGCGTGCGGCGATAGGAAATTCGTCGCGGTGTGGGTCATGAGCACGGTGTAGGAGCCGCCGAACGCGGTTCGCAACGCACCGAGGTACTCCGGCAGCCGGGTCACCGCGATCGAACCGGTCGCACCGATGAGAAATCGTGTTTCTGGAGTCGCGAAATTGCTCACCTCGTCATTATTGAAACCGCATCGATGGAGGTCAAGAGATTATTCGAATTGACGGATCCGCATTCGACCATGCGTTTGTCCCGATATCTCGGGACGATTCTTTCGCCGCTGATGAGCGTCGCTCGCGGATGGAGGTCCGGCCAGGCGCACCGGACTGCCCGGCGTGCACGAGCCCGCCGGCGCGCGGACGAAGTCGTGTCCCCGAGCTCCAGCGCCGCGCGGAGCACTCGGCCGGGGCGCCTGGCTCAGGGCTGGGTGGTCCGCGGTGCCGTGCCGGTCGCGATGAGGGTGGTGGCGTCCAGGTCGTCGATCCCCTCGGCGCGCAGGTGCCCGAGGTAGCGATCGCGCACCAGCGCGACGTCCTCCGGGTCGAGTCCGGTCAGCGCTCCGCGGAAGCCCGAGCCGAGCACGACAAGCCACGCGAGTTCCGGGGTCATGGGCAGCGAGTGCTCGCGCATCGCCACGTCCACCTCGGACATGCCCAGCCCGGCGAGCCATGCCGCGAAGGGGGCCGGCCGGTTGATCCGATCGAACAGGTGGGGCTCCCGCGCGCGGGGGGTGCTCGCCGTGAGGTCCGCGACGGCGCGGCCGAGCTGCTCGCCCGCGGCCGCCATCGCACCCGCGCGCCAGATGGTGAACACCACGCGCCCGCCGGGACGGGTCATGCCGATCAGCCGCCGGGTGCCCGCCGCCATGTCGGGGAAGAAGAAGATGCCCAGCGCCGATTGCACGACGTCGTACCCGGTGCCGTCCCACGTCGTGACGTCCGCGCGATGGGTGCGCAGCTGCGGCAGCCCGGTGGCGCGCCTGCGCAGTTCGTCGACCATCGACGCCGACACGTCCACGGCGTCGACCACCCCCTCGGCGCCCACCAGACGGGCGGCGGGCAGGGCCGAGGCGCCGGTACCGCAGCACGCGTCGAGCACCCGCTGCCCCGGGCGGGGGTCGGCCGCCGCCGTGGTGTCCGCGCCGATCGGATCCCACAGGTGTTCGCCCAACGCCGCGAAATCCGCCGCGGCGAACGCTTCTCGGGGCCGCGCATCCTCATGTCGGGTCACGCGACCACACTAGACCGTACTGATAATCGTTGTCGATAGCTCAGCCGCCGTGGTGCCGAGCCGCGGCGGACGCCTACCGGCGGCGGGGCGCCTTCGCGGCTCCGGCGCGCCCTCTGCGTCCGGCGCGACAGCCGGCGGGGAAGGAGCTCGCCGACGGCCTCAGCGGCTACCGGTAGGGCGGTCGGCCACGCCGAGGCGGAGGTGTTCGCTGTGGTAGATCGCCTCGTCCAGGAGCTGGGCGACGTGGTTGTCGTAGAGGCTGTAGACGATGTGGCGCCCGGAGCGGGTGCCCACGACCAAGCCGAGGTTGCGGAGGAGTCGGAGCTGGTGGGAGACCGCTGACTGCTCCATGCCGACCGCTTCGGCGAGCGGGGTCACCTGTCGCGGACCGTGCCGCAGCTCGGTGAGGATCAGCAATCGGCTCGGGGTCGCCAGCGCCTGCAGGGTCGTCGCGACGTGTGCGGCGGCGTCGGCGTCCAGCCGTGCGGTCGGCCGGTCCTGTTCCTGCGCGCCGTGTCCCATGGCAGCAGTCTAGCCCCACCTATGCATGAAGACGTATTCATTCGTTCTGCTATGGTCGTGCTTCGACTCGAACCCGTGGAGGTGTCCAGTGGTTTCTCCGCCGGCGGCGTCGTCCGCCTCTGCAGAGCCGACCGTGCGGCCGGGCCCCGACGTGTCGTCGGGGAGGACGCGGTTGTTCGCCTTGGCGGAGGTGCGGTGGGCCTCGGCCGCGCTGGTGCTGTTCCTGGCGGGGCTGGTGGCGCAGTGGGCCGGTGGGCCCGCGTGGCTGTGGTGGGCGCTGTACCTGGCGTGCTGCGCGGCCGGCGGGTGGGAGCCGGGGCTGGCCGGGTTGCGGGCGCTCAAGGACAAGACGTTGGACGTCGACCTGCTGATGGTGGTCGCCGCCGTCGCGGCGGTGGCTCTGGGGCAGGTCGTGGAAGGCGCGCTGCTCATCGTGATCTTCGCGACCTCCGGAGCGCTGGAGGCGCTGGCCACCGCTCGTACGGAGGATTCGGTCCGCGGGCTGCTGGATCTGGCCCCGGACACGGCCACCCGGCTCGGTCCGGGCGACGTGGAGGAGGTCGTAGCGGCAGGTGAGCTCGCGGTCGGTGATGTCGTGCTGGTCCGCCCGGGCGAGCGGCTCACCGCCGATGGCGTGGTCGTGTCCGGGGCGAGCGAGGTCGATCAAGCGACGATCACGGGTGAACCCCTGCCGGTGGACCGCACCGCAGGCGACGAGGTGTTCGCGGGAACCGTCAACGGCACCGGGGCGCTGCGAGTGCGGGTGATGCGTCCTGCCGGGGAAACGGTCGTGGCACGCATCGCCGCTCTGGTCGAGCAGGCCACCCGGACCAAGGCCCGTACGCAGCTGTTCATCGAGAAGGTCGAGCAGCGCTATTCCATCGGCATGGTGATCGCCACGATCGCGGTCTTCACCGTGCCGCTGCTGTGGGGTGAAGACCTGGAGAGCGCGTTGCTGCGGGCGATGACCTTCATGATCGTCGCTTCGCCGTGCGCGGTGGTGCTGGCCACGATGCCGCCGCTGCTCGCGGCAATCGCCAACGCCGGGCGGCACGGCGTGCTCGTGAAGTCCGCCGTCGTCATGGAACAGCTCGGCACCACGACGCAGGTTTGCTTCGACAAGACCGGAACCCTCACCCGGGGCGTGCCGAGGCTCGCCGAGATCCGCGTGGTGCCCGGCGTGGAGATGACCGGCGACGAGGTGCTGCGCGTGGCCGCCGCGGCGGAGTTCCCGAGTGAGCACCCGCTGGGGGTGGCGATCGTGCGCGCGGCGCGGGAGCGCGGATTCGCACTGCCCAGTGCGGAGGATTTCGCCGCCCAGCCGGGCCGGGGCGTGTCCGCGCACGTCGAGGGTGTCCACGTCCGCGTCGGCTCGCCCGCGTTGCTCGGCGCCGAGGACGCGGCAGCCGTCGAGGAATTCCAGGGCGGCGGATTGACCGCCGTGGTCGTGCTGCTCGACGGCCGGGCGGTCGCGGTCCTGGGCATCGGAGATCAGATCAGGGACGAATCCGCATCGGCGACCGACGCGCTCACGCGGTTGACCGGGCGGACTCCGGTGCTGCTCACCGGCGACAACGCCGCCGCGGCCGGCGGGGTCGCCGCGAGCGTGGGCATCACCGATGTCCGGGCGGACCTGCTGCCGGAGCACAAGATCGCCGCCGTGCGGGAGATGCAGGACCGGGGGCAGCGCGTCGCGGCCGTCGGCGACGGCATCAACGACGCACCGGCCCTGGCCGCCGCGCACACCGGGATCGCCATGGGAGGCACCGGATCCGGGATGACCGTGCAGGCCGCCGACGTCGTCGTCGTGCGCGACGATCTCGCCGCACTTCCCGCAGCCATCGCCCTGTCCCGGAGAGCACGGCGGGTGGTCCAGGCGAACCTCGCACTCGCGGGCACGATGATCGCCGTGCTCGTGGTGTGGGATCTGGTGGGGACTTTGCCGATGCCGCTGGGGGTGGCCGGGCACGAGGGCTCCACGATCCTGGTCGCGCTCAACGGGTTGCGGCTGCTCCGCCGATCGGCCTGGGAACGAGCGCTCCAGAAGGCGCCGCGCTGAGGGCACGTTCGCCGCGGTCGAACCGGGCGGAGGGCGACCGGGCGGCCGTGCTGGCGAGTGTGCGCGGCCGTCCCGACCCCGTGCGCGCTGGCTGGCTCATGGAGCAGCTGCGGTGACAAGCCGGGATCCGATCCCGCTCCTGCGCATGCTGATCGTGCCACCGAGCATTGCGCTTCCCGATCGTCGAGGCCGACGGTTGCGCGATGTGCGACGCGGGCTGGGGTGGTGGTCGAGGGGCGGAGGGCCACGCGCCCCCGGGCCGGTGGGCGCGGCGGCCCCGTGCGGCCCGGCTGCCCACCAGGGCTGCTGTCAGGTCAGCTGGGCTAGTTCGTCGCGGGCGCTGGCGAGGTCGTCGACGAGGCGGTGGGCGTCGGTGGACAGGCTTTGGAAGGTCGGCCAGCGGTCCGGTGAGTCGAGTCCTTCCCGTTCCAGGCGGTTGCCGAGTTCCTGGCAGCACCGCTGGGTCCGGTCGAGGCGCTCGGCCAGTTCGCCGTCTTCGCCGAGGTCGGCCGCGGAGTGCACCTCGCCCAGCAGGCGGCACACCTCGGCCACCGAGGACAGCAGCTCGCCGTAGGAACCCAGCCACTGCTGCTGCGAGGCCGCGTCGGCCTCGTCGTCGGTGTCCAGCGCGCGGGCGACCGACTGCAGGTCGTTGACCACCCGGGCGAGCGCGTTGACCGTGAAGTAGTGCCCCGTGAACGACGGCGCCCGGGCCAGCAGCCTGCGCGGGTTGTACTGCTGGGACTCGGCGGCGTCGTCCACGCTCAGCCGCGCTTGCGTCGCGAGGCGGGACAGCTCCTGGGTGCGCTCCCACAGTTCCTGCGCCCGGTCCCGGGGCGGCAGGCCTTCGTTCACGGCGTCGGCGAACTCGGCGAGGCAGTCGGTCACCGACCGGCTCAGCGACCGGACGTTGTCCTCGGCCGGCTGGTAGCGCAACGGCGGCACGAGCACGAGGTTGGTGACCACCCCGATGACCGCACCGAGCACCACGAGCCCGCACAGCACCCCGAGCTGGATCCAGCTCGCGCGCCAGTCGGTGGCCTGGGCGAAGTACTGGTAGGCGAACATCACCGCCACCGCCACCTGCCAACCGTGGCTGCCCAGCCGCCGCCACTGCCCGATGAGCAGGGCGACGAGCACGATCAGCGGGAAGGTGAGCATGCCCTCGCCCAGCAGTGTGGTGAGGGCCCCGGCCAGGATGATGCCCCCGACCATCGCGATCACGTACCGCACCGAGTGGTGCACCGATCTCGACACCGTCATGTACACCATCAGCAGCGCCGAGAACGGCGCGAACGACGCCGCCTGCGCCTGCAGCAACTCCGCGGCGATCCACCACGACACCGTGGCCGCCACCGCGCTCTTGACCACCAGCAGCCCGGTATCGGCGTAACCGTGAAAACGCCCGAAGAGGGTCATACCACCACGCAGCATGCGTCCTGCTCGCCCCGTGCCCACGCCGTCCTGCGAGCCCCGGTTCTGACCTTCCACACCCATCCGACACCCCTCGCGAGAAGGCACCACCAAGACCATGACGCCAACCTGCGCTACCCGAACAGGCACGGGTTCACGCGTCGTGGCCGCGCCGGGACACAGGCGTGAGGACACGCCCGGTGGTCCGGGCGGTGCTGCGGTTCCAGTCCGAGGCCCGCCCGCTGGGAGGCGCCGCATGGCGGCTCGCTCGGTCCGGCCGGTTGCCGTGCCGCCGTACCGGGTAGCTGCGGGAGGCGCCCGAGCGGCGTCCTGCTGCGGGGCCGCTCGCGCAGGGCCGGGTGGCACGTCCTGCGTGGACGGGTGGCGCTGTCCGACCGCACCGCTCGCGACGACGAAGGGGTAGGGCAGCGATGTCGCGCAGGCCGGACAGCCTCCCTGGTCGAGTTCGCCGACACCCAAGCGCAGCACGGTCAGCCGTTCGAGTGGGCTGCTTTCTTGTACCGGTTTCTTCTCCGCCACCTTCGAGAACTGGCAATCGGAATGGCTCCAGCTCGTGTTCCAGGCCATGTTGCTGATGGGTGCCCAGCGCTGGCTGTTCCAGGTGGATTCCGAAGACATCGCGCGCATCGAGGACCCACTGGACGAACTGCTCCACCAGCGCCGGACATTCGAGCGAGCGGTGCGGCCAACACCGGCGCGTCGGTCCTGCGCGGGACCGGATCCCGGAGCCTTTCCGCTTGGCTTCCGCGGCATGCCGAGTCGCGGACATCGGACACGCCGGGATCTAAGGCGAGCCGCGCAGGCGGTCGTCGCCAGCCGAATTGGCGCGCGGGTTTGAACGGCGTGCCGAGGGGAATCCCGGAGCGGCCGTGGTGCTCGAACGCCTTCGAACGGCCACCGAGGAGGGAATGTCCATGCCGGCTCGACCGGCGGGACGGGAGGGCCGCCCGCCCAGCGCCGCTCGGACCGTGCGGGTGTCGGTGCCTGTTCCCCGGACCGGAGGCGGGCTCGCTGATCATGCGGTGTTGCCGGTGCGGTCCTACGCTCTGCCGTGCGCGGCGGGACGGCTGCTCGAAGCGGTGGTGCCGCGTGCGTCCGGTCCCGGCACGGCCACCCTTCACGGCACCCAGTCGCCATTCCAGGAGGTCTGATGTTCTTCCACCGGCAGGAGTTGCAGTTCAAGGCGGAGCCGGAACAGCCCGATGCCGTGTACGCCCGCAAGTTGCAAGAGGTGCTGGGGGCCAGTACGGCGAGATCACGGTGGCGATGCAGTACATGTTCCAGGCGTGGAACATGCACGTGCCGGGCAAGTACCGCGACCTGGTGTTCGGCATCGGTGCCGAGGAGTTCGGCCACGTGGAGATGCTGGCCACGATGATCGCGCAGTTGCTGGAGAAGTCGCCGCTGGGGATCACCGAGGAAGCGGTGCAGGCGGACCCGACCGTGGCGGCGGTGGTCGGCGGTACCGACGTGCAGCAGGCGATCGTGGCCGGTGCGGGCGCCCGCCCGGTCGACAGCATGGGCAATCCCTGGCAGGGCGCCTACATCACCGCCAGCGGCAACCTGCTGGCGGACTTCACCTCCAACGCCAACGCCGAGATGCAGGGCCGCACCCAGGTCGCCCGGCTCTACCACATGACCGATGACAAGGGCGTGCGGGACATGCTGTCGTTCCTGCTGGCCCGGGACACGATGCACCAGAACCAGTGGCTGGCCGCGGCGGCCGAGCTCCGGGAGCAGGGCGCCGAGGAGCTGCCGGTGCCCAGCAACTTCCCGCTGGCCAACGAGCACCGCGACGTGGCCTACCAGTACCTGAACTTCAGCGACGGCGGGAAGGCGTCCGAGGGCCCGTGGGCGTCCGGCCCGGCCCCCGACGGCAAGGGCGAGTTCAGCTACCACGACGGCACGACCACCACCGCCCCGATGCCCTCGCCCACGCACCCGGATTCCCGGTTCTACGGCACCACGGAACTGCCCAACGCGATGGAGAAGGCGGCCGGGACGGCGCAGGACAAGCTCAAGAAGGAATGACCGCCTCGGTCCATCGGGGAGGCGCGTGCAGCGCCTCCCGCATTCCTGCCCCGTGCGCGTGCACCGCGCGCACGGGGCTCCTCGCATTCGACGATGCGATCGGAGGTACGCCCGTGCAATCGGATCCGCCGCACCCCTCGGGTGCCGCGCCGCACTGCTACGTCCCCGACCGGTGCCTGGCGATCACCTCGCCGGACACGCGCGCGGCAGGGCACGAGCTGCACACCGAGGGGAGCGACCCGGCGGAGGCACCCGCACCGCACTCCACCCGGTCCGTGCGCGGAACCACGATTGCCGAGTCCGCTGCCCGCGATCACGGAACCGGTGGCGCGAGGAGGACGAGCAAGGTCGCGTGCAGGCACGACTGCGAACGGTGCTTGAGCACTTCGGCAGTGCGTCCCGTCACGCGGATGGGCACCGTGCCGCATTGGTGGGCGCACGATGAGGGCACCCGTGCCGGCGTCGGGCGCAGTGGTTCACGACTCTGCGTCCATAGCTGCCTGGTCCATGTGATCGCGGTTTGGCGATAGCCGTCCTGCGGGCAGTCTCGGGGGTGCGGTTCCCAGCCCGGGAACCGATCGGTAATGCAGGAGGTTGGTCATGGCGCAGGCGACCACGCACAAGGGTGATCTCATCGACGTCCTGGTCAAGGATCACCGTGCGGTGGAGGAGGCGTTCGGAACTTACGAGCGTGGTGGGCTGTCCGATGAGCACCGTCGCGCGCTCGTCGATCACATCATCACCGAATTGGTCCGGCACTCCGTGGCTGAAGAGCAGTACCTCTACCCGACGGCGCGGAAGAGCCTGCCGGACGGCGACGCGGTGGCCGATCACGAGATCGAGGAGCACGTCGGAGCCGAAGAGATCCTGAAAGAACTCGAGAGCTTGAGCCCGAGCGAAGCCGAGTTCGACCAGAAGGTCCGGAAGCTGATCAGCGAGATCCGGCACCACGTCGAGGACGAGGAGCGCGACCTGTTCCCACGGTTGCAGCAGGCCTGCGACCAGGAAGAGCTGCAGGAGCTCGGCGCCAAGATCGTCCGGGCGAAGGAGGTCGCACCGACTCGACCGCACCCGTCGGCACCGAAAACACCGCCCGCGAACATGATCCTCGATCCGGGCGCAGGCTTGATCGACCGGATGCGCGACGCGCTGTCGCAGCGCGGAAGGTGAGCTGGGGGCTCCGGATGAGCGAACAAGTGCGCGTGCTCAAGCTGGGGACCGGGGAGTTCGCGGCCGAGGTGCACGAGGGCGAGCAGGTCACTGAACACCGCGTGGTGGTCTCGGACCGGTTCCGCGACAAATTGCTCCTCGAAGGAGTGGACGAGCAGCGATTGGTCAGCGAATCCCTGAAGTGCCTGTTGCAGCAGCTCCCGGTCACGTCGCTGCCGCACGACATCGATCTGGACCAGGTGGACGAGAACGACCCCGAGTTCCTGCCCGAACTGCGTGCCCGCCTGGGCGAGCAGGCGCCGTAGCGCACCGGGCGCTGGACGCGCTGGACAGCGGTCGGCCGATTGCGGCGAGATCTATGCCAGGTCGCGGTAGTGGCGAAGGAGGTTGGTGAAGTTCCGCAGCTTGTCCACGGCGTCCTCGGGTACGGGGTCGGAGTGGAAGTGCATGACCTTGTTGCGGATCGAACGAATCTCCTCCAGACGTGCGATGAAAGCGGATCGGTCCAGGGGCCAACCCAACGTCTGCCACATCTCCTTGTTCTCCAGAACCCGCTGGTAGTCGCCCATCGTGAGCCGCTCGAAGCTCGTGACGTGCTTGCCGCAGACCGAGCGGACCTCTCCGATGTCGAAGGCGCGGGTCAAGATCCAGCGCAACGTCTGGTCCAGCTCGCCCACCTGGAAGAAGGGTGTGGCCATTTCGCCGTAGCGATGTGCCACGTCAGCCGTCGTGACGATGCCTTTGATCGCCTTCGTCTCGTCCAGGACGAACACGAAATCGCGCTGTTGCAGCGCGGGGAGGGTTTCGAAGAGGTCGCGGTCGTAGGAGACCACCTCCACGCGCGGGTTGATTGCGTCCGCGACACTCGCGTCGGGTTTCTGCTGCAGCGCGAGTGCGATCGAGCGCCAAGTCACGGCGCCGCGCACGTTCCGCGGGCCGCTGAGGACCGCGAGCTGGGAGAAGTCGTTGAGGGAGAGCTTCGTGATCGCCTCGGCCAGCGTGCTGTTGGGGCCGACGGACTCCACCCCGCACAATGGCGAGAGGTTTCCCACCGTGAGGCGGACATTCAGGTCGTCGTCCCCCTCGTCGTTCTCGGCGACCTGCACGTGGCCGTCATCCGGAGCCTCGGCGGTCTCGCTCCCCGCGGCGTCGTCGGGTGGCGTGGTCAGCGTGATCACCGCATCGAGCGTCACCGCGCGGAAGCTGGGCGAGGTCACTAACCCGTGGTTGGCCAGATCCGCTTCGATCTGGCCAACCTGGTCACCACGATCGGTCGCTCCCCAGAGCGCGAGGAGCTCGCGGACGGAGAGGAGCTCGGGATCGGCGTCCTCGGCGCGCCGACGTGCCTGCCGCAGGCGGTCGTGGACATGTTGCCGCGTGGCGTGCTCGTGCTGCCGAGGAACCCCGACCATCGTCCGGTCGAGCAGCTCCTGGCGAACCGCGTCCAGCAACCGGTCCTGCCCGACCACCGTCCATGCCCGCCAGCCGTCGACGGCCCGCATCCCCGCCGCGACCATGGCCGCCCGGGAAGGCGAACGGAACTCCTCGCCGTCGGGTTCGAGCCGGATCCGGCCCTTGTCCGTCACCGTCGCGCAATGGGTTGTCCCGATGCGGTTGCGTGCGAACCTGAGCGCCGCGCCGGGTTGGATCAGGCCGGCTTCCAGCAGATCCGACACCATGACCCGGCGACCGTCGATCAGGTACTTCGCGCGGCGGCTCGTCTCGTCATTGTCCGCCGCCGCGTCCGAAGCCATCCGTGCTCACCACTTCCGCAGCCCGGCGAACTTGCGCCGGGCACCGATCGCCTGGTTGAGCACTCTCCGCTTGAGCTCCGCCCGAGACAGGCGTTCCACCCGGGTGAGCTGCAACTGGGCGGCAACGGCCAGCAGGGCCTCCCGGTCCAGGCCCAGCGAGTCGAGGTAGCTGGAGCCCTCTTCTTCCGTGTCGGTCTCGCGCAGCCGCGCGGCGATGGCCACGGCCTCGGCGTTCGTTCGCGCGGTTCCGCTCGGCGGCACCGGGTTCGCAGGCCGGGCCTTCTGCTCGGTCGATGTCCCTTCGGCCCCGGGATCGTCCAGTCGCCCGGAGTCCTGGGTGTCGCGGTGAGCCACGGGTTCGTCGACCCGGTCGGGACCGAAGTCGGCGAGGAGGTCCAGGAGCGCGGTGCGGGTGAGCTTGCTGTAGCGGGTGAGACCGCACAGCTTGGCCACCTTCCGCAGCCCTGGCACAGAGAACCCCGCCGCGTGCAGGTAATCCCGCCGCTCGGTCGCCGAACTCAGCTTCGGGAGGTCCTGCGCCGCCTGCAACGGACCGCGGGACGGTGGTGCGGCAGGGGGACTGCTTCGGGCGTCCCGGCGCGGTTCGGGGCCGGCCTGTGACCCATCATCGCGGAGAGCGGCCAACCGGGACGTGCCGCTGATGATGTCGTCGAGCGCGGTATCGTCCTGTTCCGCCAGGAACTCGTACCACCGGGCGTTCAGCGCGATGAGCTTCCGCAGGTCGTTCATCGGTCGCCGCCCGAGGACAACGCGAGCGCACCCAGGACCTCGTCGGCCAGCTCGTCGAACTCCCTGACGACCTCGTCCTTGCTCGTGGCGCGGAGCATCGCCGGTACACCGCCCTCCCCTGAGCTGCCGAAGTGGCGAGTGCTGTTGCGAATTTTGCTCTTCAGCACGGGTACCCGGGAATTCAGGTGCACCTGATCGATGTAGGTCTGCTGAGCGGCGGTGACCTGTTGCGAATATATCTGCACCATGGTGAAGACCACGCCGAGGAACTCGGAGGTGATCGGACGGTGGTCGTCGGACCCGCCCCGGTGGTCGACGAAGTCGTTGAACTGCTGCTTCAGCTCATCGCAATTGCCCACGAGGTAATCCAGTCCCAACGTGGACAGGTAGTCCGCCTTGGCCGGTACGAGTACGTGCTCGCTGGCGACGATCGCCGTCTTGGTCACGAGCCCGAAATTCGGTGCGCAATCGAGAAGCACCAGATCGTACTGGCCGAAGTGCTCGTCTTCCAGCGCGCGCCGGAGGCAGCCGTGCAGATCGAGGAATCTCCGCTTCGACGCGTTCAGGGTGGTGGTTCCACCGAGCAGCGCGGCGAGTTCGAGGTCGATGTTGATAAGACCGAGGTGGGAGGAGATCAGGTCGAGTTTGCCGGTCGTGCCGCCGAGCGCCTTGTTGACCGGTCCTGGGGTGAGAACGAGATCCGCCAGCGAGATGTTCCGCCCCGGCATCTCGCCCTCGTACCACTGCTTGATGGTCCCCTCGTCCTTGATCCGGTCCTGCCATTCATCGATCGAAAAGAAGGAGAAGGTCAAGTTGGTCTGCGGGTCGAGGTCGATGAGGAGCACGCGCAAACCGCGGCTCGCGGCGACCGCGCCGAGATTCGCGGTAAGAGTCGTCTTCCCGACTCCGCCCTTGTAGTTCATCACAGCTACGATCCGCAAAAGTTCCCCACGCTCCTCGGCGCCCCACAATGCGGTGAACGATGCTCGATATCACTCGTCGATCTGGCTCGATGACCTTTGCAGAGACCGCGCCAGGAGGACAACCGGCCAGCAGTCGCATCGACACGAATGTACGCAGGGTGCTGGCCCGTTCGCCGCAACGGGTTCGCGGGACGCCGCTGGGGCGGGAGGTGGTTGGCACTCACTCCTGGCGAGGCGGAGGAGTGCGCCGGGATTTCCCCGGGGCGTCACGTAGCACGACCTCGTCGACATGGCCGAGACGGCGCGGCCGCCTGCGCGTTCTGCAGCTGGGCAGCGACGTGGTCCGAGGTCGGACGGCTGGGCATGAAGCTGCGGGCACGTCGCCACGCGTGTGCGGGACCGGTGGCGTCGCGGAAGCACCTTCGCTGGGCATATTTGACAAGATAGTGCTATATAGTCAAGTATGCATACTGGTTGCCGCGGGGAGGAGAACAGGTATGGCGAGCAGGAGTGCTGAGGCCGGTCACGGTCGCGAGGCCGGCTCCGTCCCGGCGAGCCGTGAGGAAGTGATTCTCGACGCGGCGCTCCAGGTGTTCCTGCGCTTCGGGTACCGCAAGACCTCGATGGACGAGGTCGCCCGCGCCGCGGACTTCTCACGACAGGGCCTCTACCTGCATTTTCCCGGCAAGCAGGCGCTGTTTCACGCGACCATCGAACGCATGGTCGGCCAGGTCCGCACCGCGGCGTTGACCGCGCTGGAGCGCGAAGATGTCGACCTGCCCCAGCGGCTGGCCCTGGCGATGACCGCTCTGCACGGGGGTGCGGTCGACGCGGACCGCGCCGTCGTGCGCGAACTCCTGCAGACCGCCGCCGATATCAGCGGCCCGTTGCTGGACCGGCTCCACGACGACGTGGTCGCCGAGATCGCCGACCTGCTGCGGGTCACCGGCGTCGAAGCCCAGTGGCGGGACGCCGGATTGAGCGCCACCGAGTTGGCCGAGCACCTCTACCTGATCAACCCGGCGGTCGCTCAGTCCGGCAGCGATACCGCGCGGCAGTACGAGGCCCTGCACACCGCCGCCCGCATCATCACCCGCGGGCATTCCGGCTGACCGCCCCGGGGGAACCGCCCTTCCGGCAGCGGCTTCATCCGGCCGGTGCGGGCCGGGACCACCGCGACCCACCGGCGCCGGTCACCGGACGACACAACGACCGACTGCGAAACAGGAGCGCACCATGACCGTACGAGCCCATGCGGTGAAGCACGCGAGCGGGCCCACTGAGCTGCACGAGTATGAGCCCCGGCCGCTCGGTCCGCTGGAGGTGGACGTCACCGTCACCCACAGTGGCATCTGCCACACCGACCTGGGGATCATCGACGACCACCACGGCTACGCGCGTTTCCCGCTCGTCGCCGGGCACGAGGCCATCGGCGTGGTCAGCGCCATCGGTTCCGCCGTCGACCCGCAGCTGCTGCCCATCGGTCAGCGGGTCGGCGTCGGCGCCATCGCGGGTTCCTGCTCGCGGTGCGAATGGTGCCTCACCGGTTCACAGCACTTGTGCCCGGACCGGGACGACACGGTCCTGCGCGGCATGGGCGGAACCTTCGCCAGCCAGGTGCGGGCCAGCGACTGGCGCCACGTCCCGTCGATCCCGGACGCCCTGGAATCCCAGGAGGCCGGTCCGCTGCTGTGCGCCGGCACCACCGTGTTCAACGTCGTCGTCGAGCATGGCGTCCGCCCCACCGACCGCGTCGCCGTGGTCGGTATCGGTGGCCTGGGGCACCTCGCACTGCAAATCCTCGCCGCTTGGGGCTGCCACGTCACCGCGATCTCCACCAGTGACGACAAGGCCGACGACGCGCTCCGCTTCGGCGCCCACGCCTTCCGCAACGCCCGCGAACTGCCGCGCGTCCGCGACGAGTTTGACTTCGTGCTCGACACCGTCGGCGCCGACCTGCCCTGGGACGACTACTTCGCTGCCCTGCGCCCGCGCGGCAAGCTGTGCGTCGTCGGTTTCCCGGCCAGCCCCTTCACCATCAGCCCGATCAGCGTCCTCCCCGCCGAGAAGTCGCTGGTGTCGGCCGTGGTCGGGCCCCCGGTCGTCACGCGCCGGCTCCTCGATTTCGCCGCCCTGCACGACATCCGCGCCGAAGTGGAGGTCTTCCCCGCGGAACGGATCGACGACGCACTCGATCACGTCCGCAACGGCCGCGCCCGCTACCGAGCCGTCGTCGACTTCACGATGAGCGGGTGGACCCCGGCGCGGCTCCGGCGGAGCACGCCCTGATGCTGTGCACGAGGAAGGGCGCCCGGAGCGCGGTGGTGCCCGAGGTCGCCAGGCTCCGCGAGTTGCGGGGAGCCCGGCGGTCGGGCACCTCGGCAGCTCTGCCGGCGCGTGGCGGTGACATCGGGCGTTCATGCGGTGGTAGCGAGGTCCGTGTGTCCAGCAGACGTTCCTCGTGTACGGGCACAGGATTTTGACCGCATGCGTTCTGGCCGGGTCAGCACCGCGGAGGGTCCGATCGGCTGTGCCGACCGTCAGCGAACGAACCCGGTGTGGGCTGCGGGCTGCCCTGCCACCCGCCACCGGGTCGCCGCGTCCACGACCGCGGCGAGTTCCTCGCCGGATCCGCGGCGTTGCGGGTACCCCGCACACCTGCCATGAACGGCCAGCAGAACGCCGCCAGCCGCTGCGGTGGGTGGCTGTGATGACCAAGGTGGTCCGGCCGCCGGCCCAGCGGCTCGTGGCCAACCGCCGCACGGCGGTGTGGCGACGGCTGCCTTCGGATCCGCAGCGGCGACACCGCTCGTCCGGCTCGAAACCCGGCGGGCCTGAACTGCGCCGTCGGGATTCGAGCCGCGGCCCGGTCACTTCGGGCTGCGACCTTTCAGCGGAGCGTCTCGCCACGGCGTAGGGCTGCTCAGCCGTCGCGGGTGTTGTGGTTCCGCGGCCGTTGGGAATCAGGCGGTGATCATCGCGGCGAGCTGGCGGGCGCGGTCGTGGGCGTCGGGCAGGGATGCCTCGTGCTTCGGGAGGAGCTCGGCCAGGGACGGCGAGTGGAGTGCCAGTGTCAGCTCGGGAACCACGGTGGTCACATCGAGGCCCAGCTGCCCCTCATGTCCGAGCGCGGTCTCGGTCGTGGGCACCACGTAGTCGGGGCCGTGGTTGGGCGCACCGGGAGCGCAGCTGCCGCCTCGGGCGGAGATCAGCACCGCCTGTCGGCCGGTCTTCGACCCCCGGACCGAGTTGACCGCTCAACCATCCTGCTCACCTCACTAGTAGTGCGTAACAACATCATGAGTGAGTGAGCGGGGCTTGCAAAAGGCACTTCGAAGTGCGTCAGCAATCGCCCGTCGGAGTGACGGCCGGAGGCGGACCCGGGCGAACTCCTTCAGACTGATGGTTGTTGGTCGGGCAGTCCGGCGGGGTCGGCGCTGTAGGCGACCATCCAGTTGGGGTCGATGCGGTACCACACGTTCTCGTCCCAGAACGGATCGTCGCCGTCGCCGTCGTAGTGGTGGACGAGGTAGTCGCGGACGGTCGGCCAAGTCGGGTCGCTGCTCGTCGCCTCGGGGTTCAGCGGAACGGCGTGTCCATGCGTGAAGATGCCGAGCTGCTCGCCGCGCATGAAGGTCGCGCTGATGGCGGACCGCGCCGCGAGATGGCGGGCTTTGGCGGCCTGGCGGTGGGTGCCGACGATCCAACTGCCGTGCAGGAAGTGCCCGTCAGCGCCGCTGATGCGTGGCTCACCGCGCCGGGTGACTGTGGCGATGGCCAGGGTGCACATGCCTTGGCAGACTCGGACGACCTGTTCGGCGTCCAAGGTGCTTTCACCTGGCCGGACGATCGATTTGAGGTGGCTGCTGGAGCCGGCCCAAGACGTGTCGAGCAGGACCTGGAGGCTGTGGAGCTCGTCGGTAGTTTCGAACATCCGGTCAGGTAACCAGCTCCCACCGACAGTGTCGGCTCAGCGCGCAGTCGCCGACCGGGCGTGGGCGAGTGGGTCGATGATCGCGGCGCGGAGACGTGGGTCGATGACGGTGCGCGACCAGACCGTGCGCCGGTGGGGACAGCCCGGACCGACACGGTGGGGCCGGGCTGACATCCTCACGTGCGTGGCGGGACCTCGGGCGGCCCCGCACCGGCGTCGCGGCTCCTCCGCGCGGGGATCGCTGAGGCTGCGAACCGCATGCGCGGTCCAGCGGTGCCGCTCCCGGTCGGCACGGGGCCGTACCGGCGCTCGCCGGTCGCGCAACCGCCGAGCATCGCAACCGGCGCTCATCTCCAGTGAAATCGCGTTACCGGAAATGCTTGACATTGCCGGATATCGGTAACCGCAACCGCCGTTCCGGTGGCACCGGAATTGCGCGGATGTTGCGCGCAGAAGGCGATTAAGATCCTTGACTTCATTGCTCCGTGATCGATACATTCGGCGCCGAGATCCCTGTGCGAGGGGGAGTTCGGGGGCCTTGCCATTCCGTTCCGCCAGGGAAGGTTTGTGAATTGACCCCGATCGTTCACCAATTGTCTCTGAACGAGAATCACTGGCCGATGCTGCCGGGTGTGCACGAGGCCGCGTCGACGTCGCTCGCCTCGATCAACCTCACCGGTGACGCGCTCGCCGCGCGGCTGGAATCCCGGCTGGCGGCCGAACTCGGGACGATCCCCGGGCGCGTCGTGGCGGGTGCCGGCTCCGGGGCGCTGCTGCAACAGTTCCTGGCCGCGCACGCCGGGCCGGGCAGCACCGTGCTGCACACCTGGCCGTCGTTCGACCTCTATCCGCTGCTGATCCGCAACGCCGGCGCCGAGCCGGTCGCCGTGCCCGACGACCCCGGAGGCCGCCAGGACCTCGCCGCCGTGGCCGCGGCGGTCTCCGACCGGACCCGGGTCGTGCTGGTGTGCAACCCGAACAACCCCACCGGCGAGGTGCTCGGCCCGGACCGGTTGGCCGCGCTGCTCGACGCCCTGCCGCCGGACGTGCTCGTGCTCGTCGACGAGGCCTACCGCGAGTTCGCCGACCCGGACGCGATCGCCGACGCGGCGGAGCTGGCGGAGGTCGACCGGCGGGTGGCGGCGGTGCGCACGTTCTCCAAGTCGCACGGCCTGATCGGCCTGCGCGTCGGCTACCTCACCGGGGCCGAGGAGGTGGTGGCGCCGCTGCGCCGGACGACGCCGTTCCACCGCGTGCCCACCGTCGCGCAGGCGGCGGCGCTGGCCGCGCTCGACGCCGGTGGGCGGATGCGCCGCCAGTGCCGGGAGGTGGCCGCCGAGCGGGACCGGGTCCGCCGCGACCTGCGCGGGCTCGGCTTCGACGTCCCGCCGAGCGGGGGCAACTACCTGTGGGTCCGCCTGGGATCGCGCAACCAGGAGTTCGTCGATCACCTGGCCGCGCACGGGGTGGCCGTGCGGGAGATCGCCGGAGCCGGGGTGCGCGTCAGCACCGGCCTCCCGGTCGCCAACGACGCCGTGCTCGCGGCGGCCCGCGGCTTCGCCGGGCAGGGCGACCGCTCCGACGGGTTCGCGGGGGAGGCCGTCCGATGACCGAAACGATGAGCACGGTCCCGCTCCGCCCGGGCGCGGATGACGACGACCTCGCCGGGATCCGCGACGCGCTCGGGCGCAGGCGTCCCGAGTCCGGCGACCGGTTCGACGAGATGACCCGCTACGCGATGCTGGCGCCGGGCAAGCTGTTGCGCCCGATGATGCTCGTCGCGTCGGCCGAGGCGGTCGGCGGTCGCGATGCCGCCGCGCTCCCCGCCGCCGTGGCGATCGAGCACCTGCACGTGGCGTCGTTGGTGCACGACGACATCATCGACGGCGACGACCTGCGCCGCGGCCAGCCTTCGGTGCACGCCCGCTACGGCGTCGCCGACGCCATCGTGACCGGTGACGCGTTGCTGTTCGAGCTGTTCGACGCGGTCTCCGAGTGCGACGCGCCGCCGCGGACGGTGGTGGCGGTCATCTCCGAGCTCGCCCGCGCGGGCGGTGAGCTGTGCCGGGGGCAGGTGCGGGAGGCGGCGCTGGAGCCGCCGGGTGCCGGGCGGACGGGCAGCGCCTTGGCGGACTACCTCGAGGTGGCCGCGCTCAAGACTGGGGCCCTGTTCCGCGCTGCGTGCCGGGCCGGTGCGCTGCTCGGCGGCGGTACGCCCGAGCACGTCGACCTGCTCGGCGACTACGGCCACCACACCGGGATCGCCTTCCAGCTGCACGACGACCTGCTGCCGTACCTCGTCGACTCCCGGGCGTCGGGCAAACCCACCACCAGCGACGCGAGCAACCTCCGGCCGACCTGGCCGGTGCTGCTCGCCCACCGCGACGGCGGACCCGAGCACCGGGAGGCCGTCGAGACCGCGCTGTCGGGCGCGCTCCCCGCGGACGAGACGCTCGAGGTGCTCCGGTCCGCCGTGACCGGCAGCGGTGCGCTGGCCACCGCCCGCCGGGGCGCCCGGGAGCGTTCCGACCGCGCCGTCGCCAGGCTGGACGAGCTGCCCCGGCCCGCTGCCGCGCGCAGGCTCGCCCGCATCGCCACGATCGCCGCCGATCGTGACCGCTGAGATGCACGGCCGCCCCGCCGCGCTCCCGGTGCGCGGCGGGCGGGTGGCGGCGCACTGGCAGACCTGGCGGCCCTACACGACGTGCTACCCGGCGCTGCTCGGGCTGGCCGGAGCCCTGGTCGCGGGCGGGCGCGAGGCGGCCGAGCTCGTCGTCGCCGCGCTGGTGCCCGCCCTGGGCTGGCTCGCGGGGCACTACCTCGGCGACTACTTCGACCGGGACCTGGACGCGATCGCCAAGCCGCAGCGACCGATCCCCTCCGGTCGGCTGGCGCCGACCACGGCGGTGGCCTGCGGCGTCGGCTGCGCGGTGGCGTCGTTGGTGGCGGCGCTCGCGGTGAACTGGCGGATCCTGCCGGTGTTCGCGCTGGCGATGGGCGGGATCGTCGCCTACAGCACCGTGTTCAAGCGGATGGGGCTGGCCGGGAACCTCAGCCGGGGGGCGTTGTCGGCGCTCGCCCTGGTCATCGGTGCGATGACCGCGGCTCCGTGGCCGCCCTGGGCGATCGTCCCAGCGGCGGTGGTGTTCTTGCTGCACGACACGGCGTCCAACCTGATCGGCACGATGCGCGACGTCGACGGGGACCGGGCCGGCGGGTACCGGTCGGTGCCGGTGCGGCACGGGCCGGTGGTGGCGGTGCGGCTGGCCGCCGCGCTGTGGGCGGCCGGGACGGTGACGGTCGGCCTCGGCGCCGTCCACGCGGCGCGACCTGGTGCGCAGCTCGGGCTGCTCGCGGTCGCGGCGGTCGTCGGCGGGTGCGCCCTGGCAGCGGTCCGCCCCGGGGCCGCGACGGCGCGGCGCGCGCTGCGGTCGCACGAGCTGCTGGTCGCCGAGCGGCTCGTGCTCGCCGGTGCGGTGGTGGCGGGCGCGGTCGGCCTCGGGCCCGCCGTGGCGCTGCTGGTGCCCGCGCTCGCCTTCTCGATCGTCATGCAGGCCCGGATGCGGGCCCGGCACGAGTTCCCGGCCACCGCCGGGGGCGGAGAGGACACGCCATGAGATCGGTCCGCACCGGTACCGGCCGGATCCCGGACGAACTCCCGACCGCCATCGCGGGCGGCGCCGAGGCGCTGCTGCGGGCGCAGCGGCCGGACGGGGTCTTCGACTTCGGCGCGGACGGCCTGCGGTCCACGCTGGCGACGGCGGGTGCGGTCACCGCGCTGCACTTCGCGGACCCGGGTGGTGCCGCCGACCTGATCGCCGCGGGTGCCGAGCGGCTGCGCCGCACCCAGGACGACGACGGCGGGTGGGCGATGGTGCCCGGTCTGGCCAGCGAGCAGGGCCCGACGGCGGTGTCGGCGGCGACGCTGCACCTGGTGGATCCGGTCGGCAGCGCCGAGCAGGTCGCGGCGGGCCGGCGGTGGATGGACGACCGCGGCGGGCTGGAGGCGATCCCGCACCCGGAGGTCCTGCTGTGGTGCCGGCAGTTCTACGGGTTCGCCGGCTGGCTCGCCGCGCAGGACATGCGCCGCTTCCCGCTGGAGCTGGCGATGCTGCCGGCGCTGTACCGGCGGGTGTTCGACCTGCGGCTGCCGATGGCCTCGGCGCTCGGGCTCGCGCAGACCCGGCACCGCCCGCTGACCCGGGTGCAGCGGCTGCTGGCCCGCCGGGCCGAGCCGCACGCGCTGCGCGTGATCCGGCAGGCCTACGAGCACGAGGGCGCCGTCGGGTCCTGGTCCGAGGACGCCTGGGTGACCGGCTTGGTCTGCACCGGGCTGGCGCGGGCCGGTCTGGGGCAGGACATGGTGGACGCGGCGGTCGGGTGGCTGCGGCGCGGGATGCACCCCGACGGCTCGTGGGCCACGACCCCGCTGGACTCGGCCTGGACGATGTACGCGGTGCGGGGCCTGATCGAGGCCGGTTACCGGGACGATCCCCGGCTCGCGGCCTCGCGGGAGCTGTTCGTCCGCAACCAGCAGCACGAGCCCTTCCTGGCGTTCGGATGCCCGCCGGGGTTCTGGGGCTGGACCGGGAGCCGGGGGTGGCCGGCGGTGCTGGAGACCGGTGAGATCGTCTCCGCGCTGTCCCGGCTGCCCGGCACGGGGCAGGCCGACGCCGTCCGGCGGGGCGTCGAGTGGCTCAGCGACCGGCAGGACGACCGCGGTTCCTGGGGGCTTTGCGTCCGCAACACCCGGGTCGCCAACAGCGGCCCGTGCCCGATGACCACCGCGCAGGCCGTGGACGCCCTGCTCGACGCGGGCGTCGCCGCAGGTGACCGTCGGATCCGGCGGGCGCTGCGCTGGCTGGGCCGGGCGCAGCTCCGCGACGGGGCCTTCGAGTCGGTCTGGTACCGGGAGCACGCGATGGGTACTGCGGCGGTGCTGGAGACCTTCGCCCGGTGCGGGCAGGCGGGGGCCGCGCCGGCGGTGCGGGCGAGGGAATGGCTGACCCGCGCCCGCAACGCCGACGGTTCCTGGGGCGATGGCCACGGGGCTCCCGGAACGGTCGAGGAGACCGGGTGGGTGGTGTCGTCGCTGCTGGCGGCGGGGGCCGACCCGGCCTCGGTGGAGACCGCGATCCGGTGGCTGCTGGACGCCCGCCTGCCCGGGGGCGGGTGGCGGCCGGAGCCCGTGCACGAGTACGTCCGTCGGGTCAGCAGGTACGCCAACCCGGGGTTCACCCACGGCATGGCGCTCCGGGCGCTGGGCCGGTATCGGGAGGCGATCCGATGAGCGCCCGGCACGACGTCGTCGTCTGCGGTGCGGGGGTGGCCGGCCTCGCCGCCGCGTGCGCGCTGGGCCGGCTCGGGCACCGGGTCCTCGTGCTGGAGAAGCGCCCCGCGCCCCAGCCCGTGGCCAAGGGGGAGGTGCTGCAACCGGGTTCGCTGGCCGTGCTGCGGGAGTGGGGCGTGGCCGACCGCCTGGAGCGGGCCGGCGCGTTGCGGCTGACGAAACTGGTCGCCCGGGCCGCGGATGGCCGGCCGCGGATGGTCCTCGACTACGGCAGGCTCCCGACCGAGCAGCCCTGGCTGCTGGCCCACGACTACCCGGCGATCCTGGCGGCGCTGGCCGACGCGCTGCCGCCCGGGGTCGAGGTGCGGCGCGGGGTGGTGGTCCGCGAGCCGCTGCGCACCGGGGACCGGGTGACCGGGGTGCGGTGCGACGACGGCGACGTGCCCGCGTCGCTGGTCGTGGCCGCCGACGGGATCTCCTCGCGGGTCCGGCGCGCGGTCGGGCTGACCGCGCCGCGCCAGGACTACCCGCACCGGTTGGCGGCCTTCGAGCTCGACGGCGTGGCGGAGGTGGAACCGGACTTCTCCGCCTACGTCACCGAGAACGGGTTGCGGCTGCGCTATCCGCTGCCCGGCGGCCGTGCCCGGCTCTACGTCCAGGTCGGGCCGGACGAGCTGCGCGGGCTCGATGCCACCGGGCTGCGCCGGTGGACCGATCGGGTCCTGGACGGCTGCCCCGCGCTGGCCCCGCTGGCCGAGGCGTTCCGCGCCGGGGCGGGGGACCGGCAGGTGCTGCCGGTGTCGCGCTCCCTGGCCGCCACGCTGACCGCCCCCGGCCTCGCCCTGGTCGGGGAGAGCGGCCATTCGGTGCACCCGATGGCCGCGCAGGGCATGAACAGCGCCATCGCCGACGCCCACCAGCTCGCCGCGGTGCTGCGCCAGGGCGGCTCGCTCGCCGCCGACGTCGTCGACCACGCCTTGCGCCGCTACGACGCCGCACGTCGGCAGGACCTCCGGCACATCGGCCGGACCAGCCACAACGCGGCCCGGATGATCACCAGCCGGTCCTGGGTCGGCCGCCGGGCCCTCGCCGGGACGGGCGGCAACGACCGCATCCGCCACGAGGTCATGCACACCATGTCCGGGTTGGGGGTGCGGCGGCTGTCCCCGCTCGACCGGCTGCACCAGGTCGGGGTGCTGCCCGACCCGCGCTCCGGCAGGCTGCCCGCCTGGGTGCCCGCCGCCCCGGACCCCGCCGGATCCGGGGCGGCGAACCGGTGAGCTCAGCCGCGGGCGTACTCCAGGACCACCAGACCGCCGGCGCCGTCCCGCCGCCCGCGCGGCACCAGCCCGGCATCGGCGGCGAGGGCGTCGAAGTCCTCCGGCCGGCGTTCGCGGCCGCCGAGCAGGGTCAGCGACTGGAGGTCGAACGACGCGTTGTTCTTGGCGTGCTCGGCACCGGCGAGGACCTCCACCACCACGACCCGGCCGTCACCGCTGACCGCGTCCGCGCAGCGGCGCAGGATCCGGGTGGCGTCGTCGTCGGGCCAGTCGGTGAGCACCCGAGAGACGAGCAGCACGTCGTAGCCCGGTGGCAGCGGCTCGAGGAAGCTACCGCCGACGAACGCCGCGCGGTCGGCGAGCCCGGCTCCGGCGAGGTACTGCTCGGCCTCCGGCCGGACCTCGGGCAGGTCCAGCACGGCTCCGGTCAGGTGCGGGTGCGCGGTCAGCACGGCGCCCAGCAGCGCCCCGGTGCCGCCACCCACGTCGAGCACGCTCGACACGGGCCCCCAGTCGTACCCGGCGGCGACCTCCGGGCCGGTCTGCCAGGAGAACCCGGCCATCGTGGCGCCGAAGAACAACCGCAGGCGTTCGTCGGCGCGGTAGTCCGACCAGAAGTCGGTGCCGTGCACCGCGCCGTAGGCCGACCGGCCGGTGCGGACGGCGTGCAGCATCCCGCCGTAGGCCAGGTCCATCTTCAGACCGGGCCCATCGGCGTCGAGCCAGGCGCGCAGCAGCGCGTTGCGGTCGTCCAGCAGCGCCCGCGACACCGCGGTGAGCGCGTGCTCGCCGGGCGCGGGCTCGGCGAACAACCCGACCGCCACCAGGTGGCGCAGCAGGCGGGCGAGCGCGTCCGGATCGGCCCCGGATGCCCGCGCCAGCCCGGCCGTCGTGGTGTGCCCGTCGCGGACGAGTTCGGGCAGGTGCAGGGCGACCGCGGTCCGCACCGCGAAGGGCGTGGCGAGGTCGACGAGGGCGGCGAGAGCGGTGGTGCCGGACGCGGAATCGGTGGTCCCACTGGCCACGGCAATCCTTTCCTGGATGGTCACGTTCGAATTCGGGATTCCCCGTGACGATCGCACCGCGCCGGGATGCGGGCAAGCCCCTTCGGCATCCGGTTCCATTCCGTTCCGCGCGCCGCGGAACGGACCCGAAGAATACGCGAGAAAGGGAGATGAACATGATTCCTCTCGACGTCCGACCCATTTCCGGGGCGCTCGGAGCCGAAGTCCGGGGCATCGCGCTGGCCGACGTCGACGACGGCTCGTTCGCCCAGATCAACAAATTGCTGCTCGACCACCTGGTGCTGTTCTTCCCGGACGCGGCCGGGCTCGACCCCGCCGCCCACGAGGCGTTCGGCCGCCGCTTCGGCCCGCTCGAGGTCCACCAGTTCCTGCCGAAGCTGCCCGGGCACGACGAGATCGTCGTCCTCGACTCCGACCAGGGCGCGAAGGCCGACGTCTGGCACACCGACGTCACGTTCTCCCCGTCCCCGCCCATCGCCTCGGTCCTCCAGATCGTGCAGTGCCCGGAGGTCGGCGGGGACACCATGTGGAGCAACCAGCACCTGGCCTACGAGGCGCTGTCCGCCCCGATCCGGGAGCTGGTCGACGGTCTCACCGCGATCCACCTCTTCGAGCACCCCGCCGGCTCCTACCGCAGCGAGGCGGAACACCCGGTCGTCCGGGTGCACCCCGAGACCGGTCGCCGATCGCTCTACGTCAACCGCATGTTCACCCGGCGCATCCCGCAGCTCACCGCCGAGGAGAGCGCGGCGCTGCTGAACCACCTGTTCGCGGTGTCGGAGAGCCCGCAGCGGGTGTGCCGGTACCGGTGGGTCGAAGGCGCGGTCGCGGTGTGGGACAACCGCGCGACCCAGCACTACGCCGTCAACGACTACTCCGGGCGCCGGGTCGGCCGCCGGGTCACGGTGCTCGGCGACACCCCCGCGGGCGATCCGCCGCGTTGGCCGAACCACCAGCTCAGCGGGATGAGCGCGACCGCGGTCAAGGACTGAGGGAACGGAGGCACCGATGAGCGAGCCCACCCCCGGAGCCGTCACCGAGGCGGCCTTCCTCGAGTCCTACTGGCGGGACCCGCACGCCACCCTGGCCCACGCCCGCGAGCACGCCCCGGTCCGCGAGGTGACCTTCGAGACCGGACCGACCTGGCTGGTCACCCGCTACGCCGACGTCCGCGCCGGGCTGGCCGATCCCCGGCTGGCCAAGGATTGGCGCGCCACCCTGCCCGCCGAGGAGCGCGCGTCGGCCCCGCCCGGCCTGCCCGCACCGATGTCCCACATGCTGACCTCGCTCGATCCGCCCGAGCACACCCGGCTGCGCCGATTGGTCACCCAGGCGTTCACCGCGCGCCGGCTGGCCGCGCTGCGCCCGCGGATCGAGTCCCTCGCCGACGACCTGCTCGCCGGGCTCCCCGGGGACGAGCCGGTCGACCTCGTCGCCCGCTACGCGATCCCGCTGCCGATGGAGGTCATCTGCGAGCTGATCGGCGTGCCCGAGCTGGACCGGGAGGACTTCGCGCACTGGTCGACCATCCTGATCGACGAGTGCCCCGAACCCGAACTCGCCCGGGCCTCGGCGCAGATGGCCGACTACCTCGGCGGACTCGTCGCCCTCCGCCGCGACGACCCGGACGACGCGCTGCTCTCCGGCCTCATCGCGGCCTCGGAGGACGGGGAACGGCTCTCCGACATCGAGATCGTCGCGATGGCGATGCTGCTGCTGATGGCCGGCCACGAGACCACGGCGGTGTTCATCACCAACAGCGTGCGGGCCCTGCTGGCCGACCCGGCTGCCCGGGCCGGGGTGACCTCTCCAGATACCGTCCCCGGCTTGGTCGAGGAACTGCTCCGGTGGGTCTCGCCCGCGCTCAACGCCTCGCTGCGGTTCGCCACCGAGGACCTGGAGATCGGCGGGACCGCGATCCCGCGCGGTGCCTCGGTCACGCTCTCGACCGGAGCCGCCAACCGCGATCCCGACCGGTTCTCCGATCCGGCCCGGCTCGACCCGGACCGCGATCCGGCCGGCCACGTCGCCTTCGGCCACGGCATCCACCGCTGCCTGGGCGCGGCGCTCGTGCGCTTGGAGGCGGAGATCGCCCTGACCGCGCTGTTCCGGCGTTTCCCGGACCTCCGGGCCGCCGGACCCGACGAGGTGCTGACCTTCCGGCGCAGCGTGCACGTCCACGCCCCCCGGACGTTCCCGGTGCTGCTCGGGGTGTGATGCCGGACGGGCGGACTCCCCGGTCCGCCCGTCCGGACCCGGTCCCGCTCCATCGGTCGGGCGACCGCTGCCGACGAGCCACGCCGGTGGGTCCGGTCACCCGAGAACGTCCCCGTCGTGACATGGGCGGACCGACCACACGATCCCACCGCCCCGAGCCCGAACCGGCCGCCAGCAGGGGTTGACCGAGGCGACGTTCTCGTGGCGCTCGTGCGCCCCGGAACAGACCTCATCAGCGGACCGTCGAGTACCCGCATTTCGGACAAGGTTCCCTATTCCGTGATCGAAAGCGCCTCGGTGGGGCAGGCCGCCACTGCGCGATGGACGTTCTGCTCGTCGTCCCCGTCAACCTCCCACTGCAGCACGTCAAGCTTGCCGTTGTCCTGGACCTCGAAGTACTTGTCGGTCTCGAACTCGCAGAGGCCGTTGCCGGCGCACCGATCCCAGTTCACCTCGATACGCATCGTGCGTCTCCTTCCCTGCGGTTCGCTCCTCGGTGGGGCCGACGCGATTTCCTCGACCACCGCGTCAGGAGCATGAGCTCACGGGTCCTGTGCCGGGCACGCGCGTGTGCCGTTCGGCTGACGTTCAGCCCAGGTGGACGGGCAGCTGTTGGTATCGGGTCCACAGCGGCATCGGCTCGAAAGCCAGCTCGTCACGCGGGACGGCCAGGGTGATCGCCGGGTGCCGGGCGAGTAGCACCTGCACCGCCACTCGGGCCTCCATGCGGGCGAGGCTGGCCCCGAGGCAGAAGTGCTGGCCGTGACCGAACCCGAGGTGGTGGTTGGGCGTTCGCGTGATGTCGAACCGGTCCGGCTCGTCGAAGACCGCCGGGTCTCGGTTGGCCGAGGCCAGCAGCGGAATCACCACGGACCCGGCGGGGACGGTCTGCCCGTACCAGGTGATGTCCTCGATGGCGGTGGCCGGCTTGGTACCCCCGACCGGTCCGGCGAAGCGCACGATCTCCTCGATGGCCGAGCGCCACAGCGCCGTGTCCTCGGGTGCCTCGCGGAGGCGGGCGAGGTCCTCAGGGTGGTCGAGGAGGGTGACCACCGCGTTGGTGATCAGGTTGAACGTGGTCTCGTAGCCGGCGACGATCAGGGTGAACACCATGGCCACGAGCTCGTCCTCGGAGAGGCGGTCGCCGTCCTCCTCGGCTTGGACCAGGCCGGTGAGGATGTCCTCGGCGGGCTCGGCGCGCTTGCGGGCCACCAGCTCGCGCACGAAGTCGACCAGGTCGCGGATCTTGGCGTCCCAGTCCTCCCGGGTGCCCTCGTAGTCGCTGAGCATGGCGGCCACGCCGAGCTGGAACCGTGCGCGATCGGCCTCGTTCACCCCGACCATCTCGGCGATGACTGTGAAGGGGATCGGCAAGGCGTACTCCTGCCGCAGGTCGACGACGTCCTGTCCGACCAGTGCGTCGAGCCTTCGGTTGGCCAGCGCGCGGACCCGCTCACCGAGTCGTTCGATCACCTTCGGGGTGAAGGGTTTGGCCACGAGTGCGCGCAGGCGCTTGTGTTCGGCTCCGTCCTTCATGATGAGCGACTCTTGGCTCACCATCCGGATGTGCTCGGGTAGCCCGGCTGCCATCGCCGAGCCGTCGCCGGGCGAGCGGGGCAGGCGAGGGTCGGTGAGCATCGCCCGGCAATCCTGGTAGCGCGCGAGCACCCAGGCGGGCTGGGAAACCGGTCCGTAATCGATCCGGGTCTGCGCAACGGGGGCGTGCTCACGCAGCCACGTGTAGTGCCGCTGCGGGTCGGCGGCGAACTCGGGGCTGCCGAGGGGTGGCAGCCCCTCGGTCATCGGCGTTGTCGAGCTGGTCATCTCGGACCTCCATGCGGCGCTGCTCGTGGTGGGTGAACGGTCGGATTGCTGCCGCGGTAGCGGGCGAGGAACGGACCTCAGCGGTCGAGATCGAGCTGGGGCCGGTACTCGCGCCAGCGCGCCATCACCGCGTCCAACTCGGCACGCAGGAACGCGAAGAACTCCTGGCTCTCCCGCATCCGCCGACCGCCGCGGGTATCCGGCCCCAGCGTCTCGACGCCCTCCGCGGCGGCCTTCTCGTAGTGACTGAGCAGGTCCGAGCGCTGCAGGAAGATGCGTGACCAGATGTCCCGGTCGTCGATCCGGTACAGGTCGCTGCGCATGCCGGGCTCGCGTTCCTTGGTCACCAGCCCCACCTGCACGAGGTAGCGGACCGCCCCGGAGATCGCCGCCGGACTGACCCGCAAGCCGGCGGCGAGCTCGCTGGCGGTGTAGCGGTCGCGGTCTTCGGCCAGGACGTAGGCGAAGACCCGAGCCGGCATCCGCGGGACGCCGGACTCCTCGAGCACCTGGGCGAAGCGCTCGACGTAACGCAGCAGCCGGGCGCTGGAGTCTTCGCCTCCTTCAGCAGTCATATACTCATCATAAACACCACGCGTTTCACAAATCAATGAAATCTCTCCGGCTCCGCTGCGGGCGAGGCGTCGTGGCCTGGCACACCGGCTGCGGTCGCGGTGCACGCGTGAGGGCGCCACGTACGCTGGCGAGTAGGCGTGCCGGGAAGGCTGGTCGGCGTTCGATGAGCCGTGGACGCAGGAGACTCGTGCCAGCCCCACAGCGTGCCGTGCCCGCTGCCTCCTCAGGCGCGGTTCCTGGCCCGAAGCCCGCCGTTCTGGGCGAACTCGCCGTGGCGCGAGGCGTACTCAAGCCTGGCGGCGTGGAAGATCGGACCGGCCGCGCTGCACCGCGGACTGACCCTGGCGCAATGGACCGCGGACGGCCTGCTCGCCCTCATCTTCGTCGCGGGCCTGGAACTCAGGCGCGGGTTCGTCGCCGGTGATCTCCGGGGCCCGTGTCGAGCGGCGCTTCCCGTTGCCGCCGCGATCGGCGGCGTGGCGGTAACCAGCTCCGTGTTCTACTTCCCCTCGATCACCAGCTCGGTGGCGATCTCGGTGATCTTCCTGTTCCTGTTCTCCGGCTCCGGGGCGGTCAACGCGCCGCTGGAGTCGGTCGGTGTGCAGGGGCCGAACTGGTTCACCGACTCGCGCGGCAAGCTCTTCCGGCGACACATTTGGCGCTTGGGTGGTGGTGATCCCGACGCTGGCGCGCGGCCGGAGCAGCTTGCTTCGGCGGCGCTCATGCTTGCCAACCGGGCAAGGACGACGGATTCATCGGCGGCCGCGTCCGCCGCGATGCGACGGACGTGCTCGGGAACCGCGCTGCCTCGGGCTGCCACGTGCTCCCAGGGCTGAGCGACGACCTGGCCTAGGCTCGCCAGCCCGTATCGCGTGACGCAGACGTGGCCTTCATGGCTCGCGACGCCGCAGCCGCCCTGCCAGGTGCTTTCCCATTCTCATAGCGATAACCGAAACTCTGACGCAGATTCTCCAGCCGCCTTCGACTCCGTCGTCGCAGGCTGCACCCTTCCGCCCGGCGGGGTCGCCTCATCCTCGCGCTATCGCCCGCACGACGCCATCTTCGTCGCCGCCTGCTATCTCTTCGGCTCGGGCGCCGCCGGCGGAAGCCTACGGGCGCTCATCGCCGAAGTCGGCAACCGCGGGCGAGTCCACCGAGCCGCACCTGCGCCTCCAAATCGACACCGGCAACGGCGCTGTCGACCCTCAGGTTTTCTACGCACAACGAGGCCCTGGGGCTCTGCCGCTGAGAACCTGCCGTCGAATCGTCACCACAGCATCGCGCGAATCGCTCCACCGCGCCGGAATGTCAAGCCACGTAGCGTCCCGGCGCAGCGCACGAGCGGCATGGGTGAATCTGCCGCAGAGAATCGCAGGTAGTCGTTAAAAAAACAGTTGTCGGTGCCGCGCAGCATCGAGGTGTGGCACTCCGTCCGAGCGGGTGGGGACATCAAGGCCAAGAAGTCCCGGCGGACGCTGGCGCTGCCGATGCGCTGCGTCGTGGCGTTGCGCCTGCACCGCCTGCGCCAGGTCGCGGCGGCCCAGCGCGCCGGCCGCCGGTGGGACCCTTGCGGGCTGGTCTTCCCGTCCTGGACCGGCACGCAGCTCGACTTGCACAACGTGCGCCGCGACTTCCGCAGGGGCGTCAAGGCCGCCGGGCTGCCGCCGGACGAGTGGGCGCCGCGCGAGTTGCGGCACAGCTTCGTCTCGGTGAAGTCGGCCTCCGGCGTCCCGGTGGAGGACATCGCGCGGATCGTGGGACGCAGCGGGACCGCGGTGACCGAGCGGGTCTACCGGAAGGAGCTGGGCCCGGTGCTCGTGGGAGGCGGGACGGTCATGGACACCGTCTTCAAGCCCGAGCGATAGACAGGCAGTTAGACAGGCACAACGAGATCAGGGCCGATGCCCTGTGGCATCGGCCCTGATCACGACCGTCGGGACGGCGGGATTCGAACCCACGACCCCTTGACCCCCAGTCAAGTGCGCTACCAAGCTGCGCTACGTCCCGGTCACCGCTTGCGGTGTGGAACCAGCTTAGCGCACCGCCGAACGGGCGATCATCGGGGGCTGGGTTCGGCTGTTTCCGCTGGTCGTCGGGGTTCGGGTGGGTGTCGGCGGGGTGCTGGCGCGGGCGCATAGGATGATCCGTCGTTGTCGGCGGGGGGAGTGGCGCACCGTGGCGTGGCAGTTCGGGCCGTACCGGGTCGACGGGGTGATCGCGCGCGGCGGCATGGGCGAGATCCTGCGCGCCTACGACACCCGTCACGATCGGATCGTGGCGTTGAAGGTGCTGGCCGAGCACGCCGCCGCCGATCCCGAGTTCCGCGAGCGCTTCAAGCGGGAAGCGCACGCCGCGGCCCGGCTCAACGAGCCGCACGTCGTCCCGATTCACTCCTACGGGGAGATCGACGGCCGGATGTACCTGGACATGCGGTTGGTCGATGGTGGTGACGTGGGGTCGCGGCTGGCCGGGGCCGGGCCGATGCCTGCCGCCGAGGCGGTGGGCGTGGTCGAGCAGGTGGCGCAGGCGCTGGACGCCGCGCACGCCCAGGGGCTCGTGCACCGGGACGTCAAGCCGTCCAACATCCTGCTCGGCGAGCACGGGTTCGCCTACCTGGTGGACTTCGGCATCGCGCACTCGGTGCGCACGGGAACGACGCTGACCTCGACCGGTTTCGCGATCGGCACCCTCGACTACATGGCGCCGGAGCGCTTCGACGGCTCGCCGGGAGATCCGCGTTCCGACGTCTACTCGCTGGCCTGCGTGCTGCACCAGTGCCTGACCGGGGCGAAGCCGTTCGCCGGGGACACCGCCGCCTCGATGATCAACGCCCACCTCAACCACCCGCCGCCGCGTCCGACGTCGCTGCGCTCGGCCGTGCCGCCGGGGTTCGACCGGATCGTCCAGCGCGGTATGGCGAAGAACCCGGACCACCGGTTCGCCGGCGCCGGGGAGCTGGCCCGGGCCGCGCGGGCGGCTCTGACCAGCCCGGTCCCGCTGGGCTCGGACGCGGTGGCCGGTGAGCCGTCCCGGGGACCGCGGCGCTGGCCGTGGCTCGCCGCGGTCGCCGCGGTGGTGGTGGTCGGCGCGGTGGCCGCCCTGCTCGCCTCGCGGCCGACCGAGATCGCCGGACGGGTGGCCGCACCGGAGGGTCCGCCGAGCGCTGCCGCGACGAGCGCGCCCACGTCGGCCTCCGCGGAGGTCCCGGCCACCTCGCCCGGGCTCGAACCGCCGCCGAGGACCGAAGCCGAGTCCGAACCGGCGGTGCCGCGCGCCACCCGCTACTGCCGCACCCTGGAGCACGGAGGTGTCGCACGCGGCACCGGCTGTTTCAAGCCCTACGGCGACCGGGTCTACGCCCACGACACCCGCGCCGACGGCATGTCGATCCGCACCGACGTCGCCACCGACTACGGGCGCACCGAGGAATGCCGGGACATCGGCAGCGGGGGTCCCGAGGTGGAGTGCGAGTTCAACCTCTCGGAGAAGGGCCGGATGCGGTTCCAGGTCGAGCTGTGGGACGACGGCAAGCGCGTCACCGAGACCCGGTGGACCGAGTACTTCCCGATCGGCCGGTGATTCGGTGCCGATCGCGGTGGGTAGTCGGTGCCTGGACCCGACGCGGGAGGTGTCACCGATGCCCCAGCGAGCCTGGAACTCCAAGCGCGAGCGCCAGTACGAGCACATCAAGAACCAGGCCGAGGAGCGCGGCACCAGGAGCGGCCGCGCCGAGGAGATCGCCGCCAGGACGGTCAACAAGAACCGGGCGCAGCGGGGTGAGTCGAAGCGGCGCAGCAAGACCGCCACGCAGGACGTCCCGCCGCAGCGCCGGGGCGGGATCCGATCCGGCAACCGCACCGGTCCGGGTGGCCGCACCAAGGACCAGCTCTACGCCGACGCCCAGCGGGCCCGCATCCCGGGCCGGTCCACGATGACCAAGTCCCAGCTGGAGCAGGCGCTGCGGCGCAAGAAGTAGCACGCTCAGGCCCCGGTCGCGACCAGGACTCCGACGTCGACCAGCGCCACGACGAGGACGGCGCCGAACGCCGCTCGGGAGCCGGGCCGCCTGCCCAGCAGCAGCCCGGCTGCGAGCAGCAGTCCGGAGGTCAGCACCAGCAGCGGGCCGACCGCGACCGGTAGCGGGGCCGACCAGCCCAGGGCGAGCGAGGTGGCGAACACCAGCGCTGCCGCGACCCCGGCGCTGGTCGGCGCCCCGAGCCGGTGCGGCAGCCCGCGCACACCGGTGGCGCGGTCGTCGGCCAAGTCGGGCAGGGCGTTGGCGAAGTGCGCGGCCGAGCCCAGCAGCATCGCGGCCACGACCAGCCACGGCGGCGGCACCGTCCCGGCGGCCAGGGAGAGGAACACCGGCAGCAGTCCGAAGGACAGCGCGTAGGGCACGACGGACAGCGGACCGGTCTTCATCCCGAGGTCGTAGGCCCACGCCGAGCCCAGCGCCAGCAGGTGCGCCGCCGCCGCGGCGGCGCCGAACGGCAGCGAGAGCCCGATCGCCGCGACCGCCGACACCAGCACCGAGATCAGCACCGCGCGCCGGGACACGCACCCGCTCGCCACCGGCTTGTCCCGGCGGCCGACCGCCGCGTCGCGCTCGGCGTCGACCAGATCGTTCAGCCACCCCACCGAGAGCTGGCCCGCCAGCACCGCCGCGGTCACCACCACGAGCGCCCCGGGACCCGCGCCGGTGGACGCCGCCAAGGCCGCCGCGACCGCCGACACCACCACCGTCGGAACCGGGTGCGAGGCGCGGAGCAGGGCCGGCGCTGCGAAGTGCCGCACCTGGCCGAGTGTGCCAGCCTGAAGCGCATGGCACGCTCCGGCGAGGCCGTCCGCCGCAACGATCCCGAGCTCTACGAGACCCTCGCCGACCAGTGGTGGCACCGGCGCGGGGCCTTCGCGATGCTGCACTGGCTGGCCGCCGCCCGCGCCGGTCTGGTCCCGCCCGCGCCGCGGCCGGGCGCGGTGCTGGTCGACCTCGGCTGCGGCGGTGGTCTGCTGGCCCCGCACCTGAGCGGTTATCGGCACGTCGGGGTGGACCGCTCGGCCTCGGCGCTGCGGACCGCCGCCGCGCACGGCGTCGAGCCGGTGCTCGCCGACGTCGGTGCGGTCCCGCTGCCCGACGGTTGCGCGGACTGCGTGGTGGCGGGGGAGATCCTCGAGCACGTCACCGACCTGCCCGCCGCGGTCGGCGAGGCGTGCCGGTTGCTGCGGCCCGGCGGGGTGCTGGTGCTCGACGCGCTGGCCGCCACCGCGCGGTGCCGGTGGGTGGCGATCGGCCTGGGCGAGCGGTTGCCGGGGATCGCGCCGCGCGGGACGCACGATCCCGCGCTGCTGGTCGACCGGCGCGCCTTGGTCGAGCTGGCCGCGGCGCGGGGCGTGGAGCTGCGGCTGCGCGGGATGCGGCCGAGCGTCCGCGACCTGCTCGGCTGGTGGGGCGGGCGGACCGAGGACGTGCGGATGGTGCCGTGCGCGAGCACGGCGGTGCTGTTCCAGGGGGTCGGGTGCAAACGGGGGTGACAGGGGTGACGGCGTATCCGGTGTCGGTCGTCTCGGAGGCGGTCGGGGAGCTGGTGCCCCGGTTCGCCGAGCGGGCCGCCGCCCACGACGACGCGGGGACCTTCCCCGCCGAGGACTTCGCGGACCTGCGCGGATGGGGGCTGCTGGGGCTGATGGTCCCGGTGGAGCACGGCGGCTTCGGCGCCACGTTCGCCGATTACGCGGCGGTGGCCGCCGGGATCGCCACCGGAGCCGGGTCCACCGCGCTGATCTTCAACATGCACGCCTCGGTGACCGGAGCCCTCGCGCACACCCCGGAGGACCTGATCCGGCAGATGGGCGCCCCGGGCGGGTTCGTCGACGCCCGCGACCGGGTGCTGCGCCGCGCGGCCGCCGGGGCGCTGTACTCGGTGGCGATGAGCGAGCGCGGCGCCGGATCGCGGTTGTCCCGCACCACCACGGGGTTCCGCCGCAGCGACGGCGGTTACCGGATCACCGGCAGCAAAGCGTTCGTTTCCGGCGCCGGGCACGCCGACGCCTACCTGGTCACCGCCCGCGACGAGGCGGCCGAGGAGCCGCTCGTCTCGTACTTCCTGGTGCCGGCCGGGGAAGGGGTGCGGGTGGAACCCACCTGGGACTCGATGGGGATGCGCGCCACCGGAAGCCACGACGTGCACTTCGACGTCGAGGTGGAACCCACCGCCCTGCTCGGCGGCGTGGAGGGCATCACGCTGGCGCTCGCGCAGGTGATGCCGCAGTGGCTGGTCGCCTCCTACGCGGCGGTGTACCTCGGGGTGGCGCGGTCGGCGCTGCTGGCCGGCGCGGAGCACCTGCACGAGCGCGGGCTGGGGAAGCTGCCCCAGGTGCGGTCGCGGATGGGGCGCGCCGACGCGGCGGTCGCGGCGGCCGAGGCGGTGGTGCTCGAGGCGGCGCGTCGGGTGGCCGAGCGGCCCGGCGACCGCGAGACCAACCGCTGGGTGTTCCGCGCCAAGCTGGTCGCGGGCGACACGGCGGCCGCGGTGAGCTCGTCGGTGCTGGAGGCGGCGGGGGCCTCGGCGACCCGGCGAGGACATCCGCTGGAGCGGATCTACCGCGATGCCCGCTGCGGCGCGCTGCAACCGGCGACCTCCGACGTCTGCGCGGACTGGCTGGGCGTCGCCGCGCTGGGCGGGGATCCCGATCGGGACAGCGAGACCCCGCGGTGGTGAGGCCGGTGATCGCCGGCATCGGCACCGCGTTCCCCGCGGCCGTGGCGCAGGACGTGCTGTGGGAGGGGTTCTTCCGGGACCACTTCGGCGGCTCCCGGGTCGCCGAGCGGATCTTCCGCGCCCCGTTCCTGCGCCGCAGGCACGCCGCGGTGAACCCGGTGCTGGAGGACGTCTCCGGGTGGTCGACCGGGCGGCGGATGCGCCGCTACGCCGAGGAGGCCCCGCCGCTGGGGCACCGGGCGATCACCGCCGCGCTGGCCGATGCCGGACTCGACGCCGCCGACATCGGCCTGCTCGCGGTGGTCTCGTGCACCGGGTACAGCACTCCGGGGCTGGACGTCCGGCTGGCCGAGTCGCTGGCCCTGCCCGACCGGGTGCAGCGGCTGTGCATCGGCCACATGGGCTGCTACGCCGCGGTTCCCGGGCTGGGCGCGGTGGGCGACTTCACCGCCGCCCGCGACCGCCCGGCGGTGCTGCTGTGCGAGGAGCTGACCTCGCTGCACCTGCAGCCGCCGACCTCCGATCCGGAGCAGATCGTGCCGCACGCGTTGTTCGGCGACGCGGCGGTGGCCCTCGTGGTGCGCCCGGGCGGGCGCGGGCTGGAGCTGCTCGACGTCGACGCCCGCACCGACACCTCCGCGAGCGCGTACATGACGTGGGACATCACCGACCTGGGCTTCCGGATGGGGCTCTCGCCGAAGGTCCCGGACGTGCTCGCCGATCACGTCACCGAGGTCACCGCGGACCTGCTCGGGCGCAACGGCTACGGCCCGGACGACGTGCGCGCGTGGGCCGTGCACCCGGGCGGACCGCGCATCCTCGACGCGGTCCGGGAGGCCCTGGGGCTGGCGCCGGAAGCGCTGGACGCCTCGTGGTCGGTGCTGGCCGAGCACGGCAACTGCTCCTCGGCGACGCTGCCGCTGGTCGTCGACGAACTGCGCCGCGGCGGTGCGCTGGACGGCGGTGGTCCCGTCGTCGCGATGGCCTTCGGTCCCGGCCTGACCCTCTACGCCGCGCTGCTGCGCGCGGGCTGATGGGGCCGACCGGCGACACCGCGCCGCACCGCATCGGCCCGGCGCCGACTTCGCAGCTCTGGCGCGATGCGGTGTTCCTGCACTGGCCGTGCGATCCCGACCGGCTCGCCCCGCTGCTGCCGCCCGGCACCCGTCCCGACGTCTTCGCCGGGACGGGCTGGCTCGGGGTGGTGGCGCTGCGGATGCCGGTGATCCGCCTCGCGGGCGTGCCGCTGGGCGGGATGACCCAGCTCAACGTGCGGACCTACTGCGTCGACCGGACGGGCGGGCGCGGCCAGGTGTTCCTCGCGATGGAGCTGTCCCGACCGGAGCTGGGGGCGGGCCTGCGGATGCTGTCCGGGTTGCCGTGCCGCGGGTCGCGGGTGCGGCAGCAACGGGACGGCGGCACCCTCGGCTACCGGGCCGAGCGGCGCGGGCTGCGGGTCCGGTTCCTGGTGCGCCCCGGCGAGGCCGTCGAAACCGGCCCGCTGGAGCGGTTCCTCACGGCCCGTTGGGCGCTGCACTTCGCCCGCGCCGGGCGCACGGTGCGGCTGCCGGTGGCCCACGAGCCGTGGCGGCTGCGCTCCGCCGAGCTGCTCGGCCTGTCGCACCGGGGGCTGGCACCGCTGTTCGCCGGGTGCGCCACCGGGCCGCGGTGGCCGCACGTCCTGGTCGGGGCCGGGGTGAGCGCCCGCTTCGGATTCCCGGCTCTGCTCCCGCCGCGCCGCCCCTAGGATGAGGTCGTGCCGCACGCGAGGAGTCACGACGGGGCCCGGATCTGGTACGAGGCGATCGGGTCCGGTCCACCGCTGGTGCTGCTGGCCGGGCAGGCCAACGACCACCGCTGGTGGGACTCCGTCCGCGACGACTTCGCCGCCGCGCACCGCACCGTCGTGCTGGACCACCTCGGCACCGGGGACAGCGATTCGCCCGCGGAGGCGGAGTACAGCACCCGGCGGTTCGCCGCCGACGTGATCGCGGTGCTCGACGCGCTGGGCCTCGCCCGCGCCCACGTCTACGGCACCTCGATGGGCGGCAAGGTCGCCCAGCGGGTCGCCCTGGACCACCCGGACCGGGTCGGTGCGCTGGTGCTCGGCTGCACCTCGGCGGGCGGGGCGGCGGCCGTGCGCGCCTCGGCGGAGGTGTCCCGGTCGCTGGTGGGCGCGGGTCCGGAGGCCCGGCGCGCGCTCGCCGAGCTGATGTACACCCCGGAGTGGACGCGCGCGCACCCCGGACCGCACCGCACGCTCGGGTCGCCGATGCGGTTGCCCGCGCGGCGCGGTCACCTGCGGGCCAGCAACGCCCACGACGCCGCCGCCGAGCTCGGCCGGATCGGCGCGCCGACGCTCGTGCTGCACGGCACCGACGACCTGCTGACCCCGCCGGACAACGCGCGGCTGCTGGCCCGCGACATCCCCGGTGCCGAGCTCGTGCTGCTCGACGGCGCCCGGCACGCCTACTTCGAGGAGCAGCGGGAGCTCGCCGCGAAGGTGGTGCTGGACTTCCTGTCCCGGCACCCGATGCCCGCGTCCGGGACCGGCGTCGAGCGGGACGGGCGGTGACCGCCCGCGCGCGACGGGAGGACGCCGCGACGGCCGCTCCCGAGGTCCGCACCGCGTCCGGCGCGGTGCGCGGTCGCTGGTCCGGCGGGGTGGGGGTGTTCCTCGGCATCCCGTTCGCCGCCGCACCGGTCGGCCCGCGCCGGTTCGCCGCACCGCAGCCGGTCCGGCCGTGGGACGGGGTTCGCGCGGCGTCGGACTTCGGTCCACCGCCCCCGCAGCCGATCGGGATTCCCGGCGGCACCGGGGACGACTGGCTGACCGTCAACGTGTGGTCGCCCGACCCCGGGCGCGATGCGGGGCTGCCGGTGCTGGTGTGGATCCACGGCGGGGCGTACCTGCTCGGCGGTTCGTCGCAACCCGGTTACGACGGTGCCCGGTTGGCGCGCGACGGCGGCGTCGTGGTCGTCACGCTGAACTACCGGGTCGGGGTCGAGGGTTTCGCGCAGCTCGACGGGGCGCCGCCGAACCGGGGACTGCTGGACCAGGTCGCCGCCCTGGAGTGGGTGCGGGACAACGTCCGGGGCTTCGGCGGCGATCCCGGCCGCGTCACGATCTTCGGCGAGTCGGCGGGCGCCGGATCCGCCGCCGCGCTGCTGGCCATGCCGAGCGCGGCGGGCCTGTTCGGGCGGGTCATCGCGCAGAGCGTGGCCGGGACCTTCTTCTCGGCCCCGCTGGCCGCCGACGTCGGTGCGGTCCTGGCCGCAGCGGCCGGGCGGCGGCCGTCGGCCACCGAGCTCGCCGAGGTGGAACCGGCGCGGCTGGTCGCCGCCGGGGACGCGGTCGCCGCGGACCTCGGGAGCCACGAGCACCGCTGGGGTCCGGTCGCGCGCACGACCACCCCGTTCGCCCCGGTCGTCGACGGCGAGGTGCTGCCGGTCGCGCCGTGGCAGGCGCTGGCGGCCGGTGCCGGCCGCGACGTCGACCTGCTGGTCGGGCACACTCGCGACGAGCAGCGCCTGTTCACCTGGCTGGACGGTCGGCTCGGCGCGGTGACCGAGCAGGAGGCCGCCACCGCGCTGCGGGTCTTCGCGCCCGGACCGGACGGCGCGCGCCGCTACCGGGAGGCCCACCCGGACGCCGGTCCGGAACGGCTCGACGAGCTGGTGCGGTCGGACTGGTTGTTCCGGATGCCCAGCCTGCACCTGGCCGAAGCGCAGCTCGCGGGCGGTGGGCGGGCGCACCTCTACGAGCTGACCTGGACCGCGCCCGCCGCCGACGGCCCCCGCGGCGCCTGCCACGGGCTCGACGTGCCGCTGGTGTTCGGCACCGCCGGTGCGGACCTGGGCGCCCGGCTCATCGGCGCGGACTTCACCCCGGCGGCCGAGGAGCTGTCCGCGCACGTCCGGGCGGCCTGGGTGGCGTTCGCCGTCGGCGGTGACCCGGGGTGGCCGGCCTACGACCTGGACGACCGGCCGACCCGGGTGCTCGACGTGCCCCCGGCGGTCACCGGCTACCCGGAGGAGACGTCGCGGCGGATCTGGCGGGACCACGTCTTCGCGCCGCTGCCGCTGCTCGGCTGAGGGCGGTCGTGCGCCGCCGGCGGCCGGCGGCGCCTATGCTCGGTGGATGGCGAAGTACTTCGACGTGCATCCGCGCAACCCGCAGCCGCGGGCGATCGGCCAGATCGTCGACCTGCTGGAGCGGGACGGGCTGATCGCCTACCCGACCGACAGCGGGTTCGCGCTCGGGTGCGAGCTCGGCAACCGCTCGGGGATGCAACGCATCCGCGCCATCCGGAACCTCGGCGACCGCCACCACTTCACCCTGGTGTGCCAGAACTTCGCCCAGCTCGGCCAGTTCGTGCACATCAGCAACGCGGTGTTCCGCGCCATCAAGGCGGCCACGCCCGGCCAGTACACCTTCATCCTGCCCGCCACCGGCGAGGTGCCGCGCCGCCTGCTGCACCCGAAGAAGAAGACCGTCGGCATCCGGATCCCCGACCACGTCACGACGCAGGCGCTGCTGGACGCCCTCGGCGAACCGCTGCTGTCCTCGACCCTGCTGCTGCCCGGCGAGGACGAGCCGATGACGCAGGGCTGGGAGATCAAGGAGCGGCTGGACCACCAGCTCGACGCGGTGCTGGATTCCGGGGACGGCGGCGTCGAGCCGACCACGGTGGTCGACTTCTCCACCGGCGAACCCGAGGTGGTGCGGCGCGGCGGCGGTGATCCGAGCCGGTTCGAGTAGCGGACTCGTTCAGAACCCGTGGGTGAGCAGCGGCGCGACCGCACCGGTGCCCAGCAGCCGCAGGACGTCGAGCTCGTGCGGGACCACCGGGTCGGGCAGCGCGCCGAGCCCGGCCCAGCGCAGCTCGGCGGCCTTGTCCGGTTCGACCAGGCGCGGCTGCCCGGACCAGCGGCGGCACTCGAAGAAGAAGTCCACCCGCTCGTTGACCGGCCGACCGTCGCCGCCGGTCCGGTGCATCACCGTCAGCGGCCGCAGGTCCTCCGGCGCCACGGTGATCCCGAGCTCCTCGGCGGCCTCCCGCCGCGCCGCGTCCAGCACGGATTCGGATCGCTCGACGTGCCCGGCGGCCCCGCAGGCCCAGAACCCGTCGCGGTAGCCGGTGCCCCGGCGCAACTGCAGCAGCACCTCGTCGGCTCGGCGGAGCAGGACGTACGCCGACGGCACCACGCTGAACCCGTTCGCCACGCCTCGATCCTAGTCCGGGCGGCGCGGTCGGCGGTTCCCCCGGAAGTTGAGGAACGCCGCTGCGGCGGTCCGGAGCGCGGGGTCAGAACTCGACCACCAACCGCTGGCCCTCCTCGAGGTGCAGTGCTTCGGGGAACCGGATCAGCACCCGGTCGGCCGCGACCTGCGATTCGTGCGGCACCGGCGCACCGTCGAGCGCGACCTCGGTCGGCGCCGCGGCGACGTCCAGCGCCAGGCTGGCCAGCCGCAACCGGCCGTGGCGCAGGTCGATCTCGCTGCGCCGCCGCGCGCCGCGGACCTGGGCGTAGCGGCCCCAGCCCGCAGCGGTGGTGAACGCGGCGGCGAAGTCCTCCGGCCGGATCTTCGGCGCGAAGCCGAGGTGGCCGCGCGGACCGTGGTGCTCGAAGCCCAGCGCGCCGAGGTAGACGCCGAAGCTGGCCATCGACCGGGCGTAGTGGTCGCTGCACTCGATCTCGTTGTAGGGGTTGCGGCGGGAGGCGTCGTAGCGGTCGTGCACCGAGCGGGCCACCGCCAGCCCCTCGGTCACCATGCCCTCGGCGATCAGGTGCGCGGCGACCTGGTACTCGATGCCGTGCCACGCCTCGTTGAGGTAGCTGGTCGACCAGTTCGCCCCCGCTTCCTCGCCGCCGCCCCGCGGCCAGGTGCACATCACCAGGGCGGGCACGTCGGCGTCGTAGAAGGTCCGGCCGCCCGGGATCGGGCTGGCCTCGCGGAATTCCAGCGGGCGCGGGACGAAGTTGTGCCGCCAGATGCTCTCCAGCGCGATGCGGGTCTGCGCCGCGGGGAAGACCCGGGGCAGGTCGAGCTGCTCGGCCCAGCTCTGGCCGAGGAGCTGATCGGCGAAGCAGCCCCGGTTGGTGTTCACCGAACCGGGCCGCGCGGGATCGAGCTCGTGGACGTAGTACTCGCCGTTGAACAGCTGCCCGCCGAGCACCTCGGTGCCCCGCTCGGCCAGTTCCGCGCACCGCGCGGCGAAGTCGGCGTCCCCGCATTCCCGGGCCATCGCCTCCCCGGCGCGCAGCGCCGCCACGTAGAGCCCGGACAGCCAGCTGATCCGGCCGAACCAGGTGGCGTCCTGGGTGTTGGGCTGCGGACCGTCGAGCACCCCGTCGGCCCCGGCGTCGTGGCGCATCAGGTGTTCCACGGCCTGCCTGGTGCGCGGCCACATCCGGTGCAGCCAGCCGTCGTCGGCGCTCATCCGGTGCTCCCGGTAGATCCGCAGCACCGTGCCCGCCTGACCGTCCACCGCCGGACCCCGGTCGGCTTCGCCGCGCATGCTGACCTGCCCGGTGAGCTGGTGGAACCCGATGCCGAGGTCGACCCGCTCCCGGGTGTCGCGCTCGACGTCCGGGAACAGCCCGGCCACGGCATGCGCGTAGTGCCACACGTGGGTGCAGGTGCCCGCGCAGCAGTAGGCGCCTTCCCAGCCGTAGAACCGGCCGCCGGCGAACCGGTAGCAGGTGGAGGTGGCCAGGATCGTCGTGCCGGCGGCGACCCGCTCCAGCAGCCACCACGGCAGCGTGCTGTCCTCGTACCAGGTGCGCACCCACTCGGCGGTGCGCCGGATCAGCGGTTCGGCGCGCAGCACCAGCTCCCGCACCACGTCCGCGGCCACGTCGAAGCGCTCCGCGTAGTGCCTGCGCAACCCCGCCGCGCCGGTGAGGAAGCCGAGCCCTTCGCGGTCGGGCACCGGGAACGACCACGCCAGGTGGAAGCGCACCGTGCGCTGCTCGCCCGGAGCCAGCCGCAGCTCGGCCCGCACCGCACCGGCCGAGCGGTCGCGCACCCCGTCCGGCTCGACCTCGGCGGGCCGGGCGTCGAGCACCGCGCTCGGGGTGTCCCACGCGGCCAGCGCCGGGGTGGTGCTGATCCGGTCCGCGCCGGAGGCGGCCAGCGCCACCGTGCCGTGGTCGGGCAGCTCCGCCAGCGGCGGTCCGCTCGGGGCGTGGTCGCTGAGCACGATGCGCCCGGCGCCGACGTGCCCCCACGAACCGGTTTCGGCGTCGACGAGCTCGATCACCGCTTCGCGCCCCGCCCACGGCGCCACGTGCAGCACCCGGTCGGCGAGCTGGTCGCGGGAGGAGCCGGTGGCGGTGCCCACCACGGCACCGTCGACGAGCAGGTTGAGGCAGCAGGTACCGGGGAAGAACCCGCCGCTGAGCCGGAACCGCAGGTAGTCGCGGTCGAGCCGGAACGGTGCGCTGCGCAGCGTACCGGTGGCCCGGTCGCGGGCTGGGGCGTCGGAACCCGGCGCGCTGGCGTGGGAATCGACCATGCGCTGCCCGAAGGCACCGGACTCGCCCTGGTAGTCGGGACGGTCGACGAGGCGCACCGGGCCGTCGCCGAAGGCGTCCCCGGTCGCGGTCCACCCCCGGTCGGTCTCCTCGTCCCAGTCCTCGACGACGATGTCGGGCCGGGAATGCCCCGCGCGGGGCGGTTCGGTGGCGCTGAACTGCACGCCGCGCGCGCCGCCGGCGCGGAATTCCCCGGCGTGCAGCCGCATCGGGCGCCGCTGCCTGCTGTCCAGGCACACCGGGTTCTCCAGGAAGGCGGCGAGCACCACGTCGGCGGGTTCGGTGCCGTCGTTGGTCGCGGTGTACTCCAGCACGACGGCGGGGTAGGAGCTGTCCTCGACCTCGCCGGGGACGAACGGGGAGCAGGCCCGCAGCGCGATCCGCACCGGTTCGCCGCCGTAGTCGACCTCGGCCAGCGGGGGACGGCCGGCGAAGACGGCGTCCGGGACGTCGCGCTCGTCCAGCCACCGGTCCTGGCCGCCGGTGCGCACCGCGACGGCGTGGTCGAAGGGCGAGCTCGGGGTGAGCGGGTCGAGGTAGTGCGCGTCCTGGACGTTGCCCGGGGGCCGCCGGTTGTCCACGTCCCACAGCCACGGCCTGCCGCCCGCGCCGAGGTAGAGCTGTCCGCAGCCGATGCCGCCCACCGGCATCCCGACGAAGGCGGCGTCGGCGGCCCGCAGCGCGCTCCCGGTGCCCCGCTCGGACAGCGAACGCCACCAGTGCTCGGGCAGTGCGTCGTGGTGCGGGTGCTCAGCGGGCACGGGAGCGCTCCTCGCCGTCGGAGGCCGGGTCGGCGCAGTTTCCCGCACCCGAGGATCGCGACGCACCGATCATCAGCTGATCGGAGCACGGTTGTTGTTCTGAGCACGGTGCCGCTCCGGGCGACTACGCTCGGCGCCGTGACCGGACCCTGGGAACCCACCGCGGCCGGGGTGCTGCGCCTGCCCTCCGGACGGCTGGTGCGCGGCCGGGGCCTGCGGCACGGGCTGCCGGACGGCCCGCTGCCGGACTTCGGGCTGTACCTGGCTGGGAAGCGGCCCGCACCGCCGCGGTGGGAATCGCGCTGGCTGCGCTGGCCGGACTTCCGGTTGCCCGCCGACCGCGCGGCGGCCGACGCGGCGTTGCGCGAGGTGTGGGAGCGCGCGGCGGGGGAGCGGGTGGAGGTCGCCTGCGGCGGTGGGCGCGGCCGGACCGGCACGGCGCTGGCCTGCCTGGCCGTGCTGGACGGGGTGCCCCGGGCCGAGGCGGTGGCCTACGTCCGCGAGCGCTATTGCCGGCACGCCGCCGAGACGCCGTGGCAGCGCCGGTACGCGGCCCGCTTCGGCTGACCGGCCCGCTGCCCTCTACCATTCGGCGGATGACCGCATTCGACGATCACGGGGTGTTCGAGGACGCCTCGGCGTTGCCGCCGCGGCAGCAGCAGATCCTGGCCGCGATCCGGGACTGGGTGGTCCGGTACGGGTACTCGCCGAGCACCCGGGAGATCGGCGACGCCGTCGGCCTGCGGTCACCGTCCTCTGTGGCCCGGCACCTGGCCAGGCTCGAGGAGGCGGGGTACCTGCGGCGCGGTTCCGGGTTGTCCCGGCCGACCGACGTGCGCCCGTTCCTCCGGGCGGGCGGGGAATCGGAGACCTCCGGGGATTCGGTGCCGGTCCCCGTGGTCGGGGACATCGCGGCGGGCGCCCCCATCACGGCCGAGCAGCACGCCGACGACGTGCTGGCGCTGCCCCGCGAGTTCGCCGCCCGCGGCAACGTCTTCGCGCTGCGGGTGCGCGGCGACTCGATGATCGACGCCGCGATCTGCGACGGCGACGTCGTGGTGGTGCGGCAGCAGCCCGAGGCCCACTCCGGGCAGATCGTCGCGGCGATGATCGACGACGAGGCCACCGTCAAGGTGTACCGGCGCCGCGGCGGCCAGGTCCTGCTCGAACCGCGCAACCCGGCCTACGACGTCATCGACGGTGCCGGCGCCGCGGTGCTGGGCATCGTCGTCTCGGTGCTGCGCAGCATCTGACCGGCGCGTTGTGAGATGCGCGGCGGGCCTTTGACATCGGTCCCGCGCCGGGCGACCGTGAGTCGGCCGACCACGACCGACAGGAGCGCCGCCCCATGGCCGAGCACCGCCAGCACAGCGCGCACTGGGGCGCCTTCCACGCGGCGGCCGGACGCGACGGGCTGGACGTGCGGCCCGATCCCGTCGACCCGGAGCCGTCCGCGCTGCTGCGCAACGTGCCCGCCTCGACCCGGTCCCGGGTGCTGCGCCCGCACGTCCGGCGCGGTTTTCTGGAACGCGGTCCCGGTCCGGACGACGCCCGGGGCCGCGACGAGCACGTCCCGGTCCCGTGGGAGCAGGCGCTGGACCTGGTGGCGGGGGAGTTGGCGCGGGTCCGCGCCGAGCACGGCCCGCAGGCCGTCTACGGCGGGTCCTACGGCTGGAGCAGCGCGGGACGGTTCCACCACGCCCAGAGCCAGGTGCACCGGTTCCTCGGCGTGACCGGCGGCTACACCTGGTCGGTCGGCAACTACAGCTACGGTGCCGCGCTGCCGCTGCTGCGACGCGTGGTCGGTGACGACGCCCCGGTCACCACGCCGACGACCTGGGAGGTGCTCACCCGGCACACCGGGCTGTTCGTCTGCTTCGGCGGCATCCCGGCGAAGAACTCGCAGGTCAACTCCGGTGGAGCCACCCGGCACCGGACGCCGGGGCACCTGGCCGCGGCCCGCCGGGGCGGGGCGCGGTTCGTGCTGGTCAGCCCGCTGCGCGACGATCTGGCCGCGGAACTCGACGCCGACTGGCTGGCTCCGGTGCCGGGAACGGACACGGCGCTGATGCTGGCGCTGGCCCACGTGCTGATCACCGAGGGCCGGCACGACGAGGCGTTCCTGCGGCGCTGCTGCGAGGGCTTCGAGGCCTTCCGCGACCACGTGCTCGGTCGCGACGGCGGTCCCGCCAAGACCCCCGACTGGGCCGAGGGGATCTGCGGCATCGCGGCGCCGGTCATCGCCGACCTGGCGCGGGAGATGGCGCGGAACCGGACCATGATCACGCTGAGCTGGTCGTTGCAGCGCTCCCACCGGGGCGAGCAGCCGCTGTGGGCGGGCATCGCGCTGGCCTGCCTGCTCGGCCAGGTCGGGCTCCCCGGCGGCGGGTTCGGACACGGTTACGGCGGCATGTCCGGCGTCGGCGACGTGTCGCTGCCCTACCCGCTGCCGACGCTGCCGCAGGGCCGCAACCCCGTGCCCGACCACATCCCCGTGGCGCGCATCGCCGACCTGCTGCTGCACCCGGGCGAAGCGGTCGAGTACGACGGGTCGGTGCTGACCTACCCGGACATCCGGTTGGTGCACTGGGCGGGCGGCAACCCGTTCCACCACCACCAGAACCTCGCCCGGCTGCGCCGCGCCTTCACCCGCCCGGACGCGGTGGTGGTGCACGAGCCGTTCTGGACCGCCACCGCCCGCCACGCCGACATCGTGCTGCCGAGCACCACGACCCTGGAACGCGACGACATCGGGGCGGCCCGGCACGACAGCGCGGTGGTGGCCATGCACCGCGTGCTGGACCCGGTCGGGGAGTCCCGCGACGATTACCGGATCTTCAGCGCGCTGGCCGAGCGGCTGGGCGCGGCCGCGGAGTTCACCGAGGGCCGCGACGAGCGGCAGTGGCTCGAGCACCTCTACGAGACCTGGCGGGCCGCGCTGCCCGCCGACGTCGCGCCGGAGGAGGACTTCGCCGGGTTCTGGCGCACCGGCCGGGTGGACCTGGTCGTCCCGAACGCCGAGCACGTGCTCTACGCCGACTTCCGCGCCGACCCCGCGGCGCACCCGCTGCCCACGCCGAGCGGCCGGATCGAACTGCGCTCCCGGACGATCGAGTCGTTCGGCTACGACGACTGCCCCCCGCACCCGACCTGGCTGCCGCCCGCCGAGTCGGCGTACCCGTTGCACCTGATCGCGAACAACCCCGCCACCCGCCTGCACAGCCAACTCGACCACGGTGCGCTCAGCACCGGGTCGAAGGTGCGCGGCCGGGAACCGGTGCGGCTGCACCCGGACGACGCGACGGCGCGCGGCATCGCCGACGGTGACGTGGTGCGGCTGCACAACGAGCGCGGGAGCTGCCTGGCCGGGGCGGTGCTCAGCGAGGCGCTGCGGCCCGGGGTCGTGCAGCTGTCCACTGGCGCGTGGTTCGACCCCAGCGCTCCGGAGGTCGCCACCTGCGTGCACGGCAATCCGAACGTGCTCACCACCGACGAGGGCACGTCCCGGTTGGGCCAGGGCGCCACCGGCCAGCTCAGCCGCGTGGAGGTCACCCGGTGGGACGGACCGCTACCCCCGGTGCGCGCCCACGGCTGAGGTCCGGTGCGCGCCGCAGCGGGCGCACGCCCGCCGACCCGGGGCGCCGGGCACGGGCCGGAACCGGGCGTCCTGCCCGCACACCCCGCACAGCCCCGTCCGCGCGCCGCGGTCGGGGCCGCTGAATCCGAAAGCGGCCATGAGCAGCTCCTCGTCCCACATCGCGGTAGCTGCTGCTCAACCACCTTGGCCGGGCAACACCACCGGGCTGACCGCGCATTCCTGGGCCGCGGTCAGCCGCCGGAGCCGATGTCGGCGATGGCGTCGTCGATGCGCCGGGCGAGCTGCAGGTCGAGCTCGGTCACCGCGCCGAGCGACCGGGTGGACAGCGCGAACGAGACGGTGCCGTCGCCGTGGTCGTCGATGGTGGCGTGGTGGCTGAGCTCCTGCTGGGCGGCGTCGATCCGGTTGAACACCGGCTTCCACCGCTCCGGGGGCAGGCTCGCGGTCCGCTCGATGCGCTCCGTCGTGCCGGTCCAGCCGGGCATCTCGGCGAGGGTCCGGGCCAGCTCGTCCTGGTCCAGCGGTCGCGGGCGCGGCTCGGCCGCGGCGGCCGACCACTCCGGCGGCGGCCCTTGGCCCGGGGCCGCGAACAGCGGTGCGAGCTCGTCGGGCAGCCGGTGCTCCAGCGAGGCGGTGAGCGCGTCGTCCTCGGCGGCGATCTCGGACAGCACCGCCTGCACCACGTAGCGGGCCTGCTCCGGCGGTCGACCCAGCTCGCGGGCGGTTTCGGCGATCACGTCCTGCTCCTGGTCGACCGCGACGTCCCAGTGCACCGACTCCCGGATGGCCCCGGGCACCACCGTGGCGAGCTGCTGGCGGTCCACGGTGTCGAGGTGGCGGGCCAGGGCTTCGAGCGTGTGCACGGTCGCCTCGCGGGCGTCGGCCGCCGAGCCCAGCTCGGCCCGTTCCCGGACGCCTTCCACGAACTGCTGGTACTGGACGGGCATGATGCCTCCCCCACGCGCCGGACGTTGCTCCCCTCGGCGTTGCCCGGGCGCCGCCGGACCAAACCGGTCGGCTGATCGAGCGGTGCGGGGATTGACCGGGGCTCCCCGCGGGCAATCCCAGGACCGGAACCGAGTGCGAGGAGGAACGCGTGGACCGTGCGGTGGCAGCGGAGTCGATGTCCGGCGGGCTGGTCGAGGCGACGTCGTGGGACGAGGACCGCGAGGTCGTGGAGGTGCGCAGCCCGCTCGACGGCGAGCTCATCGATTCGATCGTCGGGTCGGGCAGGCACGAGGTGGCCGCGGCCGTCGCCGCCGCCCACCGGGCCCAGGCGGAGTGGGCCCGGGTGCCCGCGGGGGAGCGCGGCGCGGTGCTGGCCCGATTGGCCGACGCGGTCCGCGACGCCGCCGACGAGCTGGCCACCACCGAGCACCGGGAGACCGGCCGACCGCGTGAGCAGGCCCGGGCCGCGGTGGAAGCCGCGGCCGGCACCCTCGACGAGTACGCCGCGCTGGGGCCGGTGCACCGGGGCCGCTCGCTCAACGGCGACCACGACGCCACCGACCTGATGGTGCACGAACCGCGGGGCGTCGTGGCCGCGCTGACCCCGTGGAACGAGCCGGTGGCCGTGGCCTGCGGAGTGCTCGGCGCCGCCCTGGTCACCGGCAACGCGGTGGTGCACAAACCCAGCGAACGGGCCGTCCGGACCGGCGTGCTGCTGAACCGGGTCCTCGCCGCGCACCTGCCCGAAGGGCTGCTCGGCTCGGTGGCGGGCGGGCCGCGGTGCGGGGCGGAGCTGGTCGCCGATTCGACGCTGGACGTCATCGCGCACGTCGGCAGCACCGCCGCGGGGCGCAGCATCGCCGCCGCCGCGGCCGCCACCGGGGCCAAGACGCTGCTGGAGAACGGCGGCAACGACGCGCTGATCGTCGACGCCGGGATCGACCCCGAGCACGCCGCGGAGCAGGCCGCCGTGGGGGCGTTCGCCAACTCCGGGCAGATCTGCACCTCCGTCGAGCGCATCTACGTGCACCGCGACCTGGCCGAGGACTTCCTCGCGGCGCTGGTCGAGCAAGCGCGCCGCCGGGTCTTCGGGTCACCCGCCGCCGACGAGATCCCGATGGGCCCGCTGGTCGCCGAGGAGCACCGCGCCGAGGTGCACCGCAAGGTCCGCGATGCGCTCGACGCCGGAGCGACCCTGCTGGCCGGTGGTGTGCTCCCCGACGGCGACGGCAGCTACTACCCGGCGACCGTGCTCACCGACTGCCGACCCGAGATGGAGGTGCTGCGGGAGGAGGTGCTGGGTCCGGTCGCCGCAGTGCGCGTCGTCGACGACTTCGACCAGGCGCTGCGCGAGGCGGCCGCCGACCGGCACGGGCTCGCGGCCACCGTGCTCACCCCGGACATGGCGCACGCCCAGCGGTCGTGGCGCGCGCTGCGGGTGGGCACGGTCAAGATCAACGAGGTATTCGGCGGCGCCCCGGGCGGCGCCGCGCAGCCCAGGGGCGCCAGCGGCAGCGGTTTCGGCTTCGGCCCGGAACTCCTCGACGAGATGACCGCGACCAAGGTCGTCCACCTCGTCCCGCCCGTGCTGCCGGGCACCTGACGGGCGGGACCGGCCCTCACGGACGGATGAGCACCGGCAGCCGCGCCACGTCGGCGACCTCCGGGCAGCCGGTGAGCACCAGCAGCTCCGCGAGCTCCGCGCTGATCCGCTGCAGCACGCCGAGCACGCCCTGCATCCCGCTGCGGCCCAGGCCGTACAGCACCTGCCTGCCGACCAGGGCGCCGGTCGCGCCCAGCGCCAAGGACCGCAGGACGTCGGTGCCGGTGCTGATCCCGCCGTCGACGAGCACGTCGAGCCCTCCGGGGCCGTGGCGCACCACCTGTTCCAGCGCGGTGGCCGTGGGCACCGCGCACGGCAGCTGCCTGCCGCCGTGGTTGGACACCACCACTCCGGCGGCACCGGCCTCGCGGCAGCGGCTCGCGGTCGCCGCCGACAGCACGCCCTTGACGTAGACCGGCATCGAGGTGGCGCCGACGACCGCTTCCACGTCGGCGAGGTCCAGCGACGGATCGATCTCGACGTCGTCGGTCATCGCGGGGGCGACGTCGGCGCCGGGGCTGAACTCGGCCGCCCGCTCGCGCTCGCTGCCGCGCCGCACCGGCGCGTCGGTGGTGATCACCAGCGCGCTGCACCCCGCCTGCTCGGCGCGGCGCACCAGCTCCCGGCGCGCCCGCGGATCGCGCAGCCAGTAGAGCTGGAAGGCGCAGCGCGCCCCGGACTTCGCGATGTCCTCGACGCGGGCCGAGGCCATCGTCGAGACCACCAGCGGGATCCCCGTCTCGGCGCAGGCCGCGGCGATCTCCAGGTCGCCGTGCGGCCAGATCCGCGCGGGCAGGCCCATCGGCGCCACCGCGAACGGCGCCGCGGCCGGGGCGCCGAGCACCGAGGTGGCCGTGCTGACCCGGGACACGTCGCGCGGCAGCAGGTGGCCGAGGAAGACCTCGTCCCACGCCTCGCGGTTGGCGTGCTTGGCCACTTCCCGGGAACCCGCCGCCCCGGTGATGAACGCCCAGACCGGATCGCTCAGCACCGCCCGGGCAGCCGCCGCCTCGTCCTCCGGGGTGATCGGAGCCGGTGGGTTCTGCACCATGCCCTGCATGATGCGAGCCCGCCGCGACGCGGCATAAGGGCCGATCGGCGCACAGCGGTGCGGTTCGGCCGCTCAGCGCTCCAGGACGAAGTCGAGGTAGCGCCGGGCCGATCGCTGCACGATGGTCGAGGCCCGGTCCGGCAGCACCGCGTCCCACCACGCCCCGTAGAGCGCCTCGAAGCGGTAGTCGGCCAGCAGCTCGGCGGCACGGCGCACCACCCCGGGCCGCTCCGGGATCAGGTTCGGGTAGCTGTACATGAACGCCACGTGCTCCCGGTCCGGGATGACCTGCACGATGTCGCCGCTGAACAGCGCCCCCGCGCCGCGCTCCCAGTGCAGCACCGTGCCGCCCGCGAAGTGCACCCCCAGGTTCAGCAGCGTCAGGCCCGGGGCCAAGGTCGCGGTGGTGCCGTCCCACAGCTGGATCGCCGGATCCGGCCTGCCGATCCACTCCCGGTCGGCGGCGTGCAGGTGGATCGGCGCGTCGAACGCCCGGCTCCACTCGACCATCGTCGTGTAGTAGTGCGGGTGGCTGATCGCGATCGCCGACACCCCGCCGTGCGCCCGCACCGCTTCGACCAGCGCGTCGTCGAGGTAGGCCGCGCAGTCCCACAGCACGTTGCCGCCCGGTGCCTTGATCAGCAGCGCCCGCTGCCCGATCGCGAACCGGGGCTCGCAGCCGAGCCCGATCACCTCAGGGCCCTGCTCGCGCACCACCGCCGCGTGCCCGCCCGCGCGCAGCGACTCCAGATCGGTCCACCGCTGCCCGGAGGGTGGGACGTACTGCCGCTCGTCCTCGCAGATCGGACACTCCGGCCGAGGTTCGGCGTACTGGGTGCCGCAGGTGACGCACACGGGCAGGACGGACATCGGCGCCTCCGGTGATCAGCCGCACTGCGAGTATGCCACCTGCAGCAGGGCTTCGACCTCACCGTCGATCTCGGCCACCGATCCCAGCTCCAGCCGGTGCACCCCGTCCGCCGCCTCGGCCATCCGGTCCGATCCCGGCGGATGCGCGAAGCGCAGCTCCAGCCGCACCCCCGCACCGCGCGCGGCGGCCGACGCGAAGGGGTGCCCGCGCCGGAACAGCACCCGGCCGCCGTCCTCGTCGACCACCACGTCGTCGCCGAACTGCTCGACCACGTCGCGCAACCGCTCCACGACCGGCCGCGGACCCGCGCTCGCCCGCGCCGCCGCGTCGGCGACGGTCCACGCCGGGCCGCGCAGCAGGCCGTGCTCGGTGCGCAGCCACCGGTGCACGGCTTCTTGGTCGTGCGGGTCCAGCCCGCTCGCCCGCACGATCCGCACCCACTCGTCGAGGGTCCGGCCGGTGCGCACCACCACGCTCCCGATCGCCGCTGAGGTGCTCGTCGTCGCCATGCCCGGAGGGTAAGCAGCCGACGTGACCCCGGCCACTCGCGCGCGGGGCCCGGGGCACCCGGCGCATCGCTGGTCCGGGTGAGATGCCCCGCCCGCCGCGCGATCCCGAGGGCGGTCTTCGCCCTGCCCGGGGACCACCCCGGCGGCCGCGCAGGGACTCCGCAGCAGGTCAGCCCATCCCGGTGACGCTCGCCACGGTGTGCCCCGGGGAGGGCGCCCCGCTCCGCACCGCAGCCGTCGAGCGGTCTTAGTATCGAGTGGTGTACGACGAGTTGACCCCCGCAGCCATCTACCGCGCCGCCACCCGGTTGAGGCCGGTCGCGCGGCGGACTTCGCTCGACGAGAGCAGCCGGTTGAGCGCCGAGCTGGGCGTCCCGGTCCGGCTCAAGCGCGAGGACCAGCAGCTCTGCCGCTCCTACAAGATGCGCGGGGCGTTCAACCTGATCTCCTCGCTCGGGCCGGAGGAGCGCGAGCGCGGTGTCGTCTGCGCGAGCGCGGGCAACCACGCGCAGGGCCTGGCGTTCAGCTGCCGCGAGCTCCAGATCAAGGGCCGGGTGTACCTGCCCACCAACACGCCCCGGCAGAAGCGCCGCCGCATCGCCGCGATCGGCGGGGAGTGGGTCGAGCCGGTGATCGTCGGCAGCTCGTTCGACGAGGCCAGCGTCGCCGCGCAGGAGGACGGCCGGAGCACCGGCGCCGTCTACGTGCACCCGTTCGACGACGCGCGGACCATCGCGGGGCAGGGCACCGTGGGCTTGGAGATCGCCGAGCAGCACGAGGGCCCGATCGACACGGTGATCGTCCCGGTCGGCGGCGGCGGGCTGCTGGCCGGTGTCGTGCTGTGGCTCAAGGAGCACTTCCCGGACGTGCACGTGGTGGGCGCCGAGCCGGCCGGGGCCACCAGCCTGCGCGCCGCCCTGGACAACGGCGGGCCGGTCGCGCTGCCGCACGTGGACACCTTCGTCGACGGCGCGGCGGTCGGCCGGGTCGGCGACCTCGGGTACCGGGTGGCCCGCGACCTCGTCGACGAGCTCGTCGCGGTGCCCGAAGGCGCCGTGTGCACCGAGATGGTGGACCTGTACCAGACCGACGGCATCATCGCCGAGCCCGCGGGTGCGCTGGCCAGCGCGGCTGCGCGGATGCCGCTGGAGCGGGCCCCGCGCGGACCGGTCGTCTGCGTCGTCTCCGGTGGCAACAACGACCTCAGCCGCTACGCCGAGGTCGTGGAGCGCTCCTTGGTGCACGAGGGGCTGCGGCACTACTTCCTGGTCTCCTTCCCGCAGGAGCCGGGGGCGTTGCGCCACTTCCTCGACGACGTGCTCGCCGAGGGGCAGGACATCGTCGCCTTCGAGTACGTCAAGAAGAACAACCGGGAGCACGGGCCCGCGCTGGTCGGCATCGAACTGGACCACGCCGGCGAGCTCGATGAGCTGCTCAAGCGGATGAAGGAGAGCCCGCTGCAGATCGAGCAGGTGTCGCCCGGCTCGCCGCTGTTCTCGTTCCTGCTCTGACGAGCCCGCCGATCTTCGTCCTGACCTGCGCGTTCACCCTTGATCGGGGGGTGGTTCGCAGGGGGTTCGACGGGGTGTGTAGAGTTGTTCAGGTCAGCGCGGAACGGGCCGGGAAACGGACCGGGTGCTGGCGGGGATGGCGAACCAAGCTCCTGCTTTCGGGTGGTAGAGTGGGCTGTCCGTTGAGAACTCGATGCGGTGGCGTGAAGCGGCCGGGTTGGAACGGGGACCCCCCGGGAAAGCCGGTGTTTCGGGCCTGCTAGGGTGATCAGCACCGAAACGACATGGGAATTGCTCCCTGCGACTGCATGCTTGGGTGTGTGGTTGTGGTGTGGGTGTGTTCTTTGAGAACTCAACAGCGAACTGTTTTTGGCTAGTGTTCATGATGAACAGCCCCTTTTTTGGGGTTTCTTTGAGTATGGCGCTCGCCGGCCTTTGCACTGTGTGTGGGGGTGTGGTTGGAGTGTCTGCTGGGATTGTTTCAACAGTCATTGTTGGAGAGTTTGATCCTGGCTCAGGACGAACGCTGGCGGCGTGCTTAACACATGCAAGTCGAACGCTGAAGCATCTTCGGGTGTGGATGAGTGGCGAACGGGTGAGTAACACGTGGGTAATCTGCCCTGCACTCTGGGATAAGCCCTGGAAACGGGGTCTAATACCGGATAGGACATTCTGCCGCATGGTGGGGTGTGGAAAGTTCCGGCGGTGCAGGATGAGCCCGCGGCCTATCAGCTTGTTGGTGGGGTGATGGCCTACCAAGGCGACGACGGGTAGCCGGCCTGAGAGGGTGACCGGCCACACTGGGACTGAGACACGGCCCAGACTCCTACGGGAGGCAGCAGTGGGGAATCTTGCGCAATGGGCGAAAGCCTGACGCAGCAACGCCGCGTGGGGGATGACGGCCTTCGGGTTGTAAACCTCTTTCGACAGGGACGAAGCTTTCGGGTGACGGTACCTGTAGAAGAAGCACCGGCTAACTACGTGCCAGCAGCCGCGGTAATACGTAGGGTGCGAGCGTTGTCCGGATTTATTGGGCGTAAAGAGCTCGTAGGCGGTTTGTCGCGTCGGCCGTGAAAACCTGCAGCTTAACTGTGGGCGTGCGGTCGATACGGGCAGACTTGAGTTCGGCAGGGGAGACTGGAATTCCTGGTGTAGCGGTGAAATGCGCAGATATCAGGAGGAACACCGGTGGCGAAGGCGGGTCTCTGGGCCGATACTGACGCTGAGGAGCGAAAGCGTGGGGAGCGAACAGGATTAGATACCCTGGTAGTCCACGCCGTAAACGTTGGGCGCTAGGTGTGGGGATCGGTTCCACGGTTTCTGTGCCGTAGCTAACGCATTAAGCGCCCCGCCTGGGGAGTACGGCCGCAAGGCTAAAACTCAAAGGAATTGACGGGGGCCCGCACAAGCGGCGGAGCATGTGGATTAATTCGATGCAACGCGAAGAACCTTACCTGGGTTTGACATGCACCAGATTGCCCCTGAGAGGGGGTTTCCCTTGTGGTTGGTGTACAGGTGGTGCATGGCTGTCGTCAGCTCGTGTCGTGAGATGTTGGGTTAAGTCCCGCAACGAGCGCAACCCTTGTCCTGTGTTGCCAGCACGTAATGGTGGGGACTCGCGGGAGACTGCCGGGGTCAACTCGGAGGAAGGTGGGGATGACGTCAAGTCATCATGCCCCTTATGCCCAGGGCTTCACACATGCTACAATGGCTGGTACAGAGGGTGGCGATACCGTGAGGTGGAGCGAATCCCTTAAAGCCGGTCTCAGTTCGGATCGGGGTCTGCAACTCGACCCCGTGAAGTCGGAGTCGCTAGTAATCGCAGATCAGCAGTGCTGCGGTGAATACGTTCCCGGGCCTTGTACACACCGCCCGTCACGTCATGAAAGTCGGTAACACCCGAAGCCCATGGCCTAACCCTGTTGGGGTGGAGTGGTCGAAGGTGGGACTGGCGATTGGGACGAAGTCGTAACAAGGTAGCCGTACCGGAAGGTGCGGCTGGATCACCTCCTTTCTAAGGAGCACGAAAACACCCGCCGAGGCCCTGTGCAGTGGTCGCCCTTTGTTGGTGGTGCTGTGGTGGGGGTGGTGGAGTGGCCTGTGGTGGAGGGACCGTGTGTGTTCCTGCCGTGGGGTGCTTGAGGGATTGTGGAACAGCACTGGTGTGATCAAGAATGGTTCGCTGTTGGGTGTCTGAGAGGGCACGCTCTGTGTGGGTGTGTTGTCTTGGGTTGTTGTTTGAGAACTGTATAGTGGGTGCGAGCATCTTTGTGGCCAAGTAATGTAGGGCACATGGTGGATGCCTTGGTACCAGGGGCCGATGAAGGACGTGGGAGGCCGCGAGAGTCCTCGGGGAGTTGTCAACCGAGCTGTGATCCGAGGGTGTCCGAATGGGGTAACCCAGCCCGGGTGATGCCGGGTTACCAGCATCTGAATGTATAGGGTGTTGGGGGGAACGCGGGGAAGTGAAACATCTTAGTACCCGCAGGAAGAGAAAACACTGGTGATTCCGTGAGTAGTGGCGAGCGAAAGCGGAGGAGGCTAAACCGTGCGCGTGGGAGACCGGACAGGGGTTGCGTGTGCGGGGTTGTGGGGCACTGTTGGAGGGGTCTGTCTGCCCTTCAGCACCGTCGGTGTGTGTTAGTTGAACAGGTTGGGATGCCTGGCCGGAGTGGGTGAGAGTCCCGTAGGCGAAAATGCATGCTGGGTGTGTGGTGGTGTTCCCGAGTAGCAGCGTTTCCGTGGAGGGTGCTGTGAATCTGGCGGGACCACTCGCTAAGCCTAAATACTTCCTGGTGACCGATAGTGGATAGTACCGTGAGGGAATGGTGAAAAGTACCCCGGGAGGGGAGTGAAAGAGTTCCTGAAACCGTGTGCCTGCAATCCGTCAGAGCCTGTCCTTGTGGTGGGTGATGGCGTGCCTTTTGAAGAATGAGCCTGCGAGTTGCTGCTGCGTGGCGAGGTTAACCCGTTGGGGGGTAGCCGGAGCGAAAGCGAGTCTGAAGAGGGCGTGGAGTCGCGTGGTGCAGACCCGAAGCGGAGTGATCTACCCATGGCCAGGGTGAAGCGCGGGTAAGACCGTGTGGAGGCCCGAACCCACCAGGGTTGAAAACCTGGGGGATGAGTTGTGGGTAGGGGTGAAAGGCCAATCAAACTTCGTGATAGCTGGTTCTCCCCGAAATGCATTTAGGTGCAGCGTCGTGTGGTGCTCGGGTGGGGTAGAGCTACTGGTTGGCTGATGGGCCTTCGCGGGTTACTGAGGTCAGCCAAACTCCGAATACGCCCGGGTTGGAGCGCGGCAGTGAGACGGCGGGGGAGAAGCTTCGTCGTCGAGAGGGAAACAGCCCAGAGCATCGGCTAAGGCCCCTAAGTGTGCGCTTAGTGGAAAAGGATGTGGGATCGCTGAGACAACCAGGAGGTTGGCTTAGAAGCAGCCATCCTTGAAAGAGTGCGTAATAGCTCACTGGTCAAGTGGTCCTGCGCCGATAATGTAGCGGGGCTGAAGCGCACCGCCGAAGCCATGCCGGCGATGCCCTGTGGGGTGTTGTTGGGTAGGGGAGCGTCCTGTATGCGGTGAAGCGCCCGAGTGATCGTGGTGTGGAGTGTGCGGGAGTGAGAATGCAGGCATGAGTAGCGAGTGCAGAGTGAGAATCTCTGCCGCCGGATGACTAAGGGTTCCTGGGGAAGGTTCGTCCGCCCAGGGTGAGTCGGGGCCTAAGGCGAGGCCGACAGGCGTAGTCGATGGAGAACGGGTTGATATTCCCGTACCCGTGTGCACGCGTCCGTGATGGAACGGTTGAGACTAACCATCCCGACGCGGCGTGGACCTTCGGGTTTGTGTCGTGGTTGGCATGGGGCCTGATGCCGGAGTAGTCAAGCGATGGGGTGACGCAGGGGGGTAGCTCTGCCAGTGAGTGGTTGTACTGGTGTAAGCCTGTAGCCCGGTGTGTAGGGAAATCCGCACACCATGGGGGTGAGGGGTGATGCGTAGCCGTGGTGGTGAAGTGAGTGATCCCGTGCTGCCGAGAAAAGCCTCTAGCGAGTGTGTGCATGGCCCGTACCCGAAACCGACACAGGTGGTCAGGTAGAGAATACCGAGGCGGTCGGGTGAACTGTGGTTAAGGAATTCGGCAAATTGCCCCCGTAACTTTGGGAGAAGGGGGGCCATTGCTGGTGAACCCACGTGCTGGGGGAGCTGGTGGTGGTCGCAGAGGCCAGGGAGAAGCGACTGTTTACTAAAAACACAGGTCCGTGCGAAGCTGTAAGGCGAGGTATACGGACTGACGCCTGCCCGGTGCTGGAACGTTAAGAGGACCCGTGAACCCCTTTGGGGTGTAGCGGAGAATTTAAGCGCCAGTAAACGGCGGTGGTAACTATAACCATCCTAAGGTAGCGAAATTCCTTGTCGGGTAAGTTCCGACCTGCACGAATGGCGTAACGACTTCTCCGCTGTCTCGACCACAGGCCCGGTGAAATTGCAGTACGAGTAAAGATGCTCGTTTCGCGCGGCAGGACGGAAAGACCCCGGGACCTTTACTATAGCTTGGTATTGGTGTTTGGTTCGGCTTGTGTAGGATAGGTGGGAGACTGGGAAGCATTCACGCTAGTGGGTGTGGAGTCGTTGGTGAAATACCACTCTGGTCGTTCTGGGCATCTAACTTCGGGCCCTGATCGGGTTCAGGGACAGTGCCTGGTGGGTAGTTTAACTGGGGCGGTTGCCTCCTAAAGGGTAACGGAGGCGCCCAAAGGTTCCCTCAGCCTGGTTGGCAATCAGGTGTTGAGTGTAAGTGTATAAGGGAGCTTGACTGTGAGACTGACGGGTCGAGCAGGTGCGAAAGCAGGGACTAGTGATCCGGCACTGGCTGGTGGAAGCGGTGTCGCTCAACGGATAAAAGGTACCCCGGGGATAACAGGCTGATCTTGCCCAAGAGTCCATATCGACGGCATGGTTTGGCACCTCGATGTCGGCTCGTCGCATCCTGGGGCTGGAGTTGGTCCCAAGGGTTGGGCTGTTCGCCCATTAAAGCGGCACGCGAGCTGGGTTTAGAACGTCGTGAGACAGTTCGGTCCCTATCCGCCGCGCGCGTTGGAGACTTGCGGAAGGCTGTCCCTAGTACGAGAGGACCGGGATGGACGAACCTCTGGTGTGCCAGTTGTACCGCCAGGTGCATGGCTGGTTGGCTATGTTCGGGAGGGATAACCGCTGAAAGCATCTAAGCGGGAAGCCTGTTCCTAGATGAGGTCTCCTGCCCCCTTTGTGGGGTTAAGGCTCCCAGGAGATGACTGGGTTGATAGGCTCGGCATGGAAGTTCGGTAACGGATGGAGTGGACGGGTACTAATAGGCCGAGGGCTTGTTCACGAGATGTTTGCACCCACTGTATGGTTCTGGGACAACAACCCGGGACGTGTTTGATAACTGGATTGTTTTGTGTGTCCGCTGGTTGGCGGCTGCTCATGGGTTTCCCCCACCGGGGTGTGGGGGTGTGGGTTGTCGGTGGCGATGGCGGGGAGGGTACGCCCGGTCCCATTCCGAACCCGGTAGCTAAGCTCCTTAGCGCTGATGGTACTGCACTCGTGAGGGTGTGGGAGAGTAAGACACCGCCGACACATTACGATGGAAGGGGCGGGGCACGAAGAACGAGGGTTCTTCGTGCCCCGCCCCTTTCTTTTTATTGTGTGTGGGGTTCCGGGGCCTGGTGGGCCTGGGGGTCCCGCTTTTTTGTCTGCGCCCCCGGACCGCGTCGCGGCTGGAGGGAGTTCGGGTCACCGAGTGGTGTCGGGAAGTGGCTGGCGTCTCTCGCCACAGCGGAGGTGCCCGGACGGCGCGGCGTGGGGGAGAGCCCCGGGACGGCTCCCGCTGCCGGGACGGCCTGTCCGGAGGGGCGGTGCCAGCGGCCGTAGCGGTCGCACCGGCCGGAGGACCGTGCCGACCACGACCACGCGCTGCTCGCTGCCGGTGCAGCGGGGTCACCGCGCGCGGCCGGCTAGGCCTGTTCCTCGTCGCCGTGCGGCATCATCGACCAGCGCCGCAGCGCGAAGAGCACGACTGCGAGCACCGTGGCGGTGAACATGCCCGCGCCTTCGCCGAGGAACAGGCAGGCGACCGCGAGCACCGCCGCCAACGCGCCCAGCACGGTCGTGAGGGAAAGCCCGGCGCGCACGCGCTCGATCGGCCCGGTTTCACCGAGCCGGCGGGCCAGCTTGGGGTCGTCGGTGCTGAGCTGCTGCTCGATCTCCCTCAGGCGGCGCTGTTCGTCCTTGGGGAGCATGGCCACCTCCGCAGGTCCTCGGCCGGTTGAACAGATGGTGCACTGCATGCGATGCCGCTGTGATGGGCCGTACGGCCCGGGCCGTCGATCGTGCTCGCGAGATCCGCGTGCCGGGGGCCGTCGCCGCGATCCACGGACCTGGCGCACCGCGTGGCCCGAGACCCGCATCGGCCACCTCGACGAACCACCCGCCGCCGGACTGCTGGACGCCGGACGGGGCCGGGCGGGACTGGCCCGGACGACGTGCGCACCGCCGGGAACCGCATCCGGGAGGGCGGCGAGGCGGGCATCGCCGGGCCTGGGGAAAGGCCACGTCCGGTCGGCACCGCCGACGACGGCGCCGCGGTGGTCCCCGGGACGGTGCGCTCGGCGCTCCGACCGGCCGGATGCCACCGCATCCCACTTCGGCATCGGGTTGGGCCCCTCCGTCGACGACTCCCGGTGACCTCTGATTACCCCCGGGAGCAGGTCGTGAAACGGCGCCGCAGGTCAGCACGGGTGCCGAACGCACGAGAGGGCGGACGCACCAGGTGCGTCCGCCCTTCGTCCGCGGTTCCGGTCAGGCCACCGGGGTGCGACCGGCGACGGTGAACTTCAGCTCGCCGTCCTCGACGTCGACCCGCAACGAGTCGTGCTCGTCGAGGGCGCCGTCCAGCAGCAGGTCGCTGATCCGGTCCTCCACCTCGCGCTCGATGGCCCGCCGCAGCGGCCGGGCCCCGAACTCGGGCTGGTAGCCGCGCTCGGCGATCCAGTCGACGGCCGCCGGGGTGAACTCCACCCCGATGTCCCGGCTGCTCAGCCGCTCGACGGTGTGGTCCAGCAGCTTGCGCGTGATCAGCCGCAACTGGTCGCCCTCCAGCCGCTTGAACACCACGATCTCGTTGATGCGGTTGAGGAACTCGGGGCGGAACACGTCCCGCAGCTTCGGCATGATCCGCTCGTCGAGGTCCGGTTCGCCCTCGCCGGTGCTGAACCCGATCGCGCCCCCGCGGCTGGAGACGACCTCGGACCCGAGGTTGCTGGTCATGATCAGCACCGTGTTGCGGAAGTCCACGGTCCGGCCCTGGCCGTCGGTCATCCGGCCGTCGTCGAGGACCTGCAGCAGCGTGTTGAACACGTCCGGGTGGGCCTTCTCGATCTCGTCGAGCAGGACCACCGAGTACGGCTGCCGCCGCACCGCCTCGGTCAGCTCACCGGCCTCGCCGTGCCCAACGTACCCCGGGGGCGCGCCGACCAGCCGGCTGGCGGTGTGCCGCTCCTGGAACTCGCTCATGTCCAGCCGCACCATCCGGCGCTCGTCGCCGAACAGGGTCGCGGCCAGCGCCTTGGCCAGCTCCGTCTTGCCGACCCCGGTCGGGCCGAGGAACAGGAAGCTGCCGACCGGGCGGTCCGGGTCGCCCAGACCGCTGCGGGACCGGCGCACCGCCCGCGACAGCGCGCGCACCGCGCTGTCCTGCCCGACGACGCGCTCGTGCAGCTCCTCCTCCAGGCGCTGCAACCGCACCTTCTCCTGCTCCGTCAACTGGCTGACCGGCACCCCGGTGGACCGGGAGATGATCTCGGCGATGTCCTCGGCGGTCACCTCCAGGACGTCGTCGGTCGGGACGCCGCCGAGCCCGTCGAGCTCGGTCTGCGCCTGCTGGATCCGGTCGCGCACCGTCGACGCCCGCTCGTACTCCTCGGCGGCGACGGCCTCGGCCTTCTCCTCCTCGAGCTCTTCGATGCGCTGGGCGAGCTCGCCCGCGCGGGTGTTCGACACCGCCGCCAGCCGCTTGCGCGCGCCGGCCTGATCGATCAGGTCGATCGCCTTGTCCGGCAGGAAGCGGTCGGAGATGTACTGGTCGGACAACCGCGCGGCGGCCTCGACGGCCTCCTCGGTGTAGCGGACCCGGTGGTGCTCCTCGTAGCGCTCGCGGAGCCCGCCGAGGATCAGGATCGTGTCGGGCACGGTCGGCTCCGGCACCTGGACCGGCTGGAAGCGGCGTTCCAGCGCCGGGTCCTTCTCGATGTTCTTGCGGTACTCCTCGAGCGTGGTCGCGCCCACCACGTGCAGCTCACCGCGGGACAGCCGCGGCTTGAGCATGTTCCCGGCATCCACCGCGCCCTCCGCGCCACCGGCGCCGACCACGGTGTGCAGCTCGTCGATGAACACGATCAGCCGGTCGCGCTGCTCGGCGATCTCGTCGATGACCTTGGTCATCCGCTCTTCGAAGTCACCGCGGTAGCGGGTGCCCGCCAGCATGCCGGACAGGTCGAGCTGCACGACCCGCTTGCCCAGCAGCGCCTGCGGCACCTGCTCGTTGGTGATCCGCTGCGCCAGGCCCTCGACGATCGCGGTCTTGCCGACGCCCGCCTCGCCGATGAGCACCGGGTTGTTCTTGGTGCGGCGGGACAGGATCTCGACGGTCTGCTCGATCTCGTCGGCGCGCCCGATGACCGGGTCCAGCTCGCCCGCGCGCGCCTTGGCGGTCAGGTCCTGGCCGTACTGGTCCAGCGTGGGAGTGCCAGTGTCCTCACCGGGGCGCTCGGCGGTGCGCTGCTCGGTGCGCTCGCCGCGCGCGGCGGCCTGCATCCCCTCGGGTGTCATCCCCGCGGAGCCGAGCAGTCGGCCGGGCGAGGACTCCTGGTTGGCGGCCATCGCCAGCAGGACGTGCTCGGGGCCGATGTAGGTCGAGCCGACGGCGCGGGCCACCCGGTGCGAATCGGCCAGAGCGGCCTTGCCCTCCGGGGTCAGCGCGATGGCGCCGTCCCCGCCGGCGGGCTCGGCGGCCCGGGGCAGGTGCCCCTCGATCTCGGTGGCCAGCTCGTCGGTGTTCACCCCGGCCCGACCCAGCATGTCGCTGGTGGTGGGGTGCTTGGTCGTGGCCCACAGCAGGTGCAGGGCGTCCAGCTCGTTCTGCCCGCGCTGCCGCGCGAACCGCGCCCCTTCGGCCAGGAGCTGCTGGGCCTGCTCGGTCATCAGGTCGGTGATGTCGATCCGACGGGAGCCGGGCGCGGCGTCGCTGCCGGCGAAGAAGCGCGCGAAGTACTCGTCGAACGGTCCCGACCCGAAGCCGGCCGGTCCGAAGAACGTCGCCATGATTACCTCCTCGCGACGGTTGCCAAGGTCCGCCGCCACCAAGTTGAGCCTTCTGCTATCAACCAACGTCAGTCTCGTGCGGGTTGTTCCGAGCCGGGGATCTTGTGTCGGCTCTCACACCGCCCGGCGTCGCGGCCCCGCTCCGGTCCGGACCTGGCGAGCACCGCCCTATTCGCGGGAACAGGTCGCGGCGCGCTGTGATTCCGGTGCTCGGCGCCCGGCTTGACCTCCAGCGCGGTGCAAGTCGGAGGGTGGGCGCAGCGGCGAGGGTCGTCGCGTGGAGAGGAGTCGTCATGGCGGAGTCAGTTCCCGGGAGCACCTTCGAAGCGGCCTACGCCGAGGGTTCCCCGCCCTGGGTGATCGACGCCCCGCAGCCGGCGATCGTCGAGCTGGAGCGCCGGGGCGGCATCCGGGGCAGGGTGCTGGACCCGGGCTGCGGCACCGGGGAGCACGTCCTGCACCTCGCCGCGCTCGGCTACGACGTCCTGGGCGTGGACCTGGTGCCCGCCGCCGTGGATCTGGCCAGGGACGGCGCACGGCGACGGGGGATCGAGGCGCGGTTCGAGGTGGCCGACGCGCTCCGGCTCCCGGCGGAGCTCGGCGACCGGCCGTTCGACACCGTGGTGGACAGCGCGTTGTTCCACATCTTCGGTGACGTCGAGCGCGCCGCCTACGTCCGGAGCCTGCACGCGGTGTGCCGACCGGGGGCGGCGGTGCACGTGCTGGCGCTGGCCGACACCGGGCCGGGGTTCGGGCCGGAGGTCGGTGAGCCCGTGCTCCGGGAGGCCTTCGGTGCCGGGTGGCGGCTGGTGGAGCTGCGGCCGAGCAGCTACCGGGGCGTGGCCCGGGGCGAGTCCGCCGAGGCGTTCGGCGTCGAGCCCGGCGCCCTCGTGGACTCGCCCGCCTGGCTGGCCACCGCCGTCCGGCTCTGACGGGTGCGGTAGAGGCTTCATGGCGGCCGGGGCGGCTGGCAGACTGACCGCATGATCGACGATTCCGCCTGCGGGGTCGCCCACGGCGGGGCGGCGGACGATCCCGAGGTCCGCGTGCTGGTGGCCGTGTTCGCCTCTCCCGTGTCCGGGTACCTGCTGCGCTACGCGCGCGACGCCGGTTTCCGGCCCGTCCTCGTCGAGCCCGAGGCCGGGCGGGCGGCGGAGGCCGCCGCGCTCGACGTGCCGGTGGTGGCCTCGATGCCCGAGCTGGACGGCTCGGCCGATGTGGTGGTGACCGACCACCACCGCCCGGAGCTGGGGCCCGCGTTGCGCGACGCGCTGGCGGGCGGGCCGCGGTGGATCGGGGTGATGGGCAACCCCCGCCACCGCGGTCCGCACGTCGAGGCGCTGCGCGACCTGGGCGTGGGGGAGGCCGAGATCCTCACCGTGCACCGGCCGATCGGCCTCAACATCGGCTCGCGGCGCCCCGCCGAGATCGCCGTGGCGACGCTGGCCGGGCTGCTCGCCGACCGCAACGGCAAACCCGGCGGCTTCGAGTTCTGAGCCGGTCCGCGGCAGGTCAGGCGGTCGTGGCGGACAGGGTGTCCAGCACGCCCTGCCCGTAGCTCTCCAGCTTGTGCTCGCCGACGCCGCTGACCGCGCTGAGCTGCTCCAGCGTCGTGGGGTGCACCGCCGCGATCTGGCGCAGCGTCGAGTCGTGGAAGATCATGAAGGGGGCCTTGCCCTCCTCCTTGGCGGTGGCGGTGCGCCACGCCCGCAGCTCCTGGAACACCGGTTCGGCCTCCGGCGGCAGGTCCTCGGCCGCGACCTTCGCGGCCTTCGGCGCCTTCGCGCGCGCCCCGGCGACGGGACGTGCCGGGTCGCGGCGCAGCCGCACCGGACGCGGGTCCTCGCGGCGCAGCACCTCGGAGCTGGCTTCGGTGAGCACCAGCGTGCCGTAGTCGCCTTCGACCGCAAGCAGGCCCTGGGCGAGGAGCTGCCGGATCACGCCGCGCCACTCGCCGTCGCCCAGGTCCGAGCCGACGCCGAACACGCTGAGCGCGTCGTGCCGGAACTGGGTGATCTTCTGGGTGGTCTTGCCGCGCAGGATGTCGATGACCTGGCCAGCGCCGAACTTCTGGTTGCGCTCGCGGTCCAGCCGCACCACCGTCGACAGCAGCTTCTGCGCGGCGACGGTGCCGTCCCAGGACTCCGGCGGGGTCAGGCAGGTGTCGCAGTTGCCGCAGGGCTCGGCGCGCTCGCCGAAGTAGGCGAGGAGCTGGGTGCGGCGGCAGTCGACGGCCTCGCACAGCGCGAGCATGGCGTCGAGGTGCCCGCTGAGCTGGCGGCGGTGCGCCGCGTCGCCGTCGGAGTTGTCGATGAGCTTGCGCTGCTGCACCACGTCCTGCAGGCCGTAGGCCAGCCAGGCCGTCGAGGGGGCGCCGTCCCGGCCCGCGCGGCCGGTCTCCTGGTAGTAGCCCTCGACGGACTTGGGCAGGTCGAGGTGGGCCACGAAGCGGACGTCCGGCTTGTCGATGCCCATCCCGAACGCGATGGTGGCGACCACGACCAAGCCGTCCTCGCGCAGGAAGCGGGACTGGTGCGCCGCGCGCGTCGCGCTGTCCAGCCCCGCGTGGTAGGGCACCGCGTCGATCCCGTTGGCGACCAGGAACTCGGCCGTCTTCTCCACGTCGGAGCGGGTCAGCCGGTAGACGATGCCGGCGTCCCCGGCGTGCTCGGCGCGGAGGAACTGCAGGAGCTGCTTCTTCGGATCGTTCTTCGGCACGATCCGGTACTGGATGTTGGGCCGGTCGAAGCTCGCGATGAACCGCCGCGCGCCGGTCAGCTTCAACCGGGTGGCGATCTCCTCGCGGGTGGCCTCGGTGGCGGTGGCGGTCAGCGCGATGCGGGGCACCGATGGCCAGCGCTCGTGCAGCACCGACAGCGCCAGGTAGTCGGGGCGGAAGTCGTGGCCCCACTGGGACACGCAGTGCGCTTCGTCGATGGCGAACAGCGCGATCTCGCGGCGGTCCAGCAGCCGCAGCGTCGAGTCCATCGACAGCCGTTCCGGGGCCAGGTAGAGCAGGTCCAGCTCACCGGCGAGCAGGTCGGCCTCGACCTGGGCGCGCTGCTGGGGCGACTGGGTGGAGTTGAGGAACCCGGCCCGCACGCCGAGCGTGGTGAGCGCGTCGACCTGGTCCTGCATCAGCGCGATCAGCGGGGAGATCACCACGCCGGTGCCGGGCCGCACCAGCGCCGGGATCTGGTAGCACAGCGACTTGCCGCCGCCGGTGGGCATCAGGACGAGCGCGTCACCGCCGCCGACGACCTGCTCGACGATCTCCTGCTGGGTGTCGCGGAACGACTCGTAGCCGAAGACGCGCCGCAGCACGTCGCGGGCGGCGTCGAGACCGGGGGCGAGATCAGGCGAAGCCACCCGGGCATCCTAGTGCCCGGCTCCGCAACGGCACGGCCGGTGGGTCGGCCGTATGCTCGCGGGCTCCGAGGCGTGCGATGGCGGGTGGGACGATGGCTGAGGTGGTGACCTCCAAGGCGGCCGGGCCGGTGGCCCGCGGCACCCGGCCGCGCAACCGGCGGGCGATGATCACTGCGGTGGCGGCGGACCTGTTCTACCGGGTCGGCTACGCGCGGGTGGGCATGAGCGACATCGCGGAGGCCGTCGGGGTCGGCACTTCCGCGCTGTACCGGCACTTCCCGGGCAAGCAGCAGCTGCTGACCCGGCTGGTGCTCGACGAGATGCGCCCGTTCAGCGAGATCAGCCGCTCGATCCGCGACCGCGAGGTAGGCGACGTGGTCGGCGCGCTCGCCGACGCGGCGCTGGAGCACCGGCAGCTCGGGGTGCTGTGGCAGCGCGAGGCGCGGCACCTGCCCGCCGAGCAGCGGGCGGTGCTGCGCGAGGAGTTGCGCGGGGTGGCGGCCGGGCTCGCCGGGGTGGCCGAGGCGTTCCGCCCCGGGTTGTCGCGGCAGGAGGCCCGGTTCCGGGCGTGGTGCATGTTCAGCGTGCTGACCAGCCCGTCCTACCACCAGGTGCAGTTGCCGAAGCGGGAGTTCGCCGAACTGCTGCGCGACATGGTGGTGGTCATCGGCGAGCAGCCCGCCGCCGCGCTGGCCCGCAGCGCCCCGCGCCCGGCGGAGTTCGACCAGCGGTTGCTGGCGGGGCGGGCCTCGCGGCGGCGGCGGTTGCTGGCGGCCGCCGCCCGGTTGTTCTCCGACCGGGGCTACGCGGAGGTGACCACCGAGGACGTCGGCGCGGCGGCGGGGATCGCCGGTCCGAGCCTGTACAACTACTTCGCCAGCAAGCAGGAACTCCTGCAGGCGGTGCTCAACCGGGGCATGGCGTGGCTGGAGGTGGACCTGGAGCGCACCCTGGCCGCCACCCCGGCCGCCGACGAGGCGCTGCGCGCGCTGCTGCGCTCCTACATCGGCTTCGCCTACGACCACGGCCGGTTCATCGACATCCTGGTCAGCGAGGTCAACCACCTGCCCGACGCCGAACGGCATCGGGCGCGGCAGACCCAGCACGCCTACGTCGCCGAGTGGGTCGGCCTGCTGCGGGAGGCCCGGCCCGAGCTGGACCCGCTGCGGTCCCGGGTGCTGGTGCAGTCGGCGCTGACCGCGGCCAACGACATGGCGCGGACCGGGGCGGTGCGCGACGCCGAGGCGCTGCTGCGGGTCGGTGTCGCGCTGATGCTGGAGACGCCGGTCCCCGCCGATGTCGCTTCGAGCTAGGGGTGATTCACTTAACTGAGGAACGGCCAGCTCAGCGCAGCGTGCAGGGTCGGCTACGGCTATCGAACAGTCACTTGGAAATTGACCTCCGCGATTCCGTTCGATTAGGCTCGCCTGCCGAAGAGGTCTGCCCGGGCGGGCGTCCCGGGCATCGCGGTACCGGGCGGTCCGGCCCGCGCCGTGGTCGTGCGCGGCGGTGGACCACGGGTGAGCAGGTGACGAGAACAGGTTGGTTGCATGAGCAGCGCGACGGAGCCGGTCGGACAGCCGCCGGCTGACGTGCCGGACATCCACACGACGGCCGGGCGGCTGGCCGATCTGTACCGGCGCAACGACGAGGCGGTGCACGCGGGATCGGCGCGCGCGGTCGACAAGCAGCACGCCAAGGGCAAGAAGACCGCGCGGGAACGCATCGACATGCTGCTGGACCCCGGGTCGTTCGTCGAGCTCGACGTGCACGCGCGCCACCGCACCACCAACTTCGGGATGGACGCCGACCGGCCCTACGGCGACGGCGTGGTCACCGGCTACGGCACCGTCGACGGCCGCCAGGTCTGCGTGTTCTCCCAGGACTTCACCGTCTTCGGCGGATCGCTGGGCGAGGTGTTCGGCGAGAAGATCGTCAAGGTGATGGACCTGGCGCTCAAGACCGGGTGCCCGCTGATCGGGATCAACGACTCCGGTGGTGCCCGCATCCAGGAGGGCGTGGCCGCGCTCGGCCTCTACGCCGAGATCTTCAAGCGCAACACCCACGCCTCCGGCGTGATCCCGCAGATCTCCCTGATCATGGGGCCGTGCGCGGGCGGCGCGGTGTACTCGCCGGCGATCACCGACTTCACCGTGATGGTCGACCAGACCTCGCACATGTTCATCACCGGTCCGGACGTGATCAAGACCGTCACCGGCGAGGACGTGACGTTCGAGGACCTGGGCGGCGCCCGCACCCACAACTCCACCTCGGGCAACGCGCACTACCTGGCCACCGACGAGGAGGACGCGGTCTCCTACGTCAAGGAACTGCTGTCGTTCCTGCCCAGCAACAACCTGGCCGAGGCGCCGGTCTTCGAGGGCGCCGACACCGGCGCGGGTGCGATCGCCGACGCGATCACCGACGACGACCGCGAGCTGGACACCCTCGTCCCGGACTCGGCGAACCAGCCCTACGACATGCACGAGGTGGTCTCCCGGGTCGTCGACGACGGCGAGTTCCTGGAGGTCGGGGCGCTGTTCGCGCCGAACATCCTCACCGGCTACGGGCGCGTGGAAGGCCGTCCGGTCGGCGTGGTCGCCAACCAACCGACCCAGCTCGCCGGCACTCTGGACATCGACGCCAGCGAGAAGGCCGCCCGGTTCGTGCGGACCTGCGACGCCTTCAACATCCCGGTGCTCACCTTCGTCGACGTGCCGGGTTTCCTGCCGGGCACCGGCCAGGAGTGGAACGGCATCATCCGGCGCGGCGCCAAGCTGCTCTACGCCTATGCCGAGGCGACCGTGCCGCTGGTCACCGTGATCACCCGCAAGGCCTACGGCGGTGCCTACGACGTGATGGGGTCCAAGCACCTCGGCGCCGACATCAACCTGGCGTGGCCGACCGCCCAGATCGCGGTGATGGGCGCCCAGGGTGCGGTCAACATCCTGCACCGGCGGCGGCTCGCCGAGGCGGCCGAGGCCGGGGAGGACGTCGAGGCGGTGCGGGCGGAGCTCCAGCAGGAGTACGAGGACACCCTGTGCAACCCGTACGTGGCGGCCGAGCGCGGCTACGTCGACTCGGTGATCCCGCCGTCGCACACCCGCGGCTACGTGGCGCGCTCGCTGCGGATGCTGCGCGACAAGCGGGCGAGCCTGCCCGCCAAGAAGCACGGCAACATCCCGCTGTGACGCGGGCGCCAGGACCGGAGGAACCCATGAGCGACGACGCCGACCCGCAGCGGCCGGTGCTGCGCATCGTCCGCGGCGCCCCCGACGACGTCGAGATCGCCGCGCTGACCGCCGCGCTGAGCGCGGTGGCGGCCGCGAACGTCCCCGCGGAGCCGGGCGAGCGACCGATGTCGCGCTGGGGCGACCCGGCTGCCGCGCTGCGGTACCCGGCGGGCCGCCGTCCGCTGCGGCCGGGCCCGCACGCGTGGCGGGCCTCCGGGCTGCCGTGCTGAACCCCGACGAGCTTCGAAACGCTATCCCGGCGTCGCGCCGGACGAAGAGGAGTTGACCACTGTGGACGTGACGCCGATCGGCAAGGTCCTGGTCGCCAACCGCGGTGAGATCGCGGTGCGCGTGATCCGCGCCTGCCAGGACGAGGGCATCACCAGCGTGGCCGTCTACGCCGAACCCGACGCCGACGCGCCGTTCGTGCGGCTGGCCGACGAGGCCTTCGCGCTGGGCGGCAGCACGCCGGGGGAGAGCTACCTGGTCATCGACAAGATCATCGACGCGGCCAAGCGCTCCGGCGCCGACGCGGTGCACCCCGGGTACGGCTTCCTGTCGGAGAACTCCGACTTCGCCCAGGCCGTGCTCGACGCCGGGCTGCTCTGGATCGGGCCGTCGCCGCAGGCCATCCGCGACCTCGGCGACAAGGTCACCGCCCGGCACATCGCCACCCGCGCCGGGGCGCCGCTGGTCCCGGGGACGAAAGACCCCGTGTCGGGTTCCGACGAGGTGATCGCCTTCGCCGAGCAGCACGGCCTGCCGGTGGCGATCAAGGCCGCCTTCGGCGGTGGCGGCCGGGGCCTGAAGGTGGCCCGTTCGCTGGAGGAGATTCCGGAGCTCTACGACTGGGCGGTCCGCGAGGCCGAGAGCGCCTTCGGCCGGGGCGAGTGCTTCGTCGAGCGCTACCTGGACCGCCCGCGCCACGTCGAGGCGCAGGTGCTCGCCGACCAGCACGGCACCGTCGTGGTCGTCGGCACCCGCGACTGCTCGTTGCAGCGCAGGCACCAGAAGCTCGTCGAGGAGGCCCCGGCGCCGTTCCTGTCCGACGAGCAGCGCCGCACCATCCACGAGGCCGCCCGGTCGATCTGCGCCGAGGCCGGTTACCACGGCGCGGGCACCGTGGAGTTCCTGGTCGGCCAGGACGGGACTATCTCGTTCCTGGAGGTCAACACCCGGCTGCAGGTCGAGCACCCGGTCTCGGAGGAGACCACCGGGATGGACCTGGTGCGCGAGCAGTTCCGCATCGCCGAGGGCCGGCACCTGGAGATCACCGAGGACCCGGCGCCGCGCGGCCACTCCTTCGAGTTCCGCATCAACGGCGAGGACGCCGGTCGCGGCTTCCTGCCCGCCCCGGGCACCGTGACCCGCTACGTCGCCCCGGCCGGGCCGGGCGTGCGGGTGGACGCGGGCGTGGAGACCGGCACCGTGATCGGCGGGCAGTTCGACTCGCTGCTGGCCAAGGTGATCGTCACCGGCGCCACCCGGCAGCAGGCCCTGGAGCGCTCCCGCCGGGTGCTCGACGAGATGGTCGTCGAGGGCATGGCGACGGTGCTGCCGTTCCACCGGGTGATCGTGCGCGACCCCGCGTTCACCGGTGCGGACGGGTTCGACGTGCACACCCGCTGGATCGAGACCGAGTTCGACAACACCATCGAGCCGCACACCGGCGGGGCCCCGGCCGAGGACGAGACCGAGCCGCGCCGGACCGTCGTGGTCGAGGTCGGCGGTCGGCGGCTGGAGGTGACGCTGCCCGCCGCCCTCGCGGCGACCGGCGGCGGCGCGGGCGGCGGGCAGCCCCAGCCGCGCAAGCGGTCGGCGGGCAAGTCCAAGGCCGCGGCCTCCGGTGACGCGGTGACCGCGCCGATGCAGGGCACCCTGGTCAAGGTGGCGGTGTCCGACGGTGACGAGGTCGCCGCCGGGGACCTCATCGCGGTGCTCGAGGCGATGAAGATGGAGAACCCGGTGACCGCGCACAAGGCCGGCACCGTCACCGGCCTGAGCGCCGCGCCGGGCGACCCGGTCACGCAGGGCACCGCGCTCTGCGAGATCAAGGGCTGACCACCGACCGGGGACGCACCGAGCGGGTGCGTCCCCGGCTCCGTCAGACGCCGGCCGGGTCCTGTTGTGCGACGGCCCGGTCGACGTCGGCGGCCAGCAGGTCGTGGTTGAGGGCGATGGCGGCGGTCGATCCGGCGCTCGCGGCATTGATCAACTGGGCCGGGCTGTCCACGACGTTGCCCGCCGCCCACAGTCCGTCGACGCTGGTGCGGCCCGATGGATCGACGGCCACCCAGCCGTTGTCGCCCAGCTCGCACCCCAGGCCGGTCAGCAGCTCGTCGTGCGGCACGAAACGAGGTCCGACGAACACCGCTGCCCGCGGTACCACCTGACCGTCGGCGAGTTCGATACCGGACACACCGCCGTCGTCGGCCACGACCCGGGCCACTTCCCCGTCGGCGATCCGGATTCCGCGCGCGGTCAGCCGCTCCCGCTCCTCGTCGGTCAGCTCGATCCGGTGGGGGAAGAACACCACGTCGTCGGACCACTGCCGCACCAGGTGGGCCTGGTGCAGCGTGAACGGGCGGTTGTCGCCACCGAGCACGGCGATCGGCGTGTCCCGGACCTCGTACCCGTGGCAGTAGGGGCAGTGGAGCACATCGTCGCCCCACCGCTCCAGCACGCCCGGAACGTCGGGAAGCTCGTCGCGCAAGCCCGTGGCCACCAGCACCCGGCGGGTCGTCAACGCCCTCCCGCCTGCCAGGCGCACCACGAACCCGGGTTCGATGCCGCGGACCCGATCGGTGAGCAGTTCACCCCCGTAGCGGGTCACCTCGTCCCGGCCCATCGCCAACAGCTCTGCCGGTGGGGTCCCGTCCCGGGACAGGAATCCGTGCAGGTGCCCGGACGGGGCGTTGCGCGGTTCACCGGCATCGACGACGACCACCCGTCGGCGGGATCGGCCCAGCATCGTGCCGGCCGCCAGTCCGGCCGCGCCGCCGCCGACCACCACCACGTCGTATTCCATCGAGCACCTCCGCTGTCGCTCCCCGCCGTCCTGGCGGTTCCCGGCGCCCAGGAAGTTAACATGTAGTTCGCTGGTTAACGAAAGGTGATCAATGGTTTCGATGCGCGCACGCACCCGTGAGCTGTGGAGCGAGCACAACCCCGGACTCGACACGTCGCCGATGGAAGTGGTGGCGCAGGTCAAGCGCGTCGTCGCGTCGCTCGACCGAGCGGTTGCACCGCTCTACGAGGGGGCGGCGCTGACCGCCGCCGAGGTGGAGTTGCTCGTCCCGCTCCGCCACGCCGACGAGCCGGTGACCGCCAGCGGGCTCGCCTTCCGCCTCGGCATGTCGCGGGCCGGGGTCAGCAAGGCCCTGGCCAAGATGGAGAAGCGAGGTCTCATCGCCCGCTCGGTCAATCCCGCTGATCGGCGCGCCGCCCTGATCAGCATGACGGCGACCGGCGAGGACGCCATCGATCAGCTCTTCCCGCGCGAGCTCGCCGCGCACGCGGACGTGCTGGCCGGGCTGGGGTCGGACCGGCAGCGCGTCGTCGACGCCTTGGCGCGCCTCGCCGAGGTCATGGAGGCGCACCTGGACGCCGATGCGGAGCGGTGAGCGGGTCAGGCGGTCTCGACCTGGAGGCGTCCGGCGGCGTGGTCGGCGCGCAGCTCGGTCTTGAGCACCTTGCCGCTGGGGTTGCGCGGCAGCGCGGGCAGCACCGCGATCCGCCGGGGCCGCTTGTACCGGGCCAGGTGCCGCAGGCACCACTGCTCGACCTCGGCGGCGGTGGGCGGGTCCTGCTGCTCGCGCGGGGCCAGCACCGCCAGCGGTGTTTCGCCCCAGCGCTCGTCGGGCACGCCGATCAGCGCCACCTCCCCGATCTGCGGGTGGCCCGCGAGGACGTCCTCGACCTCCGCGCAGTAGATGTTCTCGCCACCGGAGATGATCACGTCCTTCTTGCGGTCGACGACGTAGTAGTAGCCGTCCTCGTCCTCCCGGACCAGGTCGCCGGAGTGGAACCAGCCGCCCCGGAACGCCTCCGCGGTGGCCTCGGGCTTGCCCCAGTACTCCCGCATCACCATCGGGCTGCGGTAGACGATCTCGCCGACCTCGCCGCGCGGGACGTCGGCCATCTCGTCGTCCACCACCCGGACCTCGACGTTGAGCAGCGGCGTGCCGACCGAGCCGATCTTGCGGATCGAGTCCTCCCCGCGCAGCAGCGTGGTGACCGGGCTGCACTCGGTCTGGCCGAACGAGGTGGCGACCTCCGCCTGCGGGAAGGTGTCGATCAGGGTGCGCAGCAGGGTGGTGGACGCCGGGGCGGCGCCCCAGGAGAGCCGGCGCAGCGCGGACAGGTCGCGGTCGCCGATGCCGGGCACCGCGCAGATCGCCTGCCACTGCGCCGGGACCAGGAACACGCTCGAAACCTGTTCGCGCTCCATCAGGTCCAGGGTCGCGACCGGGTCGAAGCGTCCGGAGGGCAGCAGCACGACGCGTCCGCCGCGCAGCAGGGTGGGCAGCATGCCGGCCAGCCCGGCGATGTGGAACAGCGGGGCGGCGGCCAGCCACACCGAGTCGTCCGGCGGCGCGCCCAGGTGCGCGATGTTGCTGAACGCGTGCATCAGCAGGTTCTGGTGGGTGAGCACGGCGCCCTTCGGCCGCCCGGTGGTGCCCGAGGTGTACATGATGAACGCCGCGTCCTGCTCGGCGACGGTGCGCTCGGGGAACTCCGGTGACGCCGCGGCCAGCGCGGACTCGTAGTCCGCGCACCCGGCGGCCGGGCCGCCGAAGGCGAGCGCGTCGGGTGCGGTGCCGGCCTGCCCGGCCGCTTCGGCCAGCACGTCGGCCAGCGCGGCTTCCACGACGACCGCGCGCGCCCCGCTGTCGGCCAGCAGGTAGGCGATCTCGTTGGCGACCAACCGGAAGTTCAGCGGGACGCAGATCGCGCCGAGACGCGTCGAGGCGAGGAAGGCCTCGACGACCTCCAGCGCGTTGGTGCCCAGGACGGCGATCCGGTCTCCCGGGCCGAGGCCCCGGTCGCGCAACGCGTTCGCCAGCCTGCTGACCCGCTCGTCGAGCTGCCGGTAGGTCCGGCGCGTCGTGCCGAAGCAGAAGGCGACGTCGTCGCCGCGGGTGCGGGCGTGCCGGGCGAGCTGGTCGCCCATCGTCATGCCGCGCCCGAGCAGCGCGGGAATCGGTGGAACGTCGGCGGAGAGCTGCGGGCCAGTGCTGGACATCGGCTACCTCGACGATGACTCGGTGGCTGCGGAGTGCCTCATGCTGGCCCGCACCGGGGCGAGCAGTCAACCTTGACTGTCCGCGGTGGGGTGCGCTTGCATGTGCCGCTGGCGGCGGTCACCGCGGGCCGCCCTCGGTCGAGGAGGAGCGCATGGACATCTCAGGCGGCGTGGCGCTGATCACCGGCGGCGCTTCCGGTCTCGGTCTGGCCACCGCCAAGCGGCTGCTGGCGGCGGGCGGTTCGGTGGTGCTGCTGGACCTGCCGGAGTCGGCGGGGGAGCGGGTGGCCGGTGAGCTCGGCGACCGGGCGCGGTTCGCCGCGGCGGACGTCCGCGACGAAGCCCAGGTCGCCGCGGCCCTGGACGTCGCAGCCGAGTCCGGTCCGCTGCGCGTGGTGGTCAACTGCGCGGGCACCGGCAACGCGATCCGGGTGGTCGGCAGGAAGGGGCCGTTCCCGCTGGCCGAGTTCAGCCGGATCGTCGAGATCAACCTGGTCGGCACCTTCAACGTGCTGCGGTTGGGCGCCGAGCGGATGCTGGCCTGCGAACCCGTCGGCGAGGAGCGCGGCGTCATCGTCAACACCGCCTCGGCGGCGGCCTTCGACGGTCAGATCGGGCAGGCCGCGTACTCGGCGTCCAAGGGCGGCGTGGTGGGCATGACGTTGCCGATCGCGCGCGACCTGGCCCGCCACCTGATCCGGGTGGTGACCATCGCGCCGGGGCTGTTCGACACACCGCTGATGGCCGGGGCCTCCGAGGAGACCCGGAATTCGCTCGGCGCCCAGGTGCCGCACCCGCAGCGGCTCGGCCACCCCGACGAATTCGGTTCGCTGGCCGCGCACGTCGTGGACAACCCGATGCTCAACGGTGAGGTGATCAGGTTGGACGGCTCGATCCGGATGGCGCCGCGCTGACCTCGCCGTCGAACAGCAGCTCGCGGGCCAGCGACTTCCACAGCGCCAGGTGCGGATCCGTCGCCGCCGGGCGGTCTTCGAACGCGTACGGCAGCGCGGCGCCGCGCATGCTGGTGAACAGCAGCTCCCGCAACCGCGGGTAGTTCGGGTGGGCGCACACCGCGGGGCCCCAGATCCGGTCCGAGACCGAGCGGATGGAGTCGCGCAGCGCCCGCTCCTGCGGGCGCAGCGCGGCGGCCAGCGCCGGGTGGGTGCGCGCCGCCGTCCACAGCTCCATCGCGGCCCAGAAGTGCGGTTCCTGGAAGGTCTCCCACAGCAGCTCGATGCAGCGGTCCACCCGTTCCGGCCCGTCGGGTTCGGTGCCCAGCGCTTCGGCGACCCGCTGCTCGCTCTGCCCGATCCGGGCCACCGCGAGGTGCTGGGCCGCGGCGACGAGCAGTTCGTCCCGGGACGGGAAGTGGTGCAGCAGCCTGCCCCGGGAGACGCCCGCGCGGTCCTGGATGACCACTGTGGACGCCCCCGCGTACCCGTGCTCGACGAGGCAGGCCACCGCCGCGTCCAGGATCAGGGCGCGGCTGTCAGCGGTGCGCTCCTGGCGGCTGCGTGGTCCCTTCGTCGGTGTTCGTGCCACCGCACGAGGGTACCGGGCCGGGGCCGGGGTGCGGAACCGAAACAGTCGGCATTGACTGGAAGCGCCGGAGTCGTCAATCTCGAAGGGACCCGCCGCGGCGGACCGCGGACCCGAGGGGCAATCGAGGAGGAACCGTGCCAGACGCGGTGATCGTGGAAGCAGTCCGCACCCCGGTCGGCAAGCGCGACGGCGCGCTGTCCGGGGTCCACCCGGTCGACCTCTCCGCGCACGTGCTGCGCGGTCTCGTGGAGCGCACCGGCCTGGACCCCGCCGAGATCGAGGACGTGATCTGGGGCTGCGTCAGCCAGGCGGGTGAGCAGACGCTCGACATCGCCCGCAACGCGGTGCTGGCCGCCGGGTGGCCGGAGACCGTCACCGGCGTGACCGTGGACCGCCAGTGCGGCTCCTCCCAGCAGTCGGTGCACTTCGCCGCCGCCGGGCTCATCGCCGGGCACCACGACGTCGTGGTCGCCGGCGGCGTGGAATCGATGAGCCGGGTGCCGATGGGCTTCTCGGCGCAGGGGCACGACCCGCTGGGCGAGCAGGTGCTGGCCCGCTACGGCGGGGTCCGGCCGAACCAGGGCCTCGGCGCCGAGATGATCGCCGAGCGCTGGGGGTTCAGCCGCACCCAGGTCGACGAGTTCAGCCTCGGATCGCACGAGAAGGCCGCGGCGGCGCAGGACTCCGGTGCGTTCGACGACCAGATCCTGCCGATCACCACGCCCGGGGGCACCGTGGTCCGCGCCGACGAGGGCGTGCGGCGCGGCGGCACCCTCGACAAGCTCGGCGGGCTCAAGCCCGCGTTCAAGGCCGACGGCGTGGTCACCGCGGGCAACAGCTCGCAGATCAGCGACGGCGCGGCCGGATTGCTCATGATGACCTCGGAGAAGGCGGCCCGGCTCGGTCTGCGCCCGATCGCCCGGGTGCACACCGCGGCGCTGGCCGGCGACGACCCGGTCATCATGCTCACCGCACCGATCCCGGCCACCCGCAAGGCGCTGGCGCGCAGCGGGTTGTCGGTGCGCGACATCGGGGTGTTCGAGGTCAACGAGGCGTTCGCGACGGTCCCGCTGGCCTGGCTCGCCGAGCTCGGCGCCGACGCCAAGGCGCTCAACCCGCACGGCGGTGCGGTCGCGCTGGGCCACCCGCTCGGCGGCAGCGGCGCGCGGCTGATGACCACGCTGGTGCACCACATGCGCTCGGCGGGCATCCGCTACGGGCTGCAGACCATGTGCGAGGGCGGCGGGCAGGCCAACGCGACGGTGCTCGAACTGCTGTGAGCGCCGGTTCAACACCCACGACGTCGGTGCCGAGCGCGCCCCCGCGCCCGGTGATCGCCGGAGGAGACGCGAGATGACCCAGGTGGAGATCTCCCCGAGGAGTTCCGGAACGAGGCGCGGGACTGGCTGGCCGCGCACGTGCCACCGTCCGATGTGGAGCTCGACGAAGCGGAGCAGATCGCGGTGGCCAAGCGGTTCCAGGCCGCGTTGGCGGACGCGGGACTGGCCGGGATCACCTGGCCCGCCGAGTTCGGCGGCCGGGGGCTGACCGCCGCGCACCAGCAGGCCTTCGACGAGGAGGCCGCCGACCACGACCTGCCGACCTCGCTGTTCATGATCGGCATGGGCATGTGCGGTCCCACCGTGGTCGACCTCGGCACCCCGGAGCAGAAGGCCCGGCACCTCCCGCCGCTGCTGCGCGGCGAGGAGGTGTGGTGCCAGTTGTTCTCCGAGCCCGGTGCCGGATCGGACGTGGCGAGCCTGCAGACCCGCGCGGTCCGCGACGGCGAGGGCTGGCTGGTCAACGGCCAGAAGGTGTGGACCTCCGGGGCGCAGCACGCCGACTTCGGCGCGCTGCTGGCCCGGACGAACCCGGACCTGCCCAAGCACCGCGGGCTGACCATGTTCATCGTGGACATGCGCGCCCCGGGCGTGGTGGTGCGCCCGCTGCGGGACATGACCGGGCGCGCGCCGTTCAACGAGGTGTACTTCGACGACCTGCGGCTGCCCGCCGACGCGGTGCTCGGCGAGGTCGACGCGGGTTGGACCGCCGCAGTGACGATGCTCGGTCACGAGCGCGTGTCCATCGGCGGTTCGGCGCGCCGCCGGGACGCGCCGCTGAACCCGGAGAACCTGGTCGCGCTGGCCCGCCGGGCCGGGCGGCTCGGCGACCCGGAGATCCGCCGCGAACTCGCCGCCTACCACGCGGCGAGCCGGACCCTGGAGCTGTTCAACACCCGGCTGCGCCAAGAGGCCGACGCGGGCGTCGCGCCCGGGGCGCGCGGTTCGGTGGCCAAGCTGACCGGCGCCGAGCTGCTGTGGCGCGGGGTGGAGCTGGCCGGGCGGATCGCCGGGCCCGGGCTGCTGGCCTGGGACCGGGACGACGAGGACGCCGCCGAGCTGGCGCTGGCGATCAACGCGACCCCGGCGTCGAGCATCGCGGGCGGCACCAACCAGATCCAGCGGTCCATCATCGGGGAACGCATCCTCGGGCTGCCCAAGGAACCGCAGGTCGACCGCGACGTGCCGTTCCGCGAGCTGCGCGTCGGAACCCAACAGCAGGGCTGAGTCGAGAGGAGCGCACCGACCATGCGGCTGGTGCTGGACAGCGAGCAGGAACAACTCCGGTCCTCGGTCCGCGATCTGCTGGCCGACCACGCCCCGTCCGCCGCCGTGCGCGCGGCGATGGAGGGCGACGAGGGCTACGACCGCGCGCTGTGGCGGCGCCTCGCGGGAGACCTCGGCGCGGCGGGTCTGGTGGTCGGCGAGCACCACGGCGGTGCGGGTGCCGGGCACGTCGAGCGCGCCGTCGTGCAGCAGGAGCTGGGCCGGGTGCCCGCGCCGGTGCCCTACCTCGCCTCGGCGGTCCTCGCGGTCGACGCCGTGCAGGCCCTCGGCGACGAGTCGGTCAGCGCCGAGCTGCTGCCCGGTCTGGCCACCGGGGAGCGGATCGGCGCGGTGGCCGCGGCCGGTGCCGACGGCACCTGGGGCGGTGCCGCGACGAGCGTCACCGCCGAGCACCGGGGTGGCGGGTGGTCGTTGACCGGGCGGGTCTCCCCGGTGCTCGCGGGGGACCTCGCCGACGTGCTGCTGGTGCTCGCCGGGACCACCGGCGGCGCGCGTTGGTTCGTCGTCGACGGCGGCGCCGAAGGCTTGGCGCGCACCGCGCTGGTCGGGCTGGACCCGACCCGCCGGATGGCGCGGCTGGACTTCGCGGGCACCCCGGCGCGCGCGGTCGACGGCGCCGGTTCCACCGGAGTGCTGGAGCGGGTGCGCGACCTCGCGGTGGTGTCGCTGGCCGCCGAACAGCTCGGCGTCGTGGAGCGGGTGCTGGCCGACACCACCGACTACGCCACCGCGCGGGTGCAGTTCGGCCGGGCGATCGGTTCCTACCAGGCGGTCAAGCACCGGCTGGCGGACGTGCTGTGCACCCGGGAGCAGGCCACCGCGCTGGTCCGGTACGCGGCGTGGACCGCCGACCACGATCCGGACCGGCTCGCCGAGGCCGCGGCCCTGGCGCAGGTCCACCTCGCCCCGGCCTGCTTCCAGGCCGCGGCCGACGGCGTCCAGCTCAAGGGCGGCATCGGCTACACCTGGGAGGACGACGCGCACCTGCTGTACAAGCGGGCCAAGAGCGCCGAGGTGCTGTTCGGCACCCCGGGGCAGGCGCGGGACCGGCTCGCCGACCGGCTCGGCTTCTGAGGGCTGCGCCCACCGGTGGTCCGCGCGGCGGCGCTGGCCCGCGGTGGCTCAGGCGGTCGGGGAGCGGTCCTCGCCGGACGGTTCGTCCTTGGGCGAGAGCACCGTGACGACGCTGGAATCGTCGGCCGCGGCCAAGCCCGCGCGTTCGCCGAGCAGGTAGAGCTGCTGCGCCGCACCGGCCAGCGGTGTCGGGACGTGGGCGTCGCGGGCCAGGTCGGTGACGATGCCCATGTCCTTGACGAAGATGTCCAGGCGGGAGCGGACCTCCGCGCCGTCGGCGTAGGCGTCCAGCATCCGGGGGCCGCGATCGGCGAGCATGAATGAGCTCGCCGCGCCCTGGCTCAGCGCTTCCACCACGACCGACGGGTCCAGGCCGATGCCCCGGGCCAGCGCCACGGCCTCGGCCGCCGCCGCGATGTGCACCCCGGCGAGCAGCTGGTTGATCGCCTTGAGCGCCTGCCCGTCGCCGGGGCGCGGTCCGATCACGGTCAGCGTCCCGGCCAGCCGGTCGAGCACCGGTCGGGCCGCCGCCAGTGCCGCGTCGTCGGCGCCGACCACGATGAGCAGGTCACCCTTGCCCGCGCGCAGCGGCCCGCCGCTGACCGGGGCGTCGACGAACCGCTGCCGCGGCAGCGCCGCGGCCAGCGCGCGCGCCCCGGGCGGGCCCACGGTGCTGGTGAGCACCACGGCCGCCCCGGGCGGCAGGGTGTTCGCGGCGCCGTCGGGGCCGAACAGCGCGGCTTCGGCCTGTTCCTGGTCGCGCACCGCCAGCAGCAGCACGTCGGCCCCCTCGGCCGCCTCGGCGGGTGTCGCGGCGGGGACGGCCCCCTGCGCCGCGGCGGCCTCGCGCCGCTGCTCGGCGACGTCGAACGCCGAGACCGGGAACTCCGGCGCCAGGCGGCCGGCCATCGGCAGCCCCATCGCGCCGAGGCCGATCACCGCGACCTGCTGGGTGGTTTCGGGCATGGCAGCTCCTCGTCGATCGGTGCGGGGATCAGCGGTGCAGGGCGGTGACCACGTCGGCGAGCGCGCGTTCGTCGCCGACGTTGCCGGGGAACACCACGTACGGCACGCCCGCGAACTCCCCGGCGACCGGTTCCCAGAGCGACACCATGCCGGGCAGCAGGGTGCCCCGGGCGATGGCGCGGCGGACGTCGAGGCCACCCGTGGCGATGTCGCTCGAGGTGATGCCGCCCTTGGCCACGACGAACGCGGGGCGGCGCGCGCGCACCGCTTCGCCGACGGCGCGCACCAGGGCGGCCGAGACGGTGCGGGCGATGGCGAGGCTGTCGTCGGCGTCCGCGCCGGTCACCAGGGTGCGGCTGGTCCGCAGCACCACGTCGGAGTCCGCCAGCGCGGCGGCGGCGCGGGCGGCGACGTCGGAGAGGTGCTCGGCACCCGCGGCCGGGTCCAGCAACGTCGGCACGTCCAGCTCGAACTCGGCGGGGTGGTGCGCCGCGCGGAGTTCGTCGAGCTGGCGGGTGGTCAGGCCGACGTGCGAGCCCACCGCGATCAGACCGTGCCCGGCGGGGTAGCGCGCCAGGGTCGCCGCGTCCAGCGGGGCGCTGGGTGCTTGCCCGGTGCGGGCGCGGACGAATCCGGGCCCGCACCGGTACAGCAGCCGGGTGCCCGCCGATTCCGCCGCCAGGGCGCCGAGGGCCAGCACCCGCAGGTCGTCGTCGCAGGCGGCGTCGACCACCACCGGCTGCTGGTCGCGCGACCCGCGCAGCACCTCGGCGACCCGTTCCGGCCCGCCGGTGCGCAGGTCGTGCACGTCGATCGACCGCACGTCGGCGGCGGCGATCCGGCCGCCGGTCTTCTCCTCGACCCAGGCGCGCAGGTCCGAGCTGCGGTAGCCGAACGACGCGTCGGCGGCGAACTCGGTGCGCCCGGCCGGGAGCATCCCCGCCGCGGTCCGGGCCCAGTGCACCGAGCCGAGCGTGACCCGGCCGGCGTCCGGGAAGGCGGGCACGATCACCGCGGCGTCCACCGGGCGGCCGTGCTCGGCCAGCGCGGCGGCGAGCCCGTCGGTCTCGGCCGGGTAGTGCCCGCGCAGCGTCGAATCGCTGCGGCTGGCCAGCACGAAGTCGACGTCCTCGGCCGCCGCGGCGGCCGCCAGCGCGTCGACCACGTCGCGGTTGCGGGCCACCGCGTCGGCGGCGGACAGGCTGCGGGTGTTGGTGAGCACGAAGAACGCGCCACCCGGTTGCCGCAGCGCCCACCGCAGGTCCTCGGCGGCCCAGCTGGTGAGCACCGGGATGCCGGACACCGCCTGGGTTCCGGTCGGGTCGTCGTCCAGCAGCACCAGGCGGGGTCCGCCGGCGAGCTGTTCGGCGATCGCGGCGGGAGCGGTCTCGCGGACCGGCGGGAGCCCCGCCATCAGCTCCTCCAGCGGCATCGGTCCGTGCGGCATCGGCGCCTCCGGTGTCGCGCCGCGCACCCCGAGGACGTGGGTGCGCAGGTCGGTCGCGGTCTGGTCGAGGTGGTCGTGCATCGCGCTGCGCGCGGCGCCGGGGTCGGCGTCCTCCAGCGCGCGCAGGACCTTGCCGTGCTCGGCGAGGGCGTGCGCGCGGATCTCCGGCACCGCGGAGGTCTCCCGGCGGCCGTCGACGAGCAGCCGCTCGAACGGCTCGAACATCAGCGGGATGAAGGCGTTGCCGGTGGCCAGCATGATGGTGCCGTGGAAGTCGATGTCGGCGGCCACGAACGCCGCGACGTCGGCGGCCGCGTCGGCCTCGCGCATCCGGCGCAGCGACTCGCGCAACCGCCGCAGGTGGTGTTCGGTCCGGTGCGCGGCGGCGAGTTCGGCGGCGCCGGTCTCCAGCAGCCGCCGGGCGTCGATGAGGCTCTCCGAGACGATCCCGCTGGGCCGGGCGGCGGTGGCCGCGCGGATCATCGGGTCCAGCGCGGTCCACCGGTCCGGCGGGTTGACGTAGGTGCCGCGCCCGCGCTCGATGCGGACGACGCCCTGCACCCGCAGCGCGGTGACCGCTTCGCGCACCGTCAGCCTGCTCACCGCGAACCGCTCGGCCAGCTCGGCTTCGGCGGGCAGCGCCGAACCCGGCGGGCAGCTCCCGTCGATGATCGAGGCGAGCAGGCGCTCGGCGAGCGCGTCGGGCAGCGACATCGCCTCTCCCATCAGACGTCTGATGTCCGGCGCGGTGACCTTAGAGCGGTCGCCGCGCGGAGGTCAACACCTTTTTTAGTCCACTGTGGACGAACGCGGGAGGGGTTCGGGGTGATGCGCGCCACTGCGGCGGCGGACTTCATCGATCACGTGCGGACCGGTCGGTATGCGTGTGGTACTCCTGATGTGTCCTTTCAGAATGCGGCGGAGCCGCATGCGGTGGGCACGCAGCTTGCACCGCCGCGGGTTCTCGGCGGTCTTCTCGCGAGGACCGCCGCGACGCCGTGTACGAAGTGGGTACATCAGGAGCGGATCCCGGAGCGAGGAGGCCGCCGAGGTTCCGCTACCCGCACCGCTACGCAGCTCATTCTGGAAGCGGTCCTGATGAACGGCGCACGTGGAGGTGGGGTTCGATGGACGGCTCGCGGCACGAGTGGATGGAGCCCGGCGCGTTCGAGGTCGCTGCCGGGGTGCACCGGATCCCGCTGCCGCTGCCCAACGACGGCTTGCGCGCGGTGAACGTCTACGCGATCGCCGATGGCGACGCGCTCACCCTGGTCGACGGCGGATGGGCGCTGGAGGAATCGCGCGACCGGCTCGACCGCGCCCTGCGCACCCTCGGCGCCGGGCTCGGCGACATCCGGCAGTTCCTGGTCACCCACGCCCACCGCGACCACTACACGCAGGCCGTCGCGGTGCGCCGCGAGTACGGCTCGGCGGTGCGCCTCGGCGAGGGCGAACGGGCCACCCTCCGCGCCTTGCGGGACCCCGAGCACCGGTCCAACCGCGCCCAGCTCGCCCTGCTCGCCGAATGCGGTGCGAAACCGGTGCTGGAGGCGGTGCGGGCCGCGAGCGGGGGCCCTCGCGCCGGGCACTCCTGGGAGGAACCCGACGAGTGGATCGGGGAGACCACCGACGTGGGGCTGCCCGACCGGCCGTTGCGGGCCCTGGCGACCCCGGGCCACACCAGGGGGCACCTGGTCTTCCTCGACGAGGCCCACGGGCTGATGTTCGCCGGGGACCACGTGCTGCCGCACATCACCCCGTCCATCGGCTTCGAGCAGGCGCCCGGCCCGCTGCCGCTGCGCGACTACCTGGACTCGCTGCGGCTGGTCCGGGCGCTGCCGGACATGCGGCTGCTGCCCGCGCACGGGCCGGTGACCGGCAGCGTGCACGCCCGGGTCGACGAGCTGCTCGACCACCACGACGGCCGGCTGGCCGTCAGCGCCGGCGTCGTCGAGCGCGGCGCCGACACCGCCTACGCGGCGGCCCGGGGCCTGACCTGGACCCGCCGCGAACGCGCCCTCGACGACCTGGACCCCTACAACCAGATGCTCGCGGTGCTCGAAACCAAGGCGCACCTCGACGTGCTGGTGCTCCAGGGGCGGTTGCGCGCCGAGGAGATCGACGGGGTGCGGCACTACGCGCCGGCCTGACGCCCGTCCCGCCCCGTGCGGTCGTCCGGAGGCCGCGGCGACGCACCGTGTTCGCCGGGCGCCGGGCCGTCGCCCGGAGTGACGGGAATTCACCCGGCTCGCCGCACGCGGTGACCGGCCTTCCCATGGCACGCTGGGAAAAACTCCCGGTATTGGGGGCGACGGGGAGCGGGTACTTCCTTGGTGTCGGACCACACGTCGCTAGGAGCTCGCCATGTTGAGCAGACACGAGCGGGACAGGTTGGCCGAGATCGAAGCCGGTCTCGTCGGAGCCGATCCGCGACTCGCGGAGCAGTTCGAACGGTTCGATCCCGGGCCGCGCTGGCGCGGCCTGCGCCACGCGCTGGCCGGTCTGGCCCTGGCGCTGCTCGCGGTGCTCGCGGTGATGTGCCTGCTGAGCGGCCTGATGGTGAGCGCCGTGGTGCTGGCGGTGGCCACCCTGCTGGGCGGCGCGCTGTGCTGCGCGCAGGCCAGGCGGAACCGACGCGGATCGGCACCCGGCTAGCGCGGCCACGCCGGCGGGCAGGCGCCGCGCTCAGCGCAGCGCCTGCAGCACCGTGTCCGGCTCCACGTACACGCCCGCCGGCAGGTCCTCCAGCCGCCGGAGGCATTCCGCGGGCGCGCCCTGCTCCTCGCAGAGCCTGCGGATCTGCTGCGCGTCGGCGGGGAATCGGACGTGCGCGAGGTAGGGCAGCAGTTCACCGTGCTCGGGTCCCGACGACATCGCATCCTCCTCCGTGCTTTGGCCCGGCGCACGAGCCGTGCGCCGGGCCTGTTGCTGCTGGGCGGCTCATCGGCCCAGCACCTTGCGGGCCGCGCCGGCGATGGCCTCGGCATCGATCCCCGCCTGGTGCAGGAGCTGGGCGGGGGAGCCGGATCCCGGCATCTCGCGCACCGCGAGCTGGCGCACCGGGGTGGCGATGCCGGACCCGGCCAGCGCGCTGAGCACCGCCTCGCCGAGACCGCCCTCGGGCCAGTGGTCCTCGGCGGTGATGATGGCCTGCGTCTCGACGGCCGCACCGCGCACCGCGTCCACGTCCACCGGTTTGATCGAGTACAGGTCGATGACCCGGGCCTGGATGCCGGCGACCGAGAGCTGCTCGGCGGCGCGCAGCGCCTCGTGCAGCGTCACCCCGGCCCCGATCAGCGTGATGTCGTCGCCCTCGCGCAGCGTCCGGGAGCCGCCGATGCGGAAGTCGGCGTCGTCCGGGGCGTAGAGCACCGGCAGGGCGCCCCGGCTGGTGCGCAGGTAGCTGATCCCCTCCTGCTCGGCCATCAGCTCCACCAGCCGCACCGTCTGGTTGGCGTCGCTGGGGTAGAGCACCGTGCTGCCGTGCACGGCGCGGAACGCGGCGAGGTCCTCCAGACCCATCTGCGACGGGCCGTCCTCGCCGATGGCGACGCCCGCGTGCGAGCCCATCAGGTTCAGGGTCGCCCGGCTGACGGCGGCCATCCGGACGAAGTCGTAGGCGCGGCTGAGGAACGCCGCGAAGGTCGAGGCGAACGGCGTCCACCCCCGGACCTGCATGCCCACGGCGGTGGCCAGCATCTGCTGCTCGGCGATGTACATCTCGAAGTAGCGCTCCGGGTGCGCCTCGCGGAACACCTCGGAGAACGTCGAGTTGGACACCTCGCCGTCCAGCGCCACCACGTCGCCGCGCCGGCCGCCCAGCGCGGTCAGCGCCTGGCCGTAGGCCTTGCGGGTGGCGACCTCGCTGCCGAGCTCGAACTCCGGTGCGGCGCCCCCGGTGGCCGAGAAGGTGTGCGGCACGGCGTCCTCGGTGGGTTTGGCGACCTCGACGCGCAGGTCGCGGGCCCCGCCGAGCTCCTCGATGGCCTCGGCGGCGTCGGGCAGCGGTTTGCCGTGCTTGCCCGGCTGGTCCTCGACCGCGGCCACGCCCTTGCCCTTCTTGGTGGCCGCCAGGATCGCCACCGGCCGCCCGTCCGGGGTGGTGGCCTCCTGCATCGCCGTCTCGATCTGCTCCGGCTCGTGGCCGTCGACGAGCAGCGTCCGCCAGCCCGCGGCGTGGAACCGGGCGGAGTAGACCTCCAGGTCCCAGCCGTGCATGGTCTCGCCGGTCTGGCCGAGGCGGTTGACGTCGACCAGCGCCACCAGGTTGTCCAGCCCGGCGTGCCCGGCGTGCTCCAGGGCCTCCCAGACCGATCCCTCGGTCATCTCGCTGTCGCCGCAGAGCACCCAGACCCGGTTGCGCAGCCGGTCGAGGTCGCGGGCGGCGAGCGCGACGCCCACGCCGATGGGCAGCCCCTGCCCGAGCGAGCCGGTGGCCACGTCCGTCCACGGCACCCGGGGTGTGGGATGGCCTTCGAGCCTGCTGCCGAACTTGCGGAAGGTCAGCAGCTCCTCGTCATCGATGGCGCCTGCCGCCTTGAGCACCGAGTAGTACAGGGGCGAGGCGTGCCCCTTGGAGAAGATCAGGTGATCGTTGCGCGGGTCGTCCGGCTTGCCGAAGTCCAGCCGGAGGTGGCCGTCGAGCAGCGCGGCCAGCAGGTCGGCCGCCGACATCGACGACGTCGGGTGACCGGAGCCGGCGGCGTCGCTGGCCCGCACGGAGTCCACGCGGAGTTGCTGGGCCAGATCGGTGCGGAAGCTCAAGTCGTCCATGCACCGGACATGCCCGGTGCGGCGCTGGTTGAAACGTCCGGCGATCAGTCCCCGACGCCGCGGTTGAGCCCGGTCAGCAGCCGCTTGATCACCTCGGGATCGATCTCGGCGGTGACCTCGGCGGCTCCTTCGGCGGGCGCGGAGCGCTTGGGCGAGCGGCGCGGCAGCGGCACCGAATCGGCCGACACCCCACCGGGCAGCGGCAGCTCGCACCACACCAGGGAGCCGCCGCCGCTGAGCGCGGTGGAGTCGCAGCGGCCGTTGGCCAGGTTCGGCGAGACGGCGGGGGCTTCGGTGGCGCTCTCGTCCTCGACCTCGACGACCAGCGATTCGCCGGACAGCCGCAGCCGGACCGTGATGAAACCGGGCGATTCCTGGTCGGCGCTGTCGACGGCGGCGGTGACGAACTGGGCGGCGAGCGTGCACGCCTCGTCGATCATCGACCGCAGGGACCATTCCGTGAGCGAGAACCGCACGAACAGCTCGGTGCAGTTCACCGCGCTCGGGAGTGCGATCAGCCGTAGGTCGTCGACCTGTGCGGTTGGGGTGTTCACCTGGCTCTGTCCTCCGTCCGCCTGCGCGTGTGGATCACCCGGAAGTCGTATCTTGCCAAGTGGTCCGCCGTCCACCTCAACAGGGGCGCCGTTGCGCGCCGAGCGGCATCCGGGCCGGCGGGCCCGGATGCCGCTTGCGGTCGCGGTCAGCGCAGCATCGCGTCCAGGCCCTCCCGGAGGGCGTCGGTGATCAGGCCGATCTCGGACTCGGTGATGGTCAGCGGCGGGGAGACCGCAAGCGCCGTGCCCAGCGGGCGCACCACCACCCCGCGGTCCCGGACGGCGCGCTGCGCGCGCGGCACCGCGCCCGGGTCCTCGGCCAGCAGGTCGGGGGCCAGTTCGACGGCCCCCAGCAGCCCGGTGCCGCCGCGGACCTCGCCGACGGCCGGGTGCCCGGCCAGCGAGCGCAGCGCCTCGTGCAGCGGTCCTTCCAGCTCGTCGGCCCGCCGCAGCAGCGACTCCCGCTCCAGGACGTCGAGGTTGGCCAGCGCGGCGGCGGCGACCGTCGGGTGCCCGGAGTAGGTCGCGCCGTGCCGGAACGCGCCGCCGGTGCCGCGCCAGAACGGTTCGGCCACCCGATCGCCGACGACCACCCCGCCGAGCGGGAGATAACCGCTGGTCACACCCTTGGCGAAGGTGATCATGTCGGGGCGCAGGCCCCACCGCTCCACGCCGAACCAGGTACCGACCCGGCCGAAGCCGCAGATCACCGAATCGGCGACGAACAGGACGTCGTGCTCGGCGCAGATCTTGGCCACCGCTTCCAGGTAGCCCGGCTCCGGCGGGTGCAGGCCGCCCGCGCCCAGCACGGGCTCGGCGAAGAAGGCAGCGACGCGCTCGGCGCCGAGCCGTTCGACGGTCTCGCGCAGGGCGTCGGCGTCGTCGCGGGCCACCCGCACCGCGTCGGGCAGCAGTGCGCCGAAGCCGGTGCGGTTGGCCTCGATGCCGCCGATGCCGGTGCCCAGGCCGTTGGTGCCGTGGTAGGCCGACCCGCGGCTGAGGATGTGGGTGCGCTCCGGATGCCCCCGTCGCGCCCAGTACAGCCGGGCGAGCTTGGCCGCGGTGTCGATCGCCTCACCGCCACCGGTGGTGAGGAAGATCTTCGCGTCGTCCACCGGGGCGAGTCCGGCCAGCCGGGTGGCGAGCTCCTCGGCCCGGGGATTGGTGAAGTCGTTGAACACCGAGTACGCCGCCAGCTCGCGCATCTGCGCGGCGGCGGCCTCGATGATCTCGGTGCGCCCGTGCCCGGCGTTGGCGTACCAGAGGCTCGCGGTGCCGTCGAGGTAGCGCCGCCCCCGGTCGTCGTAGATCCAGACGCCCTCCGCCCTCGTCACGCAGAACTGCTCGGCCTTGACCTCGGACATGTCCGCGAACGGGTGCCACAGCGCGGTGCCGTGCGGTGCTGTCGTCATTCGTTCGGTCCTCCTCTGCGGTCTCGGTGGTCCAGCTTCGCCGCTGAGGCGATCACCCCGCCAGTGCCGGTCCGGTCTTCGCCGGCCGGACCGCGTCCACCGGCCCGGCCGCGCCTAGTGGAAGGGTGCCGCCGCCGCGGCCGCTCGGCGATTCCGGCCGGGTCTTCCGCCCCTGGCCCGCGCGGTGGCCGCCCGGCACCGTGGCGCTGGGACATCCGCCGCACGGGAGGTCGACGAACGATGGCGTGGCACACCGCTGCCCGGCACCGGTTCCCGGGGCCGGGCGAGGACGCGAGCTGGTCGGCCGAGGAGACGGCGGTGCTCGCCGATGCGGTGAGCCGGGCGCCCTCGGTGCACAACACCCAGCCGTGGTCGCTGCGGGTCGAGGGCCGCCGCGCGGTCCTGGAGCAGCGCGACGAGGCACCGCTGCGGGAGCACGATCCGCACGGCCGCGACGCCCGGCTCTCCTGCGGGGCGGCGGTGGCCAACCTCGCGATCGCGGTCCGGGCGCTGGGCTGGTCGCCGGAGATCCGGTGGCGCCCGTCGGCGGCGAGCACCGCGACGGTCACCGCCCGGGGGCGCCAGCCCGTCACCCCGCTGGACCGGGAGCGGCTGCGCGCGCTGGCCCGCCGGTCCAGCCACCGGCGGGCGTTCGCCGCGCGGCCGGTGCCCGCGCTGACCCGCACCGCCGTGCTGGCCGCGGCGACCGCCCCGGTGGCCTGGTTGGAAGGCCGGGAAACCGCCCGGGAGGTCGCGGAGCTGCTCGGCTACGCCGCCCGGGTGCACCGCGACGACGCGGGCTACCAGCGGGAGCTGGCGGAGTGGACCGGGCGCTCCCGGGACGCGGGACTGGCTCCGGGGGCGCTGGCCGCCTCCGGAGCGCCCGCCGCGGGGCTCGCCGGACCGGCGGCCCGGGTGCCCGACGAGCACCGCCTGGCCGAGCGGCTGTCCGCGGAACTGGTCCTGGTCTTCGGCGCCGGGGGAGACGGCCCGCGCGAGCAGCTCCAGGTCGGGGAGTCGGCCGAACGCGCCTGGGTGGAGGCCACCCGGCTCGGCCTGGTCGGGTCGGTGATGACCCAACCGCTGCGGTTGCCGGAGGTCCGCTCCGGGGTGCGTGCGGCGCTGGGGATGTCCGGCGAACCGCACCTGGTGCTGCGGCTGGGGTATCCGGCCGCGGACGGCGTGCCGCGCAGCGGGAAGCGCCCGCTGCCGGACGTGCTCACCGACTGACGGGGCCGATCCGGGCGCGCCGGGTCAGCGGCCGTCGAGCCAGCGCTGCAGCAGCGGTGCGGTGAAGGCGACGAGTCGATCGCGCGGCTCGGCGCTGATCGCTCCGGTGCGCAGCACGAGCCGCGCGGCGCTGAGACCGAGCAGGTGCGAGCAGACCAGCTCGGCGCGCAGCCGGGCGTCCGGGCCGGTCAGCCGCTGGGCCAGGCGTTCGACGAGCTGGTGCTCGAAGTTGGTGCGGAACTGGGCACCGGCGGGGCGAGCGGAGGTGAACAGGGCGCGCAGCAGCGGATCGCCCTGGGTGCGGTCGTGGTAGTCCAGCAGCGTCCGGACCAAGTGTTCGCCGAGCTCCGGCAGCGGGCAGTCCAGCAGCCGGGCCGCGTCCTGCTCGAAGCCGGACGCTTCGGCGAACAGGTTCTCCTTGCTGCCGAAGTACTTGACCACCAGCGCGGCGCTGACCTCGGCATCGGCCGCGATGTCGCGCAGGGTCACGTCGGCGTAGCCGTGCAGCGAGAAGCGCCTGCGGGCGGCCCGGAGCAGTGCGTCGCGGGTGGCGCAGGTGGCGCGCCGCTGATCGCCGACCGTGGGCATGGGCACCAGGCTAGCGCGACCGGACCGGTTCGGCGGCGGTATCGGACGCGGTCGTGCTGCCGGGCGCGGGCAGCGCCGGGGTGAGCGCGGCGAGCAGCACGGCCAGCGCCGCGGCCCCGCCCGCGACCAGGAAGACGGCGGAGTAGGCGGCACCGGAGGGGTATTCGACCCCGGCGACGTGGACCACCGATCCGGTCGTCAGCGCGGCCACGACGGCGCTGCACCCGGAGGTGCCGATCGAGCGGGCGAGGGTGTTCAGGCTGTTGGCCGCGGCGGTCTCGGTCGAGGGCACCGCCCGCATGATCGTGGTGGGCAACGCCCCGTAGACCAGCGCGCCACCGATGGCGACCACCGTCAGCCCGCCCACCACCACCGGCAGCGGGCCGTGCAGCGCCGAACTCGCCAGGTGTCCCGCCACCAGCACCAGGCTGCCGGTGATCAGCGTGGTGCGCGGACCCCACCGGCGGGTGATCCGGGCCGACAGCGGGGAGAACACCCCCATCGCCGAGCCGATCGGCAGCAGCACGACCCCGGAGAGCACCAGCGACATGCCGAAGCCGTAGCCGGTGGCCTCCGGCGCCTGCATGAGCTGGGCGCCGACCAGGAAACCGGCGAACATCGCCATCCCGACCAGCACCGAGTTGATGTTGGTCAGCAGCACCACGGGTCGCGCCGACACCCGCAGGTTCACCAGCGGGGCGGGCGTGCGCAGCTCGTACCAGCCCCACGCCGCGAAGAGCACGGCCGCGCCGCCGAACAGGCCCAGCACGAGGGCGCTGGACCAGCCCCAGTCGTTGCCCTTCGAGGTCGCCAGCAGCAGGCAGGTCAGCGCGGCGCTGAGGCCCACGGCGCCGAGCAGGTCGAACCGCCCGCCGGTGCGCAGCGCGGACTCCGGCACGATCCGCCGCACCAGCAGCATCTCCAGCAGCGCGAACGCCACCGCTCCGGCGAACAGCCAGTGCCAGCTCAGGTGCTGGGCGACCACTCCGGTGATCGGCAGCCCGATCGCCCCGCCGATGCCGAGGGTGGCGCTCATCAGCGCGACGCCGGAGGCCACCTTGTCCTCGGGCAGCAGGTCCCGCATGATGCTGATGCCCAGCGGTACGACCCCGACGGCGGTGCCCTGCAGCACCCGGCCGACGAGCACGGCGGCGAAGTCGTCGGTGACCGCGCCGATCGCGCTGCCCAGCGCCATGAGCCCGAGCGCCACCAGCAGCATCCGGCGCTTGCCGTACATGTCGCCGAGCCGCCCCAGCACCGGGCTGAACACCGCGCCGGAGATCAGCGCCGCGGTCACCAGCCAGGCCGCGTTGCCCGGCGTCGTGTCCAGCAGCCGGGGGAACTCCGGGAGCAGCGGGACGACCAGGGTCTGCATCAGCGACACCGCGATACCGCACGACGCGAGCACGCCGATGACGGTGCGCGAACGCCGCAGGGGTGGGCCGGAAATGTGCAGCGCGGTGCGCACTCGGGCTCCTCGGGCTGGGCTGCGGATGTGTTCCGGACCTGGAGTAAACACTTGTTCACCCCGCGTCGCAATACGCCACCTGCGTTGATCCCGCCCAGTGGACGGAAATCCGCGCGATCGTCCGTCCACAGTGAACCCCGTATGGATGCCACCCGGGTGGCGGCTTGCGCGGCCGGGCGGTGCGTGCGTGGTGGTGCGGCGGCTCGTCGATCGGCCATCATGCCCGGAGGTCCCGGGACGGCGACGGGACCGCGGACGGGGAGGAGCGCGCGATGCGCACCGCTGTCACCGAAATGCTGGGCGTGCGGCACCCCCTGGTCGGGTTCAACCGGTCCCCGGGCGTGGTCGCCGCCGTCACCAACGCCGGCGGGTTCGGCGTGCTGGCCGCCACCGGCTACACGCCCGAGGAGCTCGACGTCCAGCTCACCTGGATCGAGGAGCAGGTCGGGGGCAAGCCGTACGGCATCGACGTGCTGGTCCCGGGGCGCATCGCCGGATCCGACCCGCACGAGGACATCGCGAGCCTGCGCGCTCGGATCCCCGACGAGCACTACGCGTTCCTCAACGGGCTGCTGGAGCGCTACGACCTCGAACCGATCGACCGCTCGGCGCTGGGCGGGGACCGCTTCGCGGCCAGCGTGGGGGCCGAGATCGTGCAGCCGCTGCTCGACGTGGCCTTCTCGCACAGCATCTCGCTGGTCGCCAACGCGCTGGGCACGCCGCCGCCGGGGCTGGTCGAGCGGGGCAAGTCCGCAGGCGTCGTGGTCGCCTCGCTGGTCGGCGCACCGGAGCACGCCCGCAGGCAGCTCGACCTCGGCGTCGATCTGCTGGTGGCGCAGGGCACCGAGGCCGGTGGGCACACCGGCACGATCGCCACCATGGTGCTGGTGCCCGAGGTCGTCGACCTCGCCGGGGACGTCCCGGTGCTGGCCGCGGGCGGGATCGCCTCCGGGCGGCAGATGGCGGCCTCGCTGGCGCTCGGCGCCGCCGGGGTGTGGTGCGGCTCGGTGTGGCTGTCCAGCCACGAGGACATCACCTCGCCGGTGGTCAAGGAGAAGTTCCTCGCGGCGGGCAGCGGCGACACCCTGCGCTCGCCGACCCGCACCGGCAAGCCCGCGCGGCAGTTGCGCAGCGCCTGGCACGACGAGTGGGCCGCCGGACCGGCCGCGCTGCCGATGCCGCTGCAACCGGTGCTGGTCAACGAGGCGTGGCGGCGGATCGACGCCGCCGCCGGAGCCGGGCACGCCGGGGCTCGGGAGCTGGAGTCGTTCTACGTCGGCCAGGTCGTCGGCGGCTTCCGGCGGCTGCGACCGGCCGAGGACATCGCGCGGGAGATCATCGACGACTGCGAGCACGTGCTGCGGTCGTTGTCCTGAGCCGTTGCCGGCCCTTCGCCGGTCAGGGCAGGCGTTCGGCGCGGAGCCGGGAGCGGCGGACCTTGCCCGCCTCGTCGCGCAGCGGGGTGCCGACGAATTCGACGCTGCGCGGCATCCGGTAGGCCGCGACGTGGCCGCGCAGGTGGGACAGCAGCGCTTCCTCGGTCACCGGTCCGCGCGGGTGCACGATCGCGTGCGGTGCGTTGCCGAGGTCCTCGTCGGGCAGTCCGATCACGCAGCTGTCCAGCACCGACTCGTGCAGGCCGAGCGCGGCCTCGATCTCGGTCGGGTAGACGTTGGCGCCGCCGACCAGGATCATGTCCGCCTCCCGGTCGCCGAGGTAGAGGTAGCCGTCCTCGTCGAACCAACCGATGTCGCCGAGGGTCTCCCACCCGGCCGCATCGGACTCCGGCTCGGCGCCGAGCAAGTGGTAGGTCGGCTCGACGCCCGGATCGGGGCGCATCCAAACCTTGCCCTCCCGTCCGGGCGGCAGGACGTGCCCGGCCTCGTCGCGGACCTGCATCCGCCCGCGCTGCACCCGGCCCACCGATCCGGGGCGCGCCAGCCACTCCTCGGCGGTGATGAGCGTCGAGGCCTGCGCCTCCGTCCCGGCGTAGAGCTCGCGCAGCACGGGTCCGACCCAGTCGATCCACGCCCGCTTCAGCCACACCGGCACCGGCGCGGCGGTGTGGAAGACGGTGCGCAGCGACGACAGCTCGGCCGCCGCCCGGGTCCCCTCGGGCAGCTTGGCGATCCGGTGCAGGATGGTCGACACCGCGTACAGCCAGCTCACCCGGTGCTCGTCGATCAGCCGCAGCGCCTCGGCGGCGTCCCAGCGGCGCATCAGCACCACGTGGTTGCCGCGCAGCAGGCCCAGCGCCACCGCCATGTTCGGCCCGTTGTGCGAGAGCGGCGACGGCACCAGGGCCACCCCGTCCGGTTCGATGCCGAACGCGTCGGCGGAAGCCTCGACCTCCTCCACCAGCGCGGGCCGTCCCGCCACGATGACCTTCGGCCGCCCGGTGCTGCCACCGGAGACCGGCGCCTTCCACGACGGCGAGACCGCGGGCGGCAGCGGGCCCGGGTCCTGCTCCTCGGGCGGGGTGAACCGCGCGGGCAGCACCGGTCGGTGACCGGAGACGACCGGTTCCACGTCGCCGATCAGCACGGCCGGGTCGGTCAGCGCCACGATCTCGGCCAGCTCGCCCGGAGGCAGTTTCGGGCTCAGCGGCTGCGGGATCGCCCCCACCTTCCAGGCGGCCAGTTCGGCGAGCGCGAAACCGATCCCGTTGGGCAGCACGATGCAGGCGAAATCCCCGCGTCCGAGCCCGCGCCCGGCCAGCTCCCGGGCCAGCCGGTTGCTCCGGTGCTCCAGCTCGCGCCGGGTCAGGGTGGTGCCCTCGCAGGTCAACGCGGGACGGTCCGGGTCAGCGTCCGCGAGTTCGGCCCAGCGGACGGCGAACGGGGTTCCCGGTGGTTCTGCGCGGTGGTCGTCTGCGGGCACGCGGGCCTCCTCCGGCCGGAAGCGGCCGTCCACAGCGGACGGTCGAGGTCGACGGCACCTCCGATCGAACTCCAGTCGGTGCGGCGGGGGCAAGTGCCTCGGGCCGAACGGTCCGTGAGGCCGCGGCTATGCGCCTCCCGGTCGCCGGGGGACTCATCCGGTTGTGAACCGGGGGTTTACGCGCTAACGTGAACCCAAGGTTCACAGGAGGTGGTGGGCGTGCGCAGCGCGCGGCAGGCGGTCGACGAGGTGGTCGCCGGGGTCGAGGTCGAGCCCGTCGATCCCGGCGGCAAGCAGAACGACATCGGAGACGAGCGGCGGCGCCGGTCGGAGGCCCTGCGCGGGTTCGGCGCCGCCCTGGAGGCGGAGGAGCTGATCGGTGTCGCGGCGGCGGAGGTCACCGCCGACGCGGCGCGACGGGCGATCTGGCTGGGCGCGAGCTTGGCCGACCTCAGCGCGGTGACCGGACGCTCCCGCCAGGCCGCGCGCAAGCGCTGGCCGCAGCTCGGGCAGGTGCACCGCAAGCGCAAGTGGTTGGCCGACCACGTGGACGACATCCACCACGTCGCCGGTCTGGTCGCCGAGCGCGCCCCGCGTGCGCGTCCGGCCGACAGCGCCGGGTTCGACGACGCGGTGGCGGCGCTGCGCGCCGGGCTCGCCCGCTGCACCCGGGACTTCGCGCCCGAGGCGGCGGAAGGGGACGACCCGGCGGCGCGCTGGCTCGCGCTGGACGAACTGGTCGACGGGTCGCTGCGCCGGGTCCTCGCGCTGGCGGCCGGACCCGCCGACGCGGACGCCGGATTCGCCCTGCACGCCGCGGAGGGCGTGCTCGCCTACTACGACCACGCCACCGCGGCGGATCGCGGGTGACGGGAGCCTGGCGCGGCGCGGGCGGCATCGGCGATGATGGCCGCGGTGCGGTTGGTCAACGGTGCCCATCCGCACCCCTGCGGTCCGCCGCCGGGCGCCGAGGCCGGTCCGGTGCGCAGCCGGGCCCCGCGGGGAGCGCCTCGACGCGCAGGCGGCCGGCGCGCGGGATCAGCCCAGGCTGCGCGCCAGCCCGGCGTACTGGTAGCGCCAGACGCCGTCCGCCCGCTGGTCGCTGCGGTCGTAGCGGCTGTCGTCGTCCTCGCCGTCGCACGGCGCGGGGAAGGTGAACTGCCCGAGGGGCAGCGCGGCGTCGGCGGTGGGGATGATGAAGCTCCGGCCGTCCTCCGGGCCTCCGACGAGTTCGGCGTACACGTGCTGTTCCATGTCGCTCCTGGTTCGGCTCCGAGTGCTCCTCCACGATGATCGACCTTTTTCGGGGCCCGTTGGTTCCGCTGGTCACCCGTTCGTCCCAGCGGCCGCGCCGGGCCGGTACCAGCGAGGATTCCCCGGCCCCGGGACCGGCACCATCACCCACCCCGGCACCGACGTCGGCGCACGCATCGCCTGTTCGGGTCCGCCGCTGGTCACAGCGCTGACGAGGGTGCGCGACCACCCGTCCGGCGGTCCCGCGACGCCGGTACCGGGGGCGAACAGGCGAGCGAGCGGGCCGCCGGGCGGGGGATTGCCGAGCGGGGCGATCGGGTAAGTCGGGGCCGAAGGACGTCGTGCGCCCGGTGCGGCCGGGCCGACCGGGAGGTGTGCGGTGACGGGCGTGCTGGAGGTCGCGGGGCGGCGGATCGAGGTCTCCCGGGGCGACAAGGCGATGTACCCGGCGGAGGGCATCACCAAGGCCGACGTGGTGGAGCACTACCGCGCGGTGGCCGAGGTGATGGTGCCGCACCTGCGGGGCAAGCCGCTCACGCTGCGCCGCTACCCGGACGGCATCGACGCCGGGGGTTTCTTCCAGAAGGAGGTCTCGCGGCACTTCCCGGACTGGGTGCCGGTGACGGAGGTGCCGCAGCGGGGCAAACAGGACAGCGTGCACCACGTCGTCGTCGACGATCCCGCCGTGCTGCTGTACCTGGCCAACCAGGCTTGCCTGGAATTCCACATCGGACTTTCCCGGGTGGACGACCTGGAGCGGCCGCGGCTGGTGGTGGTGGACCTGGACCCGCCGGAGGGGACGGGGATCCCGGAGGTGCGCCGCGCGGTGCGGACCATCGCGCGGCGGTTCCGCGACGCCGGGCTCGATCCGCACGTGCAGACCACCGGCGGCAAGGGGTTCCACGTGGTCGCCCCGCTGCGCGCACGGCGGGACTTCGAGCAGGTGCGGGCCGCGGTGCGCGAGCTCGCCGAGTCCGCCGCCGAGGCCGAACCGGACCGGCTGACCACCGAGCAGCGCAAGGACAAGCGGGGTGACCGGATCTTCCTGGACATCAACCGCAACGCCTACGGGCAGACCATGATCGCGCCGTACTCGCTGCGGGCCCGCCCGGGAGCACCGGCGGCGACCCCGATCGACCCGGGGGAGCTGTCCCGGGTCGAGCCGCGGTCCTACGGGCTGGCGAACCTGGCCAGGCGGCTGGCGCGCAAGGCCGATCCGTGGGCCGGGATCGACGAAGCCCAGGGCAGCGATTTCGGTGGCAGCGACTACGGAGCCCGCTGACCCGACCCGAGGGAGGAGTGACGATGACCGAGCCGAACCCGGACGCCCCCGAAGAACCGGGCACCACCCTGGACCAGTCCGAGGGCACGGACGAGGAAGAGCTGGGCACCGACCCGTTGGAAGGGGGCATCGAGCCCGCCGAGGGCTGGTCCCCGGTCGCGGCGGACCCGCCGACCGAACGCGAGCAGCGCGAACGCGGTTCGGTCGACGAGTACCTGGCCCAGGAGCGGCCGGACACCCCGAACGAACCGGTCGAGGACCGGCCCATCGCCGAGCGGCGGGAGCACGAGCTGGACGAGAGCGTGGACCAGGACGCCGAGCAGCAGGCCGGCGACGAGCGCTAGCCGGAGCCCGGGGGCGGTCGGCACCGCCCCCGGGGTCTTCAGCCCAGGCTCAGCCGGGCCGCGGAGGTGCCCAGGCCGGTCGGGCGCTGCACGAACGCGGGCTCCTCGGCCGCCGCCGGGGCGTGCGGGAGGTTGTACCGCAGGTTCTCGTCCCGGTAGCGATCGGTGCGCTGGTGCCAGAGCAGGATTCCGGCCAGCCAGTCCTGCAGCTCGGTGGCGTACTGCGCGAGCGCCGCGCGGGTCTCGGCGCCGAGGTCCTCCTCCTCGCACAGGGCGGGCAGCTCGATGTCGACGACGTGCTGGAACTGCTGCATCCGCGCGTCCAGCAGGTCGTGGACGAGCCGGTAGCCGGTGGCCAGGTCGCAGTCCAGGAAGTTCTGCGCCACCAGCACGAGGTTGTGCACCTCGCCCTCGAACTCGATCTCCTTGCGGTAGGAGAACAGGTCGTTGATCATCCAGGCGCAGTCCATCGCGGAGTTCTCCATGTTCCGGATGGTGCGGGTCCGGTAGATCTCCGGCGGCACCGCGCTGCCGTGGTTGAGGCGGCACAGGCTCATCGTCATCTCGGAGCCGAAGGTGCCGCGCCGCATCTCCACGTAATCGATGGGGTCCGGGACGTGGTTGAGCAGCTGGTTGTGCAGCTCCCACAACCACGCGTCGACCATCGCCTCGACGGAGCGGCGGAACTCGCGGCGGTACTCCACCGGCATCGGCCCGGCGGTGCGCTCCCAGAGGTCGGCCAGGCTCCGCTCCAGCGGGGACACCGGCACCACCGCGGCCGGTCCGTCGACCGGCATCAGCTCCTTGAGCCGTTCGGTGCAGACCTTGGCGCCGACCAGGTCGGCGGAGCGGCCGAAGACGATCGGGTAGTAGTCGTCCCCGTAGGTGCCGAACGCCAGCCAGTCCGCGGAGAGGTGCAGCTGCTCCTCGGTGGCGTCGGGGTCCAGCCCGGCCGAGCACAGCGGCAGGTCCATCCCGCGGAGCTGCTCCTCGTCCCACACCCGGGGGACGTCGTCGAGGATGCCCATCCGGTGCGCCCACTCGACGTGGTGCTCCCGGGCGCTGTCCAGGTGCGGGCTGAGGCTGACCTGGAAGGGCACGTGCACCTCGGGCACCGTGCGGGGGCCGACCGGCTCGAACGGCCGGTGGCTGAACGCGCGCAACCGCTGCGGTGCGGTGGCCAGCAGCGAGGACGCGATGCGCGCCGCGGAGGTGCCCAGGCCCTGCGGCCCGTCCAGGAACGGGGTCTCGGTGCTGCCGCCCTCGTGCACGTACCGGCTGGAGCGCATGTGCCACTCGTGCCCGCCCGCCTGCCAGTCCTGCAGGCCCTTGACGTAGCCGATCACGGCCAGCCGCCCCGCCGGGTCGATGCCGTGCTCGTCGAGCAGCGCCGGGACCTCGGTCAGCGCGGTGTGCTCGAACTGGTGCAGCCGGGAGGTGAGCAGGTCGTTGACGGTGTCGGCGGCCTCCTGCGTGGAGCAGCCCAGGAACCGCTCGAAGACCAGCACGCCGTTGCTCAGCTCGCCCTCGTCGAGCACCTCGCGGTCGTAGGAGAACAGGTCGTTGCGCAGGTGCACCCCGTCGGCGAAGGTGTCCCGCAGCACCCCGATCGGCCGCGATTCGGCGATGGCGGCGGGCAGTTCGGTGCCCACCGCGTGTTCCACCAGGTTCGCCGACCAGGGCGCGCCGCCGACCTTCCGGCGCATCTCGACGTACTCGATCGGGTTGGACACCCGGTCCTCGCTGATGTTGAGCAGCTCCCACAGGGATTCGTCGAGCAGGTGCTTGGTGTTCTCGGCGAACCGCTGCCGCCAGTCCAGCCCGGTCCCCGGCACCGTGCGCGCCCACAGGTCGGCCAGCCCGCGCTCCACGGGATTGGTGGGGGTCTCGGTGATGTCGCCCTCGACGGGCATGAACGCCCGCAGCCGGTCCAGGTGGGCTCGGGCGGCGGTGAGGTCGGGGCGCCGCTTGTAGAGCTCGACGAAGTGGTCGTCGAAGTAGAACACCCACACGTACCAGTCGGTGATCAGGTCGAGTTCCGGCCCGTCGACGTCGGGGTGGGTGTAGGCGCACAGCAGGGCGTAGTCGTGGGAGTCCAGGTCGTGCTCGTCCCAGATCGGCACGCCCTCCTGCGGCACGTCGATCATGTCCATCCGGTACGCCCACGCCTTCGTGTGCTCCCGCGCCCGCTCCAGGTTCGGGTTCAACCGCGCCGGGTAGGGCATGTAGTACTCCGGCGGTTGAAAGCTCTGCATGGTGCGCACCGGTCCTTCCGCTCGGGTGATCGCCGACGTCCTGCACGAAACCAGGCCGTTCGCCGGCGGCCAACGCACCGGAGGCGTTTGCACACGATCAGGTTGGGCGTGTCGCTCGACCGGACGGGTGCCGCTGGTCCGTTCGGGCGGCGCAGCGTCGCCCGGCGGTAGCCCGTTCGGGTGCTAGACGCGGCCGACGCCGCCGTACCCGAGCGGTCGGGCGACGTCGTCGCGCTCCTCCGCCGAGTCGGGCCGCCAGTCGGGCAGGAACGTCACCCCGGGCGAGACCAGTTCGGTGCCCTCGAACCAGGAGGCGAACTCCTCCCGGGTGCGGGAGTGGACGTGCTCGTTGGCCGACCGGTACAGCGCGATCAGGCGTTCCACGTCGGCGCGCAGCGCCGGGTCGGCGTCCTCGTCGGTCAGGTGCGACAGGGCCAGGTAGCTGCCCGGCGGCAGTTCCCGCCGGTAGGCCGCCACCAGCTCGGCCGGCCGGTCCTCCGGGCCGACGAACAGCAGCACGCCGACCACCAGCAGGCCGACCGGGCGGCTGAAGTCGATGAGCCGCCGGGTGTCCGGGTGGCCCAGGATCCCCGCCGGATCGCGGACGTCGGCCTGGATGATCGTCGCGCGCGGGTTGTCCGCGAGCATCGTCTGGGCCGAGTGCCAGGCCACCGGTTCGAAGTCGACGTAGACCACCGCGGCCTCCGGGTCCCGCGCCTGGGCGACCTCGTGCACGTTGCCCACGGTCGGGATGCCCGACCCGAGATCGATGAACTGGGTGATGCCCCGGTCCAGGTAGAACCGCACCACCCGCTGCAGGAACGACCGGTTCAGCTTCGCCACGTTGGCCACCCACGGGACCATCGCGCGCACCTCGTCGGCGAAGCGGCGGTCGGGTTCGAAGTTGTGCGCCCCGCCGAGGTAGTAGTCGTAGGCGCGGGCGGCGCTCGGTGCGTCCAGATCGAGTTCGCGGGGACCGTAGCCGTGGTTGCTCACCGGAGCTCCTTCGTCGTGGTCTGCGCTGCCCGACAATAGTCGGCCGCCGGGGCGTGAGGCGGGGTGCGGCGGGGTAAGCCCGGAAGGCGAACGCCTGTGAATGGAGGCGAATGTGGACGCCGATATCTCCCTCGTGGTGGACGGGACCACGCACCGGGTCACGATCGACACCCGGACCACCGTGCTGGACGCCCTGCGCGACCGGCTGGGCATCACCAGCCCCAAGAAGGGCTGCGACCACGGGCAGTGCGGCGCGTGCACGGTGCTGTGCGACGGCCGCCGGGTCAACAGCTGCCTGATGCTCGCCGTGGCGTTCGACGGGGCGACCGTCACCACCGCCGCCGGGCTGGCCGAGGAGGCCGGGGAACTGCACCCGGTCCAGGAGTCGTTCGTCGAGCACGACGCGTTCCAGTGCGGCTACTGCACGCCCGGGCAGGTCGTCTCGGCGGTCGGGATGCTCGACGAGCTCGCCGACGGCTGGCCCAGCAAGGTGACCGACGACGGCGCCGACCTCGGCGACGAGGTGCGGGAGCGGATGAGCGGCAACCTGTGCCGCTGCGGCGCCTACGCCAACATCGTCCCGGCCATCGAGGAGGTGGCGCGTCGATGAGGCCCTTCCGATTCGAATCCGCGGCGGACGTCGAGGGGGCGGTGGCCACGGTGGCCGAGCACCCGGCCGGGGCCTACCTGGCCGGGGGCACCAACCTGGTCGACCTGATGAAGCTGGAGGTCACCGAGCCGGACCTGCTGGTCGACGTCCGCAAGCTGACCTCCGACCGCGTCGAGGAGCTGCCCGACGGCGGCCTGCGGATCGGCGCCGCGGTGACCAACAGCGCGCTCGCCGGGCACCCGCTGGTCCGCGAGCGCTACCCGGTGCTGTCCCAGGCCCTGCTGGCCGGGGCGTCCGGTCAGCTCCGCAACCTCGCGACCACCGGCGGGAACCTGCTGCAGCGCACCCGCTGCGTCTACTTCCAGGACGTCACCACGCCGTGCAACAAGCGCGAGCCCGGCAGCGGTTGCGCCGCGCTGGAGGGGTTCCACCGGGAGCACGCCATCTTCGGCGCGTCCCGTTCGTGCATCGCCACCCACCCGTCGGACATGGCGGTGGCGCTGGCCGCGCTGGACGCCGTGGTGCACGTGCGCGGGCCCGCCGGCCAGCGGCGGATCCCGCTGGCCGAGCTGCACCGGCTGCCCGGCGACGTGCCGCAGGACGACACGGTGCTGGAGCACGGCGAGCTGATCACCGCGGTGGACCTACCGCCCTCCGACTGGGCGGTGCGCTCCCGGTACCGCAAGGCCCGGGACCGCGCCTCGTTCGCGTTCGCGCTCGTGTCGGTGGCGGCGGCGCTCGACGTCCAGGACGGTGTGGTGCGCGACGTCCGGCTGGCGCTGGGCGGCGTCGCGCACAAGCCGTGGCGGGCCAGCCTCGCCGAGGACCGGTTGCGCGGGGCAGCCGCGGACGCCGAGAACTTCCGGGCCGCCGCGGACGCCGAACTCGCGGAGGCGCGCACCCTGCCCGAGAACGAGTTCAAGGTGCCGCTGGCCCGCAACATGATCCTCGGCGCACTCCTCGAACTGGCGGGTGATCAGCGATGACGGCCACCACCAAGACACCTCTCGGCGCGCCGGTCAACCGGGTCGAAGGCGCCGACAAGGTCCGCGGGCTCGCCCGCTACTCCTTCGAGCACCCGGTCGACCGGCCGGTGTACCTGCACCCGCTGCAGGCCGACGTCGCGGCCGGGCGGGTGGTGGCCATCGATTCCAGCGCGGCGCTGGCCGAACCCGGCGTGGTGGGCGTGCTCACCCACCACAACGCGCCCGGCGTGGCCTCGGCGGAGGACCGGGAGCTGGCGATCCTGCAGTCCGGCGAGGTCGCCTTCCGGGGCCAGTTCATCGGCGGCGTGCTCGCCGAGACGCCCGAGGTGGCCCGCTACGCCGCCGGGCTCGTCCACGTCGAGTACCAGCGGCGGGAGCACGACACGCGGCTCTCGGCCGACCGCACGGACCTCTACAAGCCCGACGCGGTCAACGGCGGGTTCACCACCGACACCGCACAGGGCGACCTCGACCGGGCGATGACCGACGCGGCGGTCACCCACGAGGCCGTCTACACCACGCCGCTGGAGCACAACAACCCGCTGGAACCGCACACCACCATCGCGTGCTGGGAAGGCGACGACCTCACCCTGTACGACTCCACGCAGGGCGTGCACTGGGTGCGGGACGCGATCTGCGCGGTGTTCGGGATGGACTCCGAGCACGTGCACGTGGTGTGCCCGCACGTGGGCGGCGGTTTCGGCTCCAAGGGCCAGCCGCACGCGCCGACGGTGCTGGCCGCGATGGCGGCCCGGCTGGTGACGCCGCGGCCGGTGAAGCTGGCCCTCACCCGCCAGCAGATGTTCAGCCTCGCCGGCTACCGCACCGGCACCATCCAGCGGATCCAGCTCGGCGCCGACCCCGCCGGTTCGCTCACCGCGATCGGGCACGACGTGGTGGAGCAGACTTCCCGGATCAAGGAGTTCGCCGAGCAGACCGCGGTGCCCAGCCGGATGTTCTACGCCGCGCCGAACCGGCGGTCGACGCACCGGATCGCCGCGCTCGACGTCCCGGTGCCCTCGTGGATGCGGGCGCCCGGCGAGTGCCCCGGCACCCACGCGCTGGAAGTCGCGATGGACGAGATGGCGCTGGCGTGCGGGATGGACCCGATCGAGTTCCGCGTCCGCAACGACCCGCGGACCGACCCGGAGACCGGGCTGCCGTTCTCCAGCCGGAACCTGGAGGCCTGTCTGCGCGAAGGCGCCCGCCGCTTCGGCTGGGACGACCGCGATCCCACGCCGGGGGCGCGGCGCGACGGGGAGTGGCTCGTCGGCACCGGGGTCGCCGCCTCCAGCTACCCGGTGCTGCCGCACGGCGGTTCCCAGGCGGCCATCCGGGTGGGGCCCGACGGCCGGTACCGGGTGCGCGTCGGCGCCGCCGACATCGGCACCGGGGCGTGGACCGCGCTGAGCCAGATCGCCGCCGACGCGCTCGGGGTGGGGCTGGACGACGTGGTGCTCAGCATCGGCGACACCGATCTGCCCTATGCCAGCGGCGCGGGCGGGTCTACCGGGACGATGTCCTGGGGTTCGGCGATCGTCGACGCCGCGCGCCGGCTGCGCGACGAACTCCCCGCCGGGGGCCCGGTTCCCGACGAGGGGATCGAGGTCGTCGGGCGGGTGCCGGACAACCCGCACCGCGACCAGTACGCCATGCACGCCTTCGGCGCCCAGTTCGCCGAGGTCCGGGTGCACGCCATGACCGGCGAGATCCGGGTGCCGCGGCTGTTCGGCATGTTCGCCGTCGGGCGCATGATGAACGCCAAGACCGGGCGCTCGCAGCTCATCGGCGGCATGACGATGGGCCTGTCGATGGCGCTGCACGAGCACAGCTACCTCGACCCGGTCCAGGGGCACGTGGTCAACCACGACCTCGCCGAGTACCACATCGCCGCCAACGCCGACGTGGGATCGGTGGACGCGGACTGGATCGACGAGGACGACCCGTACGTCAACGCGTTGGGGGCCAAGGGGATCGGCGAGATCGGGATCGTGGGCACGGCGGCGGCCGTGGTCAACGCCGCCTGGCACGCCACCGGAGTCCGGGTGCGCGATCTGCCGATCACGCTGGACAAGTTCCTCTGACCCGACCGGGTGGTCAAAACCAGGTGCGGGGCACCTTCATCCGACTGTGCCGGAGGAAGGTGCCCCGCACCCGTGGCTCGTGCGGGTGAGCCGGTGCTCCTGGTGGGCGGCGAGGGCCTGGGCGGCGACGGTGCGCAGCGGCCGGTCGAGGGCCTCGGCCGCGGCGGCGACGTCGTCGTGTTCGGGCTTGGCGTGCCACGGACCCTGCTTGATCCGCACCGGGTGGCCCTCGACCTCGACCGTGGTGGTGCTGCGCGGCACGGCGCGCCGGTCGACCTGGTGTCGGCGCAGGCCCAGACTGCCGGTCTCGGCGAGCAGCAGCCGGGTCAGCTCGGCCTCCCGGTCCGGCGCGCACAGCACGTGCACGGTGCTGGCGGGCCGGGACTTCTTCATGGTCGCCGGTGAGGTCCAGGCGTCGGCGGCCCCGGCGCGCAGCGCGCGGTCGACGACGTGCCCGAGCACTTCGGCCGACACGTCATCCACATTGGACTCCAGCACGACCATCGGTTCGGTGGTGGCGGCGACGCGCGGCTCGCCCAGCGTCGCCGACAGCACGTTGGGCCGCTGCGCGAACCGCTTGGTGCCCGCGCCGAACGCGGTGGCCAGCACCGTCATCGCGGGCGGCGGGGCGTAGCTGGTGCCCACCGCGCCCAGCAGCGCCGCGCCGGTGGGGGTGACCGTCTCGCCGTCGAGGTCGGTGCCGACGACCGCCGCGCCGCGCAGCAGGGCCAGGGTCGCCGGGGCCGGGGCGGGCAGCACGCCGTGCGCGCAGCGGACCGTGCCGCTGCCCAGCGCCAGCGGGGCCGAGTGCACGGCGGTGATGTCCAGGGCGTGCAGCGCGGCGGCCACCCCCACGGTGTCGACCACCGTGTCCAGCCCGCCGATCTCGTGCAGGTGCACGTCGTCGGGATGCCGGTCGTGCAGCGCCGCCTCCGCCTCGGCGATCGCCCGCACCGCCGCCGAGGCCAGCGCCGCGACCGGTTCCGGCGCGGCGCGCCCCACCCGCTCCAGCAGCTCGGCGGCGCGGCGCTCCGGCGCGTGGTCGTGGACCTCCACCACCGCCTTCGTCGCCGCGACGCCCGCCACCTGCACCGGTTCGGCCACCAGCCGCCAGCCGGTCAGGCCGGTCCCGGCGACGGCGTCGCGGACCCGCTCCAGCGGTGCGCCGAGCCCGAGCAGCGCGCCGAGCAGCATGTCCCCGGAAGCGCCGGTCACCGGGTTGAGCCAGAGGATCACCGCGGCCTCGCGGCGGTGCGGGCGAGCCGGTGCACGGCCATCGCCGCGGAGAACCCGGAGTCGATGTTGACCACGGTGAGCCCGGCCGCGCAGGAGGTCATCATGGACAGCAGCGCGGTCACCCCGTCCAGCGCGGCGCCGTAGCCGGTGGAGGTCGGCACCGCGACCACCGGAGAACCGACCAGGCCGCCGACCGCGCTGGCCAGCGCCGCCTCCATGCCCGCGACCACGATCACCGCGTCCGCCCGCGCCAGGTCCTCGCGCACCGCGAGCAGCCGGTGGATGCCGGCCACCCCGACATCGCGCACCAGCCGGGTCGACAACCCGATCGCCGCCGCGACGGCCTCGGCCTCGGCGGCCACCGGCCCGTCGGCGGTGCCCGCGGTGACCACGCAGACCTCGAAGGTTCCCGCGGGCGCCGGTCGCCAGGTCAGCAGGCGCGCCGCCGGGTGGTGCACGGCCCCGTCGACCCGCTCGGCGACGTGCTCGGCCACCTCCGGCTCGACCCGGGTGACCAGCACCGGGCCGGTGCTGCGGCGCAGCAGCTCGGAGACGATGCCGACGATCTCGTCGGGCTGCTTGCCGGGTCCGTAGACGATCTCGGGCAGGCCCTGCCGGTCCTCGCGGTCGGTGTCCACCCGCGCGTAGCCGAGGTCGGCGAAGCCGGTCATGACGCGCTCCGGGCGGGCAGCAGCGGCAGCAGCGCGTTCATCCGGCCGCTGCGGAACCCCGCCAGGTCCAGGGCGCAGAACTCGAACCCGGCCGCGCGCGCGGCCCGGTCCAGCTCCTCGCGCAGCGCGGCCGCCCGGTCCCAGTCCTCGGCGGGCACCTCCAATCGGGCCACGGTGCCGTCGCCGTGGGAGCGGACCCGGCAGACCGCGAAACCCAGCGCCTTGACCTGCTCCTCGGCGCGCTCGATCCGGCCGAGCACCTCCGGGGTGACCTGCTCGCCGTAGGCGACGCGGGAGGCCAAGCAGGCGGCCGCGGGCTTGTCCGCGGTGACCAGCCCCAGCTCCCGGCTCGCGGCCCGGACGTCCTGCTTGGTCAGCTCGGCGTCGACCATCGGGGCGATCGCGCCGCGCTGGGCCGCCGCCCGCTGACCGGGCCGGTGATCGCCGAGGTCGTCGAGGTTGGTGCCCAGCGCGACCCGGGCGCCGAGCATCCCGGCCAGCGGTTCGATCGCGTCGAACAGCGCCGATTTGCAGTGGTAGCAGCGGTTCGCGTCGTTGGCCGCGTACTCCGGGCGCTCGGCTTCGTCGGTGCACACCTCCACGTGCGGGATGCCGCGCTCGCGGGCGAATCGCTTGGCCTCTGCGCGCTCGGCGGCGGCCAGGCTCGGTGAGACGGCGGTGACGGCGAGCATCCGCTCCCCGAGCACCGCGTGCGCGGTGGCGGCGACCAGCGCCGAATCCACACCGCCGGAGAAGGCGACGACGAGCGCGTCCTCCCGGCCGAGCCGGGACCTGAGGCGCTCCAGCGGCTGCTGCTGTGCCACGGTCACTTCCTTTCCGTCGCGAGGTAGGGGATCGTCTGCGGTCCTTCCGGCAGCACGCAGACCCGGGCGGCGGGATCGGCGGCCAGCGCGTCGCGCACGGTGGCCTCCACGTCCGCGCAGTGCTCCAGGTGCGCCGAGCGCAGCTCCGCCGGGCCCAGGTGCGCGCTGTGCACGGCGACGCGGGCCCGGCTCTGGATCTTGGCCTGGATCTGCACCTGCCACTGGTCCGGCACGGTGCGCTCGCGCGCCTCGATGTCGGCGAGCAGCTCCTCCGGTGCGGCCGCCGAAGCCAGCACCTCCCGGAACGAGCCGTGATCCGGGAACCCGTCGCGGCATTCCGCGGCGCAGACGATGAGCCCGCCGGGGCGCACCACCTCGGCCGCCGCCGACATCCCCTTCACCGCCTGGTAGAGGTTCTGGTCCAGCGGGTAGCCGGAGTTGGTGGTCACCACGACGTCGAACGCGGCCGGGACCGGGCGCATCGCCAGCCGCTGCGCGGCCCGGCAGGCCGCCCGGTGCATCGGCAGCAGGTCCCCGGCGAACGCCTCGACGATCCGGTGCTCCCGGTTGAGCAGGACGTCGAAGGCGAGGTCCACGCCGGTGCCCTCGGCGATGGCGCGGACGTCGTCGTGCACCGGGTTGCCCTCGGTGACGCCCCAGGTCGCGGAGGGGTGGGCGATGCGCGCCGCGTCGTGCAGGGTCAGCACCGTCTCCAAGGCGGCCAGCCCCGGCGCGACGAGCTTCGGGCCACCGCTGAACCCGGCGAAGAAGTGCGGCTCGACGAACCCGGTGGTGATCCGCACGTCGGCCTCGACCCACTCGCGGTGCAGCCACACCGGCACGTCCTTGCCGTGGCGGCCGCACCACACCAGCGACTCCCGGTCCCGGGCGTCGTGGTTGACGATCCGCACGGCGTCCACCACCTCGTCGCCGAACATCGCGCGCAGTTCGGCCTCGGTGTTCGCCCGGTGCGTGCCGGTGGCCACCAGCAGCACGACGTCGGCGAGGTCCACGATGCCGTCCAGTTCGGCCAGCAGCGCCGGGATCATCAGGTGGCGGGGCTGCGGCCGGGTGCTGTCGCACACCGACACGGCCACGGTCTGCCCCGGGCGGACCCGGTCCCGCAGCGGCGGACCGGCCACCGGCTCGCGCAGCGCGGCCCGCAGCGCGGCGGCCTCGTCGGCGAGCCCCGGGTGGTACTCGGGGCGCACGACCGTGGTGCGGTCGGCGGGGAACTCGACGTCCAGCCCGGTCTCGCCGTAGGCCAGTCGCACCGGAACCGGTTCAGCCATCCCGACGACCGCCGTCCGCCGCGGAGCTCGGTGCCGCGCCGCGCACCGGGCGCGGTCCGGCGTCGGCGTGGTTCTGCGACCGCATGTTCGTCCTCACCGGTTCGGCCGTCAAATGGTCTGACCGAACCTTAGCCCTTCGGCCACGCCGGACCAAGGTCGTCCTCGGCGACGATTCCGGCGGGGGCCATCGGGCGGGGAGTGGATCAGCGGTGGTCGACGTCCCGGTCCCGGGGCGGGCGCAGCACGGCCACGATCGCACCGCCGAGCCCGAGCAGCGCGATGCCCAGCGGCAGCCAGCCGCCCGTCGCGCTGCCCGTCCGCGCCAGCGGCGTGCTCGGGTCGCCCTCCCCGGCGGGCGGCGTGCCGGTCGGCCCCGGTGTGTTGCCTGGCGGCACCGCGGAGGTCTTTCCGCCGGTGACGTCGACCGGCCCGGCGATCTCCGGCCCGGGGACGTCCGGCCCGGGGAGCCGGACGACGTCGATCGCGGCGGTGCCTTCGGATCCCTGCGAGCGGAGGGCGACGGCGTCGACGGGCGGGCGTCCCGGGTCCACCGCGGCGGCGACCGGGGTGGGCGTCGTCGGCCGTTCCGGGGCGCCGCCGCCGGGGTGGGCTCCGACGGCCAGCACCAGAGCGGTGAACGCCCCGGTCAACGGCAATGCGTGGGCGGGTCGCAGGCGCACGGGAACTTCCTTCCGGCGGGGGTGCTCCGCCGGAAGTCTGGGGCAGCGGATGATCAGCCGCTGGCAAGCTCACCCCATCCGGTGATCGCCGCGCGCGCCGTGCGCCCGGACGGCGTCGGGGTCAGTGGTCCCGGTGGGTGAGCAGGTGGGCCAGCGCGCTGAGCTCCTCGGCGGGACGCGCCACCGGTTCCGCCGCCCGCAGGTCGCCCAGCGCCCGGGTGAGCAGCTCGTCGGCCTGCTTCTGGCTCCAGAGCCGACCACCCGCGACGCTGACCAGTTCCGCCGCCCGCGCCAGATCGCTGCCGGAGAGCGGCTGATCGCTGAAGTACAGCGCCGCGAGCCGCTGCCCGGCGGGCGACCCGGAGTTCAGCGCCGAGACCACGGGCAGGGTCTTCTTCCGGGTCCGCAGGTCGGAGAAGACCGGCTTGCCGGTCAGCGCCGGGTCGCCCCAGATGCCCAGCAGGTCGTCGACGTGCTGGAAGGCCAGCCCGAGCCGCTCGCCGAAGCTGCGCAGCCGGGCGACCTGCCCGTTGCGGGCGCCGCCGAACAGCGCGCCGAGGGCGCACGCGCAGCCCAGCAGCGCGCCGGTCTTGTCCCGCGCCATCCGCTGGCACTCGGTGACCTCGACGTCCCGCCGGTCCTCGAACGCCAGGTCCTGGCTCTGCCCGTTGATCAGGCTCAGCACGGCGGTGTTGAGCATCCGCACCGCGCTGGTGGCCTCCGGGTGCCCGCTGGCGGCCAGGACGTCGGTGGCCAGGCTCAGCAGCGCGTCCCCGGCCAGGATCGCCGGTCCGCTGCCGAACATGGTCCACGCGGTCGGCCGGTGCCTGCGGGTGACATCGCCGTCCATCACGTCGTCGTGCAGGAGCGAGAAGTTGTGCACCAGCTCGACGGCCACCGCGGCCGGTACCGCGGCCGCCGGATCGCCGCCGACGGCGGCGGCGGACAGCAGCACCATCGCGGGGCGGACGGTCTTGCCCCGGTCCGCCCGGATGGGGTTGCCGTGCTCGTCCCACCACCCGAGGTGGAAGCCGACGATGGTCTGCATCCTGGTCGGCAACCGGTCCACGGCGGAGCGCAGCGCCGGGTCGACCATCGCGCGGCTGCGGGAGAGGGCCTCGTGGGCATCCGAACCGCTGTTCGTTTCCTGCTGCGTGGTGGCCATGACTTCCTTCTTTCGGACTGCGTTCGCCGATGGGGTTGCGTGCCGGATCGGTGCGGTGCCCGCGGTGGCCCACCGCGGGCACCGCGACCTCAGCGGGCGATCTCGACGCGTTCGAGCACGCCGAGCGCGTCCGGGACCAGCACGGCGGCGGAGTGGTACGTGCTGACCAGGTAGGAGATGACCGCCTGTTCGTCGATCCCCATGAACCGGACGTTGAGCCCCGGCTCGTGCTCGTCGGGGATGCCGGTCTGGTGCAGGGCCACGACGCCTTCGTCGTCCTCCCCGGTGCGCATGCACAGGATCGAGCTGGTGCCCCGCTCGCTGATCGGGATCTTGTCGCTGGGCAGCAGCGGGACACCGCGCCACGCCGCGACCCGCTTGCCGCCGACCTCGGTGGTGTCCGGGTAGATCCCGCGCTTGCTGCATTCCCGCCCGAAGGCGGCGATCGCCTTGGGGTGGGCGAGGAAGAACCGCGAGCCGCGTCGGCGGGACAGCAGGTCGTCCATGTCGTCGGGCGTCGGCGGACCCGTGCGGGTCGGCATCCGCTGCCGCAGGTCGGCGTTGTGCAGCAGTCCGAAGTCGCGGTTGGTGAGCAGCTCCTGCTCCTGGCGCTCCCGCAACGCCTGGATGGTCAGCCGCAGCTGCTGCTCGATCTGGTTCATCGGCTGGTTGTAGAGGTCGGCCACGCGGCTGTGCACCCGCAGCACGGCCTGGGCCACGCTGAGCTCGTACTCCCGGGGGGCCAGCTCGTAGTCGACGAAGGTGCTCGGCAGCGTCGGTTCCCCGGAGTGGCCGGAGCTGATCTCGATCGCCGCTTCGCCGTGCTTGTTGCGGGCCCCGGGCGGGGCGTCGCGGACCCGCTCGACGTGCGCGCGCAGCCCGGCGAACTGGTCGGTGACCTCGGCGAGGCCGGTGCGCCCCAGCGCCAGCACGGTGCAGTGCGTGACCGCTTGGTACGAGTGCGCCCACTCGGATTCGCCGGCCAGCAGCTGGGCGCCGAAGTACTCGCCGTCGGCGTGCACGCCGAGCACCGCGCGGTCGCCGTACTCGCCGTGCCCGAGCCGGCTGACCTTGCCGTGCACGACGAGGAAAACCTGCTCCACCGGTTGCCCCTCGGCGACGATCATCTGGCCCGGCTCGAACTCCCGCCGCACGAACCGGTCGGCGAGCGCCGACAGCGCCGAGTCGTCGTCGTAGCCGCGCAGCAGCGGGAGTTCCCGGAGTTCCTGCGGGACCACCCGCAGGTCGGCGGCGCCGCCGGCGAAGGTCACCCGGCCGTCGCCCACGGCGTAGGTCAGGCGCCGGTTGACGCGGTAGGTGCCCGCCTCCACCTCCACCCACGGCAGCATCGCCGACAACCAGCGCGGGGTCACGCCCTGCATCTGCGGTGTCGTCTTGGTGGTGGAGGACAGCTTCCGCGCCGCCGCGGTGCTCAGGCTGGATGCGTGCTGCTCGGCTTCGTCGATCTCTGTCGAGGTCACTGGACTGGACTCCTCACTGGGCTCGTTCGCGCTGGCTGCTCGTCGCTCGCGGCCCGATCAGCCCTCCAACCCGATCTCGACGTGGTCCAGCACCCCGACCGCGTCCGGCACCAGGATGGCGGCCGAGTAGTACGCGCTGACCAGGTAGGAGATGAGCGCCTGGTCGTTGATGCCCATGAACCGCACCGACAGGCCGGGCCGGTACTCGTCCGGGATGCCGGTCTGGTGCAGGCCGACGACGCCCTGGTTCTCCTCGCCGGGGCGGACCAGCAGGACCGAGCTGGTGCGCGAGTCGCTGACGTGCAGCTTGTTGCACGGCAGGATCGGCACGCCGCGCCAGGACGGCACCTGGTGACCGGCGAGGTCGACGGCGTGCGGGTAGAGGCCGCGCTTGCTGCACTCCCGGCCGAAGGCGGCGATCACCTTGGGATGCGCCAGGAAGAAGCCCGGTTCCTTCCACACCAGGGCGAGCAGCTCGTCCATGTCGTCCGGCGTGGGCGGGCCGCTGCGGGTGTGCACCCGTTGCCGCAGGTCGGCGTTGTGCAGCAACCCGAAGTCCCGGTTGTTGACCAGCTCGTCCTCCTGGCGCTCCCGCAGCGCCTCGATGGTGAGCCGCAACTGCTGCTCGACCTGGTTCATCGGCTGGTTGTAGAGGTCGGCGACCCGGCTGTGCACCCGCAGCACCGTCTGGGCCACGCTGAGCTCGTACTCCCGGGGGGCCAGCTCGTAGTCCACGAAGGTGGCGCTGAGCGCGGGTTCGCCGCTGTGCCCGGAGGAGATGTCGATCGAGGCTTCACCGTGGTCGTTGTGCGCGCGGCGCGGGCTGTCGAGGGCCTGCCGGATGTGCTCGCGCAGCGCCTCGGAGTGCCCGTTGAGCTCTTGGAAGGACTGGTACCGCAGGGTCAGCACGGTGCACCGGGTGACGGCCTTGAAGGTGTGGTCCCAGGTGGTTTCCGCGCCGGTGAGCACGTCGGCGCCGAAGTACTCGCCGTCGGCGAGGACACTGAGCACCGTCCGGTCGCCGTACTCGCCGCGGCCGATCCGGTTGACCTTGCCGTGCGCGATGAGGAACACCTGCTCGGCGGGCTGGCCCTCCTCGGCGATCACCTGGCCCGGCTCGAACTCCCGCTGCACGAACCGGTCGGCCAGCGCGGTCAGCGCCGCGTCGTCGTCGAAACCGCGCAGCAGCGGCAGCTCGCCGAGTTCCTGCGGGATGACCCGCACGTCGGCACCGGTGTTGGTGAAGGTCACCCGGCCGTCGCCGAGGGTGTAGCTCAGCCGCCGGTTGACCCGGTAGGTGCCGCCCGCCGCCTGCACCCAGGGCAGCATCCGCAGCAGCCAGCGCGAGGTGATGCCCTGCATCTGCGGTGCGGACTTGGTCGTGGTGGCCAGGTTCCGGGCTGCCGCCGTGCTCAGGCTCGACTGCTGCTGCTCCGCTTCGGTGCTGTTGAGCGGGTCGATCGAGGTCACGCCGATACCACCAATCATGTGTCGTCAGGCAGGGGAGGGCGCGCGGTGCTACTACCGCGTCAATTAATGAAAAGGGGAATGGTCGGAATCTGCTGTTCGCCAATTGTTCGGCGGGTGCTTTTCCCGTTCGTCGGAAGCGACGCTAGCACCCGTGATCGGGGCCGTACAGTCACTCGAAAGTGGTGGTTCGCCCCGCCGGTCTAAGCCGGTTGTCCGGGCGGCTCGGGATTTCACCTGAACAACCTCTTGTGCGGCGCGGACGATACGCCATGTGTCCGTCCGAGGTGCCTCGTCCTGCGGTTTTTAGGGGCGGACCGGCATATTCCGCGCTCCGCTGGTCCGTTCGAGCGTATTGGTCGACCCGCGGAAATCGACGAATTGGGTTATCCACTCGGCGGCGCCGCCGCAGTAGTGTCGTGCAAAACGATTCAACTGCTATTTGCCGGTCTGCCGGTGAATTGTCGGGGGCGCAACGAGGTGGTCGAGTTGTCTGTCCGCAGGGGAGTGCGGTGCGCGGGCCGCGAACGGAGCGGTCCGGCGGCCGGCGGGGGGTGGCCGCGGTGAGGTGGAACCTCCGGCTGGCGGCCGCGCAGCGGGGCATCTGGAAGGCGACCGATCTGCAGCACCGGCTCGCCCGCGGCGGGCTGGTGATCTCGGCGGGCAAGATGTCCGGGCTGTGGGCCAAGACCCCGGCCAGCATCAAGCTCGACGACCTCGACGTGATCTGCGCCGTGCTCGGCTGCGAGATCGGCGAGCTGCTCATCCCGGAACCGCCGGGAGGCGCGCTGCCCGCGTTCGAGGAAGGCGGCGCGGGGGGGTCGGGATGAGCACCTACCTCGTCGGCGCCCTGTGGGTGTTCGGCGCGGCCCTGATCGCCGGGGCGGTCGGCTACCTGGTGCGCCGGATCGGGCAGGACGAGGGGCGCAGCAGCAACAACGACGCGGCCGGCCAGGTGTTCACCATCGTCAACGGCCTGCACGCGGTGGTGCTGGCCTTCGTGCTGGTGAAGTTGTTCGACGCGGTCTCCGACGCCCGCGACGGGACGTACCGGGAGGCGCAGGCGCTGGTCTCGGTCGCGTGGGCGGTGGACGCCTTGGAACCGGGCGCCGGGCAGCAGGTGCGGGACCTCAGCGCCCGGTACGCCCGCACCGTGATCGACCAGGAGTGGCCGGTGATGCGGATCGGCGGTGAGGTGACCGGCCCGGGTTGGGCGCAGCTCGACCGGGTCCGCGCCACCGTCCTGGCGGCCGGATCGCAGGGCGACTGGCAGGACGGCCGCAAGACCGAGGCGGCCGACCAGCTCGGGCAGGTCTACCAGGAGCGGCAGGAGCGGCTGACCCGCGCCTTCGACGAAGGCGTGGTGGCCGTGGTGTGGTTCGTGCTCATCCTCGGCAGCGTGGTGTGCGTCGTGCTGCCCAACCTCTTCGGCGGTACCCGACTGGGGCCGCACGTGCTCCTGGTGTCCACGTTGGCCGGTGCGCTGGCGCTGATGCTGTTCGCCATCCACCAGCTCCAGAACCCGTTCAGCGGAGGGTCGAGCATCGATCCGGACGCCTTCCGCTGGGCGCTGGACCGGCTCGGGCGCTCCTGATGCCCCGGCGGCTGAGCCGCGCCGCGCTGGTCGTCGCCGTGCTCGTGCCCACCTGCGCCCTGCCGGGCGCCGCGCGGGCGCAACCGCCGTGCACCGCGGTGTTCGCGATCGGCACGCCGAACACCACGGTGCTGGCCCGGGTGGAGCTGCCGGCGGGGGACGGCGCGGTGCTGCGGGTGTCCCCGCGGCGCTGGACCGCGCTCGGCCACGCCGCGGCGCAGGACCGGGTGTACGCCGTCGCGCCGGGCCGCCGGGTGGTCGCCTGGCGGCCGGACGGCTCCGCCGAGGAGCTCGGTGCGCTGCGGTCGGCTCCGTCGTTCGTGCCCACCGGTGGCGCGATCCGCGGCGACCGCTGGTACCTCGTGGGGCGCGGCGCGCTGCACGTGGTCGACGTCGATCCCGCTTCGCCGCGGTACTTGCACGTGGTCGCCTCGCACCGGCTCCGGCCCGCCGTCGGCGGGTTGCACGACCTGGCCGTGGACCCGGTCGACGGGGCCCTGCTCGGCGTCGCCCGCACCGGTTCGGGGACCGCGTTGGTGCGCCTGGCCGACGACGGCGCGGTGTCGGTCCGCGCCCGGCTCGACGGGCTCGCGCGCGGCGGCTACGGCGCGCTGGTGATCGGCCCGGACCGGTCGCTGTACGTGGTGGTGCACCGCGCGGGACGCGCCGCGCTGCACCGGATCGCCCCGGACGGCACGACGACGCGGCTGGCCACCCGCGCGGGAGTGCTGCACTCCGACGCCGCGGGCTGCCTGCCGCGGGCGCCCGGTCCACCGCCTCCGCCGCCGGAACCACCGCCGCCGGAACCTGCACCGGCGCCGGAACCTCCGCCGACGCCGGTGCCGCCCGCGCCGGAACCGCCCGCGCCGGAACCGCCGCCGGAGAGCGCGTCACCCGTGCCGCCGCGGCCCGCGGTCCCGGTCCGGTCGGAACCCGCCGTGCCGACCGCGCCGCCGGCCCCGCCGGAAACACCGGTGCGGCGGCCCCCACCGCCGCCGATCCCGCTGCTGGCCGAGGACGACGCGGCCGCGGCGCAGGACGACGTCCGGGACGGGCGGCGTTGGGCGCTGGCGGCGCTGCTGCTCGTCGTCGGCGGCGGGATAGCCGCGCGGGCGGTGCTCCGGTAGCGCCGCGGATCCCCGCTCCCGCAACGGATCCGGCGGGCGGGCAGCGTGTTGACAGGGCGGGTGGGACCGGGCTAGAAGGGGGAAAACGAGATCATCTTCGCGCCGACCCCGGTCCACCGCCCTCCCGCACCAGGAGTGACCGCCATGCAGTGCAAGGCCGCAGTGTTGGAATCCGCCCCCGGACCGCTCGTGATCGGCGAGATCGACGTCGATTCCCCGGCTCCCGATGAAATCCTCGTCCGCACGGTGGCGGCCGGGGTGTGCCACTCCGACCTGCACTTCATGGAGGGCAAGTACCCGTACCCGCTGCCCGTCGTGCTCGGGCACGAATCGGCCGGGGTGGTGGAGGCGGTCGGCGACCGGGTCACCGGGTTCGCCCCCGGCGACCACGTCATCACCTGCCTGTCGGTGTTCTGCGGGCGGTGCGACTACTGCCTGAGCGGACGTCCGCAGCTCTGCTCGAAGGAAGGCGTGCTGCGTCCCTCGTCCGCGCCGCCGCGGCTGAGCCGGGACGGGCAGCCGGTGCACCAGTTCCTCTTCACCTCCAGCTTCGCCGAGTACATGCTGGTCCACCAGCACGGCGCGGTGAAGATCCGGGAGGACATGCCGCTGGACAAGGCCGCGCTCATCGGGTGCGGGGTCACCACCGGCGCCGGCGCGGTGATCAACACCGCCGGGGTGCGGCCGGGCGAGACGGTGGCTGTGGTCGGGTGCGGCGGCATCGGGCTCTCCGCGTTGCAGGGCGCGGTGATCGCGGGCGCCGGCCGGGTGATCGCGATCGACCGGGTGGCGAGCAAGCTCGACCTGGCGCGGCGGTTCGGCGCCACCGACGTGATCAACGCCGCCGAGGTGGACGCCGTGGCGGCGGTGCGCGAGCTCACCGCGGGAGGCGTGGAGCACTCCTTCGAGGCGGTCGGCGTGGCCAGCGCCGCGCAGCAGTGCTTCGACATGCTGCGGCCGGGCGGTACCGCCACCATCATCGGGATGATCCCGGTGGGGGAGAAGGTGGAGATCGACGGGCCGTCGTTGTTGCAGGAGAAGCGGATCCAGGGTTCGACGATGGGCTCGAACCGGTTCCGGGTGGACATGCCGCGCTACGTCGACATGTACCTGGCGGGCAAGCTGGACCTGGATTCGATGGTGAGCGGCACGGTCGGGCTCGAGGGCATCAACGAGGCCTACGACGAGCTCAAGCTCGGTGAGGTCGCCCGGCAGATCGTGCTCTTCGACTGACCGGGCGCTCCGGTCCGCGGCGCACCCGCACCGCGGACCGGAGCGCGGCCCGGCGGCTCAGATCCGCTCGAACACCGCCGCCAGGCCCTGCCCGCCGCCGATGCACATCGTCTCCAGGCCGTACCGCGCGTCGCGGCGGTGCATCTCGCGCGCGAGGGTGGCCAGGATGCGGCCGCCGGTGGCGCCCAGCGGGTGCCCCAGCGAGATGCCGGAGCCGTTGACGTTGAGCCGGTCGAAGTCGGCTTCGGCGAGCCGCCACTCCCGGGTGCAGGCGAGGACCTGCGCGGCGAACGCCTCGTTCAGCTCGATCAGATCCACATCGGACAGTTCGAGCCCGGCGCGCCGCAGCGCGGTCGCGGTGGCGGGCACCGGGCCGATGCCCATCGTGCGCGGCGCGACCCCGGCCCGGGCCCAGGACACCAGCCGGACCAGCGGGCGCAGGCCCAGCTCCGCGGCCCGCTCCGGCGTGGTCACCACGCAGACCGCGGCGGCGTCGTTCTGCCCGCTGGCGTTGCCCGCCGTGACGGTGGCCTCCGGGTCCTGCCCGCCCATGATCGGCCGCAGCGCCGCCAGCGACTCCGCGGTGGTGTCCGGGCGCGGGTGCTCGTCGGCGTCGACCACGGTCTCGCCCTTGCGCGAGCGCACCGCCACCGGCACGATCTCGTCGTCGAAGCGGCCGTCGGCGATGGCCGCCGCCGCCCGCTGCTGGGAACGCGCGGCGAGCTCGTCCTGCTCAGCGCGGGGGATGCCGTACTCGCGCCGCAGGTTCTCGGCGGTCTCGATCATGCCGCCCGGCACCGGGTGGTTCTCGCCGCCCGCGGTCACCCGGCCGCGCCCCAGCGAGTCGTGCAGCTCCAGACCGCCGCCGCGCACGCCCCACCGCGCCTCGGTGGTGTAGAGCGGCGCGGTGCTCATGCTCTCCACGCCGCCTGCCAGCAGGACGTCGCCGACCCCGGTCTGCACCTGCATCGCGGCGTCGAGCACCGCCTGCAACCCGGAGCCGCACCGCCGGTCCACCTGGGTTCCGCCTACCTCGACGGGCAGCCCGGCGTCCAGCGCCGCCACCCGGCCGATCGCGGGGGCGTCGCTGGTGGGGTAGCAGTGCCCGAGGACCACCTCGTCGATCGCGTCGCCGGGCAGCCCGGTGCGCTCCAGCAGCGCCCGGATCGCGGTGGTGGCCAGTTCGGCGGCGGGCACCGTCGTGAACACCCCGCCGAACCGGCCGATCGGGGTCCGCAGCGGTTCGCAGATGACCGCTTCGCGCATGTCGTTCCTCCAGCTTCGTGCGTGGGCCTCGTCGGCAGCGCGGCGCTGTCGGCGCGGGACTTGATGCTCGTGCCCGGCGGCTCCGGCGGGAACCCCGGAGCCGGCCGGATCACATCGGTTCGCCGATCACATCGGTTCGCCCAGGGCTGCGGTGGTGAACGTCCCGCCGAGGAAGTCCCGCTCGGTGCCGGGCGGGAAGAACCGCACCTGGTCGGCGAAGACCTCGGCGTCGTCGCGCGGGTGGTAGCCGATCGCCTCGCCCTCGGCCCGGGAGACCAGGCGCCGGGTGTTCGCCGAGACGCCCCAGACGACCCGGAACCCGGGGGAGGGCGTGCTCAGGCACGCCTCGAACAGCCGCCCGCCGTCCTCGGGGGACAGCCAGATCGACAGGCCGCGCTCGTCGTCCGGCCGGTCGCCGTAGGCCCCGATGCGCAGGCAGAGCACGTCCATCCCGTACCGGGAGTGGTAGAGGCTGCCCAGCGCCTCGGTGGCCGCCTTGCTGAACCCGTAGTAGGTGTCCGGGCGCGGCGCGGCCTCGGCGGGCAGGTCGGTTCCGGTCGCGGGATGGAACCCGGCGGCGTGGTTGCTGGAGGCCAGCACCACCCGCGGCACGCCCGCGCCGCGCGCGGCCTCCAATAGGGCGCGGGTGCCGTCCACGTTGACCGCGAGGATCCGTTCCCAGGTGTTCTCCACCGGCAGCGCGGCCAGGTGCAGCACCGCGTCGACGTCCCGGCAGGCCTCGGTCAGCAGCGCGGTGTCGGTCACCGAGCCGGCCATCGGTTCCACGTCCTCGCCGGGCCCGCCCTCCGGCGGCGCGACCTTGTCCAGCAGCCGCAGCGTCCGGCCGGGTGCGCGCAACCTCTCGCGCAGCATCCGGCCGATGGTGCCCGAGGCACCGGTGATCAGGATCCGTTCGGTCGCCATCGTCGTCCTCTCCGGTCGGCGGAGTGGCGCGCGCCGACCGGACACCATCCGATCACCGGTGGGACGCAACGTCCAGTCGGGACACCGGTCAGCCGTTGGCGCCGCGCAGGGTGCGCATCGCGTCGGCCAGCGCCGCCGCGCGGTCCTCGCCGAGCGGGTCCAGCACGCTCTCGCGCAGCACCCGGGCGCAGAGCTGCCGCGCGTCCTCGGCCCGCTCCCGCCCGCGCTGGGTGAGCACCGCGTAGGTGACGCGGCGGTCGGTCTCGCAGGGTTCGCGGCGGATCAGCCCGGCGGTGGCCAACCGGTCGGCGACCTTGGTGAACCCGCCGCTGCTCAACGCCGCTTCGCGGGCCAGCCGGGTCATCGGCATCCGCTGCTCGGGGGTGCGCACGAGCCGGATCAGGATGTCGAAGGAGGCGGGGGCCAGCCCGAAGCGGGCGTCGATCTCCCGCATCAGCCGGTCCTGGGTGACGTGGTAACCCTCGATCACCAGACCCCACCAGGTGACGATCTCGTCGTCATCGGTCCGCGCGTCCGGCTCACCCACGGTTGCTCCCTCCGCCGCGTCTCGTGCGTCCCGGAAGTCTAACAGCTCCCACGCGAAACTCTTGCATGGAAGATAAATTCTGGGTAATCTCTTTCTAGAAAGTGATTGGGCGCGGCGGGCGGGAGCCACATCGCCCGCGGTGCGGGCCGAGCGGCTCGTCGTCATCGCGGCGACACTGAACGCCGACCGCGCCGCGACCCGATCCGGGTGCGCGACCGACGAGGGGCCGGCCGCGCGTCCGCGACGACCGATCGCAGGAGTCCACCATGACCATCGCCACCAGCGGGCTGCACCACGTCACCGCGATCGCGGGCGACCCGCAGCGCAACGTCGACTTCTACCTGCGGGCGCTGGGCCTGCGGCTGGTGAAGACGACCGTCAACTTCGACGACCCCGGCACCTACCACCTGTACTACGGCGACGAGGCGGGCGCGCCCGGTTCGCTGATCACCTTCTTCCCGTGGCGGGACGCGCCGAGCGGACGCCGCGGCGCGGGGCAGGCGACCACCACGTCGCTGTCGGTCCCGGCGAACTCGCTGGGCTGGTGGAAGCAACACCTGACCGGTCTGGGCATCGAGGTGGGCGAGGTCGCCGCTCGCGACGGCGAAGAGGCCCTGGGCTTCCGCGATCCCGACGGTCTCGCGCTCGCGCTGGTCGCGCACCCGCAGGGCGACCCGCGGGTGCCGTGGGACAACGGGCACGTCCCCGCCGAGCACGCGATCCGCGGCCTGCACTCGGTGACCCTCTCGGTGCACCGGGACGAGGCCACCGCGGGGATGCTCGGGGACCTCGGGCTGCGGCTGGTCGCCGAGGAGGGCGACCGGCTGCGCTTCGCCGCCGGCGACGGCGGGCCTGGTGCGTTCGTCGACGTCCAGGTGTCCCCGGACGCGCCGCGCGGACTGGTCGCCGCGGGGACCGTGCACCACGTCGCCTGGCGGGCACCGGACGAGGAGACCCAGCGGCGCTGGCGCGCCGAGCTCGTCGACGACGGGGTGGAGGTCACCTCCGTGCTGGACCGCCAGTACTTCCGGTCGATCTACTTCCGGGAGCCGGGCGGCACGCTGCTGGAGATCGCCACCGACGAGCCCGGTTTCACCGCCGACGAGCCGCTGCTGGAGCTGGGCCGCGCGCTCAAGCTCCCGCCGTGGCTGGAGCCGAACCGGGAGCAGATCGAAAACCTGCTGCCCACGCTGGACCTGCCGAGCGAGAACGACTTGGAGCGAGGATGAGCGGGCTCACCCACGAATTCCACGACGGCGTCCCGGACGCCCCGCTGCTGCTCCTGCTGCACGGCACCGGCGGCGGCCCCGGCGACCTGGTCCGCCTCGCGCGCGAGATCAGCCCCGGTTCGCCGCTGCTGGCTCCGCTGGGTCCGGTGTCGGAGAACGGCGCCGCGCGCTGGTTCCGCCGGCTCGCCGAGGGCGTCTTCGACCACGAGGACGTGGTCGCCCGCACCGGTCAGCTCGCGGAGTTCGTCACCGCCGCGCGGCAGGAGCACGGCGTCGCCGACCGCCGCGTGGTGGCGGTCGGCTTCTCCAACGGCGCCAACATCGCGGCGGCCCTGGCCCTGCTGCGGCCCGAAGTGCTCGACGAGGCGGTGCTGTTCTCCGCGATGCTGCCGCTGCCGGACTCCCCGGAGCGGGACCTGTCCGGCAGCCGGGTGCTGCTCTCCGGCGGCCAGCGCGATCCGATGGCCCCGATGGTGGCGGCCCGCGACCTGGTCGCGGTGCTGCGCGGCCGCGGCGCCGAGGTCACCGAGCACTGGCACGAGGGCGGCCACCAGATCACCTTCGAGGCCATCGACCTGGCGAAGCGGTGGATCAGCGCACCACCGCGGTGACCACGACGCCGCCTTCCCGGTGCCAGCGGCCGTTGAACCCGGTCAGCGGCTCGCCGTCGACCACCGGGGGCGGGACGAGCAGCTCGGCCCGGAAGGTGCCCCCGGGTCGAGCTCGACCCGCGCCTGCTCGAACTCCAGCCAGGCGCGGGTCAGCGGGTACCACGCCTTGTAGACCGATTCCTTGGCGCTGAACAGGATCCGGTCCCACGGCAGATCGGTGCCCAGCGCGGCGAGCGCGCGGCGCTCCTCCGGCAGCGCGATCACCTCGCCGACGCCCCCGGGCAGCGGGGAGTCCGGCTCGGCGTCGATCCCCAGCGCCCGCCAGCGCCCGGCGCGGACCACCGCCGCGGCGCGGTACCCGTCGCAGTGCGTGATGCTGCCCAGCACGCCGTCCGGCCAGCGCGGTGCCCCGCGCTCGTCGCGCAGCAGCGGCGCGTCGGCGACGCCGAGCTCGCGCAGCGCGCGGCGGGCGCACCACCGCCCGGTGCCGAACTCCCGCCTGCGCTTGTCCACGGCGCGGCGGACCAGCGCTTCCTCGGCCGGGAACAGCGCCACGTCCGGCGGGTCCTCGCGCGCCTCGGCGACCCGGACCTCGGGCGGCAGGATCCGTTCGATCACGCGGCACCCGCGCGGCGGTCGGGGAGGAGCACGGTCCCACGGTAGCCCGCGAGCGCGGCGCACCACCCCGGAGGGCCGTTCGGCGCGAGCGCCGGGTTCACCGGGACTTCCGGTGCGCCCCGCCGCTGTGCTACCGGTGCGGTGCGGACCACACGAGGAGGATGCCATGGCCGACGCGTTCCACCCGGACTTCCCGGCGGCGGGAGCGGCACCGCTGCGCTCCCGGCTGCACCACGTGCGCGCCGCCGACCTGGACACCGGCACCGCGCAGACCGGGGGGATGCGGCGGCTGGCCGCGATCAGCGGTGACCTCGTCGGGGCGGAGCGGATCTGGATGGGCGAGACGCGGGTGGCGCCCGCGACCGCCTCGGACGACCACCACCACGGCGAGTCGGAGACGGCGATCCACGTGGTCAGCGGCCATCCCGAGTTCGTCTTCCACGACGGCACCGAGGAGGTCCGGCTCCGCACCGGGCCCGGCGACTACGTCTTCGTGCCGCCGTTCGTCCCGCACCGGGAGGAGAACCCGGATCCGGACGAGCAGGCCGTGGTGGTGATCGCCCGCAGCACGCAGGAGGCCATCGTGGTGAACCTGCCCGGGCTCTACCCGCTGGAGCCCTGAGCCCCCTCCCGATCGGCGCGGACTGGTCCATCCGTGTGTTGACACGCCGCCCTGGCGGAACAACGCTGGTGCCGTGCGACCGACTGGTCGGTATGCCGCAGCGGCGCGGGCGGGAGGAGACCGGCATGGACGTGGAGCGCTACCTCGACGACCTGCGAGAACGGCAACGCCGGAGCTGGCCGGAGGGCATCGCGCGGCAGGTGGTCCACCCGCTCGGCGAGATCGCGGTGACCGACCACCTGCGGCACTGGGCCCGGGAGCGCCCGGCGCACCCGGCGATCGTCTACTACGGCACCGAGATCACCTACGCGGAGCTCGACGAGGCGGTCGACCGGTTCGCCGGCTGGCTGCTCGGCGTCGGGGTCCGCCCCGGCGACCGGGTGGGCGTGCTGCTGCCGAACTGCCCCCAGTTCACCGTCGCGATGCTCGGCATCCTGCGCGCGGGCGCGGTGCACGTGCCGGTCAACCCGATGTTCCAGCAGCACGAACTGCGCCACGAACTCCGCGACGCCGGGGTCGAGGTGCTGGTCGCGGCGACCGAGCTGCTCCCGCTCGTGGAGCAGGTCCGCGCCGACACCCCGCTGCGCGAGGTGCTGGCCACCTCCCCGGCCGACTTCGTCCCGGCCGATCCGGCGATCCCGGTCCCGCCTGCGCTGCACCGGGCTCCGCCCGGCGAGCAGTGGTCCCGGGTGTCCGCCTCGCCGCGGGCACCGCACCGCGACGCCGACCTCGACGCCCTGGCCGCGCTGAACTACACCGGCGGCACCACCGGGATGCCCAAGGGCTGCGAGCACACCCAGCGGCACATGCTCTACACCGCCGTGACCGCGCGCGCCGCGCGTCCGCCGCGGCGCGACGACGGCCCCGACGTCTACCTCGGCTACGTGCCGGTGTTCTGGATCGCCGGGGAGGACTTCGGCATCCTGGTGCCGATCGTGCACGGCGCCACGGTGGTGCTGCTCAACCGCTGGGACGCCACCGCGGTGCTGCGCGCCGTCGAGCGCTACCGGGTGACCGACGTCGTGGGCACGGTGGACAACTACGTCGAGCTGATGGAGCACCCGGAGTTCGCCACCCGGAATCTGTCCAGCGTGGACAACCCGCGCTCGATGTCGTTCGTGCGCAAGCTGACTCCGCAGCTGCGTCGCCGGTGGTCGGACCGGGTCGGCGCGCACAGCGTGCTGCGCGAGGCCTCCTACGGGATGACCGAGACGCACACCGCCGACACCTTCACCTACGGGTTCGCCGACGACGATCGGGACCTGCGCTCGGAGCCGGTGTTCTGCGGCCTTCCGGTGCCGGGCACGGAATTCGCGGTGGTCGACCCGGAGGACGGCGCACCGCTGCCGCTGGGCGAGCGCGGTGCGATCGCCATCCGCACCCCGTCGCTGCTGACCGGCTACTGGCGCCGCCCGGACGCCGACGCCGAAGTGCTGCGCGACGGCTGGCTGCGCACCGGTGACATCGGGCTGGTCGACGAGGACGGCTGCCTGCACTACCTGGGCCGGGACAAGGAGATGATCAAGGTGAACGGGATGAGCGTGTTCCCCTCGGAGGTGGAGGCGCTGCTCGCCCGGCACCCCGACGTGCTCGGCGCGGCGGTGGTGCCGGTGCCCGATCCGGCGACGGGGCAGCGGCCGCTCGCCTTCGTCGTGCCGGTCCCGGGAGCGGAGCCGGACGCGGCGGCGCTGCGCGGCTGGGCGGAATCGAACATGGCCCGCTACAAGGTGCCGAGGTTCGAGATCGTCGCCGAACTGCCGATGACCGCCACCGGGAAGGTCAAGAAGGGCGACCTGCTCGACCGCGCCCGCCGACTCGTCGAGGAGGACGCGTGAGGTCGCCGCGTCGACTGCTGGTCGCCAACCGTGGCGAGATCGCCCGCCGGGTGTGCCGGGCCGCCGAGGTCCTGGAGATCCGCTCGATCGGCGTGCACACCGCCGACGACGCCGACGCCCCGCACCTGGACGGCTGCGACGAGGTGGTGGCGCTGCCCGGCACCGGTGCGGCCGGCTACCTCGACGTGGCGGCGGTCGTCGACGCCGCCCGCCGGGCCGGTGCGGACGCGGTCCACCCGGGCTACGGGTTCCTCTCCGAGAGCGCCGCGCTCGCCGACGCCTGCGCGCGCGCCGGGCTGACCTTCGTCGGACCGGCGCCGGACCTGCTGGAGCTGTTCGGCGACAAGGCGAAGGCGCGCGCCCTGGCCGCCGAGCTCGACGTGCCGGTGCTGCCCGGCACCGCCGCGGCCACCGAGCGGGACGCGCGCGCCTTCCTCGACGCCGTCGCGCCGGCCGCGGTGCTGATCAAGGCGGTGGCGGGCGGCGGCGGTCGCGGGATGCGGGTGGTCGACGACGCCGACGAGCTGGCCGCGGCGTTCCGCGCCTGCGGCGCCGAGGCGCGGGCCGCCTTCGGTTCCGGGGAGCTCTACGTCGAACGGCTGCTCACCGGCGCCAGGCACGTCGAGGTGCAGCTCGTCGGCGACGGCCGCGAGGTGGCGCACCTGTGGGACCGGGATTGCAGCGTCCAGCGCAGGCACCAGAAGCTCATCGAGGTGGCCCCCGCCGAGGGGCTGGACCCCGAGGTGCGGCGGCGGGTGCTGGCGGCGGCGACCCGGCTGCTCGGCGGGTCCGGCTACCGGGGCCTGGCCACCGCGGAATTCCTCGTCACCGGCGAGGAATTCTTCTTCCTGGAGGTCAACCCGCGGTTGCAGGTCGAGCACACCGTCACCGAGGAGGTGCTCGGGCTTGACCTGGTCCGCACCCAGCTCGAACTGGCGGCGGGTGCCGGCCTCGCGGCGGTCGGACTGGCCCCGGAGCGGGTGCCGGAACCCCGGGGCAGCGCGGTGCAGATCCGGGTCAACGCCGAGACCATGACCGCCGACGGCGAGGTCCTTCCGCGCTCCGGCGCGCTCACCCGGTTCGACTTGCCGACCGGGCGCGGCATCCGGGTCGAGGCGGCCGCCCGCGCGGGACACCGCACGCACCCCGGGTTCGACTCGCTGCTGGCCAAGGTCGTGGTGCACGAGCCGACCGGGTTCGCCGCCGCCCGCCGGTCGGCGCTGCGGGCCCTCGGCGAGACCCGGATCGAGGGCGTGGACACCAATCTCGCGGTGCAGCGGGCGATCCTCGGCTCCGACGAGTTCGCGGAGGGGCGTTGGCGCACCGGGACCGCCGACGAGCGCCTCGCCGCGCTGGTACCCGCCGCACCGGGACCGGTGCCGAGCGGTGAACCGGGTGCGGTGGCCGCCCCGCTGAGCGGATTGGTGGTCGCCGTCGAGGTCGCCGAGGGCGACCCGGTGGCGCCCGGCCAGGTGCTGCTGGTCCTGGAGGCGATGAAGATGCAGCACGCGGTCCGGGCCGACCGCGGTGGCCGGGTGGCGCGGATCGAACACCGGGAGGGCGAGCTCGTCGAGGCCGGGTGCCCGGTCGCGCTGGTGCTGGGCAGCGACGACCCGGCGGTGGCCGAGCGGGTCGACGACACCCCCGATCCGGACCACGTCCGGCCCGACCTCGCCCGGTTGCGGGCCCGCGCGGAGCTGCTCGCCGACGGCAGCAGACCCGAGGCGGTGCGCAAGCGGCACGCGCTGGGGTTGCGCACGGCTCGGGAGAACGTCGCCGATCTCGTCGATGCGGGCAGCTTCACCGAGTACGGCCGGTTCGCCGTCGCGGCGCAGCGCTCCCGGCGCGAGCTCGACGACCTGCTCCGCAACACCCCCGCCGACGGCATGGTCACCGGCGTCGGCCGGGTCAACGGGGAGCACTTCGGGCCCGAGCGCAGCACCTGCGCGGTGCTCGCCTACGACTACGCGGTGCTGGCCGGGACCCAGGGCTACTACAACCACCGCAAGACCGACCGGGTGCTGGAGGTCGCCCGGCAGCGCGATTACCCGGTCGTGCTGTTCGCCGAGGGCGGTGGGGGCCGGCCCGGTGATGTGGACGTCCCCAAGGGCGGCGGCCTGAACACCCCGTCGTTCCTCGCGCTGGGCGAGCTCAGCGGACGGGTGCCCACCGTCGGCATCGCCGCGGGGCGCTGCTTCGCGGGCAACGCCGCGCTGCTGGGCACCTGCGACGTGGTGATCGCCACGCGGGACGCCACCATCGGCATGGGCGGTCCGGCGATGATCGAGGGCGGTGGGCTCGGCGTGCACCGCCCGGAGGACATCGGTCCGATCGACGTGCAGACCGCCAACGGCGTGGTGGACGTGGCCGTCGCCGACGAGGCGGAGGCGGTGTCGGTGGCCCGGCGCTACCTCGGCTACTTCCAGGGCGACCTGCTCGGCGCCGACGCCGCCGACCAGCGCCTGCTGCGCCACGTGGTACCCGAGGACCGCAAGCGCGCCTACGACGTGCACGCCGCGATCGACCTGCTCTGCGATCCCGGGTCGGTGCTGGAGCTGCGGCCCGGGTTCGGCCGGTGCGCGGTCACCGCGCTGGTCCGGATCGGCGGTCGGCCGATGGGTCTGATCGCCAACAACCCGGTGGTGCTCGGCGGGGCGATCGACGCCGACGGCGCCGACAAGGTGGCGCGGTTGCTGCGGTCGTGCGAGGTGTTCGGGCTGCCGGTGGTCTCGTTGTGCGACACGCCGGGGTTCATGGTCGGCCCGGAATCGGAGAAGACCGCAGCGGTGCGCCACTTCGGCCGGTTGTTCGTGCACGGCGCGCACCTCACCGTGCCGATGGCCACCGTCGTGCTGCGCAAGAGCTACGGGCTGGGCGCGATGGCGATGGCGGGCGGGAGCATGGTCAAGCCCGCGCTGACCGTGGCCTGGCCCAGCGGCGAGGTCGGCGGGATGGGGCTGGAAGGCGCGGTGCGCCTCGGGTTCCGCAAGGAGCTGGAAGCCATCGAGGACCCGGAGCGGCGCCAGCGGCGCTACGACGAGCTCGTCGCGGCGATGTACGAGAACGGCAGCGCGCTCAACACCGCGATGCACCTGGAGATCGACGACGTGATCGACCCCGCCGACACCCGGGAGCTGTTGCTGCGCGCCCTGCCACCGGTGCCGCGCTCCGGGTGGACCAACCCGGCGGCGCACCCGATCGCCGACGTGTGGTGAGCGTCCACAGCGGACGCCGGGTTTGGCCCCGGGGGCCCTCGGGTAGGTCCCGGGTGAGCGGGACCGCGCAGCGGTCCCGTCCGGCCCTGTCCGGCGCACGGCCAGTGCGCGACGTCGTGGAGGAGGTCCACGCATGGCGACCGACGACAAGGCCCAGAACAAGGCCGACGAGCTCAAGGGCCAGGCCAAGGAGAGGATCGGCGACGCCACCGGCAACGAGCAGTGGCAGGCCGAGGGCAAGGCCGAACAGGCGAAGAGCAGCCTGAGGCAGGCCGGCGAGAAGATCAAGGACGCGGTCACGGGCAAGAAGGACCGCTGACCACCCGTCATCCGCGCGGCTCCCCGGGCATTCCGCCCGGGGAGCCGCGTCGGGTCAGCGCACCGGGACCGATTCGGCCAGCAGCTCGTACGCGCGGTGCTCGGTGTCCAGCACCTCCTGGGTGCGCTTCTGCCGCGGCCACAGCTCCCCGTCGGCCAGCGAGTGCGCGTCGCGCAGCGCGAACACCGAGCTCAGCAGGCCCGCCCGGGCGGGGGTGAGCCGCTCCGGATCGCAGGACCGCAGTTCGGCCTGGGCCCGCTCGCAGCGCAGCAGGGCGTGTTCCAGGCGGTGCGCGATGTGCCGGTTGATCAGCAGCAGGCTGACCGCGGTACCGATGGCCGCGCCCACCAGCGTGGTACCCACCCGCTCGGTCACCAGCGCGAAGGACTCGCCGGGCTGGCGCAGCGCGACCAGCGACAGCGCGATCGGGGTGGCGAAGGTGAGGCCCAGCGCGTAGTTGGACATCACCACCAGCTCGGCGGCGACCTGCGCGAGGACCACGACCGCGATGATCACCAGCGGGCCCGGGTCGAAGCTGAACACCACGAGCGTGATCAGGCCGCCGGCCACCGTGCCGCACATGCGCTGCAACGCCCGGTGCCAGGTTCCGGTGGCGTTGGTGGCCTGCAGTACCGAACTGGCCGACACCACCGCCCAGTAGGCGTGGTCGGGGTGCACCGCGGCGACCAGCAGACCGGACACCAGCGCGGCGACCGCCATCCGGGCGGCGTTGGGCAGGTGCGGTTGGACGGCCTGCCACGGGGGGCGGCGCGGCGACCGGACCTCGACCTCCGCGCCCGGGCCCCCCGATTCCGGCACCCGGCCGCGCCGCACCCGCGCGGCCAGTTCCCGCAGCGTCGCGGCGGCACCCGGTTCCGGGCGGTGCAGCACCCGCCGGGCGTGCAGCAGGTGCCCGCGGAGCTGGTCGTGGGTGGCGCGGCCGCTGCTGAGCGTGCCCATCGCGCGCTGCACGGCGGCGTGGGCGTGGTGGCGGGACGCCGGGGTGCCCCGCTCCAAGTGGTCGGCGACCGCGGACGCGGCGCGGGCGGTGGCGACCCGCTGCGGCCCGCTGGGGTGCAGCACCCCGCCTGCCATGCTCAGCGCGTAGGAGAGGGCGGCCGATCCGGCCGCCACCCCGACGTGCAGGGCGACGTCGGACCACTGCTGCGGCACGTACGCGGCGGCTCCGGCGGCGAAGGCGAACATCAGCCCGCCGGGGGCGCCCAACGCCAGCGAGTCGGAGAACAGCTTGGCGGCGGTGGCCACGGCCGCTACCGCGAGGACCTTGGCGATGTCTCCGCCGGAGGCGGCGGAGGTGATCGCGCCGACCGCCACCCCGGCCACGATGCCGACCGCGGTGAGCAGTTGCAGCCAGGCCCGGCGGGAGTAGGTGTCGACCCGGCAGTACAGCGAGGTGAACGAGCCCAGCGCGGCGAAGGGCACCAGGTCGATCCGGTCGAGCGAGACCAGCAGCAGGATCGGGATCGCCATCGACACGCCGACGCGCAACGCGGGTACCAGGACGCCGCCGATCGGCGTGGTCACGCGCAGCGCGTCGCGGGCGCGCAGCACGTGCTTGAGATGGTGCAGGGCGGTGCTCCAGCGGCTCGACTGTTGGTTCACGAGTAAAATATTATCAGGTGTTTTACCGGTAAAAGGAGTCCCGTTGGACGATGCGGTCGGACGGATCCAGGACCAGTGGCGGCGGCAGCGCCCCGACCTGGACGTTTCCTCGGTCGGCGTGGTCGGCCGGGTGCTGCGCCTCACGGCGCTGCTCAAACAGGTGAACGAGACCGCGCTGGCCGAGGACGGGGTCACCGGTGCGGAGTTCGAGGTGCTCAGCGCGCTGCGCCGGGCCGGGGGAGGGTTGCGCCCCAGCGAGCTGACCCGGGAGACGCTGTCCTCGGGCGCGGCCACCACCAAGCGGCTGACCCGGCTCGAATCGCTCGGCCTGATCAGCCGGGCGACCTCGGCCCGGGACCGCAGGGAGGTCGACGTCCGGCTCACCGAGGAGGGCTACGAGCTGATCGACCGGCTGTTCCCGGAGCAGGTCGTCCGCGAGCGCGGCGTGCTCGACGCGCTGACCGAGGACGAGATGGCGCGGCTCGGCACCCTGCTCGCCAAGGCGCTGGCCGGGGTCGAGCGGACGCTCGGATAACGGTGCGGTGACCCGGCCGCGTCGCTGCCGGAGGGCGTTGCGGCCGGTGCGTTAAGGTCTTGCGGTTCTCCAGGGGCGGGTACCGCGGCTCCGCCCTGGCTCCGCGTGATCGGACGACCACGCACGGGTGAACCGTTACCTCCGGGCCGCGTGGACGAAGGGATTCAGTTGGCTCCGGTGCAGTTCGAATCCGGTCGGGCCGTCCTGGACCTCGGCGACCTGCCGGAGCGGCTCCGCGCGGTGGTCGTGGGGCGGTCCCGGACCATCATCGCGGTCTCGGTGCCAGCCCTGCTGGCGTCGCTGGCCGTCATGGTGCTGCTGGGCAGGGCCGGCCTGCACAGCGGCAGCGGGATCGACTACCAGGTCTACCGCTGGGCGGTGCACACCTGGCTGGACGGCGGGGACATCGTCAACTCCGCGCCCACCGTGAGCATCGGCCGGGTCCTGCCGTGGGTGTACCCGCCGTTCGCGCTGCTGCCGCTGCTGCCGTTCGCGCTGCTGCCGTTCTCGGTCGGCCTGTTCGCCCTGTACGCGGTCGACCTGGCGGCGCTGGGCGCGGCCTTGTACCTGGTCACCCGGCATCTGTGGCCATCGGTCGGGCGGCAGGGCGCCCTCGCCGTGGCGATGGCCCTGCTGCCGCTGACGCTGTTCCTGGAGCCCGTCCACTCGTCCTTCGGCCTCGGTCAGGTCAACATCGCGCTGCTGGGCCTGGTCGTGCTCGACACGCTGGTGCGGCACCCGCGCTGGCCGCGCGGAACCCTGATCGGCATCGCGGCGGCGATCAAGCTGACCCCGGCCATCTTCGTGCTGTTCTTCCTGGTCCGCAAGGACTTCCGGGCGATGCTGGTCGCGGTGCTCACCGGTGTCGGGGCGACCCTGGTGGGATTCGTGCTCGACTACCGCGCCGCGTTCTCCTACTGGTTCGGCACCGGACCGGCGCACGGGGTGAGCGGGTCGGCGTTCCACACCAACCAGTCCATCGCCGGGGCGCTGGCGCGCACCGACCTGCCCTCCGGGGTGCAGACCGCGCTGTGGGTGGTCGGCTGCCTGGTGTGCGCGGTGCTGGTGCTGATGGCGATGCGGCGGGTGGAGCCGGTGCTGGCGGTGACCGCCAACGCGCTGCTCGGGCTGCTCATCTCGCCGACCTCGTGGTCGGACCACTGGGTGTGGTGCGTGCCGGGGCTGCTGGTGCTGCTGGGCTGCGCCCTGCGGCTGCGCAGTCCGGGCTGGCTGGCCCTGTTCGTGCTCGGCGTCGTCGCGGCGGTCACCGCGACGTTCCGCGACCAGCCCGCCGGGCCGCCGTGGACCGCCGCGCAGCACCTGATCGGCAATCCCTACCTCCTGTTCGGGCTGCTGCTGGTCGTGCTGCTGTCCCGCTTCGCCGCGCGCGAGGCCCGGCGGCGGTCGCGGCGGTACCCGCCGATGAGCGCCGCCCGCTGAATCCGGCATTCCGCCCGCACCGCCGCGAATCGGGATTCGGCATTCGGGTGCAATTCGTTTCCGGTGCATTTCTCACCGCTGGTGCCCGCATCGCGGCGGTGCGTCACGGGATCGGCGGTCCCTGAACCGAACCCGAAGGCTTCGAGCTTGCGTGAACCATCCCACTCGGCGGACTTCGGCAGTCGAATGTGGACGGACGTGCGGATTCGGATCGATCGAGGTCACGCTGTTTTCGACGGCTTGATCAGGCGGCTTCGGGATCGCGTCACGTGATCGTAACGTCGTGCTACTTAACGGTAGCCTTCCGGTCGCTGGGTATGTAGAGTGCCTCAAACTGACCGAGAGTGCAACGGCGCATCCTTTTGTCAGCACCCCCAAAAAGGCCCCTAGCGGGTAGTTCGTCGCTGCTTCGTGCGCGGAAACGCCCGGCGGCCTGACGACGGGAGGTCCGATGCCCCAGTCTCATGTGTTGAGAAATCAGGCGCAGCGTGGCGCCGAGCCCCGAGGTCTGAACGATCCTTCCCAGGAGCGCGACGCCTGCGGTGTCGCGTTCGTGGCCGACCTGCGCGGCAGGCGCAGCCACGACCTGGTGGGCAAAGCCCTGACCGCCTTGCGGAACCTGGAACACCGCGGTGCCAAGGGCGCCGACCCCGACACCGGTGACGGCGTCGGGCTGCTGACCCAGGTCCCGGACGAGTTCTTCCGCGCGGTGGTGCCCTTCGAACTGCCCGAGGCCGGTGGCTACGCGGCGGGGACGGCGTTCCTGCCCGCGGACGAGGCCGCCGCCGCGGAGGCGGTCGCCGCGATCGAGCGGATCGTGGCCGAAGAGGGCCTGTCGCTGCTGGGCTGGCGCGCGGTGCCGGTCGACCCGGACGCCGCGGGCAGCACCGCGCGCTCGGTGATGCCGGCGTTCCGGCAGCTCTTCCTCGGCCACGGCACCGACGGCGCGCACCGCGAATCGGCGCTGGAGTTCGAGCGCCGCGCGTTCTGCGTGCGCAAGCGCGCCGAGCACGAGGCCGACGTCTACTTCCCGAGCCTGTCGGCCCGCACCATCGTCTACAAGGGGATGCTCACCGAGGCCCAGCTGCCCGCGTTCTTCCCCGACCTGCGCGACGAGCGCTTCGCCAGCGCGATCGGCCTGGTGCATTCGCGGTTCTCCACCAACACGTTCCCGTCGTGGCCGCTGGCGCACCCGTACCGCTTCATCGCGCACAACGGCGAGATCAACACGCTCAAGGGCAACCGCAACTGGATGCGGACCCGGGAGAGCATGCTCGACACCGACCTGATCCCCGGTGACCTGCGACGTCTCTACCCGATCGCCACGCCCGGGGCCAGCGACTCGGCGACCTTCGACGAGGTCCTGGAGCTGCTGCACCTCGGTGGCCGGTCGCTGCCGCACGCGGTGCTGATGATGATCCCCGAGGCGTGGGAGAACCACGCCGAGATGGACCCGGCGCGGCGGGCGTTCTACGAGTTCCACAACTACCTGATGGAGCCTTGGGACGGGCCCGCGCTGGTGGCCTTCACCGACGGCACCCGGATCGGCGCGGTGCTGGACCGCAACGGCCTGCGGCCGGGTCGCTACTGGGTCACCGAGGACGGCCTGGTCGTGCTGGCCAGCGAGGTCGGGGTGCTCGACGTCGACGCCGACAAGGTGGTGCGCAAGGGCCGCCTGCAGCCCGGCCGGATGTTCCTGGTCGACACCGAGGCCGGCAAGATCGTCGACGACGACGAGATCAAGTCCGAGCTGGCCGCCGAGCACCCGTACCAGGAGTGGCTGGACGCGGGCGTGGTCCGGCTGGCCGACCTGCCCGACCGGGAGCGCGAGCTGCCCACCCCGGAGGGCCTGACCCGCGACCAGCAGGTCTTCGGCTACACCCAGGAGGAGCTGGGCGTCCTGCTCACGCCGATGGCCACCACCGGCGCCGAGCCCATCGGGTCGATGGGCAACGACGCGCCCTACGCGGCGTTCTCCGAGCGGCCGCGGCAGCTCTCCGACTACTTCACCCAGCTGTTCGCCCAGGTCACCAACCCGCCGCTGGACGCGATCCGGGAAGAGCTGGTGACCTCGCTGGCCACCCACGTCGGGCCGGAGCACAACCTGCTCGCCCACGACCCGGACGCCTGCCGCCAGCTCGTGCTGCCGTTCCCGGTGCTGGACAACGAGCAGCTCGCCAAGATCGTGCACCTCGACGACGACGGGGACCGGCCCGGGCTGCGGCCCGCCGTGGTCGACGCGACGTTCCGGGTCGGCGGTGGGGGCGCGGCGCTGCGCGCCCGGCTGGAGGAGATCTGCGACGAGGTCTCGGCGGCGGTGGACGCGGGCGCGCACGTGCTGGTGCTCTCCGACCGGGACGCCGACTCGGCGCGCGCGCCGATCCCGTCGCTGCTGGTGACCGGAGCGGTGCACCACCACCTGGTGCGGGAGAAGAAGCGCACCCAGGTCGGCCTGGTCGTCGAGGCCGGGGACGTGCGGGAGGTGCACCACGTCGCGCTGCTGATCGGCTACGGCGCCGCCGCGGTGAACCCGTACGTCGCGATGGCCACGGTGGCCGACCTCGTCCGCAGCGGGGTCGTGCACGGCGTCACCGAGCAGCAGGCCACCGCGAACCTGATCAAGGCGCTGGGCAAGGGCGTGCGCAAGACCATGTCCAAGATGGGTGTGTCCACGGTGTCCTCCTACACCGGCGCGCAGATCTTCGAGGCGATCGGGCTCGGTGCGGAGGTCGTCGAGCGGTGCTTCACGGGCACCACCTCGCGGCTGGGCGGCGTCGGGTTCGACGTGCTCGCGGAGGAGGTCGCGCACCGGCACCGCCGCGCCTACCCGGGCGACGAGGTGCGGACGCCGCACCGCGACCTGCACGTCGGCGGGGAGTACCAGTGGCGGCGGGACGGCGAGCCGCACCTGTTCAACCCCAGGACGGTGTTCAAGCTCCAGCATTCCACCCGCACCGGGCGCTACGAGGTCTTCAAGGAGTACACCCGCGCGGTCGACGACCAGTCCCGGGACCTGCTGACGCTGCGCGGGCTGTTCCGGTTCCGCGACGGCGCGCGCAAGCCGGTGCCGATCGAGGAGGTCGAGCCGGTCTCGGAGATCGTCAAGCGGTTCGCCACCGGCGCGATCTCCTACGGCTCCATCTCCCAGGAGATGCACGAGGTGCTGGCGATCGCGATGAACCGGCTGGGCGGCAAGTCCAACACCGGTGAGGGCGGGGAGGACGCCGACCGCTTCACCCCGGACCCGGACGGGGATTCCCGCCGCTCGGCCATCAAGCAGGTCGCGTCGGGGCGCTTCGGGGTGACCAGCGAGTACCTGGTCAACGCCGACGACATCCAGATCAAGATGGCGCAGGGCGCCAAGCCCGGCGAGGGCGGCCAGCTCCCGGGGCACAAGGTGTACCCGTGGATCGCCAGGACCCGGCATTCCACGGCCGGCGTCGGGCTGATCTCGCCGCCGCCGCACCACGACATCTACTCGATCGAGGACCTCGCGCAGCTCATCCACGACCTGAAGAACGCCAACCCCCGGGCGCGGATCCACGTCAAGCTGGTCTCCGAGGTCGGTGTGGGCACCGTGGCGGCGGGCGTGTCCAAGGCGCACGCCGACGTGGTGCTCATCTCCGGGCACGACGGCGGCACCGGCGCCTCACCGCTGTCGTCGATCAAGCACGCCGGTGGCCCTTGGGAGCTCGGCTTGGCCGAGACGCAGCAGACGCTGCTGAGCAACGGGCTGCGGGACCGGATCGTGGTGCAGACCGACGGTCAGCTCAAGACCGGCCGCGACGTCGTGGTGGCGGCGCTGCTGGGCGCCGAGGAATTCGGCTTCGCCACCGCGCCGCTGGTCGTCTCGGGCTGCATCATGATGCGGGTCTGCCACCTCGACACCTGCCCGGTGGGCGTGGCGACGCAGAACCCCGAGCTCCGCGCGAAGTTCTCCGGCAAGGCCGAGCACGTGGTGAACTTCTTCGAGTTCGTCGCCCAGGAGGTGCGGGAGTACCTGGCGCAGCTCGGGTTCCGCTCCGTGGCCGAGGCGGTCGGGCACGCCGAGCTGCTCGACACCTCCGAAGCCCAGCGGCACTGGAAGACCCGCGACCTCGACCTCGCGCCGGTCACGCACGTGCCCGAGCTGCCCGCCGGGGCTGCGCGGCACCGCACCACCGAGCAGGACCACGGGCTCGACAAGGCGCTGGACAACACGCTGATCCAGCTCTGCGAGGGCGCGATCAAGGACGGCACCCCGGTTCGGCTGGACATCCCGGTGCGCAACGTGAACCGGACCGTCGGCACCATGCTCGGGTCCGAGGTGACCCGGCGGTGGGGTTCGGAAGGGCTGGCCGACGACACCATCGACGTGACCTTCACCGGTTCGGCGGGCCAGTCCTTCGGCGCGTTCCTGCCGCGCGGGGTCACGTTGCGGTTGCTCGGGGACGCCAACGACTACGTCGGCAAGGGCTTGTCCGGCGGCCGGATCGTGGTGCGGCCGGACCAGTCCGCGCCGTTCGCCGCCGAGCAGAACACCATCGCGGGCAACGTGCTGCTCTACGGCGCGACCGGTGGTGAGCTGTTCGTGCGCGGTGTGGTCGGGGAGCGCTTCGGGGTGCGCAACTCCGGGGCGATCGCCGTCGTCGAGGGCATCGGCGACCACGGCTGCGAGTACATGACCGGCGGCCGCGTCGTCGTGCTCGGCGGCACCGGCCGCAACTTCGCGGCCGGGATGTCCGGCGGCGTCGCCTACCTGCTGGACCTCGATCCGCTGCGGGTCAACGCCGAGATGGTCGACCTGGACCCGCTGGCCGACTCCGACCGGGAGTTCCTGCACGACCGGGTGCGGCGCCACTACGAGCAGACCGAGTCGCAGGTGGCCCGCGCGCTGCTGGCGGACTGGGACGGCCAGGTGGAGCGCTTCGGCAAGGTGATGCCGAAGGACTTCAAGCGGGTGCTGGCCGCGCAGTCGGCCGCCGAGCGCGACGGGCGCGACGTCAACGAGGCGATCATGGAGGCCGCACATGGCTGACCCCAAGGGCTTCATCACGACTCCCCGGGAGACGCCGAGCCGCCGTCCGGTGGACCTCCGGCTGAAGGACTGGCGCGAGGTCTACCAGGAGTTCGAGCAGGACCGGCTGCGCGGGCAGGCCGGCCGGTGCATGGACTGCGGGATCCCGTTCTGCCACCAGGGCTGTCCGCTCGGCAACCTGATCCCGGAGTGGAACGACCTGGTGTGGCGGGACGACTGGCGCGACGCCGCCGAACGCCTGCACGCCACGAACAACTTCCCGGAGTTCACCGGGACGTTGTGCCCCGCCCCGTGCGAGGCGGCGTGCGTGGTCGGGATCAACGCCGATCCGGTGGCCATCAAGCAGGTCGAGATCGAGATCATCGACCGGGCGTGGGACGAGGGCTGGGTGCGGCCGATGCTGCCGCGCACCCGCACCGGCAAGAAGGTCGCGGTGGTCGGGTCCGGTCCGGCGGGGCTGGCCGCGGCGCAGCAGCTGACCCGGGTCGGGCACGGCGTGGTGGTCTACGAGCGGGCGGACCGCGTCGGCGGGCTGCTGCGCTACGGCATCCCCGAGTTCAAGATGGAGAAGCGTCGGCTGGACCGCCGGATCGGGCAGATGCGCGCGGAGGGCACCGAGTTCCGCACCGGCGTCAACGTCGGGGTGGACGTCACCGTGGAGCGGCTCCGCGCCGACTACGACGCCGTGGTGCTGGCCGGTGGCGCGACCAGGACCCGCGACCTGCCCGCGCCGGGCCGCGAGCTGGACGGCGTCCACCAGGCGATGGAGTACCTGCCGCTGTCCAACCGGGTGCAGGAGGGCGACCTGGCCCGCGCGCCGATCCACGCCGAGGGCAAGGACGTGGTGATCATCGGCGGCGGTGACACCGGGGCGGACTGCCTGGGCACCGCGCTGCGGCAGGGCGCGAAGTCGGTGACCCAGCTCGAGATCATGCCGATGCCGCCCGCCACGCGGTCCGACGCCCACCCGTGGCCGACCTACCCGATGATCTACCGGGTGTCCTCGGCGCACGAGGAGGGCGGGGAACGGCTGTTCTCGGTCAACACCGAGCGGTTCCTCGACGACGGCGCGGGCCGGGTGCGCGCGCTGGAGCTCGTCGACGTCCGCCGCGAGGACGGCGGTTTCGTCCCGGTGGAGGGCAGCTCGCGGGAATTGCCCGCCCAGCTCGTGCTGCTGGCGATGGGGTTCACCGGGCCGGAACGCGAGGGCCTGCTGGATTCGCTGGGCGTGGACCTCGACGAGCGCGGCAACGTGGCCCGCGGTGGCGACTTCATGTCCTCGGTCGACGGCGTGTTCACCGCGGGCGACATGGGGCGCGGTCAGTCGCTCATCGTGTGGGCGATCTCGGAGGGCCGCGCCGCGGCGGCGGGCGTGGACCGCTACCTCACCGGGCGGGACGTGCTGCCCGCGCCGATCGAGCCCACCGACCGGCCGCTGACCTGAGCCGGTCCCCGAACCACCTCGGCGGCGGGATGGCTCAATGCCGAGCCCCCGCCCCGAGGTGACCAGGTGAGGGGCGCCCTCGTCCGAGTAAGGACCGCTTTCAGAACGGCTTGCGTGGCGGTGCCGGTGGCGGAACCTCAGCGGTCTTCTCGCTGCGCCGATCGCCTCCTGATGTACCCACGACGTACACGGCGTCGGCGCTGTCCTCGCGAGAAGACCGCTGAGAACCCGCCGCGGTGCAAGCCGACGGCCGCACCGCATGCGGCTCCGCCGCATTCTGAAAAGGACCCCTAACGTGGGCAAGGGGCCCCTCACTCCTCTCCCGAACGGGTGAGGTGGGCGCGGCGGGCCTGGACGGCCCGGGCGGTGCCGGGGTCGGCGAACACGGCGGCGAACTCCTCGACGCTGGCCTCGATCCCCTCGGCCAGGGAGGTGTTCTGCCAGGTCTCGAACAAGCGCTTCTGCGCGGCCACGGCCACCTTGCTGTGCCCGGTGAGCCGGGACAGCATCCGCCGGGTCGCCGCGCGCAGCTCGGCGGCGGGCACGAGCTCACCGGCCAGGCCCGGCACCGCGGCGACCGGGTACACCTCGCCGGTCAGGATCATCTCCTTGGCCTTGCCGAGCCCCACGTGCTGCTGGAGCAGCGCGGCGTCGACCACCGAGGGGACCCCGACCCGGATCTCGGGCAGGCCGAACGCCGCGTGCTCGGCGACCACCCGGACGTCGCAGGCCAGCGCCAGCTCGAACGCCGCGCCCAGGCAGTAGCCGCCCACCTCGGCGACGGTGGGGCACGGTGCCGTCCGGGCCGCCGCGACGCAGTCGCGCACCGCGGTGATGAGCGCCCGCGCGCCGTCCGGGTCGAGGTCCACGAAGGAATCCACGTGCATCCCGGCGGAGAAGGCGCGCTCGCCGGTGCCGGTGAACACCACGGCCTCCGGCTCCTCGGCACCCGTGAGCAGGTCGGTCACGGCGCGGAGCTCGTCGACGGTGAGGGCGTTGAGCTTGTCCGGCCGGTCGAAGCGGATCCACCGCGTGCCCGCGTCCCACCACGTCTCGATCGCGCTCATCGTCGGTTCCTCTCGTCGATCCGACCGCCCACGGAACCAGATCCGCCGTCACCGGTCGAGCCCGCGCGCCATCGAGGCGGCCTATCGCGGTGTTCGGCGCGGGCTCTGCGGACCTCCGCGCGCCGGGCCCGGGGCGTCCATAGTGGCCGCCTATCCGAACGTTCGACCCCGCATCTTTGACCGTGTGATGCGCGTCTCGTTGAATGACCGTGCCGCGCCGCCGGGCCGCCCGGGAGGGGCCGCGCACCAGTCGTTTCCGACGAGCGGAGGAACCCGCGATGACCGCCGATACCGAGCGCACCGCGCGAACCGGGGAGGGGCCGCCCGGGTACCGGCCGATGATGGCCTGGACGATCACCGGGATGCTGGTGATCTTCATGATCGTCAACTGGGCGGACAAGGCCGTCCTCGGCATCGTGGCCCAGCCGCTGCAGGACGACCTCGGCCTCAGCGCCGCGGAGATCGGCTTCATCGGCAGCGCCTTCTTCTTCCTCTACAGCATCAGCGGCGTGGCCGTCGGGTTCCTGGCCAACCGGGTCAAGACCAAGTGGGTGCTGCTCGCCTTGGCCGTGCTGTGGTCGGTCACCCAGGTCCCGGTACTGGTCTCGGCGACCGGTACGGCCCTGCTGATCAGCCGGATCGCGCTGGGCGCGGCCGAGGGGCCCGCGACCGCGATGGCCAGCGCCGGTGCCTTCGAGTGGTTCCCGAAGGAGAAGCGCAGCCTGCCGGCCGCGTGGCTGAACTCCGGCGCCTCCATCGCCAAGATCGCGGTGGCGCCGCTGCTGACGGTGATCGTGGTGTCCTTCGGCTGGCGGGCCGCGTTCCTCACGCTCGCGCTGGTCGGCGTGGTGTGGTGCCTGGCCTGGCTGCTGATCGGCCGCGAAGGCCCGTACGCGACCCCGCGCGGCAGGAGCGCGCTGGCCGCCGCGCCCGCCGACGACACCCGCACGGTCCCGTTCCACCGGATCGCGTTGAGCCGCAGCTTCATCGGCGGCGCCCTCGGCACCTTCAGCGTCTACGGCATGGTGTCGGTGATCCTGACCTGGCTCCCGTCCTACTTCGAGGTGGGCCTGGGCTTCAGCCGGCTGGAAGCGGGCAGCATGTTCGGCCTGCCCAGCATCACCGGCATGATCGGCATGATCGGCGTCGGCTGGCTCACCGACCGGATGGTCTCGCGCGGGGCCAGCAGCCGGGTGCAGCGCGGGCTGGTCCCGGCGGGGGCGCTGCTGGTCGGCGGTGCGCTGCTGGCCACGCTGCCCTACATCGGACCGGCGTGGGCGGCGGTGACGATCGTGGTGGTCGCCTACGGGTTCATGGTCGTGGCCCTGCCGGTGATGAACGCGGTCGTCTCGCAGATCAGCCCGGTGCGCCAGCAGCCCGGTGCGCTGGGCCTGTTCCTGGCGGTGCAAACGCTGTCCGGGTTGTTCGCCCCGGCGTTGACCGGTGCGCTGGTGGACGCCGCCGCGGAGCCCGCCGCCGGCTACGCCCAGGCGTTCCAGGTCTTCGGGCTCACCGTGGTCGTCGGCGGGATCGTGATGGGCCTGCTGGTCAACCCCGAGCGCGACGCCCGCCGGATCCTCGGCTGACGACCAGGAGGTCCGCATGCCCGACACGTCCCAGCAGCCCCGGCTCGACTTCTTCGCCGAAGCCCGCGAGCACCCCCGCCGCACCGCGCTGATCGACGAGCACGGCCGGGCGACCAGCTACGAGCGCCTCGCCGCGCGGGCCGACCGCCTCGCCCGCGGACTGCGCGCCGCCGGTCTGCGGCGGGGCGACTGCGTCGCCGCGGTGATCGGCAACGGCCCGGCCTACTTCGAGCTGCGGCTGGCCACCTGGCAGACCGGGACGTACTTCACCCCGATCAACCACCACCTCGCCGAACCGGAGATCGGCTACACCGTCGAGAACAGCGAAGCGGCGCTGGTCGTCGTCGACGCCGACCTGGCGCCGCGGTGCGGGCCCGCGCTGGACACCACCGACGTCCCGCCGGAACGCCGGTTCACCGTCGGCGCGGTCCCGGGCTGGCGGGACTACGAGGAGCTCTTCGCCGGGATGCCCGCGAGCCCGCCGGAGGACCGCACCGCCGGGGAGGTGATGCTCTACACCTCCGGGACCACCGGTCGTCCCAAGGGCGTGCGCCGCCCCCTGACCGGCGGGCCGCCCCGCCTCGGCCGGTACCACCTCGACTTCATGGCGCGGCTGGGCATCCACCCCGGTACCGGGACGCACCTGGTGCTCTCCCCGCTGCACCACGCCGCGCCCGGCACCTTCGCCACCACGGCGCTGCACTTCGGGCACACCGTGGTGCTGGCGGGCAGCCGCGATCCGGAACCGGTGCTGGCGCTGGTCGAGCGGCACCGGGTCACGACCACCTTCACGGTGCCGACCGTGCTGCACCGGATGCTCCGGCTGCCCGCCGCGGTCCGCGCCCGCTACGACACCTCCTCGCTGCGCAGCGTGGTGCACGCCGGGGCGCCGTGCCCGGTGGAGGTCAAGCGGCGGGCGATCGAGTGGCTGGGGCCGGTGGTCGCCGAGTTCTACGGTGCCACCGAGGGCTCGGCCACCGCGCTGACCGCGGCCGAATGGCTGTCCGCACCGGGTTCGGTCGGCCACCCGCTGCCCGGCGCGGAGGTCCGCATCCTCGACGAGCAGGGCGACCCGCTGCCGCCGGGGGAGATCGGCGCGGTGTACTTCCGCTCCGGCATCTCCGGCATCGAGTACTTCAAGGACCCGGCCAAGACCGCCGCGGCCCGGCACGGCGGCTTCATCACCGCCGGGGACGTCGGCTACCTCGACGAGCGCGGCTGGTTGTTCCTGTGCGACCGGCGCACCGACCTGATCCTGTCCGGCGGGGTGAACATCTACCCGGCCGAGGTCGAAGGCGTGCTGCTGTCCCACTCCGAGGTGGTCGACGCCGCGGTGATCGGCGTGCCGGACGAGGAGTGGGGCCAGTCGGTGCTGGCCGTCGTGCAACCCGCTCCGGAAGCGGCCGACGGGCTCGCCGACCGGCTCGACGCGCACTGCCGCGCCGGGCTCGCCGGGTTCAAGGTCCCGCGCCGCTACCGGTTCGACCGGGAATTGCCGCGCACCGACACCGGCAAGCTGTCCCGCCGGTCGCTGCGGGCCCCGTACTGGAGCGCATAGGTGCGGCCTATCGCGCTGTTCCGGGCCCGGTCTTTGCGGCGGGCCGGGCGCGGTGGTTGATTCGACCGAGGTCGTGGGAAGGAGTCGTCATGCGGGACGCGGTCATCGTCGACGCGGTGCGCACCCCGGTCGGCAAGCGCGGCGGCGCGCTGTCCGGCATCCACCCCGCGGACCTGTCCGCGCACGCGCTCAACGCGCTCGTGGGCCGCCTCGGGCTGGACCCCGCCGACATCGACGACGTGGTGTGGGGCTGCGTCGGCCAGGTCGGCGACCAAGCGGGCAACATCGCCCGGACCGCGGTGCTCGCCGCGGGATGGCCGACCTCGGTGCCCGGCACCTCGGTGGATCGCCGGTGCGGATCGGGCCAGCAGGCGGTGCACGCCGCCGCGGCCGGGATCATCGCCGGTCAGCACGACATCGTCGTCGCGGGCGGGGTCGAATCGATGTCCCGGGTGCCGATGGGCGCGGCCAACCAGGACGGCCGGCCGATGCCGGAGTCGGTGCTGGAGCGGTTCGGCGTCGGGGGCTTCAACCAGGGCGTCGGGGCGGAACTGGTCGCCGAGCGCTGGGGTCTGTCCCGCCGGCGGCTCGACGACTACTCCCTCGAATCCCACCGCCGGGCCGCGGCGGCCGGCGACTCCGGTGCGCTGGACGGGCAGCTCGTGCCGGTACCCGGTGCGCTCGACGCCGACGAGGGCGTCCGCCGGACCACCACCCCGGACCAGCTCGCCGGGCTCCGCCCCGCGTTCCGCGCGGACGGGGTGATCACGGCAGGCAACTCCTCGCAGATCTCCGACGGCACCGCCGCGCTGCTGCTCACCACCGGCGAGATCGCCGCGCGGCGCGGCTGGTCGCCGATCGCCCGGGTGCACACCTCGGTGCTGGCCGGCGCCGACCCGGTGATCATGCTGACCGCGCCGCTGCCCGCGACCAGGAAGGCGCTGCGCAAGTCCGGGCTGGGCCTCGACGACATCGGCGCCTACGAGGTCAACGAGGCGTTCGCCCCGGTCCCGCTGGCCTGGGCGGCCGAGACCGGCGCAGCGCCCGACCGGCTCAACCCACTGGGCGGGGCGATCGCCGTGGGGCACCCGCTCGGCGCCTCCGGCGCGGTGCTGATGACCAGGCTGGCGCACCACATGCGCGACCGGGGCCTCCGCTACGGGTTGCAGACGATGTGCGAAGCGGGCGGGCTGGCCAACGCCACCGTCCTCGAACTGCTGTAGGCAGACGACGAACCGGGAGGACCGATGCGCAGCACCGCCTACACCACCGAACACGACGCCTTCCGGGAGGTGGTCCGGGACTTCCTGGCCAAGGAGGTCGTGCCGCAGTTCCCGGAGTGGGAGCGCCGGGGCGTGGTCCCGCGCGAGCTGTTCGTCAAGGCGGGCGCGCTCGGCATCCCGGGCCTGCAGGTGCCGGAGGAGTACGGCGGCGGTGGCTCGACCAGCTTCAAGTTCAACGCGGTGGTCACCGAGGAAGCGGCCCGCGCGGGCGTCGGCATCGGCGGGCTGTCGGTGCACATGAACGTCGTGGTCCCGTACTTCACCTCGCTGTGCGACGCGGACCAGCGCCGCCGGTGGCTGCCCGGCCTGGCCGGCGGCGAGCTGATGAGCGCGATCGCGATGACCGAACCCGGCACCGGCTCCGACCTCGCGGGCATGGCCACCACCGCCACCCGCGACGGCGACCACTACGTGCTCGACGGCGCCAAGACCTTCATCACCGGCGGGATCAACGCCGACCTAGTGATCGTGGTGGCCCGCACCGGTGCCGGGCAGGACCGCCGCGACGGGCTGTCGCTGCTGGTCGTCGAACGCGGCATGGACGGGTTCACGCGGGGCCGCAACCTGGACAAGCTCGGGCTCAAGGCGCAGGACACCGCCGAGCTGTTCTTCGACTCGGTGCGGGTCCCGGTGGCCAACCTGCTCGGCGAGGAGGGCGCGGCGTTCCGGTACCTGACCGGGAACCTCCCGCAGGAACGGCTGGGCATCGCGGTGGCCGCGCAGGCGGCGGCGGAATCCGCGCTGCGCCAGACCCTCGACTACGTGCGCGAGCGCACCGTCTTCGGCAACCCGGTGTCGTCCTTCCAGAACACCAAGTTCGAACTGGCGGGCTGCGAGATCGAGATCGAGGCGGGACGGGCGGTGCTGGACAAGGCGCTCGACGAGCACGACGCCGGAACGCTCAGCGGCGCCGACGCCGCCAAGGTGAAGGTGTACTGCACCGAACTGCAGTCCCGGGTGATCGACCGCTGCCTGCAACTGCACGGTGGCTACGGCTTCATGCTGGAGTACCCGATCGCCCGGATGTACGCCGACGCGCGGGTCACCCGCATTTTCGGCGGGACCACCGAGGTGCTCAAGACAATAGTAGCCAAATCGCTTGGTCTGTGAGGGTTGTGGTCCCGTTGCATGCCGGTGCCGGTGGCGGAACCTCAGCGGCCTTCTCGCTCCGGGCGCCCTTCCTCATGTACCAAACACGTACACAGCGTCAGGGCGTCCTCGCGAGAAGGCCGCTGAGAACCCGCGGCGGTGCCGGTTGCTTAGGTGGGGCAAAGCGGAAGCGGCTTTCGCCGCTTGCCTGACGGTGGTCGGGTTTCGGGCGTGTGTGTGGGCGAGGGCTTCGCCGCTTGCCTGGCGGGGGCGCGGGAGTGGTGCGTGACACAGCGGTGCGGGTCGTGCGGAGCACTACAGTGCCCGTGTGGAGCTGCACCAGGTCGAGTACTTCCTGGCGGTCGTCGATCACAAGGGCATCAACGCTGCGGCGGGTGCGCTCCAGTTGGCGCAACCCACCGTGTCGCAGGCGGTGCGCGGCCTGGAGCGCGAGCTGGGGGTGGAGCTGTTCCACCGGATCGGCCGCGGCATGGTGCTGACCTCGGCGGGCCGCGCCTTCGTCGGTCCGGCCCGCCAGGTGCTGCGCGACGTGGTGGCCGCGGAGGGCGCGCTGGTGGACTCGGCCGGGCTGCCGCGCGGACGGCTGGACGTGCACGTGTCCGCCTCGCTGGCGTTCGATCCGATGGCGCACCTGGTCGGCCGGTTCCGCAAGCGCTACCCGAACGTCTCGCTGCGGATCGGGGACCTGCGCGACGAGGAGGCGTGCGCCGCGCTGATCCGCGAGGGCCACTGCGAGATGGTGATCTGCCACCTGCCGGTCACCACCTCCGGTGACCTGGAGGTGCGCGAGCTCGGCGAGCACGAGTACTGGCTGGTCTTCCCGCCCGGGACCGAGGTTCCCGACCGCGATCCGCTGCCGCTGGCGGAGCTGCCGGACCTGCCGCTGGTGATCGTGCCCAAGGGCGCCTCCGGGCGGACCCAGGTGGAGCGGGCGCTCAGCGCCGCGCACAAGCGGACCCGGCCCTCCGCGATCGTGCAGCACCGCGAGGTGATGGTGCCGTTCGTCCTGACCGGGGTCGGCGCGACCGTGGTGTACCGGCCGATGGCCGAGCGCGCCGCCCGCCGCGGCGCCGTGGTGCGCTCGGTGCGGCCGCCGATCAAGCAGGCGTACGGGGTGGTCTACGACCCGGTGCGGCTGTCCCCGGCCGGTCGGGCGTTCCTGAACCTGGCGATGCCGTCTCCGCCGGGCTGACCCCGGCGACCTCCAGGAACGCCGTGGCGGCCGGGGACAGCGCACCGGCGCGGAACACGATTCCGACCTCCCGCCGGATCTCCGGCACGGTGGCCCGCACCTCGACGCCGGACAGCTCGCGCTCGGCCAGCCCCCGGGGCAGGAACGTCGCGCCGGCGCCGTGCTCGACGAGCTGCCAGATGGCCTGCCGGTGCGCGCACTCCACCGCCACGGCCTGCACGGCCGGTTCCAGGGCGTCGTCGACCAGCGTCCGGGTGGTGGTGTCGGTGAATTCCATGACCAGCGGTGTCCCGGCGAGCGCGGACAGCGGTACCGGATCGGGCAGACCCTCGGCCAGCTCCGGTGGCAGCACCAGGGCGATCTCCTGGCTGCACAGCGGCCGGACCCGCAGCGAATCGACCCGGGCGCGCATGTCGGTGAGGCCGAGCTCGGCGTGGCCGCGCCGCACGTCGCTGACCACCCCGGCCGAGCCACCGGGGTCGGCCACGTTGAGCAGCACCCCGGGGTGCTGCTGCCGGAACCGGCCGGCCAGCTCCGGCAGCGGGTCGGCGGCCAGCGTCGCCAGGGTGGAGATGTCGAGCTGCCCGCTGCTCCTCCCGCGCACCGCGTCCACGGCGCTGCGGGCCCGCCCGACGTCGTGCAGGATGCGCCGCGCGGGACCGGCGAAGGCGTGCCCGTCGGCGGTGAGCACGAGCTGCCTGCCGGTGCGGTGGAAGAGCTGGACGCCGAGCTGCCGCTCCAGGGTGCGGATCGCCTGCGACAGCGAGGGCTGGGCGATGTAGAGCGCCTTGGCGGCCTTGGTGACGCTGCCGTGGTCGATCACGGCGATGAAGTACTCCACCAGCCGCAGGTCCATCCGCGCAGCATAGCCCCGCCTCCGGGCGGCGGACAGGTTCGCATTGGTCCGGGCTCACGGCGCGTGCGGCCGTCGCTCTGCGGCGAACCGGACGGTCGGTCTGGACTGAGGAGCGACCGCCGGTCAGACTGGGAAGTCCGCATCGACGTCGATGGACGGAGGAAGCAGCGTGGGTGGGAGCGTCCTGACCGAGATCGGGGACGGCGTCGCCGTCATCACGATCAACCGCCCCGAGGCCCGCAACGCGGTGGACCTGTCGGTGGCCGAGGGGCTGGCGGCGGCGGTCGACGAGCTCGAGAGCCGTTCCGACGCGGTCATCGGCGTCATCACCGGCGCGGGCGGCACCTTCTGCGCGGGCATGGACCTCAAGGCCTTCACGCGGGGGGAGCGGCCGTCGGTCCCCGGTCGCGGGTTCGGCGGGATCACCGAACGCCCGCCGTCGAAGCCGCTGATCGCCGCAGTCGAGGGCTGGGCGCTGGCGGGCGGCTGCGAACTGGCCCTGGCCTGCGATCTCGTCGTCGCCTCGCGGGAGGCCAAGTTCGGCATCCCCGAGGTCAAGCGCGGCCTGGTGGCGGGCGCGGGCGGCCTGCTGCGGCTGCCCAAGACGCTGCCCTACCAGCTGGCGATGGAACTGGCGCTGACCGGCGACCCGCTGTCCGCTGAAGCCGCCCACGAGCACGGCCTGGTCAACTCGCTCACCGAACCGGGCGAGGCGTTGCAGGGGGCGCGCGCGCTCGCGGCGCGGATCGCGGTGAACGGCCCGCTGGCGGTGCGCGCCACCAAGCAGATCGTCGCCGGTGCGGTGTCCTGGACCGACGCCGAGGCGTTCCGGTGGCAGCAGGAGATCATGGCGCCGGTGATGGCCTCCGCCGACGCCCAGGAGGGCGCGCGGGCCTTCGCCGAGAAGCGCGCGCCGGTCTGGCGGGGCGAATGAGCGCCCGTCGCGAGGCGGCCGCCGAGCTGGGCGAGGTGCTGCGGCGGCTCACCGACGCCGCGGTGTCCACCGAGGTCCCCACCGCGGCGCTGCACGACGTCACCGCCCGGCTCCGGGAGGTGCTGCCGGAGCTGACCGCGGTCCGCCGGAAACCGGGCGAGGCCGCCGCGGTGGACCAGGACGGGCCGCCGCAGCGCGTCTACAACCTGGTGGTGGGGCAGGGCAACCCGATGTCCCCGCCGATGACCGTCGAGCTCGTCGACGGCGCGGCGATCGGGACCGTCGAGCTCGGACTCGCCTACGAGGGGCCGCCGAGCTACGTCCACGGCGGGGTGAGCGCGACGCTGCTGGACCAGATCCTCGGGCACGCCCACGCCGCCTGGTTCGGGCGGCCCGCGATGACCGCCAAGCTCGCGATGCGCTACCGCGCGCCGGTTCCGCTGGCCACCCCGCTGCGGATCGTGGGCCGGGTGCTCGACGGTGGCCCGGGGCAGCGGTGGACGTCCTCGGTGGGCACCATCGCCACCGCCGCCGAGCCGGACGTGGTGCTGGTCGAGGCGGAGGGCAACTTCGTGCTGCCCACCGCCGAGCAGGCCCGGCGCCTGTTCGGCGCGATCGAGGAGGAGCAACTGGTCGGCGAGGCGTTCTAGGCGCGGTCCGCGCGGCGGACCCGGCAGTCCGGGAGCACCGGCACCGCGGGAGCGCGCGTCCATCCCGAGTGGACGGACGATGCGGCGGGAGCGGGCGGATGCCCGATTCGGCCGATGCCCCGCAGTGCCGCGGCGCGCGACAATCCGCGATGCGGCACCGCCTCCGGCCGCTGTGGACGGACGGGTGCGGGTCACCGGCACACAGCACGCGGGTTCGAGGAGGAAACCGCATGTATCCAGGTGTTCATGCAGCCACCGCCCCCGATCGTCCGGCCGTGATCATGTCCGGTTCCGGCCGGACGCTGACCTACCGGGAGCTCGACGACCGCTCGCTGCGGCTGGCCGACGTGCTCCGGCGGCGCGGCCTGCGCCGCGGTGACGTGGTCGCGCTGTTCAGCGACAACTGCCCCGAGGTGTCCGAGGTGTACTGGGCGGCGTTGCGCTCCGGGCTCTACGTGTGCGCCGTCAACAGCCACCTCGGCGCCGACGAAGCCGCCTACATCATCGACGATTCCGGCGCGCGGGCGCTGATCAGCTCGGCGGCGCTGGCGGAGGTCGCCGCGGCGCTGCCCGAACGGCTGCCCCGGGTGGAGCTGCTGCTCGCGCACGGCGGTGCGGTCCCCGGCCACGGGGACTACGAGCAGGCGTTGGCGGCGGCCTCCGCGGAGCGACCGGCGCACCAACCGGCCGGTGCGGACCTGCTGTACTCGTCGGGGACCACCGGTCGTCCCAAGGGGATCAAACCGGCGCTGCCGGACCGCGAGGTCGACGAGCCCGACGAGGGCGGCCTGTCCTCGCTGCTGCAGCAGGCGTTCGGGTTCGGCCCCGGCATGGTGTACCTGTCCCCGGCTCCGGCCTACCACAGCGCACCGCTGCGCTACTGCGGTTCCGTGCAGGCGGTGGGCGGCACCGTGGTGATGATGGAGCGCTTCGACCCGGCGGAGGCGCTGCGCGCCGTCGAGCACCACCGGGTCACGCACAGCCAGTGGGTACCGACCATGTTCGTCCGGATGCTCAAGCTCGATCCCGAGGTCCGCGCCCGCCACGACCTGTCCAGCATGCGGGTCGCGGTGCACGCCGCCGCGCCGTGCCCGGTGGACGTCAAGCGGGCGATGATCGACTGGTGGGGCCCGGTGCTGTGGGAGTACTACGCGGCCACCGAGGGCATCGGCATGACGCTGATCGATTCGGCGCGCTGGCTGGACAAGCCCGGTTCGGTCGGCACCGGCCTGCTCGGCGAGCTGCGGATCTGCGACGACGACGGCGGGGAGCTGCCCGCGGGCGAGGTGGGCACCGTCTACTTCGCCCGCGACGAGCTCACCTTCGAATACCTCGGCGACCCGGAGAAGACCCGGTCCGCGAGGCACCCCGAGCACCCGGGCTGGGCCACCGTCGGCGACCTGGGCTACCTGGACGAGGACGGCTACCTGTTCCTCACCGACCGCAAGGCGTTCATGATCATCTCCGGCGGGGTGAACATCTACCCGCAGGAGGTCGAGAACGCCTTGGCGCTGCACCCCGAGGTGGCCGACGTGGCGGTGATCGGGGTGCCCGACGAGGAGATGGGCGAAGCGGTCAAGGCCGTGGTGCGCCCGGCGCCGGGCGCCGAGCCGGGGCCGGAACTGGCCGAGCGCATCCTGCGGCACGTGCGGGACCGGCTGGCGCACTACAAGACGCCGCGCAGCGTGGATTTCGTCGACGCGCTGCCCCGCACCCCTACGGGCAAGCTCGTCAAGGGCGAGCTGAAGAAGCGGTACGCGAGCTGATCGAGAGGACCACCCGTGGCGCAACGTTGGGGCATCACCATCCCGCTGCCGGAACGGCCGCTGGCCGAGCAGCGGGAGCTCATCGCCGCACTGCCGGACCTGGGCTACACCGACGTGTGGTCGGCCGAGGGCGGTGCGGCGGACGCCTTCACCCCGCTGGCCCTGGCCGCCACCTGGGCGCCGGAACTGCGGCTGGGCACCGCGATCGTGCCGGTCTACACCCGGGGTCCGGCGACCCTGGCGATGAGCGCGGCGACGCTGGCCGCGGCGGCACCCGGCCGCTTCGCGCTGGGCGTCGGCACCTCCTCGGACGTGATCGTCGGCAAGTGGAACGGCATCCCGTTCGAGGAACCCTACAAGCGGGTCCGCGACACGGTGCGCTTCCTGCGCGCCGCGTGGACCGGGCAGAAGGTCACCGAGCGCTACGACACGTTCGAGGTCCGCGGCTTCACCGCCGGGCTGGTCCCGGACCAGCCGCCGCCGATCCTGATCGCCGCGCTGCGCCCGGGGATGCTCCGGCTGGCCGGCCGGGAGGGCGACGGGGCGATCATCAACTGGCTCTCGGCCGAGGACGTGCGCACCGTGGTGCCGCACGTACAGCAGGGCGGGACCGGCAAGGAGATCGCGGCCCGGATCTTCGTGATGCCCGACGTCGAGCCGGACACCGCGCGGGGCATCGCCCGCCGGATGATCACCGCCTACCTCAACGTCCCGGTCTACCGGGCGTTCCACGAGTGGCTGGGTCGCGAACGGCTGGAGCCGATGTGGGCGGCGTGGGAGCGCGGGGAGCGCAAGGAGGCGCTGGCCGCCATCCCGGACGAGGTCGTCGACGAGCTCGTGGTGCACGGCCCCGCCGGCTACTGCCGGGAGCGGGTGCAGCAGTACGTCGACAACGGCGTCACCACGCCGGTGCTCGCCCTGTCCGCCTCGGGGGACCCGGGGGAGGCGATCCGCGCGCTCGGCCTGCGGTAGGAGGCCGCGGGCTCAGGTCAGGCCCTGCGGGGCCTGGCTCAACCCGCCGCCGAGGTGGGTGGTGTCGTTGAAGCGCCGGAGGATCCACTGCGGGCCGGCGAGCACGAGCTGGGACAGCGAACCGTTGTCGGAACCGAGGAAGGCGAACGGGCGCGAGCCGGTGGCGCGGGCCAGCGCGGCGGCGATGACGCCGCCGTGGGTGAACACCGCGATCCGCTGGTCCGGGTGATCCCCGTGCAGCCGGTCGAGCGCGGCGGCGACCCGGGCGTCGAACGCCTCGTTGGTCTCCGCGCCCGGGATGACGTCCCACCGCTGCTCGGCGCGCAGCCGCACCGCGACCGGATCGCCTTCGGCGGTCTTGCGCCGCAGCAGGCCGCCTTCCCAACTGCCCAGGTGCACCTCCCGGAGACCGGCCTCCACCCGGGGCTGCACGCCGAGGCGGGCGGCCAGCGGTGCGGCGGTCTCGGCGGTGCGGCGCAGCGTGGTCACGTACAGCGCGTCGAGCCCTTCGCCGGCCAGCCGGTCGGCGACCGCCCGGGCGTGCGCCACGCCGGTGGGCGCGAGTTCGGGATCGCCTTGGCCGTCGACCAGCGAGAACGGCCGGTCCGGCCGGGCCGGGGCGGACTCGCCGTGGCGGATCAGCAGCACCTCGGTCGAGCCGGGCGGTGCGCTGAAGCGGTGCTGCCGGTACTCCACTGCGGACATGGTCGCCTCCGTTCGCGGATCGCGCAGCGCACTTTTCCAGCGTGCCAGCGGGTTTTCAAGCATCCGGCACTTGGGTCCGGGCGGCGCCGGGTGATAACTTAACGACTGATCAGGTCCGGCCGAGCACCGGCGCGACCGGTGCCCCGACGATGGGACAGGCGCGACGTGGCGAGTGCGGTGGACGGTGACGAGGCGGAGTCGGTCCTGCTGGAGCGCTCCGGACCGGTGCTGGCGGTGACGATCAACCGGCCCCGGCGCAAGAACGCGATCGACGGGCCGACCTGGCAGCGGTTGCTGGCGACGTTGCGCGACGTCGGCGCCGACGACGAGGTGCGCGCGCTGGTGCTCACCGGCGCGGGCGGGGACTTCTGCGCCGGGGCGGACCTCGGCTCCGACCGGGGCGAGCGGCACCCGCTGCACCGGATGCACCACATCAACGACATCGCGCTGGCCCTGCACGAACTGGCCAAGCCGGTCGTGGCCAAGGTGCGCGGGGTCGCGGTGGGCGCCGGCTGGAACCTGGCGCTGGGCTGCGACCTGGTCGTCGCCGCGCCGGACGCCCGGTTCTCCCAGATCTTCGCCAAGCGCGGGCTGTCGCTGGACTTCGGCGGTTCCTGGCTGCTGCCCCGGATCGTCGGGATGCAGCAGGCCAAGCGGCTGGCGCTGCTCGGCGACTTCGTGGGCGCCGAGGAGGCGCGCGAGCTCGGCCTGGTCACCTGGGTGAAGCCGGCCGACGAGCTCGACGGGTTCGTCGACGAGCTGGCCGCCCGGCTCGCGCAGGCCCCGCCCATCGCGGTGGCCCAGAACAAGGCGCTGCTGCACGCCGGGTCCCACCAGAGCTACCGCGAGGCGCTGGAGAACGAGGCGCGCGCCCAGACCGTCAACTTCGCCACCGCCGACGCCCCGGCCGCCCGCGAGGCGTTCGTGAACAAGACCGAACCGACCTTCACCGGACGATGGAGCGCGTCGTGAACGAGATCCAGTACGAGGTGGCCGACGGGATCGCGACGATCACCCTGCACCGGCCGGACAAGCTCAACGCCTTCACCCACGTGATGCGGGGTGAGCTGATCGAGGCGTTCGATGCCGCCGATGCCGACGACGAGGTCCGGGTGGTCATCGTGACCGGCGCCGGGCGCGGGTTCTGCGCGGGCGCCGACCTCAGCCACGGCGCGGGCACCTTCGACCACGCCGCCGGCGACGAACGCGCGCGGGCGCGGTGGGAGTCCGGGGAGGTGGACGGGGTGCCCCGCGACGGCGGCGGCACCGTGGCGCTGCGCATCGCGGCCTCCCGCAAGCCGGTGATCGGCGCGATCAACGGCGCGGCGGTGGGTGTCGGGGTGACCATGACGCTGCCGATGGACGTCCGCATCGCGGCGAGCTCAGCCCGGTTCGGTTTCGTCTTCGCCCGGCGCGGGATCATCCCGGAGGCGGCGTCCACCTGGTTCCTGCCCCGGGTGGTGGGCATCTCGCAGGCGATGGAGTGGGTCGCTACCGGCCGGATCTTCAGCGCCGAGGAGGCGTTGTCGGGTCGGCTGGTCTCGCGGGTGGTGCCCGACGAGGAGCTGCTCCCCGCGGCGCGCACCCTGGCCCGGGAGATCGCGGACAACACCTCCGGCGTCTCGGTGGCGGTGGCCCGGCAACTGCTGTGGGGGATGCTCGGCGCCGACGACCCCTGGGAGGCGCACCGGCTCGATTCGCTCGGCATGAACCGGCTCGGTGCGATGGCCGACGCCGCCGAGGGGGTCTCGGCGTTCCTGGAGAAGCGCCCGGCGCGGTTCCCGCTGAGCCCCAGCGCGGACTTCCCGGAGTTCGTGCCGCAGTGGCCGTCGCGCCCCGGCGGGACGTGAGCCGCCGCCCGGGAAGGCGGGGCCGACGACGCGCGGTCAGGCCGGGTCGGTGAACCGCGGTGGCCGCCCGGCCATCCCGGACTCGACCGCCTCGACCTGGTTCGGCGTTCCGATCAGCGCGGTGATCTCGCGCTGCTCGGCCTCGTAGCCGGTCGCCAGGTCGACCCGGCCCGCGGCCTCCAGCAGCCGCTTGGCGGCGCGCACCGCCTCCGGGCTCCGCTCGGCGATCTCGGTGGCCAGCGCCAGGGCCGCGGCCCGGGGATCGGGTTCGGTGCGGGTGGCCAGGCCGAGCGCGGCGGCCTCCTCGCCGCTGACCACCCGGGCGGTGTAGGTCAGCTCCTTGGCGACGTCGCGGCCGACGAGCTCCGGCAGCAGCTGGCTGCCGGTCATATCCGGCACCAGTCCCCAGCGGACCTCCATCACCGACAGCCGGGCGTCCGGGGCGACCAACCGGATGTCGGCGCCCAGGGCGATCTGCAGGCCGCCGCCGTAGGCGACGCCGTGCATCGCGGCGATCACCGGCACCGGCAGTGCGGTCCACACGTGCGCCGCCTGCTGCCCGCGCGCCCGCGCCGGTCCGATCGGCCGGTCGGTCGCCGGGATGCGCTCGGCCGACCGGGTGCCGTCGGCCATCGCCCGGAAGGCCCCGAAGTCCAGGCCGGCGCAGAACGCCCGGCCGTTGCCGGAGAGCACCACCGCGCGGACCGCCGGTTCCTCGGCCAGGCGCAGTCCGGTCTCGACCAGCGCTTCGAACATCGGCTGGTCCAGCGCGTTGAGCTTGTCCGGGCGGTCCAGCCGGACGTCGGCGACACCGTCGGTGACGGTGCACGACACGCGGGCTTCGGCTGCGCTCACGGCTCCTCCTGCGGGACGGCCGCCGACGATCCGCCCGCGAGGGCGGAATCCGGTGCGACGGCGGGGGATTCGCGCACGCTAAGGCGAGGCGCCCGGTGCGTCAAGCCGCACCCGGGCACCATCCGCACCCTTGTGCTCGCCGAGCTGACGTGTCTAAGGTCACTGAACGAGCGTTTAGGGGAGGTCCACGTGGACTTCGAGCTTCCGACCGCACTCGTGCACCGGCTGGAACGGCTCGACGCCTTCATCGAAGCCGAGATCCGTCCCTTGCAGGAGCAGGACGACAACCAACGGTTCTTCGACCACCGCAGGGAATTCGCCCGCACCGACGTCGAGGCGGGCGGCACGCCCAGCCGGGAGTGGGAGGAACTGCTCGGCGAGATGTTCCGGCGCGCCGACGCGGCGGGCTGGCTGCGCTACGGGCTCCCCGAATCGGTCGGGGGCTGCGGTGGCGGGAACCTCGACATGGCGGTGATCCGCGATCACCTCGCGGCGCGGGGCCTCGGGCTGCACAACGACCTGCAGAACGAATCCTCCGTGGTGGGCAACTTCCCGGTGGTGCACATGCTGCTGGCCTTCGGCACCGACGCCCAGCGCGCGGAGTTCGTCGAAGGCGTGCTCTCGCGCACCCGGCGGATCGCCTTCGGCCTCACCGAGCCCGACCACGGCAGCGACGCGACCTGGCTGGAGACAACCGCGCAGCGCCGCGGCACCGACTGGGTGCTCAACGGCGTCAAGCGGTTCAACTCCGGGATGCACTCGGCCACGCACGACATCGTGTTCGCCCGGACCTCCGGCCGACCCGGCGACGCGCGGGGCATCACCGCGTTCCTGGTGCCCACCGACGCCGCGGGCTTCTCGGTGGACTTCCACTGGTGGACCTTCAACATGCCCACCGACCACGCCGAGGTGACCCTGCGCGACGTCCGGGTGCCCGCCGAGGCGGTGTTCGGCGAGATCGGCGGCGGGCTGGAGCTGGCGCAGCACTTCGTGCACGAGAACCGGATCCGCCAGGCGGCCTCCGGCGTCGGCGTGGCCCGGCACTGCATCGACCGCAGCGTCGCCTACGCCCGCGAGCGGGTCACCTTCGGGCAGCCGCTGGCCCGCAGGCAGGCGGTGCAGTGGCCGCTGGTGGAACTGCGGACCGACGTCGAGCTGGTAGGCGGCCTGGTGCGCAAGACCGCCTGGGAACTCGACCGCACCCCGCACGCGGAGATCAGCGACCGGGTGTCCATGTGCAACTACCGGGCCAACCGGCTGGCCTGCGAGGCGGCGGACCGCGCGATGCAGGTCCACGGTGGACTCGGCTACACCCGGCACACGCCGTTCGAGCACATCTACCGCCACCACCGCCGCTACCGGATCACCGAGGGTTCCGAGGAGATCCAGATGCGCAAGGTGGCCGGTTACCTGTTCGGGTTCGCGGGGCCCCACCGCACCGGTGGCCGATGAACGCCGACGATCCGGACGAGCTGGCGCGGTCGCTGGGGGCGCGGCTGCACCGGGTGCTCGGCGCCCCGGTGCGGGTCACCGGGCTGGAGCGGGCCAGCGGCGGGGCCAGCCGGGAGACCTGGTTGTTCGCCGCGCGCCCCGAGGGCGCGGATGGTGCCCGGGAGCTGGTGCTGCGCCGCGATCCGGTGCGCGCACCCCGGCCCGAGGGCATGGCCCGGGAGGCCGCGGCGCTGGCCGCGGCGGCCCGGTCCGGGGTCGCCGTCCCCGAGATGGTCGACCACGGCACCGATCCGGGCGTGCTGGGGGCGCCGTACCTGATCACCGGGAAGGTCGGCGGGGAGAGCATCGCGCGCCGCCTGCTGCGCGACGAGGAGTACGCCGACGCCCGCCGCGGGCTGGCGCGCGAGCTCGGCAGGCAGGCCGCGCTGGTGCACCGCATCCCGCCGGAGGCGGTGCCCGGTCTGTCCACCGAGGACCCGCTGGAGCGGCTGATCGCCGACTACGACGCGCTGGGCGAACCGCTGCCCGCCGTGGAGATCGCCTTCCGCTGGTTGCGCGAGCACCGCCCGCCCGCACCGGAACCCGCGGTGGTGCACGGCGACTTCCGCACCGGCAACCTCCTCGTCGACCGCACCGGGCTGCGGGCCGTGCTGGACTGGGAACTGGTGCACCTCGGCGATCCGGTGGAGGACCTGGGCTGGTTGTGCGTCAAGGCGTGGCGGTTCGGATCCGCTTCCCCGGCAGGCGGTTTCGGCACCCGCGACGAGCTGCTCGACGGCTACGCCGAGGTCGCCGGGCGGCGGCCGGACCCGGCGGCGCTGCGCTGGTGGGAGGTGTTCGGCACCGCCCGGTGGGGCGTGATCTGCCGGGCGCAGGCCGAACGCCACCTCAGCGGGGCGCAACCCTCGGTGGAGCTCGCGGCGATCGGCCGCCGGGTGTGCGAGCAGGAGCACGACCTGCTGGAGGAGCTCGCCCTCCCCCGGCCCGCCCCGGCCCCGGAGGCGGTACCGGATGCGCGCGCCGAGCTGCACGGCAGTCCCTCGGCGGCCGACCTCGTCGCGGCGGTGGCCGGGTTCCTCCGCGACGAGGTGCTGCCCGGCCAGCGCGGCCACCTCCGGTTCCAGAGCCGGGTCGCGGCCAACGCGCTCGCCGTCGTCGAGCGGGAGCTGCGGCACGGGGCCGGACCGGACGCCGCGCACCGGGACCGGTTGGCCGCGCTGGGTTTCCCGGGCACCGCGGCGCTGGCCGGGGCGATCCGGCGCGGCGAGGTGCGCGCCGAGGACCCGCGGGTGGCCGAGGCGGTGTGGCGGTCGGTGCTCGACCGCCTCGCGGTGGCCAACCCGCGGCACGGGACCGACCCACGGCAGGGAGGAACGTCATGACCGAGGTCCACCTGATCGCGTCCGGCCTGCTGTTCCCCGAAGGTCCGATCGCGATGTCCGACGGCTCCGTCCTGCTGGTGGAGATCAAGCGCGGCACGCTGTCGCGGGTGGCGCCCGACGGGACGGTGTCGGTGGTCGCCGAGTGCGGCGGCGGTCCCAACGGTGCGGCCATCGGCCCCGACGGCGCGGTCTACGTGTGCAACAACGGCGGCTTCGAGTGGCTCGACATCGGGGGCCGGATGGTGCCGGGGCACCAGCCCGCCGACTACATCGGCGGCCGGATCCAGCGGGTCACCGCCGACGGCGCGGTCACCGACCTCTACACCGAGGTCGACGGCCGCGGCCTGCGCGGCCCCAACGACCTCGTCTTCGACGCCCACGGCGGCTTCTACTTCACCGACCTCGGCAAGCGCCGGGAGCGCGAGACCGACCGGGGCGGGCTGTACTACGCGCTGCCGGACGGGTCCCGGATCGCCGAGATCGCCCATCCGCTGACCGAGCCCAACGGCGTCGGGCTCGCGCCGGACGGCTCGCGGGTCTACGTCGCCGAGACCTCCACCGGCCGGGTCTGGTACTGGGACGTGGCGGGGCCGGGCCTGCTGCGCCGGACCGGCCGCGGACCGGCGGGCGCGGCGCTGCTGCACGGCTTCGACGGCTACCAGCTGCTGGACTCGCTCGCGGTGGACGGCGCGGGCAACGTCTGCGTGGCCACGCTGGGCACCGGTGCGATCAGCGTGCTGTCCCCGGCGGGGGAGCTGCTGGAGGTGGTCGGGGTGCCCGAGCACGACTTCCACGTCACCAACATCTGCTTCGGCGGCCCCGACCTGCGCACGGCCTACCTCACCTCGTCGGGCCGCGGGCTGCTCTACGCGGTGCGGTGGCCGAGGCCGGGGCTGGCGCTCCAGCACCAGGCATGAACCGGAGGGGAGGAAGCGCGGTGTCGGAGGAACAGCGGCAACGGCTGGTCGACGAGCTCACCGGTCCGGGCGGGGAGTTCGCGATCGTCGAACGCGAGATCCGGGGCATCCCGATGCGGGTGTACGGCGGACCGCTCGAAACCCTGCGCGACGTGGTCGCCTTCAGCGCGGGGTACGGGGACCGGGACTTCCTGGTCTACGGCGATTCGGACCGGTGCACCTTCGGCGAGCACTTCCGCCGCGTGGCGGGACTGGCCCGGTGCTTGCGCGAGGAGTACGGCCTCGGTTCCGGGGACCGGGTGGCGATCGCGATGCGCAACTACCCGGAGTGGGCGCCGATCTTCTGGGCGGTGCAGGCCGCCGGGTTGATCGCGGTGCCGCTCAACGCCTGGTGGAGCGCCGCCGAACTGCGCTTCGGCATCGAGGACTGCGGTGCCCGGCTGATCTTCGCCGACGCCGAGCGGACCGCGCTGCTGGACACCGACGTGCCGGTGGTGGAGGTGCGCGGCGGCGGGTCGCGGCGCGGCGTGCGCGCCTGGGACGAGCTGCTGGCGTCACTGCCCGGCGACGCCGCGCTGCCGGAGGTGGCGATCGGTCCCGACGACGACGCCACCATCCTCTACACCTCGGGCACCACCGGACGCCCCAAGGGCGCCGTCGGCACGCACCGCAACCACTGCACCAACGTGCTCAACACGGTGGTGGCCCGCCGGGTCGGGGCCGCCCTGGCCAACGGCGGGGAGTTCCCGCCCCCGGCCGGTCCGGACGATCCCCCGGCGGGCGCGCTGCTGACCTTCCCGATCTTCCACATCGCCGGGCTCACCACGCTGTGCTTCGCCACCCTCGCCGGGGTCAAGATCGCGACGATGTACCGCTGGGACCGGGCGGAGGCGGCCGAGCTGATCGAGCGGGAAGCGCTGACCACGGTGGCGGGCGTGCCGACGGTGGTGCGCGACCTCGTGGAGCACGGCGCCGACCTGTCCCGGCTGGAGGGCGTCAACATGGGCGGCGCGCCGATCCCGCCGGACCTGGTGCGGCGGGTGGGCGCGCTGGGCCCGGTGACCTCGGCGGCCAACGGCTACGGGCTCACCGAGACCACCTCGGCCGTGGTGAGCAATGCGGGGCAGGCCTACCAGGAGCGGCCGGACAGCGTCGGGCGCTGCGCCCCCGGCACGGACCTGCGGATCGTCGACCCCGCCACCGGTGCCGACGTCGCCGACGGGGAGATCGGCGAGCTGTGGTTCCGGGGGCCCAACGTGGTCCGCGGCTACTGGAACAACCCCGAGGCGACCGCGGCTGCGTTCGTCGACGGCTGGTTCCGCACCGGCGACCTCGGCCACGTCCAGGACGGCTGGGTGCACGTGGTCGACCGGATGAAGGACGTGGTGATCCGCGGCGGGGAGAACGTCTACTGCGCCGAGGTGGAGGCCGCGCTGTTCGAGCACCCCGACGTGGTGGACGCCGCCGTCGTGGGCGTGCCGCACCGCGAGCTCGGCGAGGAGGTGGTGGCGGTGGTGACCGCGCGCTCCGGGTCCGACGTCGACGCCGCGGCGCTGCGCGCGCACGTCGGGCAGCGGCTGGCCGCGTTCAAGGTGCCCGCGCACGTCGTCTTCCACGCCGGGGAGCTGCCCCGGACCACCACCGGCAAGGTGCTCAAGCGCCGGTTGCGCGAGCAGATCACCGATGCCGTCGCGAGGAGTTGAGATGGAACTGCGCGGGATCGAGCCGGTGGCGGTGACCCGCTGGCTGGCCGAGCACGTGCCGGACCTGGTGCCCCCGGTGGAGTTCGCGCTGATCTCCGGCGGCCGGTCCAACCTCACCTACCGGCTCACCGACGCGGCGGGGTCGGTGCGGGCGCTGCGCCGCCCGCCCACCGGAGGAGTGCTCAGCACCGCGCACGACATGGGCCGCGAGTGGCGGTTCATCTCGGCGCTGGCCGGCACCCCGGTCCCGGTCCCGGAACCGCTGGCCTACTGCGCCGACGCGGCGGTCACCGGCGCGGAGTTCTACGTGATGGGCTACGTCGACGGCACCGTGCTCGTCGACGCCGAGGCGGCCCGGCCCTTCCCGCCGGAGGCCCGCCGCGCCGCGGGGTTCGCGGTGGTGGACTCCCTCGCGGCGTTGCACCGGGTCGATCCGGACGCGGTGGGGCTCGGGGACGCCGCCCGCCGGGACGGCTACCTGCACCGGCAGCTCCGGCGGTGGCGGCGCCAGGTGCACCAGTCCGGGGCGCCGGACCTCGCGCTGCTCGACGCGGTGCACGACGCGCTGGCCTCCGGCGTGCCGGAGCAGACCAACGGCATCGTGCACGGCGACTTCCGGCCCGGGAACCTGTCCTTCGCCGCCGACGGCGCGGTGCTGGCGGTCTTCGACTGGGAACTGGCCACCCTCGGCGAACCGCTCGCCGACCTGGGCTGGCTGATCTCCTCGTGGGCCGAACCGGACGACGCCGCCCCGCCGACCACCCCGGGACCGACCGTCGAACCGGGCTTCCCCCGCAGGCGGGAGCTGGTGGACCGCTACGTCGAGCTGACCGGCCGCGACGTCACCGACCTGCCCTACTACGTGGCGTTCCAGCGCTGGCGCTCGGCGTGCATCACCGCCGGGGTCCGGGCCCGCTACCAGGCCGGGGTGATGGGCGACGACGGCTACACCGCGCGGGGCGAGGACGCGCGGGAGCGGCGGCAGGCCGAGGCCGCGTGGCGGGCCGTCGAGGAGCTCGGCCTCACCGGCGGTGCGCGGTGACGCGGCGGCCGGTGCGCATCGGCAACTTCTCCGGCTACCTGGGCGACCGGCGCAGCGCCCTCGCCGACGTGCTGGCCGGTGATCCGGTCGACGTGCTGGTCGGCGACTACCTCGCCGAGTTCACCCTCGCGATGCTGGCCTCCCGCCACCGCGCCGACCCGTCGAAGGGGTACGTGGAGTACTTCCTCGACCAGCTCGGGCCGCAGCTCGGCGCGGTGGCCGAGCGGGGCTGCCGGGTGGTGGCCAACGCGGGCGGCTTCCACCCCGCGGGGCTGGCCGAGGCCGTCCGCGCGCTGGCCGCGGCGCGGGGCGTGCGGTTGCGGGTGGCGCACGTGGAAGGCGACGACGTGCTGCCGGAGCTCGACCGGCTGCGGGCCGACGGGCACGCGCTGGCCCACCTCGACACCGGTGCGCCGCTGTCGGATTGGGGCGTGCGGCCGATCGCGGCGAACGCCTACCTGGGCGGGTGGGGGATCGCCGCGGCGCTGCGCGCGGGCGCCGACGTCGTGGTCTGCGGCCGGGTCACCGACGCCTCGCTCACCGCGGGCCCGGCGGCCTGGTGGCACGGGTGGGACCCGGCGGACTGGGACCGGCTGGCCGCCGCGGTCGTCGCCGGGCACGTCATCGAATGCGGGCCGCACGCCACCGGGGGCAACTTCTCCGGCTTCACGGCGGTCCCGGGCGCGGTCGAACCGGGGTTCCCGGTCGCCGAGATCGCCGCGGACGGCACCGCGGTCATCACCAAGCACACCGGGCACGGCGGGATGGTCACCGCCGACACGGTGACCGCCCAGCTCGTCTACGAGATCCAGGGACCGAGGTACCTCAACCCCGACGTCACCGCGCACCTCGATACGGTGCGGCTGCGCACGATCGGACCCGACCGGGTGGAGCTGTCCGGGGTCACCGGGTCACCGCCGCCGCCGACCACGAAGGTCGCCGCGTTCGCCCCGATCGGCCACCAGGTCGTGCACACCCTCTACGCGACCGGGCTGGCGGTCGAGGAGAAGGTCGCCCTGGTCCGGGCGCAGGTGGCGGCGCTGCTCGGCGAGCGGCCCGACGTCGAGGTCGACGTCACCGCGTTGGGCGTCCCCGCGGTGGACCCCCGGACGCAGTGGGAAGCCACCGCGCAGATCCGGGTGATGGCGGCCGGGCCCGATCCCGAACCGCTCGACGACCTCGTCCAAGGGCTCGGCGGGCTCTTCCTGTCCAGCATCCCCGGCTTCTACACCGACACCGCCGCCCGGCAGGCGAGCACCGCCCGGCCGCGGATCGACTACTGGCCCGCGCTGCTCGCGGTCGAGGCCGTGCCGCACCGGGTGGTGCTCGACGGCGGCGAGCGGCTGGGCGTCCCGCCGCCGGCGGCCACCGCCGAGCAGGCCCAGCCGGTGCACCCGGAACCCGGCCCGCCGTCGCCGGGGCCGACCCGCCGCCTGCCGCTGGGCGCGCTCGCGCACGCCCGCAGCGGTGACAAGGGCGGCAACAGCAACGTCGGGCTGTGGGTGCCGGATCCGCGCGCCTGGCCGTGGTTGCGCGACCTGCTCAGCACCGCGGGGTTGCGCCGCCTGATGCCCGAGGCCGCCGATGTCGAGGTGGTCCGCCACGAGTTCCCCGAGCTGCGCGCCGTGCACTTCGTGCTGCGCGGGCTGCTGGGCACCGGCGGGTCGAGCAACCTGCGGGTCGACCCGATCGGCAAGGCGGTCGGGGAGTACCTGCGGGCGCGCCACGTCGACGTCCCGGTGGACCTGACCGGGGCGATCGCGCCCCCGCCCTGAACCCGCGCGCGGCGGAACTTCAGCGGGTGAGCCCGACGATCCGCTCGGCGATGGCGACGTAGCGATCGGCCAGCTCGGCGGGGTTCACGTCACCGTCCGGGTCGTACCACTGCGAGATCGCGTTGCAGGAGGCCTGGATGGCCCGCCGCGCGTCGGTGGCGTGGGCGCAGCCGAACACGCCCCGCGCGATGCCCTCGTCGATGATCTCCTGGAACAACCGGGTGGCCGACTCCCGCAGGTCGGCGAGCCGTTGCGCGTGCGGCTGTTCCAGGTTGCGGATCTCGCGCGCGGCGATGGTGCTCTCCACCCGGCGCCGCACCCGGTAGTCCACCGTGGCCCGGACGATCGCGGCCAACCGCTCCGCCGGATCGTCGCCGCAGGAGCGCAGCGCGGTGTCGCAGGTCTGGAAGTAGTCGTTGACGCTGTCCTCGATGAGCCCGACGAACAGCTCCTGCTTGCTGGAGTGCCAGTAGTACAGCGCCGACAGGCTCAACCCGGCGCGCTTGGCGATGTCCCGGATGGACGTGCCGTGGTACCCGCGTTCGGCGAAGATCTCCCGCGCGGCGACCGTCAGCGCATCCCCGCCTCGGCCGCGCGGGATGGCGGTGGGGGACGCGGATTCCGTTGCCACGATCCCAGGATACGGGCTGGGCCGGGCGGCAACGACCGTCGCTCCCCGATGCGGGCGACGCGGTGCTCACCCGGGGCCGGTCAACCGCTCCCACACCCCGATCTCGCCCGCCGCCAGGGCTTCCCGGCCCAGCCGCAGCGACCACTCCCACTCGCTGCCCGCGTCGTCGCGCCACGCCCACAACTTGCGCGTCCGGTGGTGCAGCGGATGCTCGCGGGTCACGCCCATCGCGCCGTGCAACTGGTGCGCCGCCGCGGCGACGTCGGTGGCCGCGCCCGCGGCGGTGATCCGGGCCGCCGCGGTCGCCGCGAACGCCTCCTCGGCGGTGCCCCGCTCGTGCGCCGCCACGGCGCGGTCGACGACGGCCGCCACCGCCACCAACCGGACCTGCATCTCGGCCAGCCCGCTCGCCACCGCCTTGATCGCCACCAGCGGACGGCCGAACTGCTCGCGTTCGGTGACGTGCCGCCGGGTGAGCTCGTAGGCACCGCGCGCGGCGCCCAGCAGCGCGGCCGCGTTGAGCACCCCCGCGCGGGCGCGCACCGCCCGGTGCGGTGCGACCTCCGGTGCGGGGGAGCAGGCGTCCGGACCCGGGCGGATCTCGTCGCGCGGGGCGCCCGCCAGGTCCAGTCCCGGCACCACCTCGGCGGCTGCCGGGTCCACGAACCGCGCCGGGCCGTCGGCGGGCCGGAGCAGGACGCGGTCGGCGTGCCGCCCCCAGGGCACCGCCCGCAGCGATTCCACCGCGACGACCAGTCCCGAGCAGCGCTCGCCCAGCAGCCAGTGGGACAGCGCCGCGTCCACCAGCGGGACCGAGACGCCGCTGGCGGCGGTGGCGCTGATCAGCTCCACCAGGTCGCCCAGCGAGCCGCCGGCCCCGCCCGCGTCCTCCGGCACGCCCACCTGCGGCCAGCCCAGCTCGACCAGGGTGGGCCACACCGGGTGCACCGCACCTTCCGGCGCCTGCTCCGTGATGCCGCCCAGCACGTCGGCGGCGACGTCGGCGATCAGGGGGTTCCGCTCGCTCATCGGCGGGCCTCCTCCTTGGCGAGCAGGGACAGCAGCACTTCGGAGGCACCACCCCGGATGCCGAAGCCGGGCGAGGCCAGCAGCGCCTCGCCCAGCGGGTCGTCCGGGGCCACCGGATCACCGCCCGCGGCGCGGCGGGCGACGTCCAGCACGTCGCGCTCGAAGGCGGTGCCGAGGTACTTCAGCGTGGCGGCGGCCCGCACCGGGGCGCGGCCCGCGTCGAGCTCCTCGGCCACCCGCACGCACAGCGCGCGGAGCCCGGCCAGCCGGGCGATCAGCTCGCCGATCTCGGCGGCCGCCGTGTCGTCGGCGGTCTCCAGGAGCCCGGCCAGCACCGGGTAGGTGGACAGCACCCGTTCCGGCCCGCCGCGCTCGTGCGCGAGCTGCTCGGTGACCTGCCGCCAGCCCTGGCCGACCTCGCCGATGACCCGGTGCCCGGGGACGAAGACCTCGTCGAAGATCACCTCGTTGAAGTGGTGCGATCCCGCCATGTCGACGATCGGCGAGACCGCGACCCCGGGCGCGGACATGTCGACCACGAACTCGGTGAGCCCGGCGTGCTTGTCCGCCTCGCGCCCGGTGCGGGCCAGCAGGTAGGCGTGCGTGGCCCGGTGGGCGTGGCTGGTCCAGATCTTGCGCCCGGTCACCGACCAGCCGCCGTCGACGGGAGCGGCGGTGGTGCGCACGGCGGCCAGGTCCGAGCCCGCGTCCGGTTCGGACATGCCCAGGCAGAAGACGTGGTCGGCGGCGACGATGCCGGGCAGGATCTCGGCGCGCAGCCGGGGCGTGCCGTGCCGGAGGATGGAGGGCCCGATCTGCCGGTCGCCGATCCAGTGCGCGGCGACCGGTGCGCCGGCCCGCAGCAGCTCCTCGGTGACCACCAGGCGGGCGAGGTGGGACCGCCCGGCCCCGCCCACCTCGCGCGGCCAGGTCATCCCGATCCAGCCGCGCGCGGCCAGTTCCCGGCTGAACTCGAGGTCGAAGGACCGCAACCAGGCGTCCGGGCGCGGCCGGTAGCGCTCCGCGTCCCGCCAGGTCCGGCACAGTTCCCGGACCTGGCCGCGAAGCTCCTCCGGTGCCGTCACGACACCGCCTCCTCTCGTTCGTCGCGGCCCCGCCTCCGCACCGTTCCGCTCGTGGTTGCTCCCGGGGGCCGGAGGCGACGAGGTCGGCGGCGACCGCGCCGCCGCGGTGCACGACGAGCGGGTTGATCTCGACCTCGGCGCCGGGTTCGAGCGCCTGCCCGGCGTTGGAGAGCGCGGCGACCGCCGCCGCGGCGGCAGCGACGTCGTGGCCTGGCCGCCCCCGGTGCCCGGCCAGCAGCGGCCAGCAGCGCAGCCGCCGCAGCAGCGCGGTGGCCCCCGCCGGGTCCACCGGGCCGAGCGCGGAGACCACGTCGCGGTGCAGTTCGGTGGCGGTGCCGCCCCACGCCACGGTGACCAGCGGCGGGTAGCCGTGCTCCGCGCCGCGCACGGACACCAGCAGTTCCACCCCGCGGGGCAGCAGTTCCTGGACCAGCACGCCGTCGAGGGCGGCGGTGGGCGCGGCGTCGGTGACGGCGGCGAGCATCGCCCGGGCCGTCGCGGCGGCCTCGCCCGCGGGCACCCCGACCAGCACCCCGCCGACCTCGCTCTTGTGCGCGAGGTCCGCGGACTGGACCTTGAGCACAACCTGCTCGCCGAGCTCCCGGGCCGCGTCGGCGGCCGTCGCCGGGTCGGTGACCAGCGCGCCGCGCGGCCGGGCGATCCCGAGCGCGTCCAGCAGCGCCCCGCCCGCCGCCTCGGTGCGCGCGGCGGCCAACAGGGGAGCCGCCCCGCGCGGCGCCCCGGTGGCCGCGGGACGTCCGGTGTCGGCGGGCAGCAGTCGGGCGAGCAGCCGCAGCGCCGCCGCGGTGGTCCCGACGACCGGGATGCCGACCTGCCGCAGCGCCGCGGCGGCGGGCGCGATCTCCTCGTGCGAGTACAGCCAGGCGACCGCGTAGGGCTTGCCGGTGCGCCCGGCGGCGGTGCGCACCGATTCCGCGATCTCCACCGCGGCCCGGCCGCCGAGGGTGGTGAGCACGACCAGCACCGCGTCGACGTCGGCGTCGTCGGCGACCGCTTCGCAGACCGCGCCGAGCTGCCCGGCGTCGTTGATCACCTGCGCGGTGACGTCGACCGGGTTGGCCGTGCTGCCGAAGTCCGGGATGAGGCGTCGCAGCCGGTCCCGCGTCGGCGCGGCCAAGGCGGGCAGCGCGAACCCGGCCGACTCGGCGTGGTCGGCGGCGAGCCCGCCCGCGCCGCCGGAGCTGGTGACGACGCCGATCCGGCCGCCTGCGGGCCGCGCGGCGGCGGTCAGCGCCACCGAGGCGTCCAGCAGCTCGTCGAGGTCGTCGACCCGCACCGCCCCGGACCGCGCGGTGAGCAGGTCGAAAGCGGTGCCCGCGCGCACCATCGCCCCGGTGTGCGAGGCGACCGCGCGCCGGCCGGTGGCCGAGCGGCCGGAGCGCAGCACCGCGACCCGCGTGCCCGTCCCGGCCGCGCGGTCGAGCAGCGCCGCCCACTCCGCGCCGTCGGGAAGTTCCTCCAAGTAGCACGCCAGCACCCGCACGTGCGGATCGGCCAGCAGCGCCCCGGCCGCCTCGGTGGCGGTGACGTCGGCCTGGTTGCCGACGCTGAGCCACGCGGTGAGCCCGACGCCCCGGTCCCGGGCCAGGCCGAGGAAGCTGCCGCCCAGCGCGCCGCTCTGCCCGACGTAGGCGATGCCGGAGTCGGCCGGGCTCGCCGCCGAGGCCGCCGCGGTGAAGGTCGCCGTCAGCCCGGTGGGGCGGTGGATCAGCCCCTGGCAGTTCGGGCCCAGCACGCGCACGCCGTGGTGGCGGGCCAACGCCACCAGCTCCTCCTGGGCCGCCCGCCCCGACTCCCCGGTCTCGGCGAACCCGGAGGACAGCACCACCACGGCTCCGGCCCCGGCCCGGCCCGCCGCCTCGACGACGGCGGGCACGCCCGCGGCGGGCACCAGCACCAGCACCAGGTCCACCGGCCCGGGCAGCGCTGCCAGCGACGGGTAGCAGGGCAGGCCCGCGATCTCCCGGTGACGCGGGTTTATCGGGTAGACCGGGCCGCTGAAGCCGCGCAGGTGTTCGGTGAGCCGGGCGGCCATCGCCGAGCGCGGCGAGGCGCCGACGACGGCGACCGAGCGGGGGCGCAGCACGCTGTCGAGCGCGGTGTCCACGACGGCCTCACCGGCCCCGGAAGGTCGGCGTGCGCTTGTCCCGGAACGCCGCCATCGCCTCCGCGGAGTCGTCGGTGGACTGCACCACGGCCATGTGCGAGGAGATCAGATCCAGGGAGGTGCGCAGGTCGGTGCGCGCCGACTGCATGACGGTGCGCTTGATGGCCCGGACCGCCACCGGTGGTGCGTCGGCGAGCCTGCGGGCGAACGCGTAGGTCCGCTCCAGCAGCTCGTCGTCGGGGTAGCGGTAGCTGGCGATGCCGAGCTCCACCGCGGTCCGGGCGTCGATGAAGTCGCCCGTCCACAGCAGTTCGAGGGCCTTGGCGGTGCCGACCAGCCGGGGCAGGTAGTAGCAGCCGCCGTCGCCGGGCACCAGGCCGACCTTGATGTAGCCCTCGGAGAACCGGGCCGATTCCCCGGCGAAGCGGATGTCGCACATCAGCGCCATGTCCATGCCCGCGCCGACGGCGACCCCGCCGACCGCGGCGAGCACCGGCTTGTCGAAGTCCTCCAACGCCAGCGGGACCTGGTGAATGCGTTCGGTGAGCACCTGCTTGTGGTCCAGCACGGTCTTGTCGCCGGAGGTGAAGTCGGCCAGGTCCACCCCCGAGCAGAAGGCGCCCGGAGCTCCGGTGAGGACCAGCACCCGGACCTCGGGGTCGAACCGCGCCGACCGGATCGCGGCGGCCCAGTCGTCGATCATCTCCAGCGTGAAGGCGTTCTTGCGGGCGGGGCGGTTGAGCAGGATGGTGCCCACGCCGTCCGCCGCGGTGTACTCCAGATCGGCCATCTCCCGGCATCCCTTCCGCAGACGTCCTCCGCCGGGAGTGAAGCACGTCACGGCGGCGGAAGTCCATGCAAAAGTGAATGCAATCCGGGCCGAGCCCGGGTGGCGCGCGGGAGCCGGGGTCAGTCCGCCGGCGCGGCGGGGAATCCCGGTGCGGCACCGAGATCGACGCGGGTGGCGTCGCGGTGGGCGTCCATGATCTCGATCGCGCGTTCGGTCCGGCCGCGCCGCAGCGCGCCGATGAGCTGGCGGTGTTCGCGCACCACGCGCTTGCGGGCCGCCTCGTCGTAGAGGTACACCACCCGGTACACCTCGGTCATCTTCCAGATCCGCTCGATCTCGTCGACGATCAGGTGCAGGCCCGAACTGCGGAAGATCGCGAAGTGGAAGTCGTGGTTGAGCGCGATCATCCGCTGCACGTCCACCGCCTGCGCGGCTTCGGCGATCCGGTCGTTGAGCGCGCTGAGCTCGGCGAGCGCATCGGCGCCCGGCCGGGGCAGCTCGCGCAGCACGGCCGCCTCCAGCGCCGTCCGCATCAGGTAGGCCTGCCGCAGCTCCTCGGCGGAGAACCGGGTCACCGCGTAGCCGACGTTGGGGCGGTGCCGGACCACGCCTTCGGCCTCCAGCGCCTTGAGCGCCTCGCGCACCGGTACCCGGCTCACGCCCAGCCGTTCGGCGAGGGCCTCCTGGCGCAGCGGCTGGCCGGGCAGCAGCTCGTGGGAGCGCATCATCCGGCGGATCTGCTCGACGGCGCGGCCCACCGAGTCCGCCGGGCGCCCCGCCGCCCCGCCCGCCGTCACTTCCGCCACCGCCCGTTGCGCACCGTCGCGAGCGTAGTGCACCGGCGGGGTCGGGGAGCACAGTGGACGGAAAGCCCGGTGCCGGGCCTTCCGGGCGACGCGCGCCCGGCTGCGCTGCGACCTCCGCGCCCGAGCGCTATGGTGCGGTTCTCATGGCAGCCTCGGAGCCCGACTTCGCCGACCGGGTGCCGTGGCAGAGCGTGTTCGACCAGGCTGCTGCCGCGATGGCGATCCTCGACTTGCAGGGCGTGTACCTGTACGTCAACGAAGCCATGTGCCGGATGCTCGGCTACACCTGCGACGAGCTCTGCGGTCGGGACTACCGCGACGTCACCTACCCGGACGACATCGACCCCGAGGGCCCCACCGAGTCGCGCGGACTGCTGGAGAAGCGCTACCTCCGCGCCGACGGCACCGTCCTGTGGGCCCTGGTGTCGCGCACGTTCGTCCGCGACGAGGACGGCGAGCCGATCTACTTCCTCTCCCAGATCCAGGACATCACCGTGCGCCGGGAGACCGAACTGCTGTGGGCGCGCAGCTTCGCCAACGCCCCGATCGGGATGGCGGTGCTCGACGTCAAGGGCAACTGGATCGAGGTCAACGACGCGCTCTGCTCGATGCTCGGGTACACCCACGAGGAGATGGTGGGGATGGGCTTCGACGAGGTCACCTACGAGGACGACGAGTCCCAGGGCCTCGCGGCGCTGTCCGCCCTGATGACGGAGGGCCTGGACAGCGCCACCGTGGAGAAGCGCTACCGGCACAAGGACGGCCACCCGATCTGGGTCCTGATCCGCGCCACCGCGGTCCCCGGCGCCGACGGCCGCCCCGCCTTCGTGGTCAGCCAGTACGAGGACATCGGCGAGCAGCGGCTGGTCGACGCCCACCTCGCCCACCTCGCGCTGCACGACCCGTTGACCGGACTGGCCAACCGGGCGCTGCTGGCCGACCGGCTGGACCACAGCCTCCAGCAGCTCGCCTCCGGGCACGGCGTGCTGGTGGTGCTGCTGGCCGATCTCGACGGCCTCAAACCGGTCAACGACCGCTACGGGCACGCCGTGGGCGATGAGCTCCTGATCGCCGCCGCCCGCGGGCTGGAGGGCGCGGTGCGGGCCGGGGACACCGTGGCGCGCTACGGCGGCGACGAGTTCGTGGTGCTCAGCCTGCTACCGGACCTGGCGGCGGCCGAGGCGCTGCACGACCGGGTGGTGCAGCGGCTCAACGCCCGGTCCACCACGCAGGCGGGCGACCCGGTCGACCTCTCCGGCAGCGTCGGGTACGCCACCACCTCGGACCCGCGGGCCTCTCCGGAGGAACTGCTGCACGCCGCCGACCGCGACATGTACCGGCGCAAGCGGCAGCGGCGCCCCGACGAGCGCTGAGCGCCCACCCTGGCGCCGTCGGCGAAGGGGCTCAGGCGTCCAGGTCGGCCAAGGCGGAGCTGATCGCGCGGTGGAACGTCGGGTAGGCCAGGATCATGCCGCGCAACCGGGCGAGGGGTACCTCGGCGTGCACCGCCACGGCCAGCGCGCCGACGATCTCACCGCCGCGCGGGCCGGCCACCGTGGCGCCGACCAGCACGCCCCGGTCGGCGTCGGCCACCAGCTTGATGACGCCCTCGCCGCCGACCTGGTGGATCCACCCGCGCGGGGAGTCCTCCAGGCGCGTCGTCCCGGTGCGCACCGGCAGCCCGCGCGCCGCGGCCAGCGACTCGGTGAGCCCCACCGTGGCCACCTCCGGGTCGGTGAAGGTCACCGCGGGCATCGCGCGGTAGTCGGCCGGTTCGGTCCCGCGCCCGAGGATGTCGGCCGCGGCGATCGCCGACTGGTAGACCGAGACGTGGGTGAACGCGCCGTGGCCGGTGACGTCCCCGATCGCCCACACCCCGTCGGCGGCGCGCAGCCGCTCGTCGACCGGGATGGTCGTGCCGCTCTCGTCGATGCCCACCGCGCCGACGCCCAGCGCGGCGAGATCGGTCCGCCGGCCGGTGGCGACCAGCAGGTGCTGCGCGGTGAGCTCGGTGCCGTCGTCCAGCCGCATCCGGAACCCCTCGCCGTCGTGGTCGACCCGCTCGGCCGAGGCACCCTCGCGGACGTCGATGCCGTCCGCGCGCAGCGCCGCGGCCAGCACCTCGGCGGCCTCCGGCTCGCCGGAGCCCAGGACGTGCTCCCCGCGCTCGACCAGGGTGACCCGGCTGCCGAAGCGGGCGAACACCTGCGCGAACTCCAGCCCCACCGGACCCGCGCCGAGGACCAGCAGCGATTCCGGCGCCCGGTCGGTGCGGACGGCCTCCCGGTTGGTCCAGTACGGCGTGTCCGCGAGCCCGTCGACCGGCGGCGCCGTCGGCTCCGTGCCGGGGTTGAGCACGATGCCGCGCCGCGCCCGCAGCACCTGCTCGCCGTCGTCGGTGCGGACCGCGACCTCGCCGGGCGCGGTGATCCGGCCGACGCCGCGCACCAGCCGGGCGCCGTTGCCGGTGAGCCGTTCGGCGGCGGCGGTGTCGTCCCAGTCGGTCGTGGCCTCGTCCCGGATGCGCCGGTGCACGGGGGACCAGTCCGGCGTCACCTCGGTGCTCCCGCCGAGCTCGGGCACGCGGCGCGCCTCGGCGAGCGCGTCGGTGGCGCGCACCATCATCTTCGTCGGCACGCAGGCGTAGTACGGGCACTCGCCGCCGACCAGCCGCGACTCCACGCCGACCACGTCGAGCCCCGCCGTGGCCAGGCGCCCGGCGACGTCCTCGCCGCCCGGTCCGAGCCCGAGGACCACGACGTCGACTTCCGCGTCCATGAGCAGCCTCCCGCTGTCCGCGTCCGGTGCACCGTCCAGCCCACCACGGGGGCGGGCCCGCCCGCATCCGGACGCGCCCGGACGAGGGCTTCCGCCCGCTGCGCACTCGCGCCGCGGCCGTCAGCCCCGCTCGGCCAGCGCGTCGGCGAGCGCCCGGTGCGCCGCGTCGACGGCCGCCGCGGCGGGCTCCAGGGCGTCGACCGCACCGAGGAAGCCGTGGAACAGGCCGGGGCAGTGCTGCGCGGTGGTCGGCACCCCGGCCTGCCGGAGCCGCTGGGCGTAGCGCAGCCCTTCGCTGCACAGCGGGTCGCGCTCGGCGACGACCACGTGCGCCGGGGGCAGCCCGGCGAGGTCGGGCGCCCGCAGCGGGGAGGCCACCGGGTCGTCGCGGTCGGCCACGTCCGGGGCGTAGTGGTCCCAGAACCACACCATGTGCTCGGCGGTCAGCACGCAGTCGTCGGCGCTGTCCAGGTACGACTCGGTGCTGAAGTCGTGGTCGGTCACCGGGTAGATGAGGAGCTGGAACGCCAGGTCCGGGCCGCTGTCCCGGGCGGCGAGCTGGGCGACCACGGCCGCCAGGTTGCCGCCCGCGCTGTCCCCGGCCACCGCGAGCCGGGACGGGTCGCCGTCCAGTTCGGCGGCGTGCTCGGCGGCCCACTGGGTCGCGGCGTAGGCGTCCTCGACGGCGGCCGGGAACCGGTGCTCCGGGGCCAGCCGGTAGTCCACCGAGATCACGATCGCCGCCGCGGCGTTGGCCAGGGCGCGGGCCGCGCCGTCGTGGGTCTCGAGGTCGCCGAGCACCCAGCCGCCGCCGTGGAAGTAGACCACCACCGGCAGCGCGGCCCCCGGGACGTCCGGCCAGTAGATCCGGACCGGGATCTCGTTGCCCGCCGGGCCGGGGATGCGCAGATCCTCGACGCGCTTGACCTCCTGGCGGGGCCGGTCGGCCGCCCCGGCGCGCAGGGCCGCCCGCACCTCCTCGGGTTCCAGGGTCGCGGCGCCCGGTTTGGGCAGGGCTTCGCGCAGCAGCGCGGCGATGGGCTCGGCGTCCGGGTGCAGCGGCATGGTGTCCTCCTGCGCGTGGCGTGTGCGAGCGATGCAACTAGACCCGAACGTGCGGCGGAATAGGCCGAACCGGCGATGTGCTCCCGAATCCTGGGAGCAGACCGCGCGTGACGCGCATCACCGCGGTCGGCGGACCGCGCGCTCGGCCGTCCGCCGCACCGGCTCGATCCAGGGGCCATGACCGGCGCGGACGCCGGGCGGACCGGGTCGCACCGCGGTGCTGGAGGCTCCGCACCTGGGGCGACCGCGGGTGGGAGCGGACGTGCCCGCGCCCCTACTCTGGGTAGGGACAACGGGTCCGGGCTGTATCGTTCGCCACAGAACCGACGTTGCCCGCAGGTGAAAGGGAACGGTCAATTGAGCACGACGAATGGGCATCGGTCCGCGCCGGTGCCGGGCTCAGGTACCGCGACGGCTGGAGCGGGTGGGGCCGCATCCCGCAAGCTGAACCGGGTGGTGATCCGGTTCGCCGGGGACTCCGGTGACGGGATGCAGCTCACCGGTGATCGCTTCACCTCGGAAGCCGCCGCCTTCGGCAACGACCTCGCGACGCTGCCCAACTTCCCGGCCGAGATCCGCGCGCCCGCCGGGACGCTGCCCGGCGTGTCCAGCTTCCAGCTCCACTTCGCCGACTACGACATCCTCACCCCGGGGGACCGCCCGGACGTGCTGGTGGCGATGAACCCGGCGGCGCTGAAGTCCAACATCGGCGACCTGCCGCACGGCGGGATCCTGATCGTCAACACCGACGAGTTCACCAAGCGCAACCTGTCCAAGGTCGGTTACGAGCACGACCCGCTGGACAGCGGTGAGCTGGAGCCCTACGCGGTGCACCGGGTGCCGATGACCAGCCTCACGCAGGGCGCGCTGGAGAGCACCGGGCTGGGCAAGAAGGACGCCGAGCGGTGCAAGAACATGTTCGCGCTCGGCCTGCTGTCGTGGATGTACCACCGGCCGACCGAGGGCACCGAGCGGTTCCTGCGGGAGAAGTTCGCCAAGAAGCCGCAGATCGCCGAGGCCAACGTGCTGGCCTTCCGCACCGGCTGGAACTACGGCGAGACCACCGAGGCGTTCGCGGTCACCTACGAGGTCGCCCCGGCCAAGCTGCCCACCGGCACCTACCGGCAGATCACCGGCAACACCGCCCTGGCCTACGGCATCGTCGGCGCCGGGCAGCGCAGCGGGCTGCCGGTGCTCCTGGGCAGCTACCCGATCACCCCGGCCTCGGACGTGCTGCACGAACTGGCCGGGCTCAAGAACTTCGGCGTCACGACCTTCCAGGCCGAGGACGAGATCGCGGGCATCGGTGCGGCGCTGGGCGCGTCGTTCGGCGGTTCGCTGGGCGTCACCACGACCTCCGGTCCCGGCCTGGCCCTCAAGGCCGAGACGGTGGGGCTCGCGGTCAGCCTGGAACTGCCGCTGATCATCTGCGACATCCAGCGCGGCGGTCCGTCGACCGGGCTGCCCACCAAGACCGAGCAGGCCGACCTGCTGCAGGCCCTCTACGGGCGCAACGGCGAATCGCCGGTGCCGGTGATCGCGCCGAGCTCGCCCGCGGACTGCTTCGCCATCGCCCTGGAGGCGGCGCGGATCGCGCTGACCTACCGGACCCCGGTGCTGCTGCTCTCGGACGGCGCGATCGCCAACGGCTCGGAGCCCTGGCTGGTCCCGGACGTGGCCGACCTGCCGGACCTGCGGGTGGACTTCGCCGCCGAGCCCAACGCGACCGACGGCTCGGGGGAGTTCTGGCCCTACGTGCGCGACGAGGAGACGCTGGCCCGGCAGTGGGCGGTGCCCGGCACCCCCGGCCTGGAGCACCGGGTCGGCGGTCTGGAGAAGGCCGACGGCAAGGGCAACATCTCCTACGACCCGGACAACCACGACCGGATGGTCCGGTTGCGGCAGTCGAAGGTCGACGGGATCGACGTGCCCGACATCGAGGTCGACGACCCGGACGGCGATGCCCGGGTGCTGGTGGTGGGCTGGGGGTCCTCGTTCGGGCCGATCGGCGCCGCCTGCCGCCGGGTCCGCGCCGGGGGCCGCTCCGTCGCGCAGGCCCACCTGCGGTACCTCAACCCGATGCCGGGGAATCTCGGCGAGGTGCTCCGGCGTTACGAGAAGGTGATCGTGCCGGAGATGAACCTCGGCCAACTGGCGATGCTGCTCCGCGCCCGGTACCTGGTGGACGCGCAGTCCTACACCAAGGTCGCCGGGCTCCCGTTCCGGGCGGAGGAGCTGGAGAACGTGCTCACCGACGTCGTGCAGGGGGTGTCCGCGTGACGACCGCAGACCTGGGCATGCCCGGGACCGGCGGGTTGGCCGGTGTGCCGACCACCGATGCCAAGCAGTCCGCGAAGGAGTTCAAGTCCGACCAGGAGGTCCGCTGGTGCCCGGGGTGCGGCGACTACGTCGTGCTCAACGCCGTGCAGAGCTTCCTGCCCTCGCTCGGGCTCAAGCGCGAGAACATCGTGTTCATCTCGGGCATCGGCTGCTCGTCGCGCTTCCCGTACTACATGAACACCTACGGGATGCACTCGATCCACGGTCGGGCGCCGGCCATCGCGACCGGGCTGGCCACCAGCAGGCCGGACCTGTCGGTGTGGGTGGTCACCGGTGACGGCGACGCGCTGTCGATCGGCGGCAACCACCTGATCCACGCGCTGCGGCGCAACGTCAACCTGAAGATCCTGCTGTTCAACAACCGGATCTACGGCTTGACCAAGGGCCAGTACTCGCCCACCAGCGAGGTCGGCAAGGTCACCAAGTCGACGCCGGTGGGGTCGCTGGACCACCCGTTCAACCCGGTGTCGCTGGCGTTGGGCGCGGAGGCCTCGTTCGTCGGCCGGGTGATCGACTCGGACCGCGCCGGGGTGACCGAGACGCTGCGCGCCGCCGCCGAGCACCGGGGCAGCGCGCTGGTCGAGATCTACCAGAACTGCCCGATCTTCAACGACGGCGCCTTCGACGTGCTCAAGGACGCCGACGAGAAGGCGCGGCGGATCATCCCGCTGCGGCACGGCGAGCCGATCACCTTCGGGCCGGAGGAGTCCCGCTACGCGGTCGTGTCCGACCGGGCCGGCGCGTTGCGGATCGCCAAGCTGTCCGAAGTGGACGAGGCCGACGTGGTGGTGCACGACGCGACCCGCGCCGACCCGTCCTACGCCTTCGCCCTGTCCCGGCTCGGCGGGCAGGACCTGAACCCCACCGTCACCGGGATCTTCCGCGCCGCGCAGCGGCCCACCTACGACGACCTGGCCCGCGACCAGGTCGCCGAGGAGGAGCGGACCTCGCCGCCGGACCTGCAGTCGCTGCTCACCGGCAACGACACCTGGCGGATCTGAGTTCACCCCTGATGAGCGGCGCCCACCGCCCGGTGGGCGCCGCTCACCAGGTCACAGCACGGCTTCGATCAGGTGCGGCCCGGGTTCGGCGTGCGCGCGGCGCAGCGCGTCGAGCAGTTCCTCGCCGGTGCTGACGCGCACCCCGGGCACCCCGAAGCCGCGCGCGATCGCCGTCCAGTCCAGGACGGGGCCGGCGAGCCTGGTCATGCTCGTCGCGCCCGGCCCGGGTTCGTCGACCCCGGCGCGCCGGAGCTCGGCCTCCAGGATCCGGTACCGCTGGTTCGCGCAGATCACCGTGGTGACGTCGAGCTCCTCGCGGGCCTGCGTCCACAGCGCCTGCGCGGTGTAGGCGGCGCTGCCGTCGGCCTGGAAGCCGATCACCGCGCGGTCCGGGCAGGCGATCGCGGCGCCGGTGGCCATCGGCATCCCGGAACCGATCGCGCCGCCGGTCAGCGTCAGCTCGGTGTGCGCCGGCGCGCCGGTGGCCGCGGCCGGGTAGGCGCCCCCGGAGGAGACGCCCTCGTTGACCACGATGGCCCCGTCGGGCTGGGTGAGCGCGATCGCCGCGGCCACGGCGGGGGCGTCGAGCGCGCCGCTCGGCGCGGTCGGTCCCGGGCGCGGGGGAGCGGTCGGCGCGGTCGCGGCGGCGCCTGCGGCCTCGGCCAGCGCGCGCAGCGCCCCGCGCACGTCGTCGCCCTTGTCCGCCAGCGGGTGCACCGCGGTGCCGTCCGGCACCGGGAAGCTGGGCAGGCCCTGGTAGCCGAAGAAGGCCACCGGGGTGCCGGTGCCCACGAGCACCAGGTCGCTGAAGCCGTCCAGCGCGTCGAGCACGTCCTCCGGGAAGTACGGCACCGAGCGCACCGCCGGGATGTCCGGTCCGCGCTCCAACCGGGCGGGGGAGCGCTCGGCGAAGACCTCGGCACCGACCGCGGCGGCGATCCGCGCGGCGGTGCGCAGCCCCTCGGCGTCCAGCGCGTCACCGCCGAGCAGCAGCGCGGGCCGGGCCGCGCCGGCGAGCAGCTTGGCGACCTCCTCGATCCGCTCGGGCGCCACCGCGGGCGGGGCGGGCGGCTCGGGCACGGCGACCTCGACGCCGCCGTCGCTCCACATGTGGTCGGCGGCGCAGATCAGGGTGGCGGGCATCCGGTCCCGCAGCGCGGCCTGCCGGGCCGCCGCGAACTCCTCGGCCGCCCGCGCCGCGGAGGTGGTGCGACCCACCCAGCCCGAGACCGGGGCGGCGAGCGAGTCGATGTCGCTGGCCAGCGGGGCGTCCGCGGCCTGGTGCCAGCTCGCGTGCTCGCCGATGAGGTTGACCAGCGGGGTGCGCCCGCGCCGTGCGTTGTGCAGGTTCGCGATCCCGTTGGCGAACCCGGGACCGAGGTGCAGCAGGGTGAGCGCGGGCACGCCCGCCATCCGGGTGTAGCCGTCGGCCGCGCCGGTCACCACGCCCTCGGCCAGGGCCAGGACCGGCCGGATGCCGGTCGTCGCGTCGAAGGCTTCGACCAGGGCCATCTCGGTGGTGCCGGGATTGGCGAAGCAGACCCGCATCCCGGCCGCCGCCGCGGTGCTCAGCACGCTCTCGGAACCCTTCACGCGCTACTCCTGTCGTGCGTCGCGGAACCCGCCGATCGGGCGGGATCTGTGCTCGCCCATGCTCTCCGCCGCCTGCCCGCGAGGCAAGGATCCGGGGCCCGGTACCGTGGAAGGGGTGCGAGCTCTGAAGTCCGGACGCCGTGTTCCCGGCCGACGTGCCCTGGTGACCGCCGCGGCGCTGTCCGCCGTCGCGCTGGCCGGGTGCGCTGCGCCGCCGCCTCCGCCGGCGCCCGCTCCGCCTCCGCCCCCCGCGGCCGAGGCCGAACCCGCGCTGTCCGAGCAGGATTCCCCGTTGATCACCCGCGAACTGGTGCACTCCGACATCCAGGACCGCGAGGTGGAGCTCTACGTCGCGCGCCCGACCGGGACCGAGGACGTCGAGGACCTGCCGGTGGTGCTCTACCTGCACGGCCGCGACGGGGTGAACCCGACGCCGATCCCGTACGACACGCTCGCGTCGCTGGAACGCCTGCACCGCGACGGCGCCGTCCCGCCGTTCGCGCTCGCCGTGGTCGACGGTGGGTACAACCCGTACTGGCACGGCGATCTGTCCCGGGTGCTGCACGAGGAGCTCCCGGGGTGGCTGTCCGACCGCGGTCTCGGCGGACCGGAGGGCTTGCCCTACGCGGTGGCCGGGATATCGACCGGTGGTTTCGGCGCGCTGAACTACGCCGCGGACCGCAACCTGGCGGGTCGGCCCGTCTCCGCGGTGGCCGGGCTCGCGCCCGCGCTCCCCGTCACCTGGGAGCACATGCGGGAGAAGCAGGCCTTCAGCACCGAGCAGGAGTGGGTGCGGACCGATCCGCTGCAGCGGCTCGAGGACCTCGGCGACGTGCCGGTCGGGCTGTGGGTCGGCGACGCCGACCCGTTCCTGCCGGGCGCCGAGGAACTCGCCGCGCGGTACGAGCACACCCCGGTGCTCTCGGTGTTGCCGGGCGGCCACGACGGGAGCGTCTTCGAGGTCGTCGGCGAGGACATGATCCGCTTCCTCGCCGCGGGCCTGCCGGTGGACCACTGACCGGCGCGGATTCGCCGCTCCGCTGGGAATCCGCGCTGCGGCGGTCCCGGTGCCCCGGGCCCGTTCGCGTCCCGGGGACCGCCGGGCGAGAAGACCGCCGGGCACGGATCGACCTCGCCGGGTTCGGCCGGTGTCAGCCCTGGTGCGCCAGCAGGTGTTCCAGCAGCATCCGGGACAGCGCCTCCGGTGCCTGCTCCGGGATCCAGTGCGAGATGTCCTCCAGCATCTCGAACCGGTACGGCCCGGTGACGTGGTCGGCGGTGGCCAGCGCCGCGGTGGAGCCGATGGCCACGTCCTCGGTGCTCCAGACGTAGAGCGTGGGCACCGCGATCGGGCCGATCCGCCCGCCGCCGTAGCGCATCGCGCGATACCAGTTCAGCGCGGCGGTCAGCGCACCGGGTTCGGAGAGCCGCTGGACGTAGTCGTCGACGTGGTGCTGCGGGACGGCGCCGCCGTAGACGCCGCGCAGCGCGCGGGCGCCGTCGTCGAGCAGGGTCCGCTCGGCACCGGCGGTGCGGAACACCCGCATGTAGGCCGAGCGCTGCTGCTGGTCCTCGTCGCCGCGGACGGCGTCGCCGAACGGGTCCGGGTGCGGCACGGACACCGCCGTCAGCGTCCGGACCCGGTCCGGGTGCGCGGCGGCGGTCGCCCACGCCACCGCGGCGCCCCAGTCGTGGCCCACCAGGTCGAAGCGGTCCCAGCCGAGGTGCCCGGCGATGCTCAGCACGTCGCCGACGAGCTCCTCCATCCGGTAGTCGAGCACCTGCTCCGGCCGCACGCCGGGGGAGTAGCCGCGCTGGTCCGGTGCGACGGCGTGGCATTCCGCGCCGCCGAGCACGGCGAGCTGCTCGGTCCACTGCTGCGCGGCCTCCGGGAAGCCGTGCAGCAGCAGCACCGGGCGCCCGTCCTCCGGCCCGGCGCTCAGCGCGTCGAAGGTGCCTGCGGGCGTGGGGATCTGGATGTGTTCGGCCACCCGGCCACTGTAGTGCGCGCCGGGCCGCCGGACCGACGCCGGCGAGCCGCTCAGCCCAGCGCGCGGTAGCGCCAGCGGGCCCGGTGCCGCTCGCCGGGTCGCAGCGCCACCAGCCCGTCGCCGGTGACGAACGCGTTCGGCGCGCAGGTCATCGGCTCGACGGTGATGCCCTGCCGCGCCGGGCGCTCGCCCTCCGGGCTGTCGTCGGTGTAGACCTGCAGGTAGCCGTGCGCCCGGTCCACCCGCAGCTCGACGTCGACGCCGCCCGGCCGCCGCATCCGCACGACCGCCTCGCCGTCCCGCTCCCGGTCCAGGTCGGTGAACGCGGTGTCCATCGCGGTCGCCCCGATCCGCCGGGCGGTGCGGAAGTCGTACCCGGTGCCCGCGACCGGTGCGGTGCCGACCGGGATCAGCCGGTCGTCGGTGCGGTAGTAGGTGCGGGCGGGCAGCTCCAGCACCACGTCGTCGATGCGCTCGGTCGCGGCCGCGACGTAGGTGTGGTTCGCGGTGCCGTAGGGCGCCGGGGTCCGGCCGGTGTTGCGGGCCGTCACGGTGGCCCGCACCCCGTCGTCGTCCACCGCGTACTCGGCCTCGAACAGCATCGGGAACGGGTACCCGTAGTGCGGCGGCAGCGCGTAGCGCAGCACCACGCGGTCGCGCCGGTGGTGCACCGGTTCCCACTCGACGAAGTTCATCAGCCCGTGCAGCGCGGTGTCCCGGGACGGCTCCGTGATCGGCACCTGCCAGGTCCGCCCGCCGAAGGAGTAGCGGCCCCGGTCGATCCGGTTGGGCCACGGCAGGATCGTCTTGCCCCGGTAGCCCTCGCCGGGATCGTCCGGCCCGTGGGTCAGCAGCACCTCCTCGCCGTCCACCTGCCACGACAGCAGGGTCGCCGCCACCCCGGCGACCACCACGCGGTGCCGGCCGGCGCGCAGCTCGTGGAGCCGTCCGACGGCGGTTCCGGACGGCGGCTGCTCCGGTGCGGCCTGGGCGGGTGCCGCGGTGGCGACACCGGCCGCGGTCAGCGCCGTGGTCAGCGCGGTGCGCCTGCTGATGGGGCTCATGGGGTGCCCTCCTCGATCACGGCGCGGTTGTGCGCCCGGGTGGTGGCCGGGTCGGGTTTGAGCACCCGGCGGTCGTAGGTGAGCAATCCGTTCACCTCGTTCTCCACGTCGGTGAGCTGGGTGTAGATCGCGGCGCTGAGCCCGCGGTCGCGGACCACGTCGAGGAGTTCCCGGCTGACCTCGACGTAGCGGCGGGTCAGCTCGGCGCGGCTGGTGGTCATTTCGTAGGCGTTGGTCTCCCCGGGCCACAGGTGCCCTTCTTCGGCGAGGCCGAGACCGCCGTACTCCCCGTCGACCGAGGCGCGTCCGCCGGTCACCTCGGGGCGGCCGGGACCGACGTAGGTGTGGTCGTCGCAGATGTCCCCGGCCCCGGTGTCGGGCAGGGAGTAGCAGCAGTTCACCCCGCTGCTGATGTCGATCAGCCGGGTCGGGTCCGCGGTGCGGACCAGCTCGGCGATCGCGGCCGTCCCGAACTCGCCCCAGCCCTCGTTGAACGGCACCCAGACGACCACCGAGGGGGAGTTGCGGAGCTGGTCGACGAGGTCGAGCTGTTCGGCGCGGAAGTGCGCTCGCGCCTCCGGACCGGGCGGCGGGTTGCTGCCCGGCTCGTCGGCCAGGTCGATGGGCAGCGACGGCATGTCCTGCCACACCAGCAGGCCGAGGCGGTCGGCCCAGTGGTACCAGCGCGCCGGTTCCACCTTGACGTGCTTGCGAACGGTGTTGAACCCGAGGCGCTTGGTCTGCTCCAGGTCGAACCGCAGCGCCTCGTCGGTCGGCGCGGTGTGGATGCCGTCCGGCCAGTAGCCCTGGTCCAGCGGTCCGTGCTGGAACAGGATCCGGCCGTTGAGCCCCAGCCGCGGCCGACCCCGCGCGTCCGCGACGAGCTGGACCGAGCGCAGTCCGGCGTAGCTGCCGACCTCGTCCACCGGTGCGGCGTCGTTCAGCAGCCGCACGGTGAAGTCGTAGAGGTGCGGGTCGTCCGGGCTCCACAGCCGGGGCGGGCCCACGGGCAGCCGCAGCGGTCGGTCGGCCGGTCCGGTGGCGCGGGCGACCTCGCGGCCGTCGGCGTCGGTGACCACGGCCTGCACCCGGTGCGCGCCCGGACCGGCGGTGCGCGCGGTGAGCTCGAAGCCGCCGCCGGGCACGTCCGGGACGATCGCCAGCGAGGTGATGTGCTGCTCCGGCACCGGTTCCAGCCACACCGTCTGCCAGATGCCGGACGCGCCGGTGTAGAGGATGCCGCCGGGATCGTCGCGCTGCTTGCCGACCGGGTGGGGGCCGCGCTCGTTGCGGTCCTCGACGGCCACCACCAGCTCCTGCCGCTGCCCGGGGCGCAGCGCGTCGGTGATGTCGGCGCTGAAGGCGGTGCAACCGCCTTCGTGGACCGCGACCTCGCGACCGTTGACCGAGACCTCGGCGCGCTGGTCCACCGCGCCGAAGTGCAGCAGCACCCGGTCGCCGGACCAGTCCCGGGGCACGGCGAACTCCCGGCGGTAGAGCATGTGGTCGTCGTGGCGCCGGATCCCGGACAGCGCCGATTCCGGCGGGTAGGGGACGAGGATCCGTTCGTCGGTGCGGGTCGGGCGCTGCGCGCCGCCCGCGTAGTCCCACAGCCCGTTGAGGTTGCGCCACCGCGGCCGGGTCAACTGGGGGCGCGGGTACTCCGGCAGGGCGTTGTCCGGACCGACCTGGTCGGTCCAGGGGGTCGACAGCGGCGGCGCTGCGGGGCGCCACGGCTCGGCGGCTCCTGCGGCCGGAACCCCGGTCGCCGCGGCGCACCGGGTGGTGGCGGGCAGGGCGGTGGCGGGCAGGGCCGACGGCGAGGTGCGACGGCGCAACGGCGGCCTCCCGGGACGAGAGCGGTGGAGCGGCGTGAAATCACCACAGGGCAACAACAGTGACCAGAAACGAACGCACAGTCAACGCCGGTGGATCAACGCCCGCAATTCGGAGCAGTCTGATGGAACCGGACGGGGGCGTCCGGCTACGTTGTGGCGGGCATCGCCGCCGACACCAGGAGGATGGGGACGTGACCGCTGTTCCGGGAACCCACGACGCCGCGACACCGGGCGAGGCGTTCCGCTCGGCCCGCGACTTCCTGCTGCGCCACCGCGAGGACTACGACACCGCCCGCCGCGAGTTCCGGTGGCCCGCGCCGGACCGGTTCAACTGGGCCCTGGACTGGTTCGACACCATCGGCGAGCGCCACGACCGCACGGCGCTGTGGATCGTCGACGAGGACGGATCGGAGCAGCGGCTGTCGTTCCGCGACCTGACCCGGCGCTCGAACCAGGTCGCCAACTGGCTGCGGGAGCTCGGCGTCGGCCGCGGCGACCGGATGATCCTCATGCTGGGCAACCAGGTCGAGCTGTGGGAGACCGTGCTGGCCGCGATCAAGCTCGGGGCGGTGATCATCCCGGCGACCACGCTGCTCGGGCCGATCGACCTGCGCGACCGGGTGGACCGCGGCCGGGTGCGGCACGTGGTGACCACCGCCGCCGATGCCCCGAAGTTCGACGACGTGCCGGGCGACTACACCCGGATCGCGGTCGGCGGGCCGGTGCCCGGCTGGCGGCACTACGCCGACAACGCCGCCGCGGCGACCGATTTCAGCCCGGACGGGCCGACCCGGGCGGACGAGGCGATGCTGCTCTACTTCACCTCGGGGACCACGGCGCAGCCCAAGCTCGTCGAGCACACCCACGCCTCCTACCCGATCGGGCACCTGTCCACGATGTACTGGATCGGGCTGGAACCCGGGGACGTGCACCTCAACATCTCCTCGCCGGGCTGGGCCAAGCACGCCTGGAGCAACCTGTTCGCGCCGTGGAACGCCGAGGCGACGGTGTTCATCCACAACTACACCCGGTTCGACGCCGCCGCGCTGCTCGAGCAGGTGGAGCGCTGCGGGGTCACCAGCTTCTGCGCCCCGCCGACGGTGTGGCGGATGCTCATCCAGGCCGACCTCAGCGGGCTGTCCCGGCCGCCGGCCAAGGTGGTCGGCGCGGGGGAGCCGCTCAACCCGGAGATCATCGAGCAGGTCCGGCGCGCCTGGGGCGTGACGATCCGGGACGGGTTCGGCCAGACCGAGACCAGCGTCCAGGTCGCCAACACCCCGGGCCAGCCGGTCCAGCCCGGGTCCATGGGCCGTCCGCTGCCCGGCTTCGACGTCGTGCTGCTCGACCCGGTCACCGGTGAACCGGCTGACGAGGGCGAGATCTGCCTGTCCCTGGAACCCCGCCCGGTCGGGCTGATGACCGGCTACGCCGACGACGACGAGCGCACCGCCGAGGTGACCCGGGGCGGCTACTACCACACCGGTGACGTGGGATCGCGGGACGCGGCGGGCTGCCTCACCTACGTCGGCCGCACCGACGACGTGTTCAAGGCCTCGGACTACCGGATCTCCCCGTTCGAGCTGGAGAGCGCGCTGCTGGAGCACGAGGCGGTCGCGGAGGCCGCCGTGGTGCCCGCGCCGGACGCGATCCGGCTCGCCGTGCCCAAGGCCTACGTGGTGCTGGCGGCCGGGTACGAGCCGAGCCGGAGCACGGCGCTGTCCATCCTGCGCTTCGCCCGCGAGCACCTCGCGCCGTACAAGCGGGTGCGGCGGCTGGAGTTCGCGGACCTGCCCAAGACGATCTCGGGCAAGATCCGGCGCGTCGAGCTGCGCGCTCGGGAGCAGGAGCAGGGCCCGCACGCGGCCGGGTTCGGCGGCGAGTTCCGCGAGGAGGACTTCCCGGAGCTCCGGAGCTGACCGCTCCCCGGAGGGCGGCGGGGCCGCCGTCCTCCGGGGGCGGTGCGCAACACCACCGGTGTCACGTGCCACACTGGTGCGTGATCGGTTCAGCGCGCCGCGTCCGGGTACCCGGCGGGCGGACTGGACCGCCGCGCGAGGAACGGGGCGCTGATGCGGGCGACGGGCGTAGGGAGGCCGCCGGTACCGCCGGACGGTGCTACCTCCCGATGGCCCGGGCCGCCCGAACGGGTGGCGCACGGCGGCGGTACCGCGATCCGGGGCGAAGAACTCGCCGAAAATCCTGGCGCCGGGCGGAGGTGGATCGTAACATCCGATCTCCGCTCGTCGATGCAACGACTGGGAGCGGAGAAGTGCCACTCCCCGCGCTCCCCCGAAATCATCGAATTCTCAGGTTCCCGCTGTTGCCCCGAGTGCGGTTGATGTGGTAAACGCTTGCGCGCGAGTGTACACAACTCGACGAATTTCTGCACTCTCACGATCGTTACGCGCATTCAAATGCCCTAGAATTTGTGCAGGTAGCAGCGCATTTATTCACCCTGGGTGATCGGGGGAATCACGCAATCATCGTATTCCGGTGATGGTTGTCACACGTTCGTACGCTTGCTTCAGGATCTTCTTCGCCTAGGTTGGTTAAGCGACGCAAGAAATCGCGTCGAACCGGGATGGCAAAGGTGCCGACCTGGTTCGTGACGGGTGCTGGTGTGTGGCCTGAGCATTTCTCGGCCGCCCTCGCCTGTCATGGGCGTTGCCTTTTTGTGCATGGCGACCCGGCACGGCCACGGGACCAACTCGGGGCACGGATTAGCGCGACCCCGGGCCGGCGGTGGCGCATGACCAACGTGAGTGGTGGGAGTGAAGTATGGCCAAGAGCGTGGACGACCTAGCCTCGAGCGACAGCCCTGGATCTCCGGATACCGCCGATCTGGTGCGTCGCGAAGAGCAGGTGTTCGGCGACAATCCGTTGGAAGTGCGCGAATCTGATCACTACACGCACGAGTACGTCGGCGGATTCGTGGAAAAATGGGATGACCTGATCGACTGGAAGAAGCGCTACGAGAGCGAGGGCACCTTCTTCATCGATCAGCTCAAGGCCCGCGGGGTGCGCTCCGTGCTCGACGCGGCCACCGGCACCGGGTTCCACTCGGTCCGGCTGCTGGAGGAGGGCTTCGAGACGGTCAGCGCGGACGGCAGCCCGCAGATGCTGGCCAAGGCGTTCAGCAACGGGCTGACCTACGGCGGGCACATCCTCCGGGTCGTCAACGCCGACTGGCGCTGGCTCAACCGCGACGTGCACGGCGAGTACGACGCGATCGTCTGCCTCGGGAACTCCTTCACCCATCTGTTCTCCGAGCGCGACCGGCGCAAGGCCCTGGCCGAGTTCTACGCGATGCTCAAGCACGACGGCGTCCTGATCGTCGACCAGCGCAACTACGACTCGATCCTGGACAGCGGATTCAGCTCCAAGCACACCTACTACTACGCGGGTGAGGACGTTTCCGCCGAGCCGGATTACGTCGACGAAGGTCTGGCCCGGTTCAAGTACACCTTCCCGGACAAGTCCGAGTTCTACCTCAACATGTATCCGCTGCGGAAGAATTACGTGCGGCGGCTGATGCGCGAGGTCGGTTTCCAGCGGATCGACACCTACGGTGATTTCCAGGAGACCTACCACGACGCCGAACCGGACTTCTTCATCCACGTCGCCGAGAAGCGGTACCGGCCGGACGAAGAATTGGCGGACGTCTACTCGAACGCCGTGCACACCGCGCGGGATTACTACAATTCCGAGGACGCGGACAACTTTTACTACCACGTCTGGGGCGGCAACGACATCCACGTCGGCCTCTACCGGGGCGAGGGCGAGGAGATCGACGCCGCCTCCCGCCGCACCGTGGAGCGGATGGCGGGCAAGGTGGAGATCACGCCGGAAACCCGAATTCTGGACATCGGTGCCGGATACGGCGGCGCCGCCCGCTACCTGGCGGCCACCTACGGCTGCAAGGTTTCCTGCCTGAACCTCAGCGAGGTGGAGAACGCCCGCAACGTCGAGTTCAACCGCGAAGCCGGGCTCGACGAACTGATCGAGGTCAAGGACGGTTCCTTCGAGGACATCCCATTCCAGGACAACGCCTTCGACATCGTCTGGTCGCAGGACGCGATCCTGCACAGCGGTGACCGGGAGCGCGTCCTGGAGGAGGTCACCCGGGTGCTCAGGCCGGGCGGGTCGTTCCTGTTCACCGACCCGATGGCCGCCGACCACGCGCGGAAGAAGGACCTGGGGCCGATCCTGGACCGGTTGCACCTCGACAGCATGGGGTCGCCCGGCTTCTACCGGCGCGAGCTGGCCCGGTTGGGCCTCCAGTCGGTGGACTTCGACGACCTCAGCGAGTACCTGCCCGTGCACTACGGGCGGGTTCTGGAGGTCCTGGAGGCCAAGGAGGGCGAACTGGCGAGCAAGATCAGCGAGGACTACCGGGCCAGGATGAAGGTCGGGCTGCGCAACTGGGTCGAGGCCGGGCAGGCCGGGAGCCTGGCGTGGGGCATCATCCACGCCCGTGCGTGAAGCCGTCGGCGTGATGAGCAAGGATCGAACCTGCAGCAGGTGAGTGAGGAGCAGTCGTGAGTGAGATCAACCGCAGGTTGTTCACCAGTGAATCGGTGACCGAAGGCCACCCGGACAAGATCTGCGACGCGATCAGCGACGCGGTGCTGGACGCGCTGTTGGCCCAGGACCCGCGGTCCCGCGTGGCGGTGGAGACCATGGTGACCACCGGTCAGGTGCACGTGGCCGGTGAGGTGACCACCGACGCCTACGCCGACATCCCGACGATCGTCCGGGAGAAGATCCTGGAGATCGGCTACGACTCCTCGGCGAAGGGCTTCGACGGGGCGTCCTGCGGCGTCAACATCGCGATCGGGTCGCAGTCCCCGGACATCGCGCAGGGCGTGGACACCGCGCACGAGTCGCGGGTCGAGGGCGTGATCGACGAGATCGCCAAGCAGGGCGCCGGTGACCAGGGCCTCATGTTCGGCTACGCCTGCACCGACACCGACGAGCTGATGCCGCTGCCGATCGCGCTGGCGCACCGCCTGTCGCGGCGGCTGACCCGGGTCCGCAAGGACGGCACGCTGCCGTACCTGCGCGCCGACGGCAAGACCCAGGTGACCATCGAGTACGCCGGGGACCAGCCGGTGCGGCTGGACACCGCCGTGCTGTCCACCCAGCACGCCGAGGAGATCGACCTCGACGCGACGCTGACCAAGGACATCCGGGAGAAGGTCATCGACCCGGAGATCCAGCGGGTCGGCCTGGAGACCTCCGACACCCGCATCCTGGTGAACCCGACGGGCCGGTTCGTGGTCGGGGGCCCGATGGGTGATGCGGGTCTGACGGGGCGGAAGATCATCGTGGACACCTACGGCGGGATGGCGCGGCACGGTGGTGGCGCGTTCTCCGGCAAGGACCCGTCGAAGGTGGACCGGTCGGCGGCGTACGCGATGCGCTGGGTGGCCAAGAACGCGGTGGCCGCGGGGCTGGCGGGCCGGATCGAGGTGCAGGTCGCGTACGCGATCGGCAAGGCGGCTCCGGTGGGCCTGTTCGTGGAGACCTTCGGGACCGAGAACGTGGACCCGGTCAAGATCCAGGCGGCGATCAACGAGGTCTTCGACCTGCGCCCGGCCGCGATCGTGCGGGACCTGGACCTGCTGCGGCCGATCTACGCGCAGACGGCGGCCTACGGCCACTTCGGCCGCGCCGACGTGGACCTGCCGTGGGAGCGCACCGACCGCGCCGACGCGCTCAAGAGCGCGGCGGGCATCTGACGGTCCGCACGGCCATCCACCGGACCGCGGGGCGTGGCGCGCCGCGCCCCGCGGTCCGATGTCGGAGATCCCGACGCCAAGATGAAGCCCCGAGGGCGGCTCCGGTGCGGAGCGCCCCGTGTGAAGGAGTGAGCAGTGCGGATTGCGGTGACCGGCTCGATCGCCACCGACCATCTGATGTCCTACCCCGGCAGGTTCGCGGAGCAGTTCGTCGCCGACCGCCTCGACCAGGTCTCGCTGTCGTTCCTGGTCGACGAGCTGGAGGTGCGCCGGGGCGGGATCGCGGCCAACATCACCTTCGGCCTCGGCCAGCTCGGGGTGACCTCGACGCTGGTCGGTTCGGTCGGTAGCGACTTCGACGAGTACCGGGCGTGGCTGGACCGCCACGGAGTCGACACCGGGTCGGTGCACGTCTCCGGCACCAAGCAGACCTCGCGGTTCGTGTGCACCACCGACGCCGACCAGAACCAGATCGCCTCGTTCTACGCCGGGGCGATGTCGGAGTCCCGGGAGATCGAGCTGCAGCCGATCGCCGAGCGCCTCGGCGGGCTGGACGTGGTGGTCATCTCGGCCAACGACCCCGAGGCGATGGTTCGCCACACCCAGGAGTGCCGGGACCGCGGCTACCGCTTCCTCGCCGACCCGGGCCAGCAGCTCGCCCGGATGGACGGCGAGTCGATCAAGTCCCTCGTCGGCGGCGCCGAGTTCCTGTTCACCAACGAGTACGAGCACGGCCTGCTGCTCAAGAGCACCGGGTGGACCCACGAGGAGGTCCTCCAGCGCGTCGGGAAGTGGTTCACCTCACTCGGCCCGAAGGGCGTGCGGGTCGAGGCGGCCGGAGAGCCCACACTGGTCGTGGAGCCGCCGAAGGAGAAGCAGAAAGGCGACCCGACGGGTGTCGGTGACGCGCTGCGCGCCGGCTTCCTGGCCGGGCTCTCCCACGATCTGGGAATCGAGCGGTCGCTGCAGCTCGGCTGCACGCTCGCGACGGTATCCCTGGAGACCGACGGTCCGCAGGAGTACGAGGTGGACCGGGAACCGTTCCTCGCCCGCTTCGCCGAGGCCTACGGCGATGCCGCGGTGGCTGAGGTCGGCCCGAAGCTTCGCTGAGACGGGGGAGAGGCAGACAGCGTCATGGCAGATCGGCAGAACGACCCCAGCGGTTTCCTCGCCGCGATCGACGAGCGGGTGCTCGTCGCGGACGGCGGGATGGGGACCGCGTTGCAGGCCTACGACCTCACGTTGGACGACTTCGCCAACCTGGAGGGCTGCAACGAGATCCTCAACGAGACCCGGCCCGACGTGGTCTCCGGCGTGTACCGGGGCTACCTGGAGGCCGGCTCGGACGCCATCGAGACCAACACCTTCGGGACCAACCTGGCCAACCTCGCCGAGTACGACATCGTCGACCGGATCCGGGACCTGGCCGAGAAGGGGACGGTGCTGGCGCGGCAGGCGGCCGACGAGTTCTCCACGCCGGACAAGCCGCGCTTCGTGCTGGGATCGATGGGGCCGGGCACCAAGCTGCCGACGCTCGGCCACGCCCCCTACACCGACCTGCGCGACGCCTACGTCGACCAGGTCCTGGGGATGCTCGACGGCGGCATCGACGTGGTCCTGGTGGAGACCTCGCAGGACCTGCTCCAGACCAAGGCCGCGATCGTGGCGGCCAAGCGGGCGATGGAGCAGGCGGGCCGGCGGCTCCCGATCATCGCCCAGGTCACCGTTGAGACCACCGGCACGATGCTGGTCGGCTCGGAGATCGGTGCCGCGCTGACCGCCCTGGAGCCCCTGGGCATCGACCTGATCGGGATGAACTGCGCGACCGGGCCCGCGGAGATGAGCGAGCACCTCCGGGTGCTGGCCCAGCACTCCACGATCCCGATCTCGGTGATGCCCAACGCCGGGCTCCCCGAGCTCGGCCCGAACGGCGCGGTGTACCCGTTGCAGCCCGCCGAGCTGGCCGAGGCGCTGGTCGGGTTCGTCCACGACTTCGGCGCCCGGCTGGTCGGCGGCTGCTGCGGGACCACCAACGACCACGTGCGCGCGGTGGCCGAGGCGGTCTCCGGGCTGACCCCGGCGGCGCGCACCCCGGAGGTCATCCCGGCGGTCTCGTCGATGTACCAGTCGGTGCCCTTCGAGCAGGACGCCTCGATCCTCAACGTCGGGGAGCGGACCAACACCAACGGTTCGAAGGCGTTCCGCGAGGCGATGCTCGACGGCCGCTACGAGGACTGCATCGAGATCGCCAAGGGCCAGACCCGCGAGGGCGCGCACATGCTCGACCTGTGCGTGGACTACGTGGGCCGCGACGGCGTGCAGGACATGCGGGAGCTGGCGGGCCGGCTCGCCACCGCCTCCACGCTGCCGGTGATGGTGGACTCCACCGAGGCCGACGTGATCCAAGCCGGGCTGGAGCACCTGGGTGGCCGGTGCGCGGTGAACTCGGTGAACTACGAGGACGGCGCCGGGCCGGACTCGCGGTTCCAGAAGGTGATGCGGCTGGTCTCCGAGCACGGCGCCTCCGTGGTCGGCCTGTGCATCGACGAGGAGGGCCAGGCCCGGACCAAGGACTGGAAGGTCCGGGTCGCCGAGCGGCTGATCGCCGACATCACCGGCAACTGGGGCCTCGCCGAGTCCGACATCATCATCGACTGCCTGGTGTTCCCGATCTCCACCGGTCAGGAGGAGGTCCGCAAGGACGCCATCGAGACGATCGAGGCGATCCGGGAGCTCAAGCGGCTTCACCCGGAGGTGCAGACCACCCTCGGCCTTTCCAACGTGTCGTTCGGGTTGAACCCCGCGGCGCGGCAGGTGCTCAACTCGGTGTTCCTCAACGAGTGCCGCGAGGCCGGGCTGGACACGGCGATCCTGAACGCGTCGAAGATCCTGCCGATGAGCAAGATCCCGGAAGAGCACCGCCAGGTGGCTCTGGACCTGGTCTACGACCGGCGCTCCGAGGGCTACGACCCGCTGCAGAAGCTGATGGAGCTCTTCGAGGGGCAGACGGCGAAGTCGTCGAGCGCCTCGCGGGCCGAGGAGCTGGCCCAGCTGCCGCTGTTCGAGCGGCTGGAGCGGCGGATCGTCGACGGTGAGCGCAACGGCTTGGAGGCCGACCTCGACGCGGCGATGGGCGAGAAGGAACCGCTGGCCATCGTCAACGAGAACCTGCTCGCCGGGATGAAGGTCGTCGGCGACCTGTTCGGCTCCGGGCAGATGCAGCTGCCGTTCGTGCTGCAGTCCGCCGAGGTGATGAAGGCCGCGGTGGCCCACCTGGAACCGCACATGGAGGCCGACGACTCCGGCGGCAAGGGCAAGCTGCTGCTGGCCACGGTCAAGGGCGACGTCCACGACATCGGCAAGAACCTGGTCGACATCATCGTGTCGAACAACGGCTACGACGTGGTCAACATCGGCATCAAGCAGCCGATCGGCGCGATCCTGGACGCTGCGCAGGAGCACCGGGTCGACGCGATCGGGATGTCGGGCCTGCTGGTGAAGTCGACGGTCATCATGAAGGAGAACCTGGAGGAGATGAACTCCAGGGGGCTGGCCGACCGCTACCCGGTGCTGCTGGGCGGCGCGGCGCTGACCCGCTCGTTCGTGGAGAACGACCTCGACGAGGTCTACCAGGGCGACGTCCGCTACGCGAAGGACGCGTTCGAGGGCCTGACCCTGATGGACAAGGTGATGGCGGTCAAGCGCGGTGAGGCCCCCGAGGCCGACGCCGCGGACGAGGCCAAGAAGGCCGAGCGCAAGGCCCGGCGGGAGCGCTCGATGCGCATCGCCGAGAAGCGCAAGGCCGAGCAGGGCCCGGAGCCGGGCTACGACGACACCACCCGCTCCGACGTCGACGCCGACGCCCCGGTGCCGACGCCGCCGTTCTGGGGCTCCAAGGTGGTCAAGGGCGTCGCGGTCGCCGACTACCTGGCCCTGCTCGACGAGCGCGCCACGTTCTTCGGCCAGTGGGGCCTGCGCGGGGCGAAGAAGGGCGAGGGGCCGTCCTACGAGGATCTGGTCGAGAGCGAGGGCCGCCCGCGGCTGCGGCACTGGATCGACGAGCTGTCCACCGCGGGCATCCTGCAGCACGCGGCGGTGGTCTACGGCTACTTCCCGTGCGTCACCGAGGGAAACCACCTGATCGTGCTGGACAAGGAGGAACCGGACGCGCAGGAGCGCTGCCGCTTCTTCTTCCCCAGGCAGAAGCGCGACCGCAGGCTGTGCCTGGCGGACTTCTTCCGCACCCGGGAGAAGGCCGAGCAGACCGGCCAGGTCGACGTGCTGCCGATGCAGCTGGTCACGATGGGCCAGCCGATCGCCGACTACGCCAACGAGCTGTTCGCCAAGAACGCCTACCGGGACTACCTGGAGGTGCACGGCATGGGCGTGCAGCTCACCGAGGCGCTGGCCGAGTACTGGCACCGCAGGGTGCGGCGCGAGCTGGCCTGGTCCAGCGGTGGCTCGGTCGCCGAGGAGGACCCCGCCGACGTCCGGGAGTTCTTCAAGCTCGGTTACCGGGGCGCCCGGTACTCGTTCGGGTACGGGGCCTGCCCGGAGATCGAGGACCGCGCCAAGATCGTGGAGCTGCTGGAGTCCGAGCGGATCGGGGTGGAGCTCTCCGAGGAGTTCCAGCTCCACCCGGAGCAGTCCACCGACGCCCTCGTGGCCCACCACCCCGAGGCCAAGTACTTCAACACGTGAGGCGGTGGGCGGTGCCCACCCCCCGCGACGCACCGACGCGAGCGGGCGAAGTCCGGAAACGAGACCGGGAACGAGAAAGGAAATCATGAGCGCGAAGCTGCAGAAGGTCAACGGCCTGGAGTTCGCCGTCAAGGACTTGGCGCTGGCCGAGGCCGGGCGGCACCAGATCCGGCTCGCCGAGCACGAGATGCCGGGGTTGATGGCGACCCGCGAGGAGTACGCGGCCGCCAAGCCGTTGAAGGGCGCGCGGATCGCGGGCTCGCTGCACATGACGGTGCAGACCGCCGTGCTGATCGAGACGCTGGTCGACCTCGGCGCCGAGGTGCGCTGGGTCTCCTGCAACATCTTCTCCACCCAGGACGAGGCCGCGGCCGCCGTCGTGGTCGGCCCGAAGGGCACCCCGGACAAGCCCGCGGGCGTTTCGGTGTTCGCCTGGAAGGGCGAGACCCTGGAGGACTACTGGTGGTGCACCGAGCAGCTCTTCCAGTTCGGCGACCAGGCCCCGAACATGATCCTCGACGACGGTGGCGACGCCACGCTGCTGGTGCACAAGGGCGTGGAGTTCGAGGCCGCCGGTGCGGTGCCGCAGCCCACCGACGAGGACCCCGACGAGTACAAGGTCATCCTGGAGACCCTGCGCAAGAGCCTGTCGGTCGACGGGCAGCGGTTCACCCGGATCGCCGGGGAGATCAAGGGCGTCACCGAGGAGACCACCACCGGCGTGCACCGGCTCTACGAGCTGGCCAAGACCGGTGACCTGCTGTTCCCGGCGATCAACGTCAACGACTCGGTGACCAAGTCGAAGTTCGACAACAAGTACGGCTGCCGGCACTCGCTGGTGGACGGCATCAACCGGGCCACCGACGTGCTCATCGGCGGCAAGGTCGCCGTGATCGCCGGCTACGGCGACGTCGGCAAGGGCTCGGCGGAGTCGCTGCGCGGCCAGGGCGCCCGGGTCATCGTCACCGAGGTCGACCCGATCTGCGCGCTGCAGGCGGCGATGGACGGCTACCAGGTGGCCACCATCGAGGACGTCATCGACCAGGCCGACATCTTCATCACCACGACCGGCAACTTCAACATCATCACCGCCGACCACATGGCGCGGATGAAGCACCAGGCCATCGTGGGCAACATCGGCCACTTCGACAACGAGATCGACATGGCCGGCCTGGAGAAGACCCCCGGCATCAAGAAGCAGGAGATCAAGCCGCAGGTCCACGAGTTCACCTTCGCGGACGGGCACTCGATCATCGTGCTGTCCGAGGGCCGGCTGCTCAACCTGGGCAACGCCACCGGGCACCCGAGCTTCGTGATGTCGAACTCCTTCACCAACCAGACGATCGCCCAGATCGAGCTGTTCACCAAGCCCGGTGAGTACGACAAGCAGGTCTACGTGCTGCCCAAGCACCTCGACGAGAAGGTCGCCCGGCTGCACCTGGACGCCCTGGGCGTCAAGCTCACCAAGCTGACCAAGGAGCAGGCCGAGTACATCGGCGTCGACGTCAACGGCCCGTACAAGCCCGAGCACTACCGCTACTGATCGGACCGGCTCCGGCCGGACCGGCCGAGGTGTCCTGCGGGCGGGGAACCCGCCCGCAGGACACCCCCGGAAGGGACCGGGCGGTGGCGCGGACGCCCCGCCACCGCCCGCCCGCCGCACCGCGGCGCGACGTCGAACCGCCCCGCGCGCCCTCGCGCCCGCGTTCCTCACCTCGCACCTCGCGGCGAGTAGATTCCTCATCCGTATGGTCCCCGTTCCCCGGAACGGGTTCGCAGGCACGCCTGGTCGAGCTCTGCGGTGACCGAAGTCGACAGAAGGAAGACCTGAGGCCGACATGAACACCATCGCACTCGAACTGGTACCGCCCGACGTCGACGGTGGCGTGCAGAGCGCAATGGCGGAAGGTCGCAAGATCGTCGAACTCAGCCGGGCGACCGGGCTGACCGGCCGCATCACGCACGCCATGATCCCCGGCATCATCCAGGAGGACGGCGACCGGCCGGTCGATTACCGCGAGAAGCTGGACACCATCGACTACTGGCGGGCGATCCGACCGGAGCTGGGCGGGATGCGCGGCCTGTGCACGCAGGTCACCGCCTTCCACGACGAGCAGCGGTTGGCCGAGCGGCTGCGGAACCTGCGCGACGAGGGCATGGACGGCATCGCGTTCGTCGGGGTCCCGCGCACGATGAGCGACGGGGACGGTCCCGGGGTCGCGCCCACCGACGCGCTGACGAAGTTCCAGGACCTGATCCCGCACCGGGGCTCGATCCTGATCCCCACCCGGGAGGGCGAGCAGGGCCGGTTCGGGTTCAAGTGCGAGCGCGGCGCCACCTACGGCATGACCCAGCTCCTGCACTCCGACGCGATCGTGGGCTTCCTGGAGGAGTTCGCCCGCACCACGCCGCACCGCCCGGAGATCCTGCTGTCCTTCGGGTTCATCCCGGGCGTGGAGAGCAAGAAGAAGCTCATCCAGTGGCTGATCCAGGACCCGGGCAACGCGGCGGTCGCCGCCGAGCAGCAGTTCGTGGCCGAGGTCGCCGAGCTGGACTTCGAGAAGCGCAAGCGCCACGTCGTCGATCTCTACAAGCGGGTCGTTGACGGCGTCCTCGACCTGGGCTTCCCGATCGGGGTCCACCTGGAGGCGCCGTACGGCTACAACGAGCCGGCGTTCGAGACCTTCGCCGCGATGCTCGAGCACTGGTCGCCGAACTGATCCACCGGGCGGGTGGGCGTCGCGGAGCAGCGCTGCTCCGCGACGCCCACCCGCCCGGGGCTCCGGCGATTCCGCCGATCCGGTGCGCCCGGGCCGCCCGGGGTGCTGTGCTCGGGGGGTGGAACCGATCGTGCGCACCCGCTCCGGCGCGCTGCGCTGGGTCCAGGAGGAGATCGCGGGCTTCGGCGGCGACCCGGGCTCCGTGCCCATCATGGGCGAGTCCGCGGGCGCGCTCGCCGGCCTCCCGGCGGATCTGGCGCGGCCGAGGCTGATCGGCACCGGGTCCGCGCGTCCGCGGCTCCGTTCGCGTGGTTAACGTGGGGGTGACGATCGGTCGAGGAGGACGACATGGCGGGTGGCACGGACGAGGTACTGGCGGCGCTGCGCGAGCGGGTTCCGGCCGGGGCGCTGCTCACCGACCCGGATTCCACCGGCCGCTACGCCCACGACGAGGCGGAGTGGGCGCCGTTCGGCAAACCGCTGGCCGTGGTGCGCCCGGACGGCACCGAGCAGGTCGCCGCCGTGGTGCGGGTCTGCGCCGAGCACGGCGTGCCGGTGGTGCCCCGCGGGGCGGGCACCGGGCTGTCCGGCGGGGCCAACGCCGTGGACGGCTGCGTCGTGCTGTCCTTCGAGGCGATGAACTCCGTGCTGGAGATCAACCCCAGGGAGCAGTTGGCGGTGGTGCAGCCCGGCGTGGTCAACGACGACCTGCGCGCCGCCTGCCGCGAGCACGGCGCCTGGTACCCGCCCGACCCGGCGAGCTCCCCGTGGTCGACGATCGGCGGCAACGTCGGCACCAACGCGGGCGGGGTGTGCTGCGTGAAGTACGGCGTCACCCGCGACTACGTGCTGGGCCTGGAGGCGGTGGTCGGCGACGGCGAGGTGGTGCGGCTGGGCAGGCGCACCGCCAAGGGCGTCGCGGGCTACGACCTGTGCGGGCTGTTCGTGGGCTCCGAGGGCACCCTCGGGGTGATCACCGAGATCACCGTCAAGCTGCTGCCCGGCCAGCGCGCCCCGGAGCGCACGGTGGTCGGCTACTTCGACTCGCTGGTCGAGGCCGGGGAAGCGGTCGCCGCCGTCGCCGCCGCGGGCATCGTGCCCTCCGCCCTGGAACTGCTCGACCGGCACTGCCTCGAGGCGGTGGACGCCTGGAAGAACATGGGCCTGAGCGCGGAGGCGAACGTGCTGCTGCTCGGCCGGTGCGACACCCCGGGAGCGGCCGGGGAGCAGGAGGTCGACGCGCTGCTGCGGTGCTTCGACCAGGCCGGGGCCACCTGGAGCGCCCGCTCCACCGACGAGCACGAGGCCGACGCGCTGTTCGCCGCGCGGCGGCTGGCCTACCCGGCGCTGGAGCGGCTCGGCCCGGTGCTCACCGAGGACGTCTGCGTGCCCCGGGCCGCGGTCCCCGGGATGCTCGCCCGGATCGAGGCGGCGGCACGGCGCCACGACACCCTGATCGCCAACATCGCGCACGCCGGGGACGGCAACCTGCACCCGCTGATCATCACCGAGCCCGGTGACGACGCGGCCCGGGAGCGGGCCCAGCGCGCGTTCGACGACATCGTCGCCGACGCCCTCGCCCTCGGCGGCACCGTCACCGGCGAGCACGGCGTCGGCCTGCTCAAGCGCGCGGGGCTGCACGCCGAGCTGGGGCCGGCTGTGGTCGGGATGCACCACGCGGTGAAGGACGCGCTGGACCCGCGCGGGATCTTCAACCCGGGCAAGGTCTTCGGCGACCCGGCGAGCTGACGGCCGGTCGGCTGGGGCACGCCGCGCTCAGCCGCCGGTCAGCTCCAGCGCCGCCTTCTCCACCGCCTCCTCGGACAGCAGCACGTGCTGGGCGGCGCCGCCCAGCGGGATGAAGCTGTCCGCGCTGGTGACCCGGGCGATCTGGCCGCGGAAGCCCCCGTCGACCAGTGCGGTGACCACGGGTTCGGACACGCCGCCGCTGCGCCGCGTCTCGTCCACCACCAGCACCGCGCCGGTCGCCTCCGCCGCGGCCAGCAGGTCGGCCACCGGCAGCGGCGCCAGCCAGCGCAGGTCCAGCACCCGGGCACCGATGCCGCGGTCCCGCAGCCGCCGCGCCACCCGCAGGCTCATCGGCACGCCGTTGCCGAAGCTGACCAGCGTCAGGTCGGTGCCGGTCCCGTGCTCCCGGGCCCGGCCGATCGGCACGTGGCCGGTGCCCGGCGCCGGGTAGGCCGCCAGCCAGCCGCCGTCGCCGGGCTCGTGCAGGTCCCGGGTGTGGTAGAGCGCGATGGGTTCCAGGAACGCGCAGACCCGGCCGTCCTCGGCGGCGGACGAGACGCAGGTGCGCAGCATCGCGGCGGCGTCGTCCGGCCGCGACGGCGAGGCGACGACCACGCCGGGCAGGTCGCGCAGCGCGGCCACGCTGTTGTCGTTGTGGAAGTGCCCGCCGAAGCCCTTCTGGTAGCCGTACCCGGCGATCCGCACCACCATCGGGTTGCGGTACCGGCCGTCGGAGAAGAAGCCCAGCGTGCTGGCCTCGCCGCGCAGCTGGTCGGCGGCGTTGTGCAGGTAGGCGAGGTACTGGATCTCCGGGACCGGGACGAACCCGGCGAGCCCGGTGCCCAGCGCGGTGCCGAGGACGCTCTGCTCGTCCAGCAGGGTGTCGAACACGCGGGTGCCGCCGAAGCGGGCGCGCAGCCCGCGGGTGACCCCGTAGACCCCGCCCTTGCGCGCGACGTCCTCGCCGAACACCAGCACCCGGGGGTCGCGGGCGAGTTCCTCGGCCAGCGACCGGTTGAGCGCCTGCGCCAGCGTCAGCGGCCCCTCGTCCTCCGGCAGCCGGTCGCCGAGGTCGCCGCGCGGTGCTCCGGCGCGGACCCGGACCGACTCCGGGCGGTCCTGGTGGATCGCGGCCATCACCTGCTCCGGGCCGGTCAGCTTGGGGCGGGTCAGAACCTCGGCGGTGGTCCGGGCGACCTCGGCGCGGATCCGCTCGTAGCGCTCGACCACCGCCGCCGGGGTCATCGCGCGGCGCGCCACCAGCGCCCGCGCGGTGCCCAGCAGCGGGTCGCGGGCGTAGTCGGCGGTGATCTCGGTGCGCGAGCGGTACCCGGATTCGACGTCGGAGCCGGCGTGCCCCATCAGCCGGACGGTGCGCAGGTGCAGCAGCGCCGGTCGCCGGGTGCGGCGCACCTCCCGCACCGCGCGCCGGGCGACCGCCAGGCACTCCTCCGGGTCCGCGCCGTCGGCGGTGTGGTGCGCCAGCCCGGCCCGGTCCCCGAAGGCGGTCTCGATCCAGCCCTTCGGGGTGCGCACGCTGATCCCGATCCCGTTGTCCTCGCAGACCAGCAGCAGCGGCATCGGCAACCCCTGGTAGGCGCAGTGCAGCGCCGAGTTGATCGCGCCGGTGGCCGTCGAGTGGTTCGCCGAGGCGTCGCCGAACCCGCACACCACGACCGCGTCCTGCGGCCACGGCGTGGTGCGGCCGAGCTTGGCGGCGCGCCCCAGGGCGAACGCCAGGCCGACCGCGCGGGGCAGGTGGGAGGCGATGGTGGAGGTCTGCGGGATGACGTGCAGCCCGGCGTTGCCGAACACCTTGTGCCGGCCCGCCGAGATGGGGTCCTCGGCCGAGGCGACGACGCCCAGCAGCACGTCGCGCAGCGGGTCCTGACCGGGCACCTGCTGGGCGCGGCGCAAGTAGAACCCGCCGGAGCGGTAGTGCAGCAGCGCCGGGTCGGTGGGGCGCAGCGCGGCGGCCACCGCCGCGTTGGACTCGTGGCCGGAGGAACCGATGCTGTAGTAGCCCTCGCCGCGGGCGCCGAGCTGGCGGGCCGCGAGGTCGAGGTGCCTGCTGCCGGCCTGCGCGTCGAACAGCGCGGTCAGCTCGCCGTCGTCCGGGTCCGCTCGGCCGGGCTCCAGCGCGGCGGCCGCGGTCAGGAAGTGCTCGTCCACCGGGTTGTCGGTCATCGGGCTCCTTTCGGGAGGCGCGGAGCCACCGCGCCGGGCCTCAGCGCGGGTCGTCCCAGTCGTCGGCCACCGAGGCGCAGGATTCGGCCAGGCATTCCAGCGCGATCGGCAGCAGCGGATTGGTGTTCTGCTTGCGGTGGAGCGTCTTGACCCGCCGGTGCGGTCGCCGTCCCGCGATGCGCGCGATCCGCACCCGCTCGTCGGGCAGCGCGAGCCCGGGCAGCACGGCGACGCCCAGGCCGCGGGCGACCAGGGTGCGGATGACCGAGTAGTCGTTGCTGCGGAAGATGATCCGCGGCACGAACCCGGCCTCGGCCGCCAGCCGCACCAGCGACCGGGCGCCCGCGGTGTCGGCGCGGGTGCAGATCCACGGGTCGCCGGTGAGGTCGCGCAGATCGACCTCGCTCGCCCCGGCCAGCCGGTGCTGCCGGGGCAGCGCGATCCGCAGCGGCTCGGCCAGCAGCTCCTCCGCGCACAGCTCCAGCGGCCACTGCCGCGGGTCGAGGTCGTACTCGAAGACCACCGCGGCGTCCACCACGCCGTCGAGGACCGGGTCGAGCACCTCGTCCGGCTCCGCCTCGTCGAGCTGCACCTCCGCCTTCGGCCGCTGGGCCACCACGGTGGCCAGCACCTCCGGCAGCAGCCGGGCGTTGGCGGTGGCGAAGCTGGCCAGCCGCAGGCTGCCCTCGTCACCGGCGACCATCGCCCGGATCTCGCGTTCCAGCGCGTCGAGGGCGCCCAGGGCGTCCCGGCTGCGGAGGGCGAGCCGGGAGGCCAGCGCGGTGCTGCGGGCGCTGCGCGCGGAGCGCTCGAACAGCGGCGCTCCCACCGCCCGTTCGAGCAGCACCATCTGCTGCGACACCGCCGAGGACGTGTAGCCCAGGACCCGGCCCGCTTCGGCGAACGAGCCGGTGCGCACGCATTCCTGCAAGGTCCTGAGGTGGATCGGGTTGAGCACGGGGTCCTCCGGTTCGACGAGCGGCGCCGACCGCTCGGGGTGCCGCGGCGGCGCACCGCCGCGGGGGTCCGCTACGCCGCGGGGAGCCGTCCGCGCAGCCGCATCGCGGTGCGCACCCGCTCCTGGGCCAGCTCCAGCGCGGCGTCGTGCGGCGGTACGCCGCGCTGGAGCACCGCGTCGAGCACCCGCACCGTGTTGGCGCGGGTGCGCTCGGCGACCGCGCGCAGGATCGCCGCCGGTTCCGGGCGGAACGCCGACCGCCGCGCGTCCATCGCGAAACCGGCGGCGATGGCGCCCCCGGCGTTGGCGATGAAGTCCGGCACCACGGTGACCCCGCGCTCGGCGAGCACCGCCCGCCCGGGAGGGGTGGTCGGCAGGTTCGCCCCCTCCACCACCAGCCCGGCGCGGACCCGCGCGGCCCGCTCGGCGTCGAGCACGTCCTGCCCGGCGGCGGGCACCAGCACGTCGCAGTCGACGAGCAGTTCCTCGCCGCGCCGGATCCGCTGGTGCGCCGGCGCCTTGGCCACGCAGGCGTCCCCGAACTCCTCGCGGGCGGCCAGCCACGCCGGGACGTCCAGCCCGTCGGCGGCGTGCACTGCGCCCTCCACCGTGGACAGCGCGACGAGCACCGCTCCCAGCGCGTGCAGCCGCCGGACGGCCGCCGCACCGACCGCGCCGAAGCCCTGCACCGCGACCCGCGCCCCGGCGACCGAACGCCCCCGGTGCGCCAGCGCCGCCTCGACCGCCTCGGCCACGCCGTGCCCGGTGACGCCGAGCTCGTCGTAGGGCACCCCGCCCAGCGCCTCGGGGACGCCGACCGCCGCGCCTCGGTCCCCGAGCTCGTCCTGGATGATCGCCGCGTCCTGCTCGGTCATGCCCATGTCCAGCCCGGCGACGTAGGACGCGGGGATCTGGTCGGCCAGCCGCCGGGCGAAGGCGCGCACGATCCGCTCCTTGTCCGGTGCGGACGGATCGGCGTTGATGCCGGCCTTGGCGCCGCCGTGGAACAGGTCGACCGCCGCCCACTTCCACGTCATCACCCGGGCCAGCCGGGCGATCTCGCCCACCGACACGTCCGGGCCCATCCGGGTGCCGCCCTTGCCGGTGCCGCGGGCGGTGTTGTCGATGACCAGCACACCGCGCATCCCGGTCCGGGCGTCGGAGACGCAGACGACCTTCTCCGGGCCCCACTCGTCGATGTCCTGCAGCAGATCACGCACGCTCGGTCGCTCCGTTCGCTAGGGGGTCGGACGAGGTCGTGCTCGGCGGGCTCCCGCGCGGTGCTCCCGGCGAAGCGCCGGGCATCGAAGCCGCTGGCGTCGACCGCGGGGACGCGGCCCGGCACCAGGCGCGCCCGACCGCACCTCGACCCCGGCTTCGGCGAGGTGGCGGGCGGCGCTGGTGCCGATCACCACCTCGGCGCGTTGCGGCAGCGGGTTCACGCCGGGCCGCCGAGTTCGGGCGGCAACCGGTAGTCGAGCTCGGGTTCCACGGTGCCGACGTCCATCTGGGCCTTCTGCAGCGCGCCGGAGAAGTCCCAGTTCAGCGACTGCCAGCGGGTGAACTGGTCGAGCACCCAGATGCCGGACTGGCGGCTGCCGTTGCCGGACCTGCCGTTGCCGCCGAAGGGCAGGTGCGCCTCGGCGCCGGAGGTCGAGTTGTTCACGCTGACCATCCCCGCGCTGGTGCCCTGCCGGAACCGGAACGCGGTGGCGGGATCGGTGGTGTAGACGGCGGCCGACAGCCCGTACCCGGGGGCGTTGCCGAGCTCGATGGCCTCGTCGAGCGTCCCGTAGGTGGTCACGCCGACGACGGGACCGAAGGTCTCCTCCCGGAAGACGTGGTCGTCGGGTCGCATCCCGTCCAGCAGCACCGGGTGGTAGTACAGGCCGGTGGCCGGGTCACCGGCGAACCCGGCGCGCGGCGCGGCCTCGGTGATCCGGCCGACGTGGTCGGAGCCGAGCGGGGTGTGGTGCTCGGCGATGGTGTCCAGCACCGCCTCGAACCCGTCGGCGAACTTGCGGTCCAGGAGCGGGCCGTAGAGCACGTCGCCGGTCGGGTCGCCGAGCGTCGCCGCCCGCAGCGCCGCGTCCAGCCTGCCGACGAACTCGGCGTGCACGTCGCGGTGCACGATCAGGTTGCCCAGGGAGGTGCAGCGCTGCCCGGCGGTCCCCCAGCCGGAGAACAGCGCGCCCTGCACCGCCAGGTCCAGGTCGGCGTCCGGGGCGACCACCATCGGGTTCTTGCCGCCGAGCTCGAGGCACGGGCTCTGCAGGTGCCTGCCGCACAGCTCGCCGACCCGCGCCCCGACGGCGCTGGAGCCGGTGAAGCCGACCTTCTGCACGGTGCCCGCCGCCAGCGCGGTTTCCAGCCCCGCGGAGGTCGCCTCCCCGTCGGCGTAGACCAGGTTGAGCACCCCGCGCGGCACCCCGGCCCGCCAGGCCAGCTCGGCCAGCGCCCGGGCGGCCCCCGCGGCGTACTCCGCGGGCTTCCACACCACGGCGTTGCCGCACAGCAGCGCGGGCACCAGGTACCAGGACGGCACGGCGACCGGGAAGTTGCCCGCGGTGATCACCACCGCCACCCCGACCGGGACCCGGAAGGTGAACAACTGCTTGTCGGGCATCTCGGAGGGCACCGTCTGCCCGTAGAGCCTGCGTCCCTCGCCGAGGAAGAAGTCGCAGGTGTCGATGATCTCCTGGACCTCGCCGAGCGCCTCGCCGTAGGGCTTGCCGATCTCCCGGGTCACCAGGCGGGCCAGCGACTCCTTGTTCGCCTCGACCAGGCGGCCGAGCCCGGCGACCACGCGACCGCGCACCGGGGCGGGCACCTGCGCCCACTCCCGCTGCGCCCGCTGGGCCTGCGCGGCGGCCTCGGGCAGCGCCTCGGCGCCGCCGAGCCGCACCCGGGCGACCACGTCGTCGAGGTCGGCCGGGTTGCGCGACAGGTATTCGGCACCGCCGTCGACCGCGCTCCCGGCTGGCGCCGGACCGATCACCGAGCTCAACGTCGACTGCACCGACATGCACCTCTTCCTGCTGGTTCGGACTGGCCGCGGACCCGGTGCGCCGGAGGTCACGCCGGGCTCCTGATCACCGTAGAGCGTCCGGGCGGGCCGGACGGAGGATCAGAAGAGTGATTTCTGCTCGAACTGAGCGACAGCTCCGCTGGTGCTCGGCGCGGGGAGCGGTGGATCTCCTGCGCTCTCGTCGCGCCGCCGCGTGATCGGGGGTGTTCGCGCGCCGGGCGCTGGGCCACGATGGCCTGCCGGACGGTCGGTCACGAGGAGGTGCGGGGTGGGGTTCGCCGAACGGCTGCGCGCGAGCGGGTGCTGGGAGGACCTCCCGGGGCGGGTCGGGGTCGCGGCCTGGGACCTCGACGAGCGGGAGCCGGTGCTGCTCGGCGCCGAGCGGGCGGTGCACCCGGCCAGCACGATCAAGGTGCTGGTGCTGGTCGCCGCGCTGCGCGCGGTCCGCGACGGCGCCCTGGACCTGGACACCCGGGTGCCGCTGCCCGAGCGCCGGGCGGGCGGTTCCGGCGTGCTGCCCGAACTGCCCAGCGTCGGGGAGCTGCCGCTGGCGGAGCTGCTCGCCCTGATGGTCGTGGTCAGCGACAACACCGCGACCAACGCGGTGCTCGACGCCGTCGGGTTCGCCGCCGTGGCCGACTGCGCGCACCGGCTGGGCTGCCGGGCGACCCGGCTGGAGCGCCGGCTGATGGACGAGCGGGCGCCCGGCCGGGTGCAGAGCTGCGCGCTGGACCTGGCCCGGGTGCTCGACGCGCTGGTCACCGGTGCGGCGCTGCCGCCGGAGCTGACCCGGCACGCCTTGGCCGTGTTGTCCCGCCAGCAGGTCCGGGACCGGTTGCCCGCGCTGCTGCCCGCCGGTGCCGGGTGCTGGAACAAGCCGGGGGAGTTGCTGGGGGTGCGGCACGACGTCGGCCTGATCGGCACCGCCGACCGGCCGCGCGCGGTCGTGGCGGTCCTCGTCGACGAGCTCACCGACGAGCGCTCCGCGACCACCACCTCCGGCGGTCCCGCGACCGCCGCCATCGCCCGCATCGGGGCCGCCGCGCACCGCGCCCTGGAGCCCGCGAACGGGTGATCCGCGGCCCGTTCCGGTCACTCGAATGTCTGTTCAAAACACCCTCTGAAGTGCTAAAATGTGTTGTCGGGCAGGGATTTCGGGGGTGTTCGCGCCATTGTGGACGGTCGCGGGGCGGCAGGGGTGGCCGCTGCCGACCGGCGCGGTGGCGGCCGTGCCCCCGCGACCGCGGAGGGGTACTCGTGGACGGCGTTCAGATCAGCCTCGGTTCGTTCCTCGACTACGCGCGCAGCACACCGCGCGGCTGCGCCGCCATCGTGCGCGACCAGCGCGGCATCTACCTCGATCCGCACAGCATGGCGTGGGCGTTCTACGGACCGTTCCGGGCGGCGTTGCGGCGGGCGGTGCACGCCACCGACCCGGTGGCGGTCGTGGCGGCGGCCGTGCACGCCGCCCGGCCGGTGCAGCAGGACCACTACCGGCGGCTCCACGCGGGCTTCGAGCGGTGGTGGGCGCGCACCAAGGCGGTCGGCGTGCCGCTGGGCTCGGCGGTGTGGCCGTGCGGCGAGCTGGCGATCACCGTCTCCGGGCGCAGCGCGGTGGCGTTGCGGTACGCCGACGGCGGGACCGAGGTGGTGCTGCCCTACCTCAAGGAACCGGAGCTCGACGGTGGCACCGCGAACCTGGCGCTGCGCGTGCTGGAGAGGGCGATGCCGGACCTGCTGCCCGGCGCCCGCCCGATGGTGCTCGACGTGCGGCGCGGTCGCCCGCTGCGGTTGCGCCGCAACGCCAACCGCGCCGAGCTCGACGCGCTGATCGCGGCGGAGTCGGCCAAGTACCTGGTGCACTGGGACGCGGTGGCCTGACGCGGCGCCCCGCTCCCGGTCCCCGGCGGGACCGGGAGCGCTCAGCGCTGGTGGGCGATCCGGCCGCCGACCACGGTCAGGTCCACCGCGCAGTCGCCGATCTCGTCGGCGGCCAGCGCGAACGGGTCGCGGTCCAGCACCACCAGGTCGGCGGCCATGCCCACCGCGAGGGTGCCGCTCTCGTGCTCCAGCCGGTTGACCCGGGCGCTGCCCGCCGTGCTCGCGGTGAGCGCGGCGAGCAGGTCCAGCCGTTGCTCGGGCAGGAACGCCGGGACCTCGGACCCGGGTTCGCGGCGGTGCACCGCGACGTGCGCGGCCCGGACCGGGTCGGCCTCCGACACCGGCCAGTCGCTGCCCACCGCGAGGTCCGCGCCCGCGTCCCGCAGGGCGCGGAACGGGTACTGGCCGTCGGCGCGGGGACGGCCGAGCCGGGGCACGGTCAGCTCGGTCATCGCCGCGTCGTTGATCGCCCACAGCGGCTGGATGGTCGCGGTGACGCCGAGCGCGCCGAACCGGGGGACGTCGTCGGGGTGCACCACCTGCACGTGCGCGATCTGGTGCCGCCCCCGGCGGCCCGAGGCCGCCACCGCGTCCAGGGCGTCGCGCACCGCCCGGTCGCCGACCGCGTGGAAGTGCACGTCGAACCCGGCGGCGTCCAGGGCGACCACCGCCTCCCGCAGCTCCGGTGCGGTCAGGAAGGACAGGCCGCGGTGCCGCCCCGCCGGGGCGGTGTCCAGGTAGGGCTGCAGCAGCGCGGCGGTGAGGCTCTCGCAGACCCCGTCCTGCATGATCTTGACCGCCTCGGCGGTGAACTTCTCGCCCCGGCTCCGGTCCCGGCGCTCGCGCAGCTCGGGGAGCTGCTCGACGCCGCGCTCCCGGTCCCACCACAGGGCGCCGCGCACCCGGGCCGTCAGCAGGCCGCGCCGGTCGGCGTCGCGGTAGACCTCGAGCGTGTCCGCGTACCCGAGGTAGGGGCCGACGATCGCGTCGTGCCACATCGTCACCCCGCGCTCCAGCAGGTGCCGCTGGCCTTCGAGCAGTCCCGCCAGGTACTCCTCGCGTCCCGCTGATGGCAGCACCCGGGCCACCAGGCCGGTGGCGCCCTCGTGCAGCATCCCGGCCGGCGACCCGTCGGCGGCGCGCTCGACCCGGCCGTCGGGCGGGTCGGGGGTGTCCGCGTCGATCCCGGCGGCGCGCAGCGCGGCGCTGTTCACCCACGCCCCGTGGTGGTCGCGGTTGACGAGGTAGGCGGGCTGCGTTCCGGTGACCGCGTCCAACGCCTCCCGCGACGGGGTGCCGCCGGGGAACAGGCCCATGTCCCAGCCGCCGCCGAGCAGCCAGCCGGACGGGTGGGCGGCCCGGTGCGCACCGATCCGGCGCAGGCAGTCGGCGGCGCTGGTGCTCGCGGTGAGGTCGCAGCGCAGCCGTTCCAGCCCGCCGTAGACGGGGTGGGCGTGCGCGTCGTGGAATCCCGGCAGCAGCAGCCTGCCGCGCAGGTCGACCACCTCGGTGGCCGGCCCGCGCAGCTCCGCGGCGGCGGAGCCCAGCGCGGCGATCCGCCCGCCGCGCACGGCCACCGCGTCGGTGACCGGGTGCGCGGGGTCCATCGTGGCCACCCTGCCGCCGGTGAGCACCAGCTCCGCCGCACGCGTCATCGGCCGGTCACGAGCGCTGTTCCCCGGTGATCTCGGCGACGACCCGCTCGCGGGTCGGTTCGTCGACCTCCGGCAGCCGGAAGCCGCTGCGCCGGATGTGCTCGACCAGCTCGTCCTCCGGTGCGACCCCGTGCCTGCGCAGGTAGTAGCCGACCGCGCCCGGCCAGATCCAGCTCCCGTCGGTGTGGAAGGTCAGCGGCACCGCGGCCTCCCCGGCCGGGTCCAGCCGGTCGGCGTCGAAGCTGCGCGCGGCCAGCACGATCGGGGCGCTCTCCAGGTAGGCCAGGAGCTGCTCGTGCAGCCCGGGTTCCACCGCGGGGCGCTGCGTGATGGGGCGGCCGTCGCGGTCGAAGACCGCCGCCGTGCGCAGCGACGGCCGCTGGTCGCCGGGCTGCGGGGTGCCCGCCCGCTGGGCCAGCCATTCCGGGACCACCGAACCGGTGCGCGGGAAGCGGTGCAGCTCCTGGGCGTAGGCCTCGGCGGGCGGTGCGGTGCGCCACGCCGGTTCGTGGTCCCCGTTGAAGTCGACGGTGTAGCTGCCCGGGCGCTGCAACCGGTAGAGCGCGCTGACCCAGGTGCCCCGCTCCGGTTCGTACATGCCGGCGCGCAATCGGGTGAACAGCGCCATGACGTCGCCGGGCGGGGCGATGGGGATCTCGGTGCCGTTGGGGGCCAGCAGCGACGCGACGAGCTCGCGGTGCGACCCCACTTGGCGGTACTCCACGTTCGCCGCCTGCCATCCCGGGGGGAGCGCGAGCGCGATCGTGCGGCCGATCTCCTGGATCAGCTGCTGTTGTGCTTCCTGGTCCAGCGATCCCGAATCGTGGGGTTGGCTCATGCCCTCATCCTCCCAGCCGCGCGCCGGGCGGGTGAACGGTTCCCCGAGAACGACGTGCCCGCCGAATCCTCGTCACGGTGGCTTCGGCCTGCGGTTACCCTCCGCAGTTTGAATGTCGTCCAGAAGTGTGAGCGCGGGCATTCCTCAACTCCATTTCGCGGCGGTGGCCACTCGTTGAGATGACGGTGAAATGTCCGAGCCGATGATTGTTGACAATCCTCGGAGCCGGGCCTTAGCTTCGAGCCATCCCACGACGGACCGCGGAGGTGACCATGCTGCGCATCCTCTTCGCCAGTACGCCCTCGCACCGCCGGCATTCCAGCCGGTGGCATCGCTGAACCGAATCCGCGCGTCGCGGTCGGACCCTCTCGAACCCAGAGCCGGCGGGCACTCGCCCGAGTCGGCTTGTTACGCGCACGGAAAGGAGGTTGGGCCGGTGGCACTCGTCGACCACGACCCGTTGCTGAAGGTGACCTGGACCGACCCGGTCACGGGCAAGAACGGCTATCTGGTGGTGCACAGCCTGGTTTCCGGTCTCGCCACGGGCGGAACCCGGATGCGGGCCGGCTGCACGCTGTCGGAAGTGGCGGACCTGGCGCGCGGCATGGCGCGCAAGACCGCGGTCTTCGGACTCCCGGTGGGCGGCGCCAAGGGCGGGATCGACTGCGATCCCAAGGACCCGGATGCCACCGGCGTGCTGCGCCGCTTCATCACGGCGATGCGCCCGTGGGTCGACACCCACTGGGTGACCGCCGAGGACCTCGGGGTGCCGCAGCACCTGATCGACGACATCTTCGCCGACCTCGGCCTGCACCAGTCGTACCACGCGGCGATCCGGCGCTCGCCCGACGTGGAACGCACCCTCCGCCGGGTGCGGGCCGGGTTGAACGCCCCGGTGCCCGGCGGCCTGCTGCTCGGTGACGTCGTCGGCGGCTACGGCGTGGCGCAGAGCTGCCTCGGCGTCGTGCACGCCCGCGGCTGGAACCACGCCCGGACCGCCGTCGCGGTGCAGGGCGTGGGCACGATGGGCGGCGGCGCGGCCTACTACCTGCACGAGGCGGGGCTGGACGTGGTGGCGGTGGCCGACGCGGCGGGCACCCTGTACCACCCGGACGGCCTGGACGTGCCCGCGCTGCTCGACGCCCGTGACCGGTACGGCGAGATCGACCGCTCGCAGGTCCCCGCCGACGTGCTCCGGCTGCCGCGCGAGGCGGTGCTGGAGATCGAGGTGGACGTGCTCATCCCGGCGGCGATCTCCTACGCCATCACCCCGGACCGGGTGCCCGCGGTGGCCGCCCGGGTCGTCGTGGAGGCCGCCAACACCCCGGTGACCGAGGAGGCCGAGGAACTGCTCGCGGTGCGCGGCATCCCGGTGATCCCGGACTTCGTGGCCAACGCCGGGGCGGCGGCCTGGGCGTGGTGGCTGCTGCTGGGCCGCGTCGACGCCGACCCGGTGCTGTCCTTCCAGGTGCTGCGCGAGGAGATGCTGGCCAAGATCCCGCCGCTGCTGGCGGCCTGGGACGCCGAGCGCACCACGCCGCGACGGGCGGCGCTGGGCCTGGCCGACCGGCAGGCCGAGCAGAACCGGGTGGCCGAGCAGGAGGGCCGGGTCCTGCTCAGCATTCCTTGAACGGGGCCCGCGAGGCGTTCCCGGCAGGGACGTGACCGGCGGCGATCGAGGTGTGACAACCCGCAACCGCAGTGCTAGCGTGGCGCTTGGTTGCAGTTTTGGTTGCCAGCAGTATGGAAAGCGCCTGCGGCGAACCGCAGGCGCTTTTTCCGTGCCGGGGGCCTCCTCGGGCCGGGTGATCAGTACCGCGACTCGGGGTCTGCGCAGTGTTGACCCCTGGCCACGACACACAGGAGCTACAGAGCATGACTACCGGTACCGTCAAGTGGTTCAACGCGGAGAAGGGCTACGGCTTCATCAAGCCGGACGACGGCGGCTCCGACGTTTTCGCCCACTACTCGGCGATCGACGCCACCGGTTTCCGCACGCTGGATGAGGACCAGCGGGTGGAGTTCGAGATCACCCAGGGGCAGAAGGGGCCGCAGGCTTCGCAGATCCGCGCCCTCTGAAACCCCCGCACTTCCCGTTCGGCGGTGGAACGCGCTCGGCTCGGCGCGTTCCACCGCCGAACTTTCGCATTCACGGCACTTGTCCGCTTCTGCGTTCAACAGAACGTCACGGTGATTTTCACTCTTCGGGGCGTGCGTTGCACCGGTAGGATTTCAGCCCGCTGCACATCGAGCACCGTGCGAGGTGGGAAGTGCCCTTGCGTGTCGTTGTCGCCGGTGCGTCCGGTGTGGTCGGTCGGACGCTGCTCCCGCTGCTGCGCGCCCGCGGTCATCATGTGACGGCGCTGGTCCGCCGATGTCCCGACCGGTCCTGCGCCGAGCAGGCCGACGAGGTCGTCACCGCCGACGTGCTGGACCTGGCGGCCCTGCGCGAGGCGCTGACCGCCGCCGCCCCGGACGTCGTGGTCGACCAGATCGCGGGGTTCGGCCCGGCCGGTCCGCACGACGCCGAGGCCGCGCGGCGGGCCGCCGACCGGCGCGCGGCCACCGCCGGGAACCTCGTGGTGGCCGCCGTCGCGGCCGGTGCCCGCAGGGTCGTCGCGCAGAGCACCGCCGCGGCCTACCGGCCGCACGGGCACGAGGTGCTCGACGAGGAGGCGCCGCTGTGGACCGACGCCCCGGGCTGCTGGGGCGACCTGGTGCGCTCCATCGCTTCGGTCGAGGAGGCGGTGCTGACCTGCCCCGGCATCGAGGGCGTCGCGCTGCGCTACGGCGCGCTGTACGGTCCGGGTACCGAGTTCGCCCCGGGCGGCACGGTGCACGAGCAGGTGCGCGGCAGCGCGCTCCCGGTCGTCGGCGACGGGTTCGGCCTCACCTCGTTCACCCACCTCGATGACGCGGCGGGCGCCGTGCTGGAAGTCCTCGACGACATCGATCCCGGCGCCTACAACGTGGTCGACAACGAGCCCGCCGAGTGCGCGGAATGGCTGCCCACCTACGCGCGGATGATCGGCTGCCCGGCACCGGTGTCGCTGACCGTGGAGCAGGCCGAGGCCCAGTTGGACTGGCTCACCGTGCACCGCCTCACCGAGCAGCGCGGCGCGACGAACTTCCGGCTCCGCGAGACCGTCGGCTGGCGCCCGGCCTGGCCCAGCTGGCGGGAGGGTTTCGCCGAGCTGCTGGGCCACTGGCCGGGCTGAGGTCCTTCGTGCCCCGTCCCGTTCCTGAGGCACCGGCCGGGATGCGCGCTCAGCCGAAGACGGCGTCGTGGAGCAGCAGGACCGGGTGCACGGCCTCGGTGCCGGTGCCGTGCCCGATCTGCTGGCGGCAGGAGACGCCGGTGGCGGCGACGCGGGTGCCCGGCGCCGCGCCCTGCACCGCGGGGAACAGGCGTTGCCCGCCGATGCGCATCGACAGCTCGTAGTGCTCGGCCTCGAAGCCGAAGGAGCCCGCCATCCCGCAGCACCCGGCGTCGAGCTCGGTGACGCGGGCACCCGGCAGGTGGCGCAGCAGCCGCGCGGTCGCCGAGGTGCCCAGCACCGCCTTCTGGTGGCAGTGGGGGTGCAGCAGCACCTCCGCGCCGGGGTCCCCGGTGGGCCGCAGGGTGCCGTCCTCGAGTGCCTCGACCAGCAGTCCCTCCACCAGCCGGGCCTGCCCGCCGACGAGGGCGGCGCGCGAGTCCGGCAGGAGCTGCTGGTGCTCGTCGCGCAGCGTGCTGATGCAGGAGGGCTCGCAGCCCACGATCGGCACGCCGCGCTCGGCCTCGGGGGCCAGCGCGCGCACCAGCCGGGCGGCCTGCTTCTTCGCCGCGGGCAGCAGCCCCTTGGAGATCTGCGGGCGGGCGCAGCAGACCGACGATTCCAGGCGGACCCGCCACCCCGCGTGTTCGAGCAACCGGATCGCGGCCCGGGCGATCTCCGGTTCGGTGTGGCTGGTGAAGGAGTCGGCGAGGAACACCACCTCGCCGCGCGAGCCGGGCGCGATGCCGTCGGCGACGGGCACCGCGGGGCGGCGCCGCCACCAGCGCAGCAGGTGGTCGCGGCGGAATTCCGGCAGCGGCCGGCGCCGGTGGATGCCCAGGAGGCGGTGCGCGGCCCGGCGCACCGGGGCGGGCCGGGTCAGCGCGGTGGACAGCGGCGCGGTCAGCGCGCCGAGCCGGTACAGCAGCCGGGTGGCGCCGAACAGCCGCGACCGCAGGTCCACGCCGTGCCGCTCGTGGCGGTGGGCGAGCGCCTCGCTCTTGAGGGTGGCCATGTCCACCGACATCGGGCACTCGTGCTTGCACGCCTTGCACTCCAGGCACAGGTCCAGCACCTCGGTGAGCCGCTCGTCGCCGAGCTCGTGCTGCGGATCCGGTGCCGACAGCGCCTTGACCAGGGCGTTGGCCCGACCCCGGGTGGAGTGCTCCTCGGCGCGGGTGGCCATGAACGACGGGCACATCACGCCGCCGGAGGTCTCGGGCTTGCGGCAGGCACCGATGCGCATGCAACGGTCGGCCTCACCGCGCATCCCGCCGCGGTGTCCGAAGTCGAAGTGGGTGCGCAGCGCCGGGGCCACCGGCAGCGTCGGCTCGCGCAGGTTGTCCGTCATCGGCGGGGCGTCGACGATCTTGCCCGGGTTCATGATGCCGTCCGGGTCGAACAGCCGCTTGACCCGGCGCATCGCCTCGTAGACCTCCTCGCCGAAGATGGTGCGGTTGAACTCGCTGCGGGCGTAGCCGTCGCCGTGCTCGCTGGAGTTCACCCCGCCGTACTCCAGCGCGAGCGCGCAGACCTCCTCGGCGACCTGGCGCATGGTGCGCACCTGGTCCGGGCGGCTCAGGTCCATGAACGGCCGCACGTGCAGGCAGCCCGCCGAGGCGTGCCCGTAGAAGCCCGCGCGCAACCCGTGCCGGTCCAGGATCCCGGCGAACCGCGAGGTGTACTCCGCGAGGTGCTCGGGCGGGACGGCGGTGTCCTCGACGAAGGCGATGGAGCGCTCCCCGGGTTTGCCCGCGGCCATCAGCAGCCCGAGCCCGGCCTTGCGCAGCGCGCGCAGCGGGGCCAGTTCGGCTTCCTCGGTGGCCAGCTTGGTCGCGTAGCCGTGCCGCTCGGCCCGCCACGCCGACACCAGCTCCTCGGCGTCGTGGCGGGCCTGCTCCGGGGTGTCGCCGTAGAACTCGGCGAACAGCAGCGCCTTCGGCTCGCCCTCCAGCGCGCCGAACAGGTGCCGGTGCTGCGGGGAGCGGCGCGCCAGGTCGAGGATGAACGCGTCCACCATCTCGATCGCCGCCGCCCCGCGGTGCATCGCGGTGTCGGTGGCGGCGATGGCGGCGGTGGTGGAGTCGAAGTGCCCGACGACCATCACCACCGACGCCGGTTTCGGGGTCAGCCGGACCACGGCTTCGGTGACGGTCACCAGGGTGCCTTCGGAGCCGACCGCGAACTTGGCCAGGTCGAGCGGCCCGTCGGCCAGCCGGTCCAGCCGGTACCCGCCCGCCCGGCGCCAGAAGGTGTCCTGCTGGACGGCGAGCGGGCCGCGCACCGAGTCGACGATCCCGGGCAGCTCGCGGACGATCCGCCCCTCCAGACCGTCCACAGCGGACCGCGCGGCGCGTTCGTCCGGACCGAGTTCGCGCAGCGTCGCGGTGCTGCCGTCGGCGAGCACCACGTCGAGCTGCTCGACGTGGTCGATGGTCATGCCGTAGCGGGCGGAGCGCGAGCCGCAGGAGTTGTTGCCGATCATGCCGCCGAGCGTGGCGCGGTTGCTGGTGGAGGTGTCCGGGGCGAAGAACAGCCCGTGCGGTGCGGCGGCGCGGTTCAGCTCGTCCTGCACGAGCCCCGGCCGCACCCGCGCCCGCAGCGCGTCGGCGTCGAGCTCGACGAGCTCGTTGAGGTGCTTGCTGGTGTCCAGCACGACCGCCTCGCCGACCGTCTGTCCGCAGTGGCTGGTCCCGGCACCGCGCGGCAGCACCGCCACCCCGGCGTCCCGGCACAGCTCCACCGCGGTCGCGACGTCCCCGGCGTGCCGGGGGAAAACGACGCCGAGCGGCCGGACCTGGTACATGCTCGCGTCGGTCGAGTACAGGTGCCGGGTGTAGTCGTCGAAGCGGACGTTGCCGTCGAGGCGGCGGCGCAGGACGTCGGCGAGGTGATCGGTGCGAGCGGGGGCGACGTGGACCACGGTTGCTCCTCTGCGGGGCTTGAACCGACGCGGTGATGTGTCAAGGCTGGAGTGAGCTACTTGACATGATCGTGTGACGGTCTACAGAATTCAACAGCCGACGCTCAGGTTCTCGCATCCCGGAACACCCGCTGGAGGGCCGGATGTCCGTTGTCAGCAGTCGTCATTTCCTCCAGATCCCCGGACCCACGAACGTGCCCGACCGCGTGCTGCACGCCATCGCGCGCCCGACGATCGACCACCGCGGCCCCGAATTCGCGCGGCTCTTCCTGGACGTCCAGGAAGGCCTGCGGGACGTGCTGCGCACCGAGGGCGACGTGGTGGTCTACCCGTCGTCGGGCACCGGTGCCTGGGAAGCCGTCCTGGTCAACACCCTGTCCCCGGTGACCGCGTGCTCATGTACGAGACCGGGCACTTCGCCGCGCTGTGGAGCGAACTGGCCGGACGGCTCGGGTTCGTCCCCGAGGTGCTGCCCGGGGACTGGCGCAGCGGCGCCGACCCGGACGCGATCGAACGCAGGCTCCTCGCCGACCGGGAGCACGAGATCAAGGCCGTCGCGGTGGTGCACAACGAAACGTCGACCGGCGTGACCACCGCGGTGCCCGAGATCCGGGCCGCCCTCGACCGCGCCGGGCATCCGGCGCTGCTGCTGGTCGACACCATCTCCTCGCTCGGCTCGCTGGACTACCGGCACGACGAGTGGGGCGTCGACGTCACCGTCGGCTGCTCCCAGAAGGGGCTGATGCTGCCGCCCGGGATCGGGCTCAACGCGGTCGGCCCCCGGGCGCGCCGGGCCGCCGAGCGGGCCCGGGCACCGCGCGGCTACTGGGACTGGGAACCGCTGCTCGAAGCCGGGCGGAAGGGCTTCTCCCCGTACACCCCGCCGACGAACCTGCTGTTCGGGCTGCGCGAGGCGCTGGCCATGCTGCGCGAGGAAGGGCTCGAAGCGGTGGTCGCCCGGCACGACCGGCACGCCGAGGCCACCCGCGCCGCCGTCCGCGCGTGGGGCCTGGAGCTGCTGTGCCGCGAGGGGGCTCCGGCGACCCGCTTCAGCAGCGCGCTCACCGCGGTGCTGATGCCCGACGGGCACGACGCGGACCGGTTCCGCGAGGTCGTGCTGGCGCGCTTCGACATGTCGTTGGGCGCGGGCCTGTCCCGGTTGGCGGGCCGGGTGTTCCGGATCGGGCACCTCGGCGCCTTCAACGACCTCTCGCTGCTCGGCGCGCTCGGCGGCGTCGAAGCCGGGCTCCGCTCGGCCGGGGTGCCGCACCGCTCCGGCGGTGCGACGGCGGCGATCGCGGCGCTGGCCGATGTGGACGGTGCGGGGACCGCCCATGTCGCCTGAGCTGGTCTCGATCGTCGCGCTGGTCGCGATCTTCATCGTCACCGGGGTGTTCTCGGTGAACATGGGTGCGTTGGCGTTCGCCGCGGCGTTCCTGGTCGGCACCCTGGCCGGCGGGATGAGCTCGGACGACATCCTCGCCGGGTTCCCGGGCGACATCTTCATGGTGCTGGTCGGTGTCACGTACCTGTTCGCCATCGCCCGCGCCAACGGCACCATCGACTGGCTGGTCTACCAGTCCGTCCGGATGGTCAGCGGCAGGCTCCCGCTGATCCCGTGGGTGATGCTGGCGGTCTCGGGGCTGCTCACGGCGATCGGCGCGGTGCCCCCGGCGGCGGTGGCGATCATCGCCCCGGTGGCGATGGGCCTGGCGGTCAAGCACGGCATCTCGCCGCTGCTGATGTCGTTGATGGTCGTGCACGGCACGATGGTCGGCGGGTTCTCGCCGATCTCGGTGTTCGGCGTCATCGTCAACGGGGTGGTGCGCGGCAGCGATCTCGACGGCTCACCGCTGTTCCTGTTCTTCGGCAGCATGGTGGTGAACCTGGTGTTCGCCTTCGTCGCCTTCGTGGTCCTCGGCGGTCTCCGGTTGTCCCCGGCGGCCGACGGGGTGGCCGAGCAGGAGCGCGCGCTGGGCGCCGCGGTCGCCCCGGTCGCACTGGACCGCGACCGGATCCTGACCCTGGTGGGCATCGGCACGATGGTGGTGCTCACCTTGTTCCTGGAGCTGGACATCGGGCTGGTCGCGATCACCGTGGCGGTGCTGCTGGGCCTGATCTCCCCGCGCGCGCACAAGGACGCGGTGGCGCACGTGACCTGGCCGACGGTGCTGCTGATCTGCGGTGTGCTCACCTACGTCAGCGTGCTCCAGGAGATCGGCACCATCGACTACGTCAGCCAGGCGGTCAGCAGCCTGGGCGTGCCGCTGCTCTCGGCGCTGCTGCTGTGCTACATCGGCGCGGTGGTGTCGGCCTTCGCCTCCTCGACCGGTCTGCTCGGGGCGCTGATCCCGCTGGCCGTCCCGCTGATGGCCGCCGGGCAGGTCGAGGTGGCGAGCATGGTGGCGGCGCTGGCCATCGCCTCGACGGTGGTCGACATCAGCCCGTTCTCCACCAGCGGTGCGATCATGCTGGCCAACTCCCAGGAGGACGACCGCGACCACGTCTTCCGCCGGTTGCTCGTCTACGGCGCGACGATGGTGGTGGTGACGCCGCTGGTGGTGTGGGGCGCGATGATCGTGCCCGGGCTCGGCTGAGCGCCGGGCGACGGGGACCACAGGACGAGCCGGTGGGCAACGCGCCGTCCGGCGGATAGGTTCAGCGGCGGACCGTGCCGCCGGAGGCGGCTTGCTCGATTCCCGTAGGAAGTGCTGCGATGACCACGACGGATGTGCACCCGCTGCGGGCGCTGCTGCCGGACGGGCGCGTGATCGACGACGCCGACGTGCTGGAGGCGCACCGCCGCGATCGCGCCACGTTCTGCCCGGCGGGTGCCCCGGCGGTGCTGGTCCGGCCGCGGAGCACCGAGGAGGTCGCCACCGCGCTGGCGTGGGCGCACGAGAACCGCGTGCCGGTGGTCCCGCAGGGCGCCCGCTCCGGGCTGTCCGGCGCGGCCAACGCCACCGACGGCTGCGTGCTGCTGTCGCTGGAGAAGATGGACCGCGTTCTGGAGATCGACGCCGAGGAGCAGCTCGCGGTCGTGCAGCCGGGGGTGGTCAACGGCGTGCTGGCCACCGCGGTGGCCGAGCACGGGCTGTTCTACCCGCCCGACCCGGGGTCGCGCTCGATCTCCACCATCGGCGGCAACGTCGCGACCAACGCGGGCGGCATGTGCTGCGTGAAGTACGGCGTCACCGGCGATTTCGTGCGGGGGCTGGAGGTCGTGCTGGCCGACGGCCGGATCCTGCGCACCGGGCGCCGGACCGCCAAGGGCGTGGCCGGCTACGACCTCACCCACTTGGTCGTCGGTTCGGAGGGCACCCTCGGGGTGGTGACCGAGGTGACCGTGGCGCTGCGGCCCGTCGCCGCGCAACCGTTGACGGCCGTCGCGTTCTTCCCGACCGTCGGCGACGCCTGCCGCACCGTGGCCGGCTACCTCGGGGAGGGCTACCGCCCCTCGGTGCTGGAGTTCATGGACAGCCCGACCGTCGCCGCCGTGCAGCGGATCGCCGACCTCGGCTTCCCCGAGGGGATGGCGGCGATGCTCATCGTGCAGTCCGACCGGGGCGAGGCCGCACCGGCGGACCTGGCCGCGTTCGAGCGGGTGGCGCGCGGATTCGCCGCGTCCGACGTCGTGGTCGCCGACGACCCCGCTGAAGGTGAGCTGCTGATGCGGGCGCGGCGGCTGGTCGGGGACGCCCACGAGAAGCTGGGGCGGGCGCTGCTGATCGACGACGTGTGCGTGCCGCGCAAGCACCTGGTGGACCTCGTCGACGGACTGCACCGGATCGCGGGGGAGCACGGCGTCGAGGTGCTCTGCGCCGGGCACGCGGGCGACGGCAACATGCACCCGGTGGTCGCCTTCGACGAATCCGACGCCGAGGAGGCCGTGCGGGCGCAGCGGGCCTTCGACGCGATCATGGCGCTGGGCCTGGAACTGGGCGGCACGATCACCGGTGAGCACGGCGTCGGCCACCTGAAGAAGCACTGGCTGGGGCGCGAGCTGGACCCCGCGGCGCTGTGGGCGCAGCGCGAGATCAAGCGGGCGCTGGACCCGCGCGGCATCCTCAACCCGGAACGGGTGCTGCCCGAGGGGTGAACGCGGGCGGGGGCGGCCACCCGCGCGGGTGGCCGCCCCCGCCCGGCGGCTCAGTCGTGCTCGTACTCCTCGTCGTCCGGCACGATCCGCTGCTGCTCGGCGAGGTCGGCCGGGTCGACGTCCAGCGGCGCCTCCGGCGCCGGGCCCTGCTCCTCCTCGACCGGGCCTTCGTCCTGGGCCTGCTCGACGGCGTCGCCTTCGGCGGCTTCGGGGTTCATGCGTCCTCCCGTGTCCTCGTGAGCGGACCCGCACCCCGGCGGTGCGGGCGGGGGCCGGGCGGGATCCCGACGCCACCGCCTTCGCGGGGTACCCACTCGCGGCCGTTCTCAGCACCCGCCCTGGAACTCACCCGGGGTGACGAGCGCCGGTGCGCCCCGGAGGTCCGCTCCGGGGCGCACCCGACTCACCCGATGGACCGGCCCGCGTAGTCCGGCGGGGTGGTGACCAGCCCGGCGACCCGCTCGGCGATCGCCGCGGGCAGCGGGGTGGTGCCGCCGCGCTCGCCGTCGACGTGCAGGGCCATCAGCTCCTCGGTGGCCACCGGGGTCCCGTCCACGCTCATCTCGTGGCACAGCCGCAGCTTCTTCGGCCCGCTGCCGATCACCGCGCTGGTGACCACCAGCTCGGCGTCCGGGCCGACCTCGTGCAGGTACCGCACGTGGGCCTCGACGGTGTAGAGCGAGCAGCCGGTGCGGGACCGGTACTCGTGGTCCAGGCCGATCCGGTCCATCACCGCGTCGGTGGCGAAACCGAAGACGAGCACGTAGTAGGCCTCGCTGAGGTGCCCGTTGTAGTCGATCCACTCCGGCCGCACCCGGCGCCGCAGCGGCTCGAACCCGGTCACCGCGCGCCCCGAACGGCCTCGACCGCGCGCAGCACCGCGATCACCGCCCGGTCCCGGTCGGCCACCAGCTCGGCGATGTCCCGCCCGCCGGAGGCCGTCTCGCAGCCCTCGACCATCCGGTCGCGCAGCTCGTCGGTGAGCTCCGGGGCCTCCAGCCGGGTCCACGGGGACTTCAGCGACGGCCCGAAGTGGTCGAGCATGTGGGCCATGCCGCCTTCGCCGCCGGCGAGGTGGAAGGTCAGGCAGGGGCCGAACAGCGGCCAGCGCAGTCCGGGCCCCTCGGTGATGGAGGAGTCGATCTGCTCCACCGTCGCCTCGCCGTTGGCCACCATGTGCAGGGCCTCGCGCCAGATCGCCTCCTGCAGCCGGTTGGCGATGAAACCGGGCACCTCGCGGTCCATCGTGATCACCGACTTGCCCGCCACCTCGAAGAACGCCGAGGCCCAGTCCACCGCCCAGCGCTCCGTGCGCTCGCCGCCGACGACCTCCACCAGCGGGATGAGGTACGGCGGGTTGAACGGGTGCCCGACCACGAGCCGCTCCGGCCGGGCGCAGCCGGACTGCATCTCGGTCATGCCGTAGCCCGAGGTCGACGAGGAGATCACCACCCCGGGTGGGGTGGCCGCGTCGAGGCGGGCCAGCAGGTCCTGCTTGAGGCCCAGGTCCTCCGGCGCGCTCTCCTGCACGAACTCGGCGTCGGCGACCGCCTCCGGCAGCGTCGCGGCGATCGTCAGGTTCGCCCGGTCGGCACCGTCGGCCAGGCCGAGCTCGACCAGCGCGGGCCACGCCGCGTCGACCAGCCGGCGCAGCTTGGGTTCGAAGTCCGGCGCCGGGTCCCAGGCCGTGACCTGGTAGCCGCGCGCCAGGAAGTGCGCGACCCAGCCGCCGCCGATGACGCCCGCGCCGATGCAGGTGACGCGGCGGACCGCGGTGGGTTCGGGGGTTGCGTGCATCGTGTCCACTCCGTTCACCGCGCGGCCAGGCCGAGCTGCTCGCGGGCCTGCGCCGGGGACGCCACCGACATGCCCATGCCTTCGACGATGGTCACCGCGCGCTCGACGAGCTGCGCGTTGCTGGCCTTGACGCCCTTGCGCAGGTAGAGGTTGTCCTCCAGGCCGACCCGGACGTTGCCGCCGAGCGCGGCGGTCAGCCCGACCCAGCGGAGCTGGTCGCGGCCGAGCGCGAAGCTGGCCCAGTTCGCCCCCGCGGGCAGCATCCCGACCATCGCCTGCAGCAGCGCCGGATTCGGCGGCGCGCCCCACGGGATGCCCGAGCAGAGTTGGAACAGCGGCGGCGCGTCGATCAGCCCCTCGTCGATCATCTTGTTGGCGAACCACAGGTTGCCGGTGTCGAAGATCTCCAGCTCCGGGCGCACCCCGAGCTCCTGGATCCGCTTGGCCCCGGCGCGCAGCATGTCCGGGGTGGAGATGTAGAGCTGGCTGCCGTCGCCGAAGTTCAGCGAGCCGCAGTCGATCGTGCAGATGTCCGGCAGCAGCTCCTCCACGTGCGGCAGCCGCTCCAGCCCGCCGACCAGGTCGGTGCCGTCCACCGGCTTGAGCGGGTCCTCCTGGTCGATCACCAGGTCACCGCCCATCCCGGCGGTGAGGTTGATGACCACGTCGATGCCGGTTTCCTTGATCCGCTCGACGACCTCCCGGTACAGCGCGACCGCGCGCGAACCCTGCCCGGTCTCCACGTTGCGGACGTGGATGTGCACCACGGCCGCGCCGGCCTCGTGCGCCGCGACGGCGTCCCGGGCGATCTGCTCGGGGCTGACCGGGACGAACTCGCTCTTGCCGGTGGTGTCCGCGGCGCCGGTCAGCGCCGCGGTGATGATCACGTCGTTGGCCACGTGGTATTCCCTTCGGTCGTGCGCAGGACTTCGCGCTGGATGAATTCGTGCAGCACCCGCCGCATCCGCTCCACCGAGCGACCGGGTCGCCCGGCGAGCACCTGGATGCCCAGCCCGTCGATGAGCGCGGTCAGCGTCACCGCGAGCTCCTCGGCGTCGCGGTCGGTGAACACGCCCTGCCGCTGGCCTTCCCGGAGGGTCCGGGCGATGGTGTCGTGCCAGCGCGCGTAGGAGTCGCTGTGCAGCACCCGCAGGTCCGGGTCGAGAGCGCTCTCGTTCCAGACCTGCAACCAGATCGACCACTCCTGGCGCAGCCGCCCCTGGGCGGGGAGCTGGAGCTCGACCAACCGCAGCAGCCGCTCGTGCGCGTCGTCGATGCTGTGCAGCTCGGCGACCTGGCGGTCGAAGGCCAACCGGACCGAGTACCGCAGGGTCTCGGTCAGCAGGTCGCCGCGGGCGGGGAAGTGGTAGTGGATGGTGGCCGCGCTGGTGCCGCAGGCGCGGGCCACGTCCGCCACCCGGACGGCGTGGTACCCGCGCTCGGCGACCAGCCGCCAGGTCGCGTCCAGGATCTGCTGGTAGCGGCCGGTGCTGTCGCGATCGCCGGAGCGGGCGGTGCGCTGCGGCACCGCGACCGCCGTCCCGGGGTCGTCCTCGGTCCCGCTGAGCAGCCACTGCACCGTCACGCCGGTGGCCCCGGCGATCCGGGTCAGCTCCGCAGCGGTGAAGCGGCGGGTGCCGCTCAGCGATTTGGACAGCTTGGTCTGTTCCATCCCGATCAGCTCGGCGAACTCGCGCTGGCTCCCCGGGTGCTCGCGCAGCAGGGCGCGGACGCGGCCGGACAGGTCGGTGTCGTGCACGGTCGGAACCCTAACAGGACGTTGCGATAATCGCAATGATCGCCCGGATCGATGCGGCGACGGGTGTCCGTACTCGCAGGTGCAGTCGGTTTTGTGCGCTGCACTGCTGACCGTCGCATCGGTCAATCGCAAGGGGTGGGGGATGCATTCGGCCCGGCGTCGTGCTGAGCTGATCGCAGGACCGGAACGGAGGTGGCGGCGTGGCGGAGGCTACCGAGGCACCGCACCGGTGGCGGGTGCTGGCGCTCTGCCTGGCCGCCGGGTTCATGACGCTGCTCGACGTGAGCATCGTCAACGTGGCGCTGCCGTCGATCCAGCACGGACTCGAGGCCCCCAGCGCCGCGCTGGCCTGGGTGGTGTCCGGGTACGCCCTGGCGTTCGGCCTGGTCCTGGTGCCCGCCGGGCGCCTCGGGGACGACCGCGGCCGGGCCCGGATGTTCCTGTTCGCACTGGTCGCCTTCACCGCGGCCAGCGCGCTGGCCGGATTCGCCCAGGGCCCGGTGTGGCTGGTGGTGGCCCGCCTGGTGCAGGGGATGGCGGCGGGCCTGCTCAACCCGCAGGTGCTCGGTCTGATCCAGCAGCTGTTCCGGGGCCGGGAACGCGGCCGGGCGTTCGGGCTGTTCGGCACCGTGGTCGGCGTCTCCACCGCGATCGGGCCGCTGCTCGGCGGGGCGATCATCGAGCTGGCCGGCGACGTGCACGGGTGGCGGTGGGTGTTCTTCGTCAACGTGCCCATCGGCCTGCTGGCGCTCGGGTTCGGGATCAAGGTGCTGCCCGCCGACGTGCCGAGCGGGCGCGCCCGCAGCCTGGACCTGCCCGGCGTCGCGCTGCTGGCCGCCGGACTGCTGTGCCTCCTCCTCCCGCTGGTGCAGCAGGAGAGCGGGGACGCCCAGTGGTACCTGCTGCCCTTCTCGCCGCTGCTGCTGGCCGCCTTCGCCGGCTGGGAGCGCTGGTACGCCCGGCGCGGCCACGCGCCGCTGGTGGACCTGCGCCTGCTGCGGATCCGCAGCTACTCGTTCGGCGCCTCGCTGGCGCTGTTCTACTTCGCCGGGTTCACCAGCATCTTCTTCGTGCTGGCGGTGTACTTCCAGCGCGGGCTGGACTACTCGGCCCTGCAAGCGGGCCTGGCGCTGACCCCGTTCGCCGTCGGCTCGGCGGTCTCCGCCGCGCTCAGCGGCCGGTGGGTCAACCGGTTCGGCCGGAAGCTGGTGGTCGGCGGGCTGGTCACCGCGCTGCTGGGGCTGGTGGCCACCGACCTGCTGCTCGTGGTGCACACCGGGCCGCTGACCGGCCTGGTCATCGCCCCGGCGATGCTCGTGGCGGGGCTGGGCAGCGGGCTGGTCATCTCGCCGAACCAGACGGTCACCCTCAGCGAGGTCGACGTGGCGGGCGGCAGCACCGCGGCCGGGGTGCAGCAGACCGGGCAGCGGATCGGCACGGCCCTCGGCACCGCGGCGGCCTCCGGCCTGTTCTTCGGCACCCTGCCCGAGGGCGGTTACGACGCCGCCATCACGCTCGGCCTGGTGGTCTCGGTCGGCTTCGTCGCCATCGCGCTGGTGATCGGGATCGTCGAACTGCTGCTGCCCGGCCCGGTGCCGGGCCGCCAGGAGTGAGTCAGGATCCGCCGCGCCGGGCGAGCAGGGCGCGCCTGCGGCCGTAGCCGAAGTACAGCGCGAAGCCGATCAGCAGCCACGCGGCGAACCGCAGCCAGGTGATCACGTCCAGGTTGGACATCAGGTACAGGCAGGCCGCCGCCGTGAGGACCGGCAGCACCGGGGACAGCGGCATCCGGAACGGGCGCTCCACCTGGGGCTGGGTGCGGCGCAGCACCGGCACCGCCAGCGCGACGATGAAGAACCCGGACAGCGCGCCGATGCTGACCATGTCGGCCAGCTCGGAGATCGGGACGAAACCGGCGAGCAGCATGATCAGCACCGCGCCGGCGATGGTCATCCGGTGCGGCGTCCCCCATTTCGGGTGCACCTGGGAGAGCCGGGGCGGCAGCAGTCCGTCGCGGCTCATCGCGAACCCGATCCGGCCGATGGTCACCAGCTCGACCATCATCACCGAGGTCAGGCCGGTGATCGCCCCCAGCGACACCAGCACCGCCACCCACGGCTGGCCGACCGACTGGAAGGCCGCGGCCAGCGGGGCGCCCTCGTCGATCTGCCGGTAATCGACCATCGCGGTGAGCACGAAGGACACGCCCACGTACAGCAGCGTGCACACCACCAGGCTGCCCAGCAGCCCGACGGGCAGGTCGCGGCGGGGATCGCGGGTCTCCTCCCCGAGGTTGGCCAGCGCCTCGAACCCGGTGTAGGCGAAGAACACGATGGCGGCGGCGGTCAGGATGCCGCCGAAGCCGTAGACCGACTGCTCCATGCCCAGCAGCGCCTGCACCAGCGGTTGTTCGAGCGCGGTGGCGCTGGGCGCGGCGGGTTGGGCGGGCGGGACGAACGGGTCCAGGTTGGCGGCCCGGACGAAGAACAGCCCGGCGACCACGACGAGCACCGACACCGCGACCTTGACCACCACCAGCGCGTTGGTCACCCACGCGGACTCCCGGATGCCCGCCACCGCGACCGCGGTGAGCAGCGCGATGATGACCATGGCGCCGACGTTGACCGCGGCGTCCTCGCCGAACCACTCCGGCGGCAGGTCCAGCAGGTTCGCGACGTAACCGGACCAGCTCCGCGAGACCACCGCGGCGCCGAGCGCGAACTCCAGCAGCAGGTCCCAGCCGATGATCCAGGCGAAGATCTCGCCGAGCGAGGTGTAGGCGTAGGTGTAGGCGCTGCCCGCGGTGGGCACCGCCGAGGCCAGTTCCGCGTAGCACAGCGCGGCGAGCGCGGCCACCACGCCGCCGATCACGAAGGACAGCACCACGGCCGGGCCGGCGTGCTGCTTGGCCTCGATCCCGGTCAGCGTGAAGATGCCCGACCCGATGATGATGCCGATGCCGAAGCCGACGAGGTCCTTCCCGGTGAGCCGGCGCACCAGGTTCCCGCGCCGGCCCCGGTCCAGCACCTCGTCGACGGGCAGCTTCCGCAGCACGCTCATGGTGCCGCGCCGCAGGGGACGACGCCCCGCCCCGGCGACTCGGGCGGGGGATGGCCGCGCGGCGCTGCGCCGCTCACGCCGGGACCGAATCGGTCTGGCGGTCGAAGATGCGGTGCTCGCCGACCGCCGCGCAGAACTCGTCGAGGAAGCTCTGCGGCAGCTCCCCGCTGTCGGCGGTGACGAAGACCCCGAGGTGGGAGTTCACCCCGCGCGCGTCCCCCGCGGGCGGCAGCTCCGTGGCCCCGGAGCGGCGCAGCAGCTCGGTGCCCGCGCTGCTCACCGCCACCGGCTTGGCGTGCTTGTAGGCCTCGGCGACGAAGTGCACCGCGTAACCGTCGGCGAGCAGCGTCGCGGCGCTGTCCGTGCCGCCCGGCACGATCACCGCGTCGTAGACCACCGAGGCCATCGTGTTGATGGCGGCGTCCACGGACACCTCGTCGTTGCCGGTGCGGACCACGCCTTCGGTGGGCGCCAGCACCTCGGCGGTCGCGCCCCGCTCGGCCAGGCCGCGCCGGATCTGCTCGACCTCGCCGCCGTTGACCCCGTCGGCGACGAGCACGGCGACCTTGCGAGTGGCGGCGGTGCCGGTGACCGAGTTCGCCTGGCTCAACGCCGGCGAGCTCTTCCCGTGGTTGGCCGTCTCCTCCGGCGGGGCGGACAGGCCCAGGCCCTCGGCCACCCGCACCGCGAGCTCGTGGTCGACGCGGTTGAGCTGCTGCACCACGCCTTCCCGGACGTGGGTGTGGTCGACCTTGCCGAGCTCGAAGCGGAACGCGCCGACGATGTGCTCCTTCTCCCAGGACGACATGCTGTTCCAGAACAGGGTCGCCTGGCTGTAGTAGTCCTTGAAGCTCTCGCTGCGCTCGCGGATCTTGTGGCCCGCGACCTTCTCCTGGTAGTGCTGGAAGACGTCCTGATCGGCCCCGGCCACCATCGGGCACCCGCCGGAGATGCTGTTCTTGTAGTAGCTGGTGCGTCCCCGGTGGATCTGCTGCTGGCCGAAGCCGTCGCGCTGGTTGTTGGCCACCGCCGCGATCGGCCGGTTGATCGGCAGCTGCGCGAAGTTCGGCCCGCCCAGCCGGATGAGCTGGGTGTCCAGGTAGGAGAAGTTGCGCGCCTGCAGCAGCGGGTCGTTGGTGAAGTCGATGCCCGGCACCACGTTGGCGGTGTGGAAGGCGATCTGCTCGGTTTCGGCGAAGAAGTTCTCCGGGTTGCGGTCGAGCACCATCCGGCCCACCGGCCGCACCGGCACTTCTTCCTCCGGGATGATCTTCGTCGCGTCCAGCAGGTCGAAGTCGAAGTCGTGCTCGCGGGACTCCTCGACGAGCTGCACGCCCAGCTCCCACTCCGGGTACTGCCCGGCCTCGATCGCGTCCCACAGGTCGCGCCGGTTGTAGTCGGGGTCCTTGCCCGCGATCTTCTGGCACTCGTCCCAGACCAGCGAGTGCGTGCCCAGCATCGGCTTCCAGTGGAACTTCACGAAGATGCCCTTGCCCTCGCGGTTGACCAGCCGGAAGGTGTGCACCCCGAAGCCCTGCATCATGCGGTAGCTGCGCGGGATCGCCCGGTCCGACATCAGCCACATCATCATGTGCATCGTCTCGGGCTGGAGCTGGACGAAGTCCCACAGCGTGTCGTGCGCCGACTGGGCCTGCGGGATCTCGTTGTGCGGCTCGGGTTTGACCGCGTGCACGAAGTCGGGGAACTTGATGCCGTCGTGGATGAAGAACACCGGCATGTTGTTGGCGACCAGGTCGTAGTTGCCCTGCTCGGTGTAAAACTTGGTGGCGAAGCCGCGGACGTCGCGCACCGTGTCGGCCGAGCCCCGCGAACCGGCCACCGTGGAGAACCGCACGAAGACCTCGGTCCGCACGTTCGGGTCGGACAGGAAGCGGGCGGCGGTGTGCTCGGCGAGCCAGCCGTCGTAGGGCTGGAAGTGCCCGTAGGCCCCGGCGCCCCGCGCGTGCACTACCCGCTCCGGGATCCGCTCGTGGTCGAAGTGGGTGATCTTCTCCCGCGCGTGGAAGTCCTCCAGCAGCGTGGGGCCCCGCTCGCCGACCGACAACGAGTCGTCGGTGCTGTCCACCCGGACGCCCTGCTGGGTGGTGAGGTAGTTCTCGTCCAAGTCCTTGCGGACGCCGTCGAGCTGTTCCTGCTTGCGGTCGGCTGCCATCTCCGCTGTCCCCTCGAATCGGCTGCGGGTCAGCTCAGGTGTTCCCGCCGTGGTCGATGACTATGCCGACGTGGTGACGTTTCCGCCCGATGGTCGCGCCGGCCGCCCCGGCACCGCGGCGGCTGGCGCCCTCAGCCGAACCAGGGGAGCTGGCCGACCAGGCCCGGGGCGCCCGCGACCAGCAGGAAGTGCAGCGCGCGCCCGGCCAGGGCGGCACCGAGGAAGCCGAGCACCGGCAGGCCCGCGGCCCCGGAGAGCAGGCACATCAGGGTGAACGGGGGGATCCCCGGGATCGCGCTGAGGAACAGCACGCCCAGGCCCCACCACGGCTGCTGCCGGGTGCGCCGCTGGAAGGTGTCGAACCAGCGCGCCCAGCGGCCGGTCCGCTCCTTCTCGGCCATCCGGGAGAGCCGGTTGCCGAGGCTGAGGCCGCCGCGCCCGGCGAGGTAGAACACCGACTTGCCCGCGAGCTGGCCGACCGCCGCGGCCAGGCCCATCGCCCACCAGTTCAGCCCGTCGACGGTGGAGAGCACGCCGAGCAGGTACAACTCGATGTTGACCACCGGGAACACGGCGCCGAGCGCGGCGGTGCCCGCGGTGGTCAGCAGCCACTCGATCACCGGGCCGCCTCCGGGTGCTGCGGGCGGCGTCGGGCGGTCACGGCGGGCAACTCCGGAGGTCGGCGGGGGACGGGGCCGACCGAGGGTAGCTCATCGCTGGTCGGCGTCGGCGTCCCAGCTCAGCAGCCGGACCCGGCTGACCGTGCGCAGGTGCCTGCGCATCGCGCTGACCGCCGCCTTCGGATCGCCCGCCCGGATCGCCTCGGCGATCCGCTCGTGCTGGGCCAGCGACCGGGCGGGGCGGCGCGGTTGGCGCAACGACTCCTGGCGGCTCTCGGCGATCTCGGCGGCGATGGTGCGCATGAACTCGGCGAGCAGCCCGCTGCGGCCCGCGGCGGTGATCGCGGCGTGGAACCGGCGGTCGCCGTCCACGCCCAGCCCGCCGTCGGCGATCTCCCGGCGCATGTCCGCCAGCGCCGCGTCGATCTCGGCGAGGTCCTCGTCGGTGCGGCGCCGCGCCGCGAGGTCGGCCAGTTTGGTCTCCAGCGCCTCGCGGGCCTCGAGCACCTCGGGGAGGCGCCGCTGGCGGGCGACCAGCTCCTCGACCGGTTCGGTGTCCAGCGAGGCGCGGCGCAGGTAGCTGCCGCCGCCGTGGCGGACCTCGACGAGACCTTGGACCTCCAGCACCACCAGCGCCTGCTTCACCGACGCCCGGCTGACCCCGAGCCGTTCGGCGAGCTCGCGCTCCGGCGGCAACCGGTCCCCGACGTCGAGCCCGCGTTCCCGCACGTGCTCGCGCAGCCGGGCCACGACCTGCTCGTACAGGCGCGATCGGGACAGCGGGCGCAGCGCTTCGGGCACGGGGACCTCCGGACGGACGGCGGAGACCAGGCTAGCACCGGAGATGAGGACGAGTGGCTGAGCCAATTCGGCCTTGACGAGGTGCGCCGACCCCGGCAAAGGTGGATCCCACCGGTCGCCGACCGCACCAGCGGCCCGGCCCGGATCGTCGTCCCCACGCCGGAGGTGGTCATGGCCGCGCAGGTGCTGTTCCCCAAGTTGCGGGAGCCCGACGAGACGGAGGCGCTGCGCTTCGGCGACCGCGCGCTGACCTACCGGGAGCTGGCCGGGGTGGCCGGTGCGCTGGCCGAACGCCTCGCCGGCACCAGCCGCGCGGCGGTGTGGGCCACCAACACCCTGGAGACCTGCGCGGCGGTGCTCGGCGGGCTGGCCGCGGGGGTCGCGGTGGTGCCGATCAACCCCAAGGTGGGGGAGCGGGAGCTCGCGCACATCGTGGCCGACAGCGAACCCGAGGTGCTGCTCGCCGAACCGGGGTTCCAGCCGCCGCCGGGACTGGCCGGGCTGGCGGTGCACGAGGTGGACGTCACCGCCCGGGGCGGAGCGCTGCCCGCCGAAGCCGCTCCGGAGGCGCCGGCGCTCATCGTCTACACCTCCGGGACCACCGGGCCGCCCAAGGGCGTGGTGCTGCCCCGGCGCGCCCTCAGCGCCAACCTCGACGCCCTCGCCGAGGCGTGGGCCTGGACCGCCGAGGACGTGCTGGTGCACGGGCTGCCGCTGTTCCACGTGCACGGTCTGATCCTGGGCACGCTGGGGCCGGTGCGCCTCGGCGGCTCGGTGCACCACCTCGGGCGCTTCTCCTCGCGGGCCGCCGCCGACGCGCTCGCCGGACCGGCGACCATGCTGTTCGGCGTCCCGACCATGTACCACCGGCTCGCCGACGACGCCGAGGGCGACCCCTCGATCGCCGCCGCCGTCGGGGGCGCCCGGTTGCTGGTCTCCGGCTCGGCCGCGCTGCCCGCCGTGGAACACGCCCGCATCGAGCGGCTCACCGGCCAGCGGGTCGTGGAGCGCTACGGGATGAGCGAGACGATCATGAACTGCGGGGTCCGCGCCGACGGCGACCGCAGGCCCGGCTACGTCGGTCGGCCCTTCGCCGGGGTGGAGCTGAAGCTGGTCGACGAGCGGGACGCCGAGATCGAGGCCAGCGACGACGCCACCGTCGGCGAGATCCTGGTGCGCGGGTCCAACCTGTTCAGCGGGTACCTCAACCGCCCGGACGCCACCGAGGCCGCGTTCACCGACGGCTGGTTCCGCACCGGGGACATGGCCACCCGCGCGCCCGACGGCTACGTCCGCATCGTGGGGCGCAAGGCGACCGACATCATCAAGAGCGGCGGCTACAAGATCGGCGCCGGTGAGATCGAGAACGCGCTGCTGGAGCATCCGGCGGTGGCCGAGGTCGCGGTCACCGGCGAGCCCGACGACGACCTCGGCGAGCGGATCGTGGCCTGGATCGTGCCCGCCGAGGGCACCTCGATCAGCGGGGCGGAGGCGGCCGACCACGTCGCGGGCCTGCTCACCCCGCACAAGCGCCCCCGGGAGGTGCGGCTGGTCGAGGCGCTGCCCCGCAACGAGATGGGCAAGGTCCAGAAGAAGGCGTTGCTGCCCGCCGGGGGAGCGCGGCGGGATGGCTGACCGCGTCCCGGCCCGCACCCTCGTCGAGTCGCTGAGCAGCGGCTTCGAGGAGTTCGCGGCGCCGGAGCCGGCCACCGCCCCGGACGGCCCGCTGGGCTGGCCCGGCTACGACGAGCAGCGCGCCCGCGCCGCCGCGGCCGGGGCCGACGAGGCGGTGCTGTGCGGGCGCGGGACCGTCGGCGGGCGCGAGGCGGTGCTGATCGCGTTCGACTTCGGCTTCCTCGGCGGGTCGGTCGGCGAAGCGGCCGGGGCGCGGATCGCGGCGGCCTTCGAGCGGGCCGGGGACCTGCGGCTGCCCGTGGTGTCGCTGATCGCCTCCGGCGGCAGCCGGATGCAGGAGGGCATCCGCGCGCTGGGGCAGCTGCAGACCATCGCCCGGGCCTGCCTGCTGCTCCGGCAGGCCCGCCTCCCGCACATCGCGGTGCTGCGCCACCCCACCACCGGGGCATGTGGGCGACGTTGGGCGCCTCGGCGGACGTGGTGCTGGCGCTGCCGGGGGCGGCCGTCGCCTTCGGTGGCAGCCGGGTCCGCGCTCCCGGCGACGACGAGGAACCGTTCACCGCCGAGGGGAAGCTGGCCACCGGGCAGATCGACCAGGTCGTCGGACCCGACGAGCTGCCCGCCGCGCTGGCCCGCGCCGTCGACCTGCTGCACCCGGAACGGCTGGTCCGGCCGCCGCGCCCGGCGGAGGTGCCGCGCGCGCTGACCGACCACCCCGAGCCCGGCACCGGGTGGGAAGCGGTGCGGCGGGCCCGCGCCGCGGACCGGCCGCGGGCGCCGGAGTACCTGGACCGCTACTTCGAGACCCGCTTCGCGCTCAGCGGCGACCGCTGCGGCGGGGTGGACCCGGGGATGCTCTGCGGACTCGGCCTGCGGGAAGGCCGACCGGTGGCCTTCGCGGCGCAGACGGGCACCGCCAACACCGCCGCCGGGTTCCGCACCGCGGCCCGGCTGATCCGGCTGGCCGACCAGCTCGGCATCCCGGTGCTGACCCTGGTGGACACCCCGGGGCGGCCAACGACGGCGCGGCCGAGCGGGCGGGGGTGGGCCCGGCGATCGCGGAGGTGTTCACCGCCGTCGCCGAGGCGCGGGTGCCGATCACCACGCTGGTCGTCGGCGAGGGCGGTTCCGGGGGTGCGCTCGCGCTGGCCGCGCCGGAGCGGACCTGGATCACCCCGGACGCCTACTTCGCCGTGATCGCCCCGGAGCTGAGCGCGGCGATCCTCAAGCGCGGCACCGAGGACGCCGCCGAACTCGCGGGATGGATGCGGCTGCGCCCCCAGGACCTGCTGGAACTCGGTTTCGCGGCGGGTGTCGCGGCGCGCTGATCCGCCCGTCGTGGCTGTGGGGCATCGCACCGGCGGCGGTCGGTGCGCGCCGCCGGTGCGGCGTGGGACCGTTCCCGTGACCGGATGAGCAGACGTCCGCCGGGCGGCGTCGAGCCCCGGATGAGTGGATCATCTCACCTGCGCTGGTCGCCCTCGGTGATCAATGCCACCCGTTGGGCGGGAGATCGTCCCCGTTCCGTGTTCTAAACTCAGGCTCGCCTGACAAAGGTTAGGCTAGCCTGACTTTAGAAGGGACGAGATGGACCGGACGGGGATCGGCGGCAAGGTCGCGGTGGTGACGGGCGCGGCCGGGGCATCGGCGCCGCGGTGGTCGGCGCCCTGGCCGAACGGGGCGCCCTGGTCGCGGCGCTGGATCGCGATGCCGCCGCGGTGGAGGCCGTCGCCGACGGGCTGCGGCAGCAGGGGCACGCGGTGCACGCCCACCGGGTCGACGTCACCGACGCGGCCGAGGTCGCCGACGCCACGGCGCGCGTCGAAGCCGAGCTCGGGCCGATCGACCTCCTCGCCAACGTCGCCGGGGTGCTGCAGTTCGGCACGGTGCGCGACCTCACCGACGAGGACTGGGCGCGGACCTTCGCGGTCAACACCACCGGGGTCTTCCACCTGTGCCGGGCGGTGTCCCGGTACATGGTCGAGCGCGGGCGGGGCGCCATCGTCACGGTGGGCTCGAACTCCGCCGGCGTGCCCCGGCACGGCATGTCCGCCTACGGTGCCTCCAAGGTGGCGGCGAGCCTGTTCACCAAGTCCCTGGGGCTGGAGCTGGCCGAGCACGGCATCCGGTGCAACGTCGTGGCCCCCGGCTCGACCGACACCGGGATGCTGCGGGGCATGACCGGTGGCGACCCCGCCAGCGTCATCGCCGGTTCGGCGGCGGAGTACAAGGCGGGCATCCCGCTGCGCAAGCTCGCGACGCCGGCCGACATCGCCGAGTCCGTGGTGTTCCTGCTCTCCGACCAGGCCGGCCACATCACCATGCACGACCTGTACGTCGACGGTGGCGCGACCCTGCGCGCCTGACAGCGCCGCGAAACCGGCGGCAGGAAGGTTCCCATGACCACGATCGACAGCGATATCGACGGCCTCGTCGCCGAGGAGGCGACGCGCCTGCTGGCGGCCTACGAGGCGGGTTCGTCGTTCTTCTTCTCCTCCTCGCGCGGCATGATGCTGGCCCGGGGCGTCGACGCCACGGTGCCCAAGACGTCGTGCGCGCGCGCCGACCTGCCCGGTCGGGTCCGCGAGTTCCTGGCCGGGGCCGCCGAGTTCGGGCGGCACAACCCGGTGGTGGTGGGCGCGGTGCCGTTCGGCCCGAACCTGCCCGCGCACCTGGTGCTGCCCTCCGAGGTGGTCCGCGCCGACCCGCCCGCGGTGGCGGTGCCGCGGTCGGCGCGCGGCGAGGCCCCGCGGTGCTCGGTGCGGCAGGTCCCCAGCGCCGCGGAGTACGAGCGCGGCGTCGAGCGGGTGCTGCGCCGGTTCGACGACGGCGACCTGAGCAAGGTCGTGCTCGCCCGGACCCTGGAGCTCACCCCGGAGTCCCCGGTCGACGTCCGCGACGTGCTGGGCAACCTGGCGCTGGCCGACCCGAGCGGCTTCACCTTCGCGGTGGACCTGCCCCGGCGCGGGGAGGACGGCACCCGGGACACCGCCGGTCCGCAGCCCCCGCTGGGCCGCACCTTCCTCGGGGCCAGCCCCGAGCTGCTGGTGTCCCGGCGCGGCACCGCGGTGCGCTCCAACCCGATGGCCGGGTCCCGGCCGCGCAGCAGCGATCCGGCCGAGGACCGGCGCCGCGCCGAGGAGCTCGCCGACTCCGACAAGGACCTCCGGGAGCACGCCGCGGTGGTCGAGGCGGTCGTGCGGGCGCTGGAACCGCTGTGCACCGACCTGCGGGTGCCCAGCCGGCCCTCGGTGATCAGCACCGCCGCGATGTGGCACCTGGCCACCGAGATCACCGGCGAGCTGCGCGACCCGCGGACCTCCTCCCTCGAACTCGCCGACGCCCTGCACCCGACCCCGGCGGTGTGCGGCACCCCGGTGGCCGCGGCCCGCTCGGTGATCGGCGAGACCGAACCGTTCGACCGCGGGTACTACGCGGGGATGGTCGGCTGGTGCGACGCGGCGGGCGACGGCGAGTGGGTGGTGGCCATCCGCTGCGCGGAGATCGAGGAGGAGGGCCTGCGGCTGTTCGCCGGCGCGGGCATCGTCGCCGGCTCCGACCCGGCCGACGAACTGGCCGAGACCTCCGCGAAGTTCCGCACCGCGCTGTCCGCGATGGGCCTGGACCAAGCCGTCTCACGCTGAGGAGGAACCACCAGAATGACCGGACCGGCACCGCTGCCCGGCTGCCCCACCTGGCCCGAGGAGTTCGCCGCCCGCTACCGGGCGGCCGGCTACTGGCGGGGCGACACCTTCGGCTCGATGCTGCGCGAGCGCGCCGCCGAGCACCCCGACCGGATCGCCGTCGTCGGCGGTGACCGGCGGGTGTCCTACGGCGAGCTGGACGCCCGCGCCGACCGGCTGGCGGCCGGGCTGCACCGGCTCGGCATCGCCCCGCGGGACCGCGTCGTCGTGCAGCTCCCCAACATCCCGGAGTTCTTCGACGTCTGCTTCGCGCTGTACCGGCTCGGCGCCGTGCCGGTGTTCGCGCTGCCGACCCACCGGCTGACCGAGGTCGGGTACTTCTGCGAGTTCAGCGAGGCGGTCGCCTACATCACCGCCGACGTCGAAGCCGGGTTCGACCACCGGGTGCTGGCCGCCGAGGTGCGGCGCGAGGTGCCGGGGCTGCGCCACGTGCTCATCGCGGGCGACCCGGGCGACTCCGGCTTCACCGCGCTGTCCGATGTGGACGCCGAGCCGGCGGACCTGGCCGGTCCGCACCCGGGGGACATCGCGTTCCTCCAGCTCTCCGGCGGCAGCACCGGCGTGCCCAAGCTGATCCCGCGCACCCACGACGACTACCTGTACTCGTTCCGCGCCAGCGACGAGATCTGCGGCGTCACCGAGGACACGGTGTTCCTCGGCGCGCTGCCCATCGCGCACAACTTCCCGATGAGCTCGCCGGGCACCTTCGGGGTGCTGCACGCGGGCGGTCGCGTGGTGCTGGCCCGCAGGCCCAGCCCCGACGAGGTGTTCCCGCTGATCGAGCGGGAACGGGTCACGCTGGCCGCCGCGGTGCCGCCGCTGGCGCTGGTCTGGCTCGACGCCGCACCGGACACCGAGCACGACCTGTCCAGCCTGGAGGTGCTCCAGATCGGCGGCGCCAAGTGCAGCGAGGAGGTCGCCAAGCGGGTCCGCCCGGTGCTCGGCGCGACCTTGCAGCAGGTGTTCGGGATGGCCGAGGGCCTGGTGAACTACACCCGCCTGGACGACCCGGAGGAGGTCATCCTCACCACCCAGGGGCGGCCGATCTCGCCGGACGACGAGGTGCTCGTCGTCGACGACGAGGACAACCCGGTGCCCGCGGGGGAGACCGGCCACCTGCTCACCCGGGGGCCCTACACCATCCGCGGCTACTACCGGGCCGAGGAGCACAACGCGCGGGCGTTCACCCCGGACGGCTTCTACCGCACCGGTGACGTGGTCCGCCTGACGCCCGAGGGCAACGTCGTGGTCGAGGGGCGGGCGAAGGACCAGATCAACCGGGGCGGTGAGAAGGTCGCCGCCGAGGAGGTCGAGAACCACCTGCTCGCGCACCCCGACGTGCACGACGCCGCGGTGGTCGCCATGCCGGACGACTACCTGGGGGAGCGCAGCTGCGCCTTCGTGGTCCCGCGCGGGACGCCGCCCAAGCCCCGCGAGCTCATCAAGTTCGTCCGCGAACGCGGGCTGGCCGGCTACAAGGTGCCGGACCGGGTCGAGTTCGTCGAGCAGTTCCCGCAGACCGGGGTCGGCAAGATCAGCAAGCGCGAGCTGCGCGAGGCGATCGTGCGCGAACTGGTCCCCGAACTGCACCGGGGCCGCTGAGGCGGATCCGGTGCAACCGCACGAGGAGAGGAGCAAGGTGGCGCTTCCGGGCATCGCACCGTACCGCGTCCCGCAGCACGAGGAACTGCCGGAGAACCGGGTGCGCTGGCGCCCCGATCCGCAGCGGTCCGTCCTGCTGATCCACGACATGGAACGGCACTTCGTCAACGCCTTCACCCCGGATCGGGAACCGCTGAACGAGGTCGTCCCGAACATCCAGATGCTGCGCGCGCAGGCCGACGCCAGCGGGGTGCCGGTGGTCTACTGCGCCCAGCCGGGCGGTCAGACCCCCGAGCAGCGGGGCCTCCAGCTCGAGTGGTGGGGGCCGGGGGTGTCCGACCCGGCGCAGGAGGCGATCATCGACGAGCTGGCGCCCCGGTCGCGCGACGTGCTGCTGACCAAGTGGCGCTACAGCGCCTTCCAGCGCACCGAGCTGCGCGAGATGCTGCGGGAGTGGGGGCGCGATCAGCTCATCATCACCGGCATCTACGCCCACATCGGCTGCCTGATGACCGCCGCCGAGGCGTTCCAGCAGGAGGTCCGCGCGTTCCTGGCGGCCGACGCGGTCGCCGACTTCTCCTTGGAGGAGCACCGGATGGCGCTGTCCTACGCGGCCAAGCGCTGCGCGGTGGTGGAGTCCACCAGCAGCCTCGTCACGGCGCTGGCCGCCGACCGACCGGTGCCGGCGTGAGCGCGCCCGGCACGAGCGAGCGCGGCGCCCCGCCGCGCGGAGGGGAGGAATCCATGTCCGACGCACCGGCCCTGACCCTGGAGGACGTCCGCCGCGACGTGGCGGAGGTGCTCTACGAGGACCCGGCCGAGCTGACCGACGACGAGGACCTCATCGACTGGGGGCTGGACTCGGTGCGGATCATGAGCCTGGTCGAGAAGTGGCGCAAGCGCGGCGTCCAGGTCACCTTCGCCGACCTCGCCGAGCGCGCCACGCTCGCCGACTGGTGGGCGGTGCTGGGGCCGAAGACCGCGGCCTGAGTACCCGCGCGTCGTCGAGCGGGCCGTCTCCCCACCGCGCGGTGGGGAGACGGCCCGCTCTCGTCGGGGATCACGGCCAGGGGACCTGCTCCGAGCGGTAGAAGTCGATGCCCTGGTGCTCCCACCGCGGGCCCTGCGCGGCCAGCCGCCGGGAGAACGACTCCCAGTCGTGGTGCTCGGCCTGCGACCAGCCGAGCTCGGCGATCGCGGGCAGCCGGGGGAAGGCCATGAACTCGATGTGGTCGGAGGTCTCCAGCGTCTCCGACCACAGCGGCGCCTCGACGCCGAGCACCGCCTCCTCCGGGACGCCCCGCAGGTAGCTGCCGGGATCCCAGCCGTAGGCGTCGGCGACCTCGGTCAGCCCCGCCCACTGCAGGCCCAGTTCGGTGCCCTCGTGGTACTTCTGGTCCAGGTAGGACTTGTTCGCGGGGGAGACCAGGATGCGGTTGCCGCGCGCCACGGCCTCGGGCAGCAGCGGGTCGGAGTTCTCGGTGCCCCAGTACTGCACCACCGCGCCCGCGGGCGGTGCAGCCTTGGCGTACTCGTGCCAGCCGACGGCGGTCTTGCCGTACTTCGCCACCATCGGCACCACCCGCTGCATGAACTTCCGGTAGTCCTCATCGGTGGTGGAGTGCGCCTCGTCGCCCCCGATGTGCAGGTACTCGCCCGGCGTCAGCGCCGCTACCTCGCGGATGACGTCCTCGACGAACCGGTAGGTGATCTCCTTGTCCACGCACAGCGAGCTGAACCCGACCTCGATGCCGGTGTAGAGCGGCGGCGCCACCCCGTCGCAGTTGAGCTCGGCGTAGGACGACAGCGCCGCGTTGGTGTGCCCGGGCAGGTCGATCTCCGGGATCACCACCATGTGCCGCGACGCGGCGTACTCGACGATCTCGGTGTACTCGGCCTGGGTGTAGAAGCCGCCGGGGCCGCCGCCGACCTCGGTGCTGCCGCCGTGCTCGGTCAGCCGCGGCCACGACTCGATCTCCAGCCGCCAGCCCTGGTCGTCGGTGAGGTGCAGGTGCAGCCGGTTGATCTTGTACTGGGCGAGCTGGTCGATGTAGCGCTTGACCTGCTCCACGTCGAAGAAGTGCCGGGCCACGTCGAGCATCGCGGAGCGGTGGCCGAAGCGCGGCCGGTCCACGATCTCGCCGCCCGGCACCGTCCACGGGCCCGGCTGCTCGGTGCGGCTCTCGATCGCGGGGGGCAGGAGCTGGCGCAGCGTCTGCACGCCGCGGAACAGCCCGGTGGGCGTCTGCGCGGACAGCCGCACGACGTCGTCGTCGACGTCCAGCCGGTAGCCCTCCGGTCCGAGCTCGCGGCCGTCCAGGCTCAGCGCGATCGCGCCGTCCTTGACTTGGCCGCGGCTGACCGGGATCGGGAAGCCGGTCGACGGGCGCAGCAGGCCGGCGAGGTGCTCGCCGACCGGCGCGGCTTCGCCCGCCGCCCGGATCTTGGTGTGCCGGGTGAGTTCGAAGGTGCTGCCGGGGTCCGGTCGGACCGACTCGGGTGCTGGGACGACGTCCTGCAAGTCCTGCTCCTGGGGCGTGCCGAGGGCGGGGGCCGCGGTCCCGCCGAGGAGCAGCGCGCCGGTGAGCGCGGTCGCCAGCAGCGAGACGCGGCGCACGGCGGTGCGGGGCGGTGTTCGGGTCATGTGCCACTCCGGGGTCGGATGTCGGTAGCCCTCAAAGGTATAGACCACATCCGGCGCGGGGAGCCTCCGAACGGATGCATCGGGCACGCCCCGGGGTCAACGCCCGCTCAGCGCCCGCGCAGCGCCTCGGTCAACGCCTCCAGCACCGCGGGGTCCTCGATCGTCGAGGGCGCCGAGGTCCGCCCGGTGTCGGCGATCTCGCGCATCGACTTGCGCAGGATCTTGCCGGAGCGGGTCTTGGGCAGCCCCTCGACGACCGCCACGTCGCGGAACGCCGCCACCGGGCCGATCTGCGCGCGCACCGCGGCCACCAGCTCGGCGCGCAGCTCCGCGGCGTCGACCTCCACCCCGGCCTTGAGCACCACGAATCCGCGCGGCACCTGCCCCTTGAGGGCATCGTGCACCCCGATCACCGCGCACTCGGCCACCGCCGGGTGCCCGGCCAGCACCGCCTCGATCGAACCCGTCGACAACCGGTGCCCGGCGACGTTGATCACGTCATCGGTGCGGCCCATCACGAACGCGTAGCCGTCGGCGTCCAGGTGCCCGTTGTCGCCGGTGAGGTAGTGGCCGGGGTAGCGCGACAGGTACGACTCGACGAACCGCTCGTCGTCGCCCCACAGCGTCGGCAGCGTGCCCGGTGGCAGCGGGAGTTCCAGGCAGAGGGCCCCGTCGGTGCCCGGCGGCACCGGGCGTCCGCCCTGGTCGAGCACCGCGATCCGGTAGCCGGGCAGCGGCACCGTCGGCGATCCCGGCTTGATCGGCAGCGGCTCCAGCCCGCGCGGGTTGGCGCAGATCGGCCAGCCGGTCTCGGTCTGCCACCAGTGGTCGACCACCGGCACGTCCAGCGTCCCCGACGCCCAGCTGAAGGTCTCGGGATCGAGCCGCTCACCGGCCAGGAACAACGTCCGCAACGAACCGGTGTCGTGCTCGGCGAGCAGCCGGGCGTCCGGATCGACCCGCTTGATCGCCCGCAGCGCGGTCGGCGCGGTGAACAGCGCCTTCACCCGGTGCTCGGCGATCACCCGCCAGAACGCGCCCGCGTCCGGCGTGCCCACCGGTTTGCCCTCGTAGACCACCGTGGTCGCCCCGGCCAGCAGCGGCCCGTAGACGATGTAGGAGTGCCCGACGACCCAGCCCACGTCGGAGGCCGTCCAGAACACCTCGCCGGGCCCGATGTCGTAGACCGCCGCCATCGACCAGCGCAGCGCCACGGCGTGCCCGCCGTTGTCCCGCACGACGCCCTTGGGCCGCCCGGTGGTGCCCGAGGTGTGCAGCACGTACAGCGGGTCGGTGGCCCGCACCGCGACGCAGTCCGCGGGTTCGGCGCCGGTCACCAGCTCGTGCCAGTCGAGGTCGCGCGGCCCGAGCGCGGCGCGCACCTGGTCGCGCTGGACCACGACGACCCGGTCCGGCTGGTGCTCGGTGCGCCGCAGCGCCTCGTCGACGATCGGCTTGTACTCCACCACCCGGCTCGGCTCCAGCCCGCAGGAGGCGGCGATCACCACCGCAGGCCGCGCGTCATCGATGCGGGCCGCCAGCTCCTTGGGCGCGAACCCGCCGAAGACCACCGAGTGCACCGCCCCGATCCGGGCGCAGGCCAGCATCGCCACCACGGCCTCGGGGATCATCGGCAGGTACAGCACCACCCGGTCGCCCGCGCCCACGCCCAACCCCGCCAGCGCACCGGCGCAGCGCGCGACCTCGTCGAGCAGTTCGCGGTAGGTCCAGCGCCGCACGGTGCCGGTCATCGCGGAGTCCCAGATCAGCGCCGTGCTGTCGGCGCGGCCGTCGCGCACGTGGCGGTCCAGGGCGTTGAAGCAGGTGTTGAGCGTGCCGTCCGGGAACCAGCGGTAGAACGGCGGGCGCTCGTCGTCCAGCGCCCGCGACGGTGCCCGCTCCCACTCGATCGCCCCGGCCGCGTCGAGCCAGAAGCCCTCCGGGTCGGACGAGCTGCGCTGGTAGGCATCGGCGTAGGCACCCATGAGCACGACCTCCTGCGGTGGACCGGCAACGCCTGAGTCCTACCGCACCGCCGTCCGGGAGACCAGGGACCGCGCGGACGAGCGGCCGGAACCGCTTCGGCCGCGCTGTCCGCCGCGCTGCCCGCCGGATGCGGTTCGTCGACGGACCACGACCGCTGGGCGCCGCGCCCGCGCGCCAGCGCGACATCGGCCGCCCCGGCGCCCACAATTTGCGACCGGGGGCGGGGACCGCGCTAACAGAGTCGGCGATCGGACCGACTAGGGGTATGGAGGTGCGTCCATGAGCACGGACATCAGCACGGGGTCGACCGAGTCCGCGGCGAAGGCGGCGGAGCTGCCCACCGCGCCGTGCAGCGTGGTGTGGAGCGGTGGTCATTCCTACGTCCGCGAAGGGGTCAGCGGCGCCCGCTGGGCGGGCGTCGACGACCGCGGCCGGGCCCGGTTCCTGACCGACGCCGACCTCCACCGCCAGGGCTGGAGCCACCGCAGGAGCTGATCGGCGCACCTTCCGCGCCCGGACCCCGAGGTGCCGCGACCTCCTCCCGGCACGGCCGCCACGGCTCCGGTCCGACGCATGTGAGACCCTGATCAGGCCAGCGGACGCGGCGCGTCCGGTCGCCCGGCGCAGGACCGGCCGGGGCGCGGCTGTTCCGGGCACAACCGTTCAGGGGAGGACTCGTGGTGCAGGAAGCCGACAGCACCACGAACGACACGACGGGGGATCGCGACGTGGACCCGGAGCCCACCGGGGACCGTTCGCCCGGCGACCCGGGCATCGCCCGGATCAAGGAAGCCGCCGCCGGCGTCTGGTCCGATCCGGTGCTGACGCTGCCGAACCTGCTCAGCGTGGTCCGGCTCGCCGGGGTCCCGTTCTTCCTCTGGCTGCTGCTCGGACCGCAGGCCGATCTGCTCGCCCTGCTCGTGCTCGTCATCAGCGGCGCGACCGACTGGCTGGACGGCAAGCTCGCGCGCTGGCTCAACCAGTACAGCCGGATCGGCGAGCTGCTCGACCCGGCCGCCGACCGCCTCTACATCGTGGCGACGCTGATCGCCTTCGTCCTCCGCGACGTGGTCCCCTGGTGGGTCGCCGTCGCCCTGGTCGGCCGCGACGTGGTGCTCACCCTCTGCCTGCCGGTGCTGCGCTGGCACGGCTTCGAACCGCCCGACGTGCACTACCTGGGCAAGGCGGCCACGTTCTGCCTGATGTACGCCTTCCCGCTGCTGCTGCTGGTGCAGAACGAGTTCGCGTTCTCCTCGGTGGTGCGGCCGTTCGCCTACGCCTTCACCTGCTGGGGCGGCGCGCTCTACCTGTGGGCGGGCGTGCTGTACCTGGGGCAGGTGGTCGCGGCCGTCCGGTCGGCCCGGTCGGCGCCCCGCTGACCCGCCCCGGCCCCCGGCGGACCCGCCTTGCGACCGCCCGGCCGGCCCCCATACGCTCCCGCCGCGATCACGCGACACGGTCGCGGCCGGATCCGCAGCTCGAGTCAGGAAAGGCAGGACCCAGGTGGCGACCCCGGACGGGATCAAGTACACCCCCGAGCACGAGTGGGTGCTCGGTACCGATGGCACCACGGTGCGCATCGGCATCACCGACTACGCCCAGCAGCAGCTCGGCGACGTGGTGTTCGTGCAGTTGCCGGACCTCGACCAGCAGGTCGAGGCCGGGTCCGCGATGGGCGAGGTGGAGTCGACCAAGAGCGTCTCCGACCTCTACGCGCCGGTCGGTGGCCGGGTGGTGGCCCGCAACGAGCGGTTGGACGAGCAGCCCGACCTGGTCAACACCGACCCGCTCGGTGAGGGCTGGATGATCGAGCTGGCCGTCGACGACCCGGCGGCGGTGGCGGGGCTGCTCACCCCGGAGGCCTACCAGGACCTGATCGACCAGGCATGATCGTCGGTCGCGCGCGGCCGACGGGGCGATCTCGGGAGTCGCGCGTCCCGTGCCTGGCAGGGCACGGTACGTTGGAACACACTTGGCACGATCGATCCGCGTAGAGGAGAGCTCAGGTGAGCCAGAACAGCGGCTCCGGCGACGTTCCACCGGAGCAGTCACCGGAGACCACCTCGGTCTTCAGGCCCTTCCTCTCGGAGCCCGAAAGCACCGAGAGCGCGCCCGCCGCGGAGCCGGCCGCCTCCGGGGTCGATGCGCTGCCCGCGGGGTCCGCCCTGCTGGTGGTCAAGCGCGGCCCCAACGCGGGTTCGCGATTCCTGCTGGACCGGGAGATCACCAGCGCCGGCCGCCACCCGGACAGCGACATCTTCCTCGACGACGTCACGGTGTCCCGCCGCCATGCGGAGTTCCGCTTCGAGGGCAGCAACTTCGTCGTCGTCGACGTGGGGAGCCTCAACGGCACCTACGTCAACCGGGAACCGGTGGACACCTCGGTGCTGGCCAACGGTGACGAGGTGCAGATCGGCAAGTTCCGGTTGGTGTACCTGACCGGGCCGGTCGAGGGCGGCCCGGCGGGCCGCTGACAGGAGGCCGGAGACCGGGTCATCGTGGCGGGGCGGCGCCGAGTGGTGCCGCCCCGAACCACGTCGAGGCGAAGTGCGGTCGGCGACCGGAATCTTTCGGCGCGGCAAGCGGTTCTCCCGTTCAGCGGCCCTTTCGGCGGGCTCGGCGGCGGGCCCCGGGGTGTATCGTGCGCAGAGGTGCTCGACGACGAGCGCGCTCGGTGGCGGTGCGGTCCGGGAGCTGTCGATCGATGCCGCCGGACGGCCGGGAGAACGGTGGCTGACGGGACCGCGCAGGAATGGGCGGGTCCGCCGTATCGCGGGTAGCGTCGGGAGCGTCGGTGCGCGACCCTCGAGGAGGGGGATGCCACGCTTCGGCGCGCTGGAGGAGGCGATGTGACGATGAGCAGTGAGATGCGCGTCGTCGGCGTGCGAGTGGAACTACCAGCCAACCAGCCGATCCTGTTGCTGCGCGAGACCAGCGGTGACCGCTACTTGCCGATCTGGATCGGATCGGTCGAGGCGACGGCGATCGCGCTGGAGCAGCAGGGGGTGCGACCGGCGAGGCCGTTGACCCACGACCTGCTCAAGGACGTCATCGGCGCGCTGGGGCGGGACTTGGAGCAGGTGCGGATCACCGACCTGCAGGAGGGCACCTTCTTCGCCGAGCTGGTGTTCGACGGCGATGTGCGGGTCTCGGCGCGGCCGAGCGACTCGGTGGCGCTGGCGCTGCGCATCGGCGTCCCGATCCATGCCGACGAATCCGTGCTCGACGAGGCGGGCTTGATCATCCCGGACGAGCAGGAGGACGAAGTGGAGAAGTTCCGCGAGTTCCTCGACTCGGTGTCGCCGGAGGACTTCCGCGGCGCCGACACCTGACGTTCGCCCGGAGAGCGGCTTCCCGACCCCCGCGAACGCCTTCGCGGGGGTCGGCTCGTCGGGTCACCCGCGCGTCGCGTTGACCTGCCCACCGGACCGGCCTACCGTCGGATGATGCGAATTGCTCCGGTGTGATTCCGCCGGTGAGCAGGGGTTCGCGGTCCCGGATCGTCGACCCGGGAACCGGTGGTCGGCTCCGTGCCGGACGAGGGGAGGCAGGCGTGGTCGAGGAAGCACCCGGCGAGGATGCTGCCCGAGGTCGGGACGAGCCGGCGCCTGACGCCGCGCTGCCCGACGAGCTCGTCGGCTACCGGGGCCCCGCTGCCTGCCAGATCGCCGGCATCACCTACCGCCAGCTCGACTACTGGGCCCGCACCAAGCTGGTCCGCCCCTCGATAAGGAGCGCCGCCGGGTCGGGCTCGCAGCGCCTCTACTCGTTCAAGGACATCCTGGTCCTCAAGGTCGTCAAGCGCCTGCTGGACACCGGCGTCTCGCTGCACAACATCCGGGTCGCGGTGGACCACCTGCGCCACCGCGGGGTCGAGGACCTCGCCCGCCTGACCCTGTTCAGCGATGGCACCACGGTCTACGAGTGCACCTCCCCGGAGGAGGTCGTCGACCTGCTCCAGGGTGGTCAGGGCGTGTTCGGCATCGCGGTCAGCGGTGCCGTCCGGGAGATCAGCGGCACCATCCACGAGTTCCCGGCCGAGCGGGCGGACGGTCTGGTGTCCGAACCCGCCGTGGGTGACGAACTGGCCCGTCGCCGGAGGGACCGGCAGACCGGCTGATCGGGTAGGCTTCGCGGCATCGTCGACCCCGTGCGGGAGAGTCCGGCAAGGCTACGGCCGAGTCGGCGCCGAAGGAGCAACCCTCCCCGACAACCTCTCAGGCCCACCGGACCGCACGGGCGAGATACCTCTGGAAAGAGGGCGCACCACAGCCGTGGTGCCGTCCCGCCGACGGTGCAAGCCCGGTCCGCCGGGTGAAGCTCTCAGGCGTTCGCGCTGCGAACAGTGACAGAGGGGGAGAGCGGAGCAGTCCGCTGCCCGCCCCCTGTGTTCGCCGCGATGAGTGAGGTGTTGGCGATGACCGAAGTGAACCACGACCGCATTCCGATCGCCGCGCTGGAGCACGGCACGCCGTTCGCCGACCGGCACGTCGGCCCGCGGCCCGCCGAGCTGGCCCGGATGCTCGACGTGATCGGCGTGGGCTCGCTGGAGGAGCTGGGCCAGCGCGCGGTACCCGACGGCGTCCGCGAGCGCGACCTGGCGCTGGCGCTGCCCGACCCGGCCAACGAGGCGGACGCGCTGGCCGAGCTGCGCGCGCTGGCCGACCGCTGCGCGCCGCACACCGAGATGATCGGCCTCGGCTACCACGGCACCACGACGCCGCCGGTGATCCTGCGCAACGTGCTGGAGAACCCGGCCTGGTACACCGCCTACACGCCGTACCAGCCGGAGATCTCGCAGGGCAGGCTGGAAGCGCTGCTGAACTTCCAGACGGTGGTCGCCGACCTCACCGGGGTCCCGCTGGCCAACGCCTCGATGCTGGACGAGTCCACCGCCGCCGCCGAGGGCATGACCCTGGTCCGCCGCGCGGGCAAGGCGAAGTCCGCCGTGTTCGTCGTCGACGCCGATGCCCTGCCGCAGACCATCGAGGTGGTGCGGACCCGCGCCGAGCCGCTGGGCATCGAGGTGGTCGTCGCCGACCTCTCCGCCGGGGCCGCCGGGCTGCCGGACGGCGAGTTCTTCGGTGCCCTGCTGGCCTACCCGGGCGCCTCCGGGGCGGTGCGGGACCAGGAGGAGCTCATCGCCGAGGTCCACCGGCGCGGCGCGATGGCCGTGGTCTCGGCGGACCTGCTCGCCCTGACCCTGCTGCGCCCGCCGGGCGAGGTCGGCGCCGACGTGGTGGTGGGCACCACCCAGCGCTTCGGCGTGCCGATGGGCTTCGGCGGCCCGCACGCCGGATACATGGCGGTCCGCAAGGGCCTGGAGCGCCAGCTCCCGGGCAGGCTGGTCGGGGTCAGCGTGGACGCGGGCGGTGACCTGGCCTACCGGCTGGCCCTGCAGACCCGCGAGCAGCACATCCGGCGGGAGAAGGCGACCAGCAACATCTGCACCGCGCAGGTGCTGCTCGCCGTGGTGGCCTCGATGTACGCCGTCTACCACGGACCCGAGGGGCTGCGGGCGATCGCCACCCGCGCGCACCGGTTCGCCGCGCTCCTGGCCGAGCAGCTCCGCCGCGGCGGGGTCGAGGTGGTGCACGGCGGGTTCTTCGACACCGTGGTGGCCGCGGTGCCGGGGGCCGCCGACGAGGTGGTGGCCCGCGCCCGGCGCGGCGGGATCAACCTGCGCCGGGTGGACGCCGACCACGTCGGCGTGAGCTGCGACGAGACCACGACCCGGGAGCACCTCGCGGTGGTGTTCGAGGCGTTCGGCCTGAACTCCGGGGCGCTGGTCGGCCTGGACGAGCTCGACGCCGCCACGCCCGACGCGCTGCCCACCGCGCTGCGGCGCACCTCCGAGTACCTGACCCACCCGGTGTTCCACACCCACCGGTCGGAGACCGCGCTGCTGCGCTACCTGCGGCGACTCTCGGACAAGGACATCGCGCTGGACCGCAGCATGATCCCGCTGGGCTCGTGCACCATGAAGCTCAACGCGACCGCGGAGATGGAGCCGATCACCTGGCCGCAGTTCTCCGCGCTGCACCCGTTCGCCCCGGCCGAGGACGCGGCCGGGCTGCTCGAGGTGGTCGCCGACCTGGAGCGGTGGCTGGCCGAGGTCACCGGCTACGACGCGGTGAGCCTTCAGCCGAACGCGGGCAGCCAGGGCGAGTTCGCCGGGCTGCTGGCCATCCGCGCCTACCACCACGCCCGTGGTGAAGCGCAGCGCGACGTGTGCCTGATCCCGGCCAGCGCGCACGGCACCAACGCCGCCAGCGCGGTGATGGCGGGGTTGCGCGTGGTCGTGGTGCGCTGCGACGACGCGGGCAACATCGAGCTGGACCACCTGCGCGAACTCGTCGCGGAGCACGCCGCCGACCTGGCCGCGATCATGATCACCTACCCGTCCACGCACGGCGTCTACGAGGACACCGTGCGCGAGGTGTGCGGACTCGTGCACCGCGGCGGCGGCCAGGTCTACGTCGACGGCGCGAACCTCAACGCGCTGATCGGCCTGGCGCGGATGGGCGAGTTCGGGGCGGACGTCTCGCACCTGAACCTGCACAAGACGTTCTGCATCCCGCACGGCGGCGGCGGGCCGGGCGTGGGGCCGATCGGCGTCCGGGAGCACCTCGCGCCGTTCCTGCCCAACCACCCGTTGCAGCCCGCGGCGGGTCCCGAGACGGGGGTGGGGCCGATCAGCGCCGCGCCCTGGGGCAGCGCTTCCATCCTGCCCATTTCGTGGGCCTACATCCGCATGATGGGCGGTGACGGCTTGCGCCGGGCCACCCTCACGGCGGTCGCCGCGGCCAACTACGTCGCCCGCCGCATCGACGGCTACTTCCCGGTGCTCTACACCGGCCAGGGCGGCTACGTCGCCCACGAGTGCATCCTCGACCTGCGCCAGATCAGCAAGACCAGCGGGATCTCGGTGGACGACGTGGCCAAGCGGCTGACCGACTACGGCATCCACGCGCCGACCATGTCCTTCCCCGTGGCCGGCACCCTCATGGTGGAGCCGACCGAGAGCGAGGACCTGGCCGAGCTCGACCGGTTCTGCGAGGCCATGATCGCCATCCGGGCCGAGATCGACAAGGTCGTGGCCGGGCAGTGGCCCGCCGACGACAACCCGCTGGTGAACGCGCCGCACACCGCGGCTTCGCTGGCGGGGGAGTGGAACCACGCCTACGGTCGCGACGAGGCCGCCTACCCGATGGGCACCTCCGCGCCGAAGGTGTGGCCGCCGGTGCGGCGGGTCGACCAGGCGCGCGGCGACCGCAACCTGGTGTGCTCCTGCCCGCCGCTGTCGGCCTACGAGAGCTGAGCTGTTCCGGTGGTCGTCCCAGCCCGGTTGCGGGACGACCACCGGGGTCCGTTCGACACGCCGGGCGGACCCCGGTTTGCGTCGGGTCGGCCCGGATGACACGGTGGCCACTTCACGTGACCGGCTCCGAGAGGAGTGGAGCATCATGCTCACCATCAGCGAGAACGCCGCCGAGGTCATCAAGCTCGTCCTCATCGGCGGCGACGACACCACGGAGACCTCCGAGGCTTCCGGCCTCCGGATCGCCCCCGCCGGGGACGGTCTCCAGGCGTCCGTCGCCACCGAGCCGCAGGCCGACGACCAGGTGATCGAGGAATCCGGCGTTCGGGTCTTCCTCGAGGCGCAGGTCGCCGAGGTGTTGGGGGACAAGACCCTCGACGCCGAGCGGGACGACAACGGCGAACTGGCGTTGGCGATCCGCGATTGAGGCCGGGCCGCCGGGCCGGAACCGTCCGGTCCGGCGGCTGTTCGGTGGCGCCGGGTCAGCCCCCGCCGGGTCAGCCCCGTCAGGTCAGCCCCGGTGCGCGGACCCCGCAGCGGTGGGGTCCGCGTCGAGCGGCTCCCCGGCCCAGCGCAGCACCGACCGCCCGGTGTCGAGCAGGCGGCCGCGCAACTCCGCTCCCTCCTCGGCGAAGGCGCGCTGCCTGCGCGCGTAGTCGGTCCGGCCTGCGGACTCCTCGACCGGGATCGGCTCGTAGCCGTACGCCCGCAGGTCGTACGGGCTGGCGCGCATGTCGACCTCCCGGATCCGCAGCGCGAACGCGAAGCAGTCCGCGACGAGCTCGGCCGGGACGAACGGCGCCAGCTTGAAGCTCCACTTGAACAGGTCCATGTTCGCGTGCAGGCAGCCGGGCTGCTCCAGTTCCACCTGGTCGCTGCGCCGGGGCTGGTGGGCGTTGAGCGGTCGCGCCTCCTCGGTGAAGAAGCGGAAGGCGTCGTGGTGGGTGCACCGGATCGGCATCGATTCGACCACCGCGTCGGTTCCCGCGTGCCCGAGCCGCAGCGGCACCGCCGAATGCCGGACGTCGAGGGGCGTGCTGCGGTAGACCATCGCCCACTCGTGCAGCCCGAAGCAGTGCAGCCGGGGCGCCCGGGAGGCGGTGGCCGCGAGCAGCCGCAGGACGGACCGCACCACGGTGCGGCGCTTGGCGGTGAGCGCTTCCGGGGCCAGCGCGACACCGCGCGGGGTCGTGGTGAACTCCCGGCGGGCGAGGAACTCGTCCCCGCCGGCCAGCGCGATCCCGACGGGCGGCTGCCACCGCTCCAGCACCGACGGGCGGACCGAGTAGTAGTTCCACATGAAGTCGAGCACCGGGTGCGGCTCGTCGCGCTGCCGCCTCGCCCGGTACGGCACGGTCCACTCGCGCACCCGGTCGAGGTGCGCGTCGCGGCGCGCACGCCACTCGGCTTCGGAGAGAACGTCCATCGCGGGCCACCGTACGGACCGGGGATCGCGTCGACAGCACGGGCTCGCGAGAAAGGGGCGGGCCCGGCGCACCGGACCCGCCCCTGCCGCAGCGCCGCGATCAGCCCACGTGGGTGCTGTCGCGCACCGTGCCGACGTACTCCTCGACGAGGTCCTCCAGCGCGACCACGCCGATCGGGGAGCCCGCGTCGTCCACCGCGGTCGCCAGGTGGCTGCCCTCGCGCCGCAGCGAGGTCATCGCCTCGTCCAGCCGCGCGTGCACCTGCACCGTCGGCAGTCGGCGCACCCGTGCGGGGGAGACCGGCGTCGACGGGTCGTTGCTGGCCTGGTCCAGCACGTCCTTGATGTGCAGGTAGCCCAGCAGCGCACCGCCGTCCGCGCGGACCGGGAACCGGGAGAAGCCGGTGTCGGCGACGGCTCCCTCCACGTCGCCGAGCGTGGGGCGCTCGGGCAGCGTGGTCAGGTCGTCCAGCCGCACCAGCACGTCGCCCACGGTGTGCTCCACCGAGGACAGCGTCTGCGCGAGCCTGCGGTGCTCGGACTGCTCCAGCAGCCCCTCGCGCCGCGACTCCACCAGCAGCTCCGCCAGCTCCGAGGAGGTGTAGGCGGTCTCCAGTTCGTCCTTCGGCTCCACCCGCAGCAGCCGGAGCACCGCGTTGGCCATCATGTTGAACAACGCGATCAGCGGGCGGGCCAGCTTCACGAAGCCGACCAGTGGCGGCACCAGCCACAGCGCCAGCCGCTCCGGCTCGGCGATGGCCAGGTTCTTCGGCACCATCTCGCCGACCAGCACGTGCAGCACGACCACGAGGGCCATCGCGATCGCGAAGGACACCGCGTGCAGCACCGCGTCCGGGATGCCCAGCGGTGCCACGAGCTTCTCCAGCGAGTGCGCCACCGCCGGTTCACCGACCCGGCCGAGCCCCAGCGAGCACAACGTGATGCCGAGCTGGGCGCTGGCGAGCATCAGCGAGCCCTGCTTGCTCGCGGCGATCACGATCCGGGCGCGGCCGACGCCCTGGTCGAGCAGCGCCTCCAGCCGGTCGCGGCGGGAGGACAGCAGGGAGAACTCGGCGCCGACGAAGAAGGCGTTGAGCAGTAGCAGGAGTACCGCGAGGCCGATTGCGAGTCCGTCGCTCATCGGGCGCCCCCCTCGTCCTCGGTGGTGCGCACCAGCCGCAGCTCGGCGATCCGGTGCTTGTCCATCCGGACCACGGTGAGCCGGGAATCGCCGACCGAGACCTGGTCACCGACCTCCGGGATGCGGCCGAGCTCGCCCAGCACGAGACCGGCGATGGTCTCGTAGTCGCCGTCGGGCACCGCGAAGCCGGTGGCCTCGGCCAGCTCGTCGGGGCGGAGCAGCCCGGAGATGATCCAGGTGAGCTCGCCGACCTTGCGGACCGAGGGGACCTCGCGGCGGTCGTGCTCGTCGCGGACGTCGCCGATGATCTCCTCGACCACGTCCTCCAGCGAGACGATGCCCGCCGTCCCGCCGTACTCGTCGACCACCAGCGCGAGCTGGAGCCCCGAGCCGCGCAGCCGTTCCAGCAGCGAGTCGCCGTCCAGGGTGTCGGGCACCGTGGGCACCGGTCGGGCCAGCGAACCGACCCGGGTGGTGGCGCGCTGCTCGGTCGGGATGCCGAACGCCTGCTTGACGTGCACGACCCCGTGGACGTCGTCGAGGTCGTCGCCGGTGACCGGGAACCGGGAGAACCCGGTCCGCCGGGCGATGGCCAGCAGGTCGACCACGCTGTCCTCGGTGGACAGGGATTCGACCTTCACGCGGGGCGTCATCAGCTCCTCCGCGGAGCGGTCGCCGAAGCGCAGCGAGCGGTCCATGAGCTGCGCCGTGGCGCGGTCCAGCGTGCCGTGCTCGGCGCTGGACCGCACGATCGAGCCCAGCTCGTCGGGCGAGCGGGCCGAGCGCAGCTCCTCCTGCGGCTCGATGCCGAACCGCCGGACCACCCAGTTCGCGCTGTTGTTCATCGAGTCGATCAACCAGCGGAAGATCGTCGAGAACCGGCCGTGGTAGCCGGCGACCGCGCGCGCGGTGGCCAGCGGCCGGGCGATGGCCAGGTTCTTCGGCACCATCTCGCCGAAGACCATCGACAGCGTGGTGGCCAGCAGGATCGCGACGGTCAGCGAGACCGCCCCGGCCGCGCCGTCGGGAAGGCCCGCCCCGGTCAGCAGCGGGCGGATCAGCTCGCCGATGACGGGTTCGGCGATGTAACCGGTGATCAGCGTCGTCAGCGTGATCGCGACCTGCGCGCCGGAGAGCTGGAAGGACAGGGTTCGGTGGGCGCGCTGCACCGATGTGGACCGCCGGTCGCCGACCTCGTTGACGTGGGCGTCGACCGTGCTGCGCTCCAGCGAGGTGAGGGAGAACTCGGCGGCCACCGCCATCGCGGTTCCGGTGGTCAGCACGACCACGAACAGCAGTCCGAGCACGGTGAGCAGTACTTCCATCACCGCTCACCTCGCCGGGGGGAGGTGCCGCGTTGCAAAAAGCCGGGACTATGTCCCGGCTCGGTACTGCCCTCGGGAGATTGTGCCGCTGGCACTGAAGTCGTCACTCCTCTGCGGGAAATGGGAGAAATACGGCGCGAGTATATCCCGAACGGAGCAGTGCGGGGATGACGACGCCGTCACGGTCGCCGGGACGGCCGTGCTGCGGGCGCCGGGACGCGGCGTGATGATGCCTCCCAACCCGGGGAGCCGGAGCCCCCGCGGTGGCGAGAAGTGACCCCGTGGGTGATCTCACCCGTTCGGAGGCGTAGCCTGCCGCGAGTTTGTCCAGCGGTTACCGCCGCGTAGCCACACGCACGAGAGGACGTGATCGTGACCACGAACACGGTTGCGGACGCGCCGAAGACAGGGTTCCTCGGCCATCCCCGGGGCCTGATGACGCTCTTCTTCACCGAGATGTGGGAGCGCTTCTCCTACTACGGGATGCGCGCGATCCTGGGGTTCTACCTCTACTACTCGGTGGCCGAGGGCGGCCTCGGCATCCCCGAATCGACCGCGCTGTCGGTCGTCGGCGTCTACGGAGCGTCGGTCTACATGACCGGTGTCCTCGGCGGCTGGCTGGCCGACCGGGTGATCGGCGCCCAGTGGGCGGTCTTCTACGGCGGCTTCATCATCATGCTGGGGCACATCTGCCTGGCGCTGCCGGGTGGCATCCCGGTCGTGGTCGGCGGCCTGTTCCTGCTGGTGATCGGCACCGGTCTGCTCAAGCCGAACATCTCCGGCATCCTCGGCGGGCTCTACGCCGCGGACGACACCCGCCGCGACGCGGGCTTCTCGATCTTCTACATGGGGATCAACATCGGCGGGTTCGCCGCCCCGCTGATCTGCGGCACGCTCGGGGAGAAGATCAACTGGCACGTCGGCTTCGGCGCCGCCGCCGTCGGCATGGCCCTCGGCCTGGTCCAGTACCTGATCGGTCGCAAGAACCTGGGCAGCGCCGGCCTCAAGCCGGTCAACCCGCTGCCCGCCGAGCACAAGGTCCGGGTGCTGGGCCGCGCGGTGGTCATCGCGGTGGTCTTCGTCGGCGTCCTGGTGGCCCTGTCGGTGACCGGGATCCTCGGCCTCGGCGGCCTGGTCAACACCATCAGCTTCATCTCCGCGGTGCTGCCGATCGGTTACTTCGCGGTGATGCTGAGCAGCAAGCAGATCACCAAGGTGGAGCGGGACCGGCTGGTGGCCTACATCCCGCTGTTCCTGGCCACCGCGCTGTTCTTCCTGCTGTTCGAACAGCAGCCGAACACCCTGGCCAACCTCGCCGACACCGACACGGACCTGCAGATCTTCGGGTTCGTGATCCCGGCGTCGTGGTTCCAGTCGCTCAACCCGCTGACGATCATCGTGCTCGCCCCGGTGATGGCCACGCTGTGGATCAAGCTCGGCGACCGGCAGCCCTCCACGCCGAGGAAGTTCGTCGGCGGCCTGGTCTTCGTCGGCATCTCCTTCCTGTGGGTCGTGCTGTCCAAGACCGTCGGCGGCGAGCAGCACCTGCCGATCATGCTGGCGCTGGTGTTCGTGCTGATGACCGTGGGTGAGCTGATGCTCTCGCCGGTCGGCCTGTCGGTGAGCACCAAGCTGGCCCCGAAGATCTTCGCCTCGCAGACGATGGGCCTGTACTTCCTGGCCCCGGCGATGGGCCAGGGCCTCGGCGCCCAGCTCGTCAAGCTCTACTCGGTGGAGAACCAGCAGCTCTACTTCGGGCTGATCGGTCTGGCCACCATCGCCTGCGGGGTGCTGCTGTTCGTCGCCTCGCGCAGCATCAAGAAGTACATGCACGGCGTGCTCTGAGCCCGCACCGCCGGGGCCCGCGTCCGAGTTCGGCGGGCCCCGGCGGGTTCAGCGCAGGACGAGCTGCCTGCCCCGTGGCGGCCCGGGGGCGGCCGGATCCGGCTTCGGGTGCCCGGGCACCGCGACGTCGCCCGCGGGCAGGGAGCCCCGCACCAGGTAGTCGGTGCCGATGCGGTCGATCTCGGCGCTGCCCGCCATCGCGTAGAGGCCGTGCGTCCCGGAGTCGCGTTCGGTGACCAGCACCGAGGACGGCAGCGCCCGGTGCATCCGGAGCGCCCCGGCGTAGGGCGTGGCCACGTCGTGCACCGAGTTCAGCAGCAGCACCGGGGGCAGCCCCGCCCCGGTGATCCGCACCGGCTGCCCGCTCGGCGCGGGCCAGGTGCGGCACGGGGCCACCGACCAGAGGTTGTACCAGGCGGCCAGCGGGCTGTGCCGGGCCAGCGCGGCGGCGTCGCGCTCCCACGTCGCCCGGTCGGCGGGCCACGGGGCGTCGGCGCACTCGACGGCGTTGTAGATCGCGTTGGCGTTCTCGGTGGCGGCGTCCTTGGGCACCACCATGCCGACCAGCGGCCGGTCGTCGCCGCGCAGGTGGAAGGCGGCCAGCGCCTCCGCCAGCCGGATCCAGTCGTCCTCGCCGTAGAGCGCGGTGAAGGTGATGCCGATGAGCTCCGAGGGACCCAGCGGCCCGCGCGGGGCGTGCCGCAGCTCGGCTCGCACCGCGCGCCACGCCGTGCCCACCCGCTCCCGGTCGGCACCGAGCCCGAAGGTCCCGTGGTGCCGGGCGACCCAGTCGAAGTAGCGGCCCAGCCGGCGCTGCACCGCGACGTCCTGGGTGAGGTTGTTGGCGTACCAGACCCGGCTCGGGTCGACGACGCTGTCCAGGACCATCCGGTCCACCCGGTGCGGGAAGAGCCGGCCGTAGACCGCGCCCAGGTAGGTCCCCCAGGAGTAGCCGAGGAAGCTGATCCGCTGCTCGCCCAGCGCCTCCCGCACCAGGTCGAGGTCGCGGGCGATGGTCGGCGTGGTCAGGTGCGGCAGGTACCGGCCCGCGCGCTGCGCGCAGCCCGCCGCGTACTCGGCCGCGCGCCGCCAGTTCCGCTCGCGCGCCGCCTCGGCGTCCGGGTCGGGCAGCGGCGCGCGCCAGTAGGTCGCCGCGTCGACGCAGTGGATCGGAGTGCTGTGCGCGGTGTGCCGGATGTCCACGCCGATGAGGTCGTAGCTGTTCAGCACGACGTCGGGGAGCCGGCGGCTCAGCGATCCGGCGAAGGCGATCCCGGGGCCGCCGGGGCCGCCGGGATTGGTCAGCAGCGCGCCGCGCCGGGCCGCCGGATCGCGCGCGGGCAGTCGGGAGATCAGCAGCCGCACCGTGCCCGCCGCCGGGTCCGCGTGGTCCAGCGGCACGTCGAGCCCCGCGCAGCGCAGCTCCGGGTACGGGGTGCTGACGTCCTCGGGGCAGGGGCCGAAGTGCAGGGCCGGAGCGGCCTGGGCGGCGGGGCACGTCGCGAGCACGGTGGCCGCGATCAGGCCCAGCGCGGTCGAACGCTGCACGCACCTCTCCTCTCGGGCCGCGGACCAGGGCAGGCTAGGGCGCCGAGCGGGCCGGCCCCGGGCGCTCGGCGCCCGTGTCGCGCGTTTCCCCCGATGGGGTGGCGGTCAGCGCACGCCGGCGCCGGGCACCTCCAGCTCCCGGGCCAGGTCGGCCACGACCCGGGTGAGCCGGTCCAGCCAGCCGAGGGTCCGGTCCAGCGGTCCGGAGCCGGTGCCGTCCGCGGCGTCGTGCAGCCGTTCGGCGTAGTGCTGCGCCGCCGACATCGCCTCGTCGAAGCCGGTCTGGGCGTCGTCGGTCATCGCCTCCACCGCGTCGGCCAGCGCCCACAGCGCCTCGCAGAGCGCCTCGCGGGTCACCGCGTCGGTCCGGCCCACCGCACCGGGGAGCTGCACCGCGAGGTTGCGCGCGTAGTAGGCGCAGCCGCTGAGCGCGGTCACCGAGCGCTCCACCTGGGACCGCCGGGACCGCCACCGGTAGGCGGTCAGCGGGCGGGCGCTGCCGACCACCTGGTGCAGCCGGTCGTCGAGATCGCGGATCGTGGCCGTGGCGCCGGTGGCGGTGCCCGACTCGTCGATCTCGGTGCCCGCCGCGCGCAGCATGGAGCGCAGCTCCAGCAGGAACTCCTCGATGTTGCTGCGGACCAGGGAGCGGGTCCGGGTGGGCAGCACGAAGACCGCCGCCAGCACGCCGGCCAGCGCGCCCACGGCGGTCTCCAGCAGCCGGACCTCCAGCACGGCGGGGCTGAAGTTGCCCAGCATCCCGTAGAGCGCGCCGAGCATGGTGGTGATGAAGAAGGTCAGCAGGGCGTAGGAGTAGCCCGCGAAGTAGAAGCCGAGGAACACGCAAAGCAGGATCACGCCGAACTCGGCCACCAGGTCGCCGGTGATCCGCGAGGCGACCAGGATCCCGGCCAGCACCCCGAGCACCGTGCCCGCCGTGCGCTGCCAGGCGCGCACCAGCAGTTCGCCCCGGCTGTGAGCGCTGATGAACACCACGAACGCCGTGATCACGGCCCAGTACCAGCGGCCGGGCGCGACCAGCTGGCCGACCACGATGGCCACCGCCGCCGCGCAGGTCACCTGGACCGCGGTGCGCACCTCCGGGCGGTCGAGGCCGGTCTGCTCCGCCGCCTGCTCGTCGTCGTCGCGCTGGACCGGTGCGCCGCCCCGGTCGGTGCCCACCGCGGCGGTGGCGTGGGCCAGCTCGGCCAGCCCCGAGCCGAGCCGCCGGATCCGCGGTGCGATCTCCGGCGGTCCGTGCTGCTCGGCGCGCGCGGCGACGTCCCGGGTGGCCTCCGGCAGGCGGCTGGGGTCGGTGTCGAGCACCGCGAGCAGTTCGCCGATCGCGGCCGCCACCGCACCGCCGCCGGGGGTGTCGTCGATCAGGCGCATCGCCGGGGGCAGCAGGTTCTCGGCGGCCAGCTCCACGTCGAGGATCCGCTGGGCCAGCACGTCGCGGCCGGACTCGTCGAGGGTCTCCAGCCGGTCGACGGTGTTGCGCAGCATCAGGGCGGTCTCGTTCAGCCGGACCGTCCGGTCGTGCAGGGCGCGGCGCTCCCGGCCGCTCTCCGGCCGTTCGGCCACGTCGCGCACCGCGTGCAGCAGCCCGTGCACCTGCGCGCGCAGCGTCCGCCTGCCCCGGGCCAGCACCCCGGCGGGATCGTCCCGCAGCACCGCGAAGCGCAGCACCAGCGCCGCGAGCGCGCCGCAGACCGCCGCCGCCAGCAGCGCGGGCACGTGCGCGAGCTGCGGGCGCAGGAACATCGTGAAGAAGTAGCCCATGAACGCGACCATGCCCAGCGGGAACCAGCGGCTGCCGAAGCGCCGGACGTAGGTGGCGGCGAAGATCACCACCAGGAACAGCGCGCTCTGCAGCACCGGGATCGGGGCGGTCGCGGTGGACAGCAGCACCGACAGCGTGGTGGGCAGCGGCATCAGCAGGTGGGTGAGCTGCTGCTGGCGCCGGTCGGGCTCGTTGATGCCCAGCGAGCAGTTGATCGCCACCACGGCGCCGAGCAGCGCCTGCGGCAGCGGCAGTCCCCACCGCGCCAGCAGCGGGAGCATGATCGCCAGGGTCAGGGCGACGCTCAGCGTCACCCTGATCGCGGTGCGCAGTCGGCGCAACGCCGGATCAGAGGCGAGGAAGCGGTTCCACCACTCGCGCCAGACCACAGTGCCCCTCCGTCGCGCCGCTCGCGCCAGGAGGGTACGCCCGGGTGCGGCTCACCGCCGAGCGGGTCAGCGCGCCCGGTACCGGCGCACGCTCTCCTCGACGACGTCGAGCACCGCTTCGAGGTGCTCGGAGGGCAGGCCCATCGCCAGGTGCGAGACCAGGCCTTCGAGCACCAGTTCCAGGTAGGAGGTGAGCACGTCGACGGAGACGTCGTCGCGCAGGTTCCCCGAATCGCGCTGCCACTGCAAGCGGGCCCGGGTGGCCGTGGTGAGCTGCTGCGAGCGCTGCGCCCAGCGCTCGCGGAACTCGGCGTCGGTGCGCAGCCGCCGGGACACCTCCAACCGGGTGCCCAGCCAGTCGACGCCGGGGGCGTGGCCCCGGCTGCGGTCCGGGTCGGCGAGCAGGTCGCGCATCACCTGCACGAGCCCCTGTTCGGCGACGACGTCGGCCATCCGGGTGGCGTCGTCCTCCGCCAGGGCGAGGAACAGCGACTCCTTGTCCTTGAAGTGGTGGAAGATGGCTCCGCGGGACAGCCCGGTGGCTTCCTCCAGCCTGCGGACGGTGGCACCTTCGTAGCCGAAGCGCGCGAAGCAGGTCCGGGCGCCGTCGACGATCTGACGGCGCCGGGCGGCGAGGTGGTCCTGGCTGACCCGGGGCATGCGGTGATCGTTGCAGGTCCGCCGCGGCACGTGCAATCCGTACGTACGGTTTGCTGGCGCGGCGGCGGTGGCGCCGGTGCCGACCCGCGGCGAAAAACCCCGCGAAATCCGGCGAAACCGGCTCCGGGGCGGGCGTGTGGCGACGTCCGATCACCAGAACAAGGGATGCGGAAGTCGGTCCGGTGGCGGTAGCGTCGGACTCCCGGCCCGAACCTGGGGGTGAGGATGTCCGTGTCGATCGACCCGGCCGCGGCCGACTACCCGACTTCGCTCATCCGCACCCGCGCGGAGGCCGAAGCCTACGTGGCCTCGGTCTGCTTCAAGCACGGCCCTCCCCGCTTGCTCGGTGTCGAGCTCGAATGGACCGTCCACCACGCCGACGATCCCCGCAGGCCGCTCGACGCCGAGGTTCTGGCGCACGCCCTCGGCCCGCACGCACCCCGCTCCCTCGCCCCCGGCAGCCCGGAGCAGCCGCTGCCGAACGGTTCCGCTCTCACCGTCGAACCAGGTGGCCAGGTCGAGCTCTCCAGCACTCCCACGACGTCGATGGACGCGCTGTTCGGCGTGGTCACCGCCGACGCCGAGCACATCCGGCGGCGGCTGCGCCCGGCCGGGCTGGTCCTCGGCGAGCACGGCACCGATCCCTGGCGAACACCGCACCGCCTGCTGCGGGTGCCGCGCTACGCCGCGATGGAGGCCGCTTTCGACCGGATCGGCGTCCACGGTCGGCTGATGATGTGCAGCACCGCGGGGATCCAGGTCTGCATCGACGCCGGGGAACCGGACCGGATCGCGACCCGCTGGGCCGCGCTGCACGCCGTCGGGCCGGTGATGGTGGCGATGTTCGCCAACTCCCCGCGGCTGCTCGGCGCGGAGACCGGCTGGGTCTCGGCGCGGACCCGCTCGGTGCTGCGCACCGATCCGCCGCGCACCCGGCCGGGCCCGGTCGGCGGCGACCCGGCGATCGGGTGGGCCAAGCGGATGCTGGACGTCCCGCTGGTGTGCCTGCGCCGCGAGGGCGACGACTGGACGGCGCCCCGGGGCGTCAGCTTCGCGGAGTGGATCGGCGGTTCGCTGCCGACCCGGCCGACCCGCGAGGACCTGGACTACCACTTGAGCACCGCGTTCACGCCGGTGCGGCCGCGCGGCTACCTGGAGATCCGGTACCTCGACGCGCTGCCCGGCGACGACTGGATGCTGCCGGCGGCCGCGCTCATCGCGCTGTTCCGGGATGAGGCCGCGGTGGACCGGCTGCTGGAGCTCACCGCGCCCGCCGTCGGCCGCTGGTACCCCGCGGCCCGGGTCGGACTGCGGGATCCGGCGCTGGCCCGCTGCGCGCGCGACGTCCTGGAACTGGTGCGCCGATGCTTGCGGAGCCCGGACGTGCCCGCCGGGCTGCCCGCCCGGCTCACCGACTTCGTGACCGACAGGCTCGAGGACGCCGAACGGCGGACCACCGATATCCGGAGGTGACCGGTGCATTCGCAGGAGCAGGCAACGACCGGGCTGCGCGCTCGCGTCGCCGCAGAACTGGAACGGACCCGGGCGCGCAGCACCGCGCTGACCGATGCCGTCGACGACGAGGACCTGGTGCGCCAGCACTCCCGGCTGATGTCCCCGCTGGTCTGGGACCTCGCCCACGTCGGCAGCCAGGAGGAGATCTGGCTGGTGCGCGACGTCGGGGGCGCCGAGGCGCTCCGGCCGGACATCGACGACCTCTACGACGCCTTCCAGCACCCCAGGTCCGACCGGCCGAGCCTGCCGCTGCTGGGGCCTGCCGAGGCGCGCGGCTACGTGCGGGAGGTCCGGACCAAGGTCCTCGACCTGCTCGACAGCACCCCGCTGGAAGGCCGCAGGCTGGTTTCGGACGCCTTCGCGTTCGGGATGATCGTGCAGCACGAGCAGCAGCACGACGAGACCATGCTGGCCACCCACCAGCTCCGCGACGGACCGCCGGTGCTGCACGACGAGGCGCCCCCGGCCCCCGCGGTCCGCGCCCTGCCCGACGAGGTCCGGGTGCCCGCCGGGCCGTTCACGATGGGCACCTCGACCGAGCCGTGGGCGCTGGACAACGAGCGGCCGGCGCACGAGGTGCACGTGCCGGAGTTCTTCCTCGACACCGCGCCGGTCACCAACGGCCGGTACCTCGCGTTCCTCGACGCGGGCGGCTACGACGACCCGCGCTGGTGGAGCGCGGCCGGGTGGGAGTACCGGCAGCGCGCCGGGCTGGTGGGTCCCCGGTTCTGGGAGCACGTGGACGGGCGCTGGATGCGCCGGCGGTTCGGCCGCTGGGAGCCGGTGCCGCCGGGGGAGCCCGTGGTGCACGTCAGCTTCCACGAGGCCGAGGCCTACGCGGCGTGGGCGGGCAAGCGGCTGCCGACCGAGCAGGAGTGGGAGAAGGCGGCGCGCTTCGACCCCCGTTCCGGGCGGAGCCTGCGCTACCCCTGGGGCGACGCCGATCCCGGTCCGGAGCACGCCAACCTGGGCCAGCGCCACCTGCGGCCCGCCGAGGTGGGCGCCTACCCGGCCGGGGCCGCGCCCTGCGGTGCGCACCAGCTCATCGGTGACGTCTGGGAGTGGACGGCCAGCGATTTCCTGCCGTACCCGGGTTTCGCGGCCTTCCCGTACCGGGAGTACTCCGAGGTGTTCTTCGGCTCCGACCACAAGGTGCTGCGCGGCGGCTCGTTCGGCACCGACGCGGCCGCCTGCCGGGGGACCTTCCGAAACTGGGACTACCCGATCCGCAGGCAGATCTTCGCCGGGTTCCGCTGCGCCCGAACCCCGGGCGCCGACGAGATCGGCTGACGCCGTGTGCCGCCACCTGGCCTACGTCGGCCCGGACGTGCCGTTGTCGGAATTGCTGCTGGATCCCGTGCATTCGCTGCTGGAGCAGACCTGGGCCCCCACCGACATGCGCGGGGGCGGCACGGTCAACGTGGACGGGTTCGGCGCCGGTTGGTACGCCGGGGACGGCGCGCCCCGGTGCTACCGCGCCGCCGTTCCGATGTGGACCGACGAGGCGTTCCGCCAGCTCGCGGCCGGGACATCCGGCGGTGCGGTGCTGGCCGCGGTGCGCTCGGCCACCGTCGGGATGCCGGTCAGCACCGGGGCCTGCGCGCCGTTCGCCGACGAGCGGTGGTTGTTCAGCCACAACGGCAAAGTGCCCGGCTGGCCGGATTCGCTGGCGGGCACCGCCGCCGAGCTCGACGTGGTGGACCTGATGACGCTGGCCGCGCCGACGGATTCGGCCGTGCTGTGGGCGCTGCTGCGCCACCGGATCGGCAAGGGCCAGGAACCCGTGGAGGCGGTCACCGGGCTGGTCGGCGACGTGCTGCGGGCGTCGCCGGAGTCCCGGCTGAACCTGCTGCTGACCGATGGCCACCGCATCATCGCCACGACCTGCACCCACTCGCTGTGGGTCCGCCACGCCGACGACGCCGTGGCGGTCGCCTCCGAACCCTTCGGCCCCGAGCGGGACTGGCAGCCGGTCGCGGACCGGCACCTGCTCGTCGCCGACCCCGCCCGACTGGACCTGACCCCTTGCAGGAGAGCTGATGACCGATCCCGAACTGGTGGTGCGCTTCACCGAGGCGGACGCGCGGCGGGCGCTGCTGGCCGACGCGCGGGCCGGGCTCACCGACACCCCGAAGTGGGCCTCGCCCAAGTGGTTCTACGACGCCGAGGGCAGCGAGCTGTTCGAGCGGATCACCGAGCTGCCGGAGTACTACCAGACCCGGGCCGAGTCCGGGATCCTGCACCGGCGCGCGGTGGAGATCGCCGAGCTCACCGGGGCGCGGACGCTGGTCGAGCTCGGGTCCGGGTCCTCGGAGAAGACCCGCCTGCTGCTCGACGCGCTGCGCAAGAACGAGACGTTGCAGCGGTTCGTGCCGCTCGACGTGTCGGTCTCGGCCTTGCGCGCGGCGATCGAGTCCATCGCGCTGGACTACCCGGAGCTGGAGGTGCGCGGGGTCGTCGACGACTTCACCGCGGGCACGTCCGTGCCGGCCGGGCCGGAGCGGCTGGTGGCGTTCCTCGGCGGCACCATCGGCAACCTGCTGCCGTCCGAGCGCGCCCGCTTCCACGCCTCGGTGCGTGCCGCGCTGGAGCCGGGGAGTGGTTGCTGCTGGGCACCGATCTGGTCAAGGACCCGGAGCGGCTGGTGCGGGCCTACGACGACGCGCAGGGCGTGACCGGCGAGTTCAACCGCAACGTGCTGCGGGTGCTCAACCGCGAGACCGGTGCCGACTTCGATCCCGCGGCGTTCGACCACGTGGCGCGGTGGAACGCCGAGCAGGAGTGGATCGAGATGCGGCTGCGGGCCCGGCGCGCGATGGAGGTGCGGCTGGCCGAACCGCCGCTGCGGGTGGAGTTCGAGGCGGGCGAGGAGCTGCGCACCGAGGTGTCGGCGAAGTTCCGCCGGGAGCGGGTGCGCGACGAGCTCGACGCGGCGGGGTTCGACCTGCACCGGTGGTGGGTCGACGACGGCGGGGACTTCGCGCTGTCGCTGGCCCGCGCCCGGTGATGCGCGGCCCGGTGCGCGCGGCGGTCCGGCGGCTGGGCAACCGGCCGTGGTTCTCCGCGCTGGGCAGGCGGATCGTGCCGCTGGACCTCGCGGTCCAGCGGCGCACCGCCGGGCGCCTCGGGGTGCTGCGGCTGCTCGGGATGCCCTCCCTGCTGCTCACCGCGCGCGGGGCTCGCACCGGACGGCCCCGTTCGGTGCCGCTGCTGCACGTGCCCGATGCGGGGCGGTTCGTGGTGATCGGCTCGAACTGGGGCCGCGCCGGGCACCCGGCGTGGTCGGCGAACCTGCTGGCGCACCCGGACGCGGTGGTGACCTCGGCCGGTCGGGAGGTCCCGGTGCGCGCCCGGCTGGTGACCGGCGCCGAACGCGAGCGGCTGTGGCACGACGTCATCGTGCCCGCCTGGCCCGCCTACGCCACCTACGACGAGCGGGCCGGGGGCCGGGAACTGCGGGTGTTCTCGCTGGAGCCGGTGCGCTGACTCACATCAGGCCGCGGACGATGAGCAGCACCGCGCTGCCGCCGGAGAGCCCGAGCACGGCCAGCCGGGTCCACCCCGCGTCCAGCACCCGCCGCAGCGGACCGGACAGCGCGAAGCCCGCCGCGAGGAAGGGCAGCAGCACCGCGCTGGCCAGGAGCTGCTCGACCCCGATCTGGCCGCCGATCCCCAGCGAGAGCAGCGACAGCGCCCCGCCGAAGAGCATGTAGGCGGCGAGCGTCGCGCGGATCCGCGGTCCGGTCTCGTGCTGGTACAGCAAGGCCATCGGCGGTCCGCCGATGGAGGAGGCGGTGCCCGTGACACCACCGGTGAAGCCCGCCGCCAGCAGCGCGACCGGCGTCGGCCGGGGGCGCCAGGTGATCAGCGAGGCGGCCAGGCACAGCAGCACGAATTTGCCGACGGCCACGGAGAACGCGGGTCCCGGCAGCAGCGCGACCGCCAGCGCGCCCAGCGCCGTCCCCGGCGCGCGGCCGAGCACCGCCAGTCCGGCGCCGCGCCAGTCGACCTCGCTCCACTCGCGCCGCATCGCCAGCCCGGACAGCAGCAGCGACGAGACGATCAGCGGGACCGGGACCAGCGCCGGGTCCAGCGTCGCGAGCAGCGGGGCGGCGATCAGGTTCATGCCCAGCCCGGCGCAGCCCTGCACCAAGGCGCCCAGCAGCACGATCAGCCCGGCGAGGCCGAACACGACGACCGGGGTCACGCGCATCCCTCCGCCGCGCCGGGTGGGCGTCCTCGCACCCGATCGAGACTACACCGCGGGACCACCTCGCCAGCGCCCGTCATCCGGCGCGCAGCAGCCGGCGCGCGCGCTCGACCACCGGTTTGTCGACCATCCGGCCGTCCAGCACGGCCACCCCGCCGTCCCCGGCCGCCGCGACCACCGCGCGCGCCCAGGCCAGCTCCTCCGCCGACGGGGCGAGGCCCCGCCGCACCGGTTCGAGCTGGGCGGGGTGCAGGCACAGCTTCCCGGTGAAGCCGAGCCGGGCGGCGTGGCGCAGGTCCGCGTCGAGCAGTGCGGCGTCGCGGACCGCCGTGGTGACCCCGTCGAGCGGGGCCGCGGTGCCCGCCGCGGCGGCGGCCAGCACCAGTGCGCAGCGCGCGTGCCGCAAGGCCTCGCGGTCGGTGTGGTCGACGCCGAGCTGGGCGGCGAGGTCGACGCTGCCGAACGCCGGTCGCACCACGGACTCGGCCCGGCACACCTCGGCGGCGCCGAACACCCCGGCCGCCGTTTCGACCAGCGGGATCAGCGGTGCGCCCGGCAGGGCGGCGGCCAAGGCGCCGACCTGCTCGGCGGTCTCGGCCTTCGGCAGCACCACCACGGCTTCGTGCCCGCGCAGCATCGCGACGTCGGCGTCGTACCACGGGGTGCCGGCGGCGTTGATCCGCACCGCCACCGGGCCACCGCCACCGAGCAGGTCCCGGACGTGCTCGCGCGCGGTGTCCTTGTCGGCGTCGGCGACCGCGTCCTCGAGGTCGGCGATGACCAGGTCCGCGCCGGCGGCCAGGGCCGTGCCGAAGCGGTCCGGGCGGGTTCCCGGGACGAACAGCGCGGTCCGCGCGTCGGCGGCCGCCTCCCGCGGCGTCACCGCAGCCCCACCGCGGCCCGCGCCATCACCTGGGCCGGATCGGTCAGCACCGACATCGCCGCTCCGGCACCGTCCGGGGTGCCGGTGATCAGCACCCGGTCCCCGGCGAACACCGGCTTGCTGAGCCGGTAGTCCACGCTCGCGATCCCGCGATCCGCGCTGCGCCGCGCGAGGTCGGTCATCAGCAGCACCAGGAGGGGGCCGTGCACGACCAGGCCCGGGTAGGACTCGACGTCGCGGGCGTAGGGCTCGTCGTAGTGGATGCGGTGGGCGTTGGCGGTCAGCGCGCTGAACCGGAACAACCGCACCGGATCGCCGATGAAGTGCTGCTGCCACGGCGCGTCGGAGGTGGGGGCGGTGCCCGGGCGCGCGGCCTGCGGGTCCTTCGCCGCGCCCTCGCCGCTGCGGTAGACGTAGTCCTGCTCCTCGGTCAGCCGCAGCTCGCCGTCCTGCCGGTACTCGCTGCGCACCGTCACGAACGCCATCTCGCCGGACCGGCCCTGCTTGACCACCACGTCGGCCAGCGCCGAGGTGCGCTCGGCGGGCCGCCCCAGGCGCAGCGGCGCGGTGATCGACACCCGGCCGCCCGCGAACATCCGCCGCCGGTCCGGGATCGGCGGCAGGAAGTGCCCGCGCGTCGGGTGCCCGTCCCCGCCGAGTTCGGCGTGCCCGGGCCAGGACTGGAAGTGGACCCAGTGCCACAGCGGGGGCAGCGCGTCGGGGTCGAGGTGCTCGGGTGGGGTCTCCAGGACCGCGGCCAGCGCCCGGGAGGTCGCCGGCGCGAGGTCGTCGGTCTCGGTCAGCGGGGCGGGCCGCCAGTCCCGCAGGTGGGTCTCCAGACCTGCCACCGGTCCTCCTCGGTCGCTCGGGCCCTCGGGCGCTCGAGCCTTCGGTCGATTGGGCCGTACAAAACCCGGCACAGTCTCGGCGCGACCCGTTCCGGTGTCAACTCACCCGGGGCCGCATCCCGGGAGTCGGCTGTTGACCGGCGCGCATATTTGGCCGTACAAATAGCGCGATTCCTCGACGCCGACCCTGCGGCCCGGAAGGAACAGGCATGGCGACCATCGCAGAAACCCTCGCCCGGTGGGCGGTCGAGCACGAACCGGATCCGGCCGACCTCGACCTGGCGCGGCGCTCGCTGCTGGACACCGCGGCGGTCGCCCTGGCCGCCCGCGACCACCCCCTGACCCGCATCGCCGCCGAGCTGCCCGACGCGGCGCGGTGGGCGGCGGTCGGGCACGTGCTGGACTTCGACGACCTGCACATCGAATCCACCACCCACATCAGCGTCGTGATCGTGCCGACGGTGCTGGCCACCGGCGGGGACACCCGGGCCTACCTGGCGGGAGCCGGGGTGATGGCGCGGTTGGGCGCCGCGCTGGGCTGGTCGCACTACTCCGCCGGGTGGCACGCCACCTGCACCGCGGGCGCCCCCGCCGCGGCGGTCGCGGCGGGCGTGGCGATGGGGCTGACCGCACCGCAGCTCGCCACCGCGATGGCGCTGGCGGTGCCCGCCGCGGGCGGTGTGCAGCAGGCCTTCGGCACGCACGGCAAGTCGTTGCAGGTCGGGTTCGCCGCGCAGGCCGGGGTCCGGGCCGCGCGGCTGGCCCGGGCCGGTGCCACCGCCGACCCCGCAGCGCTGGACGCCTGGGCGGAGCTGGTCGGCGCCACCGGGACGCCCGATCTCGGCGGTCCCGCGGTGCCCGGCGGGCTGGCCATCAAGGTCTTCCCCTGCTGCTACGCGATGCAGCGCCCGATCGCCGCGCTGCGCGAGATCAAGGACCAGATCACCGGCGAGGTCGCCGCGGTGCGCGTGCGCACCCCGCGGGCCACCGTCACGCCGCTGCTCCACGACCGCCCGGACACCGGCCTGGAGGGCAAGTTCAGCCTGCCCTACGCGGTGTCCACCGCCCTGCTGGACGACTACCCCGACTTCGCGGCGTTCACCGACGAGGCGGTGCGCCGGGACGACGCGCAGCGGCTGCTGCGCCGGGTCGAGCTGGCCACCTCCGAAGGAGCGGACGGGTTGCTGGCCGGGCAGGTCGAGATCGAGGTGGACCACGCCGGGCCGGTGCTGCGGGTGGCCATGGGCGATCCGCCGGGCGCCCCCTCGCGGCCTCCGACCGAGGACGAGCTGGGGGGCAAGCTCGCCGCCTGCGGCGCCGACGTGCCGGGGCTGCTGGCCGGGGCGGACTGGGCCGGGGTGCGCGCGCTGCTGTCCGCGGAGCTGCCCGGAACCGACACGATCCGGACCGGGGAGGCGATCCGGTGACGCGCCCGCTGGAGGGGATCACGGTCGTCAGCATCGAGCAGGCGGTGGCCGCGCCGTTCGCCACCCGCCAGCTCGCCGACCTCGGCGCCCGGGTGATCAAGGTCGAGCGGCCCGGCGGCGGGGACTTCGCCCGCCGCTACGACGAATCGGTGCACGGGCAGGCCAGCTACTTCGTCTGGCTCAACCGCTCCAAGGAGTCCCTGGCCCTGGACCTCAAGGCCGAGGCCGGGCGGCGGGTGCTCGACGAGCTGCTGGCCACCGCCGACGTCTTCGTGCAGAACCTGGCGCCGGGCGCGGCGGCCCGGATGGGCCTGGACGCGGCGGCGCTTGCCGAGCGCAACGGATCGCTGATCGTCTGCGACGTCTCCGGCTTCGGCGCCGGAGGTTCGTGGGAGACCCGCAAGGCCTACGACCTGCTGGTGCAGTGCCAGACGGGGCTGGTGTCGCTGACCGGCACGGCCGCCGAGATGGCGAAGGTGGGCATCTCCATCGCCGACATCTCGGCGGGCATGTACGCCTACTCCGGGGTGCTCAGCGCGCTGTACCTGCGGGCCACCACCGGCCAGGCGCGCGCCGTCGAGGTGTCGCTGTTCGACTCGCTGGCCGAGTGGATGGGCCAGCCCGCCTACTACACCCGCTACGGCGGCACCCAGCCTCCTCGGGTCGGCGCCAGCCACGCCACCATCGCGCCCTACGGGCCCTACACCGCCGCCGACGGCCGGGCGGTGCTCCTCGCGGTGCAGAACGAGCGGGAGTGGGTCGCCCTGTGCGGGGAGTTCCTCGGCGACCCCGCGCTGGCCGAGGACGCCCGGTTCCGCACCGGGTCGGCCCGGGTCGCGCACCGCGCCGAACTGGACGAGGTGATCGCGGCCCGCTTCGCCGAGCTCGACGCCGACCGCGTCGGGGAGCTGCTCGACGCCTGCGGCATCGCCAACGCCGGGCTCAACTCGGTCGCCGAATTCCTGGAGCACCCGGCGCTGGTCGAGCGGGACCGGTGGCGCGACGTGGCGATTCCCGGCGCGACCGTGCAGGCGTTGGTGCCCCCGGCCAACCTGGCCGGTGTCGCGCCCCGGATGGACCCGGTGCCCGACGTCGGCGAGCACAGCGCCGCGATCCTGGCCGGACTGGGCCGGGACGCCGCGGAGATCGACCGGCTGCGCGCCGACGGCGTGATCTGACGAGGAGGACCAGGCAGTGAGCACAGCGGACATCCTGAGCGAGGACGAGCAGCTCGTCGTGCGGACGGTGCGCGACTTCGTCGACAAGGACGTCAAACCCGTCGTGCAGGAGCTGGAGCACGCCAACGCCTACCCCGAGGCGCTCATCGAGCAGATGAAGGAGCTGGGGATCTTCGGCCTGGCCATCCCGGAGGAGCACGGCGGCACCCCGGTGTCCACACCGTGCTACGTGCTGGTCACCGAGGAGCTCGCCCGCGGCTGGATGAGCCTGGCCGGGGCGATGGGCGGGCACACCGTGGTGGCCAAGCTCCTGCTGCTGTTCGGCACCGAGGAGCAGCAGCGCCGCTACCTGCCCCGGATGGCCACCGGCGAGGTCCGGGCCACGATGGCGCTGACCGAACCCGGCGGCGGGTCGGACCTGCAGGCGATGAGCACCCACGCCCGCCGCGACGGCGACGAGTACGTGGTCAACGGCGCGAAGACCTGGATCACCAACTCGCGGCGCTCCGGGTTGATCGCCCTGCTGTGCAAGACCGATCCGGCGGCGGACCCGGCGCACCGCGGCATCTCCATCCTGCTCGCCGAGCACGGCCCGGGGCTCACCGTCTCCCGCGACCTGCCCAAGCTCGGCTACAAGGGCGTGGAGAGCTGCGAACTGTCCTTCGAGGACTACCGCGTCCCGGCCGACGCGGTCCTCGGCGGGGTCGAGGGCGAGGGCTTCGGGCAGATGATGAAGGGCCTGGAGACCGGTCGCATCCAGGTCGCCTCCCGAGCGCTCGGGGTGGGCCGGGCCGCCCTGGAGGACGCGCTGCGCTACGCCCAGGAGCGGGAGAGCTTCGGCAAGCCGATCTGGCGGCACCAGGCCGTGGGCAACCACCTCGCGGACATGGCCACCAAGCTCACCGCGGCGCGGCAGCTCACGCTGCACGCCGCGCGCGAGTACGACGCCGACCGCCGGGTGGACATGGAGGCCGGGATGGCCAAGCTGTTCGCGTCCGAGGCGGCGATGGAGATCGCCCTGGACGCCGTCCGGGTGCACGGCGGCTACGGCTACTCCACCGAGTTCGACGTGGAGCGCTACTTCCGCGACGCGCCGCTGATGATCGTGGGCGAGGGCACCAACGAGATCCAGCGCAACGTCATCGCCGGACAACTGGTCAGGCGCGGTGGCCTGGACGCCTGAGCGCGCGCACCGGCGTCCGTCCCGGGACGATGCCCCGGCTCCGGTACGGTCGGGCGCACGGCGAGGGAGGTGACGCGGTGAACAGGACCGACGGGCGGGAGAGCGCCTACCTCAAGCTCGCCCGCGAGCTGCGCACCGCCATCCTGCGCCACGACTACCCGGACGGCACCCGGCTGCCCACCGAGGCCGAGCTGGCCGAGCGCCACCAGGTGAGCAGGCAGACCGTGCGCCGGGCCTTCCAGGACCTCGTCGCCGAGGGGATGGTCCACCGGGTGCCCGGCCGGGGCACCTTCGCCGCGCCCCGCGAGGAGCAGTACCTGCGCCAGTTCGGCTCGGTGGACGACCTGATGGGACTGTCCATCGACACCACCATGCAGCTCGTCGCGCCGCTGCGCAGGCAGGTCGACCTCGACGCCGCCGGACGGCTGCGCTTGGGCTCCGACAGCGTGCACACCCTGTCGTTCCTGCGGCTGCACGAGGACGTCCCGTTCTGCCTGACCACCGTGTACCTGCCGCCGGTGGTCGGCAAGCTGGTCGAGCGGGTGCCGGAGCTGACCGAGGTGGGCGCGCGCAGCCGGGTCACCATCATCGGCCTGCTGGACGGCAGGCTGGACGATCCCATCGCCGAGGCCGAGCAGAGCATCACGGTCGGCCGCGCGACCGCGGTGCTGTCGGAGCACCTGGACTGCGAGGCCGGGCGGGCGCTGCTGCGCATCGACCGGATGTACCACTCCTCGCGCGGTGTCCCGGTGGAGCTGGCGGTCAGCCACTTCCTGCCGGAGCACTACTCCTACCGGGTGCGGCTCAAGCGCAACGTGCGGTGAGCCGCCGGGTCACAACCGGTGCAGCTCCACCTGCTCCAGCGCGCCGCCGCGGACCGCGGCCGTGAGGTAGGTGTGGTGCGGCTGGCGCCTGCGGTCGGTGGGCGAACCGGGGTTGAGCAGCCGCATCCCGCGCGGCGTCGTGCTGTCCCACGGGATGTGGCTGTGCCCGAACACCAGCACGTCGGTGTCCGGGTACCGCTGGTCGCAGCGCCGTTCCCGGCCCCGCGCGGCGCCGGTCTCGTGCACCACGGCGAACCGCACCCCGCCGAGCTCCGCGCGGGCCACCTCGGGCAGCCGCCCCCGCAGCTCGGGCCCGTCGTTGTTGCCGAAGACGCCGATCAGCCGCGTGCTGCGCGCCTGGAGCTCGTCCAGCAGCGCGGGGTCCATCCAATCCCCGGCGTGCAACACCACGTCGGCGGCCGCCACCTCCCGCCACACCGGGTCGGGCAGCGTCCTGGCCCGCGCGGGCACGTGCGTGTCCGAGATCAGCAGCAATCGCACGTCGCCCATCCCAGCACGGTTCAGCGCACGGTGCCGAGCTGGGCGCGGTGCAGGGCGCTGCCGGCGAACTTCTGGGCCACCGAGCGCAGTTCGCCGGACATGGCGGTGACCGCGGGCGTCGGCGCGCGCTGGGCGGTCCGGGCGAGCAGGATGCGCCGGGTCGGTGCCGGGACGTCGGTGGCGAACCCGAGCAGCCGCACGTCGTGCCTGCGGTTGGTCAGCGCCAGCCGCGGGGCGACCGCGATGCCGAGCCCGGCCGCCACCATCGCCTGCGCTTCCTGGTAGTCGTGCGACTCGTAGGAGATGGCGGGTTCGAACCCGGCCAGGCGGCAGCTCCGGCGCAGCACCTCGGCGACCGGGTGGTTGTCGGCCCGGATGATCCACTCCTGCCCGGCGAGCTCGGCCAGGCTCACCACCGGGGAGTCGAGGAGTTCGGAGTTGGCGGGCACGACGAGCACGGTGGGGTCGTCGATCAGGTGGACCATCTCCAGCGCGGGATCGTCGATCCGGTTCCACTCGTAGTCCCACAGCAGGGCCAGCTCGACGTCGCCGGTGTGCAGCGCCTCCAGCAGCTCGGCCAGCAGCGCGGAGCGGACGCTGGTGCGCGTTCCCGGGTGCTTGCGGGCGAACCGGGTCAGCGCCAGCGGCAGCAGCGACGCGCTGGCGGTGGGGAAGGAACCCAGCCGCAACGTGCCGCGGTCCAGCTCGGCCAGCGCCCGGACGTCGGCTTCCGCGCCCCGCAGCTCGCGCCGGATCACCCGCCCCCGCTCGGCCAGCGCCCGCCCCGCGTCGGTGAGCTGGACGCCGCGCGGCAGCCGGTGCAGCAGCGGCTGGCCGACCTCGGACTCCAGTCGGGAGACCTGTTGCGAGGCCGCCGACGGGGTGACCCCCAGCGCCTCCGCCGCCGCGGTCAGCGATCCCCGCTCGGCCGCCTCGACGAGCAGCAGCACGCGGCGCACGTCCAGCACTTCGACCTCCCCGGGGCGAGCTGTTAGCCGCGCTCAACGCAGCTTTAGATCGCCGACATTGTACTGAAGTCGCGGCGGCGTCAGGGTAGGTCGACCGTTGCCCCGCCGAACAGGAAGCGACTGCCGTGCACGTACCCGCAACCCTGGTCCGAGGGGGTACCAGCAAGTGCTGGCTCTTCGACGCCGCCGCGGTGCCCACCGCGTCCGACGCGCTGGAGGCCTTGCTCGTCAACGCCTACGGCGCCGCCGATCCGGTCCAGCTCGACGGGGTCGGCGGCGCGACCCCGACCACCTCCAAGGCCGCCGTGGTCCGCCGATGCGCCGGGCCCGGAGCCGACGTCGAGTACCTGTTCGGGCAGGTCGGCATCGGCACCGGGCGGGTCGAGTGGGGCAGCAACTGCGGGAACTGCGCCACCGCCATCGCGCTGTGGTCGGTGGCGCGCGGACTCGTCCCGGTCACCGGCGACCTGACCACCGTCGTGCTGCGCAACACCAACACCGGCGCGGTCCTCGAAGCCGAGGTCGACACCACCGGCGGCCGGGTCCACGAGTTCGGCACCCAGACCGTGCCGGGCACCCGCGCGGGCGGAGTGGCGGTGGGGCTCACCTTCCTGGACCCGGCCGGCGGTGGGACCGGTGCGCTGCTGCCCGGCGGGCAGGTCGTCGAGCGCCTCCCGGTGGCCGGTGCCGAGGTCCGCGCCACCCTCCTCGACGCGGGCGCCCCCGCGGTGCTCGTCGCCGCCGCCGACCTCGGCCGCACCGGGTCCGAGGACACCGCCCGGATGCGGGCGGACGTCGAGCTGCTGCGCGCCGTGCGCCGCGCGGCGGCCGTGCGGATGGGGCTGCCCGCCGACGACGACGCCGTGCCCAAGGTCGGCCTCGTCGGCCCGCCCGCCGCGGCGCGGACCTCGTTGGGGGAGCGCGTGACCCCCGCCGACCACGACGTCTCGGTGCGGATGCTGTCGATGAACGCGCCGCACCCGGCGATCGGACTGACCTCGGCCGTGGCGGTGGCGACGGCGAACCTGATCGCCGGCTCGGTGGTGCACGAGTCCTCGGCGGCGGCGGGTGCCGCGGCGGTGCGCATCGCCACCCCGGCGGGCGTGGTCCCGGTGCGCTGCTCCGGTGGTGCCGGAGCTGCGCCGACCCGGGTCACCGTGCGCCGCGCCGCGCGCATCCTGTGCGAAGCCGATCTGCTCGTCCCCGAAATCGCCTGCCCCGCCAGCTGATCCACCCCGTCCACGCAGGACGGTCCGACCCAAGGACAAAGATGTCTGCCGAAATGATTTCCCTCGGCGCGCTGGGGGCGATGTTCGTCATCGCCACCGCGCTGCCCATCAACATCGGAATCCTCGCGTTCATCGGTGCCTTCCTCGTCGGCACCTGGTCGCTCGGGATGACCGAGGACGAGATCTTCGCCGGGTTCCCGGTATCGCTGTTCGTCACGATCGTCGGCGTGACGTACCTGTTCTCCGTCGCCCAGCGCAACGGCACCATCGACCTGCTGGTGCGCGGCGGAGTCCGGTTGGTGCGCGGCAAGGTGGCGCTGATCCCGTGGGTGCTGTTCGGCATCGCCGCGGTGCTCACCGCCTTCGGCACCTTCACCCCGGCGGCCGTCGCCCTGCTGGTCCCGATCGGGATGAGCTTCGCGCACCGCTACGGCATCAGCCAGCTCATGATCGGGATGATGGTGATCAGCGGGGCGCACGCCGGGGCGTTCTCGCCGATCGCGGTCTCCGGTGCCCTGGTGCTCGGCATGGTGGAGAACACCTCGCTCGGCATCGCGCCCGCGACGCTGTTCTTCGCCAGCTTCGGGTTCAACGTGCTGCTGTCGGTGCTCACCTTCGCGCTGCTGGGCCGCAAGCGGCCCGAGCCGGTCGAACCGACCGCCGAGGAGCGGTCCGGGGTGGACGGAGCGGGGATCACCTGGCGGCAGGGCCTCACCCTGGTCGCGCTGTCCGGGCTCGTGGTGGGCGCGCTGGTGTTCCACCTGGAGATCGGCTTCCTGGCGCTGGCGGCGGGCGCGGTGCTCACCCTGGTCGACGTGCGCGGCCAGGCCAAGGCGGTCGACGGCATCAGCTGGTCGACCATCCTGCTCGTCGCCGGGATGGTGACCTACGTGGGCGTGCTGGAGGAGGCGGGCACCATCGACGCCGTGTCCGAAGGGGCCGCCGGGATGGGGGCACCGCTGTTCGTGGCGCTGCTGCTGTGCTTCGTGGTCGCGGTGGTATCGGCCTTCGCCTCCTCCACCGCGATCCTCACCACGATCATCCCGATCGCCGTGCCGCTGCTGCTGGCCAGCCAGCTCAGCGCGGTGGGGCTGATCGCCGCGCTGGCCATCTCGACGACCATCGTGGACACCTCGCCGTTCTCCACCAACGGCGCCCTGGTGCTCAGCAACGCCCGCGGTGTCGACCGGGACCGCTTCTACAAGCAGATCATCGGTTTCACCGCGGGCATCGTCGGCACCGGGCCGCTGCTGGCGTGGGGGGTCTTCGTGGTCCCCGGGGCGCTCTGAACGCCTGGTCCGGACGGCCCCCGGTTAGCCGAGGTCGGCGGGATCGGTGTTCGCGCCGCAGAGCACGACCGCGACCCGCTCGTCCGGGGCGGGGCGGTAGGCGCCGGTGCGGAGAGCGGCGAACGCGGCGGCGGTGCCGTGCTCGACGACGATCCGGTGCCGCCGCCACAGCTCCCGGCGCGCCTCGACGATCGCCTCGTCGTCGACCAGCACCGACTCCGCCCCGGTGCGCCCGAGCACGGCGTGGGCGATGCAGCCGAGGCTGGTGGCACCCAGCGAGTCGGCGGCCACCCCGGACACCGGCACGTCGACCGGGCGGCCCGCCTCGAGCGCCGCGTGCATCGCGGCGCTGGTGCGCGGTTCGACCCCGACCACCCGCGCGCGCCCTTCGGTGGCGGCGGCGATCCCCGCGATCAGCCCGCCGCCCCCGACGGCGACCAGCACGGTGTCCACCCCGTCCGCGCTCTGCCGCAGCAGTTCGAGCCCGAGGGTGCCCTGCCCGGCCACCACCTCGGGCTGGTCGTAGGCGTGGCAGAACAGCGCACCGCCGAGCTCGGCCCGCTCGGTCGCGGCCCGGTAGGCGTCGAGGTAGCGCTCGCCGACCTGCATCACCCGGGCGCCGAGCTCGCGCAGCCGGGCCACCTTCACGGGGGGCGCGGTCAGCGGGACGAACACCTCGGCGGGCGCCCCGAGCCGCGCGGCGGCGTGCGCGACGGCCAGCCCGGCGTTGCCGCCGGAGGCGGCGACCACGCCCGCCTCCGGCAGACCGCCGTCCTCGGCCGCGCCGAGCAGCCGGTTGAACGCCCCGCGCGCCTTGAACGACCCGGTGTGCTGGAGGAACTCCAGCTTCAGCCAGGCCCGGGCGCCGGGCAGTTCGCCGGTGACCTCCACCAGCGGGGTGTCGCGGACGTGCTCGGCGATGCGGCGGGCGGCGGACTCGACGTCGGTGAGAGCGATCACCGGCCGAGTGTAGAAAACCGGCCGCGTCCCCGGGAGCGGGTCCCTCAGCCGCGGCCCACGTACTCGCGCAGGTGGCGGGCGGTCAGCGTGGTGCCCGAGGCGACCAGCTCCGCGGGTGTCCCGGTGAACACCACCCGGCCGCCGTCGTGCCCCGCGCCCGGGCCGAGGTCGATGAGCCAGTCCGCGTGCGCCATCACCGCCTGGTGGTGCTCGATGACCACCACCGTGGCGCCGTCATCGACCAGCCGGTCCAGCAGGCCGAGGAGCTGGTCCACGTCGGCCAGGTGCAGCCCGGTGGTCGGCTCGTCGAGCACGTAGGTCCGCGTCTTCTCGGCCATGTGGATGGCCAGCTTGAGCCGCTGCCGCTCGCCGCCGGACAGCGTGGTCAGCGGCTGCCCGAGCCGCAGGTAGCCCAATCCCACGTCGTCGAGCCGTTCCAGGACGGCCCGCGCCGCCCGGCTGCCCGCGAAGAACTCGCGGGCCTGGGCGACCGACATCGCCAGCACCTCGCTGATGTTCTTGCCGTGCAAGGTGTGCGCGAGCACCTCGGGCTTGAAGCGGGCGCCTCGGCACTCCTCGCAGACCGACGCGACCCCGGCCATCATCGCCAGGTCGGTGTAGACCACGCCGATGCCCTTGCACTTCGGGCAGGCGCCGTCGGAATTGGCGCTGAACAGCCCCGGTTTGACGCCGTTGGCCTTGGCGAAGGCGGTGCGGACGGCGTCGAGCAGGCCGCTGTAGGTGGCCGGGTTGCTGCGCCGGGAACCGCGGATCGGCGACTGGTCGACCACCACCACGTCGTCGCGGGTGCCGAGCGAACCGTGGATGAGCGAACTCTTACCCGAGCCGGCGACACCGGTCACCGCCGTGAGCACGCCGAGCGGGATGTCGACGTCGACGTCCTTGAGGTTGTGCTCGCGGGCGCGTTCGATCCGCAGCGCCCCGGTGGACCTGCGGACGGGCTCGCGCAGCGCGACGCGGTGGTCGAGGTGCCTGCCGGTCGGGGTGCCGGAGGCCCGCAGCCCGGCGACGTCGCCGGTGTAGCCGATGCGCCCGCCCGCCGAGCCAGCGCCGGGACCGAGGTCGACGACGTGGTCGGCGATCGCGATGACCTCCGGCTTGTGCTCCACCACGAGCACTGTGTTGCCCTTGTCCCGCAGTCGCAGCAGCAGGTCGTTCATCCGCGCGATGTCGTGCGGGTGCAGGCCGACGGTCGGTTCGTCGAAGACGTAGGTGACGTCGGTGAGGCTGGACCCCAGGTGGCGGACCATCTTCACCCGCTGGGCCTCGCCGCCGGACAGCGTGCCGGACTCGCGGTCCAGGCTGAGGTAGCCGAGGCCGATCTCCACCAGCGAGTCCAGGGTGGCGCGCAGCGTCGTCAGCAGCGGCGCCACCGAGGGGTCGTCGATCCCGCCGACGAACGCGGCCAGCTCGTCGATCTGCATGGTGGCGCAGTCGGCGATGCCGCGTCCGGCGATCTTGGCCGATCGCGCGGCGGCGCTGAGCCGGGAACCGCCGCACTCCGGGCACTCGGCGAACACCACGGCGCGGTCCACGAACGCCCGGACGTGCGGCTGCATGGACTCCCGGTCCTTGCCCAGGTACAGCCGCTGCACCTTGACCAGCAGGCCCTCGTAGCTCAGGTTCGAGGTGCCCACCTTGATCTTGGTGAGCGGCTTGTGCAGGAAGTCCGCCCACTGCTGCTCGGTGTAGTCGGCCAGCCGGACGTCCGGGTCGACGAAGCCGGAGTGCGCGATCGTCTGCCAGTACCAGGAGTCCACCTGGAAGCCGGGCGCGGTGATGGCGCCCTCGTTCAGCGAGCGCCCGGTGTCGTAGAGCTCGCCGTGGTCGATCGTCGCCACCCGGCCGAGCCCCTCGCACTCCGGGCACATGCCTTCGGGGCTGTTGAAGCTGAACGCCGACGCGGTGCCCACGTGCGGCTCGCCGAGCCTGCTGTAGACGATCCGCAGCATGGTCAGCGCGTCGGTGGCGGTGCCGACGGTGGACCGCGAGTTGCTGCCCATCCGCTCCTGGTCGACGACGATCGCCGCGCTGAGGTTGCGCAGGGCGTCGACGTCGGGCCGCGCGGGGCTGCCCATGAACGACTGGAGGAAGGCGGTGTAGGTCTCGTTGATCAGGCGCTGCGACTCGGCGGCGATGGTGCCGAAGACCAGCGAGGACTTCCCGGAACCGGAGACCCCGGTGAACGCGGTGAGCCGTCGCTTGGGGATGTCGACCGACACGTCGGCCAGGTTGTTCTCGCGCGCGCCTCGGACCTCGATCATGTCGTGGTCGTCGGCGGCGGGCGGAGCTGAACGCGGAGTGCCCATGCCACCCGTCCTGATTGGTTTACGCCGTAAGAAGACGCTTCAGCCTACCTGATCGGGTGGGTTCCGGAGGGCCACTCCAGCGCACGGGCGCTGTCGAAGCGGCGCGGTCGCCCCGACACCGGGTCGGTGAACTCCAGCGACCGGGCGAGCAGCCGCAGCGGGTCGGTGAAGTCGTCCGGCGCCCGGTGGGCGACGACCGGGTACAGCTCGTCGCCCACGATCGGCAGGCCCAGCGAGTTCAGGTGCACCCGCAACTGGTGGGTGCGCCCGGTGCGGGGGAGCAGCCGGTAGCGGCCGAGACCGCCGCGCCGCTCCAGCAGCTCGACCCGGGTCTCGCTGTTCGGTTCGCCGGGCAGCTCGCGGGCGGCGTGCACGCCGCGCTCCTTGACGATCCGGCTGCGCACCGTGCGCGGCAGCGCCACGGCCGGGTCGTGCGGGGCGATCGCCTCGTAGACCTTGCGCACCGCGCGGTCCTGGAACAGCCCCTGGTAGGCGCCGCGCAGTTCCGGGCGCACGACGAACAGCACGACCCCGGCGGTCATCCGGTCCAGCCGGTGCGCCGGGCTCAGGTCGGGCAGCCCGAGCTCGCGCCGCAGCCGGACGAGGGCGGTCTGCGCCACGTGCCCGCCGCGCGGGGTGGTGGCCAGGAAGTGCGGCTTGTCGACCACCACCAGGTCCTCGTCGCGGTGCAGCACGTCGAGGCCGAAGGGCACCGGCACCTCGGTCGGCAGGTCGCGGTGGAACCACACCGATGCGTGGGGGACGAACGGCGCGGCGGGGCCCACCGGACCGTCCTCGCCGACGACCTCCCCCGCGCGCAGCATCGCCTCGATCCGGTCCGCGGGCAGCATCGGCAGCCGCTCGACGAGGTGCTCCAGCACCGTCGCCCAGGGGCCTTCGGCGGGCAGCCGGATCCGGGTGGCGTCGACCCCGTCGCGCGGTGGCAGCGGGGAGCGCGGTGTGCGTCGCATCGACCCGCGAGGATAGCCGCGGGTCCGTCAGCCCCGTTCCGCGCGGTACCGGAGCTCGTCGGTGGTGAGCACGCCCAGCGCGGTGCGGTCCGCCGGGTCGAGGTGGTCCAGCGCCACCCGCCGGAAGACGTAGTCCAGCACCGAGGTGCAGCGGTCGAGGTCGGGGTCCGAGACGGGCCCCGCAGGGTCGAAGCGGGTCCCCACGTAGCGGCGCACGTAGGACTCCAGGGGCACGCCGTGCTGCAACCCGGTCGACACCCCGGCCAGCAGGCCGTCCAGCAGCCCGGCGAGCGGATCGGCGCCCGCGCCGATGCGCGCCCAGAGCTCGCCCAGCGTGCCGTCCGGGTAGGAGTTGGTGATCAGCACGCCTTCGACACCGTCGATCTCGAAGTGCCGCGCGGTGCCGCCCCGCCGCGGGGACGGCCGCCGGCGCGCGGTGCCCGGGTCCAGCGCGATGACCGGGCGCTTGCGCCGCGGGCGGACGAGTCGGCTGGGGGTCATCGGCGGCAACGGCTCCTTCACCGGGTGATCTCGGCGACCGTACAGCAGGCGCGGGGGTGGTCCGGTCGGCGGGTGCGCGCGGGCCCGTCCGGGTCAACGCCAGGCGAACAGCGGCTGCTCCAGGTGGGCCACCCTGGTCGGCCGCCCGTGCAGCGCGACCTCGGTGAACTGGTGCAGCACCGCGGCCGTCGGCGCGTGGATCAGGGTGCCCACCAACGGGAGGCCGATCACCGGCCGGTCGGATTCGGCGATCCGGGAGTAGGTGGGTGCGACGTCGAGCTCCCCGAAGGGCACGAAGTGCACGTGGGCGACCTCGGCCGGGTTCGGGCGCAGCGGGGGAGCGCCGCCGATCCACACCACCACCGGGGTGATCACGTAGCCGGAGCGGGTGGCGAAGTCGTCGAGCCGCCCGAGCACCTGCCCGGGATCGACCCGCACGCCCAGCTCCTCGTCGAGCTCGCGCAGCGCCGCGTCCTCGGCGGTCTCACCGGGATCGAGGCGCCCGCCCGGCAGCGCGAACTGCCCGGAGTGGGCGCGCAGGGTGGCGGCGCGCCGGGTCAGCCAGATACCCCGCCCGGTCCCGTCGTCGGCCACGGCGACGGCCACCGCCGAGGCCCGGTGTCCCGTGGGGTCGAGCGGGCGCACCGGGAAGGCCCGCAGCCGGTCGGTCAGCGCGGCGCGGTCGGTGCGCGGATCGGCGCCGTCGCGCGAGGGGGCGGGCATCGGCACCTCCTGATCGATCGACGGGGGCATTGTGGCACGGACCTCGGGAATAAGTTAGCCTCGCAAATGGTTGTGCGATGCAACTGAATGTCATGCGGGGCGACGATGCCCGTCCGCAGCACGAGCACGCCGAATCCCTGAGGAGGTCCGTTGTCCGAGGACCAGCCGAAATCGCTGATCCGAACGCTCGCGTCGACGCTGTGGTTCCCCGTCTTCTTCATCGTCGGGTTCATGGTCTTCTACCTGCTCCCGATGCACTCCCCGGCGCCGCACGACATGCCCGTCGCGGTCGTGGGGCAGGGCGCGGCGCAGCAGCTCGCGGGCAGCTTCGAGCAGGCCATGCCGGGCGCCGTCGACGTCTCCGCGGTGCCCGATGAGCAGGCCGCGCGCGAGTCCGTCCTGGACCGCGAGGCGATCGCCGCCTACGACCCCGCCGACGGCGACCTCTTCTACGCCAAGGCCAACGGCGCCGCCATGATGCAGGTGCTCCAGCAGACCTTCGCCCCCGTCGCCTCGGCCTCCGGCAACCAGCTCCAGATGATCGACCTGGCGCCCAACGCGCCCGGCGACACGATGGGCACCGCGCTGCTCTACTGCCTGCTGGCGATGAACATCTCGCCCTACATCGCGGTGATGATGCTGCTGCGCGCGCCGCTGAACCTGCGGCAGAAGCTCTCCTCCCTGGTCGGCATCGGCGCGCTTGCGGCGGTCGTCTGCTACAGCGTCGCCCGGGTGCTGGAGGTGGTCCCGAACCAGCCGGTGCTCATGCTGGTCGGGTTCCTGCTGACCCAGGCCGTCGCCTGGGTGACCTTCGGGCTGGTGCCGATCTTCAAGCAGTTCATCCCCGGCGTGGCGATGGGCCTGTTCGTGCTGCTGAGCATGCCCTCCAGCGGCGGGGCGATCCCGAAGGAGCTGGTCCCGCCGTTCTTCCAGGCGCTGCACCCGCTGCTGCCGCTGGGGCAGACGGTCGACGCGATGCGCGGCATCATGTACTTCGACGGCGCGGGCGTCGCACCCGGTGTCCTCGGGTTGGGCGTCTGGCTGGTCGTCGGCGTCGGACTGGTCGCCTTCAACGAGTTCCGCGTGCGCCGCGGCGGCGAGGCCGAGGAAGCCGAGGCCGGCGGCTACGAGCACGAGGACGAGGGCGACGCGGTGGTCGACCCGTTGCTGGCGGCGCCGAAGCCGGTGCACCACCGGACGCTGGCCGGGGTGGTGCGGGACGCCTCCGGCGAGCCGGTGCCCGGTGCCATCGTCACCGTCACCGACACCTCGGGGATGCAGCTCGCCCGGATCGTGGCCGCGCGCGACGGCGGCTACGAAGTGCAGGACCTGCCCGGCGAGCACGTCACCGTCGTGGTGTCCGCGTCGGGGATGCGTCCCGCCGTGGACCGGGTGCACCTGCACGCCGGGCGCACCCAGGACCACGACTTCGCCCTGGCGGCCGAGGCGGCCGCCCGGGCGGTGCCTGCGGCCCGCTGACCCGCCGCCCGGCCGACTGCCGCCGGTCGGCCGGGCGCTCAGCCCTCGAACAGGTGCTGGAAGAACGTCGTCAGGGAGCGGAAGACCGCCGACACCGCGGTCAGCAGCATGTCCCAGGCCCCGCGCACCGCCGCCGCGGCGCCGACCGGGTCGCGGATCATCAGGAATCCGCCCACCACGACAGCGACGGCGACGATCCCGAGCACGGCCTTGCGATTGGCGACCATCATCCCTCCCACGCCCGCCGGATGCGGCCGAGACCCTACCCGGTGCCCGGACGCGCGCGACGCCGCCGCGCCGCAACCGCCTCGGCTGTGGCAGGCTTCGGTCCGCTCGCAGGGCACCATTCGCAGGACACCACCGGGTGCCGGGAACGGGGGTGTGCGGGACCGTGGTCGTGCCGACCGACCTCGACGCGCTGCTGCGGCCGCTCGCGCCGCGGGTCCTGGCCGCGCTGGTGCGCCGCTACGACGACGTCGACCTGGCGGAGGAGGCGGTGCAGGAAGCGCTGCTCGCCGCGGCGACCCGGTGGCCCGAGGGCGGGACCCCCGACGACCCGCTGAGCTGGCTGATCGCGGTCGCCTCCCGGCGGTTGATCGACCTGGTCCGCAGCGAGCGCTCGCGCCGGCGCCGGGAGACGGCGGCCGCGGCCCTGCGACCGCCGGACGAGCACCTCGCCCCGCCGGCCGACGTCGCCGGCGAGCCCGACGACGACGCGGTGACCTTGCTGTTCCTGTGCTGCCACCCGGCGCTCTCGCCGCCCTCGCAGGTGGCGCTCACCCTCCGCGCCGTCGGTGGGCTCACCACCGAGCAGATCGCGCGGGCCTTCCTGGTCCCGGAGAGCACGATGGCGCAGCGCATCAGCCGCGCCAAGCAGCGGATCAAGGCGACCGGCGCCCGGTTCGCCGATCCGCCCGAGGACCGCGCCGAACGGCTGCGCGCCGTGCTGCACGTCCTCTACCTGGTCTTCAACGAGGGCTACACCGCGACCTCGGGGCCGGAGCTGCACCGCGCGGAGCTGACCGCCGAGGCCATCCGGCTCACCCGCGTCCTGCACCGCCGGTCGCCCGCGGACGGCGAGGTCGCGGGTCTGCTCGCGCTCATGCTGCTGTGCGACGCGCGCCGGCCCGCCCGCACCGGTCCCGGCGGCGAACTCGTCCCGCTCGCCGAGCAGGACCGCGGCCGGTGGGACCGGGACGCCATCGCCGAAGGGGTCGAGCTGCTCACCCGGACCCTCGCGACCGCACCGCTGGGGCCCTACCAGCTCCACGCGGCCATCGCCGCCGTCCACGCGGAGTCGCCGTCGGCCGAGGAAACCGACTGGCCGCAGGTCCTCGCGCTCTACGAGCTGTTGCAGGAGCTCGCCCCGAGCCCGGTGGTCGCGCTCAACCGCGCGGTCGCCGCGGCGATGGTGCACGGGCCGCGCGCGGGCCTCGACCTGATCGCGGCCCTGGAGGAGGACCGGCAGCTGGCCGGGCACCACCGCCTGCACGCGGTGCGGGCGCACCTGCTCCAGCGGGCGGGCGATCACGACGGCGCCCGCACCTCCTACCGGATCGCGGCGCGGCTGGCGACCAGCCTGCCCGAGCAGCGCTACCTGCGGGAGCAGGAGCTCGGGCTGGCCCGGATGCCCGGTCGCTGAACCCGCGCGGCAGGGGATGTCGAAAGGACGTCGACGGCTCCGACCTCCGGGTGCGAGCGGCGTCACCAGGCGCCGCCGGAGCAGCGCCGGGCCACGGCGCGGACAGGAGCGATCATGGGCCACCCAGTGGTGCACTTCGAGGTCATCGGCCAGGACCCGGCCGCGTTGCGGGCCTACTACGGCCAGCTGTTCGGGTGGGAGTTCCACACCGGTGATGCCGCGACCGACGAGGTCTCCGCACCGGGCGACTACGGCTTCGTCGACGGCGGCACGACCGGCGGGATCAACGGCGGGATCGGGGGCGGCGCGGGCTACGCGCGCCGGACCCTCTTCTACGTGGGCGTCCCCGACGTCGCGGAAGCGCTCGCGCAGGCCGAGAGCCTCGGCGGGACGCGCCTGATGGGACCGGCGAAGGCCCCCGGCGGCGACCTGGTCGTCGCGCACTTCGCGGACCCGGAGGGCAACCTGGTCGGCTTGGCGGGCACCGCCTGACCTGCGCCCGAGGTGGTGCCCGCGACCGCCGCGGGCACCACCGACCCGCACCCGGCGGGTGCCGCACTACGCTGGCGGATCCGATCGCTCGCAGGCGTGGAGGAGCCGAGGGTGAAGTACCTGCTGCTGATCTACAGCAACCCGGAGAACTGGGAGCCCCCCACGTTCCTGCGCGCACCGGAGTTCCTCGCCCTGCCGGAGGACGAGCGCGCGGAGCTCACCCGGCAGGCCGAGGCCGGGCACGCCGAGATCACCGAATCCGGCGAGCTTCTCGGCGGGCAGGCGCTCGCCGACCCGTCGCTGTCCAGGACCGTCCGGGTCCGCGACGGGACGCTCGCCGCGACGGACGGACCGTTCATCGAGACCAAGGAGCAGTTGGCGGGCTACCTCGTCGTCGACTGCGACAGCCCGGAACGGGCGGCCGAGATCGCGGCGCGCATCCCCGACGCCCGCTTCGCCGCCGTCGAAGTGCGGCCCCTGGCGGAGCCCTCCGGGCAGGACGGGTGCGGCGCGGTTACTGCTTGATGGCGGAGATGTCGAGTTCGAGGGTGACCTTCTCGCTGACCAGGAAGCCGCCGCTCTCCATCGCCGCGTTCCAGGTCAGGGCCCAGTCCTTGCGGTTGATCTGGGTGCTGCCCTCGAACCCGGCCCGGGTGTTGCCCATCGGGTCGTGGGCCAGGCCGGTGAACTCCAGGTCGAAGGTGATCGGCTTGGCCACGTCGCGGATGGTGAGCTCGCCGCTGACCGCGTAGAGGTCGCCGCCCTTGGGTTCGATGGCCGTGATCCGGAAGACGATCTCCGGGTAGGTCTCCACGTCGAAGAAGTCCGCGCTGCGCAGGTGGTCGTCGCGCTGCTGCTGGGCGGTGTCGATGCTGGCGGTCTTGATCCGCACCGTCGCGGTCGAGTCCCGCGGCGACGCCTCGTCGAGGTGGATGTGGCCCTCGACGTCGCTGAACTGACCGCGCACCTTGGTCACCATCGCGTGCCGGGCCACGAAGCCCAGCCGCGAGTGCGCGGGATCGATGATGTAGTCGCCGGTCAGTTCGCCCGGCTGGCTGGATCGGCTCATCACGGCTCCCGGGTAGGACGGTTCGTCCGCGACGGTCGCACGGCCCGGCGGCTCCCGCCCGCCGGGTTTCAGCGCCGCCACCGGCGGGGACTCCCGGTGCGTACGGTCCGAGTCGAGGAGGTGGCATGACCGCGGACATCACTGGTCGCAAGGTCGCGTTCCTGGTCGCGCCCGAGGGCGTCGAGCAGATCGAGCTGACCGAGCCGTGGAAGGCGATCGAGAACGCCGGCGCCATGCCGGAGCTCGTTTCGACCGGCGCGGGGACCGTGCAGGGGTTCAACCACTTGGACAAGGCCGACACCTTCCCGGTGGACAAGGTCGTCGACGACGTGAGCGCGGACGACTACGACGCCCTCGTGCTGCCGGGCGGCGTCGCGAATCCCGACTTCCTGCGCACCAAACCGGCCGCGGTGCAGTTCGCGCACGCGTTCTTCGCGCAGGAGAAGCCCGTCGCGGCGATCTGCCACGCGGCGTGGCTGCTCGCCGAGGCCGACGTGGTGCGGGGCCGCACGCTGACCTCGTTCCCGAGCCTGAAGACCGACCTGGTCAACGCGGGCGCCGAGTGGGTCGACAAGGAGGTCGTCGTGGACAAGGGGCTGGTCACCAGCCGCGGGCCGGACGACCTGCCGTCGTTCTGCGCGAAGGCCGTCGAGGAGATCGGCGAGGGCAAGCACCGGGCCCAGGCCCGCAGCGCCTGAGCCTGCCGAACGGCGGAGCCGGGGGCGTCCCCAGCCGGGGGCGCCCCCGCGCTCGTGGCTGCGGTGGTGGCCGCCGGTGCGGGCTGGAAGGGTGGACGCGTGCCCGACGCCCGACGCATCCGCCGCTGGCGGCGCCTGCTCGCCGACGAGCGGGAGGAAGCGGCGGTCTACCGCGAGCTGGCCGAACGGCGCCGCGGCGAGGAACGGGAGATCCTGCTGGGTCTGGCCGACGCCGAGGAGCGCCACGCCGCGCACTGGGTCGAGTTGCTCGGACCCGAGGCCGACCGCCCGGCGCGCGGCCGGTTGCGGATGCGGGTGCTGGTGCAGCTCGCCAAGCGGTTCGGTTCGGTGTTCGTGCTCGCCTTGGCGCAGCGCGCCGAGAGCCGCACGCCGTACCGGACCGAGCCCGACGCGACGGAGGCGATGGCCGCCGACGAGCTCGTGCACGAAGAGGTGGTCCGGGCGCTGGCCTCGCGGGGCAGGGCCCGGCTGTCGGGCACCTTCCGCGCCGCCGTCTTCGGCGCCAACGACGGCCTGGTGAGCAACCTGGCCTTGGTGCTGGGCGTCATCGGCGGCGGGGTGCCGAGTTCGGTCATCCTGCTCACCGGGCTGTCCGGCCTGCTGGCCGGGGCGCTATCGATGGGTGCGGGGGAGTACATCTCGGTGCGCTCCCAGCGCGAGCTGCTGGCCGCCGCCGCGCCCGGTACCGGCACCAGCGCCGTGGTGCCCCAGCTCGACGTCAACGCCAACGAGCTCGCGCTGGTCTACCGGGCGCGGGGCATGTCCGAGCGGGAAGCGCGGGAGCACGCCGACGAGGTGCTGCGGAACCCGCAGCTCGCCCCGGTCGCCGACCGGCCCGGGCAGGACCACGAGGTGGTGGGCACCGGGCTCAAGGCGGCGATGTCGAGCTTCTGCTTCTTCGCCGCGGGAGCCGCGGTGCCCGTGCTGCCCTTCCTCGGCGGCGCCACCGGGCCCGCGCCGGTGATCGCCGCGGCCGTGCTGGTGGGGCTGGCGCTGATGCTCACCGGCGCCGCCGTCGGCGTCATGTCGGGGGCGCCGCCGCTGACCCGGGCGCTGCGCCAGCTCGCCATCGGGTACGGCGCGGCGGCCGCCACCTACGTCCTGGGCCTGGTCTTCGGCGCCACCGTCGGCTGAGGCGGTCAGCGGTCCAGCCGCGCCATGCCCGCCGGGGTGTAGCGCTCGCCGGAGGCCGCTCCGGCCGGGAACAGCTCCGCGAGCTCGGCCACCACCGCCGGGTCGAGTTCCGCCGTGGCCGCTCGCACGTTGGCCTCGACGTTGCCGATCCGGCGGCTGCCCGGGATGGGCACCACGTCCCGGCCCTGGGCCAGCAGCCAGGCGAGGGCGAGCTGAGCCGGGGTCAGCCCCAGGGCGTCGGCCCGCTCCCGCAGCGGGCGGATCAGCTCGATGTTGCGCCGCAGGCTCTCCTCCTCGAAGCGCGGGTACCGGGTGCGCCGTTCGTCGAGGTTCTCCACGTCGGCGACGTCGCGGATGGCGCCGGTCAGCACGCCGCGGCCGAGCGGGGAGTAGGCGACCACGCCCACGCCGAGTTCGCGGGCGGTGGGCAGCAGGTCCGCCTCCAGATCGCGGGTGAACAGCGAGTACTCCTGCTGCACGGCGCTGATCGGGTGGACCTGCTGGGCGCGGCGCAGGGTGGCGGCGCTGACCTCGGAGAGCCCGAGGTGCCCGACCTTGCCCGCGCGCACCAGCTCGGCCATCGCGCCCACCGTGTCCTCGATCGGCGTGGTCGGGTCGAGGCGGTGCAGGTAGTACAGGTCCACGTGGTCGGTGCCCAGGCGCCGCAGGCTCGCGTCCAGGCTGGCGCGCACGTTGTCCGGGCGGCCCAGCCCCGACTCGGCGCCCGCGCCGAACTTGGTGGCCAGCACGACCTCGTCGCGCCGCTGGGCCAGCAGGCCGCTGATCAACCGCTCGTTGTGGCCCTTGCCGTAGACGTCGGCGGTGTCCAGGAAGTCGATGCCCAGGTCGAGGAGCTGGTGCAGCAGGCGGCCGGACTCGGCGTCGTCGGCGCTGCCGTAGACGCCGGACAGGCCCATCGCGCCGTAGCCGAGGGCGCTGACCTCCGGACCGGTGCTGCCGAGGCGGCGGCGGGGGATGTCGGACACGATCGGTGCTCCGTTCCTGGTGGGGGTGCCGGGCCGCGACCAGCCTAGGCGCTGCCGGGGGAGCGGGTCACCGGCAGCGCCCGCGGTGTCAGAGCCCGAAGGACGGGCGCTGGGACTCCGGTACCAGGTCCAGGTACTCGGGGTGCGCGCCGATCCAGTCCCGGACGAAGGAGCAGTGCGGCAGCACCGACAGCCCCCGGTCGCGGGCGGAGTCCAGCGCGGCCCGCACGAGGGCGCTGCCGTACCCGTGCCCGCCGTGCCGCGGGTCGACCTCGGTGTGCACCAGGGCCAGCGCGCCGTCCTGCGGGCGGTAGTCGGCCAGCCCCACCCGCTGATCACCGGCGTGCAGCTCGAACCGCTGGGCCTCGGTGTTGTCGAAGATCCGGGTCTCGTCGCTCATCGTCGCCTCCGTCGCGCGTCGGTCCTCCCGATTGTGCGCCACGTACGGGTCACCCGGTGGAGCGCTGGTCCGGCCGGACCACGACGACCGGGCAGGCGGCGTAGTGCGTGCAGTACTGGGTGACCGAGCCCAGCAGCGCCGCGGTGAACCCGCCGCGCCCCCGGTTGCCCAGGACCAGCAGGTCGGCGTCGGCGGCGACGTCGAGCAGCGCCTTGGCCGGGTGCCCGTGGGCGACCTCCCGGGTGACGTGGACGTCGGGTTCGCCGTCCGCGACGTCCGCGACGATCTCGCCGAGGTCGCGCGACACGTCGGCGTCGAGGTCGTGCCGGTCCGGCGTGACCGCGCCGATCTCGGTCGACGGGCCGGTCCACGCCCGCACCACGACCAGGTGGCCGCCCGTCAGCCGCGCCTGCCGCAGCGCCCAGGCCAGGGCGGCCCGGGACTCCGCCGAGCCGTCCACCCCGACGACGATCTTGTCCGGGACCTCGGCCATCGCCACCTCCCGCCGGTGAGCCGTCGAGGCGACTGTGCCGCGTTCCGGGCCGCCCCGCACGGCGGCGCCGTCAAGAGGCGGCCTGCCCGGGCCGATGACCGTTCACCGACACGATGTCCACTGCGCCCCGGTCGGCGGGCGGTCGAGACTGGGCGGATCGAGGAGGCGCGGCATGAGCGGACTCGCTGATCTCCCGGCCGCCCGCGTGGTGGCCGGTTACCGGTCCGGGGAATTCTCCCCGGTGGACGTCGTGGCCGCGGTGCTGGCCCGGGTGGAGGCGGCGGAGCCGGTGCTCGGCGCCACCTACGCCTACGACCCGGACGGTGCCCGGACGGCCGCCCGGGAGTCCGAGCGCCGCTGGGCGCGCGGTGCGCCGCTCGGGCCCGTCGACGGCGTGCCCGCCACGATCAAGGACAACATCGCCACCCGCGGGGTGCCGGTGCTGCTGGGCACGGCCGCCACCGAGCCGGTGCCCGCGGCGGCGGACGCCCCGGCCGCGGCCCGGCTGCGCGAGGCGGGGGCGGTGTTCGTGGCCAAGACCACGATGCCCGATTACGGGATGCTCTCCTCCGGGGTCTCCAGCGCGCACCAGCTCGCCCGCAACCCGTGGAACCCGCTGCGCACGCCGGGCGGATCCAGTTCCGGGGCCGGGGCGGCGGCCGCCGCCGGGTACGGCCCGCTGCACCTGGGCACCGACATCGGCGGGTCGATCCGGCTGCCCGCCGGGTGGTGCGGCATCGTCGGGCTCAAGCCCAGCTTCGGGCGGGTGCCCGTCGATCCGCCCTACTACGGCCGCGCGGTGGGCCCGATGACCCGTTCGGCGGCCGATGCCGCGCTGGCGATGTCGGTGATCGCCGCGCCCGACGAGCGCGACCACACCGCGCTGCCGCCCGCCGCGCTGGACTGGTCGACGCCGGAGGTCGAGCTCCGCGGGCTGCGCCTCGGCCTGCTGCTGGATCAGCGGGTGGGGCTCGACGTCGACCCGGAGGTGACCGCGGCCGTCGAGTCGGCCGCCGCCGCGTTCGCCGCGGCGGGCGCCGAGGTGGTGCCGGTGGAGCCGTTCCTGACCCGGGAGATGCTCGACGGGCTCGACCGGTTCTGGCGCTTCCGGGCGTGGTCGGACCTGCTGGCGCTGCCGGCCGCGCGGCGGGAGCTGGTGCTGCCCGACATCGCGCGGTGGGCGGGCAGCGTCCGGGACGCCACGGCCGCCGAGGTGTTCCACGGGTTCAGCCGGATGGACGCGATCGGGTCGGCGGCGCACGCGGCGCTGGGCGGGCTGGACTTCCTGCTGTCCCCGGTGGCCCCGATCCCGGCGTTCCCGGCAGACGCCGCCTACCCGACCGGCGATCCGCTGCGCCCGCTGGAGCACATCGCCTTCACCCTCGGCGCCAACATGTCCGGCCAGCCCGCCGCGTCGGTGAACTGCGGCTGGACCGCCGACGGCAGCCCGGTGGGGTTGCAGATCACCGGGAGGCGCTTCGACGACACCGGTGTGCTGCGGATGGTGGCCGCCTTCGAGCGGATCGGTCCGGAGCCACCGCGGTGGCCGGAGTTCGGGTAGCGGGGGTCAGCCCGCCAGCAGACCGGCGAAGCGCTCGGGGTCGACGTTGCCGCCGGAGAGCACCACGCCGATCCGCCCGGCATCGCCCACCTGGCCGTCCAGCACCGCCGCCAGCCCGATGGCCCCGCTGGGTTCCACGACGAGCTTGAGCCGTTCGAAGGCGAACCGCATCGCCGCGGTGATCCGCTCGTCGTCGACCAGCACGACCCGGTCGACCAGCGCGCGGTTCACCGCGAAGGTCAGCTCCCCGGGAGCTTCGGCGGCCAGTCCGTCGGCGAGGGTCCGCGGGACCGGTCCGCTGATCCGGCGACCAGCGGCCAGGGAGCGCGCGGTGTCGTCCGCGGTGGTCGGCTCGGCGCCGATCACCCGGGTCGTCGGGTGCAGGCCGCGCGCCGCCGTCGCGCACCCGGCCATCAGCCCACCGCCGCCGACCGGGACGACCAGGGCGTCCAGCGGTCCGGTGTCGGCGAGCAGTTCCAGCGCGGTGGTGCCCTGCCCGGCCATCACGTCCGAGTGGTCGTAGGGCGGGATCAGCGCGAGGCCGCGTTCGGCGGCCAGCGCCCGCCCGATCGCGGTGCGGTCCTCGGTGTAGCGGTCGTAGGTGATCACCTCGGCGCCGTAGCCCTCGGTCGCGGCGCGCTTGGCGGGGGGTGCGTCCGAGGGCATCACGATCACCGCCGCGGTGCCCAGCAGGCGGGCGGCGAGCGCGACGGCCTGGGCGTGGTTGCCGGAGGAGTAGGCGACCACGCCGCGCCGCCGCTGGTCCGGGTCCAGCCGGGACAGGGCGTGGTAGGCGCCCCGGAACTTGAACGCGCCGACGCGTTGGAGGTTCTCGCACTTGAGGAAGACCCGGGCGCCGGCCCGCTCGTCGAGGCTGCGGGAGGTGAGCACCGGGGTGCGGTGCGCGACGCCGTCCAGCCGGGCCGCCGCGGCCCGCACGTCGTCGAAGGTCAGCGGTACCGCCACGGTCGTCCTCCCGCGTTCGTCGGCCCCCGGCGGCAGGGTAGTGCGCCGCGGCCGGCTACCACCAGGACCCGGGATCACCAGGAGTCCGGCTGGTCGCCCCAGCGGTCCGGCACGCCCGCGCTGGCCAGGTCCACGGCCCGGCCGACCAGGTCGACCAGCCGGTCGAGGTCGCGGCGCGGGTCGGCGCACATCGCCTCCAGGCCGAGGTGCAGGCCGGTGAACACCACGCCGACCAGCACGTGCGGGCGCAGGTCGCGGGCCGCGTCGACGCCGTGGCGCCTGCCGATCTCCTCGGCGATGCGGTGCTGCGTCTCCGAGGAGCGGCGCAGGCTGCCGGCCAGCAGCGATGGGGTCCGGTTGATCAGGTGCTGCAGGCGCAGGAAGTTCGGCACGCCTTCGGTGCTCGCCGAATCGCGGACCATGCTGAGCACCGCCCGGCGCAGCGCGGGCAGCGGCGGTTCGCCTGCGGGGGCGTCCAGGAACGCCGTGACGATCTGCTCGTCGAGCTCGGCGCCCTTGGCCAGCGCGATGTCCTCCTTGCCCGCGAAGTAGCGGAAGAAGGTGCGCGGGGAGACCTCGACGGCCGCGGCGATCTCGTCCACGGTGGTGGCGTCGTAGCCGTGGCGCAGGAACAGGTCCAGCCCGGCCTCCACCAGGGCGGATCGGGTGCGCTGCTTCTTGCGGGCGCGCAAGCCATCATGGCCGGTCGGGGCGCTCATGGCCGCCATTGTGCCGCACCGCGGGCGGGTGTCATCTGTCATTGGGTGACAATTGTCGGGTGGTGACACGATTCGGTAGGGTCGACGGCGCCATCCACCACCGGCTTCGAGGAGCAACGATGAGCACCGCACTGGAGATCCGCCTGGCCTCCCGCCCCGAGGGCTGGCCGACGCACGAGAACTTCGAGATCGCCGAGGTCGAGGTCCCGGACCCGGGGGAGGGACGGCTGCTGGTCCGCAACCTGGTGATGAGCGTCGACCCGGCGATGCGCGGGCGGATGAACGAGGGGAAGTCCTACGTGCCGCCGTTCGAGCTGGGCGCGCCGCTCAGCGGCGGGGCGGTCGGCGAGGTCGTCACCGGAGCGGGTGATTTCCAGCCCGGCGACCTGGTGGTGCACCACCTGGGCTGGCGCGAGTACGCGGTGGTCGACCCGGCGCAGGCGCTGCGGGTGGACCCGGAGGTGGCGCCGATCAACGCCTACCTGTCGGTGCTCGGGATGCCGGGCATGACCGCCTACGTCGGGCTGGTCGACATCGCCGAGCAGCGCGAAGGCGACGTCGTGTTCGTCTCCGGCGCGGCGGGCGCGGTCGGCTCGCTGGTCGGCCAGCTCGCCAAGCTGCGCGGCGCGGCCAAGGTGATCGGCAGCGCCGGTTCCCCGGAGAAGGTCCGCCACCTCACCGAGGAACTCGGGTTCGATGCCGCCTTCAACTACAAGGACGGCCCGGTCCGCGAGCAGCTCGCCGCCGCCGCGCCCGAGGGCATCGACGTCTACTTCGACAACGTCGGCGGCGAGCACCTGGAAGCGGCCATCGGCGCGATGAACGACTTCGGCCGGGTCGCCGAGTGCGGGATGATCTCGCAGTACAACAACACCGCGCCCACCCCCGGGCCGCGCAACATGTTCATGCTGGTCACCAAGCGGCTCAAGCTCCAGGGCTTCATCGTCATCGACCACGCGCACCGCCGGGACCGGTTCGTCGCCGAGGTCGGGCAGTGGATCCGGGAGGGCCGGATCAGCTACCGGGAGACCGTGGTGGAGGGCCTGCGCAACGCGCCCGAGGCGTTCCTGGGCCTGCTGCGCGGGGAGAATACCGGCAAGATGCTGGTCACGATCGGCGAGCGGAGCTGATCAGCGCCTCGATGCCGTCGAGGATGCGGGCGAGCCCGAACTCGAAGTGGTGCTCCGGGCCGTAGGCGGCGCCGTGCCGCTGCCCGGCCGCCGACCCCACCCGGGCGGCGACCGGGTAGCGGTCGGGGTCCAGCAAGCGGCCGAGCAGGGCGGCGTTGGCCTGCCACCACTGCTCGTCGGACATCCCGGAGCGGCGCTCGGTCTCGGCCATCTCCACCGACCGGCGCGCCGCCGCCTCGGCGTGGCCCAGCACCAGCGTCAGCAGCGCGTCGGTCTCGACGTCGGGCAGCCCCAGCCCGTCGAACGCGCGCAGCTCGAAGTCGTACTTGGCGATCGCCCCCGGGCCCAGCACCGCCCGCCCGGTGGCGACCTGCAGCATCCACGGGTGCCTGCGGTAGAGCGCGAAGTTCTCCCGCGCGATGCCGGTCAGCCTGCCGCGCCAGTGCTCGGCGGGATCCTCCGGGCGGGCCGTTTCGCCGTAGACCGTGTCGAGCATGACGTCGATCAGCTCGGCCTTGCCCGGGACGTAGGTGTAGAGCGACATCGTGCCGACGCCGAGGCGGTCGGCGACCCGGCGCATGGACAGCGCCGCGAGTCCCGCGCTGTCGGCCAGCTCGACGGCCACCGCCACGATCCGGTCCACGCTCAGGTCGGAGCGGCCCCGCGCGCCGTCGCCGGTGCGCCACAGCAGGGCCAGGCTGCGCGCCGGATCATCGCCGCCGCCGCTGAACTCCGTCGCCAATCGCACTCCCGGCCTCGCCCGTCCGCTCGGCAGATCGTACGCGGCGGCCGGTCAGGCCCCGCCTTGCCGGTCAGGTCCCGTCGTGATGGGCCAGCCACTCCGCCCAGCCGATGCCGCCCCGGTGGCCGCGCGGGGCCGTGAGGTGGGCGGCGGTGTCGGCGAGCCGGCCGAACGCCGGCACGCCCACCGCCCGGATGCGCCGCCGCCGGGCCTGCTGCCACTGCCGGACCACCTCGCGCAGCGGCAGCACCTCCGGACCGGCGAAGTCCTCGCCCTGCCCGAGGGCGCCTTCGCGGACCGCGGCCGCGATGTGCTCGGCGAAGTCGGCCTCGGCGCACGGCTGGAGTTCCAGGGCGGTGGGCAGCGGGGCCACCGGGAGCCGCGCGGCGCCGGCGAGCACCCGGTCCACCAGCCAGTGCATCGGGGTCGCGCGCAGCACCGTCCACGGCATCTCGGCGACCCCGACCAGCTCCTCGGCGGTGTGCTTGAGCCGCAGGTAGGGCGTGGCCGGGGAGTCGGCGCCGACCACCGACGGGTAGAGGAAGTGGCGGACCTCGGCGGCGGCCGCCGCGTCCAGCAGCAACCGAGTGGCGTCCACGTCGACGTCCGGTGCCACGTGGCGCCACGGGTTCGGCCACCCGCCCCGGGCGGTCGGCGAGCAGGACGCGGCGTGCACCACGGTGTGCGCCCCGCTGATGAGTTCGGCGATGCCGTCGCCGGTGACCAGGTCGCCGCGCACCCACTCGACCTCCGGGTCCGCGCCCGGCGTGCGCGCCAGCACCCGGACCCGGTGGGTGCCCTTGAGCAACCGGACGAGCTCCCGCCCGAGGTGCCCGGTGCCTCCGGTGATCGCCACGGTGTCCATCACGGCCCATCCCTCGCACGCGCTGGTGGCGACCACTGTCCCACCGCCGCGGTGGGGTCGCGAGCGGTCAGCGGGTCAGCAGCGGATCGGTGAGCCGGTCGACCAGCTCGCCGAGCCGGGACGGCAGCTCGGGCAGCACCGGCGGCGTCTCCTCCGGCCGGGTCGGCTCGGTGGTCGGGCTCGTCGGTTCCTCCTCGGCGGACGAGGACGTCGGCGGGCGGGTCGGCTCCGGTGCGGTGGCCGCCGAGGACCGGGAGGTCGTCGGCGGGGTCGTCCGCGCGGGCTCCGGCCGGGTCGTCGGCGTCGGGCGCGAGGTGGTGCCCAGGGGCGGGGTGGTGCTCGGGGTGGGTTCGGGCGCGGCCGTGCGGGTGGCCATCAGGCGCGGTGGGGCCGGGGGAGCGGGCGGCTCGCCGGTGCCGGGTGCGGTGGTGGGCGGCTGCGCGGACCGCTGCGGGGCGGCGGAGTCCGCCGGTACCCCGTCGTAGGAGTTGGTCACCGCCACCGCGGTGATGAAGGCCGCCGCCGCGTAGCCGAGCACCCGGGGCGGCGAGGGGCGGCGCTGCCGCACGGGCCGGACCAGCCGGTGCCGTCCTCCCACCTGTGCCTCCCGCACCACGCACATCACTCGTTCGAGCCCATCGTGACCTTACGCCACCTCGGCCCCGCGATTCCACGTCGACGGCGGTTCCCGGGACGGGCCCGCACTTCTCGCCGGACGATCAGTGGTTGACTTCACCGCCTCCCGGATTAGCGTGGGATGCGCTGTCGCACGCCGGTGCCGTTCCGGCGCTGCCGCCGGCCATCGGTTCACCGCTTCCACCGACCCGGGACGGGAGAAGATGGGCCACCACGACGACCGGCCCCGGCCGGCCCGCCACGACTCCGGGCAGCCCGCCGACATCACCCCGGAGTTCGGCAGCGCGCTGGAGATGTGGGAGGCCGCGGTCGCGGCCGCCCCCGACCGGACGGCCGTGCACTACTTCGACGGCAGGCTCGACTACGCCGCGGTCGACGAGCTGGCCGACGCCTTCGCCTGCGCGCTGCTCGACGGCGGGCTCATCGCGGGCGATCGCGTCGCGCTGTACCTGCAGAACGTGCCGCAGTTCGTCATCGGGCTGGTCGGCACCTGGAAGGCCGGGTGCATCGCGGTCCCGGTGAACCCGATGAACCGGCAGCGCGAACTCGACCTGGTGCTGCGCGATTCCGGGGCACGCGCGCTGCTGTGCCTGGAGGGGCTGCACGAGTCGGTGGCGGCCGAGGTCGTGCCGGACACCGACGTGGTGCTGACCATCACGACCTCCGAGCGGGAGCACCAGACCTGGGACGATCCGCGGGCGTTCCCCGAGCCCCGCCGCCGGCGCGGCGGTCCCGGCGGCTCTGGGGGCGGGGTGCCGGACATGGCGGAGCTGGTGGCCCGGTACCGGGGCAGCGCCCCGCCCCGCGCCCGGCTCGGGCCCGACGACGTGGCCGTGCTGACCTACACCTCCGGCACCACCGGTCCGCCCAAGGGCGCCATGAACACCCACCGCAACATCGTGTTCAACGCCCGCACCTACCGGGACTGGATCGAGCTCGGGCCCGACGACGTGGTCCTCGGCGTGGCCCCGCTGTTCCACATCACCGGCCTGATCGGGCACGTCGCGCTGGCGATGCTGCTGCCCGCGCCGCTGGTGCTGGTCCACCGGTTCCACCCCGAGGTCGTCGCCGACGCCGTCCGGGATTCCGGCGCGACCTTCACCGTCGGCGCCATCACGGCGTTCATCGCACTGCTCAACGCACCGGGCGTGGACCCGGCGGACCTGGCCACGCTGACCAAGGTCTACTCGGGCGGCGCGCCGATCCCGCCGAGCACCACGCGGGCCTTCGAGGAGCGGTTCGGGCACTACGTCCACAACGTCTACGGGCTCACCGAGACCACCTCGCCCGCGCTCGGCGTGCCGCTGCGCGCCCGGGCACCGGTCGACCCCGGTTCCGGGGCGCTGGCGGTCGGCGTGCCCGTCCACGGCACGCTCGCCCGCATCGTCGACGACGACGGCGCCGAAGCACCGCCCGGCGAGGTCGGGGAGCTGGTCGTCTCGGGACCGCAGGTGGTGCCCGGCTACTGGGGCAAGCCGGCGGAGACCGAGCACGCGCTGCCCGGTGGCGCGCTGCGCACCGGCGACGTCGCGCGGCGGGATGCCGACGGCTGGTTCTACCTGGTCGACCGCAAGAAGGACCAGATCAACGCGGGCGGGTTCAAGGTGTGGCCGCGCGAGGTCGAGGACGTGCTCTACGAGCACGACGCGGTGCGCGAAGCCGCGGTCGTCGGGGTGGCCGACGGCTACCGGGGCGAGACGGTGAAGGCATTCGTCAGCCTGCGCCCCGACCACCACGCCGATCCCGAGGAGCTCATCGCGTTCTGCCGCGCGCGGATGGCCGCCTACAAGTACCCGCGCCAGGTGGAGGTGCTCGACGAGCTGCCGAAGACCACGACCGGCAAGCTGCTGCGCCGGGCGCTGCGGGAGCGCCCCGGCGCCTGATCAGCCGTCGGCGGCGACCCGGAACCCGATGTTGCCGCTGGAGCTGTCCGGCGTGTTGCCGGTGCGGGCGCTGACCCGGTACCGGTTGCAGTAGGAGTCGTGGCACAGGTAGGAGCCGCCGCGCATCACCTTGACCCCGGCCTGCCGGTCGTCGGCGCACCACTCCCACACGTTGCCCGCGACGTTGTGCAGCCCGAATCCGTTGGGCGGGAAGGCGTCGACCGGCGCGGTGCCGCGGAACCCGTCCTCGGCGGTGTTCTTCACCGGGAACCGGCCCTGCCAGATGTTGCAGCGGTGCTCCCCGCCGGGGGTGAGCTCGTCCCCCCACGGGAAGCGGGCCCGGGCGAGCCCGCCGCGCGCGGCGTACTCCCACTCGGCCTCGGCGGGCAGCCGGGTGCCCGACCACCGGCAGAACGCGACCGCGTCGTTCCACGACACGTGCACGACGGGGTGGTCGGCGCGCTGCGCGAGGTCCGAGCCCGGTCCTTCCGGGGCGTGCCAGCTGGCGCCCTCCACCCCGCACCACCACGGCGTCTGCTCGGGCCGGGGCGAGATCGCTCGCAACCGGCCGGGCAGGAAACCGGCGAACACGTAGGACCAGCCGAACCGCTCGGCTTCGGTGGTGTGGCCGGTGTCGGCGACGAAGGCCGCGAACTCCGCGTTGGTGACCGCGTGCGGCGCCATCCGCAGCGCCGCGACCACCACCGGTCGGACCGGTCCCTCCCCGTCCTCGGGCACCGCGTCGGCGTCCTCGGACCCCATCTCGAAGGTGCCGCCGGGCAGGTCCACCAGCCGCGGTGCGGTGCCGGTCCGCCCGCCGCGGACCGGGGTCGACGCGGGTGCCGCCGGGGGAGCCTGCGGACCCAGCGAGTCCCGCGCCGCGCCGCAGCACCCCGTTTCCTGCTGTTCGCTCACCCCGCCACGGTAAACCGCGCGGCGCAACGCGGATTCGGCCGCTCGGCCGAACCGCGGCGTCCCCGGTGGCGGGTACGTTGTCCCGGACCGAGAACTCGCGAGGTGCCTGGTGACGACGCTGCTCGACGATCCTTCCGCCGTCCTGCCCGCCGACTGGTCCGCCGCCACGCTGGTGGGCCGGGTGCACCGCCCCGACGAGGGCGGGCCCAGCACCGTGGTGGTCCGCGACGGCGAGGTGGTCGACATCACCGATTCCGCGCCGACGCTGACCGACCTGCTGGCCCACGACGACCCGGCCGAGGCGGCCCGCAGCGCACCGGGTCGGGCGCGCTGGCCGCTGGCCGACGTGCTCGCGGCGAGCCTGGGCAGCGGGCCGGGGCCGCACCTGCTGGCACCCGCCGACCTGCAGGTGCTCAAGGCGGCGGGCGTCACCTTCGTGACGAGCATGGTGGAGCGGGTCATCGAGGAGCGCGCCGGTGGCGACGCGGCGCGGGCGGAGACCGTCCGCGCGGTGGTGGAACAGGCCATCGGCGGTGCGCTGGCCAGCGTGGTGCCCGGCTCGGCCGAGGCGGAGAAGGTCAAGCAGGTGCTGCTGCGCGACGGCCTGTGGTCGCAGTACCTGGAGGTGGGGCTGGGGCCCGACCCGGAGATCTTCACCAAGGCGCCGGTGCTCGCGGCGGTCGGTACCGGCGCCGAGGTGGGCGTCGCCGAGATGTCGACCTGGAACAACCCGGAACCCGAGGTCGTCCTGGCGATCCGCGGTGACGGCCGGATCGTCGGAGCCACCCTGGGCAACGACGTCAACCTCCGCGACGTCGAGGGCCGCAGCGCGCTGCTGCTGCCGAAGGCCAAGGACAACAACGCCTCCGCCGCACTGGGGCCGTTCCTGCGGCTGTTCGACGGCGGTTTCGGGCTCGACGACGTGCGCGCGATGGACGTGCGGCTGCACGTCGTGGGCACCGACGGCTTCGTCCTCGACGGGCACAGCACGATGCGCGAGATCAGCCGCGACCCGGTGGACCTGGCCCGGGCCGCCATCGGGCGCCACCACCAGTACCCGGACGGCCTGTTCCTCTACACCGGGACGCTGTTCGCGCCGACCGAGGACCGCGACGCCCCGGGTGCGGGTTTCACCCACCACCTCGGCGACGTGGTGCGGATCTCCACGCCCCAGCTCGGCACCCTGGTCAACCGGGTCGCGCACGCCGAGAGCTGTCCTGAGTGGACCTTCGGCATCCGGGACCTGATGACCAACCTGCTGAACCGGGGCCTGCTGCGCTGAGGACCTGCTCGCGGCACTCGCGCGCGGGTGGCGGGAATCCGGGCGCCGCCCGGCGGTCCGCCGGTCTCCCCGCCGGAGGGGGCCGGCGGACCGCGGCGGCGTTACCGGCCGCTCGGCCGGAGGCCGATCACCAACTGGGCCACGGCCGACTTGAGGCTCCGGCCCCCGCCGTCGACCACGTCGGTGAACATCACGGCACCCACGATCAGAACCATCAGCAACGCCACAACGATGACGAACACGTCTCTCACCCCTTCTACCGGAGAGATCGTCCGAACCCGCAAGAGCGTTACGTAGCTGCGACGATGTCCCCCGGACGAGGGGCTGAGCGCTGCGTCACCCCGAGGGGCCGCCGCCGGAATCCGCCGCGGTCCGGCGCTCTAGCCTGGAGGCGTGGCCACCAACCGACCCGGGCCCCTGCAGTGGATCTGGTACGCCTACGGCGGCAAGCTGCCGGACCGCTGCGCGGATTGGGTGCTGCACGACGTGACCTGCCGGACGTGGGCGCTGCGCCACTTCGCGCGCTCCCTGGTGCAGTTGGCGCCGTTCTGCCTGCTCGTCCTGCTGCCCGGCCCGCTGTCCATCCGGATCAGCGCCATCGCGCTCGGTCTGCTGGTCGGCCTGTTCTACTCCGGCTGCTACATCGGCGAGACCGCTGAGCACCGCGCCATCAAGCACGGCCACCCGCCCGGGACCGCGCGCGAGACCAGGGAGATCGCCCGCGACGTCCGCCTGGCGGGCAAGTACGGCGTAGACCACCGCCCGTGGTGGCGATGACCACCGCCGCCGAGCGCGCGTTGCGCGAGGCCGAGCCCGCGGTGTTCTGGACCGACCGCGCCGGGGCCGCGCCCGAGCGCGAACCGGTGCGCCCCGGGGAATCCGCCGACCTGGTGGTCGTCGGCGGCGGGCTCACCGGCCTGTGGACCGCCGTGCTGGCCAAGCAGCGGCGCCCCGAACTCGACGTGCTGCTGCTGGAAGCCGCCCGCATCGCCGGGGCGGCAGCGGGCGCAGCGGCGGCTTCCTGTCCGAGTCGCTGACGCACGGGCTGGCGCACGGCGCGGCGCTGTGGCCGGACCAGAACCGGCGGCTGGTCCGGCTCGGCCGGGAGAACCTGGTGGCCATCGAGGCGTTCGCCGCCGAGCACGGCATCGACGCCGACCTGCGGATGTGCGGCAAGACCAGCGTGGCCACGGAACCGCACCAGGTCGGATGGGTCCGCGACGAGGCCGACTTGCACGCCGCGCACGGGATGACCGCGCGGTTCCTCGGCGCGGGCGGGGTGCGCGCCGACCTCGATTCGCCGACCTACCGCGCCGGGGTCCGGCTGCCCGACTCCGGTGGTCTGGTCGACCCGGCCCGGCTGAGCCGGGGCTTGGCCGCGGTGGCCGACCGGTTCGGCGTGCGGCTGCGGGAGCGCAGCCCGGTGCGGTCGCTGCGGCCGGAAGGCGCGGGACTCGTGGTGCGCACCGCGCGGGGCCCGGTCCGGGCGGGCAGCGCGGTGCTGGGCACCAACGCCTTCCCCGCGCCGCTGCGGGCGCTGCGCCGGCGGGTGCTGCCGCTGTGGGACTACGTGCTGGTCACCGAGCCGCTGTCGGCGCGGCAGTGGGAGTCGCTGGGCTGGCGCGAGCGGCAGGGCGTGACCGACAGCGCCCACCGCTTCCACTACTACCGGCCGACCGACGACGGGCGGATCCTGTGGGGCGGCTACGACGCCGCGTACTACTTCGGCGGGCGCACCGATCCCGCGCTGTCCGCCCGGATCGAGCCGCACCGCGCGCTGGCCCGCAACTTCTTCACCACCTTCCCGCAGCTCGAAGGGCTGCGGTTCAGCCACCGCTGGGGCGGGGCGATCGACTCGACCTCCCGGATGACCCCGGTGTTCGGCACCGCGCTGGGCGGCCGGGTCGCCTACGCCCTGGGCTACACCGGGCTCGGGGTGGCCGCGTCCCGGTTCGGCGCCCTCGTCGCGCTCGACCTGCTGTGGGACGTGCCGACCGAGCGGACCGCGCTGCGCATGGTCGCCGACCGGCCCCGCCCCTTCCCGCCGGAGCCGCTGCGCTGGCCCCTGGTCCGCGCCACGCTGCGGGCGCTGGCCACCGCCGACGCGTCGGGCGGGCGGCGCGGCCGGTGGCTGCGGCTGCTCGACCGGCACGGGATCACCCTCGGTTCCTAGCCCGACCGCTCGGCTGCTCCGAAACGGTCCGTGACCGGGTGATCATTGCGCGTGTCCGGGCGGCGTCCTATGTTCGGTTGGCCGGGAGCTGATCACCGGCCCCACCGCCCGCGGCCGTCCCGGTCGCGGCAGGCGCCGACCGGAGGTGGAATCCATGCCCGACCTCGTCCGAGCCGCGCTGGTCCAGGCGAAGTGGACCGGTGATCCCGGTTCCATGGTCGACCAGCACGAAGCGCACGCGCGGGAAGCCGCCGCCCGGGGCGCGCGGATCGCCGGGTTCCAGGAGGTGTTCAACGCGCCGTACTTCTGCCAGGTGCAGGAGGCCGAGCACCACCGGTGGGCCGAACCGGTCCCGGACGGACCGACGGTCCGGCGGATGTGCGCGCTGGCCGCCGAACTCGGGATGGTGCTGGTCGTGCCGGTGTACGAGGTGGACGGCCCGGGCTTCTACTACAACACCGCCGCGGTGATCGACAGCGACGGCAGCTACCTCGGCAAGTACCGCAAGCACCACTTGCCGAACCTGCCGGGGTTCTGGGAGAAGTACTACTTCCGGCCCGGCAACCTCGGCTGGCCGGTGTTCGACACCTCGGTCGGCCGCATCGGCGTCTACATCTGCTACGACCGGCACTTCCCGGAGGGCTGGCGGGCCCTGGGGCTCGCCGGGGCGCAACTGGTCTACAACCCGTCGGCGACCAGCCGCGGGCTCTCCTCGTACCTGTGGCAGCTCGAGCAGCCCGCCGCCGCGGTGGCCAACGAGTACTTCGTCGCCGCGATCAACCGGGTCGGCGTCGAGGAGTACGGCGACAACGACTTCTACGGCAGCAGCTACTTCGTCGACCCCTACGGCCGGTTCGTCGGCGACGTCGCCAGCGACACCGAGGAGGAGCTGGTGGTGCGGGACCTCGACTTCGGGCTGATCGACGAGGTGCGGCAGAAGTGGGCCTTCTACCGCGACCGCCGCCCGGACGCCTACGGCCCGCTCACCGCCCCGTGACCCCGGAGGGACGCGCGATGACGACCACCGCGACGAGGGCGCGGCACCGCGGCGGACCGGCCGCGCCGACGGGGGTGGGCCGATGAGCCGCACCATCATCCGGGGCGGCCTGGTGATCACCGCCACCGAGGAGATCCGCGCCGACGTGCTCGTCGACGGCGAGCGGATTGCCGGACTGCTCGCGCCCGGAGCGGCCGAGCACTGGGACGCCACCGCCCGGGTGCTCGACGCCACCGGGCACTACGTGATCCCCGGCGGGGTCGACGCCCACACCCACATGGAGATGCCCTTCGGCGGCACCTTCGCCTCCGACACCTTCGAGACCGGCACCCGCGCCGCCGCCTGGGGCGGCACCACCACGATCGTCGACTTCGCCATCCAGCCGCCCGGCGGCTCGCCGCGCGAAGGGCTCGACGCCTGGCACGCCAAGGCCGAGGGCCGGTGCGCCGTCGACTACGGGTTCCACCTGATCCTCTCCGACGTCGGGGAGCAGGCGCTCAAGGAGATGGACGGACTGGTCGGGGAGGGCATCACCAGCTTCAAGCTGTTCATGGCCTACCCCGGGGTGTTCTACAGCGACGACGGCCGGATCCTGCGCACCATGCAGCGGGCGGCCGACAACGGCGCCCTGGTGATGATGCACGCCGAGAACGGCATCGCCATCGACGTGCTCGTCGAGCAGGCGCTGGCCGAGGGGCGCACCGATCCGCGCGTCCACGGCCAGGTGCGGCACCCGCTGCTGGAGGCCGAGGCGACCCACCGGGCGATCCAGCTCTCCCGGGTGGCGGGGGCGCCGCTCTACGTCGTCCACGTCTCGGCCGCCGAGGCGATCGCCGAGATCACCCGGGCCCGCGACGCCGGGCTCGACGTCTTCGGCGAGACCTGCCCGCAGTACCTGTTCCTCACCGTCGACGAGCTGGCCCGGCCCGGTTTCGAGGGGGCGAAGTACGTCTGCTCGACACCGCTGCGCCCCGCCGAGCACCAGGCGTCGCTGTGGCAGGCGTTGCGCACCAACGACCTGTCGGTGGTCTCGACCGACCACTGCCCGTTCTGCTTCACCTCGCAGAAGGAGCTCGGGCTCGGCGACTTCTCGAAGATCCCCAACGGGATGCCGGGCGTGGAGCACCGGCTGGACCTGCTGCACCACGCCGTCGTGGAGGGCCGGATCAGCAGGCGGCGCTGGGTGGAGCTGGCCAGCACGACCCCGGCCCGGATGTTCGGGCTGCACCCGCGCAAGGGCTCGCTCGCGCCGGGCGCCGACGCCGACGTCGTGATCTACGACCCGGCGGCCGAGCAGGTGCTCTCCGCCGAGACCCACCACATGAACGTCGACTACAGCGCCTACGAGGGCAAGCGGATCACCGGCCGCGCGCGCACCGTGCTCTCCCGCGGCGAGGTCGTCGTGGACGACGGCCACTACCTGGGGCGCGCCGGGCACGGGCGCTTCGTGCCGCGCGACACCTGCCAGTACCTGACCTGAACGAGAGGTGTGCGATGGACTTCGGCCTCGTCCTGCAGACCGACCCGCCGGCGTGGACGGTCGTCGACCGGATGCGCCGCGCCGAGAGCCTGGGCTTCACCCACGGCTGGACCTTCGACTCCTGCGTGCTGTGGCAGGAACCGTTCGTCATCCACAGCCAGATCCTCGGGGCCACCGAGCGGCTGGTCGTCGGCCCGATGGTGACCAACCCGCGCACCCGCGACTGGACGGTGACCGCGTCGCTGTTCGCCACGCTCAACGACATGTTCGGGCCGCGGACGGTGTGCGGGATCGGGCGCGGTGACTCGGCGCTGCGGGTCACCGGCGGCAAACCGACCACCCTCGGCGCGCTGGAGCAGGCGATGCGGGTGATCAAGGAACTGGCCGAGGGGCGGGAGGTGCTGGTCGGCGGCACGGCGGTGCGGCTGCCGTGGGTGCGCGGCGGCGACTTGCCGGTGTGGATGGGCGCCTACGGGCCCAAGGCGCTGGAGCTGGTCGGCAGGCAGGCCGACGGGTTCATCCTGCAACTGGCCGACCCCTACCTGACGCGGTGGATGGTGGAGCACGTCCGGCAGGCCGCCCGGGAGGCCGGCCGCGACCCGGGCTCCATCACGATCTGCGTGGCCGCCCCCGCCTACGTCGGCGAGGACCGCGCCCACGCGCGGGAGCAGTGCCGGTGGTTCGGCGGCATGGTCGGCAACCACGTCGCCGACCTGGTCACCCGCTACGGCACGTCCGGGACCGTGCCGACCGCGCTCACCGACTACATCCGGGACAGGCAGGACTACGACTACGCCCACCACGGCCGCGCGGGCAACAGCAGCACCGACTTCGTCCCGGACGAGATCGTCGACCGGTTCTGCCTGCTCGGGCCGGTGGCCGACCACCTCGCCCGGCTGCACGAGCTGCGCGAGGCCGGGGTGGACCAGTTCGCGCTCTACGCCATGCACGACGCGGTCGACGACACCCTGGAGGCCTACGGCGCCCACGTCGTGCCCGCGCTCGCCGGCTGAGCGACGGCGCCCCGTGGCGGTCGGTGCGCACCGCGTCACCCGCCGGTGCCCGGCCGACCGCGAGGGCGATCACACGCGCTGCGCTTTGTAGAGTCCCGCGCGAACGTGGCAGTCCCGCTCGACGGGGCACGGCGAGGAGGGAATGCCATGCGCGGTGGTCTCCGCGAGCGGCTCGGCATCGGCTGGACGGTGCACGGCGACGGCCGGGCCCCGCGTCCCGGCACGGCGGTGGGGCCGGGTGAACGGCTGTCCTGGGGCCGCACCGCCGGGCTCGGCGCGCAGCACGTGGTCGCCATGTTCGGGGCGACGTTCGTGTTCCCGGTGCTGATGGGCCTCGACCCGAACCTGGCGATCATGGTCTCCGGGGTCGCGACCATCCTGTTCCTGCTGATCGTGCGGGGCAAGATCCCCAGCTACCTGGGCAGCAGCGCGTCCTTCGTCGGAGCGGTGTCGCTGATCCGGGCCGGGGGCGGGGACAGCTCGGCGGTGACCGGCGCCATCCTGGTGTGCGCGGTGGTGCTCGCCGCGGTCGGGCTGGTCGTGCACTTCGTCGGCGGCCACGTGGTGCACCGCGCGCTGCCGCCCGCGGTGTCCGGCGCGGTGGTGATGCTGATCGGCTTCAACCTGGCCCCGGTGGTCGCCGAGACGTACTGGCCGCAGGACCAGTGGATCGCGCTGATCACCATGCTGGTCGTGCTGGCCGGCACCGTGCTGCTGCGCGGCTTCTGGTCGCGGATCGCGGTGTTCCTCGGGCTGGTCTCCGGCTACCTGCTGTCCTGGCTGTTCGATCTGGCGTTCGGCCCGATCACCGCGCCCGACGCCAACGGCGAGGTCGGCACCCGGCTGCGGGTGGACCTCAGCGGGGTGGGCGAGGCCGCCTGGTTCGGGTTGCCGGAACTGCACGGCCCCACCTTCGACGCCGCCGCGATCCTGGTGGTGCTGCCCGCGGTGATCGCGCTCATCGCGGAGAACACCGGCCACGTGAAGGCCGTGGAGGAGATGACCGGCACCCGCCTGGACGGCAGCCTCGGCCGGGCGATCTTCGCCGACGGCTTCGCCAGCGCGCTGTCCAGCTCGATCGGTGGTCCGCCCACCACCACCTACGCCGAGAACATCGGCGTCATGGCGGCGACCCGGGTGTACTCCACCGCCGCGTACTGGGTGGCGGCGGTCGTGGCGATCGTCTTCGGGCTGTGCCCGAAGTTCGGCGCCGTCATCGCCGCGACGCCCGGCGGGGTGCTCGGCGGCATCACCGTGGTCCTCTACGGCATGATCGGCCTGCTCGGCGCCCGGATCTGGGTGGAGAACCGGGTCGAGTTCGGCGACCCGGTCAACCTGCTGCCGCTGGCCGCCGGGATCGTCATCGGCATCGGCGGGGTGTCGCTGGACATCGCACCGCGGTTCAGCATCGGCGGCATCGCGCTGGGCACGATCGTGGTGGTGGCCGGGTACCACCTGCTGCGGTTCGCGGCGCGCCGGAGCCCGCGGCGGGAATAGCGGGGACCGCCCGGCCGCACCGGCACGCGGATGGGCGGTTGCGCCGCGACGACCGATCCGCTGAGGTGGTGATCACCGGAGGCGGAGGTGGCGGTGCTGGACGAACCCTGGTGGGCGCGCGGCGTGGACGTCACCCGGCCCAGTTCGGCGCGGGTCTACGACGTCCACCTCGGCGGCTCGCACAACTTCGAGGTGGACCGGGAGCTCGCCGAACGCGCGGCGCGGATGATGCCGTCGCTGCCCTCGGTGCTGCGGGCCAACCGGTCGTTCCTGCGGCGCGTCGTCGCCCATCTGGCCGGCGCGGGCATCACGCAGTTCCTGGACCTGGGGTCGGGTATCCCGACGGTCGGCAACGTGCACGAGATCGCCCAGCGGGTCGATCCGCGCAGCCGGGTGGCCTACGTCGACTCGGACCTGGTGGCGGTCGCCCACAGCCGGGCCATCCTGCGCGACGCCCCGCGCGCCACGGCGGTGCGCGCGGACTTCCGGGACGCCGCCGCGGTGCTGTCCCACCCGGGCGTCACCGGACTGCTCGACTTCGACGAGCCGGTCGCGGTGCTGTTCTTCGCGGTGCTGCACTTCGTGCCGGACGACGACGACCCGGCGGGGATCGTGGCCGCCTACGCCGACGCCCTCGCCCCGGGCGGCCACCTGGCGCTGTCGCACGCGTGCAGCGACGACGCGCCCAGCTCCACCCGGCAGGCGGCCGAGATGTACTCCGAGCGCATCGGCGGGTTCTACCCGCGTCCGCTGCGGCGGATCGCCGAGATGTTCGCCGGGCTGCCGATGCTCCCGCCGGGTCTGGTCGACCTCACCGACTGGCATCCGGACACCGACGCCCCGGACACCGGCACCCCGGACACCGGCGCCCCGGGCGCGCCGGGGGAGCGGCCGCGGACCGGGCCGGGCGGCGTGGCCGTCAAGTGATGAGCGACCGAATCTCCCGGGCGGCGGCCCGGCCCGCCCGGTTGGCGCCGATGGTGCTCGCGGAAGGGCCGTAGCCGACGAGGTGCAGCCGGGGTTCGGCGACCGCCCGGGTGCCGTCGAGCTGGATGCCGCCGCCCGGCGCGCGCAGCCGCAACGGGGCGAGGTGGCCGAGCACCGGCCGGAACCCGGTCGCCCACAGGATGACGTCCACCTCTTCGGCGGTGCCGTCCGGCCACACCACCCCGCCCGGGGTGATCCGTTCGAACATCGGTCGCCGGTGCAGCACGCCCAGCTCCTCGGCGCGGCGCACGGCCGGGGTCGGCGGCAGTCCGGTCGCGCTCACGACGCTGCCCGGGGGCAGGCCCGCCCGCACCCGGCGCTCGACCTCGGCCACGGCCGCGCGGCCCCGTTCCGGGGTGAACTCGGCGGCGGACAGCTCCGGCGGCCGCCGGGTCACCCACGTCGTCGAGGCGATCCCGGCGAGCTCGACGAGGTGCTCGACCGCGGAGATCCCGCCGCCGACCACGAGCACGCGTTCGCCGCGGAACTCCTCGGCGGACCGGTAGTCGGCGGTGTGCAGCTGCCGCCCGGCGAACCGGTCCCGACCCGGGTAGTGCGGGAGGAACGGGTTCTCCCAGGTGCCCGTCGCGTTGACCACCGCGCGCGCGGCCCAGGTCCGCTCCGCGGTCTCGACCAGCAGCCGCTGGCCGCCGTCGCGGACGGCCCGGACCCGGACCGGGCGGTGCACCGGCAGCGCGAAGGTCCGCTCGTACCGCGCGAAGTACTCGCCGACCACCTCGGCGGCGGGGCGGGCGGTGTCGACCTCGCCCAGCGGGAGCCCCGGCAAGTCGTGGATGCCGTGCACCGCGCCGAGGCGCAGCGACGGCCAGCGCTCGCGCCACGCCCCGCCGGGGTGGTCCCCGGCGTCGAGCACCACCTGCCCGACATCGAGCCGCCCGAGGTGGTGCGCGGTGCTCAGGCCGGCCTGCCCGGCTCCGATGACGACGGCGTCGACGTGGTCCACGTCCGGGGCAACGGTGCGGTGGGGGAAATCTTCCCGGGAGTGGTGCGCATCACCGGTTTCGGCGCCGCCGCCGACGGGCATTGGCCACCGACCGGGGACTTGGCGGGCCTGGCACCCGAACGGGTGCGATGCACGACACCCCGAGGGCGGCTTTAATACCCCGGAAACGAAGCCCTAGTATTGAATTCGTACGTGGGTGTCCGCCCCGAACCGTCTTCCGAGTGCAGTTCCCCGAACGGGGGCGCGCGCTCGCGCGCGCACGCGGGAGAAGGGGAGGTAAGCAGAAGGGAGGCAAGGAAGTGGCAACGGTATGGGTGGCTCTGTTGGTCGAAGCGGTCGTGCTGCTGGGCATGGCAGGAGCTGCGGTCAAGTGGGTGAACCGCTCGCCGGAAAGCAACCCTGACCAGGCCATCGGGGCGACCGCACCGGCTCTGGAGCCGGCGGCCTGACAGGCGCGCCACGGGCTTGCCCCTGCGGGGACAAGCCCGTCGTTTCCTTCTCCGACCGTCTCGCGGTACTCATTTCCCGAGGCGGTTTCATCGTCGTCGAATCGGGTTTCGTTACATGATTCCCGATTCCTTTTCACCTCTTCTCCGCCCGCCCGCCTTCGGCGCCCTTTCGGAACGCGCCGGGTTCTCGGGCGTCCCCGCCGTGCGGCGTGCGGGCGAGGCGGAGTCCGAGGCCCCGCGCGAGCGGTCGGCGGCCGCTCGGTGTCGCGCCACCCGGCCCCTGCTGCCCCGTTAGGGTGTGGTCGGCAGAACGAGCGACGGGGAAGGGCTTCCGTGACACCTGAACGAGCGACGACGCAGGCGCCGGCGGAGCGACCGGGTTCGGTCCTCGCCGACTACCGGGCGTTCGTCGAGCGCGCGGTCCGCAATCCCTCGTCGGTCGGGGCGGTCGCGCCGAGCTCCCCCGCCCTCGCGGACCGCATCGCCGCCGTGGTGCCCTCCAGCGGTGACCCCGTGGTGGTCGAACTGGGACCCGGTACCGGCGCGCTGAGCCGGGCCATCGCCCGGCGGCTGCCCGAGGGCGGGCGGCACGTGGCCATCGAGGTCGATCCCGGCATGGTGGACCACCTCAACCGGGCGCTGCCGTGGCTGGAGGTGGTCCAGGGCGATGCCGCCCGGCTCGGCGAGCTGCTCCCGGGCGCCGGGATCGAGCGGGTGGACGCCGTGGTCAGCGGGCTGCCCTGGTCGATCTTCCCCGGCCGCCTCCAAGAGGACATCCTCCAGCAGGTCGGGGCGGTGCTCGCCCCCGGCGGCGCCTTCACCACGTTCGCCTACGTGCACGCCCTGGGCATGACCGGCGCCCGCGAGTTCCGGCGCAGGCTGGACCGCGGCTTCGACGAGGTCCTCACCAGCCACACCGTGTGGCGCAACGTGCCGCCCGCGCGGATCTACGCCTGCCGCCGCCCCCGCCGGGCCTGAGCAGCCCGCCGAACGGCTCGCGAACCGAGTGAGGGGCACCTTCCTCCGGCATGGTCGGATGAAGGTGCCCTCGCTCAGCTCACCGATGGGTGAGGCCGTCCTGGGAACGGCGGAACGGGGCCGGGGCGCTTGTGGCGCCCCGGCCCCGTTCGTCGGTTGCCCGCCGGATCGGCGGGAGATCAGGAGCGGATCATCTTGCGCAGCACGTACTGCAGGATGCCGCCGTTGCGGTAGTAGTCCGCCTCGCCGGGGGTGTCGATCCGGACGGTGGCGTCGAACTCCACCGCGGAGCCGTCGGCCTTGGTCGCCGTGACCTTGACCGTCTCCGGGGTCTCGCCGCCGTTGAGGGCGGTGATGCCGGAGATGTCGAAGGTCTCGGTGCCGTCCAGGCCCAGCGAGGACGCCGAGGAACCCGCCGGGAACTGCAGCGGGATGACGCCCATGCCGATCAGGTTCGACCGGTGGATGCGCTCGAAGGACTCGGCGATGACCGCCTGCACGCCCAGCAGCCGGGTGCCCTTGGCCGCCCAGTCGCGCGACGAGCCGGAGCCGTACTCCTTGCCGCCGAGCACCACCAGCGGGGTGTCCTGCGCGGCGTAGTTCTGCGCGGCGTCGTAGATGAACGCCTGCGGCCCGCCGTCCTGGGTGAAGTCGCGGGTGTAGCCACCCTGCACGTCGTCCAGGAGCAGGTTGCGCAGCCGGATGTTGGCGAAGGTGCCCCGGATCATCACCTCGTGGTTGCCGCGGCGCGAGCCGTAGGAGTTGAAGTCCTTGCGCTCGATGCCGTGCTCGGTGAGGTACCGGCCCGCGGGGGAGTCCGGCTTGATCGCACCGGCCGGGGAGATGTGGTCGGTGGTGACCGAATCGCCCAGCAGCGCCAGCACCCGGGCCCCGGCGATGTCGGTGACCTCGCTCGGCTCCATGCCCATGCCCTCGAAGTACGGGGGCTTGCGCACGTAGGTGGACTCGGCGTCCCACTCGAAGGTCTGGCCCTCGGGGGTGGGCAGCGACCGCCAGCGCTCGTCGCCGGAGAACACGTCGGAGTAGTCCTTGGTGAACATCTCCTGGGTGATCGCCGAGTCGATGACCTCCTGGACCTCCTGCGGCGACGGCCAGATGTCGCGCAGGTACACCGGGTTGCCCTCGGTGTCGTTGCCCAGCGGGTCGGTCTCGAAGTCGAAGTCCATCGTGCCCGCGAGGGCGTAGGCGATGACCAGCGGCGGCGAGGCCAGGTAGTTCATCTTGACGTCGGGGTTGATCCGGCCCTCGAAGTTCCGGTTGCCCGACAGCACCGAGACCACCGACAGGTCGTTGTCCTGCACGGCGCTGGAGATCTCCTCCGGCAGCGGCCCGGAGTTGCCGATGCAGGTGGTGCAGCCGTAGCCGACCAGGTGGTAGCCCAGCTTCTCCAGGTACGGCCAGAGGCCGGCCTTCTCGTAGTAGTCGGTGACGACCTGCGAACCCGGCGCCATCGAGGTCTTGACCCACGGCTTGCGGGTCAGGCCCTTGTCCACGGCGTTCCGGGCCAGCAGCGCCGCGCCCAGCATCACCGACGGGTTCGAGGTGTTGGTGCAGGAGGTGATCGAGGCGATCACCACGGCGCCGTGGTCCAGCTCGAAGGAGCCCAGCTCGTCGGAGGAGACGTGCACCGGCTTGGACGCCCGGCCGTTCGCGCCGTGGGCCGCCGAGACGACCTTGGGGGTCGAACCGTCCCCGGTCACCGATGGGGCGTCGCTGGCGGGGAAGGACTCCTTGCCCGCTTCGTCCAGCGCGTCCTCGGTGCCGTCGCTGGTGACGTAGTCGGTCAGCGAGTGGCGGAAGGCGCCCTTGGCGGCGGAGACCGCGATCCGGTCCTGCGGGCGCTTCGGGCCGGCGATGGACGGGACCACGGTGGACAGGTCCAGCTCGAGGTACTCGGAGTACTCCGGCTCGGCGTTCTCGTCGTGCCAGAGGCCCTGCTCCTTGGCGTAGGCCTCGACGAGGTCGACCTGCTCGGTGGAGCGGCCGGTGAGCTTGAGGTACCGGATCGTCTCGTCGTCGATCGGGAAGATCGCGCAGGTCGAGCCGAACTCGGGGCTCATGTTGCCGATGGTGGCGCGGTTGGCCAGCGGCACCGAGGACACGCCCGAGCCGTAGAACTCGACGAACTTGCCGACCACGCCGTGCTCGCGCAGCATCTCGGTGATGGTCAGCACGACGTCGGTGGCGGTGGCGCCCGCCGGGATCTCCCCGGTGAGCTTGAAGCCGACCACGCGCGGGATGAGCATCGACACCGGCTGGCCGAGCATCGCGGCCTCCGCCTCGATGCCGCCGACGCCCCAGCCCAGCACGCCGAGGCCGTTGACCATCGTGGTGTGCGAGTCGGTGCCCACGCAGCTGTCCGGGTACGCCTGGCCGTTGCGGGCCATCACGGTGCGGGCCAGGTGCTCGATGTTGACCTGGTGCACGATGCCGGTTCCCGGGGGACGACCTTGAACTCGTCGAAGGCGCCCTGGCCCCAGCGCAGGAACTGGTAGCGCTCCTTGTTGCGGCCGTACTCGAATTCGACGTTGCGCTCGAAGGCGTCCGGCTTGCCGAACACGTCGATGATCACCGAGTGGTCGATCACCAGCTCGGCGGGGGCCAGCGGGTTGACCTTCGAGGTGTCCCCGCCGAGCTCGGCGACGGCTTCGCGCATGGTGGCCAGGTCGACGACGCAGGGCACACCGGTGAAGTCCTGCATGATCACCCGTGCCGGGGTGAACTGGATCTCGGTGGCCGGATCGGCCTTGGCGTCCCAGTTCGCCAGCGCGCGCACGTGGTCGGCGGTGATGTTGGCGCCGTCCTCCGTCCGCAGCAGGTTCTCCAGGAGGATCTTGAGGCTGTAGGGCAGCCGCTGCGCACCGTCGACCGCGTTGAGCCGGAACACCTCGTAGGAGGCGTCACCGACCTTCAGCGTGCCGCGGGCGCCGAAGCTGTCCTTGCTCGCAGGTGCAGTCACGTTCAACTCCATCTCGCGACGGACGCAAGTTCGGGAACGAGTGCGAGTCTCGCGCACGTCGGCCGAGCGTGCGCGTGGACCCGGATCTCAGGAGTAACAGTACGCTTGTCCTGTATTGCACTACAACCAAGGGTCGGCAAACTTCCGGCTGCGCCGCTCCCGGCGGTGCGGAACCCGGCTCGTCCGTCACCCGGTCGTGCTTCCATGGCGCGGTGCGATTCCCCTTCCGCGACGCCAAGACCACCGGACTGGTCTGCGCGGTCGCCTCGGCGATCTGCTTCGGCGGTTCCGGTCCCTTCGCCAAACCCCTGATCGCCGCCGGGTTCAGCCCGTTGCAGGTGGCGTGGCTGCGCCTGGCCGGGGGCGCGGTGCTGATGCTGCCGTTCGCGCTCCGGCACGTGCGCACCGCGCGGCGGGTCCCCCGGCTGCTGCTCGGCTACGGGTTGTTCGCCATCGCCGGGGTCCAGGTGAGCTACTTCGCCGCGATCGCCACGGTGCCGGTGGGGGTCGCGCTGCTCATCGAGTTCCTCGGGCCGGTGCTGGTGCTGGGCTGGATCCGGTTCGTCCGCCGGCGTCCGGTGACCCGCTCGGCGGCGCTCGGCGTGGTGCTGGCCGTGGTCGGCCTGGCCTGCGTGGTCGAGCTCTGGGGCGGGCTCGGGTTCGACCCGGTCGGGCTGCTGCTGGCGCTGGCCGCCGCCGGTTGCCAGGCGACCTACTTCCTGCTCTCCGACAGCGGTCCCGACGTGAACCCGCTGGCGCTGGTGTCCTACGGGCTGCTGCTCGGCGCGGCGGCGGTCACCGCGCTGGCCCAGCCCTGGCGGATGGACTGGGGCGCGCTGCTCGGCGACGTCGAGCTGGCCGGGCACGCCGTGCCCGCGCTGTTCGCGGTCGGCTGGATCGTGCTGATCAGCACCGCGCTCGCCTACCTGACCGGCATCGTCGCGGTGCGCCGGCTCTCCGCCCCGGTGGCGGGCGCGGTGGCCTTCCTCGAACCCGTGGTCGCGACGCTGCTGGCCTGGGCGCTGCTGGGGGAGGCGCTCGGCCCGGTGCAGGTGGTCGGCGGAGCGCTTGTCCTCGCCGGTGCCTTCGTCGCCCAGCGCGCCGCACCCGCGCGGACCCGGGCCGGGGAGCTCACCGGGGTGTGAGCGCGCCGGTCGGCTCCGCGTCCTCCACCCGCGGGAGCTCGGCCGGCCCGGGCCGCGGTGCCTCGCCGCGAGCCGGGACGGGGCGCCGCAGCCGCACTGCGACGGCGGCCAGCGCCGCGATGGTCAGCGCGATCGCCCAGTGGTGCGGGAACAGCGGGGTGTTGCCGGAGAACCAGCTCACCCCGGGCAGCTGCACCAGCCCGGCGAGCACCACCATCGAGCCGGCCCCGGCGGCCAGCACCACCGGGGTGCGCCCCCGGGTGGCCACCGTCTGCGCGAGCTGGGTCGACACCAGCGCGACGAGCGCGGCGGTGCGGGCCTGCGACGGGGTGCCCAGCGCGCGGGTGGCCAGCCAGGTCAGCGTCGCGGCGGCCGCGGTGGCCACCGCGCGGGTCCGGACGTCCTTGATCAAGGCGCTGCCCAGCGAGGCGTCGGGACCTTCGGCGAGCAGCTTGTCCGGGGTCGCCTCCGGCGGCGGGCGCACCGCGATGGCCATCGCGGGCAGCACGTCGGTGAGCATGTTGACCACCAGGAGCTGCCGGGTGTTCAGCGGAGCCGCCGTGCTGATCCCGCCGCCGACCACGGCGTAGCCGATCTCGCCCAAGTTGCCGCCCAGCAGCAGCGCCAGCGCGTCGCGCACCGAGCTCCACATGCCCCGGCCCTCGACGATCCCCTCGGTGAGCGTTTCGATCCGGTCCTCGCCGACCACGAGGTCGGCCGACTCCCGGGCCGCCGGTGCCGCGCGCGAGCCGAAGGCGATGCCCACCTGCGCCAGCCCGATCGCCGGGACGTCGTTGGCGCCGTCGCCGGTCATCGCCACCACCCGGCCCGCCGCCCGCAGCCGGTCCACGATCCGGGCCTTCTGCGCGGGGGAGACCCGGGCGAACACCGCGACGTCGGCGAGCCGCGCGGTGAGCCGCTCGTCGTCGAGCTCGTCCAGCTCGGCACCGGTGAGCACGCCCCGCCCGTCCAGCAGGTCCAGGTCCGCGGCGATGGCCTCCGCGGTGCTGGGGTGGTCGCCGGTGATCATCATGACGTCCACGCCCGCCCGGCCCAGCCGGGCCACCGCCGCCGCGGCGGCCGGGTGCACCGGATCGGCCAGCCCGAGGAACCCGAGCAGCTCCAGTTCACCGGTGGTGGGGTCGGAGAGCTCGAAATCCGGTGGCACCGGGCGTTCGGCGATCGCCAGCACCCGGAAACCGCGCCGCGCCATGCCGTCGAGGGCGGCTTCGGCGTCGGCGCGAGCGGCGTCGTCGAACTCGCCTCCCGCGTGCCGGGTGCAGCGCCGCAGCACCACCTCCGGGGCGCCCTTGACCGACAGCAGCCCGGCGGTGTGCGAGGCGTGGAAACCGCGCGACGGCTCGAACGGCAGCTCCGCCAGCACCGGTGCATCGGGCAGCAGGTCGTGCGCCGCGGCGCCGTCCAGGATCGCCTGGTCGGTCGGGTGCGGCAGCGGGCTGCCGTCCGGGCGCGGGCAGGCCCGCGCGGCGGCGGCCACGATCCCCGGGGCGTCGGCGGGATCGCAGCCGGTCCGGCCGTCGGAGGCCGCGCCGAGGGTGATCCGGCCCTGGGTGAGGGTGCCGGTCTTGTCGAAGCACAGGGCGTCGACCCGGCCCAGCGCCTCGACGGTGTCCGGGGTGCGGACCACGACGCCGCGCCGGGACAACCGCCGCGCCGCGGCCATCTCGGCGAGGGTCGCCACGAACGGCAGCCCCTCCGGGACCGCCGCCACGGCCAGGCCCACCGACCGGCTGACCGACTCGGCCGCGGGCACCCCGCGCAGCAGGTCGACGGCGAGCATCAGCCCGCCCGCCCCGATCGACAGCGGCAGGAAGCGGTGGGTCAGCTCGCCGAGCCTGCGCTGCACGCCGGTGTCCCGCCGGTGCGGTGCCGTGGCGGCGCGGGCGGTGCGGCCCACCTCGGTGCGGTCCCCGGTGGCCACCACGACCGCGCTGCCCGAACCGCCCGCCACCGAGGTGCCCCGGTAGACCATGCAGGTCCGGTCGCCCACGGTCACCGCGGCGGTGGGCTCCACCCGCTTGGCGGCGGGCAACGATTCCCCGGTCAGCCCGGACTCGTCGACCTCCAGCGACTCGGCCGCCAGCAACCGCGCGTCGGCGGGCACCGCGTCCCCGGCCCGCAGCTCGATCACGTCACCGGGAACCAGCTCGGTGGTCGGTACCTCCTCGACCTCGCCGCCTCGGCGGCGGCGCGCGGTCGAGCGGTCCGGTTCCCGCAGGCGGGACAGCTCCCGCTCGGCGTGGACCCGCTGGACGCCCTCGATCACCGCGCCGGTCAGCAGCACGCCGCAGATCAGCGCCGCGTCGGTCACCGAACCGAGCCCGGCCGAGACCACCGCGCCCGCCCCGAGCACCGAGGTGATCGGCGTGATCAGCGCTTCGGTGGTCGCGGCGAGCAGCCCGATCGGTGCTTCCCGCGCCTCGCCCGCGGGTTCGGTGCGGCGGCGCGCTTCGGCGGCGCTGAGCCCCTCCCGCGATCCGGCCACCGTCCGCAGCACCGCCTCCGGGGTCATCGCGTGCCACGGGGTGCGCTCGCGCGGCACCGGCGGCGCGCGCCCGGCCACCCGCCAGCCGATCCAGGTACCGGTGAGCAGCGCGGCCAGCGTCGCGGCGTGGCACGGCATCCCGGCGCGACCGGGTGCGCCGGACGCGGGCCCGAACGCGGCGAGGAACGCGCCGACCGCGGAGCCGACCGCCGACAGCGCCGCCGCCCGGGTGCTGGACCGGCGGGCCCCGCCCTGCGCGGCGAGCAGGAAGTGCACCAGCGCGGGGGTCGGGCACAGCACGTCGGCCGCCCACACCGGAGCCGCCGGCCCGGACGCGCCGATGCCGACGTCGGCGGCCAGCAGCGCCGCGCCGTCCCGGGCCGAGACCACGGCCACCACCGCGCCTTCCCGCTGCAACCGGCGGACCTCGCCGGGCAGCCGGGTGCCGCCCGCGACGGCGCCGTCCACGTCCAGCCGGTGGTCCAGCCGGGTGCCCCGGCCGCTGATCAGCACCGCCGCGTGCTCGCCCGCGACCTCGACGAGGGACTCCGCGAGCGGGTCCAGCTCGGCGACCAGCACCACCACCGCGGCCGGCTCCTCCCGGTCGCGCAGCAGGAAGATCTCGGCGCCCCGGGCGAGCTCCTGCCGCACCTCGTCGAGCACCGACGCGGGCAGCCCGGAGCTGCCCCCGGAGCTACCGGAGTGCGCGGTGAGCGTCCAGCCGCCGTGGGCGACGATCTCGCCGTCCGGATCGACCAGGTCGCCCGCCACCGCGAACAGCTCCGCCGCGTCGCGGTCGGCCAGCGGGATCACCCGCTCCACCACCCGCCTGCCGGTCAGCAGGGCGGCGGCGTCGAAGACGACGGTGTCCACCCGGTCCAGGCGGCGCAGCGCGTCGGGTTGCAGCACCAGCGCGCCGCGTTCGGTCGCGGTGCTGGTGAGCTGCGCGGCGAACGCCTCGCGCCCGGCCTTGGCGGCCCGCGGCGTGGCGGCCAGCAGCACGGCCAGCGCCCGCTGCCGGTCGCGGGTGGCGGCCAGCGTCGCCGCCCAGCCGCCCAGCGCGGCCCCGCCCGAGGTGCTCGCCACCCGCTCCACCGGCCCGCCGGGCAACGGGACGGGCCGGGGTTCGCCGGACACCGGGCCGCAACCGTGCTCCGCCCCCGGTTCGTGCCGCGCCCACGCCTGCCCGCGGGCCACGGTTTCCCGGGCCGCGCAGAACCGGCCGCCGAGATCGGCCAGCACGCCGAGCGGGCGCTGCGCGAGCCCGTTGGAGACCGCGCCGCCGACGGCCAGCGCCACGTCGCAGCCCTCGCGCCCCAGCACCCGTTCGGCGCCCGCGCGCAGCCACGGCACCGAATCGACCAGCGACACCGCCGCGGGCACCACGGGTGAGGTGGCGCGGAAGGGCAGCAGCGAGCCGAGCAGCGAGTAGCCGAAGCCCAGCGCGCTCAGCGCCAGGGCTCCGGCGTCGCGCAGCAGGGCGTCGGGGTCGCCGGGGTGGGCGGTGCCGCTCGGCGCGCGCTCGGTGTCGCGCAGCCCGTGCTCGGCCTCGACCTCGGCGAGAACCCGGGCCAGCACCGCCACCGCCACCTCGGCCGGATCGTGGTCCACCACCACCCGGCCGAGCACCCGGTTGACCTCCACGGCGCGCACGCCCTCGACGCCGCGCAGCCGGTCGCCGAGAGCGCGGACCGCGTCGTCGGCCGAGCGCTCGTGCAGGCCGCGGACTTCCAGGTGGGAGTGCCGCCCGCGCCAGGTCCGCCGATCGGTGGTGGTCCGGCCGCGCGCCGCCGCGAGCACGGGAGCGACCACCTCGGCAGTGCGGGACCACAGGCGGTGCAGCGGCATCGCGGCACCACCCCCTTCGGCGGCCCCCGGGATCAGCGCGTGCTCGGGCCGCTCATCAGCTCCGCTCGTACTACCCGGCCGCGGTGCGCCGAAACGCCGCCGCCGACCGCGTCCCCGTACCGGTGGACCACCAGGTCCACCAACCGGGGTGGTCGCCGATCGGCCGCGCCGCCACCCCCGGCAGCGCGGCCAGCTCCCGGTGGAACGCCCCGGGGGCCAGCAGGTAGGGGGCCAGGAAGGCGGGCGCGGTGGTCGCCGCGACCTCGGCGGTGGTCGGGTGGGCGGTGGTCAGGTAGCTCGGGCCCAGCCGCTGCCGCAGGAGCCCGCCCAGCAGGTCGGCGGCGCGGCGCACGTCGGCGCGCGCCCGGGGGTCCGCCGACCCGGCGGCGCTGAACAGCACCGACCGGCCGGGACGCCACCCCACCTCGGCCAACCGGTCGCGCATCGCCGCCGCGAGTTCCGGCGCCGGACCGAGCGGGGCGGTGACCAGCACCCGCCGCCGCTCGGCGCCGAGCTGCTCGGGGAGGTCGGCGCGGACGTGGTAGCCGGCGGCCAGGAACGCGGGCAGCACCACGGCCGGACCGTCGATCTCCCGGAGCACCTCGCCCACCGACGGGCCGATCACGTCCACGTAGGCCGCCCGCACCGAGGTGGCCAGCCGGTCGGCGGCCGCGGCGGCGATCCGCTCGACGACGCGGGGCCCGGCCGGGTCGCGGGTCCCGTGCGCGACCAGCACCAGCGGCGGGTTCAGCGGCGTGCGGTGCATCGGGGTGCGTCCTCCATCGGTTCCAGCGGCAGCCGGTAGCCACGCTTGATCACGGTCTGCACCAGGTCGGCGGCGCCCAGCGCGGCGCGCAGCCGGGCGACCGCCTGCTCCACCGCGTGCTCGTCGACCGCGCGCCCGGGCGCGACCGCCGCCAGCGCGTCGGCCAGCGCGCGCCGCGAGACCACCCGCCCCGGCCGCTCGGCCAAGGCCGCCAGCAGCACGCGGGCCTGCGGGGCCAGCGGCCGGACGGTGCCGTCCACCAGCGCGGCGTGCCCGCGCAGTTGCAGCGACCGCCCGGCGACCGGCAGCACCGGGTGGCGGCGGGGCAGCGCCTCGCACAGCGCGCGCACCAGCGCGCCCAGCCGGTAGCGCGGCGGCACCACCGGGGCGATCCCGAGGTCGGCGAGCGGACCGCTGGTCACCGGGCCGACGCAGGCGGCGAGCACCGGCCCGGCCAGCGCGTCGAGCAGCGCCTCCTGTCGACCGCGCTCGGCGGCCAGGGCGAGCATCCCGGCCACGGCCGGCGCGCTGGTGAAGGTCACCGCGTCGACCTCGCCCGCGCAGATGGCGTCGAGCAGCTGCTCCAGCGCCGCGGGGTCGGCCGGTGCGGTCCAGCGGTACACCGGCACCTCGAGGACCTCCGCCCCGGCGCAGCGCAGCGCGTCGACGAAGTCCGGCAGCGGCTGCCCGTGCAGCTGCACCGCGATCCGGGTGCCCGCGGGGGCACCGCCGAGCAGGTGCGCCAGCAGTTCGCCGGACGATTCCGAGGCCGGTGACCACGGGTCGGGCAAACCGGCCGCGCGGACCGCCCCGCGCGCCTTGGGACCGCGCGCCAGCAGCCGGGCCCGGCCGAGGGCGTCGAGCAGCGCCGCGCCGATGCCCCAGCCTTCGGCGGCCTCGATCCAGCCCCGGAACCCGATGCCGGTGGTCGCCACCACCACGTCCGGCGGCGCGGCCAGGCATTGCCGGCTGATCCGGCGCAGCTCGGCGTCGTCGGCCAGCGGCAGGAGGCGCAGCGCCGGGGCGTGCACCACCCGCGCGCCCCGGCGCTCCAGCAGCGTGGCGAGCTCGTCGGCCCGCCGCGCGGCGGTGATCCCGATGGTGAACCCGGCCAGCGGTTCGGTCACGCGACTCCGATCTCGACGGCGGACTCCCGGCTGCGCACCGGATAGGTGGGCAGCCGCACGTCCGGGTCGTCCAGGCAGCGGCCGGTGCGCAGCGAGAACACCTGCTTGAGCATCGGCGAGGCCACGGTGGGCTCACCGGCCCGGTCGCCCACGATGCCGCGGCTGATCACCCCGGCACCGGAGAACGGGTCCACGTTGCCCACCGCGAACAGCTCGCCGTCGCCGGTCCGGAACAACGCCACGGGGTGCTCGCCGACCAGCGCGGGCAGCCCGCACTCGGGGGTCAGCAGGTCCAGTTCGCAGATGCGGTGCCAGTTCATGCGGGGGCCTCCTCGCGGATCCGGGGCAGCGGCAGCGGCACCGGCCCGTCGGGCCGGATCTGACCGCGCTCCTCGGTGAAGCGGATCGTCGGGTCGGGGGCGTCGGGGGCATTGACGAAGGAGACGAACCGGGCCAGCTTGGTCGGGTCCGCCAGCACCCCGGCCCACTCGTCGGAGTAGTTCTCGACGTGCCGGGCCATCGCGGCCTCCAGGTCGGCGGCGATGCCGAGGGAGTCCTCGACGACGACCTGCCGCACGTGGTCGATGCCGAGCGACTCGACCCAGGCCGAGGTGCGCTGCAACCGGTCGGCGGTGCGGATGTAGAACATCAGGAACCGGTCGATCACCCGGACGAGCCGCTCGTCGTCGAGATCGGCGGCCAGCAGCTCGGCGTGCCGGGGGGTGAACCCGCCGTTGCCGCCGACGTGGAGGTTCCAGCCGCGCTCGGTGGCGATCACGCCGAAGTCCTTGCCGCGGGCCTCGGCGCACTCGCGGGCGCAGCCGGACACCCCGGACTTGAGCTTGTGCGGGGCCCGCAGGCCGCGGTAGCGCAGTTCCAGCCGGATCGCCATCGTGACCGAGTCCTGCACCCCGTAGCGGCACCAGTCGTCGCCGACGCAGGACTTCACGGTGCGCAGCGCTTTGCCGTAGGCGTGACCGGACTCGAACCCGGCGTCGACGAGCCGCCGCCAGATCGCCGGGAGCTGCTCGACCCGGGCGCCGAACAGGTCGATCCGCTGGCCGCCGGTGATCTTGGTGTAGAGGCCGAACTCCCGGGCCACCTCGCCGAGCACGATCAGCCCCTCCGGGGTGATCTCCCCGCCGGGCACCCGGGGCACCACCGAATAGGTGCCGTTGCGCTGCATGTTCGCCAGGAACCGGTCGTTGGTGTCCTGCAGCGGCACCTGCTCGTCGGCCAGCACGTGCCCGCCGAGCCCGGCCAGGATCGAGGCCACCGCGGGCTTGCACAGGTCGCAGCCCCGCCCGGTGCCGTGCCGGGCGATCAGCTCGGAGAACGTGCCGATCCCGGTGGCCTGGACGATCTCGTACAACTCGGCGCGGGACTGGCTGAAGTGCTCGCACAGCGCCTTGCCCGCGGCCACCCCGCACTCGGCGAGCAGGCCGGCCAGCATCGGCACGCACGAGCCGCAGCTGGTGCCCGCCCCGGTGCAGGACTTGATCCCGGCGACGTCGATCAGCCCCCGGTCGGTGACCGCCGCGGTGATGTCCTGCTTGGTCACGTTGTTGCAGGAGCAGACCGTCGCCTCGGCGGGCAGGGGCGCGGCCTCGGCCCCGGAACCGGCGGGCAGCAGCAGCCGCTCCGGTGGACCGGGCAGCTCCCGGCCGACCAGCGGGCGCAGCGCCGGGTAGGCGCTCGCGTCGCCGACCAGCACGCCGCCGAGCAGCACCGAGGCGTCGTCGCCGAGCACCAGCTTGGCGTAGGTGCCCGCCGCGCCGTTGGCGTAGACGACCTCCAGCGCGCCTTCGGTGGTGGCGTGCACGTCGCCGAAGCTGGCCACGTCCACGCCGAGCAGCTTCAGCTTGGTCGACAGGTCCGCGCCGGGGAAGCTCGCGGTACCACCGAGGAGCTGCTCGGCCACCGCCTCGGCCATGCCGTAACCGGGCGCGACCAGCCCGTAGCAGCGCCCCTGGACCGCGGCGCACTCGCCGATGGCCCAGATGTGCTCGTCGTCGGTGCGGCAGTCCTCGTCGACGAGGAACCCGCCGCGCTCGCCGCGCGCGAGCCCCGCCGCCGCGGCCAGCTCATCGCGCGGGCGGACCCCGGCGGAGAACACCACCAGCCCGGTGCCGATGGTCGTGCCGTCCGCCAGCACCACCCCGGACACCCGACCTCCGCGTCCCTCGATCGACCGGGTGGCGGCACCGCGGTGCACGGTCACCCCCAGCTCCTCGACGAGCCGGGCGAGCACCTGCCCGCCGCCGTCGTCGACCTGCAGCGGCATCAGCCGGGGGGCCATCTCCACCACGTGCGGACGCATCTCCAGCAGCCGCAGCGCGTTGGCGGCCTCCAACCCGAGCAGGCCGCCGCCGATGACCACGCCCGCCTCCCCGGGCGCGGCGGCGTCGCGGATCGCGTCGAGGTCGTCGAGGGTCCGGTAGACGTGGCAGCCGTCGAGGTCGTGGCCCGGCACCGGCGGCACGAACGGCCGCGACCCGGTCGCCAGCACCAGCGCGTCGTAGTCCAGCTCGGCGCCGTCGGAGGTGGTGATCCGCCGCGCCCGGCGGTCGATCGCGGCCAGCGAGGTGCTCGCCCGCACCTCCACCAGCGGGTCCGGCCCCAGCGGGGCCAGGGTGAGGTCTTCGGCGCTCTTGCCGTCCAAGTAGGACGACAGGGCGACCCGGTCGTAGGCGTGGTGCGCTTCTTCCGAGAGCACCACGACCCGCCAGCTGCCCGCGGTGTCGCGCGACCGCAGCACCTCCAGCAGCCGGTGTCCGACCATGCCGTGTCCGGCGATGACGAGCGTGCGCATCACGCTGCTCCCTCCTCGATCCCGTCGTGGTCGCGCAACCGGTCGCACAGCCGCGCGACCTCCTCGGTGCAGCCGCCGCAACCGGTGGTCGCGCGGGTGGTGCGGGCCAGCTCGGCGACCGAGCGGGCCCCGGAGCGCCACGCGGCGACCAGGGCGTCCCGGGTGACGGCGTTGCAGTGGCAGAGCACCGGCGGGGCGGTGACCCGCCCAGTACCGGTCGTCGCAGTACCGGTCGTCGCGGTGCCGGTCGCGGCGGGCCCGCCCAGCAGCAGCGCCAGCCGGTCGGCGGGCAGCGGCAGGCCGCGGTCGTGCAACTGGGTGAGCGCGGCGATGGCGCGGGGGAACCCGAGCAGCACCCCGCCGGTGATCCGCTCGTCGTGCACGGTCACGGTGGCGTAGCGGCCCCGCGCCGGGTCCGACAGCGCGACCACCTCGGCCGCCGGATCGGCCCGCCGCTCGGCCGGCCCGAGGGAGACCAGGTCGATCCCCCGGGCCCGCAGCCGGGTCATCTCCCGGCCGGGCCGGTAGCGCTGGTCCGCGCCGGTCAGCAGCCCGGCCAGCACGTCGGCCTGCCGCCACGCCGGTTCGAGCTGCCCGGTCAGCACGCCGGCGTGCTCGGCGCAGTCGCCCAGGGCGCGGATCCGCGGGTCGGCGGTGCGCAGTTCGTCGTCGACGACCACGCCGCGGCGCACCGCCAGCCCGGCCCGCTCGGCCAATCCCACCTCGGCGGCGGTGCCCGCGCAGACCACCACCCGCTCGGCCGGGACCGCGGTGCCGTCGTCGAGCAGCAGTTCCCCGGGCCGGTGGCCGACGGCGCGACGCCGCAGCGCCAGGTCCACGCCGAGCTGGCCGAGCCGGTCGGCGAGCAGTCGCCCGGCGGTGGCGTCGAGCAGCCGGTCCATCAGGCCGGGTCCGGGATGCACCAGGGTCACGTCGAGGCCCCGGGCCCGCAGCGCCACCGCGGTCTCGACCCCGAGGACGCCGCCGCCGAGCACCGCGACGGGTCCGGCCCCCGCCGCCAGCCAGGTGGCGTCCGGCAGCGTCCGCAGCGGGCGCACCCGGTCCGGTGTCGCGCCGGGCAGCTCCGGTTGCCGGGCCCGCGCCCCGGTGGCCAGCACCAGCACGTCGTAGGGGTGCTCGTCGCCGGAGGCGGTGCGCACCACCCGCCGGTCGCGGTCCAGCTCCGCGGCGATCGCCCCCGCGTGCACCTCGGCCGCGGGCGCGGGCAGCGCCAGGTCCGCACCGCGCAGCGTGCCGTCCACGACCGAGCCGAGCAGCACCCGGTGGTAGCCCGGGCGGGGCTCGGCGCCGAGCACCGCGACCGCGCCGTCGAAACCGCCCGCGCGCAGCCCGGCGACCAGCCGGTGCGCGGCGGGTCCACCGCCGACCACCACCACGCGCGTCATGCCCGCACCTCCGGTTCGAGGCGCACCGCGCTGACCTTGAACTCCGGCATCCGGCTGCGCGGGTCCAGGGCGTCGCCGGTGAGCAGGTTCGCGCGGCCGTCGCCGGGGAAGTGGAACGGCAGGAAGACGGTGTCCGAGCGCAGGGTGCCCACCAGCCGCACGCGGGCCAGCGCGGTGCCCCGCGCCGAGCTGACCCGGGCCAGCGCGCCCTCGACGAGACCGGCCCGGCGCGCGGTGTCCGGGTGCACCTCGACGAACGGCTCCGGGGCCGCCGCCACCAGTTCGGGGACTCGCCGGGTCTGCGCGCCGGACTGGTACTGCGCCAGCACCCGGCCGGTGGTGGCGGTCAGCGGGTACCGGGCGTCGGGCAGCTCGGCGGCGTCCCGGTGCTCGACGGCGGCGAACCGCGCCCGCCCGTCGGGGTGGGCGAAGCCGTCCAGGAACAGCCGGGGGGTGCCGGGATGCGCCTCGTCCGGGCACGGCCAGTGCAGCGCCTCCCCGGCGTCGAGGCGTTCGTAGCTGATCCCCGAGTAGTCGGCGCCGCCGCCCGCCGAGGCGCGGCGCAGCTCCTCGAAGACCTCCTTCGGCGTGGTGGGGTAGCGGTGGCCGGGCTGGCCGAGCCGGGTGGCCAGGCCGTGCAGCACCTCGAGGTCGCTGCGGGCGTGCCCCGGCGGCGGCTGCAACCGGCGGCGGCGCAACACCCGGCCTTCGAGGTTGGTCATGGTGCCGTCCTCCTCGGCCCACTGGGTCACCGGCAGCACCACGTCGGCGAGCTGCGCGGTCTCGGACGGCACCACGTCGGCCACCACCAGCAGGTCCAGCGCGGCCAGCCGGTCGGCGACGTGCGCCGCGCGGGGTGCCGAGACCACCGGGTTCGAGCCGAACACCAGCAGGGCGCGCGGGCCGTCCTCGGTACCCAGCGCGTCGAGCAGCTCGTAGGCGCTGCGCCCCGGCCCGGGCAGGTCCGCCGGCGCCACGCCCCACACCGAGGAGACGTGCGCGCGGGCCGCCGGGTCGCCGATCGAGCGGTAACCGGGGAGCTGGTCGGCCTTCTGGCCGTGCTCCCGGCCGCCCTGGCCGTTGCCCTGGCCGGTCAGGCACCCGTAGCCGCTGCCGACGCGACCGGGCAGGCCCAGCGCCAGCGCGAGGTTGATGAAGGCCGCCGCGGTGTCGGTGCCCTTGCTGTGCTGCTCGGCGCCGCGACCGGTGAGCACGTAGGCGCGTTCGGCGTCGGCGAGCATCCGCACCGCCGCGCGCTGGTCGGCCGCCGGCACCCCGGTGGTCCGCTCGACCCGCTCCGGCCACCACCCCGCGGCGGCCTGCCAGGACTCGGCGAAACCGGAGGTGCGCGCCGCGACGTAGTCCCGGTCGAGCAGGCCGTCGGTCACCGCCACGTGCAGCAGGCCGAGGGCCAGCGCGAGGTCGGTGCCCGGTGCCGGTTGCAGGTGCAGTGCGGCGCGTTCGGCGGTCGCCGTCCGGCGGGGATCGAGGACCACCAGGTCCGGGGCGCCGAGGTGCCGCATCAGCGGCGGCATCGTCTCGGCCGGGTTGGACCCCGCCAGCAGCACGACGTCGGCCGCGCCGAGGTCGGTGACCGGGAACGGCAGCCCCCGGTCCAGCCCGAACGCCGCCCCGCCCGCGGCGGCCGCCGCGGACATGCAGAACCGGCCGTTGTAGTCGATCTGGCTGGTGCCCAGCGCCAGCCGGGCGAACTTGCCGAGCAGGTAGGCCTTCTCGTTGGTCAGGCCACCGCCGCCGAACACCGCGACCGCGTCCGCGCCGCGGCTGCGCCGCACCCGGGTGATCCCGTCGGCGATCACGTCGAGCGCACCGGACCAGTCGGTGGGTCGCAGCCGCCCGCCGCGGCGGACCAGCGGGTGGTGCAGCCGGTCGGCGGCGGTCAGCACCGCCGGAGCCGTCCAGCCCTTCTGGCACAGGCCGCCCTGGTTGACCGGGAAGTCCGCGTCCGGCCGCACCGCGACCCCGGCGCGCTCCCGGGTCAGCCGGGTGCCGCACTGCAGCGCGCAGTAGGGGCAGTGGGTGGCCACCGTCCGCAGTCGCTCAGGCACCGGCCACCTCCCGGACGGCCACCGCCGGGCGGCGCAGGTAGCAGGCCCAGGTCAGCACCACGCAGCCGAGGTAGCAGACCAGGAACGCGACGAACGCGAGGTCGCCGGCGGCGGCCGGGCCGCCGTAGGAGGCGCGGAAGGCCAGGTTGATGAGCACCCCGCCGAGCCCGCCGACGGCCCCGGCGATGCCGATCACCGCGCCGGAGAGCCGGCGCGCCTCGGCGAACGCCGCTCCGGCGTCGGCTCCGGCGGTGACCCGCGCCGCGGCCCGCTCGGCGAACACCGCCGGGATCATCTTGTACACCGAGCCGTTGCCCAGGCCGCTGAGCACGAACAGCGCGGTGAACGCCGCCAGGAACAGGCCGAACGACCCCTGCCCGGAGGCGACCAGCAGCAGCGCGGTCCCGGCGGCCATGCCGAGGAAGTTGCAGCACGTCACCCCGGCGCCGCCGAAGCGGTCCGCCAGCGCCCCGCCCAGCGGCCGGGCCAGCGAACCCAGCAGCGGCCCGAGGAAGGTGCAGCCGGCCGCCTGCAAGGCGCTGAAGCCGAACTGGTTCTGCAGCACCAGCCCGAAGGCGAACCCGTAACCGATGAACGAGCCGAAGGTGCCGATGTAGAGCAGCGAGAGCCACCAGGTGTGCGGTTCGCGCACCGCCTCGCGCTGCGCGCCCGGGGCCCCGCGCACCACGTCCAGATTGTCCATCCCCAGCGCCGCGGCCAGCGCCGCCAGCACGATCAGCGGCAGGTAGACCGCCGCGACGTAGGCGGGGCTTGTGCTGCCCGCGGTGGCGATCACCAGCAGCGCCACCAGCTGGATCACCGCCACGCCGAGGTTGCCGCCGCCCGCGTTGAGCCCCAGCGCCCAGCCCTGGTGCCTGCGCGGGAAGAAGTGCGCGATGTTGGTCATCGACGAGGCGAAGTTGCCGCCGCCGAGCCCGGTCAGCGCGCCGATCAGCAGGAACACCCACAGCGGCGTGCCCGGCTGCCGCACGAAGTGCAGCGCGAGCAGGGTCGGCACCAGCAGGACGGCGGTGGACAGCACCGTCCAGTTCCGCCCGCCGAAGCGGGCCACCGCCGCGCTGTAGGGCAACCGGAGCAGCGAGCCGACCAGCGTCGGGACGCACACCAGCAGGTACTTCTCCCCGGCGGTGAAGCCCAGGCCGATCTCCGGGGACAGGAACAGCACCATGACCGACCAGATGCTCCACACCGAGAAGCCGAGGTGCTCGGAGAGCACCGACAGCGCCAGGTTGCGCCGGGCGATGCGCTTGCCGCTGCGCTCCCAGAACTCCTCGTCCTCGGGGTCCCAGCCGCTGATCCAGCGGCCCGGCCTGGGCGGTGGGTGCACCGTGGTGGTCACGATCGGTCCTCCTCGAACTGCGGGCTCACCGACCGTAGGAAGGGGCTGTTGCGCCGATGGGCCGCTGCGGTTACCGAGGTGAAAAGGGAGCTTCACAACGACCGCGTCCCGCCTGGTGAGGGGCCCTGGTGGCCGAGTACCACCCGGACGTGGGACGGTGGAGGAGTGCGAGCTGGCGGTGCGGACGACTCCGCGGACGGGACCGTCCTGAGCGGTCCGGAGGGGCGACGGGCCCGGGAACTGGTCGGCGCGGCGCGCCGGATCACCGCGTTGACCGGGGCAGGGGTCTCCACGGCTTCCGGCATCCCCGACTTCCGCGGGCCCAACGGGGTGTGGACCAAGGACCCGACGGCGCAACGGCTCAGCGACATCGACAGCTACCTCGCCGATCCGCAGGTGCGGGTGGACGCGTGGCGCAGCCGCGCCGAGCACCCGGTGTGGGCGGCCGAGCCCAACCCCGCGCACCGCGCGTTCGCCGACCTCGCCGCCTCCGGCAGGCTCGGATCGCTGCTGACCCAGAACATCGACGAGCTGCACCAGCGCGGCGGGCTGGACCGCGACCAGGTGCTGGAGCTGCACGGGTCGATGCTGCGGGTGGTGTGCCTGGACTGCGGGGCGGCCAGTTCGATGCGCTCGGTGCTGCGCCGGGTCGCCGAGGGCGAGGCCGACCCGCCGTGCCCGCACTGCGGCGGCATCCAGAAGTCGGCGACGATCTCGTTCGGCCAGGCCCTGGACGCCGACGTGCTGCGCGCGGCCCGCCGCGCCGCCCTGGACTGCGATCTGTTCCTGGCCGCGGGCACCTCCCTGACGGTGCAGCCCGCGGCGGCCTTCGCCGAGCTCGCCGTGAAGGCGGGCGCCCGCCTGGTCGTCTGCAACGCCGAACCCACCCCCTACGACGAGCTGGCCGACGCGGTGCTGCGCGGACCGCTCGACGAGGTGCTGCCCGCGCTGGCCGCCGTGCCGCCCGCTGAGCACGCCGCCCCGCTGCGGACCTGGGGGGACCCCAGCACCTGGCGGTGACGACCCGCCCGCGTGACCCGAGTGGCTGATGTTGGCCGCTGTGCCCGGGGGACGAGTGGCGAGCTCCGGGACCTGGCCGCAGAGTGCGAACCGTCCGGGCAGATTCCGCCCGCGCCGGTCCGCGCCGGCGCGGAGTCCAGCAGGGGGTGACGGCCCGTGGGGCCTCAGCGCGCACTGGCCACGATCGCGCTCGTCGCGGCGGTGGGCGCCGCGCTACCCGCCACCGGCGCGTCGGCGCCGCCGAACCCGAGCGACGCCGAGATCGAGGCGGGCCGGGCCCGCGCCGAACGCACCGCCGGGGAGGCCGGGCGCCTCACCCACCAGCTCGCCGCCGCCGAGACCCGGCTGATGGACCTGCGCGCCCGGGTCGCGCTGGCGATGGAGGACGCGAACAAGGCCCGGGTCGACCTGCAGCGCGCCGAGCGGGCGCACCGCGACGCCCGGTACGCGGCGACCTCCGCGGCGCGCGAGGCGACGGCCGCGGCCGCGGAGGTCGACCGGCAGCGGGGCCGCCTCGACGAGATCGCCGCGGGCAGCTACCGCCAGGGCAGCAGGCTCGGTTCGGTGACCGCGTTCTTCGGCTCCCGCTCACCCGCGGAGGTGCTGGAGCGCGCCACGCTGCTCGACCTCGTCAGCCGCGACCAGCTCGACGTGCTCGACGACCTGGAACGGGCCCGCATCGAACGGGTCAACAAGGATTCGCTGGCGCGCGAGGCGGTGCAGCGGGCGGAAGCGGCGGCGGCGGTCGCCGAGCGGTCGCGCGCCGCGGCGGTGGCCGCCGAACGCGCCGCGATCGACGCCCGCAACGGCCAGGTCGAGCGGGCCCGCCAGGTGCGGGCCGACAAGAGCGCCGTCGAGTCGCGCCTGGCCGCGGTGCGGGGCCGGGTCAGCGGGATGGAGCAGCAGCGCGACCGCTACCGGGAGTGGGCCGCGGCGCAGGCGGCGCCCGCTCCGGCGGCGCCGCCGTCCACCACCGAGTCCTCGGGTTCCTCGGCGCCGTCCAGCAGCGCGGTCGAGGTCGTCGTCCAGCGCGCGCTGTCCCAGGTCGGAGTGCCCTACGCCTGGGGCGGCGGCAACGCCGGCGGACCGACCCGGGGCATCCGCGACGGCGGGGTCGCCGACGCCCACGGCGACTACCGCAAGACGGGTTTCGACTGCTCCGGGCTGATGATCTACGCCTTCGCCGGGGTCGGGATCGAGCTCGCGCACTACAGCGGGTACCAGTACCGGTCCGGGGAGCAGGTCCCGCTGTCCCGGATGCAGCGCGGCGACATGCTGTTCTGGCAGACCGGTGGCCGCATCCACCACGTCGCCCTCTACCTCGGTGGCGGGAAGATGGTCGAGGCGCCGTACTCGGGCTCGCACGTGCGGGTCGCCCCGGTGCGCTACGGCGGGATCGCGCCGTACGCGGTGCGCCTGCTCTGATCCGCCGCCGGGCTAGGATCGCGGCCGTGACCGACGTCGATCCCCGCGAGCCGGCGATGGCCGCCGTGGTGCTGGCCGGCGGGCGGGCCCGGCGGCTCGGCGGGGTGGACAAGGTGCTGCTGCCGGTGGGGGCGGCGACGCTGCTGGACCGGGTGCTCGGCGCGGTCGCCGGTTCCGCCCCGATCGTCGTGGTCGGTCCGCGGCGCGCGACCGGCGCCCCGGTGCTGTGGACCCGGGAGGAACCGCCGGGCGGCGGACCGCTGGCGGGGCTGGCCGCCGGGCTCCGGTGGGTGCCCGGGACCGCGGAGTTCGTGGCCGTGCTCGCCGCCGATCACCCGCACGTGACCGCCGCTACGGTCGACCGGTTGCGCCGGTCGGTGGGGGAGCGACCCGGCGCGGTGCTCGTCGATCCCGGCGACCGGCCGCAGTGGCTCATCGGGGTGTGGCGGACCGCCGCGCTGCGCGCCGCGATGCCCGCCGATCCCGCGGGCGGATCGCTGCGCTCGGCGGTCGCCGGACTCGATCCGGTGCTGGTGCCCGACGTGGCGGGGGAGTCCGCCGACGTGGACACCCCGGACGATCTGCGGCGCGCTCGCGACCGCTGAGGACCTGCCCGGCATCCTGCGCAGTCCCTGACCGCTGCTCGGCCGCGACGGTTGATTTTGCCATATCGATGGCTTCAGTGTCGACTAAAAATAATCACCGGTTCCCTCGCTTCACAGCGGTCACACCACCCGTGCGGTGAAGTGGGGACGTGCGGCCGTCGCCCCGTCACGTCCAAGTCGGCGGCACGTGCCAGGATCGTGGGGAAGAACTCGTCACCGGCTGTGCCGGTTGCCCGCTCGGCTGAACAGGAGGCCTCAGACGTGACCGACGCCGGCAGCGGTGAGGGCGGGCTGCCCCGCCCCGCGGACCAGGTGAGCACCCCGGCGCGGGACGCGCAGTTGCTGGAGCGCACCGTCTTCGAGGTCAAGCGGGTGATCGTCGGGCAGGACCGGCTGGTCGAGCGGATGCTCGTCGGCCTCCTGTCCAAGGGCCACATCCTGCTCGAAGGCGTGCCCGGCGTGGCCAAGACGCTGGCCGTGGAGACCTTCGCCCGGGTCGTCGGGGGCTCGTTCTCCCGGTTGCAGTTCACCCCCGACCTGGTGCCCTCCGACATCCTCGGCACCCGCATCTACCGGCAGGGCAGCGAGCGGTTCGACGTCGAGCTCGGTCCGGTGCTGGCCAACTTCGTGCTGGCCGACGAGATCAACCGCGCCCCGGCAAAGGTCCAGTCCGCGCTGCTGGAGGTGATGGCCGAGCGGCACGTCTCGATCGGCGGCCAGAGCTTCCCGATGCCCTCGCCGTTCCTGGTGCTGGCCACCCAGAACCCGATCGAGAACGAGGGCGTGTACCCGCTGCCGGAGGCGCAGCGGGACCGCTTCCTGTTCAAGCTGCCCGTCGAGTACCCCTCCGCGGAGGAGGAGCGCGAGATCATCTACCGGATGGGCGTGAGCACCCCGGAACCGAACCCGGTGCTCGACCCGGACGAGCTGATCCGGTTGCAGCAGGTCGCCTCGACGGTGTTCGTGCACCACGCGCTGGTGGACTACGTGGTCCGGCTCGTGGTGGCCACCCGGCTGCCCAACGACCACGGCCTGTCCGACATCGCGGGCTGGGTCTCCTACGGCGCCTCGCCCCGCGCCAGCCTCGGCGTGGTCTCGGCCGCCCGCGCGCTGGCCCTGGTCCGCGGCCGGGACTACGTGCTCCCGCAGGACGTGGTGGACGTGGTCCCGGACGTGCTGCGGCATCGGCTGGTGCTGTCCTACGACGCGCTGGCCGACGGCATCCCGGTCGACCACATCGTCAACCGGGTGCTGCAGACCGTGCCGCTGCCGCAGGTGTCGGCGCGGCCCCAGGCCGGTCCGTCGCCGGTGCCGTCCGGGCCGGTCGGCTACGGCCAGCCCGCCGGGCCGCACCACCCGCAGGCGTGAGGGGCGCAGCAGCGGTGCAGGCAGCACGCCCGTCCGACGAAGAACGTCCCCCGTGGGCCCCGCCCGCCCTCGACCACGGCCGCATGGAGGTGGCGCTGCGCTCGCTGGAACTGGCGGTGCGCGGTCGCCTCGACGGCCTGCTCCAGGGCAACCACCTCGGCCTGGTGCCCGGGCCGGGCACCGAGCCCGGTGAGGCGCGCGGCTACCAGCCCGGCGACGACGTGCGCCGGATGGACTGGGCCGTCACCGCCCGGACCGGGGATCCGCACATCCGGCAGACCGTCGCGGACCGGGAGCTGGAGACCTGGGCGGCGGTGGACCTGTCCCCGTCGCTGGACTTCGGTTCCGGGGCCTGCGACAAGCGGGAGCTGGCCGTCGCGGCGCTGGCCGCGGTGGCGCACCTGACCAGCGGCAGCGGCAACCGGATCGGTGCCGTCGTGGACAACGGCACCGGGCCGGTCCGGATGCCCGCGCAGGGCGGTCGCGCGGGATCGCGGGCGCTGCTCAAGCGGGTCGCCGGGACGCCCCGCGCGGCGGAGGGCACCCGGGGCGATCTCGGCGGTCTGCTGGAGGCGATGCGCCGTCCACCGCGCCGCCGCGGGCTCGCCGTGGTGATCTCGGACTTCCTCGGTCCCACCGGGTGGCAGCGCGCGTTGCGGGGGCTCGGCACGCGGCATTCGCTGCTGGCGATCGAGGTGCTCGACCCGCGCGACGTGGAACTGCCCGACGTGGGGACCGTGGTGCTGTCCGATCCGGAGACCGGCAAGCAGCGCGAGGTGCACACCTCCGCGTTGCTGCGCAAGGAGTTCGCCGCGGCCGCCGCCGCGCACCGCGACGAGGTGGCCACCGCGCTGCGCCGGGCGGGGTGCGCGCACCTGGTGCTGCGCACCGACTCGGACTGGATCGCCGACGTCGTGCGCTTCGTGGTCGCCCGCAAGCGCGGTTGGTCCGGAGGTGGGGTGTGATGCCGGTGCTGGGCGGGTTCACCTCGCCGTGGTGGTTGCTGCTGCTCGTCGTGGTCGCCGCGCTGGTCGCGGGCTACGTGTGGGCGTTGCGGCGGCGGCGCCGGGAGGCGTTGCGGTTCAGCAACATGGAGGTGCTCGACCGGGTCGCCGCCAAGCGCCAGGGCTGGTCGAAGCACGTGCCGCCCGCGCTGCTCGCGGTGGCGCTGCTGCTGCTCACGGTCGCGCTGTCCGGGCCGACGGCGGAGCAGCGCATCCCGCGCAACCGGGCGACGGTGATGCTCACCATCGACGTGTCGCTGTCCATGAAGGCCCGGGACGTGGAGCCGAACCGGCTGGAGGCGGCCAAGGCGGCGGCCAAGGAGTTCGCCGACGAGCTGACCCCGGGCATCAACCTGGGCCTGGTGTCGTTCGCGGGCACCGCCACGGTGCTGGTGATGCCCACGACCGACCGGGCGAGTGTCAAGCAGGCCATCGACGGCATGAAGCTGGCCGAGGCCACCGCGACCGGGGACGGCATCAACGCCTCCATGTCGGCCATCGACTCCTTCGGCAAGATGGTCGGCGGTCCCGCGGGGGCGCCGCCGGCGCGGATCGTGCTGATGGCCGACGGCGGACAGACCATCCCGCGCGACCTCGAGGCGCCGCGCGGCGCGTACACGAAGGCCGAGGAGGCCAAGCGCGCGGGCATCCCGATCTCGACGATCTCCTTCGGCACCCGCCACGGCAGCATCGAGATCGAGGGCGAGCAGGAGTGGGTCGAGGTCGACGACGAGGCGATGCGCGAGATCGCCGAGCTCTCCGGCGGCGAGTTCCACAAGGCCGCCAGCGCCGAGCAGCTCCGCGAGGTCTACGACACCCTCGGCGAGCAGATCGGCTACGAGATCAAGCGCACCGACGCCAGCAAACCGTGGCTGGTGCTCGGCACGCTCAGCGCGATCGTCGCGGCCGCGATCTCGATGTTCTTCGGCAGACGGCTGCCCTGACCGCCGCCCGGAGGCCGTGCCGGGCGGCGGTCGCGGGTCAGCTCCCGTCGGCCTGGGCCTGGGCCTGGGCGCGGACCTGGTCCATGTCGAGGTCGCGGGCCTGCCGGATCAGGTCCTCGAAGGCGTGCTGCGGCGGGGCACCGGCCTGCTGGAACACCAGCACGCCGCCCCGGATGATCGCCAGCGTCGGGATCGACTGCACCTGGAAGGCCCCGGCCAGCCGCGGCTGGGCCTCGGTGTCGACCTTGGCGAACACGATGTCCTCGTGGGTCTCCGAGCTGCTCTCGAAGACCGGCGCGAACTGGCGGCACGGGCCGCACCAGTCGGCCCAGAAGTCGATGACGACGAAGTTGTCTGCCACGACCTCGTCGAAGTTCTCGGCGGTCAGCTCGACGGTGGCCATGCGGCTCCTCCCTGCGACGGTGTTCGTGCCGGGAACACCGCGGTGGGCCCTCGGCATTCCCGGCGGGCGCGGGTACGGCCCGTCAGCCGGCGGGCTGGCGGCGCGGCACCATCAGGGCGTAGATCACCAGGATCGACATGGCGATGATCAACGTCGACAGGATCGGGAAGGTGGCGAGGAAGGCCATGTGCCCGATCGCGCACACGGCCGCCAACCCGACGCCGACGGCCCGCGCCCAGGTCTGCCCGGACATCGCCGCCGCTCCCGCGGCGAGCTGGACGATGCCGAGCACGCCGAGGATCCAGCCCCAGGTGGTGAAGTTGAAGATCAGCAGCTCGTCGGCGCCGAGCAGGTAGTACTCCGGCCGGAAGAACGAGGTGAGGGCGCTGATCACGTTGAACGCGCCGAGCAGCACCAGCACCGAGCCGCCGAACGCCGCCCACCCCGACATCGACGTCGCGCGCTGCGGGGCCGACATGGCCCACGCCCCTTCCTCTTGGCGGCTCTCCCGCCGGGTACCGCGGTCCGCCTGCTCGGTGGTCCCGGCCCGGCCGGTGTCCGCAGCGGTCTGCTCGTGCCCGGGTGTGGATTCCGGTCGTGTCATGTTGTCCCCCTGGCTTCGGTTCGACCTGGTGCGACGGTCTCGCGGGGCGCGAGGGGAACGGAGGAGGCGAAGGTCCTGGTCAGTTCGCGCGCACGCCCAGGCGTTCGGCGAGCAGGGACGCCAGGTGCACCGCCCGGGTGCCGGTGGCCTGGTGCAGCTGGGTGCGGCAGCTGAACCCGTCGGCGACGACCTCGGTGCCGGGCTCGGCGGCGCGAACCGCGGGCAGCAGGCCGTGCTCGGCGCAGGCCATCGAGACCTCGTAGTGGCCGCGTTCGAATCCGAAGTTGCCCGCGAGCCCGCAGCACCCGGAGTCCAGCACGTCGGCCCGCACGCCGGAGGCCGCCAGCACCGCGCGGTCGGCGCCGAACCCGAGGTCGCTGTACTGGTGGCAGTGCATCTGCACCAGCGCCGAGCGCTCCGCCTCCGGGGTCGGGTGCTCCGGCAGCGCCGGTTCGACCCACTCGGCGAAGGTCCGGGTGGCGGCGGCGAGCGCGGTGACCGCCGGATCGTCGGGGGCCAGTTCGAGCGCGTCGGTGCGCAGGAAGGCGGTGCAGCTCGGTTCGAGGCCGATCACCGGCAGGCCCCGGTCGAGCGTGCGGGCGGTGCGGGTCAGCGCCGTGCGGGCGGTGCCGAGCTGGCCGGTGGAGTACCACGTCAGCCCGCAGCAGACGGGGGAGCGGGGGAGGGTGACGGAGTGGCCGAGGGCTTCCAGGGCCGCGACCGCGTCGCGCCCGATGCCGGGGTCGAAGTGGTTGGTGAAGGTGTCCGGGAACAGCAGCACCGAGGGCGATCCGGTGGTGCGCCGCGGCGCCCGCCGGGACCACCACGCCTGTAGTGTCCGGGGCGCGGGTTGCGGGATCGCGCGCCGCGGATCGATCCCGCCGAGGCGCTTGAGCAATCCGGACGCCGGCCCGGAAAGCAGCCGTCCGGTCAGCCGCGGCGCCCGGGCTCCCAGGGCCAGCCACAGCGGCAGGAACCCCATCGAGTAGTGCGCGGCGGGCCGCACCCGGTGCCGGTAGTGCCGGTGCAGGAACTCGGCCTTGTAGGTGGCCATGTCGACGTCGACCGGGCAGTCGGTCTTGCACCCCTTGCAGGACAGGCACAGGTCGAGGGCGTCGCGCACCTCGGGGGACCGCCATCCCTGGTCGACGACGTCCCCGGCGAGCATCTCGAACAGCAGGTGCGCCCTACCACGGGTGGAGTGCTCCTCGTCGCGCGTGGCGCGGTAGCTCGGGCACATCACCCCACCTGTGGTGTTCAGGCACTTGCCCATGCCGACGCAGCGGCGGGTGGCGGCGGCGAGGTCCCCGCCGTCGGCGTGCAGGGCCAGCTCGGTGCGCCCGTCCACGCGCGGCGGCGCGACCAGCAGCCGCAGGTCCGCGTCCAGCGGGCGGGGGCGGGCGATCTGACCGGGGTTGAGCAGCCCGGCCGGGTCGAAGGCGTCCTTGAACCGCTCGAACGCGGCGATCACCTCGGGCGGGTACATCCGGGACAGCAGCTCCGAGCGGGCCTGCCCGTCACCGTGCTCGCCGGAGACCGAGCCGCCGTGCGAGACGACCAGGTCGGTGGCGGCCTCCAGGAACCGGCGGTAATCCGCGGCACCCGCCGCCGCGCTCAGGTCGAAGTCGATGCGCACGTGGATGCAGCCGTCGCCGTAGTGGCCGTAGGTGATGCCGCGGCGCCCGAACCGCTCCAGCAGCGCGTCGAACTCCCGCAGGTAGGCGCCCAGCCGCTCGGGCGGCACCGCCGCGTCCTCCCAGCCCGACCAGCGTTCGGAGCCCGCCATGCGCGTGGAGTACCCCGAGCCCTCCTCGCGGATCTTCCACAGCGCGCCGGTGCGGGCGGGGTCCACGTGCACCGCGCTCTCGGCCCGCCGGCCCATCGCCCCGACGACCTGCTCGGCGGCGCGCCGCGCGGCGGCGGCGTCCGGACCGCCGGTCTCGACGAGCAGCCAGCTCCGCCCGCCGGGCAGCAGCGCCAGCGCGGGGGAGCGCGGGTTGCGCCGCCGCACCACGTCGACGAGCTCGGCGCTGAGCCCCTCGATGGCCAGCACGTCCAGGCCCCGCAGCCGGGGCACCTCGTCGGCGGCGGCGTAGGTGTCGGGGAAGCCCAGCACCGCCACGGCCCGGGCCGGTGGCGCCTCGACCAGCCGCACGGTGGCGCCGAGCACCGTCGCGCACCCGCCCTCGGTGCCGACCAGCGCGCGGGCCAGGTGGAACCCGTTCTCGGGCAGCAGCTGGTCCAGGTTGTAGCCGGAGACCCGGCGGGTGAGGTCGGGGAACGAGGTCCGGACCAGGTCGCCGACGTCGTCGCGGAGGGCCCGCAGCTCCCGGTGCAACGCGCCGATCCGGTCCTGGCGCGCGCAGCGGGCGTCGAGCTCGTGGTCCGGGGTGGCGCCGACCTCCAGCCGGGTGCCGTCGGCGAGCAGCACGTCCAGCGAGTGCACGTTGTCGACGGTCTTGCCCCAGGCGACCGAGTGGGTGCCGCAGGAGTTGTTGCCGATCATGCCGCCGAGGGTGCAGCGGCTGTGCGTGGACGGGTCGGGACCGAAGGTCAGGCCGTGCTCCCCGGCGGCGGCGCGCAGCGAGTCGAGCACCACTCCCGGCTGCACCCGCGCGGTCCGCCGGTCCGGGTCGATCTCCAGCACGCGGTCGAGGTGGCGGGCGAAGTCCAGCACGATGCCGGTGCCGCAGGCGTTGCCCGCGATGCTGGTCCCGGCGCCGCGGCTGGTCACCGCGACGCCGTGGCGGGCGGCGATGTCCACCGCGGCGAGCACGTCGTCGGTGCTGCGCGGGAACACCACCCCGGTGGGCACCTGCCGGTAGTTCGAGGCGTCGGTGGCGTACAGGGCGCGGGTGCCCGGATCGAACCGGGCCGGTCCGGACACCGCCGCGCGGAGTTCGGCGGCGAGGGCGGGGGTGGTGCTGCCGAGGGTCATCGAAACCACGCTCCGACCGGTGTGGGGCACGTCCTAGCGCAGTCTGCCGCCCGGCTCCCCTGTAGAGGAACAACGACACGGCGGGTCGATTTCTGTATGGAGGCGATGGGCGCGTCGATCAGCGGAGCGGATACTGTCGCGGCTGGCGAGACGGGCTCGCCGACGATCCGGAAGGAGATCCACAGTGGCACGGTCCGTACTGGTGACCGGCGGCAACCGGGGCATCGGTCTGACGATCGCCAAGGCGTTCCAGGACGCCGGCGACAAGGTCGCGGTCACCCACCGCGGATCGGGAGCTCCGGAGGGGCTGCTCGGGGTGCGTTGCGACGTCACCGATCCCGAGCAGGTCGCCGCCGCCTTCGACGAGGTCGAGGCGGCGCACGGACGGGTCGAGGTGCTCGTCGCCAACGCGGGGATCACCGACGACGGGTTGCTGCTGCGGATGGGCGAGGAGCAGTTCAGCCGAGTGCTGGAGGCCAACCTCACCGGGTCGTACCGGGTCGCCAAGCGCGCGGCGAGCAGCATGTTGCGCCTGCGCCGCGGCCGGATGATCTTCATCTCCTCGGTGGTGGGGCTGTCCGGGGGCGCCGGGCAGGTCAACTACGCGGCGAGCAAGGCCGGGCTGGTCGGCATGGCCCGCTCCATCGCCCGCGAGCTCGGGTCGCGCGCGATCACCGCGAACGTGGTGGCGCCCGGGTTCGTCACCACCGACATGACCGACGAGCTCTCCGAGGACCGCAAGCAGGAGATCCTCGGCCAGATCCCGCTGGCCCGGTTCGCCGCCACCGAGGAGGTCGCGGGCACCGTGCGGTGGCTGGCCTCCGACGAGGCCGCCTACATCACCGGCGCGGTCATCCCGGTCGACGGCGGTCTCGGGATGGGCCACTGAGCGGTCCGCATCGGACGGTCCGCGGGCCGCGACGGCCCGGAAACATCGCAACGCAGGTGCCGACGCGCCCTGCACACGCACAGCGGAGGAAGCACGTGAGCGGATTGCTCGAAGGCAAGCGGATCCTGGTCACCGGGGTGATCACCGACGCGTCGATCGCGTTCCACACCGCCAGGGTGGCCCAGGAACAGGGCGCCGAGGTGGTGCTGACCGGGTTCGGCCGAATGCGCCTCGTGGAGCGGATCGCCGAGCGGCTGCCCAAGCCCGCCCCCGTGCTCGAGCTCGACGTCACCAGCACCGAGCACCTGGACAGCCTGGCCGACCGGGTGCGCGAGCACGTCGACGGCCTCGACGGGGTGCTGCACTCCATCGCGTTCGCCCCGCAGTCCTGCCTGGGCGCCGACTTCCTGGCCGCGCCGTGGGAGGATGTCTCCTCGGCCCTGGAGGTCTCCGCCTACTCGCTGAAGTCGCTGGCCACCGCGACGCTGCCGCTGATGGACCGCGGCGGGTCCATCGTGGGCATGGACTTCGACGCCCGGGTCGCCTGGCCGGCCTACGACTGGATGGGCGTGTCCAAGGCCGCCCTGGAGGCGACGTCGCGCTACCTCGCCCGCGAACTCGGTCCGCGCGGGGTGCGGGTGAACCTGGTCTCGGCCGGTCCGGTGCGGACGATGGCCGCCAAGTCCATCCCCGGGTTCTCCGAGCTGGAGGAGAGCTGGGGCGACCGCGCGCCGCTGGGCTGGGACGTCAACGACCCGACCCCGGTGGCCCGTTCGGTGTGCGCGGTGCTGTCGGACTGGCTGCCCATGACCACCGGTTCGATGGTCATGGTCGACGGCGGCGTGCACGCGCTCGGCGTCTGAGGGTCGTCCCCTCGCGGACCGCCGCGCCCCACCGGGTCGCAAGCTCGGGCTCCGGTGGGGCGCGGCGGTTCCGCTGTTCGTCGGGAGGGCGTCGGTACCCCGGGTGAGCGGCGGCTGGCCCGGCCGGTGGCCGGTGGGGCCCCGGATGCGCGGATCCGGTAGCGCAGCGTCATCATGGACGGGTGAGCTTTGACGCGCTGCTGTACTTGTCGTTCGGCGGGCCGGAAGGCCCGGAGGAAGTCCGCCCGTTCCTGGAGAACGTCACCAGAGGCCGCGGGGTCCCGCCGGAGCGGTTGGACGAGGTGGCCGAGCACTACCTGCACTTCGGCGGGGTGTCGCCGATCAACCGGCTGAACCGGGACATCATGGCCGAGCTGGAGCGGCAGCTCGCGGCGCAGGGGCGGGAACTGCCGCTCTACTTCGGCAACCGCAACTGGCACCCGATGGTCGAGGACACCGTCGGGCGGATGGCCGAGGACGGCGTGCGGCGGGCGCTGGTGTTCGCCACGTCGGCGTGGGGCGGTTACTCCGGGTGCAAGCAGTACCACGAGGACATCGCCCGGGCGCGCGCCGCGGTCGGGGAGGGCGCACCGGAACTGGTCAAGCTGCGCCAGTTCTTCGACCACCCGCTGTTCGTCGAGGCCAACGCCGACGCCATCCGGCGGGCGACCGAACAGCTCCCGGCGGAGCTGCGCGAGCAGGCGCGGCTGGTGTTCACCGCGCACTCGATCCCGGAGCGCGCCGACGAGCAGCCCGGTCCCGACGGCCGCCCGCACTGGTACTCCCGCCAGGTCGCCGAAGCCGCGCGGCTGGTCGCCGAGCAGCTCGGCGCGCAGGGCCACGACGTGGTGTGGCAGTCCCGGTCGGGACCGCCGGAGGTGCCGTGGCTGGAGCCCGACATCGTCGACCACATCGAGGTGCTGCACGCCAAGGGCGTCCCCGCGGTGGTGGTGAGCCCGATCGGCTTCGTCTCCGACCACCTCGAGGTCATCTGGGACCTCGACAACGAGGCGAAGGAGAAGGCCGACGAGCTGGGCGTGGGCTTCGCCCGGGCGGCGACGGTCGGCACCGACCCGCGCTACCCGGAGCTGATCGCGGAGCTGGTCAGCGAGCACCTCGACGAGGCGGCTCCGCGCAAGCTGTCGTTGCTGCCCGCCGCCGGGTGCAGCCCCAACGGCGAACCCTGCGCCCCGGGCTGCTGCTGACCCAGGCGCACCGCGCCCCGGAGGGGTGAAGGAGTCGGAGTGAGGGGCGCCCTTGCCCCAGCATCTGGGACAAGGGCGCCCCTCACTCAGCTCCCGGACGGGTGAAAGCCGGTGGCCGGGGTGTCGGGTCAGTGGTTGTCGGCGTGCTGGGCGAGCTCGCGGACCATTTCCGCGACCGCGGCCCGGCGGGCGGTGCGCACCGAGTCGAACAGCGGGCGCAGCGCCTGGGTGCGGCCGCGCATCGCCGAGGCCGACAGCGCGCCGCCGGGGGCGTCCTCGGTGGCCACCCACAGGATCGCGGCGACCTCGGTGGCGCGCTGCAGCACCCGCAGCGCCCGCTGCGGGATCTCCGGCGGCCACGTCGCCGACGGCTGCGAAGCGACCGTCTCGGCGATCTCCTCCCGCACCCCGGGTCGGCGCTTGGCCACGCCGAGCTCGATCAGCGCGGTCGCCGCTTCGCGCATCGCCGAGGACATGCCGTGCTCGGCCTCGCCGATCGGCACGTGCTCGGCCGGGGGCAACTCGCCGGTGTCGAACGCGGTCCAGCGGATGATCCCCTCGGCCGCGGTCCGCGGGACCAGACCGATTCGCGGCTCCGGTAGCACCGCGGCTTCGCCCGCGCGCATCGCCTGCTTCCCGAACTCCCCGCCGCCGCCGAGACCGCGGGCATCGCCCGGGACCGGGAGGGCCAGTTCACCGCTGGCCGCACCGGCGCGGCGCAGCGCCGCCAGCAGCATCGCGGGTCCGGCGGGGGCGTCCTCGGGGCCGGGCAGGTCCAGCCGGGTGGCGAGCTCGTCGTCGGCGGCGCGCACCTCGTGCGACTCGGCCCACGGCTGGAGGGCATCGAGCACGTCGTCGGCGGCGACGGCGCCGTGCAGCCAGGCGGACGTCCAGACAACCATCGTTGCGCTTGCGCAGGGCACGTCGCCCAAGGGTAGAGATGCGGCACCGGCCGCGCCGCCGGGGGGAGGGGCGGTGCGATCTCCACCGGCGGGTCGCGCCCGCGCCCGTCGGGCGGGCGCACTACCGTGGCGCCCCGTGCGCTCGATGGACTACGGCGAAGACGTGCTGGCGGGGCCGCGGCGGCGACGCGTGCCCGAGATCACCGCCGAGGAGGGGCTGGTCGTCGAGGACCCGGCCAGCGGCTTCTGCGGGGCGGTCGTGCGGATCGACAAGGACGCCGTCGTGCTGGAGGACCGCCACGGCGCGCAGCGGCTGTTCCCGCTGCGCCCGGCCGGGTTCCTGTTCGAGGGGCGGCCCGCGACGCTGGTGCGCCCGGCCGCTCCCGCGGCGTCGGAGGGGACCCGGCGGTCGGCCTCCGGTTCGGTGCGGGTGGCCGACGTGCGGGCGCGCACCGCGCGGGGCAGCCGGATCTGGGTGGAAGGCGTGCACGACGCCGAGCTGGTGGAGCGCGTCTGGGGGCACGACCTGCGGGTCGAGGGCGTCGTGGTCGAACCGCTGCACGGCATCGACGACCTGGCGGGGGCGCTCGCGGAGTTCGGTCCGGAGCCCGGCAGGCGGGTCGGGGTGCTGGTCGACCACCTGGTCGCCGGCAGCAAGGAGGCCCGGCTGGTGGAGGCGGTGGACGACGAGCACGTGCTGGTCACCGGTCACCCGTTCGTGGACATCTGGGAGGCGGTCCGGCCGGAGGTGGTGGGCATCCGGGAGTGGCCGCGGGTGCCGCGCGGGACGGAGTGGAAGCGCGGTGTCTGCGCGGAGCTCGGCTGGGGCGAACCGGCCGACGGCTGGCGCCGCGTGCTGTCCGGGGTGTCGAGCTTCCGGGAGTTGCGGACCCCGCTGCTCACCGCGGTGGAGCAGCTGATCGACTTCGTCACCGTCGACGTCACGCGTTGATCACACCCGGGCGGAGCCGCCCTCGTCCGGGGGTGGCCTCTGCCACGATGAAGGCATGACTCCCGCTGTGCTGTGGTTGATCGCCGGGGTGGTGCTGGTGGCCGCCGAGGCGCTCTCCGGCGACTTCGTGCTGGTGATGCTCGGCGTCGCGGCGCTGGCGGCGGCGGGGGTCGATGTGCTGGGGGCCCCGCTGTGGCTCGACGCCGTGGTCTTCGCGGTGGTGTCGCTGGGGCTGATCGCGGTCGTCCGGCCGGCCATCAAGCGCCGGATGAACAACCCGCGCGAGCTCCGCACCAACGTCAGCGCGCTGGTGGGCAAGGAGGCCTTCGTGGAGTCCGAAGTGGACGCCAGGGGCGGCCGGATCCGGCTCGACGGCGAGGTGTGGTCCGCGCGGGCGCAAGGCGACGACGTGTTCGAGGTCGGCGAGCGGGTGACGGTGATCGAGATCGCCGGCGCGACCGCGGTCGTCGGCGCGGGGATCTGAGGAGGAAGACTTTGACCGAAATCATCGTGCTGGCGGTCGTGGTGCTGCTGGTGATCATCGTGGCGGTCAAGGCCGTCATGGTGGTGCCCCAGGCGCAGTCCGCGGTCGTCGAGCGGCTCGGGCGGTTCCGGGCGGTGGCCGACCCGGGGCTGAACTTCCTGGTTCCCTTCCTCGACCGGGTGCGGGCCCGCATCGACCTGCGCGAGCAGGTGGTCTCGTTCCCGCCGCAGCCGGTGATCACCCAGGACAACCTCACCGTCTCCATCGACACGGTGGTCTACTTCCAGGTGACCGATTCGCGCTCGGCGGTCTACGAGATCTCCGACTACATCATCGGCGTGGAGCAGTTGACCACCACGACGCTGCGCAACGTGGTCGGCGGGATGAGCCTGGAGGAGACGCTGACCTCCCGCGATGCGATCAACAGCCAGCTCAGGGGCGTGCTGGACCAGGAGACCGGGCGCTGGGGCATCCGGGTGGCCCGGGTGGAGCTCAAGGCGATCGACCCGCCGCCGTCCATCCAGGACTCGATGGAGAAGCAGATGCGCGCCGACCGCGAGAAGCGCGCGATGATCCTCAACGCCGAGGGCCAGCGGGAAGCGGCGATCAAGACCGCGGAGGGCGAGAAGCAGGCCGCGATCCTGGCGGCCGAGGGCGAGAAGCAGGCCGCGATCCTCTCGGCGGAGGCCGAGCGGCAGTCCAGCATCCTGCGCGCGCAGGGCGAGCGGGCCAGCCGCTACCTCCAGGCCCAAGGCCAGGCCAAGGCCATCGAGAAGGTCTTCGCCGCGGTCAAGCGCGGCAAGCCGACGCCGGAGCTGCTTGCCTACCAGTACTTGCAGACGCTGCCGCAGATGGCGCAGGGCGACGCGAACAAGGTCTGGATGGTGCCCAGCGACTTCGGCAAGTCGCTGGAGGGCTTCGCCCGGATGCTCGGTGCACCCGGTGAGGACGGCGTGTTCCGCTACGAGCCGCCGAAGGAGGAGGCGCCGCAGGAGGCGCCCGAGGACGAGGACGAGTCGATCCGCGCCTGGTTCGACACCTCGTCCACGCCGGAGGTCGCCGAAGCGGTGCGGGCGGCGGAAGCCGTGGCCCGCAAGGAGGTCCCGGCGCCGGGGATGCTCGGCGAGCCGGGAGCCCTCGGGCAGGCCCCGGCCTCCGCGCCGCCGGCCCGCCCGGACCAGGCCTGAGCACCGGTCTCCCGCGCGGCGGTGGGCGCCTCGGAAGGGTGCCCACCGCCGCGTCGCGTCAGCTCCCGGCGTAGGTGCCGAAGCTGAAGGTGTTGCCCTCGGGGTCGCGCACCGAGAAGTCGCGCGAGCCGTGGTCCTGGTCGTAGGGGCGCATCAGGACCTCGGCGCCGGCCACCACCGCCCGCTCGAACAGCGCGTCGGGGGAGTCGGTGACCAGGTACACCGCGGCCGACCCGCGCGGCTTGCCGAACGGGCTGGCCGGGTCGGTGGTCCCCAGCATGACGCCGCCGCCCAGTGGCCAGCGCAGCTCGGCGTGCACGATGCCGCCGTTGTCATCGGGCACGACCAGCGCTTCGGTGAACCCGAAGGCTTCCACGAGGAACCGGAGGCCTCCGGGCTCGTCGTCGTAGGGGATCAGCGGCCAGATGGGTACTCGTCGCGCTTCGCTTTCCATGGCGCCAGCATGACCTCGTCGGCGCCGGATCGCTGCGGATTCCGGCGCACCGGATTTGTTTGTAATGTTGATGACTTCAGTGTCGACCAAAACTAACCCGATCACGAACCAAGCCCGAAGCTCAAGGACAAGGGGTCAGCCCTCGTCTTCGGGATCGAGGTAGGAGCCGCCGGAGATGCCCAGGCCGCGCAGGGTTCCCACCAGGTGTTCGCGCAGGCGCCGCTTGGCGAGTTCGGGGTCGGCGTCGCGGAGGGCCTCGGCGAGACCGCCGTGCTGGTGGGTGATGCGCGGCCGCGCGGTGTGGGTGCGCGCGGTGGCGGTGATCCGCATCTGCTTGTCCCGCAGCGCGGTGTAGAGGTCGGTCACCACCGGGTTGCCCGCGGCGGCGACGAGGTGGGCGTGGAAACCGCGGTCGGCCTCGTGCAGCGCGGCGTCGGTGAGCTCGCCCGCGTCGCAGGCCGGGTGCTCGAGCAGTTCGCGCCCGACGGTGCGCATCGCCTCGGGGCCTTCGGTGGCCAGCTTGTCGATGGCGAAGCTCTCCATCGCCAGCCGGGCCTCCAGGACCGCGCGGGCCTCCAGCGGTGTGACCGGCAGGACGAGGGCGCCGCGTTTGGGGTAGAGGCGCAGGAAGCCCTCGGCCTGCAGGCGGAGGAACGCCTCGCGGACCGGGGTGCGCGACATCTCCAGCGCCGTGGCGATCTCGCCTTCGGACAGCAGGTGGCCGTCGGGGAAGCCGCCGTCCAGCAGTCCTGCCTTGACGTGCCGGTAGGCGCGGTCGGCGGCCGGTGGTCCGGCCTCGGCGGCTGTGGCGGGAGACACGGGGTGGTGCGGTGTTGCGCTCGACACGCGGTCATCGTACTTGCACGCCGCTTGTATCTAAGCTGTATGCGAGTTCTCGTGGGGAGGTCCTGCCACCGTGACCCGAACGGTTCCGAGCGCACCACCGCGCAGCACCCGAGGAAGCCGCACCGCCTGGCTGGTGTGGGGCGTCGGTGCCGCGTGCTACTTCGCGGCGATGTTCCACCGCGCCAGCCTGGGCGTCGCCGCGCCCGCCGCGCTGGAGCGCTTCTCCGCGGGTCCGGCGGTGCTCGCCGTGTTCTCCGCGCTGCAGATGGGCGTCTACCTGGCGCTGCAGGTGCCCGCCGGAGTGCTGGCCGACCGGCTCGGCCCGCGCAAGGTGATCAGCGGCGGGATGCTGGCGCTGGCGCTCGGCTCGGCGGTGTTCGGGATCAGCGGCTCGGTCCTCGGCGGGGTCGCGGGCCGGATGCTCATCGGGTTCGGCGACGCCTTCATGTTCACCAACGTGCTGCGGCTGGCCGCGCACTGGTTCCCGCCCGCCCGCTACGGCCAGGTCGCCGCGATCACCGGGTTGATCGGCGGGCTCGGGCAGGTGCTGTCGACGGTGCCGCTGGCCGCGGCGCTGCACGGCTTCGGCTGGGTGCCGACCTTCGTCGGCGCGGCCGGGTTGACGCTGGCCCTGGCGGCGGTGGCGGCCGGGGTGATCCGCGAGCGGACCGACGAGCGGCCCGCCACCGCGCCGCCCCGGGAGCGGATCGGGGCGTCGCTGCGGGCGGTGGTCGCCCAGCGGGGCACCCGGCACGCGTTCTGGGTGCACTTCGTGCTGATGGCGCAGTTCGTGGCGTTGACGACGCTGTGGGGCCAGCCGTGGTTGACCGAGGCGCAGGGCCGCAGCCGCACGGAGGCGGGTTCGCTGCTGCTGCTGGCGGTGGTCGCGTTCATCGTCGGTTCCCTGGTGGCCGGTCAGTTCGCGGCGGGCCGGCCGCTGCGGCGGGACCGCTACGCCCTGGCGATGTCGGCCACCGTGGTGGTGGCGTGGGCGGTGCTGGCCGGGTGGCCGGGGGCGCTGCCGACCCCGCTGCTGGTGGCCGCGCTGGCGGTGATCGGGATCGCCGGGGGCGCGGCGATGCTCGCCTTCGACGGGGCCCGGCTGGCCAATGCCGAGCACCGCTCCGGCACGGCGTCCGGCGTGGTCAACATGGGCGGGTTCACCGCCGCGGTGCTGATCCAGCTCCTCGTCGGCGGTGTCCTGCAGGCGACGTCCTCGTTGCCGGGGCCGGTCGCCTACCGGTGGGCGTTCCTGCCGGTGGTGCTGCTGCTCCTGCTGGGAACGGTGGCGCAGGGCCTGTCGCGGGTCCGCGCCGCCCCGGATCGGGGATAGGGTCGGCCTCCTGTGGTGGCCAGGTCGGCCGACGAAGGCCGGCGGCAGTGATGGAGGTTTCGTGTCCGCGGCGCTGGAACTGGACAACGTGGTCGGCGGCGAGCGGGTGGGCACCCTGGCCGGGGAGCGCCTGCCGCTGGTGGATCCGAGCACCGGTGAGGAGTACGGGAGTTCCCCGCTGACCCGGTGGATGGACGTCGACGCGGCGATGGACGCGGCGGCGCGGGCCTTCGAGGGGTGGTCGCGGAGCACGCCGGGGCAGCGGCAGCGGGCGCTGCTGGCGCTGGCCGACGCGGTGGTGGAGCGCGCCGACGAGCTGGTGCTGGCGGAATGCCGCAACACGGGCAAGCCGTGGTCGGTGGTGCGTGACGCGGAGTTGCCCGCGGCGGTGGACCTGCTGCGGTTCTACGCGGGCGCGGCGCGGGTGCTGGAGGACGGTGCGGCGGGGGAGTACCTGCCGGGGCACACCTCGTTCGCGCGGCGGGAGCCGATCGGGGTGTGCGCGCAGACCGCGACGTGGACGCATCCGCTGCTGCTGGCCGTCGCCGAGCTCGCCCCCGCGCTGGCCGCGGGCAATTCGGTGGTGCTCAAGCCCGCCGAGACGACGCCGGTGACCGCGGTGCTGCTGGGGGAGATCGCGGCCGCGGTGCTGCCCGCCGGGGTGGTCAATGTGGTGTGCGGTGACCGGGACAGCGGTCGGGCGATGGTGGCGCACGGGGTGCCCGGGATGTTCACCATCACCGGCTCGGTGCGTTCCGGGATGGAGGTGGCCGGTTCGGTGGCGGCCGACCTCAAGCGGGCGCACCTGCAGTTGGGCGGCAAGGCACCGGCGGTGGTCTTCGCGGACGCGGACCTGGGGCGGGCGGCCGAGGGGATCGCGGTCTCGGCGTTCGGCGACGCGGGGCAGAGCTGCACGGCGGCCAGCCGGGTGCTGGTGGCCGAGGAGGTGCACGACGAGCTGCTGGCGGCGCTGGTGGAGCGGGCAGGGGCGATGCGGCCGGGGCCGCCGCAGGATCCGGACGCGGCGTTCGGCCCGCTCAACAGCGCGGGGCAGCTCGACGTGGTGCAGGCCCACTTGGAACGGTTGCCCGGGCACGCCCGGATCGTGGCGGGTGGTCGGCGCAAGGGGGAGCGGGGCTTCTTCCACGAGGCGACGGTGGTCGCGGGGGTGCACCAGGACGACGAGCTGGTGCAGAACGAGGTGCTGGGCCCGGTGCTGACGGTGCAGCGGTTCGCCGACGACCAGGAGGCGGTGGCGCTGGCCAACGAGGTGCGCTACGGGTTGGTCGCGAGCGCGTGGACGCGGGATCATGGCCGGGCGATGCGGATGTCGCGGGCGTTGCAGGCGGGCACGGTGTGGATCAACGCGCATCGCGGGCTGGTGGCGGAGATGCCGCACAGCGGTTTCAAGCATTCGGCTTCGGCGCGGGATTTCGGGCGTGCCGGCCTGGAGGAGTACACCCGGGTCAAGCACGTCATGTCCTGCTGGCAGGAGTGATCGGCAGTCCGCGGCTCGCCGGTAGCGACCCGCGGCGCCCCTGATGCCGGTACGGCTTCGCGGCCGTCCTCGCGAGGGCACCGCGGGGACGGCCGGAGATCGTGGTCAGCGGGGGGCGCGGCCCCAGGGGTGGGCCTGCTCGTAGGCGCGCGCGGCCCGCAGGACGAGGGCGTCGGCGTGGCGGGGGCCGACGATCTGCAGTCCGATGGGGAGTCCGCCGCCGGTGCGTCCGCAGGGGATGCTGGCGGCGGGCTGCTGGGTCATGTTGAACGGGTAGGTGAACGGGGTCCAGCTCGTCCAGCGCGGCCGGTCCCAGCCGGGCGGTACTTCGTGCCCGGCTTCGAAGGGCGGGATCGGCACGGTCGGGGTCAGCAGCAGGTCGTAGTTCTGGTGGAAGGCGCCCATGCGCTGTCCGAGCAGCATCCGGGTGTTGGTGGCTTCGAGGTAGTCCTGGGCGGAGTAGGTGAGGCCCTGCTCGGTGATCTCCCGGAGCCCGGGGTCGAGCTGCGTGCGCTGGTCGGCGGTGAGGTGCTGGACGGATTTGGCCGCGCCGGAGAACCACAGGACGTGGAAGTCCTCGGCGGGGTCGGCGAATCCGGGGTCGGCGCGTTCGACGGTGGCGCCGAGCGCGGTGAAGTGCTCGGCGGCGGTGGTGACGGCGCGGGTGATCTCGGGGTCGACTTCGACCCCGTCGAAGCCGAGGTCGAGGCTCAGCGCGATGCGCAGGCCGCGCACGCCGTCGTCGAGGCCGTCGAGGTAGGAGGCGTGCGGTGGTTCGAGGGCGGACCAGTCGCGGGCGTCGGGTTCGGCGAGGACGTCGAGCATGAGCGCGGTCTCGGTGACGGTGGTGGTCATCGGCCCGGCGTGGGCGAGGGTGCCGAACGGGCTGGCGGGGTAGTGCGGGATGCGGCCGTAGGTGGGTTTGAGGGTGCAGATCCCGCAGAACGACGCGGGGATGCGCACCGAGCCGCCGCCGTCGGTGCCGATCGCCAGCGGCGCCATGCCGAGCGCGACGGCCGCGGCGGCGCCGCCGCTGGATCCCCGGCGGTGCGGGAGGTGTCCCACGGGTTGCGGGTGGTGCCGTGCAGCGGGGAATCGGTGACGCCCTTCCAGGCGAGTTCCGGAGTGGTGGTCTTGCCGACGAAGACGGCGCCGTGCTCGCGGAGCCGGGCGGTGGTGGGCGCGTCGGGCGTGGCGGTGGGGGTGGTGGTGCGGGAGCCGCGCAGGGTCGGCCAGTGCTCGGTGAGGAAGATGTCCTTGATGGAGGCGGGGACGCCGTCGAGCTTGCCCCGGGGTTGGCCGCGCTGCCAGCGCTGTTCGGAGGCGCGGGCCTGCTCGCGGGCGTAGTCGGGGTCGACGAGGCAGTAGGCGTTGACGGCGTCGTCGGCTTCGGCGATGCGGTCGAGCACGGCGTCGGTGGCTTCGACGGGGGAGAGCTCCCCGGTGCGGTAGGCGGCGAGCAGTTCGGTGGCGGTGAGGTCGGCCGCGGTGCGGGTGGTGGTGTCCTGGGTGTGGGTCATTCAGTGCTCCGATCCGCTGACGTATCCCCGTTGCTTGTCGACCACGTTGCGCAGCCTCGCCCCGTCGGCGTAGTCGCGCAGGTTGGACAGGAACAGCGCGACGAGTTCGTCGGTCCAGCCGACGGTGTCGCCGGACATGTGGGGGGAGAGGAGCACGTCGGGCATCTCCCACAGGGGTGAGTCCGGGGGCAGCGGTTCGGTGTCGAACACGTCGAGCGCGGCGCCGGCCAGGCGGTGTTCCCGCAGCGCGGTGATCAGGTCGTCGGTGACGACGAGTTCGCCGCGGCCGACGTTGATCAGGCGGGCGGTGGGCCGGCACCGGGCGAGGACGGTGCTGTCGACGAGGCCGGTGGTCTGCTCGGTCAGCGGCGCGGCCAGGACCAGGTAGTCGACCTGGTCGAGGTGGTCGGCGAGGTCCGCGGAGCGGTGGACGTCGCCGAAGTCGGGGTCGCCGGTGCGGGCGCGGCGTCCCGCGCCGGCGACGGTCATGCCCGCGGCGGTGAGCTGGCGGGCGATGGCGCGGCCGATGGGGCCGGTGCCGACGACCAGCGCGGATTTCCCGGCGATGCGTTCGGTTTCGCGGTGCCGCCACTGCTTGCGGTCCTGGAGGCGGACGCTGGTGTGCAGGTCCTTGGCGAAGGACAGCACGGTGCCCAGGACGTATTCGGCCATCGGCTGGTCGAAGACGCCGCGGGAGTTGGTCAGCACGGTGTCGGAGTCCACGAGGGCGGGGAACAGCAGGTGGTTGACCCCGGCGCTGGCGGCGTGGACCCATCGGGGGCCGCCGGTGGCGGGCCAGGCGCGGGCGACGGCGTCGGACCGGAAGTCCCACACGAACAGCACGTCGGTGCCGGGCAGGGCGTCGGGGAGCTGGTCGTCGGTGACCTCGCGGACGTCGGCGACCGCCGCGATCCGGTCCAGGGACGGGGGCGGGGTTCCTGCGTGCAGGACGGCGACGGTGGGCGCGGGGTGGGTCATGGGGCGGCCTTCGCGGACGGAGGTGTGCGGTCCCCGCCGAGCGTGCCGGGAGGAGCGGCCGAGCCGGGGCATTGACACGCTAGGAACGCTTCGTACGATTGTCAACAATCCGCGTGGGTGCTCGTCCGGCGGCGAGGAGCACGGACCCGGAGTCATCACCCTCCCCGTGAACGGAAGCGATGTCGATGCCCAGGTACCTGACGATCACCCTGGAAAAGCGCGGGGTGTCCTGCGTGGCCGAGCTGCTGGACAAGGACGCGCCGCGCACCTGCGAGGCCGTGTGGCAGGCGCTGCCCCAGGTCGGGCCGGCGCACCACGCGAAGTACGCGCGCAACGAGGTCTACACGATGGTGCCGCGGTTCGCCGCGGAGGAGCCGGGGCGGGAGAACCCGACGGTCACCCCGATCCCGGGCGATGTCGTCTACTTCTCCTTCGACGGCGGGATGCTCGACCGCGGGTTCAAGGAGGAGAAGGACATCCACGAGCTGCCCGGCGTGATCGATCTGGCGATCTTCTACGGCCGGAACAACCTGCTGCTCAACGGTGACGTGGGCTGGGTTCCGGGCAACGTCTTCGCGACGATCGTGGAGGGGCTGGACCGGATGGCCGAGGCGTGCCACGACGTGTGGCGGTCCGGCAGCGTCGGCGAAACCCTCCGCTACGCGCGCCACACCGGGTGACGGGGGCGCGCGATGCCGCCTGAACCGCTGGGTGCGGTGGCGGGTCCGCAGCCGCAGCGCGGGATCGGGGTGATCGCCCCGTTCGACCTGGCGCTGGACCGGGAGCTGTGGCGGTGGGCGCCCGCCGAGGTGTCGTTGTACCTGACCCGCACCCCGTTCGTGCCGGTGCCGGTGACGGTGGAGATGGCGTCGTTGATCAGCGACGAGGCCGCCGTGCACAGCGCCACCCGGGATCTGCTGGTGCCGGAGCCGGAGGTGGTCGCCTACGCCTGCACCTCGGGCAGCTTCGTCGGTGGTGCGGTGGGCGAGCGGGCGCTGGTCGAGGTGATGCGCGACGCGGGTGCCCCGGCGGCGGTGACGGCCTCGGGGGCGCTGGTGGAGGCGTTGCGGTCGTTGGGCGTCGGCCGGGTGTCGGTGGCCTCGCCGTACGTCGAGGCGGTGTCGGAGCGGCTGGGCGGGTTCCTGGCCGACTACGGCGTCGAGGTGGTGGCCAACGTGGGTCTGGGTCTGCTGGGCCAGATCTGGAAGGTCGCCTACCGCGACGTGGTGGACATCGTGCGCTCGGCGGACCGCCCGGAATCGGAGGCGATGTTCATCAGCTGCACCAACCTGCCGACCTACGACATCATCGGCCCGCTGGAGCAGGAGCTGGGAAAACCGGTGCTCACGGCGAACCAGGTCACGGTGTGGGCGGCGCTGCGCGCGATGGGGTTGCGCGCGGTGGCGCCGGAGCAGCGGCTGCTGCAGGTGGTCGATGCGCCCGCCGCGTGACGAACAGGTCACGAACCCCCTTTCGCCGACGGGACGTGCGGTAACATTGTCGACAATCGACCGAGTTGATCGGTGGTCGTCGACGCCGTTGTCCGCCGTCCCGCCGGTTCCGCCGGCTGCCCGCCGGTGGTCCTGACGCACCCGACGACGAAGGAGGGAGCTCCCGGTGCCGTTCACCGCAGGAATTCTCTACCCCGGCTACAGCGCCGAAGACGACTACCCGACCTTGGCGGGGTTGCTGGGCGAAGGCTGCCGGCTGCCCCTGGTCCACACCGAGATGCGCGAGGACGCGCACCGCGTGGACGCCCTGCTGGACGTGGGCTCCCGGGAGGTGCTCGCCGACGGGGCCCGGCGGCTCCTCGACCACGGGGTGTCGTCGGTGCTGTGGGGCTGCACCAGCGGCAGCTTCGTGTTCGGCCCGGAGGGCGCCCGCGAGCAGGTCGAGAAGTTGCGGGCGGTCACCGGGCTGCCCACCTCCAGCACCTCGTTCGCGTTCGTCCGCGCCGCGCAGGCGCTGGGCGTGCGGCGGGTCGCGGTGGCCGCGACCTACCCGGCGGACGTGGCGGAGCGGTTCGCGGACTTCCTGGAGGCCGCCGAGCTGGAGGTGGTGCGGATGTCCAGCCGTGGCATCATCACCGCCGCCGAGGTCGGCACCCTGGGACGCGAGGAGGTCCTGGAGTTCGCGGCGGCCAACGACGACGCCCGCGCCGAGGCCCTGCTGCTGCCGGACACCGCGCTGCACACCGCGGCGTGGCTGGACGACCTCGAGGAGCGGGTCGGCAAGACCGTGCTCACCGCCAACCAGGTCACCGCGTGGGAAGCGCTGCGCCTGGCCGGTGATCGCGGTACGCACAACGGATTGGGAACGCTGTTCCGGGTGCCCGGCTGAGGGCGGCCCGGGCGGCCGGGGACGCGGAGGTCCCCGAACTGAGGAGATGGTGTTCTGGTGCTCGGGATCGAGGAGCATAACCAGCCAGGCGAATTAGAACCGGTGCAGCGCAAGTCGACCGCGGCGATCGTGGCCGACCAGCTCCGGGCGGCGATCATGTACGGGTCGCTGGCGCCCGGCAGCCAGCTCGGCGAGGCGGAGCTCGCGGCGCGGCTGGGGGTGAGCCGGGGTCCGCTGCGGGAGGCGATGCAGCGGCTGGTGGCCGAAGGGCTGCTGCGCAGCGAGCCGCATCGCGGGTTGTTCGTGATGTCCTTGGACACCGAGGACGTCGACGACATCTACCTGGCCCGCCTCGCGGTGGAGCGGGCGGCGTGCGTGCAGATCGTCCGCCACCACCGGGTCGAGGCGGTAGCGGAGCTGACCGCGGCGCAGAGCCGGATGGTGGCCGCGGCGGGCAAGGGCGATCCGATCGAGCTGGCCGACGCCGATCAGGAGTTCCACGAGACCCTGGTGCGGGTTTCGGGCAGCCCGCGGCTGCAGCGGATGGCCCAGACGCTGCTGGTGGAGAAGCGGATGTGCCTGACCGCGCTGCAGGACAAGTACCACGCCGACGTGCAGGCGCTGGTCGACGAGCACAAGGGCCTGGTCGATGCGATCGAGGCCGCCGACGAGGAGTTGCTGCTGGCGCGGTTGGAGGGGCACATGACCGACGCCCAGCACCGGCTCGGCGGTTCGATGACCGGCTGAGCCGGGACGGACGGCGGCGGGCGGCCCCGGGATCTCAGGGGCCGCCCGCCGCGTGCTCGGTGGCGCGTCACAGGCCGCCGATGGCGACGTACTTGGTCTCCAGGAACTCGTCGATGCCCACCTTGCCGCCTTCGCGACCCAGCCCGGAGTGCTTGGTGCCGCCGAACGGCGCCGCCGGGTTGGACACCACGCCCTGGTTGAGCCCGACCATGCCGGCGTCGAGCCGTTCCGACACCCGCAGGGCCCGCTGGAGGTCGCGGGTGTAGAGGTAGCTGACCAGGCCGTACTCGGTGGCGTTGGCGACGTCGACCACCGAGTCCTCGTCGGTGAACGGGGTGATCGGGGCGACGGGTCCGAAGATCTCCTCGGTGGTCAGCCGCGAGTCCACCGGCACGTCGGTGAGCACGGTCGGGGTGTAGAAGTAGCCGTCGCCGTCGGGGCGGGAGCCGCCGGTGACGACCTCGGCGCCCCGGTCGACGGCGTCGGTCACGAGTTCGGTGACCTTGCCGAGCTGGTCGGCGTCGATCAGCGGGCCGACCTCGATGCGGTCGGTGACGCCGCGGCCGATGCGCAGCGCGGACATCCGCTCGGCGAGGCGTTCGGCGAACGCGCCGACGACGTCGGCGTGCACGTAGAACCGGTTGGCGGCGGTGCAGGCCTCCCCGATGTTGCGCATCTTGGCCAGCATCGCGCCGTCGACCGCGGCGTCGAGGTCGGCGTCGTCGAAGACGATGAACGGCGCGTTGCCGCCGAGCTCCATCGACACCTTGAGCACCTGCTCGGCGGACTGCTCGATGAGCTTGCGGCCGACCGAGGTGGAACCGGTGAACGACAGCTTGCGGGCCCGCCCGTCGCGGATCATCGGCTCCATCAGCTTGCCCGCCGAGCGGGAGGTCACCACGTTGAGCACGCCGTCGGGCAGCCCGGCCTCCATCAGGATCTCGGCCAGCGCGAGCATCGACAGCGGCGTCTGGTGGGCGGGTTTGATCACCGAGGTGCAGCCCGCGGCGATGGCCGGACCGATCTTGCGGGTGCCCATCGCCATCGGGAAGTTCCACGGCGTGATCAGCAGCGCGGGGCCGACGGGCTGGCGCATCACCAGGAAGCGGCCGGTGCCGTTGGGGGAGGTGGCGTAGTCGCCGCCGATGCGCACGGCTTCCTCGGAGAACCAGCGGAAGAATTCCGCGGCGTAGGTGATCTCGGCGCGCGACTCGGTCAGCGGCTTGCCCATCTCCAGGGTCATCAGCAGCGACAGGTCCTCGTGGCGGCGCATGATGATCTCGTAGGCGCGGCGCAGGATCTCGCCGCGTTCGCGCGGCGGGTGCTGGGCCCAGTCGTGCTGCGCCTCGGCGGCGGCGGCCAGCGCGGCCAGCCCGTCGTCGGGGCTGGCGTCGGCGACCTCGCACAGCGCCCGGCCGGTGGAGGGGTCCTCGACCTCGTAGGTGGCGTCCTGGCTCGCGGCCCGCCACTTGCCGCCGATGAGCAGCTGCTTCGGGGCGTCGTCGACGACCGCGGCTTCGCGCGGGTGCTGTTCGGTCGTGGGAGTGCTCATGGTGGACCCTTCTGCTCGTGGGCGGTGGACACCAGCGCTGGCTGATGGTTGCATGTCAGGCAAGATTGTCAACAATCCTACGGTCTTCGACAGCTTGGAGTCGATCATGGCTGAGCTCTCGCCGGTGCTGAAGCAGGCGACGCCGGTGCTGGCCGCCCGCGGAGAGGGCGTGCACCTCTTCGACGAGCAGGACCGCCGCTACCTGGACTTCACCGCCGGGATCGGGGTGACCAGCACCGGCCACTGCCACCCGCGCGTGGTGGAAGCCGCCCAGCGGCAGGTGGGTACCCTGATCCACGGCCAGTACACGACGGTCATGCACCGCCCGCTGCTCGAACTCACCGATAGGTTGGGGGAGGTGCTGCCGAGCGGGCTGGACCGGGTCTTCTACTCCAACTCCGGCAGCGAGGCCGTCGAGGCCGCCGTGCGGCTGGCCCGCCAGGCCACCGGCAGGCAGAACGTGATCGCCTTCCAAGGCGGCTTCCACGGCCGCACCATGGGCGCGGGGGCGCTGACCAGCTCCGGGACGAAGGTGCGCGCGGGCATCGGCCCGATGATGCCGGGCGTGGTGTTCACCCCGTTCCCCGAGGCCTACCGGCACGGGTGGAGCGAGGCGGATGCGGTGCGCTTCGCCCTGGCCGAGTTCGACCGGCTGCTGGTGACCGTGAGCGCGCCGGTGGACACCGCGGCGGTCATCGTCGAACCGGTGCTCGGCGAGGGCGGCTACATCCCGGCGCCGCCGGAGTTCCTGACCGGGCTGCGGGAGCGCGCCGACCGCCACGGCATCCTGCTGATCGCCGACGAGGTGCAGACCGGGGTCGGGCGCACCGGGACGTTCTGGGGTCACGAGCGCGCCGGGATCACCCCGGACATCCTCATCACGGCGAAGGGGCTGGCCAGCGGGTTCCCGCTGTCGGCGATCGCGGCGCCGGAGGAGCTGATGGGGCGGGCGTGGCCCGGATCGCAGGGCGGCACCTACGGCGGCAACGCGGTGGCCGCCGCCGCGGCGCTGGCCACCCTGGACGTGGTGCGCGACGAAGGGCTCGTGGACAACGCCGCCGAGCAGGGCTCCCGGCTGCGCGAAGGGCTGCGCAAGGTCGCCGCCGAGCACCCGGTGATCGGGGACGTGCGCGGGCTGGGCGTGATGGTGGGCAACGAGTTCACCACGCCCGAGGGCACCCCGGACACCGAGACCGCCGGGCGGGCGCACCGGGCCGCCGCCGAGCGCGGCCTGCTGCTGCTGACCTGCGGTCCGCACGGCAACGTGGTGCGCATGATCCCGCCGCTGATCGTCACCGCCGAGCAGGTCGACGAGGCCGTGGGCCTGTGGGCCGACGCGGTCGCCGAGGTCGCCCCGCGCTGAGCACCGCACCCGCGGTGAGCGATCGCACTGCGTGGCCCCGCACGGCCGCTGACCAGCCTGGACGGGTGAGAGCTGATCACCGTTCGGTAGCGGTGCGTGCTTCGCTCCGGGCCTTCTGGGATGCTGCACGCCAGAGTTCGGCGCACCGGTCGTGGTGCGCCGGGGAACACGACTGGCGCAGGTGTAGAGGTCATGAGCGATTGGTCGGCGCAGCCGCCGCCGAGGTCCGGGCGGCCGCAGGGCGGCGGCAAGTACGACTACTACGGGGGCGGCCCGGCGCAGGACCGCCGACCGCCGCCGCCCCCGACGCGCCGCGACCCCCGCCCCCGCCGCGCGGGGGACCGCCGCCGCGCGGCGGGGCGGGGGGCGCCGCAAGCCCAAGCGGTGGGGGCGGCGCATCGGCGTCACCCTGCTCGTGGTGGCCGTGCTGCTGGGCGCGTTGGTGTTCTACGTCGACAGCATGCTGCAGCGCACCGCCGCGCTGGACTACGAGGGCCGCATCGAGGACACCCCGGGCACCAACTGGCTCCTCGTCGGCTCCGACAGCAGGGAGGGCCTCGACGAGGCCCAGCGGGAGGAGCTCTCCGCCGGTGACGCCGGCGGGCGCCGCACCGACAGCATGATGCTGGTGCACATCCCCGACGGCGGCGGCAAGCCCGCGCTGATCAGCTTGCCCCGCGACTCCTCGGTGCCGATTCCCGGCTATGGCCGGAGCAAGCTCAACGCCGCCTTCGCCCACGGCGGACCGCAGTTGCTGTCGCAGACCGTGGAGCAGGCCACCGGCGTCCACATCGACCACTACGCCGAGATCGGCTTCGGTGGGTTCTCGGACCTGGTGGACGCGGTCGGCGGTGTCGACATCTGCCTCGAGAAGCCGATGCAGGACCACCGCGCCAACGTCAACCTGCCCGCCGGGTGCCAGGAGCTCGACGGGCCCAACGCCCTCGGGTTCGTCCGGGCCCGATACTCGCTGGACGGCGGCGACCTCGAACGCGCCGAGAACCAGCGCAAGCTGCTCGGCGCCCTGGTCGACAAGGCGACCAGCCCGACCACCCTGCTCAACCCGTTCCGGATGTTCCCGCTGGTCTCCGGGGCGAGCAAGACCTTCCTGGTCGACGACGGCGACCACGTGTGGCACCTGGCGTCGCTGGCGCTGGCGATGGGCGAGATCAGCGGCCCCGGCGGCATCACCACCAGCGTCCCGTTCGGCGGGTTCGACACCGTCAACGGCCAGTCCGTCGTGGTGTGGGACCGGGAGAACGCGCTGCGGATGTTCGAGGCCGTGGCCAACAGCGAACCGATCCCCGCCGACCTGCTCGGCCAGTAGCGCGCGGGGCGGGCCACCGCTGCGGTGGCCCGCCCCGGCCCCGGGCGCAGGGATCAGGAGCGCTGGGATCAGGAGGCGAACCCGCGCAGTGCCGCGTAGTCGCCGTTGAAGGCATCCTGGCAGCCCGGGAACACGCCGCGGTCGCTGTGCTGCCAGATCGTGCGGTGCGTCCACCCCGCGGGCAGCTCACCCGGTCGCGGCGCGTAGCGGGCCATCCACAGCGGGTTGTTCGCCCCGAAGTCCGGGTTGGCGCCGGTGCAGTGGTTCCACCAGCTCGCCGTGGTGTAGATGACGGGGAATCGGCCCGTCCGCGAGTGGTAGGTGTTGCTGAAGTCGGCGATCCAGCGCGACATCGCCGCCGGATCCAGCCCGTAGCACATCTGCCCGTAGGGGTTGTGCTCGATGTCCAGCGCCCCGGGCAGGGTGCGGCCGTCCGGCGTCCAGGCCCCGCCGTTGTCGACGAAGTAGTGGGCCTGCGCGGCGCCGCTGGAGCGGTCCGGCAGCGCGAAGTGGTAGGCGCCCCGCACCATGCCCACGTCGTAGGAGCCGCGGTACTGCGCGTCGAAGGTGCTGCTGCGGAACCCGGTGCCCTCGGTGGCCTTGACGTAGGCGAAGCGGGCGCCGTCGGCCCACGCCCGCTGCCAGTTCACGTGCGGTTGGTGGCCGCTGACGTCCATCCCGGCCACTCCGCCCGCGGACCGCGCCCGCGGCGCCGGGGTGCCGCTGCCCTCGACGCTGTACCCGGCCCACGCCCCGCGCGGGTCGTCCGGGTCCAGTCGGGGGGTGGCGGGCTGGTCGGCGGCGACCGCCGGGGCGGCGAAGGCCAGCGCCGCGAGCAGCGCCGCGGCGGAGGCGACGGCGCGGCGCAGCGCTCGCCGCCCGCGGTGCTGCTCGGGGATCTGCGGACGTGCCACGGGGTTTCCCTCCTCGACGCGCATGGCTGCGGGGTCGTCACATCGGGTAGCGGATCATGCGCGGAGGGAGAATAGCGCGGGTCCCGGGCGCTCGCCCGATCTCGGCGGCCGCGCGTGTTCCACTGTGGTGGGTGGGTGAGGTGGCTCTCCCGAGTGGAGATTCCGGAGCAGGTCGGGTAGGTCTCGGGGCATGGCACAACGAGCAGGGGGACCCGGCAGGCGACGCGACGACCGGGGGCAGCGCCCCGCGAGGCGGTCGGCCGACCGGGACGAGCGGGGGCTGCGCCAGGAGCTGCGCGGCATGCACGGGTCGAGCTACGGCCGGTACAAGGCGCTGACCGGGCAGTGGGCGTTCGAGGCGTTCACCTTGGAGGTCCAGCGCGTGCAGCCGGACCCCTACGCGCCCGCCAGCCGCTGCGAGGTGCGGGTGCCCGCCGAGGTCGCCGGTTTCCCCCGGGAGCTGTGGTCGACCCCGGTGCGGGCGCGCGCGCTCGCCGGGTTCCTGGTCCGCGCCGCCCACCGGGTGCTGCGCGACAGCAGGTTGCGCGTCGACGCCGGTCACCAGGAGGTGCTGGAGCGCAGTTCCTGCCGCATCGACGGGGGCGACGTGGTGCTGCGGCTGGGCATCGACCTGCCGGGCCGGGGGCGCACCATCGACGGCAGGCAGGCGGAGCAGGCGCTGTGCGAGGACCTGCCCGACGCCGTCGAGGACGCCTTGCGCCACGTCAACACCGATGCCCGGCAGGTGGCGTCCTTCGTGGACTCGGTGGAGGACACCGACGCGCTGCGCCGGATGCTGCCCTCGCGGGGACTGGTCGCGTTCGTGGCCGACGGGGCGATCCTGCCCCGCCGTTCCGGAGTGGACGACCGGCCGCTGACCGACGCGATCCCGTTCAGCTCACCGGAGTCGCTGCGGGTGACCGTCGAGCTGCCCAACCGGGGCGAGGTCACCGGCATGGGGCTGCCGGAAGGCATCACGCTGATCGTCGGCGGCGGTTTCCACGGCAAGTCGACGTTGCTGCGGGCGCTGGAGTTCGGGATCTACGACCACGTGCCGGGCGACGGCCGGGAACTGGTGGTGTGCCGCGACGACACCGTCAAGGTCCGCGCCGAGGACGGCAGGCGGGTGCACCGGGTCGACGTCAGCCCGTTCGTCAGCCACCTGCCCACCGGCGCCGACACCGCCGACTTCTCCACCGACAACGCCTCCGGGTCCACGTCGCAGGCCGCGGCGATCGTGGAGGCCGTCGAGGCCGGGGCGCGGACGCTGCTGGTCGACGAGGACACCGCCGCGACGAACCTGATGATCCGCGACGCCCGGATGCAGGCGCTGGTGGCCAAGGACGCCGAACCGCTCACCCCGTTCGTGGACCTGATCCGGCCGCTGCACGAGCAGCGCGGGGTGTCCACGGTGCTGGTGATGGGCGGTTCCGGCGACTACATGGACGTCGCCGACCAGGTGCTGATGATGGACGCCTACCGGGCGTTCGACGTGACCGCGCGAGCCCGCGAGCTGGCGGCGGAGTCGACCGGCCGCAGCCCGGAGGCCGACGTCTTCCCGCCGGTGCGCGACCGGGTGCCCGACCCGCGGTCGATCCCGACCGACCGGCCGAAGGTCCGGGCCCGGGGCACCGACGCGCTGACCCTCGGCGAATCGACCGTGGAGCTGCGGGCCGTGGAGCAGCTCGTCGACCCCGCGCAGGTCACCGGGATCGGTCTGGCGCTGGTGAGCTGCGCCCGGAGCGGTCTGCTCGACGGGTCGCGCACCGTGGCCGAGGTGCTCGACGCCTTCGACGAGGAGGCCGGCCGCCGCGGTGTGTTCGCCGTGGACGACCGCTACGCCGGGGACTTCGCCGTGCCGCGCCGCTTCGAGCTCGCCGCCGCGCTGAACCGGCTGCGGGTGCTGCGGGTGTCGGGTTTCGCGGACTGAGGCGCCACCTGCCGGCGGAGGTTTGTCCTGGCCCGTCCGGGGGGACCTTGGGGGCGCAGGGTGCGACCGACGCGCCGCGAGGGAGGCGGATGATGGCTGCCGCGGAGGGCTACGCCGATCGCGTGCAGGCCGGGCAGGTCCTGGCCGAGCGGCTCGGTGACGCCGACCTGCGCGATCCGGTGGTGCTGGGCCTCGCCCGGGGTGGCGTGCCGGTGGCCGCCGAGGTGGCGCGCGGCCTGGGGGCGCCGCTGCGCGTGTGCGTGGCGCGCAAGATCGGCGCCCCCGGGCACGCCGAACTCGCCATCGGAGCGGTCACCGCGGCGGGCCCGGCGACCTACGACGAGCGCATGGTGCGCTCCTTCGGCCTCGACGAGCAGGGGATGCGGGAGGCCGCCGACCAGGAGCGGGAGGAAGCCCGCAGCCGGGAGGAGCGGTTCCAGGTGGGGGAGCGGGTGCCGCTGGCCGATCGCGACGTCGTCCTCGTCGACGACGGTCTGGCCACCGGTGCCACCGCCCGCGCGGCGGTGCGGATGCTCCGCGAAGCCGGACCGAGCCGGATCGTGCTGGCCGTCCCGGTCGGCGCGCCCGATGCGGTGGAGTCGCTGTCCCACGAGGCCGACGAGGTGATCAGCGTGCTGAGGCCGGCGGACTTCGCCGCGGTGGGGCAGTGGTACCGCGACTTCAAGGCCACCGAGGACGCCGAGATCCTGGACATCCTCCACAGCTTCGCCTGACGACGCGCACACTGCACGAAACCACCCGATCAGGTCATATCCGGTGCGGAGGGCGCCTTCGTGCCGGGCTGGCGGCAGCGCGCAATGCGTGGGAACTCCGTGGACGGCCTGGAAGCGCCGCTGCTGACGGGCGGCTGCCTGATGACCGCTGCGCCCACCGAGTACGACGATCGCCCCGGCCGGGCCCGCTGCACGATCGGACGGGCCTGGGCCGAGTCCTGACCACACGCCGGAACCAGCTCCCTGCGGATGGTTCGAGTTGAAAATCTCTGTCACTTCAGTGTCGACCAAAATCAATCCTCGCGATGCGCAATCGCCAAGACCCGCCACGACGGCTAAGCTCGGCGCACACAAGCTCCGCAGCCGGAGATCGGGTGGTTTTCATGCCCGGTCGGGCGGTTTCGGGCGAGTTGGGTTGGATCCCGAACCCGGTATGGGGTTGATTGGTCGGCTATGGGTGCCAGTGGACGTTCCGATGAGCAGCCGCCGCAGGCTGGTAGGCACGCGCCGGAAGGGCGTGCGAGCGGGCGGCGCGGTGATTCCGGCGGGCACGGCTACTCAGCGGAGGTGGCCTGGCAGGTCGGTGACGCCACCACGGCGCTGGGCGCTCGGTTGAGCGACCCCGGGGTGGCGCATTCGGTCGAGGAGATCGAGCAGGTGATGCGCGGGTTCTCGGCGGCGGTGGAGGGCATGTCCACCGGGGTGACCGGGGTGACCGAGTGGTTGCGGGCGGCCGGCCACGCCGGCGCGCTGTCCGGGCACGCCAGCGTGGTGGCCGACCGCCTGGCCCACGCGAGCAAGGAGCTGACCAGGCTGGCCGAGGTCATCGACCAGGCCCAGCAGCGCGCGAGCTGACCGGGTTACCTCTCCTCCTCGCCGCTCTCCGGGCTTCCGGAGCCCTCCGAGCTCTCCGAGCCCTCCGAGCTCTCCGAGCCCTCCGAGCTTCCCGGGCGCTCCGGGCGTTCGGCCAGCGGGGCGTCCGGGTCGTCGTCGGCGGGCGGCTCGGCGTCGAGGAACTCCTCGGCCCGGGTCGGGTGGTTGCCGCGGAGCATCCCTTCGAGTTCCTTCTCCATCGCGTCGTCCTGGCGGGCTCCGTGCTTGCCGCTCTCGCGTTCCATGGGTTCCACGAGTCACCTCCGGAGGCCGGTTCGTGGGTTAGTCAGCGGCCGGTGACCGGCCGCTGGTCGGGACCTACCCGGATGGTGTGATCGGCACACGTCGGTGGTCACGCGCCGCGGTGCGGGCGGCCTCGGGGACGCGGTGGTGCTCTCAGTATGTTGGTGCCACCACCGCGGCCGCGGTGATCGAGTGGTGCTTCGCGGGTCCGCCCGGCCGCACCGGCTCGCACGGGGTGGTCGCGAGGGGATCAGCGCGGCGCGGGCGGGCGGGCGACGGCCCGTTCCCGCGGGTGCGTCGTCGCTGGTCGGCGGACCGGTAGGTGGCAGGCGGCGTGTCTGCGGTGTGTGTGGAGGTGCGCGGGTGGACCGCCACGGCGTCGGTGATTCCTCGGCCGCGTTCGATTCGCTGTTCGGCGAGGTGTTCGCGGGCGAACCGGCTGCGCGGCGGGGGCTGGAGCTGGGCACGCTGCTGGACGCCCAGGCCCAGCAGGTGTTGTCGGTGGCGATGCGGGCCGCTGTGGAGCGGGGCGGTGCCGAATTGGACAGCACGCACCTGCTGTGGGCGGTGACGCAGGTGCCCGCGACGGCGGAGCTGTTGTCGTCGTCGGGGGTGCGGGTGGAGGAGCTGGCGTCGGCGGTGCGGCCGCCGTCGCCGGTGGCCGGGGCGGTGGCGGCCGGGGCTTCGCCGGTGCTGTCGTCGTCGGCGCGCCGGGCGTTGCTGGGGGCGTACCGGCAGGCGTTGGGTGAGAGTGCGGATGTGGTGGCGGCGCGGCACCTGCTGCTGGGGTTGGCCACGGATGCGGATTCGGTGGCGGGTCGGGCGTTGGCGCGGGCCATCGAGCGGGGGGATCGAGGGGGTCGTCCGGTGTTGAGCGTGACACCGAAGTTGGACGAGTTCGGTGTGGACATGACGGAGCTGGCGCGGTCGGGGGCGTTGGATCCGGTGGTGGGCCGAGGGGAGCAGATCGAGCAGGCGATCGAGGTGCTGGGGCGCCGGTCGAAGAACAACCCGGTGTTCGTGGGGGACCCGGGGGTGGGCAAGACGGCGATCGTGGAGGGCTTGGCGCAGCGGATCGTGTCGGGTGCGGTGCCGTGGTCGTTGGCGGACAAGCGGGTGGTGTCGCTGGACCTGTCCGGGATGGTGGCGGGGGCGAAGTTCCGGGGGGAGTTCGAGCAGCGGTTCCGCGATGTGCTGGGGGAGATCCGGGCGAACCGGGACGAGGTGCTGGTGTTCGTCGACGAGGTGCACAGCCTGGTGGGGGCCGGTGCCGGTGAGGGGTCGATGGATGCGGGGACGATGCTCAAGCCGGCGTTGGCGCGCGGTGAGGTGCGGTTGATCGGTGCGACGACGGTGGAGGAGTACCGGCGGCACATCGAGAAGGATCCGGCGCTGGAGCGGCGGTTCGCGCCGATCGCGGTGCCGGAGCCGTCGGTGGCCGAAGCGGTGGAGGTGTTGCGGGGGCTGCGGGAGCGGTTCCAGCGGCATCACCGGGTGCGGATCGACGAGGCGGCGTTGACGGCGTCGGCGGAGTTGGCGCAGCGCTACATCGTGGACCGGTTCTTGCCGGACAAGGCGGTGGATCTGCTGGACCAGGCGTGTTCGCGGGTGCGGTTGCGGCGTGGTGGGCAGGTGCGGGAGTCGGCGGTGTTCGAGCCGTCGGTGGGGGCCGATGACGTGGCCGACGTGGTGTCGGGGCGGACCGGGATTCCGGTGTCGGACGTGTCGGTGGAGGACCGGCAGCGGTTGCTGGTGCTGGAGGAGGTGTTGCAGGAGCGGGTGATCGGGCAGGACGCGGCGGTGCGGTCGGTGGCCGAGGCGGTGCGGCGGGCCCGGGTGGGGTTGGCGGATCCGGATCGGCCGATCGGGAGTTTCCTGTTCCTGGGGCCCACGGGGGTGGGCAAGACGGAGTTGGCGCGGGCGTTGGCGCGGGCGTTGTTCGGGGACGCGCAGCGGTTGTTGCGGTTCGACATGGGGGAGTTCCAGGAGAAGCACACGGTGTCTCGGCTGGTGGGGGCGCCGCCGGGGTACGTGGGGTACGGGGAGGCGGGGCAGTTGACCGATCGGGTGCGGCGGCAGCCGTATTCGGTGGTGCTGCTGGACGAGGTGGAGAAGGCGCATCCGGATGTGTTCAACACGTTGTTGCAGGTGTTGGACGCGGGGCGGTTGAGCGATGCGCAGGGCCGGTTGGTGGATTTCCGCAACGTGGTCGTGATCATGACGTCGAACTTGGGGGCGGAGCGGATCGCCGGTGCGCAGCCGCGGGGTGATGACGAGGCGGCGCGGGTGGTGCTGGAGGAGTTGCGGGCGTTCTTCCGGCCGGAGTTCATCAACCGGATCGATGATGTGGTGGTGTTCGCGCCGTTGGGGCAGGAGGCGTTGCTGCGGATCGCGGGGTTGTTGCTGGAGCGGACGGCGGCGCAGTTGCGGGCCAAGGGCGTGGAGTTGCGGTTGGACGACGACGCGGTGGCGTGGTTGGTGGCGCGGGGGTACCAGCCGGAGTTCGGGGCGCGTCCGCTGCGGCGGGTGATCGCGCGGGAGCTGGACAACCGGTTGGCGTCGATGGTGTTGGCCGGGGAGGTTTCGGCGGGCGATCAGGTGTCGGTGGGGGTGGAATCGGGTGAGTTGGCGTGGTCGGTGTCGACGGTGTGGGAGCCGGTGTCGGGGGGTCGGCACGCGGCGGTGGAGGAGTCGGCGGTGGAGCTCCGGGGGTGAGCTGGTCGGTGGTGCCGGTGGGGCGGTTGCTGCCGCCGGTGCGGGGGGTCCGGTTCTGCTTGTTGGTCGGTGGTGCTGCTCCTACGGTGGGCGAGATGGGCCGTCTGGCCTGGTGACGGCTGGTGCTGGCGGTGTCGGTGGTGGCGTTCGAGGGGGGAAGCGTGATCGGCTTCAGATCCGGATCGACGAGGCCCGGGTGGACTACGGGCACTCCGGCGATCGTGGCGCCGCGTTCGCCGGCGGATGCGTTGCCCGGGCGGTCCCGGCAGGGCGGGCTGCGGATGGCGGTGGAGTGGCCGGAGCCGGGTGTGGTGCTGGTGCGCTTGGCGGGTGATGTGGACCTGGCGGCGGTGCCGGTGGTGACGGAGCTGATGCGGCAGCGGCTGACGGCGGCGTCGTTGCGGGTGGTGGTGGTGGATCTGTCGGGGGTGGCGTTCTGCTCCACGGCGGGGGTGGAGTTGTTGCTGCACGCCCAGCGGCGGTCGGACATGCGGGGTATCGAGCTGATGGTGGTGACCGGGGACGGTCCGGTGCGGCGGGTGCTGGAGTTGTCGGGGGTGGCGGAGCGGTTCGTGTGCCCGGACAGCGCGGTGGAGGCGTTGGCGCGGGCTCGTGGGTGAGGGTGTGCCCGGGGTGTGCGGTGCGGGTATCGCGGGGTTGGCGGTGGCGCACCGGTTGGCGGCGGCGGGATTGCGAGGTGCTGGTCGCGGAGCGGGCGGCGGGGCCTCGGGAGCAGGGGTTCGTGCTCGATTTCTGGGGGTTGGGCGTGGACGCGGCGCGCCGGATGGGGGTGCTGCCGGGGTTGCGGGAGCGGAGCCGCCTCGGCGGCGGGTGCGGGGTGGGTGACGGCGTTCGGGGCGCATCGGAGTGCGGTGCCGCGTCGGCCGGAGCGGCCGCGGTCGGTGGTGGGTGCGGTGTACGGGTCGTTGGGGTGGGTGGTGCCGCGCGCGGTGGCTGCGGCGGCGGAGGCGGCGGCGTACGAGCGGCGGTGGCGTCCGGAGGTGGTGCGGCGGCAGCGGGGTGGTCGCCGGGGTGCGGCGTGGTTCGTGCCGGCTTCGCGGTGGGGTGCGGGGGTGCGGCGGGCCGGGGTGCGGTTGACGGGGTTGCCGGGGGTGAGCGCCGCGGTGGGTGCGGCGATGGGGGGTCGGCCGGGCCCGGGGGTGGAGGAGGTCAGCGCGCGCTGATCAGGGCTTCGGCGATGGCGCGTTGGGCGGGGGCGAGTGCGGTGGCTCCGTCGTCGATGTCCCAGAGGCAGTTTTGCAGGACGCGGGCGAGGGTCCAGGCGGTGGCGCGGTCGCGTTCGAGGTCGAGGTGTTCGGTGAGCGCGTGGAAGCGGCGGCGGACGGCGCGGGGGATGTCGTCCCACCTGTTGTCGAGGGCGGGCAGCAGTTCGAAGGCGGGGTGGCCGGCGAGGGGTTGGGGGTCGATGGCCAGCCAGGGTTCGCGGTCGGCGGCGAGGACGTTGTCGTAGTGCAGGTCCCAGTGCAGCAGCCGGTCGCCGGGTTCGGGGAGGACGTCGGTGAGGGCGGCGGCGCAGCGGTGCAGGAGGGCGCGTTCGTCGGGGTGGGTGAGGTGGCCGGTGGCGTGGGGTGCGGTTTCGTGACGCTCTTGCGTGCCGCGGGGCTCTTCGGTGGTGCGTGACCACCGCGGGGCTGGTTCAGGTTCGCCGGGTGGCGTCGGTCTGCTCGCGCAGGATGTCGCCGTGGCCGGCGTGGCGGGCGAATTCCTGGATCATGAGCAGGTAGGTCCATCGCAGGCTGATGGTGGGGTGCTGGCGGGTGGCGTCGAGGTCGATGTCCGTGGCGATCGTTCGTGCGCGGTGGCCGGCGCGTTGGAATTCGGCGATCACGTCGGCCACCGTTTCGTCGTCGCTGACCGTGAACATGGCACCGTCGCATTCGGAGTCCGGTAGTCCTGCCAGGATGCTCTGGAACCACTTCCGTTCGGCGAACGCGGCGTGTTTGAGCAGGCCGATCGGTGTCGTCATGGACGGGGCGAGGCGGCGGCGGGCGTCGGTTTCGGAGAGGCCGCGGACCGTGTCGACGAGTTCGGCCCGGGTGTGGTCGAACACGTAGTCGAGCATCTGCCGTTCGGGGGCGTCGGTGAGGCGGGTCGGGACGTGCACGGGTGTTCTCCTTCGCGGGTGTTGGTGGCCGCGTCGAGGTGGTGGTGCCCGGTTTCGGTGTGGCGGGCGGGGCCGAGCACTGTGGGGGCCCGGTGTGGGGGTCCCGGTGTTCGGGGGAGGCTCGCGCAGCCGCTCGGTTCGCGGGGCTCGCGCGGCACGTCGGCGCGGCTATCTCGCACCGGCTGGGTGGTGGTCCTGTCCGCCGGGGGAGCGCGTGATCACGCCGGGTGGTCGTATGCGGGGCGTCGGTGCGCGCCGCGAGCGCAGTGTAGCGCGGTGCCCGTGCTGGGGGGGTGTTGCCGTCGGGTTCTCTGTGCGGTCGAGGTGGGACGACGGGCGCCCGAGCGGGCGCTGGCTCGGGTTTGGGCGCCACTCGATTGTCCTAATGGGAGTCGATTGACGGCTGATCGAGTCGTTATATAGCGTCAGAACGCCAGTATGGAAAGGGATTTTCAGGGAATGGGTGCGCACCCGTCCATACCTTCTCGGCACTGATTCGCCTTCGGGCGAGGGCAGGAGGAATGCTGTGTGCGACACCGATCACCTCGAACCCAACGACGGGATGAGCCGACGCGGCTTCCTGGGGATGGCCGGTGCAGGCACGGCGGGTGCGGTCACCGCCGGTCTGGGCGTGGGCGCGGGGATGGCGGATCCGGCGCTGGCGGCCACCACGGGCTTGGCCGGGGCCACCAAGGACCCGGACGCGGTGGATTACGAAGCGCCGTCCGGGTTGGCCAAGGACAGCCCGGCCAAGGCGACCGCGTTGGGGTGGATCGACCGGGGCGACCAGGACATCGTCGGTCTCAACGACCGGATCTGGGAGTACGCCGAGCCGTCGCTGGCGGAGTGGAATTCCGCGCTGGCCGAGGCGGAGTTCCTGCGCAAGCACGGGTTCACCATCGAGTGGGGTGCCGGTGGGCTGCCCAGCACGTTCGTGGCGACCTTCAGCAACGGGTCCGGCAAGCCGGTGATCGGGTTCAGCGGTGAGTACGACGCGCTGCCCCAGCTGTCGCAGAAGCCGAATTCCACCCAGCACGATCCGCTGGTGTACGACGACGACCCGTACGCCCCCAATTACGGCTACGGGCACGGCTGCGGCCACTCGGCGTTGGGCGCGGCGGCGGCGGGGGCTGCGGTGGCGGTGGCGCACGCGATGAAGCGGCACCGGCTGGACGGCACGCTGAAGTTCTTCGGCTCCACCGCCGAGGAGCAGCTGGTGGGCAAGGCCTACGCCGTGAAGCGGGGGGTGTACGCAGGTCTGGACGCGTTCGTCGACTGGCATCCGGCGAGCGGCAACAGCGCGTCGTGGAGTTCGTCGAACGCGCTGCGCTCGATCGCGTTCAACTTCACCGGCACCAACGGGCACGGCGGCAGTCCTATCGGCAACAAGAGCGCGCTCAACGCGGCCCGGGCCACCGCGCTGCTCAGCGACATGATCCGGGAGCAGCACGTGGACGGCACCGCGCGGCTGCACTTCACGATCCCCGATGGCGGGGCGGTGCCGAACGTGAACCCGTCCCTGGTGGGGATCTGGTTCTTCGTGCGGGAGGGCAGCCCTGAGCGGGTGCGGATCCTGTCGGAGAAGATCGTCGATTGCGCTCGGGGTGCTGCGATCGCCACCCAGACCCAGATGAGCCACCGCACCACCGCGGCGGCGTGGAACATGGTGCCGTTGCAGCTGGGTGCGGAGTTGATGCACGACAACATGCGGCAGGTGGGGCCGCCGGTGTTCTCCGAAGCCGATCAGCGCTACGGCCGGGGGCTGCAGGAGAGCGTGGGGGTGGAGCCGACGGGTTTCGACGGCACGATCGGGGAGCTGAAGCCGCCGGAGTCGGTGTACACCGGTGGTGGGTCCACCGACGTGGCCGACATCAGCTGGAACGTGCCGACGATCCGGATGGGTACGGCCGGTATCCCCACCGGCACGAAGAACCACTCGTGGCTGCGCACGGGGGCGACCGGGTCGCACGCCGGGCACGTGGCGATGGTGGCGGCGGCCCGTTACCTGGCCGCGGTCAGCGTGGACCTGCTGACCCAACCGGAGCTGCTGCGGGGGTTGAAGGAGGAGCACGCCGCCCGCACCAGGAGGACGCGGTGGCGCAGCATGCTGCCCGATGACTACCAGCCGCCGGTGCACCGTCCGCCGGACTGGTTCCTGGAGCGCACCCAGCAGTCCTGGCCGCCGCGGGGCATCACCTGGCCGCCGCCGCGGATCGTGGCCCGGGAGAAGTACTCGCCCATCGGCCCGGACCTGCCACCGGCCAACATCCCCCGAAGGAGTAGCCCGGCGCCGTGGTGCGCCCGGGTCGGGCGCGGTCGGTTCCGCGCCGGACCCGGGCGCCGGTCCAGCGACCGACCAGTTCAGTGTCGCCCCGTCGAGCTGCGGTCCTACGGCCGGCGGGTGAAGACCCGACCCGCACTGAGCACCTTCGGCTGGCCGCGCAGTACTTGGGGGCCTTCCGTCGACGCTGGACCTCAAGGAGCTCGACGCCTCTCATGCCACCTTGATGACAACCTTGCCCGAGGTGTGACCGTTCTCGACGGTGGCGAGGGCGGCCGGGGCGTCGGAGAGCGGGTGGACTGCGGTGATCATGGGTGCGAGGACTCCGTCGAGGGCTAGCCGGGCGGACCGCTCCAGGTTCTCGCGGTCGAGGCGACGCTCGACGAAACGCCCACCGAGATCGGGCACAGACATATCACCCACGGCGATGACGTTGCGGGGATCCCGGGCCAGTGGGGCGACCGTCCGAAGCGAAGTTCCTCCGACCAGATCGACGATCCCGTCGAAGCCGTCCGCAACCAGCTCGCGTGCCGCGGCGACGACGTCCTCGGCGGCGTAGTCGATGAACCGCACCCCGATGGCTTCGGCGTGCTCGCGCTTGGCGGTACTCCCGGTGCCGATCACCCGCAGCTCGCGCTCGATGGCCAGCCGGGCGACGGCGAGGCCGACCCCGCCGCCGACTCCGTTGATCAGGACCGTGGCACCGGCTGGGAGGCCGAGTTGGTCGAGCGCGTCCACCGCGGTCGACCCGGCCACCGGCAGCGTTGCCGCGACGGTCGCGGACAGGCCCGTCGGGATGCGCGCGGTGTTCGGCGCGGACAGCACCGTCGTCTCGGCGTAGGTGCCGCCACCGGTGAGTGCGAAGCCGAAGACCGCATCGCCCACCTCGAGCCCGTCGACGTCCTCGCCCAGGGCGAGAACGGTTCCCGCTGCCTCCATGCCCAGCACGCGGGGAAACGGACGCCCGCCGTCGAGGCCGGGGACCAGACCCGAGCGCAGGAGGTGGTCGAGGGGGTTCACACCGGCGACCTCGACCCGGATCAGCACCTCGCCGCGATCGGGGACGGGATCGGGACGATCGAAGAACTCCTGATCCTCCGGCCCGCCATACCTGCCGAAACCCCACGCTTGTCCCATTTTCTGCCGCCTCCCGGATGACCGACCCGGTGGTTCCGGGTGCTGTCGCCATCCTCACCGCTGACATCGATGTAAGGGACAAGCGGCTGAGGTGCAGGTCACAGCATCAGGCCGGCCGTGTCACCGGTTCCGGGGCCGTGGACAGCTCCGCCCGGTGCCGCCGGTTGGCCTTGATCAGCACGTCGAGTGCATCCCGGGTTTCGATCAGGTGCGCGATGTCGGCGTCGATCCGGTCGCGCTCACGCGTCATCACCGTGAACGTCTCCTCGGCGACGCCTAGGTCACCGGGGATGTCCACACACGGCAGCACAGTCGCGATCACCCGGCTGGACATACCCGCGTCGAACAGCTGTCGGATGAGCGACACGCGCTCGACCTGGGCATCGGAATAGTGACGCTGCCCGGCGTCGGAGCGTGAGCTGGTCAGCAGGCCCTGCTCTTCGTAGTACCGCAGTGAGCGCGGACTCACGCCCGTGCGCTTGGACAGCTCGCCGATCCGCATCCTGAGAGCCTACGCCCGCGCCACCAAGCTGTCCGTTGGCACGGTCCACAATGTCCTCTCCGACCACCGCGCCGCCGGCTGATGACGGCTGGTCAGGCCATTTCCGCCCGAAATTTCCCGGATACTGCTGGGACCCCTGGTCGGGGGGCGAAGTTCTGGTGGGCGTCCTCGGGCATGCGCACGAACCAGTTCGTGGCGTCCCGGGTGAGGTGGCGGTGTTGCACCTCGTGGGCGACGGGTCGTCCGCCCGGGGAAGGTGCGCCGGTCAGCGGCCGGTCCACTGGGGTGGGGTTTTGTCGAGGAAGCTGCGGACGCCGTGGTGGAAGTCGTGGCTGTCGAAGACGGTGCGGACGAGGTCGTCGCCGTCGGGCAGGGTGGCCAGGCGCAGTCGGCGGACGGCTTGTTTGGCGGCCCACATGGTCAGCGGGGCGTGCCCGGCGAGGCGGGTGACGAGGTCGTCGACGGTGCCGGTGAGCTCGGCGGGGTCGCAGAGTTCGGTGGCGAATCCGGCGCTGTGGGCTTCGTCGGCGCCCAGCAGCCGGGCGCGCAGCAGCATGTCGAGGGCGCGGCCGGGCCCGAGGTGGTGCACCAGCAGCGAGTAGGTGTTCATGGACAGGCAGTTGCCGAGGGTGCGGGCGACGGGGACGCCGAAGCGGGCGGTGGTGGTGGCCACGCGCAGGTCGCAGACGGCGGCCAGGGCGATGCCCGCGCCGACGCAGTAGCCGTTGATGGCGGCGATGGTGGGGACGGTGACCGATTCGAGGCGGTCGAGGATGGCGGCCATCTTGCGTTCGTAGGCGACGCCGTCGTCGCCGTCGGTGAAGTCGGTGAACTGGGCGATGTCGGTGCCGGCGACGAAGGCGTCGTCCCCGGCGCCGCGCAGCACGACCACGCGCAGGTCGGGGTCGGATTCGGCGGTGTCGCAGGCGGCGAGCAGCCCGTCGTACATGGCCCAGGTCATGGCGTTGCGCTGGGCGGGGCGGTTGAAGGTGACGTGCAGGGCGGGGCCGTGGCGGGTGACCAGCAGGTCGTCAGACATGGTTGTCCTCCTCGTGGCGGCGGGTGCGGAGTCGGGTGAGCAGGGGTGGTCCGGCCAGCAGCAGGGCGGCCAGGGCGAGGAGGGTGACGGCGATGGGTTGGGTGAGCAGCAGCCACAGGTTGCCGTCGAGCAGCGCGGAGGACTGCACGAGGGCCTTCTCGAACAGCCCGCCGATGACGACGCCGACGACCAGCGGCGCCATCGGCAGCGCGAAGCGTTTCATGCCGTAGCCGAGGAGGCCGAAGACGAACACCAGCCAGACGCTGAAGGTGTTGTTGTCGATGGCGTAGGCGCCGGTGAAGCTGGTGACCAGGATGATCGGGTAGAGGTAGCCGTAGGGGATGCGCAGCAGTTGGGCGAACAGCGGCGCCAGCGGCAGGTTGAGCACCAGCAGGATGACGTTGCCGATGAAGAACGACACCAGCAGGCCCCACACCAGGGCGGGTTGTTCGGTGAACAGCAGCGGTCCGGGTTGCAGGCCGTAGACGGTGATGGCGCCGAGCAGGACGGCGGTGGTGGCGCCGCCGGGGATGCCGAGGGTGAGGGTGGGGATGAAGTTGGCGTTGGCGGCGGCGTTGTTGGCGCTCTCGGGGGCGGCGACGCCTTGGATGGCGCCGTGGCCGAACTGGTCGGCGTTGCGGGACAGGCGCTTTTCGAGGCCGTAGGCGAGGAACGAGGCGAGGGTGGAGCCGGCGCCGGGCATGGTGCCGAGGAGGAACCCGATGGTGCTGCCGCGGGCGATGGCGCCGGTGGAGTCGCGCAGGTCTTGGCGGCGCAGGACGAGGTCGCGGAAGCGGGCGCGGATGGGGCGGGCGGCGCCGATGCGGATCTGGTGCAGGACCTCGCCGACGGCGAACAGGCCGATGACGATTTCGATGTAGGGCAGGCCGGAGAGCAGGTTGATGCTGCCGAAGGTGTAGCGCGCTTCGCCGGTCCCGGCGTCGATGCCGACGCAGGCCAGCAGGATCCCGACGCAGGCCATGGCGGCGGCGCGCAGTTTCGACCCGGTGCTGAGGATGACCATGGTGACCAGGGCCAGCACCATCACGGCGAGGTTCTCGGGGGGCCCGAAGCGCAGCGCGAACGCGGCGAAGGGCGGGGCGAGGGCGGCCAGCAGCAGCAGGGACAGCAGTGCGGCGGCGAAGGAGCCGATGGCGGCGATGGCCAGGGCGGCGCCGGCCCGGCCTTGGCGGGCCATCTGGTAGCCGTCGAGGGTGGTGACGACGCTGGCGGCTTCACCGGGGGTGGACAGCAGCACGGAGGTGATGGTGCCGCCGTACTGGGAGCCGTAGTAGATGCCGGCGAGCATGATCAGCGCGGTGACGGGTTCGACGGTGAGGGTCAGCGGGATGAGGATGGCCACGCCGGTGCTGGACCCGAGGCCGGGCAGCAGGCCGATGACGGTGCCCAGCACGACGCCGAGCAGGCACCACAGCAGGTTGGTGGGGGTGAGGGCGGTGGCGGCGCCGAGCAGCAGGTTGTCGATCACGCGGGCCTCCTCCTCAGAACCCGAGCACGCCGGTGGGCAGCGGGATGTCGAGCAGGACGGCGAACAGCAGGTGCATGGCGGTGGCGGTGGCGGCGCTCATCAGCAGGGCCTGCGGCAGCCGCCGGCGTTCCAGCCAGGTGGAGATGGCCAGCACCAGCAGCCCGAAGGACAGCACCATGCCGAGGTAGGGCACGGCCAGCAGGGTGAGCAGCAGCAGCCCGAACACGCGGCGCAGGATGCGGCGGCGTTCGGTGGCGCTGCGCCCGGCGTCGTCGCGGTCCTCGCCGGGCGGGTCGGGTTCGGGTGCGGTGGGGGTGCGGAGTTCGCGGGCGAGCAGCAGCAGGGAGAACACCGCCAGCAAGGATCCGGCGACCAGCGGCAGGAAGCCGGGGCCGATGCGGTTGTCGTCGACCAGCACCCCGTAGGGCACGGCGGTGGTGGCGAACGCGCCGCCGAGCAGGGCGAGTCCGCTGAACAGGACGAGGGGGCCGGTGCTGCGGCGGCGGGTGCTCACCGGCCCACCACGTCGGCGAGCAGGCGCTGGTTGTCGCGCAGGTAGGCGGTGAACTCGTCGCCGAAGGCGGTGACGGGTTGCAGGTATTCGGATTCGACGTAGTCGGTGTAGGCGGGTGAGGCGGCGTAGCGGCGGGCCAGGTCGATCCAGTACTGGCGGGCGCGGGGATCGAGGCCGCCGGGGGCGATGACGCCGCGGAACTGGGCGAAGGACACCGGCACTCCTTGTTCGGCGGCGGTGGGGATGTGGGCGAGTTCGGGGTAGTGGTAGCGCTGCGGGGCGAACGCGCACAGCGCGGTGAGCCGCCCGGAGCGCAGTTGCCCGATGACTTCGCTGGGGTTGAGGGAGGCGAGTTCGACGTGGCCGCCGAGGACGGCGGCCATCGTTTCGCTGCCGGACTGGTAGGGCACGCGGTCGAAGTCGGCGCCCGCGCGGCGCTGCATCAGGGTGAACACGACCGCGTCGGGGCCGAGGGCACCGGAGATCCCCGCCAGGACGCGGCGCCGCTTGCTCTGCTCGACGGCGTCGGCGCAGCTGCTGATCGGCGAGCCGGGTCGGGCGACCAGCAGCGTGTAGTCCTCGCCGACTTTGGCGATGGGGGTGAAGTCGCGGTGGGAGAAGGCGACGTCGATGCCCGCGGGCAGCGACAGCAGGGACGTCTCGGTGGCCAGCAGGTGGTGGGTGGAGCCGCGTTTGCCGAGGAAGTAGGAGTAGCCGACGGCGCCTTGGCCGCCTTCGCGGTTGTCGACGGTGATGGACAGCGTCGGGTCGGCGGCGGTGAGCCCGGCGGCCATGGCGCGCCCGGCGATGTCGCTGCCGCCGCCGGCGCCGAAGGGCACGACCATCGTCACTTCCCCGACCGGGCGCGGCCCGCCTTGGACGTCGTCGGCGGTGACCGGGGCGCAGCCGGTGGCCACCAGCGCGGTGGTCAGCGCGGCCAGTGCGGTGCGGTGCGCGCGCATCGCTCCTCCTCGAGCTGGCGTCGCGGTGGGGTCAGCGGATGATGCCCGCTTCGTGGAGCTCGTCGAGTTCGGTGCTGCCGAGGCCGGCTTCGGTGAGGACGTCGCGGGTGTGGGCGCCGAGGCCGGGGCCGGCGGTGTCGCGGCGGGCGGGGGTGTGCGACAGCCGCATCGGGGAGCCCAGTTGCCGCACGGTGCCCAGGTCGGGGTGCGGGGCGTCCCAGAAGTAGCCGCGGCCGGTGAGGTGGTCGTCGGTGTAGACCTGATCGGTGGTGGCGATGGGTGCGCAGGGCACCCCGGCGGCCACGAGCAGGTCGACGACCTCGCTGGTGGTGCGGGTGGTGGTGGCGGCTTCGATGGCCGGGATGAGGTCGTCGCGGTGCTGGTAGCGGTCGTAGGAGTGGGTGTAGCGGGGGTCGTCGAGCAGGGCGGTGAGGCCGAGGGCGTGGCAGAACGCGGGCCAGGTCTTGGTGGTGGTGGCCCCGGCGGTGACCCACCCGTCGCGGCAGCGCAGCGCTTGGTAGGGGGCGCTGTTCTGGTGCGCCGAGCCGTGCTTGCGGCCGGCTTCGCCGGTGGCGTGGTAGGTCCCGGCTTCCCACACGGTCAGGGACACCCCGGCTTCGAGGAGGGACACGTCGATGTGCTGGCCGTGGCCGGTGGTGTCGCGGGCGCGCAGCGCGGCGAGGGTGGCGGTGGCGGCGTAGAGGCCGCACACGAGGTCGCAGACGGGCACGCCGATCTTGGTGGGGTCGCCGTCGGGGGCGCCGGTGACGCTCATCAGCCCGGAGCGGGCCTGGGCCATGATGTCCAGGCCGGGTTGGGCGGCCAGCGGGCCGTCCTGGCCCCAGCCGGAGGCGGAGACGTAGATGAGGCGGGGGTGGGTGGTGCGCAGGGCGTCGTAGCCGAAGCCCAGGGCGGCCAGCGCGCCGGGCCGCAGGTTCTCCACCAGGACGTCGGCGCTGTCCAGGAGGGTGCGCAGCAGCGCGGTGCCCCGTTCGGTCTTGAGGTCCAGGGCCACCGACCGCTTGTTGCGGTTGAGCCGGATGAACGGGGAGCTGTGCTCGTCGAGGAACGGGCCGGTCTGGCGGACGGGGTCGCCGCCGTGCGGGTTCTCGATCTTGATGACGTCGGCGCCGAGGTCGGCGAGCTGCATGGTGGCGAAGGGGGCGGCCATGAAGGCGCCGATCTCCAGCACGCGCACGCCGTGCAGCGCGGCGGGGGGCGGGGTGGTGGTCATGCGCGGCTCCAGAGCGGTCGTCGCGTACCGTGCGCCGTGATCGGCATCACCGGACTTTTGTCTACAGCAGGCAGTTCCGCGGTGGCAAGGTGGTGTGCCAAGGTTGCCCCGGGCGGAGCAGCCGCCCGGTTGCCGGTGCCCCCGGGCGCTTCGTGCGGCCCGCTGTGGAAGGACACTGCTTTCCGTGACCGGAGAGGACGAACTGAGCGCGCCGGTGGCGCGGGCCCCGAGCATCGTGGGGCCGCCGTCGCTGGTGCAGTTGGCCGCCGACGCGTTGCGGCGGATGATCGTGGGCGGGGATCTGCTGTGCGGGCAGCGGGTGGTGGAGAACCGGCTGACCCACGAGCTGGGCATCAGCAGGCCGCCGCTGCGGGAAGCGCTGCGGGTGCTGGAGCGGGAGGGCCTGGTGCGGCAGGTGCCGCGCAAGGGCGTGATCGTGACGCCGTTGACGCTGCACGACATCTACGAGATCTGCACGTTGCGCGCGGAGTTCGAGGGCCTGGCGGTGCGGTTGGGCGTGCCGGTGCGGGATCCGGAGCGGTTGCGCCGCTGCCGCACGGCGCTGCACCGGATGGCCGAGGCCGCGGGGGCGGCGGACCAGTCGGCGTACCTGGAGTGCTCGTTCGAGTTCCACGTGTCGGTGGTGGGGCTGTCCGGGCACCAGCGGCTGGAGGAGGCCTACCGGTCGTTGCAGTTGCAGCTGATGCTGAGCATGGCGCTCAACCGGCGGGCCCGGGAGGACGAGACGCTGACCGAGGACGTCGCCCGCCACGAGCGGCTGCTGGCGCTGGTGGAGGAGGGGGAACCGGCGCGGGTGCTGGCGGAGCTGGCCCGCCACGGCGACCGGACGTTCCTGGACGGCATCGAGACCAAGGTGGACGGACATACCGAGGAGGCGCTGGAGTGGTTGCGCCGGCAGCGAGAGGAGCAGCGGTGAGCGCAGGACCGATCGTGACCATCGACGGGTTCAGCCCGCAGGTGGACCCGGGAGCGTTCGTGGCGCCGGGGGCCGCCCTGATCGGCCGCGTCCGGCTGGGGGCGGGGGCCAGCGTCTGGTACGGGGCGGTGCTGCGCGGCGACACCGAGCACATCAGCGTCGGGGCGGGCAGCAACGTGCAGGACGGGTGCGTGGTGCACGCCGACCCCGGATTCCCGTGCGCGGTGGGCGAGGGGGTCACGGTGGGGCACCGGGCGGTGCTGCACGGCTGCACCGTGGAGGACGGGGCGCTGATCGGGATGGGCGCGGTGCTGCTCAACGGCTGCCGCGTCGGGGCCGGGTCGCTGGTCGCGGCGGGAGCGGTGGTGCTGGAGGGCACCGAGATCCCGCCGGGGTCGCTGGTGGCGGGCACCCCGGCGAAGGTGCGGCGGGAGCTGCGCGACCCGGAGCGCGCCGAACTGGCGGTGGCCGCCGAGAAGTACGTGGCCAACGCCGCCAAGCACCGGGCGGCGCTGGCGGGCTGAGCACGAGAACGGCGCGGTGGCCGCCCGTTCGACGGGTGGCCACCGCGCCGGTGGTCATCGGGGTCCCGGACCGAGAGGGGCCGGGACCGGTGTGTCGCCGGTGCCCGCGGTGCGGGCGCCGCTCAGTCTCAGTGCCAGGTCAGGGTGCTCGACTGCGGGTGCCGCATCACCGTGCGGGCCCGCTGCATCTCGCGCGCCAAGCTGCCCAGCCAACGAACCAGACCTGCCATCGCGGGTCCTCCACTACAGCTCAAGGGATGTGGTCGACACGACCTTGTGCGTTGTCAAGTGCTCTTGCCCCGACAACGCCCCGCCTGGGCGACAAGGGGATGTCTCACCCGCCATGTCGTCGCAGGTGGGGGCGATGTTTCAAGCGTTTGATCACGAATCGATAACTCCTTGTCGCGGGTGGGTCGCGCGGGGTCAGCCCGGGTGCGAACCCACCGCGTCGCGCAGCTCGTCGCCGGTGACCGCACCGACCATCCGGGCGCAGTGCGCGCAGCAGAAGAACCGCCCCGACGCCTCCACCCCGTGCCCCAGCACCCGGCACTGGCAGTGCTCGCACACCGGCGCCAACCGCTGCGCCGCGCACTCCAGCGAATCGAACGTGTGCACCCCACCGCCGGTGGTGCGCACCTCGAAGGTCATCCAATAGTCGTTGCCGCACACGTCGCAGGTGCCCACGGGCCCACCGCCTCCCCGATCCGGTCGTTGACCACGACAGGATGCGGCCACCGCCGGTGACCGGCAACCGGACACCACCACCCGGTTCGGCGGCGCGCCACCCACCCCCGCTGTGCCAGCATGATCGCGACGCGACGCCGCCGAACCCGGGGGAGCACATGCACGACGACCGCCGCATCGTCGAAGACCGCCTCGACCGCGTGCTCGCCGAACGGCTCCTCCCGGCCGTGCACCCCCACACCGCACCGTGCGACGTGGCCGTGTGGCACGCCCCCGGCGAACCCGTCCCCGCCGCCGAGGCGCTGCGCGCCGACTACCGGCCCACCGCGGTCGGCGAACCGTGGGGCCCGCCGTGGGGCACCAGCTGGTTCCGCATCCACGCGGAACTGCCCGCCTCCTGGGCCGGGCGCACCGTCGAAGCCATCGTCGACCTCGGCTTCGACCAGGACCGCCCCGGCTTCCAGTGCGAAGGGCTCGCCCACACCCCCGACGGCCGCCCCGTCAAAGGACTGCACCCCCGCAACACCCACCTGCCGGTGTCCACCGAGGACGGTGCCCGGACCCGCACCTGGTACGTCGAAGCCGCCGCCAACCCCCTCATCCTCGGCCCCCGCGGCTTCCAACCCACCCCGCTGGGCGACCCCGCCACCGCCGGGGACCGGCCGCTGTACCGGCTGCACCGCGCCGACCTCGCCGTCGTCGACACCACGGTCCGCGACCTGCTGCACGACGCCGAAGTCCTCGACCAGCTCATGCGGGAACTGCCCGGCACCGACCCGCGCCGCCATGAGATCCTGCGCGCCCTGGAACGCATGCTCGACCGGCTCGACCTGCACGACATCGCCGGCACCGCCGCCCACGCCCGCACCGCGCTCGCCGACGCCCTGGCCCGCCCCGCCCACCCCAGCGCCCACGTGCTCTCCGCCGTCGGCCACGCCCACATCGACTCGGCGTGGCTGTGGCCGCTGCGCGAAACCGTCCGCAAGGTCGCCCGCACCACCGCCAACGTGTGCGCCCTGATGGACACCGACCCCGACTTCGTGTTCGCCATGAGCCAGGCCCAGCAGCTCGCGTGGCTGCGCGACCAGCACCCCGCGCTGTTCGAACGGGTCCGCGCCCGCGTCGCCGAAGGCCGGTTCGTGCCCGTCGGCGGCATGTGGGTCGAAGCCGACACCAACATGCCCGGCGGGGAGGCCATGGCCCGCCAGTTCACCTTCGGCAAGCGCTTCTACCTGGAAGAGTTCGGCATCGACACCCAGGAGGTGTGGCTACCGGACTCCTTCGGCTACAGCGCCGCGCTACCGCAACTGGTCGCGCTGTCCGGATCCCGCTGGTTCCTCACCCAGAAGATCTCCTGGAACCAGACCAACCGGTTCCCGCACCACACCTTCTGGTGGGAAGGCATCGACGGCACCCGCGTGTTCACCCACTTCCCGCCCGCCGACACCTACAACGCCGAACTCACCGGCGCCGAACTCGCCCACGCCCAGCGCAACTTCGCCGAACACGGCCACGCCACCCGCTCGCTGATCCCGTTCGGCCACGGCGACGGCGGCGGCGGCCCCACCCGCGAAATGCTGGCCCGCGCCCACCGCACCGCCGATCTCGAAGGCGCACCGCGGGTGCGGCTGGAAAGCCCCGCGGCGTTCTTCACCGCCGCCGAAGCCGACCACCGCAACCCCGCGGTGTGGTCCGGGGAGCTGTACCTCGAACTGCACCGCGGCACCTACACCTCCCAGGCCCGCACCAAGCAGGGCAACCGGCGCTGCGAACACCTGCTGCGCGAAGCCGAGCTGTGGTCGGCCACCGCCACGCTGCGCACCGGCGCCGACTACCCCCACGACGAACTGGAGCAGGCGTGGCGCACCGTGCTGCTGCACCAGTTCCACGACATCCTGCCCGGCTCCTCCATCGCCTGGGTCCACCGCGACGCCGAAGCCGCCTACGCCCGCACCACCACCGCGCTCACCGCGCTGATCGACCGGGCGCAGCAGCGGCTGTGCGGCGACGGGGACAGCACCGTGACGTTCAACGCCACCCCGCACGCCCACGACGGCGTCCCCGCCCTCGGCGCGGCCACCGCCACCGACCCCCGCCCGCAGACCACCGCCGAACGCCGCGACGGCACCATCGTCCTGGACAACGGGCTGCTGCGGGTCATGGTCGACCACCGCGGACTGCTCACCTCGGTGCACGACCTCACCGCCGACCGCGAAGCCCTCGCCGGCCCCGCCAACCTGCTGCAACTGCACCCCGACCACCCCAACGCCTGGGACGCCTGGGACATCGACGGGTTCTACCGCCACCAGGTCCGCGACCTCACCGACCTCGACGCGCTGTACGTCGACGGCACCGACGTCCACGTGCACCGCGCCACCGGGCGCTCCCGCATCCGCCAGCGCCTCAGCCTGCCGCCCGGCGCCCGCCACCTCGACATCGACACCGACGTCGACTGGCACGAAACCGAAGCGCTGCTCAAAGCCGCGTTCCCGCTGGACGTGCACGCCGACCGCAGCGCCGCCGAAACACAGTTCGGCCACGTCTTCCGCCCCACCCACACCAACACCTCGTGGGAAGCGGCGAAGTTCGAGATCTGCGCGCACCGCTGGCTGCACGTCGGCGAACCCGGCTACGGCCACGCCCTGGTCAACGACTCCACCTACGGCCACGACGTCACCCGCGACACCCGCCCCGGCGGGGGCACCACCACCACCGTGCGGCTGTCGCTGCTGCGCGCCCCCCGCTTCCCCGACCCCGACACCGACCACGGCCCCCACCACCTGCGCTACCGACTCGTGGTCGGCGCCGGCATCGCCGCGGCGGTGCGGGAGGGCTACCGGATCAACCTGCCGCCGCGCCGCCGCACCGGTGGGCACGACGTCGCCCCGCTGGTCGCCGTCGACAACGACGCCGTGGTCGTCGAAGCCGTGAAACTCGCCGACGACCGCAGCGGTGACCTCGTGCTGCGCCTCTACGAATCCCGCGGCACCCGCGCCCGCACCACCCTCACCCTCGACGGGCCCGCCACCGTCACCACCACCGACCTGCTGGAACGCCCCCTGGACCCACCGCGGCACTGCCCGGGCACCCTCGACCTGGACCTGCGGCCGTTCCAGATCCTCACCGTGCGGGTGCGCCGCTGACCCCCAGCAGGTGCCGCCACGTCACCCCGTCCACCGCGCCGCGCACCGCCAGCCCGCGCGCCGCCTGGAAATCCCGGACCGCCGCCACCGTCCGGGAACCGAACCGGCCGTCAGCCGCCACCGCGGCCCCCCGCGCGGTCAGCAGCACCTGCGCGGCCCGCACCGCCTCACCACCGTCCCCGGCGGCCAGCTCCGGAGCCAGCCGCGCCCACGCCGTCCCGCCGAACAGCCCCGCCTCGGCCACCGGCGCGGCGTAGCAGGCCTCGGCGGGCACCGCCAGACCCGCGGCGGCGCGCCGCGTCGCGCCACCGAACACGCCGTCGACGGCCACCTCGTGCCCCCGCGCCCGCAACAGGCGCTGCAACGCCACCACCACCGGCCCCGACGCCCCCGGCCGCAGCAGCGGCCACGTCACCGGGTGCACCACCGCGGCCCCGGTGGCCGCGCCGACGGCCTCCCGCAACTCGCCCAACCGCCCGTAGAGCACCTCCCCGGGGCACTCGGTGGCCATGTAGTCGCGATGCCCGTAGATCGCCCCGGCCGCGATGCCGTACTGCGCCACCGCGTAGGCGCACAGCGCCACCAGCGACTCCCACAGCGCGGCAGGCACCTCGGCGCCGGTGTAGGTGCCCTCGTTCTCGATGCCCATCGACACCGCGTTCTGCGCCCCCGCGTGCGCCCCGACGACGTGCTCGGACCCCGAGCGCAGCGCCGCCAGGCTCTGGTGCCTGCCCTCGGTGAGGTGCCCGCCGCGGCTGTTGGTGAAGTTCTGGCCCGTGTCGATCCACCCGTTGCCGTCCATGTGGTAGTCCTGGATGCTCCGGGACAGGGCGAACGCGTGGGCCCGCGAGGTGTCCTGCGCGTTCTCCGTGGCCGTGTGGTGCACGATGATCTTGTCGGGTGCGGTGCCGCGCACGTCGATGCTGCCGCGTGGATCCCGCGCCTCCCAGTCACCGGTGCCGGCGATGTCGGGCGCGGCGAGACGGCGCGGGACGGACGCGGCGGCGGGCGCTGCGGCCGCGCCGACGGCGGTGACGGCCAGACCCGCGGCCAGCAGCGTGCGGCGGGCCATCCTCGGACCGAGGACCATGACGACTCCTCCGGGATGTCGGGGTGGGGAAGGGGCCCCGAGCGTGCCCCGCCGCGCCCCCGTGGACCGACCCCCTGGCGACAACCCGCCACCCAGGACGATCACCTCCCGGGCCCGGTCCACTTGGTACGGTCCCCGCCATGACCGAACCAGCCGGGGAACCGACGGGCACGACCTGCAAGTTCCCCGGATGCACCCGCCCGGTACCGCGCCACAGCGGCCCCGGGCGGCCCCCGGAGTACTGCGACCTGCCCGAGCACACCCGGTGGCGGGCCTGGAAGGAACGCCAGCGGCTGCACGCCGAACAGGACCAGCAGCCCGACCCCGTCCTCCCCGCCACCGACCTCGACGGCGCCCGCGTCCGCGCCGACGACCTGCTGCGCCAGTACCGGTCGCTGAGCGACCAGCTCGCCCGCACCCTGCGCGCCGCCATCGACGAACTCGGCGCCATCGCCGACCCCAGCGCCGCCGAAGCCCAGGTGCAGGCCGCCCACGCCGAAGCCGCCCACCGCGTCGCCCAAGCCGAACAAGCCCTGGCCACCGCCCAGCAGCACCGCCGCCGCGCCGAGCAGACCGCCGCCGACGCGGTCGCCGCCGCAGACGACGCCGCCGCGGCCGCCGAGGACGCCACCCGCGACGCCGACCAGGCCCGCACCCAACGCGACGAAGCGCTCACCCGCGCCGACCACGCCCAGCAGCAGGCCACCGAAGACGTCCACGCCGCCCGCAACGAAGCCGACGTCGCCATCGCCGCCGCGCACCGCGACGCCCAGCAGCGCATCGACACCGCCCGCGCCGAAGCCCAGCGCGCCGCCGACGCCGCCGCCGAACGGGCCACCGCGGCCGAACAGGACGCCCAGCAGCGCATCGCCGAGCACACCGCCGCCCGCGACGAGGCCGACCGGCGCGCCGCCCGCGCCGAGCACACCGCCGAGACCGCCCAGCAGCAGCTCACCGAAACCAAAACCGCGCTGCACCAGGCCCGCCAGGACACCACCGCCGCCCGCGAGGAACTCGCCGCGCTGCGCCGCGAGCACACCGCCGAACTCGACCGGCTCCGCACCGAACACCAGCAGCGGTTGCGGGAGGAACGCGACACCGCCGCCGCGCGGCTGGCCGCCGTCGACGACGCCCGCGAGCAGAGCCGCGCCCGCGCCGAGCGCGCCGAAGCCCAGCTCGACGTCCTCACCGACCAGCTCCGCGCCACCCGCACCACCGACCACGGCGACCCGAAACCGGCGTCCCCGTAGGAGCACCCGCGGGCGGCGGCCCGATCAGCTGTCCGGGTCCTCCGCCCCGGGCTCGCCGCGCAGCCGCTCCAGCCGGGCGGCGATCATCAACTCGACGGCCTGGCTCAGCGCGAACACCAGGACCGCCAGCAACGCCCCCACCGGCCACGCCGCACCCCGGGGGACCGTCAGGGCGACGACCACGGCCATGCCCAGGCCCAACGCGACCGACACGATGTCGAACGCCGTGCCCAGCAGCACCACCGCCCGCGGCGCGGCCCCCAGCCGCCGCCGGAACCCGCGGGTGGTCACGGCCTGCAGCAGCGTGAACGCCGCGGCGGCCGACATCGCGAACCCGACGATGTCGGCCAGCGACGGCGACCCCACCAGCTGGTTCAGCGCACCGTAGGACGAGGTGATCATGATCGAGAACCCGAACGCCGCGCTGTTGTCGATGACGGCGGTCTGCAACCCCACGTGGGCGCTGCGCCGGACGTGGGACTCACCGCTGCTGCGACCCGCACCCATGCGCCCCACCGTAGGTCCCGCGGCCGCCGCGCCGCCCCCGGACGCACCCGGGCCCGCACCGCGCGCGGCGGTGCGGGCCCGGGACGAGCCACGCCTCAGATCAAGCCGAGCTCGCGGACCGCGTCGCGCTCCTCGGTGAGCTCCCGCACCGAAGCGTCGATGCGCTCCCGGGAGAACTCGTCGATCTCCAAGCCCTGCACGATCTCGAACCTGCCGTCGCGGGCGGTCACCGGGAACGACGAGATCAGACCCTCCGGCACCCCGTAGGAACCGTCGGACACCACACCCGCCGAAGTCCAGTCACCCTCCGGCGTCCCGTTCACCCAGGTGTGCACGTGGTCGATCGCGGCGTTGGCCGCCGACGCCGCCGACGACGCCCCGCGGGCCTCGATGATCGCCGCACCGCGCTTGGCCACCGTCGGGATGAACTCGTCGGCCAGCCAGGACCGCTCCACCTGCTCGGCGGCGACCTTCCCGCCGACCTCGGCGTGGAACAGGTCCGGGTACTGGGTCGCCGAGTGGTTGCCCCAGATCGTGAGCTTGCTGATGTCGGTGACCGACGTCCCCAACTTCTGCGCGAGCTGCGTCAACGCCCGGTTGTGGTCCAACCGGGTCATCGCGGTGAACCGCTCCGCCGGCACGTCCGGGGCGTGGGACTGAGCGATCAGCGCGTTGGTGTTGGCCGGGTTGCCCACCACCAGCACCCGCACGTCCTCGGCGGCGCCGGCGTTGATCGCCTCGCCCTGCGGCTTGAAGATGCCCCCGTTGGCCTGCAGCAGGTCACCGCGCTCCATGCCCTGCGAACGGGGCCGCGCACCGACGAGCAGACCGACGTTGGTGCCGTCGAAGGCCACCCCGGCGTCATCGGTGATGTCGATGCTCCGCAGCAGCGGGAACGCGCAGTCGTCGAGCTCCATCGCGGTGCCCTCCGCGGCCTTCACGGCCTGCGGGATCTCCAGCAAGCGGAGCTTGATCGGGGTGTCGGGCCCGATGAGCTGACCGGAGGCGATCCGGAACAGCAGCGCGTAGCCGATCTGACCGGCCGCACCGGTGACGGTCACGGTGACGGGAGCTTGCGTCATGGGATTTCGTTCTCCTGCTCGCCGGGTGAATGCCTGCCCGGGACTCTATCCCCGCCGGTGCGGTGGCGTTGCGGACCCGCCACGGATCACAGTGGACCACCCCCCGGACCGATTCAGCCACGCACCCGGCAGGGGAGAGCACCCCCACCCCCAGCACCCGAGGCCCACGCTCACCGCCCCCCGGCGGCGGACACGAGCCCCGCCACCAGGCCCACCAGCCATGATCGCAGCACCCCGTCCCGCCGCCCACCGAATTCCCCGCCCGGGACTGCGACCGACCTCTCAGCACCACCCCACCACCCCGCTGAAGTGCGGCGACCCCCCACCCGGCCACCCCACCCGGCACCGGTCCCGCCGAACCGCTTGCGCCACGAGGCACCATCGCGATGGGATCGCGGGGTGTTGCGGCGCAAACAGGTGGTGGTCGACTCCACCACGGTGACCTACGTGGACACCCCCGGGTACGAGCAGCGGATCCGACTCGTCGACGTCCACGGCCCCGACCCGCTGCACGCCCTGCGCACCCACCTGGCCGGCCGGGACCTGCTCGCCCCCGTCGACCTGGCCCGCACCCTCATCGCCCACGGCGCCGAGCTCAAGCGCCACGCCCACGAGATGCGCCGCGACCTCGCCACCCCGCCACCACCAGCCGACTGGGCCCGCGAACACCCCGCACCACCCCGGCACGTGGTGCCCTGCGACCGCGACGCCACCGCGCTGCTGCCCGCCTGGCAACGGGCCTTCCCACCCGGCCACCCCGACGGCGCCGACGGCGACGACCAACGCGCCCTCACCGACGTGCTCCGCCCCCTGCTCTCCGGCGTCGTCCTCGGCACCGTCCTCGACAGCAGCGCCCTGGTCGTCGACGCCCGCGACGACGTCATCGCCGGCATCGTCATCAACGACCGCGGCGGCCTGCCGTGGGTGGGGAGCTGTTCCGCGACCCCGACCACCCCGGCCTCGGCGGCCTGCTGCTGCGCCGCGCCCTGGCCCACCTCGCCGCCGACGGCCACCCCCAAGCCGGCCTCGCCGTCACCGCGGGCAACCCCGCCCAACGCCTCTACGAACGCCTCGGGTTCACCGTCGTCGACACCACCATGACCCTCGCCGTGCCCTGACCCCGCTACACTGCCCACCATGACGTGCGCGCAGCAGGCCTGGTGGCGCTCCCCCTAGGAGCGGCCACCCACCCACGCGCACCCACCACCGCGGGCCGTTCGACACGGACGGCCCGTCCCTCGTCCTCCCGGACACCCCGGTGCCGTCCACCGCACCGCCCGGCCACCACCGGACCACGGGAGACGACACCATGACCACCACCGCCCAGCAGCGCAGCGCCGACCTCGACACCCGGCTCCGCGCCCACCCCGACCGGTTCCGGGTGCTCACCGGCGACCGGCCCACCGGACGACTGCACCTCGGCCACTACTTCGGCACCCTGCACAACCGCGTCCGGCTGCAACGCCTCGGCGTCCCGCTGCACCTCGTCATCGCCGACTACCAGGTGATCACCGACCGCGACACCGCCGAACACCTCGACGAGCACGTCGAAGAACTCCTCCTCGACTACTACGCCGCCGGCCTCGACCTCGAACGCTGCACCCCGTTCACCCACAGCGCCGTGCCCGCCCTCAACCAGCTCATGCTGCCGCTGCTGAGCCTGGTCTCACTGCCCGAACTGCACCGCAACCCCACCGTCAAGGACGAGATCACCCACTCCCGCCAAGCCTCCGTCAACGGCCTCATGCTCACCTACCCCGTCCACCAAGCCGCCGACATCCTCTTCTGCGGCGCCAACGTCGTCCCCGTCGGCCAGGACCAGCTCCCGCACCTCGAACTCACCCGCACCCTCGCCCGCCGCTTCAACGACCGCTACGCACCCGTGTTCACCGAACCCGAAGCGCTGCTGTCCCCGGCACCCCTCGTGCTGGGCACCGACGGCACCAAGATGAGCAAGAGCCGCGGCAACGCCATCCACCTCGCCGACACCCCCGACCGCACCGCCCGGCTGCTGCGCGGCGCCACCACCGACTCCCAACGCCACATCACCTACGAACCCGACACCCGCCCCGAGATCGCCAGCCTGCTCCTGCTGGCCTCCCTCTGCACCGGCCAGGACCCGCACCGCATCGCCGAAGACCTCGGCTCCGCGGGCGCCGCCGCCCTCAAGAACACCGTCACCGACGCCGTCAACACCCACCTGGCACCGCTGCGCGCCCGCCGCGCCGAACTCGCCCAGGACCGCACCCACCTCCGGCGCCTCCTGCGCGAAGGCAACGCCCGCGCCCGCGACCACGCCGAGAGCACCCTCGACCAGGTCCGCACCGCCATGGGCACCCGCTACTGACCCCCGCCCCAGGTCCGGCACCGACCCGCGGTGCCGGACCCTCACCCGCCCAGGTAGCCCGACCCGCGCGCCGACAACCGCACCCCACCGGCCACCGGCTCCACCAGCCCCAGCTCCCGCAACCGCCACAGATCCGACTTCACCCGCGACACCGGCCGCCCCAGCTCCCCGGCCAGCTCCGCGGGACGCACCCCCGCCCGGCCCACCAACGCCCCCAGCAGCACCCGCGTCCACGGACCCCGCGGCGCCGACACGTCCCACCGGGCCAACCGGCGATCCAGCTCCGCCCGCTCACCCCGCGACAGCACCACCGGCTCCGCCTCCGCCGCCACCGGCCCCAGGTACGCCACCTCCACCCGGTACACCGGCCCGCTCCCGTGCCGCGCCAACGACGACCGCAACCCCGCAGCCCCCGAAAACCCCGCCCGGCGGGCCTCCTCCTCACCGATCGCCGCCGGATCCACCCGCGTCACCGCACCGACACCCACCACGCCCTCCGGCGTCTCCACCCGCGCACCCGGACGCGCCTGCGGACTGGCCCACCGCCGGAACAGCACCGTGATCCGACCCGCCACCACGTCCCGCAACACCCGACCGCTCAGCAGCACCCCACCACGCTACGGCCCCCGGACGGCCGCCCGCGGAGCCACCGACCCGCGCCGCGACGGGGGAGCGGCGCCACCCACCGGGCCTCCGATGGTCACCACCTGATCACCACCGGCCACCGCGGCTAGCACCCCCGACGCCCCGCACGCGACAATCGGGGCATGCTGCAGGCCTGCCTCAACGGCGCCCGCTCGCCCCGCGAGCACTACCAGCTCCCCGTACGTCCCGAACAACTCGCCCGAGCCGCCGCCGACGCGGTCACCGCGGGCGCCGACGAGATCCACCTGCACCCCAAAGCCCACGACGGCACCGACAGCCTCGACCCCCACCTGGTCGCCGCCGCCCTGCGCACCGTCCGCGCCGCCGTGCCCCGCACCCCCGTCGGCATCACCACCAGCACCTGGAGCACCCCCGACGCCGCCGCCCGCATCCGCGCGCTGCGCGCCTGGACCGCGCTGCCCGACCACGCCACCGTCGACTGGCACGAACCCGGCGCCGCCGACGTCACCGACGCCCTGCTGCGCCGCGGCATCGCCGTGCACGCCGTCGTGCCCTCCGGCACCGACGCCCACGACGCCCTCCTGCGCAGCCCGCTGCGCGACCGCATCACCCGCGTCGTGGCCCGCGTGACCGACCCGACCGGCGGAGCCACCACCACCGCCGCGGCCCTGCGCGACCGGCTCCGCCCGCTCACCGCCCCCGTCCTGCTGCACGGCACCGGCCCCGGCGCCTGGACCGTCCTCGCCCTCGCCCGGCGCGGCGGGGGACCGGCGCGCATCGGCCTGGAGGACACCCTCGTCCTGCCCGACGGCCGCATCGCCGACGACACCGCCGCGCTGGTCACCGCCGCGCTCGCGCCGCACCACCGCCGCCGGCCCGACACGCCGACGCCTTCCGGTTGATCCGCGCGCCGACCCCCGACACGTGGTAGCGTGAACGCGGGTCGTAAGCCTTTCTGGGATCGTGTCTGTGCATGCTCGCAGGATGTCGCGCGGACATGTTGCTGTCTTTGGTTCTGCTGGAGAAGCCGTTGTCTGAAGGCCCGGGCGCCACGAAGTGTGGTGGTTCGTCAAAATCCAGTTCAAGTAGGAGACAGGTATGGCAGAGGGCACCGTGAAGTGGTTCAACTCCGAGAAGGGCTTCGGCTTCATCGCGCCGAACGACGGCGGACCGGACGTCTTCGTCCACTACTCGGCCATCGACGCGAGCGGCTTCCGCACCCTCGACGAGAACCAGGCGGTGACCTACGAAGTCACCCAGGGCCCGAAGGGACCGCAGGCCTCCGGCGTGCGCGCCCTCTGAGTCCCCGTCCCGGCCGGCCACGGCCGTGAACGGACTTCGCGGTGCCCCCTCCCGCCCCGGCGGGAGGGGGCACCGTCGTCACCGCCCCGGACAGCCCGCCGACTCCGCCAGCAGCTCACCGACCATCCCCGGCCTGCTCCACTGCGGACAATGCCCGCCGGGCACCACCACCGACTCCACGTCACCCCAGCGGACCCCCGACGACACCAGCTCCGGCATCCGGTCCGCCGCACCGCGCACGAACGTCATCGGCACCTCCCGCCATGCCGCACCCCGCACCGCCTGCGTCCCGGTCGCCGGGTTGTTCGGCCGCAGCAACCCGATCGCCTCCGCCGCCCGCTCCGGCGCCACGTCGTGGAACAACGCCTCCCGCGCCGATTCCGCCGTGAGCTCCAGCAGCCCGTCCGCCCGCACCCGCACCGCCTCGGCCACCCCGGCCGACGGTGCCACCGGCGCCAGATCCGCCACGCTCTCACCCACGTCCGGCACCGCCGCCGCCACGTACACCAACCGCCGCACCCGCGGATGCGGCCCGGCGGCCGCCTCACTGATCACCGCCCCGCCGTAGGAATGCCCGCACAGCACCACCGGACCGGGCACCTCGTCCAGCACCTCCCGCACCCGGTCGGCGTCGTCGTGCAGATCACCCGCCGCACCCGAACCGCCCATCCCGCTCGGCAGCTCCACCGGGACCGACCGCACCCCGGCCCGCGCCAACGCCACCACCACGTCCCGCCAGGACCAGGGGCCCAGAAATCCGCCGTGCACCAACACCACCGTCGCCGCCATGCGGACACCCTAAGAACCACCGGCGCACGCCGGAACGGCCGACACCCGCCCGGAGCAACAGGCCGGGGGAGGGCAGTGGTGCGGCGCGCTCCAGTGCTCCGGGGACACTGCCGGCGGTCACCCCGATGAGGGGGAGGGGAACCGTGATCAGCGGTGCGGATCGCCCGGTACAGGGGAGTGACCCCCGGCGGGCACCGGACGGCCCGCCGGAACCGCCCAGCGAACATGAACACCACTATGGTGGATAACGTTCATTATCCATCATTTGGAGTTGCGGTTCCGGCCGCGCGGGGAGGAGAGCGGGCGCGGTCCCAGGTGATGAGGTCGAGCTCGTCCAGGTTCGCGTCGTCATCCGGTTCGCCCTCGCGAGCGTGACGGGCGCGGCGATGTGCATGGTCGAGGCGTGGACGGCGCAGGAGGTCGGCGAGCGCCAGGTCCAGAGCCGGATTTTCCTCCTTTTTCGCTGGTGTGATCGTCGGGGAATTCTCCTGGCGATCACCTGCTGTGCTGAATGGTCGCGCGGGGTCGATTCCACCTTCGCACGGGAACGGGATCCGAACGTGGCGTGCTGGTCCGTTCCATTGGCGGCGCGGCGAATAGTCCTGGGCCGGGAAATGCGCGCCGCTGCGGGATCGACTGTTCCGGCGGACGTCCGGGCGGACTCGTGTGCGCGCCGCGGCTGCCGGTGCCGTGCACCGGATGCGTCGTGCGCCCGGAGTGGCGCGCGCGGCCGGGTCGTGCTGCCGGAGCGGACCGCTTTCCTGATGTCCGCGCAGCTCAGCACAGTGCCGATAATGCACATTATGTTAAGTAGCACGTTCGGCGCCTCGCCGGGAGCACTTCCCCACCGGGCGCCGCGTCACCGGCGAGGCGGCCGGTCCGGGCTGCCCCGCCGACGACTGCGCACGGCGCGTCAGGTGACGACCGCTCCCCGCGCTACGCCGGTCCGGCCCGGCCTGGTGGCCGTCGCGGACTTCACGGGGTGACGATGCCGAATCCGGGATCCGGCTGGTCCAGCACCCCCACCAGGGCCGCCAGCACGCCCGGGTCCCCGGTGTGCCGGATCCCGGTCAGGTCCGGCTCGCGCAGCAGGTCCAGCAGTTGTTGCTTGGTCAGCGACAGGACCAGCCGGGCGTCGGTGTCCGGGACCTCGTCGCTGCGGTAGGTCAGCACGCCGTTGGCCAGTCTCAGGTGCCAGATCCGGTTCTCGTCGGTCACCTCCCAGTCCATGGCGAGGGCGAGGTCCCACGCCTCCGGCCCGTTCACCCGGATCGCGATCGAGTCGATGATCTGGTCCACCGTGAGCGCGGCCATCATGCTCGGGCTGGAGCTGGACGGGCCGCCCGGTTTCCGGCCCTCGCGCAGTTCCAGCGCGGCCGTCAGGTAGAAGTTCCGCCACACCGCGTTCTCCGACATCTGGCCGAGCGCGGTGTGGACGTTCGCGAGTTCCCGCTTGGCCTGGTCGTTGTCCGGCTCGGCGAACACGCAGTGGTTGAGCAGGGTGGCCGCGAAGCGCAGGTCGCCCCGCTCGGCGTAGGAGCGGGCCTGCTCGATGCCTGCCGCGGCACCGCCCATCACTTCGACCCAGCGCTTGGCCTGCTCGGCGGGTGGATGTTCCCACAGGTGCGCCGGGTTCCCGTCGAACCAGCCCATGTAGCGCTGGTAGATGCCCTTGACGTTGTGGCTGAGCGAGCCGTAGTAGCCGCGGTTGGCCCATTCCCGGTCCAGCACCGGGGGCAGCACCAGGGTTTCGGCGATCTCCGCGGGGGTGCGGCCCTGGTTGATCAGCCGCAGGGTCTGGTCGTGCAGGTAGGCGTACAGGTCGCGCTGGCGCCCCACCAGGTCGGTGATCTCGTCGGTGCCCCAGGTCGGCCAGTGGTGGCTGCCGAAGGCGACCTCGGCTCGGCCGCCGAACAGCGTGATGGTCTCGGTGAGGTAGTGCGACCACTGCCGGGCGTCGCGGACCTGGGCGCCCCGCAAGGTGATGATGTTGTGCATGGTGTGGTTCAGGTTCTCCGCCACGCACAGGGCTTTCAGGTCCGGGAAGTAGAAGTTCATCTCCGCGGGCGCTTCCCCGCCCGGGGTCATCTGGAACTCGATGGTGATCCCGTCGATGGTCCGGCGCTCACCGGTCTTGGCGATGATCTCGGTCGGTGGCACGAGCGTCGTCGTCCCGGTCGCGACCGCCTGGCCGAGTCCGCAGCCGATCTGCCCTTCCGGGGACCGTTCGAGCGGGGCGCCGTACATGTAGGCGGCGCGGCGGCTCATCGCGGTGCCGGCGTAGACGTTCTCGGTGACCGCGTGCTCCATGAACCCCTCGGGTGCGAGGACCGGCACGCCGTCCGGTGGCGAGATTCCGCCGGTACCGCCGAAGTGGTCGACGTGCGAATGGGTGTAGATGACGCCGGTGATGGGTCGGTCGCCGCGGTGCCTGCGGTAGAGCCCGAGCGCTGCCGCGGCGGTCTCGGAACTGGTGAGCGTGTCGATGACGAGCACGCCGGTGTCGCCCTCGACGAGGGTCATGTTCGCGAGGTCGAGCCCGCGGACCTGGTAGATGCGGTCGGTGACCTGGTACAGGCCTTGCTTGGCGGCGAGCTGGCCCTGCCGCCACAGGCTCGGGTCGGCGGTGGCGGGGGCTTCGCCGGACAAGAACGAGTACGCGTCGGCGTCGTAGACCACGGTGCCGTCCCGGCCGGTGACCTTGCCGGGTTCGAGGCGGCCGAGGAACCCGCGGTCGGCGTTGGCGAAGTCCGTGCGGTCGGCGTACGGGAGTGCGGACGTGTCGACCGGTGGCCGGCCGCGGTAGACCGTCGCGGTGGGCCGGGAACCCGGTCCGGTGGGCGTGCAGGCCGTGGTCGTCACGGCGGCGGCCGCCACCGCCGCGCCGGCTACGAACTGCCGCCTGTTGATCGGTTGCACTTCGGCTCCTCTGCTGCTGTTCGGGGCCCTCTCCCCTTCCACTTCTCCCAGCGGGACCCTATTAATTCAAGTGTTTTATACGACATTGACGGCCTTGTTCCGGGTGCGCGAGGATTCCCGGGTGGATACTCGTGCGGAATTGCTGCTCGCCGCGGAACGCCTGTTCGCCGAGCACGGCATCGACGGCGTCTCGCTCCGGCAGGTCGCCGCCGGGGCGGGGCAGCGCAACGTGGCCGCCACGCACTACCACTTCGGGGACAAGCACAAGCTGATCACCGCGATCTTCACGCACCGGCTCGCCGACATCGACCAGCGCCGCGACGAGCTGTTCGACATCGCGCGCGCCCGCGGCCGGGACCGGGATCCGTGGCACCTCGCCGCCGTGCTGGCCCGCCCGTTCGCCGAGCAGGCCGCGCGGCCGGGCAGCCACTACGCGCGGTTCGTCGCCAGGCTCTACGACCACGTCGGGCGGACCGTGGCGGAGTTGCCGGGCTACGGTCTGGTGGGCAGCGCGGTGCCGGTGATCGCGCGTCTCGAGGAGCTGCTGACCGAGCAGGTGTCCGTCGACGTCGCCCGGTTCCGGCTCGAGCTGGGCGCACGGCTGCTCATCACCGGTGCCGCCGATCTCGAAGCGCACGCCCGGAGCAGCGCGGACGGTCTGGACGAGCAGCGGCTGACCTGGCTGATCGACGCGATCGCCGGTGTGCTGACCGCACCGGGGGCGGCGGGAGCACCGTAGGGCGCCGCCGCTCCCCCGTCCTGCCGCGTGGTGCTCCCGGTTTGAGCGCCGTGGTGGCCCTCCGTACCGTCGGGTGCACGTGCAGCCGTGCTGGAGGGAGTGCGCGTGGAACAGGTGCGTGCCGTCGCGTTCGACGTGTTGGAGACGCTGCTGGACCTGGGGCCGATGCGGTCGCGGCTGGCCGCGGTCGGTCAGCCGCCGGAGCTGCTGCAACCCTGGTTCCTGCGGCTGCAGCGCGACGCGATGGCCCTGACCTTGGCCGGTGATGTGGCGGAGTTCGGCGCCGTGGCGCGGCAGGCGCTGCGCACGGAGACCCGGCACACCGCCGCGGAGGACGAGCTGGACCACGTGCTGTCGGGTTTCGGGGAGCTGCCCGCGCATCCGGATGCGGAACCGGCGCTGCGGCGGCTCACCGAGGCCGGGATGCCGGTGGGATGCCTGACGGTCGGCGACCCGGAGGTGACGGCGCGGTTCCTGGCCGGTGCGGGGCTGGACGGATACGTCGGGCCGGTGATCACCGCGGGCGAGGCCGGCGTGTGGAAGCCCTCCCCCGGCCTGTACCGCACGGCGGCGCAGCGCCTGGGCGTGCCGCTGGGCGGGTTGGCGGTGGTGGCCGTGCACGCGTGGGACTGCCACGGCGCGAAGCGGGCCGGCTGCGCGGCCGGGTGGTGCTCGCGGTTGGAGGGCCGCTACGGCGCGGTGTTCGCCCCGCCCGACGTGGTGGGTGATGACCTGGTGCGGGTGGTCCGGGGGCTGCTCGGGAGCTGATGTCCCAGGCGGGCCGCGTCGGAGCGGTTGTCACTCCTTCGGGGTGGGGGTGCTGGGTGGGCGGCGTGTGCGCCCGGCCGGATGCGGGTTTGATGGGGGCGGTAACCGACCGCGTTCGCTGGGTGGCGAGTGATGACCGATCCTGAGGGCGGTGCCGCACCGTCCGACCGCGAGGCGCTGTCGCGGAGTCGTGCGGTGCTGCGCGAGCACAGCGGTGCGGGCACGGTCGCGATCGTGTCGCTGGACGTCGGCGGTCGCGTGGTGACGTGGAACGCCGAGGCCGAGCGGCTGCAGGGCTACACCGGTGAGGAGATCATCGGCAGGCACTTCTCGGTGTTCTACCCGCCGGAGGAGGTTTCGGAAGGTTTCCCGGATGCGGAGCTCACGCGGACCGCCGAGATCGGGGTGCACGTCGACGAGGGTTGGCGGGTGCGCCGGGACGGGACGCGGTTCTGGGCCTACACGGTGCTCGCCGCCCAGCAGGGCGAGTCCGGTGACTTGCGGGGTTTCATCAAGGTGATCCGCGACGAGACCGAGACCCACGCCCGTCATCAGCGGTCGTACCAGCGGTTCACCGATCTGTTCGGGTTGGCCCCGGTCGGGGTGGCGTTCTTCGACGAGGCCGATCGGGTGCGAGAGTGCAACGACGCGCTGTGCGGGCTCCTGGGGCGGTCCCGGGCCGAGCTGCTGGGGGCGCGGGGGCTGGAGCTGCTGCACCCGGACGACCAGGAGTTCGGGTTGACCGCACCTCGGGCCCGGAAGGAGGCCGGGGGCGGAGCGGGTCAGCGGGTGCTGGCGCGCTCCGACGGGCAGCGGGTGGTGTGCGAGGTGCGCAGTGCTCTGTCGGTGCAGGACGACGGGAGCCGGTTCTGGCTGGTGGTGTTCCAGGACGTCACCGAACGCATTCGCCGCACCGAGGAGCTGCGGTACCAGGTGACCCACGATCCCCTGACCGGGTTGCCGAACCGGCAGGGTGTCGCGGAGCTGCTGGCGTCCTCGTCGGAGCGGATGGGGTTGCTGCTGTGCGACATCGACAACTTCAAGCGGGTCAACGATTCGCTGGGGCACGCCGCCGGGGATGAGCTGATCGTGCAGGCCGGGCGGCGGCTGGCGGCGGCGTTGCCGGAGGGCTGCGCGGTGGCGCGGTTGTCGGGTGACGAGTTCCTGGTGGTGCTCGAGGATGTGGAGTCGGTGGAGTCGCTGCGGTGGTGCGCCGATCACGTCGCGCGGGTGCTGCGGATGGTCTCGCCGATCCGGGAGCACCTGGTGCGGGTGACGGCGTCGGTGGGGGCGGCGATGTTCCCCTCCGGGGAGATGACCGGGGAGGATCTGCTGCGCTTCGCCGATGCGGCGGTGTTCCGCGCCAAGCGGTCGGGCACGGGGCAGGTGGCCCTGGCCGATCCGGCGATGGCGACGCGGGCGGCGCAGCAGGTGCGGATGGAGGGCGAGCTCGCCGAGGCGCTGCGCACCGACGGGCTGGAGCTGTACTACCAGCCGGTGGTGGACGCGCAGCGCAGGATCGTCACGGCCGAGGCGTTGCTGCGCTGGCCGCATCCGGAGTTCGGGCTGCTGGGGCCGGATGTGGTTCTGTCGACCGCGGAGCAGGGCGACCTGTTGCGGGAGGTGGACCTGTGGGTGCTGCGGACGGCGCTGCGGGAAGCCGCGGACTGGCCGCGGGTGCACGGCCGGGACGTGCGGGTCGCGTTGAACCTGAGCGCGAAGATCACCACCGAGCTGGCGTTCCTGGAGACCATCGACGAGACGCTGACCGGGTGCCGGATCGATGCGCGGCGGGTGGTGCTGGAGGTGACCGAGACTTCGCTGGTCGACGTGTCGACGGTGGCGCGGGAGGGCATGGGCCGGTTGATCGAGCGGGGTGCGACGTTCGCGGTGGACGACTTCGGCACGGGCTATTCGTCGTTGGCGCGGCTGAAGGACCTGCCCGCCGGGATCATCAAGCTGGACCGGCAGTTCGTGTCGGGTTTGGAGCAGGAGGAGGCCGACCGGGCGATCGTGCGCTCGGCGATCGACTTGGCGCACGCCACCGGGCGCAGTTGCGTGGCCGAGGGCGTGGAGACCGCGGCGCAGTTCGAGCTGCTGACCGCGATGGGCGCCGATACGTTCCAGGGCTGGTTGTTCGCGCGGGCGATGCCGGTGGCGAAGTTGCGGGAGCTGCTGGCGGTGGGGTCGCTGCCGCTACCCTGAACGCCTGACCGCTCGTCATCGGAGAAGGTGGTGGGGTGCCGCAGGACCGGCGTTTCGTGGTGATCACCGGCGGTCCCGGGTCGGGCAAGAGCACGCTGGTCGAGGCGCTGGCGCAGCGCGGGCATGCGCGGACCCCGGAGGCCGGCCGCGGGGTGATCGTCGATCAGGTCGGCATCGGGGGTTCCGGGGTGCCGTGGCGGGACGAGGTGCTGTTCGCGGAGCTGATGCTGAGTTGGGAGCTGCGGTCCTACCGATGGGCGCAGTCGCGCCCGGGTGTGGTGTTCTTCGATCGCGGGATGCCGGATCTGGTGGGGTTCCTGCGCGTGCGGGGCCGTGAGGTGCCCGCGCACGTCGATGCGGCGGCGCGCGGTTTCGGTTATCGGCGGGAGGTGTTCCTGGCTCCGTTCTGGCCGGAGATCTACGGCGTGGATGCCGAGCGCGGCCAGTCCCCGGAGGAGGCCGAGGCGACCTTTCACGCCATGGTGGAGGCCTACACCGAGTACGGGTACCGGCTGCTGGTGCTGCCGAAGTCGAGCGTGGCCGACCGGGTCGACTTCGTCCTCGACGCGCTGCGCTGAGCCGCGGCGCGGCGTTGCCCGCCTCCGAGGATCAGCCGCCTCCCCTCACCTTCTTTTCGTCACCGTGATGGAAATGGTCAGGGGTGAGGGGTGCCTTGATCCGGTTCTTCCGCGGGCCCGGGGGTGCTCGTGGCGGCGGCGACGAGGTGCGCCGGGTCGCGGGTGACCGACAGTGCGACGTGGTCGTAGAGTTGGGTGATCGCCGCCGAGGAATGCCCGAGCGCGTCCCGGCGGTCCTCCAGCGCCGCTCCCCGCTCCCGGGCGATGGTGTTGAAGGTGTGCCGCATCGAGTGCGGCGTGATCCGCTTCGGGGTCGGGACGCCGGCTTCGGCCGCGATCCGCTGCACCAGTCGGTACACCTGGTGCCGGTTCACCGGAGCACCACCCAGGGTCAGGATCAGCGCCTCGGCGTCCGAGGCGGGCCGCACCGCCAGGTAGGCGTCGAGCGCGGGCGCCAGCGGCGCGGGCACCGGCCGGGTCCGGACCTTGCCGCCCTTCATCCGCACGGTGAGCACCCGCATCCCGTCGCGCTGGCCGAGGTCGGACAGCCGCGCCTGGCACACTTCGGAGACCCGCAGCCCGAGCCCGATGAGCAGACCGACGACCACCGCGGCGGCCTCCGCGCCGAGGGTGCGGTGCCCGCGCTGCCCGGTGGCGGTGACCATCGCCGCGGCCTGCTGCTGGGACACGCTCGCCGTCGGTGAGTGGCCCCGGTCGTAGCGGGGCCGGGCCGCGTCGCGGGCCGGGTTGGCGTCGAGGACCCCGGCGCGGACCAGGAACGTGTACCAGCTCGACACGGCCGCGAGCTTGCGGGCCCGCGTCGAGGCCGCCAGCACCCGGCCGGTGCGCGGGTGCGGTACCGACGCCAGCTCGGTGGCGTACATCTGCACTTCCGGCAGCCGCAGCGCCAGCGGGTCCAGCGACCGCCGCGTGCACCAGGCCAGGTACTCCCGCAGGTCCCGGGCGTAGGCGGCGCGCGTGTCGGCCGACTCGGCGTAGGACCCCAGCCACGCCGACACCAGCGCCCCCACGGTGTGCCCGGTCCGCCCCGTCGCCGCCAGCAATTCCGTTTGCGGCCGCAGCGGCACCGTCTCCCCCGCCCCGGCGGTGTCGATCTTCATGTGCCCATCATAGCGCACATAAGCGTGATTATGCGCGCACTCCTGCGCGGGGATCATCGGGCACGCCTTATCGTTTCGTTTCTATAAAAACGTTTTCGCAAGACCTGCAACGTAATCAGGCGGGAACTGGGGCCAAGCCATCGAAGCTCTGCCCAGCTCGTTGACGGCCTTGATCGCTGTCCCGGGCGGCGCCGACGAGGCCTGCGCCCTGGAGGCGCTGACCACCGACCGGTGAGCCGTGGTGGGCAGGGCCTAGCGGCGGGTGGCGTTGAGGTCGACGTGTCCGACCAGCTCGGCGGCGAGGTCGCCGCGGCCGCGCAGGAGGTCAGTGCCGAAGATGTGGCGCAACACGTGCGGGCCGAAGGCCTCGCCGTTGTCGGCCGGGGGCCGATCTCGTCCCGGCTCCGGGGGCGGGATACCGCGGGCCCACGTGGACACCGCCCCGCCGTCGCGGTTGTGGATGGGCGGCCCGGACTTGGTCGGCCCTGGTCGTCCAGGAGCGCCTCGATCGAGGCACGGGCCGGGTGTGCAGGGGCACGGTGCGGTCCTTGCCGCCCAACCTGGGCCAGGGGCCTACACCCAGATCTACTCGCCGACCCCGCAGTGCCGGTCGAGCAGATGATGCAGGCCCCGGCCGCGCCGGGCTGGGCCGAGGAGTTGCGCGCCGACCTGGAGGGGATCCGACGCGTGAAGGTGGCCGAGCGCACCTTCTGGCCACATGTGAGAGCCCCCGCCGCAGAATCGGCGGAGGCTCTCATGAGTGCCCAGGACGCTCCGGCGAGGACGCAGGTAGCGGCCGCACCGAAGGGCTCGAATCTCCCGGAGCCACGGTCACCGCCTGGCGGGGATCACCATCGACTGATGAGTGGCCGCGGCTTTCGCTCGATCCGGCAACGGGCTTCCTGGTCCCTGGTTGCGCCTCTTGGGTTCACATGTACAGGACCCTGCTCAGGCGGACACCGTATTCCGCGTCGGGATTGGTCACGGCGTCCCCGACCCTTTCCCGGATCGCAGCGACCGCCAGGTCCCGCCGCTTGGGCAAGCGCGCCGCATCGGCCGCTTCCAGCGCGGTCGGCATCTCCTGTCGGGTGAGGTCGGTGCAGTAGCAGGGAGCACCCGGCTGCTGCCGCCATGACTGCGCGAGCGTTCCGGCATCGAATGCGTCGAACCCGGTGTCCTCGACGAGCGCCATCCCCACGTCGCGCTCCCCGTCGCTGTCGGCCGCGACCGGGATGGCGATGCGCCCCGGACTTCCCGCGGGCGTGCCCTTCCTGGCCAAGGAGTCGGAACCGATCGCGTTCCATGCTTTGACCACGGGTCGGCCCAGCTGTTCGGTCACCCACAGGCTTTCGACCTGGCCTGCCTCGATGGCCGTGATCCGGTCGTCGCGCATCGGGTAGTAGTTCGACGTGTCGATGATGACCGTCTCAGCAGGCACCCCGGCGATCAGCGACGCGATCTGCGCAAGACGGTTCATCGGGATCGACAGGATCACGACGTCCACGTCCACCACGGCTTCGGCCGCTGAGACCGCTCGCCCTCCCACGGCCAGCACGTCGGCCGCGATCGTGTGCGGTCCGCGCGAGTTGGCCACCTTCACGTCGTGTCCGGCAGCGCTCAACCGCTGGGTGAGGGTCTTGCCGATGTGCCCGACTCCTACAATGCCGATCTTCACGGTGGGTCTCCTGTGTGGTGATGGATGTGGTGAAGCGGAACTGGTCGGCCCCGCACCGTTCTCGCGCCGACGCCCGGGCGGTGGACGCCAGCGACAGCGACACACCTGACCGCAGCAGGAGCGGGCGCCTGCGTGCCGCCGGTCGAGTCAGAGCCCGTGGGCCCTTCGTTGGTCGCTAGTGCGCCCCGTCCAGGACTCCGGGAGTGTCGTGCAGCACCACGCTCTCGGCCAGCGGTACCCGACCCATCCGGTACTCCTTCGCAGGCCCCTCGGGGTCGGCCCGGCCGAAGGACATGCCGAACAACAGCTTCATCCGCGGCTTGACATCCAAGGACTCACGCACCACGTCGGCGTAGGAGCCCAGCATCGTCTGCGGAATGCCCGCCAGGCCGCGCGCCTCCAACGCGAGAAGGAAGGTCTGCGCGTACATGCCCACGTCACCGGCCACACGAACCCCGTCGCCGAACTGGGGCATGAACAGCAGAGCCACGTGAGGGGCGCCGAAGAACTCCAGGTTGCGCAGCGCGGCGGCGCGGCGCCCTGGTGCGTCGGAACGCTCCACCCCCAGGGACTGGTAATAGGCCGCGCCCTGCTCACGAGCGCGTTGGAGGTAGACGCCCTCGCCGAAGTCGGCGTAGTCGAAGCTGAAGTCGGAGGAGAACCGGCCGTCCCTGTCCGCGTCCAGCAGCGCGGCGCTCAGGGCGTCGCGCTGCGCGCCCGAGACGATGTGCACCTGCCAGGGCTGGGTGTTGCAGTTGGACGGCGCCTTCTGTGCGTCCTCCAGCACCGCACGGATGTCGGCCGCGGGCACCGGATCCGGGACGAAGCCCCGGACCGAGCGCCGGGAGCGCACGATGTCGGTGAAGGCACGGGGACTGTCAGGCACGACGGTTCCTTCCGGGTGGGGTCGGTTCACGCGCACACCGCACGACCACGTCCTGGTGGTTGGTGGCGGCCGCGCCGCTACACTAGGACCTGACATTGGTGTCAGGGGCAAATCGGAACGGAGGCCGTTCGTGCGGATCGGGGAGCTGGCCGAGCGGACTGGAGCCAGCGTGCGTTCCCTGCGCTACTACGAGAAGCAGGGCATGCTGTCCAGCGAACGCAGCGCCAGTGGGCAGCGCCACTACGGCGAGGACGCCGTGAGCCGTGTGGTGTTGATCCGGCAGTTCTTCGCCGTGGGGATGAACAGCACGACCATCGCTGCGCTCTTGCCGCACATCAAGAACAACGGGGAGCGCTGCCCGCCGCAGGTCCTGCGCCAGCTCGTCTCCGAACTCGAGCGCATCGACACCCAGGCGGAGGAACTGGCCCGCGCACGTCAGACTCTGGATGGCATGGTCAAAGCCACCCAGGAAGCCATGCGCGGCGAGTGAACACCGCCTGAGCCACGCCTGCCCGTTGACCATCGTGCCTGGGTGCTACCCCGGCAGATCACCCGTGCGGGTCGCGCAGGGGTCGCGAACAGGACAAGCCGGTACCGTCGTCCCACCCCGGGGCTACCGCCAGATCCTGCAGCAGTCCTCCTCGCCCCCAGGTGCGTGAGGACGCGGGCCTGGACCGCCGCCGGGCGCTGGCGGCGTTGGTCCACGACCGGCCCGCCCGCTCACATGAAGGCGGTGACGCCCTCGTAGTGGGCCCGGGGTGCTTGGCCCGCTGCCGCGTATTCGAGGAGCAGCAGGCCGTTGGGCGTCGCGTCGTGGCGGACCAGGCGGAGACCGGACGCGCCACCATCCGCGCCGGTCAGGAGGCGTCGGCCGGTGCGGAGCACTGTGGGCGCGACCGCGAGGCGGAGCGTGTCGATCAGGCCTGCTGACAGCAGCGCGTCGCCGAGGCGAGCGCTGCCGTGGATCTGGAGTTCCCGTCCCGGTCGTGCTTTGAGTTCGGCGACCGTCACGACCGGGTCGCCGGTGAGCACGGTCGTGGGGTGCCAGGTCCCCTCGGTGAGGGTGTTCGTCACGACGTACTTCGGCAGCGCGTTCATCCGCTCGGTGAAGGGATCGGCCGGATCGGTGATCTCCGGCCAGTCGCGCGCGAATGCCTCGTAGGTGCGCCTGCCGAGCAGCAGGCCGTCCGCGAGGTCGAGCCATTCGGAGGTGCGCCGGACGAAGGTCTCGTCGAGGTAGGGCACGAGCCAGCCGCCGCGGGTGAACCCGTCGGTGGTGTCCTCGTCGGGCGAGCCCGGTCCCTGGCTGACGCCGTCGAGCGTGACGAACTCGGTGAGGGTGATCTTCATCGTGCCGCCTCCTGCTCGACGAACGTGGCCAGCTGAGCCGCGACCGTGCCCCAGCCCTCGGCGAAGCCGAGCTTTCCGTGCAGGGCGCGGGCGTGCGGGTCGGCGTGGCGGATGACGAGCCGGTAGTCCGTGCCATCCGGGTGCTCCCCGAACGTGATCGTGGCGGTCATCGCGACTGGGGCGGGGTTCGCCGGACGCCACGAGCTGTCGACCGCGTTGGTGAACACGATCCGCTCGAGTTCGTCGACGGCGAGGAAGCACGCGTCCAGGTGCGGGACGAACTCGGCCCCGTCGTCGCTCATCCGCGTCACGAACGCCCCGCCGGGCCGGGCGTCGAGGCGGTCCACCTGGCAGCGGGTCGGCGCCGGGATCCACCACTGCGCGAGCCGGGCCGGGTCGGTCCAGGCGCTCCACACGGTGGCACGCGGGGCGCGGATGATCCGCTCCAGGCCGAGGTCGAGATCGGGGTTCACGGCGTGCTCTCCTCCGGGGCGGTGACGAACTGTTCGAGGCGGTCGGTGCGCTCCTCCCAGGTGCGGCGCTGCTCGGCGAGCCAGTCGTCGACGAGGGCGAGCCGCTCGCGGTCGAGCACGCAGGTGCGCACCCGGCCGGACTTGACCGTGCGGATGAGCCCGTTCGATTCGAGCGTCCGCACGTGCTTCATGAACGAGGGGAGGGTCATCGGGAATTCGCGCGCGAGTTCGCCGACGCTCGCCGACCCGCGCCCGAGGCGCCGGACGACGGCGCGCCTGGTCGGGTCGGCGAGCGCGACGAACACGCCGTCCAACTGCGACGAATACTGTGCCATCGGGCTAAGTATCACTTGACCCTGATGCTGAGCGCAACGGCTAAGTTTCCATCCGGACGGCTCGTGAGTCCCGTCGGGTCGGGCCCGCCGGGGCCGGGCCGGCCAACACAGCCGACCATCCGTGCTGCGCCGACAACAGCGACGACGAGGCCGCCGAGCCGCAGAACGCTGGTCGCCGACCTCGCGTGCTGCCGGCACGGGCTACCGTGCTCGGTGGCTCAGGTCAGGCCCGCGGGCGGAGCTGAGATTTCGGTGTGCCAGGCCGAGCCGCTGGGCAGCATGCTGAGCCGGCGTGAACCGTGGTCCGCTTCCGGAAGCGGATGGCCTGTTTCCCGGCTGGGTAGACCTGCGAGTGGCGGTGGAGGGGGCGCGCAGCCCTGCCCGCCGTCGGCTGTATCCGCGTGGATGAGGAGAGCGACGACGATGAAGGGCAAGGCCTTGCAGGAAGCGGCGCAGCGGTGTGCGCTGGACCTGCCGGCGACCACGCTGTACTCGTTCGAGCCCGGCTGGGAGGCGTGCCGGGTGCACGAGAAGTGGTTCCTGCTGATGACCGAGGTCCCGCGGCATTCCCGCGTGCGCGACGCCGGGGTCGTGGCCGGTCAGCCGGTCGTGATCGTCAAGGCCGATCCCAGCGACGCGGCAACGCTGCGGGAAGCGTATGCCGACATCACCGCCGGTTACCACATGAACAAGAAGCACTGGATCACCCTTGCTCCCGGCGACTCCATCGACGCGAAGCTGGTCGAGGAGCTGGTGACCGAGTCCTACCGCCTCGTGCTCGACACGCTGCCCCGCTCCCGTCGCCCCCTCGCCCCGGAGGCGGTCGGTGCCTGACCGCGACCCGCCCGCCGGGGCCCTGACCGGCCAGACGCTGCAGCACCTCGCCCGCAGCGCGGCCGCCGGACTGCCCGGCGTCACCCGCGGGCGGCCCTTCGTCGACAAGCTCGACGTCCACAAGGTGGCGGGCAAAGTCTTCCTGATCGTCACCGACGATCCGGACGAACGGATCATCACCGTCAAGTCCGAGCCCGAGCAGGCGCGAGCGCTGCGGCACAGCTACCCCTCGATCACCGCGGGCCGCTACCTCAACAAGGACCACTGGATCTCCGTGGGCGCCGGCCGCGGCATCACCGCGGAATTCGTCGAGGACTGCGTGACCGGCTCCTACGACCTCGTCCTGGACACCGTGCCGCACCGGCGCAGACCCCGCTGGGCGAACCCGTAGTCGGCACGGACTCGCCCAGCGGCTCTACGACAGCACACGATCGAGTGCCGCCCGGCCTGCGGGTCCCCATGTCGGCTTGCCGCCTGGAAGGCCCCGGTCCCCGTTCCGGCCGATCAGCATGAGGACCAGGCCCTTCAGGGCGGCCAGGCCGCGGGCGCGCCGGATCGTCCCCTCGTCCGCCTGCGCGTAGGCGTCGAAGAAGCGTGCGGCGGCGCCGGTGGGGAGGATGACCCATGCGGCCGCGAGGTCCCAGGCCGGATCGCCGGCGAACATGTCACCGAAGTCGAGCACGCCCGAGAGCGTCCCGTCCGAGACGACGACGTTCGCGGGATGCAGGTCGCCGTGCACCCACAGCGGCGGACCCGCCCACTCGGGTGCCGCGACGGCGTCGTCCCAGACGGCCCGGACACCGTCGGCGAGGTCCTCGGGGACGACGGCGTGGAAGAAGTGGTCGAACCCGTCCGAGCAGTTCTTGGGATGGTCGCCGCGGTCCGCGCTGACCGGCGCGTCCTCGGGCGCCGCCACGTGGAGTGCCGTGAGGAAACCCGCCAGGGCGTCGGCCGCGTGGTCGCCGCGGCTGAGGGAGGTGTGGTCCAGCGGCTCGCCGGGGACCCACGTCATGATGGTCCAGGGCTTCGGGAAGCGCGCGGATGGTGCACCGATCCGTACCGGGCCGGGGACCGGGAGCGGCAGGCGCGGGGCCAGGACGGGCAGCCACCGGCGCTCCGTGCGCTGGAGCCCCGGGGCACCGTCGGTACGCGGCATGCGCACGGCCAACTCGTCCCCGAGGCGCCACATGTGGTTGGCCCACCCGCCCGCTACTTCGCGGAGGGCCAGCCCCGCGAGGTCCGGATGCTGCTCCGCCAGCAGGTCGTGGACCAGGTCCGCGGTGATCTCGATCTCGGGGTCGGTCATGCGGGGCCACAGTACCGGTGGCCGCCGCCGATGGCTCCGCCCGTGACCCGCCGGACCGACCCCCATGCCCCAGCTGCGGGAGGTCGCTCTCGGCGGGCGGTCAGCCGGTGGAAGGATCGGGGTCGTGGCGACCGCGGCCGGTGATTTCGAGTTGACGATGGACGAACTGCGGGTCGTCGCGCGGTTCGCGGCCGACAGCGCGCAGGACGTCCTCCCGGTGTTCGAGGACGCCGTGCCCGGTGACCGTCGTCCGCGCGCGGCCCTCGACGCCGCATGGCAGTTCGTCGGGGGCGCGAAACGCACCGCGCTGCAGCGCGTCACCTCGTTGGACGCGCACCGCGCCGCCCGGCAGGCCACCGGCGAAGCCGCTCGGCTCGCGGCGCGCTCCGCCGGTGATGCCGCCTCCGCCGCCTACCTGCACCCGATCGCGAAGGCCACGCAGGTGGGGCACATCCTGCGGGCCGCCGCGAGTGCCGCGCGCGTCGCCGAGCTGACCGCGGGCGAGGATCCGGCGGTCGGCGAGCTGCGGATCGAGCAGGCGCGGCGGCGCGCCACACCGGTCCTGGTCGACGTCCTCCGCCGGTATCCCGCGGCGCCCACCGCCCGGAATCGCGTCGGGCAGCTCATGAGCGGTTTGGACGCTGCCCTGCGCGCCTCCGGCTGACGGGCGGGCAGGTCAGGAGCCGCCGCGCCGTCCCGGTGCGAACGCGCTCTGGGTGGTCAGCCCACCGTCGATCACCAGGAGCTGACCGGTCGTGTAGCGGGATTCGTCCGAGGCCAGGTGCACCATCGCGTGACCGATGTCCGCCGGTTCCCCGATGCTGCGCAGCGAGGTGTTGCGCCGGATCTCGTCGACCACCTCGGTGGGCAGGTTGTCCCGCAACGCCGGGGTCATGGTCGCTCCCGGCGCGATCGCGTTGCAGCGGACTCCCCTGGGCCCGTACTGGGTGGCGATGTAGCGGGTGAGGCTGATGACCCCGGCCTTGGCCGTCCCGTAGGCGCACTGCACCGCATCGCCCTGCACCCCGGCGACCGAGGCGGTGTTGATGATGGAGCCGCCGCCCGCGGCGATCATGTGCGGTATCGCCAGCCGCGAGGCCACCACCGTGCTGCGCACGTTCAGGTCCATCACCCGGTCCCACTCGGCGAGGTCCAGGCTCAGCAGGTCGGTGTCCTTGCTCGGGTCGCTGCCGCCGACGTGGTTGCACAGCACGTGCAGTCCGCCGAACTCGGCGACCGCCTTGTCGATCATCGCCGCGATCGAGTTCTCGTCGAGGACGTCGACGGTCGTGGCGACGGCGTTGCCGCCTTCCTCCCGGATCGTGCGCGCGAGGTGGTCCACGTGCTCCAGGTCCAGATCGGCCAGCAGCACGCGGGCGCCTTCGGCGGCCATCAGCCGGGCGGCGGCGGAACCGATGCCGCCGGCGGCCCCGGTGATGACCGCGGTCTTGTCGTCGAGCCGGTGCATGGGTGCGTCCTTTCGGGTCAACGGGCCACGTCCGCGGCCGGGGTGGCGGGGGTGTCACCGGGTGCGCCGGTGGGGCTCCGGGGGATCAGGGCGGCCAGTCCGATACCGGCCAGCGCGGCGACGATGGCGAGCACGAAGGTCAGCCGGAAGGCCTGCTCGGTCGGCACCTGGGCCGTGCCGAGGGAGGTGGTCATCCGGGCCAGGACGACGCTCATCACCGCGCTCGAGGTGGAGGTGCCGATGGAGCGCATCAGCGCGTTGAGCCCCGTGGCCGCCCCGCTCTCGGTCCGCGGCACCGAGGCCATGATCAACGTGGGCATGGTGGAGTAGACGATGCCGACCCCGGCGCCGGTGATGAGCGACGACAGCACGATCTGCCACACCTCGTCCATCAGCAGCAGCCCGAAGCCGTATCCGCAGGCGATGACCAGCAGTCCGGCCATCAGCCCGGTGCGCGGTCCCCGGCTGGCCGAGATCCGGGCCGAGACCGGGGAGAGCGCCATCATCACCAGACCGGCGGGCGCCAGGGCGAGCCCGGCGGCCAGCATGGACTGCCCGAAGCCGTAGCCGGTGCTCGGCGGTGCCTGCAGCAGCTGCGGGAACGTCAGCGACATCGAGTACATCGAGAAGCCGACCAGCACCGAGGCCAGGTTGGTGAACAGCACCGGGCGGGAGGCCGAAACCCGCAGGTCCACCAGGGGTTGCGGTGAGCGCAGTTCGACCAGCGCCCACCCGAGCAGGATCAGCGCGGCGGCGGCGAGCAACGCCGCGGTGACCCCGGCGCCCCAGGCGCTGCCCTGGATGATCGCCAGCATCAGGCAGCCCAGCCCGGCCGTGAGCCCCAGGGCCCCGACCACGTCGAACCGGCCCGGGGTGCGCACCGGGGATTCGGGGATCAGCAGCACGACGAGCACCAGGCACGCCGCACCGAGCGCGCTGGAGAGCCAGAACAGGAGCTGCCAGTCCGCGAATTGGGTGACCGCGGCGGCCAGCGGCAGCCCGAGCGCGCCACCGACGCCGAGCGTGGCGCCCATCAGCGACACCGAGGTGCCCGCCCGCTCCGGCGGCATTTCGTCGCGCAGCATGCTGATCCCCAGCGGGATGGCACCGGTGGCGCATCCCTGCAGGAAGCGCCCGATGATCATCGGGGTCAACGAGCCGGACATCGCGCACACGAGCGATCCGGCGACCAGCGCGACCATGCTGGCGATCAGCACGCGGCGCTTGCCGTACATGTCGCCGAGGCGGCCGCTGATCGGGGTGATCACCGCGGTGGCGAGCAGCGTCGCGGTCACCACCCACGACGTCGCGGTCGGCGAGGCGTCCAGCAGCCGCGGCAGCACGGGGATGATCGGCACGACCAGCGTCTGCATGAGCGAGACCACGACGCCGCACGCCGAGAGGATCGCGGTGATCGTGCCGGGCGAGGCACGAGGGAGGACGGTCACGGGATTCCTTTGCTGCTAGTTCGGTTCCGGGCAGCGAGCGGCGGCCGGTGCCCCCGGGTCAGGACAGCGCTGCGGCGAGGTGGCTCCCCCGCTGCCGCGGGGCCGGTGCGCATCGCCGGTTCCCCCTCGTGCGCTGCGGCGGATCGCTTGGCGCGACCTCCACCGGGCATCCTTGTGCACCATACACATCATGTGTAGCATACATATCGGGTTCCGCCGCGCGGCGGTGACGAGGGACAGCGAGGAGTGCGCCGTGACGCAGGACCGGTACATCGACGATCTGGAGCGCGAGCTCCTGCTGTTCTCCCGGCACCACCTGTCCCTCAAGCAGTCCCGCCCGGGTCAGCACCTGGAGCGCTCGGCGTACCTGCTGCTCACGCGCCTGGAGACCGACGGGTCGATGTCGCTGCGCGAACTCGCCGAAGCGTTCCGCCTCGACATCTCCACGATCAACCGCCAGGTCGCGACGCTGCTCAAGAACGGGCTCGTCGAGCGGTTCGCCGACCCCCAGGGGGGCATGGCGCGCAGGCTGCGCCCCACGGAAGCAGGGCTGGACCTGCTCGCCGCCGACCGCGAACGCAGCCGCGAAGGCGTGGCCATGGTCGTCACCGACTGGCCGCAGGAACGCATCGCCGCCTTCGCCGAACTGCTGACCAGGTTCAACATCGACATCGAGGCGCTGGAGGGCAACCCCTGGCCGCGCGACCGGGACGCGCGGGACTGAGAGCCCGCGAGCGGCGCCGATGCCTGGGCGGGTGCTTACTCGCTGTGCACGATCTGGATGAGGTTGCCGCAGCTGTCGTCGAGGACCGCTGTGGTGACCGGGCCCGTCCTGGGCGAACCGGACCCCGAGGTCGCGCTGCCGGTCGAACTCCGCGGGCACGTCGGCCACGGCGAAGGAGGCGGCCGGGATGCCGTCGTTGACCAGCGCCGCCTTGTACGGCTTCACGGCGGGATGACCGTCGGTCTCCAGCAGCAGCTCGGTGCCGTCCGGCTCTTCCGGCGGGACGGGTTCGAACCCACCGGGTGATGGTGCGCTCCACGGGCTCGGCGCACAGGTCGACCGGCCCGGCCCTGGCCGGTGAACGGACCGCGCCGCGCCGGAGACCACGGGAGCGGGTCGCCGAGACCGAAAAGTCCGGGCACCGGCCGGGAGATCCGTTGGACGGCCCCGCCGGCGACAGCGAGGATCGGCTCGTGCCCCAGTCGATCCTGCGTTCCGCCCGGATCACGCTCGTCCCGCTGTCGGACGAACACCTCGAGCACGAGGTCGAGCTGGACTCCGACCCGGAAGTGATGCGCTACCTCGGCGACGGCGCCGCGCGCACCCGCGAGGAGGTCGAGCAGGCCCACCGGCGTCGGATCGCGGTGGCTGCGCGCGTGCCCGGCCTGGGCTTCTGGGCCGGATTCGTCGGCAGGTGCTTCGTCGGCTGGTGGATTCTCGAACCGCCGGAACGCGAGGACCAGGGGCCGGTGGCAGGGCAGGCCGAACTCGGATACCGGTTGCTGCGGCGCTACTGGCGCCGGGGCCTCGCGAGCGAAGGCGGCCGCGAACTCCTCCGGCACGGGTTCGAGGACCTCGGGCTGGTGCGGGTGTTCGCCGAGACGATGGCCGTCAACGCCGCTTCCCGCGCCACGATGGCCTCCATCGGCATGGACCACGTCCGCACCTTCCACCGGCGGTGGCAGGATCCGATACCCGGCACCGAACGGGGCGAAATCGAGTACGCGATCACCCAGGACCGCTGGCTCGCGGGGCGGCCGCCCCGCGAGGCCGAGCCCGGCCGATGAGTTCCGGCGTCACCGGATGTCTGCACGGGTGGACCCATCCGCACCACCGGGAGGACAGGATGACGACGCACGCGGTCGGGACGCGCGAACAGTGGCGAGCCGCCTACGAAAAGCAGCTGGCCGAGGAGAAGGAGCTGACCCGCCGGGCCACCGAACTGGCCCGGCAGCGCCAGGAGCTGCCGTGGGTGCGGGTCGACGAGCAGTACCGGTTCGACACCACCTCCGGTCCGCGCACGCTCGCCGAGCTGTTCGACGGACGCTCGCAGCTGATCGTGCGGCACTTCATGCACGGCCCGAACACCCCGGAGGGCTGCCCGGGCTGCACCTTCGAAACGGACAACCTGATCGGCGCGGTGCCGCACCTGGCGCGCCGGGACGTGACGTTCCTGCTCTCCTCGCGCTCGCCGCTGCCGGTGCTCACCGCGTACAAGCAGCGGATGGGCTGGGACGTCGAGTGGGTGTCCTCCGGCCGCAGCGACTTCGACGCCGACTTCTTCTCCTACATGCACGTCCCGACGCCCCACCGGGACTACGGGTCGGGCAGCGGCAGCATGCTCGAGGTGATGGAGCTGATGGCGCTGAGCTGCTTCGCGCTGGAGGACGGGATCGTGTACCACACCTACTCGACCTACGATCGCGGCACCGAGGCGCTGAACGCGACCTGGCAGCTGCTCGACCGCGCACCCCGCGGTCGCGGCGAGGACTTCTCCGGCTGGCCCCGCAAACGCGACGAGTACCCCGCATAGCGGGCCGGGGCCGGGTGGCGCGGTGCCTTCGCCGCCGGAGCCGGACGCTGCCGTCCACCCGCTCGCGCCGGCCGCGTGCCGGTCGAGCGGCACCGCGGCACCCGGCCCCGGGGCGGGGAACGACCGCGTCGGATCGTGCGCGGGATGAGCAGGCGCACGATCCGACGTCGGTGCTGCTCAGCCCCCTAGTCCCCGGCCACCACGGTCGAGGTGAATCCGGCGCTCGTCGGGCGGCGCAGCGGAACGTCGGCCTGGGTACGGCGCAGTACCTCCTTCCTGCTGAGGCCGAGCCCCTCCGCGAGGAGCCGTTCCGGGCGCACCGGTACCGGGTCCGCGAAGACGACCTCCACCCGGACCGGCCACACCCTTCCCGGCCATGCCGACCGGGTGTCCAACCGCCAGGCCCCCGTCCAGTCCAGGGCGAAGCGGTTGCGGCGGGCGAGCCGCGGATCCAGCAGCTTGGACGCCACCAGCTCCGGATCGTTGACGCGGTAGCCGTGGAGCTCGACCGGATCGACGGATCGGACCGGCACTCGCTCGTGCACGGTGAGCTTGCTCGTCCGGTCGCAGGATGTGCAGCGGACCAGCAACCACACGTCCAGCAGCTTGCCGTTGGCGTTGACGCGGAACCTGCCCGGGCCGGTGGTGGCCGACCCCGACCGGCAGTCCACGCATCGCAACGACAGCAGGGGCAGCCGGGTCCGACGAACGACCCAAGGCAGCACGGCATGAGGTGGTGAAGACATGAGCTCTCCAGATCTGACACGAGGCCGCTCGCACGCGGCCTCGAACGCCGCATGACCGGGCGCCGACGGGCAGCCCGGCGGAGCCGACGGGACGGTCGGCTCGACGGCGAGCGGGAAAAGGTGTCAGGTCTACAGAGCAGGCGGGGTCACGTGATCTTGTCCTCTGTCCTCACTGCGATGGGGCCGCACGAAACCTACGGCAACGCGCGGGGAAACCCAAGCGGTTTTCCGGTCGGCACTTCGCCGGCGCTGCAGCGGCCGACGTGCGCGACGGCCCGCGACGCTGATCGGTCACCCGCTGCCCGGGCGGCCCGCAGCACGCCGAGGCCCCCGAGGGCGTCCGGCGCTCACACCTGCGCGCTCAGGCGGGTGGTGCTGCGGCCGACGGTGCACACCAGGACGAGGAGGACGGCCGCGGTGAGGGCGTGGGGAACCCGGAGCGCGTCGCTGTCGGTCAGCCAGCGCTCCGCGAGGCTCACCAGGCCACCTCCCGCGACCATCCCCACCGTCGCGACACCCCACGACGCCGTGCCCGCGGCCGCGTTGACCCGGCCGAGCAGCGCAGCCGGGGTGACCCGCTGGCGCAGCGAGGACACCGACACGGTGCAGAGCAGCACGCACGCGTGGGAGACGAACAGCATGACCGCGACCACCGGCACCACGGGTGCGGCGGCCATCACGAGGTGGCAGATCCCGGTGCCGGCGAGGCCGGTCATGGGCAGCCAGCCCGCAGGCAGGCGCGCGGCGACCCGCCCGCCGAACTGGCCGCCGAGGATCCCGCCGGCGGCCGCGGTGAGCATGAGCAGGCCGAACTGCGCGGAGCCCAACCCCAGAGTCGTTCGGGCGAACAGGACCTGGGTGGCCAGGACGGTCGCGTAGGCGAGGTTGAACAGCATCGTCACGCCGACCAGGCGCCGCAGCAGCGGCGAGGCCCGGATCGTCGTGATACCGGCGCCGAACCGGCGCCACCCCGAGTCCCGGTCGTCCGCGAGGCGCGGTTCCCGGTGCTCGTCCCGGCACAGGCGGAGGAGCAACGCCGGGACCAGCGCGCAGATCCCGGCGTTGAGGAACAGCGCGGGCGCGGCGCCCGCGGTCAGGACGAAACCACCGGCGGGGCGCCCCAGGAACTCCTGCGCGGTGATCTCCGCCGTGCGGAACTGGCCGTTGGCCGCCTCCAGGTGCCCGCGGGCGACGAGCCGGGGGATCGCCGTTACCGCGGCGGTGTCGTAGAACACCTCGGCCAGACCGAGCGCGAACGCGACGACCAGCAGCGCTTCGAGGGACAACCGGCCGGTGACCGCAGCCAGGCCCAGCCCCGCCCACAGCAACGCCCGGACGGTCGCCGCCGCGGCCATCGTCGCGAACCGCGGGAGGCGGTCGATCACAGCCCCGGCGGGGATCGCGGCGACCAGCCACGGCAACCGCCCCGCCGCGGCGACGGCGCCGACCAGGAACGCCTCGTCGGTCACCGTGGTCGCGATCCACGGCAGGGCGATCAGCGCGACCCCGTCGGAGAGGTTCGAGGTCAACGAGGCGCTCCAGAACCGCCAGAACCTCCACCCCAGGACGGCCGCGGCCACTCGTACTCCCTCCCAGCGACACCGGGCGGGAAAAATAGCAGGCACCGACCGTGCTTCGCCTCCTAATATCCGGCTTCAGCGACCACCGGGAAGCGACGACCGAAGGGAGCCCGATGTGAGCCGGGCGGACCTGATCGCCGTGCTCGCCGAGCACTACGACCTCCAGGTGCACGATCTCGTCCCGGTCGGCACCGGGGCCGACCTCGCGGCGAGCTTGTGGCGGGCAACCGACCGGGACGGCGGCCGGTTCGCGGTCAAGTGGACCGGCGGCGGGTCACCCGCCGGTCTCGTCCTGCCCGCCGCGCTGGACACCGCCCGACCCGGCAGCGCGCCCCGACCACTCCCCTCGCGCACCGGTGCGCTGTGGGTCGACACCGCAGGAGGACGTCTGTCGGTGGTGCAGTGGGTCCCCGGCACCAGCGCGCTCGACGCGGACCTCGGGCGCGCGGAGTGGCACGCGCTGGGAGACCTCCTCGCCGCCCTGCACGACCTTCCCCGCACCGCGGAACTGCGCCGGTGGGTGCCGCGCGAGGAGTTCGACCCGAGCCGGTGGGTGGACCTGTTCGACCGCGTCGATGCCGCGCTCGACGTGCCCGGACCCGCCGACGACCTGACCCGGGACCTGACCGTGGCATGGCGGGACCGCCGCGAGGACCTGCGCGCGGTGCGCGAGCGCACCACCCGACTGGGGCGGGCGCTGCGGACCCGGGCCGCGCTCCCGGAATTCGTCCCGTGCCACGCCGACCCGCACCGGGGCAACCTCGTCCGCACCGCCGACGGCGCCGTGGCGCTGATCGATTTCGACGACGCCACCCTCGCACCCCGCGAGCGGGACCTGATGTTCGTCCTCGGTGGCGGCGTCCTCGCCGACCTGCCCGCCACACCGCAGCAGCAGGCGTGGTTCCTCGACGGCTACGGCCCGCACGACGTCGACGGCGACCTGCTCGCCTACTACCGCGGCGCCCGCGTGCTGGAGGACCTCGCCGAACTCGCCGGCGTCGTCCTGGACCCCCGCAGCACGACCGAGGACCGGCGCACCGGCCTCGGCCACGTCACCGGAGCCCTCTCCCCGACCGGACTCCTGGCCCAGGCCCTCACCCCCTGATGCCCGCGCGGGGTGGCGGGGCTCGTACCCCACCGCCGGGTCAGGTCGTCACGCGCATCGGCTGGCCGCGGGTGATGACCCGCAGCTCGTCGTAGGTGGTGGAGAAGACCGTGTTCGGGGTTCCCGCGGCCGCCCAGATCACGGTGTGCTCGGCGAGGCTCTCGTCGACCACGGTGGTGATCGGCGCCGGGTGCCCCACGGGTGCCACCCCACCGATGGCCTGCCCGGTGGCCGCGCGCACCTGGTCGGGCGTGGCCCGGGTGATGGGGCCGCTGCCGAGGCGGGCGGCCAGCGCCGCCGGGTCGACGCGGTGGGCACCGCTGGTCATCACCAGCAGCGGGGCCTCGTCGCAGCGGAACACCAGGCTGTTGGCGATCGCGGCGATCGGGCAGCCGAGCGCGCGGGCCGCGTCGGCGGCGGTGCGGGTGGAGTCGGGCAGGTGCCGCACCGTCGAGGTGATGCCCGCCTGGCGGAGCGCGGCGGCGACTGTGCGGCTCGTGGGAGGGAGCTGGTCGATCTCGTGGGTGCTCACCGGGAGGTCCTTCCAGGGATCGTGCTGCCGGAGCGGCGGTGCTGCGGGGCGCCGATGCACCGCGGTCCGCGGTCGCGGACGGCGGCCACGATACGGCGGGCCGTGACCGGTCGGCTCCCCGCCGCGCGGGGTCATCGGCCGTGACGTCGGGCAAGCCGCCCATCCTCTCCGGCTTCGGGGAACATCGGGACAGCGGTGGGCGCTGAGAACGATCATGGTCAGGGTGTGAGACTTCACTGGACTATGCCAGGCCGAACTATTGGATCGCTGGCGGACGCACTCTCATGCCGATGAGCGCGCGCAGCTCGGAAGAGGCCCGGTCCCGGCGTCCAGAGCCGTTGCCGCACAGAAGGCCAGCTCAGGTACCTGATGCACGTCGAGTGGGAGGGACGTGGCCCGACTGCGTCAGCGGCTGACGAACCCAGCCGGGCAGGAGGGCGTACAGCCGGGCCACGCGCTACGCACCCTGTTGGCGGTTGAGCCCGGGCGAGTGGGTCACAGGACGCAGCGGGCACCTTCGGGCGGTGTCTTCAGATCGACCAGGTATGCGAGGACGTTGTCGTTGATGCACGCGTTGTCACCGACCAGTGCGACACCGTGCTGCTCACCCTCCACGGTCAGCAGGCTGCCGCCGAGTGCCTCGGCCAGGTCGAGGCCGGCTTGGTATGGGGTGGCCACGTCCCCGGTGGTCGACACGGTCAGCGTCGGTGGCAGCCCGGCGACGTCGTCGGCGAGCCAGGGGCCGGTCCTGGAAGGCGGTTTCGGCCATGCCTCGCACGCGTAGTGGCTCCGCTCCACCGGCCTGCCGTCGTCCATGAACGGCGCCGCTTCGCGGATCCGGCGGTTCATCTCGGTCTGCTCGGCCGGTGTGCGGCGGGGCCAGTCCATGCACCGGATCGCGAGGAAGCTCTCCATCAAACCGTTGTAGCGGCCGTCCGGTCCGCGGCCGGTCATCTGGTCGCGCAGCGCGAGCAGGATGTCACCCCGACCCTCGGCCAGTTCGGTGAGCCCGTCGATGAGTTGGGGAAGCAGACGCTCGGCGCGCATCCCGGTCGCCGCAGCGGTGATAGCGTCGTTGTAGCCAAGGCCGCGGCCGTCGGTGGTCGGCGCGGGCTGGTCGACCAGTGGCCGCGTCAACGCCTGGAACCTCTCGGTCGCGCGAGCCGGGTCGGTCCCCAGTGGACAGTCCGGAGTCTCCGCGCATTCCTCGGCCAACCGGTCGAAGCCCTCCTGGCTTGCCGCGGCTTGCGCGATGGTCAGCTCGACCGGGTTCTTGCCGGGGTCGACCGCACCGTCGAGGACCAGCGCGCGCACCTTCTCCGGGAACGTCTGCGCGTAGACCCCGCCCAGCTCGGTCCCGTAGCTGTAGCCGAGGAAGGTCAGCTTCTCGTCGCCCAGGACCTCCCGCAGCACGTCCATGTCCCGCGCGGTCTCCCGGGTGCCGACGCTGGTGAGCGCGTCCGCTCCCCCCGCGCTCTCCGCGCACCGCCGCATGATCTCCCGGGCGTGCTCCTCGCTGGCGGCGCCGTGTTGGTCCAGCGCGTTGTCGAAGCCCGCGGCACGATCATCAGCGTCGGCATCGGTGAAGCAGTCCAACCGGGGCGACGAGGCGCCAACACCGCGGGGGTCGAACCCGATGATGTCGAACCGCCGCCCGAGCACTCCCGTGGTCCACAGTGGATTCGACGAGGCCATGGTGGCGACGAAGTTCATCCCCGAACCGCCGGGACCGCCCGGGTTGACGAAGAGCGACCCGATCTTCTCGCCACTGGCCGGGATCCTCAGCAGGGCGATCTCACCGCGAGCCCCGTCCGGGTTGTCGTAGTCCAAGGGAACCTGCACCCGCGCGCAGTCGAGGCGCTCGTTGGCGAACAGCTTCTCGTCGGTGGGCGTCGTCGCGAAGGGGCCGCACGGTTCGAACGCGACCTGCTGGTCGTGGAATTCGGTCAGGTCCGGTGGCGGTGCCTCGGGCGGGGGCGGTGTGGCGCAGGCGCTCGCGAGAGCCAGCGACGCGGCTCCCATGACGAGCAGTTTCGAGCGCGTACCGAACACAGGAACTCCTTGGTAGGGGTGACTTGCCGCATCGACGCTAGGACCGCCGGTCGCTCACGCGGATCCACCGCAGGACTCGGAACGCCTGACCGAAGTCGGAACCGCGCCTCCGTCTTCGGTGGGAGCCGGCGGGGGCGGTCACCTGTCTAGACTCGGCACCGTGAACGACGCAGCGCACAGCCGGCGCCGGGACCGGGCCGCCGACGGTGGGCTGTTCGTGCTCGCGGTCCTGGCCGGGCTCGCGGTGGCGGTCCTCCGGCGGGAGATCGCGCCGGCACCCGGCTGGATCATGACCGCCGACGCCGCCGTCGGGGCGCTCGGCTGTCTCGCGCTCTGGTGGCGACGCCGCTACCCGACGGTGCTGGCCGCCATCCTGGTGGCACTGACCACCTTCTCGGAGACCGCCTCACCCGCGGCGCTGATCATGTTGTTCACCATGGCCGTCCACCGCTCGACGTGGACCGTCGTGCTGCTCGCCGTGAGCAGCGTGCTCACCCACACCGTCTACCTGACGTTGCGGCCGATGCCCATGGTGTCGATGTGGGTGTTCGTCTCGTGGCTCCTTCTCGTGCACGTCGTGGTCGTCGCGTGGGGTCTGCTGCGGCGCGGCCGCCACCAGCTCATCGCGTCGCTGCGGGAACGGGCCGTCGCCGCCGAGGTCGAGGCCCAGCTGCGCACCGAGCACGCCAGGCTCGAGGCCCGCGAGGCGCTGGCCCGGGAGATGCACGACGCGCTCGGTCACCGGCTGTCCCTGCTCACCATCAACGCGGGCGCACTGGCCTACCACCGCGCCGCCACGGCCGAGGAGACCCAACGGGCCGCGGAGTTGATCCGGGAAAGCGCCCACCGCGCGCTCAAGGACCTGCGCGAGGTCATCTCGGTGCTGCGCGCCCCGGACGGTGACGTGCCGCTTCCCGGCGTCACGGACATCGCCGAACTCGTCGAGGAAACCGCCCGCACCGGCACCGACGTACGGCTGCGCGACGAGCCGGGCGTGTGCACCGGTGCCCACGCGGTCCCGACGGCCTTGGGTCGCACCCTGTACCGGTTCGTGCAGGAGGCACTGACCAACGCGCGCAAGCACGCTCCCGCCGCGCCGGTCGCCGTCACGATCACGGCCGAACCCGGCGCGCACCTGAGCGCGGAGGTCGTCAACGAAGCGCCACCCGTGCGCCCCGCGGCGGCACCGGCTGGCTCCGGGGTGGGGCTGCGCGGCCTGGCCGAACGGGTCACGCTCGTCGGCGGCGACCTCCGGCACGGCCCGACCCGCGCTGGCGGCTGGCGGCTGGCGGTCCGGCTACCGTGGCAGACGTGACCGAGGAAGCACCGGGCGACGCCCCGGCCATCGCGGTGCTGATCGCCGACGACGATCCGGTCGCGCGCTTCGGGCTGACCATGATGCTGCGCGGCGCCGCCGACGTGCGGGTGGTCGCCGAGGCGTGCGACGGCTCCGAGGTGATCGAGCTGGCTACCCGCCACGCACCCGACGTGGTCCTGATGGACATCCGCATGCTCGGAACCGACGGCATCACCGCCACCGAGACCCTCCGCGCCCGCGACGACACCCCCCAGATCGTCGTGCTCACCACCTTCGACTCCGACGCCCACGTCCTGCGCGCCCTACGCGCGGGCGCGGCTGGTTTCCTGCTCAAGGACACCCCGCCCGAGGAACTCGTCGTCGCCATCCGTCAGGCCGCGCAAGGCAAACCGGTGCTCTCGCCCGAGGTCACGCGCCGCCTCATCGACCGCGTCGCGGGCGCGGAACCCGGACGTGACGCCCGCGCCGAAGCAGCACGCCGACGCCTGGACACCCTCGCCCCGCGCGAACGCACCGTGGCCATCGACGTCGGCGCCGGGCGCTCCAACGCCGAAATCGCCGCCCGCCACCACCTGGGCCTGGCCACCATCAAGACCCACGTCTCGGCCATCCTCACCAAGCTGGATCTCGACAACCGCGTCCAAATCGCCCTACTCGTCCACGACGCCGACCTCGACCCCCAAGCCTGAGCCGACCCGGCCCCTGGCCGCCGTCGAGCGGCTGGCAGTGGGCAGACCGCTGTTTGCCATCGGTGAACACCACCCCGGGCGGGCCCAACGGTCATTACCGTCCAGTCGCATGACGGCGGTCACCACCCGTGCGGTCGAATACCCGGCCGACGACCTGACGATGATCGGGTACCTCGCGCTCCCGGCCGGTGCCGAGCGCCGGCCCGCAGTCCTGATCGGACCCGAGGGGATGGGACTCAGCGATGTCGAGCGCCGGCGGGCCGAGGCCCTGGCCGAGCTGGGGTACGTGGCGCTGGCCTTCGACCTCCACGGCGGACGCTACTTGGAAGACCCGGAGGACATGTTGGCCCGTTGCATGCCGCTGCTCGCCGATCCCGACCGCATGCGCGGAATCGGTCACGCCGCGCTCGGTGTGCTGCGTGCCGAATCACGGGCAGACCCCGACCGGACCGCCGCCGTCGGCTACGGCACCGGGGGCGCAGTCGCACTGGAACTCGGTCGCGATGGCGTCGACCTGCGCGCGATCGGGACGGTCAACGCACTGACCACGGGCCGACCGGGCGAGGCGGCACGCATCCGCTGCCCGGTGTGGGCCGGGGTCGGGTCGGAAGACCCGATCATGCCGCCCGCGCAACGGGAGGCGTTCACCGCGGAGATGCAGGCCGCGGGCGTCGACTGGCGCCTCGTGGTCTACGGAGGAGCCCTCCACGCCTTCCACCACCCACCGGTCGACCACACCGCGCCTCCCGGCGTCGGCTACCACCCACGGCACGCACGGCGAGCCTGGCGCGACATCGTCGCCCTGCTCGCCGAGTGCCTGCCCGTCACGGATCCGATCGACTCCTGACACCCACTCCTGCCCGCCGCGGCCGAGCAGGTTCAGGTTGCGGTGCTCGAGCGGCGACAGGCGGGCGATGTCCTCGTCTCGGACCTCGTGGCCTTCGACGTGAAGCTGGGCGACGGCGGCGTCGGTGTTCTTCGTGGTCCACAGCACGATGGCGTTGCGGACCAGCCGAGTGCACCGAGCTGGTCCTCCATCCCGGGCCAGCTCGTGGCGGGATTCCCGCACCGCATCGCCGGTCGCGGCCTGCCCGTCACGGCTCTGCGAGAGGTCGAAGACCTCCCCCGCCGTGGTGCCCCCTGGGGTCAGGGCTTGATGAGGACCTTGAGGCTGGTGCGGTCGGCCATGTCCTGGTAGCCGGCGGGGACGCCGTCGAGGTCGGTGGTGGCGTCGAAGACCTTACCCGGTTCGATGCTGCCGTCGAGGATGTCGGGCATGAGTTCCTCGATGTAGGCGCGGACCGGAGCCGGGCCGCCGGCGAGGCGGATGTTGTGGCGGAACAGGCTGCCGAAGCCGATCGGTGCGTCCTCGTACTGCGGGACGCCGACGCGGCTGATGACGCCGCCGGGGCGGACGACCCCGAGGGCCTGTTCGTAGGCGGGCAGGTGGCCGACGGCCTCCAGGACCGCGTGGGTGCCGTGCCCGCCGGTGAGCTCGCGGACCGCGGCGATGCCTTCCTCGCCGCGGGCGGCCACGACGTCGGTGGCGCCGAACTGCCGGCCGAGGTCGGTGCGCGCCGGGTGGTGGCCCATGAGGATGATCTGCTCGGCGCCGAGGCGCTTGGCCGCCAGCACCGCCAGCAGGCCGACGGCGCCGTCACCGATCACGGTGACGCGGGTGCGCGCGTTGACCCCGCCCGCCACGGCGGCGTGGTAGCCGGTGCCGAACACGTCCGAGAGCGTCAGCAACGACGGCATGAGCGCCGAGTCCGGCGCGACGGGGAGCTTGACGAGGCTGCCGTCGGCGAGCGGGACGCGGGCCGCTTCGGCTTGGCCGCCCTCCTCCGGCACACCGCCGTCCCAGAAGGTGCCGTGCTCGCAGGAGGTGTGCAGGCCCTCGCGGCAGAACTCGCAGGTGTTGTCGGAGAGGGCGAAGGGGGCGACGACGAGGTCGCCCGCCTTGACGGTGGTCACCTCGGAGCCGGTGTCCTCGACGATGCCGATGAACTCGTGGCCCATCCGGGCGGGGCCGTCCGCCGGGGACACCGCCTCCACCCTGGACCGGGCCGAGCTGGTCGCCCACTACGCCGACCTCGGGGCCCGCGCCGTCACCGCGCTGCGGCAACGCCCGGCCACGGCGCTGGTCCCTGGCCGGGCTCCGGTGCGGTGGCACCGTGGTCCGAGGCGATCCGGATCGTGCTGATGGAGTCGGTGGTGCACCTCCTCGACGTGCTCGACGCGCTGGGACGCGCCCCGGAGGTCGCACCGGCGGCACTGCGCGAGACGGCCCACCTGCTCGCCGAGGTCGCCGAACCGGTGGGGCTGATCGAGGCCGCCACCGGGCGCAGCAGCCGCTCGCCGCTGCCCGTCCTGCGCTGACCCCCGCGCCGTAGGATGCGCGACGCCGCCCGCCGCGGGCGGCACGGTGCGAGGTGAGCGCGATGGACGAGCGGATCGAACGGCACGCGTTCCACGCCTGGCCCGCCCCGGTCACCCGGCGGGTCGGCGGCTGGTGGGTGCGGCACACACCGGGGGTGCGGCGGCTGCGCTCCGGCAACGCCGCCCTGCCCGGTGACGGGCCCGCCCCGCTGGCCGAGGTCGAGGAGTTCTACCGGGAGCGCGGCCTGCCCACCGCCGTGCAGGTCAGCCCGGCCGCGCGGCACCGCGCGCTGGATGCGCACCTGGAGGCCCGCGGCTACCGCCGGGAGGTGCCGGTGCACGTGCTCACCGCCGCCACCGGCACCGTCGCCCGCGCCGAACCCGGGTGGGCGGTCGACGTCGAGGCCGGGCCCACCGCGCGCTGGCAGGAGGCGTTCGTCGAGCTCGACGGGGAGGACGACGCCCGCGAGGTCGCCGAGGAGGTGGTCGCGGCGATCCGGCTGCCCGCCGCCCGCACCAGCGTCACCGCAGGCGACCGGGTCCTCGGCATCGGCCTGGTGGTGGGCGGGGACGACCGGTGGGCCGGGATCTACTGCATGACCACCCGTCCCGAGCACCGCGGGCGGGGCGTGGCGGCGGCGATCCTGCGGGCCGGGGCGCGGTGGGCCGCCGAGCACGGCATCCCGGGTCTGTACCTGCAGGTCGCCGAGTCCAACGCGGCCGCGCGGTCGCTCTACGCGCGCGCCGGGTTCGACCACGCCTACGGCTACCACTACCGCCTGCGGTGATCCCCTACTCGCCGGCGCGGTCCAGGATTTCCTCCACCACCGCGGTTTTCGCCTCGGCGTAGTGCTGCACGTGGCGCCAGGTGCGCCGCGCGAGGTCGCGTTTGGCGCGGGCGTAGGCGTCCCGGTCGGCGTCGTGGGCGCGGAGCCGGTCGCGGAAGCGCAGCATCCGGTCGATCTCGGCGGCGCCGGCGCTGAACACGTGGAGGTTGACGGCGGGATCGGCGCGGGTGAGCATCCGGTGCTCGAACCAGTCGGGTTCGCGGATCCGCAGCGCGTAGCCCGCCGCCTCCAGCGCCGGGACGTAGTCCCGCTCGGCGGCGGAGTCCGCGACGACCAGCAGCACGTCCAGGACGGGTTTGGCGCACAGCCCCGGCACCGAGGTCGAACCGACGTGCTCCACCCGCACCGGGCCGAGGGCGCGGCGGATCCGCTCGGCTTCCCCGGCGAACCGCCCGGGCCAGCGTGGGTCGTACTCGGCGAGGGCGATGGGGGCCTCGTGCGGGGGCGCCTCTCCCACGGTGCGCTCCCGCAGGTCCGCGTCGCTGGTCGGGGGATGGTCCGGTGCCATCGGCTGCTCCTTCGCCACGAGGTCAGCCGGTCAGTATCGCACGGCGCGCTCGCCGGGACGAGGATCGATCCGCCGCACGAAAAGATTCCCCAACGTTCCTCGAAGCGGCTATGGTAGGGAACGATGACGGAAGAAATGTACTCCGTCGAGCAGGTCGCCGACCTGCTCGGCCTGCACGTGCGGACGGTGCGCGGCTACATCCGGTCCGGGCGGCTGACCGCGGTGCGGATCGGCAAGCAGTACCGGATCGCCCGCACCGACCTCGACGCGCTGACCGGCCGCGCCGCACCGGAACGGCCCGCCGGGCCCGCGGCGGTGGAGGTGTCGAGCATCGTGCAGGTCGACGGGGTCGACCGGGCCGCGGCCGACCGGCTGAGCACGCTCGTGCTGGCCGCCGCCGGAGGGGACGCGCGGCACCCGCTGCGGGTCCAGACCGTGCACGACGAGGAGCGCCACCGGATGAAGTTCGTGGTCCTGGGCGGGGCCGCCGCCACCGCCGATCTGCTGCACCTGCTGGATTCCGTGCTCGATCCCGACGCGGGACTGCTGGGCGAGGAGGCCGGGAATGCCTGACGTGCTGCAGGAGCGGGCCGGGGTGCCGGTGCTGGTGTGCGACCCGGACGGGCCCGCGGTGACCACCGAGCAGGACGCGCTGGACCTGATCGGCGCGGCGTTCCTCGGCGCCGAGGTGGTGGCCGTGCCCGCGAGCCGCCTCGACGAGCGCTTCTTCTCGCTGGGCAACCGCTTCGCCGGGGAGGTGCTGCAGAAGTTCGCCAACTACCGGCTGCGCCTGGTGGTCCTCGGCGACATCTCCCGCCACCTGGAGGCGAGTTCCGCCCTGCGCGCCCTCGTCCGGGAGTCGAACCGGTCCCGGCAGGTGTGGTTCCTCCCGGATCTCGACGCGCTGGACGCCCGCTTGGGCGCGGGCTGACCGGTCACCCGCGCACCCGGGGCCACGGCTTCGCCGGGGTTCGCGCGGGGCTTGCGGCGCGTCGTTGTAACAATTAATGTTACGACCAGGACCGAGGGGTGAGAGGCGGGATTCCGGCGTGAGCGCCAACAGCAGGCTGACCATCGCGGCGCACGCCTTGACGTGGATCGGGCTGTACCAGCGGCGCGGCCACGAGGTCGCCACCTCCGAGCAGATCGCCACGAGCGTCAACACCAACCCGGTGGTGATCCGCCGCCTGCTGGCCGAGCTGCGCAAGGCGGGCCTGGCCGATTCGCAGCGGGGGGCGGGGGCAGGCTGGATGCTCGTGCGGGACCTGGCGGCGATCACCCTGCTCGACGTCTACCAGGCGATCGAGCCGGGTCCGGTCTTCGCCCTGCACCGCGCGGCGCCGGACCCCGAGTGCGTCGTGGGCCGCGGCATCGGACCGGCGATGACCGCCGTGTACGACGAGGTGGAGGCCGCCCTGCGCGGGGAGCTGGCCAGGACCACGCTGGAGGACGTGCTGCGGGACGTCTTGAACGCCGCCTGACCTCGGACGCCGACTCCCCCGCGACGAGGGGATCACCTCCTGCGGTCATCGATGTAACAAAAATTGTTACGACAAGGATTGGAGAACCCCATGGGACAGCTGGACGGCAAGAGCGCCCTCGTCACCGGCGCCTCCAGCGGCATCGGCCTGGCGATCGCCCGCCGTTTCGCCGCCGAGGGCGCGACCGTCCACCTCACCGGCCGCCGCGAGGCCGAGCTGGACGCCGCCGTCGCGCAGGTCGGCGCCCGCGGCATCGCCCTCCGCGGCGATGTCTCGGACCTCGGCGACCTCGACCGGCTCTTCGCCGAGATCGCGGACCGCAGCGGTCGCCTGGACGTCGTGGTGGCCAACGCCGGGGTCGGGGACTACGGCCCGCTCGGCGCGATCACCGAGGAGGAGTACGACCGCACCACCTCGATCAATCTCAAGGGCACGGTCTTCACCGTCCAGAAGGCGCTGCCGCTGCTGACGGCCGGCGCCTCGGTGCTGCTGCTCTCCTCCAGCGCGGCCTTGCGGGCCACCCCGGGCCTGGGCGTCTACGCCGCCACCAAGGCCGCGATCCGCAGCCTCGCCCGCACCTGGGCCGCCGAGCTGGCCGACCGCGGCATCCGCGTCAACACCCTCACCCCCGGCCCTGTCGCAACCCCGGGCGGGGACGAGCTCCGCGCCGCTTTCCCGCACGGCGACCGGCCCACGGCCGAACCTGCCCCACCGACCCCGCTCGGCCGCACCGGCCGCCCCAACGAGGTCGCCGCCACCGCCCTCTACCTGGCCGGTGATCAGAGCACCTTCACCACCGGCGCGGAACTGCTCGTCGACGGCGGCGCCACCCAGCTCTAGCCGTGCTGCCGCCTCCCGCGGTGACCCGGACTCCTCCGTCACAGCGTCCGGGTCCGGGTCACCGCGACGGCCGGGGTCACCAGCGCCACGTCGTCGGGGGCGCGGAAGCCGGGGACCGCGCGCGTGTCGTGGCCGCGGTCGGCGACGCGGACGGTGAGGGCCTCGTGGTGCGGGTCGACGACCAGCCGCACGTCCAGTCCCCGCCGGGGCGCCCCGGCGAAGATGAACCCGAAGTCCCCGCCCGCACCGAGGTCCAGGTCCCGGCCCGCGACGGTCGCGGCCCGCACCGCGGCCTGGTCGCCGTCGATCCACAACCCGAGCGCGGTGGCGCCGCGCGGCGAGACCAGCCGCAGGGCGAGTTCCCGGGTGCCGTCGGGCAGCGGGCGGTCGGCGACCACGTGGAGTTCGGGTGCGGGCAGGTCCGCCGCCGGTGCGGGTCCGTGCGCGAGCGGTTCGTCGTCCAGCCACGGGAACGCCTCGTCGAGCACCGCGGGCGGCTCGGGCAGCAGCGACCGCCCCCAGTCGGTGCGCGGGGTGATCGGCGAGGCCCAGTGGGCGGTTCCGGTGTCGGCGTCGACGGAGTAGAAGACCCGTTCCTGGCGGGGCGGGGTGAATTCCGGGCGGTTGGCGACCAGCCCGGCGGCGGTGACCGCCGCGACCAGCGCGATCCCCAGCACCGGGGCGCCGGCGGCGCGCAGCGGGGTGCGGGCCCGCCCGGACCGGAGCCTGCCGAGCAGCGGCAGCGCCGACCACACCAGCACCGCCAGCAGCAGCGCGCCGAGCACCCCGCCGAATTCCAGGTCGACGTGGAACGAGTTGATCACGTCCGGGGCGAGCAGCAGCACCGCGGGCACCAGGCTGAGCACCAGCACGACCACCCGGGCCGGTTCCCACCCGCGGGGCAGCAGACCGGTGACCACGGCACCGGCCACCACCGGCAGCACGGGCGGCACCAGCAGCGCCGACACCCCCGGCATCGTCGTGGCCGCCACCACGCCCAGCACCGCGAAGACGACCCAGCCGCCCGCAGCCAGCGCCGCGGTGCCCAGCGGCCCGCGCAGCAGCGCGTGCACGGCCAGGACGGCGCCGAGCGCGGCCAGCAGCAGCGCCGCCGAGTACGGCTCGGGCCGGTACGGCACGCCCGCGAACGCCGAGGCCTGACCCGGGTCGAGCGCCACCGCCACCTGCCACACCGCGAACGCGGCGGCCCCGGCGGCGACCAGGGCGACGGCGGTGCCCGCGGTGGCGAGCGCGGTGCGCGGCAGGGTCAGTTCCCGGCGGCGCCGGGCCAGCCCGACCGCGACCGCGGCCAGCCCCAGCAGCACCCACGCCAGCGGCCCTTCGGCGGCCTGCGGGTAGGGCACCGGCCCCCACGGCAGGGTGATGACCAGGTCCTCGCCCGCCGCGGGCACGGCGGCCAGGTCGGCGGCGGCGAGTTCCCGCGTCATCGCCAGGCTGGCGCGGCCCATGTGCTGCACGGAGGACTCGCTGAGCCGTTCCGGGGTGTCCAGCGGGGTGTGGTAGTAGGCGCCGCCGCCGGTGATGGCGGTGTCGTAGGAGTGCAGGCCGCCCTCGGTGAAGCGGGTGACGTCGGTGTCGTTGGGCAGCGACTCGAACGCCGCCTCGAACGCGGAGTTCGCCACCGTCCCCGGGGCGTGCGACAGCACCTCCAGCAGCGCCCCGTTGGGCGAGGTGGTGCGGAAGGTCGTCGGGGTGCCCGCGTTGCCGCGCGCCTCGTGGTTGAGCAGCACTGCGGTGCCGAGCTCGTCGGCGTGGTGGCGCACGAAGGCCTCGGCGCCGAGCAGCCCGACCTCCTCGGCGTCGGTGATGAGCATGGTGAGGTCGTTGCGCGGTGCGGCACCGCCGGCACCGATCGCCCGGGCGGTTTCCAGCAGGGTGCCCACGCCGATGCCGTCGTCGGCGGCACCCGGCGAATTCGGGACCGAGTCGTAGTGCGCGGCGAGCAGCACGGTGCCGGTCGGGTCGGTGCCGGGCAGGGTGGCGACGATGTTGGACACCGCGGCGAGCCGCTGCGTGCCGCCGTCACCGACCGCCGCGCCGACCTCGCGCTGCACCTCGGTGCGCCACCCCCACGAGGTGAGCAGGTCGACCAGGTGCTCGCGGGTCGCGGCGTGGTGTTCGGAGCCGGGGGTGCGCGGCGCGGCGGCGAGCCGCTCGATGTGGTCCATCGCCCGCCCGGAGCTGAACACCGACGCCGGGGCGTCGGCGGCCACGGGTGCGGCCGGGCGGCCCGCGAGCACGGTGAGCACCGCGAGCAGCACCAGCGCGGCGAGGCCGAGAAGGGCCGGCCACCGCCGGGAGGGGGCCGGGACGTCGGTCGAGGCGCTCATGATCGGCCACCTTGCCCGACCCGGCCGCTCGCCGTACAGGCCCGCGGCGAGGTCGCTCAGGGCCGCTCGGCGCGGGGGCGCGGGCCGAGTCCGGCGGCGCGGTAGCAGTCGTCGATGAGTTGCATCGTGTCGACCGCGTCGTCGACGTCGGTGGCGATCGGGGCGCCGTCGCGCAGGTGGGCGGCCAGGGCGTCGAGCTGGTAGGCGTAGGACGAGCGCCGCCCGAGGTGTTCGACGCGGGTGCCGGCGCCGGTGGTGACGGTGAGGCGGTCGTCGGTGTGCGGCAGGACGAAGTCGGCGGCCTCCGCGCTGCCGCGGCTGCCGGTGATCCGGCAGGTGAACCGGCGGTGCGCGGCGGCCATGTCGCAGCGCGCCCGCCCGGTGGCGCCACCGGGGAACGCCAGCTCCGCCTCCAGCCACCGGTCCACGCCCGGTGCCCACTCCGCGGCGGTCGCGGTGCGCACCCGGGGTGCTCCGCCCGCCCAGGGCGCCAGCGCGCGGTGCAGGTGCAGGCTGTAGCAGCCGAGGTCCATCAGCGCGCCCCCGGCCAGCGCCGCCGACCAGCGGGGGTCGTCGTCGGCCGGGGCGGGCGTGCTCATCTCCGCCTCGACGGTGCGCAGCTCGCCGAGCTCCCCGTCGGCGAGCAGGGCGCGCAGCCGGTGGGCGAGCGGGTGGTGCCGGTAGTGGAACGCTTCCACGACGGTCACGCCCGCCGCGGTGGCCGCGGCGCGGACCTCGCGAGCTTCGTCGGCGTTGCTGGCGAAGGGCTTCTCGGTGAGCACGTGCTTGCCCGCCCGCACCGCGGCCAGGTTCCACGGCCCGTGCAGCCCGTTGGGCAGCGGGTTGTAGACGACCTCGACGTCGGGGTCGGCCAGGACGTCGGCGTAGTGGTCGTGGACGCGCTCGATGCCGTGCCGGTGCGCGACGTCGGCGGCGCGGCGCGGATCGCGCGCGGCCACCGCGACCAGGCGGTGCCCGGCGTCGCGGGCCGGGACCAGGACGGCGCGTTCGGTGATGCGGGCGGCACCGAGGATGCCGATCCGGAGCGGCTGCATGGTCCTCCTGCCCGGCGAGGTCGCTCAGCGTCGACACCGTAGCCAGCGGGGCGCGGCGGGGGAACCGGCGTCAGGGTGAGCTTCGGCGCCGACGCAGGACCAGCCGCCCGAGCAGCCCGGCGGCGAACACCGCGGCCCCGGCGATCACCGAGACCGCGGGCAGCGTGACGACCAGCACGAGGCACCCGGCCAGGCCGACGACGGGAACCGCGCGCGGCCACCGGCGGTGCTCGGCGGGCTGGGTGAAGGCCGCGGCGTTGGCGATGGCGTAGTAGATCAGCACCCCGAAGCTGGAGAAGCCGATCGCCTCCCGCAGGTCGGTGAACAGCACCAGGGCGATCACCACCGCGCCGACGACGAGTTCGGCGCGGTGCGGGACGTGGTGGCGCGGGTGCACGGCGGCCAGCGACCCGGGCAGGTCGCCGTGCCGGGCCATCGCCAGCCCGGTGCGGCCGACCCCGGCGATCAGCGCGAGCAGCGCCCCGAGGCTGGCGGCGGCCGCGCCGACGCGGGCCAGCACCGCCAGCGGCCCGTGCCCGGCGGCGGTGACCGCCTCGGCCACCGGCGCGGTGGACTCGGCGAGCCGCTCCGGGCCGAGGACCAGCAGCAGCGCCGCGGCCACCGCGGCGTAGACGACCACCGCCAGGGCCAGGGCGGCGAGGATCGCGCGGGGCAGGGTCCGGCCCGGGTCGCGGACCTCCTCGCCGAGGGTGGCGATGCGGGCGTACCCGGCGAAGGCGAAGAACAGCAGTCCGGCCGCTTGCAGCACCCCGGCGGCGCCGTGCGGGAACCACCCGCCGCCGGTCACCGCCCGCGCCGGGTCGGCGGCGGTGGCCGCCAGGCCCACCACGAGCAGCAGCACGACGAGGACCACCGCCAGCAGCACCCGGGTCAGCGCGGCGGTGCGGGTGATCCCGGCCCGGTTGACCGCCACCAGCAGCACGACGGCGGCGATCGCGGCGGGGCGTTCGTAGCCGGGTGCGGTGTAGGCGGCGAAGGTCATCGCCATCGCCGCGCAGCTCGCGGTCTTGCCGACCACGAACCCCCACCCGGCGGTGAATCCCCACCAGTGCCCGAGTCGTTCGCGGCCGTAGATGTAGGTGCCGCCGGACACCGGGTACACGGCGGCCAGCTGCGCCGAGCTCGCCGCGTTGCAGTAGGCGATCAGCCCGGCGATGCCCAGCGACAGCAGGAGTCCGGTTCCGGCGGCCGCGGCGGCGGGGGCGAACGCGGCGAACACCCCGGCGCCCAGCATCGAGCCGAGGCCGATCGCGGTGGCGTCGGCGGTGCCCAGCCGCCGGGCCAGCGGCGCGTTCACGCGCACCTCCCGGCTCGGCGGGGGGTGTCGTGGGCAGGAAGCGAGTGCACGCGTCTTCCTTATCCCTTCGGAGTTGCCCCGTCCAGACCGCGGGGCGGGAAGGCGGAGCGACCTCGGTCACGTGAGCCCGTCGCGGTGTCCGGTGGCGGCCCCGGGAGGCGACCGCGGCGCCTCCCGGGTGGTTCCGCGGGTCAGAGGGCGACCATGACGCTGGTGGTCTCCGTGTAGGCCAGCAACGCGTCCGGGCCGTGCTCGCGGCCGATGCCGGACTGCTTGAACCCGCCGAACGGAAGGGTGCCGGGCGCCATCGCGCCCCAGCTGTTGACCCAGACCGTGCCCGCGCGCAGCTCCGCGCTGACCCGGTGCGCGGCGGACAGGTCCCGGGTCCACACCGAGGCGGCCAGGCCGTAGCTGGTGTCGTTGGCCAGCCGCACGGCTTCCGCGGTGTCGGTGAAGCCGATCAGTGCCGCGACGGGGCCGAAGATCTCCTCCTGGGCCACCCGCATGTCGTTGCGCACGTCGTCCAGCAGGGTGGGCGCGAGGAACAGTCCCGGCCGGTCCAGGCGGTGCCCCCGGTGCTGATCGTGGCGCCCTCGGATCGGGCGAGGTCGACGTAGCCGGTGACCCGGTCCAAGTGCGCGGGGAAGGCGAGCGGCCCCATCGTGGTCGCCGGGTCGAACGGGTCCCCCGGTACGTACTCGGCCATCGCCCGGCGCAGCAGCCCGCCGAACTCCTCGCGGATGTCGCGGTGCACCAGGATGCGGGTGCCCGCGACGCAGCCCTGCCCGGTGCCCATGCAGAACGCGGCGGCGGCACCGGCGGCGGCCACGTCCAGGTCGGCGTCCGGGAACACGATGAGCGGGGTCTTCCCGCCCAGCTCCAGGGTGACCCGCTTGAGCGTGTCGGCCGAGGTGCGCAGGACGTGCTTGCCCACCGGTTCGGACCCGGTGAAGGAGACCTTGTCCACGCCGGGGTGGCTGATCAGGGCCTGCCCCGTGCTCCCGCCGAGCCCGGTGATCACGTTGACCACACCGGCCGGCAGCTCGGTCCCGCCGAGGAGCTGCGCCAGCCGCAGCGCGGACAGGGAGCTGTGCTCGGACGGTTTGAGCACCACGGTGTTGCCGGCGGCCAAGGCCGGGGCCAGCTTCCACGCGGCCTGCAGCATCGGCCCGTTCCAGGCGACGATGGCCGCGACCACCCCGATCGGCCGGCGCAGCGTGTAGTGCAACTGGCCCGGCTCGGCGGGGGTGGTGTGCCCGGTCAGCTTGGTCGGCCATCCCGCGTAGTGCCGGTAGATCTCCACGGCGTGGTCGACCATGCCGCGCGACAGCGGTAGCGGCGATCCCATGTCCAGCGAGTCCAGCGCGGCCAGTTCGTCGCGGTGGGCCTCGAGCACGTCGGCGATCCGCAGCAGCGCCCTCGACCGGTGCTGCGGGGGCAGCGCCGCCCAGCCGTCGAAGGCCCGGCGAGCCGCCCGCACCGCGGCGTCGACGTCGTCCGGGCCGGCCACACCGATCCGGGTGAGCACCTGCTCGGTGGTCGGGTCGGCGGTGGCGACGGTTTCGGCTGAGCGCGGCCGCTGCCAGCGCCCATCGACGTAGAAGCCGAGCACGCCGGCGTCGAGCAGCGCGGGGCGGGGACGGGTGATGGTGTCGGTGGACATGGGATGTCCTTTCGAAGAGGCGAACTGCCGGTCGGGGCGAGCTTCGCCGAGACCGGTGGCGGCTGGGGCGTCACGATGTGCCTGGGATCCGCAGTCCCACCGTGGTTCGCCCGACTGCGGGAGAATGGCGGCATGGCCACGACCCCGGCACAGCGCCTCGCCGAGTTCCTGCGCATCCGTCGCGGCCGGGTGCTCCCGGCCGATCTCGGCCTCGAGTCCGGCAGCCGCCGCAAGGTCGCCGGGTTGCGGCGCGAGGAGCTGGCGATGCTCGCGGGCGTCAGCACGGACTACTACCAGCGCATCGAACAGGGCCGGGGTGTCCGGCCGTCGGACCGGGTGCTCGACGCCTTGGGCCGGGCGCTGGACCTGACCGAGGAGGAGTTCCGGCACCTGCGCGCGCTGGGCCACGCCGCGCGGCATCCGGCCGGGCCTCGGCGCCGCGTCCCGGAGCGGGTGCCGGAAACGACCCACCGGCTGTTGCGCACGATCACCGGACCGGCGATGGTGCTCAGCAGCCATCTCGACGTGCTGACGTGGAATCCGCTGGCCGGCAGCCTCTTCGGCGGGCTGGACGCGGTCCCCGCCCCGGAGCGCAACGTGCTGCGCGCGATCGTGCTGAACCCCGACGCCCGCTACGTCTGCCCCGATTGGGAAGCCAGCGCCGTCGAGTACATCGGCATGCTGCGCGCCGCCGCGGCCGCCGACCCGGACCACCCGCGGCTCCAGGAGCTGGTCGGCGAACTGAGCGTGCGCAGCTCCGACTTCCGCGAGCTGTGGGCCAGGCATGACGTGCGGGAGAAGACCCGGGGGCGCAAGCGGTTCGAGCACCCCGAGGTCGGGACCGTCACGCTCGACTGGGACGCCTACCCCCTGCCGGGCAGGCCAGGCCCCGCGCTGATCGCCTACACCGCGGTTCCCGGGTCCGCGGACGCCGAGCGGTTGCGCGTGCTCGCCAGCCTGCTCGCGACGGAGGACGCCTCGCGCTTGAGCGCGAGGTGAGGGGCCTCAGCGCCGTGCGGTCCGGGCGGGGTGGTGGGCGCGGGCGGAACCGTCGATGAGCTCCACCGCGAGGCGGCGCGACATCGGTCACGCGACCAGGTGGAGATCATTGTCGCTGGGGCCGGGGGCTGGTGTGCTGCGGGTGACACGTCGAGGAGGGCCACGCGATGTCGGTTCGGGGAGCGGCGTCCTGGGACGTCATCGTCATCGGCTCGGGCTTGGGCGGCCTGACCGCCGCGGCCTACCTGGCCGCCCACGGGCTGCGCACCGTGGTGCTGGAGCAGGCCGCCGTCGCCGGCGGGTGCGCCCAGGCGTTCCGCCGCAAGGGTTTCCAGTTCGACGTGGGCGTGCACTACCTCGGTGACTGCGGGCCCGGTGGGGTGATCCCGACGATCCTGCGCGGGGTGGGGCTCGACGGCCGCATCGAGTTCCGCCCGATGGACCCCGACGGGTTCGACACGCTGCTGCTGCCCGGCCGCCGGTTCCGGGTGCCACGCGGGTGGGACCGCTACCTGGAGGCGCTGGTCGAGGCGTTCCCCCGCGAGGAGCGGGGGCTGCGGACCTGCGTCGGGGTGCTGCGCCGCATCGGGCGGGAGACCGAGCGCACCACGATCCCCACCACCGCCGCGCAGACGGCCCTGTTCCCGGTGCGCTGCCCGCGCACCGCCTACTGGTCGGCCCGGCCGCTGTCGCGGCTGCTCGACGGCTGCGGCCTGAGCCCGGCGGCCCGCGCGGTGCTCTGCGCTCAATCGGGCGACTACGGCGCGCCCCCGGACCAGGCGCCCGCCGCGCTGCACGCGGCCCTGCTGCACCACTTCCTGAAGTCGGGCACCTACTTCCCGCGCGGTGGCGGGCAGGAACTGGTCGCGCACTTGGTGGACGTGCTCACCGGGCACGGCGGGCGGCTGCGCACCGGGCAGCGGGTGGAACGCATCCTGCTCGACGGCGGCCGGGTCCGCGGTGTCGCGCTGCGCGGCGGTGAGCACCTGCACGCCCCGGTGGTGGTCTCCGGCGCCGACCTGCCGCGCACCTTGCTGGAACTGCTGGAGCGCGTCCCGGACCGCACCGCGCGCAGCGCCGGGCGCTACCGGATGTCCCCGCCGTTCTGCACCGTCTACCTCGGACTCGACATCGACCTGTCCGCCCGGATGCCGAACACGAACTACTGGCTGCACCGCGATACCGACCCCGCCGGGTTCTACCGGGGCGTGGACGGCGCGCACCCGGTCGGCGGGCTGTTCGTCAGCTCCGCTGCGGTGAAGGACCCGGACTCCGCGCACCACGCACCGCCAGGGCGCAGCACCCTGGAGCTGATGGGTTTCGCGCCTCCGCACCCGGAGTCCTGGGGCGTGCGCGGCGGCGACCGCTACCGCCGCGACCCCGGTTACCGCAGCCGCAAGGCCGCCGTCGTCGAGGAGATGCTGCGGCTGGCCACCGAGGTGGTGCCCGATCTGCGCGAGCACGTCGTGTGGCAGGAGGCCTCCACTCCCCTCACCCAGCAGCGCTACACGCTGGCCAGCGGGGGCGCGGCGCTGGGGCTGGCGGCCGCGCCGGACCAGTTCGGCAGGCACCGGCCGGGGGCCACCACCGCGATCAGCGGCCTGTACCTCGCCGGGGCGGGCACCCGGGCCGGTCCGGGCGTGCTCGGTGCCACCACCAGCGGTGTGCTGGCCGCCGGGGCGGTGCTGCGCCGGGACCTGTTCGCCGCCCTGCGCCGCGGCGCGGTGTTCGCCGATCCGGCCCGCGGCTCCTACGACGGGCGCGATGCGCTGCGGTTCTGCCGGGAGCAGGCCCACGCCTGACCCGGTGCCGCCCACCCGGCCACCCGATCCGTCACCGTGACAATTCATGTCGGGTCCACTGTGGTCGCCACACGGCGGATTTCCGCGTGGTTCGGCGGAACCCGGCAGGACCCAGTGTCGCTCCACAGTGGAGAACGGTGCGGCCGTCGGGGCCCGCCGGGCCGCCAGATACGGTCTGCCGCGACGGACCGGCGAGCAGTGGAGGTGGCGACGGTGAGCGGAACCCGACCCAGCGCGGAGGAACTGGCCGCGGCCGAAGGCGCGGTGATCCCCGACGTGCTCGACACCGGGCTGCGGGTGCTGTTCTGCGGGATCAACCCCGGCCTGTGGTCGGGCGCCACCGGGCACCACTTCGCCCGCCCGGGCAACCGGTTCTGGCCCGCCCTGCACTCCTCGGGGTTCACCCCGCGCCAGTTGCGGCCCGACGAGCAGCACGCACTGCTCGACCAAGGCCTCGGGCTGACCAACCTGGTGGCCCGGGCCAGCTCCCGCGCCGCGGAGCTGTCCAACGAAGAGCTGGCCGCCGGCGGGGCGGCGCTGGAGCAGAAGGTGCGGCAGTACCGGCCGGGGTGGGTCGCGGTGGTGGGGCTGACCGCGTTCCGCACCGCCTTCGGGGTCCGCAACGCGATGGTCGGACCGCACGACCGGGGCATCGCCGGCGCCCGGGTGTGGGTGCTGCCCAACCCCAGCGGCCTCAACGCGCACTGGAGCGCCGCCAGCCTCGCCGCGGAGTTCGCGCGGTTGCGCCGGGCGGTGGAATCCGACCAGCAGTGATCACCCGGTCACCGGGCGAAACCGGACGCACCGGGCGCGTCCCGGAGAGCGAGCGCACACAGGGGTGTGCTTTATCGGTCCGTTACCGGTAGGGTCTGATCAGCCGGAGCGCCCCCGTTCCGGTGACCCTGGCCGTTCACCCGCAGAGTCGATACGGATGACCATTCAAGACGATCTTGCGCGACCGTGGTTCCAGCCCGTGGTCCCCTCGGATGTGCAGCAGAAGCAGGTACGACCGGAGCCGGGTCGGCCGACGACCCGCATCAGCGGTGAACTCCCGCTGGACGCGCTGCCCGCCCGGGGCAGCGCCCGCCCATCGCTGTGGCCGGACGTGCCCCGGGTCGAGGTCACCCAGCCCTACATCCCGGCGATCCGCGACGAACAACCCGAGTTCGCCAAGCGGCTCAACCCGGACCCGCCCCCGGCACCCGCCCCCACCCCGACGCCGTCCCCCGCGCTGACCGGCACCCCACCGTCGGCCGCTCCGGCCGTTCCCGCACCGAACACCCCCGCACCGAACACCGGGGAGCAGCCGACGGTCACCCAGCCCCGCCCGGCGCCGCAGCCCGCCCCCGCGGCCCCGCCGCGGCGGCGCAGCCTGATGCGCCGGGTCGTGCGCCGCGTCATCGGTCCCGACCTGCTGCGCAAGGACCCGCCGAAGAAGAAGCGGTGACCGGGTGGCCCTGGCTCCGGCGCAGACCTGCATCCTGCGCCGGTCCCAGGGCCACGTCGGCCCCGCACCCCGCCCCCGTACGCTGAGCACCACCCCCTCACCCGGACGAGGACGACCGATGGTGCCTGCTTCCGCCCACCCCGAACTGCCCGTGCTGGCCGACAGCGTCCGCCTGGCCGACGACGGCGTGCACCTGCTGGACCGCCGGGTGTTCCCGTTCCAGCGGACCTGGGTGCTGGCCCGCACCCCCGACGAGGTCGCCGAGGCCATCCGCGACATGGTCACCCAGTCCTCCGGGCCCTACTTCGCGGTGCTGTGGGGCATGGTGCTGGCCGCCCGCGGCACCGGCGGCACCGACCCGGCCACCGCCCGCCGCGCCCTGGAACGCGCCGGTGAGCGGTTCATCGCCACCCGCCCCACCAACGACCAGCCGCGCCGCGCCGTGGCGAAGGTGCTGGCGGCCGTCGATGAGGCCCTGGACGCCGGGGACACCGAGGTGGCCGCCGCCGCCGAACGCGGCGCCCGCGCCGCCGACACCGACTACCGCCGCCGCAGCACCGACATGGGCACCGCGGCAGCCGCCCTGTTCGGGGACCGGGCCCGGGTGCTCACCCACTGCTTCGGCGACCTCTACCTCGTCGGGCTGGTGCGGGCGCTGCTGCGGCGCGGCGCGGACGTGTCGTTCGTGTGCACCGAAACCCGCCCCTACCTGCAAGGCGCCCGGCTCACGGCGGAAACCCTCGCCGAGATGGGCGTGCCGACCACGCTGGTCACCGACGGGATGCCCGCCGCGCTGCTGCGCGCCGGGGAGATCGACGCGGTGGTCACCGCCAGCGACCGCGTCACGATGGACGGTCACGTCATCAACAAGGTCGGCACCCTGGGGCTGGCGGTGGCGGCCCGCGCTTTCGACGTGCCCTTCCACGCCCTGTGCCACGCGCCCGACCCGGACGCCGCTACCGGCGCCGACGTACCCATCGAGTACCGCGACGGCGACGAGGTGCTGCACGCGCTCGGCGCCCGCACCGCCAGCGACCGCGTCACCGGCCGCTACCCGGCCTTCGACGTCACCGACCCGGAGTTCGTCACCACCATCGCCACCGACCGCGGCACGTTCGCCCCGCACCAGGTGCACCGCTACTGGGCGGCCGCGCGGGCGCGGGCGAGCTGATCAGCGCGGCGAGGCGCGCCGCAGCGGGTCGTCCTCCAGCGCCTGCCGGTCCCACCGCCCGGCCTCGGCGGCCGCCGCGTAGGTGGTCTGCAGGAACTCCAGCAGCGCGCCCCGCGGGTCGGCCGCCGACCGCACCGCCTGGTAGGGCAGGAGGAACTCCCCGACCTGCCGGTCGTAGCCGGCCGCGGCCGGTTCCACGGGCCGCTCGGCGTAGCCGGGCGGCTCCGGGTAGGCGTAGGAGTAGAAGGTGCCTTCCGCGCTGCCGCCGGGCCAGAACCCGGCGCTGCTGAGCTCGTGGGAGTAGCCCTCCACCATCACCCAGTCCGCGCAGTGCGGCGCCCCGCCCGGGTGCCGCGGCGCCGGGCGGCCGGAGAACCGCGTGGTGGCCAGGTCCATCGCTCCCCAGAAGAAGTGCACCGGGCTGACCTTGCCGATGAACCGGGCCCGGAACTCGGTGAAGACCTGCTGCACCGCCACGAGCTGCTTCCAGAACAGGTGCGCCTGCCCGGCGTCGTAGGTGCTGTGCTGGGTGTCGCGCGGGAACGGGATCGCCTCGGTCACCTCGGTGGGGGTGGTGTCGATGCGCACCGGCATGCCCAGTTCCGCCAGCACGTCCAGCACCCGCTGGTAGAACGCCGCGACCGGCTGCGACTCCAGCACCAGGTGCCGGGTCGGTCCCGCGCTGGAACGCAGGTGCAGCTCGTGGTCCCAGAAGTCGAACTCGATCTCCAGCAGCCTGCCCCGGTGCGGCATCGGCGAGGTCGTCAGGCCCCGCGCGGAGAGGTAGAGCGGGACCTGCCACCAGTGGTTGACCATCGGGCCGAGCGCCAGCCGGACCTTGCCGATGACCTGCATCCACATGTGCAGCGTCCGGCGGGTCTCGGCCCAGTCGTCCACGCGCAGCACCGGCCAGTCCACGCCGGTGCTGGTGACGCTGCTGCGGGTGCCGGTCATGCTCGGCGCCTCCTGTCGGGCGGGAACCGCGGGCCAGGCCATCGTCACCCCACCGGCCGGGTCGCGCAGCACGTCAGGGCAGCGTCAGCACCCGGGGCCCCTCGGCGGTGATCGCCACGGTGTGCTCGACGTGCGCGGCGCGGGACTCGTCGTCGGTGAACAACGTCCACCCGTCGGCCCCGTCGCGCAGCGCGTCGGCGCCCCCGGCCAGGAAGATCGGTTCCAGCGCCAGCACCAGGCCTGGCCGCAGCGGCGGACCGGCCCCGGGGGCGCCGTCGTTGGGCACGAACGGCGCCTCGTGCATCTCCCGGCCCACCCCGTGCCCCCGACCGGCGCCGGGATGCCGTACCCGGCGCTGCGCCCCACGATGCCGACGGCGTGCGAGATGTCCCCGACGCGCCCGCCGGGCTGGGCGGCGGCGATGCCGTCGGTCAGCGCCTGCTCGGCCGTGGCCAGCAGCACCTCGTCGCGGGGGTCGGGGGTGCCGGTGGTGAAGGTGATCGCCGCGTCGGCGCACCAGCCCTCCAGCCGGGCCCCGCAGTCGATGCTCACCAGATCGCCGTCGGCCAGCCGCAGCGGACCCGGGATGCCGTGCACGACCGCGTCGTTGACCGACGCGCAGATCACCCCCGGGAACGGGCTCGGCGCCCACCGCGGCTGGTAGCCGAGGAACAGCGGCTGCGCCCCCGCGTCGTCGATGACCGCGCGGGCCACGGCGTCGAGCTCGCCGGTGCTGACCCCCGGCGCGGCGTGCTCGCGGACCGCGTGCAGCGCGCGGGCCACGACGCGCCCCGCTTCGCGCATCACGTCGAGCTCCCCGGAGCTCTTGAGTTCGATCACGTGCCACCCCCGCCACGGACCCTACCGAGCCGCACCCGGGGCCGCGCCGGGACGTCGGCGACCTCAAGCCGGCCTCATGCCCGGTTCAACGCCCGCTGCCGCCGCCGCCCGGTGCGCTCCGCTGTGGACGGTGCCCGCGGTGGCCGCGCACGCGGCGTGTCCGGCCCGCTGGGCACTGTGGATGCCGCCGCGGGTGGGCGGGTTCACAGCGGCGCCGTTCCCGCCGCGCACGCCGCCGCCGGCCCCTGCTGCGGCTGTCGCGGCGGTGACGGGGAGGACTCGGATTCGTTACGATCCACCGGCCAGGTCGGGGACAACGCGAAACGCACATCGGCATCGCCGAACGAGGAGAACGAGTTGCCCGCCGACCATCCCGATCAGCTCCGCCGCTGGTGGTGGAGGACACCGCTGGCTGCGCGCCTGCTGCCCGCGGTGGCGCTGCTGACCGCCACCGGCGCCAGCGCGCTGGTGGCCCTGCCCGACAGCCCCCGCCCCACCGCGGCACCGGTCGTCCCGGCACCGGCACCGGCGCCCGCCCCGGGCCCGGTCGCGGCGACCACGACCACCGGCGCGCCGAGCAGCACCGCACCGCCGGCCCCGGCCACCCGCAGCGAGGACACCTCCACCGGCGAGGTGACGTCGACGACCGGCGACGACTCGTCCGAACCCACCACGACCCCACCGCCGCCGTCCCCGCCCACGCCGGCTCCCCCACCGGCGCCGCTGCCGCCGCGCGAGGACGACACCCCGGAGACCTCGACGACGACCACGACGTCCAGCGACGACGACGATGACGAGGGGATGCGGGTCGTCCGCGAAGGCCAGCGCTGCGACCGCGAAGGCGACAGCGCCGTGCTGCGTTCCGGGGCGGCCGCGAGCTGCCAGCGCGACGACGACGGCGACCTGGAGTGGACCGGACGATGGTGAACCGCGACGAGGAACCGCCCACCGACCGGCTGCCGGTGCGCGCGCTGCTGGCCGACGAGCCACGGCCCGACGCCGCCGGTGACCTGCGGCTGACCATGCTCAGCAACCTGCTCGACCCCGACGCGGCCCGCGAGCGGCTCGACGTGCCGCTGGCCGTGCCCCCGGACAACCCCTCGACCGCTCGCACCACCGAGCTCCCCCGCCTCCCCAGCCCGCCGCCGGAGCGCCTCGCGGACGAGCCACCGGCGGCGGCCCGCGCCTGCGCCGACGCCGTCGCCGACACCACCGAGATCCGGCTCCCCGAGGGCGAGGACGTCGACGGGGGCCGGGGCTTGGTCGACGACACCGGTGGGGACGACTACGGCGAGCACGACACCACCCGCCCCCGCGCCCGCGGCACCCGCCGCGACGGCACCATCCGCACCACGGGCTGGCTGCAGCTGGGCCGCTGGCCGGTGAGTTCCGGGTGGTGGGCGCTGCTCGGCGGCCTGGCCGCGGGGCTGGTGCTGAGCGGGCTCACCACGTGGGCGGTTCCGGTGCTGGCGCTGGCGGGCTGGACCTGCTGGCGGGTGGCGACCCGCTGGGTGTGGCCGTCCTCCACCGCCGTCAACGTCGACCGGGTCCCCGCCGAAGACCTCGAACCGGGCACCGAGGTGCGCCTGTTCGGCCCGATCGGGCCCGTCGGGGTCGTCGACCAGGTCACCCCCACCCGCTACGACCAGGTGCTGGTGCGCTTCACCGGCGGCACCCAGCGGTTCCTGCCCACCGGCACCCGCTGCCACGTCGTCGAGCTCCGCGACTGACGCCCGCCCGCTCCGGGCGGGCGCTGCACGGGTGGTCAGCTGTCGCGGCCCCAGTCGAGGCGGGCGGCGAGGCCGGCAGCGGTGAAGGTGGACTCCAGTGCGTCGCGGCCTTCGGTGAAGTGGGCCCAGCCGTCGTAGTGGACGGGCACGACGCGGCGGGCCCCGAGGAGCCGGGCGGCCTCGGCGGTCTGGGCGCTGTCGAGGACGATCGGCTCACCGCCGAAGAGGCCGGTGAAGCGCGGTGCCCCGGCGAACAGGAGTGCGGTGTCCACCGGGCCGAAGCGCTCGGCGATCTGGCGAACCGCGTCGAGCGAGGCGTTGTCCCCGCTGATGTAGACCGTCGGCAGGCCCTCGCCGGTCAGGACGAAGCCGACGACCTGCCCGGCGATCGGCTCGACGTCCTCGCGGTCGCCGGGACCGTGGATGGCGGGCACGCCCGTCGCCGTGATCGTGCCGCCGCCGGGGCGGTCCAGTTCGACGGACTCCCAGTCGGCCAGCCCTCGGGCCCGGTCCCCGAGGCGTTGCCCGCCGCCGGGGGTGGTGAGGGTGAGCGGCACCTCGGCCAGCAGCGCGCGGCCGGAGTCGTCGAGGTTGTCGGGGTGTTCGTCGTGGGAGAGCAGCACCACGTCCACCCGGCCGAGGTCGGCCGGGACGCCTTCCGGCGGGGCCGTCTTGGTCAGCGACGGCCCGTCCGGTGCCGGGTAGTCGCCGGGGGCGTCGAAGGTCGGGTCGGTCAGGAAGCGCAGGCCGCCGTACTCGAACAGGGCGGTCGGGCCGCCGAAGACGCGGACGGGGAACTGCGGGGCGCCGGATGAAGACACGGAAGAACCTCTCACGGTTGCGAATGTTGAAAACGTGAGAGCCACGCTAGGCCAGAGTCACGGATGAACGCAAATAAAGCGTGATACTCATGGATGGAGGGGCGTGTAACATGAGGGGCATGGAGGAGATCGCGTCCGTCGAGACCGGCCTGCCGCCCGCCCCGGGGGCGCAGCGATACCTCTCCCTCGCGCTAGCCAACAGCTCCGTCGCACTGCCCGGCGGGCACTCCGTCGACCTGCTCGGCAGTCCCGCCGCGGCCAACGAGTGGCTGTCCGAACGCGACCTCGCGCCGGCCGGGACGGACATGCGGGAGATGTGCGCCGGCCAGCTGCGCGCCTTGCGCGAGCAGGTGCGGTCGCTGTTGGCTTCCCGCGCGGCCGGCCTGCCCGCGCTGCCCGCCGCCGTGTCCGCGATCAACGACGCGCTGACCAGGGCGCCGACCGCTCCGCTGCTGCACTGGGACGACACGACCGGTCCTTACCGGGCGGCGCCGCACCCCACCACGCAGGTCGTCGAGCACGCCCTGGCGACGCTGGCCGCCGACGCAGCCGACCTGCTCACCGGCCCCGACGCCGAACGCCTCACCGCCTGCGGCTCCAGCCCCTGCAACCGGTTCCTGCTCCGGCACGGCCGCCGCCACTGGTGCTCCACCCGCTGCGGCGACCGCGCCCGCGCCGCCCGCGCCTACACCCGCCGCACCGGGCGCACGGCGGACTGACCGACCCCGACGCCGGGACCGCCCCGCCCCGAACTCCGGCGCCCGGGTGGTCAGCTCTCGTCGTGCGGGCAGCGGTGCAGCCAGGTGGTGAGCACGTGGTCCTTCGCCGGGCCGGTCACGGTCCACCGCTGCCACCAGCGGTCGGCGTCGACCACCTCGAACTCCCCCCGGTAGCGGTCGGCGCGGCACGGGTGTTCGGCGCGGCACCGCCCGGGACGCAGGTCCAGGTCGTGGAAGAACCCGCCGTACCCGAAGTGCACCCGCGCCTGCCCGGGGCCGGTGAGCTCGTAGCGGAGGTGGCGCGACGCCGGGCCCTCGTGCTCGCCCAGTCGCAGTTCGCCGCGTTCCCGGTAGTCCAGCCACCCCGCTTCGGCGGCGGTGAAGCAGCCGTGCCCGGTGAAGGTGCCCAGCAGCCGCCCGGCGGGGTCGGTGATGCGGCGCCGCAGCTCCCACCGGCCGGTCAGGAACTCCGGCAGGTCCGGTACCGGCCGCGGCACCGGGTCACTCCGGGGTGCCGGTCGAGCCGCCCACCACCGCGTCCGACGCGGGGTGCTCCGGCGGCACCAGCCCCGACAGGTCCGTGCCGGTGTCGTTGACCTTGAGCACGAACGGGCGGGTCTCGGTGAAGCGCACCACGCTCACCGAGCAGGGCTCGACGACGATGCGCTGGAACGCGTCCAGGTGGGTGCCCAGCGCGTCGGCGAGCACCGACTTGATCACGTCGCCGTGGGAACAGGCCACCCACACCGCCCGTTCCCCGAACTCGCGCTCCACGGCGCGGTCGTGCTCGCGCAGCGCGGCCACCGCCCGCGCCTGCATCTGCGCCAGCCCTTCACCGCCCGGGAACACCGCCGCCGACGGGTGCTGCTGCACCACCTTCCACAGCGGTTCCTCGGTCAGGTCGGCGATGCGGCGCCCGGTCCAGTCGCCGTAGTCGACCTCGGCCAGCCCGGGTTCCTCGACCGGTTCGAGCCCGTGCGCGGCCGCCACCCCCGCCGCGGTCTCCTGGCAGCGTTGCAGCGGGGACACCACCACCCGGCGCACCCCCAGCCCGGACAGCCGCTCCGGCAACCCGGCGGCCTGCCCCCGCCCCGTCTCGTCGAGACCCACGCCGGGCGTGCGGCCCGCCAGGGTTCCCGCGCCGTTGGCCGCCGACCGGGCATGTCGCACCAGGATGAGAGTCGCCACGTCGCCGAGGGTAGTCACCGCGCGAACACGACGGCCCGGCCCCCCGAGCGGGGACCGGGCCGCGTTGTCCGAGCGCCGCGGTCAGGGCTGCATGACGCCGAAGCCCAGCAGCGCGAACACCAGCAGACCCAACCCGATCCGGTACCACACGAACAGGTACACGCTGTGCCGCTCCACGTACCGCAGCAGCCAGGCGATGCACGCGTACCCGATCAGACCGGCCACCAGCGTCGCCACGATCATCTGCGCCCCGGTGGGCTGCAGCCCCGGACCGCCCTCGTCGAACACGTGCGGCAGCTCCGACAGGCCCGCCGCGAACACCGCCGGGATCGCCAGCAGGAAGGAGAACCGCACCGCCGTCGGCCGGTCCAGCCCCAACGTCAGGCCCGCGGTGATCGTGCCGCCCGACCGCGACACGCCCGGCACCAGCGCCATCGCCTGCGCCACACCCATCACCGCACCGTCGCGCAACGTCAGCTGGTCCTGGCCGCGGCGCTGCTTGCCGTACCGCTCGGCCAGCCCCATCAGCACGCCGAACACGATCAGCATCGCCCCGGTGATCCACAGGCTCCGCAGCGCCGACCGGATGTAGTCCTGGAACAGCAGCCCCAGGACCCCGATCGGGATGCTGCCCACGATCACGTACCACGCCAGCCGGTAGTCCTGCGTCTTGCGCACCTCCGCGTCCACCATGCCGCGGAACCACGTCACCACCAGCCGCACGATGTCCTTGGCGAAGAAGATCACCACCGCCAGCTCCGTGCCGATCTGCGTCACCGCCGTGAACGACGCGCCCGCATCAGCACCGAAGAACAACTCCGACACGATCGCCAGATGACCTGACGAGGAGATCGGCAAGAACTCGGTGAGCCCCTGGACCACGGCCAGCACCATGGCCTGCAACCACGACACGAATCCACTCCCACGTTCGAAAGAAACCTGACCACCGGACCTGCGCCGATGCCCCTACCCCGCGCCGAATCTTGCAGCATCGCCCCCACCGGCCGGGCCGCACCCCGCCGGAACCCCCACCGCAGGTCACCCGCGCTCGATCACCGACAGCGACCGCCGCACGCTGCAGGGCGACCCGGTTGTGATCCGGCACACGATCCGTTCGTGGCAGCGACACCCCACCGACCTCACCGCCCGCCACGCCCGCACCGAATACGCTCACCACTCGTGGAACACCGACAGCTCGGACGCAGCGGACTGCGCGTCTCCCGCCTCGCCCTCGGCACCATGACCTGGGGGCAGGACACCGACGCCGAGCACGCCGCCGAGCAGCTCACCGCCTTCCACGACGCCGGCGGCACCCTCGTCGACACCGCCGACGTCTACCAGGACGGGCACGCCGAACGGATCCTCGGCGGCCTGCTGCACGACCACGTCCCCCGCGACGAACTCGTCATCGCCACCACCGCCGCCGCCCGCCGCGCCCCCGGCCCCGTCGGCGGCGGCGCCTCCCGCGGTGCCCTGCTCACCGCCCTCGACGGCTCCCTGCGCCGACTGCGCACCGACCACATCGACCTGTGGCAGCTGCACGGCTGGGACGCCACCGTGCCCCTCGACGAAACCCTCGCCGCCGTCGACACCGCCGTCACCAGCGGCAAGGTCCGCTACGCGGGCGTCGCCAACTACACCGGCTGGCAGACCGCCACCGCCGCCGCCCACCAGCGCGCCACTCCCGGCCGCGCCCCCCTCATCGCCACCCAGGTCGAGTACTCCCTGCTCGCACGCGACGCCGAACGCGAAGTGCTGCCCGCCGCCGCCCACCACGGCCTCGGCGTGCTGGCCTGGGCGCCGCTGGGCCGCGGCGTGCTCACCGGCAAGTACCGCAACAGCACCCCGGCCGACTCCCGCGCCGCCACCCCGCACCTGGCCAGCTACGTCGAACACCACCGCACCGAACGCGCCGCCCGCATCGTGCACGCCGTGCTCACCGCCGCCGAAGGACTCGGCACCGCCCCCGCCCACGTCGCCCTCGCCTGGGTCCGCGACCGCCCCGGCGTCACCGCCCCGGTCCTCGGCGCCCGCACCGGCCACCAGCTCACCACCGCGCTGGCCAGCGAGGACCTCACCCTCCCCGCCGCCATCCGGGCCGCCCTCGACGACGTCAGCGACCCCGGCGCCGACTAGCCCCGCCCGCCCGCACCACCCGCCGCGAGCAACCACCCGACCGGGCCCGCGAAGCCATCGGGGATGCTGGGGGAGAGCTGCCCCGCACCCCGCGAGCACCGCGCCAAGGAGGTCCCCCCGTTGCGTCGCCTGGTCGTCACCTGTCTGGCCGCGACCCTGCTCACCGGCTGCGGCATGGACGGCGGCGGCGACCCGCTCCAGGTCACCGACACGCTCGTGGCCGCCACCCCGGCCACCTCACCACCGGTGACCGCCGACCCCGCGGGCACCACCACCCCCGCGCCCCCCGTGCAGCACCTCGCCTACGACCCGGCCACGCGCACCCTCGTCGCCGCGACCGGCAACGCCCTGCTGCTGCGCACCGACGGGCGGCCCGACCGCACCGTCGCACTGCCCAGCGCCCCCGCCAGCCTCCGCGTCACCGACGGGCACGCCCTGACCGCGCTGCCCGACACCGACCAGGTCGTGCGCACCGACCTGACGACCGCCCGCACCGAGATCACCGACGTGCCCGGCGCCCCCGTCGACGCCCTCGACCTCGACGCGCAACGGCTGGCCGTGGCCCACCGCGACACCCGCGCCGTCACCATCCGCCAGGACGGGCGCCCCCCGGTCACCTCCGACGGCTTCACCGGGCCCGAACAGCTCATCGCCACCGGCGGAACCCTCCACCTGCTCGACTCCCTCACCACCTCGCTGACCCCCGTCGACACCGCTGACGGCAGCAAGGGCCCCGGGCTGCGCGCCGGGGAAGGCGCCACCCAGGCCACCACCGACCGCTACGGCCGCATCCTCGCCGTGGACACCCGCGGCGGGGAACTGCTCGCCTTCTCCACCGACCCGCTGATCATGAAGCAGCGCTACCCCGTGCCCGGCGCCCCCTACGACATCGCCTACGACCCCGCCCGCGATCTCGCCTGGATCACCCTCACCGCCACCAACGAGGTCGTCGCCTACGACGTCGCCGGCGGGCAACCCCGCGAGGTCCACCGCCTGCCCACCCTCGGCCAGCCCGACTCGGTGGCCGTGGACCCCGCCGCCGGCGCCGTCCACATCGGGTCCGCCACCGGCGGCGGCATTCAGGTGGTGACGCCGTGACGGCCACCGACGACCGCGACTGGGAGTACCGGCCGCTGCGCCTGCCGCCCGGTGTCACCCGCCTCAGCGCCGCCACCCAGCTCAGCATCCATGCGGAGTTCTCCGGCTGGGAACTCTCCCGCGTGCTGCTCTACGCCGACGGCACCCGCCAGGTGTGGCTGCGGCGCCGCCGCACCACCCCCGGCCTGCCCGGCCTGCCGACCTGATCACGGCACCCGGTGGAGCCACTCCGGGGTGGCGAACTTGGTGTCGATCAGCTCCTGCGCCCGGGCCAGCTCCGGATCGGTCACCGGACCGTCCACCAGGCCGAACCGCGCCCGGAACCCCTCCACCAGGCGCTCGATGACGACCTCCCGGGCCAGGCCGGTCTGCCGCCGCAGCGGGTCGACCCGCCTGACCGCGCTGGTCACCCCTTGTCCGACAGCTTCTCCTGCCCGACCCGCAGCACCTCGCCCAGCTTCGCCGCGTCGACGTCGTAGGACATCGTCACGTGGTGCAGCACCGCGCCCGCGGCCACCCGCTTCTGCGCCGCGCCCCCGATCTTGCCGCCGCCGGAGGCGATGTCGTTGAGCGGCTGGTACCACACGTTGAGCCCCAGCTCGCCGAGCACGCCCAGCACCCAGTCGTCGAGGAACGCGTAGGAATCGGCGAAGGACATGCCCGCCACCAGCGATGACGGCGCGTACAGCGAGTAGGTCACGGTGTTGCCGGGCTCCACGAACATCGCCCCGCCACCGGTGACCCGGCGCACCACCTCCACCCCGTGCCGCCGCGCCCCGGCCTCGTCGACCTCGTTGCGCACCGACTGGAAGCTGCCGATGATCACCGCGGGCGAGGCCCACTCCCACAACCGCAGGGTCGGCGGCCGACGACCCGCCGCGACCTCCTCGGCCAGCGCCTGGTCCAGCGCCATGTGCATCAGCGGCGCGCGCGGGCCCTCCCGCACCAGCGCCCACCGGTGGTCGGTCCACTCCGAGGCCCGCGCCACCGCCCGGCGCACCGCCACGGCCACCGCTTCGGCGCTGAAACCGCCCAGCCGCGCCCCGGCTGGCAGCGCCGCGCGCACCAGCGCCGCCAGCTCCGCGGCGTCGGCCTCCACCGACGCGCCCGCCAGCGCCCCGTTGATCGCCTCCAGCGCCTCGTCGGGCTCCAGGAAGAAATCCCCGCTCAACCGCACCCCGGACAGCCGGTCGTCGACCACGTCGAGGTCGACCACCACGAGCTTGCCGCCCGGAACCTTGTACTCACCGTGCACCGCGCACCTCCTTCCGGCCTCCAGCACAGCACCACGGGCCGCGGCCGGTGCCGCGGCCCCCCGGATCGGAGCTACCGGAAGGTTTCCCCTCGGCGCGGTCCGCGCCCGGGGGATTTCCCGGATGGGTGAGCTGGTGGTGGTGGTGTTCTCGGTTCCTGCTGAACCGACGGGAAGCACCATCGTGCAACGTCACCCGAGGTGCGGGGCGTGATCGAAACGTTGTACTGTGATCTGGATCATTCGCCGAGGTCAGCACCCGGCCCCGCGGATCGCACCGGTGATCACCCGAAGGTGCGATCACCCGGAAGTGCGAGCACCATCGGCGCCAGAGCCAGGAGAGGAGCCGCCCCATGACGACCTTCGACCTCCGCACCAGCCCGGAGGACACCTCCGCCCTGGTCGGTGACGTCCCGGTCGCCGACCGAGAACCCGCCGAGACCCGCGGCGACCACGACGACGAAAGCCACCTGATCCGCGGCTACGACTGAACCACCGGGCGCCACCCCCGCCCCGCGACACCGGCGGACACCCCGCCTCGACGCCACGGGACAGCGCGGACGCGATCCGCTCCCGACCTCACCCCGTGGCGTAACGCGACAAGGTGACACCGCTGCGGAAGGACCTCGACTCCAGCAACCGCAGCGACAACGGCACCCCGTCCGGGAACAACCTCCGGCCGCGCCCCTGCACCACCGGGTAGACGAACAGCCGGAACTCATCCACCAAGCCCGCCTCGATCAAGGTGTGGCACAGCGCGATGCTGCCGGTGACCACCACGTCCCGGCCCGCCCGCTCCTTCACCTCGCGCACCCGCGCCACCGCATCACCGGCGAGCACCTCGGTGCGCTGCCACCCCGGATCCACCAAAGTCGACGACACCACGTACTTCTGCACCCGGTCCAGGTAGGCGCTGATGCCCGTCGGATCGTCGGTCCGCCCCGGCCAGTACCCGCGCAGATCCTCGAAGGTGCGGCGCCCGACGAGGAACCCGTCGGCGCGCTCGTCCTGGCGGTGCAGCTCCGCCAGCAGATCCTCGGTATCGGCCTGTCCCTGCGGATCGAACCAGTCCCCCAGCAGCTCGATCGACCCGTCGACGGTCACGTTCTGCGTGATCGCAAGTGTGCGCACGGCCCTCTCCTCCTCACGGTCCTTCCCGAGGGTGGACCAGCACCGGGCCGCGAACTCATCGCCAAGCCCCGCCCTCACTCCACCGGGGCGAGCTTGACCAGCAGGTCGTGGAGCTGCGCCCGCTCCTCCGGCGACAACCGGTCCAGCATCTCCGCATCGACCCGATCGGCCACCGGGGCCGCCGACCGCAACTCGGCGTGCCCCGCAGCGGTGAGCTCGAGCAGCCGACGCCGCCGGTCCCCCGGATCGACGGAACGCCGGAGCAACCCGCGCTCCTCCATCCGCAGCAGCATCGCCGCCAACGTCGCCTTGTCGATGGCCGCCTGGACACCGAGCGCGCTCTGCTCGATGCCCGGCCGCGCCCCGATCACCCGCAGCACCGCGTACTGGGGCTTGGTCACCTGCGGCAGGCGCGCCTGCCACCGCGCGCTGTGCTCCTGCATCGCGCGGCGCAAGAGGTGGAAGACAGCGGTGTCGAGCTGCACGAAAACGTCACTCCGGCGGGTAGGTCGGGATGCTGGCCCAGCATCGTAATCGGCCCCACCCACCCCCGAAGCGGAGTTCTCCGCGGAGCAGCTTCGGCACACAGTGCGAAGCCCGCCTGCTCGCCCGACAGGCCGACGGGCTGGGGCCGACCACCGGGCGGCCCCAGCCGCCCCTCACCGCACCCGCCGCACCTTCACCGCGTTGTCCGTGCGCGTGACCACCGCACCGTCCGGCGCCCGCTGCTCGCGCTCGTGCGGACCGCAGCGCAGCACCTCCCACCGGCCCGGCGCCAACTCCAACGACCCCAGCACCTCCTCCGCCGTCGGCAGGTGCACCTCCGCGTGGGCCTCCGGATCCCACGGCGGCGGCCCCTGGTGCCCGACGACCAGCAGCACACCACCCGGCGCCACCGCCTCCGCCGCCCGCCGCAGGATCCGCTCCCGCGGCATCCCGCCCCACGTGTGCAGGAAGTGCGCCGACACCAGATCGAACTCGCCCTCCGGGAACGACTCCGCCAGATCGTGCCGCTGCCCGTCGACGCGCCCCGCGACACCGGCCTCCGCCGCCGCCCCGGCCACCCGCGCCACCGCGTTCTCCGAGACGTCGACCGCCGTGACCCGCCAGCCCCGCGCGGCCAGCCACACAGCATCGCCGCCCTCCCCGCAGCCCAGGTCCAACGCCGATCCCGGCACCAGCTCCGCGACCTCCCGCACCAACGTCGCGTTCGGATCACCGGTCCAGACCCGGTCCCCACCGCCGTAGCGGTCCTCCCAGTAGGCCCGCACCTCCGCCCGCTGCGCCGCGACCGCCCGCTCGGTGTCCGCCTCGACCAGCTCCGCGTTCAGCGCCGCCGCGGCCTGCACCCCGGCCGCCACCGACCCGACCACCTGGCCGGCGATGTCGGACACGTTGCCCGCCACCCGGACCCCCGGCACCCGCGTCGCCCCCGCAGCACCGGGCTCCACGCCGCTGCCCAGGACCGCACCACCGCGCTCCTGCGCGACCGGCTCCAGACCCAGCCCCGCCAGCACCTCCGCACGAGCGGTGAACCGCGGCGCCACGACCAGCGCCCGGCACGGCACCACCCGGCCATCGGCCAGCCGCACCCCGCTGAGCCGGTCGCCGGTGACCTCCACCCCGGTCACCTCACCCGGCACCACCGCGACGCCCCGCGCCGCCAACCGCTCCCGCTCCGCATCGTCCGGCCCCGGCGCCGTGTGCTCCAGCAGCGTCACGTCCTCGCTCCACTGCCGCCACAGCAACGCCTGGTGCACCGCCATCGGCCCGGTCGCCAGCACCGCGATCGGCTCGTCCCGGACCTCCCAACCGTGGCAGTACGGGCAGTGCAGCACGTCCGCACCCCACCGCCGCGCCAGCCCCGGCACCTCCGGCAACTCGTCGACCAACCCGGTGGCCACCAGCAACCGAGCCGCCGACACCGACGAACCGTCGGCCAGCGACACCTCGAACTCCCCGGTGTCCCGCCGCCGCAGCCCGACCACCTCGCCCCGCACGATCTCCCCACCGGCACCGCGCACCTCCGCGCGCCCCCGGGACAGCAGCTCCGCGGGCGGCAACCCGTCATGCCCCAGGTACCCGTGCACCCCGGCGGCCGGGGCGTTGCGCGGCTCCCCGGCATCGACCACCAGGACCGACCGCCGCGCCCGCGCCAACGTCAACGCCCCGCCGAGCCCGGCCGCTCCACCGCCCACGACCACCACGTCGAAATACCGCTCGGTCGCCATCCCGCTCCTCCTCGTCTCGTCCACACCGGCGATACTCCGGACCACCGCCCCGCTTGACAAATTTCTTTGCCGGTCCGGCAATGGAAGGATGAACGACGACTTCACCGCCGTGCTCAGCGAGGTCGGACCCCGCCTGCACGCCCTGCGCAAGCACCGCGGCATCACCCTGACCCAGCTCAGCGACACGACCGGCATCTCCACCAGCACGCTGTCCCGCCTGGAATCCGGCAACCGCAAACCGACCCTGGAACTCATGCTGCCGCTGGCCCGCGCCTACGGCGTCCCCCTCGACGAACTGGTCGGCGCACCCCAGACCGGCGACCCCCGCGTCCACCCGCGCCCGTTCACCCGCCACGGCATGACGTTCATCCCGCTCACCCGGGACATCGGCGGCCTGCGCGCCTTCAAGCAGATCATGCCCGTGGCCCGCACCAGCGCCGCCCCGGAACAGCGCAGCCACGAAGGCTACGAGTGGCTGTACGTGCTCTCCGGCCGCCTCCGACTGCTGCTCGGCGACCACGACGTCGTCCTGACCCCCGGCGAAGCCGCCGAATTCGACACCCGCACCCCCCACGGCTTCGGCAACGCCGGAGACCAACCCGTCGAGTTCCTCAGCCTCTTCGGCGCCCAAGGCGAACGGATCCACGTGCGCGCCCGCCCCGCCACCGGCTGAACCGCCTGGTCGAACAGCTGCACAACCTCGTCAAAGCACGTCGATCCCCGACTGCGCCAGCAGCGTCAGCAGGCCGTGCAACGGCGCTGCGGATCGCGCCGCTGCACGGCCTGCGCGGTCAGCCGACGCCCGACCGTGGCCAGGAACCGGCGCCGCTCAGCGGCAGCGTCGAAAGGTCCAAGCTGTCCGCGCCCAGCGGGCGCAGGAACTCCCAGCTTCGCCACCTCGGCTCTCACCGCCGCGGGGAGGCCCCGACCGGCCCGGTGGCCAGTCACCGCAACCGGGTCATGCGGGTCTCCGGGTCGGTCACCAGCACTCCGTCCAGCGGGTGCACCGCGCCTCCGTAAGACCAGCCGGCGAAGGTCCCCCGCAAAGAACGTCGCCAGCTCGTCCCGGCCGATCTCCGGGAACCGCCGCAGGCGCTCCAGCCCTCGTTCGCGAACACCTGCGTCGCCGCGAACGACTTCCCCAACCCCCACCAGATCCGCCCGTTTCGGCGAGTACCTGCGGGGACCCCCGAACGCTGCATCCATCGCCTGAAGCAATGGCGGGGCATCGCCACCCGATTCCACAAGAAAGCCCGCCAATCCACGCCGGCCTGAAGCTGGCGCCACCCTCATCCGGCTTCGCACCCGACCATCCATCAATGCCATCGCCGCAAGATCCGCTCCAGAACGCTCAACTGCCCGCTGACGTGCTGCTACGGCTGTCAGCTCCGATGCGAACGACCCGCGACGTCCGCCATCGATCCGGCCCCAATGCACGCCTGGGCGAAGCACTGCCGCTGGCCCCACCATCCGACCATGATCTACGATTAGTGCAGTCGTTCAGGTCGTTCGTCCTGTACATTTGCACAAAGGGAGGAGCGCTATGGGTTCTCCGGCAGCCGCCCGCGGGCACGAGGTCCGACAACGATTGCTGACCGCAGCGACGGAACTCATCCCCGAACGCGGTTGGACGGCGGTGAGCACGCGTATCTTGGCCGAACGCGCCGGGGTGACGCCGAGCGTGGTCCACTACCACTTCCCGTCCCTGCCGGCGCTGCTGAACGAGGCCGTGGTCGGTCTCATGCGCAAGGTGTTGGCCGACGTGGATGGTTTCCTGGGCGCGGTGGCCACCCCGGCCGAGGCGGTCGACGCGATGCTCACCTCGGTCGACCGGTATACCGGGGACGATCCGACGTCACTGCTGTTCATCGAGGCATACCTGGCAGCAACCAGGGACGAGCAGCTCCGCGGGGAGATCGGCGTCGTAGTCGCGGAGTTCCGGCAGCGCTTCGGCCGGTGGTTGGGTGAGCGCGGTGTATCCGCACCCACGGAGACCGCCGCTGCCTTGATCGCCGTGGTCGACGGCCTGCTGCTGCATCGAGGGCTCGGCACGGGCATGGACACCGGTCCGACCGCGGTCATTCTGCACCGCCTCGTTAGTTGAACACCGCAACCGCCTCGTTAGTTGAACACCGCAGAGGAGGAAGCTGATGAAGGTGGTGATCTCCGGTGCCGGCATCGCCGGCCTGGCCCTGGCGAACCGGTTGTCGACGCTCGGTGCCGAAGTTGTGCTGCTGGAGCGGGCGACCGTTCCTCGCTCGCACGGATACATGATGGATTTCTTCGGCCCCGGCTACGACGCCATCGAGTCGATGGGCCTGCTGCCCGCGATCCAGGACGTCGCCTATGACATCGCGGAGGCGACCTTCGTCGACGAACGTGGTCGACGTCGTGCCGGCGTGCGGCCCCGGCAGTTTGCAAACGGCCCCCTGCTGAACCTGATGCGCCCGGATCTCGAGCGGGTCTTGCGCGAAAACCTGTCGCCGGACGTCGACCTGCGATTCGGCACCAGCCCAAGCGCCGTGACCCACCACCGCGACGGGGTCCGAGTCGAGATCGAGGACGGGACGCGTCTCGATGCCGACCTGCTCGTCGGCGCTGATGGCATCCACTCGACCGTTCGAAGCCTGGTGTTCGGCAACGAGGCGCGGTTCTTGCGCTACCTCGGCTTCCACACCACGGCATTCTGCTTCGATGCCCCGGAGATCCACGCGCTACTGCAAGACCGAGCCTGCCTCACCGACACTGTTGACCGGCAGATGGGCTTTTACGCCTTGCGCGACGGGCGCGTCGCGACCTTCGGGGTGCGCCGCACGCCTGATCCAACGCTGCCCGAAGACATCCGGGCGGCTGTGGTCAACGCTTTCGCAGGGTTGGGCTGGGTGACGCCCGCCGCGCTCGATCAGTGCCCTCCACCGAAGGAGATCTACTACGACCAAGTCGCCCAGATCGAAATGCCCCAGTGGAGCAGAGGAAGGGTCGTGCTGGTCGGAGACGCCTGCTATGCCGTTTCGCTACTCGCCGGACAAGGGGCGTCGCTGGGCATCGCAGGCGCGTATCTGTTGGCCGACCGGTTGGCACATGCGCCGATTGACCAAGCGTTGGTCCAGTACGAGCAGCTCTGGCGTCCTGTGGCGCGGGAGAAGCAGAAGGTCGGTCGGGCCGGTGCCCGCTGGTTCCTGCCCGAGTCGCGCTGGCAACTACGGATCCGGCGTGCGACGCTCAACCTTGCCCGCCTACCCGTGGTCGATCGCTACGTGGCCTCCATCCTGGCCGGCAAGCCCAACGCCCTCATCCGGAGTCCGCGCCAAGCTGACGGCCCATTCCGGCCATCCGGCGTACCGCCGACTCCCCTTCTGTCGGGGCGACAACGCTCCGACGGCTTGGATAGCGACTGACCGGCGGCCATTGCCGAGTCGGTGGCCATGTGCTGGCGCAGCGGGATCGTACTTGAGCCTTGCTCAGCAAGGAACGAATAGCAGCGCGCGGATCGCTTCACCGCCAGAAGGGGTCAAGCTCTGCCCCTGCTCGGCGTCTGGCCGCAGCGGAGCCCGTCTCGTTGGCCACCGCAGCGTCACCTGGCGAAGTATTCGCACGCAACGGTCGCTACATGTCATCAGGAGGGCGACCGTCGTGGACCATCACGGCGGCACCCACCTCGGACGTCCATGAGCGTGTGGTTCGCGTCTGCAAAACTATCGACCGAAGTCGCGGTGTCGCAGGGCGCTGAGCCCTACCCAAACGAGCAGGGCCGTCATCGCCAGCATTGTCAGGATCGTGGACGGGCTGAACGGCTGGCCTGCCAGGGTGTTGGGTACGTAGTGGTACGGCTCGAACGGCGTGCCGCCCCACACGTCGTAAAGTGGTCCGGCGACCTTTCCGAGCAGGGTAGTCCAGCCCCAAACCGCCCACGAGACCGGTACAGCAAGCCGCGGCGCCAGCGCGTAAGCCAGGAAGCAGATTGCCGCGATCAGCCACGCCGCGGGGACGCAGCTCAGTGCGGCGACGGGAACCCGCCCCAGCGGGCCCGCAAGTCCGTCGGTGAACAAGCCGTAGCCGAAACCGAGGACCAGCCCGGCCGTCGTGAACAACCCGGCCGTGCCGAGCGCGGTCACGACCAGTAGCCCGGCCGCCCACCAGACACGGGTCATTGGAGTGCCTTGAGCCAGCTCGGCCCGGCCTGACCGTTCCTCATCCCGCAGCCGCTGGATCATCAGCACCGGAACGATGCCTATAACGTGCGCGAAGAGCAGGATGACAGCCCACAGAAAGAAGTCGGCGGTGTCGACGGAGCTTCCGCCACCGCCGAATCCCTGCTGCAGAAGACCGAAGCTGCCCGAGGGCAGCACGTCGATGTCAGGAACGATCGTGCCAATCCCGGCGGCACCGATGGCGAACACGCCGATCCCGATCGCCCATTTCACGAAAAGGCCGCGATGCAGCCGCCAGGACAGCCCGATCGGACCGCGCAAAGCCGGAGCGGTGACTCGCCCACGGCGCTCGGGGAGCAGACCTTCCCCGAGGTCACGGCGAGCGCTGAGGAGGTAGGCGACGGTCACCAGGATCGCCACCAGCCCGACCAGAACGGCCAACACCCACCACCTGTCGTACCGGTACGGCTGGACCGCGTGGATCCACCCCATCGGCGAGAGGTACGTCAGCCATGCCTGGCCGCTCGCGTCGCCGGCGTAGCGAGCGAGGTAGGCGATCGCCAAGGTGAACAGCGTGATCGTCCTGGCCGTACGGGCGTTCTGCGCGATCTGGGCGGCCACGGCGGCAAACGAACCGAACAACCAGCCGGCTGCGGTGATGGCGGCGCCGTAGGTCACTGAACTGAACGGCGCCAACCCGACGCCGATCTGCCCGACCGCGGTCAGCGCACCAGCGACCAGCGAGACCGCCGCGGCCACCAGCAGCGCTGAGGTCAGCGCGGCGAACCGGCTCACCGCACCCGAACGCAGCAGTTCGGTCCGGCCTGCGTCCTCGTCCGCCCTGGTGTGCCGCACGACCGTGAGCAGTGCGGTGATCGCGGTGATGAGGTAGAGAAAACCACCGCTGCGCCAGGCGGACATGAACCCACGGTCGGCGATCACCGAAGTCCCGCCGCCGAGCGCCCGGAAGAAGGCGTTGTCGTTGATCGTCTCGACGTAGGTTGCCATCACGCTCGGAGTCGCCATGTTCCGGTCGATGTAGGAGACCATCGTCAGGCCCAGACAGATGACGGCCAGGATGCACCACGGCGCGATGTTGCGCTCTCGGCGGACGGCCAACCGTGCCAGGCGCCACGTTCCCGTGGGCACGTTCACCGCGCGGCCTCGGTCGTGTTGTCGTAGTGCCGCAGGAACAGTTCTTCGAGCGTCGGGGGGCTGCTGGTCAGGGCCCGCACACCGTGCGAGTCGAGGAAGCGCAGTATCGGCCCCAATGCCTCGGCATCGACGTCGAAGTGCACGATGTCACCGTTGATGTCGCCATCGATCCGCAGCTCGTGGACGCCTCGCACATTGGCGAGGCCGTCCGCGGGACAGGAGAGTTCGGCCCGGATCGAGGTACGGGTCAAGTGCCGCATCTCCGCAAGGCTGCCGGCGTCGACGGTCCGGCCGCCCCGGATGATCGTCACCCGTTCGCACAGCGCCTCCACCTCGGCGAGGATGTGACTGGACAACAGGACCGTACGACCGTTGCACTCCTGCTCCTCGCGTACGACCTCGCGAAACACCATCTCCATCAGCGGATCCAGGCCCGATGTCGGCTCGTCGAGGATCAACAGCTCGACGTCGGAGGCCAGCGCGGCGATCAGCGCGACCTTCTGCCGGTTGCCTTTCGAGTACGCCCAGCCCTTGGCCCGCGGGTCGAGGTCGAAGCGCTCGATCAACTCGTCCCGTTTTGACGTGTTGACTCGGCCGCCGCGCAACTGCAGGAGGAGGTCGATGACCTCGCCTCCGGACAGTCCGGGCCAAAGCGTGACGTCGCCCGGCACGTACGCCAAGCGCCGATGCAACTCGGTCGCCTCGCTCCACGGGTCGCCGCCGAGCAGCCGGACCGCGCCCGCGTCCGCGTGCAGCAGACCGAGCAGGATCCGGAGGGTGGTGCTCTTCCCCGCACCGTTAGGTCCCAGGAAGCCGTGCACTTCGCCAGCGTTGACGGTGAGGTCCAGCCCGTCCAGCGCCCGGGTGGCGTCGAACGTCTTGACCAGTCCACTCACCGAGATCAGTTCAGTCATCGCGAGCCTTCTCCTCGACGGAACCTTCGCCGGAGCCGCTGCCCTCGGGTAGACGAGCCCGGAGCGTGGCGGCCTCTTCCGGGTCGAGCCAGGGGTGCGAGTAGATGTCGAGGAGGATCCGGGCGAGCAAGCCCTGTCCCTCGGCGCTGAAGACATCGACACCGAGACGTCGGGAGACGTGTTCGTAGAGCACGCTGACCGAAAGCGACATCGCGGCGGCCACCGTGGCCCGCGCATCCCGCGAAACCTCCGGTGGATCGGCACGCTTCTCGTCAAGTTCCGCGAGCCGTTCCGCGCCCAGGTCGGTCAGCGTGTCGAACAACGGTGCCACTCGGCCCTCGACCAGCGTCCGGGCGATGTAGCTCCGGTACGGCGCGAACACCGACACCGCGACAGCCAGGTAGTTCGTCTCGCTCGTGGACATGTGGGCGCGGACCTGATCGTTGAGTCGCACCAAAGCTCTGGCCAGATACGCGTCGCACTCGTCACGCAACGCCTCCTTCGAGCCGAAGTGATGACGCACCAACCCAGAAGACACACCCGCGGCGTCCGCGATCGAACGGATCGTCGCCCGATCGAATCCTTGCTCACCGAACAACCGAAGCGCGGCGTCCCGGATCCGAGCACGAGCAGTGAGGTCCTCCTCCTCCGGAGCCGGCTGCATGATCACCCTTCCTACCCACGTGTGCACCATACTACCCAACTGGGCATCATACTACACGCATGTATAGTTTCGTGAAAGATCGTGTAGTTTAGGAAATGCGACGGGCCCTTACGTGATCGATCGCGGAGTGTTCTTCCGATCTCCTTCCACGAGAGCTGGCCGAGGCGTTCACGCCGACGATCGATGGATGAGATCGCGTGGGCGCGCGGCAGGACTTGAACCGAGCAGCAGCTTCTGGCCTTGGTCGTGTGGCTGAAGGCGTACCAGCGACTCGGCCATTTCCCGGAGCTCGCCGACGTTCCGGACGTGGCCGTCGAGCACGTCCGTCGGCTGCTGGAGCTCGTCGAGGACGTCCCGTTCGGTCAGCACGAGTCGGCGCGGACCGCGAAGAGTGGCGCCGCCAGCTCGCGACGGTCGCGGGCCGCGATGAGCCTGGCTGATCGGGCACGGCTGCGGCAGCGGCTGCTGGTGGCGGTCAGGACGAGCCGATCGAGGAATTCCGTGGCGAAGCGGCGCGCGGTCTTCGACAGCAGCGACAGGTCCATGATCCAGGTGCCCGGCTTGTCGAGGCCAGGATCGCCCGGCCCGCAGAGGACCGCGGGCCGGGCGATCGTGAGAGCGTCTGGGCAGCCGGGGCGAGCACTGAGATTCAGCAGCCCCGCGAACGTCGTTCGCTGTCCCGCCACGACTTCCTGGCACCGGGGCTGTCGTGCGTCAGGGCGTTGGCAGCATGCCTCCGTCGACCGAGATGGCGATGCCGGTGAGGTAGGAGGCGCGCGGGGAAGCGAGGAAGGCAATCAGTTCTGCGGTTTCCTCAGGCTGCCCGGGGCGGCCGAGCGGGGCGGCAAGGCGCTGGTGGAATTCGTTGCGGATGGTGGCCAGGTCGCGTCCGGCGTGTTCGGCTGCCTGCCGCAGGCTGGCTTCGACGGCGTCGCTCTCGATGACGCCGGGCATGACCGCGGTGACGCGCACGCCGTGCGGACCGCAGGTGTGGGCGAGGCTCTTGCTGTAGGAGTTGAGGGCGGCTTTGGCGGCGGCGTAGGCGGCGCCGTTGGGTGGGTAACGGGCGGCGTTCGATGAGACGTGGACGACGGTGCCGTGACCCTGGGCGGTCATGTGCGGCACGAGCGCGCGGTCGAGGCGGACGACCGATAGCAGGTTGGCGTCGAGGTCGCCTGCCAGTCGTCGTCGGTCGCGGCGAGGACACCGTCGGGCACGTGGGTGTTGCGTCCGGCGTTGGCCACCAGCACGTCGATGCCGCCCAGGTGGTCGAGCGCGGCGTTCGCAGCTCACACACAGCTCCTTGCCTTGGTCCGAGACGACCTGACCGGCGGCAACGAGCACTGCGGCACCTCGGCCTCCCTCGACAGGAAGACACGGCGGGGCGGACAGAGGTACGACCCGAGCGCGTGGCAACCGAAGTGCGCCCCCACTCCCGAGATCGGTCGCCGGTTCGATCGTCACGCCCGCTCCGCCCTCCCAGTGCTGCCGCAGTAAATGCGTACACCTCATCCCGGCAACCGGAATACCCCGCCGCAGGTCGCGGTGATCACGGTGGGGGCTCCGCCGCAGTAAATCCGGCATTTACTGCGTCACCACCCTGGCGAGCCGTCAGGTGTGTCGATAGTCCGACAGCGGAATCACTGCTACCGCTGATCGCTGTATCGCCGGCCTCGCGCTCGGTCCAGCCCCCAGCGCCACCCTGCGCTACATGTCCGTTCGTCACGGCTGCGCGAGAACGGGGCCTACCTGGCGGCTTCCGGGTCGGCGGGCCGCGTGTCTCCCGTCTCCACGCGGAAGGGGTATGTCCCGGCTGCGGTGAACGCGTCGTGGATCGGCCTGATGAGCGAGGTGAGGCGACGGACGCCGGCGTCGCCGATCGGCGTCCACAGCGCCGCGCAGTGCTCGTCGGTCTCGACCTCGATCTGCTCGCGCGCCGCGATGCCGGCATCGGTAGCGGTGCCGTCGGCGTCGAGCCAGCCGCGTGCGACAAGGCGTGTCGTTGCCGCGGCCACCTCCTCGTCGTCCCACAGCCGGGTGGCGCGCGCGATGGCTTCCGGGAAGTGACCTGTCGCGGTTTGCAACACGTTGCAGTCACACGGCCCGAGGCCGTCCGCTGCGAGCACGGTGATATGCGCGTCGCCGCGCCACTCGCGCAGCACTGTGATCTGCTGCCACAGCGCGACGAGCGGATCGGCCGGCAGGGGGACCGAGGCGTTGGCGGCGGCCATCGTCTTCCCGGCGTGGTCGGCGCTCGCGACGACCGGGTCGATCAGTGATCGTGCCTCGGCGATCTGATCGGCGGTGAGGCTCACGCCGACGCGCCGCAACGCACGGCCGACGGCTGCGAAACGAGCGGCCTGCCACTCCGGTGGCGGCGCTGTGTCCCAGACGCCTGCCATGGCCCGCACCGACCGCGGGCTGAAGTTGTAGAAGGCCGCGAGCGTGACCTGCCATGGGACTGTGCCCATCGGGGCAGAGCGGAACGCGAAGTACGCCGGTCCGTACTCGGTCACGCCTAGTTTGGCGGCCTCTTCCGGTGCCTCGGGGATGAAGTAGACGAACAGGTGGGTCGCGTTGATGGTGAGGCTGACCTCGCGGACGGCGTTCAGATCCATGTCGGCGCGAGCGAAGCTGCTGGCGAGCTGCATCGTGGCGGTCTCCCGGCAAGTGGAATGGTCAAGGTCGTTCTTGGTGCGTCCGGTAAGTCAGGACGGCTCTGGCGCGGTGATCCGTGCGGAGATCGCGCCGAGTTCCTGTACTTCGATCCGGACCGTGTCTCCCGGTGCCAGGTAGGGGCGGCAGCCGGACAACTCCTGGATGCAGCCGGTGCCCACGGGGCCGCTGGCGATGATGTCACCGGCTCGCAGCGAGGTGCCGCGCGACGCGTGCGCCAGCATCTCGCCGAACGACCAGTGGATCTCGTCCCAGCTGCCGCCGCCGTAATGCTCATCGTTGACGTACCCGTCCATCCGCAACGCATAGCCCCGGCCCGTGCGGTAGGGCTCTAGTTCGTCGGGGGTGACGAGGAACGGGCCGAGACTGGTCGAGGCGTCCTTGCTCTTGGAGGGGCCGTATACGAATCCCATCTCGCTCGCGGAGATGTCGCGTGCGCTCCAGTCGCAGTAGACCAGGTAGCCGGCGATGTGATTCTCCGCCGTGGCGGCGTCGAGGTCCGAGCAGTCCCCGGCGATCACCGCAGCGACCTCGACCTCGTAGTCCCACAGTTGAGCGCCCGGGGCGATGGCGACCTCGTCGTGCGGTCCCTTGATCGCCGCCGGGTTGGAGAAATAGAAGAGCGGATACTCGTACCAGACCGGGCTGACCCTGCCGTCGCCGACGGCTGCCTTACCCGCGTTGCTGATGTGACGTTCGAACGCGGCGAAGTCCCGGACCGCTGGGGGGACCGGTATCGGTGCCAGCAGGTCGGCGGTGGCCGGCTCGACGATCTCGGTCGGTTCCCTGGTTGCGGCGGCCTCCAGCCCGCCTTCGGCGCGCAGCAGCTCCAACAGGCCCGTGCCCACGGCGTGGATCTTGTTGTCGCGCATCACGCCGCAGCGCGTGGAGCCGTCGGCGGAGCGGTAGCTGACCCACTTCATCGGGCAAGCACCTCCCGGGTGCGGTCGTAGAGGCGTCGTGCGTCGGCGAGGGAGAATGCCCGAGGGCCCGGGATCGCCTTGACGGCGGTCTCGAAACGCCCGGCGCCGCCGAAGTCGAGCACGACCGGATCGACGGCGCGGCCGAGCAGGCCGGCCGGGCCGTGGCTGAGCGGGAAACGGATGAGGTAGGTCGGCGCGGAGTCGGACGCCGGGCCGTCGGCGGTCTCCGAACGCCTGGGGCGCTGGAACTGGGCGCCGGGCTCGGCCTTGGCCCTGTCGGTCCCGACGGCCACGACCCAGTCCCCACGCCCGATGCCGTCCGTGCCCCCGCTGATCTCGACCGTCATCACGCGGCCACCGTCCGCGCGAACTTGACGATCTCCTCGATGAACAGCTCAGGCTGCTCCAGGGCGGCGAAGTGGCCGCCTGCGGGGATGTCGTCGTTGAAGTAGCGCAGGTCGCGATAGGCGCGCTCGGCCCAGACGCGCGGGGTACGCGTCAGTTCGTCCGGGAAGACGCTGACTCCGACGGGAAGGTCCAGCTCGGTGGGAGCGAGCGGCTGCGGGGCGTACTCCCAGTACAGGCGGGCGGAGGAAGCGGCGGTGCCGGTGAACCAGTACAGGGAGATGTGGTCGAGGATCTCGTCGGGGGTGAGGGCGTCTCGGGCCGGGCCCAGTCGAGGAACTTCTCGTAGATCCAGGCGGCCTGCCCGGCCGGGGAGTCGGTCAGGGCGTAGCCGATGGTCTGCGGCCGGGTGCGCTGCACGACGTGGTATCCGGAATGGACGGCGAAGAAGCGGCTGCCCTGTTCGAGTGCGGCCTTCTCCTCGGGGGCCGGGTCGTCGCCGACCGGTGGTGCGGCGAGGAACTCGGGGAAGTTGACGTGGATCGCACGCAGGCCCGTCAGGCGCTGCGCCCCCATGCGGGTCGCGACGACACCGCCCCAGTCGCCTCCCTGGGCCAGGTAGGAGTCATAGCCGAGGCGTCGCATGAGCACGCCGTACGCGCGGGCGATCCGGTCCGGGTCCCAGCCTGTCGAGGCGGGTTGGTCGGAGAAGCCGTAGCCGGGCATCGAGGGGACGACGAGGTGGAAGCCGTGCTCGGTGAGCGGGCCGATGGTCTTGAGGAACTCCAGGAACGAGCCCGGCCATCCGTGCAGCAGCAACAGGGGGGTGGCGTCGGGGCGGGGTGAGCGTACGTGCATGAAGTGGAGGCCGAGACCGTCGATGGTCGTGCGGAACTGGCCCAGCTCGTTGAGCCGCCGCTCCAGATCGCGCCAGTCGTACCCGGTGGCCCAGTACTCCAGCAGCTCCTCCAGGCGCTCCCGCCGCACTCCCTGGCTGCTGTCCGGCGCTGTCTCCCGGCCGGGGAGGCGTACCCGGTGGAGCCGGTCCTTCAGATCCTCCAGGGCACTGTCCGCGATGTCGATACGAAACGGTGTCACGCTGTCCGATGTCATGGTCACCACGGTGCGGCCACGACGAGCGCGCAGTCCAATAATTGTTCCGGTACAGGTAATACGGACTGCGTATAAAGCCAGTTAGAGTGGGGTGGTGTCCGAACACTTCCCCGCACCCGTGGATCTCGATCTCCGGCTGGTGCAGTGCTTCACGGTGGTCGCCGAGTACCAGCACTTCGGCCGTGCCGCCGAGGCGCTGCACACCACCCAGCCGTCGCTGAGCCGGCAGATCCGCCGCCTCGAACAGCAAGTGGGCGTCCGCCTGCTCGACCGCACCACGCGCGGCACCCGGCTGAGCGAGGCCGGCGAGGTTTTCCTGTCCCAGGCCCAGGGGCTACTGCGCACCGCGGTCGAGGCGATGGCCCGTACCCGGGCCGCGGCCCGGCCCAGCAGCATCACCATCGGCTACACTAAGGGGCTGGTCATCACCGCGGCCGTGCGGGCCCTGCGGGACCTCAATCCCGACGCCGAGGTCCACACCCGCCTGCTCGCCTGGAACGACTCGCGCGGCGCGCTGCTGGAGCACCGCGTCGACGCGGTGGTGACGCGTCTGCCGTTCCCCACCGACCGGCTGCGCGTCACCGTCCTCTACGACGAACCGCGCGTACTGGTCGTGCCCCGGGACCACCGTCTGGCCGGCAAGGAGTCGGTCACCCTCGGCGACATTGCCGACGAGCCGATCCCCCACGTACGCCAGTCCGACCCGTTGCTGAACGCCTACTGGCGGCTCGATCCCCGGCCCGACGGGCGGCCCGCGCCCGACGGCCCCCTGGTCGAGGCCCTTGAGGACAAACACGAACTCATCGCCGCCGGGCAGGCCGTGGCCATCGGGCCGCCCCTCGACCACGCGACCGGCCTGCACCCCAGCCTGACCACCGTCCCGTTGCGCGGGGTCGAACCGAGCCAGGTCGTACTCGCCACGCGCTCCGGCGACCGCGGCCGTCTGGTCACCGCTTTCCGTAAGCATGCCGAAGCCCTGCTCACCGGAACCCACCGTGTGGGACCGATCCGCACGACATGACCAGCGGCGGCTCCGCCCGCACACGCAAGCGATCATGCCCTTGCCTGGTCTGCCGCCACAGCGTCCCGACGAGCTCGGGGACTCCTCCGGGGACGTCCCGCGCACCGCTGAACCGGACGACGCCGAGCGCGCCGCGCTCGATCAGGGCATGGACAGTACGGCGCGGTCGCACCCGGATGCCATACCCTCAAAAGCATCCCTGGCCGTGCAACGGGGAGGGGCAGGGAACCGATGGCTACTTCGCACCGTGGGTCAGAGATAGGAAACCGGGGCCACCAAGGGGCCGCAGTGGCTCCCCGTCGGCGCGCGCGTCGTCATCCTGACGGTGGCCATGCTGATCACCTGGGGCGCCTACTACGCCACTGGCCAGGTCGTCACCCACGACAGGACCTCACCGGCGCCACCGCCAAGACCGTCCTGGGCAGCTCCCATCTGGCCGGTCTCGCCCTGGCCTTCGGCCTCATGGTCGCCGTCCGGCGCTACATCGCTCCCACCCGCGCCTGACACCGCACCACGAGAAGCGGCCCCCGAAGCCATGCGAGGTGGCTTCGGGCGCCGCTTCGACTGTACGACCAGTGCCCGCACAAGAAGGCTCGCGGTCGGCTCAAGCTGCCTGGCCGAGTCCGGCGACGGTCAGATCCTGCTCGCGCAGCGGGGTGAAATCGACGTCGAGTTTCGGGTCGTACGCGTCGGGCTGGATGCCGAGTTCGTGGGTGCTGTACTCGCCGAACCGGTTGATGTGTTCGGTCAGGTACGGCGAGATGAGTGCCAGGTCTTCCGGGTCGATCTCCCATCCCTCCTCCAGCAGCTGCCGCACGATCTCCGCGATGTCCAGGGCGTTGTGGAAGATCACCGCGTTCGTGAGCAGCGCGTTGAACTTCATCGCCTTCTCCTGCTCGATGGGGTCGTTGTCGGCGATGACGCCGCGGTTGCCGAAGCCGATCCACTGGGAGAACCGGTTGAACGACTCGACCTTGTTGGTCGCTGCGGTCACCCGCCGGCGCAGCGGCGCGTCCGAGAGGTAGCGCAGGAGCTGGACGGTGCGGATCACGCGGCCGACCTCGCGGAAGGCCGCGTAGGTGGCGTTCTTCCGTGACCCCGACCGCAGCCGCTTGAGCAGTGTGGAGGAGGAGATGGTGCCCTCGCGTACGGAGACGGCAACCCGCATCAGGTGGCGGAACTGGGACTCGATCAGGTCGAAGTCGATTGTGTTCTTGCCCGGCTCGCCGAACAGGGCGTCGATGTGCACGTACTCCGTCTGCTTGGAGGGTCGGTAGAAGGTCAGTTCCTTCCAGTTCCATCCTGGGCATCAGGTCGAAGCCCAGCAGGTGGGCGAGCGCAAAGACAGGGAAGCTCTGGCCTTGGGTATCCGCGTGCACGGTGGTCGGCTGCACCTCGCTGGTGTTCTTCAGCAGGCCCTCGATGATGTAGACGGCTTCCCACACCCCGCACGGGATGAAGTGCGTGAACAGCGCGATGTAGGTGTCCGAGACGTGGTGGTAGGCGATGCCGCCCGGCTTGCCGTACCTCACGCTCGTCTCGGAGAGCAGGTTGTCGAGATAGGTGTCCATGTGGGTGCCGTCCGCAGCCACGGCGGTGCCGTGTCGCCCCACGCCTGCGAGATGTCCAGACGGGCGTGAGCGTTCACCAAGTCGGCGACCGCCTCGTTCAGCAGCACGATCGAGAAGTGCTTGTTGGCGACGTACGACAGCTCGTGCCCGCTCACACCGGGGATATGCCGGGCGGCCTCGTACGGGCCCATGTTGGTGCCCTTGACGAAGGTCACGATCACGTAGCGGCCCAAGGGGTCGGTGAGCTTGGGCTCGTTGCCCGACGGCGGGCCGAAGCGGCGCCACCACTCCACCCAGTACGCGGTCCGGGCCACGATCCCCATCAGGGAACGCTCGGGCATCCTCGCCTTGATCTCCTGCTCCAGCCGCTTCGCCGAGGGCCGCTGACCGTCAGCCCTGAACGCCTTCAGCGACGGGATGCCCGTCTCCGGATCGATCACCAGGCCCTCGTTCTCCGGGTACCCGGCATCCGCCGTCGCGGCGGCGCCTCGCAGCTTGTCCTCCAGCTGCCGACGGAAGAACTTCGCGTTGAACTCGGTGCTCTCGCCCGCCTCGCACAGGCCGACCTCCACCAGGTAGGACCCCAGCGTCTCCTGGACGACCTCCCAGGCCAGCAGCTGCTCGGACCAGTCGGCGTACTCCTCCGAGCCGGCCACCGCGACATCCCCGGTGCGCAGTTCCTCGGCGAGGGCGGTGAAGACCATCGCCTCGAAGTGCTCGCGCACGAACTGCCCGGTCCGGGTCTTGTCGACCACTGCCTTGCGCCAGTTCTGGGTGGCGAAGGAGACGTCGACCTCCTTGCCCTCCTCGTTGAAGGCGGTGATGTACTCGCCGCGGGCCGCCTGGTGCCGCTGGGCGTGCGCGAGGGCGTCCAGCACTCGGCTGTCCTCGCTGGTCGCGGTGAACTTCAGCTTGTCGTTGTCGGCAAGGTCGAACATCACCGCCCGGTCCCGGCCGATCTGCCCGTACAGCAGCACTTCCCAGAAGTTGCCGTGATGGGCGGAGACCTTCTCGATCTGCTCGTACTGCTTCGCGAACCCGCCGAAGCCGTCCACCGCGCGGGTGACCGCGCCGAACCCGCCCGCCTGCACCACCTGAGCCTTCACCAGGGCGAGGACCGCCGGGGAGACCCTGCCCTCCAGCCGCGTCGCAACCTCGTCCACCGGCGCCTCCTCGTCCAGACCATCCAGGGCCTGGCGGACCTCGGCGGTCATGGCCGCGGCCTTCGTGAGCGCCTCCTGGGCCGGGCCGCCCTCGTCAACGTGCTTGAGCACCGTGCGGTAGTTCCCGATCAGGGACTCGACGATCTCCCGCTCGGCGAGCCGGATCTCCTCCAGCTCCGCCTTGGCCTTCTTGATCTTCGTCGCCACACGCTTGCAGAACATCGTCGCCAGGTCGTCCCGCACCCGCATCCGCGCCTTGTGCGTCAGGGCCGCGACCAGCGCGATGCGTTTGACGGGGACGAAGTCCCGCAGCTCCGAGGCGTCCGCCGCGTCCGCTTCCCCGGCGAAGTCGGTGACCTTCCCCGCGGCGACTCCGTCCATCCACACTTCGGTGTCGCCGAGCTCGTCCAGCCATTCCAGTCGCTTGGTCAGGTTCTTGAAGTGCGACCAGGTCGGGCCCTTGGCGGGTTTCTTCAGCCAGCCGCATGAGTCCTGCCCGCTGAGCAGCGCTCATGCGGTCGTGGATACCCGCGCAGATCGAGGCGTTCACCTCGGTGCGGATCTTCGAGGCCATCTTGTCGAAGGTCGAGAAACCGGGCAGCTCCAGCCCGGCCTCCACCACCATCTCCGGGACGTCCTCCAGCGCCGGGAAACACCCCATGCGCCGGTACGACTTCAGCATCAGCAGCAGCGCCAGCAGATGCTCATCGCAGTCCGTGGCATCGGCCGCCCACTCCAGCTCGTCGCGGCTCGGAGAGAAGAACAGGTGCAGCTCATGTGCGGTGATCAGCCGCTTGAACCGCGGATACGCGGTCCGTTCAATCGATGTCACAACCCACCCCAGGCCCCAGACGGCGCTCAACATCACCACCAACCACACTGAGCCGAATGGGTGACGGCCGACGGGCTCAAGATCATCCCGTTGCCCCTTTGGCACATATCTCGGTCACACCCCCCATAGGGCGAGCCAGGCTCCCCAGGACCTCGGCGAACAGGGCTCGGGCCTGACCGCAGGAAAGGCGGGCGAGGCCGGTGTCCTGGCATGCCTCACGCGGGGAGACACCTCGCCCGGGCCGGGCAGACAGTGGGTAACGAACACGGGCCCGCGGGTACGGGTCTTGCTCAGCCGGGGCAGCCGACGCCGTCCGGGAGCCGCCGAATTCGTAGAGCGAAATGGCGTGCGTGGAGGACGCTCGAGCGTAGTCCGCCCGCGATGAGGGCGGTGCGGATACTGAGGTGGTCAGGACCGACGGTCGCCAGCCCACCCGCAGAACGAGGCACGCCTGGCGCCAGGCTGGTCACGATGACAGCTCACCGAGGGGCCCCAGCCGGTACCTCGCGGCCGCGGTGGAGCATCGCGATGTCGGCGTTCCCGGCGCGGCGAGCGGACCGGCCTCGGCATCGGAGCACCACGTCCGCGCCTAGCGGGCTCGGCCCTTGGACGCTGCCCGCACGCGCCGGTGGCTGTAGTAGAGCAGGCCGAGCAGCGCCAGCCCGGAAAGGATCAGGCTCGCGCAGGTGCTCCACCCTGCCAGAGGCACCTGCGGCACGACGCCCCACACGATCCCGGCGCCGATGAGCGCCAGCCCGGCCAGCACGGACCCGGCGATCCGCGGCGGAGTCGCCACGCTGTCCTCGGCGGCCTTCAGCGCCCGCCGCCGGACCGGCTCGATGTAGCGCTCGAGGGCCGGGAACGTCTCCGCGAGCGTGATCAATCCCGCGAGCACCAGCAGCAGGCCGGGGCCGGGCAGCACCAGCAACGCCACTCCCGCGAGCACCAGCACGCTGCCCACCACGGTCAGCACGACCCGCCGCAGCGGGTTCTCCTGGGGCATCCGATCCCTCGCTCCCGGTGGGCGCCGTGGGTCTCCAGGCTAGCGGGCCACCCCGCTCCTCCGTCGTGTTGAACCAGGTCATGAGCTTTGGCGGTGTTGCTCGTGGCGGATCTTTTCGGGGGTTGTCGGAGGTATTAATTTCATTCAACACTGAAGTAATAGATGTTCTTAAACCAAAAAGGGAGCCGAGCGGCCGTCTCGTGGCACCGGGTGCCTAGTGCTGCGGGAGGTCGCGGAGGGCGTGTTCGAGCTGCGCGAGCACCGCGTCGGGCGGCGCTGCGGTGCGCAGGACGCCGACCACGACGTTGTCCTGCTCCGCCGGTCGCGGTGCCGACAGGGCGGCGTGCACGGAGTCGAGCGCGGTGCGCAGCTCGGCCTTGGCGTCGCGCGCTCCCCCGCTCTTGAGCCACTGCCGCAGGACGTGGTTGTGCGCGGCGACCACCGCCGCGGCGGCGACGGCCGCGTGCAGCTCCCCGCCGGGCCGGTCGGCGTAGCGGGCGCGCAGGAACCGGGCGAAGACCCGCTGGTAGCGGTCGATGCTGGTGATCTCCTTGTCCCGCAGCGACGGCACCTGGCGGGTCAGGGCGAACCGCTTCAGCGACACGGCGGGTTCGGCGAGGTACATGTCGAGCACCACCTCGGCGGTCCCGGCCAGCACGCGCAGCGGGTCCGCGGCCGGGTCCGCGCCGTCGAGCAGGTCGACGACCTCGCCGAGCCGCTCGTCGTGGCTGGGGAACACCACGTCCTCCTTCGCCCGGAAGTACCGGAAGAAGGTGCGCCTGCTGATCCCGGCGGCCTCGGCGATGTGATCGACGGTGGTCGCCTCGAAACCCTGCTCGGCGAACAGGTCCAGCGCGGCCAGGGCGAGCTCCCCCCGCACCCGGCGGCGGCCCTGCGCGGTGCGCCCCGCGCGGGGTTTGGGCGTCGGGGACTCGGACATGGGCGGAATATAGCATCGAAAGCCGTTGATGGTGGCACTCAGTGCCGTTACGATGAGCGGAGGCGAGGCCGTGCGACGACGACGGCCCGCGGACCGGGAACGGGAGGCAGAGCGGTGGACCCGAGCTTCGGCACCTACCAACTGGCCGAGGAGCACGACGCGCTGCGCGAAGCGGTGCGGGCCTTGGCCGACAAGGAGATCGCCCCGCACGCAGCGGCGGTCGACGAGGAGGAGCGCTACCCGCGCGAAGCGCGCGACGCCCTGGTCAAGGCCGGGTTCGCGGCCGTCCACGTGCCCGAGGAGTACCAGGGCGAGGGCGCCGACTCCGTCGCCACCTGCATCGTGATCGAGGAGGTCGCCCGCGTCTGCGCCTCCTCGTCCCTCATCCCGGCGGTGAACAAGCTCGGCACCATGCCGATCCTGCTGTCCGGCTCCGAGGAACTCAAGCAGCTCGTCCTCCCCTCGATCGCCCGCGGCGAGGCCACCGCCTCCTACGCGCTGTCCGAACGGGAGGCCGGCTCCGACGCCGGGTCGATGAAGACCCGCGCCCGCCTCGACGGCGACCACTGGGTGCTGAACGGCAGCAAGTGCTGGATCACCAACGGCGGCGAGTCGAGCTGGTACACCGCGATGGCGGTGACCGACCCCGACAAGGGCAGCAACGGCATCAGCGCCTTCGCGGTGCACCGGGACGACCCCGGATTCGTGGTGGGACCGAAGGAGAAGAAGCTCGGCATCAAGGGCTCGCCCACCGTCGAGCTGTACTTCGAGGACTGCACCATCCCGGCCGACCGGATCATCGGCGAACCCGGCACCGGCTTCAAGACGGCGCTGCGCACCCTCGACCACACCCGGCCGACCATCGGCGCCCAGGCCATCGGCATCGCCCAGGGCGCGCTGGACGCCTCGCTGGCCTACGTCAAGGAGCGCAAGCAGTTCGGCACGGCCATCGCCGACTTCCAAGGCGTGCAGTTCATGCTCGCCGACATGGCGATGAAGATCGAAGCCGCCCGGCACATGGTCTACGTCTCGGCGGCCCGCGCCGAGCGGGGCGAGGGCAACCTCGGGTTCATCTCCGCCGCCGCCAAGTGCTTCGCCTCCGACGTGGCGATGGAGGTCACCACCGACGCCGTGCAGCTCTTCGGCGGCGCCGGCTACACCCGCGACTTCCCGGTGGAGCGCATGATGCGCGATGCCAAGATCACCCAGATCTACGAGGGCACCAACCAGATCCAGCGCATGGTGATGGCCCGCTCCCTGCTCAAGGGCTGAACCACCGGCGGTCGGCGCCCGGCCTCTCCTCCCCCTGTGGGTTCCCCGGCCACGGCGTCGACCGCCCGCCTCACCGTGCGACCGGATCGGAACCGCGTGCACGCACGTTCGCGCGAGCGGCCGCGGCCTCCCGAGGCCGATGCCGCCACCGGGCCTCCGTGCGCCGAACAGCGCCTGCGCAACCATCGCGTTGCGAGGTGCGTGCGCGACCGAGGCCGCCCGCCGCAGCAGGTGCTATCGAGCTCGGCCTGCCATCCTGGGCCGTAGGTCCACGAGCAGGGGAGGCGGTATGGGCAGTTCACCTGAGCCAGCACATCCGCTGGAAGTGCTGTACCACGTCCGCGACGGGCTGCGCGAGGCCACGACGAGCCAGCTCCGGGCCGACCTGACGAAGCAGGACCTGCCGTCCTACGGGTGGACCCTGCAATCCATCCTCGACAACCTGATGGAACTCACCCGGGTGCTCGCCGGGCAGATCGACGATCTGGACCGGGAGCGCCTCTACCGGGGCACGTTGGGCGACCACCCCTACGAGGTCATCGATCACGCCGTGGACCAGCTGCGCGCACTCCAACGCACCCTCGCGGTGGCCACCCGCGATGTCGCGACGTATCGCTCCGACGCCCTCCACGTGCACCGCAACGTCCGCGACCAGGAGCGATGAAGGCCCCCGACCGGCACGTCAGCTCTCGTCGGGGTGGTCGGCGCGCTGCGCGAGGTAGTTGCCCGATTCGGCGTAGACGCTGGTGAGCAGCCACGCCCCGACTCCGATGTCGTCGGTGATGCCCAGCAGCGGCAGGAACTCCGGCAGCACGTCCACCGGCGAGACCAGGTACACCAGCGCCAGCCCCCACAGCAGCAGCTGGTAGCGCGGCAGCGCCGGATTCCGGCCCCGCCAGGTCGCGCCCAGCATCCCCGGCACCGCCCGCGCCCGGCGCAGCGGGTTCGCCTCCGGCCCCGTCGCGGTGCGGTGCGCCCGGGCGACCGCCCGCACCGGCGCGATCCTGCGCCGCACCCGCGCCACCACCCCGGCGACCAGCACCCCGAGCCCGCCGGCGATCAACCCGCCCGGCAGCAGCCACCCGCCCGCGATGTCACCACCGCCCACCACGGCCAGGACCACCCCGGCGACCAGCAGCAGACCACCGAACAGGATCACTTCGCGCCTCCTTCCCGCCTGCGATCAGGTTGCCACACCCGGCCGTCGAGGGGCGGGTCCGCACGTTCCGTGGCACGGTCGATCCGCAGGCGGACCGGCGATCGGGAGGAACGACGTGGTCGACCAGGCCGAGTCGCGACCCCGCGACACCTCGCTGGCCCGGGCGAGCGGAGCGATGGCGGTGGCGACCGCGGTCAGCCGCATCAGCGGACTGCTGGCCAAGGTGCTGCTGGTCGCCGTGCTCGGGCTGGGCGTGGTCAACGACTCCTACACCGTGGCCAACACGCTGCCGACGGTGGTCAACGAACTGCTCCTCGGCGGGGTGCTGACCAGCATCGCGGTGCCGCTGCTGGTGCGCGCCCAGCAGCAGGACGAGCGCGAGGGCGAGCACTACGCGCAGTGGATGATCACCATGGGCGCGGTGCTGCTGGTGGCGGCCACCGCGCTGGCGGTGGCCGCCGCTCCCCTGCTCACCCAGCTCTACCTGGGCAGCGACACCCGCGCGAACTCCGCGCTGACCACCGCCTTCGCCTACCTGCTGCTGCCCGGCATCATCTGCTACGGCCTCTCGGCGCTGCTGCAGGCGATCCTCAACGTGCGCGGCGTGTTCGCCATCCCGGCCTGGGCCCCGGTGCTCAACAACCTGGTCGTGATCGCCACCGTCGCCGTCTACGCGCTGCTGCCCGGCGAGATCTCCCTCGACCCGGTGCGGATGGGCCAGGCGAAGCTGCTGGTGCTGGGCATCGGGACCGCGCTGGGTATCACCGCGCAGGCCCTGGCGATGGTGCTGGCGCTGCGGCGCAGCGGCTTCCGCTGGCGGTGGCGGTGGGGCTGGGACCACCGGCTCGCCGAGTTCGGCGGCCTCGCCTTCTGGGTCGTGCTCTACACCGCCATCAGCCAGCTCGGCATGATCGTCATCACCCGGGTCACCGCGCAGGGCACCCCGGGCAGCGTCTCGACCTTCAACTACGCGTGGCTGCTGTCCCAGGTGCCCTACGGCGTGCTCGGGGTCTCGCTGCTCACCGCGCTGATGCCCCGGATCAGCCGGGCCGCGGGCGCAGGACGCACCCGCGAGTTCGTCTCCGACCTCTCGCTGGGCTCGCGCACCAGCGCCGTGCTGCTGCTGCCGATCAGCGCGCTGCTGGTGGTGGCGGGCGGTTCCCTCGGGGTGGCGTTCTTCTCGCTGGGCGCCAGCGGGATCGACGCCGCCGACCGGCTCGGCGTGGCGCTGGCCGCCGCCGCGGTCGGCATCGTGCCGTTCGCGATCACCATGCTGCAGCTGCGCGCCTTCTACGCGATGAAGGATTCCCGCACGCCCACCTGGATCAACCTGATCATGGTCGTGTTCCGCAGCGCGCTGTGCTACCTGTGCCTGGCCGTGCTCGCCCCGGAAGACCTGGTCGTGGGCGTCTCGCTGGCGATGTCGCTGAGCTTCGCGCTCGGCGCGGTCGTCGGCCAGGTGTGGCTGGCGGCGCGGGTCGGCGGGCTGGAGACCGGCCGCACCCTCGCCGGGCTGGGGCGCGCGCTGGCGGCCACCGCGGTCGGCTGCGGTCTCTCCCTGGCCGCGGCCGGCGCCGTCCGGGCCGCCGTCGCCCCGCAGGACCGGATCGTCACGGCGTGGCTGGAACTCCTGGTGCACTGCGCCGTGCTGCCCGCCGTCAGCTACGGCCTGCTCGCCCTGTTCCGCGCCCCCGAACTCGCTCCGGTGCTGGCCCGGCTGCGCCGGGGGCGCGGCTGACCGCCGGGAAAGGCGTTCCTCGGCCGCCTCCGCGCCCGACTCGAAAACCCCGTCGATTCGCCCGGGCAGCACCGGGAATTCCGCGCCGACGCGCAACCGGATCTTCATGAAGTCGTTTCCGCCCGTTGCCGGTTCCGATTCAGCGCCGCGACATCGAGGAATCGCACCATTCGTCCGGGCCGTCAACCTCGCGCGCATGACCTTCCTGGACCCCGCGGGACGCCACTTCTACGCGCGGTGGGACTGGACGGCGCAAGCCGTCGTGGCCAACCTGCGGATGGCAGCAGGTTATGCAGATCCGGCGCTACCGAGCCTGGTCACCGAACTCAGCGCGGGCAGCGAGCAGTTCCGCGCCCTCTGGAACGCCCACGCGGTGCGCGGCAAGACCGGCGACCCCAAGCACCTGGTCCACCCCGACGTCGGCCCGCTCACGCTCATCTACCAGGCATTCGACGTGCGCAGCGCACCCGGGCAGCAGCTGGTCCCCCACCACGCAGAACCCGGCACCCCCAGCGCCCACGCCCTGGCGCTGCTCAGCAGCCTCCACGCGCCCACCCATATCGAGAACACCGCGAACAGCTGATCAACGAGCCCGCAGCTTTTCGACACCTGACCACCCCGGGAGTGCCGGCCCGCACTAAACCGTCAGGTCTCCGACGCCCTACCCGACCGCGGGGCGGGCGAGCGATCGACGGCCCGGACGGCGGTCGGGGCGCCAGGTGCTGACCAGCACCGCGGCGAGGAGCAGTTCGGCGATGTCGCCGAAGTAGTACATCAGCTCCGCACCACCCCGGACCTCGGCTGCGGGGGCGTGCACCACGATCCCGACACCGCCGTACATGAGCTGCGCGAGCACCGCGTGCACCGCGATGGCGCAGCCGAGGTAGACCAGGCGGGCGCGCACCCCGGGACGCGCCGGATCCGGGTCCGGACCGGCGATGGCGTGGGCGAACAGGTAACCGGAGAGCACGAAGTGGACGTGCACCAGCCAGTGCCCCACCGGGTGCGCCGCGGTGGCCTCGTGCAGCGGGGTGCCGTAGAGCACGACGAGCCCGCCGCTGGACAGCAACAGCGCGGTCGCCGGGTGGGCCAGCAGCCGGGCCAGGCCGCTGTGCAGCACCCCGGTCAGCCGCCGAGCGTGCGCGGTGGGCAGGGTGCGCAGCAGCAGGGTGACCGGGGCGCCCAGCACCAGGCCGAGCGGCGCGTACATCCCGATGAGCAGGTGCTGGACCATGTGACCGCGGAAATCGGCGTGGGCGAACGGCGCCACCGGCGGCAGCAGCGCCACCGCCAGCAGCGCGAGGCCGGTGAGGAAGCCCGCGGTGCGCCACCGGCTCCAGCCCCGCACCTGGTTGCGCCACCGGGCCCGCCGCGCCAGGTGCAAGTAGCCGCCTGCGACCACGAGCACGGCGAGCGCGGGCAGCACCACCCCCGCTAGCCCGCCGCCCACCGCGTGCTCGGCGTGGGCCATCACGACCGCTGCCCGCCTCGGCGCGCGGCCGCGGCGCCCGGACCGGACGGCCGTCCGCTGCGCTGGAGCCAGTAGCCGACCGCGACCAGCAGCGCACCCAAGACGAGGAAACCGATGTCCCACCACAGCCGGTGGGGGCCGCCGTGGACGTGGTGGATGCCCAGGACGTGGTGGTCCACGATCCCCTCGACGAGGTTGAACAGGCCCCACCCGACCAGGACCCAGCCCCACAGCACGCGCGAAGCCCACACCTGGCGGCGGCGGTAGGTGACCCGCGAGTGGAGCAGGGCCAGGCCGATCAGGACGGCGAGCCAGCACACGGTGTGGAACAGGCCGTCCCACAGGGTGTTCATCTCGAGCCCGGAAACCGTCTCCGGGTCGTAGTACCGCACCCCGATGTTGTCGGTGTCCGTGCTGCTCAGCATGTGGTGCCACTGCAGGACCTGGTGCAGCAGGATGCCGTCGACGAACCCGCCGAGCCCCACCCCCAGCACGATGCCCGGCAGCCTCAGGACCCCCGCGGTCGCTCCGGTCTCCCTCTCCACTGCGGACATCCTCCGGCGGCCGGGCTACTTGCGGGTGCGGGCGTAGCTGCGGGTGCGCTCGGCGCGCAGCGCGGTGAGCTCCGGCGGATCGGCCAGCGGCTCCAGCGGCTCGCCGATCGCCCACTCCAGCAGCAGATCGGCCAGCTTCGGATTGCGCGCCAGCACCGGCCCGTGCAGGTAGGTGGTGACCACGTGGCCGCAGACCGCACCCTCGACCTGGTCGTAGCCGTTGCCGGTACCGCGCACCACCCGGCCCAGCGGTTCGGCGTGGCCGCCCAGGCGGGTCCGGCCGAGGTGGTTCTCGAACCCGGTCAGGGCGCCCACCCCGCCCAGCGCGGAATGGGTGGTCACCTCCCCGATCGCGCGGTCCGGTCCCGGTTCGGTGACCGCGTCGACCAGCCCGAGCCCGGAGTGCCGCTGCCCGTCGCCGGTCTCGAAGCTCGTGCCCAGCACCTGCAGTCCGCCGCAGATGCCCAGCACCGGCGCACCGCGCCCCACCGCCCGCTGCAGGCCCTGGTTGCGGCGCAGGAACCGCACCGCCGCGACCTGCGCGACGTCCTCACCACCGCCGAGCAGGTAGAGGTCGCAGGAATCGGGCACCGCCGCCGACGACGACAGCACGGTGATCGTCTCGCTGGCGATGCCGCGCCAGGACAGCCGCTGGGCGAGCACCAGGACGTTGCCGCGATCGCCGTAGGTGCCCAGCAGGTCGGGCAGCAGCAGCGCGATGCGCACCGGTTCGGCGGTCATGCCCGCTCCTTCCGCGCGAACAGGTCCCGGAACGCCGTGTAGTTCGCGATCACGTCCGGGATCCCCTCCCCCGCCGCCGAACCGACGGCCTCCAGCACGGTGGGCACCACCGCGCAGCGCACCCCGGCGTAGCGCAACCGCACCGCCAGGTCCAGCGCCCGGTCCCCCGAGACGACCACGGTGCGGTCCCGCAACGATTCGAAGTCCACGTCCCACAGCCACGACACGTCGTAGCCGTCGGCCTCCCGGCTGTTGACCACCAGCACCAGCGGCCGCTGGTGCCCGGAGACCAGGTCGAGCATCTCCAGCCAGCTCGCCGGGTTCTTGGCCAGCAACAACCGGACCGTCCGACCGGCCAGCCGCACGGTGCTGTAGCGCCCGCTGGCCTGCGCCATCCCGCTGATCCGCGCCAGCGCGGCCGACCCGTCGCAGCCCAGCGCGAGACCGGACGCCAGCGCGAAGGTCGCGTTGACCCGGTTGACGTGCCCCGGCAGGCCCAGGTCGAGCTCGTGGTGGGTGCCGTCGGGGCCGATCACGCCCGTGCCGGTGACCGTCCAGTCGGCCACCGGCCTGCTCAGCCCGCAGGCGCAGGTCCACTCGACGTCGGTCTCGCCGAGGTAGGCCCCGCAGCGCGGGCAGTTCGACGCGTCGTCCTTCCACCGCGCACCACCGGACACCCAGGTCACCTGCGGGTGGTCGATCGCGGCGAAGACGATGTTGGGGTCGTCGCGGTTGGCGATCACCCGGGCGCCGGGGGCGCGCACGAGCGCCCGGCGCAGGCTCTCGGCGACGGTGCGGATCTCCCCCACCCGGTCGAGCTGGTCCCGGCTGAGGTTGAGCAGGACGATCACCGACGGCTCGAACCGGGCGGTGACCTGCGCCAAGTGCAGCTCGTCGACCTCGAGGGCGGCGTAGGGCGCGTCGAGGGCGGACAGCAGCGCGGCGACGTGGCCGTCGGGCATGTTCGCGCCGGTCGCGTTGCTGACCGCGGGCGCCCGCGAGCGCAGCGCCTCGGCGACCATCTGGGTCGTGGTGGTCTTGCCGTTGGTCCCGGTCACCATCACGACACGCCGATCGAGCGCCAACCGCCGCAGGGCGTCGGGCTGTACTCTCAGGGCCAGCCTGCCGCCGATCATCCCGCCGCTGCCGAGGCGGAACCGCTGGGACAGCGCTGCGGCGGTGCGACCGACGCGCACGGCCAAGGCGGTGCGCGGATCGGGTCGGTGCGGACGCCGGGGCGGGACGAGCCGCCAGTTCTGCTCGGCTCTCGGACCGGTCGCGTCCGGGTTCGTGCCGGTCCTCTCCCGGGTGGTATCGGTCATGCGTCACTCCCCCACTCGGCGAGCCGCGCGCAGGCGGCTCACGGCGCGGGGCGGCGCCGCCTCATCCATCCCCCGGCTGCGCCGCGTCCCGCTTCCTGGCCAGTGTCGCGCGGGAACGGCGATACAGCGCGATGACCAAGAGGAGCAGTCCCCCCACCACCGCACCGGGGCCGACCCAGCCGTGCAGGGCGGAGATCGCGGTGGGGTCCGCGGACGTGGCGGCCAGGACGAGGGGCATCGCGCGGGTTCCTCTCCGCTGCCGGGGAGCGCCGGGGCCGACGCCGGTCCATCGTGCGCCGGTCATCGGGGCGGACCGGGCCGCAACACGCCGGGCCATCATCCGGAAGGGAACGAGTCACCCGACATCATGATGCTCAGCGCACGCGGAGTGACCACTGCGGACAGCGGCCGGTCGGCCACGGCGATCCGGTATTCGACCGCACGGCACGGAAAACTTCGACCTGACCGGGAGGGCCGTCCACTCCCGACCTCACTCGTTCAGGTCGGAAGCGCAGAGCACCCTCGGCGATCATCCTTCGCGTCAGTAGGGTCGGAAGTGCGGTCCACCCGTCGTTTCGGACGATCCGGAGGGAGTTCGCCGTGACCCAAGCCCTGCTGCTCGTGGTGCTGACCGCCCTGGTCCTCGGCGCGATCGGCTGGACCATCTGGGACGTCCGCAGCGATGTGCGGCGACGGCGCCTGAAGTGAGGGAAAACGATGCCGCGCGGGGCCCCGCCGGAGAGAGGCAGGCGGGGCCCCGCGCGGTTCACCCGATCACCCGGACCGGGTGAGTCACCGCAGGGCGAGCTCCTGCCCGGGGAAGATCAGGTTCGGGTCGCTGATCTCGCCGGTGTTGAGCTCGTGCAGCTTCTGCCAGTCCACGCCGTACAGGGCGGCGATGGAGCCCAGCGTGTCGCCGGAGCGCACGGTGTAGCTGCTGCCGTCGGCCGACGTGTGCTGCTCCTGCTGCGATCGGTCGGAGCCGCTGGTCTCCGAGGACTGGCTCGACCCGGTCTCGCCGGAGGACTGCGCCTCGGCGGAGACGTCCTGGTGCGCAAGGTCGCCGCCGGCGGTGAGGCCCGCCTCCTGCGAGCACACCGGCCAGGCGCCGGGGCCCTGGCCCTGCAGGACGCGCTCGGCGACCGCGATCTGCTGCTCGCGGGTGGCGTCGGCGGCGTTGGCGGCGTACTGGTCACCGCCGTAGGCCGACCAGGTGGAGGGGCTGAACTGGAGCCCACCGGAGTACCCGTTGCCGGTGTTGATCTGCCAGTTGCCGCCGCTCTCGCACTGCGCGACGGCGTCCCAGGTGGACTCCGACGCGGCGTTGGCGGGCAGGGCGAGGACGACCGGAGCGGCGATCACCGCACCGGTGACGGCCACGCGGGCCGCGGTGCGGCCGGTCTTGCGGTGCTTGCCTCGGGAGCTAGCCATGATGGTCCTCCTGCTGCGCCGGCACGGTCCGGCGCGCGGCGCCGCTCCCGTGCTCCTGCCCCTCGGGATTCGGGGAAGGAAGACCGCGGGGCAGGATCGGCGGACGGTCTTCCAGGGGTCTTGCGTGCATCGGCTCGGGGGGCCGACGCCGGGCGACGCTACGTAGCGACGAACCCCGGAACCAAATCGAGCGACGGTGGCACTCGCCATAGAAACACCACCAAGATCGGCGCGATGTCGATGTTTTCGCAGATCAGAGGATCGCTACACCGATCTCCACCGCGGGACCCATGATCACTGAGCGTGAGACTTGGACCACCTGGCCCGCCCCGCGGGCGAGCACGGAGCGTCCCCCGCCGTGCTCGATCAGTGCTCGCGATCGTCCACGGCGGACTTTTGCGGGTGCTTCCCGGCGGTCTTTCTCGTCTGCTTTGCGTGAATTGATTTTATTGAGCACTGAAACCATGGACGATCACGAGGGAGTTGGTGGCGCCCACTTCGGCCCACCTGTTCTCCAGCTCCGGACCTGGCCGAGTGGACGAGCTGCCTGGTCGCCGAGGTGGGTGTGGTGCTCCTATCCCGGGATCAGGGTGAGCTGCCTACCGTGGGTCCATGGACTCATGGGAGGCGAAGGCGCTGGACAGCTCGCTGGGCGTGTTCCTGCGGGCGCGGCGTCAGCAGGTGCGTCCGGAGCAGCAGGGCCTCGTTCCGGGCGGGGCTCGGCGGGTGGCGGGGCTGCGGCGCGACGAGGTCGCGATGCTGGCGGGGATCAGCACGGACTACTACGTGCGGCTGGAGCAGGGCCGGGAGCGGCATCCTTCGCGCATGGTGACCGACGGGCTGTCGGCCGCCTTGTTGCTGGACCGTGCCTCGTCGCGGTATCTGCGTGAGCTCGCCACGGCCGACGACGAGGCCGAGGTAGGGGTCGCTTTCGATCCGGGCCGGCTGGAAGCGGTGCGGCCGCTGCTCGACTCGTTGACCGTCCCCGCGATCCTGGTGGACCGCTGGCTCAACATCGTGGCCGCCAACGCGTTGGGCGACATGCTCCACGAGGGGTTGGAGCATCGGGAGAACTACGCACGGATGGTGTTCTTGTCGCCAGGGGCGCAGGAGTTCTTCGTCGATTGGCCCGAGCTGGCCCGCTGCATGGTGGCGGCGTTGCGCGCCAGCGCCGGTTCCCAGTCGGGTTCGGGCCGGTTGGAGCGGCTGGTGGGTGAGCTCGCCGTGGCCAGCGCGGTGTTCAGCACCGCCTGGGCGCAGCACGAGGTGCATGAGAAGGCCGTCGACCGCAAGCGGCTCCGGCACCCGCTGGTCGGCGCGCTCGCATTCAACCAGCACGTGCTGGAGCTACCCGACAGCGACGGTCACCAGATCTGGGCCTACCACCCCACCGACGACATCACCGAAGAAGCGCTGGTTCGCCTCGGATCGCTCGCCACGTTGTCGGCTCCCCCGTTCACCACCCGAGAGGAGCGCACATCATGACGTCTCCCCGAACCTCGCCGGGGAGACTGCACCCGGGGTCGCTGCCGGTGCCGGAACAGGGCCTGGGCTGCACGGGGATGAGCGATTTCTACGGCAGGGCCGACGACGAGGTGGAGTCGCCCTACCCGGCACCGAACGGCGTAGCTACCTGGAAGGCAACCTCGCAGCCACCGGATTCAACCTCTGCCCGGGACGCTCTCGCCGAGATCTCCGCAATCGCCGCGTCCGTTGCCGGGAATCGACACTGACACAGGAAGAAGCATGTACGTCATCACCGGAGCCAGCGGCCGCACCGGCCGCGCGGCAGCATCCCACCTGCTGGAACACGGGTACCACGTGCGGGCGGTCGGCCGCGACCCGCGCAACCTCGCGCGTCTCGCCGACGACGGAGCCGAGACCCATCAGGCCGACCAGTCCGACCCGACGGCGATGGCCACCGCTCTGCGCGGGGCCGATGCCGCCTACCTGGTCATCCAACCCAACTACATCCCCGACCACCCCGACTTCGCCGCCTTCCAAGACCAGGCGGCAGCCGCGCTCACCGACGCTGTCACCCGAACCGGGGTGCCTCGTGTCGTAGCGCTCAGCAGCTGGGGAGCACAACACCCCAGCGGCACCGGCCCCGTTGCCGGCCTGCACCGCTTCGAGAACCGTCTCTCGACCGCTCCCGGAGCCGACATCACGTGGCTGCGCGCGGGCTACTACATGGAGAACCTCTTCGATCACCTCGACTCCGTGCGCACCCACCGCCGGATCATCGCGCCATTCGACCCCGACGTGCCATTGCCGCTGGTCACCACGACCGACGTCGGTATCGCCGCGGCCGAGGAACTGGCACGGCCGCAGACCGGTACACGGATCCGGGAACTGCAAGGGGAACGAGACGTGACCATGCACGAGGTCGCGCAGGCGATCACAACAGCGATCGGCGCACCCGTGACCTACGAACGCCGCACCGTGAAGGCGTTCCACGAGCAGCTGCGCGAAGCCGGCGTGTCGGACAACGTCGCCGCGATGATGACGGAAGTCCCGCGCGCCGTGAACACCGGTCACTTGCGCATGACCCAGCCGCGAACCCCGGAAACGACCACCCCGACCTCGCTGGAGTCCTTCATCAGAACCGAATTCGTGCCCGCGCTCAACGCCTCCTGACCAGTCCTGCGAAGACGCTGGAATCGACCTCCCACCGGCAGCCCCGCAGGACCAGCGTCCGAGGGGGCCCAACCGGGCGGGCGCCTCCTGGAAATCGTCGCGGGCGCCCGCCCCTGATCAGTTGTGGATTTCGGTCGACACTGAAGTGATCGTGCGTACGAAACAAGGAGGGCGGAGCTCGACCCGGACCTGCTATTCGTCCGTGCCGTGAGCGGGTGCGCCGACAGCAGGAGCAGCGGGAAAGCCGCTGGCGTCCCGCGTCCGAACGCCCGCGGAGCCGGGCGCGGCCCTCAGACCGCGGCGCGGCGGCGTTGCGGCACGACGGTGTAGCGCGGGTCGCGGGCCGACTGGCGCCCCGCCTCGAAGACGCCGTAGCGGGTCGCCGCTCCGGCCGCCGACAGGCACACCCCGGCCGCCACCGCGGCGACCCGGCTGCGGCGGGCGAACACCGCGCCGACCGCTCCCGCGACGGTCAGGGCCTTCGCCGCGCGCAGCACCGTCCCCGCGCGCCCGGTGCGGTAGACCTCGCCGATCACCTCGTCGCGGTGCTCCATCCGGTGGCTCGCGGCCAGTTCGAGCGCGGCGCCCGCCACCGCCATCCGCCGCGCGGGTGCCGCCTCCCGCGCCGGAGCGACCAGCATCCCGACCGCTCCAGCGCTGGCCACGGCGCTCCCGGCGAACACGTAGGGCAGTTCCCGGAACGGCTCGTGCCAGCCCGGCACGGCGGTGTCGGACAGCAGCACCGCGGTGTAGGTCGTCATGGCGGGCGCGACCACCCCCGCCACCGAGCTGCTGAGCCGTCCCAGCCCCGGCAGCAGGCCGGTCAGGTCGCTGGCCGCCCCGGCCCCGGCCAGCGCGGAGAACGGCGCGAGGATCCAGGACCCCACGCTCAGCGGCGAGGTCGGCTTGAACACCCGCAGCATGTTGAGGAAGCGGGCGGGCCTGCCGAGGTCGTGGATCAGGAACGCGACGCTGGCGGTCGCCCCGGCGGCGGCGCTGATCCGGCCGGTGCGGGTCAGCACCGGCCGCCCGGTCGCGTCGGCCAGCAGCGCCATCGTCGACGAAGCGCCCGCCAGCCCGCCGAGGTAGAGGTAGGCGGGCACGTCCGGCACCTTCCAGACCGGTTCCTTGATCACCGGCCGGCCGTAGTACGACCGGAACTCCGCCTCCGGCACCATCCCCTGCTCCGCCTTCACCGCGTCCTCCCCGCGAAGCACCCGGCGATCAGCGCCGCGCCGGCCAGCGCCGCGCCCGCCGCGTGCCGCCACATCGAGGGCAGGTCCCGGGTGGTGACCACCGGGTCGGGCGGCAGCCCGTAGACCTCCGGCTCGTCGAGCAGCAGGAAGAAGGCCCCGTCGCCACCGACGCCGTCATCGGGTTCGTGCCCGTAGAGCCGGGCGCTGGTGACCCCGCGCTCGTGCAGCTCGTCGACGCGCTGGGCGGCGCGCTCGCGGAGCTCGTCGAGCGGGCCGTACTGGATCGACTCGGTCGGGCAGGCCGTGGCGCAGGCGGGGGCGAGGTCGGCGCCCAGCCGGTCCTGGCACATCGTGCACTTGGCGACCCCACCGGTGTCCGGCCGCTTGTCGATCACCCCGTACGGGCAGGCGGGCACGCAGTACCCGCAGCCGTTGCACACGTCGTCCTGCACGACCACGGTGCCGTGCTCGGACCGGAACAGCGCACCGGTCGGGCACACGTCCAGGCAGGCCGCGTGCGTGCAGTGCTTGCAGACGTCGGAGGACATCAGCCAGCGGATCTGGTCCTCGGGCGGCTGCTCCTGCTCGTCCTGCGGCCCCACCGAGGGCATCCCGAGGTCGACCGCGGGCACCCGCTGCTCGATGAAGGCGACGTGCCGCCACGTCGTGCCGCTGAGCTCGCCGGTGTTGTCGTAGGACATCCCGGTCAGGTCGAGGCCGTCCTCGGGGAGGAGGTTCCACTGCTTGCAGGCCACCTCGCAGGCCTTGCACCCGATGCACACGCTGGTGTCGGTGAAGAACCCGACGCGTTCCGGGTGGTCGGCCGGGTACCCCGCCTCCCCCGCCGGGTCGGGCAGCGGCCCGCTGAGCCGGTTGGCGGTCACTTCTCCTCCTCTCCCGAACGCCGGGGGTCATCGGCGAACTCGGTTCCGGTCAGCTCGGTGATGCCCGCCCGGTGGCGGTACTGCTCGACCAGCTGCAGCAGGTCCGCCCCGCGCGGCCTGCGGCCGGGCCGCAGGTCGCAGGTGCCCGCCTTGGTCTCCATGATGTGCACGTTGGGGTCCAGGGCGACCCCGATCAGCTCGTTGGCCGCGTCGCCGGTGGTCAGCCCGTTCGGGCCCCAGTGCCACGGGATGCCGATCTGGTGCACGGTGCGGTCGCCGTGGCGCAGCGGGCGGATCCGCGAGGTGACCAGCACCCGGCCCTCGATGGCGCTGCGCGCGGTCACCACGGTGGCCCAGTCCAGGTGGGACAGCCCGCGCTCGGCGGCCAGCTCGGGCGAGACCTCCAGGAACATCGCCGGGGCCAGCTCCGACAGGTGCCCCAGCCAGCGGCTCATCCCGCCCGCCGTGTGGTGCTCGGTGAGCCGGAACGTGGTGAACAGGTACGGGAAGACCCCGGCTCCCGGCTCGTCACCGCTGGGCTGGTAGCGGTTCTCCGGCCGCGAGTTGACCTGGCGCGCCGGGTTGCGCTGCTGCGTCGGGTGGAGCTGGTTGGCCAGCGGCGATTCCTGCGGTTCGTAGTGCGCGGGCAGCGGTCCGTCGACCAGGCCGGAAGGCACGTAGAGCCACGCCTTCCCGTCGCTCTGCATCACGAACGGATCGTTGCCCGCCAGGCCCGCCGGTCCGGTCGCGCCCGGTTCGGGGACGTGGTCGGGGCGCTTGGTGGCCTCGAAGTCCGGGACGTCGTGCCCGGTCCAGCGCCCGCTGTCCTCGTCCCACCAGACGTAGGCCTTGCGCTCGCTCCACGGCCTGCCCTCCGGGTCGGCCGAGGCCCGGTTGTAGAGGATGCGCCGGTTGGCCGGCCAGGCCCAGCCCCACTCCGGCGCCACCCAGCTCTGCTCGCCGCCGGGGCGGCGGCGGGCGGACTGGTTGACGTCCTCGGCGTAAACCCCGCAGTAGATCCAGCACCCGCAGCTCGTCGAGCCGTCGGCGGCCAGCTCCGTGTAGGCCGACAGCGGCCGGCCGTCCGGGCCGGTGCCGTTGATCTCCCGCAGCACCGCGGCGGCGCTCGGCTCGTCCAGCGGGCCCTCGGTCGGGTAGTCCCAGGTCAGTTCGAGCAGCGCCCGGTCGCGTTCGGCGAGCTCCCCGCGGGCGGCCAGCTTCGCCCGCAACCGGCGGCCGAGGTGGTAGTAGAACCACAGGTCGCTGCGGCGGTCCCCGGCCGGCTCGACGGCCTTGTGGTGCCACTGCAGCAGCCGCTGGGTGTTGGTGAACGTGCCGTCCTTCTCGGTGTGCGAGGCCGCGGGCAGGAAGAACACCTCGGTGCCGATGTCCTCGGTGGACATCTCGCCGGATTCGACCTCCGGGCCGTCCTTCCAGAACGTGGCGGTCTCGACCATGTTGAGGTCGCGGATCACCAGCCAGTCCAGGGCGGCCAGGCCCATCCGCTGCTGGCGGGAGTTGGCGGTGCCCACCGCCGGGTTCTCGCCGATCACGAAGTAGCCCTTGACCAGGCCGTCGATCTGGTCGGACACGGTCTGGAAGTTGCCGTGGTCGCCGGTCAGCCGCGGCAGCCGGTCGAAGCAGTAGTCGTTGTCGGCCGTGGCGTGCTCGCCCCACCACGCCTTGAGCAGGCTGACCAGGTAGGCGCGCATGTCGCCCCAGAAGCCCTGGGCCTCCTCGTCGTCGGACACGAAGCTGTCGACGTCGGTGTCGGTGTGCGCGTGCGGCATCGGGATGTAGCCGGGCAGCAGGTTGAACAGCGTCGGGATGTCGGTGGAGCCCTGGATGCTGGCGTGCCCGCGCAGCGCGAGGATGCCGCCGCCGGGGCGGCCGATGTTGCCCAGCAGCAGCTGGAGGATCGACGCTGCCCGGATGTACTGGACGCCGACCGTGTGGTGTGTCCAGCCGACGGCGTAGGCGAACGCCGACGTGCGGTCCGGGCCGGAGTTGGCCACCAGCGCCTCGGCGACCCGGAGGAACTCCGCCTGCGGGACGCCGCAGACGCGCTCCACCATCTCCGGGGTGTACCGGGCGTAGTGCCGCTTGAGGAGCTGGAACACGCACCGCGGGTGGCTCAGCGTCGGATCGGTCGCCGCCTCGCCGTGGTACACGGGTCCGCCGGACCCGGCCCGCTCCGGCCTGCTGGCCTGCCGCTCGCGCCCGTGCGCGGTCGACGGACCGCCTCCCGACCGGGGTTCACGCGGCGCCGGGCCGGCACTGCTGCTCTCGTAGCGCCAGCTCGTCGTGTCGTAGCTGCCTTCCACCGGGTCGAAGCCGGAGAACACGCCGGCGAGGTCCTCGGTGTCCTCGAAGTCCTCGCCGATGATCAACGCCGCGTTGGTGTAGGCCAGCACGTAGTCGTGGAAGTAGGCATCGTGGGCCAGCACGTGGCGGATCAGGCCGCCGAGGAACGCGATGTCGCTGCCGGGGCGCAGTGCGACGTGCTGGTCGGCGACCGCCGAGGTGCGGGTGAACCGCGGGTCGACGTGGATGACCGTCGCCCCGCGCCGCTTGGCCTCCATCACCCACTGGAAGCCGACCGGGTGGGCCTCGGCCATGTTGGACCCCTGGATGACGATGCAGTCCGATTCGGCGAGGTCCTGCTGGAAGGTCGTGGCGCCGCCGCGCCCGAAGGAGGTTCCCAGACCGGGAACCGTGGAGGAGTGTCAAATGCGCGCCTGGTTCTCCACCTGGACCGCGCCGAGGGCGGTGTAGAGCTTCTTCATGAGGTAGTTCTCCTCGTTGTCGAGGGTCGCTCCTCCGAGGCTCGCGATGCCCATCGTGCGCCGCAGGTCCCTGCCCTCGGCGTCGGTGTCCTCCCAGGTGGCGTCCCGGGTGGCCAGCACCCGGTCGGCGATCATGTCCAGCGCGGTGTCGAGGTCGAGGTCCTCCCACTCGGTGCCGTGCGGGCGCCGGTAGCGGACCGTGGACTCCCGGTGCGGCGAGGTGACCAGCTCCCGGCTCGCCGATCCCTTCGGGCACAACCGCCCCCGGCTGATCGGCGAGTCCGGGTCGCCCTCGATCTGGGTGATGGCGCCGTCGCGCACGTAGACCCGCTGACCGCAGCCGACGGCGCAGTACGGGCACACCGAGCGCACCACCTCGTCGGCGTCCTCGGTGCGGGCCCGCTGCGCGTCGGTGCTGCGGGAACGCACGGCCGCACCCCGGCCGAGGGGGTCCGAGCCGGTGAGCTGCCGCAGCACCGGCCAGCGCAACCACTCCACCATCGGGTCTCCTCCCCTACCGCTGTTCGCGGTACAGGCACTACCCGGTGATCGCAGCCGTCAAACCCGAACGGCTCAGCCCTGGTCCTCCGCCTGCTTGCGGGGCAGCCAGGTCCACGCGATCAGGGCGGAGAGCAGGATCAGCCCGGCGCCGACCCAGTGCGCCACCTGCAGGCCGTCCATCCAGGCGGTCGTCACCTCCGTCAGCAGCGCCTGACCCGCCTGGCCGAGCTGGGTGGCGACCTGCACACCGCCGGCCAGCGACCCGGTGACGATCTCCCGCACCTCGGCGGGCAGTCCGGCCACCGCGTCGGCGAGCTGCCCGGCGTAGGCGCTGCCCACGACGCTGCCCAGCACCGCGACGCCGAGCGAGGCGCCGACCTCGCGGGTGACGTCGTTGGTCGCCGAGCCCATCCCGGCGCGCTCCCTCGGCACCGAGGCCATGAGCTGATCGGTGGCCGGGGCCATCGCGACGCACATGCCCAGCGCGGTCAGCGACAGCCCGCCCAGCAGGTGCCAGTAGCCGGAGTCGGCGGTCAGCGTGCTCAGCACGGCCATTCCCGCGGCCGACAGCACCAGACCGGTCGAGATGGTGTTGCGGGGCCCGAAGCGGGCCACCAGCCGGGGCACCAGCGGGGCGATCGCGACCATCACCACGGTCATCGGCAACATCGACACCGAGGCGTTGAGCGGCGAGTAGCCGAAAACCAGGATCAGCGTCTGGCTCAGCGCGAAGAACACCCCGACCATCGCGAAGAACACCAGGGTCAGCGCCACCGCCGAGGCCGAGAAGCGCGGGTTGGTGAACAGCGAGACGTCGAGCATCGGGTTCTTGGCCCGCCGCTCCCACAGCACGAACGCGGCCACCAGCACCAGGCCCAGCGCCACCATCAGCAGGGTGCGCGGCGCGGTCCAGCCGACGTGCTGGGCCTCGATCAGCGCGTACACCACCAGCGTGATGCCCGCGGTGGACAGCACGGCCCCGCCGAGGTCGATGCCGCCCAGCGTCTCGTCGCGGCGGCCGTGGTGGGCGGGGACGTAGCGGATGGCGGCGAGCACGCCGACGACCACCACCGGGATGTTGATCACGAACACGGAGTGCCAGCTCGCCACCTCCAGCAGCAGCCCGGCGAGCACCGGGCCGAGCGCGGTGCCGCCGCCGGAGACCGCCGCCCACAGGCTCACCGCCTTGGTGCGCTCGGAGCTGGGGAACACGCTGGTCAGGATGGACAGCGTGACCGGCATGATCATCGCGGCACCGAGGCCGAGCAGGCCGCGCGCGACGATCAGTTCGGCGCTGGAACCGACGAACAGCCACACGTACGCCGACACGATGCCGAACAGCACCATCCCGGCCTGCAGCATCGCCTTGCGGCCGTAGCGGTCGGCGATCGCCGAGGTGGTGAACAGCAGCCCGGCGAACACCAGGGCGTAGGCGTTGTTGAACCACTGCTGCTCGGACATCGAGGCGCCGAGGTCGACCGCGAGGAAGGGCAGCGCCACGCCCAGCGACGTGTTGGCCAGCATCGTCGCGGACAGGGCCAGGCACAGCACCAGCAGCGTCGTCCACCGCCGCCGGTAGACCCCCGGCTCGATGCCCTCGTCGAGGGCCGCCTGCTCCCCCGGCGTCAACTGCTCGGGTGCGTTCACTCCGCTCGGCACGTGGCCGCCTCCAGCTTCCTCGGTTCGACGATCGTCGCGACCAGGTTATGTCAGTCCTGACAATTGTCAGTCATGACGGCAGTCACGCTTGACCGGGGCCCGGGACCGGGGAAACCTGGCGTCATGACCGCCGCCCCGCCGCAACGCCCCGCATCCGCCGAACCCGACCGCAGGCATCGGCGCAGGCAGCGCACCCGGGCGGCGATCGAGGCGGCCGCGCTGGAGCTGTTCACCGCGCAGGGTTTCGGGGCGACCACGGTGGAGCAGATCGCCGAGGCCGCCGACATCGCGCCGCGCACGTTCTTCCGCCACTTCCCCAGCAAGGACGCGGTGCTGTTCGGCGACCCGGCCCACGAGGCCGAGCGGATGCGCGAGGTGATCGCCGAGCTGCCCGCCGGGGTCCCGCCGCTGCGGGCGGTGGCCACCGCGATGCTCGACGCCGCCGACCGGATGGAACCGGACCGGGCCCAGCACCTGATGCGGGCGCGGCTGCTGGACAACCTGGAGTCGGGCTGCGACTACGAGCTCCAGCTGCTCAAGCAGCGCTGGGTCCAGGACATCGCCGAGGTCGTCGCCGAACGCCTCGGCACCGGCACCGACGACCCGCGGGCCGCGGCGTGGACGATGACGCTCATGGCCTGCTTCGGCGCGGCGGTCCACTCCTGGCTGGTGCGCACCGACGACCGGCCGCTGCGGGCGATCTTCGTGGCGCTGCTGGCCGAGACCGGCGGCGGGCTCGTCGAGTTCGCCGAGCAGACCCGGTAACGCCTACCGGCGGCGGCGCTTGTCGAGCTCGTAGCTCACCGCCACCAGGGCGAAGAGGAGCATGCCGACCCCGAGCTCGTCCCAGACGTAGCCACCACCTCGGCCGAACAGCAGGTCGCCCAGGAGCACGCCCGCGCCGCCGAGGAACAGCATCGCGGGCGTCGCGAATCGAAGGGAATGCGTCGCGTTCATCTGCGTCCTCGCCGTGGAATCGCACAACGGTGTTCTCCCGACCGGGCGTTCCGGCCGGCTCGGCTGGTCCCGCACCGCCTCCGGTGGCGGGACGTGGACCTGGTCCGCCGGACGCCGCCGCCGCGTCCGGCGGCGCGCGCACCGCTCGGGGCCCCGCTCCGCGCGGGCACCGTCAGCCGTGCTGGTCGTACGGCACGGCCCGGAGCAGGGTCACCTGCACCGGCCGCTCATCGGGACCCAGGTAGCTGCGCCGGTCCCCTTGCCGCGCCCCCAGCAACGCGGCGCCCAGCGGTGATTCCGGGGAGCAGACCTCCACCCCGTCCGGATCGTTGCCGGACCGGGTGCCGAGCAGGAACGTGTCGGTGTCACCGTCGCCGTCGAACCGGACGGTGAGGACCATGCCCGGCTCGGCGACCCCGTCGTCGGGTGGGGCCTCCCCGATGACGGCGCGGCCGAGCAGGTCCTGGATCTGCTGGATCCGGGCACGTCGGCGAGCGTGATCGGCGAAGTGCTCCGGATCGGCGACCGCGGTGTCCGAGCCGTCCGCGCCGGCGCCGGGATCGCCGCGCAGCTCGGCCAGCTCCGCTCGCAGGCGCTCACAAGCGCTGGGGGTGAGCCAGACCGGCTGAGAGGTGTTCATGGCGACGTCCTGCCTGGTGGGTGCGCGCCGGGGCGGAGCTCCCGCTCGCTCGCGGAGCGGACCGGCGTCCTCGTGGGAACTGGATTCCGGGGGCATGACCGGCCTCCGCGATCCGGCACGCACCCCACCACCCGATGATGACCACTCCGGCGCCACGAGCGGTTATCGATGTCGGACAATCGCGGCGGCCCGATTTGTTCGCTCCCGCCAATCCCCGCGCCCCTCGGTCCTCGCGGCGGGGCGGCGGCGGAGGGCCGGGGAGCGCGGGGACGGGCTTGCGTACAGTCCGGACCGTCGGAATCGGGCGGTGAAGGGGAAGGCGCGTGATCAAGCTCGACAGGTTGGTCACCGTGCTGGGCGGGTACGGCGTCGAGCTCGTCGTCGCCGCCGGACGCGATGCCGAGCTGCGCAGCGTCGCCATGCACGATCCGATCGAGGCCACGCCGACGCGGGGTGATGTGTTCCTGGCCGTCGGTGTCGCCACGGCCGTCCGCGCCGTGGAGCTGGCCGCCGCCGCCGAAGCGGTCGCGGTCCTGGTGCACGCCGACGCCGCCGAGGAGGTCCGGTCGGCCGCCGAGCGCAGCGAGGGGGTCGCCGTGCTGGCCGCCGACCGCGCCCTGTCGTGGAGCTTGCTCGCGGAGCTGGTGTACGGGCTGGTGTTCGAGGGCCGGGAGACCGAATCCGGGCGCGGCCCGAGCGACCTGTTCGCCCTCGCCGATGCCGTGGCCGCCGCCACCGAGGCGCCGGTGACGATCGAGGACCGCCGGTCGCGGGTGGTCGCCTACTCCAGCCGGCAGCACGATGTCGACGAGGTGCGGCACAGCACGATCCTCGCGCGGTCGGTGCCCGAGGAGATCCGGGCGCTGTTCACCCGGCGCGGCGTGTTCGCCCACCTCGCCGAATCCGACGAGCCGTTGTTCGTCGCGCCCTCACCGGAGCACGGACTGCGCGGGCGCACCGTCGTGGCCGTTCGCGCGGGTCGGGAGCTGCTGGGTTCGCTGTGGGCGACCTGCGACACCCCGCTGCCGCGGCACCGCGCCGGCATCTTGCAGGACAGCGCGCGCACGGTGGCCCTGCACCTGCTGCGCTCCCGGGTCAGCGCCGACCTGGAGCGCCACGTCGAATCGGAATTGGTCATCCGGCTGCTGGAGGCCGGGCCCGGCTCCGCCGCGACGCTCGGGAAGCTGGGGCTGGCGCAGAGCCGGTACCGCGTGATCGCCCTGCAGGCCCACGCCGACGGTGATCAGCACGCCGCCGCCCTGCTCGCCTTCGAACGCGCCACCACCGGGTTCGGCTGGTCGCGCCTGAGCCGCAGCGCGCTGTTCGGCAGCACGGTGTACACGATCCTGCCGTGCGGTGAGGACCCCCGGCCGGCGCGGGACTGGCTCCACGACGTCACCGCCCACCTCCCCGGCCACCTCACGACGGTGGCGGGGATCGGTGCTCCGGCCACGCCCGACCAGTTGCCCGCGAGCAGGAGCGAAGCCGACGAGTGCCTCGCACTGCACGCGAGCAGGCACGCGGGCCCGCCGATCAGCTACGACGAATCCTGGGACCAGGTGCTGCTGCAGCGGTTGCGCCGCGCGGCCGCATCGGGTCGGACCCCCTCCCGGGGCCCGCTCACCGACCTCGCCCACCACGACGCGGCCTACGCCACCCAGTACCTGCCCACCCTGCGCGCCTGGCTGCAGGCCCACGGGGACCTGCCGACCACCGCGGGCCTGCTCGACGTGCACCCGAACACCGTGCGCTACCGCATGCGGCGGATGCATCAGATCACCGAGCTCCCGCTCGACGACCCGGACAAGCGCCTGGCCATGCTCATCTCGCTGGCCGTCGAAGACGGCCCGGGCTGATCGGCCGAGCCGCCCTGGCTCACTTGGCCGGGCGGTGGTTCTCGACGTGGTCGATGAGGTCGGCGGCGTGCTCGGCGACCAGCGCCGGGCGGCTGCGGGGCAGCCAGTGGCCGCCGGGCACCCGGGAGATGCGCAGGTCCGGCACCCACGGCTCGATCTCGGTCTGCACGGGCGCGGAGACGAACGGGTCGCCGGCCGGGGCGAGGACCTGCACCGGCAGCCCGGTGCGGCGGGGCCGCCGGGCACCCGACCGGGGCCGGATGTTCTCCCGGTACAGCGCCAGGCCGCGCACCCCGTCGGCGAGCGCGGGCCGGGTGGGGCGCGCCGCGGCGCGCCGGTCCGGCCGTTCCAGCGCGCGGAGCAGCCGGGGCAGCGCCCCGGAGCGCCAGGCCAGCTCGGGCAACGCCGGGAGCTGGAAGAAACCGATGTAGCCGGAGCGGACGAGCTGGGTGAGCAGCGCGCGCAGCCCGGCCGGGGTCGGACGGCGGAGCTTGTCCCGGATCCACCGGCCCGCGTGGTCCAGGCAGGGACCCGAGATCGAGGTGAACGAGGCGAACCGGTCGTCGGCGCGGGGATCGGTCACCGCGTGCCAGGTCTGGATCGCCCCCCAGTCGTGCGCGACCAGGTGCACCGGACTCCCCGGGGCGACGGCGTCGGCCACCCGGCGCAGGTCCTCGGCGAGCCGGTCGAGGCGGAAGCCGGAGCGCCGCGCCGGGACTCCGGCCCGCCCGGCGCCGCGCACGTCGTGGGCGACCACGTGGAAGCGCTCGGCGAGCACGTCGGCGACCCCGTCCCACACCGCGTGGTCGTCGGGATAGCCGTGCACCAGCAGCACCGTCGGCGCGGCGGGGTCGCCGCGCTCCCAGACCGGCAGCCGCAGCCCGTCCGCGGTGTCGACCCAGTGCTGCGGCTCCGTGGGCTGCGGCTCCGACGTAGGCGGCATGATCGGAGCATAACCAACGTTGTCAACGGCCATTGGCAAGGTCGCGGGCTGATCAGCCCGGTGCGGCGCCGCCCTCTAGAGTGCGCGGCATGGTGGACACCCGACGGCAGATCCCGGGGACCGACCGGGTGCTGAGCGAGCCCGAGGTGGCCCGGGAAGTGGCCCGGCTCGGCGCCGACCTGGTCAAGCGCGCGGTGCACGAGGCCCAGCGCAGCGCCCGCGACGACGAGATCGCCCCCGGCGAGGTGGTCGAGCGGACGCTGGCCGGGCTGCCCGCCTCGGCCAGCGCGGTGCGCCGGGTGCTCAACGCGACCGGCGTGCTGCTGCACACCAACCTCGGCCGCGCGCCGCTGTCCGAGGCCGCGGTCGACGCGCTGCGCCACGCCGCGGGCACCACCGACGTGGAGCTCGACCTGCGCACCGGCAGGCGCGGGCCCCGGGGCGCGTCGGTGCTGCGCGCGCTCACCGAGGAGGTGCCCGCGGCCGGAGCCGCGCACGTGGTGAACAACGGGGCGGCCGCGCTGTCGCTGGCCGCCACCGCGCTCGCCCAGGACCGCGAGATCGTGCTGGCCCGCGGCGAGATGGTCGAGATCGGCGACGGGTTCCGCATCCCCGAGCTGCTCACCGCCACCGGCGCCCGGTTGCGGGAGGTCGGCACCACCAACCGGGTGCGGCTCGACGACTACCGGGCGGCGCTGGGACCGGACACCGGTTTCATCCTGAAGGTCCACCCGTCGAACTTCGTGATCAGCGGCTTCACCGCCGACGTCCCGGTCGCGGCGCTGCGCGGGCTCGACGTGCCGGTGGTCGCCGACATCGGCTCCGGCCTGCTGCACCCGCACCCGGTGCTGCCGCGCGAGCCGGACGCCAGCACCAGCCTCACCGACGGCGCCGACCTGGTCATCGCCAGCGGGGACAAACTCCTCGGCGGACCGCAGGCGGGGCTGCTGCTGGGCCGCGAGGAGATCGTCCAGCGGCTGCGGCGGCATCCGCTGGCCCGCGCGCTGCGGGTGGACAAGCTGACGCTGGCCGCGCTGGAAGCCACCCTGCGCGGCCCGCGCACGCCGGTCGAGCGTGCGCTGCGGCAGGACCCGGAGCAGCTGCGCCTCCGCGCCGACCGGCTGGCCGACGCGCTGGCCGCGGCCGGTGTCCCCGCCACCGCGCGGGACTCGGCGGCGACCGTCGGCGGCGGTGGCGCACCGGGCGTCGAGCTGCCCAGCGCCGCCGTCGAACTGCCCGAGCACTACGCCGCGCCGCTGCGCACCGGGGAACCGCCGGTGCTCGCCCGGCTGGAGCAGGGGCGCTGCCTGCTCGACCTCGCCGCGCTCGCCCCGGACGACGACGACCTCCTCCGCCGCACCGTGCTGGGAGTCCGCTGATGCACGTGATCGCCACCGCCGGGCACGTCGACCACGGCAAGTCGACGCTGATCCGCGCGCTCACCGGGATGGAACCGGACCGCTGGGCCGAGGAACGCCGCCGGGGGCTGACCATCGACCTCGGCTTCGCCTGGACCGATCTCGATGCCGAGCGGGTCGCCTTCGTCGACGTCCCCGGGCACGGGCGGTTCGTCCCGAACATGCTCGCCGGGATCGGCCCGGTGCCCGCCGCGCTGCTCGCGGTCGCCGCGGACGAGGGCTGGCAGGAGCAGTCCACCGAGCACCTCGACGCGCTCGACGCGCTGGGCGTGCGGCACGGGGTCCTCGCCGTGACCCGCTGCGACCTCGCCGATCCCGCCGACGCGCTCGCCCAGGCCCGCGAACGGCTCGACGGCACGGCGCTGGCCGACGTGCCCGCGGTACCGGTCAGCGCCACCACCGGCGCGGGCCTGGACCGGTTGCGCACCGCGCTGGCCGACCTGGTCGGCGGGCTGCCCGAACCGGACCCGGAGGCCGATCCCCGGCTGTGGGTGGACCGGGCGTTCACCATCCGGGGCGCCGGGACGGTGGTGACCGGCACGCTGGCCGCCGGACGGCTGCGGGTCGGCCAGCGGCTCCGGCTGCACCCGGCGGGCCGGGACGTCGTGGTCCGCGGGCTGCAGGCGCTGGGCGCCGAGGCGGCGGAGGTCACCGGCGTGGCCCGGGTGGCGGTCAACCTGCGCGGCGCGGACCTGGACCAGGTCCGCCGGGGCGATGCGCTGCTCGCGCCCGGCCGGTGGCTCGACGTCACCGAATTCGACGCCCGGGTGCCGGATGCCGCGGCGCTGCCGCGCGAGCCGGTGCTGCACGTCGGCGCCGCCGCGGTGCCGGTGCGGGTCCGGCCGCTGGGCGCGGACACCGCCCGGCTCACCACCTCCTCGCCGCTGCCGCTGCGCATCGGGGACCGGGCGCTGCTGCGCGATCCCGGGGCGCACCGGATCGCGGGCGGGCTCGTGGTGCTCGACGTGCGGCCGCCCGCGCTGACCCGCCGCGGGGCGGCCCGGTCGCGGGCCGCGGAGCTGGCCGGGCTGACCGGCCGTCCCGACGCGGCCGCGGAACTGCGCCGCCGCGGCTTGGTGCACGTCGACGAGCTGCGCGGGATGGGCGCCGCACCGCCGTCGGCCGGCCCCTGGCTGCTCGACGACCGCCGCCGGGACGAGCTCGCCGCCCGGCTGCCCGACCTGGTCCGCGAGCACCAGCGCGCCCACCCGCTCGACGACGGGATGCCCGCCGAGGCCGCCCGCCGCGCGCTCGGCCTGCCCGACGCCGCGCTGTTCGAGGCGGTGGCCCGGGCCGCCGGGCTGACGCCGCGGGAGGGGCGGATCGGGTCGTCCGACCGGTTGCCGGAGGGGGTGCGCACGGCGGTGGAGGCGATCCGCGCCGACCTCGCCGAGCAGCCGTTCCAGGCCCCGACCGCCGACCGGCTGCACGCCCTCGGCCTCGGCGAGCGCGAACTCGCCGCCGCCGAGCGCACCGGCGCGCTGGTGCGGCTCGCCCCCGGACTGGTGCTGCTGCCCGACGCCCTGGACGCCGCCGTGCAGCGGCTGGCGGAGCTGCCCGAACCGTTCACCCTCAGCCAGGCGCGGCAGGCGCTGGGCACCTCCCGGCGGGTGGCGGTGCCGCTGCTGGAGCTGCTGGCCGCGCGCGGGCGCACCAAGCGCACCCCCGACGGCGGGCACTGCCTGGTCACCGGCTGAGCCTCGGCGGATCTGGCGATCACGCGGCGGTCACCGCATGGTGGAGACCTCGGCAGGCGTGCGCCGGGCGGAGGGAGGCAGCGATGCCGCGCAAGATCTGGACGGGTTCGATCAACTTCGGCCTCGTCACCATCCCGGTCGGGCTCTACGCCGCGACCGAGGACCACACGATCGCGTTCCACCAGTACCAGCGGGGCACCGCGGACCGGGTGCGCTACCGGCGGGTGAACGAGCGGACCGGCGATGAGGTCGACTACAACGACATCGTCAAGGGCCGCGAGATCGGTGGTGCGGTGATCACCGTGGAGCCCTCGGAGCTGGAGGAGATCGCGCCGGGGCGGTCCCGCACCATCGACATCACCACCTTCGTCGACCTCGACGAGATCGACCCGGTGTTCTTCCAGAAGACCTACTGGCTGGCGCCGAACAAGAAGGACAACTTCCGGCCCTACAACCTGCTCCGCCAGGCGATGCAGGAGACCAACCAGGCGGGCATCGCGCGGTTCGTGCTGCGCGGCAAGCAGTACCTCACCGCGGTGCGCGCCGACGACACCGCCCTGGCGCTCAACACCCTGTTCTTCGCCGACGAGATCCGCGATCCCGCCGACATCCTGGACACCGACGCCGCGCAGGCCGAGCCGGCGGGCAAGGAGCTCCAGATGGCGACCACGATCATCGAGTCGATGAGCGGCGCGTGGGAACCCGAGGAGTACGCCGACACCTACACCGCCGAGGTCGAGCGGCTGCTGGCCGAGAAGGCCGAAGGAGCGGTGCCGGAGGCGGCCGAACCGCCGCCGGAGGCCACCGACGTCATCGACCTCACCGAAGCGCTGCGGCGCAGCGTCGACCAGGCGCGGTCGTCCCGCGGCGGCTCGCGGTCGAGCCGGCGGTCGGAACTGGCGGAGCTGACCAAGGGCGAGCTCGACGACCGCGCCCGGGAGCTCGGCGTCCGGGGCCGGTCCAAGATGAAGCGCGACGAGCTGGAGGCGGCGGTGGCCGAGGCGAGCGGCGGGCGCGCCCGCCGGGCTTCCTGAGCCGGGTTTCCTGAATTCGCCGGGCGGGGATGCCCAGGGCCTGCTGGGGGTTCAGGCCCTGGGCATCAGGACACCGCACGAGGGGGTGTGCGCGGTGACCCGGCGAGCATATCGGTGAATCGTTCAACAGTCAGCGATCCGCGGGACAACGGTGTCGTCGGTCACCTTCCGCGCTCCTCGTGATCGGGTTCACCTGCGGCCGCGACCGTGCGCGCCCGGCCCAGTGCCGTGTGCTGAGATTCCGGTATGCGTCCAGGTCCCCGTCCGTCGGCGAACTCCCGGCGCGAACTGGACGCGGCGGGCGTCCGGGACGCCCGGCTGCGCGCCGCCTACCTGCGCTGCAGGCGGCTCAACGCGCTCCACGGCCGCACCTACTTCCTGGCCACCCGGATGCTCACCGCCCGGCAGCGGCCCGCGGTGCACGCGCTGTACGGTTTCGCCCGCTGGGTCGACGACGTGGTCGACGACCACGACCGGCGGCGATCGCCGGAGCAGCGCGACGCCGAGCTGGACCGCCTGGAATCCGTGCTCCGCGCGGGCCTGCGCGACGGCGGCAGCACCGACCCGGTGGTCGCGGCGCTGGTCGACACGACCCGCCGCTACGCCATCGACCCGGCGCTGTTCGACCACTTCCTGACTTCGATGCGGATGGACCTGTCGGTCCGGGAGTACCCCGACCGCGCCGCGCTGGACGCCTACGTGCACGGGTCGGCGGCGGTGATCGGGTTGCAGGTGCTGCCGGTGCTGGGCACGGTGTCCCGCCCGGCCGAGGCAGCGCCCTACGCGGCGGCGCTGGGCCGCGCCTTCCAGCTGACCAACTTCATCCGCGACGTCGGCGAGGACCTCGACCGGGGACGGGTCTACCTGCCCGCCGACGAGCTCGCCGTGCACGGCGTGGACCGCGACCGGCTCCAGTGGTGCCGTCGCACCGGCCGTCCCGACCGGCGGGTCCGCCGGGCGCTGTCCGAGCAGGTCGCGCGGGTGCGGGCCGATTACCGGGCCGCCCGGCCCGGGATCGAGCTGCTCGCCCCGGAATCGCGGCCCTGCGTGGCCACCGCGCACACGCTCTACGGCGAGATCCTCGACCGCGTCGTGGAATCCGGCTACGCGGTGTTCGGACGCCGCGTGTCGGTGCCGCGGCGGCGCCGCGCCGGGGTGGCGCTGGCCGCGGCCGCGGCGGTCACCGGGGTCCGCGCCCGCGCCCTCCTGGGCCGCTGAGGCCCGGGTGTGTCGACCTCGGTCGCCGGGTAGCCCGAGAGTCGCCCGGGCCGCGTCCGGGCGGCGACGGGAGTAGGTGAGATGGACAGCAGCGCATCGTGGGGCGACGTCGGCGACACCGCCGAGTCGATCTCCCGCGCTGGGCGGGAGATCGAGCAGCGCGCCCGGCGGCGGGTGAGTTCGGCCGCGGACAAGGAAGCGGCCCGGCAGGCCCTGCTCGCCCTCACCGCCGCGGGCGCCCGGCTGGCCCGGCAGCTCGACACGCTGGCCGCCCGCTACGAATCCACCAGCGTGGCCGAGCCCTCGGCGACCCAGGTCGCCCTGGACCAGGCCGCGGCCGCCGCCGAGGACCTCGGCCTGTCCACCAGGGTCGCCGCGCAGGCGATCGAGGAAGGCGAATGACCCGGCCGGCCCCGATCGCCCTCCGCGCGCGGGTCAGGGCACCTGGCCCAGCCCCGCCCCCACGTCGGTGGACGGCAGCGGCATCCGGCGCGCGACCTGCGACAGGCGCGCCCACAGGCCCCACGCCCGCTCCTTGTGCTGCTGCGCGTGCAGCGCGGCGAGCCCGGCGACGTGCGGCGTGGCCATGCTGGTCCCGCTGATCTTGCGGTAGCGCTCGGCGCCCGGCCAGCTGGAGTAGACGTCCACCCCGGGGCCGACCAGGTCGACCTGACCGATCTGGTCGACCGTGCCCGAGGAGAAGTCCGCGATCTGGTCCTGCTGGTCGATCGCGCCGATCGCCATGATCGACGGGCAGTTCGCCGGGTGCCCGACCGGGGCGATGACGCCCGTCGAGCGCTGGCTCTCGTTGCCCGCCGCCGCGATGATCAGCGTGCCGCGCTCCATGGCCCGGCGGGCGACCCGCTCGAACGCCTGCGAGTACGGCTGGCCCGGCTGGGTGGCCGCGCCGAGCGACATCGACACGACCGCGCAGCCGTTGGAGATCGCCCACTGGATGCCCGACAGGATGCCGCTGTCGGTGCCCGAGCCGTTGTCGCCGAGCACCTTGCCCGCGTAGATGCTGGCCTCGGAGGCGACGCCGTAGCCGGGTCCGGCGTCGGAGGTCCGCGGGCCGCAGGCGGTGCCGATCACGTGGGTGCCGTGGCCGTGGCCGTCCTGCACGTCCTGGCCGTCCACGAACGTCCCGGTCACGATGTCGCGCTGGGCGAAGTCCGGGTGCTTGAGGTCCATGCCGGTGTCGAGCACCGCCACCCGGACCCCGGCGCCGGTCTGCTGCGCCCGGTCGGCACCCACCGCGCGCAGGCCCCAGGTGTGCTCGCCCTCCGGCGGGGCGGCGGCACCGGCCTCACCGATCGCGTGCACGGTGCGCTCCTGCTCGAACGCGGCGATCGGCCCGCCGAGGGCGCTCTGCAGCGCGCTCGCCTGGTCCGGGGCCGCCGAGATCAGGGCGACGCCGAGGTCGTGCAGCACGATGCCGCCCGCGTCCCGGAACAGCTCGGCCGGTCCGGCACCGGAGGCGTCGGCGGTGTCGGCGCACCGGATGCCGGTGAGCCGGTGCAACTCGCGGGTACCGACGATGGTCGCGTCGTCCTCCAGCAGCACCAAGTAGCGTGCGGTGGAGCCATCACCACTGGTCGTCATGTCGCTCGACTCCTTCGGTTGGCACGTCGTCTTCCGTCACACGAATCCCAGATGTAGCCCCGAGTCACACTCGGTGACAAGCACATCACCGAATGAATACCCGGACGGGTCGACGAATTCCCCCCGCTGCCATGATCAGTACACAATGGACCTCAGGTTCCCCCTCAGATTCCGGGCGCGCGGGTCGCCAGGTCGGGCGACTTCCGCCCCGACACGCCGCCGCGGATGACAGCGGCGGCCTCCGGTACGCACACTGGGGAGGACCGCCCATCCCGACGACGACCGGAGCGGCCCGTGCGCACTCCCCACGAGCAGACGGTTCTGATCACCGGCGCGACCAACGGCCTCGGGCGCGTCCTCGCCGAGCTGCTGGCCGGAACCGGGCGCCGGGTGCTGCTGCACGGCCGCGACGCGGTGCGGGTCGAGCAGGCCCGCTCGGAGATCACCGGCGGCACCGGCAACGACCGGGTCGAGATGCTGGTCGCCGACCTCGCCGCGCTGCACGAGGTGGACCGGCTCGCCGAGGACGTCCGGTCCCGTTGCCCCCGGCTGGACGCGCTGGTGAACAACGCCGGGATCGGCATCGGTGGCCCGGAGGGCGCGCGCCAGGTCAGCCGGGACGGGATCGAGCTGCGCTTCGCGGTGAACTACCTGGCCGGCTACCGGCTGATCACCGCGCTGGAGCCGCTGCTGCTCGATTCCGCGCCCGCCCGGGTGCTCAGCATCGCCTCCGCCGGGCAGCGGACCATCGACTTCGCCGACCCGCTGGTCGAATCGGACTACACCGGCACCCGGGCCTACGCGCAGAGCAAGCTCGCCCAGATCATGTTCACCTTCGACCTCGCCGAGCGGTGGCGCGGCCGCGGCGTCGAGGCCAACGCGCTGCACCCGGCGACGTACATGAACACCGCGATGGTCCGCGAAGCCGGGGTGACCCCGGTCAACACCGTGCGCGACGGCGCCGACGCCGCCCTGCGGCTGGTGACCGACCCCGCCTTCGACGGCGTGACCGGCCGCTTCTTCCACGGTTCCCGGGAGTCCCGCCCGCTGGACCAGGCCTTCGACCCGGCCGCCCGCGCTCGGCTGCGCGAGCTCTCCGACGAGCTGGTGGCCGAGGCGGTCGGTCCCGGCACGGTCACGACCACAGTGGAAGGAGGATCGCGATGACCGAAGGGCGCAGGATCGTCGTCGGCGTCGACGGGTCGGACTCGTCGCGCGCGGCGCTGCGGTGGGCCGCGGGGCAGGGCGCGCTGTCCGGCGCCGCCGTCCACGCCATCGGTTCCTGGGAATACCCGGCGTTCTACAGCTGGGAGGGCGGCCCGATGCCGCCGGACGACTTCGAGAAGGCGGCGGCCAAGTCCCTGGAGGACACCGTCGAGGCGGTCGAGGACGAGCGCGGCGCGCGGGACAGCATCGAGCGCGAGCTCAGGCATGGCGACGCCGCCCAGATCCTCATCGACGCCTCGGACGGGGCGGAACTGCTGGTGGTCGGCAGCCGCGGACACGGGAGCTTCTACGGCGCGGTGCTGGGTTCGGTGAGCCAGCGGGTCGCCCAGCACGCCACCTGCCCGGTGGTGATCATCCGGGCCTGATCAGCCGGCCACCGAGGTGAGCTCGCGGGCCGCCCGGCGCAGCACCGGGTAGCACTCCGCGATGCTGAGGCCGCGCTTGTCCACCAGAGCGGCGGTCGCACCGCCGAGGATCTCGTCGTCGTCCACCGGCGGCAGCAGCGCGGTGGCGCGCAGGTCGTCGACGGCGGGGCCGGCCGCCCGTTCCACCGCGGGCAGCGCGAACCCGGCCAGCAGCACCGCCACGTCCGGGTCCAGGGCCGCCAGCCCGCGCGGCTCGGTGGCGCACACGCTCAGCGCGGCGGGCCGGTTGTGCGGCGGGAAGATCCCGGTGGCCAGCACCGCCCGGATGCCGTACCCGGCCGCCTGCGGGCCGAACCGCGGCCACAGCGGTTCCCGGGCGAGGTCCGGGCTGCCCGACATCCCGGTGCCCGCGGCCGCGGTCGCCTCCTCGAACGGCCCTTCCCCGCTGTCCTCCTGGAGGTCGTCGACCACCAGTGCGCTCGGGTCGGTGTAGGCGGGGGTGTGCAGTTCCCCGCCGAGGTCCCGGATCGTGATGCTGGCCCACCCCGCGCCCGGCAACGCCGCCACCGCCGCGGCGGCCACCCGGTCGAGCACGCCCGCGGCGTCCGGTGCGCGGTACAGCTCCGCCCGGACCGCCGCGACGTCGCGCAGCAGCGCGGAACCGGCGCCGCCCGCACCGGGACCACCACCACCGAACCGGTCGAGGAACCACTGCTCGTCCTGCTGCTCCGGCACTTCGGCCATCGACTACCGCCTCCCGGGCCGGGGTTACCCGGGCTCCGCGGCGGGCCAACCTCGGCTGCTCAGGCCGCGGGCGCGGAACCGAGGCGCTCGGACAGCCGCTGGGCGCCCTCGGCGACCAGTTCCCGCAGCGCCTGCTCCACCTCGTCGTTCCACCGCAGGATGGGCGCGGAGATGCTCATCGCGGCGACCACCGCGCCGCTGTGATCGCGCACCGGGGCGGCCACGCAGGCCACGGCGTCGTTGGACTCGCAGTGCTCGCGCGCCACTCCCCCGTCGGCGATCGCCGCCAGCTCGTCCAGCAGCGCCGCGCGGCTGGTGATGCTGCCCGCCGTCATCGCGGGCAGCTCCGGTTCGGGGTAGACCTCGTCGAACTCGGCGCGGGGCAGCGCGGCGAGCAGCACCTTGCCGATGGCGGTGCAGTGCGCGGGCAGCAACCGGCCCACCGCCGAGACCATCCGCACCGGGTGGCTGCTGTCCACCTTCGCCACGTAGAGCACCCCGGCGCCCTCGCGCACCCCGACGTGCACCGTCTCCTGGCAGCGCTCGGCGATCTCCTCGGCGACCGCCTGGCCCTCCCTGGCCAGGTCGAGCCGCTCGGCGTAGACCGCACCGAGCTGGAAGCTGCGGACCCCGAGCCGGAAGCGGTTGCCGCCGGAGGTGGTCAGGTAGCCGCGCTCGGCGAGGGTGCCGACCAGCTCGTGGACGGTGGTGCGGGGCAACCCGAGCTTCGCGGTGATCTCGGGGGCGCTGAGCTCGGGGACGTCGAGGAACAGCTCCAGGACGTCGAAGGCCCGTTCCACCGCCGGAACCGCTCGTGCCACCGCCAGCGCCCCTCTCCAGTCGTCAGCCACCGCCGCCGGGCGAGCGGCGTCCGGACATGGTAGCGGGCTCGCCCCGCGGCGACGGCTCCAGGTTAGCAATATCGAACGCCGTCCGGTATTCCGAACGTCGGGCCGGTGCTGCCGCGGGCCCCTACCCTCGGCCGATGGCGACCGAACGGCCAGGCGGCACCCCGCTGCGCTCGCGGGCCGCGACCTGGTTGCTGACTGCGGCGATCCTCGGCTCCGGCGTCGCGTTCCTGGACGGCTCGGTGGTCAACGTGGCGCTGCCCGCCATCGGCCGCGACGTGGGCGGCGACCTGTCAGTGCTGCAGTGGGTCCTCGACGCCTACCTGCTGACCCTCAGCGCGCTGCTGCTGCTCGGCGGCGCGCTCGGCGACCGGTACGGGCGGCGGCGGGTGTTCACCCTCGGGTTGATCGTCTTCACCGCCGCGTCCCTGGGCTGCGGCCTGGCCCCCACCGCGGAGGCGCTGATCGTCGCGCGGCTCGTGCAGGGCGTCGGCGGGGCGCTGCTGGTGCCCGGGAGCCTCGCCTTGATCAACTCCACGATCCGGCACGACGACCGGGGCCAGGCCATCGGCCGGTGGGCGGGGATGACCGGGGTGGCCACCGCGATCGGACCGTTCCTCGGCGGCTGGCTGGTCGATGCGGTGTCCTGGCGCTGGGTGTTCTTCATCAACCTGCCCATCGCCCTCGCCGCGCTGCTCGCCCTCCGCCGGGTGACCGAGACCCGCAACCCCGACCTCGGCGGGGCGCCCGACCTGCTCGGCGCCGCCGCGATCACGGCGGGACTGGCGGGTTCGGTGTACGCGCTCATCGAGCTCCCGTCCTCGGGCTGGACCGCGATCACCACCATGGCGCTCGTCGTCGGGCTCGGCGGGCTGGTGGCGTTCCCGGTGGTGGAGAGCCGGGTCCGGGCACCGCTGCTGCCGCTGGTGCTGTTCCGCTCCGCGCAGTTCACCGGCGCGAACCTGACCACGCTCACCGTGTACTCCGCGCTGGGCGGCGCGCTGTTCCTGCTCACCCTGCAGCTCCAGCAATCCCTCGGCTACAGCGCGCTGGAGGCGGGGGTGGCGACGCTGCCCATCACCGCGATGATGCTGCTGCTGTCCGGGCGGATCGGCGCGCTGGCGCAGCGGATCGGCGCGCGGGCGCCGATGACGGTCGGCCCGATCGTGTGCGGCGCGGGGCTGGCCCTGCTGACCCGGGCGGTCCCGGGCAGCACCTACCTCGGCGGAGTCCTGCCGGGCGTGGTCGTGTTCGGGCTGGGCCTGTCGATCACGGTGGCGCCGCTGACCGCCGCGGTGCTCGGCGCCGTCGACGAGCACCACGCCGGGGTCGCCTCCGGGGTCAACAACGCGCTGTCCCGGATGGCCGGGCTGATCGCCATCGCCGTGCTGCCGCTGCTGGCCGGGCTGTCGGGCACCGAGGCGGGCGCGGCGCTGGGCGCCGGGTTCGCCCGGGCGATGCTCATCTCGGCCGGCGTGTGCGCGGCGGGCGGGGTGCTGGCCTTCCTCACCGTGCGCGAGTCGGCCCGCGCCGAACCCACCGCGCTGCCTGCCCTCAACCACGGCTGCGGCGACCCGCACCTGCTGGACCGCCGACGCCCCCGGCCGACCTGACCAGGGGCGCCGACCCCCTCGCCTGGACGACGATCAGCGGGACGAGTGGTGCTCGGGTGCGTCCGCCACCGCTGCGCGCTTCGGGTCCCTTGTGGCCGGAGGACGTCCGTGGAGGTCCACAGCGGACCGCTGCGCTCGGTGGCGCGGGGCCCGCCGGGTTCCTCCGCTCCGCGGACGCGGCGAGCCCGCTGCGGGCCTGTTCCGTTCTGCTGGGCAGGACCTCACCACTCGGGCAGCGACCGGAGGTCCTGCTCGGCCCGGACCACCGCGGTCCGCGCCTCCCGCACCACGGCGGGGATCCGGTCGGTGCCCAACCGCGCCGTCGGGGCCGACACCGACAGCGCGCCGACCACCTGCCCGGAACCGTCGTGCAGGGCCATGCCCACCGCCGACACCCCGGCCTCGGTCTGCTCCCGGTTGAGCGCGTAGCCCTGCTCGCGGGCGGCGGCGAGCTCGCGCAGCAGCGCCTTCCACTCCCGGTCGGGCAGCACCGATTCGGGCGTCCCGGGCTGGTAGAGCTGTTCCAGCCGGTCCCGGTCGAGCTCGGCGAGCATCGCCTTGCCGCCGGAGGAGCGGTGGGCGGGCAGGATCGTGCCGCGCCGGTCCCCCACGTGCAGCACCTGGTCGGATTCCGCGCTGGCCAGGAACCGGGTCTGGGTGCCCACCCGCACCATCAGGTTGGCGGTCTCCCGGGCCCGCTCGCACAACGCCTCCAGGTGCGGGTGCAGCGCCTTGCGCAACCGCTGGTTCGCGGGCCCCAGCACCTGATCGGCGCCGAGCGCGGGACCGGGCACGTAGGTGCGCCGGTCGTCCTGGAGGGCGAAGTCGCGGTACACCAGCATGGCCAGCAGCCGGTGCGCGGTGGAGCGGGCGATGCCGAGCTCCTCGGCCGCCTCGCTGACCCGCAACGCGCCCTGGTCGCGCAACATCTGCAACAGCAGCAGCGCGTTGTCCACGGAGGCCAGCGCGTACGGCGGTTTGTTCTTCATGCTGGAATCCATCCTCCCCGCTTCGCCCCCGGACAGTAGCGGTACCGGTCGGCGCGGAACCCGGTCGGCGCCGCAGGTGACCGGTTCACCCGATCACGCCCCCGTCGGCGGCTGTCCAGCACCGGCGGGGCGTGATCTGATCGGCAGCGGCACCGAGCCGAGGGAGGGCGGATGAGACGAGGACGCCGAGGCCACCCGTGCGAGCCCGACAGCTCGCGGATCGGCATGTGGCGGTGCGACGACTGCGGGCAGCTCTGGGAGATCCACGGCGTTGCCGGGCAGCACGTCCGGGTCCGCCGGGTGAGCCGGGTCGGCTCCTTCCTGACCAAGCTGCTGGGCTAAGTGCGCCGGGCGGGCAGCCGTCCGGCGAGCAGCAGCATCAGCACCGCGACCGCGGGCACCACGAGCAGCCCGAACCGCAGGCCCGCCGCATCGGCCAGCACTCCGACCACCGGCGGCCCGGCCAGCAGGCCGACGCGGTAGACCCAGCCGACCGCCGTGAGCCCCACCCCGGCCGACAGCCCCGGCACGTCGTCGGCGGCGTTGAACCCGGCCGGGATCACGGTGGCCACGCCGAACCCGGCCAGCGCGAAGCCCAGCACCGTGCCCGGCACCGACGGCCACAGCAGCGCACCGCCCACGCCGACCACCACCAGCACCGCTCCGGACCGCGCCACCGCGCGGGCGCCGAACCGGTTCACCAGCCGGTCGCCGAACAACCGCCCCACCGCCTGCGTGGACTGCAGCGCGACGAACACCAGGCCGGCCAGCGCGGGGGCGGCGCCGAGGTCCCCGCGCAGGTACACCGCGCCCCAGGACGCCGCGGTGTCCTCGATCAGCGCGGCCGACGCGCACAGCAGGCCGAGCAGCACCAGCGGGCGCAGCGCGGCGGGACCGGGCAGCAGGCGGCGGCCCGCCGGGCGGGCCGACTCCTCCCGTTCGGCGTCATCGGGCCCGGGCAGCAGGAACCGCCGCGCGACCAGGGCGGCGCCCGCGGTCGCCGCGCCGGTGATCGCCAGGTGCACCGCCACCGGCACCGCGAGCCCGGCGGCCAGCGACCCGAGCAGCCCGCCGACGATGGCCCCGATGCTCCACAGCGCGTGGAAGGAGTTGACGATCGAACGGCCGTAGCGACGCTGCACCCGCAGCCCGTGCGCGTTCATCGACACGTCGACGACCGCGTCCAGCATCCCGCACAGCAGCAGCACGCCCGCCAGCGCCCACCACTGCCCGGCCACGCCGACCAGCACGACGTCGGCGGCGAGCAGGGCTGAACCCCAGACCGCGAGCTGGCCGGATCGCCAGCGCCGCAGCAGCGCACCGGTCACCAGCCCGGCCAGGATGGACCCCACCGGGGCCGCCGCGACGGCGGCGCCGAAGGCCGTGCCGGACAGCTCCAGCCCGGCTTTGACCTCCGGGTAACGCGGCACCATGCTGGCGAAGGTCGCCCCGTTGAGCAGGAACAGCGCGGACACGGCGCCCCGGGCGCGCACCGGCGCCACGACGGTGGTCTCGGACATGCTGTCCCTTCCTGGGCGACCGGACTCGATCACCCTAAAGGGGAACCGCCGCGGAGTCGCCCACCTGGCTCGCCGAACCGCGCGGACGGCCGGGCGGCGCCGGTCACCAGCGGCGGAGCCCGGCGAGCACGGCCGCCAGCAGCCGCAGATCCGGGCTGGCGCAGGTGCAAGTCGAACCGCAGCAGCGGTACGGGAACTCGAAGGAGCACGCCGACCAGACCCGGCGGCGGACCCTCGCGGTCAGCCGCGACCAGTTCACCTCGGTCCCGGGCCCGCCACCACCCCCGCTCAGAACACCTTGCCGAACTGCTCGACCAGCAGCGCGATCGAGAAGTAGCCGTAGAACACGACGGCGAACAACATCATCGGCAACCGCCAGCCGCCGAGCCGGATCGAGCGCGGCAGGAACCGCCGGTTGGTGTAGATCAGCATCATCGAGTACAGGAACATGACCACGCCGCCCGCCGACGACGAGATGAGGATGAGCACCAGCGGTTCCTGGAACCCGACGAGCAGGATCGTCGAGCCCGCCGCGATGAGCAGCCAGACCATCGCGAAGTAGATCCGGCTCTCGGTGACCTTGGTGCTGCCGCGGAAGAAGGAGACCTTCAGCGTGTCGGCGGCCATCCGGCTGACCCAGTCCATCGTGCCGAGCTGGGTGGAGAACAGCGCGATCGTCCCGGCGATCCAGAAGGCGGTGCGGAACCAGGCGCCGAAGCGCTCGCCGAAGACCTCGCCCTGGGCCCGGATGAAGTCGAATTCCCCGGCGGGCAAGGACATCCCGTAGACCGTGGCGTAGGCGAGCACGGACATGATGATGAGGGTGCCGCAGCCGAGCACGAAGAAGGTGAAGAACTGCTCGACGTTGGCCACCCGCCACCAGCCCTTCCAGCGGCGGCGGTTGTCCTCGTCGTCGAGGAACATGTGGCCGGTGGCCGCGGCGGCCTCCTCCTTGCCGGTGAACGGCGAGACCACCCGGGGCAGGAACGCGCCCATCCCCATCCCCTTGTCCCGCACCCAGTTGCTCTGCACCAGGTTGTTGCCGCCCCCGGCCCCGGCGAAGGCGATCGCGCCGAGCAGCGCGGCGACCCCGCCCACCTCCTCGATCGGCGGCAGGGTCCCGACGTGCCGGAAGCTGGCGCCGAAGGCCAGCCAGTCCGCGCCGGTGGTGCCGACGAACGCGGCCACCACCAGGAAGACCGCGATCCCGCCGACCAGCACCAGCTCCACCTGCTCGACGGTGCGGTAGACCAGCTTGGACAGGGTCAGCGCCGAGCCGATGGCGACCATGCCGACGATCGCGATGAGCACCGGGTCTCCCCCGCCGACCACGTAGGTCAAGGTGGTCGCCGCGCCGGTGGCCCAGCCCGGCCACAGGCTCGGCACCACCGCCAGCACCGTGATGATCACGCCCAGCGGCGCCCAGATCCGGGTGAAGCCGCTGACCGCCGTCTCGCCGGTGGCCAGGGTGTAGCGCTCGATCTCCATGTTGAGCACGTACTGGATGAAGAAGCCGAGCACCGCCGTCCACATCAGGACGAGACCGACCTGGGAGGTCAGGTACGGCCACAGCACGAATTCGCCGGAGCCGATCGCGGTGGCCGTCAGGATGATGCTCGCGCCGAAGATCGTGCGGAAGCCGCGGGGTTCGGGCAGCGAGCGGTAGGTGGCGGCGGGCAGGAAGGTGCTGGGCAGTTCGGGGGCCACGGCCCCGGCACGGGGTGCTTCGCGATCGGCTGGAGCGGGCATCGGTGCCTCCTCGCCAGGGGCGGCCGCACGCCCGGTCCCGCAGGCCCGGCACGGCCGGTGCAGATCGGTATAGCAACCGGCCGGTGATCTGTGAAGCAGGCCACAATTCTTTCTCGTGTCAGCGGGCCGGAGCGGCCCGGCGCGGCGCGGCGGACGAGGGGTCCACCTCGGTTAGGGTGATCGTCCACGCGCCGAGGGAAGGGAGCCCCGATGCCCAGGTTCTCCTGGCACACCGAGGCCGTGCCCGGACCGCTCCCGGTGCGGCAGGTCTACGGCTTCCTCTTCGTCCCGGACGGGCGGCTGCTGATCCGCCTGGATCGCACCAAGCACTCGCTGCCCGGCGGCCGACCGGAGCCCGGCGAATGGCGCTACGCCGACATCCTGCGGCGGGAGACGATGGAGGAGGTCACCCTCGACATCGCCTTCCCGCACTACCTCGGCTACCAGCTCGTCGACGACGGCATCTCGCCGTACGCGCAGGTCCGGATGGCCGCCGTGATCATCGGCGTGCACCCGGCCGCGCCCGACCCGGACAGCGGGCGCACCTACCGGCGGCTTCTGGTCCACCCCGGCAAGGCGGGCGACCTGCTGGCGTGGGGCGAGACCGGCTACCTCCAGGCCGACGCGGCCGCCGCGGCGGCGATCGACGTGCTCGGCCTGCCCCACGACGCCCTGCCGGACAACGGCGAACTCTGAGCTTCCCGGTCCCGCCGCGCGCGGCGGGTGGTCGCCGTTGCGGACCCCGTGCGGAGCCCGCTCGCCGGGCGAATCGGTTCAGCCTCCGCGACCGGCGCGAACGTGCGCCGCGACAGCCCTGCGACCAGGGACGACGGCACATTCCTCCCTTGACCTTCGTTCGTGTGCGCCCTATCGTTCGCATCAAGAACAGATGTTCACAATGCGTACAGAGTGGAGTTGGTCGGGGTGGCACGCATCCTGCAGCTCGCCGAAGCCATCGCGGAGCTCGTCCAGGACGGCGACGTGGTGGCGTTGGAGGGCTTCACCCACCTGATCCCGGTGACGGCGGGGCAGGAGATCATCCGGCAGGGCAAGAAGGACCTGACCCTGGTCCGGATGACGCCGGACATCGTCTACGACCAGCTCATCGGTGCCGGGTGCGCGCGGAAGCTGATCTTCTCCTGGGGCGGGAACCCGGGCGTCGGCTCGCTGCACCGGTTCCGCGACGCCATCCAGAACTCCTGGCCGGTCCCGCTGGAGATCGAGGAGCACAGCCACGCGGGCATGGCCAACCGCTACGCGGCGGGCGCCTCCGCCCTGCCGTTCGCGGTGCTGCGCGGCTACGCCGGGACCGACCTGCCGGCCAACACCGCCACGATCAAGACGGTCACCTGCCCCTTCACCGGCGAGGAGCTGGCGGCCGTACCGGCGATCAACCCCGACGTCGGGATCATCCACGCCCAGCAGGCCGACCGCGCGGGCAACGTGCAGCTCTGGGGCATCACCGGCGTGCAGAAGGAGACCGTGCTGGCCTCCGCCCGCTCCCTGGTCACCGTCGAGGAGATCGTCGACGAGCTGGTCCCGCGGCCCGGCTCGGTGGTGCTGCCCGCGTGGGCGGTCACCGCCGTCGCCGAGGTGCCCGGCGGGGCGCACCCGTCCTACGCGCAGGGCTACTCGGAGCGGGACAACGGCTACTACCGGCGCTGGGACCCGATCAGCCGGGACCGGGAGAAGTTCGAGGAGTGGCTGGCCACCGAGGTGCTGCCCGGCACCGCCGCCCGGCCGGAGGGGAGCGCGCGATGAGCACCGAGTTCAGCGCGGACGAGATGATGACGGTGGCCGCCTCGCGCTCGCTGCGCGACGGCGCGGCGTGCTTCGTCGGCATCGGTCTGCCCAGCACGGCGGCGAACCTGGCCCGGCGCACCCACGCCCCCGGCCTGGTGCTGGTCTACGAGTCGGGCACCCTCGGCGCCAAGCCGGACCGGCTGCCGCTGTCCATCGGGGACGGCGTGCTCGCCGACACCGCCGACTCGGTGGTCAGCGTCCCGGAGATCTTCAACTACTGGTTGCAGCCCGGCCGCATCGACATCGGCTTCCTCGGCGGCGCCCAGGTCGACCGCTTCGGCAACATCAACACCACCGTGATCGGCGGCGACTACGCCGACCCGAAGGTGCGGCTGCCCGGGGCCGGGGGTGCGCCGGAGATCGCGGCCTCCTGCCGGGAGGTGCTCATCGTGATGCGGCTGAGCCGGCGCAGCTTCGTCGAGAAGCTCGACTTCGTGACCTCGGTGGGCTACGGCAGCGGGCCCGACGACCGCGCGGCGCTGGGGCTGCGGGGACGGGGGCCGGTCAAGGTCATCACCGATCTCGGCGTGCTGGAACCGGACCCCGGCACCCGCGAGCTCACGCTGACCGCGCTGACCCCCGGCGCCACCGTCGAGCAGGCCCGCGAGGCGGTCGGCTGGCCGCTGCGCGTAGCCGGCGAACTCGACGCGGTCGCCCCACCGACCGACACCGAACTGACCACCCTGCGTGCGTTGCAGGCGACCACGAGCGAGGCACGGTGAACGACTCCTACGTCCTGGACGCGGTGCGGACCCCGTTCGGCCGTTACGGCAAGGGCCTGGCCGGGGTGCGCCCCGACGACCTGGCCGCCCACGTGCTGCGCGCCCTGACCGGCAGGCACGACCGGCTCGACCCGGCCACCATCGAGGACGTCCGGTTCGGCGACGCCAACGGCGCCGGCGAGGACAACCGCAACGTGGCGCGGATGGCCGTGCTGCTGGCCGGGCTGCCGACCAGCGTGCCCGGCGCGACGGTGAACCGGCTCTGCGGCTCCGGCATGGAGGCCGCGATCGACGCCAGCCGCACCGTGCAGGTCGGCGACGCCGAGCTGGTCGTCGCGGGCGGCGTCGAGTCGATGAGCCGGGCGCCGTGGGTGCTGCCCAAGCCCGAGGGCGCCTACCCCCGCGGGCACGGAACGCTGCACTCCACCACCCTCGGCTGGCGGATGGTCAACCCGGAGATGCCCGAGCGCTGGACCATCGCGCTGGGCGAGAGCGCCGAAGTGCTCGCCGACCGCTACCGGATCGACCGCGAAGCCCAGGACGCCTTCGCGCTGCGCAGCCACCAGCGCGCCGCCGCGGCCTGGGACGCCGGGCTGTTCGACCGGGAGGTCGTCGCGGTACCCGGCACCGACGTGACCCGCGACGAGAGCGTCCGGGCGAACAGCTCGGCGGAGTCGCTGGGCGGGCTCAAGCCGGTCTTCCGCGCCGACGGCACGGTCACCGCGGGCAATTCCTCGCCGCTCAACGACGGCGCGGCCGCGCTGCTCATCGGCAGCGAACGCGCCGCCGACCGGATCGGCGCCGAGCCGCTGGCCCGGATCGCCGGCCGAGGCGCGGCGGGCGTGGACCCCGACGTCTTCGGCATCGGCCCGGTGCGGGCGGCCGAGATCGCGTTGCGGCGCGCCGGGATCGGCTGGGGCGACCTGGCCGCCGTGGAGCTCAACGAGGCGTTCGCGGCACAATCGCTGGCATGCTTCGCGGAGTGGCCGGAGCTGGATCCGGAACTCGTCAACGTCCAGGGCGGGGCCATCGCCATCGGGCACCCGCTGGGCGCCTCCGGGGCCCGCGTCCTCGGCAGCCTGGCGCACCAGCTGCGCCGGGCGGGCGGCGGCTGGGGCCTGGCCACCATCTGCATCGGTGTCGGTCAGGGGCTGGCCGTCGTCCTCGAGGCCTGACCCGCCGAACGCACACACTGGAGCTGCGATGACCACCAACGAGACCAGGACTCCCGCCGGGCTGGTCCTGCCCACCTACGTGCGGGACGACGACTCCCACCCCGCGCTGGACACGCCCGAGTACGGCTCCTCCGCCCTGCGCCACCCGAAGCAGCCGCTGCAGTACCTCCCGCACCACCTCACCGAGGTGACCGGACCGCTGCTGGGCCAGGACCGCGTCGGCGAGCTCGACCACGACCTCACCCTCCAGCACGCCCGCAACGGCGAACCGCTCGGCGAGCGGATCATCGTCAGCGGCCGGGTGCTGGACTCCGGCGGCAAGCCGGTGCCGAACGCGCTGGTGGAGATCTGGCAGGCCAACGCGGCCGGGCGGTACCTGCACCAGGGCGACCGGCACCCGGCGCCGCTGGACCCGAACTTCTCCGGGACCGGGCGCTGCACGACCGACTCCGAGGGCAACTACCGGTTCATCACCATCAAGCCCGGCGCCTACCCGTGGCGCAACCACGACAACGCCTGGCGCCCGGCGCACATCCACTTCTCGTTGTTCGGGCAGGCGTTCACCCAGCGGTTGATCACCCAGATGTACTTCCCGGGCGACCCGCTGTTCAGCCAGGACCCGATCTTCAACTCGGTGCGCGACCCGAAGGCGCGGGAGCGGATGATCTCCCGGTTCGACCTGGACAGCACGGTGCCGGAGTGGGCGCTGAGCTACAAGTTCGACATCGTGCTGCGCGGCGAGCAGGCCGCGGTGTTCGAGGACGAGGAGGACGACGACTGATGGCTGCGCAGACTCCCCCGGCCACCACGCCGTCGCAGACGGTCGGCCCGTTCTACGCCCTGCCCGGCGGCATCGTCTGGCCGGACGGTCCCGAGCTGGTCCGCGAGGGCGACCCGGCGGCGGTCATCGTCCGCGGGCGGCTCACCGACGGCGCGGGCCAGCCGGTGCCGGACGGCGTGATCGAGATCTGGCAGGCCGACGCGCGGGGCCGGTTCGACCACCCCGCCGACCCGAGGCCGGAGCCCTCGGGCTGGCAGGGCTTCGGCCGCTGCGCCACCGACACCGACGGGCGCTTCTGGTTCCGCACCGTCAAGCCCGGCCCGCTGCCCGCTCCGGATGGCGCCGTCGAGGCCCCGCACCTCGACGTCACGGTGCTGGCGCGCGGGATGCTCAACCGGGCGGTCACCCGGATCTACTTCCCGGACGAGGAGCCGGCCAACGCCGCCGACCCGGTCCTTTCCGCGGTGGACGAGCGGCGGCGCGGTACCTTGATCGCCGCCGCGAGCGGAGCCGACTACCACTTCGACATCCGGTTGCAGGGCGAGGACGAGACCGTCTTCTTCGCGGTGTAGACCGCCGCGCCGGGCGCGGCCGAGGAGGTCGCACCCGCCGCGCGACGACGATCGGGGGGATGCAGTGCAGGACGAGGACGACCTGTTCGGGGCCGTGTTCGGCACCGACGAGGCCCGGCGGCGCACCAGCGGCACCGCCTGGGTGCAGGCGATGCTGGACTTCGAGGCGGCCCTGGCCGCCGCCCAGGCCGACGCCGGGCTCGTCCCGGAGGAGGCGGCGAGGGCCATCGCCGCCCGGTGCCGCGCCGAGCTGTTCGACGTCCCCTCCCTCGCCACCCGCGCGGCGGACTCGGCGACCCCGGTGATCGCGCTGGTGCGCGACCTCGGCGAACTCGTCGACCCGGCCGCCCGCGCGCACGTGCACCGGGGCGCGACCAGCCAGGACGTGGTGGACACCGCCGCGATGCTGCTCGCCCGCCGGCTCCTGGACCCGCTCCTGGCGGACCTGCGCGCGGCGGCCGACGAGTGCGCCCGGCTGGCCCGGGAGCACCGCGGCACCACGATGATCGGCCGCTCGCTGCTCCAGCAGGCGCTGCCCACGACGTTCGGGCTGCGCTGCGCGACCTGGCTGACCGCGCTGGACGAGGCCGCCGCCGCGCTGGTGCGGGTCCGCGACGAACGGCTCGCGGTGCAGCTCGGCGGACCGGCGGGCACCCTGTCGTCGCTGGGCGGCTCCGGCGTCGAGGTGGCCGCGCGGCTCGCCGAACGGCTCGGGCTGGCCGAGCCGGTGGTGCCGTGGCACACCGACCGCACCCGCATCGCCGAGCTCGCCGGGGCGCTGGGCGCCTTGGGCGGCGCGCTGGGCAAGATCGCCCAGGACGTCGCGCTGCACGCCCAGACCGAGGTCGGCGAGCTCACCGACGGCAAGGCGGGCGGTTCCTCGGCCATGCCGCACAAGCGCAACCCGGTCGGAGCGGTGCTGGTCACCGCCACCACCCGCCGCATCCCGCAGCTGGCGGCCACCCTGCTCGCGGCGATGCCCCAGGAGTACGAGCGCGCCGCGGGCGGCTGGCAGGCGGAGTGGGAACCGCTGACCGAGCTGCTCCGGCTGGCGGCGACCGCCACCGCGCGCACCGGGGAGCTGCTGGCCGGGCTGCGGGTCCACCCGGACCGGATGGCCGCCAACCTGGACCTGACCCGCGGACTGGTGATGGCCGAGGCGGCCACCGGCCCGCTGCTGGCGGCGCTCGGCCGCACCGAGGCGCAGGACCTCGTCAGCGAGGTGTGCCGCCGCGCGGTCGCGCGGGGCACTTCGCTGCGCGCCGAGCTGCTGGAAGACCAGCGGGTCCGCGCGGTGCTGTCCGCGGACGAGGTCCGCGCCGCCACCGAACCCGCCGACCACCTCGGTTCGGCCGCCGCCTTCATCGACCGAGCACTGACCGCGCACACCGAACGGGAGAACCGGTGAACCTGAACTACGAGCTGACCGGACCGCAGGACGCCCCCGTCGTCGTGCTGTCCAACTCGCTCGGCACGGACCTGACCCTGTGGGACGAGCAGGTCCCCGCGCTGTCCCGGGAGTTCCGGGTGCTGCGCTACGACCAGCGCGGCCACGGCGGCACGCCCGGCGGTCCGGGGCCGTACTCGCTGGCCGATCTCGGCGGGGACGTGCTGGCGCTGCTCGACGAGCTCGGCATCGCCCGCGCGCACTTCGCCGGGGTGTCGCTGGGCGGCATGACCGGCATGTGGCTGGCCGAGCACGCGCCGGAGCGGATCGACCGGCTCGTGCTGATCTGCACCTCCGCCGCGCTGGGCCCCGCCTCGATGTGGCGGGAGCGCGCCGCCGCGGTCCGCGCCGACGGCACCCGCGCGATGGTGCAGCCCTCGCTGCCCAAGTGGTTCACCCCGGCGATGGCCGACCGCGAGGACGTGGTGGCGAAGTTCGGCGGGATGCTCGCCGCCGCCGACGACGAGGGCTACGCCGCGTGCTGCGAGGCGATCGCGGACATGGACCTGCTCGACGGGCTCGGGTCGATCCAGGCGCCGACCCTGGTCGTCGCCGGGGCCGAGGACCCGGCCACCCCGCCGTCGCACGCCGAGCGGATCGCCGCCGGGATCGACGGCGCGCGCGTCGAGGTGCTCTCCCCCGCCGCGCACCTGGCCAACGCCGAGCAGCCGGGGACCGTGAACCGCCTGCTGCTCGACCACTTCTCCGCCGCGCCGCCCGCGGACGACCGGAGCCGACGCGAGGCGGGGATGCGGGTGCGCCGCGCCGTGCTCTCCGACGAGCACGTCGACCGGGCGAACTCCCGGATCACCCCGTTCACAGAGGGTTTCCAGGACTTCATCACCCGCTACGCGTGGGGCGAGGTGTGGCACGGCGACGGCGTGCCGCGCACCACCCGCAGCATGCTGACGCTGGCGATCCTCGCCGCGCTGGGCTGCGAGGACGAGTTCGCCATGCACGTGCGGGCGGCCAGGCGCAACGGCGTCACCCCCGAGGAGATCCGCGAGGTCCTGATGCACGTCGCGATCTACGCCGGGGTGCCGCGCGCCAACACCGCCTTCGCGCGGGCCGCCGCGATCCTCGACGAGGCCGAGTGAACGCCGACGACGCCGGGGAAGCCACGTCCGGCCACGTGCAGTCGCTGGCCCGCGGGCTGGCGGTGATCCGCGCGTTCGACGAGGCGCACCCGGAGATGACGCTGGCGGAGGTCGCCCGCGCCACCGAGCTCTCCCGCGCGGCGGCCCGCCGCTTCCTGCACACCCTGGTCCACCTCGGCTACGTGTGGACCGACGGGCGGGTCTTCGCGCTGACCCCTCGGGTGCTGGAGCTCGGATTCGCCTACCTGTCCAGCGTGTCGTTGCCCGAGATCGCCCAGCCGCACCTGGAGGCGCTGGTCGCCGAGGTGCACGAGTCGGCGTCGGTGTCGGTGCTCGACGGGACCGACATCGTCTACGTGGCCCGCGTGCCGACCTCGCGGATCATGACGGTCTCGATCAACATCGGCACCCGGTTCCCGGCCTACGCCACCTCGATGGGGCGGACGCTGCTGGCCCAGCTGCCCGCCGACGAGCTCGACGAGCGCCTGGCCGGTTCCGACCTGGCGCCGCTGGGACCGAACACCATCACCGCCGAGGCGGCGCTGCGCGCGGAGCTGGACCGGATCCGGGAGCAGGGCTGGGCGCTGGTGGACCAGGAGCTGGAGGCCGGGCTCCGGTCGATCGCCGCACCGGTGCGGGACCGCTCGGACCGGGTCGTGGCGGCGGTCAACATCTCCTCCCACGCCAGCCGGACCACGCCGGACGAAGCGCGGGAGCGCCTGCTGCCGCCGCTGCTGGACACCGCGCGGCGGATCGAGGCGGACCTGCGGGTGGCGCCGAACCCGCGCAGCGGCGCCCTACCCCGCTGAGCCGATGCCGGGGATCTTCGCGTAGAAGCCCCGGATGTGGTCCTCGACCCGCTGTCCGGCCAGATCGGCGTCACCCTCGCGCAGCGCGGCCACGATCCGCCGGTGGTCCTCGCGCAGGCCGGTGGCGATGACCTCCCACGCGTCGCCGAGGTCGTGGAAGGCCTGCCGCAGCGGGCGGCGCAGCGATTCCCGGATCGCCGTGGTCATGTCGGCGACCAGCCGGTTGCCGCCCGCTTCGGCGAGGGCGACGTGGAAGGCGGTGTCCAGCTCGTTGAACCGGTCCCGGTCCAGCCCGGGATCGTCCATCTCGGCGAGCATCGCGTCCAGCTCGGCCAGGTCCTCGGCGGAGGCCCCCCGCGCGGCGCTGCGGGCGCTGGCGCGCTCCAGCGCCACGCGGGCCTCCACCACGTCCCGCAGCGGGAAGTTGGCCAGCCCCACGTGCAGCCGCAGCAGCCGGGTCAGCGCCTGGCTGGTGAGCGCGGCGACCGTCGTCCCGGAATCCGGGCCGGTGCCGACGGCCATGCGCAGCACGCCCTGGGCTTCCAGCGCGCGGAACGCCTCCCGGACCGCCGCGCGGCTCACGCCGAGCATCTGGGCCAGCTCCCGCTCAGGTGGCAGCCGGTCCCCGACCCCGAGCTGACCGCCGACGATCTGCTCCTCGATGCGGTCGATGACCAGCTCGTAGGTGCGTGCCCGGGCGACCGGCCGCCAACCGCCGCGCTCGTCGATCTCCGAACCGGTCACCCATCCCCCTTTACAAGCCCCACGAGCGATCTCTACGGTACCTCCAGCTCTTGGTCTGACCATACAAAGGTCAACGACACAGAGAGGTGTCGCACTCGTGTACCAACCGGTCACCGCTCCGGTGGCGGACAGCCTCGGCCTGTCCGCGCTGCTGGCCGCGGTTCCCCTGCTCGTCGTGTTTATCCTGCTCGGTGGCCTGCGCGTCAAGGCGCACTGGGCCGGCCTGTCCGGGCTCGCCGCGGCACTGCTGATCGCCGTGCTCGGCTACGGCATGCCCACCGGCATGGCCCTGATGTCGGCGGCCCAAGGCGCCGCGTTCGGCGTGCTGCCGATCCTGTGGATCGTCATCACCGCGATCTGGCTCTACCAGCTGACCGTGCGCAGCGGTCACTTCGAGGACCTGCGCGCGACCTTCTCGCTGCTGTCCCCGGACCCGCGGATCCAGGCCGTGGTGATCGCCTTCTGCTTCGGCGGCCTGCTGGAAGCCCTCGCCGGGTTCGGCGCCCCCGTCGCGATCACCGGGATGATGCTCGTCGCGATCGGCTTCCCGCCGCTGCGCGCGGCGATCGCGGTGCTGCTGGCCAACACCGCACCAGTCGCCTTCGGCGCCCTGAGCACGCCGATCATCACCGCGGGCGAGCTCACCGGGATCCCCTTCGAGCACATCGGCGCCGTGGTCGGCCGCCAGACCCCGTTGCTGGCGCTGGTCGTCCCGTTCCTGCTGGTGTTCGTCGTGGACGGGCGGCGCGGGGTGCGCCGGACGTGGCCCGCGGCGCTGGCCACCGGTGCGGCGTTCGCCCTCGCGCAGTTCGTGTGCGCCAACTACATCTCGGTACCGCTGACCGACATCGTCTCGGCGCTGGCCGGCGCGGTGGCGCTGCTCGCCCTGCTGCGCTTCTGGCAGCCCGCGGACAGCGACGAGGCCCGGTCCCGGCTGGCCGGCGAGGACGCGGAGTCCCCGGCCCCCGATCAGCGGCTGGGCGCCGGCCAGGTCCTGCTCGCGCTGTTCCCGTACCTGCTGGTGATCGCGGTGTTCTCGGTGGCCAAGCTGTGGGGGCCGGTGGAGGACGCGCTGGCCGCGACCGACGTCGAGATCCCGTGGCCCGGTCTGCACGAGGCGCTGCTGTCGGCCTCCGGCGAGCCGTCGGACACCGCGGTGTTCACCCTGAGCTGGTTGTCGTCGCCAGGGAGCCTGCTGCTGCTGTGCGGTTTCGGCGTGGCCCTGGTGTACCGGCTCCCGCTGCGGACAGCGCTGGCCGAGCTCGGCGGCACCGTGGTGTCGATGCGGTGGTCGGGGCTGACCATCGTCAGCGTCCTCGCCCTGGCGTACGTGATGAACCAGTCCGGCCAGACCACCACGATCGGCACCGCCATCGCCGGGATCGGCTCCGCGTTCGCGTTCTTCTCCCCGGTGCTCGGCTGGGTCGGCGTCGCGGTCACCGGCTCGGACACCAGCGCGAACGCGCTGTTCGCGAGCTTGCAGCAGGTGGCGGCGGAACGGGTCGGCGTCGACCCGGCGCTGCTGGTCGCCGCGAACACCGCCGGCGGCGTGGTCGGCAAGATGATCAGCCCGCAGAACCTCGCCATCGTGGCCACCGCGGTCGGCATGGCCGGGGCTGAGTCCACGATCCTGCGCGCGGTGCTCAAGTGGAGCATCGGCCTGCTCCTGGTCCTGTGCGTGCTGGTCTACCTGCAGTCCACCGTCCTGTCCTGGATGCTCCCATGATGATCGGAACCGAAGGAGGTGGTGGCGCATGAGGGTGGCGTTGTTCGCGACCTGCCTCGGGGACACCCTGTTCCCGGAGGCGCCGAAGGCGACCGCGCGGCTGCTGGGGCGGCTCGGGGTCGAGGTGGAGTTCCCGATGGCCCAGACCTGCTGCGGCCAGATGCACACCAACACCGGCTACCGGTGGCAGGCGAAGTCCTCGGTGCGCAGCTACGTCGAGGCGTTCGCCGACTACGACGCGATCGTGGCCCCGTCGGGTTCCTGCGCCGGCTCGGTCCGCCACCAGCACGCGCTGGTCGCGGCGGGCGACCGGCGGCTGTCCCGGGCGGTCGAGCGGACCTCGCCGCGCACCTACGAGCTCTCGGAGTTCCTCGTCGACGTGCTCGGGGTGACCGACGTCGGCGCCTACTTCCCGCACCGGGTGACCTACCACCCCACCTGCCACTCCAGCCGGCTGCTGCGGGTCGGCGACCGACCGCTGCGGCTGCTGCGGGCGGTGCGCTCGCTGGACCTCGCCGAGCTCCCGCACGCCGACGAGTGCTGCGGGTTCGGCGGCACCTTCGCGCTGAAGAACCCCGACGTGTCGGTGGCGATGGGCGCGGACAAGGCGCGCCACGCCGCCGAGACCGGGGCCGAGGTGCTCTGCGCCGGGGACAGCTCGTGCCTGATGCACATCGGCGGGCTGCTGTCCCGCCAGCGCTCCGGCGTGCGGGTGCTGCACCTGGCCGAGATCCTCGCCGCGACGGAAGGAGACCTCCCGTGACCACCCACCTGGGGATGCCCGCGTTCCCCACCGCGGCCAAGGACGCGCTGGCCGACTCCCAGCTCCGGCACAACCTCGCCGGGGCCACCGGGACGATCCGCGCCAAGCGGGCCGAGGTGGTCGGCGAGCTGGACGACTGGGACCGGCTGCGCGCGGCGGGCGCGGCGATCAAGGCGCACACCCTGTCCCACCTGGACACCTACCTGGAGCGCTTCGAGACCGCGGTGACCGAGGCCGGTGGCACCGTGCACTGGGCCCGCGACGCGGCGGAGGCGAACCGGATCGTGACCGACCTGGTCCGGGCCACCGGCGAGCGGGAGGTGGTCAAGGTCAAGTCGATGGCCACCCAGGAGATCGAGCTCAACGAGGCGCTGGCCGCGGCCGGGATCGACGCCTGGGAGACCGATCTCGCCGAGCTCATCGTGCAGCTCGGCCACGACGCCCCGAGCCACATCCTGGTGCCCGCCATCCACCGCAACCGGGCCGAGATCCGGGAGATCTTCCGGCGCGAGATGGGCGCGGCGGGCGCGCCCGCTCCGGAGGACCTGACCGACGACCCGGTGCGGCTGGCCGAGGCGGCGCGGCAGCACCTGCGGGAAAAGTTCCTGCGCGCGAAGGTGGCGGTCTCCGGGGCGAACTTCGCGGTGGCCGACTCCGGCACCCTGGTGGTGCTGGAATCCGAGGGCAACGGGCGGATGTGCCTGACCCTCCCGGACACGCTGATCAGCGTGGTGGGCATCGAGAAGCTGGTCCCGACCTGGCAGGACATGGAGGTGTTCCTGCAGTCGCTGCCGCGCTCCAGCACCGGCGAGCGGATGAACCCCTACACCTCCACCTGGACCGGGGTGGCCGCGGGCGACGGCCCGCAGGAGTTCCACGTGGTGCTGCTGGACAACGGCCGCACCGACGCGCTGGCCGACGAGGTCGGGCGCCAGGCGCTGCGGTGCATCCGCTGCTCGGCCTGCCTCAACGTCTGCCCGGTCTACGAGCGCACCGGCGGGCATGCCTACGGCTCGGTCTACCCCGGACCGATCGGCGCGGTGCTCACCCCGCAGCTGCGGGGCACCGCCTCCGAAATCGACAAGTCGCTGCCCTACGCCTCGTCGTTGTGCGGCGCCTGCTACGACGTGTGCCCGGTGGCGATCGACATCCCGAGCCTGCTGGTGCACCTGCGCACCCGGGTCGTGGACGAGCAGCGCGGCCCCCGGTCGTGGCCGGTGGCCGCCGCGCTGGCCGCGGCGTCCTGGGTGCTCGGCGACGCCCGCAGGCTGGCCGCCGCGCAACGGGTGGCGTCCTGGGGGCGGCGGCTGCTGTGGCGGCGCGGGCGGATCGGCCGGTTGCCGGCCCCGCTGTCCCGCTGGACCGACGCCCGGGACGCGCCGGCGCCCGCGGCGGAGAGCTTCCGGTCCTGGTGGACCCGAACCCGGGAGGAGAAGTCGTGAACGCGCGCGAAGCGGTCCTGCGACGGGTGCGGGAGGCGCTGGCGGGCACCGAGCGCATGCCCCGGGCGGACATCCCCCGGGACTACGCGACGTCGCGGGACGTCGCGGACCCGGTGGCGCTGTTCTGCGAACGGGTCGCCGACTACCGGGCCGAGATCGAGCGGATCGGGCCGGAGGACCTGCCCGGACGCATCACCACCGCCTTGGGCGGGGCCGAGCGGGTGCTCACCCCCAGCGGACTACCCCAGGCGTGGTATCCGCCCGCGGGATCGTTCGAGCTGGTCAGCGATGGTGACGGGCTGAGCGCGGCGGAACTCGACCGGGTCGACGCGGTGGTCACCACGGCTGTGGTGGGCATCGCGTCGACGGGCACCATCGTGCTCGACCACGGACCCGGGCAGGGCCGCCGGGCGGTCACGCTGGTGCCGGACGTGCACGTGTGCGTGCTCCGGGAATCGCAGATCGTCGACGACGTCCCGGCCGCGCTGCACCGCCTCGACCCGGCCCGCCCGCTGACCTTCATCAGCGGTCCGTCGGCCACCAGCGACATCGAGCTCAAGCGGGTGGAAGGCGTGCACGGTCCGCGGACGCTGCGGGTGCTCGTCCTGCCCTGAGGCCGGGCCCGGCCCGGCCCGTCCCGCCCCGGCACCGGACCGACCGGCACACTGGGACCGGGCGACGGGAGGGTGTTCATGCCGGACGAAGACGGGCCGGGCCCGGTCGAGCGCGCGGGGGCGTTGCGCGAGCTCCTCGCCGAGCACCGCGACCGGGGCGAGCGGGAGCGCCGGCTGGCCGAACCGGTGGTCGCGGCGCTGGAGTCCGCCGGGTTCTTCCGGATGATGGTGCCCCGCGCCTTCGGCGGCGCCGAGCACGAGCTGGCGGTGATCGTCGACGCCACCGCCGAGCTCGCCAAGGGCGACCCCTCCGCCGCCTGGGCGGTGATGATCCTCGGCTGCGGGGACTGGTTGACCGCGCAGTACCCCGACGCCGCGCAGCGCGAGGTCTTCGGCGACGACCCGGACACCCGGGTGTGCCAGGTGCTGACGCCGAAGGCGACCGCGCGGCACGAGGGCGACCGCTGGCGGGTGTCCGGGCGGTGGGCCCCCGCCTCCGGGTGCAGGCACTCCCGCTGGGCGATGCTCGGCGTGGCGCTGGACGAGCCGGGCGGGCCAGCGGCGTGGGCGCTGGTGCCGATCGAGGAGCTGGTCGTCCGGGACACCTGGCACACGCTCGGGATGCGCGCCACCGGCAGCGAACTGCTCGTCGGCGAGGACCTCGCGATCCCCGAGCACCGGCTGCTGCGCACCCGCGCGGTGCTCGACGGCCGGGCCGAGCACCGGCACTCGGCCCGGCTGCGGACCGCCCTGGTGCCCACGCTGCTGACCTGCCTGCTCGGCCCGGTGCTGGGCATGGCGGAGGCCGCGCTGGAGCACGTGCTGGCGCAGGCGGAGCACCGTTCGGTGCCGTTCACCACCTACCGGCGGCTCAGCGACTCCACCGCGGTCCAGCTGGCGCTGGCCGAGGCGACCGCGAAGACCGACGTGGCGCGGACGACCGCCCACGCGCTGGCCGCCGAGGTCGACGGGGCGGCCGACCGCGGCGTGCTGCCGGACCGGCTGCGGCGGGCCCGGATGCGGCTGCGCGCCGCGCACGCCGTCCGGGAGTGCCGCGAGGCGGTGGACGTGCTCGTCGACGCCTACGGAGCCGGGGCGCTGGCCGACAGCGATCCGCTGAACCGGTTGCTGCGCGACGTGCAGACCGCGACCCGGCACGCGGTGGCCAACCCGGCGGTCAACGCGGAGATCTACGGCCGGGCGGTGCTCGGCCTCGACCCGGCGATCACCGAGATGGTGTGAACCGGCGCGGTGCGCTTTCCACCGGAGTGGAACAGCACCACCGCGCCGCCGGGCGGCGCAGCGCCGCCCGGCCGTCGGCACCAGCGAACGCGCGGCGACGGCCGGAACGGATACCCCCTACCCGATCAAGTGAACCGCGGAACGTCGACGCTCGCCACGAGGTCGCAGTACTGTCGTTGACGATCAAGGAAGGGAGTCCCTCGTGGAGGACGTCCGGGTCCGGTTGTGCGGCGGACCGGAAGATGGTCACGAGGTCTCGGTGTCGGCGGACCCGTCCGGCAAACCGATCCCCCGCATCACCATGCCGCTGAAATCGCCCCACGTGCGCGCCGTCGTGGTCTACGAGCGCCACCGCGCGCGCCGGGACGGCTCCTGGGAGTTCAACTACGTCGGCGTCGAGGCCTGAGCGCCCGCGAGCTCGCGCGGCGGTGGGACCTCGCGGCCCGCTGCGCCCGCGGTCGGAACCTCGGCACGTCCGGACCGCCGCGCGAGCTCGTGCGTCCCCGCTCGCCGGTGCGCACCGCCTGGGAAGATGTGCTGCTGCCGGTGGCGGCCTTGACCTCCACCGCGCTGGACGTCCGAGGATCGAGGGCGGACCGACCGGTGCGCGCGAAGGGAACGACATGAACGCGAGCTGGGAGACGATGCGCTCCTTCACCAGCGACGACTCCGTGACGCGGCAGCGGCTGTCGCCGGGGCTGGCCGGGCGGATCTTCCGCTACGCGCGGCCCTACTCGCGGATCATCGTGCCGTTCCTGGTGCTGGTGGCGATCTCGGCGGCGCTCGGCATCGTCAACCCGCTGCTGTTCAAGGCGATCATCGACGACGGCATCGTGCCGCGGAACCTCGCCGTGGTGGTGTGGCTGGCGCTGGCGGTGGCCGGGGTGGCGATCGCCGAGGCGGTGCTGACCATGCTGGAGCGCTGGCTGTCCTCCCGGCTCGGCGAGGGTTTGATCTACGACCTGCGCCGCGAGGTCTTCGACCACGTGCAGCGGATGCCGGTGGCGTTCTTCGTCCGGGCGCAGACCGGCGCCCTGGTCAGCAGGTTGAACAACGACGTGATCGGGGCGCAGCGGGCCCTGACCAGCACGCTGTCCTCAGTGGTCTCCAACGTGCTGAGCCTGGTGCTGGTGCTGGCCACCATGTTCACCCTGTCCTGGCAGATCACCCTGATCGCGCTGGCGCTGCTGCCGCTGTTCCTGCTGCCGGTGCGCTGGATCGGGCGCCGGCTGCAGCGGATCACCCGCGAGCGGATGCGCTACGACGCCGAGATGAGCTCGCTGATGACCGAGCGCTTCGGGGTCGGCGGGGCGATGCTGACCAAGCTCTACGGCCGCACCGACGAGGAGTCCGACCGGTTCTCCGAGCGGGCCGCCCGGGTCCGGGACATGGGGGTGACCTCGGCGGTCTACAGCACGGTGTTCTTCGTCGCCCTGACCCTGCTGGCCTCGCTGGCCACCGCGGTGGTCTACGGGCTGGGCGGCGGTCTGGTGCTCGCGGGCGCCTTCGAGCTGGGGACCCTGGTCGCGCTGGCCACGCTGCTGTCCCGGCTGTACGGGCCGCTGACCGCGCTGTCCAACGTGCACGTCGACGTGATGACCGCGCTGGTGAGCTTCGACCGGGTCTTCGAGGTGCTGGACCTGCGACCGATGATCCAGGAGAAGCCGGACGCCCGCGCCCTGCCCGACGGGGCCTCGGACGTCGAGTTCGACGACGTCTCGTTCAGCTACCCCGCCGCCGCCGACGTCTCGCTGGCCTCGCTGGAATCGGTGGCCCGCACCGACACCTCCCCGGCGCACGAGGTGCTGCGCGGGGTGTCGTTCCGCGCCGAACCCGGGCAGACCATCGCGCTGGTCGGCCACTCCGGCGCGGGCAAGACCACGATCACCCAGCTCGCCGGGCGGCTCTACGAGGTGAGCGCGGGCGCGGTGCGCATCGGCGGGGTCGACGTCCGGGACACCCGGCTGGACTCGCTGTACGCGCACGTCGGCGTGGTCACCCAGGAATCGCACCTGTTCCACGACACCATCCGGGCCAACCTGCTGCTCGCCCGCCCCGGGGCCACCGACGCCGAACTGCTGGACGCGCTGCGCACCGCCCAGCTCGGCCACCTCCTCGGCGAGCTGCCCGAAGGGCTGGACACGCTCGTCGGCGACCGCGGCTACCGGCTCTCCGGCGGGGAGAAGCAGCGGCTGGCCATCGCCCGGCTGCTGCTCAAGGCACCGCCGATCGTGGTGCTCGACGAGGCCACCGCGCACCTGGACTCGGAATCGGAGGCCGCGGTGCAGCAGGCGTTGCGCACCGCGCTTTCCGGGCGGACCGCGCTGGTGATCGCGCACCGCTTGTCCACCATCCGCGAGGCCGACGGGATCCTGGTGATCTCGGAGGGCCGGATCGCCGAACGCGGCACCCACGAGGAGCTGCTGGCCCGCGACGGGCTCTACGCCGAGCTCCACCGGACCCAGTTCGCCGAGCGCGACGAGGCGGTGGAGCCGGCCTAGGGCCGGGGCCGCTCAGCCCGGCGGTTCGGTGCAGAGCTCGCCCTCGGGGTCGATGCGGTGCAGGATCGCCCCGCACAGCTCGTCGAGCTGCGCGACCTGGCGCTCGGTGAGGCCGTCGAAGATCAGCGAGCGGACGTTGTCGACGTGCCCGGGCGCGGCGCCGACGAGCTTGTCCCGGCCCGCGCCGGTGAGCTCGGCGACGCTGCCCCGGCCGTCGGCGGGCGCGCGGTGGCGGACCACCCAGCCGCGCTGCTCCAGCCGGGCCACCACGTGCGACACCCGCGAGGGGGAGGCGTTGGCGCGGGTGGCGAGTTCGGTCATCCGCAGCTCCTCGCCGGGGGCCTCCGAGAGCATCGCCAGCACCCAGTAGCCGAAGTGGGTGAGCTCCTCGTCCCGCTGGAGCTGGGACTCCAGGGCGGCGGGCAGCACGGTGATCAGCGCGGCGAACTTCCGCCAGGCGCGCTGCTCGGCGTCGGTGAGCCATCGCGGTTCCTGCACATCGCCAGCATACGGACGGCGAGGGCGTAGGATTTGTTTGAACCTGCAAAGGTGAACCGGCGGCCTTCGGCGACCGACCGCCGGGCACTTCGCGCCGAGGTTGGTCATCCCCGGCGCCGCGACCGATCCGTCGAGCCCGCCTGAACGGGAAGCGCTCGTTCCAGGTGGCCTGACGCCTCAGCCCCGGGTCCGGCGCAGCAGCTCCTCCCGGGACCGGGTGTTGAGCACGCGCTCGGCGGGAACGCCGCAGCGTTGGGCCCGCGCGCAGCCCAGGCCGAGCCAGTCGAGCTGGCCCGGGGCGTGCGCGTCGCTGTCGATGCTGAACTCGCACCCCAGCTCCAGGGCGCGACCGATCAGCTCGTCCGGCGGGTCGCTGCGTTCCGGGCGCGAGTTGATTTCCACCGCGACGCCGTGGTCCCGGCAGGCGGTGAACACCGCGTCGGCGTCGAACGCGGAGGGCGGGCGCTGCCGGTTCCCGCTGAGCATCCGCCCGGTGCAGTGCCCGAGGACGTCGACGCGGGGATCGGCCACCGCCGCGCACATCCGCCGGGTCATGTCCGCGGCGTCCATCCGCAGCTTGGAGTGCACGCTGGCGACCACCACGTCGAGCTCGTCGAGCAGGTCCGGGTCCTGGTCCAGCGCCCCGCCGTCGAGGATGTCGACCTCGATGCCGGTGAGGATGCGCAGCGGCGCCAGCCGCTCGTTGAGCGCGGCGACCACGTCGAGCTGCTCGCGCAGCCGTTCGGCGCTGAGGCCGCGGGCCACCGTCAACCGCGGCGAGTGGTCGGTGAGCACGACCCACTCGTGACCCAGCGCGGCGGCGGTGCGCGCCATCTCCTCGATGGGCGAGCCGCCGTCGGACCAGTCGGAGTGGGTGTGGCAGTCACCGCGCAACCGGGCGCGCAGCTCGGCGCCCTCGGCGGGCACTTCCGCCTCCTCGCGCAGGGCGCGCAGGTAGTCCGGCACCTCACCGCGCCGGGCCTGCGCGGCGATCGCGGCGGTGGTCTTGCCGATGCCGGGCACCGAGGTCAGCCGGCCGGCGGCGATCAGGTCGTCGAGCTCGATGCGGTCCCGCACCGCCTCGGCGGCACGGCGGAACGCCCGGACCCGGTAGGTCGGCGCGGAGGCGCGCTCCAGCCAGAACGCGATCTCGCGCAGCGCTTCAGCGGCATCCACCCGTCCTTGGTAGCCGCTGCCGGCGCCACGCGCCAGCCCACCCCTTGGCTCCCGGCCGCCGAACGGGTTGGATGGCGCCAAGCGGAACCGCAGGAATGAGCGAGGTGCGTGTGCAGCAGTACGAGATCGCCGTGTTGCCCGGTGACGGCATCGGCAACGAGGTCGTGCCCGAGGCGCTGCGGGTGCTCGACGTGGTCAGCGACAAGTACGGGTTCGAGGTCGGCTACCGGCACTTCGACTGGAGCTGCCAGACCTACCTGAGCACGGGGGCGATGATGCCCGACGACGGGTTGGACCGGCTCCGCGACCACCACGCCATCCTGCTCGGCGCCGTCGGCTGGCCGGGCGTGCCCGACCACCTCTCGCTGTGGGGGTTGCTGCTGCCGATCCGGCGGGCGTTCGACCAGTACGTCAACCTGCGCCCGGTCCGGCTGCTGCCCGGCGTCACCCCGCCGGTGCGGGACAAGCAGCCCGGCGACATCGACTTCTGGGTCGTCCGGGAGAACACCGAGGGCGAGTACTCCCAGCTCGGCGGCAGGCAGGGCGAGGGCACCGAGACCGAGCTGGTGCTGCAGACCGCCGCGTTCACCCGCCGGGGCACCGACCGGATCATGCGCTACGCCTTCGAGCTGGCCCGCGACCTGGACAAGCCGCACGTCACCTCGGCGACGAAGTCCAACGGCATCTTCCACTCGATGCCCTACTGGGACGAGCGGTTCGCCGCGATCTCGGCGGAGTACCCCGACGTGCGGGTCGACCAGGACCACATCGACATCCTCTGCGCCCGGTTCGTGATGAACCCGGAGCGCTTCGACGTGGTGGTGGCCAGCAACCTGTTCGGCGACATCCTCTCCGACCTCGGCCCGGGCGTGACCGGGACGATCGGCGTCGCGCCGTCCGGCAACATCAACCCGGAGCGGATCTACCCGTCGACCTTCGAACCGGTGCACGGCTCCGCACCCGACATCGCCGGGCGCGGGATCGCCAACCCGGTCGGCCAGATCTGGTCGGCGGCGATGATGCTCGACCACCTCGGCCAGCCGGAGGCCGCGACCGACGTGGTGCGGGCGATCGAGCAGGTGCTGGGCGACGAGTCCGCACCGCGCACCCCCGACCTCGGGGGCGAGGCGGGCACCGAAGACCTGGGCAAGGCCATCGCCGACGCGCTCTGAGGCGGACGGGTGGTGATCCACGATCGAGCGGCATCGCTGCGGAACACGGGTGAACCCACGCCGCGAACCCCTCAACCCACCCGGAGAACGGCCGATCCCAAGGCAGGCGCCCCGACCGGGCAGCACCGTCCACGGCACGGAGGTAACCACCATGAACGAAACCTACGCCGTCCCCGCGCTGGTCGAGGTGGGTGACTTCGCCGCCGACACCCTCGGCGACAACGGGCACACCTTCGACGGTTTGATGAGCTCGAGGACGTGGTGATCGAGCGGTGTGGCGGCTGAGCTCGTCCGGGGAGTTCAGCTCCACCACCCTTCCGGGCCTGGCGGGCCGCCTGGAGGAGCCCGGGGCACAGCGCTGCGGTCCGCTCAGCCCGGCACCAGGCCCCGGCGGTCCGCGGGCGCACGCGGGTACTTCTGAGCACTGTTCGTGCTGGTCAGGGCCAGAGCATTCCCGCACGGGTCATGGATCACTCGGGCGGGTGGGGGTGTTGGGTTCGCGGGTGGCACCGATCGCGGTGAGGACCGCGGTCGCGGCGAGCATCCCGAGGCAGAGCAGCACCACCCGCGGGTCGTGCGCCGGGTCCGGTCCCGGCAGCACCGCCAGCAGCGACTTCGCCGCGACGAACACCAGCACGGCGGCCAGCCCGACCGCCGCCGGGCCGCGGCCGAGCAGGGCCCGCAGCAGTGCGCACAGCGGGCGCAGCGCGGCCAGCGCCAGCAAGGTCGCGGCGAGCACCGCGCCGGGCGCACCGCCGGTCCCGGTGGCGTGACCGGCGAACACCACGGCGGCCAGCGCCCCGAACGCCACCGCGGCGACCGGACGTGCGGCGATCCGCGGCAGCGCACCCGGCGGCTGCTCCGCGCGCCTGTGGTGCAGCCACACCGCGCCCAGCAGCGCGCCGCCGAACACCGCGGAGAGCCACGACATCCCGCCGGGCGCACCGAGGCCGAGCAGCACCACCCGCGCCGCGGCGGTGCCGAGCACCGCCAGCACCAGCAGGAGGCCGCGGGGCACGTCGACCAGCTCGACCAGGAGCAGCAGCACCAGGGCGCTGTCGACGTTGACGGCGAGCGAGTGCAGCCAGGCGGCGCCGAAGTCGCCTCCCGCCGCACCGCCCGAGACCAGCATCACGAGGAGGCACAGCAGCGCGCCGAGCGCGAGATGACCGGTCAGCGCGGCGACGGCGCGTCCGGGCGGGGGTTCGCCGTCGGTGCGCCACGCCGCGAACGACTCGCGGAGGAGCAGCGCGACCGCGACGACGGCGATCGGGATCCACAGGTGGCCGGGCACGTCCATCAGCGCCTCCGAGGCGGGGCGGCCGACTGCGGTGCTGCGCGGTGAGCCCGATCACCGTCCCGTTCCGCCGTTGTAGTCCCGCCCCGGTCGGCGTGTCCAGGCATGCCGGCGCGTTCCATCCGTTCGGCCCAGCGGTGGTCCTCAGTGGACGAACGGGTGAATTCGGCGCGCGGCACCGCAAACCGCGCGTCCGCATACTGTATGCTAAATCCGACGAGTCGGCCGGAAACACCGGTCGGCCCCGAACGCCCCTCGGAGTCCTCCGCATGTCGCTGCCCTCGAATGTGCCGCAGGCCGCGTCCGGCCGCCAGGTCGCGCGCCCGGTGCCGCTGCGCGAGACCGTCTACGACGCCATCCTGGAGATGATCATCACCGGTGAGCTGGCGCCCGGCAGGCACCTGGTGGAGAAGGAACTCGCCGAAATGCTCGGCGTGTCGCGGCAGCCGGTGCGCGAAGCGCTGCAGTGGCTCAAGAAGGACGAGTGGGTCGACCTGCGACCGGGCTACGGCGCGTTCGTCCACAGCCCCACCCCGGAGGAGGCCGACCAGCTCCTCGGCGTGCGCACGCTGCTGGAGGCCGAATCGGCGCGGCTGGCGGCGCTGCACTCCACCAAGGAGGGGGTCGCCGCGCTCAAGCAGACCTACAAGCGCGGCGTCGCGGCGCTCAAGGCCGACGACGTCGACACCGTGGTCAGCGCCAACGCCGAGCTGCACACGCAGATCACCGCGATGTCCGGGAACAAGATCCTGGGCGAGCTGGCCGAGCAGGTGGCGCGCCGGGTCCGCTGGTACCACACGCCGGTCGCCAAGTCGCGCGGCAAGAAGTCCTGGGACGAGCACGCCGCGCTGATCGACGCGATCGCCAAGGGCGACGCCGACCTGGCCGCGCGCCTCATGCGGGAGCACACCGAGCACACCCGCGAGTCCTACCTGGAGCGCGCCGAGGACTGAGAGACCGGCCCGCGGCGCAGGTGGTGGCGCCGCGCGGGCGGCGGCAGGGGCTCAGGTCAGCAGCGGCACATCGCAGAGCAGCCGCCCCAGCAGGTCGAGCGCGTCGTCGGTGCCGAACGGGCCGAATCCCGCCGCGTGCGCGTCCCGGAAGCACCGCTCGACGCCGAGATCGGCCCGGAACGCCGATTGCCCGCAGACCTTGATCCCCAGCTCGGCGACCTGCACGGCGGTCTCCCCCGCCGTCGCCCTCGCCTGCAGCAGCAGGCGCAGCGCCTCCGGCCGCCGCCAAGTCGCGGCTTGCACCGCGTCGTCCAGCGACGACCGCGCCGCCGCCAGCCGACCGGCCATCCGGGCCAGGTCGGCGCGGACCTCCGGTTGCCGGGTGGGCGGGCCCTGCCACCGGGTCCAGGACGGCTGCGGGCCGGTCACGCACTCCACCGCGCGCGCCAGCACGGCCTCCACCAGCCCGGTGGCGACCGCGGCGGCCAACGCCAGCGACCATGGCAGCAGCTCGGTCAGCACCAGTTCCGCACCACCACCGTCGCCGCCGAGCACGGCCGAGGCCGGAACCCGCAGCGGGTCGGCGGTGACGGTGGCCATCGCGCTGCCCCGCAGCCCGATCCCCTCGACCGCGGCGGCGCCGTCGGCCACCGCGGGCACGTGCAGACCCGGTGCGGTGGCGGGCACCCACCACAGGGTCGCGGCCCCGCCCGTCCCCGCCGACGCCCACACGTAGCCATCGGCCTCGCCCGCCGCGACGACCCCGCGCTTGCGCCCGACCAGGTCCACCACGCCGCCGTGCACGACCGGCGGCGCACCGGTCGGCAGCACCTCCGGACGCCCGGCCTCGGCCACCGCCGCGGTGCACAGGTGCGTTCCGGACGCGACCGCGCGCAGCAGCTCCGGCGGCCCGCAGCGCACCAGCACCGCCACCGCCGCGTAATGCGCCTGGAGCACCGCGGCGGTGGACCCGCAGTGCCGCGCCACCTCGGAGACCACCCGCACCGCCTCGGCGAGCCCACCGCCCCCGCCGCCCCGGGACTTCGGCACCGTCAGCCCGAGGACCCCGGCGGCGCCGAAGGCGGTCACCGCCGCGCGGGGGAACCGGCCGCGCGCATCGGTCCCGGCCGCGCCGGGACCGACCACCTCGCGCAGCAGGCGGTCGAGCCCCGGCGCGCCGGTCACGGCGAATCCTTCCGCCGCCCGACGTGCTGCCAGCCGAACCGCCCCTTGATGCACAGGTTCCCGTGCCCGACGGAGCTCTCGTGCGGGGAGGTGACCCGCACGATCTCGTTGTCCTGGGTGTGCAGCGTCAGGTTGCAGCCCACCCCGCAGAAGGTGCACACCGTGGTGGTGCGCTGCTGCCGGGACTCGTCCCAGCTGCCCTCGGCGCGCATGTCGTACTCGGTCTTGAAGCTCAGCGCCCCGGTCGGGCACACCTCGATGCAGTTGCCGCAGTACACGCACGCCGAATCGGGCAGCGGCGCGGCGAACTCGGTGGAGATCCGGGCGTCGAACCCGCGCCCGGCCACGGTGATCGCGAACGAGTTCTGCCACTGCTCGCCGCAGGCGTCGACGCACTTGTAGCACAGGATGCACTTGCCGTAGTCGCGCACGTAGAGGTCGTTGTCCACCGCGGCGGGCTGGGCGACGGTCGCGGCGACCGAGCCGTCCGGCGGCTCGTGCTCGCCCGGGGGCCGCTGGTCGCGGTCGTCGGCGGACGGCTCCGGAGGTCCGAACCGCTCCGGCCGGGCCTGGTAGTCCTCGATCCAGCCGTCCACCCCCGGCGTGGTGGACAGGTCCACCGAGGACGCCAGCAGTTCCAGCACCAGCTTGCGGCTGTGCCGGGTGCGTTCGGTGTCGGTGCGCACCACCATGCCGGGGGTGACCTCGCGGGAGCAGGACGGCACCAGGGTCCGGGAGCCCTCCACCTCGACGACGCAGACGCGGCAGGCGTTGCGCGGTCGCAGGGTGTCGCCGTAGCAGAGGGTCGGCACCTCGGTGCCGACCGCGGCGCAGGCGTCCAGGACGGTGCTGCCCTCCGCGACGCTGACCTGCTCGCCGTCCAGGGTGATGTCCACCAGCCGGCGGGGCAGTCCGAGATCGACGATGGTCATACCCGCTCCTCCGTCGTGGTCCCGGGCGCGCCTCCGGACAGCGCGCCCAGGGAATCGATGGCCGATTCGACCGCGTTCCACGCGGTCTGGCCGAGTCCGCAGATCGACGAGTCGCGCATCGCGCGGCCCACCTCGCGCAGCAGCGCCAGATCGTCCTCGCCGCTGCTGTTGGCCCGCTGCCCGACCAGGCGCTGCAACGCCTCCTCCTGGCGGACCGTGCCGACCCGGCAGGGCACGCACTGGCCGCAGGACTCGTCGCGGAAGAACGCGGCGATGCGCAGCAGCAGGTCCGGCAGGTCGGCGGTCTCGTCGAAGACCAGCACCACCCCCGAACCGAGCGTGGTGCCCGCCTCGCGCGCTCCTTCCAGCGACAGCGGCAGGTCCAGCCGGTCGGGTCCGACGAAACCGCCCGCCGCCCCGCCCAGCAGCACCGCGCGCAGTTCGCCGGTCGTCCCGCCCGCCAGGTCCAGCAGCGCGCGCAGCGTGGTGCCGAACGGGACCTCGTAGACGCCGGGACGGCGGACCTGCCCGGACAGGCAGAACAGCCGGGTGCCGGTGGAACCGCCGGTGCCGGTGCCCGCGTAGGCCGAGGCGCCGCCGGTGAGGATCAGCGGCACGTTGAGCAGGGTCTCGACGTTGTTCACCGCGGTGGGCTTGCCGAACAGGCCGCGCTCCACCGGGAACGGCGGTTTCGTCCGGGGTTCGCCGCGGTAGCCCTCGATCGAGTTGAAGATCGCGGTCTCCTCCCCGCAGATGTAGGCCCCGGCACCGCGGCGGATCTCGATGTCGAAGTCGAACCCGGGCTCGCCCAGGATGTCGCGCCCGAGCAGGCCGCGCTCCCGGGCCCGGTCGATCGCCCCGCGCATCCGGCGCAGCGCTCGCGGGTACTCGCCGCGCAGGTACAGGTAGCCCCGCGAGCAGCCGGTGGCGAACGCGGCGATGGTCATCGCCTCCACCACCGCGAACGGATCGCCCTCCATGAGCACCCGGTCCTTGAACGTGCCGGGTTCGCTCTCGTCGGCGTTGCAGATCAGGTAGTGCGGGCGCACCGGCTGCCCGGCGGTGGCCTCCCACTTCCGGCCGGTGGGGAACGCCGCGCCGCCCCGGCCGGTGAGGTTCGCCTCGGTCACCTCGCGGATCACCCCGGCGGGCCCCAGCCGCAGCGCGGTGCGCAGCGCGGTGTAGCCGCCGTGCGCCCGGTAGTCGTCGAGGCTCTCCGGGTCCACCACGCCGATCCGGCGCAGCAGCGCCAACCCGGGCGAGCCCGCCTGCGGAACCACCGGCTCGGGCTCCTCGCCGGGCTCCTCGGCCCGGGCCAGCGCCGCCACCGCGGCGTCGTCGGCGGGCGCCACCAGCCGCGCCTCGGCCGGGTCGCCCGCCGCCAGGGACAGCGCGGCGGGCGCCCGCTCGCACACCCCGAGGCAGGGGCTGGTCGTCCAGGTGACACCGCCGCGGTCCTCCCCCGGCGGTCCCAGTTCGCGGTGCAGCGCGTCGACCAGCTCCGCCGATCCGCCGGTGCGGCACGCCAGGTCGTCGCAGACGTGCAGCACCCGGGGCGCCCGGGGGCGCAGCGCGAACAGGGCGTAGAAGCTGGCCACCCCGTAGGCGTCGGCGGGCGGCACGGACAACCGGCGGCAGATGTGGTTGAGCGCACCGGGGCTGATCCAGCCGACCCGGTCGTTGACCGCGTGCAGGCAGGGCAGCAGCTGGTCGCGCCCGGGCGCGGGCCCGTGGCCGTTGCCGTCACCGGGTCCGAGCAGGTCGTCGATCGCCGCCTGCTCGACGGCGGTCGGCGCGGAGCTGAGCAGGTGCAGGTCCACGGGGCCTCCTTGGGTCGTGCGGGTGGCGGGAGGCTGCCGGCGCGCGGTCCGCACCACCGCGCGCCGCGGGTCCGAGCAGTCAGGCGGCGGGTTCGGCGTCGCCGATCCGGTCCACCCGGATCGCCGAGGCCTTGTACTCGGCCGTCCCGGCCACCGGGTCGGTGGCCTCGATGGTGATCGAGTTGACGTCCACCTCGTCCGGGAAGTGGAACGTCATGAACGCCAATCCGGGCCGCAGGCCGGGATCCAGCCGCACCGGCGCGACGATCGAGCCGCGCCGCGAGGTGATCCGGGCCCGCTCCCCCGCCGCCAGGCCGAGCGCCTCGGCGTCGGCGGGGTTGAGGTCCAGCGTCTCGCCCCGGCGCATCGGCGAGCTGAACCCGCCGGACTGCACGCCGGTGTTGTAGGAGTCCAGCCGGCGCCCGGTGGTCAGCCGCAGCGGGAACTCCGCGGTGAGCTCGTCGACCGGTCGCCGGTGCTCGACGACCACGAACGGGGCCGGGTCGCCCCGCTCGGCCGGATCGTCGGCCCACAACCGGGAGTGCAGGTAGCTGGGTTCCAGCCCGTCCTCGGTGGGGCACGGCCACTGGATGCCGCCGAGGTCGGCCAGCCGCTGGTAGGTCATGCCCGCGTGCATCGGCGAGAGCGCGCGCATCTCGTCCCACACGGCTTCGGCCCGGTCGTAGTGCCAGTCGTGGCCGAGCCTGCGGGCGAGTTCGCAGAGGATGTCGATGTCGTCGCGGGCGCCTTCCGGTGCGTCCAGCGCCTTGCGGACCCGCTGCACCCGCCGCTCGCTGTTGGTGAAGGTGCCCTCGCTCTCGCACCAGGCCGCCGTCGCGGGCAGCACCACGTGCGCCAGTTCGGCGGTCTTGGTCAGGAAGATGTCCTGGACCACCAGGTGCCGCAGGTTCTCCATCCGCTTGCGGGTGCGCCCGGAATCGGCCTCGGACTGCACCGGGTTCTCCCCGATGGCGTAGACGGCGGTGAGCTCGCCGCGGTCCATCGCCTCGAACATCTGGGTCAGGTGCCAGCCGTAGCGCGGCGGGATGGCCGAACCCCAGCTCCGGTCGAACTTCTCCCGCACCTCGGGCAGCAGGATGTCCTGGAAGCCCGGCAGCCGGTTCGGGATGGCGCCCATGTCGCCGCCGCCCTGCACGTTGTTCTGCCCGCGCAGCGGGTTGAGGCCGCTGCCGTAGCGGCCGACGTGACCGGTCAGCAGGGCCAGGTTGATCAGCGCCAGCACGTTGTCGGTGCCGTTGTGGTGCTCGGTGATGCCCAGCGTCCAGCAGAGCTGCGCCCGGTCGGCGTTGGCGTAGGCGTGGGCGAGCTCCTCGATCAGCTCGGCGGGCACCCCCGTCTCCAGCGCGGCGACCTCCGGCGTCCACTTCGCGACGTCGGCGGCGTAGTCGTCGAAGCCCTCGGTGGCGCGGTCGATGAAGGTGCGGTTGACCAGTCCGGAGGCGATGATCTGCCGCGCCACGGCGTGCGCGAGCGCGATGTCGGTGCCGACGTCGAGCTGGAGCCACCGGTCGGCCCACTGCGCGGTGCTGGTGCGCCGCGGGTCCACCACGAACAGCCGGGCGCCGCGCCGCACCGCCTTGAGCACGTGGTGGAAGAAGATCGGGTGCGCCTCGCGGGCGTTGGACCCCCACATCACGATCAGGTCGGCGTCCTCGATCTCCTGGTACGAGGAGGTCCCGCCACCGCTGCCGAAGACCTGCGCGAGCCCCGCCACGCTCGGCGCGTGGCAGGTGCGGTTGCAGGAGTCGACGTTGTTGGTGCCGATCACGGCCCGGGCGAACTTCTGCGCCACGTAGTTCATCTCGTTGGTCGAGCGGGCGCAGGAGAACATGCCGAAGGCATCGGCGCCGCGCTCCCGCACGGTCTCGGCGATGCCCTCGGCCGCCCGGTCCAGCGCCTCGTCCCACGACGCCGGGCGCAGCTCACCGCCGTCGCGCACCAGCGGCGTGGTCAGCCGGGTGTAGGCCATCGTGCCTCCTCTCGAGCCGGACGCGCCGGTCCGGCCGGTCGCCGAGCGCGTCCCCGACCCCGACGCCGAACCGGGTTCGCCGCCGCGGGCGTCCCGTGACCCGACACCGGGGTACGACGACAGGGCGCGACGACGGGGACCGGCATTCGTGAATGCAGTATACTGTATGGCTCCCATCCGACAAGCGTCCGTTCCGCGCACCGCGCCGATCGTCCTGTCGGAGGAACGCGGTGCGACGCGGCCGGAATCATCCGGACCTACCGTTCACAATGGACGATCGAGTGGGGTTCACCTGGACGTCGCAACCCGGTGGCTGGGCGGTGGACACCCACGGCCGACTGCGGTATCCCTGAAGTTCATACGGTATGCAGTATGCCGATCGCCGAGGGGATGAGGACTCCGCCATGGCCCACACCTCCACCGACCACGCCGCCGACGCCCCGCTGATCTCCGGGGTCATCTGGTCGCCAAGGCACTCCGCGCGGAGGGCGTCGACACCATCTTCACCCTGTGCGGCGGGCACATCATCGACATCTACGACGGGTGCGTCGACGAGGGCATCGAGGTCATCGACGTCCGGCACGAGCAGGTCGCCGCGCACGCCGCCGACGGCTACGCGCGGATCACCGGACGCCCCGGCTGCGCCGTGGTCACCGCGGGCCCCGGCACCACCGACGCGGTGACCGGCGTCGCCAACGCGCTGCGGGCCGAGAGCCCGCTGCTGCTGATCGGCGGCCAGGGCGCGCTCTCCCAGCACAAGATGGGCTCGTTGCAGGACCTCCCGCACGTCGACATGATGGGCCCGATCACCAAGTTCGCCGCGACCGTGCCGCACACCGAACGGGTCGCAGACCTGGTGTCGATGGCCTTCCGGGAGTGCTACCACGGCGCGCCCGGCCCGTCGTTCCTGGAGATCCCGCGCGACGTGCTGGACGCGCGGGTCCCGGTGGACCGGGCCCGGGTGCCGGTCGGCGGCCGGTACCGCTCCTCGACCCGCTCGGCCGGCGACCCGGCCGGCATCGAACGGCTCGCCGACCTGCTCACCAAGGCCGAGAAGCCGTGCATCCTGCTGGGCAGCCAGGTGTGGGGGTGCCGGGCCACCGACTCGGCGGTCAAGCTGGTCCGCGAGCTCAACGTGCCCGCCTTCATGAACGGCGCGGGACGCGGCACCCTGTCCCCCGCCGACCCGCTGCACTTCCAGCTCGCCCGCCGCTACGCCTTCGACAACGCCGACCTGATCATCATCGTGGGCACCCCCTTCGACTTCCGGATGGGCTACGGCAAGCGGTTGTCCAGCGCGGCGACCGTGGTGCAGATCGACCTCGACTACCGCACCGTCGGCAAGAACCGCGACATCGACCTGGGCATCGTCGGCGACGCCGACGCGGTGCTCACCGCGCTGGCCCAGGCCACCTCCGGGCGGCTGGACAACGGCGCCGCCGGCCGCGGCGCCTGGGTGCGCGAGCTGCGCGAGGTCGAGGACGCCGCGTACCAGAAGCGGTTGCCGCGGCAGCACTCCGACGCCTCCCCCATCGACCCGTACCGGCTGGTGCACGAGATCAACGAGTTCCTCACCGAGGACTCGATCTACATCGGCGACGGCGGCGACATCGTCACCTTCTCCGGTCAGGTGGTGCAGCCGAAGTCGCCGGGGCACTGGATGGACCCGGGTCCGCTGGGCACCCTCGGCGTCGGCGTGCCGTTCGCGATGGCCGCCAAGCACGCCCGCCCGGACAAGGAGGTCGTCTGCCTGTTCGGCGATGGCGCGCTCAGCCTCACCGGGTGGGACTTCGAGACGATGGTCCGCTTCGGACTGCCCTTCGTCGGCATCGTCGGCAACAACTCGTCGATGAACCAGATCCGCTACGGCCAGATGGCCAAGTACGGCGACGACCGCGGCCGGGTCGGCAACACCCTGGGCGACGTCGAGTACAGCCGATTCGCCCGGATGCTCGGCGGCTACGGCGAGGAGGTCCGGGACCCGGCCGAGATCGGCCCCGCGCTGCGCCGGGCCCGCGAGTCGGGCAAGCCGTCGCTGATCAACGTCTGGGTCGATCCGGACGTCTACGCGCCCGGAACGATGAACCAGACCATGTACAAGTAGCTCCCCGCTGCCGGCCACCGACCGATCACACCGCCCGAAGGAGCTCGGCATGAGCGCTCTAGAAGGTGTCCGGGTGCTGGACATGACGCACGTCCAGTCCGGACCGTCCGCGACGCAGATCCTGGCCTGGCTGGGCGCCGACGTGGTCAAGCTCGAAGCCCCCACCGGGGACATCACCCGGCGCCAGCTTCGGGACCTCGACGACGCCGACAGCCTGTACTTCACGATGCTCAACTGCAACAAGCGCAGCATCACGCTGAACATGAAGTCCGACGAGGGCAAGGAGATGTTCACCGAGCTGGTGGCCTCCTCGGACGTGCTGGTGGAGAACTTCGGGCCGGGCACGGTGGACCGGATGGGCTTCACCTGGGACCGGTTGCGCGAGCTGAACCCCCGGCTGATCTACGCCTCGATCAAGGGCTTCGGCGACGGCCCCTACACGCACTACAAGGCCTACGAGGTGGTCGCCCAGGCGATGGGCGGTTCGATGAGCACCACCGGGTTCGAGGAAGGGCCGCCGCTGGCCACCGGGGCCCAGATCGGCGACTCGGGGACCGGCATCCACACCGTCGCGGGCATCCTGGCGGCGCTGTTCCAGCGGGAGCGCACCGACCGCGGGCAGCGGGTCTCGGTGGCGATGCAGCACGCGGTGCTCAACCTCTGCCGGGTCAAGCTGCGCGACCAGCAGCGGCTGGCGCACGGCCCGCTCGACGAGTACCCGAACGACTCCTTCGGCGCGGAGGTGCCGCGCTCGGGCAACGCCTCCGGCGGCGGCCAGCCCGGCTGGGCGCTGCGGTGCAGCCCGGGCGGTCCGAACGACTACATCTACGTCATCGTGCAACCGCAGGGCTGGGCCCCGATCGCGCGGTTGATCGGGCGGCCGGAGCTGGCCGAGGACCCGGACTGGGCCACCCCGGAAGCGCGGCTGTCCAAGCTGGACAAGATGTTCGGGATGATCGAGGAGTGGTCGGCCCACCATGGCAAGTGGGACGTGCTGGCCAGCCTCAACGCCCACGGCATCCCCTGCGGTCCGATCCTGTCCACCCGCGAGCTGATCGAGGACGCCTCGCTGGCGGACAACGGCATGATCGTCACCGTGGACCACCCGGAGCGGGGCGCGTTCACCACCGTGGGCTGCCCGATCAAGCTCTCCGAATCGCCGGTCGCGGTGCGCCGCTCGCCGCTGCTCGGGGAGCACAACGGCGAGGTGTACCAGGAGCGGCTGGGCATCGACGCGGACCGGCTGACCGCGCTCAAGGCGAACGGAGTGATCTAGATGGCCTACGACCAGACCGCGGCGCGCGCGGTGCTCGACGGCGCGCTCGCCGACGGCCGCACCGCGCTGACCGCTCCCGAGGCCAAAGCGCTGTGCGACGCCTACGGCATTCCCGCGGCCGGCGAAGGGCTGGCCACGACCGAGGACGAGGCGGTGGCGCTGGCGGCCGGGTTCGGCGGTCCGGTGGCGCTGAAGATCGTGTCCCCGGACATCCTGCACAAGACCGAGGCGGGCGGCGTGCTCGTCGGCGTCGAGGGCGCGGAGGCGGTGCGCGACGGCTACCGCGCGATCCTGGCCAACGCGCGGGCGCACGACGCGCAGGCGCGCCTCACCGGGGTCCAGGTGCAGCAGGTCGTCGGCGGCCAGGAGGTGATCGTCGGCGCCACCACCGACCCGACCTTCGGCAAGGTGGTCGCCTTCGGCCTCGGCGGCGTGCTGGTGGAGGTGCTCCAGGACGTCACCTTCCGGCTGGCGCCGCTGACCGCCGAGCAGGCGCGCGGGATGCTCGACGACATCGCCGCCGCCGAGGTGCTGCGCGGCGCCCGCGGCGCTGAGCCGGTGGACGCCGAGGCGCTGGCCGAGGTCCTGCGGCGGGTCTCGGACCTGGTCCACGACTTCCCCCGGATCAGCGAGCTGGACCTCAACCCGGTGTTCGCCACGGCCGCGGGCGCGGTGGCCGCCGACGTCCGGGTGGTGCTGGCCGAGGAGGAACCGGCCGAGCCCGTGCGGCACTCCGAGCAGGACGTGCTGCGGGCGATGCGGCGGCTGATGAACCCGTCGTCGATCGCCGTCATCGGCGCGTCCAACGAGGACGGCAAGATCGGCAACTCGGTGATGAAGAACCTGATCAACGGCGGCTACGCCGGGGACATCCACCCGGTCAACCCGAAGGCCGACGAGATCATGGGGCGCCGCGCCTACCGCAGCATCGGCGAGGTGCCCGGCGACGTGGACGTGGCGGTGTTCACCGTCCCGGCCAAGTTCGTCGCCGCCGCGCTGGAGGAGTGCGGGGCGAAGAACGTCGCCGCCGCGGTGCTCATCCCCTCCGGCTTCGCCGAGACCGGCAACGTCGAGCTCCAGGAGGAGGTCGTGGCGGTGGCCCGGGAGCACGGCATCCGGCTGCTCGGCCCCAACATCTACGGCTACTACTCCACCTGGCACAACCTGTGCGCGACGTTCTGCACCCCCTACGACGTGCGCGGCGGCGTGGCCCTGACCTCGCAGAGCGGCGGGATCGGGATGGCGATCCTCGGCTTCAGCCGGACCACCCGGATGGGCGTGTCCGCGATCGTCGGCCTGGGTAACAAGTCCGATGTGGACGAGGACGACCTGCTGACCTACTTCGAGCAGGACGACAACACCCGCTGCGTGGCGATGCACCTGGAGGACCTCAAGGACGGCCGCGCCTTCGTCGAGGCCGCGCAGCGGGTCACCCGGCGCAAGCCGGTGGTGGTGCTCAAGGCGGGCCGCACCGCGCTCGGCGCCCGCGCGGCCAGCTCGCACACCGGAGCGCTGGCCGGTGACGACAAGGTCTACGACGACGTGCTGCGCCAGTCCGGCGTCATCCGGGCGCCCGGGCTCAACGAGATGCTGGAGTACGCCCGGGGCGTGCCGCTGCTGCCCACCCCGCAGGGCGAGAACGTCGTCATCATCACCGGTGCGGGCGGATCCGGCGTGCTGCTGTCCGACGCCTGCGTGGCCAACGACCTGCGGCTGATGGAGGTGCCCGACGACCTCGACGCCGAATTCCGGCGGCACATCCCGCCGTTCGGGGCCGCGGGCAACCCGATCGACATCACCGGCGGCGAGCCGCCCAGCACCTACGAGGCCACCCTCCGGCTCGGACTGCGCGATCCCCGCATCCACTCCCTCGTGCTCGGCTACTGGCACACCATCGTCACCCCGCCAATGGTGTTCGCCGAACTCGCCGCGCGGGTCGCCGAGGAGGCCCGCGAGCAGGGCATCGACAAGCCGATCGTCGCCTCGCTGGCCGGGGACACCGAGGTCGAGAAGGCCGCGGAGTACCTGTTCGACCACGGCATCGTCGCCTATCCCTACACGACCGAGAAGCCCGTCGCGGTGCTCGGGGCCAAGTACCGGTGGGCCCGGGCGGCGGGCTTGCTCGGGTAGCGGAGCCGACACCGCGTGCGCCGACCCCGGCTCCGGGACCGCACCAGCCCGTCCCTCGCCCGCCGCGACCGGTGAGGAACGCGCTGGGCGGCCCGGCCCCGGGGCGACCCGCGCCCTGCCGCGCTCCGCACCGTCCGGTTCGATCGATCGCGGACTAGGAGGTCCGGAGTGGACGCTGAGAAGGCACCTGGAAACCAAGACGCGGAGCCCGCGTTAGGCGAATCGAGAGTGTGGAAGGCGGGCCGGCTCGAACCGATGCCGATCCGCGAGCTGCCCGAGTCCCCGCCGTCGGTGCACCTGCTCGGTCCCACCGTTTTCCTGGTGGCGCTGGGCGTGGGCATGGGCGAGTCCTACATGTGGCCGCGCCTGGTGCTGGTGTTCGGCCCGGAGATCCGGTGGTTGTTCCTGATCGGCGTCACGCTGCAGGCGTTCGTGATGCTGGAGATGGCGCGCTACGCGATGGCCACCGGCGAGAGCATCTTCTCCGGTGCGGCGCGGATCGCCAAACCGGTGATGTGGTTCTTCTTCGTCACGGCGATCGTGGTCTACATCTGGCCGGGGCACCTGTCGGCGGGCGCGGCGGCGTTCGAGGAGATCACCGGCATCCCGTGGGTGGTCACCGCCTGCCTCGGCCTGCTGCTGGTCGGGGTGCTGTTCAGCCTGGCCAAGGTGATCTACAGCCTGCTGGAGAACGTGCTGTCGTTCCTGATCGGGCTCCTCGTGGTCGGGGCGACGGTGATCGCCGCGATGGTCGGCAACTTCAACGACCTGGTCAGCACCCTCACCGGGATGTTCCACTTCGGCTACTTCCCGGAGGAGGCGATGTCGGCCACCTGGTTCCCCATCGTGGTCGGCTCGATCGCCTTCGCCGGGCCCTCCGGGATGCAGCAGATGTGGTACACGCTGCACCTGCGGGACAAGGGCGCCGGGATGGGGGCGCACATCCCGCGCATCCGGGGGCTGCGGCACGCCGGCGAGGAGGAGGTGATGCCCAGCCGGGGGTTCATGTTCGACACGAACGACCCCGAGGAGATGCGCAAGTGGAAGGGCTGGCGGCGCTGGGTCACCTTCGACGCGCTGCTGCTGTTCTGGGGCGTGACGATGTTGGTGACGGTGTCGTTCACGGTGCTCGCCCAGTCCGCGGCGCGGGAGAACCCCAACGTCCGCACGCTCATCGAGCAGGGCGACCGGGACGCCGCGCTCAACGCGATGGCCAGCGCCTTCGCCTCCGCGGGCAGCCCGGTGCTGGGGTCGGTGTTCCTCGGCTTCCTCGCGCTGATCGGGCTGAACGCGACGCTGGGCCTGTTCGACTCGTTCTCCCGGGGCCAGGCGGACATGACCTACCACTTCGTGCCGGGGGCGCGGCGGCTGAAGATGTCGCACCTCTACGCCGGGTTCCTGTGGGCCGTGATCGGCTTCGGCATCCTGATCCTGCTGTTCGGCCCGGCCGACGGCCCCAGCGCGATCCTGGACATCCTGGCCTTCCTGTCCACGTTCGCGATGGGCGCCTACTGCGTGGTCCTGCTGCTGGTGAACAACCTGATGCTGCCCAAGCCGATCCGGCCGAACGTGTTCACCAACCTGGTGATCGGCGCGGGAGCGGTGTTCTACCTGGGCATGCTGTTCTTCAGCCTGTTCCGCTTCGGAGTGGTGGTGAGCTGAGATGGGTCGAGTCGTCGCCCTGTCCCCGGACCGGGTCGCGCCGGGGCTGCTGATCGCGTGCTGCGCCGGGCTGTTCGCCGGCGTGCTGCCCCTGGTCGCCGGGGCTCCGGTGGCGTGGGCGGTGACCACCGGGGTGCTGCTGGCGCTGCCCTTGGCGCTGCTCGGGATCGGCTACGGGGCGCTGCGGGCGCACGGGGTGCTGCGCGGCGGCGCGTTCGCCCCGGTGGCCCTGTTCTGGGTGATCGGGTTCCCGCTGGCCCGGCTGGTCCAGGACGTCGGCACCCGGCTGGTGCTCGACGGCGGCTTCGCGCTGCCGCCGAGCCCGCTGGGTTTCCTGGCCTACCAGGCGATGCTCAGCATCGGGTTCGCCATCGGCTTCGTGTGGGTGCACGAACGGCTCACCGGGGTCGGCCACGCCTGGTCGGCCCGGCGGTCGAGCTGATGCGCGGCGATCAGCGCGGGGTCCGCTGCGCGGGGACGGCGACCGGCCGGTCCCCGCCCGCGGAGCGCCTGCTGGACTCCATCGCGGTCGCCAGACCGAGACCGAGCAGCCGCCCGTCGGCCGCGTAGCCGCGCGGCAGCCGGGCGAAGTGGCGCAGGGCGGAACGCAGTCGTCGCATGGTGTGTTCACCTCCTCGTCGTGTTCTCCTGCATACAGTATGCCGAAAATCGACCGGGTTCGCCGTGTGAGCCCCGACACCACGGGAGGGTGACCGATGGACCGAGCGAGCAGCGGTTTCCTCCCGCCCGCGCACCGGGTGCTGCGCGACCACCTCGGCAGGCCCTACCGGGTGGGCGAGAGCCCCCGGCAGCTCGCCGGCCGCTCCCGCACCGCGCTGCTGTGGGCCTGCCGGGTTCCGGTGCTGGTGGTCGGCACCGGCCAGTACGCCTTCGGCGCCGCGGTCCCGGCGCTGACCGCGAGCACCGGCCGGACCGCGCCGGAGCTCCTCTGGGCGCTGGCGCTGTGGACGGTGTTCCAGGCCGGGGCCGCCTACCCGGTCGCCCGCCGACGCCCCGGGAAGGACCCGAGGGCGGTCCTGGTGGCCGGAGCGCTGCTGTCCGGCCTCGGACTGCTGGCGCTGGCGCGCGCCGAGCACCTCGCGGTGCTGCTGATCGGCTACTCCGCGCTGGGCGGGACCGGCGCCGGACTGGTCTACGCGGCGTGCACCGCCACCGCGGGCCGGTGGTTCCCGGAGCGGTCCGCCGCCCGGGTCGCCTCGGTCACCGGGGCGTTCGCCTGGGGTTCCGCGCCGTTCGCGGTGGCGCTGGCCCTCGACGGCGCGGCTTCGGTCGCCGCGCTGCCGGTGCTGGCCGGGGTGGTCGCGGCCGTGGTGCTGGGCTGCGGGCTGCTGCTGTCGGACCCGCCGCCGCACTGGTGGCCCGAGCACGTCGACCCCCGGCGGTGGGCGCTGGCCGCGCACCCCGGGCGGTTCCGCGCCCCTCCCGCCGTGCGCCAGTTCTCGGCGGTGGAGGCGCTGCGCACGCCGGTGCTGCCGGTCATGGCCGGTGCGCTGTGCTGCGCGGCGACGGTGTCGCTGTTCAACGCCGCCGTCCTGGCGGTGCTGGCGGTGCGGCTCGGGCACGGCCCCGCGGTCGGCGCCCTCGCCGTCGCCGCCTTCGCCGCCACCGGCGGAGCCGGGCGGGCGCTGGCGATCCCGGTCGCCGACCGGCTCGGCGGTCGCCGCGCGCTGCGCCTGGTGATGGCCGCCCAGGCGTTCGGCCAGGTGCTCCTGCTGCTGGCGTTGCCCGCCGCCGGCCCGGGGCCGCTGCTGGTGGCGGCGCTGGTCGCCGGGATCGGCGGCGGCGCCTTCTACCCGCTGTTCGCCGCGCTGGCCCGGGAGTGCTTCGGGGACCGGCGCAGCGCCGAGGTGCACGGCCTGGTCTACAGCGCCAAGGCGGTCAGCGGCCTGCTCGGCATCGGCCTCGCGGTGGCGGCCGCGGGTGGCTCCCCCGCGGCGCCGGTGGTCGCCGCCGCGCTGTCCGGGTGCGCGGCGCTGCTCGTCTCCGCGCTGCACCGCCCCGGCCTGCCCCGCACGCTGCCCACCGCGTCGGCACCGGAGCGCGCCGCGGGCAGACCCCCGATCCCCACCTGAGGCCCGGGTGCTCGGACCACGACGACGATGGCGCCGGGCACGGCGCGGAAAGCCGCGAGCTGCTCCCCGGCGGCGTCGCCCGGGGTGACGGCGATGGTGGGCAGCGTCATGTTCCTCCTCCCGGTCGCACCGCGGCGATGGCCCGGTGCAGCGCTTCCGGTGCGCCGAAGCCACCGGCCTTGGTGATGACGAGCTGGTCGCCGGGGTCGGCGCGGGCGAGCACGACGCCCGGTTCGAGTTCGGCGATCAGCCGCAGCGCGGTGGTGCCGCGCCGGGCCAGCACGGCCCGCGCGGTCTCGCCCCCGGTGAGCACCAGCAGCGCCGCGCCGTCGCCCGCTCCGGCGCAGGCCTCGGCCAGCGCGGCGCCGATCCGGGACGCGGCGGCCGGGTCCACCGGTCCGCCGAGGGTGACCACCGCGTCCCCCGCGTCGAGCGCGCGGCGCACCGGCCCCGCGGAACCCGCCGGATCGGCCAGCAGCCGCCGCACCGGCAGGTCGACGTGCCGCGCGCCCCGCGCGGCGAGCACCTCCGCCTGCGCCCGGGAGGCAGCGCTGGCGCTGCCGACGACGGTGAGCACCGGGCCGGACACCGCGGGCAGCGCGGCGGTGGTGCGCCCGGGGCGCACCCGGTCGGCCAGCGCCTCGGCGAGCCCGGCGGCACCGGCCCAGTGCGGCGGTCGGGGCAGCGCGACGCCCGCCCCGACCAGGGCACGCAGGTCCGCACCGGTGACCGCGTCGGCGATCACCACGTCCCCCGCGGCCAGCAGCGCGGCGAGCCGCGCCCGCAGCCGCTCCGGCTCGCCGCGCACGGTCGGCAGCGCCAGGTGGTGCGCCCGCAGCGGTTCCAGGGCGGCGGCCACGGCAGGCGGCGGGGGCGCGATCTCGGCGCGCCACGCGTCGGTCCGGTGCAGCGCGGTGCCGCCTAGGTGCACCACGCCGCCGAGCACGGTGCGGCCGGTCGCCGGCGAGGCCGGGCAGAGCAGCACCCCGGCGCCCGCGGCGTGCTCGGCCAGGGCGCCGACCTCGGCCGCGAGGTTGCCGCGCAACGTGGAGTCGACCTTCTTGAGCACCAGCCGCCCGGTGCCGTGCGCGCGCAGCGCACCGGTGACCCGGCGGGCCGCCTCGGGCGCGGGCGCGCCCCGGCTGTCGGTGTCCACCACGACGACCTCGGCGGTCCCGGCGGCGCGCAACGACACCAGCGTGCGCAGCTCCCGCACCGCGAACGGCACCCCGGAATCACCCGCCCCGGAGAGGTCGTCCGCCACGACCAGAACCTCGGTCCCCACCGCCGCACTCCTCACCCTTGCGCACTTCGCGCAAGAAACGCACCGAAACTATCCACCTATGCGCACAACGCGCAACGAGCCCGACGGGCGCACCGGCGGCGAGGCGGTCGTCACACCTCGGCCCGTCGCCCGGTCCGTGCTGGTCACCGGGCCGCGGCGGCCCCGGAACACCGCGTCGGGCCACCACGCGGGTTGGTGGCCCTCCCGCGGTCCGGTACGGTCGATCGGAGCATTCGCGCCCGCGGGTCAGCCCCGGCGCGCACCGTCCCCGGCAGGAAGAGCCCCACTCCCCACCACTCGTGAATCGATCGGGCTCGCACGTCCGCATCCACCTGCCTCTCCGATTCCGCACCGGCCGCCGCGCGTCCGCGTGCTCCGCTCCAGCACATCCACCGGGAGTTCTCCGTGTCCGACGCACCCGACCGACATACCGCGCCCGCGAAACCGGGCGCCGTCTTCTTCTCCTCGGTGGCGCTGTGCGCCGTGTTCGTGCTGTGGGCCGTGCTGTCCACCGAAAGCCTCAACGCCGTCACCGGCACCGTCCTGGACTGGGTCACCGGCAATTTCGGCTGGGTCTACCTGGTTTCGGCGCTGGGCATCCTCGGCTTCCTCGCCTGGCTCGCCGCGAGCCGCTGCGGCCGCATCCGGCTCGGCGCCGACGACGACCGCCCCGAGTTCCGCACCATCAGCTGGCTGGCCATGATCCTGGCCGCCGTGATGGGTTCCGGTCTGATCACCTACGGCGTCACCGAGCCGATCACGCACTTCGCCGAACCGCCGCACGACCTCGCCGAACCCGGCAGCAAGCACGCCGCGGTGGTCGCGCTCCAGCACTCCTTCTTCGACTGGGGCCTGCACGCCTGGGGGATCTTCGCGGTGTTCGGCATCGCACTGGGCTACTCGATGCACCGCAAGGGCCGCAAGGGACTGATCAGCCCGATGCTGCGCCCGCTCCTCGGGTCCGCTGTGGACGGACCGGTGGGCAAGGCGGTGGACGTGCTGGCGATCTTCGCGACGCTGTTCGGCACCACGACCTCGCTCGGCCTCGGCGCCATGCAGATCAGCGGCGGACTCAGCCACGTGCTCGGGCTGCCCGGCGGGGTGGGCACCGAGATCGCGATCATCGCGGTGGTCACGGTGCTGTTCACCATCTCGGCGATCACCGGGCTGCACAAGGGAATCCGCTTCCTCAGCGAATCCAGCACGGCGCTGGCGGCGCTGCTGTTCGGGTTCGTGCTGCTGGTCGGTCCCGGCGGGTTCGTGCTCAACCTGCTGGTGGAATCGCTCGGCCTCTACATCGGCGACTTCGTCCCGATGAGCCTGCGCACCGGGATCTTCGGGCAGCTCGACTGGATGCAGAGCTGGACGTACTTCATGCTCGCCTGGTGGATCTCCTGGGGCGCCTTCGTCGGCGTCTTCCTGGCCCGGATCTCCCGCGGCCGCACCATCCGCGAGTTCGTCCTGGCGGTGCTCGGCGTGCCGAGCGCGGTGTTCTTCCTCTGGTTCGCCACGATGGGCGGTTCGGCGATCTTCCAGGACGCCTTCCAGGGCGGCCGGGTCGCCGAGGCCGCGCAGGCCGACGCCGCGGGCTCGATCTTCGCGATGCTCTCGGCCTACCCGCTGTCCACGCTCACCTCGCTGATCGCGACGGTGCTGGTGCTGATGTTCTTCGTCTCCGGTGCCGATGCGAACACCTACGTGCTGAGCATGCTCTCCTCCGACGGGCACCCGCGTCCGAGCGCGGCGGTGCTCGCGGTGTGGGGCGGCCTGACCGGCCTCACCTCCGTGGTGCTGCTGCTCGCCGGCGGCTTGGAGGCGTTGCAGCAGGCGGTGATCATCAGCGCCGCGCCGTTCGTGGTGCTCATGATCGGCCTGGCCTACTCGCTGTGGCGCGAGGTCCGGGAGGACCCCTTGGTCCGCGCCGGTCCCCGCACGCGCGAGGACGTCGAACTGGTGTGAGCGGGGGCGGACCTCACCGGCGCAGCTGCTCGGCCAGCAGGCCGAGCAGCGCGTCGGCGTCCACGGGTTTGGCCACGCAGTCGGTGGCCCCGGCTTCCAGGCTGCGTTCCCGGTCGGCGGGCATGGCCTTGGCCGTCACCGCGATGATCGGCAGCTCGCGGTAGCGCGGCATCTCCCGGATCAACCGGATCGCCGCGTCACCGTCGAGCTCCGGCATCATCACGTCCATGAGCACGGCGCGGACGTCCTCGTGCTCGCGCAGCGCGCTGATCCCGGCGAAGGCGTCCCCGGCGGTCACCACCTCGAGCCCGTGCTGCTCCAGCAGCATCGCCAGCGCCCGCGCCCCGCGTTCGTCGTCGTCGACCAGCAGCACCCGCTCGCCGTCGAACCGCGGGCGCACCCCGGTCTCCGGCTCAGCCCGCAGCGGGACGACCGCTTCGTCCGCCGGTTCCTCCTCGGGCGGCGCGGTGGGCAGGAACACCGCGAAGGTGCTGCCCCGGCCGGGTTCGCTGCGCACCGCGAGCTCGCCGCCGAGCAGCGCGGTGAGCTCCTGGCTGATCGACAGCCCGAGCCCGGTGCCCCCGTGCTCCCGCACGGCGGTCGCGTCGACCTGCTGGAAGGCCTCGAACACGCGCGAGAGCTGGTCCTCCGGGATGCCCCGTCCGGTGTCGCGCACCTCGAGGGCCACCCGCTGCGGCGCGCACCGCAGCTCGGCGGCCCCCACCTCGGTCGGCGAGGCGGGCCGGACGCGCAGCTCGACCCGGCCGCGGTCGGTGAACTTCACCGCGTTGGACAGCAGGTTGCGCAGCACCTGCTCCAGCCGGTCCCGGTCGGTCCGCAGGGTCGGCGGGACCGAGGGGTCGACCACCACGTCGAAGCCGAGCCCCGCGTCCTCGGCCACCGGCCGGTACAGCGCGTCGAGGTCCGCGGCCAGCTCGGCGAGCTCCACCTCCGCGGTGAGCAGGTTCATCCGGCCCGCCTCCACCTTGGCCAGGTCCAGCACGTCGTTGATCAGCCGCAGCAGGTCGGTGCCCGCCTGGTGGATGGTGCGCGCCAGATCCACCTGCTGCGGGGTGAGCGTGCCCTCCCGGTCCTCGGCGAGCAGCTTGGCCATGATCAGCACGCTGTTGAGCGGGGTGCGCAGCTCGTGCGACATGTTGGCCAGGAACTCCGATTTGTAGGCCGAGGCCCGGGAGAGCTCCCGCGCCCGGTCCTCCAGGTCCTGCCGGGCCTGTTCGATCTCCAGGTTCTTCAGCTCGATGTCCCGGTTGCGGCTGGCCAGCAGGGTCGCCTTCTCGGCGAGTTCGGTGTTCGAGCGGCGCAGCTCGTCCTGCTGGGTCTGGAGCTGCTCGGAACGCTCCCGCAACTGCTGCGCGAGGTGCTGGGACCCGGCGAGCAGCTCCTCGGTGCGGGAGTTGGAGACGATGGTGTTGACCTCGACGCCGATCGTGCCGGTCACCCGCTCCAGCAGGTCGAGGTGCACCGGCGCGAAGCGGCGCACCGCGGCCAGCTCCAGCACCGCGAGGACCTCGTCCTCGAACCGCACCGGCAGCACCACCAGGTTCACCGCGTCGGCCTCGACGAGCCCGGAGCCGATCCGCACGTGCTCCGGCGGCGCGTCGGTGACGAGCACGGTGCGCCCGCTCGACGCGACCTGGCCGACCAGCGACTCGCCGGGCCGCACCCGGGAAGCCCCGGCCCCGGGCGGCACGCCGTAGCCCGCGGTCCGCTCCAGCACCGCCCGCCCGTCGGGATCGCTGCGGCGCAGGAAGAAGGCGCCGTACTGGGCGCCGACCAGCGGGACCAGTTCGTCGAGCACCGACCGGGCCAGCACGTCGAGCTCGTGGCCGCCCTGCACCACCGCCGAGAGCCGGGCCAGGTTGCTCTTGAGCCAGTCCTGCTCCCGGTTGGCCCGGGTGGTCTCCCGCAGGTTGCCGATCATCGCGTTGATGTCGTCCTTGAGCTCGGCGACCTCCCCGGCCGCGGCCACGGTGATCTCCCGGCTCAGGTCGCCCTCGGCGACCGCGGTGGCGACCTCGGCGATGGCGCGGACCTGGGTGGTGAGGTTTCCCGCGAGCCGGTTGACGCTCTCGGTGAGCCGCCGCCACGTCCCGGAGACGTCGGCGACCTCGGCCTGACCGCCGAGCCGCCCCTCGGTGCCGACCTCGCGGGCCACTCGCGTCACCTCGTCGGCGAAGGCGGAGAGCCGGTCGACCATCGTGTTGATGGTCGTCTTGAGCTCCAGGATCTCGCCGCGGGCGGCCACGTCGATCCGCTTGGACAGGTCGCCGCCGGCCACCGCCGTGGTCACCTGGGCGATGCCGCGCACCTGGCCGGTCAGGTTGTCGGCCATGGTGTTCACCCCGTCGGTGAGCTCCTGCCACGTCCCGGCCACCCCCGGCACCCGCGCCTGGCCGCCCAGCCGCCCCTCGGTGCCGACCTCCCGCGCCACCCGGATCACCTCGTCGGCGAACGCGGAGAGCCGGTCGACCATGGCGTTGAGCGTGTTCTTGAGCTGGAGCACCTCGCCGCGGGCGGCCACGTCGACCTTGCGGGTGAGGTCGCCGCGCGCGACCGCGGTCGCCACCACGGCGATGTCGCGAACCTGCGCGGTGAGGTCGTCGGCCAGCAGGTTCACCGCCGCGGTCAGCTCCCGCCAGCGGCCGCGCGCGCCCGGCACCTCGGCGCGCGCCCCGAGCCTGCCCTCCTCGGCGACCTCGCGGGCGACGCGGGAGACCTCCTCGTCGAACACCGCCAGCCGCCGGACCATCGCGTTGATCGTCCCGGCCAGCTCACCCATCTCCCCGCGGGCCTCGGCGGTGACCTCCCGGGACAGGTCGCCCGCCGCGACCGCACCGGTCACCCCGGCCACGTCGCGCACCTGCGCGGCCAGCGCCGCCGAGGTGCCGTTGACCGCCTCGGCCAGCTCCAACCAGGTGCCCGCCAACCCGGTGGGGTCGACCCGGCCGCCGAAGCGCCCCTCGACGCCCAGCTCGCGCACCACCCGGACGATCCCCTCGACCGCACGCGCCACCCGGTCCAGCGACCGGTTCGCGTCGGCGGCCGAGCCGCCGGGCAGCGCGACGTCGGCGCGGCGGGGAAGCCGTGCGGCCAGGTCGCCGCGCGCCAGCGCGCCGAGCACCCGTTCGGGCTCGGCCGGCGGGCCGGGCAGCTCCCGCACCAGCGCGTCCGCCGCCGACGCCGCCCGGGCCCAGCCTCCGGGCGCGCCGTCCACCCGCACCGGGGCGATCGGTCGGCTGCCTTCCGCTGCCGCGGCGCTGACCCGCTCCAGCTCGGCGACGAGGCGCTGGTTGCGCTCGGCGAGCTCGTTGAACACCGCGGCGATCTCAGTGGGCAGCCCGCCGCCGGTGAACGCCAGCCGCCGCCGGAAGTTGCCGTCGCGGAGGTCGCGCAACCCCAGCAGCAGGCGGGTCAGCACCACCGGTTCGGTGTCCGGCCGGTCCTGCGGTGCCATCGCGCCTCCCGCTCCCCCGCTGCTCCGTGCCCGCGCTACCGCCGGTCGCGGGACCCCCGGTCCAGGCGCAGCTCGGTGGCCAGCACGGCGGCCTCGCTGCGGTGCCGCATCGACAGCTTGGCCAGCATCTGGGAGACGTAGTTCTTGACGGTCTTCTCCGCCAGGTACATCCGCTTGGCGATCTCCCGGTTGGTCAGCCCTTCGCCGACGAGCTCGAGCACCTGCCGCTCGCGGTCGGTGAGCTCGCGCAGCGGGTCGGCCTGCTCCTGCTCCTTGCGCAGCCACCGCAGCATGGCCTCGGACTTCTGCGGGCTCAGCAGGGACTCGCCGCGTCCGGCGATCCGGATGGCCCGCACGATCTCGTCGCTGACCGCCTCCTTGAGCACGAAACCCGCCGCACCGGCCATGATCGCGTCCATCAGGGCGTCGTGGTCGTCGTAGGAGGTCAGGATGAGGCAGCGCAGGCCCGGGAGCTGGGACTGCAGCTCCCGGCAGAGCTCGACGCCGTTGCCGTCGGGCAACCGCACGTCCAGCACGGCCACGTCGGGCTGGACCTTCGGCACCCAGGCCAGCGCCTCCCCCACCGACGAGGATTCGCCCGCGATCTCGAGGTCGGCCTCCGCCTGCACCAGAGCGGCGATCCCCCGCCGGATGATCTCGTGGTCATCGACGACGAACACACGTGCCATCGCGCTCTCCTCCCTCGTTCCGGGAAGGCACCCTGGACCGGGGCACGCGCTAGTACTCCCGCATCAGCCGGGCGAACTCGCTGTTGGCCGCGGCCCACTCGTGGGTCATCAGCTCGGCGGGCACCTCGGGGCGCGGCTCGGCGTCGACGGTGACGACGAAGCCGGGTTCGGAGACCCGCTTGCGGAGCTGGACCAACCGGCCCCCCGCCGAGCACCCGATACGTTCCCCGTCGGGGGCGCTGCGGCTCTGCCCCGGCGTCAACGCGGAGGTGTCGAAATCGGCCATCTCCCGGTTGTAGCCCATCGCGGCGCTGATCGCCGGTCAGCGGTGCTCAGCCGTGCAGGGCGAGGTAGGGCGCGAGCGCGACCAGCGCGCCGATCAGGGCGTACTTCAGCCCGCGGGTCGGCAGCGCGCGGGCGAGCTTCCAGCCCAGCAGCACCCCGGCGAGCTCGGGCACGCCGACCAGGGCGGCCAGCGGCCAGTCGATCGCCCCGTGGGCGAGGTAGCCGAGGGTGCCGACCCCGGCGATCACGATGGACTGCACCTGCGCCGCGGCCAGCGCGGACAGCACCGGAACGCCGAGCGCGACCAGCAGCGGCACGGTGAGCATGGGTCCGCCGATGCCGACGACGCCGCTGGCCGCCGACACCGCCAGCCCCAGCGCCGCCACCGCCGGCTCGGGCGGCCGGACCGCCGGGGCGGCGGGCGCGCGGCGATCCCGGTACCACACCAGAGCGGCGACCAGCACCAGGAACACCGCGAGCACCAGTCCGAACGCCCTGGCTGAGACCGCCGAGTTGAGCAGCACGCCCAGCGGGGTGCCGAGCACGGCGGTGCCGGCCAGCACCAGCGCGTCCCGCCGGGTGCGCGGTTCCCGCAGGTGCCCGGAGCGGGTGTAGGCGGCGGTGGCCAGCGCCCCGGTGGCCACGTGGGTGACGATGGCGGTGCCCGCCACCTCGGCCGGGGCCAGCCCGGTCAGCGCGAACAGGCCGATGGTGGGCAGCACCCCGCCCGGGCCCACGGCGGTGATGCCGACGCCCCCGGCGAAACCGATCAGCGCCAGCACCACCAGCACCGGCAGCGACAGGTCGGCCATCAGCGCGCCCCCGGCCGCTGCCCGTTCCCGCTCACCGGCACCGCTCAGCCGTTGCGCGGGAAGCCGAGGTCCACCCCGCCCTGCGAGGGATCGGGCCAGCGGGTGGTCACGACCTTGGTGCGGGTGAAGAAGCGGATGCCGTCCGGGCCGTAGGCGTGCGCATCGCCGAACAGCGAGTCCTTCCAGCCGCCGAAGGACTGGTGCGCCACCGGGACCGGGATGGGCACGTTCACGCCCACCATGCCGACCTCCACCTCCTCGCTGAAGGCCCGCGCCGCGCCGCCGCTGGCGGTGAAGATCGCGGTGCCGTTGCCGTAGGGGTTGGCGTCGAGCACCTCCAGCGCGGCGTCGTAGCCCGGCACCCGCAGCACCGACAGCACCGGGCCGAAGATCTCGTCGGTGTAGATCGACATGTCGGTGGTGACGTGGTCGAACAGGGTCGGGCCGAGCCAGAACCCCGCGTCGGCACCGTCGGCGGCGACGTCGCGGCCGTCGACCACGAGGTCCGCCCCGGCCCGCTGCCCCGCCGCCACGTAGGAGGCGACGCGGTCCCGGTGCGCGGCGGTGACCAGCGGGCCCATGTCGCAGCCGCGCCGCCCGTCGCCGACCCGCAGCCCGGCCATCCGCTCGGCGATCCGGGCGACCAGCTCGTCGCCGACCGGGTCCACCGCGACGACCGCCGAGACCGCCATGCAGCGCTCGCCCGCGGAGCCGAACCCGGCCGACACCGCGGCGTCGGCGGCGAGGTCCAGATCGGCGTCGGGCAGCACCACCATGTGGTTCTTCGCCCCGCCGAGGGCCTGCACCCGCTTGCCCCGCGCGGTGCCCCGCTCGTAGACGTAGCGGGCCACCGGCGTGGACCCGACGAAGGAGATCGCCTTGATCCCGGGGTGGTCCAGCAGGCCGTCGACGGCCGCCTTGTCGCCGTGGAGCACGGTGAACACCCCGTCCGGCAGCCCGGCCTCCTGCCACAGCCGGGCCAGGAACATCGCCGCCGACGGGTCCTTCTCGCTGGGCTTGAGCACCACGGCGTTGCCGCAGGCGATCGCGCCCGGGACGAACCACAGCGGCACCATCGCCGGGAAGTTGAACGGCGAGATCACCCCGACCACGCCGAGCGGCTGCCGGACCGAGTGCACGTCCACGGCCGTCGAGGCGTTCTCCGAGAAACCGCCCTGGAGCAGCGCCGGGATGCCGCAGGCGTACTCGACGTTCTCCAGCCCGCGCTGGACCTCGCCCGCGGCGTCGGAGACCACCTTGCCGTGCTCGGCGGTGATGATCCGGGCCAGCTCGTCGGCGTGCCGGTGCAGCAGCTCGCGGAAGGCGAACAGCACGGCGGAGCGGCGGGCCAGCGAAGTCCGGCGCCAGGTCCGCGCCGCCTCCGACGCCGAGGCGACGGCGGCGTCCACCGCCTCCTGATCGGCGAAGGCGACCCGCGCGGTCTCCGCACCGGTGGCGGGGTCGAAGACCGGACCGCTGCGCTCGGGGTCGGTGCCGGTGACCCGGCCGCCGATCCAGTGCCCGATGGTCATGCGCGCAGCTCCTTCTCAGCGGTGGTCAGGACGTCGGTGAGGACGGCCAGGGCCTCGGCGGCCTCCTCCTCGGTCAGCGTCATCGGCGGGGCCAGCCGCAGCACGTTGCCGTGCAGGCCGCCCTTGCCCACCAGCAGCCCGCGCTGCCTGGCCAGTTCCAGGACGCGCCCGGCGGCCTCCGGGGCCGGTTCGGCGGAGCCGGGGCGGACCAGCTCCACGCCGATCATCAAGCCCTTGCCCCGTACATCGCCGACCAGCGCACTGCTCTCGGCGTGGGTGCGCAGACCGGCGAGCAGCCTCGCGCCGAGCCGGGCGGCGTTGCCCTGCAGGTCGTGGTCGAGCAGGTACTCCAGCGTCGCCGTCGCCGCGGCGGTCGATACCGGGTTCCCGCCGAAGGTGGACAGCGAGTTCGCGGTGAGGCAGTCCATCAGCTCCGCTTCGGCGACGAGGCCGCCGATCGCCATGCCGTTGGCCAGCCCCTTGGCGAAGGTCATCGCCGAGGGCACCACGTCGTGCGCCTGGATGCCCCAGAAGTGCTCCCCGGTGCGTCCCCACCCGGTCTGCACCTCGTCGGAGACGAGCAGGATGCCGTACTCGTCGAGCACCTCGGCGAAGGCGCCGAACAGGCCGTCCGGCGGCGTGGCGAACCCGCCGACGCCCTGGATCGGCTCCACGATCATGCAGGCGACGTCCCCGGCGGTGGTCGTCTCGATCACCTCGCGCAGGTCCTCGACGCAGGCGCGGACGTAGTCGGCGTCGGACAGGTGCCGGAACGGGCTGCGGTAGCGGTAGCCGCCGTGCACGTAGCTGACCTTGACCGGGGACAGCGCGCTGGCCGACCAGCTCCGGTTGCCGGTGATGCCGACCGTGGCGAACGCGCGGCCGTGGTAGGAGTTGCGCAGCGCGAGCACCTGGTTGCTGCGCCGGTGCTGGGTGGCCAGCATCAGCGCGGTCTCGTTGGCCTCGGTGCCGGAGTTGGTGAAGAACACCTTGGGCCGGGACATGCCGGAGAGCTCGGCGATCCGCTCGGCGAGCTCGACCTGCTGCCGGATCAGGTACAGCGTCGAGGTGTGCAGCACCCCGCTGTCGACCCGCGCGCGGATCGCATCGCTGATCTCGGGGATGTCGTAGCCCACCGCGTTGGTCAGGATGCCCGCGAAGAAGTCCAGGTAGGTGTTGCCGTCGGCGTCGGTGACGTGCCTGCCGCGACCGCTGACGATCTCGACGGGTTCCTCGTAGTACAGCGACATCCAGCCCGGCATCACCTCGCGGTGCCTGGCCAGCAGATCGGATCGGCTCATCGGTGGTGCTCTCCCCTCCGCGCACGGCTGCACCCGGCAGTCTCGTCGGCCCGGCCCCGCTCCACCATCGACAACCTGTCCTGTTCTAATGATCGCCGCGTGACGGTGTGTGCGCTGCCGAGGAGGTTCGATGCACCCGACCTCGCCCGACGTCCTGCTGCTGCCCACCGTGGCGGAGGTGCTCGACCTGCCGGAACTGCGCCAGGGCAAGCCCCGCGTGGTGGCCGGGGCGACCGGGCTCGACGGGCGGGTCCGCTGGGCGCACGTCGCCGAACTCGCCGACATCGCCGCCCTGCTCAACGGCGGGGAACTGGTGCTGACCACCGGCATCGCGCTGTCCGACGCGCCGGAGGCGCTGGCCCGCTACGTCGACGAGCTCGCCGCGGTGGGCGCCGCCGGGCTGATCGTCGAGCTCGGCCGCCGGTGGCGGGACCGGCTGCCCTCGGCCCTGGTCGACGCCGCGCACCGGCACGACCTGCCGCTGGTGGCGCTCGACGTGGAGACCCGGTTCGTCCGGGTGACCGAGGCCGTGGTGGCCCGGATCCGGGACGCGCAGCTCGCCGAGCTGCGCACCACCCAGGTGATCCACGAGATCTTCACCGACCTGACCACCGCGGGCGCCGAACCCGCCGAGGTGCTGCGCGAGGCGGCCCGGCTCACCGAGCGCCCGGTGGTGCTGGAGACGATGGCCCACCAGGTCCTCGCCTACGACTCCGCCGGTGCGGACCCGGTGTCGCTGCTGTCGGACTGGGCCGAGCGCTCCCGCGCCGCGGTGCAGTCCGGCCGCACCCGCTACCACCCGGAGCAGCGCTGGCTGACCACCGTCGTGGGCGCCCGGGGCGACGACTGGGGGCGCCTGGTGCTGGTGAGCCCGACGGCGCCGCCGCACCGGCACGTGGTGGTCGCCGAGCGGGCCGCCTCCGCGCTGGCGGTGAACCGGCTGGCCGCCCGCGACCGGGAGAGCCTGGAGCGCCAGACGCACCGCACGCTGCTCACCGAACTGCTCGGCGGGGACGCCGACCCGGCGGACCTGGCCGCCCGCGCGGCGGGGCTCGGGGTGGCGTTGACCGGCCCGCTGGCCGGGGTGGCGGTGCGGCCCCGGACCACCTCCGCCGCCGCACCGGCGCTGGAGAGCCAGCAGGCGCTGCGCGACCTGTCCGAGGCCATCGCCTCGGCGGCGCGCAAGGCGAAGCTGCCCGCCCTGGTCGGGGTCGTCGACGACATCACGGTGCGGGCGCTGGTGGTGCTGCCCGAGACCGGAGCCGACGCCGTCCTCGGCCAGGTCGCCGCGGAGGTGCGGCGGTCGGCTCCCGCGCTGCCGGTGGTGATCGCGGTGGGCAGCGCGGCCCGCTCCCCCGGCGGCGCCCGCCGCACCCTCTCGGAGGCCGCGCAGGTCGCCGCCGCGGCGCTGCACCTGGCCGACGACCGCGACGTCCACCGGCTCGACGACGTCCGGCTGCGCGGGCTGCTGCACCTGCTGCGCGACGACGAGCGGGTCACCGCGTTCGTCGAGCGGGAGCTCGGCGCCCTGCTCGACGACCGGCGGCTGCTCGACGCGCTGCGGCACTTCTGCGACCACGGCGGCAACAAGTCCGCCGCCGCGGCGGCGGCGCACCTGTCCCGCACCGCCTACTACGCCCAGCTCGCCCGCGTGGAGCAGCTCCTGGGGGTGTCGCTCGGCTCGCCGGAGTCGGTGGTGTCGTTGCACGTCGCCCTGCTTGCCCGGGACCTGGCCGACCCGAGCTGATCACGGCGTTCCCGGGCAGCGCCGGTGCGCCGAGGCGCACAATGCGGGTATGTGCCGCAGCATCAAGACCCTCCGCCCGCCCTACGCCGAGCGGGTCACCGACGACGACGTGCGGGCCGCCGCCCTGCAGTACGTCCGCAAGATCTCGGGTTTCCGCGCCCCGGCCCCGCACAACGCCGCCGCGTTCGACCGCGCCGTCGAGGAGGTCGAGCGCGCGACCGCCGCGCTGCTCGACTCCCTCGAGGTGCGGGGGCGCTCCCGCTGAGGTCCCGCCACCCGCGCCGGACGCTCAGGACTCCAGCGCGATGTCCGACGGGTGCGTGGTCAGCGGGGTAATCTCGATGTCCATGTACGGGAACAGCGGCAGGTTCCAGAGGATCTCGTGCAACCGGTCGTGGCCGGACACGTCGAAGATGCTCAGGTTCGAGTACTGCCCCGCGCAGCGCCAGATGCGCACCCACTCCCCGCCGCGCTGGACCTCCTGCGAATAGGCCTTCTCCCGGGCCAGCGCGTCGGACTTCTCCTCGGGGTTCATGCCGACCGGCAGGTTGACGTCCATCTTCACCGCGTAGAGCACGGGCGTGCTCCTCCTCTCCTCGGCGTCGGGTGCGGCGGCGGCTGCCGCCACGAGGTCATTCGGGGTCGAGCACGAAGTCGTACGTGACCTCGTTGCCCTTCCCGTCGGCGGCGGGCTTCGGGTCGAGGATCAGCTCCGGCTTCACCGCCTGGGCGACGTCGTCCTCGACGTGCTCGCCGCCCCGGAAGTAGAGCTGCACGGTGAGCAGCTGGTGCCCCGGTGCGGAGACCTTCAGGTGCAGGTGGGCGGGCCGCCAGGCGTGCCAGCCCGCGGCGGCGATCAGCTTGCCGCACGAGCCGTCCTGCGGGATCTGGTACGGGGCCGGCTGCATGGTGCGGATCCCGAAGTGGCCCTGCTCGTCGGCGATGATCGTGCCGCGCAGGTTCCACTCCGGCAGGCCCGGCGCGAACTGCGAGTAGAAGCCCTCGTCGTCGGCGTGCCAGATCTCGACCTTCGCCCCGGCCAGCGGTGCGCCGCCGACCGCGGTGACCTGGCCCTGGAACAGCAGCGGGGTGCCGTTCTCGTCGGGCCGCATCGGCAACGTCGCCTCGGCGGGCAGCTCCGGGGAGTCCGGCACGTAGTACGGGCCCTCGATGGTGCCCTTGGAACCCTGGCGGTCCTCGTTGGCGACCTCCTCGACGACGTGCTCGATCCACACGTCGAGGAACAGCGGCCACTCGCCGTCCTGGCCGACCGAGATCAGCCACGACTTGAGGGCGTCGTACTCGTCGTAGGTCACCTTGTGCTCGCGGATCACCTGGTGCACCGCGGTGATGACCTCGGTGGCCAGGGTGTGCACCCGTTCCTGGCTGGTGCTCGCGGCGGCACCGGACCGGCGCTGGCGGAACCGCTCGGTCGCCGAGGCGCCCGACGCGGCGGCGGTGGCGGTCTGCTCGGGGTTGTGCTGGGTCATCGTCGTACTTCCTGTTCTCCGACGGCGGTTGCGGCGCGCTCAGGTGTCCTGCCGGTAGCGCGCCAGCTTGTCGGGGTCGATCTCGATCCCGAGTCCCGGGACCTGCCGCACGGCCACGGTCCCGCCGGTGATCCGGACGGGTTCGGCCAGCAGGTCATCGCTCATGTCGAGGAAGTTCGACAGCTCACCGGCACGCCGGGCGGTGTGCCGGTGCGCGGCGCCGAACGCGGCGCTGCATACCGTGCCGATCTGGCCGTCGATCTGGTTTCCCAGCACGACCTCGACTCCGAGCCCCTCGCACTGGTGCAGCACCCGTTGCGAGGTGCTGAAGCCGGTGCGGGCGGTCTTGATGCTGATGGCGTTGGCCGCCCCGGAGAGCAGTTCGCGGGTGACCTCGCCGGGGCGGGTGGCGCTCTCGTCGGCGACGAACGGGATCGGGCTGCGCTCCACGAGCCACCGCCTGCTGAGGACGTCGTCGGCCGGGCAGAGCTCCTCGGCCAGGGTCAGGCCGAGGTCGTCCATCTCGCGCAGCGCGCGGGCCGATTCGGAGGCGGTCCAGCCCCGGTTGCCGTCGACGTAGAGCTCGACCTCCTCGCCCAGCCCCTCGCGCAGCGCCCGGCACGCCCGCACGTCCAGGGTGTGCGGCCGGCGGCCGACCTTGACCTTGAACGTGGTGATGCCGTGCTCCTCGCGCACCCGCTGCGCCTCGGCGACCATCTGCTCCGGCGGGGCGAACCCGACCATGTGCGCCACCCGCATCCGGTCGGTCCAGCCGCCGAGCAGCTCGGTCACCGACCGGCCGGCCGCCTGGCCGACGACGTCCCACAGCGCCATGTCCAGCGCCGCCTTGGCCGCCGGGTTGCCGATGGTGCGGTCCAGGCGCTCGTGGACCACCTCTCGGCGCAGCGGGGAGAGCCCGACGACCGCGGGGGCGAAGAGGGAATCCAGCACCGCCACGATGGACCGCTGGGTCTCGCCGTAGGTGTAGGGGCGCGGTGGCGCCTCGGCCACCCCGACCAGGCCCTCGTCGGTGTGCACCCGCACCAGAACGTGATCGGCGGTGCGCGCCTCACCACTGGCGAACTTCAGCGGCTTGCGGTACGGGATCGCGAACGGGATGGCGTCAACCTGCGTGATCTTCACGGGTGTCCTCGATGTCGGGGGCGGTGAACACGTCGTGTTCCGAGAGCGTCGCCAGCACGGAGCGCAGCAGCGGTGAGGTGTCCTCGGCGCGCCAGGCCAAGGCGAGTTCGACGGCTTCGGCATCGGGCACCGGGACGAACACCACGCCGTCCAGCGGCAGCGCGCGCACCGAGGCGGGCGCCAGCGCGACGCCGAGCCCGGCGGCGACCAAGGCGACCTGGATGGCGGCCTCGCTCGCCTCGTGCCCGATCTGCGGGTAGAAGCCCGCCGCCAGGCAGCTCCGCAGCACCGCGTCGTTGACCACCGATCGCGAGGTCGCCGCGTACACGATGAACTGCTCGTGGCGCAGCTCGGCCATGCCGACCTCGGGTTCCCCGGCGAGCCGGTGGTTCTTCGGCAGCACCAGGACCAGCGGCTCGCGCTCGATGGCGCGGTGCACGACGGCTTCGTCGCGGGTGGGCGGTCGCAGCACGCCCAGGTCGACCTCGCTGCGCAGCAGCGCCCGCTCCTGGGCCGCGGTGAGCATGTCGGGGTGGATCTCCAGCGCCACCTCGGGCAGCGCGCGCCGCAGGACCTGGGCGATGCGGGGCAGCTGCCGGTACGAGGCCAACCCGGTCAGGCCGAGGCGCAGCACGCCGTGCGAGCCGTCGGCGAGCCGCTTGACCCGCCGGGTGGCGTCGTCGACGGAGGCCAGGATGCGCAGCGCGTCGTCGAAGAAGACCGCGCCCGCCGGGGTGAGCTGCACCTGGCGGGTGGTGCGGGTGAGCAGCGGGGTCCCGAGCTCGGCCTCGAGCTGCCGGATCGCTTGGGACAGCGGCGGTTGCGCCATGTTCAGGCGCTGCGCCGCCCGGCCGAAGTGGCGGGTCTCGGCCACGGCCGCGAAGTAGCGCAGGTGGCGCAGTTCCATCCCGGCCTCCTCCCCGTCGAGCTGTGTCCCCGACCACGCGGTGACTTCCGGAATCCGAGAGTAGGTCAGCCATTCAGCTCCGACAAATACCCATCGGGGATGGATTGAGACGCGGCACGTCTCAGTGGGGTCCTAGGTGAGGACTGGGCAAATGCCCGGCGTGACGCACGCCACCTCCGTGCCAGCGTCGTCGGCACGCCGCGGACGCCGAGGTCCGCAGCAGGAAGGGAGGCACCGATGTCGCAGACGCTGGAGCGCATCAGCAGCACGCTCACCGATGCCGTGGTCGAGGACCCGGAGCGGGGGATCTACCGCGCGAAGCGCCGCATCTTCACCGACGCGGAGCTGTTCGAGCTGGAGATGAAGTACATCTTCGAGGGCAACTGGGTGTACCTGGCGCACGAGAGCCAGATCCCGGAGATCGGGGACTACTTCACCACCCACATCGGCCGGACGCCGGTGGTGATCACGCGGGACAAGCAGGGCGAGCTCAACCTGCTGGTCAACGCCTGCACCCACCGGGGTGCGATGCTCTGCCGCCGCAAGCGGGACAACCGGACCACCCTCACCTGCCCGTTCCACGGCTGGACGTTCAGCAACAACGGCAAGCTGCTCAAGGTCAAGGACCCGCGCGGGGCCGGCTACCCGGAGCAGTTCAACACCGAGGGCTCGCACGACCTGACGCGGGTGGCGCGCTTCGACAACTACCGGGGATTCCTGTTCGGCAGTCTCAACCCGGACGTCAAGCCGCTGACCGAGCATCTGGGCGAGACGACCAAGATCATCGACATGGTCGTCGACCAGTCGCCCGAGGGCCTGGAGGTGCTGCGCGGCGCGTCCAGCTACGTCTACGACGGCAACTGGAAGCTCCAGGCCGAGAACGGCGCCGACGGCTACCACGTTTCGGCGACGCACTGGAACTACGCGGCCACCACCGCCCGCCGCACCTCCGGCGAATCCGCCAACAGCACCAAGAACATGGACGCCGGCGGCTGGTCGAAGCAGAAGGGCGGCTTCTACTCCTTCGAGCACGGCCACCTGCTGCTGTGGACCGAGTGGGCCGACCCGAGCAATCGCTCGCTCAACGAGCGGCGCGACGAGCTCGTCGAGCGGTTCGGCGAGGACAAGGCGAACTGGATGATCGGGTTCTCCCGCAACCTCTGCCTGTACCCCAACGTCTACCTGATGGACCAGTTCAGCTCGCAGATCCGGCACTTCCGGCCGATCTCGGTGGACAAGACCGAGGTCACCATCTACTGCATCGCGCCGAAGGGCGAGAGCGCCGAGGCCCGGCAGAACCGGATCCGGCAGTACGAGGACTTCTTCAACGCCACCGGCATGGCCACCCCCGACGACCTGGAGGAGTTCCGGGCCTGCCAGAACACCTACGTCGCGGGCGGCGGCAACGACCTCAGCCGCGGCGCGGTGCACCGGATCGACGGTCCGGACGAGGACGCCGCCAGGCTCGGCATCGAACCCATCGCCAGCGGGGTGCGCACCGAGGACGAGGGCCTCTACCCCATCCAGCACGGCTACTGGCTGGACACCATGCGTGCCGCGGTCGCCGCCGAAGCCGCCCAGCAGGACCAGTGAGGAGCCGGACGATGACCGCGACCGACGCACGCACCGTGACCCTCGAGGAGGTCCGGGAGTTCCTCCACCGCGAGGCCCGGTACCTCGACGACCGCGAGTTCGAGCGGTGGCTGGAGTGCTACCACCCGGACGTCGAGTTCTGGATGCCCGCGTGGGATGACGACGACGAGCTCACCACCGACCCGCGCACCGAGATCTCGCTGATCTACTACGCCAACCGGGGCGGGCTGGAGGACCGGGTGTTCCGGATCCGCACCGACCGCTCGGCGGCGACCAGCATCCCGGAACCGCGCACCGGCCACAACATCACCAACGTGGAGATCCTGGAGCAGCGCGGGGATCACGTGGACCTGCGGTTCAACTGGTTCACGCTGTACTACCGGTACCAGACCGTGGACACCTACTTCGGCACCTCGTTCTACACGGTGGACTTCTCCGGCGACCAGCCGCTGATCACCAGCAAGAAGATCGTGCTCAAGAACGACTACGTGCACCACGTGGTCGACATCTACCACGTCTGAGCGGAGGTGGATCGACGATGACCTTCCAGGTCGCGCTGAACTTCGAGGACGGGGTGACCCGCTTCGTCCCCTGCGGTCCGGGCGAAACGGTCGCCGAGGCCTCGTACCGCTCGCGGATCAACATCCCGCTGGACTGCCGGGACGGCGCCTGCGGCACCTGCAAGGCGATGTGCGTCTCCGGCGACTACGACGGCGGGGACTACATCGAGGACGCGCTCAGCGGCGAGGAAGCCGCCGCCGGGTTCGCGCTGCCGTGCCAGATGATGCCGGAATCGGACCTGGTGCTGGAGATCGCGGCGACCTCGGAGTCGGCCAAGACCGCCGCCGCGTCCCACGGTGGCGCGCTCACCGAGGTCCGGCGGCTTTCGCCGAGCACCGTGGCCTTCACCGTCGAGCTGGACGACCGGGACCAGCTCGCGTTCCTGCCCGGGCAGTACGTCAACGTCGCGGTCCCGGGCCTGGACGGGGTGACCCGGTCGTACTCGTTCAGCAGCGGACCGGCCGAGAAGTCGGTGTCCTTCCTGGTGCGGATCACCGAGGGCGGCGCCATGTCCGGCTACCTCGCCGACCGCGTCGAGGTGGGCGACCGGCTGGAGTTCACCGGCCCGATGGGCACCTTCTACCTGCGCTCGCTGGCGCGTCCGGCGCTGCTGCTGGCCGGCGGCACCGGGCTGGCACCGCTCCTGTCCATGCTGGACGGACTCGCCGACACCGAGCCGGCGCACCCGGTCCACCTGATCTACGGGGTCACCACCGACCAGGACCTCGTCGAGCTGGACCGGCTGCACGACCTCGCCGCGCGGATCCCCGGGTTCACCTTCGACTGGTGCGTGGCCGACGAGGCCAGCACCGCGGTGCACAAGGGCTACGTCACCAGCCTGTTCACCCCGGAGAACCTGCGCGGCGGGGACCTCGACGTCTACCTGTGCGGGCCGCCGCCGATGGTGGAGGCGGTGCGCGGGCACCTGGCCGAGCGGGGCGTCAACCCGGTGAACTTCTACACCGAGAAGTTCACCGTCGCCGCCACCGGGGAGGACCGGTGACCGGGCGGTTCGGCGGGAAGATCGCCGTGGTGACCGGTGCGGCGCAGGGCATCGGGCGGACCGTGGCCGAACGGCTGTTCGCGGAGGGCGCCGAGGTCGTGCTGGTGGACCGCGCCGAACTGGTGCACGAGGTCTCCACCGGCCTGATCTCCGGCGGCCGCAAGGCCCACGGCGTGACCGCGGACCTGGAGCACCACGCCGGGGCCGAGGAGGCGATGACCGAGGCCCTGGAACGGCACGGCGGCATCGACGTGGTGGTCAACGGCGTGGGCGGCACCATCTGGGCCAAGCCGTACCAGCACTACCCGCCGGAGCAGATCGAAGCGGAGGTGCGGCGCTCGCTGTTCCCGACGCTGTGGAGCTGCCGGGCCGCGCTGCCGCACCTCATCGGGCAGGGCGGCGGCACCATCGTCAACATCTCCTCGGTGGCCACCCGGGGCATCAACCGGGTGCCCTACGCCGCGGCCAAGGGCGGGGTCAACGCGATCACCACGGCGCTGGCCCTGGAAGCCGCGCCGCACGGCGTCCGGGTGGTGGCCACCGCCCCGGGCGGCACCGACGCCCCGCCCCGCCGGGTGCCGCGCGGGCCCGGCGCCCAGGACGACCAGGAACGGGCCTGGTACCAGCAGGTGGTGGACCAGACCGTCGGATCGTCGCTGCTCAAGCGCTACGGCACGCTGGAGGAGCAGGCGGCCGCGATCGCCTTCCTGGCCTCCGACGAGGCCTCCTACATCACCGGGTCGGTGCTCCCGGTGGCGGGCGGCGACGTGGGCTGACCGTTGCGCTGATCGGGTTACAGTGGGCGGATGACCGGCGGGCGACGTGGCCAGGAAGCGGTCGGCAGGCAGCAGGAGCTGGCCGAGCTGGACCAGGTCCTCGCCGACGTGCGCGCCGGTCATCCGCGCTTCGCGGTGGTCGCCGGGCCCGCGGGCATCGGCCGGACCACGCTCGCGGAGCTGTTCCTGGACCGGCACCCCGAGCTGCGCGTCGACCGGGTCACCGCGCTGCCGTGGGAGCAGCAGATCCCGTTCGGCCTGCTGGACCGGCTGGTCGGACCGGGCGGATCCGGCCGCACCACCGCCCCGGCCGCCGCCACCCGCCTGCTGGCCGCCACCCGCCTGCTGACCGACTGGGCCGACGGCGATCCGGAGCCGACGATCGCCGTGGTCGTCGACGACGCGCAGTGGGCCGACGTCGACTCGCTGCGCGCCCTGCTCTCGGCGCACCACCGGCTGAGCGCCGAGCGGGTGCTGGTGCTGTTGCTGGCCCGGGACGACCCGACCTCGGAGATCAGCCGCTTCCTGGACCGCTGCCCCGGCCCCGTGGTGCGGGTGCGGCCGCTGGGCCCGTCCGAGGTCCGCACCCTGGCGATGCTGCACGCCGGTCAGGACCTGTCGGCACCGACGGCCTACCGCCTCGCCGAGCACACCGCGGGCAACCCCCGGCACGTCCGGGACCTGCTGCGGGAACTGCCCGCCGAGAGCTGGTCGCGGTGGCAGGCCGCGCTGCCCGCACCGCGCGCGCTGGCCGCCGAGGTCGCGCGGGCGCTGGCCGGGTGCGGGCCGGGCGCCCGCGCGCTGGTGGAGTGCGCCGCGGTGCTCGGACGCACCGTCGCGCTGGCCGACGCCGCCGAGCTGGCCGGGCTGGACGACCCGGTCTCGGCGCTCGACGAAGCGGGACGGGCGGGCCTGATCGACACGGTGCCCGGCCGCGGCCCGGTGACCCTGACCTTCCGCGACCCGCTGGCGCACGCCGCCGTCTACCACGGGCTGAGCCCGCTCGACCGCTACGAGCGGCACCGGGAGGCGGCCCGGCTGGCGCAGGACACCGGGACCGCGCTGCTGCACCGGATCGCCGTCACCCCGTTCCACGACGCCGCGCTGGCCGCCGAGCTGGAGGAGTACGCGGGCGTGCAGGCGGCGCTGGGCGTGTGGTCGGCGGTCGGCGCGGCGCTGGTCAGCGCCGGTCGGCTCAGCCCGGACCGCGGCGAGCGACAGCGGCGGCTGCTGCGCGCGGTGGACGCGCTGGTCGGCGCCGGGGACCTGGCGCAGGCGGGCTCGTTCGCCGCCGAGATCGAGAGCTTCCCGCCGAGCCCGCTGCGCGACGAGGTGCTGGGCTACCTCGCGATCCTGCGCGGCCGGCCCGCCGAAGCCGAGCTGCTGCTCAGCCAGGCGTGGGAGCGCTGCCACCCGGAGCGGGAACCGGAGACCGCGGCGCTGATCTGCCAGCGCCGGGTGCTGCACTCGCTGAGCCGCTGGCACGGTCCGGACCTGGTGGCGTGGGGGCGGCGGGCGGTGGAGCTGGCCGATCCGCACGATCCGTCGGCCGTCGAGACCCAGGTGATCATGGGTCTGGGCCTGGCCGCCACCGGGCAGAGCGAGCGGGCCCGCCGGACCTACGACGAGGTGGTGTCGCGGATCAGCCTGGGCGCCCAGTCGCAGCGCGCGCAGATGGGCAAGGGCTGGCTGGACCTGGCGATGGACGATCCGCAGGCCGCGCGCCGGGAGCTGGCCACGGCGGTGCCCACCGAGTACCGGCGCGGCTCGGTGCGGATCTCGCTGTGGGCGCAGGCGTGGCTGGCCCGCACCGAGTTCGCGCTCGGCTCCTGGGACGAGGCGGTGCAGACGGTGAACCGAGCCGCCGTCCAGCTCGACAACACCGGACTGGAGCTGGTCCGGCCGCTGGTGCACTGGACCGGTGCCCAGGTCCACGCCCTGCGCGGGGACCTGCCCCGCGCCGAGGAGCACCTCAAGCACGCCTCGGCCTCGGTCCACAACTACGAGGTCATGTTCCTGCCGTCCTGCCTGGCCGCCGCGCAGTGCGCCGAAGCGCGGTCGGACTACGACGGCGTGCTGCGCGCGCTGGAGCCGCTGGTGCAGCTGCGGCCCCGGGACGGCATCGACGAGCCGGGGTTCTGGCCGTGGCACGACGTGTACGGCAACGCGCTGGTGATGACCAACCGGATCGAGGAGGCCGACGCGTTCCTGACCCCGCACGAGCGGCTCGCCGCCGAGCGCGGGCACCGCTCCACCCTCGCCCGGCTGGGTTACGTGCGGGGGCGGATCCACGGCGCGCTCGGCGACGTCGACGCCGCCCGGGAGTCCTTCGAGGGCGCGCTGGAGCGGATCAAGAGCCTCCCGCTGCCCTACGAGCGCACCCGGATCCGGTTCGCCTACGGCCAGACGCTGCGCCGGGCGGGCAAGCGCAAGGAGGCGGAGGTGGTGCTGCGCCGGGCCCGCGACGGCTACGCCGCGTTCGGCGCGACGACCTACGTGGAGCGCTGCGACCGCGAGCTCAAGGCGGGCGGGCTGCACCCCAAGCGCGGCGTGGACCTGGCCGAGTTGACCCCGCAGGAGCAGGCGGTGGCCGGGCTGGTGGCCGAGGGCCGCAGCAACAAGCAGGTGGCGGTGGAGCTGTTCGTCTCGGTCAAGACGGTCCAGTTCCACCTGACCCGCATCTACGCCAAGCTGGGCGTGCGCTCCCGCAGCGAGCTGGCCGCGCAGTTCCGCCCCGAGACCACCGCGCCCTGACCGACGCGCTGCGGGACCGGCCCGGGTGTCGTATCAACGAGCCAGCAGCGTCGACGGCGAACGGGGATCGCACATGCGCATCAACATCGCGAGCATCATGGTGGACGACCAGGCCAAGGCCCACCGCTTCTACACCGAGACGCTCGGGTTCCGCACCAAGCACGACGTGGCCATCGGCGGGGCGAAGTGGCTCACCGTCGTTTCCCCGGAGGAGCCGGACGGCACCGAGCTGCTGCTGGAGTCCACCGACAACCCCGCCATCCCCGCCGCCGAGTACCAGCGCGCCATGTTCGACGCGGAGGTACCCGCGATCAGCTTCGCGGTCGACGACGTCCGCGCCGAGCACGAGCGGCTGGCCGCGCTCGGGGTGCGCTTCGTGGAGGCACCGCAGGACTCCGGCTCGCTGATCAGCGCCGTCTTCGACGACACCTGCGGGAACCTGATCATGATCATCGGCCGCTGAGCGCCCGTCCCGGATCCCGACCCTGACGCGCGACCGGGACCGGATCAGCGATCCGCACCCGGAAGGGTCATGAGTGAGGGGCCCCCTTGTCCGAGCAACTGGGACGAGGGGGCCCCTCACCTGGTGAGAAGCACTCGATCGTGGGGTCGCCGCCTGCCGCGCGGGGCTGCGGTGGGCGCGGGCGGGGCATCGCGCCGGTACCGCGAGGACGGCCCTCGTGCGGGCGCGGCGGTGCGGGTCCGGTCGGCTGGCATCGGTGCGCCCTATTCGTCCGTTCACCGACGGCTATTTGATTCTGTGATCCACCTCTCTTTGAATGGGGCGACCGATCACTGGTTCCGGTCACGGGCCGCGACACCCGCGGGCTCGTCGACGCAGCAACGAAGCCCGTCTCCCCCGCCACCGGACGCCGGAGGTGCGCGTGTCCGCCCGACGCACAGGTCCCCTCGCTCTCCTCCTGCCCCTGCTGCTCGTGCTCGTCGCAGGCTGCGGCGGGATCAACACCGAAGCCGCGGGCTCGACCTCCGGTGGGTCCGGTGACGTGTTCCGGTTCGCCTACTCGGTCGGCCCCAGCCGCTACGACCCGCACCGCGCCTCGTCCAGCTTCGACAACGTCAGCCTCTTCCCCGTCTACGACCGGCTGGTCCACCTGACGCCGGAGGCCGAACCGGTGCCGGGGCTGGCGACCGGGTGGGAGTACGTCGACGGCGGTCGCGGTCTGGTGTTCCGGCTGCGGCCCGGCGTCACCTTCCACGACGGCACCCCGTTCGACGCGGCGGCGGCGAAGGCCAACCTGGACCGGGCGATCGGGCTGGAAGGTTCCACGGTGGCCGCCGAACTGGCGTCCGTGGAGCGCGTCGAGGTGCGCGGACCGATGACGATCGAGCTCGTGCTCAGCGCCCCGGACAGCTCGCTGGTGCGGGTGCTGTCCGACCGCGCCGGGATGATGATCAGCCCGGCGGCGTTCGACGATCCGCAGCTCGACCAGCACCCGGTCGGCGCCGGCCCGTTCTCCGTGGTCCGCTACAGCCCGAACGACCGGGTGGTGCTGCGCGCCCACCCCGGCTACTGGGACCCGGCCGCCGTGCGGGTGGACTCGCTGGTGATCGTGTTCCAGTCCGACCCGACGACGCGGATGAACGCCCTGCGGGCCGGGGAGATCGACGCGGCGCTGATCGGCGGCAACCAGGTCGTCGAGGCCCGGCAGTACGAGCTCGGCGTCGTCGGCGACACCACGCTGGCCTTCTACCACATGCAGCTCAACCGGACCCGCTCGGAGTTCGGCGACCCGCGGGTGCGCCGCGCCCTCAACCTCGCCATCGACCAGGACGCGCTCATCGAGGGCGTGCTGTTCGGCAACGGCGAAACCGCGGTGCAACCGTTCCCGCCCGGCTACCTCGCGCACGACCCGGAGCTGCCCGATCCCTACCCGTACGACCCGCGGCGGGCGCGGCAGCTGCTCGCCGAGGCGGGCCTGCCGAACGGCTTCGAGTTCGAGGCGATCGTGCCCAACACCGACCCCGGGCTGGCCATCGCGATCCAGGAGCAGTTCGCCGACGTGGGCGTGCGGATGCGCATCCGGGAAGCGGCCCCGGCCGAGACCGCCGACCTGTTCTACGGCCGCGAGGAGGGCGACGCACTGGTGGCGCCGTGGGGCGGGCGGGCCGATCCGCTGCAGACCCTCGGGCTGCTCTACGGCTCGACGGGCTTCTCCAACCCCGGCGGGCACACGCTGCCCGAGGTCACCGAGCTCATCCGGCAGGCGCGCACCACGATCGACCGGGCGGCCCGCGCCGAGCTGCTCCACCGCGTCAACGGCATCGTCGTCGAGCAGGCGCTGGACGTGCCGCTGACCTTCGCCGAGACGACGTTCGGCCACGCCCGGCGGGTGACCGACCTGCGCAGCTGGCTGTCCAACAAACCGGAGTTCCGGGGCGTGGGCGTGTCCGGGACCGGGAGGTGATCCGGTGCTGACCCTGGTCGCGCGGCGGCTCGCCGCGATGGTCCCGCTGCTGGTGCTGGTCTCGCTGATCGTGTTCGGCCTGGTGCTGCTGGTGCCCGGCGATCCGGCGATCACCATCGCGGGCGAGAACGCCACCGAGGAGGAGATCGCCGCCACCCGGGACCGGCTCGGCCTCGACGATCCGCTGCTGGTGCAGTACTGGCGCTGGGCCAGCAGCGCGGTCCAGGGCGATCTGGGCACCTCGATGTTCAGCAACCGCGGCGTGTCGGACGCCATCGCCGAACGCTTCCCGGCGACGGCGTCGCTGACCGCCGTGGCGATCGTGATGGCGCTGCTGATCGCCGTGCCCGCGGCCGTCGCCGCCGCCACCCGCCGGGGCGGCTGGATCGACCGCACCGCGACGCTGGGCACCGCGCTCGGCGTGGCGATGCCGAACTTCTGGCTGGGCCTGCTGCTGGCCACCGGCGTCGCGCTGCACCTGGGGCTGCTGCCCGCCACCGGGTACGTGCCGCTGGACGACGATCCGGTGTCGTGGCTGGCGCACCTGCTGCTGCCCGGGTTCACCCTGGGCCTCGCCGCCGCCGCCGAGCTGACCAGGCAGTTGCGCAGCTCGCTGATCGACGTGTTCGACCAGGACTACCTGCGCACCGCCCGGGCCAAGGGCCTGCGCGGCGGCACCGTGGTGGTCAAGCACGCCATGAAGAACGCCGCGACCCCGGTGGTCACGGTGCTCGGGATGCGGATCTCGGTGCTGCTCGGCGGCACCGTGGTGGTGGAGCAGATCTTCGGCATCCCGGGGCTCGGCCAGCTCGCCATCACCGCCGTCCTGCAACGCGACCTGCCGATGATCCAGGGCGTCGTGGTCGTCACGGCCGTGCTGGTGATGGTGGCGAACCTGCTGGTGGACCTCTCCTACGGCTACCTGAACCCGAAGGTGCGCGCGCAGTGAGGCCGGCGAAGGAGGACCTGAGATGACGGCGGTTCCGCCCCCTGCCGAGCGCTGGACCGGGCACGTGGTCGCCGACGACGCCGACGAGGACCTCGGGCCGCCGCGGTCCCCGCGGCAGCGGTTCTGGCGGCGCTTCCGCGCCCAGCGCCCCGCGGTGGTGGCCGCGGTGTTCCTGGTGCTGCTGACCCTGGTCGCGGTGGCCGCCCCGCTGCTCGCCCCGGCCGACCCCGACGACCAGAACCTCCGGGAGGTGCTGGCCGCGCCCGGCAGCGCCGGGTTCCCGCTGGGCTCCGACCAGTTCGGCCGGGACGTGCTCAGCCGGATGCTGGTGGCCGGGCGGATCTCGCTGCTGGCGGCGGCGGAGGCGGTGGGCGTCGCGGTCGTGCTGGGCGTGCCGCTGGGCCTGGTCGGCGCGTACCTCGGCGGCCGGGTGGACCGGTGGGTGGTGCGGTTGTCGGACGCCTTCATGAGCTTCCCGCCGCTGATCCTGGCGGTGGCCATCGTCGCGGCGCGCGGACCGGGCCTGACCAACGCGATGTTCGCCGTCGGGCTGGTCACCGCGCCCCGGCTGCTGCGGCTGGTGCGCAGCTCGGTGCTGGCGGTGCGGGAGGAGACGTTCATCGAAGCCGCGCGCAGCATCGGCACCCCGACCGGCCGGATCATCCGGCGGCACGTGCTGCCCAACGTGCTGTCCCCGCTGCTGGTGCAGCTCTCGCTGGTCGCGGCGTTCGCGATGCTGGCCGAGGCGACGCTGAGCTTCCTCGGCCTCGGCGTGGTCCCGCCGCAGGCGAGCTGGGGGTCGATGCTCCAGGAGGGCGCGCGGTTCGTCTCGCTGGCCCCGCACCTGGTGATCTTCCCCGGCGTGGCCATCGCGGTGACCGTGCTGGCGTTCAACGTGCTCGGCGACGGACTGCGCGACTCGCTGGGTCGCGAGATCAGGAGGGGCTCGTGACCGCCGTGCTGGAGGTCTCCGAGCTGTCGGTGCGGTTCGCCACCGACCGGGGCTGGGTGACCGTCGTCGAGGACGTGTCGTTCGCCGTCGAACCCGGTTCGACGCTCGGCCTGGTCGGCGAATCGGGCTCCGGCAAGACCGTGACCAGCCTCGCGCTGCTGGGGTTGCTGCCCGCCCGCACCAGCCGGATCAGCTCCGGGAGCATCCGGCTGGGGGGCACCGAGCTGATCGGGATGCCGCGCCGGACACTGGAGGACGTGCGCGGCAACGACATCGCGATGATCTTCCAGGAGCCGATGTCGTCGCTGAACCCGGCGTTCACCATCGGCGACCAGATCGCCGAGACGGTGCGCAGGCACCGCGGCCTGTCCCGCAAGCAGGCCGCCGCGCGGGCGGTCGCCGCGCTGGAGCAGGTCGGCATCCCGAACGCGGCGCGGCGGGCCCGCGGCTACCCGCACGAGTTCTCCGGCGGGATGCGGCAGCGGGCGATGATCGCGATGGCGATCTGCTGCGAGCCGAAGGTGCTCGTGGCCGACGAACCGACGACCGCGCTCGACGTCACCATCCAGGCGCAGGTGCTCGACCTGCTGCGGGACATGCGCGACGCGCTGGGCATGGGCATGGTGTTCATCACCCACGACCTCGGGGTGGTGGCCGACATCTGCGACCAGGTGGTCGTGATGTACGCCGGGCAGGTGGTGGCCGCCGACGACGTCGGGCACCTGTTCCGGCAGCCACCGCACCCCTACGCCGAGGGCCTGCTCGCCGCGATGCCGCAGCTCGGCGACGCCGGGCCGCTGGCCACCATCCCCGGGCACGCCCCCGCCCCCGGCGCGCTGCCGGACGGCTGCCGGTTCCACCCCCGCTGCCCGTACGCCACCGACGACTGCACCGCGTCGGCGGTCCCGCTGCGGGACCTCGGCGCCGGGCGGGCCACCCGGTGCGTGCGCACCGACGAGATCGAGTTGCGAGGTCCCGCGTGAGCACTCCGCCCGTACTCGCCGTCGACGCGCTGTCGGTCAGCTTCCCGGTCAAGCGGGGGCTGTTCCGGCGTCCGGACCGGCTGCGCGCCGTGGACGACGTCTCCTTCGAGCTGGCCCCCGGGGAGGTCCTCGGCCTGGTCGGCGAATCCGGGTCCGGCAAGTCCACCACCGGACGCGCCCTGATGCGGCTGGTCGAACCGGACGCGGGCAGCGTGCGGCTGCGCGAGGTCGAGCTCACCGAGCTCTCCGGCGAGCAGATGCGCAGGCACCGCAGGCACATCCAGATGGTGTTCCAGGACCCGTACTCGTCGCTGGACCCGTCGATGGTGATCGCCGAGAGCGTCGGCGAGCCGCTGGAGGTCCACGAAGGACTGCGCGGCAGGCAGCGGGACGAGCGGGTCCGCGAGCTGCTGGTGCGCGTCGGCCTGTCCGCCCGGCACCTGGAGCGCTACCCGTACGAGTTCTCCGGCGGGCAGCGGCAGCGGCTGGCGATCGCCCGCGCCCTGGCGGTGGACCCGGCGGTGGTGGTGTGCGACGAGGCGGTGTCGGCGCTGGACGTCTCCACCCAGAACCAGATCATCAACCTGCTGGAACGGCTGCGCGGCGAACTGGGCACGTCGTACCTGTTCATCTCGCACGACCTGTCGGTGGTGCGCCGGCTCGCCCAGCGCGTCGCGGTGATGTACCTGGGGCGGCTGGTGGAGGACGGCCCGTCGGAGCGGCTGTACTCGCGGCCCGCGCACCCCTACACCGAGGCGCTGCTGTCGGCGGTGCCGGTGCCCGACCCGGTGGCGCAGCGCCGGCGGGAGCGCATCGTGCTGCCGGGCGACCCGCCCGACCCCACCGATCCGCCGCGCGGCTGCCCGTTCCACCCGCGCTGCCCGTACGCGATGGACGTGTGCCGGGAGGAGACGCCCGCGCCGACACCGGTCGACGGCGGCGGCCGGGTGCGCTGCCACCTGCACACGGCGGGTCCGGTGCTGGCCGGCGGCAGCGTCTTGGAGCTGCGGCCCGCGGCGCGGCGGGAGGCCCGCGGCGCGGACTGACCGCTCCGGGGTCAGTCGGCGAGCTCGGGCGGGAACCCGCCGGTGGCGATCGGCCCCCAGTCCTCGACGGTGATCCGGACCAGCGATTTGCCCTGGCGCTGCATCGCCGCCCGGTACTCGTCCCAGTCGGGGTGCTCGCCGGAGATGGACCGGAAGTACTCCACCAGCGGGTCCAGCGCCTCGGGCAGGTCCAGCACTTCGGCGGTGCCGCCGACCTGGACGTACGGCCCGTTCCAGTCGTCGGAGAGCACGCACATCGACACCGCCGGGTCGCGCCGCAGGTTGCGCACCTTGGCCCGCTGCGGGTAGGTCGCCACCACGATCCGGCCCGCCGCGTCGACCCCGCAGGACACCGGCGACATCTGCGGCCGCCCGTCGGCGCGACCGGTGACCAGCACGCCCCGGTGCCGGGGCCGCAGGAACTCCAGCAGCGCCGCCCGGTCGACCCGGTCGGCGGTGGCGATCTTCGGGGCCATCAGGACAACCTCCACGACACGACGAAGCGACGGGGTCCACAGTAGCGGCCTTCGCGGGCGTCCCGCACCTCCCCGCGCCGCGGCACGGTCCGCTGTGGACGGACCTCAGAAGACCAGCGCCATGAGCTGGATCGGCAGCATCGCCAGAACGGAGGCGCAGGAGACCGCGAAGGTGCAGGACTTCAGCGCTCCCCGGGTGGTCTGCGGGAGCAAGGTCTGCAGCAGCCAGAACGTGTTGCTGGTGGCGTGGATGGCGAACAGCGAACCGGCGCCCGCGGCGAGCGCGACGAAGACCGGGTCGATGCCGAGCGCGGGCATCACCGGGCCGAGCACGCCCGCGGCGGTGATCGACGCCAGCGTCACCGACCCGATCGCGATGTGCAGCACCGCGGCGACCAGCCACACCAGCAGCAGCGGGAACACCGTGCTGGTGGTGAAGTAGCCCTTGAGGATCTCGCCGAGCCCGGCGTCCTTGACCGTCTGCGCCAGCGAACCGCCCACGCCGGTGAGGATCAGGATCTGCCCGCTCTCGTGGAAACCGCGCTTGAGCGAGGACTCCACCTGCTCGGCGGGCAGCTTCCAGCGGGCGATGAGCAGCGCTCCGATCAAGCCGATGAGCAGCGCGATGACCGGATCGCCCAGCAGCGCGACGACGGGGTGCGCCCACCCGGCCATCTCGGCGATCGCGCCGAACGCGATCAGCGCCAGGGCCACCACCAGCGGCGCGAGCGCCACGCCGAGCGAGGGCAGGTGGTCGGTGCCGCGCTCCGCCGCCGGCTGCTCCGCCTCGTCGACCAGGGTGTCGTCCCGCTCGTCGAGCTCCGGCTTCCACAGCCCGCGCTTGGCCAGCGCGGTGAACAGCGCGAGCGTCGTGACGATGGTGAACACCGCCGTCACCGCGCCGAACAGGAACATCTTGCCGAAGGGCAACCCGAGCACCCCGGCCAGCGCGACGGCGCCGACCCCGGGCACCACGAACACCAGGCCGACCTCGATGCCCAGCGCCATCGCGGCGGTCATTCGGGCCGCCCCCCAGGGGCCGATCTGCCGGGACAGCCTGCTCGCCAGCGGCGCGGTGATCACCAGCAGCACGTCGGCGAAGATCGACTGCAGCACGGTGCCGATCGTGCTGGCGAAGGCGTAGGGCAGCGCGCGGGGGCCGCAGGCCCGCACCAGCACGTCGACCAGCTTCTCGATCGCGCCGAGCTGCGCCATCACCGCGCCCAGCAGCACGCCGAAGGCGATGAGCAGTCCCACCTCGGTCATCAGCTCGCCGAAGCCGGTGGTGATCGACTCCAGCGTGCCCGGAACCCCGAGCCCCGTGACCAGCCCCAGGTACAGCGCCCCGAGCACGAGGGCGATGGCGGGGGTGATCCGCAACTTCAGGATGAGCACGACGACGCCCACGATGGTGATCACGGCGTTCGCCAGGACAGCGATGTCTGACATCCGTCACGTCCGTATCCGTCAAGCCGTCCGCCGCAGCGGGCAGCGCGAAGCTCCGGTCCCCCGTGCGGGGGACCGCCTGGCAGCAGGAGTCGTGGAGCGGCGACCGCCGGGCGACGGGGTGCTCGCCGGCGGCGGTGGGACGGACCGGCGCAGTGTACACACCGACCGCCCCGGCGGAACCCGGCCGCGGACGGCGGGCCCGGGGTATTGCTTCGCCGACGGCCGCCGATTACCGTCCTGCATTGCCGAATGCAGGCACCCGTTTCCCGAATAACGGGAAATTGCAGGAAGTTGAGGACGGACACCGCATCGACCTGCGCACCAGCGGCAGCACCGCCCGCCCCCGCCCCTCGCCCGCACCACGGCGCCGAGGAGCAGGGCACGCACCGGCACAACAGGAGAACCACACCGATGACGCCCAGTGGCCGCCACGGCCCGCTCACCGGAGTCCGCGTCGTCGAGCTCGGCAACTTCATCGCCGCCCCCACCGCGGGGCGGGTGCTCGCCGAGTTCGGCGCCGACGTCATCAAGGTCGAACGCCCCAGCACCGGCGACGAGCTGCGCACCTGGCGGCTGCACCGCGGCGACACCTCGCTGCTGTTCCGCACCATGGCGCGCAACAAGCGCTCGCTGACGCTGGACCTGCGCGCGGCCGAGGGCCAGCGGATCGCCCGCGACCTGATCGGCACCGCCGACGTCGTGCTGGAGAACTTCCGCCCGGGCACGCTGGAGAAGTGGGGGCTCGGTCCGGAGGAGATCCGGGAGCTGCACCCGTCGGTGGTGCTGGTCCGGATCTCCGGGTACGGCCAGACCGGCCCGTACCGGAACCGGCCGGGGTTCGGCGGCGTCGCCGAAGCGCTGGGCGGGGTCCGGCACCTGACCGGCTACCCGGGGCTGCCCCCGGTGCGCACCGGGGTGTCGCTGGCCGATTCGGTGGCCGGGCTCTACGCGGTCATCGGCGCGCTGCTGGGCCTGCTGCGCACCCGCACCGGGGCGCCCGGCGAAACCGTGGACGTCGCGCTCTACGAAGCGGTGTACTCGCTGATGGAGTCCTCGCTGCCCGACTACGACGCCTTCGGCGTCACCCGCGAGGCCACCGGTGCGGTGATCCCCGGCGTGGTGCCGTCCAACACCTACCGCTGCGCCGACGGCAAGTACGTCGTGGTGGGCGGCAACAACAACGCCATCTTCGCCCGGCTGATGACCGCCGTCGGACGCCCCGACCTGGCCACCGACCCGGAGCTGGCCGACAACGCCGGGCGGGTCGCGCGCGCCGCCGACATCGACGAGGCGATCGGCGCCTGGACCGCGGGGCTGGACAGCGCCGCGGCGCTGGACCGGCTGGCCGCCGCGTCCGTGCCCAGCGGACCGATCTACGACGTCGCCGACATCGCCGCCGATCCGCACTTCGCCGCCCGGGGGATGCTGGAGCGCCACCCGGTGCGCATCGACGACGAGCCCCGCGAGGTCGCCTTCCCCGGCGTGGTGCCCAAGCTGGCCGAGGAACCCGGCGGCACCCGCTGGCTGGGGCCCGAACTCGGGGCGCACACCGACGAGGTCCTCGCCGAACTGCACCGCTCCCCCGCCGACATCACCCGACTGCGTGCCGAAGGAGTGATCTGAGATGACCGCCGACGTCCTCATCACCGAGGTCTCGTTGCGCGACGGACTGCAGATCGAACCCGTCGTCGTACCGACCGCGGACAAGATCGACTTCGGCCGGATGCTGGTCGCGGCCGGGTTCCGCCACCTGGAGGTGGGTTCCTTCGTGGACCCGAGGCGGGTGCCGACGATGGCCGACTCGGCCGAGGTCGTGGCCGGGCTGGCCGACGCCGGGGCCACCTCGCACGCGCTGGTGCTCAACGAGCGCGGCGCCCAGCGCGCGGTGGCCGCCGGGGCCCGGCACGTCCGGCTGGTGCTGTCGGCCAGCGACGGGCACAGCCGGTCCAACGCCGGGGTGCCCACCGAGGAGGCGATGGCCCGGATCGGCCGCGCCGCCGAGATCCTGCGCGACGGCGGGGTGGGCCTGGAAGGCTGCATCGCCACCGCGTTCGTCTGCCCGTTCGACGGCGACACCCCGGTCGACCGCGTCGTCCGCGTCGCCCGGCACTACGCCGAGCTGGGCGTGGAGGTGCTGCACCTGGCCGACACCATCGGTGCGGCCTCCCCCGGCGACATCCGGCGCGCGGTCACCGCGGTGGGCGAGGACTTCCCGGTGGAGCGCACCGGGTTGCACCTGCACGCCACCTACGGGATGGCCTCGGCCAACGCCTGGGAGGCCTTCCGCTGCGGGATCCGGCGCTTCGACGCCGCGCTGGGCGGGCTCGGCGGCTGCCCGTTCGCCCCGGGCGCCACCGGCAACATCGCCGCGGACGACCTGATCCACCTGTTCCACCGCGAAGGCGTCCGCACCGGGATCGACACCTCCCGGCTGGCGGCGCTGCGCGACCGCCTCGCGGAGCTGGTGGGCCACGCCCTGCCCTCCGCGCTGGCGCAGATCCCGGCCGCACCCGCCGCCCCCCGGCAGGCGGCCTGACCGGCGGCGACGGCCGCACCGCGAGCACCGACCCCCGGAAACGACCATGACGACTCCTCCGCCGTTCGCCACCGGCGTCGGCGTCCTGGACCGCTCGGTGGCCATCCTCGACTGCGTCGAGAGCAACCCGATGGGTACCACCGAGCTGGCCAGGACCCTGGGCCTCACGATCTCCACCGCGCACCGGCTGGCCACCGCGCTGGTCGCGCACGGGTTGCTGCGGCGCGATCCCAGCGGCTGCTTCCACCTCGGCCCCCGGTTCGCCACCTCGGCGCTGGCCGAGACCGCGCGCCCGGTGCTCACCGAGCTCGGCGCCGAGGTGGGCGAATCGGTGCAGCTCTGGGTGCGCCGAGCCGACCACCGGTTGTGCGTGGTCTGCGTGGAGTCGACCGAGGAGCTGCGGGCCAGCCAGCCGGTCGGCAGCCTGCTGCCGCTCCCGCTGGGCTCGGCGGCCCAGGCGCTGCTGGGCGAGCGCAACCCCGACGGCCACGGCTGGGTGGAGAGCGTCCAGGCCCGGGCTCCGGGGGTCGGCTCGGTGAGCGCTCCGGTGCACCTGCACGGTCAGGTGGTGGCGGCGGTCTCGCTGGCCGCGCCGCTGCAGCGGCTGCGGCCGAGCCCCGGTCGGCGCTTCGGCACCGCGGTGCTCACCGCCGCCCGGCGCGTCGAGGACGCGCTGGCCCGGCCGCCCGAACCCGGCTGAGCGCCCCGGGCGGCCGGTGCGCGGTGGTCACCGCCCGCCGAGCTTCGCCTCGAGCTGGTCGGCGAGCTCGGTCATGATCCCGGCGTAGCTCGCATAGCTCATCGGTGCGACCGCGTCCCACTCGACGAACCGGCCCGCGGCGGCGGACGGACGCGCGGCGAACACCGGGTTCTCCATCATCCGCTCCGGCGGCAGCGAGGCCGCCCGGGTGTCCCACAGCAGGATGTCGGCCGGGTACGCCGCGGCGTGCTCCCAGGACAGCCGCTCGAAGTAGCCGCCGCCCGCCGTGTCGGGGTGGTCCGGGACGATGATCGGCAGCCCCAGTTCCCGGACGTAGAAGTCCAGGTCCGGGTTGCGCCCCGGCACGACGGCGAAGAACTCCTGCTCGGTCCCGCCGACGGCGAGGATGGTGCGACCCGACGCCTTCATCCGCTCCCCGATCCCGCGCAGCCGGTCGGCCGCGGCGTGGAAGGCCGCCTCGTCGGCCCGGACGCGGGCCGCGTCGACGTCGCCGCCGAGCGCGGCGGCCAGGTCCCGGTAGGAGGCGATGGTCTCCGGCAGCGGCACCCCGGCGTGCTGCACGCCCGCCGTCGGGACCAGGGACTTGACCTGCTCCTCCTGCTCGGCGGTCAGGTGCCACAGGCCGGGGAACTCCGCGTACTTGCCGCTGACCAGCAGGTCGGGTTCCAGCGAGGCGACCCGCTCCATGGCGACCTCGCCGTACCCCGGCCCGGTGACGTCGGTGACCGCGCGGGGGTCGAGGCCGCGCGCTTCGGGTTCGACCGTGCCGTCGTCGCGCACCAGCGGGCCGAAGGTGCCCACCACGTCGACGCCGAAGTCCTTCAGCGCGGCGGCCGAGGACACCTGCGCGATGATCCGCTCGGGGCGCTGCTCGGCGGTGATGGTCACCCCGCGGTCATCGGTGTAGGACCAGCCGGTTCCCCCGGCCCGGTCACCTCCGGCGGGCGAGCACGCCGACAGCACCGCGGTCACCGCCACCAGTGCCGCGGCCGGGCCGATCTTGTGACGCACGACGACCTCCTCTATGTTTAGGCTAGGCTAACCTAGCACCTGATCCGCGGGAGGTCCTCCGGCCATGACGAGCACCGCAGTCCGAGGCGGCACCGAGCACCGGCCGCTCTGGCGCATGTTCACCGTCGAGGTGGCGCGCGTGCAGCGGCTGTGCCCGAACTTCGTGCGGCTGACCTTCACCGGCGAACACCTCGACACCTTCGGGGCGGGCGGCGCCGACCAGCGGATCAAGCTCGCGCTCCCCCAGCCCGGCCGCACCGTCGCCGACGTGCCCGACGGCGAGGACTGGTACCAGCGCTGGCTGGCGATGCCGGATCCGATCAGACCGGTGCTGCGCACCTACACGGTCCGGGCGTTCCGCCCCGAGCACCGCGAACTCGACGTCGACTTCGTGCTGCACGGGCTCGACAGCGGGCACGGCGGCCCGGCCTCCACCTTCGCCGCCGGCGCCCGGCCCGGTGACGTCATCGCGCTGCTGGGCCCGGACCGGCCCGGCAGCGGACGTCCGTGGGGCTGCGAATGGGCGCCGCCGAGCGAGGCGTCGCGGCTGGTGCTGGCCGGGGACGAGACCGCCGTCCCGGCGATCGGGTCCATCCTCGAAGCGCTGCCCGCCGACGCCCGCGGCATCGCCTGCCTGGAAGTGCCCAGCCCGGCGGACCGGCAGGAGTGGGCGGTCCCGGCGGGCGTGGACGTGCGCTGGCTGGCCCGCGGCGGCGCCCCGCACGGCGCCCTGCTGGAACCCGCGGTGGGCGGTGCGCTGGACGAGCTGCGGACCCGCGGCACCGGTACCGCGGTGCTCGACGACGTCGACGTGGACACCACCGCGCTGTGGGAGGTCCCGGAGCGCGGCGAACCCGGCGCCGATGACCTGTACGGCTGGCTGGCCGGGGAGGCTGCGGTGATCAAGCGGCTGCGCAGGCTGCTGGTCAACGACTACGGCATCCCGCGCGGTTCGGTCGCGTTCATGGGCTACTGGCGCGAAGGCCGGAGCTGAGCGCCCGCCGGCGGTCCGCGCGGAGCCGTGCGCTGTCGGTCGGCTGACCTACCCTCGGAGCAGGACCGCCCGGCGCGCGGTCCGCCGGGAGGAAGGACGCAGTCATGTCAGCCCCACCGGTCAGCGACGACTTCGTCCGGCTGGCGGACCCGTACCGCCGCGAACTGCTCGCGCACTGCTACCGGATGCTCGGTTCCGTGCAGGACGCCGAAGACCTCGTGCAGGAGACCTACCTGCGGGCCTGGCGCGGCTACCCCCGGTTCGAGGGGCGGTCTTCGCTGCGCACCTGGCTGTACCGGATCGCGACCACCGCCTGCCTGACCGCGCTGGAGAGCAGGCGCCGCCGCCCGCTGCCGACCGGCCTCGGCGCGCCGAGCCACGATCCCGGCGAACCGCTGACCGAGCTGCCCGAGATCGGCTGGCTGGAACCGATCCCGGACGCCCTGGTCGACGACTCCGACGACCCGGCGGCGATCGTCGCCGCCCGGGAGAGCACCCGGCTGGCGTTCATCGCCGCGCTCCAGCACCTGCCGCCCCGCCAGCGCGCGGCCCTGCTGCTGCGCGACGTGCTGCGATGGAAGGCCTCCGAGGTGGCCGCCGCGATGGGGACCAGCATCGCGGCGGCCAACAGCGCGTTGCAGCGGGCCCGGGCGCAGCTCCAGCAGATCGCCCCGCAGCGCGACGGGACCGCGGAACCGAGCAGCCCGGAACTGCGCCGGCTGCTGGACCGCTACGTCACCGCCTTCGAGGACAAGGACATCCCGGCGATCGTCGAGCTGTTCACCGAGGACGCGGTGTGGGAGATGCCGCCGTACGCCAACTGGATCCGCGGCGCCGAGGCCATCGGTGAGCTGGTCGACCGGTGGTGCCCGGCGGACCGGGGGGAGCTGCGGCTGGTCCCCACCTCGGCCAACGGGCAACCGGCGTTCGGCATGTACCGCCGCGATCCGGCCGGCGGGTACGTCCCCTTCCAGCTCCACGTGCTCGCCCCGCAGGACGGCCGGATCGGGCACGTGGTGGCGTTCTTCGACGTGGCGCTGTTCCCGCGCTTCGGCCTCCCCGACGCGCTGCCCGCGGAACGCGGCGCCGACCGGTGATTCGGCGCGCACGGCGGCGCGGTCAGAAACCCACGGCGTCACGTCCCTTGAGCCCGAGCATGGCGCGCGCCTCGTCCGGGGTGGCCACCTCCAGGTTCAGCGCCTCCAGGACGGTGCGGATCCGCGCGACCTGCTCGGCGTTGCTGCGGGCGAGCTGACCGGGTCCGACCCACAGCGAGTCCTCCAGTCCGACCCGCACGTGCGCGCCCTGCGCGGCGCCGATGGTGGCCAGCGGGATCTGGTTGCGCCCGGCGCCGAGCACCGACCAGTGGTAGTCCGCGCCGAGCAACCGGTCGGCGGTGCGGCGCATGTGCATCAGGTCCTCCGGGTGCGCCCCGATGCCGCCGAGCAGGCCGAAGACCGACTGCACGAACACCGGCCCGGTCACCAGCCCCCGGGAGCGGAAGTGCGCCAGGTTGTTCAGGTGCGCGATGTCGTAGCACTCGAACTCGAACCGGGTGCCGCCGCGCGCCCCGATCTCCAGGATCGCCTCGATGTCGGCGAAGGTGTTCTTGAAGACCAGGTCCCGGCTGCCCTCCAGCGCCGCCCGCTCCCATTCGTGCCGGAACTCGGTGAAGCGCTCCAGCATCGGGTAGAGGCCGAAGTTCATCGATCCCATGTTCAGCGAGGCGAGCTCGGGCTGGAACTCCGCCGCCGGGCGCATCCGCTCGGCCACCGCCATGTGCGGCGAGCCGCCGGTGGTGATGTTGAGGACCGCGTCGGTGTGCGGCTTGAGCCCGGCGAGGATGGGCGCGAAGTGGTCGGGGTTCTGCGACGGCCTGCCGTCCTCGGGATCGCGGGCGTGCAGGTGCACGATGGCCGCGCCCGCCTCCGCCGCGCCGAGCGCCGCCTCGGTGATCTCGGCCGCCGAGACCGGCAGGTGCTCCGACATCGACGGCGTGTGGATCGCCCCGGTCACCGCGCAGGTGATGACGACCTTGCGTTGGACTGCCACGTCCCCTCCTCAGTACAGCTTCTCGGTGTTGCCGTCGACGGCCATCGCCTGACCGTTGATGCTGCGGGCCATCGGACCGGCCAGGAAGGCGGCCATGTCGGCGATGTCGCCGGCGGTCACCATCCGGCGCATCGAGGACTGGTCCCGGTACAGCGCCTCGATCTGCTCCCGGGGCGCGTCGAGCATCCGCGCCTTGGCGTCGATCACCGCCTGGATGCGCGGTCCGTCCACCGCGCCGGGGCAGATCGCGTTGGCCCGGATGCCCTCGGGGCCGAGTTCGATGGCCAGCGTGCGGGTGAACCCGACGACGGCCCACTTCGACGCGGAGTAGGCGCTGCGCCCGGCCATCCCGAGCCGGCCGGCCGCCGAGGACAGGTTCACGATGGCCGGCTCGGTCCCGGCGCGCAGCAGCCGCAGCGCGTGCTTGACGCAATAGAACTGGCTGTGCACGTTGACCTCGAAGGTCCGCGCCCACGCCGCGCCGTCCAGCGTCTCCACCGGGCCGGTGGGACCGGCGACGCCGGCGTTGTTGACCAGCACGTCCAAGCCCCCGAGGCGCCGCTCGGCGGCGTCCACCAGGGCCTCGACGGCCTCCTCGTCGGCGGCGTCGGAGACCTCGGCGCGCAGCCCGGCGCCTTCGGCGTCCCGCACCGCCGCCGGATCCAGGTCGCTGACCAGCACCTCGGCCCCGAACCCGGCGAACCGCTCGGCGATGGCCCGGCCGATGCCCGCAGCCCCGGCGGTGACCAGCACCCGCTTCCCGGTCAGATCCATGCTCACTCCTCGGTCGATCCCGGTTTGTCGGCGCCGTAGCGCAGGAAGAACGACAGCACCGCGCCCACCAGCACGACACCGACGACGAACCACAGCCCGCCGGAGGACTCCCCGGTGGCGCCCTCCACCGCGCCCATCACGTACGGGCCGATGAACCCGCCGAACAGGCCGATGGTGTTGACGAACGCGATGCCGCCGGCCAGGGTCGCGCCGCTGAGCCGGGACGCCGGGAAGGTGAACAGCACGGACTGCAGCGCGAAGAAGCAGAACGCGGCCAGGCAGAACCCGATCAGGCCGAACACCGCACCGGAGGCGGCGCCGAGCGCGAACCCGGCGGCGATGCCGATCATCGTGGCGTTGATCAGCTTCCGCGACGCCCGCCCGGAGGAGGCGAACCGGGGCACCACGGCCGCGCCGATCGCGGCGAAAACCCACGGCAGCGCGGTCAGCAGCCCGATCTGCACCGAGCTCAGCTCCCCGTAACCGCCGATGATCGACGGCAGGAAATAGGACAGCGCGTACACCGCGATCTGGTGCGCCAGGTACACCCCGACCACGAGCAGGATCTGCCGGTCCCGCCAGACCAACCGCATGCTGCGGGTGCCGGAGGCGGCTTCGCCCGCGGCGTCCTCCTCGGCGATCCGCCGTTCCAGCGCCTCGGCCTCGGCGCGGTTGAGGAAGCGCGCGTCGGTCGGCCGGTCGGGCAGCAGCTTCCACACCAGGACGGCGAGCAGGCAGGCGGGCAGTCCTTCGAGGACGAACATCCACTGCCAGCCGTGCCAGCCGCCGATGCCGTCCATGCCCAGCAGCAGACCGCCCAGCGGGGCGCCGACGATGTTGGCGAAGGAGACCCCGAGCAGGAACAAGCCGTTGGCCTTGGCGCGGTCGGGGCGGGTGAACCAGCGGGTCAGGTAGAACATCACGCCGGGGTAGAGCCCGGCCTCGGCGGCGCCGAGCAGCAGCCGCATCACGTAGAACGACCACTCGCCCTGCACGAAGGCCATGCCCGCCGAGATCAAGCCCCAGCTGATCATGATCCGGGTGATCCAGAAGCGGGCGCCGACGCGGTGCATGATGAGGTTGGAGGGCACCTCGAACAGCGCGTAGGTGATGAAGAACAGCCCGGCGCCGATGCCGTAGGCCGTCGCGGAGATGCCGAGGTCGATCTCCAGGCGTTCCTTGGCGATGCCGATGTTGGTGCGATCCAGGAAGCTCATCACGTAGGCCGCCACCAGCAGCGGCATGAGCTTGCGCAGGATGACCTTGTTCAGCTCGGCGGGTGGCCGCATCGTCGCGGCACCGGGTGATGTGGACATGGGTTTCCTCTGGGCGGTGGGTCGTTGCTCGGTCGCCGGATCAGCGACGCGCGGCCGGATCGCAGCCGCAGGTGCGCCCGATGTGCAGCCGGTGGGCGCAGATGAGGGATTGGTGCACCGTCGAGGGGCGCTCGATCCGCTTGAGCACCAGGCCCAGCGCTTCGACCGCCATCTCCTGCTGCGGCTGCACGACGGTGGTCAGGTCGATCAGCGCCGAGATGCTGTGCGGGTGGCCGTCGCCGCCGGTGACCGCGACGTCCTCGGGCACCCGGAGACCGCGCGCCACGGCGTGCTCCATGATGCCGATCGCGATCTCGTCGGAACCGCAGACGACGGCCCGCGGGGGCCGGTCGGCGGCGAACAACCGCTCCGCGGCGATCCGGCCTCCCGCGCTGCTGAGCGCGGTGCTGATCTTGCGGTCGCCGCCGATCTCCACCCCGGCGGTCGCCGCGGTCCGGATGAACGCCTGCTCGCGGGTCAGCGACGAGCTCGACAGCCGGGGGCCGATCACGGTGGCGATCTCGGTGTGCCCGTGGGAGAGCACGTGCCGCATCATCGCCTCGGCGGCGGCATCGTCGTCGATCCCGACGAAATCGGCTTCCAGGTACGGGGATCTGCGGGACAGGCAGGCGAACGGGATCTTCGCCGCGCGCAGCAGCCGCAGCGCCGTGGCGTCCTCGCGCAGCGCTCCGGCCAGGATCACGCCGTCGGCGTTGCGCTCGATCAGCGTGGCGGTCACCTGGCGCAGCACGTCCGGATCGTCCTGGGTGGTGGCGACGAAGACCTCGTACCCGGCCGCGGCGCCCGCGCTGACGATCCCCTGGGCGAAGCACGGGTACACCGGGTTGATGATGTTGGGCATCACCAGCCCGATGACCCGGCTGCGGTCCGGGTCGACGGCGGGAGCCGGGCGCCTCGGCTGGAAACCGAGGTCCCGGGCCACCGAGAGCACCCGGCGCCGGGTGTCCGGGGCGACGCCCCCCTTGCCGTTCATCACGTAGGACACCGCGGCGGGCGAGACCCCGGCGGCACGGGCCACCGCGGCGGCCGACACCCGGCCCGCCACCGTGCGCCGCACGCGCGTCGTCTCCTCCACGCCCGACCTCCTGTCGTGTGCCCCGGATCACCCGGCTGCCCGGAGACACTAGAGCGGGCTGAAAACGTTAAGCAACAATAAGCGGCGACCGGTCCGCGGCAGCCCGTCCGCCCTGCGCACCGGCCCGGTGCCGGGAGCGGGGCGGGGGTTCACGGCAGGGCGGACCAGAAGTCCAGTGCGTGCTCGCCCCGGTAGTCGACGCCGTCGATCCGGCCCGGGATCAGCGACTGGACGTGCCCGGTGCCGAATCCGGGCCAGGCGGGCAGGTCGGCGCGAGCCGGGTCGCCGTGCGCGGCGAAGGCCGTCCAGTACCGGTTCATCGCCTCGCCGAGGGCGCGCTGGTCGGCCCCGAGCGGGCCGGCTCCGGGGAGGTCGAACTGGTATCCGAGTTCGCTGCCGTGCTGGGCACCGGAGGGCGTTCCCGGCAGGATCGCCGGCGCGTCCGGGTCGGCGAACTCGTAGCACCAGGTCCCGGTGTGCGCGGCCAGGCAGCGGGCCAGGTCCCAGGTCGGCCGGGCCCAGGCCCGGTCGGTGCTCAGCCGCGACCAGGCCAGGCCCGGCGTCGGGAACCGGTCCGGCGGGTAGCGGGCGGCGACCTCGTCGGCCCCGTCGCCGAACGCCTCGGCCAGCAACCGAGAGAAGTTCTCGGCGGTGACCGGGTGGTCGGCGCCGAAGAGCTCGACGAAGAAGCGCGCCTCGTCGCGGGTGGTGCCCAGCAGCACCGGCACCCGGTGGAACCGCCCCGCGGGCAGGGCCACCGCTGGGGATTCGGGCAGCGCGGGACCGCCGAACGCGGGCCGGATGAAGGCGTCCGTGGCCTGGAGCAGGTCGGCCACCGGCACCCGGCGGAGCCGGGCGAGCGCCGATTCGGGGTCGCTGCCCGGCGCGACCCACCCGTGCTCGGCCGCGACGGCGGCGCCGAGCCGGTCCAGTTCGGCGGCCGGGGACCACCTCGGCGGCAGCGCCGGAACACCGGGGATGAACAAGTGCGCGGGGTCGGGCCCAGCACCGAGAACGCGCTCTGCAGGACCGCCCGGTGGAACAGCCCGGCCGAGCCCGGTGCCACCAGGTGCGCGGCGACCATCAGCGCCCCGTAGGACTCCCCGGCCAGGGTCACGTTCGCCGGGTCGCCGCCGAACCGCGCGATCTCGCGACGCACCCAGCGCAGCACGGCCTGCTGGTCCTGCAACCCGAAGGTCCCGCCACCGGCCAGGCCGGGGTGGCCGAAGCACCCGAGCACGCCGAGCCGGAAGTTCGGCATCACGACGACGACGTCGCCGGTGACCGCGAAGCGGTGCGGATCGCGGGTGGCGGCGCTGCCGTTCGTCCCGCCACCGCCGTGCAGCCACACCACCACCGGCCGGCCGGTGCGCGGGCCTTCCGGGACCACGACGTCCAGCGTCAGGCAGTCCTCGTCGAGGGCGGTGATCTCGGCGAACGAGCGGGCCCGCTGCGGGGCGGGATTGCCGGGCGCGGTCGCGTCCCGGGTCCCGGACCAGGGTTCGACGGGTGCGGGCGCCCGCCAGCGCCGTTCGCCGACCGGGGGCGCGGCGTAGGGGATGCCCCGGAACGCGAGGTGGCCGTCGAGCTGCCGACCGCGCACGGCACCGCTGCTCAGCTCCACGGTGGGGGTCACCGGGACCGCTCCCCGCGTCGGCCGTGCCGCCCGGCGGTCAGCCCCTCGGGGTGGAATAACAATATGATCATACGATTATGATAACCGTACGACCCTATTGCCGCCTCGGGATTTCCGCCGACCCGCCTCAGCGCCCACCGGTGAACACCGAGGCGACCACGCGGCCCAGCACGTCCCGCGCCGGGAACGCGTCCGCGCCGGAGAGCACCACCTGATCGGCCAGGCCCTGCACCGCCGCGAGGATCGCGCGGGCGGCGAGCACCGCGTCCACCCCGGGTTCGACCTCGCCGCGCGCGACGCCGTCGTCCACCACCGCCGTGACGTACCCGAGGAGGTCACCGCCCGACCGCCGGGCGACCTCGGCCAGCCCCTCGTCGTGCAGCGCGCGGGCCTGCAAGCCCTGCCGGACGCGGTACTCCGCGTCGCGTTCGGCGTCCAGCGGCAGCAGCTCCACCAGGCTGTTCAGCAGCACCTCGGCGACCGGGAGGCCGGCGGCGGCACCCTCCTGGACCCGGTCCCGCACCCGCTCCCCCAGCCGGCGCACCGCGTCGTCGTAGGCGAAGCGCAGCAGCACGTCCTTGCTCGCGAAGTAGTGCTGGATGAGCCCGACCGAGATCCCGGCCTCGGCCGCCAGCCGGGAGAACGAGACACCGGCGAAGCCTTCGGCGGCGAGCAGGCGGCGGAACGCCCGCGCGATCTGGGCGCGGCGCTGATCGTGATCGGCGACCCGGGGCATCCGATTACCATACAGCCGTACTGCTACCCGGGACCGCACCGGTCGCACGCGCCCCTTCCGCCGCGGCGGCCCCGCGTGGAAGGATCCCGGTCACATGGTCTGACCACAAGGGCAGCGCACGGAAGAGGATCTGACGCATGTTCAACGTCGAACAGGTCCGGTTAGCCGGGGCCGACCTCGCACTTCCCCGCATGATCCCGGTCGAGCAGCGGTTCCCCGACGACACCGTCGAGGACCTCGACGCCGCCATCCGGGAGCAGGTCGCCCAGCACGACCGGCGGCGACCGCTCAACGGCAAGCGGATCGCCGTGGCGGCGGGCAGCCGGGGCGTCGCCGAAATCGGGCGCATCATCACCGTCGTCGTGGACGCGCTGGCGCGCTGCGGGGCCAAACCCTTCGTGGTGCCCGCGATGGGCAGCCACGGCGGGGCCACCGCCGAAGGCCAGCGCGGGGTGCTCGCCGAGTACGGCATCACCGAGGACGCGATCGGCGCGCCGATCATCGCCTCGATGGACACCGCGATCGTCGCCGAGCTGCCCGACGGCACGCCCGTGCACTTCGACGCCGAGGCCGCCCAGGCCGACGGTGTGGTGGTGGTCAACCGGGTCAAGCCGCACACCGACTTCAAGGCCGGGGTGGAGAGCGGGCTGGCCAAGATGCTGGCCATCGGGCTGGGCAAGCACCGGGGCGCGGCCACCCTGCACAAGCACGGGTTCGGCCGGTTCGGCGAGCTCATCCCGGCCGTCGCCGAGGCCGTGCTCGACGCGGTGCCGATCGAATTCGGCCTGGCGGTGGTGGAGAACGGCTACGAGCACATCGCGGCGGTGGAGCTGGTCGAGCCCGCGGAAATGCTCGACCGGGAGACCGAACTGCTCACCCGGGCGAAGTCGCTGATGCCCCGCCTGCTGCTGTCCCGGATCGACGTGCTCGTCGTCGACGAGATCGGCAAGGACATCAGCGGCGCGGGCATGGATCCCAACATCACCGGGCGGACCCCGGTCGACGCCGACGGCTTCGTCGCGCCGCCGTTGCAGCGCATCGTCGTGCTGGGGCTGACCGAGAAGACCCACGGCAACGCCTGCGGACTGGGGATGGCCGACTTCACCACCCAGCGCTGCGTCGACGGGATCGACTTCGCCTCGTTCTACACCAACTCGCTGACCTCGGGCGTACCCGACGGGGCGCGGATCCCGATGGCGCTGGGCAGCGACCGGGACGCGATCGTCGCGGCGGTGCACAGCTCGCTGGACACCACCAACGCGACGGCGCGGATCGTGCGCATCCGCAACACCTTGTCGATGCCGCACATCGAGGTCTCGGAGGCCTACGCCGAGGAGGTCGGCGCGCACCCGGACATCGAGGTCCTCGGCGAACCCCGCGACTGGGCGTTCGACGAGCGGGGGATGCTGCCCCGCCCGTGACCCGCCGGTCCGGCGGCGCCCGCACCGGGCCCGCCGGACCGCCGCACGTGCCCCGGGAGGTTCAGCGGGCCAGCCAGCCGCCGTCCACCGGCAGCACCGCACCGTGCACGTAGTCGGCCGCCGCCGAGGACAGGAACACCACCGCCCCGGCGAGGTCGTCGGCCGCACCCCACCGCCCGGCCGGGATGCGTTCGGAGATCTCCTGGTGCCGGACCGGATCCGCGCGCAGCGCGGTGTTCAGGTCGGTGCTCATGTACCCGGGTGCGATGGCGTTGACGTTGACGCCCCGCCCGGCCCACTCGTTGCACAGCGCCATCGTCAACTGCACCACGCCGCCCTTGCTCGCGGCGTAGGCGGGCACCCGGATGCCGCCCTGGAAGCTCAGCAGCGAGGCGATGTTGACGATCTTGCCGCGGCCGCGCTCCAGCATCGGACGGCCGAAAGCCTTGCACAACCGGAACACCGAGCGCAGGTTCACGTCGAGGACGTGGTCGAAGTCGGCGTCCGGGAAGTCCTCGGCCGCGTGCCTGGCCTGCACCCCGGCGTTGTTCACCAGCACGTCCACCGCGCGGCGGTCCAGGACCTCGGCGACGGCGGCATCGGTGCTCGCGGGGTCGGCCAGGTCGGCGGGCACGCACTCCAGCTCCCGCCCCAGCCCGGCCGCCGAGTCGACCAGGTCCGGGTCCAGCGGGCTGCGCTGGAGCACCACCACGTCGGCGCCCGCGCGAAGCAGTCCGGTGGTCAGGCCGCGCCCGAGCCCGCGACCACCGCCGGTGACCACGGCGGTCCGCCCGGTCAGGTCGAATGCCGTGCCCACGCGCGTCCTCCCGGTGCCGGAACCGAGGTGATCGTCCACGACCGGCCGACGGGTGTCAACGAGCCGTGCGGATCCGTGCGCACGACGTTCCGGCCCGCGCCGGATCGGCGTAGGATGGACCGTTCCCCGGGGATGCGGGAGGGGTGGTCGCGATGGATCCGGCGCTGGCGACGAGACGGCTCGTGGTGCGCGACTGGACCAGCGCCGATGCGGACGTGCAGGCGGCGCTGGACCTCTACGGACGCCCGGAGGTGACCGAGTGGCTCACCCCGGCCGTGTCCAGCGTCGCCGACCTGGCCGCCATGCGCGCCGTCGTGCACTCCTGGATCGAGGCGCAGCCGAACCTGGTGCCGCCGACGGGCCGGTTCGCGATGCAGCGCCGCTCCGACGGCGTGGTGATCGGCGGGCTGGTGCTGCGGCTGCTGCCGCCCTACGACCACGATCTCGAACTGACCTGGCAGCTCCGCCCGGAGGACTGGGGCCACGGCTACGCCACCGAGGCCGCCCGGGCGCTGCTGCGGTGGGCGTTCAGCTTCGACATCGAGGAGGTCAGCGCGCTGGCCCTGCCGGAGAACCAGCGGGCCATCGCCACCGCGGAGCGGATCGGCATGGAGTGGGTGGGCGAAACGGACAAGTACCACGCCACCACGCTGCAGGTCTACCGCGTCCGGCCGGCCGACCTGGACCCCGGCGATCCGGACGAAGCCGCCGACTGATCCCCGGCCCACCCGGTCCGGTGATGCCGGAGCGCTGCCGACGATCACCGTCCGGCCTCCGCCGCTCCCGCCGGAACCCGCCGCCGGCCCGGCCGGCGGCGCACCGCTTCCGCGCTCCCGGGCCGAGTTCCGCTCCCCGGCCGGTCGGTCCTCGATGGATCCCAAGTGATCGCCGAGGGCCGCCGGATGTCGCTCGGCACGGCCGTTTCCGCGCTCTGCCGAGCCTGCGACCCGGTGCGATGCTGGGGGTTGCCGCGAACGGGGAGGGGCATCGTGGGATCTCAGCAGCGCCGCCGCACCGGCCCGGCCGACCGCCGCCCGCGACCGCGTCCGGGCCGACCGCCCCGGCGCACCGCGACCGCCGTGCGCCGGAACCGGCGGCTGGCCCGGTTCCGCGCCGCCACCGCCGCGGCCTCGCTGGTGGTGCTGCTGGTCACCGGGTACGGCTGGACGAACTACCGCCAGTTGCAGACCGGCCTGGCCACCAGCGACGTGACCAGCGAGCAGCACACCGACGGCGCGACCGACATCCTGCTGGTGGGCATGGACAGCCGCACCGACGCGCACGGCAACCCGCTGCCCGAGGAGGTGCTGCGCGAGCTGCACGCGACCTCCAACGAGGCCAGCCTGACCGACACCGTGATCCTGCTGCACGTGCCCAACGACGGTTCCAGCGCGGTGGGCTTCTCCTTCCCTCGGGACTCCTTCGTGGAGATCCCGGGCCACGGCCAGCACAAGATCAATTCGGCGTTCGTGCGCGGCTCGGACACCGCCCGCGCCGAACTGGTGGCCGGTGGCCTCGCGCCCTCGCCGGAGCTGGAGCGCCGCAGCGCGGAGGCGGGGCGCAAGCTGCTGGTGCGCACGGTGGAGCAGCTCACCGGCACCTCGGTCGACCACTACGCCGAGGTCAACCTGCTCGGGTTCGCCCGGATCACCGAAGCCGTGGGCGGCGTGCCGGTCTGCCTCAAGTCCGCCGCCCACGACCCGTACTCCGGTGCCGACTTCGCCGCCGGGCGGCAGACCGTCGTGGGCGCCGAAGCGCTGGCCTTCGTCCGGCAGCGCCACGGCCTGCCGCGGGGCGACCTCGACCGCGTGGTGCGCCAGCAGGCGTTCCTCGCCGGGCTGGCCGGCACCGTGCTCTCCGGTGACGTGCTGGCCAACCCCGCCCGGCTGCGCGCGCTGATCGACTCGGTGCAGCAGTCCCTGGTGCTCGACGACGACTGGGACATCTTCGCCTTCGCCGAGCGGATGCGCGGGCTGGCCGGTGGCGCGGTCCGGTTCACCACGATCCCGATCGAGGACGCCGCCTACCCGACCAGCGACGGCATGGCCGTCCAGGTCGACCCGCAGGAGGTGCGCGGCGCGATCGCCCGCGCCACCGGGCAGTCCCCCGCCGCGACGGCCCCGGCCGTCACCGTGCTCGACGGCACCGGCGACGACGGCCTCGCCGAGCGCGTGCGGGAGCGGCTGAGCGCGCAGGGCATCACCGTCACGGAGGTGAGCGGCACCGAACGCACCGAGACGTCGTCGGTGCGCTACGCGCCGGGGCTGGCCGATGCGGGCGAGCGGGTGGCCTCAGCGCTCGGCGAGCTGTCCGCCGAGCAGGATGACGCACTGGCACCGGGCCAGGTCGAGGTGGTCCTCGGCGAGGACTACCGGGGCCGACCAAGATGGGCGCCGCGCAGCCGCTGGCGCTGGACGGGACGCGACCCGCGCAGCAGGAGGGCGAAGGGCTCGACGAGGCGATCACCGCCGACGGCGTGCCCTGCGTGAATTGATCCGGGTGAGCCGGACCGGACGTGGCGCCCGGGCCGGTGGTGAGCCGACCCCCTCGCGGCCCACCACCGGCGCGACTGGTGGCTACCCCCAGCGCTGAACCGCCAGCCGGGACGCGACATCGCCGCGAGGCGATTCGCCGCCCCAGACTACGTCGCGGCCCTGCGCCCCGCGCGACGCGGCCGGGCTCACTCCTGCCTGCGCCGCCGGAGGGCGAACCGGAAGTGCTCGGGCAGCAACCACGCCTGGCTCCGAGCGACGATCCGGCCGTCGCCGACCCGGGCGAGCTCGTCGAGGTGCAGCGCCGGGCTCCCGGCGTCGACCGACAGGGCCTCGGCCAGCTCCCGGTCCAGCACCACGGGGGTCAGATCGCAGTCGGTGTACTCCACCCCCACGTCGGTCAGCAGCCGGTCGAGCACCGCACCGGGTTCGCGCAGCCGGGACGGCGGCAGCACCCCGTCCGGCACGTGCTCCACGACCCGGCCCACCGGCGTCCCGCCGTAGAGCTCGGTCCGGCGCACCACGACGCCCGGGCTCCCGGCCCGGACGCCCAGCAGCCGGGCGGTGCGGTCGTCGAAGGACACCGCTTCGACGTGCTGATCGGTGCTGGAGATCCGGTTGCCGCTCTCGGCGGCGAACGTTTCGAGCGGGCACAGCCGGTCCAGTCCGGCGGCGATGCTGTCGGCGCGGGGCAGCAGCATCGATCCGCGACCGTGCCGGACCGCGATGTATCCGGCGTCCTGGAGGCTGCGCAGCGCCGCCCGGACGGTGATCCGGGAAACGTTGTAGCGGGCGCACAGCTCCGCCTCGCTGGGCAGCCGGTCCCCCGGTTCGAGATCGCCGGAGAGCACCAACTCCGCCAGCATCCAATCCCGGACCTCATCGCTGAGCCGCCGTCGAGGAGGATGTGCGACGGGCTTGATCATGCGCGTGATACTGCCAGGGTCCTGCATCCGGCATCCCCGGAATCACCCCGATGCCACCAGGTCGGCGGCCGCACCCGCGCCCGGTCACCCGAAACGACCAGCGCTGCCCTGGCCGGGTGATGCGGTCCGGTCGGCGGAGTCCACTGTGGCGGACCCGGCGATCGTTCGGCCAGCCGACAACCGCGCACGGCGTTAGCCTGCGGGAGCACTGCCCGGGCGAAAGGATTCCTCCTGTGGTGAGTCTCCAGCCGCGACGAGTGCTGCTGATCAGCGCCACCATCGGTGAAGGCCACAACGCGACCGCGCGCGCCGTGGCGGAGGCCGCCGAACAGCGCTGGCCGGGGTGCGAGGTGTCCTGGGTGGACGCGCTGGCGGAGATGGGCGGTTGGGTGCCGCGGACCTTCAACTGGATCTACGCGACCAACGTCGAATCCACGCCGTGGCTCTACGACCTGTTCTACTCGGCGCTGTGGCGGTGGCGGTGGTTCGCCGACTCCTCGCGGCGCTTCGTGGGCGCCTGGTCCGGACGCCGGTTGCGGGCGCCGGTCGCCGCGCACCGGCCCGACCTGATCGTGTCGACGTATCCGCTGGGCACCGCCGGGCTGGACTGGTTGCGCCGGCGGGGCGAGCTGCGCGAGGTCCCGATCGCGGCGGTGATCTCCGACTTCTCGCCGCACCCGTTCTGGGTCTACCCGGAGGTCGACCTGCACCACGTGATGAGCGAGGTGAGCCTGCGGGAGATGCGGCGCGCCGAGCCCGACGCGGTGGGGGCGGTGAGTGTCCCGCCCGCGGTCGGCGCGTTCCACCCCGCCGACCGCACGGCGGCCCGGACCGCCGCCGGACTGCCCGCCGACGGGTTCGCGGTGGTGATCACCTGCGGATCGCTCGGCTTCGGGTCCGTCGAACGCGCCGTGCGGGCCGCCCGGCGCGCCGACGGGGTGGACCGGGTGGTCGTCGTCTGCGGCCGCAACGCCGCGCTGCGCCAGCGGCTCACCGACCTGGCCGATCCGCGCGTGGTCCCGCTGGGCTGGGTCGAGGACATGCCGGGGCTGATGGCCGCGGCGGACGCGGTGATCACGAACGCCGGGGGCGCGACCGCGCTGGAGGCGCTGGCCTGCGGCCGGGCGGTGGTCATGTTCGAACCGATCGCGGGCCACGGCAAGGCCAACGCGGAGCTGATGGCCGAGGCCGAGCTCGCCGAGCTGTGCTGGGACGCCGACCAGCTCACCGCGCTGCTGCGGCGGTGGACCGAGCAGCCCGACGCGCTGACCCAGCTCGAACAGCGGGCGCTCAAGCACGCCCAGGCCGGGGACTTCGCCGAGCAGGTCGCGGCGCTGGCCGAGGTGCCCCGCCACCACGGCAGGCGGCCGCTGCGCCCGCAGGACGCGTTCTTCGTGCACGCCACCACCCCGACCGTGCCGCAGCAGATCGGCACCGTGCTGCGGCTGACCGGCAGCGAGCTGTCCACGCACGAGTGGGGCGAACACCTGACCGAGCGCATCCGCACCCACGCCGCCGGGCTGCCGATGCTCAACCGGCGCTTGGTGCGGCGCCGCGGCCGCCGGCCGGAGTGGGTGCACGACGCCTCGATCGACCCCGCCGACCACCTGCGCTGCCGGGAACCCCGCTCGGGCCGCCAGCACGCCGATCTGGTCGAGGAGTTCTTCCGCACGCCGGTGCGCACCGACCGGCCGCCGTGGGAGCTGCTGCTGATCCAGGAGGAAGGGGACGAGGAGGCCACCCTGCTGGCCAAGATGCACCACGCGCTCGGCGACGGCATCGCGGTCAACGGGACGCTGGTGCGGCTGCTCTGCGACGTGCCGCCGCCGCACGCCCGCCGACCCGGCGACGCCCCACCCTGGTACCGCCGCGCCGGGGCCGTTCTTCGCGGTCTGGTGAGCCTGGCCCGGGTCGGCGCGGCGCCGGCGGGCGGGTTCACCGGGCGCAGCACCCCGGACCGCACCTTCGGCTGGCTGGAGCTGTCCGCCCGGGAGGTGCGGGCCACCGCCCGGGAACGCGGGGTGAGCAGCTCGGCGCTGCTGCTGGCCGCGGTGGCCGAGGGGCTGCACCGGCTGCTGGACGACGCCGGTGGGGCGGCCCCGGAGCAGCGGGTGCGGGTGATGGTGCCCAAGACGATGCGCACCGCCCGGGGCGGTGCGGGCCTGGACGCGCCGGGCAACCACACCGCGTCGTTCGCGGTGGACCTGCCGGTCGGGCCGATGCCGGTGCGGCGGCGGCTCGCCGAGGTCACCGCCCGGCTGGCCGCCGCGGAGCGCGGCGGCCACCCCGCGGCGGCGGTCGCGGTGCTCCGGGCGCTCGGCGCGCTGCCCGCCCCGCTGCACGCCCTCGTGGTGCGCACGATCTACCGGAAGCGGTTCTTCCACGCGGTGGTGTCGGTGATGCCCGGGCGCCGCAGCCCGGCGCACGTGGCCGGTGCGCTGATCGAGCAGGTGCTGCCGGTGCTCTCGCTGGCCGACGGGGTCGGCATCGGCATCGGGGCCATCAACTGGGGCGAGGGCGTCGGCTTCGGCATCACCACCGACCCCGGCCTGGCCCCGCACGCCGATGCCCTCGCCGAGCACGTCCGCGGTGCCTTCGGCGACCTGCGGCGGCTCGGAGCGCACGGATGAGCGCGGACAGCACCGAGCTGGCCATCGCCGTGCCCGCCGCGGTGCTGGGCGCCGCCAGCTTCGGGCTGGCCAGCGCCATCCAGCACCGCGTCACCAAGCAGGTGCCGCGGGTCAACGCGCTGAACCCGCGGCTGCTGTGGCAGCTCGTGCGCAAGCCGATCTGGGTGCTCAGCATCGGCACCGTCGTGGTCGGGCTGTCGTTGCAGGTCATCGCGCTGGCGTTCGGGCCGCTGGTGCTGGTGCAGCCGCTGCTGGTGACCTCGGTGCTGTTCGGCGCCTCGTTCGCGGCCTGGATGGCGCACCGCAGGCTGGACGTCGTGCTCCTGCTGGGCGGGCTGGCCTGCATCGCCGGGCTGTCGGCCTTCCTGGTGCTGGCCCGGCCCTCCGGCGAGGGCACCGGGTTCACCGGCGACCCGGTGGCGCCGCTGGCCTCGGTGCTGGCCCTGCTGGTGATCGCCGCGCTGCTGCTGGGGCGGTTCTCCGCGGGCGAGGTCGGGGTGGTGGCGTGGGCGCTGGCCACCGGCGTGCTCTACGGCATCACAGCCGGCCTGATCAAGGTGGTCGCCGGGGAGGCGCGGGCGGGCGGGATCGCCGCTCCGTTCCAGCACTGGTCGCTCTACCTGGTGTGCCTGATCGGCCCGATCGGGTTCCTGCTCAGCCAGCAGACCTTCCAGCGCGGTCTGGTGATCTCACCGGCGCTGGCGGTCATCACCACCGTCGACCCGCTGGTGTCGGCGGCGATCGGGGTGAGCTGGCTCGGCGAGCGCATCGAGACCACCCCCGGCGTCGTCCTCGGCGAGGTGCTGGCCGCGGTGGTGCTGGTCGGCGGCATCGTGGTGCTGTCCCGCCGCAGCGAGCAGCTCCGCAAGGCCGCCGAGCGGCGCGACCCGACGGAGTCCTCGTGGGGTTGACGGGCAGCCGCGCGGTGGTCACCGGTGCGTCGTCGGGCATCGGCGCGGCCACCGCGCGGGCGCTGGCCGGTGCGGGCTGCGAGCTGGTGCTGCTGGGCCGGGACGAGCAGCGGTTGGCCGAGGTCGCCGCCACCACCGGGGGCCGGGCGGAGCCGACCGACCTGACCGCGCCGGACGGGCTGGCGGCGGCCGTCGAACACGCGCGCGGGGCCGACCTGCTGGTGCACAGCGCCGGGGTCGGCTGGGCCGGTCCGGTCACGGCGATGCCGCCGGGCACGGCGGGGGCGATGATCGCGCTGAATCTCACCGCGCCGGTGCTGCTGAGCACCGCGGCGCTGGACGGGATGCGCCGGCGCGGCGGTGGTCACCTGGTGTTCGTCGCCTCGATCGCCGCGGTGGGCGTGCGCGACGAGGAGGTCTACGCGGCGACCAAGGCGGGGGTGCGGGCCTTCGCCGCGAGCCTGCGCTGCGCGGCGGGGCCGGTCCGGGTGAGCACCGTGCTCCCCGGGGCGGTCCGCACCCCGTTCTTCGACACCCGGGGCCGCTACGAGCGCGGCTTCCCCCGGCTGGTCGAGCCCGAGGCGGTCGCGCGCGCGGTCCTGCGGGCGGTGCGCCGCGGCAGGCGCGAGGTCTTCGTGCCGGGCTGGCTGGCCGCCGCCGCGCGGGTCGGCGGCGCGCTGCCCGGCACCTTCGAACGGCTGTCCCAGCGGTTCGGCTGAACCGGCCCTTCGGCTGAACCGGCCCGGTGCGCCCGCGCACCGGGCCGGGCGGGCTCAGGCCGCCGCGGCGGCGGGCTTGCCGAAGCTGAGCCGGATGCCCTCGCCGCGCAGCTCCCGGCGGAACCACACCAGCGAGGCCACGGCGGCTAGCGCCACCAGCGCGAACGAGCCCACGGTGCTGACCAGCATGAAGTGCTCCAGGGTGGCCTGGCCCAGCACCCACAGCGTCGTCAGCCCGTTGACGGTGAACACCAGCGCCCACAGCAGCGAGACGCGGCGGAAGAAGCGCTGGACCCGGACGTGCCCGGTCAGCTCGGGCGGGAGCACGCAGAAATCGGCGGCCAGCTTCGCGAGGAACGTCCGTTCGAACGGCACCGACACCAGCAGCGCCGCCGCCAGCAGGAAGTTCTGCACGCTCGGTTCCAGGAAGTAGACGAACGTGCTCCCGGTGGCGAACCCGAGTCCCGTCCGCACCACGAGCACCGCGGCCGTCAGCCACAGGACCATCGGGATCTTCGCCCCGATGGAGAAGCGGAACACCAGGGCGGCGACCACCCAGCCCAGCGCCGCCAGCAGGCCGCCGGTGAAGTCCGTGACCTGGAACAGCGCGTAGAACAGCAGCAGCGGCGCCAGCACCGTCTCGACCAAGTGCTTGGCCGCGTGCCACAGGTGGGTCGGCAGGCCGTGCAACTGCACGGTCAGCTGATTCGTGTCCATCGATTCCTCGCGGTCCGGCTCTCGCCGCGACCGTGGGTCGGGTTCTCCGGCGGCACGACCTTCAGCACTACCCGCGCATCGCACGGATCGACTCCTTCAGGGAGCCCAGCGTCGCCAGGACCGCGGTCGGCTCGTATCCACAGTGTGCCATGCAATTGGCGCAGCGGGAGTCCCGTCCGCGACCGTAGGACTCCCAATCGGTGTCCTCGACGAGCTCGCGGTAGCTCTGCGCGTACCCGTCCGACATGAGGTAGCAGGGTCGCTGCCACCCGTACAGCGAGTAGGACGGGATTGCCCACGCCGTGCACTCGTAGTCCACCTTACCTTCCAGGAAGTCCAGGAAGAGGGGTGAGTGATTGAATCGCCACTTGCGGCGGCGGCCGTCGGCGAAGACCTTGCGGAACAGCTCGCGGGTCTCGGTCACCCCCATGAAGTGGTCCTGGTCCGGCGCCTTGTCGTAGGCGTAGGCGGGCGAGAGCATCATCCGGTCGACCTTGAGGTCGTTGTTGAGGAAGTCGAGCACCTCGACCACCGAGGTGGGTGTGTCGTGCGTGAAGAAAGTGCTGTTCGTGGTCACCCGGAACCCGCGCCGCTGCACTTCCTTGATGTTGGCCACCGCTTCGGCGAACACGCCCTCCTTGCAGACCGACTCGTCGTGGCGCTCCTCGAGTCCGTCGATGTGCACGGCCCAGGAGAAGAACGGCGACGGCCGGAACTTGTCCAGCTTGCGCGGGATGAGCAGCGCGTTGGTGCACAGGTAGACGAACTTCTTGCGCTTGATCAGCTCCTCGACGATGACCTCGATCTCGGGGTGCATCAGCGGCTCGCCGCCCGCGATGGAGACCACGGGGGCGCCGCACTCCTCGACCGCGGCGACGGCCTGCTCGACCGGCATCCGCTTCTTGAGCTCGCTGGCCGGGTGCTGGATCTTGCCGCAGCCGGCGCAGGCCAGGTTGCAGGCGAACAGCGGTTCGAGCTCGAGGGTGAGGGCGTACTTCTCCCTCCTGGCGATCTTCTGCTTGAGCAGGTACGCGCCCACGCGCATCGCCTGGCGCACCGGAATGCCCATCAGGACACCTCCTCGTTCGACTGGACGTTGAGCTGCAGGCGCCACGCGTGCAGGCCCGGCGCGAGCTCGCGCAGCCGGGACAGCGCGCGCAGCGCGCGGACGGGCGTGCCCGGGCTCGGCAGCGGCCGTCGGACGGCATCGACCACGACCCGCACCGCGGCCACCGGCCGGTCGCCCGCCGCCTCGGCGAGCCACGCCGACTCCAGGTCGGCGGCCAGCACCCCTTCCCGGGCGAGCGCGGTTCGCCGCGCCCCGACCGCCAGGCGGGCCGCCGAGCGCACCGGCCCCAGGTGCACCCGCAGCCCGGACCAACGCAGCGCCTCGGCCAGCGCCGGGGCCCGGGAGCAGGTCGTGGTGCCGCGCGGCCCCCGGATCTCGTCGGCGACCACGACGTCGCCGGGGTGGACCCAGCGCGCGGTGCCGCCCGCCAGGCCGGCGATCAGCAACGCGTCGAAGTCGTCCGCGGCGTGCGCGGTGGCCCACTCGGCGCTGCGCCGCGGGCCGCAGCCGGTACGCCGCACCCGAGGCCCGAACCCCGCGCGCAGCGCCCGCGCCTCCAGCCGCAGCGGCGCGCACACCAGCAGGTCGGCGCCGCTCATCCCGCCGCCCGCTGGTACCGGCCGAGCGCGGTGAGCGGGAAGATCACCCGGTACAGGTGGTAGTTGATGTAGAAGTCGCCGGGGAAACCGGTGCCGGTGAACTGCGGTTCGTCCCAGCCGCCGTCGGGCCGCTGGGACGCGGCCAGGAACTCCACGCCGCGGCGGACCGCGTCGGTGTCGTGCCTGCCGACGGCCAGCAGCGCCATCAGCGCCCAGCCGGTCTGGGACGGGGTGGAGTCGCCCCGGCCGATCCAGGCCGGGTCCCGATAGGACCGCAGGTCCTCGCCCCAGCCGCCGTCGGCGTTCTGGTGCTCCTCGACCCACCGCACCGCGCGGCACAGCGCCGGGTGGTCGGTGGGCAGCCCGGCGCGCACCAGGGCGGGGACCACCGCGCCGGTGCCGTAGAGGTGGTTGGCACCCCAGCGGCCGAACCAGGAACCGGCTTCCTCCTGGTTGTCCAGCAGCCACCGCACTCCCCGGCGCACCGCCTGGTCCTCGGTTCGCCCCAGCACCGCCAGCGCCTCCACCACGTGCGCGGTGACGTCCGCGGACGGCGGGTCGATCACCTCGCCGAAGTCGCAGAACGGCAGCTTCCGCAGCGTCGTGCGGGTGTTGTCGGCGTCGAAGGCGGCCCAGCCGCCGTCGCGCGACTGCATCCCCCGCAGCCAGCGGGTGCCCCGGCGGATCGCGCTGCGCACCGCCGCGCGGTCGGGGTGCACCACCCGGTCGAGCGCGAGCAGCACCTCGGCGGTGTCGTCGATGTCCGGGTAGTTGTCGTTGTCGAACTCGAACGCCCACGCGCCACCGGCGGGCAGGTCCGGGCGCCGCACCGACCAGTCGCCCTTGACCCGGATCTCCTCGCCGAGCACGTAGTCGGTGGCGCGGCGCAGCGCGGGGTGGTCGGCGGGCAGGTCGGCGTCGCGCAGCGCGAGCATCCCCAGCACGGTGTCCCACACCGGGGACTGGCAGGCCTCCATCCGCCGCACCGGGCCCTGCGCGGTCTGCTCGCGGACCAGGAACCGGTCGAGCCCGGCCAGCCCTTCGCGCAGCACCGGGTGGTCCAGCGGGTAGCCGAGCAGGTGCAGCGCCAGCAGCGAGTACACCCACGGCGGCTGGATCCCGCCCCACGACCCGTCGGCCTCCTGCCGGGCCACGATCCACTCGGCGGCGTGGCGCATCGCGTAGCGGCGCAGCCCGCGCAGCGCTCGCCGGTGGTAGACGTGCAGGCCCTTGTCGAGCACCTGGAAGGCGTATCCGGTGCTCCACTGCGGACGGAGCTTCGGCCGCGCCCGGCCGGTGCGCAGCTCCCGAACGGTGATGCCCAGGCGGCGGCGTGGCCGCAGCGTGCACACCACGGTCAGCGGCACCACGGTCTGCCGCGCCCAGCACCCCCAGTCCGCGACGTTGAACGGGAACCACGCGGGCAGCAGGGTCATTTCCGGTGGCATCGCGGGAAGTTCGTCCCACGACCACTCGCCGAACAGCGCCAGCCAGATCCGGGTGAACACCCGGGTGCCCTCCAGCCCGCCGTTGGCCAGGATCCAACGCCGGGCGGTGACCATGTGGTCGGCCTCGACGTCGTCACCGGCGAGCTTGAGCGCCGCGTAGGCCTCGACGGTGGTCGACAGGTCGCCGGGTCCGCCGCGGAAATTGGCCCAGGTGCCGTCGGCGCGCTGCTGGGACCGGATCCACCGCGCGGCCTCCTCGGTCTCGGTGTCCGTGCGGATGCCGAGGAACTGCCGCAGCAGCAGGTCCTCCACGTCCATCGTCACGTTGGTCTCCAGCTCGCCCTTCCACCAGCCCTCCGGGTGCTGGAGGGACAGGAAGTGCTCGCGAGCGGCCATCACCGCCTGGTGGACGTCGGTGACCTCGGTGGTCGTGGTCGCCGGCTGCTGTAGCTGATCGGTCAATGTTGCCTCCGTACGATGAACTCGGCGAGTTCGGTGAGCGATCGGACGGCGTCGGGATCGCCTTCGGGGAGCTGCTGGTGCGCGCGGTCGAGCCGCCGGGCGCATTCGGCGCGGGTCCACTCCTCGGAGCCCGACTCCCGCACGGCCTCGGCCGCCTCCTCGAGCTGGTCCTCGGTGAGCGCCTCCGGCTGGGCGTAGAGCTCGCGCAGCCGCCGCGCCGCCGCGCCGCCGGAGACCAGCGCGTGCACCACCGGGACCGACTTCTTGCGGGCGCGCAGGTCGGCGAGCACCGGTTTGCCGGTGACCTGCGGGTCGCCCCACAGCCCGAGCAGGTCGTCGACGAGCTGGAAGGCCATCCCGAGCTCGGTGCCGAAGGCGTGCAGCCGCCGCACGGTCTCCCCCGGCGCGCCGAGGAAGCAGGCCCCGAGGGCGGTCGAGCAGCCCAGCAGCGACGCCGTCTTGTCGTGGACCATCCGCAGGCACTCGGCGAGCGCGACCTCGGTGCGCTCCTCGAAATCCAGGTCGGCGGCCTGCCCGGCGATGAGCTCGCGGGTCGCGCCGGACAGCGCGCGCACCGCGGCGGCGGCGTGCGCGGTGGCGGGATCCAGCAGCACGTCGGTGGACAGCGCCAGCAGCGCGTCGCCCGCCAGCAGTGCGGGGGAGCGCCCGAAGACCGTCCAGGCGGTCGGCCGGTGCCGCCGCTCGGTGTCGCCGTCCATCACGTCGTCGTGCAGCAGCGAGAAGTTGTGCACCAGCTCCACGGCCGCGGCCGGGGCGAGCACGTCGTCGGGGTCGCCCGCGACGACGCGACCGGACAGCAGGACCAGCGCCGGGCGCAGCGCCTTGCCGCCCCCGCCCGCCGGGGAACCGTCGGCGTTGCTCCAGCCGAAGTGGTACTCGCACACCTGCCTGGTGTCGGCGTCCAGCCGCGCCACGGCCTTGCGCAGCGCGGGTTCGACGAGCTCGCGGCCCGCCTCCAGGGCGGGTGGCAGGACTGAGGTCATGCCGTCACCTCCACGCCGTGTCGTGCTCGCTGGTCCAGGTCGACGACCTCGGCGGCGCGCGCCCCGCTGCGCACCGCGCCTTCGGTGGTGTCCGGCCAACCGGTCGCCGTCCACGCCCCGGCCAGCACCAGCCCGGGCACCCGGGTCCGGGTCGGCGGCCGCAGCGCCGCCGTGCCCGGTGCCTGGCGGAAGGTTGCGCGCGGTTCGCGGGTGACGAAGAAGTCCAGCACCTCGGCCCGCCGCGCCGCGGGGAACAGCTCGACCAAGGCGGGCAGGAAGAGCTCCCGGAGCCGTTCGGTGCGCAGGTGGATGTGGTCGTGCGCCGCGGACTGCGACAGCGCGAGGTACTGGCCCCGCTCCACCCCGGAGATCGAGGTGCGATCGAAGACCCACTGCACCGGCGAGTCCAGCGCCGCGGCCATCGCCCGCCCGGTGACCTTCCGGTCGTAGTGCACGTGGACGTTGAGGATCGGCGCCGAGGACAGCCGGGACCACGAGGCGGCTTCCGGGACCGGCAGATCGGCCACCAGGGCGGCGGCCGCGGGGTGCGGGACGGCCAGCACCACCGAGTCGACGTCCACGGTGGACGCACCGCCGGAGTCCTGCACCGCGACGCGGAACCCCTCACCCCAGCGGCGGATTCCGCGCGCCTTGCACCGGGTGCGCACCGCCACGCCCGCCGCTTCCAGCGCGCGCAGCCCGGCCTCGCCGTGCAGCTCCCCGAGGGACCGGCGCGGGACGCCGATGTCGGCGCTGGCCGCGCGGTCCAGCACGCCGGTGCGGAACACCTTGGCGGCCAGCATCATCGACGCCTCGTCCGGTTCGGCGTTGAGCGCGGCCACCGCGAGCAGCCCCCACAGCGCCTCGATGGTGCGGTGCGACTCGCCCCGAGCGCGCAGCCACTCCCCCAGGCTCAGCGCGTCGAGGGCCCGGTCGTCCGGGTCGAGGTGGCGCAGCAGCAGCGCGGTGCGGGCGACCCCGGCGCGCTCGGCCGCGGGCAGCGCCCGGTAACCCAGCAGCGCGGGCAGCAGGTGCGCCGGTGCGGGCAGCGCCCAGCGGCGCAGCGCGGTCGGCCGTCGCTGCGGCGCGAGCACCGGGACGTGCAGCCGGTGCTGGACCGGCACCGCGTCGCCGACGCCGAGCCGGTCCAGCAACCCGAGGTACTCGGTGTAGCACCGCAGCAGCACGTGCTGTCCGGTGTCGACGACCAGTTCGCCGCGCCGGAACGAGTAGGTGGCACCGCCCAGCCGCGGACGCGCCTCCAGCAGCGAGACCCGGAACCCGGCGGACGCGCAGTCCAGCGCGGCGGTGATGCCGGCCAGACCACCGCCGACCACCAGCACGCTGCCCCGGTTCACGGGGCGATCCCGGCCAGCGACCGCGCCGCGACCTCGACCTTGGTCCAGGTCGGCAGCGAGGTGCGCCGGTGCAGCGCCTGGTGCGGGTCGGCGACGATGCGACCGAGCATTTCGCGATAGATCCCGGCCATCGAGGCACAGCAGGCGCGGCTGCGGCGGTCCAGCATGGGCAGCAGCCGGAGCCCCTCGGTGTACCAGTACTCCGCCCGGTGCGCCTGGAACCGGATCAGGGCGTCCCACTGGTCCGGGTCGCCGACGTCGCCGCCGCCGGGCTCCAGCCGGACGCCGAAGGTGGCCAGGTCCTCGGTGGGCAGGTACACGCGGCCGGCGAGCTGGTCCTCCCGGACGTCGCGCAGGATGTTGGTGAGCTGCAACGCCACGCCCAGCGCGTCGGCCCTCGGTTGCGCGATGGCGTGGTCGGTGGCGCCGAACACGCCCAGCGACAGCCGCCCGATCGACCCGGCGACGCACCGGCAGTAGTGCACCAGTTCGTCGAAGGTCCGGTAGGTCACGCCGCGCCCATCGGCCTCGCAGCCGTCGATGAGCTCGTCGAAGGCCACCATCGGCAGCGGCATCGACTCGGCGGAGTCGGCCAGCGCGAGCAGCACCGGGTCGTGCGGGTCGGAACCGGCCGCGTGCACCGCCGACCGGGCCTGCTTGAGCTCGCGGAGCTTGTCCTCGGTCGGCAGGTCGCCGTCGCCGATGTCGTCGACCCGGCGGGCGAAGGCGTAGACCGCCGACAACGCGCGCCGCTTCGGCCCCGGCAGCAGCCGGATCCCGTAGGAGAAGTTGCGCGCCTGGGCGCGGGTGATCCGCTCGCACTCCGCGTACGCGGCGCGGAGCCTGTCCGTCGTCCTCACCGTGAACCCCCCAACACGTAGAGCCGAGCCCACTCGGCGAAGGTCCGCGACTTGCTCGGGCGGACGTCGACGCCCAGCGGGTCGAAATCCGCGCGGGCGAAGGCCGCGGCGGTGGCCCGTCCCCCTGCCACGTAGCCGGAGACCGCGATCCGCCCCAGGTTGGGCAGTTGGCTGATCAGCGGCGCGCCGGAGTCGAGCATCCGGCGGGCCCGGCGCACCTCGAAGCGCACCAGCCCGCGCAGCCGGGTGCTCGCGCGGTCGGCGGCCAGGTCCTCGTCGGTGCACCCGAAGCGCCGCAGGTCCTCGGCGGGCAGGTAGACCCGCCCCTGCCGGAGGTCCTCCCCGATGTCCTGGCAGTGCTCCAAGACCTGCAGCGCGCTGCAGATCCGGTTGGACATGGCCACCAGCGCGGGCTCGGCCCGGCCGAAGACGTGCAGCACCGATTCGCCGACCGGATCCGCCGACAGCGCGCAGTAGTCCATCAGCTCGTCGAAGGTCTCGCAGCGCAGCACCCGCTGGTCCCGCCGGTTCGCCTCGATCAGCTTCACCAGCACCTCGAAGGGGATGCCGCACTCCGCCACGGTGGGCGTCAACGCCTGGAGCACCGGCACCCGCGCGGTCCCCTGGTACACCCGTTTGAGGTCGTTCTCCAGCAGGTCCAGGAGTTCGGCGCGCGGCCCGGGCGCCTCGTCGCCCGCGTAGTCGATGAGGCGGAAGTAGCCGTAGAGGGCGTGCAGGTGCTCCCGCACCCCCTGCGGCAGCATCCGCGAGGCGACCGGGAAGTTCTCCGTCCGCATCCGGGCGAGCACCGCCTCACCGCGGGGCAGGTCCGCCGACCGCGGCGCATCCGGGGGCTCGGGATCGTCGCCCGACAGCGCGTGTTCGGGCAGCGACATGACCATGGACCCTCCTCCATCCGACGACCAGGAGGCGCAACCGGCATCGTATGAGCACGGCAGTGCGGTCGCAGGCCGAGAAGGTCAGGATTCGGGTCCCTCGCGCGGACGTTCGATCAGCGGCGTCCCTTTCGGACGATCACTGTGGACCCGCCCGGCACTGGTCCGGGTGCTCGCGCCCGGTACGACCGCCCTCCCGGCGGGTTCGGCGCGAGGACGCCGGACCGAGGTCGCCGATCCGGTACCCGTCCGGGTAGGACAGCGGCACGGGCGCGGCCGGGCGGGAGTCCGGCCGCACCGGGCCGAGGCGCACCAGGGCGGCCCGGGTGCGCAGCGCGCGGTCGACGAGCGCGCGGCCGAGCGGGGCGGGTTCCGGGAAGCCGAACGCGGCCAGCAGGTGCGGTTCCATCGCGCACCGCGCGGCCCGGACGACGGCCGGGCGCAGCGGGCGCGGGTACCAGGAGGCGAACAGCGCCAGGGTGGCCTCGGCGACCCGGCGCCCGCCGGGGTGGAAGCCGAAGTGGTCGCGCTCGTAGTCGTCGAACAGCCGGACGAACCCGGCGTGGTCCTCCGGGATGCCGGTGATGCCCATCCCCTCGCCCATCCGCCGCATGGTGTTGGTCAGCGCGCGGACCTCGTGCGGGTGCAGGCGCCGCCAGCCGTAGCGGTCGAGCCAGCGCGTCGGCGTCACCACGAAGGTGGACAGCGTGTAGAGGTGGTCGGCGTTGCTGATCCGGTAGCGCCCGTGGATGGCGTTGAGCCGCGCCAGCGCCTCCCGGCCGCGCGCGCCGCTGGGTCCGGAGTGGAAGATCTCGTAGAGCAGCAGCGTGGTGTCGTCGTAGCGGCGCTGCGGGCAGCGGACGAACTCGCCGGTGCGGTCGAGCAGCCTGCCGACGGCCGGGACGGCGTAGGTGCGGAACAGCGCGAACTCCAGCGCCTTGCCGATGTCCCACGGGAACTCGTGCTCGGCGAGCAGCCGGAAGATCTCCTCGCAGTCGCGATCGGCGTCCAGTGCCAGGATGCGGCGCAGCCGCGCGAAGCGTTCGCTCTCGCCCACCCGGTGAAGGGTGCCAGCGCGCCCGCGCCCCGGCAACGATCACGGCCCGCGATCGCCCGGCAGGCTGACGCCCCGGGTCAGCCGTCGAGCTCCTCGATCGTCGCCGTCGAGGGCTGTTCGCGTTCGCCCAGCGCGGCGGCGGTGCGCTCCGCCTCGCCCAGCACCCGCAGGGCGTTGTGCCAGGTCAGCTTCGCCAGGTCGGTTTCCGACCAGCGCCGGTCCAGCAGTTCGGCGAGCAGGTTCGGGTAGCCGGAGACGTCGTCGAGACCGGCCGGGGTGAACGCGACGCCGTCGTAGTCGCCGCCGATGCCGACGTGGTCGATCCCGGCGACCTCGCGCATGTGGTCGAGGTGGTCGGCGACGGTGGCGGGGGTCGCCACCGGGCGCGGGTGCGCCGCGGCGTAGGCGCGACGGGCGGCGTCGACCTCCGGGCTCTCGGCGGCGGGGTCGAGGCCCCGCTCGCGCAGGTGCGCTTCGGCCGCTGCCGACCACTCGACCGCGGCCGGCAGCACGAACTGCGGCACGAACGTCGCCATCGCCACGCCCCCGTTGGTGGCCAGCTCCGCCAGCACGTCGTCGGGCACGTTGCGCGGGTGGTCGCAGACCGCGCGGGCCGAGGAGTGCGAGAAGAGCACCGGGGCGCGGGTGGCCGCCAGCGCGTCGCGCATGGTGGCGGGCGCGACGTGCGAGAGGTCGACCAGCATCCCGGTGCGGTTCATCTCCCGGACGACCTCGACGCCGAAGCGGGTCAGCCCACCGGCGGCGGGGACGTCGGTGGCCGAGTCGGCCCACGGCACGTTGTCGTTGTGGGTGAGGGTGAGGTAGCGGACGCCCAGCGCGTGCAGCGCGCGCAGCGTCGCCAACGAGCAGTCGATCGAGTGACCGCCCTCGGCGCCCATCAGCGAGGCGATGCGGCCCTCGGCGCGGGCGGCCACCACGTCGTCGGCGGTCAACGCCCGCCGCAGCGTCCCCGGGTAGCGGTCCAGCAGGGCGCGGACGCAGTCGATCTGCTCCAGGGTCGCGCTGACCGCGCGGTCGCCCCGCAGCTCGGCGGGCACGTACACGGACCAGAACTGGGCGCCGACCCCGCCGGCCCGCAGCCGCGGCAGATCGGTGTGCAGCACCGCCGAGCGGTCCTCGGCGATGTCGCACCGGTCGAGGTCGTAGCCGCAGTGCTGCCGCAGCGCCCACGGCAGGTCGTTGTGGCCGTCGAACACCGGGTGGTCGGTCAGCAGCTCGCGCGCCCGCCGGGCGCTGGTCGTGGTGCCGTTCATCGCGCCGAGCATAGCCGGGAACGATCACCGCGCCGCGGGTCCGCGCTGATCAAGTCGACGAACCACCGGCCGGACCGCACCATTGCGGGATGGACGTCATCCCGCGCCCACCCGGCGACAACGACCTGCCGACGCTGCTCGCCGAGTACGGGCACCTCGCCGCGCAGCTCCCGGGCGCCTCGCGGCGGCACGAGGCCGCGTTGCAGGCCCGGCTGGCCGAGCTCGACCGGCACATCGACCGGCGGATCAGCGAGCTGCCCGGCGACCGGCCCGCGGTGGAGCGGTGAGCCTCACTTGACCGCGCCCATCGACAGTCCCCGCACCAGGTGGTTCTGCGCGATCCAACCGACCACCACCACCGGCAGCGAGGCGAGCACCGCCGCCGCCGACAGCTGCGCCCAGAACAGGCCCTCACCGGTGATGAAGCCGACCAGGAACACCGGGACGGTGCCCGCGCGGGCCGCGGTGAGGTTGACCGCGTAGAAGAACTCGGTCCACGAGAAGATCAGGCACACCAGCGCCGTCGCGGCGATGCCCGGTGCGACCACCGGCAGGATCACCCGGCGCAGCAGGGTCGGCAGGCCGGCGCCGTCCACCCGGCCCGCCTCGATCATCTCGCCGGGCACCTCCAGGAAGAACGACCGCATCATCCACACCGCCAGCGGCAGGTTCATCGCGGTGTAGAGCACCACCAGCGCCCAGACGTGGTCCAGCAGCCGCACGTTCTGCGAGATCACGTACAGCGGGATGATGGCCGCCACGATCGGCAGCATCTTGGTGGACAGGAAGAACCCGAGCGCGCCCCGGGTGTTCGGGATCGGCGCCAGCGACAGCGCGTAGGCCGCGGGCACGCCCAGCAGCAGCACGAACGCCGTCGAGGTCACCGAGACGAACGCGGAGTTGAGCAGGTACGGCAGGAACCCGCGGTCGACGATCGCGGTGAACTGGTCCAGGGTCGGGGTGAACAGCAGCGTGGGCGGGTCGGTGGAGGCCTCGGACTCCTGCTTGAAGGCCGTGAGCACCATCCAGATCAGCGGGAAGACGAACACCAGCGCGAGCAGCCAGGTCGCCCCGGTCAGCGCGGCCCGGCCCAGCGGCGTTCCGCTCCGGCGGCTCACCGCGTCGCCCCGCTGACCCCGAAGGAGCGGAACATCAACCGCAGCGCGAAGGTCGCCACGATCAGCGTCAGGACCACGACCACCACTCCCATCGCCGAGGACTGCCCGACGTCGAAGCCCTCGAAAGCGCGTTGGTAGATGTAGTACGGCATGTTCGTGCTCGCCGTGCCCGGCCCGCCCTGGGTCATCAGGTACACCGCGTCGAAGCTGTTGACGATGTAGATCGCGCCGAGCAGCGCGGCGAGCTGGAGGTAGCGGGCGAGCTGCGGCAGCGTGATCGCGATGAACACCCGCCACCGCCCGGCCCCGTCGACCTGGGCGGCCTCCAGCACTTCGGCGGACTGGGCCTGCAACCCGGCCAGGATCAGCAGCATCATGAACGGCGTCCACTGCCAGATGATCTGGGTCATCACCGCGGCCAGCGGGAACTGGGACAGCCAGTCGACCTCGGTGCCCAGCACGAAGTTGAGCAGCCCGTAGGTGGGGTCGAACATGGTCGTCTTCCACAGCAGCGCGCCCGCGGCGGGCAGGATGAGGAACGGCGTGATCAGCAGGGTGCGCACCACGCCGCGCCCGAGGAACGCCCGGTCGAGCAGCAGCGCGAACCCGAGCCCCAGCAGCATCGACAGGAACACGCAGCCGACCGTGAGCACCACCGTGTTGAACAGCGCGCCGCGGAACTGGCTGTCGGCGAAGACGTCGACGTAGTTGGCCAGGCCCACGAAGTGCTGCGAGCCGGGGCGGACCAGGTTCCACGACTGCAACGAGTAGACGATGGTGAGCAGGAACGGGATCTGGGTGACCGCGATGGTGAACACCAGCGCGGGCAGCAGCGGAGCGCGGCGGCGCCACGCGATCGCGCTCATCGGTCCTCCTGGTAGGCCTCGCCGACCGTGCGGGCGTACTCCTGGGACTGGCGCAACGCCTCGTCCACGGTGATCCGCCCCGCGATGGCGGCCGAGAGCTGCTGGCCGACCCGGGTGCCGAGGTCCTGGAACTCGGGGATGCCGACGAACTGGATGCCCCGGTAGGGCACCGGCGCGCTGATGTTGTTGTGCTGGGACGCCTGGTCGATGCCCCGCAGCGTGGGTTCGGCGTAGGCCTCGGCGGCGCGCCGGTACTCCGGGATCTCGTAGGTGGACAGTCGGCACCCCGGCGGCACCCGGTTCCAGCCGAAGGTCTCGCCGACCTGGTGCACGAACTCCTTGCTGGTCATCCAGCGGACGAACCGCCACGCGGCGTCCTTGTCCTCGGTGACCTTCGGGATGGCCAGCGACCAGGTGTAGAGCCACCCGCTGTTGGGCGTGCGCAGCACCGGCGCCGGGGCGTAGCCGGACTTGCCGACGACCTCGCTGCTGCTCGGGTCCTCGGTGGTGCTGACCATCGAGGTCGCGTCGTACCACATCGCGGCTTGGCCCTGCGCGTAGCGCGTGCCGCACTCGGCGAAACCCGCGCTGGAGGCCCCGGGCTGGCCGTGCTCGCGGACCAGGTCGACGTAGAACCGCGCCGCGGCCCGGAACTCCGGTGAGGTCAGCCGCGCGTTCCAGTTCTCGTCGAACCAGCGGGCGCCGAAGGTGTGCGCCACGGTGGTGAACGGCGCCATGTTCTCGCCCCAGCCGGGCTTGCCGCGCAGGCAGATCCCGGAGACCCCGGACTCGGGGTCGTCGAGGCGGGCGGCGAACTCGGCGATCTGCGGCCAGGTGGGCCGCTCGGGCATGGTCAGCCCGGCTTCGGCGAACAGGTCCTTGCGGTAGGCCAGGAAGGACGATTCGCCGTAGAACGGCACCGCGTACATCGAGCCCTGGTAGGACAGCGATTCGCGGATGCTCGGGATGAAGTCGCCGCCGCCGTAGGCGGGATCGCCGTCGACGTAGGGCTGCAGGTTCTCCAGCCAGCCGTTGGCCGCCCAGTCCCGCGTCTCGTAGTTGCTGATCATCACCACGTCGAACTCCCCGCCCTGGGTGGCGGTGGAGGCGGTGATCTTGGCGCGGGCCTGGTTCTCCGGCAACGACACGAACTTCAGGCGGATGCCCGGGTTCGCTTCCTCGAACCGGTCGGCCAGCGCGATCGCGTCCTCCATCTGCGGGTTCGACACGATGGCGATCACCAGGGTGCGCCCGGACGCCCCGAGCGCCCCGGCTCCGGCACATCCGCTCAGCGCGAGCAGCAGCGACACCACGGCCACCGCAAGCCCGGCACGACGGCCTCGCACGTCTCCGCTCCCTCGCATGGCGAGCATTCAAGGCCGCAACGATCATGGCGTCAACCGCCATCCGGCAGTAGCGCCCCGCGCGCACCCGTGGCACGGCCCGAACGGGCACCGGCCGTGCACGTGCGGGCCACCACCGGGGCGGGGACACTGGCCGGGTCGCTGACCGACGCGGGGCGAGGAGTGCATTCGCATGGCCGAGGACGACATCTTCGAACGAATCGGCGCGCTGGTCGACGAGGAGCACCGGCTGCGCGAGGGCACCGAGCGCGGGCAGGTGGACCCCGCCACCGAGCAGGACCGGCTGGCGACCATCGAACGCCGGCTCGACCAGTGCTGGGACCTGCTCCGGCAGCGCCGGGCCCGCCAGGAGTTCGGCGCGGACCCGGACGCCGCGCAGCCCCGACCGGCCCACGAGGTGCAGAACTACCGCCAGTGAGCGCCCCCGGGACGTGGCCGAGACCGGTCTGATACCCCCTTGGGGTACAAAGGAGGTGGACCGGCGACGCGATGACCCGGCCTCCGGGCGGAGGGGACCATGCACGGCTACACCCATGACAAGGACGACTACGCCAAGCGGCTGCGGCGCATCGAAGGGCAGGTGCGCGGCCTGGCCAGGATGATCGACAACGACGAGTACTGCATCGACGTGCTCACCCAGGTCTCGGCCACCACGCGGGCGTTGCAGGCGGTCGCGCTCGGCCTGCTCGACGAGCACCTCAAGCACTGCGTCGCCGAGGCGATGAGCGAGGGCGGCGAGGACGCCGAGGCCAAGATCCGCGAAGCCAGCGACGCCATCGCCCGGCTGGTCAAGTCGTGAGGGCCCCCGCCTGCACGGCGGCGCGCTGCTGAGGATCGCCCCGCGTCCTATCGTGGGGCGATGACCGGTCCCGAAGTGCTCCTCGACGCGTTCAGCCGGATCCGCGAGACCGTGCACGAGGTCGTCGACGGGCTGTCCCCGCAGGACGTGGTGTTCCGGGTGGACCCGGAGGCGAACACGATCGCCTGGCTGGTGTGGCACCTGACCCGGGTGCAGGACGACCACGTCGCCGAACTCGCCGAGCAGGAGCAGGCCTGGGCGCGGTTCCACGAGCGCTTCGGCCTGCCCGCGGACGCCACCGGGTTCGGCGACTCCCCGGAGGACGTCGCCGCCGTGCGGGTGGACCGGGTGGCGCTGCTCACCGAGTACCACGACGCGGTGCACCAGCGCACCGCCGAGTACCTCGCCGGGATCACCGATGACGACCTGGACGAGGTCGTCGACCCCGCGTGGGACCCGCCGGTGACCGCCGGGGTGCGGTTGGTCAGCGTGGTCGGCGACGACATGCAGCACGTCGGCCAAGCCGCGTTCGTGCGCGGCGTGCTGGAGCGCGGCCACTGACCGACGCCGAGCACCGCTGGTGACCGGCTAGGGTGGCGGGCGTGTCGGGTCGCGAACTCGTGGTGCTGGGGACGGCGAGCCAGGTGCCGACCCGGCGGCGCAACCACAACGGGTACCTGCTGCGCTGGGACGGCGTGGGACTGCTGTTCGACCCGGGCGAGGGCACCCAGCGCCAGATGCGGTTCGCCGGGGTCAGCGCCCAGGACGTCCACCACCTGTGCCTGACGCACTTCCACGGCGACCACTGCCTCGGCGTCCCCGGCGTGATCCAGCGGATGTCCCTGGACCAGGTCGACCATCCGGTGCGGGCGCACTACCCGGCCGATGGCGAGCACTACTTCGAACGGCTGCGGCACGCCACGCCGTTCCAGGACGCGGCGGTGCTCGAGCAGTGCCCGGTGCGCGAGGACGGGCTGATCGCCACCGGGAGCTTCGGCGAGCTGCACGCCGCCCGCCTGGACCACCGGATCGAGACCTTCGGCTACCGGCTGGTGGAACCGGACGGGGTCCGGATGCTGCCGGACCGCTTGCGCAGCCGCGGCATCACCGGCCCCGGGTCGGCGAGCTGCGGCGCGCCGGGGAGCTCGTGGTCGACGGCGAGCGCGTCGCGCTGGCGGAGGTGAGCGCGCCGCGCCCGGGCCAGCGGTTCGCCTTCGTCATGGACACCCGGCTCTGCGATGCCGCGTTCGCCCTGGCCGAGGGCGCCGACCTGCTGGTGGTCGAGGCGACGTTCCTGGCCGAGGACGCCCGCCTCGCCGAGCAGTACCGGCACCTCACCGCCGCCCAGGCCGGGCGGATCGCCGCCGAGTCCGGGGTCCGCACGCTCGTGCTCACCCACTTCTCGCAGCGCTACCCCGACACCGCCCGGTTCCACGACGAAGCGGCGGCGGTGTTCGGCGGCGCGATCGTGGTCGCCGAGGACCTGATGCGGATCCCGGTGCCCGCCCGCGAGCGCTGACGTCCCCGCCGGATGCTCGCCCTCCGGGCCCCGGACCTGGATGATGGGGGCATGACCGAACGCAAGCCGCCCGAGGTCAGCTTCGAGTCCTGGATCGACAAGCAGATCCGGGAGGCGCAGGAGCGCGGCGACTTCGAGGACCTGCCCGGCGCGGGCAAGCCGCTGCCCCGCGGCGACGAGGGCGAGGCCTGGTGGATCAAGGGCTACCTGCGGCGGGAAGGTCTCTCCGGGGAGGCGCTGCTGCCGCCGTCGCTGCGGCTGCGCAAGGAGGTCCAGCGGTTGCCCGAGACGGTCTCCGGGCTGCCCACCGAACGGGCCGTCCGCGACGCGGTCGCCGAACTCAACCGCCGGATCGCCGAGCACCTGCGGGCGCCGTCCGGCCCGCCGGTGGTGATCGGCCCCGTCGACGCCGAGGAGGTCGTGCGCGGCTGGCGCGACGCCCGGCCGGTCCCGACCGCCCCGGCCGCCGCACCCGGCACCGAGCCCGCCCCGACCCGCGCGCCGTGGTGGCGGCGCGTGCTCGGGCGCCGCTGACCGCGGCGGATCAGCGGCCCGCCGCGTGCCGGGCCGCCAGGTGGCCGAACACCATCGCCGGGCCGATCGTCGCGCCCGGCCCGGCGTACTCGCGCCCCATCACCGACGCCGAGGTGTTCCCGGTGGCGTACAGGCCGGGCAGGGCCGCGCCCTCGGCATCCAGCACCCGGCCGTGCTCGTCGCAGACCAGCCCGCCTTTGGTGCCGAGGTCGCCGACCTCGATGCGGACCGCGTAGTACGGCGGCCGGTCGAGCACGTCCAGGTTCGGGTTCGGCAGCGTGGGATCGCCGTAGTAGTGGTCGTATGCGCTCTCGCCGCGCCCGAAATCGGTGTCCCGCCCGGCGCGGACCATGCCGTTGAACCGCGCCACGGTGCGGACCAGTTCCTCGGCGGGCACCCCGATCGACCTGGCCAGCGCCCCGAGGTCGGCGGCGCGGTGCACCACGCCGTCGCGGTGGTACCCGGCCGGGAAGGGACGTCCGGGCAGCACCCCGGCGAACGGGTAGCGGGCGCGGGCGGTCGCGTCCATCACGAACCAGGCGGGCAGGTTGCCGTCGGCGAGCTGGTCGTGCACGAAGTTGACGTAGGGCGCGGATTCGTTGGTGAAGCGGCACCCCGCCGACGAGACGATCAGCGACCGCGGCATCGCGCGCTCGGACACCAGCGGGAACAGCGAACCGCTCGGCTCGCGCACCGACGGCATCCACCACGCGTCGTCCATCAGGTCCAGCGCGCCCCCGTGCGCCGCCCCCGCCCGGATGCCGTCGCCGGTGTTCTCCCCCGCTCCGGCGCTGCGGTCCTCCCGGCCCCCTTCGGGCAGGTGCTCGGCGCGCATCGCGGGATCGTGCTCGAAGCCGCCGGTGGCCAGCAGCACGCCGCGGCGCCCGCGCAGCCGCACCGGTCGCCCGCCGGATTCGGCCTCGATCCCGGTCACCGCACCGCCCTCGGTGATCAGCCCGCGCATCGGCGTGCGCAGCCGCAGCGGCACCCCGGCATCGCGCAGCGCCAACCGCAGCCGCGCGGACAGGGCGCGCCCGCCGGTGGCCATGTGCCGCCGCCGCACCAGGTTGGAGGCGACCCGCCACGCCGCCACCGCCACGGCCCGACGGCCGCGCCAGGTGCGGGTGGCCATCGCCAGGTCGTGGTAGTCGGCGGCGGTCACCCACAGCCCGAGGGGCCCGGTCAGGGCGTGCGGCTGCTGGTCGCCCTCCAGCTCGCCGAGCACCCGGGTGTCCAGCGGCAGCGCCTCCACCGACCGCCCGCGCGGGCGACCGCCCTCGTACTCCGGGTGGTAGTCGGAGTAGCCCTCGACCCAGGTGAATTCCAGCCACCGGCTGCGCTCCAGCAGCGCCATCAGTTCCGGGCCCCGGTCGACGTAGGCGTCGATGCGGGCTTCGGGCACCCGGCCCTCGGTGAGCCGGCGCAGGTAGGCCCGGATCGAGTCGCGGCTGTCGTGCAGCCCGGCCGCCCGCAGCGTCGGGTTGTTCGGGATCCAGATCCCGCCGCCGGACAGCGCGGTGCTACCGCCGAAGTGCGGGGCCTTCTCGACGATCAGGGCGCTCATCCCGGCGTCGACCGCGGTCAGCGCGGCGGCCATCCCACCGCCACCGCTGCCCACCACCAGGAAGTCGACTTCGTGGTCCCACCCGGGCATGGCCAGCTCCGCTCCGCCGACGGCTGCCCGCCCTCCACGCGCGGCGAGCGAACGTGAATTCCTCTCGGGAAAGTAGCAGCGGGGCGGGCGGTCCGCTACCCGCCGGAGAGGCGGCGGAAGTCGTCGAGCGCCTCGGTGGCCCGCCGCAGCAAGCTCCCCCGCCGGGCTCCCGGTGCAGCCCGGCCAGCCCCATCCGGTTCATGAAGTCCTCCAGCGGCGCGGAGGACTCCCGGTAGCGCCACGCGACCATGTCCAGGAACGGGAACCAGGTGTAACCCACCACCGGCACGTCCTGGGCGCGCAGCTCCCGCACGCAGGCGACGCTGTCGGCCAGCCACTCCCGCCGCGCGGAGACGGTGTCGTCCCGGCTGGTCTCGGTCACCATCACGGGCAGCCGGTAGCGCTCCCAGTACAGCCGCAGCAGCTCCGCCAGCCCCGCCGTCCCGGCTTCGACCGGGTGGGTGCCGCCGTGCTCGTCGAACCCGGTGGTGCTGAAGGCCGGGTAGTAGTTGACGCCCACCACGTCGGGGATGACCGCGTGGTCGCGCACCCACGCCAGCCGGGCGTCGTCCCCGGTCGCGGCCGACAGCCACGCGGCGAGCGGGTGGCCGTCGCGCACCGCCCCGGTCACCAGGTCCAGGCCGAGGAACCGGCGGTGCTCCAGGAACTCCCGCCGACCGTGCTCCCCGGTGTAGCGCAACCCCGCGTCCACGTGCACGAACGACGCACCGGGGCGGACCTCGGCCAGCGCCTCCTGGGTTCGGCAGATCCCCTCGGCCAGCCGCAGCAGCACCGCGGCGAAACCGGTGTCGCCGCGCAGGTACGGCGGCCAGGCGCCCTCCTGCCCGCAGCGCTCGGCGTTGACCACCGGCTCGTTGAGCGGCGTCCACTCGTGCAGCACGTCGCCGTGCCGCTCGGCGAGGGCGACCGCGTACTCGGCGACCCGCTTCGGGTAGTCCGGGTGCAGGAAGGCGTTGTCCAGCCACAGCGGCGTGCCGTAGTGCACGAGGTCGACGATGCAGCCCACGCCGAGCTCGGCCAGCCGGGCCACCACCCGGTCCACCCAGTCCCACTCGAACCGGCCCGGTTCCGGCTCCACGCGGTACCAGGGCACGCCCCAGCGCAGCGATCCCGCGCCGGACTCGGCCACCAGCTCCAGGTCGTGCTCCCAGAACTGGTAGTGCTGGGTCAGCTCGTACTCGTCGAGCCGCCGATGCCCGGGGGACTCGTGCGGCACGAAGGTGTCCTCGATGCCGACCGCGAAACGCAGCGGCGCCGATCCGGCGTCCGCGTCAACCGATTCCGTCACGCGACCGGACGCTACGCATCCGCGACCGCACCGGCGGGACCGAGGCGCGGCGCGTCGGGCAGGTCAACCGATCCGGGCGGCGTTGCCGCCCAGCAGCTCCGGCCGGGCGCCGAACCGCTCCAGGGTCGTGGGATCGTGCCCGGTGACGAGGTGGCGGGCCCGCTGCCCCAGCAGCTCGCGCACGGTGTCGTAGCCGGCGTAGGTCCCGGGCAGGTCGGACACCGCGAGGAAGGGCATGTCCCGCTCCAGCTCCTCGTGGAAGTGCACCGCGTCGGAGGCCAGCAGCACGGTGCCCTCGGCGGTGTCGACCAGGACCACGAGCTGCCCCGGCGTGTGCCCGCCGACCTCCAGCACGGTCACCCCGGGCGCCGGCGAGTACCCGCTGGGCACGAACTCCAACCGGCCCGCCCGGCGCGCCTCGGCCAGGTGGGCGATCTCCGACTCCTCGGCGAAGTGCGCGAACAGCGGGCGGCGGGCCATCGCGGAGTTCCAGAACCGGTACTCGTTGCGCGACATCAGGATGCGGCTGCCGGACAGGGCGGGCAGGTTCCCGATGTGGTCCCAGTGCGCGTGCGTGACGATCACGTCGTGCCGCCCGGCCGGGTCGATGCCCAGCTCCCGCAGCGCGGCCACCGGATCGACCAGCGCGGTCCGCCCGCGCGCCGCGGCGACCGCCGCGTCGAACCCGGTGTCGACCAGGATGGTCCGCTCCCCACCCCGCACGACCCAGAAGAAGTAGTCGACGGTGAACGGCCCGTCCGGTTCGCCGTAGAGGTGGTGGTTGAGGAACACCTCGCCGCGCGTGACCTCGCGGGTTCCGCAGCGGACGATCGTCACCTCGTGCTGTCCGGCCATCGCTCCGTCGTACCGGTCGGCGGCGGATCGCGGCAATCCCCCGGCTGTCGCAGCGGGGTTCGTCGGTGGTCGATGGAGGATTGATTTCGACCTGCACTGAAGCCACAGTTTGACCTAACGCCATCTCGGCGCACGGCGTCGGCGCGGATCGATCAAGTTCCGCCGGGGAAGTGCCGAAAAAACAAGGGGGAAGGGGGATGCTGGTGCGGGGGACGACATCGCCGGGCAGCGGGACGACCGCACTGCTGGACCGCTCGATCGGCTGGCTGACCGAGCACCTCGACTGGTTCCGGCCCGCCACCTGGGACGCCCACTTCCCGCCGCGCGACTTCCCCGGCACCACCGCGCTGGAACTGCTGCTGCTGTGCCGGTCGCTGGGGCCGCGGCACCGGGACTTCACCGCGGCGGCGGCGGATCTGGCCGAGGAGGTGGTCGCCGACCCGGCCTTCCTCGACGGCCTGCGCGCCGCGGACGAGCAGTTCACCTACCACGCGTGGCTCGTCGGCCTGCTGCACCGGCTGGGTCGGCCGGTGCCCTGGTGGCGCGCGGAGATCACCCGGGTGCTCCGGCGCGGCGAGCCGTGGGACGCGCGGGCGCCGTGGCGCGACTTCCCGGCATGGCAGCTCGAACTGCGCTACGCCCTCGACCTCTGCGCGGTGGACTGCCGGTTGCCCGCGGTCCCGGACCTGTTCGCGCGCTGCGGGATCGCCGACCGCGACCCCGCGCTGGTCGACGACGAGACCGCCTACGAGATCACCCACGTGCTGTTCTACGCCACGGATTTCGGCCGCGCCCCGGTCCCGCTCGCCGACGAGGGCGCCCGCCGCCGCACCGGGCAGCTCGTCCTCGCGCTGGTGGAGCGCTACCGGCGCGAGGGCCACGTCGACCTGCTCGCCGAGCTGCTGCTGTGCGCCGCGCTGACGGAAGCGGGCGGTGCCGCGGCGACCGCCGAGGGCTGGCGCTGGTTGCTCGCGGCCCAGCACGAGCGCGGGACGCTGCCCGGGCCCCCGTTCAGCGAGGCGGTGCTGACCGAGCGCTCCGGCCTCGGCGCCACCTCCTACGTGTTCCGCACCTGCTACCACACGACGGTGGTGTCCGCGCTGGCCGCGGCCGCCCGCGATGGCGAGGAGATCCGGCCGTGACCACCTCCCGAGTGCCGCTGCCCACCACCCGCAGCGGCCCGTTCGACCCGCCGGCGGAGCTGGGCGCGCTGCGCGCCCGCACCCCGGTGGCCCCGCTGTCGTTCCCCGACGGCACCGCGGGTTGGTTGGTCACCGGGCACGAGCAGGTGCGCGCGGCGCTGCTGGACCCGCGGTTCAGTGCGCGCCAGGACATCCGGACCATGCCGCCGGGACAGCCCGCACCCCCGGCCGCCGCGCCGGGCTTCTTCGTCCGGATGGACCCGCCGGAGCACACCCGGTACCGCCGGATGCTGCAGGCGCAGTTCACCCCGCGCCGGATGGAGCTGCTGGCACCGCGGATCGAGCGCATCACCCAGGAGCACCTCGACGCCGTGGCCGACCACGGCCCGCCCGCCGACCTGGTGCCGGGCTTCGCGGTGCCGGTCCCGTCGCTGGTGATCTGCGAACTGCTCGGCGTGCCCTACCCCGACCGGGAGCTCTTCCAGCGGAGCACGGCCACCGCGCTGGACCTCACCGCCGGGCCCGACCAGGTCGGTGCCGCGCTGTCCGAGCTCAACGCCTACCTCGGCGAGCTCGTCGCGCGCACCCGCCGCGAACCCGGGGACCACCTGCTCGGCGACCTGGTCCGGGACGGCGACCTCACCGACGCCGAGCTCACCGCGATGGCCTTCCTGCTGCTCGTGGCCGGTCACGAGACCACGGCGAACATGCTCGCGCTGGGCGTGCTGGCGCTGCTGGCCCACCCCGACCAGCTCGCGGCGCTGCGCGCCGAACCGGCGCTGGCCGACGACGCGGTCGAGGAGCTGCTGCGCTACCTGACGATCATGCAGTTCGGCGCGATGCGGGTGGCGCTGGAGGACTTCGACTTCGGCGGCGCGCGGATCGCCGCGGGCGAGGCGGTGGTGCTGTCGCTGCCCGCCGCCAACCGCGACCCGGCCCGGTTCCGGAATCCCGAGGCGCTCGACCTGCGGACGCCGTCCGGCGGGCACTTCGCCTTCGGCCACGGGGCGCACCACTGCCTCGGGCACCAGCTGGCCCGCCTGGAGCTGCGGATCGGCTACACCGCGCTGCTGCGCCGGTTCCCGGAGCTGCGCCTGGCCGAACCGGTCACCGCGCTGCCGATGCGGCACGGCATGTCGATCTACGGCGTGTACCGCCTGCCGGTCGCGTGGTGACCTGGTTGCCCCGGGCGTGGTGCCACCGCCGCACGGCGTGCCCGGCCGCGCCGAGCTCCCGGTGCGCGACGGGTCGGCCCCCGTCGAGCACCGCGATGCGCTCCGCCGCGCCCGGCCGGTGCGCGACGACGAAGGTGGTGCGGGAGCGGGACACCCGCTCGGCGGCGGCCAGCACCACCGCCTCGCTCAGCGGGTCCGGCGCGGCCGTCGGCTCGTCCAGCAGCACGCCCGGATCGACGAGCTCGACCCGCGCCGGTGCGACGAGCTGCCGTTGCCCCGCGGCCAGCCGTCGCCCCCGCTCCCCCACCTCGTAGCCGAACCGCCGGGCGGTGCGGCGAGGGTCGGTAGCGCGCCGATCGCGCGCACCGCCGCCTGCACCTCCGCGCGGTCGGCCTCCGGGCGTCCGCGGCGGACGTCGTCCGCGACCGTGCCGGTACGCAGGTGGCATTCCTGCGGCACCGGGCCGATCCCGCCGCAGCACCCGGGCTCGCGCACGTCGACGCCTCCAACGGGACCTGCCCGGTGGTCGCGTCGTGGAACCTCGCGATCGGGTCGATCGCGTGGGCTCTCCCGAGCCGGTGCTCCCCACCGGCGCGCGGGTCGGCACGCGCGCGCAGGTCCACAGCGGATGGCGCGTACCCGGTCGCGCCCGGTGATCCGAACCCCGGTGATCGGAACCCCGGTGCGCGCAGCCGCGGCACCGGCCCGGCACGCGGTGGGAGCACCGCCGTCACCGGAGCGCGCGCGGCCAGCCGGGCCGCCCGGGTCGTGCGCACCCGGCTACCGGACCGGCGCGGCCAGCAGCAGTTGCTGCCAGCTCGGGGAACCACCGGTGGCGGCGTGCAGCAGGGCCAGCGCCACGCCCGCGTCGCCCTCCAGGAACGAGGCGTTGCGCACCATGCCGTCCGGGCTGAAGTAGGTCAGCGGCCCCTCGGCGCGCGCCTCGGCGAGCCAACCGGCCCAGCGGGCGGTGAACCTCTCCGCGTCGGCGCCGTGGTCGTCGCGGAGCCGCCGCCCGTACCAGCACAGCGCGGCGGCACCGTGGCACAGGCAGCCGTCGAGCACGCCGCAGTCCTGCGGGGCGCGGGCCAGCGTCCGGCGGCCGACTTCCTCGGCCAGCGCCGCGGTCCCGGCGTCCCCGGTCGCCTCGGCGGCCACCGACAACGCCAGCCCGATGCCCGGGTCGCCGGTGCACCAAGTCGCCCGGGACGGGACGTAGCGGGTCTCGACGCGGTGCGGGAAGACCGTGCCGCCGACATCGGCGCGGTGGCCCACCAGCCACCTCCGCGCCTCGTCGAGCAGCCACCGGGCCCGGGGACCGGGGGCGCCTCCGGTCAGCGCGGCCGAAGCGAGGTAGGACACCAGCCCGGCCGCCCCGTGCGCCGCGCCGAGGATGCGCGATCCGGCGGAGCCGTCGGCGCGGCGCGCCGGGGAGTCGGACAGCCGGAAGTACCGACCGGCGTCGTCCCGTTCGGTGCGGTCCTCGACCACGTCCAGCACCCCGGCGGTGATCCGGTCGCGGACCGCCGGATCGGGGTGCACGAGCCCGTAGACGCCGAGCCCGAGGGCGCCCATCGGCAGGTCGAGATCGTGCTCGGCGGGGAACGCCTCCAGCCAGCCCAGCACCGCGTCGTCGATCGGCCCGAGCCCGGTGGCGGTGGCACCCCGGGACCGGGCGAGCTGGATCGCGACCCAGCCGGCCTGCGCGGCGCCCCGGTAAAGCCACGGCCCCACGTCGGTCCCGGCGCGCAGCGCGGCCATCGCCTCCCGGAACGGGGTGCGCGCGTCGACGTCCTCGCCCAGCGCCGCGGTGAACTCCATCGCCGTCAGCGCCTGGTCGAGCAGCAGCGGGAACGTGGGCCGCTCCGCCACCTGCGCTGCGGCGTCGGCGTGCAACCGCCGCGCCAACCGCACCTGTTCCGCCACCACGACCGCCGTCATACCGCCGCGCCTCGCTCTCCGGATGTGTTGCCGTCCAAGGCGTTGCGCCGGCGCACCGCGCGGATCGCCAGCTCGTGGGCCAGGTATTCGAGCCGGACCGCGTCGAAGGCGAACATCCGGTTGCAGTGCAGGTGCAGCGCCGAGCCGAACACCGACCACGCGCGCCGTTCGGGCAACCGCTCGCGCACCGAGTCGGCCAGCCGGGACAGCGCCGCGTCGACCCGTTCGTCGGGGCAGGTTCCGGCGAGCAGCTCCTCGAGCCGGGCGCCGTGCGCGCGGGCGAACTTGCCGTGCCGATTTCCGGTGGGGGTGAACGCCACCCCGAGCCCGCCCTGGCAGCGGCGCAGGAACTCCAGCCGCCGGTCCGGGTCGGGGAACAACGCGCCGGTCCAGTGCAGGACGTCGGCGACGGTGCGGAACAACCGGCCCTCCTCGTCGCGGCCCCGGGCCAGCAGCGCCACCGCCCGTTCGCTGGAGGCGGTGAACAGCGATTCGGCGAGCGGGAGCCCGGTCTCCCCGCCGTAGCGGGCGATCTCCGGGACGTAGTCGCGCAGCACCGCCCGGGTGGCGAGTCCGGTGGCGCGCAGCCGCCGCCCGAACGCGTCCATCGCGGTGAGCACGCTCGGCCGGGCGGCTGGCGAGGTCGCCCGCATCCGGACCCGGACGTGGTAGCCGTCGTCCTGGTACCGCAGGAAGAACCAGTTCCCGACCAGGCCCTGCCCGCGCAGCTCCTCGGCGAGCGCGGCGGCGCGGTCGACGATCTCGTCCGAGGCGGCCTGCCCGGCGAAGTACTGGAAGTACACCCAGTTCGCCGCGCGCGCGGCCGCCGGCGCGGCGATGTCCACTTCGGACCGGGCGGTGCGGTGGACGGGCCCCAGCGGCACCACCGCCTCCGCGACGTGCCCGCCGGTCGGGCCGGTGACGGCGGGCGTCTCGACCTGCGGCAGTTCGACGAGCCGGAGGTGTTCGGCGGCGCCGTCCCGGCTCAGCGCGGCGAGCACCGAGCGGGAGGAGTCCAGGTCGATCGGCAACACGTGGTCGTGGCTGCCGGTACCGACCCAGCGCCGGTCCTCCGCCCCGCGCAGCAGCTTGCGCAGCCGCCCGGCCGGATCGCCCGCGGTGAGCACCTCCCGGATCTCCTCGCCGCGCAGCCGCCACTGCTCGGGGGCGACGATCACCCGCCCGCACACCACCCGCGGCAGGTGCGGCAGCCGGGCCAGCGGTCCCCACGACCACCCCGCGCCGCCGTCGGAGGCCAGGTGGCCGAGCACGGCGTAGAGCGGGTCGAGCCCGTGGAGGTCCACGTTGTGCGCGCTGTTGAGCTCCACCACGACCGGCCGCCCGGTGACCGAGTCGCGCAGCAGGAACTCGTCCCCGCGCAACCGCAGCAGCAGCCGGTCCGGCCGGAGGGTGCCGCCCGCGGCCCCGCCCAGCGCGATCGCGTCGGCCAGCAGCCTGGGCCGGATCAGCACGTTGCCGATCCGGCCACCGCCGTGGTGCACCAGTTCGGCGCGGATCGGTTCGCTCGCGGCACCCGGGACTTCGCCGCCCGGGTCTTCGCTGCCCGGGATTTCGCGTCGCAGGGCGTCGGCGAGCTCGGGGCGGTCCATCGCGAAGCGGGCCGACAGCGCGTGCGGGGACCGGCCGACCGCGCCGACCAGCACGCTGTGGAACGGGCCGCGCGCGTCGTCGAGCAGCAGTGCGAGCACCGCGCGGGACCGGGGGCGCTCGACCGGCGGGAGATCGGCGATGTCGACGTCCCCACCGTCGCGCATCCAGCGCTCCAGCACCCGCAACGGGGTCGCGGGCAGGTCCGGCGCCTCAGGTGCTGCTTCGGCCACCACCCCCGCCTCGTTGGCCAGCTCCGAGGTCCCGCGCTGCCACGTCCGCAGCACCCCGGATTCGAGGTCGACGGCCTCCAGCAGCGGCACCTCCGCGTCCTCGTAGCGGGCCCGGAACGCGGCGCGGAAGGCGGCGGGGTCCAGCGCGCCGGGAACCGGCCGACGGGCCCCCGGTTCGGCGCCCACAGCCTCCAGCCGCAGTGCGGCACCGCGCAGGTCCTCGGCGGTGGCATCGTCCAGCTCGGCCGCCGGGGCGCAGGTCCGCAACTGCACGTCGAACCGGGCGTTGGCGGCGATGCCGGCGAGCGCGGGCTCGGTCGCGGTCGCGGTGCGCCACGCCGTGCCGAGGCGCGCGACCAGCCCGGGCGCCGCGGGACGCTCACCGGTCTCGGCGAGCAGCGAGCGCAGCAGCGCCGCCCGCGGCGCGTCCCCGATCCGCTCCAGCAGGTCGAGCGCCCGCCGCGCCGGTTCGACGCCGGGTTCGATCAGGTCGGCCGCCGGGACCAGCAGCCCGCCCGCCACGACCGCGTCGAGGAACCCGGTCAGCTTCGCGGTGGGCAGGCCGGGGTGGCGGCCCCGCAACCGGGCGACGAGTTCCTCCCCCGGCGCGGCACCGCAGTCCAGCAGCTCCAGGACCTCCAGCAGCAGCGGGGTGGCCCGCATCTCCACCACCTCGGCGGTGGCGTCGCCGGGGCGGGCGAAGCGCAGGGACGGCCCGGCGATCCGCGCGCTGGGGTTGACCCGCAACGGCGTCCGCGCCGGGTCGGCCTCGGCCAGCGCGCGACCGACCAGCGCCTCCAGCGCCGCGACGTCGATCCGCACGCGCACCCGGTGCCGGTCGCCGAGCACCAGGTGCCTGCGCTGCCCGATGCGCACCGGCGCGGTCCCGGCGAACAGCCCGAACGGGGTCGCCCGGCCGCCCATCCTGGCGATGTAGCGCAGCGCGCTGGTGCGGGCGCGCGGCCGGTGCGCGGCGTCGCCGAGCAACTGCGGTCCGGCGGCCAGCGCGATCGCGTCGGCCACCTCCGGGGCGTCAATGCGGTCCTCGGCGATCAACCGGGCCGCGTCCTCGACGCTGAGCGCGGCGATCCGCAGCAGGCCGGTATGCGGGCTCATCGCGGACCTCCCCCGCACGCGGACCGCCGTGCTCCGGCGACGTGGGCGTGGATGTCCCGCAGCGCGCGGTGGTGGTCCCCGGCGTCGCGGGAGAGCTCGGTGAGCACCACTTCGTCGGCGCCGCTGCCGTCGAGCAACGCCTCGATCGTCGCGGCGCACTGCCGCGCGGTTCCGGCGCAGCCGACCGAGATCCCGGCGCGCAGGCCGTCGGTGCGGGCGGTGCGGGCGTCGTCGTTGGCGACCACCGCGACCGCGACCGCGGTGCGGCCGCCGGGGAATCCGGCGCGGTACCGCGCCAGGGTGCCGGCGCACGCGTCCAGGTCGGGGTTGAAGAACATCGCGTGGCAGTAGTGGAACTCCCACCGCGCGGCCAGTTCCGCGGAGCGGGTCCCGGCGCCGTGCATCCACATCTGGCAGGGCACCTCCAGCGGGTCGATCCAGTCGCAACCGCCGCGCAGCGCGGCCACCGCGGTGCCGATCGCCGCCTCGGTCGCGGCGTCGTCCTTGCGCTGCCCGGCCAGCGCGATGGCGGCCGGACCGGACACGTCACCTCGGCCGAAGCCGACGTCGAGCCGGTCCCCGGCGAAGGACCCGGCGGTGACCAGGTCCTCGGCGACCAGGTGCGGGTCGCGGACCCGCGCCAGGTTCACCGCCGTGCCGACCCTGATCCGCGTGGTGTGGCTGGCCAGCACGGCGGCCAGCAGGGCGGGATTGGTGCTCGGCACCCCGGTCCCGTGGTGCTCCGGGATCCAGAGCCTGCGGTAGCCGAGGTCCTCGGCCAGCAGCGTGCTGGCGAAGGCGGCGCGGCGTTTGAGCCGCACCGGCCGGTCGTCGTCGAGGTCGAGGTACTCCAGCACCCCCAGCGGCGGGGCCGCCGCCCACCACCCGGTGGGATCCGCCGACACCGCGGTCCTGCCTCCGAACACCACGGCACACCTCCTGGGACGGCGGTCGTGCGGCGGCCTCCCGAGCCACCGCACGCCGGTTCGCGCTTGCAGCGCCGGACGAGCTGATCAGCAGGAGATGGTGTTGTTGCTCGGGCAGGTCGTCCCCCAGCAGGTGGTGCCGAACGTCAGCACACCCTTGGCCTCGATGCCGTCGGCCGACAGCGCGCCGCCGCCGGGCGCGGCGAACGAGGTGGTGTCGACGTCGAGATCGAAGTCCTGAACCGGAGCGGACATGGCGGTACCTCCACGATCGAGGAGCGGCCCTCGGCTCGGAGGGCCGGTGCGACGAGCGCCCCACCGGCGGCGGGGCGGGTGGGCCCGCGCGCGGCGATCACCGGGCCGCCGCGCACGGGCCCGGCTCAGCAGGAGACGGTGTTGGCGCTCGGGCAGGGGGTGCCCCAGCAGGTGGTGCCGAAGGTGATCGGGCCCCTGGCCTCGATGCCGTCCTCGGACAACGCGCCGCCGCCGGGCGCGGCGAACGAGGTGGTGTCGACGTCGAGATCGAAGTCCTGAACCGGAGCGGACATGGCGGTACCTCCACGGTCGGATGAACCCGGCCTCTCAGCGAAAGGCCTTGTGCGTCAAGCAATTCCCAGATTAGGGACGACGGCGGCCGGAAACCTCGTCCCCGAGGACCATTTCCGGCTCCGCGGCGGCGGTGATCGGTTCCGGCTTCCTCCCTGCGGAGGAGCCGGAACGGAGGGGCAGCAGTGCGGTCACCCGCCACCCCGAGCCGCGCGGCCCGGCCCGCAACCGCCCGCCGACCAGCTCGACCCGCTCCCCCAGCCCGGCCAGGCCCTGCCCGCAGCCCGGGTCGGCCCGGTGGTGCCCGGCTACCGCCCCCGCGTCGGCGACCTCCACCAGCAGGTGCGCCGGGTGGTGCTCGACGCGGACCCGGGTGGCGGTGGGACCGGCGTGCCGGATCACGTTGCGCACCGCCTCCTGGACCACCCGGCAGCCCAGTTCGGCGCGGTCGCCCGCGGTCCGGCGCGGGTCCCCGGCCAGTTCCGCGCGGACCCGCGCCCCGAGGTCGCGCAGCGGACGCACCAGGTGTTCGAGCTCGATCCCGTCGAGGCGCGTCGGTCCGGTCGGCTCCGGCCCCAGGACGTCGAGCAGGCGCGGCAGCGCCCGCAGCGCCAGCTCCGCGCTGTCCTCGATCTCGCGCAGCGCCTCGTCGACGCCTTCCGGCCGGGACCCGGCCAGCGCCCGCGCCGCCCCGGCCTGCACCACCATGCCGGACACGTGGTGCGAGACCTGGTCGTGCACCTCGCAGGCCAGCCGGCTGCGCTCCCGCCGCAGCTCCTCGTGGATCCGGTGGTCCTGCTCGGCGCGTTCGGCGCTGTGCCGCGCCGCCCGGATCCGCCGGTGCACGTTCCCGGCGACGGCGAGCCCGCCGACCAGCAGCGCGCCGTAGAGCTGGCTGCCCGCGCCGGCCTCGTCCGCGGCACCGGCCAGGAAGGCGCTGCCCGCCATCCAGGCCAGCACCGCCGCACCGACGGCGGGCACCGACCTCGGGAGCCCCCGCGCGCCCACCGAATAGGCCAGCGCGAACCAGCAGAGGTGCCCCACCACGGAGTTCGCCGCCGCGGCCGGGCCCAGCGCCACCCCGGCGGTGGTGACCAGCAGCGCCGTCACGGGGAACCGGTTTCGCCAGCCCAGCGGGAGGATCTGCAGCAGCACCAGCGCGAGACCGATCGCCGTGTCCGGCAGGTGCGGGGTGGACGGCAGCGCGAACAGGGTGCTGATCACCAGCGCGTCGGCGGCCAGGCCCGGCGGGGCCGACAGGTGCAGCACGACCGCGGTGACCACCGCGCCGAGCATCACCAGCACGTCGTCGTGCGGCGAGCCCGGCGGTCGCTCGACGCGGCGGCGCTCCGGTCGAGGGGCCGGTGCGTCCGGGACGTCGGTGCGCAGCAGGCCGAGCATGCACCGCAGCGAGCTCAGCGCCGCGCCGCACTCCTGGTGCAACCCGCGCAGCGGCTCCGCGCCGGGCGGGCGGCCCCGGCGCAGCTCCGTCGTACCGGCGAGGATCCGGCGGACCTGCTTCTCGACGATCTCGTGCAGTTCGGCGCCGATGGTGGCGCGTTCGGCGGCCAGCGACCGGTGCAGCCGTTCCCGCTCGCCGTCGCGCCGCGCGCGCTGCTCCCGCTCGTCGGCGAGCCGGGTGCCGAAGCCCAGCGCCCACGCCGCCACCAGCTGGACCAGCCCGACGAGCACCCCGGTGGTGATGGCGTGCGCCGGGAAGCACGCCGCGAGCAGCACCGGCACCAGCAGTGCGGTGCCCGCCAGCACCGGCAGCGCGACGCGCGGCCCGCGGTAGCGGCCGACCGAGTGGATCAGGACCAGCCAGGCGAGCTCGCCCACGGGCATCCGCCACAGGTAGGTGAGCGGTTTGACGGCGAGGTGGGCGCTCAGCGCGAGCACCGGGTACCGCCGCGCCCACAGCACCGGCAGCGCTTCGGCCAGCGCGAGCACCGCCGCGGCACCCCACATCCCGCGCGGGACGAGCAGCACGCCGACCAGCCCGGCGTGGGCGAGCAGCCCGACCACCAGCCAGTGCCTCGGGGCGAACCGGAGCGCTCCCGGGGGCCACCGCCGCACCCCGGCCGTGGTGCTCCGCTCCCGCGACGCGGCGGCCCCGCTCGTCAACCGGCATCACCACCGGTGCGCCCCGGTCCGGAGGCGGCCCGCACGTCGTGGGCCGCGGTCCCCGCACCGCCGGGACGCACTCAGACCTCGCCGCGGTCGAGCAGCACCACGCCCGTCTCGAAGGCCCGGACCACGAGCTGCACCCGGTCCCGCAGGCCCCACTTGGCCAGCACCGTGGAGACGTGGGTCTTGACCGTGGTCTCCGACAGGTGCAGCTGCGCGGCGATCTCGGCGTTGCTGCGCCCGCGGGCCACCAGCGCGACCACCTCGCGCTGCCGGGCGGAGAGCTCGTCGACGGGCGGATCGGGACGGGCAGTCGGCACCGGGACGCCCTGGCCGGCCGCCAGCCGGACGAACTCCTCGGTCACCCGGCCGGTGATGCTGGGGTCCAGCACCGTCTTCCCCGCGTGCAGCGCCCGCACCGCCGTGACCAGCGCCTCGGGTTCGATGTCCTTGAGCACGAAGCCGCGGGCCCCGGCGCGGAGGCTCTCGAAGACGTACTCGTCGAGGTCGAAGGTGGTGACCACCAGGATCCGCACCGCATCGCCGAACAGCTCCACCAGCCGGCGGACCGCCTCGATGCCGCCGAGGCCGGGCATCCGCACGTCCATCAGCATCACGTCGGGGCGCAACCGCTGCGCCTCCCGCACCGCTGCGGCGCCGTCGCCCGCCTCCCCGACCACGACGACGTCCGGTGCGGCGTCGAGCACCGCGCGCAGGCCGCGGCGCACCACGACCTGGTCGTCGACGATCAACACCCGGATGGCCACTCTGGTTCCCCCCACCGCCGCGCTCCGTCCCGATCGCCGCAGGACCCGCGCCGGAGCTGTTCCCCCACCGCTCGGCGAAGCCGATCGACAAGATCGGAACAACCGAGGAGGCTAGCGATCCGCGGAGCGCGACGACAAGGTTCCGGACGGGCGAACGGCCCGCGGACCTGCTGTTCCGCGACGTGCGTGCGTGATTTTCGCCCTGTGGAGTGACGCTCGCCGGACGCGCGGTCCCGTTTCCGGGCACGGTCCGACCACCCCGTCGGATCGCGAGCCGGGGCCGGCCGGGTGATCAGCCGCGGAACACGGGTGAGGCCGCCTCCGGGCCGTCAAGGCACCGGGGGATCGTGCCGACGGCCAGGGCAGGTGCCGCGAACCAGGAGCGGCACCGCCTACGCCGAGGAGGCAGGACCGTGGACGAGACCACCCCTTACACCGCGCCGGAGCTGACCGAGGCCGGCGGGTTCTTCACCGACACGCTCGGCGCCTTCGGCGCGCATTACGACAACAGCATCCTCTTCAACTTGTGATCCGTCGCGGCCCGGCCCTCCCCGGGAGGGCCGGGCCGCCCGGTCGTCGAGCCGGTGGGCACCCGCGGCGAGGCGGGGGCTGAGCGGGACGGGACCGAGGAGCTCAGAACGGGTAGCGCTCGATCGATCCTTGGAGGGTCACCCACTGCGTCTCGGTGAACGACTCGAGGTTGGCCGCCGCGGTGCCGATCCGGCCGCCGTTGCCGGAGTCCTTCACCCCGCCGAACGGGATGTGCGGCATGTCCCCGACGGTCTGGTCGTTGATGTGCACCAGTCCGCTGGGGATCCGCTGAGCGACTGCCCAGGCCCGCATCGCGTCGGCGCCGAGCACGCTCAGCGACAGCCCGTACTCGGTGTCGGCGGCGATCTCGACGGCTTCGTCCACCGTGGAGTACCGGATCACCGGCGCCACCGGGCCGAACACCTCCTCGCGGAACGCCGGGGTCTGCCGGGTGACGCCGTCGAGGACGGTGGGCCGGTAGAACAGGTCCTCGAAGCCGCCCCCGGCCGCCACCCGGGCGCCGGACTCGACGCTCTCGGTGACCAGCCGGTGGACGTTGTCGCGCTGCTTGGCGTCGATGATCGGCCCGAGGGCGACCTGCTCGGTGTGCGGGTCGCCGACGGCCATGCCCTCGGCCTTCGCCGCCAGCTTGGCCACGTACTCGTCAGCGATCGACTCGTGCACCAGGTGCCTGCCCGCCGCCATGCAGATCTGGCCCTGGTGCAGGAAAGCGCCCCAGGCAGCGGCCGAGACGGCGGCGTCGAGGTCGGCGTCGGGCAGCACGATCACCGCGTTGTTGCCGCCCAGCTCCAGGTGGGCGCGCTTGAGGTGGGTCGCGGCGGCTTCGCCGACCTTGCGGCCCGCGCCGGTGGAACCGGTGAACGCGATGACCCGGGTGTGCCGGTCGGCCACCAGCGCCGCGCCCGCGTCGGCGCCACCGGGCAGCACCTGGAAGGCACCGCTGGGCACCCCCGCCGCCTCGAAGATCGCGGCCAGCACCGCGCCGCCGCACACGGCCGTGCGGGAATCGGGCTTGAGCACCACGGAGTTGCCCAGCGCCAGCGCCGGAGCGACCGCGCGGATCGACAGGATCAGGGGGAAGTTGAACGGCGCGATCACCCCGACCACGCCGGCCGGGACCCGGCGGCTGAAGCTCAGCTTGCCCTCGGCCGAGGGCAGCAGGTCACCGCTGCCGTGCGAGGGCAGCGCGGCGGCCTCGTAGCACTCCCCGGCCGCCGTGCGCACCTCCAGCTCGGCCTTGGGCCGGATCGACCCGGCCTCCCGCACCAGCCAGTCGCGGATCTCCTCGGCGTGCTCCTCGAAGAGCCGCCCCGCGCGGCGCAGCACCGCCGCGCGTTCGTCGAAGGGCGCGGCCGCCCACTCCCGCTGCGCCGCGGCGGCGCTCGCGCACGCGGCCGCGACGTCCTCGGACGTCGCGGCGCCCACAGTGCCCAGCGACCGCCCGGTGGCCGGTTCGGTCACCTCCACGGGTGCGCCCCCGGCTTCGCTCCACCGGCCGGTGAACACCTTCTTCTCCCAGATGGCGGGATCGAGCAATGCCATGTCGAGCTTTCCCCTCGCTTCGTCCTCAGCGCCTGCCCGCGACCCGCTCCGCGAAGCGGCGCGGCGGATTCCCGCGCAGGCTTTCAGTTCGCCGCCACCTCGGCGGCGGGCGGGGACGCCGGGAGCCGGAACTTCCGCCGGGCCACGACGGCCACCGCGATGGCGCCGACCACCCCGGGCACCGCGACCGCGATGAAGTTCTGCTGGAAGGGCAGCTCCAAGGCGAGCAGCGCGCCGCCCAGCGTCGGACCGCCGATCGCACCGATGCGACCCACGCCCGCGGCCCAACCCACGCCGGTGGAGCGGACCCCGGCGGGGTAGAATTCCACGGCGAAGGCGTGGATGATCGCCAGCGCGCCGACGGTCGCCGCACCCGCCACGAACAGCAGCGCGTTGAGCACCGCGGCGTTCGGTTCGAACGAGAGCCCGACCAGCGACACCGCCGCCGCCCCGAAGTACATCACCAGGGTGCCGCGATAGTTCCACCGGTCCGCCAGCCAGCCGCCGAACACCGCCCCGACCATGCCGCCGAGGTTGAGCACCACGAGGTTCCACAGCGCCGAGCCCAGCGGGTAGCCCGCGGTCTGCATCAGCTCCGGCAGCCAGGTGTTGAGCCCGTAGCTGAGCAGCATGCACATCGCGAAGAAGACCCAGATCAGCGCGTTGTTGAGCACGTTGCCCCTGGCGAACAACCGGCGCAGCGGCGCCTTGCCCGCGGCGGCCTTCGGCTCGACCACGACATCGGTGTGGTCGCCGTGCGGATCGATGCGGCGCAGCACCGCCAGCAGCCGGGCCCGGTCGCCGCGGGCCGCCAGGTGCTCGGGCGATTCCGGCAGGTAGCGCAGCAGCACCGGGACCAGCAGCAGCGGCAGTCCCGCCAGGACGAACACGCCGCGCCAGGTCCACACCGGTTCCGCGTAGATCGCGAACACGGCCGCGCCGATGCCGCCGACCGAGTAGAACGACGAGACCAGCGTCACGAACAGCGCCCGCGAGTTCTTGGGCGCGAACTCGCCCGCCATCGCGTTGAAGTTCGGCACCAGGGCGCCGAGCGCGACGCCGACGACGAACCGCAGCGCCCCGAGCTGCCCCGGTCCGGTGGTGAACGCGCAGCCCAGCGCCGCCAGGCTGGCCACCGCGACGCAGCTGATCATCACCGGCCGCCTGCCGAACCGGTCGGCCAGCGGCGCCACGCCCATGCCGCCGACGAGCATCCCGACCAGCGCCATCGAGCCGAGCGTCCCGGCGGTCACCGGGTCCATGCCCCACTCGTCCATCAGGTGCGCGATGACGGTGCCGTAGGACACCATGTCGTAGCCGTCGACGATCATGAGCAGGGAGCACAGGCCGAGCACCCGGAAGTGGAATCCGTTGAGCCGGGCGCCGCCGACCACGGACGTGACGGTCCGCTGGGACATGGTTCCTCCGCTGCCGTGGGGGGATCAGGGTTCGGTGAGTTCGGTCTCGACCTCGATGAGCACCGGTCGCCGCTGGTCGAGGGCGCGGGTGAACGCGGCGGTGAAGTCCGCGGTGGTGCGCACCGAGGTCGCGTCCACGCCGTAGCCGCGGGCGATCCCGGCGAAGTCGATGCCGGGCACGTCCATCCCCGGGGTGCCGACCGCGTCGAGCACCCCGGCGAACCAGCGCAGCGCACCGTAGGTGCCGTTCTTCAGCACCACGAAGATCACCGGCACCTGCTGCTGCGCGGCCGTCCACAGCGCGGTGATCCCGTAGTTCGCCGAGCCGTCGCCGATCAGCCCGATCACCCGCCGACCGGTGCCCAGCTCGTCGTGCGCGAGCTGCGCGCCGACCGCCGCGGGCAGCCCGAAGCCCAGCCCGCCGGAGGCGGGGAAGAAGTAGCTGCCCGGCAGCCGCAGGTCCACCTGCCGCCAGAAGTCGCCGGTCGTCGCGGTCGACTCCTTGACGTAGACGGCGTCGTGCGGGGCGTGCTCGCGCAGCGCCGCGAACAGCGCGGCCGGGTCCACCGGCGAGCCGTCGCGCACCGGCGGCGGTTCCGGCAACGGGTCGGGAGCGCGGCGGGCGCCGCCCGGTGCGGCGCCGAGCCGGGCCAGCGCGTCGGCGACCGAGCACACCAGCGCCTCCCCCATCGGCGCCCGCGCCGCCTCCCCCGGATCCCCGGTCAGGTGCAGCAGCCGGGCACCGTCCGGGAGGTGCTCGCCGGGCACGAACTGGTGGTAGCGGAACACCGGCGCCCCGACCACCAGGATCAGGTCGTGCCCGCGCAGGGCCTCGGTGACGCCCCGCACGGCGGCGGGCAGCACGCCCCGGAAGGCCGGGTGGCGGGTCGGGAACGGGCAGCGCGACGGCGACGGGGCGATCCAGACCGGGGCGCCCAGCCGTTCGGCCAGCCGCACCGCGTCGTCGTTGGCGCGTTCGGCGTCCACCTCGGGGCCCAGCACCAGCACCGGGTTCGCCGCGCCGTCGAGGTCGGCGAGCAGCTCCTCGCACTGCTCGGCGGTCAGCGCACCCGCTGCCGCGGTGCGGCGGGCGAGCAGGTGCCGGGCCTCCGGCGGCGCCTCGTGCGCCCAGTCGTCGTAGGGCACGGAGACGTAGACGGGGCCCTTGGCGGGCAGTTCGGCGAGGTGCAGCGCCTGGCTGAGGGCGCGCGGGACGTCCTGGGCGCTGGCGGGCTCGCAGCTCCACTTCACCAGCGGTCGGGGCAGCGTCGCCGCCTCCACGTTGGCCAGCATGACCTCCTGGCCGATCGTGGACCTGACCTGCTGACCGGCCGTGATCACCAGCGGGCTGTGCGAGTACACCGAGTTGGTCAGCGCGCCCAGCGCGTTGCCGGTGCCCGCCGCCGCGTGCAGGTTGACCAGCGCCGGACGCCCGGAGGCCTGGGCGTAGCCGTCGGCCATCGCCAGCACGGCGCCCTCGTGCAGACCGAGCACGTACCGGAAGTCCGCGGGCATCCCGGCCAGGAACGGCAGCTCGTTCGAACCGGGGTTGCCGAACAGGGTGGTCAGCCCGCGCGCCCGCAACAGCTCGTAGGTCACGTCCCGCACATCGGCCATCAGGCCCGCCTCCGTCAGCGTCGTCGGTGGAGTGGTGCCTGTCACCCTAGGTAGGGCGGCCGCATGGTCCTAATGAATGCTGTTGATCCGCCCATAGACCGGGCTTATCCTCGCTGCGTGGCGGAGGTGGACCTGAACCTGCTGAAGACCTTCGTGCTGCTCTACGAGACCCGCAGCGTCACCCGCACCGCGGAGGCGCTGGTGCTCACCCAGCCGTCGGTCAGCCATGCGCTGCGCCGGCTGCGGCGGCAGTTCCACGACGAGCTGTTCGTCCGCTCGCCGCGCGGCCTGGAACCGACCGGGACGGCCGACCGGATGTACCCGCGGCTGCACCAGGCGCTCGAGGTCATCGCCGAGACCGTGGCCGACGTCGCCGAATTCGACCCGGCGACCTCGGACCGGACGTTCCGGATCCGCGCCACCGACCTCGGCGAGATCAGCCTGCTGCCCGCGATCCTGTCCCAGCTGGAGCGCCGGGCGCCGGGCTGCTCGGTCGAGGTCCAGCAGCTCGACGTGGCGGGGGCGGCGCGGGCGCTGCGCGAAGGCGCCGCCGACGCGGTGATCTGCACGCCGCGCATCGACGCACCGGACCTGCGCCGCGACCCGCTGTTCCAGGAGCACTACGTCGGGCTGTGCGCCACCGGGCACCCGCGGATCGGCGACCGCCCGGCGCTGGCCGACTACCTCGCCGAGCGGCACATCGCGGTGCACGCCGCGGCCGGGCACGTCGACGCCGACGAGGAGCTGCGGCGGCGCGGCCACCACCGCGACGTGGCGGTGCGGGTGCCGCACTTCTCGGTGCTGCCGGAACTGCTGGCCCGGACCCACCACCTGTCCGCGGTGCCCAGCCGGGTCGCGGGCCTGTTCACCCGCTCCTCCGCGGTGCGGACCTTCGCCCTGCCGCTGGGCATCCCGGACGTGGAGGTGGCCCTCTACACCTACCGGCGCGCGCTGCCCGCACCCGGGGTGGACTGGTTTCGCGAGCGGATCCGGGAAGCGCTGCGGGACCGGTGAGCGGACCGGGACCATCGGCCCGGGCGCACCGACCGCCGCCGACGCACGGTGGGGACGAGGACACCCCGCGCATCGAGGAGCCATCATGGGACGACCAGTGGTCCACTTCGAGATCGTCGGCCAGGACCAGCAGCGGCTGACCGACTACTACTCGCGGCTGTTCGGCTGGGACGTCGACGCCGACAACCCGATGAACTACGGCATCGTGCCCCGCGAGGGCAACACCGCCGAGGACGGGACCGGGATCGGCGGCGGCATCGCCGCGGGCCCGTCCGACTACCCCGGCCACGTCACCTTCTACGTCGGCGTCCCCGACGTAGAAGCCGCGCTGGCCCGCGCCGAAGAGCTCGGCGGCCGTCGGACGATGGGCCCCGAACAGGTCAGCGACGAGATCGAGATCGGCATGTTCGCCGACCCGGAAGGTCACCAGGTCGGCGTAGTCCGGGTGTGACGCCACCCGCACCGCCACGCAGGCCATTGGCGAAAGCGGTCCTTGCTCGGGCGAGGGTGGCCCTCGTTCACGGCACGTTCGGGTGGTGGCGACGTCGGCCGGGCGTTCAGCCCCGGTGCCTGCGGTGGGCCGCCATCCGCACCGGCGCGTTGGCCACGCCGAATCCGCGGTAGCCGTCGACGCGCTGGACCAGCTCGAAGTACACCCGGCCACCGAGCAGCCGGGTGAACACGTGCAGCAGGGCACCGGCGTCGTCGCGGTCGTAGAGCACCGAGTTCTCGCGCAGCTCGGCGAGGAGCTCCGGGGCCAGCCCGAACCGGGCGTCGAGGTCGTCGTAGTAGTTGTCCGGGATCGGCAGCACCGGGGCTCCGCGGCGGCGCAGGGCCCGCGCGGCGGCCACCGCGTCGTCCACGGCGAAGGCCACGTGCTGCGGGTGCGGCACCGCGGGCGCCCACCGGCCCCGGCGGACCAGCGCGCCGTCGAGGGTGAGCCGGACGGCTCCGCTCCGGTCCTGCACGCTGCGGCTGCGCACCATGCCGAACGGCGCGGCGTACTCCACCAGCGCGCCCGGCCGGAGCCCGAGCACGGAGCGGTAGAACAGCGCCGCCTCGTCGAAGTGATCGAACGGCTGGGTCAGGGCGACGTGGTCGATGCCGCTGATCCCGATGCCCTCGCCCTCCTCCGCCGCCGCCTGGAAGTCCTGCGTCCAGCCGCCGCCGTCCTCGGTGCGGCAGAAGAACACCGCGGTGCCGTCCGGGGCGGCCACCGAGGACAGGCCCGCCTCGTCGGCGCCCCGTTCGCGGGGCAGGATCGGCGCCAGCATGGACCCGGCGCGCTCGGCCGAGCGCGCGGGGTCGGCGGTGTCCACGCCCAGCGCGGCGATGGCCGCCTCCGCCGCGGGGGCGGCGTTGAGCAGCACCCGCGCCTCGCCCTGCTGCCACAGCTCGACGGGTTTGCTCCGGTGCCGACCGGTCCTGGCGAAGCCCAGCGCGGCCAGCGCCTCGGCGAACTCCGGGGCGCCCGCCGTGGCCAGCTCGGCGAAGGCGTAGCCGGTGAGCTCCGGTGCGGGGGCGATCCCGGTCCCGCCGAGTTGCTCCTCCAGCAGGTGCAGGGACCGCCGCGCGTCGATCGCCGCCGGACCGGGGTCGGCCTGCCGGAAGACGTCGTTGAACACCTCCAGCGACAGCGGACCGGTGTACCCGGTGTCGAGCACGGCGGCGGTGAAGGCGGGCAGGTCGAACGAGCCCTGCCCGGGGAACAGCCGGTGGTGCCTGCTCCACTGGAGCACGTCCATGTCCAGCTCGGGGGCGTCGGCGAGCTGGAGGAAGAACAGCTTGTCGGCCGGGATGGTGCGGATCAGCGCCGGATCACCGCCCCGGGACAGCACGTGGAAGCTGTCCAGGCACAGACCCAGCGCCGGGTGGTCGGCGCGGCGCACGATCCGCCAGGAGTGCTCGTAGGCGTTGACGAAGCGCCCCCAGGCCAGGGCTTCGTAGGCGACGCGCATCCCGCGCGCGGCGGCGCGCTCGGCCAGGGCTCGGAGCTGTTCGGCGGCGAGTTCGTCGTCGTCCACGGCGTCCGGCGAGACCGTCGAGCACACCAGCACGGTCGTCGCGCCGAGGCGTTCCATCACGTCGAACTTGCGCTCGGCGCGGCGCAGGTTGTCGGCCAGCACGTCCGGCGGGACCGCTTCGAAGTCGCGGAACGGCTGGTAGAGGTCGATCCCCAGGCCCAGCTCGGCGCACCGCTCGCGCACCTGCTCCGGGAACATCGCCGAGGCGATCAGGTCGTTCTCGAACAGCTCCACCCCGTCGAACCCGGCCGCCGCGGCGGCGGTCAGCTTGTCCTCCAGCGTGCCGGACAGGCAGACGGTGGCGATCACCCTGCGGTGGTCATGCGCGCGCACCGGCACCTCCCGCGACCGGGTCGACGAGCTCGGCGAAGTGCCGCAGCATCCGCTCGGCGTCGGGACGGACCCCGGTGAACAGCTCCAGCGCGTCCGCCGCCTGGAACACCGCCATGCCCCCGCCGGGCAGCACCCGGCAGCCGCGCTCGTGCGCGGCCTCGACCAGCTCGGTACGCAGCGGGCGGTAGACGACGTCGGCGACCCACAGGTCCGGGCGCAGCAGCTCGGCGGGCAGCGGCAGGCCGGGGTGCTCGGCCATCCCGGTGGGGGTGGCGTGCACCAGCCCGTCCGCGGCGGCGACCGCGGCGGTCAGCTCGGTCCCGGCGGTGACCCGGTCGTCGCCGAACCGGGAGCGCAGCCCGTCGGCCAGCGCGGCGGACCGGTCCGCGTCGACGTCGACGACGGTCAGCTCGGCGGCGCCGAGGGACAGCAACGCGTGGGCGACCGCCGATCCGGCACCGCCCGCGCCGAGGAGCACGAGCCGGTCCAACGGCGCGCCGGGCAGGCCGCGCGTGAGGCTGCGGGAGAAGCCGGACCAGTCGGTGTTGTGCCCGATCGCGCGTCCCGGTTCGAACACGACCGTGTTCACCGAACCGAGGGCGGCGGCGTCCGGGGACAGCTCGTCGAGGTGCTCGACCACGAGCTGTTTGCACGGGTGCGTGATGTTGAGCCCGCGGTACCCGGCGGCCCGCGCTTCGGCGAGCAGGTCCCCGACCTCATCCGGCGCGCTGCCCAGCTCGTCGAGGTCCCACCGGGTGTAGCGGTAGGCCAGGCCGAGCTCGGCGGCTTCGCGCTCGTGCAGCGGCGGGCTCAGCGAGGGACCGATGCCCGATCCCACCAGCCCGATGAGGTAGCTGTCCGCAGCGTCCACGTCTCTCCCGGGGGTAATGTACGAAACGGTGAGTTAATTGTAGGCCGCAGTCGCGGATCCGCAAGGAGCCGCTGCACTACAGTGTCCCCACCGCGGAGCCGAGCACAGGGAGACCACCGTGGCCGCACCGACCTCCGACGCAGGTCCCGACCGCAAGCGCGACGCCGAACGCACCCGGGCGGAGATCCTGGACGTGGCCATCCGGGAATTCGCGGACAAGGGCTACGCCGGGGCGCGGGTGGACGAGATCGCCGCCCGCACCAGCACCACCAAGCGGATGATCTACTACTACTTCGGCGGCAAGGAGCAGCTCTACCTCGCCGCGCTGGAGAACGCCTACGCGGTGATCCGAGAGGTCGAGCGCGGCCTGGACCTCGACGAGCTGGAGCCGGTGGCCGCGATCCGGCGGCTGGCCGAGGCCACCTTCGACCACCACGAGTCGCACCCCGACTTCCTGCGCCTGGTGAGCATCGAGAACATCCACCACGCCGAACACCTGGCGAAGTCCGAAGCGCTCCCGGGCCTGGCCGGTCCCGCCCTGGAGGTGCTCAGCGGCGTGCTCGAACGCGGCCGGACGGCGGGGCTGTTCCGCGCCGACGTCGACGCCCTGGACGTGCACATGGTGATCAGCGCGTTCTGCGTGTTCCGCACGGCCAACCGGCACACCTTCCTGGCGATCTTCGGCCGCGACATGCTCGCCGCCCGGGACCGCGAGCACTACCGAACCATGCTGGGCGATCTGGTCGTCGCGCACTTGACCGCGCGTTGACCCGCGACCGCGCGGCCGGCGAAGCGCCTGCGAAATGAGTGTTGACAGCGGGGGTTCCCACCCGCAGCCTCTAGAGGACTAACTAGGTGGTTCATTAGCACCGGGTCGGGCGAAGGTGCACGATTTCCTGGAGGCACATCGGTGACGCAGCGATCGAACGCCACCGCGCAGCCGCGCCGCACGGCGCTGGCGGCGTGGGTCGGCAGCGCCCTGGAGTACTACGACTTCTTCATCTACGGGACGGCTGCCGCGCTGGTCTTCAACGACCTCTTCTTCCCGGAGGCCTCCCCCGCCACCGGAACCCTGCTGGCGCTGGCCAGCTTCGGCGTCGGCTACCTGGCGCGGCCGGTGGGCGCCTTCGTGCTGGGCCACGTCGGCGACACCCTGGGCCGCAAACGGGTGCTGGTGTTCACCGTGCTGCTGATGGGCCTGTCCACGGTGCTCGTCGGCTGCCTGCCCACCTACGACCAGGTGGGGGTGCTGGCACCGGTGCTGCTGGTGGTGCTCCGGCTGCTCCAGGGATTCTCGGCGGCGGGCGAGCAGGCGGGGGCGAACTCGATGTCGCTGGAGCACGCCCCGGAGCGCCGCCGCGCCTACTACACGAGCTTCACGCTCAGCGGCACCCAGGCCGGGCAGATCCTGGCCACCGCCGTGTTCCTGCCGGTGGCGGCGCTGCCGGAGGAGCACCTGATGACCTGGGGCTGGCGGGTCCCGTTCTGGCTCAGCGCCTTCGTGGTCATCGCCGGGCTGGTCATCCGGCGCACACTGGACGAGACCCCGGTGTTCGAGCGCGAGGTCGCCGCCACCTCCACCGAGCGGTCCGGGATCCCGCTGGCCGCCCTGTTCCGGGACCACTGGGCCGACGTGCTGCGCATCGTGGTGGCCTCGCTGATCTCCGGCGTGCAGACGATCTTCACGGTCTACGCGCTGAGCTTCGCGGTGAACGAAGTCGGGCTGGAGCGGACCCCGATCCTGTGGGTCGGGGTGCTGGCCAACGCGGTCGCGCTGGCCGCCATCCCGCTGTGGGCGTCGCTGGCCGACCGGATCGGCCGCAAGCCGGTGTTCCTCGGCGGCTCGGCGGGCTGCGCGGTGCTCATGTTCGCGTACCTGTGGGCCGTCTCGGCCGGGCAGTACGCGCTGATCTTCAGCATCGGCATCCTGCTGTTCGGCATCGTCTACAGCGCGACGAACGGGATCTGGCCCGCCTTCTACGGCGAGATGTTCAGCACCCGGGTCCGGCTGTCCGGCATGGCGATCGGCACCCAGATCGGGTTCGCCCTGGCCGGGTTCGCGCCGAGCATCGCCGCCGCGCTCGGCTCCGGCGCCGGCGGCTGGATCAACGTCGCGGTGTTCACCGCCGTGCTCTGCGCGCTGAACATGATCGCGGTGGCCTCGGGCCGGGAAACCGCCCGGGTGCCCACCGCCGACCTCGGCCGGACCCGCTCGGACGCACCGGCGCAGACCCCGGCCGCGACCTGAGCCGACCGGCCGGGAGCACCCGGCGGTGAGCCGCTGGGGCCCGGAACGGACGAGGGGCACCTTCCGCGCGGAAGGTGCCCCTCGTTCGTCGGGTCAGCGGGCGCGCGTGCCCGGGCGCTGCCCGCCACCGCGCGGCGGGCGCTGGCCGCCCGCCGGAGGCCCGGAGGCCCGCCGGGGCGCCCCCGGCTGCGGGCGCTGCGGCGCGCCCGGCTGGCGCTGCTGGCGCGTCGGCGGGGCCTGGGCCGGGCGGGACCGGCTCTCGCGCGCCGGGTCCCGCTCCACCCGGCGCGGCGGTCCGTCGAGGTCGAGGTCGAACTCGTCGTCCTCGTCGCGCGACCGCTGGCCGCCCCGGCGGCGCTTGCGCGGCGTGCGGCTGTTCAGCACGCCGTCGAAGGCCAGCAGCACGACGGCGGCACCGATCAGCAGAACGCTCAGCACCGGCACCCCGCCGATGAGCGAGAGCAACCCGAGCACCAGCATCAGCCCCGAGGGAACCCAGCAGAACCGGTCGATCCGGGTGAAGAACGCAGCAACGGGATTTCGCCGGTCCGCGTCACGTGCCATCGCGATACTCGCTTCCACTCTGTCCAGAGGCGGGTTGACGCGACACAACCTAACCGGAACGGATGACGGCGGTATCCGCCACCCGCCTCGCCGCACCGCGCGGCACGGTCCCGGCCCGCGTCAGCCCTCTTCCTCCTCGCCTTCGAAGACCTCCTCGACGGCCTCGCCGATGAGCATCCCACCGACGATGCCCGCGCCGGCACCGAGCGCGGCGCCCGCGACCATCCCGCCCATGCCGGGGCCGCGGTGCCCGTCGTGGCCGTGGTGGCCGTGGTGGTCGCCGAACATCCCGCCCCGGCGCTGCGCGACCTGCTCGAGCCAGTCGGCGACCAGTCGGGTCCAGTCGGCCTCCAGCGCGTCCTGGTGGCTGAACTCGTAGCGGCCGAACACGTCCTGCCCGGAGCTGAGGAACCCGCCGCGCTTGTCCGCCTCCAGCACGACGGTGAGCCCCTCGGCCCCCGCCACGAAGGTCAGCTCCACCTCGTTGATCCGCCCGGCGTACTGCTCGGGCGGGAAGAACTCGATCTCCTGGAAGAACGGGAGCCGCTGGGCGACGCCGTGCAGCACGCCGTGCTCCAGGTCGGCGCCCTTGAACTGGAAGCCGAGCTCGCCGAAGGCGTCCAGCACCCGCTGCTGGGCGGGCAGCGGCTCGACCAGCAGCGGGTCCAGATCACCCTTGTCCACCGCCTTGGCCACCGCGAGCTCGGTGCGCACGCCCAGCGCCATGCCGGGCATCGGCTGGCCGAACACCGCGGTCACCGGCGTCTCCCACGGCACCGCCAGCTCGAACGGCAGCACCCGCGATTCCGAGGCGGCCAGCTCCAGCCGCCCGGAGACGTCGACCTGGTGGAACTCCACGCCCGCCGAACCCTCGCGGTCGCCGTGCTCGGTCTCGACGCAGGTCACCAGTCCCAGCGCGACCCGCTCGATGACGACGTCCTGGCTGCCGCCCTCGATCCGCACCTCACCGGTCACCGTCCCACCCGGCCGGACGTGGTCCTGGTGCAGCACGGTGTCCACCGAGGGCCCGCCGATGCCGAACGCGCCGAGGAGTTTCTTGAAGACCATGGCCGGTCCGTTTCCTTCCGCCGTGGTGGCGCCGCGCGGCGCCGGGGTCGCGGTGACCACCGCAGCGGATGATCACCCGTGTGCATTTCGTCAACGGAAGAGCGGTTCGTTCGGTTCCGGCCCCGGAACATCCGACCGGGTGATCGACGCAACACCCGCCGATCAGCCGAGCCGCAGCACGGGTTTGAGCACCTGCCCGGTGGCGGCGTCCTCGGCCGCCGCGTCTATCCGGTCGGCGGAGTAGGTCCGGACCATCCCGTCGTAGGGCAGCCGACCGCTGCGGTGCTGGCGCACCAGCGCGGGCAAGAACGCCTCCGGGTCGCTGTCGCCTTCCGTGATGCCGCGGATCCGCCGCCCGTTGAGCAGGAAGTTCACGTCGAAGGTCCCGTCGGTGCCGACCGGCGGGGCGCCCACCACCCCGACCTCTCCCCCGACCGCGAGGGAGTCGACCGCCCAGCGCAGCAGCGCGGGCACCCCGCTGCACTCCACCGCGCGGTCCACGCCCCGGCCGCCGGTGAGCTCCCCCAGCCGCGCCAGCGGGTCCTGCTCACCGGTGTCGATGGTCTCGGTGGCGCCCATCCGGCGGGCGAGGTCGAGCCGGGCGGCGTGCTGGTCGATCGCCACGATCTCCCCCGCCTGGGTCAGCGCCGCGCCGAGCACCGCCGAGAGCCCGACCGCCCCGGCGCCGAAGACCGCGACCACGGCACCGCCGCCGGGCCGCAGCTCGTTGAGGATCGCCCCGACCCCGGTCTGGATCCCGCAGCCCAGCGGCGCCAGCAGGGCGAGCTCCTCGTCGTCGCGCACGTCGACCGGGACGACGCTGCGCTCGTCGACGACCGTGCGGCGGGCGAACGAGGACTGGCCGAAGAAGCGCCCACCCAAGGGCTGGCCCCCGGCGTCGCGGAACGGGGTGCTGCCGTCCGGCCGGGCGGCGTCGAAGTTGCGCGGGATGAACGTGGCGCAGTAGGCGGGATGGCCGGACCGGCACCACCGGCAGCGCCCGCACGAGCTGAACGTCAGCAGCACTGCGTCGCCCTCCCGGACTCGGGTGACCTCGGCACCGACGGACTCCACCACCCCGGCGCCCTCGTGCCCGAGCACGGCGGGCAGCCGGGTGTGCAGCAGCCCGTCGCGGGTGGCGAGGTCGGTGTGGCAGATGCCGACGGCGACGATTCGGACCAGCACCTCGTCGACCCTGGGCGGCTCGACCTGGACGGTCTCCCAGGTGAAGGTCCCGGCTCCGGGCCGGGCGACCGCCGCCTGCGTCTCGATCACGGTGACCCCCTGCTGCGACGTCCGGGCCCGTCCAGGGTGCGCCCGCCCGGGCGGCGCCGCGACCGCCCCGCCCACGACGAGGCGCGGCCCTCGCCCGCGCTCACCCGGTCAGCACCCGTCCCGCGGTGCGGCCGGTGGGCTCCCCCGCCAGCAGCGCGGGCACCCCGCCGACCAGCACCGCGGTGCACCCGGTGGCGAGCTGCCACGGCTGTTCGTAGGTGGCGCGGTCGACGATCGTGGCCGGGTCGAACACCACGACGTCGGCGACCGCGCCGGGCGCCAGCACGCCCCGGTCGGCGAGCCGGAGGCGGGAGGCGGGCAGCGAGGTCATCTTGCGCACCGCCTCCTCCAGCTCCAGCACCCCGCGCTCGCGCACGTAGCGGCCGAGCACCCGGGCGAACGTGCCGAAGCTGCGCGGGTGCGGTCGCCCCGCACCGCGCTCGGTGAGCGTCCAGCCGTCGCTGGCCACGGAGACCTCCGGGTGCCGCAGCACGGTGTCCACGTCCGCCTCGCTCATGCCGTGGTGGACGATGGTCACCTCGGCGTCGTGCGCGGCCAGCACGCGCAGCGCCGCCTCCGCCGGGTCGGTGCCCTCCGCGCGCCCGATGTCGGCGATCGAGCGGCCGGTGCTGCCCCGGTAGGGCCCGGCGGGCAGGTCGGCCAGCACGATGCCCTCCGGGTCGGCGTCGTGGCCGAAGCTCGCCCGCACCTCCCGCGCGATCCGGTCCCGGGCCGCCGGGTCGGCCAGCCGGGCGAGCAGCGCCGCCCGCCCGCCGGCGAGCGCCCAGGACGGCAACCGGGAGACCAGCGCGGTGCTCGACGCGGCGTACGGGTAGACGTCGGCGGCGACGTCGAGGCCGCGCCCCCGCGCCGCGTCGATCAGGGCCAGCGCCTCGACGACGGCCCCGTGGTTGCCCGGGCCCGTCGCCTTGAGGTGCGAGATCTCCAGCCGGGCGCCGCCAGCCTCGGCCGCCTCGATCGCCTCGCGCACCGCGTCGAGCAGCCCCGAGGACTCGTCGCGCACGTGCGTGGAGTAGAGCAGCCCGGCCCGGGCCGCGGTCGCCACCAGCGCCCCTACCTCGGCGGCGTCGGCGAACACCCCGGGCGCGTAGATCAGCCCGGTGGAGAACCCGACCGCGCCCTGCCTGCCCGCCTCGGCGACCAGCGCGCACATCGCGGCGAGCTCGTCGGCGTCGGGCGCCCGGTCGGCGTCGCCCAGCACCGCGAGCCGGACCGCGTGGTGCCCGACCTGGAGGCCGACGTTGACCGCCGGAGCGGTGCCGTCGAGGGCCCGGCGGAACCCCGCGGCGTCCCGCCAGTTCCAGGACATCCCGGCGTCGCCGAGGATGCTCGCCCGGCGCAGCAGCTCCACGTCGCGCACCGGGAACGGCGAGTGCCCGCAGTTCCCGGTGATCAGCGTGGTCACCCCCTGCCGGATCTGGGTGGTGGCCGCCGGGGCTGCCTGCAGGGTGTAGTCGGCGTGCGAGTGCAGGTCGATGAAGCCGGGCGCCACCACCTGCCCGGCGGCGTCCACGACCGTCCCGCCGGTGAGCGGTCCGGGGCTGATCTCGGCGATCCGGCCGCCGGTGATGCCGACGTCCCGCCGCCGCCGCGGCGCGCCGGTGCCGTCGACGACCTCGCCGCCGGTGATCACGGTGTCGAAGCGGTCCATGCCTCACGTCCTCGCGGGTTTCGGGGACCGGACGGGCGTCCGACCGCGCGAGGTTCAGCCGGCGCGCGTGCGGAAGGTCTGCTCGCCGGCGGCGAGGACGAAGTCGGTGTCGACCTCGACGCCGAGCCCCGGGGCGGTGGGCACGGTGACGACGCCCCGGTCCGCGGTCAGCGGGGGGACGACGACGTCGCGCTCGTAGTACTTGTCCGACGCGGAGACGTCCGAGGGCAGGGTGAACCCGGGCAGGCTGGACAGCGCCACGTTGGCGATCCGGCCGACGCCGAACTCGTGCATCCCGCCGCACCACACCGGCCAGCCCGCATCCCGGGCGAGGTCGTGGGCGGCCACGGCGGTGGTCAGGCCGCCCATCCGGGAGACCTTGATGTTGAGCACCCGGCCCGCCCCGAGGGCGATCGCGGTGCGCAGGTCGTCGAGGGTGTCCACCGATTCGTCCAGGCACACCGGGGTGTCGATGGCAGCCTGCAGCGCGGCCGAGGGCAGCAGCGCGCGGGGCGCGAAGGGCTGCTCGATCATGGTCAGCCCGAAGCGGTCCAGCGCGCGCAGCACGGCCAGGTGGTCCGGGTCGTCGAGGTAGGCCCCGTTGGCGTCGACGTGCAGGTCGAGTTCCGGGAACGCGGCGCGCACCTGCTCGACCGGCTCGACGTCCCAGCCCGGGGCGATCTTGAGCTTCACCCGCGGGTAGCCCGCGTCGACGTGCCGCTGGACCTGCGCCAGCAGGTCGTCGATGGTGGGCTCGATGCCCAGCGACACCCCGGCGACGACGGTGTCCCGGACCCCGCCCAGCGCGCGGGCCAGCGGTTCGCCCCGGCGCCGGGTCCACAGCGCCCACGCGGCCATGTCGACCCCGGCCGCGGCGAACCGGTGGCCGCGGACCTTGCCGTGCAGCGCGGCGACCTCCGAGGGGTGGTCGACCTCGTGGCCGAGGACGGCGGGCAGCAGGTAGCGGGTGGCGATCAACCAGCTCGTGTCGGTGGTGTCCGGCGCGTAGTAGGGATCGCTGCCGGAGGCGATCTCGCCCCAGCCCTCGACGCCGTCGGCGTCGACCAGCCGCACCAGCACGTGCTCCAGGTGGGCCTTGCGGTGCGAGCTGGTCTGGAAGCTGTGCTTGAGCGGCAGCCGGACGCGGTGCAGGGTGGCCTGGTCGATCTTCACGGGAGCTCCGTTCCGGCGTCGTCGAGGTAGGTGCCCAGCGCCCGGGAGAACCGGTCGCGCTCGCCGAGGCGGCGCTGCGCGCCTTTGGCGCTGGCGGTGGTCAGGGTGGCGAGCACGTGGGCCACGGCGGCGATGGCGGTCGGCGAATCCGAATAGGAGGCGCTCTCGGTCTGCACCACGATGAGCACGTCGGCCGCCGCGGCCAGCGGGGCCTGCTCGGAGTCGGTGATCACGACGAGCGCGCCACCGCCGGCGGCGAACTGGCGGGCGGCCTCGACGGTGTCCCGCCGGTAGCGCCGCAACGAGAACACCACGAGCACGTCGCTGGACCGCACCTCGGTGAGCACGTCGATGGCCTGCACGATGCGCCCGTCGATGGTGGTCACGTTGGACAGCGACGCACCGAGGTCGGCGGCCAGCAGGCAGGCGTAGGCGAAGGACTTGCCCATGCCCAGGATGAACCGCCGCCGGGCGCCGACGACCAGCGCGGCGGCCCGTTCCACCGAGCCGTCGCCCACGATCGAGCCCATCGCCGCGTCCAGCGAGCGGACCTCCTGCGCGACGACCCGGTCCTGCAGCGCCGCCGCGGACCGGCGCCGCACCCGCGCGTCGAACCGCTGCCGGGGGCTCTGCAGCGAGTTGTTGGCCTCCTCGGTCCCGCTCATGCCGCGCCCTGCCCGGTGAACCGGTAGACCGCGGTCCCCGGGTCCGCGCGGGTGCAGGAGCGGGCCACCAGGCCGTCGCCGAGGAACCCGTGGAACCCGTCCCGCACGCGGTCGCGCAGCTCGATCCGGTCCGCTTCGCCCAGCCCGTCGAGGTCGGCGGGCACCGCCAGCCAGCCGTCGTCGCCCTCGCGCCAGGTCCGCCCCCACGCCCAGCGGTCCGGCCCCCGTTCCGGGCTCCGGGCGGCGACGGGTTCGGCGCGGCCGTCGAGGTCCCACTCCACGACGACCCGGTCGGAGTCGCCGTCGAGGTAGAAGTCCGCCACGTACCAGCGGCCGACGGCGCCGAGCACGTCGAGGTTGAAGTGCGCGTTGCGGGCGACCAGCGGGTCGTAGGACCAGCGCATCCGGCGGGTCCCGGTGCCCCGGGCGACCTCGGCCTGCGCCTGCTTGAGCAGCCGGCCGAGCCCGCGCCCCTGGTTGCCCGGGGCGACCACGGCGGCCTGCGAGTAGTGGTAGCCGCCGGTGCTGTCGGCGGCGCACATGCCGTAGGCGAAGGCGAGCAGCGCGCCGTCGCGGTCGACGGCGCCGACCACCGATCCGCCGTTGCGCAGCAGGCCGGTCAGCAGCCGCGGGCTGAGGCCGAAGTCCGGATCGCCGTAGCCGAAGACCCGGCGGTACAGCGCGGCGGCCTGCCGCTGCAGCTCCACCGTGTCCAGGTTCCGCAGGACGAAACCGTCACCCTGTCCGCGAGACACCACCTGCTCCTTCCCCGGCCCGCCGGAGACGAATTTGCGTAACGTATGTCGAACACGATGAGCGCATCCGACCTGAAAGTCAACCAGCTTGCCGCGCAGATCAGGTAAGGATACGTTCCTTATCCGTGGACACCCTCGATGCTCAGCGCGACGTGGACGCGGCCCGGATGCGCGACCGGCTGAAGTGCTACGTCGACCTGGAGACGCCCAGCGGTCACGCCGACGCCCTCGATGCGCTGCTCGACCTGATCCAGGACCGCTACGCCGGCCTCGGCGCGGCGGTCGAGCGGCACGCCCGCGACACCGGCGCGCACCTCGTCGCCCGCTTCCCCGGCTCCGACGGCGGGCACGACCGGGAACCGGTGCTGTGCCTCGGCCACCACGACACCGTGTGGCCGACCGGCACCCTCACCGGGGCGGTGCCCTGGGTCGAGCAGGACGGCTTCATCCGCGGACCCGGCGTCTACGACATGAAGGGCGGCCTGGTCGTGCTGGAAACCGCGCTCGAACTGCTCGCCGAGCGCGGTCTGCCGCACCGGCCGATCACCGCGATCGTGGTGGCCGACGAGGAGGTCGGGTCCGCGTCGGCCCGCGACCTGGTGGCCGAGCACTGCGCGGGGGCCGTCGCCGCCCTCGGGTTCGAACCGCCGCACCCCGACGGTGCGGTGAAGACCGCGCGCTGGGGCAGCACCCGGGTGCGCATCGACGTCACCGGCCGGGAAGCGCACGCCGCGCTGGCCCCGGAGGACGGCACCTCGGCGATCGAGGAGCTGGTCGACCAGGTCCTGGCGGTCCGGCGGCTGGCCGAGCGGCACCCGGACGTGCTGTGCAACGTGGGCACCATCGGCGGCGGGGGCCGGACCAACGTGGTCGCCGGCCGGGCCTGGTGCGAGATCGGCCTGCGGTTCACCGACACCGGCACCGAGCGGGCGGTGCTCGCCGCGCTCGACGGGCTCACCGCGCAGCGGAGCGGGGCCGAGGTGACCACCGAGGTACTCACCAGCAGGCCGGTGTGGCCGGAACCGGGCGCCGAGCGCGCGCTGACCGGGGTGCTGGCGGAAGCGGGCGAGCACGCCGGGCAGCGGGCCACCGGCCGCCCGGCGTCCGGGGCCGCCGACACCAACCTCACCGGCTCGCTCGGCGTGCCCAGCCTGGACGGGCTCGGCCCGGTCGGGCGCGGGGCGCACGCGCCCGACGAGCGGATCGTGGCCGCGAGCCTGCCCGAGCGGGCCGTGCTCACCGCCGCGCTGCTGTCCCGGCTCTGAGCACCGGCGGCCCGAGCGGCCACTGTGGACCCGCCCCGGGACGAGCGGGACGCCGCGGGGTTCGCTAGGGTGTTCGGCGGAGACGTCAGGGTGCCTGGTGGCCCCACGGCCTTCAAAGCCGATGGCGCCGAGCACCTCGGCGCGGCGGGTTCGATTCCCGTCCGTCTCCGCCAACCTCCCCCGCCGCCGGGCGCGGACCGCCGCCCCGGTTCTCTGCTTCAATGCGGGTATGACCGTTCGACTGACCCAGTACGCGCACGGCGGCGGCTGCGCCTGCAAGATCCCGCCGGGTGAGCTCGAAACCGTCGTCGCGGGGCTCTCGCCGCAGGTCGTCGACCCGCGCGCCGACCTCGTCGTCGGCCTGGAGACCGGCGACGACGCCGCCGTGGTCCGCGTCGACGGCGGCTCCGGCATCGTGGTCACCACCGACTTCTTCACCCCCGTGGTCGACGATCCCTACGACTGGGGGCGCATCGCGGCGACCAACGCGCTGTCCGATGTGTACGCGATGGGCGGCACCCCGCTGGTCGCGGTGAACCTGCTGTGCTGGCCCCGCGAGGTGCTGCCGTTCGACCTGGCCGCCGAGGTGCTGCGCGGCGGCTGCGAGGTGGCCGGGGCGGCCGGGTGCCACGTCGGCGGTGGGCACAGCGTCGACGACAGCGAGCCGAAGTACGGCATGGCGGTCACCGGGCTGGTCGATCCGGAGCGGATGCTGCGCAACGACACCGCGCGCCCCGGCACGCCACTGTCGCTGACCAAGCCGCTGGGCGTCGGGGTGCTCAACACCCGGCACAAGGCCACCGGCGAGCGCTTCGAGCAGGCGATTACGACGATGACCACGCTCAACCGCGAGGCGTCGGCCGCGGCGGTGGCCGCCGGTGCGGCGGCGGCCACGGACGTCACCGGGTTCGGGCTGCTCGGCCACCTCCACAAGATGATGCGCGCCTCCGGGACCGCCGCCCGGATCGACCACGCGGCGGTGCCCTACCTCGACGGCGCCCGCGAGGCGGTGCGCGACGGGTTCGTCAGCGGCGGCACCCGGCGCAACCTGGACTGGGTGGACGCCCACCTGGACCGGGGCGCGGTGCCGGAGGAGGAGGTGCTGCTGCTGGCCGACGCCCAGACCTCCGGCGGCCTGCTGGTGGCGGGCGAGGTCCCCGGCGCGCCGGTGATCGGCGAGGTGATCAGCGCCCGCCCCGGCACGCCCTCGATCGCGCTGGGCTGAGCGCCGGGACGGTCACGGCGCGGGGTCGGTGGCGCGGGCGTCCAGTTCCGCCAGCGCCACCACGGCGGCGTTGCGCACGTGCCGCTCGCACGCCTCCCGCGCCGCGTCGACGTCGCGCCGCACCGCCGCCGCATCGGTGATCTGGGCGAGTTCCCGGACGCTGCGCCGGGCCCGGCCCTCGGCCTGCACCGTCATCCCGCGCAGGAGCTGGACCCGGGCGTGGATGCCGCGCAGCGTCGAGCGGACGATCTCGTTGTCGGCGCCGTCGATCAGCGCGCCGTAGAACTCGTCCTTGATCGCGAGCCTCCGGGTCAGGTCGGCGCCGGTGAAGTCGCGCCGCACCACCCGCATCGCCGCGCGCAACCGGTTGCGCTGCCCGGTGTCCGCGCGTTCGGCGAACAGCGCCCCGGCCAGGCCCTCCAGCGCGCCCCGCACCTCGTAGAGCGCCTTGGCGTCGGCCCGGGTCAGCTCGGCGACCACCGGGCCCCGGTGCGGCACCAGGGCGACCAGGCCCTCGGATTCCAGCTGCCGCAGCACCTCGCGGATCACGGTGCGCGAGACCTCGAAGCGCTCGCACAGCCGCGATTCCACCAGGCGCTGCCCCGGAGCGAACTCGGCGGCCAGGATGTCGGCCCGGAGCAGCTCCAGGACCTGTTCGCGCAGCGGCGCGGCCACCCGCCTCACCTGCCCCGGCATCCCGCCTCCCGATCACGTCCGCCGAGCGCAGATCGTAGTGCAGGCCCGCGGCCACCGGGGCGGCTCATCCCGGTTCCGGGGTCAGCCGGACCCCGGAGCGCCGTTCGAGGTGGCGGACCACCTCGGACTGGTCGGGTTCGGTCCCGCCCAACGAGTCCAGGGCCTCGCGGCAGACCCGCACGCAGGTCTCGGCCAGCGGGCTGTCGATGCCCTGGGCGCGGGCCAGGTCGAGCGCGGTGCCGATGTCCTTGACCGTCAGCGCCAGCGAGAAGCCGACGTCGAAGCCGCCGCCGAGCACCTGCGGACCGATCTTGACCTCGGTCGACTGGTTGCGCCCGGTGGAGCGGTTGATCACGTCGAGCATCACCGCCGGGTCGAGCCCGAAGTCCTTGCCGACGGTGAGCACCTCCAACGCCCCCACCAGGCCGATGGCCGACAGCAGGTTGTTGAGCGCCTTGAGCGCGTGCGCCGAGCCCACCGGACCGGTCCGGGTCGGCGGGCCGCCCATCGCCAGCAGCAGCGGCTCGATCCGCGCGCAGTCCTCGTCGGCACCGCCGAGCATGATGGTCAGCTCGGCGGTGGCCGCCTTGCGCGGGCCGCCGGAGACCGGCGCGTCGACCAAGCCGACGCCGCGCTCCCGGAGCGCGGCGGCCAGGGCCGCGGTGGACCGCGGCGCCGACGAACCCATGTCGACCACCAGCGCGCCCGGCGCCAGCCGGGCCGCCAGGCTCCCGGGGTCGGCCGGATCGCCGAGCACCGCGCGGACCACCCCGGCGTCGGGCAGCATCAGGATCACGACGTCGGAATCGGCGGCGCGGGCCGCCTCCGCCAGCGGCCGGGCACCGGTTGCCGCGGCCACCTCGGCGAGGGCGGCCGGATCGGCGTCGTGGACGGACACCTCGGCGACGCCGGCGCGGACCAGGTTGGCCACCATCGGCCGTCCCATCGTGCCGAGGCCGATGAACGTGGTTTCCACGGCTGCACCTTCCGTTCTGCTGGCTCGTTCCGCTGGCCCGTTCTGCTGGCCGGGTCAGCTCGCGCCGCCACCGCCTTCGTGGACCTGCACGCTCGGCTCGATCCCCTCCGCCCCGACGACCTCGCGCCACGCGTCGAACCCGGTCTGGAACGCCACGATCCCCGCTTCGGGCAGCGCGATCTCGATGGCCTCCAGGATCTCGCGGGGCGACACGCCCTGGTCCAGCGCGACCCGGATGTGGCTCTGGATGTGGCCCTTCGACGCGCGCATCACGGTGAGGCTGACGATGAAGATCAGTTCCTTGGTGCGGCGGTCCAACGTGCGCTGGTCCAGGTAGGCCGCGGCGACCATGCCGTTGGCGGCGCGCAGCACGTCGAAATCGTGCTTGGCCATCACCTTGTGGTAATCGAGCACGTAACCGCGAGCGCGGGCCATGTCGTCGATGTACTGCTGGGCTTCGTCCATCGGGGTCTCCGCCTTCCGTCGAGCGCGGCGCCGCGGGACCGCTCGTCGCCGCTGCGAACGCGACGGAACGTATGACAGTAATACGACCCAGTCAATCCCGGTCCACGCCAAGGGGTTTCGAGAACGATCGAGTATTGACGTCCTCGGGGACCGGTAATACCGTCCGATCACTCCGGCACTGCCGCGCCGCGCAGCGCGCCGCCGAACTCCACCGCCCGCACCGGCGGAAGTCCCCGGAACTCCCATCAGCGTCGATCGAGGAGCCCGCATGACCACCGCACCGCAGTCGGCCTCCGTCGACGTGGACGACCAAGAGCCACCACCGTCCCGGGCGAAGCGGATCGGCCTCGTCGCCGGACCGGTCGCGGCCGCGGCCGTCCACCTGCTGCTGGCCATCGGGCAGCCGGGCCTGTCCGCCGACGGGCGCCTGGTGGCCTCCGTGGCCGCGCTGATGGCGGTGTGGTGGATGACCGAGGCGCTGCCCTTCGCGGCCACCGCCCTGCTCCCGTTGCTGCTGTTCCCGCTGCTGGGCGTGACCGAGTTCGACACCGCGGCCACGCCCTACGCCAACGACACGATCTTCCTGTTCATGGGCGGGTTCATGCTCGCCGCCGGGATGCAGCGGTGGAACCTGCACACCCGCATCGCACTGGCCATCGTGGCGGTGATGGGCACCAGCACCACCCGGATCATCGCCGGGTTCATGATCGCCACGACGTTCATCACGATGTGGGTGAGCAACAGCGCGAGCACCATGATGATGGTCCCGATCGGACTGTCGCTGGTGCACCTGAGCGCGCGCGGCGGCGAACCCGACCGCAACTTCGCGACCTGCGTGGTGCTGGGCATCGCCTACGCGGCCACGATCGGCGGCATGGCCAGCACCATCGGCGCGGCGCCGAACGCGATGCTGGCCGCCTATCTCGGCGAGGCGCACGGCATCGAGGTCACCTTCCTCGACTGGTTCCTGACCATGCTGCCGGTGGTGCTGGTGTTCCTGGTGGTGGCCTGGTTCCTGCTGACCCGGGTGATCTTCCGGATCCGGACGCCGGAACTGCCCGGCGGCGCCGAGCTGATCGCCGAGCAGCGCGCGACGCTGGGCCGGATGTCGCGCGGTGAGGCGCGGTTGCTCGCGGTGTTCGCCGCCGGGGCGCTGTCCTGGGTGGTGTTCCCGCTGCTGGCGCGGACACCGCTGGTCGAGGTGGTGCCGTGGCTGTCCCGCATGTCCGACGCCACCGTGGCGATCGCGGTGATCGTGGCGTTGTTCCTGGTACCCAGCGGGCAGCGGCCCGGCCAGCGGCTGATGACCTGGTCGGACACCCGCGAGGTGCCGTGGGGCGTGCTGCTGCTGTTCGGCGGCGGGCTGTCGCTGTCCGCCCAATTCAGCGCCACCGACCTGGGTGACTGGGTGGCGGAGTTCTTCGGCTCGCTCTCGGCGCTGCCGCTGGTGGCGGTCGTGGCGGCGATGGCCGTGGTGGTCGTGCTGGTCGGCGAGCTGATGAGCAACACCGCCGCCACCGCGCTGTTCCTGCCGATCGCCGGCGGGGTCGCGATCGCCCTGGGCGCGGACCCGGTGATCCTGCCGGTGGCGATCACGATGGCCGCCAGCGTGGGTTTCGTGCTGCCGGTGGCCACTCCGCCGAACGCGATCGCCTTCGCCAGCGGGCACGTCACCACCGGGCAGATGGCCAAGGCGGGCGGCGCGCTCGACCTGGTGGGGCTGCTGCTGGTGGTGGCCGCCGCGCACACCGTCGTGCCGCTGATGCTGTGAGGCGCACCGATGACCCCGCCTCGCGGGGTCCACAGCGGACGACGGGCGGAGCGGGCCCGCCCGTCCTATGGTCGTACCGGTGCCGAGGCACCCGGGTCCAGTCCCCGGGACCGGTGGGACCGGTCATGGGGGCCGGGGGCTGGAACCCGTTCATCAGCGGGCGCCCGTCAGCGGGCGCGGTTGCCCTTCGGCTTGCCGGGGCCCTGGACGCCGTGGCGCGGCGGGTGGATCGGCTCCGGTGATCCGCCGGGGTCGACCGGGGAGCCGCCGGAGGACCGGCCGAGTTCCACCGGGTCCTCATCGTCCTGCGCCCCGGGGGCGGGTTCGGCACCGGCCTCCAGCTCCGCCATCCGCCGGTTGAGCAGCTCCACCACCTGCGGGCGGTCGTTGTGGCCGCGCTCGTAGTCGAGGACCTGCGCCAGCTCGTCGCGGGTCAGCGAGCGGATGCGGTGCTGCAACGAGCCCATCGGCAGGTGGTCGTAGTCGGGCAGCGGCAGGTTCTCTGCGGACACGTCCGCCTCCTCGGTCGAGCTCATCCGGGCATCACCTCGTGTTCCCCGCTCGCGCTCGGGCGAAACCGCCGCCCGCTCAGGCGGCGACGGCACGAGGAACGTGCCAGCCTGGTACGCATGGTGCGATTCGGGTACACGCTGATGACCGAGCAGTCCGGACCGAAGGAACTGGTGGCTCAGGCGACGGCGGCCGAAGCGGCCGGCTTCGACTTCGAGGTGATGAGCGACCACTACTTCCCGTGGCTGGACGAGCAGGGGCACGCGCCGTACGCCTGGAGCGTGCTGGGCGCCGTCGCCCAGGTCACCGAGCGCGTCGAACTGATGACCTACGTGACCGCGCCGATCATGCGCTACCACCCGGCGGTCGTGGCGCAGAAGGCCGCGACCATCGGGCTGCTCTCCGACGACCGGTTCCTGCTCGGGTTGGGCGCGGGCGAGAACCTCAACGAGCACGTCATCGGGGAGGGCTGGCCGCCGGTGAACGTGCGGCACGAGATGTTCTCCGAGGCGCTGGAGATCATCTCGGCGCTGTTCGACGGCGGCTACGTCAACTACGTCGGCGACCACTACCGGGTCGATTCCGCGAAGCTCTGGGACCTGCCGGAGCGTCGGGTCCCGATCGGCGTGGCCGTGTCCGGCCAGCAGTCGGTCCGCCGGTTCGCCGGGTCGGCCGACGCGATGATCGCCACCGAGCCGAACGCCGAGCTGGGCTCCGGCTGGGACGCCGCGCGCGGCGACGCGGGGCGCAAGATCGGCCAGCTCCCGATCTCCTGGGGCCGCGACCGCGATCGGGCGGCGCAGCGGGTGTGGGAGCTGATGCGCTGGTTCGCCGCCGGCTGGAAGGCCAACGCCGAGCTGCCGGGCACCGCGGCCTTCGCCGCGGCGAACCAGTACGTGCGGGTGGAGGACGTCAAGGCGGCCATCCCCTGCGGTCCGGACGTGGAGCCGATCGTGGCCGCCTTCCAGTCCTACTGGGAGGCCGGGTTCACCGACATCTGCCTGGTGCAGGCGGGGGTCGACGACGACCGGGAAGGCTTCTTCGCCTTCGCCGAGGAGGAGCTGCTGCCCGCACTGCGCGCCGCCGCGGGTTGAGATCCGCCGCGACGGGGAACCCACTCCGGCGGGAACCGCTGCCGAACGCCGAAGGAGGACTGTCGTGCTGGGCTCACCGCTGCGGAGCTATCGGACCAAGCGGCTCGGACCGCTGCGCTGGCGGCGCGGGCCGGGCGGCGCGCGTTCGTGGTCGGTGCGCGTCGGGCCCTGGTCCTGGCGGATGCGGCACCGGACGAAGCGGGCGAGCGCCCGTCTCACCAGGCGCTGACGCACGTGGGGCGGCCGGATCGCTCCGGCCGCCCCAGCGCTGCGGGAGAACCGCTAACGGTCCGGGCTCCCCACGTACACGCGCCGCCTGGTGACGAACGCGCGCAACGTGTCCGGAGCCCCCGGCCCGCACCGCAGCAAGCGGTCCTGCGGGCCGCGTTGCACCGGTACGTCCACTTCGGCGGGCACTTCGACCTGCTCGGTGCTCGCCCGGCGGGTCGTCGCCCACCGGCGATTGGCGTTTCCGCCGCGCATCGCCATACCCCCTCGTACTGCTCCAGTTCACCGGTGCTCCCGGCTCACCTGGCGGAATTCCCGAGGGTAATCAGGCGGAAACCCGGCGCTATCGAGATCATTTCGTGACCTGAGTCACAGATCATCGCGAGGCGACCGAGCCGTCCCACCACCGCCGGATACCCGTCCCGGGCAAGCCGATTCCCGCTTCGCAAGGCCTGCCGCACACCCGGGCGTGCCGCATGCGCCTGCTCAGGCGGCGACCCGGATGGTCACCTTGCCCCGGACGTGCCCGCCCTGGTTGAGCTCCAGCGCCTCGGCCGCGCGGTCGAGCGGGAAGGTCTCCGCGATGGGCACCACCACCGACTCCTCGGCGACCAGCCCGGCCAGCACCGACAGGTCCGCGCCGCTGGGCCGCACCCACGCGTAGCGCCCGCCGCGCTCGGCGACCGAGGGGTCGGCCACCGATCCGTGCCTGCCGCCTTCGCGCAGCACCGCGAGCGTGTCGTCGACGACGCCGCCGACGAAGTCGGCGACCAGGTCCACCCCGTCGGGCGCCAGCTCGCGAACCCGCTCGGGCAGCCCTTCGCCGTAGCTGACCGGCTCCACCCCGAAGCCGCGCAGGAACTCGTGGTTGGCCGGCGACGCGGTGCCGATCACCCGCGCGCCCTCGGCCCGCGCGAGCTGGGCGGCGAGCACGCCCACCCCGCCGGAGGCCGCGTGCACCAGCACGGTGTCGGCCCCGCTGAGCCCCAGCCGGGTGAGGAGCTGGTAGGCGGTGAGCCCGGCCAGCGGCAGTCCCGCGGCCTGGTTCCAGTCCACCGAGGCGGGCTTGCCCGCGACGGCGCGGACCGGCACCGACAGGTACTCGGCGAAGGAGCCGTCGTGCAGGAAGTCCTTGCGGGCGTAGGCGAGGACCTCGTCCCCGGGTCGGAACTCGGGGGTGTCCAGGCCGACCTCCTCGACCACCCCGGCCACGTCCCAGCCCGGGGTCACCGGGAAGAACGTCGGCATCATCTCGTCGAGGTACCCGGCCATCAGCTTCCAGTCGACCGGGTTCACCGCCGCCGTGCTGACCCGGACGAGCACCTCGCCCGGTGCCACCTTCGGCTTGGGCCGATCCCGCAGCTCCAGCACGTCACCCGGTGCGCCGTAGCGCTCGTACGTCATCGCCTTCATGTCGGCAGCAACTCCCGGCGGCGCCCGCCGTATTCCGCCCGGTGCCGAGCGGGTCCGCGGGCCGGGACCGTCAGGCGAACTGGAGCATGCAGGCCCAGCAAGCGCACCCGATCGCCGCGGTGCCCGCGACTGCCCGCACCGCGTTCCACCGCACCCACGGCCGCTCGAACCGGGCGCGCGCCGCGGTGGCCGGTTCGCCCGCGGCGTCCAGCCCGTCGTTCAGCGGGACGTTGACCCGGAAGGTCACCACGAGCACCACCAGCGAGCCCAGCAGGCCGAGCACCAGCGGCAGCGCCGTGGCGTCGCCGGAGACCAGCGCGAGCAGCAGCGCCACGGCGGTGAGCACCGGCGCCCCGGCGAACGCCGCGCCGAACCAGGCGTTGAGGATCGCGGCGTTGATCCGCCGCATCACCCGCACGAAGGTCCGGTCGTCGACGCCGCGGAGCCCGGGCATCACCGCGCAGGCGAAGCCGAAGAACAGGCCCGCCACGAGGCCGTGGGCGAGGGTCGCCAGCACCAGCACCGCGCTCTGCACCGCCGTCATCGGGTTCCTCCTCGGGCACCGGCCGTCGCTGCCGGAGAACCTAGTGCACCGAGGAGGTGTTCCGAACGGTCAGCGCCGGTCCAGCTCCGCCAGCCAGGCCTTCACCGACTCCGTGTGCTCCCCCACCGACGGGACCGGGTCCATCCGCGGCTCCCGGTCGGCGGCCAGGCCCGGCGGCCGCAGCGCGCGGACGGCACCGCGCGGCGTGCCCACCTCCCGCCACCGGTCCCGGGCGGCGAGCTGCGGGTGGTCGACGACGTCCGGGACCGACCGCAGCCGGGCGTTGGCCACCCGGGCCCGCTCCAGCCGCTCGACCACCTCGTCCGCCGACAGCGCGGCGAACGCCTCCTCGACCACGGCGGTCAGCTCGTCGCGGGCGGCGACCCGGCTGCTGTTGTCGGCGAAGCGCGCGTCGGCGACCAGCTCGGGCCGACCGAGCACGAGCCCGCAGAAGGATTCCCACTCCCGGTGGTTCTGCACGCCGAGGAAGACCCGCTCGCCGTCGCCGGTGCGGAACGGGCCGTAGGGCGCGATCGCCGCGTGGCTGGCGCCGGTGCGCCGCGGCGGTTCACCGCCGTAGGCGGCGAAGTGCAGCGGGTAGCCCATCCACTCGCACAGCGCCTCCAGCATGGAGATCTCCAGCACCTGACCGGTCCCGGTGCGGGTCCGCTCGAACAGCGCGGCGAGGATCGTCGAGTAGGCGTACATGCCCGCGGCGATGTCGGCGACGGGGAGACCGGCCTTGCTCGGCACCTCCGGGGTCCCGGTGATCGACACGACGCCCGCCTCGCACTGCACCAGCAGGTCGTAGGCCTTCTTGTCGCGGTAGGGGCCGTCGACTCCGTACCCGGAGATGCCCGCCACGATCAGGCCGGGGTGCTGCTCGCGGAGCTCGTCGGGGACCAGCCCGAGCCGTTCCAGCGCCCCGGGCGCGAGGTTCTGCACCAGCACGTCGGCCTCGGCGAGCAACCGCCGCAGCACCGCCAGGTCAGCGTCGTCCTTGAGGTCGAGGGCGACGCTCTCCTTGTTGCGGTTGAGCCAGATGAAGTGGCTGGACTGGCCGTGCACGGTGGTGTCGTAGGCCCGGGCGAAGTCCCCCGCGCCCGGCCGCTCCACCTTGATCACCCGCGCGCCGAGGTCGGCCAGGTGCCGGGTGGCCAGCGGGGCGGCCACCGCCTGTTCGAGCGAGACGACGGTGATGCCCACCAGCGGCAGCGGTCGGTGCGGTGCTGTGTGCTCCATGCTCGGCGCACTCCTCTCCGCGCCCCGGGACCTCCGGGCCGCCGCGCCACCGTCGCAATCCGCGGCGCCACCGGGAAGGGCTTCGTGAGACAGGCGCCGAGCACCTTGACCGGTGATTTCCGATGATCGTAGTATTGTCCGAACGTTGTTCGGCATCTCGAACGGAGCCATCGTGCACCAGACCCGCGAATTCCTGCGCTCGCAAGGACTCCCCGCCGACGACAGCCCGGTGACCAGCGCGAAGCGCTTCCCCGACGGCGCCCAGTACCGGGTCGAGATCCCCAGCACCGAGGGCCCCGAGGTGCTGGAGGCGGTGCTCGACGAGATCGCCGCCCGGCAGGTCGTGGTGCACCGGATCTCCCAGGGCAGCGGCGGCATGCTGCTCACCGACGACGAGCTGGCCCGGATGGCCGCCACCGGCGCGGCGCACGACGTCGAGCTGAGCCTGTTCGCCCGCCCGGTAGCGGGCTGGGACACCGGGGCGATGGCCACCGCCCCCGCGGGCGGCTCGGTCGCCGCCCAGGCGCGCGGCACCGAACAGGTCGTGCACGTGCTGGAGGACATCCGCCGCACCGCCGAGGCCGGCATCCGCAGCGTGCTCATCACCGATCTCGGCGTCCTGGCGACCGCCGCGCGGATGCGCACCGCGGGCGACCTGCCGCCCGATCTGCAGTTCAAGATCAGCGTGCAGATGGGGCTGGCGAACCCCGCCTCGGTGCGCATCGCCGAGGACCTCGGGGCCGACACCTACAACGTGCCCACCGACCTCAGCATCGGGCAGCTCGCCGCCATCCGGCAGGCCACCGACCTGCCGCTCGACGTCTACGTCGAAGCCCCCGACGACATGGGCGGTTTCGTGCGGCACTTCGAGATCGCCGAGATCGTGCGGGTCGCCGCCCCGGTCCACGTCAAGTTCGGGCTGCGCAACGCCCCGAACATCTACCCGGCGGGCACCCACCTCACGCCCACCGCGATCGCGCTGGGCCGGGAGCGGGTGCGCCGGGCCCGGATCGGCCTGGACCTGCTCGCCCGCCACGCCCCGGCGGCCACCACCTCCGCACTCGGCGCCAAGGGGCTCGCGGTGCCCGCCGCCTGATCCGGCTCGCGGCCTTCCGCTGGACGGACGCCACCGGGACCCCGCGGCGGCGCGGGCGCTGCTCCGACCGGTGGTCTCCCTTGTCGTACGGGGAAAAGCGCGGCACGCTCAATTGAGCGAACGATCAGTTCGCTCCGCGGTCACGCACCTCGCCGACGACGATGAGGAGTCAGCCGGATGACCGACGACAGCCACGACGCGATCATCATCGGAGCCGGGTTCGCCGGCATGTACATGCTCCACACCCTGCGGGAGCGCGGTTTCCGGGCGCACGTGTACGAGAAGGGCGACGACGTCGGCGGGACCTGGTACTGGAACCGGTACCCGGGCGCCCGCTGCGACGTGGAGAGCCTGTACTACTGCTACTCCTTCTCCGAGGAGCTCCAGCAGGAGTGGCGGTGGACCGAGCGCTACCCCTCCCAGCCGGAGATCCTGCGCTACGCCCGGCACGTCGCCGACCGGTTCGACCTGCGGCGCGACATCAGCTTCGGCACCACCGCGCGGTCGGCGGCCTACGACGAGGACGCCGACGAGTGGGTGATCACGACCGAGGACGGCGCGCGGACCCGGGCCCGCTTCCTGATCACCGCCGTGGGGTGCCTGTCGGCGACGCAGCTGCCCGACCTGCCGGGCCGCGACTCCTTCGCGGGCGAGGCCTACCACACCGGCCGCTGGCCGCACGAGCCCGTCGACTTCCGCGGCAAGCGGGTCGGCGTGATCGGCACCGGTTCCTCGGCGATCCAAGCCATCCCGGTGATCGCCGAGCAGGCCGCGTCGGTCACCGTCTTCCAGCGCACCGCGCAGTTCAGCATCCCGGCGCACAACCACCCGCTCTCCGACGAGGAGCAGCGGCGGGTGAAGGCCGACTACGGCAGGCTCCGCGCGGAGGCCCGGACGTCGCACTCGGGCATCCTGTCCGAGCAGCGCGCGGAGGACCCGCTGGAGCTGCCCGCCGAGCAGGTGCGCGCCGAGCTCGAACGGCGCTGGGCCATCGGCGGGACCACGTTCACCGCCACCTACGAGGCCACGCTGCGCGATCCCGACGCCAACGCCCTGTCCGCGGAGTTCGTCCGGGACAAGATCCGGGCCACCGTCGACGACCCGGAGACCGCCGAGCTGCTGTGCCCCTACGACCACCCGATCGGCACCAAGCGGATCTGCGTGGACACCGACTACTACGCCACCTACAACCGCGAGCACGTCGAGCTGGTCAGCATCCGGGAGCGGCCGATCTCGGAGATCACCCCGCGCGGGGTGCGGGTCGGCGACCGCGAGCACGAGTTCGACGTGCTGGTGTTCGCCACCGGCTACGACGCGCTGACCGGACCGCTGACCCGGATCGACATCCGGGGCGTGGACGGCCTGCGGTTGCGGGACAAGTGGCGGGACGGGCCGCGCAGCTACCTCGGCGTGGCCAACGCCGGGTTCCCGAACATGTTCACCATCACCGGGCCGGGCAGCCCGTCGGTGCTGAGCAACATGATCGTGTCCATCGAGCAGCACGTGGAGTGGATCGCCGAGCACCTGGAGCACCTGCGCGCGACGGGAACCCGGCGCTGCGAGGCCGACCCGGCCGCCGAGCGGGAGTGGGCCGAGCACGTCAACGAGGTCGCCGACGAGACGCTGTTCCCGCGGGCGGCCTCCTGGTACATGGGGGCCAACGTGCCCGGCAAACCGCGCGTGTTCATGCCCTACATCGGCGGCGTCGGGGTGTACCGGGAGCTGTGCGACGAGGTCGCGCGGCAGGGCTACCGGGGCTTCCACCTGACTGCGGCCGGGTAGCCCGACCCCGCCCGGCGGCGCGGGACCGGCCTTCAGACGCCGAGCAGGGCCGAGACGGTGAAGATCACCGGCACCGACAGGACGGTGGACAGCAGGATGGACTCCCGGGCCAGGCGCACCCCCGCCTGGTACCGGGAGGCGTAGGTGAACAGGTTCTGCGCGGCGGGCAGCGCCGAGATCACCACCACCGCGAACAGCGAAGCGCCGGTGAGGCCGAACAGCCCGGCCCCGATGGCCCACGCGGCCACCGGGTGCCCGAACGACTTGAGCACCACCGACACCAAGACCGGGCCGCGCTCCTCGCCGACGCCGGGCAGCGGGCTGCCGTGCAGCGAGATGCCGAACGCCAGCAGCACCGAGGGCACCGCGAGCTGGCCGATGAGGGTGAGCGGCTCGGCGAGCGCGGTCGGGACGCGCCAGCCCAGGGCGGCCGTCCCGACCCCGGCCAGCGAGGCGATCACGATGGGGTTGCTGAACGGCGCGAGCACCCGGCGCCACCAGGGCGGGGGCGGCCCCTCGCGGGCGGCGTCCATCACGGTGAGCGCGATCGGGGTGAGCACCAGGAGCTGGAAGAGCATCACCGGTGCGATCAGCGAGGCGTCGCCGAGCACGTAGACCGCGATCGGGATGCCCAGGTTGCCCGCGTTGACGTAGCTGGAGCACAGCGCCCCGATGGTGGCGCGCCGGATGTTCCACCGCCGCAGGGCGGCGACCAGCACGAACAGCCCGGCCACCAGGAAGGTGCTCAGCGCCGAGACCACCAGCGGCGCCGAGATGAGCACCGACAGGTCCGACTCGGCCAGCATCGCGAACAGCAGCGCCGGGGTGGCGACGAAGAAGGAAAGCCTGGTCAGGACCTCGCGGCCGGAATCGCCGAGCGTGCCGAGCCTGCCCAGCGCGTAACCGACGACGATGATGACCGCGATGACGCCGAAGCCGGTGAGCACCCCGCTCACGACGTCGCGCCGGTGAGTCCACCGTGGACGGTGGCGCCGGGTACCGGGTTCCGGGAAGTGGACATGTTCCGCCGACTCCGAAGAAGAGTTCCGCTGCCCCCGAATCCTAGGGCACGGCGGCCCGGACGGGGCGGAAGTGCGACCAGGAGCACACCCGCCGCCGTCCGTCCACTGTGGTCATCCCCGGCCGCGGGCGGGCCCCACCCCGCCCGCGGCCGGGCGCATCAGCCCCGGGCGGTCCGGATCGCCCGGCGGTACCAGTCGAAGCTGTCCTTCGGCGTGCGCCGCTGGTCGGCGTAGTCGACGTGCACCAGGCCGAAGCGCTGCCGGTAGCCGTGCGCCCACTCGAAGTTGTCCAGCAGCGACCAGCAGAAGTAGCCGCGCACGTCCACCCCGTCGGCGATCGCCTCGCGCACCGCCCGCAGGTGCCCGTCGAGGTAGCCGATCCGGTGCGGGTCGGCCACCCGGCCCGCTTCGTCCGGTTCGTCGAAGCCCGAGGTGCCGTTCTCGGTGACGTGGATCGGCGGCAGTCCCGGGTACTCGGCGCGCAGCCACCGCAGCACCCGGCCCAGCCCGGCCGGTTCCACCGGCCAGCCCATCGTGGTCGCGCCCGCCCACTCCGGGTGCACCTTCGCCGCCCCGATGTCGGCGGCGTCGCGGCGCGCCGGATCGGGCTGTTCGTGCGGCGCGGCCCGCACGTACTCCGGGAAGTAGTTGTTCACGCCGAGGAAGTCCAGCGGGGTGCTCGCCAGCGCCAAGTCGCCGTCCCGGCGGAACCCGAAGTCGGTCAGCTCCCCCCAGGTCTCGTGCTCGGCCTCCGGGTGGCGGCCGGCCAGCACCGGGTCGGTGAACACCCGGTTGGACAGGCACTCCTGGCGCCGGGCGGCGGCGAGGTCGGCCGGGTCGTCACCGGCCGGCCGCACCGAGTTGAGGTTCAGCGTGATGCCGAAGCGCTCGTCGCCGTGCCGCTGTTCGCGCATGGCCGTCACCGCGAGGCCGTGCGCCACCAGCAGGTGGTGCGCGGCCCGCAGCGCCCCGGCGCCCTCCCGGGTGCCGGGTGCGTGCCTGCCCTCGGCGTGGCCGACGAACGCGGTGCAGTACGGCTCGTTGAGGGTCGTCCAGTGCCCGACGCGGTCGCCGAGCCGCCGGTGCACCAGCGCGGCGTAGTCGGCGAAGCGCTGCGCGGTGTCGCGCTCCCGCCAGCCGCCGCGGTCCTCCAGGGCCTGCGGCAGGTCCCAGTGGTACAGCGTCGGGAACGGCTCGATGTCCGCCGCGAGCAGCTCGTCGACCAGCCGGGAGTAGAAGTCCAACCCGGCGGCCAGCCCGGGCCCGCTGCCCTCCGGCTGGATCCGCGGCCAGGCGATCGAGAACCGGTAGGCGTCCACGCCGAGGGCGCGCATCAGCCCGATGTCCTCGGGGTACCGGTGGTAGTGGTCGCAGGCGACCTCCCCGGTGTCCCCGCCGTGCACCCGGCCCGGGGTGGCGGCGAAGGTGTCCCAGATCGACCGCCCCCGGCCGCCTGCCGCCACGGCGCCCTCGACCTGGTAGGCCGCGGTGGCCACCCCGAACCGGAAATCGGGCGGGAAGACCGGGAATCCGGCGAGTCCGTCCATGTCAGCCCTGCTCCTTCCACTCGACCACCCGCACCCCGAACGGGGGCAGCACGATCGTCGACGCGTCCGCTCCGGTGCCCAGCTCGTGCAGCGCTCCCCCGGTGACCTCCGGGCGAACCGCGCGCTCCTGCTCGTGCTGGCTGACCAGCCAGCAGAACCGCCTGCCGTCCTCGTGCGCCAGGACGTCGACGAGCACTCGCGGGTCGTCGACCGCGACCGGGCGGCGCACCCCGGCGACCTCGGCCAACGCGGCGTAGAGCCGGTGGGTGTCCTCCGGGTTGACCCGCGGGGTGACCGCGGCGAAGTGCTCCAGCGGGTAGGTGCACAGCACCGCCTGCCCCGCGCCGACCCGGTGCCGCAGCAGCGCGGGCCTGCCGTGGGCGTCGGTGGCGATCACCTCGGCGCCGTCGGGCACCACCGGCAGGTGGGTCCGGCTGTGCGCGTTGCCGCCCGCGCGGAACCGCAGCACCTCGCCCGCGGCGATGCCGCCGAAGTCGGTGCCGAAGGTCAGCTCCACGACCTCGTCGCCGACCTCGTCGACCACGCCGTAGGTGAGCTGCTTGCGCACCCCGAAGGTCTCGTCGAGGTACGGCAGCCACGGTTGCCGGTGGTGGCCGACCTCGCCGGAGGTGTAGGACAGGTACAGCACCGCGCCGTCGGCGACCCGCTGCCGCAGCCGCTGCCACGTGGGGCCCTGGAGCTGCTTGACGCAGGGCAGCAGGTACAGCGCGCAGTCCTCGGCCACGCCGTCGCGCTCCCGGCTGAACCCGAGGGCCAGGTCTGCCTCCCGGGCCGCGACGTAGGCCTGGTGCAGCGAGCCGAAGATCAGCGGCCGGTCGTCGTCCTGGGCGAAGGGGTAGCCGCGCTCCAGGTACTCGCTGACCACCAGCGCCGCCTCCGCCGGGACCCGCTCGCAGCGGGCGAAGTCCACCGCGTCGAGCACCTCGGCGAACGCGGCGAGCTCGTGCAGCGGCGGCTTCGGCCGTCCCCGGTGGTCGGTGATGCCGAAGTGCATCTCGAACGGGTGGTGCGAGTAGGGCGGCTGCTCGATCAGGTCGTCGTAGTCGGTGTTGTTCCAGGCAAGCCAGCCGGTCGCCCCGGCCAGCAGCGAGGTGTGCAGGGTCTGCCGGTAGTAGTGCGCGGCGCCCTCCTCGCCGACCTGGTCGCTGGACAGGCCGAACTCCTCCAGCACCACGGGCTTGCCCGCCACCGCCGCCAGCTCGCAGACGAAGGCGGCGCCGAGGTGCTGGCGGACCGGATCGCTGTCGGTCCGGTAGACGTGCGGGCCGACGAAGTCCACCAGCGCACCGGTCTCGCGCACCGAGAAGCCGTTGTCCACGCCGGTCACCTCGATGCCCCAGGCGCCGTCCCCGAGCGACACCGGCTGGTGCCCGCCGCCGGCGCGCACCGCCTGCACCACGAGCTCGGCCCAGGCGGTGACCTGCTCGGTGGGCGCCGCCGGCTGGTGCCGCAACCGCCCGTAGATCGGCATCTCGTTGCTGATCAGCCACGCCGCCACCGCGGGGTGCGCGGCGAAGCGCCGGGTCATCTCGCGGATGAACCAGGCCTGCCGGGACACCAGCCACACGTCGGCGTAGAGATCGCGGTCGCCGCGCCACGCCGGGTCCCAGTTGTCCCCGGACATGTGCCCGACCAGGAAGGTCGGGATCGAGGCCATGCCCAGCTCGCGGTGCGCGTCGAGGAAGTCCGCGAAGTGCGCGCACCCGTCCTCGTCGATCGTCTCGGGCGTCGGCATGAAGTCCGGCCAGTAGAAGAACGAGCGGGTCTGCCGCAGACCGTGCTCGTGCAGCACCCGGAGCTCCTCGCGCACCACCTCCGGGTCGTAGTTCCGCCACATCAGCGGCCCGCCGGTGCGGGACCAGAAGTTGGCCCCGAGCCAGACGGCCGGTCGGCCGCCCACCACCAGCTTGGCCGAGTCGCGTCGCATCGGTAGTGCCCTCCTCGAAAAGGTTCCCGCCGGGCGGCGCCCCGCCCGGCGGTGCCCGATCACTTCACCGCGCCCGCGGTGAGCCCTTGCGCCAGGTACTTCTGCATCATCAGGAACCCGATGACCACCGGGATGCTCACCACCAGCGAGGCCGCCATCACCTCGTTCCAGTACACCGAGGTCTGGGTGGAGTACTCCCGCAGGCCGACGGCGAGCGTCCGGGTGTCCGAGGTGGTCATGATCGAGGCGAACAGCGTCTCGCCCCACGCCGTCATGAAGGCGTAGACCCCGACCGCCGCGATGCCCGGCCGCGCCGCGGGCAGCACCACCCGGACCAGTGCCCGCACCGGCCCCGCCCCGTCGATCAGCGCCGCCTCGTCCAGCTCGCGCGGGATGGTGTCGAAGTAGCCGACGAGCATCCAGATCGAGAACGGCAGCGAGAACGTCAGGTAGGTGATGATCAACCCGAGGTGGCTGCCGTAGAGCACGATCCCGGTGGCCTGGCCGATGGTGGCGTAGAGCAGGTACAGCGGCAGCAGGAACAGGATGCCCGGGAACATCTGGGTGGACAGCACGACCATCCGGAACGAGTCCCGGCCGCGGAACCGGTACCGGCTGATCGCGTAGGCCGCGAAGATCGCGACGAGCAGCGACAGCGCCGCCGCGCCGAGCGAGACCACCGCGCTGTTGATGAAGTAGTCCGCCAGCGGGATGGTCGACCACATGTCGACGAAGGGCTGGAAGGTGATCTCCGAGGGGATCCACTGGAACCGGTCCTGCACGTCGGAGAGCGGCTTGACCGCCGTGGTCACCATCGTCACCAGCGGCAGCGTGGTGAACAGCCCGAGCAGCACCAGACCGACCACCCGCAGCACGCGGTACCAGTTCGGCTCAGACATCGCTCGACCTCCGGGACGTGACCGCGAGGTAGCCCGCGGTGACCAGCAGCAGGAACAGCAGCAGCAGCGCCGACATCGCCGACCCGAGGCCGAAGTTCCAGGTCAGGAACGAGCTGTTGTAGATGTGGATGGACAGCAGGTTCGCCGCGCTGGGCACCGACTTGTCGAACAGGATGTAGGCGACGTTGAAGTCGTTGAAGGTCCACAGGAACAGCACCAGCAGCAGGACCTGGGTGACCGGCCGCATCATCGGCAGCGTGATCGACCGGAACTGCTGCCACACGCCGGCCCCGTCGACCGTCGCGGCTTCGTAGACGTCGGTCGGGATGGACTGCATCCCCGCCATCAGCGCCAGGAACGCGAACGGCCACAGCCGCCACACCGCGGTCACCACCAGGCTCAGGAACGCGTTGTCGCCGAGCAGCCAGAACGTCTCACCGCTGCCGCCCAGCGACGCGAGCACGGAGTTCACCATGCCATCGCCCTGGTCCAGCATGAACTTCCAGATCATCACGGCGGTGTAGACCGGCAGCGCGTAGGGCACCAGGAACAGCGCCCGCAGCACCGCCCGGCCGGGGAACGAGCGTTGCAGCAGGGTGGCCGCGAACATGCCCAGCGCCCAGGAGATCCCCACGGTGAGCACCGCGAAGGCCAGGGTGATGCCGAAGGAGGTGAGCAGTTGGGTGCCGACCGCGCTGTCGAAGTCCAGCGCGAACCGGAAGTTGGCGAGTCCGGCGAAGGGGGCGTTGAGCCAGTCCCGCAACCAGAACTGGGTCAGCTCCAGCAGGCTCATCCAGAGCCCGCCGATCATCGGGACCAGGTGCACCAGCAGCTCGAACAGCAGCGCGGGCAGCACCAGCAGGTAGGGCAACCAGCGGCGGCCGGGCCGCCACCGGCCGCGCGGCGGGGTGCTCGCGGGTTCGGCGGGCGCGGTGCGCACCGCGGCGGTGTCGGTCATCCTCCGATCCCCCGCATCTTCTGCTCGGCGTCGTCCAGGGCGGCGCGCACGTCGTCGCGGGTGACGTCCTGGCCCGTGGCGATCCGGGCGAACAGGTCGCGCATCGCGGCGCCGACCGTGGTCTCGAAGTGGGCTTCGTTGGGGATCATCGGCACCGTCTCGGAATCCTGCTCCAGCACCTGCCGGAACACGTGGTCCACCGGGTTGTCGAAGGCCGGATCGCGGTAGGCGTCGGTGACCACGGGCAGCGTGCCGTAGGCGATGTTGAGGTCGGCCTGGGTCTCGGCGCTGGTCAGGAACTCGACCAGCCGGAGCGCTTCCTCGCGGCGCGGGCTGTCCTCGAACACCGCGATGTTGGAGCCCGCGACGTGGCTGCGCACCACCGCGCCGCCCGGCGGGAGCGGCTCGGGCACCGGCATCGGCACCACGCCCCACTCCTCGGCGGACATCCCGCTGCTCTCCAGCGTGGGGATGATGCTGTTCTGCGCGATGAGCATCGCCGCGCTGCCGTCGGTGAAGTTGGCCGCGGCGGCCGAGGCGTTGCCCTCCTCGGCGTCCTCCGGGCTGACCATCCCGCCCGGGCCCATCAGGTCGAGGTAGCGCTGCACCGCCGACACCGCGCCCGGGGAGGTAAAGGTGGCCCGGCCGTGCTCGTCGATGAGGTGCACGCCGTTCTGGCGGCCGAACATGAACGCGAAGTGCGCGTTCTCGGTGTAGCTGGCCCCGGCGATGGTCAGGCCCCACCGGTCCCGTTCCGGATCGGTGAGCCGCCGACCGGTCTCGACGAACTCCGCCCAGGTGCGCGGCGGTTCCAGCCCGGCCTTGGCGAAGCGCTCCTTGTGGTAGAAGAGCCCGTAGGCCAGGCCGTAGAGCGGCAGCGAGCTCGGCGGCCGACCGGCCATTCCCGCCGAGGTCATGCTGCTGGCCAGGAACCGGTCCCGGCCGCCGAAGCGCTGCATGAGCCGGTCGTCGAACTCGACGAAGGCCCCGGTCGCCTGCAACGAGGCCGCCCAGGTGTTGCCGAGGTTGACCACGTCCGGGCCGACGCCGGAGGTCGCCGCCGCCAGGATGCGGTTGAGCAGGTCGGCCCAGGAGATCACCTCGACATCGACCTCGATGCCGGTGCGTTCGGTGAACTCGGCCAGTTCCACGCCGAGGATCTCCAGGTCTTGCTGGGCGCTCTTGCCCTGGTTGCTCGCCCAGTAGGTCAGGGTGCCACCGGACCCGTCCGCCGGCTCGCTGCTCGCGCAGCCGGCCAACGCGCCTGCGAGCAGCACCGCGATGAGTGATAGCACGAGAGGCCGCTTGAACACGACAGAACTCCTCGTATGCCGCCGGACCCTCCGTTGGGTCCGTGGGGTCCCAAGCTAGGGACTTAACCGGTTAACCAGAAGAGCGCGCGGGCGTGGGTTACCGGGTCGTTACGGGCGGTGCGTCCGGATCGGCGCTACGCGGGGCCGGTGCTCGACCGCACGACGAGGGTGCGGTCGCCGAGGTCGCCGTCCACGCCCACACCGGTCTCGATCAGTTCGAGCAGCACCCGCGCCGCCTGCGCCCCGTCGGCGGTGACGTCGTGGTCGAACGCGGTGACCGCGGGCCGGACCACCCGGCACAGCATGGAGTCCTCCCAGGCCAGCACGGACAGCTCCGCCGGGATGCGGACGCCGAGCTCGTCGGCGTGGGCCACCGCGGCCACCGCCATCACGTCGTTGTCGTAGATGACCGCGGTCGGCCTCGGCCGCGCCGCCAGCAGCCGCCGGGTCGCCCGCAGCCCGCCGTCCTCGGTGTAGCCGCCGACCTCCCGGTGCAGCTCGATCCCGGCGAGCTCGTGGGCGGTGTCGCCGAGCACCGCCGCCCGGCGCAGCGTGTGCCGCAGGTTGTCCGGCCCCTGCACGTGCGCGATTCGCCGGTGCCCCAGCTCGACCAAGTGCGCCACGGCGCTGCGCGCGGTCCGCTCGTCGTCGGAGCGCAGCGCGGTGATCCCGGGCACCGGTCCGGCGGTGCCGAACAGCACCGCGGGCACGCCGAGCTCGCGCACCAGGCCGGGCCGGGGATCGGCGGTGCGCAGATCGGTGAGCACCACGCCGTCGATCCGCCGCTCCGCCCACCACTGCCGGTAGGTGGCCAGCTCGGTCTCGGTGTCGGAGGTCAGCGCGAGCTGCAACGAGACGCCGTAGGCGGACAGGGTCCGCTCCAGCCCGGCCACCAGCCGCATCAGGAACGGCTCGGTGCCGAGCAGTTCGGGCGGCCGGGCCAGCACGACACCCACGCTGGCCGCCCGGTCGCTGGACAGGGCGCGGGCGGCGGTGCTGGCCCGCCAGCCGAGCGCGGCGGCCACGTCGAGGATGCGCTCCCGGGTCTCCGGCGACACCCCGCCCTTGCCGTTGAGCGCGTAGGAGACCGCGGCCTTCGACACCCCGACCTCCCGCGCGATGTCGATGATCGTCGGTCGTTTCACCCCTGCTCCTCGGCCCGCCCGTGCGCTGCGCGAGGAGGAATGTAGCGCGTGGCGGGCCCGGCCCAGAAGGCCGCGCGCCCCGGGGCGCTCAGCGCCGGGGCGGACCGCGTTCTACGGTGGGACCGTGCGACTGGCAGGAGTGATCTTCGACCTCGACGGCGTGCTGGCCGACTCCGAGCAGCTCTGGGACCGGATCCGGCGCGAGGTGACGACCGGTTCCGGCGGCCACTGGGCCGAAGGCGCCACCGAGGCGATGATCGGCATGAGCACCCCGGAGTGGTCGCGCTACCTCGTCGAGGAGCTCGGCGCGGACCTCACCCCGGAGCAGGCCGCCGACACCGTCATCGACCGGATGGCCGAGCGGTACGCGACCGATCCGCCGGTGCTGCCGCACGCCGAGGAGGCGGTGCGCGCGGTCGCCGCGGACTACCCGACGGCGATCGCCAGTTCCGCCCCGCCCCGGATCATCCTGGCGTTCCTGGAGGTCACCGGCCTCGTCGACGTGGTGCGCGGGACGGTCTCCAGCGAGCAGGTGGGCGCGGGCAAACCCGCCCCGGACGTCTACCTGGAGGCGGCCCGGCGGATCGAGGTGCCCGCCGCCGAGTGCGCCGCCGTGGAGGACTCGGCCAACGGCATCCGGGCCGCCGCGGCGGCGGGCGCGACCGTGTTCGCGATCCCGAACCCGCACTTCCCGCCGGCCCAGGACGCGCTGGACCGCAGCCACCGGGTGCTCGGCGAGGTGCGCGAGGTGCCCGACGCCGTGCGCGCCCTCGCCGCGAGCTGACCGTCCACTGCGGACCTCCACCGTCCGGCCCTTGCCCGGTGCCCGGGAATTCGGGTAGGACTGGTGATCGCGCGCGTTCGCGCGGGCGGCGAGGAGGTTCCCATGGTGGTCGGCAACCCGTTCGACCTCACCGGGCACGTCAGCGTGATCACCGGCGGCAACTCCGGGATCGGCCTGGCGATGGCCAACGCGCTGGCCGCGGCGGGCGCCGACGTCTGCATCTGGGGCACCAACGAGCAGCGCAACACCGCGGCCGCCGCCGAACTGGAGCGGCACGGGCCCGGCGTCCTCGCGCTGCGCTGCGACGTCGGCGACGAGGATCAGGTGGAGGCGGCGATGGCCCGCACCGCGGAGCGGTTCGGGCGGCTGGACTCCTGCTTCGCCAACGCCGGGGTGGGCGGCGGTGGCACCCGCTTCGTCGACACCGACCTGGCCGAGTTCCGCCGGGTCACCCGGACCAACCTGGAGGGCGCGTTCCTGACGCTGCGCGCGGCGGCGCGGGTGCTGGTCGAACAGGGCGAGGGCGGCAGCCTCGTCGGCACGTCCAGCCTGGCCGCCCGGCAGGGCCAGCCGCGCGGCGAGGCCTACGCGGCGAGCAAGGGCGCACTGATCTCGATGATCAAGTCGATCGCGGTCGAGCTGGGCCGCCACCACGTGCGGGCCAACGCGGTGCTGCCGGGCTGGGTCAGCACCCCGCTGGCCGATCCGGCGCTGAACTCCGAGGGGTTCCAGCGCAAGGTGCTGCCCCGGATGCCGGTGGGCCGCTGGGGCCATCCCTCGGACTTCGGGTCGCTGGCGGTGTACCTGGCCAGCCCGGCCAGCGCCTTCCACACCGCCGACGCGCTCACCGTCGACGGCGGCTACATCTCCTTCTGAGCCACCCACCCGCACCGTCCCGCAGGCAAGCGGCGAAGCCGCTTCCGCCTCGCCCCACGCACGCAACTCGCACCGCCGCGGGTTCTCAGCGGCCTTCTCGCGAGGACAGCCGCGACGCCGTGTACGTGCCTGGTACATCGGGAGCGGCTCCCGCAGCGAGAAGGTCGCTGAGGTTCCGCCACCCGCACCGCCAAGCAAGACGAGTCCGGGAACGCCCCGCACCGATCACGGGCTGCCCAGCAGGTCGAGGGCGGCGCGCAGCACGCTGTCGGCGTCGATGCCGTGGTGCCGGTAGACGTCGGGCAGCGCACCGGACTGCCCGAAGCCGGTGACGCCGAGGTGCGCGGCGCGGACCTGGTTGATCCCGGCCAGGAAGGCCAGCGTGTGCGGGTGCCCGTCGAGCACGGTGACCATCGGGGCGGCGCGGTGGGCCGGGAAGACCTGGTCCAGGACGCCGCGATCGGACCCGGTGCGCAGCGCCTCGAACAGCAGTCCGGGACTGGTCGCGCACACCACGTCGGCGCGCACGCCGAGGTCGTCGAGGCGGTCCGCGGCGGCCAGCACCTCGGGCAGCACCGCGCCCATCCCGACTAGGGTGACCTGCGGGGCGTCCGGGCGGCGCAGCGCGTAGGCCCCGGCCACCACCTGCCGCCTGCGCCGTTCCCGCGCCGCGGGGTCGGCCGGTACCGCGGCCAGCGCCTGGTCCACCGGCCGGGTGGACAACCGCAGGTAGGAGGACGTGCCGTCCGGCCTGCCGAGCCGCGCCAGCGAGGCCAGCAGGCACCACTCGACGTCCACCGCGAACGCCGGTTCGTAGGACACGCAGCCGGGCTGTTCCAGGGTGATCGAGGGGGTGGTCACCGACTGGTGCGCGCCACCCTCCGGCGCCAGGCTCACCCCGGACGGGGTGCCGACCAGGATGGACTGGCCGCCGCCGTAGAGGCCGAACGCCCACGGCTCCAAGGCGCGTCCCACGAAGCAGTCGTAGACCACGCCGATCGGCAGCAGCGGCCGGCCCCACCGGCTCCAGGTGCTGCCCAGCTCGCCGAGCAGCCCCACCAGGTTGGTCTCGGCGATGCCCAGCTCGACGTGCTGGCCCGCCGGGCGTTCCCGCCAGTGCAGGATGGTGTCGGCGTCGTCGGCGAACCAGTCCACCCGCTCGGCGGGCGACCACACCCCCACCTTGTTCAGCCAGCCGCCGAGGTTCGTCGAGGAGCTGACGTCCGGCGCCAGGGTCACCACCCGCTCCGCCGCCTCCGGCGCGCTGCGGGTCAGGTCCAGCAGCGCCCGGCCGAGCGCGGCCTGCGTGGTGGTGGTGCCGGTGGGCGTGCGCCCGATGTCGGTGGGCAGCTCCGGCGGGGCCGCCACCGGGGCGGGTTCGCGGTGCAGCCGCCGCGCGGTGTCCCGGCACAGCAGACCGGCCGGGCTGCCTTCGGCGAAGCGCTGCCACGGCGCGTCCGGGTCGATGCCGACCCGGTCGGCGAGCTCGGCGAGCTGGTCGGCGGTGAGCAGCGACGCGTGGTTCTGCGGGTGGCCCTGCGAGGCCAGGCCGTAACCCTTGACGGTGTAGGCGAAGATCACCGTCGGCCGGGTGTCGTCGATGGCGCGGAACGCCCCGTCGAGCGCGTCGAGGTCGTGGCCGCCGAGGTTGCGGATCGCGGCGAGCAGCGCGTCGTCGTCCACGTCGGACAGCACCCGGGCGATGCCGGTGCCGTCCGCGCCGGGCAACCGTTCCCGCAGCTCGGCCGCGGAGCAGCGCAGCAGCCGCTGGTACTCCGGGTTGCTCATGCCGTCGATGCGGTCCCGCAACGCCGCGCCGCCGGGCCGGGCGAACAGCTCCTCCAACTCCCGGCCGTACTTCACCGCGAGCACCTGCCAGCCCGCCGCGGCGAACATGCCCTGCAACCGGTTCGCGGCGATGTCGGGCACCACGCGGTCCAGCGACTGGCGGTTGAGGTCGACCACCCAGACCACCTCGCCGAGCCCGGCGACGGTCGGGTCCAGGATCGCTTCCCAGCAGGCGCCCTCGTCGAGCTCCGCGTCGCCGAGCAGCGAGAACTGCCTGCCCGCGGGACCGCTGCCTGGGAAGTGGCTGTCCACGTAGCGGCGGGCCACCGCGCCCCAGATCGGGGCGGTGGCACCGATGCCGACCGAACCGGTGGAGTAGTCGGCGGGGACCGGGTCCTTGGTGCGGCTCGGGTAGCTCTGCAGCCCGCCGAACTCGCGCAAGGTGGTCAGGGACGACTCGTCGAGCGCGCCCAGCAGGTAGTTGATCGCGTGCAGCACCGGCGAGGCGTGCGGCTTGACCGACACCCGGTCGGCCGGGGTGAGGTGGCGGAACCACAGCTCGGTCATGATCGACACCATGGAGGCGCTGGAGGCCTGGTGGCCGCCCACCTTCATCCCGGAGGGGTTGGGCCGCACCCGGTTGGCGTGGTCGACGATCGCCGTCGACAACCACAGCACCCGTTGCTCGACCTCGCGCAGCACCTCGGTGCCGGTGCGGACCACCGCGCTGGTCATCGTTCCTCCTCGCCGCCGCCACATTGCTCCCGAGAGCAGACCAAGAGCACAATCACCGCACAAGACGACGGCCTGAAATCGCGCAGGATGCACCCCGCGGCGCGGGGTGCGCGCCCGGAGGTGAGCATTGTGCCCAGCGATGCGCTCGACGAGCTGGACATCCGGCTGCTGCGCGCCCTCACCGAGGAACCCCGCGCCACGGCCGTGGCGTTGGCCGAGCGCGTCGGGCTGTCCCGCAACACCGTGCAGGCGCGGCTGGCCAAGCTGGAAGCGGTCCTCGCCTCCTTCGAGAACCGCATCGACCCGGCGGCGCTGGGCTACCCGCTGACGGCGTTCATCACGGTCCAGGCCACCCAGCGGCTGCTGGACCAGCTCGCCTCGGCGCTGCGCACCATCCCCGAGGTGGTGGAGGTGGTCGGCGTCGCCGGGGAGACCGACCTGCACGTGCGGGTGGTCGCCACCGACACCGACGACCTCTACCGGATCGCCGGGCAGATCCTGGACGCGCCGGGCGTCGAACGCACCAGCACCGCGCTGGCGATGCGCCGGCTGGTCGACTTCCGGCTCACCCCGCTGCTGGAGAAGGTGCTCACCGAGCGAGTTCGGCCCGCACGCCGACCAACCGCACCGGCCGGGCCAGCTCGAAGCGCTCCAGCGCGGTGAGCGCCGCGCGCTCGATCGCGTCCTGATCGCGGGTCGCCGCGTCCAGCCCGGCGCCACGGGTGCGGGTGGCGAACCGGGAGTCGCGGACGGTGACCACGATCCTGCGGGCCAGCTCGTCGGCCTCCCGGAGGTCCGCGGCGACCACCTGGCACAGCCGCAGCACCTCGGCGCGGATCAGCTCGGCGTCCCGCACGTCGCGCTGGAAGGTGACCTCGCGGCCGTGCGAGCGGGCCTGGTGCGGCGCATCGGTCACCGGGCTGGAGTCGTAGCCGTGGGCCAGCGCCACCAGCCACGGACCGATGTTCGGCCCGAACTCCCCGGCCAGCTCGGCCATCGGCGTCGCGGCCAGCGCCCGGACGGTCGTGATGCCCCGGGCGACGAGCTTCTTCGCCGTCTTGGCGCCGATGCCCGGCAGCGCCTCCGGCGGCCGGTCGGCCATCACCTCGACCCAGTTCGCCCGCTCCAGCCGGAACACCCCGGCGGGTTTGGCGAAGCCGGAGGCGAGCTTGGCGCGCAGCTTGTTGTCGCCGATGCCGACCGAGCAGACCAGCCCGGTGGCCGCCAGCACCCGGGCCCGCAGCGACTCGGCGGTGCGCTCGGGGTCGTCGGTGTCCACCAGCAGGAACGCCTCGTCCCACCCGGCGACCTCCAGCACGCCGCCGGTCCCGCCCAGCACCGCCATCACCTCCGCCGACGCGGCCAGGTAGGTCTCCCGGTCGGTCGGCAGGAACACCGCGTCCGGGCAGCGGGCGGCGGCCGTGCGCAGCGGCGTCCCGGAGCTCACCCCGTGCGCGCGGGCCTCGTAAGACGCCCCGGCCACGACGCCGCGTTCGGTGGGGTCGCCGGAGCCGCCGACGAGCACCGGACGTCCGCGCAGCTCGGGACGGCGCAGCAGCTCGACGGCCACGATGAACTGGTCGAGGTCGGCATGCAGCACCACCCGCTCCACCGCTCCAGCATCGTCGGCACCGGGCGGGACGGGCAACCGGGCGGGGCGGGCAACCGGGCGGATGCGCCAGACTGGCGGGATGGGCACGCGCAGCGCGGGGATCATGCTGTTCCGCATCGCCGACCGGGCGCCGGAGGTGCTCCTGGTGCACCCCGGCGGGCCGTTCTGGCGGAACAAGGACGCCGGGGCCTGGTCGATCCCCAAGGGCGAGCACGACCCCGAGGAGCGCCCGGAGGCGGCGGCGGTCCGGGAGTTCGCCGAGGAGACCGGGCTGGTGCTCGACGCGGCGGAGCTGACCGGTCTGGGCGAGGTCCGCCAGCGCGGCGGCAAGGTCGTCACCGCCTTCGCCGCCGAGGGCGACTTCGACGTCACCGCGCTGCGCAGCAACGAGTTCGAGCTGGCGTGGCCACCGCGCTCCGGCCGGGTCCAGCGGTTCCCGGAGGTCGATCGCGCGCTGTGGTGCACCCCGGAGACCGCCCGCGACAAGCTGCTACCGGCCCAGGTGGCGTTCCTCGACCGCCTGTCCGACCTGCTCGCCGAAGCCCACCGGATCGACCGCTGAACCCCACCCCCGACCGGGTGGTCCGCTCTCAGGTGAGGCGCACCCTTGTCCCGGTTAGGGGTCTTTTCAGAATGCGGCGGAGCCGCATGCGGTGAGGCCGTCAACCGGCACCGCGGCGGGTTCTCAGCGGTCTTCTCGCGAGGACGCCCTGACGCCGTGTACGCGCTTGTACACGAGGAAGGGCGCCCGGAGCGAGAAGGCCGCTGAGGTTCCGCCACCCGCACCGCCAAGCAGGCCATTGGCGAAAGCAGTCCTTGCTTGGGCAAGGGTGCCCCTCACTCAGCACACTGCCGGGTGGTGGGAGGCGCTCAGTCCTCCAGGGCTCGTTCCCTGGTCTCCTTGCTGACCAGCAGCGCGATCAGCGTCAGCGCGCCCATCGCGGCCAGGTAGATGCCGACCCAGCCCAGCCCGTGCGAGCTGGCCAGCCAGGTGGCGATGTAGGGCGCCACCGAGGCGCCGAGCAGGCTGGCCACGTTGTAGGACACCGAGGCACCGGTGTAGCGGACCGCCGTCGGGAACAGCTCCGGCAGCACCGCACCCATCGGACCGAAGGTCAGCCCCATCAGGCCGAGCCCGACGATCAGGAAGCTCAGCGAGGACGCGGTGGAACCGGCGCCGAACCAGGGGCCGAGCAGCACGCCGAAGACGATGATCGCCACCGTGGTCACGATCAAGGTGGGGCGGCGTCCGTACCGGTCGGCCAGCAGTCCCGCGATCGGCACGGTCAGCCCGAAGAACACCACGCCGACCAGCAGCAGCACCAGGAATTCGGAGCGCTCGAAGCCCAGGCCGGTGTCGGCGGTGCCGTAGGACAGCGAGAACACCGTCATCAGGTAGAACAGCACGTAGGTCGCCAGCATGATGAAGGTGCCCAGCACCAGCGCGGTGAAGTCGGTGCGGAAGACCTGCACGAACGGCACCTTGGCGCGCTCGTTGCGCTCCACCACCCCGGCGAAGGCCGGCGACTCGTGCAGGCTCAGCCGCACCCACAGCCCGACGAGCACCAGCACCGCCGAGACCAGGAACGGGATCCGCCAGCCCCAGGACAGGAACGCCTGGTCGCTCATCGTCCCGGACAGGATCAGGAACAGCCCGTTGGCCATGAAGAAGCCGATCGGCGCTCCGAGCTGCGGGAAGGTGCCGAAGAAGGCGCGGCGTCCCGGCGGGGCGTTCTCGGTGGCCAGCAGCGCGGCGCCGCCCCACTCGCCGCCGAGCCCGAGGCCCTGGCCGAAGCGGCACAGCGCCAGCAGCAGCGGGGCCAGCACGCCGATCTGGGCGTAGCCGGGCAGCAACCCGATCAGCACCGTGGAGATGCCCATCGTCAGCAGCGAGGCCACCAGCGTGGACTTGCGGCCGATGCGGTCCCCGAAGTGGCCGAAGAGCGCGGAGCCGACCGGCCGGGCGACGAAGGCGATCGCGAAGGTCGCCAGCGATTGCAGGGTGGCGGCGACGTCGTCGCCCGCCGGGAAGAACAGGTGCGGGAAGACCAGCACCGCCGCGGTGGCGTAGACGTAGAAGTCGTAGAACTCGATCGAGGTCCCGACGAGGCTCGCCACCACGACCTTCTTGGTCGAGTTCCGCGGGGCCCCACCGGGACTCCCCTCCACCCCTGCTGGCGGAGCGTGGCCGACAGACATGGCCGAGCCTCCTCATTCATACGAACGGACTAGAGGACTCTAACCCGACAGCTACCAATCTCCGGGACCGGGTTCCCGGATGGTGGACGAGGTCACGGCCGCAGGAACCGCGCCAGCAGCACGGCGAGCTCGGCGGGAGCGTCGTGCTGCACCAGGTGGCCCGCACCGGGGAGCCGCTCGTGGCGCGCCCCCGGGATCGCCGCCGCGAGCCGCGCGCCCCGCTCCGGCGGCAGCCAGTCGTCGTGCTCGCCCCACCCGACCAGCACCCGGCAGCCCAGCTCACCGAGCCGGTCCTCGAACTCGCGGGTCCACCGCTCGTCGGCCTGGGCGATCTGCCGGTAGAAGGCCTGCTGGCCGGCCGCCCCGAGCCACGGTCCGACCAGCTCGTCGAGCACGGCGGGAGCCGGCTCGCGGTGCGCGGCGCTGCGCACGTAGCGGCGCACCAGCGCCTCGTGCAGGTGCGCGGGGAGGGCGCCGAACACCGCCGCGTGCTCCCGGACCAGCCGGAAGAACGGCGACCCCCACGGCCGGATGGCCACCGCGTCGAGCAGCGCCAGCCGCCCGTAGCGCGCACCGCCCAGCAGCGCGGTGCGGAGCGCCACCGCACCCCCGATGTCGTGGGCGACCACCGCCGGTTCGGCCAGGCCCCAGCGCTCCAGCAGCTCGGCGAAGATCCGCTGCTGCCCGACCAGCGAGACGTCCTGGCCGTCCCGCATGGTGGACCTGCCGTAGCCGAGCAGGTCGTAGACGAACACCTCGTGGTCCCGGCTGAGCGCGGTGGCGACCTCCCGCCACACGACCGAGGAGAACGGCGTGCCGTGCAGCAGCACCACCGGACTCCCCCGCCCCGACCGGGCCCAGCGGACCGTGCCGCCCTCGGTCTCGTGCCGCTCCGGCAGCTCCCAGGCCATGGACACCTCCAGTTACCGTCTTAGGCGAGATGACGGTAACAACCGCCGTTACCGTCAACAAGACCCAAGCGGTAATCTGGTCGACGATGAGCTACGACCGCCCCGCCGCCCCCGGACCGCTCGAAGCGGTCGAGTCCTTCGCCAACACGGCCCGCTTGCTGCGCCAGGAGGACCAGCTCGCCGACCTCGGCGGCGCGGTGGCGTGGCTGCGCGGCCGGGGATGCGAGGAGGCGGCCGCGGCCCTCGACGAAACCGGGCGGCAGGAGATGGTGGGACTCCGGGAGGCGTTGCGCGCGCACCTCGGCGGGCAATCGGCGGCCGAACTCGACGCGGCTTCCCGGCGGCTGCTGGGCGCCCCGCAGTGGCGGGACGGCGGACCCCGGATCGCGGTGCTCGCCGCCGATCCGGTGCGGCGGGTGCTCGGCGAGGTGGTTCGCTCCCTGGCGGAGGCGGAACTGGCCGGCGCCGACCGGCTCAAGGTATGCCGCGCCGAGGACTGCCGGTGGGTGTTCTACGACCGCTCCCCGGCGGGCAACGCGACCTGGTGCAGCATGGACATCTGCGGCGCGCGGCACAAGATGCGGACCTACCGCTCCCGCCGCAGCACCGGCTGAGCCCAGCGGCGGAAGCCCACCCGCTCCGCTCCCGAGCCACGGGCGGAGCCCGACCGACCAGGCGCTCGCGGACACGAGTGAGGGGCACCTCCACCCGACATAGCCGGATGAAGGTGCCCCTCACTCAGGAAAGTCGCGGCCGACGCGGTCCCGCCGCGAGCCGTTGGGCGCTCGCGGCAGGATGCGGGACGTGCTCAGACGACGGCCTCGTCCGGGTCGTCCGGGGTGTCCGCGCCGCGCTCGGGCAGCACGGCGAACGCGGCGGGCGGCTCCTGCCACGGGTCGGGCAGCGTGCCCTCGCGCGCGGCGCTGATCGTGCTCCACACCCGCTCCGGCGTGGCGGGCATGTCGACGTGCCGGACCCCGAGGTGGCGCAGCGCGTCGACCACGGCGTTCTGCACCGCCGGGGTGGATCCCACGGTCGCGGACTCCCCGATCCCCTTGGCCCCCAGCGGGTTGCGCGGCGTGTCGGTCTCGGTGTTGTGGGCCTCCAGGGACGGCACGTCCGCCGCCGAAGGCATCGCGTAGTCGGCGAGGGTCGCGTTGCCCGGGTTGCCGTCGGCGTCGAAGGTGACCTGCTCCCACAGCGCCTGGGCGATGCCCTGGATCGCCCCGCCGTGCTGCTGCCCGCGCACGATGAGCGGGTTGAGCACCCGGCCGCAGTCGTCGACGGCGATGTGCCGCACCGGCCGGACCAGCCCGGTCTCGACGTCGACCTCGACCACCGACACGTGCGCGCCGAAGGGGAAGGTGGCGCCCTCGGGCGTGAAGTCCACCTGCGCGGCGAGGCGCTCGTCGTTCTCGGCCGCCGCGGTGACCACCTCGGACCAGCTCAGCGTCGCGGTGGGCACCCCGGCGACGCCGAGCGCGCCGTCCTCGGTGACCTCGATGTCGTCGACGGCGGCCTCCAGCCGGGTGGCCGCCAGCTCCTTGGCCCGCTGGAGCACCGCTTCACCGGCCCGCCGCACGGCGCTGCCGCCGAGCTGCAACGAACGCGAGCCACCGGTGCCCGATCCGCGCGGCACCTCGGCGGTGTCGGACTGGACGAAGGCGATCGACTCCATCGGGATGCCCAGCACGTCGGAGACCAGCATCGCGAACGACGTCGCGTGGCCCTGCCCGTGCGAGGAGGTGCCCACCTTGATGCGGGCGCCGTCCGGGAGCACCTCGACCTCGGCGTACTCCCCGTCGCCGCCACCGGTGATCTCGACGTAGCTGCTCATCCCGATGCCGAGCAGCACGGTCTCCCCGGCCTCGACGCGCCGGGCCTGCTCGGCCCGCAGCGCCTCGTAGTCGGCCTGCCGGAGCGCCTCGGTCAGGGGCAGGTCGAAGTCCCCGCTGTCGTAGTTGGCGCCGACCACGGTGCGGTACGGGAAGTCCTCCGGCGCCAGGAAGTTCTTCCGCCGCAGCGCCGCCGGGTCCATCGTCAGCTCCGCGGCGGCGAGGTCGATCATCCGCTCCAGCATCGCCGCCGCCTCGGGGCGCCCGGCACCGCGGAAGGCACCGACGGGGGTGGTGTTGGTCAGCACCGCCACGCCGTCGTAGCTGATCCGCGGGATCCGGTAGACGCCCTGGGCCATCATCCGGGTCGGTCCCAGCGCCAGCGCGCCGCCGAAACCCGCGTAGGCGCCGCAGTCCCCGACCACCCGGCAGCGCAGGCCGACGATGGTGCCGTCGGAGCGCAGCCCGAGCTCGGCGTACTGCACCTGGGCCCGGCCGTGCGGCATCGCCTGGAGGTTCTCGGAGCGGCCCTCCACCCAGCGCACCGGGCGCCCGAGCTCGCGGGCCACCGCGACGGCGACCACGTGCTCCGGGATCGCCCCGGCCTTGCCGCCGAAACCGCCGCCCACGTGCGGGGCGATCACCCGCACCCGCTCGATCGGCCAGCCGAACGCGGCGGCGAGCCCGGCGCGCAGGCCGTGCGGCATCTGGGTGGAGACGTGCACGACGACCTCGTGCTCGGCCCCCGGACCACCGGGCACCACCGCGATGGCGTTGCCCTCCATGGGCACCACCGCGACGCGCTGGTTCTCGATCCGGGCCCGCACCACCACGTCGGAACCGTCGAGCACGTCGGCCCCGGCCGGATCGCGGAACCCGGCGGCGACGTTGGTGCCCAGCTCCGGGAACTGCCGGGGCGCGTCGGGGTCCAGGGCCTGCTCCGGATCCACGGCGACCGGGAGTTCCGCCAGGTCGACGTCCACCAGCTCCACGGCGTCCTCGACCGCCGCCGCGCTCCGCCCGACCACGACCGCCACCGCCTCGCCGGCGAAGCGGACCCGGTCGGTGGCCAGCGGCGTGCGCGAGCACGCGGGGTTGAGCTCCAGGAACGGGGGCGGAACCGGCAGTTCCAGGTCCGCGGCGGTGAAGACGGCGACCACGCCGGGCGCCTCGCGCGCGGCCGAGGTGTCGATGTCGTTGATCGTCGCGTGCGCGAGCGGCGATCGGACGAAGCCGATGTGCAGCAACCCGTCGACCGCGAAGTTGGGGACGTAGGTCCCGCCGCCGCGCAGCAGTTCGGGGTCCTCGACCCGCTGGACTTCGGTTCCGAGCAATGAACCCACCATGATCGGCAGCCTATCGCCACCGGCGTCCGCGGTCAGCGTCCTCGCGCGATCACCCCCGACCGGGTCCCGGACCGTCCACTGCGGACGTTCGCGCCGTTCCGGGCGCGGCGCGCCCGGAATCGCGCTGGTCGGCCGCATCGCCCGGCCTCGGCATCCGGCCCGCGACGAGCGGGTTTCGACTGCGCATCGTCCGTTGACCCACCCGGAGTACCGCTGTAGTTTTCACATACGAGCCCACGATTTCACACATGTGAAAACTTTGCTCGAATGCGTGACCGCGGGCCCAGCCCGACAAGCACGAAGGAGTGCTCGATGGGGACACCCGTCGCTACCAGTGACGACCCGTACGTGCTCACCGCGGACGGGATCAAGGAACCTCCCAAGGGCTGGCGCGCCAGCCTGCGCTACCTGGGCCCCGGCCTGATCGTCAGCGCCTCCATCGTCGGGTCCGGGGAGCTCATCGCCACCACCGCGCTCGGTGCCCAGGTCGGCTTCGTCCTGCTGTGGATGGTGATCCTGTCCACCGCCGTGAAGGTGGCGGTGCAGGCCGAACTCGCGCGCTGGACAATTATCACCGGCAAGCCCGCGCTCACCGGGTTCAACGACGTGCCGCCGAAGATCGGGCGGCTGAGCTGGATCAACGTCCTGTGGGCGCTGATGGCGCTGTCCAAGCTGCTCCAGGTCGGCGGGATCGTCGGCGGCACCGCGGCGGCCCTGAGCGTGCTCGTCCCGGTCGGCGGTGAACCGCTGAGCTTCACCTCCCTGGCGGTGTGGACCGCGATCGTCGTCGCGGGCAGCATCGCGCTGCTGATCTCCAGCGGCTACACCGTCATCGAACGCGGCGCCTTCGCCCTGGTGGCGGTGTTCTCGGTGGCCACCGTGGCGATCGCGCTGGGCCTGCCGTTCACGCCGTTCAACTACGGCGGCGAGGACGTGCTGACCGGCCTGACCTTCAGCATCCCGGTCGGCGCGCTCGGCGCCGCGGTGGCGATGTTCGGCATCACCGGCGTCGGGGCCGACGAGATCACCTTCTACACCTACTGGTGCGTGGAGAAGGGCTACGCCCGCTGGGTCGGCCCGCCGGACGGCAGCGAGGAGTGGGCGCGCCGCGCGCAGGGCTGGATCAAGGTGATGTACAAGGACGTCTTCCTGTCCTGGGTCGTCTACACCGTCGGCACCCTGGCCTTCTTCATCATGGGCGCGGCGGTGCTCAACCCGCAGGGCCTGGTGCTCGAGGGCAACGACATGATCGTGACCCTCTCGCAGATGTACACCGACGTCATCGGCGACTGGTTCGGCACCGCGTTCCTGATCGGCGCCATCGCGGTGCTCGGCTCGACGCTGTGGGCCTCGATCCCGAGCTGGTCGCGGATGTACGCCAACCTGATGGCCACGATGGGGCTGCTGGACTGGACCGACGCCAAGGCCCGCGCCCGGTCGATCCGGTTGTTCACCGTGCTGCTGCCGATCCTGTGGGGCGCGGCGTTCCTGTTCATCAACTCGCCGGTGGTGATGGTCCAGATCGGCGGCGTGATGACCGGGATCTTCCTGCCCGCCGTCGTGGTCGCCACCTGGTACCTGCGCAACACCCAGGTCGACAAGCGGCTGCACGGGTCGAAGGCGTTCAACGCGCTGCTGGTGGTCAGCAGCGTGGCCATCACCCTGGTCGGGATCTACAGCCTGCTCAACGTGTTCGGGTTCAGCCTGGGTTGAGGCACCGGCCGGTGGGGCGCCCGGGCGGGGCGCCCCACCACGCCCGGTCAGCGCGGCGCCATCCGGATCGCACCGTCGAGCCGGATGGTCTCGCCGTTGAGGTACGGGTTCTCCACGATCCCGCAGGCCAGCGCGCCGAACTCGGCGGGCCGGCCCAGCCGCTTGGGGTTCGGCACCGATTCCTCCAGCGAGGTCCGCACGTCCTCGCGGAGCCTGCCCAGCAGCGGGGTGTCCATGATGCCGGGGGCGATGGTGCAGACCCGGATCCCCTTGCTCGCCAGGTCCCGGGCCGCGCACAGCGTCATCCCGACGATGCCCGCCTTCGACGCGGTGTAGGCGATCTGCCCGATCTGGCCGTCGAACGCCGCGACCGAGGCGGTGAGCACGATGGCACCGCCCTCCCCGTCGATCGGGTCGTGCCGGGCGATGCGGGCGGCCCCGAGCCGCAGCGCGTTGTAGGAGCCGATCAGGTTGAGCTGGACGACGTCCTCGAAGGGCTCCAGCGCGCCGGGCGAGCCATCCTTCTCCACCAGCCTGATCCGGGCGCCGCGGCCCGCGCAGTGCACCACCGAGCGCAGCGGGCCGAACTCGTCGGCGGCGTCGAGCGCGACGGCGAACTGCTCGGCGTCGGTGATGTCGGCCGCGGCGAACCGCGCGCTCCCGCCGAGCCGCCGCGCCTGCTCCGCGCCCGGCGAGGAGGGCAGGTCGATGAGCGTCACCTTGGCCCCGGCCTCGACCATCTTCTCCGCGGTCGCCAACCCGAGGCCCGAGGCCCCACCGGTCACCGCCGCCGACATGCCGTCCAGACGCATGAGCAGTTCCCTCCCGCAACGATGCTTTCCGGCAATTCAACGAGCCGCCGCGCGCGGGGGTCAAAGTCGGCTCGGCGAACGGTCCCGTAGGCCGCGCCTATGCCGGAAGGCGGTGCGGCTTCCCCGGGAGCCGATCACGGGCAGAATGCACCGCGTGGAGGACTGGACGATCGAGGCGGTCGAGCGCGCCGACCCGGACCGCGCCCTGCTGCTGCGGGAGTACACCGGCGAGATGGCCGGCCGCTACTACGGCCGGCCCGCCACCGAGGCCGAGGTGGACGCCGCGCTCGCCGAGGACGGTTCGGACGACCTGGTCGCCCCGACCGGGTTCCTGCTGGTCGCCCGGCATCCCGACGGACTCGCCGGGTGCGTCGGCCTGCGGCTGTGCCCGGAGGCGATCGGCGAGGTGAAGCGGATGTACGTGCGGCCGGGTCTGCGCGGGCGCGGGCTCGGCGGGGCGCTGCTGGCCGATTGCGCGCGGCGGGCGGAGCGGCTCGGGGTGCGCACGCTGCGGTTGGACACCCGCGGCGACCTGGTGGAGGCGCGCGGGCTCTACGCCAAGCACGGCTTCCGCGAGGTGCCCGCGTTCAACGCCGGCCGCTACGCCGAGCACTGGTTGGCCCGCCCGGTGCGCTGACGCCACCGGGCGCGCAGGACCACGGCGTAGGCCAGCGGCGGGTAGCGCAGCGGTTCCGGCAGCACCCGCATCACCGCCCGGACCACCCCGGCGAACCGCCGCAGCCGCCGCTCGTCGGCCGAGGTCCACACCAGCCCCAACCGGTCCCGCAGCTCCTCGGGCAGGATTCCGACGCTGGTCAGGGTGACCACCCGTCCGGCGGGTCGCATGACGAGGTCCCAGGCGCGGCGCGGGACCAGCGGGTGCGGCGGGGCCGGGTGGGCCAGGCTGTCCAGCACGTCGCGGGTGGACTGGTTGGACTCCAGCACCTCGTGCACGACCTCGTCGAACCACCGCGAGGCACCGGCCCAGTCCGGCGGCATGTGCCGGTCGCGCACGTGCAGCGCCCGCCCGACCGCGCGGAACTCCTGCCACATCCGCTCGGTCTCGTCCTCGGTCATCGGTGTGCCGAACCAGGCGGCGGTGTCGACCATGAAGCGGGCCAGGGTCAGGTGCACCCAGGCGTAGGCCGCCGGGTCCAGCGCGTGGTACTCGCGCCCCTGCTCGTCCACGCCCCGGATGGTGCGGTGCACCCGCCGCAGCCGGTCGCCCTCGACCTCGGCGCCGTGGCCCAGTCCGTAGACGAAGCGCATCGTGGACAGGTGCGTGCGGAACGCGCGCGACCAGGGCGTGTTGCGGAAGTCGGAGTGCTGCCGGACCCCGGCCCCCACGACCGGGTGGGCCACCTGCAGGAGCAGCCCGGTGCCCGCGACGAAGACGCCGGGCAGTGCGGCGAACCGCCGCCAGGTCTCCGACTCCGGGCCGGGCAGGCCCGCGCGTTCCGGATCGTCCACGATCGCCACCACCTCGGTCCGCACCGCGCGAATCCTGATTAACAATGCGAGGGCGCGTCCGGCCTGTCAAGTGCGTTCGCGCACGCCGGAGCCCCGCTCGGAGCGAGTAGAGTCCCCACGAGCAGGACCTGCGCTCGCGACGGAGGGATCACCATGACGTCCTCGGCAGCGACCCGGCGGCGCTCCGCCGACCGGCGCGCCCAGCTCGCCGCCATCGCGGCGGAGCTGTTCTGCGAGCGGGGCTACCACGGCGTCGGGCTCGGTGAGATCGCGGCGAGCGCGGGCATCAGCGGCCCGGCGATCTACCGGCACTTCCCCAACAAGCAGGCGATCCTCGCGCACGCCGCGCAGGACTTCGCGCTCGCGCTGACCGACTGCGTCGAACGCGCCGCCGAGCATCCGGGCGATTCCCGGGAACGGCTCACCGCAGCGCTGGAATCGGTGGTGCGGCTGGTGGTCCGGCGCCGGGGCGGCGTCCGGCTCTACCAGTGGGAGTACCGCCACCTCGCCGCCGAGCACCGCACCGAGGTCAGGCGCGCCATCCGGTCGTTGATCGGCGCCGTGGCCCGGTCGCTGCGCCAGGTCCGGCCGGAACTGGACGACGGGGCGGCGGCGCTGCTGGCGTCCGTGGCGCTGAGCGGGATCGCGAGCTGGTCGACGCACCGCGCCGCGGCCACCGACCGGGCGGCCGAGCGAGGTCTGCTGGCGGTGGCCTGGACCGCGCTCACCACCCCGCTGCCCGCCTCCCCTCCGGTACCCGGGCCCGAACCGGTCGCAGCGGGATCGGTCGCGGTGCACGCCTCGCGCCGGGAGAAGCTGCTCGCCGCGGCGGTGCCGCTGCTGCGCACCCGCGGCTTCCACGACGTGAGCATGGAGGAGATCGGCGCGGCGGCCGGGATCAACGGATCCAGCGTCTACCGGCACTTCAGCGGCAAGGGCGACCTGCTGGCGGCGGTGTACTACCGCGCGACCGAACGGCTCGCGGCGTTGACCGAGCACGCCCTGCGCGACGTCGCGGACCCGGACCTGGCCGTGGAGCGGCTGGCCTCGGCCTACACCTCCTTCGCCTTCGAGCACCGCGACCTCGCCGCGGTCTACCTCTCCGAGTACCGCAACCTGCCCACCCCGGACCGGCACGCGCTGCGCCGGGCGCAACGCGACCACCTGCGGCGCTGGGTCGCGCTCGCCGCCGAGGTCCGGCGGGACCGGCACGCCGGGCGCACGCAGCTCGCCGCGTACGCGGCGGTCAACGTCATCAACGACCTGGCGATGGCGGGCACCCGCGCGGCCGGGCCCGAGCACGCGGCGCACCTGGCGCTGCGGATCCTCCGGTGCGCCGACTGACGGACCGGGCCGCCTCCGCCGGTGGTGAACCCGGCATCGCACCGCTCCCGACGGGACCTTGGGCCATTCCGGTGTTGTCCGCGCTGTTCAGCCACCATTGCCTTCCCCTCAAGTTAATCCGGATTTACAGTGGTCCCATGCCTTCCAGACCGCGTGCCGAGAGCGCCGCGATGCACCGGGTCGTGCGCGAGGGAGCCATCCTGGCCGGCGGGGCGCGGGCGATCCTGCTCCAGATCGCCGTACCGGGGATCGGGCGGGGCGTCCACGAGCACAGCGACTTCGCCTACCGGCCGGTGGAACGGCTGCGCACCACGCTGACCTACGTCTACTGCATGACCTACGGCACCGACGAGGAGGTCCGCACCGTCACCCGGCTGGTCAACCGGGTGCACGGCAAGGTGCGGGGACCCGGCTACCGGGCGATCGACCCCGAGTTGCAGCTCTGGGTCGCCGCGACCCTCTACGACACCGCGACGCTGCTCCACGAACGCCTCTTCGGCCCCCTCGACGAGGAGACCGCGGACCGCGTCTACCAGGAGTACGCGGTGCTCGGGACCGCGCTGCAGGTGCCGCCCGAGCTGTGGCCCGCCGATCGTGCCGCGTTCCGCGCGTACTGGGACGACGTGGTGGCCACCACCGAGGTCACCGACGACGCCCGCGCGGTCGCGCACGACCTGCTGCACCCGTCGGTGGCGCCGCGGTGGGTGCGGCTCTCGATGCCGCTGCTGCGGTTCCTCACCGCGGGCATGCTCCCGCCCCGGCTGCGCGCCGAGTTCGGGCTGACGTGGGACCGGCGCAGGCAGCGCCGCTACGACGCGCTGTTCGCGGTCGCCGCCCGGATCTACCCGAAGCTGCCGCCGGCGCTGCGGGAGGCGCCCAAGGAGCACTACCTGCGGCAGATGCGCCGCCTGATCGCGCGGGGACGGGAACCGATCTCCGCCGCGTGAGCCCCGGACCCGCGGAGGACGACGATGAAGCGCTTCGACCGGCTGGAGCACATCCTCAGCCTCGACCCGGACGACGACTGCGAGACGATCTACCGGCTGCTCGCCGAGCTCGAATTCCCCTGGGACATCACCAGGGCGCTCGAACTGGCGCTGTTCCGCACCTACGCGGTGCCCAGCATCGGCCGGCTGCTCGACCGCACCGGGCAGTTCACCGGCTGCCCGCAGCGCCGGTACGACGACACGGTGCTGGTGCTCTACGAGATCTTCCACGGCGGCGCGGGCAGCGAGCGCGGCGCGGCGGCGCTGGCGCAGCTCAACACCATCCACGGCGCCTACCGGATCAGCAACGACGACTACCTCTACACCCTGGCGACCTTCGTCGTGGTGCCGGTGCGCTGGCTGGCCGAGTTCGGCTGGCGGGAGCTGCACCCGCGCGAGGTGCGCGCGATGACCAACACGATGCGCCGGCTCGGCGACGGCATGGGCCTGCACGACATCCCCGCCGACTACGCGGAGTTCGAGCGGCTGCTCGACGACTACGAGCGCGACCGGTTCGGGTTCGACCCCGGCGGGCGGCGGGTCGCCGACGCGACGCTCGACCTGCTCGCCTCCTGGTACCCGCGACCGCTGGCACCGCTGGCCCGGCGGGTGCCGCAACTGCTGATGGACCCGCACCTGCTGGAGGCGCTGGGACTGCCGGTCCCGGCGCCTCGGCCGCGGGCGCTGGCCCGGGCGGCGCTGCGGCTGCGCGCCGGGCTGGTGCGGCTGGGCCCGCCCCGGTCCGCGCAGCGCCCGGTGCGGCCCGAACCGCCCTCCTACCCCGACGGCTACCGGATCGACGAGCTCGGCCCGAGCGCGGTGCGGCGCGGCCGTTCCGGGCGGGAGCACGCGGTCACACCAGCCTGATGTCGTCGACCAGCCAGCGGTCCCCCTCCCGCTGCAAGATCATCCGCATCCGGGTCCGGTCGATGCGGGGTTCGGGGCTGTTCAGGTTGGGCGGAGCGGATCGGCACCCTGATCGCCGGGATCGGCCTGGTCTACGGCACCGCGCGCACGTCCCGGCAGGGGCCGTCCCGCCGGGGCAAGCGATTGCTCGACGACCACTTCACCGCGCTCACCGCGATGGCCCCGGCACCGTAATCAGGCGAGGTCCTCGGCGGCGACCGGCCCGCCGTCGACGAGGACCTCCAGCAGCGGCAGCACCTCCGGGGCCGGGTCCCCGTCGAGGTGGCGGAGGTAGGCGGTGGCGACCAGCAGCTTGCGGTAGCCCAGCCCGGTGCGGGCCTCGTGGTCGGCCTGCTCCAGCAGCAGCGCGGCCATCAGCGTGGTCGCCGCGCGGGTGGTGAACCCGCCGCAGGCAGCCTGGGCGTGCTCGTCGCCGCCGGACAGCAGGGCCGCGCCCTCGGCGCGCAACCGCGCCACCGCGGGCAGCAGCCGCTCGGCGGCCGCGGCCACGTGCGGATCGGCGAGCCCGGCCAGCTTGTCCCGGGCGGTGTCGGCCAGCAGTTCGTGCGCGGCGTCCTTGCGCACGCAGCGCAGCACGTCCAGCGCGATGACGTTGCTGGAACCCTCCCAGATCGAGCCGAGGTGGGCGTCGCGCACCAGCCTCGGGTTGATCCAGTCCTCGATGTAGCCGTTGCCGCCGCGCACCTCCATCGCCTCGCCGGTCACCGTGCGCGCCGCCTTGCACAGGTGGTGCTTGGCGATCGGGGTGAGCACCCGGATCAGCCGACGCGCCCGCTCGTCCCCGGCGTCGGCGCGGTCGAGCTCCGCGGCGGCCTCCAGCACCAGGCCCAGGCCGGCTTCGGCGACCAGCAGCATCGGCAGCAGGGTGGCGCGCATCAGCGGCTGGTCGAACAGCGGGGCGCCGAAGGCCACCCGCTCCCGGGTGTGGGCGGTGGATTCGTGCACCGCCCGCCGCATCAGCGCCACGGCGCGCATCGCGTTGGACAGCCGGGAGACGTTGACCATCTCGGCCATCTGGAGGAACCCGCGGGAGAGCTCGCCGACCGGCGTCGCGACGGCGTCCTCCAGGGTCACCTCGCCGCTGGCCATCGACCGGCTGCCCATCTTGTCCTTGAGCCGGTCGATGCGGATGCCGTTGCGGCCACCGCCCGGTCGCCGCTTCGGGACCAGGAACATGCCGAGACCGCGCGTTCCGGACGCGCCCCCGGGGACGCGCGCCAGGGTGAGCACGACGTCGGCGTCGACGTTGGAGGCGAACCACTTCCGGCCGCGCAGCACCCAGCGCCCGTCCCGGCGCACCGCTTCGGTTGCGGTGCGCCCGACATCGCTGCCGCCCTGCTGCTCGGTCATGAACATCGCCCCGGTGCGCAGGTCCGCGTACCGGGTGGCGGTGAGCCCGTCGATCTCGGCGCCGAACTCGCCACCCCCGAAGCGGCGCAGCACCCGGGCCGCCGAATCGGTCATCGACACCGGGCAGAACAGGCCGAACTCGGCCTGCACGAACACGTAGGACAGGGCGTACTTCACCACGTGCGGCACCGGCATCGGCCAGCCGTGCACGCCGCCGCGGTGCGACATCGCGGCGAACCCGAAGCGCTCGAAGGCCAGCCGGGACATCTCGGCGTAGGCGGGGTGGTACCGCACCTCGTCGATGCGCTCGCCGCGCGGGTCGTACTGCCGCAGCTCCGGCGGGTTCGCCTCGGCCACCGCGGCCAGCTCGTCGAGTTCCCCGCCGGCCACCGCGCCGACGTCGCGCAGCACCGGTTCCACCCGCGCCACGTCGGTGTAGCGGGCCAGCAGCGGTCGCAGCGCCGGGTCCGGATCGGCGAAGTTCATGGTGGCAGCCCTTTCCCGCGTCGTTCCGGGAACGCACGCTTCCACCGCGGGACGCGGGCTGTCCAATACGGAATCGGGGCCGGGGTGAGAGCTTCGCCGACTCAATCGACCGGACGCGCCCGGCAGCGGTGGACGCCGTACGGTGGGGGACGACGCCGTCCGCACGACCCGGGGTGACCCGCGATGACCGATCCGCAGCGCAGGCTGGTGCTCCTCCGCCACGCGAAGGCCGCGTGGCCGCGCGACGTGGCCGACGTCGACCGGCCGCTGACCGACCGCGGCCGGACCGACGCCGCGGCGGCCGGCCGCTGGCTGGCGCAGCACGACCCGGCGATCGAGGTGGTGCGCTGCTCCACGGCGGTGCGCGCCCGGCAGACCTGGCGGCTGGCCCACCCGGAGATCCCGGCCGCACCGCAGGTGGACCACGACGAGCGGATCTACGCCGCCTCGCCCGAACAGCTCCTCCAGGTGGTCCGCGCGCTGCCGAGCACCGCGATGACCGCGCTGCTCATCGGCCACAACCCCGGGCTGGAGGACCTGGCCGGGCTGCTCACCGGCGAACCGACCGAGCTCCGGACCGCCGGGATCGCGGTGCTGCTGATGCGCGACGGCTGGGCCGAGGCCGGGCCGGAGCAGGCCGACCCGGAGACGACGGTGACCCCGCGGGGCTGACCGGCTCTGGATCTTCCCGGTCCCACGGCCTATCGTCCAGGCGACGGGCGCAGGAGGAGGACCGATGGCCGGAACCGACGACGCGGTGGCGTTCTTCACCGCCGAGGCGGAGCACCTGGTGCCCGCCGCGCACGCGAACAGCCCGTGGGCGCCGGAGATGCTGCACGGCCGCCTGCTCGGCGGGTTGCTGGCCCGCGAGCTGGAACGCGCGCACGGCGACCCGGAGCTGCACTTCACCCGGTTGACCGTGGACCTGTTCCGCAACACCGGGATGGTGCCGGTGCGGGTGGACAGCGAGCGGATCCGCGACGGCAGGCGCATCCGGGTCGCCGACGCCACCGCCTACGCCGGGGACAAGCCCGTCGCCCGCGCCAGCGCGGTCCTGCTGCGCCGCACCGGACAACCCGCCGGCGCGGTGCGGGCCACCCCGGCGTGGGACGCCCCCACCCCGGACGAGCTGGGCCCGGCGCCGCGGCGCCACGGGGAATGGCCGCCGCCGTTCGACGCGTGGTTGCTCGACGACGCGGGCGTTCCGTCGACCTGGGACGGCGGGCGGGTCCGCCGCGCCTGGCTCCGCGAGCGGCACCCGCTGGTCGACGGCGAACCGACGTCCCCGTTCGTCCGGGCCGCGCTGGCTGCCGACTTCGCCAGCCCGCTGGCCCACTTCGGCGACCGCGGGCTGGAGTTCATCAACGCCGACTACACGCTGGTGCTCGGCCGGTCGCCGCAGGGCGAGGCGATCGGCCTGGAGGCGGCCGGGCACATCAGCGAGGACGGCGTGGCGGTCGGCGACTGCACCGTGCACGACACCAGCGGTCCCCTCGGCCACTGCACGGTCACCGCGGTCGCCAACCGGACACCGTGACGGCCCGGTCCCTCCCGGAACCGGGCCGCGGTGCCGGTCAGGCGAAGAACAACGAAGTCCCGTCGTAGAACCCAGTCCCGAAGCCGAGGGTGTCGGTGCGGAACGCACCGACCTCGATCAACTCCGGAGCCGTGTACCTGTTCTCCTGCCGCATCGTGCGCCTCCCTGCGATGGGTGCGGTGCCCGCGATCCGGGCACCGCACCCATGATCGACCCGGACGCGGGCACCACCACCGGCAACGGCACGGAACCACTCGCCCACCGCAGTTCCGCCACCCGCGCGGTCGCCCCCGCGCACGATCGAGTCCCGCGCTAGCGCCGCGGATTGCAGCCGGTGGCCGTCAGCCAAAGCATGTTCCGGCGCGTGTCGGGGCCGTACACGCCGTCATCGGCGATACCGGCCTTGCGCTGGACATTCACGACGGCCGATCGGGTCGCCGAGCCGTAGATCCCGTCCCGCACGATGTTCTGACCGTTGCACTGGTTGAGCGACCGCTGCAGGACCTCCACCGCGAGACCGGCATTGCCCACTCCGAGGACGCATTCCCAGGAACCGCTCGCCGTCGAGGGGAGGTACATGTAATTGCTGGTGCACGACGGCAAAGCCGCTGCGGTTCCGCTCTCGGTAGCCGCAGCGGCGCCCGTCACGAGCGTGGCGGAGAAGAGGGCGGCCCCGGCGGTGGCAGCCAACGCCCGTACTGCTCGATGCATGCGAACACCCTTCGCTAGTGCACCGGAGAACCTTGCGGCCCGTTCCGGTGGAGCCGCCTGTTCGGCTCGGGAACGGACCTTGCCGAACTTCGCGAACAGGACTTACCAGAACGGCCCCGCTTCACCGGAACGGCCCAGCCGCCGGGATCGCGCGCCCGCGACGTCACCGCGCGGCCGGGAGCAGACGCACGAGCGCCCCCACCTCCACGACGGAAGCGGGGGCGCTGGATCGCGGTATGCTCAGCCGAGCTCGCCCGACTTCACCCGACCCAGGAACGCCGCGAACGCGGCACCGCTGAACTCAAGCATGGGGCGGTTCAGGTCGGCCGCTTCCTTCGTGTCACGGATGGCCGCGCCCGTCGTGGCGAACCCGACTTCGACGCAGTTGCCGTTGTTGTTGCCCGACCGGCTGGACTTGCGCCAACGACTGTAGTGCTGTTCGGGCATCGTGTGCCCCTTTCCTGTCTGCTCGCTTCACTGGGCGTTGGACGCCTCGACCATCATCCCGCGCGAGTCCTCCGGGCTCAACGAAAGTTGATCGAGTGTGTCCACGATGACCGTAAACCGGTCAACATCTCCGGGATCTTCCTGGTAGATGGCGCCGCGTTCGTGCTCGACGTAGACGAATGCAGGTGCTCCCTCGTCGGGAAATTGCATCATCACGAACGAACCGAACATCGCTGGATGAGGTCCAGCCGAAAACGGGAGGATCCGCAGGGCGACATGGTCGAGCTTCGACGATTCAATGAGCTTTTCCAGTTGCCCACCCACCACAGCCGGGGTTCCTACCGGTCGCCTGATCACCGCTTCATTGATGTAAAAGTGAAGGCGGGGCGGGTGGTCACCGTCGATCCGTTCTTGACGCTCGCGCCGTAGCTGCACGCTGCTCTCGATATCGTCATCCGTCATGTCCGGCCGCGTGGCCCGCAGAAGTGCGCGGACGTAATCAGGAGTCTGAAGCAGCCCGGGAACGTACTCAGCTTCGTAATTCCAGAGGTCGAGTGCGTCGGCTTCAAGCCCGACGAACTGCCGGAACCAGTCGGGCACGGTGTCGCGGTACGCCGTCCACCATCCGCGTTGGTTCGCTTCACCGGCGAGGCGGAGCAGGTAGTCGAGGCGCGCGGCGTCCACATCGTAGAGCTGGCCGAGTGCGCGGACCGTCTGCACTTTGATGGCCGACTTCCCGAGCTCCATCTTGGAGACGCCGGGATCACCCACGTTGAGCCACTCAGCCGCGTCCCGAAGCGTCTTCCCGGACTGGTGCCGTAACTGGCGCAGCATCGCGCCGAGCTGACGTCGCCGCACGCTCGGACCAGGTCGTTTACTCACGCGAACCTCCACCGGGTGATCAAGGGCGCTCGCCAGTCTCCCATGTACGCGACATGGCCGTGATCGTTCCATCGAACGGGTGCACAAGCACTGGTCCACTCTTTCGCGCCTTGTTTGCAAGACATGTCCTGTGTGAATCTCGCTGCCTGATGTTGTCGACGGTTGGTATCCCATCGGCTACCCGCCGACTACCGCACGAGGGATGTGGTCCCATGACCGACCCGGCTACCGGCGTCATGGTGTGGTGCGCGACGGTGCTCGTCGTCGCGCTCGCGCTGAGCCTGACCGCCACCCTGTCGATCCCCCGCGACCCGGATTGGTGGGTGCTGCTCCGGGGCATCGCCGCCGGGAAGCGGGCTCAGCTCCGCCGCCTCCTGCGGGGTGGTCGCCGTGGGTAGCGCGCTGCTCGCGAGGGTGCTCGGCGCTACGTCCCGTCCCACCGCTGGTCAGGGGCGGCCGGTATGCGGGTAGTGCTGGCGCGCCGCCGCGGTGCGGAACGCGGTGGTCCTCCGGAGGTCCACGCCTACTGGCGCCCCGACGACGACACCTCCACGGCGGCGTGGTGGGCGCCGTGCGGCGCCAAGATCACGCCGGAGAACGCCGAGCTCGTGCCGCGCTTCGCCGGTGCGCCGTGCGACCGGTGCTGGCTGCTCGTCGCCCTCGGCAGCGACGCGGCCCCGGTCGGCCGGGACGAGTTCGCCCGCGCGGTCCCCGAACCGGCCGCAGCGCCCGAACCGGTCGCGGCACCCGATCCCGCCCCCGGCGCGGAGTGGGCGGCGTCCTGGTCGATCCGCGCGACGCACGCCGTCGAACCGGGCGCTCCGCGATCCACCCTCTACGGCCGCCCGGTCGTGCTCGCGCGCTGCGGCGAACTCGGCTGGGGCCCGATGGCCCCTCCCCCGGGATGGCCGCTGTGCGACGGGTGCGTCCCGATCACCGGGGCGCGGACGTGACCGGCACCCGTCCGCGCCCCGGTCACCACGGCCCGGAGAACCTGTCGGTGTCAGGGACAAGACGACCAACGCCGACGGGTACCACGGCCCGCGCTCAGCCGGGGGTGGTCGGGGTGGGGTCGGTCGGGAGGCTGGCCGGGATGCGGCCGATGGCGGCGACGGTCTCCACCACGAAGTACACGGCGCGGAAGAAGTGCAGCACGTCGCCGCGCACCAGCCGCAGCCTGCGGTACATCACGAGCCGACCGGTGTCCTCTCCCGCGAGCAGGTCCGCCCACACCTGCGGTCCGGCGGTGAGCACGTAGTCGGCCTCGGGCCGCTCCGGGCCGCGCACCGACTCCGCGACGCAACGACCTTCCTCCCAGCACAGCACGAGGTAGCGGGACGCACCGGGTTCGTCCCAGCCCAGCGCCCAGGACGCCGTGTGCTCGGCGCGCACCCGGTCGATCCACTCCCAGTAGGAGGCGAGCTTGGTGGCCCGCAGCGACTCGTCGGCACCGGCGTCGGCGACCTCCCTGGCCCGCCGCGCCCACTCGGGGCTGAACAGCCGAGCAACCACGTTCACCCTCCCGCGAGTTCGGGTTCGATCCGCGCGACCATCTTCTCCACGTCCGGGGCCAGGTCGATGCCCACGTCGTTGAGCTTCATCCGGAGCTGCCGGATCATCAGCCCCCGCACTTCCTCCGGCGTCCAGCCCAGCGCCTCCAGCGCCACCCGCCTGCTGGTGGCCCCGTTGATCGCCAGGATGGTCCGCAGCGTCTCGTGGATCTCCAGCAGCAGCGCCGGGTCCTCGTCCACCGCGTCGCGCAGGAACCGCATCCCGCCCTGCACGTGCCGGGCCTCGTCCCGGCAGGTCGCGGTGAAACCCGCGTAGTAGGCGGGCAGCAAACCCCGGTCGCGGCAGTAGGACAGGGTGATCTTCATGACCGACAGCGCCAGCACCCCCTCGATCCAGAGGAAGTAGGTGGTGCCGTAGCGGACCCGCAGCACCGGGTTCTCCGGATCGGCGCGCAGCTCGTCGGCCTGGTAGGCCAGCAGCCCGAACGGTCCCACGAAGGTCTCCGCGACGTGGTGGAACGAGGCGTCCAGCACCTCCTGGATCGACTCGCCGGGCAGTCCCACGACCTCCCGGTAGAACCGGTCGAAGAACAGCGTGTGCCGCGCCTCGTCCTCGATCTGGCTGGACATGTAGATCCGGGATTCCTCGCTGCCGCCGAGCATGAACACCGGCAGCTCGACCTCCACCTGCCGCTCGCCGTGGTGGAAGCCCGAGGAGATCGACACGAACGCCTGCCGCTCCTGCTCGGTCATCCGCTCGGTCCAGTCCTCGCGGTCGCGGGTGAAGTCCAGCTCGTAGACGTCCCAGCGCTGGCGCAGGTAGCGGCGGTAGAGGTCCAGGTAGCCGGGCAGCCGCTTGAGGTCGCGGTGCACGTAGTCGAGGACGTCGTCGATGTCGACGGCACCGATGCCTGCCAGGTCGGTGCCCTCCACCAGCGCGTCCGGCGAGGTCGTCATCTCGGTTCCCCTTCCCGTTCCGGGACCGCGACGGCGTCGGGCGGCGTCGTCCGGCGCCACGGCCCGCGGAACAGCAGCGTGATCGGCAGGAACGCCACCAGGCACAGCAGCGCCACCAGCATCCAGGTCGACCAGTCGGTCGCCGCCACCACGCGCGGCAGCGCGAACAGCACCAGCACCGCCACCACGCGGGTCAGCAGCGAGAACACGCCCCACGCGGTGCCCTGCAAGCGCGGATCGAGGTCCTCGGTGTTCTCGGAGAAGTTCGCCATCCACGGCGCGTAGGCGGTGCCCATCCCGGCGCCGAGCAGCGCACCGGCCACCAGCAGGTGCACCACGCCGACGTCGTCCCGCGCCATCAGGACGCCGAAGTAGGCCGTCATCAGCACCGCGATCACCGTGCCGATCGCGATGAACGGTTTGCGCAGCTGCAACCGGTCGGAGAACCGGCCCACCGCGATCAGGGTGCCCAGGTTGAGCACCCAGAAGCCGCTCATCACCGACGACGCCGCGGCGGCGCTGAGCCCGAAGGTCTCGGCCAGCATGGTCTGGCCGAACAGCGACAGGGTCAGGTACAGCACCAGCCACACCGAGATGCCGACGACGTGCGCCCACATCACCGGATGCCCGAACAGGTCCCGCGACCGCGGCGCCCGGTCGGTGCGGACCTGGCCCACCGCGCGCTGCTCGGTCTGCTGGATCCGCGCCCGGAGCTGCGGGGACAGGTCGACGATGTTGCCGGCGATGACCAGCGAGACGATCAGCGAGACGGTGCCCATGATGATGAACTGCGAGCGCCACTGCCCGTCGAACAGCGGCAGCGTGGCACCCGCGATGGCCGCCGCGAGGAAGTTCGCCCCCACCGGCCCCCAGGTCCAGAACGCGAACGCCTGGGCGCGGCCGAGGCGGGGCGAGAAGTCCCGGACCAGCGGGGCGGACGCGGCCATCACCATGCCGTCGACCACCGACAGCGCGGCCCGCGCGAACAGCAGCTGCCCCGGGGTGGTCACCAGCGTCATGCCGTAGCACATCAGGGCGGTGACCAGCAGCAGCGGCACCAGCAGCCGCACCCGGCCCACGATGTCGGTGAGCCTCCCCCCGGCCATCGCGGCGACCGCCCCGGCGATCAGGGCGATCGCCGACACCGAACCGTAGGTCACCAGGCTCATGTCGAGGTCGTCGAGCAGCAGCGGCACGACGGGGGCGATCTGGCCCTCGTAGGAGCCGATCAGGCTCGCCAGCACGGCCATCGCGAGGATGCGCAGCCGTCGCGAGCCGGTGGGGTATTCGGCGAGTTCACGCCGGTGGGGAAGCACCATCGCTCCCGCCTTCCGCGAATCCTCGGTAGCGCCGGGTCGTCGCCTGCGGACCTCCTCCTGGGACCGACGATCTCCAGCCAGAGTCACCACCGCATCGACCGGCTGTCAAGCCCCGGCCCTGCGATGCACCCGAACGCGGGCGCCGCAGTGTCCACTGTGGCCATCGGAAGCGCGGCGAACGGGGCGGAACCGCGACGGCCTCAGGCCGCCCGTTCCGCCCCGCAGGTTGAGTGGCGCAGCCCCTCAGACCCGGGCGGGTTCGCGGGCCGGGGTGAGATCCCACCGGTGCCTGCGCAGCACCACCGGCACCTCGTCACCGCGGGCCGCGGCGTCGAAGACGACCGCGCGGGCCCGCCGCCACCACACCAGCGTGCGGTGCGCGGCGAACAGCAGCATCGCCACCAGCACCAGCATCGCCACCCGGTACGCCTGCCCCGCGGGCAGCCCGGAGGCCAGTTCCAGCACCACGCCGACCGACAGCACGCCCAGCGCGGTGGCGGTGTGCCCGCCCGCGTTGGCCACCCCGGTCGCGGTGCCGACCTGCTGCACCGGGTTGAAGTCGCGCACCAGCGCGAAAGCCACCGCCGACACCGGACCGCCGAGCGCGAAGACCAGGAAGGCCACCCCGATCACGCCCAGCGGCGGGCGCCCGCCCGGCCAGGCCAGCAGCACCGACCAGCTCAGCGCGTTCGTCGCGAGGTAGCCGACCACGATCCACATCCGGCACTGCGGGCGGCTGCCGATCAGCGCGCCGACCACCGGGCCGCCCACCACCTGACCGACGATGAGCACGCTGAGCAGCACGCTCGCCGTCGCGGCGGGCACCCCCAGCCCCGCCACGAGGTACGGGAACCCCCACAGCAGGGTCAGCGCGCCCGAGGCGAACAGGGTCGCGAAGTGCACCCAGAACGCCAGCCGGGTGCCCGGCACCGACCACGCCGCGGTCACCTGGCCCAGCAGCGCCGCCGCGCCCCGGTCCCCGACCGGCACGCTCATCGCGCGGTCGCGCACCACCGCACCGGTGATCGCGGCGTAGCCGAGGGTCAGCGCCCCGACCAGCAGGAAGGTGGCGGTCCACCCCATGCTGCGCAACGCCGCCGCCAGCGGGAACGTCGCCGCCACGCCGCCCAGCGCCCCCAGTCCGCTGGAGATCGTGGCGACCAGCGCGTACCGGCGGGGTGAGAAGTGCGTCGCGACCAGCCGCAGGATGCTCACCCACATCAGCGCGTCGCCGGTGCCCAGCACCGCGCGCGCCAGCAACCCCATCGGGTAGGTCGCCGCGACGGCGAAGAGCACCTGACCGGTGCCCAGCAGCAGCACCGCCGCCGTGATCACCTTGCGGGAGCCGAAGCGGTCCACCAGCAGACCGGTGGGGATCTGCATCGCCGCGTAGATCCCCACCTGCAGCACCGTGAACGCGCTCAGCGCGGCGGGCCCGACGTCGAAGCGCTCCAGCGCCGTCGGGCCCGCGACCCCCAAGCTGCCCCTGTGAAACACCGCGGCGAGGTAGGCGACCACCGCCGCGCCCCAGATCCACCAAGCCCGACTCCCCGGTCGGTCGGCAGCCACCAGAATCCTCCTTGTTCAGCTGTGGGACCGCACCGCGCGGGCGGCGATCGCGGGAGCTCCGGTGTCCCGCGCGCGGACCCCGGCCTCACAGCGCGACACGGCCCGGGGTTCGCGCGAACCCGTTCTCCGGCGCGGTCCGCGTCGGCGGAGCCCGGATCGCGCGTCCGGCTCCACCCACTACGTCGCCGGACGCGGGCGCGCGGTTACCCCGCCACGACGTGCATTCCGCCACATCGTCCCCAGTGGACACCCCGCGGCACCGCCGCGCAGGGCGAAGCGGCGAAGCCGCTTCCCACCGAGCACGCAACCGGCACCGCCGCGGGTTCTCAGCGGCCTTCTCGCGAGGACAGCCGCGACGCCGTGTACTAGTGGGCACATCAGGAACGGCTCCCGCAGCGAGAAGGCCGCTGAGGTTCCGCCACCGGCACCGCCGCGCAGGGCGAGCACGCCGACGCACCCTCAGAGTTCGGCGACGACCTCGTCGAGCAGCCCGACGAGCCCACGCAGCGCGGGATTCGGGTCGTCCTCCCGCCAGGCCAGCGCCAGCGGCACCACCGGGGCGTCGCGCACCGGCAGCAGCACGACGCCGGGCACCTCCAGGTGTCCGGCCGACAGCGGCACCAGGCCGACACCGGCACCGGCGCCGACCAGCGACAGGATGGTGTGCGTGTCCGGGGCCTCCTGCACGAACTCGGGCCGGAATCCGTGCTGCAGGCAGGCGGCCTGGACGACCTGGTTGACGACCGAACCGCGGTCGGCGGGATAGCTGATGAAGCCCTCCTCGCGCAGGTCGGGCAGCACCACCTCGGCGTCGCCGGCCAGCGGGTGCCCGGCGGGCAGCGCCGCCGCGAGCGGATGGCGCTGCAACTCGCGCACCCGCAGCCCGCTGGCCGAGATCGGCAGCCGGAGCAGTCCCGCGTCCACGTCCTGCCGGTTGAGCAGCCCGACGAGTTCTCCGCCGAGCAGCGGGCTGACGATGTCGAAGCGCACCTGCGGGAAGCGCTCCCGGAACTTGCGCACGATGAGCAGCAGCACCTGGTACGACGTCGGCCCGCTGAACCCGAGCCGGATCGAGCCGATCTCCCCCGCCGCCGCCTGCCGGGCCACCCGCGGCGCGGCCTGCGCCGCCTTGAGCGTCTTGCGCGCTTCGACCAGGAACGCCTCTCCCGCCGCGGTGAGCGCCACCTGCCGCGTGGTGCGGTGCAGCAGCGCCACGCCGACCTCGTGCTCCAGGCGCTTGATCTGCTGGGACAGCGGCGGTTGGGACATGTGCAGCCGGACCGCCGCACGGCGGAAGTTCAACTCCTCCGCGACGGCGATGAAAGCCCGCAGATGGCGCAGTTCCACGCGCCCCACCTCCCGGCCCGAGAGCACCTTCGCCCTGCTCAGCGCGGATTCTGTCGCGCGGCCGAATCAAACGTACACGAATTTGGTGTTAGACGGAACACACTGCCTGACCTAGCGTCGACCCAGCCGCGAAACGCGTTGCGCCGGACGGGAATCCCGCCCCGACCGGCAGATCCGCACGTGGGCACCGCCGCCCGCCACCGGAAAGGTTCTCCTGGATGAGCCGTCTTCGACCGGACGAACGCATGGGCCGCAAGGCGGGCATGGCATCGTTCGTCGGCACCACCGTCGAGTGGTACGACTTCTACATCTACGGCACGGCGTCCGCGCTGGTGTTCGGACCGCTGTTCTTCCCCGCCGTCAGCCCCGCGATGGGCGTGCTCGTCTCGTTCGCGACGTTCTGGGTCGGGTTCGTGGCCCGGCCGGTGGGCGGCGTCATCTTCGGCCACCTCGGCGACCGGGTGGGCCGGAAGAACGCCCTGATCACCACGCTGCTGCTGATGGGCGTCACCACCGTGGGCATCGGCCTGCTGCCGACCTACTCCGCCATCGGGATGGCCGCGCCGGTGCTGCTGGTGCTGTTCCGGGTGGTGCAGGGGTTGGCGGTCGGCGGCGAGTGGGGCGGCGCGGTGCTCATCGCCACCGAGCACGCGCACAAGAGCCGGGGCATCCTGTTCGGCGCCTTCGCCCAGCAGGGCTCCCCCGCCGGGAAGATCCTGGCGACCCTGTCGTTCGCCCTGGCCTCCGGGCTGCCCGACGAGCAGTTCTTCTCCTGGGGTTGGCGGGTGCCGTTCCTGGTCTCCGCGCTGCTGGTGGTGGTCGGCCTGGTGATCCGGCTGCGGATCGAGGAATCCCCCGAGGTCGCCCGGCTGCGGGAGCGCGGCGCGACCGCCCGCTTCCCCGTGGTGGAGGTGTTCCGCAACCACACCGCGCTGGTGGTCCTCGGCATGCTGGCGTGCACGATCGCCTTCTCCGCGACCTACTTCAAGACGACCTTCGCGGTCTCCTGGGCCACCGCCGAGCTCGGCTTCGAACGCGAGGACTTCCTCACCGTGGTGCTCATCGCCGCGATCTCGCAGTTCCTGGTGCAGCCCTTCGGCGCGCTGCTGGCCAACCGCTACGGCGTGCGGCGGGTGGTGACCGTGCTGCTGATCGCCGAGCTGCCGGTGATGCCGCTGATGTTCGTGCTGATCAGCACCGGGAGCTGGGGGCTTTCGGTGCTGGGCATGGTGCTGGCCACGGTCCCGCATGTGATGTTCTACTCCACGCTCGCCGGCATCCTCGCCGCCTCCTTCCCCGCCCGGGTCCGCTACACCGGCATCTCGCTGTCCTACGCGCTGTGCGGCACGGTGCTCGGCGGCACCGCGCCGATGGTCGGCCAGGCGTTGCTGACCGCCAGCGGCTCGATCGTGCCGGTCGTCGGCTACGCGCTGCTCACCGTGCTGATCTCGCTGTTCGGCACCCGCGCCCTGCTGGCCTACACCGCTCGGCGCGAGGTCGAGCAGCCCGCGCCCGAACCCGTTCCGGAGCAGAAATGAGGACCACCATGGAACCCACCGAATTCGAGGACGTGCTGCGCACCGTCCGCGACTTCGTCCGCGGCGAGGTCGTCCCGGCCGAGGACGAGATCGAGCGCACCGACGCCATCCCGCGGCGGCTGCGCGACACCGCCGCGGAGATGGGGCTGTTCGGCTTCGCGCTGCCCGAGGAGCACGGCGGGCTGGGGCTGACCACGAGCGAGGACGTCCGGCTGGCGATGGAGCTGGGCTACACCGTGCCGTCCTTCCGGTCCCTGTTCGGCACCAACAACGGCATCGCCGGGCAGGTGATCGTCAAGTCCGGCACCGAGGAGCAGCAGCGCACCTGGCTGCCCCGGCTGGCCGCCGGGGACGCGATCGCGTCCTTCGCGCTGACCGAGGACGGCGCCGGATCGGACCCGAGCAGCGTGCGCACCACCGCGGTGCGCGACGGCGATCACTTCGTGCTCTCCGGCAGCAAGCGGTTCATCACCAACGCCCCGCACGCCGACGTGCTCGTCGTGTTCGCCCGCACCGACCCGGACGCCGAACCGCACCGGGGCATCTCGGTGTTCCTGGTGGAGACCGGCACGCCCGGCGTGGTGATCGGTCCGCCCGACGCCAAGATGGGCCAGGCCGGGGCGCACACCGCCGAGGTGCACTTCCAGGACGCCCGGGTGCCGGCGAGCGCGCTGGTCGGCGGGCAGGAGGGCACCGGCTTCGGCGCGGCGATGTCCTCGCTCACCCGGGGGCGTTTGCACATCGCGGCGATCTGCGTCGGGCTGGCGACCCGCATCGTCGAGGAGTCGGTGCGCTTCGCCGCCGAGGCCGAGCAGGGCGGCGCGCCGATCGGCCGGTTCCAGCTCGTGCAGGCCATGCTGGCCGAATCGCAGGCCGAGCTCTACGCGGGCCGGGCGATGGTGCTCGAAGCCGCCCGCGAGTACGACTCCGGCGCCGACACCCGGCTGGCCCCGTCCAGCGCGAAGCTGTTCTGCAGCGAGATGGTCTCCCGGGTCGCCGACCGGGCGGTGCAGGTGCACGGCGGGGCGGGCTACATGCGCGGGGTCGCCGTGGAGCGGTTCTACCGCGACGCGCGCGTGTTCCGGATCTACGAGGGCACCAGCGAGATCCAGAAGCTGATCATCGCCAAGCAGCTCCTGCGCCGGGTCTGACGCGGCGGGGCCGTCGACCGGCCCACCGCCGCGCAGGGCGAGTCCACCGACCGGCGCTGAGCGCACCCACCGCGACGAAGGAGGGCCCGTGGCCGCCGACGAGGCGATCCAGAAGCTCCTGCACCCCCGCTCCATCGCCGTCCTCGGCGCCTCGGACAACCCGATCAAGCTCTCCGGGCGCCCCGTCGACCTGCTCAAGCGGTTCGGCTACACCGGCCGCGTGCTGCCGGTCAACGAGCGCCGCTCCGAGGTCCAGGGCCTGCCCGCCTACCGGAGCCTGGACGACATCGACGGCGACATCGACCTGGCGATGGTGATGCTGCCCGCCGAGCAGGCCGTCGAGGGCCTCCGGGACTGCGCCCGCCGGGGCATCCCGGCCGCGATCGTGGCCGCCGCCGGGTTCGCCGAGACCGGCGAGCGCGGCGCGGAGCTGCAACGGCGGCTCGAAGGCGCCATCGCCGAGACCGGCATCCGGGTGCTCGGGCCGAACTGCCTGGGCATGATCAGCCTGCGGGACCGGGCGATGCCGACCTTCACCTCGGCGATGGACGAGGACGTCGACCTGCACGAGGGGCCGGTGGCGTTCGTCAGCCAGAGCGGCGCCTTCGGCACCTTCATCTTCAGCGCGGCCCAGCGCGCGGGGCTCGGCATCTCGCACTTCCTCAACACCGGCAACGAAGCCGACCTGTCGGTGGCCGAGATCCTCGGCGGGCTGGTGGAGACCGAGGACGTGTCGGTGCTGATGGCCTACCTGGAAGGCGTCAGCGGCGGCGACCGGCTGGTCGAGGTGGCCCGGCGGGCGCACGAGCTGGACAAGCCGATCCTGGCGGTCAAGGTCGGCCGGTCCGAGGCGGGCGCGCGTGCGGCGGCCTCGCACACCGCCTCGCTGGCCGGTGCCGACGCGGTCTTCGACGGCGTCGCGGCCCAGCACGGCATCATCCGGCTCGACGGGCTCGAACCGCTGCTGGACGCCGCGCAGCTGTTCGCCGGTGGGCGCCGGACCCGGGGCCGGCGGATCACCACGCTGTCGCTGTCCGGCGGCGCCGGGGTGCTGATGGCCGACGTGGCCGCCGAGCACGGGCTGCGGGTGGAGCCGTGGGACGCCGAGTGGCAGCGGCGGATGGCCGAGGTGATCCCGGCGTTCGGCTCGCCGCGCAACCCGGTGGACCTGACCGCCACCCTGATCAGCGAGCCGGACCTGCTGCGGCGGGCGCTCGCGGTGGCCACCGAGCACCCCGGCACCGACATGATCGCCGTGCTGCTGGGCAACGCCGACAAGGGCTCGGAGCAGCTCATCGACGCCATCGAGCAGGCGCACCGGGCGTCCGACCGGCCGGTGGTCGTGGTGTGGACCGGCGGCAGCGGACGTCCCCGGCAGCGGCTCCAGGAGCTCGGCATCCCCTGCTACACCGATCCGGGCCGCGCGGCGGCGGCGATGGGCGCGCTGGCCGACCACAGCCTCCGCCCACCGCTGAGCGCCCCGGTGCGCCCGGCCGACATCGACGACCGGGTGGTCCGGGCGGTGCTCACCGAGGTCCGCGAGCAGGGCCGCACCCAGCTCGACGAGCACGAGTCGACCCGGTTGATCGCCGCCTACGGGGTGCGCTGCGCGGGCGCCTTCCCGGCCGCCGACCCGGACGCCGCGGTCGCGGCGGCCCGCGAGCTCGGCGGCCCGGTCGCGGTGAAGCTGCTGTCGCACCGGATCGCGCACAAGAGCGACGTCGGCGGCGTGCGGCTCGGGCTCACCGAGGAGTCCGAGGTCCGGGCGGCGGCCGAGGACCTGCTGCGGATCGCCGGGGACGCCCGAGTGCTGGTGCAGCGGATGGCCGGGGGCGGAACCGAGCTGATCGCCGGGATCAAGCGCGACCCCGCGTTCGGCCCGGTGGTGGTCGTCGGGCTCGGCGGGGTGCTGGTGGAGGTGCTGGCCGACAGCCGCGCGGCGATCGCCCCGCTGGACCACGCCGCGGCCGAGCGGCTGCTGCGGTCGTTGCGCGGCAGCCGGGTGTTCGACGGCCTGCGCGGGGAACCGGCCCGCGACCTTGCCGCCGCGGCCGACGTCGTGGTGCGGCTGTCCTGGCTGGCCGCCGACCTGGCCGACGACGTGGCCGAGCTGGACGTGAACCCGCTGCTGCTCGGCGCCGAGGGCGCGGGCGCCGTCGCGGTGGACTGCCTGGCCCTGCTGACCGAGGAAGGGAGCCGAGCATGACCGAACTGCCCACCAGCGGTGCACCGGAGGTGGTGTACCGGGAAGGTCTGTCCGCCGGGGAGCTGCGCTACCAGCGCTGCCGGGGCTGCACCACCGCGGTGTTCCCGCCGCGAGTGCTGTGCCCGGGCTGCGGTGGCGAGGAGCTGGCCTGGCACCGCAGCGCCGGGCGCGGCACCACCTACTCCACCACCGCGGTGCGCTCCCGCGCCGGGGCGCACAACGTCGTGCTGGTCGACCTGGACGAGGGCTTCCGGATGATGTCGCGGGTCGACGGCGTCGAGCCGGACGCGGTGACCATCGGCGGTCGGCTGGACTTCGCCGTCGTCGAGGAGGCCGGTGAGCCGGTCGCGGTGTTCCGGGAGGTGCGGTCATGACGTTGCGCGCGACCACCGCGGTCGTCGGCGTCGCCGAGTCCGACCTGGGCGAGGTGGCACCCGGGCTGACCCCGCTGGACCTGGTCGGCCAGGCCACCGCGCGGGCGCTGGCCGACGCGGGGCTGGCCAAGTCGGAGGTGGACGGGCTGTTCACCGCCTCCTCGTACTTCCCGATGTCGGGCATGGACACCGCCGAGTACCTGGGCATCCGGCCGAGCTACGTCGACGGCTCCACCATCGGCGGCAGCTCCTTCGTGTCGCACCTGCTGCACGCGGCCTCGGCGATCCACGCCGGGGTGATCGGGACCGCGCTGATCGTCTACGGCAGCACCCAGCGCTCCGACGGCGGGCGGCTGCTCTCGCCGTCCAAGGCCAACCCCTACGAGGCGCCGTACCGGGCCCGCCACCCGATCAGCATGTACGCGCTGGCCGCCGCGCGGCACATGCACGAGTACGGCACCACCCGGGAACAGCTCGCCGACGTGGCGGTCGCCGCCCGGGAATGGGCCCGGCTGAACCCGGCCGCCTTCGCCCGCGACCCGCTGACCCGCGAGGACGTGCTGTCCTCCCGGATGGTCAGCGATCCGCTGACGAAGCTGGACTGCTGCCTGGTCACCGACGGCGGCGGGGCCGTGGTGCTCACCGGCGCCGACCGCGCCCGGCAGCTCGACGTCACCCCGGCGTACCTGCTCGGTGCGGGCGAGGCGACCTGGCACCGCGCCATCTCGGCGATGCCCGACCTGACCACCACCGCCGCCACCGACTCCGGCCGCCGGGCCTTCGCGATGGCCGGGCTGCGACCCTCGGACGTCGACGTGGTGGAGCTCTACGACGCCTTCACCATCAACCCGGTCCTGTTCCTGGAGGACCTCGGGTTCTGCGCGAAGGGCGAGGGCGGGGCGTTCGTCGCCGACGGCGCGCTGGCGCCCGGCGGGACGCTGCCGGTGAACACCAACGGCGGGGGGCTGTCGTACTGCCACCCCGGCATGTACGGCATCTTCACCATCATCGAGGCGGTCCGGCAGCTGCGCGGCGAGTGCGGCGCCCGGCAGGTCGCCGGCGCCCGGACCGCCCTCGCGCACGGCAACGGCGGCGTGCTGTCCAGCCAGGTCACCGCGCTGTTCGGAACCGAGGACGTGCGCTGACCGCAGAGCCCTGACGAGAACACGCGGGAACGGAGTGCTCGAATGCTGGAGGACAAGGTCGCCGTCATCACCGGCGGCGCGAAGGGGATCGGGTTCGCCATCGCGCGGACCTTCCACGACCGGGGCGCCCGCGTGGTGCTGGCCGACGTCGACGGGGACAGCGCGCGGGCCTCGGCCGAGAAGCTCGGCGAGGACACCGCGCTCGGCGTCACCTGCGACGTCACCGATCCCGACGCGGTGGCCGCCGCGACCCGCGCGGCGGTCGACCGGTTCGGTTCGCTGGACGTCATGGTGAACAACGCCGGGATCACCCGGGACGCGACGATGCGCCGGATGGGCGTCGCCGATTTCGAGGCCGTGCTCGACGTGCACCTCAAGGGCGCGTGGCTGGGCACCCAGGCGGCCAGTGCGGTGATGCGCGAGCAGGGCAGCGGCTCGATCATCAACGTCTCGTCCATCTCGGGCAAGGTCGGCATGATCGGCCAGACCAACTACAGCGCCGCCAAGGCGGGCATCGTGGGTCTCACCAAGGCCGCCGCCAAGGAGGTCGCGCACAAGGGCGTGCGGGTCAACGCGGTGCAGCCCGGGCTGATCCGCACCGACATGACCGCGGCGCTGCGCGAGGACGTCTGGACCGCCAAGCTCGCCGAGATCCCGATGCAGCGCGCCGGCGAACCCGAGGAGGTCGGCAACGTCGTGCTGTTCCTGGCCTCGGACCTGTCGTCCTACATGACGGGCTGCGTCCTGGAGATCACCGGCGGCAGGCACATCTGACCGGCGGCGCGGGTGGTGCGGTCGGGCGCGACCGCACCACCGGGCGAGTTCGGCGTGCGTGAAGAAGGCGGATTTTCCGGCGGGGCAAGCCGCGAGCGATCGTCCGGGACGTGAAAAACCGCCGAAATTCACCCCGCGCGGCGATGTCCCGGCCCCGGCGGTCGACTTACGCTCGACCCGGCCGTCCGCGCAGAGAGGGGTGCGACATGACCACGCCCGCGAAGCTCCCCGGCACCGCCGCCTCGACCGGCGCGGTCGCCGACCCCGCCCGGATGTACGACTACGTGCTCGGCGGGACGCGGCACCGGGACGCGGACCGGGACGCGGTGGACCGGGCGCTGCGCGCCGACCCGGACGCCGCGCTCGGCGCGGTGGCCGACCGGGAGTTCCTGCGCCGCGCCGTGCGGTTCTGCCTCGACGAGGGCGTGGACCAGTTCCTCGACCTCGGCTCCGGCCTCCCCACCGCGGGCGGGGTCGTGCCGACCGCGCAGGCCGCCGACCCGCGGGCGCGGGTGCTCTGCGTCGACCACGACCCGGACACCGCCGAGGCGGCCCGCGCGCTGCTGTCCGGCACCGCGGGTGCCGACGCGCTGGCCGCCGACCTGCGCGATCCCGTCGCGGTGCTCGGCGCCGCGGCGGAGCTGCTCGACCTCGACCGCCCGGTGGCCGTGTTCGCGGTCGCGGTGCTGCACCACATCGACGTCCCGGCGCCCTCGGTGGTGGCCGGGTACCGCGAGGCGTTGGCGCCGGGCAGCCTGCTGGCGCTGACGCACCGCACCGACGACGAGGTGCCCCCGACCGGACCGGCGCCCTGGGACGACGCCGCGGGACCGCGCTCCCGCGCCGAGGTGCGCGCGCTGTTCGACGGCTTCGCGCTGGTCCCGCCGGGCGTGGTGCGACCGGCGCAGTGGCGACCGGCGCCCGGCCGCCCCGCCACCGTCCCGCCCGAGCTGAGCCGGAGCTGGGCGGGCGTGGGCCGCCGCGCCTGAGCACCCGCGAGCCCGTGCGGGCCAAGGTGGCCGCATCGCGTCGCGGAACGACCTCCGACCGGCCCGCGACGCGCCCGGAACCGCCCCGGGACGGCCCCCATCGGGTGGCACCCATTTTTGATCTTGATCACCGGCCCGGGGCGTAACGCCTCCCCCGCCGGCGCTCCGCGCGCCGCCCACCGCGGGACCGCACGTCCCGCGCGTCCGCCGCGGCACGCCGATTCCGCCGCCGCGCGCGGAAAGCGGCGACCGCGCGCGCTGCCGCCGAGCTCGGTCGCCGCCCACCGGATCGCCTCATCAAAAGCGGACTCAAGTCCCGTCCGGGCGACATGATCAGCTACAGTGCGTCGCGTCACGGGGGCACCGAGAGGTGCGAGTTCAGGGGAGAGCACCAACAGCGGTCATAGCGGAAGGGAGCGGCTCTTTCCAGAAGTACTCGGACGATGAGCGTGCCTTGCCAGGCTGCGGAACGTCGTCGCTGCGCGGAACGGCGCGGCTGCACCGACCACTCGACGTCGTGTGCGCGCACCGGTTGACCGCCAGTTCTCGATGACGCGCGCCCGATTTCGGCACGCCGGTGCACCTCGGCATGTGTCCGCACACAAGGATCAGCTCGCCGGTACCGGGCGAGCAGACGCGAGAGAAAGTGCATGGACGTGGCAAACGAAAGTGAGCAACTCGCTGCTCCATCGGGAGACCGATCGGACCAGCGGGGCGAGCGGTCGATCAAGACGCGGTTGACCTGGCTCGTCACCATTCCCTGGATCGTGTTGCTGGTCGTGTTCGTCGGCGGCAGCGCTGTGTTCGTCTCGGAAGCGGTCTACACCCAGCAGGTCGGTCAGGGCGTCCGCGAGATGTCGCTGCCCGCGGTGAAGGCGCTCGAATCGCTCCAGCGGGAACGACAGGTCAGCCTGGACGCGGTCAGCCGGGGGGCGTCGTCCCCGCCGGAGCTGCTCGCGCAGCAGGCCGAGACCGACCAGATGCTGCGCGAGATGTCCTCGGCCGCCGAACCGATGATGGCCTCCGCCCCGGACGAGCTCAAGGAGCCGATGACCGAGCTCACCGGGCAGTTCGACCGGCTGCCCGAGATCCGCTCCCGGATCACCTCCGGAACGATCTCGATCAACGAGCTCAACGCCTACTTCAACGGCACGTTCGAGACCGCGACCGAGCTGTTCGAGACCCAGGCCCGGATCGTGCCCTCGGCCGACACGCTGCAAGGCGGTACGGCGGCGGCCGAGCTGTTCCGCGCCTCGGACATGCTGGCGCGGCAGAGCTCCCTGGTCTCGACCGCGCTGGCCACCGGCGAGCTCCAGCCCGAGCAGCACCAGGAGTTCGCCCGGCTCAACGGCGGGCTGCACGCCAGCCTGGACAACAACCTCGAGTTCCTGCGCCCCTCGGTGCAGGCCGACTACGAGGCGCTGACCACCACGCCCGAGTGGCAGCAGCTCGTGGCGCTGGAGAACGCGCTGATCGTCAACGGCCCGTGGGACAGCGGCGAAACGCCGCCGGTCTCGGCGGCCGACTGGCGCCGGGTTTCCGAGCAGGTGCTCGGCCAGGTCTCCGGCCTGGTCGCCAAGCAGGCCGACCTGGTGTCCCAGCAGGCGGTCGCCGACGGCACCAGCGCGATGACCACCGTGCTGTGGTCCGCCCTGGCGGTGCTGGTCGTCGCGGCGGCGTTCTTCATCGGCACCCGGCGGGTCTACACGCACGTGGTCGACCACGCGCTGCTGACCCGGCTGCAGAACCTGCGCACCGAATCGCTGCACCTGGCCCAGCACCTTCCCGAGGTGGTGGAGAAGCTGCGCGAGGGCGAGTCGGTCGACGTCGACGACAGCATGTCCGCGCTGCGCCGCTACGGCAACGACGAGGTGGGGCAGGTCGCCAACGCGATCCAGCTCTTCCAGCGCGAGGCCATGGACGCGGCGGTCGGCGAGACCCGGGCGCGGCAGGGCGCCCGCGCGGTGTTCGTCGGCATGGCGCACCGGCTCCAGCAGCTGCTGCGCAGCGCCTACAACGAGATCGACCAGCTCGAGCGCAACGAGGAGAACTCCCAGCAGCTCGCCCGGCTGTGGAACCTGGACAACCTGCTCACCCGCGCGCGGCGGAAGGTGGAGAACCTGCTCGTGCTCGGTGACCAGACCCCGGGCCGGCGGTGGAGCAAGCCCGTCCCGCTCTACGACGTGCTCCGCTCGGCGACCTCGGAGATCGGCCAGTACAAGCGCGTCATGCTCGGCCACGTGCCCAACGTGGCCGTCTCCGGCCTGGCCGTCGGCGACACCATCCACCTGGCCTCGGAGCTGATCGACAACGCCACCGCGTTCTCGCCGCCGAACACCCAGGTGCACATCACCGCCGTCGCGGTCGCCCGCGGGGTCGCCATCACCATCGACGACCAGGGCCTCGGGATGGACGAGAACATCCGGGTGCGGGCCAACGTGATGATGTCCGATCCGCCCGAGTTCGACCGCCTGGTGCTGGAGAGCAGCAAGGCCGAGCAGCTCGGGCTGTTCACCGCGGCGCGGCTGGCCCAGCGCCGGGACATCGGCGTCGAGTTTGGCACCAGCGCCTACGGCGGCACCCGCGCCACCGTGCTGCTGCCGGACCGCATCCTGAACAACCTCGACGAGCCGACGAGCGCTCCCGCGCTGACCGACTCGACCACCGGTTGGGACGGGGCCATCCAGGACGAGGCCACCGCGCTGCTGTCCACTGTGGAAACCACCGGCGAGCAGCCCGCGTGGCCCGACCACGAGCTCAGCGGCCAGTTGCCCGCCACCGCCACCACCTCGATCCCCGAGCGGCGGCAGTCCTCGGCGGACAAGCGGGAACGCCCCCCGCTGCCCCGCCGCGACCCAGGCACCCACCTGGAAGACCTCCAGGAGGAGACACCGACGCAGAACGTCGTCGCCGACCCGGGCAGGTTGGCCGGTTTCCACCAGGCCTTCCGCGGTGCGTTCTCCGACAACCCCGACGACCGCTCGAAATAACCGCAAGTGAGGCATGAGATGATCGAAAACGCTTCGAAGCTGAGTTGGTTGCTGGACGACTTCGTCAACGGCGTCGTCGGCGCCGAGCACGCGTTGGTGATCTCCAACGACGGACTCGCGCTGGCCCACTCGGAGAGCCTCGACCGGGACAAGGCCGACATCCTGGCCGCCGCCTCGTCGAGCCTGCGCAGCATCGCCCACACCGTCAGCCGGGACTTCGACCGCGGCTCGGTCGCCCAGACCCACGTCGAGATGGAGCGGGGCTTCCTCTTCGTCTGCGCCGCGGGCAGCGGGGCCTGCCTCGCCGTGCTCACCGGTGCCGACGCGGACATCCCCTCGGTGGCCTACGAGATGGGCCGCCTGGTCACCCGGGTCGGCAGCTTCCTGACCGCGGCCCCCCGTCCCGACCTGGCCGGCGAGAGGACCTGAGCATGGACGAGGCGTGGTACGACGACGATGCAGGCACTCTCGTCCGCCCGTACACGATCACAGGCGGGCGGATCCCCAGCAAGCACAGCAGGCTCGACCGCGCCACCCAGGTCGTGACCGTGCAACCGCGCCCGCCGGCGCCGCGTCTGGAACTGACCCCGGAGCACCGCACCATCCTCGATGTGTGCCGCCGTCCGGCATCGGTGGCCGAACTCGGCGCCCGGCTGGCGCAGCCGCTGGGCGTGGTCCGGGTGTTGTGCAGCGATCTGCTCGACCACGGAGTGGTGCACGTCCACTCCCCAACCGCAACAGTCAGTCACGATGTCTTGAAGAAGGTGCTTGATGGTCTCTGCAGGCTCTAGCCCGAAGGAAGACCGCGTGGCAGCGCCGATGCCGGTCAAGATCGTCGTCGCCGGCGGCTTCGGCGTGGGGAAGACGACCTTCGTCGGCGCGGTCAGCGAGATCCCTCCGCTGAGCACCGAGGAGGAGATGACCGTTGCCAGCGAGGGCAAGGACGACCTCTCCGGCGTGGAGCGCAAGCGCACCACCACGGTCGCGCTGGACTTCGGGCGGATCACCTTCGACGAGGAGATCGTGCTCTACCTGTTCGGCGCCCCCGGGCAGAACCGCTTCGTGCGGTTGTGGCCGGATCTGGCCTTCGGCGCCATCGGTGCCGTCGTGCTGCTGGACACCCGCAAGCTCCAGGAGGGATTCGCCGCGGTCGACTTCTTCGAGAAGCGCCGGATCCCCTTCGTGGTGGCGGTGAACAAGTTCACCGACGCCTACGACTACGAGGCCGAGGAGCTGCGGGAGGCGTGCGTGATCCCGCCCGAGGTGCCGGTGGTCTACTGCGACGCGCGCGACCGCGAGTCGTGCAAGCAGACCCTGATCACGCTGGCGCGGCACGCGCTGGACCGGGTTGCCAAGCCGGTCGAGACCGCCTGACGGAAGCGGACGGCAACGGGCCGGGTGGCGAGCGCCCACCCGGCCCGTTCGCGTCCGCGGTGGATCAGCTCGCGGTGATCGGTGCGGTGACGCACCGGAAGTGCCGCAGCAGCGGGGGCGCCGACACGAACCGGTAGCCCGGGACCTGCTCGGGGTGCTTGGCGATGTCGGCCAGCACCTCGGCGACGTACTCTAGGTGCCCGTGGTCGTAGACCCGGCGCGGCAGCGCAAGCCGGACCAGCTCGAACGGTGCCGGGGTGACCAGCGCGTGGTTCTCGTCCAGCTCGCCCAGGTACAGCGAACCCAGCTCGGAGCAGCGGATACCGCCCTCGCGGTACAGCGCGCAGGCCAGCGCGTGCCCCGGGAACTGCCACGGCTGCAGGTGCGGCAGCAGGCGCCCGGCGTTGAGGTACACGCCGTGCAGCCCGGAGGGCCGCACGGTGGCGACCCCGGCGGCGTGCGCCCGGTCGGCCAGGAACGCCGCCTCCCGCTCCCGGTCGGCCAGGTAGTTCGGGTCCAGCACCTCGCGGAGCCCCTGGGCCAAGGTCTCCAGGGTGTGCCCGGTCAGGCCGCCGTAGGTGCGGAACCCCTCGGTGGCGATGACGTTGACCTCGCACTCGTCGGCGACCTTGCCGTCGTGCAGCGCGATCAGCCCGCCCTCGTGCGACAGCCCGTCCTTCTTCAGGCTGGCCACGCAGCCGTCGGCGAGCTCGAAGGCGCGGCGCGCCACGTCGCGCGGGCTCCACCCGGCGTAGGCAGGGTCGCGCCGGGTCACCAGCCAGGCGTTCTCGGCGAACCGGGCGGCGTCGAGGATCAGCGGCACGCCGTGCTCGCGGGCCAGCGCGCTCGCCGCCTCCAGGTTGCCCATCGACACCGGCTGGCCGCCGCCGCCGTTGTTGGTGATGGTGATCAGGATCTGCCCGACGCGGGGACCGTCCGGGCCGGTGAGCACGTCCTTGAGCGCGTCGAGGTCGATGTCGCCCTTGAACGGTTCCTCGCTGTCGAGGTCCTGCGCCTGCGGGCAGGGCAGGTCGATCGCGTGGGCGCCGAGGAGTTCGACGTTGGCCCGCGTGGTGTCGAAGTGGGTGTTGCTCACGCTGATCCGCCCGGGACCGAGCAGGGCGGTGAACAGCACGCGTTCGGCGGCGCGGCCCTGGTGCACCGGCAGGATGTGCCGGTAGGGCACGACGTCGCGCACCGCCTCCTGGAAGCGGAAGAAGGAATCCGCGCCGGCGTAGCGCTCGTCGGCGCGCTGCGCCCACGCCTGTTGGTCGGTGGACAGGGCGCCGGTCCCGGAGTCGGAGAGCAGGTCGATGCTGACCTTGTCGGAGGGCAGGTTGAACGGGTTGTGGCCCGCCCGGTCGAGTTCCTGGATGCGCTGCTCGCGCGTGGTGACCGGGATGGGGCGCACGACGGCGGAGACGAAGGGTCGCAGATGCGGCATGGGGTGTTCGGTGTCCTCGCGTGGGGTGGGGTGAGGGAGCGGGGCCGGTGCCCGGGATGCGGCTCCGCGCCCGAGGGGAACGCCGCCGGTCAGCGGCGGGTACCGCCGTAGGCCTCCGAGGAGACGTAGACGGAGTTGCCGCTCGTACCGGGGCTCAGCCGCAGTGACACGTGCGCGATCAGCCCGGTGTTGTCCGCCAGCGGTCGGTCGGTGACCGCGCGCAGCACCTCGGTGATCGACTCGGGGGCGAGGTCCTGGCCGCGGAACAGCTCCTGGACCCGCTCCAGGGCGATCCCGTCGTGCTCGACGTAGTCCCGCAGCGGGAGGTAGAGGCTGTAGTTGCTCGGGGTGGAGTCGTCGCCTTCGACGAAGGAGTAGCTGGAGATCAACGGCCGCCGGGTGAATTCCGCGGTGCCGGGGGCCAGCACGTCGCAGAACTCGCGGATCCGCCCGGCCTCGATGCCCGGCACCGCGGCCGCGGCCCGCTCGGCGACCGCGACGTCGGCGTCGCGGTGGGCGAGGTAGAGCTTGACCCGGGCGGTGGGCGAATCGTCGAGGTCCAGGGCGAAGAAGGCGAACCTGTCCTGGCCGTGCCGCTGCATCCCGAACTTGGTCGCGGTGGCGAAGGCGCCGTGCAGACCGAGCCGCTGGAACGCCTCCTCGACCAGCTTGGGTGCCTCCTCCTCGCCGTGCATCGCGGGGTTGACGTAGACCTTGATCTTCGGCGCGGCGGCGCCCTGGGGGAAGATGAACGACCACCACCAGGAGAAGTCGCCCTGGGGGTGTTCCGGTGTCAGCAGGTCGCGGACCGCGTCCAGCTTGCCGAGGTCGAGGTGGTGGCGCTCGGCGAGCACCGACAGCAGGTCCTGGGCGGCGGTCAGGTTTTTCGCCGCGGTGGGTTCCGGGGCGAGGGCTTCGCAGAGCGTCCGCAGGTGGCGGCGCCCGTCGGCGTCGAACTGGATCGAGAACTCGACCGGCGTGCCGTCGTCGGCCACGTCGGACGGGAACGGAGGCGGGTCCGTCAGCGGTCGTTCGGCATGCACGCCGAGCAGGTCCGCCAGCAGCCGCGACGGCACCTCTTCCTCGATTCCGAGGAGCGTGCACAGGTTGCGCATTTGACCTGTCACGTGTCTACCTAACGTGACATCGGTGAGGCGCATGTGACCCCCGATCTGGTGGATTGCCTTTCGGCCTCATCCCGTGGTGCGAGGCCGAGTAACGAGCGGTCACCTTAGCGGCCGAGTACAATGCCCGCCAGATCCATCCGGAGTGATCTTGAAGACGCGGCGGAACCCCCGGCAGGCCCATTCCGCGCGGTGCCGACCGGCGAACCGGATCCGCCCCGTGCGGGGAATGGGTTTAAGTTCCGGTTAATTCCCGCACCGAATGCCGGTCCGGCGACTCCCGGTGGCCACCTCCGGGCGCGGCCGCGGCGCCTGAATCTCCGCCACGGGCGTGGAAACGCCTCCCGGGAACGGATTCCCGCCTCCCCGCCGAGGCGGCGCCTGCGGCGGCCCTGCAGGGCAGGACGTCCGGCATTGTTTTCCCTGCACGGCGCGCCGGATAATGCGCCGCTAATCCGCCGCACCGAAGCCGGGCGAGGCGGTGGGAACGGAAATCCCCCGCTGCCCTCGCGAAATCCGAGCGGGCGGCCGGGAACGCAGGTGCGCACCGCTTTCCACCACCACGGCGCACCGGAGGAAATTGGGAGGAAAGGGCGCGCGTCAGGCCGAGACGACCTGGTCGAGCACGGTGACGAAGGCGTCGCGGTCCACGCCCACCGGGTCCTCGGCCAGCCAGCGGCCGATGTCGCGGACGAACTGGGCGGGGGTCATCGGGGCGACCGGGACCTCGGGCTGGTCCACTGTGGTCACTTCACCGGCCCGGCTCGGGTAGATGAGCACCGCGGCGCACACCTCGACGCCGGGCAGCAGCTCCTCGAACGCGGCCACGCTGCGGTCCAGCCGGGTGCTGCCGCCCCGGAAGACGTGGCCGTTGCGCCACAGCTCACCGCCCTCGTCGGCGGCGTAGTGCCCGGGCAGCCACGACTTCGACTCCACCAGCACCAGGCGACGCCCGCACAGCACCGCGTGGTCGACGTCCTCGAAGACCGAATCCGGCCACGCCAGCCCGTGGAAGATGCGCACTCCCGGCAACCGGGTGAGGTACTTGGCGCAGAGCTCCGCGGTGAGCAACCGCGCCCGCTCGTCCTGCCCGTCGGGCAACCCGAAGACCTTGCGACCGCCGAACTCGGCGGTGAACTCGCGGTCGGTGCGGCGGGCCCGGAGGTGCTTGCGCAGCAGCAGCACCAGCACCGCGCCGCTGCCCACCAGCACGCCCAGCCACACCATGAGCAGCAGCGGCGGCAGCGGCACCGCGAGCCCGGACACCAGCAGCAGGCTCCAGCCGCCGAGCATGGCCAGCGCGGGCGCCCGGTCCGGACCGGTCTGCGGCAGGTAGCGGATCCGCGCGTCCGGGTCGACGCCGTACCACCACGGCACGTCGTGCGGGCCCAGCTTCGGCAGCCTCGGCTCGAAGTGCGGATCGTCGCCGAAGCCCCGGGGCCGCTTGCGGGCGGCGGGCCGGGCCGGCGGATCGGGCACGGGCCGGTCGTACTCGGCGCGCCGCGCGGGATCGCTCAGCGTCTCGTAGGCCTGCTGCAGCAGCCGGAAGGTGCCCGGCGTCCCGCCGACGTCGGGATGCATGCTGCGGGCGAGCGTGCGGTAGGCGGACTTGATCTCCGCCGCACCGGCATCGCGGCCGATACCGAGCAACTCGTAGTAGTCGACCTCGCGCACGACTCCGCCCACCTCCCAGGACTGCGCGGCCATGATAGGACGTGGATCCGGCACAAGATCATCGACTCCGGCGAAATCCACCGACCGGACATCGGCGGCACGACCACCGGCGCCGGGGCGCGACGGCGGAACGGGATCCGGACGCGAAAAACCCGCTGACCGTTCGGCCAGCGGGCTCTCCACACGGCGACCGGAGCGGCAGCGCCGCTCCTCCCTTCTGGTCGCCTCCACCGGCCGTGCCTGCCGTGGTTGGCGCCGACGACCGCACGACCCGGGTACGAGGTGGTTCCCGGGCGCGGCGGGCGGATCCCGCGCGCCGCTGGTCGCCGATCCTAGCCGCTGCCCGCACCCCGGGTCAGCCCCTCGGGCGATCGTTTCCGACCGTTCAGCGCCGATTCACCCCCGAAGCGCGGTTGACCCGTGCCGTGCGTCACACCGCGCGACCGGGGAATATCTCCCGGAAGGGCGCCGTTGGGCCGTTTAGTTGAACGTTGAACTTTCCGGGAGGATGCGCCATGCAGTTCGGGGTCTTCACCGTCGGTGATGTCACCACCGACCCGACGACGGGTCGGACGCCGACGGAGGCCGAGCGGATCAAGGCGATGGTGCGGATCGCGCAGAAGGCCGAGGAGGTCGGCCTCGACGTGTTCGCCACCGGCGAGCACCACAACCCGCCGTTCGTGCCCTCCTCCCCCACCACGATGCTCGGCTACCTCGCCGCGAGCACCGAGCGGCTCGTGCTGTCGACGTCCACGACGCTGATCACCACCAACGACCCGGTGAAGATCGCCGAGGACTTCGCGATGCTGCAGCACCTCGCCGACGGCCGCGCCGACCTGATGCTGGGCCGGGGCAACACCCCGCCGGTGTACCCGTGGTTCGGCCAGGACATCCGGCAGGGCATCCCGCTGGCGATCGAGAACTACGCGCTGCTGCACCGGCTGTGGCGGGAGGACGTGGTGGACTGGGAAGGCCGGTTCCGCACCCCGCTGCAGGGCTTCACCTCGACGCCGCGTCCGCTCGACGGCGTGCCGCCCTTCGTCTGGCACGGCTCGATCCGCAGCCCGGAGATCGCCGAGCAGGCCGCCTACTACGGCGACGGCTTCTTCCACAACCACATCTTCTGGCCCGCCGAGCACACCCGCCGCATGATCGAGGTGTACCGCAGGCGGTTCGAGCACCACGGGCACGGACGCGCCGACCAGGCCATCGTCGGGCTGGGCGGCCAGGTGTTCATCCGGCCGAACTCGCAGGACGCGGTCCGGGAGTTCCGCCCCTACTTCGACCACGCCCCGGTCTACGGCGGCGGACCGTCGTTGGAGGACTTCTCCACCCAGACCCCGCTGACCGTGGGCAGTCCGCAGCAGGTCATCGACCGGACCCTCGGCTTCCGCGACTACGTCGGGGACTACCAGCGCCAGCTGTTCCTCGTCGACCACGCCGGGCTGCCGCTCAAGACCGTCCTGGAGCAGCTCGACCACCTCGGCGAGGTGGTCGCGGTGCTGCGCGCGGAGTTCGCCAAGGACCGGCCCGCCCACGTGCCCGACGCGCCCACCCACGCCTCGCTGCGCGCGGCGCGGGAGGCCGCGCGATGAGCGGCGGGCTCCCGGGCTGAGGACCGCGCATGGCCGATCGAGCGGTGCGGGTGCTGATCGCCCCCGAACTGCGGTTCTTCCTGCCCCGGCGGTACCGGGGCGGGCAGGCCGCGGTGCGCCACGACCCGACCGCCACGATCGGCCACGTCGTCGAATCGCTCGGCGTCCCGCTGCCCGAGGTCGGGGCGCTGCTGCTGGACGGCACCGCGACCGCGCCCGGCGCGCGGGCCGCCGCCGGGTCGACCGTCGAGGTCCGGCCGGTGCGACGCCCGCAGCCGGCCCCGGCCCGCTTCCTGCTGGACGTCCACTTCGGCGCGCTGGCCCGCCGGATGCGGCTGCTCGGGCTGGACGCGTCCTACCGCAACGACGCCACCGACGACGAGCTCGCCGAGCAGGCGCACCGGGAAGATCGGGTGCTGCTCACCCAGGACCGGGGGCTGCTGCGCCGGCGCGCGGTCGCCACCGGCGCCTACGTCCGGGGCCGGACCACCGACGAGCAGCTCGCCGACGTCCTGGACCGGTTCCGCCCACCGCTGGCCCCGTGGACCCGCTGCGCGGCCTGCGGTGGGCTGCTGGAGCCGGTGGCCAAGCAGGAGGTCGCCCACCGGCTCCAACCCGGAACCCTGCGCGAGCACGACGAGTTCGCCCGCTGCCGGGACTGCGGCCAGGTCTACTGGCGGGGTGCGCACTCCCGCCGCATCGAGGAGATGATCCGCCGGGCCGGGGGCGGCGGTGCGGCTCCGGGCGCGTGAGACCCACCTCGACGGCCCCGGGCGGCGGTGCGGGTGGCACCGCCGCCCGGGGCGCGGGGGTCAGGCGTCACAGCGCCGCTTCGAGGGTGGGCAGGTAGCCCTCGGCCTGGCCGATGACGTTCGGGTGGAACGACTCCACCAGCGGCAGGCTGGGTCCGTTGATCCACTCCGCGTCGCTGCACACGCCGTGGCCGTCGAACCGCTCGCGCGGATCGGCGAAGGTGAACCCGGCCGCCTGCGCGCGCTCGGAGATCACCGCGGCCAGCTCGTCGGCGCCCGCGTTGAGCCGCTCCCGCTTGGCCACGGTGAAGCCGGGGATGCCGCAGTCCCCGAGATCGTTGAGGCGCGGGTAGCCGAGCACCACGACCTCGGCGTTGGGCGCGGCCTCGCTGATGTTGGCGTAGGTCGTGTCGAGCTTGCCGGGCAGCACCGAGGTGGCCTCCTGCACGGCCTCGGTCACCGCGTCGTCGCAGCTGGAGTCGGTGCCCAGCAGGCAGGACTGCACGACGTCGGCGAACCCGACGTCGTTGCCGCCGACCGAGACGGTGACCAGGGTGGTGTCCGCGCCGAGCGAGCCGAGCTGTTCGGCGTTGACGTCGTCGGTGGTGGCCCCGCCGCAGGCGTCGAAGGCGAAGCTGGCCACGCCGTTGGCGTCGGCCCACAGCTGCGGGTAGGCGTGCGGACTGCGCCGGCAGTCGCCGCTGTCCTCGAAGTACTCGCGGGTGCCCACCCCGGAGGAGTAGGAATCGCCCAAGGCGACGTAGTTCTCGGCGGCGGACCGGGCGTGGGCGGGAGCGGCCAGCAGCGTACCCGCCAAGGCGAGCGCACCGAGGGCGGCGACCCGAGGAACGTGGCGCATTGCTTCCTCCGGTAACGGGGAGCGGAGTGCGGACGACGTTCATTCAAGGTCGGATTCCCGATATACCGTCAGAATTGTCGTATACCCGCCAGTAGCGGAAGACTAGGCACGGACCGCACGAAACGGAAAAACCGCCAGATGCGCCAATTCCGCTGCGCCGTTCGGCGGCGTCGGTCCATAGTGGACGAAACACGGCGCGACGCGGTCCCGGCCGGGCGAGCCGTGCGTCACATCCGGACCCGGCGCCGGGCTGCCATCATGTCGGCATGGAACCGACGCTCGACACCGCGCCCGGCGGGCCGGCCGCGCCCGGCCACGATCCGCTGCTGACCATGCTCGACCTGGAACGGATCGAGAGCGACATCTTCCGCGCGGGCATGGTCTTCGCCGAGCCCTACGCGCTCTACGGCGGCCAGGTCGCCGCCCAGGCGCTGCTGGCGGCCGGGCGCACGGTCGAAGCCGACCGGCTGCCGCACTCCCTGCACGGCTACTTCCTGCGCGCCGGCGACGCCACCCTGCCCACCGTGTTCCGGGTGTACCGGGACCGGGACGGCCGGTCCTTCTCGGCGCGGCGGGTGGTGGCCACCCAACGCGGCGAGGTCATCTTCAACATGTCGTCCTCGTTCCACCTGCGCCAGGAAGGCGTGGAGGCGCAGCTCTCGACGATGCCCGAGGTGCCCGACCCGGCCGGGTCGGAGCCCTACCCGATCCCCCGGCTGTTCTCGATGGAGGGCCGCGCGGTACCGCAGCCGCACGAGGACCCGGGCTACCCGACGCGGTTCTGGGCGCGCTGCACCAGCGAGCTGCCGGCGGATCCGCTGCTGCACGCCTCGGTGCTGACCTACCTGTCGGACATCTCCACCGGGCTGGGACCGCTGCGCACCGACGACGCCAAGCCCGGGTCGAGCCTCGACCACGCCGTCTGGTTCCACCACCCGGCCCGGATGGACGACTGGGTGCTCACCGACCTGCTCCCGCACGCGGCCGCGGCCGGTCGCGGCTGGTACACCGGGTCGCTGTTCGGCGCCGACGGGCTCCTGCTCGCGAGCCTGGCCCAGGAGACGCTGTTCCGGAACAAGCGGCGATGACCACCGGGAGGCCCGCATGACCCTGACGATCATCGAACGCCGCGACCACGTCCTGCTGATCCGGATGAACCGGGAGCACAAGCGCAACGCGGTCGACCGGGCGCTGGCCGACGCGCTGGACGAGGCGTTCAACCTCCTCGACGACGACCCCGGCCTGCGGGCCGGGGTGCTCACCGGGACACCGGCGGTCTTCTCGGCGGGCAGCGACCTGACGGCCCTCGGCGACTACTCCACCGAGCGGGGCGGTGAGTACGGGCTGATCCGCCGCGACCGGCGCACCCCGCTGATCGCCGCCGTGGAAGGCCCGGCGCTGGGCGGCGGCCTCGAAATGGTGCTCGCCTGCGATCTGGTGGTGGCCGGGCGGTCGGCCCGGTTCGGGCTGCCCGAGGTCGCCCGCGGCGTGGTGCCGACCTGCGCCGGGCTGTTCCGCGGTCCGCGCGCGCTGCCGCTGAACCTGGCCCACGAGCTCGCACTCACCGGCGATCCCTTCGACGCCGCGCGGGCCCACGCCGCCGGACTCGTCAACGAGGTGACCGAGGACGGCGCGGCGGAGCCCGCCGCCCTGGCGCTGGCCGAGCGCATCTGCCGCAACTCCCCCACCGCGGTCCGGGCCAGCCTGGCGGCGATGCGGCGCTGGGCCGCGGCCTCGGAGGCGGAGGGCTGGCGGGCCACCGAGGAGGCCATCGCCGCCGTGCACGACACCGCGGACCAGCGGGAGGGCGTCCAGGCGTTCCTGGAGAAGCGCCCGCCGCGCTGGAGCGGCCGCTAGGACGAGGCGCCTCGCCCGACGGCGGCCGCGAGGTGGTCGCCGGTGAGGGTGGAGCGGGCGGCGACGAGATCGGCGGGGGTGCCTTCGAAGACGATCCGGCCACCGTCGTGCCCGGCGCCGGGCCCGAGGTCGACGATCCAGTCGGCGTGCGCCATCACCGCCTGGTGGTGTTCGACGACGATCACCGAGGTGCCCCCGTCGACGAGCCGGTCGAGCAGGCCGAGCAGGTGCTCGACGTCGGCGAGGTGCAGGCCGGTGGTCGGCTCGTCGAGGACGTAGACGCCGCCCTCCTCGGCCATCCGGGAGGCCAGCTTGAGCCGCTGCCGCTCGCCGCCGGACAGCGTCGTGAGCGGCTGGCCGAGAGTGAGGTAGCCGAGCCCGACGTCGACGAGCCGGCGCAGGACGGCGTGCGCGGCCGGGGTGCGCGCCTCCCCGGCGCGGAAGAACTCCGCCGCCTCGCCCACCGACAGCGCGAGCACCTCGCTGATGTCCTTGCCGCCGAGCCGGTACCGCAGCACCGACGGCTGGAACCGCTTGCCCTCGCACTCCTCGCAGGTGACGGCGACCTCGGCCATCATCGCCAGGTCGGTGTGCAGGACGCCCGCGCCGCCGCACTGCGGGCAGGCGCCCTCCGAGTTCGAGCTGAACAGCGCGGGCTTCACGCCGTTGGCCTTCGCGAACGCCTTGCGGATCGGGTCGAGCGCGCCGGTGTAGGTCGCCGGGTTGCTGCGCCGCGAACCGCGGATCGGGTCCTGGTCGATCGACACCACGCCCGCGCCCGCCGGGATCGACCCGTGCACCAGCGAGCTCTTGCCGGACCCGGCGACGCCGGTGACGACGACGAGCACCCCGAGCGGGATGTCGACGTCGACGTCGCGCAGGTTGTGCGTCGAGGCACCGCGGATCTCCAGCGCGCCGGTGGGCGTGCGCACCTGCTCCTTGAGGGTGGCGCGGTCGTCGAGGTGGCGGCCGGTGCGGGTACCGCTGGCGCGCAGCCCGTCGACGGTGCCCTCGAAGCAGACGGTGCCGCCCGCCGCACCGGCGCCGGGACCGAGGTCGACCACGTGGTCGGCGATCTCGATCACCTCCGGCTCGTGCTCCACGACCAGCACCGTGTTGCCCTTGTCCCGCAGCAGCAGGAGCAGGTCGTTCATCCGCCGGACGTCGTGCGGGTGCAGGCCGGCGGTGGGCTCGTCGAAGACGTAGGTGACGTCGGTGAGCGAGGAACCGAGGTGGCGGATCATCTTGGTGCGCTGGGCCTCGCCGCCCGACAACGAACCCGACGGCCGGTCCAGCGAGAGGTAGCCGAGGCCGATCTCCACGAACGAGTCGAGGGTCCGCCGCAGCGCGGTGAGCAGCGGTGCCACCGAGGGCTCGTCGAGGCCGCGCACCCACTCGGCCAGGTCGCTGATCTGCATCGCGCAGGCGTCGGCGATGCTGGTCCCGCCGATCTTCGACGACCGGGCCGCCTCGCTGAGCCGGGTCCCGCCGCACTCGGGGCACGCGGTGAAGGTGACCGCCCGGTCCACGAACTCCCGGATGTGCGGCTGCATCGCCTCCCGGTCCTTGGCCAGGAACGACTTGCGGATCTTGGGCAGCAGCCCTTCGTAGGTGAGGTTCACGCCGTCGACCTTCACCTTGGTCGGCTCCCGGTGCAGGAAGTCCCGCATCTCCTGCTCGGTGAACTCGCGGATCGGCTTGTGCGGGTCGAGGAAACCCGACTCCGCGTAGAGCCGCACCGTCCAGAAGCTGTCCGACTTCCAGCCCGGGATGGTGAAGGCCCCTTCGGACAGCGACTTGGTGTCGTCGTAGAGCTGGGCGAGGTCGATGTCGGTGACCGCGCCCCGGCCGTCGCAGTGCGGGCACATGCCACCGGCCCGGGTGAAGGTCTGCTTGACCGTCTTGCGGTCGCCGCGTTCGGCGGTGATCGCACCGCTGGCCCGGACCGTGGGGAGGTTGAAGGCGAAGGCGGTGGGCGGGCCGAGGTGCGGCTGCCCGAGCCGGCTGAAGAGGATGCGCAGCATCGCGTTGGCATCGGTGGCGGTGCCGACCGTGGAGCGCGGATCGGCGCCCATCCGCTGCTGGTCGACGATGATCGCGGTGGTCAGGCCGTCGAGCACGTCGACCTCGGGCCGGGCCAGGGTCGGCATGAAGCCCTGCACGAACGCGGTGTAGGTCTCGTTGATCAGCCGCTGCGACTCCGCGGCGATCGTGCCGAACACCAGCGAGCTCTTGCCCGAGCCGGAGACGCCGGTGAACACCGTCAGCCTGCGCTTCGGCAGCTCGATGCTGACGTCGGCGAGGTTGTTCTCGCGCGCGCCGTGCACGCGGATCAGGTCGTGGCTGTCGGCGGCAGGCGGATGCGCGTCCGTGCTCATCGTGTCCCCCTCTGCTGGACGGCGGCCCTCGGCTCGCTCGGGATGCAGGCCCCGCCACCGGCGAGCGCGGGCCGCGACAGGCTACCGCCGGTGGCGGACAGGGGCCGTGCGCCCGGCCGCGGCGGTGGCGGGCCGGGACGGGGTGGCCCACCATCGGTAGCTGCGCCGGGACGCCGCGCTCCCGGCCCCGTCACGGAGGGGGCAGGCACCATGGACCCGCACCGCTTTCCCGCGCCGGAGCGGGGGATGCTCGTCACGCACTTCCTCACCGTGTCCGACGTCGCCCGCTCCCGCGCCTTCTACACCGACGTCTTCGACGGCGAGGTGGTGCTGCCGGAGAACCCGTGCACGATCAGGATCGCCAACTCCTGGCTCATCATGAACCCGGGCGGCGGCCCAACCCCGGACAAGCCGGGCATCACCCTGGCACCACCGGAGCGCACCGACACCGCCTCCGCGTTCCTCAACGTGCGGGTGGCCGACATCGCGGCCTTCTACGCCGACGCCCGCGCCAAAGGTGCCGAGTTCGTCACCGAACCGCTGGACCGCACCGCCGAGATCCGCTGCTACCTCCGCGACCCCGACGGCTACCTGATCGAGATCGGCCAGGCGACCGGGATCCTGGAGGGCCGCTACGCCGATCCGCCCGCCACCGGCTGACCCGGCTCACCCGCGCACCGCGCGCTCGGCCTCGGCGGCTTCGGCGGTCGCCACGCGGCGGCTCTGGTCGCACAGCGCTCCGACGCCGATGAACAGCGCGCCCGCCAGGAACAGCATCGAGACGCCCCACGTCGCGTGCGTCGGGGAGGCGGTCACCAGCGCCAGCGCCGCCAACGGCGCCAGGCCACCGGAGAACGCGCCGCCGACCTCCCGCCCGGTGCCGAGCCCCGACGCCCGCACCCCGGCCGGGAACTGCGAGGCCAGGAAGGCGCCCTGCGCCGCGAGCATCATGGGCACCACGATGCCGGTGGCCAGCACCAGCGCCGCCCAGATCGCCAGGTCGTGCCCGGAGTCGAGCAGCCAGAAGAACGGGAACGCCAGCGCCGCGGTGCCGACGGCGCCGAGGAGCACGAGCCGCCGGGCGCCCACCACGTCGCAGATCCGACCGGCGATCGGCACGGTGGCGATGGCCACCGCGCTGGCCAGGGTGACGCCGAACGCCCCGACATTGGCCGCCACGCCCTGGAACTGGGTCAGGTAGGACAGCGAGAACGTCTTGAAGATGTAGCTGACACCGTTGTAGCCGATGGTGATCGCCATGACCACCGCCAGGCCGCGCCAGTCCGAGCGCAGCAGGTCCCGCAGCGGGCGCCGCCCGGAGCGCTCGGCGCGCGAGACCCGCTCGAACTCCGGGGTCTCCGGCAGCCGGGTGCGCACCCAGATCCCCAGCCCGACCAGGGCGAAGCTGGCCAGGTAGGGCAGCCGCCAGCCCCAGCCGTGCAGGAATTCCTCGCTGGCGCTGGTCAGCACGGTGACGGTCAGCGAGGACACCAGCAGGCCGATGTTCACGCCGAGCGCGGGCAACGAGGCGATCCGGCCGCGCGATCCGGGCGCGGCGTGCTCGTAGGACACGGCGATGGCGCTGCCCAGTTCCGCACCGGCCCCGAGGCCCTGGAACACCCGCAGCACGACCAGCAGCACCGGGGCGAGGATGCCCGCCGTCTCGTAGGTGGGCAGCAGCCCGATCAGGCCCGAGGAGACCCCCATCAGCAGGAAGGTCAGGGTGAGCACCGCTTTGCGCCCCACCCGGTCGCCGAGCATCCCGAACACGATGCCGCCGAAGGGCCGGGCCAGGAAGCCGACCGCGAAGGTCGCGACGGAGGCCAGCGTGCCCGCGGCCGGGCTCGCCGACGGGAAGAACACCGGTCCGAACACCAGCGCCGCCATCGAGGCGTAGAGGTAGAAGTCGAACCACTCCAGGGCCGAGCCGATCACCACGGCGGGCCCCACGGCCCGGGGCGTCCTCGACGGCGCAGTCGGCTGCTCGGTCATCGTCCTCGCCCTCATCCGCATATCCGAACGGCTGTTGAGCGGCGATGCTAGGGAGCGGCCTCGATCACGTCAACTGTCCGCCTTTCCTTTATTGGCTCTGCCGTTGACAGCCGGGCAGACCGCGGACAACACTGCGCTACGTTCGCGGACCTACGCTCCGCGTCCGTATTTGGGAACGCGAGAGGATTCGATGGACTTCGCACCGACCGAGGACCAGCAGGCGCTGCGGGAAGGGGCGCGCGCCCTCGCCCGGACGTTCTCCGACGAGTACTGGGCCGAGCGCGACCACGCGGGCGAATTCCCGTGGGAGTTCTACGACGCCTTCGCCGCCGGCGGCTGGCTCGGCATCGCCATCCCCGAGCGGTACGGCGGCGGCGGGCTCGGGATCAGCGAAGCGGCGCTGCTGCTGGAGGAGGTCGCCGCCGCCGGAGCCGGGATGAACGGGTGCAGCACGATGCACCTGACCATCTTCGGGCTCAACACCATCGTCAAGCACGGCAGCGAGCGGCTGCGCCGGGAGGTGCTGCCCGCCGCGGCCGACGGCTCGCTGCACGTGTGCTTCGGCGTCACCGAACCCGACGCCGGCACCGACACCACCCGGATCACCACCTTCGCCGAACGCGTGCCCGGCGGCTACCGGGTCAACGGGCGCAAGGTGTGGATCACCAAGGCGGGCGACTCCCAGAAGATGGTGCTCATCGCCCGCACCACCCGGCGCGAGGAAGTCGCGCGCCCCACCGACGGGATGAGCCTGTTCCTCGTCGACCTCGACCCGGCGCACGTCCACCTGAACCCGATCCCCAAGCTCGGCCGCAACGCGGTGGCATCCTACGAGGTGCTCCTCGACGACCTGTTCGTGCCGGACTCCGCCCGGGTCGGCGAGGAGGGCGAGGGGTTCCGCCACCTGCTCGACGGGCTGAACCCCGAACGCATCCTGCTCGCCCACGAAGCGCTGGGCATCGGCCGGGCCGCGCTGGAGCGCGCGGTGCGCTACGCCGGGGAGCGGGTGGTGTTCGACCGCCCCATCGGGCAGAACCAGGGCGTCGCCTTCCCGCTGGCCGAAGCCGCGACCCGCCTCGACGCCGCCGAGCTCATGGCGCGCAACGCCGCCTGGCGCTACGACCGGGGACTGCCCTGCGGCCGGGAGGCGAACATGGCCAAGTGGCTGTGCGCCGAGGCCGGTTTCCAGGCCGCCGACCAGGCCGTGCAGACCCACGGCGGCATGGGTTACGCCCGGGAGTACCACGTCGAGCGCTACTTCCGGGAGTCCCGGATCCTGCGCCTGGCCCCGGTCAGCCAGGAGATGGTGCTCAACTACGTCGCCCAGCACGTGCTCGGCCTGCCCAAGTCGTACTGAACGCCAGGAGATGCCATGACCGGAAGCCTCGACGGGCTGCGCGTGCTGGACCTCTCGCGGGTGCTCGCCGGACCGCTGTGCACCCAGATGCTCGCCGACCACGGCGCCGAGGTCGTCAAGGTCGAAGCACCGGCCGGGGACGAGACCCGGACGTGGGGACCGCCGTTCGTGGACGCGACCACGAGCGCCTACTACACCGGGGTCAACCGCAACAAGGCCAACATCGGACTGGACCTGCGCACCGAGTCCGGGCAGCGGGTGCTCGCCGAGCTGCTGGCCGCCAGCGACGTGCTGGTGGAGAACTTCAAGGCCGGGACGCTGGCCGGGTGGGGGCTGCCCGACGAGGTGCTGCGCGAGCGCTACCCGCGGCTGGTCCAGTGCCGGATCACCGGCTTCGGCACCGACGGGCCGATGGGCGGGATGCCCGGCTACGACGCGGTGGCGCAGGCCTACGGCGGGCTGATGAGCATCAACGGCGAACCCACCGGTCCGCCGCTGCGGGTCGGCGTGCCCGTGGTGGACATGGTCACCGGGATCTACGCGTTCTCCGGCATCCTGCTCGCGCTGCACGAGCGGCGGCGCAGCGGGCGGGGTCAGCTGGTGGACTGCGCGCTGATCGACACCGCGATCTCGTTGCTGCACCCGCATTCCCCGTCCTGGCTGGCCGACGGCGAGCCGGCCCGCCGGACCGGGTCGGCGCACCCGTCGATCGCCCCCTACGACACCTTCGAGGCCGCCGACGGCCTGGTCTTCATCGGCGTCGGCAACGACCGCCAGTTCGGCGGGTTCACCGAGCTGCTGGGAATTCCCGAACTCGCCGACGACCCGAGGTTCCGCACCAACGCCGACCGGGTCGGCAACGTGGCGGCGCTGCGCCCGCTGCTGGCCGAGCGGATCGCCCGGCACCCGCGGCGGGAGCTGGCCACCGCGCTGCTCGCGCGCGGCGTCCCGGCCACCCCGGTGCACGACGTCGGCGAGGCGCTCACCGACCCGCACGTCCTGCACCGCGGGATGGTGGTGACCGACGGCGGCTACCGCGCCACCGGCATCCCGATCACGCTGGAGCGGACGCCGGGCGCGGTGCGCAGCGCACCGCGCGGGCACGGCGCCGACACCCGCGGCGTGCTGGCCTCGCTGGGTTACTCCAACGCCGAGATCGACGAGCTGGTCGCCGCGGGCGCCGCCGTCGAACCGCCGTGCTGAGGGGCGGCCTCGACGGGGTCTCACCAACGAGCGACCCGCTAGCCGAAGGTGATGATCGACTTGATGTCGTCCGGGCCGGTCTCGAACGCGACGCCCCACTGCTCCAGCGGGACCGTGCAGGTCACCAGGCCCGCCAGCCAGTCCGGGTCGGCGGCGCACAAGGCGTCGTGGGCCGCCGCGAAGTGCTCGCGGCGCGAGTTGACCGAGCCGAGCACCGCCTTGTTCCCGCTCAGCAGGTCGTCGTTGAACGCCGCCAGGTCGAGCGTGCGGCTCCCGCCGCCGTGGCCGATCAGCACCGCACCGCCTGCCGCGGCGGTGTGCTCGACCGCTTCCGGCACGAGCACGCCGGTGCACTCCAGCACCGCGTCGAAGCGGCCCAGCCCCTCCGGCGAGGCGTGGTACTCGGCGCCGAGCGCGCGGGCCTGCCGCTGCTTCGGGCCGCCCACCACCCGGTCGACCACGTGCACCTCCAGCCCGCGCTGCACGCCGAGCAGCGCGGCCAGCAGGCCGATCGGTCCCGCGCCCAGCACCAGCGCGCGCCGCAGCGGGCGCTGGACGACGTGGTCGATGCGCTGCCAGGCCTTGGCGACCACGCTGGTGGGTTCGACGAGCACGCCGAGCCCGCCGAGGGCGGCGGCGACGCCGACGGCGTACTCCGGTTCCAGGGGGAAGCGCTGCGCGCCGTAGCCGTCGAGGCCCTGGATGCCGCGCTCGGCGTACCGCCCGTTCTCGCACAGGTCGAACCGGCCGACGGCGCACAGCGGGCAGGGCAGCGGATCGGGGCGGCGGACGATGCCGGTGACCAGGTCCCCGGGCGCGAAACCGGAGCCCTCCGGGGCCCGCACCACCTTGCCCAGCGATTCGTGACCGAGCACGAACCAGTTCCGGTCCGGCGGCGGCCTGCCGATGCGGCCCGCCAGGATCTCGCGGTCGGTCCCGCAGACGCCCAGCGCCACCGCCTCGACCAGCAGTTCACCCTCGGCCGGGGACGGCTCGGGCAGGTCGACGACCGACCCCCGGGTGGTGAGCGCGCGCATCGCATCCCTCCCGCCCGGTTCGCTCCGGCGCCCGATTCCTTCCGGCGCCCGATTCGACGCCCGACTCGACGCTAGGGGCCGTTCGCGGGACTGTCCAGCCGATCGGGTGATCTTGACGACCCGCGCGGGGCCCGTGGAGGCTGACCGCGCTCGACGTGGAGGTGGCGGATGGGACCGCAGGTCGTGTCGCTGGTCGTGCTGGTCCTGATCTTCGCCGCGGGGACGACGCTGCCGGTGAACCTGGGCGTGCTTGGCTTCGTGGCCGCGTTCGGCGTCGGCACCCTGGCGGTCGGCATGAGCACCGAGGACATCATCGCCGGGTTCCCGGGCGACCTGTTCCTCACGCTGGTCGGCGTCACCTACCTGTTCGGGATCGCCGAGCGCAACGGCACCGTCGACCTGCTCGTGGGCGCGGCGGTGCGCTCGGTGCGCGGCCGGGCCGCCCTGGTGCCGTGGATCTTCTTCGCGGTCGCCGCCCTGCTGATGTCGATCGGCGCGCTGTTCGCGGTGGCGATCGTGGCGCCGCTGGCGCTGGGCTGCGCCCGCCGGTACGGGATCGACCCGCTGCTGATGGGGATGCTGGTCGTGCACGGCGCGCTCGGCGGCGCGTTCGCCCCGACCAGCGTGTACGGCAGCTTCGTCAACGGGGTGGTGGGCGGCGCGGGGCTGCCCGGCGATCCGGTCGTGCTGGCGCTGGCCCCGCTGCTGTTCAACATCGCGGCCGGCGCGGTGGTGTTCGCGCTGCGCGGCGGACGCCGGCTGGTGCGGCTGCGGGTCGAGGACGACGCGGGGCCGCGGGCGCAGCGGGTGCGCCTCGACCAGGTGCTCACCGGCGCCGCCGTGCTGGTGCTGGCCCTGGGCACCGTGCTGTTCGACCTCGACGTCGGGTTCCTCGCGCTGACCCTGTCGGTGGTGCTCGTGCTGGTCTCCCCGGCCGCCCGCACCGGGGCGGTGGAGCGGATCAGTTGGTCGACCGTGCTGCTCATCGGCGGGGTGCTGACCTACGTCGGCGTGCTGGAGCGGGCCGGGACCGTCGACTACGTCAGCCGGGCGGTCGCCGGGATGGGGATGCCGCTGGTGGCGGCGCTGCTGCTGTGCCTGATCGGCGGGATCGCCAGCGCCTTCGCCTCCTCGGTGGCGATCCTGGGGGTGCTGATCCCGCTGTCGGTGCCGTTCCTGGCCCAGGGCGAGATCGGCGCGGTCGGCATGGTCGCGGCGCTGGCGGTGGCGGCGACCGTGGTGGACGTCAGCCCGTTCTCCACCAACGGCGCGCTGGTGCTGGCCAACGCCGCCGACGACGCCCGGGAAGCGTTGTACCGGCGGATGCTCGCCTACAGCGGGGCCGTGGTGCTGCTCGGCCCGGCGCTGGCGTGGGCGGTCCTGGTGGTGCCGGGACTGCTCTGAATCGATGTCACGAGCTGAAGCGCCGTTAAGGCGGCGATAGTCCGCAATTGTTATCGCGGGAACAATTCCTCTGACATCATCAATTGCCGTCCGGACCACCCGACAAACTGGTTTACGCCAAGTCGGTGACGGATTTGCGGGCGCTTGACCTGCGCTGACATACCCGAATATGGTCCAGACCACACAACGGCCGTTCGCGGTTCCGCCCACCGGCACCGCAATCACTCCCCCGTCGCCGTTGTGGATCCCCGGCCGCGCGGGAACCCCTCGCCGCGCGTCCGCACGACAAGGAGCTGAGATGAGCAAGAAGCGCAAGGTGACGGCTGCCGCGGTCGGCGCGGCGATCGCACCTCTCCTGGTAGGCATCCCCGCGGGCACCGCGAGCGCGCACGGCTACGTCAACTCGCCGCCGAGCAGGCAGGCGCAGTGCGCCGAGGGCACCATCGAGTGCGGCGCGATCAAGTGGGAGCCGCACAGCGTGGAGGGCCCGAAGGGCCTGATGAGCTGCAGCGGCGGCAACTCCCGGTTCGCCGAGCTGGACGACGAGAGCAAGGGCTGGGTGCACACCCCGGTCGGCACCACGGTCAACTTCGACTGGATCCTCACGGCGCCGCACCGCACCTCGACCTGGGAGTACTTCGTCGGCGGCAACAAGGTCGCCACCTTCGACCAGGGCGGTCAGCAGCCGCCGCGACAGCTGTCGCACACCGTCGACCTCAGCGGCTACAGCGGGGAGCAGACGGTGCTGGCGCGGTGGAACGTCGCCGACACCGCCAACGCCTTCTACGCCTGCATCGATCTCAACATCGGCGGCTGAGGCACCGGTGGCGGGCCCGGTCGGGGCCCGCCACCGGCATGGCCGCCCGCCGCACCGGGTACTCCCGGGACATGCCCAAGCGCAAGCGAGAGGACTACGAACGCGGTCTGCCCGGCTACCACGACCCGATGGCCGGGGTGGCCGGCGCGCCGTACGCCCGCAGCGCGCTCACCCTGCGGTTGTGGCTGGCCGGATTCGGCCTCGTGTTCTGCGCGGTCGCCGCGGTCCTGATCTTCCTGAACCTGCCCGAGCTGAGCTGGCTGGCGTGGGTGCTCGTCGTGCTGGCCGTCATCGCCGCGGTCGACTTCGGCTGGGTGCTCTACCGCAAGCTCCGCGGCGAACCCGGCTGACCGAGCCGGCGGCGCTGCTCAGTTCCCGGCCAGCCGGTGCAGCAGTCCCCCGACCAAGCCGATCTGCCCCGGCGAGGCGCTCGGCACGACGTGCTCGTCCCGGGAGTGCGGTCCGGCGCCGACCGCGCCGAGCCCGTCGAGCACCGGGAAACCCAGCGCGGACACGAAGTTCGCGTCGCTGACCCCGCCGACCGAAGTGCCCGCCAGGTCCATCCCCAGCTCCCGCGCCACCTCCCGGGCACTGGCGAACAGCGCTTCCGACGGCGGCCCCGGGTTCATCGGCGGGCGGTTCCACCCGCCGGAGACCTCGATCCGGATGCGCTCGTCGGCATGCCCCAGCGCCGCGAGACCGGCGTCGATGCGCGGCATCTCGGCCGGGTCCTGGATGCGGACGTCGACCTCGCAGGACGCCCGGCCGGCGATCACGTTGCGCCCGGTGCCCCCGCTGAACAACCCCACGTTGATCGTGGTGCCGCGCTCCGGGTCGGCCAGGCCGGTGATCCGCGGGACCAGCTCGGCCAGCGCGTGCACGGCGCTGGCCCCGGCGAAGGGGTCCAGCCCGGCGTGCGCTTCGAGGCCGTGCGCGGTCACGTCGAACAGGCCCATCCCCTTGCGGCGGACCTTCACCATGCCGTCGCGGCCGGGTTCCAGCACCAGCGTGGCGGCGACCTCCGCGCAAGCGCGTTCGATGTGGTGCTGCGAGGCGCGGCTGCCGATCTCCTCGTCGCCGGTGAGCACGAACCGCACCGACGGGTGCGCGATCCCGAGCTCGCGCAGCAACCGCAGCGCCCAGACGCCGTGCACGATGCCCAGCTTCATGTCCAGGCACCCCGGTCCGGTGATCCGGTCGCCGTCCACCGCGAAGGGCATCTCGGCCAAGGTGCCGACCGGCCACACCGTGTCGTAGTGGCACAGCAGCAGCACCGTGCCCGGCGCGGTCCCCCGGTAGGTCACGTCCAGCACGTCGCCGCGCGCCCCGCCGTCGTACCGGACCCGCGCGGCGGGTTCGCCGAGCCGCTCGCCCAGCCACACCTCCAGGTCCGCCAATCCGGCGTCCAGCGCGGCCTTGTCGCCGCTCGGCGTTTCGCTCTCCACGAGCCGCCGCAGGTCGCCCAGCACATCCTCCTGCCGCCGCCGCGCCGCGTCCGCCAGTGCCCTGCTCACCACATCGCCGCCTTTCCCGTCGTCGATCCCACGCGTCACCGCACCGGCGCGCCGGGGCCGAGCGGGATGCCCAGCGCCCACCACGCCGCGAACAGCAGCGACCACATCACCAGCACCGCGAAGGCGATCGGGAGCGTCAGCGACATCAGCGTGCCGATGCCCGCGTCCTTGCGGTAGCGCTGCAGCAACCCGAGGGCCATCGCGAAGTACGGGCTCATCGGGCTGATCAGGTTCGTGGCCGAGTCGGCGATCCGGAACACCGCCTGGGTCGTCTCCGGCGCCACGTCCAGCAGCATCAGCATCGGCACGAAGACCGGGCCGACCAGCGCCCACTGCGCCGAACCGCTGGTGATCAGCAGGTTGATCACCGTGACCACGCCGATCAGCCCGGCGAACAGCACCAGCGGGTGCACGTCGGCCGAACCGAGCACCGCCGCACCGCGGATCGCGACGACCTCCCCCAGCCCGGTCCACTTGAAGTACGCCAGGAACTGCGAGGCGGCGAAGAACAGCACCACCACCGGCGCCAGGTCCACCACCCCGCCGGTCATCGCGGGCGGGATGTCGCGCGCCTTCGGGATGCTGCCGGTGGTCCGCCCGTACACCGCGCCGGTCAGCAGGAACACCAGTCCGAGCACGTAGGCCACCCCGGTGATCACCGGCGAGTCGAGGATGCCGCCGTCCTCGCCCCGCAACGGCGAACCGGCGGGCAGCATCGCCAGCACCACCACGAGCAGGAAGCCGAACAGCACCAGGCCCGCGTTGCGCAGCCCCCGGCGCTCGTCCGGGCCCAGCCGCATCGCGCCGAGATCCTCGTCCGCGCCCTCGCCGTCGGCGGGCATCCCCTGGGTGCGCCGGGACAGCAGGAACTCGGTCACCAGGGTGATCACCACGGCGAGGAACAGCGCGGAGCCGATCGAGAAGTAGTAGTTGGCCAGCGGGGTGACGACCCGGCCGGGTTCGATGAACTGCGCGGCGCCGGTGGTCAGGCCGGCCAGGATCGCGTCGGTCGGGGTGAGCAGCAGCGAGGCGTTGTAGCCCGCCGAGATCGAGCCGAACGCCACGACGAGCCCCAGCACGGGGCTGCGCCCGGCGGCCTTGAAGACCAGGGCTCCCAACGGGATGAGCACCACGTACGCCGCGTCGGAGGCCACGCTGCCGCTGATCCCGGTCAGCGCCAGGGCGAAGGTCAGGTACTTCGGCGGTACCCGGCTCACGCTGCCGCGCAGCAGCGCGCCGAGCAGCCCGCTGCGCTCGGCCACCGACACGCCCAGCATCACCACGATGATCAGCGCCAGCGGCGGGAACGCGGCGAAGTTGTCCACCGCGTCGCCGACGATCACCCCGACGCCCTCGGCGGAGAGCAGGCTCCGGACCCGGATCGTCTCGCCGTCCACCGGGGACACCGCGGAGACGCCGAGGGCGCTGAGCACCGCGCTGAGCACGACGACCAGCCCGGCCATGATCGTGAACAGCCAGAACGGGTGCGGCAACCGGTTGCCGACGCGTTCGACGAGCTGCAGCAACCGCAGCACCGCGCCCATCGACCGGGAGCCGTCTGCGCTCGTTCTGGGACCCACCGCGACTCCTCGGCTCGACGATCGGGGGCGCTCGGCGCTGCGCCGGGCACTGGCGTGCGATTCAAATCCGGCGCGGCAGTTCCTGTCAAGAACGGGGAAGTCGGCGGTGTATCCATTCGGTAAACCGGCTCGCGGCGGGGATACTATTCGCCCGTGACCGGCGCAGCGCTCGTCGACGAACTGGACCTGGCCCTGATCGGCGCCCTCCAGCAGGCGCCCCGCGCGCCGCTGCGCGCGCTGGCCGACGCGCTCGGCAGCTCGGCGAGCACCATCGGCCGGCGGTGGCAGCGGCTGCACGACGACCGGCTGCTGCGGGTGATCGGCCAGCTCGACTGGAACCTGGTCTCCGAGACCCGGCCCCGGCACGTCTGGATCACCACCGCGCCGGGGCGCTCGCCCGAGGTCGCTCGCCGGGTGGCCGCGCTACCCGAGGTGCAGTACGTCGCGCTGACCTCCGGCCGCGCCGACGTCTACTGCACCGCGCACCCCGGGAACCGCGCCGCGGCCCGGGACCTGCTCACCCGGCGCATCCCGGCGGTCGGCGGGGTGCGGGACACCCGGTCCGACCTGGTGCTGCGCGCCGTCGGCCGGGCTGACGCCTGGTGCGGCGCCCCCGTGCCCGACCCGGTGCGCGCCGCGCTGGCCGCGCACCGGCGCGCCGATCCCCCGTCCCCCGCCGTCGCTTTCGAGTCGCTGTCGGAACCGGAACGGCGCGCCGCCGCGCTGCTGCACGGCAACGCCCGGCTGACCTCCAGCGACCTGGCGCGCGAGCTCGGCGTGAGCCAGTCCAGCGCGCACCGGCTGCTCGGCGGCCTGCTGGAGCGCCGCGTCGTGCGCCCCCGCGTGGAGGTGGAGCCTGCCGTGCTCGGCTTCCAGGTCGAAGCGGTGGTCGCGCTGGCCACCGAGCCCGGCACCACCGCCGAGGTCGGCCGGGCGCTCGGGAACCACCCGTCGGCCCGCTACGTCTCGGTGGTGGCGGGCAGTGCGACCGTCATCCACCAGGGCGTGTTCGGCGACGAGGACGCGCTCGCCGACTTCCTCTCCGACGATCTCGCCGGTCTGCCGGGCATCCGGTCGACGGAGGTCTCGGTGGTGCTCGACGTGCTGCGCCGGTACTGGATCGACCGGGACGGCGTCCGGCTGGGCGAGGCCCGGATCCCGCTGCGCGGCACCGCCCCCGGCTGAGCGGTCACGCGCTGCGGGCGGTCCACTTCCGCAGCCGGGGCGGCACCCGCTTCTCCAGCCCGTAGGGTTCGAGGTGCGCGCCGAAGACCTCGTCGAACGCCTCGCGCACCGCCTCGGTGTCCCACACCTCGCGCTCCAGGATCGGTTCCTTGAGGTGGGGCTGGCCGATCAGGTGCAGCTGCGGTCCGTTGCACCGGACGAGCTGCCCGGTGATCCCCGCCGCCGCGTCGCTGAGCAGGTAGAGCACCAGCGGGGCGATCCGGGACGGCGTCCGCTCCGGCGGGCAGTTGCGCAGCGAGCGCTCGGAGTTCCACACCATCCGGGTGTGCGCCAGCGGGCACACCGCGTTCACCCGCACCCCGATCTGCTCGGCGTCCAGCGCCCACGAGTAGGTCAGCGAGGCCACCGCGCCCTTGCTCGCCGCGTACGTGCCGAGCGCGCGCTGGCCCAGCGAAGCACCCGAGGAGATGTTCACGATCGCCCCGCCGGCACCGGTCCGGTGCATCTCGCGCAGCGCGGCGAGCCCGGTGTGCAGCACGCCGAGCACGTTGACCTCGATCAGCTCCCGGGCCCGCGCCGCGTCGTCCTGCCACGGCAGCGCCTCGTAGTTCAGGCCCGCGTTGTTGACCAGGCCGTCGATCCGGCCGAACTCCCGCACGCAGGTCTCGACGATCCCGTTCGCCTGCTCGGCGTCGGCCACCGACCCCGCGCTGGGCACGGCCCGGCCGCCGTGCGCGCGGATGGTGGCCGCGGTCGCTTCGGCCAGCGGGCCGTCCACGTCGTTGACCACGACCGAGGCGCCCGCGTGCGCGGCGTGCAGGGCGAACGCCTCGCCCAGCCCGCGCCCCGCGCCGGTCACCACCACCGCCTTGTCCGCCAGCAGCTCCTGCATCGCCGTCCTCTCGCACCGGGTCGCGCGCACACCGCGCCGTCGCACCGCGCGGTCAGCATCTCGGAGCCGCCTGCACCGCGCCCCCGGTGCCGCGCCGAGCGGTGCGCACGCTGCGCCGAACGCCGGGCCGCTGACTAGTGCCGATGTACCAACCGCCCGGCAGCGGCAGACCACCTCCCCGGCGGGCCGCCACCGGTGGACCCGATACCGTGGCGCGGCGAGTTCGATCAACGCCGGGAGTCCTCAGGTGCCCGAGTCCAGTCCGCACCGGGTCGCGTCGCGGCGCGCCGGGACCGAGCGCGGCGTCGTGGTCGAACCGTTCCGCGGGTGGCGGATCGCCCCGGAACGGATGCGCGAGCTGGCCGGGCGGTACGCGACCCCGTGGGGCCAGCTCACCGACCTCTCCGACGGCGCGGCGCAGGAGGCGGCGGCGGTGCTGCGCTCGTGGCAGCGCAGCGGCACCGTGCTGCGGGAGCCGCGCGACGCCCTCTACGCCTACCGGCAGTCCGGGCCGCACGGCGACCAGCGCGGCGTGCTCGGCGCGGTGCACCTGGACAGCAGGTTGCTGCCGCACCAGGACGTGCTGCCCGAACGCGCCGAGGCGCTGTCCCGGATGATGGCGACCGGCGGGCTCGACCTCGGGCCGCTGCTGCTGGGCTACTCCGGGACCGGGACCACCGCCGGGCACCTGGACGCGCTCGGCCAGCGCCCGCCGACCGCGGAGGTGCTCGGCCCGGACGGCCAGCGCCACCAGCTCTGGCGCATCACCCAGCCCGCCGTGCACGAGGAGATCGCCGCCGAGCTGGCCCGCTCCCCCGCGCTGCTCGCCGACGGCCACCACCGCTGGATCGCCGCCCGGCAGCTCCGGCGCCTCCGGCACGCCAGGGGCAGCGGCACCGGGCCGTGGGACTACGCCTCGGCGCTGCTGGTGGACACCCGGCGCAGCCCCCTGCTGGTGGCCCCGGTGCACCGGGTGCTGCCCGCCGCGGACCCGTGGACGGCGCTGGACAGCGCGGCCGGGGCCTTCCGGATGACGCGGCTGCGCGGAGATCTGGGGGAATGGCTGCGGGTGCTGCGGCACACCGCCGAGCACACCACCGCCTTCGCCGTGGTCACCGGGCACGGGACGTTCCTGCTGACCGACCCGGTGGAGCCGCTGCTGGCCGAGGCGCTCGCCTCGGTTCCCGCCCCGCTGCACCGGATGCAGCTGGCGGTGCTGCACGCGGCGCTGATCGACTGGTTGTGGCGGGTCCCGGCCGCGCCGGGCGCGATCGGCTACGAATCCAGCCCCGGCCGCGCGGTGCGCCGGGTGCAGCGCGACGGCGGGATCGCGGTGCTGGTCACCCCGCCCCGCCAAGCCGAGCTGCGCAGCGCGTTCTCGGCGGGGCTGCGGCTGCCCTGCAAGTCCACGGCGTTCCGCCCGGTGCCGCACCCCGGTCTGGTGCTGCGCGCGGTCGACGGCTGACCCACCGCGCCCCGTTCGCCGGTACCGCCGCGGTCCGGCGCCGCGGTTCACTGGAGGCCGACGCCGACCGCGGAGGTGGCCGATGACCACGCGGAGCAGGAACCGGGTGGACGAGCACGACCGGTGGCAGGACCTCTGCTCGGTCGCCGCCCGGCTGGCCGCCGAACGGGACCGGCCCGCGCTGGTCGTCCGGCACGCGGCCCGGTGGCTGGAGCAGCGGGGGCGGGTGCAGGGCGAGGAGGTCGTGGTGACCTGGACGGTCGCCGATGCCGAGCTCGTCCGGCACCAGCTCCGCGACCGGCTCGACCCGGACCGGGTGCTGGCCGCCGCACCGCGGGTGCGCCACCACCGCGCCCGGCGCCCCGCCGAGATCCCACCCCAGCGCCGAACACGCCGGGACCACCCGGAAGGGCATTGAGTGAAGGGCACCTTCATCCGGCATAGTCGGATGAAGGTGCCCCTCACCTGGTGTGGCTCACCCGTTCAGGGTGAGGATCGCGGTGGTGAGTGCGGTGGCGTAGAGCACCCAGAGCAGGTACGGCACGAGGGCCGCGGCGGCGAGCCGGTCGCGGCGCGCGGCCAGCACCAGCAGGCCGACGACCGCGACGTCCAGCAGCGCGATGTCCAGCAGCGCCCAAGCCCGCGCCTGCGCGGCGAAGAACAGCGGCGTCCACAGCGCGTTGAGCACCAGCCCGACGCCGTACCAGGTCAGCGATCGGCGCAGCTCGCGTCCGTCGGCCGCGCGGTACCAGAGCCGCCACCCGGCGAAGGCCAGCAGCACGTACAGCACCGTCCACACCGGACCGAACAGCGCGGCGGGCGGTGCCCACCCGGGCAACCGCAGCGCCGCGTACTGCTCGGCCGAGGTGGCCGCCGCCCACGAACCGACGGCGGCCACCAGCGCGACGGCCGCGGCGAACAGCACCGCCGCGGCGACGGCGGAGCGCACCGGTGGTCGGTTCCGGGTGGTCGCGGTCGGCATCCCACCTCCCCTCCTCCGCCGCGCTCGGCGATCACAGCGACAACGTCAGCACCGGGTCCGCGATCGGCTGCGCCGAACCGCCCGCGGGTTCGACGGTGACCGCCAACGCCTGGGCACCCGGTGGCAGCGGCGCAGGATCGAACTGGACCTGCCGCCGGGCGGTCACCGGCTGGAGTGCCGCGCCACCGACCGGACCGGTGACGTGCAGACCCCCCGGCGCGCGCCGACCGTGCCGGACGGTGCGACCGGGTGGCACTCGGTGTTCTGCACGGCGACCGGTCAGGGCGCGCGGTAGGTGAACCTGATCTTGCCGATCCAGATCTCGTCGCCGTCCACCAGCACGGCGCTGTCCACCGGGCGCCGGTTCAGGTAGGTGCCGTTGAGGGAACCACCGTCGACGAGCACGAAGTTCCCGTCCTCCCGCACCACCGCGGCGTGCGCGCGGGACACGGTCGGATCGTCCACGACGACATCGCACTCGCGGTTGCGGCCGACGACGGTGCGGTCGCGGGTGAGCGCGAACTCGGTGCCCGCGGCATCGCCCCGGCTGATCACCAGGGCGGCCGTCGTGGTCTCGGCGGGGGCGCGGGGGGCGGGGACGGCGGCCGCTGACCGGGTCTCCTGCCGGGGTCCGGACAGCTCCTCGGTGCGCGCGGCGCCGCGGGGGGCGACCGCGCCGGGTCCGGGCTGTGTCATGATCGTTCTCCCTCACCAGCAGGGGTCACGCCATCGCGGTGGACCTCGCGGTTCCGCGATTACTCCCAGCATGCACACGGTGACGCGATCGCGCACAGGACCTACGTCCCGGGTTGCCGCCCGCGCGCCGCGCGGGCGCGGCGCCACCGCGCGGGCCGGGGCGGCTGCCGCGCTCGGGAAAACGTCGTCCCACGCCCAGGTTCGGCAGTCCCCGTTCCGGGTGCAACCCGGGCGGCGATCGGCACCGCCGACTACCCCCGTTCGGGTGAATCAGCGGCGGCGGTCGCGGCGCTCGACGTCGCCGAGGTCGTCGGCCTCCATGTTGGCGATGGCCTCGTCGAGGGATTCCTTGTCCGGATCGGCGCGCACCGCGCGGCGGTCGGCGTCCTGGTCGGTGACGTGCACGGCGGCCTCCTCGGCCCCGGACGCGCCGCTGTCCACACCGGTGTCCGAGGCCAGCAGCTCGTCGGCGTCGGCCCGCTCGTCGTCGGCCACCAGCCGCCCGGAGCGGGGTCCCGGACCACCCGCCCAGCGGTCGTCCACCGACTCGTCCGCGGCGTCCGCTTCCTCCTCGGACAGCAGTTCGTCGAGCGACTCGCCGCGCCGCGTCTCGTCGGCCGTGGTGCCCTTGGTCTCGAAGGAGGACCAGCGGTCGGCCGCTTCGATGCCGGTGTCCAGCGGGTCGGCATCGAGGTCGTCGGTCTCCAGCGAGTCGGCGGGGTCGAGCACCCCGTCGTCCTCCCCGATCGTCTCCCGGGGGCCTTCGTCCGGTCCCGTCATGCGGCACCTCCCTCGCGCGGTCGGCGTCCTCGCGCGGCTGCGGCCGCACCGCCCCGCGACGCGAGTGCCACTATCCCCCGGCGCGCCGCCGGGTGCCCGACGGCGCTCAGCCGCCGAGCAGGTCGGCGAGCACCCTGGCGTGGCTGATCCCGGGTTCCTTGGTGGCGGTGAGCAGCGTGAGGTCGCCGTCCGCGGCGTAGCCGCGCAGCTCCTCCAACGCCGCCGAGCGCTCCGGATCGTCCAGTTCGGCGCGGTAGCGGCGGCGGAACTCGTCGAAGCGCTCGGCGTCGTGGCCGTACCAGTGCCGCAGCTCGGTGGACGGCGCCACCTCCTTGCACCACCGGTCCAGCCGGGCGGCGGACTTGCTGATCCCGCGCGGCCACACCCGGTCGACCAGCACCCGGCTGCCGTCGGCGGCGTCGGCCTCCTCCTGCACGCGGCGCACCCGGACCTGTCCCATCGGACCTCCTCTCGTGGGGCACCGACCAGTGTGGCGGCGGACCGCACGCGCGGCACCCGAGCGCCGGGTCAGGCCAGGCCGCGCACGCAGGAGGTCGGGGGGCGCCGGCCGTCCACGGTCGCGACCATCTCCAGCACCTGCCGCGTCTCCGGCACGTCGTGCGCCCGGAACACCGCGGCGCCGGCGTGCGCGGCCAGCGCGGTGGCGGCCAGCGTGCCCGGGAGCCGGTCGGGCACGTCGGCACCGAGGGTCTCCCCGACGAAATCCTTGTTGGACAGCGCCATGAGCACCGGCCACCCGGTCGCCACCAGGGTCCCGGTGCGGCGCAGCAGTTCGAGGCCGTGCCAGGTGTTCTTGCCGAAGTCGTGCGTCGGGTCGATCAGGACCCCCTCGCGCGGGACCCCGGCGGCGACCGCCCGCTCGGCCCGCGCGGTCGTCTCCTCGACCACCGAGGCCACCACGTCGGGGTAGTGCACCCGGAACGAGCGGGTGCGCGGCACCGCGCCACCCGTGTGCGAGCAGACGTACCCGGTGCCGAACTCGGCGGCCACCTCGACCAGCGCCGGGTCGGCGCCCGCCCAGGTGTCGTTGAGCAGGTCGGCGCCCTCCTGGCACACCGCCCGGCCGACCTCGTGGCGCCAGGTGTCCACGCTGATCACCAGGTCGGGGTGCGCGGCGCGGACGGCGGCGACGAAGGGCGCGGTGCGCTCGATCTCCTCCGCGACGTCGACCTCGGCGCCCGGGGCGGCCTTCACCCCACCGATGTCGATGATGTCGGCCCCGTCGGCGACCTTCCGGTCCACCGCGGCCACCGCCGCGTCGAAGGCGTAGGTGCGGCCCCGGTCGTAGAACGAATCGGGGGTGCGGTTGAGGATCGCCATGATCAGCGGGCGGTCCTGGCGCACCCGCCTGCCCCGGAAGCGCGGCACCGGACCGGGGACCTCCGCGCTCACCACCGGCCCGCACCGCGCCGCGCGGTCGCGTCGACGTCCGGGAACTCCCCGGTGGGCGTGGTGTTCATGGTCAGCTCCCTGGCCCGCCGACCGGGCGCGGCGCACCGGTGCCCGCGGAGCACGCACGCGCCTCCGGTCCTCGCGGCGCGTCCGGCCGCGTCCTGGTCATGATCGGATGCCGCCGAGCATAGCCGCAGCGACCAGACCAGGACAGCACAGCCCCGACCAGCACCGACGCCCGACCCCCAGGGCCAGCCCGACGCACCCCGCCGGACCCCGTTCACCCGTTCGCGCCGTGAGTGAGGGGCACCTTCATCCGGCATAGTCGGATGAAGGTGCCCCTCACCTGGAAAAGGTCACCTGAGCGGGTTGTGGAGTCAGGCCACCCGGAGGTCGGTGCCGGTGGCCGCGCGGACCTCGTCCTCGGAGACCCCGGGGGCGGTCTCGCGCAGCACCAGGGCGCCGCCCACCACGTCGATCACGGCCAGGTCGGTGATGACCCGGTTGACCACGCCCGCACCGGTCAGCGGCAGCGTGCACCGCTCCAGCAGCTTGGGGCCGCCGTCTCGGGTGGTGTGCTCCATCAGCACGATCACCCGGCGCGCGCCGTGGACCAGGTCCATGGCGCCGCCCATGCCCTTGACCATCTTGCCCGGGACCATCCAGTTGGCCAGGTCGCCGTTGGCGCCGACCTGCATCCCGCCGAGCACGGCGGTGTCGATGTGCCCGCCGCGGATCATCCCGAACGACAGCGCCGAGTCGAAGAACGACGCCCCGGCCCGGACGGTGACCGTCTCCTTGCCCGCGTTGATCAGGTCCGGGTCGATCTCCTCCTCCAGCGGGTACGGCCCGGTGCCCAGGATGCCGTTCTCGCTGTGCAGGATGACGTCGACGCCCTCCGGCAGGTGGCCCGGGATCAGCGTCGGCAGCCCGATGCCCAGGTTGACGTACTCCCCGGCCCGCAGCTCCTGCGCGGCCCGCGCCGCCATGCCGGTCCGGGACCAGCCCGCGTTCTCGCTCATGCCCGACCCTCCTCAGCTGCGCGCACGGTGCGCTTCTCGATCACCTTGTCCTGCTCACCGGTGTGCACCACGCGCTGCACGAACACGCCGGGCAGGTGCACCTGCGCCGGATCGATCTCCCCGGGCTCCACCAGGCGCTCCACCTCGGCGATCGCGATCCGGCCCGCCATCGCGGCGAGCGGGTTGAAGTTCATCGCGGTCTTGTTGAACACCAGGTTGCCGTCGGTGTCACCGATCTCGGCGTGCACCAGCGAGAAGTCGGCGTTGATCGCCCGCTCCATCAGGTAGCGGCGGCCGTCGAAGACGCGGACCTCCTTGGGCGGGGAGCTGACCTCCACCGAGCCGTCGGCGCGGTAGCGCCACGGGAGCCCGCCGTCCCCGATCGGGGTGCCCACCCCGGCCGGGGTGTAGAACGCCGGGATGCCGACGCCGCCCGCGCGCAGCCGCTCGGACAACGTGCCCTGCGGGGCCAGCTCCACCTCCAGCTCACCGGAGAGGTACTGCCGCGCGAACTCCTTGTTCTCCCCGACGTAGGAGGCGGTGACCCGCCCGATGCGACCGGCGTCGAGCAGCACCCCGAGCCCGTGGCCGTCCACGCCGCAGTTGTTCGAGAAGACTTCCAAGCGGGACGCCGTACCGGCGGCGATCGCCGCGATGAGGCGGTCCGGGATGCCGCACACCCCGAACCCGCCGACCGCCAGCGACGCACCGTCTCCGATGTCCGCGACGGCTTCGGCCGGTGTCGCGACCACCTTGCTCAACGCGCTCCTCCTTCTGCAGGCACGATCCGGCCGGAGACCTGGCCGAACCCGATCCGCGTCCCGTCCGCACCCGGAGCGGTGGCCGAGATCACGACCTCGTCACCGTCCTGCAGGAAGGTGCGCTCGGAACCGCCGATCTCGATCGGTTCCTTACCGCCCCAGGTCAGTTCGATGAACGCACCGCGCTGGTCCTTCTCCGGCCCGGAGATCGTACCCGAGGCGTAAAGGTCACCCGTCCGAGTGGAAGCACCGTTCACCGTCAGGTGCGCCAGCAGCTGCGCGGGCGACCAGTACATCTCCCGGTACGGGGGATTCGCCACGCGCCGACCGTTCCAGTCCACCGCGAGGTCGATGTCCAGGCCCCACGGCTCGCCCTCCCGCAGGTAGGGCAGCGGGCGCGGGTCCTGCTCCGGGGTCGGCACCCGCGCGGCCTCCAGCGCGAGCAGCGGCACCACCCACGGGGAGACCGAGGTGGCAAAGCTCTTGCCGAGGAACGGGCCCAGCGGGACGTACTCCCAGGCCTGGATGTCGCGGGCGGACCAGTCGTTGACCAGCACCGCGCCGAAGACGCGGGTGGCGAACTCCTCGCAGGGCACGGGGCTGCCGAGCTCGGAACCGGTGCCGACGACGAAGCCCAGCTCGGCCTCGATGTCGAGCCGGCGGCACGGCCCGAAGGTGGGCGCCTCCTCGTCGGGCGCCTTGCGCTGCCCGTTCGGACGCGCGATGTCGGTGCCGGAGACCACCACGGTCCCGGAGCGGCCGTGGTAGCCGACCGGCAGGTGCTTCCAGTTCGGCATCAGCGGCTCGGCGTTCGGGCGGAACAGCCTGCCGAGGTTGGTGGCGTGGTGCTCCGAGGCGTAGAAGTCGACGTAGTCGGCGACCTCGAACGGCAGGTGCAGCTCCACCTCGGCCACCGGGTGCACCGCGGCGTCCGGCACCTCGCCGGCGATCAGCGCGGTGATCCGCTCCCGCACCTGCACCCAGCGGGCGTGGCCCTGGGCCATGAACGGGTTCAGGGTCGGTCGCGCGAACACCTCCTCGTCCAGCGCGACGGCGAGGTCCAGCACCGAGTCGCCGACGCGGACCCCGACGCGCGGCGCGATCCCCGGGGTCGAGAACACCCCGTAGGGCAGGTTGGCGGGACCGAAGGGCGAACCTTCGGGGATGTCGATGACGGTCACGGGTGGTCCCCTCCTCCGCCGCGAGCGGCGGCGGGCACCAGGCCCAGGTCCACCAGCTCGGTCAGCGGCTCGATGATGCTGCAGGTGCCGAAGGACAGGAACCGGGCGCGCACGGCCGCGACCCGGTCGGCGTCCAGGGCGGCCACCCGCCGGGCGATCGGCTCGCCGTCCCGCTCGGCCAGCACCGCGGCGATCTCCGCCGGGTCGGCGCAGTCGGCGGCGGCGTCGGTGGCCAGCAGCAGGTTCAGGAAGCCGTGCTGCTCGAACCCGGTGCGCGGATCGGTGTTGCGCAGCGCGTGGTGCAGCCCGGCGGTGGCCTTGAACGGGATCCCGGCACCGACGGCGGCGTGCACGGCGGCGGCCAGCTCGGCCTCGTCCGGGTGCAGGTCGGCGGTGACCCCGCCGGTGCGGAACTTGGCCCGGTACCGCGTCCCGGCCAGGGCCCGGAGCAGGTCCGGGCGCCGGTCGTCCCGGGGGACCTCCACGAACACCGCGACCTCCGGGACCGGCGCGCAGGCCCGGTCCAGCTCGGCCAGGAACGCGGCGGGGGCGGCCCCGTCCGGCACGGCGACCTCCAGGGCCGCCAACCGCACCGGCAGCCCGGCGAGGTCGGCGAACAGCCCCGGGAGCTGCGCCGGTCCGCCCGGGGCGGTCACCGCGAGGTCCAGCGCGTCGGTGATCAGCCCGCCGAGCTCGGGCAGGGCCGCAGCGCCCACCACCAGCGGCCCGACCAGGTCGGCGTGCGCGGCGGCGCGGTGCGCGCGGTGGGCTGGCACCGCCTCGGCCAGCGGTGCCAGCCCCGGGGGGAACACCGCGGCGTCGTCGCAGAGCGCGCGGGCGAACGCGGGCAGCTCGCTCACCGGCGCCGCCCTCCCGCCCACGTCCAGGCGTACTCCGGGTCTTCGGCGGCGCGCCCGCCCTCGCCCAGTTCGAGCGGGCGGAAGGTGTCGACCATGACGGCCAGCTCGTCGAAGAACTCCACCCCGATGCTGCGTTCGTAGGCGCCGGGCTGCGGACCGTGCGAGTGGCCGCCCGGGTGCAGCGAGATCGAGCCCTGGCCGATGCCGGAGCCCTTGCGGGCCTCGTAGTCGCCGCCGCAGTAGAACATGACCTCGTCGGAGTCGACGTTGGAGTGGTAGTAGGGCACCGGGATCGACAGCGGGTGGTAGTCCACCTTGCGCGGCACGAAGTTGCAGATCACGAAGTTCTCGCCCTCGAAGACCTGGTGCACCGGCGGCGGTTGGTGCACGCGCCCGGTGATCGGCTCGAAGTCGGCGACGTTGAAGGTGTAGGGGTACAGGCAGCCGTCCCAGCCGACCACGTCGAACGGGTGCTCCGGGACGACGAAGCGGGTGCCCACGATCCCGGTGCTGGCGCGGTGCTTGACCAGCACCTCGACGTCGGTGCCCGTGGCCAGCAGCGGTTCGGTCGGTCCGTGCAGGTCGCGCTCGCAGTACGGCGCGTGCTCCAGGAGCTGCCCGAACCGGGACAGGTAGCGGCGCGGTGGGGTGATGTGCGAGTTCGCCTCGATGCAGTAGGCCCGCACCGGCTCCGCGCCCGCGGGCACCCAGCGGTGCGTGGTGGCCCGGGGGAGGACCACGTAGTCACCGGCGCGGAAGGGCAGCGCGCCGAACACCGTCTCCACGGTGCCGGAGCCGGATTCCACGTAGACGCACTCGTCGCCGATCCCGTTGCGGTACAGCGGGGACGCCGCCCCGGCGACGACGTAGGAGATCCGCACGTCGGCGTTGCCCAGCACCAGGCGCCGCCCGGTGACGACGTCGCGCTCGGCGACCCCGTCGGCGCCGGTCAGCTCGTGCAGCCGGAGGTGCCGGGGACGCAGCGGGTGGTTCGGCTCGGTGGTCAGGTCGGGCAGCTCCCACTCGGTCGAGTCGACCAGCGCGGACGGGAGCGCGCGGTGGTAGAGCAGCGAGGAGTCGCTGGAGAATCCCTCCTCCCCCATCAGCTCCTCGTAGTAGAGCCCGCCGTCGGGCCCGCGGTGCTGGGTGTGCCGTTTCGGCGGCACCTCACCGATCTGCCGGTAGTACGCCATGACCTCGCCTCCTCGCTGAGACCTGGGGCCGGATCGCCCGCGGCGCGGGTAGTTAATGTATTTACCAACTCGGTGGGACCGCAAGACCCGCCCGGGTGCTCGGTTCCCGGCACCGCCGCGGGCGGGCGCTCAGTTGCGGCCGCGGACGTCGAACTGGTCCCGGTTGGTGATCAGCTTGTCCAGCAGCATCACGAGGATGCGCTGCTCGGTCTCGGTGAGCACGCTGGTCCACTCGTGCTCGCGGTCGTTGTGCGCCTGGAAGACCTCGACGATCTCCTGGTGCCCCGCCTCGGTCAGCGACAGCAGCACCGACCGGCCGTCGCGCTCCCCGGGGGCGCGGGCCAGCAGCCCGTCCCCGACCAGACCCTTGGCCAGGTTGGACACCGCCGCGCGGCTCATCCCGGTGAGCTCGGCGGCCTTCTTCGGCTCCAGCGGACCGGCCAGCCAGGTCACGAACATCAGCCGGAAGCCCGACCAGGACCGGCCGCGGGGCCGGTGCACCGCCGCCTCCAGGTCGTAGGTGACGATGTTGGACGCCCGGTTCAGGGTCAGCAGGACCTCGGTCGCCAACTGGTGGCGGAAGCCGTACTCGGCGGCCAGCCGGCGGTTGGCGCGCTCGACGAACGACCAGAAGTCCAGCTCGGACATGCGCACTCCCACCGTCGCGGCGAACTAATCAATACCTGAACTATCTCATGGAACCCGCGCGACGCACCCGCGACCGGCCGGGATCGCACTGCCCGCGGAATCGCACTGCCCGTTCGCGGCGGCGGACCATTGCCAAGACCGGGACAGCCTTCCTATACTTCCCATTAATTGAGCGCTCAGCTCACTATTTGAACTCACCTCCGATGCGGCTCCGGCTCCCGGAGGGCCCAGTAAGGACATTCAATGGTGAATTCCACGTCCGGGGGTGTATCCGCTCCTGCCGAGGACCAGGCCGGACCGCGCCCCGACAAGGCCAACGCCAAGGTGATCCGCGGCGCCATCCTGGGCACCGTCGTCGAGTACTACGACTTCGGGATCTACGGCTACATGGCCACCCTGATCAGCACGCACTTCTTCGTCGCCGAGGATCCCACGGCCGCGTTGCTGGGCACCTTCGCGGCGTTCGCGGTGGCCTTCTTCCTCCGGGTGCCCGGCGGCATCTTCTTCGGCCACATCGGCGACAAGTACGGCCGCAAGAAGGCGCTGACCTGGACCATCCTGCTGATGGCCGCGGCCACCGCGCTGATGGGGCTGCTGCCCACCTACGCCACCCTCGGCGTCTGGGCGACCGCGCTGCTGACCCTGGCGCGGTGCCTGCAGGGCTTCGCCGCGGGCGGGGAGCTCGGCGGGGCGAACTCGTTCGTCTCCGAGCACGCGCCCCGGCGGTGGCGGGCGTTCCAGACCTCGATGGTCAACTCCGGCACCTACCTCGGCTCGCTGTTCGCCTCCCTGATGGCCCTGGGCGTGACCTCGCTGTTCACCGCCGAGCAGGTCACCGCGTGGGCGTGGCGGCTGCCGTTCCTGCTCAGCGTCGTGATCGGGCTCATCGGCCTGTGGATCCGCAGCTCGCTGTCGGAGACCGAGCAGTTCGAGGAGCTCAAGGACGACGACGAGGTCGCCGAGGTCCCGCTTTTCGAGCTGGTGCGCACCGCCTGGCAGCAGATCGTGCGGATCGTCCTGCTGGGCGCGGTGATCACCGGGGGCTACTACATCGCCTCGGTCTACTCGGCCACGTACCTGCAGACCGCGGGCGGGCGCTCGCCGCAGTTCGCCTTCACCGCCACCTGCGTCGCGATGGTCGTCGGCGTGATCACGCTGCCCGTCGCCGGGTACCTGGGCGACCGGTTCGGCCGCCGCCCGGTGCTGATCGGCGGTTCGGTGGCCGCGACGGTGCTCGGCGTGCCGATGTTCATGCTCATGGCCGACGGCCCCGCCGCGCTCGCCCTGTTCGCCCCGGCCGTGCTGCTGATCTGCATCTCGGTGGTCAACGGCGTGTCCTTCGCCGCCTACGCGGAGATGCTGCGGGCCCGGTTCCGCTACAGCGGCATCGCGCTGGGCAACAACATCACCAACATGCTGCTCGGCGGCACCGCCCCGTTCATCGCGACGCTGCTGGTCAGCATGAGCGGGAACCACCTGGCGCCGTCGTGGTTCTTCGTCGCGTGCGCGCTGATCAGCCTCGGCGCCGCCATCACCGTCACCGAGACCAAGGGGAAGGAACTGGCGCGATGAGCCGCTTCGACGGCCGCACCGTGGTGGTGACCGGAGCGGGCGGCGGGATGGGCCGCGCCGAAGCGCTCGCGCTGGCCGCCGAAGGCGCCTCGGTCCTGGTCACCGACATCGACCTCGCCGCGGCCGAGTCGGCCGCCGCCGAAGGCGGGGACCGCTGCCGGGCCCACCACCTCGACGTCACCGACCCGGACGGGTGGCAGGAGCTGGCCACCGCGCTCGACGGCCCGCTGCACGGGCTGGTGAACAACGCCGGGATCAGCTTCCGCGCCGGCATCGCCGAGACGTCCGTGGCCGACTGGCACCGGGTGCTGGAGGTGAACCTCTCCAGCGTCTTCTACGGCATGAAGTTCCTGTACCCGGCGCTGGCGCCGGGCGCCTCGGTGGTCAACGTGTCGTCGATCGCCGGGATGCTCGGCTACTTCTCGGCGACCTACGGCACGACCAAGTGGGCGGTGCGCGGACTGTCCAAAGTGGGCTCGCTGGAGCTCGCCGACCGCGGCGTGCGGGTGAACTCGGTGCACCCGGGGCTGGTGGACACCCCGCTGCTGCACTCCGGCGACCCCCGGTTCGTCGAGGAGAGCCTGCGGTCGGTCCCGGCCGGGCGGCTCGCCACCCCGGAGGAGGTGGCCCGCGCGGTGGCGTTCCTGCTCTCCGACGACGCCTCCTACATCAACGGCACCGAGCTGGTGGTCGACGGCGGGCTGGTCTCCGGCGGGACCTACCACCGCATCACCGGCGCCCTGGCGGACCGATGAGCACCGCGTTGCCCGAAGTCCTCGACCTGCTCGGCCGCCAGTCCCACGCCATCGACGGCGGGGACGGGCCGGGGTGGGCCGCGACGTTCACCGCGGACGGCGTGTTCCGCTCCCCCACCTACCCGGAGCCGGTGCGCGGGCGGGCCGCGCTCACCCGGTTCGCCGCCGCCTTCGCGCCGGCCAACCCCCGCACCCGCCACGTCGTCACCGGCACCTGCGTCGATCCCGGCAGCGCGGACGAACTGGTGGCCCGCTCGACATTGCTCGTCGTGCGCACCGAATCCGACGGCGCGGTGCGGATCCTGCGGGTCACGACGCTGCGGGACCGCCTCGTCCGCGTCGACGGGCGGTGGCTGATCGCCGAACGCGCGGTCTCCGTCGACTGATCCCCGCGGGCGCCGCCCGGCGCCCGCAGCACACCAGGAGAGATTCCCATGACTGAGTCCAGCAGCAACCCGACGCGGGCCAACGCCGCACCGCTGACCGCGAGCTACCCCGAGCTCGTGGGCAAGGTGGTCGTGGTGACCGGTGCCGCGCGCGGCATGGGCGCCGTGTTCGTCGAGGAGCTGGCCCGGCGCGGCGTGCACGCGGTGGGCGGCGACATCGACGGCGACGGCATGGCCGCGCTGGCCGACAAGATCAACAGCGGTGCCACCGAAGGCGCCGGCCGCGTGCTGGCCCGCCGCACCGACGTCACCGACCCCGACGACCACGACGCGCTGCTGGCGGCCGGGCTGGAGGAGTTCGGCCGCGTCGACCACTGGGTGAACAACGCGGGCGTGTTCCCGCAGGCCGGGTTCACCGACATCCCGCCGGACCAGGTCACCGCCACCTACCAGGTCAACGTCAACGGTGTCGTCTACGGCGGGCAGACCGCGGCCCGCCACCTGCGGCGCCACGGGGGCGGCGCGATCGTGAACATGGCTTCGGTGGCCGGGGTCCGGGTCCGGGTGACCCGCGCGGCCTACAACTCCTCCAAGGCCGCCGTCCGGCACCTGACCAGCTGCATGGCCGTCGAGCTGGGGCCCGACGACATCCGGGTCAACGCGATCGCGCCCGGCTTCATCGACACCGAGATGACCCGCTGGGTGCGGGAGGACCCGGCCGCCCTCGACCGGGCGCTGAGCACGGTGCCGCTGCGCCGGGTGGGCGCGCCCGTCGAGGTCTTCGGGGCGTTGCAGTTCCTGCTGTCCGACAGCGCCCGCTACATCACCGGCGCCGTGCTGCCCGTCGACGGGGGCTCCCAGCATGTCTGAGGACCACGACTACGACCTGGTGGTGATCGGCGCGGGCGGCGCCGGGCTGGCCGCCGCGGTGTCGGCCGCCGAAGGCGGACTCCGGGTGCTGGTGCTGGAATCCGAGGACGAGATCGGCGGTTCGACGCAGCTCTCGGCGGGGATGCTCACCGCCTCGGCCACCGGCGTGCAGCGGGAGCTCGGCGTGGCCGACTCGCCGTCGCGGATGTTCCAGCACTACATGGACCTCAACCAGTGGCGGGTGCTGCCCGGGCCGACCCGCGCGTTCTGCGAACGCTCCGGACCGATGGTCGACTGGCTGCTCGACCTGGGCGTCGAGATCCCCGCGCGGTTCTCGGGTGACGCGCACACCCCGGGCCTGACCCGCGCGGGCGTGGAGGACGTGTGGCGCGGGCACGTGCCCGTCGACCAGGGCTACGGGCTCGTGCTGGCACTGGACCGGGCCCGGCGGCGCCTCGGCGTGGACCTCGCGCTGGGCAGCCGGGCCACCGACCTGCTGCTCGGCCCGGACGGGGTGCGCGGCGTGGTGGTCGACGACGCCTCGGTCACCGCGGAGTCGGTGGTGGTGGCCAGCGGCGGGCTGGCCCGCGACCCCGAACTGGTGCGCGAGCACCTCCCCGACGCCGCGATCGCCGGCGAGCACCTGTTCGTGGTGGCCGCGCCGGGCAGCCGGGGCGACCACGTCCGCCTGGCCGAGCGGCACGACCTCGCGCTGTTCGGCTCCGGCTGGGGGCTGCTGCTGGTCACCGCCGAGTTCCAGCGCTTCCACCACTGGCGCAGCGGCTTCCCGCCGCCGTCCCGGATCCACGTCGATTCCCGGGGCAACCGGTGCATGGACGAGGACGCGCCGTACGCGGTGAGCCCCGGCATCCTGGCCGACCACGGCGGCTGGGTGTGGGCGGTCTTCGACGAGACCGCGCGCACCGCGCTGCCGCCCGGCTACGCGGACTGGACCGCCGAACGGGTGCTGGCCGAGGTCGAGTCGGGCGCGGTGCGCCGGGCCGACACCCTCGACGAGCTGGCCGCGCTGATCGACGTCCCGGCGCGGAACCTGACCGCGAGCGTCGAGCGGTTCAACGCGCTGCTGGCCGCGGGCGTGGACGAGGACTTCCTGCGCCACGAATCGCTGGCCGCCAAAGGGGCCGACCCGCACCTCGCCCCGGTGGCGACCGGCCCGTTCCACGCCGTGCGCATGGTGCCGGGCGAGCTGGTGTGCACCCACACCGGCCTGCGCATCGACGACCGGGCGCGGGTGCTGGACACCGCCGGACGTGCGGTGCCGGGCCTGTACGCGGCCGGGGAGGCGGCGGGCGGCGTGCTCGGCGAGCGCTACGTCGGCGGCGGCAACTCGGTGGCGCACGCCCTCGTGCTGGGCCGCACCGCGGGCACCGAGGCCGCGCGGCGGCACAGCTCCCATGAGCACAGGCCCCAGGAGCACAGGGGTTAGGAGTACAGGCGCTATCCGGCGGCGAACAGCTGCGCGCTGAGCCGCCGCGCGGCCTCGACCAGCTCGGGGGTCACCTTCTCGACCGCGTCCGGGTCGACCAGGGAGACCCCCAGGCTGGCCTCCGCGCGGCCCGGCGGTGCGGGCACCGGTACCGACACCCCGATCACCCCGGGCACCACCTGGCCGGTGGAGACCGCGTAGCCCTGCGCGCGGGCCTCCACGACCTCGGCGGGGTCGTCCTCGCGCGCCGGACGACCGGCCAGGATCGCCAGCCCGCCGGACCCGCGGCGCAGCGGGTGCCGCTGCCCGGTGCGGAAGGCGATGTGCGCCGCGGTCAGCCTCGGTTCCACGACGAGCACGGCCTGCACCTCGGCGTCGCTGATCGGCACCATCAGGTGCGCGGTGGCCAGCACCGCGTCGGCGAGCTCGGTGAGCACCGGACGGGCCAGCGCCCGCAGGTCGCCGTCCACCGCCGCGGCGAGCTCGACCAGGCCGTGCGCCAGGTGGAACCGCTTGTCCTCGGTGCGGCGCACCAGGTCGTGCGCCGCCAGCGTCTCCAGCATCCGGTGCAGCGCGTTGCGGTTGAACCCGAGCGACCGGGCCATCTCGGTCAGCGTCGCGCCATCGGGCTCTCCGGCGAGGTGCCAGAGGACCCGGATGCCGCGGTCGAGGGTCTGGGCCCCCGCCACCGGGGACCCGCCGGGTTCCTTCGCGTTCATGGTCGTCCTGGGGTGCTGGGCGCGTCGTCGGCGCCGATTCTACGTCGCTGCGCGGCGCGCGGACCCGGCCGCCCGGCGCTCCCGCCGCGGTGTCCACAGCAGACGGACAACGGAGTCCGCAGTGGACCGGGGAGGGATCGCGCAGCCGGGGGCGGTACCGTGCCCGCGACGGACACCCGGGAGGCGGTCATGGCACAACCACGGCACCGGCTCATCGCCGACGCGCTGCGCGAGGACATCCGCACCGGGCGGCGCGCGGTCGGCGAGGCGCTGCCCTCGGAGTCGGCGCTGTGCCGCCGGTGGGGCGTCAGCCGGGGACCGGTCCGGCAGGCCCTGGCCGCGCTGAAGGCCGAAGGGCTGATCACCGCCACCCAGGGGCGCCCGGCGGTGGTGCGCAGCCCGGAGCCCAGCCAGAGCCTGCGGAGCTTCACCCCGTTCTCCCGGTGGGCGCGCGACTGCGGCCGGGAACCCGGCAGCCGGACGCTGGAGGTGGCCCGCAGGCGGGCGCCCGGGCCGGTGGCCGAGGCGCTCGGGCTCGGTCCGGACGACTTCGTCGTGGTGGTGCTGCGGGCCCGCTACCTCGACGGCGAGCCGGTGCTGGTCGAGCGCAGCGCGTTCACCGAGGACGTCGGCGGGCACCTGCTGTCCTTCGACCCGGACAGCGGGTCGATCACCGAGCACCTCACCGCGCGCGGCGCCGACTTCGCCGCCATCACCCACGTGCTCGACGCGGTGCTCGCCGACGAGGTGGACGCCGAGGCGCTGGGGATCGAGCGCGGGGCCCCGCTGCTGCGCCAGCGCCGGACCAGCCGCACCGCCGCGGGCGTGCCCTTCGAGCACTCCGACGACCGCTACCGGCCGGAACGGGTCACCTTCACGATCACCAACGCGCTCGGCGGGGAGGACCCGAGGACGATCACCGGGTGAACATGTCGTGACAAGACAAAACTTGTATGGACAAGACGGGGTCGACCAGGACAGGATCGACCCGTGCATCCACCCCGCCACGACGTCGTGATCGCGGGCGCGGGCATCGTCGGCCTCGCGCACGCCTACCACGCCCACCGCCGCGGCCTGTCGGTCGCCGTCCTCGACCGCAGCGCCGCCACCACCGGCTCCTCGGTGCAGAACTTCGGGCACTGCTGCGTGACCGCCCAGTCCGGCCGCGCCCTGGAGTTCGCCCGGGCCGGGCGGCCGCACTGGCTGGAACTGGCCCGACGGGCCGGTTTCTGGCACCGCCAGCAGGGCACCCTCGCCGTCGCCCGCGCCGAGGACGAGTGGCAGGTGCTGCGCGAGTTCGCCGAACTGCGGGAGGCCGACGAGATCCGGCTGCTCGACCCCGACGAGGTCACCGCCCGCGCCCCGATCGCCGATCCGGCCCTGCGCGGCGGCGCGCTGCTGCCCTGGTGCTTCCAGGTCGACCCGCGCAGCGCGGCTCCGGCCATCGCCGCCTGGCTGGTCGAGCAGGGCGTCGCCTTCCACCGGGACACCGCGGTGCTCGGCGTGGAATCCGGTTCGGTGCGCACCACGCGCGGCACCTTCACCGCCGACCACGTCGTCGTCGCGCTCAACCACGACGTCGGCGACCTGTTCCCGGAGCTCGCCGACGCCTACCGGGTGCAGCGGTGCCGGCTGCACATGCTGCGCGCCGACCTCGGGGCCGCGCTGCCGCTGCCGGTGTTCACCGGCTGGTCGATGGTGCGCTACTCCGGTTTCCGGGCCTGCCCGAGCACCACCGCGCTGCGCGACCGGTTGCACGCCGAGCACCCCGAGCTCGCCGGGTTCGACCTCAACCAGATGTACACCGGGCTGCCCGACGGCAGCACCATCGTCGGCGACACCCACGCCCGGGACCGCGCGGCGCCGCCGTTCCAGGACGAGCGCGGCTTCGAGGTACTGCTCGCCGAGACCGAGCGGCTGTTCGGCCGCGCGCCGCGGGTGCGGGAGCGGTGGCAGGGCGTCTACGCCAGCGCGCCCGAGCACGAGTTCATGGTGGAGCGACCGCTGCCGGGCGTGCGGGTCGTCACCGTCACCACCGGGATCGGGATGACCACCAGCATGGGGCTGGCCGAGTCGGTCCTGGACCAGATCGCGTCCGAGCAGGAGGAGACAGCATGAGCACCGAGTCCGTCGAACTCGTCGTGTTCGACATGGCCGGGACCACCGTCGCCGACGACGGCCTGGTGGAGCGCGCCTTCCGCGCCGCGGCCGACCGCACCGGACTGATCGGCCCGGCCGGCCCCGAGCCGCTGCTGGAGCACGTGCGCGCCACGATGGGCCAGTCGAAGATCACCGTGTTCCGGCACCTCACCGGCGGTGACGAGCAGCGGGCGCAGGAGGCCAACGAGGCCTTCGAAAACGCTTACGCCGAGCTGGTGTCCGAGGGGTCGTGCACCCCGCTGCCGGGCGCCGAGCGGACCTTCGCCGCGCTGCGCGCCGCCGACGTGCGGATCGCGCTGACCACCGGTTTCGCCCAGGCCACCCAGGAGGCGATCCTCGACGCGCTGGGCTGGCGGGAGATCGCCGACGTCGCGCTGTGCCCGGCCACCGCGGGCCGCGGCCGACCGCATCCGGACCTGCCGCTGACCGCGCTGCTGCGCACCGGGACGAGCTCGGTGCGGGCGATGGTCGTCGTCGGCGACACCACCTCGGACGTGGTCAGCGGCCTCCGCGCCGGGGCGGGCGCGGTCTACGGGGTGCGCACCGGGGCCCACGGCGAAACCGAGCTGCGCGCCGCGGGCGCCACCGACGTCCTCGCCGGGATCGGCGACCTCCCGGCCGCCCTGGGGCTGCCGAGCTGATCGGGGTGCTCGCGCGCCCGGCGGGGAATCCGCCGGGCGCGCAGTGCTGTCGGCCGGGCCGGAGACCGCGCAGTGGGCCACCGCGCTGACCGCAGGCCCTCGGGGCCGGACGAGAGCCGACCGGCCGTGGGCGGTCACGGCTGCGAGCGGCGATCGGACCGGCCGCCGCCGAAACGGGACGCAGACTTGGACAGGTTGTCCAAGTTTCTTGCCATTGGATCTGGACAGGTGTCTAGGTTCTTTGGCATGCTCGCCGCATCCCGCGGCGGTGGCCGCGCGCACGAGCACCGATGTCCCGCGACGACAGGAAGAACCGCATGAGAGTGGACGACGCCATCGCGGTCGTGACCGGAGCCGCCTCCGGCATGGGCCTGGCCACGGCGAGGGCGCTGACCGACGCCGGGGCGACCGTCTACGGCATCGACCTCCGGCGCGAAGCGCTGGACGGCGAGTTCAGCGCCCTGCCGCGCACCCGCGGCTTCGCCGTGGACGTGTCCGACTCGGCCGGGGTCGAGGAGGTCTTCGCCCAGGTCGGGGCCGACCACGGCAAGCTGGACATCCTGGTCAACGCCGCGGGCGTGTCCACCCCGGGCGCGCAGCAGCAGGCCTGGGTCGACGGCATCAACGACCGGATGGTCACCGCCGCCAAGGCCGGCGAGTCCTTCCACCCCGAGTTCCTGGGCGGCATCACCGACGCCGATTTCGACCGCGTGGTCACCATCAACCTCAACGGCACCTTCTACGCCATCCGCGCCGCCGTCGCGCTGCTCAAGAACGCCGGTGGCGGTTGCATCGTCAACTTCGCCTCGGTCGCCGGGCTCATCGGCCTGCCCATGCCCGCCTACTACCCGGCGTCCAAGGCGGCGATCGTCGGGTTGACCAAGTCCGCGGCCGCCGAACTGGCACCGTTCGACATCCGCGTCAACGCCTTGGCGCCCGCCGGTGTCGACACCGCCATGTTCACCGCGTCCGGCGCGGACCACGTCGAGGCGCTGCTGGCGCTGCAACCCCTCAAACGCGTGGCCGACCCCGGCGAAGTCGGCCGCACCGTCCTGTTCCTGGCCTCCGAAGCCGGACGGCACTTCACCGGCCAAACGCTGTCGCCCTCCGGCGGCGCCCTGATGGTGTGAGGCCCCGATGCCGCCGAATCCCTCCGCACGAACCGCCATGACCGACGGCCACGAGCACCAGGTGAGCATCACCGACGTCCCCGGGCTGGAACGCCGGTTCCTCGACGTGCTCGACGAAACCCTGCGCGACGACATCGCCCGCGGCGACTACCACGGCGCCAACATCGTCGTCGCCCGCCACGGCCGGATCGCGCTGCGCGGCAGCTACGGCCACGCCGAGGCGGCCACCGGACGCCCCACCGCACCCACCGACGTCTACCGCATCCTGTCGATGTCCAAGGGCTTCACCAACGCCCTGGTGCTGCGCGCGCTCAGCGAAGGCAAGCTGATGCTGTCCACGCGGGTGGTCGACCTCGTCCCGGAATTCCTCGGCGCCGACCGGTTCCGCGCCGCCCGCAAGGACCGGATCAACGTCGCCCACCTGCTCACCCACCGCGCCGGGATGCCCGCCACCCCCAACCCCGGACTGGGCCCGGACCGCTTCGCCGTGCTCGCCGACGTCATCGACGCGCTCGGTTCCGTCGACGTCGTCCACGAACCCGGTACCAACCTGAACTACTCCGCGGCCATCAACCACGCGCTGCTGGGCGAGATGGCCCGCCGCGCCTACGGCGCCGAGTCGTTCCGGCAGCTCGTGCACGACAAGGTCTTCGCCCCGATCGGCATGCGGCACACCCGGTTCGGCCTGCCCGCCGAGTGGCGGGACCGCGCCGTGCCGCTGAAGGTCCTCACCGGCGGCGACTCCTGGCTCGAACCCGATGACATCGAATGCCTCGACGAGGTCATCGCCCGCACCGACGCCGAAATGCCCTGGGTCGGCGCGGTGTCCACCGTCGACGACGTCTTCGCCTTCACCGAGATGCTGCGCAACCGGGGGCGCACCGCCGCCGGCGAGCAGCTCATCGGCGAAGCGGTGCTGGACTTCGCCACCACGAACCAGACCGGGGACGAGATCAACGACCTCTACGGCATGGTCGCCGAAGCGCGCAGGTGGGACCCGCCGCCGGGCACCATGGGCCTGGGCATGGCCCTGGCCGGAACCGGCACGCACGCCCGGTTCTTCGGCCCGTTCGTCTCCCCGCGCACCTTCGGCTCCTACGGCGCCGGTTCCTCCCTGCTGTGGGTCGACCCCGCCTCCGGGGTGTCGTTCTGCTTCCTGTCCTCCGGCGTGATGGACGAAGGCGACAACGTCGCCCGCTTCCAGAAGTTGTCCTCGATCACCGCCGCGGCGGTCCGCGACCAGTGAGGTGACCCCGATGACCAGCACGCGCCCCGGAACCGGCCGCTGCCCGGTCGCCCACGGGTTCGACGTCTTCGCCGACGCCTACTACCGCGATCCCGCCCTGCACCTGGCCGCCGCCCGCGAGGACACCCCGGTGTTCTGGTACGAGCGGCTGCACGGCTGGGTCGTGACCCGGCGGGAGGACGCGCTGCGCGTCCTCGGCGACTGGCAGGCGTTCTCCTCGGCGGCCAACACCGCCGCGCAGGTCCCGGAGAAGCACCGCGCGGTGTTCCCGCCCGAACTCGTGTCCCACATGATCGTGGGCCAGGACCCGCCGGAGCACACCGAGACCCGCCGGATCGCCCAGCGCGGGTTCCTCAAGGACCGCATGGACCGGCTCCAGCCCGAGATCGAAGCCCGCGCCCACCGCATCGTCGACCGGTTCGAGGACAACGGCTCCGGCAACATCGTCGAGGACTACTGCCTGGAGCTGACCACCCAGACGATCATGGCGCTGCTCGACCTCGACCACAGCCGGCAACCCATGCTGCAACAGGTGCGCGACGACCTGTTCGTCGTGCTCTCCAGCGCGCACGAGGACATCACCGAGGACGACCGGCTGGCGATCTGGGATCGGTTCGTGGCCGCCAACCTCGAACTGCGGGAGATCATCGAGTCCCGACGCGGTTCCGAGGCCGACGACCTCATCTCGGTGCTGGCCTCGGCCCGCGACGCCGACGGGACCTGGTCCCTGGACACCGCGCGCATCGGCCTGCACATCGCCGAGTTCGCCGCCGCCGGCACCGACACCACGGCGCAGGCGATGGCCAACGCGATCCTGTTCCTGTCCCGCGACACCGACACCCTGCGGGACGCGCTGGCCGAACCCGAGCTGTGGTCGCGGGTGTTCGAGGAAACCGTGCGCCGCCGACCGTCGTCGACGTTCACCTCGCGCCGCGCCACCGCCGACGTCGAGATCGGCGGGGTGACCATTCCCGCCGGCGACATGATCCACGTGGCGTTGAGCAGCGCGAACACCGACCCCGCGCACCGCGACCGGCCGTTCGAGTTCGACGTCCACCGCCCCGACCCCACCGACCACCTCGCGTTCTCCACCGGGCGGCACACCTGCCTGGGCAACCCGCTGGCCCGGGTGCAGGGGCCCACCGGGCTGCAGGTGCTGTTCGAGCGGCTGCCGTCGCTGCGCCCCGACGAACCCGTCGAGCTCGACTTCCGGCGGACCGCCCTGGTCCCGATCCGCCGGAACCTGCGGGTCAGCTGGGACACCGCCGACGTGCGGCGTTCCCGCACGCGCACCGCGCGCACCCTCGACCTCGGCGTCCTCGCGCGCGAGCAGGTGGCCGACGACGTGGTCGCGCTGACCCTCGGCCACCCCGACGGCGGGGACCTGCCCCGCTGGAAGCCCGGCGCGCACCTCGACCTGCACCTGCCCGGCGCGGACGGAACGCTGGTGCGGCAGTACTCGCTGTCCTCCGACCCCGAGGACCGCACCACCTACCGGATCGGGGTGCTGCGCGAGCCGGACGGCCGCGGCGGGTCGGCGGCCGCGCACGAGCTGGTCCCCGGCTCGACGGTCACGACGTCCTGGCCGCGCAACAACTTCCGGCTGGCCCCGGCCGACCGGTACGTGTTCGTCGCCGGTGGCATCGGGATCACTCCGATCCTGCCGATGATCGCCGAAGCCGAGCGCGCCGGAGCGCGGTGGGAACTCGTCTACGGCGGGCGCAGCCGCTCCTCGATGGCCTTCCTCGACGAGCTCGCCGCGCACGGCGACAAGGTCACCCTGGTCCCGCAGGACGAAGCCGGCCTCATCGACGTGCCCGGCCTGCTCGGCACCGCCCGCCGCGGCACCCTGGTCTACGCCTGCGGCCCCGAACCGCTGCTGCGGGCCGTCGAGCGGGCCACGGCCGGGTGGCCGAAGGACTCCCTGCGGTTGGAGCGGTTCGCCCCGAAACCGGTGGAACGCGCCGAACCGGACACCCCGTTCCAGGTGGAGTGCGCCGCATCCGGCACCGTCGTCGACGTCGGCGCCGACGAGACCCTGCTCGACGCCGCGGCGAACGCCGGGCTGCCGGTGCTCTCGTCGTGCCAGGAGGGCACCTGCGGCACCTGCGAGACCCGCGTCCTGTCCGGCCGCGCCGACCACCGCGACTCGATCCTGTCCGCGGCCGAGCACGAGGCCGGGGACACCATGATGATCTGCGTGTCCCGCGCCGCCCGCGGATGTCCCCGGCTCGTCATCGACCTGTGAGCCCCGCCGTCCGGCGAGCTCCCCGACGGTCCCCGGCTCGGTCAGCGGCCGTACAGCCGCGCCCACTGCACGGCCAGTGCGGCCAGGATCCGCTCCTCCTGCTCGACGCGCCCGCGCACGTACAACAAGTGGAAGGTGTGTTCGAGGCTCATCATCAGGACCAGCAGGTGCGCCTCCCGGTCCAGCCGCTCACCTTCGGAGGCGCAGTCCCGGTAGAGGACGACCTGATTCCGGCACAGCCTGCGCAGCAGCCCCAGCCAGTCCTCCAGGACGTCCGGTTCGGCGCTCGTCGCCTGGGTGAGCGCCTCGAACTCGGCCCCGTACCGGCGCCACATCCCCCGGGCGCGGTCGATCCAGCCCCGCATCGCCTCCGGCCCGTGGTCCGGCAGCGCGTCCAGCGCCGAGTACAGCTCGACCACCTCCGGCTCCAGCTCCCGCATCCGGCTCAGCACGAGCTGCGGTTTGCTGTTGAAGTACAGGTAGAGGTTGGCCCTGCTGCCGCCCGCGGCCTCGGCGATCTGGGTCATCGACGTCTGCGCGTAGCCCTTCTCCCGGAACAGCCGCAACGCCACGTCCACGAAGCGCCGCCGGGTGGCGGCGCTGCGCGCGGTGCGATCGCTCATCGGGCGGCCCTCGCGGTGGCTCGGCGACGTGGTTCGGCCGCCATCTTGCCGCACCCGCCCGTCCCCGCCCGCATCCGGCCACCGCGGCGGGCGGTTCAGGCGGCGTCGCGGCGGCGGACGAGCAGGGCCAGGACCACCGCCGCCACCACGCACAGCGCCATCGCGAACATCTGCGTGGCGGGAACCAGCGGGACCAGCACGAACACCCCGGCCGCGCCGCAGCCACCGGCGATCAGCGCGGTCCGCGGCCGGTCGGCGGCGAGCACCGACTGGATCAGCACCGGGCCGAAGATCGCGGGCACCACGTAGCCGAACACCTCCTGCACCTGCGGTGGGATGACCGACACCACCCAGGTGCCGAGCAGTCCGACCAGGATCAAGAGCGAGGCCAGGTGCACCGCCGCCGCACCGATGATCGCGGTGACCGCCGCGATCTCGGCCTTCCGGGTGCCCTGGGCGGCGCCGACCGCCTGCTGCGCGGCCAGCGCCGAGGGCAGCAGCTTGTTCGCGATGTTGCCGATCATGAACGCCTGGTAGGTCGCCGCCGACCCGAGCATCGGGTAGTAGGACACCGGCTCGGCGACCCACAGCACGCCGTAGACCAGCGCCACCGCCAGCCACGCCTGGCCGACCAGGTCCAGTCCCGGCCAGTGGTCGAGCCCGAACATCAGGTACGCGGGCCCGGTCAGCGAGAGCACCAGCCCGACGAGCATGGTCAGGCGCCCCCACCGCGAGGTGGTGCGCTCGAAGTCGTCGACCATCGGGTTCCTCCTCCGGTTCACAGCGCGACGGCGGCGGCGCCCAGCGCCACGGCCATCGCCACGCCCAGCGACCACTCCTTGAGCCACCGCTGCCGCCAGCGCGCCGCGGCGGCCTGCAACAGCACCATGGTCAGGGCGCCGACGACGAAGGTGATCAGGTGGACGCCGGACTTGAGCGTCTCGGCCAAGCCGAGGTAGCTGAACGCGGCGGTCATCGCCGCGCTCGGCACGATCGTCATCACGACCGGGTTCAGCGCGCGGATGCGGTGGTCGGCCCGGCGCAGCAGCGGGGTGAGCACCAGCGTGCTGACCATCCAGGCCGCCCCGCCGATGCTCATGGTGAACAGCACCAGCGCGAACGCCCGGTCATCGTACCCGACGCCGCCGAGCTCGATCCCGGCGGCGTCGGCGGCGGTCTGCGCCGCGGCGGTCTCGAAGGCGGCCGAACCGATCAACCCGATCCGGGTGAGCACCGCCGGGGTGCCGAACACCGCGAGCAGGCCGACCGCGACGAACACCACCGCCAGCGACGGGCCGATGGCGGTCACCGCGCCGGTGCGCAAGGCGCGGACCAGCTCCGCCCTGCTCATCCCGGCCTCGGGTGCCGCGCGCACCGCCGCGCGCCAGTAGAGCACCGACTGCACGACGATGACGACGAACACCCCGATCGCGGCGGTCCACAGGACCGGCGACTGGGCGGCGGGCGGCAGGTCCACCTCGACCTCCGGGAGCGCGGGGGCATCGGACCCGGCGAAGGCTGCCGGTCCCGGCGCGCAAGGGGCCCACGTCGCACGGAATTCGCACTAGGGTCACCCGGATGCATGATCCTTGCCCGGTCGACGAGACCGACCTGAGCCTGGTCCACGCGTTGCAGATCCGGCCCCGGATCGCCTGGGCCCGGCTGGCCCGGGTGCTGGAGGTGGACGCCTCGACGCTGACCCGGCGCTGGGCCCGGCTGGAGCGCGACGGGCTGGCGTGGTTCAGCACCTACCCGGTGGCCGGTCCCGGCTGGACCGGGCACGACTGGCACGCCGGGGCGTTCGTCGAGGTCGAGTGCCTGCCCGGGGCCCGCGATGCGGTGATGGCGCGGCTGGCCCGGCGCCGCGCGGTGTGGAACATCGACGCCACCTCCGGGCGGCGCGAGCTGATGCTGACCGTGCTCGCACCCAGCATCCTCGCCCTCGACGAGGAGGTGGCCGCCGACATCGCCACGCTGCCCGGGGTGCGGGCCACCCGCACCCACTTCTTCCGCCGGGTCATCCGCGAAGCCGCGTCCTGGCGGCTGGATTCGCTGTCCCCCGCGCAGCAGCGGGCGCTGGGGCCCGGCGACGCCCGCACCCGGCAGCCGCTCGGCACCCGCGACCTGGAGCTGCTGCGGCTGCTCGGCCCGGACGCGCGGCTGCCCGCGACGGCGGTCGCCGCCCGCCTCGGCTGCTCGGTGAGCACGGCGAGCCGGGCGATCCGCCGGCTGCTGGCCAACGAGCACGTCTCGGTCCGCTGCGAGGTCGCGCACCACGCCGCGGGCTGGCAGGTGGCCGCGACGCTGTGGCTGGACGTGGCGCAGCGCGAGCTCACCTCGGTGGCCACCGCGATCTCCCGACTGCCGGAGATCCGGTTGTGCGTCACCGTCGGCAGCGAGGCGAACCTGGTGGTGCAGGTCTGGCTGCACCGGATGGAGGACCTCGACGGCTTCGAGGAGCACCTGGCCGCCGGGTTCCCCCGGCACCCGGGTGATCGACCGCTGGATCACCCCGCGCTTCGGCAAGCGGCTCGGGCACGTGCTGCGCCCCGACGGTCGCCGCACCGGGTTCGTCCCGTTCGTGGCACCAGCCGACGGGTAGTCCCGCACCGGCAGCACCTCGGTCCAGGGAGCGGAAGGCCCGCTAGCGGTCACGCCTTGGCGGTCCGGCCGCCGTCCACCGGGATGACCGCGGCGGTGGTGAAGCTCGAACCCGGGCCGGCCAGGTGCAGGGCGGTGCCGAATGCCGATGATCGTCCACTGCGGCTGGACGGGTCAGCCGGGGTGCGTCTCACCGCCCACCGGGGCCAGCACCTCACCGGTGTAGTAGCTGGAGAGCCGCTCGGTGGCGAAGAAGACGTAGGAGGGCGCGATCTCGTCGGGATGGCCCATCCGCCCCATCGGGGTCCCCTCGCCGAAGCCCTCGACCTTGCCCTCGCCGAAGGTCGACGGGATCAGCGGTGTCCACACCGGACCGGGAGCCACGCAGTTGACCCGGATCCGCCGCGGGGTCAGCGATTGGGCCAGCGACTGGGTGAGGGAGTGCACCGAGGCCTTGCTGGCCGAGTAGTCGATCAGGCCCTTGTTGCCGCGCAGGGCGTTCACCGAGCCGGTGTTGATGATCGCCGCGCCGTCCGGCAGGTGCCGCAACGCCGCCTGGCACAGCCAGAACAGCGCGTAGACGTTGATCCGGAAAGTGCGGTCGAGCTGCTCGGTGCTGATCTCCGACAGGTCGTCCACCGGCATCTGGGTGCCCGCGTGGTTGACCAGCACGTCGAGCCCGCCGAGCCGGTCGGCGGCCTCGTCGACCACCCGCAGGCAGTGCTGCTCGTCGGCGAGGTCGCCGCGGAACAGGTGGCACTGCCGCCCCTCTTGGCGCACCAGCGTGGCGGTGTGCTCGGCGTCGTGGTCCTCGGACTCGTCGAGGTAGGCGATGGCGACGTCGGCGCCCTCCTTGGCGAAGGCCACCGCCACGGCGCGGCCGATGCCCGAGTCGCCGCCGGTGACCAGGGCCTTGCGCCCCGCCAAGTGGCCTGCCCCGGTGTAGTCGCGCATCTCGTCGCGCGGTTTCGGGTCCATCGGGCCGGTGGTGCCGGGCGGGGTCTGCTGCTGCGCCGGCGCGGTGCGGGGCAGGTCGGTCATCGCGGTCGTCCTTCCGGTCTGCTGCGCGGTGCGCCCCCGGCTTACCCAGCAGCGCCCGCCGCCACACCGGCGCGCTACCGGTCGGCGTCGGCCGGGCGCTCCCCCAACCGCTGCTCCAACCACAGGGTGTGCACCGGCCCGGCGCGCAGCTCCGCGTCGGCCACCAGCCGCCGGTGCAGCGGGACGGTGCTGTGCACCCCTTCGAGTTCGAGCTCCGCGAGCGCCTGGCGGGCCCGCGCGTACGCTTGGTCCCGGTCGGCGCCCCAGCAGACCAGCTTGGCGATCAGCGAGTCGTAGAACGGGCTGATCCGATCGCCGCGCACCACGCCGGTCTCCACCCGGACGCCGGGCCCGCCGGGCAGGTCGAGCCGTTCGATGGTGCCCGGGGACGGCGCGAAGTCCTGGTCCGGGTCCTCGGCGTTGATCCGCAGCTCGACGGCCGCACCCCGCCGGTCCACCTCGTCCTGCGCGAACGACAGCGGCGCGCCGCCCGCGATCCGCAACTGCTCGGCCACCACGTCGACGCCGGTGATCGCCTCGGTGATCGGGTGCTCGACCTGCACCCGGGTGTTCATCTCGATGAAGTAGTAGTTCTCCTCGGCGTCGACCAGGAATTCGACCGTACCCGCGCCGCGGTAGCCGACGTGGTGGGCGAGCCGCACCGCGGCGGTGGTGATCGCCTGCCGGGTCACCTCGTGCAGCCCCGGCGCCGGGGCCTCCTCGATCAGCTTCTGCCTGCGCCGCTGCACCGAGCAGTCCCGCTCGAACAGGTGCACCGCGTTGCCGTGCTCGTCGGCGAGCACCTGCACCTCGATGTGCCGGGCGTGCGGGATCGCCCGCTCCAGGTACGTGGTGCCGTCGCCGAAGGCCGAACGCGCCTCCGCCTGCGCCGAGGGCAGCACCGCGGCGAGCTCCGCGCCGTCCCGGACCGGGCGGATACCGCGTCCGCCGCCGCCCGCCGCGGCCTTGATCAGCATCGGGTAGCCGACGTCCCCGGCCGCCGCCTCCGCCTCGGCCAGGTCGGCGACCGCACCGCTGCCCGGCACCACCGACACCCCGGCGTCGCGCGCGGTCCGCCGCGCGGTGGCCTTGTCGCCCATCCGCTCGATCGCCTCGGGCGTCGGGCCGACGAACACCAGTCCGGCGTCCAGCACCGAGCGGGCGAATTCCGCGCTCTCCGAGAGGAACCCGTAGCCGGGGTGCACCGCGTCGCACTCGGACTGCTTCGCCGCCTTGAGCAGCGCCTCACCGTCCAGGTAGGACTTGCTCGCCGCCGAGCGGCCGATGTGCACGGCGTGGTCGGCGATCCGGACCCACCGGGAGTGCTCGTCGGCATCGGAGTACACGGCGACCGCCTCGACGCCCAGCGCGTGGCAGGCGCGGATGGTCCGCACCGCGATCTCGCCCCGGTTCGCCACCAGGACCCGGCCGAGGCCCGTCATGCGTCCTCGACTTCGAACAGGCTCTGCCCCGGCTCCACCTCGTCGCCGTCCTCGAGCAGGATCTTGCTGATCCGCCCGCCCTGGTCGGCCTTGATCTCGTTGAAGGTCTTCATGACCTCGATCAGGCCGATCGTCTGCCCCACCTCGACGACCACGCCCTCCTCCACGAAGGCCTCCTTGTCCGGAGCCGGTCGGCGGTAGAACACGCCCGGCATCTGAGCGTTCACCGTGGACATCAGCACCACTCCTCTCATCGGACGTTCGCGGACAGCGCTGTTCGGACCTCGTCCAGCCGCGCCTTGCGCTCCCGGCGCGCGGCCAGCGCCGCATCGACCTCCACGGCGGCGAACGAGACGGTGCTGCCGGTGCGGGCCTGGGCGATGCGGTCGCGGTCGGCGGAGATCACGGTGCCGATGGTGGCGTACCCGCCGCCGGTGACCGCGTCGTTGAGCAGCACGATCGGTTCGTCCCCGCCGGGGACCTGGACCGAGCCCACCGGGTAGCCGAGGTCCACGACGTTGGCCGGGTCGCTGCCCGCGCCGAAGGGCTGCTCCCGCTCGATGAAGCCGAGGGTGCCGCCGCGCAGCCGGTACCCGACCCGGTCGGCGTCCTTGGTCACCTTCCACGGGGTGTCCAGGAAGGACTTCAGCGCCTCCTCGGTGAGCCGGTAGGCGCAGAGCCCGACGACCAGGCGCAGCTCCACCGCGTCCGGCAGCTCCGGGCGCAACCGCGCGGGCACCTCGATGCCCTCCGGCGGCGGCGCGCCCGGCTCGCCCAGCGGCACCCGGTCGCCGTCGGCCAGGGCGCGACCGCCGAAGCCGCCGATCCCGGTGAGCATGTAGGTCGACCGCGATCCCAGGTACGGCGGCACGTCGATGCCGCCGGAGACCGCGATGTAGGGTCGCGCCCCGGCCCGGATGCCCTGGAACGCCAGCACGTCCCCGGCACCCACCGACGTCGTCCGCCACATCTCGACGGGCTCGCCGTTGAGGGTCACCGCGCTGTCCGCGCCGGTGATCGCCACCCGCCGCGCGTCGGTGAACTCCAGTTCGGGGCCGAGGTAGGTGGCCTCCAGCACCGCCGCGCCCGCGTCGTTGCCGACCAGCAGGTTGGCCACCTCGTAGGAAAACTGGTCCATCGCCCCGGAGGGCGGCATCCCGATCGCGTACTGCCCGTCCCGCCCGGCGTCCTGCACCGTGGTGGACAGGCCGCCCTTGCGCACCATGACCTCGCTCACCGGTACAGCACCTCCAGCAGCTCGCGGTTCACCCCGTCGGGATCGGCGAGGAATTCGGGCGGGGAGAACTCCACGTCCCGGATGCGGTAGCGGAAGGTGCCCGCCTCCACCTCCGAGCGGAGCGCGTCGTACTCGCCCCGGTCGATCGGGCGGTACCGCAGGATGTCGGTCGGGCGCGGGAAGGCGATGCCCCCGGTGAAGTCCGGCAATCGCTGGGCCAGGTCGAACACCGGCGCGGGGGCGATCCCGAACAGCTGGTACCCGCCGGCGCCCCGCACCGGGTACACCACCGCGAACGCACCGCCGTAGCCGAACGCACGCTCCGGGGTGTCGGTGCGCGGCCGGACGTACTTCGGGACCTCGATCTGCCGGTCCCGGGGCACCATCTGGTAGCAGAACGGCAGGCCGGGCACGAAGCCGAGCATGGTGACGATGAACGGCGCGGCGGAGATCGCCTCGATCAGGTCCGGCACGCCGCGGAAGCCGTTGATGCGCGCGGCGTACTCCAAATCGGTGACTTCCGGGTCCTGGTGGCGATCCCGGAAGCGCATCAGGGTCTCGTGGGTCCAGGGATCGTCGAACAGGACCGGCACGTCGACGATCCTGGTCCGCACCGAGTAGTCCGGCGGCATCTCGGCGGCCGAGCCCTCCAGGCGCCGGAGCTCGTCGACGAGCTCGGTGGGGTCGAGCCGGTCCGGGTCGAGCCGGACCATGTAGGAAGCGTTGGACGGGCAGATGTCGATGACGCCGTCGATGTCCTCCCGTCGCAGGTCCCCGGTGATCGCCATGGCCTTGAAGTTGGCCTGCAGGCTCATCTCCTGGTCGAGCTCGACGAAGACGAATTCATCCCCGCCGAACTCGTAGCGGGCCGGCGGGAGCTGGAGCCTCGTTCCGGTCACGGTCGACCTCCTAGCGGCGGAGAGGTACCTCACCCTGATCCGAGGATGCGCCGTTGGCGTGACCGGCGCATGGTGCTCGCGAACGAAGATCCCACCTTCGGGGTATCGCGGGCAAGCGGCGGGCGGTGCAGTCTCCGGGGCCGAGGTCTTCAATGGGGGGCGGCGCGTGCTGGAGCGGACCGGGAGGTGGTCGGATGCGGACGTTGATCGATCTCAACGCCGATGCGGGGGAGAGCTTCGGGCGCTGGCGGCTGGGCGACGACGAGCGGCTGATCCCGCTGGTCACGTCGGTCAACGTCGCGTGCGGCTGGCACGCCGGGGACGCCGCGACCATGCGGCGTTCGGTGCGGCTGGCCGCCGACGGCGGCACCTCGGTCGGCGCGCATCCGGGATTCCCCGACCTGACCGGGTTCGGCAGGCGGGCGCTGGCCATGTCCCCGCAGGAGGCGGCCGACGCCTGCCTCTACCAGTTCGGGGCGCTGCGCGCGATCGCCGACTCGATGGGCGTGCCGGTGCGGCACGTCAAGCCGCACGGCGCGCTGTACGGGCTGACGATCAAGGACGAGGCGGTGGCCGAGGCCGTGGCCGACGCGGTGGCCGAGGCCGCTCCCGGCGTGCGGATCGTGCTGCTGGCGGGTCCGACCGCCGACCGGGTCGCGGCGAAGGGCTACCCGGTGGTGCGGGAGGCGTTCGCCGACCTCGACTACGACGACGCGGGGCACATCATCATCGAACCCGATCCGGTGGCCAAGGATCCGGCGCGATGCGCCGAACAGGCGATCGCGGTGCTCCGGGGCGAGGTCACCTCGGTCGGCGGCACCGCGATCGCCGTCGACGCCGACACCCTCTGCCTGCACGGGGACCGGCCGAACTCGGTCGAGGTCGCGCGGGCGATCCTCGACCGGTTCGAGGCCGAGGGGGTGCGCACCGCACCCCTGTCCGAGGTCGCCGACCAGCGCGTCAGGTAGCGGGCAGCAGCGTCTCGTCCACGCGCAGCCGCGAGTCGGCGGTGTGGTCGCCCTCCGGGCTGAACGGGGTGACCGCGGCGGGGACGCAGTCGGCGATCAGCAGGCTGTCCTCGTGGCGCTCCTCGGGTCCGGCGGCGACCACCGCTCGCCCGTCGGGCCCCCAGACCCCGGAGTTCGCCCGGTATTCCCACTGCCCGCGCTCGGAGACCTCCCAGCCGCGCCGGTTGGCGTAGGCGACGAACACCCGCCACACCGAGGCCATCGCCGGGATGATGTGCTCGGTGGCGTCCGGGTAGGGCACCAGCGTGGGACCGCCGTCGTGCAGGACGAAGTGGTGGTCGGCGGCGGTGGGGCCGACCACCAGCCGCGCGCCGCGCCGCACCAGGCTCTGGTACAGCGGCGGGAACTCGCACTCGTAGCAGTTGAGCACGCCGACCCGGAACCCGTTGAGCTCGACGACCGGGGGCAGCTCCTCCCCGGCACGTAGTTCGCCCGCTCCGCCGCGCCGTAGAGGTGGGTCTTGCGGTAGTTCGCCAGCAGCTCGCCCCGGCTGACCACGGCGATCGAGTCGTGCACCGCGTCCCCGGCGCCGCGCTCGACGTAGGGCAGCACGACGGACACCCCGTGGCGCTCGGAGAGCTTGCGGGCGGTCCGCACGCTGTGCCCGTCGCTGGTCTCGGCGAGCTCCCGGCACAGGGCCGGGCCCAGCGAGTACCCGGTGTTGTAGCACTCGGGGAACACGCAGAGCTGGGCGCCGTAGCGGGCCGCGATCGCCAGCGCCTCCTCCATCCGGTCGAGGTTCTCGACCACGGCGCCCGGCGAACCGACCGGGTTCTCGCCCTGGAAGATCCCGAGGCGCAGACCTGCCCCCGGTTCCGGCGGGCTGCTCGTGAGCAGACGGCTGACGATGCGGATCGGATGCATGGGTGCCCCTTCCTCGGTCACTTCGTACTGGTGGAGAGGTAGTCGCGCACGGCGTCGGCGAACGCGTCGGCCGCGGCCGCGGTCATGTCGTTGCGCACGACGATCCGCAGCACCTCGACGTCCTCCAGGTCCGGCGGGAGCTCGTACACCGGTACGGCCCAACCCAGGTCGGCGAGGTAGGTCGAGAGCTGGCGGAGCTTGACGTCGGAATGGGCGGCCAGCGCGATCACGGGTAGCTCGCTACCGTCGCCGAGCAGCTCGAACCGGCCGGTCTCGCGGAGCTGCCCGGCCAGGTGCACGGCGACCGCGCGGCTGCGGGCGTGCACCGACCGGAAGCCCTGGAAACCGAAGCGGACGAAGTTGTAGTACTGCAGCACCACCGGCGCGGCCGACCGGGAGAACGTCAGCTCCTCGTGCGAGTGCTGGCTGCCCAGGTAGTTCACCCGGAAGGTGAGCTTGCCGCTGCGCGTCTCGTGGTCCCGCCACAGCACCCAGCCCAGTCCCGGCGGCACCAGCCCGTACTTGTGCCCGGAGGCGTTGATCGAGCGCACCCGGGCCAGCCGGAAGTCCCAGACCAGCTCGGGATCGAGGAACGGCGCCACGAACCCGCCCGAGGCCGCATCGACGTGCAGCGGTACGTCGACGCCCCGCTCGGCTTCGAGTTCGTCGAGCGCGCCGGCGATCGCGGCCACCGGTTCGTAGCTCCCATCCAAAGTGGACCCGAGGATGCCGATCACGCCGATGGTGGTCTCGTCGCACAGCTCCCGGGCGGTCGACGCGTCCAGCCCCAGCCGACCCGGCAGGGCGGGCGCGACCCGCGGCTCCACCCCCCAGTAACGGCAGAACTTGTGCCAGCACACGTGCGCGTTGGCCCCCATGACCAGGCTGGGCCGCCGACCGCCGCTGCCCCTGCTGGTCTCCCAGTGGCGCAGCAGCGACACCCCGGCCATCAGCGCCGCTTCGCTCGACCCGGTGGTGGCCGAACCGACGACGCGGCCGGGGTCCTCGCCCCAGAGCGCGCCCAGCATCCGGATGCACTGCTGTTCCATGAGCTCGATGGCGGGGTACTGCTCGCGGTCGACGAGGTTGTACCGGAGGTAGTCGCCGAAGAGCTGCGCCGCCTCCGGCTCGTAGGAGGTGGTGAGGAACGTCGCCAGGTTCCGGTCCGGGGAGACGTCCTGGCTCAGCCGTGCGCCGACCAGCTCCGCCGCCTTGGCCGCGTCCACGCCGAGTTCGGGGATGGTGCTCTGGTGCTCGTCAGGTGAAGAACCGGACACGCGGCCCGCAGGCGACGGAGCCCGCATGATGGCTACCCCCCATGTTCACCGAGATTCGTGCTGCTTGCGGTCGCAAACCTACGGCCGGTCAGCCGGAAACGACCATGAGCACTTCGGCCTACTACTTTCGGTTCGCGTGCGCCGACCGGACCACAGGTGTGGTCATTTCGGCTCATGATCGACGGCATTAGGGGGAAAATCGGCGGACGTGGTCACTCGCCGATGGTTGTCTGACGACATACAAGGTGGCCGCTGAAGACGGCTCGGCGAGGATGACGGAACGACCGGGGGGCAGCAGTGTCGAGCAACGCGAGCACAGCGAGGGCGGGCGGAGTCCGGTGACGATCCGCTCCTACGACCGGGCCCTCGACACCGCGATCACCACCATGATGCGGGAAGCCGTCGAGCACTCGGTCGCGCTCAACCAGGTACTCGAACAGATCAACCAGCTCCTGCTGCTGCGGGCGCAGCTCGACCGGGACTGCCAGGCGCGCAACCACGTCCACGACCCGGTGCCCGCGCCGATCCTCACCCACCTGACCAAGCGCGAGGGCGAAGTCCTCGACAACCTCGTGCACGGCCGGTCCAACCGGCAGATCGCCACCTCGCTGGGCATTTCGGAGCGCACCGTGAAGAACCACCTGCGCAGCATCTTCACCAAGCTGGAGGTGGGCGACCGCACCTCGGCGGTGGTCAAGGCCCTCAACGGGCGGCAGTGAGCGCGCACCCGCCGCACGACGCCGCGCCGATCCGGTGCCGGATCGGCGCGGCGCTCACCTCGGGACCGCCCGGCGCGGTTCGCACGATGGGTACGGGGCGCGGGCCCCGGGAGCACGACCCGGCCGGGCGGGGATTCAGACGGTCGACGAAGGGACGACCCGGCTCCGGTGGCGGCGCGGGAGCGGGGCACCCGCCATGCGGTGCGCCTCGTGGTCGCAGTCCGGGCAGGTGAACCACAGCCAGGCGAGCTCCCCGCTCACCGCGCGGAGCTCACGACCGCACAGCGTCTCCAGCACCGTGCCATCGGAGTATCCGCCGAGCGGACGTCCGGCGGTGGTGGCGTGGCGTTCCCCGTCCGCGGGAACCCAGTGGAACGGGTGCAATCGGCACACCTCTCTGCTCGCTGGCGGGCGGAAGGAGCTGTCGCACCGGCGAGCACGGGGAACTTCCCGCCGAACTCCACGCGGCGCCACCGAGGGCGCGGACACCCGGCCCCCCGCCGGGCATCCGCGCCCTCCGCCACACGACGCACTCCCCGCCGGAGAACGTCCGGAGCCCCCCGACCCCGCGGTGCTCACCCTCTTCCCTTGCTTGCCAGCGAGCCTAATTCAAGATTAATCTTGCGCCAAGATCGTTCGCCGGAAAGGAGTATTGGCATGAGCCAGCACGACCAGTCCCCCGCGCCGATTCCGCTGCCAGGAACCGGCTGGCGGACCGCACAGGCGTGCGGACCGAACGGCGGGAACTGCGTCGAGGTCAATCTGACCAGGCACGATGCCGTCGGCGTCCGGGACACCAAGCGGGCCACCGGCGACGTGGCGCTGGTTTTCGGCAACGCCGACTGGCGGGCGTTCCTCGATTCCGCACGAGCCGGTCGGTTCGACCGTCCGTGACGACCCCGCCCCTACCGGATTAATCTTGATCCGAAAGAGTTCCCCGGCCCGCATCGCGCTGTGATCAGCCGCGCGGCCCACCCACCTCCGGCGATCACCTGTTCTACAGTGGCCCTGGGAGAAACGGTGGAGGCGACGCGACGAGCGGAGATTCGGTGCCGAGCACGGTGACCTCCCGGCGCAAGCAGCTGGGCAACGAGATCCGCCGGGCGCGGTCGGCGGCGGGGATGACCCAGCAGGAGGTCGCCGACTTCCTCGGCTGCGGTCAGGGCAAGGTCAACAAGATCGAGTCGGGCGCCGTCTCGGTCAAGACCGCCGACCTCAAGCGCCTGCTCGAGCTGTTCGGCGCAGGCAAGGCCGAGTCCGACCTGATGCTGGAGCTGGCGAGTTCGAGCAGCACCCAACGCGGCCAGTGGTCCGGCTACCGCTCCGCGATCCCGCAGTGGTTCCGCACCTTCACCGATCTGGAACCCGCGGCGACCGAGGTGCTGAGCTGGCACGGCGAGCGGATCCCCGGCCCGCTGCAGTCCGAGCACTACATGCTCACCCAGTTCACCGAGGACCGGGTCGCCGACGTGACGCCGCTGGTGCGCAACCGGCTCGACCGCCGGAAGGTCTTCGACCTCGACCGGCCGCCCTACTACCGGTTCATCCTCGGCGAGGGCGCGTTCCACCGGATGCCCGGCGGGGCGCAACCCGCCGTGGCGCTGGACCAGGTCGAGCACCTGCTCCAGCTCGAACGGCGCTACCCGCGCGTCTTCGTGCACGTGCTGCCGTTCGACGTGCGGTTGCCGTTCGTGCCCAACGACTTCACCATCATGCGCTTCGGCGACGGCACCAAGGACTTCATCTTCGTCGAGCACGTCGCCGGCGGCCTCTACATCGACGACGACCAGGACTTCGAGCTCTTCGTCGACGCCTGGGACCGGCTGCGCGGCGCCGCGCTGGAACGCCACGACACCGTCGACCACCTGCGCGCGCTGGCGGACCGCTTCCGCGCCGGGATGGACTTCTGAGCCCACCGCGGCACCGACCGGCCGCCGCGCCCGGGGTTGGCACCGGCGAACGCCGGGTAGGCCAGACGTGCGGCCGGGACGTTCCCGGTCGCGGACCACGACCGCGGTGCCGGGCCCGCGCCCGGTGCACCCCTGTCGCTGTGGAGGGATCGAGATGAGCGTGGGCAGTGCGCGCGAGATCATGACCAGGGACCCGCAGTGCGTCCGCACCGACCAGACGGCTGCGGACGCGGCCAGGATGATGGCCGAGCAGGGCGTCGGCGCCCTGCCCATCTGCGGCCCGGACAACAAGATCAAGGGTGTGATCACCGACCGCGACCTGGTGGTCAAGGTGGTGGCGGAGGGCCGGGACGCCGGGACCTTCCCCGCCGGGGACCTGAACCAGGCCGAGGCGGTCACCATCGGCGCCGACGATTCGCCCGACGAGATCATGGCGACGATGTCCGAACACGGCGTCAAGCGGCTGCCGGTGATCGACGGCGACCGCCTCGTCGGGATGATAGCGATCTCCGACGTGGCACGGTCGTTGCCGCATCCGCGCACCGGTGAGCTGGTGGACGCGCTGTCGGTGTGAGCCGAGCGGCGAAGGGCCCGGAGGCGAACCTCCGGGCCCTTCCCCGTGCCGCCCTCCGGGCACTTCGCCGTGCCGCCGTCACTGCCGCCGGCCGACACCGGTGGCGAGTTCCTCGGCCCGGCCGCCGGGCAGCTCCGGCGCCAGCGGCGGGGTCGGCGCCCCCTCGGTCGCGCGCAGCCCGGCCAGGAAGCCCCGCACCGCGTCGATCGACGAGTGCTCCGGTTCCCAGCCCAGTTCCGAGCGCGCCCGCGAGGTGTCCATCAGCGGCAGCCGCATGAAGGTGTCGAACAGCTCCGGGGAGGCGGGCACCAACCGGAGCTGCCACGCGGCGGCCAACGCGGTCCGCGCCAGCACGCGGGGCGTGCGCACCCGTTGGGCGCCGAACACTTCGCCCAGCACCTCGTTGTCGATCACCGGGTCCGCGGCGATGTTGAACGCCCCGGAGACCTCCTGGAGCACCGCGCGCCGGTAGGCGTCCCCGACGTCGTCGCTGTGCACCGCCTGGAACCGCAGCCCCGGCAGCGCGGGCAGCACCGGCAGCATCTCGGGCCGCACGAGCTGCTCGGGCACGAGCGGCCCGAGGAACAGCCTGCGCTGCTGCGAGGCCGACTCCGGTTTGAAGCAGAACGCGTTGCGCATCCGCACCACGCGGATCTCCGGGTGCTCCCGGGAGAAGCTGTCCAGCACCCGTTCGAGGTAGGCCTTCTCCCGGCTGTACGCGGCCCCGGGCCAACCGTGGGTGGGCCACCGCTCGTCGACCGGTCGCTCCGGGCCCGGCGAGTACGCCGCGACCGACGAGGCGTGCAGCAGCGCGGGCACCCCGGCGGCGGCCACCGCGTCGAACACCCGCAGCGCGCCGAGCACGTTGTTGCGCCACGTCGCGATCGGGTCCCGGGTCGGCTGGAAGATCCACGCCAGGTTGAGCACCGCGTCGGCCGCCTCGAAGTGCGGGACCAGGTCGTCACCGCAGAGGTCGACGCCGTGCCAGGTGACCTTGGCGGGCAGGTCCTCGGGCGCGCGGCGGGACAGCGCGGTGATCCCGGCGACCTCCGGGGCGGCCGACAGCGCCTCGAGCACGCTGGTACCGATGTTGCCGGTGCCGCCCACGACGACCACGCGGCGGGACTGGGCTGCGGAGCTCATCTGGTTCCCTCCGGTACGGGTGGCGGGGTGGCCGAGGTCCGGACCCCCGGCGGTGCGAGGGCCGGGGAGCCCCGGCCCTCGCACCGGGAATATCCGGTGGTCTCCCCCGCGAAACCGGACGCCCGCGAGGCGGGCCGCGCTGCGGCGCCTCAGGACGCCATCGCCACGCCCGACTCCGCCGCGGACCCGAACAGGTCGTCGATCAGCACCACGTCGCGGCCCGCGCCTTCCAGCACGGAGGCCGCCGCCGCGGCGCGGTAGCCGCTGCCGCAGTGCACCCAGACGACACCGGAGGGCACCTCGGCCAGCCGGCGGGGCACGTCGTAGAGCGGCACGTGGACCGCTCCCTCGACGTGGGACTCGCGGTACTCGCCGTTGGTCCGCACGTCCAGCACCACGTCCGGGTGCGGCAGCGCGGTCGGCCCGCGCTGCGCGGCGGCCAGGTCCCCGAAGTCGGCCGTCGGGGTGGCGCGCAGCCGCTCCGGGTGCTCCGCGAGCTCCTCCGGAGCACCGGTCGCGGCGGCGGCGAACCGGTCGATGCCGATCCGGGCGAGTTCCCGCTGCGCCTCGGCGACCTGCTCGCGGCTCTCGCCCAGCAAGGTGAGGGGCGCGCCCCAGTCGATCATCCAGCCGAGCCAGGTGACCATCGGACCGTCGAGGCCCATGCTCACCGCGCCCGCGAGGTGCGAGACGGCGAACGCGGTGCGGGAGCGCAGGTCCACGACCCACTCGCCGTGGTCGAGCCGCCGCGCCAGCTCCCCGGCGTCCGCGCGGGCCGGGGCCCGCAGGTCCAGCGGCGGCGCTCCCGCCGTGTTCTGCACGCCCATGTGCGCGTAGTAGGCCGGGTAGGTGTCCAGCCCGCGCAGGGTCTGCTCCACGAACTCGCCCTCGCCGAGGGTCAGCGCCGGGTTGATCTCCTTCTGTTCGCCCACGGTGGCGGAATCGCCGGACGCCTGGGACGCCGAGCAGAAGCTGCCGAAGCCGTGCGTGGGCCAGATCTGCGCGCCATCGGGCAACGCCTCAACGATCCGGGCCGCCGAAGCGTGCTGGTGGCGGGCCAGGTCCTCGCTGTGCTGCTCGCCCAGCAGATCGGTGCGCCCGGTGGTGCCGAACAGCAGCGAGCCGCCGGTGAACACGCCCACCGGTCCGGTCGCGCCGACGAGCACGTAGGACAGGTGGTGGAAGGTGTGCCCCGGCGTGGCCAGCGCCCGCACCCGCAACCCGTCGGACACCGCGACCTCGTCGCCGTCGTGCAGCGGCAACCGCTCGAAGGCGACCTTGTCGGCCGCCGCCACCCCGTAGTCGGCACCGGTCAACCGGGCCAGCTCCAGCCCGCCGGAGACGTAGTCGTTGTGGACGTGGGTCTCGAGCACCAGGGTGATGCGCACGCCCAGCCGCCCGGCGAGGGCCAGCACCCGGTCCACGTCGCGCTGCGGGTCGACCACCACGGCGACCTCGCCGTCGGTGGCCAGGTAGCTGCGATCGCCGAGCGAGGAGGTCTCGATGACCTCCACCCGCGTTTCCCCCGTCGCGCTCAGCACCGCGCACCTCCTCCTGCTGCGTCGCCGGTGGCGATCTCGTAGCCGGCCTCGGCCCACGCCGCGGTGCCACCGGCCACCGACACCGCGCGGGCCCCCGCCGCGTTCATCGCCTCGGTCGCGGTCGCGCTGCGGCCGCCCGCCTGGCACACCACGTGCGGCGCCGCCCCCGCGAAGCGCTCCGGTGCGGCGAGCACCTCCTCCAGCGGCACGTTCTCCGCGCCGGGGACGTGCCCCCGCGCGAACTCCTCGGCCGAGCGCACATCGACGATCCGCGCTCCCCGGTCCCGGGCGGCGGCCAGCGCCGCCACCTCGATCTCCGGCACCATCCGGAATGCTCCCTTCCACATACCCCCGGGGTAAACACCCGGGAGTGGTCCCACGTCACGCCAAAGAGAGGAACAGGCGCTCCAGCTCCTGCTCGGTCATCCTCGGTTCCTCGCCGTCCTCGCCGGAGCGGGCGCAGTAGCGCATCCCGCTCGCCACGATCTTGAAACCGGCCCGGTCCAGCGCCCGCGACACCGCCGCGAGCTGCGTGAGGACCGCGGCGCAGTCACCGCCCTCCTCGATCGCCTCGATCACGCCGTCGAGCTGCCCGCGCGCCCGGCGCAGCCTGGTCAGCGCGTCGCCGACGAACTCCGGCGTCATCTCCACAACGACCACCTCCTCGCTCATCTCCGAATGTACCCCCGGGGGTATCGACGTCAAGGTGACGTGGGCCTCGCGAAAGCGGCACACCCGGTCCACCCGCCCGGCGGTCCGCTCCACCGGCGCGGACACGGTGGGTGCATGACCGGCGTGCCACCGGGGAACCCACCGGGCGCGAGCAACCGAAGGAGGGAGCCGTCATGGGCATCCTCGCCTGGATCGTGTTCGGCCTGATCGCCGGCGCGATCGCCAAGTTCATCCTCCCCGGCAAGGATCCGGGCGGCATCATCGTCACGATGCTGATCGGCGTGGTCGGCGGCCTGCTCGGCGGCTGGCTGGGCAGCACCCTGCTCGGCGCGGAGGGCGTCTCCGGCTTCAACGTCATGAGCTTCGTCTGGGCCGTCATCGGGTCGCTGATCCTGCTGGTGCTCTACCGACTGATCTTCCACCGCTCGCGAGCCTGACGACCGGAGGAGCCGAATGAGGGCAGTGACCTGGCAGGGGCCGCGGGACGTCCGCGTCGAGGACGTCCCCGACCCGAAGCTCGAAACCGACACCGATGCGATCATCCGCGTCACCAGTTCCGGCCTCTGCGGCTCGGACCTGCACCTCTACGAGGTGCTGGCGCCGTTCCTGGACCCGGGCGACGTGCTCGGGCACGAACCGATGGGCTACGTCGAGGAGGTCGGCTCCGGGGTCAAGGACATCAAGCCGGGCGACCGCGTGGTGGTCCCGTTCAACATCTCCTGCGGGCACTGCTGGATGTGCCTGCGGGGGTACTTCGCCCAGTGCGAGACCACCCAGGTCCGCGAGCAGGGCAGCGGGGCGGCGCTGTTCGGCTACACCCGGCTGTACGGCAGCGTGCCCGGTGGCCAGGCCGAGTACTTGCGTGTTCCGCAGGCCCAGTTCGGTCCGGTCAAGGTCCCGGAGGGACCGCCCGACGAGCGGTTCCTCTACCTCTCCGACGTCCTGCCGACCGCGTGGCAGGCCGTCGCCTACGCCGACATCCCGCCCGAGGGCTCGGTGGTGGTCTTCGGGCTGGGACCGATCGGGCAGCTGGCCAGCCGGATCGCCCGCCACCTCGGCGCCCGCGCGATCGGCGTCGACCTGGTGCCCGAACGGCTGGAGATGGCCCGGCGGAACGGCATCGAGGTGATCGACGCGCGCGACGCCGACGACGTGCCGACGGCCGTGCGGGACCTGACCGGCGGCCGGGGCGCCGACTCGGCCATCGACGCGGTCGGGATGGAGGCGCACGGCTCGCCCGGCGCCGAGTTCGCCCAGAAGCTGGCCAGCGCGTTGCCGGAGTCGATCTCCGAACCGCTGATGAGCAAGGCAGGGGTGGACCGGCTCGCGGTGTTCCAGCAGTGCGTCGACGCGGTGCGCCGCTCCGGCACGGTCTCGCTCAGCGGCGTCTACGGCGGGATGAGCGATCCGCTGCCGATGCTCACGCTCTTCGACAAGGGGTTGCGGCTGGCCATGGGCCAGGCCCACGTCAAGAAGTGGATCCCGGACGTGCTGCCGCTGGCCTCCGACGAGTCCGATCCGCTGGGCGTGCAGGACCTGGCCACGCACCGCGTCGGGTTGGAGGAGGCCCCGCAGGCCTACGACATGTTCCAGCGCAAGGCCGACGGCGCGATCAAGGTCCTGTTCCAGCCCTGATCGGCGGAGTCGCCGACCTCCGGCCGGGCCGGAGGTCGGCGACTTCGTGGTGGCATCCGCGCGCCGTTGGTAGGCTGCGGGTGGTTGAGCACCCAGCCGATACCGGACGAATGCGCCCGAGCGCAGCAGGCCGGTCCACCCCCGGCGAGGGGGAGGCGACGTGCTGTCGGCCCGGCGCCTTCGACGCGAAGGGGCAGATCGTGACCGCAGAGTCCCGGCCCATCGACGAACTCACCGGCGTCGTTCCGGACTGGATCACCACCCGACCGGATGCCTCGGTCCGGGTCGCCGTCGGCTACCCCGACCCGACCAGACTGGTCATCACGGTCTCCGGCGAGGTCGACGCCGCCAGCATCGACCGCCTGCAGGAGACGGTGTGGCCGCGGCTGTCCGCCTCGGTGCGTTCGGTCGTGGTGGACCTGACCGCCGTGGGCTTCCTCGGGATCCCCGGCCTGCAACTGCTCACCCAGGCGCACATGCGGTGCCAGCAGCGCGGCATCGGCCTGCGGCTGGTGGTGGCCGGGCACGAGGTGGCCCACGCGCTGCACATCAGCGGGATCGACGCGCTGGTGGACTGCTACCCGACGCTGGTGGAGGCGTTGGACCGCGACCGGTGATCCGGGCCGCAGCGCGTTCGCTACAGTGGCGCCACGCCGGGCGCCGGACGGGAGGCCCCGCCGGACCGGAGGTGCTGCGGATGGCGGAGGGACTGCGGGAGTTCTCCGTGGCGCTCGCCGAGATGGCCCGCGACCTCGCCGCGCAGGCCTCGGTGCAGGCGACCTTGGAGCGGATCGTCGCGCACGCGGTCGACCTGGTGGAGGGCTGCGACCAAGCGGGCATCCTGCTGCTGCACCCGGACCGGTCGCTGGAAACCCCGGCGGCCACCAGCGACCTCGTCCGCGAGTCCGACCGGTCGCAGAGCGAGCTCGGCGAAGGCCCCTGCTTCAGCGCGCTGGTCGACCGCGAACCCGTTTACCGGATCTCCGACATCGGTACCTGCGACCAGCGGTGGCCCCGGTTCGGTCCGCGCGCCCGGGATCTCGGGCTGGGCAGCATGCTGGGCTTCCTGCTCTACACCGAGGAACGCGAACTCGGTGCGCTGAACCTGTACTCCACGCGAGCGGACGTGTTCACCGAACATTCGGAAGTGGTCGGCTGGCTGCTGGCCTCGCACGCGGCGGTGCTCTACGCGACCGCCCGCACCGAGGCCCAGCTCCAGACCGCGATCAGCACCCGCCAGCTCATCGGCGAAGCCGTCGGCATCACCATGGAGCGCTACAAGGTGCCCGCCGACCAGGCGTTCGACCTGCTGCGCACGCTCTCGCAGAACCGCAACATCAAGCTCCGCGAGGTCGCCGAGCGGATCACCACCACCGGCGAGCTCACCTAGCGGCGCTCCCCGAGCGGCCTCACCGCCACCGGATCCGCAACGGCATCGCGAACCACAGCAGCAGGAACACGAAACCGATTGCGGAGCCGATCGCGAACGTGATCCAGCCCGAGCCGAGCACCACCATCACGATGAGCAGCACGGTGCCGGTCATCGCCGCCGCCAGCAGCGTCAGCCCGACCAGCGCGCACCAGTTCGCGGCCCGGATGATCTCGGCCCGGCGCCGCTTGCGGAACAGCACCCGGTGCCAGGCGACCGGGGCGATGAGCAGCGCCGCCGCGAGCGTGGCCAGCAGCACGATCACCAGGTGCAGGTCGTGGATCCCTTCCCCGGCGGTCTGGAACCTCTCGGTGAACGCCACCGAGAGCAGGAACGCGAACAGGATCTGGACGCCCGCTTGGGCGACCCGCAGTTCTTGGAGAAGTTCGTTGAGGTTGCGCGTGAGCCGGGTGTGGTGCGGCTCGTCGGGACGGGTCAAGATCACCGCCTCCTCCATCCGGCAGGGTGCACCTGGGACGTCAGGGAACGTTCGTGCGAAGGAGCCGGACGCGCCGGCAGATCGTGGCGGCCCGGCTCAGCCCGTGGTGGCGGGCTTCCCCGGGCCGGGGAGGGGCGGTGCGCCACCGCGCCGCGTCCCGGACCGGGCTCGGACTCCCCGCTGCACCCGGAGGGTGTTCTCCCGAGCGGGAGCGGGCGTGGGGCCGGGGTCCACCGGCCGCCGCGGGAATCCGATCGCTGTCACGGTGATCACTACAACCCGCCACCGCCTGCCAGAGCTAGACCACGATCGGTGTGGTCACTCGGTCCAGCTACCGGCGCGGCGCCGCGTACACCCGGTCAGCCGGTCAAGAACCAGGCCCCGCCACGACGCGCCGGACAGGGGCGGGGTCCGCACCGGGCGCGCGGCGAACCGGCGGACCGCGCCGCGATCGCCCGCACCGCCCGAGGCCGCGGGCACACCACGCTCCGCGCTGATCGCGGGGTCCGGCGAACGTCCAGCCCTGGCACCGGCGACCTCGCGGGCCACCGTCCCGCCGCGACGTCCACCCGGTACGGACGGATCGTCCACGGTGCACCCGCACGACGGTCCGATCAGGACGTCCGCTCCCTCCGCCACCTCTCACCCTTCCGGGCGATAGTGCGCGGGGACGGGATCGGAGTGAGGGACACCCTTGCCCAACACACTGGGACAAGGGTGCCCCTCACTCCGTTCACGACCACCCGGACGAGCGAGCGGCCCGGGTCACACTCCGGTGGTGTCCGGGGCGGGGTGGCCGATGCCGTGCCAGACCAGACCCGCCCGGCCCAGCGCGTCCGGATCCAGGTGGTTGCGGGCATCGACCACCACCGGCGAGGCCATCAACCCCGCCACCCGCGCCCAGTCCATCGACCGGAACACCGGCCACTCGGTCAGCACCACCAACCCCGCCGCACCCTTGACCACCTCGTACGGATCCTCCACCAACGCGATCCCGTCCACCGGATGCGCCAGCCCCGGATCACACCCCACCAGCTCCGCCCCCCGCTCGGCCAGCAACCCCGCCACCGCCAACGCCGGCGACTCCCGCACATCATCGGTACCGGCCTTGAACGCCAACCCCCACAACCCCACGCGCTTACCGGCCACCGACCCCCCGCACGCGGCCACCACCTTGCCCACCACCCGCTCCCGCTGCCGCTCATTGGCCGCCACCGCCGCCCGCAACAACCCGAACTCGAACCCCACCGACTCCGCCACCCCCAACAACGCCGCCGTGTCCTTCGGCAAGCACGACCCACCCCACCCCGGACCCGGCGCCAGGAACGACCCCCCGATCCGCCGGTCGTACCCCATCCCCTCGGTCACATCCCCGATATCGGCCCCCACCCGCTCGCACAACTCCGCCACCGCATTCACATACGACAACTTCATCGCCAGAAAACAATTCGCCGCGTACTTCACCATCTCCGCACTCGCCGCATCCGTGAGCACCGTCGGCGCCCCCAACCGCGCGTACAACGCCGCCACCCGCTCCGCCGCGTCCTGCGACTCCGACCCCACCACGATCCGGTCCGGACGCAGGAAATCCTCCACCGCCGAACCCTCCCGCAGGAACTCCGGATTGCTCACCACCCCCACATCCGGCCGCCCCACCAACCCCCGCAACCGCGCCGCCGTCCCCACCGGCACCGTCGACTTCGTCACCAGCACCGCACCCGGAGCCAGCACCGGCCCCACCTCGGCCACCACCGACTCCACCACCGACAGGTCCGCCAAACCCCCCGCACCCATCGGCGTCGGCACGCACAGGAACACCACCTCCGCCCCCGCCGCCGCCTCCGCCGAACCCACCACGAACTCCAACCGCCCCGCCGACAACCCCTCCGCCACCAACTCCCCCAAACCCGGCTCCCGAATCCCCACCTCACCCCGACGCAACGCCGCCACCTTCACCGCATCCACATCACTGCACACCACCCGATGCCCCAACGACGCCAGACACGCCCCCGTCGTCAACCCCACATAACCGGTCCCCACCACCACAATCCGACGAGACCAAGGCACAGCGCTCACCTCTCACGCGGTTCCGCGGTACCGCCAGGCGAGCAGCACGGGATCCGGCTGCTCCCCGGCGAAGTCCAGCAGCGACGCCACTCCCGGCGGCACCACGTCGGGCTCGACGTCGCAATCGATCCGCTCGTCCGGCCGCAGCCCCGCCACCACGCCGTCGACGTCGACGCCGACGGCCGCGCACAGCCCGGCGAGCTGGTCGAAGAATTCCTGCCGCAGCACGCAGTAGGCATCGGTGGCCGCGGCGATCACGTCCGCCTCGCGGACCCCGGTCCGCAGCACGGGCGCGTCGACCCCGGCGTAGAGCGACAGGACGTCCTCCCGGGTCCGCTCGTCGGCGGCCCCGACGACGATCCGGTCCGGGGCGGCGACGTCCGGCGCCGCGCGCCCGGCGCGCAGGTTCAGCGGGTGGCTGGCGGCCGGGACGTCGCGTCCCACCGCGGCGCGCAGTTCCGCCGTGTCGTGCCACGGCGGCACGCAGCAGTTCACCACAACCGACCCGGTCGGCATCCAGCTCCCGAGCCGGTCCACCACGGACCGGGCGGCGCCGCAGACGAAGACGAAGTCGGCTCCGGACACCCGCGGCGGTGCGGTGGCGGCACCATCGGCCCACCCCACGTCGTGCCCGAGCCCGGCCAGCCCGGTGGCCAGCGCGGCGGCGGTGCGGTCCGCGCCGACCACGGCGAGGCGACGCGCGGAGCTCATCGCGGGACCTCCGCGCGCAGCAGCGGACCGGCCGCATCGAGCACGTCCTCGGGGTGCAGCGCGAGCAGCCCGGGATCCGGCCGGTCGGCGAAGGTGTCGCCGCGGCGGCCCGCCCACAGCGCCACGTGCCGCGGATCGTCCGGCGGTCCCCACTGCGCCGGGGCGACCGGTCCGAACAGGATCACCGACGGGGTGCCGTAGGCGGTCGCCAGGTGCGAGACCCCGGTGTCGCCGCACACCACGAGGCGGGCCGCGGCCACCAGCGCGGCCAGCTCCGGGAGCCCGGTGCGCCCGGCCAGCACCGCCTCCTCGCCGAGCCCGGCCGCCGAGGCGACCGCGAGCGCCGCCGCCCGCTCCCGCCGGTCACCGGTCAGCACGACCCGCTCGCCCCGGTCGGCGAGCGCCGCGGCGACCCGCGCGAACCGCTCGGCGGGCCACCGGCGGGCGGCGTGGCTGGCGCCGGGGTGCAGCACCGCGGCGCCCGGCAGCGGCGTCGCCCCCGGCGGCGGCAAGCCGAGGTCCGCCGGGTCGGCGGGCACGCCGTGGTGCGCCAGCAGGCGGCACCAGCGCCGCACCTCGTGCTCGTCGGCGGACCAGTCGGGGCCGGGCACCTCGGGGTGGTCGGGGTGCGCGTGGCTGAGCACCCGGCTGGCTCCGGTGCGGCGCAGCGCCGCGATGCTCTGCGGTCCGCTGCCGTGCAGGTTGACGGCGACGTCCGGAGCGGGCCCGGACCACCGGAACGCGGCCAGGTCGGGGACCCCGGCGACCTCGTCCACGGCGCCGGTGGCGCGGGCCGGCCAGGTCAGCCCCTCGGGGCGGCGAGCACGATCCGGTGGCCGGGCCAGTGCGCCCGCACGGCGCGCAGCGCGGGCACGGCGGTAAGCAGGTCGCCGAGGCCCAGGGCGCGCAGCACGAGCACCACGGGGGTCACGGCCACGAACCCTCCTCCGACGCGCAGACCACCATTTCCCGGATCTCGCAGCCCGCGGGCTGGCGCAGCGCGAACACCACGGTCTCGGCGACGTGCTCGGGCCGGTTGAGCTTGGCGTCCGGCGGCGGCTTGTACTGCTCGTCGCGGCCGTCGAAGAAGGCGGTGTGCATCCCGCCGGGCACCAGCGCGGTCACCCCGACCTCGCCCGCGGTCTCGGCGGCCAGCGCCCGGCTGAACCCGACGACGCCGAACTTCGAGGCGCAGTACGCGGTCGCATCGGGCACCGCGTTGATGCCCAGCGTCGAGGCGACGGTGACGAAGGTGCCCCGGCTCCGCCGCAGGTAGGGCAGCGCGGCGCGGGCCACCGCCGCGGTGCCGAGCAGGTTCACCCGCACGACCTGCTCCCACTCCTCGGCGGGCACCGATTCCAGCGATCCGCACGAATCGATCCCGGCCGCGCTGAACACGCCGTCCAGCCCGCCCGCCGAATCGGCCAGGTCGCGAACGGCCTGCTCGGCGGCCCGGCCGTCGGCCAGATCGACGACGCGGTATTTCACCGGCTCGTCCGGCGCGTTGCGGTCGAGCACCAGCGGGGTGCCCCCGTGCGCGGCGACCGCGCGCACCGCGGCCGCCCCGAGACCGGAGGACCCACCGGTGATGAGGACGTTGCCGAGCTGTTCCATGCGCCTCCTTCCGATCGGCCGCGCCCGTCCTGGCCGGGCGCGGCCCGCGTGTTCCGGCGCGCGTGAGCCGCCGCGCCGTTCAGCCCGCCGCCCCGCTGAGCAGCCGGCTGGTCGAGTAGCCCGCCACCAGGGGGACGAGCACGGTGCGCCCGCCGTAGCTCTCCACCACGCGGGTCTCGGGCAGCCGCTCGACCTCGTAGTCGCCGCCCTTCACCCAGACGTCGGGGCGGAGCTCGGCGAGCAGTTCGCACGGGGAGGTCTCGTCGAAGACGACCACGGCGTCGACGCATTCGAGCGCTTCGAGCAGCCTGCGGCGGTCCTCGGCGCGGACCACCGGGCGGTCCGAACCCTTGAGCCTGCGCACCGAATCGTCGGAGTTCAAGCACACCACCAGGGCGTCGCCGAGCGAGCGGGCCCGGTCCAGCAGGTTCACGTGCCCGGGGTGCAGCAGGTCGAAGCAGCCGCCCGCGGCGACCACCCGCCCACCACCGCCGCGGACCTGGCGCACCAGGTCGAACGCCGAACGGCCCGGCTGCCGGCCGGCGCCCTGCTCGGCTTCGGTGGTCCAGGTCGCCGCGCCGCCCGCGGCCACGAACCGGCTCGCCTCCTCGACCGCGGCCCGGACCGCCTCGGCGATCGGCGCGCCGGCGGCCAGCGCCCGCACCACCGCCACGGCGAACCCGTCCCCGGCACCGCAGACGTCGGATCCCGCGGGCACCTCGGGCGCGGGCAGGTGGGCACCGGGCGGCACCACGACCGCGCCCCGGGCGCCGAGCGTGACCGCGACCGCCCCGCACTCCCAGTGCCGCCACAGCGCGGTCGCCGCGGCGTCCGGTGCGGTGGCCCCGCTGAGCCGGGCGGCCTCGGCGTGGTTGGGCACCACGAGGTCGGCGCGGGCCACCGGTTCGGCGCCGCGCGGGTGCGGGTCCCACACCAGCGGGACGTGCGGCGGCAGCCGGGACAGCTCCCGGCGCAGCCAGGTGTTGCGCGCCACGCCGCGCCCGTAGTCGGCGACGAGCACCGCGTCGGCGTCCCGCAGCGCCTCCTGCACCGCCTCGCCGAGCGGCACGTCCGCGGCGGTGCCGTCCCCGGCGTCCAGCCGGACCACCGAGCGGCCGTCGGCGCGGACCCGCGTCTTCGTCGGCGTGCCACCCAGGAACGGGACGTCGACCAGCCGGACCCGACCGGCCAGCAACCGGTCCAGCTCGCGGCCCGCGGCGTCGTCCCCACGTCCCGCGATCAGGGTGACGTCCGCGCCCTCCTCGGCGGCGAGCAGCGCGGCGAGCGCGGCACCGCCCGGCCGCCGGCGGCGGGCGTCGAGATCGACCACCGGAACCGGGGCGTCCGGGCACAGCCGCGTCGCTGTTCCGGTCAGGTCGGCATCAAGCAGGGCGTCCCCGATGATCACCAGGTTCACGGCAGATCTCCTCCTCGAACGCCGCGCAGAGCGCGTGGACCAGCGCGAGGTGCATCTCCTGGATGGTGGCCACGCTCGGCGCCTCGACGCCGATCGCGTCCTCGCACACCGCGGCGAGGCTGTTGGGCAGCGGGCCGGTCATGGCCCAGGTCGCCATGTCGAGCTCCCGGGCGGTCTTGGCCGCGGCGATGATGTTGTGGCTGCGGCCGCTGGTGGACAGCGCGATCAGGACGTCGCCCGGGCGGCCGTGCGCGCGCACCCCGCGGGCGAAGACCTCCTGCTCGCCGTAGTCGTTGAGGATGGCGGTGAACGCCGAGCTGTCGGCGTGCAGCGGGATCGCCGCGTACGGCTTGCGGTCCCGCAGGAACCTGCCGGACAGCTCACCGCTGAGGTGCTGGGCCTCGGCGGCGCTGCCGCCGTTGCCGCAGGTGAGCAGGCGCCCGCCGGATTCGAGGACCTCGGCGAGCCGGGCCGCCCAGCGGCGCAGCGTCGGAGCGGCCTCGCAGGATCGCTGCGCGGCCGCGCCCAGCGCGGTGAAGTGTTCCTCGATCACGGGGCACCTCCGGTCGCGGTGGCGCGCGGGCGCCGGGCGGCCAGCACACCGCGGTAGACGGTCTCGGTGTCGCGGACCAGCCGGTCCCACGCGTACTTCTCCCGGACCCGGCGCACCCCGGCGGCACCGAGGTCGGCGCGCCGGGCGGGACGGGTCAGCAGGTCGCGCAGCGCCGCGGCGAGCGCGGCGCGGTCGCGGGGCGGCACGAGCAGTCCGGTGCCGCCGTCCACGACGGTGTCCAGGTGGCCGCCCACGGCGGTCGCCACCGGGGGCACGCCGCAGGCCATCGCCTCCAGCGGCACCGTGCCGAACGGCTCGTACCACGGCGCGGTGACCACCACGTCGGCCGAGCGGTACAGCGCGGGGGCGTCGTCGTGGTCGATCGGCCCGAGGAACACGACGCGGTCGGCGACCCCGCGCTCCCGGGCGATCCGGCGCAGCCGCGCCACCTCCGGGTCGGTGTCCCAGGCGGGCGGGGCAGGACCGCCCGCCACGAGCAGCTCCGCGTCGGGCACCGCGGCCAGCGCCTCGATCACCGCGTCCACCCCCTTGCGCTCGACCAGCCGCCCGATGCTGACGACGCGAGGCCGCTCGCCGCGCGGGAAGCGGGGGCCGTCCGGGCGGAACTTGGCCAGGTCGATGCCGCAGGGCACGATGGCGGCGCGGTCGCGCGGCATCCCCATCCCGGCGAGCTCGTCGACCTCGTCGGAGCAGGTGGCCAGCACCGCGTCCACCCGCCCGGCCAGGCCCGCCTCCAGCGCCGGGCGGTCCCGCGGGCTGGTGTCCAGCTCGCCCTGGTGGCGCCGCTTCACCCGGCCCAGCGCGTGGAAGGTCTGCAGCACCGGCAGGTCGAGCCCAGCGGCTCCCCGGCAGGCGGCCAGCCCGCTCATCCAGAAGTGCGCGTGCACCAGGTCGGGCGGGTCGGCCGCCCAGCGCCGGGCCAGGTGGTCGCCGAAGTCGTCCACGTAGGGCAGCAGGTCGTCCTTGGGCACCGGTTTCGGCGGGCCCGCGGGCACGTGCTCGACGGTCACCCCGGGGCTGAGCTCCGCGCGTTCGGGCAGGTCGGCGCCGTCGCGGCGGGTGTGCACGACCACCGAATGACCGAGCCGGGCCAAGCCGGTGGCGAGTTCGGCGACGTGCACGTTCTGCCCGCCGGCGTCGACGCCGCCGAGGACGGCCAGCGGGCTGGCGTGTTCGGAGACCAGGTGGACCTTCATCCGCGCACCTCCTCCAGCAAGCGGTCCCACGCGGCGTGGAACCGGCCGAGCGAGTGCTCGCGCAGCGCCGTGCGCCGCGCGGCAGCTCCGGTTTCCCGGGCCAGATCGGGATCGGCGACGAACTTCGCGACGGCGTCGGCGAGCACGTCGGGCCGGGTGGAGACCACGCCCGCCTCCGGCGGCACCGCGCGGGCCGCCTCGGTGGCGCCGAAGGCCACCACGGGCATCCCGAGCTGCATGGCCTCCAGCAGCGACAGCCCGAGCGAGGTCCACCGGTAGGGGTGGACGTAGACCCTCCTGCGGGCCAGCTCGGCGTGCAGGTCCCGCTGCGGCAGGTCCTCGTGGACCCGCACCCGGTCGTCGCCGAGCCAGCCGGGCAGGTCCCGCACACCCATGCCGAACACGTCGAGCGGGGTGCCGCCGGTGATCCGCGGCAGCAGGTCGGTCCCGGCGATGCGGGCCCGGCGCACCGGCTCGTTGATCACCACCCCGGCACGCGGCAGCTCGGCGGTGCAGCGATGGCCCGGGTCGACGATGCCGTGCTCGACGACGGTGGTCGGGGCCCGGCCGCAGTCCCACATCGCCTCGTTGAAGGGGGTGACGTGGACGATCGGGATGTCGGTGCGGTCGGCCAGCGGGTGCCGGGTCGCCGCCGCGGGGCCGCGCGGCGTGTCGTGCTCCACGTAGACGGCGGGCAGGTCGGCCCCCGGCCGGCGGCCGGTCCAGCGCTCGACGAGCTCCACTTCGGACGGTCGTTGCAGCACCGCCACGTCGATGTCGGCGTCGCGCAGCTGCTCCGGCGCGACCTCCACCGCGTCGTCCGGCCACGGGAACGTCCGGGCCCGCCCCCGGCCCCAGGCGTCGCGCTCGGCGTTGACCGGCACCAGGTACCGGTGCCCGCCGCGCACGAAGGCCGTCGTCCACGAGCCGTGCACGTGCCAGATCAGGATCCTCATGCCGCCCTCCGCACCGCGCCGAGCCGCCGCACCGCCGCGACCACGTCCCCGGCCCCGACGCCGGACAGGCACGGGTGGCCGGGCACCGGGCAGACCCGCGCCCGGGTGTCCCGGCACGGGGCGTGCTGGTCGCCGAGCAGGACCGTCGGCACCCCGTACGGCGCCCAGCGCGCGGCCGGCACCACCGGGGCGAACAACGAGACGACCGGGGTGCCCACCGCCGCGGCCAGGTGCGCCGGGCCGGTGTTGGGCGCCACCACGGCGTCCGCCCCGGCCAGCACCGCGGCCAGCTCCCGCAGGTCGGTCGCCCCGCCGAGGTCCGCGCCCCGGTCCCCCGCCACCGCGGCGGTCAGCTCCCGGTCGGCGGCGGTACCGGTGACCAGGACGCGGTGGCCCGCGTCGGACAGCCGCGCCACCGCCTCCGCGCACCGGTGCACCGGCCACTCCCGGGCCGGGGCGGTGGCCGCTGGGTGCAGCACGACGTAGCCGGGTTCGCCCACCAGGCCGGAGACGTCCGGCAGCGGGCCCTCGATCGCCAGCCGCCCGGAATCCCCGGGCGGCAGCCCGTACCCGGCGGCCCTGGCCAGCGACAGCGCCCGCTCGGCCTCCGGCGGGTCGCCGTCGACGCGGTGGCGCAGGTCCAGCAGGGAGCCGGGGTAGTCCTCGCTGATCGCGCCGATCCACTCCACCCCGGCCAGCCGCAGCAGCAGCGCCATCGGCAGCGCCGACTGGTGGAACGAGGTGAGCACCAGCGCCCGGCTCGGGGCGAGCTCGGCGATCTCGTCGACCAGCGCGCGCACGTCGTCCCGGTGCACCGGCGGGGGTTCCGGGTCGATCCACGGGGCGCACCACCGCAGCACCCGGTCCACCCCGGGCAGCATCCCGGCCGCCGCGGCGCCGCGCGGTCCGGCCAGCACCGCGACCGGCTCACCGGCCGCCGCCACCGCGCGCACCGCGGGCCCGGCGAGCAGCACGTCGCCGAGGTTGTCCTGCCGCACCACCAGCGCCGTCATCGGACCCCACCTCGCAGCAAGCGGTCCACCGCCTCGGAGACGGTGCGCGCGACCTGGGCCGACAACGCGGCGTGCTCGATCTCGGCGCACCGGGTGCGGCGAGTGGGGACCAGGAACGCGCGGGCGCCCGCGGCCAGCGCCGCGCCGACGTCCCCGCCGGTGTCGCCGACGACCACGCAGCCGCCGGGTTCCACGGCCAGCGCCTCGGCGGCGCGGCGGACCAGCCCGGGGCGGGTTTGCGGCACCCGCAGCCGTCGTCCTCGCCGTGCGCGCAGACCTGCACGGTGCCGAACGGTCCGAGCAGCCGCCGCAGCTCGGCGTTGACCGCCTCGACCTGGTCGCCGGTGAGCAGACCGCGCGCGATGCCGGACTGGTTGCTCACCACCCCGAGCGGCACGCCCTTGGCGCGCAGCCGGTCCAGCGCGGCGCGCACGCCGGGCACCGGCCGCACCAGGTCCGGGTCGCCGTTGTAGGGGACGTCGTGGATGAGCGTGTCGTCCCGGTCGAACAGGACGGCCGCGGGCATCCGGCCCCGGCGCCGCACCGCCACCTCGCCGCGCAGCCGGTGCCAGCACGCCGCGGGCGGGATCAGCGCGCTGCTCACCGCCATCCGGCCGAGCTCGGCGGGCGTGCGCGGGCCGGGCAGCACCCGGCGCACCGCGAAGTCCAGCGTGGACGCCAGCCACACCGCCGCGCCGAGCCGTCCGGCGCGGCGCAGGGCCGGGCGGCGGGACAGCGCGAGCGGAGCGAGCCCGGCCGCGGCCGTGGTGAGCAGGTGCAGCCGGGTGCGTCCCGGCCCCTCCCCGCTGAGCCGGCGCCAGCCGGGGCCGTGCTTGCGCCGCATCACCGCGTTGTCGGCGTTGCCGCGCTGGGCGCGGACGCTGGTCAGCAGCGAGCCCACCGGGGCCGGGTGTTCGGTGGTCCGGCCGCCGTTGACCAGCCGGTGCCCGAGCGCCTGCACCCGCAGCGCGAGATCGGCGTCCTCCCGGAATGCGCGCGGGAAGTCCTCGTCGAAGCCGCCGGTGGCGGTGAGCACGTCCCGCCGGTAGGCCATGTCGGCGGTGATCCACCAGGCCCCGGCGAGCCCCGCCGTGCCGCGCTCGGCGTCGGTGGGCCTGCGGTGCGCGGGCAGCGGCACCACGATGCGGCCCTGGCACGCCGCGACGTCCGGCGCGACGTCGTCGAGGTCCTGGGCGAGCTGCTCGCGCCACCACGGGCCGGGCAGCACGTCGTCGTCCAGGAACACCACCCAGTCCGCCTCGGTGCCGCGCCACCCGGCGTTGCGGGCCGCTGCGGGCCCCCGGCCGCCGGAGGTGAGCACCCGGCGGTCCAGCCCGGTCGGCGGCAGGGCGAGCGGGAGTTCGGGGCGCGGCCGGTCGTCGACGACCACGACCTCCTCCGGCGGTGGGCCCGCGGCGGTCTCCAGGGCGTGCAGCAGCGCCAGCAGGCTCTCCCGCCCGGTGGTGGGGATGACGACCGCGTAGCGGTGCCGCTGCGGGGCGCTCATGCCGACCTCCCGTGCCGCCGGACCACGAACGGGCCCAGCACCAGCAGGTCGATCGGCGAGGCGCCGAAGCACTCCAGGGCGTCCACCGGGCTGTCCACCATGGGCCGGCCCGCCGTGTTGAAGCTGGTGTTGATCACGGCGGGCAACCCCGTCCTGGCGTCGAACTCCGCCAGCACCGCGCCGAGCAGGGGTTCATCGGCGCGGTCCACGGTCTGGATGCGGGCCGTGCCGTCCACGTGCACCACCGCCGGGATGCGCTCCTGCCACTCCTCGGCGACGTCGTGCACGAACAGCATGTACGGGCTGGGCAGCGGTCCGCGGGAGAACAGCTCGTGCGCCCGGTCGGCCAGCACCATCGGGGCGACCGGGCGGAACTGCTCGCGCCCCTTGATCACGTTGAGCCGCTCGACGTTGTCGGCGTGCCCGGGGTGCGCCAGCAGCGAGCGGTGCCCCAGCGCGCGGGGGCCGAACTCGGCCCGCCCCTGGAACCACCCGACCGTGCGGTTGTCGGCCAGCGCCTCGGCGACGACCCCGGCGAGGTCGTCGGGGCGTTCGTAGCGCAGGTCGGCGTCGACGAGCACCTGTTCGAGCTCCGCGTCGGTCCAGCCCCGGCCCAGGTCGGCGCCGGGCATCGGGGTGACCGGTCCGCCGCGCTCGGCGGAGACCTGGAGCGCGGCGCCCAGCGCGGTCCCGGAGTCCCCCGCCGCCGGCTGAACCCACACCTGGTCGAACGGGCCCTCGGCGGCCAGCCGGGTGTTGGCCACGCAGTTGAGCGCGACCCCGCCGGCCAGCGCGAGGGCCCGCTGCGCGGTCCGCTGGTGCAGCCAGGACGCCAGGTCCAGCAGCACCTCCTCCAGCCGGGTCTGCACGCTGGCGGCGAGCTGGGCGTGGGTCTCGTCGAGCGGTTCGCCCGCGTGGCGCGGCGGCGCCCAGCGCGACCAGTCGATCCGGCCGATCTCGAACCGCCCGCCGTCGGTGCGCACCAGCTCGGCGAAATCGGCGCGGAAGATCGGTTTGGCGTAGGAGGCCAGCGCCATCACCTTGTACTCGTCGCTGGAGCGCCGGAACCCGAGGTGCTCGGTGAGGTCCTCGTACATCAGGCCCAGCGAGTGCGGCAGGGACTGCGTGGCCAGGACCTCCAGCACGCCGCCCCGGTAGCTGCCCAGCAGGGCCGAGACGTCCTCGCCGCGTCCGTCGGCGGTGAGCACCGCGCACTCCTGCACCGGCGCCGCCAGGCCCGCCGAGGCGGCGTGCGCGACGTGGTGCGGGACGAAGTGGACGATCTCCGGGTCGAGACCGGGCAGCGCGGTCCGCAGGAAGGCGGGCGCGCGTTCGGCGTACCTGGTCCGCAACCACTCCCAGGTCGGGTCGGTGCCGGGCAGTGCCACGTCCACCAGCGCCGGGTCGTAGGAGTAGGCCACCGCGTCGAGCTCCGCGGCGTCGATCCCGCCCTGCCGCAGGCACCACGCCGCCGCCTGCTCGGGTTGCTCCCACGCCGAGAACGGGACCGGGCTCTTGCCGTGCTTGCGCCGCGAGAAGCGCTCCTCCTCGGCGGCGGCCACCACCCGTCCGTCCACGACGAGCGCTGCGGCCGGGTCGTGGAACACCGCGTTGATGCCGAGTACGCGCACTGTGCCGCCTTCCACCGCTTCGTCCACTTCGGCCGTCCCGTCCCCCTGAGCTGCGCCGGGGCGGGCGGCCCCACTACACCGCTACCCTCCGGAGCGACGCGGGAAACCACGTCCCCCGATGCGCGCCGGTCGCTCACCCCGTGCAGTCGAGTGCGCTTGCGGACCGGCCGTTGCGGGTAGCACACGGGCGTGAGACGCGAAGGGAGGAGCCGATGCGGGTGCTGATCACCGGGTGGCCGAGCTTCGTGCGCGGTGAGGCGACCGCGGGCGACGTGCGCAGCATGTGCCGGGTGGCCGCCGGGCTGTCCGATCACGGCATCCCGCTCGACGTGGCGTGGAGCCCCCGGTTCGTGCCCGGCGGGTGGGACCTGGACGCCGCCCGCGGCACCGAGTACAGCCACGTGGTCTTCGCCTGCGGCCCGGTGGCCGGGGACCGGATCGACGCCCTGCACGAGGCGTTTCCGCGCAGCAGGCGGATCGCCGTCGGGGTGTCGGTCGTGGACGGTGGCGCGGACGGGTTCCACGTGGTGCTGCCCCGCGACGGCGGCACCGCACCGCCCGAACTGGACCTGGCGACCCGTCCGGGCAGGCACGACGTGCCGGTGGTGGGCGTGGTGCTCGCCCCCGGCCAGCCCGAGTACGGCCCCCGCCGCAGGCATGACGTGGTGCACGAGCGGATCGGGAGCTGGCTGGGCGCGCTGGACGCGGCCCCGGTGGTGCTGGATTCCCGGTTGGACACCGCGGACTGGCGGCATTGCTCGACCGCCGACCAGTTCGCGGCGTTGCTGGGGCGCGTCGACGTGGTGCTCACCAGCAGGCTGCACGGACTGGTGTTCGCCCTCGGCGAGGGGGTCCCCGCGCTGGCGGTCGATCCGGTCGCGGGCGGCGGGAAGGTCACCGAGCAGGCCCGGGCGTGGGACTGGCCCGCGCTGGTCGGTGCCGAGCAGCTCGTCGGCGACGAGCGGGGGCGGGCGCTGGACCGCTGGTGGTCGTGGTGCCGGTCGGAGACCGGGCGGGCGCGGGCGCGGCAGCGCGCCGCCGCTGCCGAGGACGGCTCACCGCTGGTGGCCGAGCTGGTCCGGGAACTGCGGGCGCGGCCGTGAGCGCCGTCGCCCGCACCAGCGTGGTGATCGCGACCCGCGACCGCCGCGAGGAACTGCTGCGCACCCTGCGGCACCTCGAAGGCCTCGAACCGCGCCCGCCGGTGATCGTGGTGGACAACGCCTCCACCGACGGGACCCCGGACGCGGTCGCCGAGCAGCACCCGGCGGTGACGCTGGTGCGCTCGGACCGCAACCTCGGCGCGGTGGCGCGCAACGTCGGGCTGCTGCGGGCCATCACGCCGTACGTGGCGTTCAGCGACGACGACTCGTGGTGGGGACCGGGGGCGTTGCCGCGCGCCGAGGAGGTGTTCGACGAACACCCCGGCGTCGGGCTGGTCGCGGCGCGGACGCTGGTCGGCGACGCGGGCGCGGCCGACCCGGTCAACGACCTGATGCGGTCCTCCCCGCTGCCCGACGGCGACGGCCTGCCCGGCCCGCGGATCCTCGGCTTCACCGCGTGCGCGGCGGTGGTGCGGCGCTCGGCCTTCCGCGAGGCGCGGGGCTTCAGCAAGGTGCTGTTCTTCGTCGCCGAGGAGAAGCTGCTGGCCTACGACCTCGCCGCGCACGGGTGGGACCTGGTCTACGTCGACGACGTGGTGGCCCACCACCACCCGTCGCCGAGGCGCGGCGGGGACGGGTGGCGGCTGTCCCAGGAGCAGCGCAACACCGTGCTGCTGTCCTGGATGCGCCGCCCGGTGGGCATCGCCTTGCGCGACTCCGCCCGGCTGGCCGGTGCGGCGGTGCGCGCCGGGCCCGCCCGCCGGGCCGCGCTCGGCGCGCTGCGCCGGTTGCCCTCCGCGCTGGCCCACCGGCACCGGCTTCCCGCGGGGGTCGAGCACGAGGTGGAGGTGCTCGAATCCGAGCACGGGAGCCCGGCGACGTGAGGGAATTGCGCAGCGCCCTGACCGGGCTCGTCGTCGCGGTGCCGGGCGCGGAGATGGGGTGCGCCCGGCTGCTCGACGGCCTCGGCGCGGTGCACACCGACCGGCGCGCGGCCGCGATCGACGACGTGCAGTTCGCCCGCGGGGACGGTCCCTGCGTGGAAGCCGCCCGCAGCGGACGACCGGTGCTGGCCGCGGTCACCGAGATCCGCACGTTCTGGCCGGAATTCGCCCGCGCCGCGCGGGAGTTCCGGATCCGGGGCGTGGTGGCCGTGCCGCTGGTCGAGCGCGCGGAGCTGCTGGGCACGCTGAGCTTCTACGGCCGCTTCGCCCCGGAGGCCGAGGAGGTCGCGCGGTGGGCCGGGCTCGCGGTCATCGACCAGGTGCGACGGGAGCGGGGCGCTCCTCGGCTCGTTCGGTGATGGTGGACCGCAGCCCGGTGCGGGCGTCGATCTCCGGGCGCCACCCGAGTTCCGCCGCGGCCACCGCGATGTCCGGGCACCGGCGGCGCGGATCGTCCGGTGCCGCCGCGATGTGCTCGATCGGCGACCGGGAGCCGGCGAGCTCGCGGACGAGCTCGGCGAGGTCGCGGACCCGCAGCTCGTCGGGATTGCCGATGTTGACCGGATCGGCGCGTTCGCCCGAGGCCACCGCGAGCAGGCCGCGCACCGTGTCGTCCACGTGGCACAGCGAGCGGGTCTGCTCGCCGTCCCCGGTCACCGTGATCGGCTCGTCGCGCAGCGCCTGCCGGATGAAGGTGGGCACCATCCGGCCGTCGTCGGCGCGCATCCTCGGCCCGTAGGTGTTGAAGATCCGGGCGATCCGGGTGGTCACGCCGCGGGCGCGGTAGGCGGTGGTGATCGCCTCGGCGTAGCGCTTGGCCTCGTCGTAGACCGCGCGCGGGCCGACCGGGTTGACGTTGCCCCGGTAGTCCTCCGGCTGCGGGTGCACCAGCGGGTCGCCGTAGACCTCGCTGGTCGAGGCCAGCAGGAAGCGGGCGCCGGTGCGCTCGGCCAGCTCCAGCGCGTGCTCGGTGCCCGCGCTGCCCGCGCGCAGCGTCGCCAGCGGCAGCCGGAAGTAGTGCTCCGGGGAGGCCGGCGAGGCCAGGTGCGCCACCAGGTCGAAGCCCTCGCGGTCGCCGAGGTCGAGCACCGGCGCGGCGCCGATGTCGCGCTCCACCAGTTCGAACCGCGGATTCCCTCGCAGCGCGGCCAGGTTCTCCCGGCGACCGGTGCAGAAGTCGTCCAGGCACACCACCCGGGTGCCCCCGGCCAGCAGCTCCTCGCACAGGTGCGAGCCGACGAACCCGGCTCCTCCGGTGATCAGCGCGCGGTGGAAGAACACGTGGTGCTACCGCCTTTCCCCGCCGGCTCCGCCGCGTCCGGCTGCTGCGGACTTACCCGCGCCGGTGCGGGGGCAAACGAACCCGGGTACTCCGGGCAGGACGACGCTGGAGGTGTTCGATGCCCGAGGACGGTCCGCGCACGACCGCGGTGATGATGACCCACAACCGGCGGGCCGAAGCGGCGCGCGCCCTGGAGCGGATGACCGCGCTGCCCGACCGGGTGCCGATCATCGTGGTGGACAACGGGTCCACCGACGGCACCGCCGACCTGCTTGCCGCCGAGTTCCCGCAGGTGCGCCTGCTGCGCAGCACCGAGAACCTCGGCGCGGTGGCCCGCAACCTGGCGGTGCGCGAGGTGACCACCCCGTACGTGTCCTTCTGCGACGACGACTGCTGGTGGGCGCCCGGATCGCTGCGGCGCGCCGCGCGGGTCCTCGACGAGCACCCGGCGGTCGGCGCGGTGATGGGCCGGTGCGTGGTGGAACCCGACGGGCGGGACGACCCGCTCACCCCGGAGCTGCGCGGCTCACCGGTGCCCGCCCCGGCGTGGCTGCCCGGGCCCGCCCTGCTCAGCGTGATGGCGGGGCTGACCACCTTCCGCACCTCGGCGTTCCGGGCGGCCGGCGGGTTCCGGGAACGGCTGTGGCTCGGCGGGGAGGAGGAGCTGCTGGCGCTGGACCTCGCGGCGGCGGGCTGGTGGCTGTGCTGGGTGGAGGACGTCGTGGTGCACCACGCCCCCTCGGTGGCCCGCGATTCCCGGCGGCGCAGGCAGCTGGGCATCCGCAACACGCTGTGGACGACGTGGCTGCGCCGGCCGCTGCCGAGCGCGGTGCGCCGCAGCGCCGCCGTGCTCGGCTCCTCCCCCAAGGACCGGCACACCCTCGGCGCGGTCTCCGAAGCCGTCGGCGGGCTGCGCTGGGTGCTGCGCGAGCGGCGCGTCGTCCCGCCCGGGGTCGAGCGCGGCCTGCGCCGCCTGGAGGAGAGCCAGCGCAGGTCCGCGGCCCGCCGCTACGTCGACTGAAGTGCCCACCGCGGCGCCGGAACCCGCATGAACGTCCGGGCCAGCGGGTAGGCGACATGCGTGAGCGGTGTCGCGAACGTCTTCGTGCTCGGGCTGGACGACCGGAACCTCCAGCTCGTCGAAGGCCTGCCCGGCCTCCCGCCGTGCCGCTACCACCCGCTGCTGCGCCGGGAGGAGATCATGTCCGACGCGCACGACCTGCCCCGCCTGCTGGAGATGGCGGAGGAGCGGTTGTGCTCCGCCGGGGCGGTCCCGGACGCCCTCATCGGGTACTGGGACTTCCCGGTCACCTCGATGGTGCCGATCCTGTGCCACCGCCACGGCCTGCCCGCCCCGGACCTGCGGGCGGTGGCGACCTGCGAGGACAAGTACTGGAGCCGGCTGGAGCAGCAGCGGGTCACCACGGCGCACCCGGCGTTCTCGCTGGTGGACCTCGGTCCCGAGCGGCCCGCACCGCCCGCCGGGGTGGGCTATCCGATGTGGCTCAAGCCGGTGAAGTCCTACTCCTCGGAGCTGGCGTACAAGGCCGCCGACCGCGCCGAGTTCGACGCGGCGGTGGCCGGGATCAAGCACGGCATCGACCGGGTCGGCTCGGACTTCGACCACCTGCTGTCGATGCTCGACGCGCTGCCGCCGGAGATCGCCGCCGCCGGTGGCCGGGCGTGCCTGGCCGAGGAGGAGGTGCACGGGCACCAGCTCACCGTCGAGGGCTACTGCCACCGCGGTGAACCGCACGTCTACGGGGCGATCGATTCGGCCTGCTACCCCGGGACGTCGAGCTTCCTGTGCTACCGCTACCCCTCGGCGCTGCCCCCGGAGGTGGTGGACCGGGCCACCGGCATCTCGACCCGCGTGCTGCGCCGGATCGGGCTGGACCGGTGCACGTTCAACATCGAGTTCTTCTGGGACGCCGAGCGCGATCGGCTCGACATCCTGGAGATCAACCCGCGGCTGTCGCAGTCGCACGCCCCGCTGTTCGCGTTCGTCGACGGGGCGCCCAACCTCCAGGCGATGGTGCGGCTCGCGCTCGGGCTCGCCCCGGAGCTGCCGCACCGGGCGGGGGACTTCGCCGTCGCGGGCAAGTGGCACCTGCGCACCTTCCGCGGCGACGCGGTGGTGCGCCGCTCCCCCTCGCCCGACGACCTCGCCCGGCTGCACGCCGAGTTCCCGGAGGCGATCGTGGACATCCCCGCCACCGCCGGGCTCCGGCTCTCCGAGCTGTACGCGCAGGACAGCTACAGCTACGAACTCGCGGCCGTCTACCTCGGCGGCCAGGACGACGACGACCTCGCGGCCAAGTGGGACCGCTGCGTGCAACTGCTGCCCTTCGAACTGGACGAGGAGGCCATCGGATGAAGACCGTCAGCTCCCTGCCCCACGAGATCGCGGAGGAGGAACACGTCTGGATTCCGCTGTCCGACGGCACCCGGCTGGCCGCCCGGATCTGGCGTCCGACGGAGTCGGATTCCGAGCCGGTGCCCGCGATCCTGGAGTTCATCCCCTACCGCAAGCGCGATCTGACCGCGCTGCGGGACTCCATCAACCATCCGTACCTGGCGGGGCACGGCTACGCGTGCGCCCGGGTGGACCTGCGGGGCAGCGGTGACTCCGAGGGCGTGCTCGTCGACGAGTACCTGGAGCAGGAGCTGCAGGACGGCATGGAGGTGCTGGAGTGGCTGGCGTCCCAGCCGTGGTGCACCGGCCGGACCGGCATGATGGGCATCTCCTGGGGCGGGTTCAACGCGCTGCAGATCGCCGCGCGCCGCCCGCCGAGCCTCGGCGCGATCGCCGCGCTGAGCTACACCGACGACCGCTACGCCGACGACGTGCACTACATGGGCGGTTGCCTGCTCGGCGACAACCTGTCCTGGGCGGCGACGATGTTCGCCTACACCTCGTGCCCGCCGGACCCGGAGCTGGTCGGCGACCGGTGGCGGAAGATGTGGCGCGAGCGGCTGGAGGGCAGCGGGCACTGGCTGGAGGCGTGGCTGGAGCACCAGCGCCGCGACGACTACTGGCGCCACGGGTCGGTGTGCGAGGACTTCTCCAGCGTCCAGTGCCCGGTGCTCGGCGTCAGCGGGTGGGCCGACGGCTACTCCAACGCGGTGTTCCGCACCCTGGAGGGCCTCGAGGTGCCGCGCAAGGGCCTGATCGGGCCGTGGTCGCACAAGTACCCGCACCTCGGCAAGCCCGGCCCGGCGATCGGCTTCCTGCAGTCCCTGGTGCGCTGGTGGGACCGCTGGCTCAAGGACGTCGACAACGGCGTCATGAACGGGCCGATGCTGTGCGCCTGGATGCAGGAGAGCGTGCCGCCCTCCACCGCCTACGAGGAGCGCCCCGGCCGCTGGGTCGGGGAACCGTCGTGGCCGTCCCCGCACGTGCGGCGGATCCCCTACCCGCTCGGCCTCTACCAGATCGGCAAGGAGGGCCAGGAGCTGAGCTCCCGGCCGCTGAGCGTGGAATCCCCGCTGTCGGTCGGGCAGTACGCGGGCAAGTGGTGCTCCTACAACGCGCCCCCGGACCTGCCCTACGACCAGCGCGAGGAGGACGGCGGCTCGCTGGTGTTCGACAGCGACCCGCTGATCGAGCGCTGCGAGATCCTCGGCGGGGCGGTGGCCGACCTGAGCATCGAGGTGGACCGGCCGGTGGCGATGGTGGCCGCGCGGCTCTCCGACGTCGACGAGGACGGCCGCGCCACCCGCGTCACCTACGGGCTGCTCAACCTGACCCACCGCAACGGCAACGCCGAACCCGAGCCGCTGGTGCCCGGGCAGCGCTACCAGGTGCGGGTGCAGCTCAACGGCGTCGCGCAGGCGTTCCCGCCGGGACACCGCATCCGGCTGGCGCTGTCGACCTCGTACTGGCCCCTGGCGTGGCCCCCGCCGGAACCCGTGCAGCTCACCGTCTACCCGGAGCAGAGCTGCTTCGAGCTGCCGATCCGCCCGGTGCGCGAGCCCGACGACCTGCCCACCCCGCTGTTCCACGACCCGGAGGGCGCCGAGCCGCTTGCCAGCACGCACCTGTCCGCCGGGGAGCAGAAGTGGCAGATCAGCAAGGACCTGGCCGACTACAGCTCGGCGCTGGAGGTGGTCAAGGACCTCGGCGTGGTCCGGTTCGACGACATCGGCCTCGACGTCGAGCGCCGCGCCGAGGAGACCTACAGCTGGTCCGGTGACGACTTCGACTCGGTGCGCGGCGACGTGGAGTGGACGATGGGCTTCTCGCGCGGCGACTGGTCGGCGGGCACGGTCACCCGCACCACGCTGACCTCGACCAGGACCCAGTTCCACCTGCACGCCGAGCTCGACGCCTACGAAGGCGGTCAACGGGTGTACTCGGACAACTGGGACCGCTGGATCCCCCGCGACCACGTCTGAGGTCTCCGGCAGCGCCGCGCGCGGCGGTGCCGGTCGCGGGCGGGCGCCGCCGGGGTTTCACCTCGAAAGAGGTCGGCAACCCGCCTGCTAGGAGGTCCTCCCGGGCAGAGCGGGGCGCCCGGCCGGCACCGCCCCGCGATCCGTTCTGCGAGGAGTCCCATGGCACGACAGCAGCAACCGCCCGACCCGGACCCCGACCGCACCCCCGGACTGGACCCCGGCGGCGGGGTCCCGCCGGGTGAGACCCCACCGGATTCGGCCTCGGCCACCGAGGCCACCACCTTCACCACCCGACCCGGCTCGCGGTCGGCCAAGTGGATCTGGCTGGTGCTCCTCGCCGTGGTCGTGCTGCTGGTGGCCGGGTTCTTCGTCTTCCGCGTCGTGATCGGGTGACCCGGCGGCGCGCTGATCGCCGGGTGCGGGTTTGATCCGGGCCCGCAGCGTCAACCCAGTGTGCGAGGAGCCGCCCGGTGATCGCCGGGCCCGGACCGAGGGAGGAGGTCGTCCCCGTGCGACGGATCGGGATCGGAGCCGTACCGCAGCAGGTGCGCAGGAAGCTCGGCGACGTGGTGCGGTCCGGGATCGCCCGCGGTCGTCGGTTCCGCCGCGACCCGCTGCTGCACACCGGCCCGAGGGTCCCGCCGGACCACCGGCGCGGGCGCTGAGCCCGCCGGCGGGGCGAGGACACAGCTACAGGAGGTGCTGTCATGGCCAGGACTCAGACACACCCGGTGCACGTGGTGCACCGGATCGGCGCCGCGGCGCTGGGCGTGGCACTGCTCGTGTTCGGCGTGCTCGGGCTCGCCCGCAACGTGCCGTGGCTGTTCGCCGGTGAACTCGTGTGGGGCCTGTCCACCAACGGCGCGCTGGCGGTGCTGTCGATCGTGGCGGGGCTGGTGCTGGTCATCTCCTCGGTGTGGGGCGGACGGCTCGCCTCCACGGTGAGCATCGGTCTCGGCGTGCTGTTCCTGCTGTCCGGGTTGGTGCACCTCGGGATCATGCACACCGGCGCCAACGTGCTCGGCTTCCGGCTGTCGAACTGCCTGTTCAGCCTGATCGCCGGGTTGTTCCTGTCGGTGCTCGGGTTCTACGGGCGGGTCAGCGGCGGGCTGCCGCCGGACAACCCGTACCGGCGCGAGCACCCGATCAAGCACCACCGGCCGGACCCGGACGAGCAGATCCGCGCCGAGTCGGGCGACGAGCAGCACCAGCGGATGATGGACGCCGAGATCTCGGTCGCCGAAGGCACCGCGACCCGCGAGCAGGCCGAGGCCGTCGAGCGGGAGCGGGCCCGCAAGCTGGAGCAGGACCGCAAGCACCGCAGCACCCGCTGAACGCGTCCCGCGACGATCGGGGCCCGTCCACCGCGGACGGGCCCCGATCGCGCGCGCTCACCGGGGTTCGACCGGGCGCCGGTTCATCGCCTCGAACGCACCGGCCGTGGCGATCCCGTAGCACAGGTGCGGCACCAGGTCGCTGACCCATGAGTCCGCATCCCAGGTGCGCGGGTCGGTGACGCCGAGCGCGGTCATCGGCGCGTTCGATCCGGCGGCGGCGAGCAGACCGACGCCCACCGCCAGCACCGGCGTCGGCAGCCGCGGCCACCGCCCGCGCGCCACCGCGTACCCGACGCCGCTGGCCACCCCGGTGACGATGCCCAGCAGCGCCCCGGCCGCCGAACGCCGGTTGCCCTCCGCCTCGTCGTCGGAGCTCAGCGAGGTGCCCGCGGCCTGCTCGGCACGGCGCACCGTCTCCTCCGGCGTGCTGCTGGGCCCCCGGGCCCGCAGCAGCATGTCCAGGTAGGTCGTCGCTTGGAGCGCGGTGGTCCCGGCGGCTCCCGCCGCGGCACCGCGCCAGAGGTGGGACATGTCCCCTCCTCGGGCTCGATGTGCAGTTGCAGGCAGGGCTTTCCCGCGCGCGACCGGGCGGAAACCCGGCGGGCACCGCTCCCCCGTTCGGGCGGCGGCCGTTTGCCCCCGCCGCCCATCGGGAACTCCGAAGGACACCGCCGGGAGGACCATGGCCGACGCCCAGGACAGCAACGGGTTCGCGCGGACCGCGCGCGAACTCCGCGACGCCGCGTGGCCGCTCACCGGCTCGGTCCCGTGGTGGTGCGGCACCGGTGGCGACGCGGAGCCCGGCTGGTCCGGGAACCTGGGGACGCTGCTGGGGCTGCCCGGCGCCGCCGACGAGGAGATCCGCGCCGAGTTCGCCCACCTACTCCGGCCGCTGCTCGACGCCGCGGACGCCGACCCCGACCGGCGGGAGTTCGACGTCCACCGGGCCCGCGAATCGCGCGAGACGGGACCGGTGGTGCTGCGCCTGCGCGCCCGGCGGTGCGATGACGAGGCGGGCGGCCTGGTGGGGGTCATCACCGACGTCACCACCGAAGCCGAGGGCAGGCAGGCGCTGGCCGATCTCGCCGAGCGCTACCGGTCGCTCATCGAGCAGCACCCGGAGCCGGTGTGCGTGCACCAGGACGACGTCGTCGTCTACGTCAACGCCGCGGCGCTGCGGCTGGTCGGCGCGGAGACCAGCGCGGCGGTGGTGGGCCGCCCCCTCGCCGACTTCCTGACCAGCGAGACGCGCGACGGGCTGCGCAGGCAGCTCGCGGTGCTCAGCGGCCCGGCGGCCACCCCGCCGGCCACCGGCCACCTGGTGCGGCTGGACGGCTCCGAGGTGCTGGTGGAGGCGGTGTCGGTGCGCACCACCTGGAACGGCCGGTCGGCGGTGCAGGCGGTGCTGCGCGACATCTCCGCGCAGCGGGCCGCCGAAGCGGCGCTGCACGACCAGGCCGCGCTGATGCACCACGTGCACAACGCGATCATCTCGACCAACGGCGACGCGGTGATCACGACCTGGAACCCCGCGGCCGAGGCGATCTACGGCCATCCCGCGCACCGGGCGCTGGGCCGCCCCGCCGCGGAGATGTTCGGCGCCCCGGTGGACCCGGCGGAGCTGGTGGACTCGGGCGGGGTCACCGAGACCGAGCACCGGGACGCGGACGGCACACCGCTGACGATCCGGATCTCGGCGGCGCGGCTGGCCGACGGGTTCATCCTGGTGTGCGCCGACGAGACCGCCCGGCGCCGCGCGGAGGAGCACTACGCCACCGTGGTCGACTCGCTCGGCGAAGGCGTCGTGGTAGTCGACACCGACGGCCGGATCGAATCCGCCAACCCGGCGGCGGCGCAGATCCTCGGCACCACCCGCGAACACCTGCTCGGCCTGCGCGCGGCGACCTGGGCGCTGTACCACCGCAACGGCAAGGCCCTGCATGACCAGGCGCACCCGTCGAGCATGACGGGCCGGACCGGGCAACCCCAGCGGCTGCGCTCGGTGCGGACCGTGCGCGGTGACGGGCGCGGGGTCTGGCTGGCGATCTCCACCCACTCCCTGACCCCCGGGGACCCGCCGCCGCACCCGGTGGTGCTGTCCTTCACCGACATCACCGAGTCCCGCGCCATCCGCAAGCGGCTGGAGCGCCAGGCCGTCCGCGACCCGTTGACCGGGCTCGCCAACCGGAGCACCGTGCTGCGGCGGCTGAGCACCGACCTGCGCACCGCGCGCACGCCGGTCGCGGTGCTGTTCATCGACCTGGACCGGTTCAAGGTGATCAACGACTCGCTCGGCCACCAGTTCGGCGACCGGGTGCTGCGGATGATCGCCCGGCGGCTGTCCGGCATGGTGCGCCCCGACGAACTGGCGGGCCGGCTCGGCGGCGACGAGTTCGTGGTGCTCAGCGGCGGTGAGGTCGGCGACCTGCGCCGGCTCGCCGACCGGGTGCGCTCGGCGCTGGACGCACCGCTCACCGCGCACGGCAGGCAGATCCACGTGGAGGCCAGCGTCGGCATCGCGGTCGCCGACACCGACGACCGGCGCAACGCCGAGGAGGTGCTGCGGGACGCCGACGTGGCGATGTACCAGGCCAAGAGCCGCGGACGCGGGCAGCTGGCGGTGTTCGACGTCGGGCTGCGGGAGCGGATGCAGCGCCACCTCGAACTGGAGCAGGACCTGCGCCGGGCCGGGCGGCTGGACCAGTTGTGGCTGGCCTACCAGCCGATCGTCTCGCTGCCCGAACGCCGACCGGTGGCGGTGGAAGGTCTGCTGCGCTGGACGCACCCGGTGCACGGCACGGTCTCCCCCGGCGAGTTCATCCCGCTGGCCGAGGAGTCCGGCCTGATCCACGACATCGGTGCCCGGATGCTCGGCACCGCGACCCGGGAGCTGGCCGGTTACCGCGGCGGGGGCGGGCTGCCGCTGACGCTGAAGGCGAACCTGTCGGCGCGGCAGCTCGACGACCCGTCGCTGGTCGAGTCGGTGCTGGCGGCGCTGGAGGCGGCGGGATTGCCGCCCGAGGTGCTCTGCCTGGAGATCACCGAAAGCGCGCTGATGGAGGACGTGCGCAACGCCAAGCAGACGCTGGAGTCGGTGCGCCGCGCGGGGGTGGCGCTGGCCATCGACGACTTCGGCACCGGGCACTCGTCGCTGGCGCAACTCCTGCGGCTGCCGGTGGACACGCTCAAGATCGACCGCTCGTTCACCGCCCGGATCGGCGCGGCGGCCGAGGCGCGGGCGATCGTGCAGAGCATCATCGCGATGGCGCACGCGGTGGGGCTCTCGGTGATCGCCGAGGGCGTGGAGGACGCCGAGCAGCTCGCGGTCCTGGTCGACCTGGGCTGCGACGAGGTGCAGGGCTTCTACTTCGGCCGGCCCACCCCGATCGCCGAGCTCCCCGACGTGCTCGCCGGGATCACCCCGGAGGTGGAGGTGCCCGCGCAGCAGCCGAGCACGGCGGACACCCCGGCGCACCGGCTCCGGTGATCCGCGGCCCGCGACCGGCGGCGAATCGGGGACCGCGCGCCCGGCGGATCGCTATGCTGATCGAGCCCACCCGGACGGGTGAGGTACCGGGAGGGGTGGCGATGGATCCGATCAGCCTGGTGGTCGGCGGGGTGCTGCTCGCCCTCGGTTTCGCGGCGGGGCGGTTCGGCCGGGTCCGGTCGAAGGCGCGGGCGAAAGAGCAGCTCACCGCGTCCTGCGGCTGCGGCCACGGCCTCGACCAGCACGATCCCGAGGACGGCACCTGCCACGCCGAACTGCGGCGCTCGCGGTACGTCGAGGGGGGCTGGGACGGGCACGAGTACGTCCCGTGCACCTGCCGCCAGTACGTCGGGCCCCGCCCCGTGGAGGAGCTGTTCGCCCCGAAGTACCTGCCGCCGAGCGGCTGACGACCGCGTCCGGTCCGGCCGCCCGACGGCGGGCGACGGTCACCGGGTGATCAGCCGGGTTGGCAGTGCGGGCACCACACCGTCGCGCGACCGCCGAACCGGCCGCGCCGCAACGCCGTCGAGCAGCGCGGACAACGGCCGTCGTGCTCGTCGCGGTGCCCGGTGAGCCAGGACGGCCGGTCCGGTACCCGTCCGACGCGGCTGGCTTGCCGCAGCACCGCGCCCATCCGCCGGTGCAGGTTGGTCCACTCCGGGGCGCGCAGCTCGGTGGTGGCCGCGTCGGGGGCAACCTGGACCGCCACAGGATCTCGTCGACGCAGAGGTTGCCGAGCCCGGCGAGGGCGGTCTGGTCCATCAGCGCGGGCTTGAGCTGCCTGCGGGAGCGGGTCAGCCGGGCGCGCAGGTCGTCGCGGTCGATCGCGGCGGCGTCCGGGCCCAGATCGCCCAGCACGTCGTCGGCCTCGGACTCGTCGCGGGCCCACCGGAGGCCGGTCAGCTTGCGCATGTCCCGGTAGCGCAGCGCACCCCCGTCGAACTCGAACACCACCCGGTCATGCCGGTGGTCCGGCTCGTCGGTGCCACCCCACACGAAGGCCCCGGTCATCCCGAAGTGGGCCAGCAGCTCCGGGAAGCGCTGGCCCGTGGGCACCACCAGCCACTTGCCGTGCCGGTCCGGCCGCCCGAAGGTCCGGCCGGTCAGCTCCCGGGCGAAGGCGTCGGCGTCCCCGTGCACCACGCCCGCGTCCCGCACCCGGACCCGCCGCGGCGTCGCTCCGGCCGCGTGGTCGGCGACGACCCGGCGGAACCCCTCGACGTCGGGCAGCTCGGGCATACCAGCGGACTACCCGGCCGGGCTCCGGTCCAGTCCGACGACGTCACGCCCAGCAGCTGACATGGGTGCGGCGGTGGCCGTTCTGAGGTGCGGGCGAGCACCTCCTGGTCGGGCGGCCCCCGGCGGACCTCCGCGCGCCCACGGGTCCGGGATCGTCGGCTCGGCAGCGTCGATCGCGTGGTGCGCCTCGCCGCGGGAACTACTCGTCGGGTGGGCCGGTCCGGCCTTCGTCGGCCTCGCCGCCGATCTCCGGGCCGATCGGGGCGTCCAGCTCGTCCTGCTCCCGCACGGCGTCGTGCTCGGGCTGGTCGGCGACCTGCCGTTCGGCCTCGGTCCCCTCCCCGCCGAGGCCACCGGGCTGGCGGCGGACCTGCGCGTCCTCCTCGACCTCCGGTTCGAGGTCGCGGCGGGCCCGTCCGTTCTGCTGTTCCACCATGCCCCGCCGATTACCCGCGGGTCCGGACGGTTAGTCCCGGGCGCAGGCGGTGAAGCGCAACGCGAACGGGTTCAACCCGTAGGGCAGCGGCCGGGCCGGGTCCAGGCGCCGGAACGGGCGCAACCGGAAGTCCTGGTCGCGCAGCAGCACCGCCAGGAAGGTGCTCGCGCTGTAGAGCACCAGCTCCCGGGCCGGGCAGGTGCCGGGACCGGCGCTGAACGGGACGAGCGCCTCGGAGCGCGCGGCGCGACCGTCCAGCCAGGCGTCCGGGTCGAAGCGGTGCGCCTGCGGCACGGTCCGCTCGTCGCGGTGGAAGAACGAGCTGATGATCAGCGCCGTGCCGGCCGCGGGCAGCGCGCCGCCGTCCCACCCGGTGCGGGACGTGCTGTCGCGCAGCACCACGGCCGTGGTGGGCCACAACCGCACCGACTCCAGCACGCAGGCGCGCAGCAGCGGCAGGTCCTGGGGTTCGGTGAGGTCCCGGTCGGCCAGCTCGGCGCGGACCCGCGCCGCGATCCCGTCGTGCGAGGCCAGCAGCGCCAGCGCCCGCACGGTCGCCATCCCGGCCGGGTCGGAGGCGAACAGCCAGTGCGGCACCTGCCCCGCCGGGTCGGTCCCCGGCGCGGCCGGGGTCCCGGCGACCAGGCCCGCGAGGCTGCCCGGCTCGGCGCGGTCGAGGTGCCCGGCGAGGCGGCGGTCGAAGCGGTGGCGCAGCGCGGTCCGGGCGGGCTTGGCGTAGGCCCAGTTGGCATCCCGGCGCAGCTTCTCCAGCAGGCGGGTGAGCTCGGTGTCGTCCCGGGCGCCGTCGCCGAGCAGCACCCGGCGCATCGCCCGGCGCCACGCCGGGGCGAAGTCGTCCCAGCCGAACGCACCGCGGCGCGCGGCCGCCGCACCCGCCTGGCGCGCCTCCTGCTCGATCTTGCCGACCAGCGACCCGGCGAGGTGGTGCACCGGCGCCCCGGTGTCCAGCACCGCCTCGTTGAACCCGCGCCGGGCCGGACGCGACTCCGGGGGCGAGATGAGCACCCCGTGCGGCTGGAAGTGCCGCAATGCGGCGCGCTTCTCCACCGCGTCGAGCGCGAACGGGTCGGGCGAGCCGGCCAGCACCCGCGCCACGTCGCGCGGGGCGAGCAGCAGGTAGAACGAGCGCCCGGGCACCCGCAGGCGCAGCGGGCCGTCGCCGTAGCGGTCGCGCATCCGCTGCAGGAAGCGGACGGTCCGCCGGTCGGCGCCGACCCGGCCGGCCAGCCGCACGGCCGCCGGGCGCCGCGCGATGACGCCTTGGGCGAGGATCGGGACGAGCACGTCGGTCGCGGCGCGGACGGTGTCGGCCGCGGAAGCCTGGGCCGGGGGTGCGGAAGTCATCCTCTCGCTTTCCTCGGAACCCGGTGCGGGAGCCACTCCCGCGGGGTTCAGAACGGCGGTTGGTCGAAGTGCGCGAGCCGGTGCTCCAGGTCGTCGTCGGCACCGGGGGTCCGGAAGCCGGGCGGCATGATCACGCCGGGGTTCCCGCCGTCGACCGCCTCGGTCAGGAACGTCCGCACCACCGCCGGGTCGGGCAGGATCTCGTCGCCCAGGTACCCGAGCGCGGTGGTGTCGCCGTCGTCGCTGATCTTCACCCGCAGCGCCCAGCCGTTGATCTCGTCCCAGGTGAGCAGGAGCGGCAGTTCGGGCAACGTCGGTATGGTCGAGTGCAGCAGGATGATGGCGGTCGCGGGGCCCTTGGAGGCGTCGATGTCCACCACGTCGACGGCGCCGCCGAGCGCGCTGCTCACGACGTGGATGTAGGTCCGCAGGCCACCCGTGGCGCGCTGGGCGTCCATCTCGTCTCCTCGCGTTCGGTGGTCGTGCTCGACGCGGCCCCGGGGGCCGGTTCTCCGGGTATCCCGACGCGCCTCCGGATAATCGTCGGGCAGCTCGAAGGGGGGAAGCCCCGCGCCCGGGTTGCAACGGAAAACCCTCCGTTCGGCGGGAAGCGCATCCGGCCGCACAACACCTACCGTGCACAACTGTCCCATCGTGCGCGGGAGGTGCGCCCATGATCGACGAGCTCGAGCCCTGGACCACGCCGGAGTTCACCGACTACGACACCCCACCGGAGGTCACCGCCTACGTGGCCCGGATGGAGTGAACCACGAGCGCTCCGGGACGGCCGCCCGCGCCCCGCGCGGGCGGCCCACCCGGCCGGAGGTGACGCCCGTGCCCGCGCTCGGCGAACACGAGTTCACCGCGTCGTTGCGCGCGCTGGAATCCCGCTACTGGTCGGCCCACCCGTTCCACGAGCGGCTGCACCGCGGCGCGCTGTCGAAGCGGGAACTGCGGCTGTGGGCCGCGAACCGGTGGTACTACCAGCGGATGTTGCCGCAGAAGGACGCGGCCATCATCAGCAACTGCCCCGTACCGGAGATCCGGCGCCGGTGGCTGGAGCGGATCGCCTACCACGACGGCCGCGCCGACGGCGAGGGCGGCGCGGAACGCTGGCTGCGGCTGTGCGAGGCGGTGGGGCTCGACCGCGCCGAAGTGCTCGACGAACGCCACGTGGTGCCCGGCGTCCGCTTCGCCGTGGACGCCTACGTGACCTTCGCCCGGGAGCAGCCGTGGGCGCTCGGGGTGGCCTCCGGGCTGACCGAGATGTTCTCCGGTGCCCTGATGCGCAGGCGGGTCGTCGACATGCTCGCGCACTACCCCTGGATCGACCGCGCCGACCTCGCCTACTTCACCGACCGGATCGACGCGGTGCGCGGTGAAGGGGCCGAGGCGCTGGAGATCGTCCTGCGCCACTGCACGACCCGGGCGGAGCAGGACGCCGCCGTGGCGGCGCTGGCGTTCAAGTGCGACGTGCTGTGGTCGGTGCTCGACGCCGTCGAACGGGCCGCCGGGTGAGCGCCCCGGCGCTGCGCCGCGGGGTGCGCCTGGACCACGACCACGTCCGGGACCGCCCCGTCGTGCTCTACCCGGAGGGCGTGCTGATGCCGAACCGGACCGCGACCGCGGTGCTGGAGCTGTGCGACGGCCGGACCACCGTCGACGGCATCGCCGAACGGTTGCGCGAGCGCTTCAGCGGGGTCCGCGAACAGGAGGTGCGCGAAGTGCTGGAACGGTTGGTCGAACGCCGGGTGGTGGAGTGGACGTGACCGACGCGCCGCTGGGGATGCTCGCCGAGCTGACCCACCGCTGCCCGCTGCACTGCCCGTACTGCTCCAACCCGCTGGAGCTCCTCGGCCGCGACCGGGAGCTGAGCACCGAAGCGTGGGAATCGGTGTTCGCCCAGGCCCGCGCGCTCGGGGTGCTCCAGGTGAACCTCTCCGGCGGGGAACCGCTGGCCCGCCGCGACCTGCCCGAACTGGTGGGCGCCGCCGCCGGGCACGGGTGCTACGTCAGCCTGACCACCAGCGGCCTCGGGCTCACCGCGGCACGGCTGGCCGAGCTCGTCGAACGCGGGTTGGCGCACGTCCAGCTCTCGGTGCAGGCGGCCGAGGCGGAGACCGCCGACCGGATCGCGGGCACCCGCGCCCACGCGCACAAGCTCACCGCCGCCGAGCTGATCACCGGCGCGGGACTGCCGCTGACGGTCAACGCGGTGCTGCACCGGGACAACCACGACCAGCTAGAGGGGATCATCGCGCTGGCCGAGCGGATGGGCGCCGACCGGCTCGAACTGGCCAACACCCAGTACTACGGCTGGGCGTGGCGCAACCGGGGCGCGCTGATGCCCACCCGGGAGCAGCTCGCCCGGGCCGAGCCGGTGGTGCGCGCGGCGGTGGACCGGCTGCGCGGGCGGATGGAGATCGGCTACGTGCTGGCCGACTACCACGAGGAGTTCCCCAAGCCGTGCATGTCCGGCTGGGGCGCGCGCCAGTTCACCGTGGCACCGGACGGGGTCGTGCTGCCCTGCCCGGCCGCGTCGGTGATCACCGGCCTGGAGCTGGAGTCGGTGCGCGACCGGCCGCTGGCCGAGATCTGGTACGAGTCCGCGTCGTTCAACGCCTACCGGGGCGAGGAGTGGATGCAGGAACCGTGCCGGAGCTGCGAACGCCGGACCGTCGACTTCGGCGGCTGCCGGTGCCAGGCGTTCCTGCTCACCGGGGACGCCGCCGCCACCGATCCGGTCTGCCAGCGTTCCCCGGACCGGGGGCTGGTCGACCTGGCCCTGGAGGCCCCGCCGCGCACCGGCTACGCGATGCGGGGGCCGCGATGAGGGCCGTGCTGCTGGGCACCGCCGCGGGCGGCGGGGTGCCGCAGTGGAACTGCGCCTGCCCGGGTTGCCGGGGCGCCCGCGCGGGCAGGCACCCGGCGCGCGCCCAGGACTGCCTGGCGATCAGCGCGGACGGCGCGTCCTGGTACCTGGTCAACGCCTCGCCGGACATCCGCACCCAGCTCCTCGGGTGCCCGGCGCTGGCCCCGGGGCCCGGTGCCCGGGAGACCCCGCTGCGCGGCGTGCTGCTCACCGACGGCGAACTCGACCACACCACGGGCCTGTTCCAGCTCAAGGAGGCGGGCGGGTTGACCGTGCACGCCCCGGAACCGGTGCTGGCGGCGCTGCCCGCCAGAACCGTGCTGGAGCCGTACGCGCGGTGGGACTGGCGGATCGCCGGGTCCGGCGAGCTCGGCGGGCTGCGGGTGGACGTGCTCCCGGTCAGCGGCAAGCGGCCGAAGTACGCCGCGGACGCCCCCGGCACCTGGGTGGTGGCCTACCGGTTCACCGACCCGGCCACCGGCGGCCGGCTCGTCTACGCGCCCTGCCTGGCCGGGTGGCCGTTCGGCTTCGAGGAGTTCTGCGCCGGAGCCGACGTGGTGCTGCTGGACGGGTCCTTCCACGGCTCCGCCGAGATGTCCGGCGCCACCGGCGGCGACGTCGGCGACCCCGCGCAGCGCGCCATGGGGCACCTGCCGATGGCCGGACCCGGCGGCAGCCTGCGCAAGCCCCGACCGCCCGGCGCCCGGCTGCTCTACACCCACCTGAACAACACCAACCCGGTGCTCGACGAGAGCTCGCCCGAGCACGCCGCGATGCGCGCGGCGGGCGCCGAGCTCGCCCCGGAGGGCGCCGAGTTGGTGCTGTGACGCGGCCCCGACGCCGCGCGAGGTGGTCCGCGCCAGGACCCGAGCGCGCTCCGGGGCGCGGGGTCAGCCCTCCTCGGCCACCTCGGCGGCGACCGGCGGCACCGCCAGCATCGGCTTGTAGTGGCCCTTCGGGTAGGGCTCGCCGATCGGCACCTCGTCCACCTCGACCCAGGCGTGCGCGGCGAACGGGTGGGTGCGCACCCCGGTGCACCACGTCGGCCAGGTGCCGCGCATCCGGCACAGCAGCGCGGTGGCGATCGAGCGCTGCAGGCAGCCCTGCCCGGCGCAGCGCAGGCTCACCGAGACCACGTCGGACCGGGCGGCCCGGGCCTGCTCGGCGGTGGCCGGGGTCGCCCGCCTGCGGGCGAACTCCAGCACCCGGCGCAACCGCGCGGGCCGGGCGCGGGAGAGCAACCGGCCCGCACCGACGGCCAGCAGCGGCAGCACCCGGCGCCGCAGCGGCAACCGCTCCCGGGGCGACAGCGCGACCGGGGCGCTCATGACCGCACCACCAGGCTGGCGCCGCGGAGCTGCTCGACCACCGCGCTGACGTCGCGCTCGGCCTGCTGCGGGTCGATGCCGTGCCGGTCGGCGAGCCCGGCCGCGATGTCCTCCGGCGCGCTGCCGTCGAGCAGCAACCGCAGCACGTGGCTGCCGGTGGTGTTGAGCTGCCAGTAGCGACCGGTGCGCTGGTGCAGCAGCACGGTGCCGTCATCGGTCTCGGTGGTGGACACGTCCGGGTGCAACTGCATGGGCGTCGGGCCTCCTGTCATGGTCGGTGCGGATCAGCCGGTGGCGAGGTCGGGCTCGCCGGTCCGGGTGCCGGGCTGGCGAGGCGCCGGGATCGTCGGGGCGGCGGTGCGCAGCCAGGTCTCGCAGCCGATCAGCGATTCCAGCGCGATCACGGTGGTGTTGTCCGGCTGCGGCGCGGTCAGCCGGGCGCGCAGGTCGTCGGGGTCGATCAACCCGCGGGAGGCCAGCGCCGAATCGGCGAACAGCTCCAGCACCACCGGCAGGTTGCTGCGCAGGCCCACCCGGACGTCCTCGCCGAACTCGCCCTTCGTGGAACGACCGAGCACCTCGGCGGGCACCAGGCCGCGCATCGCGTCGGCCAGCAGCGGCTTGTACCGCCAGGGACCGCCGTGCTCGTGCGGCCGGACCCGCATCACGGCCTCGATCACCCGGTCGTCCAGGTACGGCATCTCCAGCTCGACGTCGGCTTCCTCGTACAGCCGGGCGAGCAGCCGGTAGCGCGCTGCGTTCGCCCGCACCACCACCATGAGCTGGTGCAGGCCGGGGTCCTCGGCGAGCGGGTGGGCGTCCTCGGACGCGCGGCGCAGCGCCTCGCGGGCCAGTTCCACACCGCCGTCGGTGACCCACGGCGAAGCGCGCAGCGGTCCGGTCCCCCACGCCAGCACGGCGCGGCGCAGCGGCGGTGCCGGATAGGTCAGCCGGTCCGCCTGCACCCGCCACCACGCGTCCAGCGTGGACGGGGTGAGGATCTGGCCCAGCGTCGACCACAGCGGCCAGCGGCGCAGCGCCACGCTGCCGCGCAGGTGCCGCCACGCGGTCAGCGGGTGCCGCCGGATGAGCCGGTGCAGGTAGCCGGGAAGCGGGCAGAAGACCTCGTCGCCGCCGTGCCCGGCGAGGTGCCTGCGGGAGCCGCGCTGGGCCAGCCACCGGGCGTTGTGCCGGGTGCGCGCGATCGTCCGGCTCATCACGTACGGCTCTTCCTCGGTGACCGGCACGTCCGGATCGGCGAAGATCTCCGGGAGTTCGGATTGCGGCAGCACCAGGTGCTCGACGCCGGGGAGCTCGCGCGCCGCCTGGGCGGCGTAGAGCGCGTCGTCGTTGCCCGCTTCGGCCTCGCCCCAGCGGAAGCTGAACAGGTCCGGGGCGTCCCGGGCGGCCAGGAAGCACACCGTGGTCGAGTCCATGCCGCCGGAGAGGTCGCTGCTGAGCCTGCCCTCCTCCGGGGCTCGCCCGCGCACCACCTCGGTCAGGGCCTCGCGCACCACCGCGGCGCCCTGCTCCAGCGACAGTTCTGCCGGAGGGGCGTGCCACCACCGGGCCTCCCGCTCCTCGTCCCGGTCCCACAGCACGCAGTGGTCCGGGGCCACCGCGACCACCCCGGACCAGGTGCTGCGGTCCCCGGCCGGGGGACCGAGCTGCACGCCGCAGGCGACCCGGACGGCCAGCGCCTCCTCGTCGATCCCGGCGCCGGTCATGGTGGCGAGCACGTCGGCCCGGTCGGAGGCCACCGGAACGCCGTGCACCCGCGAGCGGAAGACGCGCCGCAGCCCGGAGAGGCTGCCCTGGACGCGGACCTGGCCGCGCACCGAGGCGACCAGGTGGCAGGAGCCGAGCACCGCGCCCACGATCTTGTCCACATCGGACAGATCGGTGATCCGCGCGGCGAGCTCCGCCAACCGGTCCGCGTCCGCCGGGCTCCGGCCGATCACCGCCAACCGCACCGGACCCGCGGTGGCCAGCACGACGTCGTCGCGGGTCACCAGCCACGGACGTCCCGACGCGTGGGTGTACACGCGGGCGGACTCGAACGGCACCGCCACCCGCAGCTCGCCCGCGCCGATCGAATCCGGCAGCACCACGAAGCCAGCACTCCTCGTCACCACGCACTCCTCACGCCCGCGCCACCGCGGGCCGTTCCGCAGGCTCCGCCGCGCCGCCGCGCCGCGAACCACCTCGCCGCACCGGGGAACCCGCCCGCGTTCCGGACCCGGGCGGTCGCCCTCGGCCGCACCGGGCTCCGACTTGGCATCACCCGCAGCGACCGTGCGAACACGAAGAGCATCGTTGAGGCCGGTCCAAGATCGCGTCAATGGAGCACGGGGGCCCTCACCCGCTCAGACGGGACGAATCAACCAGCCCGGTGAACGATCACCGCCCGTGTTGACGCACGCCGCTGACGTGGGCAAACGGCGCGACGTCAGGAGCGCGGCGCGGCGGTGGACCCGCGGACCACCAACCGGTGCGGCGTGGCGCGGCGGCGCGGCCGCGCGGACTTCGGCTTGAGCGCCATGAGCAGCGCCTGCTCCCCCAGCTCCGCCATCGGCAGCCGCACGGTGGTCAGCGCCGGCGCGAGGTGCTCGGCGACCGCCACGTCGTCGAACCCCGCGACCGACATCCGCTCCGGCACCGGCACGCCGCGCTCCCGCAGCACCGCGAGGGCGCCGATGGCCATGTCGTCGTTGAGCGCGATCACCGCCGTGGTGCCCGGGTGCTCGTCGAGGATGCGCGCCATCGCGCGCTTGCCGCCGTCCCGGGTGAACGGCGCCTCCACCACGGGGAGGTTCGCCAGGGCCAGCCCGGCAGCGGACAGGGCCTGCTCGGCACCGGCGAGGCGGTCGGCGACGGTGGTCAGCTCCAGCGAGCCGGCGGCGAAGGCGATCCGCCGGTGCCCGAGGGACAGCACGTGCTCGGTGATGGTGCGCCCGCCCGGCACGTTGTCCGGCAGCACCGCGTCGACGCCCAGGTGGTGCCTGCCGATCACCGCGACCCTCCCGCCGGAGTCCTGGAACCCGCGCAGCTCCTCCTTGACGGCGAGCTGGGTGCGGGGATCGACGAACCCGGAACCGGCGATGATGACGGCCCGCACCCGGTTGGCGATCAGCGCGCGCACCTGGACCAGCTCGTTGTCGGGCTCGCGCCCGGTGTGGCAGATCTGCACCGTCAAGCCCTCCCGGGCACCGACGCCCAGGACCCCGCTGGCGATCTCGGAGAAGTAGGGGTCGCCGATCTCGTGCACCAGCAGGCCGACGCTGGTGCTGGCGCCCCCGGCGAGGGACCGGGCGTGGGCGTCGGCGACGTAGCCGAGCTCGGCGGCCACCTCCCGCACCCGCGCGGCGATGGTGTCGCTGACGCCCTTCGACCCGGACAGCGCCCGGGAGGCCGCCGCGATCGAGACCCCGGCGGCCTCCGCCACGTCGACCAGCCGGAGCCGCCCGCCCTGCTGCGCCATTCCCGCTCCTCGTCGGTTCCGCATCACCCGTCCGCCTCGCCCGCAGCGGTGCGGGAGCGCCGGACCCCGCCGCACGCTCCCGGCGGCGGTCCGCCCATCGCACCACGATCACGGGAAGTGATCCTTGCCACCCCGTGCGGTGATCCCTATTCTACCGAAAGCGCTTACGAAAGCGCTTTCACACATGCCCCCGACGACGGGTGGACCATGAACAGAGCCAACGGCCTCCGCCTCGGAGCCGCCCTCGCGGCCGGATCGCTCGTGCTCAGCGGTTGCCTGAGCGCGGATTCCAGCGAGCTGGGCGATCCCAACGCGATCCAGATCGGGATCTCGCTCCCGCTCACGGGGGACTTCTCCGAACCCGGCAAGGGCGTGCAGCGCGGCTACGAGGCCTGGGCCGACCACGTCAACTCCCGCGGCGGACTGCTCGGCAAGCAGGTCGAGCTCATCATCCTGGACGACCAGTCCAGCGCCGACCGGGTCGCCTCCGACTACGAGAAGCTGATCAACCAGTACCGCGTGGATCTGGTCTTCGGCCCCTTCTCGACCCGCCTGGTCATCCCCGCCGCGCAGGTGGCCGAGGACTACGGTTACCTGTTCGTCGAACCCGCCGGCGCGGCCGAGGAGATCTTCCAGCAGGACTTCGACAACCTCTTCTACGCCGCCCCGGCCATCGCCCAGGACCACTACGACCACCTCGCCGAGGCGATCCTCGCGCTGCCGCCGGAGCAGCGGCCGAAGACCGCCGCCTACGCCACGATGGACGACCCGTTCGCCCAGGGCACCGCCTACGGGCTGAAGGAAGCCCTGGAAGCGGGCGGCGTCCGCACCGTCGTCGACGAGGTGTACCCGCCCAACACGACCGACTTCGCCTCCATCGCCGCCGAGATCGCCGACTCCCGCGCCGACGTGGTGGTCGGCGGCACCCAGTACCAGGACGCGGTGAACCTGATCGTCGCGCTGCGCCAGCTCGGCTACCAGCCGGACCTGGCCGCCTTCTCCACCGCGCCGACCAACCCGGAGTTCCGCGAGGCACTCGGCGAACACGTCGAGGGGATCGTCTCCCCCACCGGGTACACGCCCACCGCGACCTACCCGTCCAACCGGGAGTTCGTCGAGCACTTCCGGCGGCTGCACGGCACCGAACCGAACGAGGACGAGGCCAACGCCTGGACGACCGGGCAGGTGGTGGCCGCCGCCGTCGAAGCCGTGGGGTGCGCCGACCCCTCGCGCGCCTGCCAGCAGGGGCTGATCGACTGGTTGCGGCACAACGAGGTCCCGACCGTCGTCGGACCGCTGAGCTGGGACCGCACCGGCAAACCGCAAGGCGCCCACCTGATCCAGCAGTACGTCGACGGCGAGATCCGCATCGTGCTCCCGCACGACACCGCCGAAACCGGTCTCGTCTACCCGAAACCGGAGTGGTGAGGCCACGATGGACGGTTCCCTGCTGTTCCAGAGCCTGCTGCTCGGCCTGCTGCTCGGCGGGCTCTACGCACTGCTGGCCGCCGGGCTCACGCTGTACTTCGGCGTGATGCGCGTGGTGATGCTCGCGCACTCGGCCTTCCTCGTCCTGGCCGCCTACCTGGCCTGGTTCTTCAGCTCCAGCACCGGGCTCGACCCGCTGCTGTCGCTGCTGGTCACGGTGCCGCTGTTCTTCGGCATCGGGGTGGCGCTGCAACGGCTGCTGATCTCCCGGCTGCGGCCCGCCACGCTGACCATGATGTCGGTGCTGCTGACCTTCTCGCTGGCGCTGATCATCGAGGGGCTGCTCGGCTTCGCCTTCACCGGCACGCACCGGCGCATCGCGTTGCCCTACTCCGGCGCCCACCTCGAGGTGTTCGGGGCGAGCGTGCCGGTGGTCAAGCTCATCGCGTTCGGCCTCGCCGCGCTCGCCCTCGGCGGCCTCTACGCGCTGCTCAAGCTGACCCGGTTCGGCCAGGCGTTGCGCGCGACCATCCAGCACGAGGAAGCGGCCAAGCTCGTCGGCATCAACACCGACCGCATCGCCGGGCTGGGCTTCGGCCTCGGGCTGGCCACCGCCGCGGTCGGCGGCACCGCGCTGGCGCTGGACTCGACGATCTACCCGTCGCTGCACTGGCACTGGATCGGACCGCTGATGGCGATCATCGTCGTCGGCGGGCTCGGCAGCATCCCCGGGGCGGCGATCGCGGCGATGGTGCTGGGCGTCGGGCAGAGCATGCTGCAGATCCCGCTGGGCACCACCTGGGCCCAGACGTTCTTCTACCTCGCGCTGTTCGCCACCTTGATGCTGCACCCCCAGGGATTCTTCGGAGGTCGCCTTGCCCAGCGCTTCTGACCTCGCCGCTGCCGACGTCCCCGCCTCCGACCGGGCCCGGACCGCGCTGCGCGGCGCCCGGGTGGTGGGCCTGCTCGCGCTGGTCGGCGCGGTGCTCGCCTTCCCGGGCCTGGCGCCGGACCCGTTCATCCTCTCGGTCGGCGTGGTGATCATGAGCTACGCCGTGCTGGCGACCTCGTGGAACTTCGTCGGCGGCTTCACCGGCTACATCTCGCTGGGCCACGCCTCCTACGCGGGCCTCGGCGGCTACGCGACCGCGCTGCTGGTGCTGCACACCGGGCTGAACCCGTGGGTCGCGCTGCTGCTCGGCAGCGCGGCGGTGGCCGCGATCGCGGTCCCGGTGGGCATCGCCAGCCTGCGGGTGCGCGGGGCCTCGTTCGTCATCGTCTCGCTGGCCCTGGTGCTGATCCTGCTGCTGGTGTTCCAGAGCTGGAGCGAGGTCACCGGGGGATCCAACGGGCTGCGGCTGCCCCGGCCGTTCGGCGAGGACGTCCCGCGACCGGAGCAGCACGCGCGCTTCTTCTACCTGCACGGGGTGCTGCTGGCGGTGGCGCTGCTGTGCTGGTGGGCCATCGACCGGTCCCGCTTCGGCACCGGGCTCAAGGCCATCCGGGAGGACGAGGACAAGGCGCAGGCGCTCGGGGTGCCGACGTTCCGCTACAAGCTCATCGCCTTCGTGCTCTCCGCGCTGTTCACCGCTCTGGGCGGCGGGCTCTACGCGCTGTGGTTCGGGTTCCTGGACCCGATCTTCCAGTTCTCCATCCTGACCGGCTCCTACATGGTGCTGATGAGCCTGCTCGGTGGGCTGCGCAGCCTGTTCGGCCCGGCGCTGGGCGCGGTGATCGTCGGCTACGCGATGGAGTACTTCAAGAACGAGTACGGCGACACCCAGATCCACCTGGTCGCGCTCGGGCTGCTGCTGGGCGCGGTGGTGCTGTTCATGCCCGACGGGATCATTCCGGCGCTGGGCTCCCTGGTGAACCGGTTCCGGCCGAGGACGACGTCCATCCGCGAGGTCACCCAGGCCGAACTCGGCGAGCGGCGGGCGAGCGACGAGCAGGAGGTGTCCCGGTGAGCGGGCTGACCACGACCGGGCTGACGAAGTCCTTCGGCGGGGTGCGGGCGGTCGACGACGCCTCGGTGGAGTTCCTCGACGGCCGGATCAACGCGCTGATCGGGCCGAACGGGTCCGGCAAGACGACGTTCTTCAACTGCGTCACCGGGATGATCCGCCCGGACGCGGGCACGGCGCGGTTGCGGGGCGCCGACATCACCGGGCTGGCCCCGCACCGCATCGCCCGCGCCGGGATCGGCCGCAGCTTCCAGCTCTGCCGGGTGTTCCCCGGATGACGGTGCTGGAGAACCTGCTCGTCGCGGTGCGCCCCCGCTCCCCGCTGGGCGCGCTGAAGCGGTCGGCCCAGCCCGCCGACGTCGCCAAGGCGCGGGATCTGCTCACCCGCGTCGGCATCGAGCACCTGGAGCGCGTCGAAGGCCGCGACCTGTCCTACGGCCAGCAGAAGCTCCTCGAACTCGCGGGGGTGCTGATGGCCGATCCGGACACGATCCTGCTCGACGAACCGGCGGGCGGGGTGAACCCGGCGCTGATCGACCGGATCGGCGCGCTGGTCCGCGAGCTCAACGCCGAGGGCCGGACGTTCCTCGTCGTCGAGCACAACATGGACATGGTGATGAGCCTGTCCGACCACGTGGTCGTCTTCGACCGGGGCCGGCCGATCGCCCAGGGCACGCCGGCCGAGGTGCGCGACGACCCCCGAGTGCTGGAGGCCTACCTTGGGGTCTGACCTGCTGGAACTCGTCGACGTCGAAGCCGGGTACGGCCGGGCCGCGCTGGTGCTGCGGGGGCTGACCGTGCGGGTGCCGCCGGCCAGCGTGGTGTGCCTGGTCGGCCCGAACGGCGCGGGCAAGTCCACCGCGCTCAAGGTCGCCAGCGGGATGCTGCCGCCGCGCGCGGGCCGCGTCCTGCTCGACGGGCAGGACATCACCCACCACCGCCCGCAGCGGATGCTCACCGCCGGGCTGTCCCACGTGCTCCAGGGCCACAGCGTGTTCAAGGAGATGACCGTCGGCGAGAACGTCCTGCTCGGCGCCTACACGATGCGGGACAAGGCGGCGATCGCCGAGCGGGTGGCCTTCGTCAAGGACCTGTTCCCGGTGGTGGCGCAGCGCTGGACGGCGCTGGCCGGAGCGTTGTCCGGCGGCCAGCAGAAGCAGGTCGAGTTCGCCCGCTCGCTGATGGTCAGCCCGCGCGTGGTCCTGCTCGACGAACCGTCGATGGGGCTGGACCCGAAGGCCACCAGCACCGTCTTCGAGCAGGTGGTGCGAATGCGCGAGGCGGGCACCGCGGTCCTGATGGTCGAGCAGAACGCCCGCCGCGCGCTGGAGACCGCCGACTTCGGCTGCGTCCTCGACCTCGGCCGGGTGCACATCTCCGGTCCCGCCGCCGACCTGCTCGCCGACCGGCGGCTCGGCGAGCTCTACCTCGGCAACCGCCGCACCGACCCCTCTTCGGCCTGACCACCGGGAACGGAGCCGCACGACCATGACCGATCACACCTACCGCATCCTGATGAACGGCGTCACCGGGCGGATGGGCTACCGGCAGCACCTGCTGCGCTCGGTGCTGGCCATCCGCGACGACGGCGGGATCCCGCTGCCCGACGGCAGCCGGGTGCAGGTCGAGCCGGTGCTGCTGGGCCGCAACGCCGAGCGGCTCAAGCGGCTGGCCGACGAGCACGGCGTCGCGGAGTGGAGCACCGACGCGGCGGAGCTGGTGGCCCACGACGACGCGCCGATCTACTTCGACGCGCAGATCACCGCCGCCCGCAAGGATGCGCTGCTGCGGGCGATCGGCGCGGGCAAGCACGTGTTCACCGAGAAGCCGATCGCCGCCTCCGTCGCCGACGGGCAGGAGCTGGTGCGGGCCGCCACCGATGCCGGGATCGTCAACGGCGTCGTGCACGACAAGCTCTACCTGCCGGGCCTGCGCAAGCTCAAGCGGGTCGCCGACTCCGGCTTCTTCGGCCGGATCCTGTCGGTGCGCGGCGAATTCGGCTACTGGGTCTTCGAAGGCGACGGCCAGCCCGCGCAGCGGCCGAGCTGGAACTACCGCGCCGAGGACGGCGGCGGCATGGTGCTGGACATGTTCTGCCACTGGAACTACGTGCTGGAGAACCTCTTCGGCCGGGTCCGGGCGGTGACCGCGAAGGCCGTCACGCACCTCCCGCAGCGGTGGGACGAGCGCGGCGAGCCCTACGCGGCCACCGCGGACGACGCCGCCTACGCCTTCTTCGAACTCGACGGCGGCGCCGTGGCCCAGATCAACTCCTCGTGGGCGGTGCGGGTGGCGCGGCGGGAGCTGGTCGAGTTCCAGGTGGACGGCACCCACGGCTCGGCCGTGGCCGGGCTGTTCGGCTGCCGCGTGCAGCACCGGGTGCGCACCCCGCGTCCGGTGTGGAACCCCGACGAGCCGACCGATGAGGACTTCCTCGGGCAGTGGGACGAGGTGCCGGACAACGCGGAGTTCGGCAACGGGTTCCGCGCCCAGTGGGAGCGCTTCCTGCTCGACGTGCACCTGGGTCGCCCGCACCCCTACGACCTGGCCGCCGGGGTGCGCGGGCTGCGGCTGGTCGACGCCGGGCTGACGTCGTCGGCCGAAGGCCGCCGGGTGGAGCTGCCCGAGGACGGTGCGGCATGAGCGCCTCCCTGCGGCTGCCGACCGAGGACGGCTGGACCGAGGTCGTGCTGCGCGAACCCCGGGCGTGGCCGCGGCATCCGCGACCGCACCGCAGCCGGGTCGCCTTCGCCGCCGCGCACGTGGTCGCCGACCCGCTGGCCGACAACTCCCCCGGCGCTCCCGCCGTGCTGGACTGGGACGCCACCCTGGAGTTCCGCCGGATGCTGTTCGGCTACGGCTTCGGGGTGGCCGAGGCGATGGACACCGCGCAGCGCGGCATGGGGCTGGACTGGGCCGCGGTGCGCGAGCTGGTCCGGCGCAGCGCCGAGGTGGCCCGCGACCACGGCGCCCGGATCGCCTCCGGGGCGGGCACCGACCACCGGGCGGAGGTCAGCTCGACCGCCGAGGTCCTCGCCGCCTACGAGGAGCAGGTCGGGTTCGTGGAATCCACCGGTTCGCAGGTGATCGTGATGGCCTCCCGGCACCTGGCCCGGATCGCCCGCGGCCCCGAGGACTACCGCGAGGTCTACGGGGCGGTGCTGCGCCAGGTCGCCGAGCCGGTGGTCCTGCACTGGCTCGGCGAGGCGTTCGACCCGCTGCTGGCCGGGTACTGGGGCGCGGCGGACCTGCCTGCGGCCACCGAGGTGTTCCTGGACCTGGTCCGCGAGCACGCCGCGAAGGTCGACGGGGTGAAGGTGTCGCTGCTGTCGGCCGAGCACGAGCGCGCGCTGCGCGCCGCGCTGCCCGCCGGGGTCCGGCTCTACACCGGTGACGACTTCCACTACCCGGAGCTGATCCGGGGCGACGGCGAGCACCACTCCGATGCCCTGCTCGGCGCCTTCTCGGCGGTCGCCCCGGCGGCCTCGGCGGCGCTGACCGCGCTGGACGAGGGCGACCTGGCGACCTACGACGCGGAGATGGGCGCCACCCTGGCGCTGTCTCGGCACGTGTTCGGCGCGCCGACGTTCCACTACAAGACCGGGATCGCGTTCACCGCCTGGCTCAGCGGCCACCAGCCCGGGTTCAGCATGGTCGGGGGGATGCAGTCGGCCCGCGGCGTGCCGCACCTGGCGCGGATCTTCGCGCTGGCCAACGAAGCCCGGCTGCTGCCCGACCCGGAGCTGGCGGCGCACCGGATGCGGCTGCTGCTGGAGACCTCGGGAGCGGCGTCGTGACCGCGCGCGACGTGCCCTCCGGCGGCCCGGCGCGGATCGCCACCCCGCGACCGGGAGATCCCGCGCTGGCCCGGTTGTCGCTGAACCAGCGCACCACCGCGCGCTGGTCGCTGCCGCAGGCGGTGGCCGGGTGCGTCGAGCGCGGCATCGGCGCCATCGGGCTCTGGCGCGAACCGGTCGCCGAGGTCGGCACCGCGGCCGCCGCGCGCCTGGTGGCCGACGCCGGCCTGCGGGTCTCGTCGCTGTGCCGGGGCGGGTTCTTCACCGGGCCCGATCCGGCCGCCGCGCACCGGGACAACCTCGCCGCGCTGGACGAGGCGGCGGCGCTGGGCTGCGAGGTGCTCGTCCTGGTCCCCGGCGGGCTGCCCGCGGACGACCGGGACCTGCCGGGCGCGCGGGCGCGGGTGGCCGAGGCGGTGGCCTCCCTGGCCGGCCCGGCCCGGGAGCGCGGGGTGCGGTTGGGCATCGAACCGATGCACCCGATCTACACCGCCGACCGGGGGGTGGTCGCCACCCTGGGCCAGGCGCTCGACCTCGCCGAGCAGCACCCGGCGGACGTCGTCGGCGTCGTCGTCGACACCTTCCACGTGTGGTGGGACCCCGACGTGGCCGAGCGGATCGCCCGCGCCGGGGACCGGATCGTCAGCTACCAGGTCTCCGACTGGATCACCCCGCTGCCCCGGACGCGCTGCTGAGCCGGGGGATGGTCGGCGACGGTCACATCGACTTCGCCGCGCTCACCCGGGCGGTGCGCGACACCGGGTACCGGGGCGATGTCGAGGTGGAGATCTTCAACGCCGACGTGTGGGCGGCCGACGGCGCGGCGGTGCTGGCCACGATCGCCCGCCGCTACGCCGAATTCGTCGCCCCGCACCTGGGGGCCGACCGGTGAGCCGCCGGTGGGCGGTCGCCCTGGCCGGGGTGCTCGCGCTGCTGGCCGCGCCGGTGGCCACCGCGCAGGAGGCGGCGGGCTGGGCGCGGGTGCAGCCGCGGGCCGACGAGCGGGACTGGGCACCGCTGACCCCGGAGAAGTGGGAGTTCCGGGACGGCGAGGTGGTGCTGGTCGAACGTGGCGACCCGCCGGAGGGACCGCGGCGCCCGTTCGAGTACGCCGTGGTCCAGCGCGGACCGGCGCTGGGCACGCTGCGCTACACCGCCGAGGTCCGCATCGACGAACCGGTCGCCCGGGACGACCGCGACGTGGTGCTCCTGCTCAACTACCGCTCCCCGACCCGGTTCAGCTACGTCCACCTGTCCCAGGACAACACGATCTACCCGCACAACGGGGTCTTCGTCGTCGACGACGCCGACCGCGAGCGCATCGACGACCAGTGGGACGGGACGAGCGGGGCACCGCCGGCGATCGACGACACCGACTGGCACCGCGTCCGGGTGGACCAGCACGTCCCGTCCGGGCGGATCGCGGTGCACGTCGACGGGCGGCTGCTGATGACCGCCACCGACCACCGGCTGCGCGGCGGCCGGATCGGCTTCGGCTCGTTCGACAACCACGGCCGCGTCCGCGAGGTCACCGCCGTCGGCCGGGCCCTCCCGCACCTGTCCTGAACGGACCCGACGAGACAGGAGTTCCGCAGTGCGCAAGCGCAGATGGTGGTTACCCGCGATGACCGCGGCAGCGGTCGCCTCGACCCTGGTGGCACCGGTGGTGTCGGCCGGGCCCGCCCCGGCGGCAGCCCCGGCGGCGGCCCCGGTCGGCGACGAACCGATCACCGACCCGATCCCCGAGGACCCGATCCCCTCCCGGCTCGGCCTGGTGCTGGAGGAGTACGCCCAGCTCCCCGAGACCGAACCCACGCCCCCGCCGACCGACGAGCGGTTGATGCGCCACAACCGGATCAACTTCGTCGGCGAGGTCCCCGACGGTTCCGGGCGGATGTACGTCCCGGACCTCAACGGACCGCTGTACCTGCTGGAAGGCGACCAGCAGCACGTCTACCTGGACTTCCGGGAGCGCTTCGAGCACTTCTTCTCCGGCCGCGGCATGGGCAGCGGGTTCGGCTTCGCCGCCTTCCACCCGGAGTTCGCCGACAACGGCACCTTCTACACGGTGCACACCGAGGGCGAGGAGGCGATCGCCACCGAGGAGCCGACCTACCCGAACCAGCCGGACTCGGTCGTGCAGAGCGTGGTGACCGAGTGGACCGCCGAGGACCCGTCCGCCGACGTGTTCCGGGGCACCAGCCGGGAGATCTTCCGCTTCGGCTTCGGCAGCCAGGTCCACGCCATCCAGCAGATCGACTTCAACCCGACCGCGCGCCCCGGCGACCCCGATTACGGGCTGCTCTACCTGGCCGTGGGCGACGGCGGGATCGCGGTGGACAACGACATCCCGCAGGACCTGGGCAACCCGGCGGGCAAGATCCTGCGCATCGACCCGGCCGGCGACAACGGTCCCGGCGGTCGGTACGGCATCCCGCCGGACAACCCGTTCGCCGGCCAGGACGGGGCGCTGGGCGAGATCTTCGCCTACGGGATGCGCGACCCGCACCGGTTCAGCTGGGATCCGCGCAGCGGCGCGATGTACCTGGGGCACATCGGGCAGCGCGCGGTGGAGGCGGTCTACGAGGTGCGGGCCGGGGACAACCTCGGCTGGAGCGAGCGCGAGGGCTACCTGTCGTTCCGCCCCGAGACGCAGTGCTACCTCTACCCGCTGCCGGAGGACGACGAGCGGTACGGCTACACCTACCCGGTGGCCGCCTACGACCACGACGCGCCGCTGAACTGGCCGTGCAACTCCGACAGCGGCCACGCGATCTCCGGTGGCCAGGTGTACCGGGGTGACGATGTCCCCGCGCTGCGCGGCAAGTACGTCTTCGGCGACCTGGTCAACGGCAGCGTCTACTACACCGAGGTCGACGAGATGGAGCGCGGCGGTGAGCGCGCACCGCTGCACGAGCTCCAGCTCTTCGACACCGCGGGCAACCCGATGCGGATGACCGACTTCGTCGGCGACGGCCGGGTGGACCTGCGCTTCGGCATCGACGCCGAGGGCGAGCTGTACCTGCTGGCCAAGGCCAACGGCACCATCTGGAAGGTCACCGGCACCCGGCGCGGGCAGGAGCCCCCGGTGACCGACCGGGTCCAGCGCGATCTGGTGGCGCACTACGACTTCGAGCACCCGTTCGCCGCGGACGACTCCTACGAGGAGGACCAGGGCTCGTCGAACTCGCTGCTGGATCTGGTCAACGGCGGCGAGGAGATGCGGGTCGACGACGGGGCGTTCCCGGGCAGCAACAACGCGTTGCAGACCCGGCAGGTCGATCCGCACCACGACGGCGACGACGACTGGAAGGCCGGGATCTGGGACGAGGGCGGCGTGGAGTCGCTGCGGGCCTTCAACGGCGCCGAGGGCATCACGGTGATGGGCTGGTTCAAGATGACCGGCGACCACCCGGCCCCGGACACCACCACGCCCGATCCGCACGACCGGTTCAACTCGGTCGGGCTGGCCGGGGTGCTCAGCGGCGACTCCGACGGCCACGGCGTCCGGGCGCTGCTGGAACTGATCGAAGTGGACGGCGAGCTCAAGCTGGTGGCGCTGGGCAGGCGGCTGGACGGCGGCGCCTCCCAGACCTTCGCCGCGCACCAGGACTGGCGCACGCTGCTGCCCCGCGGCGAGTGGGTGCACTTGGCGGCCACGTTCGACTACACCACCGGGGAGATGGCGCTCTACCACAACGGACGTCCGGTGCCGGGGTCCTACGTGGTGCCGGGCGACCCGTGGGAGGTCGACGGGACCGGCACCTCGCCGACCGATCCGCGCGGGATCAAGATCGGCGGCAGCTACCCGCAGAACGACCAGGAGCGCAACCCCTGCGACTGCCGGATGGACTCGCTGATGTTCCTGGACACCGCGGCCGACCACCGCACGATCGCCCACCAGTACCGGCACTTCCTGCGGCGCTGAGGCGTTTGGCCCACCTCCCTGCCGGGTAGCTCCGGGAGGGAGGTGAGCCACGATGGTGACGACCGATGTGCGCCGGTTGCGCACCGCCCTGTCCGAATCCGACTTCCCGGCGGACAAGGAAACCCTGGTGCGCGACGCGCAGGAAGCGGGCGCGGATCGCGACACGATGCGCGCGCTGAACTCGATCCCGCCGGTCGAGTACGCCAACCTGGCGGAGGTGGAGCAGTCCGTCCCGCTCGGGGCCGGTCCGTCCGAAGCCGAGGCCCAGGAGCAGCACCGGCAGCCCGGCAAGTCCGGGATGAGCGAGCGGGACGAGCCGATCCCGAGCCACCCGATCGCCGAGGAGCTCGGCGAGAACCGCAAGCGCTGACCCCGCCGGGGGCGCCGTCACGTGCGGCGCCCCCGGTGTTGCGCGCCGTGGAGGCGTACACCACTTTCCGGGCATCCCGGGCACCGCGTGCCTAGGCTGGACGGCGAACCGACCGCCGCCGAGGAGACCCGATGCCGGACCGACCACCGCGCGAACCCGGCCACGGCTGGTCCTCCCCGCACCGGGGGTTGCCCGCCGGGCCGCCGGACGAGGTGCCGGGCCTGGACTTCATGCGCCGCGCCGGGTACCTCCTGCTGCTCCACAAGTTCGCGGTCGACGAGATGATGACCAAGATGCGGATCTGGAGCGAGGAGTTCGACCACGCCCACGAGCACGATCCGATCGAGCACATCACCTCCCGGATCAAGCGCCCCGCCGCCATCGCCGCGAAGCTGCACCGGCGCGGCCACCCGATCACCCCGGACGCGGCGCGCGAGCACCTCGACGACATCGCGGGCGTGCGGGTGGTGTGCCCCTTCGTCTCCGACGTCTACCTGGTGCACGACCTGCTCCGGCAGCACGACATGGAGACCGTGCTGGTCAAGGACTACATCGCCGAGCCCAAACCGAACGGCTACCGGAGCCTGCACCTGATCATGCGCGTCCCGGTCCACCTGTCCGACCGCACCGAGCCGGTCACCGTCGAGGTGCAGCTCCGGACCATCGCGATGGACTTCTGGGCCGCCGTGGAGCACGAGCTGACCTACAAGAGCGGCGGCGCCGTCCCGCAGGACTTCGCCGGGGAGCTCACCGCCGCCGCCGAAGCCGCCGCCGATCTCGACGCCCGGATGCAGTCCCTGCACGACCGCACCCTCCCGCCGCGGCGCTGATCCGCACCGCCGGCGCTCAGGACGTCACGGCGTCGAAGGACGGGGCCGCCAGGTCGTGCTCGGCACCGGCGAGGTCGCCGAGCACCTCGACGTGGGCGAAGCCCGCGCGGGCGAGCTCGGCGGTGAGCTCCTCCGGGGTGAAGCGCTGGATCCGGTTGAGGAGGGTCCTGGTGCGCTCGGGCTCGACGATGCCACCGATCAGCGCTGGTGCCAGGTGAACTCCGCGCTGATCGGGTCGTGGTCGGACAGCGGCTCGCCGTCCTCGCGCAGGAACCCGGTGCGGTCGTTGGCGTAGTCGGTGGCGGTGAGCCGCAGGTCGGCGCCGCTGCGGTAGAAGATCTTGTCCACCACCTCGCACTGGTCGGCCGGCTCGCACGCGGGCGCCGGACCGCCGATCGGCGGCGGGACGCCGTCGCGCACCAGGTCCACCCACGGGTCGGTCAGCCCGTTGCGGGCGGCGAACTCCCGCACGATGTCGCCGCTGCTGGTGTAGCGGGAGTTGAGGTCGCCCATCACCACCACGGCGCGGCCGGCGGAGCGCTCGGCGATGTAGTCGGCGAGCTGGCTGAGGTTCGCCCGCCGCGCGGCCTCGTCCAGCGCGGTGTCCCCGGCGTCGGCGTGCGCGTTGTAGAAGTCGATCGAGACCCCCGGGGCGATCTCGACGCGGGAGAAGGTGAAGCCCTTCGGCGTGAGGCAGTCGGCCTGGTTGATCCAGCACTGCGCCCAGGTGACGCGGTCCAGGTCGGTCACCGGGAAGTTCGCCAGCGTGTTGAGCCCGGACCCGAACGGCACCCCGCCGCTGGTCGGGGTGCGGTGCGGGTGGTCGTCGGCCTCGTAGAGGGCGGCGTGGTAGTTGAAGTCCTCCTGCACGTGCACCACGTCGTAGGGCGCGATCCGCTCCCCGATCAGCGGCGTGTTGCGCGCCGGCTCGCTACCGGAGAGCGGTTCGGGCAGCCCGGCCACGTTGTAGGTGAGCACCGAGAACGCACCGTCCTCGGCCTCCGGCCCGGCGGCGGCGGCGGCGCCCGGCGAGACGGCCAGCGCTCCCGCGAGCAGCACCGCGGCGAAGCGGATCATCGACGACCTCCCGGACGGCGGCGGAATGAACATGAGCAAATCTCATCTTCTCGACCGGAACAATCCGCCGAACGCGGGTGATCTGCCCGGCGCCGCCGGGTACGGCATCCTTCGGGAGGGGACCGACTCGCCGGGGGTGGTGAGCATGGCAGAGGTGGAGGACCTGCTCGACGACAACGACGTCGTCGGCCTGCTGCGCTGGCTCGACGAGCACCGCCCGCACGAGATCGCCGACGAGATCGCGCGCGCCGCCCCGGTGCAGGCGGTGCTGCTGTTCCGGCTGCTGCCCAAGGACGAGGCGCTGACGGTGTTCGAGGAGCTCGACCCGCCCGACCAGCAGCACGTGCTGTCCGGGCTGCGGGACCAGTCGTTCCGCGAGCTCGTCGAGGCGATGCACCCGGACGACCGGGTCCGGCTGCTCGGCGAGGCCCCGGCGAAGTTCGCGCAGCGGGTGCTGGCCGGGCTCAGCCACCGCGAGCGCGTCACCACCGCGGCGCTGCTGGGCTACCCGGAGGGCTCGGTGGGGCGGTCGATGAGCCCCGAACCGGTCGCCGTCCGGTACGGCCGCACCGCGGGGCACGCCTTGGAGGCGGTCCGGGAGAAGGGCCTGGAGGCCGAGACCGTCTACACCCTGCCGGTGGTGGACGACCAGCGGTGCTTCGTCGGCACGGTGAGCCTGCGCGACCTGGTGCTCAGCGCGCCGGACCGCCCGGTGGCCGAGTTCGTCGACGACGGCGCACCCCGGGTCCGCGCCACCGACGACGCCGAGGCCGCGGCCCGGCTGATGTCCGACGCCAACCTCGTGGACCTGACCGTGGTGGACAGCGAGGACCGGGTGGTCGGGCTGCTCACCATCGACGACGCGGTGGACCTGATCGAGGAGGCCGACACCGAGGACATCGCCCGGCAGGCCGCCGCGACCCCCTGGAGCGGGCACTACATGTCGGTCTCGGTGGTCGCGCTCGCCCGCTCGCGGATCATCTGGCTGCTGCTGCTCATCGTGGCGGCCACCCTCACGGTCAACGTGCTGCAGTTCTTCGAGGCGACCCTGGCGCAGGTCACCGCGCTGGCGCTGTTCATCCCGCTGCTGGTGGGCACCGGCGGCAACGTCGGCGCGCAGGCCGCCACCGCCGCCGTCCGGGCGCTGGCCGTCGGCGAGGTGCGCGTCGGCGACGTGCCGCGGGTGGCGTGGCGGGAGTGCCGGGTCGGGCTGGTGCTCGGCGTGGCGCTGGGTGCGGTGGGCCTCGTCGTGGGCGGGTTGCTGGTGGACCTGCCGGTGGCCGTCACGGTCGCGGCCTCGCTGGTGCTGGTGTGCGCCTGGGCGGCGATGATCGGCTCCACCATGCCGCTGCTGGCCAAGCGCGTCGGCGTCGACCCGGCGGTGATCTCGGCGCCGCTGGTCACCACCCTGGTCGACGCCACCGGGCTGATCATCTACTTCCTGATCGCCCGCCTCGTCCTGGGCCTGTGAGCCCCGCTACCTGAACTCGCACGACCGGGTGGCACGGAGCAGACTGGCCGTCGATGATCGCGTCCTCCCCACCGCAGCCCCCCGGAGACCGGCCCGCGCCCGCCGGGCACCTCGACCTCACCCGGGCGGCCCTCGCCCCCGCACGTTGCGCAGGTGAGCACGACGCGGGCTGAGCTGAGGTGGTTCGGCCCCCTGGTGGCCGCCACGGTGCTGACCAACGCGGTCTACAGCATCGTGCGGGTGAACACCTCGTACCGGGCGCTGGCGCTGGGCGGGGACGCGACCGCGGTCGGCGTCATCGCGGGGGCCTTCGCCCTGGTACCGCTGCTGATCGCGCTTCCGGTGGGGCGGGCCGTCGACCGGTACCGCACCGGACCCGCCATCGTCGCGGGCACCGTGCTGACCGCGGCGGGCGCCGGGCTCACCGCGGTCAGCTCCGACCTCCTGCTGCTCGGCGCGGGCAACGTGGTCCTCGGGCTGGGGCAGCTCCTGTTCACCGTCTCCGGGCAGGCCGTGATCGCCAAGCTCTCCACCACCGCCGAGCTGGACCGCCGCTTCGGGGGCCTCACCTTCGGCGTCTCGCTCGGCCAAGCCGTCGGGCTGCCACTGGGCGGCGCGGTGACCGCGGCGACGCGCGGGCCCGGTGGGGAGCTGAACACGACGCCCGGCCTGCTGGTCGCCACCGCGCTCGCCGTGCTGGCCCTCCCGCTGGTTGCCGTGCTGCGCACGCCGCCGCCGGCCCCGGTGCGCCGGGCGCAGCGCCAGTCGAGCTGGCGGATGCTGCGCACGCCCGGCATGAAACCGGCGATGTACTCCAGCCTCGCGGTGCTGTCCGCGACCGACGTGCTGACCGCCTACCTGCCGGTCTTCGGCGAGCACCACGGCATCGGCGTCGGCGTGGTCACCGCGCTGCTCACCGCGCGCACGATCACCTCGGTGCTGTCCCGCCTGCTGCTCGGCCGGCTGGTGGCGCTGGTCGACCGCAGGCTGCTGCTGGTCTCGGCTCCGCTGTGCTCGGCGATCGCCCTGGCGGTGGTCCCACTGGTCCCGGTGCCGTGGGTGCTGCTGGTCTGCCTGGCGGTGGCGGGGTTCTTCATGGGCCTCGGCCAGCCGCTGACGATGACCTGGGTGGTGCGGCTGGTCTCCGACCAGAACCGGGGCAGCGCGCTGTCGCTGCGGCTCAGCGGCAACCGGCTCGGCCAGGTCGCGGTGCCCTACCTGGCCGGTGCGCTGGCCGGGGTCACCGGGATCGGCGCGGTGTTCGGGTTGACCGCGGGCATGCTCGGCGTCGCGGCGGGGATCACCGCGACCACCCGCGCGCACCTGCCGAGCTGACCGCGGTCGCCCGATCCGGTGGGCCGGCCAGCGCGCGGAGCCGGTGTGCGCTTGGGTGTCGATCACCGGGCCGGGTGCGGCCGCGTCCGGCCCGAATCGCAGGCGCAGCGGTGTCCTGCGCGACGGCCCCGCTCTGCGTACCGGGCGGGGCCGTCGACCCCGAACGCGGATGTGGTCCGTCCGCGCGCCGGCGGGTAGCCACCGGTGGACGACCCCAGAACAGGAGGTGCCCACGATGACCCGCGAGGACTACCCCGGGCAGTCCCTGACCACCACCGACCACGACACGATCCAGCAGTGGGTCGAGCAGCGCGGCGGCACGCCCGCGACTCCACCGGGGACCGAGCACGGCGATCACCTCGGCGTGCTGGAGGTCGACTTCCCCGGTTACGGCGGCGAGAAGCTGCGCACCGTCTCGTGGGACGACTGGTTCCACACCTTCGACGAACGCGACCTGGAGTTCGTCTACCAGGAGCACCGCAAGGGCGGCGGGGACAGCAACTTCTTCCAGGTCCGCCGCAGGCAGCACGCGAGCTGACCGTCAGCCCCGGGCGGCGGCGAGCTCGTCCGCGCTGAGCCCCAGCAGGCCGGTCAGCACCTCCTCGGTGTGCTCGCCGAGATCCGGGCCCAGGCCCCGGATCGGCAGCGAGGTCCCGCCGAGGACCGGCACGATGCCGGGAAAACCGACCCGCCGGGGCTCGTCGTCCCCGGTGTCGACGTCGAAGTGCTGGACCATGTCCCGGGCCCGGTACTGCTCGTCGGCGCAGATGTCGGCGGCGGTGTAGATCGGCCCGGCCGGAACGCCGACCGCGTCGAGCTCGGCGAGCACCACCTCGCGCGGCAGCGACGAGGTCCACTCGCCGATGGCCGCGTCGAGCTCGTCGCGGCGCGCCCACCGCCCGGCGTTGGTGCCCAACCCGTCGTCGGCGGCCAGGTCTTCCCGGCCGATGGTGGTCATGAACCGCCGGAAGATGCCGTCGGCGTTGCCCGCGATCACCACGCTGCTGCCATCGGCGCACGGGTAGGCGTTGGTCGGCGCGATGCCCTCCATCCGGCCGCCGACCCGCTGCCGCTCCACCCCGTACGCCAGGTGATCGGGCACCAGCGATTCCATCATGGACAGCACGGATTCGTTGAGGGCCACGTCGATCACGCGTTCGTCGAGCGGCGGACGGGTGCCGCCGCGCCGGGTCTCCCGGCGGAACAGCGCCATCATGGCGCCGAAGGCGGCGTAGAGGCCGGCGATGGAGTCCCCGATGGACACCCCGGTGCGCGACGGCGGGCGGTCGGGTTCGCCGACCAGCGCGCGCAGCCCACCGACCGCTTCGGCGACGGCGGCGAAACCGGGTCGCCCGGCCATCGGCCCGGTCTGGCCGAACGCCGAGATCCGGGTGAGCACCAGGTCGGGGTTGACCGCGTCGAGCTCCTCGGGGCCGAGCCCCCAGCGCTCCAGCGTGCCCGGGCGGAAGTTCTCCAGCACCACGTCGCTGCGCTCGGCCAGCCGCAGCACGGCGTCGCGTCCCGCCGCCGTGCGCAGGTCGAGCACGACGGACTTCTTGTTCCGGTTCACGGTGCGGTACAGCATCGAGGTCGAGCCGCCGTAGAGCCGCCATCCGCGCAGCTCGTCGCCGGTGCGCGGCCGCTCGATCTTGATCACCTCCGCGCCGAAGTCGGCGAGCAGCCGCCCGGCGGTGGGCGCGGCGATGTAGTTGCCCAGTTCGAGGACCCGCACGCCTTCCAGCGGCAAGGGCTTGTCGGCGCTCACGTGTTCATCTCCTCACCTCGGCTGCGACTCACATCATGAGCCACCACCCGCGATATGAGCAAGGCTCACGATCGAGGGGCTCAGCCGGGCGGGCGGCCGCCCAGCACGCCGGTGAGCCGCTCGGCGTGCTCGAGCAGCGGCTCCACCCACCGCTCGCAGCAGGACCGCGACATCCGGATCGTGGGACCGCTGACCGCCAGCGCCCCCGCCAGCTCGCCACCGGCGCCGAACACCGGCGCGGCCAGCCCGGACGCCCCGTCGTCGCGCTCGGCCGCGGTGATCGCGTACCCGTCGCGGCGGGTCCGGTCCAGCAGCCCGCGCAACGCCTCCGGACTGGTCACCGTGGTCCCGGTCAGCGCTTCGAGCGGCCCGGCCAGCACCGCCTCGGCGAGTTCGGCGTCCCAGGCCAGCAGCACCCGCCCGGCCGAGCCCGCGTGCAGCGGCATGATCTTGCCGACGTGCATCTCGCGCCGCAGCGCGTGCCGGGTCTCGGCCACCGCGACGCACACCCGGTGCCCCTGCTCGGCGCGGAACAAGCAGGCGGTCTCGCCGGTGCGGTCGCGCAGGCTCCGCAGCACCGGCTGGGCCAGGGTCAGCACGTCCACCCCGGAGACCGCGGTCGCCGCCCAGGAGGCCATCCGCGCTCCGATCCGGATGCCCTCCCCCGCCCGGTCCAGCAGTCCCTCGACCACCATGTTGGACACCAGGCGCTGCACCGTGGACGCCGGAATGCCGGTGGCCTGCTGGATCTCCCCCAGCGTCAGCACCGGGCGGGACAGCGAGAACGCGTCGAGGATCTCGGTGATCTTGCCCAGCACCAGCAGCGGCTTGCGCTTCGACGAGTCGGTCTCGTCCTCCGGAACCATGCCCTCACCCTAAGGACCGCTTCCAGAATGATCTGCGCAGCGGTGCCGGTGGCGGATCCGATCGGCGGCCCCGAGCGGATGATCCCCGTGCGCGGAGCGGGTGAGCCGGGTGCCGCGCCGTTGACCCGGAACGGGTCGCCGTACACGATCCGTGCTGTAGGCGCGGACGACCGCGGTGGGCGGTCGCCGATCACCCGGGGAGAGCACGATGGACGAACCGACGTACCGGCCGCCGGTGCTGGCCGAGGTGGGCGGGTTCAACGCGGACACGCTCGGCTCCGACGTCGGGTTCAAGGACGACGGCTTCCTGTTCTACGGCGGCTGACCGCGATGTCCCGCACCCGGCCCGCCGCGCGCGGGTGAACCCGTGCGCGTGCTGTTCACCCCCGCCCCGGCGCACCTGCACGCCCTCGCCCCGCTGGCCTGGGCGTTGCGCGCGGCCGGGCACGAGGTCCGGGTCGCCGGGCCGCCCGGGATGGCCGATTCCGTGGCGCGGACCGGGCTCACCGCCGTGGCGGTCGGACGGGACCGGGGTCGCGCCGCGCCCGGGTGGGAAGTGCTGCTGGACGAGACGAGTCCCGCCGCGCTGACCTACGAGCGCCTGCACGCGCTGTTCACCACCTGCGTCCACGAACCGCTCGCGCTGGACGACCCGATGCTCGACGACCTGGCCGACGTCGCGCAGCGCTGGCGGCCGGACCTGGTGGTGTGGGACGAGGTGTCCTACGCCGGACCGGTGGTCGCGACCGCCGTGGGCGCGGCGCACGCCAGGATGCTCAGCGGGGTCGACCACTGGGCCCGGTTGCGGTCGGTGTTCCTGGCGCTGCACGAGGAGCTCGACGGCGGCGGGGCCGATCCGGTGGCGGCCTGGCTCGAGGGCAAGCTCGCCCGCTTCGGCTGCGCCTTCGCCGAGGAGGTCGTGGTCGGCCAGCTCACCCTCGACCCGACACCGCCCTGGCTGCGCCCCGCGCTCGACCTGCGCAGCACGCCGATCCGGCCGATCCCCTACGGCGGGCCGGCGATCCTGCCGGAGTGGCTGCGCGAGCCGCCGCGGCGACCCCGGGTGTGCTTCGTCGACCCGGCACCGGCGGAACTGCCGGAGGCGGTCGCCGAGCTCGACGTCGAGGTGGTCGTGACGCACCCCGGGACCGGACGTGCCGGGGGCGCGACGGCGATCCCGCTGGACGAGGTGCTGCCGGACTGCGCGACGGTCGTGCACCGGGGCAACCGCACCGCGATGACCGCCGCGATGGTGCACGGCGTGCCACAGCTCGTGCTCGCGCCGGCACCGGGCGCGGACCCGCACCGGACGGCGGCGCTCGTCCGCCAGGGCGCGGCCCTCGCCACGACCTGCGACGATCACGCCGACGTGCGGTTCCGGCTGGCGCGCCTGCTCGTGGAGCCCGGCTTCGCCGCGCAGGCCGCGCGGCTGCGGGCGCAGGTCCGGGCGATGCCGAGCCCGCACCAGGTGGTGCCGGTGCTGGAGCGGCTGGCGATCGAGCGCGGGCGCACCGGGAGCGCGGCGGCCGCCGACGACGGCCCCCACCGGCTCCACGTCTGAACCGGCGAGGGCCTTGGCCGGGCCGGGTGTCCGGACAGCAGCTCGGCCCGCGACGGGTGTTCCCGGCTGAACACCCGCCGACACCTCCCGGCGACGATCTCCTCCGCGCGGTGGCGAGTCCCGGCGGGGAATAGCCCGGTCCGCGCGGGCGTTTCGTCCCCGGAACCGGCCTCGCGCCGCACGTACGTGACCTGAAGGGTTGACCCGCTGTGACTGCTCCGCTCTCCGTCCTCGATCTCGCGCACATCGGCTCCGGTGAGACGGCGGGTGAGAGCTTCGCCGCCAGCGTCGAACTGGCCCGGCGCGCGGAGGAATGGGGCTACCGCCGCATCTGGTACGCCGAGCACCACAACATGCCGTCCATCGCCTCCTCGGCGACCAGCGTGCTGATCGGTCACGTGGCGGAGAAGACCAGCAGCATCCGGCTCGGCGCGGGCGGTGTGATGTTGCCCAACCACGCGCCGCTGACCATCGCCGAGCAGTTCGGCACCCTCGCGACGCTGTACCCGGGCCGCATCGACCTCGGGCTGGGGCGCGCGCCCGGCAGCGACCAGAAGACGATGCGGGCGCTGCGGCGCGACCCGACCTCGGCGGAGAGCTTCCCGCAGGACGTGCTGGAGCTGCAGGGCTACCTGCGCGGGGAAAGCCGCATCCAGGGCGTCGACGCGGTCCCGGGCAAGGGCACCGACGTCCCGCTCTACGTCCTGGGCTCCTCGCTGTTCGGGGCGAAGCTGGCCGCGCTGCTGGGGCTGCCGTACTCCTTCGCTTCGCACTTCGCCCCCGACGCGCTGGAGGAGGCGGTGTCGGTCTACCGGCGCGAGTTCCAGCCCTCCGAGCAGCTCGCCGAGCCCTACGTGATCGCCGGGGTGAACGTGATCGCCGCCGACACCACCGACGAGGCGCGGACCCAGTTCCACGAGATGAAGCGCAACCGGGTCACCCAGCTCGTCGGGCGCGGGCGCACCTTCAGCCCCGAGGAGGCGGACGCGATCCTGGACTCCCCGGCGGGCCACCAGGTGCGGCAGATGGCGAAGCACTCCGCGATCGGCACCCCGCAGGAGGTGCGGGACCACCTGGACCGCTTCACCGAGCAGGCGCAGGCCGACGAGCTGATCGTGGTCTCCTCCGCGCCGGACCGCACCGCCTGGATGCGCTCGCTGGAGCTGCTCGCCGAGGTCAGCGACCTGAAGTCCTGATCCCCGCCGCGCGGTGGCGGACCGGCCCGCCACCGCGCGCGGCGAAGCGTTCCCCGCTGCGCCAATTTTCGGATACTCTCATCATTCAGATGTTGCCAACATGGGAGTACCGATGAGCGTGCCCGAGCTCGACCTCACCGACCCGGACGTCGCCCGCGATCCGGTCGCCGCCTACCAGCGACTCCGGGAGCGCGGGCCCGTCGCGCGCCTGGCGGCCCCGGGCCTGCCCGCGCCGTGGGCGCTGACCCGCTACCGCGAGTGCCGGGCGATGCTCGGCGACCCGCGCTTCGAGCTCAGCCCCGCCAGCTTCGCGATGCGCCCGACCGACCTCCCCGAGGACCTGCTGCCCTACCTGCGGACCATGCAGGAGACCGAAGGCGCCGAACACCTCCGGCTGCGCAGGCTCGCCGCCCCGGCCTTCACCGCGCGCCGCGCCACCGGGCTGCGCCCGCGCGTCCAGCGGATCGTCGACCAGCTGCTGGACGCCCTGCCGGAGCACGCCGAGGGCGGTGCGGTGGACCTGTCGGCGCACTTCACCCGGCCGCTGCCGATGGAGGTGATCTGCGAGCTGGTCGGCATCCCCGAGGCGGACCGCCCCCGCTGGCAGGAGTACGGCGCGGCCGTCGCGACGGGTGCGGGACCGGCGCTGGCCGCGGCGATCCCCGGCGTCATCGCCGACGCCCGCGCTGCGGTCGCGCACCGCACCGCCGAACCCGGCGGGGACCTGCTGTCCGAGCTGGTGCGGATCCGCGACGAGGACGGCGACCGGCTCAGCGAGGTGGAGCTGGTCGCCCTGGTCTGGCAGCTCGTCCTGGGCGGGCAGACGCCGGCGAACCTCATCGCCAACGCCGTCGGGACGCTGTTCGAGCACCCCGACGCCCTGGCGGCGCTGCGCACCGGACCGGAGCTGCTGCCGCGCGCCGTCGAGGAATCGCTGCGCTGGTGCGGCCCCCAACTGCTCGCCATCCCGCGCTTCGCCCGGGAGGACGTCGAGGTGGCGGGCGCGGAGGTGCGCGCGGGCGAGATGGTCATCGCGGTGCTCAGCTCGGCCAACCGCGACCCCCGCGCGTTCGCCGACCCCGAGCGCTTCGACATCGCCCGCGAGCCGACCCCCGGTCACCTCGGTTTCGCCCACGGCCCGCACTTCTGCCTCGGCGCCTCGCTGGGCCGGGTGCAGACCGAGGTCGCGCTCGGGAGCCTGCTGCGCCGCTACCCAGCACTGGCGCCGGTGCGCGTCCCGGAGCGGCAGCCGGATCCCGGCACCTGGCGCCTCCCCGAGCTCACCGTGACGCTGTAGCGCCGCGAACCCGCCCGCACCGTCACGCGGACCACGCGCGAGGGCGTCCCGACGTGGACGCGGGCGCCCACGTCGGTCGGCCAGGGCGGCAGTGCGGTCACGCCCCCGGAATCGGCTTCGCGCCCGGATTCCGTCGAGGAGGAACGTGGTGCGGCGTTCGTAGTCGTCGCGGTGCGGGCGGGTTCCGTGCTTGAGGGCGAGCGCGTTGTCGACGACGAGCGCGTGGAGGTCGTCCGCCGCGAAATCGGGCCGCAGCGCGCCGGATTTCCGTCCCGCGGCGACGAGCTCCTCGTTGAACCCGCCCGCCGTGCGGCAGATCTCCATGAGCTGCCGCGAGTGGGGGTATTCCTGCAGCAGGACGTCGTTGACGGCGGGTCGGCGGTACTGCAGGTCGCGGATCGCGGTGAGGTACTGCGCGATCCGCTCCCCGGCGTCCGGCACGGACCGGGCGCGGTCGATGATGCGGAACAGCTCGGTCGCGACGAGCTCTTCGACGACGGCCTCGATGAGGCCGACCCGGCCGCCGAACCGGTTGAAGATGGTGGCCTTGCTGACCCCCGCCGCCTTGGCGACCTCTTCCAGCGGCACGGTCAGGCCCCGGTCCCGGAAAGCGCCGATCGCGGCGCTGCGGATCTGCTCGGCATTGCGCTTGGCGTCGGCGCGCAACCGGGGTTCCGCCGCACCGGCCATGATCATCACCGCCACAACAAGTTGACTCGGTGGGTCAGCTTACCTAGGGTCGGCGGCGAACGCGAAACTGACCGGACGGGTCAATTTCTGACCCGGGCGACCGGCCGGCGCACCGAGATCGCGCCGGCTCGGGTTTCCGCACGCAGGAAAGGGCAGGGACATGATCGTCGTCACCGGCGCGACCGGGGCGCTCAACGGCGCCACCGTCGAGCACCTCCTCCAGCGCGTCCCGGCCGACCAGGTCGGCGTCAGCGCGCGCGACGTCACCAAGGCGCGGCACTTCGCCGAGCGCGGTGTGCGCGTGCGGCAGGGGTCCTACGACGACCCGGAAGCCCTGCGCGACTCCTTCACCGGCGCCGACCAGGTGCTCCTGGTGTCCTCCAGCGACCCGACAGCCGATGTGGTCGGCCAGCACCGCACCGCGATCCGGGCTGCCGTCGCGGCCGGGGCCCGGCGGATCCTGTACACCAGCACGGTGGGCGCGGCCGCCGACGCCCCGTACCCCCGCTCGCCATCCACGCCGCCACCGAGGCGATGCTCGCCGACTCCGGAGTCGCCTGGACCTCGCTGCGCAACGGCTTCTTCGGCGACCTCGACCGGTTCCTCGGCCCTTGGCGGCGGACCGGCGTGATCGCGGGCCCGGCGGACGGTCCCGTGCCGTGGGTCGATCGCGCCGACGCGGCGGAGGCCGCCGCGATCGTCCTCACCGGTGACCGCGCCTTCGACGGCCCCATCACCCTCATCCCGCCCCACCTCGTGACCCTCGACGATTTCGCCCGGATCGCCGCCGAACTCACCGGCCGCACCGTCGAGCGCGTCGTCGTGGACGACGAGCGGTGGATCGCCGACCAGACCGCGAACGGCACCCCGGAGCAGGTGGCCCGGTCCGCGCTCAGCCTGTTCCAAGCCACCCGCACGGGCCACTTCGCGCGCGTCGACCCGCTGTTGGCCGAACTCCTCGGTCGCGCACCGCGCAGCGCCGCCGAACAGCTCGCCGACCACCTCCCGGCGTGACCGCCGCTGCGCCGGTCAGGCGGCGGGCCGGTCCTTCGGGCGGCGGCCGACGAGCAGGGTGATCGGCAGCATGGCCGTGGCGATGATCGCCGCGCACAGGAACGCGGTGCGCGCCCCGCCGACGTCGGTGCCCGCCGAGGCCTCGGCCGAACCGATCGTCATCAGCGTGATGAACAGCGCCGTGCCCGCCGCACCAGCGACCTGCTGCAAGGTGCTCACGATCGCGCTGCCGTGCGACACCTGCTCGCCGGGCAGCATCCCGAGCGCGTCGGTGACCAACGGCGTCAGCATCAGCGAGATACCGCAGACCAGCACGACGTGCATCGCGATGACCACCCACAGCGGCGAGGACTCGCCGAGCCCGGTGAACGCCCACAGCGCGCCGCAGAGCACCACGGCGCCCGGCGGTACCAGCGGACGCGCCCCCACCTTGTCGTAGAGCCGCCCGATGACCGGGCCCAGCAGCCCCATCGCGAGACCGCCCGGCAGCACGGCCAGCCCGGTGGTGAACGCGCTGGCGCCGAGCACGTCCTGCAGGTACAGCGGCAGCAGGATGAGCACGCCGAACAGCGACATCATGCTGAGCACCACGAGCACGATCGAGGTGGCGAACGGCCGGTTGGCCAGCGGGCGCAGGTCCAGCAGCGCGCCGCCGTCGGCCTGCAACCGGATCTGCCGCGCCACGAACGCCACCATCGCGATCGCGCCCACGGCCGTCGGCAGCCACGGCGGCACCGCGGAGCCGCCGCGCGCGGACTCCCCGATGCTGCTCAGGCCGTACACCAGTCCGCCGAAGGCCAGCACCGAGAGCACCACGGAGAGCAGGTCCAGCGGCACGTACCGGGTCTCGGCGTCGATCCGCAGCCGGGCCGCCCCGGCGGCCAGCGCCACCAGCGCGATCGGCAGCACGATCCAGAACATCGAGCGCCAGCCGAGCGTGGACAGCAGCAGCCCGGACAAGGTGGGGCCGAGCGCGGGCGCCACCGCGATGACGACGGTGATGGTGCCCATCGTGGCGCCCCGGCGTTCGGCCGGGATCAGCCGGATCACCGACGTCATCAGCAGCGGCACCATCACCGCCGTGCCGACGGCCTGCACGATCCGCCCGGTCATCAGCACCCCGAAACCGGGCGCCAGCCCGGAGATCAGCGTCCCGGCGGCGAACGAGCTCATCGACGCCAGGTAGATCCGCCGGGGCGGGAAGCGTTGCAGCAGGAACCCCGTGATCGGGATGACCACCGCCATGGTCAGCAGGAATCCGCTGGTGAGCCACTGCGCGGTGCTCACGCTGATGCCGAGGTCCACCACGAGCACGGGCAGCGCCACGCTCATGATGGTCTCGTTGAGGATCATGACGAACGCCGAGCCGACCAGCAGCCAGACGACGAGGGCGGCGCTCGCGGACGACGGGGGCGCGGCGGTTCCGGGCGCGCGGTCGTTGGCGGCGGTGGTCATCGAGGGGTCTCCTGTCGTGAGGCCGACCGCCGACGGTGGTCGCCGGACGGCGCGGAACCCCGACGACGCTACCGGCGGGTCCCGACACCCGCGACGCAATTTCGCCGTCCGCCCGCCCCGGTTCGCCGCGGGCGGACGGCCGTGCCCGGTCCCGGCGGACCGGGCCGGGTCATTCCTCGATGCCGAAGTGCCGCGCGGTGCCGGCGAGCACCATCACCTTGCGGACCCGCTCGCTGGGCTCCACCCGCAGCGGCCGGTTCCGGTTCCGGGCCCGGTCGGCGGCCTGGAGCAGCACGCCGAGCGCGGACGAGTCGAAGAACGCGACCCCGGTGAGATCGGCGACGACCGGGCCGGTGCCCGGGTCGTCGAGCAGCTCCTCCAGCGCCGCGGCGAACCGGGGGCTGGTCATCAGGTCGAGCTCACCGGAAACGACGAGTCGGCGGGCGGTTCCGGACGGCTCGCCGCCGTCGAACTCGACGCTGAACCCGGCAGGGACTTGCGGTTCGGGGGCGGACATCCACCATCTCCTCAGGGCTACCGACGGGACTTCCGGCTCGCGCCTGGGTTCTCAAGCGTGACGGAGTCCGGCGAGCGTAGCCGACCACCGCGCGCAGCAGTTCGTGCCACCGCCCGCTCGGCGTGCCGACCGCTCCCCGCCGTGCAGCCACCCGGTTCCGCGTCCCTCCCACCGCGTCCTCCCGCTTCGTTCCGTTCCGACGCGGCGATGTCTACCCGGGACCTCCGACGGTCAAACGGCCGCGGTGCGCGGCGATCCCCGATTCAGTCCTCAGTGTACTGATCATCGTCGCTGGTGATCGTCGGCGGATCCCACCGGCGATCACCGGATTGCGACCTCGGCCACAGCGCCTCGGCCCGCACCGCGGCGGGGATCCGCACCGCTGCGCGGATCCCCGCCGGGCGGCGAACGCACCCGCGCGGGCGGTCAGTCCAGCGGGAGCACCGGCGGCGTGAGCTCCCACCCGGTGTCCCCGCTCAGCGCGGAGGCCACCGTCGGGTGGGGGGCCACGGCGGCGGTCCACCCGGCGGCGCGCAACGCCCGGTCCACGCACACCGGGCCGTCGACGACGCGGAACGCGACGCCCCGGGCCGCCGCCCGGTGCTGGGCGTGGGACAGCAGTTCGAGCCCGGCGACGCCGAGGAACCCGACCTCGCTGAGGTCCACGACCACGGTCTCGGCGACCGAGGAGAGCCGGGGGGCGAGCAGCTCGTGCAAGCGGGGCGCGGTGCTCGCGTCGACGTCCCCGGCGACGTGCACGACGACGGCGGTGGTCGTCGGCCTGGAAAGCTTCAACCGGACTCCCGGCGCGGCGGTCTCTACCGCCCGCTCGGCTTCCGGGGTTCGTTCAGCGATCATGGTCATGTGCGGCTGCCTCCTGGATGAGCAGCCGGACGGAGGAGCTGTCTGTCGGTCCCGGGAGCGCGGCCGCTGCCGGCCGCCCCGGAAGAAGGACCAGCGACGGCTCCGTCAAGCTGCCGCGCTTGGTTTTCCACTGGGCAATCGGCTGTGCGCTCAACCGCTCACTATCACCCTACAGGTTGATCGCAACCCCTCCGGACGGATGAATCCCCGAACCGGTCGCGACCCCGGCGCCGACCTGCGCGGAACCGCTCACCGCAGCGTGCCGAGCACGGTCGTCGCACCGCGTTCGGCGCAGCGGACGACCTCCGGGTCCATCCCCCGCTCGGCGAGCACCGCTGCCGCCGCCCCGGCCTGCCGGTCACCGGCCTCGACCAGCAGGTGCCCGCCGGGGACGAGCCACTCCGGCGCCTCGGCCGCCACCCGGCGCAGCGGATCGAGCCCGTCGGGCCCGCCGTCGAGGGCGAGCCGCGGCTCGTGCTCGCGGGCCTCCGGCGGCAGCGCGCCGATCTCCCCGGTGGGCACGTAGGGCACGTTGGCCAGCAGCACGTCGACCCGGCCGCGCAGCTCGGCGGGCAGCGCCGCGAACAGGTCCCCGGCGTGCACGGTGCCGCCGACGGCACCGACGTTGTCCCGCGCGCACCGCACCGCCACCGGGTCCAGGTCGGCGGCGTGCAGCTCCGCGCCCGGCAGCTCGGCGGCCACCGCCACGCCCAGCGCGCCGGAGCCGCAGCACAGGTCCACCACCACCGCGCCGGCGCGGCCCCGGGCGACGGCCTGCTCGACGAGCAGTTCGCTGCGGCGGCGCGGGACGAAGACGCCGGGCCGCAACCGGATCCGCAGGCCCCGGAACCCCGCCCAGCCGAGCACCTGTTCGAGCGGCAGACCGGCGGCGCGGCGGGCGAGCAGGGTGTCGAGCTCGGCGGGCGAGCGGGCTTCGGCGCGCAGCAGGTGGGCTTCGTCCTCGGCGAAGACGCAGCCCGCCGCGCGCAGCTCGGTGACGAGCGAGGAGTGGGAACGATCGGGCACGGGCGCCCTTCTGCCGCTGATCGGGTGCGTCGACCCTACAGGGCGAGGCTTTCGCCGCGGCGCAACCGGTGCAGCTCGGTCGGGGGGCGGCGCCGGTCCAGCTCCGCCTCGAAGTTCGACACCGGTGAGCGGAACAGGCCGTAGTCGTCGTGGTGGACGGGCACCACGCGTTCCGGTCGCAGCAGCTCCAGCAGGTCCACGCCTTGCTCGTGGTCCATCGACAGCAGCACGCCGAGGACCTGGGTGCCACCGAGGTGCAGCACCGCCACGTCGAGCTCGCCGAAGCGCTGCCGGATGGCGGCGAGCCCGCCGTGCATCACGGTGTCGCCGCTGAGGTAGAGCCGCTTCGGCGTCCCGCCCCCGGCCGGGTGGTACTCCAGCACGCTGCCCATCACCGGCGGCAGCAGGCGGTTCAGCGGTCCCGCGGTGTGCCGGGCGGGGACGGCGGTGATGCTCAGCGTCGCGCCGGACTCGATGAAGTCCTGCCGCGCCCAGGTCGCCAGCGGCACCGGCTCGGTGAAGCCGCTCTTGCCCAGTTTGGCCGCCGCGTGCCCGGTGGTCACGATCGGCACGTCGTGCGGCAGTTCGCGGCGGGCGGTCCGGTCGAAGTGGTCGCCGTGCAGGTGCGAGACCACCACGGCGTTCAGCGGCGGCAGCTCGGCCGGGCGCATCGCGGGCTCGGTGCGCCGCCGGGAGAACAGGCCCTGCCCGAAGTAGGACCACCGACCCCGGTGCAGGAAATCGGGGTCGGTGAGGACCGTGAACGGCCCCAGGCGCAGCAGCGCGGTGGCGGTGCCGATGAAGGTGAGCGAGTCGGTCTCGAGCGGCCGCATGGCTCTCGCGTACCCGGGCGGGCGCGGTGGTACGCGGGGATTCCGGGTAGACCGGTGGGGTGGAACCCGCGGTGGCGGCCAGCAGCAAGTGGACCGACGAGGACGGGGTGCGGCAGCCGTGCGGTGATGTGCACGGGTGGCGGCCCGGGACGAACCAGGCGCTGTGCGGCGTCCCGCTGCACCGGGCGGGCCTGGCCCGCTTCCCGCACGTGTCCTGGCGCGATGCCCGGTGGCTGGCCGGGACTGCCGGCGCGCGCCTGCGGTTGTGCCCGCGCTGCGACGCGGCGGCGGGCGGTCGGCGCGGGAGCGGCTGGACGCGGCGGAACCCGCGGCCATGACGCCTCAGCCCGGGACGACCTCGTCGCGCAGCGCCCGCTTGAGCAGCTTGCCCGCCGCGTTGCGCGGGAAGTCCTCGGTGCGCAGCCAGACGTGGGCGGGCACCTTGAAGGCGGCGATCCGCTCGCCCAGGAACCGCCGCAGCGCCTCGGCGTCGAGCTCGACGCCGGGCTCGGGCTGCACGACGACGCCGACCTCCTCGCCCAGCTCCTCGTGCGGCACGCCGACCACCGCGCAGTCCCGCACCCCGGGGTGCTCGAACACCGCCGCCTCGACCTCGGCGCTGTAGACGTTCTCGCCGCCGCGGATGACCATGTCCTTGGCCCGGTCCACGACGTGGATGAAGCCCTCGTCGTCCAGGTGCGCGAGATCCCCGGAGCGCAGCCAGCCGTCGGGGGTGATCGCCTCGGCGGTGGCGTCCGGGCGGTTCCAGTAGCCGACCACCACGTTGGGGCCCTTGATCCACAGCTCGCCGATCCCGCCGGTGGGCACCTCCTCCCCCACCGCGTCGACCACCTTGACGTCCACCACCGCGACCGGCGGTCCGACGCTGTCCGGCTTGGCCAGGTAGTTCCCGGCCGCGTTGATCGAGGTGGCGGAGGAGGTCTCGGTGAGCCCGTACCCGTTGGAGAACCCCCGGTCCGGCATCGACGCGACCATCCGGGTCAGCAGGTGCGGCGGTGCAGGGGCGCCACCGGAGCCCGCGGTGCGCAGGCTGGACAGGTCGCGGGTGGCGAGGTCGGGATGGGCGCACATCTGCCAGAGCTGGGTGGGCACGCCGGTGAAGTGGGTGACGCGGTGCCGCTCGACCAGCCGCAGCGCCTCGGCCGGGTCCCACTTGTGCATCAGGACCAGCGCGCCGCCGGAGCGGAAGGTGCTCACCAGCACCGAGTGGCAGCCGGTGGCGTGGAACAGCGGCACCGGCAGCAGGCTGGTCCGTTCCGGCTGCGGGGCGAGCGCTTCCTCCAGCGGGGTGCCGCCGCGGAGCGCGCCGAGCGCCGCGCCGTAGGCGACGCTGACCGGGTTGGTGCAGATGTTGCGGTGGGTGCCGACCGCGCCTTTGGGGCGGCCGGTGGTGCCGGAGGTGTAGAAGAGGGTCGCCAGGTCGTCGGGCCCCACCTCGGCATCGGGCAGCGCGGCGTCGGCGGGGATCGCGCCGAGCACCGCGTCCCAGTCGGCGGCACCGGCGGGCAGCGGCCCTTCGGGGCGCACCACGACCAGATCGATGCCGAGGTCGGCGGGGATCGCGCCGAGCAGCTCGGCCCGCCTGCCGTCGGCGACGAGCACCGAGGACCCGCTGTCGCGCAAGGCGAATTCGAGCTCGCCCGCGGTCCACCACGCGTTGAGCGGTACCGCGACGGCGCCCAGCGAGGCGGCGGCGAAGAACGCCACCGACCACTCCGGGTAGTTGCGCATCGCCAGCGCCACCCGATCACCGGGCGCGACACCGCGTTCGGCCAGCCGGTGCGCGAAGGTCGCGACCGCGGCGAAGTGCTCGGCGTAGCTCAGCCGCTCGTCCTGGTACCGGATGAAGTCGCGGCCGCCGAACTCCCGGGAGTCCAGGACCAGGGCGCGCAGGCTCTCCGGGGCGTGCCGCCAGGTGCGGACCCGCCTGCCGCCGAGGTCGCGCTCCACCATTTCGAACGGCATCCCGGGCGCGGTCAGCGACCTCCGCAGCGCGTCGAGCTCGGTCACGGGACCGCCCTCCCTCGGGTGGATCCGAACTGATCGACCGTTCTACAAGTTATGGCGCGGCGCGCGCACCGGTCAACACCCGCGATCACGGATCGACCCGGTGGACGATCAGGAAGTCCGGCGCACCAGCACCAGCCCCGCTCCCACCGCGAGCACCGCCACGATCCCGGCGAACACCACGCCCGCGGGCACGATGCCGAACGCCTGCGCGGCGGCGCCGACGCCGATCACCGGCAACGACAGGGCGACGTAGAGCACCACGAAGAACGCCGAGGACACCCCGCTGCGCTGCTCGGCCGGCGCACCGGAGGTGACCGAGGTGAGCCCGGACCGGAAGCTCATCCCCTGCCCCAGCCCGGCGACCACGGCCCCGAGCAGGAACGCCCACAGCGACCGGGTGCCGATCCCGGCGGCGACGACCAGGACGCCCGCGGCGAGCACCGCGCACCCGCCGACCAGGCAGCGGTGCCGGTCCAGCGACTCCGACGCCACTTGGCCGATCGTGGAGCTGCCCAGCAGCACGAACACGACCGCACCGGTCACCGCGTGGTCCTCGATGCCCAGCACCCCGGTCAGGAACAGCGGGGAGACCGAGGTGAACAGCCCCAGCACGGCGAAACCGGCGAAGCCGGCGATCGCGGCGGGCACGAAGGTGCCCCGGACCTCCGCCGGGACCGCGAGCCGCTGCACCCGCAGGCGGACCCGGCCCGCCGGTCGTCGCACCGGCTCCGGCACGGCCAGCAGCGCGGCGCCCAGCAGCAGCATCAGCACCAGGTGCACGGCGTAGGGCAACCGCAGCGGCCACGGCGCGAACTGCGCGAGCACCCCGGCGGTGACCGGTCCGAGCCCGAGCCCGAGCATGTTCACCGCCGCCGCGAGCAGGCCCGACCGGCTGGCGCGCCGCGCGGGCGCGAGGTCGACGATGGTGGCCGTCGCCGTCCCGGTGAAGATCCCCGCCGAGATCCCCGACAGCACCCGCCCGGCGAACAGCGCGGGCACCGCGTCGACCAGGAACACCGCACCGCTGACCACGGCGAAGGCCACCCCGGCGCCCAGCACCGGGCGTCTGCCGACCCGGTCGGAGAGGTCGCCGACGAGCAGCAGGGCGGCCAGCACCCCCACCGCGTAGGCGGCGAAGACGAGGGTGACCACCAGCCCGCCGAAGCCGAAGTGGCGCTCGTAGATCGGGTAGAGGGGCGTGGGCAGGGTGGTGCCGATCATGCCGACCAGGAACACCACCGCTACCGTCCACGCCCCGGCGGCGCGGCTCACGGGTCAGAGCATCGGGGGGCGCGGGCGGTGCTGCACGCTCACCCAGTGATCGGTGGTGAACTCCTCGATCGCCCACTCCCCGCCGAAGCGCCCGACACCGGAGTTCTTCTCGCCGCCGAAGGCGGTGTTCGGTTCGTCGTTGATGGTGGTGTCGTTGACGTGGGTCATCCCGGCCCGGACCGCGAGGGCGAACCGCACGCCGCGCTCGGCGTCGCCGGTGAACACCGCGCTGGACAGGCCGTACTCGGTGTCGTTGGCCAGGTCGAGGGCGTGCTGCTCGTCCTCGGCGCGGACCACGGTGGCGACCGGCCCGAAGACCTCCTCGTCCGCGGTGGCCACGTCGTTGCCCCCGGTGAGCACGTGCGGCGGCAGCAGCTGCCCGCTGGGACCGCCGGGTTCGCCGGAAACCAGCAACCGCGCGCCCTGGGAAGTGGCGCGGGAGACCTTCTCGCGCACCGAGTCGAGCTGGCTGCGGTTGATCACCGGACCGATCCGCGTCTCCGGGTCGGCGGGGTCGCCGCAGCGCAGGTCCCGGGCGCGGGCGGCGACGCGCTCGGCCACCTCGTCGTGCACCGCGCGGTGGGCGATGATCCGGTTGGTGGCCATGCAGACCTGGCCCTGGTGGAAGAACGAGCCGAACACCGCCGCGTCCACCGCCCGGTCCAGGTCGGCGTCGTCGAGCACCACCAGCGGACCGTTGCCGCCGAGTTCGAGGCCGAGCTTGGTCAGCGGCGCCTTCTCGGCGATGCCGCGGCCGACGGGGGTGGACCCGGTGAACGACACCACCCCCGCCCGGGGATCGGTGACCACCGCGTCGCCGACCTCGCCGCCGCGGCCCACCACGACGTTGAGCAGTCCCTCGGGCAGCCCCGCCTCCTGGTAGATCCGGGCGAGCAGCAGGCCACCGGTGATCGGGGTGTCGCTGGCCGGCTTGAGCACCACGCCGTTGCCGACGGCCAGCGCGGGCCCGACCGAGCGGTTGGAGAGCTGCAACGGGAAGTTCCACGGGCTGATCACGCCCACGGTGCCGACGGGTTGCCGGTAGACCCGGTTCTCCTTGCCGTCGATGAGGGCGGCGGGCAGGATTCGCCCGGTGACCCGCGCCGGGTAGCTCGCGGACTCCAGCATCACGGCCCGGACCGCCATCCACTCCCACTGCGCGCGGGGGCGGATCGCCCCGGCCTCGCGGACCAGCCAGTCGACGATCTCCTCCTCGCGGTCCGACATGATCTGCGCGGCGCGCACGAAGACCTCGGCGCGTTCCGCGGCGGTCCGCGCGGCCCAGTCGCGCTGCGCGCTGGCCGCGGCGGTGTAGGCGGCGTCCACGTCGGCGGCGTCGGCGTGCTGGATCTCCACCAGCGTTTCCCCGGTGTAGGGGTTGACGTCGGTGGCGGTCGAACCGGCGCGTCCGGTGACCCACTCGCCACCGATCGGCATCCGGTCGAAGCCGTCGTACGGTGCGGGGGCCTGCGGTTCGGATGCCACGGTGCTCTCCTCACTGCGCTCGACGATTCCGCCTCCCGGCGTACCCGCGCCACCACCGCCCGAACCACCGCGCCCCGGCCTCGTCGGGGCGAGCATCAGGTGTCGAGCTCCTCTCGCCACACGGCCGAGCGGCTCTGCTGCGGAACACGGGTGACACCAACCCGGGAGCGCTCAGGACACCGCGGACACCTGCCGATCCCCGGAGGCAGGCGCCGAACGACGATCACAGCGCCACCGCCGACACGAGGAGGCCGAGAACCGTGAACGAGACCTACCCCGCCCTCGAACTCACCGAGATCGGCGAGTTCACCGCCGACACCCTCGGGGACATCGGGTCGATCCCGGACAGCCTCATGTTCTTCTTCAGCTAGGTGATTCATCCCGGAAGCCCGCCACCGCGTGCAGCTTCCACCGTGAGTGAGGGGCACCTTCATCCGGCATAGTCGGATGAAGGTGCCCCTCACTCACGCCCCTTCCGGGCGCGGCGCGGTGCCGGGGCCGTGGTGGGTATCGGGGCCGTGGTGGGTATCGGGGCCGTGGTGGGTGAAGGGGCGGGCGGCGATCACCAGGGCGAGGGCGCCGGTGAGGACGCCGAGGGCCAGCGCGGCGCGGCTCGACGCGAGGTCGGCGGCGAGACCGGCGGCGGCCGATCCGGCGGCGTTCCCGGCGCCGAAAGCGGTGATCATCCAGGCGTGCGCCTCGGTGATCGTGCCCGCCGGGGCCAGTCGGCCGACGAGCGCGAAGGAGCAGGCGAGCACCGGCGGCAGGGCGAGACCGCTGAGCACCGCCAGCGGTGCGGTGCCCAGCAGTCCCGGTTGCAGCACCAGCGGCGCGTAGCCGACGGCCAGCCCGGCCAGCAGCGCGCGCAGCCTGCGGTGCTCGTCGGCCGGGCTCGGGGCGGTCGTGTAGGCGATGCCGCCGATCAGGGCGCCGAGCGCGTTGGCCGCGATCAGCCAACCAGCGGCCGAGGGCGCGCCGAGGTGATCGGTGTAGGCGGTGATCCCCACGGTGAACATGCCGATGGTGGCGCCGACGAACAGCAGCGCCACGAGCAACCGGACCAGCGCCGCCGACCGCAGCGGACCGGCCGGGTGCGCTCCCGCCGCCGGACCGCCCCGCCAGCGCCGCGCGGGGGCGGCGGTGGCGAACCAGAGGCTGCCGAGGAGCCCGAGCGCCCCGGCGACCAGCAGTCCGGCGCTGGGACCGCCCGCGGCGGTGGCCGCGAGCACCACGAGCGGGCCGGTGACGAAGACGAGCTCCTGGGTGGCCGCGTCCAGGGAGTAGGCCGTGCGCACCGCCTCGTCGTCCCGCAGCACCGGGGACCACAGCACCCGCAGGCACGGTTCGAGCTGCGGGGTCGCCGCCCCGGCCAGCGCCGCCCACCCCGCCGCGGCGAGCGGGTGCGCCACCGGGTCCAGCAGCGCCAGGCCGACGAAGCCCGCCGCCGAGGCGGCGCCCGAGCACAGCAGGACCGGCGCCTGCCGGGTGCGGTCGATCAACCGCCCGAGGACGGGTCCGCCCACCGCCGCGCTCGCCGCGTACACCGCGGAGAGCCCGCCGGCGGCGGTGTAGGTCCCGCCGCGGTCGAGCACGGCGAGCAGGATCGCCAGGGCGGCCATGCCGGTGGGCAGCCGACCCAGCAGCGAGGCCGACAGCAGTCGGGGGACGTGCGGACTGGTCAGGACCTCGACGGCGGGCGCGAGGCGGGAGGGCGGCGCGGCCACGGGTAACTCCTCCACCGATCGGTGCTTCCCGCGGGCCGTCGGGGCCGCGCGGGCAGGACGGGACCGATCAGGAGCGGTTCACCAGGCGGAGTCGCCGCGCTCGTGGTCTTCGCCGTAGAGCGGGAGCGCGGGCACGATCCAGCCCGCGGCGGCGGGCGGCGTGATCAGCACGATCGGCACCCTACTGCGGAACCGGCGGCGCGGTCCACCGGTTTCCGGGCCGGCGGTCCTGCCACCGGCCCGGAAACCGAGATCACCAGCGAACGGTGCGCAGGTAGCGGAAGCCGACGCGGGCGGTGCGCATCGGGTCGGTCGGGTTGTCGTGCTCGACGATGAACTCCCGCGCCCGCGCGTGGTCGAACAGCTCCGGGAAGTCGATGGTGCCGGTGCCCGGATCGACCATCTCCCCCGCCGCCGAGCGGTCCTTGACGTGGAGCTGCGGGAACCGGCCGCGGTGCGCGTCGACCAGCGCGACCGGGTCCTGGCCCGCGTGCACCGCCCAGTAGACGTCCAGCTCGAAGTGCACCAGGCGCGGATCGGTGCGGTGCAGCAGGATGTCGAACGGCCGGTGCCCGTCGACGGTGGCGAACTCGTGGTCGTGGTTGTGGTAGCCGAACCGCAGCCCGGCGCGGCGGCAGCGGTGACCGGCTTCGTTGAGCTGGTCGGCGAACCGGCGCCACCCGTCGGCGGTGTCGAACTCCGCGTACGGCACCGCGACTCTGCGGTGCCCGAGGGCGCACGACTCCTCGATCAGCGCGTCGATGCCGCCCTCCAGCCCGGAGTGGCCGGAGGTGGCGCGCAGGCCGAGGTCGTCGAGGACGGACCGGAACTCGGCGGCGGTGCGGCCGTGCGTCCCGGCGGTCTCGACGGTGCGGTAGCCGATGTCGGCCAGCTGCCGCAGCGTCGGGACGAGGTCGGCGTCCAGCAGCGAGCGCAGCGTGTAGAGCTGGATGCTGATGGCCTTGTGCGGGATGCGGCCGGGGTGGTGGCTCGCGGCTCCGGTGGAGGCACCGGCGGCGGCGAGCACCGCGGCGGTCTGCAGCAGGGTGCGGCGGGGCAACGGCATGGGGTTCCCTTTCAACGGATTCCTTGCAGCCTCAGCACGAGGTCGTGCACGTCGGTCGCGGCCAGCCGCCCGGAGCGCTCCACCGCGGCCGGGACCGCGGGGTCGGAGCACAGCAGGACGGGGCCGTGGGCGGGGTCGTCCGGCAGCCGGCCGTGCGAACCGCGGACGAACCGGCCGTCGGTCGGCACGACGTTCATCGCGTAGCGCAGCCCGGTCTTCTTCTTCGCCAGGTTCGCGGCGGCCTTCAGCTTCACCCAGGGGTCGTCCGGGTCGAGGAACAGCTCGGCGGGGTCGTACCCGGGCTTGCGGTGGATCTCCACGCCGCGCGCGAAGTCCGGCGCCCGGTCCTCGTGCAGCCAGTAGTAGTAGGTGAACCAGGCGTCGGGCTCGGCCACGGCGACGAGGTCCCCGGCCCTCGGGTGGTCCAGGCCGAAGCGGGCCTGCTCCGCACGCCCCAGCACCTCGTCGACCCCGGGTTGCGCCGCGACCAGCGACCGCACCTTGTCCACATCGGACTCATCGCGCACGTAGACGTGGGCGACCTGGTGGTCGGCGACGGCGAAGGCCCGCGAGGTCCACGGGTCGAGGTACTCCATCCCGGCCTGGGCGTGGACCTCCAGCAGCCCTTCCCGGCGCAGCGCGCGGTTGAGGTGGATCTGCCGGTCCACCGGGGTGATCCCGTACTCGCTGAGCACCACGACCGCCGCACCCGAGTCCCGGGCCTCGTCGAGGAGCCCGGACAGCGCGTGGTCGACCTCGACCGCCGCGGCGCGCGCCTGCGGGCTGTCCGGTCCCCAGCGCTGCAGGTCGTAGTCCAGGTGCGGGACGTAGCACAGCAGCAGGTCCGGGCGGTGGTGGCGCAGCACCCGGCGGGCGGCGGCGGTGATCCACAGGCTGGAGGTGATGTCGGCGGTCGGCCCCCAGTAGTGGAACAGCGGGAACGGGCCGAGCGCCGCGGTGAGCTCGTCGTGCAGGCCGGGCGGCCGGGTGTAGCAGTCCGGCGACTTGCGGCCGTCGGCGTGGTAGATGGGCCGGGGCGTGACGGTCCAGTCCGTCGTCGCGCCCATCGCGTACCACCAGCAGATGTTGGCGGCGGTGTAGCCGGGACGCGCCGCGCGGGCGGACTCCCAGACCTTCGGACCGCGCACCAGCCGGTTGTGCTGGCGCCACAGGTGCACCTCGCCGAGGTCGCGGAAGTACCAGCCGTTGCCCACGATGCCGTGCTCGGCCGGCGGTTTCCCGGTCAGGAAGGTGGACTGCGCGCTGCACGTCACGGCGGGCAGCACGGTGCCGAGCTCGGCCTGCCAGCCCCCGGCGGCGAGCGCGCGCAGGTTCGGCATGTGCGCCAGCAGGGACGGCGTGAGCCCGACGACGTCGAGCAGGACCACCGGTTTCATGGCAACTCCCTCGCATCGAGCAGCTCTCGGGTGAACGCGAGCTCGGCCGCGATGCCGTCGACCAGGTCGTCCGGCGGGTCGGGCAGCACGCTCCAGGTGTAGGTCTCGACCTCGATCGGCGGCAGCGGGTCGGGCAGCGCGCCGAGCGCCGCGCGCAGCACGTCGGTGGTGGGCCGCAGCGCGCCGGTGGCCCGCCAGTGCAGCGGGACGTGGAAGTGCACCCGCCACGGTCCGCCGCCGGGCAGCTCGTCCCACGCCTCGGGCAGGTCGTCGCAGGCGCGCACGCCCTCCGGCGCCCGTTCGCGGACCTGGTGCAGGTAGCGGGGTTCGGCGTAGCGGGCGAGTTCGGCGCGGGCGGCCACCGGGTCGTCGACGTGCAGCGCGGCCGAGGCCTGCACCTTGACGACCTCCACCCCGGCCGCGCGGATCTCGCGCACGGTGCCCACCGGGTCGGCGAACGACACCGCGAGGTGGCAGGTGTCCAGGCACAGCCCGAGGTAGCTCGGATCGCACCCGCGCAGCCAGGACACCGCATCGGCGGCGGTGTCCAGCAGGCAACCCGGTTCCGGCTCGATGCCCACCCGGATCCGCTTGCCGGTGCGGTCCTCCAACGCGCGCAGGCCCGCGGCCAGTTCGTCGAACCGGCGGCGCGCGACGCCCTCCTCGGCCGCGCCCCAGGGCTCCCGCCAGCCCAGCGGCAGCGTGGAGATGCTGCCGGAGCCGCCGTCGGGCAGCAGCGCGGCCAGCACCTCGGCGCAATCCAGGGTGTAGCGCAGCCGTTCCGGCTCCGCCCACGACGGTCGGTACACGCGGTGCTTGACCACCGGGTCGTGGAAACCGTGGTGCGGGAAGGCGTTGAGCGTCACCACCCGCAGCCCGCGATCGGCCACTTCGGACTTGAGCCGGTGCAGCGCGGCGGGTTCGGCGACCAGCCTGGCGGCGAGGTCGGCGGCCAGCCACAGCCCGGCGCCGATCTCCTGCTCGCCCAGCGCGGCGCGCACCGGCCCGGCGTAGCGGGCGAGCTGCGCGCACACCCCGTCCAGGTCTTCGGCCGGGTGCACGTTCGTGCAGTACGACAACACCGGCATCACCGCTCCGGCCGGGCGCCGCGCAGCACGGAATTGCCCTCGTAGGAATTGGCTTCGGCGGTGAACCCGGGCAGCGGGTCCAGGTTGAGCCGTCCGCTCTGCCCGTAGAAGGCCACCGGGTTGTCCCACAGCACGGTGGTCACCTCGGCGTCGGTGAACCCGGCGCGCAGCATGGCCTCGCCGGTGGCCCGGGTCTTCAGCGGGTCCGAGCGGCCCCAGTCGGCGGCCGAGTTCACCAGCACCCGTTCGGTGCCGTAGCGCCGCAGCAGCGCCACCATCCGGTCCTCGTCCATCTTGGTGTCGGGGTAGATCGAGAAGCCCATCCAGCAGCCGCTGTCGGCGACGAGCTCCACGGTGACCTCGTTGAGGTGGTCGACGACCACCCGCTCCGGCGGCAGGTCCGACTCGCGCACCACGTCGAGGCTGCGCCGGGTGCCGGCCGGCTTGTCCCGGTGCGGGGTGTGCACCATGGCGGGCAGCCCGGCTCGCGCGGCGAGGTCGAGCTGGTGGGCGAACGCGGTGTCCTCCTCCGGGGTCATGGCGTCGTAGCCCACTTCGCCGACCGCCACCACGCCGTCCTTGGCCAGGTAGCGCGGCAGCACGTCGAGCACCTCGCGGCAGCGCGGGTCGTTGGCCTCCTTGGGGTTCAGCGCGATGGTGGCGTGGTGGCGGATGCCGAACTGGGCGGCCCGGAACCGCTCCCAGCCGATCAGCCCGTCGAAGTAGTCGGTGAACGAGCCGACGGTGGTGCGCGGCTGGCCGAGCCAGAACGCGGGCTCGGTGATCGCCCGCACCCCGGCGGCGTGCATGGCCTCGTAGTCGTCGGTGGTGCGGGAGGTCATGTGGATGTGCGGGTCGAAGATGCGCATCAGCTCTCCAGGAGGGTGCGGGCGTCGGCGGGAACGGCACGTCCGGCGGCGCGCCGCTCGGCGGCGTAGTCGGCGACCATGCGGTGCAGCTCGTCGTCCCGGCGGCCCCGCCAGTCGGCGACCGCCGCCAGCGGCACCCCGGTGAACAGGCACTTGAGCACCCCGTGCCGCCAGGCGTGGTCGTCGAGGTGGCGGGCGGCGAACGGCCCGAGCGCGGCGGCGACCAACCGCGGGTCGTTGGTCCGCAGCGCGTCGCCGACCAGCTCCAAGCCGGTCGGCACCACCTCGGCCCGGTCCACGGCGGCCAGACCGCGCAGCACCCCGCGCCGCTCGGCGTCGTCGCCGTAGCGGTACAGCTGCGCGAGTTCGGCCGCCAGCGCCTCGGGCGCGGCGGTGTCGGCCAGCGCCACCAGCAGCCGGGTCCGCGCCCGGTCGTCGACGGTGCCGTGCACCGCGCCGTGCGGGTCGTCCCGGCGCAGCGGGGCGCGGCCGACCTCCCGGCCGACCGCCGGGAACAGCGCGCCGATGCTCGCCGGATCGCGCCGCACCGACGCGACCGCCTCGGCCAGCCACGGCGGCCACGCCTGCCGCAGCGCCGCCATCGCGCGTTCGGCGACCACCGGTGCGGCGTGGCCGTGCCGGGGCAGTTCGACCGCGGCCAGTCCGGAGTACCCGACCTCGGACAGCGCCTCCAGCGTGGCGGGCAGGTCGAGCTCGCCGTCGCCGAACTCCAGGTGCTCGTGCACCCCCGGCCGCATGTCGTCGAGCTGCACGTGCACCAGCAGCGGGCCGAGCCTGCGGACGCACTCGGCGGCGCTGTCGGCCTCGACGGCGACGCAGTGCCCGACGTCGAGGGTGATCCCGAGGTGCTGCGGGTCGCCGAGCCGCTCGCGCACCGCCAGCGCCCGGTCGACGGTGTCCACGACCATGCCGGGTTCGGGCTCCAGGCCCAGCACCACGCCGTGCCGCCGGGCCTCGTCCAGCACCCGCCCGGTGCCGTCGAGCAGCCGCCCGGCGGCCAGCTCGTCGTCCACATCGGACGGCTGGACGCCGGACCAGAACGACACCACCTCGGCGCCGAGGTCGGCGGCCACCCGCACCGCGCGCCGCAGGAAGTCGACGCGCCGCTCCACGTCCTCGGACACCAGCGTCGGGTGGTGCTTGCGGCGCGGGTCGAGCAGGTAGCGGGCGCCGGTCTCCACGACCACCGACAGCCCGTGCCGCCCGAGTTCCCGCCGCACCGACCGCACCTGTTCGGCCAGGTCGTCGGCGAACGGGTTCAGGTGGTGATGGTCCAGGGTGAGCGCCACGCCTTCGTAACCGAGCTCGGCGATCACCGCCAGCGCGTCCGGCAACCGGTGGTCGCCGAACCCGTTGCTGCCGTATCCCAGTCGCGGCCCGCTCATGCGATCTCCACCCGGCTGCCGACGTACCGGGCCAGCGGCACCGCAGCGGCCAGCACCGCCGCCGCCCGGAGGTCGCGGCGCGCGACCAGGGCGACCTGGAGCGGCACCATGCCGCGGATCCCGGCGCGGGTGGCGGCGCGGACGGTGGTCCCGTCCGGTCGGCGGCAGGTGCGCCACTGCGCCGAGCCGACCTTCGCCGCGTACACCAGCGCGGCCCCGGCTGCCGCGACCCGGTGCCGGGGCGAGGCGCAGCGGCCCGCGACCACCGCCGCGGCCGTCAGCGCGGTACCGGCCAGCGCGGCCGCGGCCGTGGGAACCCCGGTCCCGTCGACCTCGCCCCGCGCGAGGGCGGTGACCCCGCCGGTGTGCCCGGCCAGCACCGCGGCGGCAGGCCAGGCGGCGCGGTCACCACCGGCGCCCAGGAGCACGTCCAGGCCCCGGCACAGCGCCATCCCGGCGGGTCCCGCGGCGCCGTGCTTGAGCACCGCGTCGTAGCCCGCCACGGAGGCGGCCAGCCCGGCCCCGACGCGCGCCTCGGCCGGTCCGGCGCACGCGGCGGCGAGCGCACCGCAGGAGCCCAGCGCCACCGCGACGCGCAACGCCTGGTCGGGGCCGATGCGTCCGGCGGGGATCGGCCGCTCGGGCCGCTCCACCGCGTCGCGCTCCCGGTCGGCCCAGTCGTTGAGCGCCATCCCCGCCCAGTACAGCGACACCGACGCCAGCGGGAGCAGCGCGCGGCGACCGCGCAGCGGACGTCCCGCGGCGACCGCGCCGACGGCGGTGTCACCGAGCACCGTCAGCGCCGCCGGGGCCCGGGTGAGCTCGACCAGCGTTCGCAGGCGGGTCATCCGGCACCTCCCGCGGTGGCGCGCACCCAGTCGTACAACCGGCGCACCTGGTGGTCGAAGCGGTGCTCGTCGCTGCCGATCGGGTCCTTGAAGAAGCACGCCAGCGCCGGCAGCGCGCCGCGCTGACCCGCCCGGTGGGCCATCGCGACCAGCCGCACCAGGTCGAGCACCAGCGGGGCGGCCAGCGCCGAGTCGTAGCCGGTCCAGGTGAGCTGGAGGGTCACCGGGGTGCCGAGGAAGCCCTCGGCGCGCACGTGGTCCCACGCCACCTTGGTCTGCTCCAGGTCGGGGACGTGGTCGATGTGCAGGGGGGCCGTCGCCTGCTCGCCCACCAGCGCGGCCAGGCCCCGCGCCTTGGACGCGAGCTTGCTGGCGGCGGTCTCCGGGTCGGCCAGCGTCGCGCCGTCGCCCCCGCCGAGCAGGTTGGTGCCCGCCCAGGAGCGCACCGCGAAACCGCGTTCGGTGAACATCGGCGCGAGGGCGGTGCGCAGCAGGGTCTGCCCGGTCTTGCCGTCGGAGCCCGCGTACGGCAGGCCCCGCCGTTCGGCGAGTTCCCGCAGGGCCGGGCAGTTGATGCCCATGGACGGGGTGAACTCCACGTACGGGCTCCCGGCCAGCACCGCGGCGTACGCGGCGACCGCGCTGGCCGGGAGCACACCGCGCGCCGGATCGTCCAACGCGGCTTCCAGGGCCGCGGCATCGTGGTGCTCCGGCAGGTCCGGGACGGGTGCCTCGGTGGAGGCGACGTTGACCACCACGACGCGCCGCAGGTCGTGCCGCCGGGCGAAGTCGTCGATGTCGGCGGCCATCCGCCGGGCCGCCGCGCCCTGGCCGTCCCGGTCCACCGCCGGGTCGTATCCCCGGCGCAGTTCGGCTTCGGCGGCGGTGATCTGCGGCGCGACCGCACCGGTCACCCCCGCCGGGAGCACCCCGGAGGCCACCAGGTGCTCGGCGCTCTTGTGCGGCGAGACGGCGGAGACGTCGTGGCCGCCGACGACGAGGTCGGCCCAGTCCGGCAGCGCCGCCGAGCGGATGCCGGGCAGTTCGGTCACGCAGCCGGTCGGTGGCGCCAGGCCCGCGCGCAGCGCCGCCAGCCCGACGATCGTCGTGGTCGCCACCGAGCCGCGGGCCCCGTTCAGCCACAGGCCGGTGCGGCCCGGTCGTGTCGTGTCGTCCACCGTGTCACCTCCTGGTGGGACAGCGGTGGTGGCCCCGGCAGGCGGGGCCACCACCACGCGGATCAACGCGGGACGTCGCCCCGGGCCCGGGCCGTCACGGCGGCCTCCGGCGGCACCGGTTCGGACACGCCCGCACCGGAGAAGGTCAGCTCGTCGACCGCGAACAGACCGCTCCCCTCGCCCCGGAACACGAAGTACAGCGGTCCGGAGCCGCCCGGATCGGTCACCGCGACCGGTTCCAGGTCGACGTACTGGTCGTCACCACCGGTGCCGGGCACCGGCACGGTCTGCACCAGCGGTCCGTCGACGGCGCCCGAGCGGACCTCGATGGTGCCGCCCGCCCCGGCTGCCGAGACGCGGTAGCCGATGCCGTCCACGCCGGTGAGGCTCACCGGGTCGAGCGAGAACCAGTCACCGTCCTCGATCGCGCCGACCTTGTTCCCCCCGGCGGCCCCCGGCTCGGCGACGACCTCGACGCCCTGGGACTCGGTGAAGAACTCGGCCTGCTTGTGCTTCGGCTGGAGCGTGACCCGGCCCTCGCCCTCGACCGGCGGCAGGTCGTCGGCACCGCTGTCGGCGTAGGTGGCCGTGATGACGCCGAAGAGGTTGGCGTCCATGCCGTGCCCCTCGTCGGCGGGCGTCTCGATCACGCCTTCGCACCCGGTGGTCTCGCTGAGCGGGTGCGCGTGCGTGTCGTGGCCGAGCGCGTAGCTCACCTCGACCCGGGAGCAGTCGATCTGGGTGTCCTCGGCGTCGGTGACGCTGACCCGGAACGGCACCTGCTCGCCGAAGCTGAACGCCCCGCCGTTCGGCGGCAGCTCGATGGTGACCTCCGGCGGGGTGTTGCCGACGACGATCTGCACGCTGGCGTAGCCGGTCTTGCCCTGCTCGTCGGTGACGGCGAGCTTGGCGGTGTGCGCGCCGCGCTCGGTGTAGGTGAAGCTCGTCGGCCCCGCGGTGGTCTCGTCGACCTCCCCGTCGTCGGTGAAGTCCCACGCGTAGCTGAGCTCACCGCCGTCCGGGTCGGTGGTGCCCGCCGGGTCGAAGTTGACCGTCAGCGGCGCCTGCCCGGTCGAGGTCACGTCCGCGCTCAGCGCCACCTGGGGCGTCTTGTTCTGCGGGCTGTGGTCGATGCGGTACAGCGCCGAGTCGTCCGCGCCGCCGAAGTAGCTGGAGCCGTAGTCCAGCACGTACAGCGCGCCGTCCGGGCCGAACTCCAGGTTCATCGGCCGGATCAGCTCCATCGAGTCGAAGAACGGCCGGATGTGCTCGAGCCGTCCGCGGCGGTCGATCGAGAACTCCTTGATCCAGCCGCGGTCCCACTCGTAGTTGAGCACCTTCCTGTCGAAGTACTGCGGGAACTTCACCGGCGAGTCGAGATTGCGGTCGTAGTGGTACACCGGTCCGCCCATCGGCGACTCCGGGCCGGAGCCGAGTTCGGGCACCGAGCCGTCGTCGTAGGGCAGCCAGGCGGGCTGCACCGGCGGCAGTTCGGTCAGGCCGGTGTTGTTCGGGCTGGTGTTGCGCGGCGCGGCGCAGTCGAACGCCTCGCCCGATTCGCCGGTGGCGAAGTCGTGGTCGACGAACGGCTGGTTGTCTCCGATGCAGTACGGCCAGCCGTAGTTGCCGGGCTCCTTGATCAGGTTGTACTCGACGGTGCCCGCGGGTCCCCGCGCCGGGTCGGCCGATCCGGCGTCCGGCCCGTAGTCGCCCAGGTGGATCCAGCCGGTCTTCGGGTCGACGCTGAACCGGAACGGGTTGCGGAAGCCCATCGCGTAGATCTCCGGGCGGGTCTTGTCCGTGCCCGGCTTGAACAGGTTGCCCTTCGGGATGGTGTAGCTGCCGTCCTGCTCCACGTGGATGCGCAGGATCTTGCCGCGCAGGTCGTTGGTGTTGCCGGAGGAGCGCTGCGCGTCGAAGGCGGGGTTGCGCTCGGCGCGCTCGTCGATCGGCGTGTACCCGTCGGAGGAGAACGGGTTGGTGTCGTCGCCGGTGGACAGGTACAGGTTGCCCTTGGCGTCGAAGTCGATCTCACCGCCGGCGTGGCAGCAGGTGCCGCGCTGCGCGGGCACCCGCAGGACCTCCTGCTCGCTGGCCAGGTCGAGGGTGCCTTCCTCGGTGAACTTGAACCTGCTCAGCAGGTTGTACCCGTCGAACGGGGCGAAGTCCGCCTCGGTGCCCTCCTCCGGCGCGTCACCGGACGGGGTGTCCAGCGGCGGGGCGTAGTAGAGGTACACCCACCTGTTCTCCTCGAAGTCCGGGTCGATGGCGATGCCCTGCAACCCGTCCTCGTCGTGGTTGTAGACGGGCAGGTCCGCGGCGAGCGTGGTGGTGGAGTCGGGGGTGGTGAGGAAGACATCGCCGTCGCGGGAGGTGTGCAGCACCCGCCGGTCGGGCAGCACCGCCAGCGCCATCGGCTCGCCGACCTTGGTCTCGCCCTTGGCCAGGGTGACCTGGTCGAAGGCGGAGTCCGGTGGCGGCTCCGACGGGGGTGGGGCCGCGTACGCGGGTGCGGTGATCAGGGCGGCCGCCATCGCGGTGACCGCCGTCCAGACTGATAATCGACGTGCTCGCATCAGGTCACTCCTCGTTGTGGACCGATCGCGGGTCAGCAGGGGCGGAGTCCGGTCGCGGTGCGGATCCCGCCGAGCAGGTGGCGCAGGAACGCGGGATCGTCGAAGGACTCCCGCGTGTGGCCGCCGCCGGTGTAGAAGGCGCGGCCGTCGTCGATCGTGTGGCACCAGGCGATCGGGTGATCGCCCATGGCGCCGTCGCCGGGGTCGTAGCTCGCCTCGTCCAGCGACGCGAGAACGTGGACGGCACCGCGCGGGTTGGTCGCGTAGTTGTACCACTCGTCGGTGCGGTCCCAGCGCTCCGGCAGGTGCGCCGTGGAGTCGTGGTGGCGGTCCTCCACCAGCACGGTGGCCGGCTGGATTTCGGGGTGGCTGGTGAAGTACGCGCCGACCAGCTCGCCGTAGAACGGCCAGTCGTACTCGGTGTCGGCGGCGGCGTGCACGCCCATGAAGCCACCACCGCCGCGCACGTAGCGCTCGAAGGCGCCCTGCTGCGCGGGATCGAGCACGTCACCGGTGGTCGACAACCACACGACCGCGTCGTAGCGGCGCAGCCGGGCGTCGGTGAACACCTTCGAGTCCTCGGTGGACTCCACGGTGAATCCGTGCCGGTGACCAAGCTTCTCGATCGCGGCGATGCCGTCCTCGATGGAATCGTGCCGGAAACCGGCGGTCTTGGAGAACACCAGAACGTGCTGCCGTCCGTGCTCCGGGGCCGCCGCGGCCGGTACTGCCAGGGCCGCCGCGGCGAGCAGGACGGCGGTCAGGATCGCGGTGCGCATGGGAGGAATTCCTTTCCTGGGACGGTCGCTAGGAGGCGAAGCCGACGTCGAGGTACTGGTCGACGTTCTCCCGCGTCACCACCGCGGAATAGGTGGTGATCGAGCGCGGGATCTCGTGCTCGGCGAGGTCGGCCATGCCGCGCGCCTGGGCGAGCAGCCGGGCCAGCGAGATCGCCGAGGAGCACATCGACGGGTTGTAGAGCACGGTCGCGCGCACCACGCTGTTCCCGGCCTTGATCCGGTCCATCATCTGCCGCGATCCGGCGCCGCCGACCAGGAAGAACTCGTCGCGCCCGGCCGACTCGACGGCGGCCAGCACCCCGATCCCCTGGTCGTCGTCGTGGTTCCACACCGCGTCCAGCCGCGACGCGGCCTGGAGCAGGTTGGTGGTCTCCCGCTCGCCCGATTCCGCGGTGAAGTCGGCCGCCACCCGCCGCGACACCTCCAAGCCGTGCTCGGCCAGCCCGTCGCGGAACCCCGCGCTGCGCTGCTGGGTCAGCGGCAGCGAATCGGTGCCCGCGATCTCGGCGATGACCGGGTCGGTCACCCCGCGCCGCTCCAATTCGGCGGCGATGTAGCCGGCGGCGTTGACCCCCATGCCGTAGTTGTCACCGCCGATCCAGCACCGGTAGGCGTCCTCGGAGTCGAAGACGCGGTCCACGTTGATCACCGGGATGTCCGCCTGCATCGCGCGGCGGGCCACCCCGGTCAGCGCCTTGCCGTCGGCGGGCAGCAGCACCAGCACGTCGACCTGGGCGTTGATCAGCGTCTCCACCTGGGCGATCTGCTGGTTGACGTCGCTGCTGCCCTCGGTGGCCTCCAGCGTCACGTCCGGGAACTGCTCGGCCTGGTCGCGGGCGTTGGTGGTCATGGCCGCCAGCCAGCCGTGGTCGGCGGCCGGGGCGGAGAACCCGATGGTCACGTGCCGCCCCGGGGCGGCGTTGTCGCCACCGGTGGCGACCGCGTTCTGGTTCTGCTGCTGCGGCGGTTCGTTGGCCAGGCAGCCGCTCAGCAGCGCGGTCGCGCCGAGGGCGCCGGTGCCGAGCAGGAATCTTCGGCGGTGCGTTTCCGGGAACGCGGACATGGCGGTCTCCCAACGTGGTCGGAGGAAATCAGGCGCGGCGCCGGGTTCGGGCTTGCAGCAGCACGGCGAGCACGATGATCGCGCCCTTGGCGATGTTCTGGATGTCGGTTTCCAGGTTGTTGAGGGTGAAGACGTTGCCCAGCGTCGTGAAGATCAGCACGCCGAGCAGCGTTCCGGTCATGCTGGCCCGGCCGCCGGAGAGCAGGGTGCCGCCGATGACCACCGCCGCGATCGCGTCGAGCTCGTAGAACATCCCGTTGGTGGAGGCGCCCGCGGTGGTGCGCGCGACCACCATGAGGGCGGCGATCCCGCAGCACAGGCCGGCCAGCGCGTAGACCACCGCGGTGTGCCTGCGCACGTCGATGCCCGCCAGCCGGGCCGCTTCGGCGTTGCCGCCCACCGCGAGGGTGCGGCGCCCGAAGGTGCTGCGGTTGAGCAGCACCCAGCCGGCGGCGAAGACCACCGCGAAGATCCAGATCAGCACCGGCACGCCCAGCAGGTCGCCGCGGAACACCGCGCCGAACGCGGGATCGTCGACGACCTGGGTCTGCCGCCCGCTGATCCGCTCGGCGAGCCCGCGCGCGGAGGCCATCATGGCCAGCGTCGCGATGAACGGCACGACCTTCCCGTAGGACACCAGCACGCCGTTGACCAGGCCGCAGGCGGTGCCGACCAACAGCGCGCACAGCACCATCACCACCGGGCCGAACGATTGGGTGGCCCACGTCGTCATCCACACGCTGGACAGGGCCACGATGGACCCGACGGACAGGTCGATGCCGCCCGCCGCGATCACGAACGTCATGCCGACGCTGACCACGCCGATGGCGGCCGACAGCCGCAGCACGGTGGAGATGTTGCCCTCGGTCAGGAACGCGTCCGGGCGGGTGGCGTAGCCGACCACGCACAGCGCGATGAACACGGCCAGCAGCGCGATCATCCGGATGTCCGCGCGGGCCCACCAGGCGGCCAGCGCGGACGTCCGGGGCGGGGCGGTCGGGGTGGTGGTCTGTGTCATGCCGTCCGGGCCTCCATGACGAGGTCGAGCACGTCGCCTTCGGTGAGTTCACCGGCCCCGGCGGTGTGCACCGCCGTGCCGTCGCGCAGCACCAGCACCCGATCGGCCAGGGCCAGCACTTCCGGGATGTCGCTGGAGACGAACACGATCGCGATGCCCTGCTCGGCCAGCGACCGCATCAGCGCGTAGAGCTCGGCGCGGGCACCGACATCGACCCCGCGGGTCGGCTCGTCGAGCAGCAGCACGCGGCAGTCCCGCAGCACCCACCGGCCGATCACCGCCTTCTGCTGGTTGCCGCCGGAGAACGCCGACACCGCGCGGGTCGGGTCGGCCGGGCGGAGCTGGAGCCGGTCGACGATCGTGCCGGTGTCGGCGAGCTCGCTGCCGCGCCGGATGAAACCCGCCTTGCTGTAGCGGCGCAGCGTGGCCAGCGTGACGTTGGCCGCCAGCGGGAGCTGCGGCACCAGCGCCTGGCTCTTGCGCTCCTCCGGGGTCAGCCCGATCCCGGCGCGGACCGCGGCGGCGATGCTGCCCGGGCGGACCCGCTTGCCGTCCACCCGCACCTCGCCCTCGTCCGGGGTCCGGGCGCCGAAGACGGTCTCCAGCAGTTCGCTGCGTCCGCAGCCCACCAGGCCGGCGATGCCCAGGACCTCCCCGGCGTGCGCGGTGAGACTGATGTCGGTGAACTCGCCGCGGCGAGCGAGCCCGGTCACCTCCAACACCGGCGTCGTGGTGGCGCTGCTGCCGCCCGCCTCGACGGTCGGCGGGGTGCCGCCGGTCATCAGCGCGATCAGCTCGCCGGTGGAGGTGCCTGCCACCGGCAGCCCGGAGGCCGCGGTGCGCCCGTCCTTGAGCACCGTGACGCGGTCGGCGATCCGGCGGATCTCCTCCATCCGGTGCGAGATGTAGACGACCGCCGCGCCCTCGGCGGTGAGCTCGCCGATGACCCGGAACAGGTCGTCGACCTCGCCGGCCGACAGCGCCGCGGTGGGCTCGTCCATCACGATGAGCCGCGCCCGGTGCGCCAGGGCGCGGGCCATCGACACCAGTTGCCGCACCGCCGCGGGCAGGGCGCCCACCTCGGTGTCCGGGTCGATCCCGGGATGTCCCAGGCGCGCCAGCAGTTCCGCGGCCTCGTGCCGCGCCTGCCCGCGCCGGGTGAACCCCGCGACGGCGTGCTCGTGGCCTAGGAAGATGTTCTCGGCGGCGCTGAGCCCGGGCACCAGGTCGAGCTCCTGGTACATCGCGGCGATGCCCCGGCGCAGCGCGGCGACCGGGGAGGACAGCGCCACCTCCGCGCCCTCCCAGCGCACCACGCCCGCGTCGGGCTGGTGCGCTCCGGAGAGCACCTTGATCAACGTGGACTTGCCCGCGCCGTTCTGGCCCAGCAGGCAGTGCACCTCACCGGCGCGGACCTGGAGGTCCACCCCGTCCAGCGCCCGCACCCCGGGGAAGTCCTTGACGATGCCCGTCATCTCCAACAGCGCCGGGACGTCCGCCCCGGTCACCGCTGCGCCTCCCCCACCGGGATCCAGCGGCTGTGGTGGGCCGCGCTGCGCTGGACGGCGTCGAGCACCCGCTGCACCCGCAGCCCGGCGGTGAAGTCCGGGGCGGGCGCGCTGCGCTCGGCGATCGCGGTGACGAAGTCGCGCAACTCGTGGGCGAAGGTGTGCTCGTAGCCGAGCACGTGGCCCGGCGGGTACCACGCCTCCAGGTACGGGTGCTGCGGCTCGGTGGCCAGTATTCGCCGGAATCCGGCGGTGTCGGCGGGTTCGGCGGCGTCGTGGAAGTGCAGCTCGTTCATCGACTCGAAGTCGAACGCGAGGCTGCCCGCGCTGCCGTTGACCTCGATGCGCAGCCCGTTCTTGCGGCCCGTGGCGTAGCGGGTGGCCTCGAACGTGCCGAGCGCGCCGTCCCGGAACCGGGCGGTGAACAGCGCCGCGTCGTCGACGGTCACCGGTCCGGTGCGCGCCGGGTCATCCGGCAGCGGACGCTCGGCCACGAACGTCTCCACCGTGCCGGAGACGGAGACGATCTCCTCGTCGAGCAGGAAGTGCGCCAGGTCCACCAGGTGCGCCCCCAGGTCGCCCAGCGCCCCGGATCCGGCGCGTTCGGCTCGCAACCGCCAGGTCAGCGGCGAGTCCGGGTCGACCAGCCAGTCCTGCAGGTAGCTCGCCCGGACGTGCCGCACCTGCCCGATCCGGCCGCTGGCGACCAACGAGCGGGCCAGGGCCAGCGCGGGGACCCGGCGGTAGTTGAACCCGACCATCGACTGAATCCCGTTGCGACGCGCCCGATCCGCGGCCTCCTGCATGGACACCGCCTCGGTCACCGAGTTCGCCAGCGGCTTCTCGCACAGCACGTGCTTGCCCGCTTCGAGCGCGTGCACCGCGATCTCGGCGTGGCTGTCGCCGGGGGTGCAGATGTCGACCACGTGGATGTCGTCGCGCAACAGCACCGACTTCCAGTCGTCGGTGGATTCCGCCCAGCCGAACCGGTCGGCCGCCTCCTGCGCCGCCTCCTTGCGGCGTCCGCACAGCACCACCATCTCGGGCCGGACGGGCAGGTCGAAGACGCGCCCCACGGTCCGCCAGGCCTGCGAGTGGACCGCACCCATGAAGGAATGGCCCACCAGCGCAATACCGAGCTTGTTCATCTCCGCCCTCCTGGGGGTTGTCAGCTCGCCGGTTGGACGCCGAGCACGTGGTCGCCGGCCATCCCGGCGGCGCCGACGACGCCGGCGTGCTCGCCGAGTTCGGACAGCACGATGGGCAGGCTGCTGGTGGCCAGCGGCGTGGAGCGCCGGTACAGCTCGGCGCGCACCTCGGCCAGCAGCGGGTGCCCGAGCCGCGCCACCCCGCCGCCCACGATGATCATCGCGGGGTTGAAGAAGTTCACCAGTCCGGCCAGCACCCGGCCGAGCCGCCGCCCGCCGTCCCGCACCAGGCCGAGGGCCTGCGGATCACCGGACCGCATCGCGATCCCGACGTCCTCGGCGGTGAGCACCGCGCGGTCGCCCAGCAGCCGGTGCAGTTCCGGGGACTCGCCGCTGCGGGCCAGCGCGGTGGCGTCGCGGGACAGCGCCGCGCCGCTGAACCACGCCTCCAGGCACCCGGACCGGCCGCAACTGCACACCGGTCCGGTCTCCTGCACCGCGATGTGCCCGATGTCGCCCGCGCTGCCGCTGCTGCCGCGCATCACCCGGTGCGCGGTGACGATGCCGCAGCCGATCCCGGTGCCGATCTTGACGAACAGGAAGTCCCGCACCGAACGGGCCAGCCCGCAGTACATCTCGCCGACGGCCATCAGGTTCACGTCGTTGTCGACCAGCACCGGGCAGTCGAGCTGCTGCATGAAGAACTCCCGCACCGGGTAGCGGTCCCAGCCCGGCATGATCGGCGGCGACACGGTGAACCCGTCGCGGAAGCTCACCGGACCCGGCAGCCCCACCCCGACGCCGTCGACCCGCGCCAGCAGACCGTCCGCGCGGAGCTTGTCGATCAGCTCGACCGCGCGCCCGAGGACGATCTCGGGACCGTCCTCGATGTCGATCGTCTCGGCGGCGCGGGCGACGAGTTCGAGCCTGCCGTCGGTGATGCCGACGTCCAGCGAGGTGGCGCCGATGTCCACGCCGAGGAAGCGCAGCCCACGGGAGAGCTGGACCAGGCCGGAGCGCCGACCGCCTCGCGACTCGGCCTTGCCCGCCCGCTCCACGAAACCGAGTTCCTGGAGCCGCAGGAGTTCCTGCCCGACCTTGGACCGGGACAACGAAACTTGAGCGGCCAGTTCGGCCGCGGGTTGGGGACCGTGGAATCGCAGGGACGTGAGCACGCGGGCCTGATGTGCGTTCTCGGGTTGCACCGACTACCCCACTTCTTGCGCGGAGAGCACGAAGTGCGTCACAGCCTAGAGGAATTGTTCACGAGAACGTCAATACCGGGTTTCCCGATGTAACCCGGATGTCCGCTCGCCGTACGGCCGCTCCCGGACAGGGCCATCCGGCGCCGCGCGCAGCCGTGCGGGAAAGCGCTCGTCGAGCGGATCCGGCGGTGTCCGCCACCGGACAGGAATCCACAGTGGAACGTGGTCGGCGCTGCGGGAATCGCGTCCCGGCGCGTTGTCAGGACCGGCGCCGGGCTGCGCACCACCGGAGCACCGCGCCGTGCTCCGAACGGATTCCCCGGCGCACCGCCGGATGCGCACCGCGGAATCCCGAAACAGGCTCTCCGATGGCGGTGATCCGGGTGAAATCCGGTGGCCCATTCTCCCGCTCGGCGGAAGCCGCGCGGCCGGTCACCGGGGAGCGCGCCCGGCGAACTGCATCACGCGGTAGGGCCAGTTCGTCGTGGTGTTCCACTGGCTGACCGCCAGGTGCAGGTCCTCGAGCGTCGAGCCGGGCACCACGTAGGGCCCGTAGAGCTGGGCGACGCGCCCGGCGGCGTGGTCCTCGGCGTCCCAGGAGGTGCCGTGCAGCGCGGTGGCGCGCGGTGCCGCGTAGAGGTTCGCGGTGGGCACGTCGAGGTTGAGCACGTCGATGCGGTAGTTCCCGGCGTCGAAGAACGCCAGCAGCCACCGGCCGCCCACCGGGCGCAGGGACAGCTCGCCGTAGGCGCCGGTGAGGGCGACCGTCGGCGGATTGCCCCACGCCCAGGCGCCGCCCCGGAAGCCCCAGCCCTGCCAGGCCCGGGGGTCGGTCAGCCGGTCGGCCGGGACCCGGTGCAGCAGCAGGCCCTCGTCCCGCTGGAACCCGGTGGAGAACGCGTAGACGTACCCGTCGTCGCCCGGCGCCCAGGTCAGCATCTGGAACAACCCGCCGTGGTGGTCGCCCGGCCAGGTCGTGCCGGTGTGCTGCCAGGTCTCGCCGTTGTCGGTGGAGCGGTGCACCTCGGTCCAGTGCACGTTGCCGATCCCCTCGCACACCATCGCGTGCAGGTACATCTCGCCGCCGAGCGCGATGACGTCGGTCGGGATGACCGTGCTGACCCGGCGCCCGTTGATGATCGAGTTGTGCTCGTAGGGCAGGACCTGCGCGGCGTAGGAACCCGGACCGGCCGCGCCGGTCCACTCGATGCCGCGCCGCGCGCTGCCCGGGTCGGCGAACAGCACCACCGGCGAGCGCCAGCCCGGCCCGCCCACGGTCGCCTGCTCGAAGGTGTCGCCGAACACCGCCACCAGCCGACCGTCCGGCGCGGTCGTCATCGTCCCCAGGTCGGTGCCGCCGATGCCGAAGCGGTCGGTGCGGCCCGGCCCGGTCAGGTCCTTCACCTTGTGCACGGCACTGCTCCTCCCACGCGGGTGGACTCCGCCGGAGCCTGCCTTCAGCGGTGCCTCGCGCGGCTGCCGCCCACTTCCCCCGCGAGGGGCGGTTCCGGGCCAGACCCCCAGCGTGCCCGCCGCCGACCGTCGCGGACGACGGCCGACCGTGCGGTCCCGGACGGGTGAGTTCACCCCATCGTGGAGGACTTCGCGCGCTCCGACCGCCGCAGCCACAGCACGCCGCCGAGCTGCACGGCGGCCGCGGCACCCGTCAGCCCCACCGCGGCGACCCCGTACCAGGGCCACCCCGCCAGCGCGGCCACCACCACCGCGACGGCGAGGAACACCAGCGTCCGCACCAGCAGGTACGTGAGCTGACGAGCGTCCATCCGGGCCTCCTCCGCACCGCGACCGCCCGCGCGACCGCGGCCCCAGGCTCGCACAGCGCGCGGCCCGGCTCCGCACCCCGCCAGCACGTCACGCTCCGCGACGCCGCGTCCACGGCCAGGTGATCAGCGCCCAGCCCAGCACCACCAGGACCAGCTCCACCACGAGGTACCAGGGCCACGGGCCGAGCAGGTCCAGCAGCGAGGGGTTGTCCGGCTTGCGGTTGAGGAAGCCGTAGTTCGTGCCGGCCCAGGCGTTGAACCCCAGCACCAGCACCGCCCAGGCCGCGGTGGTGGCGACCGCCACGCGCAGACCGCGCCAGTCCGGCCGCACGCCCGCTCCCCAGGTCAGGTGGATCGCCGCCCACGGCAGCACCAGGTGCAGCACCCAGAACTCCAGGAAGGCCAGGTGCGGGAAGTCGGGGGCGTCCAGGGCGGGGGTGAACACCGCCTGCGGGGTCAGCGTGAGCCCCCAGTAGTAGGTGAGGGCGCAGGCCCACCAGCGGCCCGACCACAGCGCGTACGCGGCGGCGATCCAAGCCAGGTCGCTGAGCTGCAGCGGCAGCGAGTCGTGCAGGTCGAACTGCCCGGGCAGCAGGCGGCGCACCTGCACCGGCACCTGGAAGGCGAGGATCAGCACGGCGAAGCCGCGGCGGAACCGCACTTCGGCGCGCCGTCCGCGCAGCCGTCGACCGACGAGCACGAGCACCACCGCGCCCACCGCGCCGAGGCCCAGCGCCGCCCAGTGCGTCGGCCCGTAGGGGACGAAGACGTCCGCGGCGGCCCCCGGCTCCGGTGCCGCCACCGGGTCGGCGTCGGCCCGGTGGCGCTGGCCGGTGGCCGCTGTCCGCACGCCGACGATCCTCCCGCACCGGGACGAGGCCCGCCGGTGGCGCTCGGGCTGCCCCGGCCCGCGCCGCGTGATCTCCTGGGGAGGTCCGCGACGACACGGAGGAGGACCATGCCCTCGCTGCCCCGCGTGCTCGGCGCGCTGACCGCCGCCTACGGCGCCGGTGTGCTGGTGCGCCCCGCGCTGCTCGCCGGACCGTGCGAGCTCACCGACGAGCGCGGCGCGACCCCCGCAGGCATCGCGTCGCTGGCGCGCGCCGTGGGCGCCCGCGACCTGGTGTCGGGCATCGCGATGGTCACCGCCCCCAGGGTCCGGCCCTGCGCTGGGCGATCGGGGCCCGGGCGGCCTGCGACGCGGCGGACGCGGTGCTGTTCGGGCTGAGCCTGCCCACCGCGCGGGCGCGCCGCAAGGCCGCCGCCATCGCCGGGGGTTGGGGTGCGCTCTGCGCGGCCAGCACCGCCGCGGCCGATCCGCACGTTTGACCGACGTCCCCAGTGGGTCCCCTCTCCTCGCGACACGCGACGACGGGAGGGCGGATCCGCACGTGGACCACGACCAGCAGGACGTGACGGACTGGTTGCTCACCCCGGCCGAACGCGGCAACCCGCACACCGGGCTCGACGGGGCGACCGCCTGGTCCGGCGGCAACCGGGTGCGCCCGCTGATCGACGGCGCCGAGTACTTCGACCGGCTGCGCGCCGAGCTCGCCGACACCGGTCCGGGCGACCGGATCCACCTCGCGGCGTGGCTCGGCGATCCGGACCAGCCCCTCGACGCGTCGGGCCGGACCGCGGGCGCCGCGCTCGTCGGTGCCGTGCGCGCCGGCGCGTCGGTGCACGCGCTGCTCTGGCGGCCCTACCTGGACGTCCTGGACGACTTCGCGCCGGGCAACCTCGACCTCGCCGCCCTGCTGCGGCGGGAAGGGGCGACGGCGGTGCTCGACCAGCGGGTCCGGGCCACCGGCAGCCACCACCAGAAGTTCCTCGTCATCCGACGGCCCGACCGGCCCGCCGACGACGTCGCCTTCGTCGGCGGGATCGACCCGAGCCCGAGCAGGCGGGACGACGGCGGCCACCGCGGCGATCCGCGGGTGCAGTCCTCGGTCGCCGCGGTCTACGGGCACCGCCCGTCCTGGCACGACGCCCACCTGGAAGTGCGCGGCCCCGCGGTGGCCGACGTGGAGCACTGCTTCCGGGAGCGGTGGCAGGACTCGACTTCGCTGCGCCGGGCACCGGCGTCGTGGTGGCACCGCGAGGAGCACCCCACCGCGCTCCCCGAGCCGCTGCCCGCACCGCCCCGCTGCGGACCGCACGCGGTGCAGCTCCTGCGCACCTACCCGGCCAAGACCCCGCCGTTCCCGTTCGCCCCGGACGGCGAGCGCAGCGTCGCGCACGGCTACCGCAAGGCGTTGCGCCGCGCCCGCCGGTTCGTCTACGTCGAGGACCAGTTCCTCTGGTCGCCGATGGTCGCGGAGGTCTTCGCCGAGGCCCTGCGCCGACGACCGCACCTGCGGCTGGTGGCGGTGCTCCCCCGGCGGCCGGACAAGGACGGCGCGCTGCACGTGGCCACCAGCGACGTCGCCCACGCCGATGCGGTGGACCTGCTGCACCGGGCCGGCGGCGACCGGGTCCACCTGTTCGAGCTGGAGAGCGACGCGGGGCCGCCGATCTACGTGCACTCCAAGCTGTGCGTGGTCGACGACGTCTGGGCCGCCGTCGGGTCGGCCAACCTCAACCGCCGGTCGTGGACCTACGACTCCGAGCTCACCGCCGCCGTCGTGGACGAGCCCGGCGGGAGCTTCGCCCGCGACCTGCGGGTGCGGCTGTGGCGGGAGCACCTCGGCGGGCGCCCGGACACCGAGCCGGACCCGCCGGAGCGCGGGATCGCGCTGCTGCGCGAGGCCGCCGCGGCCCTGGACCGCTGGCACGCCGCCGGGCGGCGCGGCCCGCGCCCACCCGGGCACCTACGCACCCACCGGCGCCCCCGCGTCACCCGCCGGACGCGGCTGTGGGCGGTTCCCGCAGGGCGGCTGCTCACCGACCCGGACGGGCGCGCGTGGTCCCCGCGCAGGCGGGGCGCCGCCGCCCTGGACCGCCTCGACGACTGACCACCCGCCGGAGGCAGCGCACCGTTGCGCAGCAGCCCCGCCCCCGGAAACCGGCGTCCCGGGGCGCTCAGAGGGTGACCGGCGACCAGTGCGCGAGCAGCGCCCGCAGCGCCGTGACCAGCGACAGCGGCTGGTCCAGCATCGGGTGGTGCCCGGCCTCGGGCAGCTCGACGACGGGCGCATCGCCGAGCAGCGCTTCGATCTCGGCGATCATCGGCGGCGGGACCAGGCCGAACTCGGAGCGCAGGAAGGCCGCCCGGCAGCGCAGCGCGGGCAGCAGGTCGCGCAGCAGCAACCGGTCGCCGACCATGTTCGGGTCGAACTTCCAGGACCACCCGCCCTCGACCGGGCGGACCGACTCCGCCGCGACGTGCCTGCGCACGTGCGGCAGCACGACCTCCTGGGCGGGCAGCGGCGCGAACCGGTGCACGATCGCCTCGAGCGAGGGGTACACCTTGGGCTCGCGGAGCTCCCTGCGCAGCTTGCGCTCCTCGGGCGGCTGGTCGTTGAGCGGGGAGTCGATGATCGCGACGCCGTCGAACCGATCGCCGTGGTGCGCCCCGGCGGTCGCGGCGACCCAGCCGCCCATGCTGTGCCCCACGACCAGCGGTGCGCGCACCGCTCCCCCGGCCTCGGCGGCGGCCACGACCTCGCGGGCCCACGTCAGCATGTCGTAGACCGGCCGCCGACCGCTGTCACCGTGCCCGCTCAGGTCCAGCGCGACGACCCGGTGGGTGCGGGCCAGGAACGGGGCGATGTGGTCCCACCAGCCGGAGTGCGCCGCACCGCCGTGCACCAGCACCAGCCCTTGCCGCTCCGGATCGCCCCAGCAGCGCAGGTGGATCGGGCACCCCTCGACCTCGACGTCCGCGTGCCGCGGTGCCTCGGCCAGCGCCTCGCGGAACCACCTCGGGTCCTGTTCGGCGGTCATGGTCACCTCCGGTTGTTCGGGGCGGCGGCGCCGCTCGCGACCAGGCGCAACCGGCACCGCCGCGGGTTCTCCAGCGGCCTGAGGGCAGCCGCGACGCCGTGCACGCGGGCGGATCGGCGCAGCGCGGCGACCGCCTGAGGCCCCGCCACCCGCACCACCACGCGGGACGAGTGCCACAGCAGCTTCTCAGCACACCGGTTGTACCCGGTCGTGGCCTACCGGCGGGTAGCCGCTGTGCCGACGATCACCCCGCCGCAACCTCCCCGCGCCAGCGAGTGCGGGCCGCGCGGGAGTGGGCGAGCATCGAGGGGCCCGGCACGAGGAGGTCCGATGGCGCAGCAGCAGACCCCGCCCGGCATTACCGAGGCGATGGAACCCCGGCCCGACCACGGCGAGCGCAGCTACCGGGGTTCCGGGCGGCTGACCGGGAAGGCCGCCGTGATCACCGGCGCCGACAGCGGCATCGGCCGCGCGGTGGCGATCGCCTTCGCGCGGGAGGGCGCCGACGTGCTCGTCGCGTACCAGAACGAGCACCAGGACGCCGAGCAGACGCGGCGCTGGATCGTCGATGCCGGGCGCACCGCGGTGGTGATGTCCGGCGACGTGGCCGATCCCGCGCACTGCCGCGACATCGTCGCGCGGGCGGTCGAGGAGTTCGGGCGGCTCGACGTGCTGGTGAGCAACGCGGCGTTCCAGATGACCCACGACTCGATCGAGGACATCCCGGACGAGGAGTGGGACCACACCCTCGCGGTCAACCTCAGCGCGTTCTTCCACCTGACCAAGGCGGCGGTGCCGCACCTGCGCGCGGGCGCGTCGATCATCGGGTCGACGTCGGTCAACTCCGACGCCCCACCGCCGAAGCTGCTGGCCTACAACGCGACCAAGGCCGGGATCGCCAACATGGCGGCGAGTCTCGCCCAGATGCTCGGCCCGCGCGGCATCCGCGCCAACAGCGTCGCGCCCGGACCGATCTGGACCCCGCTGATCCCGTCGACCATGACCGAGGACGACGTCGAGAACTTCGGCGGCGGCGTCCCGCTGGGCCGACCGGGGCAGCCCGCGGAGGTCGCCCCGGCCTACGTCCTGCTCGCCTCGGACGAGGGCAGCTACGTCTCCGGCGCCCGCATCCCGGTGACCGGCGGCACGCCGATCCTCTGATGGACTGGTACCCGCTGCGCCTGAGCTGTCCGGCCCGACCGCTGGTCTTCGGCGGCCGGGCCATCGCGCGCACCCTGGGCAAGGCGGGGCTGCCGGACTGGGCCGTCGGCGAGACCTGGGAAGTCAGCGACGTCGACGGGCGCGCCGCCGAGGTGCTCAGCGGTCCGCTGGCCGGGACACCGCTGCGGCAGCTGGTCGCCCGGTGGCCGGAGGAGCTGGTGGGCGACGGCTGGTCCGGCGACCGCTTCCCGCTGCTCACCAAGTTCATCGACGCCGCCGGTCCGCTGCCCGTGCACGTGCACGCCGACGACGCCGCGGCGCGGCGGCTGGAGGGCGAACCGAACGGCAAGACGGAGGCCTGGCACGTGCTGCACGCCGCGCCCGGCGCCACCGCCCTGTGCGGCGTGCGCCCGGGGGTGGACCGCGAGGCGCTGCACCGGGCGCTGCTGGACCAGGACTTCGACCGGGCGCTGCGGCGCGTTCCGGTGCGCCCGGGCGAGACCTTCTACGTGCCGGGCGGCACGGTGCACAGCTTCGGTCCGGCCACCTTGGTCTACGAGATCGAGCAGACCTCGGACGTCCAGCAGCACGCGATGCGCTGGGCCATGGAGGACGGCTCGACGCTGCCCGACGAGCAGTGGCGCGCCAACGTCGAGGCGCTGCTCGACCAGGTCCGCTACGACGCCCGGCCCGACCCGGTACCGGGGCTGGACATCCCCGTGGACGACGGGGTGCGGCGGATCGTGCTGTGCGCCGGTCCGCACTTCGCGTTGGAGCGGTGGCGGGTCGGCGGCACCGCCCCGATGCGGCACTCGTTCCGCACCGCGCAGGTCCTGTCCAACCTCGGGGGCCCGGTGGTGGTGCGCAGCGGGTCGGCGGCGGAACCGCTCGGACCGGCGCAGACCCTGCTGCTGCCCGCCGCGCTGGGCGCGGTGGAGATCGACGGGCCCGCCGACGTGCTGCTGGGACACCTGCCCGACCTGCGCCGCGACGTGCTCGCTCCGCTGCTGGCGGCCGGGCACGGTCCGCGGGCGATCGCCGCGCTGGGCGAAGGGCTCGCCGACGCCGGGATCTGAGCGTTCACCCGCGGGCCGCCGCGCAGCGGCGTCGGTGGCGGGCGCGGCGTCGGTGGCGGAACCGTCGAGCGGGCGTTCAGGACTGCTGCCCGGCTCGCCGGGCGAACTCCTCGAGGTAGGGCTGCTCGGCCGGGTCCGGCCGGTCCGGGGCGTTGAGCGAGCGGTGCCAGTACGGGTAGTAGGCGGGGAGCTGCCCGACCTCGGTGATCCGCCGGTGCTCCTCCTCGGAGAGCTCGAGCCGGTCGGCCGCGAGGTTGTCCTGGAGCTGCTCCGGTGTGCGGGCGCCCAGCACGATGCCGGTCACCCCGGGGCGCCGCAGCAGCCACGCCAGCACCACCTGCGGTACGGACGCGCGGTGCCCGTCGGCGATCCCGGCGAGCACCTCGATCACCGAGTAGGCGCGCTCCCAGTCGGTGACGTGCGGCTCCGGCCAACCGCTGCCCTGCCGCGTGGTGCTCGGGGTCTCCTGCCCGCGCCGCACCTTGCCGGAGAGCAGGCCTTCACCGAGGGCTCCCCACACGAAGGTCCCGATGCCCAGGTCGCGGGCGGCCGGGAGGATCTCGTACTCCAGCTCGCGCGCCTCCGGCGAGTAGTACATCTGCTGCACCACCGGCTCCACCAGACCGCGCAACCGCGCGGTGTAGGTGGTCTTGACGAGCTGCCACGCGCTGTAGTTCGAGGTGCCGACGTAGCGGACCTTGCCGTCCCGCACCAGGGTGTCCAGCGCGGCCAGCGTCTCCTCGATGGGCGTCACGCCGTCCCACTGGTGGGTGTAGAGCAGGTCCAGGTGGTCGGTGCGCAACCGGCGCAGGCTGTTCTCCACCTCCCGCAGGATGTGGGACCGCGATGCGCCACCGCCGTTGGGCCCCGCCCCGACCGCCATCCGCACCTTCGAGGTGAGCACGACGTCGTCACGCCGTCCCGCCAGCGCCTGCGCAGTGATCTCCTCGGCCTGGCCGAAGGAGTACATGTTCGCGGTGTCGACGAGGTTCACCCCGGCGTCGAGGGCGATGTCGAACAGCCGCCGCAGCCCGTCGGCGTCCACCCCGGCCATCGGCGCGAAGGTGGGATCGTTCCCCACGGTGAGCGTGCCGATCGCGAAGCGCGACACCAGCAGACCAGAATTCCCGAGCGCGACGTGCTCCACGACTTCCTCCTCGACGAGAACGTTGAACCACCGTCGACCTACCCGGAGCGCCGCGACACCATGCGCCGCCGGGCGCGGCGGCTCGGTTCCCGCAGCACCACCCCGATCGCGTTCCGCCCAGCGCCCCTCGGCGGGCCGCGCGCGGAGGGGCGGAGCGGTCCGCCCGCTCCGGAAGCCGGTCCCGAGGTACCCGCCGCGGGAACGACCCGACTCCGCGAGCGCATGCGGCGCTCGGACTTCCCGGCGCACCAACGGCCTTCGAACCCGTGCATGCGACCTTCGAACTCGTGCACGGCGCTGCCTCCGATCCGGTGGGGACGACAGCACCACCTTGGCCGACCCGAGGCGCCGGCGGCATCGGTCGATCGGCCCGAACGGAGCCGGTGCGCTCGGCCGTTCGGCCATCTATACCTCGGCCGTTCGGCCGTTCCTCCCCTACTGCGGCCAGACGCAGCGCCGGGTGTGGATGGTGACGCCGTCGCGGGCCCGGCCGCCGGCCAGCGCGGCGGCCGCCAGGCAGCTCCGGACCCACATGTTGAGCTGCATCTCCTTGGCCAGCCGCAGCCGGGAGTACAGCAGGTGCACCACCGCGGTGCTCGGCCGGGCCCACGCCTCGATCTCGAACCGCAGGCCGTCGTCCTCGGGGCTGGCGCGGAACTCGATCAGCCCCGCCTCCAGGTGGCTGCGCAGGGTGGCCAGCCGGAAGGACTCGGGAGTGCGCTCGACGACGCGGACCGGGGCGTCCCAGGGCCCGGGCATCCGGACCACCAGCTCGTCACCGGGTTGCAGCGCACCTCGGGTTCCCGTCCGCCTGCTCACCGCCGCCACCTCGCGCGGCACTGCCCGGTCGAACCGGCGGCTGAACACGTCGATCAGCTCCTGCGCGGTGAGCGAGCCGCCCTCGACGTGCACGCCGAACCGCCGGTGGAACAGCGGTCCCACGCCGTGCGGGGCGAGCTGGCTGTGCTCGTCGACGAGATCGGCGGGCAGCGCGGGCGGGAGGTCGGAGTCGTCGCCGAACTCCTCGGTGCGGTACAGCGGGGTCGTCTGCCAGAGGTAGCGCCACGAGATCAGCGCCATCCCGGCGGCCCAGCGCAACGCGATGACCGGCGTCCGCTCGGTGATCGGCATCGGAACCCTCCTTGTCGCGGAGGCGACGTGGGTTCCCCATACTGGGCACGATCGGCGACGACGGGCAACACCGGAGGCTTCGATGGTCGTTCGGCTCCTGCACGGTGCCGGGTTGCGCAGCAGCTACCTGCACGCGATGTCGCTCGGTTCGGTGGCGCTGTGCCTCTGCCTGTGGATCCGGGCGAAGACGGTGGACCAGCACGAGCGGGGCAACGCCGAGCGGCGCGCGCTGTTCACCGGGTTGTGGCCGCCGACGCTGTGGGTGATCGGCGATTCGCTCCGCGAGTACGAATGACCGGCTTCCCGCTGCTGGGCGGCGACCCGGGCGCGGCGCTGCGGGAACTGCGCGGGCGCCGGGTGAACTTCCACCCCGCGGAGGTCGAGCCGCGGCGCTGGCACCTCGACGAGCACCGGTGCTTCCTGGCCCGCGAACGTCCCGGTCCGCCGGTGCGCGGCGGGGCGTGGGAAGTCGCGTGCGGTCTGGTGCGCGACTACGAGTTCTCCGAGCCCGAGCTGGTGCGCGCCGTCTACGACCGCCGCGCGGACCTGCTCGGCCGCGACATGCTGCTCGAAGGCCGGTTCCACGGGATCCGCTTCACCATGGGCGTGCGGGTGACCGACGTCCTCGAACGCACCGGGACGTCGGGACGGCACGGCTGGGGTTGGGCGTACGAGACCTTGGAGGGGCACCTCGAACGCGGCCGGATGAGCTACGAGGTGGTCAAGGACGTCGGTTCGGGATCGGTCGAGCTCGTCATCACCGGCTGCTCGCAGCGCACCCCCGCCCTCGGCCCGGTCCTGCGGTTCGGGTGGCTGCTGTTCGGCAGGCACACCCAGCTGCGCTTCTACCGGCGGTGCGGTCCCCGGCTGCGCGCACTCGTGCGGGCCCGGCTGGCCGGGTCCGTGCTGCCGCCCCCGCTACGGCGCGGCGACCTGGTGCTGGCCCCCTCGGAGGCCAGGCTCGGCTTCCTGGACCGCGCGGCCCTCCGGAACCACCACCCGGCGGGACCCGCCCCACGGCGAGCGCGCTGACCTGCGTCGTCAGCTCGGGACCGAAGTCGTCGCCTCCCAGCACGAGGCCGCGTCGGCCGCGAACCGACGTGCCCGATCCCGGACCCGGACGGATCTGAGGGGGATCGGCGCGGCACCGCTTCGCCCACCCGATCGGTACCGGTCCGCCCGGCGGGGCGGCGCGGACTGGCCCACCCTGGCGGGGACCGAGCTCACGACGACCTGGGGGACGTCATGCTGGCTAGGAAGCTCGCGGTCGAGGCGCTGGGCACGGCGCTGCTGGTGTTCTTCGCCGTCGGTGTCGCCACACTCTCCTTCGGCGACGGCATCGCGCTGGCGGGGACCAGCCTCGCGGCCGGGGTGGTGGCGACCGCACTCACCTTCGGCCTGGTGATGCTGGTGCTGGTGTACTCGCTGGGACCGGTGTCGGGCTGCCACATCAACCCCGCCGTGACGGTCGGATTCGTGTGCTCCGGCCGGATGCCGCTGTCGGAGGCGGCGGGCTACTGGCTGGCGCAGTTCGTCGGCGGCATCGCGGGCGCGGCGGTGCTCTACGGCGTGATGCGCACGACGGCGGTCTACCAGCCCGGGGTCACCGGATTGGGTGCGAACGGTTGGGGCGAGGAATCCGACGTCGGGATCAGCGCGGGCGGCGCCTTCGCCGCCGAGGTGGTGCTCACCTTCCTGTTCGTGTTCGTCGTGCTCTCGGTGACCAGCAGGCTCGGGCACCGCAACGCTCCCGGCTTCGCGGGGATCCCGATCGGCTTCGCGCTGGCCGTGGTGCACCTCGTCGGGATCCCGCTGACCAGCACGTCGGTCAACCCGGCCCGCGCGCTGGGCCCGGCGATCTTCGCCGGTGGCGGCGCGCTGGGCCAGGTGTGGTTGTTCATCCTGGCCCCGGTGGTCGGCGGCCTGATCGCGGGCGGGCTGCACACCGCGCTGCTGCCCCAACCGGAGCCGGATGCGTCCAAGGCCCAGAAGGCGGCGTGATCAGCGCAGGCGTCCGACGGCCGCCCAGATCTTGGCGCGCTCCGGCGGGTGCACGGCCTCGTGCGGCTCGGACCGCCACTCCGTGGTGTAGACGACGCCGGGGCTGACCAGGTCGCAGCCCTCGAACAGCAGGTCGGCCTGGGACTGCGGGCGGTAGGTGACCGGCTCGGTGGTCTCGTCGAAGACCTCGCCGACCTGGCCCATCTGCTCCGGGAGGTGCTCGTCGGTGAGGTGGCTGATGGCGAGCATGCTGCCGGGGGCGAGGAAGGAACGGTAGCGGGCCAGCAGCCCCGCGACGTCGGCGTCGGCGACCCAGTGCAGCACGGCCACCATCATCAGCCCCACCGGCCGGGAGAAGTCGAGCAGCTCCCGCGTCTCCGGGGCGCTCATGATGGCCTCCGGGTCGCGCAGGTCCTCCTCGACGATGGCCGTGTTGTCCAGGCCGCGCAGCAACCGCCGGGTGTGCGCGGCGGCGACCGGCTCGTTGTCGACGTAGACCACCCGCACCGAGGGGTCGATCTGGTGCGCCGCCTCGTGCACGTTGCCCACGGTCGGCACCCCGGACCCCAGGTCGAGGAACTGGGTGATGCCCTGCTGCATGCAGTACCGCACCGCCCGGCGCAGGAAACCGCGGTTGGCGCTCACCACCAGGCGGGCGTCGGGATCGACCTGCTCCAGCATCTCGAAGCGCTCGCGGTCGGCCGCGAAGTTGTGGTCACCGCCCAGCCCGTAGTCGTAGATCCGGGCCGGGTTCGCCACCCGGTGGTTGACGCCGACGAACTCGGAAGTCGGATCGGACACCTCGGGACATCCTTCCTCGCGTTGGACCGATGGGGTGATCCTCGCCGACCGGGCACGCCGGGGCAAGGCGTCGCCGCGCCGGATGACGAGCGCGGCGGGTCCTGGGAGGATGGGAAGTGCCCCCGAGCGGGGCGGAGGCTTCGCCGGCCGTCGGTGGTACGCGGCCGGGCGGAGCCTTCTCCGCGCGGTGCTCAGCCGCGGAGCCCGAGCAGCCGCAGGGCGTTGCCCTCGCGGATTCAGCCGACGCACCCCGGCGAGGATCTCGAGCGCCGCGAAGTCGCGCATCCAGCGGTCGGGCCGGATCACCGGGAAGTCTTGTGCACGTTGGCCTTGTGGGTGGCGATGGAGATCGTGGCGTCCTGCCACGGCACCGAGGGGTGCGCCAGGATGATCGTCAGGTCCGGGAAGTCGGCGGCCACGTCGTCGAGCAGCATCGGGTCGGAGTAGCGCAGCTTGATGCCGCGCTCACCGGGCACCGCTCGCGACCGTGCCGCTGAGCCCCGCGCTGGTCCTCCGCGATTCCGACCACGGTCGCATGAGAACATCTACCGTGGATAAGTTCAATCGTTGAGGTACTGCTACGATTCCGGGCGTTCCCGGCAGGAGGCCCCCATGAGCCCGCACCCCCCGCTGACCGACGACCTCGGCTTCCTGCTCTCCCGCGCGAGCGGCGTGGTGGCGCGGTCGGCCAGCAAGGCCCTCGCTCCGCTCGACCTCCGGGTCCGCTCCTACTCCGTGCTCGCGCTGGTCGTCGAGCACCGCGGCATCGCGCAGCGGCGGCTCGCCGCCCTGGTCGGCCTCGACCCGAGCCAGATCGTGGCCCTCGTCGACGAGCTCCAGGATCGCGGCCTGGTGGTGCGCGCGGCCGATCCGCAGGACCGGCGGAACAAGCTGGTCACGGCCACCGAGGACGGCGTCCGGCTGCACGGCGAGGCGCGGGACCGGGTGGCCGAGCGCAGCGACCGGCACTTCGCGGGGTTGCCGGCCGAGCGCACCCGGGAGCTGCGCGAGGCGCTCCAGCACGTCGCGTTCCCCGCCGAGGAGGGCTGAGCTCGGCCGAGACCGGTCAACCCGCGTAGCGCTCGCGGAGCTCGCCCTTGCGCACCTTGCCGCTCGCGGTGCGCGGGATCTCGGGCAGCACCACGAAGGACTTCGGGATCTTGTACCGGGCCAGGCGGCGCTCCAGGAACGCGACGATCTGCGGCTGGTCGATCCGCACGCCGTCGGCGACGGTCACCGCGGCGCGACCGACCTCGCCCCACCGCGGGTCCGGGACGCCGAACACGGCGCACTCCTCGATCCCCGGCAGGTCCAGCAACGCGGCCTCCACCTCCGCCGGGTAGACGTTCTCCCCACCGGAGATGAACATGTCCTTCAGCCGGTCCACCACGGACACGTAACCATCCTCATCGGACACCCCGATGTCGCCGGAGCGGAACCAGCCGTCGGCGAAGGCCTCCCGGGTCGCCTCCGGGCGGTTCCAGTACTCCCGCATCACGTTCGGACCGCTGATCTGGATCTCCCCGCGCTCGCCCGGCGGAACCGGCTCGCCGCGCTGGTCCACCACCCGGACGTCGGTGAAGAAGTGCGGCACGCCCGCCGTCCCGAGCTTGCGCTCGACGGCGTCCGGGGTCAGGATCAGCGCTCCCGGCCCGGTCTCGGTGAGCCCGTACCCCTGGCACATGCGGATCCCGCGGTCGGCGAAGGCGCGCAGGGTGCGCGGCGGCACCGGCGCGGCGGCGACCACGACGCGGCGCAGCGAGGACAGGTCGGCGCCCGGCCAGTCCGGATGCGCGCTCAGCGCGTCGCACATCGTCGGCACGCCGAAGGTGTAGGTGACGCGGCGCCGCTCGACCAGGGCGAGCACCCGACCGGGGTCGAAGCGCTCCTCGACGTGCACGGTGCCGCCCTTGAGCAGCACCGGCAGCGCGACGAAGTCCAGCGCGGCCGTGTGGAACAGCGGCGCGCACACCAGCGCGACCTCGTCGGTGGTCAGGTCCAGGTCCAGCACCGGGTTCAGCACCGCGAAGGTGACGCCGCCGTGGGTGAGCACCACGCCCTTGGGCCGTCCGGTGGTCCCGGAGGTGTACATGATGGCGCAGGGGTCGTCGTGCCCGACCGGTTCGTCGAGCCGGTCGGTGGCCGCGCCCTCGATCAGCGCCTCGTAGTCCAGCGCCGCCGCGTCCGGCGGGCCGTCGACCACGATCCGGCGCGGCGTCCCCGCCGACTCCGCCGCCTCGACCGCCGTCGCGGCCACCGCGGCCGAGTGGACGAGCACCGCCGCGCCCGAATCGCGCAGCGCGAAGGCGATCTCGGGTGCGGCCGACCGGGCGTTGAGCGGCACGAACACCGCACCGAGCAGACCGCAGGCGAACAGCGCCTCCAGGTAGGCCGGGTGGTTCGGGCTCACCAGCGCGACCCGGTCACCGCGCCCCACCCCCAGGCCGCGCAGCGCGTGCGCGAGCCGGGTGACCCGCTCGTCCAGCGCGCCGTAGCTCCAGCTCTGCGCGCGGAAGGTGAGCGCCGTGCGCCCCGGGTCCCGCCGGATCCGCCGGTACGGCCAGGAACCCACGCCCTCGTTGCGCACGATCGGTGCCTCCTCGCAGCCGACTACCGCCGCTTTCACAGAAGAGCATCAACCGTTGAGCAAGTCAATGATTGTGCACCGTCGCGGCGGCGCCCCGATGCGCGGTCGGGTCGCGCGGGAGTCAGGTGCTCTCCTTCGCGGGCACCGCACCGGCTGCCGGGCGGGCGCCGAAGGCGCGCATCGCGAGCGCGCCGATGAGCGGGCCCGGGGCCAGCACGAGGAACGCGTAGCGCCAGCCGACCACGTCGGCCAACACCGGGACGAGTTGGATGCTCACGACGGTGAGCGCGAAGCCGATCGCGGTCTGCGCCGTGAGCGCGGTGCCGACGTAGCGGGGATCGGCCGTCTCGCTCAACGAGGTCGAGAACACGCCGGAATCCGCGATCACCGCCGCGCCCCACACGGCGCAGAACACGACGAGCAACGCCGGTCCCGCGGCGAAGGCGAACGGCGACGCCGCGCAGCACAGCCCGCTCACGGCCAGCGCCGCGATGGCGGTCGGAGAGCGACCGAACCGGTCCGCGGCCCAGCCACCCAGCAGGCAACCCGCCACGCCCGCGATCCCCATGGCCGCGAAGACGACGAGCGCGACCGAACCCGGCAACGCCGCTCCTGCGGAGCTGGCCAGCAGGAACGTCGGGATCCAGGTCCACAGCGCGTAGAGCTCCCACATGTGCCCGAAGTAGCCGACGTTGACGAGCGCGGGCCCGCGCTCGGCGAACATCGTGATCGCGTATCGCGGGTTGTGCTTCGGTGCCGCCGCGGCCAGGTGCGGCCCCGGCCGCACCAGCACCAGCGCGACCACGGCGCCGAGCAGCCCGATCCCCGACGCGGCCGACAGCACGCCGCGCCACGGCAGCGCTCCCAGTCCCGCGATCAGGTGCGGCAGCGTCGACCCCATCGTCAGCGCCCCGATCAGGACGCCCAGAGCGAGGCCGCGGCCGGTGCTGCTCGACCAGGAGGCCGTCAGCTTCATCCCGACCGGGTACACCCCGGCCAGGCACACCCCGGTCAGGAAGCGCAGCGGGATCGCCCCCGCCATCCCGTCCACGAAGACGGCCAGCGCGACCGTGCACGCAGCGGCCGAGGCCGCACTCGCGGCGAGGACCCGGTGCGGGCGGGCCCGATCCGCCAGGTTCAGCGCGGTCGACCCGAGCGCCCCGGCGACGAAACCGATCTGCACCGAGCCGGTGAGCCACACCGCTTCCGCCGCCGAGATCCCCCACTCCTGCTGCAGGCTCGGGACGACGGCCGACATGGAGAACCAGACGGCGAGCCCGAGGACCTGCACGACCGCGATCGCGGCGCGTTGGGCTCCGGCGCTCATGCCGCACCCGCCGGAAGGCCGGGTCGCCACCTCGCCACGCCCCGGCTCGGCTGCACCTGGGACGAACGGACCAACAGCCTCCTGGCGAACATTTCGATGATCGTAGAAACATCTGCCGGTCACCGTCAACCGTGGGCCGCTCGCCGAACCCGGCCGGACGACTGCGCCCGCGCGGTGCGCGGGCGCAGTTCGGACGCTCCAGCCGCAAGTAGACTGGACCGGACTCGCAACCCGAGATCGAGGCGGTGATCATGAGCGCGTTCGACGACGTCCGCGATGGCCTCGCGAACCGGACCGAGGTGTTCAAGGCGCTCAGCGACCCGGTGCGCATGGATCTGTTCCTGCGCATCGCCACCGTCGACGAGATCTCCTGCACGGAGATCGTGGCCGACGCCGACGTCTCGGCGTCGACGGTCTCCTACCACGTCAAGATCCTCAAGACCGCCGGACTCGTCGCGGTCCGCAAGCAGGGCCGCAACTACCACTACACGGCGCGACCCGCGGCGCTCATCGAACTCGCGGACCTGCTGAACGGGGTCGCCACCGCCGGACGGAGCGCGCCCGCGGCATGACGGGTGCGGTCACTCCGCCAGCGCGGTGGTGCCGTCGGCGTCGGTGCGGGCCTGCTGGACGGTCCAGGCCCGGGCCTGCTCGCTGATCGTGATGCCCAGGCCCGGTCGGCCCGGGACCACCATCCGCCCGTCGGCGATCTCCGGGCGTTCGTCGAACAGCGGTTGCAGCCAGTCGAAGTGCTCGACCCACGGGTCCAGCTCGTAGGCCGCGGCCAGGTGCAGGTGGATCTCCATCGCGAAGTGCGGGGCCAGCCGCACGCCCGCGTCCCGGCCCGCCGCCATGACGGCGAGGAACGGGGTGATTCCGCCGACCCGCGCCGCGTCGGGCTGCAGGAAGTCCACCGACTCGTGGCGCAGCAGTTCCCGGTGCTCGAAAGCGCTGGTGAGCATCTCCCCGGTGGCGATCGGCGTGGCCAGCTCGCGGGCCAGCGCGGCGTGCCCGACGGCGTCGTAGGCGTCGAGCGGCTCCTCGATCCAGACCAGGTCGAACTCCTCCAGCACCCGTCCCATCCGGGTCGCGGTGCCCCGGTCCCACTGCTGGTTGGCGTCCACCATCAGCGGGAAGTCGCCGAGCTCCTCGCGGACGGCCGCGACCCGCGCCAGATCCGCGCGGCGGTCCGGGTGCCCGACCTTGATCTTGATCCCGCCGATGCCCGCCTCCCGGGCCGCGCGGGTGTTGTCCACCACCTGCTCCAGCGGCGTGGACAGGAAACCGCCGGAGGTGTTGTAGCAGGCCACCGCGTCGCGGTGGGCGCCGAGCAGCTTGGCCAGCGGCAGCCGGGCGCGCTTGGCCTTCAGGTCCCACAGCGCGATGTCGATCGCCGCGATGGCCTGGGTGGCCAGCCCGCTGCGGCCGACCGAGGCGCCCGCCCAGACCAGCTTCGTCCAGATCCGCTGGATGTCGTTGGGGTCCTCGCCGATGAGCTCCGGGGCGACCTCCCGGGCGTGGGCGTACTGGCCGGGCCCGCCCGCGCGCTTGGAGTAGGTGTAGCCGACGCCCTCCCAGCCCTCCTCGGTGCGGATCTCGGCGAACAGCATCGACACCGAGGTGAGCGGTTTCTGCCGCCCGGTCAGCACTTTCGCGTCGCTGATCGGGGTGTCCAGCGGCAGGTCGACGCGGGACAGCACCACGGAGCCGATCCGGTCGGATGCGGTGTTCATCGGGCCTCCTGGGGAGTTCATCGGACCAGCGCCGGGCGCCGGGGGTCGAAGGTCCAGCCAGGGACGAGGTGGCGCATCGCCGCCGCGTCGTCGCGGGCGCCCAGGCCGTGTTCGAGGTGCAGCGCGTGCGCGGCGCCCAGGGCGTCGCGATCCAGTTCCACCCCGAGCCCCGGCGCGTCGGGCACGGCGATCGCACCGTCGGCGATGCGCAGCGGATCGCGGGTCAGCGCCTGGCCGTCCTGCCAGATCCAGTGCGTGTCCAGCGCGGTGATCGCGCCCGGAGCGGCGGCTCCGACGTGGGCGAACATCGCCAGCGAGATGTCGAAGTGGTTGTTGGAGTGCGATCCCCAGGTGAGACCGAAGTCGTGGCAGAGCTGAGCCACCCGCACCGAACCGCGCAGGGTCCAGAAGTGCGGGTCGGCCAGCGGGATGTCCACCGCGTGCGAGCGCACGGCGTGGGCGAGCTGCCGCCAGTCCGTCGCGATCATGTTCGTCGCCGTCGGCAGCCCGGTGGCACGCCGGAACTCCGCCATCACCTCCCGGCCGGAGAACCCGTCCTCCGCGCCGCAGGGGTCTTCGGCGTAGGCGAGCACCCCGGACATCCCGGCGCACCACCGGACCGCCTCCTCCAGCGACCAGGCACCGTTGGGGTCCAAGGTGATCCGGGCGTCCGGGAAGCGCTCGGCCAGCGCGCGGACCGCGGCGATCTCCTGCTCCCCCGCCAGCACCCCGCCCTTGAGCTTGAAGTCGCGGAACCCGTAGCGGGCCCGCGCCGCCTCGGCCAGCGCGACGACCGACTCGGGCGTGAGCGCGGGTTCGCACCGCGCCCGCTCCCAGTCGTCGGCGCCCTCGGGGGCGGTCGGGTACGGCAGCGGGGTGCGGCGCCGGTCCCCGATGAAGAACAGGTAGCCCAGCACCGGCACCCGGTCGCGCTGCCGCCCCTCGCCGAGCAGGTCGGCCACCGGCACCTCCAGGTGCTTGCCCAGCAGGTCCAGCAGCGCGGATTCGAAGCCGGTGACGGCGTGGACGGTGGTGCGCAGGTCGAAGGTCTGCTCGCCGCGCCCGCCGGCGTCCCGGGCCGCGTAGGTCTCGGCGACCTCGCGCAGGGTCCGGTGCAGCCGGGCGACCGGACGACCGCGCACCAGTTCGGCGGCGTCGAGGAGGGTGCGCCGGATCGGCTCGCCGCCGGGCACCTCGCCCAGCCCGGTTCGGCCCTCGCTGTCGGTCAGCACCACCACGTTGCGGGTGAAGAACGGGCCGTGCGCACCGCTGAGGTTGAGCAGCATGCTGTCCCGCCCGGCGACGGGCACCACCTCGACGTCGACGACGGTGGGCGTGCGTGACGTGTCCACGGGAAACCCCTCGGTTGTTCGGTTCGGCATTCAGGACACCGCGGCGATCAGCTCGGCCAGATCGGCCCGCTCCTCGTCGGTGAGCCCGGTCAGCGGTGGGCGGACCGGTCCCCCGTCGCGGCCCACCGCGTCCAGCCCCGCCTTGACGATGGACACCGCGTAGCCGCGCGCCCGGTCCCGGATGTCCAGGTAGGGGATCACGAATTCGTTGAGCCTGCGGTAGACCTCGGCGCGGTCCTGCGCGCGGACCGCCTCGAAGAAGCCGAGGGCGAACTCCGGCAGGAAGTTGTACAGCGCCGAGGAGTAGGTGCTCACCCCGAGCTGGAGCAGCGGCAGCGCGAAGGTCTCGGCGGTCGGCAGGCCGCCCACGTAGACCAGCCGGTCGCCGAGCCGCGCGTAGATCCGGGCCATCCGCTCGACGTCGCCGACGCCGTCCTTGAGCCCGATCAGGTTCGGGTTCCGGTCGGCGAGGGCGGCGACGGTGACGTCGGTGAACACCGCGTTGGCCCGGCTGTAGACGAGCACGCCGAGATCGGTGGCCGCGCACACCGCGCTGACGTGCTCGGCGAGCCCGGCCTGCCCGGCTTCGGTGAGGTACGGCGGCAGCAGCAGCACGCCGTCGGCGCCCGCGTCCTGCGCCGCCCGGGCCTGGGCCACCGCCAGCGCGGTGCCGCCGGTCGCCGGGGCCAGCACCGGGACCCGGCCCGCGACCTCGTCGACGGCGGTGCGCACCACGCGGTCGACCTCGCCCGCCGTCAGCGAGAAGCCCTCGCCGGTGCCCCCGGCGGCGAACAATCCGGCGACGCCGGATCCGCTCTGCCACGCGAGGTGGTCGCGGTAGCGCGCTTCGTCGAAGGCGAGCTCGGCGTCGAAGTGGGTGACGGGGAAGGAGAGCAGGCCGGTTCCGAGCCGGGTGGCCAGATCGGGCGGAGCGAACTGGGTCACGGGAACGCCCTTCGGTCGGCGATCGGGAACGCCCTGGCGCTGGGCCGGGCTCTGTCGCCGCTACGGTAGGGAGCTGTTCACGATGCTGTCCAAGAGTTGTTCTGCATCGAGTGATACCCGTCCGGCATCAGTTGGTCGACGGCGTCGAGCGCCCGCCACAGCGCGGGGTTGCGCGAATCCCGGGTCCACAGCAGGTGCAGTTCGACGGGGTCGTCGGGCGCTCCCGCGAGTTCGAGGTGCACCACACCGGGAATGCCCAGCCCGGTCGCCGATTCCGGCACGAACGCGATGCCGCGCCCGGCCGCCACCAGCCACACCATCGTCAGGATCTGGCTCACCACGTGCACCACGTTGCGGTGCGCGATCGGCACCAACCCGACGACCAGGTCGTAGAAGTAGCGCGCCTTGCTCGGCGAATGCATGATCAGCGGCTGGTCGACGAGGTCGGCCGCGGCCACCGGGGTGCCGCGCCGGGCGAGCGGGTGATCTTCGGGCACCGCGACCAGCATCCGTTCCCGGCGCAGCACCCGGGAGCCGAACTCGCCGTCGAACGGCGGCCGGGCCAGCCCGAGGTCCAGTTCCCCGCCGCGCAGCGCCGCCACCTGCTCGCCGGTGACCATCTCCGAGAGTTCCACGTCGATCTGCGGCAGGGCCTCCTCCAACCGGTTCAGCAGTTGACCGAGGGTGCCGTAGGCCGAGGCGGCGGTGAACCCGATGCGCAGCGTGCCGCGCGACCCGGCGGAGATCCTGCGGGCCACGTCCGGCGCCCGGTCGGCCAGCGCCAGCAACCGGCGCGCCTCGGCCACGAACGCCGCTCCCGCGGGGGTGAGCGCCACCCGCCGGTTGTCCCGCTCGAACAGCCGCACCCCGACGGCGCGTTCCAACTTCTGGATCTGCCTGCTCAGCGGCGGCTGCGTCATGGCCAGCCGTTCCGCCGCCCGGCCGAAGTGCAGTTCCTCGGCGACGGCGACGAACCCGCGGAGCTGCTCGAAGGAGAACATGATGCGCGCAAGGTATCAGCTCATGCCCGATCGGCCTTGGACATGCATGGAATTCCGCTCTTAGGCTTCCCGGGCGTCCGGCCGCAGTGATGCCGATCACAACGCCGATCACCGCCAGCGAAGGAGAAGGCATGACCCAGGTGACGTCGACGGAGCCCATTCACCGGGGATCATCCCGCCGGAGGCGTGGCCGCCGATGGGCGGTGCCCGCCGTCGCCGCGGCGCTCGCCCTCTCGCTCAGCGCGTGCGGGGGCAACTTGTCCAGCGGCGGCGGGGAATTCCCCAGCGGACCGATCACCCTGTCCATCGGCCAGGACCCGGGCGGCAGCACCGACCTGATCGGGCGCGCGCTGGCCGACGGCGCCGCCGAGGAGCTCGGCGTCGCGATGCCGGTGGTGAACACGCCGGGCGCCAACGGCGCGCTGGCCGCCGAGGAGCTGTCCGGCAAGGCGCCCGACGGGCACGAGCTGATGGTCCTCAACGCCTCGCTGGTGGCGATCACGCCGCTGGCAGTGCCCCCGGACCAGGCCGTCGACGTCACCGATTTCGAGGTCATCACCGGGATCTCCCGGGACGACTACGTGCTGGTCGCGCACGCCGATTCCGGGCTGGGCGCGCTGGAGGACCTCGCCGCCGCCGGGCGCGAGCTCAAGTTCGGCACCACCGGCGTCGGCACCGGCAGCCAGCTCTCCCAGGAGCTGCTGTTCAAGCAGGCCGGGATCCCCGGGACCGCGGTGCCCTTCGACGGCGGGGCCCCGGCCATGACCGCCGTCCTCGGGCAGCAGGTCGACGTCGCCGCGGTGCAGCTCGGCGAGGCGATCGGGCAGATCGAGGGCGGCGCGCTGATCCCGCTGGTCACCTTCTCCGAGCAGCGCAACCAGTACCTCCCGGACACCCCGACCGCCGTGGAGAAGGGCTACGACGTGCTGGTCTCGCAGGCGCGCGCGGTGGTGGCCCCGAAGGGCACCCCGCCGGAGGTGCTGGACCGGCTGCGCGAGGCGTTCCGGGCCACCTTCGCCACCGAGTCCTACCGGAAGTTCAACGAGGAGAACCTGCTGACGCCGCACGAGGTGGACGGCGCGCGGGTCGTCGAGGAGTGGACCGGTTCGCTGGACAGCTACCGCGGGATGGTGCAGGAGTACGGCATCGACCTCGGGGGCGCGCGGTGACGGCCGCCGAGCCGGAGGAGGCGGCCGAGGCCGGGGAACCGCCGCGGGCGGGACCGGTGGCCAACCTCGTCGCGGCGCTGCTGGTGATCGCGGTCGGCGTCGCCGGGCTCGTCGGGTCCTGGACCCTGGGCGCGGGCACCCCCGCCGCGCCCGGTCCCGGGACCTGGCCGCTGCTGATCAGCCTCGCCATCACCGGGCTCGGCATCGCGCTGGCGGTGCTGGCCCGGCGCACCACCGACGCCGAGGCGTTCACCGGTGAGAGCGCGAAGGTGCTCGTCGGCCTGCTGAGCATGGCCGGATTCGTCGCGCTGGTCGGCACCATCGGCTTCGAGATCCCCTCGGTGCTGCTCGCCCTGGTTTGGCTCCGGTTCCTGGGCGGCGAAACGTGGCGGCTGTCCGTCGTGGCCGCGCTGGGCATCGTGATCGCGTTCTACGCGATCTTCGTCGGCGCGCTGGGCGTGCCCATCCCGCACCTCTTCTGACCCGCAACGGCCCCCTTGGAGCCACGATGGATCTGGCCCCCGTCCTCGACGGGTTCGGCGTCGTCCTGGAACCCACCAACCTGCTGTACTGCCTGCTCGGCGTCGTCATCGGGATGCTCGTCGGCGTGCTGCCCGGACTGGGACCGGCGGCGACGATCGCGATCCTGCTGCCGCTGACCTTCGGCGTGGAACCGGTGACGGCGATCATCATGCTGGCCGGCATCTTCTACGGCGCGCAGTACGGCGGCACCATCACCTCCGTGCTGCTGCGGCTGCCCGGCGAGGCCTCCTCGGTGGTGACCGTCTTCGACGGCCACGCGCTCGCCCGCCAGGGCAAGGCGGGCACCGCGCTGGGCATCGCGGCCATCGGGTCGTTCGCCGGGGGCACGGTCTCCATCGTCGCGCTGTCCTTCTTCGCCCCGCTGGTCGCCGGCTTCGCGTTGGACTTCGGCCCGCCGGAGTACACCGCGCTGGCGCTGCTGGGCATCCTGCTGGTGGCCACCGTGAGCAACGGCGGCCGGCTCAAGGCGCTGGTCGCGGCCTGCCTCGGGCTGCTGCTGGCCACCGTCGGCCGGGACACCTTCACCGGCGTCGAGCGGTTCACCTTCGATTCGCTGGCCCTGTCCGACGGACTGGACTTCGTGCCGATCGCGATGGGGCTGTTCGGGCTCGGCGAGATCCTGCACGACCTGGAGCGGCGGCGCACCGCGGTGGCCGCCCCGTCGCGAGTGCCCAACGTGTGGCCGTCCCGCACCGACCTGCGGCGCTCCTCCGGGGCGATGGGACGCGGCTCGGTGGTCGGCTTCCTGCTCGGCATCCTGCCCGGCGGCGGCGCGACGCTGTCCTCGCTGTCGGCCTACGCGCTGGAGAAGCGGCGGTCGCCGACCCCGGAGCACTTCGGGCGCGGGGCGGTGGAAGGCGTCGCCGCTCCGGAAACGGCGAACAACGCCGCGTCCACTTCGTCGTTCATCCCGCTGCTCACCCTGGGCATCCCCGCCAACGCCACGATGGCGATGATCTTCGGGGCGCTGCTGGTGCACGGCGTCACGCCCGGCCCGCAACTGGTCGACCAGGAACCGGAGCTGTTCTGGGGCGTGGTGAACTCCATGTACCTCGGCAACGTGCTGCTGCTGATCATGAGCATCCCGCTGGTCGGGCTGTTCGTGAAGATCCTGCGGGTGCGCGCGGCGGTGCTGGCGCCGATCACGGTGCTCATCACGCTGATCGGCGTCTACACGGTGCGCAACAGCGTCTTCGACATCGCGCTGGTGGTGTTCTTCGGCCTGCTCGGCTACCTGATGAAGAAGTTCGGCTTCGAACCGGGACCGCTGGTGCTCGCGTTCGTCCTCGGCGCCATGCTGGAGGAGTCGCTGCGCCGGTCCCTGCTGATCTTCGACGGCGACCCGTCCGGGTTCCTCGCCCGCCCGATCTCCGGCACCCTGTTCGCCCTGCTGGTCGTGGTCGCGCTGATCCCGCTGGTGCGGCGCCTGGTCGTGGCCCGGCGCCGCACCCGGGAGCGGGTGTGACCGGTGGCGGCGGCGCCGGTTGACGGCCTCACCGCATGCGGCTCCGCCGCATTCCGAAAGGACCCGTCAGGCGGGGACGATCTCGCGGCCCAGGGGTACCAGCGACACGGGGACCAGCTTGAAGTTCGCCACGCCGAGCGGGATGCCGATGATCGTGATGCACAGCAGGGCACCGGTGACCAGGTGCCCGAGGGCCAGCCACCACCCGGCGAAGACCAGCCACACCAGGTTGCCCAGCAGCGACGCCGCCCCGGCATCGCGCCGGTCGACCAGCGTGCGCCCGAACGGCCAGAGCGCGTAGTTGGCCATCCGGAACGAGGCGATGCCGAACGGGATGGTGATGATCAGGATGCAGCAGATGACTCCGGCCACCGCGTAGCCGACCGCCATCCAGAAACCGGACAGGACCAGCCACAGCACGTTGAGGATCGCGTTCACGCCCCCCATTGTCCCGACGCCACCACCGGACCCCCAACCGGACGCCGATCAGCACCGATCGGTCAACCAGCGCCCAGCACGCGGTCGGCCGACCGCTCGCCCACTCCCCGGCCGTTCAGGTGCGCCCGGACCAGCCCGGCGGCTTCCTCCGGGGCCACCCCGAGGCCCGCCAGCCGGCCGGCCACCTCCCGCAGCCGAGCGCGGTAGCTCCCCGGCAGCTCGGCGCCGGTGGCGCTGAGCTGCGCGTGCTCGATGGCCAGGTGCAGCCGGACGTGGCGGTCCAGCTCCCGCAGGTGCACGAGTTCGTCGCTGAGGTCCTGCTGCCAGGCCCCGGAGGCGGCGGCCGCGTCCGGCGGCCGGTGCGCGAGCGGGCGCACGGCGCGGGTGCGGTAACCGGCGGTGACGGCGCCGATCTGGAAGGCGACGAGGGTGTCGAAGTGCGCGGCGCCGCCCGGTGGCACCGGCCTGCCGCGCTCGTCGGCGGGCAGCACTTCGAGCAGGGTGCGGCGCTGCCGGGCGGTGGGCACGCGGCGGTAGGAGCGCGGCTGCGGTCCGGGCAGGACCGAGCCGTCCCAGTCGTGGTGCGCCGGGCTCAGGTACCGGCCGCCGCGCCGGAGTTCGCGCACCGCCGCGACGTGGACGCCGACGAGGGGCGGAACGGCCAGCGCGAGGCCGGGTTCGGCGGGGTGGGTCCAAGCCGCGTTGAGCGCGATGTCGTCGTCGAACCGCAGCAGGTCGTCGAACACCGCCGGTTCCAGGACCAGGCAGTCCGCGTCGACGTAGCCGAAGTCGAACCGGTTGGTGGCGAACAGGAATTCCCACGCCGTGTTGGCGTCGACGGGCAGCCCGATGTGGTGGAACGGGCGGTCCAGGCGGGTGCGGATCCACCGCACCTCCGGTTCCGCCAGGCCGGAACCGAGCAGCACCAGGTTGACGTCGCGGGGCACCAGGCGCTCGGCGCTGACCAGCCGGTGCAGCAGCCCGCCGGTGACGAACAGGTAGACCGCGCCGCGCTTGCGCTCCAGCCGTTCGTAGAAGCGCTGGAACGCCTGGAGTTCCGGCCGTTCCTCGGCGGCGAACCGGCGGTCCCGCGCGGCGACGCGCCAGCGCGCGGGGACCACCCGGCGCCCGGTGTCCGATGCCCGCCGCCACCACGGCGCCGATTCCCGCGGTGCGTCCGCCGTCCCGATGCCTCGCGTGCCGGCCATGCGTTCCTCCCCCGGCGAAGCGGACGAACGCGCGGACGGATCCGGGGGCACCGGAACTGCGCACCGTTCTCCGCTCTCGGCTGTGCCGCGACGAACCGCTCCGCCGCCCACCCATCACATAACCGGGCGGATCACCATGTCAACGGGCGATTCGGGCCGTGCCCGGGGAATTCGGGAGTTCCGCCATCGCGATCACCGAGCGGGATTCACGCGCGGCGCGGGAATCGCCGTGATTCCGAACGGGCTGCCGCGATTCCGGGATTCCGGAACAACACCTCCGGGTGATCAGTGCTCGCCGACGAAGTGCACGCAATTGCCCGCCCGGTCGCGGACGGCGAATTCCCGACCCCACGGCTGGTCGCTGATGGCGGTGATCGCCGGGCCCGAGGTGTCCCGGTAGTCGGTGGACAGGACCGCACCGGCCCACTCGGCGTGCAGGTCGTCCAAGCCGTGCACCTCCACCCAGGCCTGGGTGTTGTCCGGGACCACCTGGTCGTCCACCGAGCAGATGAACAGCGTGACGTCGTCGCGCCCCACCCCGGCGAAGTCGGACTCGGCGAATTCGCGGGTGAAACCGAGCAGGGACCAGAATTCGACGGCGGCGGGCACGTCGACGGCGGTGAGCACCGGAACGGCAGCGGTCATCTTGGGCACGGCGGAACCCCTCTTCTTCGTTCGACAGCGGCGGACCCGCGGGAATCGCCATCGCGGGCGGCGGCGTCGCATCCCGCCGCGCAGGGCGCCGAACCTACCAGGACGGCATCGCCGACCGGGCCGGGACGCACCGAGCGGCGCGCGCTCTCACCGGCAACGGTGAACGCCCCGCGGACCCGCGGGTTCACCGGGGCGGGAAGCGCGTTCCCGGCGGGACGCTCCCTCACTTCCGGAGGCCGCTGAGCGCGGTGAGCACCGCCGCGTACCGGCCCGGGACGAGCCGGGCGAGCAGGTCGAGGACCTTGGCCGGGCGGGTGATGACCAGGCGGGGCTTGCGGGTGCGGACGGCCTCGGTGATGAGCCGCGCCGCCGTCGCGGGCGGCATGGTCAGGTGCTTGGAGAACTCGTCGCGCGCCGCTCGCTGCTCGTCGTCGGTGCCGCGGCCCAGTCGCGCGCTGGTGGCGATGCCGGTCTTGACGCCGCCGGGGTGCACCACCGTCACGCCGACCCCCCGGCCCGCCAGTTCGTGCCGGAGCGCTTCGGTGAACCCGCGCACCGCGAACTTGCTCGCCGCGTAGGCGACCTGCCCGGCGGGGGCGACGAGCCCGAACAGGCTGGAGGTGTTGACCACGTGCGCCCCGGGGTTGCCGCGCAGGTGCGGCAGGAACGCCATCGTCGTGGTCACCACCGCCCGGAAGTTGACCTCCATCAGCCAGTCGAAGTCCTCGATGCCGACCTGGTGCAGCTCACCGGCGAGCGCCACCCCGGCGTTGTTGACGAGCAGGTCGACCCGCTGGTGGCGGTCCAGCACCTCCTCGGCCAGGTCCGCCCGGTCGGCGCCGTCGGACAGGTCGACCACGTGGACGCTCGTGTCCGCGCCGAGCGCGCGGCACCGCTGCGCCACCCGGTCCAGGCCCGCCGAGTCCCGGTCGAGGAGGGCCAGCGCGCAGCCCCGGCCCGCGAGGTCGTGCGCCAGCGCCTCGCCGATGCCGCTCGCGGCGCCGGTGATCAGCGCGGTCGTGCCGGGGAATGCGAAGTCGCGCACGGGATCTCCTCAGCGGGTGGGTGCGGTGGTCGCGGATCGGTCGGGCGCCGAGGCGGTCCGGCTGAACAGCAGGGAGCCGTCGTCGACGCGGCTGAGCCGCATCGCGGGGAGCTCCACGAGGTAGTTCTGGTGCAGCCGCCACGGCCGCCGGGAACCCTGCTTCGGCAGCCGGTCGGCGGCCCGCATGACGTAACCTGAGGAGAGGTCCAGGATGGGCCGCTCCGAGCGCCGCGCCCCGGCGCCGCGCGGTCGGGGCAGGCAGGTGGTGTGCCCGTGGCGCCGCATGTGGTCGAGGACCCGACGCACGTACCGGGCGGTGAGGTCCGAGCGCAACGTCCAGGAGGCGTTGGTGTAGCCCAGCGACCACGCCAGGTTCGGCACCCCGCTGAACATCATGCCCTTGTAGACGACCTGGCGACCGGGGTCGACCGCTTCGCCGTCCACGGTCAGGTCGATCCCGCCGAACGCCAGCATCTCCAGCCCGGTCGCGGTGACCACGACGTCGGCCGCCAGCTCCTCGCCCGAGGTGAGCCGCACGCCGTGCTCGGTGAAGGATTCGAGGCCGTCGGTGACCACGCTCGCCCGGCCGTCCCGCAGCGCCCGGAACAGGTCGCCGTTGGGCACCAGGCACAGCCGCTGGTCCCACGGGTCGTAGCGGGGTGCGAAGTGCGGGTCGAGCGGGACGGAGTCCGGGAGCTGCCCGGCGACGCCGTCGCGCAGCACCCGGGCCGCCCGGCGCGGCCACCGGCGGCACAGCCGGTAGACCAGCGTGCCGGTGAGGATGTTCTTGCCGCGCACGAGCCGGTAGGCGAGCCGGTCGGGCAGGTGCGCGCGCAACCGCTCCGCCAGCGGGTCGACGTCCGGCCGGGAGGCGATGTAGGTGGGCGAACGCTGCAGCATGGTGACGTGCGCGGCATCCTCGGCCATCGACGGCACGAGCGTGACCGCCGTGGCGCCGCTGCCGACGACCACGACGCGCTCGCCCCGGTAGGAGAGGTCCGCCGGCCAGTGCTGCGGGTGCACGATCCGGCCGCGGAAGCGCTCCTGGCCGGGGAAGTCCACCACGTGCCCGTGGTCGTAGTCGTAGTAGCCGCTGCACAGGTACAGGAACGAGCAGGTGTGGGTCTCGGTCCGCCGCTCCGGGCCGACCTCGACCTCGACGGTCCACCGCGCGTGCGCCGAGGACCAGGCGGCGGCCACCACGCGGTGGTGGAACCGGATGTGCCGGTCGATGCCGTGTTCGGCCGCGGTGTCCCGGATGTACTCGCGGATCGACGCACCGTCGGCGATGGATTCGCGCCGCGTCCAGGGGCGGAACGGGTAGCCCAGGGTGTGCATGTCCGAATCGGACCGCACGCCCGGGTAGCGGAACAGGTCCCAGGTGCCGCCGATCGCGCCGCGCGCCTCGAAGATCGCGTAGTCGCGGTCCGGCGCCGCCGACCCGATCCGGTGGGCGGCACCGATGCCGGAGAGACCGGCACCGACGATGAGCACGTCCCAGTGCCTGCTGGTCATGGATGGACTCCTCCGCGTGGAACGACCGGCCCGCCGGAGCCGCCGCGCTGGCGATCAGCTCCCGCCCAGGACTATTATCCGAGCAATAACTCGCATTTGACAACTCGCGTTCGCACCTGCGGTGATGCTGCGATCACTCGCGTTCCACGGGGAGGAGCGGCCACCATGCCCGTGCCGGAACCCGGCGGTGCGGCGGCACCCACGCCCGGGCGCCGCCGGATGCCGAAGCAGCGGCGCAGCCGGGAGCTCGTCGAGCGGATCCTGACCGCGGCGAGCGAGCTGTTCGCCGAGCGCGGGTACGCGGAGGTCAACACGAACCTCGTCGCCGCGCGGGCGGGCGTCTCGGTCGGTTCGCTGTACCAGTTCTTCGCCGACAAGGACGCGATCCTCACGGCGCTGCAGGAGCAGTGGACGATCCGGCTCGGGGCGGCGCTCGACGAGCGGCTCCGCGACGCGCTCGACGCCGAGCCCGCCGAACTCATCGACGAGGTGCTCGACATCCACGCCGCGCTGAACGAGGACCCGCCGGGACTGCTGGGGTTCCTGCTGAGCTCGTCGACCTCGCCCCCGGCCGCGCCCGGCGTGGTCGAGGCGATCCGCAGCCGCCTGGTGCAGCGGCTGGAGGTCCTGGCACCGGCCATGCCGCCGGAACGCCGGGAGACCGCGGCCTCGGTGATCGTGCACATCAGCAACGGGCTCTACGCGGTCGGGCGCAGCGCCGGGGCCACCGACCCCGCCGTGCGCGCCGAAGTGCGCCGCGCCCTGCTCTCCTACGTCCGGACGCTGCGCGACGAGACCTGATCCCCTGTGGTGATCATCACGGGCCGAAGCGGACGTACCGGGTCCGCGACGCTGCGTGCGGTCGTCGCGCTCGGTGACGCGCGGGGCGGCCGATCCGGCAGGTCGGCGCCGCCCGCGGGGCCGTGCCGCGGCGGATCGCGGCCATGATCATCACGCTGCGCCGCCGCTTACCATCGGCACGCGACCGGGCGCGGCACCCGGCGGAACGCGGACGCCCCGCCACGTCGCCCGCCCGCAGCAGCCCACCACGCCACGGAGGCCAGCAGACGTGTCCACGCCCCCCGACTTGACCACCGACGTCCTGATCATCGGCTCCGGGCCGGCCGGGGCCTCGGCGGCGCTGTTCCTGTCGACCTACGGCGTCGACAACCTCGTGGTCTCCAAGTACCGGTGGACCGCCAACACCCCCCGCGCGCACATCACCAACCAGCGCACGGTGGAGATCATGCGGGACATGGGGATCGAGGACCAGGTCAAGGCGAAGGCCACGCCGCACCACCTGATCGGCGACACGGTGTTCTGCTCGTCGCTGGCCGGTGAGGAGATCGGCCGGGTGCGCACCTGGGGCACCCACCCGCAGCGCGAGGCCGACTACGTGATGGCCAGCCCGTCGATGAACTGCGACCTGCCGCAGCACCTGTTCGAGCCGATCCTGGTCTCCGCCGCCGCCGAGCGCGGCACCCGGTTCCGCTTCGACACCGAGTACCTGTCGCTGACCCAGGACGACTCCGGGGTCACCGCGCTGGTCCGGGACCGCTCGACGGGCCACGAGTACCGCGTCCGCGCCCGCTACGCCATCGGCGCCGACGGGGGCCGCTCGAAGGTCGCCGCCGACCTCGAGCTGCCGATGGAAGGCGAGATGGACGTGGCGGGGTCGATGAACATCGTCTTCGACGCGGACCTGTCGCACCTGGTCGAGCACCGGCCGTCGGTGCTGTACTGGGTGCTGCAACCCGGCGCGACGATCGGCGGGATCGGGTTGGGCCTGGTCCGGATGGTGCGGCCGTGGAACGAGTGGCTGGCCACCTGGGGCTACGACATCGACCAGCCGCCGCCGGAACTCGACGAGGCGATGGCCACCGAGATCGTGCGCGGACTCGTCGGCGATCCCTCGATCCCGGTGACGATCCGCTCGATGTCGTTGTGGGGCAACAACAAGATGTACGCCACCCGGTACCGGCAGGGCCGGGTGTTCATCGCGGGCGACGCCGCGCACCGACACCCGCCGTCCAACGGGCTGGGCTCCAACACCTCCATCGGCGACTCCTACAACCTCGCCTGGAAGCTCGCCCACGTGCTGCGCGGCGTCGCGGGCGAGGCGCTGCTGGACAGCTACGAGGCCGAGCGCGCCCCGGTGGGCGAGCAGATCGTGCTGCGGGCCAACAAGTCCATCGAGGAGTTCGGCGCCATCCTGGACGCGCTCGGGGTGCACGAGACCGAGGACACCGAGGCGATGCGGGCGGCGATCGACTCCCGCCGCGACGCCACGCCCGAGGGCGCCCGCAAGCGCGAGCTGCTGCGCAAGGCGATGGAGCTGAAGAACTACGAGTTCAACGCGCTGGGCGTCGAACTCGGCCAGCGCTACGCCTCCACGGCCGTCGTCGGCGACGGCACCCCCGAACCGGAGTACACCCGCGATCCGGAGCTGCACCACCACCCGACCACCTGGCCCGGCGCCCGCCTGCCGCACGCCTGGCTGGGCCGCGACGGGCACAAGGTCTCCACCCACGACCTCGTCGGCCGGGGGCGCTTCACCGTGCTCACCGGCCTCGGCGGGCAGCCCTGGGTCGACGCCGCCGCCGAGATCGGCGCCGAACTCGGCGTCGAGGTCGACGCGCACCTGATCGGCCCCGGCCGGCCCTACACCGACCTCTACGACGACTGGTCCCGGCTCAGCGAGATCGCCGAGGACGGCGTGCTGCTGGTCCGCCCCGACGCCCACGTCGCCTGGCGCAGCGCCGCGCTGCCCGAGGACCCCGCCGCCCGGCTCCGCGACGCCCTCGCGGCGGTGCTGTCCCGCTGAAGCCCGATGCCCGCTCCGCCCGGCGCGGTGCGGGCGGAGGTTGCGGGGCGCCGGGCGGGGATGCCACGATCACGGCATGCCTACCGGAAAGGGCGCGACCGCCCTGACTCGTTGAGCGGGCGCCGCGGGCGCCGGGCCCGCCGTTCCCCGCTCCCCTCCGACCGTTCCGCGCTGGACCGGCGCCTCGCGCGCTGGCGGCGAGCGGTGGAGATCCGCGCCGACTGGCAGCGCCACGCGCTGCGCAGCGCTCCCGCCGACCGGGCCGCCGCCGAGGCGGCGATCACCGCGCTGTACGCGAGGGTGGGCGCGCCACCGCCCGCGTTCGAGTGGGTGGATTCCCCGGCCGCCGCCCTGCGTTCGGTGCCCGCGTCGACCGCACCCACCCCGGCGCGGTTCACCGCGGTGGAACACCGGCTGGCGTCGCTGATGTCGTCCCTGCGGGAACGGCTCGGCGACCCCCTCGGCGTCCCCGAGCCGCGCGATCCACCGTCCGATCCGGAAACCGCGTTGCGCTCCGGTGCACCGCTGCGCCCGGTGCTGGCCGAGGAGGTGCACCGCGCGTTGCGCCGCCGGATCCGGGACGCGGTGGCCGGACCGGTCAAGTCGGCGCTGCCCGGGCCGACCGGGCTGTGCTGGTTCGGGCAGCACGAGGTCGACTGGATCGCGCACGGCGACGTGCACCGGCGGCTGTGGCGGTTCGACGACACCGACGCCCTGGAACCGTGGGCCCTGTTGGCCCGCTCCGCCGGCTGGTGGTGGCCGCGCGAGGGCCGGTGCGTGGTCGCCGAACGCCCCGCCGCCGTGCGCGTCGAACCGATGCCCGGTGCGAGCACCGGTGAGCTGCGGTTGCACGCCGCCACCGGACCGGCCGTGGTGTACCCGGACGGCTGGGCGGTGCACTCCTGGCACGGCACCCGGGTGCCCGCCTGGGTGATCGAGGACCCCGCACCGGAGCGGATCGCCGCCGAGCGCAACGTGGAGGTGCGGCGCTGCGCGATCGAGCGCCTCGGCGGCTGGGAGCGCTACGCCGACGTGGCCGGTCTGGCGCTGGTCGGCGCGGCTCCCGATCCGGGCAACCCGGGTTGCGAACTGCACCTCTACGACGTGCCGTACCGGCAGTCGGGCGGCTCGGTCCAGCTGCTGCTGGCCGTCAACGGCTCCGCCGAGCGCGACGGCACCCGGCGCCGCTACGGCTTGCACGTGCCGCCCTGGTTCCGCGACCCGGTCGACGCGGCCGGGTGGTCCTACGGGCTCACCGGAGCCCAGTACGCGCGGCTGCTCCGCCGCACCTGATCACGACTTCCCGAGGTGATGCAGATGAATCTCGCCGAACTCCTCGACCGCACCGGCCTCGACGCCTTGGACCACCTGGAACGCGAGCTGTCCGTACCGGTGCTCGACGGCCTCCAGGCGCAGGGCGACCTGCTCGTCCTGCCGCTGGCGATGCTCGGCACCATCACCGTGCCCACCCGCGCCCGCTGGCACCCCGTTCCGCCGGAAGGCGTGGAGCTGCTGCGCGGCGCGGCGGGCGGCAACCCGCACACCCTGGTGTCCGATCGGGACACCTGCCGGTGGAGCCCCGCGGTGCACGACCCGCTGGGCCTGACCATCGCGGCGTTCGAGAACACCGCCCCGGCGTTCCTGGTGCACCCGGAGCACGGCGGTAGTGGGGTGGCACCCGGCCGTTGGCTGGTGCGGCGCCAGCAGGAACGCGGCGCCGCCCGCAGCTCCGGCCCCCGCCGCGTCCTGGTCGCCGACTGACGACCGTCCGCTGTGGGCGGAAGCGACCAGGACGGCGCCCATCAGGGCAGCGGTGGGGTCGTGGGCGGTGGGACGCGGTGGTGGGTGCGCTGTTCGTAGGCGTGGCCCAAGGCGAGCAGGTGCGGTTCGGCGAAGGGCGCGCCCATGAGTTCGACGCCGATCGGCAGCCCGTCCGGGGTGAACCCGGCGGGCACGCTCAGCGCCGGGAAGCCGCTGTGCGCGGCGAGCCGGCAGTTGAGGTGCGACTGGCGGGTGCCGAGTTCCGTCGGCGGGGCGGAGACCGAAGGGTAGACCAGCGCGTCGAGGTCGTGGGCGACCATCAGCTCGTGCAGCTGCCGCCGGAGCACGTCGCGCCGGCGCAGCGCCTCGTCGTGCGCGTCGTTCGGCAGCGCGGGGCTGTCCAGCAGCGTCCGCAGGCGTTGCTGGACCTCCGGGATCGCCGCCTCGGAGGCCACCACGTCGTCCAGGGTCGTCCGGTCGCGGGGCGGTTCCAGCCCGGCGAGCTCCGGGGGCCGGGCGTGCGCGCCAGGTAGGTGTTGAGGTGGTGCTCGAACTCGTGCTTGATGCGGCTGGATTCCGCGAGCTCGCCGGTGATCCGCGGCAGCGGGCCGAGCTCCACCGCGTGCGCTCCGGCGGCGGTCATGTCCGCGATGGCGGTGCGCACCACGGCGCTGGTCGGCCGCTCGGCCGCCGCGTCGCCGAAGTAGTCGGTGACGACGCCGAGCCGCGCGCCGCGCAGCGCGTCGGGGTGCAACCCCCGCAGGTAGCTCGGCGGCACGTGCCCGTGCGCCTGCGCGGTCGCCGGGTCAGCCGGATCGGGTCCGGCGGTGGCGTCGAGCACCACCGCGACGTCGCGGACCGAGGTGGCCATCGGCCCGAGCACGTCCTGGCTGCCGGCCAACGGCAGCACTCCGTCGAGGCTGGACAGTCCCGTGGTGGCCCGCAGGGTCACGAGGTTGGTGTGCGCGGCGGGGATGCGCAGCGATCCGCAGGTGTCGGTGCCCAGACCCGCGGGAGCGAAGGCCGCCGCCACGCCCGCCCCGGTGCCCCCGCTGGACCCGCCGGGGTGGCGTCGCTGGTCGTAGGGGTTGCGGGTCTGGCCGCCGGCCGAGCTGACCGTGGTGACGTCCATCGCGAACTCGTGCATGTTGGTCTTGGCCAGCACGATCGCGCCGGCTTCGCGGAGCCGCCGGACCTGCGTCGCGTCGTCGTGCAGCCGGGAACCGCGCAACGCGGCCGAGCCGCCGGTGGTGGCCATCCCGCGCACGTCCACGTTGTCCTTGAGCACCAGCGGGACGCCGTGCAGCGGTCCGCGCACCGCGCCGCGCCGCCGTTCCGCGTCCAATTCGCCGGCCCGCCGCGCGGCGTGCGGGTTGACCGCGATGATCGCGTTCACGCCCGGCTGGTCGGCGTAGGCGTCCTCGTAGGCGTCGATGCGGCGCAGGTACCGCTCGACCAGCGCCACCGAGGTGGTCCGGCCCTCGGCCAGCAGCCGGGCGGTGCCGACGACGTCGAGCCCGACCACCTGGACCGGGCCGGGCGGTGCGGCCTCCGCCGCCCCGGTCCCGAGCAGCAGCGGTACCGCCAGCACCACCGATAACAGCCGTCGCCTCGCAAGCATGGCCACTCCCCCAATGGTGGACGTGCCGAGGGTACGAACGCCGGTGTCCCGCCGCAGGACGACCGGGCCGCACCACCCCCGGTGCCCGGAGCGAGCTCTGCCGGGAACACGCGGGAGCGACCGGGGGTGGCGGGTCCGCCGCGGTGCGGCGGAAGCGGGGTCAGCGCTGCGTCGGGTACGGCAGCAGCGCCATCTCCCGCGCCTGGGCGATGGCCCGGGCGACCTGGCGCTGTTCCCTCGGGCCGAGGCCGGTGACCCGGCGGGAACGAATCCGGCCTCGGGGCGACAGGAACTCGCGCAACAGCGACACGTCCTTCCAGTCCACCTCGGTGACCCCTGCGCGGCGCAACAGGTTCTCCCGGCGCGGGGGGCTGTAGCGGGCGCGCGCCATCGCCGTCACCAGCTCGACTTGGTCACGCCGGGCAGCTCGCCGCGGTGCGCGAGCTCGCGCAGGCGCACCCGGGAGAGCCCGAACTTGCGGAAGTAGCCGCGCGGACGGCCGTCGACGACGTCGCGGTTGCGCACCCGGGTCGCGCTGGCGTCGCGCGGCTGGCGGGACAGCTCGGCGAGGGCGGCGGTGCGCTGCTCGACGGTGCTGCCCGGCGCCTTGATGATCCGCTTGAGCTCGGCGCGGCGCTCGGCGTGGCGGGCCACGACGACGCGGCGCTGCTGATCGCGGGCGATCTTGGACTTCTTGGCCACTGCTCCCCTCCCGCCTTCAGACCCGCTCGCCCCGGGCGCGCAGCTCGGCGACGACCGCCTCGATGCCGCGCCGATCGATCGTCCCGACCCCCTTCGCCGACACCCGCAACCGCACCCAGCGCTGCTCCGACGGGAGCCAGTACCGGCGCCGCTGCACGTTGGGCAGCCAGCGCCGCGAGGTGCGCTGCTGCGAGTGGGAGACCTGCTTGCCGTGTCCGGGCACGCGCCCGGTCACCTGGCATCGGACGGACACCACAACCTCCTGATAACGACATCCGTTTTCAACTAGTGTAGCGTCCCGGCAAGCAATTGAAAACCATTGTCGATTGGAGGCGCACGTGCGGAGCCAGCCGACCCGGACCTCCCGAGTGCCGCTGCTGCTGGTGGCGGGTCTTCCCGAGGAACCGGTCACCGCCGTCACCGACGCCGTCCGCGCGACCGATCCGCGCGGCACCGCCGTGGTGCACCACGACCTGCGCACCCTGCCCGAAGGCGTGCTGCGCCGCCACGTCCGGCACGGCGAGGCCGAGGACACCGCGGTGCTCGAACTCGCCCACGGCTGCGTCTCGTGCACGCTGCGGGAGGACTTCCTGCCGCTGCTGCGCCGCCTGGCCCGCACGCCGGGGGTGCGGCGCATCGTCGTGCGGCTCGACCCGGCGCTGGAACCGGAGGCGATCTGCTGGGCGATCGAGCACGTCGTGGTCGACGACGCCCCGGTGGCCGAGGACGTCGAGGTGCGGGCCGCGCTCGCGGTGGTGGACCTGCCGAGCTGGCTCGACGACGCCGGCGGCGACGAGGAGCTGCGCGAGCGCGGGCTCGGCGGCAGCGCGGACGACGAGCGCACGGTCGCCCAGGTCGCCGTCGGCCAGGTGGAGTTCGCCGACGCCGTGGTCCTGGCCGGCGAAGCGGAGCGCTGGCGGGCCAGGCGCACCGAGGCGGTGCTCGCGCGGCTGGCACCGACCGCACCGCGCACCGCGCTCGGCGGACTCGACGTGCCCGCGCTGCTGGACCGGATCCCGGCCGATGCCCGGCGCGGCGCGGTCGACGGCGCGCACGGGCCGCTGCTGCGCGGGCAGCCACCGATGGAACCGGTCGCCGGGGTCGCGGTCGTGCTGTTCGAACAACGCCGCCCCTTCCACCCCGAACGCCTGCACGAAGCGCTGGACGCGCTGCTCGACGGGGTGGTGCGCGCCCGCGGCCGGGCGTGGGTGGCCGGCGATCCCGACAGCGTGCTGTGGCTGGAATCGGCGGGCGGTGGGCTGCACCTCGGCCACGCCGGGCCGTGGCTGGCCGCGCTGCCCCCGGAGCGGTGGGCGGAGGTACCGGTGGAGCAGCGGCTGCGTGCCTCGCTGCACTGGGACGAGCACTACGGCGACCGGATGCAGGAACTCGTCGTCCTCGTCCACGAAGCCGACCCCGGCGACGTGCTGCGCGCGCTGCGCGGCGCGCTGCTCACCGACGACGAGCTCGCCTCGGGCGAGCAGGCGTGGCGCGCCCCCGCCGAGTCGGCGATCACCTGGCACGAGGACCCGTGCGAGCCCGCTCCCCGCGACCAGCACGGCTGAGCCCCGCTCGCGCGGCGGAATCCCGGCGGCCGTCCCGCGCCGCCCCCGATCGAGGAGGAAGACATGGCAGTGCCCAAGCGCAAGACGTCCCGGAGCAACACCCGCCACCGGCGGGCGCGGTGGAAGGCCGCCGCACCCGAGCTGGTGCCGATCGTGGTCGACGGTGAGCGGAAGCTGGTGCCGCGCAAGCTGATCCGCCACTTCCACGGACGCTGAACCGACCACCGACGGGGACCTACCGCTCACCGGCAGGTCCCCGTCGGCGCGTGGTGCCCGTTCGCCGCGGCGGAGCCGCCGCCGGACGACATCCGGCTTGACCTCGACCGCGCTGGAATTCCTAGCGTGGTGATCGTGACCGGCACCGGTTCGCGGCTCCACCGCGGGTGTCGGCCGGTCCTGCCACGATGGTCCGCGCACCGGGGCCGGATCCGCCGCACCCGCCAGGAGGAACGTCCATGACGACCCCCGCCCGTCGTCTCCCGCGCGCGCTGCTGCCGTTCCGGCACCGCGCCTACCGCAGGCTCGCGGTCTCGCTGTTCTTCTCGCTGTTCACCAGCGGGCTGTGGGCGGTGGCGCAGGTGTGGGAGGTGATCCGCATCGGCGGCGGACCGCCGGAGCTCTCCGCGGTGGGCGCGGCGGCCTCGGCGGGCACGCTGGTCTTCGGCCTGGTCGGCGGGGTGCTGGCCGATCGCCTGCCGCAGAAGCACATCCTGCTCGGGGTGCACGGCGTGCAGGCCGCCTGCTTCGGCGCCGCCGCGGTGCTCTCGCTGACCGGTCAGACCCGGCTGTGGCACCTGGTGGTCATCGGGTTCGTCGGCGGCATGGCCTCCGCGTTCTACTACCCGGCGTATTCGGCGTGGATCCCGGCGCTGGTCGCCGCGGACGACCTGATGGCGGTCAACGGGTTCGAGGGCGCGCTGCGGCCCACCGTGCAGCAGGCCGCCGGACCGGCGGTGGCCGGCCTGATCATCGGGGCGCTGTCCCCCGGCATCGCCCTCGCCGCCGCGTCCTGCTGCGCGCTGCTGGCCACCGGGATCCTCACCACCGTGCCCGCGACGCCGTTGCGCGGGGCCCGCGGCACCGCCCCGCGCTCGGCGGTGGCCGACCTGCTCGAAGGGTTCCGGTACGTCGTCTCGACCCGCTGGTTGCTGTCGAGCCTGCTGTTCGCGGCGCTGCTGGTGCTGGCGGTGATGGGACCGCTCCAGGTGTTGCTGCCGTTCTTCATCAAGGACCACCTCGGCGGGGACGCCTCCGCCCACGCCGGGATGATGGCCGCCTTCGGGATCGGCGGTGCCGCGGGCTCGGCGGTGATGACCTCGCTGCGGATCCCCCGCCGCTACCTCACCGCGACCCTCGGCATGTGGGGGCTGTCCTGCACCTCGTTCGCGCTGATCGCGGTCAGCGACCGGCTGCTGACGGTGGCGATCGCGGCCTTCGTGCTCGGTGCGCTGTTCTCCGCGCCGATGGTCATCTGGGGACGCTGCTCCAACGGCTCGTGCCACCGCACCTGCTCGGCCGGGTGTCGAGCCTGGACTTCTTCGTCTCGATCGCCCTCATGCCGCTGTCCCTGGCCGTCGCCGGACCGGTCGCCGCGCTGATCGGCCTCACCCCGACGTTCCTGATCGCCGCGGTGATCCCGCTGCTGGCGGCGCTGGTCACCATCGTGCTGGCGCGGCTGCCGAAGGAGGAGCTCGCCCACCCGCTCACCGACCCGCAACCGGAACCCGCCGCGGCCTGAGCACCGCGGCTGCGAGGAGCGCTCGGCTGCGAATCCGGCTGGACGTGCGCGTTCCCGTCGTTCCACGCGACGTCGCCGATGTTCTGAACGCGGCGGCGACGAACGCCGACCGCGCGGGAGTCGTCGTGACGTACCCGGCCGCCCGGACCTCGGTACCGCGGCGACCTCGGCGGCGTGCGGACACCGCTCCCGCGACCGACCGGGGCAGGACGGAAGGTCAGCAGCCGCGCTCCGCCCCGAGCAGGCCCCGCAGAACTTCGATCTGGGCGGCGAACAGCTCCTCGGCGACCGGAGCGAACTCCGCGCCGTACTGCTCGGTGAGCTCCCCGTTGACCACCCCCACCAGGCCGCTCCACAGCACGGTCGCCCGCAGCGCCGTCGAGGCCGACGCATCGGTCCCGAGCTCATGGGATCCCCGCTCGAGCGCTGCCGCGAGTTCCGCTCCCAGCTCCGGCGCGGCGGGGACACCATCGACCTCGGCCACGACCTCGAGCAGCCGGGCGAGGACCCGCGTGCCCGGCCCGGTGGTCATCTCGGCCGGAGCCGCATAGCCGCGCACCGGGGTGCCGTAGAGCAGAGCCCACCGGGCGGGGTTCACGATCGCCCAGGAGCGCACGGCGTGCGCGAGGCGCGTGAACCGCTCCGCGGGGCCCGCCGCCGGTACTTCCGCGATCGCCGCCTCGACAGCATCGGCGAGATCGTCGAAGGCGTCCACCAGCAGCAGCGTCAGCAGTTCGTCGCGGTTGACGACGTAGCGGTACACGGCCGAGGAAACCATCCCGAGACCGCGGGCGATTTCCCGAACGCTGAGCTGTTCGGGCCCGTGCTCGGCGAGCTGGGCGTTGCCGAGCGCGATGATGCGCCGCATCGTCTGCTCGCGGGCTCGGCTTCGTGCCGTCGGCCGGGGGTTCGGGGTATCCGCCATCCTCGCAGTGTGCCAAACAGAGAGCACCGCTCTTGACGCGCGGGGCGAGAGCGGTGTTCACTCTTGGTCAGACAGAGAGCAGTGCTCACAGTTTGCGGAGGGGGAGCGATGCACCACCTGGTGATCGGCGAAGGGCAGATCGGGCGCGAGATCATCGCGCGGGCGATCGGGGACGGGGACACCGTGACGATCCTGCGCCGCAGCGAGGTCCAGGAGCACGAGGACCGCGGGATCTCGCGGGTGACGGGCGACGTGCTGGATCCGGCCGCCCTGGAGCAGGCGCTGCGCGGCGCCGACGCCGTCCACGCCTGCTTCCACGCCCCCTACGACTCGCGGATCTGGCGGCGCGACCTGCCACCGCGCGAGGAGGCGGTGCTGGACGCGGCCGCCCGCCACGACGTACCGATCGTGTTCCCCGAGTCGATGTACCCGTTCGTCGGGCTGGCCTCCGACCTGCGCGAAGGGGCGGAGTTCGCGCCGCGGGACGAGAAGGGCCGGATCCGGCGGTTGCTCATCGATCGGCGTCGCGCCCACGCCGCCCGGACCACGAGCATCGTGGCCTCCGACCTCGTGGGGCCCACCAGCCTCGGCACCGGCGCCTCGGTCGCCTGCACGACCGTCATCGAACCGGTGCTCGCGGATCGGCGCGCGGTGCTCCCGGGCGCCCTCGACGCCCCGCACTCGCTCACGTTCATCCCGGACCTGGCCACCGCGATGCTGCACACCGCCCGGCATCTCGACCGGCTGCCGGCCGACGGCGTGCTGCACGCACCGACCGCCCCGCCGAGGACGATGCGGGAACTGGCCGGACGTGCGGCCGACGTCGGCGGAGTCCGCCGCAGGGCACCGCTGGGCATCCCACGCCGCGCGATGCGCGCCGCCGCACCGTTCTCGACCCTGGCGCGCGAGCTGTCCCGGCTCGAGGACCTGTGGCACCGCCCGTGCGCGCTGGCACCCGGTATCCTCACCACGCAGGAAGGGCTCGAACCCACGCCCTGGGAAGACGCCGTGGACCGCACGGTCGCGGCCGCGCGGGAACGCTCCACCTCGGACACCGCGATCCCGCACCCGGATCCAGCGGCGGCCTGAGCACCGTGCGGTCGTCGCAGCGGCTGGTCCGACCGGGACCAGCCGCTGCGGCTGCCGACCGCGCGCGGTTACTTCATCTCGTAGGGGTAGTAGGTGTCGACGACGGCCTTACCGTTCTTATCCGTGTGATACCACCCTGCGACGGTGATCGTCTGACCGGCGTAAGGGCCCTCGTTGATCTTGGCGTCGCCCCACCACTCCCCCCGGGAAGGACTGTTCGGGTCCGGCTGGTACGGCGTGTTCCCCTTGTTCCACGCGACGTCACCGATGTCCTGAACCTGCCTCCCGGACATCCCCGGCGGGAACAGGGACGTGGACTCCGGCTTGGTCACGGGATTCTGGTCGCCGAAGTCGATCTTGGCCTGGCCCGGTCCCAGCTGCTCGATCCCGCTGTGGTGCGGGTTCCCGTTCGCCACGCCGTTGCCGCTATAACCATCGGTCCTGGTCGGCCCACCGACGTCGTCCTTGCGCACGTGGCCACCGACCGGGTTGCCGTACTCCGGGTGACCGGACCACTCACCCCGGATGACGTGGTCGTGAATCTGCTGCGAGATGGGCTTCTCCGCGCCCGGCGAACGGCCATCGGGTCGACTCGGGTAGCCCGGCGGCGGCTGGTTGTTCTGGTTCCCGCCATTCCGCCCGTTCCTTCCGTTCCTGCCGCCGCGCGGCGGGACGGGGGTGAAGCCGTCGTCATCGACCCCGCCGCGGGGGGAACCGCCTGCGGGACCTCCTCGATCGGTGGTGGGCGGGGTTCGCGGGGTGTCGGTTCCGGCCGTGGAGGTGGACGCCGGGCCGCGGCCCCGGGGACCGGTTGCGGGGCCGGACCGTCGGCCTTGCCCCCGTCGGCCTTGATCTCGTCCAGGTGCTTCTTCGCGTCGCCGAAGGAGCCGCCGAGCTTCTTCAGCAGCGGGGCCAGCGCCTTCATCGCCTTGATCAGCTTGGTCGTGATGTCGGCGATCTGGGCCGCGACCTTGGCGACCGCGGCGACGACCTGCGGCACCACCCACGCCATCGCGAGGCCGAGCGTGGCGAGCACCTGGAGCGCCCAGCTGATGAGGCTGCCGACGAGTTCGGCGATGATGTCGCGCACCAGCGTGCGGACCCCGGCGACGACCTCACCGGCAGTGGCGATGCCGCTCGACGCCCCGTCGGCGGCCTGCTGCGCCGCCGCGATCAGGGCGGTGGTGTCCTCGCTGCGGGCCCGGTAGGCGTCACCGGCCGCGCCGATCCAGCCGGCGGTGTCGGACTCCACCAGCGCGGTCATCTCGGTGTTGACGGCGCCCAGTTCGGTCGAGATGTTCTTCCAGGTCTTCGAATGCGCCTCGATCTGGTCCGGATCGCCCGTCAGCGAGTCCAGCGCGTCCGACAGGGGGCCGACGTGCTCCATCAGCCAGCCGACCCCGGCGGAGAGGATCGCCCCGAACGGATCCAGCGCCATGCCGAGCGCATCCAGCCCGGTCCCCACCGCGCCCATGACGCCGGAGGCCCAGTCACCGGACTCGATCGCCTTCTGCGTCTCGTTGACCGACTCCAGGATCGGCACTCCGCTGAAGGACTGCGTCGAGTCCTCGCGTTCCGCCACCAGCGGATTCGTCACAGGTCATCACTCCAAGACCGGGCGGGGCGGAACGCCGGGGCAGGACGACCGGCGCCGGGAACCGGGTCAGTACTCGTCACGGGTGTCCCACCTCAGCGAGGGCGCCGATTCCTCCTGCTCCGGCCCCTCCGGTTCGTCCGGCTGGTCGGGGAACCGCTCGCGCAGGTTGTCCAGCATCATGGCGCGCGTCTGCGCGTCCTCGTCACCGAGGTGCGCGGTCATCGCCTCCCCCACGCGGTCGGCGATGTCGGACTGCGCCCGGTGCATGGTGGACAGGATCTGCGCGGCGAGGTCGTTCGGCGCCAGCGCGCGGACCTTCTCGGTGAATTCCAGGTCCGTCACGCTGCCGTCGGCGCGGACGGTCACCTTGATGCTGCCGTCCCGGCTGGCTGCGGTCAGCCGCAACTGCTCGGTTTGCGCCTGCACCTGCTGGTACCGCTGGGCCTTGTCCGCGAATCCCTGCGCCCACTCCTGGATCCGCCGCTCGGCGGCATCCGGGTCGGCCCCGGTCACGGCGAACCCGCCCGAGTTCATATCCGGCATCGGAGAACCTCCGTCTCACTGGATTTCGGGGAGCTTCCGCACCACCCGCCCCGGCCGGAGCCGCTCCGGGGAATGCGTCTTGCGAGCGAGGACGTCCCGCCGCCCGGCGGAACGCCGATCGGCTACCGGGGGAGCTCTCCGGACATGGTCATCGAGCCGGTGCGGCCGGCGTTCGGTGCCATCACCGGCGTAGCGCTCACGGGCTCGCCGGCCGGCGCCACCGCGCTCCGGTTCCCGGCGACGGCCTCCTTGATCGGGCTGAGCGAGGCGGCGTTCGCGTCGTCGATCTCCCGGTACTGCTCGGCCGACTTGCGCACGTTGTCCGCCGTGGCGCTGACGCCCTCCCGCGCTGACTTCACCGCGTCCACGCCTTCCTGCTCCACCGGGTTGATGATGGCCGGCAGGAAGGAGCACAGCAGGCCGTAGGCGTCATCCGACATGCTCACCGTCTCGGCGGCCGCGACCGCTGTCTCCAGGCGGGCGGTCAGACCGTCCAGGTGGCTCGCGTGCGCGGTCAGGTCTCCGGTGACGACTTCGAACGTCATGGTCCCCTCGGTTCGTCGGGCCATCGTGGGCACGGAGCGGCGCTGTCGTCGACGGGCCCGCCCACGCGCAGCCGAACCGGATCCCGCGGCTGGAACGCCCCCCGCGCGGCACCGGCGCCACCTCGGAGCACGCGACGCGGGCACCATCGACGAAACCAGCAGTGATCAGCTCTCCATGATCACCGGAGGAACGTAGCACCGACCTCCCGCACCGGGGGCCGACTTCGCGGAGTACGCGAAAAGATCCATCGAACGCGCTTGAGCGCGGCACCATCGCGCTGCATCCCATCGGACCCCCTCATCCCGGTCATCCTGATGCTCGCGCTGCTACCAGCTCGACGAGCACAGGTCGGCGATCCAGGCCGTCCTCGACGAAGGTGTCCACGCCGACACCAGCCGGACCGAAGCCCGGGGCGGCGAAGCGGTCACGGGCCCGCCACCGGACGGCTCCGCGGCGGGTCGGTCGTGAAGAGCCCGCGATGCAGGATCGCGCGCAGGTGGTCCGAGCGATGGGGACTGGCGGAGTGCTCTCCCGCCGCCTGACCGGCCAGGGCCATGGGAAGCGTCAGGAGAAGGTCTTGCGTGCCGAGCTCGGGATGCATGATGCCGCGCATGCGTGCGCGTTCGACCAACGGCTCCATCGCGGCCGCCGTGCGATCGGCCAGCGCGCCGACTCCCGTGCTCTCGTCGGCCGCGACGACACGCGCCAACCAGGGGGCGTTCGCCTGCATGTCGAGCAGGTGGTGGAACAGGGTGACGGCGCCGTCGTCCGTGCCGGTGAGCGATGCCGCACGGGCCTCGATGTCGGCGACGTTGCGCTCCAGCACGGCAGCCGCGAGGTCCTGCCGAGTCTCGAAGTGGCGGTGCAGCGTCGTACGGCTCACACCGGCCCCCTGCGCGATGCCCTCGAGCGGGGCGTCCGGACCGAGAGCCGCGAAGGAGCGCCGCGCCGCGTCGATCAAGCGCTCGCGGTTGTGCGTGGCGTCGCGTCGCCGGGTTGACGGCATGGGAGGGAGAGTAGCCATCGGCCGGCCCCCGGTGCGCACCTGGACCCGGAAACGTACATCAACGTACGGTTAGAGTCGTCCAAGGCGCTTTCGCCGCCTGTCGACCGATTACCGTCCAGCGAGAGGCAATCCCGTGACTGCCACAACGAGCCATGCGGCTGACGCCGCCGCCCATCCCGGGTTCGGCCCGAACGTCCTGCGCGCGACGTGCAGCCGAGAACGCGACCGCGAGTCCGGGTCGGGTGGACTGGCGGAGGTGCGGGCGTGACGCGCACGACGAACGCCAGGTGGCGCGGAGCCCGCGGCTGGCTCGCCGTCGTGCCCCTGCTGGCCGTGGCGGGGTGCGCATCGATCTCGACCGCACCGACCGATCCGGGCGCCGAAGCCGGCGGCCCGGGCGAGCAGGTGGCCGAACAGGTCGTCGAGGTCGCACCGGCCCGTACGAACCCGGCACCGACGCTGCTCGAGGGGCCGACCTTCGGCGCCGACGGCCGGCTCTACCTGGTCGACGTCACGGCACCAGCCGGTGGGCCGAAGGTCGTGGCCGTCGACCTCGAGTCCCGCGCGGTCGACACCGTGTTCACCGACGACCGGAGCGCATTCACCTCGGCCCAGTTCAGCCCCGTCGACGGGCGGCTCCACCTCACCGACTACGCCAACGGCAGGATCGTGAGCGTGGCCGCGGACGGGAGCGACCCGCGACCCGTCGTCTCCGGGCCGGTCGAGGGGAAGCCGATGCAACCCGACGACCTCGCGTTCGACGAGGACGGGAACATGTACGTCACCGACTCGGAGTTCACCGCCTACCCGGGGGCCGAGCCGTCGGGGCGGGTCCTGCGCTTCGACGCCGACACGGGCCAGGGCACCGTGCTCGCCGACCACCAACCCAACCCCAACGGGATCTCGTTCGACCTCGACGGCGGAGCGCTGTGGGTGAGCCAGCTCGACGCGAACCGCATCGACCGCCTCACGCTGAACGAGGACGGCACGGCCGTGACCGCGGGCCACGTCGGAATGCATGTCGACGGCGGCACGGCCCAGACGGACTCGAACGCCGTCGACGCGGCCGGGAACGTCTACCAGGGCGTGCACGGCGAGCCGAAGATCATCGTCTACGGGCCCGACGGCACGCACCGAGCCACGATCACCGTGCCGGAGGGCGACGGGGACTTCGAATCCGCGACCAACATCGCCATCCGACCCGGAACGACCGATGCCTACGTGACCGTCAGCGGCCCGTCGGGCGGTTACGTCTACCGGTTCGACGCGCTCGCCGAAGGGGTACGGCAGTCCAACGGCGGCTGATCACGCCCGAGCGGCCGGTGCCCGCCGCGGACACCGGCCGCTCGCTCGGACGCCGAGCCGCGATCCCCACGGGGCAGGCGAGGGCATCGATGGCGACCACTCACCTCGCCCGGTCAGCACGCGCCCTTCGCGAACACGGGTGGTGAAGCCGAGCCGCCCACCTCGGTTCAGTTCGCGTCGCCGAGGACTTCATCGATGCCGTCGCCGGTGCGCCATTCGCGCAGGAGGCGTTGGAACGCGGCCGGACCGCGGCCGTAGGTGGTGCGGCCGTGCGCGGTGCCTTCGTCGTTGTAGTAGCCGGGGGTGCATTCGGCGTCGAACCAAGCGCGTTCCGGCGAGCTGGCGCGGAGCGTCTCGACCCATGCCGTCTCGGCCGCAGCACTGGGCTCGATGCACTTCACGCCACGGCGGCGAGCCTCGGCCACGACGGCGCCGATGTGGATGGCTTGTTCATCGAGGACGTGGACGAAGTTGACCGAGGGCGCGTTCTGCGTCGAGCCCAGGTGGAACAGGTTCGGGAACCCGTTGCTGTAGAAGCCGTGCAAGGTGCGGACACCGTTGGAGAACCACTTCTCCAGCAGGCCCTCGCCGTCCCGCCCGAGGATCGGCAGCCGCCCGGTGACGACGTCGGACCTCCCGACCTCGAAGCCCGTCGCGAAGATGATGCAGTCGACTTCGTACTCGCGGCCACCGACGATCAGCGAGCGCTCGGTGATCCGCTCGACGCCGCCGTGGTCGGCGGTGTCGACGAGCGTGACGTTTGAACGGTTGAACGCCGGCAGGTACTCGTCGCTGAACGTGGGCCGCTTGCAGCCGTAGCGGTACCACGGTTTGAGCAGTTCGGCGGTCGCCGGGTCATCGACGGTCTCCTCGACCCGTGTCCGCAGCCGGTTCATCTTCTCGAAGTCGAGCAGTTCCTCGACCCGCTCCCACTCCGCGACGTCCCAGTCCGCTCGCGCGTCGGTGGCGATGATCTTGCCGAGCACGTTCGCGCTCGCCGTCCACGCGTCGTCGACGAGGTCCTCCGCCACCGGGTTCCCGGTCACCACGGCCTGGAAGTTCTCCCGCCGCCGCGCGTGCCAACCGGGTTCCAGCGACGCCGCCCACTCCGGATCGGTCGCCCGGTTGTCGCGCACGTCCACCGACGACGGGGTGCGCTGGAAGACGTAGAGGTGCTCGGCATCGCGCGCCAGGTGCGGCACGACCTGGATCGCGGTGGCACCGGTGCCGATGACCGCGACCCGCTTGTCCGCCAGCCCCGTCAACCCGCCGTCCGGTCCGCCGCCGGTGTAGCCGTAGTCCCAGCGGCTGGTGTGGAAGGTGTGTCCGGCGAAGTCCTCGATCCCCGGGATCCCCGGAAGCTTGGGATGGTCCAGCGTGCTGTTGGAGACGACCACGTAGGTCGCGCGCATCTCGTCGTCGCGGTCGGTGCGGACGATCCACTCGCCATCGTCCCAGCACAGCTCCCGCACGCCGGTCTGGAAGCAGGCGTTCCGGTAGAGGTCGAACTCGCGGCCGATCGCCATCGCGTGCTGGCGGATCTCCTCGCCCGGCGAGTACTTCCACCTCGGGACGTAGCCGACCTCCTCCAGCAGCGGGAGGTAGACGTAGGACTCGATGTCGCAGTGGATGCCCGGGTAGCGGTTCCAGTACCAGGTACCGCCGAAGTCACCGCCCTTCTCGATGATCCGGATCCGCTCCAGGCCCGCCTGGCGCAGCCGGGCACCCGCGCACAGGCCACCGAAACCGCCGCCGATCACGACCGCGTCCACCCGGTCGGTCAGCGGCTCCCTGCTGGAGACCTCGGCGTACGGGTCCTCGGCGTAATAGCCGAATCTCCCCTCCGCCCTCCGGTACTGGCTGCTGCCGTCGGGACGGACCCGACGCTCCCGCTCCGCACGGTAACGCTCGCGCAGCGCGGCGACCTCGGCATCGGAGAACTCGGGCGTCGAAGAGGACAGCATCGGCATCGCGGCCTTTCTCATTGAACACCAGCTGCGCAGCACGCAGCCGATCACATCGGTACGAATTGACGTGGCACGCCCCGCGGGACTCCTCGCGAAGACGCATGGCAGAGCCTCGGCAGCGGCCTCGCGCAGCACGTGCAGTGGCGCGAGTGGCTACCCGAGCTCCCTGAGCCGGACGGCGGCACATCCGCGATCGCAGATCCACGTGGGAGATGTCCTGCCACGCTCTTCTTCACGCCGTGGTGGAACCGTCCGGGACCGGTCATCCCGGATCGCTGCGACGGGTACTGCTGGACGGGCCCGAGGCGCGCCCACGGCATGTCGCCATCGGACGGCCGGAAATCCCCGGTCGGATCGCCCTCGCGCCGAGCGCGGAAATCCCGGAAACGGTTCGGACCGGCACCGCGCACTTCGGGGATTCGGCAAGAGCGACTGCCCGATCACGCTCTCGGCATCGGTCATCTCACCTCCTCGCCGTCATGAATCCGCGCGCAGCCGCCCCTCAGCGCTGTTGCTACCGCGTCTCGCGCCTGGTGACCGGGGCTTGCCACAGGCCGCTGATCGCATCGGTCAGGCTCGTGGCCAACTCGTCCCAGCTCGACTGGAACGTCGAGCTCCCCTCTGCGAGCGCGCGTTCGCGCTCCACGCACATGTGCACGATCAGGTGGCGGGCCATGGTGCCGCGCTCGGCGTGCACCAGCTGCGGCAGATCCGGCAGGCACCGGTTCAACCCCTCCAGCAGCGCGTGCACCGTCGGCGAACTCATCGAGTCCTCCACGGTGGCCTGGTGCAGGGCGGGGTCGGTCATGACCTGGGCGCTGAACCGGGCGTACCACGTCGGGCTTCCCAGCGCGGCCATGTGCTCGGTGATCGGACGCACCAGGCAGCCGACCCAATCACGCACCTCCGCGGAGCGGATCACCCGCGGCAGCAACCCGGCGCGCAAGGCCTCGACCTGTTCCGCGTGCCCGTGGGCGATGGCGCGGATGAGATCCACCTTGGTCCCGAAGTGGTAGCTGACCGCAGCGCTGTTGCCCTGCCCGGCGGCCTCACCGATCTGCCGGTTGGACACCGCGTGCACTCCGTGCTCGCCGAACAACCGCTCCGCGGTGGTCATGATCAGCTCTCGCGTCCCGCTCCCGCGTTGCGCCCGAACCTTGCCCGCCAAAGCCATCACCCTCCCGGGCAACCGTCTTCCCCTGGTCGCCCACCAAGTAAACCACCTGATTGGTTCAATTAAACCCTATGTTTCAATCGGTGGCAAGGTTCTCCCTTCCCGGAGGTCATCGCATGTCCGCACCGCTGCCCAGTCCGACCGTTCCCCGCACGTCCGGCGCGAGCCCCGAGGCGACCGCCATGATCGCCGTGCTGGCGTACAGCGGGATCACGGTCGCGTTGATGCAATCGTTGATCATCCCGCTGGTGCCCGCGCTTCCCCAGCTCCTCGGCACGACACCCGCAGGGGCGAGCTGGGCGGTGACCGCGACGCTGCTCGCCGCCTCCGTCGCCACGCCCGTCGCGGGACGGCTGGGGGACATGTTCGGCAAGCGGCGGATGCTCCTGGTCAGCCTGGTGCTGCTGGTCGCCGGCTCGGTCGTGACCGCGATGGCCGACTCGCTCGCACCGATGGTGATCGGACGCGCCCTCCAAGGACTGGCGGGTGGTGTCATCCCGCTGGGGATCAGCGCCATGCGCGACCAGCTCCCAGCCGACCGGGTCGGTTCCGGGACCGCGACCATGAGCTCGTCGCTCGGGGTGGGCGGCGCGCTCGGGCTGCCGCTCGCCGCGCTGATCGCCGATCACACCAGCTGGCACGTGCTGTTCTGGATCTCGGCCGCGCTCGGTGCGCTCGCCTTGGCCCTCGTGCTGCGCTTCGTGCCCGAGTCACCCGTCCGCACCGGTGGACGCGTCGACTTCGCCGGCGCCATCGGGCTCTCCGCGGGACTGGTGTTCCTGCTGCTGGCCATTTCCAAAGGTCCGGATTGGGGCGGTGCCGCGATGACGGGCCTGTTCGGCGCCGCCGCGGTGACGCTCGCGGTGTGGGGCTGGTGGGAGCTGCGCACCCGGCAGCCGCTGGTGGACTTGCGCACCTCCGCACGCGCTCCGGTGCTGCTGACCAATCTGGCCTCCATCGCCCTCGGCTTCTCGATGTTCTCGGTGCGGCTGGTGCACCCGCAGGTGCTGCAGACGCCGGTGGAGACCGGGTACGGCCTGGGGCAGTCGATGCTGGTCGTCGGCCTGGTCATGGCGCCGCAAGGGCTGGTGATGATGGCGGTGGCGCCGCTGTCGGCGCGCCTGTCGCGAGCCCGGGGTCCGAAGGTGACGCTCATGGTCGGTGCGCTGGCCGTCACGGTCGGCTACGCGCTGGGTGTCCCGATGATGTCCGAGATCTGGCAACTCGTACTGATCTCCTGCATCAACGGGGTGGGGATCGGGATGGCCTACGGCGCCATGCCCGCATTGATCATGAATGCGGTGCCGGTGTCCGAAACCGGCTCGGCCAACAGTCTCAACACCTTGATGCGCTCCCTCGGCAACTCCTTCTCCAGCGCGATCACGGGAGTCGTGCTCGCGCACCTGGTCATCGGTTTCGGCACCGCCACGATCCCCTCGCTCACCGGTTTCCAGGTCGTCATGATCATCGGCGGGCTCGCCGCCCTGCTGTCCTTCGCGCTGGCCGCCGCCATCCCGCAGCGCACCGCCGACGCGGCCGGGAAGACCTGATCCGCTGAGCAGTTCTCCGGGAAGCGGCGGATCACCCGGTCCCGCCTCGCATCTCAGCGGCATCCCTCGCGAGGACGACCGCGACGCCGGGTACGGGGCACCTCAGGACCGGAAGCCCGCTGACTTACCGCCACGCGAATGGCGGAACACCAACACGAAAGGCATGCCCGTGACCCACGCACACGCCCGCTGACAGCCGGCAGCGCGGTCGGCGACAGGCTGGCGCATCCGCGAGGCGCCGCCGCGCTGCGGGAACTCCTCGGCGAGCACGGGTTCGACTCCGACACGCTCGCCCGCGTCCGGAACCTCCCGCTGCGGCAGCTGACCGACCTCAGCCGGGGCGAGCTTACCCCCGCTACCGTCGACGACCTCGTGCGCCGCGTGAACGACGGCACCACCCCGCCGATGGCGAAGGCGCGGGCTGGCGCGAACGCATCATCCCGGGACGCTTCGCAGATCGCACGGTCATCGTTACCGGCGCCGCCTCCGGTATCGGCCGGGCCACGGCCTCGCGCATCATCCGCGAGGGCGGTCGCGTGATCGCCGCCGATGTGTCGGCCGACAAGCTCGACGAGCTCGCCGCCGAACTCGACACCGACTCGCTCGTGCTCGTCGCCGGAGACATCACCAGCACCGACGACATCGAGCGCATCGTCACCTCAGCCGGGCCCACGATCGATGGACTCGCGAACGTCGCCGGCGTCGTCGACGACTTCGCCGCTGCCCACGAGACCTCCGACGAGACGTGGCGGCGGACTTTCTCGGTCAACGTGGACGGCACCTTCCGGCTCACCCGCGCCGTGCTGCCCGCGATGCTGGCGGCGGGCCGCGGCTCCATCGTCAACATCGCCTCCGAGGCCGCGCTCCGCGGAAATGCCGCCGGGGTCGCCTACACGCGTCGAAGCACGCCGTCGTCGGTATCACCAAGAACTCGGCATTCATGTACGGCCCGGACGGCATCCGGGTCAACGCCATCGCCCCCGGCGGAGTGGCCACCGGCATCGGTGGCGAGGGCCGACGCGCGGAGTTCGGCAAGGCGCGCACCGGTGACTTCATCCGCCTGATGCCCCCGGTCGCCAGCGCCGAACACCTCGCCGCCTCCCTCTCGTTCCTGCTCAGCGACGACGGGGTCAACATCTCCGGCGCCGTCCTCCCCTCCGATGGAGGCTGGTCCGTCCAGTGACACCGGAGCCGCCACCGGCGGCGGTGGGTCGGCGGGACCCCGGCCACCGGTGGCGGCACGGCGTCCCACCACCGGTGGCGACGCTCGACACCGTTCGTCCGGTCGCGCCGACCCGGAACGAGGAACCTTCCGAGCAGTTCGCCGCTGCCAACTCCGGCAGGTCGCGGTCGGCTGGCCATTGACAGCAGTGGCCTGCAGCGATCACCATCCTGGATCGTATGCGATTTCGTAGCTGATCCTGGGAGCTTCCGTTGACCCGCGACCTCGTGACCACCGCGCCCGGACACCTGCTGGGCGCAGTCGCCGCAGCGCGGCCCAACAGCTCCCCCGCGCAGCCCGACGGGGCCGCACGCCTACGACGCCCTCCGCACTCCGCGCCTCGCTGACGGAGCACCGAGCCGACCGGGATGGAAGTCGCGGTGGGAGCGGAAGGCTCCTCCGGCCGCGAGGGTTGCCGAGCGGCGGGATTCGGGAGCGGCGCTCGCGTCAGCCCGGCACCGCGCCAGAGACAGCAAGGGAGCTGCCATGTCCGACCGAGAACACACCCGGGAGCGCTCTCGGCGGGACCACCGCCGAGTCGCGGTGGGCACGCTGATCGGCACGACCATCGAGTGGTACGACTTCTTCATCTACGCCAACGCCGCCGCGCTGGTGCTGACGCCCCTGTTCTTCGAGCCGTTCGTGGCTTCCTACGGAGAACTGGCCGGTCGGCTGATCTCGTTCGCCACCGTGGGGGTGAGCTTCATCTTCCGCCCGCTCGGTGCGGCGGTCGCCGGTCACTTCGGGGACAAGCTGGGGCGCAAGGCCATGCTGGTCCTGACGCTGGTGCTGATGGGCGGGGCCACGACGGCGATCGGCTTGGTCCCGAGCTTCGACTCGATCGGGATGTGGGGTCCGATCCTGCTGATCGTGCTGCGCGTCCTGCAAGGGTTCTCCGCGGGCGGTGAATGGGGCGGGGCCGCGCTCATGGCCGTCGAGCACGCTCCCGCGGACCAGCGCGGCCGGTACGGCGGCTTCCCGCAGATCGGGGTCCCGATCGGGATGCTGATCGCCACCGCCGTGCTCAGCATCGTCACCATGACCACGTCCGAGCAGCAGTTCCTCGACTGGGGATGGCGGGTCCCGTTCCTGCTGTCGGTCGTGCTCGTCGTGGTGGGCATGGCGATCCGGCTGGGCGTCGCCGAGTCGCCGGTGTTCGCCGAAGCCGAGGACGCGAAGCCGGCCGTCCGGCTCCCGCTGGTGCAGATGTTCCGGTTCAACGGACCGCAGGTGCTCCAGGGAGCGCTCACCTTCGCCGCGAACAACGCGGCCGGCTACATGGTCACCGGCGGCTACGTGCTCTCCTACACCACGGCTGAGCTGGGGATGGACCGCTCCACGATCCTCAACCTGGTCACCCTCACCAGCGCGGCCTGGGTCGTCACGACGATGTCGGGAGCGATCCTGTCGGACCGGATCGGGCGGACCGCGGTGTACAAGATCGGTTTCGCCGTGCTGCTGATCTGGGTCTTCCCGATGTTCTGGCTGATCGACACCAAGAGCGTGGTGCTGATGGGGCTGGCGATGCTGGTCTTCAGCATCGGCATCGGGTTCTCCTACGGACCGCAGGCGGCCATGCTCGCCGAGATGTTCCCGGCCCACGTCCGCTATTCCGGGGCCGGGCTGTCCTACGCCTTCGGCGCGATTCTGGGAGGCGCCTTCGCCCCGATGATCGCGACCTGGCTCCAGGCCGCATTCGGCAGCACCATGGCCGTTTCGGGTTACCTGTTCGGCCTCACGGTGATCGGGATGATCGCGGCTTTCACCATCAAGGACCGCACCGGCAAGTCCCTCGGCGCGGATGCGCTGGACATCCCCGGGGCTGCCAAGCTCAGCGCCGCGATCGACCGGTGACCGACCGGGTGTGGGCGGCCGGGCCGCTCGGCCGCCCACACCGGATGCGTTCGCGGGCACCAGTCCCGAGGACGGGGACGACGACGCTGTCCCCAGTGGACGCGGATGACCGCGTGCACCACCTCGCGCCCGGTCCCGGTCTCGCCCTGAGCCTTCCGCGGGGTCAGCGGGCTCGCGGCGCCTTCGGAATTCCGGGGTTACGCGCGAGATCGAGCAGCGCCCGGCCCCGGTCGGTCAACCGGACCGCCGTCGGCCAGACCGCCTTCACCCTGATCGGCTGCACGGCCGGCCGGATCTCCTTCGCCACCACGGGCAATCCCTCGTAGGACTTGCCGACCGCAGGCCGCTGGATCATGATCGCGTACCCCATCCCCCGCGCGACCAGCGAGCGGGCCAGCTCGAAGTCCGACACCTGCACGGCCACTTCCGGCACCACACCGACGCGGTCGAACAGCGCCATCGTGTGCTGCGCGGCGGGCGGCACGTCGAGCAGGACCATCGGCTCGCCCGCCAGTTCACCCAGCGACACCACCGGCTGCTTCGCCAAGCGGTGCCCGGCCGGGAGCAGGACGTGGGCGGGCGCCTCGTAGAGCACCACGGACTCCAGGCCCGTCGGGAGGTTCAGGTCGTACACCACCGCCAGCTCCAGCTCGCCCGCGAGCAACCTGCCCGGGAGTTCGGACTGGCTGCCTTCCACCACTCGCACCTGGACCTTCGGGTGGTTGTCGGCGAACCACTCCAGCAGCGGCGGCACCACGGTCGGCGCCACGGTGGCGTAGCAGCCGATCACCAGCGGACCGTTGAGCTCCGCTCCCCCGCTGGCCACGTTGAGCTCCAGGTCGTCGGCCTGCCGAAGCAGGTCCGCGGCACGGGAGTGCAGGTAGCTCCCGGCCGGTGTCAGCGACACCCCGTGGGCCTTGCGGCGCACCACCAATTGCGTGCCGAAGACGCGTTCCAGCTCGTTGAGCGCCGAGGCGACCGCGGTCGGCGACACGTGCAGCCCGCTCGCGGCGCTGGAGATAGAACCCGTCTCCGCGACCGCCTCGAAGTAGGTCAACTGCCGGAGCGTGTACTTCGCCATCGCCACCCCGCAGGTCCGTCCGCAGCAGCCGATGCGGACATCCACCACGCAGTAGTGGATGCATCGAACAAGTTTGAAGTTTACATGATTTGTTCGCTTCTGCCAGGCTTTTCGCATCCCTCGACGAAGTGGAGGCGGTCAACGATGACGCGCACTGTCGACCCGGCCGAGGCCCGTCCGATCCCGGTCGCGGACTGGGTCACCATCGCGAACCTCTACGCCGATCCCTTCCCCCTCTACCAGCGGATGCGCGCCGAAGCGCCGGTGCACTGGGTTCCCGCGGTGAACCGGTACATGGTGACCGACTACGCCGCCTGCCACACCATCGAACAGGACCAGGAGCGGTTCTCCGCGGACGAGTCCGATTCGCTGATGAAGCGGGCCATGGGGCACAGCATGCTCCGCAAGGACGACCCCGCGCACGACGTCGACCGCAAGTCCTACGGCGGAGTGCTCCGGCCGAACGCGATCAAGAAGCACTGGAACGCGGTATTCGAGCGGAACTGCACGACCTACCTGGAGCGCTTGGCGAAGGCGGGGCCGGGGGCCGACCTCATCGCCGAGTTCGCCGCGCCCTACGCCGCCGAGAACCTCCGGCTCGTCCTGGGTTTCCACAACGCGACGCAGGACGACCTCCAGCGCTGGTCGCAGACCCTCATCGACGGGACCGGGAACTACGCCGACGACCCGGACGTGTGGGCCAGGGCCGCGCGGTCCTCGCGGGAGGTCGATGCCGCGATCGACGAGATGCTGCCGCGCCTGCGCGAGGACCCCGACCACAGCCTGCTGTCCGGGCTGGCCCACCTGCCGATCCCGCTGGAAGCCGTCCGCGCCAACCTGAAGATGACCATCGGCGGCGGCCTCAACGAGCCGCGGGACGCGCTGGGTACCACGGTGTGGGCGCTGCTGTCCCACCCGGACCAGCTCGGGCAGGTGCTGGCCGAGCCGTCGCGGTGGTCCGCCGCGTTCGAGGAGTCCGTCCGCTGGGTCGCCCCCATCGGGATGTACCCGCGGGAGTCCACCGGGGACACCGTGCTGGAAGGCGTTCTGGTACCCGAGGGCGCTCGGCTCGGCGTGGTCGTCGGGGCAGCCAACCGCGACCCGAAGGTCTTCGACGACCCGGAGACCTACGACATCAACCGGACCAGGCAACCGCACCTCGCCTTCGGCGGTGGCAATCACTTCTGCGCCGGTGCCTGGGTCGCGCGCGCCTCCGTGGTGGGTGTCGCCATGCCGCGCCTGTTCGACGCGCTGCCCGACCTACGACTGGATCCGGAAGCGCCCGCGCTGTCCGGCGGCTGGGTGTTCCGCGGTGTGCTCCGCCTCCCGGTGCGGTGGGACCGCGGATGACCGCCACCCGACAGGACGACCGAGGAGAGCATCCCATGGCGAAGGTCAACTTCCACCACCCGGACGGCGCGGTGGACGCCATCGAGGCCGAGTCCGGCACCACCATCATGCGGGCCGCCGTGCGCAGCGGAGTTCGCGGCATCGTCGGCGAATGCGGTGGACAGGCCATGTGCGCGACCTGCCACGTGTACGTGCACGAGCCGTTCCTGGACGGTCTGCCGGAGATCGGCGAGGACGAGGAGGAGATGCTCGAGTGCACCGCTGAACCCCGCGACGAGCGGCGCAGCAGGCTCGGCTGCCAGATCGCGCTCGGCGGGGACGTGGCGCAGATCGACGTCGACGTCCCCGCCAGCCAGGTGTGAGCGATGTCCGCACCGGACCGCGTCGTCATCATCGGGGCCGGGCAGGGCGGGCTCCAGGCGGCGGATTCACTTCGCTCCGGGAGGTTCGCGGGCACCGTCACCGTCGTGGGCGAGGAGGACTGCCCGCCCTACCAGCGCCCGCCGCTGTCGAAGGACTACCTGCGCCCGGGTGGTGAACCCGCACCGCTACCGATCCGCACCGCGGACCACTTCGCCGGGCTCGACGTCGAGGTTCGGACCGGGGCGCGCGCCGCGGTGATCGATCGGGCGCGGTGCGAGGTCGCGCTCGACGGCGGTGGTGTGCTGCCGTACTCGCACCTGGTGCTGGCCACCGGGTCGGCCAACCGGACGCTGCGCGTCGCGGGCGCCGACCTCGACGGCATCCACCACCTGCGCACGCTGGACGAGGCGCGTGCCGTCCGCGCCGACCTCGAACGCGCGCGGTCCGCGGTCGTGATCGGTGCTGGGTTCATCGGGCTCGAATTCGCCGCGGCCGCCCGCGAGCGCGGCCTCGACGTCACGGTGCTCGAAGCGGCCGACCGACCGATGGCACGCGTGCTGTCCGCGCCGCTGTCGGACTTCGTCGCGACCGCGCACCGCCGGACGGGCGTGGACCTGCGGGTCGGTGCGGGGGTCGAGTCGTTCGAGGGCCGCGCCGGGCGGGTCGCGGCGGTCCTCGACGCATCGGGCGGGCGGTACCCGGCCGACCTCGTCCTGGTGGGCGTCGGTGCCTCGCCGCGCACCCAACTCGCCGAGCAGGCCGGGCTCGCGGTGGACGGCGGCGTGCTCGTCGACGACTCGCTGCGGACCGACGACGAGCGCATCTACGCGATCGGGGACTGCGCTGCCTTCCCCAGCCACCACCTCGGGGCGCGGACCCGCCTGGAATCCGTGCAGAACGCCACCGACCAGGCACGGCACGTCGCTCGTGCCATCATCGACGGCCCGTCCCGCTACCGGGACGTGCCGTGGTTCTGGAGCAACCAGGGCGACCTCCGGCTCCAGATCGCCGGGCTCGGGCTTCCCGGGGACGACGCCGTGCTGCGCGGCGACGTCAACGCGGGGAAGTTTTCGGTGTTCCGGTTCCGCGATGGCGAGCTGACCGCGGTCGAGTCCGCCAATCGACCGGCCGACCACCTGGTCGCCCGCCGCCTGCTGGCAGCCGAGTTGCCGCTCCGGCCGGAACAGGCCGCCGACCCGGCATTCGACCTCAAGGCCCACGCCAAGCGCGGAACCGACCGGGCCGGAGGTGGACACCGGTCGTGACTCATGCGCCTCGCGGCGTGTCCGCCGACGGTAGCGGACACGCCGCGCTGAGCGCCTCCCCGCGATGCCGTCGAGTCGGGAACGCCGAAGACGCGGCCGGTTCTCAGCGCCGCGCCTTCGCACCCGTTGTGCTCGGGGACCGCCAGATGCCGACGGGTTGCCTCTCGGCGTTGACGATCCCCGCGAAGAACGCCGCCAGTTCCTCCTCGGCGTCCAGCGGGAGCACGTTCGCGACGTAGTGGTCGGGGCGCACGACGACGAGCGCACCACCCCGGTCCACACCGCGCGCCTCGAAGATGTCGTCCCGCGGGTCGGCGGCGTACACCTTCTCGTAGTCGACGAGGCCGAACGGGCCGACCTTCGGCAGGTACGCGCTCGGTACCGCGGCGAGGTCGACACCGGTGTGGTCCTGCTGGTAGATCACCTTGAGGTCGAACCACGCGTCGACGTCCGCGCCCTCCGGCGTGCAGGCGACCACCGGCGACTCCGGCGAACCGCTGATCCACTCGGCGAAGTCGGCGGCCTTGGAGCGCTGCCCCGGGGCAGGCCGGTCGGCGAACGCGTAGATCCGCCAGCGTCCGTCCGCGCGGTGGTGGTGCCCCAGGTGCACCGGGTTGGCATCGCAGACCCGCGTGGCGGCGTTGGACTTGAAGCGCTTGCCGATCGGGAACCCCGTCGCCAGCTCCTGGTGCGCGGCGTCGCCGGTGATCAGCGAGGGCTGGTACCGGGTCATCATGCCGGCGGGGAACTCGGCGGTCTTGACGTAGAAGTCCGCCAGCGTGTTCGGGTCGCCGAGTTCTTCGGGCTTGGCGGCCATCATGCTCGACCACTCCCGGTCGAACTCGATGAGGTTCTGCGCGATGACCTGGCGTTCGGCGGAGTAGGTGTCCAGCAGCGTTTCCGGGGCGCGCCCGTCGAGCACGTGCGCCAGCTTCCAGGCGATGTTCCACCCGTCCTGCATCGACACGTTCATGCCTTGCCCGGCCTTGGCGCTGTGGGTGTGGCAGGCGTCGCCGGTGATGAACACCCGCGGACCGCGGACACCCACCAGCTCTTCCGGCACGTCGTCGAACCGGTCCGCCAGCCGGTGCCCCACCTCGTACACGCTGCGCCAGCAGACGTGCTTCACCGTCAACGTGTACGGGTGGATGATCGCGTTGGCCCGGGCCTCGACCTCCTCCTGGGACGTGCCCCGCACCGCGCCGTGGTCGTCCTCGGAGACCTCGCCCAGGTCGACGTACATCCGGATCAGATGATTGCCCTCGCGCGGGATGTGCAGGATGCTGCCTCCGTCGTGCGACTGGATGGCGCACTTGGTGCGGATGTCGGGGAAGTCGGTCTCGACGAGCACGTCCATCACGCCCCACGCGTGATTGGCCTGGTCGCCGACCAGTTCCCGGTCGATCGACTCGCGCACTCGGCTGCGCGCACCGTCGCACCCGATCACGTACTTGGCGCGGACGATCCGCTGCTCGCCCGCGTCCGCACCAGCGCTGCGCCGCAGCGTGACCGCGACCGGGTGTTCGCCCTCGTCGGCGATCTCCAGGGTGACGAACTCGTAGCCGTAGTCGGGTTCGAGCCTGGCCGGTGCGTTGCGCGCCGCCTCGGCGAAGTAGTCGAGCACCCGGGCTTGGTTGACGATCAGGTGCGGGAACTCGCTGATCCCGGTCGGGTCATCGGGTGCGCGGGAGGTCCGGACGATGTTGCGCGGGTTGTCCGGGTCCGGCGCCCAGAAGCACATCTCGGTGATCCGGTAGGCCTCTTCGGTGATCCGGTCGGCGAACCCGAACGCCTGGAAGGTCTCGACGCTGCGCGCCTGGACACCGTCGGCTTGCCCGACCTCCAGCCGACCGGGGCGGCGTTCGACCACGCGCGTCACGATGTGCGGGAACTGGGCGAGCTGGGCGGCGGCGATCATCCCCGCCGGCCCGCTTCCCACGATGAGGACATCGACCTCGTCGGGAAGCTCCGCGGGGCGATCCACTCCCGTCCCAGCGGCCGGCTGGATGCGGGGGTCACCGGAAACGTACCCGTGGTGGTGGAACTGCACGATCTCTCCTCACGTCATTGCGAGAAAGTCGGTTCTTCCGAGGTGGGATCACGCCTCACGCGTAGGGGCCGGGCATCAGGGTGTACTTCGTTTCCAGGTACTCCTGGATTCCTTCCCGGGAGCCTTCGCGGCCGAGTCCGGACTGCTTGACGCCGCCGAACGGTGCTGCCGCGTTGGAGACGACCCCGACGTTGAGGCCCATCATCCCGGTCTCGATCTCCTCGATCAGGCGTTGGCCGCGGCGGGTGTCGCGGGTGTAGGCGTAGCCGACGAGCCCGTAAGAGGTCGAATTGGCCAGCTCGATCGCCTCTTCCTCCGAGGCGAAGGTGGTGATCGGCAGCACCGGCCCGAAGATCTCCTGCTGCATCACCTTCGCGTCCGGCGGCACGTCGGTGAGCACGGTCGGCCGGTAGAAGGAGCCCGGACCGTCGATTCCCGACCCGCCGGTGCGGACGACGGCGCCGCGATCGACGGCGTCGTCGACCAGGGCTGCGACGTCGCCGACGGCCTTGCGGTCGATCAGGGGCCCGATGTCGACGCCGTCCTCGGTGCCGCGTCCGGTCCGCATCCCCGCGACGTGTTCGGTGACGCGTCGGCTGAACTCCTCCGCAACGGTCTCGTGGACGTAGCAGCGGTTGGCGGCGGTGCACGCCTGCCCGATGTTGCGGAACTTGGCGGCCAGCGCGCCGTCCACCGCCGCGTCCAGGTCGGCATCGTCGAAGACCAGGAACGGCGCGTTGCCGCCGAGCTCCATGCTGGTGCGCAGGACTCCCCCGGCCGCCTGCTCCAGCAGCCGGACGCCGACCTCGGTGGAGCCGGTGAACGACAGCTTCCGCAACCGCGGATCGCTGATCAGCGGCGCGCACAGCGGCCCGGAACGCGACGTCGGCACCACGTTGACCACGCCCTCCGGCACTCCCGCCTGCTGCAAGAGCCGGGTCAGCAGCAGGGTGGTCAGCGGGGTCAGGGCGGGTGGTTTGAGCACGACGGTGCAGCCGGCCGCCAGGGCCGGTGCGATCTTGCGGGTCGCCATCGCCAGCGGGAAGTTCCACGGCGTGATCAGCAGCGAAGGACCGACCGGCCGGTGGGTCACGACCATCTGGCCGTTGCCCTCGGGGCTGCTGCTGTAGCGGCCGTCGATGCGGACGGCTTCCTCGCTGAACCACCGCAGGAATTCCCCGCCGTACCCGACCTCGCCGCGCGCCTCCCGCAGCGGCTTGCCCATCTCCAGGGTCATCAGCAGGGCGAGGTCGTCGGCGTGCTCCTGCACCAGGTCGAAGGTGCGGCGCAGGACCTCGGCGCGGTGCCGTGCCGGGGTGCGGGCCCAGTCCCGTCCCGCGCTCGCGGCAGCGTCCAACGCGGCGGCGCCGTCGGCGGGTGCGGCGTCGGCGACCTCGGCGATCACCGCGCCGGTGGCGGGGTCGTGCACCGGAAAGGTACCGCCGCCGCCGGGAATCCACTTCCCGGCCACGAACAGCTCGTCGGGGACGCGCCCGAGGAGGTCGCGCTCCGTCGCGGTCATAGTGATGCCCCCAGTTTGAATCCCTCGTTCTCGTCGCCCTTGCGGGTGTAGGAGAAACCGTCGGCGCCGACGGTGACGGCCATCTCGCTGCTGTCGGTGCGCTCCTGCAGCGGCTGCGGTTCGCCGTCGAGGTCCAGCACCGGCGAGGCGTCGGTGTACCAGGACGGCACGACCGGGTTGCCCCACCAGTCGCGGCGCTGGTTGTCGTGCACGTCCCAGGTCACGACCGGGTTGTCCGGGTCGCCGGTGTAGTAGTCCTGGGTGTAGATCTCCACCCGGTGACCGTCGGGGTCGCGGATGTAGAGGTAGAACGCGTTGGACACGCCGTGCCTGCCCGGGCCGCGCTCGATGACGTCGGACATGCGCAGCGCGCCGAGCTTGTCGCAGATGGACAGGACGTTGTGCTTCTCGTGGGTGGCGAAGGCGATGTGGTGCATGCGCGGGCCGTCGCCGCCGGTCAGGGCGGTGTCGTGGACGGTGTCCTTGCGCCGCAACCAGGCCGCGTAGGTGGTGCCCTCGTCGTCCTTGATGTCCTCGGTGACCCGGAAACCCAGGTCCTCCAGGTACTCCCGCCCCTTCGGCACGTCCGGGGTCACCTGGTTGAAGTGGTCCAGCCGCACGAGAGCCCCGGGGTGTGGACGTCGTAGCGCCACGCGAGCCGCTCGACGTGCTCGACCTCGTGGAAGAACTCGTACGGGAAGCCCAGCGGGTCGGTGACCCGCACCGAGTCACCGATGCCCGCGGTGAAGCCGTCCGCGCGACGTTCGGTGCGGCAGCCGCGCGCGGCGAACCACTGCTCGGCCCGGTCCACGTCCTCAGGCGTGCGGACGCGGTAGGCGAACGCCGCCGCCGCGGCCACCGGCCCCTTGCGCAGCACCAGGTTGTGGTGGATGAACTCCTCGAACGACCGCAGGTAGATCGCGTGGTCGTCCTCCTCGGTGACCACCAGGCCGAGCACGTCCACGTAGAACTCCCGGGAAGCCGCCAGATCGGTGACGACCAGGTCGAGGTAGGCGCAGCGGACGATGTCGGGCGGGGGAAGCTCTGATGTCGCAGCCGAGACACTCATCGTTGAACGTTCCTTCGCGTGCGCGGCGCCGTCAGGCGCCGAACTTGGGGGTGTGGACGGGCGCCAGCGAGATGTGCATGGCCTGCTGGTCGGAGTAGAAGTCCAGCGACCGGTAGCCGCCCTCGTGGCCCAGACCGGATGCCTTGACCCCGCCGAACGGGGTGCGCAGGTCCCGGACGTTGTGCGAGTTCAGCCAGACCATGCCGGCGTCGATGCGCTGCCCGAACGTGTGCGCGCGTTCGAGGTCCGAGGTCCACACGTAGGCGGCCAGCCCGTACTTGACGTCGTTGGCCAGCTCCAAGGCTTCCTCGTCGGTGTCGAAGGGGGTGATCGCCACGACCGGGCCGAAGATCTCCTCCTGGAAGATCTGCGCCGTCGGCGGCACGTCCACGAACACCGTCGGCTGCACGTAGTTGCCCGACTCCAGGCCTTCCGGGCGGCCGCCGCCGGCGGCCAGCTTGGCCTCGGTCTTGCCGATCTCGATGTAGCCGGTCACCTTCTCGTAGTGCTCGGGGTGCACCAGCGCGCCGACCTCGGTGGCCGGGTCGTGCGGGTCGCCCACCTTGATCTTCTCGGCCCGCTCGACGTAGCGCCGGACGAACTCGTCGTAGACGGGTCGCTCCACCAGGATCCGGCTGCCCGCGGTGCAGCGCTCGCCGTTGAGCGAGAAGACGCCGAACACCGTCGAGTCGATCGCGGCGTCGAGGTCGGCGTCGGCGAACACCACGGCCGGGCTCTTGCCGCCGAGCTCCATGGACAACGCCTTCAGCGTGGGTGCGGCGTTGGCGAAGATCAGTTCGCCGGTCGCCGACTCGCCGGTGAACGAGATCAGCTGGACGTCCTCGTGCTTGACCAGCGCGTCGCCCGCGTCCTCGCCGATCCCGTGGACCAGGTTGAACACGCCGTCCGGCACCCCGGCCTCGCGGAAGATCTTCGGCCACAGGCTCGCCGACAGCGGGGTGAACTCGGCGGGCTTGAGCACCACGGTGCAGCCCGAGGCCAGCGCCGGGGCGAGCTTCCAGCTCTCCAGCATGAACGGCGTGTTCCACGGGGTGATCAGGCCGGCCACGCCCTTGGGCTTGCGGTTGACGTAGTTGACCTGCTTGCCGGGGACCTTGTACGTGTCGTCGGCCTGCGCCACGATCAGGTCCGCGAAGAACCGGAAGTTCTCCGCGGCCCGCCGGGCCTGCCCGAGCGCCTGGGTGATCGGCAGCCCGGAGTCGAAGCTCTCCCACTCGGCCAGCCGCTCGTCGCGGGACTCGACGATGTCGGCGATCTTGTTCAGGATCCGCGCTCGCTCGCGCGGCAGCATCCGCGGCCACGGGCCCTCGTCGAAGGCCGTGCGCGCGGCCGCGACGGCGCGGTCGATGTCGGCCCGCGTGCCGGCCGCGGCCTGGAGGTAGTTCCGGTTGGACACCGGGTCCAGGACGTCGAACGTGGCGCCGTCCGAGCTATCGGCGAATTCGCCGTCGATGAAGTGCTGGATCCGCTCCGGCAGGTCTTGCGGCACGCGCCGGGCGGGCGTGGCGGCGTCGGTCATGGTCGTACTCCTCAAGCGGTTGCGGCGGTGCGGGCGGCGATGGTGTCGCTGTCATCGACGGGCGAGAGGTGGTTCGCGCCTTCGGCGAGCAGCGCGCGGATCGTTTCCTGACCCGGTTCGGTCGGCGTGATCAGCGGCGAGCGGACGTGGCCGGAGCTGATCAGGCCGCGCTGCTGGAGCACCCACTTCACCGGCGCCGGGTTGGTCTCGACGAAGATCAGGTCCACCAGCGGGTGCAGGCCGTAGTGCAGGTCCAGCGCCTCGTCGAGCTCCCCGGCGCGGTAGGCCTCGTACATCCGCTTGGTCGCGGCCGGCGCGATGTTGGCGGTGGCGCTGATGAAGCCGGTGCCCCCGAGCGCCAGCAGCGGCAGGCACAGCAGCTCGATTCCGGACCAGACCAGCAGATCGCGACCAGCGGCCTTGATCACCCGGGAGAAGTGCTCGAAGTCCTTGGTCGTTTCCTTGATGCCGACGAAGTTGGGCACGTCGCGGTGCAGCCGGGCCACCGTCTCCGGCGCGATCTCCACCGCGGTCCGGCTCGGCACGTTGTAGGCGATGATCGGCAGGTCCGGGTACTCCGCGGCGACCGTGGAGTACCAGGCGTACAGCGCTTCCTGGGTGGGCCGCGCGTAGTACGGCGTGATGATCAGCGCGGCGTCCACCCCGGCGTCGTGCGCCGCGCCGGTGAGCTCGATGGTCTCGTCGAGCTTGGCCGAGCCGGTGCCCGGGACGACCGGGGCCCGGCCGTCGACGGTCGTGAGCACGGTGCGGATCGCCGCTGCCCGTTCCTCGATCGTCTGCGCGCTCGGCTCACCGGTCGAGCCGCCGATGGAGATCCCGTCGGAGCCCTGCTTGAGCTGCCAGTCGACGAGGTTCGCCAGCGACCGGTGGTCCACCTCGCCGTCGGAGGTGAACGGGGTGATCACCGGCGCGATCGATCCGGTCAGTTCCTCGGGGCGGGTGCGCCAGGCACCCGGAGCGTTGCTCATGTCGATCCTCCTGCGGGAATGGTTGCGGGTGGTGTGCGCGGCGGTGTCGGCAGCGGAGCCGCAGCGCTCGCCCGAAGCGCCCTGCGCATCGTGGTGCTTCAGCGGTCGGGGTTCCGCTCGGCGTCGTAGCGCTCGCGCCATTCGCCGGACAGCGGGTAGAGGCCGTCGACGGACGCGCCCTCGGCGACCCGGGCCGCGATCCACTCCTCCTCGGCTTCCTGCTCGATCGAGGCGTCGAGCACCTCGTCCAGCAGCGCCGGGGGATGACCAGGACGCCGTCGTCGTCGCCCACGATCACGTCCCCGGGCTGCACCGTCGCACCGCCGCACGCGATCGTGAGGTCGCCGTCCCACGGGACGTGCCGCCGCCCGAGGACGGCCGGGTGCGGACCGCTGGAGAAGGTGGGGATGTCGAGTCCGGCGACCGCGGTCCAGTCCCGCACTCCGCCGTCGGTGACGATGCCCGCCGCTCCCCGGACCTGGGCCCGCAGCGCCAGGATGTCGCCGACCGTCCCGCTGCCGCGCTCACCGCGGGCTTCGACCACCAGGACGTCGCCGGGACCGAGCGCGTCGAAGGCCCGCTTCTGCGCGTTGTACCCGCCCCCGTGGCTGCGGAACAGGTCCTCGCGACCGGGCACGAAGCGCAGCGTGCGCGCCCGGCCGATCATCTTCCGCCCTGGGCTGTTGGTGCGCACGCCGTCGATGGACAGCTGGTTGTGGCCGTGCTTGCGCAGCTGCGCCGACAACGTCGCCACCGAGACCTGCCGCAGCTTCGCCACCAGCTCGTCGGTGAGCTCGAACGGGGCCGGCTCCGGGATGAGCCCGGCGGCCTCGTGGCTCCCCCACGCCTCGGCGCGCTGGTGGTCGTCGGCGGTCGGTTGCGCGCTGAAGTCCGGCAACGGGACCGCCCCCTCGACCACGGTGGTCCGCAGCCGACCGGTGCGGTGCTCGGTGTCCGGGACGTCCACCTCGACCTCGATGACGTCGCCCGGGACCACCACGGAGGATCCGGCGGGGGTGCCGGTGAGCACCACGTCTCCCGGCTCCAAGGTGATCAGCTGCGACAGGTCCGCGACCAGCTCGCCGAACGGGAAGGCGACGGCGCCCGCGGAGTCGTCCTGCACGAGCTCGCCGTTGACCCACGTCCGGACCCGCAGCGCGGCCGGGTCGAGCTCGGCGGCGGGCAGGGCCGCGGGCCCCAGCGGCGTGTAGCCGTCGCCGCCCTTGGAGCGCAGGTTCGAACCCTTGTCAGCGGCCCGCAGGTCGTAGACGCCGAGGTCGTTGGCCGCGGTCACGGAGGACACGTGCGCCCACCCGTCCTCGCGGGCGATCCGGCGGGCGGTCTTGCCGATCACCAGCGCGATCTCGCCCTCGAAGGCCAGCAGCTCCGCGCCCAGCGGGCGTTCGACGGTCTGGTCCGTGGCCGCCACCGAGGTCACCGGCTTGAGGAAGTACGACGGCTTGGCCGGGACCCGGCCGCGTTGGGCGATCCGCGACCGGTAGTTCAGGTGCAGCGCGATCACCTTGCCCGGTCGCCCGACGAGTGGGTGCCGAGCGAGTCCTTCGGAGGGGGAACCGACATCGTCGTGCGTCATGCCAAGGAACGTATACGATGACGTATCTGATATCAATGCCGCGAGTACGCTCGCGACAGGACGACCGGACGCGCCACGCGCCTCGGGCAAGATGAAGTGGACGTCGAGCGAAGCGAGGACCCATGACCACGGACGCACCGGCCGGCCGCGTCGCCACCAGCAAATCCCAATTGGCGTACGAGTGGCTCCACGAGCGGATCGTCTCGCACCGCTTCACCCCCGGCTACCGGTTGGTGCTGAGCCAGATCGCCAACGAGCTCAAGGTCAGCACGGTCCCGGTCCGCGAGGCCATCCGGCGGTTGGAGGCCGAAGGTCTGGTCACCTTCGAGAAGAACATCGGCGCGCAAGTCGCCATGGTGGACGAGGGCGAGTACGTCGCCACGATGCAGACGCTCGCGGTCGTCGAAGGCGCTGCCACCGGGTTCTCCGCCCCGCTGCTGACCGCCGACGATCTGGCCGGCGCGCGCGAGGTGAACCAGCGGATGCGGGAGTGCTTGCAGCACTTCGACCCGCGCCGCTTCACCGAGCTCAACGAGGAGTTCCACGCCGTCCTGTTCGCCCGCTGCCCGAACGAGCACATCACCGACCTGGTGCACCGCGGCTGGAACCGGATGCGGATGCTGCGCGGCTCGACCTTCAGCTTCGTTCCGGGCCGCGCGGTCGAATCCGTCGCCGAGCACGAGCAGCTCGTCGCCCTGATCGAGGACGGCAGCGACCCGGTCGAGGTCGAACTCGCCGCTCGTCGGCACCGCACCGCCACCCTCGACGCGTTCCGGCAGTTCCAACGCGACCACGACCAGCACGGACCGTCCCACGGCGGGCAGGCGTAAGCGCGAGCGAGCCGGGCCGCGCCGGAACGCGACCCGACTCGCTCCCCCCCGGCCGCTACTTGGTCTCGCCCGCGAGATCGATCTCGCGCCCCTCCCGGGTGGCCCGCACGCAGGCCGCCGACACCAGGAACGACAACGCCCACACCAGCGCGAGCAACCACAGCCCGCCACCGGCCGCGAGCACCAGCCCGGAGGCGATCATCGGGGTGAAACCGGCGCCGAGGGTGGAGGCGCTCTGGTAGGCCAGCGACGCGCCGGTGTAGCGCATCCGGGTCGGGAAGAGTTCGGCGACGAACGCACCGAACGGCCCGAAGATCACCCCCTGGACGATGCCGTTGGCCAGGAAGAGACCGACCGCGAAGCCCCACAGCGTGCCCGTTTGCAGCAGCAGGATGATCGGGTACGCCAGCACCGCCCCGGCGAACATGCCGGTCACCATCACCGGCTTGCGGCCGAACCGGTCGGACAGGCGGGCCGCGAACCAGATCCCGACGATCGTCAGCGTCGCCCCGACCGCCTTGACGTTGAGCACTCCGGTCCGGTCCACGCCGAGATCGATCGCGTAGGCCACCGCCCACACCGTCATCAAGCCCTGCACGGTGTAGGAGCTCATCCCGGCGATGATGCCGAGCACCAGGTTGCGCGGGTACTGCGTGACGACTTCCAGCAGCGGGATCTTCCGACGCTCGGCCTTCTCCTCCAGGTCCAGGAACAACGGCGTCTCCGACACCTTCAGCCGGATCACCAGGCCGACGGCGATCAGCACGGCGCTGAGCAAGAACGGCACCCGCCAGCCCCAGCTGAGGAACTGCTCGTCCGGCAACGTGGAGAACGCCGACACCACCAGGGTCGCGAGCACCGCACCGGCCGGCCCGCCCATGTTGGCGAAGCTCGCCGCGAACCCGCGCCGCTTCGCCGGGGCGTGCTCGAGCGCGACCAGCATCGCGCCGCCCCATTCGCCACCGACGGCCAGACCCTGCACCAGCCGCAACACGACCAGCAGCACGGGTGCCGCGACACCGATCTGGGTGCTGGTCGGCAGCATGCCGATCGCGGTGGTGGCCGTCCCCATCAGCACCATCGACACGATCAGCACGCCCTTGCGGCCGATGCGATCGCCGAAGTGGCCGAAGATCGCACCGCCGAGCGGGCGGGCGACGTAGCCGACGGCCAGGGTGGTGAACGAGGCGAACAGACCCACGGCGGGCGGCATCCCGGCGAAGAACAGTTCGCCGAACACCAGGCTGGCGGCGGTCGCGTACAGGATGAAGTCGTAGAACTCGATGGCGCTGCCGATGAAGCTCGACGCCAGGATGCGCCGCATCTCCCGGGAGTTGAGGCTGTCCGATGCGGACTCCCGGCCCGCGGGGGCGGTGGCCTGCTGGTTCATGGTGCGACCACCTCTGCGCGCGTGACGTGGGATCCGGGCGGCGACGTGCCGAAGGGCAGCACGTCGAGGTCGTCGGGGACGAGGAACGCGCCCTGGCACCGCTCGGCCGCGGCCTCCCACACCGAGCGCGGCGTGGTACCGGGCACCAGGTGGTGCAGGGCCAGCGCCTCGGCGCCCGCGGCGTTGGCGATGTCCACCGCCTGGTCCGGGCTGGTGTGGGACTTGGTGTGGTGGTCGATCGAGGCTTGCGCGGTCGGACCTCCCCCGGCGTAGGTGCGGTGCACCCAGTCGAAGTCGATCGCCTCGTGCAGCAGCAGATCGGTGTCCCGGGCGAGGCGGATCAGGTTGTCGCACGGCGCGGTGTCACCGGAGATGGTGACGGAGCCGTGCGCGGTGTCGAAGCGGAACGCGAACGCCGGCGCGATCGGCGGGTGGCGCACGAGGGTGGCCGTGACGGTGACCAGGTCATCGGCGTAGATCTCGAACGGCCGCACGCCTTCCGGCGTCGGGTTGTCGTTCGGGTGGTAGCCGGTGGCCTCCGGGATGCGGATGTCCTCGGCCCGGAAGTGGTCGAGCGGGCTGGGCCGCAGCGCATCGAGCACGCGGTCGTTCAGGTCGGTGGCGTAGGCGGCCATCAGGTGCCGGAACATCGCCGCCGTGCCCGGGGTCGGCTGCTCCGGGAACACCGGGGCCGGAGGCACCACCGCGCGTGGTGCGACGGGCGGCAGCGCACCGCGGTCGCCCGGCCCGATGATCCGGATCGGGTCCTGGTCCTCCGCCAGCGCGAACATGCCGAAGATCGCCAGGCTCGCCAGGTCGACGGTGTGGTCGGAGTGCAGGTGCGTCAGGAACACCGCACGCAGCGAGCTGATCGGGATACCGGCGAGGTTCAGTTGCCGTCCGACCCCGTGACCGGCGTCGACGAGGTAGGCGTGGCCACCGACGAGGACGGCCGTGGCGATGCCGGAACGCTCGCCCGCGTTCTCGCCCGCCCACCAGCGGGGCCCTCCTGCGGTCCCGAGGGTGACGACCCTCGGCCTCGGATCGGCGGCGTTGCCGAGACGGAGGTGCGTGGTGTCGGTCATGCCGACGATTGGAAACCGCTCCACCGATCGAAACAAATACCGAATTTCAGGTGTACCGATAGAAACCGACTATGAGTCGGGGTACCCCAGCATCCCTTGGAACGCCTGCGCGGCGGGCGACAGCCTGCCCGGGCGGCGGAAGAGGTAGAGCCGGCGGTTGAGCACCGGCTCCACCGAGCACAGCACCGCGCCTTCGAGCTCGGCGAGCCGCGCGAGCGGGCGCGGAAGCACCGCGCACCCGGCACCGGCCACCACCAGGTGCAGCGCGGATTCGCGGTGACCGACCTCCACCACGACGTTGAGCTCGACGCCGCGCCGCTCCGCCTCGGCACGCAGGAGATCGCGCACCAGGGTGCCCTCGAAGCCGGTCACCACGTCCCTGGCGAGCAGCTCGTCGACGGTCATCCGACCGTCCGGTGACGGGACGCTGCCCGGCGGCATGGCGATGACGAGTTCCTGCTCACCGATCGGGACGGTCTCCAGCTCGTCGTCCGAAGGCGACGTCACGCCGGAGAAGCCGAGCTCGGCCTGCCCGGTGCGCACGGCCGCACGCACGTCGTCCTCGGATTCCGGCTGGCTCAACCGCACCCGGACCTGCGGGTGGCGAGCGCGGAACCGACCGATCACCTCGGCCAGCGGATCCAGCGCGAGCGTGGGCAGCGTGACCAGGTCCAGCCTGCCCGCCATCAGCCCGGTCACCTCGCGCACCGCGGCCCGCCCGGTCTCCATCTCACGCAGCGCCCGACGGGCGAAATCGATCAGCGCGGTGCCGGCCGCGGTGAGCCGCACGCTGCGCGGCAACCGGTGGAACAGTTCCGCACCGAGTTCCCGTTCGAGAACCTTGATCGAATGCGACAGCGAGGGCTGCGCCACGTGCAGTGCGCTGGCGGCTGCGGTGAACCCACCGTGGTCCACCACGGCGAGGAAGTACTCGAGCTGACGTCGTTCCACGCGCACACCCTAGGCGGCTCCACCAACCCCGGCCGACGAGCGTGAAGGCGCGGAGCGGCTTCACGGACCCAGGGCGAACGAGATGTCCGCGGCGCTCTTGCGGACCAGATCGATGATCGTCTCCCGCACTGCGACCGGGCGGGCGGCGCTCGCGGACGGACAAGGAGTCCCGCATCCGGGTGAACCTGACTCTCCGGACTTTATGTCAGTTTGACAGTAATGTACCTTCCGATCTCGTGGTCGAAGATTCGTGGTCGCCGCCGGAAGTTCTGGTCACGGTAGACCTGGTGATCCTCACGCTGCGGGAGGCACAGCTTCAGGTGCTGCTCGTGGAGCGCGGAGTCGAGCCGTACCGGGGGGCGCGCGCGCTTCCCGGCGGCTTCCTGAACAACGCCAGGGAGGACATCCTGGATGCCGCTCATCGCGAGCTGCGGGAGGAAGCGGACCTCGACGGCGCGCAGCTGCACCTGGAGCAACTCGGCACCTACGGTGCGCCGTCACGTGATCCGCGTGGCCGGGTGATCTCGGTGGCCTACCTCGCGATCGCCCCGGGCCTTCCTGAACCGGTCGCGGGCACGGACGCGGCGGAAGCCGGTTGGGTGCCCGTCGAGGAACTGCTCACCGGCTGGTCGAAGCTGGCCTTCGACCACCGCCAGATCCTCACCGATGGGGTGGAGCGTGCGCGGAGCAAGCTGGAGCACTCGGCTCTCGCGACCGCGTTCTGCGGCGGCACGTTCACGATCGCGGAACTTCAGCAGGTCTACGAAGCGGTCTGGGGCGTCGAACTCGACCCCCGGAACTTCTACCGGAAGATTCAGGCGGTACCCGGGTTCGTCGAACCGGCGGGCACTGATCGCAGAACCACGGGAGGACGTCCCGCTCGGCTGTTCCGAGCAGGGCCGCGAACCGTGCTGCACCCCCCGCTGGTCCGGCCCGATCGAACGACGAGCGAAGGGGAACGATGACGGACGACATGGTGGTGATACTGACCGCCCTCAACGTGGAGTACGAAGCCGTGCGGCGGAGGTTGGTCGACCTCCGAACCCACATCCACGTGCGCGGTACCCGCTTCGAGGTCGGAAACCTCGCTGCGGGAGGTGGAGTGGCGCTCGCGCTGACCGGCAAGGGCAACCACTCCGCAGCGGTCCTGGCCGAGCGCGCGATCGAGGAGTTCGAACCGGTCGCGGTGCTGTTCGTCGGTGTCGCGGGCGCGCTGTGGGATGCGACTCCGCTCGGGGATGTCGTGGTGGCCACGCACGTGTACGCCTACCACGGCGGGACCAGCGAGGACGACGGGCTCAAAGCACGGCCCAGGGCATGGGAAGCCGATCACGGGATCGGCCAGCTCGCCTCCCACATCGCCCGGACCGGGCACTGGGCTGAGGAGGCCGATCCGGGAACTCGGCTACCCAGTGTCCACTTCGGTCCCATTGCCGCTGGCGAGGTCGTGCAGAACTCGGGGATCTCCGCCGAGGCGGAATGGATCCGGCAGCACTACAACGACGCCGTGGCGATCGAAATGGAATCCGCCGGCGTCGCCCAAGCCGGACACCTGGCCGGTTCCCCGGTGGCCATCGTGCGCGGCATCAGCGATCACGCCGACGGGACCAAGAACACCGACGACGACGGCAGATGGCAACCACGGGCCGCCAACAACGCGGCAGCGTTCGCGAACCGACTAGCAGACGAACTCATCGGAGAACAGGAGCACTCGACGATGCGCCACCGCGACACGGACCGCACCGGGGACGTCACCAGCATCGCCTACGGAAACGTCGGCATCCAGGCCCGGGACGTCAGCAATAGCTCCGTCTGGATGGGCACTCCCGGGCCTACCTCGCCCACGCCCGATCTCGCCGCCCAACTGGCAGCCGTGCGCGAGGAACTGGCCCGCGCGCGATCGAGCGGGCGGCTCGACTCGCCTACCTGCGATGCGGCGCAGGACGAGCTCGACCTCGCCGGCAAGGCCTTGGAGGAGAACACGCCCGACGCCAAGAGCAAGTCCGTCCTCGCGCTCAAGCGACTGCGCGGCTTGATCGACGAATCCGCCGAGATCGCGGCCAAGGTCGCCGCGCTCATCACCGCCGTGAGCGGGCTGTCGTGAGCGACGGCCACACGAAGAACACCGCGGAATCCGGCTCGTTCGTGGGGATCCAAGCCGAGGAGGTGCACAACTCGACCGTGTACCAGGTGCTTCCCGGGGACCCGCCCGAAGTGAAGTACCAGGTCGGTCTGCGGTACCTGAATGACGGCGTCCCGTCACGGGCACGGGACCTGATCACCGAAGCCATTACCCGGAACTACGAGAACGCCGAAGTGCGGTTCCACTGGGTGCTGGCCATGCTCAGCAAACGCTCGTACCGCGACCTCACCGCCGAGGAACGAGCCCAACTGGCGCGTCTACCCGACCACCTCGCCAAGTATTCGGACAGCGAGTGGAAACGCGCGCTGCAAGCGGTGACCGACCTCCTCGGCCCGCTCGACGGCTCCGAGAGCAACCCCAGCGGAGCGCTCGAGAAGCTGAAAGCGCTGCCTTCCCAGCAGCGCGATGCGATCGTGCGGCACTGCGATCTCGTCCTCACCGGTGGTATGAAAGATCACTTCTGGGAAAGAATTCGCCGAGAAGCGGACCGGATGAGATGCCACGACGACCGGGTCGGCCGGGTGTGGGCCTACTTCCACCCCCGCCCCGCCGGTCCTCGTGCCCGCCGCCCGACACCGAACGTCTGCACCGCTGGCGACCACTTTCGCACCGCCTTGTCGACCACTTCCTTGGCCCTCGCCATCGGTTACCTCGGCTGGCTCGTCCTGAGGCAGCCGACCCCGCTTCCGGTCATCGCTTACCTCGCTGCGCTCGCCGCAGGCTGCGGTACCGCCAAGTACGGATTCGAGTGGCACTACCGCGTGCACCGACGCAGGGCCAAAGACCGCGAGCATTCCGGGAGTTTCGGTCCGACCGAAAACGCGGGATCAAGATTCGCCAACGACGTCGATCGCTCCTTCCGATACTACTCCCACAAGTACGCCCCGAAGGGCGTGAACACCGACTTCTGGCTCCTGAGCACCAGGTCTGCTCGGGCGGCGCGGCGAAACGAGATCGTCGAGCTCTACCGCGAGAGCAGGGTCCCGCTCGGCCAGGTCAACTGGCTGATCCGATACGTGATTCGCCAAGCCCGGAAGCAGTGGCAGGACGAAACGTTGTTCGAGTACCGCGAGCGCTACCGGACTCCCCTGGCGACCAAGGCCTGGTGCTTGCTCTGCCTCGCGCTCACCGCAGCATCGATGTCCATCGTCGTCATGGCGGCATTCCTGGCAGAGCCTCTCCCCGCGGTGGGCGCCGCGCTCCTCGCGCTCGTGAGCACGCGGATCGCCGCTGCCACGTGGTCGCTCATCATGGGCGAACGCCGCCGCGTCGCTGAAGAAGAGTGGGAATACCTGCGCATCCTGGAAGAGAGGGAAGCCGAACACAGCAGGTGGAAGGGCAAGCTCGAAGCGACCTGCCCCACTGAGAACGAGATGGAAGCGTGGCTGGCGTGCGACAGGGCGCTCCTCATCGACGAAGCACTGCGCCACTACCGACTCGCCTGGCGCGACATCATCGCCCACGCCATCGTCCAGAGTCCGGCGAAGAACAGCAAACGAGCCCACGTCCCAGGCGGTCCTTGGCGCTACTCCATGTACGACCTGCACCTGTTCCTCATCACCTCGGACGGCGTTCGAGAGCTCACCAGGCAGCTCGACTTCGAAAGCGCATCGTTCCACGGACACGAGCGGGGGAACTTCCGATTCGACGCCGTCTCCTCGCTGCAGGTGGTCAAAGCCGGCGAATACGACTACACCATCGACCTCACCCTCACGAACGGTCCTTCCCGGACCATCCGCGTCGCAGAACCGGAGCAGAGCGCTGAGCTCAGCACCGAGGGCGAGGCAGGCCTGTCCGAAGTAAGCCTCGACTCCGCTGGTTTCACCCACGCCCTGCACGTGCTGGAGGGCATCGCAGCCGAAGGCAAGGCATGGCTCGAACGCACCGACACCCGGAAAGTAGCGATCGATGCCGACACCACGAGCCTGGTGCCCCTCACCTAGCATCCGGGAAGCTGCAGCGAGCCATCCTGGCAGCTTTGCGAGGTGCTGCGCGAATCGGTCGCTGTCGACCAGGTGGTCGGCATCGGGAGCGGCTGCGGTGGCGGACCGCTCGGTCGAGTCGTTGAGCTCACCGCGGGCGGCTTGCCCTCGCTGGGTCAGCGGAAACCGTCCGCGTCGGGTTGTGGCCCCGGGCGAGCTTCTGTCCGGCCGGTCTCGCGCCCCGTACGCAGCACCTCGTGGAGCCACGTCGGGCTGTTGGTGCTCGCCGTGGCACGTGCACAAGGGTCGGTGGACTGCCCGCGGTCGTTGCCGGGTACTCCGCAGTCGCACTGTGGTTATCGCTTCCTTGAGCGATCTCGGACAACCGGAGGCGGGCACCGTGTCGCAACCCGGCAACCCCGCGAGGTGGGAACGGATGAGCACCCGTGACCGTTCGGCGCCTCGGAGCGCTCCGCAACCGGATGGCTACCTGGTGCGGTTCACCGACACGCCCCAGGGCCGTATGCGCAGCCGGACGTTGGGACCCACCAGGGACGAGGCGCCGCACGTCGTTGCGGTCCAGGGGATGGCGGTGTCGGAGTACCTGCTGCCCGCACTCACCGCGCTGAGCGACCGAGCCCGGACGCACTTGGTGGACCTGCCGGGGCTCGCCGGTAGCGGGCCCGCGACGGAGCTGCTCGACGTACCGGGCTACGCCGCCGCCGTGACCGCCTGGTTGGATGCCGCGGACCTGCCGCCGGTCGTGCTGGTCGGGCATTCGAGCAGCACCCAGGTCGTCGCCCGAGTCGCCGTGGAGCGTCCGCGGCGGGTGCGCGCACTGGTGCTGGCGAGCCCGACGGTGGATCCGGCGGTCCGGTCGTGGCCACGCCTGATCCTGCAGTGGCGCCGGGACTCGCGCTACCCTCTGCCCGGGTTGCAGCAGCAGCACACCCCCGAGTGGGTACGTGCGGGCGCGCGCCAGTTGCGCAACCTCGTGTCGGTACACCTGCGTGATCACCTCGAGGACGTGATCGGCGCGGTGCGTTGCCCGGTGCTCGTCCTGCGCGGCGAGCACGACGAGGTTTCGACCGAGTCGTGGGCGCGGTCGCTGGCCGATCTCGCCCCTGAAGGGAGGTTCGAGGCCGTGCCCGGACCGCACACGTTCGTCTGGAGTCACCCGGCGGCGTGGTGCACGCCGATCCACGACCTCATCTCGCGGGCATGGGACGCGCCGGCGCAGGGGTGAGGCCGCAGCAGGCCGTCGCCGCCTTCGATTCCGCGTCGGCGATGCTGCGCGTGCTCTCCCGCCATCTGCACGGCGACAGCAGCCCCACCTTGGGGCTCGGGCCGACCGCGCGGCTGGCGGGACCTGTTCTCCTGCCCTGGGTGAACCGGCTCCCCGCCGCCTTGCGCGAACGGGCGTACGCGTGGTCCGGTCAGCTCGAAGCCGTCGGCCAGGACCGGCTTGGCCATGTCGACATGGAGGACGTGGCGCGCTGGGTCGCCGGGCACTACCCGCGCGGCCGAGGTCCCGCGGTGATGATCGGCTCTACCTCGGGTGCGAGCATCCACCTCGCCGCGCTCGCCGGCGTGCCGTGGTTGCCGCAAACCGTGCTCGTGCCGGTCCGGCATCGCGGGCTGCACCCGGACGAGCCCAGAGCCGCCGTGGGCGGCCTCGCGTCCGCCCGCGCCGCCATCCTCACCGCCAACCCGACCGTCGGTCTGCACCACATGCACGATGCCAACCAGGACCGGCTGATGATCCGGCGGATGGCGTACTTCCGGTTGAAGTACCGGCGGCTTCCCGCCGCGTATGCCGACTTCCTCCGCGCCCGGCTGCAGCCGGGCGGCACCGTGCTCGTCGCCGACTGCGGTCAGCGCTGGCCCACGACGGCCACCGGGGAGCGGCAGGTGTTCCAGCACGGGGCCGTCGGCGGGCTCACCGCCGAGGAGTACGCCGAGGGCGGGCCCCGCGTCGCTCGCTTCCTCGCCCAGCAGGGCTCACCGTGCTCCCGCTGGGACGCACCGCCCCCCGACACCTCCAGCCCCGAGGCCGAATGGGGCTTCGATCCCGCGCTCCTGCCCGATCTCGCCCGGCTGTGCGAGCAGGAGGGATGGCGGCTCGAACGGCTGCGGTTCGAGCACCCCGACACCCTCAGCGCACCGGTCGCGAGGATCTACCGGGACTGGTTCGCCGAGCGCGGTATCGCCCCGGACCGATTGCTCGTCGGCTGCTTCGCCCTGCTCGACGTGCACCTGCCGCTGCGGCAAGGGCGGGTCCCCTACTGGACGACGTTCGGCACCCGCTCAGCGCGCGACACGCTCCTCGACCACCTGGCCGACGGACCGGACTACGACGAGATCGACCTCGGGCTCTTCTCGCACGGCACCTGCTCGGCCGGCCTGGCGAACATCGAGGACTGGGACGAGGTCCTGCGCCTGGCCCGCCATCGAGGTGACTACTGCGGAGTCGACCGCGACGTGTATCCCCAGGACTTCGCCAGCAACGTCAGGTTCCACGCGCAGCTCGCCGCCCGGGGCCCGGCGGCGCCTGTTCCCCACCCGGCACCGTGGGAGTGGGTCCGGCGGAGTCTGCAGCAATTGCCCGATCCAGCCGTGACCTACCTGGTCGAGGACAGCGCGTAGCGGCACGGGAGCGACCGGCCGAAGCCGTGCCGCTGATTCCGGCGGACGCGACAGCCACCGGCGCACGCGGGCAACCGACCCCAGCTCCTACGCCACCACGTGGCTCGCTCCGCGACTCCCCGACTTCCTGCACGCCCACCCGGACATCGACGTGCGCCTGATCTGCGCCGTCTGGTCCGAAGCGCTCACCCCCGGCGAGGTCGACGTCGACATCCACCAAGGACGCGGTCCTCGGACCGGTGTCCACAGTGAACTTCTGCACCACGACGATGCGGTGATCGTCCACGGTTCCGAGCACCTCCACCGCTACGGTCCCGTCCGCTCCATCGACGACCTCGCGGACCGCCCCAGGATCCAGATCCTCGGTTTCGACGACGTCTGGCAACGCCTCCTGCCCACCGGGACACCGTCACCCGATAGCGCCACCACCGTCGACACCAGCATCAGCGCACTCGAACTCGCCGCCGCCGGCCCGGCCTGCGCGATCATCCCCGAACGGTTCGCCCGCACCGCCGTCGCGACCGGTCGGGTCAGCCTCGCCCTCGACGCGGCCTGGCCCATGCGGCAAGCCCACTACCTCGTGCGTTCCCTCGACGCACCGCCCCCATCACCGACAGCGCGCCGCTTCCTCCGCTGGCTCACCGAGATCGAGCACCAGGACGCACCCCTCGCGAAAACCGACCGCTGACCTGGCACCCGTCCGTGGCGACCTTGCGACGGTCTCGGCGGTGGTGCTCCGGTCAGGACTTGGCGGTGGAGGTGACGCCGGGGATCTCGCCGCTGCGGAACGCGTCGACGAACAGGCGGTGGTCATCGCGGACCACGTCGGCGTAGTCGAGCGCGAAGTCGCACAACCACCGGGTGAACTCCTCCCCGTACCCGTCGACGACGGCCGCGATGGCCTCCTCGGTCTGGAAGGGCACCAGCGCCTGGTCGGAGTCGGAGTCGGACACGCAGTGGATCTTGGCGATGGCGCGGCCGAGGTAGTCCAGGACGGGCGCGATCTCGGCCGGTTCGGTCAGCTCTTCCCAAGCCAGGTCGGACTCGTAGGGCGAGACCTCGTCGACGACGTAGCCGACACCGTCGATCTCGGTGTAGCCCAGCATCGGGTCGGCGTGGGCCTGCAGCGCTCGTTGGGACAGCACGGTGCGCTGCCCGTGGTGGCGGAAGTGGGTGCGGATGTCCCCGTCCGGAACGACCCGGGAAGGTGCCGCGACGTTGCCTTGCTTCATCGACACCACGATGTCGTTCTCCAGCGCCTCGTTCTCACCTTCGATGAGCACGCTGTAGGCCGGGAGCCCCGCGCTGCCGATCCCGAACCCGCTGCGCCCCACCAGGTCCTTGACCTCGTAGGCCACGTCACGCATCTTCTTGTCCTGCGGGATTGTGGTGAGGTACCGGCGGAAGGCGGCCAGGACCCGCTGGTATTCGGGCGCTTCCAGGCGGCGCACCTCGGGCCCTTCGCGGAACTTGCGGCTGTAGCCCTCGGTTTCGGTCATGCCGTCGAGCATGCTGCCGCGGGACCGCAGGCGGGCCCGCTGCAGGACCTCGTGGATGGCGCCGTCCGTGGTGTTCAGCCGCAGGGAGAACGCGGAGTCGCGCTCGCCGCGCACGAACTCGCCGACCTGGTCGAGGTAGGCGCGGGCGGCGGTCCGGACGAGATCCTCGATGTCGGCGTCCGGCAGTGCCTTGCGCCAGCCCAGCAGGGCGACGCTGGCGGCGAAGCGCTGCAGGTCCCAGGTGAAGTGACCGAGGTAGGCCTCGTCGAAATCGTTGACGTCGAACACGAGCACGCCCTCGCCGTTCATGTACGTCCCGAAGTTCTCGGCGTGCAGGTCGCCCTGGATCCACACCCGACGGGTGCGCTCATCGGCCCACGGGTCTTCGAGGCGCGCCACGTCGGCGTAGAACAGGCACGCGCTGCCCCGGTAGAACGCCCAAGGCGAGGCGGCCATCTTGCGGAACTTGGTGCGGAACGCCACCGGGGCCGCCTGCATGAGGTCCGAGAAGGCCTCCACCAGCGTGTCGACGATGAACCCTCGCCGCCGGTCCTGGTCGGCGACGCCGAGACGTTGCGCGAGCTCGGACATGACCTGGCCTTTCCCGATCGGTTCGCCCGCCGACGGTCTCGGAGTCGGCGCTAGATCATCTGTCGCTCGGCACCACGCGTGCGGCCGGAACGGTAACGCGACCGTACCCCTTCGGGTCACCACGGCCGGGCGGCCGGTGGGCGACGAGGTCGGCCACCGGCCGCGAAGATCTTCGCGGTCAACGAAGCCCTGTCCGCGATCAACCACGCACCCCTCCCCGCGCGCAACCCGACCCCGGCACGCTTCGACGTCATCGGACCTCGCCGCCGCGAACCTCAGACCCGAACGCGCTTTCCCGCCCTGGTACCGAGCCGGTGCGCGTTTCCGCTCCCAGCAGGACGATCGAGCGCTGGAAGCACTGGGGCAGCTCGTGCGAGCGGCGTTCCCCAGCGGGAACGGCCCCGTGACCTGCGAAGGCCGGACGCGGGGCCGTCCGCGTGGATCAGGGCGCGTAGGTGAGGCCGTGCCCGAACGGGAAGAGCGCGCCGTCGGTGGTCTCGGCGTAGCCCGGGGTGTCGCTGTGCTGCTCGAGCACGGCGCGCCGGGTGCCGGCGAGCGCGAACGGCATCCGGCCGGTGGGGGCGGACGCACCGCTGAGCACGTCCATCAGGGCTTCGTCGGAGGTGCCGAAGGTGGCCAGGACGGCGCCCGCGTTCCGCAGCCCGCTGGCCTGGTCGAGCACGTACGGCTGGCGGAAGTAGACGTTGAGCACCACCTTGCCGGGGTCACCGACCTCCTGCATCACCTGCTGCACCACGTCCAGCGGCGGGGTGACCTGCCACGACTCGGCCTCGGCCATGCCGGAGAAGTCCAGGGTGCCGGACTCCCACGGGTAGGGACCGCCGAAGCGCAGGCGATCATCGGTGCACTCCTGCGCGCCGTAGGCGTTGCAGGCGTCCGCGGCGCCGTAGGGGCTCTGCCCGTCCAGGCCGCGCACCCCCTCCAGCTCGATCGGGTTGATGTGCTCGGGGTCGAGCCCGGTGGCCGGGTCGTCGCTGCGGTAGTCCGAGGTGTTCGCGGCGTGGGCCGTCATGTCGATGAGCACGTGGTCGGCGCCCGCGGCGCTGGGTCGATCGGCGGCGTTGCCGTTGATGACCTGGTAGCCGTAGCTCTCCACGACGGCGGGGTCGATGCCGCCCAGCACGTAGACCGTCGAGCCCTCCGGCAGCGGGAGGGCCGACCGCCCGTCGGCGGCGGGCCGGTGCTGCAGCAGCACCGCGGATTCGCGCTGCAACTGCCGGGCGGTCTCTTGGTGCTCGGGGTTGCCGACGATGCCGTTGGCGGCGGAGGCGTCCACGTAGGGGTCCTCGAACAGACCCAGCCGGAACAGCGGCATCAGCAGCCGGCGGGCCGCCTCGTCGATCCGCTCCTCGGTGACCAGGCCGTCCGCGACCAGGCCGGTGATCACGCCGACCTCGTCGAACCCGGACAGGGTGTCGGTCCCGGAGTTGATCGCCGCAGCGATCCGTTCGGGCACGGAGGCCTCTTCGAGACCCCACGCCCGGTCGTTGATGATGCCGGTGTCGGAGTTGACGTAGCCCTGGAAGCCGAGCTGCTCCCGCAGCAACCCGTCGATCGTCTGCTCGCTGAAGGCGAAACCGATCTGGTCGTAGGCGACGCCCTCGTGGGTGACGTCCACCGGCACGCCGTAGTAGGGCATGATCGAGGACACCCCGGCCTCGATGGCCGCCTCGAATGGCCGGAGGTGCGCGCCGAACGCACCACCCGGGTAGACCTGGGTCTTGCCGAACGCGTAGTGGGGATCCAGCCCCAGCTCCTGCGGCCCGCCACCCGGGAAGTGCTTCATGGTCAGCGCGACCGCGCTGTCGGGCGACAGCGACACGCCACGGCGGTCGACCTGGCCTTGCAGCGTCCCCACCAGGGTGGTCATGATCTGCGCGGCCAGGTCGGGGTCCTCGGTGAACGTCTCGTGGGTGCGGTACCACCGCGGCTCGGTCGACAGGTCGGCCATGTAGCCGTACATGCCGCGCAGCCCGATCGCCTCCCACTCGGCGGCCATCACCTCGGCGAAGTCCTCGACCGCGGACATGTCACCGGTCGTCGGCCGCTCGCCCGCGGCGGCTTGGCGGCCCAGCGCCGCCGCGGCGATGCCCGCCTCCTTGGGGAAGGCGGTGAAAGCACCGCTCGACTCGTTGATGCCCTCCCGGGCATCGGCGTCGATGTGGTTGCGCGCGTTGGACTTGTACAGCACCGGGATGCCGAGCCGGGTGGACTCGCTGCGTTCCTGGATGGTGTTCATGTGGGTCGCCGCTTGCTCCGGCGAGATGGTGGCGCCTTCGCCGGGCTCGCACCGCTGCCGCCCCTCCCGCACCACCTCGTTGCGGAAGACGAACCGGTGCATGTGCTGGGTGTGCTGGTAGTCGTCGGCCAAGCCGGTGTCGACCGCGCCGCCGCAACCGGCGTTCAACGTGTCGATCAGCATCAGCCCGGCCTTCTCCGCCAAGGTCATCCGCTGGAGGAGGTCCTGGGCGCGCACCTGCGGGGGCAGGTGCCAGTTCTCGTACGGGTCCACGCCGCCGTTGGCGTTGAGATCGCGGAAGCGCTGGTTGCCGCGCTCGATGACGGGCTTGTCCCTGGCTTCGACCTCGGGGACGTCCTGACCTGCTCGCTCGGACGCGTCCGGCGACGACGCGAGTGCGCCACCCGGCAGCATGGCCGGAACCGCGAGGACCGCCGCGAGTGCGGCGACCGCCGGCCCAGGAGGAAATTTGCGGTGACGTCTCAATTCCTGACTCCCTTGTCCGAATTGGATGTTCATCGTGCGGCCGGGCGGACATCACCTCCCACTACCGGCGGCACCACGCGCCGTTGACCGGAGTCACATGGTTCTCGCGCGGCTGCCCGAGGGGCAACGCGTTGCCGCTTGTTGTCACGGCGCGGCACTGCTGCGCGGCGGCGGACGGGCCGCGTGCGGCAATTGATGACAACCACGTGCCATGGCCGTGCGCCCCCGGCTACGATCGCCGGTTCTGCGGAAAGGGACTTCCGGCACGAGGACGATCGCTCGCCGCACTCGTGCTCGCCACCCGCAACGGCGTCGCGATCGCAGTTCCGGCGCCGGCGGCCCCGCCCCCGGCTCCAGTCCGCACCCTCCCCGGGGCGACGCCCACCAGGACCGGAGGCGCGGGCGACGGCCGACCTCGGGCGGCGGTAGTGTCGTGCCGATGCCCGGCGACCGGTCGACCGGGGCGGAGCCGGAACGGATGCGGGAAGGGAGCAGTGTGGGCGAGCGGATGCAGATCGGTGAGGTGGCCGAACGCACGGGGCTGTCCCTGCGCACGATCCGCTACTACGACGAGGTCGGACTCGTCGTGCCCAGCGCCCGCAGCCAGGGCGGCTTCCGCCTCTACACCGAACCCGACATCGACCGGCTGCAGTTGATCAAGCGCATGAAACCGCTGGGCTTCCAGCTCGAGGAGATGCGGGACCTGCTGGCCATCCTCGACCCCACGCCCGACAGCCCCGCGATCGAGGATCCCGAGGCGCGCCTGGCGGAGTTCAGCGCCACCGCCGAGAACGCCTGCGAAGACCTGCGGGCGAGGCTGCGCATCGCCGAGGAGTTCGCCGCCACGATCCGCGGCCACCTCGAAGCGGGCCGCTGAACCGCACCCAGCGCCCCCGACGTCCGCGGGTGGACGTGATCCGGCACTCATTTGCTCCCCGCCCCTCCAAGCCTCCCACCCCCTCATTTAACGTAAGGGGAGAGTTGCGGGCCATCGCGGCCACCGATACCGCGACCGAGCCCGGGGGTCACCGACGTCCCCGACTCCGATCACGAGCCGAGGAGCGTCCATGTCCGCCGAGCAGGCCGCGGTGATCTGACCGCCCGCCGCGCCGTCACAGCCGACGGCTCCTCCGCAGACGACTTCAGCGCCGCAATTCCCACCGCGTTCCGCCGCGCCGCCGCGGTGGTCCTTTCGCGCCGCGATGCGGCGCCCGAGCATGTCAGGTTGTTCCGTGTCGAATCCTTCGCCCCCGCCCCTCGCACGCCTGCGGCCGGGTAGGCCGTCCTGGCTCAGCCCCAAGGTCGCCCGCACCGAGATCCTCGGCGGGCTCGTCGTCGCCCTGGCGTTGATCCCCGAGGCCATCTCGTTCTCGATCATCGCCGGTGTCGACCCCAGCGTCGGCCTGTTCGCCTCGTTCACGATGGCGGTCGTCATCTCCGTGGTCGGCGGGCGCAGCGCCATGATCTCCGCCGCGACCGGCGCCATAGCGCTGGTCGTCGCCCCTTGGCCCGGGAGCACGGGTTGGGCCACCTCGTCGCGGCGGTGATCCTGGGCGGCGTCTTCCAGGTCCTCCTCGGTTCGCTCGGGGTGGCCCGGCTGATGCGGTTCGTCCCGCGCAGCGTCATGGTCGGCTTCGTCAACGCCCTGGCCATCATGATCTTCATGGCCCAGGTCCCCGAGCTGATCGACGTGCCGTGGCAGGTCTACCCGCTGTTCGCCGCCGGGCTCGTGATCATGGTGCTGTTCCCGAAGCTCACCAAGGTGATCCCGGCACCCCTGGTGTCGATCGTGGCGCTGACCTCGCTGACCATCGCGGCCGGCATCGCCGTGCCCACCGTCGGCGACAAGGGCAATCTGCCCTCCTCGGTGCCCGTGCCCGGGGTGCCCGACGTCCCGTTCAGCCTGGACACCCTGGCGCTGATCGCCCCCTACGCGCTGGCCTTCGCCCTGGTCGGGCTGATGGAATCGCTGATGACGGCCAAGCTGGTCGACGACATCACCGACACCCGCTCGAACAAGACCCGCGAATCCATCGGCCAGGGCATCGCCAACATCGTCACCGGCTTCTTCGGCGGCATGGGCGGCTGCGCGATGATCGGCCAGACCATGATCAACGTGAAGACCTCCGGGGCGCGCACCCGCCTGTCCACGTTCCTGGCCGGGGTTTTCCTCATGGTCCTGTGCATCGCGTTCGGGCCGCTGGTCTCGCAGATCCCGATGGCCGCGCTCGTGGCGGTGATGGTGCTCGTCGCCTTCGGCACCTTCGACTGGCACAGCATCGCCCCCACCACCCTCAAACGGCTGCCCACCGGTGAGATCCTCGTGATGATCGTGACCGTGGCCATCGTCGTGGCCACCGACAACCTCGCCATCGGCGTGGTCGTCGGCACCCTCACCGCGATGGTGATCTTCGCCCGCCGCGTCGCCCACCTCGCCGACGTCACGGCGATCACCGACCCCGACGGCGGCCAGGTCGTCTACCACGTCACCGGCGAGCTGTTCTTCGCCTCCAGCAACGACCTGGTGTACCGGTTCGACTACTCCGCGGACCCGGACAAGGTCGTCATCGACCTCACCGACGCCCACATCTGGGACGCCTCCACCGTCGCCACCCTCGACGCCATCACCACCAAGTACGAGGCCAAGGGCAAGTCCGTCGAGATCGTCGGGCTCAACGAGCACAGCGCCGCCATGCACGGCAAGCTCACCGGCGAACTCGTCGGCAGCCACTGACGGCACGCGGCGCGGGTCCACCGGAACAGCGGTGGACCCGCGCGCTGCGCCGCCCGAGAGGGGTGGCCGCCGCCGGTCGGACCCGTCCGGCGGCGGGTGGGAACGCCCGGGGTCAGGTGGCGGTGCGGCGACCGGTGAGGACGTCCGGGGCGAGCAGCGCGGCGAGCTGCTCCTCGGTGAGGGTGGTCCGCTCCCGCACCAGATCGAGCGCGGGACGGCCGTCCCGGTGCGCCTCCACCGCGATCGAGCACGCCGTCTCGTAGCCGAGCGCCGGGCTCAGCGCGGTCACCAGGCCGGTCGAACCCGCGACGACCGCGGCGAGGTGGTCCCGGCGGGCGCGGATGCCCACCACGCAGTGCTCGGCGAGCACCCGCAGCCCGGCGGTGAGATTCCCGAGCCCGGCGCCGAGAGCGCGCGCGATGATCGGCTCGAACGCGTTGAGCTGCAACTGGCCGCCCTCCGCCGCGAGGGTCACCGTCACGTCGTTGCCGATGATGTCGAAGGCGATCTGGTTGATCGCCTCCGGGATGACCGGGTTCACCTTCCCGGGCATGATCGACGAACCCGCCTGGCGGGCGGGCAGCTCGATCTCGGCGAACCCGCCCTGCGGACCGGACGACAGCAGCCGGAGGTCGTTGCAGATCTTCGAGACCTTGACCGCCGTGCGCTTGAGGACGCCGGAGAGCTGGACGAACACCCCGACGTCCTGCGTGGCCTCGACGAGGTCGGGGGCCGAGACGAGCGTGCTGATCCCGGTGATGTCGCGCAGCCGCGCGACCGCGGCTTCCCGGTACCCGGGGCGGGCGTTGAGGCCGGTGCCGATGGCCGTTCCGCCGAGGTTGAGCTCGTGCAGCAGCAGCCGCGCCTCGGACAGCCGGTCCTCGTCCTCGCCGAGCGTCACCCCGAACGCACCGAACTCCTGGCCGAGCGTCATCGGCACCGCGTCCTGCAGCTGCGTCCGCCCCACCTTGAGGACGTCGGCGAACTCGGCGGCCTTGCCTTCGAACGCCTCCCGGAGCCGGGCCAGCGCGTCCAGCAACTCCCGGAGGTGGGCGTCGAGGGCGAGTTTGACCGCCGTCGGGTAGACGTCGTTGGTGCTCTGCCCGAGGTTGACGTGGTCGAGCGGGTGCACCGCGACGTAGTCGCCGCGCGGCCGGCCCAGGAGCTCCAGGGCGCGATTGGCGATCACCTCGTTGGCGTTCATGTTCGTCGAGGTGCCCGCCCCGCCCTGGACCAGGTCGACGACGAACTGGTCGTGCAGGCCCCCGCCGCGGATCTCCTCGCAGGCCGCGACGATCGCCGAGCCGATGTGCTCCGGCAGCGCCGCCACCGCCACGTTCGCCGACGCCGCGGCCTGCTTGACCGCGGCCAGCGCGTCGATCAGGTGCGGCCGGGCCGCCAGGGTCTCACCGCTGATCGGGAAGTTGGTCAGCGCGCGGGCGGTGTGCGCGCCGTAGTAGGCCTGCTCGGGCACGGTGACGGTGCCGAGCATGTCCTGCTCGGTCCGCCCGCGGGCGGTGCCGCCCGCCGCGGGGGTCACGACCTCGCCCCGTCCCGGGCCCGGTCCACCCCGGTCCAGGCCAGCGCGATCGCTCCGTCGAGCAGAGCCCGTTCGGCCTCCGCACCGACGCAGTGCGCGGCGAAGGCGCGCTGGTGGTTGGTCGCGGGCAGCGACCCGATCCCGATGTAGGGGTGGATGGCCGGCACGACCTGCGACACGTTGCCCATGTCGGTCGAAGCCCGGTTCATCCGGCCCGCCAGCTCCCCCGAGGCGAACTCGCGACCCAGCTCCACGGCGTTGGCCCGGTAGTGCTCCAGCGTGCGGGCATCGGTGCGGAACTCGGCGTAGGGCTTGCTCTCCGCCTCCACCTCCAGCACGCACCCGGTGGCCAGGGCCCCCGCCTCGAAGCACCGCAGCACCCTCGGCTCGATCTCGGCCAGCTCGGCCAAGCTCTCCGCACGCACGTACCACCGCCCCGACGAATCCTCCGGGATCGCGTTGGGCGCCGACCCTGCGGCGGTGACGACCCCGTGGACCCGCGAACCCGACGGCAGCTGCTGGCGCAGCAACCCGATGGCGACCTGCGCGACGGTGAACGCGTCCGCCGCATTCACCCCGTCCTCGGGATAGGCCGCCGCGTGCGCCGACCGGCCCCGGTAGGAAATCCGGGAATGGCTGACCGCGAACGGCCGCGCCTCGGCGACGTCGACCGGCGCCGGATGGACCATCATCGCGAGATCGACATCGCGGAACGCCCCCCGGTCCAGCATCTCGATCTTGCCGCCGCCGCCCTCCTCCGCCGGGGTGCCGTACACCTCGACGGTCAACCCGAGATCGTCGGCCACCTCGGCCAACCCCAGCGCGGCACCCACCGACGACGCGGCGATCAGGTTGTGCCCGCAGGCGTGCCCGAGCCCCGGCAGCGCGTCGTACTCGGCGCACAACGCGACCCGCAGCGGCCCCGAGCCGTACCGGGCCAGAAACGCCGTCTCCAACCCCAGATAGGCCGAGGTCACGGTGAACCCGCGACGCTCGAGCAGCTCCGGGACCGCCGCGGCGGCGTGGTGCTCCTCCCAGGCCGTCTCCGGCCGGGCGTGCAGCGCCGCCGACAGCCCGACCAGCTCCTCGGCCGCCCGATCCACCGCGGTGCGGACCGCGGCCTTCTCGCGGGACACCGTGCTCGACATGGATACCTCCTACAGGTCGCCTGGAACGCCGTACGACGGCGCGGTCGCGGGCCGCAGCCCGCGGCGGACGTAGTCGTCGCGCTGCGGCAGCCACACCCGCACCGCTTCGGTCAACTGGTCGATCGGTGCCTCGGACCAGTCGACCCGCAGGTCGGTCACCCGCCACTCGACGTCGGGGGCGACGACGGCCACGCCGGCCGAATGGACCGGCCCCTCCTCACCGCCCGCGTCGAGCGCGGCGCGCAGCGCGGCGAGCAACCGCTCCTCCAGCTCGCCCGCCGCCGACTCGAACACCTCGACCATGATCGACGGCAGGTCGCTGGTGACGAGCATGTTCCCCGCGGCCACCGAGTGCGGACCGACCGCGCCACCGTGGGTACCGAGGGTGCGTTGCCCGCTGAACCAGGCGGCCGGGCCGGTCGCCCCGACCGCGGTCAGCTGCCGGTAGTCCAGATCGGTGGCGCCCTCGCCCACCTCCGCCAAGGCCCGGTCGGCATCGCCGTGGGACGCCAGCCGGTCGAGGAGGCGTCCGCCCAGCCGGGGATCGGTCACGTTCTGCGACGCGGCCGCGCCCACCCCCGGCCTCAGGTGCACGCACCGGGCCGCCACCGCCGGGCTCGAGGAGCTCACGGCCATGCCGAACCGCCCGTCCTGGCGGGCTGCGATGGAGAAGGTCACTGGTCACCCTCCGGGATCACGGCGATGGCGTCGATCTCGCACAACCACTCCGGGCGCGCCAGCGCGGACACCACGACCCCGGTGGAGATCGGGTGCACACCCGGGTCCAGCGCCCGACGGTCCGGTAGACCGCCTCGCGGTAACGCGGGTCGACCAGGTAGATGGTCAGCTTGACCAAGTGCTCCATCCGGCTGCCCGCCTCGCGCAGCAGCAGGTCGATGTTCGCCATCGCCTGCTCGGCCTGGGCCCCGACGTCACCGATCCCGACCGACTCGCTGGTGTCGAGGTCCTGGCCGATCTGGCCCCGGACGTAGACGGTGTTGCCCGCGACCACGGCTTGGCACAGGTCGTTGTCGAGGTTCTGCTCGGGATAGGTGTCGCGGGTGTTGAACGGGCGGATGCGGGTGTGGGTCGGCATCAGGCTGCTCCGGTGGTGGTGATGGATTCGGCGTGCTGGTCGGCGACGGAGCGGCGCGGGTCGAGCGCTCCACCGCCGTCGTGGTAGGCGAGGTAGCCGCGCTGGATCGCGATGTGCTCGGCGACGTACGCGGCGTCGTGCCACACCCCCCAGATGAAGCTCGATCCGCGTCGCGACTGCCAGGGCAGGCCGAGGAAGTAGATCCCGGGCTCGGCGGACACACCCCGGGCGTGCCGGGGTTTCCCGTGGTCGTCGAAGGCGTCGACCTGCAACCAGCTGTAGTCGGAGGCGTAGCCGGTCGCCCAGACGATCGAGGTGATCCCGGCACCGGCGAGGTCCAGTTCGACGAGCGGGTCGACCACGCAGTCCGGGTCCGGCCCGAAAGCGCGGGCCTCCGGCTCCTCGGGCAGGTCGAGCCCGTTGCGCGCGACGTAGTCGTCGGCCTCGTCGAGCATCGCCAGGTAGTTGGCGTCGCCGCCCGCGATGTTCTCGCGCAGGTCCGGCGCGAAGCGCAACCGGCCGTCCTCGTACGCGCGGGTCATGCCGACGAGGGTGATGCCCTCCGCCGCCAGCGCCCGGAAGTCGACGGTCCGGCCACCGTGCGCGCCGCTGACCGCGATCGTGACGTGCTCGGCGCCCCGCGGCGGCGCCGCCGCTTCCCACTTGTTGAGCACGCCGAGCCACCAGCAGAAGTCGCGCCCCGGTACCGCCGCGGGGGCCGGTCGTGCGGACCGACCGACAGGTGGACCTTCCGGCCGGACCGCCGCAGCTCGTCCGCGATCTGGACGCCCGACGAGCCCGCCCCGACGACGAGCACGGCGCCCTCGGGGAGCTGCTCCGGGTTGCGGTAGGAGCTGGAGTGGAGCTGGACCACGTCCGCGTCCTCGGGGACCACCGGGGGGATGACCGGCTTCTGGAACGGTCCGGTCGCCGCCACGACGTGGCGCGCCTCAATCGTCCCCTCCGAGGTCCGCACGTGGAAGCCGGGGCGTCCGACGTTCTTCCGCACGCGCTGGACGTCCACGCCGCAGCGGATCGGTGCGCCGATCTTGTCGGCGTACTCGACGAAGTAGTCCGCCACCTGGTCCTTCGACGCGAAACCATCCGGATCGACATCGGCGAACAGCAGACCCGGGAAGCGATCGTGCCACGCCGGGCCGTTCGCGACGAGGGAGTCCCAGCGCCCGGTGCGCCAGCGTTCGGCGATGCGATCGCGTTCCAGCACCAGATGCCCGATCCCGCGCGCGCCGAGGTGTTCGCTCATGGCCACCCCGGCCTGCCCCGCGCCGACGACGAGAACCTCGGTCTCGTGGTGCGACATCTCAACCTCCGTTCCAGGAGTCACGACGTTCTCCCGATGAGCCGAGTTTCGGCGATTCCACTGCAACAGTCCAAGACATGTTTCCGAATGCGCGCATCAGATGAACCGATGCAACCGTGCCGCACGTCCGTGCTGACGTTCAGGAGCGGGCGCCGCCGGCGGAAGCCGGGCGCGCGGACGCGTCCTCCCCGGAGCGGGCGGGCAGGTCCTGGTCCTGGAGCAGGCCACGCCCGGCCGTCTCGCGCATGCTCAGGGCGGCGACCAGCCCGATCACGGCGGCGACCATCAGGTACGGGCCGGGAACCAGGAGGCTGCCGGTGGCCGAGATGAGGACCGTCATGAAGAACGGCACCGTGCCCGCGAAGAGCGCTGCGGTGATGTTGTAGGCGATCGACAGCCCGCCCTGGCGGGTCCGCGTCGGGAAGGTCTCGGCGGCCCACACGGCGTGGGTTCCGAGGATCGCCGAGAGGATCACCGCCAACCCGAGCGCCGCGACGACGGTGCCGGCCATCCCCGTCTGCATCAGCAGGTAGGCGGGTGTGGCCGCGACCAGCAGGACGATGGCGGCACCGACCATGACGGGCTTGCGGCCGACCCGGTCGGACAGCCGGCCGAACGCGGGCACCAGCACCAGCCCGAGCAGCGAGGCGAACGTCGACAGCAGCGCGGCGCTCTCGGCGGAGTGCCCCAGGTGCTCGGTCTGGTAGTTCACCAGGTAGGTGAGCACCGCGTAGAACAGCACGTGCATCATCGTCATGAGCCCGGCAGCCTGCAGCAACTGCCGCAGGTTGACGCGGAAGAGCTCCGCGACCGGGCTGCGCGACACCGAGTCGGTCGCCTCCAGCGCCCGGTACTCCGGCGTGTCCTCGATCTTGGTCCGGATGACGTAGCCGATGACGCCCATCGGTGCCGCGATCAGGAACGGGATCCGCCACCCCCAGGCGGTGATCTGCTCGGGCGTCAGCGAGACCGAGAGCAGGTAGAACGCGAGCGAGCCCGCGAGGAAGCCGAGCAGCGACCCGACCTCGAGCCAGCTCACGCCGAAGCCGCGGCGGGACCGGGGCGAGTGCTCGGCCAGGAAGCTGGCGGCGCTGCCGAACTCGCCGCCGGCGGCGAAGCCCTGCACCAACCGGACCGCGACCAGCAGGATCGGCGCGGCGATCCCGATCGTCCGGTACCCGGGCAGCAACCCGATCACCAGCGTCGCGATCGACATCACGATGATGACGATCGACAGCGTGCGCCGCCGACCGATGCGGTCGCCGAGCGGCCCGAACACCAGCGCGCCGAGCGGGCGGATGCCGAACGAGACCGCGAACACGGCGAACACCGACAGCACGCCGGCGACCTCGTCCTCGGCCGGGAAGAACACCGTCGCGATCGTCGTGGCGAGGTAGGCGTAGACGGCCCAGTCGAACCAGTGGACGAAGACGCCGATCGCGCCGGCGGCCACGCTCCGGCGCAGCGAGGCGGGATCGGCTTGGACGGCCGCATCGCGCGCGGTGTCCGCGGCGGAACGTGCGGTGGGATCGGACACGGGGACCTCCAGCGGGCATCGCGAGAAGACGACAGGCCCGCGCTCCGGCGTCCTGCCGAGAACGGCGCTTCCGGACGTCGGCGGCCGTTCGTGGGGCGACGCTAAGCGGCCCAGCTCACATCGGGCAAACAGAGATAAGTTGTCCGTTGCATCGGATGGGCCGATGCTCTACCGCGAGAAGGACCACGTGAGCGCGTTGCCGGCACCGCCACCGTGCGCGCTCGGCGGCGGTGCCCCTCGGTCGACTCGCCGGATGTCCGGGTGCGACCCCGGAGCGTCACGACCGGGCGCGACCTCCCGGCGCCGGCTCCCCGGTCGCCGAGCGGAGCCGTTGGACGACCTCCCGGGCGCTGTCGGTGACGGCGCGCGCCCGCGCGGTGCGCCGCACCGACTCCATCCACGCCACCACGACGGACAGCGACGGGACGTCGTCGGCGATCGGGCGGGCCTCGACGAATCCTCCACCGTAGGTCCCGTCCAGCACCGGCCGCTGGTTCAGCAGGGAGAAGCCGAGCCCCCGGGCGACCATCCCGCGCACCGCCTCGACGCTGCTCGACCGGTAGGCGATCCGCGGCGGCGCGCCGGCCGCAGCCAGCAGCTCGCGGAAGTACTCGCGGCTGTGCGGGAGGTCCAGCAGCACCATCGGCTCCTCCGCCAAGTCGCTCAGCCGCACCTCCGAGCGGTCCGCGAGCGGGTGCCGCGGGGGCAGGACCACGTACGGCGGGACCTCGGCGATGACCTCCCGCGCCACCCCCTGCCCGAGACCGAGGTCGTAGGTCACGGCGACCTCGACCGTGCCGCTGCGCAGCGCGGTGCTGACCGCGGCCGCCTCGAGCTCCAGCACCTCGACTTCGAGCCCGGGGCAGCTCCCGCTCAACTCCGCGAGGAGGTCGGGCAGCACGAACGGGACGAGGGTGACCATGCACGCCAGCTTGATCCGGCCGCGGACGTCATCACCGCGGCCGCGCGCCGCGTCCAGGACCTCACCGACGTGCGCGAGCAGTCCGCGCACGTCGCGCAGCATCTCCTCGCCCGCCGCCGTCAGCACGAGCCCGCGGGCGTGCTGGCGGATGAACAGCGGCGTGCCCACCTGCCGTTCGAGCTGGGCGACCGCCGCCGACACCGCCGACTGGGCCACCCGCAGCTCCTCGGCCGCCTTGGTCATGCTCAGCACCGACGCCGCTTCGACGAAGTACCTCAGCTGCGCGAGCGTCACGTCCGGCTGCCTGCTCACGACGCCGCTCCGCGGGTGGGCGCCAGGGTGCCGGGCCCGTGCTCGGCGAACATCGCGACCTCCGTGAATCGGGCCGACCCGCCCGGAAGCCCGCGCACCGAACGGCATCAGCACAGCAGTTGTCGTACCCCATGGACACCGGCATGCTAGATGCAACGGTGCGCGTCCGGCTGCCAGCCCGCCACCGCGCGGGCCTGCGCGACCACTCCTTCATTTCAGCAGCCGTTTGAGGCCCCATCCGATGCCTCGTTTGGCGAGGTCCCCGGCGGCCGTCCGGAGGTCCAGGCCGGGTTGTTCGGCGGGTGGCGCGGGGCGGTCGCCGGGTCCTGGGGCGGTGCCCGCGAACTGCATGGAGCGGTAGGGCCAGTCCTTCTCGGTGTTCCACTGGCTGACGACCAGGTGCAGATCGTCCAGCGTCGAGCCGGGCACGATGTAGGGACCGTAGAGCTGGGCGACGTGCCCGCCCGCGTGGTCCTCGCGGTACCAGGAGGCGCCGTGCAGGGCGGTGCCGCGCCCCGCCTCGTAGAGGTTCGCCGTGGGCCCGTCCAGGTTCAGCACGTCGATCCGGTAGTTGCCCGCGTCGAACAGCGCCAGCAGCCACCGCCCGCCCACCCGGCGCAGGCACAGCTCGCCGTACGCGCCGGTGAGGACGAGCGTCGGCGGGTTGCCCCAGGCCCACGCGCCCTCCCGGAAGCCCCACCCCTCCCACGCGCGCGGGTCCGCGATCCGGTCGGCGGGCACCCGCTGGAGCAGCAGACCCCGGTCCCGCTGGAACCCGGTGGAGAAGGCGTACACGTAGCCGTCCTCGCCCAGTTCCCAGGTCAGCATCTGGAACAGGCCGCCGAGGTGGTCGCCGGGCCAGGTGGCGCCGGTGTGGTGCCAGGTCTCGCCGTTGTCGGTGGAGCGGTGGATCTCGGACCAGTGCACGTGACCGATCCCCGCGCACACCATCACGTGCAGGAACATCTCGTCACCGATGGTGATGACATCGGTCGGGAGCACGGTGCTGACCCGCAACCCGTTGATCATCGAGTCGTGGTGGTACGGCAACGCCTGATCCGCGTACCGGCGGCGGGGCCCGATCGAGCCGGTCCACTCGATGCCCGCCCGGCGGGTCGCGGGGTCCGCGAACAGCACCACCGGGGACCGCCACCCGGGACCCCCGACGCCCGCCCGCTCGAAGGTGTCGCCGAACACCGCGACCAGCCGCCCGTCCGGAGCCGTCGCCATGACCCCGAGGTCCGTGCCACCGATCCCGAACTGGTCCGTGTGCCCAGGACCGGTCAGGTCCTTCACCTTCCGCACCGCCGCACTCCTACTCACACATTGGTACTCACGCGCTGGCTCCAGTGTCCCGCCGGCGAAGCTCCGCCCGCGACGGCCGACGCCCACCACCGACTGTAGGTCCTGCGCTCGTCCGGTGGCAGCCGGCACCGAACCCGGGAGCGGCGGTGTCGGCGCGATCACCACCGCACCGCGCTCCACCCGACCTCGGGGAGTCCGAAGTGGACCACCGCGCGAAGGCCGGGCGCGGCCAGGACATCCGTGCCGCCGGTGCAGTCGTCGGCGATGCTGCCGAGCAGTTCCCGGCTCACCCGGCCTCGGCCACTCGCCCTCACCGGCGCCCTGACCCGCAACGTCCCCGTCGACCGGCGCCCCGGCGACTGACCTCGTCCTGGCCGGGCGCGAGCGGTCCCGTTTCGCCGAAGAGCCCGCCATTTGGTACTTCGCCATTGAAAAAAACCAAAGCTGGTTCTAGGGTCCTGTCACGGCCAACTCGGCCGACCACGAGAGGAACGTGTCACCGTGCAACTGCTCGTCCTGCCCGGGGACGGCATCGGTCCCGAGATCACCGACGCCACCCTCCGGGTCCTCACCGCCACCGACCGCCTGCTCGGCCTCGGACTGGAACTCGAAACCCACGACATCGGCCTGAAAGCGCTCGCCGAAGAAGGCACCACGCTGCCGCGGCGGGTGATGGAGCGGATCCCGCAGGTCGACGGCGTCGTGCTCGGTCCGGTGCAGCACTACGACTACCCGCCGCGAGCTGACGGGGGGATCAACCCTTCGGCCGAGCTGCGCACCACCTTCGAGCTGTTCGCCAACGTGCGGCCGTGCCGCTCGCACCCCGACCTGACGATCCTGCGGCACCCGATGGACCTGGTGATCGTTCGCGAGAACACCGAGGGCTTCTACTCCGACCGCAACATGGTCGCCGGTACCGGCGAGTTCATGCCCGACGCCGACCTGGCGCTGTCGGTGCGCAAGATCTCGGCGAAGGCCTGCGAGCGCATCGCACGCGCGGCGTTCGAACTCGCCCGCACACGGCGCAAGAAGGTCACCGCCGTGCACAAGGCCAACGTGGTCAAGCTCTCCGACGGCCTGTTCCTGCGCGAGGTCCGCAAGGTCGCCGCCGACTTCCCCGACGTCGAGCTGGAAGAACTGATCGTCGACGCCGCGGCCGCCTTGCTGGTGCGCCGACCGCACACCTTCGACGTCATGGTGACGACGAACATGTTCGGCGACATCCTCTCCGACGAGGCCTCCGAACTGTCCGGCAGCCTGGGCCTCGGCGGCTCCATCAACGCCGGCCACGACATCTGCGTCGGCCAGGCCCAGCACGGATCCGCCCCCGACATCGCCGGTCAGGGGATCGCCAACCCCACTTCGCTCATCCTCTCGACGGCCATGCTGCTCGACTGGCTCGGCACCCGGCACAACGCCCCGGCGCTGACCGGAGCCGCTGCCCTGATCGAGTCCGCCGTCGGGGCGGCCCTGTCCGACCCCGCCACCCGCACCCGCGACATCGGCGGCTCCCTGGGCACCGCCGCGTTCACCGACGCCGTCGTGGCAGCACTGGACGAGGAGGGCGGCGAGTGATGATCCTGTCCACCAACCCCGCCACCGAGACCGAACTCGCACGGTTCGAGCCGCACACCGACACCGACGTCGACGCCGCGCTCGACGCCGCCGCGTCCGCGCAGCGGCGGTGGCGGGGGCTCCCGATCGCCGAACGGGCCGGGCTGCTGCGCTCGATCGCCGCCGTCCTGCGCGCGGGCCGCGACGAGTACGCCCGGTTGATCACCGCGGAGATGGGCAAGCCCATCACCGAAGCCGAGGCCGAGATCGACAAGTGCGCGCTGACCTGCGAGCACTACGCCGAGCACGCCGCCGACTACCTCGCCGACCGGCCGCTCGAGTCCGGCGCCGCCGAATCGGCGGTCGTCCACGATCCGCTCGGCGTGGTGCTGGCGATCATGCCGTGGAACTACCCGTTCTGGCAGTTCTTCCGCTTCGCCGCGCCGGCGCTGGCCGCGGGCAACGGCGCGATCCTCAAGCACGCCAACAACGTGCCGCGATGCGCGCTGGCCGTGGAGGAAGTGGTCCGCGAAGCCGGTGCGCCGGAGGGCCTGTGCCGCAGCCTGCTGCTGCCGGTCCCCGCGGTCGCCGACCTCATCGCCGACGACCGCATCGCGGCGGTCACGCTCACCGGCTCCACCGAGGTCGGCTCGATCGTGGCGGCCCAAGCCGCCGCGCAGCTCAAGAAGCAGGTCCTCGAACTCGGCGGGTCCGACCCGTTCATCGTGCTGGCCGACGCCGACATCACCGCCGCTGCCGAAACCGCGGTGACAGCGCGGTTCACCAACGTCGGGCAGAGCTGCGTCAACGCCAAGCGATTCCTCGTCGAACACGCCGTGGCCGACGAGTTCGTCGCCGCCTTCACCGGAGCCGCGGAGGCACTGCGGGTCGGTGATCCCACCGATCCCGCCACCAGGATCGGCCCGATGGCCCGGGCCGACCTGCGCGACGCGCTGCACGACCAGGTCCGGCGCACGGTCGACGCGGGCGCGCACGTCCGCACCGGCGGACAGCCGCTGGACGGCCCCGGCTTCTTCTACCCGCCCACCGTGCTCGACCACGTCACGCCCGGCATGGCCGCGTTCACCGAGGAGACCTTCGGTCCGGTTGCCGCGATCACCCGCGTCGCCGACGCCGAAGAGGCGCTGACCCTGGCCAACCAGACCGAATTCGGCCTCGGCGCGGCGCTGTGGACCCGCGACCTGGAGCGGGCCCGGGACTTCGCGCGCCGGATCGACGCCGGCGCGGTGTTCATCAACGGACTCGTCGCCTCCGATCCGCGACTGCCCTTCGGGGGCATCAAGAAGTCCGGCTACGGCCGCGAGCTCGGCGCGGAGGGCATCCGCGAATTCGTCAACGTCAAAACGCTCTGGATCGGTGCCTGATGAACGCACAGCCCGACGGCCCCTGCTGCGCGGACTTCCCGCCCGTGGTGCTGCGCCCGGCCGAACTCGACGCCTTCTCCCGGGGCGGCGGCGCGAGCACCATCCCGCTGGTCACCCGAGCGCGCGGTGCGCAGGTGTTCCTCAACGGCCAGACCCTCTTCGACGGTGGCGCGGGAATCCCGCTGCACACCCACAACTGCCCGGAGAGCGTCGTCATCCTCGATGGTGACGCGATCGTCGAGATCGACGGCACCGAACACCGGCTCACCCGCTTCGACACCACCTACGTCGCGGCCGGGGTCCCCCACCGCTTCCGCAACGCCTCCGACACCGCGCCGATGCGCATCCTCTGGACCTACGCCTCCATCGACGCCACCCGCACCCTGGTCGGCACCGGCGTGACCACGCGCGTCGACGCCGAGCACGGCACCACCGCCGGCTGACCCACCGCCACCTCACCGGGGCGGCCACCACGGCCGCCCCGGCGACACCCCCTGCCCGGAAACCCGAGCCCGCTAGGAGCAGCAACGATGCTCGCCACCTTAGGCTTCTTGACACTCGGCACCTTCATGGTGCTGGTCATGCGCAGGTACGCCACCGCGTTCGTCGCCATCATCACCGCGCCCGTGCTCTTCGCGGTCATCGCGGGCCGTGGCGCGGACTTCGGCGACATCGCCATGGCGGGGATCGAAACCGTCGCGCCGACAGCCGTGCTCCTGCTGGTCCTGCTGGTCCTGGGCGTGGCCGAGCTGGTCACCTGTTCATGGCCGGGTTCGCGATCGCGCTGCTGGCCAACCACCCAAAGCTTACCGAGCAGGGCGAGGTCATCCGCAAGCACGCCTCCAACGCCGTGCCCGTGGTCATCCTGGTGCTCGGGGCCGGCATCTTCACCGCGATCCTGTCCGGGACCGGCATGGTCGATGCGATGGCCCGCACCCTGCTCGCCGTGGTGCCCGACTCGCTCGGGAACCTGATCCCGCTGTTCACCGCGCTGATCGGGCTGCCGCTGAGCTTCTTCATGTCCAACGACGCCTACTTCTTCGGCATCCTGCCGGTGCTCGCCGAGTCGGCGAGCCACCACGGCATCGCCGCCTACGAGATCGCCCGGGCCGGCGTGGTCGGGCAGATGCTGCACTCCATCGGACCGGCATCGGCGCCCCTGTGGGTCCTGCTCGGCTTGATCGGCAAGGACATCGGCGAGCTCCAGCGCTTCGCGCTGCTGCGCGTCGCGGTCGTCTCGCTCGGCATGGTGGGCTGCACCGTGCTCACCGGCGCCATCACCTTGACCTGAGAGGAGAACTCCGTGATCACCGAGATCGCGCACATCCGGATCAGCAGCGGCGACGAGGAGGCGTTCGAGGCGGCGGTCGCCGAGGCCGTCCCCGTGTTCCGCGCCGCGGCGGGATGCCACAGCGTCCGGCTCGTCCGCAGCGTGGAAGACCCCTTGCTGTACCGGCTCCTGGTCGAGTGGGAGACCGTCGAGCACCACACCGCGACCTTCCGCTCCTCGGACGGGTACGTCCGCTGGCGGGAGCTGGTCGGGCCGCACTTCGCCGAACCACCGGCCGTCGAGCACGTCATCGACGTCCTGCCGCTGTGACGACGGGCGCGTCCTAACCTGGTCCAGGACCGCGACCGCACGTCGCGGCGACCGGGAAGGAGGGACGCGCACCGTGGCACCGACCCCGCTGGCGCGCCAGACCGCCGCACGCATCGTGAACCACCTCCGCGAGCGGCAGGTGCCCCAGGGCACCAAGCTGGTCGAACGCAAGCTCGCCGACCACCTGCGCGTGTCCCGGTCACCGATCCGCAGCGCGCTGCGACTGCTGGCCGACGACGGTGTCGTCGGACTCGCCGAACGCGGCGGTTACACCGTCCTGCGACCACCCGAGGAGCTCCCCGCGGCGCGGACCGAGGCCGACGACACCGAGCAGCTGTACCTGCGCATCGCCGCCGATCGCCTCGACGGCAACCTCCCCGATCGGGTCACCGAGAACGGCCTGGCCCGCGACTACGGCCTCACCCCCGCCCAGCTCGCCCGGATCCTGCGCCGCATCAGCGGCGAAGGCTGGATCGAACGGCTGCCCGGCTACGGCTGGGAGTTCCAGCCGATGCTCACCGAACTGCGCTCCTACCAGGACAGCTACCGGCTCCGCCTGGCCATCGAACCCGCCGCCATCCTCGAACCGACCTTCGCCCTCGACCGCACCGCCATCGAGGAGGTGCGCGTCCAGCAGCGGCGCCTCGTCGACGGCGACATCTGGAACATCGGCAACGCCGAGCTGTTCGACCTCAACAGCGGCTTCCACGAAGCCATCATGCGGTGCAGCCGCAACACGTTCTTCATCGACACCCTCCAGCGCATCGACCGCCTGCGACGGCTCATCGAATACCGCCGCTCGCTGGCCCGCGACCGCGCGATCGTCCGGTGCCGCGAGCACGTCGAGATCGCCGACCTCCTGCTCGCCCACCGCCGCCGGGAAGCATCCGCCGCCATGCACCGCCACCTCACCACCGTCAGCGCCGAAAAGGCCACCGCCGACGACGACCGGGAATGACACCCCGCGACGCACCGGAGAGGAGTCAGCACCGAGCTCGTCCAACGCCGGGCCGGCGCACCCGGTGCCGAATGCGCTGCGGCGAAGCGACCCGGGCCCGGCCCGTGCGAAAGCACCCGGACGCGGCTGCGGCCGGGCTGAGCGGGATCATCCCGCCCCATCGAGAGCCGTCGGGCCGGAGCGCTGGGGGCTCCACGGACCTACCAGGGGCGGCGGCCACGATCGACCGGTCGCCCGCGCCCACGTCGGAGCCTTCCAGAGCTGGTTGGTCGCCCCTCGGGCGCAGTCGGCAGCGGTTGCAGCGCCGAGCACCCCGGCCCACCATCGAGTGTCTCCCTCTAGTCGGAGACCGTGTGCGTTGAGCTGCGGGAAAGGGTCGACTGTGCGGGACGCTGGGTCGGATGAGCGGCTGGGCTGGACCGGGATCGCCGGTGAGCTGTGGCTTCCACCCGATGCCGCCGTGCTGGTCAGCGCCCCGGACGGGACGGTCGTGCGGGCGAGCGAGCAGGCCGCCGAGCTCGCCGGCGAGGTCACGCCCGAGGGACTGGTGGGCCAGCGGATGAGCCAGCTCCTGGTGCGCGACGGCGCGGTGTGGCGGCTGCGCGGCCGCGGTCCGGGTGTGAGCGCGGTGCGCACGGTCAGCTGGCAGCACGGCGACGATGAACGACTGCGGGTCACCGTGCTGCTGGACGTGTCGGACCTGACGGTCGCGCTGAGCCGGATGTCCCCGGCGCAGCGCGCCCGGTTGCTCGAGGTGGACCGCACCACGATGCTCGGCGATCCATCGCTGCGGGATGCCCAGCACGCCGCCCGCATCGGCACGTGGCAGTGGGATCCGGCGGCCGACGTCCTCGAATTGTCGGACACGCTGTCCGAGCTCACCGGCCGGTCGCACACCTCGTTCGAGGATTTCCTGGCGGCGGTGGACCCCGATGACCGGGCGTGGGTGCGGGAGGCGTGGTCCCCGCTGGTCGCCCATCATCACCCGGTCGAAGTCGAGCACCGCTATGTGCGTCCCGACGGTGCCGTGCGGATCTTCCGGGTGCACGGCACGCCGACCCGGGATGCCGACGGGAACGTGGTGCTGGCCGGGACGGCCCAGGACATCACCGACCAGCGCGAGACCGGCCCGCCGCTGCAGTACCGCGCCAGGCACGACGTCGTGACCGGGTTGCCCAACCGCACCGCGGCTCGCGAACTGCTGCAGCAGCTGCTCGAAGGGGCTCGGGCCGCGACCGTGGCGGTGCTGGCCGTGCGCATCGACAACTTCAAGCGGGTCATCACCTCGTTGGGACACGAGGTCGGGGACGATCTGCTGGCGGAACTCGCCCGGCGGTTGGCCGAAGGACTGGGCGAGGAGAGCACGATCGCCCGCGTATCCGGCGAGGACGAGTTCGTGGTCCTGTGCTCGGACCTGGCCGTGGCCGGCGGGCTCGACGCGCTGACCGGCCGAGTGTCCGGACTGGTTCGGACACCGGTGCCGGTCCGGGATCAGTTCCTCAACGTCTCGGCCTCGATCGGGGTCGCGGTCCACGACGACCCCCGGAGGGGCGGCGGTGACCTGCTGCGGTTCGCCACCGCGGCGATGGGCCAGGCCCGGCAACGCGGTCCCGGCCAGGTCCGCCAGGCGACGACCACCCTGATGGATTCCGTGGACCACCAGGTCGACCTCGAAGGACAGCTACGTCAGGCACTGCACCGCGACGAGCTGAGCGTGCACTACCAGCCGATCCTCGCGGCCGACGGCGCGATCCTCGCCGCGGAGGCCCTGGTCCGCTGGCCCCACCCGGAACGCGGCCTGCTCACCCCGGGCGCCTTCCTGACGGTGGCCGACCAAGCCGGCTTGCTGCGGGAACTCGACCAGTGGGTGCTGCGCACCGCGCTCGGCGCCGCAGCGCGGTGGTCCGCCCCGAACGGCCGGCCCGTCGACATCGCGATCAACCTCAGCGGCCTGGTACCCGGCGACCCGGCCTTCGCCGACCTCATCGCCGAGGCGGTGGCCGAGGCCGGATTCGACTGGCACCGCGTCATCCTCGAACTGGTCGAGGAAGAACTGGCCGTCCCGCACCTCCAGACCCAGCACGGCATGCTGAGCCTCGCCCGGCGGGGAGCACGCTTCGCCATCGACGACTTCGGCACGGGCTACTCGTCCCTGGCCCGGTTCAAGCAGCTCCCCGCCGAACTGATCAAGATCGACCGCCAGTTCGTCGCCGGCATCACCGACGACCCGGCCGACCGGGCCGTCACCGAATCGATGATCGGCATGGCCAAGGCGCTGGGACGCCGCTGCATCGCAGAAGGGGTGGAAACCGCCGATCAGTTCCACCTGCTCGACGGCCTCGGCGTCGACGCCTACCAAGGCTGGCTCTTCACCCCCGCGCTCCCCGAGGCCGAATTCACCACCCTGCTGGCCAACTCCCCCCTGCCGACGCCTCCCAGCGCGTCGGCGGACCGACCGCTGGGCTGAACGGCCCGACGCGCGCGGAGGCCCGCGCGCTCGTCCCCGCGCCGAGCCTCCGCGGCACCAGGCCCGGCACCGCGGTGACAGCCTCGTCCGGCCGGATGGTGGAGCGGGCTCACCCTCGGCCGCGCCCCGCGGCGGACCGGACGGCAGCGGAGCCACCGACGGTGGTGGTCGTTCCTCGCCGCCGGGCACCGGATCCAACGGGCATGGCGTGGGCGCGGGAGGTCAACGCGGCGGTCCGAGCTGGTCGAGCAGCGCGCGGAGCCGGACCCGGTACCGCTCGACGTTGTCGAGCTTGATCCGCTCGTAGCCGCGGACCAGGTCGGGCAGTTCGGCGAGCTCGGCCGCGGTGGGCAGGGAACGCTCGGTGAGCGCGTGCGACGCCGCCTCGACGGCGCCGCGGTACTCGGTGATGAGCTCGCGTTCGACCTCGCGGACGTGGGCGCGGCCGAACGGGTCCCACGCGGTGCCGCGGAGCCGCCGCAGGGCGCGGAAGGCCGGGCGGAACCAGGGGCCGAGGGCGATCTTGCGGTCCATCCCGGGCGCGCGCAGCACCGGCGGGTGCAGCCGGTAGTGGACCTTCGCGCCCGCGCCCCACTGGTCGCGCACGCTCCGGTCGAAAGCGGGATCGAGGCACAGGCGTGCGACCTCGTACTCGTCCTTGTAGGCCATGAGCTTGTGCAGGGCGCGGGCCACGGACCCGGTCAGTTCGGTGCTGCCCGGCCGCACCGCGTGCTCCCGCGCGCGGACGTCGGTGACGAAGCGCGCGTAGGCCGCCGCGTAGCGGGCGTCCTGGTACTCGGTCAGGTCCGCCGTCCGGTGGGCGATCAGCTCGTCGATTCCGAGAGGCGCCGGTGCCGGCTCGTCCTCGGGTCGCGCGACCAAGCGCCTGCCGTGGCCGAACGCGAGGAGGTTGGTGTCCACCTGCGCCCCGTTGAGCCGGATCGCGGTCTCGATCGCCTCGGCCGGTAGCGGCAGGGCCCCGGCTGGGTACGCCGCGCCGACCAGGAGCATGTTGGCGAACTGGCCATCGCCGAACAGCGCCGCCGAGCGCTCGTCGGCGGGGAGGCGCGGGGGCGACGCGGCCGTCGAAGGCGGCCCGCACGCCGTCGGCCTCGGGGAAGCGCTCCTCTGGGGACGACCATGTGCCCGGTGGGGACCTCCGCGGTGGACAGCACGGCGATGGCCCGGCCCGGGGCGGTCGTGCGCAGGTGGACGGGGTCGGTGGCCACCGGGGAGTCGCAACCCAGGTAGAGGTCGCATTCACCCGCAGCGAGCCGCGGCGGCGCGGGCCCGCGGCGCGGTGCTGATCTTGACGTCGGAGACGACCGCGCCGCCCTTCTGCACCACCCGCTCCGGTCCAGGATCCGGACGTGCCGGCCGTCGAGGGCGGCCGCGGTGGCCAGCACCTGCGCGACGATGACCACACCGGTGCCACCGACCCCCGATGATCCGCATGGCGAAGTCGTCGGCGCGCACCCGGCGGACCGGCTCGGGCAGCGGCCCGGGTTCCCCGCGGGCGCCCGGGACGCGGCGGGCGGCGCGCCTCAGGCGCCGAGCGAATCGCGCCAGAACAGTTCCGCCAGGCGGTCGATGGTGCGTTGCATCTGTTGCAGGGCCTCGGGAATCCGGTCGCGGCCGAACCGGCTCCGCGGGCCGTTGAGGGTCAGGACCGCGACGAGGGTTCCCGCGGTGTCCCGGATCGGGCGGGACAGCGAGAGGACTTCGTGCTCCAGCTCGTTGTCGATGATGGCGAAGCCCTGTTCCCGCACCTGGTCGAGTTCCTTGAGCAGCATCGCCCGGTCGGTGATGGTGTGCGGGGTGAAGGCGTCGAGCTTCTCGGGCAGCACCGCGCGCAGCTTGTCGAGCGGCTGCTCGGCGAGCAGCACCTTGCCGGTGGAGCTGGCGTGCATGGGGTAGCGCTGGCCGACCATGTTGCGGGACAGGACGCCGACCACGTGCGAGCCCGCCGCCTCCGCGACGAGGTCGAGGCCGTCCTGCGCGTTCGGGACGGACAGGGTCACCGACTCGTTGAACTGGTCCGCCAGTTCCTGCAGCAGCGGCTGGGCGTGGGCCACCAGACCCGCGTACGGGTCGGCGTGGCGGCCGAGCCGGGCGAGTTCCCAGCCGAGGACGTAGTTGGTGTCGACGCGGTCGACCAGGCCGCCCTGTTCGAGGCTGTAGAGCAGGCGGAACGCGGTCGGCCGACTCAGCCCCGTCGACTTGGCCAGCGTGGTGACCGTGGCCCCGGTGCGGGGTTGAGCGGCCAGTTCGCGGAGCAGGCGGACGGCTTTGGTCACCGACTTGTTGACCATGCCCGCATGCTCGGGCCCGTCGCCCATCGCCGTTCCGCCTCCTGCAACGCCGCAGCGTCGAACTCCGCTGGACCAATGCCGAGGGCCCAGTTTACCAGGAGGGCGTTCACTTACTGGACGCGACGGCGCCGGGTGCCGCCTCCGCGCGCCCTAGGTGAGCAGGCCCCGGGCGATCTCGCGCGCTTCGGTCAGCAGGCCCTCGCCGTGGATGCCGTGGTGGGCGAACGCCCCTTCCAGCAGCAGGAAGAGGTGGCGCGCCAGGCGCTCCGGCTCCGCGGCGAGGGGTTCGTGCTCGGCGATGAGCTCGCCGAGGCGGTCCTCGACGGACCGCTTGTGGTACCGGATGATGGCGTACGCGGGGTGGTCCGCGGGCAGCTCGGCGGCGGCGTTGAGGAAGGCGCACCCGCGCTTGCTCGTGCGGGCGTCCTCGGCGTAGACGTCGAAGAGGGTCAGCGCGCGGGGCGGCTCGGCGGCGGCGAGGCGCTCTTCCAGGCCCCGCCACCACCCCGAGTGGCGGTTCTTCAGGTAGGTCGCCACGAGGACGTCCTTGGCGCCGAAGTTGTTGTAGAGCGTGCGCTTGGTCACGCCGGACTCCGCGGCGATCGTGTCCACCCCGACGGCGTGGATGCCGCGGTCGTAGAACAGCTCGGAGGCGACTTCCAGGATGCGCCGCGCCCGCGGGGTCAGGTCCCCCGCGTCGGCCACCTCATGCTCCACGCCACACCACCTTGACTTTCACAGGGCTGTAAAAATACGTTGTCCAGCGTTATACAGACCAGTATAGGAGGTGTCGTGCTGCGGCGGCTCGGACCCGCGGTCCGCGCCGACCCGTGATCCATCCAGGCCGCCGGTTCGGCGACCGCGCCCTTCGCCGCTGCGCGCACCGCGCACGCCCGGCCGCTCCCCGGCCGGGCGAAGCCGTGCCCCGCGAACGGCGCGTCCGCGCGGACCCTCCGGCGGTGCCTCGCCGGAGGTGCGACCGCCCACGCCGCTTCGAGCGCACCACTCGCGCACGGCGTCCCCGGCATCTCGCCGCTCACCGGCCCCGCCGCGCCGACGGCACCCCACGATTGAACAGCACATCGCACGCAGAGTAAGGAGCACGTGTGGCTTCCCCAGCAGAAGCGGACCGGAGACCGAACCGCCTGGCCGAGGTCTGGCGCGGCCTGTCCAAGCCGGTGTTCGTGCCGGCGCTGCTGATCATCCTCGTCGCCCTGGCCTTCGCCACTTGGTACGGGGCCGCCTACGGCGACGACGCCGAGACGGCGTTCACGAACCTGCGGGACGGCATCGGTGGCACGGTCGGCTGGTGGTACGTCCTCGTCGTCACGACCTTCCTGGTCTTCGCGTTCTGGGCGGCACTGTCCAAAGTGGGCAACATCCGGCTCGGGCGGGACGACGAGCGGCCGGAGTTCTCGCGGTTCTCCTGGTTCGCCATGCTGTTCTCCGCCGGAATGGGCATCGGCCTGGTCTTCTGGGGCGTGGCCGAACCGCTGAACCACCTGATGTCCCCGCCGGAGATCGCGGGCAACGCAGCCGGCACGCCGGAAGCCGGCCGCGCCGCCATCGGCCAGGCGCTGTTCCACTGGGGCCTGCACGCGTGGGGCATCTACGTCGTCGTGGGGCTCGGGCTGGCCTACATGTCCTTCCGCCGCGGTCGCCCGCTGTCGATCCGGTGGCTGCTCGAACCGGTCTTCGGCCGCAAGCTGATCGAGTCCTGGGTCGGCCACGCCATCGACGTGTTCGCCATCGTCGGCACCATCTTCGGCGTCGCCACCTCGCTCGGGCAGGGGGCGCTGCAGCTGCAGGCCGGCCTGGTCCACCTCGGGTGGTTCAGCCCGTCCAACGCCCTGCTCCTGGGGCTGGTGGTGGTGGTCACCGCGGTGGGCACCCTGTCCGTGGTCAGCGGCCTGAACAAGGGCGTGCGCTGGCTCTCCAACGCCAACATGACGCTGGCGGCCGTGCTGGCCCTCTGCGTGCTGCTGGTCGGGCCGACGGTTTTCCTGTTCCAGTCGATGGTCCAGAACACCGGTGAGTACCTCCAGACGCTCCCGGAGCTGATGTTCGTCACCGGCGCCGGTGCCACCGACGGCTGGACGCTGAGCTGGACCCTGTTCAACCAGGGGTGGTTCCTGAGCTGGGCACCGTTCGTGGGCATGTTCATCGCCCGCATCTCCCGCGGCCGCACCATCCGGGAGTTCATCCTCGGCGTCATGCTGGCGCCCACGGTCATCGCGATCCTCTGGTTCACGATCTTCGGCAGCACCGGGATCCTCCACCAGTTGCAGAACGGTTCGATGGTCGGCGCGGACGGCACCATCGACACCAACACGTCGTTGTTCCTGCTGTTCGAGAACCTCCCCGTGGGCGGGGGGATCGTGGTCGCGCTGTCGGTGATCGCCCTTCTGGTGATCACGTTGTTCTTCATCACCTCATCGGACTCCTGCTCGCTGGTGGTGGACGTCCTCTCGCACGGCGGGCGCACCGAGACGCCGCGCGCGACGCGCGTGTTCTGGGCGGTGATCATCGGCGTGGTCGGCGCCTTGCTGCTGCTCGCGGGCGGGGAAGCCGCGCTCACCGTGCTCCAGGTCAGCTCGATCGCCGGTGCCGCGCCGCTGTCGATCATCTACGCACTGGCCGTCATCGCGCTGGTGCGGATGTTGCGCTTCGAGATGGCCACCATGCCGCGCTACGTGCGCATCCGGCCCCAGGCCACCCCGTCGGCGCTCGTGGCGACCGCCCGCAAGGAGGCCGACGACGAGGAGGAGCTCCACCGCAGCCTCCGCGAACTGCTCAAGGAGCACGGCGGGCAGGCGCCGCCGCGCGGTCGCTTCAAGGGCGCCTCCGCGGCGCTCGGCGGACTCGAGACGGCCACGACCGGAAACCCGTCCGCACCGGCCGCCCGCGGCGCGGACACCACGGTGCTGGCCGTCCACGACGTCCCGGCGCACGCCACCACGGTGGACTCCGAGACCGGCGCCATCGGACTCGACGGCGACTCCGCCTTCCGGGACCCCATCGCGGGCGAGGTCTTCGACACCCCGGAGTTCACCGCCTCCGCCGTCGGGGCCGAGCACGAGACCGAGGAGCTGCTCCGGAAGTACGCGCCCGGCAACGGCCGCTGAGCCGGAGCCGGTCGCCGAGGAACGGGGGCGTCAGCACGCGCGGTGCCGGCGCCCCCGTCGTGCTACCGGCCCCGGCGAGCGGCTCGGCGGTAGGCACTCGCCGTGCAACCGGACGAGCAGGTCCTCGGCGCCCTCGACGCCCCATCGCCGGCCGAGGTGCTCGGCACCGCTGGACGAGGCCGAGATCGGCGGGATCTCGGCCTGCCCGGTGCGCCGGACCCCGCTGCCGTGGTGCGCCATCCGCTCGACGAGCTCGGCGATGGAGAACATCGGGACGCCGCGCCGCCGCGCCGTCGTGATCAGTGCAGTAAATCGATCTATCCGTTCATTATACGAACATGCATTGCCCGCGCCGCCACCCTCCCTGTCAGGTCGAGCGCGAAAATCCGTGCCAAAACAGCAGAACTCTGGGGTTGACGCCGAAAGCGGCCGAGGTCACAATACCGGCTAAGCGTTCGTATATTGAACGAACTGTTCGTGTTTTAGTGAGTCATCGCCGAGTCCGCCGCTGCCGGAGGGCGCCGCCGCTCCGCGTCGGGTTCCGCCGCGAGGTGTCCGGCCCGTTCGGGATACGAATCGCGAGGGAGTGCTGTCACCGTGACCGAGAAAGCTGATGTCGTCGTGGTCGGCGGCGGGATCGCCGGGCTGATCACGGCCCGCGAGCTCGGCCGGCAGGGCGTTCGCGTCGCCGTGCTGGAGGCCAGGGACCGGCTGGGCGGCCGGGTGTGGACCGACCACCGCCTCGGCCGCGACCTGGAGCTCGGCGGGACTTGGTTGCACTGGGTGCAGCCGCACGCGTGGGCCGAAGTCACCCGGTACGGCCTCGAGGTGACCCGCGGACCGCGCCCCGAAGAGGCGTACTGGCTGGCCGGCGACGAGGTCCGGTCGGGAACGCTCGACGCCTTCATGGAGCTGATCGACCCGGGCATGCGCCGGCTCCTGGACGGGACGATGCGGTGGATCCCGCGCCCGGACGCGCCCACCGCCGCACCCGGGCTCGCGTCGGTGGACGGCTTCAGCGTCCAGGACAAGCTCGACGAGCTGGACCTGCCGGTCGAGGAGTACCGCGCGAACGAGGCCGCCTGGGTCGGGCACTTCAACGCCCCCCTCCAGGACGGCGCGTTCACCAGCGCGCTGCGCTGGACCGCCGCCACCGGGGGCTCGTGGCACCTCATGCACGAGGCTTCCGCGGTGTTCCGCCTCGCCTCGGGGACCCGATCGCTGGTCGAGGCCATCGTCGCGGACACCCGCGCCGACTTCCGCACCTCCACCGAGGTGCGCCACGTCGAGCACCGCCCGGACGGTGCCGCGGTGACCACCGCCGCGGGAGAGCGCATCGAGGCGGGCCGGGTCGTCCTGACGCTGCCCCAGAACATCCTCGGCGGACTGGCCGTCGAGCCGGAGCTCAGCGCCGGGAAGCGGGCCGCGAGCGAGGAGGGGACCGCGTCGCGGGGGGTGAAGATCTGGATCCGCGTGCGCGGGCCGATCGCCCCGTTCTTCGCCTACTCCTCCGCCGCGCACCCGCTGTCGGTCGCGCGCACCGAGCACGTCGGCGACGACGACGCCGTGCTCGTGTCCTTCGGCGCCGACTCGCGGCGGATCTCACCGCACGACATCGACGCCGTCCGGGAGGCGCTGCGGGTGTGGCGGGACGACCTCGAGGTCCTCGAGGTCACCGGGCACGACTGGATGGCCGACCCGCACTCGCGGGAGACCTGGCTGATGCAGCGCCCGCACCAGCTCACCCGCTACTCCGAGGCGCAGCGGCGCCCCGAGGGCGTCCTGCACTTCGCCAGCAGCGACAACGCCACCGTGTGGGCGGGTTTCATCGACGGCGCCATCGAGAGCGGACTGCGCGTCGCCCGCGAGATCGGCGCGGACCTCGGCGCCGCGCGCTGACCCCGGCATCCGAATGGGAGGGAACGCGAGCATGACCACGTCGTCTCCAACGATCGAGGCACGCCACTTCCGCGACGTGATGGGGCACCTGCCCACCGGTGTCGTCGTCGTGGCGGGCCGCGAGCCGCGCACCGGGACCCCGGCGGGACTCGTCGTCGGGACGTTCCAGTCGCTGTCGCTGGACCCACCGCTGGTCAGCTTCAGCGTCGCGACGACCTCGACCAGTTGGCCGAAGATCCGCCCGGCCGGGTACTTCAGCGCCAGCGTCCTCGCCGACGGGCAGGACGACGTCTGCCGCGCGCTGTCGAGCAGGGGTCCGGACAAGTTCGCCGCGGTGGGGTGGCACGAATCCGGCGACGGCAGCCCGCAGATCTCCGGCGCGCACGCCTGGATCGACTGCCGGGCGGTGCACGAGCTGGCGGGCGGGGACCACCGCATCGTGATCGCCGAGGTGCGCGGCCTGCGAGCGGGCACCGGTGCACCGCTGGTCTACCACCGCGGCCGGTTCGGCGGGTACCGCGCGATTCCCGCCTGAGCACGACCCGAGCGCACCACCCACGACGGGACCTCCGCCGACCTCACGGACGGGAGTGGACGATGACGTCTCACCGCATTCGACTGTTCGCCTTCGACTTCCAGGGCCCCGCACACCTCTCGGCCGGGCTGTGGCGGCACGAGCTGGACCAGGGCTCGCGCTACCAGGACCTGCGCTACTGGACCGACTACGCCAAGCTCCTCGAGCAGGCCCGGTTCGACGGCGTGTTCTTCGCCGACAACGTCGGCTACCACGACGTCTACCAGGGCAGCGCCGCCGGCGCGCTCGCCGACGCGGCCCAGATCCCGGCCAACGATCCCTTCCTCGTCGTCTCGGCGATGGCCGCCGCCACCGAGCACCTCGGCTTCGGCCTGACCGGGTCCACCTCGTACGAACACCCCTACGCGCTGGCCCGCCGGTTCAGCACCCTCGACCACCTCACCGAGGGGCGGATCGGCTGGAACCTGGTGACCTCCTACGCCGACAGCGCCGCGCGCAACCTCGGCAACGGCAGGCTGACCCCGCACGACGAGCGCTACGCCGTGGCCGCCGAGCACCTCGAGGTCTGCTACAAGCTGTGGGAAGGCTCCTGGGAGGACGGCGCGGTCGTCCGCGACGCCGCCCGCGGCGTCTACGTCGATCCCGAGCGGGTGCACGACATCGACCACCGGGGGACGTACTTCACCGTGCCCGGGTTCGCCCTGTGCGAGCCCTCCCCGCAGCGCACCCCCGTCCTGTTCCAGGCGGGCGGATCGTCGAGGGGGCGGGCGCTGGCCGCGGCCGGCGCGGAAGGGGTGTTCGTCAACGCCGTCTCCAAGCCCGCGCTCAAGCGGCAGGTCGACGCGCTGCGCGCGCTGGCCGTGGAGCACGGTCGCGACCCGGACGGCCTGAAGGTGCTGCAGATGCTCAACGTGGTCTGCGCCCCGACCGACGAGCTGGCGCACGCCAAGTACGAGGAGTACCGCCGGATGGTGAGCTACTCCGGCGCGATGGCCCGCTACAGCGGGTGGACCGCGCTGGACATGTCCCGGTTCGACCCGGACGTGCCGCTCAGGCACGTCAGGACCGAGGCCGGGCAGACCATGGTGGACCTGTTCTCGAAGATGGACCCCGACAAGGAGTGGACCCCCCGGGACATCGCCGAGTTCGTGGGCATCGGCGGCACCGGCCCCACCATCGTGGGTTCCCCGGCGACCGTCGCCGATGAGCTGATCCGCTGGGTCGAGGAGACCGGCATCGCCGGCTTCAACCTCGCGCACGCCGTGAAGTACCGGGACATCGCGGACTTCATCGAGCTCGTCGTGCCGGAGCTGCAACGCCGCGGAGCGATGTGGACCGAGTACGCCGGGTCGACCCTGCGGGAGAAGCTCTACGGCCCGGGGATCGTGCGGCTGCTCGACGACCACCCCGGGACCCGGTTCCGCCACCGCGCCACCGTCGGCGCCGCGCGCTGACCCGCCTGCCGGAGGGGACGACACCATGCGCACCAGCGAACTCCGGGGAGTCGCGACGGCGCTGCGGGACGCGCGCCGGACCCGGGTACCGGGCAGCACGCGCAACGCCCTGGACAATCCGCCGACTGGCACCGCACGGTGTCGAGCAGTTCCCGGGCAGGTCGTCCTCCCCGGGAGCTGCCTGGAAGCGGTGCCGATGGATTCCGCCGGCTGCTCGCGGGCTAATCGGACCCGGTGGTGGCGAGGATGGCGTCGCGGCGCCGCCGTTCGTCGTCCTCGATGGCGCGGGCGCGGCGCAGGGTCGCCCAGGCCTCGTGCGCCGGGACCACGACGACCCCGTCCCCGTCGGCCGCGATGAGATCGCCGGGGCGGGCGACGACGCCACCGACGGCCACCGGGACGTCGATCTGCCCGGGACCGTTCTTGTACGGACCTGCGGGGTTCGCCGCGCGGGCCCAGACCGGGAACCCGAGCTGCTCCAGCTCGGCGATGTCGCGGGCGGCACCATCGATGACCATGCCGGTGATCCCCCGCGCGCGGGCCCGTTCGGCGATGAGCTCACCGATGAGCGCCCGACTGGTGTCACCGTGGCCGTTGACGACCAGGAGATCGCCCGGCCGGGCGGTGGCCAGCGCGCGGTGCACGGCCTGGTTGTCGCCGCGGGGCACCCAGACGGTGCGGGCGTGGCCGACCGCTCGCGCGCCCTTCCACAGCGGGCGGATACCGCCGTCGAGCAGGCCCATCCGGTCGCGGGCGTCGCCGATGGCGGCCACCGCCAAGGACGCGCAGGCGGTGCGCAGGTCGTCGGTGGCGCCCTGCTGCTCGTCGGCGAGGGCGTGGTGCACCTCGGCGGTCGCCCGGGTCATGGGTCCGCGCTGGCCGAGGGCGTCGAGCAGCGCGACGGCGGCGTCGGCCTCCCCCGCGCGGCGCGCGGCGTGCCTGGCGGTGCCGGTGCGCAGGCGTTCGCGGGTGGCCGCCCCGCTGCTCAGCTCGCCGTCGATCTGCGCGGCGACCCAGTCCTCCGCGCCCGCCGCCCGGGCGGCCTGCAACGACTCCGTGATCAGTGCGCCGAGCCCCTTCATGAAGGTGCTGCGCAGCAGCTTGCGCGCGGAAGCCGCGCCGGCCGTCCCGGCGATGGTCTCGGCGCGGGCCCCGAACGCGGTGAAGTGGTCGGTCACCGCCGCGGCCGCCTGCCCGCTGACGAGCACGTGGGTGGCGACGCCGAAGCGCGGGACGGAGCCGATCACCGAGACGTCGGCGAAGCGCTCCGCACCGACGATCGCGGCGAGGGATTCCTTGAGCTCCGGCGAGCCGGCGTTCATGTCGGCGTAGACCGTCGCGTCCGCGAGGTGCCCGGCCACCGCTTCGGCGGCGGCAGCGGCGTGCGCACCACCGACCAGGCTCAGCACCAGATCCGCTCCGGCGGCGGCCTCGGCGGCGGTCCCGGCCCTCGCGACACCGGCGGGGTCGCGGCCGGCCCCGGGTCGTAGCCGGTGACCGTCCAGCCGCGTTCGGCCAGGTCCGCGCCGTAGCGGGCACCGGCTTCGCCGAGGCCGAGGACGCAAACGTGCATGAGGAACTCCTTCGTGGGTGGCGGGCGCGCCCGGTCGGGGACGCGCCCGGGCGCGGGTTCAGTCCTGGGCGTCGCCGGTGCCGGAGTCCGGCAGGTAGCTCCCGGCGAAGGCGACGAGACCGAAGACGACGGCGGCGGTGATGCTGGGCAGCAGCAGCACGTCCGAAGCACCGGTGACCACCCCGGGCCGCAGCAGCAGCACGCCGATGACCTGGGTGGCGACGAGGAGCACCGCCAGGGCCAGGAAGACCAGCAAGGTGGTGACGAACAGGATGCGGATCGGTTTCCGGAGGCGGTGGCGCGCGGTGGTGGTCATGGGTCGCTCCTGCGAGGTGGTGTCGGACAACGGATTTCGGGCGGCACCGGTTCAGGGGGCGAAGACCGGCAGGACACCCCAGGCGATCAGGCAGCCGATGAGGGTGATCGGCAGCATGTAGTAGCCGATCAGCGGCGCGAACGTCCGCTCCGGCTGGGCCCCGGTCAGCCCGGACGCCACGAAGATCGACCCGGACGCGGGCGGGGAGGCACCCTCGGTCGAGGCGAACACGAGGATCGCGGTGACCGCCAGCACCGGGTCGACGCCGACGCCCACCAGCGAGAACAAGGAGACCTGACCGACCGCGGTCAACGTCGCCGTGGACGACAGCGGACCTGCGATCACGGCGATCAGGATCCCGACCAGCACCACCACGACGTACTTGTTTACCGCGAGTCCGTTGAGGATCGCGTCGATGTCACCGGCGAGCCCGAGCCCGTCGAGGACCTCGCTCGCCGCGACCGCGAAGAACAGCAGCGCCCCGACGGTGGCGAAGCGCGGCATCGAGTCGGCGAGGAACCCGAACCAGCCCCGTGCGGTCCTGGGCAGCCGGTCGCGGCCGACCAGCAGCGCCAGCGCGCTGATCATGATCGGGATCCAGGTCAGGATGGAGATGTCGTCCACGGACGCGCCGAGGTGCTCGTCCGAACCGAGGAAGGACGCCACCGGGCCGACCGTCACGAGGATGGGCAGCAGGGCGCCGAGCGCGATCGCCGGAGCCCAGCCACCGGCGCGCACGCTGCTGCGCAACGGCACGACGGAATCGGCGGGGATCGGGGCGATCCGGTCCCGCCGGACGAACCAGCCGATCACGAGGAACCGCCACAGCAGCTGGTACGCGCCCGCCGCGAGGAGTGCGAGGTAGATCTGCCCGGTCGTCACCATCGACCCGGCGAACCCGATCATGATCACCATCGAGGCGCTCGGCGGGAGCGCCGCGCCGAGGCCGCCGTTGCCCGCCAGGACGGTGGCGCTGCGCTCGGGCTTCCACCCGTTGCGCACCATCCACGGCCCCGTGAACGAACCGGTGGCCGCGGTGTTTCCCGAGTTCGACCCGGACAGCGCGCCCATCACCGCCGACCCGGCGGTGTCCACCAGCGCCGGGCCACCGCGCAGGCGGCCGAACAGCGAGTTGAGGATCGCCAGCAGCTTCTGGATCAGGCCGGTGCGGTCGACGACGTAAGCCATGAACACGAACGCCAGCGCCGCGTACAGCACCTCCTCGTCGAGTGCGCCGGTCACGCCGTCGAGCAGCGCGGTCGGGGCCCGCGGGCCGGCGAACGCCGCCGTGGCGAGCAGGCCCAGCAGCATGGCCTCGCCCATGTTCCGCCGGAGCAGCACGTTCCACACGATGATCACGGTGATGAACGCGCCGAGCGCGTACAGAGCAAGAGGCATAGTCATCAATCCCCGGCATCGCCATCGACACAGAGCGACAAGAGGTTCCATACAGCGGTAACTCTCATCATTGTGTGAGCTTTCTACGCGAGGGTTGAACCGCCCGTCAACACCCGGGCACCGGAAGGTGCCCCCAGGAGGCGCCAAGGGTTACCACTGCGTGAGAAGATCGGCGGGCAACCGAGGAGCAGAAGGCGAGGGGCACGACACGATGCCAGCGGAGAAACCGACGTCGACGATGCGCTCGCTCGAACGGGCCATCGACGTCCTGGAGGTCCTCGACCGCACGCACCAGGCCGTGCGCCTCAGCGACATCGCGCGGCAAGCGGGATTGCCGGTCGCGACCACCCAACGCATCCTCAACGTCCTCGAAGCCCGCGGGCGGGTCGAGCGCGACGCCACCGGCTACCGCCCCGGGATCGGGATGATCTTCGGCGCCCACGCCTACCTCACCACGAGCCCGCTGCTGGTGGCGGCCCACCCGGTGCTGGCCGACCTCGCGGCCGAAACCGGGCTCACCGCCTCGCTGTTCCGCCGCCACGACCGGTCGCGCATCGTGCTGGCCCGCTCCCCCGGCAAGCGGCCGCTGCGCTACGAACTGCCCGTCGGCGAACGGCTCCCGCTGCACCTCGGCGCGGGGAAGGTCCTCCTCGCCCACATGGCGGCGCCGGAGGTCGACGCGCTGCTCGACGAGATCGGCGACCACGTGCTCGCCAGCGGGGCCGGCGTCAGCCCGGACCAGCTCCGCGACGAACTGGGGCGCATCCGCGAGCGCGGGTTCTCCGAGGCCCGCAACGAACGCGAACCCGGCATGGCCTCCATCGCCGCCGCGCTGCCCGCACCGGGCGACGGCCCGCACGTCGCCGTCCAGGTCGCCGGGCTCATCGACGACATCCCCCCGGACCGGGTCGAGGGCCTCGGCGTCGAGGTCCGGCGCGCCGCCTACGCCATCACCCGCCGCCTGACCTGACAGCGGAGAACGACCGCCGGTGAGCACCGCCGAGCAAGTCGGCCGTGCCGGTCCCGGACTAGCGGCCGGGGGCTCGGTCCCGGTTCGCGCTCAGCGTTCGAGGCGCGCGGAGCCGCCAGGACTCCTCGATCAGTTCCCGGAGTTCATCGGCATCGACGTCGTCCAGGCGGACCAGGACGACGGGGTGGCCGTCGTAGTGGGAGGTGGTGAAGAAGGTGCCGGGGTCGGAGGCGATGAGCTCCTCCTTCTCCTCCACCGAGGCGACCCAGACCACGAGCGCCTCGGGGTCGTCCCGAATCCAGCTGAACACCCGGGCTTTCGTTCGCCAGGAAGGGCATCCCCCGTACGACTCGCGCTCGTAGGCACCGGGCAAGCTCAGCGCGATCCTGCGCACGTCGTCTTCGGTGGCCATCGGCCTACCCCTCCTGCCGTTGCGGCGATCACGCCCTCCCGGCGGATCTCCGGCATCGTCATGGTGCCCGGCCCCGAGCCCGCGCGCCAGCGTGCCGACCTGGGCATCGGCGAGCCGCACCGCGCTCGGGAGCGGACCGGGGGCCTGGTCACCGCCCGGGCCCGCCGAGGGCACCCGCCGTTCAGCCGGAGCGCGATTGTCCGTTCACCTCCCGTGCCGCTAGTGTTCCGCTCCGGTCGGACCGGCGCGGCTCGGGAGGTTTCGGGGATGGCCGTCAAGCGCAACGCACGTCATCGAGGAGCGCCCGCCGTCCGCGCGCGTCGCCGGTTCGGGCGGGGGTTGGCCGGTGCCGCGCTCCTGCTGGTGGCGACGCCCGGGCAGGCGTTGGCCGAACCGCCGAGCGCGCTGCCGGGCGATGCCGCCGCGGCGGACGCCAAGTGGCAACCGGCGTTCGACTACGACACCGACGGCTGCTACCCGACGCCCGCGATCGGCCGCGACGGCACGATCGCCGAGGGGCTGAAGAACTCCGGTGCGCTGAACGGCAATTGCCGCGATCAGTCCGATCTGGACAACACGAACTCCTACTCGCGCTCGCGCTGCGACGACAGCGGCTGGTGCGCCTACCTGTACGACCTGTACTTCGAGAAGGACCAGGCCGTCCCGGGGGTCGACGCCTTCGGGCACCGGCACGACATCGAGCACGTCGTGGTGTGGGTGCACCACGACGAGGCCCGGTACGTCTCGGTCTCCGCGCACGGCGACTACACCACCTACCCGAGCTCGGAGGTGCGGTGGGAAGGCACCCACCCGAAGGTCGTGTACCACAAGGACGGCGCGGGCACGCACGCCTTCCGCATCGCCACCGGCGGGGACGAGCCGCCGGAGAACCACTACGAGACCTGGCAATACCCGGACCTGGTGAGCTGGAACCGCTTCCCGGCGGGCATCCGGGACGCGCTCACCGGCGCCGACTTCGGCGCGGCGAGCCTGGCGATCTCCGACGGCGCGTTCGAGGACAACCTCGCCGGGGCAAAGCCCGCCGAGGTCCCGTTCACCGCCGCCGGATGACGACCGGCTGATCCCCTCACCTCCCGCCGCGCCGGGCCGCACCACCCGGCGGCGGACCCGAGCGGTGCGTCCGCTGCGGAGGCGGCGCGACGCCGTGCGCTGACCGCGGGTTCCGGAGCGGCCGTGCCTGCGCACGCCGCCTCGAAGCACCTGGCGCCGGGCTTCACGACCTCGTTGACGCAAGCCGGGGTCGTCCGCGACGAGTAGATCACCTGCCTTCCTCGCGCACCGGACGCCAGCACCGCCCCGCGTCGACGCAGCTCCGCCAGCGGTCCCGTTCCTGGGCCCGCGGACCCGGCCTCAGGTGGCCACCCGGTGACGTTCTCTTGACGGGCAGGAGAGCTGTCGCTAGCGTGCTCGCATCGCAAAAGTATACTTTCACATAACGGAATGATGCCGTGTGAATGACCCGTCGCTGCGCCCTCCGGGCGGCCCCGCAACTCGCTCCGCGTCGTCCGGAGCGCCGCACGCCCCTCCTCCCCGCGCAGAACCGACGCCGCGAACGACCGCTGCCCCGCGGCACCCGCGCGAGGTGACGCACCTCCAACGCGAGCGGCGAAGCCGCGGCCGTCGCAGCAATCGAGCCCGCGGCCGGCTCCCCCACGACGGCCGTCGCTGAGCCGCCGTCCGAACCGGACACCACATCGGGGACCCGATCCCCGGACGACCGCCGAATTTCCTCCCGAGGACTGGAGACCGCGCGATGCACAGCGAGAACCCGGGCAGCCCGCCCACCGCCGGACACCCCCCACCGGCGGCGGGCGCGGCGACCGCCAGCTCCCGGTTGTACAGCTACGACCTCGCGCCCACCCGGAAGGACGGGCGCCGCTGGGGCGCCTACAACGTCTTCACGCTCTGGGCCAACGACGCGCACAGCCTCGGCAACTACACCTTCGCGATCGGCCTGTTCGCCCTCGGCCTGAACGTCTGGGGCATCCTGGTCGCCTTCGCCCTCGCCTCGCTGCTGCTGTTCCTGCTGCTGACGCTGTCCGGCTACATGGGGCACAAGGCCGGGGTGCCGTTCCCCGTGATGAGCCGCATCGCGTTCGGCACCCGAGGCGGGCAGCTACCGGCGGCGGTGCGCGGTGTGGTCGCGATCGCTTGGTTCGGCATCCAGACCTACCTGGCGTCCTCGGTGCTCAACACCTTGCTGCTGGCCATGTTCCCGGCGCTGCAGCCGTTGCAGGAGCGATCGGTGCTGGGACTGTCGGTGCTCGGCTGGATCACCTTCCTCGCGCTCTGGGCGGTCCAGGTCCTCATCGTCAGCTACGGCATGCACGTGATCCGCAAGTACATGGCGGTGGCCGCCCCGGTCACGCTCATCACGATGTGCGCGCTGGCGATCTGGCTGTTCGTCCGCGCGGACGGGTCCATCGCGCTGTCCACGGACGATCCGCTCACCGGGGCGGCGATGTGGGCGCAGATCCTGGAGGGCGCCGCGCTCTGGGTGGTCATCTACGGGACGTTCGTGCTCAACTTCTGCGACTTCACGCGCTCGGCCACCAGCCGCGGGGCGATCCTGCGCGGCAACCTCGTCGGAATCCCGGTGAACATGCTGTTCTTCGCCGTGATCGTCGTGGTCCTCAGCGGAGCGCAGTTCGAGCTGGACGGCAGGGTGATCACCAGCCCGACCGACATCGTCCAGACGATCCCGAACATGTTCCTGCTGGCGGCGGCCTCGATCGCCCTGGTGGTCCTCACGATCGCGGTGAACCTGCTGGCCAACTTCGTGGCGCCGATCTACGTGCTCGTGGACCTGTTCCCGCGGCACCTCGACTTCCGCCGGGCCGGTCTGGTGAGCGCCCTCATCGGTCTGGCCATCCTGCCCTGGAACCTCTACGACAACCCGGTGGTGGTGAACTACTTCCTCGGCGGTCTCGGGGCGCTGCTCGGTCCGCTGTTCGGCGTGATCATGGCCGACTACTGGCTGCTGCGCCGGACCCGGGTGAACATCCCCGACCTCTACACCGAGGACGAGCGCGGCGAGTACCACTACCGGGGCGGGTACAACCCCAAGGCCGTGTGGGCGTTCGCCCCCGCCGCCGCGATCGCGGTCGTGCTGGCGCTGGTACCCGCTTTCAGCGCGGTGGCCGGGTTCTCCTGGTTCATCGGGGCGATCCTCGGCGCCGGCATCTACGCCGTCATCGGCGACCGCAAGCCCGACGCGCGGGACGTGGACGGCGAGTCCATCGCGGTTCCGTCCGAGTGAGGTGTCCCGCGGGAACGGCGGCCGCGCGGCGGCGCCCGAGTTCCCGCACCACCCCGCCGTCGAACACCCAGGGAGGTCCAGGAGTGCGCATCCTCGTCGTCAACGTCAACACCTCGGCGTCCATCACCGAGTCCATCGCCGCGCAAGCGGCGACCGCGGCCCGGCCGGGCACCGAAATCGTCGCGCTCACACCCGCTTTCGGCGCGGAGTCCGTGGAGGGCAACTACGAGAGCCACCTCGCCGCGATCGCCGTGATGGAGGCCGTCCGGGCCTACCGGGAACCGTTCGACGCCATCATCCAGGCCGGGTACGGCGAACACGGCCGGGAAGGGCTGCAGGAGCTGTTCGACGTCCCGGTCGTCGACATCACCGAAGCCGCCGCGAGCACCGCCCAGTTCCTCGGCCGCACCTACTCGGTCGTGACCAGCCTGGACCGCACGGTCCCGCTGATCGAGGACCGGCTGACCGCCGCCGGTCTCGCGGCCCGGTGCGCCTCCGTGCGCGCCAGCGGCCTCGCCGTGCTCGACATCGAGCGGGACCTCCGCGCCGCCGTCGACGCCATCGCCGAGCAGGCGGTCCGCGCGGTGGACGACGACCGGGCGGAGGTCATCTGCCTGGGCTGCGGCGGCATGTCGGGACTCGGCGAGCGGGTGCGCGAGCGCACCGGTGCGCCCGTGGTCGACGGGGTGACCGCGGCCGTCACGATCGCCGAGTCGCTGGTGCACCTGGGGCTGCACACGTCGAAGGTCCGCACCTACGCCCCGCCGCGCCCCAAGGCGATCGTCAACTGGGACCCGCCGCGGGCGCGCGGATGATCGACCGGCCGGGCGAGGGCGGCGCTCAGCACAGGTCGTGGGCGAACACCATGCGCCGGCTGGAGCGCACGTGGCGGCAGGCGAGTGCGGCGGCGCGCTCCGCGTCGCCCGCGGCGATGGCCGCGTGGAGCTGCTCGTGCTCGGTGCACACGCGCTCGGGTTCCAGGTTCAGGCGGAAGAGGTACGCGAGCCGGCCGTGCAGCGGTTCGAGCACGTTGGCCAGCAGTTCGTGGCCGGACAGCGCCACCAGCTCGTCGTGGAACGCGGCGTTCGCCTCCGCCATCGCGGCGAGATCACCGGCTTCCAGCGAGCGCCGCGCGGTCGCGGTCAACGCCGCCGTGCGCGCCACGCCCGCCTCGCTGCCGCGCTCGGCGGCCAGCCTGGCGGCCAGCACCTCCAGGGCCTCGCGGACGTCGAACAGCTCCTCCGCCTGGCGCCGGTCGAGGCCGCGCACGAAGACCCCGCGCCGCCGGTCGCGCACCTCCACGAGCCCGTCGCCCTGCAACCTCCGGATGGCCTCGCGCACCGGCACCCGGGAGATCCCGAACTCCGCGGCGAGGTCCTGCTCGAAGAGCCGGTCACCGGGATGCAGCCGCCCCTCCGCGATCCGCGCCCGCAGCGCTCGGCGGACCTGCTCGCCCAAGGAGGCGTTCGGCTGCCTGCGGAGTTCTTCGGCGGCGGACACGGTCCCTCCTCACACGGTCGGGCCGAGCCTAGTCGACCGGGCCGCGGCTCCGTCCGGAGCGGCGCCGAGGGCCCTTACCCGATGGTGTCAACACGATTGCCCGGTTCCGAACGCGGCCGCCGGGCCGCGGGCACGCCGCGAGGCCCCGGTCTTCGGCGACGAGCGCTGGACCGCCGACCTGGCCGGGCGCCTCGACGTCCGCACCCGGCTGCCCGGTGCGTCCAGGACGAGCTCGGTGGTCCGGCTCGCGCGCGATGCCGCCCGCCGGGCGCCGCCCGCCCGGCGCTGCGCGCCTTCCTCCAGGCCTCCCGGCCGCAGGTGCCGGCTTCGAACCCTCGGCGTTGCGCCGCGCCGCCGAAGACCGGCCGCTCAGCGCCGCCGACCACGGCTGACGGGACGGCCGTCAGCGCGGCGCACTAGGGTCCTCGCCCGTGACCGAACAACTCCCGACCGCGGCTGCCTACGACGCCGTGGCCGTCCGCTACGCCGAATTCGCCCGGAACGAGTTCGACGCGCTGGTGCTGGACCGCGCGCTGCTCGCCGCGTTCGCCGAGCTCGTGCGGACCAACGGTGCCGGACCGGTCGCCGAGCTGGGCTGCGGCCCCGGGCGGGTGACCGCGCACCTGCGCGACCTGGGCCTGGACGTCTTCGGCGTCGACGTGTCGCCGGTGATGATCGACCTCGCCCGCGAGGCGTACCGGGACCTGCGGTTCGAGGTCGGTTCCATGGAGGCCCTGGACCTGGCCGACGACGCGCTGCACGGCGTCGTGTCCTGGTACTCGGTCATCCACGCCGCACCGCAGGACGTGCCCGCGTACTTCGCCGAGTTCCGCCGGGTGCTCGCACCGGGCGGCCACCTCCTGCTCGCGTTCTTCGAGTCCGAGGGCGGACCGGTGACGGCGTTCGACCACCAGGTGACGACGGCCTACCGGTGGCCGATCGACGACCTCGCGGACCTCGCGCGCGCGGCAGGATTCGCCGAAGTGGGCCGGATGCTGCGCGAGCCCCGCGAAGGCGAGCGCCACCGCCGGGGCCACCTGCTGCTGCGCGGTGCCGCGGAGCAGCGGTGACGCGGGAGCCCGAACGCATCGTCGCGGCCCAGTCGGCGATCCCGGCCGCAGCGGCGGCATCAGTGCAGGGAATCGTCGGCACGCGGCGACGGGCTGGCGCAGCACGGCGCGGGATCTCGGACCGCGACGTCGGCTGGTCGAAACGGCCAGGTTCACCTCCACGCCCGCCGCACGCCGAGTCGGCGCCCGCCGGGCCGGTCCCGGCTAGCGGCCGGACCAGTTCGGGGTGCGCTTCTCGGCGAAGGCGCGCGGGCCTTCCTCGGCGTCGGCGGAGGCCAGCATCTCCTGGTAGCGCGGGAGCCGCCCGCTGCGCAGCAGGCGGTAGCCGTCCGCGACGTCGAGGGCCGCGGTGCTTCGGGTGATCTCCTTGACGGCGGCGACGGCCAGCGGTGCCGCCGCCACGATCCGGTGCGCCAGCTCGGCCGCGGCGTCGCCGAGCCCGGTCGCCGGGACGACGCGGTTCACCAGGCCCCAGCGGTGCGCCTCGGCGGCGTCCATCCGCCGACCGGTCAGGAGCAGCTCGGTCGCCACCGCTTGCGGGAGGCGGCGCGGCAGCCGCAGCACGCCGCCCGAGTCGGGGACCATGCCGAGGGTGACCTCGGTGAGCGCGAACTCGGCGTGCTCGGCGGCGACGACCAGGTCGGCGGCCAGCGCCAGTTCGAAACCGCCGCCCAGCGCCAGGCCGTTGACCGCGGCGATCACCGGTTTGTCCAGGTCGAAGAACTCGGTGAGCCCGGCGAAGCCGCCCGGGCCGTGATCGGCGTCGATCGCTTCGCCCTCCGCCGCCGCCTTGAGGTCCCAGCCCGCGGAGAAGAACCGGTCGCCCGCGCCGGTCAGCACCGCGACGCGCAGCGAGTCGTCGGTGCGCAACCGGTCGAACGCCGCGTGCAGGGCGTGGCTGGTCGCCACGTCGACGGCGTTGGCCTTCGGCCGGTCCAGGGTGATCGTGAGCACCCCGCCGTCGACGTCGAGCCGCACCTGGTCGGTCATCGGACCTCCTCCACTTCCCGCACCAGCACGTCTACGGCCACCGCGCCGTGCGTCCGCGCCAGCAGCGGGTTCACGTCCAGTTCCAGCAGTCCCGCGTTGGCCGCGGCGTACCGGCCGATCGCCGCGATCGCCTCGACCACGGCGTCCACGTCCGCCGCCGGGCCGCGGAACCCCGCCAGCAGCGGCCAGATCCGCAGCCCGCGCAGCGCGTCGAGGACCTCCGCGCGGGTCGCGGGCAGCAGCAGCGTGGCCGAGTCCCGCACGAGCTCGACGAGCACCCCGCCCGCCCCCACGGTGAGCGCCAAGCCGAACCGCGGGTCCCGCCGCACGCCCACGATGAGCTCGGCGACGGCGTCGTCGACCATCCGCTCGACGAGGAACCGATCGCCGAGGGCGGCCATGCCCGCCACCGCGTCGGTCACCTGCTGCGCCCCGGTGAGGCCGAGCCGCACCCCGCCCGCGTCGCTCTTGTGCGCCAGTTCGGCCGACACCGCTTTGACCACGACGGGAGGGCCCAGGGCGGCGGCCGCCGCCGCGGCGCCGTCGGCGTCGACCACGCGCCCGTCGGGGACCGCGAGCCCGTACCCGGCGAGCGCGCGCTTGCCCGCCGCTTCGTCGAGCTGCCGGGCCGCGCCGGTCGGCATCGCCGGGACCTCCAGCGGGCGCACCGAGCCGACCTCGCGCTGCGCGGCCCCGATCCGGACCGCGGCGCGGATCGCCGCGAGGCAGTCGGACAGCCCCTGCATGGGCGCGATCCCCTCGGCCAGCAACCGCAGGCGGACCGGTTCCGGGAGCCCTTCCGGCAGCGCGCTCACCGCGCAACCAGCGCCGCCTGCCGAGCGCTGCGCCGCGACGAAGGCGTCCACCGCCGTCGACCACGGCCCGGCGGAGCAGCGGTCGTCGCGGGGGAAGTCGACGAGCAGCAGGTGGCAGTCGAAACCCGCGCCGAACAGGGCGGTGAAGCACGCCGTCTGCGCCGGGAGGTCGCCCCAGATGTAGGTGTGGTAATCGAGCGGGTTCGCCACCGCGACCCGCTCCCCGAGCAGGTCCCGCAGCCGGGCCCCGGTCCCGGCGGGGAACTCCGGGAGCTCCAGACCGCTGCGCTCCGCCAGGTCGGCGACCAGCGCCGCCTCCCCACCCGAGCAGCTCGCCGAGGCGATCGCACCGCCGTCCAGGGCGCCGTGCACGTGCAGGAACTTCAGTACCTCGACGAACGTCTCGACGCGGTGCACCCGGGCCATGCCCGTCCGCCGGAACAGGGCGTCGCACAGCACGTCCGATCCGGCCAGCGAGCTGGTGTGGCTGAGGTTGGCCTGCGCGCCGAGCTCCGAGGTGCCGGACTTGAGCACCACGACGGGCACTCCCCGGCGCAGCGCCCGCAGCGCCGCCCTCGACAGCGCCGCGACGTCGTCGATGCCCTCCAGGTGCAGGCCGATCGCGGTGATCCGCGGATCGGCGAGCATGGCCTCCATCAGCTCGGCGACACCGGTCAGCGCCGCGTTGCCGAGCGTGACCAGCCGGGCCACCGGCAGCGAACGGCGCTGCATGGTGATGTTCTGACCGATGTTGCCGCTCTGCGTGATCACCCCGACGCCCCGGTCGACGCGGGTGCCGCCGTGCTGGTCGGGCCACAGCGCCGCGCCGTCGAGGTAGTCCAGGCCGCCGATGCAGTTGGGGCCGATCAGCGCCATGTCCCCGGCGGCGGCCACCAGGCACCGCTGCAGCTCTGCGCCGTCCGGGCCGTGCTCGGCGAAACCGGAGGCGTGGCACACCGCTCCTCCGGCGCCGAGCTCCGCCAACTGCCGCACGACCTCGACGGTGGCCTCGCGGGGACCGCGACGAAGGCCGCGTCCGGGACCTCGGGCAGCTCGGCGACGCTGCGGTGGCACGGCAGGCCCTCGATCTCGGACCGGCTCGGGTGTACCGGCCGGATCGCTCCGGTGAAGCCGAGCCGGCGGCACTGCCGGACGACCTCGGCCGCGGCGTCGCCGCCGACCACCGCGATGTGCCGCGGGGACAGCAACCGGCGCAGGTTCCGCGCGCGCGGCGGGGGATCGGGAACGCCGTCGAGGCCCATCGCACCTCCTGGCCCGGGGGTGTTCACGGCGGTCACGAGCCCAGCGGGCGCAGCAGGGACCGGGAGATGATGTGGCGCTGGATCTCGCTGGTGCCGTCCCAGATCCGCTCGACCCGCGCATCGCGCCAGAACCGCTCGACGGGCAGCTCGGCCATCAGGCCCATCCCGCCGAAGACCTGCACCGCCCGGTCGGTGATCCGGCCCAGCGCCTCGGAGGCGTAGAGCTTCGCCATCGCCGCGTCCCGGTCGGTCATGAGCCCGCGGTCGAGCTTGGCCGCGGCGCGCAACGTCAGCAGCTCCGCGGCCTCCAGCTCGGTGGCCATGTCCGCCAGCGGGAAGCTCACGCCCTGGAACCGGCCGATGGTCTGGCCGAACTGCTCGCGCTCGGCGGCCCACTCCGCGGTCATCTCCAGCACCCGCCGCGCGCGCCCGACGCTGGTGGCGGCGACGCTGAGCCGGCTCGCGCCGAGCCATTCGCCCATCAGCTCGAACCCCGCGCCTTCCGCGCCGAGCCGCTGCCCGACCGGGATCCGGCAGTCGGTGAAGGCCAGTTCGCACTGGTGGTAGCCGCGGTGCGACACGCAGGGCGAGCCTTGGCGGACCTCCAGGCCCGGCGTATCCAGGTCCACCAGGAACGCCGAGATGAGGTTGCGCGGACCGCGCGGGGTCTGCTCGGTGCCGGTGGCGGCGAACAGGATCACGAAGTCGGCGACGTCGGCGTGGCTGATGAAGTGCTTGGTCCCGCTGATGACGTAGTCGTCGCCGTCGCGGACCGCGCGGGTGGTCATGGAGCGCACGTCGGAACCCGCGCCCGGTTCGGTCATGGCCAGGCAGTCGTGCCGTTCGCCGCGGACGGCGGGCAGCAGGTAGCGATCGCGCTGCTGCCCTTCGCAGGCCTGCAGGATGTTGCTGGGCCGGGCGACCAGCATCTGCAGCGCGTAGCCCGCCCGCCCCAGTTCGCGTTCGACGAGGGTCATGCTGGTCGCGTCCAGCCCGCCGCCACCGAGCTCCTCGGGCATGTTGGCCGCGTAGAGACCGGCGGCGATCGCCTTGCGGCGGATCTCCTCGGCGAGTTCGGGCGGCACCTCGTCGAGGCGTTCCACCTCGTCCTCGTGCGGCGCCAGTTCGGTGGTGACGAACCGGCGGACCGTGTCGACGATCATCCGCTGTTCGCCGGTGAGCTCGAAGTCCACTGCTGCTCCTGGAGGTCGCTCGGGGGTCGTCTTGCGCGCGGCGGCGCGGCCGCTCGCGGATCAGCGCCGGATGCCCAGCGGGCGGCCGACCAGGTCCGGGACCGGCAGGACCGCGTGGGCGCGGTGCAGGGCGTCCAGCCGGTGCTGGAGGTGGGCGGGCAGCTCGCAGGACCGCCCCGCCCGGGTGTCGACGTGCACCAGCAGCTGCTCGGCGGCGGCCAGCAGCACGTCGGTGTCGCCGTGGCGCATCTCGTGGAAGACGTGCACCCGCTTGGCATCGCGGTCGAGCACCCGCAGGCTCAGCGCGAGCGGTTCGCCCTCGGCGGCCTCGCGCCGGTGGTGGAGGCGGGTTTCCACCGTGTACAGGGAGCGTCCGCCCTCCCGGTACTGCTCGTCGATCCCGAGGTAGCGGAAGAAGGCGTCGGAGTTGTCGCCGAACACGAGCAAGTAGCAGGACTCGCTCATGTGCCCGTTGTAGTCGACCCACCGCGGGCTGACCGTCGTGCGGTGCAGCCGCAGCGGCGCCGGGATCTCCGCCGCGTCATCCCACGGGCGGTGCCCGCTGCCTTCGTACGGCGTGACGACTCGTTCCATGTTATCTCACATTACGCGTCGACTGTTCGTAATGTGCGACGCTAGAGGAGCGCGGTGCGCACCGTCAAGGCCGCCCGGCCGCGCCGCACCGCGGCGGGAGGGCTGGACTAGGGTGGGGCCATGAGCGCCGGAGCAGCAGCGCACGCGACCGAGGAGCAGGCGCGCGGCGGACGCGTGCAGTCCGTGGATCGCGCCGTCGCCCTGCTCAACGCGGTGTCCGGCAGCGCCCCGGAGGGCCGCTCCGCCGCCGAGCTGGCCGTCGAGTGCGGGATCAACCGCGCGACCGCCTGGCGGTTGCTGGCCACCCTCGAACATCACGCGCTGGTCGAGCGCGACCCGGTCACCAACCGCTACTCCATCGGTTTCGCGGTCAGCCGGATGGCCGCCACCGCCGGGGTGGACGGCCTGGTCCGCCGCGCGCACGACGTCCTGGAGCGGATGAGCCGGGAGTCCGGTGAGACCGCGAACCTCGCGGTGGTGCAGCGGCTCGGTCTGACCTACGTGGACGAAGTGGTGCCGCCGGTGGTGCTCAGCGCGCGGTGGCTCGGGCGGCAGATCCCCATCCACGCCACCTCGGCGGGCAAGGCGTTCCTCGCCTGGCTGCCCGACGACGAGGTCGAGTCGATGCTCGCCTCGCCGCTGGCGGAGTTCACCGAGACGACCCGCACCGACCGCGCCACCCTGCTGGCGGAGCTGGCCGACATCCGGCAGCGGGGTTACAGCGTCAGCATCGGGGAACTGGAGGACGAGGTCTACGGCATCGCGGCCCCGGTGCTGGACCCCAGGCGACGTCCGTTCGCCATCGTCAGCATCTGGGGCCCGCGCGACCGGGTGGCGGAGTCCCGGTTCCCGGAACTGGGCGCGCTGGTCCGCCGCGGCGCGGAGGAGATCGCCGCGGCGGCGGGGTGACCCCGAGGCCGGCGGTCAGCCTGCGAGGTGGTCCAGGACGGCGCCGACGACGTCGTCGGTGCCCGCGGTGCCGCCGACGTCGGGGGTGAGCACGGCCGCCGCGGTGGTGGCGTCGAGGGCGGCGCGCAGCCGCGCAGCCTCGGCGGGCAGATCGAAGTGGTCGAGCATCAGGGCGGCGCTGCCCAGCGCGCCGATCGGGTTGGCCACGCCCCGGCCCGCGATGTCGGGCGCCGAACCGTGCACCGGCTCGAACATCGAGGGGAAGCGCCGTTCCGGGTTGAGGTTGGCGCTGGCCGCCAGCCCGAGGCTGCCCGCCAGCGCCGAGCCGAGGTCGGACAGGATGTCGGCGTTGAGGTTCGAGGCCACCACCACCGACAGGTCCTCGGGGTGCAGCACGAACTTCGCCGACATCGCGTCGACCAGCACGCTCTCGGTCGCCACGTCCGGGTAGTCCGGCGCGACCCGGGCGAAGAGCTCGTCCCACAGGACCATGCCGTACTGCTGGGCGTTGCTCTTGGTCACCGAGGAGACCTTCTTCTCGGACCGGGTCCAGGCCAGGTCGAAGGCGAAGCGCAGGATCCGCTCGCAGCCCCGCTCGGTGAACAACGCCGTCTGCAACGCCACCTCGTTGCCGGGGCCGCGCCCGGCGAGGTTGCGCCCGCCGAGCCCGGCGTACTCCCCTTCGCTGTTCTCCCGCACCACGACCCAGTCCAGCTCGGTGCTGTCGGCGGCGCGCAGCGGCGAGACGACCCCCGGGTGGAAGCGGACCGGTCGGACGTTGGCCCACTGGTCGAAGTTCTGGCAGATCCGCAGCCGCAACCCCCACAGGCTCACGTGATCCGGCACCGAGGGCCAGCCGACGGCGCCGAAGTACAGGGCGTCGTAGTCGGCGAGCACGTCCAGGCCGTCCTCGGGCATCATGAGACCGGTCTTCTCGTAGTAGCCGCAGCCCCACGGGAACTCGGTCCAGTCGAAGGCGAAGGCTCCGCCGGACCTCGCGGCCAGCGCGTCCAGCACGGTCCGCCCGGCGGCGACCACCTCGGGACCCACGCCGTCGGCGGGGATGGCGGCGATCCGGAACGTGCGCGGCGCGTGCGGTGCGGACATCGCTGGGCTCCTCGGTGCGGTCGGCTCTTCCGTGCTGGTCCGAGTCAATCCCGGCGGGTCGCGCAGGTCCAACACGCGTTGCCGATGCCGTTCATAGGGTCCGGCTATCCCCGCTGCCCACGCGGTCGCCGCGGGTGCGGGTCAGATCGGCAGGTTCACCGCGGCCATCGGGGCCCGCAGCCACGACAGCATCGCGCCCCACAGGCCGGTGACCAGCAGCACGCCGATGACCAGCAACAGGACACCGCCGCCGACCTGCACGGCGCGCACGTGCCGCCGCAGCCAGTCGGTCATCGACACCGCCCAACCGAGCCCCGCGGCGAGGCCGAGGAAGGGCAGTCCCAGCCCGGCCGCGTAGGCGACCACGAGCAGCACGCCGCGTCCGGTGGTCTCGGTGCCCGCGGCCAGGGCGATCACCCCGGTCAGCGTGGGCCCGAGGCAGGGCGTCCAGCCGAGGCCGAAGACCGCGCCGAGCGCCGGGGCTCCGAGCAGGCCCGCCCGAGGCAGGGCGTGGATCCGGTACTGGCGCTGCAGCGCCGGGAACAGCCCGAGGAAGGCCAGTCCCATGAGGATGGTGACGACACCGCCGATCCGCTGGAGCAGCAGCTCGTTGCGCAGCAGCGCGTCGGAGGCGCCGAGCACGACCACCGCGGCGGCGGTGAACACCGCGGTGAACCCGGCGATGAACAACGCCGTGGCCAGCAGCAGCCGTCCGCGACCGCGGCTGCGCGCGCTCCCGTCGGGCGCCTCGGCACCCGCCAGGCCCGCCAGGTAGGCCAGGTATCCGGGCACCAGGGGCAGCGAGCACGGCGAGGCGAACGAGACCACCCCGGCGGCCAGCGACAGGAGCGCGGCCAGCACCAGCGGACCGGACATGACGAATTCGGTCATCGACTGCCTCCCGTTCGACGGATGCGCGGGCCGCTCCACCGCCGCGGACCGGACTCACGTCTACTATGCAACTTAGTTGATGGGGCGGTGGCACCGGGTCCACCGCGGGCCCGCACTACCCTCGGGGAGGGAAGGCCGGAGGTGGGCATGCAGGGCTTGGGAGAGCTGGAGAGCGCGGTCATGGACGCGCTCTGGAACTCGGATCGGCCGCGGACCGTGCGCGAGGTGCTCGCCGAGCTGAACCGGACGCGGGCGCTGGCCTACACCACGGTGCAGACGGTGTTCGACAACCTCCACCGCAAGGGCTGGGTCCACCGCGAGCTCCAGCGGCGCGCCTACCACTACGTCCCGACCGAGACCCGCGACGCGGCCGCCGCCCGGGCGCTGCGCGCACTGCTCGACTCCAGCGGGGACCCCGAAGGCGTCCTGCTGCACTTCGCGCAGTCCGCCTCCGACGACGAGACCGCGGCGCTGCGCCGCGGCCTGCGGCGGCGCCGGAGCAGGCCGTGATGCTCGCCGGGGCGCTGCTGCTGGGCGTGGCGCTCGTCGCCTGCGGCGCCCCCGCGGTGCTGACCGGCATGATCCGCCATCGCGTCGAACCGCAGACCGCGCTGGCCTGCTGGCTGGCCGCGGTGTCCACGACCGCGCTCACCGCGGCGGCGGCGCTCGTGGTGATCGTGCTGCCCGGGCACGGACCGACTCCCCTGCTCGTCGAGGCGCTGCACCACTGCTGGGCCGTGGTCCGCCACGGCGCCACGCCGAAGCTGCACGTGGTGACCACGCTGGTGCTGCTCGTCGGACTCGCGGTGCCGCTGACCCGGGTGGGGTCGGAACTGCTGCGGTTCTCGCGGCGGCGGCAGCGGACCCACCGCAGGCACCTCGCGCTGCTGCGGATCACCGCTGCGCCCGACGACGCCGGAGTGGCCACCCTCCGGCTCCCCCACGCCGCGCCGATGGCCTACAGCGTCGCGGGCTCCCCCGGCTTCGTCGTGGTCACCGACGGACTGGAGCGCGCCTTGCGGCGGAACGAGGTCGCGGCCGTGCTCGAACACGAGCGCGCGCACCTGCGCGGTGCGCACCACGCGCTGATCGGACTCGCCGACGCGGTGGCGCGGGCCGCGCCCCGGATCCCGCTGCTGCGCCGATCGCCGGAACTGGTGCGCACGCTGGTCGAACTCGCCGCCGACCGGGTCGCCGCCCGGTCGCACGGCACCGCCGCCGTGCGCGATGCGCTGCTGGCGCTGTCCGGGCACGCCGACCGGCGAGCACCGCGGCACGCGCTGGCCATGGCCGAGGACGCGGTGGACACCCGGCTGCACCACCTCGACACCGCCCGGCTCCCCGCCGGCCGGGTGCGCCGCGGCCTCACCGCGAGCGCGGCGGGCCTGGTCACCACCGCCCTGCCCGCCGTCGCGGGCACCGGAGCGCTCGCGGGCTTCCTGCTGGCGGTCTGCCCCGCGCTGGTCGGCTGAAGCGGAACGGGAGCACCGCGCCGAGCGCCTCGCCGATCTACTAAGCTTTCTAGTAGAACGGGGCGTCCGCGGCCCCGGCCGCACCGCCCGCAGGAGGTTTCCGGTGTCCGCTCACCACCGCACCCGGAGCCGGCGCGCGGCCGCCCTGGGCTGCGCGTGCTCGGCCGTCCTGGTCGGCGTCCTCGCACCGGAGGTCGCCGCCCTGCCCGCCGATCCCACCGCGACGGCCGAATCCCGGATCGTCGCGGTCGCCGAGCGGAATCCGGCCGGAGGCCCACCCGAGGCACCGCCGGTCGACACCGCACCGCCGGAGTCCGAGCGGCACCGCAACGAGGCGGGAGCGGGCCTGTTCGAGCAGATCGTCACCGTCGGCGCGCTGGCGACCTCGGCCCTCGGGGTCGCCGCCGCCTTCGCGCTGCGCTCGGGGCGCGCGCGGTAGCCGCCGCGCCATCTACTAGCCTCACTAGTAGACAGGCGGCGATGCGGGAGCCGCTTGCGCGCCCTCGGGAAGGCCGTGATGAGCAAGAACCTCCTGTGGACCCTCGTCGTGATCGGGACGGCGGCGGTCGTGATCTTCACCGTGCTGGTGGTCAGCGGACCGCCGGGCGCACCGACGAGCCAGTCGGCGCGCTCGGGCGCGGTTCCCGAAGAGCTGCTGGTCCGCCCGGACAGCCACCGGTTGTCCACCGCACCGCGGAGCGAGGTCACCCTGGTCGAGTTCCTCGACTTCGAGTGCGGCTCCTGCGGCGCCGCCTACCCGGCCGTCGAGCAGCTCCGCCGCGACTACGCCGGGCGCCTCGACTACGTCGTGCGGTACTTCCCGGTTCCCAGCCACCGCAACGCCGACCTCGCCGCCCAGGCCGCCGAAGCCGCCGCGACCCAAGGCGAGTTCGAAGCGATGTACCGGATGCTGTTCGAGAACCAGGACGCGTGGGCGGGCGCGCAGGAGTCGCAGGAGGCCACGTTCGTCGGGTACGCGGAGCGGATCGGCCTGGACACGGCGCGGTTCCGCACCGACCTGCACAGCCCGGCCACCGCGGAACGGGTGCAGCGGGACCGGGACGACGGGCTCGCCGCAGGCGTGACGGGCACGCCGACGTTCTTCCTCAACGGCGAACAGCTGCGGCCGGAGTCCTACGGCGACCTCGTCGCCGCGGTCGAGGACGCCCTCCGGCGCTGACCCCGCCGCCGCCCCGCGGGTGACGCCGACCAGCCGCCCGCCCGGGTGAGCATCTCCCGGTGCGGTGTCCCGGAACGGGTCGCTCGCGCGGGTCGTACCGAGTGAGGGGCGTGTGGTCCGCCCTCCGGGGTCCGCTGCTGCGAACGCGGCACGCTCGCCGGCCGGACATCCGGCGTTCATCCCGGTGTCGTGATCGTCCGGATCGCCGGACAGCTCCCGCGGCTAACGTTCCCTCGCTTGTCCCACCACGAGGAGGAGGACGCCATGTCCGAGGAACGTTCCGCAGGGCTGGGTCGGCGAGGTTTCCTCACCGGCGGCGGAGCCGGCATCGCCGCGTTGACGGCGCTGGGCCCGCTCAACGCGCTGGGCGCCCGGACCGCGGGGGCCGCGCCGCTGGTCAAGGCCGACGAGAGCCCGGACTACGGGCCGCTGCGCCCGGTCAAGGACCGGGCCACGGGATTGCCGCTGCTGGCCCTGCCGCGCGGCTTCGAGTACACCAGCTACGGTTGGACCGGCGACCGGATGTCCGACGGCGTCGACACGCCGGGGATGCACGACGGGATGGCGGCCTTCCACCGCCCCGACGGCACGATCGCCTTGGTCCGCAACCACGAGCAGGACGGCTACTCCGGGGCGTTCACCGACCCCTCCTACGACGCGAACGCCATCGGCGGCACCACGAACCTGGTGTTCGACCCGGACAAGGGCGAGTTCCTGGAGTCCTGGGCGAGCCTGAGCGGCACGATCCGCAACTGCGCCGGCGGGCCGACCCCGTGGGGGAGCTGGCTCACCTGCGAGGAGACCACCGACATCGGCGCCGACGGGACCCGGCACGGCTACGTGTTCGAGGTGCCGCACGACCGGAAGGGCGATCCGCGTCCGCTGACGGCGATGGGCCGGTTCTCCCACGAGGCCCTGTGCATCGACCCCCGCTCCGGCATCGTCTACCTGACCGAGGACGACACCCCGGCCGGGTTCTACCGGTACCTGCCCGCCAAGCCCGGCGATCTCCGCGCCGGCGGCGAGCTGCAGATGCTGGTCGTGCGGACCCCGGACGGCTCCTCGTACAACACCTACACCGACGGCACCGGCACCGAGTACCGGACCGCCTGGGTGACGATCGACAACCCGGACTACGCGCCGGGCGAGACGCGTCCCGCTGAGCAGGGCGCCGCCAAGGGCGCGGCCGTGTTCAGCAGGCTGGAGGGCGCGTGGTGGGGCAACGACCGCGCCTACCTCGTCTCCACCGACGGCGGGCCGACCGGGCAGGGCCAGGTCTTCGAGTACGACCCGGAGACCGAGACCATGCGCGTGCTGTTCGCCTCCCCCGACGCCGCGGTCCTGAACAACCCGGACAACCTCGCGGTCAGCCCGCGCGGCGGGATCGTGCTGTGCGAGGACGGCAGCGAGGGCGAGTACGTGCACGGCCTGACCACCGATGGCGTGGTGTTCCCGTTCGCCCGCAACGACGTGGTCGTGCCGGTCGGGGGCGCGCCGGGCAAGTCGGTCCCGCCCGGCGACTACCGCGGCTCCGAGTGGTGCGGCGTGACGTTCGAGCCGGAGAACGGCAACTGGCTGTTCGTCAACCTCCAGACGCCCGGCATCACCTTCGCCATCACCGGCCCCTGGCGGACCGGCTCCCTCTGACACCGGCCCGGCCGAGCCGCCACGCGGCGGCTCGGCCATCCGGCCCGCGCATCGACGAGCCGCAACGGACCCTTGTACCCTACGGGGGTAACGTACGGACGTTCGGCAGCCGGGAGGGATTCCGATGCGACGGGTGCTGCACCTGCAACAGGCGCACGGCGGGAGAGCCGCGCTCGCCGGATGGACCGCCGCGGTGCACGTGTGCTGCCACCGGCTCGTCCCCGCCATCAGCGCGGAGGTCCGGCGGAAGGGCGGAACCGGCGAACTGGTCCTCCGGCTCGTGGCCTCGGCATTGCCGCACTGCCACCGGACGGCGCGGCGGTGACGGGCCGGTGGTGGGCGCGATCCGCGCACCACCACCGACCCGCCCGATCAGTCCGCCCCGGCGCCGTCGGCCCGTTCCGCCGCGGCGAAACCTCCCCGCGCGTGGGACCCATCGCAGAGCGGCTTGTTCGCGGACAACCCGCATCGGCACAGCAGGCGGGTCCGGCCGGGACCGAGGTCGTACGCGTTGTTCTCGTGGTCGACCAGCCGGACCGGTCCTTTCACCTGGTACGGCCCGTTGTCCACTGCCTTGATCACCACCAGCGGCTCGTCCGGGGACGGGTCTTGGCTCGGCACTCGCCCAGTCCCCCGTCAGCTCGCCAGCTCGTAGCCGGCTTCGCCGACCGCGCGGCGGATCGCCTCCGGATCGACCGAGGAGTCGCCGACCACCGTGAGCCGACCGTCACTGATGTCCACATCGACCTCGGTGACCCCGGCGACGCCGGTGACCGCACCGGTCACCTTGTTCATGCACCCGGAGCACGTCATGCCCTTCACGATGTAGGTGCTCTCACCCATGGAACTCCCTTCCTTGTACGGTACCCCCGTAGGGTATGAGCGTAGGAGGAAATCCGCGACGGCACAAATCTCCCCGTCAAGACGCTCCCGGCGGGCCGCGTGGGTCCACAGCGGACGCCGGGCCGTCAGCGTGGCCAGGCCGGGTCCAGCTCGGCGTCGAGCCGGTAGCGGTGCGCTGAGCGCGCCGCCTCCGAGCATGAGCGGGCGTTCGGGCACGCGGCGCAGCACCCGGGGCGCGGTCACCACGATCAGCGCCGATCCGAGGCCGTAGCCGGCCAGCGCCCCGGCGGCCAGCACCGGACGGTCCCGGTCTGCCTGGGCCTGGAACGGCTGCTGTTCGCACCTGGCCGAGCTCCGGCTCAGCGGACTGGTGACCACCCGCCGCGACGGCCGCCGGGCCCTCTACAGCACCCGCGGCGGCCACGTCCGCCGACTGCTCACCGAAGCCGTCGACGCCGCCGAGCACCACCTCACCCAGGCCCCGGACCACGACTGACCACCCCTGCACCCGGCGATCTTGCCGCGGTCCGGATCCGACACACTGGCGCCATGCCCACCGAGCAGGAACGCAAGGAAGTCGCCGTCGCCTATTGCGAACGGGTCACCGCGGGAGATGTCGAGGCCATCCTGGAGCTCTTCGAACCGGACGCGGTGATCGAGGACCCGGTCGGCACCGGCCCGGTCGCCGGTCACGCGGCGCTGCGCGACTACTACCGCAACATCGTCGACAACTACCGGTCGCGCGTGGAGCCCGGTGAGCCCCGGGGCAGCCACGAGGGCACCTTCGTCGCGCTGCCGATCGTGGTGAGCGCGACGATCGACGGCACGACCAGCAGCGTCAACTCGGTGGACGTCTTCGAGATCAACGACGCGCACCGGATCACCCGCATGTGGGCCTACTGGGGACCGTCGGACATCCGCTGATCGGAAGGGGCGGGCCCACCTCCGGGCCTGCCCCGCAACCGTCCGCTCAGGGCTTGCGGGCGATGCCGCCCAGCTCCCAGAGCTTCTTGGGCCCCGCGGGGTCGGGCGGGAACTCGCCGAAGGGCGAGTCGGTCACCGACCACACCGGGTCCTCGGGGTCGGGACGCCAGTTCACGACGTCGACCAGCCCCGGTTCCACGAGTTCCAGGCCGGTGAAGAACCCGGCGACCTCCTCCGGGCTGCGCACCCGGCCCCAGGTCGTGCTGCTGGTCATGAACTCGGTGAAGTGCGCGGCGGCCTGCTCGTCGTCGCTGACGATGTGGGACAGCACCAGGTAGCTGCCGGAGGGCACGGCGTCGAGCATCCGGGCCACCACCGCACCGGGATCGGCGTCGTCCGGGATGCAGTGCAGGACCGACACGTACAGCGCCGCGACCGGTTCGGTGAAGTCGATGAGCTGCCGCGTCCGCTCCTCGGCGAGGATCGACTCCGTCGCGCCCATGTCGGCGTGCAGCACCGCGGTGTTGCCATCCTCGGCGAGCAGCACCCGCCCGTAGGCGAGCACGACCGGGTCGTTGTCGATGTAGACGACGCGGGAGTCCGGCTCGGAGCGCTGGGCGATCTGGTGCACGTTGTCCGCCGTGGGCAGGCCGCTGCCGTGGTCGATGAACTGCCGGATCCCGCACTCGGCGGCCAGGAAGCGCACCGCCCTGCGGAGGAACGAGCGGTTCTCCCGGGCGAACAGCAACGCCTCCGGCACCTCGGCGACGAGCGCGTGGGCGACGTCCCGGTCGACCTTGAAGTTGTCCTTGCCGCCGATCGCGTAGTCGTAGATCCGGGCGACGCTGGCCACCGTCGGGTCCACCGCGGCGCTCCACGTGTCGAAGCGGCCCGAACTCGGTGATTCCGGGGTGTGCATGCGCGCGCCCTTCACGAAAGCCATGATCACGATACTGCCCGGTAGGCTACCGCACGACGAGCGGCGGACAACCCGCCGGAACCCCGGGCGCGCACCGCACTGTGCGCTGCGTCACGCCGACAGAGGCCCGGGGGCGCCCGAAACGAGCGTCCCCGGGCCCGGCCGTCCCGCCGGCTAGTGCTGGCGCCCGTGGGGTGGGCGTGCGTCCGACAGGGCAGCGCAGGTGATGATCAGCGCGGCCACGACCAGCGCGATCGTGCCTACATCGACGAGCACGTCGGTGAGCATGGTTCACCTCCCGGAGGTGGCGGGTTCCTTCGCGCTGCGGCGGGCGTGGAGGCTGGTCAGCGTGACGGTCGTCAGGATCACCACGATGACCGCCAAGGACAGCAGCGTGGGGACCTGCGGCACGGCGGGCCAGACCCCGTGGGCCCAGTGCAGCACCAGCTTCACGCCGATGAAGGCGAGGATCAGCGCGAGCCCGTGGTTGAGGTGGACCAACTTGGACAGCGCCTGGTGCAGCACGAAGTACAGCGCCCGCAGCCCCAGCAGGGCGAAGGCGTTGGTGGCGAACACCAGGTACGGGTCCTCGGTGATCCCGTAGATGGCGGGCACCGAATCCACGGCGAAGACCACGTCGGTGGCGAAGATCGCCACGACCACCACGGCCAGCGGGGTCAGGGCACGTCGCCCGCCCTCGCGCACCGTCATCTGGGTACCGCGGTAGTCCTCGGTGACCGGCATCAGCCGGCGCAGGAACCGCACCGACCGCATCTCCGAGACGTCCTTGTCGAACGCGGACCCGCGGACCGCCTCGTGCATGATCTTGGCTGCCGTGATGAACAGGATCAGGCCGAACACCAGGAAGGCCCACGTGCCGGCTTGCAGCAGAGCCGCACCCGCGGCGATGAAAACACCGCGCAGCACCAGGGCTCCGACGATGCCGTACAGCAGAACGCGCTGCTGCAACGCGAACGGCACGGCGAAGCCGGACAGGATGAGCATGAACACGAACAAGTTGTCCACGGACAACGACTTCTCGACCACGAACCCGGTGGTGAACTCCAGCGCTTGACCACCGCCGTAGAACGCCCACAGACCCAGGGCGAAGACGAACGGCAGGGCCAGGTAGAACACCGACCAGCCCACGGCCTCGCGGATCGAGACCTCGTGGGGCTTGCGGGTCACCAGGAAGTCCGTGACCAGCAGCGCCAGCAGCACGGCGATGCTGATCCCCCACAGCCAGGGCGAACCGATCGACTGCTCCGGGGCGGCGAGAACCATCGCGGAATCGGACACAGGCGTCTCCTCGAACCTCATATCGGCCGAGGTCTCCTTCACCCGCGCGGGGTGGCCACCCGGGGGCACCTGTGCGTGCCCGTACTGACCGGGGCCGGCCCGAGGAAGTACTCCCCTCACGATCGAGTGTGGATGAATCTCCGGACCATCGGCAACCCGGGGGCGGCAGTGTTACCACCGTCACCCCCGGCGCCCGCAGACGCGTCCCGGTACCCGGTTTCGCGCCGCCCCACCCCGGGTATCCGGGCCATCGCTACCCGGGCCGGGCGCCGGTGGCGAGCCCGCGCAGGACCGGCGGCAGCGGGTCGCGGTGCACGACGCCGAGGCGCTGGGTGGCGCGGGTGAGGGCCACGTAGAGCTCGGCCGCGCCGCTCGGGCCGTCGGCGAGGATCCGCCCCGGATCCACGACCAGGACCGCGTCGAACTCCAGGCCCTTCGTCCTCGAGGCGGGGACCGCGCCGGGCACGTCCGGTGGACCGATCACGACGCTCGTTCCGTCGCGCCCGGCCTCGTCCCGCACGAACTCCTCGACGGCGGTGGGGAGCGCGTCCTCGGTGACGTGCCGGGACCAGGGCTCGACCCCGCACGCGCGGACCGACTCCGGTGGCCGGACGCCGGGCGCGAACTCGGCGAGCAATGCCGCGGCGACGGCCATGATCTCCGCGGGCGTGCGGTAGTTCACCGACAGCGACCGGTAGGCCCAGCGGCCGGGGACGTACCGGTCCAGCATCGCTCCCCAGGCGGTCGCCCCGGCCGCCGACCGGCGCTGCGCCAGATCGCCGACCACCGTGAAGGACCGGCTCGGGCAGCGCCGCATCAGCACCCGCCAATCCATTTCGGACAGTTCTTGGGCCTCGTCGACCACGACGTGCCGGTAGGTCCAGTCCCGGTCCGCGGCGGCGCGGTCGGCGAGGTCGCGGGTGTCGCGCTCGACGAAGCGCTCGGCCAGGTCCTCGGCGTGGAGCAGGTCCTGGGCGAGCAGGTGGTCCTCGTCGTCCATCAGGTCGTGGCGCTCCACGTTGAGGATCTCCAGCACGCCCGCGGCGTACCCGGCCTCGGCCGCGCGCTCGCGTTCGGCGGTCCGGTCGGCGGGCTCGGCACGGCCCAGCAGGTCGACCAGCTCGTCGAGCAGCGGCACGTCCGAGACCGTCCAGGCGGCGCCGTCGGCGCGCAGCAGCACCTCGCCGGTGCCCGCCGCGCGCAGCCGCTCGGGGGACTCGTACAACCCCGCCAGCAGCGCCTCCGGCGTCAGGACCGGCCAGAGCCGGTCGAGCGCGGCGGTGAACGCGTCGTGCTCGGCGAGCTCCACGAGCAGGTCCGCGCGGAGCTGCTCCCAGGCCTCGCGGTCGTCCCGGGTCAGCCAGCCCCGGCCGATCCGGGCGATCGCCCGTTCGGTGAGCACGTAGGTGACGATCTCGGTGAACACGGCGCGGGCCTCGTTGTGCGGCAGACCGCTCGCGCGCGCCTCGTCCCGGGCCCACTCCGCGGTCTCGGCGTCGATGCGCACCACGACGTCGCGCAGCTCGATCGGCTGCGGGTGCTCCGGCAGCCGCTGCCGGTCGGCGATCGCCGCCGCGAGCACGTCGAGGATCCGCAGCGAACCCTTGAGCCGCGCGGCAGCCGGGGAGTCCTCCGCGGTGACGCGCAGGCCCGGGACGAGATCGCCGGTGGTGCGGAACACCACTTCGGACTCGCCCAGCGACGGCAGCACCCGGCCGATGTGGTCCAGGAACGCCGGATTGGGCCCCACCACGAGCACGCCGTGGCGTTCCATCCGCTCCCGCTGGGTGTAGAGCAGGTACGCGACCCGGTGCAGCGCCACCACGGTCTTGCCCGTGCCGGGGCCGCCTTCGATCACCACCACGCCCGGGTGGTCGAGCCGGATGATCGCGTCCTGCTCCGCCTGGATCGTCGCCACGATGTCGCGCATCCCCGCACCGCGCGGCGCGTCGACCGCCGCGAGCAGCGCCGCGTCACCGCGCTCGTCACCCCCGAGGCGGCCGAAGACCTCGTCGGTGAAGTCGTGCACGCGGCGCCCGCGGGTGTGGAACTGGCGGCGTCGGCGCACGTTCTCCGGATTCGCGCCGGTGGCGGTGTAGAACGGCCGCGACGCCGGTGCCCGCCAGTCGAGCAGCACCGGTTCGTACTCGTCGTCCTCGTCGAACAGGCCGATCCGGCCGATGTAGGCCCGGTCGCCGGAGGCGGTGTCCAGCCTGCCGAAGCACAGCCCGTTGTCCGCCGCGTCCAGCCGCTCGGCTTCCCGGGCCAGCGCCCGAACCTCGACGTCCCGCTCCACGGCCGTCCCGCCGTGGCCCCGCAACGCCGCGGTGCGCTCGCGCTGCACCCGCGCGCGCTCGGCGTCGAGCCGCGCGTAGAGACCGGCGACGTAGTCCCGCTCCGACCGCAGCTCGTCCTCATCGTGAGTCGACACATTCCCTCGCAGTGGCTGAACAGGTGGCGGGTCCGGGAGCGCGGCCGACACCCGCTCCCGAGGCCCCGGAGAACCGGCGCGTCCGTCAGCGCACGTGCCGACCGGCCGGGAGCACCACGCGCACTTCCGTTCCCGCGGCTCCCGGATCGGTTCCGGCGATTCTGCGGTAGCACCCGGGCCTTGCCGCAAGCCCCCGGGTGAGCTATACGTTGGGAGTGGGAGGGAGTGCTCTCCCCGATCATCCGCCGTGGATCGGCGATCTTCCCCGCTCGACGTGCCGGCCGTGACCCGGACCGGGTCGTAGAGCTCACCGCGGTCCCGCCCGGCGAGCGCGGCGACGGCCACGGGGCGGTAGGGCGGACGGGAGGTGCTGCCCGAGGTCCTCGCCCAGCAGTTCGGCGATGCCTCCCGTCGACGGGGGCCCGAGGTCTTGCCCTGGTCGTGGGCGGTGCCGATCGTGGTGCAGCGCTTGATGTGCTCCGCGGAGGTCGGCGACCGTCGCGTCGCGCGAGGTCCGCGGAGCAGCGCGCTCGGGCCGGTCGAGCCCTCGGAGATGTCGGCGCGCGTTTAGCGCGGTGCGGACCGGACGCGGCGAGGTCGCCGGGGTCAGGTGAGCGCGCGGATGGCCTTCTCGAAGCCGATGACGTGCTCGTGGGCCAGTTCGCCGACCTCGTCGACCTCTCCCGCGGCGACACCCCGGAGCAGATCGACGTGCTCGCTGATGTGCCGGTCCAAATGGGACATCCGGTCGACGAACAGGCAGTGGATGCGGGTGGCGAGGTTGTGGTAGCGGACCAGGGTGTCCTGCAGGTGCGGGTTCCCGGCGGCCTGGTAGATCATCCGGTGGACGCGCAGGTCCCACCGCATGAGCTGGCCGCGTTCGATGGTCCGCACGTCGATGGCCTCGATCCGATCCGCGAGCTCGACCAGTTCGGCACTCATCTCGCGGCTCGCCATCCGCGCCGCACGGCGGGCGGCGAGCGGCTCCAGCTGCACCCGGATCTCCGAGATGTAGGCCAGATCGGTGATGTCGACCGCGGTCGCGAAGGTGCCCCGACGCGGGTAGGAGACGACCAAGCGGTCCACCTCCAGCCGCTTGAGCGCTTCCCGGACGGGAGTCCGGCCGATGCCGAGCGTGCTGCTCAGCGCGCCGTCGTCGATCGGCGCCATCGGCGGGATGTCCAGCATGATCAGCAGCTCCTGGATCGCGGAGTACGCGCGGTCGGCCAGCGAGAGGGGCGCGCGTTCGGACTCCTGCGAGGTAGCGGTCACGCCGTCAATCCTAAGCCCCCGCCCCGCCGGACCCCGGCCAACCCGCAGCAGATCACCTTTTGATATATTAGTCGCGCATTCAGGTCGACTCCCTCGCAGCCGGTTTGGAGCCTCCATGACCCTCTCCGCGTTCGACCTGTTCACCGTGGGTATCGGGCCCTCCAGCTCGCACACGGTCGGCCCGATGCGGGCCGCCCACCTCTTCGTGGCACGGCTGCGCGACACCGGGCTCCTGCCCCGCACCGAGCGGGTGCGCTGCGAGCTGTTCGGCTCGCTCGGCGCGACCGGGCACGGCCACGGCAGCGTCGCGGCGGTCATCCTCGGCCTGTCCGGGCAGCAGCCGCACCTCGTGGACCCGGTGGCCGCACGACCCCGGGTGCGGGCGGTGCACGACGAGGGCCGCCTCGTGCTCGGGGACGAACGCGGGATCGCCTTCTCCGCCGACGAGGACATCGTGCTGCACCGCGGGAAGCGCCTCGACTTCCACAGCAACGGCCTGGTCTTCGAAGCCCTGGACGGCATCGGGCACCGGCTCGATCGCCGCGAGTACTACTCGGTCGGCGGTGGCTTCGTCCTGGACGAGGACGAGACCGGGCGGCGCGTGCTCGTCGAGGACGAGTCCGCCGTGCGCCACCCGTTCCGCACCGGGGACGAACTGCTCGGCCGCACCCGCGAATCCGGCCTGCGGATCAGCGACGTCATGCTGGCCAACGAGCTCTCCTGGCGCACCGAGGAGCAGACCCGGTCCGGGCTGCTGCACATCTGGTCGGTGATGCAGGAGTGCGTCGAGCGCGGCACCCGCACCGACGGCGTCCTGCCCGGCGGTCTGCGGGTGCGGCGGCGGGCCGGGCAGCTGCGCGCGCACCTGGAGTCGGCCGCCGACGACGGCGACGCCCTGCGCGCGATGGAGTGGGTCACCCTCTACGCGCTCGCGGTCAACGAGGAGAACGCCGCGGGCGGCCGGGTCGTGACCGCACCGACCAACGGCGCAGCGGGGATCGTCCCGGCCGTGCTGCACTACTGCCGGAAGTTCCTGCCGTCGTTCTCCGACGACGCGGCCGTGCGCTTCCTGCTCACCGCAGCCGCGATCGGCGTGCTGTTCAAGGAGAACGCCTCGATCTCCGGAGCGGAGGTCGGCTGCCAGGGCGAGGTGGGCTCGGCGTGCGCGATGGCGGCGGCGGGGCTCGCCGAGATCCTCGGCGGCAGCCCGGAGCAGGTGGAGAACGCCGCGGAGATCGGCATCGAGCACAACCTCGGCCTGACCTGCGACCCCGTCGGCGGGCTGGTGCAGATCCCCTGCATCGAGCGCAACGCCGTGGCGTCGGTCAAGGCGATCACCGCCGCGCGGATGGCCGTGCGCGGCGACGGGCAGCACCTCGTCTCGCTCGACAAGGCGATCAAGACGATGCGCGAGACCGGGGCGGACATGAAGGACAAGTACAAGGAGACCGCTCGCGGCGGACTGGCGCTCAACATCGTCGAATGCTGAGCGCCTGATCCCCCGCCCCGCCGGTGCGGCGGACGAGCACCTCGACGCGGTCTACGGCCACAGCCGTTCGGTCGTCCAGCCGGCTCCGGCACGGCGGTAGCGCAGCCGGACGTGCCGCCGGTCGTGGTCGGCCTGCCAGAACTCCACGGTGCCGGGTTCGACGACGTAGCGGGTCCAGGAGTCCGGCACCAGGTCGGGGTCCTGCTGCACCTGCCGGTCGGCGTCCTCGGCCGCGCGGACCAGCTCGCCGGGATCGGTGAGCACCTCGGATTGCCGTCCGATCAGCACCTCGGCGCGGGAGGCGGGCGGACGGTCGCGGAAGTCCGCCGCCGAGGTCTCCGCACCGCACGCGCTGACCGATCCCCGCACCCGGACCTGACGGCCCAGGGCCGGCCAGAAGAAGGTCAACGCCGCGCGGGGGTTCACCGCCAGCTGCCGCCCCTTCGGGCTCCGCGCGCTGCTGGCGACGAAGAAACCGGACTCGTCGACCTCCTTCAGTATCACCACGCGGGCATCAGGCGCGCCCTCCGCGTCCACCGTGGACAACGTGACCGCGTGCGGGGCGAGCACCTGCTCCCCCGCCTCTTCCAGCCACGCGCGGAACAGCACGTGCGGCGCGGACGGCACCGCACCCGGGTCGAACGGGGGAGCTGCGCGGGGAAGGACGGCCAGTGCCGGAGTCGGGTCATGCCACGATTCTCCCGCCCCGCCGCGACGGTCGCGGAACCTGGCTGCGGTCCGCCGCACGGCACGGCCGGTGAGGATACCGCTGGACGACGGCGGGGAATCGGACGTCGACCGGAGCCGGCCCGGATCAGAGGCTGGCCGCAGCGCCGGGCCGGCGGCCGGTGGGCGTCCCGACCTCGACCAGCGCCCCGCGGAGGAAGTCGACGAGCTCGTCGCGGGCGTCGAGGGGCAGGACGTGCGCGACGTGCTGGTCCGGCCGGACGACCACCAGGGCTCCGGCGTCCCGGTCGACCCCGCGCAGCTCGAAGACGTCGCGGGCCGGCTCCGGGCAGCAGACCTTCTCGTAGTCGACGAGCCCGAACCGCCCCTTGCGCGGCAGCAGGGCCGGCGGGAGGTCCTCGACCGTGACGTCGCGGTGCCCCTGCTGGAGCACGGCGCGGAAGTCGATCACCGAGTCGGGGTCGGCGCCCGGCGGGGTGAACCGGGCTATCGGCGAGTCCGCCGAGGCCAGGAAATCGGCGAGCGCACGCAGCCGGGAACCGGGGGCACCCGGGTGGGCCCGGTCGGCGAACGCGTGGAGGCGCCAGGCGCCGTCGGCCCGGTGCGCGTGACCGAGGTGCACCGGCTTGGCGTCGGCCATCCGGATGACCGGCGCGGAGTGGAACCGCATCCCGATCTGGAAGCCCTCCGCCAGGTGCTGGTGGGTCGGCGCCGCGGTGAGGAGGGAGGGCCGATAGCGGTTCGCGACCCCGGCGGTGAACCGGCCCTGCTCGCGGAAGTAGCGCTGGAACCGCGTCGGGTCGTCCGCCTCGTCGCCGTCCGGCCGCTCGCTGAACAGGGCGGCGAACTCCCGGTCGAAGTCGATGAGTTCGCGGGCGACCTCCTGGCGCTCCTCGGAATAGGTGCGCAGCACCTCGGGCCGCGAGGTGCCGCGGAGCACCGTTGCGATCTTCCACCCGAGGTTCCAGGCGTCGGCCATCGAGACGTTCATGCCCTGCCCGGCCTTCGCGCTGTGCGTGTGGCAGGCGTCGCCGGCGATGAAGACCCGGGGCAGGCGGGTGCCGTCCTCGTCGTCGGGGACGTCGTCGAAGCGCGCGCACAGGCGCTGGCCGACCTCGTAGACGGCCCACCAACCGACGTGCCGCACGTCGATGCTGTAGGGGTGCAGGATCCGGTTGGCGACCGCGGCGAGCTCGTCCGGGGTCGCGCTGCGGTCGCGCAGCATCTCGGCGTCGCGGTCGTTGTCGAGCTCGATGTAGAGCCGGACCAGGTACCCGCCTTCGCGCGGGATGATCAGGACGCTGCCCTGCTCGGAGGTGATGGCGGACTTCAGCCGGATGTCGGGGAAGTCGGTGGTGGCGAGGACGTCCAGCACGCCCCACGACTGGTTGGTGGTGTCGCCCTCGAGGCGGCGTCCGATGGACTCGCGGGTGGCGCTGCGCGAGCCGTCGCAGCCGACGACGTACCGGGCGCGCAGGGTCGAGACCTCGCCGGTCGGCTCGAAGTCCGCCACGTGCTGCAGCGTGACCTCGACCGGGTGCTCGGCGGTGGTGTCGGGGTCGACCCGGACCTCGGTGGCGTGCAGGCCGTAGAACGGTTCGGCGCGGGTGGCCGAACGGCGCATGTGGTCGCGCAGGTAGGCCAGCATCCGCGCCTGGTTGACGATCATGTGCGGCATCTCGGAGAGGTCGTCCTCGACGTCGTTGATGCGCCCGGTGCGGACGATCGAGGAGCGGTCCTCGGGGTCCGGGCGCCAGAAGGTCACCTCGTTGACCTGGTACCCCTCGTGGACGAGCTGGTCGGCCAGGCCGAACGCCTCGAACATCTCCACCGTGCGGCACGCGACGCCGTCGGCCTGGCCGACCTCGAGCGGTCCGTCCCGGCGGTCGACGATCACGGTGTGGATCTCGGGGAACTCGGCGAGCTGGGCCGCCAGCAGCAGCCCGGCCGGACCGCAGCCGATGATCAGGACATCCGCGGTCTCCGGCAGGCCGCTGGGACGCTCGGCCAGGGACGGGTGGGGTTCCGCGACGAACGGGTCGCCGGGCTGGTAACCGTCGAGGTAGAACTGCACTGGTCTAGCTCCTCTGGGCGTCGAACTGCCCCGGCGGCGCCCGGGGGAAGCGCAGGGGCGGCGCGACCCCGCCGCGGACGTACCGGGGGGTACGTGCCATCGTGCGGCAGTTGCGCCCTGCGGAACAGTCCGTTCTTCTATGAGGAACCTCGTGCAGCGACGGCGCCGACCGGATCGAGCTGGACCGGTGACCCGGGTGGCGCGGGGAGCCGTTCCTCCCCCGCGCCACCCGGATCGGCTCCCGGGCCGGTGCTCAGCGCACCGGTTGCAGGCGCAGCACGTTCCAGGACAGCGGCGGGAGCTGCGCGGTCAGCGCACCGTCCCGCACCACCGCCCCGGGGACCGCTCGCGGGCTCACCCGGTCCGGGTGCAGCGCGCTGTTGCGGGCGTGGCGGTCGGCGTCGGCCAGCGCGCGGTGCTCCACGGCCCGGACCTCGCCCAGCGCGCGCACGTCGGCGACCAGGTCCAGCGGCCGGTCGGTGGCCCGGTTGACGGCCAGCAGCACCACCGCGTCGTCCTCCTGCTGGACGGCGGTGCAGTGCAGCAGGTCCACCTCGCCGTGCTGCGCCGTCGCGTGCCGGTCGGAGCGGGGTTCGACGCGCAGCACCCGACCGCGGCCCCAGCGCGCCGCGTCCGCGAACGGGTGGAAGGTGGTCTGCCGCCAGGCGGGACCGCCCGGTTCGGTCCGGATCGGGGCGATCGCGTTGACGAGCTGGGCCAGGCACGCCACCGTCACCCGGTCGCAGTGCCGCAGCAGCGTGACGAGCAGGCTGCCCACCACGACGGCGTCGGTGACCGTGTAGTGGTCCTCGAGCAGCCGGGGGGCGACCTCCCACCGGGGTTCGGTCTCGGGGTCGCGGAGGCGGCGGTACCACACGTTCCACTCGTCGAAGGACAGCTCCAGCTCCTTGGGGCTGCGCCGCACGGCGCGGACGTGGTCGCAGGTGGCGACGACGGACCGGATGAAGTGCTCCATGTCCTGCGCCGAGGCGAGGAAGCTGTCCACGTCGCCGTCGGACTCCTCGTAGTAGGCGTGGCAGGAGATGTGGTCCACGTGCTCGTAGGCGTGCTCCAGCACGGTGGCCTCCCAGGAGCCGAACGTCGGCATGGACGAGTTCGAGCTGCCGCAGGCCACCAAGGTGAGGTCCGGGTCGGTCATGCGCATGAGGCGGGCCGTCTCGGCGGCGACGCGACCGTACTCCTCGGCGGTCTTGTGGCCCATCTGCCACGGCCCGTCCATCTCGTTTCCCAGGCACCACAACCGGATCCCGTGCGGGTCCGGCACCCCGTGCGCGCGCCGCAGGTCCGACCAGGCGGTGCCGCCGGGGTGGTTGCAGTACTCCAGGAGCTCGCGGGCCTCCTGCGGACCGCGGGTGCCGAGGTTCAGCGCCATCATCGGTTCCACCCCGGCCGCTTCGGTGAACCGCATGAACTCGTTGAGCCCGAACTCGTTGGTCTCGACCGACCGCCACGCCGGGTCCAGCCGCCGCGGGCGGTCCCCGACGGGCCCCACGCCGTCCTCCCAGCGGTAGCCGGAGACGAAGTTGCCGCCCGGGTAGCGGACCAGGGTCACGCCGAGCTCGCGCACCAGGTCGAGCACGTCCTGCCGCAGCCCGTCCGGGCGCGCCGCGGGGTGATCCGGCTCGTGGAGTCCGGTGTGGACGCACCGGCCGAGGTGTTCGACGAACGAGCCGAACAACCGCGGATTCGGTTCTCCCACCGCGAAGTCCGGGTCGATCGTCAGGGCGGCCCCCGCCCGTTCGGCGTCGCTGGAGCTGGTCATGCGTTCCCCTCCTGCTGCTCTCGTGGTGCCGGGATCCGCGGCGCCGCTCAGCGGCCGCCCAGCCCGGTGTGGGCGATGCCGCGGACGATGTGCCGTTGGAACAGGACGAAGACGATCAGCAGCGGCAGCGCGGCGAGGACCACGGTGGCCATGATCTCGGCGTAGCGCACGCCGTAGCTGCCCTGGACGGTGGCCAGCCCGACCGGCAACGTCATCGACTCGGGGCTGGCGGTGACGATGAACGGCCAGAGGAAGTTGTTCCACGTCGTGATGAAGGTGAAGATGCCGACCGCGGCCAGGACCGGGCGCGACAGCGGCAGCACGATCCGCCAGAAGACCCGCCACCGGCCCGCACCGTCCATCAGGGCGGCTTCCTCCAGTTCCCGGGGCACCCCGTCGAAGAAGACCTTGAGGATGTAGACCATCGCGGGCAGGACGGCCTGCGGGAGGATGACGCCCCAGGGCGTGTCCACCAAGCCGAAGAACACCATCTCCTGGAACAGCGGCACGATGAGGATCTCGGTGGGCACCAGCACGCCCGCGAGGACGAGCGCGAACAGCGCGCCGCGCCCGCGGAACCGGGTGCGCGAGAAGCCGTAGGCCGCGGTGCTCGACAGCAGCAGCACCAGCGCGGTGACCGCGCTCGCGGTGAACACGCTGTTGGCCAGCCAGTACCAGATCTCCTCGGTGGCCAGCACGCTGCGGTAGGCCTCCGCGGTGACCTCGCGCGGCAGCCAGCGCAGCGGGATCTCGGTGGTCTCGCTCTCCGGCTTCAACGAGGTCAGCACGGCCCACACCAGCGGCAAGGCCCACACCACCGCCAGCGCGAGAGCGATCAGGAGCAGCACCGCGTTGCCGGCGCGCGCCCGGGAACGGGTCAACGGACGTTCAGGCATGGCCGAGGCGCCCCTCTCGACGTCGTCGGATGCTGAGGTGCGCGGCGGTCAGCAGCAGCACCAGCGCGAAGAACACGTAGGACACCGCCGAGGCGTAGCCAATCCGGTAGTTGGTGAAGCCGTGCTCGTAGACGTACTGCAGGATCGGCCGGGTCGAGTGCTGCGGTCCGCCGCCGGTGATGAGGTAGAACTGGTCGAACACCTTCAGCGAGGCCAGCAGCTGCAGCACCGCGATCAGCCCGGTGGTGGGCCGCAGCATGGGCAGGGTGATGCCGAAGAACTGCTGCACCCGGCTCGCGCCGTCCAGCGAGGAGGCCTCGTAGAGGTCGCCGGGGATGGCTTGCAGCGCGGCGAGGTAGAGCAGGAAGTTGAAACCGGCCGTCCACCAGACGGTCGCCAGCACCACGCCCAGCATCGCCGCGACCGGCCGCGACAACCAGCCCACCGGCTCGGCTCCCACCATCCCCAGCAGCGCATCGGCGAGCCCGAACCCGGGCTGGTAGATCCACACGAAGATCAGCGCGATCGCCGAGGACGGCAGCACGTAGGGCGCGAAGAAGACCAGCCGCCACAGCCAGCGCGCCGGGGCCAGGTGGTGGGTCAGCAGGGCCATCAGCAGCCCGACCGCGATCAGCGGCGGCGTGCTGGCCAGCGTGAACACCACCGTGACGCCCAGCGAGCGCCACAGGGCGGGGTCGGTGAGCGCCTCGGCGAAGTTGGCCGCGCCGACGAACTCGCGGTCCCCGCCGACCAGGCTGGCGTCGGTGAACCCGTTGATCAGGCCCATTCCCAGCGGGACCACCAGGAACAGCGCGTAGACCAGCAGGAAGGGGGCCACGAACGCGAGCCCGGTTGCGGTGGCGTCGCGCGAGCGGCGGGGTGCCGCGGTGGACGAGGACATGGCGCGGACCTCCGTGGTGGCGTGCTCACGAGACCGGGTTGGGGGTGTCGAGCAGGTCCTGGACGAGCTGGTGGATCCGGGCCACCCCGCGCGGCACCGAGGTGCGCCCGTCCATCACCGGACCGAGGATCGCGGTCATCTCCGACCACAACCGCGAACCGGATCCGGCGAACCACACCTCCGGATCGAGCTGCACGTCGTCGATCACCGAGCGGTACAGCGACTGCGGGCGCATCCGCGTGTATTCCGGACTCCGCGCCACCGGGAGGTAGGCCGGGATGTGGCCGCCCTCCGCCCACGTGGCGCTGCGCGCGAGCAGGGCGGCGATGAACTCGTAGGCCAGCAGGTGCTCCTCGGCGCTGCGGTCGGGTCGCCGGGGCAGCACGAAGGCGTGCGAATCGGCCTCGGCCAGCGGCGGTCCGAACACGCCGGGGAACCGGGTCATGCTGAACGGCAGGCCGGAGTTCAGGAAGGTCTGCACTTCCCACTCCCCGTGCCAGAAGAACCCGGCCCGGCCGCTGCTGAACAGCGCGATCGCACCGTCGGCGCTCAGCCCGGTCGAGGCCAGGCCCTCGTCGCTGAGCGATTGCAGGAATCCCAGCACTCCGGTCAGCGCGGCGTCGTCGAGGGCCGAACGGGTGCCGTCCGGGGTGAGCAGGTCACCTCCGGCCTGCCGGTACAGCGACCAGAACAGCCGCCACGGCGTGACCCCTTCCCCGGCGGTCTCCACCAGCAGGCCGGGGGTGCCGGTGACCCGCCGGGCCGCGCGCAGCGCGGTGCGCACCGCCTCGGGGCCGTCGAGGGGCGGCAGCCGGTCCCGGTCGTCGAGCAGTCCGGCTTCGCGGCACACCTCGACGTTGTAGTACTGGACGAAGGGGTGGGTGTCCAGCGGGACCGCGAACAGCCGACCGTCGTGGTGGGAACGCCGCCACAGGCCGGCGGGGAAGTCCGCGCCGCCGATGCCCGCGCGGGCCAGCAGGTCCGGGCGCAGCGGGTCGAGCAGCCCACCCGGCGCGAAGGCGGGCAACCGCCCGAGGTGCAGGATCGCCACGTCCGGTGCGCGCTGCGCCGCGCCCGCCATCGCCAGCTTGGTGTAGTACCGATCGCCCCATTCCAGGGTCACTTCGTCCAGGTCGACGTGCGGGTTGCGGGCGCGGTACCCGGCCAGCATCCGCGCCATCGTCTCGCCGTCGCCCCCGCTGAACAGGTTCCAGTAGCGCAGGCTCGACCCGGGATCGGCGGTGCCGCAGGCGGCCAGTCCGGTCGTCGAGGCGGCGGCGAGACCGCCCGCGAGGCGCAGGAACCGGCGGCGGGGCAGCGGTGCGATGGCGGCGGGGTCGGGAGGAAGAGGCATCGTCGTCTCCTCGGTCGAACCTGGCTCCGCGTCCCGTTCCGGTTCGTTCCCGGGGGGCGCGCAGGTGGTCCGGCACCGCTGCGAGGACGCGGCGCGGGTTCTCGGCGGGCGGGTCGCTTCGTGGGCGGGCGAACGGGATCGGGTTTCCGGCGCGGCGCTGGGGCCGGCGCCGCACGGGCGACCACTTCCGCGGTGGCCGCGTCGTCGTGGATGTGAGCGCTAACATCGCGGTGCGACCGGACGCTACGGCGCGATGCCGCCGTGGGTCAAGTCACATCGTCGGCGAGCGGCCGAATCCCGGACGGGGCGTGCGCCGGTCGGAGCACATCCCCGGCCGCCGCGGGGAGCTGAGCCGCCTCCCGTCGTCGGCTCAGCCCCCCGCCGCCCGCCGACCGGCGGGCCCCGGCGACGCGAACGCGGTCAGCGCGCGAAGACCTGGTCGTCGTCGGCGAAGGCCTTGAACTCCAGGGCGTTGCCCGCCGGGTCGAGCAGGAACATGGTCCACTGCTCACCGGGCTCGCCTTCGAAGCGGACGTAGGGTTCGATGACGAACTCGGTGCCCGCCGCCCGCAGCCGGTCGGCGAGCTCGTGGAACTCCTGGATCGTCAGGATCAGGCCGAAGTGCGGCACCGGGACGTCGTGGCCGTCGACGGGGTTGTGGACGCGCCGGGCGCGCTCGGGCGCCACGTGGGTCACGAACTGGTGCCCCCGGAGGTTCCAGTCCACCCAGGTCGATGCGCTGCGTCCCTGCTCCAGCCCCAGGACCTCGCCGTAGAAGTGGCGCGCCGCCGCCAGGTCGTCGACCGGGACCGCGAGGTGGAAGCGCGGGATCGGGGAATCCAGGACCGTCATGGGGCACCTTCCGCCGTGGTGGGCCGCGGACCCGCTCATCGGGCTCCGCGATGTCTGAATGTTAACATTAGGACATCATCGCCAGGAGGAGCAATGACCGACCGAAACCGCGTCCGCCCCGCCCGCCGCCGAGGACTCGCTGAAGAGGTGGCCGACCGCATCCGCGACGCGATCTTCAGCGGCGCCTACGCCCCGGGCGTCCAACTGCGGGAGACCGAGCTCTCCGCGGCGCTGGACGTCAGCCGCGGCCCGGTGCGCGAGGCGCTGGTCCGACTGGAACGCGAAGGGCTCGTGCGCAGCGCCTGGCACCGGGGCGCCACGGTCACCGAACTGACCCCGGACGACGTCGGCGAGCTCGACAGCCTCCGCGGCGCGCTCGAACAACTCGCCGTGCGCGAAGTCCTGGCCCGCGCCGAGGAGCCGGACCTGGCCGCCGTGGACGACGCCGTCCGGGCGATGGAAACGGCCGCCACGCCGCACGAGATGGTCGCCTGCGACATCGCCTTCCACGACGCGCTCTACGCCGCGGCGCACCACCGGCGCCTGGCCGAGGCGTGGCAGGCGATCCGCGAGCAGGTGCACCTGTTCCTGCTGACCCGCGTGAACCGCAGCAGCGAGGGCTACCTCGCCCACGTCCCCGCCGAGCACCGCGGCCTGCTGGCCGCGCTCCGCGCCGGTGATGCCGAGACCGCGCTGGACCTCTTCGCCGACCACCGCCGCCACGCGTTCGAGGTGCTCAGCGACGAAGCGCCGCGGATCAGCTCCGCGCGGCGCGGTGGTCCGGACCGGTGAGCAGGTACTCGTGGTGCGTCCGGCCGTACTCCGGACGGGCGCCGGTGAACCGGAACCCGAGCTTGTCGAGCACCCGGGCCGAGGCGGGGTTCGCCGGGTCCACGACCGCCGTCAGCCGCGGCAGGCGCAGCTCCCGGAACGCCGCGTCGACGCACAGCCGCCCGACCTCCGTGGCGAGCCCCCGCCCCCAGCGGTGGCGGGCCAGCGTGTAGCCGAACTCGGCGCCCTCCTCGCGCGCCTCGAACCCGGCGTCACCGATGAGGCGGCCGGTCGAATTCTCGACCACGGCCCAGAAAGCGTAGCCGTGGACCCGCTGGTGCTCGATGTGCTCGTGCACCATCGCCGCGCTCTCGTCCTCGGTCGCGGGGTCGCCCCAGGCGACGTGCCGCATCACCGCGGCGTCGCCGTACACCTCGTGGATGGCGGGGAGGTCCTGCGGGCGGAAGGGCCGGACGTGCAGCCGCGCGCTGCGCAGCGGGAAGCGGAGGGGCACGCCGCGCACTGTCACCGCCGCCGCCTGCGGAGGTCAAGGGATTTTCCGCGCGCCGCCGGTCAGTCCGCGGCGGGCAGCGGGCGGACGGTGAGGATCTGCTGCGCGTGCCCGACCGGTCCGATGACGTCGTGCAGGACGGTGCTGGTGACGCCCTGGCCGGCCGGGCCGAAGACGACGGTGGTGTCCAGCCCGGTCCAGCGGCCCTCGGGCAGGCGGTGCAAGTGGACGGTCAGGTCGACGTTGGGGAACATCCACTCGGTCGGGTTCCTGCGGACGGCGATCCCGTTGGCGGTGTCGACGAGCGCGAGGTAGGACGCGAGCGGGCTCGCCGCCTCCCCGGCGACCAGGTCCAGCTCGGTGGAGATCCAGGCGGTGGTGCGGCCGGGCTGCGGCTCAGCGAGCGGCCGGACGTCCAGGGAGGCGATGAACCCGCCGGGCCAGAGCGAGCTCATCGGCCAAGGCGCGAGGGTATCGGGCGGGGTGAGGCGGTCCGCGCCGCCGCCGCTGACCGGCCCGGTGTCCAGGGTCGCCAGCAGCCAGGCGCGGGCCCGCACCACCGGGCGCCCGGCGATGAGCGCGGTGGCCTCGACCAGTTCGATCGTGCGCCCGGGTCGGACGGTCTCCACCCGGATCTCGCACTCGTCGGCGGCCAGCCGCCCGAGGATGTCGAAGCTGATCCGGCCGAGCACCATGCCGTCGTCGGGACGACCGGCCCGGTAGCCGTCGATGGCGTGGACCAGCAAGCCGCCCAGCGGGCTGAAGTGCTGCTCGGCGCGATCCCACGCGCCACCGGCGTGCGGGGTCGGCTTGTACCGGTGCTCGTCGATGCGCTCGAAGTAGCTGCTCGAAGCACTGGCGTCCACGGGTGCCTCCTGGCTGGTGGTTCGGCGGGCCGGGAAGCACTCTAAGGACTGTTTTCAGGATGGCTTGCGTGGCGGTGCGGGTGGCGGAACCTCAGCGGTCTTCTCGCTCCGGGCGCCCTTCTTGATGTATTCCAATACACGGCATCAGGGCGTCCTCGCGAGAAGACCGCTGAGAACCCGCCGCGGTGCCGGCTGACGGCCCCACCGCATGCGGCTCCGCCGCATTCCAAAAGGACCCCTAATCGGCGGCGGGAGGCCGGAGCACCGGCGCGCGGAGCTCAGCGGCCGGGCCGGTCGAGGCCCGCGGCGAGCTCGCCGATCGCCCGGTCGATCTCCGGGCGCAGCGCGTCGAGGGCGCCGGGTTCGCCCCCGCAGCCGAGCCACCGGTCCAGGATCACGCGGAGCGACGCCAACGCCGAGGCCGCGCACAGCGCCGGGTAGGCGGGGCGGTCCCGCTCGGCGTCGGGCCCGATGCGGTCGGCGATGGCGTCGGCGAGCGCCTGCTCCTGGGCGGTGATCACGGCCAGCTGGTGCGGGAGCAACGACGGTTCGCCGCGGATCAGCCGCAGCGCCTCGACGTAGTCGCGGCTGGCCGCGTCGTTCCGGTCCAGGACGACGAGCACCGCTTCGCGCAGCGCCCGCAGCACCGATTCGGTGCGCGGCCGCACCCGGAACTCGGCGATCAGCGCCTCGGCGCCGGCGGCCGCGGCGGCCAGCACCGCCTCCTCCTTGCTGGAGAAGTGGTTGAAGAACGTCCGCGGGGCGATGTCCGCCTCGGCCGCGATCTGCTCGACGGTGACGTGCTCGACGCCGTGGCGGACGGACAACCGCAGCGCCGCCTCACCCACGGCCGCCCGGGTGGCGCGCTTCTTGCGCTCCCGGCGACCCACCGCCGACGCGGCACCGCCGGCCGCATCCGGCGACGCGGGACGAGCCATGCCACCCCCTGCGTTCGCGCACCTGGTCGTCTGCGCGGCACATCATCCCACGCGCGGGAGCGGTCGGCGGCGGTCGTCGACGACGGCTAGGCCCACGTGACCGGCAGCGAGTGCACGCCGAAGATCAGCATGTCGTTGCGCAGCGGCACCTCCTCGGCGGGCACCGCGAGCCGGAGCCCGGGAAGCCGCCCGAACAGCTCGGCGAACCCGACGCGCATCTCGATCCGGGCGAGCTGCTGCCCCAGGCACTGGTGCACCCCGTGCCCGAAGGCGAGGTGCGGGGACCGGGCGCGGCGCAGGTCGAGCCGGTCGGGTTCGGCCCAGGACCGCGGGTCCCGGTTGGCCTCCGGAGTGGCGAGCACGACCGTGGAGCCGGCCGGGACGTCCACGCCGCCGAGGGTGACGTCCTCGGTGGCCACCCGGGTCACCCCGAGCTGGATGATGCTCAGGTACCGCAGCAGCTCCTCGACGGCGGCGTCGATCAGGCCCGGGTCGGCGCGCAGCGCCGCGAGCTGGTCGGGGTTCTCCAGCAGCGCGAAGGTGCCCAGCCCCAGCATGTTGGCGGTGGTCTCGTGGCCCGCGCCGAGCAGGACCAGGGCCATGTCGACGACCTGGGCGTCGGTCAGCGGCGGGTCGGCGTCGTGGACGAGCCCGGAGAGCATGTCGTCGGCGGGGTGGGCCCGCTTGTCGACCACGAGGCGCTGGATGAACTCGTAGAGCGCCGCACCGGCGATGGCGCGTTCCTCGTCGCTGCTGGTGACGTTGAGCGAGGTCGCCGTGTTCTCCTGGAACTCCGCGCGGTCGGCGTAGTCGACGCCGAGCATCTCGCAGATCACCAGCGACGGCAGCGGCAGCGCGTAGGCGGGGACGAGGTCGGCTTCGGTGCCCGCGGCGCGCATCGCCTCGACGTGCTCGACCGCGATCTCGGTGATCCGCGATTCCAGCGCCTTCATCCGCCGCACGGTGAACTGGCCGGTGAGCAGCCGTCGCAGCCGGGTGTGCTCGGGCGGGTCCATGAAGACGAACATGCCGTCCTCGCGGGCCTGCGCGGCGGCGCCGGTCGCGGACGCCGCTTCCGCCACCTCCCCCGGTTGCAACTGGGTCGCGTCCCGGTAGCGCATCCGGTCGGAGCTGAACCGCTGGTCCGCCAGCACCGAGCGGGCCTCGTCGAAGCCGGTCACCAGCCACGACCGCGCGCCGTTGAGCAGCGGCAGCGGCTGCACCGCCCCCGCACCGCGCCGCGCCGCCAGGCCCGGCGGCGGGTCGAACGGGCACCGGCCGCGCTCCACCATGTCCTCGGGCAGCACCCGGCGCATCGCCGTCGGGCTCTCCGCGGGTGCGCTGGGCCCGGCCTGCTCGTCGCTGATGCTCATCGGCACGTCCTCCCGGTGGTCTCGGCGCCGCGGCACGCGGCGGGAGCGGCCAGGCTACCGCCGAACTTGCACTTCGTGCATCGATGCATGAAGTGCAAGTTTCGGACGCCCGAGGACCTCGACTGTTGACCGCACCGGGGTGCGCAAATATTGTCTCGACTCACGTTTTAGTACAACCAATCGCTCCCGATGGATGTCTGGCGCACCGACCGGGAGCCTCGACGACGCAGGAGCGCACATGGCGATCACCGTCGATCGTTGCCCGGACGGAGCGGACGCGTGAGGGCCGGCGTGCTCGCCGCCCGGGTGGGCGCGGCCGCGGTCAGCGCACTCCTGGTCTGCGCGGGCCTGACCCAGGCCTACGAATCCGCGCAGGCCGGGACGGGGGTGCGGGACAAGCTGAAGATCATCGCGCCGGCCGCGCCGGGTGGCGGGTGGGACACCACGGCCCGGGAGTTGCAGCGCGCGGCGCAGCACAACGGGCTCAGCGAGTCCGTCGAGGTGCTCAACGTCGAGGGGGCGGGCGGCACGATCGGGCTGGCGCGCGTGGTGAACCAGTCCGGCGACCCGAACACCTTGATGCTGACCGGCACCACGATGCTCGGCGCCGTCGCGATCAACGGGACACCGCACCAGGTGTCGGACACCACGCCCATCGCCAAGATCACCGAGGACTACGACGCGATCGTGGTGCCCGCGGACTCCCCGCTGCACTCGATCCACGATCTGATGCGGCGGTGGGCGGACGACCCGGGCGCGGTCGCGGTCGGCGGCGGCTCGATCGGCAGCCTCGACCACCTGCTCGCGGGGTCCGCGGCGGGCGCGGCCGGAGCCGGGCCCGGCGGGCTCAACTACATCGCCTACTCCGGTGGCGGCGAGATGGTGGCCGCGCTGCTGGGCGGTCACCTCGACGTCGGGGTCGGCAACACCAACGAGATCAGCGACCAGGTGGCGGCGGGCGAACTGCGCGCGCTCGCCGTCTCCGCGCCGCACCGCACGCCCGACCTGCCCGGGGTGCCCACGCTGCGGGAGAGCGGCTTCGACATCGTGCTGTCGAACTGGCGGGGCCTGGTCGCCGCGCCCGGCATCGACGAGCGGCAGGCCCGCGACATCCGGGACTTCGTCCGCCGGCTGGTCGCGACCCCGCAGTGGCAGGACGCGCTGCGGCGCAACAACTGGGTCGACGCCTTCCAGACCGGTGCGGAGTTCGACCGCACCCTGCGGGCGGAAGCAGAACTGATTCGCGGCATCACGACGAGTTTGGGGCTGGCATGACCGAAACGGCTGCTCCCGGGCGGAGGTCCCCGCTCCGGCTCGGCGGTTCCACCGGAGCCGACTGGCTGCTCGCGGGGCTGGTCCTCGCGGTCGGCGCGTTCCTGATCGGACACGGGCTGCGGCTGCCGTTGCCGCTGGACGTCGGCCACCTCGGACCGCAGTGGTTCCCCATCGCGGTCGGCGCGCTGCTCCTGCCGCTGGCCGCCGCGCTGGTGGTGCAAGCCGTGCGCAGGCCCGTCGGCGACGCGACCAGCGAGAAGCCCGCGACCGACCGGCGCGCCCTCGGCCTCGTCGTGGCGTCGCTGGCCGCGCACCTGCTGGGCCTGTGGCTGCTCGGCTGGATCCCGGCGGGCGCCGTGCTGTTCTGGGGCGTCTCGTGGGCACTGGGCAGCCGTCGCCCGCTGTTCGACGCCGGTGTCGCGGTGGTGTTCTCCTGCACCGTCCAGGTCGCGTTCTCCGCCGGGCTCGGCATCGCCCTGCCCGTCGGGATGCTGCTGGAGGTGCGCTGATGGACACCTGGACGCTGCTGCTCGGCGGGTTCGCCGAGGCGCTGACACCGCTGAACCTGCTGCTGTGCCTCGTCGGCGTCGTGCTGGGCACGGCCGTCGGTGTGCTGCCCGGACTGGGCAGTTCGATGGCCGTGGCGATGCTGGTCCCGCTGACCTTCCGGCTGGAGCCGACCGGGGCGTTCATCATGCTCGCCGGGGTGTACTTCGGCGGGCAGTTCGGCGGCGCGACCACCGCGATCCTGCTGAACACGCCCGGGCAGTCGTCCTCGATGGCCACGGCCCAGGAGGGCTTCCTGATGGCGCGGCGGGGCCGGGCGCCGCAGGCGCTGGCCACGTCGGTGATCGGTTCGTTCGTCGGTGGCATCATCGCGTGCGTCGCCGTCGTGTTCTGCGCGCCCTTCCTGGTGGACTTCGCGCTGCGCTTCGGGCCGGCCGAGTACTTCGCGCTCGCGGTGACCGCGTTCGTGGCCACCGCGGCGGTGGTGGCCGATTCCGCGGTGCGCGGCGTGACCGCCCTCGGGATCGGGCTGGCCCTCGGGGTCGTCGGCATCGACCAGCAGACCGGCGTGGCGCGGTACACCCTCGGTTCGAGCCACCTGCTCGACGGGATCAGCGTGGTGGTCGTGACGGTCGGCTTGCTCGCCCTCGGCGAGGTGCTGCACGTCGCCGCCGGGGCCCGCGGGGCGCAGCGGCCGCAGGACATCGGCACCGGCCGCCCGTGGCTGGGCCGGGCGGAGGTCCGCCGCTCGTCCCTGCCGTGGCTGCGCGGCACCGCGATCGGTCTGCCGTTCGGCGCCATCCCGGCCGGCGGCTCCGAGATCCCCACGTTCCTGTCGCTGGGCCTGGAGCGGCGCCTGGCCCGGCGGCGGGGGCGCTCGGAGTTCGGCCGCGGCGCGATCGAAGGCGTGGCGGCGCCCGAAGCGGCGAACAACTCGACCACGGCCGTCTCCCTGGTCCCGCTGCTCGGGCTCGGCCTACCCACCTCGGCCACGACCGCGATCATGCTCGGCGCCTTCCAGCAGTACGGGATGCAACCGGGGCCGCTGCTGTTCCAGGACGAGGGCGACCTGGTCTGGGCGCTGCTCGCGAGCCTGTTCATCGGCAACGTGCTGCTGCTGGTGCTGAACCTGCCGTTCGCGCCGGTGTGGGCGAAGCTGCTGCGCCTCCCGCGGCACCACCTGTACGCGGCGATCGCCGTGTTCGCCTCGCTCGGGGCCTACTCGGCGAAGCTGGCGCTCTCGGACGTGGTGCTGGTCTGCGCGGTGGGCCTGCTGGGTTACCTGCTCCGGCGCACCGGGGTGCCGCTGGCGCCCGTGCTCATCGGCGTGATCCTCGGCCCCCTCGCCGAGCAGGAGCTGCGCCGGGCGATGGCCGTCGGTCAGGGCGACCCGCTGGTCCTGCTCGACAGCCCGATCGCCGCGGGGATGTACTCGGTCCTGCTCCTCGTGCTGGCGGTGTTGCTCGTCCTGCGGCTGCGCGCGAGGCGGAGCGCGAGCCGGGCCTGAGCGCTCGACCGGCCGCGGCGGGCCCCGGTCCGCCGCGGCCGATTAGCATGGCCCACGGCGACGAGCGCGACGAGGAGACCATGGCCCCCACCATCGCGATGCAGGTCATCGATCTGATCCGGCGTTCCGGTCTGGACCGGGGCGCGCACGTGCGGGAGCAGTGGGTGGCGGATTCGCTGGAGATCTCCCGTTCCCCGGTCCGCAAGGCGCTGGCCTACCTCGCCGAACTCGGCCTGGTCACCCGGGAACCGAACCGGGGCTACTTCCTCAACCGCGCCGCGGCCGAGCTGGCCCACGTGGACCTGGCAGCCGAGGTGGACGCCGAGGAGGCCGCCTACTTCAGGATCGGCGACGACCACCTGACCGGTCGGTTCGGCGGCGAGTTCACCACCGCGGAGGTCTCCCGCCGCTACGGGCTGACCACGCGCGAGGCCGAGCGCGTGCTCGGGCGGATGGAACGGGAGGACCTGGTCCGCCGCAGGCCGGGCCGGGGCTGGGCGTTCCAGCACGCCCTGGCCACCCCTGCCGCGCACGACCAGAGCTACCGGTTCCGGATGATCGTGGAGCCGGCCGCGTTGCTGGAACCGGATTTCCGGGTCGACGCCGAGAAGTTCGCGCTGCACCGCGGGCAGCAGGAAGCCCTGCTGCGAGGTGACGCGTTGCTGCTGCCCCGCGGGGAGCTGTTCCGCATCAACGCCGAATTCCACGAGATGGTCGTGGGGTGCGCCGGGAACGCCTACCTGCTGGAGTCGGTGTGCCGGGTCAACCGGGTGCGGCGGCTGATCGAATACCGGCACCAGACCGACCGGCAACGCCTGGTCCGCCAGGCCGAGGAGCACCTCGCGCTGCTCGACCTGCTGGAGCGCGGTGACCGCGAGGCGGCGGCGCGCTTCCTGCACGGCCACCTCGACGAGGTCCGCGCGCGCAAGACCGGGCTGCCCGGCGCGGATTCCTAGCCCGCGCGCGCACCGCTCCGGACGTCGAAAGCCCCCGGGGCCGTCGCGCGCCCCGAGCTACACCGCACCTCCCGGTGGCGATGAACGCGATCCGCATCGCATTTTGTACTAGTCCACCCGCAAGTACAATCATGTCATGGACATCGCCAGGACCGCTGAACTCGTCGTCGGCGGACGCACCTACCGGTACTTCCCGCTGGCCGGGCTCGCCTCCGAGCAGGAGCTGGCGGCCATGCCGTACGCGGTCCGCGTCCTGCTGGAGAACGTCGCGCGGCGGGCTCCCGACGCACTCCCGGCGGTGCTGCGGCGGGCGCGGGAACGCACCGGGCAGCGCTCCACCGCGCAGGACCCCACCCCGCAGTGCGAGGTGCCGGTGCACCCGAACCGGGTCATGCTGCACGACACCACCTGCCTGCCCGCGCTGGCGGACTTCGCGGGGATGCGCGACGGCGTCGCCGAACTCGGCGGCGACCCCGCGCGGCTCCAGCCCGCGATCCCGGTGGACCTCACCGTGGACCACTCCGTCATCGCCGAGGAGTACGGCACTGCGAGCGCGGCGCGGAACAACCTCCTGATCGACTTCCGGCGCAACCGGGAGCGCTACGAGTTCATCAAGTGGGCCGAGAGCAGCCTGGCGGACTTCCGGGTGGTCCCGCCCGGCACCGGGATCATCCACCAGGTCAACATGGAGTCGCTGGCCCGGGTGGTCTGGACCGACACCCGCGGGACACCGCCGGTGCTGCACCCGGACCTGCTGGTGGCGACCGACAGCCACACCCCGATGATCAACTCGATCGGCGTCGTGGGCTGGGGCGTGGGCGGTCTCCAGGCGCAGGCGGCGATGCTGGGCGAGCCGGTCGTGATCCCGTTCCCGACCGTGGTCGGCGTGCGGCTGCGCGGGCGGCTGCGCCGCGGCGTCACGGCCACCGACCTCGCGCTCACCGCGACGGAGGTGCTGCGCGCGCACGGCGTGATCGACAAGTTCGTCGAGTTCTTCGGCGAAGGGGCCACCGCTCTCGGGTGGGCCGACCGCGCCGCGGTGGCCAACATGGCGCCGGAGTACGGCGCCACCTGCGCGTTCTTCCCGTTCGACGACAACGCGCTGGACTACCTCGCGTTGACCGGGCGGGAACCCGCGCACCGCGACGTGGTCGCGGAGTACCTGCGCGCGCAAGGCCTGTACCGCACTCGCGCCGAACCCGATCCCGACTACGACGAGGTGGTCACCCTCGACCTCGACGCCGTGGAGCCGAGCCTGGCAGGCCCCCGGCTGCCGCACGAGCGCGTCCGGCTGTCGGAGGTCCCGAGCACCTTCCGCGCGGCGGTCGGCGAGCAGGCGGCGACGGCGGGCGGCTTCGACGAGCCGGTCCCGGCGGGCGGTATCGCCATCGCCTCGATCACGAGCTGCACCAACACCGCGAACCCGACGCTGATGGTGCAGGCGGGTCTGCTGGCGCGGCGCGCGCTGGAGCGGGGGCTGCGGGCGAAGTCCTGGGTGAAGACCTCGCTGTCGCCGGGATCGCGGGTCGTCAGCGATTACCTCGATGCCGCCGGGCTGCTCGCACCGCTGGCCGGGACCGGCTTCCACCTCGCCGGGTTCGGCTGCATGACCTGCATCGGCAACTCCGGGCCGTTGCACCCCGGGATGGACGAGCTGGTCGAGCGGGGCTTCGTCCCGACCGCGGTGCTGTCGGGCAACCGCAACTTCGCCGGGCGGGTCAACCCCAAGGTGCCGCTCGCCTACCTCGCCTCTCCCCCGCTGGTCGTCGCCTACGCCCTCGCCGGTTCGGTGCTGCACGACTTCACGACCACTCCGATCGGTCGGGACCGCACCGGAGCACCGGTGCACCTCGCGGACCTGTGGCCGTCCGACGACGAGGTCCGGCAGGTCGTCGCCGACCACGTGCGGCCGGAGCTGTTCCAGGCCAACACCGGCAGGCTGCGGGAGGGCACCGAGCACTGGCGAGCGCTGTCCGCGCCGAGCGGCACCCGGTTCCCCTGGGACGAGGGGTCCACCTACATCCGCAGGCCCCCGTACCTGACCGGACTCGCCCGCACGCCCCGCACCGAGCTCGGCTTCCGGCGCGGCCGGGTCCTGCTGTGGCTGGGCGACGACGTCACCACCGACCACATCTCCCCGGCGGGGGCCATCCCCGCCGACAGCGCCGCCGGGCGCTACCTGCGCGACCGCGGGACGCAACCGCACGACCTCAACCAGTACGCCACCCGCCGCAGCAACCACGAGGTGATGCTGCGCGGCGCGTTCACCAACCGCGCCGTGGTCAACCGGCTGCTGCCCACCGCGGAACCCGGCCTCGGCGGACGGGCGCACGACGCCTCCGGCGAGCGGGTGCTGCCCGTCCACGACGCCGCGATGTCCTGCCGCGAGGCGGGCATCCCGCTCGTGATCGTCGCGGGACGCAACTACGGGGCCGGATCGAGCCGCGACTGGGCCGCGAAGGCGCAGGCGCTGCTGGGCGTGCGCGCGGTGGTGGCCGAGAACTTCGAGCGGATCCACCGCAGCAACCTGATCGGCATGGGCGTGCTGCCCCTGCTGTTCGCGCCCGGGGAATCGGCCGATGACCACGGTTTCCGCGCCGACGACGAGATCGCGCTGTCCGTCCCGCGCCGGCTCGTCGTGGGGCACAACGACGTCACGATGACCGTCACCGGGCAGGACGGTGCGCAGCGGTCGCTCACCACGCGGTTGCGCCTGGACTCCCGCAGCGAGCTCGACTACCTGCACCACGGCGGCACCCTGCCCTACGTGGTCCGCGGCGCGCTCACCTGACCGCGGTCACCGGCCGGTGCGCTCCTGCGCACCGCGCACGAGTTCCTTGGCGATGCCGTTGCGCTGGACCTCCGAGGTCCCGGTCAGCACCCGGAACATCCGGATCTTCCGGAACAGGAACTCGATCTCGGTGCCCTGGGTGAGCCCGTCCTTGCCGAAGACCTGCACCGCTTCGTCGGCGATGCGGAAGGCCGTCTCGGCGACGAACAACTTGCACATGAACGCCTCGGTGCGCACGTCGGCCCCGGCGTCGAGCGCCTCCAGCGCCGCCCGGGTCATCGACCGGGCCGCGTAGAACCCGGTGGCCATGTCGGCGAGCTTGTGCTGGATCGCTTGCAGCTCGATGAGCGGGCGCCCGCCGGCGACCTTCCGGGTCAGGACGCGTTCCCGGGTGAGCGCGATGATCCGGCGGACGGCACCGAGCACCGAGGGGCAGTGCAGGAGCCGGTTGGTCGTCACCCGACCCAGCGCGATCCGCATGCCCTCGCCCTCCTCGCCCAGCAGGTTCGCCTCGGGGACGAAGCACTCGCGGAGCACGATGTCGCTCTCGATGTGCTCGCCGGACATCGGCGTCGCCCCGTCGACGACCGCGCACCCCGCGCTGTCCAGATCGACCAGGAAGGCCGAGAACGCCGCTTCGCGGTCGTGCATCCGGGCCACGACGATGGCGAAGTCGGCGAAGGGGCCCGCCGAGCTGAAGACCTTGTGCCCGGTGATCCGGTAGCCCCCGGCACCTTCGCGGCGGTGGTCCGCATCGACCGCACGTCGGAGCCGGCGTCGGCTTCGGTCAGCGAGAAGCAGCAGGCCCGCTCCCCGCGCACCACCGGCAGCAGGTACTGGTGGAGCTGCTGCTCGGTCGCGTGCTCCAGGACGTCGCCCGCGCGCAGCGGGCCGCCCATGTCGCCGAGCACGCTGTGCCCGAGGACGCGGGCGCTCGCCCCGATCTCCTCCTTGAGGGCGCCGAGCGCCGAGCGCGACAGCCCCCGGCCGCCGAAGGCGGCGGGGAGGTGGACGCCGTAGAAGCCGAGTTCCCGGCTGCGTCGCCAGACCGGCTCCAAGTCGTCGCGGGTGAGGCGGCTTCCGCGGGTGAGGCCGCGTTCCTGCTCGTACTCGGCGAGCTCCCCGTCCAGGTAGTCGCGAAGCCCGTGCACCAGTTCGGACAGCACCGGGTCGGAGTAGGTCGGTTGCAGCGAAAAGGTCATCGTCGACTCCGGTTTCCGTCAGTTCACCCGGCGATCGGCGCCCGCCCAGTGGGGTTCGCGCACCGCCTTGCGATCGAGCTTGCCGTTGCGGTTGAGCGGGAGCTCGGCGACGAACTCGACCGACCGCGGCTTCTTGAACCGCCCGAGGCGCTCCGCGCAGAACGCGATCAGCTCCTGCTCGGTCGGCCGGTGGCCGGGGCGCGGGACCACGACCGCCAGCACCGCCTCGCCCCACCGCTCATCGGGCACGCCCACGACGCAGGCCTCCTGGACCGCGGGGTGTTCGTGCAGCGCTGCCTCCACCTCGGTGCAATAGATGTTGAAGCCACCGGAGATGATCATGTCCTTCTTGCGGTCCACGATGAACAGGTAGCCGTCCTCCCGCATCCAGGCGAGGTCCCCGGTGTGGACCCAGCCGTCGCGGAACGCGCTCGCCGACAGCTCCGGTTCGTTCCAGTACCGGGTGACGCAGTCCGGTCCCCGGACGACGATCTCGCCGATTTCCCGGGGCGGCAGCTCGGCACCGTCCTCGCCGACGACCCTGATCTCGCTGTCGTAGGCCGCGCGCCCGCACGAGCGCAGCAGCTCGGGGTCCCCCTCGACGGCCGCGGCGAGCTCGTCCCCGGCCAGTCCCGCCACCACGCTCGTGGTCTCGGCGAGCCCGTAGCCCAGCGCGACCACGGGGCCGAACAGGTCGACCGCCGCGCGCAGGCGCTGCGGCGGCACCGGCGCTCCGCCGATGCGCACGCTGGTCAAGCTGGACAGGTCGCGTTCGGCCGCGCCCGGGTGGTCGAGGACGGCGGTCAGCATCGCCGGGACGAGGAACGTGGCGGTGATCCGCTCCTGTTCCACCGCATCCAGGAACGCCGCCGGGCTCCAGGAGCGCAGGACGTGCGTGGTGGACCCGCCGAAGACCCCGCTGAGCAGCACCATGCCCGTGGCGTGCGTGATCGGGCCGCACGCGAGGTAGCGGGTGTCCGGGCGCGGCCGCGACTCCGGGCTCATGAGCTGCTTGCGCATGTTGGCGAGCCGGTTGCCGAAGGTCTGGACCGCAGCTTTGAGCGCGCCGGTCGATCCGCTGGTGTAGTTCAGCACCACGGGGTCGTCCGCGCCGACCTCGACGGCCACCGGCCGGGGGGCACCTCCCGCGACGAGGTCGTCGTAGCCCACCGGGGTCTCCGCGGCGCGGTGGGCGCCCGGGGAGCCGAGGAGCACGCGGACCTGGCCGGGACCGGCTGCGGCGGAGGCGTCGTCGTCGTGCGCCGCGTCGTGGACCAGCACCCGCGCGCCGGAGTCCCGCAGGACGTGCCGGAGCTCTTCCGCGCCCAACCGCGCGTTGACCGGGACCCGGACCAGGCCGGCCTTGTAGAGCGCGAACTCGATCTCGACCAGCTCACCGCAGTTCCAGGCCAGCGACGCGACGGCGTCACCCGGGCGCAGCCCGAGCCCGTCGATCAGCGCGGCGGCGAGCCGGTCGGTGCGCTGGTCGAGCTCCTGGTAGGTCCACGTGCGTTCCCCGCAGACCAGGGCGATGCGGTCGGGCCAGTGCCTCGCGCTGCGCGCGAGGTAGGTACCGAGGTTCATGGGGCGGACCTCCACGGCGATCCATACGACGGAGTGACCATTTACAGACACACTGTCCATGAACGTTCCGGGTGTCAAGGGGTCTCTACACTGACCGCGCGCGACAACGGCGCCACGACGACCCGAGGACGGAAGGGGCAGCGATGGCCGAGGACAGGCGGACCAAACGCACCAGGCGGGCGCTCCACGACGCGCTGGTGGCGCTGGTGCTCGAACGCGGTTTCACGGCGCTCACCGTGGAGGACATCGCCGAACGCGCCGACGTCGCGCGCGCCACCTTCTACAGCCACTTCCAGGGCAAGGAGGACCTGTTCGCCACGGTGACCGCCGACCTGCTCGCCGAGCTCGGGGCGCGGATGCGCCCGGCGATCAGCGGCAGCGCGGTCGGGTTCACCGGCAAGCCGCTGCTCGAACTGCTGCGGCACGCGCGCGAGGAGCGCGACCGGTACCGGATCGTGCTGCGCGGCGAGGGCGACGGCAAACCCCTGCAGCTGTTCCTGGACACCTGCGCGCAGGCGACCGCCGAGGAGTTCCGCCTGCGAGCGGAGCGCAACGGCGTCACGCCGCGCATCGACGCGGACCTGCTGGCCCGGGTGTGGGTCGGCGAGCAGGTCGCCGTCCTGCGGTGGTGGACGGCGGACGACGTCGCGCCGATGCCCGCCGAGGAGGTCGCGCGCATGCTGCTCGAACTCGCCGTGCGCGGGCGCTACTGGGCCAGCGGGTTCGACGCCCCGGACTGACCGGTCACCGCCCCGACGTTCGGAGCACTTCCGGCGGAGCTCTTGAGCCGCTCTGCCCGGGCCGCTTAGAGTCCTGTACTCACGGTCGCCTAATGGACAAACTGTCTTTTTTCTTGGTGCGACCGATCTGGACATCGTCGTTCAGTGAGGAGCGGCCCGTGCCCGCATCGCCCCCGAGGTCCACCGGTACCGAGCTGATCGCCCGGCTCGATCGACTGCCCCTGTCCAAGCCCCACCGCCGATTGGTCTTCCAGGGCGGCATGGGCTACTTGTTCGAATCCTTCGACGGCGTGCTGCTCGGATACGCCGCCTCGGCGGTGGTCGCCCTGTGGGCGCTGGATCCCGCCACGTCCGGGTGGCTGCTCGCCTCGGTCTTCGTCGGCTTCCTCATCGGCGCGCTGATCGCCGGGGTGCTCGCCGACTGGCTCGGACGACGCCGGGTGCTGATGTGGGCCCTGCTGGTCTACGTCGTGTTCACCGTCCTCGCGGCGACGGCCTCCGGCCCCTGGGAACTCGCGCTGTGGCGGGTGCTCAGCGGCATCGGGCTCGGCGCCGAGGCGACGGCCATCGTCCCGTACGTGTCGGAGTTCCTCCCGCAACGCCACCGCGGTCGCAGCATCGGCCGGACCATGATGTTCCTCGGCGTCGGGCACGCGCTGGCCGCGCTGACCTCGGTGCTGGTGATCAGCCCGAACCCCGATTCGGGATGGCGGATCGCGTGCGTCCTCGGGGTCCTGCCCGCGCTGTGCCTGCTGTGGTGGCGGCGGCAGATGGTGGAATCGCCCCGGTTCCTGATCGGCAAGGGCCGCCTCGCCGAGGCGGAGCGGATCGTGGCGCGGTTCGAGCGGGAGACCGCGGCCGCCGGGGACGCCGTGGTCGCCGCCCCGGCGGCGGCCGGGGAGCCCGTCGAGGAGCGCACGCACGACGCCGGGCCGCTGCGCCGGCTCGCCGCCCTGTGGCGACCGGGCATGGCGCGCCGGAGCTCGGTGGTGTGCCTGCTGTGGTTCACCTTCCAGGCCGCGCAGTACGGGTACGGGACCTGGCTGCCCACCCTCCTGGTCCTCGAGGGTTTCACCCTCGCCACCAGCTTCGGCTTCGCGCTGGCCGGTGCGCTCGCCCAGATCCCGGGCTACTACCTCGCGGCGATGCTCAGCGAGCACATCGACCGGAAGTGGACCATCGTCCTGTTCATGGCGGCCAGCGTCGGGTGCGCGGCGGGCCTCAGCGCGGCCGACGGCGCCGCGGCGATGTTCACCTGCACCGTCGCGCTGTCCTTCTGCCTGCACGGTGTCGCCTCGCCGCTGTACGCCTACACGGCGGAGATCTACCCGACGGCGCTGCGGGCCAGCGGCATGGGCGTGGCCAGCGCGATCGCGCGGCTCGGCGCCATCGCGGCTCCCGTCGCGATCGGCTACCTCCACACCGGTCTCGGCTTCGCCGGGGTGTTCGCGATGCTGGGCGGTCTGCTGGCGGCGGGCGCGGTCGTGCTCGCGTTCTGGGGCCTGCGAACGGCCGGACGCAGCCTCGAAGACCTGCAGGGCGGCTCCCGGGAGCCGTGACCGCAGACGGGTGGGAGCTCGGCGGGGCCGCGCCACGCGGACGATGCCTCGTCGGCATCGCTCGATGCCACTTCGGAGTTGGACGTGCATCGATCACCGGACCTAGTGTCACCGCACACCGGCCGCGCCACGAGAGCGCGAGCCGCGACACCTAGTGAGGAGAACCGAGCCATGCCAGGCTTTTCGGCGCCCGAAGTCGCGCAGCGACTGGCTTCCGGGCTGCTGTCGTTCCCGGTGACGCACTTCCGCGACGACCTGAGCTTCGACGAACCCGCCTACCGCGAGAACATCGGCTGGCTCGGCGGATTCGGCGCGGCCGGGCTGTTCGCCGCCGGGGGGACCGGCGAGTTCTTCTCGCTCACCCCGGACGAGGTGTCGACGGTGGTCACCGCCGCCGTCCGGGAAACCCCGGCGGACCTGCCGGTGATCGCCCCGGCGGGCTACGGGACGGCGACGGCGGTGGAGCTGGCCGGGGCCGCGGAACGGGCGGGGGCCGACGGCCTGCTCCTGCTGCCGCCCTACCTGACCGAAGCGCCCCAGGAAGGGCTCGCCGCGCACGTCCGCGCGGTGTGCGCGGCGACCGACCTCGGCGTGATCCTCTACAGCCGGGCCAACGCGGTCTTCGAGGACACCACCGTGGCCAGGCTGGCCGACGAGTGCCCGAACCTGGTCGGGTTCAAGGACGGCGTGGGCGACATCGAGAAGATGACCCGGTTGTACACCCGCCTCGGCGACCGCCTGCTCTACATCGGCGGGCTGCCCACCGCGGAGACCTTCGCGCTGCCCTACCTCGAACTGGGCGTGAGCACCTACTCCTCCGCGATGTTCAACTTCGTCCCCGAGTTCGCCCTGCGGTTCCACACCGCGGTGCGGGAGCGCGACCGCGCCGCGGTGTACCGCTACCTCGACGAGTTCGTCCTGCCGTACTGCGACATCCGCAACCGGCGCGCGGGGTACGCGGTGAGCATCGTCAAGGCCGGGATGAAGGTCGTCGGCCGCCCGGCGGGGCCGGTGCGCGGTCCGCTGGTGGACCTCGACGACGCCGAACTCGCCATGCTCGCCGACCTGGTCGCCGCGCTGCCGGAAGGAGGGCGTCGATGAGCACCGCACCCACCGGCCGCATGCTGATCGCCGGGGAACCCGTGCTCGGCGGCGGCGCGCGGTACCGGGCCGTCGACCCGAGCACCGGCGAGCCGCTGGAGCCCGAGTTCGCCCACGGCGGCGCCGACGAGGTCGCGCGGGCGTGCGCGGCGGCCGACGAGGCGTTCCGCACCTACCGGAACACCACGGGGCAGCAGCGGGCGCGGCTGCTGTCGGCGATCGCCGACGGCATCGAGGCGATCGGCGACCCGCTGATCGAACGCGCCCACGCCGAGACCGGGCTGCCGGTGGCCCGCCTGACCGGGGAGCGGGCCCGCACGACGGGACAGCTCCGGATGTTCGCGTCGGTCGCCGCCGAGGGGAGCTGGGCCGGGGCCCGCATCGATCCCGCCCAGCCGGAGCGTCGGCCGCAGCCCCGCGCCGACATCCGCCAGCGCCGGATCGCGCTCGGGCCGGTGGCCGTGTTCGGCGCGAGCAACTTCCCGCTGGCCTTCTCGGTCGCCGGTGGCGACACCGCCTCGGCGCTGGCGGCGGGCTGCCCGGTGGTGGTCAAGGGCCACGACGCCCACCCCGGCACCTCGGAGCTGGTCGCCGGTGCGGTGGCCGAGGCCATCGCCTCCTGCGGTCTCGACCCGGGCGCCTTCTCGATGCTGTTCGGCCGCGGCCCCGATCTCGGCGTCCGGCTGGTGACGGACCCGCGCATCCGGGCCGTCGGGTTCACCGGGTCCCGCTCCGGGGGGACCGCGCTGCTGGCGGCGGCGAACGCGCGACCGCGCCCGATCCCGGTGTACGCCGAGATGAGCAGCACCAACCCGGTGTTCCCGCTGCCCGCAGCGCTGGCCGAGCGGGCCGGGGAGATCGCGCGCGGCTTCGTCGGCTCGCTCACGCTCGGGGCCGGTCAGTTCTGCACCAGCCCCGGCCTGGTGATCGCCGTGGACGGCCCCGGGCTGCGGCGGTTCGAGGAGGTCGCGGCCACCGAGCTGGCCGGAGCCGCGGCTGCTCCGATGCTCACCCCGGGCATCGCCCGCTCCTACGCCGAAGGCGTGTCCGCCCTGGCCGGCCACGACGCGGTGAGCGTGCTCGCGCGCGGTTCCGAGGACGACCGCCCGCACGGCTGCCGACCCGCGCTGCACGTCACCGACGCCGCGAGCTTCGCCGCCGATCCGGCGCTGCACGAGGAGGTCTTCGGGGCCAGCGCGCTGGTGGTCCGCTGCTCGGACGCCACCGAGGTCCGCGCCCTCGCCGAGGCGCTGGAAGGGCAGCTCACCGCCACCGTGCACGCCGACGGGCCGGACCACCCCGAAGCCGCCGAGCTGCTCCCGGTGCTGGAGCGCATCGCCGGGCGGATCCTGTTCAACGGCTGGCCGACGGGGGTCGAGGTCGGGCACGCGATGGTCCACGGTGGACCGTTCCCGGCCACTTCGGACTCCCGCACCACGTCGGTCGGCAGCCTCGCGATCGAGCGCTTCCTGCGGCCGGTGGCCTACCAGGACGTCCCCGCGGACCTGCTGCCGAGCGCGATCGCGGACGGCAACCCCGACGGCATCCGGCGCCACGTGGACGGCGAGCTCGGCACCCGCTGAACCAGCGACCGCACGACCACCGCACCTCCGGTGGTGGCCGGCGCCCGCGCACCGCTGGTCACCCACGACCCGGTGATCCGCACGGCCCCCTCCGGGCGCACCGGCGCGGGCGCCGCGCCGCGGTATCGCACCCCCGGCCGGACCTCCGACCGCGAGCGCCCGGCCCTCGACCAGACCTGACGGGCCCGGCGGCGGCGCACCCGCCGCCGGGCCCCCGCATACCCACAGGAGGCAATGATGCCTGCGAGAGGGAACGAAACCCCGCTCGGGAACGGCCTGCTCGCCGCCCAGGAGGCGGCGCCCGCGGCGAGCCTGCCGCCCTGGGCGCTGCTGCTGATCGTCGCCGGGGGCATCGCGCTGCTCCTGGTGCTCGTGGTCAAGGTCAAGCTGCACGCCTTCGTCGCACTGCTCCTCGTCAGCGGGGCCGTCGGGCTGGCCGCCGGGATCTCCCCGGCGGAGCTGCCCGCCGTGCTCGAGGACGGGATGGGGTCGACGCTGGGCGAGATCGCCATCATCGTCGCGCTGGGCGCGATGCTCGGCCGCATGATGCAGGAATCCGGCGCGGCCGGCGTCCTCTCCGAGCGGCTGCTCGGGGCGTTCGGCGAGAAGCGCGCTCCGCTGGCGGTCGGGCTGACCGCGCTGGTGTTCGGCATCCCGGTGTTCTTCGACGTCGGCTTCATCATCCTGCTGCCGCTGATCTACGCCGTCGCCCGCCGTTCCGGCCGCTCGGTGATCACCATCGCGCTCCCGGCGGTGGGCGGTCTGGCGATCATGCACGCGGTGCTGCCCCCGCACCCCGGTCCGGTGGCGGCGGCGAGCCTGCTCGGCGCGAGCCTCGGCTGGGTCGCCGTCATGGGCCTGATCTGCGGCCTGCCCGCGTGGTTCTTCGGTGCGTACGTGTTCGGCGTCAAGATCGGCGACCGGCTGGGCGTCCCGGCCCCGGCAGGCCTGTCCGGCGACGAATCGGACGAATCACCCGAGGGCGGCGCGACCGGGGGCGGCGGTACCGCGACCCAGGCGCCGCCCTCGCTGGGCACCACGGTCCTGGTCATCACGCTGCCGGTCGTGCTGATCATGCTGCACACCTTCGCCGCGCTCGTCCTGCCGGAAGGTCCGGTGCGCAGCGCCGTCGAGTTCATCGGTGCGCCCGTGGTCGCGCTGACCGTCGCGACCCTGCTCTCGTTCTGGGTGCTGGGCATCCGGGGCGGCGCCAGCATGGCGAAGATCGAGAAGGCCGCCTCCGCCTCGCTGGGCCCCGTGGCGCTCGTGCTGCTGGTCACCGGCGCGGGCGGCATCTTCGGCGCGGTCCTGGAGGAGACCGGGGCGGGCAAGGCGCTCGCCGACCTGCTCGGCGCGACCGCGCTGCCGCTGATCGTGCTCGCCTTCCTCATCGCCACGGCGCTGCGCGTCGCGCTCGGGTCGAAGACGGTCGCCATCGTCACCACCGCACCGATCGTGGCCCCGCTGATCCAGGAGAACGCCCTGTCCCAGCCGGAGATCGCGCTGGTCGTGATCGCGATCGCCGCGGGCGGCACCGTCCTGTCGCACGTGAACGACTCGGGGTTCTGGCTGTTCAACCGCTACATGGACATCGACATCAAGACCACGCTGAAGAGCTGGACGATGATGGAGACCCTCATGGGGACCTTCGCCTTCCTGATCGCCGCGGCGCTCAGCGGCGTGCTCGCGCTCACCTGATCGACCCGGCCGCCGGACGCGTCCGATGTGCCCGGACGACCCCCGCGGAAAATGACGAGCCGTGCTGTCGGCCCGGCCAGTACAATTCTGCGTTGCGGGGTGCGCCTGCCGCGCAACGCCTCGTCGCGTTGCGCCACGGCGCTGGGGGCCCCGGGCACGACGGCGACCGAACGACGCAGGGCCACCGAACCCCACCCGCCCGGACGCGGGTGGGGTTCGGTGCGCCGGGGCGGCGCAATCGCCTGCTCGGGGCCGCAAGGGCGCGGCTGGACACCCGCCCTCCCGCATCGGCGGACGCAGCACCGGTGTCACCGGCGACACCCGGCCCGCACGTCCCTCCCGAACGCATCAGCCGACCGGTCCCGGCGGCCGAACCGAACCACTCCTGCGAGGTGTTCCCGACCATGCCCCACGCGAGACCCGCGACCGCGGCGTCCGACCACGGCACCGCACCGCCGCGCGCTCCCGTGCTGATCGGCGTGCTGGTCATCTCGGCGTTCGTGATGATCCTCAACGAGACGATCCTGAGCGTGGCGCTGCGCGCCCTCAGCGTCGACCTCGGCGTCCCCACCACCACCGTGCAGTGGCTGACCAGCGGCTTCCTGTTGACCATGGCCGTGGTCATCCCCACCACCGGCTTCCTGCTGGAGCGGTTCACCCCGCGCCAGGTCTTCCTCGCCTCGCTGATCCTGTTCAGCGCGGGCACGCTGGTCAGCGCACTCGCACCGGGATTCGCCGTGCTGCTGGTCGGGCGCGTGGTGCAGGCGTGCGGCACCGCCGTCATGCTGCCGCTGCTGATGACCTCGGCGATGCGCCTGGTGCCGCGGGACAAGCGCGGCGCGACGATGGGCACGATCAGCATCGTCATCGCCGTCGCCCCCGCCGTGGGACCGACCGTCGGCGGGGCGGTGCTGGCCTCGCTGGGCTGGCGCTGGATGTTCTGGCTGGTCCTGCCGCTGGCGCTGGCCGCGCTGGCCATCGGGGCGGTGCTGATGCGCTTGGATGGCGAGACCCGCGCGGTGCCGCTGGACCTGGTCTCGGTGGTGCTGTCGGCCCTGGGCTTCGGCGGCATCCTCTACGGCTTGTCCTCCATCGGGGAATCCGGCGGCGGCGAGCACGCGGTGCCGCCGTGGGCGCCGATCGTGGTCGGGCTCGTCGCGCTGGGCGCCTTCGTGCTGCGCCAGGTCCGCCTGCAACGCCAGGACCGCGCGCTGCTCGACCTGCGGCCGTTCACCCACCGCTCCTTCAGCGTCGCCCTGGTGCTGACCGCGCTGCTGTTCCTGTGCCTGCTGGGCGTCGCGTCGATCCTGCTGCCGCTGTACCTGCAGACCGTCCTGCGCACGAGCACGTTCGTCAGCGGGCTGGCGCTGCTGCCCGGTGGGCTGGTGCTCGGCATGCTCGGACGGCCGGTGGGCCGGCTGTTCGACCGCTTCGGCGCGCGTCCGCTGGTGATTCCGGGATCGCTGGCCATGGCGGTGTCGCTGTGGCTGTTCGCCACCCTCGGGGCGGACTCCTCGCTGGCCTCGGTGATCGGCATCCACGTGCTGCTGATGGCCGGTCTCGGCTTGATGATGACGCCGCTGATGACCGAATCGCTCAGCGCGCTGCCCGACCACCTCTACTCCCACGGCAGCGCGATCCTGTCCACCCTCCAGCAGGTCGCGGGCGCCTTCGGCACCGCCGTGTTCGTCACCGTGGCCGCCCTGGGCACGACGGATCCGTCCGGGGCTCCGGACGCGTCGGGGCTGCGCCTGGCGTTCCTCGTCGCGGGCGGGATCGGGGTGCTGGCGTTCGTCACGTCGCTGTTCGTCCGCCGACCGGCCGCGGCCACCCCGCGCACCGTCGACACCGGCCGGGCCGAGCGGGAGCCGAGCCGCACGGCGTCCGAGTGACGGGCGCCCCTCGGCGCAGTTGGACGGCCCCCGGGCTCGCCCGGGGCCGTCCTGGTGCGGGCTCAGCCGAGTCGGCCGGCGGCTCCCACCGCGGTGACCCCGCCGTCGACCAGCAGGTCGGTGCCGGAGATGAAGCTCGCGGCGGGTCCGAGCAGGAATGCGGCGGCTTCGGCGATGTCGGCGGGCGTTCCCGGGCGCTGGGCGTGGGAAGCCTCGATCATCATCCGCATCGAGTCGCCGTGCTCACCGCTGAGCTCGGTCCGCCCCATGGGCGTGGCGATCACGCCGGGGCTGATCGAGTTGATCCGCGCGCCCCGCGCCCCCCAGGTGGTGCTCGCCGCCTGGACGCGCAGCAGGTTGGCGCGCTTGGCGAAGCCGTAGGCCGCACCGGCGTGCGGGAACTGCGACTCGGCCGCCACCGGCAGGGACAGCAACCGGTCGGCCGGCGCGGTGGCCAGTTCCCGGGCCTGCTCCCGGGAAAAGCCCGGGTGCCCGTGCGCCGCCATGCTCGCGATCACGACCCCGGCCCCGCCGGAGGCGATGACCTCGGTGAACTCGTCCAACACCAGGGCGACCCCGAGCAGGTCCACCGCCAGGATCGCGGGCACCGGCGCCTGGACCGGCGAGAGCCCTGCGGTGTGCACCACCGTCCGCACCTCGCCCAGCGACGCGGCCTGCCTGGCCAGCGCCGCGACGGAATCGCGGGAGGAGACGTCGACGGGCGCCGCGGTCACGGCGTAGCCCTCGCCCTCGAGTTCACCGGTCGCGGCGCCCAAGGTCTCCTGGTCGACGTCCGCCACCAGCAGCCGCGCCCCGGACCCCAGGCGCCGGGCGATCGCCACGCCCATCCCGCCGACTCCGACGACCACGACGACCTGCTGCCCCATGCGCCCGCTCCTTCGTCGACACCTGTCGATTGTCCGACAGTTGTAGGCGAGCCTACACTGCGCGGGTGACCGCCCCACGAGCCGCGGACCGCCGAGCCCAGCGGTCCCGCGCCGCCCTGGAGACCGCGCTGCTGGACCTCATCGCCGAGCGCGGCCTGAACCGGATCTCGGTCTCCGACCTGACCGGGCGCGCGGAGGTCCACCGCACGACCTTCTACGAGCACTACACCGACGTGCACGACCTCGCGGCGGCCGCGTGCACCCAGATGTTCGACGAGCTCATCGCCGCCGCGGCCGCGCTCACCACGAACGCCGCGCCCGGCGACGACCTCGCCCGGCGCGCCCTCACCGAGGTGTTCGCGCACGTGGCCGAGCACCGGGCCCTCTACCAGGCGCTGCTCAGCGCCGACGGCAGCGCGAAGGTGATCAACCACCTGCTCGACCGGATGACCCGCTCGGTGCGCGAGCACCACGGCGTGCCGGGTGGCATCCGCGGCGCACCGCCGGCCTTCCTCGCGGGAGCGCTGCTCGGCACCATCACCGACTGGCTGCGGCACGGCTGTCCGGGCACGCCCGACCAGCTCGGCGCCGCCGTCTGGCCCCACCTCGCCGCGGCCGCCGAGCCCCGCCCGGACTGACCCGCCGCGCTCAGCCGAAGGCGAGCACCAGCTTGCCCCGCACGTGGCGACCGGCCAGCTCGTCCAGCGCGGCCGGGAGCTCGGCCAGGGCGACCGCGCGGTTGAGCATCGGCTCCACCCGCCCGGATTCGAGCAACCCGAGCAGTTCGGCGAGCATCACCGGCAGGTCGGCGCGGGAACGCTCGTCACCGCTGCTGTAGGCGGCCCCGAGGGCGATCTCGTGGACGGAGGGCGCGAGGGTGAACGGGGCGACCGCGGTCGGGTCCGGCCGCCCGGCGACGGCGGCGAGGCCACCGCCGTGGGCGAGCAGCCGGAGGTTGGCGGTGGCCGACTCGGGGCCGACGGTATCGACCACGGCGTCCACCCCGCGCCCGCCGGTCAGCTCCCGCACCCGGGCGGCGACGTCCTCGACCCGGTAGTCGATCACCTCGTCGGCGCCGAGCCGGCGCACGTGCTCGGCATTGCGCTCGGAGGCGGTGGCCAGCACGCGGGCCCCGAGCAGCCGGGCGAGCTGGACGGCGAAACCGCCCACCCCGCCGGCCGCCGCGGTGATCAGGACGACGTCGTCGGCGCCGACGTGCAGGCGGCGGACGAGCGCCTGGTACGCGGTCATCCCGGCCGCGGGCAGGCAGGCGGCGCTGACCGGGTCCACCCCGGCGGGCACCGGCGCCAGGACGGCGGCGTCGGCCAGCGCGAACTCGGCGAAGCCGCCGCGCCTGCGCAGATCACCGTGGTAGGCGACGCGCTCGCCCGGCCGGACGTCGGGCACGTCCTCGCCCGCGGCGTCCACGACGCCGACCACGTCCAGACCGAGCACGTGCGGGAACGTCCAGTCGGCGGGAGCCGCGGCGGCGACCTGGTAGTCCACCGGGTTCAGCCCGCACGCCTCGACCCGCACCCGCACCTGCCCCGGCCCGGGGTCGGGGACCGGCAGCGCACCGATCCGCAGCGCGCCGGGTCCGTCGAGCAGCGCGGCCCGCATGTCCGTTCCTCCGGTGCTCATCCCGCCAGGCTAGGCCACCGGCCGGGACGGGGGGCTCACGCGGTGGCGGCGCCGAGGGCCGCCTCGACCTCGCGGAGGAAGTCGGGCAGGTCGTCCGGCCCGCGCGAGGTGATCAGGGTCCACCCGGCCGCGTCGTCGCGCACCACGGCGTCGTCGCCCCACTGCCCGCCCGCGTTGCGGATGTCGGTGGCCAGCGACGCGTAGGACGTCGCGTTCTTGCCGTCGAGCACCCCGGCTTCGACCAGCAACCACGGTCCGTGGCAGATCGAGGCGATGATCCGCCCCGTCCTGGCGAAGGACCGCGCGATCTCCACCGCGCGGGCCTGCTGGCGCAGCGCGTCGGCGTTGAGCGTGCCGCCCGGGACGAGCAGCAGGTCGTAGGCACCGGGATCGACCGATGCGAGCTCGTTCGAGGGCTCGACCACCTGCCCCGGGTCCTGGTCGCCGACCAGCGTCCGGACCGGATCGCCGGTGATCGCGCACACGTCGACCAGCGCACCGCGCTCGCGCAGGTGGTTCACCGGCACGACGAGCTCGTCCTGCTCCACCCCGTGATTGCTCACCACGGCGAGCACCCGTCCTCCGGTCACGTCCGCGTCGGCCATGCCGCGCTCCTCCCCGCCTCGCGAGCACCGCGAGACCGCCGGCTTCCGGAAAGGTTGTCCGCCGGGAGCGCGGGCGGCACCCCGCCCCGGCGGAGATCCCACGCTAACGCCGCCCACCGCGCGACGCAGCGCTGCGCGGCGGCTGCCCGGGCCCTGGTTGACTGGTGGCCGGAGTCGTTCGAGAACCACGGGGGATGAGGAACATGGGAACGTTCGCGGTCACCGGCGCGGCCTCGGGAATGGGTGCGGCCAGCGCCGCGGTGCTGCGCGCGGCGGGGCACGCCGTGATCGGCGTCGACCTGCGCGATGCCGACGTGATCGCCGACCTGGGCACCGAATCGGGTCGGCGGCACGCGGTCGAGGAGGTCCTGTCGCTCGCCGGGGGCGTCCTGGACGGGGTCGCGGCGGTCGCCGGGGTGGGCCCGGACCTGCCGGACGCGGCGGCGGTGGTGTCGATCAACCACTTCGGCCCGGTGGCCCTGCTCGACGGACTGCGACCGGCGCTGGAGCGCTCCGGCGCGGGACGCGCGGTGCTGATCGGGTCCAACTCCGCCACCACCGTGCCCGCGGTGGACGAGGAACTGGTCCGGCTGGCCCTGGCCGGTGACGAGGCTGGGGCCCGCGAGCGGGCCGCGACGACCCAGGCCACCTCGTCCGGGGCCGCGCCGAGCATCGCGGCCTACGCGTCGTCGAAGTTCGCCCTCGCCCGATGGGTGCGCCGAACCGCGGTCACCCCGGAGTGGGCCCGCCGCGGGGTGGTGCTCAACGCGATCGCGCCGGGCGCCGTGCTCACCCCGCTCATGCTCGGGTCGACCGGTGACGCGGCGGCGCAGGACCCGGACGAGTTCGCCACGCCGCTGCCGGTCGGCCGCTTCGGGCGGCCCGAGGACATCGCGTTCTGGGTGCACCAGTTCCTGCGCCCGGAAGCGGGTTTCACCACCGGCGCGGTGCTCGTCGTGGACGGCGGCACGGACGCGGTCATGCGCCCGGAGGCGCAGCCCACGGTGCTGGTCCCCTGACCGGCGCGGCGGGCGGGGCCCGGATTGCGGGCCGGTGGACGGGTCCGGCAAGCTGGCCCACCGGTCCGCAACAGGAGGTGTCCGGTGACCAGCGACGAGAACGGCCCGACGGTGCCCTGCCGGGCCTGCCGCGGGACGGGCCGGGTGTCCCGCCCGCGCCTGTACCTGTCCAGCAGCGGGGAGGTCTCGACGGTGGCCGGGGACGGCCGGTGCCGCCACTGCCGGCAACGCCCGGACCAGCCGCGCGAGCGCGGGGCGACCGGCTGATGCCGTCCGAACAGCCGGAGGGCTCCGCCTTCGAGCGCGGGCGCAACACCGTCTGCTACAGCTGCGGCGGGTTCCGCAAGATCAGCGATCCCCGGTTGTACGAGATCCAGGCGACCGAGGAGCTCACCACCGGCATGACGATGGGCGAATGGCGGCCCTGCCCGCAGTGCGACGGGGCCGGCCTGCTGCCCGGCCTCCGACCACCGGTGTGATCCCCGGCGGGACGGTGCGGGGGCGCGGCAGGCTCCGCACCGGTGACCGGGTGTGGTCGGCGACCCGATCGGGTAAGCGACGTGCATGGGTGAGGAGCGAGAACTCGCGCTGGTGACCGGCGCGTCCAGCGGGATCGGGTTCGAACTGGCCAAGCAGTGCGCCGAGCAGGGCTACGACTTGCTGGTCAACGCCGAGGACAGCGGACTGGAACCGGCGGCGGGCCGGCTCGCCGGCACCGGCACCACGGTGCGCTCGGTGCGCGCCGACCTGCGCTCCGCCGACGGCGTCGAGCAGCTCCACGGCGCGGTCCGGGCCACCGGGCGCCCGGTGGCGGTCGCGCTGCTCAACGCCGGGGTCGGCCAGGGCGGGTCGTTCGTCGACAACGCGCTGACCGACGAGATGGACGTCGTCGACCTCAACATCCGCTCGACGCTGCACCTGGCGAAGCTGCTGCTGCCGGACATGGTGCGCCGGGGCGCGGGCAAGGTGCTGATCAGCTCGTCGGTGGGGGCCATGGTGCCGGGCAGCTACCAGGCCGTCTACAACGCCTCGAAGTCGTTCCTGCAGTCGTTCGCCGAGGCGGTGCAGGAGGAGCTCAAGGACACCGGCGTGACGATCACCTCGCTGATGCCCGGACCCACCGAGACGAACTTCTTCCACCGCGCGGGCATGGACGACACCCGGATCGGCCGGTCGGCCAAGGACGACCCGGCCGAAGTCGCCGAACAGGGCCTGCGCGCCCTGCTGGCGGGCCGGGGCAAGGTCGTGGCCGGGTCGATGCGGACCAAGGCGCAGGCCGCCGCCGGGCACGTCGTGCCCGACCGGGCCAAGGCGGTCGCGCACCGGCAGCTGGCCGGGCCCGGCTCCGGCGAGCGCTGAGCGGCATCCAGGAGGACCACCGATGGCGAAGATCCTGTTCGTGATGACCGGCGCCGACCACTGGACGCTGGTCGACGGCACCGCCCATCCGACCGGCTTCTGGGCCGAGGAAGCGGTCGCGCCCTACCGGGTGTTCAGCACCGCAGGCCACGAGGTCACCGTGGCCACGCCGGGCGGCGTGGTCCCGCCGGTGGACCGCGGCAGCCTCACCGCCGACGCCAACGGCGGACAGCGGCAGGCCGAGGACATCGCCCGCGGCCTCGATTCCTTCACCGAGCTGGAGGAGCCGATCGCGCTGGCCGACGTCGACGTCGGCGACTACGACGCAGTGTTCTACCCCGGCGGGCACGGCCCGATGCAGGACCTGTCCTGCGACGCCGATTCGGCGCGGGTGCTCGACGAGGCGCTGGCCGAGGGCACGCCGCTCGGCGTGGTCTGCCACGCCCCGGCCGCACTGCTGGCCACCGAGCACTCGGGCGGCACACCGTTCGCCGGGTACCGGATGACCGGCTTCACCAACGCCGAGGAGGAGCAGACCGGGCTCGCCGACCGCGCGCCGTGGTTGCTTCAGGACCGGCTGGTGCGGCTAGGCGCGGACTTCCAGGAAGGCCAGCCCTGGTCTCCGCACGTGGTCATCGACCGCACCCTGCACACCGGGCAGAACCCGGCCTCGGCCGCCCCGCTGGCCACCGAGCTGGTCAAGGCGCTGGCCTGACCGATCAGGAGGTTCGCGTCCAGCCCACCGGGTCGCCCTCGTCCTCGCACCAGCGCTCCGGGGCGCCTGCGGGGCCGAGGACGTCGGTCAGCCACCAGGTCTCGTCCGGGTTCCACCCGGCCAGGACGGTGGCCGCGTCGCCGACCGGCAGCGCCCGGCCCGCCGCTTCCAGGTACGCGGCGGCGGTGAGGTGCACGGCGTCGTGGTCGGCGGCGACCGCCGCGTAGTCCGGGATGAGCCAGCGCGCGTCGGTCCCCGTGGCGCGCCACCAGTCGTGGCGCCGGGACGCGGTCACCTCCAGCGGATACCTTTCGACCAGCGCGCACCAGTCCGCGGCGCCGCGGATCTCGTGGACCCGCGGCTTGTGGACGCTTGGCTCGTGGACGCCGCGCTCCCGCGCCGGGCGCAGCGGGTGGCAGATCGCCTCGGGGACCCCCAGCGAATCCTCCTCCAGCACCAGCCCGACCGCCCCGAAGCCGGGTAGCGGTCGGGTGGTGGTCACCAGCTCCGTCCGGTCCGGTGTGGACCACCAGGTCCCGCTGATCGGCGCGTCCAACGCGTCCTCGCGCGCCCGGCAGGCCGCCTCCTGCTCGGCGGTCGCCGCGCGCCACCGGGCGAGCCGGTCCGCCGCACCGGTCAGCTCCGGGGCGGGGACGACGGGATCCACCCACCGCACGTACCGCTGGTCCGCGCCGATCGGCTCGAACCACCACCCGGTGCCGGAGGCGGCGGCGACCGCCTCGGCGGCGGGCCGCAGCCCGCGCACCGCTCCCGGCGCGGCCAGCGCCAGGTCCACCTCGTCGGGCTCCTGCCAGTACATCGCGCAGCCCACCGACTCGGCGAAGGCGACCAGCGGGTCGGAGACCTCGACGTCCCGGTGCAGGACCGCGTCGGCCGCACCGGGGTCGAGCCGCCCGCCGGCCGCCCACCAGCACAACCGGCGTCCGCGAGGTCCGGACAGCAGCACATCGGCGAACGAGCCCATCCGGCGACCCTAGGAGCCGGACCGGCGGTGGCACCACCCGTTTCCGGCCGGAGTGCGGCCGGGCGCGAGGTCCCGGCCGCACCGGGTGGTCAGAGCAGGCTGAACTCGTAGGAGTACCGGTTGAGGTGCATCACCATGCAGGACAGCAGCGCCCCGCCCTTGGTGAACTCGCTGAGGTTGATGTGGGCGACCTCGAAGCCGAGCCGTCCGGCGATGTCCTCCAGCTCGCGGTTCTTCGCCACCTCCATCTGGTAGTCCTCGGTGCCGGCCCGCAGGTCGTGGATGTCGGACGCGTTGACGATGAGGTTGTTCATCCGCATCGAGTTGCAGAGCCCGGCCATCGCGCTGGCGCTGGAGACGTCGATGACCTCGGTGTGCTTCTCCAGCAGGCTGAGCTCCTCGGGCTCGTACTTGGCGGTGCACACCAGGGTCTGCTCCTTGGTGATCGGGAAGACCGTGCAGTCCAGGTGGTAGAGGTACGGGTCGGTCTCGGCCAGCTTGAGCACGGTCATGTCGTAGGTGCGCTCGAGCCACTCGTAGGTCTCGCGCTGCGACCGCAGCCCGTATCCTCCGATGTAGACGTCGTCGTACAGGTGCTTGAGCTCGGCCTCGCCCTCGAACTTGGTCTCCGGCACGACGACCCGGTAGCCCATCGACTCGAAGAAGCGCACGCCGATCTCGGTCTCGCCGGTTCTGGGCGCGGAGGTGAAGTTCGAGATGACCACGGTGTCGCGCTCGGGCAGATGCTCCAGCACGACGCCCATGTTCGCGGTGAACACCAGGTCCTGCAGCCCGTCCGGGCGCGGCGTGGGCAGCAGGTAGACCAGGCTCTCGGAGGCCACCAGCCCGTAGAACCGGAGGAACTGCGCCATCGCCTTGCGCGCGTCCGGGCGGCGCTCGTCGAGGGGCATCTCCTCCATCCAGATGTTGTTGGCCACCTCGGTGGAGAAGGAGAACGGCGCGTTGAGCAGGTACGCCGGGCCTTCGTGCTGGGTCGGGTTGATCGGGTGCGCGGGACGGGCTGCCGTGGTGGTCATCGGTTCTCCTCCGTGGTCTCGGTGATGTGCACGAGCGGGTCGATGCCCGCCTCGACGTGTTCCTCCGGCTCGCACAGCGTGGTGAACTCGTACCGGTCGGACAGCGGGATGATGAGGTCGACCTGGGAGCCGTAGCGGATCTGCGAGAAGCGGTGTCCCTGGTCGACGTAGTTGTTCTGCCCCAGCTCGAACGGCATGATGCAGTCGACGTCGTAGTCGGCGATCTGGAGCAGGTAGTAGGACAGGTTCAGGTCCGGCACGTCGATGCGGTTGATCATGCGCTGGTTGTGCCGGAGGTACTCGCAGCCCTTCGCCGGGACCCGGAGCTGGTGCAGCAGTTCGTGCTCGACGTCGAGCATCGGGCGGTTCACCGTGTCGATGGCGTCCAGTTCGCGGTAGCGCAACCGTCCCGAGTAGGGCACCCGGTTGATGTGCACGTCGTAGAAGGTCATGAAGATGCCGATGACCAGGCACCGCTGCGAGAACGTGTCGTCGCGCAGGGCCTCCCGCAGCGTGTAGGCGCTGCCCTTCACGTCGATCACGGAGTGCTCCGGGTCGACGACCTCCTGGTAGAGGATGACCCCGTCGGCGGGGGCGAAGAAGTAGTCGGGGTCGATGTAGATGGGTCTGATGGGATCGCGGAAGAAGTGGTACTGCGACAGCCATTGCACCGACTTGTCCCGTACCGGCAGGACGTCGTCGGCGATCCATTCCCTCAATGCTTTGACCATGCCTCGTCCAAGTGGTTGCGGAGGTGTGCTGGGAACCGGGGCGACGTCGGCCCGCGATGGTGGTAGGTCACCGACATCCGGTGGCGCAGCCTGCGCCGGAACGCCCGGACGAGGCACCACAGGTGGTCCCGACCGCGGTGGTGCCGGTGCGCGGGCACCGCGCTCACCGCCGTCCCCCGGAGGCGCCGGGATCCCGGGTGAGCAGCAGCGCGCAGTTGTTGCTGCCGAAGCCGAAACTGGTCACCGCGGCCGCCGCCGGGCGGTCCACCGGCAGCCGCGCCGGTGCCAGCCGCAGCCGCGCGGTGGCTTCGGGATCGGTCAGGCCCGCCGTCGGCGGCACCTCGCCGGTGCGCAGGGCCAGCACCGCCGCGGTGATCCCCGGCAGGCACGAGGTGTGCAGCAGGTGGCCGACGGCGCCCTTGTGCGAGCCCACCGGCAGCGCGGCGCTGCCGCAGTCGGCGGCGACCGACTCCAGCGCGACGAGTTCGGCCTGGTCGCCTTGCGGGGTGCCGGTGGCGTGGGCGTGCACGTAGTCGAGCCGGTCGGCGTCGGCGTCGGCGAGCGCGTCGCGGACGCAGTCCTCGATCAGCTCCGGGTCCGAGGCCGCCGACTTGCCGGTGCCGACCCGGCAGCAGACCCCGGCGACGACGACGTCGCGGGGTGCTCCCCTGGCCGCGGCGCGCTCGGCGGATTCGAGCACGACCGCTCCCCCGCCCTCCCCGATCGAGATGCCCGAGCGGGCGCGGTCGAACGGGCGCGCCGCGGCACCGCTGACCGCGCGGACCGCGCTCATGCTGGCGTACTCGTAGCGGTTGAGCGCCGTCGCGCCCGCGACGACGACGGTGTCGGTCAGCCCGGAGCGGATCGCCTCCCGGGCGAACCCGACGCCGAAGCCCGCCGACGCGCACGCGTGGGTCAGGTAGCTGGTCCGCTCGCCGAGCGACTCCGGCGCGGCGGGCCCGACGAACTCGTCCCAGTCCGGGAGCTCGCCCGATTCCCACGGCGCCTGGCCGACCAGCACGAGCAGGGCGTCGTCGGGGACGCCGGAGAGCCCGGCGTCGACCAGCGCTTCGCCGAGCGCACGGGTCAAGTACGCGCGCTTGCGCGGCGCGCCGAGGTCGTCGGGCACCTCGCCCACCGGTTCCGCGGCGCCGGCGAACCGGCGGGCGGGCGCCAGCGCGCTGCCGCCCGAGCGCAACCCGGACCAGAACGCCCCGACTCCCACGCCGAACGGGCTGACCAGGCCGAGCCCGGTGATCACGACGCTCATGACCGGGCCTCCCGCTCCTCGGCGAGCGCCCGCAGCAACGGGACCCGCTGGCCACCGGTGACGCGCAGCGGTTCCGGTCCGCCGAGCAGCACGGCGGTGACCGCGCACCCGGGGTCGTCCAGGGCATCGGGGTCCAGCGGCAGCACGTCGCACAGCACCACGGGTCCGCGGGCGGCGAACCGGCGGGCGATGCGCAGGAAGCGCCGCGCGCTCACCCCGCCGAGCAGGTAGCAGGGACCGCGCCACCCGCTGGCGATGGCGAACTTCCGGACCAGTTCGGAGGTCTCCAGCCCGACGGAGTCCGACGGCCGCAACCGCCTGCTGGTCTCGGTGCAGCGGGCGGCGAACCGGCGGGCCGCCCACCTGCTGTACGCGTCGGCGTGCAGCAGCAGCGGCAACGGGTCGTCGGCGGACAGCACCGCGCCGAGGGTGCCCACGACGGCCGCCGCGGTGGAGTCGTAACCGCCGCGCACCCGCGCCGCCGCGGTGGCGAACTCGTCGGCCCGGGCGGTCGTGCCCAGCACCGGGCCGAGCGCGGCGTCAGCGTTGGTCGGCATGGCCGGTCCCTCCCGCCGCGGCGGCGAAGTCGCCGTCCGGCTCGTCGATCCCGGGCGGGGTGTCGGTGAGCTCGACGGCGACGTGCACCGTCGCGACCCCGCGCCGCTCGCTGGTCACCACCGCCTCCCGGAGCGCGTCCTCCAGCCGCGCCCGGTCGGTGATCACCGGGCCGCCGGGCGGCGGGTCGGCGGCGAACGGGTAGCGCCGGGCGTCGAGCCCGCGGCCCGCGCGCTGGGCGTGCAACCAGCCGTAGCCGCCGTTGCACAGCACGACGTAGACCACGCCGATGCCCTCGCGCCGGACCGTGTCCACATCGGAGCGGAACAGGGTGTAGGCACCGTCGCCGACGAAGGCGATGACCGGGCGATCGGGTGCCGCCAGCCGCACTCCGGCCGCGGCGGCCGCGCCGAAGCCGAGCGAGGTCTGCTCGGAGGGCACCACGCTGCCGCCCCGGGACCGGCAGACGTGGTACGGGAAGGCGTAGGACCACATGTCCTGCAAGCCGTTCTCCTGCACCAGCACCCGCGACGGCGGGACCACGGCGTCGATCGCGGCGAGCACCTCGGCGACGTGCAACCGGGGGTCCGCGCGCATCCGGGCGAACTCCGCTTCGGCCCCGGCGTGCAGGTCCTCGCGGCAGCGGTGGATCGCCGCCCGCCAGTCTGCGTTCGGCGGGCGGTCCGCCACGGCCCCGGTCCAGCGGCCGAGCACGTCCGCGCCGTCCCCGACGATCCGCGCTCCGGCGTGCTCGGTGGACAGCTCCGCCGCGTCGCGGTTGACCTGGACCACCGGCAGGTGCGGTCGCCAGCCGAACGTGGCGGTCTCCTCCAGCCTGCTGCCCACCGCGATCACCAGGTCGGTCGTCTCCCACAGCGGCGCCATCGCGGCGGGCGCGTAGAGCCCGGACAGCCCGCAGAACGACGGGTGGTCCTCCAGCACCGCGCCCCGCCCGGACGCCGTGCACACCACCGCCGCGCCGAGCGCATCGGCGAAGCGCTCCACCACGCCGTCGGCGGCGCGGTGCCGCATCCCGCCGCCCACCAGGACGACCGGGCGTTCGGCGGCGCGCACCGCGTCGAGCGCGCCATCCTCGCGCGGCGGGACCGACCGGGCGAGGACGGGAGGCGGCGACCACGGGCGCGCCGGGACCTCGATCGCGCCGAGGTCGTCGGGGATCTCCAGGTACACCGGGCCCGGCGCCCCGGAGCGCGCGACCAGGAAGGCCTTCTCCAGCGCGGGCAACACCCGGCTCGGGTGGTCCACCCGGTGCGCCCACTTCACCACCGGCGCGACCATGCCGAGGTGGTCGAGTTCCTGGAACGCCCCGCTGCCCCGGTGCTCGGCCGGGATGCCACCGGAGAGCACCACGAGCGGAGCGCTCCCGCTGCGCGCCTCGGCCAAGCCGGTGACCGCGTTGGCCACCGCCGGCCCCTTGCCCAGCACGCAGACTCCGGGCGCACCGGACTGCACCGCGTACCCGGTGGCCATGAACACCGCGTTGCGCTGGTCCCGGCACAGCACCAGCCGGGGACCGCCCGCGTCGAGCGCGGGCAGCAGCGCCAGGTCGTCACCGGGGAGTCCGAACAGGACGGTGACGCCCGCGGCACCGAGGTGGTCGACGACGGCGTGCCAGGCGTTCGGGAAGCAGTCCACGGTCAGCACCCCCCGGCCCGATCGTCGGCTTCCGGGACCGCCGTGGTCATGTGCTGGGCTACGGCCTTGGAGATCAGCAGCGGTTCGGCGACCCGCTTGCCCCGGTAGGCGGCGAAGTTGGCGACCATCCCGTGCCCGCCGAAGGGCCGGTTGCCGTTCTCCTCGTCCAGGACCGTGCGGTTGACGCACACCTGGTGCCGGCGGGACAGCATCTCCACCAGCTCCGGGTGCTCGCCGTAGACCATCGCGGCCATCGCCCGGTCGTCGATGAACGGCATCCGCAGCACCGATCTGAGCTGCTGGTCGTTCTGGTACACCACGATGTTGAACACCGGGGAGAACATCTCCTCGAGCGTGATCCGCTCGCTGTAGGGACGCAGCAGCACCGTCGGGTGCAGGTGCCGCTCGCGCAGGTCCAGCCGACCGCCGAACACGATGTGCTCGCGGTGCTTGCGCAGGTAGTCGGTGACCCGCTGCAACGCCGAGTCGTAGTACAGCGGCCCGTAGTCGGCGTCCTCGTCGCGGTAGTCGCCGTAGCGCAGTTCGCCGATCTCCTTCACCAGCAGTTCGACGAACCGGTCGGCGGCGTCCTCGGGCACCAGGAACACGTCCGGGCCGAAGCAGTCCTGGCCGCCGTTGAGCATCCGGATGCGGATGGCGTCGGCGACCGCGATGTCGAGGTCGGCCCCCTCGGTGACCACGAACGGGTTCACGCCCTGGCCGAAGAACAGCAGGAGCTGCTCGGGCCGGAGCTGGGTCCGGATCTGCTCGACGTTCTGGTAGGTCCCGGTGAACACCACCACGTCGGACTCCGGGACCGGTCCTTCGACGAACCGCCGCTGGCTCAGCCCGCTCGGTTCGAGGGGCAGCCCGTGCACCGGGGCCAGCATCGCGTGCAGCCGGCGGGTCAGCGAGGCCACCTGCGCCGAGGGCCGGAACACCAGCCGTTCGGTGTAGAGCGCCGGGATCAGCAGGTACAGCACGTAGGAGTAGCAGAGCACGTTGGACGGCATGAACACCGCCATCCGTCCGACCCGCCCCGGCCGGTAGGTCTCCATCTCCTCGCAGGCCCCGGTGAGCGCCTCCAGCGAGCTGGACAGCTCGGTCTCCACGGCCTTGCGCGGGGAGATCTCGCAGAGCAGGTCGAGCACCTCCGCGCGGTGGTCGCGCAGGAAGTCGGCCACCGCCCGCAGCGCCCCGATCCGCTGCGGGAAGGGCACCGCGGGGAGCTGCTCCTCCGCCGAGCGGTGCCCGGTGCTGCGGCGGACCAGCCGGTCGAGCGCGCCGGTATCGGGCTTTCCATTGCTGTTCAACGGGATTTCCTCCACCACGACAACACGGTTGGGACGCTCGTAGGAGGGCAGCAGGGCGTCGATCCGGCTGCGCCAGAAGCGCGGCTCGCGCAGCTGCGGATCGGCGACGACGAACACGAGGTGGCAGCCGCGGCGCTCGTCCTCGACCGGGACCACCCGCACCGGCGCGCCGCACTCGGCGGCCTTGGCCGCCAGCACTTCCGGGTAGAGCACGTGCCCCATCCGGTGCACCGCGGCGGCCCTGCCCACGACGAACAGGTGGCCCGCCTCGTCGAGGTGGCCGAGGTCGCGGGTCCGGTAGGGACCTTCGGGCAGCGGTCGGACGCCGCCGCCCGGTTCGAGGTACCCGGAGGTCAGGTCCGGCGAGCTCAGCACCACCTCGCCGAGCACGCCGGGCGGGACCGGCGCCCCGGCCTCGTCCAGCACGGTGACGTGCACGCCGTCCAGCGGACGACCGCACCCCACCGGGTCGTCGGGCGCCGCCAAGGCGATGTTGCCGGTCTCGGTGCTGCCGTAACCGTCCAGCAGCGGACGTCCGGTGACCCGGCGGAACCGCTCGGCCAGCGCCGCACCCAGCGGGCTCCCGCCGACGCACCACATCCGCACCGAGCGCAGCGCCTCGAGCAGCGCCGGGCGGGTGCGCATCAGGTTCAGCGCGGTGTGGTAGGTCATCGGTGCGGCGTCGACGGCCGTCGCCCCGCCGCGCGCGGCGAACTCGAGGGCGTGGTCGACCCGGTGGTACGGCGCCACCAGCAGCGAACAGCCGACCCGCCACCAGAGCAGCACCACGGACAGCCCGTACTGGTGGGAGAACGGCAGTAGCGGCAGCAGCGCGTCGTCGGTGCGGTACCGCATCCGGCGCCTGCTGCGGTCGATGTTGTCCACGAAGGACCCGCCGGACCGGACGATCCCCTTGGCCGGGCCCTCGGTCCCCGACGACCAGGTGATCAACGCGTCCGGCCGGTCCCGCCACGCGCGCAGCGACACCTGCCCGCCGGACGAGGGCGCGGAACCGGCGAGCTCCCCGAGCCCCAGCCTCCGCAGCGGTTCGCCCGGCGCCCCCGGGGAATCGGCGACCAGCCAGCGGACGTCGGCCAGGGCCGCCGCGCGGCGCACCTCGGCGGCGGTCTGCCGGTGGTCGAGCAGCACGATCGAGGCGCCCAGGTGCATCAGGCCGAGCAGGACGAGGACGTAGTCCGCGGAGTTGTCGCCGAGCACCATCACCCGGTCCGCCGGTCGCACGCCGCGCGCCCGCAGCGCGTCGGCGACGCCGACGGCCCGGCGGCCCGCGGCCGCCCGGTCCTGCGGCGGTGCCCCCGGTGCCAGCAGACCCGGAGCGCTCATCGCCGCTCCTCCGGCACGAGTTCCTTCCGGTAGCAGACCCAGCAGGAGATGTCGTCGCGCGACGGGTCGCAGACGCCCAGGCGCTCGAACAACCGCAACGCCCCGGTGGGGTTGGCCAGGTCGACGCTGAAGGTGCTGCCGGTGTAGCCGAGTTCCCGGGCCAGCCGGTCGTTCTCGGCCAGCAGCGCCCGGTAGAGGCTCCGCCCGCGGTGCTCCGGCGGGGTCCCGATGTAGCCGACCGAGAAGTCCTTGTCGTCGGGCCAGGTCTCCTCCTCCTCGGGGCGCACGGCGTACGACAGGAGGTGCGAGACCACGCGGTCGGCGTCGTCGTAGGCGAGCAACGACAGCTCCGGCAGGAAATCCGCCCCGCCGGTGAACTCCCGCCGCCAGCGCTCGGCGTCGACGTCGCCGTCCTCGTGCTGACCGGCGAAGGAGCGGTTGTGCAGTTCGCGCACCTCGTCGTCGCGGGCGGGATCGTAGGTCCCGAGCCGCCAGCCGGGCTGCAGCGGCACCGGTGCGAGCGGTGGCGTCCGAGCCAACTCGGAGAAGATCTCGTAGTACCACTTGAACGCGCGCAGCCCGAGGCCGTCGAGCATCCCCCGCAGCACCTCGTCGTTCTCGGCCGACCAGACCCGCAGCTCCGCCGGGCGCCCGTCGGCCGCGGCGCACTCCTCGGCCCGCGCGCACCCCCAGGCGAGGAGCCGGGTGCCCAGCCCGCACCGCTGGAAGTCCGGGTGCACGCAGCCCTCGACGTCGTAGTGGCGACCGGTCCGGACCATCGAGTACGCGATCAGGTCGTCGCCCTCGAAGACGCCGAGGGTGTCCAGCTCCGGGTCGGTCACCTCCTGGGCCAGCACCGCGACGAACTGGTCCGCGCTGTTCTCGGCGACCGGTCGCTCGTCCGCCTCGAAGTCGTAGACCAGGTTCTCCCAGCAGGCGGCGTCCTCCGGTCTCAGCGGTCGCCACTCGTAGGCCGCTCGGATGCCGTCGGGGTGGCGCACGGGACGTTCCTGCCGGGCAGCGGGAATGCGGGGATACTGGTCGGGAAAGCATTCGCGCACAACTCCACCGTCCTGTCAGACGAATTGAGCACCGAAGTTCGCATTCGGCCTGTGCTCCGAACGTACGGCAACCGAGGAAACGGGCGCACTGGTCTCTACACCATTCAGCGACACCCCGCAGATCGAAAGCGGGAACCGTCAGCGCACATCACCTGAACGGCCCTTTCGCGCCGCTCCCGATCACTCAACCAGGGACCATTCGACGCGTTGACCTGCGATGACGCGTCGAACCGGACGTGTCGACGCGAAAGCGGCGAGCCGGTCGGAAATGGTGACGAGCCTTCGCCGCGGCAATGCGTTCATCGACGAACGGGTGCGCAATCGAAGCGTCCCGAATGGACGGGAACCATCTGGAATTCCCGGATGCGTGATCCGAATTCAACGCGGCACATCCGTTCTATCGGATTCCGCGGCGACTCCGGAAAGCCGGGCGCGGGGCGCCCCCCGGTGACCGGGGGGCGCCCCGCGCCCGGGGAATGCGCTCAGCCTCGCGGACGCGGTGCGGGCAGCAGGGGCCCGTCGCCGAACACCCCGGTCTCCGGTGCCGGGTCCTCCGGTGCCGGGTCCTCCGACGCCGGCCAGTGCCGCCGGGCCCGGCTCGCGGGCGCGCCGATCGGGTACACCGTGCCGCCCATGGACACCGCGAGATCGGCGAACCTGCCGCACTGGCGCAGCATCTCGCCGAGCCACTGCCTCGGCCGGGGCATCCCCGTCGAATCCAGCAGCAGGTCCCACAACCACACCAGCTCCCCGCCCTCAGGCAGCCGCAGGGAGGTGCCGAAGCGATCCCGGCGGTGCGGGAACCACAGGCCGTAGGCCATCGGGCTGACATCGCGGTCGCGCAGCACGGTCATCGCCGCTTCGGCGAAGTCCACGAAGGACCCGTCCGGCAGGAACAGGTCGGTCCACGGCTTGTGCACCGCGTCCCAGCCCGCCTCCAGCGCTTGGTCGTAGAGCGGGTCGACGGCGGTCACGTGCGCCAGGTAGTCCGCGTCGTGCTCCGCGGACACCGCGCCACCGAGCCCGCCGAGAACCGCGGCGGCGTCCGGGGGCGCCGCGTCGTAGTAGCTCGCCAGGTGCAGCCGGTAGGTCCGCACGTCGGGCTGCGCGAACCGCACCGACACCTCGTCGGTGCGCCCCTCGGCGATCAGCGTCCGGACGTCCTCGACGAGCGCCCGGGTGCTGGTCGCCGAGTCGTAGTCGAGCACCCAGCCGCGCACCCGGGCCGGCGCCGGCACGACGTCGAGCACCGCGCTGACGATGACGCCTCGGCGCCCGAGGCCGCCGAGCACCTCGCGGAACAGCTCGGGGCGCTCGGTCCGGCCGCAGCGCACCCGTTGCCCGGTGGCGGTCACCAGTTCCAGCTCGCTGACCGAGTCGCCGATCGATCCCGCCGCGGGCAGGTTGCTGATCCCGCCCACCGAGAGCACGCCACCGACCGAGAGCCGCAGGTATCCGGTCGGTCCGGAGGCCAGCCGCAGCCCGCGCGCCCACGCCGCTTCGACGACCTGGCGCAGGGTGACGCCCGCCTCGACCGCGATCCCCTCGGGCCCCACCGCGCGGATCGACCGCAACGCGCGCATGTCGATGTGCAGGCCGCCCGCGGTGAGCCCCTGCCCGCCCACCGAGTGCCGTTCGCCGCGCGCCCGCACCGGGATGCCCTGCCGGGCGCACCACGCGACCATCGCCTCGACGTCGCCGACGCCACCGGGGACCAGCACCGCCCCGGGGCGGGCTTCGACGATGTTGCCCAGGTCCGTCGCGTCCCGGTCCCGCGCGAGGAGGTCCAGCAGCAGTTCGCCGCCGTCGGGCAGCGGCGGCGTCCCGGACCACCGGTCGCGCACCGCGTCGTAGTGAGGGACTCCGAAACCATCCACGTTCCGCGTCACGTCGCACCCCTCCCTCGGCGTGGCCGGCTTCGGCCGGGCCGACCGCGCTCGGACCGCGCCGGCGCGGCACCCGACAGGCGCGTCCCCGGGGACTTCCCGGGTCGTTCCCCCCTGCGCACCGGCACTTTCCGGGTTCAGCGTGACACCCGGAAGGCGGGTTGCGCACTCCTCCGATCGTTACCGCGCGTCATGTCACCCCTTCGGCGCCGGAACACCGAAAAGACACGGGGGGTGAGGTGGTTCGACGTTCATCTTTCCCGTTCGGAGCAACATCGAGGGATTGCCCGGATCAATCGGACACCGATGCCACGTAGGGTGATCTCTTCCCCGCGGAAGTGGACCAACGGTCGTGTACGCGTAACACCAGGCCGTTACGGGCTCCACGGCGACGTGGAACCCCCTGCTGGTCCGACCGTGCAGGTCGATCATGACCTGGCGTGACCAGTGGTCCCCGAAGTCCTGCGGACGCCATCAGCGGGCGGCGGCCAGCCCGTCGACCAGGAAGCGCACCGCCCGGCCGAAGTGGTCGTCCCAGGCGTCGTCGAGCGTCGGGGCGTGCGCGGCCAGCGTCGGGTAGCGCTCGGCGTGGCGCCGCAGGTGTTCGTCGACGGCCCGGCGCGCCGGTGCCTCGCCCTCGTGCTGCCAGGAGGTCTCGACGGCCACCGAGCCGATGACCAGGTTCGAGATCGCCGCGGCCGCCGCCGACAGCTCGGCGCCCCGGAATCCCGCGCCGGTGAGCGCGACGTGCACGGATTCGGCGCGGGCCAACGCGTTCGGACCGGTGAGCGGTCGACTGCCCGCCAGCGCCGCGGACCACGGATGGCGCAGCAGCGCGCGGCGCAGTCCGTGCATGTACCCGGTGATGTCGCCGGTCCAGTCCACCCCCGGGCCACCCGCCTCCGGGATCTCGCCGAAGACCGCGTCCAGCGCGAGGTCGAGCAGGTCGTCCCGGGTGGCCACGTGCCAGTAGAGCGTGGTGGCGTGGACGCCGAGCGCCTCGGCCAGGCGGCGCAGGCTCAGCCCGGCCGCCCCGTCGGCGTCGAGCAGCGCGACCGTTGCCTCGGCGATCCGCTCCCGGGTGAGCCCGCCGCCGCGACCGGGCGCGCGTTCGCGGAGCCAGATCGCCCCCGGCACGGCCGGGCCGGTGTCGGCGCGCTTCGGACTCATGGGCGACATCCTAGCGGCGGCTTGCGCCCGCCCCAGGCAGTCCTGCACTGTAGGACCGTGCGCGTCCTACGCCGTAGGACCGGAGAGGAGGCGGACGTGGAACGGGGACATCCCCGGCGGTGGTCGATCCTGGTGGCGTTGTGCGCCGCGTTGCTGCTGGTCGTCGTGGAGAACACCGTGCTGTCGGTGGCGCTGCCCGCGATCGGGCGGGCGTTCGACTCCTCCACCGCGCTGCTCCAAGGTGTCGTCGACGCCTACGTGGTCGTCTTCGCCGGTCTGCTCGTCGCCGCCGGAGCCGCCGCCGACCGGTACGGGCACCGCCGGGCCGCGCTGGCCGGGCTGCTCCTGTTCGGGCTCGCCTCGGTGGCCGCGGCGCTGGCCTGGTCGGCGTGGTGGCTGCTGCTCGCCCGCGCGCTGATGGGCGCGGGAGCGGCCCTGGTCATGCCCTCGACGCTGGCCGTGCTGGTGCACGTGTTCCCGGCCGAGGAGCGGCCGAAGGCGTTCGCCGTCTGGACCGCGGTGGCCTCCGTGGCGATGGCCCTCGGCCCGGTGCTGGGCGGCGCGCTGGTCCAGGCGTGGAGCTGGTCGGGGATCTTCCTGATCAACGTGCCGCTGGTCGCCGCCGCCCTCGCCGGGGTGGCGCGGCTGGTGCCGGAGTTCCGTGCTCCCGCGGCCCACCGGCTCGATCCGGTCGCGGCCGGGCTGGTGACCCTCGGCACCGGCGCGATGATCACCGCGCTGATCATCGCCGGGGAACGCGGGTGGGAGTCCCCCGCCGCGCCGGGGGCGCTCGCGGTCGCCGTCGCGGCGCTGGGGTGGTTCGCGCACCGGCAACGGCGCGACGGCGCACCGATGATCGACTTCACGCTGTACCGGGACCGCCGGTTCGCCGGGGCGAGCGCGGCGGCGGCGTTGCTGACCGTGGGCACCGGCAGCGTGCTGTTCGTGCTCACCCAGTACCTGCAACTGGTGCGCGGCCACTCCGCGCTCGCGGCCGGGATCGCCGTCATCCCGCTGGCCGCGGGCACCGTGCTGGGCTCGGCGGTCGGCGGCCGGGCTCCCGGCCGGATCGGGGCCCGGGCCGCGATCGCGCTCGGATTCGCCCTCGCCGCAGCGGGTTTCACCGTCCTCGCCGCACTCACCCCGACCAGCCCGCATCCGGTGCTGGCGTGCGGCTTGCTGCTCGCCGGGGCCGGGACCGGTTTCGCCGGGCCCGCGACCACCAGCACCGTGCTCGGCTCCGTACCGCCCGCCCGCGCCGGGCTCGGCTCCGCCCTCAACGACACCCACCAGCAGTTCGGGTTCGCCCTCGGCGTCGCCGCGCTGGGCGGCCTGTTCGCCGCGCGCTACCGCGCCGGAACCCCCGCCCCCGACCGGCCGCTCGCCGACGCCTTGGCGGACCCGACGCTGAGCGGTCCGGCGCGGACCGCGTTCACCTCTGCGCAGAGCGCCACCATGCTGGCCGCGGCCCTGTGCGCCCTCGCCGGGGCCGCGGTGGCGTTGGCCGTGCTCGGGGCGCGGGACTCCGCCGCGGAACCGCGGGGCGAATCCCCGCGGTGATCCGAGCCCGACGCACCCGCCGCGCGGCGGGCCCGGGCGATCCGGTGTACCGGCGGATCGCCCGGGCTGCCCGTCCCGCGCCACCCGCCGGAAACCCGGCGCGGCGGGACCACATCGCTGCTCATCCTCCGTGGATGGCGAATTCGGTTGTCACGGATCAGGATTCGGTACCGAGCACGGGAAAATCGGCTATCTCACGACGAAATCATCCCTTCGACGATCCGCCCTCCCGAACGGGGCGCGGCGGATCCGCAACGGGGTCCGGCACCAGCGCGACGACGGCACCGGGCGGCCGGAGAGGTCGGGCCGACGGTCCTTCACCCGGATCGGGCCGAGGACGGCGGGGAAGCCGATCGCGGGAGAGGTGTCATCGCTGGTGAGGTACGCCGGAACGACCGAGCACCCGACCGCCGGCGAGTCGGCGGCGGTCGATGCGGTGGACCCACGTCCCTCCTGTTCCTCAGCGGCGACCGGGGCGCCGTGCGGCGGAATCGAGGTCGTTCCGCCGCACCGGCCCGGTCCGCGTCGTGTGCGTGGTGGACATTGCTTCCTTCGTTCTGCTCCGTCCCGGGAGCACCCTCAGGCGATTTCCAGTGTCCGGCACCGCCGGGTCGTCGATCAAGAGCACCTCCGAGTGAGAAAAGAGCGCGCTTCCCGCGAGTTCCGCGCGCGGTCGCACCCGGAAAAACCGGTTGCGCGCGGCCGTGGTGCGGAGTGCGGGAAACCCTCCGCACCGAGGGACCGCCGTGCTCGCGTCCACCGTGGAACGTCGCGTTGGCGGAAGCCGTTCCGAACCGCAGCGGAGCGCGTCCGCGACCTCTCGCCGGTGGAGCCGGGCTGGCTCGCGATGGCGCTGACCGACGAGGTGGTCCCGCACGGCGTGGGCGGCCAACGACCGGCCGAACCCGTCGCTGGACCTGGGCGCCCCCAGCGGCACCTCGACGACCTGCCGCTGCCCGCCGACGCCCCGGACGGTTGCGCGCGCTCGTGCGGTCGGCCGGGGCGCAGGCGGGAGCTCGCGCTCCTCGACCTCTCGAACGCCACCTGTCGGCGCGCCCGGTCGACCACCCGGGACGGGGCCGGTCACCGCGCGCTGATGTCCCGTGACGCAGCGCGGTGGCCACCCGGTAAGTTGATCACCACCGAACCGACGTCAACCGGGAGCTCAGTGGTGAACACGCGCGAACGCGTCCGCGCGGTGATCGACGCACCAACCTGCCAGCGCCTGATCATCGCGCTGATCCTGCTCAACGCGCTCACGCTGGGCTGCGAGACCGATCCGGACCTCGTGGCCGAGTACGGTGCCGTGCTGCACGCGGTGGACCGGATCGCGCTCGCGGTGTTCGCGGTCGAGCTGGCCGCGAAGATCTACGCCCACGGCGCGCGGTTCTTCAGCGATCCGTGGAACTGCTTCGACGCGGTGATCATCGGGATCGCGCTGCTGCCCGCGACCGGGGCGTTCGCCGTGCTGCGGGCGCTGCGCGTGCTGCGCGCGCTGCGGCTGGTCTCGGCGATCCCGAGCATGCGCCGGGTGGTGAGCGCGCTGTTGGCGGCCGTGCCGGGCATGACCTCGATCGCGGCGCTGCTGGTGCTGCTCCTCTACATCGCGGCGGTCATCGCCACCACGCTGTTCCGGACGGTTTCCCCGGAGTACTTCGGCGACCTCGGCGCATCGCTGTTCACCCTCTTCCAGGTGATGACCGGCGAAGCGTGGTCGGAGGTGGCCCGCGAGGTGATGGCCGAAGAACCGCTGGCCTGGGTGTTCTTCATCGTCTACATCGCGGCCACCACGTTCACCGTGCTCAACCTGTTCATCGCGGTGGCGGTGAACGCGATGGAGGCGCGGGTCCGGCAGGAGGACCAGGAGGAAGCGGATCTCGTCCTGCACGAGCTCGTCGAGGAGGTGCGGGCGCTGCGCGCCGAGGTGCGCGGGGAGGGCACCGGGGTCGGCTAGGCGGGACGCCGGGTGGCGCCTCAGCGCCCGGCCGAGTCCGCGGCGAGCAGCAGCAGCGAGAACAGCACCTGCAGGCCGCCCGCGACGGCCCCGGCGACGGCGGTGCCGTCGATCCGGTACGGGCCCCGGGTCCGCACCGACCACGCGCCGCAGGCCACCGCCACCAGCGCCACCGGGATGCCGCCCGGCACCAGCCAGCTCCCCAGGCCGATCCCCAGCGCGAGCGGCCCGAGCCACGCCTGCCGCCCCGGCCGGTCCTTCGCGGGTGGTCCACCGCTCACCGGACGCCACCTCCACTCCGCTCCCGCGGACATCGTCGTCCGCGACCCGCCGGGACGGCAACACCGGATGCCCCATAACCCACACGGGCGCAATCCTCTGACCTGCGGTGTTGATGGACGTCAGCGCGGAGGGCCGCTGCTAGCGTCCGGCGCCATGCACAGAAGTGGCCTTCCCCTCGCGGCGCTGCTCGGCGTCACCAGCCTGCTGCTCGCCGCCTGCGGCGCGGAGCTGACCGCCGACTCCGACCAAGCGGCCCCGCCACCGGTCTCCGACACCCCGCCCCCGCCACCGGCTCAGACCGACGTCTACGCGCACACCCGGGCGGGGATGCTCTCCCCCGCGATGGAGGGCGTGCGCAACCTCGTCTACGTGCCCAACAGCCAGGACGACACCGTCTCCGTCATCGACCCCAACACCTTCGAGGTGATCGACACCTTCCCCGGTGGGGACGAGCCGCAGCACGTGGTGCCCTCCTACGACCTCAAGACGTTGTACGTCACGGCGGACATGGTGCCCGCGGGGACCCTGACGCCGATCGACCCCAAGACCGGCAAGCCCGGCGAGCCCATCCAGGTCCAGGACCCGTACAACCTGTACTTCACCCCGGACGGCAGCTCCGCGATCGTGGTCGCCGAGGCCTACAAGCGGCTGGACTTCTACGACCCGCGGACGTGGGAGCAGCAGCAGTCGCTGTCCATCCCGGAGTGCGCCGGGATCAACCACATGGACTTCAGCGCCGACGGCAAGATCGCCCTGGTGACCTGCGAGTTCGCCAACCGGATGATCGTGCTCGACGTCGAGGCCCGCGAGCACGTGCGCACCTTCGACCTCCACCAGGTGCCCAACGGGATGCCGCAGGACAGCAGGTTGGCGCCGGACGGCGAGACGTTCTACGTCGCCGACATGCACGCCAACGGCATCTACCTGTTCGACGGCCAGGCCACCCACCAGAAGGGCTTCGTCCCGACGGGCGAGGGCGCGCACGGGATCTACTTCTCCCGCGATTCCCAGCGGGCCTTCATCGCCAACCGCGGCGAAGGCAGCGTCACCGTGCTGGACACCGCCACGCACCAGCCGATCGACAAGTGGCACATCCCCGGGGGCGGCAGCCCGGACATGGGCGCGGTGTCCGCCGACGGCACGCAGCTCTGGCTCGCCGGTCGCTACGACAGCGAGGTCTACGTGTTCGACACCCGCACCGGGGAGCTGCTGGCCCGCATCCCGGTCGGCAACGGCCCCACGGACTGACCTACATGCCCCAGCCCGGCCGCTACTCCCTCGGCCACACCAGCAACATCCGGTGATCCGCCCGGCCGTCCGGCATCCCACCTGCCGGACGGCCGTTCCCGCCCGACCTCAGCCGGTGAGCCCGGAGCCGATCGCGAGGCGGTTGTAGACCCCGATCAGCGCGATCGTCCACAGCAGACCGGCGAGCTCCGCCTCGCCGAAGTGCTCGGCCGCCGCCCGGATTTCGTCGTCGACGCCGCGTCCGTCCACTCGGGTCAGCGCCTCGGTGAGCCGCAGCGCCGCGCGCTCGGCGTCGGTGAAGGCAGCGGATTGCGGCCACCGCGCCAGGTCCGCCAGCCGCTGCTCGTCCTCCCCCAGTTCCGCGGCCTGCCGGGTGTGCAGCGCCTGGCAGTACCCGCAGCCGTTGAGCTGCGAGGCGCGCAGCCGGACCAGTTCGACCAACCCCGGTGCCAGCCCGGCGTCCTGCGCGCGAGCGCCGGTGTCGGCGGCCAGCCGGTGCAGCGCGGCGAAGCTGTCCGGGGTGACCCGGGCCAGGTCGAGGTTCGGTGCGGTGGTCATGTCGTTCCCTTCGCGGTGGTGCGCTGTTCGGTGGTGCGCTGTTCGGCGAGCGCCGCGGTGGTGCGGCGGCACACCTTGCCGGTCGGGGCGACCGGCAGCCCGGGCAGCAGCAGGAGCAGTTCGGGCAGCTTGCGGCGTTCCAGCCCGCGCTCGGATTCCAGGAACGCGGTGAGCTCGGGCAGGGTCAGCTCGGGCGTGCCCTCGACCTGGCTGATGCAGGCGCAGAGCCGCTCGCCCAGGTCCTCGTCGGGCACCGGAACGCAGGCCACCTCGACCACCGCCGGGTGCGCGCCGATCTCCCGCTCCACCTCGGCCGGGCTGATGTTGTAGCCGCCCCGCACCACCACCTGCTTGATCCGGCCCAGCACGTGCAACCGCCCGCGCTCGTCGAGGAACCCCCGGTCCCCGCTGCGGACCCAGCCGTCCCCGGTGCGGTAGCGGGCGTCGAGTTCCGGCGCGGCCACGTAGCACAGCGGCGTCATCGGCCCGCGCGCCTGGATCTCGCCGGGCTCACCGGGCGGCACCGGGCGCCCGGCCGGATCGACCACGCGGATCTCGGCGACCGCCGGATCGGGCCGGCCGGTGCCCGCCGCCGGGTCCGGGCCGGTGGCCGCGGTGTGGCAGTTGATCCCGTCGGAGGAGCCGTAGACGCTGATCACCGGGCGGCCGAAGCGCTCGGTGCAGCGGCGCGCGGTGACCTCGGGCAGGGGCGCCGAACTCGACACCACCGCGCGCAGCGCGGGCAGCTCCGGCACGTCCGGGTGTTCGGCGAGGCGGCGCAGCATGGTCGGCACGCCGAACAGGTGGGTGATCCGGTGCCGGGCGGCCAGCGCCAGGGCCATCGCCGGGTCGAAGCGCTCCGGCAGCACGATCGTGGCGCCGAGCGCGGCGATGCCGACGTGGCTGGCCAGCGAACCGTACGAGGACGCCAGCGGCATCAGCACCAGGGCCCGCATCGGCCCGTCCTGGTGCAGCGCGCGCACGTAGTTCGCTCGGCCGCCGGCCATCGCGTTGTGCGAGTAGGCGATCATCTTCGGCTCGGCCTCCGACCCGGAGGTGACCAGGATGCGCACCGGCGCCTCGGGATCGACCGGAGCGGCCCGCCAGTCCGGCGCCTCGGGCGCCGCGTCCAGCTCCGGCCCATCTCCCGACACGGCCCCAGGCCCGGCCCCGAAGGTGCGCACCGCGCGCAGGTGCGGCAGCGCCGCGGCTTCGGCCGCGTCGTCGCGCGCGCCGAAGATCGCCCCGGTCGCCCGGGACCGGCCGAGCAGGCTGGTGGTGTCGCGGCTGCCCCGGCCCGCCGGGTACGGCAGCGCGACCGCGCCGATCGCGGCGACGGCCAGCTCCGCCACGACCATGCGCCTGCCGTTGGGCAGCCGGATGCCGACGACGTCGCGCTCCCCGAGTCCGGCACGGGTCAGCGCGGCGGCCACCCGGCGCACCTCGCGGTCCAGCCCGGCGTAGTCGAGCACCCCGTCGGCGTCGATCACCGCGGCCCGGTGGGGATGCCGCCGCACCCCGTCGGTGAACAGCGCGTGCACGTCGCGGCCCGGGCAGTCGCCGCGCCGCACCCATTCGGCGCGCAGTTCCGGCGGCACCCGGTCGCCGATCGCGAGGCCGGAGGTCGAGGTCCACATCAGCCGAACTCCCAAGGGGGGTGCGGGAAGACGTACCGGCCGCGGCCCAGCGCCGCGCCGAACCGCGGGTCGTCGACGAGCTCGCGCAGGTCGGTGCACACCGGGGTGGCCACCGCACCGGCGCGCGCGGCGCGCTCTACCCAGTGCCGCGAGGGCTCCGCCAGCGGATCGGCTCCGCCGAACACCGCGTCGTGGTCGCCGGACACGACCAGGTGGCCGTCGGCCGTGCGCAGCACGGGGGTCCGCAGCGGCGTGCGCGGCACCACACCGGCCGCCGACAGCAGCGAGCTGTCCACAGTGGACCCGGAACCGGTGCGGACCCGGCGCAGCAGCGCGGCGAGCACGCCGAAGGCGCACACCAGTCCGCCCAGCACGTCGGTGAGGGTGAGCAGCGAGGGCGCGGGCGGCCGACCCGGGCGCACCGCGGCGGCCAGCCCGCTGTGCGCCTGCACCAGGAAGTCGGTGCCCAGCGGCGGCTCCGGACCGAGCGCGTCGCCCCACCCCGAGGCCCACGCGTAGCTGAGCCCGGGAGGTGCCAGGCGGGCCGCGTCGAGGCCGAGCCGGGCGGCCTTGCCGGGCGCCCAGTTGTGCACGAACGCGTCGGCACCCTCGACGAGCTCGTGCAGCTCCCGGCGCCCGGCCGCGGTCCTGATGTCCACCTCGACGACCCGCTTGCCCGCGTTGAGCGCCAGGTGCCGGACCGAGCAGTCCCCCGCCATCGGCGGCACCCCGCGCATCGGATCGCCGCCCGGCGGCTCGACGCGCACCACGTCGGCGCCGAGCATCCGCAGCACCTGACCGGCGACCGGGCCCTGCACCCGGCGGGTCGACTCCACTACGACGATCCCGCTCAGCGGCAGCGCACCGGGCGCGCCGAGCGGACGCGGTGCGATCCCGGGCAGCGGCGCCAGCTCGCAGGCGGGCAGGTCCAGCGGCGGTGCCGGATCGGCGCGCACCGGCAGCACGCTGACCCCGGAGGCGCGGGCCGCGTCGAGCACGTCGGCGTAACCGACGGCGCGGACGGCGGCGTGCAGCTCGAAGGGCAGCGCGCAGGTCGCGGTGCCGAAGCGCTGCTGGAACGGCCGCCACCCGCGGGCCACCGGGCCGCGCTCGACGCCGAGCGCCGTCCAGAACGCCAGCCAGTGCTCCGCGGTCAGCGTCTCCAGCTCGCAGCGCACGCCGTCGGCGGTGCGCAGCGGCGGCGGCGCGCCGGGTTCGGCGGGCGGTTCCGGCTCGGCGCACCCGGCCACCGCGAGGTACTGCTGCACCGCCAGCAGCGCCGACTGCGCCACCGAGGTGCGCACCCGCTCGATCCGGCCACCCCGCGCCCGGGCGATCGCCACGGCCAGGGCACCTTGGGCGAGCAGCACCCCGGCGACCGTCGAGGCGTAGGGCACGCCCAGCGGTACCGGGCGGCCCGCGCTGCGCCCGTGCACCTGCATGATCCCGCAGGCGGCCTGCACCGCGGCCTCGTCGGGCAGCGGCAGTTCCACCGGGCCGGACCAGTCCAGCTCGCGGCGCACCTGCCCCGGGTCCTCGCCGACCTCGCGGAGCAGCGCGGTCGCGACGGCCTCGGCCGTCCCCGGCCGGGCCGACACCGGGGCGCTCACCGGGCGGGCTTCCGGCCGTGCACCGAGTACATCACCGACGAGCACGCCCGCAGCTCCGGCTCGCGCAGCGCGGTCCGCAGCGCGCCGAGGTCCGCCTCGGTCATCCCGGCCGCCAGCAGCCCGTCGCGCAGGTGGTGCGTGTGGTGCTCCAACAGCAGCAGGTCGGCGGCCCCGGGGTGCCGGAGCTGCACGTGCGGACGGGGGTCGATGCCGACCAGCCCGGCTGCCCGCATCGCCTCGGGGACCCGCCTGCCCCACGCCGGGTCCACGCCACCGGCCCGCATCACGGCGTCCTTGGCCGCCAGGAACCTCCGGTAGAGGTGCGCGGTGCTCTCGTCCGGGGCCAGCAGCAGCGGCTCGTAGGTGGTGTCGAACTCGTCGACCTGCAACCAGCCTCCGGGGACCAGCGCCCGCACCAACCGGTCCAGCACGGCCGCGCGGTCCGACAGGTGCCGCAGCACCAGCCGGGCGACGATCAGGTCGAAGTTCGCCCCGGGCAGCGGGTCGGTCGCGATGTCGTGGGCGAGCGCCGTCAGGCCCGGGCGCGGGCGGACGTGCCCTGGATCGACGTCGGTGGCCAGCACGCTGCCCGAGGGCGCGACGCGATCGGCCAGCCAGGCGGCCACGCTGCCGCCGCCGGTGCCCACGTCGAGGCAGTGCCAGCCCGGCCCGACCCCGGTCTCGGCGAGCCGCGCGAGGGTCAGCGGGTCGTGCGCCTCGGCGAGGTACCGGTGCTGGGGGACCGCCTGCGGGTGGGCGTTGTCGAAGACGTAGTCGGTGCGGACGTCGGTCATCGGCTCGGGGCCTGCCTCCGGGATCGTCGGGTCGCGGTCCACCTCAGGTCCACCGGCCGGTCCCGGGCACCTCGGTGCTGCCGGTGAGCTGCTCCAGCAGCGCCAGCCGACGCACCTTGCCGGTGCCGGTGCGCGGCACCGCGTCCCAGGCCCGCACCACCGGCTCCTGCATGGCGGGCAGGCCGCGCGTGGCGCGCGCCCACGCCTGCTCCGGGAACCCGCCGTCCTCGGTGATCAGCACCGGTAGCGGATCCGCGCCGGGACGGGCCAGCACCACGCACTCCTGCACCTGCGGCAAGCGGTCCTCCAGCAGGTCCTCGGCTTCCAGGCAGCTCAGGCCGGGAATGCTGTCCACCTCGCGGTCGAGCAGGTGCACCGCGCCGTCACGGCGCCGCGCGCCGATGTCACCGGTGCTCCACCACGGACCGGTGCGCTTGGCCGCCCAGCGCTGCGACTCGCCGAGGTAGTCCTGGCAGAGCGCCGCGGTGCGGGCCAGCACCAGGCCGGGTCGACCGCGCCGCACCGGCGCGAACGTCTCGGGATCGACCACCCGCAGGCGCGTCTTGAACGGCACCGGCCGTCCGAGGTCGCGGGCCGAGGACCGACCGCGCCGCTCCCCCGCCAACGAGCGGCGGGTGTGGAAGCGGAAGGTCAGCGGCCCGGTCTCGGTCTGGCCCCAGCCCTGCATCCACACCGGGGACCGGCGCGCGCTGGCCCGCAGGTAGGCGCGGATCGTCGGCGGGTGCATCGCGTCGTAGGTGCTGAGGAACACGCGGACCCGCCGGAACGGGTTGTCCAGCCGGGTGATCAGCGTCCGGTAGCGCACGAACGTCGCGGGCAGCGCCTCCAGGTAGGTCGGCGGGTGCTGCCGCAGCAGCGGATCCGCGCGGTCCGGGTCGTCGTCGCTGAGCACGACCAGCTCGCGCGGCGCCATGCTCAGCACCACCGCGGTCCAGCAGAAGGTCCGGCCGTGCGCGTAGGCGTTGGCGTTGGCCAGCACGTCGTCGCGGCGGATGCCGATCTTGGGCAGTCGCGTGGCCTCGAACCGGGCCAGCGCGCCGACCAGCGTGGCGGTCGAATGCACCACCAGCTTGGGGGTCCCGGTGGTGCCCGAGGTGTGGTTGATCACCAGCGGGGTGTCGCGCCCGCGCCGGTGCGGGGACGGCGCCGGGTGGCCGCGCAGCTCCGCTGGTGTCTGCGCCCCGGGCACGCCACCGTCGAGCACCACGGTGGTGCGGGCGAACGCGCGCAGGTCCACGCCCTCGGCCGCGGCGCCGTCGAGCACCCCGGACGTGGTGACCACGACGGCCGCGTCCAAGCGCTTGAGCAGCGTCGCCAGCGCTTCCCCGGACAGGTGCGCGGAGAGCTGCGCGGGCACCGCGCCGATGCGCACCGCCGCGCAGGCCAGCAGGTCGTAGTCCCAGTGGTTGTCCTTGACGACGGCCACCCGCTCACCGGGGGCGGTACCGGCCCCGGCCAGCCACCCGGCCGCGTCGCGGACCAGCCGGGCGAGGTCGTCGACGCCGTACTCGGTGCCGCCGTCCGGGGCGATGTCGAACGGCCGGTCCAGGTGCACCCGGGTACCGGTGCGGCGGGCGGCGCACTCGTCGAACAGCACGCCCATGTCATGTGGTTTCACAGCGGAACTCCTAGGCCGGATCGCCGGGTGGCGCGCAGCCTGCTCAGCACCCGCGAAGCCGCGAGCGCGCCGGATCGCACGGCGCCCTCGCTCGCCGGGCGCAGGCTCACCCAGTCCCCCGCGTAATCGACGGGGCTGAGCTCGCGCGCGGTGAAGGCGGGGCGCCTGCGCAGCGCCTCGGGGGTGGCTTCGGGCAGTCCGCAGCGGAAGCGGTGCACGAAGTTCTCCCGGTTCGCCGAGCCGAAGCCGGGCACGTAGCGCTCGACCGCCGCGGTGAGCCTGCCGACGATCTCCCGGTCCGGGGCGTCGATCAGGTCGGCGGTGGTGGCGGCCCGGGGCATCAGGCTCAGCAGGCCCTTGCCCGCGGGGGCCCGCCCGGGGTGCTTGCGGTGGTCGACGATGATCGCCGACAGCACGTCCTCCTCGACGTGCGGGGTGAGCACGAGGTACGGCGCGGACTCGCCGGGCGGGGCGATCGGCCGGTCCAGCAGGCAGCTCACCTTCAGCGCCGGGGTGAACGTGCAGGCGTCCAGGTAGCGGGCTTCGTCGGGGGCCGGGTTCGCGTGCAGCCGCCGCGCCACCGGGGCGGGCACGCACAGCAGCACCGCGCGGGCGGTCACGGTGGCGTCGCCGACGACCAGCCGGGCGCCGTCGCCGTCGGCGGCGACCTCCCGGACCCGGCGGCCGGTGCGCACGTCGAGCCGCTCGGCGAGCAACCGGGCGGGGGTGTCCATGCCGTCGCGGTAGGTGCGCCAGTCCGCGGCGTCGCCCACCGCGAGCAGCAGGCTGACCATCACGGCCGCCGACGACCGCGCGGTGTCCCAGCCGAAGAACGCCCCGGACACCGGCTGGAACAGGTAGTCGTGCAGGTCGGGGTGGTAGCGCCGGGCGAACTCGGCGACGGTCAGGTCGGCCAGCGGGCCGCGTTCGGGCCGGTCGGTGTCGAACCGGCGGCGACGGCGGGCCGCCCACACCTGGAACCGGGCGAGGTCGAGGCGGGCGCGGCGGGAGAGCCCGGCTCCGGTGAGCAGCGCGCGCGGTTCGGCCGCTCCCGGCCGCGCGCGCCCGTTCCGCCACACCGCCAGCGGCCTGCCGATCACCGGCACCTCGCCCGCGCTGACGCCGAGCCGTTCCAGGAGCTGCCAGGTGGCCCGGTAGCCGTGCGGGGAGATCTGCTCGGCGCCGGTGTCCACCGTGTACCCGCCGTGCCGGAAGGCCGCCATCCGGCCGCCGACCTGCCGGTCCGATTCGAACACCCGCACCTCGAGCCCCGCGGCGGCCAGCTCGGAGGCGGCCGTGAGCCCGGCCATCCCGGCGCCCACCACGGCGACGTCCAGATCGGGGCTCACCCGGCCACCCCGAGCCCGACCAGCAGGTTCGCCACGATCAGCAGCGCCACGCAGAGCCGGTGCACGGCGAACCCGACCCGCCGGGCGCGCATGATGTCGCCGACCCGGAAGCCGAGGTGGTACTGCCGCGCCCGCAACGCGCTGGCGGGCAGCATCAGCAGGACGAACCACCACGGGGCGAGCCCGGTCGCCGAGGCCACCGCGCCGATCAGGAACTCGGCCAGCGATAGGGCCCCGATGAACCGCGCGTTGCCGCGCGGCGAGGTCAGGGCCGCCACCGTCACCCGGCCCACGCCGCGGTCGCCCTCGACGTCGTTGGTGTTGGAGTACACCCCGAACATCAGCGGTCCCAGGCCGAACAGCACCGCCTGCACCAGAACGAACTCCGAGAACCGCCCGGTGGCCAGGCCGTAGGGGGCCAGCACGAGCGCGGCGCCCAACGCCACCAGGAACAGCTCCTGGAAACCGCGGTAGCTGAGCTTGATCCCGTAGGAGTACTGCAGGGCGACGACGAAGGTGGCGGCCACCAGCAGCACCGTCCACAGCGGCGCGGCCGGCGCGACGAGCACCGCGCCGGTCCACAGCACCGCGCCCGCGGCCGCGGTGATCCAGCCGAAGCGCAGCGCCTCCGCTTCGGTCAGGGTGCCCGCGACCAGCGGTTTGCGCAGCTTCTTGCGCAGCGGGTCGTTCGGGCCGTAGTTGACGACGTCGCTGCCGTCGCGGTAGCCGGTGAGGTCGTCGAAGGCCACCATGGCGACGATGGTGCCGAGCGCGCCGAGCAGGAACAGCAGCAGCATCGGCACGGTGCCCGGGCGGGCCGCCGAGAGCGGCACCAGCACCGCCGAGGCCACCACGAGGATGCTGAGGTAGTAGTCGTAGACGTCGAGGTTGCCCAGCCGCACGTAGCTCCGGGCCTTGCTCTCGGGTCGGGTGACCGCCGCGCCCCGGGGCGCGGAGTGCAGGTCACTGGTCATCTCGGGGGTCACTTCCTCACTGCGGGGCGCGCTCGGCGAAGGCGCACACCGCGTCGGCGACGCGCTCCACCTCGGCGTCGGTCAGGTGCGGGTAGATCGGCAGCGCCAGGATGCGGCGGCTGGCCAGCTCGGCGTGGGGCCAGCGGCCGTCCGCGGGGGCGCACGGGGCGAAGGCCGCCTGCCGGGGCAGCGGCTGGGGGTAGTAGACGTGCGAGGCGATGCCGCGCGCCGCGAGGTGGTCGCGCAGCGCGTCCCGGTCGTCGGCCAGCACGCAGTACACGTAGTAGCAGCGTCCCTCCCGCCCCGGCGGGGGAGCCACCACGCCCCGGTCGGCCAGCGGCGCGAACCGCCGCGTGTAGAAGTCGGCGATCGCCGCCCGCCGCTCCAACCGGGCGGCGAAGCCGGGGAACCGGTGGATCTGGAACGCCGCCTGGATCTCGTCGAACCGGCTGTTGCGGCCGACGACCTCGTGCACGAAGCGCTGCGCGCCTTGGCCGTGGTTGCGCAGCATCCGCACCCGCGCGCCGATCTCGGCGTCCCGGGTCACGACCGCACCGCCCTCACCGGGCATCCCGAACGACTTGACCTGGACGAAGGAGAACACCCCCGCTTCGCCCCACAGCCCGGCCGGGACACCGCGCAGCACCGCGCCCTGGGCGACGGCGGAGTCCTCCACCAGCCGCAGGCCGCGCTGTTCGGCGAGGGCCGCGAACCGCGGCATGTCGGCCATGATGGAGAACATGTGCGCGGGCATGATCGCTTTGGTGCGCGCGGTGATCCGGCGCTCGACGTCCTCGGGGTCGACCACCAGCCGGTGCGGGTCGATGTCGGCGAACACCGGCGTGGCACCGGCTTCGAGCACCGAGGACGCCAGCGGGGCGCAGCCGAAGGCGGGCACCACGACCTCGTCGCCCGCCCCGACGCCGACCGCGCGCAGCACCAGGCCGAGCGCGGCGGTGGCGCTGCCGCAGGAGACCACGTCGGCCGCACCGAGCGACTCGCGCAGCAGCTCCTCGAACTCCTTGGTGCGCTCGCCCAGGATGAACTTCTGCTCCGGAGCGCGACCGATCTCGCCGATCAGGTCGAGCATCACCTTCCGGTCGTCCTCGAACAGGTCCGGCGGGAAGAACGGCACGTCGATCGGCATCAGCCACACCTCCGGGAGCAGAACTCGCGCACCGCCGAGCACACCCGGTCGAGCTGGGCGAGGGTCAGGTCGGGGTAGAGCGGGAGGGCGACGGCCCGCGCCGCGGCGGCCTCGGCCACCGGGAGGTCGCCCGGGGCGTGGCCGAGCCCGGCGAAGCAGGGTTGCAGGTGCAGCGGGACCGGGTAGTAGGTCTCGGTGCCGATGCCGTTGCGGGCCAGGTGCGCCACGAGCTCGTCGCGGTGCTCCACCTCGATCAGGTAGACGTAGTACACCCCGGTCGAGCCGGCGTCGACGACCTTGGGCAGCCGGACGACGCCGGGAATTCCGGAGAGTCCCAGCCGGTACGCCTCGGCGAGCACCGAGCGGCGGGTGATCTCCTGGTCCAGCGCGGTCAGCTTCGCCAGCAGCACGGCGGCCTGCAGGTCGTCCATCTTGCTGTTGGTGCCGACCAGCGCGGTTTCGTTGGAGATCCCCGGGAAGTGGTCCAGGGTGCGGCCGAACCGGCCGTGGTGGCGCAGACCGGCCACCAGCTCGGCCACCCGCGCGTCGTCGGTGAGCACCGCACCGGCGTCCCCGAGGGCGCCCAGCGTCTTGCTCGGGAAGAACGACAGCACCCCGCCGGCACCGTGCCGTCCGGCGTGCTTGCCGCCCTGGCTCATCCCGATGCCCTCGGCGCTGTCCTCCACCAGGATCAGCCCGTGGTGCTCGGCGACTCCGGACAGCGCGGCCATGTCTGCCATCTGGCAGAACAGGTGGGCGGGCATCACGAACCGGGTCCGCGGCGTGATCACCCGCTCGACCGCGGCGGGGTCCAGCGCGTAGGTGTCCGGGTCGATGTCGGCGAAGACCGGCGTACCGCCCGCGAGGACCACCGAGGTGGCCGTGGCGACGAACGAGTAACCGGGCACGACGACCTCGTCGCCGGGGCGGAGGCCCAGCGCGCGCAGCAGCAGCACCAGCGCGTCGGTGCCGCTGTTGACGCCGACCACGTGGGCGGCACCGGTGTACTCGGCGAGGCGGCGTTCCAGCTCGGCGACCTGCGCGCCGTGGGAGAACTTCCCGTTGTCGAAGACCTCGCCGACGCGGGCGCTGATGGTCGACCAGAGCCGGTCGAAAGTGCGGGCCTGGGAGAAGAACGGGATCGACGCGGCGTCAGGGGCGGCCGGTGGCGATAAGTCTTCCCAAGTCCTGGTGGAATCCGCGCCGGAGGACACGATGATTACGCTCCAGGGAGAACGGGTGAACGGGGCTGACGGCCGCAGAACTTAGCCGACGATCAGGTCCACCCGAAAGCTCGAACGTCGTTCCCGAGAAAGTTTCACCCTTTACGGTGATCACCGGAAACCGTTGTGCTCCCCCGACTTCGGTCGGGTGATCCCGAATGGTTAGTGTGCGAGCAGGACCGCGCGATCCGTCTGGCGGGAATCCGGAGAAATGGCGCGATTCCAGGCCGATTCCGACGCCAGTTCCTGTCCACAAAGCACTACGGAGTACGATGCTGCAATCACTCGTGGTCGGCCTCGGCCGTGCGGGAGCGGGACTGCACCTGCGGGTCCTGGCCCAAGCACGCGCCGCCGCAGGCGAACTGTTCCACCCCGGACCCGTCGTCGCGTGCGACCCCGCACCCGAGGCGCGCGGCGAGCGACCCGGGGTCACGGTCGTGAAATCCGTGCGCGCCGCGGCCGCCCTGCTCCCGCCCGAGGACACCGTCGTGCACCTGTGCACCCCGCCGGTCGACCGGGCCGCGCTGCTCGGCGAGCTCGGCGACCTCGGATTCCGCCGGATCATCGTGGAGAAACCGCTGGCCACCGGACTCGACGAGTACGCCGCGGTCCGCCGCGCGTGCGACGAGCACGGCCTGGCCCCCGCGGTGGTGACGCACTGGCTGGACGCCGAGCTCACCCACCGGTTGCAGGCGCTGACCATGCGCCGCGCGTTCGGCGACCTGCGCTCCATCTCGGTGACCCAGGACAAGCCCCGGTTCCAGCGGTCCACCCTCGACGAGGGCCACCCGACCGCGTTCGACGTGGAGATCCCGCACGCGCTCGGCGTGGTGCTGCGGCTGGCCGGACCGGCCGAGCTGCTCGACGCCGAGTGGACCGACATGCGCAGCGAGGACTTCACGCTCCCCCGGATGGGTGGGGCGCGCCTGGTGCTGCGCCACCGCGGCGGGGTGCTCAGCGAGATCAGCTCCGACCTCACCGCTCCGGTCCGCGAGCGCCGGATCTCCCTCGACTTCGAGCGCGGCCGGGCGACCGGCCACTTCCCGCTCAGCGAGCACGACGACCACGCCCAGCTCACCACGACCGGCGACCGGGTGCGGCGGGTGTTCCGCGACGACGCGCTCACCGCCTTCGTGCTCCGCGCCTACCGGCACTTCCTGCACCCCGATCCCGGACCGGACGGCACCTTCGCGCTGCACGGCGAGATCCTCCGGCTGGTCGCGGCCGCCAAGCAGCACTGCCTGACCGCACTCCCCGACCTGCACCGGAGGCACCAGCATGCCGGTTGATCCCCCGCCCCGCGCGCTCGCCGGCATCGGCGACGAAGCGGCCACCTCGGCGGCCGGGCAGATCGCCGCGATCCAGCGGCTCGGGTGGCGGCACGTCGAGCTGCGCTCGGTGGACGGCACCGCGCTGGCCGACCTCACCGACGCCGCCTTCGCCCGGGTCCGCACCGCGCTGCGCGACGCCGGGCTGGACGTGGTGTGCGCGGCTTCGCGGATCGGCAACTGGGCCCGGCCGGTCACCGCGCCGTTCGCCGACGACCTGCACGAGCTCGACGTGCTCGCCGACCGCTGCGGCGCGCTCGGCACCCGCTACGTCCGGATCATGTCCTACCCGGACGGCGGCCTCGCCCCCGACGACTGGCGGGACCGCGTGCTGGACCGGACCGCCCTGCTCGCCGAGCGCGCGGCGCGGCGCGGCGTGGTGCTGCTGCACGAGAACTGCGCCGGGTGGGCCGGTGCCGACGCCGATCGGATGCTCCAGCTCCTCGGCGCGGCCGACGGGCTGGGCCTGCTGTTCGACACCGGCAACGGCGTCGACCACGGCTACGACGCGGCCGAACTGCTGCCCCCGCTGCTGCCGCACGTGGCCCACGTGCACGTCAAGGACGCCGTCGGCGGCCCCGGCCAGGCCCGCTACGTGCTGCCCGGCGACGGCTCGGCCCGGGTCGCGGACTGCCTGCGCCTGCTGCTGGACTCCGGCTACACCGGCGCCCTGTCCCTGGAACCGCACCTCGCGGCCCGCCCGCACGACGGCGTACGCGCCGAGGACGCCGAACCGTTCGTGCGCGCCGGGCGGCGGCTGGAGGCGCTGCTGCACGAGCTCGCCGGGAGCGTGCCCGCGTGATCACCGACGACGACGTCGCGCTGCTGCTGCACCTGCTGCGCATCCCCACGGTGAACCCGTTGGAAGCGGACCCGGGCGATCCACCGGCGGAGCTGGATCGCGCGCAGCGCGCCTACGCCCGCGCCGCCCGGGAGCTCGGCTTCGAAGTGGTGCACCGGGGCGCCCCACCGCGCGCGGTGCTGCGCCGCGACGACGTTCCCGCGGCCGTGCACCGCGCCGCCGCCCGCGAGGACTTCCTGACCGCGCAGCCGAGCCAGGTGCTGCGGCTCGGTCCGCGGTCACCGCGCGCCGCCACCGCGATGTTCAACGTGCACCTGGACACGGTGGCCGGGCTCGAACCCGTCGACCGGCGCGGCGACCGGATCACCGGCCGCGGCGCCATCGACGCCAAGGGACCGGCGGTGGCGCTGCTGGCCGGGATCCGCGACGCGGTCGCCCGCGAGCCCGCGCTGGGGCGCGACCTCACCGTGCTGGTCCAGGCCGTCGCCGGGGAGGAAGGCGGCGCGATGGGCACCTACGGCACGCGACCGCTGGTCGAAGCGGGATACGTCGGACGGCTCAACGTCTTCTGCGAACCGACCGGGCTGCGCCACCTGTCCCGCGCGACGGCCTCGGCCACCGCCCGGGTCCGGGTCGACGGCCACGGCGCGATCGACGACCGACCCGACGCGGGGGACAACGCCTCCGTGCTGCTGGGCTTCCTCGCCCAGCACCTCGCCCGCGCGCTCGACCCGGCGCACCGCCCCGGCCGCTGCTGCGTCGCGGGGCTGCGCACCGGGGACCGGCACAACCGGGTCTACGGCAGCGGCGAGCTGCTGCTCAACCTCTCCTACGCCTCCTCCGCCGAAGGCGAGGGCGCGCAGCGGGCGCTGACCGCGGCGGTGCGCACCGGGATCGCCGAGTTCGCCCGGACCTTCGCCGGAACCCGGGAATTCGCCCGCACCGCCGCCCGCGCCGACGCGCTGACCAGCGTGGAGTGGCTCAAGCGCGGGCTGCCCAGCCTCGACGGCGCCGACCCGTGGCTGGAGGCGCTGCTGGACCGGGCCGGGATCGCCCGCTGGCCGGCCGACGAACCGGCGTTCACCTGCGACGCGATCTGGATGGAGGGCGTCGCCGACGCGGCCACCGCCGTGCTCGGCCCGGGCAGCCTCGAGACCAACAACGCGCACGCCGAAGGCGAGTACGCCGACCTGGACGAGCTGCGGGAGTTCGCCGCGGCCGTGTCCGCCCTGCTCACCGAATTCGCCGCATGGCACCGGAGTGCCGGAAGGGGAACCACCACACCATGACGCTGCTGACCGACGATCTGCGGGAACGGATCGCGGTGCCCTACGCCGAGCTGCACGCGCTGATCGCGGACCTGTTCGCCGAGCGCGGCACGCCGCCCCACCGGGCCGCCACCGCGGCCGCCGCGCTCTGCCACGGGGACCTGTGCGGCTTCGACTCGCACGGCGCGTTCAACCTGACCCGCCTGTACCTGCCGCTGTTCGCCTCCGGCCGCACCGCACCGGACGCCGAGCCGGTGATCCGCACCGACCTCGGCGCCTGCGCGCTGGTCGACGCCCGCCGCGCGCTCGGCCTCTGGGCCGCGGCCGAGGCGATGGACTCGGCCACCGACCGCGCGGCCCGGCACGGCATCGGGCTGGTGTCGGTGCGCGGCGCCACCCACTTCGGCTGCGCCGGGTTCCACGCGCTGCGGGCCGCCGAACGCGGCATGATCGGGGTCGTCGCGAGCAACTGCGGCGGGCAGCGGATCGCCCGGCCACCGCTGGGGGCGCTGGCGATGCTCGGCACCAACCCGCTCAGCGTCGCCGCACCCGCCCTCGACGACCACCCCTTCCTGCTGGACATGAGCACCACCGTGGTCCCCACCGGCAAGGTCCGCACCGCCGCGAGCAGCGGCGAGACCGTCCCGGCGGGGTGGCTGTCCGACGACGCGGGGGGCGCGGTGACCGATCCGGCCCGGTTCGACGCGGGCAGTGCCCACCTGCGCTGGCTGGGCGGCGACCCGGCCACCGGCGCCTACAAGGGCTACGGGCTCGGGCTCGTCGTCGAACTGCTCTCCGCGCTGCTGCCCGGCGCGGGCCTCGGCCCGGCGCCCGCCGCGCTGGAGGGCACCGGCGGACCGCACGGCACCGACGACGACATCGGGTTCTTCGTCCTCGCCATCGCACCCGACCTGCTGCGCCCGGACGGGGAGTTCGCCGCCGACGCCCGCACCCTGTTCCGCACCCTGGTGGACTGCCCGCCCGCGGCCGCCGACGGCGAGGTCCGCTACCCGGGGTGGTGGGAGGCCGAACGCGCCCGCGAGTGCCACCGCACCGGGGTGCCGCTGCTGCCCCAGGTGCACCGCGAGCTCGTCGAGCTCGGTTTGGGGACGGGCGCGTGAGCCCGCGACGGATCGGGATCATCGGCCTGGGCACCATCGCCCGGTTCTACCTCGCCGCGATCGAGCGGATGCCCGGCTGGGAACTCGGCGCGGTGTGCGACCTGCGCCCCGAAGCGCTGGCCCCGCACGCCGACCGCGTCCCCTGCTACGCCGACCACCGCGACCTGCTGCGCGAGGCCGCGCTCGACGCCGTGGTCGTCACCGCCCCCAACGACGCGCACGCCGCGCTGTGCCGGGACGCGCTGCTGGCCGGACTGCCGGTGTGCGTGGAGAAGCCCCTCGGCCTCTCCGCCGCCGAAGGCCGGTCGCTGGCGGAGCTCGGCGGTCCCGTGCTGTTCACCGCGTTCCACCGCCGCTACAACGACAACGCGCTGCGGCTGCGCAACCGGATCGGGCCGCCGGCGGGCATCGCATCGCTGACCGTGCGGTACCTGGAACGCATCGAGGAGCACATCGGCGGCGACACCTGGTACCTCGACGCGGACCGCTGCGGCGGCGGGTGCGTCGCCGACAACGGCCCGAACGCCTTCGACCTGGTCCGGCTGTTCCTCGGCGACTGCGCCGTGGTGGCGGCCGAGGTGACCCGCGACGAGCGGGGCACCGACCGGCAGGCCGTGGTGCGGCTGGACACCGCCGCCGGAGCGCAGGCGACCGTCGAACTGGACTGGTCCTACCCGGGCGAGACCAAGGACGTCGAGGTGCGGCTGGCCGACGGCGCCGTGCACCGGGCGGATCTGCTCGCCGGGCACCGCGGGTTCAAGTCGTCGTTGTGGCACGAGTACGTGGGCGTCCTGGACGCCTTCGCCGCCGCGATCGACGCCGGACCCGGGCACCGCGACGGCGGGCTCGCCGCGCTGGAACTGGTCGACGAGGTCTACCGCCGCGAGCCGGCGATGGCACCAGGAGGTGAGCGGGGGTGAACCCCGAGGAGGACGGCCCCAAGCGGGCGCTGCACGGCACGCTGGTGAAGGTGCTGGTGCACCGCCGCGAGGAACGCGGGATGTCGCTGGAGCCGCACGCCAGCCGGTGCGTGCGCCGCGGCGAGGTGCACGAGCTGCTCACCACCGATCACCGGGACACCGCGCCCGGCGCGCGGATCGACCGGGTGGCTTTCCTCGGCTTCGCCGAGATCGGCTGCGCGGGCGTGATCGACCGGGGGACGAGTTCCGGATCGGCGAGCGGCTGGTCGGCACCGTGCTCGGCTTCGACGCCTGCCACTTCCCGAACCACTACAACATCATCGTCCACGCCCCGGTGCCGGTCACCGGCGCGGACCTGGACCTGCTCCCGGAGATGCCGGTGGGCTTCCACCCGGCCCGGGTACCGGTCCTCTGACCGTCTGCTGCGGGCCTCCCCGCCCCCGTGGGAACCAGGTGAGGACCCCCTCGTCCGACATAGGACCGCTTTCAGGATGGCTGGGGCGGTGCGGGGTAGCGGAACCTCAGCGGCCTTCTCGCTCCGGGAGCCGCTCCTGTGCGCCCACTTCGGACGAGGGGCCCGCACCTGGCCGACTCCTCGGTCCCGCACGCGGTTCGCCCGGGAACAGCGCGGTGGCCGGGGACCTCGTGGAGGTCCCCGGCCACCGGATCGGAAACGGCTCGCGTCAGCCGAGCAGCTCGACCTCGAGACGGCCGAAGTGGAAGTTCCGCACGGCCTCGAGCAGCTCCTCGATGGAGAGCTCGCCGTTGCCGTTGGTGTCCACCTGGCGGAAGGCGTCGGCGGCCTGGGCCGAGTCGACACCCACGGCGCCCAGCCACGCCACGAACTCGTCGGCGTTGATCTGGCCGTCGGCGTTCTTGTCGCACAGGCCGACGATGGACCGCATCACCGGGCCGAGCACGGTGTTGAAGGCCTCTTCGCCGTCCTGGAACATCAGCTTCTGGGTCACCCGGACGAAGTCCTCTTCGGACAGCATCCCGTCGGCGCCCGCACCCGCCTCGACGGCGAGGTGCCGGAACATCCCGGCGAACGCGGCGTGCAGCGCCTGCGCCTCGGCGCTGTCGGCGCTTTTGCCGAAGGCCTGAGCGATCTGCGCGGCCTCCTTCTCGAAGTCCGCCTGCTCCAGGGTGCCGTTGCTGTTCTGGTCCCAGCGGGCGAAGCGCTTGCGCAGCCGCTCGTTCGCGATGTCGGTAGCCGCGGTCATGATGATCTCCTTCGCAGTTGTGCACACTTCCTTGCCGGTCCGGCGGGCCACGTCCGGCACCGCCGCGACCTTCGCACGGGACGTGAGGGGCGTCCAGCGCGGTCCCCGCCGGTAGTCGGCCGACCTCCGGCGGAACTCTTCCGGTGGCTCAGCTCGGAGCCACCCCCTCGGCACCCGAGGTCATGCCCCGGGTGTCGACCAGCGCGCGGCACGACGCGGTGAGCGCCCCCGCGTCGTAGCAGTGGTGGTCCTGCATGAGGACCACCACGTCCGCCGCCGCGAGGGCGGCGGTCAGGTCCTCGGTGCGGGGAAGCGGCGCTCCGTCCACCGCGAACTCCGGCACGTGCGGGTCGTGGTAGCCGACCGCCGCACCGGCCGCGAGCAGGTCACGCGCGACCGGGTACGCCGGCGACTCCCGGGTGTCGTCGCAGTCCCGCTTGTAGGACACGCCGAGCAGGAGCACCCGCGCACCGGCCACCGGGACGCCGAGTTCGGCGAGCGCACCGCGGACCCGCTCCGCGACGTGCGCGGGCATCCCCTCGTTCACCGACCGGGCCGCGGCGAGCGTGCGGAACGCGAATCCCTCGGTGGTCGCCTTGCTCTCCAGGTACACCGGGTCGATCGGGATGCAGTGCCCGCCCACCCCGGGCCCCGGCTGGAACGAGGTGAACCCGAACGGCTTGGTGGCGGCGCACCGCAGCACGTCCCAGACGTCGATGCCGACCCGGTGGCAGAACAGCGACATCTCGTTCACCAGCGCGATGTTGACGTACCGGTAGGTGTTCTCCAGCAGCTTGGCCATCTCCGCTTCCCGGGTCCCCCGGGAGACCACCACGGAGTCGACCAGCCGGTCGTAGAACGCCGTGGCGTACTTCGCGCACAGCGGCGTGCACCCGCTGACGATCTTCGGGGTGTTGCGCATCCCGAAGGACTCGTTGCCCGGGTCGATCCGCTCCGGCGAGTACGCGAGGTGGAAGTCCGCCCCGACCCGCAGTCCGCTGCCCCGCTCCAGGATCGGCCGCACGAGCTCCTCGGTCGTACCGGGGAAGCTCGTCGACTCCAGCACCACCAGCGTGCCCGGCCGCAGCCGGGCGGCCACCTCGGTGGCCGCCGCGCGCACCGCGGAGAGGTCGGGTTCGCCGACCCCGGACAACCCGGTGGGCAGGCACAGCACGATCGTGTCCGCGGTGCCGAGCACGGTCGGGTCGGTGGTCGCGGTGAACCCGGTGGCCACCATGTCCGCCACGACCGCGTCCGGCACGTCCCGGACGTGCGAACGGCCCGCGCCGAGCCCGGCCACCACCTCGCCGGAGACGTCCAGCCCGGCGGTGCTCAACCCCGCTTCGCAGGCCCTGGCGGCCAACGGCAATCCGACGTAGCCGAGGCCGACCACAACGAGGTCGACGGACATGCGCACCTCCTCCTGCATTCGGGACAGCGGGCGGGTCACCTCGCCACCGAGGTGACCGGGACGTCAGGCCGAGAAGCTGCCGCTGCCGGGCGCGACGTGGGATCCGTGGCCGGGCTGCACGGTCAGCGACGGGGTCAGGCAGAACGGGTCACCGTAGATGCGCACCGGCTGGTCGGTCTGGTTGACCAGCACGTGTGCGGCCATCGGCAGCTTGTGGCACCCGGTGGGGTTGGCGTAGCTCGTGAGCGGCTGCAACTCGGTCTCGAACACCGCGACCTCACCGGTGGACGCGGTGGCCGCACCGGCGGACACGAGCATCGCGAACGCTCCCGCGGCGAGGGCGGTGGCGGCGGGGAGAAGGCGCATTTCCTGCACATCCTTGTCATCGTTGTCGTCGTGAGAATCCGTGCGGTGCACGGACGTCCTGCCGTTCCGGCGGGAGGTCACCGGCCGATGCGGGTCGCGGCGGACAACGCACCCACGCTGACCATCATCACCAGCACGCCGAGCACGGCGATGAAACCCGCCGTCCAGGCCGGGGATTCGCGCACGAGACCGACCTCGGTCAGCTCCGCGGCGCGGACCGGCGCTTCCGGGGGAGGTGGTGGCGGTGCCGGAGGTCTGCTCGGCGGCGCCGCGACGGCGGTTCCGGGTTCGCCCTCGGGAGCGACCACCAGTTCGGCGGTGGCCACCACGCCGTGCGCGGACCGGCCGGAGACCACCAGGTCGATCGATTCACCCGGTCCGACGCGGCACCGGTGGACCGAGGTCCGGCCGGGCGCCAGCTCATCGATCCGGTGCGCGCAGGCCGGGGGTGATCCGGTGACCGCCACGTCGTGCACCGGCACCGCCGAGGTGTTGGACACCCGTACCACGGCCGTCACCGGACGGGTGGGGTGGGGCGTCCCGTCGACGTGGATCTCCAGCGAGGGAGCGGGTTCCGGTGCCGGAGCGCGCACCGCCCCGGAGGTCCGCGCGGTCACCACCTCACCGGCCGGGCTGGTGCCGCTGACCTCCACGAGGAGCTCGCCCGACGCGGGCGCGGGCAGCTCGCAGCGCGCCTCGGCATGGTCGCCCGGTTGCAGCAGACCCAGCTCGCGGCGACATCCGGCGAAGGTCGCGGTGACGTCGCGCAGCGCGACATCGCCGGTGTTGCCCACCACTGCGCCCTGCCGCACCCGCTGGCCCGGACGGGCCACCTCGGGGACCACGGTGCTGCCCACCGCGATGGCGGGATTCTCGCGCGACCACACCACGATCAGCGCCCACTCGGCCCAGCACTCCTGGTCGGCCCCCGCCGCGAACCCGGTGAGCGACAGCGTCTCGCCGTCCGCACCGAGCATGGCGGGCAGCAGCTCGGTGACGTCCGCCCGCGCGGTCGCCCCGCGCTCGCCGGGTTCCACCCGGTCGGCCGTGATCGCGACCGCGCCCGCCCAGAGATCCGGGATCACCACGGCGCCACCGTCGAACCAGCACCACGCCGGTCCGGCGCTGCTCCACCGGAGCTCGGCCGACACGATCCGCGCACCGGCCGGGAGGTCGAGCACCGAAGACGAGCGGTCGCCCGCGGCCTCGGCCGCGATCGTCACCGTGCCCGTCGTCCCCGCACCCGAGGCCGGTGCCGCACCGGTGCGCGCGGCGAGCGGGACGAAGGCGGACGTGAGCAGCGGCGCCAGCACGACCAGCAGCCCGGCCACCCATCGCGACATGTTCCGGATGCGCACGACGGTCCACCTCCTCCCCGGATTTTCTGCGGAATATTCCCGAAAGCCGCTGCATCGCGGTGACGGCGGAAGGAACCGTAGCAGCACCCGAACAACACCCCCGGCGGGTTCGAGCACACTCCACAGTGTCCGATCGGAGCCCGTGACCTGCGCTTTGCGCCCGTGCGGCGATCTGTCGCGACACCGGGGACGGGCGCGGCACCACCGGTCCGCGCACCAAGATCACCACATCCGGTGAACTCGGCGGTGAAGAAGGAAAACCGCCTGCCGAAGCGAAATCCACCTCGCTACAGTCGACCGGGGTTCCGTGCGGGCATGCTCGTCGCCCCGGCCCCTCCTTCGCGCACCCCTCTCGCACCCAGGAACGGGAAATCCCTTGAGCATCCTCAGCATCGTCTCGGTCGGACTGCTGGCGCTGGTGGTCGCCGGCATCACGCTGCTGATCGCCCGCCGCAAGGCGGTCGCCGACGGCGGATCGGACTCCGACTCGCAGTCGTTCGTCGGCGGCGTCCTCAACGCGCTGTTCACCGTGGTGCTGGCGTTCTACATCGTGTTCGCGTGGCAGAACGGCGACGACATCGAGAGCGCCGCCAAGCAGGAGGCCAACGCGCTCACCGACATCTACTGGCAGGCCTCCGTCGCGCCGGCCCCGCAGGCGGCGGCGATCCAGTCGCTGACCGAGCAGTACGCGGAGCGGGTCGTCGACCACGAATGGGCCGCGCTGGACGAGAGCCGGACCGATCCCGAGGTCGACCGGCTGCTCAACGCGCTGCGCGGCGAGGTCCTGGCCCTGCCCGCCGACGACGAGGCGGTGAAGTCGGCCCGGGAGCAGTCGCTGCAGAGCATCCGCCAGATCGACGAGGGCCACCGGGAGCGGGTCGACATCGCCACCGACAGCAAGACGTTCACCACCGTGCTGCTGGTCGGCAGCGCCCTCGGCGCGGCGCTGATGATCGCCTTCCCGCTTCTGGTGGGGCTGAGCATGCGGCCGGCCAACATCGCGAGCATGGTGCTGCTGTCGTCGACCTTGGGACTCGTCCTCTACCTGTCGACGGCGCTGATGCACCCGTTGAGCGGGCCGTTCGGCATCGACCCCGACCCGTTCCGGACGACGCTGGAGGGCTTCAGCCGGACGACGATGTCGGGGGCGTGACCGGCTCCGCGCCCGCGTCGGCGGTGTCGAGGTCCAAGGCGAGCTGCTGAGCTCCCGCCCGGGCTCCGGCACCGCCGTTGCCGCGCAGGCAGAGCTTGCAGGTCACCGGGTCGGCGGTGGGATGCAGGTCGTCGACGACCCAGCCGAACACGCCCACGTGGCAGGCGGGCGCGGGCAGCTCCCACCCGCCCATCCACGGCGCCCACATCACGGCGTGCACCGTCCCGCGCGTGCGGATCATCAGGTTGCGACCCCGGAAGCGGGTCGCCGCGGCCGAGGCGACGGAGGCCAGGACGCCCGCCAGCGAATCGTCCGGTGCGGAGGCAGACATGCCACCAGCCTGCCATCCGGACCCGACACCCGTTCCGGAGCTCGCCGGAAGCCGCCTCCTCGGAACACCCGTCCGAGCCCCGCCGGACGCCCAGTGGCCCGGGTCTCAGCCGAGGCCCGCGCGCGGGGAACGGATGATTACCCTCATCGCACCGGTCGCGACGGTTCCCCGCCGCGGCCGGGCGCTGCGCGCCCCGAACGGCAGCCGCCCCCACCACCTCCGGTCGGCTCGGCGTCCCACCTGCTGGTGGGCGTTGACCGCCTCGATGCGGACAGGCACCATTCCGCAGATTGCGCACGGATGTGCGCAGAGCGCACAGGAGGTATCCATGACCCACGCGGCCGGGCCCGCGACGACCAGCCCGGGGCGGGCGGCAGCCGGGAGCCTCGTCGGCGCCGTGGTGGAGTGGTACGACTTCCTGCTCTACGGCATCGTCGCGGCGATCGTGTTCGACGAGGCCTTCTTCCCGGAGTTCAGCCCGGTCGCCGGCACGCTGGCCGCCTTCGCCACCTTCGGCATCGGATTCGTCTGCCGCCCGCTGGGCGGGTTGTTCTTCGGCCACTTCGGCGACCGGATCGGCCGCAAGCGGATGCTGGTGTGGACGGTCGCGATCATGGGCGCCGCCACCGCGCTGATCGGTCTGCTGCCGACCTACGGGAGCATCGGCTGGCTCGCACCGCTGCTGCTGGTGCTGCTGCGCGCCGTGCAGGGCTTCGCGGTCGGCGGCGAGTGGGGCGGCGCGGCGCTGATGGCCGTGGAGAGCGCGCCCCCGAAGCTCAAGGCCTTCTACAGCAGCGGCGTGCAGGTCGGCTACTCCGTGGGGCTGATCCTGACCACCGGCGTGGTGGCGCTGCTCGAACCCGTCCTCGGCGACGAGGCGTTCCGGGCCTGGGGGTGGCGGCTGCCGTTCCTGCTCAGCATCGTGTTCGTGGCGGTGGCGCTGTGGATCCGCTCAGGTGTTCCGGAGACGCGGGTGTTCACCGACGAGGTCCAGGAGCAGCCGTCCCGGAAGCGGCGGCTGCCGGTGGTCCGGGCGCTGCGCGAGCACCCCGGCGCGTTCTTCCGGATCATCGGGATGCGGCTGGCCGAGCTGCTGAGCATGTACATCGTCACAACCTTCGCCCTGTCCTACGCCACCACCGAGCACGGCTTCGACGAGGGCTTCATGCTCAACATCGGCTTGCTGGTCGGCGCGCTGGGCATCGTGACGATCCCGCTGTTCGCCTGGCTCTCGGACCGCTACGGCCGCAAGCGGGTGTTCCTGGGCGGCGCGGTGATCGGCGCCTTGGCCGCGGTGCCGTACTTCCTGGCGCTGGAAGCGGGCTCGGAGGTCCTGGTCGTCGTCGCTTCGGTGGTGCTGGTCAACATCGCGCACGACATGGTCGTCAGCGTCCAGCAACCGCTGTTCACCGAGATGTTCGGCGCGGAGTACCGGTACAGCGGCGCCGGGCTCGGCTACCAGGTCGCCGCCGCCCTCGGCGGCGGGTTCACCCCGTTCATCGCCACCGCCCTGGTCGTGCTGGGCGGCGGGCAGTGGTACTGGGTGGCCGCCTACCTCGCCGTCGGCTGCGCCGTCTCGGCGGCGGTGGCGCTGACCCTGCAGGCCCCCGCGCGCACCCCGCACCCCGCCGCCGAGCGCGTCTGACCCGAGCGGTCGCCCCTTCCCGTGATCGTCCACAAGGGAGCGAGGCGTGCCGCGAGTCCACAGCGGACCCCGGCTGTATCGATTCCGAAACCCGGTGGCACCACGCGATCTCCTGCACCTCCGGACACGCCCGCGGCTCACTGGTACGGCTGACGTTGGTGCGCAAAGCGGGTGACCGTCGCGCCCGGGCCGTTGACCCGGGCCCGGCGCGCGGCCAATGATCCTTGTTCCCCGTAGTCGTCCGGCTACGGCGTGGGCGTCGAGGAGGTTGTGATGGACGACCAGTCACGCGGAGCGACCCCGGTCGCGCGACAGCACCGCGGCCGGAACCGCTGAGGGCCGCGCGATGTGGTGCGAAGGGTTCGTCGTCCTGCCCGACACCGACGCGGCGTCGCTGGCCCGCGCGGTGGTCCCGCTGGACTCCCCCGACGTGATCGCCCACCCCTCCGGCCGACCGTGGCTGGTCGGCCGGTGGCCGGCCGGGCGGTTCGCGCTGGCCGACGCGGGCCCGGTGCGCGTGGCGGTGATCGGGTTCTGCCCGATGACCACCACGCGGCTCGCGGAGCTGGCCGCGCGGATCCGGACCACCTCCGATGTGGACGCGTTCGCCGCCGCGCTGCCCGGCTCGTGCCACGTGATCGCCTCGGTGCACGGCCAGGTCCGCGCCCAGGGCAGCGCGACCGGGCTGCGGCGGGTCTTCCACGCCCGGGTCGGCGCGGTGCGGTTGGCGGCCGACCGGGCCGATGTGCTGGCCGCGATGACCGGCGCCGGGGTCGACGAGGAGCTGCTGGCGGCCCGGGTGGCGTGCGGCGGTCTGCTGGTCCCCCCGCTGGGCGAACGCTCCCCCTGGGCCGGGATCGAGGCGCTGGCCCCCGACCACTGCCTGGTGTGGCACCGGCAGGACGCGCAGGAGCGGCGCTGGTGGCACGCCCCGGCGCCGACGCGCCCACCGGCCGAGGGGCCCGCGCGGTGCGCGCGGCGCTGACCGCGGGCCTGGAGCACCGGGCGCCCGCCCAGGGCCGGTTGAGCGCCGAGCTGTCCGGCGACCTCGCCGCCACCTCGCTGTGCTTCCTGGCCGACCGGCACACCCCGGACCTGCTCACCCTGCGCTGGCGGCCGACCGCCGACGACCGGGGCGACACCGCGTTCGCCGTGCACGCCGTGCGCAGCCTGGAGGACGCCGAGCACCTCAGCGCCGCCCGCCGGGACCTGCCCGCCGCGTTCACCGACCCGCACGTCCCGGCCGGGACCGAGGAACCGTACCCGTTCGCCCGCACGACCGCCCAGGCGCACTACACCGCGCAGCTCCTGGCCCGGCACGGGTCGCGGCGGCACCTCAGCGGCGGTGGGGCCGCGGAGCTGCTGCAAGTGCACCCCGGCTACCTGCACCGGTTGCTGCGGCGCCATCCGCTCACCGCGCTGCGCCACGTCCGCTGCTACCGGGCCACCGACGGCTGGTCGCTGTGGGACGCGCTGGGGCGGCTGGCCCGGCCGGAATCCGCGGCGGCGTGGTGGCACGCGCAGGCCGAGCAGCTCACCGGCCCGGAGCCGCCCGGCTCCGGCTGGGGACCGCGACCGCTGCGCGCGCCCGGCTGGGTGACCGGAGCCTGCACCGACCAGGCGCGGGACGCCCTGCGCCGGACCGCCGAGCACGCCGCGCCGCTGGCCGCCGACCCGGGCCAGCACCAGAGCCTGCTCGCGCTGCGGAGCGCGGCGAGCAGGCACCGGATGCTGCGCCAGCTCTACGCCGGTTCCGGCCTCGACCTGGACCTGCCGTTCTACGACGACCGCATCGCCGAGGCCGTGCTCGCGGTCCGCCCCCAGGAGCGCGGTCCGGGCCAGGACGAGCGGCTGCTGTTCGAGGCGATGCGCGGGATCGTGCCCGCCGCCGTGCTGGAGCGGGTCTCCCCGGCGGGCCCGGAGGACGACGTCCGCGCCGGGATCCACCGGAACCGGTCCGCGCTGGTGGAGCTGTTCGCCGACTCCGAGCTGGCCGCCCGGGGGCTGATCGACGTGGACCGGCTCGGCGAGCGGCTCACCGCCCGCCCAGACACCGCGACCGCCACCGCACTGGAGGACCTGCTCGGCGTCGAGACGTGGTTGCGCGGCACCACGGCCTCGCGTCCCGTTCCGCGGCGACCGGACCTGCGGGCGGGCACCGGCTGATCCACCCGCGGTGTGGTCGCTCCCCCACCTCCCCGGAGGCGGTGTCGATCGACCGGGTTTAGCGCCGCGGCGCGCGGCATACCCCACGAGGAGAGCGACCACGCCGTGAGGAGGAGCTGACGATGGCCGAGAAGGTGTCCGACTACCTGCTGCGCCGACTCCGGGAGTGGGACGTCGACAGGGTCTTCTCCTACGCGGGTGACGGGATCAACGGGCTGCTGTCCGCGTGGCAGCGGGCCGAGGACGAGCCTCGGTTCATCCAGGCGCGGCACGAGGAGCTCGCGGCGTTCGAAGCCGTCGGGTACGCGAAGTTCTCCGGGCGCGTGGGGGTCTGCGCGGCGACCGGCGGTCCGGGTGCGGTGCACCTGCTCAACGGCCTCTACGACGCCAAGCTCGACCACGTCCCGGTGGTGGCGATCGTGGGGCAGCAGGGCAGCACCTCGCTGGGCGGGGCCTACCAGCAGGAGGTGGACCTGCACTCCCTGTACAAGGACGTCGCGGGCGACTACGTGCAGACCGTGACGACGCCGGAGCAGCTGCCGAACGTGCTCGACCGGGCGATGCGGACCGCGATCGCCCGGCGCACGGTCACCGCGCTGATCATCCCCGGCGACGTGCAGGAGATGGAGTACACCGCGCCCTCGCACGCCTTCAAGATGGTGCCCTCGAGCCTCGGGATGTCCGCGTCCACGGTGGTGCCCGAGGCCGACGAGCTGCGGCACGCCGCCGAGGTGCTCAACTCCGGGAACAAGGTCGCGATCATGATCGGCCAGGGGGCGCGCGGTGCCGTGCCCGAGGTCACCGAGATCGCCGAGGTGCTCGGCGCGGGTGTCGCGAAGGCGCTGCTGGGCAAGGACGTGCTCAGCGACGACCTGCCCTACGTCACCGGGGTGTCCGGCCTGATGGGCACCCGGCCGTCGTGGGAGATGATGCGGGACTGCGACACGCTGCTCATGATCGGCGCCAACTTCCCGTACAGCCAGTTCCTGCCCGAGTTCGGCAAGGCCCGAGCCGTGCAGATCGACATCGACCCGACCTTGATCGGCATGCGCTACCCGTTCGAGGTGAACCTCGTCGGGGACGCGCGGGCGACGTTGCGCGAGCTGCTGCCGATGCTGCGGCGCAAGGACGACCGGTCCTGGCGGGCCTCCATCGAGGCGGGCGTCCGCCAGTGGTGGGACACGATGGAGCAGCGGGCGCAGGTGGAAGCCGACCCGGTGAACCCGGAACGGGTGTTCCACGAGCTGTCCCCGCTGCTGCCCGACGACGCGATCATGACCACCGACGCGGGCTCGGTCGCCAACTGGTACGGCAGGCACCTGCGGATCCGGGGCACGATGCGCTGCTCGCTGTCGGGCACGCTGGCCACCATGGGGCCGGGGATGCCCTACGCGACCGGGGCGAAGTGGGCGCATCCCGACCGACCGGTGTTCGCGCTGGTCGGTGACGGTGCGATGCAGATGAACGGGATCAGCGAGCTGATCACCATCGCGCACTACTGGCGGGAGTGGGCGGATCCCAGGCTGGTGATCGGGGTGCTCAACAACGGCGATCTCAACCAGGTCACCTGGGAACTGCGCGCCATGGCGGGCTCGCCGCAGTTCATCCCGTCGCAGCGGTTGCCCGACTTCGACTACGCCGGGTACGCCGAACTGCTCGGCCTGCGCGGGATGAAGGTGGACGAACCCGGCGACATCACCTCGACGTGGCAGCGCGCGATCGAGTCGGACCGGCCCTGCCTGGTGGAGTTCGTGACCGACCCCGCGGTGCCGCCGATCCCGCCGGAGGCCAACTGGGAGCAGATCCAGAACGTCAGCCAGGCGTTGCTGCGCGGTGACCCGGAAGCGTGGTCGGTGGTCAAGGAAGGCGTCAAGTCCAAGGCGCAGGAGTACCTGCCGAAGCGATCCGACCGGCGATGAGCGCGGCGCGCCACCCGGTGCGCGACGTCGGGGCCCGGGCCTACCGGATCCCGACGGACGCGCCGGAGGCCGACGGCACGCTCGCGTGGTCGGCCACGACCGCGGTCGTGGTGACCGTCCACGCCGCCGACGTGGTCGGCGTGGGCTGGACCTACGGGCACCAGGCCTGCGTCGAGCTGGTGCGCGGCGAGCTGCGCGAGGCGGTGCTGGACCGCGAGGTCACCGACGTGCCCGCGGCCTGGCAGGCGATGCGGGCGGTGGAGCGCAACAACGGCAGGCCCGGCCTGGTGTCGTGCGCGCTGTCGGCGGTGGAGACGGCGCTGTGGGATGCCGCGGCGCGGGTCTGCGGGCTGGCGCTGAGCACGTTGCTGGGCCGCGCGCACGAGACCGTCCCGGTGTACGGCAGCGGCGGTTTCACCAGCTACGACGACGAGCGGCTGCGCGCCCAGCTCGCCTGGTGGGCCGACCGGCTCGGCGCCCCCGCGGTGAAGCTCAAGATCGGTGAGGCGCGCGGCACCCGGGTCGATCGCGACCTGCGGCGGGTGCAGGTCGCCCGCGAGGCGGCCGGCCCCGCGGCGGTGTTCACCGATGCCAACGGCGCCTACTCGGCGGGCCAAGCGGTGCGCGTCGGCCGGGAGCTCGACGCGCTGGGGGTGACCTGGTACGAGGAGCCGGTGTCCAGCGACGACCGCGCCGGGCTGCGGCGGGTCCGCGACACCACCGCCGCCGACGTGGCGGCCGGCGAGTACGGCTACGACCTGCCGTACTTCGCGACCATGCTGGCCGACGACGCGGTGGACTGCCTGCAGGTGGACGTGACCCGGTGCGGCGGGTTCGGCGAGTGGCTGCGGACAGCCGCGTTGGCCGCGGCCCGCAACCTCGACGTGTCCGGGCACTGCGCGCAGAACCTGGCCGCGCACGTCGCGGCGGCCACGTCCAACGTCCGGCACCTGGAGTGGTTCCACGACCACGAGCGGATCGAGTCGGCGTTGTTCGACGGGGTGCTCGAACCGGAGGGCGGCGTGGTGCGGCCGGACGTCTCGGCACCCGGTCACGGCATGACCCTCAAGGAACCGGACGCCGAGCGCTACCGGGTGCGGTGAACGGAGGAGAGATGGCGAGCCAGCACACCCGAGGACGGGGCGCGGCGGACCTCCGCGACGGGCAGACCTGGTCGATCACCGCGCACCGGGTGGACACCGCGGCGCTGGAACGGGACCTGCGGCGGGAGGTGGACGGCGAGGTCCGGTTCGACGCCGGGTCCCAGGGCGCCTACGCGACCGATTCGTCGAACTACCGGCAGGTGCCGATCGGGGTCGTGCTGCCCCGCACCGTCGAGGACGGGGTTCGGGCGGTGCGGGTGTGCCGGGAGCACGGCGCCCCGGTGCTCTCCCGGGGCGGGGGCACCAGCCTGGCCGGGCAGGGCACCAACGCGGCCGTGGTGCTGGACTGGTCGAAGTACTGCCACGCGCTGATCTCGTGCGATCCGCGACGCCGGACCTGCGTGGTGGAACCGGGCATCGTCCTCGACCGGCTCAACGCGGAGCTGTCCCGGCACTCGCTGCGGTTCGGGCCGGCGCCGTCCACGCACAGCCACTGCACGCTCGGCGGGATGATCGGCAACAACTCCTGCGGATCGAGCGCCCAGCACTACGGCAAGACGGTGGACAACGTGCGGCGGCTGGAAATCCTCACCTACGACGGCCTGCGCTGCTGGGTCGGGCCATTGAGCGAGCAGGAGCTCACCTCGGTGATCGAGGGAGGCGGCGAGCGCGGCGAACTCCACCGGCGGTTGCGCGAGGTGCGCGACCGCTACCGCGAGCGGATCCGCGCGGGCTACCCGGACATCCCGCGCCGCGTCTCGGGCTACAACCTCGACTCGCTGGCGCTCGAGGACGGCATGGACGTGGCGGCGCTGCTGGTGGGCAGCGAAGGAACGCTCGCGACGGTGCTGCACGCCGAGCTGGACCTGGTGCCGACCATGCCGCACAAGGCCCTGGTCGTGCTCGGTTACCCCGACATCGCCTCGGCGGCGGACGCGGCGCCGGAACTGCGCTCGCACTGCGACCCGCTGCTCCTGGAGGCGGTGGGCGGCGAACTGGCGCACTTCATCCGCGAAGAAGGCATGTTCCCCGGCTCCCTGCGGCTGCTCCCGAGTGGATCGAGCTGGCTGTTCGCCCAGTTCGGCGGGCGGACCCAGCAGGAGGCCGACGAACAGGTCCAGCGGTTGCTGTCCGGCATCGGCAAGTCCGAGCAGGACGACGACGTGGCGATCTCCGACGACCCCGTTCGCGAGAAGCGGATGCTGCACGCGCGCGAGGCCGGCCTGGGCGCCACCGCCAACCCGCCGGACATGCCGGAGAGCTGGGAGGGCTGGGAGGACTCGGCGGTTCCGCCGGAGCGGCTCGGCGACTACCTGCGGGACCTGCTCGCGCTGTTCGCCGAGTTCGGCTACGAACGACCGGCGCTCTACGGGCACTTCGGGCACGGTTGCGTGCACGTCCGCGTCCCCTTCCGGCTCAAGACCGAGCCGGGTGTGCTGGCATTCCGCCGGTTCCTGCGCCGCGCGGCCGATCTCGTGGTCTCCTACGGCGGGTCGCTGTCCGGCGAGCACGGCGACGGGCAGGCGCGCGGCGAGCTGCTGGTGCGGATGTTCGGCGCCGACCTGGTGCGGGCCTTCGGCGAGGTCAAGGACCTCTTCGACCCGTCGAACCGGATGAATCCCGGCAAGGTGGTGCGGCCCCGGCGACCCGACTCGGATCTGCGGCTGGGGCCCGACTACCGGCCCCGCACCGACGCCACGTTCCTCGGCTACCCCGACGACGGCGGCAGCTTCCACCAAGGCGTGCTGCGCTGCGTCGGCATCGGCAACTGCCGCAGCTCCTCCGGCGGCGTGATGTGCCCGTCCTACCGGGCCACCGGCGAGGAGGAGCACTCCACCCGGGGCCGGGCGCGGCTGCTGTTCGAGATGCTCCAGGGGCACGCGGACTCCCCGATCTCCGACGGCTGGCGCTCCACCGCCGTGCACGACGCGCTGGACCTGTGCCTGGCGTGCAAGGGCTGCAAGTCCGATTGCCCGACCGGGGTGGACATGGCCTCCTACAAGGCCGAATTCCTCGCCCAGCACTACCGGCACCGGCTGCGCCCGGTGGCGCACTACTCGCTGGGCTGGTTGCCCGCGCTGGCGCGGGTCGCCGGACTCGCCCCGCGGGCGGTCAACACCGCGCTGCGCACCCCGGGATTGGGCGAGCTGGCCAAGCGGGCCGCCGGGGTCGCCCCGGAGCGCGACGCACCCCGGTTCGCCCGCTGGGACTTCCAGCACCAGTGGCGGCGGCGCGGCAGCGCCCCACCGCGGCCTGGCGACCCGAACGCCGTGGTGCTGTGGCCGGACACCTTCACCAACCACTTCGACCCGCGGATCGGCCGGGCCGCGGTCGCCGTGCTGGAGCACGCCGGGTTCTCCGTCGCGGTGCCGGAGCAGCCGGTCTGCTGCGGGCTGACCTGGGTGTCCACCGGGCAGCTCGGCGTCGCGGCGCGCGTGCTGCGGCGCACGCTGCAGGTGCTGCGCCCGTGGATCGAAGCGGGCACCCCGGTGGTCGGCCTGGAACCGTCCTGCACGGCGGTGTTCCGCTCCGACTCCCGCGAACTGCTGCCGCACGACGAGGACGCCGCGCGGCTGCGGGAGCGGTTCCACACGCTGGCCGAGCTGCTCACCGAATGCTCCCCCGGCGGCTGGCGACCGCCCGAGCTGGGTGCCGACGCGGTGGTGCAGACCCACTGCCACCAGCACGCGGTGCTCGGCTTCGACGCCGACCGGCAGGCGATGCGGCGGGCCGGGATCGACGCGGACGTGCTCGACTCCGGGTGCTGCGGCCTGGCCGGTGACTTCGGCTTCCAGCGCGGGCACTACGACGTGTCCATGGCCTGCGCCGAGCACGCCCTGCTGCCCGCGCTGCGCCGCACCGACCCGGGAACCCTGGTGCTGGCCGACGGTTTCAGCTGCCGGACGCAGATCGCGCACGGCAGCGACCGCCGCGCCCGGCACCTCGCCGAAGTGCTGGCCGCGGAGGTGCACCGATGAGCGGACGTGTCGTGGTCGTCACCGGCGCCAGCGGTGGCGTCGGTCGCGCCATCGCCCGCCGCTGCGGGCAGCGCGGGGACCGGGTCGCCCTGCTGGCGCGCGGGATCTCGGGACTGCGCGGCGCGGCGGAGGAGGTCCGCCGCTACGGCGGCGAGGCGCTGCCGATCGTGGTCGACGTCGCCGACCCGGACCAGGTCGACGCCGCCGCCGAGCGGGCCGAACGGGAGCTGGGCCCGATCGAGGTCTGGATCAACAACGCCTTCACCACGGTCTTCGCCCCGGCGACCGAGATCACCCCGGACGAGTACCGGCGGATGATCGAGGTGACGTACCTGGGTTACGTGCACGGCACCCTCGCGGCGCTGCGGCGGATGCGCCCCCGCGACCGGGGCGCGGTGGTGCAGGTCGGTTCGGCGTTGGCGTACCGGGGCGTGCCGCTGCAGGCCGGCTACTGCGCGGCCAAGCACGCGATCCAGGGCTACACCGAGTCGGTGCGCAGCGAGCTGCTGCACGAGCGCAGCCAGGTGCGCACCACGATGGTGCAGCTCCCGGCGGTGAACACCCCGCAGTTCTCGTGGGTGCTGTCGCGGCTGCCCGGCCACCCGCAACCGCTGCCGCCGATCTACCAGCCCGAGGTGGCGGCCCGCGCGGTGCTGCACGCCGCCGAGCACCCGGGGCGCCGGGAGTACTGGGTCGGCGGGAGCACCGCGGGCACGCTGCTGGCCAACGCGGTGGTCCCCGGGCTGCTGGACCGCTATCTCGCCCGCAACGGCTACGACTCGCAGCAGAACCGCGCGGTGCGGGACCCGCACCGCGCGGCGAACCTCTGGCAGCCCGCCGACGGCCCCGACAGGCGCGACTACGGCGCCCACGGGGTCTTCACCAGCACCGCGCGGTCGCGCAGCCTCCAGATGTGGTTGTCGCAGCGGCGCGGCCGACTGCTGGCGACCGCCTCCGCCGTGGCCGCCGGGGCCGCGGTCGTCCTCGGGGGCCGCCGATGACCCGCTTCCCGCCGCAGGTGCTCCGGGAGTACGCCCTGCTGGCCGACGGGCAGCGCGGTGCGCTGTGCGGCCCGCAAGGCGCGATCGTCTGGATGTGCGCGCCGCGCTGGCACGACGACGCGGTGTTCACCGCGCTGCTCGGCGGCGACGGCGGCTACTCGATCACGCCGGTGGAGCGCTACGTCTGGGGCGGCCGCTACGAGGACCGCTCGCTGATCTGGCGGCACCGCTGGGTCACCACGTCCACCGCCGTGGAGTGCCGCGACGCCTTGGCCTACCCGGGCGATCCGCACCGGGTGGTGCTGCTGCGCCGGATCGAGGCGGTCGAGGGCGAGGTGCGGTTGCGGGTGCGGCTGGATCCGCGGGCCCGGTTCGGCGCGGTGCCGATGAGCGCGCCGCACCGCGACGCCGCGGGCCGGTGGCACGCCACCACCGGCGACCTGCGGGTGCGCTGGTCCGGTGCGCCGGAGGCGGTCGTGGCCGAGGACGGTGCGCTGGTCGCCGAGCTGACCGTGCCCGCGGGCGGGCACCACGACCTCGTGCTGGAACTCGGCGACGGCGCGCCCGGCCCGGCGGTGGACGCCGATTCGGCGTGGCGGGCCACCGCCGCGAACTGGGGGGACGCCGTGCCGAGCATGGCGGGGACCCTGGCCCCCCGGGACGCCCAGCAGGCGTCGGCGGTGCTGCGCGGTCTGACCGCGCCGGGGGGCGGCATGGTCGCCGCACCCACCATGTCGCTCCCGGAACGCCCGGAGCAGGGCCGCAACTTCGACTACCGGTACACCTGGGTCCGCGACCAGTGCTACGCCGGGATCGGGGTCGCCGCGCACGGCCCGGGCTCGGTGCTCGCGGACAGCACGTCGTTCCTCACCGGGCTGCTGCTGCGCGAGGGCACCTCGCTCAGCCCCGCGTGCACCGTCGACGGCGCGCCCGTGCCGCCGGAGGAGGCGCTGGACCTGCCCGGGTATCCCGGCGGTCAGGACGTGGTCAAGGGCAACTGGGTGCGCGGGCAGCTCCAGCTCGACACCTTCGGGGAACTGCTGCAACTGCTGGCCGCCGCGGCGCGGCACGACGTGCTCGACGGCGACGGGTGGCGCGCGATGGGCGTCGCCGCCGACGCCGTCGCCGAGCACTGGCGCAGCCCGGAGGCGGGCATCTGGGAGCTCGGCGAGGACTGGTGGACGCACTCCCGCCTGTCCTGCACCGCCGGGCTGCGCGCCGCGGCCGAGGTCAGCCCGACCGCCCACGAGGCGAACGAGATGCTCGCCCTCGCCGACGCGATCCTGGCCGAGACCTCGCGGCGCTGCCTGCACCCGCGCGGGCACTGGCAGCGCACCCCGCACGACACCGGACCGGACGCCGCGCTGCTGCTGCCCCCGGTGCGGGGCGCGCTGCGCGCCGACGACCCGCGCACCCGGCGGACCGTCGCGGAGGTGCGGTCCCGGTTGTCCGTGGACCGCTACGTCTACCGGTTCCCGCAGGACCCGCACCCGCTCGGTTCGTTCGAAGGCGCCTTCCTGCTCTGCGGTTTCGTCATGGCGCTGGCCCAGTGGCAGCAGGGCGAACAGGCCGACGCGCTGCGCTGGTTCGAGCGCAACCGCGCGGCCTGCGGCCCGCCGGGCCTGTTCGCCGAGGAGTACGACGTCGAGCAGCGCCAGCTCCGGGGCAACCTCCCCCAGGCCTTCGTGCACGCCATGCTGCTCGAATGCACCGGCCGGATGCGGTGAGCACCGGGAACCCGCTCGGCGGGGTGCGAAACCGTTTCGCTTCAGCCCTTTGAGCCGCTTCCGCGAACCGATACGGTACGCAGCAGCCCGCTACGACCTCGGGGAGCCACAGCGATGAGCGAGCACGCCGGCCGCCACGCACCGCCCGCACCGGCCCGGCTCGACGTCAGCAAGCCCAACGCGGCGCGGATGTACAACGTCTTCCTGGGCGACACCAACAACTACGCGGCCGATCGCGTCGCCGCGGAGAAGGCGATCGAAGCGGTTCCCGGAGCGCCGAAGCTGGCCCGGTCGAACCGGACGTTCCTGCTGCGCGCCGTGCGCGAGGCCGCCCGCGCCGGGATCACCCAGTTCCTCGACCTGGGCGCCGGGATCCCCAGCGTGCGGACGGTGCACGAGCAGGCCTTGGAGATCGTCGGCGACCGGACCCGCGTCGTGTACGTCGACTACGAGCACGTCGCCTGCGCGCACGGCACGATCACCATCGAGGAGCAGGGCGTCCAGCGGCACGCGGGCATGGTGCAGTCGGATTTCCGCGACGTGGAGGCGGTTTTCGACGCGCCCGAAACGCGCCGGTTGCTCGATCCGTCCCGGCCGGTCGCGCTGCTCACGGTGGCGCTGTGGCATTTCCTCGCCGACGGCGACGATCCGCACGCGACGATGCGCGAGCTCAGCAGCCGGCTCGCGCCGGGCAGCAGGCTGGTCCTGACCCACCTCACCCACGACGGGGCGAGCGCCGAGCAGCAGGCCGAACTCCGCAGCGCGGAGGAGGTCTACGCCCGCACCGCCAACCCGTTGTTCCCGCGCTCCCGCGCGGACATCGCCGCGCTGATCGAGGCGGGCGGCTGGTCGCTCCTGGAACCCGGCCTGGTGCAACCCGCGCAGTGGCGCCCGGAACCCACCGATCCGCCCGCCGAGCCCGTGGACGCGATCCTGGCCGCGGGCGTCGCCACCCGCTAGACCGCCCCCGCTGCGGCTCCGGCAGCACACCTTAGGCTCGTCCGCGTCGTCGTACGCGGAGGCGGAGGGACGATGCTGCTGATCACCGGGCCCTCCGGCAACGTCGGGGCCGAACTCGTGGACCTGCTCGCGCGGGACTCCGGCGGAGTGGCGTGGCGGGTCGCCTCCCGCCACCCGGAACGCCTGCGGGGCAGCGGCGCCGAGACCGTCGCGTTCGACTTCTTCGACCGGAGCACGTGGCAGGCCGCGCTGTCCGGGGTGGAGGCGCTGTTCCTGCTGTTCCCGCTGCCCGGCGGCAAGGCCGCGCGGGAGGCGATCGTCCCGTTCGTCGCGGCGGCGCAGCGCGCGGGCTGCCGCCACGTGGTCTACGTCTCGGTGGTCGGCGCGGACCGCTCGGCCGTCATCCCGCACCACCGGGTCGAAGCGGCGCTGCGCGCGAGCTCGATGACCTGGACGGTGCTGCGCTGCGGGTTCTTCGCGCAGAACCTGCACCGCCGGATCTCCACCCACGGCGTCGACATCGCCGAGCGCGGTGAGCTGTTCATCCCGGCCGGCCGGGGACGCACGTCGTTCCTCGACGCCCGCGACGCCGCGGCGGTCGCCGCCGACGCGCTGCGCCACCCCGGCCGCCACCGCGACGTCGTGCACCACCTGACCGGCGCGGAGCCCCTGACGATGGACCAAGTCGCCGAGGAGCTGACCGAGGCCCTGGGCCGTCCGGTGCGCTACACCCGCCCGAGCCCGGCGCGGTTCGCCGCCCGGCTCCGCCGCCGCGGCGTGGGCTGGGACAGCATCGGGTTCATGTCCATCGTCTACACGCTCACCCGGCTGGGCCGCAACGCCCCGGTCACCGACGAGGTGACCCGGTTGCTCGGCCGCCCGCCCACCGGCCTGGCCGAGTACCTGCGGGACAGCGCGTGGCGGTTCCGCGACCGGGCCTGGACCTGATCCGGCCCCGCCGCGCCGGCCGGACGGACTCTAGGCTGGCGCCATGATGGCGTTGCGTGGGCATCGCGAGCGACGATGACCGAGCCCGGGAGCGAGCACGCCCTGCTGGCCGCCGCGGCCGACGGCGACGCGACGGCGTTCGACGCGCTGGTGCGGCGGCACACCGTGCGGTTGTACCGGGTGGCGCTGCGCATCGTCGGCGATCCGGTCGAGGCCGAGGACGTGGTGCAGGAGGCCTGGGTGCAGGCCTGGCGCGGCCTGGCCGGCTTCCGCGGCTCCGCAGCGGTGTCGACCTGGCTGTACCGGGTGGTGACCAACGCCGCGCTGGGCCACCTGCGCCGCCGCCGACCCGCGGTGCCGGTCGACCCGACCGAGCCCGGTGGTCCGGCGGCGCAGTGGGTCGATCCGCGCAGCGGTCCGGAGGCCATCGCGCTGCGCAACGAGCGGGCCGCGGCGGTCCACCGGGCGATCGCCACCCTCGAACCGTCCCAGCGGGTGCCCTTGGTCCTGCACGAACTGGAAGGCTTGAGCTACGCCGAAGTCGCCGAAGTGCTGCAGGTGAGCGTGCCCGCGTTGCAGTCCCGGCTGTCCCGCGCCAGAGTGACCCTGCTCGCCAGGCTGGAGGAGTTGCGATGAGCGGCCCTGCCGAACCACAGCGCGTGCTCCCCTGCGGGCGTCCGGCCGCGGCGCTCGTGGCGCTGCTCGGCGATCCCGCCGAAGCCGACCCGGAACTGCGCGAGCACGTCCGCGGCTGCCGGTTCTGCACCGACGAGTTCGCCGCGCTGGACCGCCAGTGGCAGGCGGTGCGGCAGGCCGCCGCGGCGCCGGTGGAGGTGCCCGAGGGCCTGGTGTCGCGGGCGCTGGAGACCGTGCGCGGACTGCGCGGCACCGCCGAACCGGTCGAGCTCGCCCAGCCCGGCGGGCGGTTGCGCATCCTGCCCCGGCCGCTGCTGCTGCTCGTCCGGCAGGTCGCCACCGACGTGCTCCGGGAGCGACCCGGCGTGCACCTGCGCGGGCTGCACGGCGGCGATCGGTGGGTCGAGCTGACCATCGCGGTCCGCTACGGGCTGGAGGCGGTCGTGCTCGCCGAATCGGTGCGGGAGCAGATCACCGAACGACTGGAGGGCTCGCTCGGCGCGGCGACCCCGGTGCTGTCGGTCCGCGTCGGCGACGTGCTCGAACCGGAGTGATCCGCACCACACGGGCGTGAGGCCCCCGGACCGCCCCGCGTCCTACGGGAACCCGCGCACGAGAACCGCGAAAGGACACCTCATGGCGCACGACAGCGCGAACCACGCCGCGGCCGAGGTCGCACCGGAGGGCACCGGCTCGACCCCGGCCCGGCTCGCCGACTCCTCGTCGGTCGGCACCACGACGATCGCCGCCACCGTGGTGCAGAAGATCGCCGGGATCGCCGCGCGCGAGATCGACGGCGTCCGCACGATGGGCGGCGGCGTGTCGCGCACCTTCGGAGCGCTGCGCGAGCGCATCCCCGGCGGCAGCGGCACTTCGACGTCCTCCGGCGTCCAGGTGGAGGTCGGCGAGAAGCAGGCGGCGATCGACCTGGACATGGTCGTCGACTACGGCGTGTCCATCGTGGACCTGGCGCGGGCGGTGCGGCGCAACGTGATCACCGCCGTGGAGCGGATGACCGGCCTCGAGGTCATCGAGGTCAACATCGCGGTGAACGACATCCACCTGCCCACCGAGGAGACCGAGCCCGGCACGTCCCGAGTCCAGTGATCGGCCCCGGTCCGCTGTGGACGGACGGGCCGCGCGCACCGATTCCCGGTCACCGGGCGCGGCGACCGGGAATCGGCGATCGGGTCACTGCTGCGGCGGCATCAGCAACTGATCGACGACGAAGCACCACCGCGCAGGCCGCCGCGTTCCTGGGCATCCCCCGCGCCACGTTCAAGACCCGGGTGCGCGGAGCGCTGCGCCGCGACCTGCTCGAACCGCCACCGTGACGCCCCGCGACCGGCCGGATGCGCGACGCGGTCGTCCGGCGCCGGTGACGCCTCTCATGGCAACCGGCACGGACGTTGAAGTTAGGGTAGGCACAGCTAAGCCTGTGACGATCTGCCCGGGGAGTGCCCATGCGTCCTGTTCGATCCCTGCCGCGGCGGAAGCGGGGTGCGCTGGTCGCCCTGCTCGGCGTGGCGGTGCTGCTGACCGGATGCGGCTCCACGCCCCCCGAACCCGCCGCCCCGCCGCCGGACCCCTCCGGCGCCTTCCCGGTGACCATCGAGACCGCGTTCGGCCCGGTCACCGTGCCGGAGCAGCCGCAGCGCGTGGTGGCGCTGGGGTGGAGCGACGCGGAGACCGCCCTCGCGCTGGGCGTCGAGCCGGTCGGCGCGGCGGACTGGCTGCCGGTGGGCGGTGACGGCCTCGGCCCGTGGGCGAAGGAGGCCGGTCTGTCGTACCGGAACCCGCCGAAGATGCTCGGCACCACCGAGCTCGACCTCGAGGAGGTCGCGGCCCTGGAACCCGACCTCATCCTGGACACGCGGTCCAGCGGCGACCCGGCGCGCCACGAACGGCTCAGCGCGCTCGGCGTCCCGGTCGTGGGGGTGCCGGCGGGCGCCGCCGCCTACATGACGCCGTGGCAGGACCAGCTCGCCATGATCGGCCAGGCGCTGGGCCGCACCGAGGAGGCCGACCGGCTGCGCGCCGAGCTCGACGCCGAGTTCCGCCGGGCGGCGGAGGCCAACCCGGCCTTCCAGGATGCCACCGCGGTCGTCGCGGCGCGCAGCACCTCCGGCTACGGCGCCTACGTCAACGGGGACGTGCGGGTGGACTTCCTGCGCGCGCTCGGCTTCCGCAACTCCCCCGCCGTGCAGGACCTCGCCGCGGGGAACTTCTTCGTCCCGATCTCCAACGAGCGCCTCGGCCTGCTCGACGCCGACCTGACCGTGGCGACCGCGATCGGCGTGGACAGCTCCGAGATCACGTCCGATCCGCTGTTCCAGGCGGTCCCCTCGGTGCGGGCGGGGCGCTCCGTGGTGCTCGACGACCCGACCGTGTCGCAGGCCTTCGCCAGCGCCTCGGTGCACGGCCTGTCCTACGCGCTGGACGCGGTGGTCCCGCGGCTCGCCGAGGCGATGGCCCCGTGATGCCGGGCGCGGAGACCGCACCCGGGTGGCCGCGCCGCGGCGGCCTCCGGCGATCATCGGAGGGCGGCGCGCACACCGCTGTCCCCGGGGCGGTCCGGCCGCGGGACATCCACGACGTGCGAGCGGAGACGAGATGAGCGGTTGGCACGACCTGCGCCCGGTGACCGACGAGACCCACCTGCGGGAGTTCGTCGAGACACCGCACCCGGCGATCGCCGACAAGGCCGCCCCCCTGGTCGACGCGGAGTCGCGCCGGTTCATCGCGGCCTCACCGCTGGTGCTGGTGGCCACCACCGGCGACGACGGCACCATCGACGTCTCGCCACGGGGCGACCCGCCCGGCAGCGTGCTGGTCTCCGACGACGGCCACGACCTCGCGATCCCGGACCGCCGGGGCAACCGCCGCCTGGACACCATGCGCAACCTGCTCCGCGACCCCCGCGCGGCGCTGATCTTCCTCATCCCGGGAGTGCAGGAGACGCTGCGCGTCAACGGCACGGCCACCGTCGTGCACGACGGCCCCTTCTTCGACCGGATGGCCGACGCGGGCACCCGACCCCACCTGGCCGTCGTGGTCCACGTTCGGGAGGTGTTCGTCCACTGCGGCCAATCGCTGAACCGGTCCCGCTTCTGGCGCCCGGAGAGCTGGCCGGACACCGCCGAGGTCCCCAGCGTGGGAACCCTGTTCAGCAGCCAGGCCGCAGCCCGCGATACCGCCCGCACCTGAGGCGGCCTCCGGAACCGGCGGCGGTGGTGGGGGTGCGTGGTAGCGTCCGCCGCGGTGGAAGGTGATCGACGACGGCGAGGTCCGGCCGGGCATGCCGACCTCGCGGGGAGGTGGCCGCGCGGTGGCTGAGCGGAGTTCCTACCTCGAGGTGGACGGGTTGCGGGCGCACGTCACCGCGCCCGAGGGGCGGCCGACGGGGGCCGTCCTGCTGCTGCCGATGATCACCGGGATCGGCGAGCAGGTGCGGGAGTACGCCCGGCTGATCGTCGAGGAGACCGGTGCGGTCGCGCTGTGCTGGGATCCGTGGCACGGCAAGAGCTCCGACGACACCCCGGTCGAGGAGCTGCACGGGATGCTCGGACAGCTCGACGACGACGCCGCGCTGGCCGAGCAGCGCACCTTGCTCGACCACCTCGTCGCCGAGCACGGCGTCGAGCACGCCGGGGTCATCGGGTGGTGCCTCGGCGGCCGGTTCGCCCTGCTGCTGGCCGCGCACGACGACCGGGTCTCCAGCGTGGTGGCCTACCACCCCACCATCCCCGGTGAGACCCCGCCGAACCACACCCGCGACGCGATCGCGGCGGCGCGCACGCTCGACGTGCCGGTCATGGTGCACTACCCCGGCGAGGACTCCATCGTGCCGCACCACCGGTTCAGCGCCTTGCAGTCGGCGCTGCAGGAGCGCGCCACCAGCGCGGCGACCGTGGTGCACCTCTACCCCCGCGCCCAGCACGGGTTCAGCGACCGCGGCCGCCACGGCGAGCGGGCCAACGCCGACGCCTGGGCCCTGTCCTGGCCGCAGACCACCGCGTTCCTCGACGTCGCCGCCCGGCTCCGCGCTCCCGACGCGTGAGCGCCCTCGCCGGCCGACCCTGACCGGGCATCACGGGCCCGCCCGGGCCGCGAGCGCGGTCAGCAGCGCGCGCACCTCCTCCGGTCGTTCGTCGGGGGCCAGGTGCCCGGCGCCGTCGAGCGCGGTCACCTCGGCGCCCAGCGCCGCAGCGCCCCGGACGAGCCGCTCCGGCGGGAAGAACCGGTCGTGCGTCCCGGTGGCCACCCCGATCGGGGTCCCGGCCCACCGGCGCAGCGCGTCGGTCGGTAGCGGACCGGGCGCGAGGCCGGTGCGGCAGGCCGCGCCGACCAGCGCCAGCCACCTCGCCCGGGAGTCGGTCGGCCCGGGGTCGTGGCCGGGTCCGCTCATGAACCCCAACAGCCGCGCGGCGGTGCGCTCCCCCGGCGCCAGCAGCCACGGCGCCGTGACCGCGAGCAGGGCCGCGCTGATCCGGGCCCGCGCCAAACCGGCCGGGTTGACCAGGAGCATCCCCGCGACCAGAGGTCCCGGTGTGGCGGCCAGCGCGATGGCCGCGCCGAGCGAATGGCCCAGCACCAGCACCGGTCGATCGGTGAGCTGCGGCAGCAGCTCGTCCAGCCAGGCGCCGTAGGCGGCGGTCCGGTCCCCGGTGGGACGCCGACCCGCGCTGAGCCCCGGTTGTCCGGGCAGGTCGACCAGGTGCACGGTCCGGTCCGCGGCCAGCTCGCGGGCCAGCGGGAGCGCGGTGGCGGCGTTGAAGTTCGTGCCCGGCAGCAGCACGACGGGCGTGCCCGGCCCGCCGGGCGCGGAGCAGGTGGCCGTGGCGCCGAGACCGGTCCGCCGGACCGGCTGCACCCGCAGCTCGGGCCAGGCGTCCCAGGCCCCTCGGCACCAGTCGTGCACAGCGCGGCGGCGGCCCGGTGACCGGTAGATGCTCCCGGAGGTCACCGGGGGGCGCACGCTCACGACACCCTCCGGTGGCGGCCGGTGGTGCCCGCGGCGGGCGCCACCCCCGCGCGCTCCGATGGACTCGGCACACCGCTGCGCGGTGGCTCCGCGGGGCGGTGGGAGCGGGAAGCGGTCATGTGCACCCCCGGGGTCGATGGTTCACCGAACTCGCCGACCAGACTTCCCGGCACACCCGACGCACGCGGCGCCGCACGTCCCATCCTGCCCTTCCGCCACACCCGTGTCAACGCCTCGGAGAACGACGATCCTTGGTACGCAACGGAAAGATCCATAGACTTCGGCGGATCTTTCGCTGTGCGACCACATTCGCGTGAACACCTCGGCGGTACGGATCGCGCTCGATGCCGCGGACTTATGCTCGGGGCGCGCCGGCTGGAGGCGCACACCGCGATCCACGTGGCGGAGTGGAGGCGAAATCCTTGCCAACTCTGGAAGAGGTGCGGGCCGAACCGGCTGCACCGAACAGGCAGATCGAGCTGGCCTTGCGACTGGTCAGCGACAGGTCGTGCGCCGTGCTGTCGCTGGACGTGTTCGACACGGTCCTGTGGCGGCGGGTACCCCGCCCCTCCGACGCGTTCGGGATGCTCGGCTCCCGGTTGCGCGAACGGGGCTGGTACCCCTCGTGGATCACCGACGCCACGTTCCGCCGGATGCGGATCGAGGCCGAGCACCGGGCGCGGCGGCGCAGCGCGACCCACGAGGTCTCGTTGTTCGACATCTGGCGGGAGATGCCGCTGTTCGGCGACGTGGCGCTCGGCGATCTCGTGCGGCAGGAGGTCGAGCTGGAGCGGGAGCTGACCATCGTCGACCTCGACATCGCCGATCTCATCGCGGTCGCCGACAAGAACGGCGTGCCGATCGTGCTCGTCTCGGACACCTACTTCACCGAGGCCCAGCTCTCCCACCTGCTGGACCGCCCGGAGTTGGAACCGCTCGCCGAGGCCCGGATCTTCCGCTCCCACCAGCACGGGCTGGACAAGGCCTCGGGCCTCTGGAAGATCGTGCTGCAGGAGCTCGGCAAGCGCCCCGAGCAGGTCGTGCACCTCGGCGACAACGAGGAGGCCGACGGCGCGGTGCCGGCCGAGCTCGGCGTGCGCACGATCCACTACATCCGGATCGACCCGGGGTTCGCCCGGATGCTGGAGCGCGAGCGCGAACCGCAGGACCACCCCGGGCCGCTGCCGGTGGACACCCGGCACGGCGATCACGGGCTGACCAGCTTGCGCGCGAAGGTGCTCCAGTCGGCACCGCGCGGGATGGGCACCTCGGCCCGGACGTCGTGGCGCTTCGGCGCGGCGGTGCTGGGCCCGCCACTGGCCGCGTTCGCCGAATGGGTGGCGCACCGGGCGCACACCGCGGGCCACCCGGTCGTGTGGTGCCCGATGCGCGAGGGCGAGCTGCTCTCCGAGCTGGTCAACAACGCCGCCCGCACCCGGGGCTGGGACGTCACCGCGAAACCGGTCTGGTTGTCCCGGCACGTCACGTCCATCGCCGCGCTGGACTGCTTCGACCACGACTCGGTGCGCGACCTGATCCGCCGCAGCTACCGGCTCACCGTCGCCCAGCTCCTCGACTCGCTGAAGCTGCGCCCGGGCGACGTGCCCTGCCTGGCCCACCAGCTCGACGCTTCGCTCAGCGACAGCACGACCGCCGACCAGGTGACCCTCGCGCTGACCGAGACCCCGCACCTGCGCAGCAGGCTCGCCGCCACGGTGACCGCCGCGCGGGAACGGCTGCTGCGGTCGCTGCACGAAGCCGGGGCGCTGGCCCGCCCGGAACTCCCGCTGGTCGACCTCGGCTGGGGCGGGACGATCCAATGGCAGCTCCACCAGGTGTTGCACCGCAGTCGCACCGGCGTCCGCCCGAGCGGCTTCTACCTGGCCACCGACGAGCGGGCCGCGAACCGGATCGCGCTGGCGGGGCTGCGGGCGGAGGGCTACCTCGGCCAGTCCGGCCACCCGCGCGACATCGTGGACGCGCTGTGCCGCAGTCCCGAGGTGGTCGAGCAGTGCGCCAGCGCCTTGTGCGGCTCGCTGGTCGACTTCGACGCCGACGGGGCCCCGGTGCTCGGCCCGTCCGGCAGCAGCCGGTCGCAGGCGCTGGAGCGGCAGGCCGTGCAGGAGGGCGTCGTGGCGTTCCAGGAGTGCTGGAACCGGTACGCGCTGGGCGCCGACGGCGAGTGGCCGCTGCTGGACGAATCGGCGGCGCCCCGGCTGGCCCGCATCCTCGGTTCGGCGCTGCGCGCGCCCACCGACGAGGAGGCCGCGGTCTTCGGCAACTGGAGCCACGAGGACAACTTCGGTTCCTCGGTGGTGACCCGCATCCTGCCCGAGGACCTGGTGTCCGCGGTGCCGTACCTGTCCCCGCACGACCTCGACGACCTGCACATGCGGGATGCGTTCTGGCCCGCGCTGCTGGCCGCCTCGGACCGGCATCTGAGCTCGGCGGTGCGCGCGCTGCACAACGGCACGATCAACCCGGACGCCTTCGAATCCTCCGGCCCCGCGCGGGAAACGCGGCTGCGGGTGCGCACCGCCGACGACGAGTGGTGGGACGGGCCCCGGCAACGGGTGCGGATCAACCACAACGGGCTGTCCTTCGCCCGGCTGGGCTTCGAGTCCGACGGGGCGACGGCCGTGTCCCTGGCCATTCCGGGTCAGGCCGCGATCGTGCGGGTGGACTGGATCGAGGCGAAGGTGTTCCACGGCGACGATCCGGCTCCGCGGGTGCTGCGCTGGGAAGCGGCCGAGGACTTCGCCGGGCTCACCTTCGCCGAGTGCACCTGGCTGGGCGGGACGATGGTCGAATTCCACGCCCCGCACTCGGCGCTGTGGATCCCGCTGGCCGCCGGTGCGGACACGCCGGTCACCTCGGGCCAGATCACCATCGCCTTCGCGATGCTGCCCCAGTCGGCCTCCGGGCTGGCACCCAGGATGCCCACCGGTCCCCGCCTGGTCCGGCTCGCCGGTCGCGCCCACGCGGAGTACCGCAGCCGGGGCGTGACCGGGGTCGCCGCGGGAGCGGCCCGGATCGCCATCCGCCGATTGAGAGGACGTCCATGAGTCTGGTCGGTACCCCGAACGGGATCGGCACCCGTGCCGATCCGCACGCCCAGGCCCGCGAGGCCCGCCGACAACCCCTGCTGCTGCACTCCACCGGTCTGTTCCGCGAGGTGTTCGAGATCGTCTTCGCGCACCGCGAGATCCGCACCGTCGTCGAGGTCGGGGTGGAATCGGGGCAGGTCAGCGGGCTCTACGCCGAACTCGGCGCGACCGCCGTGCACTGCGTGGAGCCGCACCCGACCGACGAGCTGCGCGCGACGCTGGCGGAGCACGACGCGCTGCACCTGGTGGAACGGTCCTCCCCCGCCGCGCTGGCCGAGCTCCCCGCCGCCGACCTGTACGTCCTCGACGGCGACCACAACTACGCGACGGTGCGCGCCGAACTCGACTGGATCCTGGCCCACGCGCCGGAGGCCGTCGTGGTGCTCCACGACCTGTTGTGGCCGTGCGGGCGGCGCGACCTGTACTACCAGCCCTCGCAGCTCGGCGAGGAGGACCAGCTCCCTTCCACTGAGGACGGTCCTACCATCTGGCACGACGAGCTCACCCCGACCGGCTTCGTGGGCCGCGGTGCGTTCCGCTGCGCCGAAACCGCCGGTGGCGAGGGCAACGGCGTGCTCACCGCCGTGGAGGACGCGCTGGCCGACGACGACGGATCGTGGCACCTGGAACTGGTCCCGGCGGTGTTCGGCCTGGGCGTGCTGGTGCCCCGCCGCGACACCGCCGACGACGGGCTGGTCCGGGCGCTGCGGCCGTACAGCCGGTCGTCGCTGCTGGCGGCGATGGAGAACAACCGGTTGGCGCTCTACACCCAGGTGCTGCACCTGCAGTACGAGGCCGCCGCGCACGCCGACCGGCTGGCGGGCACGGTCAGCACCCAGCAGGCCGAGATCGCGGCGCTGCGCGACAAGCTCGACTGGGTCATCGCCGGGCACGCCGAGCAGATCGCGCGGCTCCGCGAGACCAACCGGCGCCTGACCGAGCAGCTGGCCGAGGAGCAGCGGGTCGGCCAGCTGCTGCGCGCCCTCGCGAGCACCGCCGCCGCGACCGTGCAACGCCGCTTCCGCTCCTGACGGACTTCCTGGGTGAGGGGCACCTTCGGCCGGCATAGCCGGATGAAGGTGCCCCTCACCCAGTTCCCGAACGGGTGAGGAACGGGGACTTCAGGGGTCGGCGGCCTTCCGGCCGTGCGGGGTTCAGGACACCGGCACCGGGGTGGCGTCGTGCTCGCGGGGGCGCGGGCTCCGCCGCTGCCGCCTGCGCCGGGCCCACGCCAGTCCCAGCGCGAGCGCGCACCCGAGGGCGGCCGAGGCCGCACCGAACGCCGAACCGGGTGGCGCCCAGGTGAGCCGCACCTCGCCGGTCGCCTGCCCCGGCGGGAGGTCGACGCGCAGCAACCCGGCCGGTCCCGCGCTCACCGGCAGCTCCCCCCGTCCGCGGTGGTGGCGCGGTACCCCGGCCAGGCCAGCCGGGCGAACAGCAGCCGCGCCGGGCCGCGCCCTTCCCGCGCGAACTCGACGACCTCGGAGGTGCCCTCGGCGACCGCGGAGCGGATCCGCGCACCGTCGACGTGGGTGAGCGTCCCCCGCGGCCACGGCGTCCGGAAGTCGCGGTGCAGCACGGTGACCTCGTCGGTGCGCTCGATGGCCGACCAGCCCGCCGGGACGTCGGGCTCCGGGACGAGCTCCCGCTGCACCACGACGGTGTCCAGCCGGAGCAGGTCCGCCAGCGGGGTGCCGGTGCCCGCCGGTTCGCGCCACAACGCCGCGTAGGCCTCCGGGCAGGCCCCGCCGTCGTAGCTGAAGCAGAAGGTGTCGGAGAATCGCTGGAAACCGATGCCGGTGTAGGAGTTGATGCTGCGCACCCCGGCGACCGGGTACATGCTGCCCGGCAGCAGGTCGCGCCACACCCCGGCCCCGGGCTCGTCGCCGGGCCGCCAGTGCGGCACCGCGATCTGGAACGTGGTGCCCCGGTAGCGGTCTTCGAACCGGTCCCGCAGCTCGGCCACCGACGACGGCAGGTGGGCGGTGGTGGTCCCGGGCGGGCCGACGTACCACGTCACCTGCGCGGCGAACACCACGGCGGTGCCGAGCTGGAGCGCGGCGGCCAGCCACCGCGTCCCGCGCAGCCGGAACGCCAGCAGGGCCAGCGCGGTGAGCCCCGCGACCAGCAGCACGGCGATCGCGCCGCGCGGCAACCGCGCCGGTTCCAGCGCGCCGGTGGCGCCGCACGCGGCGAGCAGCAGGACGACCGAGGCGACCGCCCGCACCGGCGCCCGGCCCGTCCGCAGCCCGCCGGACAGCAGCACCGCGAGCACCACCGCCAGCGCGAGGAACCCGTAGTGCAGCACCCGCAGCGGCCACCGGAACATCCACAGCTCCGACGGTCCGATCGCCAGCGCCAGGAAACCGGCGGCCACCACCGCGCAGCCGCTGAGCTCCCGCCACCGGCGCCGCAGCACGCCCCAGTCCAGCCAGGGCAGCAGCGGCACCGCGAACCAGCAGGTGTACACCGCCGGAACGGCCAGCGCGGCCCCGCCGAGCCCGGTGATGTCCGGGACGTAGTGCGGCAGGCCCGAGCCGAGCAGGTCGAGCGGGGCGGGCGCCATCACGCCGCTGTCGCCGATCGCCGAGCCGTCCGCGGCCCGCCAGGTCACCGACGAGCTCAGCAGCAGCGGCAGGTACACCAGGGGCACCACCGCCGCGACCGCCGCACCGAGCAGCACCAGGTCCCGCGCCGCGCGCCAGCGCGCCCGCACCGCCGACTCCACCACCAGCGCCACCAGCACGAGGCTGATCGCCAGCGTGCCGTAGGGATTGCCCGCGGCCACCCCGAACCCGCCGAGCAGGAACGCCCACAGCGCGCTGGACCGACCGTGCGCCATCCGCCGGGCCGCCCACCAGACGTAGGGCACCCACGCGCAGGCCAGCAGCGCGGCCGGCCACAGGACCGTGTCGAGGAAGTACAGCGATCCGGCCAGCGGTACCGCCACCGCGGTCGCGGCGGCGACCGAACGCCGGGCGCCGTACTCCGCGCACAGCAGGTGGACGCCGAGCGCGAGCGCGACCATCCCGAGGGTGCGGACCAGCGCCCCGGCGACCGCGAGATCCGGAGCCAGGGCGGTGCCGATCCACACCAGCGGGTAGACCGGGTTCCACACCCCGTGGAGGGATTCGACCGCGAGGTTGCCGCCCATCCAGCCGTCCACGTCCAGCAGCGGTGGCCAGCGGCCGGCCAGCACCAGTTCGCCCAGGCGGTGCCACACCGGCAGGATCTGGATCGCGGCGTCGTCGTAGAAGTAGATCCACGGGTTGCGCAGCAGCGGGAGCTGGGCCAGCGCGGCGACCAGCGCGCAGGCGATCAACGGCGGCAGCACCCCGCACAGCCGGCCGGGACGTGCGCGCGCGGGCGTGCTGAGCATCGACTTCCCCTCCTCCTTCACCGCCACAGCAGATGAAAGCGCACTCGGTGGACCGCCACCGCGGGCATCATCTGTTCGGGTGGCCGGTGCGCTGCCCGGCTCGCCCCCCACCGCGACGAGCCCAACCATGACGACGCGGATCCGCGCGTGCCCGGTGAGCGCGGAGGGGTGAGAGGAGCGCGTCGTGACCGACCAGGTGATGCGGGCCGGGGCAGCTCCGGCCGCACCGGCCCGGAAGCGCACCACGTCGATCGCCGCTCTGGCCGCCTGCTGGGTGCTGGCGGCGACCTACCTCCAGCTCATCCGCGGGCCGGGGTACCGCGCGCCTGCCGTGCTGTGGGCCGAGGACGGCGCCGTGTTCCTCAACCAGGCGCTGCGGCATTCGTTGTGGCACAACCTGTTCGCACCGCACGCGGGGTACCTCCAGGTGATCGGCCGGATCCTGGCGCAGCCGGCGGCGCACCTGCCGCTGTCCTGGGCGGCGCTGTGGTTCGCCGCCGTCGCCGCCGTCGTGGTGTCGCTGATCTCGGTGCTGGTGTGGTTCGCCAGCGCCCGGGTGGTCCGGTCCCGGTGGGCGCGGGCGCTGCTGACCGCGCTGGTCCCGCTGCTGCCACAGGCCGGTTACGAGGTGAACGCGGCGGTCAACGACCTGCACTGGTACCTGGCCTGCGCGGCGTTCTGGGTGTTGCTGGCGGCCCCGGCGACGCTGCGCGGTCAGCTCGGCGCGGCGGCGGTCGTGGTGCTGGCGGCGCTGTCGGACCCGCTGACCGCGCTGGTGCTGCCCGCCGCGGTGTTCGGCTACCTGGCGGTGCGGCGGCGGATCGCACTGCTGGCGCCGACGGCGATGGTGCTGGCGCTGGCGGTGCAGGGCTGGGTCCGGTGGGCGCACCCGGACATGTACCGGGTCAGCCCGACGGTGGTCGGCGAGCTGTCCCAGATCTACGCGTTGCGCGTGGTGCTCAGCGCGTTCACCGGCGACCGGATGCTCGGCGCGGTGTACCCGACGTGGGGGATGGCGGTGGTGGTCGTGGCCGTGCTGGCCTTCGCCGCCGGGTTCGCCGGGTTGCTCACCCGGGTGCCCCACCGGACCGGCGTGCTCGCCGTGGTCACCATGCTGATCTCGATCGCCTATCTCGTGGTGCCGGTCGGGTTGCGCGGCACCGAGGGATTCCTGGGACGGGACGGTTTCGGGCTCGGCGGCTCGCGCTACACGATCGTTCCGCTGCTCCTGCTGTGGGCGGCGGTGATCGTGCTGCTGGACGCGGCGGTGCCCGCAGCACCGCGCACCGCCCGGCCGCCCGTGGTCTGGGTGGCGCTGAGCTGTTTCCTGGGGGCGCAACTGCTGGGCGACTGGGCCGCACCGAGCGTGCGCACCGGTGGGCCCACCTGGGCCGAGGGCCTGCGAGCCGCGGCGGCGAGCTGCGCGCTGCCACCGGCGCAGCGCGCCCCGCAACCCGTGTCACCGATCGGGGAGAACCACGGCGCGGGCTCGGTTCCGCTGGTGCCCGGACCGGACGAGCGCACCGTCGCCATCGCTCCGCTGAACCCAGCCGGACCACCGGAATTCTCCGTGGTGGTGCCGTGCTCGGCGGTGCGCGGCTGACGGTCCGAACGCGTGTTCCGGCGGCGGCGCACGCCGAGCGGCACCCGCGGCGCGGTCCTACAGTCGGTGCGGTGCCATCCCGCCGCGACCCGGCTGCGCGCGGCAGGACGGAGGGGGGAAGCAGCATGGACTTGTCGATCGTGGTGCCCTGCTACAACGAGCAGGACAACCTCGAAGGGCTCCGGAACGCCTTGCAGCACGTGTTGCCCGAGGTGTCCGACGAGTACGAGGTGATCCTGGTCGACGACGGCAGTTCCGACGCGACGCTGGCCGAGGCGCACCGGCTCAGCGAGGAGGACCCGGCGTACCGGGTGCTGTCGCTGAGCCGCAACTTCGGCAAGGAAGCGGCGTTGATCGCCGGCCTCACGCACGCGCGGGGCGACCGGGTGGGCATCATCGACGCCGACCTGCAGCACCCGCCGGAGCTGTTCGCGCGGATGGTGCCGCTGCTGGATTCCGGTTACGACCAGGTGGTCGCGCGGCGCGACCGCAAGGGCGAGTCGGCGATCCGGTCGCTGGTGACGAAGCTGTACTACCGCGCGGTGAACCGGTTGGTGGACGTGCCGCTGCAGGACGGCGTCGGCGACTTCCGGCTGCTCTCGCGGCGAGCGGTGGACGCGCTGCTGTCCATGCCGGAATGCAACCGGTTCTCCAAGGGCCTGTTCGCCTGGATCGGCTTCGACACCGCGACGATCAGCTACCGCAACGCCACCCGGGCCGCCGGGAAGTCCAAGTTCTCGTTCCCGAAGCTGCTCAACTACGGCATCGACGGCATCGTGTCGTTCAACAGCAAGCCGCTGCGCGCGTCGATCTACCTCGGGCTGATCATCACCGCGCTCGCGTTCTGCTACGCGGCGTTCGTGGTGGCGCAGACCCTGCTGCACGGCGTCGGGGTCCCGGGCTACGCGACGATCATCGTCAGCGTGGTCGGGATCGGCGGCATCAACCTGCTGTTCCTCGGCGTGATCGGCGAGTACCTGGGCCGGATCTACTCGGAATCCAAGCGGCGACCGCTGTTCCTGGTCAAGGACAGCACCCCGGAACCCGAAGCGGTGCCCCGGCCGCGCACGTTCAGCACGGTCGCACCGCCGGATCAGCGGTGGCGCGGCGACGGCGAACTGCCGGTGAGCGGGGCGCTGTAGCGGTGTCGTTCCTCAAGTTCATCGTCGTCGGCGTGCCGAACACCGTCGTGCACTACGCCGTCTACCTGGTGATGTGGTTGTGGACGCCCTACCTGGTGGCGCACCTGATCGCGGCGACGGTGGCGATGTCGGTGTCCTACCTGCTCAACTGCCGCTACACCTTCGGCGTCCGGCCCACGCTGCGGAAGTTCCTGCTCTACCCGCTGTCCAACGTCACGAACCTGGCGCTGAGCACGGCGGCGGTGTGGGCGCTGGTCGAGGGCGTCGGTCTCGATTCCCGGATCGCCACCCTGGTCGGCGGGGTCGTCGCCGTGCCCGCGACCTTCCTGGTGTCCCGGGCGATCCTGGTCCGCCCGGCGCCGCGCGAGGCCGAACCCGCCCGCACGGCACCGGAATGATCAGCCCGCGGTGACGGTCCGCGCGTACGACTTGGCGCCCCATTGCGCCCATTCGCCGTCGATGACGCCCTGGTAGCCGGGACGTGCGGGCAGGACGCGCCACGCGTAGGTGTAGAAGAGGAACCGCTTGGACGACAGCACCACTCCGGAGAGGTTCGGCGGGAACCGGTTGTCGTCCCGGGTGCAGTAGGACTTCCACCAGGCGAAGTTGAACTCGTTCGGGCCGAGCGCGTCCCGGATCGCGTATCCGGTCGCGTAGTGGTCGGAGTGGTCGTCCGGGTTCTCGGCGGCGTTCCAGTCCGACGCGTTGACCCACGGTGTGCCCGCTTCGCCCTGCCGTTCCTGGTCGACGATCAGCCGCAGCGATTCCAGGACGGCCGCCCAGTCCGGGTACGTGGCGGCACCGTCGACCGTCGTCATGCCGCCCGGCAGTTGGCCCGCCCGCAGCTTCTGGAGGCTCTGGTTCCCGTGCGACGGGAAGCCCTGTCCCCCCAGGTTCCCGTCCGGCAGCCGCAGGAAGTAGCACGTCCAGTTCTCCCCTCGGTAGCGCTGCACCGCGCGGCCGGCGAACACGGGGGCGTCCTCGCCGATCCGGAGCGAGGGGCGCGCCGCGGCGCAGGCGTCGACGAGCCCGCGTTCCCGGGCCCGCCACCACGCGTTCCCGATCCCGTCGTCGCCCGCCGTCGTGTCGATCACGACGATCTTCGCGCCGGACCAGCGCATGTCGGTGAACACGAAATCGCCCCGGAACAGCAGTGCGTCGTCCGGGTGCGCGGCGACGAAGAACGACACGGCCATGATTTCCCCTCCGGCCCCGAGGTTCCCGGTGCTCGCGCCGGTGTTCGGGGAATCGGCACCGCCGCGATCCGGCGGCGACGCGGCCAGGATGGCAGTGGATCTCCCCGTGCGGGGCGGCGTTCCGGTTCGGGAATGCGGTCCCGCGCGCCCTCGGGCCGCGCGGCCGTCGGCCCGGTCCGGTGCTGCACCTCGCGAACCCCGATCCGGGTTCGCCCGCGCGGGCGCGGCTTCACCGCGGGTGCGCGTGGCTCGCCGCCGCGCCGCGTCGGGGGTCCCGGAGCGGATCAGCCGGTCGGCTGATCGGTCAGCCGTTTCCCGGATGACCCCTTGCGCTCCTCGGCCGGATGCGCCCCGACCACCGCCGGGCGGGGCAGCACGGCAACGGCACCCGGCGGAACCGCTTGCCGCGAACGCCCCGTGCACGCGAAGTTACTGTGAGTATCATTCGCGTTATGTCGACCTCCCTGTCCCGCCGGCGCTTCCTGGGCGCGAGCGCCCTCAGCACGGCGGCCGCACTCGGCCTGACGACGATCTCCACCGGCTCCGCCGCGGCGCGCTCCTCGGACTTCTCGCCCGCCGTGGTGGTCGGTACCGGCTACGGCGCGGCGGTGACCGCGCTGCGGCTCGGCGAGGCCGGGATTCCGACCGTCATGCTGGAGATGGGCCGGTTGTGGGACACGCGGGGCGCGGACGGCACGATCTTCCCGGGGATGATCCGGCCCGACGAGCGCTCCACCTGGTTCAAGACCCGCACCGAGGCACCGCTGTCCACCTTCCTGTGGCTCGACCTGGCGAACCGCGACATCGAGCCCTACGCGGGGGTCCTCGATCGCGTGCACCACGGCGACATGTCGGTCTACCTCGGGCGCGGCGTCGGTGGCGGATCCCTGGTGAACGGGGCGATGGCGGTGGTGCCGAAGCGCTCCTACTTCGAGGAGATTCTGCCCGAGGTCGACGCCGACGAGATGTACCGGACCTACTTCCCGCGCGCCAATGCCGCGCTCGGCACCAACCACGTGGACCGGCGGTGGTTCCGCACCGCCGAGAGCTACCGCTACGCACGGGTCTCCGCGGCGCACGCCGAGCGCGCCGGCCTGTCCACCGCGTTCGTGCCCAGCGTCTACGACTTCGGTTACATGGAGCGGGAAGAAGCCGAGCTGGTACCGCGCTCGGCGCTGGCCTCCGAGGTCATCTACGGCAACAACCACGGCAAGCGCTCGCTGGACAAGACCTACCTGGCCGCCGCGCTGGGCACCGGCAACGTCACCATCCACGCGCTGCACGAGGTGCGCGACATCGTGCCGCAGTCAGACGGCTACCTGCTCACCGTCCGCGAGATCGACGAGCACGGCACCGTGCTGGCCACCAAGCGGATCGGCACCCGGCACCTGTTCCTCGGCGCAGGCAGCCTCGGCTCGACCGAACTCCTGGTGCGCGCCCGCGACACCGGTGCGCTGCCCGGCCTCGGCGAGGAGATCGGGCAGGGCTGGGGACCGAACGGCAACGTCATGCTGGGCCGCGCCAACCACATCTGGGATCCCACCGGAGCCCTCGCCTCGTGCATGCCCGCGATGGGCATCGACGCCTGGGACGACCCGCGGCACCCGGTGTTCGCCGAGATCGCCCCGGTGCCCGCCGGGCTGGAGACGTGGGCGAGCGTCTACCTCGCCATCACCCGCAACCCCGAACGCGGGCACTTCAGCTACGACCCGGGCACCGACTCCGCCCACCTGCACTGGGACAGCGCGCAGGGCCGGCCGTCCATCGACGCCGCCCGGCGGCTGTTCGACCGGGTCAACCAGGCCAACGGCACCGCCTACCGGCACGACCTGTTCGGCGACACCCGGGCGTTCGAGGACCGGTTCACCTACCACCCGCTCGGCGGCCTGGTGCTCGGTCGCGCCACCGACACCCACGGCCGGGTGCGGGGCCACCGCAACCTCTACGTCAACGACGGCGCGCTGATCCCCGGCTCGACCGGGGTGAACCCGTTCGTCACCATCACCGCGCTCGCCGAGCGCAACGTCGAACGGATCCTCGCCGAGGACATCCGCTGAGCACCGCTCGATCAGGCAAGATGCCTTGACAGGCATATTCCTTCGCGGGCATACTTCGGGTCGTGCGAGACGTTTTCGATGCGTTGGCCGAACCGACGCGCCGGGCGATCCTCGACGAGCTGCGCGTCCACGACGGGCGCGTCGTGGGGGAACTGGTCGAACGCCTGGGCCTGTCCCAGACCTCGGTCTCCAAGCACCTCAAGGTGCTGCGGAACGCCGGGCTGGTCACCACGCTCGTCGAAGGCCAGCAGCGCCGCTACCTGCTGCGGCCGGGAGGGATGCGCGAGGTGGAGGACTGGCTGGCGCCGCACCGCGCGTTCTGGGAGCGCCGCTTCGACGATCTCGCCGATCACCTGGACCGGACCTACCCCGAGGAGGGGCCATGACCGCGACGACCACCGCCTCCTTCGACCTAGCACCGGAACCGGTGCTGCGCCTGGAACGCCACTACCCGCACCGGCGGGACCGGGTGTGGGCCGCGCTGACCGACCCCGAGCAGCTCAGCCAGTGGTTCCCCTGCTCGGTGGAGGTGGACCTGCGGGAAGGCGGCACGCTCACCCTCCGCTTCCCCGGTGAACCCGAACCCGACGTCGCGGTGATCACCGAGCTGAGCCCGCCGTCGGCGCTGGCCTTCACCTGGTCCGGTGAACACCTGCGGTGGACCCTCGAGGAGGACGCCCAGGGCTGCGTGCTGCGGCTGACCAACACCATCGCCGACACCGACTGGACGGCGAACACGGCAGCGGGCTGGACGACCTGCTTCGACGCGCTCGCCGAGGTCCTCGAGGGGCGCAGCCCCGCCCCGCACACCGGCCCGGACGAGGAGCTCATCGCCCACTACCGGAGCACGCTCGGCGCCTGAGGACACCGGCGAGCGCCCGCTCGGGGAACCCGCTGCGCCGGCGTTCCCCGAGCGATCGGTCGGCGAGGTCCGGTCAGCGGGTGCGCAGGCGCGGCCACAACGCGGCCCAGTCGTCGAGCGGGTCCTCGTAGAGGGTCAGCGAGACGCCTTGGGCCATGTTGGCGTGCTCGCTGCGCACGGTGCCCAGCGACCGCCGCGCGGCGAAGTGCGGCCCGAGCCGGTCGTCGGTGCCCACGTGCAGCACGGTGTCGATCCGCTCCGATGGCGCGCCGAAGTACCAGTAGCCCCGGTGCGGGCTGAACACCGGTGGCAGGTCGCGGCCGAGCACGTCGAGCGCACCGGTGAGGTAGTAGGTCTCGCCGATGATCGCGGTGCGCGCGCGCTGCTCGGCGGGCAGTGCGGCGACCTCCCCGGCGACCGCGTCCACCAGATCCTCCCACCCGGTCTCGTAGAGCCGGGACGGGTTCGGCCACGCCGGGTGCTTGGCCAGGAAGTCCAGCGGGTAGACCGGCAGCACCGCCAGCGGCAGCACCACCGACACCGCGTAGGCCGGCCAGGCGAGCCACCGGCCGCGCGGGCGCGGGCTGCGTTCGCGGCGGTGCTGCAACCCGACCGCGGCGGCCGCGAACAGCGGGCCGCAGAGCCCGATGAGGTAGTTGGGACGCCCGCTCGTCACCAGGAAGAACAGCACGACGCCCAGCACCGCCCAGCCGACGAACCGGTACGGCCGCAGCTCCGGCCCGCGCAGCAGGCGGACGATTCCGTAGCAGCACAGGAAAGCGCCGACCACGGCACCGGAGTAGACCAGCGCGGTCGGCAGCAGCAACAACCTGCTGTTCTCCGCGTCGACGACAGCGCCCATCCGCACCGCCGGCCAATCGTGGCGGGCCTGCCACAGCAGGGTCGGCACCGCGGCGAGCGCGGAGATCCCCGCTCCGAGCCACAGCAGCGGCCGCGCCAGCACCCGACGCGGTCCGACCACCGCGCAGCTCACCAGCAGCGCCGCGCACAGCACCACGACCTGGAACTTCGTCTGCACCGACACCCCGGCCACCAGCGCCGCAGCGAGCAGCAGCCCGTCGTGGCGGGTGCGGGCCCAGCGGATCACCAGCCACAGCAGCAGGACCCACAGCAGCAGCTCCACCGTGGCCGCGGCCAGCCAGTGCCCGCTGAGCAGCACCCACGGCGACAGCGGGTAGGCCGCCGCGGCCAGCACCTGCGCCCGCCGGTCGCCGCCGAACTCCCGCGCGATCAGCCCGGTGACCACCACCCCGAGCGCCGTGCACACCGCCGCGGGCAACCGGAGCGCCAGCAGCGAACCGGGGAACACCGCATCCAGGCCGGCGGCCAGCAGCGGCACCAGCGGCTGCTGGTCCATGTACCCCCAGTCCAGGTGCAGCGCCCCCGCCGCCAGGAAGTACAGCTCGTCGGTCAGGTAGCCGTACCGACCGCTGAGCAGCACCAGCAGCAGGAACGTCGCGGCGGCGATGGCCCACACCGGGCCGCGGGCGAAAGGTCTCGGGAGCACGCGGGGACTGTAATGAGCCGACCCCCGCGCGGGGAGGGGCGATTCGCGAAGTCGGCGGACCGGTGTGACCCATTCCATAGGACCCCGCTCGGGCGGGGACTGCTCCGCTCGGGTGATCTCGGCCGGAAGGGGACAACCACCCCCGGTGGCGCACCGTGTTCAGGGCTGTCATCGATCGAGGGTCCTCCCGGACAGCGGCGAAGCCGCTCGCGACGCCTGGATCTTCCGCCGCGCACCGGCCCAGCGAGCCGTTCCGGGAGCAGTCCTGAAGGAGTCAGCGTGTTGGATGCATCTCGTTTCGGAGGGTGGGCCGCGCTCGGCGCCTCCGCTGCCCTCCTGCTCGGCGCCGCGGGACCGGCGCTGGCCACGACGGAGGAACCCGTCGCCTACGCCTTCACCGGCGCCTACCACGTCCCCGCGTTCGAAGCGGAGCAGGAACGCTTCGCGGAGGTGTTCGGCTCCCCCGCGCAGCGCGGCGTCAACGGTGTCGTCCCGCCGTCCGCCGAGTCCGCTGAGGACTTCCTCCCGGTCGGCCCGATGTCCACCGGCACCGCCTGGTTCATCCACGTCAACGCCGATGCCGGGGTGTTCGGCGACACCCCGCCCAGCGGTGCGACGGCGGATGCGCACTTCGAGTCCAGCGCGGCGATGCGGGGCGACGGAACGCCGAGCGCGACGGTCTCGGCCGACTACCTGCTGGAAGCCCAGAACGCGCTCGGCGACTCCGCCGAGGACCACCGCTGGCTGTACCTCGACGACGTGCGCAGCGAGGCGGAATGCCGCTCCCCGCAACGGGTCTCGGCATCGACGGAGGCTTCCGGGATGTGGGTGCGGCAGCCCGACCGCGCTCTGGCGGCCGTCCCGGTGCCCGCCGCGGGCGAGAGCTACGAGGTGCGGGACGTTCCGCTGCGGCTGCCGCGGACCACGATGGAGCACCAGAACCTGCCGCAGTACGCGGACATCTCGGTGCGCCGGGTGACCGACGCGGCGGACCTGGTCCCCACCGACCAGTGGCGGACCGGGGACGTCAACGCCACCTCGGGATGGCGCGTGGAGGTCGCCAGCTACGTCCTGGTCGACGGCGTCCGCACCGACCTGGACACCTCGGTGATCGTCCTCGGCGGCACGACCTGCTCGGTCCCGGCGAGCTGATCGCCGGTCCTCGGCGGGCGGACCGCGCGCCCGCCGAGGACCGCTCAGAGCTCGCGCACGACCTTCGCCGGGTTGCCGACCGCCACGACGTCGGTGGGCAGGTCGCGGGTGACGACCGCCCCGGCTCCCACCACGGTGTTGTCGCCGATGGTCACACCGGGGCAGACGATGACGCCGCCGCCGAGCCAGACGTTGTCGCCGAGCGTGATCGGGCGGGCCGATTCCCACCCGGCGCGCCGCTGCTCGGCATCCAGCGGGTGCGTCGCGGTGAGGAGCTGGACCCGGGGGCCGAACTGGGCGTGGGCGCCGATCGAGATCCGCCCCACGTCCAGCAGCACCGCGCCGAAGTTGACGAACGAACCGGCGCCCAGGCTGATCTGGTAGCCGTAGTCCACGTGCAGCGGCGGCCGGACCTCGGCGCCCTCGCCCAGCTCGCCGAGCAGTTCGGCGAGCACCGCGCGCCGGGCGGCGAGGTCGGACACCGACGAGTTGTTGAACCGCTCGCTGAGCTCGGCCGCCCGCCGGGCGTCGGCGGCGATCTCCGGATCGTCGGCCCGGTACAGCTCACCGGCCAGCATCCGCTCCTTCTGCCCGCTCATCCGGCACCTCCCGCGTTCGATCCTGCACCCCCGGCGACCACCTCGCGCCCCGCGCTCCGGTCATTCCGCGGCGGCGTCGTCCCGGTCGGAGGTCTGCGGGGCGCGGGCGGGCAACGTCACCGGGGTGGCCAGCGGCCCGGGCGACCAGAGGCCGTTGCGGGTCTCGGTGTGCACCTCCAGCGCCGCCTCGGCGGGCAGCGCCTCCGGGGCGAACGACTCCACCCGGTACAGCGAACCCCAGTCCCGGTCCAGGTCGCCGCGCAGGTACGTCGGCAGCTCCCGCACGCTGCTGGTGACGTTGAGCCAGCCGAACGGGCCGCCGGCGTCCGAGGAGGACCAGCCCTGCCCGATGTCGCGCACCGGTCCGCCGCCCGAGACCCGGTACTCCGGGATCTCGGCGATGCCGCCGCGCAGCTCCGAGATCCGCAGGCACGGGTGCACCAGCGCGGCCGGCCACTCCACGAACGTCGTCGACTCCCCGACCAGCTCGGTCATCGAGGTCAGCTCGGGGACCCGGGGCGCGCTCACGGCCAGCCACGCCTGCTGGCCCACGGACCGGTCCTCGGCGACGAGGCGCACCTGGGTCGCGCCTTCGGCCTGCGCCCGGTGGTCCCGCCACCGGTCCGGCGAGTCCTCGTCGACCCGGGAGCGCTCGACGATCTCGAACCCGTCGGCCGTCTGCCGTCCCCACTCGACGGTGAGCCGGTTGGTCCCGCTGGCCGAACCCGCGTAGGCCAGCACCACCGGCAGCTCACCGCTGGCCGCCCGTTCGGGCAGGTCGTACCACGGCGTGCGGAGCTCCCCGACACCGTCGCCGTGCCGGTAGGTCCCCCACAGCGGCGCGTCGTCACCGCCGAACCCGGCCGGCGAGTCCCAGTCGAGCTGCCCCGGCATGCTGCTGTCACCGGTGGGCAGGGCGTCGCGGGCGAAGCCCTGGGTGCGCGGCGCCAGGTACTCGTCGGCGGTCTCGGTGCGCGTCGGCTGCACCGAGGGCGCCGCGACGGTGGGCTGCCGGGCCGAAGGGGTCAGCACGCCCGCCCTCGGGTCCGCCTCGACCTCGACGTGGTCGGACAACCCGCAGCTGGCCCCGGCGATCTGCTCGACGCTGTCGGCGCCGAGGCTGTAGCCGCCCCACTGCTTGTGGATGCCCTTGACGAACGTCGCGACCTCACCCGCGACCAGCAGCGAGCACACGATGGTCAGCGAGGCCGTGCCGCGCCGCAGCGCCCGGCCGCGTCCCTCGCCCGCGCCATTGTCGTCCAGGCGCAGGTGCTCGACCAGCGCGACGAGCCCGGCCACGGCCGCCACCACGAGGAAGGCCGTGCTCAGCGTGCGCCCGTCCAGCGACGGCGGCTTGTCGAACCACGGCACGCCCCAGCCCGACACGTACCACCAGGCGTTCGGCCCGGTCACCGCGAAGGCGCAGACCACCATCAGGCAAGCGAAGAACCCGGTGCGGTTGCGGCGGGAGCGCAGCACCGTCGAACTGGTGGCCAGCGCGGTCAGCGCCGCCATCGCACCGCACACCGCGGCGAGGATGCCGAAGTGGTGGGTGTGCTTGGTGGGGGTCAGCGCCAGCGCCACGAAGCACAGCGCGGCCATCGCCAGCAACCGCCGGCTCGGCCCCAGCGCGGCACCCCGGATCCGGTTGCGCCGCAGCAGCACCGCACCGGTGGTGACCACGCACAGGATCAGCAGCAGCACCGGCACCCGCCTGCTCAGCGAGCCGTCCTGGCCGCCGCTGAACAACAGCGTGTAGCGGCTGAGCTCCTCGTACCACTTGCCGTTCGGGCCGAACATCTGCTTGAGCTCGACGGCCTCCAGCACCGAGCGGAAGGTCTGATCGGCGAACACCGCCACCAGCAGGACCAGGCCGGAAGCCGCGATCGGCGCCAGCACCGGCAGCACGCCGAACTGGCGGATCCGCTCCCGCACCATCGCCAGCAGCGGCTTGATCGCCACCACGAACGGCAGCACCGCGACCATGCCGTGCGGGTTCACGCCCAGCCCGAAGGCCGCCGCGACCAGTCCCAGCACCGCCGGCGTCAGCCGCCGGGTGGCCACCGCGCGCTCCACCAGGCACAGCGACAGCAGCGTGAACAGCACCACGACCGGCTCCGGGCGGATGCCGTTGTTGTAGGGCAGCCAGGACGCCAGGAAGACCATGGCGGCGGCCCACACCGCCGCCCCGCTGCGCCGGACCTGGCGGCCGAGCCGGGGCAGCACGCCCCGACTGATCAGCAACCAGGAGCCGATGCCCATCAGCAGCGCGGGCAGGCGCACCCACGGCGTCGCGGTCGAGATCTGCACCCACAGCGCGAGCAGCTCGTAGTGCCAGCCGAACGGCGACTCCGGGTTGGCGAACCAGCGGAAGTAGTTGGTGACGTAGCCCGCGCTCTCGGCCGAGCGCGCCATCGTCAGGATGTAGCCGTCATCGGCGGTCATCGCGCCGATCAGCCACCAGACCAGCAGCACGCCGACGACCACGGTGTCCTGCGCGGTCGGCCGCCACCAGCGGGACGGGGCCAACCGGGGCGCCCGGCGGCCGCCGCGGTCGTCCAGCCGCCGCAGCGCGAACACCGAACCGAGGAAGCACAGCACCGCCAACGCCATCACGGCGAGCTTGAGGCCGGTGGCGTAGCTGGCGAACCGGTCGTCGACGCGGGCTTCGACCGACATGCCCCGCACGTCGTCCACCGCGTCGTCGAAGTCGGAGAAGACGCCGGTGAGCTGCGGGCGCTGATCACCGGTGAGCGCGGCCAGCTGCTCCCCGCCGACCGCGGCCTCGGTGCCTTCGGCGTCGGCGTGGACGGTGAGCGAGCAGTTCCCGGCGGGCAGCGGGGCGGTCCCGGTGAGCTCCCCCTTGGAGAACAGCGATACCTGCCCGCCGTCGATCGTGGCGCTGAGCCCGGACAGCGCGCCGTAGGGCGAGTCGGGGGCGTTGGTGCTGAGCAGCACGGCCGGGCCGGTGGTGCGCGCGTCGAGGTCCCGCGCGGCGGCGCACGGCACCTCGGCGTCCAGCCACAGCGGCGCGTAGGTCACCAGCGGCGCCTCGACCGACTCGGTGCCGTGCGAGGTCGGCCACCGCAGCGTCGTCACGTCGTGCTTGACCGGCAGGAAGGGCACCGCCACCGCGAGCAGCGCGCCCGCCAGCCCGAGCAGTGCCGCCCACCACCGGGCCTTCCTCGTCCGCGGCGATACGTCCCGGTCGGCGACCGGGCGCGACCGAAGAGCCACGCGATCGAATCCCATCCGTGCGGTGAACTACGACCCGAAGAGCGTAGGGAAGGACGCGTCGAAACGTATAACCGGGGTCGGCACCGCCAGAACCGGCCTGGTAGCACCCGCCGCGGCGGTGCGGACTACAGTGCGCTGCGCGGTGGCCGGAACCACCGCGTCACCGCGCTGGGGGTGTGTTGCCTTGGTCACCATGAAGGACGTGGCGCAGGTCGCACAGGTGTCCCAGGCAACGGTGTCCTACGCCTACACCCGGCCGGAGAAGATCTCCTCGGCCCTGCGCGACCGCGTGCTGCGCATCGCCGACGAGATCGGTTACGCCGGCCCGAATCCCGGCGGCCAGAACCTGCGCACCGGCCACTTCGGAGCGCTGGGCCTGATGATGACCGACTCGCTGGCGCTCGCCTTCGACGACCCGGCGACCACGTACCTGCTGCGCGGCATCGCCGAGGTCGGTGAGCTCGCCGAGGTCGCGCTGACGCTGCTGCCCTTCCCCGCCGCCGACATCGCCCGGTCCGCCGACGAACGCGACGCCCACGCCGCCCGGGTGGCGCTGCGCAGCGCCGTGGACGGGTTCCTCGCCTACGCGATGCCCGACCGGCACCCGGCCCTGGACGCGGTCCGCAGGCGAGGCGCGCAGATGGTCGTGATCGACTCCCCGCTGCTGCCCGGCGTGCCGTCGGTGGGCATCCGCGACCGCCGGGGCGCCGAGCAGGCCGCCCGCCACCTGCTCGAGCTGGGGCACCGCCGGATCGGCGTCCTCGTCGACCGCCTCGCCCCCGACGGGCGGCGCGGCGTGGTCCCGCGCGGCCGGTTCCGGAGGATCCGCGACCGCGTGGCCCGGGAGCGCATCGGCGGCTACCGGTCCGCGTTCGCCGCGCACGGGCTGGACTTCGGCCGGACCACCGTCGTCGAGGCGGGCGGGTTCAACCGGGCACTGTCGCTGCGCGCCGCCCGCACGCTGCTCGACGAGGGCGGGTTCACCGCCGTGCTCGCCAGCACCGACGTGCTCGCCCTCGCCGCGCTCGACGTGCTCGCCGAACGCGGGGCGCGGGTGCCCGAGGACATCTCGGTCTCCGGCTTCGACGACCTGCCCGCCGCCGCGACGGCCGGGCTCACCACGGTCTCCCAGCCGCTGGTGGAGAAGGGGCGCCGCGCGGCCGACATGCTGGTCGAGGTGATGCGCGGGGGCGTCGGCAAGCGGCTGCTGCTGCCGACCGAACTGGTCGCCAGGGACAGCACCGCACCCCCGCGCTGAGCTCGGGCGTGCGCGACGCGATCAGCTGCCTCGGCGGCTCGCTCGCGCACCTGCTCGGGAAGCAGGACCGCCGCGAGGCGCTGGCAGAGTTCCACGCCGAGCTGCGCCCCGGAGGCGTGCTCAGCACCGACCGGCGCACCTGAGATTCCATTGTGGATGGTGGGTCCGGCGCCCGGGTCGGCACCGCACCGGGACAGGTCGACGGCGGGCTGGCTCGCACCGGAGCGCCCTTTCCGGGCACGCCTGTCCCCGAGACGGGTTCCGGACATCAGCGTCGCCGCGCCCGCCGGACCGGGACAAGATCGCACACGGACGGCGCAACGTCCGCGCGCCCGCGTGTTCGCGCAGGTCGGAGACGCCGTTCGGCCCGCGTCCGGAGCCGGGCACGCCAGCCGTTCGGCCCAGCACCGGCGCGGCCGGGCGAGGCCCGCTCGGCGACGTGCGTCGGACACGCCGGGTGGTCGTCCTCCCGGCCGGGTGGGCGCTCGGGAACCCGGCCTGTCGGCCGAGACGGGCGGGGGTTTCCCGGCCGTTCGGCCGATCCGGCGGGTGCTCGCTGATGGGCACGCTGACCAGGTCGGAAGGAGCAGGTGATGGGTGGGTGGAAGACCGGGGTCGCGCGGTGGTCGCGCGCGGCGCTGCCGCTGGTGCGCCGAGCGCTGCGGGTGGCCGCGGCATGGGCATCGGGAGGCGCTCGGCTCGACGGCGAAGCGGGGGCCGCCGGGTCGCACGGCCGGGTCATCGCGGCAGCGCACCGCCGGGGCCCGCTCGCGTGTCGACCGGATCGGGGCACGCCCGCTCCCTATGCTGCACCGCGTGCCACCAAGCCGAAGCTGGGCAGACCTGCCACCGTCCCTCCGCGCCGCCGTCCACGAACGCACGGGCGCGGTCCGTGGCGCGGTGTCGACCCGTCACGGCTTCAACAGCCAGGTCGCCGCCACCCTGGACACCGCCAGCGGGCCGGTCTTCGTCAAGGGCCTGCGCCAGGACCACCCGCGGGCGTGGACGCAGGCGCGCGAGGCGGCGGTCAACCCGCGCGTGCGGCCGGTGAGCGCCGCCCTGCTCTGGCGGGTGACGAGCGCGGGCTGGGACCTGCTCGGGTTCGAACACCTCGCCGGCCGGGGCGCCGACTTCCGCCCCGGGTCGACGGACCTCCCGCTCGTGGTGGACCTGCTCACCGCGCTCGGGCGACTGCGCTGCCCGGAGGTCGAGCTCAAGGACGCGGCACGGCGGTGGGCCGCCTACCTCGACGAGCCGGCCGATGCCGTGGCCTTCTCCGGGGAAGCGCTGTTGCACACCGACCTGAACCACACCAACGTGCTCATCGCCCGCACCGGGCACCGCGGGATCGCGCGGCTGGTCGACTGGGCCTGGGCCACCCGGGGAGCGGCGTGGATCGACCCGGCGTGCTGGGTGGTCTGGTTGATCTCCGCCGGCCACCACCCGCGCGAGGCCGAGCGGTGGGCCGCGGGGGTGCCCTCGTGGTCGAGCGCGTCGGCCGCGGACCTCAACCTGTTCTCCACCGCGCAGGCCGGGCTCTGGCGGGCCACGGCCGAGGAGCACCCGAGCGGCTGGACGCACCAGCTCCGCGATGCGGCCGCGCGGTGGGCCCACCACCGGCACGGCGGTGGCATCGCGGCCGCTCCCCGCTCCGCAGGCGCCCGGGCCTGACCGACCGCGCCGGTGCGGTGCCCCGTCCCCGTCGGGAGCGCCTCCGAACCGGCGTGCTCGCGGAGCGGTCGCTCGCGACCGCCGCTCGCGGGCGACGTCCGCGCCTCGGGTCAGCGGGCGCGTTCCTTGCGCCCGTACATGTCCTGGTCGGCGCGGCGCATCAGGTCGGCGGGCGCCACGGCGGGGTCGTCGGTGTGGGCGATGCCGACGCTGGCCCGCAGCGCGATGGCCTGGCCCGACACGACCACGTCGGCGTTGACCTGCCGCACCACCCGCTCCCGGAGGTCGTCGGCGTGGGCGCGGTCCCGGACCAGGGCGAGCACGACGAACTCATCGCCGCCGACCCTGGCGACGGTGTCCGCGCAGCGCACGACGGTGACCAGCTTGTCGGCCACCACCCGGAGCAGGTCATCGCCGACGTGGTGCCCGTAGCGGTCGTTGACCGGCTTGAAGCCGTCGAGGTCGACGGTGAGCACCGCGAGCCCGCCCCCCTGCTCGCCCAGCGCCGCCACCTCCTGCTGGAACCGCTCGATCAGCAGCGACCGGTTCGCCAGCCCGGTCAGCGGGTCGCGCAACGCCATCCGGGTCAGCTCGGTGAGCCGCTCCGGGCTCATCGTGAGGTCATCCCCGAGGGGCTCGAACTGGGAGACGAGGTACGCCGGCCGGTCATCGGCACCGGGCACCACGCCGTACCGGGTCAGCATCCAGAACGGGTGCCCGTCGCGGTGACGCAGGCAGATCTCCATCGCCCCGGCGGTCCGCCTGCCCTCCCGCAGATCGTCCAGCACCCGCTCGGCATCGTGCCGATACCCGTCGTAGATTGTCTCGTGCGAGGGACGGCCGACCATGTCCTCGCGGCGGTAGCCCACCAGCGACGCCAACCGCTCGTTGACCTCGATCCACCTCCCGTCGAGATCCATCAGCGCCATCCCGATCGGCGCGTTGGCCAGCGTCTGGTGCCACAGCATCTCCGACTGTCGCCGAGCGGTGATGTCGTGGAACTGGGACACGATGAGCAGCGGGTTCCCGACCGCGTCGCGCACCAGGGAGCTGTTGATCAGCACCCAGACCATCGTGCCGTCGGAGCGCACCAAGCGCTTCTCCACCGAGGAGAGGGTGCCGCCCTCGGCGATGAGCCTGGCGATCGACGCCTTGTCGAGCACCGGATCACCGGGGTGCGTGACGTCCGCCGGACGCAGCTCCATCAGCTCCGCCCGGTCGTAGCGGAGCATCCGGCACATGGACGGATTCACGTCGAGGTGGCGCCCTTGCAGGTCGACGAATGCCATGGGCCCGGCGAGCTGCTCCCACAGCGTCTCCCAGGCCCTCGCGGCGATCCCGTCCACGTTCACGGCTCCGATCCCGCGGTCAACGCCGGCCCGGGACCGACGCCGCACCACCGCACGGGGGCGGCCCGCGTCGATCCCCGGACGACGCGGGCCGCCGACCGGCCGGGCACGACGGTCGCGATCTCAACCGGCCATCCGTTCGTCGGGCACGCAGTGCGTCATCACCAGGTCGCCGACCTCGCGCGGACCGTTGCCGCCGAGATTGCCCAGCCGCCGCCGATCTGCCTCGGAGAGGTTCTGCTGCTGCAGGGGTTCCAGACCCGCGACGTCGGCCGGCGCGATGCCCAGGCCTTCACCGACCCGGCGGCCCAGGTCGTCCTCGCACAGCAGGAAGTGCCACACCATCCGCTCCTGGATGGGCCGCGCGCACTGCGACAGGTTCTCGACCAGGTTCCGCACCAGGTCGTCGCGCTCCCACTGCTCCATCAGCAGGTAGCGCTGACCGGCCTGCTCGTAGTCGTCGGGGCGTTCGATGCGGGCCCGGGTGATCCGGCCGCGGATCTCCGGGCCCTGCTCGTCGTGCGTCGGGTACTCGCCTTCGACCAGTCCCCCGTTGATCGAGGGCTCGTAGTTGACGTGCGGGTTGCGCCCGCCCTGGTCCTGGTCGTAGGCCATCTGGCCATCCCGCTGGTTGGTGTGCACGGTCGCCTGCTTGGCCTGGTTGACCGGCAGTTGCAGGTAGTTCGGCCCCACCCGGTAGCGCTGCGTATCGCTGTAGGAGAAGGTGCGCCCCACCAGCATCTTGTCGTCGGAGAAGTCGAGCCCGTCCACGAGCACGCCGGTGCCGAACGAGATCTGCTCGTTCTCGGCGAAGTTGTTGTCCACGTTGCGGTTGAGCACCATGCGGCCGACCGGATGCGCCGGGTACTCGTTCTCCGGCCACACCTTCGTGTCATCCAGCGGATCCCAACCGAGTTCCGGGTGCTCGTGGTCCTCCATCATCTGCACCCGCAGCTCCCACTCGGGGAAGTCACCGCGCTCGATCGCCTCGTACAGGTCCTTGCTGGCGTGACCGAGGTCGGTGGCCTGGATCTTCGCCGCATCCGCCTCGGTCATGCTCTTGACGCCCGCCGTGGGGATCCAGTGGTACTTCACCAGGACCGTGTCGCCGGCCTGGTTGACCCACTTGTAGGTGTTGACGCCGAAACCCTGCATGTGCCGGTAGTCCGCCGGGATGCCGCGCGGGCTGAACAGGTTGACCAGCATGTGCATGCTCTCCGGCGTCTGCGACATGAAGTCGAAGATCCGGTTCGGGTCCTGGCGGAAGGTGATCGGGTCCGGTTTCAGCGCGTGGATCACGTCCGGGAACTTGATGGCGTCGCGGATGAAGAACACCGCGAGGTTGTTGCCGACGAGGTCCCAGTTGCCGTCCTCGGTGTAGAACTTGACCGCGAAGCCGCGCGGGTCGCGGGCGGTCTCCGCCGAATCCCGGCCACCGATGACCGTGGAGAACCGGACCGCGACGTCGGTCCGCTTGCCGCGCTCGGCGAACAGCCTGGCCCGGGTGAACTCGCCGATCGGCCGATCTCCCCATGCGCCGTAGGACTCGAAGTACCCGAACGAGGTGAACCCCCGGGCGTGGACCACCCGCTCCGGGATCCGCTCCCGGTCGAAATGGCTGATCTTCTCCAGGAACTGGTAGTTCTCCAGGGTCGCCGGGCCGCGCGTGCCGACCGTTCGCTGGTTCTGGTTGTCGTAGACGGGGTGCCCCTGGCGGTTGGTCAACACCCGAGGACGATCATGTTCCGAAGAGGACTCGCGCTCGCTCATGCCCCCGGGCGTACCCGGCAGTGCGGACGGAAAATCGCACCGATCGGGAGTTCGGCACGTCCGGGTGAACAGTCCATTGTGATCACCGCTCCGGTGGCGGCAGCGCCGAATCGGCGAGCAGCTCGCGGAACCGCTCGGCAGGCACCGCCGGGGAGAACGCCCAGCCCTGGTAGAACTCCACTCCGAGGGCGGAAAGGATGCTCACCTGCGAAGCCGTCTCCACCCCTTCGGCCACGCACCACCGCCCCATCGCGCGCGCCATGTCCACGATCGCCCGGGTCACCGCGAAGTCCGCCGTGTCCTGCTCGACGGCCGCCACGAACCGGCGGTCGATCTTGATGATCTGGGCGGGCAGTTCCTTCAGCCGGCCCAGCGAGGAATAGCCGGTGCCGAAGTCGTCGATGGCGAACCGCGCCCCCCGCTCGGCGAGCTCGCGCATCCCGCCCCGCGCCCTCGGGCGCAGGTCCACCAGGTCGGACTCGACGAGTTCGAGGATGATCCGGTGCCAGTCGATCCCGGATTCGGTCACCACCGACTCCACCACGCCGACGAAGTCGGCATCGCCGGGCACCAGTTCGGCCAGGTTGAGCGCGATGAGCGGTCCGCCCCCGTCCGGCAGCCGCCACCCGGCGGCTTCCCGCAGGGCCGTGCGCAGCACCCACCGGTCGAGGTCCCGCAGCAGTCCGCCGCGCTCGGCGACCGGCAGGAACGTCGCCGGGCTCACCGGTCCGTGCTCCGGGTAGTGCCAGCGCACCAGCGCCTCGGCACCGAGAATGGTCCCGTCCGCGGCGACCAGGGGCTGGTAGTGCAGTTCGAGGCCGTCCTCGTGCAACGCCTCCCGCAGCCGCTCCTCCAGCGGGAGCTGCCAGTCCGCCGCCGCCATCGTCGCGGGACCGGCGAAGGCGACCTGCCCGGCACCGCCCTTGCCCTCGGCCTCGACCATCGCGGCGTTGGCGAAGCGCAGCAGGTCGGCGCCGCTGGTCGCGTTGGCACCGCGGACAGCGACCCCGATGGCCGCCGAGACCTGGATCAGGTGGCCGTGCACGGGAACGGTGGTGCGCAGCAACCCGGACACCCGGCCGGTCAGCTCCCCCAGCCCACCGACCGCGGTGACGTCCGGGCAAAAGATCACGAACTCGTCCTCGCCCGATCCGCGCACCACCGCGCAGCCGTCGGGCACGCCGTCCTGCAACCGGCGGGCCAGCGCGGCGAGCAGCTCGTCCCCGGCCTCGTGCCCGCCGAGCGAGATGGTCACCCGCTTGAAGTTGTCGATCCCGCAGCACAGCACGGCGGCGTCGGCGCGCGGATCGGCGTCGAGGCGGGCGATCTCACCGAGCGCGGCGGTGCGGTCGAGCAGCCCGGTGACCTCGTCCCGCGTCGGCTGCTCCTCCTCGCCCTGCTCGGGCCTGCGCTGCTCGGTGACGTCCTGGGCGGTGCCGACCAGCGCGAACGGCTCTCCGGACAGCCGCATCGCGGTACCGTGCACGCGGAACACGCGTTCCTGCGGGAGCAGCATCCGGAACTCGACGACGAGGTTGTGGTCGCGCTCGATCAGGCCGGTCAGCGCCGTCCGGACCCGTTCCCGATCTTCGGGGTGGATCCCGCGGAGGAAGTCGTCGAGGTTGAACGGCTCCCCGGTGGGAACCCCGATGAGCTCGCGCAGCAGCTCCGACAGCCACATCGCGCCGGTGGTGGGATCCCACTCCCAGGTGCCGATCTTGGCCTGGCGCTGCGCGTCCCGCAGCGGGTAGGCACCGACCCGGGCGAAGCGCTGGAGCTCCAGCGGCCACCCGCGCAGCTCGGCGGGCAGTTCACCGAGCGGGCTGACCAGGTCCGAAACCTCGACCAGCAGGGTGACGAGCAGCCGGGGCTCCACGACGTGCGGCCAGCTCACCGGTCGGACCACGGCACCGCCGGGCACCCGGCACACCGCATCCTCCTGGGACAGCAGTTCGCCCAGGTCCAGTCCGATCAGCTCGGCCGCCGAATCGACCCCGACCAGGTCCACGGCGGCATCGGTCACCCGCACGATGACGCCGCCCGGGGCGCTCAGCACGGCCGGTGCGCCGGGCAGCGGCAGGTCCGCGGCCCGGCGCACCCACAGGTCACCGACCACCACGCCACCTCCGAGGCACGACGGACCGGACAGCCTCCGGTGCCGTCCTCGGCATAGCCCCGGGCGGGACCGCCCAAACCCGGGTCCGCCCCACCGACCACCCGTCCCGCCGAAGGGGTGAGGTGCTCGCGGACCCCGCCCGCTTCGCCGGGCGGACCGAGCCGTCGAGCCGCGCCGCGGTGGCCGAACCGGCCTTCGCCGACGCCGTGGCCCACCCGCTCGCCACGCCCGCCGCCACGGGCGGTGCACGTCTCACGGCCGGTATCGATCGCGATCATCCGACCGCCGATGTCCCATCGACGGAAACCTTCCGGTTCGCGACAATTCACCCATGTCCGCGAGAGTGCTCGCGGCCGCCGAGACCGGCTGCCATGTGACCGGAGGTGTCTTCGTGGACCTGTCCAGCCGACCACTGAGCAGCCGCACCACGGGTGCTCTCGTACTCGCCCTCACCGGCACGCTGATCTCCCCCGCGGCGTCGGCCGCACCCGAGCACGCCCCGCTGGAGGCCGGTGGGGCCGCCGCCTACCAGGGTGCTGTCGACGTCGTGGCGGGCCCGGACGAGAGCCAGGAGGTCCTCGACGGCGTCGTCTTCGACGACAAGAACAAGAACTCCCGCCAGGACGCCGGTGAACCGGGCATCGCGGGCGTCACCGTCTCCAACGGCCGCGAGGTCGTCACCACGGACGGCCGGGGCCGCTACGAGCTGCCCGCCTACGACAACATGACGGTCTTCGTCACCCAGCCCCGCGGCTACCAGGTGCCGGTCGACCAGGACAACGTCGCGCAGTTCTCCTACCACCACCTGCCGGCGGGCTCCCCCGAGCTGCGCTACGGCGGCATCGCGCCGACCGGCCCGCTGCCCGACGCGGTGAACTTCCCGCTCGCCCAGAGCAAGCTGACCCGGTCCCCGCAGCAGCACTGCCTGATCGGCGGCGACGTCCAGACCTACGACCAGCAGGAAGTGGAGTACGCCCGCAACGGCGTGTTCACCGACCTGGCCGCGCGCGACGACTACGCCGGCTGCGGCGCGCTGTTCATCGGCGACGTCGTCGGCGACGACCTCTCCCTCTACCCGCGGACCCGCGAGCTGACCGGCATGCTCAACGGTCCGGCCCGCTTCCTGCCGGGCAACCACGACCTCGACTTCGACGCGCCGACCAGCGAGCACGCCTTCGACACGTTCCGCGCGAAGCTCGGCCCGGAGTACTACTCCTACGACTCCGGCAAGGCCCACGTCGTCGCGCTGAGCACGGTCGAATACCCGCTCGCCGACGGCGGGTACAACGGCGCCCTGGACGAGCAGCAGCTCGAATGGCTGCGCAACGACATCGCCCGGGTCCCGGAGAACAAGCTCATCGTCATCGCGGCGCACATCCCGCTGCTGAACTTCGCCGACCAGGGCAGCGAGACCCACCAGATCGACCAGGTCAAGGAGATCTACGAGATCCTCGAGGGCCGCGAGGCCATCGCCGTGGGCGGGCACACCCACAGCATCGAGAACCTGCGCGAGGGCGACAGCCTCGCCGGCTGGAAGGACGTCTTCGGCGTCGACGGCCTGCCGTTCCCGCACATCACGGCCGGCGCGATCTCCGGCGACTGGTACTCCGGCCGGATGCTGGAGGAGGGCTACCCCACCGCGATCCAGCGCGACGGCGGCCTGCCGGGCGCCCTCACCCTGGACATCGACGGCACCGCGGTCACCGAGCGCTTCACCGTCCGCGGCGACGACGGGTCGCGGCAGATGGCCGTCGGGCTGAACACCCCGCGCTACCGGACCTGGTACGCCGAAAATTCCGACAACGCCGGTTCCGCGCCGGAGTTCACCGACCCGCTGACCGTCTCCCGGGACGAGCTCGCGCGGGACACGTGGCTGACCACCAACTTCTGGATGGGCTCCACCGGCTCCACCGTCGAGGTGTCGCTCGACGGCGGCGAGCAGGTCGAGGCGGTCCGGACCCAGCCGATGAACGGCGAGGCCCAGCGGGTCGGCGCCGAGTGGTCCGATCCGGTCGCCTTGCAGGAGCAGCTCGTCCACGGCGGCGGCCCGGCTGACCGGACGATGCACCTGTGGCGCCTGGAACTGCCCGCCGACCTGCCCGTCGGCGAGCACACCGCCGAGGTCACCGCGACCGACGTGCACGGCCGCCAGCACACCTCGACCCTCACCTTCGAGGTCACCGAGTAACCCACCGGGGATCCTCGACGACGGCACCTGCCCGGCCGGGCAGGTGCCGTCGTCGCTGCCCCGGCGAACGCACCGGCTCCCGCGCTGGTCGACCCGGTGCCGCCGGCCCGGTCCAGCTCACCGCACCCTCCCCCACGCACTCCGGAGGCGGGAAGCCGCTGCGCCCCGTCGCAGTTCACGGCCGACACGACCACATCGCGAGCGAATTCTGTCGGAGCCTTGCCGGAATAATTGGACATGCCGAGCATGGTCGGCATGGAGATGCCCACCGAGGTGCACGCGTTCGTGCGCCGCACGCACACGGAACGCGTGCTGCGCGCGCTCCGCGAGCGGGGTGCGCTGAGCCGCGGTGAGATCGCCGAGGTCGTGGGGCTGTCCCGCACCACGGTCTCGGAGATCACGCGGGACCTCCTGCGGCGCGGGGTGATCGTGGTCGTCGACACCGACGCGGCGGTGCGCGCGGGCAGCGGCAGGCCCGCCGAACGGCTCGCCCTCGATCCGAACTCCGGGCAGTTCCTGGGCGTGGACTTCGGGCATCGCCGGGTCCACGTGGCGGTCGCCGACGCCTCGCACGAGATCGTCGCGTCGGGTCGTCAGCGGTACCAGGACAGCGCCGGCTGGCCCGAGCGCATCTCGGCCGCCTTCGCGCTCATCGACCGGCTCGGCGCCGAATGCGGGGTGCACTTCCACGCCTTGCAGGGCATCGGCATCGGGGTCACCGGCCCGCACCCGATGTCCTCCGCGCCGCACGCCCCGGAAGGTGCGTTCGGACCGGGCTTCGCCGCCGCGCGCGAGGACGTGGACGGCTCCTTCGCCGAGCGCTTCGGCGCCCCGGTGCTCGTGGACAACAACACCCGGTTCGCGGCCCTGGCCGAGGCGATCACCGGCGGTGGCACCGTCGAGGACCTGCTCTACGTCCGCCTTTCCGACGGAGTCGGCGGCGCGCTGGTGGTCGCCGGCCGCCTCGTCGCGGGTGCCACGGGACTCGCCGGCGAACTGGGCCACGTGACGGTGCTGCCCGGTGGTCCGCGGTGCCGGTGCGGCAAGGCCGGGTGCCTCGAAACGGTCGCTTCGGTGCCGACGATCCTGGCGTCCTGCCAGTCACGCGGCGCCGAGGTCGGCTCCCTGGACGAGTTGCGGGCCGCGGTCCGGCGCGGGGATCCGGTGGTCGGCCGGGTGCTGCGCGAGGCGGCCTCGGCGGTGGGCCGGGCCGTCGGCATGGTGGCGATGGTGGTCAACCCCGCCAAGGTCGTGATCGGCGGCGAGATCGCGCACCTGGCACCGGTGCTCGTCCGCCAGGTCACCGCCACCGTCGCCGCGGAGCTCTTCCCGTGGAGCGCTGCGATGCCGGTCATCCGGTGCGCCCGGCTCTCCGACGACGACGGCGCCCTCGGCGCGCTCGCCGCGTTGTTCCACAGCTCACCGCTGCTCGCCGGCCACCCGGAGCCGGCACCCACCCGGATCAGCGCACAGCCGGCCTAAGGAGCCCCCGCCATGGCCCTCCTCGACGCGCACAGCGCGGTCCACGCCGAGCCCGGCCCCGCCCGACGTCCGCGCCGGTCGGCGGCACCGCTGGCCCTCAACGCCGCGTCGATCCTGCTCGGCGTCGGGCTCTGGTGGGCGCTGGCGGCGCTGGGCCTCCAGATCCCGGCGCCGCCCGAAGTGGCGGGCAAGGCCGCGGAGATGATCCGGGACGGGACGCTGCTCCAGGACACCGGTGCCAGCCTCGTCCGGGTCCTCACCGGCTTCGCGCTGGGCACGACGCTGGCGGTGCTGATCGGTTTCCTCATGGGGTGGTACGGGCTCGTGCGCAGCATGGTCGAGCCGTGGGTGCAGTTCTTCCGCACCATCCCGCCGCTGGCGATCATCCCGCTCGCGATCGTGCTGATGGGCATCGGCGAGGTCCCGAAGATCTTCGTGATCTTCCTGGCCGCCTTCCTCGCCTGCGTCATCTCGACCTTGCAGGGGGTGGTCACCGTCGACCCGACCCTGATCAACGCCGCGCGGGTGCTCGGCGCGGGCGACGCGACGATCTTCCGCCGGGTCGTCGTGCCCGCCTCGTCGCCGTTCATCCTCGTGGGGATGCGCGTCGGGCTCGGCTCCGCGTGGGCGACGCTCGTGGCCGCGGAGCTCATCGCGGCGCAGGAAGGGCTCGGTTACCGCATGCAGCACGCCCAGCTGTACTACGACCTCCCGACGATCTTCGTCAGCCTGATCACGATCGGGATCCTCGGGCTGCTCATGGACCGGCTGCTGCTGGTCGCCGAACGCACGCTGACCGGATGGCAGGAACGACCGTGAGCACCCGCACCGGGCAGGCCCCGGAACCCGCGAAGATCGCCGTGTCCCACGTGACCAAGACGTTCACCCTCGGGCGGGACCGGTTCGTCGCGCTCGACGACGTCTCGCTCGACATCGCCGACAACGAGTTCGTCACCGTCGTCGGCCCGTCCGGGTGCGGCAAGAGCACCCTGCTGAACATCCTCGCCGGGCTGGAGGAGCCGACCGGGGGCAGCGCGCTCGTCGACGGTGCGCCGGTCGCCGGACCCGGCCCGGACCGCGGGGTGATCTTCCAGCAGTACGCCCTGTTCCCTTGGCTGAGCGTGCGCAAGAACGTCGAGTTCGGCCTGAAGATCGCGGGCATGCCGCGGGCGCGGCGGCGCGAGCGGGCCGACTACTTCATCGACGTCGTCGGGCTGACCGAGTTCGCCGACGTGCTGCCGAAGGCCCTCTCGGGTGGCATGCGCCAGCGGTGCGCGATCGCCCGCGCCTACGCCGTGAACCCCTCGATCCTGCTGATGGACGAACCGTTCGGCGCGCTGGACGCCCTGACCCGGGTGAAGCTCCAGGAACAGCTCCTGGAGGCATGGGGCAGGGAGCGGCGCACGGTCCTGTTCATCACCCACGACGTCGACGAAGCCGTGTTCCTGGCCAACCGGGTGATCGTCATGGCCGCCCGGCCCGGCCGCATCTTCGACGTGATCGAGGTCGACCTGCCCCACCCCCGCACCGAGCAGGTCCGGTTGAGCCCCCGGTTCACGGCCCTGCGCAACCGCGTCTGGAACTCCGTCTACCACCAGGAGCACGGCGGCGACCCCACCGCACCGCCGACGGCGGACTGACCTCGGGAGGACATCATGGCCATCAGCAAGAGGCTGCTCGGCGGGGTGATCGCCGGGCTCGTGGCCGCGGCGACGCTCACCGGGTGCGGCGGCGGATCCGGCTCGGCCGCTTCCGACGAGGTCCGGTTCGGCTACATCGGCGACTTCAACGGCGCCAGCCTCCTCGCCGTCGCCGAAGACCAAGGCCTGTGGGCCGAGCACGGGTTGACGGCGGAGACCAGCGCGTTCACCAACGGTCCGCTGCAGATCCAGGCGCTGGGCACCGGCGACCTCGACTTCGGCTACATCGGCCCGGGGGCGATGTGGCTGCCCGCCTCCGGCCAGGCCAAGGTGGTGGCGCTGAACACCCTCGGCAACGCCGACCGGGTCATCGCCCAGCCCGGGACGACCAGCATGGCCGACCTCCGGGGCAAGACGATCGGCGTCCCCCAGGGCACCTCCGGGGACATGATCCTCACCCTCGCGCTCCGGCAGGCCGGGATGACGAAGAACGACGTCAAGGTGATGCACATGGACGCCTCGACGATCGTGTCCGCCTTCTCCGCCAAGCGGATCGACGCGGCCGGGTTCTGGTACCCCGCGATCGCCACGATCGAGGAGCAGGTGCCCGACCTCGTCGAGCTGGCGAAGAACTCCGACTTCGCCGGCCAGGTCGAGTTCCCGACGGCCTTCGTCGCGGGCAACGACGTCGTGGCCGAACAGCCGGACAAGACGCGGAAGGTGCTCGCGGTGCTCCGCGACGCGATGCGGTACCGATCGGAGCACCCCGACCGGACCATCGAGCTCACCGCGCGGTTGCTCGACGTCGACGAGGCGCAGGTGCGGGCCGACGCCGCCAACGTGAAGGTCCTCGGCGTCGACGAACTCGACCGGATGACCGAGGACGGGACCGTCGAGCGCTGGCTGTCGGTCATGGACGACTACTTCGCGGGCACCGGTCAGCTCCAGCGCAGCGTCGGACCCGGGAACTACTACACCGGCGAGCTGTTCACCTCGGCAGGCCGGCCATGAAGCAGCCGAACATCCTGTTCCTGATGACCGACCAGCACCGCGCGGACACGCTGGGCGCCTACGGCAACACCCGGGGCGTCACGCCGCACCTCGACGAGCTGGCGCGCACCGGCACCCGGTTCGACCGCTGGTACACCCCGACCGCCATCTGCACGCCCGCCCGGGCCAGCCTGCTCACCGGGAAGGCGCCGTTCCGGCACAAGCTGCTGGCCAACTACGAGCGCAACGTCGGCTACATCGAGGACCTCCCGGAAGGGGAGTTCACCTTCTCCGAGGCGTTGCGGGACAACGGGTACAACTGCGGGCTGATCGGCAAGTGGCACGTCGGCACGGCCAAGTCCGCCGGGGACTTCGGATTCGACGGACCCGACCTGCCGGGGTGGCACAACCCGGTCGACCACCCGGACTACCTGGCCTACCTGGCCGACAACGACCTCCCGCCGTACGAGATCAGCGACCGGATCCGCGGCACGCTGCCCAACGGAGGTCCCGGCAACCTGCTCGCCGCCCGGCTCCACCAGCCCGTCGAAGCGACCTTCGAGCACTACCTCGCGACCCGGGCCATCGAGACCATGGAGCGCTACGCCGCGGACGCGCGCGAGCGCGACACACCGTTCTTCCTGGCGCTGCACTTCTTCGGCCCGCACCTGCCCTACATCCTCCCCGACGAGTACTTCGACCTGTTCGACCCCGCGGACGTGCCGCTGCCGCCCTCGGTCGCCGAGACCTTCCACGGCAAGCCACCGGTGCAGCGCAACTACAGCGCGCACTGGACGTTCGACACGATGCCCATCGAGATGACCCGCAAGCTGATCGCCGTCTACTGGGGCTACGTCGCGCTCATCGACCACGAGATCGGCCGGGTGCTGGCCGCGATGCGGCGCCTCGGCCTCGCCGAGGAGACGGCGGTCATGTTCACCTGCGACCACGGCGAGTTCACCGGCGCGCACCGGCTGCACGACAAGGGCCCCGCGATGTACGAGGACATCTACCGGACGCCGGGCATCGTCCGGGTGCCCGGCGGCCCCGAGGGAGCGGTGCGCTCGGAGTTCGTCAGCCTGCTCGACTGCACCGCGACGATCCTCGAACTCGCGGGCGTCGACCCCGGTCCCGCGGTGGACTCGCGCTCCCTGCTCCCCCTGGTGACCGGTGCGGGCGAGGCCGCGGACTGGGACGACGACATCGTCTGCGAGTTCCACGGCCACCACTTCCCGTACCCGCAACGGATGTTGCGCACCGACCGGTACAAGCTCGTGGTCAACCCGGACTCGGTGAACGAGCTCTACGACCTGGAGGCCGATCCGGACGAACTGATCAACCGCTACTGCCACCCCGAGCTGGAGCCGGTCCGGACCCGGCTGCTGCGCAGGCTCTACGAGGTCCTGCGGCGGCGCGGCGACAACTTCTACCACTGGATGACGTCCATGTACGACGTCGGCGACGTCGCGCACGACCCGACGATGAGCGGGCTGGACGAATCGAGCTACCAGAGCACCGGGCCCTGAGCGGCCCGGTTCCGCACCGCCGCGCCCGGCGGTCCCCGAGCGCACCGCGAACTCATCCACCGGACTCCGGAGGTACGAGCCGTGACCGTGCAACGCCTGACCCGCCTGCTGGCGACCGTCCTGATCGTGCCGCTGCTGAGCACCACCGCCGAAGGGCTCCCGGCCCCGGTCGAGCCGGCGCCGGCCACCACCTACACCAATCCGGTGACCGCCGGTGTCGTCGACACGTTCCCGGACCCGACCATGATCCGCGGCGGCGACGGCGACTGGTACGCCTACGGCACCACCAACCCCGTCTTCCACAGCCGGGGTGAATCCGGCGAGCGCATCCTCCCCGTGCTGCGCTCCACCGACATGGTCGGCTGGACCTACGCGGGCGACGTGTTCACCGCGGGCGACCGGCCGTCGTGGTGGCCGCCGGGCACCCGCCCGTTCGCGCCCGACATCCGCTACGTCGCGGGCTCCTACCACCTGACCTACGGCCTCTCCGGCGGCGGCGTCGCGCTCGCCACCGCCCCGTCCCCGACCGGGCCGTGGACCGACCGCGGACTGATCGTCACCCTCGCCGACGGCTGCCCCACCAACCCGAGGGGCACGATCGACCAGGCCATGCTGACCGGCGCCGACGGGGTCCACTACCTGTACTGGGGCAGCTACGACGCCATGTGCGTCGCGGCGATGAACGCCGAGGCGACCCGGCTGGAGGGGCCCGTCACGATCGTCGCCCGCGGGCGTCGGGCGGAGGCGGCGTTCCCGGTGCGGCGCGGGGACTTCTACTACCTGTTCTACTCCGACGGCGGCTGCTGCCAGGGCGCGTTCAGCGGGTACACGGTCAAGGTCGGCCGCTCCGACGACCCGCGCGGGCCCTTCGTCACCCAGGACGGCCAGTCGCTGACCGACTACTCGAGCAAGGGCGGCATCGTGGCGGCCGCCAACGGCGGCGGGTTCGTCGGCCCCGGCCACAACTCCATCCAGACCGACCTCGCCGGGCAGGACTGGCTGGTGTACCACGCCATTCCCGCCGCGGACCCGGACTTCCCGCCGGTCGAGACCGCCGACGGGGTCAAGCCCGCCCTCAGCAAGCGCCCGATGCTGGTGGACCGGCTCGACTGGATCGACGGCTGGCCGGTGCTGCGGGGCGGGGCGGGCCCGTCGAGCCGACCGCAACGGGCGCCGGTCACCGAGGCCACCGTCGGCAGCACCTTCAACGGGTCCGCGCTGCCGCGCGGCTGGAAGGCCGACGGGGACCCGGCCGCGCGGTGGACCTCCGCCGAAGCACCCGCGTCCGGTGGGGTCCTCGCCCAGACCGGATCACCGGCCGAGCCGTCGGTCTTCCTCGCCCCGCGGCGGATCGGCGGCGACATCCGCACCGAGGCGAGGCTGAAGCTCGCCGATGCCGGAACCGGGGGCGCGGTCGGCCTCGTCGTCTCGGACCGGGGCCCGCGCGGCACCATCGCCGCACGGCTCGACCGCGCCGACCACGCCCTGTCGGTGTCGGTCACGCGGGACGGCGTCACCACGACGAGCAGTGCCGCGCTGCCCGCCACCTTCGACCACCGGTCGTGGCACGTCCTCGCCGTGGAGGTGCGCGGCTCGTCGCTGACCGCCGAGGTGTCCGAGGACAGGTCGCGCGACGTGCAGGCCGCCGTGTCCGTGCCGCTGCCCGACCGGGAGCTCCGGCCGGGGCGGGTCGGGGTGCTGTCGACGGGCGCACCGGCCGTGGCCGACAACCTCAGCGCCGTCCCGCTCCACCGGCCCGCCACCACGCGGGTCGACGACCCGCAGCCCGGGGCACCGCTGCCCGCCCACTCCGACGACTTCAGCGGGAACGGCAGGCCGGAGGACCTCGACCCCGCCTGGAGCTGGGTCCGGGGCGACGAGGCCACCGCCACCGCAGCCGGCGGCAAGCTCACCTGGCCCACCGGGGGCACGGAACTGTTCCTCGGCACCAACACCGCTCCGGTGCTGCTCCGCGACGCGCCCGCCGGTGACTTCATCGTCGAGACCAAGCTCTCCTTCGACGGAACCCGGCCCGCGCAGCAGGCCGGGCTCGTGCTGTACGACGGCGACGACCGCTACTTCAAGCTCACCCATTCCGTCCTCCCGGTCACCGCGGGCGACGGCGCGGTCTTCCGGCAGACCGAGTTCGCCAAGGAAGGGGAACGACCGACGACCACCCCGCCCACCCCGGTGTTCTACGGTCCGATGTTCGGCGGCCCGCCCGCCACCCAGACCTGGCTGCGGCTGGCGTACCACGCCAACCCCGCCACCGGCGCCCACGACGTCCGGGCGGCGTCCAGCACCGACGGCGTGCACTGGACCTGGGCCGGGACCTGGTCGATGCCGCGCCGGGGCCCGCTGAAGATCGGCCTGGTGTCGCTGAACGCGCCCGGGGCCACCGCCGAGTTCGACTACGTGCGCACCTTCCGGACCAGCACCGGCGGCTGATCGGCAGCCGCGCCGCGGACGGCCACCGGAGCGGCCGCCGCGGCGCCGTGCCGGCCTTTCGAGGGGCGGGGCGGCTCAGCGCTCCGCCGCGGCCCGGGCGGCGTCGATGATGCCGTGGAGCAGGGCGTTCGCCTCCTGGAGGTCCTCGACGCTCATGCCGAACCGCTCCAGCATCGCGGCGGGCACCCCGAGGGCCTCGCGCTTGAGGTCCACGCCCGCGTTGGTCAACCGGATCAGCAGGGACCGCTGATCGTGCGGGGGCCGGACGCGTTCGAGCAGCCCGAGCTGCTCCATCCGCTTGACCAGCGGGGAGAGCGTGCCAGGGTCGAGGTGGAGCAGTTCGCTGAGCCGCTTGATCCCGACCTCGCCGTGCTGCCAGAGGGCGAGCATCACCAGGTACTGCGGGTGCGTCAGCCCGAGCGGTTCCAGCACCGCCCGGTAGGCGGCCACCACGCTCCGCGAGGCGACCGCGAGCGCGAAGCAGACCTGCTCTTCGAGGGCGAGCGGATCGCGCATGTCGGAAGGCACTCGCCGAGCATACCCAACCGTTGGGGCACCAACCGTTCTCGCTGCCGGTTCGGCCGGGAAGCCCGCGCACCCGAAGTTGTGCACCAACAGTTGGGGTGCTAATAATTGGTCGGGTCGCGGTCCCCGCGGCCCGCCACCGGCCGGGCTCGTCCCGGACCGCCGGACCGGGACCGAAGGGAGCGCGTGGTGGGCGACTCGGCGTTGGTACGTCCGAACCCGCTGCTGTGGGTCTGGTACGCCTACGGCGGGCGGTTGCCCGCCCGGCATCGCGAGTGGGTGCTGCACGACAGCACGACCCGCACGTGGATCCTGCGCCACGTCGCCCGGACCCTGGTCCAGGTCTCCCCCGGCCTGCTCTTCCTGCTCGCTCCCGGGCCGCTGTGGATCAAAGCCCTGTCGCTGCTGGGCGGCGTGATCCTGGCGCTGTGGTACTCGCTGTCCTACATGGAGTACACGTGCGAGTACCGGCTGTACAAGCACGGTTACGAGCTCGGCACCGGCAAGGCCGTGCGGGACCGGGCGAAGCAGACCGCCACCGAGGAGCAGGCGGCGCGGTACGCCGCGCTCTACCGCTCGCCGGAAGGACCGTAGCCCCGCCGCACCGGACCGCGTTCGGGCGGGATGGACTGGGGGAACGCGAAGAAGTCGCCGGGGTCCACCGCGGCCTTGATCCGTTGCAGCCTCCGATGGTTGTCGCCGTGGTACGCGACCAGCCAGTCGGCCAGTTCGCGTGGCACCGGCGAGACCGATCGTGCGACAACACCTCAAGGGCAGCCCGGCACCACCCGAGTGGCGCCGAGGGAGCTGAGGTGCAACACGAGGCCGGCTCCCCCGGAGCAGCCGGCGCGGCTGTGGCCGCCGGACCGCAACACCAGCACCACACCACCTACCCGACGGCCGGCGATCGGCGAACGAGGGCACCCGCACCGGCGGTTTGACCGGGCCGCGGACCCGGGCGGGTACGCCGACTCGATGCACTCGACGAAGAATTCCGTTGATTGCTGTTCGGATGTGGTGGATAGCGTCCGTTCGGAGGTATCGCAGAGGTGGTCTAGACCGGCAGACTCCCGGGATCGTTCAAGCGAAGACCGACCACCCACGAGGTGGTCCCGCATTGCCGGAGGTGACCATGGTTTCTCGTCGACGGTTTCTCGGGTACTCGGCCGCGGCCCTGTCCGCACCGTTGTGGGCCCAGGCGATCAGCGCCCCGTTCGCGTCAGCGGCACCGGAAACCCTGAAGTTCGTGCTGCGGAACGACTCGGGTACCACGGCGCACGCCTACATCGCCGGGTTCTCCGACATCGAGAAGAAGGCCGTGTTCATCCGGCCGGACGGCACCAAGTACTTCCCGGAAGCCAGCGGTCCGGTACCGCAGCCCCTGGGCGAGGACCCGGCCATCCCCGTCGCCGGCAGCGTCGAAGTCACCGTGCCGCGGATGTACGGCGCGCGGGTGTACTTCGTGACCGACGACAAACTGACCTTCCAGGCCGTGCGGGGCGCCGACGGGACGACCGCCGTCGTGCACCCGAACTTCGTCTCCGACACCGATCCGAACTTCGGCAAGGACTGGACGTTCGCGGAGTTCACCCTCAACTCGGTCCAGCTCTACGCCAACATCAGCTACGTCGACTTCGTCGCCGCGCCGATCTCGCTGCACCTCACCGCCGCCAGCGGGGATCAGCACGTCCCGGGGATGCCCACCGGCGGGATGGACCAGGTCGCCCGAGGGCTGCGCGAGCAAGGCGGCAGCTGGTCCAACCTGGTGCAGGACTCCGGCGGCTCGGTCGTCCGGGTGCTCAGCCCGAACCACCGGGCGGCCGACTTCGCCGGCTACATGGAACCCTACGTCGACCAGGTGTACGCCAAGTACGCGAGCGAGCGGCTGTACATCGACACCCAGCGCCCCGACCTCGGCGTCCTCGAAGGCGGGGTCGAAGGCTCGGAACTGGTGTTCGGCGCGGAGCGGTTCGCCAAGCCGTCCACGGCCGACATCTGGAGCTGCAACGGCGGACCGTTCGCCAACAACCCGGGCAGCGACTCGCCGGAACGCCTGGCGATCGTGCCGCGGCTGGCCGCGGCCTTCAACCGCTCCACGCTGCTGATCAACCCGGAGCAGCCGCACGGGGAGGACCCCGCGACCTTCTACCAGCACGACGTCACCAACCACTACGCGCGCGTGGTGCACGCGAACCTGCCGGACGGCAAGGGTTACGCGTTCCCCTACGACGACGTCAGCTCGAACGCCGGCGAGGACCACAGCGGGAAGGTCAACGCAGGCGACCCCGAGGTGTTCACGCTGACCCTCGGCGCGCTTCGCTGATCGGCGAGCACGCGGTGACCGATCCACGCCAGCGGATCGGTCACCGCGTCGCATCCGGACCACCGGCGAAGTCCGTCCTCGACACCACCGCTCGCCGCGGCGCGGGAGGCAGGGCTCCGCTCAGGACGCGAAGGCGGCACCGCAGATGCCGCAGACCTCGAACCGGCGCCGCTTCCAGCGCGCCACCGGGATGAAGAACACCGTGAACTGCCGGTACTCCTGCATCCGCGCCCACTGCGTCGTGTTGTGGCAGCGCGGGCAGGTCCGGGTCTCCCCCGGGCCGAGGTGCTTCTGCTTGGTGCCGAAGCCGAAGATGACGAACACCACGCCAGCTTACGGAACGATTCCCGGTGGAGCCGCTCCACGACGCCCCCGGCTGTCGCGTCCTCGGCCGCACGCGGACGACGCTCACACGAGCTCGAGCTGCCCGGGACAGCAGCGGCGGCGGGCGAAAGCGCTTCACCGTTGGCGGAATCGCTGACAGCGGAACGTGCGCCGGCACCGACGTGGGAGTTCGTACTGTCGGTGCATGGATGTCATTCCGCTGATCCCCGGCCTGCACTTCCTGCGCTTCCCCATCGGGCACGCCTACCTGTGGCAGGACACCGACGGACTCACGTTGATCGACACCAGCGCCACCGGCTCCGCACCGCAGATCGCCGAGGCGATCCGCGGGTTGGGACATCACCCGAGCGACCTGCGACGCTTGGTGCTGACCCACTTCCACGAGGACCACGTCGGTTCCGCCGCCGAAATCGCCCGGTGGGGCGAAGTCACGGTGCACGCGCACCGCGCTGACGCTCCGGTCATCCGAGGGCACGAGGAGGGGCCGCTCCCGGAGCTCACCGACTGGGAACGGCCCCTGCTCGAGCGGATCCAGGCCCAGGCACCGCCTCGCACCCCCGAACCCGTGCGCGTGGACCGCGAACTCGAGGATGGCGACGTGCTCGACTTCGGTGGTGGGGCGCGGGCGGTGTCCGCACCCGGGCACACTCCCGGGAGCGTCGCGCTCCACCTCCCCGGGCCGCGGGTGCTGTTCACCGGTGACACCGTGGCACGCCTGTCCGACGGGCAGGTCACCCTCGGGCTGTTCAACGTCGACCGCCGCCAGGCGATCGACTCCTTCCAGCGCCAGGCGGCTCTCGACACCGACATCGCCTGCTTCGGCCACGGCGAACCACTGACCCACGACGCCGCAGCCACGCTGCGGACCACCGCGGAGCACCTGCGCGAATGAGCCGCCGTCGGCGACGGAGGGCCCGGACGGCGTGACCAGCAGGGCAGCCTCGCTGAGGACCGCAGCCCGGTGGGACCGCGCGACTACAGGCTCGCCCGCCGCACGAGGACGGTCTCGAGGGGGTGGGCGTGGGCAGCGGGCGCTCGTCGAGCATCGCGACGAGCCGTTCGGCGGCGGCCCTGCCCAGCGCGGCTCCGGGCAGGGCGATGCTGGTGAGCGCCGGCGCGGTGACGGCGGACGAGGGCAGGTCGTCGAAGCTGGCCACGGCCAGGTCCTCCGGGATGCGCACGCCCGCGCGGTGCGCCTCGGCCAGCACGCCGTAGGCCAGCGTGTCGGCCGCCGCGATGACCGCTGTCGCACCGCCCTCGCGCCAGCGCGCCAGGTTCGCCCGCGTCGCCGCGCTCGCGCCGGAGACGGTGACGTCGGCGCGGACGTCGTCGTCGAGGAGGTGCAGGCCGTGGCTCGTGACCGCTTCGGCGAGCATCGCCCGTCGCAGGGCGAAGGTCGCCGATCTCGTGGAGCCGTCGAGGTAGGCGACGGTGCGGTGGCCCTGCTCCGCGAGGAGTGCCGCGAGCGACCGGATCGCGGGTGCGTAGTCGTAGTTGAGCGCGTTGAGGTCGGCCGCGCTGTCGGGGGCGTCGAAGAGGACGACGGGGTGCTCGGCGGCGGGCACCGCGGCGAACGTTTCGTCGGGAGCGTCGACGAGGACCCCCGCCGGGCGGAGGCCGTTGAATCGCCGGAGGGAGTCGACGCAGGGCTGCTCCCCGCGCTCGGTCACCGAGAGCATGAGCTGGTAGCGATCACCGAGCGTGTCCTGGACGCCTGCGATCACCTCGGCGAAGAACGGGTTCGACAGGTCCGGGGCGAGCAGGATCACCAGGTCGCCGTGCCCGCGGGCGAGCGCGCTCGCCGAGTGGTCCACGACGTACCCGAGCTCGTCGACGGCGTCGCGGATGCGCGCCGCGAGCTGCTCGGACACCCGCCCGCGGTGCTTGCCGTTCACGACGAGCGAGACGGACGAGACGTTGGTCTCAGCGTGCGCTGCCACCATCGCGGCCGTCACGCGCGGACGAGGGGCGGGAGCGCGGACCATGGGGGATCCTAACCGGGCGGACAATTCACACGGTTGACATCAAGCGCTTGATGCCCTCCACTGTCAAGCGCTTGATGCGAGTGCGTCGAACACAACGGAGTGGAGCAGCACGGAACATGCCTGAAAAGATCATCCTCGACTGCGATCCCGGTCATGACGACGCGGTCGCCCTGCTGCTCGCGCACGGCAGCCCCGACATCGAGCTGCTGGCCGTGACGACCGTCGTCGGCAACCAGACGCTCGCGAAGGTCACCCGCAACGCCCTGGCCGTCGCACGCATCGCGGGCATCACCGACGTCCCGTTCGCCGCGGGCGCCGACCGGCCGCTGGTCCGCCGGATCGAGGTCGCCGACGACATCCACGGCGAGACCGGGCTCGACGGCCCCGACCTGCCGGATCCGGCGCTGGAGCTGGACGACCGGCACGCCGTCGACCTCATCATCGACACCGTCCTGGCCCACGAGCCCGGGACGGTCACGCTCGTGCCGACCGGCGGGCTCACCAACATCGCGCTCGCCGCCCGGCGGGAGCCCCGCATCGTCGAGCGCGTCAAGAAGGTCGTGCTCATGGGCGGCGGCGTCCACGTCGGCAACCGCACCGCCGTCGCCGAGTTCAACATCTTCATCGACCCCGAGGCCGCCGACGTCGTCTTCTCGGCCGGCTGGGACGTCGTGATGGTCGGGCTCGACCTCACCCACCAAGCGCTCGCCACCCCCGAGGTCGCCGCGCGCATCGCCGCCGTCGGCACCGGCCCGGCCGCGTTCGTCGGCGAACTGCTCGACTTCTTCGGGCGGACCTACCGGGACGTGCAGGGCTTCGACGCCCCGCCGGTGCACGACCCGTGCGCGGTCGCCCACGTGATCGACCCGTCGATCGTGCGCGCCGTGCCGACGCCGATCGAGGTCGAGACGGCCGGCGCCCTGACGCTCGGGATGACGGTGGCCGACCTGCGCGGTCCCGCCCCCGCCGGCTGCCGGACGTCGGCCGCGATGGAACTCGATCACGAGCGCTTCTGGGACCTCGTCGTCGACGCCCTGGAGCGCATCGGCGAGAACCCCGGCAGCGGCTGGACCCCGAGCGGGCGCGTCCAGGTCGACGGGCAGGTTCCCGCATGACCCGGCGCGCCGGCACGTTCGCCTCGCTCATCGCCGCGCTGCTGGCCGCCTGCGTGGCGTTCCAGCTCAACGCGAGCATGCTCAGCCCGGCGCTGGTCACGATGGCGCGGGAGCTGCGCACCGACGAGTCGACGATCAGCCTCTCGCAGACGCTGTTCTTCACGCTCGCGGCGATGTTCTCGGTCTTCCTGCCGCGCCTCTCCGACATCTACGGGCGCCGCAACGTGCTGCTCGGCATGCTGGCGATGATGCTGCTCGGCAGCGTCGTCGCCGCGCTGGCCGTCAACGTCGGCATGCTCTTCGCCGGACGCATCATCCAGGGCGTGACCGGGCCGGTGGTGCCGATCTGCCTGCTGATGTTGCGCCACGAGATCTCCGACCCGCGCCGGTACGGCGCCGCGCTCGGTCTGCTCACCGCCGTCAACGGCGGGATCGCGGGGGTCGACGCCCTGGTGGGCGGGTGGCTCGCGACGAACTTCGGCTTCCGCTCCCTGTTCTGGGTCATCGCCGCCACCACGGTCGTGGCCATCGCGCTCGTATCCGTCTGGGGCGTCGAGTCGCGCCCGTCCGCGGGCACCCGGATGGACTGGGGCGGCGTCGTCCCGCTCGTCGTGTCCGTCGCGAGCGTGCTCACGGCGTTCAACGAGGCGGGCAAGCTCGGCGAAGCGAACTGGCTGCTCGTGCTCATCAGCCTTGCCGTCGCCCTCATCTCCTTCGGGACCTTCCTCGCCGTCGAGGCGAGGGTGCGCGTGCCGCTGGTGGAGCCGCGGCTGCTCGCGCGCCGCGGGACCTGGGCGCTGCTGCTGACGACGCTGCTCACGATGACCGGCGTCTTCGCCGTGGTGAACGGGCTCGTGATGTCGCTGGCCCAGAACCGCGATGCCGGGTTCGGCATGCCCGCGGATGTCGCGTCGCTGGTGTTCCTCACGCCCTACGCCCTCGTCGGATGGCTCGTCGGGCCGTTCGCCGGGCGGCTGGCCCCGAGCTTCGGCTACCGCGGCGTGCTGCGCATCGGCCTCATCGGCAGCGTCGTGGCGACGGGGCTCATGGCGTTCGTGGGCGTGCATTCGATGCCGGTGCTCGTCGCCGCGACGGTGCTCATCGGCATCACCTACGCCGGCATCGCGAACATCATCCTCAACGGCCTGGGCATCGTCCTGTCCCCGGCTTCGAACCCGGGTTTCCTGCCCGGCCTCAACGCCGGTGCGTTCAACCTCGGTTCCGGGCTCAGCTTCGCGATCCTGCCCGCGCTGCAGCTGGGCCTGACCGAAACCACCGGATCCGCCGTCGCGGGCTACTCCGGCGGGATCCTCCTCGGCGCCGCGATCACGCTGGCGGCGCTGGGCACCTCCTTCCTCATCCCGCGCCCGGCGGACGCCGAAGCGATCCGCTCCACCCCGCGGGCCGCAGCGGAATGATGTGACCGGTAGCCGGACGGGCCGGGGGCCTCGCCGTCGATGGCGAGGCCCCCGGCCGTTCCCGCGGTGGGACCCGCCGACGGCTGCCCGGAGCGCCCGGTGAGCTGGTCGTCAGGACACCAGGGCGCTGAGCAGCGCGGCCATGCCGAACCCGGTCAGCGACAGCAGCGTCTCCAGCACGGTCCAGGTCTTGAGCATCTCCTTGACCGGGATGCCGAAGTAGCGCGAGATGATCCAGAACCCGCCGTCGTTGACGTGCGAGGCGATGATCGAGCCCGCCGCGATGGCCACCGCGATGAGGGCGAGCTGCGGCTGCGAGTAGCCGGCGCCCACGACCAGCGGCGCCAGGATGCCGCCGGTGGTCACGATCGCGACCGTCGCCGAGCCCTGCGCGATGCGCAGGCCGCTGCTGATCACGTAGGCCGACACCAGGATCGGCAGCCCGTTGGCCTGCAGCGATCCGGCGAGGGCCTCGCCGACGCCGGTCGCCGAGAGCACCTCGCCGAAGAAGCCGCCCGCGCCGACCACCAGCAGGATCATGCCCAGCGGTTTGAGCGCGGTCCCGGTCAGCGTCGAGAGCTCCGCGCCGGTCATGCCCCGCCGGAGTCCCAGCAGCCAGAACGCGAGCAGCACCGCGATGGTCAGCGCCACGGTCGGGTTGCCGATGAAGGTCAGCACTTGGAGCAGCGTGCTGCCCTCGGGCAGCGTGATGCTGCCGAAGGTGGCGCCGAGGATCAGCACCAGCGGCAGTCCGATGATGAACGCGACCACCCCCAGGCTGGGTTCGGGGCGGTCCTCGCCGTCGCCGGTCTCGGCCGCCGCCAGCATCTCCTCGGGGACCGGCAGGTGGATCCGCTTGCCGATCCACGCCGGGAAGATCAGGCTGCTGACCACGAACGCCGGGATGCCGCAGGCGAAGCCCATCAGGATCAGCCAACCCAGGTCCACGCCGAGCAACCCGGCGGCCACCACCGGACCGGGGTGCGGCGGCAGGAACGCGTGGGTCATCGACAGCGCTCCCACCAGCGGCAGGCAGTACAGCAGGATGGAGCGGCCACCCTGCCGCGCGGCGACGTAGACCAGCGGCGCGAGCACGAAGATGCCGATGTCGAAGAACACCGGGATGCCGAAGACCAGACCGGCCAGTCCCATCGCCAGCGGGGCGCGCTTCTCGCCGAAGGCCGACAGCAGCTTCCTGGTGAGCAGTTGCGCGCCGCCGGAGGATTCCAGCAGCGAGCCCAGGATCGTGCCGAGGCCGACGATGGCGGTGATGTGGCCGAGGATGCTGCCGAAACCGCCTTCCAGCAACGAATCGCTGCTGGACTGCGCGGAGCCGACGATCTCCTCGACGGGCAGTCCGGCGACCAGCGCGATGAGCAGTCCGGCGATGATCAGCGCGATGAACGGTTCGATCCGTAACCGGATGATCATCAACAGCAGGACGAAGATGCCCACGGCGCACAGCGTGAGCAGACCGGCCGTGTCGTGCTGCAGCCAGTTGACGAAAGTGTCCACGGAGGACTCCTCGGGGGGCGGTGGGGGATCAGGCGGGCTTGCGCAGGGCGCGGCCCGGCAGCGCGTCGGTGCGGCGCCCGTCCTCGACGGTCGGCACGCCGTTCACGATGACGTGGGGGATGCCGGTGGCCTGCTGCCGCGGTTCGTCGAAGGTCGCGGTGTCGGCCACGGTCTCGGGGTCGAACAGCACCAGGTCGGCGGCGAAGCCCTCGCGCACGCGCCCGCGGTCGGTCAGCCCCAGCCGGTCGGCGGGCCGGGAGGTCATGTGCGCGATGCACTCCTCCAGCGTCAGGACGCCGAGTTCGCGCACGTAGTGCCCGAGGTAGCGGGGGAAGGTGCCCCACGCCCGGGGGTGCGGGCGGGCCCCGACGAGCAGGCCGTCGCTGCCGGCGGTGTGCACGCGGTGGCGCATGATCGCCTGGACGTTCTCCTCGTGGCCCACGTGCATCAGGCACGAGCTGCCGAGTTGCTCGGACAGCAGCACGTCGAAGTACAGCTCAGCGGCGGGTTCGCCCGCCCGGCGCGCGGATGCGGCGACCGAGCGGCCGACCAGGTGACCGTTGCGGTCGGGGAACCGGACACCGTTGATCTCGATCGTCTCCCAGTCGACCGGCACGCCGTGGCAGCCGTCGGACCCCTCGACCTCCATGACGTGGCGGATCCGCTCGCGCTGCGCGGGGTCGCGCAACCGCTCCAGCGTCGCCGCCACACCGCCCGCGGTGGCCCAGCTGGGCAGCAGCGCGTGCAGCGACGTCGAGCCGGGCAGGTACGGGTAGGTGTCGAGGGTGATGTCGCAGCCGTCGTCGAGCGCTTCGTCCAGCATGGACAGCAGTTCGGTGGCGCGTCCCTCGTTGACGCCGAAGTTCATCGTGGCGTGCGCCAGGTGCAGCGGGCAGCCCGAGCCGCGGCAGACCTCGATCATCTCCCGGTAGGCGTCCAGCGCTCCGGCGCCGTAGCTGCGGTGGTGCGGGCTGTAGTAGCCGCCCTTGGCACCGACGACCGCGCAGAGCGCGGCGAGCTCGGCGGTGTCGGCGTACATGCCGGGCGTGTAGGTCAGCCCCGAGGACATGCCGAACGCGCCCTCGTCCAGGGAACGGGCCAGCAGCTCGCGCATCCGGTCCAGCTCGGCCTCGGTCGCGGGCCGGTCGTCGTAGCCGACGCAGAGCATCCGCAGCGTGCCCTGCGGGACGAGGTAGGCCGCGTTGACCGCGATACCGCGGTCCAGCCGGTCGAGGTACTCGGCGACGCTGCGCCAGTCAAAGTCGAACCCCGCGGGGTCGTCGTTCCAGCCCGCGATCTGCGCGCGCAGGTTGGCCAGCGTGTCGTCGTCGACGGGGGCGTAGGACAGCCCGTCCTGCCCCAGGACCTCCAGCGTCACGCCCTGCGAGACCTTGGCCAGGTGGTCCGGTTCGGCCAGGACCTGCAGGTCGGAGTGGGAGTGCATGTCGATGAACCCGGGCGCCAGCACGAGCCCGTCGGCATCGATGGCCCGGCCGCCGCCCAGGCTGCCCGGCGCGGCCACCTCGGCGATCCGCCCGTCCCGCACCCCGACGTCGGCCCGCCGCCGCGGTCCGCCGTCACCATCGACGACGTGCGCGCCACGCACGACGATGTCCATAGTGGCCTCTCCTTCTCACCCACGCCGGTGGGAATCGTTGCGCGGCCCGCGAGGCGCTCGCGAGCTCGTCGATCAGTCGCCCGATCGCCGCCGGTGCGGTCACCGGGACGAGGTGATGCGCGTCTCGGGTGACGCGACACCGGTGCCGGTCGGGCTCAGAAGAACGTGCGGACCAGGTCCACGACCTCGTCGCCGTCGACGACCGGGATCAGCGGCCACTTGTCGAAGACCGTGCACGGGTGGGAGAGCCCGAAGCCCAGCCACTCCCCACCTCGACCTCGGTCCCCGGCTCCACGGCGAGGAAGGCGTGCTGGTCGGCCAGCGACGTCACCCGGCACGCGCCGGGCGCGAGGTCGCGCACCGCCCCGTCGCCGGCCCGGACGACCTGCGGTTCCGGCAGGTGCTGGTCGAAGGACGCGTCGCGGCGCCCCATCGTCAGCAGCGCCAGCCCCGGCTCGGGCCGGGAGACGACCTGGCTCCAGATCCGCATCGCCGGCCGGAAGGGCGATTCGTCGCCCGCCAGCCGGTGCTCTCGCCCGAACGGCGACATCGTGCGGTACAGGCCGTCGTCGTGGGTCACGTACCCACCGCTGCGCAGCACCGGCACCACCGGAACCGGCCACGGCCGCGCCAGCCCCTCGGCGACCTGGTCGAAGTAGGCGCTGCCGCCCGCGGTCACCAGGACCTCGTCCAGGTGCGCGAAGCGGCCGCGGTCGGCCAGCTCGCCGACCACCTCGCGCACCCGCGCCATGTGGTCGTCCACGAGGGACAGATCGCGCTCGCTGAGGTCGTGCGCGGCCGCCGCTTCGTACCCGGCGACGCCGACCAGCCGCAGCGCGGGGCTCGCCGCCACCGCGTCGGTGACCTCGACCGCCTCGGCGACGGTCCGCACGCCGGTGCGCCCACCCGGATCGCCCACCTCGACCAGCACGTCCAACGGCCGCTGCGGCGATCCCAGCGCCTCGGTCATCAGCTCGACGCCGCGCACCGAGTCCACCCAGCACGCGACGGAGAAGTCCGGATCGGCCGCCAGCTCACCGGCCAGCCAGCGCAACCCGTGGGGATCGACGAGTTCGTTGGCCAGCAGCACCCGCCGCACCCCGAACGCGCGGTACACGCGCAACTGGCTCACGTTGGCCGCGGTGATGCCCCACGCGCCGTGCTCGAGCTGGCGTTCGAACAGCCGCGGTGCCATCGTCGTCTTGCCGTGCGGCGCCAGCCGCACGCCGTGCTGGGCGCACCAGCGCGCCATGGTGCGCAGGTTGTGCTCCAGGGCGTCGTCGTCGAGCACGAGCAGCGGGCCGACGAAGCCGGCGCCGGAGAGCCTCGGCCGCCGCTCGAGGAACTCGCCGACGGTGCTGCCGAACGCCTCGGACGGCATGCCCTTGAAACGCCAGTCGATGCGTTCGTCGCGCAGTGCGCGCACCGCGGCTCCGTCGATGCCCGTTACCGACACGGACGCCTCCCATTGCATGTCTTGCAACGCCAGTTGCGTAGAATGATTTCGGGATGTGTAACATCCGCCGGGCAGCACGTCAACGAGGGAGAGGTGGATGAGCCAGAGCCTGGAACGCGGTCTCCGCGTCCTGACGACGCTGGCGACCGGTCCGCACACGCTCGACCAGCTCGCCGAGCGGCTCGGCGTGCACAAGTCGACGGTGCTGCGGCTGCTGCGCACGCTGGAGTCGGCCGGCTTCGTCCGCCGCGACGGGGTCCACCACTACCGGCTGGGCAGCACGCTGTTCGACCTGGCCCACCGCGCGCTGGAAGACCTCGACGTGCGGGCCGTCGCCCGTGCGCACCTCGTCGAGCTGAGCGAGGTCACCGGCCACACGGTGCACCTGGCCACCCTGGAAGGCGACGAAGTCGTCTACATCGACAAGGTGGACAGCCACCACGCGGTCCGGATGTACTCGCGCGTCGGCAAGCGGGCGCCGCTGCACTGCACGGCGGTCGGCAAGGTCCTGGTGGCCGGGCTCCCGCGGGCGCGGCGCGAGGCCATCGCGGGCCGGCTGGCCTACCCGCCGATGACCGCGAACACGATCACCTCGGCCGAGGGGTACCTGGCCGAGCTCGACCGCGTTCGCGAGCAGGGCTACGCGGTGGACCGCAACGAGCACGAGGACTTCATCCACTGCATCGGGGCACCGGTCCACGACGACCGCGACGAGGTGGTCGCGGCGGTGTCGCTGTCGGTGCCCGACGTGCTGCTCGACTTCGACGGGCTCCTCGGGCTCGTCGACGACCTGCTGCGCACCGCAGGCCGGACGTCCGGCGAGCTGGGGTGCCGGCGCGAGATCACCACCCGAAGGAAGGAACTCTGATGGCCAGGACCGTGGTCACCACGAAGAACGCTCCCACCCCGCCGGCGCACATCCCGCTGTCGCAGGGCGTGCGCAAGGGCGGCATCCTGCAGGTCTCGGGACAGACCGCGGTGAGCCCGGAGACCGGGAAGCTCGTCGAGGGCGGCGTGCCGGAGCAGACCGAGCAGTGCCTGCGCAACGTCATCGCGATCCTGGAGGCCGGTGGCGCCTCGCTGGAGGACGTGCTCATGCTGCGCGTCTACCTGACCGACGTCTCGCAGTTCGCGGAGATGAACGAGACCTACGCGCGGGTGGTCGGCGAACCGTTCCCGGCCCGCACCACGGTCTACGTCGGCCTGCCCGAGGGGCTGCTGGTGGAGATCGACGCCCTCGCCGTCGTCGGGGACTGATTCGGTACCGCACCCGCCGGGCGCGGCCCGGCGGGTGCGGCCCACCCAGCTCCACGAGGGTCCACCATCCCGCACCGGGGTCGACGACTTCGACGCGACCACCACGGCGGACCGGTGGACCGACCGCCGCAGCTCCGCCCCACCTCGGCCTTGCGGGCGCGGCCCGGCCCGTGCCGGTCGGCGCTCCTGACGCGCGGGCCACCGACCGCACCTCATCGGCCGCGCCCCGCCGCGATGCGCCTCGTCCATGCCCGGCGAGCCACCCGCCCTCGGGGCCTCCCCGATCGCGGCGGCGACCACAGCCGGAGTGCCCGCCCCGCGCATTCGCCAACGCCAGCGCACCCCGGTCACCGGCGGTGGGCTGGTCGTTCCGCTCCCCGACGCGCCAGCCGACGAGGCCCGTCACGCATGCCCCAGGCCGGGCGATTCCAACCGGCTAAACACGAACAGTAGCCATTTCCCCACCGCTCGGACTATGCTCTGACCGTGCGGTCAGACAACAAGCCGACCGGTCAGGACGGCCAGGCGACGCGGCGGCGGACCTTCACCGAGAACGCCCGCCGGGCGCAGATCATCGAGTGCGCCATCGAGGTCGTCTGCGAACTGGGCTACGGCGGCGCCTCGCTGAGCCGGATCGCCGAACAGGCGGGCGTGAGCAAGGGCGTCGTCCTCTACCACTTCGCCGGCAAGGCGGAACTGATCGAGGAGATCGTGCGCGACGTCTTCGCCCGCGGCGAGCACTACGCACACCGCGAGTGGTTCGATCACCTGGACGACGACGCGGGCGCCTGGGTCCTGCTGCGGACCTACCTGCAGAGCCACCTGGGCTACATCGCCGGCCACCCGCACGAACTGCAGGCCGTGGTGGAGATCATCCGCAGCTACCGCGACGACGAAGGCCGTCGCGTCTTCGACGCGGCGTGGGCCGCGCAGATGCTCGCACCCCTCGAATCGATCTGCCGCCAGGGCCAGGAAGCGGGCGAGTTCCGCTCCTTCGACCCGCACGTCATGGCGATCTCGGTGCGGCGCGCGATCGACGGGTTCATGTACGAACTGCTCGCGCACCCGGAACTCGACACCACCGCCTACATCGCAGAAGTCATCGACCTGTTCGACCACGCCACCCGAGCAGAGGACACCCGATGAACGTCATCCCGGTCGCCGCGCCCGCGCGCGCACGAGTCCACTTCGTCGACAACCTTCGCGTGTACCTGACCTTCGTCGTCGTCCTCCACCACGTGGCGTTCGCCTACGGCGACATCGGCGGGTGGCCGAACGGACCGCAACAGGCGCAGCCGGACGCGTTCACGGGAATGCTGGATCTGCTGGCCATGCTGAACCAGACGTTCTTCATGGGCATGTTCTTCCTGCTGTCCGGATACGTCAGCCCGCGATCGTTGGACCGCAAGGGACCGAGGCGTTTCGCGGTCGATCGCCTGCGACGGCTGGGCATCCCGTTGCTCATCTACTACCTGCTGCTGCGCCCGCTGTTCACGCTGCCGATCTACCTGGACATCCCGGCCGCCGAGCAGCCGCCGTACTGGCGCTTCTACCTCACCGAACTCGATCCCGGCATCGCCTGGTTCCTCGCCGTGCTGCTCCTCTTCGCGCTCGTCTACGCCGCCTTCGGCAGGCCCCGTCCCACGGACCCTCCTGCCCAGCCGCCCGGCACCGACGCCGCTGCGGGACCGCGATCCGCGCACGTGGTGGCGTTCGCCATCGGCCTCGGGGGCATCAGCTGGCTGTGGCGCCTGGTCGTGCCGTACGGCGCGGAGGTCCTCGAATTGCCGAGCCTCTTCTACCTGCCGCAGTACATCGCCCTGTTCGTCGTGGGCATCTGCGCGTACCGCTACGGCTGGCTCACGAGCCTCCGACCGCGCACCGGACTGCTCGGCGCAGCGCTGCTGGCCGCGTCACTGGTGCCCATGGTGCTCGGCGGGTACGAAGTGCTCACCGAATCCCCACCGCCGCCCACCGACGTCGCCCAGCTCAGCTTCGCCCTGTGGGACGCCTTGTTCGCCACCGGGGCGATCCTCGTCCTGCTGCGCACCTTCCAGCGGTTCGTCGACGTCACCGGCCGAGTGGCACGATTCCTGTCCGACCAGGCACTCGCCGTCTACGTCCTGCACGGGCCGGTCATCGTCGGCGTGGTGGCGGTCCTGGAAGGAGTCGACACGACCCCGGTCGCGAAGTTCGCCATCGCGCTCCCCGTCGGCATGGTGCTCAGCTGGACCGCCGCAGCGCTGGTCCGCAAGCTGCCCGGCGCGCGTGCCGCGTTGTGAACGAACGCGGTGCCCGCGACGAGATCACCGGCGGGCGACGTTTCTCCCCCACCGCGATCGGGGACCTGTCGGGGTCGCGAGACCTCCTGGCGCCGCACCCGGCGCTGTGCGTGCCGGCACCCGGGACCCGGTACGTCGTGGTTGCGCGGCTCCACCGCCAGCGCGAGCCGGAGGTCCGCGCACCCGTGGCGCGAGCCCGGTCAGCCCAGCCGACGGCCACCTCCGTCGAACAGGTGGACGCGCTCCGAGTCGGGTGCCAGGTGCACGATGGCGCCGCGGGCCGGCGACTGCCGCCCCTTCACCCGGGTGACCACCTGGTGCTCGGTACCGTCGAGCCGGGCGCGACCGTAGACGTACGCGTCCGCGCCGAGCTCCTCGACGAGGTCGACCTCGAGCGGAACGCCGTCGTCGGCGAGCCGCAGGTCCTCCGGCCGGACGCCGACGGTCACGGTCCGCCCCGCATCGCGCATCGCGTCCCGTTCCACCGGCACGTCGATCCCGCCGAGCCGGACGCCGTCGCCGGTCACCGGCACGGTCAGCAGGTTCATCGCCGGGGAGCCGACGAAACCGGCGACGAACGCGTTGGCCGGGCGGTCGTAGAGCTCCCCCGGCGCGGCGCACTGCTGCAGCAGCCCGTCCTTCAGGACCGCCACCCGGTCGCCCATCGTCATCGCCTCGACCTGGTCGTGCGTGACGTACACGGTGGTGACGCCGAGCCGCCGCTGCAGCGACGCGATCTGCGTGCGGGTCTGGACGCGCAATTTGGCATCGAGGTTGGACAGCGGTTCGTCCATCAGGAAGACCTGCGGCTGGCGGACGATCGCCCGGCCCATCGCCACCCGCTGGCGCTGCCCGCCGGAGAGCCCACGGGGCTTGCGGTCGAGATAGGGCTCCAGGTCGAGCACCCGGGCGGCCTCGGCGACCCGGTGGGCGATCTCCGACTTCGGTGTCCCCGCCATCTTCAGCGCGAAACCCATGTTCGCGGCCACCGACATGTGGGGGTAGAGCGCGTAGTTCTGGAACACCATCGCGATGTCGCGCTCCTTCGGCGCGACGCGGGTGACGTCCCGATCGCCGATCCGGATGCGTCCGCCGTCGATGTCCTCCAGACCGGCGAGCATCCGTAGCGAGGTGGTCTTCCCGCAGCCGGAAGGCCCGACCAGCACCAGGAACTCGCCATCGGCGATGTCGAGGTCGAGGGCATCGACGGCGGCCCGGGTGGAACCCGGGTACCGCCGGGTCACCGCGTCGTAGCTCACGCCGGCCATGGGGGTGCTCCTTCCCGGGAGGGGACGGTCTCGCGGTAGAGGTCGGGCCTGCGGTCGTGCACGGCGTGGTTGCGCGGACCGAGGCGCTTGTCCCGCGCCTCGGCCGGATCGAGCACGGCGAGCACCGCCCCCGGCTCCTCCACCGGTGGCTCACCGGGCCCGGCCAGCAGGTGGCCATCGGCCCGGCAGACGATGCCCGCGCCGAACCAGTCCACGCCGCGCTCGGTGCCGCAGCGGTCGGCGGCCACGACGTGCACGCGGTAGGTCCCGGCGACCGCACGCACCTTCGCCACCTCGAGCGGGTGCTGGCCTCCCGGGGTGGGGCGCGAGGGCCAGTTCACCGGCGCAGCGACGATCTCGGCCCCGGCCTCGGCGGCGCCGCGCACCCACTCCGGGAATTCCAGGTCGTAGCAGACCATCGGAGCGATCCGGCCGACCGCGGTCGCCACCACCGGCGGCGGCGCGGACCCCGGGGCGAACAGCTCCCGCTCCCGATCCCACAGGTGGACCTTGCGGTAGGAGGTGCGCAGGCTCCCGCCCTCGACGACGACCGCGCTGCTGAACACCCGTCCGTCCGGGCCGAGCTCGGCGACCCCGGCCACGAGCACGCACCCCAGCTCGGCCGTCAGCCGGGCGAACCGTTCGACGGTCGGCCCGTCGAGCGGTTCCGCGGCCGACCGCGCCTCGGCGGCGTCGGCGAAGGCGTACCCGCAGACGGCGAGTTCCGGCAGCACGACCAGCCGCGCCCCACCGGCGACCGCCTCGCGCACCGCGCGATCGGCGATTCCCGGGTCCGGTGCGTCGATCCGCGCCGGGATCCGGCACGCAGCGGCCACGATCGCCACTTCCTCAGTCGTCCTCGGTCGCGAAGGCCAGCACCGAGGCCGGCGCGAGGTAGCCGTCCGCGTCGAGCACCCGGCCGCGCTTCCGGGCTCCGGCGACCACCTCGTCGCTCCACTCCGGACGGACCCGTCCGTCGCCGCCGGTGACGACCACCAGCTCCCCGGTGCCCGGGGTCGCGGCGCGGCCCGGCCCGGCGTCGAGCAGCGTGATCGAGCGCCACGCACCCGGGGGCACCGACAGCATGTCCCGTGGTCCGAGCTCGACGGTGCGCTCGTCGTCTCCGGTGTTCAGCCGGACCGACCAGCGTCCCGCCTTCGCGGCGAGGACTTGGGTCGCGTCGTGCCGGTGGGTCAGCACGCCCTCGCCCGGCTCCGCGCGCAGCCAGGCCAGGCTGAAGCCGTGCGGCTCGCCGAGGTGCGGCGCCGCAGCGCGGTGCTCGACCGTGCCGTAACCGATGACCGGGCTGAGCTGGGCGGCACCGGCGGGCAGTCGCGAGCACAGGTACGGCTCCTCGACCCAGGTGCGGTCCGCCTCGCCCACGACCCGGCCGCGGAACTGCTCGGCCGTGTACACGTCGAGCTCGTCGATCTCCGCCTGGGCCATCGGCCGGATCAGCCCGACGTCGCCGGGAAGCTCTTCCCCGGCGACCGTGTCGATCAACCGGTTGTCCGCTGTGAGGTACAGGCCGTGCCCGGCCGCCTCCTCCAGGACCGCGGGGCCCCAAATGATGCCGCCGGGGTCGTCACGGCCGAGGACGGTGAGCAGGATCCCGTCGTCCGGGCCGACGTTGGTGAACCCGCGGAAGATCCACGGTGGGACCGAGACGACGTCGCCGTCGGTGCTGCGGTACTCGCCCTGGGTCCCGTCCGGGCCCCACCTCAGCTGGTAGTCACCACCGAAGTTGATGAACACCTCTGCGGTGAAGTGCAGGTGCAGGCTGTTCGTGGTGCCGTTGGGCATGCCCGCCGCACCGAGGTTGAACCCGTGCGGCTCGCGCAGGTTCACGTGCTGCGAGGCGTTCTGGGTGACCCCGGGGCCGATGAAGGAGTAGTTGTCCTTCCGGTCCGAACCGGGCGTGCGGCAGTCGATGAACGCGGCCTTGCACGGAACCCAGTCCGCGTGCCGGACGGTGCGACGGACGATCTCGTCCGGGCCGACCACGGTATCGCGCATGTCAGTGCTCCAGACCTGAAGGGATCAGTAGATGTTGGTGTCGGTGAACTCGCCGGTGCGGCCGGCGTCGATTTGGGCGCGCAGGGCGATCTCGTCGAAGACGCGGATCTCGCGCACGATGCGGCCGTCCTGCACCAGGAACTGCGAGACGCCGAGCAGCTCGACCTCGCCGCCGGTGAGCGGGCCGTAGGTCGGGGTGCCGCGGTAGGTCCCGCGCATCACCCAGGTCACCGCGATCCGCAATCCGGCGTAGCGCTCGGCGTGGTGCGTCTGGACGTCGCGGACCGAGAACCGGGCGTCCGGGAACGGGGCGACGAGCGCCAGCAGGTCGCGCTGGTAGCCGTCCGGGCGGATGACGGTCTGGTCGCCGACGGTGTGCAGGAACAAGTCGCGGTGCATGTAGTCGGTGACCTTGTGGTAGCGCCGGGCGTTCCAGACCTCGTCGAGGAACTCCAGCACCATCTCGCACTCGGGCCGGAAGTCGTCCGGACGCGGGCCGCTGTCCCCCGCGGCGAGCACGTCCTCGGGAGGAGCCTCGGTCATCGAACCCTGGTAGCCCCGGAACCGCTGCTCCCGCGCCACCTCGGCCGGGTCGAGGCCACGCTGCAGGCAGTCCGCGAGTTCATCGCGCACCACCCACTCCTCCACCATCCTCCCGCGCCGGTAGAGGCAGTTGGCGATGGTGCGCTTGCGGATCCGCTTCACGGCACCGCCGACCAGGATCTCGTCAGCGGAAAAGACCAGGTGGGAGCTGAGGAACGCGTCATCGCCGCGGGCCTCCCAGATCACGTCCTCGGCCTGGCCGACGTGCTGCGGGGTACCCGCGATGCGCATCAGGCTGCCCTCGATCACGCCGTCGCGCCCGATCACCGTGCCGAGACCGCCGTGCACGATCGAATCCGGTTCGTAGTTGTCGACGATGTAGGAGACGTCGCGCTGCACCCAGATCCGGTCGGTCACTTCACGGATGAAGTCGTCCGGGTCGGAGTAGGGCTCGTACGCGGCTGGGTCGAGGGCCATGGCCGTCCTTCCTCACGGGGTCCGTGCTGCGACTGTATGCGTATGCACAACCGGGCACAAGACCGCGACGGCTTCTGCTTCGGAACGGCTCAGGCCCGGGGACCGGACACCGTGGAGCGGGCGACGTAGTGCGTCGGGTAGACGACGTGCGCCGTCTCGGCGTCCGGTTCCCGCAGGCGGGCCACGACCAGCCGCGCCGACTCCCGGGCGACCTCGTCGAGGTCGTAGGCGATCGTGCTCAGCCGGACCAACGCCCACCGGGAAGTGGGCAGATCGTCGAAGCCGACCACGGAGGTGTGCTCGGGCACCGGGACTCCGGACTCCGCCGCGGCATCCAGCACGCCGAGCGCGACGACGTCGTTGCCGCACAGCACGAGAGTCGGTCCGCCGGCCCGTTCGCGCAGCGCCCGGAACCCGTCCCGCCCGGTGCCGAAGTCGAACGGGCCGTGCAGGACATCGCGCTGCGCGAGCCCCAAGCCGTGCTCGTCCAGCACCCCGCGGACGACCTGTTCCCGCTGTTCACCGGTGCTGGTGTTGCGCGGCCCGAAGATCGCTCCGATCCGGGTGTGGCCGAGCCGGACGGCCTCGGCGACGATCTCGCGAACCCCGGCCTCCGGATCCACCGTCACCGCGTCGGCCCGCACGCCGGGAGCGACCCGGTTCAGGTAGACGAACGGCACCCCGCGGTCGCGCAGCCTGGCCGGCTGGATCGAATCCACCGTGGTCGTCGACAGGATGACTCCCGCCAGGCCGTGCGCCGCCACCCGCTCCGGCAGCGGGGCGCTGGCCGCCGACTCGGTGATCAGCACGAGCTCGTGGCCGAGGCGCTCCAGCTCGTCGTGCAGCGGAGCGATCATGTTCGCGTAGAACTGGTTCTCCAGGTCCGCGACGACCAGCCCGATCCGGTTCGACCGGCCCACCGACAGCGCCCGGCCGATCGCGTTCGTCGAGTACCCGAGCGCGCGCGCCGCCTCGCGGACCTTGCGCTTGGTCGCCTCCGACACCCGCGGGTGGTCGGTCAGCGCCCGCGAGACCGTCGGCTGCGAAACTCCGGCGAGCCTCGCCACGTCGCGACTGGTGACCATCTCCACCCTCCTGAATCGGTTGCCCAGCCTAGCGCCCGCCGGACCACCCCTTGACAGCGACGCGCCGCCGCCGTTCACTGCGGAACCGTAAGCGCATACGTATGTTAGGTGTGGCCAGGAGAGGGCGGCATGGCGCAGGAGATCAAGAGCGCGTCGGGTTCGACCCCGAGACCGAGCGACGCGCGCGTCGCGGAGCGGGTCCGGGAGATCATCGACGGCGTCCGGACGCGCGGGGACGAGGCCGTGCGGGAATTCCCGGCACGGTTCGACGGTCGGCCACCGGAGACGTCGTCCGCCGAGCGGACGGCGGCCCGGTCATGAGCGGGCCGCTCGCGGAACGCACCGCGCTGGTCACCGGCGGCGGCAGCGGGCTGGGCGCGTCGATGGCCTCGCACCTCGCCCGGTCCGGGGCCCGGGTCGTGCTGGTCGGGCGGCGGGCCGAGGCGCTGGCCGCGACCGCCGGACGGATCGGGCCCGCCACGCGGGCCGAGGTGTGCGACGTCGCCGACCCGGCCGCCGTCGACGCCCTGGCCGCGCGGCTGGCCGATGAGGAGATCTCGATCGTGATCAACAACGCCGGTATCGCCGGCCCGGTCGCTCCGCTGGTCGAGGTCTCGCCCGAGGAGTGGGACGAGGTGTTCGCGGTCAACGTGCGCGGCACGTACCTGGTGTGCCGGGCGTTCCTGCCGGCCATGGTCGAGCGGGGCACCGGTGACGTGATCAACGTGGCGTCGGTGTCCGGGAAGCGGCCGCTGACCCGGCGGACGCCCTACTGCGCGTCGAAGATGGCGGTGCTCGGCCTGACCTCGACCCTCGCGTTCGAGGCCGGCCCCGCCGGGGTGCGGGTGAACGCGTTGTCCCCCGGCCCGGTCGAAGGCGACCGGATGGACCGCAACTTCGCCCTCGAGGCGCAGCGGTCCGGGACCGACGTGGCAACCGCCCGGACCGCGTTCGTCGGCCGGGCCGCGCTCGGCCGGATGATCACCGAGGACGAGGTGGGTGCTGCCGTGGTCGCGATGCTGGAGATGCCCGGGCTCTCCGGTGCCGACGTCGACCTGTCCGCGGGGATGATCGCGTGAGGGCGCAGCTGGCCGCTGGGAAGCGGCTCGCCGGGGCGCTGGTGCGGATGCCCTGCGAGGAGATCGTCGAGATGCTCGCCGTCGCCGGGCTGGACTTCGTGCTGATCGACTGCGAGCACGGCCCGTCCGACGTCGGATCGCTGCGCACCCACATCGCGTTCGCCGACGCGCACGGCCTCGCTGTGCTCGTCCGGCCCGGTCAGGACGAGCACCACCTGGCCCAGCGGGCGCTCGACCAAGGCGCGCGCGGGATCATCGCCCCGCACGTGGAGGACGCGGCGCAGGCCGCAGACCTCGCCCGCGCACTGCGGTACCCGCCGCACGGGACCCGCGGTTTCGCGACCTACCCGCGCGCGGGCCGATTCGGTGCCGTGACCGCCGAGGAGCACCGCGCCGCCGCCGACGACGTCGTGGTGCTGGCGATGCTGGAGTCGACGAGCGCGATCGGTCGGGCCGGCGAGATCGTCGCGGTGGACGGGATCGACGGCTACCTGGTCGGCGTCGCCGATCTCGGGGCCTCCCGGGCCGGGGCGGACCCGACCGTCCCCGAACTGCTCGCGGCCGTGCACGGCGACCCGGCCGTGCGGGGAGCGGTCCGGGCCGACCTGGCCGGATCCGCGGAGGCGGCGGCGGCGTCCTTCGCCGACGGCGCGCAGATCGTGGCCTACAACCTCACCGCGGTGATGATGGCATCGTTCCGCGAGCTGGCCGGGGCCACGGTCTGAAGGCCGATCCGGCAGGACGCGCCCCGCCCGACGCGGCGGGCCGTGGCCCGGGATCCCGGGTCACGGCCCGCCGCGTCACGTCCGCTGGAGCACTCGCCCGCGCACCGCCCGCGGGCGAAACCCGGTCCGGCGCGTCCAAGCCGACCGGCCTGCTCACCGCTCCTTCGGCATCGGCTCCGCCGCCGCGGTGGGGCCCGCGACCTCGCCCGCTCGGGCGGCCGGCGGACGACGCTCGAGACCGCGCACCTCCGAGAGCCACTCCCCCAGCAACGCGGCGACGACGTCCGGTGCCTCCATCGGCAGCAGGTGACCGGTATCCGGCACCACGTGCAACTGGGCTCCCGGGACCAGGTCCGCGATCTCGGAATGCCGCTCGACCGGGCAGAGCCGGTCCCGTTCTCCCGCGATCACCAGGGTCGGCACCGAGACCGAGGGGAGCGCCGGACGCTCGTCGACCCGGGTGCCCTGCAGCCGCAGCTGCGCGGTGAGGGCCCGCTCACCCACTTCGTCGGCCATCCGCAGCGCGCGGTCGGCCGACGTCCGGTCGTGCAGCAGCAGGTCCAGCGGCTGCAGCTCCCGCGCGGTGGCCCCGGTGGCGAGGCGGGCGAGTTGGGCGTCCCAGGCAGCGTGCTGCTCAGGGGTCGGCGGGCGGGCGTTCGTCGCCATCAGGCACAGCCCGGCCACCCGTTCCGGTACGTGCCGGGTCAGCGCCATCGCGACGATCCCGCCCAGGCTCAGCCCGGCCAGGGCGAACCGCTCCGGCAGCGCGTCGCGCAGGGCGTCGAGCTGCGTGGCGAGCCCGGGGCGGTCGAGCACGCCGTGCACCGCACCCGCTCCGGCCGGGCCCCAGAGCCGGGCCGAGCAGTTCATCCCCGGCAGCAGGACCAGGGGCAGCTCGCCGGGCACCCTCAGCCCTTGACCGAGCCGGCGCCGAGCCCGGCCACCAGGTAGCGCTGGGCTATGAAGGCGAAGCCGATCACCGGCAGCGTGAGCAGGATCGCCGCGGCGCCGGACTGCTGGAGCATCGGCAACGTCTGACCGAGCTGCGTGGCGATGAACACCGGGACGGTCCTGGCCACGACGTCGGTCAGGACGTTCGCGGTGAGGTACTCCTGGAACGCGAACAGGAACATGAAGATCCCCGCGGTGAGGATCCCCGGTCCCATCAGCGGCACCATCACCCGCCGCAGGGTCTGGAAGCGACTGCATCCGTCGAGCATCGCGGCTTCGTCGAGCTCCTTCGGGATCTCGGCGAAGAAGTTCCGCAGCAACCAGATCGAGAACGGCTGGTTGATCGCGACCAGTGCGGCGGCCACGGCGAAGGACGTGTCGTAGATCCCCAGCGCCCGGGAGATGTCGTACATCGGCAGCACGACGGCGAACCGAGGCAGCGCGCGGAAGACCAGGGCCGCGATCAGCAGCGCGACCGACACCCAGCCGGGGAACCGGGACAGCGCGTACGCGGCCGGGATCCCGATGACCAGCGCGACCACCGTGCTGATCAGCGCGACGACCACGGTGTTCAGCAGGTATCGGTAGAACTCGGTGGTCTGCCACAGGTCGACGAACGCGGTGAACGTCGGCTGCCAGGTGAACACGGGCGGGTCGAGGAACGCGACGTCGGTCGGCTTGATCACCGACATCGCGGTCCAGATCACCGGGCTGAGCATCACCCAGCAGATGACCAGCAGCAGGCCCCCGATCAGGACGGCGCGGCCGCGGGGACGCCGGCGGCCGGGGCCGGTCGCCGGCGGGGCGGACTGCACGGTGCTCACTGGCGCGCCTCCTTGGCCATGTCCCGGATGAAGGGCGAGAGCAGCAGCACGATCAGGACGATGAGCAGCACGTTCACCGCGCTGCCGAGTCCGAGCTGCTGTCCGCCGTCCTGGAAGGCGATGTTGTAGATGTAGAGCATGATCGACTCGTTGCCGATCTGCGGTGCCTGCGGGGATAGCGGTACCAGCTGGTCGAAGGTCCGCAGCACGTCCATGATCGAGATGATCGAGACGAAGGAGAGGACGCCGCGGATGGATGGCACGATGACGTACCAGTGCACCCGCCAGCCGGTCGCGCCGTCGATCCGGGCGGCCTCCACGACCTCCTCGGAGACGCCCTGCAGCCCGGCGAGGATCACCAGCATCGCGAACGGCAGCATGAACCAGACGGTGTTGAGGCCGATCACGACCCGGTTCGCCCAGGTTTCGGTGAACCAGAGGACCTCTTGCCCGGTGAGGTTGGTGATCAGGTAGTTCACGACGCCACCGAAGTTCGAGTCGAACAGCCAGGAGAACATCGTGGCGCCGACGACGTTCGGGACCACGTAGGACACCAGCAGCATGCCGAGCACCCACGGGCGCGACCGCCCGAGCCCGTTCACCAGGACGGCGAGCACGTACCCGCCGACCAGCAGCAGCGCGACCACCGCCACCGTCAGGCCGACGGTGAACAGCACCGCGCGGCCGAGCCGCGGGTCGGTCAGGGCCTGGGCGTAGTTGTCCAGGCCGAGGAACGTGCCGGGCTCGCCGTAGTTCACGCGCTTCAGGCTCCACTCCACGGTCTTGTAGAGCGGGAACACCAACAGGCCGAGCATCACCAGCAGGCTCGGGGAGACCAGGCCGAGGAACTCGCGCCTCCGCATGATCGCCTCACCTCGCTCTCGTGGGTGGGACCAGGTTCGGGAGGGGGTCAGCGCCGGTACTCGGCGACGATCGCGGTCGCGATCTCCTGCATCCGCCGCTGGCCCTCCGGGACGGAAGTCCGCCCGGAGATGACATCGGCGACGATCGGGGTGGTCGCGGTGCTGATCCGCGACGTCCAGGGGTAGGGCTCGGGCGGGGACGCCTTGCCGACCGACTCCAGCTGGGCCTCGGCGAACGGACTGCTGTCCGGACCGACCATGCCTTCCCGGGCCGGGAACGCGCCGGGCACCGCCGCCTTCGACGACTCCGGCCCGACCGCGGCCGAGATCAGGTGGAACAGCAGGTCCTTGTCCACGTCGGTGTTCTCCGGGATCGCCCACCCGTCGACCGACAACGTGTTGTAGAGGACGTCGCCACCGGCCACCGACGGCGGTGGCGCGAACGCGAAGTCCGCGGCGAACCGGCTGTTCTCCGGCTCGGTGAGGTCCTTCATCCGACCGCTGAACATGATCGACATCGCTGCGGAGCCGTTGTACATCTGCTGCTGGACGGCCGGCTGCGCGAACGTCGTCACCTGCGGGTCCATGTAGGGCAGCAGTGACCGGAGCTGCTCGAAGGCTTCAGCGGCCTGCGGGGTGTCGAAGTTCGGGCGCCCGGTCTCCCGGTCGACGTAGTCGGTCCCCAGCGATCCGAGCGCCGCGTCGTAGGCAGTCGCGATGTCCGAACTCGCCAGCAGCGGCAGTGCCAGCGGGTAGCGGATACCACCGTCGCGCTGGATCCGGGCCGCGACGTCGCGGAGCTCGGCGAAGGTCCGCGGCGGGCGCAGACCGAGCCGGTCGAAGACGTCCTCGCGGTAGGCCATGACGAACATCTGGGCCTGCATCGGGATCGCGTACAGCTCGCCGTCGTAGGACAGCGCTTCGCGCATCTCCGGGTTGAGCTGGTGCAATCCGAACCGCTCACCGTACCGGTCGACCAGATCGTCGAGCGGGTGCAGCTTGCCGCTCGACGCGTACTGCGGGACCACCAAGCCGTAGGTCTCCAGCACGTCGTAGGTCCCGTAGCGCCCGGCAAGGGTGGCGACCGTCTTCTGCGACTGCCCCGCGTAGTCGATCGGCTCGTGGTGCAGCGTGACGCCGTCCTTCGAGCAGCTGCGCACCATCGAGTTGGTGAACGGGTCGATCGCCGAGGAGTTGTAGGCCAGGACGTTCACGTCGACGTTCTCGGGCGGCGGCGGGAAGTCGCACGGCACGAGGGCCGCGGTGGCCGCCGGGGTCCGGGATCCGGCACCGCATCCGGCCAGCAGGAGGGCCATCACCACCGCCAGAGCGGTCGCGACCGGACGTCGTGCGCGCATCCTGCCTCCCTCTCCGTTGAGGAACATACGCATGCCTTGCGGGTCAGCCGCGCAGCGCGGACAGCCGGAGCCGGGCGCTGTCCCGGTGCCCCACCAGCTGCTCGAAGTCGGACACGGTGACCGTGGGCTCGGCCTGGGCGAGGGTCGCGTCCCGGGACGCGCGCTGGTAGGTCAACTGCTTGAGGAAACCCGCCACCGACAGACCACCGGAGTACCGGGCTCCCCGAGCGGTCGGCAGCACGTGGTTGGTCCCGGACATGCCCTTGTCCGCGTAGACCACGGTCGACCAGGGACCGAGGAACAGCGACCCGTAGTTGCGCAGCCGGTCGAGCCACCAGTCGAGGTCGTCGGCGATCACCTCGAGGTGCTCCGGCGCGAGGGCGTCCATGATCCGGGCGACCGTCTCCCGGTCCTCGGCGAGGTAGACGGTGCCGTGGTCGCGCCACGCCGCACCGGCGATCTCGGCGGTGGCCAGGCCGGCGAGCTGCCTCTCGATCTCCCGCGGCACCTCCTCGGCCAGCCGCTCGGAGGTGGTGGCCAGCGATGCCGGGGAGGTCGGCCCGTGCTCGGCCTGGGCCAGCAGGTCGGCAGCGACGACGGCGGCGTCCGCGGTGTCGTCGGCGATCACCGCGACCTCGGACGGGCCTGCCAACACATCGATCCCGACCCGGCCGTAGAGCTGGCGCTTCGCCTCCGCGACATAGGCGTTGCCCGCACCGACGACCATGTCCGAGGGCGTGCCGTCGAGCAGCCCGAACGCCATCGCGGCGAGCGCCTGCACGCCGCCCACCGCGTACACCGACTCGGCCCCGCTGACCTGGGCCGCGTAGAGGACGGCCGGGTGCGGGCGGCCGGCCCGCGAGGGCGGGGTCGCCGCGACGATGTTCGGCACGCCCGCGACGCCCGCCACCCCGACCGTCATGAAGGCGCTGGCCAGCAGCGGGAATCGCCCGGCGGGCAGGTAGGCACCGACGTTCTCGACCGGGACGAAGCGCTGGCCGCAGACGACGCCCGGCAGCACCTCTTCCTCGAAGTCATGCAACCGCGCGCGCTGCATCTCCGCGAACCGCCGGGTCCGCTCCGCACCGGCGTCGAGGGCCGCGCGCAGGTCGGCCGGGAGTTCATCACCGGACCTGGCCAGCTCCGCCGCACCGACCTCCAGGTCGTCACCGGCGAACCCGTCGAGCTCCCGGGCGTAGCGCAGCACGGCGTCCACGCCGCCGGACTCGATCGCGCTGAGCATCTCCGAGACCCGCGCGACGAGGGCCGGGTCCCGCCGGTCGGGGGTCTCCGCGGTGGCCGCTTCCTTGACCGCCCGAATCGGGGAACCGATGCGCCGGATGTCCGCTTCGCTCAAGTGCATACGCATACACTAGAAGTTGGCGGGGCACCTGACAAGGGCGCAAATATCGCGAATTCGACCGGCTGCGCCGTCGCGGCGACCGCGCAGCCGGTGCCGCCGCGAGTACAGCTCCTGCCCCTTTACCCGGACTTCGAGCGACTCCCCGGCGTTGTTGATGGAGCGCTGTCCCCGTTGGGCGAGACCGAAGTGCTCGGGCACGAAGTCGGCCTCGCGCAGCTGGGTGCAGATGTTGTCGGCCGCCTGCCTCGGGCTGAGCACGCCCTGCTCGACCGAGCCGCACTGGCTACCATGGACCCGAAGAACTTGGCGAAACCATCGTGGTCCGGCCAGTACAGGTGCAGGTGGGCACGAGTACGGCGGTCAGGACGAGCGTGCGCAGCGGCAGGGCGAGCTGCGACAGGCCGATTCGTTCGAAGAGCCACAACGCCAGGGTCAGGGCCGGGTAGATCGACACCCACATGATGAGCGCCTGACCCCGGCGGTGCGGACCGTTCCCGCCGGTGGTCATGTCGGGCCCGGCGACCGGTGCTCCGGCTCCCCGAACACGTCAGGCTCCGCGGGAGGACTCAGCAGGGGCGTCCCAGACCCCGGTCGCGGCGGTGTCGCGGGCGTACTCCGCGAAGTCGCGGGGCGGGCGGCCGAGAACGCGTTCGACGGTGTGGGTCACGTGGGCCCTGCGGCCGTCGAATACCTCGACCATGAGATCGGCCAGTCGCGTCGCGTACTCGACCGGCACCCCTCGCCCGGTCAGCGACGAGATGAACTGCTCACGCGTGACCGGGAAGTACCGGATCTCCCTGCCGGTCGCCTCCGACAGCTCGCCGACGGCATCGGCGAAGGTGAGCAGTCGTGGTCCGGTGATCTCGTGGATCCGACCGGCATGGCCGCCCTCGGTCAGCGCCGCGACGGCGACGTCCGCGATGTCCTCCGCGTCGGTGAACGGCTCCGCGACGTCACCGGCCGGGAGCGCGATCGTCCCGGCGCGGACCAGGTTGGCGAGGAACGCCTCGCTGAAGTTCTGCGTGATGAACCCGACCCGCACGACGGTCCACTCCGCGCCCGAGTCCCGCACGGCCTGTTCGCACCGCTCGGCCTCGGCGGAACCGCGGTCGGCGAGCAGGACGAGGTGCCGGACGCCGCAGCTCACCGCGACCTCCGCGAAGGCACCCACGTCCCTGGCCGCACCGGGGAACGCCGCGTCGGGGTAGTAGGCCACATAAGCCGCGTCCACGCCGCGCAGCGCGGGTTCCCAGGTGCTCTCGTCTTCCCAGTCGAACGGGGGATCGGCACGCCGCGAGCCGACCCGCACCGGCACGTCACGCGCTTCGAGCCCGGCCACCACCCGGCGTCCGGTCTTGCCCGTCCCCGCGAGGACTAACGTTGTCGATCCAGTCGCCGCCATGCTTCACAAGCTACTGCGACACCGCGCCGGGGAAACGGGCCCGCGGCATCAGCCCGCAACACCACCGGGACCGGGCCTGACCGCCGGACCGAGGATCGGGATCGGTGACCGTCAGCCGATCCGGCCGAGACCGCCGAAGATGTAGACCTCGGGCGCGTCCTCCTCGCCCGGCTCGGGGCGCCAGCGGGAGCAGGACACCACGCCGGGCTCCAGCAGCTCCAAGCCGTCGAAGAACCGGGTGACCTCGCCGCGGTCCCGGGCTCTGATGGGGGTACCGCCGCGCGCGGTGATCTCCCGCATCACCTGCACCATCGGTTCGCCGTGCAGCTCCGCGGTGGAGTGGCTCAACGCCAGGTGGCTGCCGGGCGGGAGGCCCGCCACCAGGCGCGCGACGGACCTGCGGGCCTCCGCGGAGTCCACGATGTGGTTGATCACGCCGAGCAGCATCAACGCGACCGGCTGGCCGAAGTCCAGCGTCCGCGCCGCCCCCTCGAAGATCGCATCGGGCTCGCGCAGATCGGCTTCGAGGTACGCGGTGGCCCCCTCGGGAGAGCCGGTGAGCAGGGCACGGGCGTGCGCCATCACGATCGGGTCGTTGTCGACGTAGACCACGCGGGATTCTGGGGCGATGTCCTGGGCGATCTGGTGGGTGTTGTTCATCGTGGGCAGGCCGGTGCCGATGTCCAGGAACTGCCGGATCCCGGCCTCCCGGACGAGGTGGCGCACGACGCGGACCAGGAACGCCCGTTCGGCCTTGGCGCCGACGGCGATGTCGGGGATCTGCGCCAGCACGTCGTCGCCCGCAGCGCGGTCGGCCTCGTAGTTGTCCTTGCCGCCGAGCCAGTAGTTCCAGATCCTGGCCGACTGCGGGGTGCGGGTGTCGATCTCCACCCGCGGCATCCTCGCACGCCGCCGGGCGCGCTGGGAACGGATCGGTCGCGGTCCCAGGAAACCTATCCCGCCACGCCTACCGACCTGCGGCGGTAGTGACCGGGGCGGATCCCGTATTCGCGGTGGAACGCCGTGCTCAGGGCGTAGGCGCTGGAATAGCCGACTTCACGTGCGACGGACTCGACCGTGTCGTCGCCGCGCTCCAGGAGATCGGCGGCCACGCACAGCCGCCAGCTCGTCAGGTAGGACATCGGCGGCTCCCCCAGCAGGTCGGTGAACCGCCGAGCCAGCGTGGCGCGCGAGACGTGGGCCTGACGAGCCAGCAGCTCGATGGTCCACGGCCGGTGCGGCTCGCCGTGGATGGCTGCGAGCGCGGTCCCCACCACCGGGTCCGAGCTCGCCCGGTACCAGCCGGGGGCCTTCGTCTCGGGGAGGGCGAACCAGTCCCGCAGCGCGCCGGCCAGCACCAGGTCCAGCAGCCGGTCCAGGATGGCCTGCTGGCCGGGCTCCTCGCGGAGGATCTCGGCCTCCAGCAGTCGCAGCGCCGCGGTGCGCTGGTCGGCTCGGGGTACTACGAGCACGCGCGGCAGGGCGCTCAGCAGTCGGTCGGCCACGCGTCCCGTGACGGCGAAGGACCCGGTCAGCATGGCGTCATCGGCGTCCAGCTGCATCCCGCAGGTGCGCGTGCCCAGTGCGATGCCCTCAGCGGCGTTGCCCGCCTCGTCGAGGCACACCCCGGCCTCCGTCTGGACGTACAGCGGCGCGGGGCTCGCTTCGGGATCGCTGGTCACGTCGAAGTGGCCCGGCCCCACGACGACGGCGATGTCCTGGGGCTCCAAGCGGTGCGGTTCGCCGCCGTCCACGATCCACGCCTGCCCGCGCAGCATCGTGACCAGGGAGAGGGAGGCCCGTTCCGCGAGGGTGACCGACCAAGGCGGGTTGGCCAGCGTCCGGCCCAGCAGCGCTCCGGACGATCGGATGTGGTTGAGCACATCGGTCAGGGTGTCCACCGCCGCCAGCCTAGACGATGGAGCATCTCCATGAGACCGCTGGCGATTCTCCGTCTCACGGAAGCGAGGTGTGATGGGGGCATGAGCGCATTCCACGAACCGACGCCAGGCCGTGCCCACTGGGTCTACACCCACCCGCAGCGCGATTCGCTGAACCGGCACCTGCTCCGCGCCGGAACCGCCGCGCTGTCGGAGCGGTACGAGGTGACGGTCTCCGACCTCTACGCCGAGGGGTTCGCCCCGGCGCTCGGCGAGCGCGACCTGGGCAGCCTGTCCGGCTCACCCGGGAACCTCGCCGAGCTGGCGGGCGAGGCCTACGCGCGGGGCGAGGTGGAGTCCGACGTGCGGCGGGAGCAGGAGAGGCTGGCCGCCGCCGAGCTGTTGGTGCTCCAGTTCCCGCTCTGGTGGTACGGCCCGCCCGCGATGGTCAAGGGGTGGCTCGACCGCGTGCTGCAGACCGGGTTCGCCCAGGGCGAGTTCGACGAGACCACGGGCCTGCCGCGCCGGTACGGGGACGGACGCCTGATGGGCCGGAAGGCGCTCGTCATCGTCACCGCCGGCGATGACCAGCGCACCCTGGGGCCGCGCGGGGTCAGCGGTGACCTGGAATCGCTGCTGTTCCCGTTGACCCACGGGGCGCTCTGGTACGTCGGGATCGAAGCGCTGGACCTGCACGTGGTCTACGACGCGGACGGCCTCGACGAAGCGGGACGCCGGCAGCAGGCCGAGCGCCTCACCGAACGGATCACCGGCCTGCCCGACGAGCGCAACCGCCCCTACCGCCGGCTGCTGGACGGCGACTACGGCCGGGACACCCGAGCCCTGCACGAGGACGTCCACCCCGGACGCACGGACCTGGCCATCCACTACCGGGACTGATCGGGCGAGGACCAGGTCCGGGCGGGACCGTGCGATCGAGCGGTTCCACCACCGCAGCACGCGGGATGCGAGCACCACTGCGACCGTGCGGGGCTGGTCAGCGGGCCGGTGCTGCCGCCATCAGCCCGGGTTCGCCGGTCCGGATGCGCTCGTCCGGGCCGGCCGCACCGGGGCCGCGTCGGCCGGCTCGAATCCGAGGCCCTGCTCAGCGCCCTCGACCGCCGGGCGGACCTGACCATTCGAGGGAACGGCTCGGCACCGGGGTGGTACGGTGCCCGCATGGCAGCTTTCACCAAGTGACCCCGCCCGGGTGGCGTCCGTGCTCCGCACGACGACCCACCCGTGGCCTCCCGGGTCCCTCGCACGTCGTCGCGTTCTCGCGACCTCCAGTGAAAGCTCCTGATCCCCCATGACTTCTCGCGCTGCTGAGCGCGTCGGTCCCACGCCCGCCAAGCGGCGGTGGACCGCGCTCGTCTTCCTCTCGCTCCTGCAGTTCCTCATCGCGATCGACGTCACGGTCGTGAACATCGCGCTCCCCTCGATCGGGCAGGACTTCCAGGCGTCACCGCACGCCCTCACCTGGGTCGTCACCGGCTACACCGTGGTCGGTGGCGGGCTCCTGCTGCTCGGTGGGCGGATCAGCGATCTGCTCGGCCGGCGCCGGATGTTCGTCGCCGGTGCCGCCGTGTTCGGCGTCGCCTCGCTCGTCGCCGGCCTGGCGCCGGGCCTGCCGGTGCTGGTCCTCGCGCGGTTCGCCCAGGGAGTCGGCGAGGCGCTCGCGTCCCCGGCCGCGATGTCGCTGATCGCGCTCATGTTCACCGATCCCACCGAGCGGGCGAAGGCGCTCGGGGTGTGGGGGGCCGTGTCCTCCAGCGGCCTGGTGTTCGGCGTGCTGCTCTCCGGGGTCATCACCGACCTGGCGAGCTGGCGGTGGGTGTTCCTGGTCAACCCGCCGCTGGTCGTCGCGGTGCTGGCCGTGGTCCCGGCGTTGGTGGCGCGGGATCCCGCCCGGCGCCCGGAGCGGCTCGACCTGCCCGGGGCGGCCCTGCTGACCGCGGCACCGCTGCTGCTCGTGCTGGGCATCGTCCAGGCCGAGGGGCACGGCTGGACCTCGTGGGCGGTGCTGGCCCCGCTGGCCGCGGGAACGGCCTGCGGGATCGCGTTCGTCCGGCACGAACGCCGCGCCGAGAACCCCCTCGTGCGGCTGCGGATCCTCGCCCACCGCACGCGGCTGACCGCCAACGGCGCCACCGTGCTGCTCAGCGCCGCGCTGTCCACCACGTTCTTCCTCACCACGTTCTACCTCCAGGAAGTGCTGGACTTCGGCCCGCTGGCGGCGGGCGTGGCGTTCCTGCCGTTCTGCGCGGCGCTGCTGCTCGCGGTCTCCGTCGTGGGCCGCGTGGTGAACGCCCTCGGGAGCCGCTGGACCGCCGTCGCCGGTCTGCTGGCCACCGCCCTCGGCACGGCCTGGCTCTCCCGGCTGCCGGAGCGGGGCGACTACGCGGTGGACCTGCTGCCCGGGTTGCTCGCCGTCGCCGTCGGCATGGGCATCGGCCTCATCGCCCTGCAGAACGCGGCCCTCACCGATGTCACGGAGGACGACGCCGGCGTCGCCTCCGGCATGCAGCGCAGCGTCGACCAGCTCGGCGGCGCGCTCGGGCTGTCCGTCCTCGTGGGCGTGGCCGCGTCCAGCTCGGCGGGGGCGACCTTCGGCGCCGAGGGCTACCGGTGGGCGTTCACGGCCGCGCTCGTGGGACTCGTCCTCGCCACCGCGGCCGTCATCGCGTTCGCCTCCCGGCGGCCGGAGCGGTAGGGCGGGTGGTGCGGCGCGCCCGCGTGCCGCACCACCTCCGGGCGCGCTGCGTCAAGGGTGAGCGCTACCAGCGCGTCCTGATCGAGGTGCGCTGCGCACTGCCGCCGGGAACCGGCTTCTCGACTTCACGTCATGGCCTCGTACGACTAGGGAAGAGCTTCCGGAGTAGCGGGGTCAGCGGGGGTGATCGCGTCGATGCCGTGGCTCTCGCCGGGCGCCGGTCGGATCCGGCGGACTTCCACACCCCCGTCCGGCCAACCGGCCTGCTCCGCGGAATCCGGGGAAGCGGTGACCGCGGGGTGCCATCCCCCGAAGGTGAGCCCGGCGGGGCCCTGCGCGCCGGTGTTGACCACGAGCTCGCCGTGGGCGCCGAGCCCGACGAGCGTGATGTCGCCGTCGGGCTCGGTGACCGCCGCGGGGTGATCGGTGACCGCGCCGCCCAGGTCGGTCCAGCTTCCCCCCGCTCCGGCCCGCTCGGCAACGTGCACGGTGCCCGTGGCGTCCCGGGCGATCCGGACCAGGCCTGCGCCCCCGTGCGGTCCCGGATCGGCCAGCACCGGTGCGCCGATCCCGCCGGGACTGGGCAGCGCACCGCGCCCGATCCACCGGCCCTGCGGGGTGAGCGCGCACTCGACCAGCTCACCACCGCGGTCCGTGCGCACCAGCAGCCGGAGGAGACCGTCGCGGCCACGCCCGGCCACGGGCGCCCCCGCCGGGCTGGCAGCGCCGATCGGCACCACCTCGCCGCGCGCGGCCCCGTCCCGCGGAACCTCCCAGTCAACGTCCCAGTGCAGGACCTGTTCCCGGGTGACCGCGAACGCGTGCACCGCACCTCCCCGGCCTGGGACCACCGAGAGGCCGTCCTGGACGTCGGCTCCGCCGAGATCGGTCCACGGCAGCCACCGCAGGCTCCCGGGGGCGGCTTCTCGTCGGATGCTGACCCCGCCCGCGGCGTTCTTCAGCGCCAGCACGACCCGGCCGTCGGAGTCCACGGTGCCGGCGGGCGGTCCGGTCTGGGACGGGTCGGCCCCACCGGGGGTGTCCAGGAGCTGCCACCGCCGGGGCCAGGTCCCCCGCCCGTCCTGGCGCTTGACGAACAGGTGCGCCCCGTCCTCGCTCTGCACGACCAGCGTCAGCCGTCCGCGCCCGTCGCCCAGCACCGAGACCTGCGGGCGGACCGGTCCGGGCAACGGGTGCTGCTGCGGACCTCTCCAGGTGCCCTCCGCGGTGCGCGTCCAGTGCACGAGGGCGCCCGCCCGCACCGAGAACGCCTGCACCCCGCCGCTCGCGTCCTGCGCCGCCCACCTGCCGCGGCGCGGCCACCGGTAGGCGCTGCGGTCGCTCCACTTCTCGTAGATCCCGACGTGGGCGAGCACGTCGTGCGCGGAGTACGCGGCGAACGCCTCCCGCGTCGTGCGCTTGTCCTGTTCGGACAAACCGCTCGGTGCGTCGGCCACGTTGTAGTCGCGGTAGGTCAGCACCGTCGGCGGGGAGGCGGCGGGTCGGTGCGCCGCGAGGGCCTCCTGGGCCAGCACCGCTCCCGCGACGTGGTCCGGATGGTTGTGGGACTCGCCCCAGTGGGACTGGTAGCGCACGTCCGGCTGGTCGTCCTGCAGGCGCACCACGGTGGGCTGGAACCTGTCGAGCAGGGTGGTGAGCGCTCCGATCACGGCCTGCCGGTCGTACGGCTGGGAGTGCTGCACCGCGGCACCGACCGGGACCGTCGTGTTGACGATGACCGAACCGTCCCGGTCCTGCACCAGCCGCGTCAACGCGTGCTCACCGCCCCGCGCGTTCGCGTTCTCGGGAAGGTTCAGGAACACCAGCTTGACGTCGGGCGCCGCGCGCAGCGTGTTGAGCTCGGCGACCCGCCCCTGCCCCACCGGGATCGTGCTGCGCTTCCAGTCGTTCGGCTTCCCGGCCATCTGCGCGTAGCTCGCCCGCGACCCCTCTTGGCGCTCGGCGCTGTACCGCGCCGGTTCGGCCACGTTGTTCTCACCGGCGGTGAGGTAGATCCCGATGGTGGGACGTCCGGCGCGCAACCCCGCGGCCAGATCCGGGTTCATGAACAGGATGTCGTCGTCCGGGTGGGACACGACCTGCACGTAGCGGGCCTGCGGGGGTGCGGGCAGGGACGAGGCGGTGTCGGGCTGCGGGGGCGCTTGGCACGCGGCGGTGAGCGCGAGCACCGCGCCGATGGCGAGTCCGGCGGCCCTGCTCATCGCGCCGCCCCGGCACCGTCCCGGCGGCGCAACGCGTCGAAAGCTTCCGGGCACGACGGGCCCTCGTATCGGACCGACGCCGCCAGGCGAGGGCGGTCGTGACCGGCGGTGGTCAGCTGGACGATGGTCTTCTTCGCGGGGACGCTGCGCCTCACCATGCTTGCCCAATCGTCAGCGGGTCTTCGGGGATATGCCGAGCGCGCGGTTCGGGTTGCTCAGGATCAGTCGGCTCACCGCGGGGTGGCGCGTCCCGGGGTGCCGACCGGCTCGGAGGTGATCGGGGGAACGGCGCGGAAGAAGGTCAGCGTCATGACCGCGCTGTCGCGGTGCGGAGAGCTCCTTCGAGCCGCGCTCCTGGACGAAGCACGGAATCACGGCGGGAAAGATCCACCATCGCTCCCGCACGAGATCGAAAATCCGGGAACGAATTCGCGGAAATCGATCAACCGGCGGGCGCCGCTAAGCCGGACCGCGAAGACTCGACGAAACGGATCAGACCTGGCGGAGAAACGATCTCCCTTTTCTCCACCGGTGCGTGCACCCGGTTTCCCGACAATCGATCTCCACGTTCGGCCCGCACCCGTTGTCCGCGGAACCGCCGCTGCGGCAAGGTTTTCCACGTTCCGACGCGCAGCACTCGCCACCTCCGAGATCGTCGCGGCCGAGCCGGGCGACGGCAAGGCCGAGCACGGTCCGAAAAGTTCGCAGCTCCGGCTTCGCCGAATACCCTTCGCCGATCGATCAGGTCCCGATTGACGATAATTGAGACGAATTTCGACCGCACACCGACATCATTCCCGACCACTCCATAGCGTGATCCCGCACACACCCGATTGAGCCTGACGCGTTCAGCGGTGCGCCGACGGCCTCCCGCGCGCGGGAGGCGTTCCGGCGGAAGCACCCGCGGCCGGGCGTGGCCACGACGAGCTCGGCGGGGTCGTGCCAGTCCTGGTCAACCGGCCTGGTCGGTGGTCGTGCTCGTGGTCGCGGCCACCACGAGGTTGAGGCCTCGGGCGTGGAAGGGGGCGGTGCTCGACCGGGTGGCCGAGTCGTCGGTGACGAGGGTCCAGCCCGGGCTCAGCGGGGTGTGCGCCCGGAAGGGACGATGGCCGAGCTTCTCGGCGTGGACCAGGACGTAGACGTGGTCGGCTCGCCGGGCCATGAGCTCTTTGAGGCGGGTCTGCTCCAGCTCCGCCTCGCAGATGCCGTGCTCGGCGGTGACGCCGTCGGCGCCGAGGAACGCGCGGTCGAACGTCCGGCGCTCCAGGGCGGCTTCGGTCAGCGGGCCGACGAAGCCCTGGCTGAGCTGTCGCAGCGCACCCCCCAGACATTCGACGCGGAGGTCGGCGCCGGCGAGCTCGTGGAGCACGGTGATCGCCGTGGTGACGATCGTCAGGTCGCTGCGGTGCGCCAGCTCGCGGGCGAGGGCGTGGTGGTGCTACCGGAGTCGAGCAGGATCGTCTCGTCGGGCCGCACCTGCTCGGCGGCCCAGCGGGCGATGGCCTGCTTGGCCTCGGCGGCTTCACCGTTGCGCTGGCGCACCGAGGCCTCGTGCCGCAGCGGCATCGCGCCGCCGTAGGTCCGGGCGAGCTGGCCCGCGGCCTCGAGCTGCGCCAAGTCGCGCCGGATCGTCGACGCCGTCACCCCGAACGCCGTCGACAGCTCGTCGACGCTGGTCAACCCGGAACTGTCGGCCAACTGCAGGATCGCCGTCCGGCGCTCCCGCGCTCCGCGGGGCATCGCACCACCCTCTGGTCGGTTCACGCGCACAGGTTAGCGGCCTGGCGGAGGGCTTCGACCATGCTGTCGGCGCTGGCCTCGCCCGTTCCGGCGATGTCGAAGGCCGTGCCGTGGTCGACCGAGGTGCGGATCACGGGCAGGCCGACGGTGATGTTCACACCCGTTTCGATGCCGAGGACCTTGACCGGGCCGTGGCCCTGATCGTGGTACATCGCGACGATGAGGTCGTACTCCCCGCGCGTGGCCAGGAAGAACGCGGTGTCGGCGGGCAGCGGGCCCTGGGCGTCGATGCCGTCGGCGCGGAGCCTCTCCAGCGCCGGGACGATCTTCTCGTCCTCCTCGCCGTGGCCGAACAGGCCGTTCTCCCCGGCGTGCGGGTTGATCCCGCAGACGCCGATGCGCGGGGACTCGACGCCCGAGTCGCGCAGCGTCCGGTCGCCGCGGCGCACGGTGCGCTCGACGAGACCGGGCTCGATCGCGGCGACGGCGTCGATCAGTCCGATGTGGGTGGTCACGTGGATGACCTTCATCGCCGGGGTGGCCAGCATCATCGACACCTCGTCGGTGCCGGTCAGGTGCGCGAGCAGCTCGGTGTGCCCGGGGTAGACGTGCCCGGCCGCGTGCAGCGCCTCCTTGTTCAGCGGCGCGGTGCAGATGCCCTGCGCGGCCCCGCTCGTCGCCAGCTCGCTGGCCACCCGGATGTACTGGTAGGCGGCGTCGCCGGCGACCGGGGACACCGCGCCCCACGGCAGGTCGGCGGGCAGCAGGCCCAGATCGACGACGTTGATCCGGCCCGGTGCGAAGACCGCGTCCTCGACCGACTCGACGGCGACCACCTCGGCCTCGACGCCGAGGATGTCGGCCGCTCGCCGCAGCCGGGCGGCGTCGCCGATGACGACGGGGCGGCACCGGGCGGCGGTGGCCTCGTCGAGGAGCGCCCCGACGGTGACCTCGGGGCCGATACCGGCGCCGTCCCCCATCGTCACGGCGATCACGGGGGTGGTGGAGGCACTGTTCACTTCGTCAACCTTTCGATTCCTGCGGGACGGAGGTGTTCGACGATCCGGACGAGGCTGTCGCGCCCGCCGAAGCTGCCGGGCCGGGTCACCACCGAGGCGCCGAGGGGTGTGCGGCTGCGCACGGCACCGTGGTGGATCTCGCCGACCGGCACCAGGGCGCGGACGCCGAGCGCATCGAGCACCAGCCGCGCCGTCTCACCACCGGTGAGCACCAGGTCGACGGGCCCGGGGTGGCGCCCGACGACGCCTGCCGCGGTGGAAGCCAGACCTCGCACCAGGTCCCGGGAGCGCTCGGGCGGGACCGGCTCGGCGGCGTCGATGCTCAGCGCGGTAGGTCCGCGCTCCAGCGCGCCGAGTGCGCGGGAGAGGGCGGACTCGCTGGTTCCCCGGCCGAGGAGGTCGGCGGGGCGGCACGTCACCACGTGCGTTCCGCGCAGCTCGGCGACGTTCAGCTGCTCGGCGGCCTCGGGAGCGGCCGTGCCGACGACGATCAGCACCGGGTTCCCGGTCGGCGGGGGCGGTGCCTCGACCGCGGAACGGCGGGCGGCGCGTCCGAGGGCGGCGGCCAGACCGCCGGAACCGGCGAGCCGGGCCCGGTCGGGGGCTGCGGTGACCACGGCGTCGAGGTCGGCGTCGGTTTCCCCGTCGCAGACCGCGACCTCGCCGGCGGCGGCGCATTCGGCCAGCGCGGCGCGCAGCGCCGCCGAGCGCACGATCGGCAGCGGGATGCTGCGGCACGGGAGCGGCGCGAGGGCTTCGGCGATGCTGCGCGGCGGGGAGGTGTCCTCGACCTGCCACGCCCCCGAGCGGTGCAGCGGGACGCCGCGCAGGTGAGCGACCCCGCCCACCGCGGTCCGGTCCAGCGCGGGCAGGGCCGGGGCGACGACCAGCGGTCGGTCCGCGGCGGCGCCCAGCACGGCCGCCACGTTGCCGCGCAGCTGGGAGTCGATCTTGAGGAAGACCGGGCGCTCGTGCGCGTCGCGCAGGGCGGCACCGGCGACGCGGGCAGCCTCGGCGGCCGGGAGCGCGCGGGCGTCGAGGTCCACCACGACCACGGATTGCGCGTTGTGCGCATGTGACGCCTCGACCCGCGCGAGTTCGACCGTCGTGGCACGCCCCAGCGGGCGCAGGCACGCAGCGGTCTCCACTGCTCCGGACAAATCGTCGGCCAGCGCGAGAAGCCCTTCTTCCACCGTGTTCAGCTCCTCGTCGTAGCTCTTCCCGGCTCGTCGGACGGGGGCGCGGTCGGTCCCGTGGCGTGGTGACCACGGTAGCGCTGATGCGCGTTTCGCGCCATAGCTATTGCGCGAAACGCGCAATCCTGCGAACGTGAGCCGCGCAACGAGCCCGAGTGGCCATCGCCGTTCCCCGAGGAGTCCCGCATGACCCTGTCGCGTTTGGAGGTGCCCGGCGTCGAGGTGCCCATGTCGTCCCTCGTGCTCGGGACGATGACGTTCGGTGACACCGTCGATGCCGCCGGAGCGGCGAGGATGCTCGACACCGCGCTCGACGCGGGGATCACCGCGGTGGACACCGCCAACGGGTACGCGGGCGGTGCGACCGAGCGCATGCTCGGCGAGCTCCTGCCCTCCCGGCGCGACCGCATCTCACTGGCCACCAAGGCCGGGATGCCGCACCCGGACGCGGGCGAGCACTCACCGCTGTCCCCCGCGGGCCTGCGCGCCGGCGTCGACGGGAGCCTGTCCCGGCTGGGCGTGGACCGCGTCGACCTGTTCTACCTGCACCAGCCCGATCGCGCGGCCTCGCTGACCGACACCCTCGCGACGATCGCGAGCCTGGTCACCGAGGGCAAGATCGGCGCGCTCGGCGTTTCCAACTTCGCCGCCTGGCAGATCGCCGAGCTCAACCAGGTCGCCGACGAGGTGGGCGCGCCGCGCCCGGTCATCGCCCAGCAGCTGTACAACCTGCTGGCCCGCCGCGTCGAGGAGGAGTACGTCGAGTTCGCGGACGCGGCGGGCCTGCTGACCATGGTCTACAACCCGCTGGCCGGCGGACTGCTCACCGGGCGGCACCGCTTCGGGCGCGACCCGTCCTCGGGCCGCTTCGCCGACTCCCGGCTCGCCGAGATGTACCGCGAGCGCTACTGGGACGAGCGGCTCTTCGACGCGATCGAACGCCTCACCACGATCGCCGACGACGCCGGGATCCCGCTGGTGGAGCTGTCGTTGCGCTGGGTGCTCGGCAAACCCGCCACCTCGGCGGTGCTGCTCGGCGGTTCGAAGGTCGAGCAGCTCGGGGCCAACATCGCGGCCCTGGGGGCCGGGCCGCTGCCGCCGGACGTGGTCGAGGCGTGCGACGCCGTCGGGGCGTTCCTGCGCGGACCGATGCCCGCCTACAACCGCTGAACCCGTCTCGATCGAAAGGAACCTCCGTGTCCGCAACGGAATTCGCGCGCAAGTTGCGCGCCCGGGAGAAGGTCGTCGGGTACTGGGTGGTGCTCGACAACCCGATCGGCACCGAGCGCATCGCCCGGCTCGGCTACGACTACGTCGCGGTGGACGCCCAGCACGGCCTGCTCGGCTATTCGGGCCTGCGCGACGCCATGATGGCCATCGACGCGGGCGGCCGGTCCGTCGGCCTGACCCGGGTGGAGGCCAACGACCCGGCCGCCATCGGGCGCGCTCTCGACGCCGGATCGGGCGGGGTCATCGTCCCGCTGGTCGACTCGGCCGAGGACGCCCGCGCAGCGGTGGCCGCCACGCGCTACCCGCCGCACGGCCGCCGCTCCTACGGGCCGATGCGGTCCGGGCTGCGGATCGGCCCGCGCCCGGCCGAGGCGGATGGGAGCACCGCGCTGCTGGCGATGATCGAAACCCCGCAGGGACTGGCCAACGTCCGCGAGATCTGCGCGACCGAAGGCATCGACGGCGTCTACGTGGGACCGTCGGACCTGTGCCTGGCCGTCGGCGGGGCGTTCCCGGGCGACCCGGCCGTGGCGGAGGAGTTCGAGCAGGCGGTGACCGACGTCCGGAGCGCAGCCGCCGAAGCCGGTATCGCGGCCGGCATCCACACGCCCGACGGCGCCACCGCCGCGCGCAGGCTGGAGCAGGGCTACACCTTCGCCAGCATCGCCTGCGACCTGGTGCACCTGGAACGGGTGGCGGGCGAGCACCTGGAGGCGGCGAAGTCGTGACCGAACTGATCACCGACGGCGTGCTCCGCGAGGTCGAGCCGCACCGCCGCGAGACCTTCCTGAGCGCGGGCACCGCGCAGTCGCACGCGGCCAACCTCATGCCGCTGCCCGGCGGCGAGCTCGGTTGCGCCTGGTTCGCCGGGACGCAGGAAGGGCTCTCGGACATCAACGTCTGGTTCGCCCGGCTCGACGACCGGGGGCGCTGGAGCGAACCGGTCCAGGTCTCCGCCGACCCCGAGCGCTCCGAGCAGAACCCGGTGCTGTTCCCCACGCCCGGCGGCGAGCTCTGGCTGCTCTACACCGCGCAGCACTCCGGGAACCAGGACACCGCCGAGGTGCGGCTGGTGACCTCTCGCGACGAGGGGCGCAGCTGGAGCAAGCCCCGCACCCTCATCCCGGCCTCGGACACCGGCGGCGTGTTCGTCCGGCAGCCCGTGGTGGTGCTGGGCTCCGGCCGCTGGGTGCTGCCGGTGTTCCACTGCGTGCGGCCGGGGACCGGCCGGTGGCGCGGGGATGACGACACCAGCGCGGTGCTCGTCTCCGACGACCGCGGTGCCACCTGGTCGCACCACGACGTGCCGGGTAGCACCGGCTGCGTGCACATGAACGTGGTGCCGCTGGCCGGGGGCGGACTGCTCGCGCTGTTCCGGCGCCGCCAGGCCGACGCGATCTTCGCCAGCCGATCCACCGACGGCACCACCTGGAGCGCACCCGAGCCGACCGAGCTGCCCAACAACAATTCGTCGATCCAGGTCACCGCGCTGCACGACGGGCGGCTCGCGCTGGCCTACAACGCCAGCAGCGCCGCCGACGCCACCGAGCGCCGCGCCTCCCTCTACGACGAGATCGACGGCGACTCGATCACCGAACCCGGTGCGGTGCGGGAACAGCCACCCGGAACCGCGTTCTGGGGAGCCCCGCGCGCCCCGCTGACCGTCGCGCTGTCCGCCGACGGCGGGCGCAGCTGGCCGGTGCGCCGCGACGTGGAGGTCGGCGACGGCTACTGCCTGACCAACAACTCCCGCGACGGCCTCAACCGGGAGCTGTCCTACCCCTCGATCACCCAGACCGACGACGGCGACCTGCACGTCGCCTTCACCTACTTCCGCCGGGCGATCAAGCACGTGCGCGTGTCCCCCACCTGGTTCGGCGGCTGAACCCCGGCCTTTGCAATGGAGCAGCCATGGCTAGTGACGTCAACGCGAAATCCGCGGCGGTGAACCACCCAGGCCCACCCGAGACCTGGTCCGGCTTCCTCAGGAGCATGGGCCCGGGAATCGTCGTGGTGATGTCCTGGCTGGGGACGGGCGATTTCATCAGCGCCTCGGTCTCCGGCTCGACCTTCGGCTACGCGCTGGTCTGGACGCTGCTGATCGCCACCTTCTCGCGGTACTTCATCGTCTCGTCGATGTCGAAGTACCAGCTGTGCAACGCGGTCGGCGACGAGACCATCCTGGACGGGTACGGCCGGGTGTGGAAGGGCTTCCCGATGTTCATCGGGGCCACCACGTGCGTGCTCGGCTTCGTCTACGTCTCCTTCCTGACCCTGGCGGCGGCGACCGCGCTCGATTCCCTGTTCCGCCCGGTCCTGCCGTTGGGCAGCTGGGGGGTTCCGCTGTGGGCGCTGTTCACCGCCGCCGTGGCCTACGCGCTGGCCGCGCGGCGCAAGGGGCACTTCCGCGGGCTCGAGATCGTCGCCCAGATCACCATGGCCGTGCTCGTGGTCTGCTTCCTGCTGGCGCTGATCGGCACCGGCATCGACATCCCGAAGCTGTTCGGCGGCCTGCTGTTCGAGATGCCGCCGGGCGAGGCCGGTTACATCACGGCGGCGAGCACGGCGGTCGGGCTCATCGGCGCGGTCGGCGGCTCGGCGGCCAACCTGCTCTACCCGTACCTGATGCACGAGAAGGGTTGGCGCGGGAGCGGTTACCTCAAGCTGCAGCGGCTGGACCTGCGCTTCGGCAGCTTGGTGATGTTCGGCCTGGTGCTGGCCGTCTGGGTGGTCGCGGCCGAAACGCTGCACGGCACCGGGGAGAGCGTGTCCTCCGCCGACGGCCTGGCGAGCATGATGGAGAAGGCCATCGGCCCGGCCGGGCCGCCGATCATGTGGCTGGCGATCTTCTTCACGGTGTTCAACAACATCGTCACCCAGCCGCGCGTGTTCGTGCGGATGTTCGTGGAGTCGCTGCACAAGTCCCGGCCCGAGCGGTTGGCACGCCTGCGCTCGAACCGGGACCTGACCGGTGTCGCGGACAAGGACGCGTTCTCCCACGACCCGCTGTTCTGGATCATCCTCACGGTGATCATGACGGTGCCGATCGTGTTCTCGCTGCCCGGCATGCCCGGCATGGTGATCATGACCCTGCTCGGCAACTCGATCAACGTGCTGACCGTGCCGATGATCATCATCGGTCTGATCGTGATGACCTCGAAGCGCTCCCTGATGGCCGAGGGCTACGCCAACAAGTGGTGGGAGACCGCGCTCCTGGCGCTCATCGGCGGGGTGGGCCTCTGGGCCACCTACGAACTCTGCACCAGCATCGTGGGAACCCTCCTGGGCTGACCGGGCACCGCAGGATCAGGGGTGGCGCGATCGCGGCGGTGATCGCGCCAGCCCACGAGGAGGCTTCCGGTCAGCTTCGCGCAGCGGCGTGCTGCAAGCCGGTCATCACCTCGGCGACCGGGCGGTCGTCGCGCAGGTCCCACAACGCCCCGACGATCCCGGCGGCCTGGTCCGCCTCCACGGCCCGCTCGGCGTTGCCGGTGAACTTGGCGGCGAGCTCGTCGGCCGACAGCGGCCGCTGCGGGCCGCCGCGGTTCTCCCGGACGCGTTCGGTCACCGAGGTGCCGTCGGCGAGTTCGGCGGTGAGCACGGCCGGGAACTGGCGCGGGAACCCGGCCGTCGCCTCGTCGTCGGCGACGACCCGCACCCGCTCGGCGAGCTCCAGCCGCCGGGGGTCGGCCGCGGCGGCATCGGTGAAGTCCTCGTGGAACACACCCAGTCCCCCGCCGCCGAGCAGCGCCGCGGCCACGGTGTAGGGACCGGAGAACGCCGCGTGGTACCCGGAGCGGGGCCGGCGCTTCTCCTCCGCGGGCTCGGCGATCGTCCGCAGGACCGGTGCGGGCACACCGAGCACCAGCGCGCGGACCTCGTCGGCGGTCACCCCCCGCTCGCGCAGCCGGAGCGCCGCATCCACGCCCGCGTGCGTGAAGTGGTTGCACGGGTACGGCTTGAAGAACACGCCCGGCGTCTCCCACCGCTCGCCGAGGCCGTCGGTGACCCGTTCCGGGTGCACCCGCTCGCCGCAGAACGCGCGCAGGAATCCGAAGCGGCCCTCGACCACCGTCGGCGGCCCGGTCAGGCCGTGCCGCGCCAGGTCGGCGGCGACCACGCCGGCGTGCGCGGCCCAGCCGCAGTGCACCCGCTTGATCGTGCCGCCGGTGCGGTTGGCCTCGATGACACCGGCGCCCATGCTCGCCGCGATGCCGACGACCGAGGTCAGCCGGTCCGCGTCGAGCCCCCGCAGCATGCCCGAGGCCACGGCCGCGCCCACCGCGCCGCAGATCGCCGTCGCGTGCTGGCCGTGCTCGAAGAAGACCGAGTTGCCCAGCTCCTCGTCGTAGCCGGCCATGCCCAGGCGGCAGGTCACCTCGACGCCCATCGCGGCAGCGGCCAGCAGCGCCCGACCGCCCGCCCCGGTTCGCTCCGCCGTGGCCAGCGCCGCCGGGACCACCGCCGCCGACGGGTGCAGCACCGAGGGCAGGTGCGTGTCGTCGAAGTCCAGGCTGTGCGCCAGCGTGCCGTTGACCAGCGCCGCCGAGGGCGCCGGTACCCGCTGCGCCAGCCCGATCCCGGTCGCCGCGGGCGTGCCGCCCCACTCGGTGACCACCGCGCCGGTGATCCGGGCCGGTTCCTCGCGCGTGGCGGCCAGCGAGTTGCCGACGACGTCGACGATCCGCCGGACCAGGTCGTCGGCCAACCGGTCGTCGACGCCGTCGGCGGCCAGCCGGGCGCCGACCTCGCCGATCCGCTGCGCCGGGGTGTTCATGCCGCCACCACCGCCAGCGGGCGGACCGGGGCGCCGGTGGCGCCGACGATGCGCAGCGGCGCGAACACGGCCAGGAACTCGCCGAGACCGGCCGCCGCGGCGTCCTCGCACGCCATGTGCTCGACGATGTGGATGCCGCCGTCGACCAGCAGCTCCCGATGCACCGGGAGCACCCGGTGCCCGGCGCCGGCCGGGATCTGCTCGTAGGCGGTGGTGTCCGCGCCGGTCGCGACGATCCGCCGCTCGGCCAGCCAGCGCGCACCCGCCACCGTCATGCCGGGCACGCCGGATTCCTTGCCGACGTAGGCGACCGGGTCGCCGAACAACCGGCCCCAGCCGGTGCGCACCACCGCCACGTCGCCGGGACCGGGCTCGGCGCCGGCGCGCTCGGCGGCCCGCGCCAGGTCCTCCGCCGTCACGCCGTACCCGGGTTCCAGCACGTCCACCCCGTGCACCGCGGCGACGTCGAGGAAGACGCCCCGGGTGACCATCGGCGGGATGGTCTCCGCGCCGTGCGCGGTGTGCTTCCCGCCGCGCTGGGCCTCGACGGCGTCGACGCCGCCGTGCAGCAGGCCGTCGTGGCTGACGTGGGCGAGCGCGTCGACGTGGGTGCCGGTGTGCCCGCCGGTGACGATCACCTCGTTCGACGCCGAGCCGCCGTCGGGGCGGACCGCGTCACCGTGGCGGCGTTCGAGCGTCATCCGGAACCCGGGATGGTTCGGCGAGCCGGCCATCCCGGTGTAGAGCGGGTGGCCGAGCTCGATCACCCGGGTTCCGCCGCGGACGGCGTCGAGCAGTTCGGGGCGTGCGGTGGTCACGGGGTGCTCCTTCCCGGCCGGGTGGGGGCCGGTTCGTCGTTGTCGTTCGGGGAGTCGGCCAGCGCGTCGGCGAGGTCGGTCACCCAACGGGCGCCGGCGACGACGGCCGGATCGACGAAGCGGCCGCGGTCGTCGACCCACGCGGCGGCGTCACCCGCGACGTCGAGCGCGTCGAGCAGGGCCCGGGCCCGCTCGACCTCGTCGCGGTCCGGGGTGAAGGCGCGGTGCACCGGGGCGATCTGCGCCGGGTGGATCACGGAGCGGCCGAAGAACCCGGCGTCGCGCAGCGCGGTGCTGTCCTCGGTGAGCCCCGAGGTGTCGGACAGGTCGGTCCAGACGCTGGCGACCGGGCTGGGCAGCTCGGCCGCGCGGTTCGCGGTGACGATCCGGGCGCGGGCCCAGGCGAGCTCGCGGCGGTCGCGGATCCGCAGGTCGGCGGCGAGGTCGGTCTCGCCGGGCGAGACGCCGACCACCAGCGGGTGGCACTCGGCGAGCTCGAACACCCGACGCAGCCCGCGGGCGCTCTCGACCAGCAGGTGCAGCGGGAGCCCGGTCCGCTCCGCCAGCGCGGCGACGGCCGCGGGGTCTTCGGCCTTGGGGACCCGCAGGCCCGCGGCGTCGCGGCCGACCAGCGCCGCGGCGTCGGCGTCGGCCCAGGCGGTGCCGGCCCCGTTGATGCGGACCCAGACCCGGTTCCGCCGGGACGCGCACGTCGTCACCGCGGTGTCCCGGGCCTGTTCCTTGTGCGTGGGCGGCACCGCGTCCTCCAGGTCCACGACGACCGCGTCCGCCGGGCCGTCGAGCGCCTTGCGGACGAGGTCGGCGCGGTGCCCGGGGACGTAGAGCCAGCTCCGGGCCAGGCCGACGGCGGTCACACGACCCCCTGCGCCCGCAGCCGGTCCAGCTCGTCGGCATCGACGCCGAGCCCGCCGAGGACCTCGGCGGTGTGCGCACCCAGTCGCGGGCCCGTGGTGCGGACCGATCCGGGGGTCTCCGACAACCGGAAGGGGGTGTTCTGGAAGCGGACGGGGCCGAGCTCGTCGTCGTCGATGGTCACGATGCTGCCCAGCGCGTTGAAGTGCGGATCGGCGAGCACGTCGGCGGCGGTGTAGATCGGGGCGACCGCGGCCTCGGCCTTCTCGAACGCCTCGACGACCTCGTCCCGGCCGCGGGCGGCGATCCAGGACCCGACGGCTGCGTCGAGTTCCTCGACGTGCTCGGCCCGGCTCGCGCCGCTGGCGAACCACGGCTCGTCGATCAGCTCGGGCGCGCCGACCAGCCGCATCACCCGCTCGGCGATGGAGTGGGCGCTGGTGGACACGGCCACCCACCGGCCGTCGGCGCAGCGGTAGGTGTTGCGCGGAGCGTTGTTGGTCGAGCGGTTGCCGGTGCGCGGCTGCAGGACCCCGAGCTGGTCGTAGGCGATCAGGCCCGGCCCGAGCAGGTGCAGCAGCGGCTCGATGATCGCGGTGTCCAGCACCTGCCCGCGGCCCGTGGCCTCGCGGGCGCGCAGCGCGGTCATGATGCCGAACGCCGTGGTCAGCGCGGCGACGCCGTCGGCGAGTCCGAACGGTGGCAGGGTGGGCGGACCGTCCGGCTCGCCGGTCATGGCGGCGAACCCGCTCATCGCCTCGGCCAGCGTGCCGAAGCCGGGCCGGGACGCGTACGGCCCGGTCTGGCCGAACCCGGTCACCCGGGCCAGCACCAGCCGCGGGTTGCGGGCGGACAGTTCCTCCCAGCCCAGCCCCCAGCGCTCCAGGGTTCCGGGCCGGAAGTTCTCGATCACCACGTCCGCGTCGGCGGCGAGGTCGAGGAACAGCTCCCGCCCGCGAGGGGTCGAGAGCACCAGCGTGATCGCCCGCTTGTTGCGGGCCAGCATCTTCCACCAGAGCCCGACGCCGTCCTTCTGCGCGCCGTGGGTCCGGGCGGGGTCGCCGCGCGGGTGCTCGATCTTGATCACGTCGGCGCCCTGGTCGCCCAGCAGGGTGGCGGCCAGCGGGCCGGCGAACAGGGTGGAGGCGTCGAGGACCTTCAGGCCCCCCAGCGCAACCGGGTGGTCGTGGCTCATGGCGTCCTTCCGGTGGGGGTGGGGACGGCGCGCGCGGGCGCGGTGCCGCCGAGCCGAGCGGTGATCCGGTCGGCGGCCTCGATCAGTTCGGGGGCGGTCTCGGCGACGAACTCCTCCGTCACCCGGAATCGCGGCCCGCACACCGAGACCGCGCCGACCAGCCCGCCGGGACCGAACACCGGCACGGCGACCGAGCCGGCGTCGCCCTGCCGCTCGCCGGCGGAGGCCGCGTAGCCGCGCTCGCGGATCCGGACCAGCTCGGCCCGCAGCGCATCCGGGTCGGTCGGCGTGGCGGGGGTGAGCGCGGTGAGCTCGTCGGCGAGCAGCCGGTCGACCTCGTCGCGGGCGGAGTGGGCGAGCATGCACTTGCCGGAGGAACCCGCGTGCAACGGAAACCGCCGGCCGAGCTCCACCGACATGGTGATCTCGTGGGTGCCGACGACCTGGTCGAGGTAGACGCGACCCCCGTGCACTTTCGCGCTGATCGTCACCGTCTCGTGCAGGCGGTCGCGCAGGTCGGCCAGGAACGGCAGGGCCGCCGTCCGGAGGTCGGAGTCGCGCAGGGCCCGGCTGCCCAGCGCGGCAGCCGCCGGCCCCAGCCGGTACTCCCGGCTGGCCGGGTCGTAGGCGATCAGGTTCCGGCTGGTGAGCGACCGCAGGATGCGGTGCACGACGGCCTTGGACAGGTCGAGCTCCCGGGACACCCGGCTCACGCCGAGGGTCGGCGGCCCGTCGGTGAACAGCAGCAGGACGTCCGCCACCCGCTCGGTGGCCCCGGTCCCTCCGGTCGACTCCGCCACGCCGGTCTCCTCGCGCTCAGATACGTACCGCTGGACGGAACAAGAATGCGGTGAACCGTGCGGCGTGTCAAGGAATTTACACCGGAGGTATTGCACTTGTGCAGGCGCTGCTGGTGTTATCGACCTCACCGAACGACCGGGCAGCGCGTTTCGCTCAACGGAACAGAGCGAGTCCGGTCGGGGCAGGAGGAACGATGACGTTCGACGTCGACCTGGTGGTCGCGGGTGCTGGTGGCGGGTTGACCGCCGCGGTCCGGGCCGCGGAGCTCGGTCTCGACGTGCTGGTGGTGGACTCCGATCCGCACTTCCGCCGCGGCAACAACACCTCGATGTCCACCGCGATGATCCCGGGCCCCGGGTCGCGCTTCCAGGCGGCCGCGGGAATCACCGACTCCCCGGAGCGGTTCGTCGCCGACATCGCGCGCAAGACCGGGGGGACCGCCGACCTGCGGATCGCCACGGCCCTGGCCCACGTCGGCGCCGAGCTCGTCGAATGGCTCGCCGACCACGTCGGGATGCCGATCGAGCTGCCCACCGACTTCACCTACCCCGGGCACTCCGCGCCCAGGGTGCACAGCCTGCCCGGGCGGCACGGGTCGGCGCTGCTGCGCCACCTGCTCGACGCCGCCGACCGCAGCGAGCGGATCGATCTCCTGGTCCCCGCCCGGCTCACCGCGGTCGATGCGGGACCGGAGGGGAACAGGGTCGCCGTCGTCGAGACCCCGGACGGCGCGCGCGAGGAGATCGGCACCCGTGCCGTGCTGCTCGCCACCAGCGGGTACGGCGCCGACGCCGCGCTCGTCGCGACCCACCTGCCGGAGATCGCCGGTGCGCACTACCACGGCGGCGAGCACTCCCGCGGCGACGCGCTCCGGATCGGCGGGGAGCTCGGTGCGGCCACCGGCTTCCTGGACGCCTACCAGGGCCACGCCGCCCTCTCGGCGGCCGCGCACACCCTGGTGACCTGGACGGCGGTGATGCACGGCGCCGCCGTCGTCGACACCGGGGGGCGGCGTTTCGGCGACGAGACCACCGGCTACTCCGAGTACGCCGCCGCGCTCGCCGCTCGTCCGGGCGGACGCGGGTGGCTGGTGTTCGACGAGCGCATCGACGGGCTGTGCCGCGCCTTCGGCGACTACCACGACGTCCTGGCCGCCGGCGCGGTGCGCACCGCCGACGCGATCCCGGAGCTGGCCGCGGTGATCGGCGTCCCGGCAGCGCCGCTGGAGTCCGAACTGGACGCGCTGGCCCGGGTCGCGGCCGGCGAGCACGTCGACCGGTTCGGCCGCACCACCGCGACGCCGCTCCGCGCACCGTGGCACGCCGTCGAGATCGTTCCGGCGCTGTTCCACACCCAGGGCGGGCTGCTCGTGGACGAGCACGCCCGCGTCCTCGACCCCGCCGGTGCCCCGGTCCCCGGGCTGTACGCCTCCGGTGGCGCGGCCGCGGGCATCTCCGGCCACGGCGCGGCCGGTTACCTGGCCGGCAACGGTCTGCTGCCCGCGCTGGGCCTCGCCTACGTCGCCGCCGGGCACCTCGCCCGGTCGATCCCCACCAGCCGAACCCGCACCCCGGAAGGTGTCCGATGACCCAACCCGACCTGATCGTCCGCGACGTGCGCGTCGTCCGCCCCGGCGGCGGGGAGCCCGTCCCCGCCGACATCGCCGTCGCCGACGGCGTCATCACCGAGGTCGGCCCCCGGTTGGCCGTCCCGGAAGGCACCGAGGTGCACGAGGGGCGTGGCCTGCTCGCGTTCCCCGGCGTCGTCGACGCCCACCAGCACTGGGGCATCTACAACCCGCTGTCCGACGACACCGCGACCGAGAGCCGGGCGTGCGCGCAGGGCGGCGTGACGACCTCGCTGACCTACATGCGGACGGGGCAGTACTACCTCAACCGCGGCGGCCCCTACTCCGAGGTGTTCCCGGAGGTGCTCGCCGCCGCCGAAGGCCGGTCGTACGTGGACTACGCCTTCCACCTCGCGCCCATGCAGGTGTCGCACATCGACGAGATCCCGGCCCTCGTCCGCGACCACGGCGTCACGTCGTTCAAGATCTTCATGTTCTACGGCAGCCACGGGTTGCACGGCCGCTCCACCGACCAGAGCGACTTCCTGATGATCCCCGAGGGCGAACGCTACGACATCGCCCACTTCGAGTTCGTCATGCGCGGGATCCAGGCCGTCCGCGAGGCGAACCCGGAGATCGCCGACCAGATCTCGCTGTCCCTGCACTGCGAGACCGCCGAGATCATGACCGCCTACACGCGGTTGGTCGAGGAGGAGGGCGCGCTGTCCGGGCTGGAGGCCTACAGCGCCTCGCGCCCGCCGCACTCGGAGGGGCTGGCGGTGACCATCGCCTCCTACCTCGCGCACGAGACGGGCCTGCCGACCATCAACCTGCTGCACCTGTCGTCGGCCAAGGCGATGGAGGCCGCGATGCTGATGGCGAAGACCTTCCCGCACGTCGACTTCCGGCGGGAGGTCACCATCGGGCACCTGCTCGCCGACGTGACGACCGCCGACGGGATCGGCGGCAAGGTCAACCCGCCGCTGCGCCCGCGGGCCGACGTCGAGAAGCTGTGGGAGCACGTCTTCGCCGGTGACGTCAGCTGGGTGGTCTCCGACCACGCCTGCTGCCGGGAGGAGAAGAAGTTCGGCCCGGACCGCGACGACGTGTTCGCGGCGAAGTCCGGCTTCGGGGGAACCGAGTACCTCCTGCCGGGCCTCGTCGGCGAAGGCCGCAAGCGGGGACTGCCGATGTCGACCGTCGCCGAACTCGTGTCGACCAACCCCGCCCGGCGGCTCGGCCTGCCCACCAAGGGCGACCTCGCCCCCGGTTTCGACGCCGACATCGCGCTCGTCGACCCGGACCGCTCCTTCGTGGTGGACCCGGCGGACTCCGAGTCCACTCAGGAGTACACGCCGTTCCGCGGCCTGGAGATCGGTTCGACGGTCGAAACGACGTTCCTCCGCGGCCAGCGGATCTTCGACGAGGGCAAGGTGCGCGGCGAACCGCGCGGGAGCTACCTGCACCGCCCCACGGGTCGTTGAGACCGCGCGCCGGGCACGGGATTCCGGCGGAGCGCGCTGGCGCGCCCCGCCACGTGCGCCGCCTTCCCGGCCATCGCCGCCGCCACCGCGGGGTTCTCCGGTGACACCACTCCCAGGTCGTGGAGCAGGAATGAATCCGCGCGAAAGCTGATCCGAGCCAAGGGAAACGCTCATGAGCACACGGTTCCGCTTCGTGACGTTGGGGCTGGTCGTCGGCCTCATCGTCATCAACTACCTCGATCGCAGCGCGGTCTCCTACGCGGTCGAACCGCTGGAGGAAGCGTTCGGGATCACCACCGCGCAGTACGGGATCATCAGTTCCGTCTTCTCGGTCGGGTACATGGTCGCCGCGTTCCTGTCCGGGCCGTTGGTGGACCGGTTCGGGTGCCAGCGGGTGCTGCTCGTCGCCGTCGCGCTGTTCTCGATCACCACGGCGCTCATCCCGGTCGCCGGATCGTTCGCGGGCCTGCTGGTCGTCCGCCTGCTGCTCGGGATCGGGGAGGCACCGGCGTTCCCGGCGGCGACCCGGACGGTCAGCCGCTGGCTGCCGGTCCGCGAACGCGGGGTCGCGCTGGCCCTCTGCGGCGGTGTCGCGGTCGCGGGCAGCCTGCTGATCTCCGGTCCGCTGCTGACCTGGCTGATGGACCTCGTCGGCTGGCGCGGCATGTTCTGGATGCTGGCGATCTTCGGCGTCGGCTGGGCCGTCCTCGCGATCGCGCTGCTGCGCGACCTGCCGGAGGAGTCGCCGAGGGTGAACGCGGCCGAGCGGGCCCTCATCCGGTCGGGGCAGGAGCCGGAGGCGGGTTCGGGCCGATCGCCGGTGCGGTGGCGCCCCCTGCTGACCAACCGGAACCTGTGGGTGGTCGCGGGCGGCTACTTCGCCTGGGGCTTCATGTTCTGGGGCTTCATGTACTGGCTGCCCTCGTTCCTGTCCGGTGCCTACGGGCTCAGTGTCGAGCAGGCCGGCGCGTTCTCGATCGCGCCGTGGGCGTGCGGCATCGTCGGGGCGCTGGCCGGCGGCGTCATCGTCGACCGCGTCTACCGCCGCAGCCCGCGGATCCGCAGCCGGTTCGCGGTCATGGGCGTGGCCCTGCTGCTGGCCGGGTGCTCGCTGGCACCGCTGGCGATCGCGCCGACCTTGACCGTCGCGCTGATCTCGATCTCGCTCGGCGTCGGCTTCGGCTTCATCACGGGCGGCATCTGGTGGGTCGCCGCCATCGACGCGGCTCCGGACCAGCCAGGCAGCGCGGCCGGATTCGCCGACGCGGCCTTCGCGGCTTCCGGGATCGTGGCCCCGTCGGTGATGGGCTTCATCGTGTCCAGCACCGGCAGCTTCACCAGCGGGTTCGTCGTCATGGCCGGGCTGGCGGTGGCCGGGGCGCTGCTCATGCTGCTCGTCCCGCGCGAGCGCGCCGCCGCCGACGCGGCCACGAACGTCACCGCGCGGTCCTGACCATGTCCGCGCGGGAGACGCGTCAGGACCTCGTCCGGGCCGCCGTCGGACGGCTGGGCGACTGGGTGGCTCAGCTGCGCTGGTCCGAGGTCCCCGCCGAGGTCCGGGAACGGCTGCTGACCGTGCTCGTCGACGCCGTCGCGGTCACCGCGCTCGGCTCGCGCGAGCCCGCGCAGCGGGCGCTGGTCGAGGCGTGGGACCCGCCGGCCGGGCCGGCGCCCCTGTTCGGGACGGCCCGGACGGTCGCGGTCGATGCCGCCGCGTGGTTGAACGCCACCGCGTCGGTCCGGCTCGAACTCGACGATGGCCACCGGCTCGCCGGTGGCCATCCGGCGGCGCACGGCTTCCCCGCCGTGCTGGCCCTGGCGTCGCGGGGGGCGACGACGGGAGAGGACTTGTGCAGCGCGCTGCTCGCCGCCTACGAGGTCGCCGCCAGGTTCGGGCGTGCGACCCGCCTCCGGCCGGGCGCGCACCCGCACGGCAACTGGGGCGTCGCCGGCGCGGGGGCGGGCTGCGCCCGGGTCCTGCGGCTGCGTTCGGACGGCGCAGCGGTCGCGATCGACGCCGCGAGCGGCCTGCCGATCGCCGGACCCTTCTCCGCGGCCCTGGACGGGAACCCGGTACGCGACGCCTGGATCGGCGCCGCGAACCAGTCCGGTCTCGCCGCGGCCCGGCTGGCCGCGTCCGGGGCCGGGCACTCGACCGGTGTCGCCGCCGAGTCGCTCGGGGACCTGCTCGGCGATCTCGACCCCGGAGCGCTCGACGACGGCCTGGGCGAGCGCTGGGAGGTCCTCGGCGGCTACTTCAAGCAGCACTCGTCGTGCTCGTTCACGCACGCCGCCGCCGACGCGGCGCTCTCCCTGCGGGACCGGGTCGACGACCGCCCCTCGGAAGTCCTCGTCGAGATCCACTCGCTCGGCGCGCAGCTCGACCGGACGCGGTGGCCGACCCCGCTGGCCGCCATGTTCTCGCTGCCGTTCGTCGTCGCCACCGCGCTGCGCCGGGGACGCGTCGCCCCGGCCGACCTGTCCGCGGACGCGCTGGCCGACCCCGCCACGGCGGACCTCGCCCGCCGGGTCGTGGTGCGGGCGGCGGCCGACCTGGACGCCCGGCTACCGGCCGAACGCCCCGTCCGGGTCACCGTGCGCACGACCCGCGGCCGGTTCGTCGCGGAACGGCCGAACCCGGTCGGCGACGCCGCGTACCACCCCTTCACCCCGGACGACCGGGCCCGCGTCCTGGGTGAGCTGCTCGGCGCCCCCGACGTGGTCGCCGGCATCCGGGACTACTGCGCCGCGCTGCCGGAGGCGGCCGATGCCGGGGAACCGCTGCGGGCCCTCGGCCGGGTGACCCACTTCCGATGAGGAGGAACCGCATGCTCGTCCACGCCGTCACCCCGATCACCGTCGGGCGGGCCGAACTGGCCCGCCGCCAGGCCCGGTACGACGCGCTCGCCCCGGCCGGGATCCAGGTGGTGCTGACCGACCTCCACCCGGACGGTCCCCGCGCGCTCGACACCGCGGCCGAGGTGCGCCGCTCGGAAACCCTCGTCGGCGAGGCCTTGGCCGAGGCGCCCGACTGCGACGCGGTGCTCCCGGACTGCGTGCTCGACCCCGCGGTACCGGCCGACGGGGGCGCGATCAACGGCCGCCCCGCGCTCGGCCTGCTCCGGCTGACCGTCGGTGCCGCGGTCGCCGCCGGGCACCGGGTCGGGGCGATCACCCGGAACGAGGCGATCGCGGCGGAGCTCCGCCACCGGATCACCCGCTACGGCTGGGGCTCGTCGTTCCACGAGGTCGGCGTGCTGGCGCTCCCGGTCGCCGACATCACCGACCCCGCGCGCTGGTCCGCCGCGATGCGCCCCGCGCTGAGCGCGGCCCGCGCCGCCGGGGTCACCGCGGTGGTGAACGGGTGCTCGGCGGTCGACACCGCCACCGACCAGGAGCCCGGCCTCCCCCTGGTGCTCGACCCGATCCGGACCGGCCTCGGCGTGCTCGGGGCGCTCGGCGGTGCCCCGACCCGTTGAGGTCGGACACCGATGTCCGGTACCGGGTCGGCGCAGAGAGTTCAGCCGTGCTGGGGTCACTCGTTCCCGGCTTGGGTGTCTGCCATGTCCGGTTGGCCGACGGCGACCCGCCGCAACAGTTCGGCGGAATCGGGCGCGGCGATCAGGCGGTCGAGATCGCAGGGACCTCCACTCCGACACTCGGTGGAAGGTGCCGCCACGCGCACCCACCCGGTCACGGCCGCTCGTCGAGGGTTCTAGTTGGGAAAGAGGGCGCTGTAGGCGTTGAGGGCGGGCTGGCCGCCCAGGTGCGCGTAGAGCACGGTGGAGTCCTTCCCGATCTCGCCCGTGGTGACGAGGTCGATGAGGCCCGCCATCGATTTTCCCTCGTAGACGGGGTCGAGGATCATCCCTTCGAGTTGGCCGGTGAGGCGGATCGCGTCGAGCGTCGACCGCACGGGGATTCCGTAGCGATCGCCGGCCCAGCCGTCGAGGACGGTGATCTCCTCGTCGCGCAGCGCGCGGCCCAGTCCGATGAGTTCGGCGGTGTTCCGGGCGATCTTGGCTACCTGGGCACGGGTCTCGTCGATCTTCGCCGAGGCGTCGATGCCGAGGACTCGGCGAGGTCGGTCCTGACCTGCGAAGCCGGCGATCATGCCCGCGTGCGTGGACCCGGTGACGCTGCAGACGACGATGGTGTCGAAGAAGACGCCGAGTTCGCGCTCCTGCTGCCGCACTTCGTCGGCCCAGTTCGCGAAGCCGAGCCCGCCCAGGGGGTGGTCGGACGCCCCTGCGGGGATCGGGTACGGGATGCCGTCCTCGGACCGGACGTCCTCCAACGCCTGTTCCCAACTGGACTTGATGCCGATGCCGAAGCCCGCATCGACGAGCTGGACGTGCGCTCCCATGATCCGGGACAGCAGGATGTTGCCGACTCGATCGTTCACCGCATCCGGCCAGTCGACCCAGCTTTCCTGAACCAGGCGGGCCTTCAGGCCCAGCTTGGCCGCAACGGCGGCGACCTGCCGGGTGTGGTTGGACTGGACGCCGCCGATGGAGACCAAGTGGGTCGCGCCCTTCTCCAGCGCGTCGGGCACCAGGTATTCCAGCTTGCGGGTCTTGTTCCCGCCGAAGGCCAGGCCGGAGTTGCAGTCCTCCCGCTTGGCCCACACCGCCGCCCCACCGAGGTGCTGCGAGAGCCGGTCGAGCGGGTGGACGGGAGTGGGGCCGAAGGTCAAGGGATAGCGCGGGAAATCGTTGAGCATCCTGCGGATCTCCTAGCAGAGGGCAGCGGCGGCGCGGAGGCGCACCGCATCGAGGTGGGTCGGCCTGGCCCGGCTACTGGCCGGACCCGGCTACTGGTCTGGACCGTCGAGGTCCGGCTCCGCGTCGAGCAGCGGTTCCAAAGCCTGCCAGTTCTTTCGCGCAGCGACGGATGCCCGTTCGGCGTCACCGGCAGCGCACAGTTCGATGATCTCGTCGTGCATCGCCACGGACCCGCGCCCGGTCAGGGTGGAGAACCGCAGCCGCTCCAGCCGTCGCAAGACCGGGGTGACCTGTTCGAGGACGGACCGGATCACCGGGTTGGCCGAGGCGGTGATGGCGACGTCGTGGAACTCGTCGTCGGCGGCGAGCGCGGCGGCGGCGTCGTTTCGTCGCAGCGCAGCGGCGAAACGTTCGTTGGCGCCGCGCATCGCGTCCAGTTCCTGCGCCGACAGCACCGGCACGGCTTCGCGCACGGCCAACTCGTGCATGGCGGCGGCGACCGACTGGGCCGCACGGGTCTCCCGCACGTCCAGCGGACTGACGATGGTGAAACGTCCCGGCTTGGTCTGCACGAGCCCGGACTGCTCCAGCCTGGTCAGGGCTTCGCGGATCGGTGTCCGGCTGACTCCGAGCCAACTGATCAGGTCCGCGTCGTTGAGCCGTTCCTCCGGAGCGAGGGTGCCGTCGACGATCGCATCCCGGATGGAGCGGTACGCCGCGTCGCGCAGCAACGACCGGGAAACGAGTCCCTGCTCCTTCGGCACCGGCATGCGAAATATTGCACACCGCGCTCCAGAGCCATGTCAAGGGGCGCCCGCAGACGCCGAGGGGCCGGACATCCGACTCTTGACACGAGGACACGCACCGCTACAGGCTCAGCCACTAGCTCACTCGGCCGCCAGCCCGAAGGGAGCAAGATGGCAGACAGCGCAGAGGTCCCCACTCCGGTCGAGCCGCCGAGCACGCCCAGGCAGAAGCTGCGGTTCATCGGTCCCGGCATCGTGGTCGCCGCCTCCGGTGTCGGCGCCGGCGACTTCATCATGGCCGCCCTCGCCGGTGCCGGCTTCGGGTGGAGCCTGCTCTGGGCGATCGTCGCGGGGGCCGGCATCAAACTGGTGCTCAGCGAAGGAATCGGGCGCTGGTTCCTCGTCACCGGGCAGTCGTTCCTGCGCGGGTGGCACTCGCTGGGCTCGTGGGCGACCGCCTACTTCGGCCTGTACCTCCTCTTCTTCGCGATCATCTACGGCGCGGCCGAACCCGCGATCAGCGCCCTCGTCCTCACCGCGATGTTCCCCGGCACCTCCTTCGCGATGTGGGCGATCCTCACCGCGCTCGCGGGCTTCCTGCTGGTCCGGTTCGGCCGGTACGCCTTGGTGGAGAAGGCGATGACGGTGTTCATCGGCATCATGTTCGTCACCGTGGTGGGGTCGGCGGCCATCATCCTGGCCAACCTCGGCGACGTCCCCTACGGCCTGACGCCGTCCATCCCGGATGGTTCTTTCTCCCGCATCCTGGCCATCATCGGCGGTGTCGGCGGCACGATCTCGCTGACCTGCTACTCGTACTGGATCGCCGCCAAGGGCTGGACCGGCAAGAAGTGGCTCGGCACGATGCGCGTCGACATCACCACGGCCTACACCCTCACCGGCATCTTCGCCGTCGCAGTGCTCATCATCGCGGCCGAGCTGCTGTTCGGCACCGGCGTGACCATCAGCGGCAACCAGGGCCTGGTCGAGCTCGCCGACGCGTACGGGCAGCGCTTCGGCAGCGCCGCGCGCTGGCTCCTGCTGATCGGGGTCTGGTCGGCGGTGTTCACCTCGATCATCGGCCCGTGGCACGGGTGCTCGTACCTGTTCGCCGACTTCGTCCGGATCGTGCGGCACCGCAAGGCCGACCTCGACAGCGTCGCACCGGCATCCGACAAGGACACCGCTTTCCGGGTTTACCTCGCCCTGATGACGTTCCCGCCGATGCTGCTGCTGCTGTTCGACGCGCCCATCATGATGGTGCTCATCTACGGCATCTCCGGCGCGATCTTCATGCCGCTCCTGTCGGTCGGCCTGCTGGTGCTGCTGAACTCCCGCCGCCTCAGCCCCGAGCACCGCAACGGCGTCGTCAGCAACGTCCTGCTGTGCTCGATCGTCGTGCTGTTCGTCTACCTCGGAGCCACCGAACTGATGGAGACGTTGTCCACATGAGCCTGCACTTCGACGATGCCGTCACCCTCGCCGCGGCGATTCGCCGCAAGGAGGTCTCCAGCCGCGAGGTCCTCGAGGCGCACCTGCACCGCATCGAGGACACCAACCCGGCGGTCAACGCCATCGTCACGCTGGACGTCGAGCGCGCCTCGGCCGACGCTGCCGCGGCCGACGACCGCCTCGCGGCAGGCGCGGAGGTGGGCCCGCTGCACGGCCTGCCGATCGCGCACAAGGATCTCACCGACACCGCGGGCCTTCGGACGACGTACGGGTCACCGCTGTTCGCCGAGCACGTGCCGACCAGGGACGATCCGATCATCACCCGGCTGCGAGCGGCCGGCGTCGTCACGGTCGGCAAGACCAACACGCCCGAGCTCGGTCTCGGCTCGCACACGTTCAACCCGGTGTTCGGCGTGACCCGCAACCCCTACGCCCTGGACCGGAGCGCGGGTGGCAGCAGTGGCGGCGCGGCCGCCGCGCTCGCCGCCGGGATGATCCCCATCGCCGACGGCAGCGATACCGGCGGGTCGCTGCGCAACCCGGCGTCGTTCTGCAACGTCGTGGGGCTTCGCCCCTCACCCGGACGCGTCCGTTCCGGGCCGAGCCCGACGCCGTGGCCGTCCCTGTCCACCAAGGGCCCGATGGGGCGCACCGTCGCGGACACGGCCCTGCTGATGGCAGTGCTGGCCGGCGACGACTCGTTCGCAGCGCCGCTGCACCGCGACCCACGCCGACTGCGGGTCGCGTGGACGCCGGACCTCGGGGGCCTGCTCCCGGTGGAACCGGCGGTGATCGACGCCCTGGAACCGGCGGTGCGCCGGTTCCAGGAGGCCGGCGCGGACGTCGTGCTCGACTGTCCCGACCTCGCCGCAGCCGACGAGGTGTTCCGGGTACGACGTGCCTGGCATCTGGAGCGGTTGTACGGCACCCTCCTGGACCAGCACCGGGAGGCGCTCAAGCCGGACGCGGTGCGCAACATCGAGCAGGGGCGCGCGCTCAAAGACGCCGACCTCGATCGGGCGGACCGGCTGCACACCGCGCTCCAACGGCAGGTGGCGGAGTTCTTCGCCCGCTACGACGCGCTGCTGGCCCCGGTCAGCCAGGTCGTCCCGTTCGACGCCGACCTCGTCCACCCCACCTCGGTCGCCGGGGTCGAGATGTCCGACTACCTCGCCTGGATGGGGGCCTGCTCCACGTTCTCCGCCACCCACTGCCCCGCCCTCTCGGTTCCGGCCGCCTTCACACCCGAGGGCTTGCCGGTCGGCCTGCAGGTCGTCGGCCCGCCCGGGCAAGACCGCGCAGTGCTGGAGATCGGAGGCGCCGTCGAAGAGGCCTGCCGCGCCGGGAGACGGCGGCCTCCCGAGCCGGCGAACCCAGCAGCTGCCGGCGGGTGAAGCCCTGGTAGGTGCGGTGCCGACGAACGAGCACCGCACCCTCGACCTGGAGCCGCTGGTCCACCCGGGATCAGGCGAGCGCGATGATCGCCGGCACGGTCAGCACGGCCGCGTAGTAACCCATGAACTGCACGCCCGAGTGCACGCCGAACATCCGGTTCATCAGGCCGCCGACCAGGCCGACCGTCAAGGTCACCAGCACGGCGAGCAGACCACCTTCGTAGAGGCAGATGACCAGGATCAGGCCGGCGAACGCCCCGATGATCGCCTCGTGGGAGACGTTCTTCATCACCCACGACGCCGCCCGGTGGGCGTTGGTCATCGCGAACGGGTACGCGATCAGGCAGGCGATCGCCACGGCCAGCAGACCGAAGACCAGGAACTCCCAGGTCTCCAGCAGGTTGTGCAGGTTGTGCGTCTGCCCGGTCTCGGTGTCGACGGTGTAGACGGGCGGTGCGTTGAACAGCGGCGCCGCCGGGCCCGCGGCCATCGGGGACAGCGGCAGGCCGAGCGCGATCAGCGGGATCATCGTCTCCGCGATGTAGGTCGACTCCGTGGTGCCGTTGCGCACCGCCATCTTCGAGGTGAGCTTGTGGTAGCCGTTCTTGATCCGGGCGCCGACCATCTCGCCCATGAGCACCGTCATCGCCACCGGCGAGAAGACGAAGGTGGCGCTCGAGATGGCCGCGGCCCCGGAGGTGTACGCGGTCTGCTTGCGGTCGAGCACCTTCAGCGGGTTCGGCAGCCTTCCGCGCCACGTCCGCACGTCCGGCGCCAGTCCGAACTCGGTCGGCCCGTCCCGGTGCAGGGTCCTGCGACCGGTGGGCGAGAGCGCCAAGAAGAGGTCCGCCACCAGCGGACCGGTCGCGATGCCGAGGAAGAAGCTGATGCTGAGCCCGTGACCGAGCTGGGCGGTCACGAACTGGTCGATCCCGACGATCAGCAGCACGAACGGGAAGAGCGCGGCCACCGCCGCCCACCGCCCCTTCGAGGTGAGCGCGATCAGGATCGCCGCACCGGCGAAGATCCACGGTGCGAGCTCGCCGATCTCGTCGGCGATCGGTGAGAGGACCCAGGCGAACAGCACTGCCAGCGGCACCGCGATGACCGCGGCGATCACGCCGCCGGAGATCGCCTTGCGCAGCGCGATGTGCGGCACCCCGAGCTCGCGGAGCCGCTGCGCGTCGCCGAGCAGCGGCACGGTCATCGTGTCGCCGGGGATGCCGAGCAGCGTCGTCGGGACGGCATGGGTGATGTGCTTGGCGACCACTGCGGCCAGGAAGAAGCTGAACACCCCCGACGGCGGGACTCCGAGCAGCACCACCAGCAGCGTCAGCGGCGCGACCACGGCGGTCTCGTCCGTGCCGGACACCAGGCCGATCGCGGCGAAGACGACGGCACCGACGAGGCCCATGCCCAGGGCCCACAGGAATGCGTCCATCATGGGCGCGCCTCCCGCCGCTCGGCCTCCTCGTGGGCGTCGACGAGCACGTCGTACAGCCCGAGCAGGCGTAGCTCCTCCCGCACCTCGGGGGCGAGCTCGGCGGGGTCGGTCCATTCGCCCCCGTCGGCGGCGATGGCCTCGAGCGCCTCGCGTCGGCTCTCGGTGGCGGTTGCGGTCTCCCGGACGATCCGCTTCGGCTTGAACAAGCGGGCCGCGATCACCGCGGCGACCAGGCAGGCCGCGAGGCCGAGCAGCAGTGCGTAGGACTGCGCCAAGGTCTCATCGTCCACGGTCGCCGTGAAGAAGGCCCTGCCGAGCAGGAAGGCCGGGGCCGCGATCCCGACGCCCAGCGCGATGGAGATGCCCAGGTGCCTGGTGTCGACGGTGTCACCCCAGACCTCGATGAGTCGGGACATCGGTCTTGCTCCGTTCGATCGGTGGTGGCTCAGCGCGGTGGCGACCCGCGAGGCGGTCGGCTCGCCGAGGTGCAGATCCGCACCCGGACGGGAGGGCCGGGTCGCCGACGACCATCGGCAGTCCCCTCGCGCGGGGCGAGGTCATCGACCGCTCCGCAGTTCGGCGAGCACGGCTGCCGCGTGGTCGTACCCGAAGGTCTTGTCCGCGATCAACCGCGCGACCACGGGGCCGACCTCGTCGGGTCCCGCACCGGCCGCGATGGCGATGTTCTTGGCGTGCAGGGACATGTGGCCGCGCTGGACGCCCTCGCTGGCGAGCACCCGCAGGGCCGCGATGTTCTGGGCCAGCCCGACGGCGGTGATCAGCTCGGCGAGTTCGGCGGCCGACGACACGCCGGTGAGGGCGACGGCGGCCCGGGCGCCGGGGTGGGTCTTGGTGGCGCCGCCGACCAGACCGACGGGCATCGGGAGCTCCAGCGTGGCGACGAGGTTGCCGTCCGCGTCCTTCTCGAAGGTCGACAGCGCGGTGTAGCGGCCGGCGGAGCCGACCGCGTGGGAGTGGGCGCCGGCCTCGACGGCCCGGGTGTCGTTGCCGGTGGCCAGCACGACCGCGGAGATCCCGTTCATGATGCCCTTGTTGTGGGTCGCGGCGCGGTAGGGATCACCGGCGGCGAGCTTGTAGGCGTGCACCATGTCGTCGACGACCAGCGGTCCCCCGAGGGCCTCGGCGTCGAGGACGGCGCGGGCCCGGGCCAGCCGCATGTCGGCCTTGTTGGTGAGGATCCGGAGGACGACCCGACCGCCGGCGATCTCGGCGACCCGGTCGGCGACCGCTTCGGCCATGGTGTTGACCGCGTTGGCGCCCATCGCGTCGCGGACGTCCACGACCAGGTGGGCGACGAGGTAGGTCTCGTCCTCGAAGCCGACCGTGCGCACCAGCAGGTCGCGCACCCCACCACCGACCTCGGCGAGCTTGGGGTCCTGGGCGGCGGCGAGCTCCACCAGCTCGGCGCGGGCCTCGAGCAGGCGCAGTCGAGCGGCGTGCGGATCGACGACGTCGACGAGCTGGATCTGGGCCTGCATGATCGGGCCGGTGCTGGAGGTGTGGAAGCCCCCGAGGACGCGGGCGATCCGGGCGCCGTTGCTGGCGGCCGCGATGACGGAGGCCTCCTCGGTGACCATGGGCACGAGCACGTCCGCGCCGTTCACCGTGAGGTTGGCGGCCACCCCGACGGGCAGCGCGAAGGTGCCGAGCACGTTCTCGCTCAGCTGGCTCGCGGCCTCGCCGTCGAAGCCGTCCGCGTCGAAGGCCGCGAGCTCGGCGACGTCGATACCCGTCGTCTCGGCGACGACCGCGCGCCGCTCGCCGATGCTCAGGTCGCGCATGCCCGGGATCCGGCTGGTCACCAGTGGTTCCTCCTCGATCGGGGTAATCACCCCAGGAAACACCAGCGGGTGACGGGACGCACATGTCCGAACCGGCCAGGGAACAACTCGCTCACATGTCTGTTTCGGACATCCGGTGCAGTTGCACGGCGATGCCGAGCCGGAACTGCTGCTCGGGTCCTCGCCACCCCGGTCCGAGCAGCTCGGTGATCCGCTCCAGGCGCTGCTTCACCGTGTTGGGATGCACGAACAGGACTTCCGCGGAGCGGGTGATGCTCGCGTTCTGCGCCAGGTAGGCCGCCAAGGTCGCGACCAGATCGCTCCGGTGATCGGCATCCCACTCCAGCAACGGCGCCAGCAACCCCCGGGTGAAGGCCCGGGCCCGCTGCCCGTTGGCGCCGAACAGCGCGAGGTACGGTGCGTAGTCGCGCGCCGCGACCCCCGCGTCGGCCACCCCGACACCGGGCAGCATCCTGGACAGCGCCGTGACGTCGGCGACCTCGCCCGGGATCTGCTCCACGTGCTGGGTCCCACCGACGACCACGAGGCCCCGGTCCCCCGCCCGGGCGAGCCTGGCGTGCACGCGCCCCGCGAGGTCGTGGGGATCCGGCGAGCCGGGCACCAGGGCGACGACCCCGGCATCGTGCTGGGCCACCAGCCAACGCCGGTCCAGGCCGGTCAGGGTCCGTCCGAGGCTCCACCGCTGCTGTTCCCAACCGACGGCGAGCACCGGCGTCCAGCACCCGGTCAGCTCGATCCCGCGCTGCTGGGCACGTTGCCGCAGCGAAGCCCGGTCGCCGCGCCCCGAAACCAGGTCGGCGACGAGTTCCCCGCGGACCCGTTCCTCCGCATCGGTGACCGCGTCGCGCTGCATGGTGACCAGCGCGTGGCTCTGGGCACCGCGTTCGACGGTGCGCCGCTGCACGTCGTCGAGCGGCTCCCCGCCGACGAGCAGCACGCCGAGCAGGGTGCGGCCGGCCATCGCCGCGACCAATCCCAGGACCCCGCCGTGGCCGACGTCGACCCAGCGAGCGGTGCCTCGACTGGTCTCCACCGCCGCCAGCACCTCCGGTGCGAGCCGACCCGCGGTCCACCAGGCGGCGGCCTCCTCGCCGCTGGTGGCCAAGGCGGCCAGGTCCCGGTCGGCGATCGCCACCGGCCTGCCCAACGAGTCGGCCAGGGTTCGTGCGATCGCCTCCGACCCCTCACCGGCGAGCACCAAGCGGGTCAACTGCTCGTGCAGGCTGGCCGACGCCTCCATCGCGGCGGCCCGCCGTTCGGTCTCCGCGCTGGCCGCCTCCGCCCGGGCGGCGGCCGCACGCTCGGCCGCCAGCAGCCGGGCGGTCTGCAGGATCACCGCCCCCTGGTTGGCGAACGCGGTGAGCAGCGCGATCTGCTCGGTGCTGAAGCCGTGCGCGGAGCGATCGGCCGCGAAGAGCACCCCGAGCACCCGCTCGGAGGCGATCAGCGGAACTCCGAGGATCGACCGCATCTGCTCGGCCTGGACCGCGGCGGTGACCTCCCGGTCGCGCGGGAAGGAGCCGACGTCGTACGCCGCGGTCCACTGCGGCGCGCGGGTCCGCACCACCTTGCTGGCGAGGCCCACCCCGGCCGGCACCCGCAGCTCCCGCATGTTCGTCGACACCGCACCGCGGTTGGCCCGGACGAAGAGCTCGTCGGTCCCCTCGTCGTACTCCGAGAGGTAGGTGAGGTCGGTGCCCATCAACTCGTGGGCGCGGTCCACCAGCTTCTGCAGCAGCGGCTGCAGGTCGCGCACCTCGGCGAGCTCCCGCAGGCTCGACATCAACACCGACAGCTCCCGGTCCCTCGCCCTGAGGCGATCCAAGCGAGCTCGGGCGTCGACCAGGACACCGGTGGTCTCCGCGTCAAGCCCCCGAGCCGCCCTCCGGAGCTCGGCCTCGGTGACCGGGGAGTCGGCGATGATCAATTCGATCAGCGCCCGCAGGTTGGTGGTCACACGCTCTCCCCGGAGCACGGGAGGCCAACGTCGAACGGCATGGGGAAAGGCTAGCGGGCGATTCCTCCGGCACCGTCACGTTCCGTGGCGCGAGCGGCACCTGCTCGCAGCCACCGTGCACCCCACAGGCGGCCGACACCGCCTCGGCCACCCGGAGCGCGTACCCGGCAACAACACGCGCCTCTCCGGTCCACGCGGCGCCCACGCGCACGGGCCGGGAGCCTCGCATCACGTGCGCACCCGCCGGACCAGCGCGTCCAGGGCCATTGCGCCGGAGGTGTGCACGCGCACCGGGTTGACCTCGGCCTCGATCACCGAGGGCTGCTCGACGGCCAGTCGGGACATCGCGACGACGGCGTCGGCGAGGGCGTCCAGATCGCCGGCCGGAGTGCCGCGATGGCCGGTGAGGATCTTCAGGCCGGTGACCTCGCCGATCATCTCCTCCGCGGTCGCGCGGTCGACCGGGGCGAGCCGGACGGCGCTGTCGTCGTAGACCTCGGCGGTCACCCCACCGGTGGACAGCACCACGACCGGGCCGACGTCCGCGCTGCGGCGGTACCCGACCAGCACCTCGCCGACGCCGCTCTCCGCCATCGGCTGCACCAGCACCCGGTCGATGGTGGCGCCGACCTGCTCCCCGACATCGGCGACGATGGTGCGGACCGCCTTGCGCACGCCGGCGACGTCGGTCACGCCGAGGACGACGCCGCCGACGTCGGTCTTGTGCGCGAGCTGGTCGGACAAGGCCTTGACCGCGACCGGGAACTCGAACGGCAGCTCGATGTCCTCCTCCAGCGAGGTCGTCTCGAGCGCGACCGCGGGCAGCGTCGGAACGCCGACCGAGGCCAGCAGCTCGGCGGAGTCCTGCTCGTGGAGCAGCTCCGGCGTGCCGACGGGCGGCCCGGAGATCCGCTCGGGGTCGATCGTGGCCGACCGGCGGGAGAAGGCGGCGGCGACGGCGTCGGCGCACGACTCCGGGGTGCGGAACGCCGGGACTCCGGAGGAGGCGAGCAGGTCGGCGGCATCCGGGGCCTCCGGCAGCGCGAACCCGACGACCGGCACGGCGTGCCCGCTGCGCTGTGCCAAGGCCTGCACCGCGAGTTCCGGGTTCAGCCGCGCCGAGGAGCCGATGACGAACACGACGAGGTCGAACTCGCCGCTGTCCTGCAATTCGCGCAATGCCGCGGAGACCACGTCGTGCTTGGCGCCGGCCAGGCCGAGGTCGGCGATCAGGTCGTGCGGCACCGGAGCACCGGCGGCCGCCATCCGGTCCACCAGCTCGCGGCTCGGGCCACGGACCGACAACCCGCGCAAGGCGAGCTGGTCGACCATGATCGCGGCGCCGCCGCCGGTGGTGGTGACCACGCCGACCCGCGGGTGCACCGGACCGTCGGCCGGGACCTGCTCCAGCAGGGCCGGCGCCTCGCACAGGCCCTCGAAGGTGTTCACCCGGACGAAACCGCAGGCCCGGAAGAACGCCTCGGCCTCGCTGTCCTCGCCGGCCAGCGCGCCGGTGTGGGAGACGGTGAGTGCGGCGGCCTCCTGCGAACGACCCAGCTTGTAGACGGCGACCGGCTTGCCCGCGCGGGATGCGGCGGCGGCGAACTCGGCCAGGTGGTCGGCGTGCCGCAGCGACTCGAGGAACAGCGCGTAGGAGGTGATGCCCGGGTCGTCCAGGGTGGACGCGCAGATCTCGCCGAGCGAGAGGTCGGCCTCACCACCGGTGGAGACCAGGCCCGCGAAGCCGATGCCGCGGCCGCGGGCCCGGCTCACCAGTGCGCCGATCACGCTGCCGGACTGCGAGGCGACGAAGAGGCCGCCGACCGGGGTGTCCGGCTCGCCGAAGGCGGCGTTGCCGGTGAGCAGCGCGCCGTTGCGCGGGTTGACCACGCCGAGGCTGGACGGGCCGACGACGCGGGTCGGGCCCTCAGCCGCGGCGGCGCGCAACCGGTCCTCGCGCGCCTTGCCCTGGGCACCCTCCTCGCCGAAACCCGACGACAACACGGTCACCACCGGCACGCCCAGCCCGGCCGCCTTGGCAACGGTGTCGATCGCGGCGTCCACGCCGGTCACCACGTAGACGTGGTCGGGAACGCCGGGCAGTTCGGACAGGCTCGGGTAGGCCTTCTCCCCCTGCACCACCTCCCGCCGCGGGTTCACGAACCAGGCGGTGCCCGCGTAGCCCGCGGCGGCCAGGAATCGCTGCGGGCGCCCGGTGGTCTTCGCGGGGTCGTCGGATGCGCCCACGATCGCGACCGTCGCAGGCCAGAGCAGCGGGCCCGCAAAGCCGGTAGCAGCGGAGGCGGTGGCCTGCACCTGTGCGGGGTAGTGATTCATCGGTACTCCTCGGCGTGAGCGACCCGAACAAACGGCTCGCAGACTCAATATTCTATAGAGAAATTTGCGTTGGCGGCTGTCGACCGCATGGCGGACGGACTCCCCCGGCGTCGACGACCCGGAGTCCCGGTGGTCGCGGCGAGGGACTGCCGGACGCCGGTCAGCTGAGCAGTGCCGGATCACCGGCTCGGAAACCCCACCCGACGGCGTCGGCGAGCCGCCGCTGCGCTGCGACCAGCTCGGCCCGGGGCCGAGTCGCGGCCCAGTGGCACGGCCCACCGAGCCCGTCCGGGAAGCCGTAACCGCGAACGAGCAGCACATCGATGTCGCCGGGGCGGGCCGCGATTCCTTCCGCCAGCACGAGAGCCGCCTCGTTCGCGGTCGCTGTCAACACCCGCTCCACGATCTCGGCCGCGCCGATCCGGCGGGGGGTGATGCCCTTCCCGGCCCGCGACTCGGCGATGATCCGCTCCACCTCGGGGTCGTTCTGCGGGGTGCGGTCGCCGTCGGCGTAGGCGTACCAACCGCCGCGGGTCTTCTGCCCGAGCCGACCCTCGTCGACCAGGCGGTCGGCGACGTCCGGGTAGCGCTCGCGCGGGTCGCGGGTGGCGTCCCGGCGGCGCCGGGCCCGCCACGCCACGTCGAGGCCGGACATGTCCGCGACGGCGAACGGCCCCATCGCGACGCCGACGCCGAGCAACGCGTCGTCGACCTCGCGCGGGCGCGCGCCCTCCTCGACCAGCAGCTCGGACTGGTACCGGTAGGCGGAGAAGATCCGGTTGCCGACGAAGCCGTCGCAGACCCCGGCGATCACCGGCAGCTTCCCGAGCAGCCGCGCCGCGGACAGCACGTGGTCCAGCGCATCGGCCGAGGTCGCCGCGGCGCGCACCACCTCGAGAACGGGTGTGCGGTGGGCCGGGGCGAGGAAGTGCATGCCGAGGACCCGGCCGCGGTCGGGCACGGCGGCGGCGAGGGCGTCGACGTCCAGGTAGGACGTGTTGGTGGCCAGCGGGATCCCGGGTCGGACGACGGCGGCCACCTCGGCCAGCACCGCGGCCTTGACGTCGTGGTCCTCCACGACCGCCTCGATGACGAGGTCCGCCTCCGCCAGCGCGTCGAGCCCGGTGCCGGTGCGCAGCCGGGCCTCGGCATCGGCGCCGGCGCGGGCGATCTGCTGGCGAGCCCGCTCCAGCACCGCCGGGTCCCGGTCGACCAGGGCGACCTCGACTCCGGCCGCGGCGAACGCCCGCGCGATCCCGGCCCCCATCGTTCCTGCGCCGACCACCCCGACGGTCCGGATCGAACGGTCGGCATCCGGTCGCCCCGCGCGGGCCACCGCGGTGCGCGCGAAGAACAGGTGCCGGTTGGCGGCGGCCTCCGGGCTGCGCCGCAGCCGGGTGAACTCGGCGCGCTCGTGCCGCAGCGCGGCCGACGCCGGCAGTGCACCGGCGGCGAGCACCGCGCCCACCGCGGCGATGACGACCGGATCCGCTCCTCGCCGGGCGAGCAACCGCCGAGCGGCCTCCTCCACCCGTCCCGGCTCACCGGCGCCGACCGGCAGCCCGGTCAGGACCCGCTTGCTCGCGGTGCGGACGGCGGCAACGGCGCGTGCGCGCAACCGGTCCGGCACGACCTCGTCGACCAGGCCGTCGGCGAGCGCGGCGGTCACCGGCACCGGCTTGGCCGAGACGACCAAGTCGAGCAGCCGGTCCGGGGCGACCAGCCGCGCGGTCCGGACGATCCCGCCTGCTCCGGGGATCATCCCCAGCCCCGCCTCCGGGAAACCGACCTGACCGCCTTCGAGGGCGATCCGGCGGTCACACGCCAGAGCCAGCTCGAAGCCGCCGCCCAGGGTTGCCCCGGACAGCGCCGCGACCACCGGGCGGGGGTGGTCCTCGATCGCCGCGAGGACCTCGGGCAACTGCGGCCCGGGAATCTCCTCGGTGGTGAATTCCAGCAGGTCCGAACCGGACATGAGGTGCTTGCCAGCACCGATCAGCACGACGCCGGCGTCGTCCGCCGTAGCCGTCAACGCGGCCAGCAGGCCGGCCCGGACCTCGGCCGTGCTGGCGTTCACCGGCGGGTTGTCGAGCACGATGACGGCGACATCACCGTCGTGCTCGACGCGGACCGGCCCGGCGGTCACTTCTCGGCCCGCTGGGAGAAGCGACGGCCGAAGATCTCCTCGGCTATGCGGTTCTTCATCATCTCCAGCGACCCCCCGGCGATCATCCAGCCGCGGGTGCGCCGCTGGCAGTACTCCACCAGCGACTCGCTCGAGTAGCCGAGCGCGCCCATCATCTGCATCGACGCGTCCGCGGCCTGGAAACCGGCCCGGTTCGCGGCGTACTTGGCGACGGTCGTCTCGTAGGCGGAAGGCAGTCCGTCCTCGGCGTTGGCGACGGCGCGGTCCAGCAGCGCCGCCGCGGCGTCGAGTGCCACCGCGGCCTCGGCGAAGGTCCACTGCACGCCCTGGAACTCGTTGAGCGTGCGGCCGAACTGGGTGCGCTGCGAGACGTGCTCGCGGGCCAGGTCGAACGCCAGTCGGCCGAGCGCGAGCGAGCGGGACGCGTTGCCGATCCGCTCGACGTTGAACCCGCTCATCTGCTTCTTGAACCCACCGGGGCCGAGCAGGATGCGCGAGCGCGGGATCCGGCAGTCGTCGAAGTAGAGCTGCGCCCACTGCTCACCGCTCATGTACGACGACGGCTCGCCCAAGGTGAATCCGGGGTCGCCGCGCTCCACCAGCACCGACCCGATGCCGCCGGTGCCGGGGCCGAACCGGGCGTAGACCAGGAACAGCGTGGCGTCGGGACTGTGCGTGCCCCAGATCTTCGTCCCGTTCAGCACGAGCTCGTCACCGTCCTCGACGACCGAGGTGGTCAGCTCGGTGGCGGCCGAGCCGGCCTCCGGCTCGCTCATCCCCAGCGAGATCAGCGCTTGGCCGGCGAGCAGGTCCGGAAGGTACGCCGCCTTCTGCTCCGGGGTGGCGAACTGGGCGAAGGTGCGGATCGCGCCGAAATTGCCTGCCTGCAGGATGTCCGCGCTCTTCGGGCAGTGCTGCGCGACGCCCTGGATGACGGCGACGGCGGCGGCCAGCCCGGCGCCCTGGCCGCCGTCCTCCTCGGCGATGGTCAGACCGAGCAGGCCTTGCTCCCCGAGCTTCGCCGCGATGTCCCAGGAGTAGGACGGGTCGTGCGCCCGCTGCAGGGCGCCCGGGGCGAGGTGCTTGCGGGCGAAGGCGTTCACCGACTCGAGCAGGTCGGCGTGCGCCAGCTCATCGGCCGAGCGGTCGAGCGTGGAGGTCATCGTGGTGCCTTTCATGAGCGGGACGGGCTGATCAGCCGATGAAGTCGAACTTCTGCTTCCAGAGGGCCTCGTCGGCGTCCGCGTAGCGGGTGAAGCCTTCCTCGGTGAGCAGGTGGAAGCGCGGTGAGTCCACGGCAGGCAGTTCGTACTCGCCCGCCCGGACCGGGCGGATGTCGGTGCGCACCGGGACGAAACCCTGCGAGCCGACGAACTTCTGGCCGGCCTTGGACAGCGACCAGTTGGCGAACACCTTCGCGGCCGGGTTCCGCACGCCCTTGGGCGTCAGGCCGAGCGGGCCCTCGGAGGCCGAGACGCCTTCCTCCGGCACGACGAGCTTGATGGGAGCGCCGTCGCTCTGGGCGCCGAAGGTGTTGTTGAAGCTGACGGTGGCGACCGAGACCTCACCGCGGGCCAGCGCGTCGACCTCGGTGGAGGTCGAGTTGAAGATCCGCGGCTCGTTGGCGGCCAAGCCCGCCAGGTACCGCGGGCCGAACGTGTCGAGCTGGAACCGGGTCAGCGCTTGGAGCGTGCCGCCGGTGGTGATGGCGACGATGCCGAGCTCGCCCCGATACCTCGGGTCGAGCAGGTCTTCCCAGCCGTCCGGTGGGTTCTCGGTGTGGATCGCCGAGTTGTAGGCCATGGCGTTGACGAAGTAGTAGGCGGGGAACCACTTCGCGTCGGTGGTGGCGCCGGCTTGGCGCAGCCGGTCGTGGAACGGCGTCTCGTACGGGACGTAGACCCCGGCCTCACCGAATCGGCGAGCGGTGCGCGGGTCGGTCAGCCGGATGACGTCGGCCCTCAGCTGGCCGGCACCGTGCTCGGACAGCGCCCGCTCGGCGAGCTTGCTGTTCGGCAGCCGGGTCAGTTCGACCGGGATGCCGGTCTCCTCGGTGAACCGGGCCACGGTGAGGTCCTCGGCCTCCTTGCCCGCCGCGGAGTACACGACCACCTCGTGCTGCCTGGCCGCGTCGAACAAGGCCTTGTCTGCGATCCTCTCGCCGTCGATGACCAGACCGTTCGTGGTGTCGACCCGGGCGGGCTCGAGCAGCTTGGCCGCCCGGGCGGCGGGGCTGTTGTGGACCGACCCGCCGCACGCCGTGACCAGCAGGGCGACCGCGGCGACCAGGGCGGGCAACGTGGTGCGGAGTCGGCGGGATCGGAGTGGAGTCGTCTCAGGCACCGTGACCTCCGGAGCCCGCGCCGAGTCGGCGGGGCAGGTAGCTGAGCAGGAACATGATCGCGCAGTAGACGAGCGCGGTGGCCGAGGCCTCCCGGAGTGCGCCACCGTTCTCGAACTGGTCGTAGATGGCGATCGAGAGGATCTCAGTGTCGCTGGTGTAGAGGAACAGCGGGACGGTCAGTTCGCGCATGCTGAGCATCAGCAGGAGCAGGAACGTCGACAGGACCGCGACCCGCAGCAGCGGCAGGGTGATCACCGCGACCGCGCGGCTGCGGCGGGCCCCGAGCATGACCGCGCTGTCCTCCAGGTCGCGGTCGGTGGACCGGATGGAGGCGGCGATCCCGCGGAAGCCCTGCGGCATCTGCACGGCGACGAAGCCGATGATCAGCACCCACAGCGTGCCGTAGACCGGCAGCGGCATGATCAACCAGGTCCAGAGCAGCCCGATGGCGAGGACGACGTGCGGGATGGCCAGCGGGACCATCGACACGCCCTCGAGAGCGCCGCGACCCCAGGACTTCGTGCGGTACACGACGTAGCCGACGGCGAAGGCGAGCGCGGTGCCGCAGGCCGCGGCCGTCAGCGAGACGACGACGCTGTTGCTGGCGGCGCGGAGGAAACCGTCGGAGGTGACGGCCGCGGTGAACGAGCTGAAGTCGATCGATCCCGGCTCGGCCAGCGAGCTGAACGAGCTCATGTAGGGCGAGCTGCGGACCGCCGACAGCAGCAGCGCCAGCATGGGCAGCACGATCGACAGGAAGAAGTAACCCAGCGCGGCGAGCAGCACCGGGGTCCGCCACCGGCCCAGCGGGATGATGCGCGGCTTGACGCCCTTGCCGGAGACCGTGGTGAACGACCGGTTGGCGAGGTAGCGGCGCTGCATCCAGGTGATCGCGACGACGACGGTGACGAGCACGATGGCGATCACCGCGGCCTCGTTGCCGCGCGAGGGCGTGGAGTTCATCAGCTTGTAGATGAAGGTCGGCAGCGTGTCGATGCCGCCGGGGGTGGCCAGCACCTGGGAGACCGGGAAGTTCTCGAACACCAGCACGAAGATCAGCAGGGCGGAGCCCAGCACGGCCGGCAGCGACAGCGGCAGGGTGATCGAGCGGATCGTCCGCCAGGTCGGGCTGCCGTGCACGCCTGCCGAGTCCTCGAGGTCGGGGTTCATCAGCGACATCGAGCCGTGGATCATCAGGAACGCGTACGGCGCGTAGTACATCGCCATCACGACGATCACCCCGGCGAGCGTGTAGACGTCCACCACCGGGCCGGTGATCCCGAGGTCCCGGAACGCGACGTTGATCAGGCCTGCGCCGGGGCTGGCCAGGATCGACCACGCCAACGCGCCGACGTAGGACGGCAGGAACAGCGGCATCAGGCCGATGAGGTAGAGGAATCCGCGAGCGCGGACGTCGGTCCGCGCGGCGACGAACGCCAGCGAACCCCCGATCAGCAGCGCGAGCGCGGTCGCCCCGGCGGCGATCACGAGGGAGTTCAGCGCTGCCCCGCCGACGCCGTCGGCGATCAGCACCCGCAGGTTCTCCAAGGTGAACGACAGCCCCTCGCCGCCCGGCCTGGGCACGTCGGTGCCGAAGGCCGCGACGACGATCAACCCGGCGGGGACCAGGACGAGGAAGGAGATGAAGGCCAGCAGGGGAAGCCCGGCGATCCGGGTCCGCAGCGGTACCGACGCGCGCTTCCGCGGGCCGCTGTCGGTGTCCGGCGGCTTCGGCGAGGGCGCCGACCGGGTGGGCGTGGTGGTCATGCGGCGAGGACCTCCTGCTGCTCGACGACGTGCTCGGGCAGCACCCGGACAGCACGGGCGTCGACGCGGACGGTGACCTCGGTGCCGGTGGCGAGCGTGCCGGTGACCGGCGGCGGGCAGATCGCCGCCAGCTCGAGGCCGGTGCCGATCCGCACGGTGCAGCGGATCGAGGCGCCCTGGAAGACGGCGACCTCCACGGTGCCGCGCAGGTGGTTGGCGGCGGAGTCGGTGGCCGCCTCGGCCGCCGGCTCGACCCGGACGTGCTCGGGGCGGATGCAGGCGAACCGGGTACCGCTGCCGCCCGCGGTGCCGTCGGCGACGGCGAGGAACTGCCCGGACCCCGCCAAGCGGACCCGGTCGCCGGCGGTGTCCTCGACCTCGAAGACGTTGGTGACGCCGAGGAAGCTCGCGATGGAGGCGCTGGCCGGAGCGGCGTAGATCTCCTCCGGCGTGCCGAGCTGGGTGATCCGGCCGCCCTGCATGATGGCGATCCGGTCGGCCAGCGAAAGCGCCTCCTGCTGGTCGTGGGTGACGTAGAGGCTCGTCAGGCCTTGCTCGACCTGGATCCGGCGCAGCTCGTACCGCAGGTCGTCGCGCAACCGGGCGTCCAAGTTGGACAGCGGCTCGTCCAGCAGCAGGACCGCGGGCTCCATCGCCATCGAACGGGCCAGCGCGACCCGCTGCATCTGCCCACCGGAGAGCATGCTGGCACCACGTCCACCCAGGTGGCCGAGGCCGACGACCTCCAGCACGCCGATCGCGCGCTTTCGGGCCTCGGACTTGCCGATCCCCTTCATCCGCAGCGGGAACGCGACGTTGTCGGCAACCGTCATGTGCGGCCAGACGGCATAGGACTGGAAGACCATGCCGACGTTGCGCTTGTGCGACGGGATCGACGTCGCCTTCCCCGCGTCGAAGACGGTGCGGTCACCGATGGTGATCCGGCCGCCGGACGGGGACTCCAGACCGGCGATGCACCGCATCGTGCTCGTCTTCCCGCAGCCGGACTGCCCCAGCAGGACGACCGACTGGCCATCGGGGATCGTCAGGTCCAGGTCCTTGACGGCGCGGTGCTCCCCGTAGGTGAGTTCGAGCGCCTCGACACCAACCTTCATTGGATGGCTCCTCGTCCGTCGATCAGGTGGATGCGGTCAGCCGGCGGCCGCGCGGATCGCGCGGTCGACCGCGGCGAGGAAGCCGAGGTCGTCGAAAGCCCGGACCGCATCGATCAGCTCGGTCGTGGCGGTGATGCCCACGACGGGTTCGCAGAGGCCCCGGACCTTCCGTTCCAGCGCCTCGTCCGACAGCGGGTTCGCCGGCTCGCCGTAGGGGTGCTGCACCCAGGTGGTGCAGGTGCGCCCACCGGTCAGCTCCAGCGTCGTGCGGGCCGGCCGACCGCCACCCGGGTAGGCGGCGTCGGCGTCCGGGTCGACGGTCACCGAGACCTTGTCCGCCAAGGCCCGCACCGCGGTGTCGCCGCGCGCGTCGGCCCCGAAGTCGGTCAGCGTCACCGCGCCGCGGGTCAGGGCGACGGCGACGGCGTAGGGCAGGCTCAGCTGCGCCTGCAGGATCGTGTCCACGTCGGTCTCGGAGTGCCGCGCCGCGATCGGGAAGGTCCCCACCCGCACCGCGGTGATCGATGCCGGGTCGATGCCGTGCTCGCGGCGCAGTTCCAGCGCGCCGTCGATGGCGCCGTGCAGGTGCCGGCAGCACGGGTAGGGCTTGACGTAGGTCTTTCGCAGCACCCACTCCTCGCCCAGGCCACCCCGAACCCGCTCCGGGAACCACTCCGCGCCGGCGTAGGCCGCGAAGTAGCCGTCCACGCCCTCCAGGACGGTGGTCGGCCCGGTGAGACCCGACGCGGCGAGGTCGGCCGCGGCGATGCCGTCCCGGGCGGCTTTGCCCGGGTGGAACCGCTTGATCTCGGCCGAACCGCCGAGGAACTCGAACAGCCCACCTGCGTGCGAGCCGGCGATCCCGAGGGCGTTGGCGGTCTCGGTGACCGACAGCCCGCGCAGCACGGCGGCCGCCGCCGCGGCCCCGAACACCCCGCCCAGCGGGGTGTTGTGGAAGTGCCGGTCGCGGGTCGCCGGGTGGCCGGCGGCGGCGATCCGGCAGGCCAGCTCCATGCCGATCGCGGCGGCGACCCGCACCCGGCCGGCGTCGGCGCCCAGGCTCTCGCCCAGCGCGAACACGACCGGGAGCACCACCGAGGTCGGATGCATGCTGCCCGGGGTGTAGCCCTCGTCGGACTCGATGCCGTGCCCGCTGGTGCCGTTCACCAGGCACGCCCCGAGGACCGACGCCGGCCCCCGCCCGATCGCGGTGACGGCGTCCCCCGGGTAGAGCGACCGCGCGTGCCGGGCGACCGCACCGGTCACCGGGCCCACCGAGCTGGCCACCATCCCGGCCACCGCGTCGAGCGTCATCCGCCGCAGGTGGCGGTCGAGCTCAGCGGGCAACGGACGTGCCTGCTGCTCGACGATCCACTGCGCGACGTGCCAGGTCAGCCCCGCGTGTGCGTCCATGCACTTCTCCCCGCTCGACGTGGGTCGCGACATCGTCGTCGGCGACCGCGGGACGAAGCTACATACTCTATAGAGTGCTGTCCATAGGGAGGCTGGTTTCTCGTCGTAGTCCACAACCCATAGAATGTTGACGCCAGACCGCGCTCGGCAGTCCCGGACAGGAAGGCGGCACCATGACCAACGGCAACGCGGGCCCACCCCCGCAAAGCCGCACGGCCTGGGTCGCCGAGCGGATCCGCGAGGACGTCGCCGCCGGCACTCTCCGCCCGGGAGAACTGATCAAGCAGACGGTCCTGGCCAAGCGCTACGGCGTGAGCGCCACCCCCGTCCGCGAGGCGTTGCGCCTCCTCGAAGCCGACGGGATGGTCGTCTACTCCGCCCACAAGGGCGCCACCGTGCGGGAGATGACCCCGGAGACGGCAGCCGACCTCTACCGGCTGCGCGCCGCCGTGGAATCCGTCGCCGCCGGCATGGCGGTGGAGCGGATGTCCCCCGAAGGCCTGCGCGAGGTCGAGCGGCGGCACGGCGAGATCCGCCGCGCGATCGACGACCACGCCCCGGCCGCCGAACTCTCCCTGCTCAACAAGCGCTTCCACTTCGCGCTCTACGAGCAGTCCTCGCCGCTGGTGCAGCAGTACGCCGAAGCGCTCTGGGTGCGCTTCACCCCACCGGCCACCATCTGGACCGCGGAGAACGCCGAAGCACTGCAACGCGACCACGACGGCATCCTCGACGCGGTGCGCAGCCGCGACGCCGAGGCCGCGGCCCGGCTCACCGCCGACCACATCAAGCACGCGGCCGCGATCCGGGACGAGCACCCCGAACTGCGGGCGGCCGGGGCGCAGGACCGAGAAGACCTCGCCGGAATCTGAACCCCACACCGGCCCTGCACCACGTGATCTCCGCGGCCGTCCTGAACCCAACTCGAGCTCGGGCCCGCTCCGACCGCCGTGCCACCGAAACCGAGCTACCACTCAGACACACCGAGGTGATGCTCGAACGATCGGAGGGCGGCACGCCCCCGCGGGCTCGACGTGCTCAGCAGCGTGTAGGTGGAGGAGATGATGGGGACGTGAAAGCAATCGGACGCCCCACTCGCCACCCGGCGCCTACTCGTGCCACGCCTGGTGAAGGTGCGGTATGAGAAAGAACGAGCACACCGCCTACGAGGCGGCGCTCCTGTACTACTTTCAGGGCGAGACGATGGAGGCCATCGCACGCCGCCTCGGGGTCTCCCGGTCCACCGTCTCCCGCCTGCTCGCCGAGGCTCGGGAAACCGGCGTGGTGAAGATCAGCCTCCAGGACCCCGGCACGACCCCGGAGTCGCTGTCGAACGACCTGGGCCACGAGTTCGGCGTGCGCATCCATCTCGTGTCCGTGCGCGAAAGCGACACCGAGGTGCGCCGCCTCGACCTCGTCGCGCGGGTCGCCGCACGCCTGGTCGCCAGCTGGATGGAGCCCGGCACCGTACTCGGAATCGCGTGGGGCACGACGATCGCGGCGGTAACCCAGCACCTCACCCCGCACCCGTGCCCGGAAAGCGCGGTCGTCCAGCTCAACGGTGCCGCCAATGCCAACACCTCGGGCGTCAACCACGCAGGGGCGATCATCGCCGCTGCCGCCACCGCGTTCGACGCCAGCATGCACCACTTTCCCGTCCCCGCGTTCTTCGACTACACGACGACCAAGGAAGCCATGTGGCGAGAGCGTTCGATACGCCGGGTGCTCGCCTTGCAACGCCGGGCTGACATGGCGCTGTTCGGAGTCGGTTCCCTAGCCGGTGGCCTGGCGTCGCACGTCTACGCAGCGGGCTACCTGGACGACGAGGACATGGAGACGCTGCGTCGGGAGAAGGTCGTCGGTGACGTCTGCACGGTGATGCTGCGCGCGGACGGCTCGTATGCGGACATCCCGCTCAACGAGCGAACCACGGGTCCCCGGCCGCACGAGCTCAAACTGGTGCGGCGCCGCGTCTGCGTGGTCGCTGGCGAATCGAAGGTCCCGGCGCTCCGCGCCGCACTGCGGGCGGGGACGATCACCGATCTCATCATCGATGAGGACACGGCTGGCCAGCTTCGTCAACACCATCCGTGATCACGCCTTGCACCAGCCGGAGGAGTGGGAGGATTCCCACACCGCCTCCGTGACCGTGCACGTCCGTGCACGATCTTGCACCACTGTGCTGACGTGTGCGAACTTCCCGTCAAGACCGCCGCCGTGCCGCTCGGACGGCTCATGCGGCAGATCGATGGGGAGAACGATGGTGTCGAGCACGCGAAGCACGGACCCGTCTCCCGCTCCCCCTCGGAAGACCACTCCACAGTGCGGTCTGTCCTTTTTGCGCGGCGTACGTGGCTCACCTGATGCAGGCGCTCGTGTGATCGCCCACTTCGTTGGAGTGGGCGTTGAGGTCTGCGGCCATCCGTGAGCGGCCGCCTGTGCTCGGCTCAGGTCACCGGGCGGACTTTCGGATTGAAGAAACTGAAGCGAGGACGACGATGTCAACGCCGGGTTCGAGCACCTTCGACACAGCGAGAAGCACAGCCGACGACGCCTCCGGGCAACCCGGTCGCTGGGAGAAAATCGGTTACGGGATGGGCGGTGCCGCCAACAACGTCATCTGGACCGGCATCTCGACGTTCTTGGTCTTCTTCTACACCGACGTCGCCGGTATCGCCGCCGGGGTCATCGGCACCATCCTGTTCTTCTCGCGGATCCTCGACGGGGTCAGCGACGTGGCGATGGGCGTCATGCTCGACAAGACGCGTTCCCGGCACGGAAAAGCGCGGCCCTGGTTGCTGTGGCTTGCGATCCCCTTCGCGATCGCCGCGGTCCTGCTGTTCACCGTGCCGGTCGGCAGCAGCGGCGTCACGGAGATCATCTACGTCGTCATCACCTACAATATCGCCTTGCTGATCTACACGGCGGTGGAGATCCCGCACGGCACTCTCGGCGCGTTGATGACCTACGACCAGCACCAGCGGTCCATCCTGAACGTGGCGAAGATGGTCGGCGCCTACGTGGCGATCATCGCGATCAGCAACGTCACCATCCCGTTCGTCGACGCACTCGGCGGCGGCCAGTCCGGCTGGATTTCCGTGTTCGTCGTGTACGGCATCATCGCCGCCGCGATCTACTTCATCACCTTCCGGTCCACGGTGGAACGCACCGATCCGTCGTCGAACGAGCAAGATGACGGCACCCGCCCGTCGGTCAAGGACGGGCTCGGCTCCTTGCTGCGCAACAAGTACTGGGCGATCGTCACCGCGGTGCTGCTGCTGATGTACGTGTTCAACGGCATCACCGCCGGCATGGCCGTGTACTTCGCGAAGTACGTCATCGGAGACCCGGCGCTGGTCGGTGCGCTGGCGACCGCGCTGACCCTCTCGACGCTGATCGGGATCCTGTTCGTCGTCCCAGTGGCCAAGCGCTTCGGCAAGCGCAACACCGCGATCGTCGGTTGCGCCGTCGCGGTCGTCGGATCGTTGATCATCCTCATCGACCCGGACAACGTTGCGCTGGCCACCATCGGTCAGGTGGTGCGCGGGTTCGGCAAGGCGGCCGTCATGGGGATCATCTTCGCGATGCTGGCCGACACGATGGAGTACGGCCAGTGGCGAACCGGAATCCGAATCGAAGGCCTGATCTACAGCGGCGCCAGCATGGGCATCAAGATCGGAACCGGACTGGGCAGCGCGCTGATCGGTTGGAGTCTCGCGCTGAGCGGTTACGTCGGCACCCAGGCCGTGCAGTCGCCCGGGGCGATCTCGGCGATCTCCGCGCTGTTCATCTGGGTTCCGGTGGTCGTCAGTCTCATGATGATCGTGCTGCTGTCCTTCCACAAGCTCGACGCGGAATACCCGAAGATCCTCGAGGACCTGGGCAAGCGCCCGGCGTGAACCATCAGCGGCGGTGCGCGTGGTCCCGCGCGCCGAGTCGATCTGGTGGCAGGTGAGGGGCCCGACGCACCGGTGCGAGGCTACGCCCGAGAACCCGCACGACTGAACAACCCATTCATCTGGAGCCGTCAATGGAACGAGAAATCGACCACGCCGTGGACCTGTGCCTTCCCAACGGCAGGCTGAATCCTCGAGCGGTCGGCTGGAGCCGGTTCCCCCGACACCGGGACAACCTGACGGGATGGGGCCGCAACAAGCGCTTCGACTACTGGTGCGTGACCACTCCCGAGGTGGTGCTGGCGTTCTCGATCTCCGACACCGACTACAAATCCGGGTTCTCCCTGTTCTGCCTGGATCTGGCCACACGTGAATCGGTGGCCGACGCCGAGGTCATGTGGTTGCAGCGCAACCACGCCATGTCCGCCCCGTGGGGCACCCGGCCGATCGTGGGTAGCGGAAAGCGCTTCGATGTGGGGATCCACCCGTGCGACGGCGGGGTTTGGTTGACCGCGAACGCCGACCGCGTGACGGCGGAGCTGTTCGTGGAGATCGGCGAGGACCACGAGTCGATGGGCGTCCTCGTTCCCTGGAGCAGCAGGCTCTTCCAGTACACCCGGAAGGACAACTGCCTGCCGGTGACGGGCCGAATCGTCCTCGACGGCCGCGAGCACGTCGTCGGCGGCGAGGACTCCTACGCGACGATGGATCACGGCCGGGGCCGCTGGCCCTATTCGACCGTGTGGAACTGGGCATCGGCCAGCGGCTCCACCGACGGTCACGAGATCGGCCTCCAGTTCGGTGCGAAGTGGACGGAGGGCACGCCGTCCACGGAGAACTCGCTGCGCATCGACGGCCGCATCGAGAAGATCAGCACCGAGCTCGAGTGGCTCTACGACCCCGCCGATTGGATGGCGCCGTGGCGGATCCGCGGCAGCGGCGTCGACGTGCGGTTCCACCCGGTGTTCCACCGCGCATCGAAGTTCGACAAGGTGGTCGTCCTCAGCCGGGAGGACCAGGTGTTCGGCCGGTTCTCCGGCACCGTCACCTCGCAAGCCGGACGCACCTACCAGGTCCGGGACCACTTCGGCTGGGCCGAAGAAGTGCACCGCCGCTGGTAGCGAGCACAGAGGAGAGCACGCCGTCGCGGAAGCGCGTTCACCAGCCCCGGAACGAGCCGAACAGATCACCCATCGCCAGAGCAAAGGATCTCACGTCGGCCGACCGCCGGCCTTCGACAGCACCGCCTAGACGGCCCTGGTCGGCTCACGTCGCCTCGACGAACGTCTGGCGAGCCCACTCCCGGACCGTGACTCCGGGCCGCCCGAGAACGGTCTGAACGTCGTCGCGGACCACGTTCCAGGACCGTCTCCACCATGGTTGATTCCCTTCGAATGAGGTTCGCGGGTGCCGCTCGGCCCGGACCTGCCAGCAGAGGAACTTCTCACGGGGATCCGAAGCCCTCCGGCCTCGCCCGTCCGCGGCGTGTGCCGTGTCGACGGGGCGGGTGGGTGCCGGCTCCGCCTGACGTAAGGCTGTAGCGGAACGTGTTCCACTTCGAGTGGAAGCGGAACCCATTCCGGAAAGCAAGCGGAGTCGACCGAAGGAGACCCCCGCATGTCCGCCACCCCCCGCCGGACCAGGAGTGACGCGCTCAAGAACCGGAAGCGCCTGCTGGAGGTCGCCGCGCGCGTCTTCGCGGAGAAGGGACTGGACACCGCGCCGGCCGCCATCGCCAAGGAGGCCGGCGTCGGCGTCGGTACGCTCTACCGGCACTTCCCAACCAGGGAAGCCCTCCTCGTTGCCGCACATCACCGCCAGCTCTCCCTCGTGTGCGACACGGCGACCGACCTCGTGGCCCGCTACACGGCCGCCGAAGCCAGCCGGATGTGGCTGGAGCACTTCCTCGACTACTCCATGGCCAACAGCGACATGTGCACGGCCCTCAACGCGGCCATCGCCTCCGATGCCGACCCCTTCGCCCACGCCCACGCACTCCTGAGCGGCGCCGTCACCACACTCCTCGACGCGGGCGCCCAAGACGGCAGTCTGCGTACCGACATCGCGTCCGGCGACGCACTGCTCCTCGTGGGTGGGATTGCCACCGCGGCGCAGCACGCCACCAGAGAACAGGTCCACCGGCTCATCGGACTCCTCATGGATGCCCTGTCCCCCTGGAACTGTTCATCATCGGTCTCCGACTGATCACCGTTCCAGCAGAACAAGCGGCGAACCGGACACCGCCGCAGGGAAGAGTCGCCACAGGAAAATCGAGGTCCGGCGAGCACAAAAGCGCTCCCGGGCTTGCGCTCAGCTGGCTTCAGATTTCGCTTCCCCAGCAGTGCAGCGCTCACGCTCTTCGAGGGCGTCGATGGCAGAGCCGGTGAGGCTGCGTTCGATGTGCTCGTGCATGAGCGCGCGCGCCTCGTTGGCGTCACCGGCCGCGACGAGGTCGACCAGCTCGTGGTGTTCGCGGTGGTCCCGGGTGCGCGGCTCCTCACCGGGAGGGAGCTCCAATCCGATCCGCCGGTAGCGGTCGGACTTGTCCCAGAGATCGTCGAGCATCCTGATCAGGACGTCGTTGCGCGAAGCGAGGTAGAGCGCCCGGTGGAAGGCACGGTGGGCGGTGAGCGCCTCCTCCCCCCAGGCGCGGGTTACCGGGAGCAGCCGAGCGGCTGCGGTGCGCAGCGCGGCGATGTCGTCATCCGTCCGGCGTTCCGCGGCGAGCCCGGCGGCCGTGGGGTCGAGGGAAAGCCGGACTTCGAAGAGCTGCCGGGCCTCGCTGGCGCTCATGCTCGCCACGCGGGCGTCGCGCTGGGTGTCGAGATCAATGAGCCCTTCACTGCTGAGGCGGCGGATCGCCTCGCGTAGCGGAGTGAGGCTCATGCCCATCTCAGCTGCCAGTTCGTGCTGGGCGAGACGGGATCTCGGGGCCAAGCGGCCGGACAGGATGCGTTCGCGCAGTTCGGCATAGGCGACATCGCCCTTGCTCGAGAACACGTTCACGGCACCCATCTCCCCCGTCCGCCTCCCGCACCGCGCCCAGGTCTTGTGCTGAACCGCGAGCCGACTCTAGCATCCCGTTGTTATTTATAAATTACAACGAGGAGTGGCCTGGTGAAGATCACCGCTGTGCACGAGGGCGTCGTCCCGATCAGCTCGTCGATCCGCAACGCCTGGATCGACTTCAGCGCCATGGACTGCTCGATCGTGGCGGTCGTGTCGGACGTCGTGCGCGACGGCGAGCCGGTCGTGGGTTACGGGTTCAACTCCAACGGCCGGTACAGCGCCGGGGAGATTTTGCGCCGCCGGGTCATCCCCCGCCTGCTGCAGGCGGACCCGGAGGCGCTGCTCGCTGCGGACGGCCAGCTCGACCCCACCCGCGCGTGGGACTTCATGATGAACAACGAGAAGCCCGGTGGGCACGGTGAGCGCTCGGTCGCGGTCGGCGTGGTGGACATGGCGCTGTTCGACCTCGCCTCGAAGATCGCCGGGCAGCCGCTCTACCGGTGGCTGTCGGACCGCTACGGCGACGGCCGGCCCGACGACGAGGTCTTCGTCTACGCGGCGGGCGGCTACTACGCGCCCGGCAAGACCCTGCGCGACCTGCAGGACGAGATGAAGGGATTCCTCGACCAGGGCTACCGCGTGGTGAAGATGAAGATCGGCGGCGCGGACCTCGCCGAGGACCTCGAACGCATCGAGGCCGTGCTCGAGGTCCTCGATGGCGACGGTTCCAGGTTGGCCGTCGACGTCAACGGGCGGTTCGACCTGGCCACCGCGCTCCAGTACGGCAAGGCCATCGAGCCCTACGGCCTGTTCTGGTACGAGGAGGTCGGCGACCCGCTGGACTACCAGCTCAACGCCACCCTCTGCGAGCACTACCGCGGTCCGATCGCCACGGGCGAGAACCTGTTCTCGCTGCAGGACGCGCGCAACCTGATCCGCTACGGAGGTCTGCGCCCGGACCGCGACTACCTGCAGTTCGACCCCGCGTTGAGCTACGGGCTGACCGAGTACCTGCGAGTCCAGGACATGCTCGAACAGCACGGCTGGTCCTCGCGGCGCTGCATCCCGCACGGAGGGCACCAGTTCTCCCTGCACATCGCCGCAGCGCTCAAGCTCGGCGGCAACGAGTCCTACCCGGGTGAGTTCCAGCCCACCGGCGGTTTCGCCGACGGCGCCGTGGTCGACAACAGCTACGTCGGATTGACCGAGGCCCCCGGCATCGGGTTCGAGAGCAAGGCCGCCTTCTACGAAGTCCTCCGCGAACTGCACAGCTGAGCCGACAACGGGGCCGCCCCGGCCCAACGCGGGGCGGCCCCGCGACCGGAACCGCCAGCCGAGCTCGATCCCCACCGGGAACCCCCGCGCCGGTTCCCCACCACAACGTCGTGCAAGGGAGCAACAACGATGTCCGCCACGAGAGCTCCGGATCGCCCGCAGCGATCCCGCTTCCGCAAGCTGTTAGGTGAACTCTGGTTCCAGGTCGTGGTCGCCGCCGTCCTCGGCGTCGCCGTCGGCCTGGCATTCCCCTCGCTGGGAGCCGAGCTCAAGCCGCTCAACGACTGGTTCATCGCGCTGGTCAAGATGATCGTGGTCCCGGTCGTCTTCTGCGTGATCACCGTCGGCATCGCCTCGATGGACAACCTCCGCAAAGCCGGGCGGATCGGGGTGAAGTCGATCGGCTACTTCCTGGTCCTGTCACTGGCGTCCATGCTGATCGGCCTCGCGGTCGGCAACATCTTCCGCCCGGGTGACGGCATGAACGTGGACCCGGCGACCCTCGACGCCAGCAGCGTTCCTTCCGACGCTTCCGAACAGCACTCGACGTTCACCGGGTTCATCTCCGGCCTCATCCCCGAATCGCTGTTCGGCGCGATCACCGGCCACGAGATCCTCTCCGCGCTGGTCGTCTCGATCATCTTCGGCGTCGCGCTGAACATGGCGGGCCCCTCGGGCGCGCCGCTGACCCGTGGCATCTCGGCGCTGTCCGGCGTGGTGTTCCGGATCGTGGGCTGGGTCATGCGGCTGGCCCCGATCGGCACGTTCGGCGCCCTGGCCACCGTCGTGGCCACCTACGGCGCCGGCAGCCTCCAACAGCTCGGCTACCTCATCCTGCTGTTCACCGCCACCTGCATCGCCTACGTGCTCATCGTGCTCGGCACGATCATGCGCGCCTGCAAGCTGAGCCTGTTCGGGCTGATGCGCTTCCTCAAGGCGGAGCTGCTGGTCGCGCTGTCGACCTGCTCCAGCGAAGCCGTCCTGCCCCAACTGGTCCGCAAGCTGGAGATGATGGGCATCGGGCGCCCGGTCGTCGGCATCGTCATCCCGTCCGGGTTCTCGTTCAACCTCGACGGTTCCGCGGTCTACCTGACGATGGCCTCGCTGTTCCTCGCCCAGGCCCTCGGCGTCGACCTGTCCTGGCAGGAGCAGCTCGTGATGGTCGGCGTCATGATGCTGACGAGCAAGGGCACCGCCGGTATCGCCGGCGGCGCCTTCATCGTCCTGGCCAGCACCATCACCGCGGTGGGCCACATGCCGCTCGCCGCGCTCGCCCTGATCGTCGGCATCGACCGGATCCTCAACGAGGGCCGAGTGTTCATCAACGTCCTCGGCAACGCCGTCGCCGCCATCGTCATCGGCAAGTGGGAGAAGGACTTCGACTCCGCCAAGGCCAACGTCGTCCTCCACGCCCGAGGGGCGGAACTGGAGCGGATCGAAGCCGACTACGACGCCGCGGAGCAGCGCTCCGCCGACGGGCACCCCCAGGTGTGACCCGAGGGGACGGTCGCCCAGATGCACTGCTGAGCGCGTCGACGACGAACCCTGATCAGCAACGACCGAAAAGCCCGATCCAGCGGTGAAAATCGTGGCGGCACTCTGCGCCACGTCCAGGTTCACGCGCCGCGCGCCGAGCGTGGCGCGTGAACTCAGGATCAGGCCGAACGCACTGCTGGTTCGCCCACGGGGCAACGGGATGCGGGAGCAAGAGCTCCCGAACTCCTGGAAAATCGGTCGACTCCTGCGGAACGTTGAGGTCCATGGAGAGCGTCCTGCAAGGAGTTCCTCCGAAGGGCTCGCTCGGATCGCGGTGTCCTGTGGCGCCGCGTTGCAGGCGTTCGGCCAGGGCGGCGGTGGCCGGGCCGGGACGGGCGGCGAGGTCGGCGAGCTGGTTCTGCAGGAGCCTGAACGTGCCGGCGATGGCGTCGGTGAGTCCGAGGTCGTGTTGAGGCCGCATGATGTCGCGGTAGAGGGATTCGTGGCCGCCGACCGCTACGGGTGCGCCGACCGTTCCCGGACCGTTCTTGAACGGGCCGGCGGGGGTGACGGCGCGGGCGAAGATCACCATGCCCTGCGCGGAGAGGGCTGCGACGTCGCGGACCGCGCCGTCGACGATCGCCGCTGGACGACGCACCGCACCTGCTCCAGCCCCACTTCACCGACATCCGCGTGGTGGAGCTCCCCCGGCGTGCTCAGCGTGACCGAACCATCGCCGGTGATCGCCCACCTGGCGTCCTACCGCACCTGGGCCGAATTCCATCGGCGTGCCGTTCGACGTGGCGCTGGAACGGGCACAGCAGCGACTCCACACGTTCATCGAGCGCAACGGCAGCTTCGACAGCCACTGCCGAGGCGGAATCCTCCTATGCGGCGACCCTCAGTCTGCATAGCTGTGCCGTCGCCATGCCCCGCACCCCGCTGCACCGGCAAGCAGTGCGACACTCGAACTCAACACCCCGACATTGACCTATTTGGATAGTGGTACGGTCTGCTCGTATTCGAAGGGATGCATTTTCCTTCGACGAAGGGCGGTGTGTCGTTCAACGCGGCTGCCCTATCCGGACCACCGCCCCAGTCCACTTGTGTTTCCTCGCCATGCTGTGCGGGCTGGTCACTGCTCGGGGCGGTCCTCGGGCTTGGTGTCCAACCCCGTGCTCGTGCCGCCGTTGCGCTACCGGCTGGCCGAGGACAACGTCCGGTCGCTGAGCCGGTCGGTGACGGACTGCCTCGCCGAGTTCGCCGAAGCCGCGGGTGAGGGCTTGCCACCCCGGGAACTGTGGGAGCGCATGCACGAGCTGCCCCGCCGGGCCACTCAAGCACGGCTCAGCGTGGACGATGCCTCCGAGTCGCAGCGGAGAACTCGCGCAGGCTGCTGGCCCGAGCACCATCGTTTTCGGGGCACCGCCTGGCGGACGATCTTGACAGCGCGCGACGAACTCGCACGGATGACTTGAGAGCACCCTCCTAGCGAGCCACTGCTGTGCGAGGTGATGCGCTTCGGCGCGGCACCGGATGGGCAGCGGGGGCTGGCGGCGCTGCGAGATTTGCCGAGGCCGTGGGGCGGCGGCCCCAACGAGGTCGACCGCTCGGAGATCGACGAGCAGCTGCTGATCGGCTCCTGGCGGGCTTCGCCGCTACCACCCGCTGCCTGGATGCCGCGATCAACGAGCTGCGGGCCGCCGGCTACGAGGTGCGCGATGCCGAGGCCGCCCCGGCTCTCGTCGTTCGTGCGCCACCACATCAACAGGCTCGGCCGCTACTCGTGTCTGACTCCGGGGCTGGCCGGTGGCCTGTGGCCGCTGCGCGACCTGTCCGAACCGGACGAGGGCGACGGCGCCTGAGCCGTCTCCGGCAGGCTCTGTCCACCTCGAGTGACAGGTTCCTCGCCCCGGGGAAATTTCTGTGGTCGCCGCTGTAGACATGGTTCCTTGGTCGTGCTATGGTTTCTCTCCAGAGGCGGAGAGCACTGAAGCGCCATCATCGACGAATCGGCGCCGCGAGTGATGCAAGTGGAGATGCAGGCCCCTGGGCTGGCAGCTGTTGCCCGCCCAGGGGGTGAAGGCAAGTCCGTGATCCGTACGCGAGCGAGAAGGGGGTCGTCGAGTCACTGTTTTCCCCGCCGCCCCACTCCCGGTGTTCGTGGATGGAAGAGCGGCTTGAGTAGTGAGTAATTACCCCTGCGGCCCCCGGTGCACCTCTGGTGCACCGGGGGCCTTGTTGGGGGGTGAGGGAGCGGTATTGAGCCAGGATCGGCACGGCGCCGACGCGAAGTTCGACGACGAGGATTACCCCGCCTACACGATGGGGCGGGCTGCGGAGATGCTGGAGGTGACCCAGCCGTTCCTGCGGTCGCTGGAAGAGGCTGGCCTCATCGAACCGGCGCGTTCGGCCGGGGGGCACCGGCGCTACTCGCGCCGTCAGTTGCGGCGGGCTGAACGCGCCCGCGAACTCATCGACCAAGGCACTCCGGTGGCGGCGGCGTGCCGGATCATCACTCTCGAGGACCAGCTCGCTGAGTACACCGGTCCGCCGGAGCCGGGCGCACCGAGTTAGCTCGCGTCGACATGGGCGTGTGCCCCTCTGGCCGCGATGCTGGGCTGCGGCGGTGAGTCGGCCCAGCAGGCTGCGGGTCAGATCAGCGGCCTCAACCGGCGCGGTCACCGGAGTGGGCCACTACCGCCACAGGCAGCCATGCACTGACCAGTCGGGCACGCACGGGCACTTTTCCGATCTCTGCCTGGCCTGGCCGGGGAGGCTTGCACGTCATCGATATCACGCTGGGCGATGTCGGCGGCTCGCAGCCTGGCGCAGCGCTGCGGGCTGGCGCGATGGGCCGGTCCCGCGACGCTGGAGGGAGGACATGGCGGAAAGCCGCAGGTGAGCGTAGTTCCCTCACTCGATCGAGAAAAGCTGTGGTCGCCGGAGTAGACATTCCCCATTGCGCGGGTGTAGTCTTCTGCTCGTCGCAAGAGAGAATGTCAGGTGGCACGGGAGATGACGAACTACCCGTGAGCAAGTGCAAGACGGTCAGAGCCTGCCGGGGCCGGTCAGCGCAAGGGGCCCGGCAGGAGGCCAAGGACAGTCGGCAAGGCATGACCGGTATGTGCACGAGGCCGGAGCCGACAGTCGCGTGAGGATAGGTAAGTCAGGAAACAGAGGGAGAAGGGGAGGGTTGCACACCATCGGATCGCCTGCCTTCGGCTGAGTTTCGCCGGGCGGGTACCGCAGTCCCATCGGATTGGAAGGTGGTCTTCGGTTACGCGAACGCGATCCCCGCAGTCTCCGCCTCTGGTGCGGAGCACGCGGACACAGGAGGCCGATCTCGCGGTCGGCTGATGGAAGTGGAACCCACAACCCTGGGGCCCCGGTGCCAAAGCACCGGGGCCCCTCTTGATGCGGAGGCGCCGATGACCCCGGAAACCCACGACCCGCAGACCGCGGACGAGAAGTTCGATGACGAGCACTACCCCGCTTACACCATGGGCCGCGCCGCCGAGATGCTCGGGACCACCCCGGCGTTCCTGCGCAGCCTGGACGAAGCAGACCTGATCGAGCCGCAGCGCTCCTCCGGTGGGCACCGCCGCTACTCCCGCTCCCAGTTGAGCCTGGCCGCCCGCGTCCGGGAACTCGTCGACCAGGGCACCGGTCTCGACGCCGCCTGCCGCATCGTCACCCTGGAAGACCAACTCCAGGAAGCCCGCAACCTCAACGGTCCGACCCCACCGTGACGGTCCCTCCGCCGATGCGCCGTGGCAGTGACGGCCTTGGCGGCCTGGTCAGCTCGTGCAGAGCACATCGACGGCAGCGGCCAGGGGGTTGGCCCTCCACCGGCGCCTCGAAACGCACAGGGTGGGGATGACGTGCGGGACGAACTCGCGCAGGTAGGTCAAGCGGGCGTCGATCAGCGCCAAGTGCTCGTGGTCGCGCTGCTGGCGGCCCTTCGGACCACGGCGGGCCGCTCGTATCCGGTCCAGCCGGATGCCGGCACGCAGCCTCGCGCCGAAGCCGCTTGATCTCCTCGCCGGAGAAACCTCGTCGATGCCACGTGACAGGCCCCGGCGCTCCCAGGCGGGAGAGCCGGGGGCCTGCTCGCCGCGTCACGAGGTGGCGGGTGTGAGGGGTAGGAGGAGCCAGACGGTGATGTGGTGGCAGATCGCCGCTGCGGTGACGGCGGTGTGGAAGACCTCGTGGTAGCCGAACCTGCTCGGCCACGGGTCGGGCCACCGGGTGGCGTAGCTGATGGCTCCGACGGTGTAGAGGACGCCACCGGCCAGCAGCAGCACCAGTCCCGCGACACCGGCGGTGCGCAGCAGGTCGCCGAGGACGAACACCGCGACCCAGCCGAGGGCGATGTAGAGCGGGACACCGACCCAGCGCGGCGCGTGGGGCCAGGCGAGTTTGAGCAGCATGCCGCCGAGCGCTCCGGCCCAGACCACGCCCAGCACGATGCGCGCGGTGTCCTGGGGCAGGGCCAGCAGGCCGATCGGGGTGTAGGTGCCGGCGATCAGCAGGAAGATCATCGAGTGATCCAGCCGCCGCATCCACGTGCGGGCGCGCTCGGAGCGCCACGTGATGAGGTGATAGACGGCGCTAACACCGAACAGGCCGAGCACCCCGGCCATGTAGAGCGCCACCGCCACGGTGGTTGTCGCCGGGCCGGTCGTGGCGGCCAGGGTGATCAGCACGGTGCCGGAGGCGGCGAACCCGATCACGCTGGCCAGGTGAATCCACCCTCGCATCCGGGGTTTGACCGAAGAATACGCGCGACGCGTCGTCAAGACTTCGCTCATGCCACAAGGATACGAAGGTTCGTGCCGCGCACGGCTGATGCGTCGATCACCGACCTCCGGGCTCGTCGGCGCTGAACGGGGTGCGCAGCGGGCGCAGGGTCTCCTCGTCCTGATCTGCGCGCCGACGCTGCGGGGCCGGGGTGGTGCGGGCCGGGCCGGGCTCGAGGAACGCCACAGGCGCCACCGGCCTCCGCCCGCGGGAGTGGTCTCCGCGGCCAGGCGGGCGCGGGTCGTGGCCGCTCCGCGGCCCGTTGCCGGGGCGGAGGGAGGTGGAGAGGTTCACAGGAAGGTCCTTTCACGAGGTCTGAGGCCCTCGGCCGCACGCATGAAGCCCACGGGTATGGCCAGTGGGGGTCAGCGGTGGGGTGGTCAGTCGGCGGCGGTGCGGAACACGCGTCCGCCCCCGTAGACGGCGAGCTGGTGGTGGGCGCGGGCGATCGCCTCGTGTTCGGTGCCGGCGATGCGCGCGGTGTGCTGGCCTTCGGCATCGGTGATCTGCCAGGCATCGTCGGACGACGTCCGCGCGATGTGGCGGCAGTGCCGCATCAGGCCATCACCGCCACGGCGTGCTGCCGAGGTGCAGGGGTCGTGGCCGTGGTGGCGAATTCGTCGCGGGGGCTGCGGGCCGGAAGTGCGCTCACTCCGGCCGCATGCAGCATGCGGTGCACGCGGGGCGCCGCGTTGACCAGGCGGAAGGGGATGTGCCGGTGGGCCGCGTAGGCGTGTGTGGCGACCAGCAGGTCGAGCCCGGCGGCGTCGATGGTGGTGGCCAGGGCCAGGTCCACGAGCGTGTCCGGTGGTCCGGTCAGCACGTGCGGCCAGAGCCACTCGGCCAGCAGGGTGACACCGTCTCCGGTGAGGTCACCATCCACCGTGAACACCGTGGACAGGGTCGTGATCAGGCTGTCGTTAGCCCGCATCGGGCTCCAATACACGTCGAAGGATCCTGTGGCCTGGCGCAACGCAGAGAGTTGCCGCTGCAGGCCGCAGGCAGAACCAAAGTTCCGGGAACCCGCCCCGTGGACCGGTGCTCGGCTCAACCGGAAGAGTGAAGAACTGGCGTGGCAGCAGGCTGCGGCCAGCCGCGTCGTTGCGCGCCCAGTGGTGGGCAGCGTCGTCACGGCGGCGAACGTGCTGCTGGACTAGATCGGCTCGGCCCGTCTCAACCGCACAGCAAGTGGTGGGTGCGGGAGCTATGCCGAAACCGCGGTCCCCCCCGGGCCCGCACCCGAGGTGCGGGCCGGGAAGGAACTCAGCGGAGTCTCAGACCGCGCGCACGAGGTCGGCCTGCGGGCCCTTGGGCCCCTGGCTGACCTCGTAGGTCACCTGCTGGTCCTCCTCGAGGGTGCGGAAGCCGCCGGCGTCGATGGCCGAGTAGTGGACGAACACGTCCGGGCCACCCTCGTTCGGAGCGATGAAGCCGAAGCCCTTTTCCGAGTTGAACCACTTCACGGTTCCGTTGATCATGTCAGTCTCCTTCGGGAGCTGGGGTATGACGGGCAACCGCACCGCGCGGAGGCCCGGGCCGGGGATCTCAGACGGCGGCTCACTCCAGCTGCGACCAAAGAAAGAAGCTCGCCTACATCAACATCCTGCGAGCATGCACACAACACGAACCCAGAAATACAACGACCACCACGCACACTACACGCCCCGCGTGCCGTCAGCACCCGGGGCGCACCGGTGGACTCACCCAGCACGCGGCTCTCGGGCGGGAGCAGATGACTCCGAGGGCCGGAAGTGCCAGCGCACGACCCCGCAGCGGGGCCGGCGCATCGTAGCCTGGACCGCGCACCACGCGCCGCGCCGAGATGACCGATCAACCCCCGGCCTCACCGGCGGCCATCGCCGGGCGCGAGCAGGCGGTGACCTCGGCGATCGCCTGACCGGAGGGCTTGACGTAGCGGCGGAGGTTCTCCGGCTTCTTGTGCCGGGACTTCGCCAGCAGCAGCGAAGCACCCTGCTCGCCAAGGTGGGTCAGCGCCGAGGGGCGGAGCTCGTGCAGATCCCACCCGGTACGGGGTCCCCGCATCGCGGTGTGGGATCCAGCAGAGCACGAGCCTGGCCGTAGGACAGCCGCGCCCACTCGGTTGCCGGGCAGTGCCGCGGGGGCCGGGAATCCTGCCGGGGCCAGCAAGGCGATGGGTGAGAAACACCGGTCCACGGGTGCGGCCCCTGAGCAGCCGGGTCGGTAGCCGGGCGGCTCCAGCATCCCAGTAGACCGTCTCCAGCACGACGTCCTCGCGCGCCTGGCCACGGCGGCGGGTCTTGGCCCGCGCGCCCTCGGCCTCCACCCCCTACTCGTCCTCGGCGATGCTCTTCATCGCTTTCCATCCGTGGGTGACCCCGCCGCCGGCGCGCAGGGCGGCGGCGACCATGACGGCTTCAGCGACATCGGCCTTGGAAGCGCCGGCCTCGACGGCGCGCTTGGCATGGTCCTCGATGCAGAACGGGCACTGCGTGGTCACCGCGACGCCGACCGCGATGAGCTCACGGGTGGCGAGATCGAGGTTGCCGGTGTTCTTGTTGAAGACGGCTTTGTCGAATCCGAAGAAGGCCGAGACCATCTCCGGTGCGGCGTCCTTGATGTCAGCCATGAACTTCGCTTCGTCGTTGTGAGAGTGCATCGTTGATCCTTTGCTGTTCGTTGTCCCTGCCTCTGGCGTCGAGGCGCAGGAGGCAGCGCTTTCCGGTCGAGTCCTGTCTGCGGAGGGCGGGCGGACCTCGGTCCGCGTTGGAGCATGGGTTGCCAATGCGTGTCTCTCCGTCGCCGATCAGCCTTGGACCGGGTTCCTGGCTGCGGTGAGTTCGGCCGTGTGAGCGGTCTGCTCTACGGCGTTGGCTCGACCGCTGAGCGCCAAGAGCGCTGCCGCGAGCAGGATTCCCGCGCCCACGATCAGCGCGGTGCTGTAACCGTCCACGAGCGGCTGCGGGGTCGGGTCCCCGCTTCCTGTGGTGACGGTGGCCGCGACCCCGGCGATGAGCATCTCGGCGTTCTGGCCGAACCCGCCTGCCAGCGACCCGAGGACGAAGACCAGGAGCCCGACTTGCAGCGTCCGCTTGCGGCCCCAGAGGTCGCCGAGCAGCAGCAGCGCGCCGAAGGCGAGGATGTAACCGTTGACGATCCAGGGCAGACGGACGGGATCGACGCCCAACGCCTGCTGAATGCTCGGCAGCGCGATAGTCACGATCGAGTCGTCCAACACCAGCATCAATTGCGCGGTGGCGATCACCAACAGCGGGATCAACCCGCCTCGCGGTGCTGTCCTCGTTGTCACACCCTCTCCTACGCGTCTCCAGGACGTCCGTTCCGGGCTCGTACCCCTAGGGGGTAGGGGTACCAGTCAGCGATGTCCGCGTCAATCCGGCGAGGCGAAGAGCACAGTCGGCGACGACGGCACTCGGCCGCAGGCCAGGAAGCGAGCTGAAACTTCCGCCACCGATGCCGGAAGGGCCCTGATAGTCCCGCAGCATGCGACGGAGGACAGTCGCGAACGTCTGCACCCCCGGCGGCGACAGGCCGCTGAGCGCCCTCGCGCCTGAGCCGGGCGGAACACCCCCAGGGCGTTTCGGCTATCCGGCCTTGTGGCGCTGGTAGTGCCGGGCGACGCGGGCTCGGTTGCCGCAGCGGGTGGCCGAGCACCAGCGGCGGCGCGAGTGAGCCGGCAGGAACAGCAGCACGCAGTCATCGGCCGCGCACTCGCGGATCTTGGCGACCGCTGGATCGGACAGCAGGTCGGCGGCGGCTTCGGCGAGCCAGCCCGCCACGCACGTTCCGGGCGGGCCGATGCGTCGTCGGGCGCCAGTGGTGGTCGACCCGTTCCAGCTCAGTTCGTTGACGAGGGGCGCGGCGCCCTGCGCGCGATTGAGCGGTTCGAGGTCGGCCTCGTCGGGACGTTCGCCCCGGCGAACGCGGGCGAGGGCGCCGGCCGTGTGCTCGCGGATCGCCCGGACGTCGGCCAGGTCCTCCTCGGTGAGCTGAGCGGACACCTCGCACGCCTCCGGGAGCCGATCACCTTGAAGCCTGAGCCAGGAACGCAGCTCGTCGAGCGTGGTGAGCAGATCACCCGTGACCGGACGGGTGTTGACGAGGTCCAACGCCAGCGGCTCGCCGACGAGCGGGGTTCCATCAGACATGGGCTAATGCTACCTCGCTCCTTGACGCATTAGCACGTATCGCGTACGTACTAATGCATCAACGAACCAAGAAAGGATTAGCATGACGTTCGCTCGGATCACGCGCACCGCTCACCGGCACGTCGAGGTCGACGGCGTCCGCGTCTTCTACCGCGAGTCACTGCCGGACCGGGCGGAGGCGCCGGTGCTGCTGCTCCTGCACGGCTTCCCCTCGGCCTCGCACCAGTTCCGCCGCCTCATCGACGTCCTCGGAGCGCACTACCGGCTGATCGCCCCGGACCTGCCCGGGTTCGGCCACACCGAGACCCCGGATGGCTTCGTCTTCTCCTTCGACCGGCTCGCCGAGGTCATCGACGGCTTCGTCCAGCAGCTCGGACTGGACCGGTTCGTCATGTACGTCTTCGACTACGGCGCCCCCACGGGCTTCCGCCTCGCCGAACGCCACCCGAGTGGATCGCCGGACTGGTCGTGCAGAACGGCAACGCCTACGAGGAGGGGCTCTCCGAGCTCGCCCGCGACGTGCTCACCCAACACCCCGACGACCCGGGCGCCGAGGACACCCTGCGGGACCTCCTCACCCCGGCCACCACGCGCGGCCAGTACGAGACCGGTGTGGCCGCGCCCGAACTCATCGCCCCGGACGGCTGGATCCTGGACCAGTACTTCCTCGACAAGCCGGAGCGCCAGCGCGCACAGCTGTCGCTGCTCTTCGACTACCACTCCAACATCGAGCGCTACGAGCGCTGGCAGGCCTGGCTGCGCGAGCACACCCCGCCCGCGCTCATCACCTGGGGCAGCAACGACCCGTTCTTCCCCGAACCCGGCGGCCGCGCCTACCTGCGCGACCTGCCCGATGCCGAACTCCACCTCTTCGACACCGGCCACTTCGCCCTCGAAGACCACCTGGGCCAGATCGCGCCGCTGATCGCCGACTTCCTCGACCGCACCTGGCGGTAGTCGCGTCCAGCCGGTCGGCGGACCACTCCGCACCAGGCCGGCAGCGCGGCCTGACCACCACCTCCCCCGGAGCACGTGATGCACAGCACCAGCCACCTCCAGAACTACGACCTCGCGGTCATCGGAGCCGGATCTGCGGCCAAGGCCGCAGCGACGGAAGCGCGACGGCGCGGCAAGTCGGTCGCCATGGTGGAGCGAGCCGATCCCGGTGGCACCTGCCTCAACGTCGGGTGCATCCCGTCGAAGAGCCTGCTCGCCGCGGCCGAGGCGCGGAAATCGGCCCAGAACAGCAGCTTCCCCGGCATCCCGACCTCAGCCGGACCTGCCGACCTGCCACCGCTGGTCGCAGCCAAGGACGCGTTCATCCGCGAACGGCGCGAAGAAGACCACGTCAAAGGAACCGAGCAGGCGGGAATCGATCTCCTGCGCGGCACGGCGTCGTTCTCGCCCTCCGGGCAGGAACGTCCCGCGCTGGTCGTCACCGGGCAGGACGGTGCGCAGACGCGGATCTCTGCGGAGCACGTCCTCATCGGCACCGGTGCCGAGCCGCTGATCCCCGACATCCCCGGCCTCGGCGACGTCGACCACCTGACGTCGGCGAGCGCCATGTCGCTGGACCGGGTCCCCGAGTCGCTGCTCGTGATCGGCGGAAATGCGATCGGTCTGGAGCAAGCCCAGTTGTTCGCCCGCCTGGGAGCCAGGACCACCGTCGTGGAACTGGCCCCGCGCATCGCCCCGTTCGAGGACCCGTCCCTGTCCGCGGCCTTGCAGCGGGCGCTGGCCGAGGAAGGGGTCGAGTTCCTGACCGGCACGACGCTGACCGGCGTGCAGTCGGCCGGGAGGGGGGTCCTCGCCGAGCTGACCGCCGACAGCGACCAGCGAGAGGTGTCGGCGGAGAAGATCCTGATCGCTACCGGGCGACGCCCGGCCACCGACGGGCTGAACCTCGCAGCCGTCGACGTGGAGCTGGGCTCGCGCGGTGAGGTCCTCGTCGACGAGCACCTGCGCACCACCCATCCGCGGATCTGGGCAGCGGGAGACGTCACCGGACAGCGGCAGTTCGTCTACGTGGCCGGCGCCCAGGGCGTCGCGGCCGTGTCCAACATGTTCGGCGACAGCCCCCGGGCGCTGGACTACACCGCCGTTCCCCGGGTGACCTTCACCTCGCCCGCCATCGCATCGGTCGGCCTGACTCCGCGCGAAGCGGAGGCAGCGGGACGGCCGTGCGAAATCCGCGAGTTGCCGCTCGCCTTCGTGCCCAGGGCCATGGTCAACCAACGCACCAGCGGCCTGCTGAAGTTGGTGTCCGAGCCAGAAGGAGGGCGGATCCTGGGCGTGCACATGGTGGGCGAGGAGGCCGGGGAGGTGATCACGGCGGCTACGTACCTGCTCTCGGCGGGCTTCACCGTCGAGCAGCTGGCCGGTACCTGGGCCCCGTTCCTCACGATGGCCGAATCGCTGCGCATCACGGCCCAAGCACCGCCTGTTGTGCGCGAGTGACGACCCAAGCACGAAAACGGCCATGCCAAGCCCGACCCCACGATACTGCTGGTTGACGAGCAAGAGCGGACAGCGCGGGCAACGCGACCCCGCGCACGCCTCCGTCCACGCCCGCCCCGGCCCGGGAGCGCGGCACGACGTGCGTCCAGTGCGCGGTCGGGGTGACCGAGTTCGAGGGCTTGGACGGCCAGTGCGCGCAGGGCGCCGGCTGTGCCGAGCCGGGTCGCCGGCGGCCTGGTCTGGCCGCCGGCGGCCGGGATCACTTGCGCCAGTACGTCTTACACGTCGCCGTGGTGTACTCGGTGAGCCGTGCGCTCGATACCGCGCCCGGGCCGACCCAGTCGGAGTCTTCCCTGCCGTCCATCGAGACCGACGAGCCGTGGGCGACGGTGTCGTGCTGGTACTGCGAGTAGCAGCTCTTCTGCCCGATGGCGTTCCGCGTGGAGCCGTAGCTCCAGATGCCGCCACCGACTTCCTCCACGGCCCGCGCTCCCACGCCGTCGGCGGTGCCGTCGACGACGATTTCGCCCACGCCGGTGTACTCGACCCAGCCGCCGTCAGCCGTCACGCCCTGCGCGATGATGCGGATACCGGACTGCTCGGCGGTGTGGTCGGAACCGTCGGCGGCGGCAGCGCCAGTCGCGAAGACCGTGCCGGCTAAGGCGGTCGTGACACCGAGGGCGACCGTCATCATGCGTGGGAATCGGTTCATCGTCTTCGTCTCCTCGTGCTCGATCTGGGATCTTCCAGCCATCTCAGCGTAGGGGGATCATTTCGCGACATTCCCGACTGAAGGGACGATTCCGAATCGTCCGAACGGCCTCATGCCGTCACCCTTCTCGGCGTACCGGCGGGTCGGGACCGCGGCAGATCCCGCCGCGTTGCACGCGGCGGACGGAGGCACCAGCGATGGGCTCGCGATCGTCCTTGCGCGGGTCCCCAGTCGAAGATGTCGGCCGCTCGGCGTTGAAGCGAAGACCGTTCAGCGGCCCCAGGTCGACGACGTAGATCCGCTCGCCGCAGCGGGGACCAGGCGGACGATGACCCATTTCGAGGTGGGGGTGCCGGACCCGAGTGCTTGGGAGTCCAGGGGGATCAGCGGGTTCGTCTCGGGGTAGTAGGCGGCCACGCAGCCAGGGGGCGTGTCGTAGGCGACGAGGCGGAACCGCTTCGCACATCGTTCGTCGATCGTGCCATCGCGTTGCGGCCATTCGGAGATGATGTCGACGTGGTCGCCGTCGGCGAGCCCCTGGTCGTGCAGATCGAACTCGTTGATGAACAGCACCCTCCGGCCTGATCGGATGCCGCGGTAGCGGTCGTCGAGGCCGTAGATCGTGGTGTTGAACTGGTCGTGGCTGCGAAGCGTTTGCAGGACCAGCCGGCCCTCCGGCACGGTCACGATTTCCAGAGGACTCACCGAGAAGACCGCTTTGCCCTCGGGCGTCGGGAACGAACGCGAGTCCCGAGGCGGGTGCGGCAGCGTGAATCCCGCGTGGCGCCGGATCTTGTCGTTGAAATTCTCGAAACCGGGGATCACGCGCGCCACCCGGTCCCGGACGCGGGAGTAGTCACGAGCGAACTCCTGCCACGGGATACCGTACCGGTCACCGAGCGTGGCGTGAGCGATGCCGCACAATATATCCACTTCGGACCTCAGCAGCGGGCCTGCCGGTTCCGCCCGGCCACGTGAGGCGTGGACCACCGACATCGAGTCCTCGACGGTGACGCGTTGCTCCACCCCTGCGGTGCGGTCGATCTCCGTGCGCCCCAGCGCGGGCAGGATCAGCGCATCCCGGCCCGCGGCGAGGTGACTGCGGTTGAGCTTGGTCGAGACCTGCACGGTGAGCGCGGCCGAGCGTAGCGCGGACTCGGTCACGGCGGTGTCGGACATCGCCGAGGCGAAGTTCCCGCCGAGGCCGATGAACACCCGCGCCCGCCCGTCGCGGAGCGCGCGCACCGCGTTGGCCGCGTCGTGGCCGTGCTCGCGAGGCGGCTCGAAGCCGAACTCGTCCCGCAGCGCGTCGAGGAACCAGTCGGGAGACCGCTCCCAGATGCCCATGGTGCGGTCGCCCTGGACGTTCGAGTGCCCGCGCACCGGGCACAGACCTGCCCCTTCCTTGCCGATCATGCCTTGGAGCAGGGCGACGTTGACCATCTCCTTGATGGTCGCCACCCCGTTGCGGTGCTGGGTGATTCCCATGGCCCAGCAGTGCACGATCCGACGGGACGTGGCCAGCATGTGCGCGGCGGAGCCGATCTCCGCTCGGGTCAGGCCGGTCGCGGTGAGGACCTGGTCCCAGTCGAGGTCTCGGACGTGCTTCTCCCAAGCCTCGAATCCGACGGTGTGGGCGTCGATGAACTCCCGGTCGATCACCTGGCCCGGATTCTCGTCGTCGGCTCGGAGCAGCAGGTGCGCGAATGCTCGCCACAACGCGAGGTCACCGTTGGAGCGGATCTGCAGGTACTCGTCGGCGAGGCTGGTGCCCTTGGTGAGCCCGCGGGGGGTCTGCGGGTTGTCGAACCGCAGCAGTCCCGGTTCCTTCAGCGGGTTGATCGCCAGGATGCGGGCACCGTTGCGCTTGGCCTTCTCCAGCGCGGACAACATCCGCGGATGGTTGGTCCCCGGGTTCTGCCCGGACACGATGATCAGGTCGGCGTCGTGGAGGTCCTGCAGGGTCACCGATCCCTTGCCCACGCCTGTGGTTTGCGCGAGCGCGACGGAGGTCGACTCGTGGCACATGTTCGAGCAGTCGGGCAGGTTGTTCGTCCCGAAGGCGCGGGCGAACAGCTGGTAGACGAAAGCGGCTTCGTTCGAGGCGCGACCGGAAGTGTAGAACTCCGCTTCGTCGGGCGAGTCCAGCGCGGCCAGGTGCCGGGCGATCAGCGCGAACGCGGCGTCCCAGGAGATCGGCTCGTAGTGGTCCGCTCCGTCGCGGCGGACCATCGGATGCACCAGCCGACCTTGCCGTTCCAGCCAGTGATCGGTCCGTTGGTACAGCTCGGAAATGGGGTGGACTGCGAAGAAATCCGGACCGACGGTCTCGCGTTGGCCTTCCCAGGAAACGGCCTTCGCACCGTTTTCGCAGAACTCCGCGGTGTGGCGGTGGTCCTGCGGATCCGGCCAGGCGCACGACATGCAGTCGAATCCCTGCTCCTGGTTCAGCGCCAGGAGGTTCTTGGCGGACTTCACCAGTCCCATCTGCTTGACGGCCCGGGTCAGCGAAACCTGCACCGCTTTGATCCCAGCGGCGTGCTTCGTCGGCCTGCCGACGCGAATCCGGGCCTCCTCCTCGTCGACGGGTGGTCCAGCACAACCTCGGGAGGTGTCTTGGGTCATGGGTCCTCGGATCGGTCTGGTCGGCCGGGCTGGTGTCGGGCGGGGGCGGACGCGGGCGTCTCAGGACAAGCGGGTCAGCCAGCGCTGCCGCCAACGCTCCGTGCCCGCGACGTCGTTGAAGGTGAACAGGTGGAAGCCGCCGAGGTTGCTGCCGGGGCAGGCGATCTGGTCGCCCACGCCGCGAACCAGCTTGTCCGGGCGATAGCCACCGGGAAGGAAGAACCGCCAGAACAGGGCGGACTGCTTGGCCAGGAAGCGGGCAGATTGCCCCAGTCCCAGTCCTGCCGACACGCGAACGAGCTTCTGGCGGTTGATCGCCCCGGGCAGGCCCACGCGGATCGGCGTCCGCACCCCCGCAGCTTGCAGTCTCCGGGCCCAGCGCAGGGTGGTGCCCGCATCGAAGCACAGCTGGGTGATGATCTCGTCCGCGTAACCGGTTTTGCGCCGCAGCGCTTCCTCCATCACGTCATCGCGGATCGTGCCGTGGCCCTCCGGATATCCCGCGATGCCGACGTTGGCGAAGGCGTGGCCGTCCTCGTCGAGGGCGGCCAGCAGGCTCAGCGCGTCGGGGAAGTCACCGGCCGGTTCGGCGGCGTCCCCGCCGATGACGAAGACGCGGTCCACACCGGACTCCTGCAGCCGCGCGGCGAGCTCGCCCAGCTCCGCGCGGTCCCGGACGAGCCGGGCGGCCAGGTGCGGCGCGGCCGTGTAGCCGTTCTTGACCAGCCGGACGGCGAGATCAACGGTGGCTTCCAGCCCTCGGGCCTCGGTCGTGGTGACCGTCAGCGGCACGTCCTGCGGCACGTGGTCGAGCACCTTGTCCTCGGTGCTGCGGAAGGGCAGGACCTCGTAGGTGGCGTTGCGCAGGGCCTCGGCCAGGGCCGCCTTGCGGCGCGACGCCGCGGACGGCCCGTCGTCGTCCGATCTCGGGGACCAATGCGGAGATGCCATCGAAGCACCACTTCCCGTTCTTCCGTTCGGCTGCCGGTCCGGTTCCGCACTCGGCGGCGTTCGGTCCCAGCCGCGACGAGGCCGGCCGGGACGGGGCGCGTCCCCCATCGGATTCGGACGCGCCCCCGGGAAATCTCAGTACCCCCGCGCGACCCAGTCGTCGAACTGCGGCACGACCTCGCCGATCGTCGTCCCCGGCCCGTGCCCTGGGCGAACCTTGGTCCGCCCAGGCAGCGGCAGGAGCCGGTCCCGGATGGACGTCAGGATCGTGCCGAAGTCCGAGAAGGACCGCCCGGTCGCCCCGGGCCCGCCGGCGAACAGCGTGTCACCGGTGAACACCGTCCCGAGGTCCGGGCAGTAGAAGCACACCGAACCGGGCGAGTGCCCCGGGGTGTGCAGCACCTTCAGCCCGGCGCGCCCGATCCGGAAGACCTGCCGGTCGGCGAGGAGCTTGTGCGGTTTCCTCGCCGGATGGGTGAGCTCCCACAGCGGCAGGTCGTCGGGGTGCAGGTACACCCCCGCCCCGACGGCCTCGGCGAGGTCCGGAGCGACCCGGATGTGGTCGTCGTGGGCGTGGGTGGCCAGCACGGCCAGCACCTCGCGGCCCGCTACGAGTTCGCGGACCGCCTCGACGTCGTGCGGGGCGTCGATGACCACGCACCGCTGGTCGTCGCCGACGACCCAGATGTTGTTCTCGACGTCGTGCACCTCGCCGTCCAGCGAGAACTTGCCCGTCGCGGTGGCTTGATCGACGCGGAGGCCCATCAGAACGTCACCACCGAGCGCAGCACTTCGCCGCGGTGCATCTTCGCGAACGCGTCTTCGACGCCGTCGAGGGGGATCTCCTCGCTGACGAACTTCTCCAGCGGCAACCGGCCCTGCCGGTACAGCTCGGTGAGCATCGGGAAGTCCCGTTCCGGCAGGCAGTCGCCGTACCAGCTGGACTTCACCGCGCCGCCGCGGGCGAAGACGTCCAGCAGCGGCAGCTCCAGCCGCATCTGCGGGTCGGGCACGCCGACGAGCACGACGGTGCCCGCCAAATCGCGGGCGTAGAAGGCCTGCTCGAACGTCGCGGGCACGCCGACGGCGTCGACGACCAGGTCGGCGCCGTGGCCACCGGTGAGCTCGCGGATCGCTTCGACGGGGTCGGCCTCACCGGCGTCGACGGTGTGGGTGGCACCGAATCCGCGCGCCCACTCCAGCTTGACCGGGTCCTTGTCGACCGCGATGACTCGCCGCGCTCCGGCCATCGCCGCTCCCGCCACGGCCCCGTCGCCGACACCACCGCAGCCGATGACGGCCACGGAATCGCCGGGACCGGCTTGACCGGTGTTGACGGCGGCGCCGATGCCGGCCATCACGCCGCAACCGAGCAGCCCGGCCACGGCCGGCCGCGCTGCGGGGTCGACCTTGGTGCACTGCCCGGAGTGGACCAGGGTCCGCTCGGCGAATCCCCCGATCCCCAGCGCGGGCGATAGCGGGGTGCCGTCCGCCAGCGTCATCGGCTGCGCGGCGTTGTGCGTGGCGAAGCAGTACTGCGGGCGACCGCGCTTGCAGGCCCGGCAGGTTCCGCACACCGCGCGCCAGTTCAGCACGACGAAATCGCCCGGCTCGACGTTCCGCACGCCCTCGCCGACCGCGTCGACGACCCCGGCCACCTCGTGACCGAGCAGGAACGGGAATTCGTCGTTGATCCCGCCTTCGCGGTAATGCAGGTCGGTGTGGCAGACGCCGCAGGCCTGCACCTGCACGACCGCCTCACCCGGGCCCGGGCCGGGCACGTGGATCGTGGTGACCTCGACCGGCTTTCCCTTGCCGGTGGCCACGACTGCGCGCACTTCGGTCACTTGCTGCTCCAGTTCGTCCGTTGCGTTTCGGGGATTGGGCTGCCCGCCCGGGGGGAAGAAGGGGGCGGGAGCCGCTGAGGTACCGCTACCCGTGTCTCCCGGACGCGGCATGCGGGACCGCTTCGCGGTATTCGGCTGCGGCGTCGGACAGCCAGTCGGCGAGGTAGCGCGCGAAGGAAGCGCGCACGAAGATCCAGTAGCTCGGCAGCTCGGCGTCGCGGCACAGCAGCACGACGCCGGCGCGCGCCAGCGAGGTTTGCGCGCACTGGTCCGGACCGAAGGCACGCCGGTGCAGGTCGAGCGCACAGCCCTTGGCCAGCAGCTCGCGGGAGCTCGGTCCGGACACCGCGATGATCGTGCGGTGCGCCGAGACGTCCACGACGGCGCCGTGCTCGTCCTCCAGCGCCTCGGACAGAGTGTCCTGGATGGACTTCGCGCCGCCTTCCGGACCGACCAGCAGCCATTCGTCCGGTCCGAGCCACAGCACGGTCAGCCGGTCGGTGTGCGCGACCTGCCCTGCCTGGTTGGGCAGCATCACGCCGAGCGCGGTGCCGATGCGCTCCGCCGCCGGGCCCTTCGGGTCGACCCGGAGGACGACCTGGGCGGTGAAGGCCACTTCGGACAAGCGCACCGAGCCCGGCGCCGAGGCGCGGGCGAATACGTCGGCGTGCGCGGCCAGCGGGGATTCGCCGTACAGCTCAGCCATCGCGGCGCGTTCCTTCCTCGTCGTAGAACACGGGCTCGGTGATCTCGAGCGGGACCAGGCGGTCGCCGACGTGGCCGTAGATCGTCTGCCCGATGCGCTCGCGCCCGCTCTTGACCAGGGCGAGGGCGAACGGCCTGTCGAGCGCGGCGCTGCGGTAGCTGGAGGTGACGTGCCCGAGCATCGGCACGGGCGGTTCGGGCAGCTCGGCGCCGTCCACCAGTTGCGAGCCCTCCGGCACGACCGCGGCCCCCTCTGGCGGGAGCAGGCCGACGAGGTGCTTGCGGTCGGCGCGGCGGGTGTCCGGGCGGTCGAAGGACCGCTTGCCGAGGAAGTCGTCCTTCTTCTTCGACACCGCCCAGCTCATTCCGAGATCGTGCGGGGTCACCGTGCCGTCGGTGTCCTGGCCGACGATCGGGAACCCCTTCTCCGCGCGCAGGACGTGCATCGTCTCGGTGCCGTACGGGGTGATGTCCCACGGTGCACCGGCGTCGATGAGCGCCTCCCACACCTCGCGTCCGTGCCACCAGGGCACGTTGATCTCGAAGGCCAGCTCGCCGGAGAAGCTGATCCGGCACACCCGCGCCCGGCGGCCCGCGACCACCCCGTCCCGCCAGGACATGAACGGGAAGCTCTCGTTGTCCAGGTCCATGTCCGGCGCCGCCCGGGACAGCACGTCGCGCGAGCGCGGGCCGGCCAGCGCGATGGTGGCCCAGTGCTCGGTCACGGACGTGAGGTGCACGCGCAGGTGGGTCCACTCGGTCTGCAGCCAGTCCTCCAGCCACTCGAGCACCCCGGCCGCGCCGCCGGAGGTCGTGGAGAGCAGGTAGCGGTGCTCGCCGGTGCGCATCACCGTGCCGTCGTCGAAGACCATGCCGTCGGCGGTGCACATCAGCCCGTACCGAATGCGGCCGACCCGCAGCGTGCTCATCTTGTTGGTGTAGACGAGGTCCAGGAACTCGGCGGCATCGGGCCCCTGCACGTCGATCTTGCCCAGGGTGGACACGTCCTGCATGCCCACTCCGGTGCGGACGGCGCGGCATTCGCGCAGCACGGCGTCTTCCATGCTCTCGCGGTCGTGCGGGTAGTACCAGGGCCGCTTCCACTGACCGACGTCCTCGAACGGCGCGCCTCGCTCGACGTGCCAGTCGTGCACGGCGGTCACGCGGATCGGGTCGTAGAGGTCGCCGCGGTCCCGGCCGGCCAGTGCCGCGAAGGAGACCGGCGTGTAGGGCGGGCGGAACGTGGTGGCACCGACCTCGGCGAGCTCGGCGCCGAGCAGCTCCGCGATGATCCCCGACGACAGCGTCCCGGAGGTCTTGCCCTGGTCGTGCCCGGTGCCGATCGTGGTGAAGCGCTTGATGTGCTCCACCGAGGTCATCCCCGCCCCGATCGCCTTGCGGAGGTCGGCCACCGTGGCGTCGCGGGCGAGGTCGACGAACTGCTCGACTTCGGCCTCCGGCCCGGTGGGCGGCAACCACGTGGGCTGCGGCGCCACGCCCGGGCCGGAGAGCGCGGTGGGCACCTCGGCGACGTCGGCTTCGAACCCGGCGGCCCGCGCCGCGTCGCTGCCTGCCTCCGCACCGGTGCGCAGGCAGTCTGCCGTGGCGAAGGTGCCCGCGGCAGCGCCGGCCGGGCGAGTGCCGAGCGCGCCGCGGCCGGGGAGGAACGCTCCGAGCTCCGGTGCGTAGCGCAAGGTGCCGCGCGCCTGGCTGTGCAGGTGCACCGCAGGGTTCCAGCCCCCGGATACCAGCAGCAGGTCGCAGTCGATCCCCGATGGAGGCTCCACGTCGGAACCCGGCAACCGCTCGATGTCCACGGCGGACACCCGATCGACGCCCGACGTGCCGCCCACGGCGCACCCGGTGAGGATCGGGATGCCCCGCTCGACGCACCGGGAGGCCCACACCGTCGGCACCACCGGGCGGACGTCCACCACCGCGGCGATCTCGACCCCCGCGTCGTGCAGGTCGACGGCGGCGGCGTAGGCGCTGTCGTTGGTCGTGAACACGACGGCGCACCGGCCCGGCAGCACCCCGTAGCGGTGCAGGTAGGTCCGCGCCGATCCGGCCAGCATCGTGCCGGGGCGGTCGTTGCCCGGGAAGACCAGCGGACGCTCGTGCGCGCCGGTCGCGTGCACCACCTCGCGGGCCCGGATGTGCCAGACCCGCTGGCGGGTGAAGGCGTCCTCCCCTCGGTCCTCCAGCGCGACCAGGTAGTTGTCGTCGTAGTGCCCGAACACCGTCGTGCGCGGCAGGACCGCTGCGTCCGGTGTGGACTCCAGCTCGGAGACCACCCGCCGGATCCAGCGCCGGGCCGGGGCTCGGTCGAGCTCGTCGCCGCTGCCCAGGAGGCTGCCGCCGAATTCGGTCCCGGCGTCGGCGACGATCACGCGCGCACCGCTGCGTGCGGCGGACAACGCCGCGGCCAGGCCCGTGGGCCCGGCACCGACGATCAGCACGTCGCAGTGCGCGTTGGTCGAGTCGTAGCGGGCCGGGTCCGGTTCGGTGGCCAGCCGGCCCTGCCCGGGCAGTCCGGTGGCCTCCAGCCCGTCGCGCAGCTCGACCGTGGTCGCGGTGAGCATCGGCTCCGGGAACGGCTTGTCGAGCTGCACCAGCGCGTTCGGCTCTTCCGGCCCGGCGGTCATGATCCCGCGCGGGCGGCCGTACTTGATGCTCGTGGTGACCTGGTGGACGCCGTTGGCCAGCAGCGCGGAAGCGAGGGTGTCCCCCGCGTAACCGGTGTAGTCGCACCCGTCGAAGCGGAAGCGCAGCGGACGGCCCCGGTCGATGCGACCACCTTCAGGCAGCCTGAACTCGTTGCTCACTTCGTCACCGTCCTCGCCGCGGGGTGGATCTCGTTGGTGGCGGTATCCCGGTGAAGGGTGAACCAGCGGCGGCAGCCGACCTGGTGCATCCACCGCTCGGCGAACACGCCCTTCGGATTGGCGCGGTAGAAGAGGAATCGTGACCAGTCTTCATCGGACAGGGCATGCGGATCGGCCGGGTAGGCCACGCCCGCCTGGCCACCGTAGTGGAACTCGGTCTCGTCTCGCGGCCCGCACCACGGGCAGGGGATGAGCATCATCGCAGGACTCCTTCAGTGCGCCACACCGGCGGCGCCGTGCTCGTCGACCAGTGCGCCGGTGGTGAACCGCTCGAGGCTGAACGGGGCGTTGAGCGGGTGCGGTTCGTCGTGGGCGATGGTGTGGGCGTAGCACCAACCCACCCCCGGGGTGGCCTTGAAGCCCCCGGTGCCCCAACCGCAGTTGATGTACAGGCCGTCGAACGGGGTGCGCCCCATGATCGCCGAGGCATCGGGGGTCACGTCGACGACTCCGGCCCAGGTGCGCAGCACGTGCGCGCGGGCGAAGATCGGGAACAGCTCCACGGCCGCGGTCAGCTCCCGCTCGATGGTGTGGAACGACCCGCGCTGCCCGTAGGAGTTGTAGGCGTCGATGCCCGCGCCGAGCACGAGTTCCCCCTTGTGCGCCTGGGAAACGTAGACGTGCACCGCGTTGGACATGACCACGGTGGGGTGCACCGGCTCCAGCAGTTCGGAGACCAGCGCCTGCAGCGGGTGGCTCTGCAACGGCAGCGGCAGCCCCAGCTCGTCGGCGAGGACCGACGTGTGGCCCGCGGCGGCCAGCGCGACCTTGCCGGCCCGGATCGTGCCGCGGGTGGTGCGGACCCCGGTCACCCTGTCCCCGACCCGCTCGAACCCGGTGACCTGGCAGTTTTGCACCAGGTCCACGCCCATGCGGTTCAGCGCGCGGGCGAATCCCCACGCGACGTGGTCGTGCTTGGCGATTCCCGCCCGCGGCTGCCACGTCGCCCCGAGCACGGGGTACCGCAGGTCCTCCGAGGTGTTCAGGATCGGGCAGATCTCGGCGACCTGATCGGGATCGAGCCACTCGGCGTCGATGCCGTTGAGCCGGTTCGCCCCGACCCGCCGGACGCCGTCGCGCACCTCCTGCAGCGAGTGCGCCAGGTTCAGCACCCCGCGCTGCGAGAACAGCAGCGGGTAGTCCAGCTCCTCGTCGAGCCCTTCCCACAGCTTCAGCGCGTGCTCGTAGAGACCGGCGCTCTCGTCCCACAGGTAGTTCGAGCGGATGATCGTGGTGTTGCGCGCCATGTTGCCGCCCGCCAGCCACCCGCTCTCCAGCACGGCGACGTTGGTGATGCCGTGGTTGACCGCCAGGTAGTAGGCCGTGGCCAGTCCGTGCCCGCCACCACCGACGATCACCACGTCGTAGGAGGACTCGGGATCCGCCGACTCCCAGAGGAAATCCGGGTGCTCCGGCAGGTCGGCGCCGGGAGTGCGCGGCATCAGCGTCCTCCGTCCAGTTCGGGGTAGAGGGGGTTGGCCTTGGCCAGGGTTTCGACCCGGCCGCGCAGGGCGGTGGCGGTGGCCTCGTCGAAGCCGGGCTTGAGGGCTTCGGCGATGATGTCGGCGACCTCGGTGAACTCGGTGTCGCCGAAGCCGCGGGTGGCCAGTGCCGGGGTGCCGATGCGCAGCCCGGAGGTGGTCATCGGCGGTCGCGGGTCGTTGGGCACCGCGTTGCGGTTGACCGTGATGCCGATCTCGTGCAGCCGGTCCTCGGCCTGCTTGCCGTCCAGCTCGGAGTGGCGCAGGTCCACCAGCACCAGGTGCACGTCGGTGCCGCCGGAGACCAGCTCGACCCCGGCGGAGCGGGCGTCGTCGGCCTGGAGCCGCTCGGCGAGCAGCTTGGCCCCGGCCACGGTGCGGCGCTGCCGGTCGGCGAACTCCGCCGAGGCCGCGACCTTGAACGACACCGCCTTGCCCGCGATCACGTGCTCCAGCGGCCCGCCCTGCTGCCCGGGGAACACCGCGGAGTTGAACTTCTTGGCCAGCGCGGTGTCGGCGGACAGGATCACCCCGCCGCGCGGACCGCCGAGGGTCTTGTGCGTGGTCGTGGTGACCACGTGGGCGTGCGGCACCGGGTTCGGGTGCAGCCCGGCGGCCACCAGCCCGGCGAAGTGCGCCATGTCGACCATCAGATAGGCGCCGACCTCGTCGGCGATCTCGCGGAACCGGGCGAAGTCGAGCTGCCGCGGGTAGGCCGACCAGCCCGCGACGATGAGCTGCGGCCGGTTCTCCCGGGCCAGGCGGGCGACCTCGTCCATGTCGACCCGGTGGTCGTCGTCGCGCACCGTGTAGGGCACCACGTTGTACAGCTTGCCGGAGAAATTGATCTTCATCCCGTGGGTCAGGTGACCACCGTGCGCCAGATCCAGACCCATGATGGTGTCACCCGGCTTGAGCAGCGCGAACATCGCCGCGGCGTTGGCCTGCGCCCCCGAGTGCGGCTGGACGTTGGCGTACTCCGCACCGAACAACGCCTTGACCCGGTCGATGGCCAGCCGCTCGACCACGTCGACGTGCTCGCAGCCACCGTAGTACCGCTTGCCCGGATAGCCCTCGGCGTACTTGTTGGTCAGGACCGAACCCTGCGCCTCCAGCACCGACCGCGGCGCGAAATTCTCCGAAGCGATCATCTCCAACGTCGCCTGCTGGCGGTTCAACTCGGCACCGACCGCCGCCGCCACCTCGGGGTCGACGGCCGAAAGCGGGTCGTTGAAAAAATCCTTACCGGACGGACTCATGGGACTCCTTCCGCGCTGGAGAAGGCCAGCCAGGGGAGATCAAGGGGGTCGAGCCAGTGCCGGACCAGTGACACGACAACTGACATATCAGTTGGCGATCATAGTAGCACCGCGCGCCGCCCGGTCAAGAGGTCAATCCACCCGCAAACTGGCCTCGATAGCTGGAACCCCTTGCGGAAACGCGGAATCCGGACCGCCGCACGCTCCGCCCGCGCCGCGCGCGGCCACCCGTTCAGATCGAATTTCGACCGGGTTGTTGACCTCCGGAGCACCGCCGCTTAGTTTGCCAGGAAGTTAATATATCAGTTCCTCGTCCAGGTCTCGCCTCCTGCGCCGTCCACAGCGCGAACGGCTCGGCGCACGCCCTGGATCCCCGCTGCCATCCCGCGCCGGCGTCGGCTTCAGGGCGTCGGAACAGTTCGTTCTCCCCGCTCCTGCAACGAGAGCCGCAGCCGCGCACTCCCCGCGGTCAACACCACCCCGCCGTTAGGAGACCAGCATGAGCAGGACCCCTCGTGTCGTCATCGTCGGAGCCGGGATCGTCGGCGCGAACCTGGCCGACGAGCTCACCAGTCGCGGGTGGCACCAGGTCACCGTCCTCGACCGGGGCCCGCTGCCGCTCACCGGCGGCTCGACCTCGCACGCGCCCGGCCTCGTCTACCAGACCGGCTCGTCGAAGACGATGACCGAGTTCGCCACCTACACCGTCGAGAAGCTCCAGAGCCTCGACGCCGCAGGCGGCTGGTGCTTCAACCAGGTCGGCGGGCTGGAGATCGCCACCACCCCCGAACGGCTGCACGACCTGCACCGCAAGCAGGGCTGGGCGACCTCCTGGGGCGTTCCCGGCGAGGTCATCAGCCCCGAGGAGTGCGCGAAGCTGCACCCGCTGCTCGACCCGGACCGCATCCTCGGCGGCCTGCACACCCCCACCGACGGGCTCGCCAAGGCGACCCGGGCGGTCGAGGAGCTCGCCCGCCGCGCCGTGGCCCGCGGGGCCCGCTTCCGGGGTGGTGTCGAGGTCGTGGGGATCAACCACCATCGCGGACAGGTCACCGGCGTGGAGACCGACCAGGGCGAGGTGCCGGCGGACATCGTGATCTCCTGCGCCGGCTTCTGGGGCCGCGCCATCGGCGAGATGGCGGGGATGCGGGTACCGCTGCTGCCGATGGCCCACCAGTACGCGCGCACCGAGCCGCTGCCGGAGCTGGCCGGGCGCAACGACGAGCGCACCGAGGCGACGCTGCCGACCCTGCGCCACCAGGACCACGACCTGTACTACCGGCAGCACGTCGACCGCCTGGGCATCGGCACCTACGCGCACCGCCCGATCCCGGTGGAGCCGGGTGAACTGCCGCAGCAGGACTCCACCACCGAGCGGTCCATGCCGTCGATGCTGCCGTTCACCGAGGAGGACTTCGCCGCGTCCTGGGAGCACAGCCGGCGGTTGCTGCCCGCGCTGGAGTCGGCGGAGATCGACACCGGGTTCAACGGGATCATGTCGTTCACCCCCGACGGTGGGCCGCTGGTCGGCGAATCACCCGACGTGTCCGGATTCTGGATCGCCGAGGCCGTGTGGGTCACCCACTCCGCCGGCGTGGCGCGCGCGGTCGCGCAGCTGCTGGTGGACGGGCGCAGCGAGATCGAGCTCCACGGCTGCGACGTGCACCGCTTCGACGAGATCGAGACCACCGAGGCCTTCGTCGACGAGACCGCCCAGCGCAACTTCGTCGAGGTCTACGACGTCAAGCACCCGCTGCAGCCGCGGTTCTCCCCGCGCGAGCTGCGGGTCAGCCCGTTCCACGCCCGGCAGAAGGAGCTCGGCGCGGTCTTCCTGGAATCCCACGGCTGGGAGCGGCCGCACTGGTACGAGGCGAACGCGCCGCTGGTCCAAGACCTGCCGATGGAGTGGCAGCCGCCGTCGCGGGACGCCTGGTCGGCGATGTACCACTCCCCCATCGCCGCGGTCGAGGCGTGGAAGACCCGCACCGCCGTCGCGCTCCACGACATGACCTCGCTCAAGAGGCTGGAGATCAGCGGCCCGGGCGCGCTGGACTTCCTCGACCGCCTCACCACCAACAAGGTGCGCAAATCCGTCGGCTCGGTCACCTACGCGCTGGTGCTCGACGAGGCCGGTGGGGTCCGCAGCGACCTGACCGTCGCGCGGCTCGGCGAGGAGCTCTTCCAGGTCGGTGCCAACGGGAACCTCGACCACGACCACTTCCGCCGGGAGCTGCCCGCGGACGGCAGCGTGCAGCTGCGCGACATCACCGGCGGCACCTGCTGCATCGGCGTCTGGGGGCCGCTCGCGCGCGACCTGGTGCAGCCGCTTTCCCGGGACGACCTCTCGCACGAGGGTCTGAAGTACTTCCGCTGCAAGCCCGTGCACATCGCCGGCATCCCGGTCACCGCGATGCGCGTGTCCTACGTGGGTGAACTCGGCTGGGAGCTCTACACCAGCGCCGAACTCGGGCAGCGGCTCTGGGACGTGCTCTTCGAAGCCGGCCGCGGGCTCGGTGTCGTGGCCGCCGGTCGGGCGGCGTTCAACAGCCTGCGGCTGGAGAAGGGCTACCGCGCCTGGGGAGCGGACATGACCACCGAGCACAACCCCTACGAAGCCGGCGTCGGGTTCGCCGTGCGGCTGCAGAAGGGCGGGTTCACCGGCCGCGACGCCCTTGCCGCCCTCGACCAGGAGGCGATCTCCCGCCGGTTGTGCTGCCTGACGATCGACGACGGGCGCAGCGTGGTGCTCGGCTCGGAGCCGGTGTTCCTCGACGGCGCGCCCTCCGGCTACATCACCTCCGCCGCCTTCTCGCACACCCTCGGCACGCCGATCGCCTACGCCTGGCTGCCCGCCACCGCCGAACCCGGCACCCCGGTCGAGATCCAGTACTTCGACCGCCGGGTGCGCGCCACCGTCGCCGCCGAACCGCTGGTCGACCCGGACATGCACCGCATCCGCCGCTGATCCCGCCGCACGCACGACCCGACCGGCCCTTCCCGGCTCGGCGGGGGTGCACGACCGCGAAGGACCACCATGCGCACCGACACGATCGAGACCTTCCTGCACGGTCTCGCCGCCCGGGAACCCGCGCCGGGCGGCGGGGCGAGCGCAGCGCTGCACGCCGCGCAAGCGGCCGCGCTGCTGGGCATGGTCGCCCGCTACAGCGACGGCGCGAAGTACGCCCGGCACGCCACGGACATCGAGGAGGTGCGGGACGCCGCTGACGACCTGCGCGCCCGTGCCCTGGGCCTGGCCGAGCAAGACGCGGAAGCCTTCGGCGCGGTCGGCGCCGCGTACCGGCTGCCGAAGGAGACGACCGCCGACAAGAACGCCCGCACGCAGGCGATCGCGGCCGCCCTCGCCGAGGCGGGGCGGGTGTCCGCCCGAGTGATCGCCGCGGCCGAGCGGCTCGTCGACCTCGCCGAACGACTGCGCCCGATCGGCAACGCCAACGTGATCACCGATGTCGCCGCGGCCGCGGCCGCGGCTCGAGCGGCGGCCTCGACCGCGCGGGTCAACATCGAGGCCAACCTCGCCGGGACCGCCGACCCCGAGGTCTGCGCCGAACTCGGCGAAGCGCTCGTCAAGACCGACGACCTCCTCGCCCGCACCGACGAGATCACCCACGCCGTCCGGGAGGAGATCCTGCGATGACCACTCTCCATCCCACCCCGCCCCGCGCCCCCGGCAGGGCCGGCGCCGAACTCGGCGGCACCGGGCTCGCTCGCACGATCCGGGTCCGGGCCGCCGCGAATGCCGCCGAACTCGCGGAGGCCGGCGTACCGCCGCAGCTGGCCGTCGTCGTCGCGACCGAGGACGAAGCCAGCGCCTGGTACGTGCGCTCGATCGCCAAGGCCGCCGCCAAGGCCGGTATCGAATGCCGGGTCGAAGACCTCGGCCCCGCCGCCGGACCCGAGCGGATTCGCGCCACGCTCGAAGAACTCAGCGCCGACGAGGCGGTGCACGGGATCATCCTGCAGACCCCGCTGCCCGCCGGCGCCGACTTCGAAGATCTCACCGCGGCGATCGCACCGGACAAGGACGTCGACGGCGCCAGCCCGCTCTCGCTCGGCCGCCTCGCCGCGGGCCTGCCCGCCCACCCGCCGGCCACAGCCGCAGCGGTGCTCGAACTCCTCGACCACCACGGCGTCGAGCTCGTCGGGCGCACCTGCGTGGTGGTCGGCCGTTCGAACGTCGTCGGCAAACCGGTCGCGCAACTGCTGCTGCAGCGCGACGCGACGGTGACGATCTGCCACCGCCACACCGCCGACCTCGCGGCGGTCACGCCCACCGCGGACGTCCTCGTGGTCGCCGTCGGCAAACCCGGCCTCATCACCGCCGAGCACGTGCGGGAGGGGGCGATCGTCATCGACGTCGGCACGAACCCGACCTCCGGCGGGGAACTCGTCGGCGACGTGGAGCTCTCGGTGCTCGCCCGCGCGGGCGGGTTGACCCCGGTGCCCGGCGGTGTGGGGCCGGTGACCACGGCGCTGCTGCTGCGCCACACCGTTCAGGCCGCGATGCGTTCCGCACACCGCGCCTGGTTGCGGAACCAGCGGGACTCCGGATGACGCCGAGTGCCGCGTCCGCAGCCGCGAGATCCGGCACGACAACCACCCGCAGCGCGGTTCCGCCCCCGCTTCGTCGACGCCCGCCGCGCTGCGCCGGGGCGACGTGCGCGCAGTCCACCACGCTGGGGCCGCCGGAGACGAAGCACCGCCCCACGCGACCCGGTCAGGAGCGTTCATGAGCCTCTCGGTCTTCGACTTGTTCAAGGTCGGCATCGGGCCGTCCAGCTCGCACACGGTCGGCCCGATGCGGGCGGCGTACCTGTTCGTATCCCGTCTGCGCGACGGGGGAACGCTGCCACACGTCGCGCAGGTCCGCTGCGAGCTGTTCGGTTCGCTCGGCGCGACCGGCCACGGCCACGGCAGCGTCAAGGCCGTGGTGCTGGGCTTGGCCGGCGAGCAACCGCACCTGGTGGATCCGGTCGCGGCCGAACCACAGGTGCGGGCCGCGCGCGAAGAACGTCAGCTCAGCCTCGGCGGCGAGCACAAGGTGGCGTTCAGCATCGACGACGACGTCGTCCTGCACCGGAACACCAGGCTCGAGTTCCACAGCAACGGCATGGTCTTCGAAGCCTTCGACGGCACGGGATCCCGGCTCGATCGCCGGGAGTACTACTCGGTCGGCGGCGGCTTCGTCCTCGACGAGGACGAAGCAGGCCGTCCGGTCCTGGTCGAGGACGAGGTGCCGGTGCCGCATCCTTTCCGCACCGGCGCGGAACTGCTGGCGCAGACCGCGGAAGCCGGACTGCGGATCAGCGACGTCATGCTGGCCAACGAACGAGCCTGGCGCAGCGAGGCGGAAACCCGCTCCGGGCTGCTGCAGACCTGGTCGGTCATGCAGGAGTGCGTCGTCAACGGCACGCACGCGCGCGGAACCCTTCCCGGCGGGCTCAAGGTCCGCCGGCGGGCCCGCGAACTCCGCGAGCACCTGGAGAGCAGCACCGACGAGGGCGACGCCTTGCACGCGATGGAGTGGGTCACCCTCTACGCACTGGCGGTCAACGAGGAGAACGCCGCAGGCGGCCGGGTCGTCACCGCCCCGACCAACGGCGCCGCCGGCATCGTCCCGGCCGTCCTGCACTACGCCCACCGCTTCCTCGCTTCGTTCAGCGACGACACCGTCGTCCGGTTCCTGCTCACCGCCGGGGCGATCGGGGTGCTGTTCAAGGAGAACGCCTCGATCTCCGGAGCCGAGGTCGGTTGCCAGGGCGAGGTCGGATCGGCCTGCTCGATGGCCGCCGCAGGTCTGGCCGAGGTCCTCGGCGGCACGCCGGAGCAGGTGGAGAACGCCGCGGAGATCGGCATCGAGCACAACCTCGGCCTGACCTGCGACCCCGTCGGCGGGCTGGTGCAGATCCCCTGCATCGAGCGCAACGCGGTGGCCGCGATCAAAGCGATCACGGCCGCCCGGATGGCGGTGCGCGGCGACGGGCAGCACCACGTCTCGCTCGACAAGGCGATCAAGACCATGCGCGAGACGGGCGCGGACATGAAGGACAAGTACAAGGAGACCGCCCGCGGCGGGCTGGCTCTCAACATCGTGGAGTGCTGAGGAGAAACCCGTGACACACTCGTTCACCCTCACCCTGGACTGCCCCGATCGCACCGGCATCGTGCACGCGGTCAGCTCCTACCTCGTCTCGCAGGGCTGCGACATCGGCGAGTACCGGCAGTTCGACGACCCGGTGCGCGGCCGCCTGTTCCTGCGCACTCAGTTCACCGCCCCGCACGAAGTCGATGTCGAGGTGTTGTCCCGCGAGTTCGAACCCGTCGCCGCCGACTTCGCGATGCACTACGCCTTCCACCCAGACCGGCGCGCGCGGATCGTGGTGCTGGTCTCCAAGCTCGGGCACTGCCTCAACGACCTGATCTACCGCTGGCGCACCGGCGGCCTCAGCGCCGACATCGTCGCGGTGGTGTCCAACCACGAAGACCTGCGCCCCATGGCCGAGGCCGCGGGCCTGCCGTTCCACCACATCCCGGTCACCGCGGAGACCAAGCCCGAAGCCGAAGCCCGGCTGCTGCAGGTGGTCGACGAGCACGATGCCGAGCTGGTCGTCCTCGCCCGCTACATGCAGGTCCTGTCCGACCAGACCTGCAAGGTGCTGCACGGCCGCGCCATCAACATCCACCACTCGTTCCTGCCCGGCTTCAAAGGAGCCAAGCCCTACCACCAGGCCTACGACCGCGGGGTGAAGCTCGTCGGCGCGACCGCGCACTACGTCACCCCGGACCTCGACGAAGGACCGATCATCGAGCAGGAGGTGATCCGCATCGACCACACCCACGATCCGCATGCCCTGCAGACCGTCGGCCGGGACGCCGAAGCACTCGCCCTGTCCCGTGCCGTGCGCTGGCACTGCGAGCGCCGCGTGCTGCTCAACGGCACCAGCACCGTCGTCTTCCCCTGAGCACTCCGGGAGATGTCCGCCGACTTCGCGCCGCTTTCGCCGCGCCCCCGACTCCCCAACGCTGATCTGCACCTGGTACTCGACTGGTACATCTGCACCCGATAAATTTGTCCCCAGAGACCAGGAGCGGACACCGCCCATCCCGTCAGCGCCGCCGAAGGAAGCATGCCCCTTGCGCACAACTGTCGCCGCCGGTGCTCCCCGCGCCCCGCAGGCTCTTGCACCGCGTCACCCGGATTGGTCCGCTGACCAACCCGCCAGTTGCGGATCGAGCATGCAGCACGATCCTCACGCACCAGAGGGTCGATCCTCTTCGCCCCAGCGGTCAGGTGCGCGCTGACACCGGATGGGCCTGGAATCGCACTTCGTGGAACCGTCCTCCGCGGGCCGCGCGCCCGGGTGCGACGGGCCGCCACCTCCGGTGAACGGTCAATCCCGTCCAGGCCACCTGAAGCCACATCGATCCCGCTGCCGTGCGGTCTCGGCAGCGGCGCAACGCGTTCGCCCTTCTCCAGCGAGGAGCACTACCCATGACGACCGGTGAGCTTTCCACCTCCGCCGAGGCCCAAGCCCGTCTCCCCGAGAGCCTGCGCGAGACGCTGGCGGGCCACTACTACACCGACCCCGCGATCTTCCGCGCCGAGCAGGAAAGGATTTTCGAGGCCGGCTGGTTCTGCGCCGTGCACAGCGCCGACCTCACCCGGCCCGGCCAGTTCGAGACCGTCCAGATCGGCCGGGAGAGCGTCCTGGTCACCCGCGCCCGCAGCGGCGAGATCAAGGCGTACCTCAACGTCTGCCGGCACCGCGGGGCCAGGCTGTGCACCGAGGACAAGGGCGAGGTGCGGCGCTCCTTCCAGTGCCCCTACCACGCCTGGACCTACTCCCTGGACGGCAAGCTGATCGCCGCGCCGAACCTCAACGCGATGGACGACATCGACCGGGACGAGTACGGCCTGCACCAGGTCCACGTGCGCGAATGGCTCGGCTACGCCTGGCTGTGCCTGGCCGAGCAGCCGCCGTCCTTCGAGGACACCGTGATCCAGGACGTCACCGACCGGCTCGGCACCCCTGACGCGATCGTGGGCTACCAGGTCGCCGACCTCAAGCTCGGCCGGCGCATCGAGTACGACGTGAAGGCGAACTGGAAGCAGATCGTCGAGAACTTCATGGAGTGCTACCACTGCGCGACGATCCACCCCGAGCTCACCGAGGTGCTGCCGGAGTTCGCCGACGGCCTTGCCGCGCAGTACTTCGTGGGGCACGGCGCGGAATTCGGCGCGGGCGTGGAGGGCTTCACCGTCGACGGATCGGCCGGGCTGGAGAAGCTGCCCGGCGTGGACGAGGACCAGGACCGGCGCTACTACGCCATCACCGTGCGACCGCAGGTGTTCATCAACCTGGTGCCGGACCACGTGGTCTTCCACCGCATGTTCCCGCTCGCACCGGACCGCACCCTCGTGCGGTGCGACTGGCTCTACCTGCCGGAGGTCGTCGACTCCGGCGCCGACATCGACCGTTCGGTGGAGCTGTTCCACCGGGTCAACCAGCAGGACTTCGACGCCTGCGAGCGCTGCCAGCTCGCGATGGACTCCCGGTCCTACCGCGACGGCGGGGTGCTGGTCCCCAGCGAGCACCACATCGGCGGGTTCCACGACTGGGTGCGCAAGCACATCGGCTGACCTCCGGGAGGAGCGGACGGCCCCGGGCGGACAGCACGTCCGCACGGGGCCGCCCTTCTCCGCTCGGCCGAAGCCCCGTCGAACAGCCGGATCTCGTTCTCCCCCACGCTGGCCGACTAGCCCGCTGGTCGGTCAAGCGCACGACGCGCGCGAAGACCACACGACCTGCCCGCCCGAAATCGACGACGGCTCAGCGCGGATGTTCCATCGGGACCCCGTCCGCGGACAGCGGCGGATCGGGGAGCTCGGAGCTGGACGCCAGCGGAGCGGCTCCGGCCAGCGGCCGCCCGGCGTGCTCCCGCAGGAAGTAGGTCGTGACGACCCCGACGACGCCCGCACCGACCAGGTAGTACCCCGGCCAGTCGAGATTGCCGGTCGCGGTGACCGCAGCCTCGATGATCGTCGGCGCGGTCCCGGCCAGCAGCGAGACCGACAGGTTGAAGATGACCGCGAGACTGCTGTAGCGGATCATGGTCGGGAACAGCGCGGGAAGCGTCGACGGCGACACCGCCGCGAAGCACAGCAGGCACATCCCGATGATCAGCAGCCCGGCGATCTGCCCCAGCAGCCCTTCGCGCAGCAGCCACACCGCAGGCAGTCCCAACAGCACCAGCGTCACGCTGCCGGTCATGAGGATCGGCCTGCGCCCGACGCGATCGCTGAGCCTCCCGACCCACGCGATCGCGCACACCATCACCACCATGACCGCGACCTGCATCCCGGTGGCGGCCACACCGCTGGCCCCGCCCTCGCCGAAGCGCGGCAGCGTGCCGGTCAGGTAGGTCGGGAGGTAGTTGGTCAGCACGTAGTTGGTCACGTTCCAGGCGACGACCACGCCGGCCGCGACCAGCGCCGCGGCGCGGTAGTGGCGGATGACGATCTGGACCGCGCGCTTGGCCGACATCGTGGCCAGCGCGGGCGAACGCTCCATGAGCTGCCGGAACGCGGGCGTGTCCTCCAGCCGCATCCGCAGGTACACCCCGGTGATCCCGAGCGGCAGCGCGAGCAGGAACGGCACCCGCCAGCCCCACGCCAGCAGAGCCTCGTGCGGCAGCAACGCGATCAGAGCGCCGCACACGCCCGCGCCGAGCGCGTACCCCGTCAGCGTGCTGAATTCCAGCCAGCTGCCGAAGAATCCGCGTCGCCGGTCCGGCGCGTATTCGGCGACCAGCGTCAGCGCCCCGGTGTACTCGCCCCCGGCGGAGAACCCCTGCAACATCCGCACGAGCAGCACCAGCAGCGGCGCCACCAGGCCGACCGCCCCGTAGGTGGGCACCAGCCCGAGCAGCACCGTGGCGCCCGTCATCAGCAGCACGGTGGCCGAAAGGACCTTGGTGCGGCCGAACCGGTCACCGAGCCTGCCGAACACGAACCCGCCGAACGGCCGCATCACGAACGCCGCGGCGAACGCACCCAGCGTGCACACCGCAGCCCACTCACCGGCTTCCGGAAACAGCACCCGCTCAAGCACGACCGCGGCCAGGTAGGAGTAGATCCCGAAGTCGTACCACTCGGCCACGTTGCCCACCGCCGCGGCGGCGACAGCGCGGCGCACGGTCCGCTCCTCCTGCACGACGGGCGGCGTGATGCCATCCCAAGGCCCCGCAGGCCGACCGGTCATGAGGACTCCCCTGGTGCGAACCGCAACGGGCCCGCAGCGGTGCTGCAGCCCGGCCCGCTCGATCCCTTGTGGCGTGGACCCTGCTGTTGATATATCTGTACACGATAAGTTGTCGATCGGGCGAGGTCAACGTCTCGCCGAACGTCCCCGACTCCCCTTTGAGAGCCTCCCGCCGGGACCGCCGATCCACTCCGGCCACGGCCCCGCAACCCCGTCATGCCCTGGGCCGACACCTTCCCGCGCACGACCTGGTGATCCCGTTCGTGGGAACCGAATTCAACCGTTGACTACCGGGAAGGCGAGCCGCATTCTGTCGTTCACCACTCGTTCCGCGATCTGCAACAGGAGGCGTTCATGATCTTGGTGGGTGAGCTGTCCGACCTCCCGCCCGGGGAGTCGGTCCGCGTGCAGGGCGAGGTGCCGATCGCCGTGTTCAACGTGGACGGTGAGCTCTACGCTATTGACGACACCTGCACGCATCAGGACGCGTCGCTGTCCGACGGCTGGCTGGAAGGCTGCGCGGTCGAGTGCCCGCTGCACGCCACCTGTTTCGACCTGCGCACCGGACGCCCCAGCGGCCCGCCCGCGAAGAAGCCCGTCCGCACGCACGCCGTGTCGGTCGACGGCGGCCTGATCTACGTGCACGAGTCGGCCCCGGTCGGCACCACCCCAGCGATCGCGGAGGAGGTCGGTTGATGCAGCACATCACCGTCGTCGGGGCGTCGCTCGCCGGCCTGACGGCCGTCCGCGCCCTGCGAGCGCAAGGATTCGAAGGACGCGTTTGCGTTCTCGGCGACGAACCGCACCAGCCCTACGACCGGCCGCCGCTGTCGAAGGAGTTCCTCGCCGGCACCAGTACCGAAGACGAGATTCGGCTGACCGAGTCCGACGACGCCGACCTCGACGTGGACTGGCGGCTCGGCTTGGCCGCCCGCGCGCTCGACACCGGCGAGCAGGCCGTCGAGCTCGCCGATGGAACCCGCATCACCACTGACGCCGTCGTGCTCGCCACCGGCGCACGAGCGCGCGAACTCCCCACCGCGGTCCCGGAAGGTGTGCACACCCTGCGCACCCTCGACGACGCGCGGGCCCTGCGGGAGGGGCTCGCGCCGGGGGTCCGGCTCGTCGTCATCGGCGCCGGTTTCATCGGCGCCGAGGTCGCCTCGACCGCCGTCGGGCTCGGGTGCGAGGTGGACGTCGTGGAAGCGGCGGCGGTGCCCCTGCAACGGGCGCTCGGCGCCGAGATGGGCGCCGTGTGCGCCCGGCTGCACGCGAGCAACGGCGTCCGGCTGCACACCCGCACCGGACTCGCGGAGCTGGTGGGCGATCCCCGCGTCCGCGCGGTACGCCTGTCCGACGGGCGCGAGCTACCGGCCGACGTCGTCGTGGTCGGCATCGGCGCGCAGCCGAACACCGAATGGCTCGCGGGATCGGGCGTGCCGGTGGACGACGGCGTGCGCACCGATGCCAGCGGGCGCACCGGCATCCCGGGCGTCGTGGCGGTCGGCGACTGCGCGAACGCCCACCGCGAGTACACCGCCGGACCGCTGCGGCTGGAGCACTGGACCAACGCGCTGCACCAGCCGCCTGCCGCCGTCGCCGCCCTGCTCGGCTCGGAGCACGCGGCACCGGCGCACCACGCGGTCCCCTATTTCTGGTCCCACCAGTACGACTGCAACATCCAGTTCGCCGGGCACCGCACCGAGCACTGCACCGTCCAAGTCGAGGAGGGCGATCCGGACAACAACGAATTCCTGGCCCTGTACCTCGACTCGGCGGGAGCCCCGGTCGGCGTGCTCGCGCTCGACCACGCCCGCTCCTTCGGGCGGTGGCGGCGCAAACTCGCCCAACGAACCTGACCGCGCTCGCTCAGCGAACGACCATGATCAGTAAACCGACCGGGTCGACGGAAAGCCGCACACCGGTCGACGACGTCGCCGGTGCCGCATCGATGGGAGAGCCACTCACATCACCGCGCGCACTGCTCGATCGAAGCTCAGAACATGCTCCCGCGCAATTCGTTCGGCTTCACCGGGATTTCTCGATCCGATCGCCCGAAGCAACGAAGAGTGCTCCCTGACATGAGTTTCGAAGTATGTCATCCGATCCAGGAAAATGCAGAAGATCCGCGTCGCCAAGTTCCCGTAGCGGATCAACGTGTCCTCGAGGAGGGGGTTGCCGGCTGCGCGATAGATGGCGCGGTGCACGTGGAGGTCCCAGCGCATCACCTCGTCACGGCGGAGCGAGCAGAAATCGATGTCGTCCAGAAGGTCCGCGAGCTCGCTGAACTCGACGAGCTCCTCTTCATTGGCGATCTCGCCGGCTCGCCTGGCCGCCAATGGTTCCAAGTTCAAACGCAGCTCGGAAACATAAGCCAGGTCCGTGATATCGACCGCCGTGGCGAACGTCCCCCGTCGCGGGTACGACACCACGAGACGGTCGATTTCCAACCGCTTGAGGGCTTCGCGAACGGGGGTCCGGCCGACATCCAGCGAGCGAGCCAGTGCGGCATCATCGATCGCCGCCATCGGCGGGATGTCGAGCATGATCAGGCGGTCCCGGATCGCCTGATAAGCCTTGTCGGCCAACGACACGTATGCCGGCTCCTCGTCGACCACAGACATCATCGGCACACCGAATTCACCAGATCAAGAACTTGATGGACGCGAACCTCCATAAGACAATTATCCATTCTAATTCGTGCACGGCAAAGCATTAGTGGCGCCCGTCACCGGAAAACCTCGCCATCGCCCGCATCTTGTTCGCAGCCCCTGATCGAGGAGGCCGCGGTCGCCACGTCCGGCATGGCTGACGCCCCCAGGCCCAGACCGGGACGCTGGCCGCAACGCCACCCGAACATCGCCGTTCCACGCCGAAACCGGCCTGCGCAGCTACGATCGCACCATCCTCGAAGAGTACAACCGCGTCCTCATCGACCACCTCGCCGACCTCTGCTGCGCATCAATCGCGAGGGCACACAACGCCCGAAAAGGCGGCCGCGCATATCGCGCTGATCGCCTCACGAGCGTGCGGCAGATCTGCCACACCTGCGTGCCGGAGGGGAGCCGAATCCCCACACGCGCGATATTTCCCTGAATTGGGCAAATCACACCAAGAGCATAGCAGCGAACGCAGCCATCTGGGAGCGAGCAGGTGCGACTCGCCCGTGAGGACGGACAGCGCATGGGCCACTTCGGGCAGACCCGCTCGGACGTAGGTGGCAGTTGCCGACGGATCACGCGGCCGACGCAGGCCCGGCGACGGCGTAGCCGAAGCGGCGTTCGGCCCGGGTGAGCGTCGTGTGCCGGACCCAGTGGGGTGGGACCGTGTCATGCCAACCGTGCACGCCACGGACGGGCCAAGACCGGATCGATTTCATGATCCCGGAAGGTTCATTGGTTGACGGGGAATTGCTGGTCGGGGGGCTGACTCCGGTGACATTGGATTCCCTGGTGCAGGGCGCGCAGGTCGGCGGTGGTTCGGCAGGCGTGCAGGAATTGCTGAACGAGGACGCCATCCGGTCGGTGTTTCCCGGCACCGTGGTACAAAACTGCCTCGTCCACGTGGCGCGCAAGCGATGCGTTTCGTCGCCTTCGACGACCGGAAAATGGTCGCCGCGGGAATGCGGGAAAGATACACCGCCCCCACTCTCGAAGTCGCGGAACCCGCCTTCAAAGAATTCGACACCCGATACGGTGAACAATACCCCGCGGCGATCCAAGTATCGCAGGATGCATGGAACGAGTTCACCCGGTTCCTGGACTATCCCCCGGAACTCCGGCGGGCGCCTACATCACCAACCTCGTCGAAAGCATCAACTTCCAGCTCCGCAAAATCAGCAAAAATCGCAGGCATTTCGACAGCGACGGCGCCGCCACGAAACTCGTCTACCCCGGACTCCGCAACATCACCAGCATCAGAGGAGGACCATCAGGAACCGGAACATGGAGAGGGAAACTAGCCCTCAACACACCCGTCATCCTCTTCCCGGAACGCATCCCACTCAACTAGAATAAACAACGCACACCCATCCGTAGCTTACACGGAAAACATGACAGGGCCGGCGGCCGGACCAGCACCGGCTCGCCGACGGCCGGCAGGGCAGCACCGTCCGCGCCATCCTCGACAACCCCCGCTACACCGGATACGCCTTCTTCGGACGCTGGACCAAGCACGAAACCCTGCTCGACCCCGACGACGTCGCCGCCGGGCACGTGACCCGCTTTCCGCCGATCCAGCCCGGACCGCATCGTCCGCTCCCGGACACCCGCGCACCCGGTCATCGTGCCCGTCGAGGACTTCGCCCGAGCCCAACTGCTCCGCCGCTCGAAGTCCTCCGGCGGACTCCGCACCGCCCGCAAGACCGAACGCAGCGGACGGCCCCACCTGTAGTAGGTTCCGACTTCATGGCCGCGCGCCCAGATCGCGGCAACTATCGATCTCCGCGGGGACCCAGCCTACTCAGCACCAACAAACAGGACGCCCGTGCCCATAACACGTCAGGGGGATCTTGGTGGTGGGCCCGCCACGGGCCCGGCGGCCGATCACCTGGCCCGGTTTGCCGCGACCGGGTCTGTCGGATGCACGGGTGCGTTGCTAGCTGGTGTCCACCGAAGTACCCACTGGGAACGCTTGTCTACCGCACCGTCCTCGGGGCCGCAGCGCCCAAAGCGGTCATCCCGGAGAACCACCCGCTCGCACCGCGCACGACGAGCCTGGAGCTCCTCGCGTCCGAGCCGTTCCTCCTGTTCGACCTGGCTCCAGCCGGAGAGTACTTCAGCGGATTGTTCGAGGACCGTGACCTTCACCCGCGCATCCGGTTCCGGACCCGGAGCCACCAGCTCCTGCTCGATCTCGTCGCACAAGGCCTGGGGTGCTCGGTCGTGAGCCAGGCTGCTGCAGCCCCGGCCGGAGTCGTCGTCAAGGACCTGGCTGACGAACTGCGGCCGTTGCCGATCCTCGCGCTCTCCGGCGCTCGCGTCAGGCTCACCCGACGAGCCGAGACATTCATCGAGCACTGCCGCGCCGCACTGAGCTCGCAGGGCAGCAGGAGATGATGCAAGCCGCGCCACTCGGCCCACGCACTCCTTGACAAGCTCCGTTCGAATCCGGGCGGGGGCGCAAGGCCCCCCGCAAGCGGCACGGACCACATCAGCCAGATCACCAACTGGCCGGAACCGGGTTTTCCTCGGCGATCTGCCCGCTACAAGCGGATGGCCTTCTTGTTCATGAATTCCTCGATGCCCAGCGGACCGAGCTCTCGGCCGATGCCGGAACGCTTGATCCCGCCGAAGGGAAGATCGGCCTGCGACCCACCGGCCCTGTTCAGGTACACCATGCCCGCTTCGATCTGCTCGGCGACGCGGCGTGCACGGTTCCGGTCGGTGCTGAACACGCTGGCACCTAGTCCGAAAGGTGTGTCGTTGGCGAGCGCGATCGCCTCATCCTCGGTCCGGGCGCGGAAAACCAGCACGACCGGACCGAAGATCTCTTCGGCATAGGCGTCCATCTCGGGGGTCACGTCGGTCAGCACGGTGGCCGCCAGGTAGGCGCCGGGCCGGTCGACGCGGTGGCCACCGGTGCGAAGCGTCGCGCCCTGGCTGACCGCTTTTTCGACCTGAGCCGCTACCTCGTCGGCTGCCGCGACGGAGGCCAGTGGTGGCAGCTTCGTCGCCGGATCCGCGGGGTCGCCGGGCAGGTAGTACTCCGCCACATGCTCGGTGAGCCGATCGACGAACTTGTCGTAGATGTCGGCCAGCACGATCATCCGCTTCGGCGCGTTGCACGACTGGCCGCAGTTGCGCATCCGCGCCGTCGCGGTGGCTTTCACGGTCTGGTCCAGGTCGTCGGTGTCCAGCACGATCAGCGGGTCGGATCCGCCGAGCTCCAGCACGGACTTCTTCAGATTCCTGCCCGCTTCGGCGGCGACGGCGATCCCCGCCTGCTCACTGCCGGTCAACGACACCCCTTGGATGCGCGAGTCCCGGAGCATCCACGGGATCTGCGAGCTGGCGGCGAAGGTATTCACGTACACGTCCTCGGGCACTCCCGCATCGTGCAGGAGCTGCGCGATCGCGTCCGCCGACCGCGGGCAGAGGGAAGCGTGCTTGAGCAGGATCGTGTTGCCGAGCACCAGGTTCGGTGCCACGAACCTGGCGACCTGGTAGCAGGGGAAGTTCCACGGCATGATCCCGAGCAGCGCGCCGATCGGCTCCTTCCTGATGATCGCCTCGCCGCCGTCGATCGGCAGCGGCTCGTCCGCCAGCAGTCCCGGGCCGTTGTCCGCGTAGTAGTTGAAGATGTCGACGACGACGCCGATCTCGCCGAGGCCCTCGTTGATCCGTTTGCCCATTTCCAACGTCATGATTCCGGCCAGCTCATCGGCTCGTGCGGCGAACAGTTCCGCCGCACGCGATGCGATCTCCGCGCGCTCGGTGACCGGTCGACACCGCCACGAGGAGTATCCGCGGTGGACGCGCTCGATCGCCGTCCGGACTTCCTCGTCCGTCGCGTACGGGATTTCCTCGACCAGCTCACCCGTGGCCGGGTCGGTGACTGCGTACATGGAACGCGAACCTCCGTTCTCCGCCGTGCAGTGTCGGGTCCGGCACTCGCCGGCGGAGTACTGTATGCAAATGTGTGGTTGGTGCCGGGTGTTGTGGGATCAGGCGGCGATGTGGTGCTGGGCATGCGGCCGGGATCGGCACCGCGGCGCGGAAATCGTCACCGGCCGCGAACGTCGCCCGGTCTCGGGAACGCCCGAACGGGAACGAGCTTCCGTCCGCACCGGGCAGAGCACCGGCTTGCTGTTCAGCTGATGATCGAGCGCATCAGCCCGGCGGTCTCGCTCGGCGTCTTGCCGACCTTGACGCCCGCGGCCTCCAGCGCCTCCTTCTTCGCCTGGGCGGTGCCCGACGAACCGGAGACGATCGCGCCCGCGTGGCCCATCGTCTTGCCCTCCGGCGCGGTGAAGCCCGCGACGTAGCCGACGACCGGCTTGGTGATGTTGGCCTTGATGTACTCGGCCGCGCGCTCCTCGGCGTCGCCGCCGATCTCGCCGATCATCACGATGGCCTCGGTCTCCGGGTCGTCCTGGAACGCCTGGAGCGCGTCGATGTGGGTGGTGCCGATGATCGGGTCACCGCCGATGCCGACGCAGGAGGAGAAGCCGATGTCGCGCAGCTCGTACATCATCTGGTAGGTCAGCGTGCCCGACTTGGACACCAGGCCGATCCTGCCCTCGCCGGTGATGTCGGCCGGGATGATGCCCGCGTTGGACTTGCCGGGCGAGATGATGCCGGGGCAGTTCGGCCCGATGATCCGGGTCTTGTTGCCGGTGGCGCAGGCGTGCGCCCAGAAGTACGCCGAGTCGTGCACCGGGATGCCCTCGGTGATGACCACGGCGAGGCCGATCTCGGCGTCGATCGCCTCGATCACGGCGTCCTTGGCGAACTTCGGCGGCACGAACACGACCGACACGTCGGCGCCGGTCTCCTTCATCGCCTCGCCGACGCTGCCGAAGACCGTGAGCTCCTTGCCCTCGATCTCGACGGTCTGCCCGGCCTTGCGGGCGTTCACGCCGCCGACGATGTTGGTGCCGGAGCGCAGCATCCGGGCGGTGTGCTTGGTGCCCTCGGAGCCGGTGATGCCCTGGACGATGACCTTGCTGTTCTCGTTGAGGAAGATAGCCATCGGTCTCACGCCCCCGCAGCCAGCTCGGCGGCCTTGTCGGCCGCGCCGTCCATGGTGTCGACCATCGTCACGACCGGGTGGTTCGCCTCGGCCAGGATGCGACGGCCTTCCTCGACGTTGTTGCCGTCGAGGCGGACGACCAGCGGCTTGGTGGCCTCGTCGCCCAGGATCTCCAACGCCTGGACGATGCCGTTGGCCACCGCGTCGCAGGCGGTGATACCGCCGAAGACGTTGACGAACACCGACTTGACGTCCGGGTCGCCCAGGATCACGTCGAGGCCCGCGGCCATCACCTCGGCGGACGCACCGCCGCCGATGTCCAGGAAGTTCGCCGGCTTGACGCCCTGGTGGGCCTCACCGGCGTAGGCGACGACGTCCAAGGTGGACATGACGAGTCCGGCGCCGTTGCCGATGATGCCGACCTGACCGTCCAGCTTGACGTAGTTGAGGTCCTTCGCCTTGGCCTTGGCCTCCAGCGGGTCCTCGGCCTCCTTGTCGACCAACTCGGCGTGCGCGGGCTGGCGGAAAGCCGCGTTCTCGTCCAGCGTCACCTTGCCGTCGAGCGCGATGATCCTGTTGCGCTGATTCCGTACCAGCGGGTTCACTTCGACCAGGGTGGCATCCGCGGCGATGAAGACTTCCCAGAGCTGAACCACGACATCGGCAGCGGACTCGGCGATCTCGGCCGGGAACTTCGCGGCCTCGACGATCTTGCGCGCCTTGGCGGCGTCGACGCCCACGTGGCGGTCCACCGGAACTCTGGCCAGGGATTCCGGCCGTTCCGCGGCGAGTTGTTCGATGTCCACACCGCCCTCGGCGGAGGCCAGCGCCAGGAAGGTGCGATTGGCGCGGTCCAGCAGGAAGGAGAAGTAGTACTCCTCGACCACGTCACATGCCTCGGTGACCAGTACGTCTCGCACCCGGTGGCCCCTGATGTCCATGCCCAGGACCGACTTCGCCTTCTCGTGGGCGTCGGACGGGTCTTCCGCGAGTTTCACGCCGCCGGCCTTGCCACGGCCCCCGGTCTTGACCTGGGCCTTGATGACCACCTTGCCGGTGAGCTGTTCAGCTGCTGATCTGGCCTGCTCTGCGGTGTTGGCGGTGATACCGGCCAGGACCGGGACGTCGTGGGCCGCGAAGAGATCGCGTGCCTGGTGTTCGAAAAGGTCCATGGACTGTCTCCTTGCCGCGTGCTGCCACGCCGCCAGTGATGGCCATCTGATGCTAGCCTAGCGGCATACTGTATGCAATCATAAGTACGCTCGAAGTGCATACAGTATGCAAGAAGGCGGGAGGGGACACTCGTGAAGATCGCAGTTCTCGGGGCAGGTGCCATCGGCGCCTATGTCGGAGCGGCACTGCACCGCGGAGGTGCCGAGGTGCACCTCATCGCTCGAGGCCCGCACCTTCAGGCGCTACGCCGCGACGGGGTTCAGGTCAGAAGTCCGCGCGGTGATTTCACGGCGCGCCCGCACGCCACCGGCGACCCCGATGAGGTCGGGCCCGTCGATTACGTGTTCCTCGGGTTGAAGGCGCACTCGTACGCCACGGCAGGTTCTCTCGTGCGTCCGCTGCTGGGTGAGCGAACGGCTCTGATCGCCGGCCAGAACGGCATTCCTTGGTGGTACTTCCATCACCTGGCGGGCCCCTACGAGGGGCAGCGCATCGAAGCCGTCGACCCCGGCGGTGCGACCACCGAAGTGCTCGACCCCGAGCGTGCGATCGGCTGCGTCGTGTATCCCGCAGCCGTGATCGAGTCACCCGGGGTGATCCGGCACCTGGAGGGAACGCGCTTCTCCATCGGTGAGCCTGGCGGGAGCATCTCGCAGCGATGCCTCGAATTCAGCAGGATGATGACCGCGGGCGGGTTGAAGTGCCCGGTGGAGGCCGATATTCGCAATGACGTCTGGATCAAGCTGATGGGCAATGTCGCGTTCAACCCGGTCAGCGCCCTCACCCGGGCGACAATGGCCGAGATCTGCCGGCATCGCGGTACCAGGCAGCTGGTGGCCCGGATGATGGCCGAAACGCTCGACATCGCCGCACGGGTCGGCTCGCACCCGGACATCTCGATCGAGAAGCGGCTGGCCGGCGCCGAGCGGGTCGGACAGCACAAGACTTCCATGCTGCAGGACCTCGAGGCGGGCAAGCAGATGGAGCTCGACGCGGTGGTTGCCGCTGTGGTCGAGATCGCCGACATGACCGGAGCCGAGGCGCCCACGTTGCGCGCCATCCACGCCGCGACGGATCTGCTGGCCACGATGCCGGCCTGGGATCCCCAGGTGGTAGCACCCGAAGTCGCGCGCATGGGCGAAGCCTCGTGAGAGGCGGACGCGCGGAGCTGCCGGCGCACCGCGCAGTTGTCCTCGCGAGGTGCTTCCCAGCATCGGTGCGGCTGCCCGGCAACCTCGACGTGGCGACTCGCCGCAGTGGTGCGCGGCTGCCCTCGTCGAGGCGGGGCCCAGGAAGGCGCAGGGACGTGACTTTGCCCGGTTCCGGCGGGACGGGAACCACGAGGTGCCGGCTCGTCAGCCGGGGTCCTCGTTCCCCTGCGGCTCCCGGTCGTGAGCACGGGTGACTGAGCGGTTCGACCGCGTGGCGGTTTCCAGGTTCAGCCGTTCGACGTCGAGCAGGTGCGCCATCATCGAGTCATAGGCGGCGTCACCGTCCCCGCCCAGAATGGCTTCGGTGATTCGCCGATGGCCCTCCAGGGAGCGCGCGACACCGCCGTCGGCCGTCAACGATCGCTCACGGCTGTCGCGCAGCAGTTCGTGGATGTCTTCCACCATCTTCACGACGAGCAGGTTGCCGGTGGCATGGGCGATGGCGAGGTGGAAGGTGCTGTCTTCCTCGATGAACTTCTCGACGTCCGAGCACTTTTCCTGCCGAGCGAGGCATTGACGCAGATGTTCCAGATCGGAGGAGGCGGAATGGCTCGCCGCCTCCCGTGCGATCTGCGGTTCGAGCAGCCTCCGGAGGTGCAGTTGGTCGTGCACGCCGCCTCGCAGGGCGCCCGCGAGGCGGCTGACGTTGGCGGTGGCGCCCTCTTCCAACCGGGTGAACGTCCCCTTGCCGACGCGGCTTTCGATCAGCCCGGCGCTCTGCAACGCGGACAGCGCTTGGCGCATCGTGGCGCGGCTGACGCCGAATCGCTGTGCCAAGTCCCGTTCCGGTGGCAGTTGGGTACCAGGGCTCAACGTGCCGGCTTCCACGAGATCGCGCAGCTGGCGCGCTACTTCTTCGTGAGCCCGCAGGCGCGTGACGGGCTGGATGTTCAGTCCCGGCGGGTTCGGATCCTTGGCGGCCACAGAGCGATGGTACGGCGTGCGTTCCGGACTTCCGGGCGTGCCGCAGCTGATGTCGCCTCGTGCCAAGGCGGTGGTCGCGCGGGCACGGACGTCCGTTGCAACCGGGCCTCGTCCAACGGACATCGCTCGCCCACTGTTGCGTGTATCACACATCGGCTGCTTCAATGCCCTGGCCGGTCTGCTTTTCATACCGGTCTGGTTGCCAAACCGATCTGATCACGACCTGTTCAGGAGGGCATGGCATGACGCACACCACTCGGCCGGTCGCTCTGGCGCGCAACGGCATGGTGAGTTCTCCCCACTACCTCGCCTCCTCCGCTGGGGTTCAGGTGCTGCAGCAAGGGGGCACCGCTGTCGATGCGGCCATCGCGGTGAATTCCACCCTCGGCGTGGTCTATCCGCACATGACTGGCCCAGGAGGCGATGCGCTCTGGCTCGTCTACGACGCCGCCTCGGGCTCGGTCCAGGCGCTCAACGGCAGCGGGCGATCCAGCGCGCAGGCGACGCGTGAATTCTTCCGCGGGCGTGGCCACCGGGCGATCCCCGCCCGCGGGCCACTTGCCGCGATCAACGTGCCCGGCGCTGTCGACAGCTGGTGCAGCGCTCACGCGCGGTACGGCAGACTGCCCTTGTCCCAGCTCCTGCAGGTCGCGATCGGTTACGCCAAGGGCGGTTTCGCCGTCTGCGGCGGCCACGCGGTCTGCGCCATGGAAGTGGCCGAGGTGCTGGGCGCCCATCCGTTGACCCGCAGCACGATGCTCCCGCTCGGGCGGCCGCCCGCCATGGGTGATGTGCTGGCGCTACCGCGGCTGGCCGAAACGCTCCAGGAGGTGGCCCAGCACGGCCGGAAGGGCTTCTACGAGGGTCCGGTCGCCGCGGAGATCGCGCGATCCGTGCAGCAGGCCGGCGGTCTGCTCACCGTCGAGGACCTCGCCGAGCACCGATCCGACTGGGTCGCGCCGATCTCCACCACCTACCGCGGCTATCGGTGCTACCAGAACCCACCGAACTCACAGGGCTTCTCGCACCTGATGACGCTGAACATCATCGAGAACACCGACCTGACCACGATGGGAGACCGGGACCCGGCCTACGTGCACCTGCTGGTCGAAGCGACCAAGCTCGCGTTCGCCGACCGCGACAGATACCTCACGGACCCGGATTTCCAGGAGGTTCCGCTGGGGCAGCTGCTGTCCAAGGAGTACGCCGCTGAACTGAGCCGGCGGTTGCGTCACGAAGCCGTCACCCCACCGGTACCGACGGCGCGGATGGGCGGTGACACCACGTGCAGCGTCGTCGTGGACTCGGCGGGCAATGCGGTCTCGGTCATCCAGAGCCTCTACCACGAGTTCGGCTCGGGGTTCATCGCCGGCGATACCGGGGTGTTGCTGCAGAACCGCGGATCGTTCTTCTCGCTGGACGACGAGCACCCCAACCGCCTCGAACCGAAGAAGCGGACGTTCCACACCCTCATGCCGGGAATGCTGTTCCACGACGGCAAGCCGGAGATGGTCTACGGAACCATGGGTGGGGAGGGACAACCGCAGACCTCGACCGCACTGGTGACGCGCATGGTCGACTTCGGCTACGACGTGCAGGCCGCCATCGACGCGCCGCGCTGGCTCTACGGCCGAACGTGGGGGGACTCCCGGCGTGACCTGCGCGTCGAAGACCGATTTCCGGAGGCGACCGTGGGCGCGTTGCAGATCCAGGGCCATCCGGTGCGCACCGTGGCCAGCTGGGACGGCGCGATGGGGCACGCGCAAGCGATCCGCATCGCCGGTGACGTGCTGATGGGTGGTGCCGACCCGCGTGGCGAGGGACTCGCCCTCGGCTGGTGACGCCGACGACGCTACCGGAACACTGGTGAGAGGGGCTCAGCGTGGAACTCCATGCCGGCATCTGGATGTGGGTGGTCTCGGTCGTCCCCCTGGCATTGCTGCTGTTTCTGATGGTGCTGCGCCGATGGGGCGCCGCCGAGTCCGGTGTCCTGGGATGGCTGGCCACGGCACTCATCGCGCTGTTCGTCTTCCGGCTTCCCGTCGAAGCGGTGGGCATGGAAACCGTGAAAGGAGTGGTGGAGTCCGTCACCATCGTCTACATCGTCCTCGCTGCGATCCTCATCTATGAAGTCGCGAACCACGCGCAGGCGTTCGACCCGTTCCAGCGCGGGATGACCCGGATCTTTTCCCACCCGCTCCTGCAGGTCATGGTCATCGGATGGGTGTTCGCCGGTTTCCTGCAGGGCATCACGGGTTTCGGCGTGCCGGTCGCGGTGTGCGCACCGCTCCTCGTCGGCCTCGGGGTGCGACCGGCGTACGCGGTGGTGGTCGCGCTGCTCGGACAGGCGTGGAACAACACGTTCGGCACGCTCGGCGCCGCTTGGCTCGGTTTGGAGCAGGTGACGAGCCTGTCGGCTGCGCAGAAGGGTGCCACCGCACTGCAGACCTCGATGTTGCTCGCGGTTCTCACCGTGGCCGGTGGTCTGACGATGTGCTGGCTCTACGGCAAGTGGCGAGGCCTCTGGGAGGGTCTGCCCGCGGTGGTCGTCATTTCGCTGGCGCAGGCCGGTGTCACGCTCGCCCTCGCGCAGTGGAATCCCACCCTCAACGGGTTCGCCGGCGGTTTGCTCGCTCTCGTCATCGTCCCGGCTCTGGCGAAGCTGCCGATGTATCGAAGGCCCACCCGGGTGAGCAACAGTCCGATGTTCCAGCAGGGATCGGGTACTTCCCGCAGCGACGGTGGCGTCCCTGAATCGTCCGCACCAGGACCCGGCGGGATGCGGGAGGAGGGCCCCCCGACCGCAGTACGGGGTCAGGCCGCCACGATGACGCTGAACACCGCGTTCATCCCCTATTACACGCTCCTGGCGGTCACGATCACCGTCCTGATGGTTCCTCCGCTCACGGATGTGCTCAGCAAGCCGACGATCACGCTGGATTTCCCGGCTGTCATGACCGGCCTCGGGTTCGAGACCGCGTCGTCGAGCGAGCAGTTCGTGTTCCTCACCCACGCGGGGACATTGCTGCTGATCACCGCAGCGATCAGCTACTTCGCCTACCGGAGGAAGGGCTACCTGGCCTACGGGGCGTGGCGGGGAATCCTGAGCAATACCGTGGAGAAATCCATCGCACCGACCATCGCGGTGATCACGCTGGTCGGGATGGCGGCCGTCATGCAGGCCTCCGGCCAGGCGAACGTGCTGGCGACCCAGGTCGCTGCCTGGACCGGTGGTGTCTACGTGCTGCTGGCCCCGTTCATCGGCGTGTTCGGCAGCTTCATCACGGGCTCGAACATGTCGAGCAATCTGCTGTTCGGTTCCTTCCAGGAGACGACGGCCAACGCTGCGCATCTGAGCACGAGCGGGGTCCTCAGCGCGCAGACCGCCGGTGCAGCGACCGGGACGGTGATGTCGCCCAGCAAGATCCTGCTCGGCACCACGACGGCGGGGATCGCGGGGCAGGAAGGCCAGGTGCTGCGCCGAACGTTGCCGTTCACCCTCGTCGTCACCGTGATCCTCGGGCTGGCGACCCTGGCGTTCCTGGTCTGAAAAGCGATGACGACGGAGGTGGCTGCGATGCACCGCACTGCACGGATCCAAGCATGGGCGACCCTGGTAGCGGCTCTGATCATGCCGATGCTGTACCTCGGTGGCACGTACGACATGACGCCGGTTTCGGCGATCGGCCTCGCGATCTTCACGCTCAGCATGCTGACGTGTCCCCTGCTGCGCTTCATCCCTGCCAGGGCACGAGAGGATGCCGAGGTCGCTCCGAAGGCGAAGTAGGGGCCTCCGGTGCCAGGCGCTCGCTGCGTCGATGCGCCGGACGTTCCGAGTGCGCCTCCCGCGAGCCGCCCGCGGCAGGCCGGCTCACTGGGTGCGAACCCGTTCATCGTCGTGATGTAGGAGCCAGGCTGGCGGGTGAAGACGTCCTTCCCGTTGTGCGGCGAATACAGGACCTCCGGCTGGTATTGCACGGCCTCGTGGTCGGTGGTGCAGTCGAGCACGATGCAGTTGGCCGGCTTGCCCTCCTGGATGCCGTAGCGATCCCGGATGCCGAGGTTCGTCGCGCCGTGGCTGGTGATGAAGTCGAGGGCCTGGACCAAGGGCGAGCCGGACAGCACGTGGCCGACGTGGAGTCCGGCGTCGAGGACCCGCCTGGCCGGAGCGCTCACCACGCTGCTGGGCGAGGGCATGCTCACCTTCCCGCTGATCGTGCTCGTCGCCCTGCTCATCGGGCAGTGGCGGCGGCTGGGCAGCCACGGCTGGCAGGTGGCGGTGGCGGTGGCGGTGGCGGTGGCGGTGGCGGTGGCGGTGGCGGTGGCGGTGATGTTCGCCTACCAGTACTTCGCCCAGGCCACCGACTGGCGCGCGAGCTGGATCCAGCTCGGGGTGCTGTGCGGGCTGGTGGTGCTCGGGGTGGTCACCAACCTCGTGCTCGTGCCGCCGTTGCGCTACCAGCCGGCCGAGGACAACGTCCGGTCGCTGAGCCGGTCGCTGACCGACTGCCTCGCCGAGTTCGCCGACGCCGTGAACGAAGGCCTGCCCCGCGACCGGTCGCAGAACCTGTGGGAGCCCACCCAGGAACTGTCCCGCCTCGCGACGCAGCGGAGCGTCGCTGAAAACGTCGCGGTGGGTCGAGTAGATGTTCGGGGAGCCGAGTTCGTCCTCGTCGGCGTAGAGCACAAGCCCATCATGCTGCCGATGCCCAGTTCGCGGACTCGAGGCGCGTAGTGTTGCCACCTCTGTCCGGCACCGGCCATGTCGGCGATGCGGTACCCCTGGATCGATCGCGCGGCGGCGTCCAGGCAGGGACCTCGTCGAGATCGGCCTGGATCTGATCGGATTCCCGCGCCAGGTCATCGGTCGCGGCGGCGGTTTCGACCCGGCCTTTGCGGTGCAGCACCATGATCCCGGCGGACTCGCAACCCTCGACCAGTTCCACGGCGTGCTCGCAAACGCGGTCGAGCGTGGCCTGCAGCGATCCCTGGGCGAGCAGATCCCGCGACATGTGCGCGAACGCCACTGCCAGGCCGTCCCCGCCATATTCCGGCACCGCCGTCACCCCGTACTCTTCGCATAGGCCTGATAGTGGTGCGTGCGCCTGCTCGGTGCTGTTCCTATCAGTCAGCGGACGGGTTGTCCCGCCGTCACGAAAGCCCCGTACAGCATCTGCTAGCGGGCCGCCTCCCGGAGAGGACGGAGGCGTGGTGCGGACGTGCCAGGCGGCGCGGTGCGGGTGTGCGATAGTCGCGGCATGCATGCCGAGAACCAGCCGAGCGTGGAAGACGCGAGCTTTGACCTGCACTGGGAGGGCGAAGCGGGGGTGCTGGCGGTGTCCGGGGAGATCGACATGGTGACCGCACCCCGGCTCCAAGCCGAGCTGACCGCGGCACTGGACCAGCGGCCCGCGAGGTTGGTGGTGGACCTGACCGAGGTGGCGTTGTTCGCCTCCGCGGGATTGTCGGCGCTGGTCGCCGCCTACGAGCAGGCCCGAAGCCAGACCACGCTGCGGGTGGTCGCCCCGCACAGCGCGATCGCGCGTCCGTTGCAGCTCACCGGGCTGGACCGCAAGCTGGGTGTGTGCGCCAGCCGCGACGAGGCGCTGGCCACCCAGTAACCCGTGACCCGCGTCGGCTGGGTGCTCGGCCGAACCGGCCGGGTACCTGGCCAGTACCGGAACCCGAGGCGGGGAGGACCGGATGCGTGCGGACGGTACCTCCGAACGCGGGCTCAATCCTGCTTCGGCGGAACAGGAACTGGTGGCCGGAGCATCCCGGCCGTGCCGGGCCGGTTCCCGCCGATGCGTCGGGCGCTGGCTGGCTGGGCCGGACAGGCGGGGTTGAACGCCGAGCAGGTCGAACGGCTGGTGCTGGTCAGCTATGAAGCGCTGGCCAATGTCGCCGCCCACGCCTATCCAGACAGCACCGGGACCCTGGATCTTCAGGCGAGGTTCCGACCCGGCGCGAGCGCCGTGGAGGTGTGGGTAACCGATCACGGCGTCTGCCCGGACACGGGACTGGACTACCCGAGCACGGCCATCACGCCCTGGTCGACCGGTTCGCCGACCCCGCCCGCCGGGCGCCTCGCCGCGACACGCTCACCCGCTGCACCGACGTGGCCGCCGAAAAGCAGTGCAGCACAGCTCCATCCGTTCGTGGTGGGCACGGTGCGCTACCGCCCGGATGAGGCGATGATCCGGAGAGTCCGCGGCGTACAGTCCGGTGCCGCCGCGGACACGGGCGGAGGCGATGAGGGGCCCCGCCACGGGCGCTGGGGTCGCGTGTGGGTGGCGCGGACGCGACCCCAGCGCCCACACCCTCCCCCGTACGGCCTCGGAACCGAGCCCGCCTGGTGTCCCGGTCCTGTGTGAGCCGCCGCCTCGGTGGGTACACGGCCGGGTGAACTGTGGTTGAGAGTCCAGCCCTGTGCGATCACGCTTCCTTGCCGGGCGGTCCTTTCGCGTTCAGGCCGGGAGCGTGAAGGCAGAAAGGACAACGCATGCTGACACGTTCCCACCCGCACCATCAGGAAAACCCGACAGCAGGAGCGGCGGCCTCCCCCGGCCCCCGGGCCGCCACCGCGAAGCGACTGGACTTGGCGGTCGACCACCCCGACACCGGCACCGCGGTCGTGACCGCCTGCGGAGAGATCGACGCCGCAGGCATCGACGGCTTCGCGGAAGTCCTGCTGACCCGGACACGGGGGACGGTGCGAGTCATCGTGCTAGATCTGAGGCAGGTGAGCTTCCTATGCGTGGGAGCGCTGGAAGTGCTGTGCCGCGCGCGCCTGTCCACCCAGCACCAAGGCCAGGACCTGCGCGTGGTGGTCACCGAGCACGCCGTCGGCCGCGCCCTCGACGTGGTCGGTCTCGACGACCTCCCCCGCGTCACCGCGCTCAACGCCGCGCTGGACACCGAAATGGAGCGGAGATGACCGCACCCGGCCAAGCCGAACCGGACACGATGCCCCGGTGGATCTCGCTCACCGGCAGCTCGGAGACCTCCGTAGACTGTGTGCGCTGGGGACACGCCACAGTGCTCCGCACCACGCCGCATACCGGCACCATCCGCCTGACCGTGCCCCGCTGCCACGGCCCCCACCACCGCGCCGACTGACCCTTCGCGGTGGCGCGAAACCCAACGGAGGCCCCGGGGGTGCCACCACCCGGAACCTCCGCGACCGAGCAGAAGATCTGCTGGGATCCGCCGCTCACCTCGAGCTTCTCGCACCGCCCCGGTGTCGCCGAACGAGATCCGGAAGTCGACCCGAACGAGAGACCCCGCCCGTACCTCACCGCACCGCGTCTGTCGCCGCCTGACCAGGCCCCCGAGCACACCACCAACGGAGCCGCACTGAGATGGCCGAGACGAAAGCGTGCCGCACAAGATCAGGAATGCCCGGCCAGCGGTGGGGACGGCGGGGCGTGCCTGCACGGGACCGCGTAGGCAGCGAGGCGGTGCGGAAGGTCGTCCTCGGCACCCGCGGCGCGCAGCCGGGGCGAAACAGTGCTGTGCCCGGAAAACTCGGCCGCAGCGGCCTCGACGAAGCTGGCGACCACCCGGGGCGCGGGCAGAACGTCCTGGCCGAGGTAGACCAGCACGGTCAACACCTGCGCCGGTCCGTCGCCCGTTTCCACGCAGAGCGACCAGCCGGTGTCCTCGCTCCATGCCAGTGCGGCATCCCGGTCCGGGACGTGGGGCAGCCAGCTGCTCCAGCGGAACGTAGAGCATGCCAACAGGCTCGGTCTGCGCGAGGTAACCGTCACCGCACGACCCGAGGGCCTCAAGAGCCAGCCTCGCGTAGCGGTGCAGCCCGTGCTCGACGGCCCCGTCAACGTCCATCCTCGCTCCCCCGTTCACGCCCGGCACACCCCGAGGAGTCCCGGCCAGCACAACGGCTGACCGGGACACCGGCCCGCGCCTCGGCGGGTGTGTGCGTCATCGGCGAACGCGAACCTGCACACCACATAACCACCTTCGGCGGGTTCTCACCGTGCTCACACCCCCGCGACCGCTCGGGGACACCGTTTCGTGTTCGTACGCATGCCCGGAAAACGGCGTCGCACCCCTTACGAGCACGAAAAACGGTGAGGAGTAGGAGTATTCACATCCACACGCCTAAACAACGGCTTTCCGCGAGAAAACCATGCGTCTCAACGCATCCTTGGGTACCCCGAGCGACCACACGAGTAGTCGGCCTCGCACCGACTCGACGAGTACGAGCGCCAAAGCGCAACACGACCGCTTGACGCAAGTTCTGCATCTCACCACTCCTGGAGCACGTGCCCGGATTCCCAGGCGGACGCAACGTGGTGCGCCACCGCGACGAAAAGACCGGATCCGTACCCATCGAACGGGTGCAGGCTCTCATTGCGCACGGCCGCGCTCAACTACCTAGGCCACCACCGCCCCTGACCGGAGACCATCCCGCCAGCCTCTGACCCGCGCTGACCCCCTCGGGCACACCAATACAACGGTCCACCGAGGCGGTCCTACAATTCGTCAGCGCGCTGATTGTCCTTGTCGGTGTTGTCGAACCAGGCAACCACGTTGTCGACAACGTTCCAGTCAACGGCATCAAGATCGCGGATCACACGAGCTGCCGCGTCGGCCGGCGACTCCTGCCATGGCTTGAATCCCGAACCCCCGACCTCGCCGAGAACCATCCACTCCCACACGACGAGCTCATGGATCAATGCAGTAGCCAGCGTCCGGGCGCCCTGCGGGTCGCCCGGCTCGCGGCCATGACGCGTGGAGCGCCCGGATGTAGGCCTCGGTTTGCAGGATGCCCGGTACGAGTTCCGACTGGACCTGCCGCAGGTCGCTGGCGTCGGTTTCGAGGTCGACGTACTGCCGGAACCACTCGAGGAAGACCGCGCGGTAGCTGCCCCACCGGCCGCAGGCGCTGCGGGTCCGGGCCAGCTCGACCATCCACTGCTTGTGCTCGTCGGGACGTCGCGGGCGAGGCTGTCCGATCTGCTTAGTGTGCGGTTTGGCCATGCACGGCTGATGTTCCGAGGTCGCTCTTGTCCAGGGGCTGGTGAGCCGACACCGCCGCGGTCCAGGTGCCGGTGTCGGTGACCGCGGCCCAGTTGGAGTGCAGCAAGACCATCAGCGTTTCGTGCACCTGCTGGGCCGAGACCTTGCCCGCCTCGTTCGCCAGGTGGATGGCGCCGGTGGCGTCCGAGAGCACCTCGACGGCGAAGCCGAGCGGTTCGGCGGCCGCAGCCGTGGCCAGCACGCAGTTGTTCGTCATGTACCCGACCAGCGTGAGCGTGTCGATTCCGTTGGCGCGCAGCCACTCGGTGAGCTCACCGGCGGTGAACACGCTGGAGAAGCCCTTGATCACGTGCTTCGACGCCGATCCGGCGCGGCGCTCGACCTCGGGGTGCAGCTTCCACCCCTCCGAGCCTGCCGCGAAAATTGGCGCGTCTTCCGGCGTTTCGTGCTGAACCGTGATCACCGGCAGTCCTGCGTCGGCGGCGGCGTCCATCGCACGCGCGATCCGAGCCAGCGATTCGTCCCGGGGCGGGTGCTGGACGGCCAGCGGCCCTTGGAAGTACTCCTGCTGGGCGTCGATGACGACGAGGGCTCGGCGTGGGGTGTTCACTGAGAATTCCTCCTGGGCGGTGGGTGTGACGGCCGGTTGCACCATCACCGTCCATCGTGCTGGCCGACGCTCCGGTACCGTGAGTGGCAGAAATGCCGCTCTTCGATGAAATCAGGCCAACCATGCGGATTGCGATCCACGCCTTCGACGGGATCACCACGTTCCACCTCGCAGCGCCGCTGCTCACCTTCGGCGAAGTGTCCCGGCAGAACCTCGCCGAAGGTTGGAGTACGACCGTCTGGAGCTCCGATGGACGTCCCGTGCGCGCCGACGAAGGCGTCGTCATCGACGACCTCGCCGGCCTCGACGCGACGACGTCGGCCGACGTGCTCGTGTTCCCGTCCTGGCCCGCGCACCTGCCCGACCCCGAGCCGGGTTTCCTCGACCGCATCCGCGAGGCGCACGGCCGGGGCGCAACGATCATCGGGCTCTGTCTCGGGGCATTCCCGGTGGCCGCCAGCGGTGTTCTCGACGGCCGCACCGCGACCACCCACTGGGCCGCCGCCGAAGAGTTGGCCGAACAGCACCCCACCGTGCAGGTCCAGGCCGATGCGCTCTACCTCGACCACGGAGACGTGCTCACCTCGGCGGGCACCGCCTCCGCGCTCGACGCCTGTCTCCACCTCGTCCGGGCCCGGCTCGGATCGACCGCTGCCACTACCATCGCCCGCCACCTCGTCATCGCCCCGCACCGCGACGGCGACCAGGCCCAGTACATCGAACGACCGCTCTCCAGCAGCGACGACGGCCCCATGGGTGCGACCATCACGTGGGCGCTGGCGAACCTCAACCGACCGCTCACCGTCGAGGACCTGGCCGCCCACGCGTCGATGAGCCCGCGGAACTTCACCCGCCTCTTTCGCGGCACCACCGGCATGAGCCCCGCGCGATGGGTGCTGACCCACCGCCTCGACGAAGCGCGCCGACTCCTGGAGACGACCACCTGGAGCGTCACCCGCATCGCAGAAACCTGCGGGTTCGCCAGCGCCGTGACCTTCCGGCAGAACTTCGTCAAGCACTACAACACCACCCCCACCTCCTACCGCCACCGCTTCACCACCACGCCGTGATTCACGCGCGGGACCCGCGCTTCGTGGAGACGGCGATGACGGCGGGAACGGTGAGGAGCGAGAGCGCGGCACCGCCCAGGGCGAGCAGCGGATAGCCGGTCGCCGCGACCACGGCGCCGGAGGCGATGCCGCCCGTGGCGCCGGCGATTGCAACGGCGACATCGACCACGCCCTGGGTCTTCGCGCGAGTGGCGATCGGCACGGCGTCGGTGATGATGGCGGTGCCACTGACGAGGCCGAAGTTCCAACCGAGACCGAGCAGCACCAAGGCCAGGGTCAGCAGGACGACGGAGTCGTCGGGCGAGGCGGCGGCGATGATCCCGGCGGACAGCAAGGTCAGGCCGGAGGCGGCGACCGCGGCGGTTGGACCGAAGCGGTCGGTCAGCGCTCCGGTGAGCGGCGAGGGGAGGTACATCGCGCCGACGTGCAGGGCGATGACGAGACCGGAAGCTGCGGCGCTGTGGCCGTGATCGTGCATGTGCACCGGGGTCATCGTCATGATCGCGACCATGACGAGTTGGCTGAGGACCATCACCAGGACGCCGAGCCACAGATCGGGACTGCGGCGCTCGACGGGCTGCGCGCCCTCGGGCACCGCGCCAACGCCTACCTCGTCTTCGGCGGGCAGCGAGCGGGCGAGCACGAGGGGATCCGGGCGCAACCAGAGGATCAGGACCAGCGCGGCGACGAAGAACGCGGCAGCGGAGATGAGGAAAAGGCCCGTCAGCGGGGGCAGGCCGAGAGCAGTGGCGAGGTGACCAGCGGGAGCGACGAGGTTGGGACCGACGACACCACCCAAGGTGGTCGCGACCAGGACAGTCGATACGGCGCGCGCTCGATTTCCGGCAGCCGCCAGATCGGTCCCGGCGTAGCGGGCCTGGAGGTTGGCCGCCGTGCCGGCGCCGTAGAGGAACAGCGAGACCAACAGCAGGGCCGGGAGGTCGAGCCCGGCTGCGGCGACGACTCCGGCACCGCCTAGCGCACCGGCGAGGTAACCCGCGGCCAACCCGGGGCGGCGGCCCCGGGCGTGGGAGAGGCGGCCGATGCTCACGGCGGCGACGGCCGAGCCCGCGGTGAGAAGCGCGCTGGGCAGTCCAGCCAGGGCGGTGGAGTGGAGCATGTCCTGGACCAGGAGCGCGCCGACGGTGACCCCGGCCGCCAGCCCCACTCCGCTGAAGATCTGGGAGGCCAGCAGGATCCGGAGGGTGCGCTGCTGCGTCTCGACCGTCGAGCGCGCGGTCGGCGTGGTGTCCGCCTGCGGGCGCGGCGTGGATGCGGCGTTGTGCATGGTGTCTCCATGTCCGGTGAGGTCGGGGGCGTGCGCCTCCGCGACTGTTCGACGCAGCGCGAAAAACGCGCGGCATCCCGGGTTTCGGGGTGCGGACGAATCAGGGCGTGGCGGCAGGCTGGGTGAACGGCATCGCGTAGGCATCGGCGAGGAGTTCCGTGGAACGCAGCAGAGCCTGCGGGGTGTGCCCGACGGAGCCGAACATGATCTCGTCAGGGCGGGCTTGCTCGTGCAGTCGGTTCACGAGCGCGGTGACGTGATCGGGCGTGCCGTGCAGGACGCTGCCGGTCCAGTGATCGAGCACCTGCCGCTCCGCCTGCGCGTAGGGGTAGGACGCGGCTTCGTCCGGAGTGGGCAACAGGAACGACTTGCCCTGCAGCATGCGCATCATCGCGTGGGCGTAGCTGCGCGTCTGCCGCTGGGCCTCGGACTCGTCGTCGGCTGCCATGACGCTGACACTGACGAGTGCGTACGGTTCGTCGAGAGCCGCCGACGGGGTGAACCGGTCGCGGTAGAGCTGGAGCGCCGGTGCGACGCCGTCCGGGGAGAACTGAGCGGCGAAGGCGAAGGCAAGGCCGAGGTGCGCGGCCAGCTGAGCAGAGTAACCGGACGAGCCCAGCAACCAGACCGGCGGGCGGCCGACCGGCCGCGCGACGTCGTTCTCCCTGTCCTGACCCGGTCCGGGCACCGCGTAGACGCGCTCTCGGTACGAGTGCTGATCGGGGAAGTCGTCGTAGAGGAAGTGCAGGAGCTCGAGGACCTGCCGCGGGAAGTCGTCGGCCGAGCTCCCGCGGCGCAAGGCGTCGGCGGTGGCCGGGTTGGTGCCGGGGGCGCGCCCGAGACCGAGGTCGATCCGCCCCGGGGCGAGGGCCTGGAGCAGGCCGTACTGCTCGGCGACGATCAACGGTGGGTGGTTGGGCAGCATCACCCCTCCCGCACCGAGCCGCAGTCGCGTCGTGTGCGCCGTGAGCCGGGCGAGCAGCACGGCGGGGCTGGAGGCGGACACCCCTGGCATGGAGTGGTGTTCGGTCACCCAGTACCGGGTGAAACCGCGCTGATCGGCGAGACGGGCCAGCGCGATGCTGCCGGACAGCGAGTCGGTGGCGCTGATGCCGCGGCCGGCCAGCGCGGTGTCGAGGACGGACAGCGGTGCGGGCGCGCGTCCGCGGACCGCGCCCTTGATCGGGTCGTTCACGAGGTTTCCTTCGGGGAGTTTCCGGTGCGGTGATGCCCGGCCGTGGAGGTGCCGCAGCACGGCGCGACCTCACGGACGTACTGATGTTTATCCGTGACCATAGCCGTTTGTCACGGATATCGCCACCCTGTACCGTGAGGACCGTGAGCGGGTCCGAGCAACCCGGCCGACCCCACCGCGCACGCCGCGGCCTGCGGCCTCACAACCTCACCCCGGGGAACGGGCACCCCGCCCCGCGACCGGGACTGCCATCCCTCCACCGCTAAGGAGTACCGCGTCCGATGACCGCCACGTTCACCCTGCTGACGTCCGGCTACGACGTCCGCGATCCGCGCAACGCCGACCGGGACGGCTTCGAGAAGCCTTGGCACGTCGCCTCGACCGTCTCGCTGCTGCGCGACGGTGGCCACGCCATCGTCGTCGACCCCGGCATGGTCGACGACCGCAGGCGCATCCTCGACCCGCTCGCCCACGCCGGCCTGAGCCCGGAGCAGGTGACCGACTTGGTCTTCAGCCACCACCACCCCGACCACACCCTCAACGCCGCCCTGTTCCCCCACGCGCGGGCCCACGACGTCTGGGCCATCTACCACGGCGGTCTCTGGTACGACCGCCCCGCCGACGGCTACCAGCTCTCACCTTCGATCCGGCTGATCGAGACTCCCGGCCACACCCCGCAGGACATCAGCACCCTCGCGGAGACCGACGAGGGCAGGATCGTCTTCACCCACGCCTGGTGGAGCGCCACCGGCCCCGCCGAAGACCCCACCTCCGACGACAACGAGAGCCTGCGCGTCTCCCGCCGGAAGATCCTCGACCTCGCCCCCGCCCTGATCGTCCCCGGCCACGGGGAGGCGTTCGTCCCCGACGAGGACACGCCGGCCTGAACCCCGGCAACGACCAGCTCGCAGCAGGCGTGGATGAGGCGCGCCCGGGAGATCAGACCCGGACGCGCCTCATCCCACTCCGGCGCGGGTGCGGCGAGCGTAGGCGCGGGCCGCGCGAGCGCGATCGCCGCAGCGAACGGAGCACCAGTGGCGACGCCCCTGGCGCAGGAGGAACCGGTTGCAGGGCGTGGAAGCGCACGCGGTGAGGCGTTCGGCCTCGGACGAGGTGAGCAGGTCGGCGGCGTCGGCCGCCAGGATGGCCAGGGCGTGCTCGACGATCGCGGTGGTGGGGTGCGGCGGCGTGCGGTACGGGCCTGCCTTGTCGTCCCACTGCAGCAGCGGCGCGGTGGGAACGCGCGTCATCGCGTCGTTGATGGCCGCCACCGCAGCGGGCAGCGCCGGGACCCCGGCGGCACGCGAGGCGAGCAAGGACCTGATCTGCTCGCGCAGCGAACGCAGCTGCGTCGCGCACATCTCCTGCACGTCGGCGTGGGCCGGAGCCAGACCTCGTTCCACCAGCCAGTCATTCGCCTGCGCGGGCGTCCCCAGGAAGTCGACGGTCTGCTCACCGGGCAGCGCGACGGCGGTGTTGGCGAGGGCGAGGGACGAGTGCTCCTCCCCCTGCGCAGGAGGGAGGCCGGTCCGCGCACCCAAGGACTCCTTCATGCCTCTCATGCTACAACCCGGCCACATCCGTGATGCCCTTTTCGCCCGCGCCCGAGCTAGGTCTTCGGCACCGACCGGGCCCAGTCGATGATCTCAACGCGCACCGCGGTGCGAGGACGCCGGATCCGGTACGGGCCTCCGGTGTGCACCGCGGGCATGCGGTCGACGAGTTCGAGGTCGACGTCGTCGAAGAACTCGACCGCTCTGCCTTGGACGGTGACGGCGTCGTACCAGCTCTCGCGGCCCAGCGCCGTGATCGAGACCAGCGGGTGGGCGCGCAGGTGCGCCAGCCGATCACCTCGGGCGTTGGTGGCGTCGATGCTCAACAGCAGGTGCCGGTCGTCCTCGACGAGGTACCAGGTCGGGACGGTGACGGGTGGGCCGTCCGGGCGGACCGTGGCGATCACGGTCGGCGGCGGCTCGGCGAGCGCGGCTTGGACTTCGGGCGGCAGTGGCGGGGTGGGCATCAGTTCTCCTCGCTGAGCGGCAGGGTCAAGCGGAGGTCACCGAGCCCGCGGGCGATCAGCAGCTCGGCGTGGACGCGGGTGAGTTCGTTCCTCACCAGCCCGGTTGGGGCGAGTACGCCGTCGTCGAGGAAGGTTCCTTGGAGATCACCCCCGACAGACGTGATCGGTACGTCCCCGAGAGCCGGGATGCGCTCTACTTCGAGTTCGACCTCATCCACGCTTTCCGCAACCCCGGCCAAAGAACGCACGACCGCCTACCTCCTCATGAACAGTTGCCACAGGCATAACGGCGAGAGGACGCCACACTGAGGACCCGTCGAGGAAAGCCTGACTCCTCGAAGAGCGGAACATTGCACACGGTCGGTGCTCGGGAGCATCCCACTCCCGAGCACCGACCGTCAGCCGTTCTCAGTCCTCCGATTCGACGTGCCACAGCAATACACTCCGCCGTGCTGCATCGGCTCAATCCACTGCGGAGTAGCGCGCGTCCCGCCACGCGAGGGCAGCCCGAATCCCTTTAGTCGCAACGAGTTCGGTGAACTCGGCGCGTTCGGGCGTGTACGCTGAATTAAGTACTGCGGCGATGTCGTGGTTCGCCATGACGGCGTCGCGCAGTCCCATCGCCTCGTAGGCCCGGGTGATCGCACGCTTGGTGTAGCGCAGGATGGGCAGCGGCGTCAGTTCTTCGCGGCGAGCTGCTCCACGGTCGCCTCCAGCCCGTCCGGAGAAACCACTCGGTTGACCAGGCCCAGCTCCAAGGCGCGATTCGCGTCGACCACGTCGCCGGTGTAGAGCAGCTCGTTGGTGGCCTTCTGCTCGAGCAGGAACGGCATCAGGAGCGTGACCGGTCCAGACCCGAACCGAACCTCGGGCTCGCCGAACTGCGCATCGTCGCTGGCGTTGCGGGTGAAGGCGGCCTGCGCGGCCTTCGCGAAGGATGCCACCAAAGGCGCCACATTCCTTGCTGTGATCGCCGAGGACTTCAGGCGACCGCGGGCCTGGGAACCCTTGCGCTGCTGTGCGATCAGCCTCCTGGTACTCGGACGCGGCCGTCCGACCGGAGCTGACCAGGTTCGCGAACGCTGTGGGCAGGCGATCGGCCTTCCGGCGGGTACCGGTGGCGGCCGGGTCGTAAACGCCGCGGAACGCCTGCGCGATCCTGTCGCCGCCGATGCCTGCTTCACCGGCCGCGACGGTCCACCGCGCCCGGTTCCAGAACGCGTCCAGCGCGGTGCCCTTCACGCTGAGGGACGCGAACACGTTCTCGGCGCCGGTCACCTCCATCTCGATGAACTCGCCCGCGATCATCGGATCTCCCTGGTCTCGGTGCGCGTTGCGGACTCGCCGATGGTGGTGAAGTCCTGGGCCGTGCCCGCGCGGTGGAACGGGCTGATGAACGCGTCATCCATGCCGGGGATGGCCACGCCACCAGGCGCCACCCCCTTGCCAAGGTCGTTGGCCTCGAAGTCGTACCGGTCTGCGATGTGCGTCTGGTAGGTCACCTCGACCCGCGGTGGCCCGTCCGGAGTCGGCGGGTGCACCGTGGCCTCACCACTGACCGAATGGTTCGTTCTGCCGATCGCGAGGTGCCAGTTCATGTTTCCTTCAGGCTCGATGTCGAGTTCCTGCCACTCTGACGAGAACGGGATCGGTTGTCCGTAGCTCCCTTCCGCAGCAGCCTGATCGCTAACCATCCGCAGTTGCCTGTTGAGTTGCTCGTCGACCGCCTGCTGCACCTTCGGCACGTCCCGGACGACCTGATTCGGATCGACGTCCATGGTCGTGCCGGTTCCGTCCAGATAATGCGCCAGGAACTTGGCCGCGTCCGGCATGACCGGACTCGCCAGCGCGGCCGCGGCGTCGTATACCGGCTCGGTCAGTTCCTGGTCGAGCGTGTCCGGGTCGGATCCGAACTGTCCGCCGCCACCATTGCCGTCGTGCACCGGCCCGTTCCCGTTGCCCGGTTCCGGTAGGCCGGCGGCAACACTCACCGCCGTTCGGTCCAGGATGTCGTTCACCTCGCCGGCCAGCCGCGGGACAAGGACGGCCAGCACCGCCGCCGCGTAAGGGGCTCCGAACACGACTCCCGGGGGTCCGCCGACGACGGCGGAGCGGGCAGCCACATGGCCACTGCCTTCGGCGAGTTCCGTGCCGGCCGACATCAGGGTGCGGATCGCCTCCTCGGCCCGGCCGACCTTGTCCGCCAGTTGGTCGGCGTGCGTGGCGAGTCGGGCCATGGCGTTGTTGACCTCGCCGGCTGTGCGCGCCGTCTCGGTGACGCGGGTGCCGTACTCGTGGCCGGCGGCGTCCGGCCAGGCGGCGTGAAAGGGAGCGGCGTTGAACTCGCTCGCGGTCTCGAACGCGACCGAGCCGTCACGCCATCCCGGCGCAAGGTCGTGGCGAATGAGGTTCTCGTTGGTCTCCGGCCACCCGCTGAGGGGTCTGACCAGGCCCCACAGAATTCCCTCCGGCTCCGGGATCGGCATGGTGTCATCTCCCGTGGTCAGCGACGGCCGCTCGGCGCGAGCCGCCCGACCACGTCGGCGACCCGTCGTTGCGCGTGCGCGGTGGCGGACCCTCGCGTCCTCCTCGTCGAAGTGGAGCTTCTCCTCGACGGCCGTGACGGCTTCGCACTCACCGGAGTGCCGATGGTCTGCTGCGACCCGGTCACCTGACTGCCTGACCCCCGGGGCCCGGCTCCGTGCGGTCATCCCGACCCGCAGAGCCGGGCTCCTTAGCGCTGTTCACCCCCGCGCACGTGGACCGACCACGTCGCCGTGGCCGCCGCAGTCCTCGCATTCGGCGCGCGCGGGCGAAGCGAACTTCGCCGATGACCAACGTGTTCACGGCATGGTGGCGCGGCACAGCGCGCGTCGTCTCTACTGCCCTTCTCAGCCTTGTTCTTGCGACGAGCCGGTCGGGATCCGTTCCCCGCTGGCGCGTTCTCCATCCCCTCCGCCTCACACCGCAGCGTTGTCCCGTGGAGTGGCACCGGCGATCGCCCAAGCCGCCTCGATCATGCCGAAGACCTCGTCCACCGCGGTGTGCGGGTCGTCGGCTTCGCGGGCGATCGAGAAGGCGTCGACCACGAAGCGTGCGATCGCGCTGCAGGTCGGCGTGGTCCGCGGCAAGTCCAGGTCGGCGGCGATGGCCGTTGCCAGCGACCGGGCGTGGCGCTGTCGCATCGACACCTCGTACTGCCGCAGCGCCGGTGATCCCTCGATCATGCGCCACAGCGGGGCGGCGGCCTCCGCCGTGCAGTGCCGCACCATGGCGTGGATCTCGCGGCGCAGGGCGGGGATGAGCGCCTCGTGCGGCTCCCGGTCGGCGACCGCCCGCACCAAGCGCTGCTCGAAGTCCTCGTCCTGCTCGAAGACCAGGGCCTCTTTCGAGCTGAAGTGGGAGAACAGCGTGGTCACGGCGACGTCGGCCGCAGCGGCGATCTCGCGGATGCCCACCGCGTCGTAGCCGCGCTCCGCGAACAGGCACCGGGCGGCCTCGGCGATCTTCTGACGGGTTGCGGCCTTCTTGCGCTCGCGGCGGCCGGTCTGCTCAGCCATGCACCAACACTACCAGGTGCGAAAAAACAACCGTTCCAAAACGCTAACCGTTAGTGCTATGGTCTGCGGCATGAAGAAGGTGAACTTCGCCGAGTTCGGCGGTCCGGAGGTCCTGCACCTCGTCGAGACCGAGGAACCCCACGCAGGACCAGGCCAGGTGCGCATCGCGGTGCGAGCAGCAGGCGTGAACCCCGCCGACTGGAGAATCCGCGAAGGCCAGGTCCTCAAGGCCCATCCGGTCCGGCTGCCCGCCGGACTCGGACTGGACGCCTCCGGAGTGGTCGACGAGATCGGGGAAGGCGTCGAAGGGGTCGACATCGGCGACCGCGTGTTCGGCGAAGGCACCGACACCTACGCCGAGTTCGCCGTGCTCTCGGCCTGGGCCCGGATGCCCGACGACCTGCCCTTCGACCAGGCTGCCGGATATCCCTCCGTGGTCGAGACCGCGCTGCGCACCCTCGACCAAGTCGGCGTCCAGCCCGGGCAGACGCTCCTGGTCAGCGGCGCCTCCGGCGGAGTCGGGTCCGCGGTGCTGCAGATCGCCCGCGACCGCGGCATCGCGGTGATCGGCACGGCCGGGGCGGCCAACCAGGACTACCTGCGCAGCCTCGGCGCCCTCGCCACGACCTACGGCCCCGGCTGGGTCGACCGAGCGCGCCAGCTCGGTCCCATCGACGCAGCCCTCGACATCGCCGGCTCCGGCGTGATCCCCGAACTCCTCGAACTCACCCGGGACCCGCGGAAGGTCGTCTCCATCGCCGACCTCGACGCGCCGCAGTTCGGCGTCCGATTCTCCGGCGAGGCCGGAAGCGTGCCCGACGCACTCGCCGAGGCCGCCACGCTCATCGCACGGGGAAAGCTCCACATCCCGGTCGACACGACCTACACCCTGACCGAAGCCGCCCAAGCCCACATCGACAGCCAAGCCGGCCACACACGGGGCCGCCGCGTCATCCTCATCTAGTGCCGTCCGATCTTAGGGCTGCGTAGCAGCTGCGGCACCGAGGTGGTGATCCCCGGCTGCGTACGTTGTCCCACTCGACGGATAGATCAACTTACCCACGTCGACCTTGACTATTGGTACGTCGTGGCCACAGGACCCCGAGCCGACTAACCGCACCTCGTTGAAGCAGCATACGACCAGTGAATCGGTCCCACTCCACAACGGGACCGTCAGTCGTGATCCACGCCGAACGGCCCGAGCTGCGATAGGTTTCCGGTGTGCGGACCTCATCACGGCAGGTGCTGGACGAGCTGGTGGCGCAGGCGGACCTGCCACCTCCGGTATCGGCGATGCCAAAGGTAGGCCGCGGATTCGACAACGAGATCAGCACGGTGGTCCTGGCCGGTGGCCGCCGCGTGGTATTGCGGCGGTTTCCCCAGCCTCGTGCACCTGAGTGGCCACGTGCTCGTTTCCTGGAGCAGCATGGCCTCCCGGCACCAGCGCTGCTGGCGGCCAACGAGCGCGGCAGTGTGATCGAGTTCGTCGACGGGGACCTGTTGGGGGACCTCATCGAAGCGGGCCGGGATACCGCCGGGGTGTGGCGCATGGTCGGAGCGGCCTACCGCCGCGTGCACGCGGTCGGGTTTCCCGCTGGGCTCGCCGCCGAGGAACTCGCTGCGGATCGATTCGTGCTCACCCCGGTCGACCCGGTCGAGCAGCTGCACCGGCTGATCGACAACGCACGGCCAGGCCTGCACCAGCTCCTGCCGGATTGCGTGGACTACCTGTCTGATGTGCACGCGCTCGTCGACGACGCCGCCACGGCCCTGCGAACGGCGGCGTCCGCCTTCGGGCACGGGGACATCAACATGTGGAACGTGCTGATCACGCCCGAGCAGGCGGTGCTGATCGATTGGGACCATCCCCGCGTCGCCGATCCGGCGATGGAGATCGCACTCCTGGACAAACACGCCTCGCTGTTCAACGAGACCGGTTTGCCTGCGGCCTTCTTCACCGGCTACGGGCAACCGCCGCCCGAACCCAACACCAGCCTGCATCGACTGGTGCAGACCCTGGAATGGGCCACGAGTTCCGACTGGGCAGAGTTCGAATCGGACGTCGCGCTGCCGACCGAACTCAAGCACCGTGTCCGCGGATGGCTGCCGATTCTCGTGGATTACCTGCGCGAACTGCCGACCCATGTGGACCGCCTGCGCACGCTGACCGGCACACCTCGGCAAGCCTGACGCTTCGACACCCGGGACACGGCACCGTGCCGCGGAACCGAGCTCACCTCGGGGCACGCTCAGTTCATGATGGACGAAAGGTGGTCGTCGCCCCGGGCGGCTTAGCCTGCCGAGGCGGTCAACTCGATGTCGAGATGCCGTGCGGCGATCGCGCCGCTCGCCGACATGATGCAGCGCGGTTGTGCACCACCTCGTGGTGTGCACTCCATGCGGCGTCGTGGTCCTCGACGACGACGCTGGGTGATGTTCACCGTCCGCACCACCGTTTCTGAACCTGCGACAGCGCATTCGCCCCCTGCACAGACCTGACCAGGGCAGGTGGTGGGTTGGCAAGCAGCCGGGTCCGTCCCGGGCCTGTCGATCTGCACGAAGTCGATCAGGGCGTGCCCGCTGCCGCACGGGCGCCTTCGGCGTCGCTGCGCGAGGCGCTGACGCGCCCCCGTGCACCAGCGGTCCCGCCCTGATTGCGCCAGTCGCAGATCGACAGTCCCTCGGGCACGGCCCCGGGTCGGTGAGGGGTTGTCGGCATTGGCAGATCGCTGACTTCCTAGGAGGACATCATGGCTGGCGAAACCGAGATCACCGTGATCGGCAACCTGACCGGGGACCCCGAGCTGCGGTACTTCCAGTCCGGGGACGCGGTGGCGAACATGACCGTGGCGAACAACCCGCGCTACTTCGACCGCAAGGCCGGCCAGTGGCAGGACGGACAGTCGGTGTTCCTGCGGTGCAACATCTTCCGGCAGCTGGCCGAGCACGCCGCCGAGTCGCTCACTCGCGGCATGCGGGTGATCGTGCAGGGCCGGTTGCGGCAACGTTCCTTCGAGACCAAGGAGGGCGAGAAGCGCACGGTCATGGAGCTGGAGGTCGACGCGATCGGCCCGGACCTGCGGTACGCGACCGCGCAGGTGGCCAAGGTGACCCGCGCGCAGGCACCGGCGCCCGAATCGGGTCCGTGGGACGCCGCTCCGGTCCCCGCAGGAGTCGGGGCCGGGGCTGAGGAGGCGCCCTTCTGACCTGCGGCATGGCCGCTCCAGGGGCACGGCACTTCGGTGCCGTGCCCCTTTCCTTATGCCTGCTGAACGAACCGGGCGCGCGCCGCTACCGGCGTCGGTGTCCGGACTGGCCATACCCGCACACATCTGGATTGAGGAGATCATCATGACGACGAACGTCGACGTCGAACCGGACACCACCGCGGGCCAGGTCGTCTACCCGTACGTTGTGCACGGGGTCGAACCGCGGGACCTGCGCGCGGAGGGCAACAGCCGCGTGGTCGGAGACATTCGCGAGCACCGCCCGGACCTCGTGACCTCGGTTGCCGAGCACGGGCTGAACCCGATGGTCTCGGTGATCAATGTGGCCCCGGATCCCGACGGCGTGCTGGAAGTGCTGGTGGGCTTTCACCGCCACGCCGCCGCGGTCGCGGTCACCGACAAGGAGAACCCGGGGCTCGTCCTCGACGTCCTGGTCCACGCACCCGGCACCACCCGGCGAGACGTGCTGGTGGCCCAGGGCATCGAGAACTTCCACCGCGAGGGCTACACCCAAGCCGAGGAGGCCGGGCTCTACGATCAACTGGCCTTGGAGGGCTTGGACGAGGACGCGATCGCGCATCAGCTGACCCGCCCGGTCGAGCGCGTCCGCGCCGGCCGCGCGGTCGCCGCCAGCTCCCGCACCCACACCGCCAGCGAGGCCCTACCGGACACCGACCTGCTGACGCTGTCCCAGCTGGCCGAGTTCGCCGACGACGAGGCCGCCCACCAGGCTCTGGTGGACGTCCTGCGGGACCGGCCCCACAACTTCGAGTGGACCATCGGGCGGCTGCGGCGCGAGCGGGATCAGCGCACCGCGTTGGCCGAGGAGTCGCGCCGGATCACCGAGCTGGGCTACGCGATCTTCGACGAGCGCGACGTTCCCGAGGATGCCGTGCGCCTGGACGAGCTGTGCTCCGGCCAGGACACAGAGCCGATCGACCCGGTCGGACACGCCGACTGCCCGGGACGGGCGGCGTCGGTGTGGGTGGACCGCCTCCTGGAGGTCGAGATCACCGAGTACTGCCTGGACCACGCCGCGCACGGCCACCGCCTCCTCGCCACGGTCCGTGCCGAGGAGGCCGAGGCGCGGCTGCGCGCCGACGGTGTGCCGATCGCCGACCCCGACACCGACGGCGTGGCCGATCTGTCCGCCCTGTTCGCCGACGCCGGGCGGCCCCTCACCGCCGAGGAGCACGCGGGCTGCCCGGGCCATGCCGCCTACGTCGAGACCGCCCCCGACCTGTCGACCGCGGACGTCCGCTACGTCTGCACCGACTACGCCACCCACGGCCACCTCATGCAGACCGCGCGGGACACGCAGCCCGAACTCGACGCCGCCTGGCAAGCCGCCGAACGCAAGCGCGCGGCCGAGAACAACAAGGCCTGGCGCGACGCCAAGACCGACCGCCGCGAGTGGCTGACGAAGTACTTCACCGGCTGGCGCAAGCGCAAACCGGCCGCGCTGCCGCAGCGGGTGCGCCACTGGCTCGCCCTCGCACCGGTGCTGGCTAGCGACCACCTCGCCGAGGCCGCACCGGCGCACCGCTACGCCTGCACCCTCCTGGGTTTGGCTGAACCCGAGGACCACCGGCGCGACCACCACCCGATCACGGTGCACCTGCAGAAGAAGACCACCACCGAGACCCAAGCCGTGCTCGTCCGCCTCACCCAAGTCATCGGTGCCTGCGAACAGCACTGGGACCGCGCCTACACCAGCCAAGCCGACTCCAGTTGGCGCCGACCCACCGACGACAGCCGCTTCTACTTCGAGCTGCTGGAGGCGCTGGGCTACCCGCTATCCCACGTCGAGCAGCTGGTCAACCAGCCGGACCTCGACATCGAGAAGTGGCCCCACCTCGCCAAGCCCGAGGACGCGACGTGACCACCTCAGTCCCTGATTGCCGGTGAGCAGGGCGCCTCCTGGGGCGAACGACCGCGGGAGGGCATCGACCTCAAGCGCCCGGTCTGGGAGCTCGACGGGGTGCCCACCGAGCTGCTGTCCGGGTTCTCCCAACGCGCTTCCGCGGTCGAGCAGGAACGCGCCCGCGCCATCGTCGAGTTCCGCCGCACCCACGGTCACGAGCCGAGCCCGAAGGACGTGCTGGAGATCGGACGCCGCGCGCAATACGGCACCCGGCAAGCCAAGCAGGCGCCGCGCTCGCTGGCGGAGCACCTCCGTCGCTGGCGCGAACAAGCCGACGGAATGGTCGGTGAGAGGGTGCTCGGCTCGCTCGGCCAGCGGGTGTTCGGCGGCATGCCGGAACAGGTCACCGACGTCGACGTCACCGAGGTCGCCGCGTGGACGTTGACGACGGTCTCGGAGCACTACGCGCACTTCAACACCTGGAACCTCGAAGCCGAAGCACACCGCCAGACCGCTCACCTGCGCGTCCCGGCCGGCACTCGCGACCAGCTCGTCAGCCAGGTCGTTGAGGCGGTCATCCGGGATGCCGACACGGTGGCGTTGCAGGCGCCGCCCGCGGTCGAGGAGCCGTCGGAGCTGCGCCGGGCCAGCGGCGAGAGCGTGTTCACCGAGCACAACGCCCAGCGGTTCACCACGCACCGCACGCTGCGCGAGGAGTCCGCGCTGGCCGCGTGGGGACGGCGCCGCGACGGCGTGCGCATCGGCCGACGCCACCGTTCAGCGCGCGCTGCGGGGCACGACGCTCAACGCCGGGCAGCAGCGGGCGGTGGCCGGGTTCGCGACTTCGGGGCGGCGGGTGCAGCTGCTATATGCCCCGGCGGGTGCGGGCAAGACCACGACGATGCGAGTGTTCGCCGACGCTTGGCGGGCCGAGGCCGGCGAGGTCTACGCGTTCGGGCCGAGCGCCCGCGCCGCGCAAGAACTCGGCACCTCCATCGGCGCCCGGCCGCACACGCTGCACCAGGTCACCACAGCAATGCGGCTCGGCACGGCCGAGAAGACGTTCCCGTTCGCCCGCAGCGATGTGCTCATCATCGACGAGACCGCGATGGCCGGAACGCACACGCTGCACGACGTCGTCCGCTACGCCCTGAACCGGGGTGCGGACGTGCGGATGGTCGGCGACGACAAGCAGCTCGCCGCGGTCGAAGCCGGAGGAGCGGTGCGGTGGTTCGCCCACCGCAACGGAGCGCTCCGGCTGAAACAGGTCGTCCGGTTCGCCGACCACGCCCAGGCCGAAGCGTCGCTGAAGCTGCACACCGCAGATCCCTCGGGCCTCGACTACTACTTCCAGCAGGGCTGGGTGCACGAAGGCAGCCGGGAGACGATGCGCGACGCCGCGCACCGCGCCTGGCGCACCGACCTCGATGCCGGGCGACCGTCGCTGCTGATCGTGCCCGCCAACGACGACGTCACCGCCCTCAACCTCCAAGCCCGCGAACTGCGGTTGCACCGCGGCGACGTCGACGACGGCCGAGCGGTGCAGCTCCACGACGGCACGGCCGCCAGCAAGGGCGACCTGGTCGTCACGCGGCACAACGACCGGCTCAAAACGCTGTTCGGCGGCAAGGACTTCGTGAAGAACGGCGACACCTGGGCGGTGCAGAACGTCCGGCGCGGCGGCGGGCTCCGGCTGCGCCACCAGGGCAGCGGCGGCACGATCGCGCTCCCGGCCGACTACGTCGCCGAGCATGTCGAGCTCGCCTACGCCGCCACGGTGAACCGCTCGCAAGGCATGTCGGTGAAAGGAGGTTCCGCGCACAGCCTCGTGCCGCAAGGGCTCTCGCGCGAGCAGCTCTACACCCAGGTCACCCGCGCCGAGCACGACAACCAGCTCTACGTCGAGACGGTGCAGCACACCATCGACTCCCACCAGGAAACGCCGCTCGAGCGCACCGCACGCGGAGTCCTCGAAGCCGCCCTGCAGCGCAGCAGCGCCGAGACCTCCGCGACCGAGGAGCTGCGTGCGTCCCTGGACAAGGCGGAGTCGCTGCGCACCCTGGTCGGCCACCACGACTACGTCGCCCACCTCGGCACTGCCGAACGCGTCGACGCGGTGCTCACCGAGCACGCCCCGCACCTGCTGGAGCTGCCCGCCGCCCCGGCGCTGCGGCAGACCGTGCGCACCGCCGAAGACCTCGGCTGGCAAGCCGAACACCTCGTGCCTGCAGCCCTGGCACAAGGGTCGCTGGACGACGTAGACGACCCGTCGGCGGTACTGCAATGGCGCATCGAGCAGCGCCTCCTGCACGACCCACCACCCGAGCGCACCGCAGCGCCCACGATGGCCGAGGTCAACCGGTGGCGCAGCATCGTCGAGCGCCACGACGCCACCGCCGACGTCGAAGAACCCATCTGGATGCCGGTATGGCGCCAGGCGGCCGCAGCTTCCGCCGACGGACTGGACGCCGACGCGGCGGTGGCCACCGCTGCGCGCCAGCTCGCCGACCGGCCCTCCCACGATCCGATGGATGCGCACCGCTACGCAGCCGGTGCGGTCTCTGATGCACTGGCCGAACAACGCGCCAGCGGCGCGGGATGGTCGCCAGCGTTGCCGTGGCTAGCCCGCCCCGACCACGCCAGCCTCAGCGACGAACTCCGCGACTACCTCCACCGCCTCGACGCGGCGATCCACGACCGGCACGCGGAACTCCGCGCGCAGGTGGCCGCTGAGCCGCCTCGCTGGACCGCCGGCCTGGGGCCTCGCCCCGGGGATCCGGTGCTCGCCGAACGCTGGGACACCCTGGCTGGTATGGCCGCGGCCTACCGCGACACCTACGGCATCACCAGCGACGACCCCACCCACCCGCTCGGCGAGGAGCCCCACGGCCACGGCTTGCAAGCCCGCGCGTGGCACCACCTCATCGAGCAGTGGAACCCACCCGGCGACCACACCAGTGCCTCGGCCGCAGACTCCGGTCCGGATGCGCTCGAGCGGCTGCGCGACGGGATCGACGCCGACGAGCTACTGCGCACCTTCACCGACCGGCAGGAAGAACCACTGTCGGCCCTGGTCGAACGCCACCAGAACACCAGCCGAGAACTGCTCGACCGGGTTTCTCTCCGCGCCTTGGCCGAGCACGCCCCGGAAGGCTTGGACCAACCCGCCGAAGCCGCACTGCTGGCCAGCCTGCGCCGAGCCGAGGCAGCCGGGTGGCAACCGGATCGGCTGGTCGCGCGCACCGCCGGCCAAGGCAGCCTCGATGACGTCGAGGACCCGGCCGCGGTACTGCGATGGCGGATCGAAGTCCACATCGCCGACCACCAACCCCCAGCACGCGTCGCCGAACCCACCGCAGACCAGGTCGACCGCTGGCAGGACCTCGTCGCCGCTGCCGCGCCGGACGAGCAGTTCACCGACGCGTGGCACCTGGTGTGGCGGCACGCCGCCGCCGGAGCCGCCGAAGGCCTCGAAGCCGACGCGGCAGTCGCCATCGCTGCCCGCCACCTCGCCACGCGGCCCGCCCACGACCCGATGGACGCCCACCGCTACGCAGCCCAAATCGTCGTCGACGACCTCACCGACCAACGCCACCACGACGCAGGTGAGCAGCCCGCACTGGCCTGGATGGTCACGCCGCACCCCACCGTGCGCGCCGCCGAGCCCGACCTAGCTGACGAACTCGACGACATCGCCACAGCGGTGCAGGCGCGGGTCGACGAGCTCCGCGACCACGTCGCCACCGATCAACCAGCCTGGGCCGCGCCTCTCGGACCGCGACCACAAGCCCCGAACGCGGCGGAGGAATGGGAGGAGATCGCCGGGCTCGCCGCCGCCTACCGCGAAACCTTCGACGTCCACAGCACCGACCCGAACGTGCCGCTGGGCCCAGAACCCAGCGGCGATACCGCCAAGGCCGACGCTTGGCGAACGATCACCGAGAAGTGGAGGCAGACCATGACCAACCCGAACCAGAACTTCCAGCGCGACGACGCCATCGAACGCATCGAAGCCCTCCGCGACGCGGTCCTGGAAACCCGCGAAGACCACCACGACGACCACACCGAACGCCAGGCCGACCACCACGACGAGGACAAGATCCGTCTCGATGGCACCGACGAGCGCTTCGGCTACGACGACGATGGTGCCAGCGCCCCGACACCTGGCATCCAGTCCTGGGGCCGACCGACGCCTCCCCGAGCGTCGGTCGGCCCTTCCACGTCGTTGCCCGGTTGAGCGGATGCTCCTATTGTGAATTTGTTTCGGTCAACGCTGAACCGATAGTGACGTCAGGTTGGGTACCTGATACGCACGATCCGATATTGCGCGTATCGACGTTGCTCCTCCGTTTTTGCACCGATCGTGCTCGCCCCCGGATGAAGCGGTTCAAGGTGCCGCGGGTCGCGGAGTGCTGTCGTCGTCGGCTGCACCGTGCACTGGGCTGATGTGCCGGCAGTGCGCGACGGCGTCGAAGGCCTGTCGTGGGGTCGAGGTCGACGAGCCGGGTCTGGGCTACGCCTTGCGTGTCGTTCTCGTTGAGCTACAGAGGGTCGATGTCCTCCAATTCGGATCCGAGCCGCACCCACCTCGTCACCCCGATGGTGCGCAGAAACGGAACGTCGTGACTGGCCACGATGAGGGCGCCCGAGTAGGACTCCAGGGATTGCGCCAGTTGCCGGACGCTGGCCATATCCAGATTGTTGGTGGGTTCGTCCAACAACAGCAGTTGCGGCGCGGGTTCTGTCAGGAGCAGCGTGGCCAGTGTCGCCCGGAATCGCTCACCGCCGGAGAGGGTGCCTACAGGCTGGTCCGCGCGGCTGCCGCGCAACAGGAACCGCGCGAGCTGGGCGCGGATCGCGTTGTTCGAGGCGGAGGGCGCCGCGCGGGCCACGTTCTGCGCGGCGGACAGCGCGTCGTCCAGCACGTCGAGCCGTTGCGGCAGCCAGCGCACCGGCACCGGGACCTTGACCGTTCCGGACCGCGGCTGGATCACCCCGACGATCGTCTGCAGCAGCGTGGTCTTACCGGAACCGTTCGATCCGACGAGTGCGATCCGCTCCGGACCACGCAGGTCCAGAACTATTTTCGGACCGTTCCGAATCTCCACATCGGACAAATTGAGCACTTCTTTTCCGGATGGAACCGATGTTTCTGGCAGGTCGATCCGGATTTCGTCGTCGTCACGCACCGCCTCCTCGGCTTTCTTGAGCCGGTCCTTGGCCTGCTCCAGCTTCTCGATGTGCATAGCGCGGTGCTTTCCGGCGGCGATCTCCGCGTCCTCCTGCCGCTTGCGCATCCGGACCTTGGGCTCTCGCTTGGTGTCCCACTGCTTCTGGCCGTACCGGACCCGGCGGTCCAGCTTCGTCCGCGCCCCGATCAGATCCCGCTTCTGCCGCTTGAGATCGGACTCGGCCACGCGCACCATGCGCTCGACCGCCTCTTGCTCTGCGGCGACGGCCTCTTCGTAATCGTCGAGATTGCCCCCGTAGAACGTCACCGACCCGGAACGCAGCTCACCGATCTGGTCGACCTGCTGGAGGATCTCGCGATCGTGCGAGACGATCACCAGCACGCCCTGCCAGCTGCGGACCGACTCGTAGACCAGCCGCCGGGCCCGAAGGTCCAGGTTATTGGTCGGTTCGTCGAGCAGCAGCACATCCGGCTGCCGCAGGAACTGCGCGGCGAGGTCGAGCAGCACCTGTTCGCCGCCGGAAAGCTCGCCCACCCGCTTGTCCAAGGTGACGTGCGCGAGGCCGAGCTGATCGAGGGTGGCGCGGGTGCGTTCCTCGATGTCCCACTGATCACCGACGGTCGCGAAATGGCGCTCGTCGACGTCCCCGCGTTCAACGGCAGCGATCGCGGCCCGGATTTCCACTAGGCCCAGCACCTCGTCCACCCTGCGCTCCGAGGCGAGGACCAGATTCTGCGGCAGGTAACCCAGTTCTCCGGTCACGCTGATCGAACCGCCCGTCGGTTCGAGCTCCCCGGCGATCAACCGGAGCAGCGTGGATTTCCCCGAGCCGTTAACCCCGATCAATCCGGTACGACCCTCGCTGATCACCATGTTGAACCGGTCGAAGACGACCTCGCCATCCGGCCAGGCGAAACCGAGGTCTGAACAGACAATCGATGAAGACATGGCGTAACTCCTGCTGTACGTGGGCAAGGGCACGACATGGAGATACGGCGGCACGGGGAGCGGGAGCACCAGAACGAAAGCGGTGAACGCCAGAGGACCGGTACGCGTGGACGGCCGGACTACGTGCCGGTGTAGGGACGTATCCGGATTCTAGATGCCGTCATCTGAGGCCAGGCGCGCGATGCTAGGAGAACTCCCGTGTTCGCGGTATCTCTGAACCTCAGAAGATCAATGTCTCTCTCCGATGAACGGCAGCAGATGACGTCATCGTACTGGGCGGCCAACGCCGGTGCAAACGATCACGACCGCCCGCGGAACGGTAGATATGCGCGGCGGACGCGAGGTCCTCGGTTCCCGGTAGCCACCGATTTGAACATCGTCCTCTCCGCGGGCTGCTCGCCGCCGCCGTTCTCGTCCCCGCTAACGTCGTCAGCCACATCCCCGGCTGGCCGCACTGGCGACGGCGCCGCCAACACCAAGCCCGCACCTGGCCACTACCAACGACGCAGCCACCGACCCTCCTGAGCTGCCGTTGCTGTACTAGTGCACGAGCTCGGCGGCGCGGTTCCGCAACGGCGGCACGAGTTCTGCGTGGTCGCCTTGGGCGGCGAGATGCAGGAGTTCGGCAATGGTGATCAGTTCGGCCTGACGGCCGGTTCGGCTGCTGAAGAGGTCGGCGAACTCTGCGCGGATTCGTGCGGCGGTAGTGGGCGTCAGGAGGCTGAAGCTGTGCAGCATGGCGATGTCGTAGCCCATGGGCGCCAGGCCCCAGCCTTCCCAATCGAGGATCTCCAGTGGTGGCCCGCAGAGGTTGGGCCAGCGGAGGTCGCCGTGGGCTGTGGTCCAGTGCGTGACCGCGGTCGGAATCGAGGGGTCGATGTAGGTGCGGAGGAGCCAGTCGATGGTGGGCTGGGTGATGGTGCGCCGCCTGGTCTGGATGCACGCGAGCGTGGTGAGGGACTCCCTGAGGTCGCCCCACCAGTCGTTCGGCAACGTGGGATCGTTGGCGAGCGCCGGTGCGGAGTGGACAGTCGCAGTCTGGGCGCGGTCGAAGAGCTCAGCGCGGTAGTTCCAGCCGTCGCGCGCCCAGTCGTGGACTCGCCGCAGGCGTGGGCGTGGGATAGCGGCGGGAAGTTCGCGCGATGCGCGGTTCCCGTGCCAGAAGACGTGGTCGGTGCCGCCGGTGGGCGCCGCGGCGAGGCGCAACCAGGCTGGGTGTCGCTGCTCGGTGCGCACGGCACGGCTCAAGGTGCGTCCGCGCCAGCCCCAGACCTCGGCATCGAGGTCGGCTGTGGCGGTCAGGGCTGAGAGCGCGTGGCGGAGTGCCCGGCGCATGCGGTCTTGGGTTCGGGGATCGGTGGGCGGCGGCATCAGCTCGTCACGCCGTCGAGCAGCACCGCACGTGCGGCTCTGGCGTACAGGGCCTGTCGGTGGGCTTCGATCCCGAATCGGTTCCAGTGGAAGATCACGTGCTTGGCGAGCACAGCGCGGGCGCCGCGTTCGAGGCGACCGTCGCGGGCGGCGTCGGCCAGTTGGCTGCCGACGTCGGCGATCTCGTCGAACCATTCGGCTGCGAACGCGAGCGGACCACCCGTACCGCCGAGGTCTTCGCGGGTGGGGTTCGCGGTGAAGAGCCGACCGACCTGGCCGGCGAGGTCGCGAAGTCGCTCAGGCTCGCACTCCGTCGGCATGGGGCGAGCCTGGACCACCCGATGCCACACGTCGCCGCGCTCGTGGTCGTCGAGTCGCGCTGCCTGGAAGAGCCGATTCAGGAGCAGGAGCGAGAGCTCGTGGCGGCCGACCGCGGTGCCGGACGCATTTCGCAGGTAGATGAGGAAGTGGTGGCTGTCGAGCGCGAACAGGCGGTGGGCCAGCTCCACGCCACACGGTCCACCGAAAGCCACGTCCTCGGGTTCGTAGGGGGTGCTCCACCAGGTCTCGCCAGCATCGTCCTCGATGAGGCGGTCCAGCGCCGCGGTGAGGACCCGCTTCGCGTCCTCGGGCTGGGTTGGGGAGGCGGGTTGGCACCGGAGGCGCCAGCACGGGTACTTGCGGATGTACCACCAGCCGCGCAGCACGCCTCGCGCCACGGCGTGGTCTAGCTCCGGCGCAAGCACCTGCGCGACCCGCGTTTCCGCGTGCGCCCAGTCGCGGAACCGGACCCGGACCTGCCACCACTCTGGCACGTCGAGCGCGGCGCGACCCGCGCTCCGGTATGCCGCGATCGCCTCGGCGAGATCGGCGGTGCCCATGCCGACCTGAGCGGCCGCGTGAGTGAGGGACGTGCCGGCGAGCACGTCGAGGACGGCTCCCTCGCGGTCCTGGAGGGTGGGGGCTGTGGTCACGGTCGCTTTCCTTCCGTGGGTAAGGCGGGGCGACGACGTCAGCCGACGAGCAGGCAGGAGTGCCAATCCGTGACGGTTCCGCCGTTCTCGTCGGCAAGTCGGGCCAGAGCGGTGCCGCTGCTCCCGTCGAGCAGACCGTCGTGGCCCGCAGGCGGGAGTTCGTGCAGGAGGCGGCGCACGGGCTCGAGGTGATTGGTGAACCTGCCGGGTGCTGCGTCTCCGGCAACGTGCTGGGTCGCGAGCAAGACTCCGGCGGCACCGTGGCAGAGGCCTGGGTCGGTGACCTGCTGGAGTTGCTCGGGGTCGGTGAGGCAGTCGATCAGTGCCTGTTCGGCGAGCTGCTGGCGGTCGACGTCGCCGAGGGCGATCCCGGCGAGCTGTTGCGCTCGGGCGATCCCCGGGGTGCCGTAGCACCACGATGGGCGAGGTGCCGCTGACGGCCCATTGTTTTGATGTTGGTCGATCGTGGTCCAAGGCGGCCACCACGCTCCGGCTCGCCCGTCTCGGCGGTGACGATCGAGCCAGGCGCAGATCTCTCGGAGAGCGTCGTGTTGCCCATCGACGGTGATGCCGTGGCGCAGGCACAGGGCGAGCAGGCTGAGGGGACCGGCGATGCCGTGCGCCATTCCGGCGTTGGCGTGACCGGCCGGGAAGTCGGTCGAGACCGTCCCGGAGGGGCTCAGCGGTGTCCACCAGCCGGGGAGCCCTTCGAGCGGACGGACGAGCCGCACGAGGTAGGCCACGATCTCGCGAAGCGTCCTGCTGCTGGGATCGCAGTGCAGGAAGTAGGCGCCGAGCCCGGTGAGTCCGTAGAAGAGGTCGTACTCGCTGGGCCGCGGCCGTTGAGCGCGGTCGATGCGCCGATGAGCGAGCGCGATCCGACGCTCGGCGACCGCGACGACCTTCGCGTGGAGAACCTCACGGGTCCGCGCGAAGCGGTGGGAATCGGCAGCGGCTGCGTTGAGGGCGAAGGCGACAGCGGGCGCCCCGAAGTACAGCGAAGCCTCCGGCCCGGTCAGCAGCGGCTGGCGCGTGCAGGCGGCGAACGCAGCGTGGACCTCCTGCCACGGGACGAGCCCCCGGTGGGCTTGTTCCGCGCGCAGGAGCGCGCGGCCGAGCGGGGCGTGCGCGAGGTCCTGCGGTGACTCGGCTTCGGTAGCTCGTCGAGCCGACGTGGTCATGACGCCGCCTTCGCGGCACGGGTCGCGGCTGCGGAGCGCGCGAGGCGCGCGCAGACATCGCCCTGGGCGGTGCGCCGCTGGTGCGCCCGGATCAGTGCGGTGAGTGCGGCGTCCGTGCTGGTGAGGCACTTGCGGAGATGGTGCACGGCGTCGCGTCGTGCTGCCCAGGCCGCGCTCACGCGCTCCCCCAAGAGCTCGGGGCCGTGCTGGGTGAGGCGCACGGCTTCCTGGTAGGCGTGTCGGCGCGGGTGCGCGGTGCGGTCGAAGCGCAGGTGCTCAGCTAGCCAACGGGAGCCCGCTTCAGGGTGGAAGCCGTCAACGAGGTCCACGATGCTGGCCGCGGTTACGGCGCTGCCGTCAGCCGCTCCCCGTTCGACGAGGTCCAGTTGCTCGATGGCGGCTGCGGAGTCGGCGGCGAAGACGGCTTCGGCCGCCGCCATGGCCTCCCCGCTGCCGAAGCTGCCGACTTCCGGGTAGTAGGTCTCCCAGCGCAGTCCGTTCAGCAAGCCGCGTTCGCGGAGGTCACGAGCCCATTCTTCGACGGTGCGTGCGCAGTCCGCGAAGAAGGATCGGTGCGGCCGCAGGTACACCAGGGGCCGCTGAGACTTCGGGGCGCGGTCGAACCACCACAGCGCGACGTCGAGCCCGCGGAGCAGGCGCGGCACGTGGACGGTGAGCAGGTCGGAATCGCGGTCAGGGTGGCTCAGCATCTGGACCGCGATCAGGTCGGCTCCGGGGAGTTCGCCGTGGTCGCGGCCGATCAGCACCGGTGTGTGGGGGTGTACGTCCGTACTCGCCCGCGTGGTGGCGAGGGGAACGACGAGTTCGTGCGCTCGCCCGTCGAACCACCCGTAGGCATCGTCGTCCGCTGCCTCGGACAGGACCAGTTCACCAGTGCGCCGCAGCGCGTCGAGCAGCAGGTGGACATCACCACGGGACCGCAGGTCGAGCCGCAAGCTCTGGTCGCCGTCGGCGACCTGCACCGCCTCGGGCACCCCGCAGTGATCCGCCCAGTCCGCGAGGCCGCCTTCCTCACGTCCGGGCAGATCGGTGGCGCGAAGCCTCCACCTGGCCGGGGACAGCACGGTGCGGCCGTAGCGCAGGCGGGGCAGGAACGGCAGGCACTCCGCCGCACCCCAGGTGAACGGGCGTGGTGGCCGGCTGTGGGCGACGGGCAGTTCGCACAGGAAGCGAACCAGCGGGTGGGTGAAGCGCACCAGCTCCACCGCGTTGAACACGGTCGGCTCGATGACCTCCCCGGTGGATCGCGACAGGAGGCGCAACCGGTGTTCGTCGGCGGTGACCGCGATGTCGTCGAGCACCACCGGACCGACGTTGTGCTCACCGATCCGGAGAACCTGCGGCAGGACCGCAGGAGCCCGGCTCACGTTCTCCGTGCTCACGTGCAACGGTCGGCAGGACACCTGCACGCCCGAACCGGGACGGTTCGCCGGTGTGGCGCGACTACCAGAGCGGTCGCCCGTGAAGCCGAGCGGGCAGCGTCGGCGCTGGTTCGCCTGGCCCTCGGCAGCGTCAGCGAGCAGTCCAGCCGCACCGCAGCGGTCAACGGCGCTGCTCGACGACCTCCGAGCAGGACTTCATCCGCCCAACGACGGCAGCGCGCAGCTCGCGTGCCTCGGTCGGTGATGCGCTGTTGTGGCTCGCGAGTGCTGCACCGATCTCGCGCAGCCGATCGTGCTGGTCCACGACGCCCGGCACCTCCCACGCCCGGACGGCGTCGAGCTCGTCCAGCAACCCTTGGAGCGGGTCCGTGACCGTCATGGCCGAGCGCAGGGAGCTGATCAGGAATCCCTCGGCTACCAGTTCGGCAAGGAACGCGTCGAACACCGGCGCCGGGGTGTGCGGGTACGCAGCGGCGAGACGTCGGGTGACCTCGCTGACCGGGACCGGTGCCGACGCGGTGGTGAGCACGATGCGCAGAGCGGCGGTGCGGCGGACGGTGACTTCCTCGGGAGCAGCCTCGTGATGCGTCGTCTGACGGTAGGGCAGCACCCACCGGTCGTCCCTGGCCACGCAAGTGGCGTCCGCTGTCACGGACAGCCGACGGAGCAAATCCGGTTCGCTCTCCAACCGGGTGATCACCGCGTCGAGCCATCGTGCGTCGGCAGTCGCCAGCAGGCGGTGGTCATGTCCCCACCGCGCGTTCGGTGCCGCGCCGAAGCCTACGTTCGCGACTACGGCGAACAGCCCGAACGGGGTGGCGCGGTGCTGGAAACGCCGCACGTAGCGGTGGAGGGAATCGGCGATCCGGCGCAGTCGCTTCGGGTCGTCCACCTCTCCGCTGCGGACTGCGCGGACCCGGTCGGCGAGCACCGGACTGGCGAGCTCCACCGCTTCGGCGAAGCCGGGCAGCACCCACACCTCGTCGATCCACCCGGCCTCCTGGGCGGCATCCGACCGCTCGGGGACGACCAAGCCCGTGGGCCAGGTCGTGGCTCGCACCAGCGCGGCGTCGAGGTGGCGGTACATCGAGCACGGCTCCTTCCCCGCACCGGTCCACCGGTGCCCGCGCGGGCACCGGTGGACCGGCGTGTTCAGTCGTGGATGCAGGTGACGCAGGCGGACTGGCTGGTGCTGCCGCAGCCGTCGCTGGTGCTGTTCATCAGGGCGCCGACCGCGGCACCCTGCGGGAGGAAGGTGAGGTCGAGCTCGAAGTCGGAGTCGGTGATGGTCTCCATGCGATGTGCCTCCTGTTGATCTGGTGCTTCTCCTGCCTGGCCCGTTCAGCTCCGCTGCGCGGGCCAGGAGATCGTGAGCCGGTACGCGGTGCCGTCGAGAACGCGTCCGCTGAGCTGCTCGGTGGGGGTGCTCGCCGGGTAGGCGCGCAGCACGGCGCGGGCAGCCGGGTCCCAGGAACGAACCGCCGAGGCGAGCGCGTCGGCCACCTGCCGGGCGCGCGGGCCGTGGCCGACGGCGCCGAACTCGTACTCGGTGCCCTCGGGGTCGGCCGGCCGCAGGGCGAGGTAGGCGAAGGAACGCCCGTCGGTGTCGAGCAGCGCCGCCACTCCCCCGCGCGACCAGGCATCGACCACGCCGTGGTCGCGGGCCTGCCGCGTCGCCGTCATGAGCGCGTGCCCGTCCAGCGCGGTGGCCAACCACAGTTCGAGGTCGGCGTAGGACTCCCCGGGCGGCAAGGTCACGCCCGACCACGACTCCGCCCGGTCCCCGGACAGCGCAGCGCGCACCAGCTCCGGGTCGACCCGGAGTTCGGGCTCCAGCCGGAGGCCGACCTGCCGGTCCCCGTCGTCACGCAGCACGACGAGCCGCTGCGCCCGAGCTCCCGAACCCTGCATGGGAACGAATCCGCACACCTCGTAGTCCTCGGCTACCAGGCCATCTCCGTCGCGCTGGAACGCCACCGACCGCGTCAGCCCGCGCATCCGCAGCGGCACGACGATCCGGCCGTCGGGGCGGAGCTGGCCCACCCACGCCGGGGCGATCTCAGCGGCCTCCGCGGTGACGACGACCCGGTCGAACGGTGCGCTGCCGGGTGCTCCCAGCGCCCCGTCGCCCAGGACGACCCGAACGTGCCCGTACCCCGCCATGCCCAGCAAACCCCGCGCACGTCCGACGACCTCGGGATCGATATCGAGCGTGGTGACCTCACCGGAGCCGCCCACGAGTTCAGCGATCAGCGCGGCGTTGTAACCGCCCGAGCCGATCTCCAGGACGCGCATCCCCGGCCGGATGTCGGCCTGCTCCAGCATGAACGCCTGGATCCTGGCCGCGCTGACCGAGCTGACGGCAACACCGAGGTCGTCCCTCTTGGTCACCACGGCCTGCTCCGCGGCGTAGGCCTCCGCCGCGGGCACCTCCGGCACGAACAGGTGCCGGGGCACGGCGCGGAACGCATCCTCGACCGGCGACGACCGCAGCGCTCCCAGGTCGCGCAGCTCGCCTACGAGCTCCTCCCGCAATGCCCCGCACTTCGCCGAGTCCGCCGCCACGCTCACCATCCAGTGCCCTCCGACAGTCGTCCGCACGGCACGCGCCGCGCATCGTGAAGACCGAGGCACGATCACCACGTTCGTGTGATCACGCGGTGCGAAGCACCGGCCCTCGATCTCGTGCCAGGTCACCCTCGCCGAACCGGTGTCAGAGCGGGAGGGCATTCTGATCCGGCTTTCTGATCGGCTAGGCATGCTGGGCGACCGGCGGTGTGACGAGGAGTCCCTGGTGAAACCGAACGCACGGCTGCGTGATCTCCGCGAGGCAATGCCTTCTCCCCGGGACCCGCGCAGGCCGATGACCCAGCAGGAACTGGCCGAAGCCGTCAACACCCACCTCTGGAACACCACCGGACAGCGCTACGGCCTGGACGGGCAGACCATCGCTCGCTACGAACGCGGCCAGGTGCGGTGGCCCGGAACGGCCTATCGGGCGGGGCTGCGCGCGGTGCTCGGCGCCGGCGACGCCGAACTGGGCTTCCACCCGACACCACGCGGACGCAGCGCACGCACCACCCCGCACCGCCTGCTCGACGAACGGGCCGCGGACCTACCGCTGCCCAGCCGGCTCCGCTGGGACGAAGTCGCCGACGTCCGGTCGCTCACCCGCTCCGTGGCCTCGGCGGAGAACCGGGAAGGCGGCGGCCTGCACTGCCGCGCCGCCCTCGCCCACCTGCGATGGGCGCTCCAACTCCTCGACGTCCCGGCCCCGGCGGAGGTGCACCAGGCGATGGCCGAAGCCGTCGGCAACCTCGCCTCCGTCGCCGCCTGGACCGCCTTCGACATCGGCCACCACCAAGTCGCCGACCGCTGCTCCGACATCAGCCTGCATTGCGCCGACCAAGGCCGCTCCTGGGCGTTGCGCGCGAACACGCTCGCCGAGACCGCACGCCAGCAGGCCTACCAGGGCCGCCACGACGACGCGCTGTCCACCATCGAGTTCGCCCAGGTCCGCGCCGACCGGCTCACCGCCACCGCCCGAGCGATGCTCCACACGATCCGAGCGCGCCTGCTCGCCGTCACCGGCCGCCACGACGAAGCCCGCGCAGAAATCGACCGGGCCGACGCGCACTTCGCCGACCGCGATCCCGCCGCCGAACCACCCTGGCTGTGCTACTACGACGAAGCCGAACACCAAGGCAGCACCGGCAAAGCCCTCATCCCGATCGCCACTGCCCGACAAGCCCCCGAAATCGCGCTCCCCCGACTCGAAACCGCCGTCACCCTGCACACCGAGACCTACCCGCGCTCACGCGCCTTCTCCCGGGTCCGGATCGCCGCGCTGCTGCTGTCCTCCGGCCACCCCCACGCCGCCGTCCCCGTCGGCCACCAAGCCTTCGACAACGCCGCACCGGTGCGCTCACCCCGGCTCGCCCGCGAACTCCGCACGCTGGTCACCGCCGCCGACCCGCACGCCCGGATCCCCGAGGTCGCCGACCTGCGCCACGCGATCAGCACGACCACTTCTGCCACCATCGGGCCATGACCACATCGCGGGAGACGCTGCTCCACTCCGCCCACCAAGCCGGACTCGACGCCACCGACGCCCGGCTGCTGCGCGACGGCTCCAACGCCATGTGGCTGCTCCCCACCGCCCACGCCGTGGCCCGCATCGGCCCGAACGACACCGCGGCCAGCGCCAACCGCCAAGTCCACCTCGCACGATGGCTGGCCACCACCGGCCTCCCCGCCGTGCGCCCGCTCGACGGACCGCCCCAGCCCACCATCAGCAACGGGCGTCCAGTCACCTGGTGGGTGCCCCTCCCCGACCACCGGCCCGCCACCCCAGGCGAACTCGGCACCGTGCTCCGCGCCCTACACCGGCTGGCCCCACCCGAGGACCTCCCGGAGTTCGACCCGTTCGCCGCCATGACCGACCGCATCACCGCCGCACCCCACCTCGACCCCGACGACCGCAGCTGGCTCCTGCACCGTGCCCACCAGCTCCACGACGCCTACCGGGCCCTGCCCCCACCGGCACCACCGGAGTCCTCCACGGCGACGCCTGGCAAGGCAACGTCGCCGTCCCCACCAGCGGCGACGAACCGATCCTGCTCGACCTCGAACACCTCTCCACTGGGCCCCAGGAATGGGACCTCATCCCGCTGGCCGTCGACCACACCGACTTCGCCCGCCTCACCCCCGCCGACTACCACGACTTCACCCACGCCTACGGCACCGACGCCACCCACCTACCCCACTACCGACTCCTCGCCGACATCCAAGAACTCCGCTGGACCACCTACCTCCTCACCAGGACCCACCACGACCCCAACGCCCAGGACGAAGCCGCACACCGCATCCAATGCCTCCGCGGCATCCACCCACACCCATGGACCTGGACGGCGTTTTGAGCACCACGTCGTGCATGGCTTGGAAATGCGCGCGAATTGTCGGGTGATCACCGTCATCCCATTTCCAGGAGCGGCAAGAACCTCGGCCCTACGTCCCGGTGGACTAGGTGCGCAACAATTCGCAATGCTTTACAGGGTTCGGGCAGAATCCAACTCGGCGTCCCGCTCATGACCGGCGCGTTGATCCCACCGTAGAGGCGGTAGGGACTCCCCGGTACCACTGCCCAGCCAGGCTGCCCGAACTATTGCCACCCCTCGTAGGGGCGGTGCTGACGAGCTGGTGAATGCGGCGGACCGGCTGCTCACCGCGTTGCTACCCTCGTAGGGGCGGTGCTGACGATGAGCGAGCCGATGCCCATCTGCGACCTCGACGCGTTGCTATCCCTCGTAGGGGCGGTGCTGACGAGCTGGTGAATGCGGCGGACCGGCTGCTCACCGCGTTGCTACCCTCGTAGGGGCGGTGCTGACGATGAGCGAGCCGATGCCCATCTGCGACCTCGACGCGTTGCTATCCCTCGTAGGGGCGGTGCTGACAGCGACGACCACGCTCACCCCTGCACCATCACCGGATGCGTTGCTACCCCTCGTAGGGGCGGTGCTGACCCGAGGGTAAAACCGCTGCTCAGCGCAGCTAGCTATCGAGTTGATGCAGGTGCAGGTGCAGAGGGGCACTGGTTTGACAGGGTACCGGGATGGTCCGCTGAAACGGAGCGACACCGGGCCCCTTGCAACGTCAACGGGACAGGGCCTCAGCCTGGATGCGCGGCAGAGATCGTCGCGAACACCCTTGGATCGCGGTCGCCATTCGCTATCGTCAGTTGCTGGATGGGAACTGGGGGACGTAGTTGGGTGAGGGACCTCGCGACATGGTCGTCATGGCGCTGGCGGTGCGGGCGGGCACGATGGACCTCGGCGCTTTCGTCACGGAGCTGCGGGACGAAGTGCTGTTCCTCCAACGCACAGAGCATCCTGGGGTCTTCATCGCGGAGCTCGAAGACGGCGAACGCTGGGTTAGTGCTTTCAGCACTCCGGAAGCGATGGCCGAGTTCACCGGAGGCGTCGAATGGGTGAGCCTCCGCGGGGATGATCTGATGGACCTAGTCCCCGTCGGAACCAACGTCGTGCTGGATCCGTCCACACCTCATTCCGTGGCGATCGAGTCCATCGACCTGCCCAAGCCGCTGCTTGAAGCCGACGATCAGTCCGCACCACGGTCCACGGCAGCCGAGGATGTACGGGAAGGAGACGAGCGTGGAAGGCTCGATGGGTGTTGACCTCGATGCCCTGATCAATGCGGCGGTCGGGGTCCGTACCTTGATGGACGAGCTGGCTGAGCAGGACATCAGCGATGTCGATCCCGATCCGATCGTCGTCGGCCATGATGGGCTCGCGGACACGCTGCGCGACTTCTGCGATCGCTGGCACCACGGGGTCTTCCACCTGAGCAAGGATGGCGAAGAACTAGGGCGTGTCTCCTAAGTTCGGATGGGGTTGGTCCGTGCCTCTGGGGAGCTGAGCGCTCTCGACCGTACGGCTACACCCTGGCGCGGTGTCGGTCAGTGCGCGAGCCAGGATGTGGTGGCCTCGATGAAGGCGACCACCAGGAGCACCGCGATGATCGCCGGGTAGAGGCGGAGGGTGTCCCTCACCCCGGCGAGATACCCGCCCGCCCGGGACGAGCCGTGTTGCCGCCGGTCGTCGAAGGTCGACCTCCCGTGGATGATGGCGCCGAGCATCGCCAGGACGTACGCCTGAAACTCGATCACCAGCACCGGCGCGAAGACCAGGAAGGTGATCACCTCGGACAGCGTGGTGGGGGCGGTAGGTAGTCCGATGAAGACCGCGCGCCCGAGCGTCGTGAGGACGCCGACGTAGGGGATGCACAGCGAAGGGAGCGTCGTCGTCGCCAACGAGGCGAAAAGGAGATTGCCGAGGAACGTCAGGGCAGCGGCCTGCACGATGCTGCCGCGGGTGTACGCCTCGAGGACCGCCGCCGCCCCAGGAGAGCTCAGAAAGGCTTCGGTGGCTCCGAGGCCGGCATCGCGGATGCCGGGGACGTAGACGGCAGCGATCATCGTCATGACGAGCGTGCTGTAGACGACGAGGTTCGTGATCAGGTAGGTCTTCCAGTTCTCACGCAGAACGGTCCGGACGTTGTCGATCATGCGCATGGGGGTGCCTCCTTGGCGTGGTGGCGGGGAGGTGGGGCGATCCGTGCCATGGGGCGAGTCCAGACGATGACGTCGCGTCGGGGTCAAGTCGGGGCCGAGCAGAGGCCGTCGCCGGACTCTCCGGCAGGAGCGTCGGAATTTGGCACGGGCATCGGATCGTCATCGCTGCTTGCCGGCGCACGATCACCCCGTCGGCGGCTCAGGATGCTTCTCCACCAGGCGTCGCTGGAGCGCCTGCACGGCGCGGTGCTGGATCGGTCGTAGCTCCCTGGCGCTCAGCTCGTCGAGGAGGTCCGAAGCGACGGGAGGGAGGCGCCCCGGGCCCTCCGCCCTTGCCACGAGCGGGTAGATCTGCTGGGCCCATTCCTCCGCCAGCGCCTCCACTTCGTGGTCCGGGGTGTCGGCATCGAGGGTGTAGTAGCGCTGGGCCATGGTGGCGAGGGCTGACCGTGCATCGTTCGGTACATCGAGCAGAGCGGCCAGGTCTCTCGCTCCCACCTCCCCGAGCAGGTGTGCGATGAGGATGAGCTGTTCACGCTCGAAGCGGACCATCTCCTCCGGCATGTCCGGACCTGGATCCGAGTGCACTGCGGAGAGCTCGAGGGGCATGTCGGGTGCGGCACCGGTGCGGCGCAGCACCTCGATGCTGGCGCGACGAGCGCTGAGCCGCTCGATCTCGGTGGCGGCTTGCCGATCCAGCTCTTCGAGCAGTTCCTCCGCCGCCGATGGGGCCTCCAGCAGCTCGGGCAGAGCCGACAGGGGGATTCCCAGCGCCGTCAGTCGCGTGATCCGCAGGACGCGCACGAGATGGCCCACGTCGTATGTCCGGTAGTCTCCAGAAGTCCGCGGCGGCTCGGGCAGCAGACCGATCTGGTGGTAGTGGCGCAGCGTGCGCACGGTGACCCCGGCGAGTTCGGCGAGTTCACTGCTGCGCATCGGCCATCTCCTTCGGCTCCAGATCGCGCAGGGCGCGCGTCCCGATCACGACGACCAGCACCACGACCCACACGGCTGTCACGCCGGTCCCGGCCAGCAGCGGTGAGCCGAACTCGGCGAGCACACCTGCCAGCGCGATCCCTGCCGGCGCAGCGACCGTGAGCAGCGCCGTCTTGACGCTGAGCACCCGGCCGAGGAGCCTCGCCGGGGTGTGCTGGACCTGCAGGACCCCGGTGACCGCACCGACGGAAGCATTCCCGATCCCGAGCACTGCTGCTCCGGCGAACACTACCGCCGGGGAATAGAGCGAGGCCATCAGGACGAACCCCACAGTGGTGGCAGCGAAGCCCGCCCAGAGCCACGCCCGCGCGGGCCATCGGGCGCCGACGCCGCCGTAGATCGTGGCACCCACCAGCATGCCCGCGGCCAGAGCGGTGAGGACGAGGCCCAGCAACTCGGGACGGGCGATGTCGTCGAAGTACACGGGCATCACGAGCCCCTGCAACCCACCGAGGGCGACGGCCAGGCCCAGCACCAGAACGGTTGTGGCCAGCAGGAACGGGCTCCTGCCCACGACCAGCAGACCGTCGAGGAGCTCCCTGCCCAGCGGTCGTCGAACGGCCACACCGGCATCGACCTCCCCAAGCCGCCGCGGCAGTAGCCGGGTCAGCACCGCCGCGAGAGCGGAGGTCGCCGCCGTGATCCACAGAACGGTCATGGCATCGACGGCGGCCAGCAGCACGCCGGCCGCCGCAGGGCCGATCACGAGGGCGACGGAGGTCAGGGTCTGCCGTACTCCCACCACGCGCTCAAGATCGAGGCCGGTGTGCCGCGCCACCATCGGAGCGAGCACCTCCCGGGCCGTCATGCCCGGCACATCGCCGAATGCGCCGAGGATGCCGAGCACAATGAACCAGACCAGGTCGAGCCCCCACACCACATCGACGAGCGGCAGCGCCGCGATCGCCACGGCGGAGATGACGTCGGAGACAACCGAGGCCGTGCGTCGGTTGATCCGGTCGATGATCACCCCGCTGAGGAGACCGACCACCACTGACGGGACCGCGGTCGCGGTCGCCAGCGCGGACATGCCCAGCGCGCTTCCCGTGGTCTGCAGAACGATCAGAGGTAGCGCCACCGAGGCGATGCCGTTGCCGAGCAGGCTCAGCAGATGGGAGGCGTAGTAGGTGAGAGCGACGGGAGACATGCCCTCAGGCAAGACCGTGACGTCGCGTCGGGGTCAAGCGCGACGAGGATCACCGGTGACCACCACGCGACGGTGGGAAACGTGCGGCGGCGCTGTCGATCACCAGTGGCACGTGCGTTCACTCCTCGTCAGTGCTCGCGGGGTGGCGGGCAGGAAGGTACGACTGGCGGAGTGCTTCTACCTGCGCCGGATTGTAGAGCTCGGTGACCGCTCGATTGAGGTCTCGCAGCGAATCTCCGGTGCGAGCACTGAGCGGAGGGGTCCGCAAGCCCGGATGCTCTGCGTAGATCGCCTCGAGCAAGGGCACCAGGCGCGCGGCGACGTCGCGAATCTCGTCGGGGCCCGCGTTGGCAGGGAGCACGTCGAACTCCTTGTCTGCGCCCTGGCGGTCGGCAACGATCTCTCTCATGTCTCGTACGCCTTGAGCGTGGAAGAGCTGGGAGCTGATCATGATCATCGCCCGGTCGGCGGGGGTGAGGTCGTCTGCGACCTCCGCGAAGCCAGCGGGGGTGTCAAGTGTGGTTCGGTGCAGGGTGAGCTTGGCGATCTCAGCGCGCAACTGCTGCTGGTGGGAGATCGATTCGGCGAGTTGGGCGTCAAGCTGGTGCAACGTCTCGGCGAATGCTTCGTCGGAGTGCTCTAGCTCGGCGATCTGGGCGAGCCCCATCCCTAGGTGACGCAACCGTGCGATCTGCAGGACGCGAACGAGATGAGCTGTGCCGTACTGCTTATAGCCGTTCCCGGCGCGTTCCGGCTCGTCAAGCAGCCCGATCTGGTGGTAGTGGCGGACGGTTTTGACGGTGGTCCCCCCGAGCTGGGCGAGGCGCCGGGTGCTCCAGGCCATCAGTGCTCGGGGACATCGGTCGAGGTGCAGCGGCGCATGACCTCTATCGCCTTCCACGCCATGAACAACGTGTTCGCCATGACGATCGGATCGCACTTCGCCTACGGCGGAGGTATCAGTCAGGACCGGTCAGTAGGCGCCGCCGGACCGTACATGCTGCTGTCTCTCCTCGCCCAGGCAGTCGCCGTCCTCCTGGTGTGGAGGATCGAGAGACGGCGAACAACTGCAGCGATGGAGAACTGACACACAGTCGATCGGTCGCGTCTGTTCCGGGAGTCAGGTTCTGCCTCTGGCGGTTGCTCGGCTACGGAACGCGGTGGAGTTCCGGTTTTCGAACTGGAACCTCTTGGCACATCGCCGACGAGTCTCAAGGAAGTCAGGGGTGTGCCGGCGAAGAGTGTTGCCGTCGCGACCGCGCAGCGCGTCAGGGATGAGCGAACGTGCCTCTGTGTCGTCGCGACCTCGTCGCCGGCGACGGTGCAGTACCGGAGGAACACCTCGCGTCCGCCCACAAGGCCATCGTGCACGTCTGACAGGTCGGCGAGAAATCTGACACGCGCTGGTCAGGTAAGTGAGAACTGGCCAAGTTGGGCGAGAACCTACAGGTGTGCTGAAGATTCTGGTACCGGTCCGGAGCTCGCCACATCCTGGTCGAGCCGGCCTCCGTTCTCCGACGCGACGCGTTTGACCACGAGCGGCTCGCCGCGGGGGATCAATCGGTCGCGGTACGGCGCGAGCATCTGCTCGGCACGGGCAAAATCGGTGTCGGTCTGGGGCGTGTACTCGGACGAGTGGTCCGTGAGTGGCCTTTCAGCGAGAGCCTGCTGGCGCTACGGCGGTCAAAGCCCGCTGGCGATGTTCGTACCACCAGACAGCCCCCACCGCCGCCAGCATGAAGGGCACCGGGATCAGCAGGTGCGGTCCGCCGGGCACGGCGGCGCGGTCGAGGACCAGGGCACCGCCGCCGGCGAACAACACGTTCAGGACCAACGTCAGCCCATTGTTGAGCACGTGCAGCGCGATCGAGGCCTCCAGCCCGCGGCTGATCACCGCCATCGTGGCGAAGCAGAGCCCCAGGAACGTGTAGTAGGCGAGCTGCCACCGATCGGTGGGGGCGTGGGCGATCGCGAACACGGGACTCGAGGCCAGCACCCCGACCACCAGCGCGGGGACGACGGGACGGACCCAGGACGCGAGCGCCGGCATGATCGCGCCCCGGAACATGAGCTCCTCGGCCAGTGCCTGCAGCGGGGTGGTCAGCAGCACGACCGCGAGCATGGTGACGGTGGTGCCGGTGACGGCGAACGTGGTCCACGTGGTCGACTCCGGCGCCAGCACCGCGAGGGCGGCGTTGGCTCCGGCGATGACGACCAGGGTGATACCGAGGTAGCGGAGCAACCGCCGCCCGTCGAAGCGCCGCGGAAAGCTCAGCACGCTGCGCCAGGGCACCTTCGCGAACCAGGAGATGAAGGGCACCGCCAGCAGGCCGGCGATGCTCACGCCCAGGTTCGCTGCCAGCAGGCGCAGCGGCGTCAGGGTGGTAAGCGCCCCCTGGTCGTCTTCGATCACCGCCGCGACCTGGGACAGCCCGAGCTGGCACAGGATCATCGCGATCAGGAGCACGACGACGACCACGGGTGGCTTCCACCAGCTCATTCGCAGGTGCGCTCCGAAGGGCCGGGCACTCTGGTCGAGGGACTCCGAGTCGCGCAGCGGTCGGGTCTCGACCTCCTGGTGCGATCGGGAGGAGCGGTCGGATCGTCGTGGACGGGGCACAATCATGGAGGCCCTCTCTGTCAGCGCTCCGCCTGACGGGCGTGTCGTGGGCTGAGCGCGCGTCGGTGTCACACCGGTCGGTGCGATGCGGAACAACTGCGAATCAATTGCCGGCCCTGTCGAGCTGCGTTGCCGTCCCGGTCGGCGGGCAGCCTCGTGGTGTGAACTGTCCGGTGGCGACGAGAACCACGACGAGTGCGAACGGTACGATCCACCCGCTCCACCCGAGGATTGTCGCCTGCGTCGTGTCTATGTGCTCTCCTGCCATCGCGAAGAGAAGGTAGCTCCCTCCCGCGCCGTTGAACGCGGCGTGAGCGAGGGCGGCAGGCCATACTGATCCGGACCGAAGCCTCAGCCAGCTGAAGACGGCACCAACGAGGATGCACATGATGACCATCGCCGTCAGGCCGAGCCAGCCGGGCGCACTTGGGTAGTTGTATCCCAGGAGAATCAAGGGTGCATGCCAAAGGCCCCAGATGACGCCCGAGATCAGTAACGCCGGGAGGGTACCGAGCGGCAGCAGTTTCGGGAGCAACCACCCTCTCCATCCGAGTTCTTCGCCCAGGGCAGGGATGAAATTGATGAGGGCCGCCGCGGGAATCGTGATGAGTTGGATCGCGATGAGCACGCCGATCGGTATGGGAAGCTCGGCGCCTGCGCCTTGCTCGTCGAGTGTCTGCTGAAACGCGGAGAAGTTCACGAAGTCAGCGGGATAGACCCCCAGTAGGGCGCCGACCGGGAGTGCGACCAGCACCAGGGCGATAGAAACCACGATTCCCAGCGCCGAGTAGCCGACCAGTCTCCGGACCGGTTTCACCGGCCAGATCCCCAGTGCCGCTGCCTTGTGCTGCGGCGACTCCACGAAGAACACGACGACGAGCGCTGCTATCGCGGGAGTCATCATCATGGCGATGGCCGCGACCGGGAACCACGGGGTGGCGAGCCCGTTACCGATCCAGAGGGGAAGTGCGACGAGCCATGCGAGGGTGAATGAGAAAGCGACGAACACACCGATAGACCGCAGATCGCCGTCATCCGTACGGGGTCGTTGTGCGGGTCGGGGCGCTCCAGAGCCGGGCGTCACGATGCCTTCCTTTCCATGATGTGCAGGCCGGCGATAGTTCGGTCGTCGCGGAATGCAATCCGTGCGGTGTAGTCGCCGGCTTCCAGCCACAGCGCCGTGTTCGTGACCGTCACATCACCAGCTCGGAGGACCTCCGGCTCTCCATGGCTCTCGAGAGCTCCCGACATGGCGACGACCTGTGTCCAGGCGGCCGCGAGGGCATCCTCCGATAGGCCATCGCGCATAGCCGGATCGAATTGCTCGGCGATGCGGGGCCACTGCCCCGAGGCCAGGTCGTCGATGACGGCAACGGCTAGCTGTGCCGCCTCAGGAAGCGGGGGAGACGTCATGGGCTCTCCTGTTCGTGGATCTGTCGGTCTGCCGTAGCGCTGGAACGCTGCCTGCCGGCTCACGCCTAGGGCGTCGCCGATCACTTGCCACGTGGCGCCCTCGTGGCGGGCCTGCCCCACGACTGCACGCACTACGTCATCGGCTGCCGCTTGGATGCTCACTGCGCGCCCTATCGACTCCGCCCAGTCGTCAGTGCTTGTCAGGACGCGAGCCGCCAGGAGTGCGTCCGTGTGAGCCTTCAGAGCCTGAACTGCAGATGTCACTGACGATTGCATTTGTCAAGTGTAGGTTGACACGCGGCTGAAGCGCAAGGTGCGAGCACGTACTGGGTCGGCGGTCGACTCAGCACGGCAGTCATCGATGGGATCCACGAGACAGACCTCCGGCCGTCGGCACGACGATGACATTTTTCGATGGGGTATACCCAGCGCGACGGATGTGTCGCGAAAGTGCACTTCTGCGCCGTATTGGGAACCGTTAACGACGGGCCCGCACGTGGGGATTCCGGCTCAGGTCAGGTGTTGGGCGAAATGCGCGGCGATCGCGCGCTGCAGGCGGATCTCGTTCTCGGGATTGCCGAAGCCGTGGCCTTCGTCGTCGGCCAGCAGGTATTCGACTGGGATCCCGCGATCGCGCATCGAGGTGACGATCCGGTCCGACTCCTCGCGCCGCACCCTGGCGTCGTTCGCGCCGTGCGCGATCAACAGTGGAGTAGTGATCGCATCGACCCTGCTGATCGGGGAACGGGCGAGCATGTCCGCCTCCTGCGCGGGGTTGTCCGGGTCGCCGACGTAGGCGAGCCAGTTGCTGGCGATGTACGGGCGACTCACGGGCGGAAGACTGCGCAGGAAGCTCGACAGGTCCGCGATACCGACGAGATCCACGGCCGCGGAGAAGCGTTCCGGGGTGAAGGCCGCACCGACGAGGGCGGCGTACCCGCCGTAGGAGCCGCCGATGATCCCCACCCGATCCGGGTCGGCGATGCCGCGGTCGACGGCCCAGTCCACCGCGTCCAGGATGTCTGTATGCATGGCGCCGGCGAACTCGCCACGCGCGGCGAGAGTGTGGCGCCTGCCGCAGCCGGTGGAGCCGCGGAAGTTCACCTGCAGCACTGCGTGCCCGCGGTCGGCCAGAAATTGGGCCTGTGCGCTGAAGCCCCAGCTGTCGTGCGCCCACGGTCCGCCGTGCACCACGAGCGCCAGCGGCAGCTTCCTGGCGGTGACGCCGACGGGAAGGGTGAGGTAGGAGTGCAGCGCCAACCCGTCCCGGGCGAGGATCCGGACCGGTTCCATGGGTGCGAGATGCGCGGGGTCCAGATGCGGATACGACCGGAACAGGCGGCGGCTGCGACCGGTGGCGTGGTCGTACAGCCAGGCCTCCGGTTCGCGGTCGTGGAGAAAGGTGGCGACCCAGCGCGTCCCAGAGGTGTCCGAGCTCAGGGAGCCGAGCACACCGTCCGAGAGCGCGCTCAGCGCCGTGTGCACCGCGGCGAATCCCGGGTCGACCACTTCGATGTGGGGGCGGTGCCCCGTGAAGCGTGCGGCAAGGATCTCCCCCGTCGCCCGATCGATGAACAGGGTGGGTGGCAGCACGCCGGGGGCCAGCATGCCCATGATGTCCAGACTCCGCCCCGGGACGGCGGCCAGCACGGTCACCTCCGCGGTCTCCCGGTCGATACGTACCAGCTGCAGGTCATCGTCCTCGAGATAGAGGCTGAGGACGAGGCCCATGCCATCGGGCGTGGAGCGCTGCACCTCGACCCCCATGGGCTGCTCGGCCCCGCCGGCGCGCAGCAGAGGGCGTTGCTGCCCAGTGACAGCGTCGATCGCGGAGAACTCGGTACTCCCGTCCTCGGTGACCCTCGAGACGAATGCCGGTTCGCCATCGCGGTCCAGCAGCAGGTCCACCCCGGCCTCGGCCTGCTCGTGCAGCAGAGAGATCTCGCCGGTGCTCACGTCGACCAGGAACATGTCCAGGCGCGTGGGCCGCTGGTTCATCGTGGCCAGCACCGTCCCGGGCCGGGAGGGCATCGGCTCTGCAAAGAACACCCGCGATCCTGGCTCCAAAGGGGTCAGGTCGTACGGCGGCGCCTCAGGATGCTCGAGGTCCACCCGGAACAGGTGCCAATCCTCGTTCCCATCAGTGTCCTGGAGGTAGAGCAGCCAGCGAGGATCGTCGCACCAGAAGAAGGTGAGGATTCCTCGTCGGGAGTCGTGGGTGACACAGCGGGCCTCCTCATGTTCCTGACCGATCCCCCGCACCCAGACGTTCCTCCGCCCACCTGCCGGCGCCAGATAAGCGAGTGTGGTGCCGTCGGGGGAGATCACGGGGTGGGAGAAAGTCGGGTCGCAGAACAGGTCCTCGGCCTCGAATCGGTGGGAAACGGACGCGGCACGCACGGTCATAGGCTCCTTCAGCGGAATGCGATCGGTGCCCTCAGCTGAAACGATGCCCTGGGGGCACAGTCAAGGACCGACTTCCCATCCCCCGTCCCAGCGGGAAAGATGGCCGCATGCCCGACCTGCTGAGCGACCTCTGATGGCCTGGAGCACGCGTCGGCTCGCCGACCTCGCGGGCACCACCGTCAAGACTGTCAGGCACTATCACGCGATCGGACTCCTCGAAGAGCCCGCCCGGGCCGGGAACGGCTACAAGCAGTACGGCACGCCCCATCTCGTGCGGTTGCTGCAGATCGGACGCCTGCGAGAGCTGGGCATGCCGTTGTCGAGCATCGCGGAGCTCGAAGAAACCAGTGAGGCCTTCACACGGACGCTCCGCGCCCTCGATTCCCAGCTCGCCGCCTCCATCACCCACCAGCAGCAGTTGCGGGTCGCGATCGCTGACCTCCTGCGCCATCGCACCGATCCCGACGTCCCCGCAGGGTTCGCCGACCTCGCAGACGATCTCACACCTGCCGACCGCGCGATGGTCATGATCAGCGCCCAGTTCTACGACGAGCAGGGCCGCCAGGACATGCGGGCCATCGTTGAGCACCACCGGGAGGCCGACGATGCCTTCGACGAGCTCGCCTCGGACGCCACCGCCGACGAGATCCGAGCAGTCGCCGCACGTTTGGCTCCAGTGCTCCGAACGATCCACGAGCAGTACCCGGGCACGCGGACCCCGCCGCTGGGCATCGTCAGTCGCACCGCGTTAGAGGACCTCGCCCAGGCGGTCACCGACCTCTACAACTCCGCCCAGGTAGAGGCGCTGCGCCAGGCGCACCAGCTGGCGCTCGAAGGTCCCACGGACTCCGCCCGGGACGCCGAGGGACAGTAGATCTCCAGCACGGTTGCGCGGGCATCCACGAAACGGATCCTGCCGAAACCATCGTGACCGGACAGCGAACCGAGCGTATCGACGGCCTACCGGATTAGGGATCCTCAACTCCGCCGAGCCAGCCATCAACCCGGCTTGACGAACATAGAAGGATCCCTAGCTCTCCCGCGACGACGCGGCCTCCCGCAATCCATCGGTTGATGACCACCGACGGCTGTGTCTTCTGCCTGATCGCCGCACAGGAGCTCGATGCCTCCGTCGTGTTCGAGTCGGCGACTGTCCTGGCGTTCATGGACGTGGACCCGGTCACGGCAGGTCACGTACTGGTCGTGCCCAAGGCTCATCTGCCGAAGCTGGCAGATCTGGAGGAGGAACTCGAACCGCGAAGGCCGGCTGGCTGGATCCGGCGTGCGCGTCGGGAGATGTCGCGGCGAGCAGGGCGGGGAGCTGAGCGCTCTCGACCGTACGGCTACACCCTGGCGCGGTGTCGGTCAGTGCGCGAGCCAGGATGTGGTGGCCTCGATGAAGGCGACCACCAGGAGCACCGCGATGATCGCCGGGTAGAGGCGGAGGGTGTCCCTCACCCCGGCGAGATACCCGCCCGCCCGGGACGAGCCGTGTTGCCGCCGGTCGTCGAAGGTCGACCTCCCGTGGATGATGGCGCCGAGCATCGCCAGGACGTACGCCTGAAACTCGATCACCAGCACCGGCGCGAAGACCAGGAAGGTGATCACCTCGGACAGCGTGGTGGGGGCGGTATCGTCATCGCTGCTTGCCGGCGCACGATCACCCCGTCGGCGGCTCAGGATGCTTCTCCACCAGGCGTCGCTGGAGCGCCTGCACGGCGCGGTGCTGGATCGGTCGTAGCTCCCTGGCGCTCAGCTCGTCGAGGAGGTCCGAAGCGACGGGAGGGAGGCGCCCCGGGCCCTCCGCCCTTGCCACGAGCGGGTAGATCTGCTGGGCCGTACATGCTGCTGTCGGTCCTCGCTCAAGTAGTCGCCGTCCTCCTGGTGTGGATGATCGAAAAGCGGCGAGCAACGGCGTCGACGGGGGGGTGAAGTCTACGAACTCTCCTGAGGGCGGTACCGGAGACGCCCGCTGTGGCTAGGACGTGTCTCCTCAGCCAGCGGCGTCGACGTGCGGTCCGTCGCTGGCCGCCGCCATAGTGTCGATGAGAGCGTCGATCCTGGCGGCCGCTATTGTCAACTGCTCGAGCCGGCGCGCGATGGACTCCCGCTGTCCGCGAACCTCCTCAAGCATGCCGGTGCTGACGCGCCCGGTCGACTCGCAGCGAAGCAGCAGCACGATGGAACTGCTGGGCAAGCCGGCTGAGTAGAGGCACTGGATCAGCCGTACACGGTCCGGCGCGTCCGTGGCGTAGACACGTTGCCCCGCTGGCGTGCGGTCGGCTGCGAGCAGTCGCTGCTCCTCGTAGTAGCGCAGCGACCTGATGCTCACACCCGTGGCACGGGAGAGCTCTCCGATCCTCATACCCGACCCCTTCAGCCGCTTGCCCCTCACACCAATGTTAGGTCCTAGCGTCGGTGAAGCCCGTCGACGGCGAGGCGAACCGACGAGAGGATGCTCGATGAGAGTCAATGGACAAACCGCTTTCGTGACCGGCGCGAACCGAGGTATCGGTCGCGCATTCGTCTCAGGGCTCCTGGCGCGAGGGGCGGACAAGGTCTATGCCGGCGTGCGCGATCCGCTGTCGATCGATGCCGAGTTGAGCGACGACCCGCGCGTGGAGGTCGTGCGCCTGGATGTCACCGACCGCAATGAGATCACCAGCGCATCGGATGTAGCCGGTGACACCACCATCTTGGTCAACAACGCCGGCGCCGTGGTATTCGAGTCGCTGCTTACCGGGTCCCTCGAGACGGCGCGTCGGCTGTTCGACACGAACGTGTTCGGACCGTGGGAACTCACCCGGGCCTTTGCACCCGCGCTCCGCGCGTGGCGAGGCGCCGTCGTTAACGTGCTCTCAGCCATCGCATGGTTCTCGCCGCCGCAGAACGGCGCCTATGGGGCGACGAAGTCGGCCGCATGGAGCCTGTCCAACGGCCTCCGGTCAGAGCTCGCGCCGGCTGGCGTCCTGGTGCAGAACCTGCACTTCGGCGCTGTCGACACGGACTTTTCCGCCGGGTTCGACATCCCGAAAATCTCACCGGAAGACGTCGTGCGCGCGTCGCTCGACGGACTGGAGGCGGGCACGGCCGAGGTGCTCGTCGACCCCGAGAGTCGGGCCGCGAAGGCTGCACTGTCGGGCGAGCCCAATGGCTACGTCCGGGCCATGGTGGGCTAGGGCCCGTCTCTAGAGCAGGTGGTTGAGCCATTGGACGATGGCTCGGAGGACGGCTCCGGGCACGGTAGGTCAGGCCGAGCTTGTCGTAGCGGGTGGCCAGGCCCCGCCACTGCTTCACGTCGCTGTAGCCGCGCTCGATGACGTTGCGACCCCGGTAGGCCTCCACATCGAGACCGACGGGACGACCACCGCGAGGACCGCGATTTCGGCGGTGCTGCTGCTGATCGCGGGGCTCGGGAATCACCGTCTTGATCCCACGCCGCCGCAGAGCCTGCCGGGTGGCACGGGAGGAATAGGCCTTGTCGCCACGCAGCATCACCGGTCTCGTACGCGGTCGGCCAGGTCCTTGCCGCGCGACGGAGAGGCCATCGAGCAGCGGGGCAAGCATCGGCGAATCCCCGCCCTGCCCGGGACCGCACAGAATCACCAGAGGCAGGCCGTGACCGTCGACGAGCTGATGAATCTTCGTCGACAGCCCGCCACGGGAGTGCCCTAGCGCATGGTCAGCAGGCTCCTCGCGCAGATTCTTGTGATTCCACAGCGCCCCCCTGTGATGCGCTGGAGGTTGGTGCCGTGCTGGTGAGCCCGGCAGATCGTCGAGTCGACCGCGACCGACCAGTCCAGGTCCCCATTCGCGTCGGCGCGGACCAGGAGGGCGTCGAGGATGCGGTCCCAGGTCCCGTCCGCGGACCAGGCGCGGTGTCGTTTCCAGACTGTCTGCCACGGCCCGAAGTCGGTGGGGAGGTCCCGCCAGGCGATCCCGCACCGATAGCGGTAGATGATTCCCTCGACCACCTGGCGATGATCCCGCCTCGGCCTTCCTGACCAGGGGCGTTGAGCTGAGAGTGGGGGCTCGATCGTCTCCCAGTGGGCGTCGGACAGCATGCTTCGTCGGCTCATCCATCCACCATCGCGACCCGAACCTGCACGAGCTTAGGAGACACGCCCTAGCCGAGCGGCTCAGCGACACGGCGGACGACTACCTGCGAACCGATCTCAGCATCGCAGACCAGCTCAGCGGGAATTGACGCGATCGTGGCACCGGAACTCGGAGAAACGACCAACCCGCGGCTGCTCGTCCCCGTACTACCGACCTGGTGCGACGCAGTGCCGAAACGCTGACGAGCGTGGGCAATGCACTGTTCCAAGCCGGTGAAGGACTGCGCGAGCTGGATGCCGGCGGCTGGCACGGCCCTGCCACCGACGCCTTCCACGACTACTTCGATGGCGAACCGGCACGTTGGCTGACCAGTGGCGATGCATTCCACCACGCGGCCGAGGCACTGGTGAGCTACGCCGAGGTCTTCGACTGGGCGCAACGCGAAGCCGAACACGCCGCTGTGGTGTGGGAGCACGGGCGCCGGATTTCCGAACAAGCACTCGCCCGGTACCAGGCCGACGCGGCGCGGGCTGAAGCACAAGCACAACGTGAAGGCGCCCCGACACCGGACCTTCCGTTCACCGACCCTGGCCAACAGTTACGCGAAGCCGCCCACCAGCAACTCGACCGAGCACGACAGCAACTGCAGGAAGCCGGCAACCGCGCTCAGGCCGCCGTCGCCGGAGCGCGCGACCAAGCGCCCACCGCTCCCACGCTCGTTGAGCAAGCAGCGACCTTCGTCGGTGAGATCGGTGGAGGTATCGGCGCCGCAGCCACCGAAGCAGCAAGCTTCATCGGCACGATCTCCCCTCATCATCTAATCACCGACCCAGCCCAGTACGGCCAGGACATGGCGGACCTCGCGAGCGGGATCAAAGCCGCCGCCACGCATCCCGTCAGCTTCACCAAGCCGCTGTGGACTGGGACACCTGGGCCCGAAATCCCGGGCGTGCACTGGGTAAGCTCACTTTTGACGGAGCGGTCACCGCCGGAACCGTCGGCGCCGGAGCGGCCATCCGCGCAGCGCGCGCGGGCAGAGCAGCCGAGCAGACAGCACAACCGAGCGACGGGCCACCCGCCTCCAGCGCGACTTCAGGACGAGATCTGGCGATCGCACTGGCCAAGGAAAGCCAGATGACCGAGAAGGGCATCGCCATCGCCGGGCACGGCACCAAGACCGCCTTGCGCGATGCACCCCGCCTCGCCGCCGAACACGGCGGTACTCCTGAGGAATGGGTAAAAAAATCAAGCACCAGCTACACCGACAATGAAGGACGCACCTTCGAAACGCACTGGTACGAGCACGGCCCGACCGGCAACCGCGTAGAATTCAAGCACAAATTCCCCAGCGAGTGAGGACCAGGACGTGGACACCAGCAGGCTGCTGCTCGCCGCCGCCCGCTACAGGCTGGACATGACCAGCGCCGACGAGGTGATCAACGCCGCGGTCGACCTCATCAGCACACCACACCCGCCCGAGCCCCTCGTCGCGATCTCCACGCTGTCTCCCGTCGAGACGCGCCACGAAGACCTCCAACCGCTAATCGACGAAGCCCTCACCGCACTCAACGCTGGCCCTTTCGACGCCAAGAGCGCCGCGACAACCGTGGCTCACAGCATCGCCCGCGACATCACCTCAGGCAACGTCGAGCCCTACGAGGACGCACGGAAGCTCTGGCGCCTGGCCCGCGCCATCCCCGCAGTGGAACCGCTCCTGACCAAGTTCGTCCACCTCGCCAGTGAGTGGGAGGACGTGCCAGGCCAACGCCCCGACATCGAGGCCGACATCAAAAACGAAGCCACCGCACTCATACAACGCTGATCAAACGCACGGCCACACGTGCGGCGAATACCGCACTTCCGAATCCACTCGCAGAACAGTGAAGGCATCCCACTGCCCTTCCTTTTTACGTCATTGTATGACGGCGCGGTGTCGAAGACGGTCCGACATCCTGGCGACTTTGAGAACGCCAAGCCAGGAAATGGTCTTGTAGTCCTTTAACAGGGCGATGCAGGTCAGTGGCCGCCCTCCTTATCCGTACCTTTTGTTGCAACCCCTCGGTGGGGCAGCGGTGCGGACGAGCTGGGCGAGTCCGGCAAGGCCGGCGCTCAGCGCGTTGCCTCCCCTTGTAGGCGGTGCGGACCGGCGCCGACGTTGGACTTGTACATCCGGGGCCGCTCGTTGCGGCCGCTCGTAGGAGCTGGTGCGGAAGTGGAACATCGGCAACCTGACTGCGGTCATTCGTACGTTGCGACCCCTCGTAGGGACGGTGCCGACGCGGCCAGGAGTGGTCGACGCCGAGCACGGAGTTGTTGCGACCCCTCGTAGGGACGGTGCGGACCGCCCCCGTGGCGTCCTGGAGCACCACACCGCCACCCGTTGCGATCCCTCGTGGGGGCGGTGCGGACCTTGGTCTCCGCCGCGGATCTCTACCGGCCCGCGCACCAGGGTTGCGAACCCCTCGTAGGGGCAGTGCGGACTCCGCGCCTTGTCCCTCGCGATGGCGTGGTGCAGCGCGTTGCGACCCCTCGTAGGGGCGGTGCGGACGCCCAGACACTCGGCGACATCGCCCAGTCCTACCGGTTGCGACCCCTCGTAGGGGCGGTGCGGACCCGAGGGTAAAACTGCTGCTCATCGAGCCTCGCTTTTGAGTTGACGCGGGTCCGGGTGCAGCGGGGCACTGGTTGTGCAGCCTACCGCGATGATTCTCTGAAGCCGACGTACCGGTCGGAGATCACGACTTCCCGGTCAGTAGCTCAACGACGACGACGCAGGCAAGACGTCTGTGCCCAGGGCTCGGGGCGGAGGCCCCGGTCAAGGCCCCTGCCCCGAGCTGGTTACCGCACCGGCGGATCAGCGCGAGCTTGATCGGGTGGGGCGAGTGGGTGTGGTTCGCCGGTCAGGGCGGCGAGGGCTGCGGCGATTTCGTGGAGGCTGGCGCGGATGTAGGTGGTCGTGGTGCCGCTGTCTCCGCCGGTGTTGTCGGTGTGGCCGGCGTAGGCGCGGGCCACCGCGTAGCCGAAGTGCCGCTCGACCCAGGTGAGGGTGGTGTGGCGTAGCCAGTGGGTGCTGATCTGTTGCGTGGCCACCCACGGGAGATGTTCGCCGAGGCGTTTCCACAGGTGGTCGTAGCGACGCGTGGTCAACGCCGCACCCGACCGGTATCGCAGCAGCGGACCCGAGGCGTCGCCCGCGCCGCGCTGCCGGTGGTGCTCCTGAAGATGCCCCATGAGGGTCGGGGAGACCGGTTGCCACCGCACCGTGTCCCCCTTCTCCTGCAACATCACCAGGCACTGGTCCGGGTCGAGATCACGAGGCCGTAGCGCCAGTGCTCCGCCGCGTCGGCAGGCAGTTTCCAGGTGGAGGCGCAGCAGGAGGGTGTCGAGCCCGGGGTCGTTGCCCGTGGTGGCCGCGACCCGGTTGATCTCGGCCAGCCGGGCATCCGGCAGTCCCCGGTGGGTGCTGGGCAGGCGGCGGGGTTTGGGCACCTTGCGGGCCGGGTTCGCCGACTCCGCCACGATCCCGTCGGCCACCGCGTGCCGGTAGACGCACCGCAACGCCGCGATCAGGTGCTCGGCCGCGCTCCGGCCACCACGCGCGTTGCGGCGCACCACGACCTCGGCCCGCACCTGTTCGGCCAAGTGCTTGATCTCCAACGGCGTCGGCTCGTCCAGGCGGCGCTGGCCCCACTTCTCCACGACCCGGTTCCAGTACGAGCGATACACCCGCCGCGTCCCCGCCGACACCGCCTCGGCCACCCGCGGGACGTACTCGGCGAACGTCGGCGCCGGGACGGCGGGCTCGCCCAGCAGGTCCTGCGGGCTCACACCCAACCGCGCCAGCAGCAGCCGCGCCGCCTCCACATCAGGCCCGGCGTTCATCGGGGATCACCCCCGACCAGCCCGGTGTGCACCGGCCTCAACGCGGCCTCCACCACCACCAGCGCGTGCACCACCAAGACCTCACGGCCGGGGTCGGCCACCAGCAGCACCCGGTCACCGCACCGCAGACCGCTCCCCGCCCGCACCGCCGCGGGCAGCACCACACATGACCGCGGCGACACCCCGTGCACCGCTAACGGGTCCGGCCACAGCACCACCGACCCCGGCACCGCCCGCATCGCCAACGGCTGCCCGGGCCGCCAGCCCAGGGCACGCAGCACCTCGCGGTCCAGCACCCGGCCCGACGCGTCGACCCGGCCCATCCCGTGGACGAACTCCACCGGCACCGCCTCGGCCACCGCCGTCACCGGCAACGCCGACCGCACCGGCACCCGCCCGGCCTCCCGGCGTTCCTGTCCGACCGGGGGCACGAGACCGGCCACGACGTCCTCAGCCACGGCCACCACCCGACCCGGGCCGGACGCCACGCGGGGCGAAAACACGACAACCGGAGTGGCTGACCAGCCACTCCGGTGTAGAGTCCAACGACAACTCTCGCTGGGGAAATATCACGCAGATGCGTGTCGGAGGACGGACTTGCGCACTATCCACACGGGTCCGGCTGCCGAGCAGCTAGCGCGGAGGGCAGGAGAGCACCTGTCGCTCCGTGTCGTGACAGCGATGCCCGTCACCACAGTGCATGTACAGCGATAGAAAGCACCCCATTTGGCGTAATATGCTGGGACCTTCAACCCTAACTCTAGGGCCAATCGACAATTTTCACGCCAGGCCCCAGCCTGTCCAATCCTGCGCGCGTACGAGTAAATCGATCCAACCTTAGTTCGATTTCCAAATCAGCCAATGGGCTCAGATCAATATCGGCCGACATGTTAAGAATATGCAGGCTATGCAAGTGGGCAATCTGCGCGAGAGGCGAGAGATCGATTTTATTGGAATTCTGCAGCATTATCGATCGGATCGGCAGCTTCGCAAGCGGCGTCAGGTCAACGCCCTCAAAACCGGAAAGATTAATGTGGGCCACAGAAGGAAACGATTCAGGCAGCATCGAAATATCACCTTCTCTACCCGCACGAAATTCACCTTTTTCGCCCGAATAGAATAAGGCCAGCCGTATAACGCTTTCCATTGGGGCTAGATTCTCCAATGCTCGCTCCTTGCAGCCCTCAAGCAGGAGACTCGTCAAGTTTAGATGACTAATTGGTGCAAGGTTTTCCAGCCGACTTAAACCGAACACGACTAGACTGTCCAGATTTCGCATTTGCGAGAAAAATTCTATAGATCGCCACGGCGATGTAGGAGTCAAGGTGAGCGACCTTAGCTCACGCAAATGATGTAGCGCGCTCGTATTAGCGAAATTTTTCGCGCTTCGAATTTCGAGGGTCTTGAGATTTACATGTTCACTTAGCGGCCGAAGATCTAGATTCTGGTCCCTCATGCAAAATAGTGACAAATTCTCTAGCGATGGAATCCCTGTCAACAATTTAAGATCGTCAATCGGTTCATGATAAGGGAGCTCTACCGCCAAGGACGTAAGCGCCTGTAGGCTTGTTACATACGGCAAGAAACGACGGGAATGCACCGCAATCCTTCCTTTGTTCAGGGGGGATTGCGCAAGTACCGAATCGGCAAATCGCTCGGGCTCAAAGTACTGCCACGCTTTCTCAATCTGGAGTTGTACATCAGACCGCGGATCTAGTGCGTAGCTAGCCAAGAGAGGAAGAGCGTCAGCAATTCCCGTCAAGGCTGCAGTACGGACCGTCGCCGCCGCTTTGGCATCGGATAATTGACTCAGATTGTCGGGAAGGTAACGCAGCACACGATGCCCTACAGCGGCTAATGATCCTGTCTCACGGAGGTCTCGCGGCGGCACGAGCTTTTCTTCCACCATAGCATCAACGCGTGAGCGGACTGTAGGATCGATATCCTGCACTGTCTCTAAGCAAGCGGCGGCAAGCAATCTGAGATGTCTGGCTTCATTGCGATCCTCCTCTGACCGGTTCAGAATCCCGTTAAGCAACTGACTTGCTTGTTTGGCCGTCGCGTGACCGCATGCCATTACTATAGTTTCCCACCACGTATCGAGATGCGCGTGCCCGATCAGCGTTTCCACGTGGTGCTGCTGGATAGCTTCATCTGCTGCTAAGTATTCCTGAAAGGTACGGTGGACAAAATCCACTTTTCCAGGAATCGGTGCGCGAATTACACCACTGCGCTCCAGCAAGTGTTTAAGTAGTGTTTTCGCATCTCCGGTCACATTGGGCATGCCCGGCAATTTGCGTTCCAAGTGCTCCAACGCATCAGAAGCCGATAATTCAATGCGGTTGGCTAACGTCAGACGCCAGGCAAGATCTCGTAGTAGCACCCTTTTCTCTGGGTCGCTAAGCAGACCCGTGATGCCGCGTTCGGCATCACGTAGATGCAACAACATAGCCAATGCCTTGGCGTAGAGGTCCATCCTATTGCGAGGAAGTTCCGAGCGGTGTGCGAGATTCAACGCACAGAGCATTGCACATAGCAGCGGAGTCGCGGCGAGCTCACGCAGGTGCTCCCTCTCTAGCTGACCACGCAGCCTGCGTTCAGCTGCGGCCACGTTGTACTCCGTGCCTGCAGCGTTGGCGGCCTCGTGCCATCGCCCGACAAAACTGAGAACGCTCTCGGGAGTCATCGGCTCCAGCGTTACCGTGGCGAAGTTCTCGTCAGCGAGCCATCGATGATCGGCCGCAGCGGTACGTGCGGTGACTACAACTCGAGTTTTTGGAAAGCTTTGCACCAACTCGCGTAGCCATAGCTTTACGGCGCGACGCCGCGACGCCGGGACCTCATCTACTCCGTCAATCAGAAGCATAGCCTTGCCCGCACGTAACTGACGATGCGCCCAGCCGGCAGGCATCAATTCGGCAATCGTACCTGCGCAGTGCCGTACGAACTGTTCAGGAGACGGCAGTTCCCCTGACGCGAAGCTGCGCAATCGTATTGGGAATGGAACGCAACCGTTCCAATCGCTCAATGATCCGCTGAACTCACCTCTTGCCGCCCTCACAGCGAGCCAGTTCAGTAAGGTGGTTTTACCGGAACCTGCATCACCGCGCAGTAATGTCCGAAATTCGCCCGCCATAGCTGCTTCGACTGGAACGCCCTCTGCCTCTCTCGGCGTCGCGATTTGCTCAAACCAACTATCTGCTCGCACCTTGTTGAGGCGTCGGACGTTGCGTGTACGAACTGGATCACTAGAGACGCTGAGGCTAAGGTACGCGACAGTTAATGCGAGCGTGGGTTGATCGTCACCCGGTAGGCCCAGCAACTCGAGCCGATCGAGGTTTTTCGTTAAGAAGCGTAGGTACTCATTGCGGAAACTCGCATCTTGATCAGTTCCGCGCGGCGCATGCAGGCTTGTCTTTGGGGTGCGCGCTAGTAGCATATCGAGTTGCTCAGACTGCGAAGAAAGACGCCCAAGAACTTCGGCGAGCGCCGCAGGTTGAAACGGCGGCAAATAGCGGATTACCTGCACCAAATGTCGGCATGCCTGGTCAAGTGCCAACTCATACAACGCGCCTGCCCGCTCCGAAAGGAGGCTGGCCTTAGCGCGGCCAGGAAATTGTTCTCGCAGCCTCCGGGCAAGTTGCTCTGGATCTGCGTCGGCTTCAAAAAGAGCGTCATCTGACAAATCCGCTTGGTCTAGAACGTCCACGACGGCGAGAATCGCCGCGTTTACCTCATTTTCAGGCAGCGTACTGAACCGCTGGACCAGTACCGGTGTCAACTGTTCGGCAACCTGATAGCCAATACGCTGAACCAGATTGTCCAGCTTATTCCGCTGCAAGGGGCTTTTAAGTTCTGCTTGTGCCAACTCAGCCAGGCTGGCGCCACGCTCAAATGCCGCACGGCGTCGCTGTAACCAGGTCCTCGCGCCATAAGCTGCTACGGTGCCGCCAACCTTCATTGCGGCGCTCTCCAACCCAGTGATGGCATCCTCCTCGTCAGAATCAGCTTGAAGGTACTGCAACCTTTTCAAGTCCGCGTGTGGAACTGTACCGTTTCACGGTACTTTCTGGAGAGCCGTTGGAAATTTCCGGGAAGCAGCAGGGTCATTGGTCCATTCGAGTGATCTGACTTCTGCCTACCATGTCTTAGGACAGTACAGGAGGAGACATATGATGACCTGCGGAAACAAGCGAAGCCAAAGGAACGGGTCTTACGGCGTAGACTGAGAGCCACCAGGCGAACCGTCCGCCGAACCTCCACAGGCCCGTCCGGCGTCAGACGCATTTGACATTCGGTTTCGGCCGCACGAGGTCAGTTGGCGAGCGTCCTCATGGCCGTCCCAGTGTCCCACCGAACCCATGTCTGGGACAGCTCGACGGACAGGAAGACGGCGTCTGTGAACTGCAAAAAGCAGCCACCCGGCCCGGGTGGGACGGACGTTGCTATGTGTCCCAACGCGTCCCGGGGGCTCCGGATAGAGCCTGAACATGGCAGCAGAAGTTCGGACATGGACTTCCGTCCATTCGGTCCACCCATGCCGAGCCGTCATCGGTAGGTAGGCGGCACGATCTCCACTGGTTCCGCACGCTGATCGGGTCGGTACGTGGGTCAGCGCGCGGTCGTGTGCCAGTCCAGCAGTCGAAGAAGGGCTTCCTTCCTCGTTCGACACGGACGGTCCGAGACTCGTGTCAGCATCGGCCCGAGCGCGTGCCACTTCTTACCCGTGATGCCGTCTGCGTCCAGGTACCCGAGCAGACGCGGGTTCTCCTCGAAGCCGCAGAGGACGACCCATCGCCCTGTCTGGGTAAAGTCGGAGAACCGCTCCAAGTGAACCGTTTCCAGCTCTACTGCCTCGTTACGGCCGATGGGGTCAGGCGCCGCCCTCCCTCAGGAATTTCGACCGCGTCGTCCGCTGCGGTCTCCTGCTCATGCTCGACAGCACAGCCCTGATTATCTGTAACTCTTTTCGTGACGTCCGCCTTGGCGTGACTGACCACCGTTTAACGCTTTTGAGCCTGCCCCGAGACACCGTGTGCGTTGGCGAGGTCGGTTGCGGCGACGAGCAGCTCCCGAATCGCCTGCCGAGGGTCTCCCCCGCTGCTCATCGCCCGGCGGGCGGCCACCATCGCGTTGTCGGCCCGGTCCAGCGACTCCCAAGCGTGCCCGTCTCCCACCTGCAAGCGAGCTCGCCGCGCCCGTTGCCGACATGCAGGCCCGTGGTATCGCGCCCGCCGTCCGCGACCTGCGCCCGGCGGCAACTCCTCGCCACACCCCAAGCACATACCAGCAGCCATCGAACAGCCAATCGTGACATGTTTCGTGACAACGATCCGCACTCTCGCCGGAGTCACGAAACATGTCACGGAAGACTCGTTGGTCGGCGCGGCAGCGAGCACGGCCGAGCCGTAGATGCGCCTACAGGCGCAGCAGCCCGTCCAGCACCGCCCGGAGCAGCTCCAGCGATGGGTTCGCGTGCCCGCCGTCCGCAGGTCGGTCCGGCACCGCAGCGGGCAGAATGCTGGTCGGTAGGTCCGGGTTGAGGTCGCCACGCCATGCGGTCACGTACCCGTCTGGCTCGCAGTTGAGGCGGTGACGTCCCACCGGTTCGGCGAGCGTGGTCATCGCTCGACCGCGACGTTCGTACTACCCTCGCGGACGAGCACGGCAAGTTGGTCCAGCGTCTTCGCGAGCAGCTCGCGTTCCTCGGATCCGCAACGCCCCTGGGGTAGGTAGTAAGCGGCGTCATCGAGCAGCCATTGCGCCTTTCGGAGAACCACCGCAAGCCTGCTGTCTTCGGATGACTGCGCTGGCTCGTCCCGGTCCTTGCCCGCGTCCGTTGCTGCCATGAGCCTCAGCAGGCAGACGTTGCAGGGAGCGCAGGGGCGCGCCTTGCCCAGCTCCGGTGCGCTGCTCGGACCGGTTGTTTCTTCGACGTCGGTCGGGTGGAACTTCAGGCGGCACCACGACTGGATCGCTTCATCATCGCTGGTCGCCGCCGCGCAGTGCGCAACGCGCAACGACTCGACGACAAGTCCCGGTTTGATCTGGAACCATTCCACTTGCTCTGCCGCCACGTTCACCGCATGCCCTCCCATCCTGGAGGACCACGGCCAGAGCCGAATCGCCACACAATCCGGCTGTGGCCGTGGTCCGTGTCCGGCGGCGCTCGGGGCGCCGCAGCGACGCCGCCGGACGACTTGGGGGTAACCGCCGGTAGGCGGCCCGTGTCAGACTGAAATCATGCTTGCATCAGCGCTCCATCAGCGGAACGTCCTGAATACGACCTGCTGACGACATACGACGACCCGGAGCGCGGACGGGAGATCGCCATGCAGAGGGCGCGGACAGTGCTCGAACTGAAGATCAGGGAGCGACGGCAGACGCTTCAGGAGTTCGCCGAGTTCGCCGAGGCGTTCGCGCGCGACCACAACGAGCCCGGCACGCTCAGCGCCCGCCACCTGCAACGCCTGGCGGCAGGACGCGGGCCGAACGGCCGGCCACTCGGCCGACTCCGCCCGTCGACCGCCCGGCTGCTCGAACGCATCTTCAGCCTTCGCATCGATGAGCTGCTGGCCGCTCCCACGTCGCCATCAGACGACGCCACGGTCCGGGAGCACGAACAAGCCGCAGCTTCACCATCGATGCTCGGGCAGCTCGGGACCAGTCACCGCGACTCGACCACGCCTGCGGTGCAGACGCCGGAAACCCGTGTCGACATGGCGAAGTCCTTTGCTTGGCTGGACGAGTTCGCGGGGTGGACGCCTGAGACGACTCGTCGACGGGTGATGTCGCAGCTCGGGAAGCTGAACACCGATGACCTGCTCACCCGGCATGCGCGGCGCGACAGAGTCCGCCGAAGTGAGATCGCGCGCGTGCTGTCCGACTACTACGGGCACGAGCCTGGGTATGAGCTGTATCGGGTGAACGACGGGCGCCGGGACATCACGACGAGCCTCCTCACCCGGCACGACTGGCTGGATCTCGCGTGTCCACTCGGACAGGGGCACGATCACCTGTCCTTGAGCACCGCGCCCGGTGGTTCGCGCGCGTCTGGATCAGGCGTGGACCACGCGGTGCGTCGGCTCGCCGAGGCTGCCGCGCTGGGCGTGCGCGTCGCGAATGCGCCTCTCTACCGGCTGCTGGACATCGACGTCGGGGGCGGCACGATCGCTGGTTCCGCCGGTCTCGCACCGTTCGCCGAGTACGCCGCGACCCTGGACGTTCTTGAAAAGGAACTCATCGACTCGATTTCCGAAGGCACCTCTCCTCAGCCTGCCGCGTTGCCACTGCGAGACAGGTATCTCCCAGACCTCGCGTCTGTTCTCGACCTCTCAAGCCGACTGTGCGCGGGCGGCATTCTCGCATTGTGCGCTATCGCTCGGCCTGCTGACCCCTATCGCGGCAACAGGGATTACGCACTTCTCATTCAACAACGCTCGGATCATGTCCTGAACGCCGCGCGCCGACTGTCTGTGATCCCGAAGGGTTTCCACCAGCCCATGACGGACGTCCATGCGGACGCACAACTCCGGACCACCCTGCTTCGCGAGATGGAAGAGGAGCTGTTCGGGCGAACGGAAGTCGACAACACGATGGACGTGTCACGCGCGGCGGCACCCTTGCACCCCGGCCGATTCTCCGCGCCGATGCAATGGCTCACGGAGCGGCCCGACCGCATGCGGATGGAATGCACGGGATTCGGCTTGAACCTCGTGAGTGGAAACTTCGAGTTCGCGTGCCTGATCGTCATTGACGATGAAGAGTTCTGGGACCGCTACGGCGGGCAGGTCGAAGCCAACTGGGAAGCATCCGGCCTGCGTCTCTACTCCACACTGGATGATCAGCTCGTCGGTGAGCTGATCGCCGACGAGTCCTGGAGCAACGAGGGCGTTTTCGCGCTCTTGCAAGGGATTCGACGGCTACGTGAGGTCGGCGACGACCGCGTGAGCCTGCCAGCCGTCGAGCCTAGCCCGGGGCTTTCACGGCGGTGTGGGATCGGCGGTGTGCCGTGAACGGAGAATTGTGCCCTGAACTACGATAAAACGGCTTGCTGAAGATCGCATCGGTCGCGGATTCAGGAGCACCATTCAGGTGAGTCAGTGTAGTCCGCCGTACCCGCGGCTGGCCGCGGACGGGTCGGGTTCGGGTGTCGTGTCGCAGGCTGGGGCGGTACTGGCTGTCACAGCCGCAACAATGGGCGTGACCAGCGGATTGTCCGAAGCGTTATCGCCCTGGCCGAAACCTCTCGCGATCCATGATCTAAGCAAGATCTCGTTGGATCTCGCGATCGCGGTCGCTGTGGGCGTTGACTGCCTGCCGACATCGGCCTGGTGCGGATCGAGGCGGGCGTGTTCGGTCCTGTGGCCCCGTATCCGACCGTGACTCGGCTGATCACCACACTGGCCGAGGACACGGGCCAAGCAGTGACGACCGTCCGGACGGCGCGCGCGGCAGCCGGGAAGTAGCGGGCGTTCACCCTCGTGTGCTGCGCCGTTGGTTGTAGCCACAGCGGTTTCCAGGCTTCGTTGAGACAGTTGGGATCGTTACCGCAAGGCGAGGAGCGCTGTCGTGGAAGCTGAAATCACCGGCCCCAAACCGCTGCTGACCGGACGCCGGGGGCTGGCCCCGCACCTGTCGGTCTATGTGTTCATCCTCGGCCCGTTTCTCGCGCTGCTGGCGGCGGTACCCATCGCCTGGGGCTGGGGTCTGCGCTGGTGGGATGCCGCGCTGGCAATAGGCTGGTACGTGCTGACCATCCTCGGCGTGACCGTCGGTTACCACCGGTACTTCACGCACGGCGCGTTCCGAGCCAAGCGCTGGCTCCGCATCACGCTCGCGGTGGTGGGGAGCTTGGCGGTGCAGGGACCAGTCCTGCACTGGGTGGCCGACCACCGCCGCCACCACGCATTCGCCGACCGAGAGGGCGACCCCATTCGCCGTGGGCATTCGGCACCTCACCGGTCGCGCTGGCGCGTGGATTCTGGCACGCACACATGGGCTGGGTGTTCGACCGCGACAAGACCAACCAGCAGCGGTTCGTACCGGATCTGCTGGCCGACAAAGACATCCGTCTCGTCCACCGGTTGTTCGGGCCGCTGACCGTGCTGACCTTCGCGCTGCCAGCCCTGATGGGTTTTCTGATCACCGGCACCGGGTGGGGTGCGGTGACCGCGTTCTTCTGGGCGGGGCTCGTGCGAGTATCGTTCCTGCACCATGTGACCTGGTCGGTGAATTCGATCTGCCACCTTATCGGCCAGCGGCCGTTCCGCAGCCGCGACAAGGCGGCCAACTTCTGGCCATTGGCGATCGTGAGCATGGGCGAGTCCTGGCACAACTTGCACCACGCCGACCCGACCTGTGCCCGTCATGGCGCGCAGCCGGGTCAGATCGACATCTCAGCCCGTGTCATCTGGCTGTTCGAAAAGGCCGGCTGGGCCTCCTACGTCCGCTGGCCCAGTCCGCAACGCCTGGCCCGCCTCAGCGCCACCGCCGGTTGACTGACGGTGGCTTCAGCGGAACAACCGCAGACCGACTGCCCGCCATGCCCGGCAAACGCGCCTCCGATTCGCAGCCCACTGGCCCTACACTGAGCTGATCAACACCACGCTGGCCCGCCTACAACGCAGCTGACCAGCATCAACCCGACCCTACGACCAGAAACCACGATCAAAAACCCGATCCAAGCCCGCACAGGCCAGCACACCCACCGCGCGGACGATCCGGGCTAGTTGGACGCCGACGGCCAGCGGACGGTGACGACGACCGAATCCGTGATCGCTTCCCAGAAGTGATCGATGCCAGGTCCCCAGACCACGTAATCACCCTGCTTGACCAAATCGGCGATGCCCTCGGTGAGGTGCAGCCGAAAATTGCCCTCCACGAGCAGGAGCATGGTCGTGCGCTGGTCATCGTTCGTCCAGTCGGGGCGCTTTTCCCCAGCCGGGTGGATTCCCCACTTCACTTCGACGTCGTTCGTCGAACGGACACCCTCGGATGGATCGATGAAATGACCGAGAATCCAACCGCGGGTTCCTTCGCCATCTTCGGCGGCGTTTCCGTGGTGCCAATTGCGAGTCATCAGCGCACCTCCCAGTCGATCGTCGGCAAACTCACCCGGTCACCGCCGATTCGCCGGAGGCGCCGAAGACCCTGCAACAACGCGAACAGTCCTTCGTTGCTCCAGGCTACATCACCGATCAGTTCGGCCAGAATGTCCCCGTCCAGACTGGAATACTGGCGCAGCCCGGCGGCTTCCCAGTTGGCTTCGATCCGGCCACCGTAGCGCGTCCAGAATTCCTCGTCATCGATCACGATGAGGCTGGCGAATTCGAAGTTTCCGCTCAGCAAGTTCAAGCCGAATCCGGTGCATTCCATCCGCAGCCGATGCGGGTCTTCCATCAACCAGCGCATCGGCTCAGACAGGCGGCTGGGGTGCATCGGATCGGCGGCCCGCTGGTCGGCAACGGTGTTGTCGATGTCGTCGCGGCCGAACAGTTCCTCTTCCATCTCCCGCCGCAGGGTCGCGCCGACCTGCGCGTCGGCGCGCAGGTCCGTCATGGGCTGGTGGAACCCCTTGGGGATCACGGCCAGTCGGCGCGCGGCGTTGAGGACGTTCCCCGAGCGTTCCTGCACCAGGAGAACGTAATCCGCTTCACCTCGAAATGGACTGGAAGGCCGAGCGACCGCGCACAACGCGAGCGGACCACCCGCGCAGAGCCGACCCGAGACATCGACCACGGACGCCACGTCCGGCAGATACCTGTCTCGGAGCGGCAGGGCTTCGTGCGGGGCCGGACCATCGGCCGCGATCGCATCGACCAGCTCCGCTTCGAGCAGGTCCATGGTCACGGCGTAGTCGACGAACCGCGTGACGCCGACAGCGCCACCGATCGATCCGGCCGACACGTCGACGTCCGTCAGCCGGTACAGCGGCATGTCGACGAGCCGGGTTCCCATGGCGAGCGTCTCGGCCAGGCGCTGCGCGGCGCGTCCGGCGGACTCCGCGTCCAGCGTCATATCCGCAGTAGCGCTCGTGACCGCGAGCCGATCGTGGGACGCGATCAGCGGACAATCCAAGTCCAGCCAGTCAGCGCAGGTCAGGACGCTGGTTTCCGCCTCGACTTCGGTTCCGTAGTGGGCGCTGTACCTGCCATGGCCGTCCTGTCGCGTGCCGTAGTAGCGCCCCAGGACTCGGGCGATATCGCGTTGGTCCACGCGCCCGCGACGGCTCGCCCTGCTGTGCAGCTCGCTCACGTCCAGCCGAGCCAGCCGCGCCGCTACCTCTCTCCGGCTGGTGCCGGGTTCCCACTCGGCGTGCTGATCGAGCCACTCCAACGCTGCACCGATGTTGGGGTCATCGCTCAACCGCAGTTCGGCGTCAGCAGCCGCTTGGTCATCGACCGACGCCTGGGCCGGAACGGCATCCGACGGCGGGTCCGCCTCCTCCGCCAGCTTGGCGAACCGCGCTTTGACCGGCGCCGAAGCCTGTTCGAGCGCCGTGTCCAGCAGTTGTTGCATTTCGGACTTCGGCCGCAAGGTCGGCTTCTTGTGCCACCCGCTGACCGTCCGCACGGCAATTCCCAGATGCTCCGCGAACGCCTCATTGCTCATCCGTAACGCGGCTTGCAAGGCGCAGGCCGCGCGGCCCGTCCAGCCGGTCACCAAATCCATCGCGCCGCGCCTCCCGCAGATGCTTTGTGCGTCGATCCTGCATTGGTCCTGCACTGGATGTGCATCGGCGATGCATGGGTTGCCCGCCGGGTTCGCATTGGAATTGGAGGCATGGAAAACGCCTCAGCCGACGACCAGCCGCTAGCGATTCGCGCGGACATGTTCGAGCACCGTCGCCAAGTCGCTCTTGAGGTCGTCGAGACGTTCGTTGATCTCGCTCACACGCTCGTCGAGTGCGTCCAAACGGGACCACACCGTGTCCGGTCCGGCCGTGGCCGGCTCCGCGGGCTCCGGCGGTTTTCGACCGTGCAGCAAGGAAAACAAGTGCTGCGGGTGCCAGCCGAGCGTCACGGACAGGGACTCCAGCGTGCGCGAACTCCGGCGGCGCTCGACGACGTGGTGCTGGATCTCGCGAACGATCGCCTGCGAGACGTGCGAGCGTTCCGCGAGCTCGCGCTGTCGCCAGCCGAGTTCGTTCACCCGCTCGTTAATCGCCCTGGCGACTGCCGCCCAATCTTCCGACACGTACTCCTCCGCGCTCCGCCTCGGCGCTGAGGCTACCGGTTCCGTTCCCCATTCCGTGACGTGACAGGGCGCTAGTTCCGCGCCATGGACCCTTTGTGCCTATTGAGCGCTGAAATCATCAGTATTTCGATGAAATCAGCTCATTTGGAAGGACTTCTTTCTGATGCGGACCACCATGTCCCACGCCGGACGCCCGGCTTTCTACACCGTCCGAAAGGCCGCCTTGATTCTCGGCCTCGCCCCTTCGACCCTCCACCGCGCGATCCGGCTCGGCACGATTCGCGCCGAGCGCCAGAAGGGCCGCCTGGTGATCCCGACCGCCGAGCTGAAGCGGCTGCTCGGCTCGCCCATCGACGCCGACCAGCAGGCCGGAGGTCACCAGTGACCGAGAACAGCAGGCTGATCGACATCGCACGCCAGCTCGCACGCCTGCGCCGGGTGCCCACCGCATCGCTCGCGGAGATCGTGCAGCGAACCGGAAAGTGCTGGTGGGAGACCTACGAAGGTGACCCGCCGTGGGCTGCGGAGTACCTGACCGACCGCGCCCTGGCCGCGCTGCTGTGCGCGGGCTGCCCGGTCCAAGACGAGTGCCTGGAGCTGGAGCTTCGCACCCATGGAACCCACACCGTCGGCGTGTGGGGAGCGCTGCCCGAGGACGACCGCCGGGCGCTGCTCCAGCACTGGCCCTGGACCGATGACCGCCCCGAGGAAGGGGGTACCGCACGATGACCTTGCAGTTGACCCCCGTGGAAATCCTGGCCGCACTCGGCGGACTGTTCGCCCTGGTCATGGTGTGGCGGACGAGTGCGCGCGCCACCCGGCGTGCTGCCGAAGGCGCCAAGGCCGGTGTCCGGCTGATGTCGCTGGCGGGCCGCGTGATCGCTACGGCCGCCGCGATCGTCGGCGTGCAGTGGATCGTGATCGCACACCCCGGCAACACGACGCTGCTGCTGGCCGTGCTCGGGGTTCCGGCGTTGTTCGCCTCGTACACGCTGACCAAGGCGTTGACCGTGACGACCACCGACGTCCCTCAGCAGCGGAAGGGTCGGCGATGAGGGACCACACGCCCGCGAACGGTGGGCGGCGGCTGCCGCCCACCTTCGCCGACGCCGAAACGGTCGAGAACGTGCGCAAGCAGGTGGACCGCCTGTGCTGGACCGGGATTCTGCTCGGGTTGGCGTTCACCATGGTCAACGTCCAGCAGTTCGCCGCAGCCGGATCGCCGCCGTGGTCGCTGCCGTGGCTCGCGGCGTGGCTGCTCGATCCGATGGTGTCGCTGGTCCTGCTGGCGATCCTCAGGGCCGAGCAGGTCACCGCCCGCTACGGCATCCGCACCGGCGGATGGGTGCGCGCCGCGAAGTGGTTCACGCTCGCGGCCACGTACGTCATGAACACCTGGGCGGCGTACGCGGACCGGGACGCCGACATGGTGGTGCTGCACTCGGTGCCCCCGCTGGTCGTGTTCGTCGCGGCCGAGGCCGTGACCGACCTCCGCGACAAGCTCACCGAAGCCACCCGGACCGCGTTCACGAACGCGGCGGCCGGTGACACGAGCGCTGAACGGGCACCTGCGATCGACCGCGCGCCGGACACCAAGCGGCGGACGTCCTTCGACGAGTACCTGGACCGAGCGCGGACCGCGTGGAACCCGGACGTGACCGTGACGCCTGCCTGGATCAGGGAGGTCACCGGCTGCTCGCGCGGTCTGTCGTCCCGGCTCGCCGCCTCGCTCGCCGAGGAGGTGACGCAGCAATGAACGATTCCACGCAGTCCCGGGAGGTGGAGCCGCACATCTTCGACGCCGAACTGGTCGACGACCTTCCGACCGAGGCGCGGCCGACGTGGTGGCGGCGCTTCGTGAACTGGTGGCGGCGTTCACCGCACGTGCCCACACCCCTGAAGTCGCGCCACGCCTTGAAGCTCGCGGCCGTGGACGGCTTGGCGTTCATGCTGCGGTCGCCGTGGCGGTTCGTCAGCGCTGTCGGGCGCGGCACCGTGGCCGCCGCGCGCGGCTGGCGTCGGTGGGTCCGCGTACACGACTACCGCGACGCTGCCGAGCAGTCCGAGAAGCTCGCCGACAAGTTCACCGAGATCCGCGCGTTGACCCTGTTCCGGTGGAAGGTGACCGGCGCCGTGATCCTGGCTGCCGCAGCAGCGGCCACGGTCGCCTACGTGCTGTACGACTGGCATGGCCTCTGGCTCGCGGCCGGCATCGGCGCGGCAGCGCTGGCGGTGTTCGGCCGCCGGAAGGACGGTGCCCCCGGACGCAAGCCCGTTCTCGCCGGTCCGCGGACGCTGACCTGGACGATGGACTCCCAAGCCCTCGTCGACGCCTTCCGGGACGCCAAGCTGATCGGCAAGGACGAGTCGCTGCGGCAGGTCGAGCGCCCCGCTCACGACGGATCGGGCTGGACGGTCACCGTCGACCTTCCGGCCACCCGCAAGGCGGCGGACGTCATCAAGCACCGGGAAGCGCTCGCTTCGGCGCTGGCCGTCGACGAGTTGCAGCTCATCGCCGAGCGGGTGCGCGGGAGGGGTGGCCACGCCGGGCGGGTCTTCCTGTGGGTCGCCGATGAGGACCCGTACTCCGGACCGCCGTTGCGGTTCCCGCTGCTGGATGTGGAGTCCTGGGATGCCTGGCGGCCCGTCCCGTTCGGGCGCGACGCGCGCAACCGCCGCGTCGACCTGCAACTGGTGTGGACGTCCCTGGTCGTCGGAGCGATCCCCCGGCAAGGCAAGACGTGCGCCACTCGCCTACCGGCGGCGGGGCTGATCCTCGACCCGTACACGCGGCTGTACGTCTTCGACGGCAAGGGCGGGAAAGACTGGCGAGCCGCCGAAGCGGTCGCGCACCGGTACGTCTGCGGAGACGAGCAGGAGCACACCGAGGCAGTCCGGGACCACCTGGTCGAGCTGGTCGCCGAAGTCCAGGCGCGGTTCTCCCGGATGTCGACCCTGGACGACGACATCTGCCCGGAATCGAAGATCACGCCGGACATCTCGCGGGACCGCGACCTGGGGATGCCGCTCACGGCGGTGATCATCGATGAGGTCCAGGTGTACTTGGAGAACCCCACGCGGGAAGAGATCGAAGGCAAGAAGACCACGCTCGGCGCCTACATCGCGGACCTGCTGACCTACCTCGCTCGCAAAGGCCCGGCCGTGGGCATCGTGGTCATCCTGGCGACCCAGCGCCCGGACTCGAACACGATCCCCTCCCGGCTGCGCGCCGTCCTCGGGTCGCGCTTCGCGCTGCGGGTGATGGACTGGCGGGACTCCAACATCGTGCTCGGCGAGCAGATGAACACGCGCGGGTTCGACGCTTCCACGCTCCTGCCGAGCCACAAGGGCGTGGGCATCCTCCGGCCCGACGGTGATACCGACACCGGGGCCGACACGCTCGCGACGACCGCCCGGACCTACTACCTGACCAACGCGGAATGGCGGTCCCTCTGCGAACGCGGCCGGTCGCTTCGGGAAGCAGCCGGAACGCTGACCGGGCACGCCGCTGGCGACGACAGCCCGCGACCGATCGACCGGTCCGCCGTCGTTCGCGCGCTGGGCAGCAGCGCCGCCGAGAACGGCCCACCGGCCGACCTGCCGGAACCGCTCGCGTCCGTCGTCGAGTACCTCGGTGCCGACCTGGATCAACGCGACTTCGTGCCCACCGCCGAGCTGACCGACGAGCTGGACGTGGACCCGATCACGTTCGCGCGCCGGATGGGCGAACTGGAGTGCCGACCGACCCGGCACCGAGTCCCCACGGACGACGGCGACGTCCGCCGGGTGCGGGGCTACTTCACCGCCGACATCCGGCGGGCGATCGATCGAGTCCAACCTGACGAAATCAGCTCCGACGATGCTGCGGAGGCTGACACCGGATGAGCACCGGCGACCAGGACCGACGCGACGTCACAGTGCAGACACCCACCGATTTGCCTGTACTGACGCCGGAAGCGAGCCGCATACTGCTGGGCATACTGGTGGAGCTGACCGAGACCGAAACACCGACGAGAGGATCACATGACTGCTGAAATCAGCGGCGACCCGTGGAAGGTCCTGGACGATCTCCTGGGCGTCGAGATCGCCGAGACCGCCGACGCCGGGATCGGCCCGGTGGCCTTCTACGGTCGCTGCTCGACCGAGGACAACCAGGACCCGGAGACCTCCCACGGCTGGCAGCTCGGCAACGCTCAGAAGTTCGTCGAACCGCTCGGCGGGCAAGTGGTCGCCGAATACTTCGACGTGGGGCAGTCCCGCTCGGTGCCGTGGGAGCGCCGCGACGCCGCTTCGCGACTCCTGGCAGCGCTGAAGGACCCTTACCGGGGTTGGGACGCGGTGGTCGTAGGGGAAGGCACGCGCTGCTGGTTCGGCAACCAGTTTTCGCTGATCGCACCCCGCTTCGCCGCCTACGGCGTCGACCTGTGGGTGCCCGAACTCGGCAGCCGATTCGACGACCGCAACCCCTCCCATAAGATGCTGATGAGCGTGCTCGGCGGCATGAGCGAGTCGGAGCGCCAGCACATCCAAGCGCGGGTGCGCGCGGCAATGGACGCTCAGGTGCTCAACGAAGGACGTCACCAAGGCGGCCGAGCGCCCTACGGCTACGTGGTCGCCGACGGCGGACCCCACCCCAACCCGCGCAAGGCGGCCGAAGGCCACCGGCTGAAAGTCCTGGAGGTCGACGAAGCCTCAGCCGACATCGTGCGGCGGATCTTCACCGACTACCTCAGCGGCAAGGGTGACCGGGCGATCGCCAACGGGCTCAACCGCGACGGCGTGCCTTGCCCGTCAGCGCGGCGGCCGGACCAGAACCGGCACCGGCTCGCCGACGGTTGGCAGGGAAGCACCGTCCGCGCCATCCTCGACAACCCCCGCTACACCGGCTACGCATTCTTCGGACGCTGGACCAAGCACGAAACCCTGCTTGACCCGGACGATGTCGCGGCAGGGCACGTGACCCGGTTCCGCCGCTCCAGCCCGGACCGCATCGTCCGCTCCCGGACACCCGCGCACCCGGTGATCGTGCCCGTCGAGGACTTCGCCCGCGCCCAACTGCTCCGCCGGTCGAAGTCCTCCGGTGGGCTGCGCACCGCGCGCAAGAGCGAACGCAGCGGACGCCCCACCAAACGCACCTACCTGTTCCGAGGCCGCATCCGTTGTGGAGTCTGCACCCGCAAGATGGAGGCCAGCCCACGCGCGCACGGCATGTACTACCGGTGCCCTGCCCGCACCCTGGCACCCGGCTCCCCCGCCTTGGCCGACCATCCGCCCGCCGTGTACCTCCGCGAGGACCTCATCCGGGACGCCGCCAACGGCTGGATCGGCCACCTGTTCGCACCCGACAACGTCGACGAGACCGTCCGGGCGCTGCTCGCGTCACAGCAGGCGCCCACCACCGCACCCAGCAGGGAGAAGGCCAAGCACCGGCTCACCGAGGCCGAAGCACGGCTGCACCGCTTCCAGTCGGCGATCGCTGCCGGGGTCGATCCCGAAGCGCTGACCGAGGCGATCAACGAAGCTCAAGCCGAACGCACCGCCGCACGAGCCGAACTCAACAACACCCCGGCACCGAACGCGATCACCGACGGGGAGATCTACGCCATGATCGACGCACTCGGCGACGTCGGCGCCGCACTGTCAGACGCCAAGCCCGAGCGGCTAGCAAACCTCTACCAGTCCCTTGACCTGCACATACGCTACGAACCGACCGAACGAGCGGCCCAAATAGAAATTCACCCGGCGGACCGGGTGAATAGTAAGCGTGTCGGAGGGGGACTTGAACCCCCACGCCCATTAGTAGGGCACTAGCACCTCAAGCTAGCGCGTCTGCCATTCCGCCACTCCGACGCCCTCGGGGCGGCCCGCTTTCCCGGGCTGCCCCGCTGTGTTGTGCCACTAGATTAACCTACCGCCGTCCGGGTCCCGCAGGCACCCCCCTGATCGCGTGCCGGGTGGTAGAAAAGCCTGGTGAGTGAGCACAGCGACCCCAGCGCCAGCACTGACCAGGACGCCGGGCTGCGGCGGGCCGAGGACGAGGTCGTGGAGCTGGCCAGCGACCTGATCCGGATCGACACCACCAACACCGGCGACCCGGCCACCGTGGTCGGGGAGCGCGCGGCGGCGGAGTACGTGGCGGAGAAGCTCACCGAGGTGGGCTACGAGGTGACCTACGTCGAGTCCGGTGAGCAGCCCGGGCGCGCCAACGTGATCGCCCGGCTGCCCGGCGCCGATCCGTCCCGCGGCGGGCTGCTGGTGCACGGTCACCTCGACGTGGTGCCCGCCGACCCGTCCGAGTGGTCGGTGCATCCCTTCTCGGGTGCCGTGCAGGACGGGTACGTGTGGGGGCGCGGCGCGGTCGACATGAAGGACATGGTCGCGATGAGCCTCGCAGTGGCGCGGCGATTCAAGCGCGACGGCATCGCTCCGGACCGCGACATCGTGTTCGCGTTCCTCGCCGACGAGGAGGCGGGCAGCTTCCACGGGTCGCAGTGGCTGGTGGACCACCGGCCGGAGCTGTTCGAGGGCTGCACCGAGGCGATCAGCGAGGTCGGCGGCTTCTCCGTGACGCTCAAGGACGGCGTCCGGACCTACCTGGTGCAGACGGCGGAGAAGGGCATCCGCTGGCTGAAGCTGCGGGTGCGGGCCCGCGCCGGGCACGGCTCGATGGTGCACCACGACAACGCGGTCACCCAGCTGTCCGAGGCGGTGGCGAAGCTGGGCAGGCACCGCTTCCCGATCGTGCTGACCGATTCGGTCCGCGAGTTCCTCGACGGCGTCACCGAGCTCACCGGCTGGGATTTCCCGGAGGACGACATCGACGGCGCGGTGGCCAAGCTCGGCAACCTCTCCCGCATCGTCGGCGCCACCCTGCGCGACACCGCGAACCCGACGATGCTCACCGCCGGCTACAAGCACAACGTGATCCCCTCGGTGGCCGAAGCCGCGGTGGACTGCCGCATCCTGCCCGGCCGGGAGGAGGCCTTCGACCGGGAGCTCGCCGAGCTGCTCGGTCCTGACGTGGAGCGCGAGTGGGTCGAGCTCCCGCCGGTGGAGACCCGGTTCGAGGGCGCGATCGTGGACCGCATGTCCAGCTCCCTGCTCGCCGAGGACCCGGCCGCCACCATGCTGCCGTACATGATGTCCGGCGGCACCGACGGCAAGGCGTTCTCCCGGCTGGGGATGCACTGCTTCGGCTTCGCCCCGCTGAAGCTGCCCGCCGGGCTGGACTTCTCCGCGCTGTTCCACGGGGTCGACGAACGGGTACCGGTGGAGGGCCTGCGGTTCGGCGTGCGGGTGCTCGACCGGTTCCTCCGCGAGGCGTGATCGGCGACGAGCTGACGAGGGAGGCGCGTGGTGACCGGATCGGTCGCGCACTGGATCGAGTCCTACTTGGAGCACGTGCAGGCCAGGAAGCTGGCGGCGAACTCGTTGCGCGCCTACCGGCGGGACCTGGAGTCGGTGGCCGGTGAGCTGGCCGAGCTCACCGGCGACTCCGGACTCCCGGTCGCCGAGCTCGACCCGGCGGTGCTGCGGTCGGCCTTCGCCCGCTTCGCCGCGAGCCGCTCGGCGGCCACCGTCACCCGCGCCTGGTCGACGTGGAACGGCCTGTTCGGCTTCCTGGTCGTCGAAGGCGCGGTGGCGGGCAACCCGATGCAGGTCGTCCCGCGGCCCCGCAGCGCACCGCCCGCACCGAAACCGCTGCAGGGCGAGGACACCCCCGAACGGCTGCTGCGCACCGCCGCGTCCGACGGGCGCAAGGCCCGCAACCCCTGGCCGGAGCGCGATGTCGCGGTGCTGGCCACGCTGCTGTGCACCGGGGTGCGGTCCGCCGAACTGCTCGCGCTGCCGGTCTCGGCGCTGGCCGGCCGCGCAGGCGACCGCCGAATCCAGGTGCGCGGCAAGGGCGGCAAGAACCGGTCGATCCCGATCGAGGACGACCTGGACGAGCTGATCCAGCGCTACCTGACGACGCGGCGCGCGCGGTTCGGCGGCAGGCTGCCCGGTGACGCCGCGCTGTGGGTGGACCACCGCGGCGAGCCCATGCGGCGCGGCGGCTTGCAGTACCTGGTCAACCGGACCTTGCGCGCGGCGGGGATGTCCGACCGGGTGCAGCGGGGCGCGATGGTCCACGCGTTGCGGCACACCTTCGCCACCCGGCTGGCCGAGGACGGCGCCAACGCCGCGGAGATCGCCAAGCTGTTGGGGCACGCCTCGATGAACTCCAGCCAGAGCTACATCGACGTCACCGCGCGCGAGCAGCGCCTGTCGGTGCGCGCCAACCGCACCCTGCGGGTGCTGGGCGAGCTGTCACCGCGCGGCTGATCCGCCCCAGCGCTCGACGGCGGCCAGCCCGATGGTGCCGTCCAGCGAATCGGTGACCAGCAGGACCTCGCCGAGCACCGGGTGCGCGCGGCGGCGCGCGCTCGCGCCGACCTCCACCGCCCGGTCCTGGGCCCCGGCGAGGTCGGCCACCGCGAAGTAGCAGAGCCAGCCCGCTCCGGCGGCACCATCCGACCGGCCCGCCAGCGGCCGGTCGTCGACGAGGTAGTCGGCCCCGGGGTAGTCGGCACCGGGGGATTCGGCGCGCACGGCCCAGTTCAACGTCTCCGCCCAGAACGCGTCCGCGCGCCCGGGATCGGCGGTGGCCAGCTCGACCCAGCACGGTTCGCCGGGGCGCGGGCGCGGTGCGTGCGGGCCGTGCTGGGCGCGTCCCCGCACCACCAGCGCGATGGCGTCCTCCGGACCGGTGAGCGAGCCGTCGTGGGCGGCGCCGGCGAACACCGGGCGCCAGCCGTTCGGCTCCCCCGTCCTGGGGGTGCGCACCGACGCGCAGCGCCGCTCCCCGACCCAGCAGTCGAGGGCGCCGTCATCGGACGCCACGGGCACCCAGCCCAGCAGGTCCTGGTAGCGCAGGACCGATGCCAGCGGGTCGGCGGTGAGCAGCTCGGCGCGGCGCAGACCGCGGGCGGGGCTTGGCAGCACGACGTCGTTCCTCAGGTTCGGGGAAGTCCTCATCCTGTCGTCGGAGGCGATCGGCCACAAGGCTCCGATCGTCGGCACCCCTACCGCAGCCGTTCGAGCTCCCCGACCATGTCGACGACCTGGGCGGCCAGCTTGCGCAGCTCCTCGCCGCCGGCCCCGTCGTCGGCGGCGGTGACCACGTCCTCGGCGGCGCAGCGGACCTGGAACATCCGGTCCTGCAGGTCCGCGAGCTCGGTCGCCGACAGCACCACCGCGTCCTCCGGCAACCCGGTGCGCTGGACCGCGCCGCGACGTTCGTAGGCGCGCTGGCGGCAGGACTGCGCGCAGTAGGTCCGCGGTCGTCCCTGCTTGGCCGCCTGCGGGATGCGGCGTCCGCACCAGGCGCAGTGCCGGGCGGTGGGGCTGCGGTCGGGGAAGGCGGCGGGCGGCGGTTCCACGGTGGAGCACGCTAGCGGGGCCGGGCTGGGCGGCGGAACCGGCACGCCGGTCGGGCACAGTGGTGGGCGTGACGCATCCTTTCCTGCTCGGTCCGTGGCCCCGCGCCTTCGCCCACCGCGGGTGGCACCTGGACGAGTTGCACGGCATGGAGAACTCGCTGAGCGCTTTCCGCCGGGCCGCGGCGGAGGGCTACCGCTACATCGAGACCGATGCGCACGCCACCGCCGACGGCGCGGTCGTGCTGCACCACGATCCGACCCTGGACCGCACCACCGACGGGCGCGGCGCGATCCGGCGGCTGCCGTGGTCGGCGGTGCGCACCGCGAAGGTCGGCGGGGTCGAGCCGGTCTGCCGCCTCGAGGACGCCTTGGAGGAACTGCCGGAGACCTACTTCAACATCGATGTGAAGGCCGACGAGGCGGTGGAGCCGGTGCTGCGGGTGCTGGCGGCGCACGACGCCTGGGACCGGGTGTGCCTGGCGTCGTTCGAGCAGCGCCGGCTCGACGCGCTGGTGCGTTCGGCCGGTCCCGGCCTGCTCACGTCGATGGGCAGGCGTTCGGCGGCGCTGCTGTGGGCGGGTTCCCGGTGGGGCGGCTGGCCGTTGCGGCGCCTGGTGACGGGTGGTGCGGCGCAGGTCCCGCCCGGGTTCGGACCGGTCCGGGTGGTCGATCGCCGCTTCGTGCGGCAGGCGCACCGCTGGGGCATCGAGGTGCACGCCTGGACCGTCGACCACGAACCGCGGATGCGCGCGCTGCTCGACCTGGGGGTGGACGGGCTGGTCACCGATCGACCGGACGTGCTGCGCGACGTGCTGCGCAGCCGCTACGGCCGGACCCAGCCCGATCTGCACGCGTGAGCGCCGGGCGCGGAACGATTGCGTGGAACTACGCATTGTCGTCGCCGCCCGCCCCGGTGCGACCCTGGAGCCAGTACAGTCCGCTTGCCCCTTTCAGGTGAAGATCGCGGAGGACCGGACGGTATGGGCGTGACGGACAGCGGACTCCCCCCGGATGCGGGGCGGCGCCGCCGGGAGCAACGCGGCTGGTGCTGGTACGACTGGGCGAACTCGGTGTTCCCCACGTCGGTCACCACCGTCTTCCTCTCGCTCTACCTCACCTCGGTGGCCACCCGCGCCGCCCAGGCGGACGTCGCCCGCAATGGACCCGACGCCTGCCCCGCGGGCGACGCGCTGAGCCGCTGCGACATCTCGCTGTTCGGCCTGGCCTTCCCCGCCGGGTCGCTGTGGGGGTACCTGCTGTCGGCGGCGACCGTGATCCAGGTGCTGGTGCTGCCGATCACCGGGGCGATCGCCGACCGCACCCAGCGCAAGCGCACCATGCTGGCCGCGTTCGCCTTCGGCGGGGCGCTGACCACCGGGCTGCTCGCGCTGGTCGCCGGGCAGAACTGGCAGCTCGGCGTGGTCCTGTTCGTGCTCGCCAACATCTGCTTCGGCGCCTCGGTGGTGGTCTACTACTCGTTCCTGCCCGAGATCGCCGACGCCGACGAGCGCGACCGGGTCTCCTCGCGCGGCTGGGCCTTCGGCTACCTCGGCGGCGGGCTCGCCCTGGGCACGCACTTGATGATCTACCTCGGGCACGACGCGGTCGGGCTCGACGAGGACGCCGCGGTGCGGCTGGTGTTCCTGTCCTCGGGCGTGTGGTGGGCGCTGTTCACGCTGCTGCCGCTGGCGGCGCTGAAGGGCCACCGGCCGGCCCCCGGGGCGACACCGGCGGCCTCGGCGATCACCGGCGGGTTCCGCCAGCTCGCCACGACGCTGCGGGAAGCGCGGCTGTACCCGCTGACGCTGGCGTTCCTCGGCGCCTACTGGATCTACACCGACGGCATCTCGACCGTCACGCAGGTCTCGGCCCAGTACGGCAACCTGGAGCTGGACCTGCCGCAGGACTCGCTCATCATCACGTTGCTGATCGTGCAGTTCATCGCGTTCGTCGGCGGGATGCTGCACGGGATGGCGGCGCGCCGGATCGGCGCCAAGAAGACCATCATGATCAGCCTGTGCCTGTGGCTGGTCGTGCTGGTGGCCGCCTACTTCGTCCAGGCCGGGCAGGAGTTGCAGTTCTACGGGCTGGCCGTGGGCATCGGCCTGGTGCTGGGCGGCACCAACGCGCTGTCGCGCTCGGTGTTCAGCCAGATGGTGCCACCGGGCAAGGAGGCCGAGTACTTCTCGCTGTACGAGGTCGGCGAGCGCTCGACGTCCTGGCTGGGCCCGCTGGTCTTCGCCGGGATCGGCCAGGCGACGGGCTCGTTCCGGCTGGCCATCATCTCCCTGGTGGTGTTCTTCGCGGTGGGGTTGGTGCTGGTCGCGCTGGTGCCGGTGCGGCGGGCGATCGAAGCGGTGGGTAACCGGCCGCCCACGATCCTCTGACGGGGGTCATGCGCATTGGGTAATCGGGCGTGCTCACCGTGCCCGTCGGGATGCGTTGCTCCATGCTGGTGACGTGATCAACAGAGGTCATCTGTGCTGGCGGAATATGCCGGTACGCTGCGTCGTGGCGGCAACACAGCGAGATTCGTTACGCGGCGTAGTGAGTTCACTTCGTTGTCACACGTGCGTGATCGTGATTTCCATCCCACTAGCCCAACAACTACCCACCCACGTTTGGCTTAAGTGACACTTCGTCTGGCACTATCACCCGTTCGAACGCACGTTGAGATTGCCCGTGGGATAACGCGTCACGAACGCCGGACGACAGCATCTCAAGGGAGAAGGACGTCGTTGACGGGTGAACAACGTCACCGACGGCTACCAAACGCATCACACCGGGAACAGACGCCGGGCCCGCCGTCGTTGCACTCGGTGAGCACAACCGCCCGGGTACGCCGCCCGGGCCGAAGTGAAAGGAACCGTCATGGCCGATCGCGTTCTGCGTGGCAGCCGGCTCGGAGCGGTCAGCTACGAGACCGACCGTAACCACGACCTCGCACCGCGCCGGACGGTGCGCTACGCCTGCCCCAAGGGCCACGAGTTCGAGGTGCCGTTCTCCGACGACGCCGAGGTCCCGCCGACCTGGGAGTGCCGCCTGCACGGCACCGAGTCGAAGATCATCGACGGTAGCGAGCCGGAGCAGAAGAAGGCCAAGCCGCCGCGCACCCACTGGGACATGCTGCTGGAGCGGCGCACCATCCCGGAACTGGAAGAACTGCTCAACGAGCGGTTGGAGCTGCTGCGCGCACGGCGCGGCGCCTGACCGGCTCCCACCACCGTGGAGCGCCTGGGTCGACGACCCAGGCGCTTCGTGCTGGGCGCCCTACCGCCGACCGCGCAGCAGGCCCCACACCTGGCCGCCGCGCCGCTGCACACCCCACTGGGTGACGCGCACCAGCGCCTCGCGGACCACCTCACCGCTCATCTTCGAGCTGCCGTTCTCGCGCTCCACGAACGTGATGGGCACCTCGACCACGCGGAACCCGGCCGCCACCGCGCGCCACGCCAGATCCACCTGGAAGCAGTAACCCTGCGAGGCGACGTCGTGCAGCTCGACCGCCTCCAGGACCTCGCGCCGGTAGACCCGGTAACCCGCGGTGATGTCGTGGATGCCCACGCCCAGCGCCAGCTTGGCGTAGACGTTCGCGCCCCGGGACAGGAACTCCCGGTACCAGGGCCAGTTCACCGTCTGCCCGCCCGGCACGTACCGCGAGCCCAGCACCACGTCGGCCGACGCCCCGTCCGGCCCCAGCATCTCCAGGAGCCTCGGCAGGTCCTCCGGCGCGTGCGAGCCGTCCGCGTCCATCTCCACCACCGCCTCGTACGAACGGCTCAGCGCCCACTCGAAGCCCGCCACGTACGCGGCGCCGAGCCCGGCCTTGGCGGTGCGGTGCAGCACGGTGACCCGCTCGTCGGCCGCGGCGAGCCGGTCGGCGACCGCCCCGGTGCCGTCCGGGCTGCCATCGTCGACGACCAGCACGTGCGCCGCGGGGGTCGCGTCGAGCAACCGCCGCACCACCGGTTCGATGTTGTCCCGCTCGTTGTAGGTGGGGATCACCACCAGCACCGAGTCCGGAACGGCCGCGGCAGCGCCTTCGTGGGCTCGCCGGATCGCCATGCATGTCCTCCCGGCCGACCACCCGGTCGGCCCGCTCGCTTCGCTTCGGCTGCGCTCAGCCCTTACCGCTGCGCCGGGGCCGCCACGTGAACAGCAGGGCGCCCGCGCCCAGCGCCACCAGTCCCCAACCCGGTGCGCTGCCCAGCATCGTGGCCACGGTCCGCTCGGAGCGCAGCGGCACCTCGGCGCTCAGGTTCTCCGCGGTGAACAGCTCGGTCTGCTGCGCGACGGTGCCGTCCGGGCGGACGATCGCGCTGACCCCGCTGGTCGCCGCGACGACCACCGCCCGGCCGTGCTCCACCGCGCGCAGCCGCGACATGGCCAGCTGCTGGTAGCTCATCTCGGAGTGGCCGTACCAGGCGTTGTTCGTCGGCACCGCGAGCAGCGTCGCGCCCTCCCGCGCGGCGCCCCGGTAGACGTCGTCGTAGGCGACGTCGTAGCAGATGCCGACGCCCAGCCGGACCGGTCCGACGTCGAACACGCCCGGCTCGTCAGCGGCCACCATGTCCTCCCGGAACCGGTCGACGAACGGGCTCACCAACCGCGCCACCGGGCGCATCGGGATGGTCTCGGCGAAGGGCACCAAGTGCTGCTTGACGTACTCCTCGGCGGCTCCGCTCCCCGGCTCCCACTCCACCACGCGGTTGCGGAAGCCGCCGTCGGCGTCCTCGCTGAGACCGCCGACGACGAGCGGGACGCCCAGCCGGGACGCCAGGGCGTCGAGCTCCGGATCGACGCGCTGCGGTCCCCAGTCCCCGATCTGCTCCGGCAGCACGACCAGGTCCGGCTTGGCCACCCGGCCCGCCTCGATGTCGTCCGCGAGCCGGTGCGCCGCCCGGAGGTGGTTGGCCCGCAGCTCGTCGTCGGCGTAGAGCAGCCCGAGCCCGAGGTTCGGTGCGTTGCCCTGCACCACCGCCACGCGCGCGGTGCCCTCCTGCGGGGCGGTGCTGATCGAGGGGAACACGGCGAGCCCGCCGACGACCGGGACCAGGGCGGCGGCGAGCCCACCCGCCCAGCGGCGGGGCGACTGCCGGATCCGCAGCGCCACCAAGGCGATCCCGCTCCCGGACAGCGCCACCGCGAAGGTCACCAGCGGAGCTCCGCCGATCGAGGCCAGCGGCAGGAACAAGCCCTCCGCCTGGGTGAATGCCAAGCGCCCCCAGGGGAAACCGCCGAAGGGCGCGCTGGAGCGCAGCGCCTCGGCGGCGACGAAGACGGCGGCCATCCAGACCGCGGCTCCGGGCAGCCTGCTGACCCGGGCCATCGCGGCTCCGGCGAGGCCGAAGAACAGCGCTTCGACGAGCACCACCCCGAGCCAGGGCCACGGTCCGAAGTCGGCCCCGAGGAAGTCCTGCAACCAGCCCAGCAGCGGCAGCAGGAACGCCGCGCCGAACAGCAGGCCGAAGCCGAAGCCGGCCCGGGCCCGCCGTCCGACGACCGCGAACGCCAGCACCGCGAACGCCGGCGGGGCCAGCCACCACAGCTCCCGCGGCGGCGAACCGGCGTAGAGCGCGAAGCCCGCCACCGCGACCGCCAGCAGGCGCACCGCGAACGCGAAGGGGGATCGTCCTCCGGACCCGCTTGCTGACTGCGCGCGGCGGGAGGCACTCGCCGTGGGGACAACCACCCGATCAACCTACTCGGTACCTGCGGGCCGGGGGCGGACGCCCGGCCGGGACGTGCAACTCGACGTGCGCGGTGCGCACCCGCCAAATGTACGCCGGTGCGGTGCGCGGAGGCCGCGGGCGGTGACCTCCGCTACCGGCGGCGGGAGCCCGGGCGCGCGCTCCTGCCGATCTCCACCGGTTCGAGTGATGCGAAAAGGTGTTCGAAGAGGTCACTCTGGAGCCATGACCAGAACCGCCGGTACCGGCCTCCCGCAGCGCTCCCGCCGCCCGATCGCGCCTCCGCACCACGCGCCCCGCCCCGACGTCTCCGCGCCGACGAGGCGGGACCGACCACCGGGTGCGCGCACCGGGCCCGCACCACCGGGCAGATCAGACGATGTCGTCGTCCTCGGGCTCCCGCACGAAGATGGTCTCGCCGCGCAGCACCGTCCGCAGGCACCGGGGCAGCCGGGCCTCGGGCGACACGTCGGGCAGCGCGGGCACTCCGGAACGGGGGTCGGTGGACCACCGCTGGACCCGCGAGTCCGAGGTCGCCACCACCAGTTCGCCGGCCTCCCACACCGCGTAGGTGGCCGGAGCCCCGGGGACCAGCGTGCCGGTCAGACCGTCGTCCACCCCGGCCGCACGCCAGCCGCCGCGGGTGTGGGCGTTGAACGCCGCACGTGGCGAGATGCCGTGCCCCTCGGTGCGGTGGTGCACCGCGGCCCGCACCGCGGCCCACGGTTCGAGCGGCGTCACCGGGGCGTCGGAGCCGAACGCCAGCAGCACGCCGTCGGCGGCCAACCGGGAGAACGGGTTGAGGCGGACGCCGCGCTCGCTGCCGAGCCGCCGGGCGTACATGTCGCCGGGTCCGCCCCAGGTCGCGTCGAACAGCGGCTGCACCGACGCGACCACGCCGAACTTCCCCAGCAGCGCGGCCTGGTCCGCGTCGATCATCTCGAGGTGTTCCAACCGGTGCCGCGCGGCGGCCAGCGCGGGCACCCCGAGGATGTCGGCCGCCCGGCGGAAGCCCTCGCAGACCTCGGCCACGCCCGCGTCCCCGATGACGTGGAAACCGGCCTGCATCCCGGCGCGGGTGCACGCCACCAGGTGCTCGCACACGGCGGCCGCGTCGAGGTAGAGCACCCCGCAGGTCGCCGGTTCGTCGGCGTAGGGATCGCGCAGGGCCGCCGTGCGGGAGCCCATCGCGCCGTCGACGAACAGATCACCGGCGAGGCCGTGCGCGCCGAGCTGGGAAGCCCGGTGCACCGCCCCGAGTTCGCCCCAGTACCCGACGACCTCCGGCACACCGCCGCGCCGGGACAGCGCGAGCAGGTCCGCGAGGTCGTCGGCGCCGGAGATGTCCGGGCCCGCGCACTCGTGCACGCAGGCCACGCCCTGCGAGGCCGCGTGCCGCAGGAACGCCGACTGCGCCTCCCGGCGCTGCCCGGGCTCCAACGCGTCGCGGGCGGCGCGGCGGACGTGGTGGTGGGCGACCCGGGTCAGCGGGCCGTCCGGGCTCCAGCCCTCGGCCTCGCGGGCCAGCGGCGTCTGCTCGACCAGCGCGGTGGACACCAGGGCGGAGTGGACGTCGATGCGGGAGAGGTACACCTGGGCGCCGCCCGAGGCGGTGTCGATCTCGGCCCGCGTCGGCGGACGGCGCTCGGGCCACCACGTCTCGTCCCAGCCGTGCCCCCACACCAGCGTGCCGGGGTACTCGGCCACGTGGTCGCGCAACGCGTGCAGGAACTCGGTGAGCGAGGCGCAACCGGTCAGGTCGAGCCCGTTGAGGAGCAACCCCGTGGAGGTGGCGTGCACGTGGGCGTCGACGAAGGCCGGTGCCACGAACGCCCCGGCGAGATCGACCACCTCCGCGTCGGGGTGCAGTGCTCGGCCGACCCCATCGGAACCGACCCAGGCGATGACGCCGTTGGTCACCGCCATCGCGGTGGCGTCGGTGTCGGCGGGCGAGTGGATCCGACCACCGAGCAACAACGTGGTGTCCGACATGTCCTTGGTGTTTCCCTGTTCCGGGTGTTCGTCAGCGCAAGTCGTGGACGGCCGGGGCGTGCGAGGTCCGGCCGCGATCGTTCTGACGAGCTTACCCGGCTGCCCTCGGACGCCGACGCGACGCCGACCCCTCTACCGGCGCCGCTCGCCCTCCGAGCGCCCTGCCTGCGCAGACGAGTCGGGCGGCAGCACCCGAGGTGCCTCGGACCGCTCCGGACCGGACTTCCCGCTGCCGGAGCCGGACTCGTCGTCCTCGGTGACCGAGACCACCTCGCCGTCGATGACGTCGCTCCGACCGGCGGCGGAACCGGAACTCCCGGTGGCCCCGGGACTCCCGGTGGCGCCGCCCTGGCGGGGCACCCCGAAGCCGGCCTGCCCGAACCCTTCACGCCCGAAGCCTTCACGTTGCGCCCGCTGGCCGTGCAGCCAGAGCTGGTCCTGCATCTGCTTGCTGCGCCGCTCGGCGGCCCGCAGCATCCGCTTGCGCACCAGCGCGCGGGTGGGCGGGAAGAGGAACAGCAGCCCGGCGACGTCGCTGACCAGGCCCGGGAGGATGATGAGCAGCCCGCCCGCGGCAATCAGCACGCCATCGGACATCTCGCGGTCCACGGGTCGGCGCGCGCGAGCCGCGTCGCGCATCTCGGCGAGCGTGCGGCGGCCTTCCCGGCGCAGCAGCCAGGTGCCCAGCACTGCGGCGAGCACCAGCAGGCCCAGGGTCGGCAGCAGGCCGATCGCCTGGCCGACGCCCACGAGCACGCCGATCTCGACCACACCGGCGACGAGGAGCATTACGAGGATCGGCACGGTGTCGGCACCCTCCTGTCGATGGCTTGCACCCGGTACAACGTCGGAGACCCGACAAATGCTCCCGTTCTGGACGAGGCGCTGAACACGCCCCCGGGCCAGCACAATAGACTCCTAGCCGATGCGGGCGCAGACGACGAGAACCCTCAGCTTCTTCCTGGTCGGGAGCGTGCTTGCGCTCGCCTTGCTGGTCAGCGACCGGTATCTCCCCGGCGTTCCCTTGCAACCCAAACAGCTCCCGGAAGCCGTGGTGACGATCGGGGACAGCACCCTCGCAGGCGAAGGGGGCGGCAACTACGAGCCCGGCACCAATGGCGAGAACGGCAACTGGTGCCACCGCTCCCCCGCGGCGCCGGTCCACCAGCTCGACCTGCCCAGCACGGTGACCAGGATCAACCTGGCCTGCTCCGGTGCGAAGACCGATCTGCTGCGCGCGGAGCCGGTGCCGGGCCACGCGGAGGGCTCCCAGATCAAGCAGCTCGCCGAGGTCGCGCGCCAGTACCGGGTCACCGACGTCATCGTGCAGATCGGTGCGAACGACGACCCGGGCTTCATCAACGTGGTCAACAAGTGCGTCGAGGCGTGGGCGAGGCAGGCGCCCGGTGGTTGCTCCGAGCAGATGCGGGGGCAGTGGACGGAGCGGCTGGAGCGGATGCAGCCGAAGGTCGCCGCCGCGCTGGCCGACATCCGCGCCGCCATGGACGACGCCGGGTACCTGCCGCAGAGCTATTCCCTCGTCGTCCAGTCCTACGCCTCCCCGGTCGGCCCCGACATCCACCCGGAGCTGCAGAACCTGTCCGGCTGCCCGTTCCTGACCAAGGACCTGCGCTGGATCCAGCAGACCGGCGTTCCGCAGCTCTCCGAGGCGCTGCACGAAGTCGCCCGAGGTGCCGGGGCCCGGTTCCTCGACCTCTCCCGCTCGGCGGCCGGGCACCACGCGTGCAGCGGCGATCCGCAGACCGCCGAGGGCGAGTGGTTCACGCGCCTGACCGTGGACTGGGAGAGCCTCCAGGACGAGCGCCGCGCCGGGCACGCGATGCAGGAGTCCTACCACGCCAACGCCGCGGGGCACGCCGCGCTCGGCGACTGCCTGAGCGAGTTCCTCCGCAACGAGGAGCAGCACGCGGTGTGCCTCGACGACGGCCAGGGCGGGCTGGAGGCGGTGCCCGGTCACGTCGCCGCCGAACGGACGCACCCCTAGGAGCGGGGGCACCACGGGCCCACCCGCCCGGGACTGCGGAACCACGACGCGGGCATCCCTGCGCCCCACGGGTTGCGCGGGTGGCACATCCGACCCGGACGCCCGCGGGTGGGCGCGCCCGCAGGCGGCGCGGTCGCAGGCGGCGCGGTCGCAGGCGGCGCGGTCGCAGGCGGCGCGGTCGGGCGTTCCACCGCCTCAGCCGGGCGCGACCGCGCGGACGTGCAGCAGCAGCGGTTCGGCGGTGAGCATCGAGAACGTCTCGAGATCGAGCTCGCGCAGTTCCGGCAGCGGTTGGGGCTCCTCGACGGCCTCCACCGCGAACCCGGCCTCGCGCAGCGCGCCGAACACGGACGCCAGAGGCCGGCGGTAGAAGGAGACCTCGATCCGCTCGCCGCCGATGGTCCAGGTCTCGTCGACGAGTGCCGTCGACCAGTAGTCGGCGCCCCCGTGGCGCCGCCAGTCGAAGGACGGGTGGTGGATCGAGAAGACCAGCGCCCCGCCCGGTGCCAGGCACCGGCGCAGCTCGGCGAGCAGCGGGCCCCAGTCTTCGACGTAGTGCAGCACCAGCGAGGCGATCACCAGCTCGACGGAGCCGGTGGGCACCGGGACCGGCGGCCGTCCCAGGTCGGTCACGGCGAACCGGGCAGCCGCACCCACCCGGCGCCGGGCCAGTTCGACCATCCTGGGTTCGCGGTCGAGCGCGATCAGGTCCGCACCGCGCGCGACGAGCTGCTCGGAGAGCACCCCGGCGGCGCAGCCCAGTTCCAGCACCGGGACAGCCGCGAGATCGCCGGCCAGGCCCAGGATCGCCGGGCGGTCGAGGTAGGCGTTGACGGGTCCGTCCTCGGAGTGCTTCGCGTAGGACTCGGCGAAGTCGTCGTACACCGCGTTGGTCAGCACCAGCGGGACACTAGTCAGTCCCGGTCCGCCCGGACAGCCCCGGACGACCGCCGCACCGCACCGGCCCGGGGGCGGTCACCTGCGCCGTCCCGCGCCGTCGGTCGATGCGGTACGCCGCCCCGCCGACCGGATCGGTACCACCACATCCGGCGGCGGGGCGGGCCCCGTCAGCCTCCCGGACCAGATCAGGCTCCGGGGTCGGTCAGCCCCTCGGGACGGCCGGCCTTCCCCGGGGACGGTCAGCTCTCGGGGACGGCCATCTCGCCGAGCAGCGACCAGTCCTCCTGGTCCACGTTGACGTTGACCACCCGGGGCGTTTCGACGAGGTGCGGCGGCAAGGTCCGCTGCGCCTTGCGGAAGTGGTCGGACTGCACGTGCGCGGCACCGGCCTCGCCGTCCCGGAACGCCTCGACGAGCACGTACTCGTTCGGGTCCTCGAGACTGCGGGACCAGTCGAACCACAGGCAGCCGGCTTCGGCCCGGGTGTCCCGGGTGAACTCCGCGGTGATCTCGGGCCACTGGTCGGCGTCCTCCGGCTTGACCCGGAACTTGGCGGTGATGAAGATCATCGGGATCCCTCCTCTGATGCGTGGTGCACGTCCGCGATGCCTGGTCGTGTCAGATCGCGGGCGGGCGGTTCTCGAACGGGGTGGACAGCACGACGGTGGTCCGGGTGGAGACCTTGGCCGCCTCCCGGATCTGCCGCAGCAGCTCCTCCAGGCCCAGCGGGGACGCGACCCGCACCTGGAGGATGTAGGACTCGTCCCCGGCCACCGAATAGCACGACTCGATCTGCGGCAGGTGTTCGAGGCGCTGCGGGTAATCGTCCGGCGCGGCCGGGTCGATCGGGGTGAGCGAGATGAACGCCGTCATCGGCAGCCCGATCTGGTCACCGTCCACTCTGGCCGCATACCCCTGCAGCGCGCCGCGCTGCTCCAGGCGCCGCACTCGCTGGTGCACGGCCGAGACGCTCAGCCCGACCCGCTCGGCGAGGTCGGTGAAGCTGCACCGGCCGTCGCGGGCGAGCTCGCGCAGGATGGCGCGGTCGGTGGCCTCGAGCTCGGGCGCGTTGCCGGACTTGTCGCTCACGCCGGTAGCTCCACCAGCTCGTGCGGCTGGTTGTTCACGCTCTCGACGCCCTCGTCGGTCACCACCACGATGTCCTCGATCCGGGCGCCCCACCGCCCCGGCTGGTAGATGCCCGGCTCGATGCTGAACGCCATGCCGGGTTCGAGCGGCAACCGGTTCCCGCCCACCACGTACGGCTCCTCGTGGACGTCCAAGCCGATGCCGTGTCCGGTGCGGTGGACGAAGAACTCGCCGAATCCGGCGGCGGCGATGGGTTCGCGGGCGGCGGCGTCGATCGACTCCGCGGTCGCCCCGGGGCGCACGGCCTCCACCGCGGCGCGCTGGGCGGCCTGCAGCACCGCGTAGGTGTCGCGGACGTCGGACTGCGCGGGCGCGCCGATCGAGTAAGTGCGGGTGCAGTCGGAGTTGTAGCCGGCGGGGATCGGCCCGCCGATGTCGACGACGACCACGTCGCCGCGTTCGATCACCCGGTCCGACAGGGCGTGGTGCGGGCTCGCCCCGTTGGGCCCGGAGCCGACGATGACGAAGTCGGCGTGGGTGTGACCTTCGGCGACGATCGCCGCGGCGATGTCGGCACCGACCTCGGCTTCGGTGCGGCCCGCGGTGAGGAACTCCGCCATCCGGGCGTGCACGCGGTCGATCGCGCCTCCTGCCGTGCGCAGCGCCTCGATCTCCGCGGCGTCCTTGCGCATCCGGAGCTGGCGCAGCACCGGTCCCGCCAGCAGCTGCACGGCGTCCGGCATCACGTCGCGCAGCGGCATCGTGTGCAGCGCGGGCATCGCGTCGGCGACGGCGAGGCGGCGCGGCGCGCCGGAACGGCGCAGCAGCTCCGCGACGATGGCGTGCGGGTCCTGCCCGTCCACCCAGGTGACGACCTCGATGCCCAGCTCCTCGGCGGGGACGTCGGCGTAGCCGAGCTCCTCCAGCTTCGGGACCACGAGCGCGGGCGCCGCCGACCGCCCTGCGGCAGGCAGCACCAGGCAGCTCAGCCGCTCGAACGACTCACCACCGGCGCCGATGAGGTAGCGCAGGTCGGAACCGGGCGAGATCAGCAACGCATCCAGGTTCGCCGCGGCGGCGGTGTCTGCGGCCTTGTCGAGGCGAGCCGCGAGCACGGACGGGTCCTGCTTCATCGAGACGGTGGCCATGACCCCAGCCTAAGGGGTCCTTTCCGGAAGCGGCGGACCGCTCGCGGTGCACCCGATCGAGCGACGGTGCCGCGGGGCCTCGCCTCGCCCCGACGCGCCGGGGCCGCGGGGTGCGGGAGCCCGGGCCGAAGCGGCGTGCGGAATCCCGCCTCCCGCAGCGAATCCGAAAGCCGTTCGGGAGACATTCCCGGCGCCGTACCGGTTCCCGGCGGTGGTCCCCTCCGTCAGCGGCGCCCAGGCCGGTGCTGCGCCCGCGGGGCGTCCGCTGGGGAGCGGCGCGCATGTCGGGGCGGCGTGACAAGCTTGTCGACCGTGACTGGTCCTCTGATGCTGGTGGATTCGGCGGGGCTGTGGTTCCGCTCGTACTACGCGCTGCCGGACTCGCTGACCTCGCCCGACGGAATCCCGGTGAACTCGGTGCGCGGCTTCTGCGACATGCTCGCCAAGCTGATCGCCGACCGGCGGCCTGGGCGGTTGGTCGCCTGCCTCGACGCCGACTGGCGTCCGCAGTTCCGGGTGGACGCGCTGCCGTCGTACAAGGCGCACCGGGTCGCCGAGGCGGATCCGGCGGAAGAGGAGGTGCCCGACGCGCTCTCCCCCCAGATCCCGGTGATCATGGAGGTGCTCGACGCCGCCGGGATCACCACCGCCGAGGCGACCGGCTACGAAGCCGACGACGTCATCGGGGCGCTGGCCGAGCGCGAGCAGCGCGATGCGGTGGAGGTCGTCACCGGTGACCGCGACCTGTTCCAGCTCGTGCGGACCGGCCCCACGCCGGTCCGGGTGATCTACGTCGGCGCCGGGCTGGCCAAGGCGCAGGACTACGGTCCCGACGAGCTCGCCGAGCGGTACGCGCTCTCGGCCGGGCGAGCGGGGGACGATTACGCGGACATGGCGGTGCTGCGCGGCGATCCGTCGGACGGTCTGCCCGGGGTCGCCGGGATCGGTGAGAAGACGGCCGCGAAGCTGATCACCCAGTTCGGTTCGCTCGACGGGTTGCTGACCGCCGCGCGCGACCGCCACCCCGGACTGACCCCGCGCCAGCGCGGCAAGCTGGCCGACGCCGCCGAGTACCTGGCGGCGGCCCCGGCGGTGGTCCGGGTGGTGCGCGACGCACCGGTCGAGCTCGACCGCGAGGACGACGCGCTCCCCCGCGACGCGGTGGACCTGGAGCGGCTCGCCGACCTCCAGCGGCGGTGGGGGCTCGGCACGAGCGTCGACCGGCTCCGCGACGCACTCCTCGGCTGAGCCTGGTCCGGGTGGGTGCCACTCCCAGGGCCGCGTTCGCCGATGGTGTGCGTCGCTGGACCTCAATGGCCGTGCGCCGAGCCGTCCCGTTGTCCGGCGTCGCGGTCCTCCTCGCGCGGGGACCGCTGCGAACCCGCGGCGGTGCCGGGCGCACAGCGGCTCCGCCGCTTCCCGACGGAGCCCCTAAGCCGGGACGGTCCGCCGTGCCGCCTTCGCCCGATAACCGACCCAGAAACCGACCACTCCCGCGCTGACCACCGCCAGCACGCCGACCACGTGGAGCATTCCTCGTCCTTCCCGATGGGGGCGCTCGGGCGCCACCAGGAACTCGAACATCACTCAGGGTGAGGTTCTCCCGCGACGGGAACGTTGCCCGGCGATGACGGCAGAGGAACATCCCCGCAGCTGTCCGGGCGTGAGCGCCGGGAAGCGGGACACCGGCCGCCGCGTTCCACGCGCAGGCCCTCACTTCACTCGAACGAGTTTAGCGGTGCGGAGGAGCCGCCCCGCTCGAGGACATCGCCGACGCCCGGCGCAGCACCAACTCCTCCGGGTGCTCGGCACGCGGTGACGTCCGCTCCGCGACGTCCTCCCGGGAGCGGGCCGCACGACCCGACGTCTATCCGCACGCGATCGCTTCCCGTGGGTGCGGCACCCCTGGGAGGGCGGCGCGGACGCGCGAGCCCACGGGTCGTGCGGCCCGCGAGCCCGCGAGCGTTCTCCGCAGTCGTGGCCGCACCGAGCCGGCCCACCTCGCGTTCCCGCGTGCGGAACCGGACCGCCAGGACGTCCTGTGTGGACCGGGCCCGACGCGGCCCCGGACGGGTTCCGGTGCGCGACGCGCCCCAGCACCCGTGCGGCGGTCCGTTCCAGGAGCGGTGGGCGCCCGAGGAACCGGCCACCGCGCCCCGCACTCGCGCGTCCACGGCCCCGAAGGGCGTCACCGGGTGCGCTCAGAACGGGGTGCCGCACCACGGCACGACGTCGGTGGTGAACAGGTGGTCGGCGCCGGGCAGCGCCGCCGGCTCGTGCACCTGGACCCGCCCGGCCGCGGCCAGCGCCGACACCGACACGTCACCGAGGTACAGGGCGGCCAGCGCGGAGACGTCCATGCTGAGCTGGGGGCGCTGCTCGGTCCGCTCGACGTCCTCCGGCCCGATCCGGTAGGTGCCCTCGTTGTCGGGCAGGAACCGGTCGTGGACTTCGACGAGGACCGGTTCGGCGGCGTTGAACGTCCGGGCGCGCAAGGCCGCCGCCACGTCCACCAGCCGCAGCCACAGGTCGTCGCCGACCGCGGTGGTGCGGCAGGCGCGGCGGTCCACCATCAACCACTCCACCGGCTCGTCCAGCGGGCGGTCCACCGCCACGATCCGGTCGGTGAGATCGCGTTCGAACAGGAACCGCCACAGCTCCGCGGCCGCGATGGCGTCGCCCGCCACCAGATCGCGCACCTGGAGGGTGACCGTGCCGTCGTCGAACCGGTGGTCGCGGCTCTTGGGCTCGTAGCGCAGGAAACCGTCCGGGACACCGGCCGGGTCGTAGTGCACGACCGCCACCGCGTCCCGCGGCGCCATCGCCAGGTTCATGTCCCACCACGCGTCGCCGCGGACGATGGAACCCGGCCGGACCAGCCCGAGCCCCCGGTACACGTCGGGCAGCACCGTGCGGGCGGCTTCCGGGTCCAGCAGGTCCATCCGCCCGCCGCGCGGGGCGTCCGGGCGCAGCGCCGCGCGGAACCGGTCCAGCGAGACCGTCCGGGAGCGGGTCGCCACGCCGTAGCCGAAGCGCTCGTAGATCACCGCTTCGGAGGCGTGCAGCATCGTCACCGGCTCGCCGCGTTCCCGGGTGTCGTCGAACTGCGCCCGCATGAGGCCGGTGAGCACCCCGCGGCGGGTCCGGTCGGCCCGCACCCCGACACCGGTGACCGCCCCGGCCGGCACTTCCGCCCCGCCGGGCACCGCCAGCGCCGAGGTGCCCGTCAACGCGGTCCCCGCCAGCTCGCCGTCGAGGAAACCGCCGAACACCCGGCCGGGCTCGGACGTCCGCGACACCGACTTCCACATCTCGTCGGTGACCGGGGGGAGGTTCAACGCGCGCATGAACAGGTCGCGGGCAGGGCGGAACTCGGTGTCGGCGAGGGGCCGGAACTCGTGTGCGTGCACGTCCCCGATCCTGCCCCGCCGGACCGCGCCCGTCGACCGGAATTCCCGCGGTGACCGGAGCGCTCAGCGCGGGTGGCCGACCTCGTACACGCCGCGCTCGTTCTTCACCGTGATCACGACCGTCCGGGTCTGCCCGTCGACGCGGACCTGGCACTCGAAGCGGCGCCCGGGCTCGACCGGCTCACCCTCCGGGCACCGGACCTGCTCGATCCCGGCGAGCTGGTAGGACTCCGCGAGCGTGCGCTCCACGCCCTTCTCCACGCTCGACGCGTCGAGCACGGTGCGGTTGAACCAGCCGGGCGCGATGAACCCCAGCACGCCGACGACGGCCGCCACCACCACGAGCCCCACGGCGGTCAGCACCCAGGGCAGCGCCGAGCGCTTCCGGCGCGGCGGCTGCGGCCCCCCGAACCCGCGTCCCCCGAACATTTCGGGCTGCTGCGGCGCCGCGTAACCCCCGTAGCCGTATCCCGGCGGTTGCTGCGGATAGCCGCCGGGCGGGCCATACCCCTGCGGGTACGCCGGTCCGGGCGGACCCCACTGGGGCGCACCGCCGGGCGGACCGTAGGGGCTGGACATCGACACCTCCGCACCGGTCATCACACGTTCGCGGTAGATCCAACCACAACCGCTCCCGCGCTCGCGTCGCCCGGCCGGGCTCAGCGCCGCCGACGACGGCGCGGCCGGGCACCGAACGGGATGCGCTTCAGACCGCGCCGGCGGCCACGACCCCGCGCCGGATCGCCGTGACGGCCTTGGCCGCCGCCGAACCGACCGGATCGGCCTTGCCGGTGACCTCCCGGACCTGGTCGAGCAGGTCGACGACCTGGCGGCACCACCGCACGAAGTCGCCCGCCGAGAGCTCGTGCCCGGCGCTCTCCGCCGTGGTCAGCACTCGTTCCAGCGATTCACCGCGCGCCCAGCGGAACACCGGCCAGGCGAAACCCGGATCGGGTTCGCGGGTCCGGTCGAGCCGGTGCCGCCGCTCGTCGTCCTCCAGCTCGCTCCACAGCCGCCAGGTCTCGTCCAGCGCATCGCTGATCGGGCCGGCCGGCACCTGCGGCGCGAGCCCCTCTCGGCGCGATTCGTAGACCAGCGCGGAGACGACCGCGGCGAGCTCGGCCGGGCCCAGCCCGCGCCACGCCCCGGCCCGCAGGCACTCGGCGGCCAGCAGGTCGGACTCGCTGTAGAGCTGGGACAGCCGACGCCCGTCACCGGTGACCGGCTTCTCGGGTTCCTCGGGCACGAGGTACTCCCGCTCGGACAGCAGCGCGACGATCTTGTCGAACGAGCGGGCCAACGAGTGCGTGGTGGCCGAGACCTTGCGGCGGAGCTGCTCGGTCTCGGTCCGCAGCCGCTCGTGGCGCTCGGCCCAGCGCGCGTGGTTCTCCCGGTCGTCGCAGCCGTGGCAGGGGTGGGCGCGCAGCGCCCGGCGCAGGGTGGCCAGCTCCTCGTCGTCGGCGGCGTCGGAGCGGCGGCGCGAACGACGTCCCTCCGAGGGGCTCAGCCCGGTGTTGCGCAGCGTCGAGGCCAGGTCGCGCCGGGACTTCGGCGACCGGGTGTCGACGTGCTTGGGCAGCTTCAGCTTGCCCAGCGGCTCCACCGGCGAGGTGAAGTCGGCCACCGACAGCCGTCCCGACCAGCGGTCCTCGGTCACCACCAGCGGACGCGGTTCGTCGAGGTGTTCCACGCCCGGGTCGATGACCACGGCCAGCCCGGACCGGCGACCGGAGGGCACCGCGATCACGTCGCCCTTGCGCAGCTTCTCCAGCGACTTGGCCGCCTCCGCGCGCTGGGAGGCGCGGTTCTGCCGGGACAGGTACTTCTCCCGCTCCGAGATCCGCCTGCGGAGCTGGAAGTACTCCTGGAAGTCCCCGAGGTGGCATTCCATCGCCTCGGCGTAGCCGCCGAGCGCCTCGGCGTTGCGCTCGATCCGCCGGGACTGGCCCACCACCGACCGGTCGGCCTGGAACTGGGCGAAGGACTGCTCCAGCAGGTCCCGAGCGGCGTCCCGGCCGACGCGCTGCACCAGGTTGACCGCCATGTTGTAGCCGGGGCGGAAGGAGGACCGCAGCGGGTAGGTGCGGGTCGAGGCCAGCCCGGCGACCTGCTTCGGGTCCACCCCGGGCTGCCACACCACGACGGCGTGGCCCTCCACGTCGATGCCGCGCCGCCCCGCGCGGCCGGTGAGCTGGGTGTACTCGCCGGGGCTGAGGTCGACGTGGGACTCGCCGTTGAACTTGACCAGCCGCTCCAGCACGACCGTGCGGGCGGGCATGTTGATGCCCAGCGCCAGCGTCTCGGTCGCGAACACCGCCTTGACCAGGCCGCGGACGAACAGCTCCTCGACGGTCTCCTTGAACGCGGGCAGCAGCCCGGCGTGGTGGGCGGCGACCCCGTGCTCCAGCGCGTCCCGCCACTCCCAGTACCCGAGCACGGTCAGGTCCGACTCGGGCAGCGACGCGGTGTGCTCGTCGATCACCTCGCGGATCTCCGCGAGCTCGTCCTCGGTGGTCAGCCGCAGGCCGGCGCGCAGGCACTGGGCGACCGCCGCATCGCAGCCCGCCCGGCTGAAGATGAACACGATGGCGGGCAGCAGCCCCGCCGCGTCGAGTCCGCTGAGCACCTCGACCCGCGACGGCGGGAAGAACCGCGGCGGGCGCTGACCGCCGCGCTTGGGCGGTGGCGCGCCGCGCTGCCGCTGCGGCGCGTGGGTGCGGGTGATCTGCTGGGTCCGGCGCAGCAGGTGCGGGTTGATCGTCAGCTCGCGACCCTCGGACTCGCCGCCGAACAGGTCGAACATCCGGGAGCCGACCAGCATGTGCTGCCACAGCGGCACCGGGCGGTGCTCGTCGACGACCACCGTGGTCTCGCCGCGCACCTCCTGCAGCCACTCGCCGAACTCCTCGGCGTTGCTCACCGTCGCCGACAGGCTGGCGAGCTGCACGTGGTCGGGCAGGTGCAGGATGACCTCTTCCCAGACCGCACCGCGGAACCGGTCGGCGAGGTAGTGCACCTCGTCCATCACGACGTACCCGAGCTGGTCCAGGCTGCGCGACCCGGCGTAGAGCATGTTGCGCAGCACCTCGGTGGTCATCACCACCACCTGCGCGTCGCCGTTGACCGAGGTGTCACCGGTGAGCAGCCCGACGGCGTCGGTGCCGTGCCGCTCGCACAGGTCCGCGTACTTCTGGTTGGACAGCGCCTTGATCGGCGTGGTGTAGAAGCACTTGCGGCCCTCGGCGAGCGCGAGGTGCACCGCGAACTCCCCGACGACGGTCTTGCCCGCGCCGGTCGGGGCGCACACCAGCACCCCGCGCCCCGCCTCGAGGGCCTGGCAGGCGGTGCGCTGGAACGGGTCCAGCTCGAAGTCCATCCCCCCGGCGAAGTCGGCCAGTCCGGGATGTGCGCTGCGGCGGTTGTGCGCCGCGTAGGCCTCGGCTGGGGTCAGCTTGGCGGTGTCGGAACGGCTTGCAGCCACCCCCCAAGGCTTTCACATCGAGCCGACGCACGTCGCGGGCACGGCCCCGCCGCGTCGTGACCTCGCCCACCCGCGACCGCTCCGCCGCAGGTCAGGCCGCCACTTCGAGGGCTCCCGGGGCGCACCGCACGCTCACCGGCAACCGGGCCTGCGGCTCCCCGTCGGCGTGCGCGAGCCACCCGTTGGCACCGCCCAGCCGCACCCGCCGGGCCCGCACCGTCCGCACCGCCGGGTGGTCGACGTGCCGTCCGGTGCGCAGCCGCGGCAGGATGCCCAGCAGGTCGCGGCGCCGGACCGCGCCGACCACGGTCACGTCGAACAGCCCGTCGCCCAGGTCGGCGTCCGGGCAGATCGGGATGCCGCCCCCGTAGCTCGTCGAGTTGCCCACCGCGACCAGGGTGGCGGTCAGCTCCACCGCGATGCCGTCGAGCTCCACCCGCAGCGGCATCGGGCGCAGCCGGGCCAGCTCGGCGAGCACCGCCGCGTCGTAGCGGCGCTGGCCGCGCGGCCACCGCATCCGGTTGGCCCGGGCGTTGACCGCGGCGTCGAATCCCGCGCACAGCACCGTCCCGAAGTAGCCGCCGCCTGCGATCTTGCCGAGATCCACCCGCCGTCGCCGCCCCGCCCGCACCGCGCGCACCACCTGCCGCACGGCGTCCAGCGGGTCCGGTGGCAGGCCGAGGCCGCGGGCCAGGTCGTTGCCGGTGCCGCAGGGCAGCGGCGCCAGCGCCGTGGCGGTCCCGGCGCAGCTCTGCACGGCCAGGTGCGCCGCCCCGTCACCGCCGGCGACCACCAGCAGGTCCGCGCCTTCGGCGACGGCCCGGTCGGCCGCCGCCGCGGTCGCCGGGGCATCGCGGGCGATCACCACCCGCAGCTCGCAGACGGCGCGGAGGTGGCGGGCGATCAGCCCGGCCACCTCCACCGTCAGTCCGCCACCGGCGACCGGGTTGATCAGCAGCACTCCACGCACGAGGAACGATCTTCGTGCACGGGCCGCCGGTCCGGCCAGGGCGGGTCAGGTCGCGTCGTCGTGCCGCACCGACGTCCGGCCCGCCCCGAGGTCGGCCGGGTCCGAGCCGACCGAGCTGAGGTCGGAGGCCGAGCTGTCGACCTTCGACGTCTCGTCGAGGCCCAGGCCCTCCAGCCCGTCCGCCACCCGCTTCTTCGCCTGCCTGCGGTCGTGCGCGCGGCAGATCAGCATCGCGATGCCGAACAGCAGGCACAGCGCCGCGGCCAGCACCACCATCGAGAACGGGTCCTGCCCCGGGGTGGCGATGGCGGCGAAGACGAACAGGGCGAAGACCAACCCGCGCCACCAGCTCTTGAGCTTGGCGTAGGAGACCACGCCGGCCCGGTTGAGCATCACCAGGATCAGCGGCAGCTCGAAGCTGATCCCGAAGATGATCAGCATCAGGAGCACGAAGTTGATGTACTCGCCACCGGTGAGCGCGGTCATGAACGACTCGCCGCCGAAGCCCACCATGAAGCTCAGGCCTTCCGGCACCACGTAGTACGCCAGCACCGCGCCCGCCGCGAACAGCAGGCTCGCCAGGAGCACGAACGTCCGCGCGAACGAACGCTCCTTGGTGTAGAGGCCGGGCGTGATGAACGCCCAGAGCTGGTACAGCCACACCGGGCTGAACAGCACCGCGCCCACCGCGATGCCGACCTTCAGCCGCAGCATGAAGACCTCGAACGGCTTGGTCTGCAGGAGCTGGCAGGAGCCGTTCGGGGAGACCCGCTGCTCGACGGGGAGCGCGCAGTACGGCCCGAGCAGGAGGTCACCGAGCGTGGGCAGCCCGAACAGCGAACCGGAGAACCACCAGAACCCGAAGATCGCGCCGACCAGCACCGCCACCAGCGCGATGCCCAGGCGGTAGCGCAGCTCGTAGAGGTGATCGGCCAGCGACATGGTGCCGTCGGGGTTGTGCCGACGGCCCCAGCGCTTGCGGTCCTTGCGGAACGGGTTCAGGCGGCGCAGTGGACTGGCAGTGGCACCCACCGTGTGTCCCCGTTCTGGTCAGTTCTTGGACTCGTCGCGCTGCTTGTCCTCGACCGGCGGGGTCACCGACGGCGTCACGGAATCACCCGAGGTGATCTCGCGCGACTCGCGCTCGGCCTTCTCGCGCTTCTTGGCCTCCTCGCGCTCCTCGTCCTCCTTCATGCCGCGCGCCTCCGCCTTGAACACGCGGGCGGACTGGCCGAGCGAACGCGCCATCTGCGGGAGCTTCGTGGCGCCGAAGAGCAGCACCACGACCAAGACGATGAGGATGAGCTCCCAGCCACCTGGCAGACCCATTGGTGCACAACCTTTCCTGATAGAGCTGCGGGGGCCATACTACGCGGAGCGCGGCCCGGGCAGTACCGGCCTGATGGGCGTCAGCCACGCCACCGATCGCTGAAGGCGACCCGCAGACCGGCGAACCGCGCCCGGAGCAACCCGGCGCGGTCGGCGACACCGCCCACGACCTCCCGCTGGGCGGACCGGAACGAGCGCAGGCCCCGGAACACCCGGAGCACCGGCCAGGCCAGGCCGACCAGGCCCACGACCAGCAGGACGAGACTCAGCACATACGGCACCCGCCCACGGTAACCCGGCTAGGTGGACGCGAGGTGACCAGCTCGTGCCAAGGCCGCTTCCGCGCGACGACGCACGTCCACCGCCAGGTCGTCCGGAGCGAGGACTCTGATCAGCCCACCCTGCCCGAGCACCAGCCGCACCATCCAGGACCGGTCGGAGTAGCGCATCCGCACCCGGCTGGACCCGCCGGGCAGCTCCTCGACGTCCTCCACCGGGTAGTACTCGGCGACCCAACGGGCGTCCGGGGAGAGCTCCAGCTCCGCGCTGGGCTGCTCCGGATCGGGCCGGAACAGCCCGCCGGAGACGTCGGTCGGTTCCGCGTCGGCGGGCGGCCGGGCCACCTCGTCGAGGACCTCCGCGTCGTCGATTCGGTCCAGCCGGAACAGCCGGACGCCGCCCGCCGCGCGGCACCACGCCTCCAGGTAGCTGCGCCCGTCGAGCAGCAGCAACCGCATCGGGTCCACCACCCGGTCGCTGATCTCGTCGCGGGAGATCGTGTAGTAGCGGATCCGGGCGGCCCGCCGCCGGGTGGTCGCGTCCTGGACCGCGGCGCGGACCTCCGAGCGCACGAACGACTCGCGGCCCTCCAGCCCGACCACCACGCCCGCCGGACGCGCCTGGCCGACGGCGTCCTCCACCTTGGCCAGGGCCCGCCGCACCGCTCCGGTGTCGGTGATCCCCGGGGTCTCGGCCAGCGCCCGCAGCGCCACCAGCAGCGCGGTGGCCTCGGAGGCGGTGAGCCGCAGCGGGCGGCGCATCCCCGCGTCGTAGGTCACCGTGATCGAGTCGCTCTCGAAGGACAGGTCGATGAGGTCGCCGGGACCGTAACCGGGCAGGCCGCACATCCAGAGCAGCTCCAGATCGCGGCGGAGCTGCGCCTCGGTGACGCCGAAGTCCGCGGCGGCCTCCGCGACGAGGACCCCCGGCCTGCTCAGCAGGTACGGCACCAGGGCGAGCAGCCTGGGCAACCGCTGGGACGCGCTGGTCATCGCTCCTCCCCCGGCTCGGCGACCCCGAGGTGGATCTCGTGGACGGTCTTGCGCAGCGTCTCGGGTTCGAGCACCGCGACGTCGGGTCCGTACCCGGCGAGCCAGCTCGCGGCCGACTCCGGGTAGACGAGGTCGAGCTCGAGCACGTCCCCGTCCTCGTCGCCGAGCTGCAGCCGCTCGACCGGGGTGGCCCGCCTGCGCAGGCCCTGGGCGCGGCCGTCGACCGCCCACACCCGGGCGCGGGTCGGCGGTACCGGTCCGTGCGACTCGCCCGCGACGATGCGCAGCAGGTCGGTGTCCGGTGGGCGGCGTACCTGCCCGGCCGGTCCGGTGGCGGTCACTTCGCCGACGACCCGGGACAGCCGGAAGCAACGGGTGGCGCGGCGGTCCTGGTCGTGCCCGACGACGTACCAGCGACCGCGCCAGGACACCACGCCCCAGGGTTCGACCGCGCGCCGCTGCGCCTCGGGGCTGCCGGGCCGCCGGTAGTCGAACCGCACCGCCCGGCCGGCCTGCACCGCCGCGAGCAGCGGGGCGAAGGCGGGCTCGCCGGTGCGCACCCGGGGCTCGACCGCGGCCGAGGAGCGCTCGTCGACCTCCACGCCGGCCGCCCGCAGCTTGAGCAGCGCACCGCGCGCGGCGGCGGTGAGCTCCGGGGAGTCCCACAGCCGCACGGCCAGGGCCAGCGCGGCGGCCTCGTCCGGTTCCAGGTCGACGTCGCCGAGCTCGTAGTCGCGGCGGGCGATCCGGTAGCCGTCGGCCCCGTCGAAGGCGGAGTTGCGCCCGGTCTCCAGCGGGATGCCCAGGTCGCGGAGCTCCGCCTTGTCCCGTTCGAAGGTCCGGAAGAACGCCTCGTCGGTGGGCGCGTCGGCGTAACCGGGCACGATCGCCCGGATCCGCTCCGCGGTGAGGTACTGGCGCGTGGACAGCAGGCACAGCACCAGGTTCACCAAGCGTTCAGCACGCACAGTGGCCACTTCGGAACTCTAGCTCGCACGAATTCGATCACGCGTTCGGGTCGGCCTCCGGCACCCGCGCCGAACGTGAATCAATTTCACTCACCGCTGAAGTGATCGCGAACGCCGAGAAGTCCGCTGGGGTCCGCCACCGCACCGCCACGCAGGCCATTGGCGAAAGCGGTCCTTACTCGGGCAAGGGTGCCCCTCACCCCGTCCCACTTCCGGGTGCGTCACCTGGGGCGGTGATCTCCGTAAGGTGAGCGGCATGAGCGCTCCCGTCATGATGATCACCGGCGCCTCCCGCGGGATCGGCGCGGCCACCGCACGCGCCGCCGCGCAGGCCGGCTACCGGACCGCGCTGCTGGCCCGCTCCGCCGACGCGGTGCGCCCGCTGGCCGACGAGCTCGGGCCGGACTCGCTCCCGCTGGCCTGCGACGTCGCCGACTGGCCCGCGATCAGCGAGGCGGTGCACCGGGTCGAGGAGCACTTCGGGCGTCTCGACGTGGTGTTCGCCAACGCCGGGCAGAGCCTGCGCACGTCGTTCCTCGGCGACGGCGGCGCCGACCCCTCGGAATGGGGCTCGATGGTGCTGGCCAACGTCGCCGGACCGGCGCTGACCGCCCGCGCCGCGCTGCCCGCCCTGACCCGCAGCGCCGGGCACCTGGTGCTCACCGGCTCCAACGCCGGGCGCGGCATCCGGCCCGGCAACCTCTACTCCGCGACCAAGTGGGCGGTCACCGGGATGGCGCAGAACATCCGCGCCGAGTGCGTGGGCACCGGCGTGCGGGTGACCCTGGTGCAGCCGGGCATGGTCGAGACCGGGATGACCGCCGACCGCACCGGGGTGCCCAAGCTGCGCGCCGAGGACATCGCGGCGGCCGTGCTCTACGCGGTGGGGCAGCCGCCGACCGTGGACGTCAACGAGATCATCGTCCGGCCCACCGGGCAGCAGCCGGCGTCGTAGCTCACAGCGAGCTGATCAGCCGCTCCACCCGCTCGTCGACCGCCCGGAACGGGTCCTTGCACAGCACGGTGCGCTGCGCCTGGTCGTTGAGCTTGAGGTGGACCCAGTCGACGGTGAAGTCCCGGCCCGCGTTCTGCGCGGCGGCGATGAAGTCGCCGCGCAGCTTGGCCCGGGTGCTCTGCGGCGGGGTGTCCTTGGCCGCCTCGATCTCGCCGTCCTCGGTCGCCCGGTCCACCAGGTCCTTGCGCTGGAGCATGTCGAACAGGCCCCGACCGCGGCGGATGTCGTGGTAGGCGAGGTCGAGCTGGGCGATCCGGGGGCTGGACAGCTCCAAGCCGTGCTTGTCGCGGTACCGCTCCAGCAGCCGGTACTTGATCGCCCAGTCCACCTCGCGGTCGATCAGCGAGTAGTCCTGGTGCTCGACGGCGTCCAGCGCCCGGCCCCACAGGTCCAGGATGCGGTCCGTCATCGGGTCCGACCCGCGCCGCTCGACGTAGTCGAGCGCCCGGCCGTAGTACTCGCGCTGGATGTCCAGCGCCGAGGCCTCGCGCCCGCCCGCCAGCCGGACCGTGCGGCGACCGGTCATGTCGTGGCTGATCTCGCGGATGGCGCGGATCGGGTTGTCCAGGGTGAAGTCCCGGAACTGCACGCCCTCCTCGACCATCTCCAGCACCAGGTGCGCCGCGCCGACCTTGAGCAGCGTGGTCACCTCGGACATGTTCGAGTCGCCGACGATCACGTGCAGCCTGCGGTAGCGCTCGGCGTCGGCGTGCGGTTCGTCGCGGGTGTTGATGATGGGCCGGGAGCGGGTGGTCGCGCTGGACACGCCCTCCCAGATGTGCTCAGCCCGCTGCGACAGGCAGTAGACGGCGCCGCGCGGCGTCTGCAGCACCTTGCCCGCGCCGCAGACGAGCTGGCGGGTCACCAGGAACGGCAGCAGCACGTCGGCGATCCGGGAGAACTCCCCCGACCGGCCGACCAGGTAGTTCTCGTGGCACCCGTAGGAATTGCCCGCGGAGTCGGTGTTGTTCTTGAACAGGAAGATGTCGCCGCCGATGCCCTCGTCGGCCAGCCGCCGCTCGGCGTCGATGAGCAGGTCTTCCAGGATGCGTTCGCCCGCCTTGTCGTGCGTGACCAGCTGGGTGAGGTCGTCGCACTCGGCGGTGGCGTACTCCGGGTGGGACCCCACGTCCAGGTAGAGCCGCGCGCCGTTGCGCAGGAACACGTTGGACGAGCGTCCCCACGACACGACCCGCCGGAACAGGTAGCGCGCCACCTCGTCCGGGGAGAGCCGACGCTGACCGTGGAAGGTGCAGGTGACCCCGAACTCGGTTTCGATGCCAAAGATCCGCCGCTGCATGTCCTCCACACTAGGCGCTCGCGCGGCAAACGGCGGTCCGCCGTTCGGGCACGGTAGCGTATCGGGAATGCTCGACCGGTTGCGCGCGGCGATGGCACGGGTCGACGGCACCGACCGCGAACTGGCCCGCCGCAGTGCCCTGCTGCCCCGTTCGGCGGCCGATCCGGCGCTGAAGACGCTGAGCACCGCCGCCAACCACAGCCTGCTCTGGCTGGCCATCGCCGCCGTGCTCGGCCTGCGCGGCGGACGCACCCGCCGGGCCGCGGTGCGCGGCGCGGCGGCCATCGCGGGGGCGAGCGCGACGACGAACCTGGTCGGCAAGCCGCTGCTGCCGCGCCGCCGCCCGGCCGCCGAGCTGGTCGCCCCGCACCGCAGGCTCACCGACCCGCCGGTGTCCTCGTCGTTCCCGTCCGGGCACGCCGCCTCGGCCGCCGCGTTCGCCACGGCCGTCGCGATGGAATCACCGGTGCTCGGCGCGGCGCTGGCCCCGGTCGCCGCGGCGGTGGCGTACTCCCGGGTGCACACCGGCGTGCACTGGCCGACCGACGTGGTCTGCGGCGCGGCCCTGGGCACCGGGATGGCGCTGTCCACCCGCCGCTGGTGGCCGGTGCTGCCGGAGAACTCCACGGAGGTCGAGGTCGTCGAGCTGCCCGCGCTGCCGGACGGCGCCGGGATGCTGGTGCTGATCAACCCCGACTCCGGGGACGGCATCCCGCCCGCCCAGTGGGTCACCGAGAACTGGCCCGCCGCGAAGGTCACCTACCCCGAGCCCGGCGGCGACCTCGTCGCCGACCTCGACGCGGTGGTGGGGCGCGAGCAGGTCCGGGCCCTCGGGGTCGCGGGCGGGGACGGCACGGTGGCCGCGGCGGCCACCGTGGCGGCCCGGCGCGGACTGCCGCTGGCGGTGCTGCCCGCCGGAACCCTGAACCACTTCGCCCGCGACGCCGGGGTGCCGACCGCCGACGCCGTGGCCGACGCCGTGGCGCGCGGCACCGGGTGCGCGGTGGACCTGGGGACGCTGCGGGTCGACGACGCGGTCGAGCGGTGGTTCCTCAACACCGCGAGCATCGGCGGCTACCCCGACATGGTGCGGTTCCGCGAGCGGTGGGCGCCGCGCTGGGGGAAGTGGCCCGCCGCCGCCGCGGCGCTGATCCGGGTGCTGCACGAATCCGCACCGATGCACGCGGTGGTCAACGGCGAACCGCTGCTGGTGTGGGTGCTGTTCGTCGGCAACGGCGCCTACGCCCCGCGCGGGTTCGCCCCCGCGTGGCGGCCGAGCCTGGACACCGGCACCCTCGACGTCCGCTACGTCCGAGCCGACCTGCGCTGGTCCCGGTTGCGCTTCGTGGCCGCCGCGCTGGCCGGGACGCTGCAGCGCAGCAGGACCTACGTGGAGCGGCGCAGCCGGGAGCTCGACGTGGCCGTGCTGGGGGAACCCGTCACGATCGCGATGGACGGCGAACTGGGTCGGAAGGGAACCCGCTTCACCTTCGACGCGCACGAAGGCGCGCTGCGCGTCTACCGCCCGGTCCCGGGCCCCGGAGCCGACCACCTCACCCGTTCGAGAACCGGGTGGGGGGCACCTTCATCCGACTATGCCGGATGAAGGTGCCCCCCACTCAAGCGACTGCGGGTGGAACGGGTGCGGGTCAGGAGTCCTCTTCGGATTTCTCGGCGGAGTCCGAATCGGACTTCGACTCCTCGGGCAGCAGCGCGGTCAACGCCGCACCGGAGATCCGGCGGAACGTCCGGTGCGGACGGCCCCGGTCGAGCACCGCGACCTCCAACTGGCCCACGCCGAGCTTGCGGGAGGAATCCCCGCTGGAGGACAGCGCCTCGATGGCCAGCCGCGCCGCTTCGGTGAGCTCCATGCCGTCGGTGAACGAATCCTTGAGCACCGAGGTGATCGTGTCGGTCTGCCCGCCCATCACCACGTACTGCGGCTCGTCCACGATGGAGCCGTCGAAGGTGAGCCGGTAGAGCTGGTCGTGCTCGGCGGTGTGGCCGACCTCCGCGACGCAGATCTCCACCTCGAAGGGCTTGATCTGCTCGGTGAAGATGGCGCCGAGGTGCTGGGCGTAGGTGTTGGCCAGCGACCGGGCGGTCACGTCCCGCCGGTCGTAGGAGTAGCCGCGCACGTCGGCGATCCGCACCCCGGCCACCCGCAGCGCCTCGAACTCGCTGTAGCGGCCCACCGCCGCGAACCCGATCCGGTCGTAGATCTCGGCGACCTTGTGCAGCGTCGGCGAGGGGTTCTCGGCGACGAACAGCACGCCCCCGGCGTACTTCAGCACGACCACGCTGCGGCCCCGGGCGATGCCCTTGCGGGCGAGCTCGGAGCGCTCCCGCATGAGCTGTTCGGGAGAGGTGTAGAAGGGCATCGTCACGGCTGTGCACTCCTGGATCGAATCTGCTCGCCCTGCCGGCGAAGTGGCGGTGGCACTCGGGTGGCGGGCGGTCAGCCGCCGGGGTTCTCCATCCGGTGGTTGACCACCTCGGAAGTGAGTTCGGCGACCCGCTCCTCACCGGTGCGCACCGCGCCCTCGGCGGCGGTGATGGTGACCAGCGAGGGGTAGATCCGGCGCGCGAGGTCCGGGCCGCCGGTGGCCGAGTCGTCGTCCGCGGCGTCGTAGAGCGCCTCGACCGCCGAGCGCATCGCCGTCTCGACGTCGGCGTCCGGGTCGAAGCGCTTCTTCAGCGCCGCCTTAGCGAACAGCGAACCGGAGCCGACCGCGTGGTAGCCGCCCGCCTCGTCGTACCGGCCACCGGTGACGTCGTAGGACACGATCCGGCCCGCGCGGTCCGGGTCCTCGGCGTCCACGTCGAACCCGACGAACAGCGGCACCACGGCCAGGCCCTGCATCGCGATCGGAAGGTTGCCGCGCAGCATGGTGGCCAGCTTGTTCGACTTGCCGTCCAGCGACAGCGGCACGCCTTCGAGCTTCTCGTAGTGCTCGAGCTCCACCGCGTAGAGCCGCACCATCTCCAGCGCGATGCCCGCGGTGCCCGCGATGCCGACCGCCGAGTAGGAGTCGGTGACGTAGAGCTTCTCCATGTCCCGCTGGGCGATCAGGTTCCCGGAGGTGGCCCGGCGGTCACCGGCGAGCACCACCCCGCCCCGGAAGGCCACCGCCACGATCGTCGTGCCGTGCGGAGCGCGCACCGCGCCGTCCGACTTCTGACCCCCCTCCGACAGCGGCCGGTTGCCCGGCAGCAGCTCGGGCGCCGCGGAACGGAGGAAGTCCGTGAACGACGACCCGGGCGTGAGGTAGGCGGACGGCAAGGCCGGGGTCGAGACCCGGGCCGAGCTGGAATCCATCGGCGACATCGTCTCCTGCTCGAAGTGACTACCACGTCATGCTCACCGGAACCACGGGCCCCAGACCCGCCAGCCCGGCGCGCGGGTGCCCGTGCGCCGGACTGGCGGGCCTCGGCCCGGTCCCGGCGCACGGGTCGCGCTGCGGGTTACTGCCCGCCCTTCTGCACGTAGGCGCGGACGAAGTCCTCGGCGTTCTCCTCCAGGACGTCGTCGATCTCGTCCAGGATGGCGTCGACGTCTTCGCCGAGCTTCTCGCGACGTTCCTGACCGGCGGCCTCGGAGCCCTGCTCCTCGTCACCGTCCCCGTCGCCGTGCCGGTGCACCTTCTCCTGGGACATCTCGCCTCCCGGTGGTTGCCCTCGGGGGAGGCCCCGCCACGGGGACTCCCTGCCGTGAACACTACCTATCCGACGCCCTGTTGGCCCACAGCCACACGGGGCATTCCCGATCTTCGACGACCCGCTCCTCCGGCAGAGCCGGCCTGCTCAGCCCTTCGTGAGGGAGTCCACCAGCTCCTCGGCGCTGGCCGAGGCTTCCAGGATCTCACCCACGTGGGCGCGCGTGCCGCGCAGCGGCTCCAGGGTCGGGATGCGCACCAGCGACTCCCGCCCCAGGTCGAAGATGACCGAGTCCCAGGACGCGGCGGCCACCTCGGCGGGGTAGCGCTCCATGCAGCGCCCCCGGAAGTAGGCCCGGGTGTCCTCCGGCGGGTTGGTCACCGCGGCGCGCACCTCGTCCTCGGTGACCAGCCGCTTCATCGAGCCGCGCGCCACCAGCCGGTTGTAGAGGCCCTTGTCCAGCCGCACGTCCGAGTACTGCAGGTCGACCATGCCGAGCCGGGACGAGGCCCAGCCGAGGCCGTCCCGGGAGCGGTACTGCTCCATCAAACGCAGCTTCGCGGGCCAGTCCAGCCGGTCGGCGCAGCTCATCGGGTCGTCGCCGAGCAGGTCGAGGACCTCGCCCCAGGTCCGCAGCACGTCCTGGGCCTCGGGACCGCCGCCCCGCTCCTCGACGTGCCGGGCGGCCCGCTCGTGGTAGGCGCGCTGCAGGTCCAGCCCGGTGAAGCGGCGGCCGTCGGTGAGCTCCACCGCCTGCTTGAGGGTCGGGTCGTGGCTGAGCAGGTGCACCGCCCGGACCGGGTCGGCCAACCGCAGGTCGTCGAAGCGCTGCCCGGACTCGATCATGTCCAGAACCAGCGCGGTGGTGCCCAGCTTGAGGTAGGTCGAGGTCTCCGCCAGGTTCGCGTCGCCGACGATGACGTGCAGCCTGCGGTACTTGTCGGCGTCGGCGTGCGGCTCGTCGCGGGTGTTGATGATGCCGCGCTTGAGCGTGGTCTCCAGCCCGACCTCGACCTCGATGTAGTCCGAGCGCTGGGAGAGCTGGAACCCCGGCTTCTCCCCCGCCTGCCCGAGCCCCACCCGGCCGGAGCCGCAGATCACCTGCCGGGAGGCGAAGAACGGCGTGAGACCGCTGATGACCGCGGTGAACGGGGTGCTCCGGTCCATCAGGTAGTTCTCGTGGGTGCCGTAGCTGGCGCCCTTGCCGTCCACGTTGTTCTTGTAGAGCTGGATCGGCGCGGTGCCCGGCACGCTGGCGGCCCGGATCGCCGCCTCCTCCATGACCCGCTCCCCGGCCTTGTCCCAGACCACCGCGTCGCGCGGGTTGGTCACCTCGGGCGCCGAGTACTCGGGGTGCGCGTGGTCGACGTAGAGCCGCGCGCCGTTGGTGAGGATGACGTTGGCCGCCCCGAGGTCGTCGCCGTCGGGCCCGCCGCCGTGCTGGTGCGACGCGCTGAGGTCGAATCCCCGCGCGTCCCGCAGCGGCGATTCGACCTCGTAGTCCCAGCGCGCCCGCCGGGCCCTCGGGATGTCGGCCGCCGCCGCGTAGGCGAGCACGATGTGCGTGGAGGTCAGCACCGGGTTGGCGCTGGAGTCGCCCGGCACGACGATGCCGTACTCGACCTCGGTTCCCATGATCCGCCGCATACCCCGCAGCGTACGGGGTGCGGACGCCGGAACCGAGGACGTGGCGGCCGTTGTGACCTACTCAGTGCCCGTTCCGGTGTTCCCCGCGCGTGCGAGCATCGGGACGTGGGAGCGGAGGCGGAGCTGGTGGCGCGGTACGACGCGCGGGGGAACGTCGTGGGCGCCGTGCGGCGCGACCGGATGCGCCGGGAGGGGCTGTGGCACGCCGCGGCCTCGGTGCTGGTGCTGTCCCCCGACGGCGCGTCGGTCTACGTGCACCGCCGCACCGCCACCAAGGACGTCTACCCGGGCCGGTACGACTGCTGGACCGGTGGTGTGGTCGCGGCGGGCGAGGACCCCGGCGCCGCCGCCGTCCGGGAGCTGGCCGAGGAGCTGGACGTCCGGGGCGTCGCGCCGCAGCCGCTGTTCCGCCTCGCGTTCGAGGAGGGCAGCGTCCGCTACCACGCGTTCTGCTACCGCACCAGCTGGGACGGCCCGGTCCGGCACCAGCCGGAGGAGATCGCCGAGGGCGGCTGGATGGGCCTGGCCGAGCTCCGGGAGCGGCTGGCCGACCCGGCGTGGCCGTTCGTGCCGGACGGGCGCCGGCTCGTCGAGGAGTGGTTCGCCCGCGGGGGCTGACCTACTGCCAGGCCAGCGCGGCGCGCTCGCCCCAGTAGGTCGCCGGGTCGCGGGCCGCGGTGGCGAGCTCGTCCAGCTCGTCGGCGGTCAGTTCGAGGTCCAGGCCCGCGAGGTTGGAGCGGAGCTGGTCGACGCTCGCCGGGCCGATGAGCACCACGTCGGCCCACGGCTGGTGCAGCGCGTGCGCCAGCGCCACCGCATCGGGCGCGGTGCCGCGGCGGCGGGCGATCCCGGCCACCGGCTCGGGCGGCTGGACGGCGAGCCTGCCGTTGGCCAGGCTCTCCTTCACCAGCACCCGCCAGCCCCCGGTGCGCACCTCCGCGAGCACCCGGCCGGCCGAGGGCTCCAGGGAGTTCCAGGTGGCCTGCACCGAGCTGAAGAGCTGCCTGCCGCCCACCTCCAGCTCCCAGGCGCGTTCGATGGCCTCGCCCTGGGCGGCGCCGCTGGTGGACAGGCCCAGCGCGACGCCCGCGTCCCGCACCCGGGCCAGTTCCCGTTGCAGCGCGACGTCCTCGAACAGCGGGCTGTCGGTGGTCAGCGAGTGCACCTGGTACAGGTCGATCCGGTCGTCGAGCAGTTCCCGGGTCTGCGCCCACTGGGACCGCAGCCGCTCCAGCGAGTGCTCCTTGACCTCGTGCACCTCGGTCTCGACCTGCCAGTCGGCGACGTAGGCGTAGCCCCACTTGCTGGAGACCACCACGTCCTCGTGCCCGGAGGTCCGCAGCCAGTCGGCGAGGAAGTGCTCGGCGCTGCCGTAGGAGCGGGCCGCGTCGATCCAGCGCAGGCCCGCGGCGTGGGCGGCGTCGAGCACCGCCCGGGTGCGCTCGCGCATCACCTCGGTGCTGCGGTGGACCGGCAGCACGTCGGTGCGGCCGAGGTTGATGTAGGCCGGACGGCCCAGCGCGGCCAGTCCGATCCCGAGGCGGTGCGGCGGTGGAGCGGGGATCATGCCCGCAACCTAACCGCTGCCGCGCCGCCGCGACACTCGACCCGGGCCGGGGACCCCACCGCGGGCGGTGACGTCCCCGGCCCGTCGTGCCGGTCTCGGAGCTACCGGGTCCTCAGAGGTACTGGCCGGTGTTGGTGGCGGTGTCGATCGCCCGGCCGGACTCCTGATTCTTCCCGCTCACCAGGGTGCGGATGTAGACGATCCGCTCGCCCTTCTTGCCGGAGATGCGGGCCCAGTCGTCGGGGTTGGTGGTGTTGGGCAGGTCCTCGTTCTCGGCGAACTCGTCGATGATGGCGTCCTGCAGGTGCTGCACCCGCAGGCCCGGCTGCCGGGTCTCCAGCACCGACTTGATCGCCGCCTTCTTCGACCGGTCGACGATGTTCTGGATCATCGCCCCGGAGTTGAAGTCCTTGAAGTACAGGACCTCCTTGTCCCCGTTGGCGTAGGTGACCTCCAGGAACCGGTTCTCGTCGCTCTCGGCGTACATCCGCTCGACCGTGGTCTGGATCATCGCCTCCAGGCAGGACGCCTTGTCGCCGCCGAACTCCTTGAGGTCCTCCTCGTGGATCGGCAGCTCCGGTGTCAGGTACTTGGAGAAGATGTCCTTGGCCGATTCGGCGTCCGGCCGCTCTATCTTGATCTTCACGTCGAGCCGGCCGGGCCGCAGGATCGCGGGGTCGATCATGTCCTCGCGGTTGGAGGCGCCGATCACGATGACGTTCTCCAGCCCCTCGACACCGTCGATCTCGCTGAGCAGCTGCGGCACGATGGTGGTCTCCACGTCGGAGGACACCCCGCTGCCCCGGGTCCGGAAGATCGAGTCCATCTCGTCGAAGAACACGATCACCGGCGTGCCCTCGGAGGCCTTCTCCCGAGCCCGCTGGAAGATCATCCGGATGTGCCGCTCGGTCTCGCCGACGAACTTGTTGAGCAGTTCCGGTCCCTTGATGTTCAGGAAGTAGGACTTCGCCTGCCCGTCGTCGTCGCCCCGGGCCGCCACCACCTTCTTGGCCAGCGAGTTGGCGACCGCCTTGGCGATGAGCGTCTTCCCGCACCCCGGCGGGCCGTAGAGCAGCACGCCCTTGGGCGGGCGCAACTGGTACTGCACGTACAGGTCCGAGTGCAGGAACGGCAGCTCCACGGCGTCGCGGATCTGCTCGATCTGGCCGCCCAGCCCACCGATGTCGTGGTAGCGCACGTCCGGGACCTCTTCCAGCACGAGGTCTTCGACCTCGGCCTTGGGCACCACGTCGTAGGCGTAACCCGCCTTGCTGTCCACCAGCAGCGAGTCACCGGACTTCAGACCGGTGTCGGTCAGGTGGTCGGTGAGCCACACCACCCGCTCCTCGTCGGTGTGCCCGACCACCAGCGCGCGGGGGCTCTCCCCCACCCCGCTGATCAGCAGCTCCCGGAAGGTGCAGACCTCACCGGTCTGCTCGAACGCACCGGCCTCGACCACGGTGAGCGCCTCGTTGAGGCGCACCGACTGGCCCAGCTTGAGCTCCTCGGTCTCGACGTTCGGGGACACGGCGACCCGCATCCGGCGCCCGGACGTGAACACGTCGATCGTCTCGTCCTCGTAGCGGCGCAGGAAGACCCCGTAGCCGCTCGGGGGCTGGGCGAGTCGGTCGACCTCTTCGCGCAGCGCCGTGAGCTGGCCCCGCGCTTCCTTCAGGGTCTCGGTGAGTTTGGCGTTCCGTTCGGTGAGCTGGCTCACTCTCTCGGATGCCTCGGCCAGCCGCTTTTCCAGCAGGCGCGCCTGTTGGGGCGAGTCGTTGAGCCGCCTGCGCAGCAGGGCCACCTCGTCCTCGAGGAGGCGGATCTGGCTGCGCAGCTCCGCGTTCGGCTGCTCCCCGCCCTCCACAGGTCGGTTGCCGGGACGGTCTTGCTCCATGTCGGCATCCTCCTCCCGTGCTCGTACCACCACGGTACCGGCGATCACCGACGACGGCGGCGTCGTGAATGCCCGCCGGGTCGCTCAGCGTGCCACACAATCCCACCGATACCCACGAATTGCGCCATCTCGTCACCCCGCGTCCCGGCACCCGGACGGGGAGCCGGACACGGTGCGTTGACCCCGCAGGGCCGTTCGGTGCGTACCACCGGCCGCGGCGGCGCGGCGCGGGCGCGGCACCTCCGGTGCGCCACCCCGCACCCCCCGGCGACCCGTCGTCCGGGTTACCCGCTGCGACAACCGGGTGGCGTCGGGCGCCCGCGCGCCTCCCGCGGTGCTCCCAGGTTCTGGAACGACCGCATCGACCCGGTGACGATTGGGTTCGCGAAATGGTCCACTCCCCGCACTCCGATACCCGCGCTCTGATCTACTTACGGCCGCCGCTCGACGGCGGTGCAACACTTCAGCCACTCCGGGGAGGAGCTCATGACCTATCCGCCGCAGCAACCGGGTCCTGGCGGGTGGGGCCAGCAACCGGGCAACGGATTTCCCCCGCCCGGACCGCAGCAAACGCCGCAGCAGCAGCCCAACTGGTATGGCAATCAGCACACCGGCTGGGACCAGCAGCAAGGCCAGCCGGCGCCGATGGCGCCGTGGGGCGGCGATCTCGGCCCCGGGAACTGGGTCCAGGAGCCGGGCGGGTTCGGCGACGTCCAGCCGCCCGCGCCGAAGAAGTCGAAGCTGCCGTGGATCCTCGGCGGCATCGGCGCGCTCGTGGTGCTGGCCGGTGTCGGCGTCGGGCTGTTCCTGTGGCTGGGCGGCGGCCCCGGCGAGGCCCGCCCGGTCGCCCAGGCGGTCGTGGACAAGGTCAACGCCCACGACTTCGCCGGGCTCGACGAGCACCTGTGCCAGTCCAACCGCGCCGGGCTGGAGGAGCAGCTCGCGATCCTGGAACCGGGCACCTTCGACGTCCGCCTCGGCGCGGTGACCGAGTCCGGGGAGCAGGCCACGGCCGAGCTGCTCGGCACGTTCGACATGGGGGGCGCCACCCATCCGGTCGACCAGACGATGGGGCTGGTCGTGGAGGACGGCGCGTGGAAGATCTGCCAGTTGGAGCAGTGAGCCTGGGGGTCCGGGCGACACGATGAGGGAAAGAGGACAGCGGTGACGCATCCGCAGCAACCGGGGAGCGGCCAGCAGCCCGGCGGCCAGTACCCCGGTCAGTACCCGGGCGGGCAGCCCGGCGGCCAGTACCCGCCGAGCGGGCCGCAGCCCGGCCAGTACCCGCAGCCCGGCCAGTATCCGGGGGGCCAGTACCCGGGTGGGCAGTACCCGCAGACCGGGCCGCAGCCGGGCCAGGGCTACGCCCAGCAGCCGTGGGGTGCCCAGGGCCAGCAGCCGGGCTACGGCGGCCACCCGCAGTACCCGGGCGGGCCGGCCCCGAAGAAGTCGAAGACGCCGTGGATCATCGGCGGCAGCGTCGGCGGCCTGGTGGTCATCGGCGGCGTCATCGCCCTGATCGTGGCACTGACCAGCGGCCCCGGCGACCCCCGGGACACCGCGCAGGAGTACGTCGCGGCGATCAACGCCAAGGACTTGGCCACCGCGAACGGCATGGTGTGCGACGAGGACCAACGCACTCCCGAGGAGTACGACCTCGCCACCCAACTCGAAGGGCAGGGAGCTCCGCCGGACGTGGCGAAGGCACTCGCCAACAGCGCCCGGTTCAACCTGGCCCTGGGTACGGTTCGAATGGAAGGTGACCAGAAGGCCCACGCCCGGATCACCGGCGACATCTCATTGAGCTTCGGTGGTCGGAGCCAGACGCTCCCGGTCGACGAGGAGCAGGAGCTCGTCGTCGAGAACGGCGAATGGCGGTTCTGCGGGGAGAACAACGTCTTCTGACCGCACCGACGCGCGCGGCGGCCCGTCCCCTGCCGGGGGCGGGCCGCCGTCGTGTCAGCCCTTGCTCGGGCGGCGCTGCGGGCGCGGCGGGGTGACCCCGTCGGCGAGGCGGCGGGTGACCATGAGGAACGCGGTGTGCCCCTGCATCCGGTGCTCCGGGCGGACCGCCATGCCCACCACGTGCCACGGGCGCAGCATGGTCTCCCAGGCGTAGGGCTCGGTCCAGTTCTGCTGCTCCCGCACCGCCTCGGTGATCCGGGAGAGCTGCGTGGTGGTCGCGACGTAGACCACGAGCACGCCGCCGGGCGCCAGGTTCTCGTGCACCACGTCGAGGACCTCCCACGGCGCGAGCATGTCGAGCACGATCCGGTCGACCGGACCGCCGTCGTAGTCCTTGAGGTCGCCGACGTGCAGGTCCCAGTTCTCCGGCTTGCCGCCGAAGAACTTCTGCACGTTGCGCTCGGCGTGCTCGGCGTGGTCCGCGCGCACCTCGTAGGAGGTGACGCTGCCTTCGGCGCCCACCGCGCGCAGCAGCGAGCAGGACAGCGCCCCCGATCCGGCCCCGGCCTCCAGCACCCGGGCACCGGGCCGGACGTCGCCGTACATCACGATCTGGGCCGCGTCCTTGGGGTAGATCACCTGGGCGCCGCGCGGCATCGACAGCACGTAGTCGGCCAGCAGCGGGCGCAGCGCCAGGAACGAGGTGCCGCCCGCCGAGGTCACCACCGAGCCCTCGGGCTGCCCGATGAGGTCGTCGTGCGCCAGCGCGCCGCGGTGGGTGTGGTACTCGCCCCCCGCCTCCAGGACCACGGTGTACTTCCGGCCCTTCGGGTCGGTCAGCTGGACCCGGTCGCCGGGCTGGAACTCACCGCTGACGGTGCTCACGTGACGCCATTCCTCCTCGTGCGGGGCCTCGCTGCCGACCAGCGCAGGCGCGGCGTCCCATGGTCGCAAGCGCGCCCGCGGGCGCACCGTGCGGGGCGGTGGTGGCTCAGCCGCGGCGCGCCCGGCCGCGCAGCGCGGCCCGCAGGTCCTCGCGCCGCAGCACGCCGCTGGGCCTGCCCTCCTGGTCGATGACGAGGAACTGCCACGCCAGGACGTTCTGCACCCGTTCGAGCACGGCGTCCGGCGGGTCGGAGTCGAGCAGGATGGTGTCCGGGTCGACCGGTTCGGCCGCCCGCTCGGCGGGCTCGTGCGGGGTGAAGGTGGCCAGCCGCTCGGCGGCGCTCTGGTCCAGCAGCCCGACCGCGATCCCGTCGGCGCGGACCAGCACCACGCCGCGCCCGGCGGCGGCGACCAGCGCGTCGGCGACCGGGCTTTCCGCCGGGAGCTGGAGCACCGGGCGGATCAGGTCGGGCAGGTCCACCCCGTCGGGCCACCGCCTGCGCTGCTCGGCGGCATGCTCGGCCCCGGCCCCGGCGATCACGAACCAGGCCATCAGCACGCACACGGCCAGGCGCAACCACTGGTCGCGGGTGTCGTTGAGCAGCCCGGCCAGCGCCCAGGCGATCAGCCCGACGGCGACCACCCCGGCACCGACCACGCCCGCGGTGGTGCCGGTGGATCGGCGCCCGGTGAGCGACCAGGTCAGCGCCCGCAGCATCCGGCCGCCGTCCAGCGGCAGCCCGGGCAGCACGTTGAACACCGCGACCGCCAGGTTGGCCACGCAGGTCTGGGCGACCAGCAGCCACACCGCCCCGCCCGGCGCCAGGGTGAGCCACCCGAGCCCGGTGGCGGCGGCGAGCACGACCGACACCGCGGGACCCGCCGCGGCGACCAGCCCCTCCTGACCGGGCCTGGTCGGGGCGCGCGAGACCTCCGAGAGACCGCCGAGCAGGAACAGCCGGATCCGGCGCACCGGCAGCCCGTAGCGCAGCGCGACCAGGCAGTGCCCCAGCTCGTGCAGCAGCACCGACCCGGCCAGCAGCACGGTGAACGCCGCGGCGATCAGGGCGCTGCCCCACACCCCGGCGCCGGGCAGGATGCGCCCGACCAGCGGCGTGTAGAGCAGCACGATGATCACCGCACCGACCCACCACGACGGGGACAGCAGCACCGGGACACCGGCGACCCGGAACAGCATCAGGCCGCCGTCGGTGAGCTTCGGCCCGCGCAGCGCGGAGGTGGTCGACATGGGCGCAGAGTAGACCCCGCGGCGTGAGCGGGCCGTGATCCGCCAACGGGGTGAAGCGCTGTCGGCCCGTTCGTCTAGGGTCACGGGTCATGGTCGAACCGGTACGCACCGCCGCGGCGGACGGCGCAACGAGCGGCACCGTCCGACGCCCCGCGCTGTCCCCTCCCGGGCGAGCGACTTCAAGCAGTGCCCGCTGCTCTACCGGTTCCGGGCGGTCGACCGGCTGCCCGAGACGCCGACCCGCGCGCAGGCGCGCGGCACGGTGGTCCACTCGGTCCTGGAGAAGCTGTTCGCGCTGCCGACCGCCGAGCGGCGGCCGGAGCGGGCGCACGAGCTGCTGCCCGGCGCGTGGGCCGAGCTGCGCGAGCGGGAACCGGAGCTGGCCGAGCTGTTCGACGGTCCCGACGACCCGGAGCTCACCCGCTGGCTGTCCTCGGCGGATTCGCTGCTGGACGCCTACTTCGAGCTGGAGGACCCGCGCCGGCTGGAACCGGAGGCGTGCGAGCTGCGGGTGGAGACCGAGCTGGACTCCGGCGTGCTGCTGCGCGGCTTCATCGACCGGGTGGATGTCGCACCGACGGGGGAGATCCGGCTGGTCGACTACAAGACCGGCGCGGCGCCCCGCCAGATCGGCGAGGCCAAGGCGATGTTCCAGATGAAGTTCTACGCCCTGGTGCTGTGGCGCACCCGCGGCGAGCTCCCCCGGCAACTGCTGCTGATGTACCTGGCGGACAAGCAGTCGCTGGCCTACGCGCCGGACGAGGCCGAGCTGCGGCGCTTCGAGAAGACGCTGGAAGCGATCTGGCAGGCGATCCGCAAGGCCGGCGAGACCGGCGACTTCCGGCCCAACCCGAGCAAGCTCTGCGGCTGGTGCGACCACCAGGCCCGGTGCCCCGAGTTCGGCGGCACGCCGCCGCCGTACCCGGGCTGGCCGGAACCGGACCCCGGTCCGGAGTCGGTCCTCGACCGCACCGACTGAGCACCGCCGCGAACTCGCGCGGCGGTGCGAGAGCGGCCCTCAGTCCTCGTAGGGGTCGAAGTTGGCCGCCGTGCCGAAGTCGCCGGCCTGCGTCGGGTCCACCACGGCGAAGCGGGCGCCGGTGGGGTCGCGCAGCACGGCCACCCGGCCGATGCTGGAGTCGTAGGGCACCACCCGGATCCGCCCGCCGAGCTCCATCGCGCGGCGGACCAGCTCGTCGGTGCCGATGGCGTCGTCCGCGCCGAGGTAGAGCAGCCAGTGCGGCAGCGTCTGGGCGGTGATGAACTCCCGGATCATGCTCACCCGGGCCAGCACGGATTCGCCGTCGAGGTACCAGACCGAGTAGTCCGAGCGGTGCTCGGTGCCGAACTGCTCCGCCTCGTAGCCGAACAGCTCCTGGAAGAAGCTGTCGGCGGCCTGCGCCCGGATGGTGACCAGCTCGGCCCACATCAGGGTGCCGGGCAGCCCGACGTCGAACTGCCAGGACTCCTCGGGTTGCAGCAACCCGAACTCGGCGCCGGACGGTCCGACCAGGACGGTCTTGGCGCCGACCTTCGGCACGTGGTTGCGCGGCACCGTGATGGTGGCGCCGAGCCCGACGGCCTCCCCCGAGACCTCGGTGCAGTCGTGCGTGGCGAGGTAGAGCCGCCAGGTGGACTGGTCGCCGGAGGCGGCGCGCAGGCTGGCCACCGGGAACCCCTCGCGCAGCGCGATCACGTGCTCGCCCGACTCGGGGTCGGAGTGGGTTTCGTAGGTCCAGTCGAACAGCCCCGCGTAGAACTCCTGGGCCGCGTCGAGATCGGTGGTGATCAGCTCGATCCAGCAGGGCATCCCCGCGATGAGCTCCCACCTCGGCGGGCTTTCCCCGGGCACCACGACAGGCATCGGCTCCACCCCCAAGATCGTTCGTTCACCACCATTATCAGCACGCCGACCGCTCGCCGTGGGGTTGTTCGGAACACGAACCGGTGACGTGCCCGGACCTTCCGGACAAGACAGGCGACTGAACCGATCATCCGCCGACGTCCCCGCCTCGGGAGGACCGGACGTTCCCGACGCCGAGGACGAAGGTGAGTGAGGGGCACCTTCATCCGGCATGGTCGGATGAAGGCGCCCCTCACTCAGCAGGACACCGGCGGGCGGGGCCTCAGAGCCGGCAGGCGCGGATGTCCGAGGACAGGATCGCCTTGGCGCCCACGGCGGCCAGCCGGTCCATGATGGCCGGGGCCTCCTTGCGGGGGACCATCGCGCGCACCGCGACCCAGTTCTCGTCGGCCAGCGGCGCCATCGTGGGGGATCCCAGCCCGGGTGTCACCCGGGTCGCCTCGGCCAGCAGCTCGCGCGGGCAGTTGTAGTCCAGCATCACGTACTGCTGCCCGAACACCACGCCCTGCAACCGGGCGAGCAGCTGCTCCTTGGTGCGGTCGTGGTCGGAACCGGCGCGCTCGACGACCACGGCCTCGGACCGGCAGATCGGGTCGCCGAAGGCGACCAGGCCGTGCTGGCGCAGCGTCCGGCCGGAACCCACCACGTCGGCGATGGCGTCGGCCACGCCGAGCTGGATCGAGATCTCCACCGCGCCGTCGAGCCGGATCACCTCGGCCGACACGCCGTGCGCGGCGAGGTCGGCGGAGACCAGGTTGGCGTAGGAGGTGGCGATCCGCTTGCCCGCCAGGTCGGCCACCGTCCAGTCCCGCTCGCCCACCGGCGCGGCGTAGCGGAACGTCGAGCCGCCGAAGCCGAGGGCGAGGACCTCCGCGACCGGCGCACCGGAATCGCCCGCCAGGTCGCGGCCGGTCAGCCCGAGGTCGAGCTCGCCGGAACCGACGTAGATGGCGATGTCCTTGGGCCGCAGGAAGAAGAACTCGACCTCGTTGGCCGCGTCGAGGACGGTCAGGTCCCGCTGCTCATGGCGCTGCCGGTACCCGGCTTCCGCGAGCATCTCGGATGCGGGACCGGCGAGCGTGCCCTTGTTGGGCACTGCCACACGCAGCATGGGACTCGTTCCCCTCGTTCCTCGGTTCCAGTTACAGGTAGCGGTAGACGTCCTGGGGCGACAAGCCGCGTTCGAGCATGATCACCTGAACGCGGAACAGCAGCTGGGAGATCTCCTCCGCCAACTGCTCGTCGGACTCGTGCTCGGCGGCGATCCAGACCTCGCCCGCCTCCTCCAGGACCTTCTTGCCCTGGGCGTGCACCCCGGCGTCGAGCGCGGCCACCGTCGACGAACCCGCGGGCCGGGCGCGGGCTCGCTCCTGCAGTTCGGCGAACAACTCGTCGAAGGTCTTCACGCGCCCGATCCTTGCATCCCGCCCGGTCGCCGCGGACGGCGGACCCGCCGGTTATCGGCTCGATCACTCACCGGGGTCCGGCCCCGCCCTCCAGCGCCGCGGCCAGGGTGTCCTTGGCCATCGCCAGCGCCGCCGCGCGCGGGCTGGACCGGCCGCCGCTGACGGTGACCTCGCCCGCGTCCCCGCAGTCGTAGCGCACCGCCTTCTCCGGACCGGTCAGCGCGCCCAGCACCCCGGTCTCCGCGCGCAGCTCGACCCGGACCACGCCCGGCTGCTCCCGCGTGGCGGCGGCGACCTGGCGGAACGCGCCGCCGCGCAGCGCGTCGGTGATCGGCTCGGTGACGACCTCCACCGCCGCCGGGTCCCAGCCCCACAGCAGGGCGGCGAGCAGCCGCAGCTTGGTCGCGGCGTCGGCGCCGGAGAGGTCGGCGCCGGGGTCGGCCTCGGCGATGCCGAGCCGCTGGGCCTCGGCGACGGCGTCGGCCAGCGGGGTGCCCTCGGCGAGCCGGTCCAGCACGAAGGTGGCGGTGCCGTTGAGGCAGCCGCGCACGCCGCGCACGTCGAAGCCGCGCAACCCCGCGCGGGCCAGGTCGCCCGCGGGCAGCGCCGCCCCGGTGGCCGCCGACAGGCGCACCGCGCGGCCCGCGCCCCGGGCGGTGCGCTCCAGCGCCGCCCAGTGCGTGAGCAGGTGCGACTTGGTGGCGGTGATCAGGTGCGCGCCGCAGCGCAGCGCGGTGAGGGCCTCGTCGGCGGCGGTGCCCGCGCCGTCGGAGGGCACGGCCTGGGCGAAGGCGGCGGCGCCGGTGCGGGCCAGCAGCGCGGCGAGGTCCTCGGTGCCGACCCACCGCGCACGCGGCGGGACCTCCCCGGACACGTCGGTCTGGTCCCGGCGGCCGCGCACCGCCACCAGCCGCAGGCGCACGCCGTAGCGCTCGGCCCAGCTCCCGGCGCGCTCGGTGAGGAGCCCGGCGTACTCGCGGCCGACCGGCCCGTACCCGGACAGCACCACCGGGACCTCGGTCGTGGTCACGCCGCTTCCGGCGGGAAGAACCGGCCGAGGTCGGTGAAGTCGACCTCGGTCAGCGAGTCGCGCAGCGCGCGGTGCGGGCCGGGCTCCAGCGGCACCTCGCACGGCACGGCGAGCACCGCGCACCCGGCCGCCTCGGCCGCGGCGACCCCGGTGGGCGAGTCCTCGACGGCGAGGCAGTCGGCCGGCGCGACGCCGAGCAGCGCGGCGGCCTTGAGGTAGGGATCGGGCAGCGGCTTGTTGCGGCCCTCCACCTCGTCGCCGCAGACGGTGACGTCGAAGGTGTCGTGGCCCAGGGTGTCCAGCGCGAGCTCGGTGATCGACCGGATGGTGGAGGTCACCAGGGCCACCGGCAGCCCGGCGGCGCGCACCGCGCGCAACGCCTCGCGGGCACCGGGGCGCCACTCCAGGCCCTCGCCGAACAGCTCGGTGACGCGGGTGGCGACCCACTTGCCCGCCACCACGACGTCGGTCTCCTCGGCGGGCAGCCCCAGGTCGCCGAGCAGTATCCGCATGCTGCGCGGCATGTTCGAGCCGACCATCCGCTCCCGGGTGGCGTCGGCGAGCGCCCCGCCGTTGGCCGCGGCGAAGTCGTCCATCGCGATGGTCCACAACTTCTCGGAGTCGACCAGCGTGCCGTCCATGTCGAACAGCACGGCCGCCGGACGAGCGTCGGGGGTCATCGCGGGAGGGTCTCCGTTCCGGTCGGGGCGCGGGCAGCCCCTCCAGTACAGCACCGGAGCGCCCACCGCTCCCAGCGAACGTGTCCGATGCCTCCCCGCCGCCCGCGGCGGAATCACCGGCGCGACGGCGCACCGCAATTCCGCGAACCGGGAAAGGTGCGGCGCGGGAATCGCCGGCACCGGCGCAACCTCCGACGGCGATCGGCGCAGCGCAGCACGGCCGTTCAGCAGGCACCGGGAACTCCGAACAGAGCCCACCGGAATTGCCGCGGAAGTTGTGGGTTCAACGTTTTCCGGGAGTTCCCGCGAATCGCGTCGCGGAATTGCCCGGCGCATTCCGCGAACCGCGGAAAACCCCTTCCGCACCCCGGTGGGCTGGGTTAGGTTCCCACCGCCCGAGCGCGCCGCGGGCGGCCACCGCCGCCCCGGCGCCGTCCCGCGACGCCGCGGGCGGTGGGAAACCCCGCACCATCCGGTTGGAGTACGCGCATGCTTCGCATCCAGTTCACCGCCACGGACATCCTGCGCACCCGGATCGCGGCGGAGCCGCACCCGCTGTGGGAGCTGGCGCTGAGCCTGCACGTGCTGCGCGGCGGGCCGAACCGGCCGGAGCAGCGGGCCTGGCGCCGCCAGGTCCGCGCCCGGCTGCACGAGGCGGGCATGGCGCGGCGGCTGCGCCTGCTCGCGGAACTGGTCCCGGCCAAGGGCGACTTCCCCGACTTCCTCACCCCCGGGGTCGGCGTGGAGCTGGACGAGGCGCTGGAGTTGGTCCGCGGTACCGGCCGGGGTCGGCTGCGCGAGGACCTGACCCGGACCTTCGCCGGGCGCACCGCGCCGCCGTGGGCGCGTTCGCTGGCGCACGGCGACCGCGACTCGCTGGTGGCGCTGTCCGGGACGCTGCGGGACTACTTCGACGTCGCGGTCCGGCCGCACTGGCGGCAGGTGCACCACCGGGTCGCCGCCGACCGGGGCAGGCGGTCGCACCACCTCACCGGCGGCGGCGTCGAGCAGTTGTTCGCCTCGCTGCCCGAACCGATCCGCTGGCGCTGGCCGGTGCTGGAGACCAACTACCCGGAGGACCGCACCCTGCACCTCGGCGGCCGGGGGCTGACGCTGATCCCGACCTACTTCGGGTTCGGCAACCCGCTGACGTTCATCGACCCGGGCCTGCCCCCGGTGCTGGTGTACCCGGTCGGCGCGACCCCGGAGCGGCCGGACGCCGGGGCCGCGAAGCGGCTGGCCGCGCTGCTCGGCCACACCCGGGCCCGGGTGCTGCTGGCCCTGGGCACCCCGCGCACCACCTCGGAGCTGTCCCAGCGGATCGAGGCGTCGCTGGCCTCGGCCAGCCAGCACACCGCGGTGCTGCGCGAGGCGGGGCTGGTCTCCTCCACCCGGCTGGGCCGCGCGGTGCTGCACTGCCGGACCGCGCTGGGCGACCGGCTGGTGGCCGACGGCGAGGTCAGTCCCAGGTGACCGGCAGCCGCCGCACCCCCACGATGCCCTCGCCCTGCTTGAGGCCGAGTTCCCCGTCGGCCACCCGCAGCGTCGGGATGCGGCGCAGCAGCGCCGGGTAGACGACCTGGAGCTCGACCCGGGCCAGCGACTGCCCGACGCACTGGTGCACGCCGAACCCGAACGCCACGTGCCGCTTCGAGCGCCGGTGGAAGTCGAGCGCGTCCGGGTCGGCGAACACCGCCGGGTCCCGGTTGGCGGCCTGGGTCAGCGGCAGCAAACCCTCCCCCGCCCGGATGGTCCGGCCGCCGACCTCGACGTCGCGCACCGCCGCGCGGGTGGTGGCGAACTCCGAGACCGACAGGTAGCGCAGCAGCTCCTCCACCGCGCGGGGGGCCAGCCCCGGGTCGGCGCGCAGCTCCGCGGCCCGCTCGGGGTGGTGCAGCAGCGCCAGCGCGCCCATCGAGATCATGTTCGCGGTGGTCTCGTGCCCGGCGACCAGCAGCAGCACCGCGGTCGCCAGCACGTCCTCGCGACCGATCCCGCCGCGGCGGTGCTCCTCGGCCAGCCGGGACAGCAGGTCGTCGCCGGGCTCGTCGAGCTTCGCGGTGATCAGCCGGTCCAGGTAGGCGGTGATCGCGCCGTTGGCCTCCTGGGTCTGCTCCGGCGTGGAACCGGCGTCGACCAGCGCGCGGGTCCAGGCGTTGAAGCTGCCGATGTCGTCGACCGGCACGCCCAGCACCCAGCAGATCACCGTGCTGGGCACCGGCATCGCGAGCTCGGCGACCAGGTCCGCGGGCTTGGGCCCGGCCAGCACCCGGTCCAGGCAGGAGTCCACCAGCCGCTCGATCGCCGGGCGCAGCGCCTCGGCCCGCCGGACGCCGAAGTCGGCGGCGACCAGGGCGCGCATCCGGCTGTGCTCGGGCGGGTCCGTCCGGATGAACCCGGGGTGGACCCCGTGGTCCACCAGGGCGCGTTCGGCGGCGGTGACGATGGGGAAACCGGGGGCCCGCAGGTCGGCGCTGGCGGCCGGGTCGCGCAGCGCCGCGCGCACGTCGTGGTAGCGGGTGAGCAGCCACACCGGGCTGCCGTCGGGCAGCACCGCACGGGCGACCGGTTCCCGCTCGCGGAGCCGGGCGAACTCGGCGGGCGGGTCGAACGGGCAGCCCGCCGGGCGGGGCATCGGGAAGGCGAGGTCGGCCATCACCACTCCACCGGCAGCCGGCGCACGCCGTGCACCAGGGTGCGCGGCAGGTACTCGATCTCCTCGGGCGGCAGCGCCGCCCGCAGCCCCGGGAACCGGCGCAGCAGCGCGGGCAGCGCGATCCGCAGCTCCAGCCGGGCAAGCGGCGCGCCGAGGCAGTGGTGGACGCCGTGCCCGAAGGCCAGGTGCGCCCCGGGGACGCGGGTGAGGTCCACCGCGTCGGGGTCGTCGAACACGGCGTCGTCCCGGCTGGCCGAGCCCAGCGACACCAGCACGAACTCGCCTTCCCGGATGGTGGTGCCGGACAGCTCGACGTCGGCGCGGGCCTGCCGGACCGCGGCGTTGTTCACCACCGCCAGGTTGCGCAGCAGCTCCTCGACGGCCCGGTCCACCGCCTGCTCGTCGCCGTCGCGCAGCGCGGCGAGCTGCTCGGGGTGGCGCAGCAGCTGCAGCGTGCCCAGCCCGAGCATGTTGGCGGTGGTCTCGTAGCCGGCGCCGAGCAGGAAGGTGCCGAGGCCGGCGACCTCGGCGTCGGTGAGCTCGCTGCCGTGCGCCGCGACGAGCCTGCCCAGCAGGTCGTCGGTGGGGTGGGCGCGCTTGGCGGCGGCGAGCCCGGACATGTACTCGGTGGATTCGGCCCACAGCCGCGCGGCCTCGTCCTCGGGCAGCGCCATGTCCACCTGCGCGGCCGTGCGGCGCTGGAAGTCGGCGCGGTCGGCGTAGGGCACGCCGAGCAGTTCGCAGATCACCAGCGACGGCACCGGCAGCGCGAAGTCGCGCATGAGCTCGGCGGAGGTCGCGGCGGCCATCGCGTCCAGCCGCTCGTCGACCAGGGCGGTGATCCGGGGCCGCAGCGCGGCCATCCGGCGGCCGGTGAACTCGCCGGCCAGCATCCGGCGGTAGCGGGTGTGCTCCGGCGGGTCGAGGAACAGCAGCACGCCGGGCGCGGGCGGGGCGATGTCCTGCGCGGAGCCGCCGGGGCGCAGCAGCGGTGCGGCGTCGACGCTGCCGAACCGCTCGTCGGCGAGCACCCGGCGGGCGTCGGCGTGCCGGGTCAGGAACCGGACCGGGGTGCCGCTGGGCAGTTCGAGCCGGGACACCGGGTCGTGCTCGCGCAGCGCCCGGAACTCCTCGCCCACGTCGAACGGGCAGAAGCCCTGCGCGGTGGTCACCGGGCCACCTCCGCGGTGATCGCGACGTAGCCGGTGTGCTCGTGGGCGTGCTCGACGATCGCCGGGATCGCCTGCTGCACCTGCTCGGCGATGCGGCCGTCACCGCCGCGCGGCCGGTAGTCGTGGATCGCGGCCAGGATCGCCTCGCCGGAGCGGTGCGCGTCGGCGGTGAGGTCGTGCACCTCGGTGACGGTGAACCCGGCGCCGGCCACCACCCCGGTCAGCTCGTCCAGCGGCGGCGGCACGTGGTTGGGCAGCACGCCGATCGCGGTCTCGGGCACCGTGCCCGGCGGGATCGGGGAGGTCTCGAAGAAGTCGGCGACGACCAGCCGGGCGCCGGGCCGCAGCACCCGGCGGATCTCGGCGAGGGCCTGCTCCTTGTCCGGCATGTGCAGCAGCGATTCCAGCGCCAGCGCGGCGTCGAAGGAGCCGTCGGCGAAGGGCATCGCCATCGCGTCGGCCCACTGGAACGACACCTGGTCGGCGACGCCGAGGTCGCGGGCCCGCCGGGCGGCGGGGGCGAGCTGGTTGCCGCTGATCGTGATGCCGGTGATGGTGCAGCCGGTGTCCCCGGCGATCAGCGCGGCGGGGCGCCCGGTGCCGCAGCCGACGTCGAGCAGGTGCTCGCCCGCGCCGGTGCCGAGCTTGCCGCCGAGCAGCCGGGTCAGGTGGTCCTGGGCGCGGCTGAGGTCGGCGCCCGGGTCGTCGGCGGGCCAGTAGCCGTAGTGGATGCTCTCGCCCAGCACGGCGGAGAAGAACTCCTCCAACCGGTCGTAGAACAGCGCGACCTCATCGGCGGTGAACGCGGTCTCAGGCAACTCGATCTCCTCGCGTGGTGGTGAGCACGGCGTAGCCGGTGTGCTCGCGGGCGTGCGCGGCCAACGCCGGGATGGCGTGCTGGACCTGGTCGGCGATGCGCCGGTTCGGGATGGCGTCGAGGGTGGCGCGCCGGGCGTCGATCGCGGCCAGCATCACGTCGTAGGTCGGGCGGGTCGCGTCGCTGATGTCCTGGACGCGCTCGACGCCGAACCCGGCCGCGCGCAGCAGCCCCACCAGCTCGTCCAGCGGGGGCGGCGGGGTCAGCGGGAGGCCGTCGGGCGCCCGGTCGGCGGGCAGCCGCTCGACGAAGTCGGCCACCGCGAAGCGGGCGCCGGGGCGCAGCACCCGGTGGATCTCGGCCAGCGCCGCGGGCAAGTCGGGCATGTGCAGCAGCGATTCCAGCGCCAGCGCGGCGTCGAAGGACTCGTCGGCGAAGGGCAGGTCGACCGCGTCGGCCCGCTCGAACCGCAGCAGCGGCAGGTCCCGCGCGGCGGCGACCTCGATCTGCTGGGCGCTCAGCGAGATGCCGGTGATCGCGCAGCCGCGGGCGCGGGCGATGAGCTCGGCGGGCCGCCCGGTGCCGCAGCCGACGTCGAGCACCGCGCTGCCCGGTGCCGGGGCGAGCTCGGCGGCGACCAGGTGGGTCAACCGGTCCTGCGCGGCGGTGAAGTCCTCGTCCGGCCCGTCGGGCCAGTAGCCGTAGTGGATGCTCTCGCCCAGCCAGGCCGCGAGCACCTTCTCCAGCTCGTCGTAGAACTCGGCGACCTCGTCGGCGGTGAACGCCTGTCCGGTCACGTGCGGTCCTCCTCCAGGTTGCCGAGGACGGCGCGTTCCGCCTCGGTGAACGGTGGTTCGGCGGTGCTGCGGGCGGGGGCGTCGCGCAACAGCGCGCGCAGCACCCTCGGGTGCAGCACGGCGGCGGGCGATCCGGTGAGCGTGTGCCCGCGCAGCAACCGGGCGAACACCTCGGGGTCCCGCGCCCCGGCCCGCTCCAACCGCTTGCCGAACCGGTGCCGCAGCACGTCGGCGCGTCCGGGCCGCTTGCCCAGCACCTCCGGGTAGAGCACGTCCTGCCCGGCCGCGGCCGACCACGACGTGCGGCCTTGCGCGGTGATGGCCCGCTGCAGCCGGCGGGTGTCGCCGCCGTGCTCGCGCAGCGCCGCCCGCAGCGCCACCACCTGCGCGGCGGTGACCGACATGCCCTGCCCGTAGGTGGGGTTGGTGCTGCCCACCGCGTCCCCGACGACGAGGAAGCCGGACGGCAGCCGGGTCCGCTCGTAGCGGCGGCGGTGGTTGGCGGTGTTGCGGTAGCCGCGCACCGGGCCGAGCGGGTCGGCGCGGGCGATCAGCGCGCCGAGCACCGGGTGCGGCAGCGCCCGGGCGAACGCGGCGAACCCGTCGGCGTCGGCGGGCGGCTCGCCGCCCCGGGTGCCGGAGAGGGTGACCAGCCAGCGGCGGTCCTCGATCGGGAACAGCACCCCGGCGCGACCCGGCCGCCCGGTTCCCGGGCTCGCCTGCACCGAGACGTTCGGGAAGTGCTCGGGTGCGTCCTCGGGTGCCCGGAACAGCCGGGTGGCGTAGGCGAGCCCGGGATCGACCCGCTCCTCCGGCACCGGTGGCACCCCGAGCGCGGTCAGCCAGCGCGGGGCGCGCGAACCGCGCCCGGTGGCGTCCACGACCAGCTCGGCGGGCAGCTCCGCCGCGCGCCGGGTCTCCCGATCGCGCACCAGCACCCCGCCGATCCGGGCGGCGTCGCCGCGCAGCTCCTCGGCGTCGGTGCCGGTGCGCACCGCGATCCGCTCGTCGGCCAGCACCCGGGCGCGCACCGCGTGGTCCAGCAGCGCGCGGCTGCACGACACCGCGTGCTGCACGGCGGGGAACCGCGGCGCCCAGCCCTGCGCGGACAGCGACACCACGTCCTCGGGCAGGCCCAACCGCTGCGCCCCGCGCGCGAGCAGCTCGTCGACGAGTCCGGGCAGCAGCGCGTCGAGGCGCCGCACGCCACCGGGCAGCAGCAGGTGCCCGTGGTGGGCCTGCGGCACGCCCTTGCGCTCCACGGCCTCCGCCGGGTAGCGGTCCCGCTCCACCACCACGACCGGTCCGCGCTCGGCCAGCACCGAGGCCACCAGCATCCCGGCGAGTCCGCCGCCGAGCACCACCGCGGTCACGCCCACACCGGCCTCCGCTGCGCCCTCGGGTCGGGCAGACCGAGCTGGTGCAGCCGGTCCAGCGGGGTGAACGGGCGGATGCCGAGCCCGGCCATGTTGTAGGTGGCCACGTAGCGCAGGCGCGGGTTGCGGCTGGTGCGGCGCAGCATCCGGCGGCCGAGCAGCCGACCGGCCCACGAGGTGTCCGTGATCATCCGGGTGGCGTCGTGGCTCATCCGGTCGATGTGCCGGACCCAGCCGGAGCGCGCCCGCTGGTAGCCCGCCAGCGCGTCGTCCACATCGGACGGACGAAGTGGACCCGGGCCGAGCGCGGCGGCGAGCGCGTGCGCGTCGGCGATCGCGGTGTTCATGCCCTGCGCCGCCATCGGGTGCACGGCGTGGGCGGATTCGCCGACCATCGCCAGCCCCGGCGCGGTCATCCGGGCGGCGGTGAAGCGGAACAGCCGCAGCAGCTGCCTGCTGCCCAGCGCCTCCCGCCAGGCGGGCAGCAGCGGCTCCAGCGCGGGCGCGTCGCGGACCGCGCCCTCGGCCCAGCCGGTGAGCCCGGCGCCCTTGACCCCGCGCAGCTCGTCGGCGGTGACCTGCGCGTAGAGCCGGGTCCGCCCGCCGGGCAGCGGGTAGTGCAGCCGCAGCCCGCGATCGGTGAGCAGCCCGCCGACCTCGGCGGGCACCTCGGTGCGCAGGTCGAAGGAGGCCAGCCGGTGCGCGTACTCGGTCGGCCGGGCCGGGATCCCGGCCCGGGCGCGCAGCCGGGAGGACACGCCGTCGGCGGCGACCACCAGCGGGGCGCGGACGTCGTCGGTCGCCTCGTCCCGGACCACCCGCACTCCGGTGATCCGGCCGGAGCCGTCGCGCAGCAGGTCCGCCGCCCGCGCGCCGCGCCACCAGCGCACCCGGTCGGCGAGGTGGTCGGCGAACAGCCCGAGGATGTCCGGGTGGTCGTGGCTGTAGAGCCGGTGCCCGCCCCCGTCCAGCGCCGGGTAGTCGAAGACCATCACCTCGCGGCCGTCGGCTTCGCGCAGCACCAGCCGCTCCAGCCGCACCGCACCGCGCTCGCGCAGCGGCTCCAGCAACCCCCACTCGCGCAGGACGTCCACCGAACCCGGTTGCAGCACTTCACCTTTGGCGATGGCGGCGGGACGCCGCTGCTTCTCCAGCAGCAGCACGTCCAAGCCGCGGGCGGCCAGCGCGAAGGCCGCCGCCAGGCCGCCGACGCCCGCGCCGCACACCACCGCGTCGCAGTTGCGCTCCGGCACTCATGCCTCCGATCCGCGGTACGCCGCCAGCGCACCGGTCGCCAGCCCCTGCGCGATCAGGGGATCCGAGTAGTGCACGTGGTCGCGGACGTAGATGCAGGTCTGGCCGGGTTCCCACCGGCCGTCCGCGCCCTGCGCGGCGAGCAGCCAGCGCACCCCGCGCGCCGCGGCCGCGCGCTGCCGGCAGGCGACCAGCGCGGACACCGCGTGCCCGGTCTCGTCCGGGGTGCCGACCGGATCGCCGCGGCCCGAACTCCACGAGCCGTCCGGCAGTTGGGCGGCCAGCAGCCAGTCCCGGGCCCGCCCGACGACCGGGTCGGCCCCGAGGCCGATCCGGGTCAGCGACTGCGCGACCGCGGCGGTGGCGGGCACCCCGCCCCGGTGCCAGCGGGCGTCGAAGGAGCCGTCGGCGGCCTGGTGGCGGCGCAGCCAGCGCAGCGCCCGGCGCAGCCGCGGGTGCCGCAGCGGCAGCCCGCCGGTGTGCAGCAGTTCCACCGCCAGCGCGGTGATGAACGGGCACGGGCCGTCCAGCGGCACCAGCGTGTCGCGCACGAAGGTGCTCCACGAGCCGCGCCGGTCCTGCTGGGCGAGCAGCCAGGCCGACCCGAGGCGCAGCGCCCGCCGGGACTCGGCGTCGCGCGGCCCGTTCGCCAGGACCCGCAGCACCAGCACCGTTTCCAGCCCGTTGGGCCAGCCGGTCCGGCCGGTCCAGGTCCACGCCCCCGCCGGGGACCGGTACACCTCGGACGGTTCCCGCTGCTGGCAGTCGCGCAACCAGTCCCGGGCGCGGAGCACGCCGGGCCGATCGCCGCACCCGGCGCGTTGCAGGGCGTGCACGGAGAAGGCCATCCCGGTCACCTCGACGCGATCCCGCCGCACGCCGTGGACGAGGTGCCAGCCGCCGCCGGGCTGCGCGGTCATCCGCAGGTACCGCACCGAGGAGTCGACGAGCTCGGGCGCCGCCCCGGCACGGGACAACGCGGTGCACAGCAGGCCGCTCAGCCACGGGTCGCCGCCGTAGGAACCGACCGAGCCCTCCTGCTCGTGGAACGCGGCCAGCAGCGGCAGCAGCGCCCGGCGGGCCGAGCGGTCCAGCAGCCGCGCGGCGCGGCCGTGCCCGCGTTGGCGGGACTGCAGGAAGGTCAGCGCCGCGAACGGCGGGGTCAGGTAGGACAGCAGGCGGCGGCGCAGCGGGGCGGGCAGCAGCAGCACCTCGACCGGCACCCGGGGCACCCGGTCGGCGTCATGCAGCCCGGCGACCGACAGCACCAGTCCGGTCAGCTGGGCCATCACCGCGTCATCCAGTCCGTCGACGCCGCCGCGGTCGGCCAGCCACGCCCGCCCGCGCCGCACCGCCTCGGCGGCCCGCTCCGGTGCGGCCACGTGCAGGGCGGCGGTGGCCATCGCGGTGGCGACGAAGTCGCTGGGCAGCCCCTGCAAGGTGCCCCACCCGCCGTCCTCGTGCTGCTCGGCGAGCAACCAGGCCACGCCCTCGGCGACGAGCCCGGCGGAGCGCTGCCGGTCGGCGGTGTGCAGCGCCAGCACCGCCCCGGCGGCCCCCGAGACCGCCGGGCGCCGGGGGTTCGGCCAGGAACCGGGGTGGTCCTCGGCGAGCAGCGCCCCGGCGGCGGCCCGCAGCGCGTCGTCGATCGCCTCGATCACCGGGTGCGTCCGATCAGCGATCCGGTGAGCGCGTCGAGCGCGGTGCGCACCGGCGGCGGCACGGTCAGCTCGTCCAGCGCCGCGGCGACCGCGGCGAGGTGCCGGGCGGCCTCCTGCTCGGCGAACTGGCGTCCGCCGCGGTCCTCGACGATGCGGGCGGTCAGCTCCAGGTCGGCCTCGGGGTCGTCGAGCAGCGCCGCCAGCTCGGCCGCGGCCGGTCCACCGGTGGACAGCGCCGCGATCACCGGCAGCGAGCGCTTGCCCTCCCGCAGGTCGCCGTGCACGGGCTTGCCGGTGACCGCCGGATCGCCCCAGATGCCCAGCACGTCGTCGGTGCACTGGAAGGCGAGGCCGAGGTGGCGGGCGAGCCGGTCGAACGCGGCGACCGCGGCCTCGTCGGCCCCGGCCAGCTCCGCCCCGGCGCAGGCGGCGAAGGACAGCAGCGCACCGGTCTTGGCCTCGGCCATCGCCTGGTACTCGGCGCGGGTCACCGCGTCCGGCCCCAGCCACGGCCGTCCCGTGAAGCCGATGTCCTGGACCTGGCCCACCACCACCTCGCGCAGCGCGACGGCCAGCCGCTCGCCGGTGGCCGACGCCCGCGGACCGGCGCCGAGCAGCACCTCGAACGCGGCGGCCTGCAACGCGTCGCCGATCAGGATCGCCGCGGGCACCCCGTGCACCGCCCACACCGAGGGCCGGCCCCGGCGGCGTTCGTCGTGGTCGATGATGTCGTCGTGGACCAGGCTGAAGTTGTGCACCAGCTCCACGGCAGCCGCCGCGGGCGCGGCCTGCTCGCCGGTGCCGCCGACGGCCTCGGCGGCCAGCACCGCCAGGGCGGGCCGGACGCTCTTGCCACCGGGAGCGCCGGTCTCGCACCACCCGAAGTGGTAGCCGCCGATCCCGGCCAGCTCCGGCCCCATCCGGTCGACGGCGGCGCGCAGCAGCGGGTCGGTGAGCTCGCGGGCCCGCCGGGTCACCTCGACGAGCACGTCGTGGTCCTGCATCGCGGTCATCGTCGGCCTCCAGGGGTGCTTCGGGAACGGTCGTGCGGGCGGCGCGGCGGGCTCGCGGTCATGCCGTCCGGTGGGCGCGCACCGCGGTGGCGAACCAGCCGCCGAACAGCGCGAAGGTCAGCAGGCACACCGCGAACCACGGTTGCCACTGCGCCCCGGAACGCGCGGTGAGGTCGACCAGCAGCCCGGCGGTGATCGCGGCGGCGGTCAGCGGCATGTGCATGGACGCCCAGAACGTCACCGCGTTCGCCCGGGCGGGCACCGCCATCGCACCGGCGGCGAGCTGCCGCGCGACCCAGGCCGGGACGGCACCGGTGACCAGCACCAGCAGCCCGGCGACGACCGGGAGGACGCCGGTGATCAGCAGCAGCACCACCGCCGCGTGGATCGCCAGCTGACCTCCCGCGTACAGCGCGCGCAGTCCGGCCGCGCCGAGCAGCACGGCCAGGGTGCGCTTGCCGGTTGCCTCGTCGCCCTCGATGTCGGAGAGGTTCATGACGGCCATCCGCAGGAACTGGAAGCCGCACACCACGGCGATGCCGGCGATCCCGGTGGCGCCGATGGTGCCCGCGTGGACCAGGCAGGCCAGCAGCGGACCGAACCCGTAGAGCACCAGCGCGCAGCTGATCTCACCGAGCCCCCGGTAGTTCAGCCGCAGCGGCGGCGCGGTGTAGAACCAGGCCAGCGCCGTGATGGCGACGGCGATCAGCCGGGTGGTGGTGTCGGGCAGCAGCGCCAGCAGCAGCATCCCGGCGAACAGCAGCGCGAACGCCGCGCCGAGGCTCACCACCGGGCGGAGGGCGCCGTCGACCAGCACCCGGCTGCCGCCGGTCCACGAGGTCGGCACCGCGTTGGCGCGGTCGGCTTCGAGGTCGAAGTACTCGTTGCAGTAGTGCGTCATCAGGTGCGTGCACCAGGCGAAGGCCAGCGTCAGCAGGTAGCCGCCGAGCTGCGCCTGGTGTCCGCTGTGGACGGCGATGGTGCCGCCCAGCGCGACCACGAGCATGCTCTGGAACAGGAACTTGGGGCGGCCCAACCGGATGAACGCGCGCAACGGCGCGGTGGTGGCGGGTGCGGTCATCGGAACTCCCGTTCTCGGGGCCTGGCCGGCGAACTCGTCGCGGGGCGGTGGCTGCCCGCGCTTCGGAATGAGGGAGGAACGGCCGGTGCGCGTCGGTCCTCGACGCGGCGGGGTGCGCTCAGAGGTTGCCCCGGCGGGCCTGCTCCCGCTCCACCGCCTCGAACAGCGCCTTGAAGTTGCCCTTGCCGAAGCCCTCCGAGCCGTGCCGCTCGATCAGCTCGAAGAACATCGTCGGCCGGTCCTGCACCGGGGCGGTGAAGATCTGGAGCAGGTGCCCGTCCTCGTCGCGGTCGGCGAGGATGCCCAGCTCGCGGAGCTCCTCGACGGGCAGCGGTTCGGGCCACTCGGCCAGCGCGTCGTAGTAGGCGCCGGGCGTGCTCAGGAACTCGACGCCGGCCTCGCGCAGCCCGCGCACCGCGCCGACGATGTCGTCGGTGGCCAGCGCGACGTGCTGCACGCCGGGACCGCCGTGGAATTCCAGGAACTCGTCGATCTGCGAGCGGCGCTGACCGGCGGCGGGCTCGTTGATCGGGAACTTCACCGCCCGGGAGCCGTCGGCGACCACCTTCGACATCAGCGCGGAGTACTCGGTGGCGATGTCGTCGCCGATGAACTCCTTCATGTTGGTGAAACCCATGACGCGCTGGTAGAAGCCGACCCACTCGTCCATCCGGCCCAGCTCGACGTTGCCGACGACGTGGTCGATGCCGGTGATCGGGCCGGTGCCGGGCTCGTCGGTGGTCTCGAAACCGGGCAGGAACGGGGTGTCGCCGGTGCGCTCGACCAGGGTGTGCAGCACCTCGCCGTACCCGGCGATCGCCGCGACCCGCAGCCCGTCGGCGACTTCGCGGGGCTCGGCCAGCGATTCGGCGCCGCGCGCGACGGCGTGCGCGTGGGCGCGTTCGACGTCGGCGACCCGCAGCGCGATGTCGGTGACGCCGTCGCCGTGCCGGAGCAGGTGCCTGCCGATCTCGGTGCCCGGCCGGGCCTCACCGGTGAGCAGGAACCGGGCGTCGCCGCACTCCAGCAGGTGTTCGACGTGCTCGGGGTGACCGGTCTCCGGGCCCCGGTAGGCGGTGCGGCGCATCCCGAAGGCGGTGCGGTAGAAGTGCGCGGCCTGCTTGGCGTTGCCGACCACGAAGCGCAGGTGGTCGATGCCCAGCACCGGGAACGGGTCATCGGTCGCGGCGGGTGCGGCGGCGGCGCGGACGAGCAGGTCTTCGGTGGGCGCCATGTCAGGTCCTGTTCCGCCCCTGGCGGGGCTTCGAGCCGGCGGATCGGCCCGAACGCGCTCGGCGGGTTCGCGCGTTCGGCCGTCCCGCAGCGTCCACGAGCCCGGCGCGCAGCGGCAATCCTTTCACCACCGCGTGAAAGGTCCCCCCACCGATCTGTAGCCCCGCTCACATCCGCGGCTCCTCCACCGTCACCCGGTGGAGAAGTGAATGAGGGGCATCCTTGCCCCGGTTAGGACCGCTTTCGCCAATGGCTTGCGTGGCGGTGCCGGTGGCGGAACCTCAGCGGCCTTCTCGCTCCGGGAGCCGTTCCTGATGTACCAACGACCCTCACTCAGGTCACGAACGGGTGACGGCGGGGTCGAGCAGGGGCGGGTGGGTCCATCGGCGGCCGACCGCCGGGCCCGGCCGCGCGGGCGGCGCCGGCGGGTTCGGCGGGCGTGGCGCGATCGGGTGGGCGTGACGTCGGCGGGGCGGTCGTCCGGCGGCGCGGCGGTGGTCACGGGCACGCCGGGGCGGTGGTGCGGACCGGGCGCGGCGGCGAGCGGGGGCCGCTGGTCAGCGCGGCCGGGCCGGGACCGCCGCCCGGTGCCCGGCGGTCCTCGTCCGCGCCGCTGCCGACGGCGCGCAGGGAGTACGCTCGCCACGTGTCCGAACGCCCTTCCGCTCCCGACGACCCCCGCCCGTCCGCCCCGACCGTGATCGCGGCCTTCGAGGGATGGAACGACGCGGGCGATGCCGCCACCCAAGCGATCGAGCACCTCGAACTCATCTGGGACGCCACTCCGCTCACCGAGATCGACCCGGACCCGTACTACGACTTCCAGGTGAGCCGTCCCACGGTGAAGCTCGTCGACGGCATCACGCGCAAGATCAACTGGCCCACCACCCGGCTCTCGGTGTGCCGACCGCCCGGTGTGGACCACGACGTCGTGCTGATGCACGGCATCGAACCCAACATGCGGTGGCGCGCGTTCTGCGCGGAGCTGGTCGAACAGGTGGAGAAGGTCGGCGCCAGCACCGTGGTCACCCTCGGTGCGCTGCTGGCCGACTCCCCGCACACCCGACCGGTGCCGGTCACCGGGGCGGCCTACGACGCCGACTCGGCCGCCCAGTACGGCCTGGAGCGGTCCCGCTACGAAGGTCCCACCGGGGTCGTCGGGGTGTTCCAGGACGCGTGCGTGCAGGCCGGGGTCCCGGCGATCTCGTTCTGGGCGGCGGTGCCGCACTACGTCTCGCAGCCCCCGTCGCCGAAGGCGACCCTGGCCCTGCTGCACCGGGTCGAGGAGGCGCTGGACATCGAGGTCCCGCTCGGCAACCTGCCGGAGCAGGCCGAGGAGTGGGAGCAGACGGTCAGCGAGATGGCCGAGGAGGACGAGGACGTCCGCAACTACGTCCGGGCGCTGGAGGAGCGCGGGGACGCCGAGTCGACCCTGACCGAGACCAGCGGTGACGCCATCGCCGCGGAGTTCGAGCGCTACCTGCGCAGGCGCGGCCCCGGCGGCAAGGGCCCGACCGGCCCCGGGCCGGGCTGAGGAGCGCTGCGCCAGGCAGGAGGGCACCCGGTCGCCGGGTGCCCTCGCCCGCTTCAGGCCCGGCGACGGACGAAGAACATCACCGCGGCGCCGACCAGCAGGCCGCCGACCGCCGCCCCCACCACCGGCGGCCACGGGAAGCCCTGCTCGCGTTCGTCGGCGGCGCGGTAGTCCGGCACCGCGTCGGGATCGCCCGCCTGGCCCTTGCGGTCCACCGTCGTGCCCTCGGCCCAGCCGCCGCCGAGGTCGCAGTGCACCCGGTCGCGGGCGGCGACGGCGTCCTCCGGCAGCGACATGTCCAGGCTGCGCGGGCGCGCGGTCACCCCGGGCGGCACCTCGACCTCGGGTTCGCGGATGCCGAAGCGCTCCTTGGTGCGGGCCTCGACGTCCTCGACCAGGTGTTCGGTGAGCGCCAGCCCCTCCATCGCCCAGTCGCCGCTCCACTCGGTGAGCAGCGCGCGGGCCCGCTCGTCGCGGCCCTCCCGGTACGCCTCGGCGGCGCGGCGCTCGACCTCCTCGACGTCGGCCATGATCCGCGCCTCGAAGCCCTCGAACGCGCGGGTGACCTCGGACAGGAACACCTCCGGCCGGTCGCAGGTGTAGTACATCAGCCGCTTCGACAGGTAGGTCGCCGAGCGGGTCGCCTCCTGGGCCGCGTACTCCGGGTCCAGGTAGTCCGCGGCGGCGCCGGAGGTCAGGTAGCGGTGCTGGGAGTATTCCGGTGGGACCGTCGCGGCCCCGATGTGGAACGGGATGTAGGGCGCGGTGATCGCCGCCGTGTTGGCCACCCACAGCGTCGCCAGGTCCGGGTGCGGCAGGTCGTCGCGCAGCTCGGCGACGTGGCCGTAGCCGGCACGGTCGTCGGACCAGCGCGGGTCGCGGACCATCCGTTGCATGTCCGTCAGCGTCACCTCGCCGAGCGCGCGCAGCTCCTGCTCCAGCGTCGGCGGGTGCCGCCACGGCGCCTCGTCGTCCGGTGTGGACCGGCCGGGGTGGCCGGGGAACGGCGTGCCGTAGACCTCCTGGAGGTTGAACGGCTCACCGCTGTCCGGGTCCCACCACCCCTGCCGGACGGCGAAGTCGACCAGGTTCGCCGAGCCCAGGTGGTCCGGGTCGCGCTGGTGGTCGGTCGGGAAGTCGCCGATGTAGCCCGGGTAGGACACCCGCACGTCGTCCGGTCCGAGCCGTTCGGCGGCCCACATCCCCTGGCCACCGGCGAACTCGATGAACACCCAGCCCTCGTTCTCGTCGGCGAACAGGTGGGAGTTGCCGCCGTAGGTGGTGTAGCCGTGCTCGTCGATCAGCCGCCCGAGGATCTCCACGGCCTCGCGAGCGCTGCGGGCACGCTCCATCGCGATCCGGGAGAGGTCGCTGTAGTTCGGGCCGGTCTGGCCGGGCGGGGTCATCTCGACCAGTTCCGGGCGGGAGTCCGACCACACGTCGCGCGCGGCGACCTGGTGCTCGTTGAGGCCGCCGTTGGTCAGCGGCGCCGGGAAACCGGCGAACTCGGAGTAGTTCGAGGTGATGTACTTCGCCGTCTCCGGGACCTGCGGGATCTCGGTGAGGCGCCCGGGCAGGTCGGCCTCGCCGGTGGCGCCGACGGTGATCGTCGAGCCCGGCGGGTGCTGCCTGCGGGGCACGATCTCCGTCCAGTGGCTCGACGGCTCGTGGCCGAACCCGCCGAGCATCGTCGCCCCGCTGGCGGTGCGGTTCTTGCCGACGTAGAAGGCGATGCTCTTGTCCGGCATCGGGCGTTCGGGCGCGGGCGCCGGTTCCGCCGCCGAGGCGATCGGGGCCGCCGCGAGCAGCACCCCCACCGCGAGTCGGGTCGCGCCGATCCGATACCGCAAACGGGCCACACCTCCTGGCGTCGAGACGATCAGCCCGCCCTTTCTAGACCCTTCAGCTGACGACCACAATCCGCCGCGGCCCCACCGGGACAACACCCGCGCAGGCGACCCCGTTCGAGACGTGAGCGGGGGCACCCTCATCCGAGCAACTGGGACGAGGGTGCCCCTCACCTGGGCCGAGGTCGCCGGTCAGAGGGTCACCCCGAGGAGGGCGTCGACCGCGGCGCGGATCCCGGCCGGGGCTTCCGGGTCCTCGCCGCGACCCGCCAGCGCCTGCGCCGCCCACCGGTCCACCGCCGCCAGCGCGCCGGCCGAGTCCAGGTCGTCGGCCAGCCGCTCGCGCACCTCGTCGACCACCGGCCCGGCCGCCGGGGCGGCGGACAGCGCGACCGCCTCGCGCCACCGGTCCAGCCGGCCCGCGCCCTTGGTCAGCACGTCGGCCGTCCACGACCGGTCCTGCCGGTAGTGGCCGTCGAGCAGGCCGAGCCGGATCGCCATCGGGTCCACCCGGTCCCCGCGCAGCCGCGAGACGAACACCAGGTTGCCCTGGGACTTCGACATCTTCTGCCCGTCCAGCCCGATCATGCCGGTGTGCGAGTAGTGCCGGGCGAACGGGAACTCGCCGGTCAGCGCCTCGGCGTGCGCGGCGCTGAACTCGTGGTGCGGGAAGATCAGGTCCGAGCCGCCGCCCTGCAGGTCGAAGCCCAGCCCCAGGGTGCCCAGGGCGATCACCGAGCACTCCAGGTGCCAGCCCGGGCGCCCCGGCCCCAGCTCGGACTCCCAGGACGGCTCGCCGTCGCGGGCCGCGCGCCACAGCAGCGCGTCGAGCGGGTGCTCCTTGCCCGGCCGGTCCGGGTCGCCGCCGCGCTCGGCGAAGAACGTCCGCATGGTCGCCTCGTCGTAGTTCGACTCGGAGCCGAACCGCCCGCTGGCCTGGTGCCGGAAGTAGATGTCCGGGTGTTCCGCGTCGTCCACCCGGTAGGCGGCGCCGGAGGCCAGCAGCGTGCCGACGGCCTCGGCGATCTCCGGGATCGACTCCACCGCGCCGATGAAGTCGCGCGGCGGCAGCACCCGCAGCGCCTCCATGTCCTCGCGGAACAGCGCGGTCTCGCGCATCCCGAGCACGATCCAGTCCTCGCCGTCGCGGTCGGCGCGCTCCAGCAGCGGATCGTCGATGTCGGTCACGTTCTGCACGTAGTGCACCTCGTGCCCGTTGTCCAGCCACATCCGGTGCACCAGGTCGAACGCCAAGTAGGTGGCGGCGTGACCGAGGTGGGTGGCGTCGTAGGGCGTGATGCCGCACACGTACATCCGCGCGACGGGGCCCGGTTCGGACGGGCGGACCTCGCCGGAGGCGGTGTCGAACAGGCGCAGGGGGCGAGGCGTGCCCGGGATCTCGGGCACGGGGATCGACGACCAGGGTTGCATGCACCCGACCTTAAACGTCGCCGGGCCCCGACCGCCGCCACCCGCCTTTCGTCCCAGGTGAGCCGCTCAGTCGCCGGTCCAGAGGTCGGCGAGGGGCAGGCGGCCGGTGGGGATGGCCGACCGGCCGGACGGCGCCGGGGCGGGGTGCCCGAGGGCGATGCCGGTGCGGACCAGCCACGGCGCGGCCAACCCGGCCAGTTCGGTGGCCCGGCGGGCGTTGTCCTCCGGGAAGAAGGTCACCGGGCAGCAGCCCAGGCCGAGCAGGTGCGCGGCGAGCATGATGTTCTGCGCCACCCGGCCGCCGTCGAACTCGGCGTCGGCGCCGGTGCGGTCCAGGGCCAGCAGCAGCACCACCGGGGCCGCGGTCAGGTGGGCCGCGTAGGCGCCGCAGCGGCTCAGCTCGGCGCGGGTCGCCGGATCGCGGGCGGTGTGGAACCGCCACGGCTGCCGGTTGCGCGCCGAACCGGTCCACCGGGCGGCCGCCAGCACCCGGTGCAGCACCGCGTCGTCCACGTCCCGGTCGGTGAACCAGCGGGTCGCCCGCAACGAGGACAGCGCGGACAGCAGGTCGTCGGTCATGGGGCGGGGAGTCTAGCCCGCGGTGCCGATCGCGCCACGATCGCTGGCCCCGGCACGCCGATCGCGACTAGAAACGATCGCGGACCACGCCGACGGGAGGAGTGCTGTGAATCCGGTGCAGATCGAGGTCGAGGCGGCCGAGGCGGGTTTCGACCCGCAGCGATTGGCCCGCGTCGACCGGCACTTCGCGCGGTACGTCGAGGACGGGAAGCTGCCCGGCTGGCAGCTGCTGGTGTCCCGGGGCGGCAGGATCGCGCACCTGTCCCAGCACGGGATGCGCGACGTGGCGGGCGGTAGGCCGGTCGAGCGGGACACCGTCTTCCGGATCTACTCGATGAGCAAGCCGATCACCTCGGTCGCCGCCATGATGCTCCACGAAGAAGGCGCCTTCGAGCTCACCGATCCGGTCGCCGACTTCCTCCCGGCCTTCGCCGAACCCCGCGTCTACACCGGCGGTCCGGCACGGGCGCCGAAGACCCGCCCGGCGACCGAGCCGATCCGGATCTGGCACCTGCTCACCCACACCGCCGGGCTGACCTACGCGTTCCACCACCTGCACCCGGTCGACGAGCTCTACCGGGGCGCGGGATTCGAGTTCGGCATGGCCGACCACCTCGACCTCGCGGGGTGCTGCGACGCGTGGGCCGGGATGCCGCTGCTGTTCGACCCCGGCGCGGCGTGGAACTACTCGGTGGCCACCGACGTGCTCGGCCGCCTCGTCGAGGTCGTCTCCGGCCTGTCCCTCGACGAGTTCTTCCGCACCCGCATCTTCGCCCCGCTGGGCATGTCCGACACCGGCTTCGCCGTGGCCGCCCACGACGCCGACCGGCTCGCCTCCCTCTACGTCGCCGACCGGACAGGCCGAGCCAAACCGCACCCGCAGCACGAGCGGGTGCAGGCGGCGGCCCTCGCGCCGCCGAACGCGGCCTCCGGCGGCGGCGGGCTCTACTCCACCGCGCGCGACTACCACCGCTTCACCCAGATGCTGCTGCGCGGCGGGGAACTCGACGGGCAGCGGATCCTCGGCGACCGCACGGTGAAGTACATGACGCGCAACCACCTGCCCGGCGGCGCCGACCTGGAATCGCTGGCGATGGGCTCGTTCTCCGAGGTGGCCAACGCGGGCAAGGGCTTCGGCCTCGGGTTCGCGGTGATCGACGACCCGGCGGCGGCGAAGGTGATCGCCTCCCCCGGCGAGTTCTCCTGGGGCGGCCTGGCCAGCACCGCGTTCTGGGTCGACCCGGTGGAAGACCTGACCGTGGTGTTCCTGACCCAGCTCATCCCCTCGAGCACGCATCCGATCAGGTCGCAATTGCACCAACTCATCTACCAAGCGCTGGTTTGAGGTCGGTCCTTTTGCTTGGCGGTGCGGGTGGCGGAACCTCAGCGGCCTTCTCGCGGTGAAAAGTGTTGTGGTCCCGTTGCATGCCGGTGCCGGTGGCGGAACCTCAGCGGCCTTCTCGCTCCGGGCGCCCTTCCTGATGTACAAGCGCGTACACGGCGTCAGGGCGTCCTCGCGAGAAGACCGCTGAGAACCCGCGGCGGTGCGAGTTGCTCAGGTGGGGCAAGGCGGAAGCGGCTTCGCCGCTTGCCTGACGGTGGTTCCGTTTGGCGCGGGCGTGGGCTGGGAGCGGCTTTCGCCGGTTGGTGGTGGGTCAGGCTCTGGGGCGCCAGCGGCCGAAGCCTCCTTCGGTGTTGAGCACTTGGCCGGTGATCCAGCGGGCCTCGTCCGTGGCCAGCCAGGCGATCAGGCGCGCCGGGTCGTCGGGCCGGCCGTAGCGGCCGAACGGGAACATCGGGGCGATGGTGGCCCAGGTCGGCTCGTCCAGGTAGCCGGTGTCCACCGGACCGGGGTTGACGGTGTTGACCGTCAGACCGGCGTCGCCGAGCTGGTCGGCCAGGGTGAGGGTGATCTCGGCGAGCGCGCCCTTCGCCGCGGCGTAGGCGACCTCGCCGGGCATCGGTCCCTGCTGCTGCCCGGAGGTCAGGAACACGATCCGGCCGCCCGGGCGGCCGTCGTGTCGGGCGGCGAACTCCTGGGCGAGCAGGATCGAGGAGCGGGCGTTGACCACCCAGTGCCCGTCCAGCATCGCCGCGTCGAGCTCGCCCAGCGCCCCGTCCGAGCCGCTGCGGGCGTGGTTGCACACGAGCACGTCGAGGTGCCCGAACTCGGCCACCGCCGCCTCGACCAGGGCGCGCGGCGCGTCCGGGTCGGCGAGGTCGGCTGCGGCGTCGGCCAGCCGCTGCTCCGGCCCCAGCTGCTCCCGGACGCCCGCGCGCACCGCGTCCAGGTCGTCGCCGCCCCACGGCTGGTCGAGGTCGTGCGGCCGGTGGTGGTGGGCGAACACCGAGGCGCCGTAGGCGGCGAGCCGACGCGCGAGGGCGTACCCGATGCCCTGCCTGCGGCTGACCCCGGTCACCAGCGCGGTGCGCCCCAGCAGCGGCAGCGGATCACGTCGCAGATCGTCCATGCGGGCGCACCCTAGCGATCGCTCAGCCCGACAGCACCCGGGTTTCGCCGACGGCCAGGTCCCACAGTCCTTCCGGCTCGCGGCCCGCGTCCCGCCACGCCTTGCGGAAGCGCGCGAGCGGCTCGGTGACGGGCTCGCGGGTGAGCGCGAAGGTGCCCCAGTGCATCGAGGCCGCGGCCGAAGCGCCCAGATCGCCGACCGCGCGGACCGCCTCCTCCGGGTCGAGGTGCAGCGGGCGCATGAACCACCGCGGTTCGTAGGCGCCGATCGGCAGCATGGCGAGGTCGAGCCCCGGGAACCGCCGCCCGATCTCGGCGAAGTGCGCGCCGTACCCGGTGTCGCCCGCGTGGTAGAGCCGCTGCCCGTCCGGACCGGTGATCAGCCAGCCGCCCCACAGGCTGCGGCAGGTGTCCCGCGGTCCGCGCCTGCTCCAGTGCCGGGCGGGTACGAAGTCGAACACCAGACCGGCGAGCTCCACCGATTCCCACCAGTCCCGCTCGACGACCCGGGTGAACCCGCGCCGCCGGAACCACCGCCCCAGGCCCGCGGGCACCAGCACCGGGGTGCCGCGCGGCAGTCGGGCCATCGTCGGGGCGTCCAGGTGGTCGTAGTGGTTGTGGCTGATGACCACGGCGTCGATCGGCGGCAGCTCGCCGAAGGCCACACCGGGCGGGGTGAGGCGACGCGGCACGCCGGGGATCCGCGCCGACCACACCGGGTCGGTCAGCACCGCGGCACCGCCGCAGCGCACCAGGAACGTCGCGTGCCCCACCCAGGTCACCGCCGTGTCGCGGGGCGCCACCGGCCCCAAACCGCGGCGCAGCACCGGCACCAGGTCGGCGTCGACCTCCTGGCATCGGATCCCGCCCCACATCAGCCGCAGCACATCGGCGAAGCGCGGTAGCGGGGTCTCCAGCCGGTCCCGGTAGGACCGCTCATCACGGCGCATCAACCCCACCTACCCACGCGCACGAAACACCAACCACAGGCAAGTGGTTCGGACTCGTCTTGCTTGGCGGTGCGGGTGGCGGAACCTCAGCGGCCTTCTCACTCCGGGCGCCCTTCCTCATGTACCAAACACGTACACGGCGTCAGGGCGTCCTCGCGAGAAGGCCGCTGAGAACCCGCGGCGGTGCAAGCTGCGAGGGTGGGGCAAAGCGGAAGCGGCTCCGCGGCTTGCCTGACGGTGGTTGTGGATGGCGCGCTCGGTGTGGCAGCGGCTGCGCCTCAGAACGCTGGCCAGGGGATCGGTGGCCACTTGCCGGAGGGCGCCGGGTGGACGGCCTCGGCCAGCAGGCGGTCGATCCGGTCGCCGACGGCGCGCACCTCGGCGGGCGTGATGTGCTCGGCCAGCCGGGCGGCCAGCGGTCCCTCCAGCAGGGCGCGCAGCTCCCCGAGCCGCTCCACCGCGTCGGCGGTCAGCTCGCGCCCGATCCAGCCCCACAGCACGGTGCGCAGCTTGTCCTCCGTGTTCAGGCTGACCCCGTGGTCGACGCCGAGCACCCGGCCGTCCGGCGGGTGCAGCACGTGGCCGCCTTTGCGGTCGGCGTTGTTGATCACGACGTCGAGCACCGCGAGGTCGCGCAGCAGCGGGTGGTCGGCGTGCGCCAGGGCGACCACGTCGCCGTCCTCGTCCTCGGCGCGCAGCACGTGCCGCCAGCCGTCCGGCACGTCGTCCGGCGGGGCCAGGGCGACGAGGTCGGAGTCCTCCTCGGTGTCCACCCAGAGCTGCACCATGCCCGGCCCGAACGGGCCGTCGCGCAGCAGCGTCGGCGGCACCAGGCCCCAGCCGCCCGCCTCCGAGATCAGGAACGCGGCGACCTCGCGACCGGCCAGGGTGCCGTCCGGGAAGTCCCACAGCGGCCGTTCCCCGCGCACCGGCTTGTAGACGCACTCGGCGGTCACGCCGTCGTGCTCGATGCCGCACAGCAGGGTCGCGTTGGACGCCTCGACCAGGCGTCCCCGGACCTCCAGCGCGCCGTGCCGCAGCAGTTCGCACGCCGGTGCGTCACCGGCCAGCACGAGCGCCTATGCCTCTTCCGAACGGCGGTAGCCGTTCTGGCGCGGGCAGATGTGGCCGGCCGGGTCCAGCGGCTCGGAGCACAGCGGGCACGGCTTGCGGCCCGCGTTGATCACCCGCTCGGCGCGTTCGGCGAAGGCCCGGGCGCGCTCCGGTGTGAGGAAGACCCGCAGCGCGTCGGGGCCCTCCTCGGTGTCGTCGAGCACGACGGACTCGTCGACCTCTTCCTCGGTGACGGCGAGCAGCTCGACGACCACGGCCTCGGTCTCGGCGTCCCAGCCCAGCCCCATCGTGCCGACCCGGAACTCCTCCTCGACCGGCACCTCCAGCGGGTCGCTGTCGACCATCGCCTCGGGCACCTCGGCGGGCAGTTCGGTGTCGAACCGGCGCTGGACCTCCTCCAGCAGCGCACCGATGCGTTCGGCGAGCACCGTGACCTGCTGCTTCTCCAGCTGGACGCTCACCGTGCGCACGTCCTCGGTGGCCTGCAGGTAGAAGGTGCGCTCGCCAGGTTCCCCGACCGTCCCTGCGACGAACCGGTCGGGCTGGCGGAAGACGTGGATGACACGAGCCATGGCACCTCCGACACTAGGCCACCCGGGGCCGGACGTGCGCGACCGGTCCCCGTTTTGTTCCTCACCACCCCGCGCGCAGCCCCCGACGGCCGCGCTGCGCTGCGCCGATGCAGCGCACGCGGGGCGGCGTTCGCCGTACGCGAACACGTCGGCGACGCCCGGCGGCGGGCTCTGCGAGACTTCCGGAGATCACCGCCGGCCGGAAGGAGCCCGATGAGCCCCCGCGAACGCACCCGACCGCCCCGGCTGCGCGCGGGCGACGTCGTCGCCGTGGTCGCCCCGGCCGGTCCGGTCCCGGCCGGGCTGCTGGACACCGGGCTCGCCCAGCTCCGTTCCTGGGGACTGGAGGTCCGGCTCGGCGAGCACCTGCGCCGCACCGAGCTCGGCTACCTGGCGGGCACCGACGTCGAACGCGCGAGCGACCTGCGACGGGCGTGGTGCGATCCGGAGGTGCGCGCGGTGTTCTGCGCCCGCGGCGGCTACGGCAGCATGCGGGTGCTGGACCTGCTGGACTGGGAGGAGCTGGCCGGTGCCGCGCCCAAGGCGTTCGTCGGCTCCAGCGACATCACCGCACTGCACGAATTGGTCGGCGACCGGCTCGGGCTCGTCACCGTGTTCGGACCGATGGTCGCCACCAAGGCCTTCGCCGAGGACGAACCCGCCCGCGAGCACCTCCGCCGCACCCTGTTCGACCCGGCCTCGGTCACCGCCCTGTCCGGCGACGCGACGGGCTCGCTGGTGCCCGGCCGCGCCCGGGGCACCACCTGGGGCGGCAACCTGAGCCTGCTCGCCGGAACGCTCGGCGCGCCCGGGACACCGCTGCCGCCGGACGGCGCCCTCGCGCTGCTGGAGGACATCACCGAGGACCCCTACCAGCTCGACCGGTTCCTCACCCAACTGCTGCGCGCGGGCTGGTTCGACCGCGTCGCCGGGATCGCGCTGGGCTCCTGGGTGGAGTGCGGGCCGCCCGAGCAGGTCCGCGCCACCATGACCGACCGGCTCGGCGGCCTGGGCGTCCCGGTGCTGTGGGAATTGGGGTTCGGGCACTGCCCCGCCGCGCTCACCGTCCCGCTGGGCGCGGTCGCCGAGCTCGACACCGAGGGGCGGCGCCTGGTCGTGCAGCGCCCCGCGCTGGCGTAGCCGCCCGGTAGCCTCGGCCGGGAACGCCGCGCCACCGGACTCCGGCAGCACCGAGGAGGCCCATGCACGTCCGCCCGATCACGCCCGCGCTGCTGGCGGCCGAAGCGGTCGAGCGGATCGCGGCGCTGCCGGGCCGGTGGCACCGGGTCGCGGTGGACGGTGCGCTGTCCGAGGACACCGCGGCGTTCGCGGACGGCTTGGTCGAGCCGCTGCGCGCTCGTGGTCATCAGGTGGTCCGGGTCCGGCTGGCCGACTACGTCCGCCCGGCTTCGCTGCGCCTGGAGCACGGCAGGCGCGACCCGGATTCCTTCCACGACGACTGGTTCGACTTCGACGCGGTGCGCCGCGAGGTGCTGGACCCGCTGGCCGACGGCGGCACCGGCAGCGTGCTGCCCGCGCTCTGGGACGCCGAGCACGACCGCTCGCCCCGGCTGCCGAGGGTCGCGCTGAACCCGGGCGGCGCGGCCATCGTGGACGGTCCGCTGCTGCTCGGCGGGCTCCCGTTCGACTTCGCCGCGCACCTGTGGCTCTCCCCCGCCGCGCTGCGGCGCAGGATGCCGCCGGAGGAGCACTGGACGCTGCCCGCCTTCGAGCGCTACGCCGCCGAGGTCGCCCCGCAGCACCGCGCCGACCTGCTCGTCCGCACCGACCACCCGGACAAGCCCGCCATCATCGACCAGTGGTGAGGACCCCCGGAGCCACCACCCGTTCGGGATTGGCGTGAGGGGCCCCTTGCCCACGTTAGGGGTCCTTTTCAGAATGCGGCGGAGCCGCATGCGGTGCGGCCGTCAGCTTGCACCGCGGCGGGTTCTCAGCGGTCTTCTCGCGAGGACAGCGCCGACGCCGTGTACGTCGTGGGTACATCAGGAGGCGATCGGCGCAGCGAGAAGACCGCTGAGGTTCCGCCACCCGCACCGCCACGCAGATCATTCTGAAAGCGGTCCATACTTGGTCAAGGGTGCCCCTCACCTCGGAGAACAACCCGGACCTCGACGAACCACCCGGTTCGCGCCTGCGCGGCGTCCCGCTCAGGGGGAGCGTTGGATCGTGGGCACGGCCGCGAGCAGGGTGCGCGTGTAGTCGTGCCGCGGATCGAGCAGCACCTGCTCCACGCTGCCGAGCTCGACGATCTCGCCCCGGTACATCACCGCCACCCGGTCGGCGATGTTCCACGCCAGGCCGAGATCGTGGGTGATGACCATCGTGGACAGTCCCCGCTCGGCGCGCAGCCGCAGCAGCAGGGCGAGGATCTCGCCGCGCACCGTGGCGTCCAGCGACGCCACCGGCTCGTCGGCGATGAGCAGTTCCGGGTCGAGCACCAGCGCGCCCGCGATCACCACCCGCTGCCGCTGCCCGCCGGAGAGCTCGTGCGGCAGCCGGGCGAAGAACTTCTCGGCGGGGCGCAGTTCGGCCGCCTCCAGCGCGGCGGTGACCCGCTCCCGCTCGTCGCCGGGGGCACCGTGGATGCGCAGGCCCTCGGCGACCGCCTCGTACACCGAGTGCCGCGGGTTGAGCGCCCCGGTCGGGTCCTGCAGGACCAGCTGCACCCGCTTGCGGTAGGCGCGCAGCCCGGCGCCGTCGGTGGGCAGCGGCGCGCCGTCGTAGCGCACCGCCCCGCCGGTCGGGCGCTGCAACCCGAGCAGCGTCCGGGCCAGCGTGGTCTTGCCGGAACCGGATTGGCCGACCAGGGCCAGGATCTCGTCCTCCCGCACCGCCAGGTCGACCCCGCGCACCGCGTCCACCGCGTCGCCGGTCCGGCTGCGGAAGCGGACCCGCACGTCCTCGGCGGCCAGCAGTTCGCGCGGCTCGGCCGCCCGCCGCGAGGTCCCCGCGTAGCGGAACCCGGGGTCGCCCACCACCGGGAAGGCTTCGGCCAGCGCCCGGCTGTGCTCGTGCGCCGGCTCGGCCATCACCTGCCGCGCCGGCCCCTCCTCGACCAGCCGCCCGCGGTGCATCACCGCCAGCCGGGCGCAGGTCGTGGACAGCACCGACAGGTCGTGGCTGATCATGAGCAGCGCCAGGCCGCGCTCGGCGACGATCCGCCGCAGCAGCCCGAGGACCTGGGCCTGTACCACGACGTCCAGCGCGGTCGTCGGTTCGTCGGCGATCACCAGCCGCGGTTCGCAGGCCAGCGCCATCGCGATCATCACCCGCTGCTTCTGCCCGCCGGAGAGCTCGTGCGGGTACGCGCCCGCCCGGTCCGCGGGCAGCTCGACCTGCTCCAGCAGCTCGGCGACCCGAGCGGCCACCCCGGCCGCCGGGACCGAGCCGTGCAGCCTGATCGGCTCGGCGATCTGGGCGCCGATGCTGCGCACCGGGTTGAGCGCGTGCATCGCGCCCTGGAACACCACCGAGGCGCTGGCCCAGCGCACCGCCCGGAGCTGCCCGAACGACATCGCCCGGACGTCCCGGCCGTCCAGCAGGACCTCCCCGGAGACCTCGGCCGCGCGCGGCAACAACCGCAGCACCGACATCGCCAGGGTCGTCTTGCCGCACCCGGATTCGCCCGCGAGGCCGAGGGTTTCGCCCGCGTCGAGGGCGAGGTCCACGCCGCGCACGGCCGGCTCGCCCCGGTAGGACACCGCCAGGTCGCGCAGGTGCAGGATCGGACTCACGAGCGCCCCCGAAGCCTCGGATTGAACACCGCTTCCAGTGCGCGACCGCAGAGCGTGAAGCCCAGCACCACCACCACGATCCCCAGGCCCGGCGGCAGCAGGTACCACCAGGCGCCGCCGGTGACCGCGCCGGTGTCCATCGCGGCCTTGAGCATCGACCCCCAGGACACCCGGCTGGGATCGCCGAGCCCGAGGAACGACAGCGTGGACTCGGCGATGATCGCGGAGGCCACCGACAGCGTGGTGTTGGCGAACACCAGCGGCAGCACCGCGGGCAGCACGTGCCTGCCGATCACGTGCCGGTGCCCGGCGCCCAGCGCGATCGACCGCTCGATGTAGGGCCGGGCCTCCACGGTCAGCGTCTGCGCCCGCACCAGCCGCGCCGTCGTCGGCCACGCGGTGACCCCGATGGCCAGCACGATCGTCGCCAGCCCCCGTTCGAGCACGGTGGACAGCGCGATCGCCAGCACCAGCGAGGGCAGCACCAGGAAGAAGTCGGTGACCCGCATCAGGATCCGCGAGGTCCAGCCGCCGAAGTGCGCCGCCAGCACGCCCACCAGCGACCCGATCACCACCGACAGCAGCGCGGCGGCCAGCCCGACGACCAGCGACACCCGGGCGCCCCACCAGGTCAGCAGGAGCACCGAACGGCCGGACTCGTCGGTGCCCAGCCAGTGCTCGGCGCTCGGCGGGCGCAACGCCTGCCCGGTCGCCCGGGTGACGTCGAGCCCGCCGGCGTCGGTGAGCACCGGCGCCAGCAGCGCCAGCGCCACCACGACGACCAGCAGCACCAGTCCCAGCAGCCCGCCCCGGTCGGCGCGGAACACCCGCCACGCCTCGGCGGCGGTGGCCCGGCGGCGGGCCCGGACGATCTGCTTCGCGGTGGCGGTCACGACTCGCGCACCCTCGGGTCGAGCACCCGGTACAGCAGGTCGGCCAGCACGTTCATCACGATCACGCTCCCCGCCAGCACGATGAAGGTGCCCTGCAGCAGCGGCAGGTCCGGCACCCGCAGCGCCTCGTAGGTCAGCAGGCCCAGCCCGGGCCAGGAGAAGACGGTCTCCACCGTGATCGCCCCCGACACCACCAGGCCGAGGTGCAGGAAGATCAGCGTCACGGTGGGCAGCAGTGCGTTGGGCACCGCGTGCCTGCGCCGCACCAGGTCCTCGCGCAGGCCCTTGGCGCGCGCGGTGGTCAGGTAGTCGGCGCCCATCTCCTCCAGCAGCGAGGACCGCATCACCATCAGGTACTGGGCGTAGATCACCGCGACCATCGTCAGCGCGGGCAGCACCAGGTGGTGCGCCACGTCGAGCACCTGCGGCAGCAGCCCCGGCGGCGCGTCCGGCGAGGACATCCCGCCGACCGGGAACAGCCCCGGGATCGGCCCGGCACCGACGCCGAACACCATCAGCACGATGAGCCCGAGCCAGAACGTCGGCACCGACCACAGGGTCAGCGCCACCGAGGTCGCCGAACGGTCGAAGGCGCCGCCGTGCCGCCACGCGGCCCGGGTGCCCAGCCACAGCCCGAGCAGCACCGCCAGGCAGGTCGCGGTGCCCACCAGCAGCACCGTCGGCCAGAACCGCTCGCCGATCAGCTCGGCCACCGGCCTGCTGTAGGTGTAGGAGGTGCCCAGGTCGCCGCGCAGCAGATCACCGAGGAAGTGCAGGAACTGCTGCCACAGCGGCAGGTCCAGGCCGAGCCGGGTGCGCAGCGCGGCGAGCTGCTCGGCGCTGACCGGGGCGCCGCGCGTCATGGTCCGGGCCGGATCGCCGGGCATCACCCGGAACAGGAAGAAACCCAGCACCGCCACCAGGAACAGGCTCACCGCGCCGCCGACGAGCTTGCCCGCCGCGTACCGCAGGGCGCGCAGCCCACGTCCCCGGCGGCCCGCCCCGGTCGGCGCCGGTTCCGGCGCGGTGGTCGTTTCCGGCACGTCTCACTCCCGGCTGTCCGCGGTCGCGCGCCTGCGCACGACCACCAGCACCACCACCGCGCCGATCAGCACCACCGCCCCGCCGAGCGCCCACGCCGCGGTGCCGTAGTCGGTGCCCCCGCCCCGCTGATCGCGGCCTGCGTCGGCCGGGCGCCGTAGTAGCCCCAATAACCCTGCTGGGACACGATCACACCGTCCTCGGCGGGCTGCAGGTCGAAACCGGCGAACCGGTCGCTGCGGTAGGCCTCCAGCGAGTTCGGGTAGAACAGGATCAGCCCGGTCGCCTGCTCGTAGAACCGCTGCTGCATCCGCGCGACCAGCTCGGCCCGCGCCGCCGGGTCGAACTCGCCGAGCTGCTGGGCGTAGAGCCCGTCGTAGACCGGGTCGCACAGGAACGTGTCCGGGGTGCCGCCGCCCTGCGGGTCCGGCCGCGCCGCGCAGGTCTGCAGCCGCAGCACGTAGTCCGGATCCGGGTTGGCCGACCAGCCGCTGATCACCATGTCGAAGTCGCCGGCCGTGGTGCGGTCGCCGAGCTGGTTGTCCGAGATCGGTTGCAGCTCCACGGCGATCCCGATGTCGCGCAGCCACTGCTCGACGAACTGCCCGACCTGGGTGTCGGTGGACTCGTCGCCGTGCAGCACGAAGTCGAAGCGCAGCGGCTCGCCGGCCGCGGTGCGCCGGATGCCGTCCGCGCCGCGCGGGTAACCGGCCTCGTCGAGCATCCGGTTGGCCAGCGCCGGGTCGAACGCCCGCCGCTGCGGCGGGCTCCAGTGGTAGTCCTCGAAGATCGGCGGCAGGTAGCCGCCGCCGACCTGGCCGTAGCCGCCGAGCACCCGGTCGACCAGCACCTGCTCGTCGATGGCGTGGTCGATCGCCCGCCGCACCCGCACGTCGCGCAGCGCCGGGTGGCCGGTGCCGATCGGGGCGCCCTCGCTGTTGGTCGCGCCGGGGTTCAGGATGATCTCGTAGAACCGGCGCCCCTGCCCGCGCACCTGCTCGACGTTCGGCTCCCCGGCCAGGGCGTCGAACTGCGCCGGGGTCAGGCCGCGGACCACGTCGACGTCGCCCTTGCGCAGCGCCTGCACGGCCGCGTCGCTGTTCTTGAACTGCACGAACTGGAGCTCGTCGATCTGCGGCGGTCCCCGCCAGAAGTCCTCGTCGGCGCGCAACGTGAGGTACTGGCCGGGCCGGTACTCGGTGACGGTGAACGGTCCGCTGCCGACGATCGGCATCTCGTCGTTGGGGAACGCGGCGACGTCGGGCACCCGGGACCAGATGTGCTCGGGCACGATCGGCGCGTCGATGGCCAGCATGGTGGCCTGCGGGGTCTCGGTGCGGATCACCAGCGTCCGGTCGTCGACCGCGGTGACCTCGGCGAAGTTCTCCACGAAGTTGCCGTTGGCGGTGCTCGCCGCCGGATCGGTCATCATCCGGTTGAAGGTGTAGGCCGCGTCGTGCGCGGTGACCGGCTCGCCGTCGGACCACCGCACGCCCTCGCGCAGGTGGAAGGTCCAGGTCAGCCGGTCCTCGCTGTGGTCCCACCGCTGCGCCAGCTCCGGCGTCACCGCGAAGTCCTCGGCGCGGTAGGTGGTCAGCGTCGGGTAGATGTTCCGGAAGACATCCGTGGCGGCGAGGGTGATGCCCAGGAACGGGTTCAGCGTGTCGAACTGCTGCTGCAGGCCGATCCGCAGCGTCGCGCCCTGCTCCTGCTGCGCCGAGGCCGGTGCCGGCGCCGTCAACGCGACCAGCAGCGCGACCCAGGTGGCGGCGAGACGTCTGCCCACGGTGGCCTCCTTCGCGATGGGTGAGAAGAAAGAACCACCTCCGCCTGCGTTTCGTCAATGACCGGCCACCCTCGGTGCGCAGCGCGCCACCCGGCCGGTGGCAGGCGGTTCGGGCCCACCCGCGTGCCCACCGCCCCGTCGGCGCCTAGATTGGCCGCCGTGCGAATCCTGATCTCCGCGGACATGGAGGGCGCCACCGGCGTCACCTGGACCGACGACGTGGTGCCCGGCACCGAGCCCTACCAGCGCTTCCGGCGCCTGTTCACCGGCGACACCAACGCCTGCCTCGCCGGGCTGTTCGCCGCCGGCGCGACCGACGTGCTGGTCAACGAGGCGCACTCGGCGCAGCGCAACCTGCTGATCGAGGAGCTCGATCCCCGCGCGCGGCTGCTCACCGGGCGGCACAAGCCGCTGTCGATGATGCAGGGCGTGGATTCCGGGGTGGACGGCGTGGTGTTCCTCGGCTACCACGCGGGCGCGGGCGAGGAGGGGGTGCTCGCGCACACCTACCTGGAGCGCTCCATCACCGGGGTCTGGCTGGACGGCGTGCGCGCGAGCGAGGGACGGCTGAACGCGGCGCTGGCCGCCGAGCACGGCGTCCCGGTGCTGCTGATCACCGGCGACGACCGCGCCTGCGCGGACGCCGCGGACTACGCACCGGGCGTGGCGGTCGCGGTGGTCAAGGAGAGCGTCAGCCGTTACGCGGCGAGCTGCCTGCCGCCCGCCCGCACCGCCGAGCTCGTCGAGCAGGCGGCGCGACGCTCGATGGCCCGCGCCGGTCGCGCGGCACCGGAGGTCCGGGCGCACTGGATCGAGGTCGAGTTCGACGCGGCGCAGCTCGCCGCGGCCACCGAGATCATTCCCACCGTGGAACGCGTCGACGTCCGCCGGGTCGGATTCGACGCCCCGGACATGACCGAAGCGATGAAGGCCTTCAAGATCGTGACGACCATCGCGGCGCGGGCCGTGGAAGGAATCTACGGCTGAAAGGACGCGGGATTCGCCGACGCGGAGTGGAACCACCATTCCTCGAAGCGGAAGAATCCCGCTCCCATTCCCGCGGCAACAGCGGCGAGAACCCGATCCGGCGGCGTTCGGCGGATTCCATTCCCAGAATTCACGTTCGGCGCGCCGCCGGATCCGCCGAACGCTTTTCGCGAATCCCAGCGGCGCGGTTTTCCCCGCGACGGGCGGGAAAACCTCACAGGTCGCCCCACCGGGCGGATTGCCACCGGACCGCCTCCGGACGCGCCCCCGACCGGGTGAACTCGTCGAGCGCCGCGCGCAGCTCGCGGAACGGCAGCACGGCGTCGCGCGGGAACTTCAGCGTGCTGCCTGCGTCGAAGGCCAGCGCGGGGGCCTCCGGCAGCGGTTCCGGGCTGTGCGTGTGCCAGGACTCCAGCTCGCCGTCCTCGGACTCCTCGGTGAAGTTCAGGACCCCCACCTCGGCCTCGTGGTCGGTGACGATCCGGATCTGCCGGTACGGGCCGGGCGCGTCGGGGTTCTCGTGCGGCCGGTCCCAGACGTAGAGGTGGCAGGCCCCGGGCCGCTGCGGGCGCAGCACCCGGTCGACGAGCTGCGCCTTGTCCTCCTCGGCGTGCGCGAACAACCGCTCGCCGTCCACGACCGCCGTGGTGACGGTGACGCCGAGCTCGGTGTTGCGCGCGCCGACGGCCTCGGACCGCAACCCGACGAGGCACTCCCGCGCCTCGCGCAGCGCCTTGATCGCCGAACCCTGGTGGAACACCAGGTCGCCCCAGTACGGGTGGCCGTGCACCTGGTTCAGCTCGCCGTAGGCGGCCTGGGTCGCCTCGATCAACTTGTCCAGGGCATCGATCGGGACGTCGGCCAGCCGCGCGAAGACGACGGCGGGCTGCTCCAACGGGCCGGGTTCGGCTTGCGGTGACGGATTCGACATGCCTTCCCTGCATCCACTCCGGTCGGGAGCGCGACGGTCCCCACCGGGCGGCCCCGCGCTCGCGATTCGTCCGGCGCCGACACGACCCGACCGGTCGCGGGACCGGCCGCGACAACGCCTCGCGAAAGGCTACCGCTCGTCACGAGCCGCACCCGCAGCGCCACCCTGGGTCAGCTCGCGTGCCCCCGCAGCACGCCGACGACCGGGTCGTCCTCCACCGATCCGAGCGACAGCAGCGCCCTGGCCAGCACCTCGGGGTCGTCGAAACCGCTGTCGGCGACGACCTCCGGCGGCAGGCTCAGCACCGACAGCGCCGCACCGAGCAGGCCCGCGTCGAGCAGGCCGGCGCCGCGGCGGCTCATCCGGCGGCCGACCGCGCCGTGCAGCCGCACGGCGGTGTCGGCGTTGGCCCGGGCGATCTCGCCGAGCGCGGCGCGCACTTCGGCGTCGCGGACCGCTTCCAGATGCAGCTCGAACAGCGCCAGGAAGTGCGCGCGGGCGCTGGTGGTCATCCGGCGCAACATCGCCGCGTACAGCGCCGCGACGTCGTCGGGGGTGAGCTCCGCGGGCGCGTGCTCGGCCAGCTCCCGCAGCGACGCGACGTGCTGCTCGGACATCTGCCGGGCGATCGCGCGGAACAGCGCGCTGCGGGTCGGGTGGTAGTTCTTGGCCGTGCCCTCCGGGACCCCGGCCTCGCGGTCCACGGCGCGGTGCGTCAAGCCGCGGCCGCCCTCGCGGGCGAGCACCTCGATCGCGGCGTCGGCGAGCAGTTCCCGGCGGTTGCCTCGCTGCGTCATGCGTCCCCTGGCGGTTCGATGATCAGACGTTGATCACCAGGCTAACCGGGACACCACACCAGTGGTGGCACCGGGCGCGGCGTGTCTTGACCCGATCGGACCGCATTGGTATAGACCTCTTCGTCCAGGTCCTCCACCGGGAAGAGCCGCCATGCCGCACCGCACCGACGCCGGAACCACCCTCGACCACACCGAGCACACCCTGCGCCACCTGCGCGAGGTCGCCCGGCTCAACGCCGAGCGGATCACCACCGCCGCCACCCGCGTGCTCGACTGCGTGCGCGCCGACGGGCTGGTGCACACCGCGGGCGCCGGGCACTCGCTGGCCGGGGTGCTCGAATCCTTCTACCGCGCGGGCGGGCTCGCCGCGGTGCGCCCGCTGTACCACCCGGATCTGCTCCCGTTGCACGGCGCGACCAGCAGCACCGCCGCCGAGCGCACCCCGGGACTGGCCGAGCGGGTGCTCGCCGAGGCGGACTTCCGCGGCGGCACCGACGTCCTGGTCGTGTTCTCCAACTCCGGGATCAACCCGTACCCGGTCGAACTGGCCGCCACCGCCCGCGCGGCCGGATCGACCGTCATCGCGGTGACCTCCCCGACCGCGGCGGCCGCCGCACCGCCCCGCGCCGCGAGCACCCTCGCCGCGCAGGCCGACGTCGTGCTGGACACGCTGGTGCCCGGCGGCGACGCCAGCCACCCGCCGGCCGAACCGGTGACCGCGCCGCTGTCCTCGCTGGCCAACGTGCTGCTGTGGAACCAGCTGCTGGTGCGCGCGCACGAGCTGGCGGAGGCGGCGGACCTGCCGCTGTGGCGCAGTTCCAACGTGCCGGACGGCGATGAGGCCAACCGGGCCCATCTGGAGCGCTACCAGCCGCGCATCCCCGCGCTGGGCTGAGCGACTGCCGGGAGCCGCGCCCGGGGCACCGGGCGCGCGCTCGGTCTCACCCGGCCAGTTCGGCGATCCGGCGGAGCTGCGCGGCCCGCTCCTCGGCGAGCTGCTGCTCCGGGTCGACCATCTCGTCGGCCTGGACCAGCAGCGCCAGCGTCTCCCGCACCGCGCCCACCGGCGGTGCGGACACCGCGTCGGCGAGGCGGTCCACCGCCGCGTCGAATTCCGCGGCCGGGACCACCGCGTTGGCCAGGCCCATCCGCAGGGCCTCGGCCGCCTCGACTTCCCGCCCGGTCAGGCAGATCTCCACCGCGCGCGCGTACCCGACCGCGCGGACCAGCGGCAGCGTGCCACCCAGATCGGGGACCAGGCCGAGTCCCGTCTCGGCCATCCGCAGCCGCGCGTCGTCGGCGAGCACGCGCAGGTCGCAGGCCAGCGCGAGCTGGAACCCGGCGCCGATGGCGTGGCCGTGCACGGCCGCGATCGTCACCCGTTCCGGTTCGCGCAGCCAGCTGAAGCCCTGCTGGAAACCGGCGATCTCCGCGTCGGCCTGCTCGGTCGGGCGCCCGGCGAGCGCGGCCAGGCCCGGTGCGCCCTCGACGTCCTCGGCCCCGAACAGGCGCCGGTCCAGCCCGGCCGAGAACGACCCCCCGGCGCCGCGCACCACGACCACCCGGACCTCCGGATCGAGCCGCTGCCCGATCTCGCGCAACGCCTGCCACGTGTGCGGCGTCTGCGCGTTGAGCTTGTCCGGGCGGTTGAGGGTGATCGTGGCCCGCCGCCCGTGGATCGTGAGCCCCACACCGCCACGATCCATCAGGTCGGCGTCCACTGTCGACTCCGCCAAGCGGGCCTCCGTTGTGTTGTCGCGTTCGTCCCGCAGACACCGTATGCGACGGGGACCGGGACCGACGCCGCACCCGGACGAGCGAACCGCCACGTCCGGCGAGACGTCAACCGCGACAACCGATGGGTGAAATCACTTCTTCTTGGAACGCGTAGCGCCCCCGCGCCCGCGCAGTTGCACACCGGATTCGCTCAAGACTCGGTGCACGAAGCCGTAAGAACGGCCAGTCGCTTCCGCGAGCGCGCGGATGCTCGCCCCCTTCTCGTATTTCTTCCTCAGGTCACTGGCAAGCTTGTCCCGTGCGCTTCCCGTAATGCGCGCACCTTTCTTCAGCTCAGCCACGGTGTCCCCGCCTTCCCTCCGAGCAGGTCGGGCCTCGCGACCCCTGTCAGCGCAATGATCGAACAGGAAAGCCGCGAACGCCAGGCGATCATGGAAAAAAGATCGGCCAATAGTCGAGTTCGGCGCGTGGCGATCACCGGAACGCTCTGCTCCACGCGGCGCAGCGGGTGCTGCGAACCGGCAGGCACCCGTTCGGGTGGAGACGTGATCCGGCCGCCGGCGAAGATCGGCAACGAGCGCAGCGGCATCGGAACCGCGCGCCGCGCGACCGCCGTCGGGCGGGCGACCCAGCCGCTCGACCGGCACCGCCGCGGGGGCGTTCCCATGAGGACGGCCCCGACGCCGTGCGCCGGACGGGGCACCCGGAGCGAAGGGGCCGCTGCGGGTTCCACCGCCCGCGGGGCGGCCCCCGCCTAGGCGAGCTGGACCAGCTCGAGGTACTCGGCCGACCAGTGGTCCTCGGTGCCGTCGGGCAGCAGGATCACGCGCTCGGGCTCCAGCGCCTCGACCGCGCCCGGGTCGTGGGTGACCAGCACGACGGCCCCGGTGAAGCTGCGCAGCGCGTCGAGCACCTGCTCCCGGCTGGCCGGGTCGAGGTTGTTGGTCGGCTCGTCGAGCAGCAGCACGTTGGCCGCGCTGGAGACCAGACCGGCCAGGGCCAGCCGGGTCTTCTCGCCGCCGGAGAGGGTGCCCGCGGGCTGCTGGAGCTGTTCGCCGCTGAACAGAAACGCGCCGAGCAGCGTGCGCAAGGACTGCTCGGCGGCGTCCGGAGCGGCGGTGCGGACGTTCTCCCACACCGTCGCGTCGTGGTCCAGCGTCTCGTGCTCCTGCGCGAAGTAGCCGCGCCGCAGGCCGTGCCCGGCCACCACGGCACCCGCGTCGGGGGTCTCCAGGCCGCCGAGCAACCGCAGCAGGGTGGTCTTGCCCGCACCGTTGAGGCCGAGCACCACGACCTTGGAACCGCGATCGATGGCCAGGTCCACCCCGCTGAAGATCTCCAGCGAGCCGTAGGCCTTGGACAAGCCCTCGGCGGTGAGCGGGGTGCGCCCGCAGGCCGCCGGTTCCGGGAAGCGGATCCTGGCGACCTTGTCCTGGGCCTGCTCGCCCTCGGCTCCGGCCAGCAGCTTCTCGGCGCGGCGGGCCATGTTCTGCGCGGCGACTGCCTTGGTCGCCTTGGCGCGCATCTTGTCGGCCTGCGCCATCAGCGCCCCGGCCTTCTTCTCGGCGTTGGCGCGCTCCCGGCGGCGGCGCTTCTCGTCGGCGGCCCGCGCCTCCTGGTAGCGCTTCCAGTCCATGTTGTAGACGTCGGCCTCGCCGCGCACCGCGTCCAGGAACCAGACCTTGTTCACCACCGCGTCGAGCAGGTCGACGTCGTGGCTGATGACCACGAGGCCGCCGTCGTGCGCCTTGAGGAACTCGCGCAGCCAGTTGATCGAGTCGGCGTCGAGGTGGTTGGTGGGCTCGTCGAGCAGCAGCGTGGTCGCCGACCGGCCGCCCGGTCCCGCCTCGGCGGCCGCGAACAGGATGCGCGCCAGCTCGACGCGGCGGCGCTGCCCGCCGGAGAGGGTGCGCAGCGGCTGGTTGAGCACCCGCTCCGGCAACCCGAGGTTGCCGCAGATCCGGCCCGCCTCGCTCTCGGCGGCGTACCCGCCGCGCGCGGCGAAGCGCTCCTCCAGCCGGCCGTACCGGGTGATGGCCCGGTCCCGGGCGCGGTCGTCGGCCAGCTCGGCCATCTCGGTCTGCGCCTTCTCCATGTCGCGCAGCAGCTCGTCCAGCCCGCGGGCGGAGAGCACCCGGTCCTTGGCCGCCACCGAGAGGTCGCCCTCGCGCGGGTCCTGCGGCAGGTAACCCAGCTCACCGCGGCGCAGCACCTCGCCCGCGTACGGCTCGCCCTCGCCCGCCAGGACGCGCAGCGTGGTGGTCTTGCCGGCGCCGTTGCGGCCGACCAGGCCGACCCGATCGCCGGGCTGGACGCGCAGGGTCGCGTCGGACAGCAGGATGCGGGAGCCGGCGCGCAGTTCCAGGCCGGTGGCAGAGATCAAGGGAAACTCCGGGATCGCGGGGTGGTCGAGCGGGCACGCGGACACCGCCCGGCACGGCCGGGCGGGCGGCGGCGCTAGGAGAGGGACGGGCGGTCGCGCGGGACGCGCACCGCGAAACGCGAGCTGACCACGTCCCCAGTGTAACGACCGCTGTCGAACGAATTCCGCGAGCGCCGGATCACCCCGGGTCCCGGACCTCCACCTCGACGGCGCGGGCCCGCCGGGCGGCCTCGTCGAGCACCGCGCGGCGGGGTTCGGGCACGTCGAGCACCCGGGGCTCGGCGCGGGCCAGCAGCCCGGCCAGGCGCGGATCGGCGCGCAGTGACTCCAGCGCCGCCCGGTCGCCGCCCAGCACCACCGCGTCCAGCCGCTCCGGCAGCAGCACCGCGGCCACCGCGTCGGCGGCGTCGCGCACCGCGCGCTTGCCCTGGCCCTCCCGCCGCCGGGCGAAGCGCTGCTGCGACCAGCCACCCGCCTTGCTCCGGCCCTGCACCAGGTGGCGGTCGGTGTTCGAGCGCACCACCCGGCCGCCCTCGGCCACCCCCACGCTGTGCGCGCCGCGCCGCACCAGCACCAGACCGATCCGCCGCGGCGCCCGGAGGTGGTCCACCAGGGCGTCGACGGCCAGCCCGGCGTGCTCGGCGGGTGCGGTGGGCAGCGGACCGAACGGCACCGCCACCCCGGCCGCGGCACCGTCGGCGGCCCGCACCTCGACCCGCGCGCCGGTCAGCGCGGTGCGCTCCACCCCGCCGTGGCGGGCCGCGAACCGCTCGAACCAGCCCACCAGCCGCTCCGGCTCCACCTCCACCGCGCGCCCGCCCCCGGGCAGCTCCCGCACCCGGCTCACAGCACGAAGGTGTCGTTCCACAGCTGCGTGGTCCGACCGGACAGGGCCGCGAGCAGCGCTTCGGCCTGGTCATCGGTGAGCGAGGCGACGAAGTCGATCACGGCCCGGCCGCGCGCCATCCGCTCCAGGTGCTCGGCCCCGGCCCGGCCGGTGGGCAACGTCTCCCCCGGCATCACCAGCAGCTCGGGGTCGGTGCGCCGGACCTCGGCGAACTCCTCGGTGGCGTGGTCGAACAGGTCGCGCAGCCGGTGCGGCAGCCGGGACGATTCCGAGCGGTCGATCAGCCAGTGGTCCAGCGCCTCGACCAGCTGGGTCAGCAACCGGTCCTGGCCGCGCTGGTGCAGCGCCAGATCGGGACGTTGCAGGACGAAGCGCCGGTGCACGAACTTGAGGACCTGCACCTCGTGCCACTGCTCGGTGGACAGCGCGACGTGCCCGGACCGGGTGGTCGGCGACGGCTCCACCCGGACGCCCTCCACCAGCCGCCGGGTCCACTCGCCGGAGAACGCCGCCACCGCCTGCTCGGCCTGCCGGGACCGGTCGAACGGCATCTCCAGCAGCTTGCCGACCAGGTTGGTGACCACCTTCTTCACCGCGCCGGTGAAGGCGTCGTCGTCGGCGATCCAGGAGTCCTTGTCGCGGAGCCTGCGGCGCAGCAGCTCCAGCGACTGCCCCGGGCGCCCCCCGATCAGCTCGGCCTCGGAGCGCCCGGCGAACTCCAGCGCGCGCCCGAGCCACTCGGTGAGCTCGTGCGAGACGGTGGTGTGCTGCAGGATGCCGACCCGGTGGAAGTCCTCCAGGTCGTGGATGGCGTAGGCGATGTCGTCGGCGGTGTCCATCACCGACGCCTCGACGGTCTGCTGCCACGGTTCGAGCCGGCCGTCGAAGGCCGCCCGGGCGCCGGTCAGGTCGCCCAGCTCGGTGACGTAGCAGGAGAACTTGGCCGAGCCGGTGCCGGGCGCCTCCGGCGGCTCACCCGCCCCGCGCGGCGGCGCGGGCAGGTGCCTCGGGTGCGGGTCGGGCCGGGACAGCCGGGTCCACGGGTACTTCAGCAGCGCGGCGCGCACCGCGGCGGTGAGGTCCAGGCCGTCGTCCTCGTTGCCCCGCACGTCCAGCCGGGTGATCACCCGGAACGTCTGGGCGTTGCCCTCGAAACCGTCGGGCAGCGCGAAGTGGTCCCGGGCCAGCCGGTCCAGCACCGCCTCGCCGAGGTGCCCGAACGGCGGGTGCCCGAGGTCGTGGCCGAGCCCGGCGGCCTCCACCACGTCCAGGTCCAGCCCGCCGAGCCGGTCCACCCGCGCCACGTCCGCCGGGTCGCCGAGCAACCGCTCGGCGATGGCCCGGCTCACCTGCGCGACCTTGAGGCTGTGGGTCAGCCGGTTGTGCAGCAGCAGACCGGAACCGCTGGGGCTGACGACCTGCGTGACGCCGCCGAGCCGGGCGAAGAACGCCGAGCCGGAGACCCGGTCCCGGTCGCCCCGGAACGGGCTCGCGGCGAGGTCGCCGGGCAGCTTGCGGAGTCCGGGCAGACCGCTGCGGCGGCTGGTCCGGAGCGGTTCGTCGTGCATGGGCCCACGTTAGCCGCCCCCGGCGGCGGACCGTGATCTGATGCGGGTGCGCGCTCGGTCCCGGGGTGCGCGACGCGGTGTCGTTGGAAAGGCTCTCCTCGTGGACGTTGTGGTGGTGGGCGGCGGGCCCGCGGGCCGCGCCGTGGCTGCGGCCTGCAGCGATACCGGGCTGCGGGTGGCGCTGGTGGACCCGGCGCCGCGACGGGTCTGGCCGCACACCTACGCGGGCTGGGTCGACGAGTTCCCGGCGCTGCCCGATTCGGCGGTGGCCGCGGTGATGGAACGGATGCACCTGGTGGGCACCACCGAGCACCGGTGGGACCGGCGCTACGCGGTGCTGGACTGCACGGGCCTGTGGAAGCACCTGTGGCGTCCCGACGTGCGAGAGGTGACCGGGCGCGCCGCCACCGCCGAGCACGGCCCGACCGGATCGACGCTGGTGCTGCGCAGCGGGCAGCGGCTCGCCGCGGCCGTGGTGGTGGACGCCACCGGGGCCGCCCGGGTGCTCAGCGACGGTCGGCCCGCGCGCACCCCGGCCCAGCAGACCGCGGTCGGCGCGGTGCTCGACGAGGCCGACGCGGCCGGGCGGCTCGCCCCCGGCGCGGGGCTGTTCATGGACTGGCGGCCGGCGCCCGCCACCCGGGGCGGCTGGCCGACGTTCCAGTACGGGGTGCGGCTCGGCGGCGGCCGGGTGCTGCTGGAGGAGACCTCGCTGGCCCGGCGCCCCGGCCTGCCGCTGGCGGTGCTGCGGCGGCGGCTCACCGGTCGGCTGGCCGAGGCGGGTATCCCGGAATCGGCGGTGCTCGACGAGGAGCGGGTCCGGTTCCCGGTGGACGACCCGCTGCCCCGGCCGGGCCGGGTGATCCCGTTCGGCGCGGCGGCCGGGCTGGTCCACCCGGCGAGCGGGTTCAGCGTCGCCACGTCGTTGCGGCAGGCACCGTGGGTGGCCGCCGCGATCAGCGCTCGGCTGACCTCCGGACCGGCCGCCGCCGCGCGCGCCGCCTGGTCGATCCTGTGGCCGCCCCCCGCGCTGGCCGCGCACGCGCTGCGGCGCCGCGCGCTGCACGCGCTGCTGGGCCTGCCCCCGGAGGAGGTGCCCGGGTTCTTCGAGGCGTTCTTCGGCCTGCCGGAGCAGCACCGCACCGCCTTCCTGGCCGGCGAGCGCGACCCGGTGGCCACCGCGGCGGCCATGTCGGCGCTGTTCCGCGCGGCGCCGTGGCGGCTCCGGCGCCGGCTGGCCGCCGCGGGTCTGGGCGCCGCGCTGCCGACCGCGGAGCACGCGCTCGGCGGGCGCTGACGACCGGCACCGACGGTGACGGCGGCGCTGCGTTGTGTTCATGACCACACGCCCCCGCCCGGGTGGGTGCTCCCCGCTGGTCAACCGCGCTAGGTTGTGCCCGGGGAAGGCAATCCTCCGTTGACGGGGAGGACGTGAGTTGTCGGTGACCAGGCCGTGATCGGGGACGGGTCGTGAGCGCGAACGACCTCGACACCGTGGACGCGCTGGTGGGCGAGGTGCGCTTCGCCTTCCAACCGTTGATCAACATCCGGACGGGCGCCATCGTGGCGGTGGAGGCGCTCGCGCGCCCGGCGGGTGCGCACGTGCAGGACCTGTTCCGGACCGCCGCGCGGGAGCGGCGGCTCACCGATCTGGACGTGGAGCTGGCGCGGGCCGCGGTCAGCGCGGCGGCCGACCACGGCAATCTGCTGCCGCTGCACCTCAACCTCTTCGGCGGGACCGTCGCGACCGACCTGGCCCGGCTGGAGCTGCTGCGGGACCGGCTGCACGAGGTCGGGCGCCGCCCGCGGGACGTCACCCTGGAGATCGGCCCACCGTTCGGGCGGCTGGACCAGAAGGCGCTGGTCGCGGCAGCCGGGTCGCTGCGCGAGCAGGGTTTCGGGCTGGCGCTGGACGGCATCGGCGAAGGCGACGCCTCGCTGACCTTGATCGCCGACCTGGGCCCCGCGATGGTCAAGCTGGACCGGGCCGTGGTGACCGGGCTGCCCGACGACGAGGCCCGGGTGGCGCTGGTCGACTCCCTCCGCCACCTGTGCGAGGCCACCGGTGGGCGGCTCGTCGCCGAAGGCGTGGAGAGCGAGCGCCAGCTCAGCGCGCTGCGGCGGCACGGCGTCCGGCTGGTGCAGGGCAAGCTGCTGGCCCCGGCCGCGCGCCGCCCGCCGACGGCGGCCACCGTGCCCGGCGTCGCCGCCGAGGTCACCGATCCGCAGGGCCCCGGTCTGGACGTGCTGGCCACCGGCCCCCGGGTCACCGAGTTCCTGTCCCCCGCGACGGTGCTGTCCCTCGACGTCACCGCCGACGAGGTGCGCGGCGTGCTCGCCGATCACCCCGAGATCAGCGGTGTGGTGCTCGTCGACGACCGGAACCGGCCCCGCCACACCATCGACCGCAACCGGTTCCTGCTCGCGGTCACCGGCCCGTACGGGCACGCGCTGCACGCCACCCGCCCGGCGTCCCGGCTGGCCGACGAGCCGCGGGTGGTCACCACCGCCACCACCGCGATGGAGGCGCTGAGCCTGGTCACCCGCGCCGACCCGTACCGGATGTACGACGACGCGGTGGTGGTCGACGAATCCGGCGGCTGCCTGGGCGCGGTCCGGGCCGGCGACCTGATCCGGGGCATGGCCGACCTGAAGGTCGAGGAGGCCGCCGCGCTCAACCCGCTGACCCGGCTGCCCGGCAGCGACGCCATCGCCCGCGACGTGGCCCGCCGCATCGAGGCGGGCGAGGTGTTCGCGGTGAGCTGGCTGGACATCGACGGGTTCAAGGCGGTCAACGACACGGTCGGCTTCTCGGCGGGCGACGACCTCATCCGGGCCATCGGCCGCAGCCTCACCGACGCCGCGACCGCGCTGGGGTCGGTGCACGTCGGGCACGTCGGCGGCGACGACTTCCTGCTCATCGCCGACCTCGACGACCTGGTGAAGCTGGCGGAGGCGTTGCTCGACCCGCCGCGCAGCGCGGGCGGGGTGGAGGTCACGCTGTCGCTGGCCACGCTGGTGTGCACCCCGACGACCGTCAGCGGCTACGAGGAGGCCTCCCGCCGCCTCGCGCCGCTGAAGCACTCCGCCAAGTCGCTGGCCGGGTCGAGCTGGGTGCTGCAGCGGCCGGGCACCGACCGCGTCGAGGTGCTGCGCGGCACGCCGGGCGCCCACCGGGAGTTCCCGGAGCAGGCGCCCGACGCGTCGCACCGCGGCTGATCAGGACTCGAAGAAGTCGATCACCTCGCCGAGGATGGTGGCGTCGGTGAGGAACGCGATGTGCGTCTCGCAGGCGACCAGGTTGTTGTCGGCGCCCTCGACCCGGGTGTTGGTGTAGGGGACGATGATGCCGTCGCACGGCGAGTACCAGGTCGCGTAGGCGGCGTCGCCCGGCGTCTGGTCACCGGAGTTGAGCCGCACCTCGAACGGCGAGTTCGGCATCATCTCGCGGCACGAGGCGTACTGCAGGCAGGCGCTGGCGAAGGTGGTGCCCTGGTTGGCCCCGGCCAGCGACGCCCAGTGCGCGACGTTCTCGACGCCGCCGAGCTCCTTCATGTACCAGCGGGTGACCAGCCCGCCCATCGAGTGGTTCACGATGTCGACCTGGTCGGCACCGGTCTCGGCCCGCACCTGGTCGATGAACGCGCCCAGTTCGGCGGCGCTGGTCTCGTTGGACTGGCTCCAGTCGTACTCGAACGGGTGCAGATCCGCCGAGCCGTAGCCGTTGAGGCGGAACTGGGCTTCGGCGAACGCCCAGTTCGAGGCGCTGCCGGTGTAGCCGTGGACGAAGACCACCGGGTGGCTCCCGGCGGCGCCGGCGACCAGCGGTGGCCCGACCACGACCATCGCCAGCGCGGCTAACAGGACTCCGAACAGCCGACGCATCGGCCCTCCTGGTGAATTCGGGGGAAGGGGGACGGCGGTCAGCGTCGCGACGGCGAGGTGCCCGGGGCATCGGCGAAATCACCGGTTCCGCGCGGCCGGACGCCGGTGATTGCTGCGTTGGGCCTGTTCCGCGCCGGTCATCCCGGGGACACACTGGCGTCATGTCCGATGCGGTGCTGCACGGTCGGGATCGGGAGACGGCTGCCCTGCGCGACGTCCTCGACCGGGTGCGCGGCGGTGCCGGTGGTGCGCTGGTGATCACCGGTGCGGCGGGCAGCGGCCGGTCCGCGCTGCTGGAGCTGGTGCGCGCCGAATCGCCGTGCCGGGCGGTGCGGATCGGCGGTGTGCGGGCGGAGCGGGAGATCCCGTTCGCCGGGCTCGACCGGCTGCTGCGGGCCGCCGGATTGGCCGGACCGCCCGCGCTCGGCGGCGACCGGCTGGTGGCGCTGCTCGGCGCCCGACCGCTGGTGTGCTGCGTGGACGACGCCGCCGAGCTGGACGCCGCATCGCTGGACGCGCTGGGGTTCGCCGCGCGCCGGGCGGCGGGCGGACCGTTCGCGCTGCTGTTCGCCGCCGACCCGGAGACCGCGGACGGCCCGCTGGCCGGGGTGCCGGGGCTGCCGCTGGGCGCCGTGGACGAGCAGGCGTGCCACCGGCTGCTGGCCGACCGCTGCGGGCACCGGCTGGACCCGGTGGTGGCGGCGGAGCTGGTGGCGCGCGCCGGGGGCAACCCGCTCGCGCTCGTCGACGCCGCCACCGCGCTCACCGCCGGGCAGGCGGCCGGGCTGGTCCCGGTGCCGCCGCTGCTGCCCGCCCGCAGCCGGTACCGGCGGGCGCTGCGCCGCGCGCTGGCCGACGCCGGTCCCCGGGCGCGGCTGCTGGCGCTGACCACCGCCGCCGAGCCCGGTGTCGACCTGGACGTGCTCGCGGCGGCCTGCGACGGGCTCGACGAGCTCGATGCGGCCGAGCGCGCCGGGTTGGTCGTGGTCACCGGCGACCGCGCGCACCCGCCGAACGCGCTGGCCCGCGCCTGCCTGCGCGCCGCGGCACCTGACCCGGAGGTCCACCGGCGGCTCGCCCGCGCCACGACGGGCCTGCGCGCCGAGTGGCACCGGGTGCGCGCCGGGGACCGACCGGCCGAGGGGGTCACCGAGGCGCTGGTGCGCACCGCCGAGCGCGCCCGCCGCACCGGGCGGCACGCGGTGGCCGCCGAGGCCGCCGGGCGGGCCGCCGCGCTGAGCACCGATCCCGACGTCGCGGCCGGGCTGCTGCTCACCGCCGGACGCGACGCCCTGCTCGACGGCCGGGCGGGGCGGGCCCGCTCGCTCGCCCGCCGGGCCCGGCCGCTGATCGGGTCGGCGCGCACCCGGGGCCTGGCGGACCTGGTGCTGGGCGAAGCGGAGCTGCTCGACGGGATGCCCGCCGCCGCGCACCACCAGTTGCACGGCGCGCTGGACCGGCTGCTGGACACCGACCGGGAGCTCGCCCTGCACGCGCTGGTGCTGGCCGGGGAGGCCAGCTGCGTGGCCGGGGACTACGCGCGCTACGCCGAGTACGCCGAGGACGGTGCCCGGCTGCGGCGGCGGCTGGCCGCCGACGGCGGCGAACCGCCCGGCACCGCGCTGGTCTTCGAGCACCTCGGCGGGATGGCGGCGCTGTTCCAGGGCAGGCACCGGCAGGCGGTCCCCGCCCTGCGGCGGGTGCTGGCGCTGGTCGAGCGGGCCGCCGACCCGGTGAGGTCGATCCTGGCCAGCCAGGCGGCCTTCGCGCTGGGCGATCCGCTGCGGGCGCACGAGCTGGCGCACCGCGCGGTGGTGGACGCGCGGGCGCGCGGCCAGATCGCGCGGCTGCCGTGGGCGCTGGTGTACCTGTCGTTGTCGGCGCTGCTGCTGGACCGCTACGACGACGCCGAGACCAGCGCCCTCGACGGGCTCCGGCTGGCCCGCGCCGCCGGGCAGCGCAACTGCGCGATCGACCACCGCGCGCTGCTCGCGCTGGTGGCGGCGCTGCGCGGGGATCGGGCGGAGGCGTGGGACCGGTTGGCCGACGCCTTCGGCGAGGGCGTCGCCAGCCGCGGGCTGGGGCGGCCCGGCGCGTTCGGCCTGTGGGCGATGGGCTGCGCCGAGCTGGCCGCCGGCCGCCCGGCCGACGCGATGCGGCGGCTGCGGACCCCGGGCAACGGCGCGAACCCGGTGGTGCGGGTGCTGGCGACACCGCACTACGTGGAGGCCGCGGTGCACTGCGGCGAGCGGGACCGGGCGAGCCGATCGCTGCGGGTCTTCGACGAGTGGGCCAGCACCACGGCCAGCCCGGCGCGGCTGGCGCTGTCGCACCGCTGCCACGGCCTGCTGGCCGAGCGGGCCGGGGACGCCGACGAGCGGTTCCACGCCGCGATCGAGCTGCACCGCACCAGCAGCACACCGGTCGAGCTGGCCAAGACCGAACTGCTCTACGCGACCCGGTTGCGCCGCAACCGCGAGCCGCGCCGCGCCCGGGAGCTGCTCGACGAGGCGTGGACGATCTTCCGGGAGCACGGCGCCCGCGGCTGGGCCGCCAAGGCGGGCGCCGAGCTGCGCGCCACGGGGGTCAGCACCCCGGAACCGCGCGCGCCGCGACGCCTGGAGCTCACCCCGCAGCAGGCCGCGGTGTGCCGGCTGGTCGCCGAGGGCGCCACGAACCGGGAGATCGGCGAGCGGCTGCACATCAGCCACCGCACGGTGGACCACCACCTGCGCAACATCTTCACCAAGCTGGGCCTGCGCTCCCGGGTCGAGCTCACCGCCCTGCTCGCCGACACCCCGGCATGACCCCCGCCGGAGGACAACGAGGTGAGGGGGACCCTGGCCCACATCACGCGGTACAGGGTTGCCCCTCACTCACGTCACGAAAGGGTGAGGAGCCCCGCGGGTGGGGCGAGCCGGGCGTCCACCGCGCCGACACCCGGTGGTGAACTGAATGAGGGGCACCTTCGTCCGGCACAGTCGGATGAAGGTGCCCCTCGCTCAGGTAGCTGGAGGCACAGCGGAGGGCGCCCCGCGTGCGGGACGCCCTCCACCTGGTGTGAGACCTCGAACTGTTTTCAGACCCTCGGTGATTCCCCCGAGGTCTTCTTTCGCGCCGCGGGTCAGACCGTGAAGCCGAGCGCTCGGAGCTGCTCGCGCCCTTCCTCGGTGATCTTCTCCGGTCCCCACGGCGGCATCCACACCCAGTTGATGCGGAAGTCGTTCACCAGGCCACCGCCCGGGCCGCCGGTCAGCGCGGCCCGCGCCTGGTCCTCGATGACGTCGGTCAGCGGGCAGGCCGCCGAGGTCAACGTCATGTCCACGGTGGCCGAGTTGTCCTGCTCGACCCGGATGTCGTAGACCAATCCCAGGTCGACCACGTTGATGCCCAGCTCCGGGTCGACGACGTCGCGCATGGCTTCCTCGACGTCCTCCAGAGCGGCCACCTCGGCGGCGGGCGCCGGCGGCTCGGGCATCCCGGCCGCGCCCCGCTCCGCCGCGTCCTGCTCGGTCGGGTCCTGCTCGGTCCGAACCTTCGTCTCATCGCTCATGTTGCCTCCACGGCGACTACGCGCGACACCGCGTCCTTGAAAGCCATCCAGCCCAGCAACGCGCACTTCACCCGCGCCGGGTACTTCGCCACACCGGCGAAGGCGATGCCGTCCTCCAGCACGTCCTCGTCCGGTTCGACCTTGCCACGTCCGTGCATCAGCTCGCCGAACGCGGCCTCGGCGCCCATCGCCTCCCGCAACGGCTTGCCGACCACCAGATCGGTCATCACCGAGACCGAGGCCTGGCTGATCGAGCAGCCCTGGCCCTGGTAGGAGACATCGTCGATGATCGCGTCCATGCCGTCGCCGGTCAACCGCACCCGCAACGTGACCTCGTCCCCGCAGACCGGGTTGACCTGGAACGACTCGGCGTCGAACGGGTCGCGCAGGCCGTGCCGGTGCGGGTTGCGGTAGTGGTCCAGGATGATCTCCTGGTACATCTGTTCGAGCTGCATCTAGCCTCTCCGGCCGTCCCCGGTCAAGCCACTCCGAAGAAGCGCTGCGCCGCGCGCACCGCATCCGCCAACGCCTTGACCTCGTCGAGTTCGTTGTAGACGTAGAACGACGCGCGAACGGTGGCCGGAACCCCCATCCGCCGGTGCAGCGGCCACGCGCAGTGGTGCCCGACGCGCACCTCGACGCCCTGGTCGTCGAGCACCTGACCGGCGTCGTGCGGGTGGACCCCGTCGATCACGAAGGACACCGCGCCACCCCGGTCGGCGACCTCGGTCGGCCCGACGATCCGGACCCCCTCGATCGCGGTGAGCTCGCGCAGCGCCAGCTCGGTGAGCGCCCGCTCGTGCTCGGCGACCCGGTCCATGCCCAGCGCCGCGAGGTAGTCGACGGCCGCGCCCAGGCCCACGGCCTGCGACGTCATCGGCACCCCGGCCTCGAAGCGCTGCGGCGGAGCGGCGAACGTGGACCGCTCCATGTGCACCATCTCGATCATCGAACCGCCGGTGATGAACGGGGGCATCGCGGCCAGCAGCTCACCGCGGCCGTAGAGCACCCCGACCCCGGACGGGCCGAGCATCTTGTGGCCGGAGAACACCGCGAAGTCCACGCCGAGCCCGGGCAGGTCGATCGGCCCGTGCGGCACCGACTGGCAGGCGTCCAGCACCACCAGCGCACCGACCTGGTGCGCCCGGGTCACGATCGCCTCGGTGGGGTTGATCGTGCCCAGCACGTTGGACTGGTGGGTGAACGCCACCACCTTGGTCCGCTCGGTGATGACGCCGTCCACGTCGGACAGGTCGAGCCGGCCGTCGTCGGTGACGCCGAACCAGCGCAGCGTGGCGCCGGTCCGCTCGCACACCTGCTGCCACGGCACCAGGTTGGCGTGGTGCTCCATCTCGGTCACCACGACCTCGTCGCCCGGCCCGAGGCGGAAGCGCTCCGCCTCGGGACCGGACGTCGCGGCGTTGCTCATCGCGTAGGCGACCAGGTTGACGCCCTCGGTGGCGTTCTTGGTGAACACCAGGTCCTCGGGCGGCGCCCCGACGAAGTCCGCGATCCGCTGCCGGGCCCCTTCGTAGGCGTCCGTGGCCTCCTCGGCGAGCTGGTGCGCACCGCGGTGCACGGCCGCGTTGGAGCGCTCCAGGAAGGAGCGCTCCGCGTCGAGCACCTGGCGGGGCCGCTGCGAGGTCGCCCCGGAATCCAGGTAGACCAGCGGACGCCCCTCCCGGATCGTGCGATCCAGGATCGGGAAGTCCGCCCGGATCGCGGCGACGTCCAGCGGAGTGGTCGCGCCTGCTGCGGAGCTCGCACCCGCGGTGCGAGGAGGCTGGACGGTCATGACTGGGCTGCGGCCTCCTTCTTGCCGGTGAAGCGCACGTACCCGTTGGCCTCCAGCTCGTCGGCCAGCTCCGGGCCACCGGACTCCACGACCTTGCCCTCGGAGAACACGTGCACGTGGTCGGGCTTGATGTGGTTCAGGATGCGGGTGTAGTGCGTGATCAGCAGCACGCCCTTGTCGCCCTTGCCGGTGTAGCGGTTGACGCCCTCGGACACCACCCGCAGCGCGTCGACGTCCAGACCGGAGTCGGTCTCGTCGAGGATCGCGAAGCCCGGGTCCAGCAGGTCGAGCTGCAGGATCTCGTGCCGCTTCTTCTCACCGCCGGAGAAGCCCTCGTTGACGCTGCGCTCGGCGAACGACGGGTCGATGTCGAGGTCGGTCATCGACTTCTTGACCTCCTTGACCCAGTGCCGGATCTGCGGGGACTCGCCGCGGGTCGCGGTGGCCGCCGAGCGCAGGAAGTTCGACATCGACACGCCCGGCACCTCGACGGGGTACTGCATCGCCAGGAACAGCCCGGCGCGAGCGCGCTCGTCGACGCTCATCTCCAGCACGTCCTCGCCGTCCAGCAGCACCTGACCGGAGTCGATCTGGTACTTCGGGTGCCCGGCGATGGCGTAGGCCAGCGTCGACTTGCCCGAGCCGTTCGGGCCCATGATGGCGTGGATCTCGCCGGAGCGGATCGTGAGGTTCACGCCGTTGAGGATCGGCTTGGCCCCTTCGTCGGTGACGACGGAGCCGTGCAGGTCCTTGATCTCCAGGGTGGCCATTCTTCTTCGTCTCTCCTGGTCTGTGCGAAAGCTTGTGGTTGCCGCGGGAACCCTCAGGCCCCGACCACCGCGAGTTCTTCCTCGATGGCGGCCTCGAGGCGCTCCCGGACCTCCGGCACGGTGATCTTCTGCAGGATCTCGCCGAAGAACCCGCGCACGACCAGACGCCGGGCCTGGTCCTCCGGGATGCCGCGCGACCGCAGGTAGAACAGCTGCTCGTCGTCGAACCTGCCGGTGGCGCTGGCGTGGCCCGCGCCCTCGATCTCGCCGGTCTCGATCTCCAGGTTCGGCACCGAGTCCGCCCGCGCGCCCTCGGTCAGCACCAGGTTGCGGTTGAGCTCGTAGGTGTCGGTGGCCTCCGCGGCGGCCCGGATCAGCACGTCGCCGATCCACACCGCGTGCGCCGAGTCGCCCTGCAGCGCGCCCTTGTAGAGCACGTTGCTGCGGCAGTGCGACACCGAGTGGTCGACCAGCATCCGGTGCTCCAGGTGCTGGCCCGCGTCGGCGAAGTACAGCCCGAGCAGCTCGGCGTCGCCGCCCTTGTCGCCGTAGTTCACGGTGGTGTTGACCCGCACCAGGTCACCGCCGAGGGTGACGGCCAGGTGCCGGAACACCGAGTCGCGGCCGAGGCCCACGTGCTCGGAGCTGACCTGGGTGGCGTCGTCGGCCCAGTCGTGCACCGACACCACCGACAGGCGGGCGGAGTCGGCCACGACGAACTCGACGTTGTCGCCCAGCACGCCGCTGCCCCGGTAGTCCAGGACGACGACCGCCTCGGCGAACTGCTCGGCGCGCACCTGCAGGTGGCCGAAGGCGACCTCGCCCTCGCCCGGGCCGTGCACCGTGACGGTGATCGGCTCGGGCCGGGTCCCCTTCGGGATGGTGACGATCGAGGCCTCGGTGAACGAGCTCCAGGCCTGGGCGGCGACCCGGTCGGCGGGCACCCCGCCCTGCCCGATCCGGGAGTCGTCGCGCCCGACCGTCTCCACCTCGGCGCCCTCGACCTCGACCCGGATGCTGCCGGTCGCGGTCGCGGTGCCGTCGTGCAGGCCGCGCAGCCGCTTGGTCGGCGTGAACCGCCAGTCCTCCTCGCGGCCGGAGGGCACCTCGAAGGCCTCCACGTCGTAGGACGTGAAGCGCTCCCCGCGGGAGGACTGCGGGATCACAGCCCCCCCGTGGGAGTGCTCGCCCAGGCCGTGCTGGGTGCCGTCGGTCTTGGTGGTGCTCGTCATCTCAGCCGACGGCCCCTTCCATCTGCAGCTCGATCAGTCGGTTCAGTTCCAGCGCGTACTCCATGGGCAGCTCCCGCGCGATCGGCTCGACGAAGCCGCGCACGATCATCGCCATCGCCTCGTCCTCGGTCAGACCGCGCTGCATCAGGTAGAACAGCTGGTCGTCGCTGACCTTGGAGACGGTGGCCTCGTGGCCCATGTTCACGTCGTCGTTGCGGATGTCGACGTACGGGTAGGTGTCGGAGCGGCTGACGGTGTCCACCAGCAGCGCGTCGCACTTGACGTTCGACGACGAGTGGTGCGCCCGCTTGGCGACCTTGACCAGACCCCGGTAGGAGGTGCGGCCCCCGCCCCGGGCGATCGACTTGGAGACGATCGTCGAAGAGGTGTGCGGCGCCATGTGCTCCATCTTGGCGCCGGCGTCCTGGTGCTGGCCCTCGCCGGCGAACGCCACCGAGAGCACCTCGCCCTTGGCGTGCTCGCCCATCAGGAACACCGACGGGTACTTCATGGTGACCTTGGAACCCAGGTTGCCGTCGACCCACTCCATGGTGGCGCCCTCTTCGGCCTTGGCTCGCTTGGTCACCAGGTTGTACACGTTGTTCGACCAGTTCTGGATGGTCGTGTACCGGCAGCGGCCGCCCTTCTTGACCACGATCTCCACGACCGCCGAGTGCAGCGAGTCGCTGGAGTAGATCGGGGCGGTGCAGCCCTCGACGTAGTGCACGTAGGCGCCCTCGTCGACGACGATCAGCGTCCGCTCGAACTGGCCCATGTTCTCGGTGTTGATCCGGAAGTAGGCCTGCAGCGGGATGTCGACGTGCACGCCCTTCGGCACGTAGATGAAGGAGCCGCCCGACCACACGGAGGTGTTCAGCGCGGAGAACTTGTTGTCACCGGCCGGGATGACCGAGCCGAAGTACTCCTTGAACAGCTCCGGGTGCTCGCGCAGGCCCGTGTCGGTGTCCAGGAACAGGACGCCCTGGGCCTCCAGGTCCTCGCGGATCTGGTGGTAGACCACCTCGGACTCGTACTGGGCGGCGACCCCGGCGACCAGGCGCTGCTTCTCCGCCTCCGGGATGCCCAGCTTGTCGTAGGTGTTCTTGATGTCCTCGGGCAGGTCCTCCCAGGTCTGGGCCTGCTGCTCGGTGGACCGCACGAAGTACTTGATGTTGTCGAAGTCGATGCCCGAGAGGTCGGCGCCCCAGTTCGGCATCGGCTTGCGGTCGAACAGCTTCAGCGCCTTGAGCCGGGCCTCGAGCATCCACTCCGGCTCGTCCTTCTTCGCCGAGATGTCGCGCACGACGCTCTCGTCGAGGCCACGGCGGGCGCTCGCACCCGCGACGTCCGGGTCGGCCCAGCCGTACTCGTAGTTCCCCAGCGTGGCCAGGGTCTCCTCCTGGCTGAGCTGGCCAGAGGTGGTGGGTGTGCGCTGCTCCGCAGCGGCAGTCATACGGACTCCCCTCCATCAGGAATCGGGGCGTGCTCCTGCCGGCCCTTCGGGAGCGGATCGGCAGGGGTCTTGTCGGTCGTCGAGCGGTGGTCACCGCTCCGACGCGCGGACCGGTCGACCGGTACGTGCGTCGTGCAGGCCGCGTCGCCGTTGGCGATCGTGGCCAACCGCTGCACGTGCGTGCCGAGGACCTCGGCGAACGCCGCCGTCTCGGCCTCGCACAACTGCGGGAAATCCGCAGCGACGTGCGCCACCGGGCAGTGGTGCTGGCAGAGCTGCTCGCCGCTCCCGACGCTCCGCGTCGTGGCAGCGTAGCCCTCCCGGGTCAGTGCGTCGGCCAGCACCTCCGCACGTTCGGCCGGTGACCGGACGGTGGCCAGCGCCTCGCGGTGGTCGGCGACCAGGGCCGCCACCCGCTGCTCGGCGAACTCGCGCACCGCCTGCTCCCCGGCATGGTCGGCGATGAACCGCAGCGCGGCCACCGCCAGGTCGTCGTAGCCGTGCCCGAAGCGCGCCCGGCCCACCTCGGTGAGCAGGAACTGCTTGGCGGGCCGGCCCCGACCCCGGCGCCCCCGGGAGGAGGACTCCCGGGCGTACGCCTCGCCCTCGGCCACCAGCGCGTCGAGGTGCCTGCGCACCGCGGTGGGGCTGACCCCCAGCGCGTCGGCGACCGAAGCCGCCGCGATCGGTCCCCGCTCCAGCAGCAACCGGGCCACGGCGTGCCGGGTGCGACCGTCCCCGGAAGCGGACGCGCCGCGCTGGGCCGCGGGGCCCGGCTCGGCCACCACGCCCGGGTTCGGCGTTCCGGCGTTTTTCACAACAGGAATGTTACCTAATTTGGTCGGCGATGGCCTACCGCGCGGGGCGCCGACGTGACCTGACTCACGCGGTTACGCTTCGGCATCGTGGCGGCAGGCGAGGCAGCCGACGGGTCGGAGCGCACCCGGACGGCCGACGAACACCCAGCGATCAGCGACGGACCGGCGCCCCTGGAGGCGCCCGAACGGCGCCAGCTCGACGTGGTGCGCCGGTTCGGCACCACCGGTTCGCTGGTGCTGGCGGTCGGCGCGATCGGCGCCGGGGCCAACCCGGTGGTCAACCCGATCGCGGGCGCCCGGCTGATCGGCCTGCCCGCGCGCATGCCCACCGTGGCGATGGCCTGCGCCTGGCTCGGCATGATGATGGTCGTCATCGCCTGGCTCTGGCTGGGCAAGCTGTCCTGGCCCGGACGCGAGCGGATGGTCTCGGTCACCCAGCTCGCCCGCACCGTGGTGATGTGGGCGCTGCCGCTGGCCCTGGCGCCCCCGCTGTTCAGCACCGACATGTACAGCTACCTCGCCCAGAGCGAGGTCGCGGCCAGGGGCTTCGACCCCTACACGATCGGCTCGATCCACGCGCTCGGCGCCGAGCACCCGTTCGTCAGCAACGTGCCCAACATCTGGCGGGACACCCCCTCGCCGTACGGGCCGCTGTTCCTCTTGCTCGGCCAGGCGCTCTCCCCGGTCATCGGCGACAACGTGGTCTTCGGCGTGCTGCTGTGGCGCGTGGTGATGCTGATCGGCCTGGCCGCCGCCGTGTGGGCGATCCCCCGGCTGGCCCGGCGCTGCGGGGTCGAACCGGTCGCCGCGCTGTGGCTCGGCGCCGCCAACCCCATCGTGCTGTTCCACGTGGTCAGCGGGATGCACAACGAGGCCCTGATGGTCGGCATCATGCTCGCCGCGATCGAGCTGGGCCTGCGCTGGCAGACGGTGCCCGGCACCGTGGTCACCGGCGTGCTGCTGACCATCGCGGGGGCGATCAAACCGCCCGGGTTCATCGCGCTGGGCTTCTTCGGGATCTACGTCGTGCTCCGCCGGGGCGGCCGGTTCTCCGACCTGTTCAAGGTCGCGGGGCTGCTCGTCGCCGTGTTCCTCGCCACCATGACGGTGATCACGCTGTCCAGCGGCTGGGGGCTGGGCTGGATCGAGACATTCGACGTGCCCAACCGGGTCAAGACGTTCATGGCGCCGCTGACCGCGTTCGGGATGACCGGCGGCGGCATCAGCATGCTCCTCGGCCTGGGCAACCACACCGATGCGATGCTGGCCATCACCAAGGTCATCGGCTACGCCATCGTGGCGGTGGTGTGCCTGCGGATGCTCTGGCTGTCCTTCCGGGGCCGGGTCGAACCGCTGGCCGCGATGGGCATCACGTTCCTGGCGCTGGCGCTGGCGGTGCCGGTGCTGTGGCCCTGGTACCTGCTGTGGGCGGTGGTGCCGCTGGCGCTGTCGACCAACGACAACCGGTTCCGGATCACCGCGATGGCGATCTGCTCGGCGGTGTCGCTGCTGGTCCCGCCCACCGGCGCGGGCTACGTGCTGCGCGTGTACCAGATCCCGCTGGCGGTGACCGCCGCGCTGATCGCCTTCGCCCTGCTGCTCTGGCTGGTGCGCGGGAAGGTGCCGTGGCCGTGGTCTCCCCGGGGCCGGGTGCGCTCCGCCACGTCATAGGCTTGGACGTCGTGAGCAACGCCGACAGTCCGGCCGTGGAGCTGCGCGGGCTGACCAAGCGCTTCGGCGCGTCGACCGCCGTCGACGGCCTCGACCTGCGCATGGAGCGCGGCAGCGTGCTGGCGCTGCTGGGTCCCAACGGCGCGGGCAAGACCACCACCACCGAGATCTGCGAGGGCTTTCAGAAGCCCGACTCCGGTGCGGTGCGCGTGCTCGGCCTCGACCCGGTCGGCCAGTCCGAGCTGCTGCGGCCCCGGATCGGCGTGATGCCGCAGGGCGGCGGGGCCTACCCGGGAGTGCGCGCCGACGAGATGCTGCACCTGGTCGCCACCTGCGCCGCGCACCCGCTGGACCCGGAGTGGCTGCTCGACGTGCTCGGGCTCACCGGGTCCCGCCGCACCCCGTACAAGCGGCTCTCCGGCGGCCAGCAGCAGCGGCTCTCGCTGGCCTGCGCGCTGGTCGGCCGCCCCGAGCTGGTGTTCCTCGACGAGCCCACCGCGGGCCTCGACCCGCAGGCCCGGCGGCTGGTCTGGGAGCTGGTGACCGCGCTGCGCCGGGACGGGGTCGGCGTGCTGCTCACCACGCACCTGATGGACGAGGCCGAGGCGCTGGCCGACCGGGTCGTCATCGTCGACCGGGGCCGGGCGGTGGCCGACGGGACCGCCGCCGAGCTCACCGCCGCCCCCGAAGGCAGCCAGGAGCTGCGGTTCCGCTCCCAGCGCGGGCTCCCGCTGGAACTGCTGCGGGCGGCGCTGCCGGAGCGCTGCGAGGCCACCGAGCCGCGCCCCGGCGAGTACCTGGTGCGCGGCGCCGTCGACCCGCAGGTGGTGTCGACGGTGACCGCCTTCTGCGCCCAGCACGGCGTGTTCGCCGAGGACCTGCGGGTCGGCCAGCGCAGCCTGGAGGACGTGTTCCTGGAACTGACCGGACGGGAGCTGCGATCGTGAGCGCCGAGACCGAGGCCGCACCGCGCGGCGCGGAATTCCCGCCGGGCACCTTCCGCCCGGCACCCGGGCGCGGCCGGGCCGGGCGGATGCTGCTGGCCCAGACCCGGATCGAGGCGCTGCTCGTCCTGCGCCACGGCGAGCAGGCGCTGCTGACGCTGATCATCCCGCTGGCGCTGCTGATCGGGCTCAGCGCGCTGGAGATCGGCACGCTGCCGGAACCGCGGGTCGACTCGGTGCTGCCGCGGATCCTCGCGCTGGCGGTGATGTCCACCGCCTTCACCGGCCAGGCGATCGCGCTCGGCTTCGACCGCCGCTACGGGGTGCTCAAGCGGCTGTCGGCCACGGCGCTGCCGCGGTGGACGCTGATCGGCGGCCGGGTGCTGGCCACGCTGCTGGTGGTCGCGCTGCAGGCCGTGCTGCTGTCGGTGGTCGCGCTGCTGCTGGGCTGGTCGCCGGACCCGACCGGGCTGCTGCCCGCCGCCGGGCTGCTGGTGCTGGGCACCCTCGCCTTCGGCGCCGCCGGGGTGCTGGTCGGCGGGGCACTGCGGGCCGAGATCGTGCTCGCGGTGGCCAACGCGATCTGGTTCGTGCTGCTGCTGGCGGGCGGGCTGGCACTGCCCTTGGCGGACCTGCCCGGCCCGATCGGCACCGTCGCCGCCTACCTGCCCTCCGGCGCGCTGGCCGAGTCGCTGGCCGCGGCGCTGGTGCACGGCGCGCTGCCGGGACCGCTGCCGGTCGCGGTGCTGCTGGGCTGGGGCGCCCTGGCCGGCGCGATCGCGCTCCGCACCACCCGACTCACCTGACCTCCCCGTACACGTGCTGAGTGAGGGGCACCTTCATCCGACCATGCCGGATGAAGGTGCCCCTCACTCCGTTCACGAACGGCTTGCTTCACTCCGTAGTGTGACGGCATGACGACGATCGCGCGCCAGGCCAAGGACGCCCTCGAACTCGTGCACGCCATGATCTACTTCGCCCCCGAACCCACCGCCGAGTTCGACGCGCTGGGCCTCGAGCGCGGGTTGATGCAGTACCTCGCCGGCCGTTCGGCGGCGATGGGGCGGGTCGGGCCCGGCGCGGTGACCGCGACCTTCTACAACTTCGCGCCCGGCCCGGTCGCCGAGGTCATCCCGCGCGCCTGGAGCATCGCCGCGCCCGAGGACGTGCTCGCCGCACGGCTGCGCGCCGCCGACGGAGCGCTGCGCCGGATGCTCGGCGAGGAGGTCGGGTCCACCGCGGTCGTCGACGCCGCGGACCTGGCCGAGCGGGCCGCGACCGGGTGCTCGCCGGAGGGCAAGCCGCTCTACGCCGCGCACGCCGACCTGGACCGGCCCGCCGAAGCCCACCTGCGGCTCTGGCACGCGGTGACGCTGCTGCGCGAGTTCCGGGGCGACGCCCACCTGGCCGCCCTCCAGCGCGCCGGGCTGCCCGGTCTGGACGCGCTGGTGCTGCACAGCGCCACCGGCAGCGGCTTCACCCCCGCCGCCGCCCGCAAGACCCGCGGCTGGACCGAGCAGGAGTGGACCGCGGCCGAGCAGCGGCTGCGGGAGCGCGGCCTGGTCGACCCCGACGGCGGGGTCACCGAGCAGGGCACCGCGCTGCGGGAGGCCGTGGAGCGCGACACCGACGCGATGTCGATGGGCCCCTGGGAGGTGCTGGGCGATGACGGCACCGAGGTGCTGTGCGCGACGGGCGTGCGGCTGACCAAGCAGCTCCTGGCCGCCGGGGCGGTCCCGCAGGGGCTGTTCGGCCGGGGCTGAGCACCCGGTCCCCGCTGCTGCCGGGGCCGGTGCCGCCGACCCACCGCGCGGCACCGGCGCCGGGCCGACATACCATCGAGGGGTGCCGAAGGCGTCCTCTTCCTCCCGGACCTTCCGATCCACCCCCCGGCTGGTGCGCGTGCTCGCGCTGCTGGTGGTGGTCACCCAGTCGCTGATCTCGGTGACCGGTGCGACGGTCCGGGTGACCGGTTCGGGGCTGGGCTGCCCCACCTGGCCGCAGTGCTTCCCGGGCAGCATGGTGCCCGTCGACCACCACGAGGTGGCGACGCTGCACCAGGTGATCGAGTTCGGCAACCGCCTGCTGACCTTCCTGGTCGGCTTCGTGGCGCTGGCCTGCCTGATCGCGGCCTGGAAGGTGCGCCCGCGACGGCCGCGGCTGATCCGGTTGGCCTGGATCATGCCGCTCGGGGTCGTCGTGCAGGCCGTCATCGGCGGCATGACGGTGCTGGTGGACCTGGCCTGGTGGAGCGTCTCGGTGCACTTCATGGCCTCCGCGGTGCTGATCTGGCTGGCCGCGATGCTCTACAAGGCCGCCGCCGAGGGCGACCGGCCGCCGGTGGACGTGGTGCCCCGCCCGATGCGCAGGCTGCTGGTGGCGCTGACCGCGGTCACCGCCGCGATGCTCGTCGCCGGAACGCTGGTCACCGCCGCCGGTCCGCACGCGGGCGACCCCGAGACGCCCCGGCTGGGATTGCCGGTGCTCACCCTCACCCAGGTGCACGGCCTGCTGGTGATGGCCTACGTGCTGCTGCTCGCGGTGTTCGGCGTGTGGCTGCGCACCGCGCGCCCGACCAAGGCGCTGCTGCGCGCCTACGCCGCGGCCTGCGCGGTGGTGCTCGTGCAGGGCGCCATCGGTTCCCTGCAGTACGCGCTGAGCGTCCCCGAGGCGCTGGTGGTGCTGCACGTCCTCGGCTCGACGCTGGTGATCATCGCGACCGCCCTGCTGTGGGCCGAGTCCCGCTACCGCGGCCCGCTGCCCACCGAGGACCGACAAGAAGCCGAACCGGTCCCGGCTTGATCCCGCTCGCACACCGAGAAGGCCGCTGAGGTCCCACCGCTTCGCAGGACAGCAGCCTCCGGCGCAGCACCAGGTGAAACTCGCGACCACCGTCAGGCAAGCGGGGAAAGCCGCTTCCGCCTTGCCCCACCCTCGCAACCGGCACCGCCGCGGGTTCTCAGCGGCCTTCTCGCGAGGACGCCCTGACGCCGTGTACGTGTTCGGTACATGAGGAAGGGCGCCCGGAGCGAGAAGGCCGCTGAGGTTCCGCCATCCGCACCGCCCCGCAAAGGGAGCCTCAAAACCGCAGGCGGGGGCGGCCTTCCCTTTCCCACCTCCGCCACAGCTCCGGCATCTCCCCGGCCAGCCAGCGGTAGAACTCGTGCACCGTGCGCAGCCTGCGGGCCCGCTCGCCCTGGCCGCTGAACATGCGCAGCCCCTGCTCGGTGAGCTCCTCCAGGCCGGTGACCCGGCGCATCCGCTGCTGCACCAGCTCCGGCCAGCGGTCCTCCTCGACGCGGTAGAGCGCGGCCTCCCGGCCCTGCCGGGTCGTCTTGGACACGATGCCGAGGCGCATCAGCAACCGCACGTTGGTGCTGATCGAACCGGAGCTCGCGCTCAGCGCCAGGGACAGCTCGGCGGCGGTGCGCTCCGGCGGGTCGCAGATCAGCAGGAACGCCAGCACCCGCCCGGCGATCAGCGGCATCCCCTCGCTGGCCTCGAAGTGCGCCGCCATCTGCTCGATCCACTCCGACATCGCCGGGCGATCGGTCCGGTCCAGGTACTCGGTCACGGCGTGCATCCCCCGCTGATCGGTTTCAATGCGCGCTGAAACGCTAAACCACCGCGAAGTCCCTGTCCACAGCGGCCGCGAGTTCGGCGCGCACCGCCGAGGCGAAGCGCTCGGGGGCACCGGGGGCGAGCCGCAGGCCCAGGAACGGCTCGGTCAGCTCCAGCTCCAGCAGCAGCGGCGCGCCGCGCGCCGAGCGCACCAGATCGACCCGCGCGTAGAGCAGCGCCCGGCGCGGCAGGCCGAGCATCCCGGCGGCGGCGTCGAGCGCCGACTCGGCCAGCGCCCGCCACGGTCCCGGCGCCGGGACCTCGTGCCGCGCACCGCCGCGGAACTCCGCCGGTTCGGCGGCGGCCAGCGCGGGGCCCTTGGCGAAGGCGTGCGAGTACACCCCGCCGAGGAAGACCAGCGCCACCTCGCCCTCGCGGTCGACCGCCTCCTGGTACGGCTGCACCACGACCGCGCCGCCGTCGCGGCGCAGCTCGGCGAGGTGCGCCGCGGCCTCCGCGAGCCGCCCCGGGCCGAAGCGGGCGGCGCCCCGGGAGCTGGCCCCGACGGCGGGCTTGAGCGCGAACTCGCCGACCGGCCACTCCGGGGGTCACCGGGTTCGAGCACCTGCGTCGGGACCACGTCGACGCCCCGCGCGGCCAGCTCCGGCAGGTAGCGCTTGCTGGTGTTCCAGCGGACCGCGGCCGCCGGGTTGCGCAGCCCCGGCACCGCGTCGCACCAGGCCAGGAACTCGGCGCGGCGCTCCGGGTAATCCCAGGTGGAGCGCAGCACGACCAGGTCGGCGGCGCCGAAGTCGGTGTCCGGGTCGTCCCACCGCGCCCACTCGGCGGTGATGCCGAGGGCCGCGAGCGCGTCGACCAGCGGCGCGTCGTCCCGGTGGGCGCTGGGCAGCCCGGCGCAGCTCGCCAGCAGGACGCGGGACGTCATCGGGCGCGCGGTCCGGCCATCTTCCTGCGGTGCGCCGCACCGATCTTCAGCGCCGCGGTGGTCTCCGCGTCCCAGTCGTGGGCGTCGAGCCCGTCGACCGCCTCGACCAGCGCGGTACCGGTCGCCACGTCGGGCACCAGCACGTCGCCGAACGCGCCGTCCGCACCGACCAGCACGACGCGCGCACCGGCGTTGCCCAGGTGCTCGACCACCGCGCGCGCGGATTCGCCGTGCTCGCGCACGAACGCCTGCGCCGTCGCGATCGCCTTCGCGGTGGGCTCGGGCTGCTTCTCGACCGTCTTGTCCTCCGCCACACCCGGATCGTAGAACAGCCGGGACGATCTCCGGGCGTGTCCTACGCCTCCCTGTTGCCGGACCACCGGTGGATGCAGTTGAGTTCGGGGGACGACCGTCGACGTGGAGGTGGACATGCGCGCGATCCGGGTGGCGACCAGCGGTGGACCCGAGGTCATGGAGCTCGCCGAGGTCGAGGCGCCCGAACCGGCGGCCCGGCAGCTCCTGGTGGAGGTCGCCGCGATCGGGGTGAACTTCATCGACACCTACCAGCGCAGCGGTCTCTACCGCATGTCGCTGCCGTTCACGCCCGGGTCGGAGGGCGCCGGCCGGGTCGTGGCGGTGGGTCCGGAGGTGACCGGCTTCGCCGTCGGCGACCGGGTCGCGTGGGCGATGACCCCGGGCAGCTACGCCGAGCGGGCGCTGGTCCCGCAGGAGTCCGCGGTGCGCGTGCCGGACGCGGTGGACGACCGGACCGCGGCGGCCGCGCTGCTGCAGGGCATGACCGCGCACTACCTGGTCACCTCGACGCACCCGGTGCGCACCGGGGAGACCGCGCTGGTGCACGCCGCGGCCGGCGGCATGGGGCTGCTGCTCACCCAGCTCGTCAAGAGCCTCGGCGGCAACGTGATCGGCACCGTCTCGACCGCCGAGAAGGAGGCGCTGGCCCGGCAGGCCGGGGCCGACGAGGTGGTCCGGTACACCGAGGTCGACGTCGCCGAGGAGGTCCGGGACCTGACCGACGGGCGCGGGGTCGACGTGGTCTACGACGGCGTGGGCGCGAGCACCTTCGACGCGAGCCTGGCCAGCCTGCGCCCGCGCGGGCTGCTGGCGCTTTACGGCGCGGCCAGCGGCCCGGTGCCACCGGTGGACCCGCAGCGGTTGAACTCGGCGGGCTCGGTGTTCCTGACCCGGCCGAGCCTGGCCCACCACATCCTCACCCGCGAGGAGCTGGAGTGGCGGGCGGGCCAGGTCTTCGAGTGGATCGGCACCGGGGCCCTGGACATCCGGGTCGGCGCGACCTACCCGCTGGCCGAGGCGCGCCGGGCGCACGAGGACCTCGAAGGCCGCCGCACCACCGGCAAGGTGCTGCTGCTGCCCTGATCACGCCGCGGGCCCTCATCACGTCGTGGGCCCTGGTCACGCCGCGGGTGGGGTGCGGCGGTGCCTGCGCAGCCCGAACCCGCCGACCAGCAGCAGCACCGCCCCGGCGAGGAGCACGATCAGCGGGGCGCTGAGGCGCCCGCCGGTCCAGTCCCAGACCGCCTCCGGCACCGCCAAGGTCATCCCGACGACTCCCCCGGCGAGCAGCAGCGGCTCGTCCCAGCGCAGGAAGCCCGCCAGCAGCACCACCGCGAGCAGGAAGGTCAGCAGGTACGCCCACGGCGGCTCGGAGACCTGCCACTGCGCGCCGATCAGCGCGAGCACCAGGCCGACGGCCAGCCCGACCCGGCGCGCGGCCAGCAGCCCGCCCAGCGCCAGGCCGGTCCACACCGCGCCGAGGGCGAGCATCGCCGCGCTGTACGGCCAGTCGCCCAGGTCGACCACCCCGGTGTGCACCACCGCCGCGCTGAACCCGCCGGCGGCCAGCACTCCCGGGGCGGCGGGCAGCGCGGCGTACCCGGCGAGCGCGAGGGCGAGTCCGGCCAGCGCCCAGAGCACGTCGTGGGCGTCATCGGGCAGGCCGGTGCCGACGGCCCACGCCCCGGTCACCGACGCCAGCGCGAACAGCACCGCCACCACCCGGGCCCGGACCCCGTCCAGCAGCCGCCAAGCGCGCGGGGCACCGCCGATGAAGCCGCCCGCGACGGCCAGCGCGGCGGTGGCCAGCGCCAGCACCAGCACCTGTCCGGTGCGGGAGAGCTCGTCCCAGGTCGTGCCCAGGAGCAGCGCCGCACCGCCGAGCACGAGGACCCCGCCGAGGTAGCCGAAGACCTCCCAGAGGGTGCCGCGCCGTCCGCCGAGGCGGTGACCGCCGAGCTCGGCGGTCACCGCCTCGGCCTGCGCCTCGGTGAGCACGCCCCGATCGACCAGGCCGCGCAGCGCGGTGCGCTGGCGCGCGGTCAGCGTCATGGTCATCACCCCTCGGCGGGAGGTTACCCACCGGGAACCGCCGGCTCACCGCCCCGCGGCCGACACCCCGAGTCGAACGCCGTCACCCGAAAGGGAGCTGAGTTTTCAGGATGCGGCGGAGCCGCATGCGGTGAGTGGGTACATCAGGAGCGGATCCCGGAGCGAGAAGGCCGCTGAGGACCCGCTACCCGCACCGCCAAGCAGGCCATTCTGAAACGGTCCTTACTCGGGCAAGGGTGCCCCTCACCTGGCTCAGAAGACGGTTCAGAAGACGGTGGGGAGGCTGAGGGCCGAGTCGACCGCGAGGGCCACGCAGACGATCATCAGGTAGGTGTTCGACATGTGGAACAGCTTCATGGGCTTGCTCGGTTCGCCGCGCTTGGTGGCGACGTGCAGCCGGTGCGCCAGCACCAGGAACCACGCCCCGGCGGCGACCGCGAACGCGGTGTAGAGCCAGCCGGTCGCCGGGACCAGCAGCAGCGTCCACACCACCATCAGCCAGGTGTAGGCCACGATCTGCCGGGACACCACGATCGGCTGGGCCACCACCGGCAGCATCGGGACCCCGGCGCGCTCGTAGTCGTCCTTGTACTTCATCGCCAGCGACCAGGTGTGCGGCGGGGTCCAGAAGAAGACGATCCCGAACATGACCAGCGCGGGCCACTCCACCGTGCCGGTCACCCCGGCCCAGCCGATCACCACCGGCATGCACCCGGCGGCACCGCCCCACACGATGTTCTGCACGGTGCGGCGCTTGAGCACCAGCGTGTAGATCAGGACGTAGAACAGGATGGTCGCCACCGCCAGCACGGCGGCGAGCAGGTTCGTGGTCGCCCACAGCCACCCGAACGAGCCGACGCCCAGCGCGAGCCCGAAGACCAGGGCGTGCCGGTTGGACACGGTGTGCCGGACCAGCGGGCGCGCCCGGGTCCGCTTCATCACCTGGTCGATGTCGGCGTCGGCGACGCAGTTCAGCGCGTTCGCGCTGCCCGCGGCCATGGTGCCGCCGACCAGCACCGCCAGCACCAGCCACGGCGACGGGATGCCCCGCTCGGCCAGCAGCATCGCCGGGATGGCGGTCACCAGCAGCAGCTCGATGACCCGGGGCTTGATCAGGCCGAGGTAGGCCTTGAGCAGCTCACCGGGACGCCGGGCGCGCCGTCCCCGGGGTGCGTCGACGACGGCGGTCACGACGCTGCCCTCACCGGCGGCATGGCACTCCTAGATCCAGTCGACGTCCACGAGCGACTCGACGCGCACCGGTCCGGCGCGCGGAATCGAACCGCCTCGAATAGTAGGCGCGCTACCCCACCGCCCGTCGCTCGGGTGTTCCCGCGCGCCGCACCGCCACGCACCGAGCCGCACCGGCGACCGACGGTGCCGCCGGTAGGCTGGACGCGCTCCCGCCGCCGTGCGCGCGACGCGCGCCGCCGCGGCTGGTCCGCCGCTCCCGGCAGGCGCCACCCGGCCTGCCGACCGGCCTTCCAGCGGGAGGGACAGCAGTCCGGACGGGTCGCAGCGCGGCTGATCGGCCACGACTAGGCTGACCACCGGACGAGGGATAACCGCGGGTCGAATCGGTCCAGCGACCGCATTCACCGCGCCGAGGGAAAAACTGGAGCTGCGTCCGTGTCCGTCACCGACGATCTTGCCCGCTTGACCACCAAGCGCCTCCCCGAGGACTGGACCGAACTGGACCAGCGCGCGGTGGACACCGCTCGCGTGCTGGCCGCCGACGCGGTGGAGCGTTGCGGGAGCGGTCACCCGGGAACCGCCATGAGCCTGGCCCCGGCCGCCTACGCGCTGTTCCAGCGCGTCATGCGGCACGACCCCGCCGACCCGGAGTGGATCGGTCGCGACCGCTTCGTGCTGTCGGCCGGGCATTCGAGCCTGACCCTGTACATCCAGCTCTTCCTGTCCGGGTACGGGCTGGAGCTGGACGACCTCAAGGCCCTGCGGACCTGGGGTTCGCAGACCCCGGGCCACCCGGAGTACGGCCACACCGCCGGGGTCGAGACCACCACCGGCCCGCTCGGGCAGGGCCTGGCCACCGCGGTCGGCATGGCGATGGCCGCACGCCGCGAGCGGGGGCTGTTCGACCCGGAGTCGGCCACCGGGGAGAGCCTGTTCGACCACGACATCTACGTGATCGCCTCCGACGGCGACATCGAGGAGGGCGTGACCTCCGAGGCGTCGTCGCTGGCCGGCACCCAGCGCCTGGGCAACCTCACGGTGATCTACGACGCCAACGAGATCTCCATCGAGGACGACACCCGGATCGCGCTCAGCGAGGACACCGCCAAGCGCTACGAGGCCTACGGCTGGCACGTGGTGACCGTCGACGGCGGTGAGGACGTCGCCGGGCTGCTGGCGGCCATCGAGGCCGGCCGGGCCGAGACCGAGCGCCCGACGCTGATCGTGCTGCGCACGGTCATCGGCTACCCCGCGCCGACCAAGATGAACACCGGCAAGGCGCACGGCGCCGCGCTGGGCGGCGACGAGGTCGCCGGGGTGAAGAAGGCGCTGGGCTTCGACCCGGAGCAGTCCTTCCAGGTCGACGACGAGGTGCTGGCCCACGCCCGCCAGGTCGTCGAGCGGGGCAAGGCCGCGCACGCCGCCTGGAGCGCCCGGTTCGACCAGTGGGCGGCGGCCAACCCGGAGCGCGCCGCGCTGCTGGAGCGGCTGCGCACCCGCGAGCTGCCCGCCGGCTGGCAGGAGAAGCTGCCGAGCTGGGAGGCCGACGGCAAGGGCATCGCGACCCGCAAGGCCTCCGGTGAGGTGCTCAGCGCGCTGGCCGAGGTGCTGCCGGAGCTGTGGGGCGGCTCGTCCGACCTCGCGGAGAGCAACAACACCACGATGAAGGGCGTCGACTCGTTCGGCCCGGCCGACATCTCCACCCGGAGCTGGCAGGCCCAGCCCTACGGCCGGACGCTGCACTTCGGCATCCGCGAGCACGCGATGGGCTCGATCCTCAACGGCATCGCGCTGCACGGCGGCACCCGCCCCTACGGCGGCACGTTCCTGGTGTTCAGCGACTACATGCGCCCGGCGGTGCGGCTGGCGGCCCTGATGCAGGCCCCGGTCGTCTACGTCTGGACGCACGACTCGATCGGCCTGGGCGAGGACGGCCCGACCCACCAGCCGATCGAACACCTCGCCACGCTGCGCGCCATCCCGGGCCTGTCCGTGGTCCGCCCGGCCGACGCCAACGAGACGGCGGCGGCCTGGAAGGCCATCCTGGAGGACACCAGCGGTCCGGCCGGCCTGGCGCTGACCCGCCAGGGCGTGCCCACGCTGGAGGGCGTCACCGCCGAAGGCGTGGCCAAGGGCGGTTACGTCCTGGCCGACGCCGGGAACGGTGCCCCGGAGCTGGTGCTGATCGCGACCGGTTCCGAGGTCCAGCTCGCGGTGGAGGCCAGGAAGATCCTGGAGGCCGAGGGCGTTGCCACTCGTGTGGTGTCGATGCCGTGCGTCGAGTGGTTCGACGCCCAGGACGACAGCTACCGGGAGCAGGTGCTGCCGACCTCGGTCGCGGCGCGGGTCGCGGTGGAGGCCGGTTCGGCGCTGACCTGGTACCGGTTCGCCAAGGACGCCGGGGAGATCGTCTCGATCGACCACTTCGGCGCCTCGGCGGACTACAAGACCCTGTTCACCGAGTTCGGGTTCACCGCCGACGCCGTGGTCGCGGCAGCCCGGCGCAGCCTGGACAAGGCGCGCGGCAACGCGTGAGTGGAGGAATACCTGTGACCACCAACCCGAAGCTCAAGGCGCTCAGCGACGCCGGGGTCTCCATCTGGTTGGACGACCTGTCCCGCCAGCGGATCAACTCCGGCAACCTCGCCGAGCTGATCAGCGAGAAGAGCCTCGTGGGTTGCACCAGCAACCCCACGATCTTCGCCAAGGCCATCTCGAACGCCGCCGACTACGCCGACAAGGTGCGGGAGCTGGCGGCGCGGGACGCCTCCGTCGACGAGGCGGTGCGCGAGCTGACCACCGCTGACGTGCGCGATGCGGCGGACGTCTTCCGCAACGTCCACGAGGCCACCGACGGCGTGGACGGCCGGGTCTCCCTGGAGGTCGACCCGCGGCTGGCGCACGACACCGAGCGCACCGTCGCCGAGGCCCTGGACCTGTGGAAGGCGGTGGACCGGCCGAACCTGATGGTGAAGATCCCGGCCACCACCGAGGGCCTGCCCGCGATCACCCGCACGCTGGCCGAGGGCGTGAGCGTCAACGTCACGCTGATCTTCGCGGTCAGCCGGTACCGGGAGGTCATGGAGGCCTACCTGGCGGGGCTGGAGCAGGCCAAGGCCAACGGTCACGACCTGTCCGGCATCGCCTCGGTCGCGTCCTTCTTCGTCTCCCGGGTGGACACCGAGATCGACAAGCGGCTGGAGTCCATCCCCGGCGGCCAGGACCTGCGGGGCAAGGCGGCCATCGCCAACGCCCGGCTGGCCTACGCCGCCTACGAGGAGGTCTTCACCGGCCCGCGCTGGGAGGCGCTGGCCGCCGCGGGGGCGCGCAAGCAGCGCCCGCTGTGGGCCTCGACCGGGGTGAAGGACCCGTCCTTCTCCGACACCCGCTACGTCGACGAGCTCGTCGCGCCGAACACGGTCAACACCATGCCGGAGGCCACCCTGGAGGCCGCCGCCGACCACGCCGACATCAACGGCGACCAGGTCAGCGGCACGGCCGCCGAGTCCCAGCAGGTGTTCGACCAGCTCGCCGAGATCGGCGTGGACCTCGACGACGTCTACGCGGTGCTGGAGACCGAGGGCGTCGACAAGTTCGAGAAGTCCTGGGAAGAGCTGCTGGACACCGTCCGCGGGCAGCTCGACCAGGCGAAGTAAGGCCGGTCGGGCGGTCCGGGCGACCGGGCCGCCCACCCCGACCCGGACCGGCGCGCCTGCCGCGCCGGTCCGGGTCGGCGACACTGTGGGGGCACTGGTTCCCACGGACAGGTCGCCGCGCCGTCCCGGTGCCCGATGGGGCTGGCCCTGGTCCTTCGGACATCTCGGTGGTCCGGCGACGACACCCACCAGAGGCTGAAGGAATTGCATGGCAACCGACACTTCCGTCGACATCACCGATGAGGCGCTGGCCGCCGACGCCGGACCGCTGGTAGACCGGCTGGCCGCCGACCAGGTTGCCGGGAAGCTCGCCGCCCACGACCCGACCCTGTGGGGCGCCGCGGCCGAGAGCGAAGCGGCCGTCCGGCTGGCGTGGACGACGCTGCACGACACCTCCCGGCCGCTGCTGGCCGAGATCGAGGCGCTGCGGGCGGAGCTGCAGGCCGAGGGCCTGGACCGGATCGTGCTCGCCGGGATGGGCGGCTCCTCGCTGGCCCCCGAGGTGATCACCGCGGCCGCCGGGGTGCCGCTGGTCGTGCTGGACACCACCGACCCCGGCCAGGTCGCCGACGCGCTGGCCGGCGACCTGGAGCGCACCGTCCTCGTGGTGTCCTCCAAGTCCGGCAGCACCGTGGAGACCGACAGCCACCGCCGGATCTTCGAGGCCGCGTTCCGCGAGGACGGAATCGATCCTGTGACCCGCATCATCGTGGTCACCGATCCGGGTTCCCCGATGGAGACCGCGGCGGCGGAGGCGGGTTACCGCAAGGTCTTCACCGCCGACCCGAACGTCGGCGGGCGCTACTCCGCGCTGACCGCCTTCGGGCTGGTCCCCGCCGGGCTCGCCGGGGCCGACATCGCCGCGCTGCTCGACGACGCGGCGGCGGCCCACCAGGCGCTGCACGTCGACGGCCCGGACAACCCGGCGCTGCGGCTGGCGGCGGCCCTGGGCGCCGCGCACGGCCGGGGCGCCGAGAAGGTCGTGCTGGCCGACGCGGGCTCCGGGCTGCCGGGCTTCGGCGACTGGGCCGAGCAGCTCATCGCCGAGTCCACCGGCAAGGACGGCACGGGACTGCTCCCGGTCGTGGTGGAGGGCCCGGACTCCACCGGGTTCGCCGACGCGGGCGACGACGCGACCGCCGTGGCCATCGGCCCGGACGCGTCCGGCGCCGCGATCAGCACCACGGGACCGCTCGGCGGCCAGTTCCTGCTCTGGGAGTTCGCCACCGCCGTGGTGGGCAGGCTGCTCGGCATCAACCCGTTCGACCAGCCCGACGTGGAGGCCGCCAAGAAGGCGGCCCGGGCGCTGCTGGACGGCCCGGCGGGCGGCCCGGCCGCGACCCCGACGCTGGTCGACGGCTCGATCGAGGTGCACCCCTCCGGGAACTGGCTGTCGGTCGGGGTGGCCACCGTCCGCGAGGCGCTGAAGGTGTTCCTGGCCGCCGCGCCGGAAGGCGGGTACCTCGCGGTGCAGGCCTACCTGGACCGGCTGGACGACGCCTCGGCGGCCGTGCTGCGACCCGAGCTGGCCCGCCGCACCGGGCTGCAGACCACGTTCGGCTGGGGACCCCGGTTCCTGCACTCCACCGGGCAGTACCACAAGGGCGGCCACCAGAACGGCCTGTTCCTGCAGCTCACCGGCGACTCCGAGCAGGACGTCGAGGTGCCGGACCGGCCGTACTCGCTGGCCGGGTTGCAGCGGGCGCAGGCGCTCGGCGACGGGCAGGTGCTCAGCGACCACGGCCGCCCGGTGCTGCGGCTGCACCTCACCGACCGGGCCGCCGGTCTGGTCGAACTGGTCAAGGCGATCCAAGACCTCGGGCAGGAGGCGAAGTGACTTCGGCAGGGCGACGCTGGCAGAACCCGCTGCGCGATCCGCGGGACAAGCGGATGCCGCGGATCGCGGGCCCCTGCGGCCTGACGATCTTCGGCGTGACCGGGGACCTGTCCCGCAAGAAACTGATGCCCGCGATCTACGACCTGGCCAACCGCGGCCTGCTGCCGCCGGGCTTCTCGCTGACCGGGTTCGCCCGGCGCGACTGGGCCGACCAGGACTTCGGCGAGGTCGTCTACGAGGCGGTCAAGGAGCACGCGCGAACGCCGTTCCGGGAGTCGGTGTGGAACCGGCTCGCCGAGGGCATCCGGTTCGTCTCGGGCTCCTTCGACGACGACGCGGCCTTCGACCGGCTGGCCGACACCGTCAAGGAGCTCGACGCCGACCGGGGGACCGGCGGCAACCACGCGTTCTACCTGTCGGTGCCGCCGTCGGCGTTCCCCACGGTGCTCACCCAGCTCTCCCGCAGCGGGCTGACCGACCCGACCGGTGAGGACTGGCGCCGGGTGGTCATCGAGAAGCCCTTCGGGCACGACCTGGACAGCGCCCGGGAGCTCAACCGCATCGTCAACGAGGTCTTCCCCGAGGACTCGGTGTTCCGCATCGACCACTACCTCGGCAAGGAGACGGTGCAGAACATCCTGGCGCTGCGGTTCGCCAACCAGCTCTTCGAACCGCTCTGGAACGCCCACTACGTCGACCACGTGCAGATCACCATGGCCGAGGACATCGGCCTCGGCGGGCGCGCGGGCTACTACGACGGCATCGGGGCGGCCCGCGACGTCATCCAGAACCACCTGCTCCAGCTCCTCGCGCTGACCGCGATGGAGGAGCCGGTCTCGTTCTCGCCGAACGACCTGCGCGCCGAGAAGCTGAAGGTGCTCTCGGCGACCAAGCCGGTCGGTCCGTTCGACCGGACCACCGCGCGCGGCCAGTACACCGGCGGCTGGCAGGGCGGCTCGCTGGTGCCGGGCCTGCACGAGGAGGGCGGCTTCGCCTCCGACTCGATCACCGAGACCTACGCCGCGATCACCCTGGAGGTGGAGAGCAGGCGGTGGGCCGGGGTGCCGTTCTACCTGCGCACCGGCAAGCGCCTGGGCCGCCGGGTCACCGAGATCGCGGTCGTGTTCAAGCGCGCCCCGCACCTGCCCTTCGACAGCACGATGACCGAGGAGCTCGGCGAGAACGCCCTGGTCATCCGGGTGCAGCCGGACGAGGGCGTGACGATGCGGTTCGGCTCCAAGGTGCCCGGCACCTCGATGGAGGTCCGGGACGTGACGATGGACTTCGGCTACGGCCACGCCTTCACCGAGTCCTCGCCGGAGGCCTACGAGCGGCTGATCCTGGACGTGCTGCTCGGCGAGCCGTCGCTGTTCCCGGTCAACGACGAGGTGGAGCAGTCCTGGCGCATCCTCGACCCGGTGCTGGAGCACTGGGCCGAGCACGGCAAACCCGAGCCCTACAAGGCCGGCACCTGGGGACCGCCGTCGGCGGACGAGATGCTGGCCCGCACCGGACGCGTCTGGAGGCGACCGTGATCATCGACCTGCCCTCGACGACGACCTCGCAGGTCAACAAGAAGCTGGTCGAGCTGCGCGAGACCGGTGGCGCGGTCGCGCTCGGCCGCGTGCTGACCCTGGTGGTGGTCACCGGGGACGGCACCGAGGTGGAGCAGGCGATCGACGCCGCCAACGAGGCCAGCCGGGAGCACCCCTGCCGGGTGATCGTGGTGGCCCGCGGCGCCCGCCAGGCCGCTCCCCGGCTGGACGCCCAGATCCGCATCGGCGGCGACGCCGGTGCCTCCGAGGTGCTGGTGCTGCGGCTCTACGGGGCGCTGGCCGACGAAGGCGCCGGTTCGGTGGTGCCGCTGCTGCTGCCGGACGCCCCGGTGGTGGTGTGGTGGCCCTCGGACGCCCCGGAGAGCCCGGCGAAGGATCCGATCGGCGCGCTGGCGCACCGCCGGATCACCGACTCGGCCGCCGAGGAGGACCCGATCGCGGCCCTGCAGGCCCGGCTGGAGTCCTACGCCGACGGGGACACCGACCTGGCCTGGACGCGGCTGACCACCTGGCGCGCGCTGCTGGCCACCGCGCTCGACCTGCCGCCGCACGAGCCGGTGACCTCGGCGACGGTGGCGGGTGCGCCCGCGTCGCCGTCCACCGACCTGCTGGCCGGTTGGCTGGCCGCCTACCTGGACATCCCGGTGCGGCGGCTGGAGCACCACGGCGGCCCGGGGATGTACTCGGCGACGCTGGAACGGCCTGCCGGGGACATCGAGATCATCCGCCCGGACGGCAAGGTCGGCACCCTGACCCAGCCCGGCCAGCCCGACCGCCAGGTCGGCCTGCAACGCCGCGAGCTGGGGGACTGCCTGGTGGAGGAGCTGCGCCGGCTCGACCCGGACGAGATCTACGAGGCGACGCTGCACGGCCTGTCCGACGTGGTGCGCGGCGAGCGCGAGTCCGAGGCCGCCGAGGAGGGGACCGGATGAGCGCCGAGGTCGTCGTCCACGACAGCGCCGAGGTGCTCGCCGCGGCCACCGCCGCCCGGTTGATCACGGCGCTGGTGGACGCGCAGTCCGCGCGCGGCACCGCCTCGGTGGTGCTCACCGGCGGCGGCACCGGCATCAGGATCCTCGAGGAGGTCCGCCGCTCCCCCGCGCGCGACGCGGTGCGGTGGGACCACGTCGAGTTCTTCTGGGGCGACGAGCGGTTCCTGCCCGCGGGCGATCCGGAGCGCAACGAGACGCAGGCCCGGCAGGCGCTGCTGGACCACGTCGGCGTCGACCCGGAGCGGGTGCACCCGATGGCGGCGTCGGACGGCAAGTTCGGCGACGACGTGGACGCGGCGGCGCTGCACTACGCGGAGGTGCTGGCCGCCACGGCGCGACCGGCGACCGACGTCGAGGTGCCCGTCTTCGACGTGCTGCTGCTCGGCGTCGGCGAGGAGGGCCACACCGCCTCGCTGTTCCCCGGCACGCCGGAGGTGCGGGAGGACGCCCGGACCACCGCCGCCGTCCGGGACTGCCCGAAGCCGCCGCCGACCCGGGTCTCCCTGACGCTGCCCGCCATCCGGGCCGCCCGGGAGGTCTGGTTGGTGACCGCCGGCGCGGGCAAGGCCGACCCGGTCACCGCCGCGCTCGGCGGTGCCGAACCGGCTGAGATCCCGGCGGCGGGCGCGGTCGGCCGGGATCGCACGCGGTGGCTGCTCGACCGGGACGCCGCGGCGCACCTGGCGAGCTGATCCCCGGCGGTCCGGCCGCCGGGCCGGACCGCCGCCTCCCGCGCGAGCCCAGGCGTCCAGGAAGCGGCGCGCAGCTCGTCGGCGACCGGCCCCGCTCAGGGGTCTTTCAGAATGCGGCGGAGCCGCATGCGGTGCGGCCGTCAGCTTGCACCGCGGCCCGTGCTCGGACGCGATCGCTGAGGTTCCGCCACCCGCACCGCCACGCAGGCCATTGGCGAAAGCGGTCCTTGGCCGAAGGGGCAGCGGGAACGGCGTCGGGGTGCGTACCCTGTCCGTCGCGGGATGATCCACGACAGCGTTGTCGGAGGCGCGCATGAACCGCGAGCAGGGCGTCCGCCGGATCCGCGCCGACGTGCTGTGCCTGGCCCTGGCTTCGGTGGCGGTCCTGCTGGGGCTGATCGGCACCGGCGGAGCGGCGGCGCGGTCACCCACCACGGCGCTGCGCGGCATGTGGATCGGGGCGGTGCACAACATCGACTGGCCGAGCCGCCCGGGCCTGACCCCGCAGCAGCAGCGGACCGAGTACCGGGCGCTGCTGGACCAGGCGGTCGACCATCGGCTCAACGCGGTGTTCGTGCAGGTCCGCCCGACCGCCGACGCGTTCTGGCCGTCCCCGCGCGAACCGTGGTCGCACTGGCTCACCGGTGAGCAGGGCCGCGATCCCGGCTACGACCCGCTGCGGTTCATGGTCGACGAGGCGCACCGGCGCGGGCTGGAATTCCACGCCTGGTTCAACCCGTACCGGGTGAGCACCCACGCCGACCCGTCCCGGCTGGTGCCGGAGCACCCGGCCCGGCAGCACCCGGAGTGGACCTTCGAGTACGACGGCCAGCTCTACTACGACCCGGGCCTGCCCGAGGTCCGCGAGTTCGTCACCGGGGCGATCATGCACGCGGTGCGCGGCTACGACATCGACGGCGTGCACCTCGACGACTACTTCTACCCGTACCCGGCCGACGGGGTGGAGATCCCGGACCGGGACACCTTCGCCCGCCACGGCGGCGGGTTCACCGACATCGCCGACTGGCGCAGGCACAACGTCGACCAGCTCGTGTCCACGTTGGACCGCGAGGTGCACGCCGCCAAGCCCGGGGTGCGCTTCGGGATCAGCCCGTTCGGCATCTGGCGCAACGACAGCAGCGACCCGGCGGGCTCGGCCACCAGCGGCCTGGAGTCGTACTCGGCGATCTACGCCGACTCCCGCAAGTGGGTCCGGGAGGGCTGGGTGGACTACATCGCGCCGCAGCTCTACTGGTACATCGGGCACCCGGCGGCCGACTACGCCGCGCTGGTGCCGTGGTGGCACCGCACCGTCGACGGCACCGACGTCGAGCTCTACATCGGGCAGGCCGCGCACCGGGCGGGCAGTTCCCCCGGCTGGACCGACCCGGGCGAGCTGTCCGCGCACCTGACGCTGAACCGGGACCACCCGGGGGTGTCGGGGGACATCTTCTTCAGCGCCACCTCGCTGCGCACCAACGCCGCCGAAGCGATGGACCGCGTGGTCGCGGAGCACTACCAGCACGCGCGCTGACCGGCCGGTCAGGATGCGGCGGTTCGCCGCGGTCCCCTCGCGAGGACATTCGCACCGCCGCGCAGACCATTCCGGAAGCGGTCCTCAGTCGTCCCCGTCCTGGTAGATCCGCAGCCTCAGGTCCCGGGCGCGGGTCATGTGGTCGCGGGCGAGGTCGTGGGCCCGCTCGGCGTCGCGGGCCTCGATGGCCTCGATGATCCCCTGGTGCTCGGCGATCGCCTCGGTCCAGCGCCCCGGTTGCGCCAGGGTGGTCGCCGGGTAGCGGGTGAGGTGGTTGTTGAGCCGGGTCAGCAGGTCCACGATCGTCCCGTTGCGCCCGGCCGCCCAGATCTGCTCGTGCACCGCGCGGTTGGCGTCGGCCATCGCCCCCGGGTCACCGGTGTCGGTGGCCTCCATCGCGGCCTGCGCGCGGCGGATCCGGATCAGGTCCAGCTCGCCGTGCCGCTGGGCCGCCGCCGCGGCGGCGGTCGCCTCCAGCGAGATCCGCACCTCGTAGATCTCCAGGATCTCCTCCGGGCTGCGGGTGCGGACCCGCATCCCCCGGTCCCCGCGCTCGACCAACCCGTCCTGCTCGAGCCTGCGCAGCGCCTCGCGCACCGGCGTGCGGCTGGTGCCGTAGCGCTCGGCCAGGGAGAGTTCGACGAGCGCGGCTCCGGCGTCGAACGCGCCGGCCACGATGTCGGCGCGCAGCCGGTCGTACACCTCGGACAGGACGGGCCTCCTCGCTCGCGGTTGCGGACCGGACGGCGACGCGCACCGGTCCGCACCAGGATACGCCGGTATGCACTCAGTCCTCGGGCGACGCGCCCGCCGCGTGCCGACCGGCGAGGCGGCCGAAGACCGCGCCCGAGGTGAGACCGCTGCCGCCCGGGTAGTTGCCGGAGAACAGCCCGCCCACCAGCTCGCCCGCGGCGTAGAGCCCGTCGATCGGCGCCCCGGCGGTGTCGAGCACCCGCGCGGCGGGATCGACGTGCAGACCGCCGAAGGTGAAGGTGATGCCGCAGCCGACGGCGTAGGCGTAGTACGGCGGGGTGTCCAGCGGCTGCGCCCAGTTCGACTTCGGCGGATCCACCCGGGCCGCGCGGCCGTCCTTCACCGCCGGGTCGAACGGGACGTCCACGATGGCGGCGTTGAACTCCGCGACGGTGCGCCGCAACCCGTCCGCGTCGATCCCGGCCCGCGCGGCGAGCTCGTCGAGGGTGTCGGCGGTGGTCTCGCTGATCGGGCGCGAGTCGTACTCCTCGGTGCGCAGCAGCGGCCTGGTCCGCGCGTCGAAGAGCTGGAAGCCCCGGCCCCCCGGCTGGCGCAGGATCTCCCGGCCGTACTTGGCGTAGGTGTAGTTGCGGAAGTCCGCGCCCTCGTCGAGGAACCGCTGCCCGTCCCGGTTCACCACGATCCCGATCGGGTAGCTCTGCCGGGTGAGCTGGTTGGTCAGCTCCCGGTCGCCGCGCACCGGGTCGGCCCCGGCGTCCCACGCGGTGCTGTGGCAGGAGCCCCAGTCGCCGTGCGGCGCCGCCCCGGCGGCCAGCGCGAGGTCGAGCACCTCACCGGTGTTGGTGCCGGTCCCGCGCACGTACGCGTGCTCCCAGCCCGCCCCGAGGTGCTCGGCCCGGCGCGCCGGATCGGCTTCGAAGCCCCCGGCGGCGAGCACCACCGCACCGGCCGACACGCGGTGCTCGGCCCCGGCGGCGTCCCGGTAGCTCACCCCGCGCTCCTCCGCGTTCCCCTCGGCGTTGAGGTGCAGCGCCACCACCTCGGCGCCGCAGCGGACCTCGATCCCGGCGCGCTCGGCCGCGGCGGTGTGCTGCGCGATGAGGCCCTTGCCCCCGTCCACCGTCCCGACGTAGAGCCCGCCGAAGAACACCCAGGCGTCACCGGAGACGTAGGCCTGCCGCTCGTACATCAGCCGCCAGCGGATGCCCTTGTCGGCCAGCCACCGCACCGCCGAGGCCGAGCGCGCGACCAGCACGTCGGTGAGCACCGGGTCGCAGCGCCCTTCGGTGACCCGGTGCATGTCCGCGGCGAAGGCCTCGCGCGGGTACGGCGGCAGCTCGGTGTCGGCCAGCCGCTGCCGGGTCGTCTCGTCGTCGAGCAGGTCGGCGATGTCGTCGAGGCCGTCGAGGGCGAACCGGAACGCACCCGCCGTGTAGTAGGAGTTGCCACCCGCCTCGGCCGCCGGCGCCTTCTCCAGGACCAGCACCCGGGCGCCCTGCTCGGCCGCGGCGTGCGCGGCGCAGAACCCCGCGTTGCCCCCGCCGACGACCACCACGTCGACCCGCTCGACCATCGAATCCTCCTCCGCCGCCCATTCAGTACACGACTGTATACACAAGAATACGCACCATGGCCCCACCGATGTCAATCCCACCCGCCCCGCCGCCGGGAGCCCTCGGGCGGAACCGCCGCGCACGACACCCGGGCGCGTCCGGGGAACTGAGCGAGGGGCACCTTCCTCCGACCTAGCCGGATGAAGGTGCCCCCACTCAGCACGACACGCCCGGAGGCGTCAGGCTTCGGCGACCACCACGATGCCGTCCTGGTCGCAGACCACGGTCTCGCCCGGCACGAACCGGACGCCGCCGAACTCGACGACCTCGTCCACCGCACCGTCCCCGGTCTTGGTGCTCTTGCGCGGGTTGGTGCCGAGCGCCTTGACGCCGAAGTCCATCCCGCCCAGCACGGCCGCGTCGCGGACCGCGCCGTGGATCACCACACCGCTCCACCCGTGCGACCGGCCGATCTCGGCGATCAGGTCGCCGATCAGCGCGGTGTGCAGCGAACCGCCACCGTCGACGACCAGCACCCGACCGTCCCCCTCCTCGCCCAGGACGGACTTGAGCAGCGCGTTGTCCTGGAAGCACCGCACGGTGCGGATCCGCCCGGCGAACGCGGTCCGCCCGCCCAGGTCGCGGAACTGCAGGTCGCAGCTCCGCACGGCGAGACCCTCCCGGTCGGCGAGGTCGGCGGTCGAGATGTCCATTCGCGCACTCCTTCTGCAGCCGGCTGGGCCGCGAGCGTAACCCGACCGCGGGACGTCCCGATCAGCCGCGGCGCATCCGCTCGGCGAGCCGCCGTTCCCGCTCGGCCTGCTCCGGCGCGTACGCGGCGAAGTCGTCGATCTCGAAGACCTCGCGGACCTCCACCGGCGCCGGGCACCGGGTGGACCAGTCCCGCATCTCCTCCCGGGACTCCACCTGGAGCAGCCAGAAACCGGCGACCAGCTCCTCGGACGCGGCGAACGGGCCGTCGACGACGGTGCGCGCGCCGTCCGGCCCGAGCTCGGTGCGCCAGCCCCGGGAGCTGGGCCGCAGGCCCTCGGCGGCGATCAGCACGCCCGCGTCCACGAGCTGCTCGTTGTAGTCGGTCATCGCTTCGAGCGTCCCGGCGTCGGGCATCGCGGCCGCCTCGTCGGGCGCATCGCCCTTGACGAACATCATGAAGCGCATGGTGGTCCTCCCCCTCGTGGCCGAGCGGTTCCCGGCCGGTCGCGCGGGCGGCGCGACCGCCCGCGGACCTCCCGGATACCCGCTCCGGACACGACGAAGCCGGGCGGACCCGAGTCCACCCGGCTTCCCGGACCTGCCGCTCAGCGGCCCTTGCGCTCCCTGAGCCTGGTCAGCGCCTCCTCGAGGATGGCCATGCCGTCCTCATCGCTGCGCCGCTCCTTGACGTAGGCCAAGTGGCTCTTGTACGGCTCGTTGCGCCGCGCGGAGGGCGGATCCTCCTCGTTGCGCCCGGCGGGGCTCCCGCACCGCGGGCAGTCCCACTCCTCCGGCACCTCGGCGTCCACCGCGAACGACGGCCGGACGTGATGGCCGTTGCCGCACCAGTAGTCCACCCGCTGGCGCGGAGCCGACTCGCCCCGCTCGGACTCGCCGGTGGCCGGTCCCGACCCCACGCGAGTGCCGCGGATGGCGTTACCACCAGTCATTCAACCTCACCCACCAAGCCGCCGGGTCGATCGGCCGCGTCCGGCCGCTCAACCGATCTTGACCAGCAGGCCGACCGCGACGATGCAGATGACCCACAACGCGAGGACGAACAACGTCATCCGGTCGAGGTTCTTCTCCGCCACGCTCGAACCGGCCAGGCTGGATTGCATCCCACCGCCGAACAACGAGGAGAGCCCGCCACCCTTGGCCCGGTGCAGCAGCACCAGCAGGACCAGCAGCACGCTCAACACGATCAGACTGATCTGCAGGAAAAGAATCATCACGTCCTCGTTCGCACAGCGGTTCGCAACCTAGAGTACCGGGCCGCCAACGGGGCGTAGACCACCGTCCACCCGAACGCCGCACCGACGGTCTCACAACCCGGACGTCCCGCCCGCGCCGGGTCCGCCGGGATCATCACCGGACGCCCGGCACCCCGGGCCTGCGCACCGAGTGCGGGGCACCTCCATCCGGCATGGTCGGATGGAGGTGCCCCGCACTCACCTGGTTCACGGCAGGGGGCCGCCCGCGGCCATCGCGCTCAGCTTGGTGAACTCGTCGCCGTTGAGGCTGGCGCCGCCGACCAGCGCGCCGTCGACGTCGGCCTGGCCGATCAGCTCGCCGATGTTGCTGGACTTCACCGAGCCGCCGTAGAGCACCCGGACCTCGTCGGCGATCTCGGCGCCGTACTTGTCCGCCAGGGCCGCGCGCAGCGCCGCGCAGACCTCCTGGGCGTCCTGGGCGGTGGCGACCTTGCCGGTGCCGATCGCCCAGACCGGCTCGTAGGCCACCACGACCTGCCGCACCTGCTCGGCCTTGAGCCCCTTGAGGCCCTCGATGAGCTGCGTCGTGCAGTGCGCCACGTGCGAACCGGCCTCGCGGATCTCCAGCGACTCGCCGACGCACACGATCGGCGCCATGCCGTGCTTGAGCACCTGCCGGGTCTTGCGGTTGACCACCTCGTCGGTCTCGGCGTGGTGCTCCCGCCGCTCCGAGTGGCCGACGACCACGTAGTCGCACCCCAGCTTGGCCAGCATCGGCCCGGACACGTCCCCGGTGTAGGCGCCGGAGTCGTGCTCGGAGATGTCCTGCGCGCCGTGCTTGAGCAGCAGCTTGTCCCCGTCGATCAGGGTCTGGACGCTGCGGATGTCGGTGAACGGCGGCAGCACGGCCACCTCCACCTTGGCGAAGTACTTCTCCGGCAGCGCGAAGGCGACCTTCTGCACCAGGGCGATGGCCTCGAGGTGGTTCAGGTTCATCTTCCAGTTGCCCGCGATCAGCGGCTGCCTGGCCATCAGCGCTCACCTTCCAGGACGGCCACTCCGGGCAGGTCCTTGCCTTCCAGGAACTCCAGCGACGCACCGCCGCCGGTCGAGATGTGCGAGAACCCGTCCTCGGACAGGCCCAGGGTGCGCACCGCGGCGGCCGAGTCGCCGCCACCGACGACGCTGAAGGCCGAGGAGTCGATGATCGCCTGCGCGACGCCCCGGGTGCCCTCGGCGAACGCCGGGAACTCGAAGACGCCCGCCGGCCCGTTCCAGAACACCGTGGCGGCCGAGCCGAGGACCTCGGCGAACCGGGCGACGCTGCGCGGGCCGATGTCCAGCCCCATCCAGCCGTCCGGGATGGCGTCGGCGGCGACGGTCTCGTGCGCGGCGTCGGCGGCGAACCGGTCGGCCACCACGACGTCCTCCGGCAGCACCAGCTTGTCGCCGTGCTCGGCCAGCAGCTTCCGGGTGTTGTCGAGCTGGTCCTCCTGGAGCAGCGAGGCACCGGTGCCGTAGCCCTGCGCGGCCAGGAAGGTGAAGGCCATCCCGCCGCCGATCAGCAGCGAGTCCACCTTGGGCAGCAGCGCGGTGATCACGCCGAGCTTGTCGGAGACCTTGGAACCGCCGAGCAGCACGACGTAGGGCCGCCGCGGGTCGCCGGACAGGGTCCGCAGCACCTCCACCTCGGAGAGCACCAGGCCACCGGCGAAGGCGGGCAGCCGCTTGGCCACGTCGTAGACCGACGCCTGCTCGCGGTGCACCACGCCGAACCCGTCGGAGACGAACGCGGCGCCGGAGCCCACCAGCGCGGCCAGCTCGTCGGCGAGCGCCCCGCGCTCGGTGTCGTCCTTGCTGGTCTCGCGCGGGTCGAAGCGGACGTTCTCCAGCACCGCCACCGACCCGTCGGTCAGGCCGTCGACCACCGACCGGGCCGACTCGCCGACCACGTCACCGGCCAGCGCGACCTCCGCGCCGAGCAGCTCCCCGAGCCGCCGCGCGACCGGCGCCAGCGAGTACTTCGAGTCCGGCTCGCCCTTCGGCCGCCCCAGGTGCGCGGTCACCACGACCTGCGCCCCCGCCTCGGCCAGCTTCGACAGGGTCGGCAGCGAGGCCCGCACCCGCCCGTCGTCGGTGATCCGGTCGCCGTCCAGCGGCACGTTCAGGTCGGCGCGCACCAGCACGCGCCGCCCCCGCACCCCCTCGGACAGCAGATCGTCGAGATCCTTCACGCTCTGCTCCTCAAGTAGGGGAGGACCCGCCCGGACCACCCCGGACGGGTCCCCCAAAAACCACCACCCGGCGGTGTCGGCACGACATGCCGAACCGCGTCAGGCAAGCGGCGAAGCCGCTTCCGCACCGCGCGCGCAACCGGCACCGCCGCGGGTTCTCAGCGGTCTTCCCGCGAGGACGGCGCCGACGTGGTGAACCGGGCGTTCATGATGTCGGCGGTCCCGCAGCGAGAAGACTTCTGAGGTTCCGCCACCCGCGCCGACGAGCAGCGGAACCACAGCTCACCTCAGGAGAGCTTCTTGCCGACGAGGGCTGCGAGATCGGCGAGCCGGTTGGAGTAGCCCCACTCGTTGTCGTACCAGCCGACGATCTTGACCTGGTTGCCGATGACCTTGGTCAGCGGCGCGTCGTAGATCGTCGAGTACGGGTCGGTCACGATGTCGCTGGAGACGATCGGGTCCTCGTTGTACTTGAGGACGCCCTTCAGCTTGCCCTCGGAGGCGGCGGCCTTGAACGCCTCGTTGACGGCCTCGACCGAGGTGCTCTCCCGGACGGTGGCGGTGAGGTCGGTGACCGAGCCGGTCGGCACCGGGACGCGCATCGCGTAGCCGTCGAGCTTGCCGTTGAGCTCCGGCAGCACCAGGCCGATGGCCTTGGCCGCACCGGTGCTGGTGGGCACCACGTTGACCGCGGCGGCGCGGGCGCGGCGCAAGTCCTTGTGCGGGCCGTCCTGGAGGTTCTGGTCGGCGGTGTAGGCGTGCACGGTGGTCATCAGGCCCTGCTCGATCCCGAAGGAGTCGTTGAGCACCTTCACCATCGGCGCCAGGCAGTTGGTGGTGCAGGAGGCGTTGGAGAGGATGGTCTGCGTGCCGTCGTACTTGTCGTCGTTGACGCCGAGCACCACGGTCAGGTCCTCGCCCTTGGCGGGCGCGGAGATGATGACCTTCTTGGCCCCGCCCTCGTCGACGTGCTTGCGCGCGTCCTCGGCCTTGGTGAAGAAGCCGGTGGATTCGACCACGACGTCCACGCCCAGGTCGCCCCAGGGCAGCTTGCCCGGGTCGCGCTCGGCGAGGATCTTGATGAGCTTGCCGCCCACCTCGATGCCCTCACCGGTGACCTTGACGTCCTGCGCGATCGGGCCCAGGACGCTGTCGTACTTCAGCAGGTGGGCCATGGTCGCGACATCGCCCAGGTCGTTGGCGGCCACGATCTCGATGTCGTGCTCGCTGGCGGTGGCCGCCCGCCAGAAGTTCCGCCCGATACGACCGAAGCCGTTGATGCCTACGCGAACGGTCACGCCGATCTCTCCTCGTGACTGACCCGGCCGCCGATGCGGCGGGTGGGCTTGATGGTCTCGGCCCAACCCTATCGGTCGATCGCCGGTCCGCACGCGGGGCGCTCGTCGCAGGTCGCCGGGGGACACCCGGATGGCGGGGGCGGTGCCGCCGACCGGCCGCACCCGGCGGCGGACGTGCGCGTTCGGCGCCCTCGCACCCGTGATCGGCATCTCTGCACCGGTCAGGCCTCGGCTTCGAGCATTTCCTGCGTCACGGCGGATTCGGTGTCGGGCAGCCCGAGCTCGCGGGCCCGCTTGTCGGCCATCGCCAGCAGCCTGCGGATGCGCCCGGCGACCGCGTCCTTGGTCATCGGCGGGTCGGCGAGCTGGCCGAGCTCCTCCAGCGACGCCTGCCGGTGCGACAACCGGAGCTTGCCCGCCACCGACAGGTGGTCCGGTGCGGTCGGGCCGAGCAGTTCCAGGGCCCGCTCCACCCGGGCGGCGGAGGCGACGGCGGCGCGGGCGGAGCGGCGCAGGTTCGCGTCGTCGAAGTTGGCGAGCCGGTTGGCCGTGGCCCGCACCTCGCGGCGCATCCGGCGCTCCTCCCAGGCCAGCACGCTGGAGTGCGCCCCGAGCCGGGTGAGCAGCGCGCCGATGGCGTCGCCGTCGCGGACCACCACGCGGTCGGCCCCGCGCACCTCCCGGGACTTGGCCTGCACCCCGATCCGGCGGGCGGCACCGACCAGCGCCAGCGCGGCCTCCGGGCCGGGGCAGGTGACCTCCATCGAGGAGGAGCGCCCGGGTTCGGTGAGCGAGCCGTGCGCCAGGAAAGCGCCGCGCCAGGCGGCTTCCGAGTCGCAGGCCCCGCCGGAGACGACGTGGGCGGGCAGTCCGCGCACCGGGCGTCCCCGCGGGTCGAGCAGCCCGGTCTGGCGGGCCAGGCTCTCCCCGTCCTTGACCACCCGGACCACGTAGCGGGTGCCCTTGCGCAGCCCGCCGGAGGTGATCACATGCACGTCCGAGGAGTGCCCGAACAGCTCGTGCACCTCCTTGCGCAGCCGTCGGGCCGAGGAACCGCCGTCCAGCTCCGCTTCCACGACGACGCGGCCGGCCACGATGTGCAGCCCGCCCGCGAAGCGCAGCAGCGACGACACCTCCGCCCGACGGCAGCACGTCTTGGTCACCGGCAACCGGCTCAACTCGTCCTTGACCGCCGCGGTCATCGCCACCGGTCCGACCTCCTCTCCAACGCGGCCCGCAGACTGGCCGCCAACGCCTGCGGGTCGTGCCTGCCCGGCAGGGTGGGCATGGCGACCTGCTCCAGCACGGTCCGGGCACCCAGGCCCTGCGCGGCGGCGCGGAGCCGGTCCGGCGTCGGAACGGAATCGGCGTCGGCCAGCACGGCGTCGAAGCGCAGCCGGGGTGCGTGCTGGGAGAGTACGTCGAGATGCTGTTCGGGTGAGAAACCCGCTGTCTCCCCCGGTTGTGGGACAAGGTTGAGCACCACGACGCGGCGCGCGGCGGTGCGCACCAGGGCTTCGTGCAGTTCCGGGACCAGCAGGTGAGGCAGCACGCTGGTGAACCACGACCCTGGTCCGAGCAGCACGAGATCGGCGTCCAGGACGGCCTGCACCGCTTCCGGGCACGCCTTCGGGATTTCGGTGCCGACGGCGGACAATCGCACTTCTTTCACCCGACCAGGTGTACTGGCGATGGCGACTTGTCCCCGGATCGTGCGAACCGCGTCGGGGTCCGAATCCAGCCCCAAGACGTCGGCCTCCATCTCCAGCGGGCTGGTCGACATCGGCAGCACCCGGCCGCGCACGCCCAGCAGGGCGCAGGCGTGGTCGAGCACCGCGACCGGATCGCCCAGCACGTCCAGCAGCCCCGCCAGCACCAGGTTGCCCACCGCGTGCCCGGCCAGCGCCCCGTTGCCCGCGAAGCGGTGCTGGAACACCTGCGCCCAGAGCTGCCCGCCGTCGTCCTCGGCGGCCAGCGCGGCCAGCGCCTGCCGCAGGTCGCCCGGCGGCAGCATGCCCAGCTCCCGGCGCAGCCGACCGGAGGACCCGCCGTCGTCGGCGACGGTCACCACCGCGGTCACCGCCGGGGTGATCCGCCGCAGCGCCGCCAGCGTCGCCTGCAGGCCGTGCCCGCCGCCGAGCGCCACCGCGCGCAGCGGACCACCCTCGTCGCTCACTCGCGCCCCAGATCCCGGTGCACCGTCTTGACCATCATCCCGTCGTCGTCGGCCAGCCTGCGGGCCAGCTCCTCGGTCAGCGCCACGCTGCGGTGCTTGCCGCCGGTGCAGCCCAGCGCGAGCGTCAGGTAGCGCTTGCCCTCCCGGTGGTACCCGGCCCCGACCAGCCGCAGCAACTGCTGGTAGCTCTGCATGAACTCCTCGGCGCCCTCCTGCCCGAGCACGTAGTTGCGGACCTCGTCGTCGAGCCCGTTGTACTCGCGCAGCTCCGGGATCCAGAACGGGTTGGGCAGGAAGCGGCAGTCCATCACCAGGTCGGCGTCCATCGGCAAGCCGTACTTGTAGCCGAAGGACAGCACGGTGACCCGGGTGCGGGTGCCCGCCTCGGTGCCGAACGCGTCCTCGATCTTGGACCGGAGCTGGTGCACCGACAGGTTCGTGGTGTCCAGCACCAGGTCGGCCTCCGAGCGCAGCTTGGACAGCAGCGCGCGCTCGGTGCCGATGCCGTCGGCCAGCCTGCCCTCGCCTTGCAGCGGGTGCCCCCGGCGGACCTGCTCGAAGCGCCGGATCAGCACGTCGTCGGTCGCCTCCAGGAACAGCACCTTCGGCTTGTAGCCGCGGGCGTCCAGGTCCTTGATCACCGATCCCAGGTCCTCGGTGAACGCGCGGCTGCGCACGTCCATCACCACCGCGACGCGGGTGATCGCGCCGCTGGACCGGGCCCCCAATTCGACCATGGTCGCGATCAGCTCCGGCGGGAGGTTGTCCACCACGAACCAGCCCAGGTCCTCCAGGCACTTGGCCGCCGTCGATCGCCCGGCACCGGACAGGCCGCTGACCACCGCGACCTCGATGCCCGAGTGTTCCTCAGTCACTGCCTTCCCCTTCAGTGCTCCGTCGCCGGGCCGCGCCCGGCTGCTCTGCGCCTCCCCCTCGGGCGGCCAGCGCCGAGTGCACGGTTTCGGCGGTGCGCCTGCCGATCCCGGGCACCTCGGCGATCTCGTCCACCCCGGCCTGCTTGAGCTTGCGCACCGAACCGAAGTGCTTCAGCAGCGCCGCCCGGCGGGTCTCGCCGAGGCCCGGGATGGAATCCAACGTGGAGCTCGTCATGCGCTTGGAGCGCTTCGAGCGGTGGTAGCTGATCGCGAACCGGTGCGCCTCGTCGCGGACCCGCTGGAGCAGGTACAGGGCTTCGCTGGTGCGGGGCAGCACGACCGGATCCGGGTCGGCGGGCAGCCACACCTCCTCCAGCCGCTTGGCCAGCCCGATCACCGCGACCCCGGTGATGCCGAGCGCGCCGAGGGCGTCGGCCGCCGCGTTGGCCTGCGGCGCACCACCGTCGATGACCAGCAGGTTCGGCGGGTAGGCGAACTTGCGCGGGCGCCCGGTCTCCGGGTCGATGCCCGGCTGTCCGGCCTCGTCGCCGGTCCCGGCCCCGTCCCCGGATCTATCGCCGGCTTCGGCCAGATAGCGGGCGAAGCGGCGGCGCACCACCTCGTCGATCGACCCGACGTCACCGCCCGCGGCGCCTTCGCGGACCTCGAAGCGGCGGTACTCGGACTTGCGCGGCACGCCATCCTCGAACACCACGAGCGAGGCGACCACGTCGCTGCCCTGCACGTGGCTGACGTCGACGCACTCGATGCGCAGCGGCGCGGTCTCCAACCCCAGCGCCTCCTGCAACTCCTGCAGCGCCGCCGAGCGGGCCGTGAGGTCACCGGCGCGGCGCAGTTTGTACTGCTGGAACGCCTCCTTGGCGTTGCGCTCCACGGTTTCCATCAGCGACCGCTTGTCGCCGCGCTGCGGCACCCGCAGGTGGACCCGGCTGCCGCGCAGGTCGCCGAGCCACTGGTCGATGGCCTCGGCGCCGTCGGGCAGGCACGGCACCAGCACCTCGCGCGGCACCGGGCTCCCCCCGGCGTCGGCCTGGTCGGCCAGCGCCGCCTGCTCGCCGTAGAACTGGGTGAGGAACTGGGCGGTCAGCGCCGCGGTGTCGCTGTCGGCGACCTTGTCGATCACCCAGCCGCGCTGGCCCCGGACCCGGCCGCCCCGGACGTGGAACACCTGCACGGCGGCGGCCAGCTCGTCCTCGGCGAAGGCGATGACGTCGGCGTCGGTGCCGTCGCCGAGCACCACGGCCTGCTTCTCCATCGCCCGGCGCAGCGCTTCCAGATCGTCGCGCAGCCGGGCGGCCCGCTCGAACTCCAGGTCGGCGGAGGCCTCCCGCATCGCCTTGTCCAGCCGGCGCACCAGGGTGTCGGTGCGCCCGGCGAGGAAGTCGCAGAAGTCCTCGACGATGCGCCGGTGCTCCTCGGCGTCGACCCGGCCGACGCACGGCGCGGAGCACTTGCCGATGTAGCCGAGCAGGCACGGGCGGCCGATCTGGGAGTGCCGCTTGAACACCCCCGCCGAGCAGGTCCGCGCGGGGAACACCCGCAGCAGCAGGTCGAGGGTCTCCCGGATGGCCCAGGCGTGCGCGTACGGGCCGAAGTAGCGCACGCCCTTCTTGCGCGGCCCCCGGTAGACGCTCAGCCGCGGGTACTCCTCGTGCAGCGAGACGGCCAGCACCGGGTAGGACTTGTCGTCGCGGTAGCGCACGTTGAACCGCGGGTCGTACTCCTTGATCCAGGAGTACTCCAGTTGCAGCGCCTCGACCTCGGTGCCGACCACGGTCCAGCGCACGCCGGTCGCCGTGGTCACCATCTGCCGGGTGCGCGGGTGCAGGCCGGCGAGGTCGGCGAAGTACGACGACAACCGGCTGCGCAGGCTCTTGGCCTTGCCGACGTAGATCACGCGGCCGGTCTCGTCGTGGAACCGGTACACGCCGGGGGCGTCCGGGATCGTGCCGGGAGCGGGTCGGTAGGTGGACGGGTCGGCCACGCCCCCACCCTACGTGCGCGGCCGACACCGGGTCCGGAGCGGGCGCGGACCTGGCATGATCGCGAGCATGACGCGAACGGGCGGTGCGCTGGTCGAGGTGGCCCCCGGGGTGCACGCCTGGGTGCAGCCCGACGGCTCCTGGTGGATCAACAACGCGGGCGCGGTGCTCGCCGAGGACGGCGCGCTGCTCGTCGACACCTGCGCCACCGCGCGGCGCACCCGCGCGTTCCTCGACGCCGTCCACGCCGCCTCCGGCGGCACGCCCGTGCGCTGGGCCGTGAACACCCACCTGCACGGCGACCACACCCACGGCAACGCCCTGCTGCCCGCCGACGCGACGCTGATCGGGCACCGGGCCACCAGGGAGGGCATCCTCGCCGACACCCTGCTGGCCGACCCGCCGCCGGTGTGGGACCCGGTGCCGGAGTGGGGCATCACCGCGCACCGGGCGCCCGAGGTGGTGCTGCACGACCGGCTCGACCTGCACGTCGGCGCGCGGCGGGTGGAGCTGCGCCACCCCGGGCACGCCGCGCACACGGCCGGTGACGTGGTGGTCTGGCTGCCCGACGACGGGGTGCTGTTCACCGGCGACCTGGTGTTCCACCAGGTCACGCCGCTGCTGCTCATGGGGTCGGTGGCGGGCGCGGTGCGCTCGCTGGACTGGCTGGCCGGGTTCGGCGCGCGGGTGCTGGTCCCCGGGCACGGCCCGGTGGTGCCGGGCGAGCGGGTGCGCGCCGTCCTGGACGCGCACCGCCGGTACTACGACTTCGTGCTCGCCACCGGGGAGCACGCCCGGACGGCGGGGCTCACCCCGCTGGAGGCCGCCCGGCGCGCCGACCTCGGCGAGTTCGCGGACTGGCCGGACGCCGAACGCCTGGTGCTCAACCTGCACCGGGTGCGGGCCGACGCGGCGGGCGAGCCGCTCGACCTGCCCGCCGCGCTGGCCGACGCGGTCACCTACCACGGCGGGCCGCTGCGCTGCGCTGTCTGACCCTGCGCCGTCTGACCCTGGGCCGTCTGCCCCTGGGCCGCGACCCGCCGACGCCGCTCACAGCGGTCGCGGGAGGCGTTGCTCCACCGGGGCCAGCCCGAACGGCCGGGACGGCAGCTCCTGGTACCAGTAGGCGACCGAGGAGAAGTCGTCGGAGCGCTTGTTGGCGTGCCCGTGCTCCAGCGTCACCTTGATCGACCGGTCGAAGACCACGGGGTCCTCGACGTGGAATCGGTAGTAGGACACCTGGCCGCTCCAGTTCGGCCCGCCCGGCATCGTGATGCCGTGGTAGGGCGCGTGGTAGACCTGCGTCGGGCACCAGGCGGTGTTGAAGTAGTCCTCGGTGCCCGTGCCGTGCAGGCGGGGCGGCCAGGGCTCGCCGTCGATGACGATCATGTCGTCGCCCTCGCCGTACCAGTTCCACTGGTGGGTGTGCCGCAGGTTGTGCACGTTGAGCACCGACCCGACGTAGTGGCCGCGCCCCTCGGCCTCCAGCAGCACGTAGTTGCCCGCGCCGTCGGTGTTGTGCCCGCCGAAGAGGAACTCCTCGTTGGTCTGGTCGCCCTGCTCGACGCCGTCGGTGGGGTTCTGCCTGCGCCACTGGGCGTGGAAGTACCCCAGCTCCGGGTCGGCGTCCTGGTACTGCTCGTAGTCGACGTAGTAGTAGAAGGTGACCGGCTTGACGCCCATCTCGCTGATCAGCTCGATCCGGGCACGGTCGGCGAAGGGCATGGCGAACCAGCAGTTGAAGCCCTTCCCGTCCTGCGGGCTCATCTGCAGCGGGGCGGAGGCGAAGTTGCCGGTGCGGGCGTGGCCCATGCCGAAGAAGTCGCCCAGCGGCACCAGCACGTTCGGGTGCGGCGAGTCGTCCCAGGTGATCTTCAGGACGAGCCGGCGCAGGTAGTCGCCCTCCAGCTCGGCGGGGCGGCCCACGTGGTCCAGCGCGACGGTGCACCAGATGTGGGTGATGGCGCCGGGGCCGGTGAGGTCGGCGAGCAGCCTGGTCTGGCCCGGCTCGATCCGCAGGTTGTCGGTGTTGCCCCCGCTCCGGTCCCAGCTCGACGCCCGACCGCGCCGCGCCCTCCGCAGCCGGGGCAGGTCGCGCAGACTGCTCCCGAACGTCCCGTATCCGGACATCCCGACCTCCCGTGCTCGTCTCCCGGTGTGTCCCCGATCACCAGCGTATGGGATCTTTCGGGGGCGCAGGCGGGATTCCGCTCCCGCGAGGTGCGGTCACCGCGGCGGGGCGTGCGCCGGCGCGAGGAGTCGTGCGGGGGTCAGCGGGACGGCGGCTGGTACCGCTCGAGCCGGCGCAGCAGGGCCCGGATCCGCGCGGCGTGCAGCGGCGACAGCGCGTAGCCCGGATAGCTGGCGAACCAGCTCGCGCTGCCCAGGCTCACCGCGTCGGCCCCCGCCCAGAAGTACTCGCGGCAGTCGTCGAACGAGCGGATGCCGCCGGTGGCGATCACCGGCAGCGTCACGCCCGCGTCCCGCAGCTCCTTGACCACGCGCAGCCCGATCGGCTTGATCGCGCGCCCGGACAACCCGCCGAAACCGTTGCGCAGCAGCGGGGTTCCGGTGTTCGGGTCGAGCCGCAGGCCCTTCACCGTGTTGATCGCGGTCAGCGCCGAGACCCCGTGGCGGGCGGCCAGCCGGGCGTGCCCCAGGTAGTCGTAGTCCGGGGAGAGCTTGAGGATCACCGGGTGCGCGCTGCGCGGCACCGCCTCGGCCAGCACCTCCTCGATGATCGCGTTGAAGTCGAAGTTCACGTTGTGGCAGGAGACGTTGAACTCGACCGCGGCGATCTCGCCGGCGGGCACCGCCTCGTTGATCTTGTCGACCAGCGTCACGAACTCCTCGGCGGAGAACCCGCCGACCGAGATGATGGTGTTCTGACCCCGGGTGCGCGGGTAGTAGTCGCGCAGGTAGGCGTCGATGCCGACGTTGCACCAGCCGAAGGCGTTCAGCCAGCCGCCGTCGACCTGCCGCAGCGCCTGCCCGTAGCGCTGGAGCAGCGCGGGCAGCTCGCGCAGCGGCCACACGTCGCGGGTGGTGAAGTGCCCTTCGCGCGGCTCGACGGTCACGGTGCGGGTGGTCACGGCGCCGAAGCGTTCGAGCGGGACGAACCGGGAGATCGGGCTCATGCCGTAGGGCACCAGCTTGGCGTTGGCCACGCCGTAGCCGAGCAGGCTCGACGAGGTCACCAGGCGGTTGCGCAACCGGATGTCGCCGAGCCGCACGCCGGGTCCGTCGGTCACGTCCCGCACCAGCCGAAGGTTGCGCTCCTGGGCCACGCTCACGATCTCCTCCACCCCTTCCCGACGACCCCTCCCGGACGACGTCGAGGTCGCCGCCCCATTGTCCCCCACCCACCGCCGCCCACCCGCCGGGGTGCGCGACCGGGGAGTTCCCGCACCCCTTCACTCGCTTCAACCAGCATTGACGGAGTGAGGGGTGCCCTTGCGCAAGTTGGGACCGCTTTCGCCAATGGCATGCGTGGCGGTGCGGGTAGCGGAACCTCAGCGGCCTTCTCGCTCCGGGAGCCGTCCCTGATGTACCGAACACGGACGAGGGTGCCCCTCACTCACTTCACTTCCGGGTGACGGGCGTGGTGGGTCAGGTGGCGGCGGTGACCGCGGCGGCGAGCGCGTCGCGGAGGCGGTCGACCCCGGCGACCAGGGCCTCCGGGGCGGCCGACCACGCCGCCACTTCGGCGTCGACCCACCGGAGCCCGGCGGCCGACAGCAGGCGCTTGTCATTGGTCGCCCAGGTGCCGCGCGCCGCGAGCACCGCGTGCGCCGCCTGGCAGGCCGCCTGGGACGCCGCTCCCACCGTCTCGACCAGCCGGCCCGCCGCGGCGTGGTTGTCCCGGGCGTAGGCCAGCCCGAGCTCGGCCTGCCCCCACCACACCGGCGGCGCGGCGGCGCGCAGCGCGGGCGGGTACTCCGGGGCGGGCAGGTCGCCGCGCAGCACCCGGCTCAGGGCCAGCTCCGCGACCACCAGGTAGCCGGGGATGCCCGCGAGGTGGAAGGCCAGGGGCTCCCAGCCGAAGCGACCCCGCCGGGCCTCGGCGAGCTGGTGCTCCACCACGTCGAGGTCCCGGTAGTGCACGTCGACCTTCCGGCCGTCGATGGTCACCCAGGCGCCGCCGTTGAAGACCCCGCCGCCCCAGTCGCCGAGCCCGGACACCTCGCCCGGCCAGCCGAGGGCGCGCAGGTCGTCGGGGTCGAAGCGGTCCCGGTAGTACAGCGCGAAGTCCCAGTCGCTGTCCGCGCGGTGCGTGCCCTGCGCGCGCGAGCCGCCCAGCGCCACCGCCCGCACGCCGGGCAGGGCGGCGAGCCGGTCCGCCACGTGGTCCGGGAAGACGTCGTCGCGCATCGGGACCTCAGCCGTCGACGGGGAGGCTGCGGCGCAGGTCGCGCAGCGCGCGCATGGCGGCGACGGCGTGCTCGCCGTCGGAAGCCTGGATCGCCATCACCGGCACGTACTCGTCCTCGGGGAGCTCGACCCGCGCCCACGGCGCGCCGTTGGGGAAGCTCACCGCCTCCACCAGCGCCCACGAGTAGCGGTGGGTGCCGATGATGTTGCGGATCTCCACGCCGTCGGCATCGGCCCGCAGCCGGGGGCGGGTCAGCAGCAGCACGCCCGCCGCGAGCAGCACCCCGAGCAGCCCCATCGCGATCTGGTCGGAGACCCGGAACACCACGCCGGTGGGGGTGCTGCGCAGCAGCGTCCCCACCGCCGCGAACACCACCACGAGCAGCACCGCGATCGGGATCGCGATCCGCCGCACCTTGCGCGGCCGGACCTCGACCGTCGTCACCGCCTGCGCACCCATCGCCGTCCTCTACTCGTCGCCGCGAAGCCCGCGCAGCACCAGCGCCGTCTCCAGCGCGGCGGCGGTGGCCTCGAACCCCTTGTCCTCGATCGACTCCTCGAACCCGGCGCGCGCTTCGGCCTGTTCGAGGGTGTCGCAGGTCAGCACGCCGTTGCCGACCGCGGTCGACTCGTCCAGCGCGACCCGCGTGAGGCCCTGGGTGACCGAGTCGCAGACGTAGTCGAAGTGCGGCGTCCCACCCCGGATGACCACGCCGAGCGCCACCACCGCATCGTACCGGCGGGCGAGCTGCTGGCAGACCACCGGGAGTTCCACCGAGCCGGGCACCCGGACCACGGCGGGCTCACCGACCCCGCCTCCCGGGCGGCGACCACGGCGCGGTCGAGCATCCGGCCGACCAGCCGGTCGTGCCAGCGGATCGCCGCGATGCCCAGGGTGAGCCCGGCCGCCGCCGGGACCTCGGTGCGCGGCCGTCCTTCGGTGCTCATGACGCAGTCATCCCCCCGCTGAGCGAGGAATCCTCGCCGTCGTCGAGTCCGTCCAGCAGATGTCCCATCCGGTCCCGCTTGGTGCGCAGGTAGTGGATGTTCTCCGGGTTGGGCCGGATCGGCAGCGGCACCCGGCCCACGATGCGCAAGCCGTAACCCTCCAGCCCGACCCGCTTGGCCGGGTTGTTGGTCAGCAGCCGCATCGACCGCACGCCGAGGTCGCAGAGGATCTGCGCGCCCTGGCCGTAGTCCCGACCGTCCACCGGCATCCCGAGCGCGGTGTTGGCGTCCACCGTGTCCGCCCCGGCGTCCTGGAGCTGGTAGGCCTGCAACTTGTGCAGCAGGCCGATGCCCCGGCCCTCGTGCCCGCGCATGTAGAGCACCACGCCGCGGCCCACCTCGGCGATCTTGGCCAGCGCCGCGTCGAGCTGCGGACCGCAATCGCAGCGCAGCGAGCCGAGCACGTCCCCGGTCAGGCACTCGGAGTGCACCCGGACCAGGATGTCCTCGCCGTCGCCGATGTCGCCGTAGACCAGCGCCAGGTGTTCGATGCCGTCCAGCGTGCTGTCGTAGCCGAAGGTGCGGAAGGTGCCGTGCACGGTGGGGATCCGCGCCTCGGCGACCCGCTCCACCTGCTGCTCGAAGCGCCGCCGGTAGGCGATCAGGTCGGCGATGGTGATCAGCGCCAGCTCGTGCTCCTCGGCGAAAACCTCCAGCTCGTCGCGGCGGGCCATGTCCCCCGGCGACTTCTGGCTGACGACCTCGCACAGCGCCCCGGCCGGGCTCAGGCCCGCGAGCCGGGCCAGGTCCACGGCGGCCTCGGTGTGCCCCGGGCGGCGCAGCACCCCGCCTTCCCGAGCCCGCAGCGGCACCACGTGGCCGGGGCGGGTGAGGTCGGCCGGGGTGGCGTCCGGGTCGGCGAGCACCTGGAGGGTCGCGGCCCGGTCGGCGGCCGAGATGCCGGTGCTCACGCCCTCGGCGGCGTCCACCGTCACCGTGTAGGCGGTGCCCTTGCGGTCCTGGTTGCGGTGGTACATCGGCGGCAGGTCGAGCCGGTCGCAGTCCGCGCCGGTCATGCCGACGCAGAGGTAGCCCGAGGTGTAGCGCACCATGAACGCCACCAGCTCGGGGGTGGCCTTCTCCGCGGCGAAGATCAGATCGCCTTCGTTCTCGCGGTCCTCGTCGTCGACGACGACCACCGCACGTCCGGCCTCGATGTCGGCCAGTGCCCGTTCGATGTCGTCGAACCTGTTGCTCACCGTGCTCGCACCCTTGCGCTCGGGGTTCACCTGGTCCGGGCTCACCGCGCCTCCCTGACGCCGCCATTGTCCCCCGGAAGTGCCTGGGCACCACGGCCGCGGGCGGCCAGGTGCGGCCCGGCGAGCCGTTCCAGGTGCTTGGCCAGCACGTCCACCTCGATGTTGACCTCGTCACCCGGAGCGCGGCGGCCCAGCGTGGTGAGCTCCGCGGTGGTCGGGATGAGCGCCACGGTGAACTCCCGCTGCCCCGCGTCGACCACGGTCAGCGACACCCCGTCGACGGTGATCGAGCCCTTCTCCACCAGGTAGCGGGAGAGCTCCTCGGGCAGCTCGAACCGGGTCAGCCCGTCCCGCTCGCCGCGCAGCACGGCGGTGCCGTCCACGTGGCCCTGCACGATGTGGCCGCCGAGCCGGTCGCCCAGCGCCATCGCCCGCTCCAGGTTGACCCGGTCGCCCTCGGCCAGGGAGCGCAGCGCGGAGCGGCGCAGCGTCTCGGCGACCACGTCGACGGTGAACTCGCCGTCGCCGCTGCGCACCACGGTCAGGCACACCCCGTTGACCGCGATCGAATCACCGTGCCGGGCGTCGCTGGTCACCAGCGGCCCGGACACGGTCAGCCGCGCGCCGTCGTCCAGCGGTTCGACCGCGACGACGGTCCCGAGTTCCTCGACGATCCCGGTGAACACCTTGCCTCCCTGCTGCCGCGCACCGCGGCCGTTCTGCCACCCCGCTCGGGGCTACCGCGCCGGGCGGGCGTCGTCGGGCCCGGGAACGGCGCTGATCCGCACGTCCGGCCCGCTCATCGTGATCCCTTCCACGTCCCAGCGCCACGCCCCGGAGATGCTCGCCACGCCCGCGGGCCCCAGCGCCGCCGGGCCGGCCCCGAGCAGCACCGGGGCGACGTAGGCCAGCACCCGGTCCACGCACCCGGCCGCGACGAACGCCCCGGCCAGCCGGGGGCCGCCCTCCAGGAGCACGTCCACCACGTCGCGCTCGGCGAGCGCGGCCAGCACCGCCGCCGGATCGCCGCCGGGCAGCAGCAGCGTCGGCGCCGCGTCGTCGAGCACCCGCGCCCCGGCGGGCACCGGCCGGTCGCCGACGACCACCCGCAGCGGTTGCCGGGGCAGCGCCTCGCCGTCCGGGCCGCGCGCGGTGAGCCGGGGATCGTCGGCGAGCACGGTACCCGTCCCGGCGATGACGGCGTCGGCGGCGGCCCGGATGCGGTGCACCTCGGCGCGGGACTCCGGTCCGGAGATCCACCGGCTGCTGCCGTCGGCCGCCGCGGCGCGGCCGTCGAGGCTTGCCGCGTACTTCCAGGTGACGTGCGGGCGACCGGTGCGCTGGCGGTGCAGCCAGGCGCGCAGCGGCCCGGCCGCGACCTCCCCGGCGAGCAGCCCGCCCGCGACGTCGAGCCCGGCGGCGCGCAGCAGCGCACCACCGCCGCCCGCCGCCGCCCCGGGGTCGGCCACCGCGTACCGGACGCGGGCGATCCCGGCGGCGCGCAGCGCGTCGGTGCACGGCGGGGTGCGCCCGGTGTGCGCGCACGGCTCCAGGGTCACCACCGCGGTGCCGCCCGCGGCCCGGCTCCCGGCCTCGCCCAGCGCCACCACCTCGGCGTGCGGACCGCCCGGCGGCCGGGTGGCGCCCACCCCGGCGACGGCACCGGCGGCGTCCAGCACGACGCAGCCCACCGGCGGGTTGGGGCTGGTGCTGCCGCGCACCCCCTCCGCCGCCTCGACGGCGATCCGCATCGCGCGCCGCTCGGCCTCGGTGCTCACCGGGTCACTGCCGGGCGTGGGCGAAGCCCGGCGCCGCCTTGTCCCGCAGCGCCTCCAGCGCCGCGGCCGGGTCGTCGGCGCCGTAGATCGCCGAACCGGCCACGAAGCAGTCCACCCCGGCTTCGGCGGCCTGCTCGATGGTGTCGGCGTTGATGCCGCCGTCGATCTCCACCAGCAGGTTCAGGTGGCCGGTGTCGACCAGGTCGCGGGCCTTGCGGACCTTGTCCAGCACCTCGGTGATGAACTTCTGCCCGCCGAAACCGGGCTCCACCGACATCACCAGCAGCGTGTCGTAGTGCTTGAGCACGTCCAGGTAGGACTCCAGCGGCGTGCCGGGCTTGATCGACAGCCCCGCCTTGGCGCCCGCCGCGCGCAGATCCTTGGCGAGGGCGATCGGGTCCTGCGCCGCCTCGACGTGCACCGTGACGTTGTGCGCCCCCGCCTCGGCGTAGCCGGTCGCCCAGCGGTCCGGGTCCTCGATCATCAGGTGGCAGTCCACCGGGATCTCGGTCGCCTTGAGCAGCGACTCCACCACCGGCAGGCCCAGCGTCAGGTTCGGCACGAAGTGGGCGTCCATCACGTCCACGTGCAGCCAGTCGGCACCGCGGCCCGGACCGCCGCCGACGGCGGTCATCTCGTCGGCGAGGCGGGCGAAGTCGGCGGAGAGGATAGAAGGCGCGATCATCGGCTGGTTCGACACATGCGGGAGTGTAGATCCCGCCCCCGGCCGCACCCGCGCACCGGTCCCGCGCCGCCGCTGCCGGCGCCTCAGTGCACCCGCCGGCGGCGTTCCACCAGGTAGTAGGCCAGCACCAGCAGCAGCACGAACGGCACTCCGGCCTGCCAGGCGATGCTGAACTGCGCGGTGAACGGCGTGGTCAGCAGCACCGCCGCGACGAACAGCAGCGCCAGGACGGTGGTGACCGGCGCCCCGCGCAGCCGCACCGGCGACGGCGGCAGCCCCTCGGCGACCCGCCGCCTGCGGAACACCAGGTGGCTGGCGAAGATCAGGATCCACACCACCAGCGCGCCGAACAGCGCCAGCCCGAGCAGCAGCGGGAACGCCGAGTCCGCGGCGAACACCGACAGCGAGGCGGCCAGCACCAGCCCGGCCGCCGAGAGCAGCAGCGCGCGGCGCGGCACCCCGTTGCCGCTGACGGCGGCGAACCACTTCGGGGCGTAGCCGTCCGCGGCCAGCGAGTGCGTCATCCGCGCGGTGAGGTAGAGGTTGGTGTTCATCGCCGACAGCGCCGCGGTGAGCACCACGAAGTTCATGATCCCGGCGGCGGCCGGGATGCCCACCATGCCGAACATCGTGACGAAGGGGCTCTCGGTCACCGACTCCGAGGTCGACACCTGGTGCCACGGCACGATGGAGACCACGACGAGCATCCCGAGCACGTAGAACAGGCCGAGCCGCAGCACCATCGAGCGGGCCGCGCGCGGCACGTCGCGGGCCGGGTCGCGCGACTCGGCCGCGGTCATCGAAACCGCCTCGGTGCCCAGGTAGGAGAAGGTCACCACGGTCAGCGCCAGCCACACCGCGCCGATCCCGTTGGGCAGGAAGCCGTCGTGCTCGGTCAGCGGCGCCAGTCCCGCGGGTTCCTGGCCGGGCAGCCCGAAGACGATGTAGACCACGCCGAGCACCACGAACACCACGATGGTGACGACCTTGATCATGGCGAACCAGTACTCGAACTCGCCGAAGAACCGCACCGCCGCCAGGTTCACCGCCAGCATCAGCACCGAGAAGGCGACCACCGGCAACCACAGCGGGAGCTGCGGGTACCAGAACTGCACGTAGAGCCCGGCCGCGATGACCTCGCTGCCGATGTTGACCACCTGCGCGGCCCAGTAGATCCAGCGCGAGACGAAACCGGGCAACCGGCCCAGGTAGCGCTGGATGAGGGCGCCGAAACCACCGGGCTCCGGGCGCACCGCCACCATCTCGGCGAGCGCGTAGGCCAGGGCGAGCGCGGCGAAGGCGGCCACCGCGTAGGCGATGATCACCGCCGGTCCGGCGATCGAGATGGCCAGCCCGGACCCGAGGAACAGCCCGGTGCCGATCGCGCCGCCGATCGCGATCATGCCGACCTGCCTGCCGCTGAGGTCGCGGCGCAACCCGGTCGGCTGCGTGGTCTCCTGCTCCACTGTCGTCCTCCCGTCCCGCGCGCCGGAGCGCCGACACGCCGGGAGCACTGTACGGCGCGGCGCGCCGCGGGGTCAGCGCGGGAGTTCGAGGCGGATCGGCGTGCCCTCCGCCACCGAGCGGCTCACCGTGCAATAGCGCTCGATCGCCCGTTCCACCGCGGCGAGCAGCCGCTCGTCGAGCACGCCGTCGAACTCCGCCCGCACGGTCACCTCGGCGAACCGGTGCGGGTCGTCCGGGGGCTTGTCGCGGTCGGCGGTGAAGGTGATCGCGGCGTCCTCACCGAGCCGCCGCACCAGCAGGTTCTCCCCGGTCAGCGCGGAACAGCCGGCGATCGCGGCGAGCAGCAGCTCACCGGGGGTGAAGGTGTCCGGCGCGCCGTCGGGCCCGATCTCCACCCGCCCGCCGCGCCCGTTGGTGGCGGTGAACCGGTGGTCCCCGGTGCGGGTGACCTCGACCGGCGTCGGCTCGCTCATCGCGCCTCCCCGATGTCCTCGTACCAGAGCCCGGGGTGCTCGGCGACGAACCCGGCCATCAGCTCCGCGCAGGCGTCGTCGTCGAGCAGCACGACCTCGACCCCGTGCTCGGCGAGCCAGTCGTGGCCGCCGTGGAAGGTGCGGGCCTCGCCGATGACCAGCCGCCCGATGCCGAACTGGCGGACCAGCCCGCTGCAGTACCAGCACGGCGAGAGCGTGGTGACCATCGTGGTTGCCGAGTAGTCGCGCTGGCGCCCCGCCGCGCGGAACGCCGCCGTCTCGCCGTGCACCGACGGATCGTCGTCCTGCACCCGGCGGTTGCGCCCGCGGCCGAGCACCCGGCCGTCGGCGCCGATCAGGGCCGCGCCGATCGGGATGCCGCCCTCGGCCAGGCCCTGCCGGGCCTCCGCCGCGGCGACCTCCAGCCAGGCGCGGTACTCGGGTGCTGCGGACACGGCCACCTCCTCCGGAACACCCCGCAGCCTAGCCACCCCTCCCCGCGGAACCCACCCTCGCGCGGCGATCCGGGGAGGAACCGCGGCGGCCCACCGGTACCACCGGCGCTCACCCGGAAGGGTGCTGAGTGAGGGGCACCCTTGTCCCAGTTACTTGGACATGGGTGCCCCTCACCTACCGACGATCGCCCGGGCGTGTCAGGCGGCTCGGAGGAGGGCGCAGTACATCGCGTCGGTGCCGTGCAGGTGCGGCCAGAGCTGCACCCCGGGGCCGTCGCCGAGGTGGGGGACGTCCGGGAAGTGCGGCCGGGCGTCGAGCTGGGTGGCTCCGGAGCGGCGCACCACGTCGGAGACCACGCCCTCGGTCTCGGCGAGGTGCGGCGAGCAGACCACGTAGCCGACGACGCCGCCGGGGCGGGCCAGCGACACCGCGGCGAGCAGCAGCTCGCGCTGGAGCTTGCCGAGGTCGCCGACGTCGTCGGGGCTGCGGCGCCAGCGCGCCTCCGGGCGGCGGCGCAGCGCGCCGAGCCCGGTGCACGGCGCGTCCACCAGCACCCGGTCGTAGCCGGGTTCCAGGCCGGGGTCGCGGCCGTCGGCGACGTGGACCCGCACCGACAGGTCGCGGGTGATCGCGCGCACCAGGTCGGCCCGGTGCGGCGCCTGCTCCACCGCGTCGAGGACGCCGCCGTCGAGGGTGACCAGGGCGCCGAGCAGGTTCGCCTTGCCACCGGGCCCCGCGCACAGGTCCAGCCAGCGCAGGTCGGAGCCCGCCACGTCCGGCCGGGTCACCGCGAGCGCGGCCAGCTGGCTGCCCTCGTCCTGCACGGCGGCGAAGCCCTCCCGCACCGGCTCCAGATCGCCGGGATCACCGGCGCCCGCCTCCAGGTGCACGCCGTAGGGCGAGTACGGCGCCGGGTCGCCACCGGTGATCGCAGCCAGCTCGTCGGCGCTGATCTCGCCGGGGCGCGCCACCAGGTGCACCGCCGGGCGGGCGTCGTCGGCGGCCAGCGCCGCGGCCAGCTCGTCGCCGGTCGAGCCGAGCGCATCGGCGAACGCCTGGGCGATCCAGCGCGGGTGCGAGTGGCGCAGCGCCAGGTGCCCCACCGGATCGGCGGCGGGGTCGGGGGCCAGCTCGGCGATCCAGCCCGCCTCGTCGCGCTCGCCGACCCGGCGCAGCACCGCGTTGACGAACCCGGCGGGCCGCGACCCCGCCTCCGCGCGGACCATGTCCACCGTGGACGCGACGGCGGCGTGCGACGGGATCCTGGTGCGCAGCAACTGGTACGCGCCGAGCCGCAGCGCGTCCAGCAGCGTCGGCTCCACATCGGACAGCGGGCGGTTGCTGCACGCGGCGAGGATCTCGTCGAGCAGACCGGCGGCGCGCGAGGTGCCGTAGGTCAGCTCGGTGGCCAGCGCGGCGTCCCGGCCGGTGACCTTGCGCTGCCCGAGGAGCTGCGGCAGCGCCAGGTTGGCGTAGGCGTCCCGCTCCCGCACCGCTCGCAGCACGTCCAGCGCGACCTGCCGCGCGGGGTCGACCTCCGCCGGCGGCCGGGCCGGGGAGTCCTTGCGCTTCGGCGGGCGCGATCCGTTCGGTCGCGACGGGCGCCTGCGCCGATGATCGTTCACTTGAGCCGTTCCCCTTCGTCGATCCGGGTGCCGCGCGCCCAGTCCGGCGCCGCCATCCGCTTCTTGCCCGCCGCCTGCACCTCGCCCAGGGCGACCGCCGAGGTCGCCGTGCCGACCAGCACCCGGCGCCGCTCGATCCGGATCTCCCCCGGTTCGAGGCCGATCTCGCCGGTCACCGCCACCGGACCGAGCTTGAACCGCTCGCCCCGGAACTCCGCCCACGCCCCCGGGTCGGGGGTGACCGAGCGGATCAACCGGTCGACCGCGACCGCCGGGGCGGTGAAGTCGACGCGGGCGTCGTCGACGGTGACCTTCGGCGCGTAGCTGATGCCCTCGGCGGGCTGCTCCGCGCCGCGCACGGTGCCCTCCGCCAGGCCGTCCAGGGTCGCCAGCAGCAGCCCGGCCCCGGATTCCGCGAGTCGGCCCAGCAGCTCACCCGCGGTGTCGGCGGGCCGGATCTCCTCGGTGACCACCCCGTAGACCGGACCGGCGTCGAGCTCGCGCACCAGCTGGAACGCGCTGGCCCCGGTGATCTCGTCGCCGTGCCGGATCGCGGCCTGCACCGGCGCCGCGCCGCGCCACGCGGGCAGCACCGAGAAGTGCAGGTTGACCCAGCCGAGCCGGGGCACGGCCAGCGCCGCCTCGCGCAGCAGCGCGCCGTAGGCCACCACCGGGCAGCAGTCCGGGGCGATCTCGCGCAGCCGCGCCAGGAAGTCCGGATCGGAGGCGCGGGCCGGGGTGAGCACCTCGATGCCGTGCTCGTCGGCCAGCTCGCCCACCGGGGAGCGCAGCACCTTGCGCCCCCGCCCGGCGGCGGCGTCCGGCCGGGTCACCACGGCGGCGACCTCGTGCTCGGAGTCGATCAGGGCGCGCAGCGACGGCACCGCGGCGGCCGGGGTGCCCGCGAAGACCAAGCGCATCTCAACGCCTCCCGAACAGCGGGTGCGGGCTTTCCTTGATCACCGGGGTGGCGCCGTCGAACCACGCCGACCCGCGGATCTCGCGCAGCGCGGCCCTGCGGGTCTCGTCGTCGAGCCGGTCCACGAACAGCACGCCGTCCAGGTGGTCGGTCTCGTGCTGGATGCAGCGGGCCAGCAGGTCGGTGCCCTCGACCTCGATCGGATCGCCGTGCATGTTCCACCCGCGCGCCACCACGTGCCGGGCGCGGCGGCAGTCCCAGGACAGGCCGGGGATGGACAGGCACCCCTCGGCGCCGAACTGCTCCTCGTCGCCGACGACCGAGAACTCGGGGTTCACCAGGTGACCGGCGAACCCGTCGCAGTGGTAGGTGAACACGCGCAGGCCGACGCCGAGCTGGGGCGCGGCGATCCCGGCACCGCCCTGGGACTCCATCGTGTCCCAGAGGTCCTGGACCAGGGTGCGCAGCTCCTTGTCGAAGTCGACCACCTCGTCCGCGCGGGTGCGCAGCACGGGGTCGCCGAAGAGTCTGATCGGCTGGACGGTCACGCGGGCTCCTGTCGACGACGGGCTCCTGGACGACCCGACGAGTCTAGTCGCCCGCACCGGCCGCCCCGACAACCGCGCACGCCGGGGCCCGCCCGGAGACTCACATCACCCGAACGTGACGTGAGTGAGGGGCACCCCTGCACCACGTGACGCGGTACAGGGTGCCCCTCACCTGGCGACGATCACCCGGCCGGGCCGGGTCGGGTCACCTCGCCGGGTAAGGGACCGCTGCGGCGCCGCCGCCTCGGCGGTCGGGTTCGGCCGCAGCTGCCCACCGGCCGTCGGGCAGCCGCTCGACCCCGGTCGCCGCGCCGATCTCCTCGGTCCGCTCGAAGCGGTGGCCCAGCGCGGTGAGCTCGGCGGTCGCCGGGTCGGCCAGCAGGGCCGGTTCCGCGTCGGTCGCGGCGGTGTTGCGCTGGGACGCCCGGGGCTCGGCGATCGCCTCGGCCAGCGTCCGGTCGCGGTCGAGGCGAGCGGTGAGCACCTGGAGCACGGTGGTGATGATGGTGGACCCGCCGGGGCTGCCCACAGCCAGCAGCGGTTCGCCGTCGCGGAGCACGATCGTCGGGCTCATCGAGCTGCGCGGGCGCTTGCCCGGCCCCGGCAGGTTCGGGTCCGGCACGCCCGGGGTGACCGGGGTGAAGCTGAAGTCGGTCAGCTCGTTGTTGAGCAGGAAACCGCGGCCGGGCACCACGATCCCGCTGCCGCCGGTCTGCTCGATGGTCAGCGTGTAGGAGACCACGTTGCCGTACCGGTCGGCGGTGGTCAGGTGCGTGGTGTTGGGGCCCTCGTGCGGTTCGGCGGTGGGCGCGGTGCCCGCCCGGCAGTCCTGCGGGTCGCGCGGATCACCGGGGGCCACCGGGGTCGGCAGCACCGCGTCCGGGCGGATCAGGCAAGCCCGCGCGTCGGCGAACCGCTGGCCGAGCAGCTCCTCGGTCGGCACCTCGCTGAACTCCGGGTCGCCGACCCACCGGTTGCGGTCGGCGAACCCGATCTTGCTCGCCTCCAGGAACCGGTGCAGGTACTCCGCCCGGTCCACCGACCCGAGGTCGGTGCCCTCCAGGACGTTGAGCGCCTCGCCCACCGTGGTGCCGCCGGAGCTGGCCGGCGGCATCCCGTACACGTCCAACCCGCGGTAGTCCACGTGCGTGGGCGCGCGCTCCTCGACCCGGTAGTCGCGCAGGTCCGCGGCGGTCATCGCCCCGGGCCGGACCTCGCGGTCGGCGGCCGGGTCCACCGGCGGCTCGGTGACCGCCGCGACGACGTCCTCGGCGATCGGTCCCCGGTGCAGCGCGTCGACGCCGCGCCGGGCCAGCGCCCGGTAGGTGTCGGCCAGGTCCGGGTTGCGCAGCACGGTGCCGACCTCGGGCGGTTTCCCGCCGGGCAGGAACAGCTCGCGGGTGGCGGGGAAGTCGCGGAACCGCTCCTGGTTCTGCTCGGTCTGCGCGCGGAAGGTCTCGTCGACCGCGAATCCCCTGCGGGCCAGGCGTTCGGCCGGATGCAGCAGCCGCGCCAGATCCATCCGGCCCCACCGGTCCAGGGCCGCCTGCCAGGTGCGCGCCGTGCCGGGCACGCCGACGCCGAGCCCGCTGGTGACCGCCTCGTCGAACGGGATCGGCTCGCCGCCGTCCAGGAACAGGTCCTGCCGGGTCGCCGCCGGGGCGGTCTCCCGGCCGTCGAGGGTGGCGACCTCGCCGGTCCGGGCGTCGTAGTGCACGAAGTACCCGCCGCCACCGATGCCCGCGGAATACGGCTCGGTCACCCCCAGCGCCGCCGCGACGGCGACCGCCGCGTCGGTCGCGGTGCCACCGCGCCGCAGCACGTCGATGCCGATCGCGGTGGCGTGGGGGTCGACGCTGGACACCGCGCCGCCGTGGCCGACGGCCGAGGGGCGCTTGGGCGGCGTCGGGGGCGCGGCGTGCGCGACCGGGGCGACCAGCGCGGAGCACAGCAGCGCGCCCAGGATCGCGGCACCGGCCCGCGCCGGAACGGAACGTGCGGTCATCCCCACCTCCCACATCGGTGACGGCGCACACTCTGCCGAGCGCGCGCCGCGACCACAAGTCAGCCGCCCGGGACCAGCGCCTCCCCGGTGTAGCGGCAGTTCGCCGCCCACAGCAGGAACGACGGCATCCCGGCGTCGCGCGCCGCGTCGACCTGGGCGGCGACCTCCGCCGGGCCGTACTCCCGGCCGAGGCTGAAGTCCTGCAACCACGGGATGATCTGCACGTCGGTGCCGCGCACCGCCTCGGCGAACCCGGCGAGGGAGCGCCGGACGATCTCGTAGGGCTGGGCGTCGGGATCGGCCACGCCGAACTCCCCGGGCCCCCAGTGCGATGGGTAGACCATCGGCGCGATGTAGTCGACGTAGCGCGCCATCGCCGGGATGTCCTGGGCGATCTGGGTCGGCCGGTCCACCGCGATGCCGAACACCGAGGCGCCCAGCAGCGCGCCCCGGGACCGCACCTCGGCCTGGGTCTGCCGCAGGAACTCGACGATCCCGGCCTCCGGCGTGGTGGTCAGGCCCGGGAAGCGCATCCGGTCCAGGTCGCCGTCGGGCCGCCGCACGTAGTCGTAGAGCACGTCGTCGAACCCGAGCTCGGCGGCCTCCGCGGCGAGGTCGACGTTGTACTGCCGCACCACCGGATCGGCGAAGTTGGTGAACGCGAAGGCGCCGTAGCCGCCCGAGGTCCACGGCCGCCCGTCGGCGGTCTGCACGACCCGCTCGGGATGCCCGCCGCGCCACGACGCCTCGGCCAGCACCGGGTCCTTGAACGCCACCAGCCTGCCGACCACCCGCACGCCCATCGCGTGCAGCTCGTCGATGGCCCGCCGCGCGTCGTAGTAGCCCTTGTCGGCGCCGAGCCGCTCGGCCATCGGCACCGCCGAGTCGTAGGCGACCTCACCGCTCTCGTCCTTGATGTCCAGTTCCACGGTGTCGATCCGGCCCTGCCGGGCCAGCTCCAGCACCGGCTCGCGCAAGGTCGCGCTGGACCAGGCCATGCCGGTCATGTGCACCGCGCGCATCCCCGGATGTCTGGTGTGGACGGTCAAGGTGCGTTCGGCCCGGTTGCCCGCCGCGTCGGTGGCGAGCACCCGCACCTCGCGGTCCGGGTTCGGCACCACCGCGGCGAAGCCGCCGCGCCGGTCCGGGGTCACCGCGGCGCCGGCGACGGCGACCTCGGCGGCACCCTCGACGCGGCCGGTCACCGTCACCGGTTCGCCCGGCGCCTCCGGGCGCAGCGAATCCTCGACGTGCAGCGCAGGCGGCGTGCCGTCGACGGTGAACTCGCGCTCCACGGTGCCGGACCCGAGCAACCCGGGCACCCGCACCGACACCCGGTGCGTCCCGTCGGGCAGCGGACCCGGGCGCAGCGCGAGCTCCGGACCTTCGCGCACCACCTCGACCGCGCGCCCGTCGAGCAGCACCCGGGCGTCGGCGGCGTCGTCCCCGGCGCGGACGGTGATCGCCCCGCCGCTCACCGCCGCGGGCGGCAGCGGTCGCCCCGGAACGCCGCGCACCTCGACGTCCGAAGTGGACGACCATCGCAGCAGCAGGAATCCCAGCAACACCGCCAGGACCACGCCCGCGCCGATCAGCAGCGCCCGCGGAACATGCCGCCGACCCGTGGTTCCCGTCACCGTTCCCGCCTCCCCGACGTCGGCGAATTCGGCCGCAAAATGGGCACTTCGGACGGCAGCGCCGACCGAACTCCCACTGTCGCAGGCCGATCCGGGCGGATCAACCGGGTGGAGCATTCCCACTCCCGGCGCGGGCGCCTACCGTGGACGCCGATGCGCCCAGCAGCAGCGACCGTCCCGCTGGCCTTGGTCACCGCCCTGGTCCTGTCCTGTTCCGCGGCTCCCGGGACCGTCGCGCCACCTCCCGCTCCGCCGCCCGCCGCCCCACCGCCGGAACCCGCACGGCCGACGCCGGAATCGGTGCGCGCCAACGAACTCGGCGACGTCCCAGTCCTGATGTACCACCGGGTCACGCCCGAGCCGACCAGCGCGTACGACCGGACGCCCGCGGACTTCCGCGCCGAGCTGGAGCGGCTGGCCGCCGAGGGCTACGTCCCGGTGACCGCCACCGAGTACGCCACCGGGCGGATCGACATCCCGGCGGGCCGCCATCCCGTCGTGCTCACCTTCGACGACGGCTCCCCCACCCAGTTCGCCGTCGACGCCGCCGGGAACCCGTTGCCGGGCACGGCGATCGCCGTGCTGCGCGAGGTCGCCGCCGCCCACCCGGGCTTCCGCCCCGTCGCCACCTGCTACGTCGTCGACCCGCCGTTCGGCGAACCGGGCGGTGAGCGCACCCTCCGCGCGCTGCACGAGCTCGGCGTCGAGATCGGCAACCACACCGCCGGGCACCCGAACCTGGGCCGGCTCGGGGCCGCCGAGGTGCGGTCGGAGATCGCCGGGATGCAGCGGATCATCACCGACGCGGTGCCGGGGCTCGCCGTCCGGTCGCTGGCCCTGCCGCTCGGTGCGCGCCCGGACGATCCGGCGCTGGCCGTGGCGGGCGCGGCCGAGGGCACCGCGTACCGGCACGACAGCGTCATGCTCGTCGGTTCGAACCCCGCTCCGTCGCCGTGGGCGGCCGATTTCGACCCGGCCGCGGTGCCGCGCATCCGCTCGCAGGGACCGACCGGCCCGGAAGCCGAGTTCGGCTCGACGGCGTGGCTGGACGAACTGGCCGCCGATCCCGCCCGCCGCTACACCTCCGACGGCGACCCCGACCGGATCTCGGCACCCGCCGACGCCGCCGAACCCCGCCTCGACGTCGAGGTGCACCGGTACTGAACGCCCCACGCGGTCACAGCATCTCCAGCGGGTCCAGGCGCACCTGCAGCTCCGCCGCCTTCCGGGCGGCGCGGACCGCTTGGGCGTCGTGCAGCGACCGGGCCAGGGCGCGGCCCTCCCCGCGGTCGACCCGGACCAGGAGCCGCTCCCGCTCGGTGGCACCGTCCTCGTCCGGTTCACCCAGCGGCACCGGCCCCAGCACCTCCGCCGAAGCGGGCAGGTCGGCGACGTCGAGCAGCGACTCGATGGCCTCCGGGGTGCCGTCGACCGCGGCGACCCGCCGCGCGGGCGGGAACCCCAGCTCCGCGCGTTCGGCCAGCTCCAAGCCCGCGAACCAGCCCGGGTCCCAGCGGATCAGCGCCTGCACCGGCTGCAACTCCGAATCGGCCATGACGATCACCCGACCGCCCTCCCGGGCCGGGCGCACCAGCGCGGCGGCGGTGAACCACAACCGCAGCGCCGCCTCGGCCGCCCGCAGCTCCGGCCGGGCCAGCAGGGTCCGCCCGTCGAGCAGCAGCGCCGCGCCGTAGCCGCCCTCGGCGACCGGTTCGGCCCCCGGCGTCGCCACGATCAGCGCCGGCCGGGCGGGCACCGAGGACAGCACCTCACCGGCACCGGAGGTCCGCACCGGCACGCCGCTGAACGCCCGGCCGAGCTCCTCGGCGGTGCGACCGTGGCCGACGGCGACCGCGCGCAACCGCCGCGATCCGCAGGACGGGCAGCGGAACGCCGCCTCCGCCGCACCGCACCACCGGCACGCCGCCGGCCGGGGACCGTCGCCGTCGGTCCCGCCGGGCAGCGCCAGCGGTCCCGCGCAGCGGCGGCACCGGGCCTGTTCCCGGCAGTCCCCGCAGGCCAACGCGGGCACGTAGCCGCGCCGGGGGACCTGCACCAGCACCGGGGCGTCCGCCCCCAGGGCACCGCGCGCCGCCTCGAAGGCCATCGACGGCAACCGGGCCGCGCGGGCCGCCTCGTCCCGCGCGAGCTGCCAGTCCTCCCCGATCGCGGTCACCCGGGGCGCGGCCCCGCGCACCACCTCCCGGTCGGCGACCACCTCGTGCGCCCAGCCCGACTCCACCAGCAGCGCGGCCTCCGCGGTCCGGGCGAAACCGCCGACGACCAGGGCGGCCCCGGCGGCGTGCACGCGCTGGACGAGCACGTCGCGGGTGTGCGGGAACGGGGTCTGCGGGTAGCTGTGCAGATCGTCGCCGTCGTCCCAGACGACCGCCAGCCCGAGCGCGGGCACCGGTGCGAACATCGCCGCCCGGGTGCCGATGACCACCCGGGTGCCGCCGCGCAGGGCGGTCAGCCAACGGCGGTAGCGCTCCCCGGGGGCGAGCTCACCGGCCAGCGCCACCACCCCGTCGGCGCCGAGCAGGTCCGCGCACGCGTCGTGCAGGCGGCGCAGGTCGCGGTGATCGGGCACGACCAGCAGCGCGCCCCGGCCCGCCGCCGCCGTGGTGGCCGCGAGCTCGGCCAACCGGCGCGGCCAGTCCTCACCGGGCAGCGCCTGCCACACCGCGCGAGCGGACCGGCCCTCGTGCACGGCGTCGAGGAACGACGCGCCGTGCCGGTACCGCGACCACTCGCCCACCGGGCGCGGCGGCGGGGGCCCCGGCTCGGTCGTGACGGCCTTCTCCGCTTTCGCCACGCGCGGCGGCACCACCAGCCGGACCACGTCGGCGAGCATCCCGCCGTAGCGGGCGGCGACCGCCCGCGCCAGCGCGAGCAGGTCCGGGGTGAGCACCGGTTCGGCCGAGGGCACCCGTTCGAGCCAGGACAGCGCCCCGGCGAAGTCCGAGGTCTCGCGGCGTTCGAGCAGGAAACCGTCCACCAGCTTGCCCCGGAACCGGACCCGGACCCGGCAGCCGGGCACCGCGTCGGCGTCCAGCCGGTCGGGCACCAGGTAGTCGAACGGGCGGTCCAGGTGCACCGGCAGCGGCACGTCGACCAGCACGCGGGCCACCGGCAGGCGCTGCGCCGAAGTCCGCTCCTGGGGCGGGGTCCGCCCCCGTGCCGCTGCCATGGCCCCTTCTCTACCAGAATCCGCCGACCGCCCCGCGCGCACGCGCCCCGAGGCCCCCGGTGCGACCGCGCTGTGACAGGATTCCGGGTGTTTCACGTCGTCTTCTACCGTCCCGAGATCCCCGGCAACACCGGCAACGCGATCCGGATGGCGGCCGGTTCCGGCTGCGCGCTGCACCTGGTCGAACCGCTGGGCTTCTCCGTGGAGGACGCCAAGCTGCGCCGCGCCGGGCTCGACTACCACGACCTCGCCGCGCTGCACGTCCACCCGGACGTCGAGTCGGCGTGGCGGGCCATCCGCCCGGAGCGGACCTTCGCCTTCACCGCCCGCGCCGAGCGCTCCTACGAGGCGGTGCGGTACCGGGCCGGGGACGTGCTGCTGTTCGGCCCCGAATCGGTGGGCCTGCCCGAGGAGCTGATCGAGGCCGCGACCGAACCGGTGCGGATCCCGATGCGCACCGGGATCCGCTCGATGAACCTGGCCAACTCCGCCGCCGTCGCGGTCTACGAGGCGTGGCGGCAGATCGGCTTCACCACGGCCTGACCCCGGAACCACCGGCGGGCCACGACCGGCGGCCCCGCGTCCGCCGTCACCCGTTCGGGACGTGAGTGAGGGGCACCCTTGCCCCAGTTACTCGGGCAAGGGTGCCCCTCACCTGGTTCCAGACGTCGGGCCTCAGGCGCCTGCGATCGTCTTGAGGGCCTCGGCTCGGTCGGTGCGCTCCCACGGCAGGTCCACGTCGGCGCGGCCGAAGTGGCCGTAGGCCGCGGTCGGCGCGTAGATCGGGCGCAGCAGGTCCAGATCGCGGATGATGGCCGCCGGGCGCAGGTCGAAGACCTCGTTGATCGCCGCCTGGATCTTGACCGGGTCCACGTTCTCGGTCCCGAAGGTCTCCACGAACAGGCCCACCGGAGCCGCCTTGCCGATCGCGTACGCGACCTGCACCTCGATCCGGCCCGCCAGCCCCGCGGCCACCGCGTTCTTGGCCACCCAGCGCATCGCGTACGCCGCCGACCGGTCCACCTTCGACGGGTCCTTGCCGGAGAACGCGCCACCACCGTGCCGCGCCATCCCGCCGTAGGTGTCCACGATGATCTTCCGACCCGTCAGACCCGCATCACCCATCGGGCCCCCGACCACGAACCGGCCCGTCGGGTTCACCAGCGTGCGCACCCCGCCGGTGTCCAGGTCGAGCTCGCCGACCTCGGGGTCGATCACGTGCTGCCGGATGTCGTTGGCGAGCACGGCATCGAGGTCGACGTCGGCCGCGTGCTGGGTGGACAGCACCACGGTGTCCAGCCGCACCGGCTGGTCCCCGGCGTACTCGATGGTCACCTGGGTCTTGCCGTCCGGGCGCAGGTACGGCAGCTCGCCGTCCTTGCGCACCCGGGTCAGCCGCCGCGACAGCCGGTGCGCCAGCGCGATCGGCAGCGGCATGAACTCCGGCGTGTCGTCGCAGGCGTAGCCGAACATGAGGCCCTGGTCACCGGCGCCCTGCGAGGCGATCTCGTCGATCACGCCCTCGACCCGCGACTCGTGCGCGGTGTCCACGCCCTGCGCGATGTCCGGCGACTGCGACCCGATCGCGACGTTGACGCCGCAGGAGTTGCCGTCGAAGCCCTTCGCCGAGGAGTCGTAGCCGATCTCCAGGATCTTCTCCCGGACGATCGTCGGGATGTCGGCGTAGGCGTCGGTGGTCACCTCACCGGCCACGTGCACCTGGCCGGTGGTCACCAGCGTCTCCACCGCCACGCGGGACCGCGGGTCCTGGGCGAGCAGCGCGTCCAGGATCGAGTCGCTGATCGCGTCGCAGATCTTGTCCGGATGCCCTTCGGTCACCGACTCGCTGGTGAACAACCTGCGACCGGTGCGCGGATCCTGGCTCACGGCTCTCCCTGAGGTGTACGGCGGCAAGTGCGTGCGGCCATCCGGACGGATGGACCCGGGCGGACAGCCTACTGGTGGCCCAGCCGGGCGCTCACCGCGTCCCACACTGTGGCGGCCAGCAGCGACTTGGCGCCGAACGGGATCGGTGCCACCTGCCCGTCGTCGCCCAGCAGCCAGCCCGCGTTGTCCTCGACCTCGAAGGCGCGGCCGTCGCCCACGGCGTTGACCACCAGCAGCTCGCAGCCCTTGCGGGCGAGCTTGGCCCGCCCGTGGTCGAGCACCGAGGTGTCCGGGTCGCCGGTCTCGGCGGCGAACCCCACGATGAGCGGGACGTCGACCTCCCCGGCGTCGCGGGTGCGCACCAGCTCGGCGAGCACGTCCGGGTTGCGGGTCAGCGCCACCGGTTCCGGGTCGACGCCGGTCTTCTTGATCTTGTGCTCGGCCCGGTCGACCGGCCGGAAATCGGCGACCGCGGCGGCCATCACCACCGCGTCGGCGCCGTCGGCGCGGGTCAGCACCGCGTCCCGCAGCTCCGCCGCCGAACCCACCGGGACCAGCTCGACGCCCGCCGGGCGCACCAGGTCCGCGGTGTGCGCGGCCAGCAGCTCCACCTCGGCGCCGCGGTGCGCCGCCACCCTGGCCAGCGCGTAGCCCTGCCGACCGGAGGAGCGGTTGCCGAGGTAGCGCACCGGGTCCAGCGGCTCGCGGGTGCCCCCGGCCGAGACCACCACCCGGCGGCCCTCCAGGTCGCGGGGCAGCGCGGTGCGCTCGGCGAGCAGCAGCCGGGCGAGGTCGACGATCTCGGGCGGTTCGGGCATCCGGCCCTTGCCGGTGTCCGGGCCGGTCAGCCTGCCCCGGTCGGGTTCGGCGACCACCACGCCCCGCGAGCGCAGCAGCGCCACGTTGTCCCGCGTCGCCGGGTGCTCCCACATCTCGGTGTGCATCGCGGGGACGAGCAGGACCGGGCAGCGCGCCGTCAGCAGCGTCGAGGTGAGCAGGTCGTCGGCCCGGCCGTGGGCGGCCCGGGCGATGAGGTCCGCCGTCGCGGGGGCCACCACGACCAGGTCGGCCTCCTGGCCGAGCCGCACGTGCAGGACCTCGTCGACGTCGGAGAAGACCCCGGTGCGCACCGGGTGCCCGGAGAGGGCCTCGAACGTCGCGGCCCCGATGAAGTTCAGCGCCGCGTCGGTCGGCACCACCCGGACGTCGTGCCCGGACTCGGTCAACCGGCGCAGCACCTCGCAGGCCTTGAAGGCCGCGATACCACCACCGACGCCGAGGACCACCCGCGGTGGCGCGGCGCGGTCCTCGGGACGTCCGGAGGTCACTCGCCTTCGGTGTGCTCGAGCACGCCCGCGTGGATCTCGCGGAGCGCGATCGAGAGCGGCTTCTCCCGCGGACCCGGCTCCACCAGGGGGCCGACGTACTCCAGCAGGCCCTCACCGAGCTGCGCGTAGTAGTCGTTGATCTGCCGCGCGCGCTTGGCCGAGTAGATGACCAGGGCGTACTTCGAGCTGACCTGCTCCAGCAGGTCGTCGATCGGCGGGTAGGTGATGCCCTCGGTGGTGTTCGTCGACGGGCTGCTGTTGAGCGCAGCCAGCGCGCTGGGGGTGCTCACGTGGGTGGCTCCTGCTCCTGTGGATGACTGTTCCGGTGCGGCGGTGCCGCGAGCCCCTAGGGCCGACCGACGCGGTCGGCTCTAGGGCCCGCGTCGGCTCACCGCTGGGAACCGAGAATCAATCCTACCAATTCCTCGGCCGCGTTCCGCACGTCGGAGTTGACCACGGCCACGTCGAACTCCGGCTCGGCCGCCAGTTCCGCCCGCGCCGTGTCCAGCCGCGCCCGCAGCACCTCGGGATCCTCGGTCCCGCGACCGGTCAGCCGCTCCACCAGCTCGTCCCAGGACGGCGGGAGCAGCATGACCAGCTGCGCCTCGGGCATGCTCGCGCGGACCTGCCGGGCGCCTTGCAGTTCGATCTCCAGCAGCGCGGGCAGCCCCTCGGCCAGCGCCCGCTCCACCGGCTCGCGCGGCGTGCCGTAGCGGTTGCCCGCGTACCGGGCGTGCTCCAGCATCTCGCCCGCGGCGATCTTGCGCTCGAACTCCTCGGCACTGACGAAGTGGTAGTGCACGCCGTCGATCTCACCGGCGCGCGGGGCGCGGGTGGTCATCGAGACGCTGAAGTACACCTCGGGCGCCTGCGCGCGCACCTCGGCGAGGACGCTGGACTTGCCGACGCCGGAAGGCCCGGAAACGACGGTGAGCCGAGGCTCGGCCACGGAGGCCTGCCTCGGCTCAGCGCCGGCTCGTGCGTCGATCACTCGCCGCTGAACTCGGCGAGCAGCGCCTTGCGCTGACGCTCACCCAGCCCGCGCAGCCGACGGCTGTTGGCGATCTCCAAGCGCTCCATGATCTGCTGCGCCCGCACCTTGCCAACGCCGGGGAGGGCTTCCAGCAGGGCCGAGACCTTCATCTTGCCGAAGACCTCGTCCTTGTCGGCGGTGTCCAGGACCTCCGCCAGCGTGGTTCCACCTCGCTTGAGGCGCTCCTTGAGCTCAGCTCGGGCGCGACGGGCGGCAGCCGCCTTTTCCAGAGCTGCTGCCCGCTGCTCCTCGGTCAGCTGGGGAAGGGCCACCATGTCCTCCGTGATGTGGGGTTTCTCTTGATCGGTGCGGCGACGGTACCGACTCGGCCCGACGGCCCCCCAACGGGGTCCGGTTTTCGTGAGCGGGATTCACCCGCACCGCCGCGCAGGCCCTTCGGGAAGCGCCCGTACAAGGGGTGCACGAGCGCGGGGCCGCTGCCAGTCCTATCAACAAAGCCGCTGAAGTGCACCAATCTCGGCCAAAGTTCTTCGAATGTGTCCGATTTCCGGTCGTTGAGCCACGCCGGTGTCATCCTCGCAGGTCACGACGGGGTGAAAAGTCTCGCACCGGCGAAGTGATCAAGAACTCGCCAACCTTCCGCATCACGGAACCCCGGGTGCTCCACGACTACCGCGGGAGGGTCTTGAGCAGGTCCTGGATCCGGCCGGCCATCCGCTGCTTGTCGATCGGCGCGATGGTGGTCCACGCCTCGCCGCTGCGGGTGCTGTTCTCGAACAGGTACCAGCCCCGGGCGTTGGCGAAGCAGTGGGTCACCATCGGCGCCCGCTGCCGCTTGCCGCCGCCGTCCATCACCGCCGCCCCGACCTGCGCGAACGCCAGGCGCGGACCGCCCGCCATCGCCACCAGCGACCGCGCGTCCTCGCGGCGCACGCCCATCCTGGTCAGGCCCTCGGTCATCGCGCGGTCGTCCGAGCCCGCCTGGGAGGCCGCGTGCTCCACCGCCGCGCTGCGCACCGACACGCCCCGCCCGGGCCCCGGTCGCACCTCGGGCAGCACGCCGAGCAGCGCGCGCACCGCCGAGTCCGCGGGCACCGCGGCCAGCCGGACACCGCCGTCGGCCCGCACGGCGAGGGTGGCGCGGGTCCGCGCGACGGCCACCAGCCCGGTCATGGCGCGCTGCTCCCCCGACGGCGCGCTCTCCCGGAAGGTGAGGTCGAAGGCCTGCTCGTAGCGGTGCAGCGGCAGCAGGACGCCGTGCACGTCGTCCTCCCGCACCTCGTCGCCGAAGCCGGCGCGGCGCAGCTCCTCCCAGGCCCGCTGCTCGGCGGCGCGGCGCTCGCCCTGCAGCACGCCCTCCGGGAGCACGTTGAGCACCAACGGCTTCGTCCCCAGCCCGAAGTGCTTCCACGCCTGGTGGAATGCCTGTTCCGACAGTTCGAGTTTCACGGATGCTCCCCAGTCGACAAGCGCGGGCGGCACCGGACAACCGATGCCGCCCGCGATCACCACACCTCGATCAGCGCTGGTCCCAATCCCCGAACACCGGCGGGGCCACCTTCGTCTCCTCGTCGAAGAAGCCGTGGTCGCCCTTCAGGTACTCGGGGGTCTCGTGCTCCTGGTCCTCCTCGCCCTGCCGGCCCTGCGGACGCGCACCGGCACCGGCCATCCCGGCACCACCGCGACCACCCGCACCCCCGGCACCGCCGGACGAGCCGGTCCCGCCGGTCGCTCCGGCACCGGCCGACCCGCCGACCCCGCTGGCCCCGCCCGGCCCGAGCGGAGCGCGCCCGGCACCGGCCCCACCGGCGCCCGCACCCCCGCGCGCGCCGAGACCGCCACCGGCGCCCCCGCGACCGCCGCCGGCCCCGGACCCCGCACCGGGGCGCCCGGCACCGGCACCACCGCCGGACCTGCCAGGGCCACCGCGGCCGCCCGGACCGACGTACCCGGGCGAGCCCGGACCGCCGGGCGACCCCGGGCCGGGGCCGGGAGTGCGCCCGTCCGGACCGGGAGTCGGCGGCCGGGGCGTGTTCCACTCCGGCCGGGTCGGATCCGGCCGACCCGGCAGCGGGACCCCCGGTCCGCCGGGCGTGCCCGGGGAACCGGGCGAGCCGGGACCAGGGCCCGGGGTCGGCCCGACGCCCGGTCCGGTACCGCCACCCGGACCGGCCCACTGGCTGCCGGTCTGCGCAGGCGCCTGGTACAGCTGGCCGACCTGCTGGTGCTGCCCGCCCTCGACCGCGACGCTGGCGCCGCCCTGCGGCGGCGGGGTGAACACCGCGCTCGCCGCGACGTTGCTCTGCGAAGCGTTGTCGTAGGCGTTGAACGCCGTCACCGCCTCCTGGCGCAGCTTCTCGTTGTGCGCCTTGGCGTCCTCGGCGTCGGTGGAGCCGGTCCACATGGTGTCCCAGGTCTCCTCGATCCACATGTCGTCCGGGACGGCCTGCTCCTCGCCCGCCTTCGGGATCGACGACTGCACCTTCGAGAACGCCTCGCCCTGGTCCTGCATCCGCAACGACTGCGCCTGGGCGTTGTCGGCCGCGACCTCGGTCCACAACACCACCGGCATGGAGGCGTCCTGCATCGCCTCACCGGACCGGGACTGCATCACGGCCCCGACCTGCTTCAGCTTCTCGCTGACCTGCGAAGCGACTTCGCGGAGGTATTCGTCCTCCTTCTTCCACTGGTCAGCCTTGTCGTACAGGCCCTGGGGTGAGCCGTTCTGCACCCAGCCCCGCATTTGGGCGAGCGAAACCCCGTCGAACTGCGTGGGTTCGATATCTCTCGGACTGGTCATCCGATGCCCCCTCAAGCATTGGGAAGGTTGGCGATCGCCGCCTCCGCGACGCGCGTCGCGGCATCGCATCCGCTGCCCACCTCGGGATCGGCCCCGGGACGGACGATGGCGTTGACGAACAGCGAACCCGAGTCGGAGACGTCGATCGACAGCAAGCAGCCGGAACCGTTGTCGACCTGGGCGGTCGGGTAACCCCCGAGATCGCCCTGGACAGCTCCCCGCCCGGCGGCGAGGAAGTCCCGCATGGTCCGCTGATCGGCAGCCACGAAGGCGCCCCACCCCGGCGAACCCGGTTCGCCCGCCTCGAACTGGCACCCGGGAACGCCCTGCGATTCGCGCGCGCGGGGCTGCTGGTCGAATCCCAAGGCGCTGAGCTGGTCGGGGGTCAACAGCGAACACTGGTCCGCCACGGCCACCGACTTCGCCGGAGCCGTGCGGGCCGGTCCCTCGGCGGTGGGCTCCGGCGCCGGTGTGCCGGTCCGCTCCGGCAGGGCCCCGTCGGCGCCCGAGCCGCATCCCGCGAGCAGAAAACCGGCGAGCACCGCGCTGACGGCCAGACTACTGCGCAAGATTGCCTCCAAAGCTGTCCGCGGCGTCTTGGTCGTTCGTCCGGACCTGCGCCGCGCTCGCCCGCAGGTTGGCAGCCGTGTTGGTGAACACCTCGGCGAGCTTGATGTAGTTCTCGTAGTAGGCGTTGCTGTCCCCGGCGCCGACCTTCCCGTAGGCGTCGACGACCTGGGAGCTGACCGGGTCCGTTCCCGGCGCGGAGACGTAGGCGAGCATCTGCACGTCGTAGGAGCGGTCGTTCATCTCCGTGGCCTTGGACTCGAAGAAGCGCGCCAGCTCGTCGACCTGGTCCGGTTCCACCCGCATCGCCGAACCGGCGTTGATCGCGCTGGCGAGCTCGGCCTTGCGCGCCGCACCGGCCACGATCCGCCCGACCTGGGCGACGTTCTCCAGCACCCCGCCCAGGAAGGCGTCCGAGGCATCGGGCGCCATGGCGCTGTCGATCCGTGCCTGGTCGATCGCGTCCAGTTCGACCTGGTTCTCCCCCTCAGGCGCACTCACCGCTGAACTCCCCTCGTCCGCGCGCCACCGCTGATCACCCGCAGTGGCCGATCGGATACCGTCGACGCACAACATAGCGTGCGTCACACCACGGTCGGGGCGGTTTGCCGGACTCGCGAAGATGACGAAAGGGTGACGCCGGGGTTCAGCCGTCAGCGCGGCGCGGCCCGCTCAGCCGAGGAAACCGGCGTACCGGACCGGCCGTCCACCGGTGCTCAGGCGCGAGGAGCACGTCCAGCGGCAGGACCGCCCGGCGCCACGGGCACCCACCGCGCCGACATCGTCATCGGAGGTTCTGCCGGATCGTGTCGACCCGCTGCTGCGCCCGCGGTGCCCTGACCTCCAGACTCGACCCGTCGGCGAAGGTCACGCGCAGGAACCACACCGGGTATCCGCCGCGACCCCTGGGCACCGCGACGAGTTCGCGCGCCTGGCCGAGGGCGAAGTCGGCACCGCTGGTGACCGGGTTCTCGCCATCACCGGCGAACACCCCGCGCACCGCCGAGCGCGCGGCACCGAGCAACGAGAAACCACCCTCCGAGGCCGATTCCGCCGGTGGCGCGGACTCGAGGTCGTCGGTCGCGACGACCACCCCGACGCGGTGGCTGGTGAACGCGAGAAAGCTCGCCGAGCCCCAGGCGGTCAAGTCGTCGGCGAACCGGATCGCCGTCTCCCCCGGCGCCCCGGCCAGGGCCCACGCCCACGCTCCCGGATCGTGCACGAACTCGTCCCCGAGGAAGGCGCCGTCGCGCAGCGCGGCGATCGGTTCCGGCCCGGCCCTGCGCTGGTCGGCCGCCCGCGGGATCGAAGGTTCCGCCTCGTGCGGCACCCGGGTGCTCCCGCCCACCGTGGACACCACGTAGCCCGCGCGCTCCTCGGCTCCGAAGACGTAGACGACCTGCTCATCGGGTTCCGCCCAGTGCTTCACCAGGAGCTTGACCATCGACGACGTGCTGCGCACCGTCCCACCACCCATCACGCCTGCCCGCGGCTCATCGCCACGAGCCTGTGCACGTCCGACTCCGCCGCCGACGGCGCCAGCTCCAGCGCCGAGCCGTCGGTGAACCGCGTGACCAGGAAGCAGGTCCGGCCCCCGCCGTATTGCCTGCCGAGGGCGCGCCGACCGGGCTCGAAGCCTGCGATGGCCGAGCGCGGCCGTTCCACCCACGGCTCCAGCGCGGGCCCGGGTGCTCCGCGTTCCGCGCTCCCCGGTCCGTCCTCCGGCGCCGAGCCGCCGAGGAGGCCGGCACCCGCGCGCCTCGCCCGGTCCAGCAGGGAACCTCCCCGGTCCTCGGCCGGGGCCCGTTCGCAGACCCCGACCAGCGCGAGACGTCGATCGGTGAGCACCCACACCGCACGTCCACCGCGCTCGCGGTGGGCGTCGACGAGCGCGGCCGCGGTGCACTCCGGCCCGGCGCCCGTGACGACACCCGCCGGGGCGTTCCGGTAGGCCGGTCCGCTGTCGCCCGAGACCGCGTCGGCGGCTTCGACGAGCGCACCGCCGACGGCGCGTCCAGCGCCCCGAGCGAGCCGGGCCGCCATCCCGTGCTGCGGATTTCCCGCCCCGTCCCGGCCGGACACCTCGAACAGGTACTGCCCCGAGGCAGCGATCACCCAGGCCAGCGGTTCGCCGGGCTGCGCCCACGAATGCCGGAGCGCCAGCACTTCGATCACGAGAAACCCCGTTCCTGAGCGTTCTGCCGCTCGTCCTGGCCCGGTTCACCGGTCGCGACGGATTCGCCCGTCCCGTAGGCGATGTCGGCCCCCTGGCCGATCGCCGCGTCGGTGGCCTGCGTCATCCCGGCCTCGAAAATCGCCCCGCCCCAGCGCATCTGCCCGCCGAGGGCGCCGGAGAGGAAACGCTGGGAAAGATTGCCCGCGAGAGCCTCGGCACCGGTGCTGCCCTGCAGGAAGCGACTGCTGGCAGTCGTCGCCAGGTCCTCGTTCGCCCTGGTGAGCGTGTTGAACACCGGATTGGCGTCCAACCTGCGCCCGACGAACTGGGCGACCTGGCCGCCGTTGCGCAGTCCGTTCGCCTGGTCGATGACGGACCGGAGCCTGCCGACCTGGCGGATGTTCTTCAGCAGGTCCTCCATGCGCTGGACCAGCTTGGCGAGCTGCATCTGGAGCTTGGAGACGCGCATCGTGATGCGCATCCCGGTGGAACCGACCTGGACGGTCGTGGTGGTACCGGCGGTGGCGACCGAGGCGCCTGCGGTGATCCAGGAGGCGGCGAGGGCCGCGAGCCACTGCACGATGAGGCCGATGACCAGCTCGGTGATGATCTGGATGACGAACTCGACGAACATGTCGAAGATGTCGGCGATCATGTCCAGGGTGCCCTTGAGGTCCCGGACGTCGGCTGCCAGCGCGGTGACGCCGTCGCCGAACTCGGTCATCTGCTTGCGGAACGCGTCGCCATCGGCGCCCTGCCAGCCCGCCGCGGTGGCCTCGGCACGCCGCTTCTCCTGCTCGCCGACCTCGTCGAGCCAGGTGGCCACCTGCTCCCAGCCCTCGCCGGTGGAGCGCATCTGCTCCGGGTCGCCGATCGCGTACTCGGCGATCTCGATGAGCGGGCTCAGCACGATCGACACCAGGAAGCCGAGCCCGTTGCTCATCAACGATTGCCCGGGGCTGGACAGCAGTTCGAGCTGCTCCATCCGGGCCGAGACCACCGCCGCGCCCCATTCCGGGGGCGAGGAGGCGTCGGCGAGGTCCTGTGCCGCGCCGACCGCCGAGGAGCCGCGCCCCGCCGCCTGCTCGAACCAGTTCTTCGACTCGCCGTCACCCTCGTTGAGCGCCTGGAAATCCCCCGGGCCCGTCGGTGCCGTCATCCCCCTGCCTCCCGCGATCCGTCGTTCTGCCACCGGTCGTGCGCGCTCCGCCACGGGCCACCATGTCACTTCGGCCACCGCGGGGACGTCGGTTCCCGGTGGATCAGCGCAGGAAGGACTCGTCGGAGAAGTCGTCGTCCTCGGGTTCGGCGTCCGGCTTGGGGCGCGGGGGTGCGGCGGCGGCCGGTCCGGGCTGCGGGGCCGCGGGCGGCGGCTCCGGGGCGGGGTTGTCCTGGTCGTCGGCCGGTTGCGGCTTGATCGCGACGCCTTCGACGTTGAACGCCTGCTGGAACTGGTCGAACCGGTCGCCCAGGATCGGGGCGACGGTCTCGTTGAGCTGCTCGGCCGCGCTCGCGGTGGCCTCCCGGACGGTGGCCATGATGGTCTGCTGGAGCTCGGCGGCCGAGTGCCGGACGGCGCCGGGGGTCAGCCGCAGGTCGAGCAGCGCACCCGACGGGGCGACGGTCACCGTCACCGACCGGTCCGGGCTGCTCGCCGTGCCCTGCAAGCCCTGCATCGCTTCCTGCAGCTCATCGGCCTTGGCGGCCTGCTCCTCGAACTTGCGCATCATCTCCTGGATGCGCTCGGACGCCCCGCTCACGGACTCCCCCATTCGGCCTACGGTGCTTCGGTCGCACCGAACAGTAGCGGACGGCTCGGCGGCGCTGGGGCCGATTCGGGGCATCGGAGCGGCCGTTCACGACCGCCCGCTAGCTCACGACCGGCCGTACAACTGCGCCGTTCTCCGGTTGGAGTGCTGGACGCGCCGGGAGAGCTGGGCCACGACGACCAGGAAGAGCACGCCTGAGGCGCCGAACAGCCAGCCCATCGCGTGGAGCCCCGTCTCGGAATACCGCTCCGGGAGCAGGACCACGGCCGGGTGGGTGCAGCGGACCTCGGCGCCGCCGCTGAACCAGGCGCGCTCCGGGTCCGGCAGGCGCGCGCTGCGCAGGCTGGTCGTGTGCGGGGCGTAGGTGGTGAGCGAACGGGTCTGCCCGGAATCCGGGATCACCTCGCAGGTGACGAAACCGTCCTCGTGCGCCGTGGTCAAGCCGAACCGGTCGCCGGTCTCCAGCTCGACGCGCGCGGTCCGCTCCACCGCCACGGTGCCCAGCCCCAGCGCCCCGCTCCAGATCGCCCACTCCAGGGCGATGACGGCGTACACGCCCGTCACCAGCCAGGTCACCAGCATCAGCACCAGCCAGCGCAGCACGCGCGGGGGCTTGGGCGGTCGCGCCTCGACCCGTTCCGCTGCGGTCACGCCGGCCACCGTAGCCGCCGGACGCCGCGCGGGGTGGCGGGATCGGCGAGATCCCACCACCCCGCCACGGCTTCAATCGAGCAGGGTGGTGAGCTGGTCCTGCACCCGTCGGGCGGCCTTGCGCAGGTCGGCGGCGCCGGGGCCGTGCCGGAGCACGTCCCGGGCGGTGGCGGGCAGCACCTGCGGCAGCACCGGGCCGAACGTCGCGCGCAGGCCGTCCACCGTGGCGCCCTGGGCGCCGAGACCCGGGGCGAGGATCGGGCCGTTGAGCCGGGACAGGTCCAGCTCGCCGGCCCGGACGGTCGCTCCCACCACGAGTCCGATGTGGCCCATCGGATCGGCGCCCGCGTTGCCCGCCGCCGCTGCGTCCACGATGGACTGCGCGACGCCGCCGCCGTCGGTCACCGCCCGTTGCAGGCCCGCACCCTCCGGATTGGACGTGCGGGCGAGCACGAACACGCCGCGCCCGGTCTGCTCGGCCAGGCCGATGGCCGGGGCCAGCGAGCCGTACCCGAGGTAGGGCGAGAGGGTCACCGCGTCGGCCGCCAGCGGCGAGTGCTCGTCGAGGTAGGCCTTGGCGTAGGCGGTCATGGTGGACCCGATGTCGCCGCGCTTGACGTCCAGCAGCACCAGGGCGCCGCCCTGCCGCGCCTCGGTGACGACGCGCTCCAGCACCGCGACCCCGGCCGAGCCGTAGGCCTCGAAGAAGGCGGCCTGCGGCTTGAGCACCGCCACCTGGTCGGCCAGGGCCTCGACGGCGGTCAGCGCGAACCGCTCCAGGGACGCGACGTCCTCGCCGAGCCCCCAGGCGCCGAGCAGCGAGGGGTGCGGGTCGATGCCCACGCACAGCGGGCCCCGCCGCCGCACCGCCTCGGCCAGCCGCGCGCCGAACGGCGCGCCGAGCGTCACCGCCGTCCGCCTTCGCGCAGCGCCGCCTGCAGCGCCTGCAGCGGGCGGACGCCGATGTTGCCCTGGATCGCGGCCTCGATGCCCTGGACCGCCGCCGCGGCGCCCTGCACCGTGGTGACGCACGGGATGTCCCGGGACACCGCCGCGGTGCGGATCTCGTAGCCGTCGACCCGGGGGCCGGGGTTGCCGTACGGGGTGTTGATCACCATGTCGACCTCCCCCGCCTTGATCAGGTCCACCACGTCGCGCCGCTGGTCGCCCTCCTCGTTGTGCTTGCGCACCACGGTGGAAGCGATCCCGTTGCGCTGCAGCACCTCGGAGGTACCGCTGGTGGCCAGGATCTCGAACCCGAGGTCGGCCAAGCGCTTGACCGGGAAGACCAGCGAGCGCTTGTCCTTGTTGGCCACCGAGACGAACACCCGGCCCTTGACCGGCAGCGAGCCGTAGGCGCCGGACTGCGACTTGGCGAACGCCTGCCCGAAGGAGGTGTCGATGCCCATGACCTCGCCGGTGGACTTCATCTCCGGCCCGAGCAGCGAGTCCACCCCGTAGCCCTCGCGGGTGCGGAACCGGTGGAACGGCAGCACGGCCTCCTTCACCGCGACCGGGGCGTCGATCGGCAGGTCCGCGCCGTCGCCCTCGGCGGGCAGCAGGCCCTCGGCGCGCAGCTCGGCGATGGAGGCCCCGAGCATGATGCGCGCGGCGGCTTTGGCCAGCGGCGCGGCGGTCGCCTTGGACACGAACGGCACCGTCCGGGAGGCGCGCGGGTTGGCCTCCAGCACGTAGAGCACGTCGTCCTTGAGCGCGTACTGCACGTTGAGCAGCCCGCGGACCCCGACGCCCCGGGCGATGGCCGCGGTGGACCGGCGGACCTGCTCGATGTCCTGGCGCCCCAGGGTGATGGGCGGCAGCGCGCAGGCCGAGTCGCCGGAGTGGATGCCGGCCTCCTCGATGTGCTCCATCACGCCGCCGAGGTAGACGTCGGTGCCGTCGCACAGCGCGTCCACGTCGATCTCGATGGCGTCGTCGAGGAAGTTGTCCACCAGCACCGGGTGCTCCGGGGTGACCTCGGTGGCCCGGGCGATGTAGTTCTCCAGCGACGGCTCGTCGTAGACGATCTCCATGCCGCGCCCGCCGAGCACGTAGGACGGGCGGACCAGCACCGGGTAGCCGATCTCGTCGGCGATCCGCTTGGCCCCCTCGAAGCTGGTCGCGGTGCCGTACTTCGGCGCGGGCAGCCCGGCCCCGGCGAGCACGTCGCCGAAGGCGCCCCGCTCCTCGGCCAGGTGGATGGCCTCCGCCGGGGTGCCCACCACCGGCACGCCCGCCTCGGTGAGCCGCCGCGCCAGCCCCAGCGGGGTCTGGCCGCCGAGCTGCACGATGACCCCGGCCACCTCGCCGGAGCGCTGCTCGGAGTGCACGACCTCCAGCACGTCCTCGAAGGTCAGCGGCTCGAAGTACAGCCGGTCGCTGGTGTCGTAGTCGGTGGAGACCGTCTCCGGGTTGCAGTTGACCATCACGGTCTCGTACCCGGCGTCGCGCAGCGCCATCGCGGCGTGCACGCAGGAGTAGTCGAACTCGATGCCCTGGCCGATCCGGTTCGGACCCGAACCCAGGATCAGCACCTTCGGCCGCTCCCGCTGCTCGGTGACCTCGGACTCGGCCGCTGGGTCCGCCTCGTAGGCCGAGTAGTGGTACGGCGTGCGGGCGGCGAACTCGGCCGCGCAGGTGTCCACCGTCTTGTAGACCGGGCGGACGTCGAGCCGGTGGCGCAGCGCGCGGACGCCGTCCTCACCGGCCAGCTCCGGGCGCAGCGCGGCGATCTGGCGGTCGGACAGGCCCGCGACCTTGGCCCGGCGCAGCAGCTCCACGTCGAGCACCGGGGCGTCGACCAGCTCCGCGCGCAGCTCCACCCAGGCGGCGACCTGGTCCACGAACCACGGGTCGATGCCGGCGGCCTCGTGCACCTGCTCGACGCTCGCGCCCAGTCGCAGCGCCCGCTCGACGGTGTAGAGCCGCCCGTCGTGCGGGGTGCGCAGCTCCGCCAGCGTCGAGGCCGCGGTGGCGCCCTCCGGGTCGGGCCGGGTCCAGAACCCGACCGACTTGGTCTCCATCGAGCGCAGCGCCTTGCCCATCGCCTCGGAGAAGCTGCGGCCCACCGCCATCGCCTCGCCGACGCTCTTCATGGTGGTGGTCAGCTCCGGGTCGGCGCCCGGGAACTTCTCGAAGGCGAACCGGGGCACCTTCACCACGACGTAGTCCAGCGTCGGCTCGAAGCTCGCCGGGGTCTCGCCGGTGATGTCGTTGCGGATCTCGTCGAGGGTGTAGCCCACGGCCAGCCGCGCGGCGATCTTGGCGATCGGGAAGCCGGTCGCCTTGGAGGCCAGCGCCGAGGACCGCGACACCCGCGGGTTCATCTCGATGACGACCATCCGGCCGGTCTCCGGGTTGATGGCGAACTGGATGTTGCAGCCGCCGGTCTCCACCCCGACCTCGCGCAGCACCGCGATGCCGACGTCGCGCATGTTCTGGTACTCGCGGTCGGTCAACGTCATCGACGGGGCGACCGTCACCGAGTCGCCGGTGTGCACGCCCATCGCGTCGACGTTCTCGATGGAGCAGATCACGACCACGTTGTCGGCGTTGTCGCGCATCAGCTCCAGCTCGTACTCCTTCCAGCCGAGCACGCTCTCCTCGATGAGGACCTCGTGCACCGGGCTCTCGGAGAGGCCGAAGGACGCCATCCGCTCCAGCTCGTCGGGCGTGTGCGCCATGCCGGAGCCGAGCCCGCCCATGGTGAAGCTGGGGCGGATGACCACCGGCAGGCCGCGGTCGGCGACGAAGGCGCGCACGTCGTCCATCGACTTGCACACCGTGCTCTCCGGCACCTCGCCGCCGACCGAGCGCACGATGTCCTTGAACATCTGGCGGTCCTCGCCGCGCTGGATCGCGTCGATGTCGGCGCCGATGAGCTCCACGCCGTACTTCTCCAGCACGCCGCGCTCGTGCAGCGCGACCGCGGTGTTCAGCGCGGTCTGCCCGCCGAGGGTGGCCAGCAGCGCGTCCGGGCGCTCGGCGGCGATCACCTTCTCGACGAACTCCGGGGTGATCGGCTCGATGTAGGTGGCGTCGGCGAACTCCGGGTCGGTCATGATCGTCGCCGGGTTCGAGTTCACCAGCGAGACCCGCAGGCCCTCTTCGCGCAGCACCCGGCACGCCTGGGTGCCGGAGTAGTCGAACTCGCACGCCTGGCCGATCACGATCGGCCCGGAACCGATGACCAGCACGTGCTCGATGTCGGTCCTCTTGGGCATCAGCGCGCCTCACTCATCAGGTCGACGAACTTGTCGAACAGCGGCGCCGCGTCGTGCGGACCGGCCGCCGCCTCGGGGTGGTACTGCACGCTGAACGCCGGGCCGTCGAGCAGCGCGAGGCCCTCGACCGCACCGTCGTTGGCGCAGTGGTGGCTGACCATCGCGCGGCCGAACTCGGTGTCGAAGCGTTCGCCGGGCTCGCCCTCGACCGCGAACCCGTGGTTCTGCGCGGTGATGGCGACCTTGCCCGTCTCGGCGTCGATCACCGGGATGTTGATGCCCCGGTGGCCGTAGCGCAGCTTGTAGGTGCCGCGGCCCAGCGCGCGGCCGAGCACCTGGTTGCCGAAGCAGATGCCGAACAGCGGCAGCTTCCGGTCCAGCGCCTGCCGGGTCAGCTCGACCTGCTGGTCGGTGGTGGCCGGGTCGCCGGGCCCGTTGGACAGGAACAGCCCGTCCGCGCCCGCCGCGAGCACCTCGTCCAGCGAGGCGCCGGCCGGCAGCACGTGCACCTCGATGCCGCGGGCGGCCATCATGCGCGGGGTGTTGGACTTGATGCCCAGGTCCAGCGCGGCCACGGTGAACCGCTTCTCGCCCAGCGCGGGCACCACGTAGGGCTCGGCGGTGGTGACGTCACCGGCCAGGTCGGCGCCGACCATCGGGCTGCTGCCGGTCACCCGGCGCAGCATCTCGGCGTCGGCGGCCAGCTCGGCACCCGAGAAGACGCCGCCGCGCATCGCGCCGGCCTCCCGGACGTGCCGGGTCAGCGCGCGGGTGTCGATGCCCGCGATGCCGACGATGCCCTGCGCCTCCAGCTCCGCCTCCAGCGAACGGCGGGAGCGCCAGTTGGACGCGATGCGGGCCGGTTCGCGGACGGCGTAGCCGGCGACCCAGATCCGGGCCGACTCGTCGTCCTCGTCGTTCCAGCCGGTGTTGCCGATCTGCGGGGCGGTCTGCACCACGATCTGCCGGTGGTACGAGGGGTCGGTCAGGGTCTCCTGGTACCCCGTCATGCCGGTGGTGAACACCACCTCGCCGAGCGTGCTGCCCACCGAGCCGTAGGCCCGCCCGCGGAAGATCCGGCCGTCCTCCAGCACCAGCGCGGCCGGGATGTGCGCGGTCATTCGTCCTCCTGCCGCGAATTCGCGGTCGTGTCGTGCGCCGCGACGGACGCGGGGCCGAGCCCGCGGACCGCTTCGGCCCACGGCTCGTGCTCCGCCTTGTCGTCGAAGCGGAATCCGGTGTCCAGTTCGGTCTCGCCGAGGCGCCAGCGCACCACCAGCAGACCGGCCCCGGGCACCACCTTGTTGGCGAGCTTGTGGTCGCGGCGGGCGTCCACGATCGACTCCGCCGGGATCCACAGCGCGGTCGCACCGGTGCGCTCCAGCAGCAGCCCGGAGGGGTGCAGCCGCGCGACGCCCTCGGACCGGTGGCCGATGTCGCCGACCGCGATCCGGTCCTGCCAGTCGGGCGCCCGGGTGGTGCCGACGTACATGCCGGTCATCGCGGGGCGCAGCTCGACGGTGCCGAGCTCGGCGGGCGGTGCGGGGAACTCCGCCAGCACCGCCTGCTGTCGTCGCACCCGGTTCACCCAGCCGCGCCGCATCGCCCAGAACACCAGGGCGATCAGCACGATCGTCAGCAGCACCCAGATCAGGCGGTCCATCAGAACCTCACCTCGCCCTCGTGCGCGGTGATCCGGCCGCGCAGCAACGTCACCAGCACCCGGCCCGGCAACCGCATGCCCTCGTACGGCGAGTTGGACCCGATGCTGGCCAGCTCGGCCGCCCGCACGGTCCACTCGTCGTCCGGGTCGACCAGCACCAGGTTCGCCGGCTCCCCCGCCGCGATCGGCCGCCCCTGGTCGGGGAGGCCGGCGATCCGCGCCGGGCGCTCGCTCATCACCCGGGCCACGCCCCGCCAGTCCAGCAGCCCGGGGCGCACCACGGTCCGCACGACGATCCCCAGCGCGGTCTGCAACCCGAGCATCCCCGGGCTGGCCGCGGACCACTCGCAGTCCTTGTGCTGGTCCGCGTGCGGGGCGTGGTCGGTGGCCACGCAGTCCACGGTGCCCTCGGCCAGGGCCTGCCGCAGCGCCGCCGCGTCGGCGTCGGTGCGCAGCGGCGGGTTGACCTTGTTCACCGGGTCGTAGGTGGCCAGCCGCTCGTCGGTGAGCAGCAGGTGGTGCGGGGTGACCTCGGCCGAGACGGCGCCGCCCGCGTCGCGGGCCTTCCACCACCTCAGGATATCCGCGGTCCCGGCGGTGGAGACGTGGCAGACGTGCAGGCTGCCGCCGGTGTGCGCGGCCAGCAGGCAGTCCCGGGCCACGATCGACTCCTCCGCGGGGGCGGGCCAGCCGGCCAGCCCGAGCTTCGCCGCGGTCGGCCCCTCGTGCGCCTGGGCTCCCGCGGTGAGCCGCGGGTCCTCGGCGTGCTGGGCGACGACCCCGCCGAAGGCCTTGGTGTACTCCAGCGCGCGGCGCATCAGCAGCGGGTCGTCCACGCAGCGCCCGTCGTCGGAGAAGACCCGGACCCCGGCGGCCGAGGCGGCCATGCCGCCCAGCTCGGCCAGCCGCTCGCCGCCCAGGCCGACCGTGACCGCGCCCACCGGGTGCACGTCGACCAGCCCGACCTCGCGACCGCGCCGCCACACGTGCTCCACGACCACCGCGTTGTCGGCGACCGGGTCGGTGTTGGCCATCGCGAACACGGTGGTGTAGCCGCCCAGCGCGGCGGCGGCGGAACCGGTGCGGATCGTCTCGGCGTCCTCGCGACCCGGTTCCCGCAGGTGGGTGTGCAGGTCGACGAAGCCGGGCAGCAGCACCGCGCCGCCGCCCGCGACGACCTCGTCGGCCTCGGTCCCCGGCGCGGCGCCGACCTCGGCGATGGTCCCGTCGACGACGAGCACGTCGACCGGTTCGCCCTCCCCGTAGGGACGCACGCCCCGCAGCAGCACCCGGCTCATGCCGCGATCTCCTCTCCGGCCAGCAGGTGGTAGAGCACCGCCATCCGCACGTGCACGCCGTTGCCGACCTGCTGGGTGATGGCGGCGCGGTCCGAGTCGGCGACCGTCCCGGCGATCTCCATGCCGCGCAGCATCGGCCCCGGGTGCAGCACCACGGCGTGCTCCGGCAGCCGCGCCGACCGGGCCTCGTTGAGCCCGTAGCCGATCGAGTACTCGCGGGCCGACGGGAAGAAGCCGCCGTGCATCCGCTCGGCCTGCACCCGCAGCAGCATCACCGCGTCCAGGCCGGGCAGCTCGGCGTCGAGGTCGTGGGTGACCCGCGCGCCCCACCCGTCGATCCCGGTGGGCACCAGGGTCGGCGGGGCGACCAGGACCACTTCGGCGCCGAGGGTGCGCAGCAGGTGCACGTTCGAGCGCGCCACCCGGCTGTGCAGGAGGTCGCCGACGATGCCGATGCGGCGCCCGGCCAGCTCGCCCAGCCGCTCCCGCAGCGTCGCGGCGTCCAGCAGCGCCTGGGTGGGGTGCTCGTGCGTCCCGTCGCCGGCGTTGACCACCTGGGTGCCCGCCTCGGCCAGCCACCCGGCCAGCCGGTGCGCGGCACCCGAGGCGGGATGCCGGACGATCACGCAGTCGGCCCCGGCGGCGGCCAGGGTCAGCGCGGTGTCCCGCAGCGATTCGCCCTTGCCGACCGAGGAGCTGCTGGCCGAGACGTTGATCACATCGGCGCTCATCCACTTCCCGGCGACCTCGAAGGAGACCCGGGTGCGGGTGGAGTTCTCGTAGAACAGCGTCACCACGGTCCGGCCGCGCAGCGTCGGCAGCTTCTTGACCTCGCGGCCGAGCAGCGTGCGCTTCAGCGTGTCGGCGGTGTCCAGGACCGCCGTCGCCGAAGCCGCGTCGAGCCCGTCGGTGCTCAGCAGGTGGCGCATCACCGCTCCTCCTCCCGCCGCAGCACCACGCAGTCGGCGCCGTCCGCCTCGTCGAGCCGCACCGCGACGTCCTCGCTGCGGGCGGTGGGGATGTTCTTGCCGACGTAGTCGGCGCGGATCGGCAGCTGGCGGTGGCCGCGGTCGACCAGCACGGCGAGCTGCACGGCGCGGGGGCGGCCCTGGTCGCGCAGCGCGTCGAGGGCGGCCCGCACGGTGCGGCCGGAGAACAGCACGTCGTCGACGAGCACGACGAGCTTGTGGTCGATGCCGCCCGGGGGCAGGTCGGTGGGCTCCAGCGGCCGGTTCGGGCGGTGCCGCAGGTCGTCGCGGAACAGCGTGATGTCGAGGGTGCCGGTGGGCACCGCCACACCGCTGAACTCCTCGATCCGCGCGGCCAGCCTGCGGGCCAGCGGCGCGCCCCGGGTCGGGACGCCCAGCAGGACGACGTCGTCGCCCCCGGTGTCCAGGGCCGTCTTCTCGATGATCTGGTGCGCGATCCTGGCGATCGTGCGCGCAACGTCACCGGCCGAGAGCAGCTCCCGCTGCCCGGCCGGATCCGCCGCGCCCGCCCCTTGGCGTGACGCCACGGTGGACCTCCTTCCCCGCCTCACTGGACGGGTCCTTAAAGGATGGTGTGTGACCTGCCCCGCAGTCCGACCGACGAGTGCGGCTGCCGTGAGCGGGTCTGACCTGTACGCTATCAGCGTCCGCGGGTCAATCGACCGGGTGGTGTGGTGGTACTCGCCCCGGACCCGACGAAGACCAACTTGACCTGGTGACGCTCGCAAGCGAATATTACTCTCCGTATTGATCTGAGCTTTGCTCCCCGGTCGGCGGTATCGGCTGACGGGGCGAATGAAACGGAGACACGCCACATGGGCGACTACGCCAAGGCGCTGGGCAGCAAGCTCCGCGCTATCCGCCAGCAGCAGGGCCTTTCGCTGCACGGCGTCGAGCAGAAGTCAGGCGGGCGGTGGAAGGCCGTGGTCGTCGGGTCCTACGAACGCGGCGACCGCGCCGTGACGGTGCAGAAGCTCGCCGAGCTGGCCGACTTCTACGGCGTTCCGGTCGCGGAACTCCTGCCGGAAGGCCGGGTGCCCTCCGGCGCCGAACCGGCCACCAAGGTCGTGATCAACCTGGAGCGGTTGCAGCAGCTCCCGGCCGAGAAGGTCGGTCCGCTGGCCCGCTACGCGGCCACGATCCAGAGCCAGCGCGGCGACTACAACGGCAAGGTGCTGTCCATCCGCACCGAGGACCTGCGCTCGCTGGCCATCATCTACGACATGACCCCGGGCGAGCTCACCGAGCAGCTCATCGACTGGGGCGTCCTCCCACCGGAGGCCCGTCCCGCCCGGGAGGAGTGAGCCGACCGGGACGGCGTGATACGGGCCGTGGCGAACCCCACACGATCGGGTGCGGCCCGAATGGTCGAGAGGGGCGCTCCCCACATCCGGGAGCGCCCCTCTCGACGTCGATGTGATCCTGGCCTCGGCGGCTACTCCGCACCGGAGGCGCGCACCGACTTGCGCAGCCGTCCGCTGATCCCGGCGATGCGGCCGAGCACGCCGTTGACGAACCGCGGCGAGTCGTCCGTGGACAGGCCCTTGACCAGGTCCACCGCTTCGTCGATGGCCACCGCGGACGGCACGTCGTCGCTCCACAGCAGCTCGTAGAGGCCCAGCCGCAGCACCGCGCGGTCGACCGCGGGCATCCGGGCCAGCGTCCAGCCCTCGGCGTGCTGGGACAGCACCTCGTCGATCCGCGCGCGGTTGCCCTGCACGCCCTCGACGAGGGTGATGGTGTACTCCGCGACCGGCGGCACGTCCGCGGAACCGACCCGGTCCGCCAGCAGCGTCACCGGGTCCATCTCCCGCAGGTCGGCCTCGTAGAGGATGTCGACGGCGCGCTTGCGGGCCTTGGTCCGAGAACCCACCTCACACCCTCTTTCCGCCCGGGGTCGCCGACCCCGTCACTTGTTGACGCGGCCGAGGTAGCGGCCGTCGCGGGGGTCCACCTTGACCTTCTCGCCGGTGCCGACGAACAGCGGCACCTGGACCTCGGCGCCGGTAACCAGGGTGGCGGGCTTGGTGCCGCCGGTGGAGCGGTCGCCCTGCACGCCCGGGTCGGTGTGCTCGATCTCCAGCTCGACGGAGGCGGGCAGCTCGACGTAGAGCGGCTCGCCCTCGTGCCGGGCCACCACCACGCTGCTGTTCTCCAGCATGAAGTTCGCCGCGTCACCCACGACGGCGGGGGACACGCCGACCTGGTCGAAGGTGTCGGGCTCCATGAACACGTAGTCGCTGCCGTCGTAGTAGAGGTAGGTCATCTCCCGCCGGTCGACGTTGGCGGTCTCCACCTTCACCCCGGCGTTGAAGGTCTTGTCCACGACCTTGCCCGAGAGCACGTTCTTCAGCGTGGTGCGCACGAAAGCTCCGCCCTTGCCGGGCTTGACGTGCTGGAAGTTCACGACGGACCAGAGCTGGCCGTCGATGTTGAGCACCAATCCGTTCTTGAGGTCGTTCGTGGTCGCCACGTGGGGGTCTCTCCTGCGTGCTGGCTGCGAATGGGTTGCGTCGGCGCGATCGTCGACGGTGCGGCGTCGGCGCGTCAGACGGCGACGAGCTCCCTCGTCGTCAACGTGAGGAGCTCGGGCGTGCTGGGCCGCACGACCAGCGTGTCCTCGATGCGGACCCCGCCCCGCCCGGTCAGGTACACGCCGGGCTCGACGGTGACCGCCATCCTTTCGGCGATTCTACCGGCCCCGCGCTGGGACAGCGTCGGTGCCTCGTGGATCTCCAAGCCGACGCCGTGCCCGAGACCGTGCAGGAACCGCTCCCCATAACCCGCCTCGGTGATCACCTCGCGGGCCGCGGCGTCCACCTCGCGGACGTCGGCGCCGACCTGGACCGCGGCCCGGCCGGCCGCCTGGGCGGCCAGCACGAGCTGGTAGAGCTCGCGCTGCCAGTCCGCCGGCTCGCCCAGCACCGCGGTGCGGGTCATGTCGGAGTGGTAGCCGTCGACGAGGGCGCCGAAGTCCATCTTGACGAAGTCGCCCGCCGCCAGCACCGAGTCGTCCGGGCGGTGGTGCGGCACGGCCGAGTTCGGACCCGCGGCGACGATCGTGTCGAAGGACGGTCCGGCGGCGCCGTGGTCCCGCATCCGGGCCTCCAGGTCGCGGGCGACCTCCAGCTCGGTGCGGCCCGCCCGGAGCCCGCCGTGCTCGATCAGCTCGGCCAGCGCGCGGTCGGCGGCGGCGCAGGCCATCCGCAGCGCGTCGATCTCGTCCTCGTCCTTGACCAGCCGGAGCTGCTCGACGAGGCCGGGTGCGCGCACCAGCTCGGCGGCGCCCGCCGCGTCGTCCAGCGCGTCCCGGGCGTCGACGGTGACGTGGCCGCTCTCGAACCCGACCCGGCGGTACCGAGCGCGCTCGGCGGCCACCCGGCCGGCCAGCGCCAGATCGCTGGCCCGTTCGATCACCCGCTCCAGCTCCGGCACCTGGTCCTCGCTCTGCGCCAGGTACCGCCCGTCGGTGCAGAACACGGTGCCGCCCTCGGCGTCGGGGTCGTCGGCGGCGTGCACCAGCAGCGCCGCGTTGGACCCGGTGAAGCCGGTGAGATAGCGGATGTTGAGCAGGTCGGTCACCAACATCGCGTCCAGCTCCCGCTCGCGCAGCGAGCTGCGGAGGGCGTGACGTCGGCGGGCGTGCGATTCGGGCATGGCGGGAAGCCTAACCCGGCGAACCGGGCCGGACCCCGCCGTGCGCGCCCCTCGGCGGGAAGCCGCCACCGGCTACCGGGCGCGGCGCGCGGTGTAGAGGTGGTAGCTGGTCTCGGTGCGGCCCAGCACCACCGGGACCGAGGTGAGCGCGCAGTCGCCGAACGCCGCGGCCAGCGCCTCGGCCAGGTCCGGGGCCTCCGCGGCCGACCAGATCGCCGCGGTGCCGCCCGGGGCCAGCCGGGCCGCGCACAGCTCCAGGAACTCCGCCCGGTACAGCGCGGCGTTGCGGTCGTGCACGAGGTGGCCGGGGCCGTTGTCGACGTCGAGCAGCAGCACGTCGAGCTCGCCCTCGGGTTCGGCGGCGAGCACCTCGGCCACGTCGCCGACGCTGGTCCGGACCCGCTCGTCGTCCAGCGCCTCGGCGGTGCCGGGCACCAGCCCCCGCCGGTGCCAGTCGACGAGCGCGCCCTCCAGTTCCACCACGTGCGCGCTGCCGACCCGCGGATCGGCGAGCACTTCGAGCAGCGTGAACCCCAGGCCGAGGCCCCCGACGAGCACCCGGCCGCCGGTGCGCCCGGGCAGCGCGACGTCCAGCGCCGCGGTGGCCAGCAGCCGTTCGGTCCCGGTGTGCGCGGTGTCCATCACGAAGACCCCGTTGACCCGCAGTTCCAGGGCGCCGTCCCCGGCGCGGCGCAGCAGCGCGACGTCACCGCGCTCCGAGCGGGCGCAGGCGAGATGTCCGGACATGTCGGGAACTGTAGCGACGCGATGTCCGGTGCCGCTGGCGGAGCGCCTCGGGACCTGTAGACTCGTCGTTGGTCGTAGTTTTCTTGGTTCGTGTTCGTGCACGCTCGCAGGATTGCTGATGCGGGCGCGCTGCTGTTCTCGGTGAGTTGGGGCGGCCGCCGTCTTCCCGGCCCGGACCCCCGCACCCGCGGTGCGGTCCGCTTCCCCACCAGCTCCCAGGAAAGAGGCAGCACCATGCCGCAGGGCACCGTGAAGTGGTTCAACTCCGAGAAGGGCTTCGGCTTCATCGCCCCGAACGAGGGCGGCCCGGACGTCTTCGTGCACTACTCGGCCATCGACGCCTCCGGGTTCCGCACCCTGGAGGAGGACCAGCAGGTCACCTTCGAGGTCAGCCAGGGCCCGAAGGGCCCCCAGGCCGACGTGGTCCGCGCTCTCTGAGCAGCGGCCCGACGCCGGTGGTCCCGCCCGTCCGGGCGGGACCACCGGCCCCCCGCACCCAACCGGTGCGGTACCGCAGGAAGAAGGAATTCATCAGCACCTCCCCCGTACTCCGCGACCGACGCGGTCGCCTCGGTCTCTTCCAGACCCCGGACACTTCCGGCGCCGGAAACATCCCCGCGCCCCGCACGACCGAACCGGTCACGCCGGCCCGGTTCGAAGAACCCGCTCCCGCTCGCCCGTCGCCACGGCCCGCGGCACCGCGGCCCGACCGCGGGGACACCGCGATGCACCGGCTGCGCCGGCCCTTCGACGCCGACGACGGCGACGAGCCGCCCGCGCCCTAGACCTTGCCCGAGGGCCGTTTCCGGCCGTCGGCGGGCAGTTCGTGAGCACCTGAGCGACGCGCACCACCGCGCGCCGAGCCGTCCTCGGAGCGGTGCCGACCGCTCGCGCGGGGACCGGCGTTCACGGGCGCAGATCGCCGCCGGGCGGGTAGTCCTCCCAGTCCGACCAGGACACCTCGGCGACCGGGGAACCGTTGGCGCGGGCGGCTTCCGGCGGCACCAGCCACACCCGCCCGCGCTCGTCGAGCAGGCCGACGTCGCCACCTGGCGAGCGCAGCGCGGGGGCCCCGCCCGCCAGGGTGGCCGCAACCGGCAGTTCGTCCACTGCGGTCACCCGCTCGTCGAGCACCGCGCGGGTCAGTGCCTCGGCCACCGAGCGGCGTTCGACGCGGACCTTCGCCCCGTCCCGCAGCACCTCGACGGTGCGGGTCGGCGAGGGGACGCCGAAACCGTCCAGCACCGCGCTCGCGCGCGCCGGCTCGGCGCAACCGCGGAACCCCGCGACGTCGAGCCCGGACCAGCGGAGATCGGTGGGAGCCGCGTGGTCCTCGGTCGCCCGGAGCACGTCGATCGGCGCGGTGCCGCAGGGATCCGCCCCGGACACCGGCAGGTGCCCTTCCGGGGTCCGCACCAGACCCGGACCTTCCCGCCACCGCCCGGGGACGAGCACCGGTTCGTAGGGGTGCCGGGTGAAGTTCCGGTCCCAGAAGGTGATCGTGGTGCCCTTCGCGGTCTGGTGGGCGATCGCGAACGCGTTCAGGGTCGCCGACCACGCCCAGTCGGCGCTGAAGGCGTCCACCACCGACCGCGCCCGGGGTCCGCTGCCGCGCGGCCGGAAGCCCTCGTCGGTCAGCTCCTGGACGTCGCGGGTGAAGGCGCCGTCGCGGGCCCGGAGCACGAACTGCCCGGCGCCGTTCCACCCGGCGCCCGCCGCCGTGGTGTCGGTGAACATCAGGTAGAACCAGCCGTCCAGGTGCAGCGCCGCGGGCTGGCCCGCGCCGTAGGTGTTGGACCGCCGCACGTCGGCGGCGGCCGTGGCGATCGGCGCACCGCCCGCGGCGCGGCGCCAGAACCTGCCGTCCTCGCCGGTGGCCACGCCGATCGCGTTGCCGTGCGCGTGGTCGCCCGCCGCGCCGGTGTAGTACAGGAAGTACCGGCCGTCGACCCGGATCACCGACGGGTCGCAGGTGTGCATCCCGTCGAACGCGCCCGGCCGCCCGTGGAACACCGGTTCGGCCGCCGCGCCCCCGGCGGTGAACGGACCGCCCAGCGCGTCGGAGGCGGCGTGCAGCACGTCATCGCCCGCCGGTCCCGCGCCGGGGAGCTGGCTGCACCACCAGACCCGGTACCGCCCGGCGGCGTCGAGCACCGTCGGGCCGTAGTTGTACGGCGCCGCCGGACCGCCCGAGGCGACCACGCCGGGGCTCTCCCGGTGGTCCCGGATGCTCAGCCGCACCGGCTCGGGCACCGCCTCGGGCGTGGGCGAACCGGTCACCGGCGCGCACCCGGTCAGCAGCAGCACCGACACCGCCGCGACCGGCAGCCGACCGCGCTCCCCCACCGCCCACCCCCGCGAATCGCCTGCCCTGGACCCTGCCCCATCGTCGGTGCGCCGCGGCGCAGAACGCCGGATTCGAGGACGGGCGTTTCAGCCGGTCCGCTCGGCCAGCCAGCGCAGCGCCAGCGGGTAGCCGCGCACGCCGAAACCGGCCACCACGGCGGTGGCGACGTCCGACAGGTAGCTGGTGTGCCGGAACGGTTCGCGCCGGTGCACGTTGGAGATGTGCAGCTCGACGAGGTCGTCGCGGAGCTGGGCGGCGGCGTCGCGGATCGCGATCGAGTAGTGCGTCCAGGCCCCGGCGTTGAGCACCACCGACCAGCCCGCGTCCGCGGCCTCGTGCAGCCAGCGCACCATCTCGCCCTCGTCGTCGGTCTGGCGGACCTCCACCTCGACGCCCAGCTCGGTGCCCGCCCGCTCGCACATCGCGACCAGCTCTTGGTGGCTGGTGCTGCCGTACACGCCGGGCTCGCGGGTGCCCAGCCGGCCGAGGTTCACGCCGTTGAGCACCAGCGCCTTCACAGCAGCACCTCCGTGCCGGACGTGGGTTCGCCGGTCACCGCCGAGTACGCGGCGGCGATCAGCGCCGGGTCCGGGCCCTCCAGCCGTCCCGGTCGGGCCAGCCCGTCGAGCACCACGAACCGCAGCAGCCCGGAGCGGTTCTTCTTGTCCAGCTTCATGCCCTCCAGCAGATCCCCGAAGGCGTCCGGGTCGTAGCTGGTCGGCAGGCCGAGGAGGCCGAGCACGCTGCGGTGCCGGTCGGCGGTCTCATCGTCGAGCCGACCGGCCAGCCTGCCGAGCTCGGCGGCGAACACCAGCCCGACGCTGACCGCCGCGCCGTGCCGCCACCGGTACCGCTCCCGCCGCTCGATGGCGTGCGCCAGGGTGTGCCCGTAGTTGAGCACCTCCCGCAGGTGCGACTCCTTGAGGTCGGAGGACACCACGTCGGCCTTGGCCTGGATCGCGCGCCGGACCAGCTCGGCGAGCACCTCGCCCGCCGGGTCCAGCGCCGCGTCCGGGTCGGCCTCGACCAGCCGCAGGATCTCCGGGTCGGCGATGAAGCCGGCCTTGACCACCTCGGCCATCCCGGCGATGAGCTCGTTGCGCGGCAGCCCCTCCAGGGTCGCCAGGTCGACGAACACCGCGCTGGGCTCGTGGAACGAGCCGACCAGGTTCTTGCCCGCGTCGGTGTTGATGCCGGCCTTGCCGCCGATCGCGGCGTCCACCATGCCGAGGAGCGTGGTGGGCACGTGCACCACCCGCACGCCGCGCATCCAGGTGCTGGCCACGAACCCGGCGACGTCGGTCACCGCGCCACCGCCGAAGGACACCACGACACCGCTGCGGTCCATCCCGATCTTGCCGAGGACCTCCCAGCAGAACCCGGCCACCGCCAGGCTCTTGCCGTCCTCGGCGTCGGGCAGCTCCACCCGGTGCGCGTCGACGCCCGCCTCGGCCAGCTCCTCGCGGACCGCCTCGACGGTCGTGGTGATGGTGGGCTGGTGCAGCAGCGCGACCGACGAGGTGCCGCGCAGGAACTCGACGAGCTCCCCCAGCAGGCCGCGACCGACCACCACGTCGTAGGGCTGCGCACCGCGGACCGGGATCCGCACCGGTTCGGTCATCATCGTCCCTTCCGAGAGTCCGGCGCCGCCCGTCCCCGGCGCACGTTCGCGTTCAGCTCGGCGACCCGTCGACGCCCCACAGCGCGTCGACGATCTGCGCCACCACCTCGTCCGGCGTCAACCGGTCGGTGGGGAGCTCGACCGAGGCCGCCGAGCGGTACACCGGGATGCGCTCGTCGAGCAGCGCCTTGAAGGTGGCGCGCGGGTTCAGCCCGGCCAGCAGCGGACGGGCGGTGGACAGGCCGACCCGCTTGGCCCCCTCGGCCAACCCGACCGAGAGGTAGACCACCGGGTGCCCGGCGAGCCGTTCCCGCGTCGCTTCGGACAGCACCGAGCCGCCGCCCAGCGCCAGCACGCCGTCGTGCTCGGCCAGCGCCGTGGCGACGACGTCCTCCTCGATCTTGCGGAACACCGCTTCGCCGTCGGTGGTGAAGATGTCGGCGATGGCGCGGCCCTCGGTGCGCACGATGTCGTCGTCGGTGTCCCGGAACCCCACCGCGAGGCGTTCGGCGAGCAGCCGCCCGATCGTCGACTTGCCCGCGCCCGGCGGGCCGATCACCACCGCCCGGGGCGCCATCAGCGCACCTGCCGCTTCTCCGCGCGCTCGCGCAGCGCGGTCAGGTAGCCCTCGGCGTTGCGCCGGGTCTCCGGCAGCGAGTCGCCGCCGAACTTCTCCAGCACGGCCTCGGCCAGCACCAGCGCCACCATCGTCTCGGCGACCACGGCGGCGCGCGGCACGGCGGTGATGTCGGAGCGCTGGTGCATCGCCTGCGCCGGCTCGCCGGTCACCACGTCGACCGTGGCCAGCGCCTTGGGCAGGCTGGAGATCGGCTTCTTGGCGGCGCGGACGACCAGCGGCTCGCCGTTGGTGATGCCGCCTTCCAGACCGCCCGCGCGGTTGCTGGCGCGCCGCACCCAGTGCGCGCCCTCGCCGGGGTGGATCTCGTCGTGCGCCGCGCTGCCGCGCCGGGCGGCGTTGGCGAAGCCCTCGCCGATCTCGACGCCCTTGATGGCCTGGATGCTCATCAGCGCGCCGGCCAGCCGGGCGTCGAGCTTGCGGTCCCAGTGGACGTGCGATCCGATGCCCGGCGGCAGCCCGTAGGCGATCACCTCGACGACGCCGCCGAGGGTGTCGCCGTCCTTCTTGGCGGCGTCCACCTCGGCCATCATCCGCTCGGTGGCCGCGTCGCCGAAGGCGCGCACCGGGTTCTCGTCGATGGCGCCGAGGTCGTCCGGGCCGGGCAGCAGCTCGCCGTCGTGGGCGACCCCGCCCAGCGCGACCACGTGGCTGACGATCTCCACGCCGAGGAGCTGCCGGAGGAACTGCCGGGCGACGGTGCCCACCGCGACCCGCGCGGCGGTCTCCCGCGCGCTGGCGCGTTCGAGCACCGGCCGGGCCTCCTCGAAGCCGTACTTCTGCATCCCGGCGAGGTCGGCGTGCCCGGGGCGCGGCCGGGTCAGCGGGGCGTTGCGGGCCAACGTGGACAGCACGTCCTCGTCGACCGGGTCGGCCGCCATGACCTGCTCCCACTTGGGCCACTCGGTGTTGCCGACGCGCACCGCGACCGGGCCGCCCTGGGTGCGGCCGTGCCGGACCCCGCCGATGATCTCCAGCTCGTCGGCCTCGAAGTTCATCCGGGGGCTGCGGCCGAAGCCGAGCTTGCGCCGTTCGAGCTGGGTCGCGATCTCGGCCGTGGTGACCTCCACCCCGGCCACCATGCCCTCCAGCACCGCCACGAGGGCGGGGCCGTGCGATTCTCCAGCGGTCATCCAGCGCAACACGCTGGTAGATCCTGCCACGCGCGGTGGTCGCCGGAGCCTCCGGGTCGCGACCCCGCCGCCCGTCGGCGCCGCCGAGCCGCACCCGCACCGCCCGCGCGCCGCGGCGGCACGGCGCTCACGTCCACCACCAAGGCGGGAAGACCGTCGCGCACCACGCGGGCAGCAGCATCGCAGGACCGTGCGGCACCCCGGTGCCGCCCCGGCCGGCCGACCAGAGCGCCGTGAGCACCGCCGCGACGCCCATCACGGCCAGCACCGCCGGGACCGAGACCGCACCGACGACCGCGCCCAGCGGCGCGGCGAGCTTCACATCGCCGGGCCCCAGCGCGGCCGGGGCCAGCAGCCGGACCACCAGGTACCCGCCGCCGAACAGCGCGGCGCCGAGCAGTGCCCCGACCAGCATCCCGGGCAGGGCCGCCGGGCGGTGCGCCGCGGCCAGCCCGACCAGGCACGCCGCCACCGGGTGCGCGGGCAGGGTCAGCGCGTCCGGCAGCCGCGCGGCCCGCAGGTCGCAGACCGCCAGCAGCACGCCGACCCAGCCGAGCAGCAACGGGACCGGCGCCCACCACCAGCCGAAGGCCCCGCCCGCCAGCCGGGCCGCGACCACCGCCCACAGCACCGCGACGGCGGACGCGCAGCACAGCGGCGGGGGCCGCACTCCCCTGCCGAGCGCGCGCAGCAGCCGCGCACCGGCCGCGCCCGCGGCGGCGCCCAGCAGGAGTCCGGTGAGGATCGACACGGACCCAGCATCGGGCGCCGCCCGGGAGGTGCGGCGGATGCGCACCGCCGGCGTGTCCGACGGTGCGCTGCTCGATCAGGCCGAGCAGCGCGGGTTCCGGATCAGGCCTCCACCGCGAAGAGGGTGTCCCCGACCCGCACCGGGCCGTCCTCGCGGAGGTCGGCCAGCGCCTCGGGCGCCTGGTCCAGGGCCACCACGGGGCAGACCGCGGAGTAGCCCGCGGCCTCCACCCGGCTGGGGTCCCAGCTCACCACGGGCTGCCCGGCCGTCACCTCGTCGCCCTTGGACACGTGCAGCTCGAAGCCCTCGCCCTGGAGCTTCACGGTGTCGATGCCCAGGTGCACCAGCACCGCCGTGCCGCTGGGCGCGGCCACCACGAAGGCGTGCGGGTGCACCGTGGCGACCACGCCGGCGATCGGCGCGACCGCGTCGGAGCGACCGCCGGAGGGCCGCACCGCGACCCCGGGGCCGACCATCGCCTGGGAGAAGACCGGATCCGGCACGTCGGACAACGCCGCGGCCAGTCCTTCCACCGGGCTCCCGACCTCCAGGCTCACCGCAGGTCCTCGATGTCCTCGGCCAGCGTGTCGGCCTCCGGGCCGACGACGACCTGGATGACCGCGCCCTGCCGCAGGACGCCGTGCGCACCGGCGGCCTTCAGCGCCGTCTCGTCGACCTTCGCAGCGTCCTCCACCTCGCACCGCAACCGCGTGATGCACGGTTCGATCTCCACCACGTTGACTCCGCCGCCCAGTGCGGCCAGGATCGCCGCGGCCTTGTCCTGCGCCACCCCGTGCTCCCTTCGTCTCCGACACCCGGGGGAACCCCGTTCAGGTGATCTTGGCCCGCGAGGTGTCGATGCGGCAACGAAGCAGGCGCCGTCTTGACACCCGATCGCCCGACCGCGCATTGTTCGCATCCAACTGGTTTAGACCGGACAGTACCAACGTCTGGACCGGCTGGACAGGACGCGCCGGGAAGCGGCGCGAGGAGGCGACGTGACCCCATCACGACCGGCGGGCGGTGCGGGGCTCGGCGACCCGGGACGGAGCGGCCCCACCCGCGGCGTGCTCGGCGACGGCCCGACGCCCAAGCACGCCCAGCTCCGCGAGATCCTCCGGGACATCGCCTGCAACGAGCTGCTGCCCGGCTCCCCGGTGCCCTCCGAACGCGAGCTCGCCCAGCGCTACGGGGTGTCCCGGCTGACGGTGCGGGAGGCCGTCGGGCAGCTCGTCGCCGAGGGCCTGCTGCGGCGGGTCCGGGGCAAGGGCACCTTCACCACCCGGCCCCGGGTCGACGCCCAGCTCCACCTCGCCTCCTTCACCGAGGAGATGCGCCGCCGCGGGATGCGGCCGGAGACGGTGCTGCTCCAGGCCACCGAGCAGGCGCCGCCGCCGGAGGTCGCGTCCTCGTTGGGCCTGCGCCGCGACCAGCGGGCCCACCACCTGCACCGGCTGCGCAAGGCCGACGGCGCCCCGATGGCCGTCGAGCGCGGCTGGTACCACGCCGGGCTGCTGCCCGGGCTCCTGCGCCAGGACCTCTCCGACTCGCTCTACACGCTGCTCGCCCGGGTCTACGACGTGCACCTGGAGCGCGGCACGCAGACCGTGCTGGCCGAAGGAGCCGACGCGGCGACGGCCGCGCTGCTCGACGTCCGGCCGGGTTCGCCCGTCCTGGTGTTCCACCGGGTCTCCACCGCGCGGGGACGTCCGGTGGAGGACATGACTTCCTGGTACCGGGGCGATCTGTACCAGGTCACGATGCAGCTCGACCGGAATCCGGACGGTTCCGGGGATCACCGCCACACAGGAGGTAACCGATGAGTGCCAGCACCACCACCGGGCCCGGCGGGGGCAGAAGGGGGTTCGCGCTCCTGCAACGGCTGGGCCGCAGCCTGATGCTGCCGATCGCGGTGCTGCCCGCCGCGGCGCTGCTGCAGCGGCTCGGGCAGGACGACCTGCTCGGCAGCTTCGCGGCGATCAAGCCGTTCGCCGAGGTGATCGGCGCGGCGGGCGGCGCGCTGTTCGACAACCTGCCGTTGCTGTTCGCCGTGGGCGTGGCGATCGGCTTCGCGAAGAAGGCCGACGGGTCCACCGCCCTGGCCGGGGTCGTCGGCTACCTGGTGCTCTCCGGCGTCCTCTGGAAGATCACCGACCAGGAAGCCGGCACCGTCTACAACAAGGGCCCCTACGGCGTGCTCGGCGGAATCATCGCCGGGCTCACCGCGGCCTGGTTGTGGCAGCGCTACCACCGGATCAAGCTGCCCGACTACCTCGGGTTCTTCGGCGGGCGGCGGTTCGTCCCGATCATCACCGCGTTCGCGATGCTGATCGCGGGCGTGGTCCTGGGCCTGCTGTTCCCGTACTTCGACGCGGGGCTGACCGCGTTCAGCGACGCGGTCACCGCCAACGCCGTGATCGGCGGCGGCATCTACGGCGTGATCAACCGGCTGCTGCTGCCCTTCGGCCTGCACCACATCCCGAACAACGTGGTGTGGTTCCTGTTCGGCGACTACCAGGGCGAGCGGGGCGACATCGCCCGGTTCTTCGCGGGCGACCCGACCGCGGGCACGTTCATGACCGGGTTCTTCCCGATCTTCATGTTCGCGTTGCCCGCCGCCGCGCTGGCCATCTGGCGCTGCGCCCCGACCTCGCAGCGCAAGGTCATCGGCGGGGTGATGCTCTCGGTGGGCCTGACCTCGTTCCTCACCGGGGTCACCGAACCGCTGGAGTTCACCTTCATCTTCGTGGCCTGGCCGCTGCTGCTGATCCACGCGGTCCTCACCGGCACGTCGATGGCCCTGGTCAACGCGCTGGACATCCACACCGGGTTCGGGTTCTCCGCCGGGGCGATCGACTACGTGCTCAACTTCGGCATCTCGCAGAACTCGCTCTGGCTCATCCCGATCGGCCTGGGCTACGCGGTGGTCTACTACTTCGTGTTCCGCTGGGTGATCATCCGCTGGAACCTGCGCACGCCGGGGCGGGAGGACGACGAGACCGAGGTCGCCGGTGCGGACAATGGTGCCGACAGCACCGGCAAGAGCTGATCACAGGAAGAAGCGGAGGACGGACATGCCAGAGCGACGGGTCACCGTGGCGAGCAAGGTGGGCCTGCACGCGCGCCCCGCGGCCCTGGTGGCCAAGGCCGCGGCGGCCACGCCGGTGACGATCACCATCCGCAAGGAAGGCGCCGACCCGGTCGAGGCGGCCAGCATCCTGGGGCTGATGACCCTGGGCGCGGGCTTCGGCGACGAGGTCGTCCTCACCGCCGACGGCGCGGGGGCCGAAACGGCGCTGGAGGAACTCGCCGGGCTCATCGGGTCCGAACTGGACTGATCACAGCGGCAGCGGAACTCCGCCGCCGGCGGCCTGGAGCGCGTCGCGCATCACCTCGCGCGGCGCGCTCCGGCCGGTGAACTGCTCGACCTGGCCGAACGCCTGGTGCAGCAGCATGTCCAGCCCGGTGGCGACCCGGCCGCCGGACCGGGTCACGGCCTCGGCCGCCGGCGTCGGCCACGGGTGGTAGATCACGTCCAGCAGGCACCGCGCCCCGGCCAGCGCCCCGGCCTGGTGGTCCAGCGCCCCCGCGGGCAGCGTGGACACCACCACGTCGGCCGCCGCCGCGGCCGCGGCCAGGTCCAGCTCGGCCAGCCGGCGCACCGACACCGGCATCCCGACCCGCTCCGCGGTCTCCAGCGCCTCGCCCGCCCGCGCGGGCTCCCGCACCGCCAGCACCACCTCGGCCAGCCCGAGTTCGGCGAAGGCCGCCAGCGTCGCCGCCGCGGTGCCCCCCGCGCCGAGCACCAGTCCGCGGTGCCCGGCCCGGAAACCGCCTGCCCCGCGCAGCGCGCCCAGCACCCCGTCCACGTCGGTGCAGTCGGCGTACCAGCTCCCGTCGGCCCGGTGGACCAGGGTGTTGGCCGCCCCGACCGCCACCGCGCGGTCGCTGGCCGAGGCCGCGACGTCGAGCGCCGCCCGCTTGCCCGGCATGGTCACCGACAACCCGGCCCACTCCGGCCCGAGCCCCGCGACGAACTCCACCAGGCGGTCGGCGTCGGCCTCCACCCGCTGGTAGGTCCACGGCAGGCCCAGCGCCCGGTAGGCGGATTCGTGCAGCACCGGCGACAACGAGTGCTCCACCGGCGAGCCGAGCACCGCGGCCCGCCGGGGAGCCGGTTCAGAAGGCACCGCGCGCCCTGGCTTCCTCGATGTAGGTCTGGTGCTGCTCGTAGGTGTCGGCGAAGCAGGAGGTGCCGTCCGGGTAGCACTTCACGAAGAACTTCCAGCTTCCCTCGGTCGGTTTCTCCGCCGCGATGATGGCGTCCTGGCCCGGCGCGGAGATCGGCGTCGGCGGCAGCCCGTAGTTCAGGTAGGTGTTGTACGGACCCGGCCTACCCCGGTCCTCCGGCTTGGTGAGCAGCGCGGGCTTGTCCAGCGGGTAGTTGATCGTGGAGTCCATGCCCAGCTTCATCGCGGGCGGCGCCAGCCGGTTCTCGATCACCCGGGCGATCTTGCCGAAGTCCTTGCCGATGCCCTCGCTCTGCACGATCGAGGCGATGGTGAGCAGCTCGTACGGCGTGTGCCCGGTGCCCTCCGCCGCCTGCGGCAGCCCGGCGGCCTGCAGCATCGTGGCCGAGCGGGTCACCACGTCGCGCAGCACGTCCTCGGCGCTGGCGCCCGGCTTCACGTCGTAGACGGCGGGCAGGATCAGCCCTTCCAGCCGCCGCCGCGGCTCCGCCTCGGACGCGGGGCCCACGGCCCACTCCGGGACGCCCAGCGAGCGCAGGTCCGCCGTCGCCGCCACCTCGTGCATCTCCTCGGAGGTGATGCACTCCGCTCTGCCGACGCAGGTCGCCTCGGCGAGCCGGGTGAGCACGCCGGGCGTGGTCCCGCCGTCGGGGGCGAGCTGGTCCTCCAGCCGCATCCCGCCGCGCACCTCGACCCGGCCGACCTTGGCGTCCGGCGACATGATGTGCTCGACCGCGGACTCGCCGGACATCTCCTTGCGCATCAGGTAGAAGCCCGGCTGGATGCCGTTGATCCGGCGGTTGCCCTCGGCGGCCTCGATGAACGCCTTGGTGCTGGCCACCACGCCCTGATCGGCGAGGGTGCTGCCGATGGCGCTGACCGTCTCGCCGGACTCGACCCGGATGACGACCTGGCCGGTGCCCTCGCCGGAGAAGTCCTCGTAGGCGCCGAGCTGGACGATCTGGCTGGCGCCGTAGAGCACGCCGCCGCCGACCAGCACCACCACGAACACCGCGGCCAGCGCGGTCACCCAGCGCCGCCGCTTGCGGCGGCGGAAGGCTTCCGGGTCCGACCGGCGCCGGCGCACGTCGGTCGGCTCGTCGGTGAACAATCCCAGATCGTCGCTCACGGGAGTTCCTCTCGTGTCTGCTGCCCCCGGGAGTCCAAGTACGCCTGCAGGATCTCCACCGCCGCCGCTTGGTCGACGACGGCGCGCTGCTTCTTGCCCTTCACCCCGCGCTGGGAGAGCATCCGGCTCGCGGTCACCGTGGTGAGCCGCTCGTCGGAGAACCGCACCGGGACCGGCGCGATCCGCTCCGCGAGCGCCTCGCCGTAGGACTGCGCGAGCTGCGCGGCGGTGCCGTGCCGCCCGGCGAGCGTGGTGGGCAGGCCGACGACGACCTCCACCACCTCGTGCTCGGCGACCAGCGCGGCGAGCTCACCGAGGTCGGCGCCGCCCGCCTCGTCCCGGCGCAGCGTGACCAGCGGGGTGGCCAGGAACGGCGCCGGGTCGCTGAGCGCGAGCCCGACCCGGACCGCACCGACGTCCACGCCGATGCGCCGTCCCGGGCCGGGATCGGGCCGGAGCTCGCTCACCCGCCGGACACCGCCCGGTCCAGACCGGCGCGCAGCCCGGTGATCGCCGCCGGGATGCCCTCCGGCTGCGAGCCGCCGCCCTGCGCCATGTCCGGCTTGCCGCCGCCCCGGCCGCCGACCTCGGCGGCGAACGACGGCACCAGCCCGCCCGCGGCGAGGCCCTGGTCGCGGGCGGCGTCGTTGGTGCCGACCACGAAGCCGACCTTGCCCTCGTCGGCGGAGAACAGCGCGATCACCGCGGGCCGGGACCCGACCCGGTTGCGCACCTCGGCCGCCAGGGCGCGCAGCGAGCCGCCGTCCACGCCGTCCGGGACCTGCTCGGCCACCAGCGTCACGCCGCGCACGTCCACGCCCTTGCCCGCGAGGTCGCCCGCCGACTGCAGGACCTGCTGGACCCGGAGCTGCTGGAGCTCCTTCTCGGCGCTGCGCAACCGGCTGACGACCCCGGAGATGCGGTCCGGGAGCTGCTCGGCGGGCACCTTGAACTGCTCGGCGAGCTGGCTGACCAGCAGGCTCTCCTTGCTGGTGTGGCGCATGGCGTCCATCCCGACCAGCGCCTCGACCCGGTGCACCCCGGAGCCGACCGAGGAGTCGGCGACGAGCTTGACCAGGCCGAGCTGGCCGATCCGGCCGACGTGGGTGCCCCCGCACAGCTCGCGGGAGTAGTCGCCCATGTCGACCACGCGCACCTGGTCACCGTACTTCTCGCCGAACAGCGCGACCGCGCCCAGCTCCATCGCCCGGTCCATCGTGGTGGTGTAGGCGTTCACCTCGACGTCGGACTGGAGGTAGTCGTTGACCTCCTCCTCGACCCCGCCGAGCACCTCGGCCGAGACCGCCGCGGGCGCGGTGAAGTCGAACCGCATCCGGCCCGGGGAGTTCAGCGAACCGGCCTGCGCGGCGCGCTTGCCGTAGGCGCTGCGCACCGCGGCGTGCACCAGGTGGGTCGCCGAGTGCGAGCGCTCGATGGCCCGCCTGCGGGTGACGTCCACGGAGGCGTCCAGCCGGGTGTCCACGCCGAGCTCACCGGCCACGACCTTGGCCCGGTGCACGAACAGCCCCGGCACCGCCCGCTGCACGTCCTGCACCTGGACCTCGACGCCGGGACCGACCAGGGTGCCGGTGTCGGCGATCTGCCCGCCGCCCTCGGCGTAGAACGGGGTGCGGTCGAGCACCATCTCGACCTCGGTGCCCTCCCCGGCCGACGGCACCGGCTGCCCGCCCACGAGCAGCCCCAGCACCCGGCTCTGCGCCTGCAGGTCGGTGTAGCCGAGGAACTCGGTGCTGCCGTGCTCGTCGAGCAGGGTGCGGTAGGTCGACAGGTCGCCGTGGCCGGACTTGCGGGCCTTCGCGTCCTCCTTGGCGCGGCGGCGCTGCTCGGCCATCAGGTCCCGGAAGCCCTGCTCGTCGACGCTGAGCCCCTGCTCGGCGGCCATCTCCAGGGTCAGGTCGATCGGGAACCCGTAGGTGTCGTGGAGCTGGAAGGCCTTGTCCCCGGCCAGCCGGGAACCGCCGCCCGCCTTGATCTCGGAGACCGCGACGTCGAAGATCTTGGAACCCGCGGTCAGCGTGCTGAGGAAGGCGTTCTCCTCGTTGACCACCACCGCCTCGATGCGGTCGTACTCGCTGACCAGCTCCGGGTAGCTCGGGGCCATCGCGTCGCGCACCACCGCGCTGAACTCGCCGAGCACCGGGTCCTGCACGCCGAGCAGGCGGGTGGAGCGGATGATGCGGCGCAGCAGGCGGCGCAGCACGTAACCGCGCGCCTCGTTGCCCGGGGTGACCCCGTCGCCGACCAGCATCACGCCGGACCGGGCGTGGTCGGCGATCACCCGGAACCGCACGTCGTCCTCGGGGTCGGCGCCGTAGCGGCGGCCGGAGAGCTCCTCGGCCTTGGCGATGACCGGGCGCACCAGGTCGGTCTCGTAGACGTTCTCCACGCCCTGCAGCAGGCACGCGACCCGCTCCACGCCCATCCCGGTGTCGATGTTCTTCATCGGCAGCTCGCCCACCGGCGGGTGCCCCAGCTTCGGGGACAGCTCACCGCGGACGTCCTGCATGAACACCAGGTTCCAGATCTCGATGTAGCGGTCCTCGTCGACGATCGGACCGCCCTCGCGGCCGTACTCCGGGCCGCGGTCGTAGTAGATCTCGGAGCAGGGGCCGCCGGGACCGGGCACGCCCATGTCCCAGTAGTTGTCCTTGCCGTCGCGGGCCTGGATGCGCTCCGCCGGGATGCCGGTGACCTGCTGCCACAACCGCGCGGCCTCGGCGTCCTTCTCGAAGACGGTGACCCACAGCCGGGCCGGGTCGAACCCGTACCCGCCGTCGGACTGGGAGCCGGTGATCAGCTCCCAGGCGTTGCGGATGGCGCCTTCCTTGAAGTAGTCGCCGAAGGAGAAGTTCCCCGCCATCTGGAAGAACGTGTTGTGCCGGGTGGTCTTGCCGACCTCGTCGATGTCCCCGGTGCGCACGCACTTCTGGATGCTGGTGGCGCGCGGGTACGGCGCCGGGGCGTCACCCAGGAAGTAGGGCTTGAACTGCACCATCCCGGCGTTGACGAACAGCAGCGTCGGGTCGTCGAGGATCAGCGAGGCGCTGGGGACGACGGTGTGGCCGCGGCCTCGGAAGTGCTCGGTGAAGCGGTTGTTGATCTCGTGGGTCTGCACGATGGGTCCTCGGAGGTCTCGGAGCGGGTCTGCCGGTGGTGGCGGCGGGACGACGGCGCGGCGCGGCCGCTCAGCGCCCCGCCCGCCGAGCTCGCCGCGCGGGCGCCCGGTCGTCGGCCTCGATCCGGCGGAACTGCACCGTGTCGGCGCTGCTGCCGTCCACCGCGTCGTGCAGCTCCTCCTCGCGCTCCTGCATCCCGGCGCGCACCTCGGCGCCGAACGAGCCGACCGCACCCGCCAGCTCGCGCATCGCGCCGCCGAGCTGCTCGGCCATCCCGGCCGGTGTCGCCTTGCGGGTGGTCTCGCTCACCTTGCGGGTCACCGCGACCCCGGCCGCGACACCGGCGCCGAACCAGAACAGGCGCCTCACTTGCGCCCTCCTTTGCCCTTGCCGCGGACGTGCCTGCCGCCGGGCTCCTGCTTGCGCTTGCGACGGGTCCGCAGCGCCTTGCTGACCCCGTACGAGAAGGCCGCCGTCTTCACCAGCGGACCACCCAGTGTAGCCGTGAACAGCGAGGACAACGCCGAGACGTTGCCGCTGACCGTCTTGGCGTTGGCGGTGATCCCGTCGACCCGCTCCAGTTGGGTGTTCACGTGATCGATCGTGGTGTTGGCGCCGTGGAACAGCGGGTCGGAGTTCTCGTGCGCCTTGCGGATCGCGGTGGTCGCCTCGTCCAGCGTGCGGCCGAGCTTGACCAGCGGGATCGCCAGCAGCACGACCAGCAGCACGAACGCACCGGCTGCGATCAGTGCGGCGATCTGCGTAGGCGTCACGTCGCCTCCCGTGATTAACGTCATGTTCTGCGCACCGGCGCGGACTGGGCGCGCGGCGCGGTTGATCGAGCGACACGTTACCGGGGCGAGCGCGCCGGACCCGCACCCGGTCGATTCGGCCGCGTCGGCGTTTCGCCCCCGCTCAACCGCCGACCGGGGTGACCGGCTCGCCCCCGCCGAGCACCGCCGCCACGTTGCGCGCCGCGAGCTCGGCCATCGCGGTGCGCGTCTCGGTGGTCGCCGATCCCAGGTGCGGCACCACGACCACGTTGTCCAGCTCCAGCAGGCCGGGCTCCACCTCGGGTTCGTTCTCGAAGACGTCCAGCCCGGCCGCGGCGATGGTGCCCTCGCGCAGCGCGGTGGCCAGCGCGCGTTCGTCGACGACCGGGCCGCGCGCGGTGTTGATCAGCACCGCGGAGGGCTTCATCGCGGCGAGCGCGGCGGCGTCGACGAGGTGGCGGGTGCGCTCGGTCAGCGGGCAGTGCAGGCTCACCACGTCCGAGGTGCGCAGCAGCTCCGCCATCGGCAGGTACCGGGCGTCGAGCTCGTCGGCGATCCGCTCGTCGACCCGGTTGCGGCCGGTGTAGGCGATCCGCATCCCGAACGCGCGGGCGCGCCGGGCCACCGCCTGCCCGATCCCGCCGAGGCCGACGATCCCGAGGGTCTTGTCCCGCAGCCCGGTGCCGAGCATGAACCCGAGGTGGAAGTTCCACGGCTGCCGGGCGCGCAGCAGCCGCTCGCCCTCGCCGAGCCGCCGGGTCGCCATCAGCAGCAGGCCCATCGCCAGGTCGGCGGTGGCGTCGGTGAGCACGCCGGGCGTGTTGGTCACCGCCGCGCCCGCCCCGGTCACCGCGGGCACGTCGATGTTGTCGTAGCCCACGGCGACGTTGGCGACCACCCGCAGCCCCGGTCCGGCGGCCCGCACCACCTCGGCGTCGATCCGGTCGTGCACCATCGCCACGATCCCGTGCGCCCCCGCGACCGCCGCGCGCAGCTCGTCCGGGGTCAGCGGCCGGTCCTGCTCGCACACCCGGACCTCGCCCGCCGCCCGCAGCAGCTCCAGCGCCGGTTCCGGGACCGCCCGGGTCACCACGATCCGCTCGTCCACCGAACAACCTCCTCGCGCGAGTGCGTCGCGGCAGAACCTACCCCGGGCACCAACCGCGGCGGACCCGACGAGATCAACGCCTCCCGCGCACCCGAGCCACCGCAACCACCGCCAGGCAAGCGGCGAAAGCCGCTTCCGCCTTACCCCACCTGAGCAACTTGCACCGCGGCGGGTTCTCAGCGGTCTTCTCGCGAGGACGCCCTGACGCTGTGTACGTGTTCGGTACGTGAGGAAGGGCGCCCGGAGCGAGCAGGCCGCTGAGGTTCCGCCACCCGCACCGCCCAGCAAAAGGACCACGGACACCCAAAACCCGCTCAAGAACCGCGGATGATGTCCCTCAGCTTGGGCACCCGCTCCCCGAGGGTGCGTTCGGCGCCGCGCCCGGTGGGCCGGTAGTAGTCCCGGCCGACGAGTTCGGCGGGCGGGTACTGCTGGGCCAGCACGCCCTCGGGCTTGTCGTGCGGGTAGCGGTAGCCCTGGGCGTTGCCGAGCTTGGCCGCCCCGGCGTAGTGGCCGTCGCGCAGGTGCGGCGGCACCGGACCGCCGCGCCCGGCGCGCACGTCGCCCGCCGCCTCGTCGATCGCGGTGATCACGGCGTTGGACTTCGGCGCGGTGGCCAGGTGGACGGTCGCCTGCGCCAGCGCCAGCCTGCCCTCCGGCATGCCGATGAGCTGGACCGCCTGCGCGGCGGCGACCGCGGTCTGCAACGCGGTCGGATCGGCCATCCCGACGTCCTCCGACGCGTGCACCACCAGCCGCCGGGCGATGAACCGCGGGTCCTCGCCCGCCTCGACCATCCGGGCGAGGTAGTGCAGCGCGGCGTCGACGTCGGAGCCGCGGATGGACTTGATGAAGGCGCTGATCACGTCGTAGTGCTGATCGCCACCGCGGTCGTAGAGCACCGCCGCGCGGTCCACGGTGGCCTCCACGGTGGCCAGGTCGATCGCCCCGGCGCCGGTCGAGCCGGCCGATTCGGCGGCGGCCTCCAGCGCGGTGAGCACCCGCCGGGCGTCGCCCCCGGCCAGCGCGACCAGGTGGTCCTCGGCGTCGGGGTCCAGCCGCAGCGCGCCGCCGAGGCCGCGCTCCTCGGCCACCGCGCGGCGCACCAGCACCCGCACGTCGTCCTCGGTGAGGCTGCGGAGCTGGAGCACCAGCGAGCGGGACAGCAGCGGCGCCACGACCGAGAAGAACGGGTTCTCCGTGGTCGCCGCCACCAGCAGCACGATCCGGTCCTCCACGGCGCCGAGCAACGCGTCCTGCTGGGTCTTGGAGAAGCGGTGGACCTCGTCGATGAACAGCACCGTCGACTCGCCGGAGCGGCCCAGCCTGCGGCGCGCCTCCTCGATCACCCCGCGCACCTCCTTGACCCCGGAGGACAGCGCGGACAGCGCGACGAAGCGGCGGCCGGTGGCCTGCGACACCAGGTTCGCCAGGGTCGTCTTGCCGGTCCCCGGCGGACCGTGCAGCAGCACCGACGCCGGGGCCGCGCCTTCCACCAGCCGCCGCAGCGGGGCGCCGGGGCCGAGCAGGTGGTCCTGACCGACCACTTCGTCGAGGGAGCGGGGCCGCATCCGCACCGCCAACGGTGCGTTCTCGGCCAACCGCTCCCCCGCGCGCTCCTCGACCTCGGCGCCGAACAGGCCCTCGTCGAACAACCCCTCGCTCACACCCCGACGCTACCGGCCGGGGCGGACGGCGAGGTGGGAGCCCGTGCGGACCGCCTAGCCGACCCGGGCGGGCATCGCCACCTCGACGGTGCCCTCGCCGCGCCGGTGCTGCGCCGCCCAGTGCTCGACCGCCTGGTGGCAGGCCCGGTCCAGGTGCCGCACCGTGGTCAGGTCCAGGTGGACGTGCTTGTTCGCGGGCAGCTTCTCCAGGTGGTCCAGCAGCCGGGGCAGCTTCAGGAACGTGGCGTTGCCGCCGAGCTCGACGTGCACCTGCTCGGCCCCGTGCTCGGCTTTCACCGACAGCCGGGAGACCTCGATCGCGGTCTTGACGATCGCCACCGCCAGACCGGTCAGGGTGCCGACCAGCAGGTCGGTGGCCACGATCATGCCGGCCGTCAGCACCAGCACGAAGGCCTCACCGCGCTGCTCCTTGGCCAGCGCCACCACCTGCGGCAGCTCCAGCAGCTTCCACCCGGCCTGGATCAGCAGCGCGGCCAGCACCGCGAACGGCAGGAAGCCGAGCAGGCCGGGCAGCGCCACCACGAACAGCAGCAGCCAGATGCCGTGCAGGATGCGGGAGAGCTTGGTCTTGGCCCCCGCGTTGACGTTGGTCGAGCTGCGCACGATCACCGCGGTCATCGGCAGCGCACCCAGCAGACCGCAGACCGTGTTGCCCGCGCCCTGGGCGACCAGCTCGGTGTTGTACCGGGTCTTGGGCGCGTCGTGCATCCGGTCCACGGCGGCGGCGCTGAACAGGCTCTCCGCCGAGGCGATCAGCGCGACGGTGAGGATCGTGCCCAGCATCGCCGGGGTGAGCAGGCCGCTCCACTCCGGGCCGGTGGGCACGTTCAGCGCCGACAGCAGCGAACCGACCTCGACGTTGGCCACCGGCAGCGCCAGCACCAGCGCGGCGACGCTGGCCACGACCACGCCGATCAGCGGGGCCGGGATCACCCGGATGCGCTCCGGGGCCTTCTTCCACGCCGCCATCACGCCGAGGGCGAGGACGGCGAGCCCGAGGCCGCTCAGGCCCTCCGGGGTGGTCACCGCGTTGATCACGACATCGGGCAGCCCGGCGAACTTCTCCGGGGTGGTGGCGGGCTGGTCCATCCCGGCGACCGGGTAGACCTGGCCCAGGATCAGCACGAGGCCGATGCCGGCCAGCATGCCTTGCACGACCGAGGGCGAGATGGCCCGGAACCAGGTGCCGAGCCGGCTCACGCCGAGCAGCACCTGCACGATGCCCGCGCCGAAGACGATCACGCCGAGGGCGGCCAGCCCGTGCTGGTTGACAGCCGAGGCGACCAGCACGGTCAGCCCGGCGGCCGGGCCGCTGACCTGCATGGTGCTGCCCGGCAGCAGGCCGACGACGATGCCGCCGACGATGCCGGTCACGATGCCGAGCTCGGCGGGCACGCCGGAGGCGACGGCCACGCCGACGCACAGCGGCAGCGCGACCAGGAACACCACCAGGGAGGCTCCGAGGTCGGCACCGAAGGTCTCCTTCGGCCACGCCGGGACGCCGAAGCGGCGGCCTCCCGCGCGCGGCGTCGAGGTACGAGTGGTCACTGTGACTCCAGTGGTCGATGGGTGGGAGCCGGATTACAGCGGCAGGAAGTCGCCGGTCTCCGCGTCCTGGGCGTGGACCCGGCCGGTGTCGATCTCGTAGAACCAGCCGTGCAGCCGGAGCTCACCGGCGGCCACGCGGTCCTGGACGAAGGGGTACTCGCGCAGCGCGTCGAGCTGTTCGCGGACGTGCGCCTGGCTCTCGGCGCGCACCGCCGGGTCCTGCACGGTCCCGCCGCTGCGGCTCCCGGTGCCCAGCCAGCCGCACAGCGCCGGGAGGTCGTCGAGGCCCTGCCCGGCCACCGCGAGGGCGGTGACCGCACCGCAGTGCGAATGCCCGCACACGATGATCTCGGGAACGCCCAATCGCAGCACCGCGTACTCGATCGTTCCCATTTCGCTGGACCCCGAATCCGGGGCGTACTTGGGCACCACGTTGCCCGCGGTGCGGAGTTCGAACAGGGCGCCCGGTTCCGCTCCGGTGATCAGCGACGGGATCACCCGCGAATCCGAGCAGCCGATGAACAGCGCGCCGGGTTTCTGACCTGCGGCGAGTTCACTGCGCGCGGCGTGCGAAAGGGCCTGCGGATGACGCCTGGCGTTCCGCACGAAGTCTTCGTAGTTCATTTGTTCGCCTTCGCTCCGAGTGGTTCCGCGGAAAACCGCGGATGAATGCAATTCGGAAAAGCGGGGCGATCAGCGCCGGAAAACCTGGAGCGCGGCGGGCGAGTGCCGTTCCGAGCGGAATTCATCGCTTCTCGGCAGCCACCCGCGATCGGGAGGGGCGCCGGAGGCGCAGCGGCAGCCGGTGCGGAGCGTGGTGCACTCGGGCGTCCACGGCACCACGCGCCCCCGGTCCTCGTGCCGGATCAGGCAGCGGCGGTGCACGGTGGCACCGGGCAGCCGCTCGCGCAGCTTCTCACCCTCGCGGTGCTCACTCGTCTCCGACTTGACCTCGGAGGGGACGACGCGGGACGCCTTGGCGTCGGGCGGGGCGTCCAGCGGTCCGGCCACGGCGAGCAGCACCACGAAGAGCAGGAACGATCCCGCCCTCACGGTCTGCCAGACCTTGCCGCACATGACTGTCTCCGCCTTTCGAGCAGCGCGTCTCCTCGGCTGCCGCGCCGACGTTATGGGGAAGAGGTAGCGAAACGCTGAACTCAAGATATCCGATCCGCGTAGCGCAGGCGCAAGTAGCGTTTTGGGGGAACGACCACGAAAAATGAAGATATGTTTATCGGAAGCCGGGTGGAGTACGTCCGACTTCACTCTAAAGTGGCCGGTAAGCCGGTTGCGCGACTGCGCTGAGTCAGGACAACGATGGCCGCTCGGCCAGTCGGCTTGTGACGAGCATTACCGGATCGGGCAACGCGGAAAAACATGAACGGTTTGCCATGAAACATGCGCGAAACACAGCGGCCCGCCGCTCCGGCCGAACACCGACCGGCACCGCCCGAATGACGACCGCCGCCCGGATGAATCTGGGCGGCGGGCGATGTGGCGAACTGCACTCGACCCCGGGGCGGCTCGGAGCCGACGTGCCCGGTAGCTCAGGAGCGGCCCTCAGCCGTCGGTGCGGAAGGCGGGGTAGGCCTGCAGGTGCAGCGCGCCCGCGCCGAACCGCTCGACGAGCGCCTCGATCATCCGGTCGGCGAACTCGGCGATGTCGGGCATCCCCGAGCCGTCGGCGTCGGCGCGCAGCCGCCGCCAGCGGTCCACCAGCGCCGTGCTGCGCCGGGGCGAGGGCATGTGCAGGTCGATCGGCCGGTCGGTCTCCCCGGTGCGCGGCAGGAACCACCACGTCGAGACCCACACCCACAGCAGTTGCGAGCTGAACAGCCGGGGCAGCAGCACCTCGTCGTCGTCCAGCTCCGGCCACACCTCGGCGATCTCCGACCGCCAGGTGGACAGCATGTTCTCGACCAGCGTCTCGGGCAGCGCGTAGGAGCACCACGACGACGGGAACGGGTACTGCAGGTACGCCGCGTCCAGCGCGACGTCGCGCACGCAGCCCCACTCGAAGTCCAGGAACCGCACTCCGCTGCCGGTGACCAGGCTGTTGTCCGGGCAGATGTCGGAGGGGCTGAACGCCCGGTAGCGGCTGCTGCCCAGCAGCTCGGAGGCGTCGGCCAGCCGCCGCACCATCACTTCGGGGGTCCGCACCCCGAGCGTCTGGGACAGCAGGCCGGGCAGCTCGTCGACCGCCCGGATGACGTCGTCGGCCACCGGATCGGTCCAGGTCCGCTCCCCGAGCCGCCGCATCAGCGCGTCGAAGTCCGCCTCGCTGGCGGCCGTGGTGCTGTGCAGCCGCCCCAGCGCCCGCGCCCACGCCAACAGCGCCCGCTCGGCCACCCGGGGGTCGTCGGCGAACAGCACGTCGGCCAGCGTCGAACCGCGGCCCAGGTCCTCCAGGACGAGGAGCCGCTCACCCGCGTCGTGCGCGATCAGCTCCGGACCCACCCGGGCCTCCGGCGGCAGCGAGGTGCTGAGCAGGCAGCTCGCCGCCTCGTGCGCGAACGGGTCCGAGCGCGCCTCGTCGGGGCACTCGCCGTAGTGCTTGACCACCAGGGTCCGGGGCAGTTCGAAGGGGCTCTCCGCGACCCGGACGCGCAGCACCACCGAGCGGTCGCTGCCGCCCAGGTCTTCCGCGTCGGCGAGCCGGACCGGGGCGCCCGTGCGCTTGGCCAGCACGGCTTCAGCGGTGCCGACGGTGTCGGTCGCTTCCGTGCTCGCCGGGATGCGGACCTCCGGTGGGCCGGTGGTGATCTCCACGCTCATCGTCTCCAGACACTACCCCCACAGCTCACACCCGGACGGGCATGACCGGTCAAGTGGCGCACGAACCGTGAGCGCCCGTGTCCGCAGCGTGTCCGGCCATCGGCCTCACCCCCTCGGTGCGGTCACCCACCCGCGTCCGCCGCCCTCGCCGATGACGGAACGCGGCGACGCCGACGTTGCACCGCGGCGGCAGCGCGTCGCACCGGGGCGTCCGCGCGGACGCCCCGGAACGCGATCAGCCCTGCTTCTCGACGACCTCGGGCGGCGCCGACAGGCTCTCCTCCCGGGGCCGGGCCGGCTTGGCGTCCACCCCGGCCTCCTTGCGCTGCGCGGCGGTGATCGGCGCGGGCGCGCCGGTCAGCGGGTCGAACCCGCCGCCGCTCTTCGGGAAGGCGATGACCTCGCGCAGCGACTCCGCCCCGGCGAGCAGCATGCAGATCCGGTCCCAGCCGAAGGCGATGCCGCCGTGCGGCGGCGGGCCGTACTTGAAGGCCTCCAGCAGGAAGCCGAACTTGTCGCGGGCCTGCTCCTCGGAGATGCCCAGCACGCCGAACACCCGCTCCTGCACCTCGGAGCGGTGGATGCGGATCGAGCCGCCGCCGATCTCGTTGCCGTTGCAGACGATGTCGTAGGCCCAGGCCAGCGCGTTGGCCGGGTCCTGCTCGAAGGTGTCGGCCCACTCGGCGTTCGGCGAGGTGAAGGGGTGGTGCACCGCGGTCCAGCGGCCCTCGCCCACCGCCACGTCGTCGGTGTCCTCGACCGGTTCGAACATCGGGGCGTCGACGATCCAGACGAACGACCAGGCGTCGTGGTCGATGAGCCCGCAGCGCTCCCCGATCTCCAGCCGCGCGGCGCCGAGCAGCGCCCGCGAGGACGAGGGCTGCCCGGCGGCGAAGAACACGCAGTCGCCGGGGGACGCGCCGACGGCCTCGGCCAGCCCGGCGCGCTCGGCCTCGGAGAGGTTCTTGGCCACCGGACCGGACAGTTCGCCGTCGGCACCGACGAGCACGTAGGCCAGGCCCTTGGCCCCGCGCTGCTTGGCCCAGTCCTGCCAGGCGTCGAGCTGGCGGCGCGGCTGGTCGGCCCCGCCGGGCATCACCACGGCGCCGACGTAGGGCGCCTGGAACACCCGGAAGGGGGTGTCCGCGAAGTACTCGGTGAGCTCGGTCAGCTCCAGGCCGAAGCGCAGGTCCGGCTTGTCGGTGCCGTACCCGGCCATCGCCTCGGCGTAGGTCATCCGGCGGATCGGACGCGGGATCTCGTGCCCGAGCACGCCCTTCCACAGCGCGGCGATGACCGACTCGCCGAGCTCGATGACGTCGTCCTGCTCGACGAAGCTCATCTCGATGTCGAGCTGGGTGAACTCCGGCTGGCGGTCGGCGCGGAAGTCCTCGTCCCGGTAGCAGCGGGCGATCTGGAAGTACCGCTCCACCCCGCCGACCATGAGCAGCTGCTTGAACAGCTGCGGGGACTGCGGCAGCGCGTACCAGTTGCCCGGCTGCAGCCGCGCCGGGATCAGGAAGTCGCGGGCGCCCTCCGGGGTGGAGCGCGTCATGGTCGGGGTCTCGACCTCGACGAAGTCCCGCCCGTGCAGCACCTCCCGGGCCAGCCGGTTGATCTCGCTGCGCATCCGCATGGTCCGGGCCGGGCCGGTGCGCCGCAGGTCGAGGTAGCGGTGCTTGAGCCGGGCCTCCTCGCCGACCTCCAGGTGCTCGTCGAGCGGGAAGGGCAGCGGCGCGGCCTCCGAGAGCACCTCCAGCCGGGTGGCGGTCACCTCGATCTCGCCGGTGGCGATCTCCGGGTTCTCGTTGCCCTCGGGGCGCTGGACCACCTCGCCGGTGACCTGGACGCAGAACTCGGCGCGCAGCCGGTGCGCCAGCTCGGCCATCTCGCCCTCGCGGAACACCACCTGGGCGACGCCGGAGGCGTCCCGCAGATCGATGAAGATCACCCCGCCGTGATCGCGTCGGCGCGCCACCCACCCGGCGAGGGTGACGGACTGCCCGGCATGACCGGCTCGCAGCGAACCGGCCTCGTGCGTGCGCATCACGGTGAGAGCTCCTCTTCCAGCGCTCGGCGTTCGTGGGGCCTCCCCGGCGCGAACCGGCGGAGGCGAGGGAACAAGGCTAGCCAACGGGCCCGGTGGCGCGGCGCGCAGGCCCGGGCGGACGGGCACCGCCCTAAGTCGGTACCGGCGCCGGGGGAGCTGCGCCACAATTCCCCGGGACGCCCCCGGGGAACCGCCGACGGCGGCATGATCGTCGCACTGCGGTGACCCACTGATGAGCGTGAATCGACCACGCGGCGGACACGAGGAGTAGCGATGACCGCTTCGAGAACCGGGCCCGATCCGACCGTCCGCGACCCGCAGCACCCGGACGCCCTGTCCGCCGAACTCGCCCAGCTCCTGCGCACCGGACCGTTCGAGGCGGCGCTGCGCGCGGCGATCCGCGCCAGCCGGCTCAGCCTGGAGCGCATCCAGCACCGCCTGCGCGGCCGGGGGACCCCGGTGAGCATCACCGCGCTGAGCTACTGGCAGTCCGGCCGCCGCCGCCCGGAGCGACCGGACTCGCTGCTGGCGCTGCACGAGCTGGAAAAGGTCCTCGGCGTCCCGGAGGGCGCGCTGTCGGCGCTGCTGGGGCCGCCCCGGCCGCGCGGGCGGACCCGCCAGGCACCGCCGGACACCCCGCCGCTGAGCGCGCTGTGGGCCGAGAACGAATCCGCCGCCGAGCTGCTGACCAGGATCGACACCTCGCACGACAGCAAGCTCACCCGGCTGTCGCACCACGACGTGGTGCACGTCGACCACCGGGGCGAGCTGCGCAAGATCCGCACCCGGATGCTGGTGCGCGCCGAGGGCAACGGCGTCGACCGGTGGGTGATCATGTTCGACGGCGCGTCGGCGCTGCTGAACCCGCCGGTCGTGCGGCCGATCCGGTCCTGCCTGCTCGGGCAGGTCCTCACCGACCACGCCCGGGACCTGGTGGTGGGCGAGCTGCTGTTCGACCGCGTGCTCGCGCGCGGGGAGACGGTGCTGCTGGAGTTCGAGATCATCGACCCCCCGACCGGGCCGAACGAGACCGACCACAGCTTCTGCCGCCTGTTCCGGCTGCCGGTGCGGCAGTACGTGCTGGAGGTGCAGTTCGACCCGGCGCACCCGCCGACCAGCGCCGAGAGCTACGTCGGCGATTCGACGACGCAGGAGGTGGAACCGCCGAAACCGCTGGTGGTGGACCGGTTCGGCCGCACCCACGCGGTCGCCCTCGACTTCGGCATGGGCGTGTTCGGCGTCCGCTGGCACCCGGCGGACGGAACGGCCCCCGCCGAGACCGCTGCCGCACCACCCGGGTGAACCCACCGGCACGCGGGGTGATCAGCGACCGCGTTCACAGCAGCGAGAGCTGCCGCTGCCGGTCCCGGTCGGCCTCGGAGCGGACCGCGGCGGCCCGGGGCCGCTCGACGAGCCCGTGCCGCCGCATCGCCTCGGTCACCCGCCGCACCACGTCGCGCTGGTAGGACTTCGGGGCGTACGAGCCGTCGCCGTAGAGCCGCGCGTACAGCGGCAGCAGTTCGGGGTGCTCCCGCTGGAGCCACGCCCGGTACCACTCCCGCGCGCCTGGCCGCAGGTGCAGCACCAACGGCGTGATCGAGCGCGCCCCGGCGGCGACCAGGGCGGCCACCGTCTCCTCGATCCGCTCCGGTGCGTCGCCGAGCCCGGGCAGGACCGGCGCCATCAGCACCGAGCACCCGATGCCGGCCTCGGTGAACCGGCGCACCACGTCCAGCCGCCGCAGCGGTGACGGCGCACCGGGCTCGACCCCGCGCCAGAGCTCCTCGTCGACCGAGCCGAGGGAGACCGCGATCGAGACGTCCGTGACCTCGGCGGCCTGCGCGATGAGGTCCAGGTCGCGCAGGATCAGGGTGCCCTTGGTGAGGACGGAGAACGGGTTGGCCCGGTCCCGCAGCGCGCCGATGATCTCCCGCATCAACCCGTAGCGGCCTTCGGCGCGCTGGTACGGATCGGTGTTGGTGCCCATCGCGACGGGCTCGCCCGCCCACTTCGGCCGGGCCAGCTCGCGGCGCAGCAACGTCCCGGCGTTGACCTTCACCACGATCTTGCTGTCGAAGTCGTGCCCGGTGTCGAGGTCGAGGTAGCTGTGGGTGTTGCGGGCGAAGCAGTAGCGGCAGGCGTGCCCGCAGCCGCGGTACGGGTTCACCGTCCACCGGAACGGCACGTGCGATTCCCCCGGCACCCGGTTCAGGATCGACTTCGCGCGCACCTCGATCGCGTAGGCCTCCTCGGTCCCGGCCTCGATCGGCACCGGCTCCGGCAACCGCAACCCGGCCCGCCCCCCGCGCCGCTCCGGCTCCGGCAGATCGAGCGGCAACTCCGACGCCAACCCCGCGGTGGTCCGCTGCTCCTCCCAACGCATACGGACATTCGAACACAGATTCGAGATCGAACTCGACCCCGCGTGCCCCACCCCACCCGAACGACCACCGGCGCCGTCCTTCACCCGACGGCTCCGGGCACGGGGCCGTTCGCCGCGCGCGCGGGGGCGCACGCCTCGATCGGCCTCGGCAGCGGTCTCGTCTCCCGCATCGGGTCGGACACCTCCCACCGCGGTGCCCCGGTCGGCGTCGGCGGACCCGAGACCCGGAGCGCTTGGGCGAACCGCCGCGCCGTGCCGTCGATCGCCACGCAGGAGCTGCACGGCACGTGCTCACCGGGGCGGACCACGCCGTCGAGCTCCTGAAGCTCCAGCCACGCCCCGCGCAGCGGGTGGTCGCACACCGCCCGGCCCCGCCGCGGCTCAGGTGGACGCGCGACTCGCGCGACGAAATCGCCCAGCAGGCACCGGCCGCGCTCCGCTCCGGGACCGCCGACTCGGCACCCCTGATCACTGGATCGGCGGGCACGGCAGCACTCCGATACGGACCGGGATTCGGAGCGGGATTCGGACCGGCCCGGTACCGACCGACCCGGGGCCGCCCACCCGACCACCCGCCGCGGGAGACCGCGAACAGGCCCACGTTGGCCAGCACGCCCGCGGCCACCACCCAGCCCGCGCCCGCCACCTGCCCGGCGACGATCGCGGCCGACACCACCGCCAATCCCGCGGCGACCGGCCCCGTCCGGGCGCTCACCGGTCGACCGCCCCGCCACCGACGATCCGCGCCATGCGGCCGAACGCCGGCAGCCGCCCCAGGTTCGCCGTCATAGCGCACCCGTCCCCCGCCGCCGGGCGCCCGGCATCGGCACGCCCACGATGCGGTGCGCCTCGACGTTGCACGGCTCGCACGTCCCCCAGAACCACGACTCGGTGGTGTCGACCGCTACGACGACCTCGCCGCACAACGCCGCGATCTCGTCACCATCACGCCATATCGCCCTCGTCGCGTGCCGCCGCTCGGCCGCCGGAACCCAGCCGAACGGATGCTGTCGGAATTTCATTCTTGTCACCCTCTCCGCACCAAGCATTTGGTGCAGCAACGCTAGCGCCAAGTGCGCCACGGTGGCGATGACCCGTTCAGGTACCTCCTCCGCTGGGCAGTCCTGGGGTTCTAGGCTTGGCGCATGAGCCGCAACAGGTCCGGATCACCACGCAACCGCGCCTTGGGCGCCGAGCTGCGCGAAATTCGGGAGCGCGCCGGGGTGACCGTGCGAGAGCTGGCGCAGAGAATCGGCGGCCATCACTCGAAATACACCCGCAATGAACAGGCCACTCGCTCGCCGTCGCCCGAAGAGGTGGCCTCGATCCTGACCGCGCTCGGCGCCTCCGAAGCCGAACGCGAGCGCCTTACCGAGATGGCACGGGAGCACGTGACCGGCGTCAACTGGCTCAAATCCGGCTCCGCGGGTTCTCTCGGCATCGCCCACGAACTGACCGACCTGATGGAGTTCGAGCGCACCGCGACATCGATCACCGACATATCGCCGATCTTGATTCCCGGCTTGCTTCAAACCTCCGACTACGCACGTGCCGTCATGGGCGGGATGCCCTCACATGAGGTGGATGCCCGCGTTGCGATGCGAGTCGGCCGCCGTGATGTCCTGATGCGGCGGAACGGCGCTCCCGACTTCCACGCGTTCATCGAGGAGTCCGCGCTGCACAAGCAGCTCGGCGGTCAGGATGTGATGGCCGAACAGCTCCACCACATCTCCACGATGGCCGAGCAGGCGAACGTCACAGTCCAGGTGATCCCCGCTTCTCTCACCTCATGGCATGCAGCGCTGGGCGGTCCGTTCATCTACTTCGAGTTCCCGAAGGCCCCGCCGATCGTCCACCTGGAACACGTGAGCTCCTCCGTGTTCCTCTCGGAATCCGAGGATGTAGCGGCCTACCGACAGGCAGTCGATAGCGTCGCGCAGGCAGCGATGAGCATCGACCAGTCCTCGAAGGTCATTGCCCAGCGAATCACCGAGTTGGAAGGGGCATCGTGATCACGGAACCTAGCGGCTGGCGCAAGTCCAGCCGATCAGCCCAGCAAACGAGCTGCGTCGAGGTCGGCAGGGTCGCCGACGGCGCCGCGGTCCGCGACACCAAGAACCGCGCCACCGGGTACTTCACCACCACCGGCCCGCAGTGGGCCGCGTTCGTCGGCGCCATCAAGACCGGCCGCTACGACCGCTGACCCCGCACCGCGCAGCGCCCTCCCCCGGCGGGGAGGGCGCTTCCGCGTTCCCCGCCCGGGCGGCCGATGAATTTCGCGGGCGAATCCGGTCTTCCTCCCGGACGTTCTCAACGCGAGGAGGAAGAGCACCTTGGCACTGATCATCGCGGGGAAGGTGTACGTGGACCCGAGCGAGCGGGACCGGTTCGTCGCGGGCCACCGGGACCTGGTGGAGCAGGCGCGCCGGTACCCCGGTTGTCTCGACCTGTCGATCTCACCCGACCCCACCGAACCGGGGCGGGTGAACCTCTTCGAGCACTGGGAGTCGCAGGAGGCGCTGGACACCTGGCGCGCGATCGCACCAGCGCCCTCCGGCTCCGTCGCCATCGCGGACGACCAGGTCCGCAAGCACGAGATCAGCCGGTCGGGCCATCCGTTCGGCTGATCGATGCCCGGGATCAGCCGCTCTCGGCGGTGGCGCACGGTCCGGTGTGGACTGATCTTCGCAGCGTCGGCACCGAAAACCGGTTGCCCCGGTTCCTAGGCTTCGGGGCGTGGAAAGCGAGCGGACCCGGGTGCTCTGGATCTCCGGCGCGCCGGGGACGGGGAAGTCCACGACCGGCTGGGGCCTGTTCACGCGCATCGCCGGAGTCGGGGGCGGCGTGGCGCACGTCGACATCGACCAGCTCGGGCTGGTCGGGCCGCCCCCGGGCGGGGGTTCCGCGAGCCACCGGATCAAGGCCGACAACCTGCTGCGGATGCTCGAACCCCTGCGGCAGCGCGGTGTCCGCCAGGTGATCGTGTCCGGTGTCGTGGACCCGCTCCGGGGCATCGCGCCGCACCTCGAAGGCCGGGCCGAGGCCGATCACGTCGACTTCGCGCTGGTGCGGCTCCGCTGCGACCGGGAGGAGCTGCGGCGGCGGTTCCTCGGTCGCGGCTCGTCGGCCGAGACGCTGGCCGAACTCTTCGCCGTGGCCGACCAGCTCGACCACGACGGCCCCGGCACCGTCCTCGACACGTCCGGACAGCATCCCGAGGAGACCGTGGACGCCTTGCTGGAGCGGTGCGTCGTGCGTCCCGCACCGCTCGGCGCGCTGCCCGCCGAGCCCCGCGACGGCGCACCGGTGCCCGCGGTGGTCGTGACGGGGGCGACCGCGGTGGGCAAGTCGACCGCCGCGTGGCGCGCGCTGCGGGAGCTCTGGACACGCGGTGTCCCGACCGGCTACGTCGATCTCGGCCAGCTCGGCTTCGTCCACCCCGGGCCCGATCCGGCGTTGGAAGCCTCCCACCTCGCCGCCCTGCGACGCGGCTACCACCGGGCGGGCGCCCGCGCGCTGCTCGTCGTGGTCCGCGAGCCCGCGCCGGAACACTCGCCCGCGCTGGCGGGCGCTCCGGTCACCGTGGTCCACCTCGACGCCGACGCCCCGACCCTGGCCGACCGGGTCCGGCGCCGGGCCGCGGGTGAGGCGCCGCTGCTCGCGGGCGACGAGCTGCGCGGCGCGCCGACCGCCGTCCAGCGGCGGGTGGCGGCGCGGGCCGCGGCCGAAGCGGACCGGATGCGCCACCGCGCGGCGGACCGCACCGTCCTCGACACCACCGGGCGGACCGCCGACGAGACCGCCAACGCCCTGCTCCAGGCGGCACGCCCCCTCCTCGACCGGCTCACCCCCAACCCCGAAGAGTCACCCGAGCCCCCGCGGACACCTCCGGAAGCGAGTGAGGGGCGCCTTCATCCGACTATGCCGGATGAAGGCGCCCCTCACGCACCACCCGAACAGGTGGCGGTCGCCCGATAGGGATTTGGGTGAGGGGCACCCTTGTCCCGGTTGGGGGTCCTTTTCAGAATGCGGCGGAGCCGCATGCGGTGAGGCACGCAGCGTGCACCGCGGCGGGTTCTCAGCGGTCTTCTCGCGAGGACAGCCGTGACGCCGTGTCCGTGTTCGGTGCATCAGGAACGGCTCCCGGAGCGAGAAGACCGCTGAGGTTCCGCCACCCGCACCGCCACGCAAGCCATTCTGAAAGCAGTCCCAACTCGGGCAAGGGGGCCCCTCACCTGGTCCTCGTTCGGGTGGTGCGGCGGCGATGTGATCCTGATGCCCCTCTTCGGGGTGGTGCGGGGCCTTGGCGCCCATAATTGCCGGGTGACTGAGCAGCCTCCCGCCGAACCGCCCGCGCACCGCCGGGGAAGGCGCCGGGCCGCCCGCCGGTCGAGCGCGCCGGGTCGCGGGCACGGTCACGGGCACGGCCACGGTCATGGCCACGGCCACGGGACCGCGCCGCCCTCGTCGCGGAAGGTGAAGCGGCTGCTGGCGCTGGCACTGGTGCCGTTCGCGCTGGCCGCGGTGCTCGGGGTGCTGCTGCTGCACCCGTTCGGGCAGGAGCGCAGCACCGGCGCGGACCTGGGGCTCGGGCAGCACCCGGTGCGGGGCGAGGTGGTCGCCGCCCAGGCCGGCCCGTGCACCAGCGGCGCCACCGGACCGGCGGCCGACGACTGCGTCGAGCTGCGCATCCGGATGACCGACGGCCCCCGGCCCGGCGAGACCATCGAGCAGGTGATGCCGACCGGGCCGAGCACGCCGGAGTTCGGCGTCGGCGACCGGATCGTGCTCAGCTACGCGGGCGCCAACCCGGAGCGGGCCTCGTCGTACCAGGTCGTGGACTTCCAGCGGGAGATGCCGCTGCTGGTGCTGGGGCTGGTCTTCGCCGCCGCCGTGCTGGTGCTCGGCCGCTGGCAGGGCCTCGCCGCGCTGGTCGCGCTGGGCATCACGTTCCTGCTGATCGTGGTGTTCGTGCTGCCGTCCATCCTGGCCGGACGCGACCCGCTGCTGGTGGCCGTGGTGGGCGCCGGGTTGATCATGTTCGTGGTGCTGTACACCACGCACGGGTTCTCGGCGCGGACCTCGACGGCGGTGCTCGGCACCCTGCTCAGCCTCAGCCTGATCGGGCTGCTCAGCGCCCTGTTCTCGGCGGCGACCCGGCTCACCGGGCTGGACGAGAACACCACCAACCTGATCGGCACCCTGGGCACCGAGATCGACGCCCGCGGTCTGCTGCTGGCCGGGATCGTGATCGGCGCGCTGGGCGTGCTCGACGACGTCACCGTCACCCAGACCAGCGCGGTGTGGGAGCTGCGCCGCGCCAACCCGACGCTGCCGTTCGGCCGGCTCTACGCCGCCGGGTTGCAGATCGGGCGCGATCACGTGGCCTCGGCGGTGAACACCCTCGTGCTCGCCTACGCGGGCACCGCGCTGCCGCTGCTGCTGGCCTACTCGCTGTCCGGCCGCAGCTTCGCCGAGATCGTCAGCTCGCAGGCGGTGGCGCAGGAGGTGGTGCGCACCCTGGTCGGCAGCATCGGGCTGATCGCGGCGGTGCCGATCACCACCGCGATCGCCGCCGCGGTCGCGGTGCGGGAGGCGCCCCCCACCACCGACGGCACGGGCTCCGGTGGCACGGTGGCCGAACGGGTGGCCCGCGGCGCGAAGCGGGGCGCGGCGATGCCGGTGCTCCGCCGCGCCTCGGAGATCAGTTCAGCGGAAGCTGGTACCCGAGGGCGAGGTTGAGCACCGCCGCGTACGTCAGGTACATCAGCCACAGGCCGGTGAGGGTGTGCGCCAGGCCCAGCGAGCGCTCGGCGGCCGACTTGCCGATGCTGGCGAACACCTCGCTGAGGTAGACCCAGGTCAAGCCGACGAACAGCACGCCGACCGGCCATTCCCCGGCGCTGAAGAAGACGATGATGCCGAGGATGGACAGCAGCGCGAAGGCCACCGCCATGCCCGCGTTCGGCTGCGGGTCGTTGCCCCGGTAGCGGTTCCACCCCAGCGAGAACCAGTGGATGCCGTAGGCCGAGAACGCCAGCGCCGCCATGTACAGCGGTGGTTCGTCGAACACCGGGAACCAGGTCAGCCCGCCGAAGAGGATGAGCCCGGTGACCAGTTGGCAGAACCCGGGCATCCAGATGCCCCAGGTGCCCACCGTCCGGTCCACCGACGGGCTCCGCGGTGGGAACCCGAACAACTCCTGCGGTCCCCAGATCAGATAACCGGTGCCCAGGCCGAAGAAACCGAGCGCCAGCGGCGGGAATTCGGACAGCGCGAAGCCCGGCACGGACCACCTCCGCCTACGTCGTCATCGTCGCCTCACCCGGATCGACGACGCGGAGCCGCGCCAAACCAACCGACCGCGGGTGTCACCCGTTCGCCGGAGCGCGCTCAGCCGAGTTCGGCGACGAAGCGGGCGACGGCATCGGGGTGCAGCTGCTGGGCGACGCGGCCCTCCGGGGCGGCCGAGGCGAGCCGGTACAGCGGGCGGTCGGGCGCCGCGTCGCCCCGGGCCTCGGCGCGCAGTTGCGCGACGATCAGCTCGGAGAGCACCAGCGCCCGGGTGTCACCGATGGCGGCCAGCGCGTCGGCGAGCCTGCGCAGCGCGTACACGCCGAGCTCCCGACCGCCGGTCCCGGCGTACATGGCCAGCGAGATGCTGATCGCCTTGCCCTTCGGCGGCCCGCCGACCAGCAGGTTCACCGTGCGGGCACCGCGCATGTCGGTGACGAACACGGCCAGCCGGTCGACCGTCTTCAGCTCCACCACCCGGGTGCCCACCGCCGTCACCGACACCTCGGTGCCGGACAGCCGCACCGTCTTGCGGGCCTCGGCGAAGGCCAGCAGCAGCAGCGGCAGCGCCACGACCGCGAACGTGAGGCCGAAGCCGAACGGACCCGCGAACAGGCCGACGACACCGCCGAGCGCCGCGCCGACCAGCAGCGCGGCGATGGCCACGTTGCGCGCCCGGGCGCGGATGGTCCTGCGGTCCAGCAGGTCGAGCGCGACCGGCTCGTCGGTGCTCATCGCGCCACGGCCTCGGTGACCACCTCGACCAGCGAGTCCAGCGGCACCGACCGCTGCTCGCCGGTGGTCAGCTCCTTGAGCTGGGCCGCGCCGGACTCCAGGTCGCGTTCGCCGAGCACCAGCGCGTAGCGGGCACCGGACCGGTCGGCGGCCTTCATCGCGCCCTTGAGGCCCTTGCCGCCGTAGGCGAGGTCGACCCGGACCCCGGCGCGCCGCAGCCCGCCCGCGGCGGCGACCAACCGGGCCTTGGCGGCCTCGCCCAGCGGCACGCAGTAGACGTCGCAGCGCGTCCGGTCGCCCACGGTGAGCCCCTCGGCCTCGCAGGCCAGCAGGGTGCGGTCCACCCCGAGGCCGAAGCCGACGCCGGAGAACTCCTGCCCGCCGAGCTCGGCCATCAGCCCGTCGTAGCGGCCACCGCCGCCGATGCCGGACTGGGCGCCGAGCCCGTCGTGGACGAACTCGAAGGTCGTCTTGGTGTAGTAGTCGAGCCCCCGGACCATCATGGGGTTCTCGGCGAAGGCCACCCCGAGCGCCCGCAGGTGCTCCTTGACCTGCTCGTAGTGCTCCTTCGACTCGGCCGAGAGGTGGTCGACCATCAGCGGCGCGTCGGCGACCAGCTCGCGCACCTCGGGCCGCTTGTCGTCGAGCACCCGCAGCGGGTTGAGCTCGGCGCGCTGCCGGGTCGCCTCGTCCAGCGGCAGCCCGCGCAGGAACTCCTGGAGCTTGGCCCGGTAGGCGGGGCGGCAGGTGCTGTCGCCGAGCGAGGTCAGCTCGATGCGGAAGCCGGTCAGGCCGAGCCGCCGGTAGCCCTCGTCGGCGATGGCGATCACCTCGGCGTCCAGTGCCGGGTCGTCCACCCCGATGGCCTCCACCCCGACCTGCTGGAGCTGCCGGTACCGACCGGCCTGCGGCCGCTCGTAGCGGAAGAAGGCCCCGCCGTAGTGCAGCTTCACCGGGAGCTGGCCGCGGTCCAGGCCGTTCTCGATGACCGAGCGGATCACCCCGGCGGTGCCCTCCGGGCGCAGCGTGACCGACCGGCCGCCGCGGTCGGCGAAGGTGTACATCTCCTTGCTGACCACGTCGGTCGACTCGCCGACGCCCCGCGCGTACAGCACGGTGTCCTCGAACAGCGGCAGCTCGATGTAGCCGTACCCGGCGCGCCGGGCGGCGTCCGCCAGGGTGTCGCGGACCGCCAGGAACGCGGCCGATTCCGGCGGGAAGTACTCGGGGATGCCCTTGGGGGCGGTGAAGGTGCTCATCAGCGGGGGTTCTCTGTCCTCGTCACGGCGTCGGCAGCGGGCAGGCCCTGCAGGAAGGGGTTGCCCGCGCGCTCGCGCCCGATGGTCGTCGTCGGTCCGTGGCCCGGCAGCACCACCACGTCGTCGGCCAGCGGGAGGATCTCCTCGGCCAGGCTGGCCAGCATCCGGTCGTGGTCACCGCCGGGCAGGTCGGTGCGCCCGATCGCACCGGCGAAGAGGGTGTCGCCGGACAGCAGCAGCCGCCCGCCCTCCTCGGCCTCGATGCCGTAGAGCACCGACCCGCCGGTATGGCCCGGGGTGTGGGCGACGTCGAAGCGCAGCCCGGCGACCTCGACCGGGGTGCCCGGCACCAGCTCGTGCACCTCGGCGGGCGCGCTCATCCGCAGCCCGTCGCCGAAGAGCTGCCGCCCGGCGGGGCCCAGCGCCGCGCCCGGGTCGGTGAGCATGTGGCGGTCGGCGGGGTGCAGCCAGGAGGCGATCCCGTAGCGCTCGCCCAGCTCGCCCGCGCTGAAGACGTGGTCGAAGTGGCCGTGCGTGAGCAGCACCCCGGCCGGGGTCAGCTCGTTCTCGGCGAACTGCTCGGCCAGCGGTTCCAGGGCGTCCTGCCCGGGGTCGACCACCACGCAGGGCCCACCGCGCCCCGGGGCGAGCACGTAGCAGTTGGCCTGCAGCGGTCCGACCGGGAAGCCGAGGACTAGCACGGGGCGACCTTTCCACCTACGACGACGTGTCGGACCCGGCTGCCCGGGTCGACGTCCAGATTATCGTCCCCGCTCCCGGGGCGGACGCCGCATGGCTCGCCGAACCTGAGGAGGGCTCTCAGGTTCAACCGGCGAGCGGCCCCATAAACTCCCCGCGACAACATCACCAAGGCCCGGGGAGGGAGCAGGTGCCCAGCAACGAGCAACGCCGCCAGGCGGCCAAGCGCAAGCTCGAACGCCAGCTCGAGCGGCGCGCCGCGCAGGCCAAGCGACGCCGGATGATCACGGCAGGCACCACGATCGCGGTGGTGATCGTGGTCGTCGTGGGCGTCTTCTACTTCACCAGGAGCGGCGAGGACACCCCGGCGGCGGCGCCGCCACCCCCGGCGCAGCCGGAGATCCAGATCCCGACCGAGCTCGCCCCGCCGCCGTCCCGGCCGACCCCGCTGCCCGACCCGGTGAGCTGCGAGTACCGCCCCGAGGGCGAACCCGCCAAGCCGGTGCAGCCGCCCGAGGGCGGCGAGGTCTCCTCGACCGGGACCGTCGGCGTCACGATGCGGACCAGCCAGGGCGAGATCCCGGTGACGCTGGACCGCGCGCTGGCCCCGTGCGCGGTGAACAGCTTCGTGAGCCTGGCCGAGCAGAACTACTTCGACCAGACCTCCTGCCACCGGATCAGCACCGAGGGCCTGCAGATGCTCCAGTGCGGCGACCCGACCGGCCAGGGCACCGGCGGCCCCGGCTACGCCTTCGACGACGAGACCTTCCCCGAGCTCCAGTACGGCCGCGGCTACCTGGCCATGGCCAACTCCGGTGCGAACACCAACGGCAGCCAGTTCTTCATGGTCTACGGGGAGGCTCCGCTGCCGCCGGACTACACGGTGTTCGGCACCATCTCCGAGGAGGGGCTGCAGGTCATCGACGAGGTCGCCCGGCAGGGCCACGACGGCTCCTTCGACTCCTCCGCGGGAGGCGGCAAGCCCAACGTCGACGTCACCTTCGAGGACGTCGTCGTCAACGCCTGACCCACCTGTTCGGGAGCCGAGTGAGGGGCACCTGCATCCGGCATGGTCGGATGAAGGTGCCCCTCACCCGCTTGAGCCACCCGGCACGCGGGGGACCGCAGGGCCAAGAATCCGGGGTGGTGCACGCGCACCACCCCGGACCAGCCGCCCACCCACCGCGAGCGACATCCGAACGCTGCCAGCCGCCGGGGGGCCGGGCAAGGAGATCCGGCCCGGAAAACCCGATCAGGCCGCGGACGTCACCCGGTACACGTCGTACACGCCCTCGATGTTGCGCACCGCCTTGAGCACGTGGCCCAGGTGCTTCGGGTCGCCCATCTCGAAGGAGAACCGGCTCACCGCCACCCGGTCCTTCGAGGTGGTCACCGAGGCCGAGAGGATGTTGACCCGCTCGTCGGCGAGCACCTTCGTGACGTCGGAGAGCAACCGGTGCCGGTCCAGCGCCTCGACCTGGATGGCCACCAGGAACACCGACGAGGCAGAGGGCGCCCAGTGCACCTCGACCAGCCGTTCCGGCTGCGTGCGCAGCTCGTCGGCGTTGGTGCAGTCGGTGCGGTGCACGCTCACCCCGCCGCCGCGGGTGATGAACCCGAGGATCTCGTCGCCGGGCACCGGGGTGCAGCAGCGGGCCAGCTTGGTCCACACGTTGTCGACGTCCTTGACCACCACGCCGGAATCACCGCGCGTCCGGCGGCCCCCCTCCAGCGTCGACGGGGTGGACCGCTCGGCGATCTCGTCGGCGGCCTGCTCCGGCCCGCCGATCATGGTCACCAGGCGCTGCACGAGGTGCTGGGCGGAGACTTGGCGCTCCCCGACGGCCGCGTAGAGGGCGGTGACGTCGACGTAGTGCAGTTCGTGGGCCACCGCGCCCAGCGACTCGGCCGAGACCAACCGCTGCACCGGCAGCCCGAGGCGGCGGATCTCCTTGGCGATCGCGTCCTTGCCGGACTCGATCGCCTCCTCCCGGCGCTCCTTGGCGAACCACTGCTTGATCTTGGCCTTGGCCCGCGGCGAGGCCACGAACGACAGCCAGTCCCGGCTCGGGCCCGACCCCTCCGCCTTGGAGGTGAAGATCTCGACGACCTCGCCGTTCTCCAGCTTGCGCTCCAGCGCGACGAGCCGGCCGTTCACCCGGGCGCCGATGCAGCGGTGCCCGACCTCGGTGTGCACGGCGTAGGCGAAGTCGACCGGCGTCGACCCGGAGGGCAGCGTGATCACGTCGCCCTTGGGCGTGAAGACGAAGATCTCCCGGGTGGCCAGGTCGTAGCGCAGCGACTCCAGGAACTCGCCGGGGTCGGCGGCCTCCCGCTGCCAGTCGAGGAGCTGGCGCATCCAGGCCATCTCGTCGACCTCGACGCCCGCCTGACCGCCGTTGCGGCCCTTGGTCTCCTTGTACCGCCAGTGCGCCGCGATGCCGTACTCGGCGGTGCGGTGCATCTCGTGGGTGCGGATCTGCACCTCCAGCGGCTTGCCCTCCGGGCCGATCACCGTGGTGTGCAGCGACTGGTAGACGCCGAAGCGGGGCTGGGCGATGTAGTCCTTGAACCGCCCGGGCATCGGCTGCCACAGCGCGTGCACCACGCCCATCGCCGCGTAGCAGTCGCGCACCTCGTCGACCAGGATGCGCACGCCCACCAGGTCGTGGATGTCGTCGAAGTCGCGCCCGCGCACGATCATCTTCTGGTGGATCGAGTAGTAGTGCTTCGGGCGGCCCTCGACCTTGGCCGACAGCCGCGCGGTGTCGAGCTGCCCGGACAGCTCGTCGACGACGGTGCGCAGGTAGGTGTCCCGCGACGGGGCCCGGTTGGCCACCAGTCGGACGATCTCGTCGTACTTCTTGGGCTGGAGGATGGCGAAGGCCAGGTCCTCCAGCTCCCACTTGATCGTGGCCATGCCGAGCCGGTGGGCCAGCGGCGCCAGCACCTCCAGCGTCTCGCGGGCCTTGCGGGCCTGCTTCTCCGGCGGCAGGAAGCGCATGGTGCGCATGTTGTGCAGCCGGTCGGACAGCTTGATCACCAGCACCCGGGGATCGCGGGCCATCGCGATGACCATCTTGCGGATGGTCTCGGCCTCCGCGGCGGCGCCCAGCTTGACCTTGTCCAGCTTGGTGACGCCGTCGACCAGGTGCGCCACCTCCTCGCCGAACTCGTCGCCGAGCCGCTCCAGCGAGTAGTCGGTGTCCTCCACCGTGTCGTGCAGCAGCCCGGCGATGAGCGTGGTGGTGTCCATGCCCAGCTCGGCCAGGATGGTGGCCACCGCGAGCGGGTGGGTGATGTAGGGGTCGCCGGACTTGCGGCGCTGGCTGGCGTGCTTGTCCTCGGCGACGTCGTAGGCCCGCTGGAGCAACCCGAGGTCGGCCTGCGGGTGCAGGTCGCGGTGCACCGCGGCCAGCGGTTCGAGCACCTGCTTGACCTGCGCCGCCCGCTGCGCGGTGATCCGGCGGGCCAACCGGGCCCGGACACGTCGCGTCGCCGAGGCGGGGCGCGGATCGGCGAGCGGCGCGCTCGCCGAAGCGGGGGACTCGACGTGTTGGCTCAACGCACGCTCCCGGCACAAAGGCGTCGTGGTCTCGTTCCTGGGACCCAGACGTCGAGAATAACGCCATCCGAGTGATCGGCCTTCCCTGGTGCGGGTGTGAAACGCCCAGCGGTCCCCTGGCGCTGGGGACCGGCACGCCACCGATCGGCCGGACCGATCGGACACCCACCCGAACGGGTGGTCCAGGTCACACGCTGAGCAGCGCGCGGATCTCCTCCCCGGCGATCTTGTCGCGACCTTCCAGCGCGGTCAGCTCCAGCACCACCGCCGCGGCGGCGACCTCGGAGCCCGCCTGCCGGACCAGCCGGCACGCCGCACCCAGGGTGCCGCCGGTGGCGAGCACGTCGTCCACCACCAGCACCCGCTGCCCGGCCCGCAGCGTGCCCGCGGGCAGTTCCAGGGTCGCGCGCCCGTACTCCAGGGTGTAGTCCACGCGGTCGGCGACCTCCGGCAGCTTGCCGGGCTTGCGCAGCCCGATCACCCCGGTACCGGCGGCCTGGGCGACCGCGGCGCCGAGCAGGAACCCGCGCGCCTCGACCCCGGCGACCACGTCGAACCGGTAGTCGCGCCCGAGCGCCCCGACCACGGCGGCCAGCGCCGGACCGTCGGCGAGCATCGGGCTGATGTCGCGGAACAGCACTCCCGGCTCCGGGAAGTCCGGGACCTCCCGGACCAGCTCGGCCGCCGCGCGCAACGCGCTGTCGGTCTGGTCCACCACCTGCACGGAACCCGCACTCCTCCTGCTCAACGCCGCCGCTTGCCCGACGGCTGCCGCGTCTTCCCGGTCGGGGTCTTGCCCGAACCGGCCGCGGGCTTGCCGTTCGACCGCTGGGCCCGGCGGCCGCTCGCGGTGCCCGCCGCGACGGCGGGGCGCTCCGGCGGCTCGATCCCGGCCTCCTTGGCCGCGGCCCGCTCGCGGCGCGCCAGCACCTTGGCGGCGTGCTCGCGGTACTTCGGGTCCCGCTCCTTGAAGTCCACCAGCAGCGGCGTGGCCAGCAGGATCGACGAGATCACCCCGGCCAGCATCCCGATGAGCTGGACCAGCGCGAGGTCCCGGAGCACGCCGACGCCGAGCAGCCCGGAGCCCACCACCAGCAGACCGGCGACCGGCAGCAGCGCGATGACCGAGGTGTTGATCGAGCGCGCCAGGGTCTGGTTGACCGCCAGGTTCGCCGCCTCGGCGTAGGTCCGCCGCGTCGTGCTCAGCAGGCCCCGGGTGTTCTCCTTGACCTTGTCGAAGACCACCACGGTGTCGTACAGCGAGAAGCCCAGGATGGTGAGCAGACCGATCACGGTGCTGGGCGTGACCTCGAACCCGATCAGCGAGTAGATGCCCGCGGTGACCACGACGTCGTGCAGCAGCGAGGCCAGCGCCGCGACCGCCATCCAGCGCTCGAAGTAGAACGCCAGGAAGACCGTCACCAGCACCAGGAACACGCCGAGCGCGATCAGCGCCTGCTGGGTGATCTCACCGCCCCAGGTGCCGCTGACCGCGCTGTCGCTGATCACCGCCGGGTTCGGCTGCCCCTGGACGTCCAACGGCCGCAGGTCGGCGAACAGCGCCTCCTTGACCTGCGAGACCTCGGCGGCGTCCAGCGACTCGGTCCGGATCTGGATGCTCTGGCTGTCCCCCGCGCCGACCGTCTGGACGGTCTCGGCGGGCTGGCCCAGCGCCTCCTCGAAGGAGGCCCGGACCTCGTCGTCCTCGATCGGGCCCTGCGCGCCGACGGCGGGCATCTGGATCTTGGTGCCGCCCTCGAAGTCGATGCCGAGGTTGAAGCCCTTGAACCCGACGGCGCCGAGGCAGATGAGCACCAGCAGGCCCAGCGACACGTACCAGCGGGCGCGCTTGCCGATGATGTCGAACGCGCCGGTGCCGGTGTAGAGCCGGTGGAAGATGCTGGTCCGCTGCTCGTTCCCTGGGGTCGTCACGTCACGCCTCCTCGGCGGTCGTCGGCTGACCCGTCCGGCGGCGAGCGGCGCGAGCCCGGTCGCCGATCCGCTGCACCGCACCGAGCCCGGAAACCGAGGGCTTGGACAGGAACTTGTTCTTGGAGGCCATCGCGACCAGCGGGTGCGTCACCAGGAACACCACGACCAGGTCGAGGACGGTGGACATGCCGAGGGTGAAGGCGAAGCCCTTGACCTGCCCCACCGCGAGCACGTACAGCACCGCGGCGGCCAGGAAGCTGACCGTGTCCGCCGACAGGATGGTGCGCCGGGCGCGCGGCCACGCCCGCGGCACCGCCGAGCGGAACGTGCGTCCCTCGCGTATCTCGTCCTTGAGCCGTTCGAAGAACACGATGAACGAGTCCGCCGTGATGCCGATGGCGATGATGAACCCGGCCACCCCGGCGAGGTCGAGGGTGAACCCGACCCATCGCCCCAGCAGCACGAGCACCGCGTAGACGATGCCGCCGGAGAGCACCAGCGACAGGATCGTCAGGATGCCCAGCAGGCGGTAGTAGAACAGGCAGTAGACCGCGACGAGCGCCAGGCCGATACCGCCCGCGATGAGCCCGGCCTCCAGCGAGGCGACGCCGAGGGTGGCCGAGACCGTCTCCGCCTCGGACTGGTCGAAGGCCAGCGGCAGCGAGCCGTACTTGAGGATCTCGGCGAGCTCGGTGGCGCTCTGCTGGTTGAACTGGCCGGAGATCATCGCGTTGCCGCCCAGCAGCGCGGTCTCGATGCTGGGCGCCGACACCACCTCGGTGTCGAGCACGAAGGCGGCCTGCTGGCCGACGTTGGCGGAGGTGAAGTCCGCCCACTTCTTGGCGCCCTCGCTCTTGAACTCGAGGTTGACCGTCCAGCCCTGGCCGCTCTGCGGCTGCGGCGGCTGGGCCATCGCGTCGGCGACCTGCTCGCCCTGGAGGAAGACGGGTTCCAGGAGGTACTTCGCGGTGCCCTCCTGGTCGCAGGTGACCAGCGGGCGCGTCGGGTCGTCGTTGCCGCGCAGCGGGTCCTCGGCTCCGCAGTCCAGGGTCTGCAACGCCTGCTGCAGCACGGCCGGATCGGTGCTCTGCCGGGTGGACTTGGCTTCCTCGATGAGCCGCTGCTGGTCCTCGGGCGACGGGGCCTGCGCGGGAGCGGCGTTCTGCGGCGTGGTGCCCGGCGGCGCCGGCTGCACCGGGACGGCGGTGGTGACCTTGCGGAAGTTCAGCTCCGCGGTCTGGCCGAGCTGCTTGGCCTGCTCACCGCCCGCACCGGGGACCGTGATGACCAGGTTCGAACCGTCCTGGGTCACCTCGGAGCCGCTGATGCCCATGCCGTTGACGCGGGTCTCGATGATCTGCCGCGCCTGTTCCAGCGACTCGTTGGTGGGCGGGGCGCCGTCGGGAGTGCGGGCGGTGAGCGTGACGCGGGTGCCGCCCTGCAGGTCGATCCCGAGCTTGGGGGTGGGCTTGCCGTCGCCGGTGAAGAAGACCAGCGAGTACAGCGCCACCACGATCAGCGCGAAGATCCCGAGATAACGCCCTGGGCGGATCTGCCCGGCCGGAGGTGCCACGGTGCGTCCGTCTCCCGTCCACGATCTACGTCTCCAGACCGCGCCAGCCCGGCGGACGACGCGGAAATCCGCCCCTCAGTCTGACAGGCCGGGTGCGCGGTCCCTCCGCCGCGGGGTGCTAACCGGAGGTGCACCGCTGGTCACCCGGGGTCGCCGGGGGTCGGCACAGGTGCGCGCCAGGCAGCACTGCCTGGCGCGACGGGTCCCGGCGCGAACCGGTCCGGCACCCGGTGGCGGCCGGAGCCGCCCTTCGGGTGCGGACGGTTCGGCGGGGTCGGCTCGGTGGCGTTCCAGAGCGGCGCCGGTCGTTCCACCGGCACCGCCCGGGCACCGAACCCGCTCAGTTCGCCTTCTGCTGCTCCGGCTCGGCGACCTTGTCGGTCTCGGCGGCCTTGTCGTCGGCAGCGGCCTTGCCCGCGTCCTCGGTCTTGCCGGTGTCCTCGACTTCATCGGCGTCGGCGGTCTCGACCGGCTGCTCCGCGGCGGCCTGGTCGACGACCTTCTCGCGCACGGCGGCGCGCACCCAGGTGGTGGTCAGGCCGGGGGCCAGCTCCAGCTCGATGCTGTCGTCGGCGGTGGCCACGACGGTGCCGAAGACGCCGGAAGTGGTCATCACCCGGTCACCCGCGGTCAGCGAGTTCTGCAGCTTCTGCTGCTCCTGCATCGCGCGCTTCTGCTTGCGCGCCTGCAGGAACAGCGGAACGGCGAGCAGGACGATCAGCAGGGGGAAGATCAGGGATTCCATCGTGCTCCGTTTCAGCGGACGCTAAGGGCCCAGCCCTCGCAGCACTGCGCCCGAATTGTTCGGATGTACAACCTCCAGTGTGCCAGGTCAACTGGAGGTAGCGGGCACCCTACTCCTCCGCCTCAGCACCTGTCGCCGAGCGCTCGGCTCCCAGCAGCGGTCGCGCGGCCCCCAGCAGCAGCTCGGGGCCGCCCCGAACAGCCCCGCGACCGCCGCGCCAGGCCCGGGTGTGCCTTCTCACCAGCACCACCCGCGCACCAGGCCCGCCACCCCTTCGGGACATGAGCGAGGGGCGCCCTTGCCCAAGTAAGGACCGCTTTCGCCAATGGCCTGCGTGGCGGTGCGGGTAGCGGAACCTCAGCGGCCTTCTCGCTGCGGGATCGCCTCCTGATGTACCAACGACGGCAAGGGTGCCCCTCACCTACCGGGACTCGCACCGCGCGCCGTTCGCGCGGACCGCCGTTCCGGGGCGCGGGGATCAGACGTCGAACAGGGTCGCTGATTGCCCGCCCGGGGCGTTCTCCGGCGCCGGCAGGCCCAGGTGCGCCCAGCCCGCGGCGGTGGCGACCCGGCCGCGCGGGGTGCGGGCGAGCAGCCCGGCGCGCACCAGGAACGGCTCGCAGACCTCCTCGACGGTGGTGGACTCCTCGCCCACCGCGACGGCCATCGAGGAGATCCCCACCGGGCCACCGCCGAAGGAGTGGACCAGGGCGCCCAGCACCGCGCGGTCCAGCCGGTCCAGGCCGATCTCGTCGACGTCGTAGACCTCCAGCGCGGCCCGGGCGATCTCGCGGGTGACCGCGCCGTCGGAGCGCACCTCCGCGTAGTCCCGGACCCGGCGCAGCAACCGGTTGGCGATGCGCGGCGTGCCCCGGGAGCGGCGCGCGATCTCCACCGCCCCGTCGTCGCGCAGGTCCACCCCGAGGATGCCCGCCGAGCGCCGGAGCACCTGCTCCAGCTCCGCCGGGACGTAGAACTCCATGTGCGCGGTGAAGCCGAACCGGTCGCGCAGCGGGCCGGTCAGCGCGCCGGACCGGGTGGTCGCCCCGACCAGCGTGAACGGCGCGATCTCCAGCGGGATGCTGGTGGCCCCGGGGCCCTTGCCGACCACCACGTCGACCCGGTAGTCCTCCATCGCGAGGTACAGCATCTCCTCGGCCGGGCGGGCGATGCGGTGGATCTCGTCGATGAACAGCACGTCGCCCTCGGCGAGGTTGGACAGCATCGCCGCGAGGTCGCCGGGGCGTTCCAGCGCGGGGCCGGAGGTGACCCGGATCGCGGCGCCCAGCTCGGCGGCGATGATCATGGCGAGGCTGGTCTTGCCCAGGCCCGGTGGTCCGGAGAACAGCACGTGGTCGGGCTGGTCGCCCCGGTTCAGCGCCCCGCGCAGCACCAGTTCGAGCTGCTCGCGGACGCGGGGCTGACCGATGAACTCCGCCAGGTGGTGCGGGCGCAGGGTGCGTTCGACGTCCTGCTCGGTGGCCTGCCGGTGCGGGTCCAGGGCGACCTCGTCGCGCCTCGGGCCGTCCTCGTCGAGCTCGGTCATGCCCGCCTCACTTCGGGCCCAGCTTGGTCAGGGCCTCGCGCAGCACCGCCGAGTTGTCCAGCCCGTCGTGCCCGGCCGCCAGCACCGCCTCCACGCTCTGCTCGGCCTGCTTGGCGGAGAAGCCGAGGCCGACCAGGGCCTCGGAGACCTCGGTCCGCAGCCGCCCGCGGTCCGGCCCCGACGGCGCGGGCGAGACCACCGCGCCGACCTTGTCCCGCAGTTCCAGGACCAGCCGTTCGGCGCTCTTGCGGCCGATGCCGGGGACCTGGGTGAGCACCGTCAGGTTGCCGTCGCCGAGCGCGTGGCAGAGCTGGTCGGGGGTGAGCACGGCCAGCGTCGCCAGGGCCAGCCGGGGGCCCACCCCGGACGCCGTCTGGAGCAGGCCGAACAGGTCCCGCGACTCGGCGTCGGGGAAGCCGTACAGGGTCAGCGAGTCCTCCCGGACGACCAGCGAGGTCCACAGCCGGGACTCCTCGCCCCGGCGCAGCCCCGCCAGCGTCGCCGGGGTGGCGTGGACGGCGAACCCGACCCCGCCGACCTCGACCACCGCGTGATCGAGACCGATGGAGAGCACCGGGCCGCGCACCGTTGAGATCACGGTCGACCTCCGTTCCGTGCCGAGCGCTGCGCCGCCTGCAGCCGCGCGCGGTGGTTGCGGGCCAGTTCGGCGGCCTTGGCCTCCACCGCCGCCAAGCGCTCCACCATCGGCGCCCGCCACAGGTGGCAGACGGCCAGGGCCAGCGCATCGGCGGCGTCGGCGGGCTTGGGCGCCGCGGCGAGCCCGAGGATCCTGGTGACCATCGCGGTCACCTGCTTCTTGTCGGCCCGGCCCGATCCGCTGATCGCGGCCTTGACCTCGCTGGGGGTGTGGAAGGCCACCGGGAGGTCGCGGCGCGCGGCGGCCAGCGCCACGACCCCGGAGACCTGCGCGGTGCCCATCACGGTGCGCACGTTGTGCTGGCTGAACACCCGCTCGATCGCCACGACCTCCGGGCGGTGGGTGTCCATCCAGTCCTCGACCACCTCGGCCACCGTCCGCAGCCGCAGCGCCAGGTCGTCGTCCACCGGGGACCGCGCCACGCCGACGGCCACGCAGCTCAGCTTCCGGCCCCGGCCGTCGACCACGCCGAGGCCGCACCGGGTCAACCCGGGGTCGACGCCGAGCACCCGCACCATGAGCTGACTCCCCCGCTGACCTGACGACTCCGGCCGTGAACACCCGTTCGAAGCCTAGCCGACCGGGATCACCGCCCCGGGTCCGACATGCCGACGCGATCAGGGTCCGTCGACGCCGGGCCGCCAGCTCTCCGGGGCCCCGCTGGCGGTCAGCACCGGCTGGTACTCGCGGAAGCCGCCGGGCGCGTCGTCGTCCCAGGGGAAGCGGCCCTCCTCCGGGCTGGCGACGATGAGCTGCACCGCGGGGAAGTCGTCACCGCCGTAGACCACGAACGCGCTGCCCAGGTACTCCGGGTAGTGCCGGTGGTCGATGCGCTCGAAGGTGACCGGGCAGCCCCGCAGGAAGCCCTCGTAGAGCTGCCCGGGGGCGAACCGCTCCCCGGCCGACACCCGCCGCACGTACTGGCCGATGACCGACTGCGCGACCTCCGGCGGCAGCCCGATCACGACCACCTCCGGCTTGCCGAACCGGCGCCAGGCACCCACCGAGAACGCGAACGGGGCACCGCCCTCGTCCCCGGCGACCTGCACCACCGCCGCGCCCTCGCGCTCGGCGGTGTCGACCAACCACTTCCGCAGCTCCTCGTCCACCACGGCGCCATTCTGCCTGCCGCGCACCGCGGGACGGCCCGGACGGCCGGGCCGGGTGCGGTGGCCCACACCCGTCGACCGGGGCGCTCCGGCGATCAGGCGTCGACCTGGGCCATGACCTCGTCGGACACGTGGAATCTGACACAGGGCGGAACGCCGACTTCTACGCGTCGACCTGGGCCATGACCTCATCGGACACGTCGAAGTTGGCGTAGACGTTCTGCACGTCGTCGCAGTCCTCCAGCGCGTCGATCAGCTTGAACACCTTGCGGGCGGCGTCGGCGTCCAGCGGCACGTTCACCGAGGCCAGGAAGCTCAGCTCGGCCGAGTCGTACTCGATGCCCGCCGCCTGCAACGCCTTGCGGACGTCGACCAGGTCGGACGGGTCGGCCAGCACCTCGTAGCTCTCGCCGAGGTCGTTGACCTCCTCCGCGCCGGCCTCCAACACCGCACCGAGCACGTCGTCCTCGCCGAGGCCGTTCTTCGGCAGCAGCACGACGCCGCGGCGGGTGAACAGGTAGGACACCGAGCCCGCGTCGGCCATCGAGCCGCCGTTGCGGGTCATCGCGGTGCGCACGTCGCCCGCGGCGCGGTTGCGGTTGTCGGTCAGGCACTCCACCAGCACGGCGACCCCGCTGGGGCCGTATCCCTCGTACATGATGGTCTGCCAGTCGGCGCCGCCCGCCTCCTCGCCGCCGCCGCGCTTGCGCGCGCGCTCGATGTTGTCCGTCGGCACCGAGTTCTTCCGGGCCTTCTGGATGGCGTCGTAGAGGGTCGGATTGCCCTCCGGATCACCACCGCCGGTCCGCGCGGCAACCTCGACGTTCTTGATCAGCTTCGCGAACAGCTTGCCGCGCTTGGCGTCGACGGCGGCCTTCTTGTGCTTGGTGGTGGCCCACTTCGAGTGGCCGCTCATCTGTCCTCCGTCGTTGTTCGCCCGCACGCCGACGGCGAGCGTCACCGCGCGCGGACGGTCTGCACGAAATGGCGGTGCACGCGTTCGTCCCCGCCGACCAGCTCCGGGTGGAAGGCGGTGGCGAGCACGCGTGCCTGCCGAACCGCGACGATCCTACCGGCGGGCGCCGCCGGGGCCGACGCGTCGGGCACCTCGGGGTGTCCGGCGGTGGCCAGCACCTCGACCGCGGGCCCCGCCGACTCGACCCACGGGGCCCGGATGAACACCCCGCGCACCCGGCCCACCTCGCGCACGTCCAGATCGGTCTCGAAGGAATCGACCTGCCTGCCGAAGGCGTTGCGCCGCACCACCACGTCCAGCGCGCCCAGCGGGCGCACCGCCCGGTCGTCCTGGACCTCGCGGGCCAACAGCACCATCCCGGCGCAGGAGCCGTAGGCGGGCAGCCCGGCGGCCAGCCGGGCGCGCAGCGGCTCGGTCAGTTCGAAGGCGTCGAGCAGCCGGGACATGGTGGTGGACTCCCCGCCGGGCAGCACGATGCCGTGCACCTCGGCCAGCTCCTCGGGCCGGCGGACCGGGCGGGCCAGCGCCCCGGCGCGCTCCAGCGCGGTGAGGTGCTCGGCCACCCCGCCTTGCAGGGCCAGCACCCCGATCACCGGCCGGGCGTTCCTCACCTGCACGTCTCCTCCTCGATCTCGATCAGCTCAGGCCGACCACCCGCAGCAGCGCGGTGGTCGCCGCCGCGGCGACCACGACCAGCACGAACGGCGCCTTGCGCCAGGCCAGCACGCCGCCGACGGCCACCCCGGCGAACCGGGCCCAGCCGGCCAGGTCGCCGCCCTCGAACGCGGTGCTGGTGGCCACGAACCCGCCGAGCAGCACCATCGCGGCGATCGACATGAGCTGCTCCCAGCGCGGCGAGAACTCCACCCGGCCGCGCAGCAGCGGCCCGGCCAGCCGCATCGCGTAGGTCCCCGCGGCCAGCGCGAGTACGATCCCCACCGTCATCGGGCGGCCACCCCCTTCGGCAGCGGCAGCGCGGCGGCGAGCCCGACCAGCCCGGCCACCACCGGCAGCCCCTCGGGCAGCAGCGGCGTGGTCGCCACCGCGACCAGGGCGCCCAGGGCGACCGCCCGCAGCGTCCGGTGCTCCCGCAGGGCGGGCGTGATCAGGGCCAGCAGCGCGGCGGGCAGCGCCGCGTCCAGCCCGAGCACCGCCGGGTCGCCGATCCGGGCGCCCAGCAGGCCGCCGACGAACACCGACGGCGCCCACGCCAGGTACAGGGCGATGCCGACCAGCCAGTACGCGCGCTTGCGCTCCGGCTCGGTGGGCTGGGCCAGCGCGAAGGCCACCGATTCGTCGACCATGAGGTGACTGCCGAGCAGCCTGCTCGGCCATCCCCGGTCGAGCAGCCCGCCGACCGCCAGGCCGAACGGGAAGTGCCGGGCGTTGAGCATCAGCCCGCCGAGCACCGCGGTCACCGGCGCGGCGCCCGCGGTCACCAGGCCGACCACCATGAACTCCGACCCGCCGGCGAAGACCACCGCGCCCATCAGCGTGATCAGCCAGAGCGGGACGCCCTTGCCGACCGCGATCGCCCCCAGGGAGGCGCCCACGATCGCCATGGCCGCGGCCATCGACAGGGCGTCGCGGACCAGCCGATCGTGCCACCACCGCGTTCGTTGAACCGTACTCACGTTCGCTAGCATGAACATGCGTCCCGCGTTCGTCAAACCGAACAGAAAGGTCGGTACATCGAACATGATGCGCGAGAACGACACCAGCCGGGCGGCCCCACCGCTGGAGACCATCGCCGCCTCGCTGCGCCGGGAGCGGGACCGCGCCGGCCTGTCCCTGACGGAGCTGGCCAAGCGCGCGGGCATCGCCAAGTCGACGCTCTCCCAGCTCGAGGCCGGGACGGGCAACCCGAGCGTGGAGACCCTGTGGGCGCTCGGCGTCGCCCTCGGCATCCCGTTCAGCAGGCTCGTCGAACCGCCGTCCCCGCAGGTCCGGGTGATCCGCTCCGGCGAGGCCCCGATGGTGCGCTCCGAGCAGTCGCCCTACGCCGCGGCCCTGCTCAGCTCCTGCCCGCCGGGCGCCCGGCGCGACCTGTACCTGCTCGAACTCGAACCCGGCGGCGTGCGCCACGGCGACCCGCACATCCCCGGTTCCGTCGAGCACGTGCTGGTCACCGCCGGGCACCTGCGCGTCGGCCCGCGCGAGCAGCCGGTGGAGCTGACCCCGGGCGACTACGCCGCCTTCTCCGGCAGCGCCCCGCACCTCTACGAAGCCCTGGCCCCCGGCACGACGGCGGTCCTGCTCATGGAGCACGTCTGAGGACCGCTTTCGCCAATGGCCTGCGTGGCGGTGCGGGTGGCGGAACCTCAGCGGCCTTCTCGCTGCGCCGATCGCCTCCTGATGTACCCACTCCTCACCAACCGCGGGTCGCGTAGTGATCGTCGACCGCCTCGCCGCTGATGCCGACCATCGCCTCGCCCAGCCCCCGGGAGACCTGCGCGAGCACGTCGGCGTCGTCCCAGAACGTCGTCGCCTTGACGATGGCCGCCGCACGCGCGGCCGGGTCGCCGGACTTGAAGATGCCGGAGCCGACGAAGACGCCCTCGGCCCCCAGCGCGCGCATCATCGCCGCGTCGGCGGGGGTGGCGATCCCGCCCGCCGTGAACAGCACGACCGGCAGCCGACCGGCTTCGGCGACCTCCCGGACCAGCTCCAGCGGCGCCCGCAGCTCCTTGGCCGCGGCGGGCAGCTCGTCGGCGTCGAGCGCGGCCAGCCGGCGGACGTCCCGCCGGATCCGGCGCATGTGCCGGGTGGCCTGCACGACGTCGCCGGTGCCCGCCTCGCCCTTGGAGCGGATCATCGCGGCGCCCTCGGCGATCCGGCGCAGCGCCTCGCCGAGGTCGGTGGCGCCGCAGACGAACGGCACCGTGAAGTCGTGCTTGGCGATGTGGTGCTCCTCGTCGGCGGGCGTGAGCACCTCGGACTCGTCGACGTAGTCGACGCCGAGCGCCTGCAGCACCCGGGCCTCGACGAAGTGCCCGATCCGCGCCTTGGCCATCACCGGGATCGACACCGCCTCGACGATCCCGGAGATCAGCTCGGGGTCCGACATCCGGGCCACCCCGCCCTGCGCGCGGATGTCGGCGGGCACCCGCTCCAGCGCCATCACGGCGACCGCCCCGGCCTGCTCGGCGATCACCGCCTGCTCGGGCGTCACCACGTCCATGATCACGCCGCCCTTGAGCATCTCGGCCATGCCGCGCTTGACCCCGTCGGTACCGGTGCGCTCGGCACCCGTCTGTGCGCTCACCTGTGAACTCCTTCCACCGCGATCCTGCGGGGACGAGGTTAGGCGCGAACTGGACCACGGACACGGGCCACTAGAGGCCCATTTCAGTAGTCCACTTTCCGGCGGAGCGGGTCGAGCTCAGCCCTGGGCGCCGCGGTGCTCGGTGCGCACCGCGACCATCCGCTGCGCGACGGTGAGCAGCGAGAGCACCACCAGCAGCCACACCGCGACGTCCAGCACGAACGGCACGCCGAGGCCGTGCAGACCGGTGCCGACCAGCACGACGATGAAGCGCTCGGCGCGCTCGGCCAGGCCGCCGTCGGCGCGCAGCCCGTTGGCCTCGGCGCGCGCCTTGACGTAGGAGATGACCTGCGCGCACACCAGGCAGATCAGCAACCCGGCGCCGAGCGCCCGGTCGCCCTCCACCGCCAGCGCCCACCAGGCCAGCGCGCCGAACAGCGCCCCGTCCACCAGCCGGTCGCAGGTCGCGTCCAGCACGCCGCCGAAGGCGGTCGCGCGCTCGCCCGCCCGGGCCATCGCCCCGTCCAGCAGGTCGAACAGCAGGAAGAGGGTGACCACGACGGTGCCGGCGAACAGCTCACCGCGCGGGAAGAACCACAGCGCGGCCGCGATCGCGGCGAGGGTGCCGACGAGGGTCACGGCGTTCGGCGACAGACCGAGCCGCACCAGACCCGCGCCGACCGGATCGAGGAGCCGGGCCAGTGTCGCCCGCGCCGAGAAGTTGAGCATCGCCCTGGAACGACCGCCTAGCGCCGAGGTGCCTACACCCGAAGATTAGCCGCCCCTGCGCGGGATGACCTGCGGGCACCGGTGGCCCACCGGTCCGGTGAGGTCGGACACAAACCGGAATCGGCGGCGCCGCAACGGGGTTCGTCCCCACGACACCCCCGACGAACGAGGAGGCAGCATGACCACGACCGAGCAGGTCCCGGGTTACACCGTCGGCACCTGGGACATCGACCCGGTCCACTCGGCGATCGAGTTCTCCGTGCGGCACATGGGCGTGGGCAAGTCCCGCGGCCGGTTCCAGAGCTTCCGGGGCGAGATCGTGACCGCCGAGAACCCGCTCGAGTCCTCGGTCACCGCCACCATCGACACGAACTCGGTCGACACCGGCAACGCCGACCGCGACGCGCACCTCGCCAACCCGGACTTCCTGGACAGCGAGAACCACCCCACGGCCACCTTCCGCTCCACCGCGATCCGCGCGGACGGCGACGACTACGTGATCGAGGGCGAGTTCACCCTCCACGGCGTCACCAGGACCATCGCGCTGGAGACCGAGCTCGGCGGCATCACCGAGGAGGGCGTGCTCGGGCTGTCGGCCGAGACCACCCTCAACCGCACCGACTTCGGCGTCGGCCCCGACGGCGGCGCCATGGTCGGCGAGAAGGTCAAGCTGACCATCGAGGTCGAGGCTCAGCTCCGGAGCTGAGCCCGCCCGCGCGGGCGCCCTCGTCCGGCTGGACGAGGGCGCCCGCACCTCAGTCGAGTTCGCGCCAGCCCTCCGCCAGCAGTTCCCAGGTCTCCCCGAGGAGCTGCGGCAGCACCTTCGTGTGGCCGATGACCGGCATGAAGTTGGCGTCCCCGCCCCACCTCGGCACCACGTGCTGGTGCAGGTGGGCGGCGATGCCCGCGCCCGCCACCGGCCCCTGGTTCAGCCCGATGTTGAACCCGTGCGGACCGGACACCGCCCGGACCACCCGCATCGCGCGCTGGGTGAACGCCGCGACGGCGGCCGTCTCCTCGGTGGTGAGGTCGGTGTAGTCGGCCACGTGCCGGTACGGCAGCACCATCAGGTGCCCGGGTTGTACGGGTACAGGTTGAGGATCGCGAAGACCAGCTCCCCGCGCGCCACGATCAGCGTGTCCCGATCCGGCGCCGCCGACTCCAGCAGCACGCAGAACGGGCAGCCCTCGCTGTCCTGCCCCACCGGCTTGTTCTCGCCCTGGACGTAGGCCATCCGGTGCGGCGTCCACAGCCGCTGCAGGGCGTCGGGCACGCCGTAGCCCCGCTGCTCGGTCACGTCCACGCCCTCGGGGTTCACGCGGGCTCCACCACCGGGAAGTTCTCGGCGGTCGGCGAGGCGTTCTCCCGGCGCCGCACCCAGCCGGTCAGCGCGGCGACCGCGTCGTCCACCGGGACGCCGTTGATCTGGCTGCCGTCGCGGAACCGGAACGACACCGCGCCGGACTCCACGTCCTGACCTCCCGCGAGGAGCTGGAACGGCACCTTCTGCGTGGTGTGCGTGCGGATCTTCTTCTGCATCCGCTCGTCCCCGGCGTCGACCTCGACCCGGAGGCCCTCGGCGCGCAGCCGGTCGGCCACCTCGCGCAGGTGCTCCACGTGCTCGTCGGCGATCGGGATGCCGACCACCTGCACCGGCGCCAGCCAGGCCGGGAAGGCGCCCGCGTAGTGCTCGGTGAGCACCCCGAAGAACCGCTCGATCGACCCGAACAGCGCCCGGTGGATCTTGATCGGCCGCTGCTTGCTGCCGTCGGGGGCGGTGTACTCCAGGCCGAACAGCTCCGGCAGGTGGTAGTCGACCTGGATGGTCGACATCTGCCAGCTCCGGCCCAGCGCGTCGCGGGCCTGCACCGAGATCTTCGGGCCGTAGAAGGCGGCCCCGCCCGGGTCCGGCACCAGCTCCAGCCCGGAGGACGCGGCGGCCTCGCGCAGCGCCTCGGTGGCCAGGTCCCAGCTCGCGTCGTCACCGACGTACTTCTGCTCGTTGCGGGTGGACAGCTCCAGGTAGAAGTCCTCCAGCCCGTAGTCGCGCAGCAGGTCGAGCACGAAGCCCAGCAGCGACTTCAGCTCCTCCTGGAGCTGGTCGGGGGTGCAGTAGATGTGCGCGTCGTCCTGCGTCATGCCGCGCACCCGGGTCAACCCGTGCACCACGCCGGACTTCTCGTACCGGTACACCGAGCCGAACTCGAACAGCCGCAGCGGCAGCTCGCGGTAGGACCGGCCCCGCGAGCGGTAGATCAGGTTGTGGAACGGGCAGTTCATCGGCTTGAGGTAGTAGTCCTGGCCGGGCTTGCGCACCTCGCCGTCCGCGTCGAGCTCCTCGTCGAGGTGCATCGCCGGGAACATCCCGTCCTTGTACCAGTCGAGGTGACCGGAGGTCTTGAACAGCGCGTCCTTGGTGATGTGCGGCGAGTAGACGAACTCGTAGCCCGCCTGCTCGTGGCGCTTGCGCGAGTAGTCCTCCAGCTCGCGCCGGATGATGCCGCCCTTGGGGTGGAACACCGGCAGCCCGGAACCGACCTCGTCCGGGAAGGAGAACAGGTCCAGCTCGGCGCCGATCCGCCGGTGGTCGCGGCGCTCGGCCTCGGCCAGCCACTCCAGGTGCTCGTCGAGCCGTTCCTTGGACTCCCACGCGGTGCCGTAGATCCGCTGGAGCTGCTGGTTGCTCTGGTCGCCGCGCCAGTAGGCGGCGGCCACCCGCATCAGCTTGACGGCCGGGAGGTAGCGGGTGTGCGGCACGTGCGGTCCCCGGCACAGATCGCCCCAGACGACCTCGCCGTGCCGGTCCACGTTGTCGTAGACGGTGAGCTCGCCGCCGCCGACCTCCATCACCTCATCGGTGTCCACATCGGACTTGAGGTCGACCAGCTCCAGCTTGTAGGGCTCGTCGGCCAGCTCCGCGCGGGCCTCCTCCACCGAGTCCAGCCTGCGGCGGGAGAACTTCTGCCCGGACTTGATGATCTGCTTCATGCGCTTCTCCAGCGCGCGCAGGTCGTCCGGGGTGAACGGGCGGTCCACGTCGAAGTCGTAGTAGAAGCCGTCCTTGACCGGCGGGCCGATGCCCAGCTTGGCGTCGTCGAAGGTGTCCTGCACCGCCTGGGCGAGCACGTGCGCGGCGGAGTGCCGGATCACGCCGCGGCCGTCCTCGGAGTCGGCGGGCACCGCCTCCACCTCGACGTCGGACTCCGGCGCCCAGGAGAGGTCGCGCAGCTCACCCGCGGCGTCGCGGACCACCACGATCGCCTCCGGGCCCTTGTTCGGCAGGCCCGCCCCGGCGACCGCTTCGCCCGCGGTGGTGCCCGCCGGAACCTTCACCCGGAGAGCTTGCTGGGCTGGCGAAGGCTGAACGGACACGGTCACTCCTCGGATGGAGCCGGTCACCGACCGGCAGCGGATACCCTTCGACCCGATGCTATCGGCCGGGGTCCGGAGGCCGCGTCGCAGCTCCCGACCAGGGCGGTCAGGTGCGCTGCGCCACCACCAGCTCCTCCAGTTCCAGGGCCGACACCAGACCTCCCGCGCACTCGCCGGAGACGCTCGACACACCGACCGCCTGCAACCGCTCGGCCTGCTGGTCGGTGCGCACGTCGGTGGCGACGACCGGGATCTTCACCAAGGCCGCCGCGCCGACCGCGGCCTTGACCAGGAAGTCGTGGATCGGGTCCGGACCCGCCGGGTCGGCGAAGCTGGCCAGGTGCGGCCCGTTGATCTGCAACGCCTGCAACGGCAGGCCCTTCAACAACGGTACCCGCGTGTAATCGTCGCCGTAGTCGTAGAGCACCAGGCCGATGCCCATGTCGGCGAAGATCTCCAGGGTGTCCACCGGGTCGCCCTGGTGGTCGAACAGCGCCACCTCCGGCATCCCGAGCGCGAGCTGCTGCGGCGCCAACCCGGTCTTGCGCAGCACCCGCTGCACCTCGGCGACCAGTTCGGGATCGCGGCAGTGCCGCAGCGACAGGTCCATCCCGGCGATCGGGGCGTCGGCACCGAGCCGCTGCGTCCAGCGCGCCGCGTGCTCGCACACCCGTTCCAGCATCCAGCTCCCGAGGCGGGTGATCAGGCCGGTCTCCTCGGCGACCCCGAGGAACTGCTCGGCGGAGAGCTCGCCGAACTCCTCGTGGTCCCACTGCACCGTGGCGGTCGCCCCGGTCAGCTTGCCGTCGGACAGCCGCCGGACGGGCCGGTACTGCACGAACAGCTCGTTCTGGTCCAGCGCGGCGGGCAGCGTCGCGGAGAGCTTGAACCGGTCCCGGGCCGCGGCGGTGTGCTCGGAGTCGAACAGCACCCACTGCGCCCGGCCGTCGCGCTTGGCGCGGTACAGCGTGATGTCGGCGTCGCGCAGCAGCACCTCGGCCTCGGCGCCGACCACCTCGCGCTCGACCACGCCCACGCTCGCCGACGGGCTCAGCTCGTGGGTGCCGATCCGCACCGGCTGCTGGACCTCCCGCAGCATCCGCTCGACGAACTGGATCAGCGGGGTCGCGCCGTGCGAGTCGGGCAGCAGCACGACGAACTCGTCGCCGCCCAGCCGCGTCGCCTCCGCGCCCTCCAGCTCGGCCATGGCCCGCAACCGCTGCGCGACCTGGCGCAGCAGCGCGTCGCCGATCTCCTGGCCGAGGCTGTCGTTGATCGCCTTGAAGCCGTCCAGGTCGACGTAGCACAACCCGACCCGCCTGCCCCGGTACGTCGGCTCCAGCGCCTGGTCGATGCTGCCGCGCAGGAACGTCCGGTTGCCCAACCCGGTCAGCGTGTCCACGGTGGACTGCCGCCGGAAGTGCTCCTGCAGCAGGTGCCGGTCGGTGATGTCCTCGTACTGCACCACCTGGTACTGCGGGGCGCCGTCGCGGTCCCGGACCAGCGAGGCCGTCACGGCGGTCCAGACCTGCGTCTCGTCGGCGCGGGTGAACCGCAGCTCCACGTGGAAGGTCTCCTGATCACCCGCGACCAGCCCGGCCTCGACGTCGTCGAGGTCGGCCACCCAGTCCTGGTCGCACAGGTCGAAGATGGTCCCCGCCAGCAGCTCCTCCTCGGAGCGCTGGAAGATCTGCGCCATGGCCGGGTTGACCTCGTCGATACCGCCGTCCAGCCGCACCACGGCCAGCCCGAGCACCGACGTCTCGAAGACGGCCCGCGACTTCGCCTCGCTGGCCCGCACCTTGTCCTCGGCCGCGTCCCGCGCGTGCAGCACCGCGACCTTGATGACTTCCTGCTCGTCCAGGGTCTGCTCCCGCAAGCGTCCGGAGAATCCGGCGGCGATGTCGGCGAGCACCGCGTGCAGCCGGTGCGCGTCCAGGCCCGGGAACAACCGGGGCAGCTCGGCGCCGAACAACCGCAGCGTGCTGGACAGCGCCGCCGGGTTGGTGAAGTGGATCTGGACCAGTTCGGCGCCGAGTTCCAGCGCCGCCGGGCCCGCGGCGGTGCCGGTGAGCTCCGCGCGCAGGCGTTCGAAGCAGCCGCCGAGCCGGTCGTCGAGCTCGGCGCTGCTGGCCGGGACGTAGCTGGTGTGGACGATGCCGCGCTTCCAACGCCGCACGAAGTCCGCCACCGCCGTCCCCGTCACGGCGTACGGCCCCTCGCGCGGCGCGGTAGCGCGCGCCCGCCCGGAGCCCGGCCCAGCGGAGAACTTCGTGCCGACACCTGCACCCTCCTGCGGCTGGTCCACGTCCGCCTGACATCTCCTTGATCCTCGATGGGGTGCTGGGCGTTACCCGTTCGCGGGGTCCAGCGATGATCGGGAGGCATCCTACTGAGGTCGTCGCGGTTTGGCCACGGAGCGCAGTCGGCTCGGCACGTCGGGCCCCGCCGATCTCCGCTGAGAGCATTGTCACCGGTCCGGATACCGGGATACCGGGTAAGGGGTACCTAAGCTGGGTGCTGACTTCCGCGCACGTCCGCCGACGTGCCAGCGGCCCGGGACCGCCGGCGAGCCGGGACCTGACGATGACGCGGGTCGACCGGTCGCGGGTCCACCGCAGTACACCAGGAGGAGAGCGCATGACCCGCCCGTTGCGAGTGGCGATCGTCGGAGCCGGTCCGGCCGGCGTCTACGCCGCCGACATCCTGACCAAGTCGGATGTCGCGGTCGACATCGACCTGCTCGACCGGATGCCGGCCCCCTACGGGCTGATCCGCTACGGCGTGGCACCCGACCACCCGCGCATCAAGGGGATCGTGAGCGCCCTGCACCGCGTGATGCAGAAGCCGGAGATCCGCTTCCTGGGCCACATCGAGTACGGCGTCGACATCAAGCTCGACGACCTGCACCGGCACTACGACGCGGTCCTGTTCGCCACCGGGGCGGACAAGGACCGGGTGCTGGAGATCCCGGGCGCCGACCTGCCGCACAGCTACGGGGCCGCCGAGTTCGTCTACTGGTACGACGGCTACCCGGAGGCGCCGCGCGACTGGACCCTGGACGGGGAGCAGGTCGCGGTGATCGGCGCGGGCAACGTGGCGCTGGACGTCGCCCGGGTGCTGGCCAAGCAGGCCGACGACCTGCTCAGCACCGAGATCCCGGACAACGTCTACCGCGGGCTCAAGGACTCCCGGGTCACCGACGTCCACCTGTTCGCCCGGCGCGGCCCGGCGCAGGCCAAGTTCACCCCGCTGGAGCTGCGCGAGCTCGACCACCAGCCCGGCGTGGAGATCATCGTGCACCCGGAGGGCTTCGAGCTCGACGAGGCCAGCGAGGAGTCCATCCGGACCAACAACCAGGTCAAGAGCATCGTCAAGACGCTGCAGGACTGGGCGCTGCGGGACCCGAAGCACGACACCCCCCGCAGGCTGCACCTGCACTTCCTGCGCGCCCCCGCCGAGGTGCAGGGCACCGAACGGGTCGAGGGCGTGCGCGTCGAGGTGATGGAGCTCGACGGCACCGGCGGCGTCCGGGGCACCGGCGAGTTCGAGACCTGGCCCGCGCAGCAGGTCTACCGCGCGGTGGGCTACCTGAGCTCACCGGTGGCGGGCATCCCGTTCGACCACGCCAGCGGCACCGTGCCCAACGACGCGGGCCGGGTGCTGGGCCTGGACGGCGAGCCGATGGCCGGGGTCTACACGACCGGCTGGATCAAGCGCGGCCCGGTCGGCCTGATCGGCCACACCAAGGGCGACGCGCTGGAGACGGTGAACAACCTGCTCGCCGACCGCGAGGCGCTGGCCGCCGCCGAGGAGCCCGAGCCGGACGCGGTGCTGCGGCTGCTGGAGGAGCGCCAGGTCGAGTACACGACCTGGGAGGGCTGGGGACGGCTCGACGCGCACGAGCGGGCGCTCGGCGAGTCCGAGGGCCGGGAGCGCGTCAAGGTGGTGCCGCGCGAGGACATGGTCCGCATCTCCCGCGACCCGTCCTGACCACCTCGTCGTTTTCCGAGTGAGGGGCACCTTCATCCGACTGTGCCGGATGGAGGTGCCCCTCACTCACCACCCTTCCGGGTGAGGTGGGCGTGGCTGACGTCATGTCGAACACTGTGCGACCAGTCGTCGGTGATCCGTATTACGGTGTGGGCGGCAAGCTCCCGCCGAGCCGAAGGATGCACGGTGATCCCGGAAACCACGCACGAAGAACTCGACACCGTCCTGACCCGCGCCGCCGAAGCGGCCGAACCGTTCGGCGCCCTCGCGCCCGCTGACCGCGCCCGCCTGCTCAACGCCGTGGCCGACGCCCTGGACGCGGCCGCCGCCGAGCTCGTCCCGCTGGCCATCTCCGAGTCGAACCTCTCCGAGGGGCGGCTGACCGGCGAGCTCAAGCGCACCACCTTCCAGCTCCGGATGTTCGCCGAGGTGCTCGACGAAGGCCGCTACCTGGAAGCGACCATCGACCGCGCCGATCCGGACTTCGCGCTCGGCCCGAAGCCCGACCTGCGCCGGGTGCAGCTGCCGATCGGCCCGGTGCTGGTGTTCGCCGCCAGCAACTTCCCGTTCGCCTTCTCCGTCGCCGGGGGCGACACCGCCTCGGCGCTGGCCGCCGGCTGCCCGGTGGTGCTCAAGGCCCACCCCGGCCACCCGGAGCTGTCGGTGCGCACCGGTGAGGTCATCGTCGAGGCGCTGCGCGCCGCCGGTGCCCCGGAGGGCACCTTCGCGGTGGTGCTCGGCGTCGAGACCGGCACCCGCGCGCTGACCGACGAGCGGGTCAAGGCCGCGGCCTTCACGGGTTCGGTGCCCGGCGGCCGGGCGCTGTTCGACATCGCCGCCCAGCGCCCCAAGCCGATCCCGTTCTTCGGCGAGCTGGGCAGCCTCAACCCGGTGTTCGTCACCCCGGCGGCGCTGGAGGAGCGCGGCGCCGAGCTCGCCCAGGGCTACGTGACGTCGTTCTCCGGCAACGCGGGCCAGCTCTGCACCAAGCCGGGCGTGCTGCTGCTGCCCGCCGGGCACGGCCTGGCCGAGGAGCTGGCCGCCGCCACCCGGAACGTCGGCCCGCACCGGCTGCTCAACGAACGGCTGCACGGCGGCTACTGCGACCGCCGCGCCGCGGTGACCTCGGTACCCGGCGTGCGGGTGCTCGCCGAGGGCAGCGCACCCGGCGACGCGGCCGAGGGTGCCACGCCCACCCTGCTGGAGACCAGCGCCGAGACGCTGCTCGCCCACCGCGACGAGCTGCTGGAGGAGGTCTTCGGCCCGCTGTCGGTCGTGGTGACCTACGGCTCCGAGGAGGAGCTGCTGGCGGTGGCCGCGGCGCTGGAGGGCAACCTCACCGCCACCGTGCAGCACGCCGCGGACGAGACCACCGACCTCGCCCGGCTGCTCGGCGTGCTGCGCGAGCGGGCCGGGCGGGTGCTGTGCAACGGTTGGCCGACCGGGGTGTCGCCGTCCCCGGCGATGCAGCACGGCGGCCCCTACCCGTCGACCACCGACGCCCGCTTCACCTCGGTGGGCACCGCCGCGATCGACCGGTTCCTGCGGCCGGTGACGTTCCAGAACACCCCGCAGGAACTGCTGCCGCAGCCGCTGCGCGACGACAACCCGTGGGGCGTGCCGCAGGCGGTGCACGGACCCCGCTGAGCCGGAGCCGGGTACCGCCGGGTCACCCGACCCGGCGGTACCCGGCGACCTCGACCGAGGCGGTGGCCGCGATCGGTTCCGGCAGCGCGGCGAGCCGGTCGCGCAGCTCCCCCTCGTCGAGGTGCCGGGCGCTGGGCCCCATCACGACGACGGCTTCGGCATCGGCCCGGGACAGCTCCAGCGGGAACTCCAGCCCGTGCCGCTCGACGAGCGCGAACCGGTCGGCGAGCTGCTCGGAGAGCCGCTCCCGCTTGCGGGCGTCCACGCTGATCAGGCCGAGCTCGGCGACCAGCCCGGACAGGTGCCCGGAACCGGGCGTGACCACGACCAGGTGGCCGCCGGGGCGCAGCACCCGGTGCAGCTCGGCGGCGTTGCGCGGGGCGAACACGTCGAGGGCCGTGGAGATGGCGCCCTCCCGCACCGGCAGCCGCTGCCAGGCGTCGGCGACCACCGCGCCGATCCGGCCGGGGGCCTTGGCCGCCCGGCGCGCGGCGTACTTCGAGGCGTCCAGCGCGATCCCGGACGCCGCGGGCAGCTCCGCCAGCGCGCGGGAGAGGTGGTGCCCGGTGCCCGCGCCGACGTCCAGCAGCGTCCCGCCGGTGTCGAGGGCGGCGACCAGGCGGGCCACCGCGTCGGCGATCGGCGCGTAGTGCCCCGCGTCGAGGAACGCGGTCCGCGCGGCGACCATGGCGGCGGTGTCCCCGGTCCCGGTCCGGCTGCCCGCCGACAGCAGGCTCGCGTACCCCTGCCGGGCGATGTCGAACATATGACCGCGCGGGCAGCGCAGGCCGCCGTCCGCCCTGGTGAGCTCCGCCGCGCAGTGCGGGCAGGCCAGCGCGGACATCACGTCGTCGAGCACCGCGCACCCCCACCCCGGACCGTCAGCGCCGATCCTAGTGCCGCGCCGAGGCCGCCCCGCGCAGCGGTGCGGGCGGCCGGTCCCCGGCGGGCGAGCACTGAGAACGGCCCGCGCCGGGTACGTCGACGGCATGACGTGGGACTGGCTGGCGCTCCCGGACTACTGGTACGCGCGGCTGGCGGTGACCCGCCTGCTCGCGGTGGTCTACCTGCTCGCGTTCCTCAGCGCCGCGCTCCAGTTCCGCGGTCTGCTCGGCAGCCGCGGGCTGACGCCGATCCCGCGGTTCCTGGCCCGGGTGCCGTGGCGGCGCTCGCCGAGCCTGTTCCACCTGCACTACTCCGACCGCGCGTTCGCCGGGGTCGCCTGGACCGGGGTGGTGCTCAGCGCCCTGGCCGTGCTCGGGCTGCCCGACCTGCTGCCGCTCGGCGGGTGGCTGGGCTACTGGGCGCTGCTGTGGGTGCTGTACCTGTCGATCGTCAACGTGGGCCAGATCTGGTACTCGTTCGGCTGGGAATCGCTGCTGCTCGAAGCGGGTTTCCTCGCGGTGTTCCTCGGCCCGGCGCACCTGGCGCCGCCCGCGCCGGTGGTGTGGCTGCTGTGCTGGCTGGTGTTCCGCGTCGAGTTCGGCGCCGGGCTGATCAAGCTGCGCGGCGACCCGGTGTGGCGCGACCTCACCGCGCTGCACTACCACCACGAGACCCAGCCGATGCCGGGACCGCTGAGCCGCCGGTTCCACCTGCTGCCCGGACGGCTGCACCGGGTGGCGGTGCTGGCCAACCACGCGGCGCAGCTCGTCGTGCCGTTCGGCCTGTTCGCACCGCAGCCGGTGGCCACGATCGCCGCCGGGATCATCGTCGTCACCCAGCTCTGGCTGGTGCTCAGCGGCAACTTCGCCTGGCTCAACGCGCTCACCATCACCCTGGCGCTGGCCGCGGTGGCACCGGTCGGCGGCGGGCCGGTCACCGCCGCGCCGCCGACGTGGTTCGCCGTGCTGCTGCTGGTGCTGACCGGCGGGTTCGTCGTGCTCAGCTACTGGCCGGTGCGGAACATGCTGGGGCGCGGCCAGGTGATGAACCGCAGCTTCAACAAGCTGCACCTGGGCAACACCTACGGCGCGTTCGGCAGCATCACCCGGACCCGCTACGAGCTGGTCGTCGAGGGCGCGCCCGGGGAGGACGGGCCGTGGCGGGAGTACGAGTTCAAGGGCAAGCCGGGCGATCCCCGTCGGCGACCGCCCCAGATCGCGCCGTACCACCTGCGGCTGGACTGGCAGTTCTGGTTCCTGGCGCTCTCGCCCACCTACGGCCGGGGCTGGCTGCCGCGCTTCCTGGCCGCGCTGCTGCGCGGCGACCGGCACGTCCTCCGGCTGCTGCGCGGCAACCCCTTCCCCGACGCCCCGCCGGGCGCGGTGCGGATACGGATGTACCGCTACCGCTTCGCCGACCGCGCCGAGCACCGCGCCACCGGCGCCCACTGGGTCCGCCACGAGGTCGGCGAGTTCGTCCCGCCGACCACCCTCGACGACCTCACGAGCCGCTGACCCACCGGCACCACCCGTCCGGCGGTCCCCCGGAAAACCCATGGGTGAGGGGCACCCTGCACCAAGTCACGTGGTGCAGGGTGCCCCTCACCCCAGGAAAGGAGCGCCGGGTGCGTCACCAGTTCGGGCGAAGTGGCATGGAAGAGACGTACTCGTCGAGCTTGACGCCGAGGACCTGGTGCAGCTGCACCACGTTGCGCTCGAAGCCCAGGCGGCACGCGGCCATGTAGAGCCGCCACACGCGCGCCCGGGACAGGCCCACCTCGGCGACCGCGTCGTCCCAGCGGTGTTCGAGGTTGGCCGACCAGTCGGCGAGGGTGAGCGCGTAGTGCTCCCGGAGGTTCTCCTCGTGGCGCACCTCGAAGCCGTGGTCGTTCATCGCCGACACCAGGGCGCCGACGGGTTCCAGCTCGCCGTCCGGGAACACGTAGCGCCCGATGAACTTGCCCGGCCGCGACCCGTGGCTGCCGTCGGGGCGGGTGATGCAGTGGTTGAGCAGCCGACCGCCGGGGCGCAGCTTGTCCGCCAGCGACGAGAAGTAGCCGGGGAGCTGGGCGGCGCCGATGTGCTCGGTGAGGCCGATCGAGCTGACCGCGTCGAACCCGGATTCGGCGACGTCGCGGTAGTCCAGGTGGCGGACTTCCGCGAGGTCGGCCAACCCGCGTTCGGCGATGGCCTTCTGCGCCCACTGCGCCTGCTGCCGGGACAGCGTCACGCCCAAGGCGCGGACCCCGTACTGCTCGGCGGCGTGCATGACCATGCCGCCCCAGCCGCAGCCGACGTCGAGCAGCCGCATCCCCTCGGTGAGGCCGAGCTTGCGGGCGACGAGGTCGTGCTTGGCGTGCTGGGCCTGCTCCAGGGTCGCGCCCGCCTCCGGGTACACCGCGCAGGTGTAGGCCATCGACGGCCCGAGCACCCACTCGTAGAACCGGTTCGACACGTCGTAGTGGTAGGACACCGAGCTGCTGTCCCGCGCCTTGGAGTGCCGCCAGCCGCGCGGCCGGTGCTCGACCGCGGGCACGCCGACCGGCCACCACAGCCGCATCGGGGCGAGCCGGGTCATCAGCTCCCAGCGCAGCTTCGGCGGGATGGTCTCCAGCGTGACGGCCGGGAACGCCGACAGCGCGGCGTGCATGTCGCCGTGGACCTCCAGCGCGCCGGTCACGTAGGCGCGCGCCAGCCCCAGCTCCCCTGGCGCCGCGGCCAGATGCGCGATCGCCAGCGGCGACCGGATCTCCACCGCCACCGGCGCCCCGGGCGTGCCCGCCCGGCTCCCGTCGTACGCGCGGATCTCCACCGCGACGTCCTCGCCGAGGATGCGCGGGAACAACTCCGCCCAACCCATCAGCGGTCCTCCTTCCTCACTTCTCCCCCCACGCACTTCTCGTACAGCCCGGGCAGTCGCCCGTCGGGGTCGTAGCGCTCCTTGAGCCGCTGGTGGGCCGGCCGGTTGTAGAGCTCCCAGAACTCCTCCCGCGGGTAGTAGGAGTCGGAGTACAACGACTTGTGCCCGTCGAGCTCCCGCACGACGCGTTCGATGGCGCGGTTGTGCCGGCCCGGGCGCTCACCCGGCTCCAGCCCGACGGCCGACCAGAACCCGACGTTGACGTAGAGCGTGTCGGGGTCCATCGGGTACAGCGGCCACCCGGCGCGGTCGCGCAGCCGCACCGGGCACAGCCACACCGGGCTGATCCCGATCTCGCGGTGGAAGAACTCCAGGAACTCGGGCAGCCGGTCCACGGGGATCTCGACGTCCTGGATCACCGGTTCGTTGACCCCGCGACCGCGCAGCACCGCGAGCCGGTCGGTCAGCCCGTGCCGCCGGTCGAACGCGACGATCCGGCGGTAGGCGTCGGAGCGGCGGTAGCGGCGCGGCCAGAGCCGGCGCACCAGCGGGTGCTGGGCGCCGAACGCGCGGGAGCACCAGAACCAGTCGGTGTCCCAGCGCCAGAGGAAGTCCCGGACGGTGAGGTAGTCGGCGCGCCGCCGCTGGATCGAGCGGTAGTAGACCTGCTGGCCGGTGTAGTCGCTGGTGTAGGGCGCCTCGTCGGTGAAGGTGCCGAGGGTGAGGTACTGCTCGGTGCTGGTGAACACCGTGCCGTCGAGGAAGTCGACCCGCTCGCCGTCGAACGCCCGGTCGCGGCAGATCCGGGCGAGCACGTCGGCGCACTCCTGGGCGGAGCCGAAGCGCAGGTGCCGCAGCCGCACGTACGGGTGCACCCGTTCGAGCTCGATCTCCAGCCGCAGCGCGTAGCCGAGCGTGCCGTAGGAGTTGGGGAACCCGCGGAACAGGTCGGCGTGCTCGTTGTCCGGGCGGGCGCGGACGACCTCACCGGAGCCGGTGAGCACTTCGAGCTCGCGCACCGACTCGTGCGGCAGCCCGTTGCGGAACGAGCTGGCCTCGATGCCCAGCCCGGCGACGGCCCCGCCGAGCGTGATGGTCTTGAGCTGCGGCACCACCAGCGGCACGTACCCGGCGGGCAGCAGCGCGTCCACGATGGACTCGTAGGTCGCCATGCCCTGCACCTGGGCGCGGCCGGTGCTGCGGTCGACGTCGAGGACGCGGTCGAACCGGCCGACGTCGAGCCCGGCGCCCTCCGGCGCGCGGAACCGGAACAGGTTCGAGGTGGGTTTGGCGAGCCGCACCCCGGCCCCCGCGGGCAGCCGGGAGTACTCGGCGGTCAGCGCCGCCACGTCGTCGGTGTGGCGGCTTTCGGCCACGGTTCCCGGATCGGCCATGCCCTGACTCTATGGCGGGTCGCCGACCCGGGCATCCCGCTGGAGCGCCCATCGGCCTCCGGCAATCAACGCAAAATCAATTCGCATTTCCGGTCCGCGCCGCTCTCCACCGCCGGATGCGCGCAGCGCGCACCCGCACCGCGGGTTCCGTCACACCGCCCGCCGCAGCGCCCACGCGCGCAACCCGCGGAAGCCCTGCACCTTGGTCGGGCCCACGGAGATCAGCCGGTAGTCCGGGTGGTCCCGCAGCGCCTCCGCCAGCTCCCGGTCGACCAGCACCGACGCCGGACGCGCCACCGAGGTCAACCTGCTGGCGATGTTCACCGTGGAGCCGTAGACGTCACCGAACCGGGCCAGCACCGAGCCCTGCGCCAACCCGATGCGCAGCGGGGGCAGCCGGTCGCTGCGCCCGATCCGCTCGTTGAGCGTCAGCGCGATCTCCGCCGCCTCCTCCGCCGCGTCGGTCACGAACAGGACCTCGTCGCCGACGGTCTTGACGATCCGGCCGCGGTTCTCCGCCACCACGCTGGTCGCCAGCTCCTCGAAGCCGTCGATCAGCCGGGCCAGCTCCAGCTCGGTGAAGTCCCGGATCAGCCGGGTGTAGCCGACGATGTCGGCGAAACCGATCACCTGCACCCGCTCGTCGGCCCCCGCGTCGCGCTCGGTGAGCTCCCGGCTCGCGGTGGCGGCCAGGTGCCTGCGCCAGACGTAGCCCTGCAACCGCTCCATCACCGGCATGATCGCCTCCGCGACCTGCGCGGTGGTGTCCAGATCGACGGCGAAGCGCTCCCCCAGCACCGAGCGGAAGATGCCGATCTGCCACTCCGCCAGCCGGGACATGGTCTGCGCCAGCGACCGCGCCACCGCCGTCTCCAGCTCCGGGGAGATGACCTGCGCCGACACCAGCTGCACCAGCGACCGCAGCGCCGCCACGTCGGCGTCGGTGAACACCACGGCGTCGTCCTCGACGTGCGCGAAGCCCATCGCCTGCCACAACCGCTCGGCGCGGTCGAGCCGCACGCCGGTGGCCTCGGCGACCTCGGACTTGGTGTAGCGGGCCACGCCGCCGAGCAGGACCCGCTCCACCTCGGACCCGCGGAGCTCGGCGCTATCGCGTGGTTCGTACGACGAGCACATCGCAGTCCGCTCGCCGGGACACGTCCGAAGGCACCGAACCGAGGATGCGGCCCTTCAGGCTGTTGAGCCCGCGGCTGCCGATCACCAGCAGGTCGGCGCCGTGCCGCTCGGCGGCCTCCAGCAGCACCGGGACGGGCGCGCCGACCGCCGCCGCGGTCTCGACCCGTTCGGCCCGCGCCGACCGCGCCACGTCGGCGGCCTCCCGCAAGGTGTCCTCGGCCGGGGCCGAGCCGATCACCTGGAACGCCTCGTCGCCGAGCTCGTCCTGGGCCTGCTCGATCTCCCGCCGGTCGCTCGGGTAGTAGGCGCAGACGATCAGCAGCCGGGCCGACGCGTCGCGGGCCACCTCGGCGGCCCGGCTCACCGCGCGCAGGGACGGCGGCGAGCCGTCCGTGCCGACCACGACGGTGCGGTAACTGGCCATCGAACTCCCTCTTCCGGCGGGACGCACGGCGCGTGCTCCGACGTGAACACTAACGATCGGGGCGCGCCCCGGTCACGCATCGTCCCCGCGCCGACGCCCGTTGTGCGTTCGCACAACAGTTCCGCCGCACCGTCGGACACCCCCACAACCTCGCGATCGGCCATTCGGCGTACGTTTCGCCGCGACATGGTGCGGAACACCACGGAGCGAGACGTGTCACGTCCGCGCCGGGCTTCCGCGACACGAGCACGACGAGGGAGCGCTGTGAGCACCGACCTCCAGCCCGGACGCGGCATGTTCCGCCGCAAACCGATCGAGCTGATCACCGAGGAGACCAGCGGGTTGCAGCGCTCGCTGGGGCTGTGGCAGCTCACCGCGATCGGCGTCGGCGGCATCATCGGAGCGGGCATCTTCTCGCTGGCGGGCACCGTGGCCAACGAGAAGGCCGGGCCCGCCGTGCTGCTGTCGTTCCTGATCGCCGGGATCGCCAGCGCCGCCGCGGCGTTCTCCTACGCGGAGTTCGCCGGGATGATCCCGAAGGCGGGATCGGCCTACACCTACGGCTACGCCGTGCTCGGCGAGGTCGTCGGCTGGCTGATCGGCTGGGACCTGCTGCTGGAGTACACCGCGATCGCCGCGGTGGTGGCCATCAGCATCTCCGGCTACTTCAACGAGCTGCTCGGCTTCCTCGGCCTGGACCTGCCGCTGTGGATGATGGGCGCCCCCGGCACCGAGAACGGCGCCGCGCCGGAGGGCAGTTACCAGATCAACCTGTTCGCCGCGCTGCTGTGCCTGTTCATGGCGTTCGTGCTCAACCAGGGCATGAAGAACGCCGCGCGGTTCGAGACCATGCTGGTCTACCTCAAGGTCGGCGTGGTGCTGCTGATCATCGTGGTCGGCGCCTTCCACATCAACACCGGCAACTGGGACCCGTTCCTGCCCTACGGCGTCGGCGGCGCGTTCACCGGGGCGGCGACCGTGTTCTTCGCCGTGTTCGGCTACGACGCCATGAGCACCGCGGCCGAGGAGTCCAAGGACGCCCAGAAGCACATGCCGAAGGCCATCATCTACTCGCTGGTCATCGCGATGGTGCTCTACGTGCTGGCGTGCCTGGTGCTGACCGGCATGATCCCCTACCAGGAGATCAGCTCGGAGAGCGCGTTCGCGACCGCCTTCACCGACGTGGGGCTGCCCGCGCTGGGCGCGGTGATCGCCGTCGGCGCGATCCTGGGCATCCTCACCGTGATGTTCACCTTCATGCTCGGTGTCACGCGGGTGGGCTACGCGATGAGCCGGGACGGGCTGCTGCCCCGCTGGTTCGCCAAGACCCACCCGGTGCGCAAGGTCCCGTCCCGCGTCACCTGGGTGATCGGCGCGGCGTCGGCGGTCATGGCGGGGCTGCTGCCGATCGGGGAGGCCGCCGAGCTGACCAACATCGGCATCCTGCTCGCCTTCGTCGTGGTCTGCGTCGCGGTGATCGTGCTGCGCTACCGGCGCCCGGACCTGCCGCGCGGCTTCAAGTGCCCGGGGATGCCGGTGGTGCCGATCATCGGCATCGTGTTCTCGCTCTGGCTGGTGACCTTCCTCAACCCGCAGACCTGGCTGCGCTTCGGGCTCTGGTTCCTCATCGGCCTGGCGATCTACGCCCTCTACGGCTACCGCAAGTCCGCCCTGAACCGCCCCGGCGACCAGGGCTGAACCCCCGCCCGGCGGTGCGGTGCGCCCCGGCGCCCGCGCCGCCGGGCCGAGGCGCGATCGATCAAGGGTGTCGAACGGGTCTCAGCGTGCAGTGCATCACAGCGTTCCCGCTGCCGAGCGGCTTATGGTGGCGGCGAAGTTGCTGCCGGGCCTCAACGCCGAGGGGTGCCTGATGACGCGCGTCCGCGAGCTCAGCCCGTACGTGGAACTCCACCGCGAGCAGTGGCGGGAACTGCGCAACGCCATGCCGCTGCCGCTGACCGAGGACGAGCTGGTCGCCCTCCGCGGGCTCGGGGAGCCGGTGGACCTGGCCGAGGTCGCCGATGTCTACCTGCCGCTATCCCGGCTGATCAACCTCCAGGTCGCGGCCCGCCAGCGGTTGCACGAGACCACCACGACGTTCCTCGGCGAGGAGCGCCCCAAGGTGCCGTTCGTGATCGGCATCGCGGGCAGCGTCGCGGTCGGCAAGTCCACCACCTCCCGCATCCTGCGGGCGCTGCTGGCCCGCTGGCCCGACCACCCCAGCGTCGACCTGGTCACCACCGACGGCTTCCTGCACCCGAAGGCCGAGCTGGTGCGGCGCGGCCTGATGCACCGCAAAGGCTTCCCGGAGAGCTACGACCGGCGGGCGCTGCTGCGCTTCGTCACCGAGGTGAAGTCCGGCGAGCCGGTCGTGTCCGCACCGGTGTACTCGCACGTCGCCTACGACATCGTGCCCGGGGAGCGGCAGGTGGTCCGGCAGCCGGACATCCTGCTGGTCGAGGGCCTCAACGTGCTGCAACCGGGACCGAGCCTGGCCGTCTCGGACCTGTTCGACTTCTCGATCTACGTCGACGCGCACACCGACCACATAGCCCACTGGTACGTGGACCGCTTCCTGGCGCTGCGCGGCACGGCGTTCGCCGATCCGGATTCGCACTTCCACCACTTCTCCCAGCTCTCCGACGAGGAGGCCCGGGCCGAGGCGCACCACCTGTGGAAGACGATCAACGAGCCGAACCTGGTGGACAACATCCTGCCCACCCGCCCCCGCGCCACCCTGGTCCTGCGCAAGGACGCCGACCACGCCATCAACCGGGTACGCCTGCGCAAGCTCTGACCATTTCCGGGGTGTGGATTCCCGTCTCGCCTTGCGTGGCGGTGCAGGTGGCGGAACCCCAGCGGCCACCGGTTCACCTGGGGGCCTCGCACCACGCCCACCGAACCACCGTCAGGCAAGCGGCGAAGCCGCTTCCGCTTCACCCCACCCAAGAAACCGGCACCGCCGCGGGTTCTCAGCGGTCTTCTCGCGAGGACAGCGCCGACGCCGGGTACGCGCTTGGTACATCAGGAGGCGATCCCGCAGCGAGAAGGCCGCTGAGGTTCCGCCACCGGCACCGCCACGCAAAGCGAGTCGTAAAACGACCCTAACGACCGCGGCGGGCGGCTAGTAGCTGCAACTGCGCGTTGAGCCGTTCGGTGGGGTCGGACAGGTCGATCCCGGTGATCTCGGCGGCGCGCTTGACCCGGTAGCGCAGCGTGTTCGGGTGCACGTGCAGGCGCTGGGCGGCGCCGCGGACGTCGCCGAAGTGCTCCAGGTACGCCAGCAGCGAGGGGGCGAGCCCCGCGCCGTGCTCGGCGTCGTGCCGGTGCAGGGCCGCCAGCCGGGAATCGCGGAACCGCTCGTCGCCGTGCAGCACGGTCAGCAGCTCGCTGATCACCACCCGCGCCCGGACGTCGGCGATGGTGGCGATCCCGCCGCCGAGGTCCTGCGCCATCGCCTCCAGCACCCGGTCGGCCTCGGTGCGGGAGTCGGCGACCTCGTCCAGCGTGGGCACCGCCGAGCCCACCCCCGCCTGCACCTGGGCGCGCAGGTGCTGCCGGGCCGCCCCGGCGATCTCCTGCGCCAGGCCCAGCGCGGCGGAGGCGCCGGAGCGCTCCGGGAGGTCGGGCAGCAGCACGTGCACCCGCGAGCCGGTCGTGGTGACCAGCGCGCTGCGCCGGTAGGCCGCGGCGTGCACCGAGATCAGGCTGCTCAGCTCGGCCAGCTCCAGCTCGCGCTCGGAGCGGTCCGCACCGGCGTGCTCCGGGTCCGGGCGCAGCGCGAACACCACCACGACGGCGGGCTTGGCCGGGTCGGCGCCGATGTTCGCCGCCACCGAACGGGCGTCGACGCGCCCGTCGAGCAGCCCGGCGAGCAGGTTCTCCCGGAACCGCGGTCCGGCGTGGGCCTCGGTGCGCTGCCGGACCAGGTGCAGCGCGGCGACGCGGGCCGCGCCGAGCAGCGCCCGGTCGGAGTCCTCCGACAGCGGGCGCCTGCCCTCCTGCACCCAGATGGTGCCGAGCGGCTGGCTGCCCGCGTGGATGCCGATCGCCTTGCGCCGCCGGATGCCCAGGTCCGGCCGCTCCTCGATGCGCACCACCTCCTCACCGGCGCGCAGCCGCTGGTAGACGCCCCAGTCGCGGAGCTTGGCGAGGTAGGACTCCGGGCCCTGGCGCCCGAGGATGGACAGCCTGCGCAGCTCGTCCACCTCGTCGTCGGAGCGCGAGTAGGCCAGCACCCGGTTGGCGGTGTCCTCGATGGTGACGGTGCCGTCGGTCATCGCCGCGACCGTCTGGGCCAGCGAGAACAGGTCGCCCAGCGCCTCGCCGAGGTCGGCGTCCCCGGTCAGCCGCGCGTTGTCCACGGCGGTGCGGGCGAAGGACTCCAGCTGCTCCCAGCGGACCTCCGGCCGGACCCCGAGCAGCGCGATCCCGGCGTCGATGGCGGTGTCGCGCAGCGCGCGGGCGTCCTGCTCGGCGCCGACCTTGACCGCCACCGCGACCGCCCCGTCCCGCGCCGCCGCCCGCACCAGGGGCATCGCCGCCCGCCCCCGGGCGCCGATGACCAGCGCGAAGTCCCCGGCGCGGGCCGCGACCTCCTCCTCCGGGTCGACGAGGACCACGTCGCGCACCTCGGCGTCGAACCCGCCGGGCGCGGCCAGCACGTCCACCAGCGGTTCCCCCACCGCGTTGAGCAGTTGGCGCAGCGGCACCCCGGCGATCTCGCGCACGTCCACCTCGGCTTGTCGGGCAGCACAATCGGATGGCGGCAACGATAGCCGAACGGACAAATCCGCGACCGCCGCGAACTCCTAATCTCCTAGTAACGAACCTCACGGCTCCAGCGCGGGGCCGGCTTCGAAGGGAGGCGAATGGCCGTGGACGCCATCACGTCAGTACCGGTGCCGGCGAACGAACCGGTCCAGGGCTACGCGCCGGGCTCGCCGGAGCGGGAGTCGCTGCAGAAGCGGATCGCCGAGCTGGAGTCCGAGCGCATCGAGCTGACCCAGACCATCGCCGGCGAGCAGCGGATGGCCGGGGGCGAGCGCTTCGACGTCGTGCAGCCGCACGACCACGCGCACGTGCTGGGCACCAGCGCGCAGGCCACCCGCGCCGACGTCGCCGACGCGGTGCGGGCGGCCAAGGACGCCGCCGCGGAGTGGGCCGCGACCCCGTTCGATGAGCGGGCGGCGGTGCTGCTGCGCGCCGCCGACCTGATCTCCGGGCCGTGGCGCGACACCATCAACGGCGCCACCATCCTCGGCCAGTCCAAGTCGGTGCAGCAGGCCGAGATCGACGCGGCCTGCGAGTTCATCGACTTCCTGCGCTTCAACGTGCACTACGCGCGGCGGATCATGGCCGAGCAGCCCAACTCGGTGCCCGGGGAGTGGAACCGGATGGACTGGCGCCCGCTGGACGGGTTCGTCACCGCCATCACCCCGTTCAACTTCACCGCGATCGCGGGCAACCTGCCCACCGCCCCGGCGCTGATGGGCAACACGGTGATCTGGAAGCCGACCCCCTCGCAGCAGTTCGCCGCGCACCACACCATGCGGGCGTTCGAGGCCGCCGGGATGCCGCCGGGCGTGATCAACCTGGTCACCGGCGACGGTCAGGCGGTCAGCGAGGTCGCGCTGACCGATCCCGACTTCGCGGGACTGCACTTCACCGGCTCCACCGCCACGTTCAAGAAGCTGTGGCGGACCATCGGCGAGCACCTGGACGACTACCGCAGCTACCCGCGCATCGTCGGGGAGACCGGCGGCAAGGACTTCATCGTCGTGCACCCGTCGGCCGACCCGGCGCCGCTGGCCACCGCGTTCGCGCGCGGCGCGTTCGAGTTCCAGGGCCAGAAGTGCTCGGCGGCCTCCCGCGCCTACGTCCCCCGGTCGATCTGGGAGGGCGGCCTGCGCGAGGAGCTGGTGGAGCTGACCCGCGCCATCAGCTACGGCGACGTCACCGACTTCAGCCACTTCGGCGGTGCGGTGATCGACGCCCGCGCGTTCGCCAAGCACCAGGCCGCGCTGGAGCGGGCCGCCGCGACGCCGTCGCTGGAGGTGCTGGTCGGCGGTGGCTGCGACGACTCCACCGGCTACTTCGTCGAGCCGACGGTGCTGGTCGGCACCGACCCGACCGACGAGGCGTTCACCACCGAGTACTTCGGGCCGATCCTGGCCGTGCACGTCTACGACGACGACCGCTACGCCGAGATCCTGGAGGTGGTCGACTCCTCCAGCCCGTACGCGCTGACCGGCGCCGTGTTCGCCACCGACCGGGCCGCGGTGGAGCAGGCGCACCGGGTGCTGCGGCACGCGGCGGGCAACTTCTACGTCAACGACAAGCCCACCGGTTCGATCGTGTCCCGCCAGCCCTTCGGCGGCAGCCGGGCCTCCGGCACCAACGACAAGGCCGGATCGCTGCTCAACATCCAGCGGTGGACCAGCCCGCGGGCGATCAAGGAGACCTTCGTCGCCCCGGTCTCGCACACCTATCCGCACATGGGCTGAACCGGCGCGTCCGCGCGACGGCGGGTCGCGACGGGCACCGGTCCCCCGGGAGCCCGTCGCGACCCCCGGCACCCGCCCGCACCGCAGATCACTCCCGAAGGAGAGCGCCATGCTCCGCAGCAGCATGCTCGCCGCCGCCCGGTCCCGCGGCGTGCGCCGGCTCGTCGAGGCCAACCCGCTGACCGGCAAGGTCGTCGAGCGCTTCGTCGTCGGCACCGGCCCCGAGGACGCGGTGCGGGCGGTCCGCCGACTCGGCGCCGACGGCTGGCTCGTCACCCTCGACCACCTGGGCGAGGACACCTCGGACACCGAGCAGGCGGCGACCACGGTGCGGGCCTACCGGCACCTGCTGCGGCTGCTGGGCGAGGAGGGGCTCGCCGACCGCGCCGAGGTGTCGGTGAAGCTCTCGGCGGTCGGCCAGTTCCTGCCCGCGGACGGCGAGAAGGTGGCGTTGGACGGGGCCCGGCGGATCTGCGAGGCCGCCGCCGCGGCGGGCACCACCGTGACGCTGGACATGGAGGACCACACCACCACGGACTCCACCCTCGGCATCCTGCGCGACCTGCGGGTGGACTTCCCGTGGGTGGGCGCGGTGCTGCAGGCCTACCTGCACCGCACCGAGCAGGACTGCCGGGACCTCGCGGGCGAGGGCTCGCGGGTGCGGCTGTGCAAGGGCGCCTACGCCGAACCCGCCTCGGTGGCCTTCCAGCGCAAGGAGGACGTGGACCGCTCCTACGTGCGCTGCCTGAAGGTGCTGATGGAGGGCGCGGGCTACCCGATGGTGGCCACCCACGACCCGCGGATGGTGGCGCTGGCGGCCGAGCTGGCGGCGCGGGCCGGGCGCCGACCGGACGACCACGAGTACCAGATGCTCTACGGCATCCGGGACGCCGAGCAGCGGCGGCTGGCGGCCGAGGGGAGCCGGATGCGGGTCTACGTCGCCTACGGCGAGGAGTGGTACGGCTACTTCATGCGGCGGCTCGCCGAGCGCCCGGCCAACCTCGGCTTCTTCCTGCGCTCGTTGATCTCGTCGAGCTGATCACCGCCCCGTCCGGGGTCGCCGTTCCCCTACACTGGGTAGCGAATATTCTTCGCATTCCCTGGGGGAACACCCGTGCTCCGAGCGCTCGCCGTGCTGTTCCGGCTGGCCATCGCCGTCATCGCGGTCGTCGGCATCGTGCTGACCGTCGGCGACGGCAGCTTCAGCGGCTCGCTGGTCTACTTCACCGTGCAGAGCAACGTGCTGCTCGCGGCGGCCTTCGCCTGGTCGGCGGTGGCCTCGGCGCTCGGCCGCGGCCACCTGCCCCCGGCGCTCAAGGGCGCGGTGACCGTCTACATCCTGATCACCGGCCTGGTGTTCAACCTGGTGCTGGTGGACACCGCGGCCGACGAGTTCGCCCCGGCCCACGTCCAGCCCGCCGCGGAGCAGCTCGGCAGCGACCTGCTGCACAGCGTCACCCCGGTGCTCGCGGCGCTGGACTGGCTGCTGTTCGCCGCGCACCGCAGGCTGCGCTGGTCGCACGCCGCGCTCTGGCTGGTCTACCCGTTCGGCTACCTGGCGTTCGCGATGATCCGCGGCGGCTTCGTCGACGGACCGGACCGCTACCCCTACCCGTTCATCGACGTGGACGCGCTCGGCTACGACGGCCTGCTGCTCAACGTGGTCGTCTACGCGGTGGCGTTCTGGCTGCTCGGCAGCGCGCTGGTGCTGCTCGACCGGCTGCTGCCCGGCGAGCGCACCGCACCGGCTACGCCGCGGCCGGCCGCCGCCGAACGTGCAGGTTCACCAGCGCCGTGAGGCCGAAGGCGCAGCCGAACGCGGCCAGCATCGCCACCGCCATGCCCACCTTGTCCGTCGCGATGAACGGCGGGACGAACGCGGGCAGGTAGGCGGTCGCCTCGGAACCGGACAGCCCGACCAGCGCACCGCCGAGCCCGGCGCTGAGCAGCGCCCCGGCGAAGACCCGCTTGTCGGCGAACAGGAACGGGTAGGACGCCTCGACGAAGGTGCCGAAGCCGAAGTTGACGACCGCCCCGGAGGCGGCCAGCGCGCGTTCCCCGCCGGTGCGCGGCAGCACCGCGTTGGCCAGGGTGACGCCCAGGCTGACCATCACCAGCGCCACCATGTCGATCGCGCCGAAGAAGCTGTGCCCCTTCTCGCCCATCTCGACCAGCACCAGCGGCAGGATCACCGCGTGGTAGACGCCGCCGATGATGGCCGGCCACATCGCCAGCCCGGCGACGGCCCCGGCCAGCAGCGGGTTGAACGCCACCAGGGCCTCGATCCCGGTCTTGACCCCGGCGCCGAGGGCGTCGGTCACCGGGGCGAGCGCTCCGTGCACCACCAGTCCGCCGACGAGACCGGCCAGTCCCCCGCTGACGATGTTGGCGGTGGTGGCCGGGAAGCGGCGCGCCAGCGTCCAGCCGAGCAGGGCGGCCGCGAGCACCCCGGCCAGCACGCCGCCGACCAGTCCGCCCAGCACGCCGCCGGGCACCGCGAGCACCCCCGCGACGACCCCGGCGACCAGCCCGACCTCGTCGAGCCCGGAGACCCGGCGGGCGGCGACCGCAGCCACCACCACCGGCAGGCCGTCCATCAGGGTGTCGAAGACCGGGCCGAGGAAGTCCATCCCGGGGATCTTGCTGACCGCCAGCACCAGGGCCAGCGCGATGAAGGCCGGGATGCTGCCGACCATGATCCCGCGCGGGCTGATCCGCCGCCACGGGCTGCCCGCCGCCGCGGTGGTGGCGCTGCCGATCGAGGGGCGGTACTTCAGCCCCCAGTGGCGGGCCAGCCCGGCGGCGTAGGAGACCGCGCGGGTGGCGCTGGTGGTCCCGGTGGTGCCGGAGGCGGCGACGAGGTCCAGGCCGAGCGCCCGCGCCCCGGCCAGCGAGGTGCCCCCGGTGCCGCCCGCGGGCAGGCCCGCATCGGCGGCGGCCCGCACGGTCAGGTGGTTGATGTCGTCGGGATCGGCGCTGACCAGCACGATCCCGTCCACCTCGCCGGTCCGGACCGCCTCGGCGAGCTGCCCGTCGCGTTCCCGGGCGGCGGCGTTCACCGCCGCCAGCGGGCCCCGCTCCACGACCGCGGGCGCACCGTCGCGGAGCGCCCACAGCGCCGCCGGGGCGTCCTCGGCGATGCCGTCCATCGACCCCTCGGCGGCGACGAACTGGATCGCGGCGAGTTCGACGCCCGCGGCGGCGAGCTGGCGCCGGATGTCGCCGAGCAGCGCCGCCGGATCGTCCCCGCCGTGGCTGTGCAGGTTGCCGCCGCTGCTGCCGAGGACCGCGACGCGCTTGGCCCGCGGCCGCGCGGCGCCTGCCGCGGCGTCGCCGGACGCCGGGTGGGTGGGCTCGGACATCGGACTCCCCTGGCTGCGACGGCACACCGCGGTCCGCGGCGCGGGGCATCCTAGCAACGCACTAGCCCGATCGGGTGAGACCGAGTCCGGCCCCGCAGCGCTCGGCTACAGCCGGGACCTCACTGGTAGGCCCAGTAGCCGAAGGAGCGGTAGTTCGGGTAGGGGCCGACGTACTCCTGGGTGGGCGCCATCCGGATCTCGATGGTGTCGGAGGTGACCCGCTCGGCCGGGATGGTGATCACCGACTCCGCCCAGCCCCGGGGGTGCGGTTCGAGGAGCTGGTTGCCGATCTCCACCCCGTCGACCTGCACCCGGACCTCCCGCGCACCGGTGTAGGCGCCGGGCTTGGGTTCGGTCGAGTCGTGCCGCATGACCAGTTCCACCGGCTGCCCCGGGGTCAGCCCGTTCAGGGTGAACTCCTCGGTCCCCCAGACGTGCCGGTAGCTGTCGACGACCTCCCGGCCGCCCGCCTCGACGGTGTGCAGACCGGTCGCGGGCTGGAAGTTCCGGCGGGGCGGGTCGATGCTGTGGTCGTGCGCCTCCTCGTCGGCCATCGACCCGACGTTGAGCCGGTCGCGGAGCTGCCCGGAGACCTCGACCAGCGGCTGCGCCCCGCTGCCCAGCTCGCTCCAGTCGGCCCGGTAGACGGTCATGTTCGGCAGCGCGAGCATGGTGGTGCCGAACACCGATCCGTCGGCCAGCTCCTCCAGCCGGATGCCGTCCGGCATCGCGTCGTAGATGGCGATGTAGTCCGGTCGCTGCTGCGCGGTCCACCCGCTGAGCACCTCGTACAGGCTGCCCATGCCGTTGATCGCGGCGTCGGCCACGCCGTTGGTGGTGAGCCCGACGAGGTCCACCGTCTCGTGCCCGCCCAGGTAGGCCGCGGCGCCGACGTCGTGCACCCCGATCGAGGCGTCCGGCGGCAGGTGCCCCTTCATCCAGGTGGCCAGGGCCACGATCCGGGTCCGGATCGACTCCGAGTCCCGCCCGACGTTGTTCGCCCACAGCGGCAGCGACACCGCGGTGAACACCAGCGCGACGCCGAGCAGCGCGGTGGCCGCGCGACGCCCGGCACGACCGGCCAGCCAGGTCGCCACCGAGGTGAGCCCGACCACGCAGGCCAGCGCGAACAGCGGCAGGAACGGCTGGAGGTAGCGCACCTGCTGCCACAGCGCGGTGGCCATCGTCGAGATCGCCAGCACCGCCAGCGCCATCCCGGCCGCCATCGCCAGCCCGACCTGCCTGCGCACGCCACCGCGCGCGGCCAGCGCCACCACGCCGATCGCGGCCACCGCCAGCGCACCGGGGAACGCGAAGTCCTGCCTGCTCAGCCCGCTGAGGATGGACAGGAACTCGCGGGCGTTGGCCGCCACCCCGCCCGCGAACTCGCCCCAGGTGAAGTGCGGGGCGCTGAGCAGGGACTTGGCCTGCGAACCGTTCGGCGACGAACTCCCGGTCGCGGCCTCGTAGAACAGCAGCTGGGCGCCGGTGACCCAGATCGGCAGCAGCGCCCACAGCGACCACCCGGCCGCCCGCGCGGGCCGGTGCCTGCGCCACGCGGCGACGAGCATCAGCAGCACCAGCGGTGCCAGGAAGACGAACGCCTCCAACCGGCACAGCGCGGCCAGCGCGACGACCGCGGGGGTGACCCGGAACAGCGCGCGCGGCGCCTCCGCGGTGAACGCCAGCAGGGCGGCGACCAGCAGCAGCGCGGTGAGCGACACCTCCATGCCGCTGGTTGCGCCCCACAGCAGCGGCCCGCTGAGCGCGGCCAGCACCCCGGCCCAGATGCCGGTGCGCCGACCGGACAGCCGACCGCCGAGGACCACGACGCCCGCCGCCGTCAGCGCGTGGCAGACGACGCCGAACAGCACCGCGGCGGGCAGGAACAGCGCGCCCTGCACGCCGAGGAAGTACAGCGCGCCGAGCAGCACCACGTACAGCAGGCTGCTCGCGCCGGTGCTGATCGGATCACCGGTGTTGTACTGCAGGAAGTGCCCGGAGCCGATCTGCTTGGCGTACTGCATGTGGATGTAGGCGTCGTCCAGCGGCGGGATGTAGCGCCCGCCGTTGTAGTACAGGTTCACCCCGACGAAGCCGAGTCCGGCCAGCAACCCGAGTCCGAGCACCCACCACGGGGCGCGCTCCCGGCGGCGGAGCGTCCCGGGGCGGCGGGCGGTGCGCACCGAGGGCGGCGGATCCGCCGTCGCCTCCAAGTCGGGGGCGACGAACTTCTGCTCGATGGTCACGCGCGCGGACTCCTCTCCCGGTTCGCGGGGCTGTCGATGCGACCGCACCCGCGCGGGGAAGCCGCGGCGCGCTGAACGACGGCGGTTGCTGGCACGCCGGGAACACGCCAGCCACGCCGACAACGTTCACCAGAAAGAGTTAACTGTGATGTGGATCACCTATGCGGTCGACGCGCCGCCGAGCCCGGGGGCGGCGACGTCGCGGCACCGGCGAACGGCGCCGACGTCACCGCCCCCGGCGGTCAGCGGGACAGGGCGTCGACCAGTTCGCCGGTGCGCGAACCGGGGAGCGAGCGGGCGACGTCGGACAGCGCGATCATCCCGACGAGCCTGCTGCCGTCGATGACCGGCAACCGCTTGACCCCGTGGCGGGACATGGTCGTCATGACCTCCTCCAGCGGGTCGTCGGCCCCGATGGTGACGGCCTCGGCCTGGTTGAGGTCGCCGGCGGGGAAGGTGCCCGCGTCGCGCCCCTGGGCGACGACCTTGACCACCAGGTCCCGATCGGTGACCACGCCCTTGATCTTGTCGTCCGGTCCGCACAGCGGCAGGGCACCGACGCCCTGATCGGCCATCAGCCGCGCGGCGTCGGCCGCGGTCTGGTCGGTGCGGATGCACCGGGGATCGCCGGTCATGATCTCGCGTGCCGTGTTCACGGCCATGTCGCACCTCCACGACGAGGGGCCATCGTTCCCGCCGTGGGTGCTACCCACCGGCCGGGCACCCGAATCCCGCCGCCGACCGCGGCGGGTGGACCGCCGCGGTCCGCCACCCGCACCGCTCCGGCAGACCCCTCACGCGGTCAGGTCGAAGACCTCCAGCGACGGGACCAGGACCCGACCGCCGGTGGCGAACGGCCGGAGCGCGTCGCTCCCGGCGTCGGGGAACACCGGCTCCGTCAGGACGGCCTGGCCGCGGTCGGCGTAGACCTCCACGCAGGACCGGTCGGCGATCAACCGCAACCGCAGCACCCCGTCGGGCAACGCGAGCAGCGGTGCGCCGTGCTTCGCCGGGAACGTCGCGCTGACCGGGGTCGACCCGGACGCCGTGCGGTCGACGACCAGCTCGCCCGCCGCGACGTCGTAGCCGACGCGGGTGCGCCCCGCCTCCCCCGCGAAGACGTCGAGCCCGAACGACGTGGCCGTGTCGAGCCGGAACTCGGCGATCGGGCCGCGGCGGTCACGCGGTGACGGGCTCTTCGTCGAGGTCCTGCTCCAGCAGCGCGGCGAGCGCGTCGAGCGCTTCGGGGCTGTCGGAGGTCAGCTCCACCTCCTCCCCGTGCCGGGCGCCGAGGGTCATCAGGGCGAGCACGCTGGCTCCGTCGACGGGCGTTCCGGGCCGGCCGTCGGTGACCTTGGCGATGGTCACCGGGGACGGCTGGGCGGCGGCCTGCTCGGCGAACAAGGCCGCGGGCCTGGCGTGCAGGCCGACCGAGGCGGCGATGGTGGCGCGTCGTTGCATGGGGACTCCTCCCGGGTCGATTGCTGCTCGTGCGGGGCCGAGCTCAGGCGGTGGCGGCCGTGGTGGTCGGCGCGGGGGTCCCGGGTTCGGTGCCGCCGCCGATCCGCTTGGCCACCAGCACCGCCCCGGCGGCGACGACCACGCCCGTGGCGATCGCGAGCAGGTACGGCAGCGCGTTGCCCGCCAGCGGCAGCACGAACAGCCCGCCGTGCGGGGCGCGCAGGGTGGCGCCGAAGGCCATCGACAGCGCCCCGGTGGTGGCCGAACCGACCACGATGGACGGGATCACCCGCAGCGGATCGCTCGCGGCGAAGGGGATCGCGCCCTCGGTGATGAACGAGGCGCCGAGCAGCCATCCGGTGCGCCCCGCGTTGCGCTCGGCCGGGGTGAACAGCCTGCCGCGCACCGCGGCGGCCAGCGCCAGGGCCAGCGGCGGGACCATGCCCGCGGCCATCACCGCCGCCATGATCTCCAGCGAGGTCTGGTTGCCGATGCTCAGGCCGCCGACCGCGAAGGTGTAGGCGACCTTGTTGACCGGTCCGCCCATGTCGAAGGCGATCATCGCGCCCAGCAGCCCGCCGAGCAGCGCCGCGTTGGCCCCGGACAGGCTGCCGAGCCAGTCGGTGAGCCCGGTCATCACCGCGGCGATCGGCTTGCCGATCAGCACGAACATGACGGTGCCGACCACGAGCGAGCCCACCAGCGGCAGCACCACCACCGGCATGATCCCGGCCACCGCGCGGGGGACGCGGACCCGGCGCAGCCCGGCGACGACGGCACCGGCGAGCAACCCGGCGACCAGGCCACCGAGGAACCCGGCGCCGACGGTCACCGCGGCGTAGCCGCCGACGAACCCGGGGGCGATCGCCGGGCGGTCGGCCATGGCGAAGGCGATGAACCCGGCCAGCACCGGTACCAGGAACTCGAAGGCCCCGGTGCCGATCTGGTTGGTCAGCGCCGCCCAGCTCGCCAGGCTCGCCGCGTCGAAGTGCTCGGTCACGTCCGGGGCGTCGCTGATCCGGTACCCGCCGAGCGCGTAGCTCAACGCGATGAGCAGGCCGCCCGCGGCCACGAACGGGATCAGGTAGCTCACCCCGGTCATCAGCCACTGGCGCAGCCGGGCGGCCGGCCCGGCACCCGACTCGACCGCACCGGTCCGCTCCGGCGGCGCCGCCGGTTCCGCGGCTGGGGCGTCACCGGGCTCGGCGGGCCGCCCTCCGGCGGCGGTCCGCGCGCGGTCCAGCAGCGCCGCGGCGTCGTTGATGGCCTGCTTGACCCCGGCCTCGACGAGCGGCTTGCCCGCGAAGCGTTCGCGGTCCTGCACGCCGACGTCGGCGGCGAAGATCACCGCATCGGCCGCCTGGATGTCGGCCGCGGACAGCGGGGCGGATCCCGCCGAACCCTGGGTCTCCACCCGGATCTCGGCCCCGGCGTCCTTCGCGGCCTGCTCCAGGGACTCGGCGGCCATGTAGGTGTGCGCGATGCCGGTCGGGCAGGCGGTCACGGCGACGAGCCTCATGGCGCGACCTCCCCGCGCACGTACTCGGCCAGCGCCGCCGGGTCGTCGGCCTCGCGCAGCGCTTGCGCGAACTCCGCGCGCACCAGCCGCCGGGCGAGCGCGGCGAGCACGGCCAGGTGCGCGTCCCCACCGCCTGCCGGTGCGGCGATGAGGAAGATCAGCGTCGCGGGCCCGTCCGCGGCGCCGAAGTCGACGCCCGCGGCGCTGCGGCCGAAGGCCAGCGTCGGCGCGGTCACCGCCGACGAGCGGCAGTGCGGGATCCCGATCCCGCCTTCCAGGCCGGTGGCCATCTGCTGCTCGCGGGCTTCCACGTCGGACAGGAAGATGTCGAGGTCGGTGACGCGCCCGGCGTCGGCCAGCCGCATCGCCAGCGACCGCACGGCTTCGCGCCGGTCGTCGGCCCGGAGGTCGAGGTCGACCAGGTCGGGCGTGATCAGTTCGGTATCGGTGGGCGTCATGCCGCCGCTCCAGTGAGGCTCAAGGATTCGTCCACTTCGTGCACCCGCACCGATGCCGTGCGCACCTGGTGCGGACCGGGCATCCGGGAGCCCGCGAGCCCGACGGCGGCGGCACCGTGGGCGACCGCCGCGCGCAGGGCCGAAGGTCCGGTGCCGCCCGCGTGCAGGAAACCCGCCAGTGCCGCGTCTCCCGCTCCGACGGTGCTGCGCACCGCCGCCGCCCGGCTCGTCGCGTGCCAGGCTCCGCTGTGCTCCACCAGGAGCGCCCCGTGCTCGCCGAGGCTGACCAGGACCGTCCGCACCCCGGCCGCGCGCACCTCGGTGGCGACGGCGAGCACGTCGCCGAGCCGCCGCAGCGGCCGGCCGGCGAGTTCGGACAGCTCCTGGAGGTTCGGTTTGATCAGGTCCGGTCCCGCCTGGCAGGCCGCGGTCAGAGCCGGGCCCGAGGCGTCGACCGCGACGCGCGCTCCCGCACCGCGTCCGGCGCGCACCAGCCGGGCGTGCAGATCGGTGCCGTCGCCCGCGGGCAGGCTGCCGGAGCTGACCAGCCAGTCGGCCCGCGCGGCGAGCTCGGCCGCCTTGCCCTCCAGCGCGGCGCGTTCGGCACCGGTCAGCTCCGGGCCGGGCTCGTTGAACTTGCTCGTGGTCCCGCCGGCTTCGACGACGGTGACGTTGCTGCGGGTCGCCGCCTCGATCGGCACCTCGACCACCGGCACCCCTTCGGCGGCGAGCAGTTCCGCCATCCTGGCCCCCTCGGCGCCGCCGGAGGGCAGCACCGCGACCGCCGGGCGCCCGGCCGCGGTGAGCGCCCTGGCGACGTTGACGCCCTTGCCGCCCGGGTCGAGCCGCGCGGGGCCGACCCGGTGGATCGCCCCGGGCACGAGGGCGTCCACCAGGACCGTGCGGTCCAGGCTCGGATTCGGGGTGACGGTGACGATCATGCCGCCACCACTTCGGTCTCGGCGGTGAGTTCGGTCCACGCCGCCTCGTCCAGACCGTCGTCGGTGACGACCACGTCCATCTCGGCGAGCCGGGCGAACCGGCTGAACTGGTCGTCGCCGTACTTGCTGTGGTCGGCCAGCAGCACCCGGCGCCTGCTCGCGGTCACCATCGCCGTCTTCACCGCGGCTTCGGCCGCGTCGGGCGTGGTGCAGCCGCGCGCCGCGGAGAACCCGTTGGTGCCGAAGAAGCCGACGTCCACGGTCAGCCCGCTGAGCACGTTCAGCGCCCAGGACTCGACCGAGGCCAGCGTCGTCTCCCGGATCCGCCCGCCCAGCAGGTGCAGGGTGCAGTTGCTCCGGGTGGCGAGCTGGTTGGCCACCGGCAGCGAGTTCGTCACCGCGGTGAACTCCCGGTCGTTCGGCAGCAGCGCGGCCAGCCGCGCGGTCGTGGTGCCCGCGTCGAACAGCAGCGTGCCGCGCGGGGGCAGCAAGTCCAGAGCGGCGCGGGCGATGCGTTCCTTCTCGGCGGAGTTGGTCCGGTCCCGCAGGGACACGCCGGGCTCGAAGTCGAGGCGTTCCACCGGGATGGCGCCGCCGTAGACCCGGCGCACCACGCCGCGTCGTTCCAGCGCGCCGAGATCGCGCCGGATCGTCTCGGGGGCCACCTCGAACTCGGTCGCCGCGGTCATCACGTCGATGCGCCCGTCGCGGCGTGCCCGCTGCGCCAGGAGCTGCTGCCGCTCCGCCCCGTACATGCCCGTTTTCCTCCGGTTGATATTTGGTGTTGCCCGAGTATGCCCCTTGTTGCCATATTGTCAAGGCCGTGCGAACGGCGGATGAGCAACGCGCAACCCGAGGGGAGCTCCATGACCGGCAGCAGCACTCCCGCCGTCCCATCCGGGGTCGGCGTCAGCCCCGGCCGCGCCTCCGGCCCGGTCGTGCGGGTCGCCGAGCCCCTGCCGGAGCCGGCTCGCGGTCCGGCACCGGCCGACCCGGCGGCCGAAGCGGCCCGGATCCGGCCCGCCGCCGAGGCCGTGGCGCGGCAGTTGCGGACCCGGGCAGCGGCGGCCGCGGGCGCAGCCCGGTCGGTGCTGGAGACGACGGCCGCGATGGCGGTCGACCCGACGTTGCTGGCGCAGGCGGAGAAATCGGTCGCCGAGCGGTCGCTGCCCGCCGCGCGGGCGGTGCACGAGGCGGCCGAGCAGGTCGCCGAGATGCTGGCCGCCGCCGGCGACTACCTCGCCGAGCGGGTCCGCGACGTGCGCGACGTGGCCGACCGGATCCGGGCCGAGCTGGGCGGGGTCGCGCCACCGGGCGTTCCGGTGCTGACCGGTCCGAGCGTGCTGGTGGCCCGCGACCTCGCCCCGGCCGACACCGCCGACCTCGACCCGGAGCTGGTGCTGGCCCTGGTCACCGAGGAGGGCGGCCCCACCAGCCACACGGCGATCCTGGCCCGGGCGCTGGGGATTCCGGCCGTCGTCGCCGCCCGCGGTGTCCTCGCCGCAGCGGCCGCGGGCGCCACCGTGGACGGTGACGGAGGTGTGGTCGAACTGCACGCCGCGCCGGTACCCGCCGTGGCCGCACCGCGCAGCCGCGGCGACTGGCACGGCTCCGGCACCACCGCCGACGGCCATCCGGTCAAGCTGCTGGCCAACATCGGCTCCCCCGCGGACGCGCGCGCCGCCGGGGCGGCGGACGGCGTCGGGCTGTTCCGCACCGAGTTCTGCTTCCTCGCCGCCACCGCCGAACCCGGGGTGGCCGCCCAGCGCGCCGCCTACGCCGAGGTGCTCGCCCCGCTGCGCGGGAAGCCCGTCGTGGTCCGCACCCTCGACGCGGGCGCGGACAAGCCGCTGCCGTTCCTCGACTCCGGAGCCGAACCGAACCCGGCGCTCGGCGTGCGCGGACTGCGCCTCGCCTTCGACCGGCCGGACCTGCTGCGGCGGCAGCTCGACGCGATCGCCGCCGCGGCCGGGGACACCGGCGCCGACGTGTCGGTGATGGCGCCGATGGTCGCGACCGCCGAGGAAGCCGCGTGGTTCGCCGACCTGGCCCGGGAAGCCGGGCTGGACCGCATCGGCGTCATGGTCGAAACCCCGGCCGCCGCGCTCAGCGGCGCGGCACTGCTCGACGTCGTCGACTTCGTCAGCATCGGCACCAACGACCTCGCGCAGTACACCTTCGCGGCGGACCGGATGACCGGCGCGCTGGCGGGGCTCAACGATCCGTGGCAGCCCGCGCTGCTCCGGCTGATCGCGATGCTGGCCGACGCGGGCCGCGAGCGCGGCACACCGGTCGGGGTGTGCGGCGAAGCCGCGGCCGACCCGGCACTGGCCGCGGTCCTGACCGGGCTCGGGATCACCAGCCTGTCCATGACCGCGGCCGCGCTGCCCGCCGTCGGCGCCCGCCTGGCCCGGCACGCGCTGGCCGACTGCGAGCAGGCCGCGCGGGCCGCCCTGACCGCGACGGGCGCGGACGCCGCGCGCACCCGCGCCCGCGACGCCCTGGGCTGAGCCACGGCGGGTTGCTTGCCGTTCACCGGGCCTCCGGGCGGTCGACAGCGCGAATCCAGGCGGGCTCCACGTGCGGGCGGCATCCTCACCGGTCGAAGTGGTCGAACACCAGGAGGGTCGATGCCGCACCTGTCGATGCGGCGGCGGCAGCCGCGCGCGACCGGCACCGCCGCGGCGCCGCGCGGGGACCGGCGTCCGCGACGGGCGCCCAGGACCGCCCTCGTCGGCCTGGTGGTGGCCTGCCTGTGCGGCGGGCTCACCGCTCCGGCGACCGCCGAGCCGCGTCCCGGGCCGGGGCGCTTCGACCTCCAGGCGCACCGCGGTGGTACCGGGCTCGTGGTGGAGAGCACGCTCGCGGCGTTCGCGAACGCGCTGGAGCTCGGGGTCAGCACCCTGGAGCTCGACGTGCAGATCACCGAGGACCGCCGCGCCGTGGTCACCCACGACCGGCAGGTCTCGGCCGCGGTGTGCCAGGACACCGAACCGGCCTTCCCCGGCGACCCCGAATACCCGTACGTCGGCAAGTACGTGCGCACCCTGACGCTGGCGCAGGTGCGCACGATGGACTGCGGCTCGCGGACCAAGCCGCAGCACCCGGGGCAGCGACCGGTCCCGGGCGCCCGGATGGCGCTGCTGTCGGAGGTGTTCGACCTCGTCGAGCGCTACCGCGCCCACCAGGTGCGGTTCAACGTCGAGACCAAGGTCGAAGCCGCCGCCCCGGACGAGACCGCACCCCGCGAGCAGTTCGTCCGCATCGTGGCCCGCGAGGTGCGCGAGGCCGGGCTGCTGCACCGGGTGAGCGTCCAGAGCTTCGACTGGGGCGCGCTGATGCGGATGCGGGAGGTCGAGCCGCGGCTGCCGCTCGTGGCGCTGACCAACGGCGACTTCCTCGAGGTCGGCGAGCCCGGCGCCTCGCCGTGGCTCGGCGGGATCGACATCGACGACTTCGGCGGCGATCTGGTCGCCGCCGCCGACTCGTTCGGCGCCGACGCGATCTCGCCGGTGCACGGGATGCCGCAGGACGGCCGCGTCACCGACCCGGACTACCGGCCCTACACCACGCCCGGGCTCGTCACCCGCGCGCACGCGGCGGGGCTGGCCGTGATCCCGTGGACGGTCGACGACGAGGCCACCATGGCCGCCCTGATGGACGCCGGCGTGGACGGGATCATCACCGACTACCCGGACCGGCTGCGCGAGCTGATGGCCGACCGCGGGTTGAAGCTCCCCAAGCCCTACCCAGCCCCGACAGGCCCGGGCGAGCGGAGACCCGGCGAGCGCGGACCGGGCGAGCGAGGACCGGGCGAGCGGGGACCGGGCGACTGACGCCGCGTGCGGCGATCACCGGTCGGGCAGGAGCCGGGGCACCGCCCGGACGTAGGCGACCATGCCGACCACCTCGACGAGGGTCTGGGTGACCACGACGACCGCGGCGAGGGCCAACGCGTCGGGCAGCGCCAAGGCCAGCGGCAGGACCACCAGCGAGTTGCGGGTGGCACCGGTGAACACGATCGCCCGCGCCTCCGGGACCGCGAGCCGGAACAGCCGGGCCACGCCGAGACCCGCGAAGGCCATCACGACCAGGAAGAGCACGTAGAACGGCACGACCCCGGCCACGTCGGCGAGGCCGCCGCGCAGCTCGGGCACCTGGGAGGCCACCACGGTGAACAGGGTCGCGGCCATCAGCGGGACCATCGCCGTCCCCAGCGCGTCGGCGGTCCGCCGCCCCGCCGGACGGCGGGCCGCCCAGCCCTGGGTGAGCCAGGCGAGCGCCAGCGGGAGGGCGATGAGCACGACGAACGCTTCGAGGAACGGGCCGACCTCGACGACCTCGGCCAGCTCCGGCCCCAGGAACAGCAGCAGGTAGCCGGGGAGCAGCACCATCTGCGCCAGCAGCAGCAGCGGGGTGGCGGCCAGCAGCCGCCTGCTGCTGCCGCCCGCCAACCCGCTGAACGCGATCACGTAGTCCACGCACGGCGTCAGCAGGACCAGCAGCACGCCGAGCCGCACCGCCCGGTCGTCGGGCAGGAACGCGAACAGCGCCGCGACCACCAGCGGCACCACCGCGAAGTTCACCACCAGCGCCGCGCCCAGGAACCGCCCCGCCCGCAGCGAACGTCCCAGCTCGGCGACGGGCACCTGCAGGAACGTCACGTAGAGCAGGGCAGCGAGCACCGGGTTGATGGCGTGCTCCAGCCCCGGCGCCGCGCCGGGCGCGATCCAGCCCAGCAGGGCCCCGGCCACCAGGGCCGTCACGTAGACGGCGACCTGGTGCCGTTCCAGGCCGGATGCGGACAGCAACGGCATCGCTCCTCGCAGCGGTCGACGGCGGGCCCGCGAGCACGACCCGCGGGGCGGCACCTCCCGCGCCGCCACCCGAACCGGAGACCGGCGCTCAGATGACGCCGAGGTCGAGCATGGTGTCGGCGACCTTGATGAACCCGGCGATGTTCGCGCCGAGGACGTAGTTGCCCGGAGCGCCGTAGACCTCGGCGGTCTCCCGGCAGCCCTCGTGGATGTCGGCCATGATCTCCGACAGGCGCGCATCGGTGTAGTCGAAGTGCCACGAGTCCCGGGACGCGTTCTGCTGCATCTCCAGGCCGGAGGTGGCGACCCCGCCGGCGTTGGCGGCCTTGCCGGGCCCGAAGGCGACCCCGGCCTCCAGGAACACCTTCATCGCTCCGGGGGTGGTCGGCATGTTCGCGCCTTCGCCGACCGCGGTCACGCCGTTGCGCACCAAGGTGGTGGCCGCGTCCTCCGCGAGCTCGTTCTGCGTCGCGCAGGGCAGCGCGATCGCGCAGGGCACGTCCCAGATCGAACCGCCCTCGACGAACTTGGCGCTGCCCCGGCCCTCGACGTACTCCTTGAGCCGCCCGCCGCGGACCTCCTTGAGCTCCCGGACCGCCTCGACGTCGAGGCCCGCCTCGTCGACGACGTAGCCGCCGGAGTCGGACATGGCGATCACGGTGCCGCCGAGCTCCTCGGCCTTCCGGGCGGCGTAGATGGCGACGTTGCCGGAACCGGACACCACGACCCGGCTGCCGTCGAACCCGGCCCCGCGGGTGCGCAGCATCTCCTCGACGAAGTAGACCGTGCCGTACCCGGTCGCCTCGGTCCGCACCTGCGAGCCGCCCCAGTTGAGCCCCTTGCCGGTGAGCACGCCCGACTCGTAGCGGTTGGTGATGCGCTTGTACTGGCCGAACAGGTAGCCGATCTCGCGGCGGCCGACCCCGATGTCGCCGGCGGGCACGTCGGTGTACTCGCCGAGGTGGCGGTGCAGCTCGGTCATGAACGACTGGCAGAACCGCATGATCTCGGCGTCGGACTTGCCCTTGGGGTCGAAGTCGGAGCCGCCCTTGCCGCCGCCGAGGGGCAACCCGGTGAGCGCGTTCTTGAAGATCTGCTCGAAGCCGAGGAACTTGATCACGCCGATGTTCACCGACGGGTGGAACCGGAGCCCGCCCTTGTACGGCCCGAGCGCGGAGTTGAACTCGACGCGGAAGCCCCGGTTGACCCGGACGTCGCCGGAGTCGTCGACCCACGGCACGCGGAAGATGATCTGGCGCTCAGGCTCGCACAGCCGTTCGACCACCCCGGAGTTCAGGTACTCGGGGTGCCGCGAGAGGGCTGGTTCCAGCGATTCCAGGACCTCGTGCGCAGCTTGGCTGAACTCGGGCTGGTGCCCGTCCCGGAGCTGGATGGTCCGGTAGACGTCGGCCGTCAGCTGCAGGCCGTCGGGGGCTTGGTTCATCAAGGGTGCGGACTCCTCCACCATCGGACATGCAGTACGACCGTACTGCATATACCCCCATCGTGAAGGACGAGCGGCCGCATGTCACGACGGTGGAGGGCTCCGGTGGGCACCATCTCGTCCCCGGCGCCGGGCGACCACCCGGTCATGGGGTCCCGGTCGCGGAGGTGCTCGTCACCCAGCACGCTGGTCGCCGACCCGCATGGAACGCCTGATGGCCCGCGTGGAGCGCCTGAGGGGAGGGACGCCGGTGTCGGACGCCGCTGGACTGCGCACGATCCGGACCGAGATCCCGGCCCGGTTGGACCGGCTGCCGTGGTCGCGGTTCCACTGGTTGATCGTCTTCGGGCTCGGCACCGCGTGGATCCTCGACGGGCTCGAGGTGACCATGGTCGGCAACGTGTCCTCGCGGCTGACCGAGCCGGGCAGCGGCATCGAGATCACCGCCGGTCAGATCGGCCTCGCGGGGTCGATCTACGTCGTCGGGGCGTGCCTGGGCGCCCTGGTCTTCGGCCAGCTCACCGACTGGTACGGCCGCAAGAGGCTGTTGCTGATCACGCTGTCGGTGTACCTGATCGCCACCGCGGCGACGGCGGCGTCGTTCGAGCCGTGGTTCTTCTACCTCTGCCGGTTCTTCACCGGCGTCGGGATCGGCGGCGAGTACGCCGCGATCAACTCGGCGATCGACGAGCTGATCCCCGCCCGGTACCGCGGCCGGGTCGACTTGGCCATCAACGGCGGCTACTGGCTCGGCGCGGCCGGGGGCGCGCTGCTGGCCGTGGTCCTGCTCAACACCGCGGTGGTCGCCGCGGACCTCGGCTGGCGGATCGCGTTTTTGATCGGGGTCGTGCTCGGCTTCGCGGTGCTGCTGGTGCGCAGGCACGTCCCGGAAAGCCCCCGGTGGCTGTTCATCCACGGCCGCGACCGCGAGGCCGAGAACACCGTCGAGGGCATCGAACGCGCCGTCACCGAGCAGACCGGCCGGCAGCTCGCCCGGCCCGAGCAGAGCATCACCGTCCGCCAGCGCCGCTCCATCAGCATCGCCGAGATCGCCCGGACCGCGTTCCGGACCTACCCGCGGCGCAGCCTGCTGTGCCTGGCGCTGTTCCTCGGGCAGGCGTTCCTCTACAACGCGGTGACCTTCGACCTGGGCACCCTGCTCAGCGAGTTCTTCGCGGTGGACTCCGGGGCCGTGCCCTACTACTTCGCGATCTACGCGCTGGCCAGCCTCGCCGGTCCGCTGACCCTCGGGTGGTTGTTCGACACGGTCGGCCGCAAGACGATGATCTCCGGCTGCTACCTCGGCTCCGCCGCGCTGCTCACCGCGACCGGGTTGCTGTTCGTCGGCGGCGGGCTGACCTCGTGGACGTTCCTGCTGATGCTGGTCGTGACGTTCTTCTTCGCCTCGACCGGGGCCAGCGCCGCCTACCTCACCGTCAGCGAGATCTTCCCGATGGAGACCAGAGCCCTGGCGATCGCGTTCTTCTACGCCGTGGGCACCGCCGCCGGGGGCGTCGCCGGTCCCGTGCTGTTCGGCCGGTTCATCGAATCCGGCAGCGCCGAGCTGGTCGCCCTGGGCTTCTACATCGGGGCTGCGATCATGGCGCTCGGCGGGATCGCCGAGCTCGCGTTCGGCATCAAGGCCGAAGGCCGGTCGCTGGAGGACATCGCCACCCCGCTCACCGCCCAGCAGGACCAGTCCTCGTCCTGACGCCCCGCACGGCTCGACCGCACCGGTGCCGGAAAGATCCTGGACGTCACCCGGCTCCCCCGTGCTTTACTTCCCGCGGTGGGGGGCCGCCACCACGGGACCGAGGTGCGCATGCGGCTGTTGCTGGGGTGTCTCGCGTGCCTCACCGGCGCGGTGCTGTTCGCGGTGGGCATCACGTCCGTGCTGGTCGGATATGCCGAGCAGCGGCACGCCGACCGCGCCTACGTGGTCGGTTTCGTCCCCGGCTCCGACTGCGACGACGGCCACGAGCTGTACCTCCACACCGACGACGGGGCGGTGCTCGACTGCGCGGTGGGCGGGGTTTTCGGCAGTGGCCACGTCAGGCTGCCGGGTTTCACCGGCGCGCAGAACGACGAGGTGGAAGTCCTGGCCGAAGAACTCGGGGAGGACGGGTTGTCGACCACCGAGCAGCGGCGGATCCAGGGCCTCGTGGACGGCCACGTCGCCGCGGTGCCGCCCGCGGAACGGCCCTACGGCGCCGCCGCGGTCTCGGGCGGAGGGCGGATCTGGCTCGGTCTGGGCATGGTCGTCGCCGCCCTGCTCGGGATCGCGGGCACGCTGCGGCTGGTCCGGCGCCCGCGCTGACGGCGTGCTCAGCACTCCGGTGACGGCGAGGTCCGCAGCGCGTAGCGCCGTTCCGCGTAGGCCAGGTCGTCGCGCCACAACCGCGCCGCGGCGCGCTTCATGATCGGCCGGAGCACCGCGGCGGCGCCCCGCGCGACGGCGAAGCCGCGGCGGTCGGAACCGGCGATGACGGCCTCGATGACGGCGGACCGGTCCCGCCCGTCGTGGCCGCGCCCCAGCGGTGTCGCGTGCGTCTCGACGACGCTGCCCGCCCCTTCCCCGCCGACGATGCGCATCACGACGGTCCTCGGTTCGGGGCAGGTGAACTCCGCGTGCACGGGAACGCCGAGGCGTCCGGCGACGCGGAACGTCACCTCCACCAGGAACCGGTCGTCCCCGTCGCCCTGCCGCGGCGCGCTGAGCACCTTCAGCCGGGTGAACGAATGGGGGTGGAACCAGGCCCCGTGCCACGGATCGAGGCGATTGGCGATGATGTCCGTCGGCTCGCAGACCCCGACCATCGAGGCGACCGCGTCCACGCTCGCCGCCGCGGGCGGGCGCGCGGGGATGACGGGGGCGTCCCGCGGTTCCTCGCCTCCGACGCGGTCCATCCGCACCCACACCAGGACCCCGTCGTCGTGGCACGGCAGCGGGGTCCAGCCGTGCCCGGCCGCCGGGCCTACGCGGAGCCCGTGCCAGCGGCACACGAGCGCGTCGCAGTCCACCCTGGCGGTGTCCAGCGGTGCGCCCAGGTGCGGGCACGCCCCGGGACCGACGCGCAGCCGCCCCGCCGAGTCGCGCCACGCGACGAGCTCCACCCCGGCCACCCGGGAACCGTGCGGGCGGTCGGCGGTGATCTGCCTGCTGGCGCCGAAGACGTACCAGTTGCCCGAGGGCCTCGCCTCGGCGCGTGCGACGGCGGCCTCGATGATCGCCGGGGCGGCACCGCGGTAGGTGGGTTCCTGCTCCGCCCAGGCGCCTTCGACGACCGGTTGCAGCGGCCAGCCCCGGGGCCATCGCCGGTGCAGCAGGTCCCATCCGTTCACGGCCCCTCCTCCCGTCCGCGCGCGGCCAACCAGCGCAGCGCCGCCAGCCGCCCGCGGGTCGGCACGGAGCGCAGCGCGTGGCCCGGCAGGCCCCAGCGTTCGAGCAGGCAGTTTGCGGCGTGCCACCCGGTGGTGGCGGCACGTTCCATCAGGGCGACCGGGAGGTCGATCCGCACCCCGTCACCGGCGAGCACGAGACCGGGGTGCGGGGTGCGCACCCCCGGGCGCCCGGCGAAGTCGCCGGGCCCGAACAGCGGGCAATCGTCCTGGTGCAGGGCCGATTCGGCGACGATCCCGGCCCGCGCGGTCTCCGGGTACAGCTCGTGCAGCCGCCGCACCAGCTGCTGCCGCAACCGCGCGGTGTGCGCCTCCCGCCCGGGTCGGTCCACCGCGGGCAGGCCGTAGGCGTGCAGCTCGACGACCGAACCGCCGCGGTGCACCGCCCATTCCCGGGCGTCGCCGTCGTAGCGGTCGAGCACGCTGATGTTGTCCAGCGGTTGTAGCCCGCCCGTGGCCAGGAACGCGGGCCGGTGCGGTGCCACCCGCCGGTCGAGCCAGAGGCGGTGCACGAAGAACGGCGGGGCGGTGCGCAGGCCGCGCACCGCGTCGGACCACCGCGGTCCGGCCAGCTCCGGTGACGCCGCGGCGATGCGCTGGAGCCCCGCGACGTCGGCGGCCAGGACGACCCCGTCGGCTTCGACGGTGCTCCCGGTGTCGTCGTGGACGCGCAGCGCCCGGTGGGCGCCGACCGGTTCGACGCGGTCGACCGAGGTGCCGAAGCGGAAGTCGACGCCGCGGGCGGTCAGGTACTTCTGCAGCGGCGACCAGAGGCTCCGGTCGAATCCGGCGTCGGGGACGTCGAAGAGGATTCCTTCGTTGGAGCCGAGGAAGTAGAGGTGGAACATCATCGCGAGCTCCGCGGCGGACAGCTGCGCGGGCGGCGCGAAGAAGCTGCGGGAGAAGACCTCGAAGGCCAGGTGGCGCGCGGAATCCGGGAAGTTGATCCGCCGCAGGAAGGTCTCGGCGTCGAGGTGGTCCAGCCGGTGGTAGATGTCCGGCACCGCGACGTCGGCCAGCGGCGCCGCCGCGCGGTGGTCGAGCCGGAGGATGTCCCGCGCCCGGAAGGTCGGGCTTCGCAGCGCGAAGACCAGGGCGTTCCACGGAGGCGTGCGCGGCAGCCCGCGGAAGGTGTCGCGATTCCCCCGCGCGTCGACGAGCGGGTAGTCGTCCACCGCCGTCAGGCGTCGCAGTTCCGGGTCGGTGCGCCGCAGCAGGCCGCGCAGGTTGTAGTACTGCCGGAAGAACGCGTGGAAGCCGCGGCTCATGGCCACCGAGCTGCCGTCACCGATCTGCTCGGTCCATCCGCCCACCCGTCCGCCGAGGTGCGCCCGCCGCTCGACGAGCTCGACGTCCACACCGCGTTCGGCGAGTCCCGTCGCGGCGCAGAGGCCGGCGATGCCGCCACCGACGACGACCACCCGCGGCCGGGTGTCCGGACCGGCCCCCGCGCGGGCGGGCGGGGCCGGGTGCTCGACCATCCTGGGATCGGTACCGACTTCAGCGCCCATCGCGGTCCCGCCCCGGATCCGCCGGGCTGCGCGCGACGAAGGTGTGCACGATCCGCCGCTGCCAGCCCGTCATGGTCGCCTCGCGGACCTCCGCGAAACCCGCTTCCGCCAGCCTGCGGCGGAAGCGGGCCACCCCGTCGAAGGCCGCGACGCTGCGCCGGAGGTGCTGGAACAGCGTGCTGTCCCCGGTGGTGACGAACCCGGCGGGGATGATGACGCCCCAGCACACGGCCTGCCACACGGCCAGCGCGGGCGGCGAGTCGCGCACGGAGTACTCGTGCACGGCCAGGGTGCCGCCCGGTTCCAGCAGCGCGCGGAAGGCGCGCAGCCGCGCGTCCGGGTCGGCCAGGTTGCGGATCAGGTACGCGGCGAAGATCCCGTCGAAGGGGCCGCGCACCGCCGCCCCGGGCAGCTCCTCGATCGGCGCGTGCACGAACCGCACCGTCGGCGGCCAGCTCTTCCGCCGCGCCCGGTACAGCATGTCCGCCGAAGCGTCGACGGCCACGATCTCCGCGCTCGGCGCCACGGCCAGCAGGGCCGCGGTCGAGGCCCCCGTCCCGCACCCGGCGTCGAGCAGGCGCAGGCCGGCCCCCGCGTCCGGCAGCCGCATGCGGCGGGCCGACTCGCGGAGGTGCCGGTGGTAGCCCGGGTTGAGCGCCACGAGCGCGTCGTAGGCCGCCGCCGCGCTGCCGAAGGCCGCGGGCACCGCGTCCCCGCGCAGCCCGACCCTGGCGGTGTTCATCCGACGTCCCCTCCCCACTCGTGCCGCTCCTCCCGGGCGCGCCAGTGCTCCCACAGCAGCAGCACGGACGTCACCAGGGCGAACCCGTACAGGAAGTCCTCGACGGGGATGTCCCACGGGAACCGCAGGCCGCTGATGTGGTCCGGGTCGTAGCGCACGACCGGAGCGCTGAGCCTGGTCAGCCACCCGTCGACCGGGACCTGGAAACCCAGCACGATCGCCACCGTGATCCAGTAACCCGGCTTCGCGAACAGCCCGGTCCGGAGCAGCGCCTTCTCCCACGCGCACACCAGGACGACCGACAGCACCGCGGGCAGGGTGTAGCCGATGCCGATCACGGCCGCACGTCCTCTTCGTGCCGGGACCGCCGCGGGCGCCGCGCGCGGGCGAGCAGCGCCTCGACGCAGCCGTAGGTCAGCAGACCGCAGATCGGCACGACCACGAAGAAGAGCACCTCCTCCAGGGGCAGGCCGAAGACCACCCGCACCCCGGAGAGGTACAGCGGGTTGAACGTCCACACCCCGCCCGCGGTGGCGACCGCGTCCCAGGCCAGGAACACCGCGAAGACGGGCAGCAGGCTCTTGGCCAGCCGCACCGGTCGCCGGTAGACCTTCCCGCCGAAGAACTCCAGCGGCGCGGTGACCGCCACGCACGCGGCGAGGATGAGCAGGTAGCGAGCCTGGTCGAGGGTCATGCCCGCCCACCCCCCGGCGCGTTCCGGACCCGTGTTCCGCTCACGTGACCTCCCCCTCCGCCCCGACCGGGCACGACGGCCCGGCCCGCCGCGCCCGCACCGCCCGGACCAGTCCCCCACCGCCGACCCGGATGCGACGCCACTTGCCCACCACCGCCCGGTTCGCGAACACCGCGAAGTCGGCTTCCTCGATGCGGTCGAGGATGAGCGCGTACAAGGTGCGCGCCGTCTCGACGCAGGGCCGCGACACCGGGTCCAGCATCGCGATGCCCGCTCCGGCGAACCGGTAGATGTCCCGGGTCCTGGCATGTTGCTCGGCCAGCGCCCGGCGCACCCGCGGCTCGGTGCGCCGGTGGCGGCGGCACCAGAGGAGCAGGTCGCGGTCCACCCCGTGCGCGGCCAGCTCGTCCGCGGGCAGGTACACGCGGCCGCGGTCCAGGTCCTCCGCGACGTCGCGCAGGAAGTTCGTCAGCTGGAACGCCTTGCCCAGCGCGGCGGCGAACGGCGCTGCTTCCGGCCTCGGCACCGCGGTGCCCAACACCGGCAGCACCAGGAGTCCGATCACTTCCGCCGAGCCGCGCACGTACCGGTCCAGCGCGGCCCGGTCCGGGTAGTCGGTCACCGTGAGGTCCATGCCCATCGAGTGCAGGAAGTCCTCGAACAGCTCGCGCCGGAGCCCGTAGCGGCGCGCGGTGTCGACCACCGCCGCGAGCACCGGGTCAGCGCTGTGCCCGCGATCGAGGCCGGTGAACAGGTCGTCCCGCAGCTCGTCCAGCGTGCGGTCCTGGTGCCCGGCCCGGGGCTCGTCGACGATGTCGTCGGCCCACCGGGCGAATCCGTACAGCGCGTGCACCGCGGGACGGCGCGAGGCGGGGAGCAGGCGGGTGGCCAGGAAGTAGGTCCGCCCGTGGCGGGCGTTGAGGCCGCGGCACCGCTGGTACGCCCGCCGCAGCCCGGGATCGGTGACTCCGGCGGCGTCGAGCTCCGCCGCGCTCACGGGCGCTCCCCCGCGGCCACCGCCGTCGCGCGCACCGGCGAGGCCGACCGCCGCGCCCCGGTGATCCGGTCCGCGGCGAGCCGACCGGACAGCAGGGCCGTCGGCACGCCCACCCCGGGGACGGTCGACGAACCCGCGAGCACCACGTTGTCGGTGCTGCGGGGGAAGTTCCCGGGCCGGAACGGGCCGGTCTGCGCGGCCGTGTGCGACCACGAGAACGGCGTGCCCGCCACCATCCCCTGCGCGGCCCAGTCCTCCGGCGTCACGACGTGGGTGAGGTCGACGCCGGCCCCCATCCCGGGCAGCAGCCGGTCTTCGACGAGCTCGACCAGCTCCTCGGCGTAACTCCCGGCACGCCGCCGCCACTCGACGGACCCGCGGTGCAGGTTCGGCACGGGGGCGAGCACGGAGAGCAGGTCGCGTCCCGCCGGGGCCAGCGCCGGGTCGCCGGCGGTCGGCCTGGTGACCAGGACGGACGGGTCCCGCATCAACCGCCCCTCCGCGATGAGGTCGCGGAACATCGAGGCCCACCGCTCGCCGAACAGGATGGTGTGGTGCGACGTCGACGCCGGTTGCGCGCGAACGCCGAGGTGGACCACCACCGCCGACGGTGACGCCCGCAGCGGCACGATCCGCCGCGGCCGCCGCCCGAGCAACCGCCACGCCGCGGTCGGCTCGGCCGTGAGCACCACGGCATCGCACCCCGTCACCGCGCCGTCCGAGGTCCGCACCGCGCTGACCCGCGAACCGCGGCGCACCAGGGAGCTCACCTCGGTGCCGTAGCGGATCTGCACGCCCGCGTGCTCCGCCGCGCGGGCGAGACCATCGGGCACCGCGCGCATCCCGCCGCGGGGAACCACACCCCTGCGACGGTGTCCATGTAGGAGATCACCGCGTACGCGGCGAGCGCGCGCTGCGGGGACATCCCCGCGTAGAGGGCTTGGAAGCTGAACAGGCGGCGCAACCGCGGATCGGTGAGGAATCGGCCGATGGCCCGGTCGAGGCGGCCGAACGCTCCCATCGCCACGAGCCGGGCCAGGTCCGGGGTCACCAACGACAGCGGGGAGTCCAGGTTCGCCGCGATGAAGCGGTCGAACTCGATCCGGTAGAGCTCGGTGAGCCAGGACCGCAGTCGGCGGTAACCGGCCGCGTCGGCAGCACCCGAGAACGCCTCGATCTCGCGCGCCATCGCCTCGCCGTCGCTGTGCACCGCGATGCCGCTGCCGTCGGCGAAGCGGGCTTCGTAGGCGGGGTCCACCGGGCGCAGCCGGAGGTGCGAGGACATCCGCTCACCCGCGGCCTCGAAGGTCTGCTCGAGGATGTCGGGCATCGTCAGCACGCTCGGCCCGGTGTCGAGGCGGTACCCCCCGATGTCGAGGCGGCCGGCCCGGCCACCGGGGACCGGCTCCTTCTCCAGCACCGTCACCCGGCGCCCCCGCCCGGCCAGGTGCAGGGCCGCGGACAAGCCGGACAGCCCGGCGCCGACCACCACGACGTGATCCGCACGGCCGCTCACCATCCGCATGGCACCCGCCTCCTCACCTGTCGCGACCGGTGCACCGCAGGGCCAGGTCCGACAACGCGCCCTCGACGAAGTCGTCGACCGGGGCGGCGGCGACGGGCCGCAGCGCTTCCGCCACCCGGTCGGCGATGAGCTGCTCGATCCGGAGCCGCGCGGGCGTGGCCGCGATCAACCGCCGCCACCGCACGATGTCGTGCACCAGCGGTCGATGTCCACGCGCTCCGAGCGGTCACCGGCCGCGGACGCGCTCGCAGGAGGCACCGCTGCTGCTTCCACCACTTCGACGGACGCTCGATGCACGTGGACCAGCCCTTCAGCCGGGCCCGCACGCGTGGGGCGGCGAGATCCGGCGGATCGGGGAGCTCGCGGAGAACCGATGCGGTCCCCGCCTCGCGGCGGTGGCGTGGACGGCCTTGCCGCCCGACGCGTGGGAGCGGGCTCACCGCTGAGAGACGCCCCACCGATCGGCCCGGGCCGCCTTCGCCGACATCGTGCAGGCCAGCATGGTTCGTCCCTCCGGTCGGGTCGGGTGACCGCCGAGCACGGGACGTACCAAGAACTTCGCACGTCCCCCGGCCAACCTCGCTGCTGTCCACGGTAGAACCACGCGGAGGCCGTGCAAGTCGACAACCGCTCGCCGACCGGGGCGTGATCACCGGCGGGGCGCCGTCACTTCAGCGGATCATGGCCCCAGTTCATCAGCGAGTACCGCCACGTCGTGTCGCGCAGGTCGCCGGACGGGCGTTGGGCGAGATGCCGGTTGAGGTAACCGCGCACCTTCTTCATGTGCGCCACGTCGTCGTCGGTGTAGTCGGCGCGGTTGGTCCGCAGCAGGGCGACGATACGACGACCGGACTCGTGCCCCTTCGACTCGCCACCGCCGTCGGACTGGCCGGAGTTCTTGGATTCAGGCGTGCTCAGCCACCGCTCGAGTTCCGTCGGCGTCATGTTCACCGACCGCTGGAAATCGCTGATGATGTCTTCCGCTTCCTCGCTCACGATCCCTCCTCCGTCGTCGCGTCGACCACGCGAACTTCGCGGCCCTCACCGGGATTTCACCGTCCGCCGCTACCGATCGCGGTGGATGCGCTTGGACAGTTGACCGAGGACCGTCTTGCGGGCCTTGTGCTCACGTTCGTGGCGAAGGGCCCGCTCGGCCTCCTCGGGCGCGAAGGTGCGCGCCCGCTTCACGGCTTCCTGCGCGGGCAGCTCGTCGAGCTCGGCCATCCGGCGCGCGCTCTTGGCCGCCGGCGGGTTCGAGGCGTACTGCCGCCCCCGCCGGGACGTGTCGCGCTTCTTCTGCTCGGTCTCCCGCCGTTGGCCTTCGGTGAGCTCCTCCCACGCCTGCTTCGGCAGGTACCGCTCCGTCCGATCACCGTGCCGGGCCTGCACGGAACCCGACGCCGTCTGCCACTCCTGCTCGGTCCACCGTTCGAGGCTGCGCTGCGACGACGTCTTCCGCCCCGGGTTCCGGTAACCACCACCGTGCCGCTCGTAGGCCTGGGTCAACAGCTGGCTCTTGCGGGCCGACCACTTCCCCGGCGCGGCGCCCCGGTCCGATGCCTTGACCTCCTCCTTCAGCCGCTCCCGCAACTCGGGGTCGGTGTACTCGTCGCGGTAGTCCTTCCTGCTCTTGGCCATACCTGGGACTACCCTGCACGAGCACCCCCGACGCGGGGGCTTCCCGCAGACGAGCTGCGCCAGCTCGCCCCGTGCGCCGGCGAGGTCATCGACCAGGCGGTGCGCATCGGTGGTGAGGGCGCGGAAGGTCGGCCACCGGTCCCGCGCCTGCTCGATGCGGTCGGCGAGCTCACCGCTGCCCCGCAGGTCGGCCTCGGTGCAAGCTCCCGCCCGGCGCACCGACACCGCCCATCGGATCGGAACGGGAGGGACCGGGAGCGCGGCGGCCCAGCTCGACCGGAAACGACGAAGCCCCCGCCGGTGAGGATCACCGACAGGGGCTCTGACCTGCGATTGAGTGGTGCGCGATACTGGGATTGAACCAGTGACCTCTACCGTGTCAAGGTAGCGCTCTCCCACTGAGCTAATCGCGCGAGGCGGAGGCGGGAATCGAACCCGCGTACAGGGCTTTGCAGGCCCTTGCCTAAGCCACTCGGCCACTCCGCCGTGCTCCGCTCCCGCACCAGGGCACGGGCTCCAGAGTTCCAGAGCGGATGACGGGATTCGAACCCGCGACCCTCACCTTGGCAAGGTGATGCGCTACCAGCTGCGCTACATCCGCCTGCACGTCGGCGCCGATCCGCCGGGAGCAGCTCCCGGGTTCGCCGCCGCGTTGCACGATGAACTTTAGACCACGCCGCCGAACCCGATCTCACCGGGGGGTCGGCGACGACGCGTCGAGCCGCGTACGACCTGGTCAGCCCAGGTCGTGCGGCAGCAGCCGGGTCAGCGCCTCGTCCACGTCGACCCACAGGTTCTCGTTGCCGGGGACCACCACGTCGTAGGTGCGGTCGAGGAAGTCGGCCAGCTCCTGCGCGGAGGCCTCGAAGACGGCGTGCCCGGACGGCGAGCTGAGCTCGACGGCCACGACCTCCGGGTCGTCGGCGGCCGGGCGGATGGTGACGTCGCCTTCGCCCGCGTACGCGATCAGGCCGTCGGCGAGCAGGTCGCGGGCGAACACCCACTCGACCCAACCGGCGCGACCGGTGCGGAACGCGGCGACCACCGCGTAGGGGTCCGTGGTGTCGTAGCGCAGCTCGACCTGGACCGGCACGGCGGGCGCCTGCGGCGCCAGCAGATCGAACACCGCGGTCGAACGGAGTGTCACGTGATCGTTGCGCATTGTCCTCCCCTTTCAACTCCCTCCCGGCCTGGCTATCGGACCGAGCAACACAGTTGTGACGCCTTCGCGGGCCGGCACGCTCGCAACTCTCCGATACATCACCCGTACAGGGCAGGACCGAATTCGTTGGGCGACCGGGCGGACGCACTGCGTGTTCAGCAGCCCGCTTCCGGCGATCGCACCGGGGCCGGGCCGTCCGCCGACGATCACGACGTCGTCCCGGCGCCCCGGTACGGTCGGCCGGCGCTTGGCTCGCGCGGCCCTGCCCGTTCGGTGACGAACGTGGACACTTTCCGTAATCAAGCGAACTGTGCGCGCGACCGACTGGAGATCGGCCGCTCCACTTCGGCGAACACCCCCTCCGCGCCCGGCTGACCACCGGATACACGCTTCGTCGGCAACGCCGAGCGTCCGATTCAGAATAAGGGATCGGCGGCGCTCCGGGCTTCCGCCAGGTGCGCACCGATGAGATGCTCACCACCCTCGTTCCCCGGAAAGGGTTAAGCAGCCATCGCCCCTCCGTGACCGACTGCCACGCCCGCGCTCACGCGCGCGAGCGGCACGAGCCTCGGTGACCTGGATCGGAGAACATCATCCGGACAACTCCGAGGAAAAACCCGAGACAACGTCATGATTCATGTCACAAACCGGTCCGGCGCGCGGTGAACCGCACCCGTCCGCCCGGTTGACAACCAGCCAAGACATCGCAGCGGGCCCTCGACGACGGGACGTCGGCGACGACGATGGGCCGTATCGTTGCCCACAGCGGACGCGAACGGCGGAGCAAACCCGCACCGCCGTTCGTTGAGCGACCAGAACGATGTCCCGTCGACGAGCCGGACAGGTGGAAGCCCTGAGCAGCACAGCCGAGTCGGACCCCAGCCGCGCCGGAACGGAGCCGACCATCGACGAACAGCGACCGAGGCGTGCACGGCTGCACGCCGCGCGCACCTGGATGCACGCCCGGCGGGAACGGGTGCGGACCCGACCCGCGCTGAACCTGACCTACCGGGTCGGACTCGGCACCCTGGGCGCCATCGTGCTGATCGCCGGCCTGGTGATGGTGCCGTACCCGGGCCCCGGCTGGCTGATCGTGTTCGCCGGGCTCGGCATCCTCGCCACCGAGTTCCACTGGGCGCACCGCTGCAACACCTTCGCCAAGCGCCACTACCACCGCTGGGTCCGGTGGCTGGGCCGCCAGCACCTCGCCACCAAGCTCGGGGTGATGGGCTGCACCGGCCTCATCGTGCTCGTGACCATGTGGATGCTGGGCCTGTTCAACATGGTCGGCGGCTGGTTCGGCCTGCACTGGCACTGGCTGGCCTCCCCCCTGTTCGGACCCTGAGAACGATCGTGTAATGTTCTCTTCGTCGCCGGGAACGGCGGCGGACCCGGGCGATTAGCTCAGCGGGAGAGCGCTTCGTTCACACCGAAGAGGTCACTGGTTCGATCCCAGTATCGCCCACCGGGTAGAGGGCCTGGTCAGAACCTCCACGAGGAGGTTTCGGCCAGGCCCCTTCGTCATGTCCCGACCGCGTGGAGTCAGCGGCCCGCGCTCCTTCTCGGCTGCGGTGGTGCCGGGGTCGGCCGATCGGCTCGTCTTTTCGGTCCGGAGTCGGCCTTCCGGCTGAGGTGCACCGGCTTCCGGGCCGAGGTGCTGGTGCGGCCGAGGGCGAAAGATCGGATGTGACGGAGGGAACCCTCCGCACCGATCCGAGCCCTGGAGAGCAGCAATGGCAGCAGAGGACGCCGCGCGCACCGTCAGACTCCCGGCACCGCCCGGAATGACGCGGCTGCACGAGGCGGGCACGCCCGACCATCCCGGCGGCACCGACCGCCCCGGAGGCCATCCCGGTGGCCCCGGTGAGCGGTGGCCCCGGGTGTCCGATCCGCCGGGAGGAGACGACCGGTCCGGCGCGGCCGCCGCGGGCCGGAACGCGGGCGGCGACCGGGTCGGGGCGCTGGACGCGCTCCGGGGGCTGGCGCTCGCCGGGATCCTCTTCGTCAACATCCCGCCCGTCCTGAGCATGACCGCGGTGGCCGGGGAACCGTGGTCGATCCGCCACTTCCTCGACCTGTTCGTGCAGCAGCGGTTCTTCCCGATCTTCTCGGTGCTGTTCGGCATCGGTTTCGCGATCTTCCTCGACCGCGCCCGTCCGAAGGCGCGCCGTCCGCGAGTTCTGCTGCTGCGCCGCCTGCTCGTGCTCGCCGTCCTCGGCTGGCTGCACCAGGTCCTGCAACCCGGGGAAGCCCTGCTCCCCTACGCGATGGTGGGCATCGTCGTCCTGCTGCCGCTGAGCTACCTGCCGTGGTGGCTGAACCTGGTGGCCAGTGCGGTGCTCCTGGTCGTGGCGATGGTGCTGGCCTCCGGCGGGATCGCGCTGCTGCCCGGGATGCTGCTGCTCGGCTTCGCGCTCGGCCAGTCCGGGGTGCCCTGGGCGCTGCACCGGCACGGCCGAGCGATCGCGGTCCTGTTCGCGCTGGCCACCGCCGCCTCCGTCGCCGCACTGCTGTGGCAGGAGCAGGAACCGCTGATGGCCGGGTTCAGCGCCTCCTCCGCCATCGCCGGGCTGTGCCTGGCGACCACCTACTCGACCGGTCTGCTGTTGCTGCTGCGGACCCGCGTGGGCCCCGCGCTGTCGGCCGTGCTGGCACCGTTCGGCCGGATGGCGCTGACCAACTACCTCACCGCGACGCTGCTGTTCATCCCGCTCGGACACCTCACCGGCGTGGCGCACTCCGGGCACTGGGTCCGGATGCTGCTGCTCGCCTGCGGGATCATCGTGCTGCAACTGGTGTGGAGCCGACTGTGGTTGTCCCGGTTCCGCTACGGCCCGCTGGAATGGGCGTGGCGTTGCTCGACCTGGTGGCGCGTGGTGCCGCTGCGCCGGGACGCCGCACCAGCGCCTTCCCCGGACAGCGCCGTGCGGTGAGGACTGCCCGCGGCGGCGGACCCGGGCGGCTGGTGGCAGCACTCGGCGGTGCGGATTCGCCCACCCCGGATTCGCCGGAGTCGAGGAGCAGCGCCCGGGTGGGTCGAGCCGGACCCGCCCGGGCGCTGCCTCGCGGCGGCGGTTCAGGCCGAGACCATCTCCCCGTCGAGCCGTTGCAGCGAATGCTTGACCAGCGCGATCAGGGTTGCCTTGGACGATTCGCGCTGCCGGGCGTCGCCCTCGACGATCGGCACCGACGCGTCGAGGTCGAGCGCTTGGCGCACCTCCTCGACGCCGTGCGGCGGGGCGCCGTCGAAGCGGTTGAGCAGCACGACGAACGGCATCGCCCGGCGCTCGAAGAAGTCCACGGCCGGAAAGCTCGCCTCGACCCGACGGGTGTCCACCAGCACGACCGCGCCGATCGCGCCCTGCGCGAGCTCGTTCCACATGAACCAGAAGCGGTCCTGACCCGGGGTGCCGAACAGGTACAGCACGATCTGCGGGGTGATCGTGATGCGCCCGAAGTCCAGCGCGACAGTGGTGCCCTTCTTCTGCTCGATGCCCGACAGATCGTCCACGCCCGTACCGGCATCGGTGAGCATCGCCTCGGTGCGCAGCGGCGCGATCTCGCTCACCGACCCGACCAACGTCGTCTTGCCCACGCCGAAGCCACCGGCGACGACGATCTTCAGCGCCTTCGGTGCGACGTCGTCGGCCATCTGATCAGAGCTTGCGAACACCATCCAGCACCGCCTGCAGTAGTTTCCGATCGAACATTCCGGTCACTTGGGGAACCGCGCCGGCGACCACGATCCCGCGTTCGAGGAGATCGCTGACCAGGACCTTGACCACCACGAGCGGGATGTCCAGGTAGGCGGCGACCTCCGCGACCGACAACGGTTGCCTGCACAGCTCCATGATCTCCCAGTGCTCCGCGGACAGCCCGACGCGTTCGCATTCCCGCCGCGCTGCGACCAATTGGGTGACCAGGTGCAATTCGGGACGACCCGGACGGGTCCGCCCCCGCGTCCACGCGTAAGGGCGGACCAGCGGACCCGCCGCCTCGTCGACCCAGAACTCGCCGCTGACCCACGGCATCCCGGCGCCTTCAGCGGCCCGGCGATCCGGTTCCCGTGGTCTCCCGGGGCGCCGAGCTCAGGTGCTCACCGACCCGCACGACCAGCAGGTTCATCTCGTAGGCGATCATGCCCATATCGGAGTCCGCGGTGCTCAGCACCGCCAGGCACGCACCCGAACCGGCCGCGGTGACGAACAGGAACGTGTGCTCCATCTCCACCACGGTCTGCCGGACGTCACCGCCCTCGAAGTGCCGTCCGGTCTCCCGCGCCAGGCTCTGGAACGCCGAAGCCATCGCGGACAGGTGTTCTGAGTCCTCAGTGGACAATCCGGCGGACTTGGCCGTCAGCAACCCGTCCGCCGAGAGCACGACGGCGTGCTGCGTTCCCACGACGCGTCCGATCAGGTCATCCAGCAGCCAGCCCAACGACTCGCCGGCTCCGGTGGCCTCGTTCTTCCCCACTGCGCTCTTCCCCTCATCGACGACCGCTCCGTCGCCCGCCGGAGGTGTGGCGGGCCTGGCGGGTACCCCGTTGGAACGCGGCCATGTTTCCACGGGTCCGCTCCGCGGAGTATGCATTTCGCTCGGTAAGTTCGACCACCGGTTCGGCGGGCGCCTCCCGCAGTTCGGGCACCAGGCTGTGCTGCCGCCGGCGGCGCGGCAGCGCGGGCAGCCCGTGCCCGCTCGGCACCGACCGCGGCCGCGACCGCGCCTCCGGCTCCGCCGACCGCACCGCCACCGCGACATCGCCTGGTGAACCCCCGGACGGAGCCCCGTCCTGGTCGGCGAACGGTTCCGCGGCCACCAGGTCCTTGGGCAGCAGCACGAACGCCGTGGTGCCCGTCCGCTCCCCCGGGCGCAGGTCGACGCCGATCCGGTGGCGCGCGGCGAGCGTCGCCACCACGAACAGGCCGAGCCGGGTTTCACCCCGCTGGGTGATCTCGGCGAACCCGGGCGGATCGGCGAGCAGCGCGTTGGCCGCCTCCCGGTCGGCCTGCCCCAGCCCCGGACCCTCGTCGTGCACCTGCACGAGCAGCCCGCGCGGGGTCGAGCCGCAGCGCACGTGCACCGACGAGCGCGGCGAGGAGAACGCGGTCGCGTTGTCCATGAGCTCGGCGAGCAGGTGGATCACGTCGCCGACGGCGGTGCCCGCCAACGCCACCTCGGGAGCCCGGTTGACCCGGATGCGGAAGTAGTGCTCGGTCTCGGCGACGGCCGCCCGAAGCACGTCGACCAAGCGCACCGGTTTGCGCCACCGCCGCCCGGGGCGTTGCCCGGCCAGGATGATGAGGTTCTCCGCGCTGCGGCGCGAGCGGGTGATGAGGTGGTCGAGCTGGAACAGCTCGTCGAGCCGCTCCGGCTGCTCCTCGTGCCGCTCCATCCGGTCGAGCACCTTGAGCTGGCGGTGCACGAGCCCCTGGTTGCGGTGCGCGATGCCGAGGAAGACCCGGTTGAGCCCGTCCTTGGCCTGGTTCTCCCGCACCAGCGCCGTCACCGCCGCGTGGTGGGCGGAGTCGACGGCCTGGGCGATCTGCCCGATCTCGTCCGGGCCGTGCGCCAACCGCCCGCGCTCGGCGTCGACGTCGACCCGCTCGCCGTGCTCCAGCTTGGCCACCACGTCCGGCAACCGCTGCCCCGCCAGCTCCCGGGCACCGTCGCGGAGCGCGGTCAGGCGGTCGACGAGCGCGCGGTCGACGAAGCGGCGGGCCCCGCGCACGGCCAGCCCGATCCCGGCCACAACCGCCAGCAGCGCGGCGACGCTGATGCCGAGGGCCCGCCACCACCGCCCGGCGGCGTCGGCCACCGCGAGCCCGGTGGCGGCGTGCGCCTGCTCCACCGCGACCGCGACGAGGTCCGCGGCCACCTCCGCACCGAGCGCGCGCCACCGCACCGGATCGACGGCGGGGGCCGGAACTCCCGGCGCGAAGCCGACCAGCGCGTCCTCCGCCGGGACCCACCAGCGCCACGCGGGTCCCGCCACCAGCCGTCGGTGCAGTTCCGCCGCCGCGGGCGCCGCGCGCCCGGCGTTGGAGTCCAGCGCGGCGTGGTAGGCACCGACGAGCCCGGCGAACTCCCGGTGCGCCGCCGGGGTGAACCCGCCCTCGGCCAGCGCGGTGCTCGCCAGCGCCGCGGCGCGCGACATCCGGTCCGCGGCGCCGAACACCTCGCTGGCGACCAGCGCGGCGTGCGGGACCGGCGAAGTCCGGGCCTGGGCGGCGAGCAGGTCGATCGCGGCGGCGAGGGTGCTGTCGCAGTGCGCGGCCAGCGACTCGGGCGGGGCCTGCCCGGAGTCGACGAGCGCGCGAGCCGCGGGCAGCCCGGCCAGGGCCCGGTCCAGTTCCGCGGCCCGCGCCGCGACGGGGGCGGACCGGGAGTGCTCGCGCAGCGCGTCGCGCATGTCCCGCGCGGCCCGGTCGGTGAGGGTGCGCTGCGACGCCAGCGCCTCGGGATCGGCGCCCGCGACCACGAGCCTGCGCTCGGCGTGCACCGCGACGAGGCTGTTGACCAGCGGGGCGGTGGTCGCTTCCAGGGCGCCTGCGGCGCTCCACCGCTGCTGCGCCCCGTGCAGCAGGACCGCCGCGAACACCGCCCACAGCAGGAGCAGGACGACGCACGGCACCACGACGACGCGGGAGAGCCGGGACCGGAGGGTCCGGCCGTCTTCTTCTGAACTGCTCGCCACAACGCTCCGCAACTGTCGCCTCGACCGGGTAAGGGCGATGACCGCCCCAGTTCGGTTCGACGAGCGGCGCGTCCGCGCGGTCGACGGGAGCTCCCCGTCCGCCGCGGTGACACCGGCGTCCCGCGGGACCGACGTCCCGGCGCGGCCGTGCTCCGCACCCTCATTCCCGGACCGAACTTGGTACCACTGCCCCCGAGGCCGCTCCGCCGGAGCCACCCAGACTGGAGACCGGACCCTAGCACGACGTGATCAGTCCGTGATCCGCACGTGCCCGATGTTCGCCGGTTTCCGCCCGCGGTGGCCGCGCGGTCGAGCACCGGTTCCGGGGGCGGACCGCGGCAGGCCGCCGCAGCACTTCCGCGAACGCCGCGACGATCCGGTCCGGGCTTGAGCGCGAGTCCGACCGCCCCCGTCCGAGCGGACACCCGCGCATCCTGGTGCTGACGTGAGACGATGAATCCCGGTGCGTCCCTTGCGGACACTCGCCCGTCGGTGCCGAAACCGGTGCGACCAGGATGGAGTTCCGCCCTGGCCCGCCACGCTGACCGACTGCCTCCGGAGCTCCCGGCCGAGGTCGAAGCCGCGGCCAGGGCGCTCGTCGTCGTCTGGGGCCGCAGTTCCGAGCGGTTGAAGCCGACGATCTCGGCGGCGCAGCTGCGGGCGCTGATCGTCGTGGACCGGCATCGGACGATCAACCTGGTCAGCCTGGCCGACGAGCTCGGTTCGACGCCGTCGGTGGCCAGCCGCCGCTGCGATCGGTTCGAGGCGGCCGGTGTGCCGGAGCGCGGCACGAGTCCGGGCGATCGGCGCGAAGTGGTGCTGCGGCTGACCCAGGACGGCAGGCGGTTGCTGCGCCGGTTCCACCGCGATCGGCGGGCGGACCTCGAAGAGGTGCTGCCGACGATGGGGGCGCGTTCGCGCACCGCGCTGCTCGACGGGTTGAACGCCTTCCACCTGGCGGCGACCGAACTCGGCCCGCCCGACGAGGAACTCGCCTGATCGGACCGGCACCGCACGAGCCGCTGCGCGTCCGGCGGGTCAGAGGTCCAGCGGGGTGTCGTCGCCCAGCTTGCCGCGCAGCTCGTTCAGCGTCCTGGTCAGCAGGCGCGAGACCTGCATCTGGGAGACGCCCACGCGGCGCGCGATGTCGGTCTGGCTCATCCCGATCACGAAGCGCAGCAGGATGATCTTGCGCTCCCGCTCGCCGAGCGTGTCGAGCACCGGCCGCAGCAGCTCGCGCAGCTCGGCCTGCGCGAGGTTGTCGTCGGCGGCGCCGAAGCGGTCGTGCGGGTCGCCTTCCAGCATCCCGTCCAGCGAGGTGCCGTAGCGGCTCTGCCCGGCGGCCAGGCCCTCGTAGACCTCCTCCACCCCGATCCCGAGGTGTTCGGCGATCTCGCTGGGCCGGGGCGCCCGGGACAGCTTCGCGGTCAGCTCGGAGCGCGCCGCGCTGATCGAGGTGTGGAGTTCCTTGAGCCGCCGGGGAACCCGCACCGACCAGGTCCGGTCGCGCAGGTAGCGGCGCAGCTCACCGGTGATCGTGGGGATCGCGAAGGACAGGAAGTCGTTGCCCTGCTCCGGGTCGAACCGGTTGATCGCGTTGGTCAGGCCGAGCAGCGCGACCTGCACGAGGTCTTCGTGGGCCTCGCCGGAGTTGCTGAACTTCCACGCCAGCCGCCCCGCCAGGTCCAGGTGCTCCCGGGCGAGCCGGTCGCGGATCCGCTCCTTGCGCGCCTCGTCCTCGGCGGCGGCGAGCTCGCGGAACAGGTCGAGGGTGTCCTGGCCGTCGGTGGGCACCGTCACCCCTGGCCCTGCGCACGGTCGAGGACCAGCTCGAGCCGCGCGCGATGGCCGTCGCCTTCGGCGACCACGGTGCGCTGCGCGGAACTGGCCAGCACGGTCAGGAGCTGCCAGCTCAGCGAATCGTCCTCGCCCGCCCAGGGTTCGGCCGCCGAGCGGGCCGAGACGGTCGCCGCCAGGCTGCTGTCGGCGATGCTGAACGCGCAGCTCACGTAGCCGTCGGCGGACACCGGGACGAGCAGGGCGCAGGCCTCGCCGACGGCCATCCGGATGTCCTCGATGCCGTCGAGGTCGAAGTCCTTGCGCATCGCCAGATCGGCCGCGACGTTGCGCAGCGGCGGGATCATCTCGGCCACCGCGCTCACCCGCGTCTCGAACACCAGCGACCGGGCCCCTCCGGATTCCGACACTGGCCACTCCTCCCCTCGGCATCCGGACCGACACAGCGTCCGGACCTCATCGCGTACCGGCCACGTCGAGCGCACTCGCCCGGCACGGCCTCGGCCGCGTCCGGGCATCGCCACTGTAGACGATCCGACCGGCCCGCCGACCACGGCGCGAACAGCCCGTTCCTCCCTTGCCCCGCACTGGAATCGCGGCGCCCGGCCGTCGGCGGACCCGGCCGCCCCGCGCGTGATCCCGGCCACGAGCGCCGCGCGCATGGCGGGCCCCGGAACGGGTACCCAGCCGCACGAAGGAGAACGACCCGTGCGCACGGAACGGAGGGCAGCGCAGTGGGCATCCTCAGCTGGATCGTGTTCGGGCTCATCGCCGGTGCGATCGCGAAGTTCCTCATGCCCGGCAAGGATCCCGGCGGGATCATCGTGACGATCGTCATCGGCGTGGTGGGCGGTCTGCTCGGCGGCTGGCTCGGCAGCTCCGTGTTCGGCGGCGGCGGGGTCACCGGGTTCAACGTGGTGAGCTTCGTGTGGGCCGTGATCGGCTCCCTGATCCTCCTGCTGATCTACCGCTTGGCGGTCCGCAGGAGGGCCTGACACCGGGACCCGACACCCGGGGGGCCGGTCCGGACCGGCCCCCCGAACGGGTGATTCTCCGCCCCTCCTCCGCGTCGCCCCCGGACCCCGGCCGACGCGCACCGGCCCGCGCGCCCGGTCGGCTCGGCGCACGTTCGGCCGCGGCGGCGCAATGGCGGAACCGCAGGGGGTCTGCGCGAAGTGCTCGCCCTCGGGCAACGGAACCGCGGTGCGTTGAGCCGTTCGCCGGAAGCCCGTGCGGCCGGTCGGCGGTGCGTGTTCGGACGAGCGCACCGGGTGAAAATCGCTGGTTTGACTTCCGCCGGTTCGGGTATCACCCTTGCGCACCGCAATACGCCGGATGCCGGGGACGGACAGGTGGCGCACCGGCGCCGACCGCCCCGCAGGCACGAGAGAGGACGCCCAGCATGACCGCGCAGCACCCAGCACCTGAGGTCGACGCCGCGGGACGCACCGCGCCCGCCCGGACCCCGGGGGCGAAGCGGCTCCGCGTGGCCGTGCCCAGGGCCGACGCGCTGGTGGTCACCGTGGACGGCGAGATCGACGCCACCACCACCGACGAGCTGGACACCGCGCTGTGGCCGCTGCTGGACGCGACGGTCGAGGTCATCGTCCTCGACCTCACCGGGGTGCGGTCGATGGACGTGCCGGGCATCCAGCTCGTGACCCGGTCGTACATGCACACCCAGGACCACGGCATCGCGCTGCGGGTCGTGGTGGCCGACGACGCCACCCGGCGGGCGCTGGCCGACGCGGGCGTCGACGTGCTGCTGGAATGCCACCCGACGGTCGGCGCCGCCCTGGGGATCACCCCGGGTTCGGGGATCGCGACGGCACCGGAGCAGCGCAGGCCCGCCGCGATGTCGTGAGACCCGCCTCGCGCGGTACCGCCCGCCCCGCGTCCCCCGGGCCCCGGGAACGCGGGGCGGGCTGAGCTACTCCTGCCCGTCGCCGGTGAGGCCGTGCGTGGCGCGCTGCCAGCCGTCGCGGGTCCGCTGCTGGTCGTCGGCCAGGTCGGCGAACGCGGCGCCGCCGGAGGAGGCGGCCAGGGCCTCCGCCACCCCGGACAGCGCCTCCGCGCCGCGGGTCCCCGCCCGGGCGAGCGCCGCGGCGACCTCCTCGGGGACCTCCAGCGGCTCCCCGGTCTGCTCGACGCTGCTGTGCACGGTCTCCCACGCCGAGCTGAGCTGCCCCAGCGCGTCGAGCACCGTGCGCCAGAGGGTGAGCTGTTCGATTCCGGGTACCGCCTCGTTCATCACCGCTCCCGTCGTGGTCCTCGAGTGCGTACGAGCGCTGCGTACCCCGTCCGGACGGCTCCCAACCGTGCAGGATCCCACCCGATCGCGTTTCCCGAGGGTTCGTTGCCCGCAGGCGGGCGAAGCCCGGGCACCCGCCCGTTCGAGCGTTGATCGCCCGGCGGTGTCCTGACAGGGTGAGCCGGTGTCCACGACGAATCCGCCCGAAGCGACCCCGGCCGACGCCCCCGAATTCGGCCTCGCAGTGGAGTGGGACGACCGCACCGCGATCGTCGTCGTCTCCGGCGAGGTCGACATGCTCACCGCGCCGCGGCTCCAGGAACGGCTCCTCGAGGTGCTGGAGCGCTCCCCCGCCGTGCTCCTCATCGACCTGAGCGGCACGAATCTGTTCGCCTCCGCCGGTCTGTCCGCCGTCGTCGCGGCCTACCAGAGCGCGGGCGACCGGACCTCGATCCGCGTGGTGTCGACCCACCGCACCACCGAGCGGCCGTTCCGGATGACCGCGCTGGACCGCAAGATCGCCCTGTTCGACAGCCGCGAGGCGGCGCTGCGCGCAGAGTCCTAGTCCGCGGCGCCCCGCTGGGTGTCCTCGTCCGCCTCCTTCTCCTCGGCCTTGCGCTTCCGGCGCTGCCGCTCCCGGTAGCCGTAGGCGGCCTGGCGCACCGCGGCATCGGACTCCAGCCCGGAGCCCAGGGCCCCGGCGATCAGTGCCATCGACGCCACCATCCAGGCCAGCCGGGCGTAGGTGCCGATGCTGCTGGGGTGCCCGAGGGTGCTGGCGAGCACCTGCTGGTCGAGCAGGCTGAGCGCGGCGACGAAGCTGACCGCGTACACGGTCACGTACAGCAGCCCGACGCCGACGACCAGGGTCGCGATCGTGGAGGTGTTGTAGAGCAGCGCCACCCGGCGGCCCGCGCCCCCGCTCCCGCCGATGCGCTCCCACAGCCCGTGCGAGGCGATCAGCCAGGTCGTCATCAGGGCCACCGCGAAGACGCTGGTGGCCGCCGCGCGCCACGGGCTGAGCACGTCACCGATCTGCCACACCGTCGAGGTGAACAGGCCGAACCCGGCCGCCGCGAGCGCCGCCGCCAGCGCGCTGGACAGGCCCCACAGCAGCCGCCACGGCCGGTTGGTGAAGACCATCCCGGTGACCAGGCGCCACCAGCCGCGCACCCGGGTCCCGGTGTAGCGGACGTCGACCCGGGCGTCGGTGGAGCCGCTGCGCCGCACCGGGGAGGTGCGGCCGGCCAGCCCGCGACCGGGCCGCTCCTGGTCGGGTTCCTCCTGCTCGCCGCGCAGCAGGTCCGCGACGACCTGGGTCAGCACCCGCCGCATCCGCCGGTAGGGCAGGATGCTGCCCAGCGCGGGCACCGAGATCAGCGCCGCGTGCCACCGGGTGCTGACGTCGGAGACCAGCGGTCCGCCGGGCGGCAGCAGCGGGAGGTCGGTGAGGTACACCGCGAACCGCCAGCCGCGCTGCTCGCGGTACCGGCGCACGCCCTCCAGGATGCGTTCGCTGCTGGACTCGCCGGCGGCCACCGGTTCGGAGACCACCTCCACCACCCAGTCCAGCCCGGTGCGCTCCTCCAGCCAGCGGGTGACGCCCTCGGAGAGGCGGGCGCCGGCCTGGGTGGGCATGTCGGGGTCGGCGACCAGTCCGAGCACCTGCTCCTGGCCGCGGGAGTCCTGATCGCCTTCCGCCCGGTGTTCCTGCGCCACCCGCTGCTCCCCCGCTCGCACTCGTCGTTCCGCGACCGTCCGGCCGCGGGAGCCCTGCCTACCCAGGGCGGCGCCTTCCCACACCCGCACCGGCCGAGACACCGGACACAGCGGCATCACCGCCGGTCGGGGAGCCGATGCGCAGCTTGGCCGGGCGGCATCGCGATGTGCCATAGTGGCGAACGTGAGTTCCGCTGACTTTTCTACGCACGCAGATCCGGAGCCTGCCGCGGACGTGGCGGTGGATGTCGAGTGGCAGGGCGACGCGGCTTCGGTGCTCGTCTCCGGCGAGATCGACATGCTGAGCTCGCCCCGCCTCCGGGAGGCCGTCGACTCCGCGCTGGACGACGGGCCGCGGCTGCTCGTGATCGACCTCTCGGAGGTCTCGCTGTTCGCTTCCGCCGGGCTGTCCGTGCTGGTCGCCGCGCACGAGCGCGCGACCGGACTGGACGTCGGGCTGCGGATCGTCGCCCAGGGCCGCGCCGCGCTGCGACCGATCCAGGCCACCGGTCTGGACCGCAAGATGCCGGTGTTCGAGACGCGCGCGGAGGCCCTCGCCGGGTGACCGGAAGACCCCGCTCGGTGATGCTGGACCATTTTCCGCCGGGAAGTGTTGGTTCAGACCGCTGAGCGGGTAAGTCCCATCTGTTGCGTGCAGGCGAGGCAGGAGAGGACGGCCCAGCCATGGCCACCCGGGAAGACGAAGAGACCGCACCATCGCGGGCGGACGACTTCCACCGCCCGGCGGGTCCCGCCGAGCCGACCCGGATCCGCACGCTGCGCCGCGAGCTCGCGGCGTGGGCGACCGGTGCGGGCATGTCCGAGGAGCGGGTGGAGGCCCTGGCCTTGGCCGCCAACGAGGCGCTGGCCAATTCCGCCGAGCACGCCCACCCGGCCGGGGTGACGGGTTCCGTGGCGGTGTGGGCCGTCTCGCGCGCCGGTACCGTCGACGTGACGATCTCCGACGACGGTCGCTGGCGTCCGCCGGGCCACAACGACGATCAGTTCCGGGGCCGCGGCCTGCTGCTGATCCGGAGCCTGGCCGACGAGGCCGAGGTGCGCCACGGCGAGCGCGGCACGACGGTGCGGATGGCCTTCCGGCTCACCAGCTGAGCGCAGCGGGGGTTCAGCGCGGCACGCTGAGCGCGACGAGCGCCACGTCGTCCTCCGGCGCGGGCGCGAACCCGTTGATCAGGTCCACCAGTTCGTCCATCAGCGCACCGGCGCCGGTCCCGACGTGGTCGGTGAGGAAGTCGGCCAGCCTGCGCTCGTCGAAGAACTCCCCGCCCGGCCGCGCCTCGGTGAGGCCGTCGGTGTAGAGCAGCAGCGATTCCCCCGGCGCCAGGCGCAGCCGGCGGCTCTCGAAGTGCGCGTCGCCGAAGGCGCCGAGCAGCATCCCGCCGAGCAGGTCGACCTCCTGCACGCGCGGGTGCCGGTCCGGGCGCAGCAGCATGGCCGGTGGGTGCCCGCCCCCGGCGAGGGTCACGTCGAACCCGCCGCCCGGCAGCGGATGCAGGATGCCCAGCAGCACCGTGCAGTGCTGCGGCACGTTCGGGTCGATCAGCAGCGCCGTGTTGAGCTCGGCCAGCGCGCTCTCGGCGTCCGGGCTGTGCAGCGCGGCGGCGCGCAACGTGTAGCGGGTCAGCGAGGTCGCGGTGGCGGCGGCGACGCCGTGCCCGGTGACGTCGCCGAGGAAGAACGCCCACCGGCCGTCGCCGAGGGAGAAGACGTCGTAGAAGTCGCCGGTCACGTCGCTGGGCGAGACCGCGTGGTAGTGCGCGGCCAGCTCCAGCCCGGGCACCTTCGGCAGCGACGGCGGGAGCAGGGTGCGCTGCAGGGTGGTGGCGAAGCCCTCGAAGTGCTCGCGGAGCTGGCGCTCGGTGCGCAGCCGGGCCATCGCCGACAGCCGCAGCTCCAGCTCGTCCATCACGACCGCGGCGAGGTCGCGCAGCGTGTCCAGCTCGGCTTCGGTGGCCTGGCGCGGCTCGGTGTCGAACACGCTGACCACGCCCAACCGGAAGCCGTCGGCGGTGGTGATCGGGGCCGCGGCGTAGAAGCGGATGTGCGGCGCGGAGCGGACCAGCGGGTGCTCGGCGGCCCGGGGATCGGTGCGGGCGTCGCTGATCGCGTAGGGCTCGTCCTGCAGGATCGCGGTGGCGCACAGCCCCGGGCTGCGCGGGGTCTCCACGCCCCCATCGAGGCCGTGGGACGCCTTGGCCCAGATCCGGTCGCGGTCCACGAAGGACACCGAGGCCATCGGCGTGCCCAGCATCCGGGCGGCGAGCTTGGCGATGCGGTCGAACGACCCGTCGGCGGGCGTGTCCAGGATGTCGTAGCGCGCCACCGCCGCCATCCGGGCGGTCTCGGGATCCGTTCCGGGCGCACGCCCGGTAGAGGGACGACCAGTGCTCGTCGCTGTCGCGCTCACGGGCGAAAGACTCCTCACTGTCGGCCGAGCTCGGCGCAGCCTCGACATGATACCGAGCCGCCGACGGGTGACCCCGCGACCGGCGGGTGAACTCAGGACCAGAGGCTGACTGCTCAACCCTGCCTACAGCGTACCGACTCCGGCTCCCGGCCACACAGCCCTCGAACGGGGCACGGGCCACCCAGGACCCCACCAGCCGTTCGGGTGGCCGGGAACGGGATGCTCGGTGGGTACTCAACCGGCACCCGACCGCCGAGGAGAGGAGCCGCCCGTGCCGCAGCCGGAAGCCCACCAGCAGCCGATCGCGCGCGGCGCACCGCCCGGTCCGCGCGGCCGCCTCCGGCCCTGGCCGCTGACCGGCCTGCTGCTGGCCGCGCTCGGCTTCTGGCTGTTCGGGACGATCGCCGCCGAGTTCCACGAGCACCCCGGGACCTGGCTCGACGCCCGGTTCACCCGCTTCGGGGAGACGGTGCGCGACGCCGGTCTGGCCGGGATGTTCGCCGTGCTGACCTGGGCCGGGGACACGCTGGTGGTGGTCCCGCTCGGGCTCGCCGCGGCGCTGCTGCTGGCCGTGCGGTTCCGGACGTGGGTGCCGCCGGTGCTGGTGGCGATCGCCTCGGCGGGCATCGGGGTGCTGGTCGGCGTGCTGAAGAACGGCATCTCCCGGCCGCGCCCGAACCCGGCCGCGGCGGTGGTCGAGGAGAGCGGCTTCGGCTTCCCGTCCGGCCACTCCGCGAACTCCGCCGCGGTCTACCTGCTGCTGGCGGTGGTCAGCGCGCTGCTGCTGCGCGACCGCAGCCGCCGCGATCCGACGCGGGACCGGCACGCCGCCCTGTGGTCGGTGCTGGTGATCGGCGCGGTGCTGGTGGTCCTCGCGGTGGGCCTGTCCCGGGTGGTGCTCGGGGTGCACGCGGCCACCGACGTGCTGGCGGGCTGGGCGCTGGGGACGAGCTGGTGCCTGGTGCTGGCGAGCCTGTGGCGGTGGGGACGCGCGGTGCGCTCCCCCGGCGGATGACGGCCCGGCGCCGCCGTCGCGGGCGTTCGGCGCCGGTATACCGTCCGGGCATGCGACGCACCCGGCTGCGGACCGAGGCCACCGACGACCGGGTGCGCGCGCCGTCCCCCGACCGGGCGGCGGCGATCGCCGAGCACCGCCTGCTGTGGTGGGCCGCCGCGGCCAGCCTGGCGTTGCGCAAGGGGCGGACCAGGCGGGTCGGGCTGCGCGGTGCCGCCGCGCTCGCCGGGGCCGGTGCGGTGACCCGGTTGGTGCGACCGCTGCGGAGCGCGGCGCCGACCGCGAGCGCCGCCGCGTTCGCCACCGCGGCGACGATGGAGTCCGACTGGGGCGCGGTGCTGGCCCCGGTCGCGGCGGGGTGGATCTGCGCGCGGACGCGCCCCGGGCAGCGGCCGGTCCTCGGTGCGGCGGTCGGGGTCGCCGCGGCGCTGGTCACCCGGCACTGGTGGCCGGTGCGGCCCTCGCGGCCCGGCTACGCCCGGCCGGTGGAGCAGGTCGCCGCGCTGGAGTCCGGGCGCGGACTGCTGCTGCTGGTCAACGCCGCCGCCGGGCTCCGCGACCAGACCGGCGGGCTGGCCGAACTGTGGCCGGAGGCGACCGCGGTGAGCCCGGCCCCGGGCGAGGACCTGGCGCTGCTGCTGCACCGCGCGCTGGACGCGAGCCCGCACCCGGTGCGGGCGATCGGGGTGGCCGGCGGGGACGGCACGGTCGCGGCGGCGGCTTCGGTGGCGGCCACCCGGCGGTTGCCGCTGGTGGTCGTTCCCGCGGGCACGCTCAACCACTTCGCCCGGGACGTCGGGGTGACCGGCCCGGGCGACGCCGACCGGGCGCTGCGGGACGGGTCGGCGGTGCACGTGGACCTCGGCACCGTCCGGATCGACGACGGACCGGCGCACTGGTTCGTCAACACCGCGAGCCTCGGCGGCTACCCGGACCTGGTGCGGTTGCGGGAGAAGTGGGCTCCGCGCTGGGGAAGTGGCCGGCCGCGGCGGCCGCCCTGGTGCGGGTGCTGGCCCGGGCCGAGCCGATCCCGGTGCGCATCGGCGGCGTCCCGCGGCGGATCTGGCTGCTGTTCGTCGGCAGCAGCGGCTACCAGCCCAAGGGGTTCGCGCCGTCCTGGCGCCCGCACCTGGACGACGGGCTGCTCGACATCCGGTACGTGCGGGCCGACCTCCCGTTCTCCCGCGCCCGGTTCATCGCGGCGGCGCTGACCGGCGCGCTGGCGCGCAGCCACGCCTACGTGCAGCACGAGACCCCGCGGCTGCTGGTCGAGGTGGACGGCGCTCCGGTCGCGGTGGCCCACGACGGCGAGATCGGCCGCCCGGGCACCCGCTTCGAGTTCGAGGCGCGGGACGAGGCGCTGCGGGTCTACCGCCCCGACTCGCCGTGAGCGGGTTTCGCGGCACGGCCGGGCGGGTAGCGCAGACGATCGAGGAACCGGTTCGCCCGCCGAACCGCCGCATCCCGGGAGAGGAGCCGTCCGTGGACACCGACGTCGTCGAGCTCATCCTCGCCGACCACCGCCGCTTCGAGGACCTGTTCCGCGAGCTGCGCAGTGCCGAGGGCGATCGCCGCACCGCGCTGGCCGAGCTGTCCGGTCTGCTGGTGGCGCACGCCGAAGCCGAGGAGACCCAGGTCTACCCCGCGCTGCGGCGGCTGGGCGCGGCCGACGGCGAGGAGGTCGAGCACGGGTCCGAGGAGCACGACGAGGGGCACCGCGCGCTGCTCGCGCTGCTGGAGGTGGGCGAGCCCGGCGGCTCCGGGTGGGACGAGGCCCTGGAGGAGCTCAGCGGGGCGATCACCCACCACCTCGACGAGGAGGAGCGCACCCTGCTCAACGACGCCCGCGAGCGGCTCACCCGCGACCGGCGCGGCGCGCTGGGCGCGGAGTTCGCCCGGATGCGCGCCCGGTTGCTGGATTCCGGCTGCGGCGGGGTCGAGCAGGTGCGCGAGCTGGTGCGCCGCGCCGGCTCCTGAGCTCGGCGGCGCCGGTCGGTGCGGTCAGCCGGGGACGTCGTAGCGGGGTTCGGCGCGCAGCAGCGCGGACACGTCCGGGATCAGCGGGGCAGCGGACCGGTCCGCTGCCACAGGTCGTCGAGGTGGCGTTGCAGGCTCCTGCCGAGCAGGTAGGGCCCGGCCGGGGTCACCATGCTGTAGGTGTCCGACGGCGATTCGGGGACCACCGCGATCCGGCCCGCCGAACCCCACCGCACCTCGATGCGCCACGGCGCGCGGCGCACCGCCCCGGACTCGCGCAGCCCGACGGACAGCTCGGCGCCGCGGTCGGCTCCGTGCAGGAAGGCCCCGATCGCGCGGGCGTCGTCGGCCGGGACGTCCCGCCGGGTCAGCTCGTAGGCGAGCCAGTCCGCCCCGGCGTCGGTGCGGGCGGCGGCCACCTCCCGGGCCTCGGCGAGCAGCGCGGTCGGCACCGTGACCTCGCTGCCGGTGGCGGGTTCGGCGGCGGGCAGGGCGCCGACCAGCGCGGGCCACGGCGCGTCCGGGCGCACCCGGTCGGCGACGACCTCCGCCGCGCGGACCCGGATCCGCACCGCCGCCCCGCGCGCGACCGCGACCAGCGCGCGCAGGTCCGCCGAGCGCAGGAAGCCGAACACCGCGGCCTCGGCGAGCACCGCGAGCACCCGCCGCCAGCGGGCGCCGCCGGGCGCCGCGCCCGCGCCCGGCATCGGGTCGTCGAGCAGGAACCCGGTCACGTCCGCGCCGACCGGGCGCTCCCGCAGCAGCGCCCGGAACCCCGGCGCGTCGCACCGCACGGCTCAGCGCTCGACGCGCGGCTCGGCGCGCCGCCGCACCACCCCGGACAGCACGCTGCTGACGATCGTGACGATCAGCGCGCCCCAGAACGCCGACCAGAAGCCGTCGACGTGGAAGGGCAGGTTCAGCGTGCCGGCGAGGTAGCTGGTCAGCCAGAACAGCAGGGCGTTGACGACCAGGCCGAACAGCCCGAGGGTGAGCACGTACAGCAGGCACCCCAGCGTCTTGGCGATCGGCTTGATCACGATGTTGACGATGCCGAACAGCAGGCTCACCACGAGCAGCGTGAGGATCTGCGCGATGGTGTCCCGGCCGCCCAGCGTGATGCCGGGCAGCGCGGTGGTGATCCACACCGACACCATCGTGATCAACACCTGGAGCAGGATCAGCACGGCACATCCTCCCGTCGTCGGTCCTTCCCGCCGACGCTACCGGGGCCCACGATCGAATGCCGCGCCCGGCCCGGCGGGAACCACCGCCCGCGCAGCGACCCCCACCCGCACGGCCCAACACCCGGACCACCGGAAGCCGACCGAGCCGAGCACGCCACTCGCAACCACCGCCCGGCAAGCGGCGAAGTCGCATGCCCACTCACGCAACAAAACCCAAGCACCGTCGGGCAAACGGCGCCAGCCGCTTCCGCCTTGCCCCACCCAAGAAACCGGCACCGCCGCGGGTTCTCAGCGGCCTTCTCGCGAGGACGCCCTGACGCCGGGTACGCGCTTGTACATGAGGAAGGGCGCCCGGAGCGAGAAGGCCACTGAGGTTCCGCCACCCGCACCCCTACGCAACCGGACCACGGACACCCGAAACACCTCAGGCGAAAAGTGCCGAGGCCATGCCTTTGACCGCTCCCCTGGGTTCCGGCCAGCCCTCCCGGTAGGCCTCGCCGAACCGGAACACCAGCCCTTCGCGCAGTCCCCACGGGCAGATCTCCAGCTCCTCGACGCCGATGCAGCGCAGGGTCCGCTCGGCCACCACCGCCCCGGCGAGGATGCGCCGCGCGCGGCTGCGCGACACCCCGGGCAGCGCGGCCCGCTGCGCCTTGTCCAGCACGGCGAGCCGGTCGATCCACGGCGCCAGGCGGTCCCGGCGCAGCCGGATCGGGTGGCGGACCACGTCGGTGCCGGTGCTCTCGCTGAGCACCGCGAGCTGCCGCAGCACCGAGGACAGCGCCAGCGGGTGCCCCAGGTCGCGCCCGGCGAACCGGTGCAGCGCGGCGGGCAGCCGCTCGCCGAGCACCGCGTCCAGCTCGGCGAGCTGCTCCGGCGCGGGCGGGTCGTCGGGCAGGTACTGCCGGGTGAGCCGGGCCGCGCCGCACGGCAGGGTGACGACGTCGTCGGGCTCGTCGGCGGTCCCCGCGGCGACGTCGATGGTGCCCCCTCCGATGTCCACAGTGGTCATCAGGCTGCCCGGGCGGCCGTGCCAGCGGCGGGCGGCGCAGTAGGTCACCGCCGCCTCGTCGCGGGGGCTGAGCACGCCGATCCGCGTCCCGGCCGCCTCGGCGAGCCGGCAGCGCAGCTCGGCCCCGTTGACCGCGTCGCGCACCGCGGAGGTGCCGAAGGCGACCAGCACGTCAGGCTGTTCCGCGGCGGCGGCCCGCACGCAGCGCCGCACCGCGCGCACGGCCTGCTCGATGCCGCGCTCGGTCACCACACCGTCTCCGCCGGTGTGCTCGGCCAACTTGGTCTTGGCCTTGACGCTCCAGTCCGCCTTGGGCATCCGGGATCTGTCCAGCTCGACGATCTCCACGCGCGCGGCGGTGGAGCCGATGTCCAGCAATCCCAACCTCATTCGGCAACCACCTGTGCTCCTGCGTCGCTCCGGGGGTGCGACGGGTCCGTTCGGCATACCCGCCGAGGGTGTCCCCGAATCATGCAGTTCGGTACCGAACGCGCGAATTGACTGAGATGCGCGTCACAACCATCCCTCCCGCAGGCCGGTGACTCGCGGGTAACCTCTGATCCAACCCGGCGACGCCGCCGCAGGCCGTCGCCACCGCGACGCCGAGAGGACCGCCCATGCGCATCGGGATGCCGCTGAACTACAGCGGAGGCTTCAAGGAGACCGTTGACGACCTGGCGACCTACGAGAAGGCCGGGCTCGACATCGTCTACGTCCCGGAGGCGTACTCGTTCGACGCGGTGAGCCAGCTCGGATTCATCGCCGCGCGCACCGAGCGGCTCGAGATCGCCTCCGGCATCCTGCAGATCTACACCCGCACCCCCAGCCTCACCGCGATGACCGCCGCCGGGCTGGACTTCGTCTCCGACGGCCGGTTCACCTTGGGCATCGGCGCGTCCGGGCCGCAGGTGATCGAGGGCTTCCACGGCGTGCCCTACCAGGCGCCGCTGGGCCGCACCCGCGAGATCGTCGAGGTCTGCCGCAAGGTGTGGCGGCGGGAGAAGCTGGTGCACGAGGGCAAGAACTACTCCATCCCGCTGCCCGCCGAACAGGGCACCGGGCTCGGCAAGCCGCTGAAGCTGATCAACCACCCGGTGCGCGAGCGGATCCCGGTGATGGTCGCGGCCATCGGGCCGAAGAACGTCGCCATGGTCGCCGAGATCGCCGAGTCGTGGGAGCCGATCTTCTACCTGCCGGAGAAGGCGCACGAGGTGTGGGGCGAGCCGCTGGCGGCGGGCAAGGCCAAGCGGGACGCCTCGCTGCCGGAGCTCGACGTGGTGGCGCAGGCGCCGCTGGCGATCGGCGAGGGGCTCGACGACCTGCTCGACGCTGCCCGGCCGAACCTCGCGCTCTACATCGGCGGGATGGGCGCCAAGGGCAAGAACTTCTACAACAACCTGGCCCGCCGCTACGGCTACGAGGCCGAGGCCGAGCGGATCCAGGAGCTCTACCTCGACGGCAAGAAGGACGAGGCCGCCGCCGAGGTGCCGCGCGAGCTGCTGGAGCGCACCTCGCTGATCGGCCCGCCCGGCCACGTCAAGGAACGGCTCGCGGCGCTGAAGGAATCCGGCGTCACCACGCTCAACGTGCATGCGCTGGGCCGCGACGCCGCCGAACGCGCTCGCCTCATCGAGCAGGTCAAGCAGCTCGCCGCCGACGCCTGACCACCCACCTCTCACCCGGAAGTGTGCTGAGTGAGGGGCACCTTCGTCCGACTGCGCCGGATGAAGGTGCCCCCCACCTGGGCGGGGATCACCGGACCGGGGTGCGGGTCCCGGTCTCGCGGAGCAGGTACGCCGAGAGCAGCGTGACCAGGGCCATCAGCAGCAGGAAGCCCGACACCGCCGCCGAGCTCCCGGTCGCGGCCAGCAGCGCGGTCATGATGAACGGCGTGCCGCCGCTGACCAGGATCGCCGCGAGCTGGTAGGCCAGCGAGGCCCCGGAGTACCGGACCCGCGCCTCGAACAGCTCGCTGAGGTAGGCCGCCAGCGGACCGTAGGTCAGGCTCGACCCGACGCTGCCGACGCACGCCGCGAGCGCGACGCCGACCACCGTCGCGGTGTCCACCAGCCAGAAGAACGGGAACGCCCACAGCGCCAGCAGCAGCGCACCCGCGAGGATCATCGGGCGCCTGCCGAAGCGGTCCGACAGCGCCCCGCTGGCGTAGATCACCAGCACGCCGACCGCCGAGGACAGCAGCGTGACCAGCAGCAGCGTGGTGCGCGCCATGCCGAGCTCCCGGGTGCCGTAGTCCAGCAGCCCCGAGATGCTGATGTAGAACACCGAGTTGGTGGCGAACAGCAGCCCGGAACCGAGCAGCACGGTCCGCTTGTGCTCGCGCAGCACCTCCACCAGCGGCGCCTTCACCACCTCGCGGTCGGCCTCCGCGGCGCGGTCCCGCAGCTCCTGGAACACCGGGGTGTCCTCGACCTTGAGCTGGATGTAGAGCACCACCGGGGCGAGCACCGCGCTGGCCAGGAACGGGATCCGCCAACCCCACGCCGCGAAGGCCTCCGGCGTGACCAGCGCGCCGACGACCAGGAACGACACGTTGCCGAGGATCACGCCGAGCGGCACGCCCATCTGCCCGAAGGTCCCGGCCCGGCCGCGGCTGCCGCCGTCGGTGTTCTCGGTGAGCAGCAGGATGATCCCGCCCCACTGCCCGCCGACGGCGATGCCCTGGAGGAACCGCAGCGCCACGAGCAGGATCGGCGCCGCCACGCCGACCGTCGCGGCGCCGGGCAGCACGCCGATCAGGAACGTCGAGGTGCCCATCAGCACCAGGCAGGTCACCACGGCGGGCTTGCGGCCGATCCGGTCGCCGAGGTGGCCGAAGACGAGTCCGCCGATGGGCCGAGCGATGAAGCCCGCCCAGAACGTCGCGAAGCTCAGCAGCACGCCGATCAGCGGCGTCGCCTCCGGGAAGAACAGCGGGCCGAAGACCAGCGCCGCGGCCGTGGCGTAGATGAAGAAGTCGTACCACTCGATCGAACTCGCGATCAGCGCCGCGAGCTTGAGCTTCCGGGGTGTTCGGGCCGTCGTCGGGGCAGTCGCTGACATGGGGTCTCCCTCTGCTGCGCCTAGCCGATCACCGCAGACCGACCGGTTGGTATGACTGTGATGTGCGTCTCCTCTCGCGTCAAGAACGGATTTCCGGAGGGCTCAGCCCGCCGTGAGCACCCGGATCGGCTCTCCGCGCAGGTAGGCGGCGATGTCCTCCGCGGTCTCGGCGTAGAACGACCGGTACGTCCCGTCGGTGACGTAGCCGAGGTGCGGGGTGAGCACGGTGCGCGGGGTGTCGCGCCACGGGTCGTCGGCGGGCAGCGGCTCCTGGCCGAAGACGTCGATCCCGGCGCCGGCCAGCCGCCCCTCGTGCAGCGCCCGGCGCAACGCCGCCTCGTCCACCACGGGCCCGCGCGAGGTGTTGATCAGGTAGGCGGTCGGCCGCATCCGGGCCAGCTCGGCGGCACCGACCAGCCCGCGGGTCCGCTTGCTCAGCACGGTGTGGACGGTGAGCACGTCGGAGAGCTCGAACAGCTCCTCCTTGGTCACCCGCCGCGCCCCGGCCGCCGCCGCGGCCTCGTCGGTGAGGTTCTGGCTCCAGGCGATGACGTCCATCCCGAAGACCCGGCCGACCTGCGCGACCTGGGCGCCGAGCCGGCCGAGCCCGAGCACGCCGAGGGTCCGGCCGGAGACCTCGACGCCGATCGTGCGCTGCCAGCCGCCGTCCCGGATCACCCGGTCCTCCAGGCCGATGTTGCGGGTGACCGCGAAGATCAGCCCCCAGGTCAGCTCGGCCGTGGGCGCCCAGGACCGGTCGGCGGCCACCGCCCCGCTGCCGGTGCCGGAGACCACCACCCCGCACTCCTCGGCGGCCCGCAGGTCGATCGAGGCGTTGCGCATCCCCGTGGTGACCAGCAGCCGGAGGTTCGGCAACCGCTCCAGCACCGCCCGGGGGAACGCGGTCCGCTCGCGCATCGCGGCGACGACCTCGAACGGCTCCAGCCGCCGCACCAGCTCGTCGGGGTCGGCGATGTGCTCGTGCACGAATTCGACCTCGGCGTCCAGCGCGTCCCAGTCCGCGTAGTACCGCGCGACGTCCTGGTAGTCGTCCAGCACCGCGACCCGCACCGCCATGACGTTCTCCTTCCTCGACGACCCGGCCGATGGTAATCCGGTCGATCAACGCGGTTGCGCGGAGCGCGCCGAGGACCTGGTTCCGCGCCGGGGGCGCGGGAGAGGATGTCGGCATGACGAGCCTGCTGCACCTGATCCCGCTGAGCACCTTCCACGCCGACCGGGACGCGCCGATCAGCAGCGCGAGCCTGGCCGACGAGGGCTTCGTGCACTGCTCGCCGGACCCGGACACCACGCTGGCGGTGGCCAACGCGCTGTACCGGGAGGTCGAGGGCCCGATGGTCGCGCTCGAACTCGACGCCGACGCGCTGTCGGCCCCGGTCCGCTGGGAGCAGGCCAGCCCGGCGCTGCCCGGGGTGCCCGGCGACGCGCTGTTCCCGCACGTCTACGGCCCGCTGGAGCGGGCGGCGGTGATCGACGTCCGGTACGCGCGGCGGGACACCGCGGGCGGGTTCGTCGCCCTGGAGACGCGCAGCCGCACCGCCGAGGAGTTCGACCTGCTGCCGCACCCGGAGGGCGGCTGGTACCGGCGGACCTGGGAGAGCCCGGTGCGGGTGGACGCGCCGGGCGGGCCGCGCCCGTCGGCCACCGCGATCCACTACCTGCTGCCGTCGGGCCAGCGGTCGAGCTGGCACGCGGTGGCCTCCGACGAGCTGTGGCTGTGGCACCGCGGCGGGCCGCTGACCCTGCACCTGGGCGGTCGCGGGCAGCGCCCGGACGACGAGCCGGAGACCACCGTCCTCGGCGCGGGCGCCGGGCAGCGGCCGCAGGTGCTGGTCCCGGCCGGGACCTGGCAGTCGGCCACCGCCTCGGCGACGGTGGAAGCGCTGGTCAGCTGCGTGGTCTCGCCGGGCTTCGACTTCGCCGACTTCCGCGCGCTGTGAGCACCCCGCGCCACCGGCGGGGACGGCGCATCGCCCCCGGCCCGCCGCGCTGCCAGCTCGGGCTCGGCGGGCGCAGCAGCAGCACGGCGCGGTCGGCGAGCGGCGCGCGGACCGGCCGGTGGACCTTCGGCAGGATCCGGCGGCGAGCGCGGCCGGACCCGACCAGCCGTCGTTCCACCCAGCACATTCCGAGCAGGGACACCAGGATCGCGCTGATCCCGATCGAAGCGGCCACTGCGAAACCGGACAGCGAATTGATCACCGGCACCACCTCCGCGGCGCACGTTGAACTCGATGGCAGGCTGGAAAGAGCTGGATCCGTCAGGTGATGTGCCCCTCGGCGCCTCGAAGCGCCCGCGGTTCACCGTAGGGCCACACCCGGTCGGGTGCTCGGCGTGTCGCGGCTGGCTCACCCGTGTCAGTGACACTCCTCGGCACAGCCGCCGGTGTCCGGCTCACCACTGCCCGATCAGGCAAAACGCGTTCGACGGGCGGTACGATCGGGAGAAGGCTCCACGTCCGGTGTCGCGCTTCGGGGTGATCCGGGGCACGCCGGGCAACGACGAGGCGGATGCGTGCGTGCCGGTGTCGACCGGAGCCTGCCCGGGGCGTCCGGGCGCGCTCAGGGAGGTAACCAGGTCGTGAAGGGCTACGCGGTTCATCTGCTGTTCCACCTGCTGGCGGTGGTCGCGGGCGCCGGGATCGGCGTCGGCGCCGCGCTGTGGTGGACCGGTCAGCAGCCGTTCGCGCTGTGGCTGGCGATCGCCGCGCTCGTGTTCGGCGTCCTGCTCCTGGTGCTCCAGGGCCTGTTCCTCGCCCGCGGTGGGCAGCGGTCCCGGACCGCGCCGCGCCCCGCGCCGGGACCGGAGCTGCGCCGGGACGGCACCTCCGCAGTGCCGCCGGAAGCGGCCCGGATGGCGCCCGTGCGCCCCTCCTCCGCCCCGCCGGTCCGGGACGGCGGCGCCCGAGCACCGGCCGAGGACCGGCCCGCACCGGACGGCGGGACCCGGACCTGGACCCCCGAGAACGAGCCCGCCCACGACGGCGGGACGCTGCGCACGCCCGGCGAGGCCGACGACGGCACCCGCTCCCCGGCGATGGACCGGCTGAACCGGGAGTGGAACGAGCGGATCAAGCGGGGCTGAACCCCTCCCGCCCGCTGGTCAGCCGATGAGTTCGTCCAGGTAGCACCACCGCCACGCCTCCCCCGGTTCGAAGGAGCGGATCACCGGGTGGCCGGACTCCCGGAAGTGCCCGGTGGCGTGCCGGTGCGGGCTGGAATCGCAGCAGCCGACGTGCCCGCACTCCAGGCACTGCCGCAGGTGCGCCCAGACGTCCGCGCCGATCGCCGCGCAGTCCTCGCACCGGTCGAGGGCGCGCTCCGGCGGCTCCTGCTCCGCCGCACCGCGCAGGTGCGCGCAACTCCGCGCCATCGGGCGACCTCCCGTCCGGTCCCGGGCCGAACCGCCGCGGCCCGACGACAATGACCTGGCGACCGCAGCGACCTGGCGAACGTAGCCGTCGGGACCGACCCGCGCAGCCGCGGTGAGCCGGACGGGGACCGAGGATGCACGAACTGCCGCACACCGTGTTCCTGCTCTGCGGCGCGCTGGCGGTCTCCGCCGTGGCGCGCCGCTTCGGCGCTCCGGCGCCGCTGCTGCTGGTCGTGGTGGGCCTGGCGGTGTCGTACCTGCCCGGGGTGCCGGACTACCGGATCGAACCGGACGTGGTGCTGCTGCTGGTCCTGCCCCCGCTGCTGTATTCGGCGGCGCTGAACTCCTCCACCACCGGCATCCGCGCCAACCTGCGCCCGATCGGCCTGCTCGCCGTCGGCCTGGTGCTGCTCAGCTCGGTGAGCTGCGGGCTGGTCGCGTGGTGGCTGCTGCCCGACCTGGCGCTGGGACCGGCGCTGGTCCTCGGCGCGGTGATCGCCCCGCCGGACGCGGTGGCGGCGACCGCGATCGGCCGCAGGCTCGGGCTGCCCCGCCGGATCATGACGGTGCTCAGCGGCGAGAGCCTGGTCAACGACGCCACCGCGCTGACCGCCTACCGGGTGGCGGTGGCGGCGGTGGTCGGTGCCGGCTACACGGTGCTGGGCGGGATCGGGGTGTTCCTGCTCGCCGCGCTCGGCGGGCTCGCCGTCGGGTTGCTGGTCGGGGTGCTGGTGCACCGCATCCGGCGGTTGCTGCGCGACGAGCTGATGGAGAGCGCGGTGGGGCTGGTGGTCCCGTTCGCCGCGTACCTGTTCGCCGAGCACGTGCACGCCTCCGGCGTGCTGGCGGTGGTGGTCGCGGGGCTGTACCTGGGGCACCGCGCCCCGGTGTCGGACCCGGCGACCCGGTTGCAGGACCGCGCGGTGTGGAACGCCGTCGACACGCTGCTGGAGGCGGTGGTGTTCGCGCTGATCGGGTTGCAGCTCAGCGCGGTGGTGCGGGGCGTGGGGCACGATCTGGCGCCGCTGGTGCTCACCGGGATCGCGGTGACCGCCACCGCCGTGCTGACGCGGGCCGCGTGGGTCTTCGCGACGCTGCACCTGCCCGGGCGGCGCGGGCCCGATCCGCCGCCGTGGCAGTGGGCCGCGGTGGTCTCCTGGGCCGGGATGCGCGGCGTGGTGTCGCTGGCGGCGGCGGCCGGGATCCCGGTGCTCACCGAGGCCGGGACGCCCTTCCCGCACCGCTCCGACGTGCAGTTCCTGGCGCTGTTCGTGACCCTGGCGACCCTGCTGCTGCACGGGTCGACGCTGCCGTGGCTGATCCGGCGGCTGGACGTGCGCGGCCGCGAGGACTACACCGACGCGCTCGCCGAGGCCCAGGCGCAGCACACCGCGGCGCGCGCCGCCGAGCAGCGGCTCGAGGAGCTGCTGGCCGAGCAGCCCGTGGGCGAGCAGGTGGCCGAGGCGTTGCGCGGTTCGATCCGGCAGCGCAGCGACCAGGCGTGGGAACGGCTCGGCCGCTCCACCGAGGAGCTGGGCGAGAGCCCGACTGCGGCCTACCGGCGGCTGCGCGCCGAGGTGCTGGCGGCCGAGCGCGCGGTGTTCATCCGGTTCCGCGACGAACGCCGGATCGACGACGAAGTGCTGCGCCGCGTGCTGCACGACCTCGACCTCGAAGAGCTCGCCCTGCGCCGGGACTGACCGCGCGGCCGTCGGCTCAGCGCACCACGATGACCGGGCAGTGGGCGTGCTGCACCAGCCGCATCGCCACCGAACCGACCATCATGCTGGTGAAGGCGCTGTGCCCCTTGTTGCCGACCGCCATCAGATCCGCCTGCTCGGAGAGCCGCACCAGTTCGTCGACGTCGTCGCCGCGGATCAGCCGGCCCTTGATGTCGACGTTCGGGTACTGCTCCCGGACCGGGCGAACGGCGGCGTCGAGGGTGCTCTGCGCGCGCTGCTTGAGCTCGCTGTCCGGGGTGGCCAGCCGGTAGCCGAACTGGACCGGCTGGTGCCAGACGGTGATCGCGTGCAGCACGCCGCCCACCTGGTCGACGTAGTCGGCCGCCCAGCGCAGGGCGTTGCCGGACTCGTCCGATCCATCCACTCCGGCGATGACGGTCTTCGGCATGGTCGGCTCCCTCCGCGACACCTCGGTCGATCACGCGAAAGCCTAGGACAACCGCTCGGGAACCGCACCGGTCGAAGCTCTCACCTGCACCGATGCCCGCGCGGAGCGGGCTCAGAGCTGGTCGACGGAGGTGATCTCCAGCGCCGCCGCGCCGATCTCGTCGGACTCCGCCAGGTCGACCACGGCGCTGATGCCCCAGTCGTGGTCCCCGGCGGGGTCGTCGAAGATCTGCCGGACCACCCAGCGCCCCGGCTCCTCGGTGATCATCAGCAGCGCCGGGCCCCGGGCGTCGGCGCCGGTGCCGATCTCGTCGTGCTCGTCGAAGTACTCCTCCAGCGCGTCGGCCCACTCCTCGGCGCCCCACCCGGAATCGGCGTCCAGGGCGCCGAGTTCCGCGTAGTCGCGCCGCGCCGCCAGCTCGACCCGCCGGAACAGCGCGTTGCGCACCTGCACCCGGAACGCGCGCCGGTTCGCGGTCACCCCGGCGGGCGCCGACGGCGGCGCCACCGCGACGGACTCGCCGTCGAGGTCCGGGTTGCGCAGCTTCTCCCACTCGTCGAGCAGGCTGGAGTCGACCTGGCGGACCAGCTCGCCCAGCCACTCGATGATGTCGGTGAGCTCCTCGGTCTTGGCGTCGTCGGGCACCGTGTGCCGCAGCGCCTTGTAGACGTCGGCGAGGTAGCGCAGCACCAAGCCCTCGGAGCGGGCCAGGCCGTAGTGGTTGACGAACTCGACGAAGTTCATCGCCCGCTCGTACATGTCGCGGGCCACCGACTTCGGCGACAGCTCGTGCTCCGCGACCCACGGGTGGCCCTTGCGGTAGGTCTCGTAGGCGGCTTCGAGGAGCTCGGCGAGCGGCTTGGGGTGGGTGACCTCCTCCAGCAGCTCCATCCGCTCGTCGTACTCGATGCCGTCGGCCTTCATCCGCGCGACGGCCTCGCCGCGGGCCTTGAACTGCTGCTGGGACAGCACCTGGCGCGGGTCGTCGAGCGTCGACTCGATCACCGACAGCAGGTCCAGGGGGTAGTCCGGGGAGTCGACGTCGAGCACCTCGATGGCGGCCAGCGCGAACGGCGACAGCGGCTGGTTCAGCGCGAAGTCGAACTGCAGGTCCACGGTGAGCCGCACCCGCCTGCCCTGCTCGTCGGGTTCGTCGAGCCGTTCCACCACGTCGGCGGCCAGCAGCGCCCGGTAGATCGCGATGGCGCGCAGGATGTGCCTGCGCTGCGCGGGCCGGTCCTCGTGGTTGTCGGTGAGCAGGTGCTTCATCGCCGCGAACGCGTCACCGGGCCGGTTGATCACGTTGAGCAGCATCGAGTGGCTGACCTTGAAGCTCGACGTCAGCTGCTCCGGCTGGGCCTCGACCAGCTTCTCGAAGGTCTTCTCGCTCCAGGACACGGTGCCCTCGGGCGGCTTCTTGCGGACCACCTTGCGCTTCTTCTTGGGGTCCTCCGCGGCCTTGGCCAGCGCCTTCTCGTTCTCGATCTCGTGCTCGGGGGCCTGCACCACGACGAACCCGGCGGTGTCGTAGCCCGCGCGCCCGGCGCGCCCGGCGATCTGGTGGAACTCGCGGGCCTTGAGGTGCCGGGTGCGCACGCCGTCGTACTTGGTCAGCCCGGTGAGCACCACCGTGCGGATCGGCACGTTGATGCCCACGCCGAGGGTGTCGGTGCCGCAGATGACCTTGAGCAGCCCGGCCTGCGCGAGCTGCTCGACCAGCCGTCGGTACTTCGGCAGCATCCCCGCGTGGTGCACCCCGATGCCGTGCCGCACCAGCCGGGACAGCGTCTTGCCGAACCCGGCGGTGAACCGGAAGTCGCCGATCGCCTCGGCGATCCGGTCGCGCTGCTCCCGGGAGGCGACCTTGGCGCTCATCAGGGACTGGGCCTGCTCCAGCGCGGCGGCCTGGCTGAAGTGCACGACGTAGACCGGTGCCTGCTGCCCGCCCAGCAGCTCCTCGATGGTCTCGTGCAGCGCGGTCTTGGCGTAGCGGAAGCTCAGCGGGATCGGCCGCTCGGCGGAGGTGACCACCGCCGTGGCGCGGCCGGTGCGCCGGGTCAGGTCCTCCTGGAAGCCGCTGACGTCGCCCAGCGTGGCCGACATGAGCACGAACTGCGCCTTCGGCAGCTCCAGCAGCGGGACCTGCCACGCCCAGCCCCGGTCCGGCTCGGCGTAGAAGTGGAACTCGTCCATCACGACCTGGTCGACGTCGGCGTCCGCCCCGTCGCGCAGCGCGATGTTGGCCAGGATCTCCGCGGTGCAGCAGATGATCGGCGCGTCGGCGTTGACGCTGCTGTCCCCCGTCATCATGCCGACGTTGTCGGCGCCGAAGACGTCGACCAGCGAGAAGAACTTCTCCGAGACCAGCGCCTTGATCGGCGCCGTGTAGAAGCTGCGACCGCCCGAGGCCAGCGCGGTGAAGTGCGCCCCCGCCGCGACCAGGCTCTTGCCGGACCCGGTCGGGGTGCTGAGGACGACGTTCGCGCCGGTGACGACCTCCATCAGCGCCTCCTCCTGCGCCGGGTAGAGCGCGATGCCCTGCTCGGCGGTCCAGGCGGTGAAGGCCTCCAGCAGCGCGTCCGGATCGGCGCTGCCGGAAGTGGGGTCGGTGGGCGGGAGCTGCTCGGTGAGGTTCATCGTGCCCCCGATCGTCCCCGGTCAGCTCCGCCACCGACCACCCGGGGTGGCCAGGGCCACGCGCGGTTCGCGCCCGGCGGAACCGGAATTCCGCGCGGCCCCTCCCGACCGCGAATGGGCACCATTCCGCGGGCCCGCACGACCGGAAGCACCGGGCGATCGGAAATCATCCGGAAACGGATCACGGCACCGCGTTCGCGCATTCCGCCGGAGCGACCCCGGCAGCGGGTGTTCGCGCTGCTCCCCGGCGTGCGGCGGAAAGCCGTTCGCGCTTTTGCGGAGCCGCTCGGGAATCGGCACAATCCGCCGCCGAGAGCGGACACGAAAGCACGGCACCGCTCATTCGGCAAGCCGATTTCCGCACTGTCGAGCGGCTTTCCGAACCTCTACACTTCATGGCCGGAAAACCCCCGCGCGTCCGGTGGCGGCGCGCCGGCGAACACCGGGACCACGACCAGCACCGGGAGGTGAGCGATGCCGAACCATCGCGTGCGCTTCGTGGGGGGACCGCTGGACGGGCGGGAGCAGTCCCTCCGGGAGACCGACGCCGTCGCGGGACGACTGCTCCGGCACATCCACCTGCACGACGGCCCGAAGATCGAGACGCACTACGAACTGCACTACACCGCAGGCGGAGGATGGGTATACCAACTCCTAGGCCAAGATCGGTCTTGAGATGTGGTGGTCCTTGTGCGTGGCGGTGCGGGTGGCGGAACCTCAGCGGCCTTCTCACTCCGGGCGCCCTTCCTCATGTACCGAACACGTACACAGCGTCAGGGCGTCCTCGCGAGAAGACCGCTGAGAACCCGCGGCGGTGCAAGTTGCTTGGGTGGGGCAAGGCGGAAGCGGCTTCGCCGCTTGCCTGACGGTGGTGACGCTGGCGAGAGACTGGCGATGCTGCCGTTCGCTCTTGCCTGATGGTGGGCGCGGCCGCGCCGCTGCTGGTGGCTGTGCCCCCTAGGCACCCCTGCGACATGGCTCACAGCGTGGACCGGTTCCGCCCCGACTCCGCCCGCTTACCATCAGTGCTCATGGTGGCGCACTCGACGTCGAGCGGCGGCGGCCCGGACCTGGCGCTGGCCGCGGAATTCCCGGACCCCTCCCGCGAGCAGTGGCAGGAGCAGGTCGCGAAGGTGCTGCGGCGGTCGGGGCTCCTCGACGACGAGCACGCCGGTGCGCCGGAGGACGTGCTGGACTCCACGACCTACGACGGCATCCCGATCCACCCGCTCTACACCAGCGCTCCGGCGGGCTCGGGTCTTCCGGGGCTGGCGCCGTTCGTGCGCGGCAGCCGCCCGGAGGGCGCCACCGCGGGCTGGGAGGTCCGGCAGCTGCACGCGCACCCCGACCCCGCCGAGACCCACCGCGAGGTCCTCGCCGACCTCGACGGCGGGGTGTCCTCGCTGTGGCTGCGGCTCGGCCCCGGCGGGCTGGCCGCGGACGACCTCGCCGACGTGCTGCACGGCGTCCACCTGGACATGATCAGCGTGGTGCTCGACGCGGGCCCCGACACCACCCGCGCCGCCGAGGCGCTGCTGGCCGCGGCCGCCGAGCAGGGGGTGCCGACCGGCGCGCTGCGCGCCACCCTCGGCGCCGATCCGCTCGGCGAGCAGGCCAGGACCGGGACCGCGGGCGACCGCGAGGCCGCCACCGCGCTGGCCGCGCGCTGCACCGAGCCCGGGCTGCGGGCGCTGGTCGCCGACGGCCTGCCGTTCCACGATGCCGGGGGCTCGGACGCCCAGGAGCTCGGGTGCGCGCTGGCCGCGGGGACGACCTACCTGCGCTGGCTGACCGAGGCGGGGCTGGACGTGGCGGCCGCGGCCGGGCAGCTGGAGTTCCGCTTCGCCGCGACCGCCGACCAGTTCCTCACCATCGCCAAGCTGCGCGCCGCCCGGCGGCTCTGGGAGCAGGTGACCCGGACCTGCGGCGTCCCGGAGGGAGCCCGCGGGCAGGTGCAGCACGCGGTGACCTCGGAGGCCATGCTCGCCCGGCGCGACCCGTGGGTGAACATGCTGCGCACGACGATCGCCGCTTTCGCCGCCGGGGTCGGCGGCGCCCAGGCGGTCACCGCGCTGCCCTTCGACGCCGCGCTCGGGCTGCCGGACACCACGGCCCGGCGCGTCGCGCGCAACACCCAGTCGCTGCTGCTGGAGGAGTCGCACCTGGCGCAGGTGATCGACCCGGCGGGCGGGTCCTGGTACGTGGAATCGCTGACCGACGAGCTGGCCCGCGCCGGGTGGCGGTGGTTCCAGGAGATCGAGGCCGCCGGTGGCCTGCCCGCCGCCCTGGGCTCGGGGCTGGTCGCCGACCGGCTCGACGCCACCTGGCAGCGGCGGTACAGCGCCGTGGCGCACCGCACCGACCCGCTCACCGGCGTCAGCGAGTTCCCGGACCTCGACGAACCCCGGCTGCCGCGCGCCGCCGCCCCGGCGCGGCCCACCGGCGGCCTGCCCCGGCACCGCTACGCCGAGCCGTTCGAACGGCTCCGGGACGCCGCCGACGCCCACCCGGGCGGTCGGCCGTCGGTCTTCCTGGCCACCCTGGGCCCGCTGGCCGCGCACACCGCGCGCGCCTCCTTCACCCGCAACCTGCTCGCCGCCGGCGGGGTGGGCGCGACCGAGGCGGGACCCACCGGCACCGCCGACGAGGTGGTCGCCGCCTACCCCGGGACGCCGGTGGTGTGCCTGTGCGGCAGCGACGCCCTCTACGCCGAACGCGCCGAGGAGACCGCCCGGGCGCTGCGCGCGGCGGGCGCCGAGCACGTGCTGCTGGCGGGTCGGCCGGGTGACCCGCCGCCCGAGGGCGTCGACGGGTTCGTCTTCGCCGGATGCGACGCGCTGGCCGTCCTCGACGAGGTGCAGCGCCGGTTGGGAGTGGGAGCATGACGCGGATCCCGAACTTCGCCGAGGTTCCGCTGGACCCGGTCGCCGACGCGCCGGAGGGCTCCGGCCGGTGGCACGAGGCGCTGCTGGCCGCCACCGGCAAGGAGGCCGACGCGCTGACCTGGGAGGCCCCCGAGGGCATCGGGATCAAGCCGCTCTACACCGCCGCGGACGTCGAGGGCCTGGATTTCCTGCGCACCTACCCGGGGCTGCCGCCGTTCCTGCGCGGGCCGTACCCGACGATGTACGTCAACCAGCCCTGGACCATCCGCCAGTACGCCGGGTTCTCCACCGCCGAGGAGTCCAACGCCTTCTACCGGCGCAACCTGGCCGCCGGGCAGAAGGGCCTGTCGGTGGCCTTCGACCTGGCCACCCACCGCGGTTACGACTCCGACCACCCGAGGGTGGGCGGCGACGTCGGCATGGCCGGGGTGGCGATCGACTCGATCCTGGACATGCGGCAGCTCTTCGACGGCATCCCGCTGGACCGGATGAGCGTGTCGATGACCATGAACGGCGCGGTGCTGCCGGTGATGGCGCTGTTCATCGTGGCGGCCGAGGAGCAGGGGGTGGCGCCGGAGAAGCTGGCCGGGACCATCCAGAACGACATCCTCAAGGAGTTCATGGTCCGCAACACCTACATCTACCCGCCGCAGCCGTCGATGCGGATCATCTCCGACATCTTCGCCTACACCTCGCAGCGGATGCCGAAGTTCAACTCGATCTCCATCTCCGGCTACCACATCCAGGAGGCGGGGGCCACCGCCGACCTGGAGCTGGCGTACACGCTGGCCGACGGGGTGGAGTACCTGCGCGCGGGTCGGCAGGCCGGGCTGGACATCGACTCGTTCGCGCCCCGGCTGTCGTTCTTCTGGGGCATCGGCATGAACTTCGCGATGGAGGTCGCCAAGCTGCGGGCCGCGCGGTTGCTGTGGGCCAAGCTGGTCAAGACCTTCGGGCCGGAGAACCCGAAGTCGCTGTCGCTGCGCACCCACTCGCAGACCTCCGGCTGGTCGCTGACCGCCCAGGACGTCTACAACAACGTGGTGCGCACCTGCGTCGAAGCGATGGCCGCCACCCAGGGCCACACCCAGTCGTTGCACACCAACGCCCTCGACGAAGCGCTCGCCCTGCCCACCGACTTCTCCGCGCGCATCGCCCGCAACACCCAGCTCGTGCTCCAGCAGGAGTCCGGGACCACCCGGGTGATCGATCCGTGGGGCGGCAGCTACTACCTGGAGCGCCTCACCCAGGACCTCGCCGAGCGCGCCTGGGCCCACCTCACCGAGGTGGAGGACGCGGGCGGCATGGCGCAGGCCATCGACGCGGGCATCCCGAAGCTGCGCATCGAGGAGGCCGCCGCCCGCACCCAGGCGCGCATCGACTCCGGCCGCCAGCCGCTCATCGGCGTCAACAAGTACCGGTTCGACGGCGACGAGGACCTGGAGGTGCTCAAGGTCGACAACGCCGACGTCCGCGCCCAGCAGCTCGACAAGCTCCGCCGGTTGCGCGCCGAACGCGACCCCCAGGCGTGCGAGGACGCGCTGCGCAGGCTCACCGGCGCCGCCGAGGCAGCGCTGTCCGACGAGCGGCCCGACGACCTGGCGCACAACCTGCTGACCCTGGCCGTGGACGCGGCGCGGGCGAAGGCCACCGTCGGGGAGATCTCCGACGCGCTGGAGAAGGTCTTCGGCCGCCACTCCGGGCAGATCCGTACGATCACCGGGGTGTACCGGGAGGAAGCCGGCGCCTCCGACTCGCTGGACCGCGCCCGCGCCGAGGTGGCGGAGTTCGCCGAGGCCGAGGGCCGCCGACCGCGCCTGCTGGTCGCCAAGATGGGCCAGGACGGCCACGACCGCGGGCAGAAGGTGATCGCCACCGCCTTCGCCGACCTCGGCTTCGACGTCGACGTGGGGCCGCTGTTCCAGACCCCCGCCGAGGTCGCCCGGCAGGCCGCCGAATCCGACGTGCACGTGGTCGGGGTGTCCAGCCTCGCCGCCGGGCACCTGACCCTGGTGCCCGCGCTCCGCGAGGAGCTGCGCGCGGTGGACCGCGAGGACATCATGGTCGTCGTCGGCGGGGTCATCCCCCCGGCCGATCACGACGCGCTCCGCGACGCCGGGGCCAGCGCGATCTTCCCGCCCGGCACCGTCATCGCCGACGCCGCGCTCGGCCTGCTGGCGGAGCTGCGCGAGCGGCTGGACGGCTGAGGACCGCATGGGCCGCATCCCCGACGTCCGGCAGTACGCCGACGGCGTGCTCGCCGGGTCCCGCACCACGCTGGCGCGGGCGATCACCCTGGTGGAGTCGACCCGCGCCGACCACCGGGCGCTGGCCCGCGAACTCCTGGTCGAGCTGCTGCCGCGCAGCGGAGGCGCGCACCGGGTGGGCATCACCGGGGTGCCCGGGGTGGGCAAGTCGACGTTCATCGAGGCGCTGGGCACCACGCTCACCGCCGCCGGGCATCGGGTGGCGGTGCTGGCCGTCGACCCGTCCTCGACCCGCAGCGGCGGCAGCATCCTCGGCGACAAGACCCGGATGGGCGCGCTGGCGTCCGACCCGGGCGCCTTCGTCCGGCCGTCCCCGTCGGCGGGCACGCTCGGCGGGGTGGCCCGCGCGACCCGCGAGACGATCGTGCTGATGGAGGCCGCGGGGTTCGACGTGGTGCTGGTGGAGACCGTCGGCGTCGGGCAGTCCGAGGTGACCGTGGCGGGCATGGTCGACTGCTTCCTGCTGCTGACCCTGGCCCGCACCGGCGATCAGCTCCAGGGCATCAAGAAGGGCGTGCTGGAGCTGGCCGACATCATCGCCGTGAACAAGGCCGACGGTGCGCACCGGGACGAGGCCCGCAAGGCGGCCCGCGAGCTGCGCGGTGCGCTGCGGCTGCTCACCCCGGTCAGCGCCGCCTGGCGGCCACCGGTGCTGACGTGCAGCGGGATGACCGGCGACGGGTTGGACTCGGTGTGGGAGCAGGTCGGGCAGCACCGCGCGACGCTGGACGAGGCGGGCGAGCTGGCGGCCAAGCGCAGCCGCCAGCGGGTCGAGTGGACCTGGGCGCTGGTCCGTGATCAACTGATGTCCGAACTCACCGGCCACCCCCGGGTGCGCGGCATCGTCGACGACGTCGAGGAGCGGGTCCGCGCGGGCGAGCTCACCGCGAGCCTGGCCGCCGAGCAGCTCCTCGACGCCTTCCGCCAGGGGTGACCATGCGACTCAGCGTCGACCCGGACTCGGACGTGGCGCCGTTCGAGCAGGTACGGTCCGGCATCGCCGGGCAGATCAACGACGGCGCGCTGCCGGTGGGCGCCAAGCTGCCCACCGTCCGGGCGCTGGCCGCCGACCTCGGCATCGCCGCGAACACCGCGGCCAAGGCCTACCGGGAGCTGGAGCGCGCCGGGCTGATCGAGACCCGGGGCCGGGCGGGGACCTTCGTCGCCGCCACCGGCGACCGCAGCCGCGCCCGCGCGGCCGAGGCGGCAGCGGCCTACGCCCGCACCGCCCGCGACCTCGGCCTCGACCGCGACCAGGCCCTCGACATCGTCCGAGCAGCCCTCGACACCTGACGCGCCACCGGCGAAGAGACCGGCGTCCCGCTCCCGAGCAGGGGCACCCGACCTAGCGACGCCAGGCCAGGGGACACCTGTTCGTGAGCCGAGTGAGGGGCACCCTGTCCCCCGTCACTTGGTACAGGGCGCCCCTCACTCAGTTCACATCGTGGGACGGGTGGGGGGTCAGGGCAGCTCGCGGCGGAGGCGTTGCATGGTGGCGATCTCGTCGTGCTGGGTGACCAGGACGTCCTGGGCCATCGCGTGCACCTGGGGATCGCGCCCCTCGGCGAGCAGGTCGGTCGCCATCGTCACGGCGCCTTCGTGGTGGGTGATCATCAGGTCCAGGAACAGGCGGTCGAACTCGGCGCCGTGCGCGGCGGCCAGCGCGGCGAGCTGCTCTGGGGTGGCCATGCCCGGCATGGCGGTGTGGCCGTGGCCTTCGTGGCCGTGGCCGTGGGTTTCGCCGGTGGGGTGCTCCGGGAGGGAGTGGGTCGCGAGCCAGCCCCGCATCGCGTCGATCTCCGGGCCCTGGGCCCCACCGATGCGTTCGGCCAGGGCCCGGACCTGCGGGTGCGCGGCGCGTTCCGGGGCCAGCGCGGTCATCTCCAACGCCTGGCCGTGGTGGGCGATCATGTCCCGCAGGTAGTCGGCCTCCACCGCGACCGGGCGCGGCTCGGTCCGGGCGGGCACCTCCGCGCCGGTGACGACCTCCGGCCGGTCACCGGGCGCCCCGGGCAGCACGACCGGGGCGGGCTGCGGTTCGGGCTCCGCGGCGGCGCAGCCGGTGAGGGCGAGCGCCAGCGCGGCGGTGCCGAGCGCGGATCGAAGGGGCATCGGATACTCCTCGCGACCGGGAAAAGCGCCCAACCAGCCGATTGGGCCCACGAACGCGGGACAGGATACTGATCGGCGGTGGTACGTGGGTACCGCTGTTCGCGCTCGCCCCGACACCGGGAAGCGCTGAACCGGGCGAATGTGGGGTGGGTGTCGTTGAATCCGAGTTCCAAGAGCAGGCGGGCGGCAGGGGTCCTGATCGGGATCGCACCGCTCGTGCTGGGCATGGCCCTGGCCACGCCGTCGGCGGCGACCCCGCCGAGCGACGGACCGGAGGTCGCCGCGAACCAGCCGGTGTCCGCGCAGGCATCGGCCTCCCGCGACGTGATCAGCAGTGACAACATCGAGCAGGTCGCGCACCTGCCGAAGCAGGCGCCGTTCGACACCGTCGACGCGGTGGGCACCGACATCGCCTTCCAGGGCGACCACGCGTTCGTCGGCAACTACGACGGCTTCGTCGTCTACGACATCAAGCACCCGAAGAAGCCGCGGATCGTCAGCCAGGTGCTGTGCCCCGGCGGTCAGGGCGACGTGTCCATCTCGGGCGACCTGCTGTTCGTCTCCACCGACTACCCGCGCAGCAACGACACCTGCACCAGCGAGGCGACCGACTCGGCCGATCCGAACGGCTGGGAGGGCATGAAGGTCTTCGACGTCAGCGACCCGGCGAAGCCGCGCTACGTCTCCTCCATCCCCACCGCCTGCGGTTCGCACACCCACACGCTGGTGCCGGACAAGGCCGGCGAGTCGGTGTACCTCTACATCTCGTCCTACGGGCCGAGCGAGAAGTTCCCGAAGTGCCAGCCGCCGCACGACAAGATCTCGATCGTCGAGGTGCCGCTGGCCGACCCGGCGAACCCGGTGCTGGTCGACGCGCCGGTGCTGTTCCCGGACGGCGGGAACCCGGGCACGCCCACGGTCAGCCAGACCTCCGGCTGCCACGACATCACGGTGTTCCCGGAGAAGGACCTCGCCGCCGGTGCCTGCATGGGTGACGGCGTGCTGTTCGACATCAGCGACCGGACCGCGCCGCGGGTGATCAACCAGGTCCGCGACGACGAGAACTTCGCGTTCTGGCACAGCGCCACCTTCAACAACGACGGCAGCAAGGTCGTGTTCACCGACGAGCTCGGCGGCGGCGCGGCGGCGACCTGCAACGCCGAGACCGGCCCGCAGCGCGGCGCCAACGGCGTCTACGACATCGTCGGCAGCGGCGCGGACGCGAAGCTGGAGTTCCGCTCCTACTACAAGATCCCCCGCCACCAGGCCGACACCGAGAACTGCGTGGCGCACAACGGTTCGCTGATCCCCGTCGAGGGCCGCGACATCATGGTCCAGGCCTGGTACCAGGGCGGCGTGTCGGTGTGGGACTTCACCGACTCCGACAACCCGCACGAGATCGGCTTCTTCGACCGCACGACCTTCGACGAGGGCTCTTTGCAGCTCGCCGGTTCGTGGTCGGCGTACTACTACAACGGCTACATCTACTCCAGCGGCATCCAGGAAGGACTGGACGTGCTGGACATCCGGGACCACCGGACCAACCCGGCCAAGAAGGTCCGCTTCGAGGAGTTCAACCCGCAGACCCAGCCGGTCTACGGCCGCCGCTGATCCGCTGACGACGAACGGCCCCGCCACCCCGGCGGGGCCGTTCGTCCGTCCGAAGTGGACCCACCACCGGCCGGTGCCGCCCGCGAGCCATCAGCCCGGTTCGACGGGCATCCTGCCGAGCAGGTCCGGCACGTCGAAGGCGTGCACCGGGCGGCTGAACAGCTCGCCCGCCCCGACCGCGCAGCCCAGCTCGCGCCAGCGCGCCGCCTGCTCCTCGGTCCGGATGCCGTCGACGCAGAGCCGGGCACCGACCGCCTCGATCAGCGGCACGGGGCGCGTTCGTCGTTCCGCTGGTCTAGTACCAGTAGCCGGGCTGCCACTGCACACACGTCGGCCGCGCCCCCGTCCGGGCGTACTCGGCGACGGCCTCGCGCACCTGGTCCAGCGGCAGCGACGCCGAGCGGGGGAAGTCGATGCCGCCCTCGTCGTCGAATGGCACGACCGGCGTGGTGTCGTCCGCAGCAGGGTTGAAGGAGTCGACCAGCGCGCCGTCCTCCCGGGTGCGGTGGACGTAGTTCAGGGCACCCCACCCGAGACCGGGTTCGCTGGTGACCCGCAGGCGCCCGTCCGGGAAGGCCGGGCCGGTCGGCTCGCGGAACGACACGCACGGCCGGTCCCACACGTAGACCTCGCACGTCACCTGCGGCGGCGCCTCGACGATCTCACCGACCAGCGCCTCAACCTCACCGGGCGTGCTCGCGTAGCGGAAGATGTGGTGGAACACGACCGTGATCACGGTCGTGGTGTCGATCGCTGTCATGGCCTGGCCTCTCCGTGGATCTCGACGGGCGACGTGGCTCCGGGCTCCCAGATGACGAGGGTGGAGCCGCGGGGCAGGATGGCGCGCGCCGACGCGCCGCACCCCGTTTTCAGGTTGCACACCGCGTTGTTGAGCACGATCACGCCGTAGGTCTGCCCGCTCTCGCGCATCATGGTGGCGTACTTGGTCTCGACATGGGTAACCATCGACGGCGGCCCCGCATCGCTGTAGGGGTGAAGCTGTCCGAGTTGTGCAAGATCAGCCTTGCCCGCTCGGACACGTCTTCGATGCCGCTGACGAGGCGGTGCTCGTTGCCGTCGCGGTCGAAGACGATGCCGCTGGTCTGCCCCGGCCGCCCGGCCGCTCGGGAAGCCGAGCGCGGACGGCGGCGATCCATGACCGGTCGCGGGCGGCATCGGTCGGCACCTTCCCCGTGGTCGACGGGTGCGAGGCGCTCGGCGGTGTCCGCTCGACGGCCTCGGCGACGTCGAGGCCGGCCCGGTAGGCGGTGACGGCGTCGATGACGGGCGTGAGCAACTGCCACGCGCGGAGCATTTCGGCGCCGCCGGCCGCGTAGTTCTGCAGCGCGTCGTAGCGCTTCGGGGTCGTGGGTGCCGTCGAGCAGCCACAGCGGCGCCTCGGCCTCGGCGTGCCGGTCCCGCGCCATCAGCAGCGCCTCGCGGGCGCGGCCGAGCATCCCCTCGATCGCCCCGAGCCTGCGGGCCAAGTCCTCGATCGCCGACACATGGCGTCCTCTCCCCAGGAGCACGGTATCCGCTGCTCCGGCCACGCTTGAGCAAGGCGCGACCGCGATCACCGAGTTCGGGGTGATGACCGTGCCCGGCCTGCTCCAGACCCGCGAGTACGCCACCGCCGTGCTCGCTTCCGGTGAAACCGGTGGCATCACCGCACGAGAGGTGCAGCGCCGCGTCGAGCAGCGGCTCCGCCGTCAGGCCGCGCTCCACCGCGATCACGACGCGGTGCGGGTCACCGCGATCCTCGACGAGTCCGTGTTGCGCAGGCAGGTCGGCGGGCCCGACGTGCTCCGCGCGCAGCTGGGTCACCTCAGCGAGATCAGCACCCTGCCCAACGTCAGCATCCGGGTCCTGCCCTACACCACGGTCGTTCCCATCGCGTTGTCCGGCCCGTTCATCCAGATGCAATTCGGGCTGCCTGGGGATGATGGACTCGTCTACGTGGAGGACCGGCTTGGTGGCCGCGTCATCGACGACCCGGACTCGATCGACGAGTACACGCTGGTCACCAGCGCCTTGCTCGACGAATCGCTGTCCGCGGCGGACTCCCGCACGATGATCGATCAGAGTGGAGACCACCTGTGATCCCCACCCAGTTCGACGACCGGTGGCGCACGAGCTCGCGCTCCGGCAACAACGGCGCCTGCGTCGAAGTCGCGGTCACGGCGACCGCGGTGGCCGTGCGCGACACCAAGGACCGCGCCGCCGGGTACTTCACCACCACCGGCCCCCAGTGGTCGGCGTTCCTCGGCGCCATCAAGACCGGCCGCTACGAAGGCTGAACCACGAACACGGAGAACCCCGTCCGGTGATCCGGGCGGGGGTTCTTCGCGCCCGCGAACCATCAGTCCGGTTCGACGGGCATCCTGCCGAGCAGGTCCGGCACGTCGAAGGCGTGCACCGGGCGGCTGAACAGCTCGCCCGCCCCGACCGCGCAGCCCAGCTCGCGCCAGCGCGCCGCCTGCTCCTCGGTCCGGATGCCGTCGACGCAGAGCCGGGCACCGACCGCCTCGATCAGCGGCACGATCGCGTGCAGCGCGCGGATCTCCGGGACGTCCGGCGACTCGGCCTCGTGGACCAGGCGCACCAGGTGGTCGTCCAACCGGACGACGTCCACCGGCAGCGCCCGCAGGTGGTGCAGCTCCTCGGGTGAGCCGCGGAAGCCGTGCACCGACGACCGCACGCCCATCCGGTTCAGGTGGTGGACGTTGTCCCGGGCCTCCTCGCACCGCTCGCCGAGCAGCGCCGACATCGGCACCAGCAGCCGCAGCCACCGGGGGTCGAGGGCGCGCTGGGCGAGCGCGCGGCGGATCACCACGACCAGATCCGGGTCGCGGGTCTGGTTCTCGCTCAGCGCCAGCGCCAGCCGCACCGGGTGGCCCGTCGAGTGCCAGTCGTCGAGCTGCTCCCACGCCGTGACCAGCATCCAGTCGCGCAGCGACAGCGTGACCCCGGAGCGCTCGGCCAGCCGCAGGCACTCGGCGTGCCCGATGGCGCCGTCGCCCGCGGTGTCCCACAGCAGCTCGGTCTCCAGCGCCACCACGCCGCCGGTGGCCAGCGCGACCAGCGGCCGGTACACCACGTCGAACTCGCCGGTCTCCAGGCCACCGGGCATCACCGCGGCCAGCCGGGCCTCGGTGCGCTCCTCGGGTGCCCGGTCCGGGTCGAACAGCGCCCACTGCCGGGTGCCCGCCGCCTCCGCCCGGCGCAGCGCGACGTCGGCCGCCCACAGCATGTTCGTCGCGTCGCCGTCGCGCACCGCCCGCTGCACCACGCCGATGCTGGCCGAGGCCGCGATCCCGTAGGTCTCGGTGCTGAACGGCTCGGCCAGCACCTCGTTGATCAGCGCCGCGAACTCCGGGACCGTCGGCGTCGCGGACCCCTGCCGCACCAGGATCGCGAACTCGGTGCCGCCGAAGCGGGCCACCAGGGCCTCCTCGCCCTCGACCAGCTCGGCGAGCCGGCGCGCCACCAGCCGGATCACCTGGTCGCCGACCTCGTGCCCGAGACCGTCGTTGATCAGCTCGAAGCCCTCCAACGCGAGGTGGTAGAGGGCGAGCGCGGCATCCGGCGGGAACCCGGCCAGCGCGGCCTCCAACCGGGTCCGGAAGTACTGGCGGTTCGGCAGCCCGGTCAGCGCGTCGTGCAGCGCCTGGTAGTGGAACCGCTCCTGCAACGCGTGCAGCTCGGTGATGTCCTCCACCATCGTGACCAGCTTCGCCGGAGCGCCGTCGGGGCCGCGCAGCACCGACACCGCCAGGTAGACCGAGGCCTCCTCGCCGTTGGCGCGCAGCAGCCGCTTGCGGTCGGTCAGCCGCCGGGCCTCGCCGCCCTCGACCAGCTCCGCGTAGGCGGCGGCGAGGAACTCCGCGTCGTCGGGGTGGAACAGGTCGTGGATGGTGAGTCCGTCGAGCTCCTCGCCCCGGTAGCCGAGGGTCTCCTCGAACGCGCTGTTGACCTCGACGAACCGGCCGTCGAGCGCGCAGATCGCGACGCCGATCGGGGTCGTCAGGAACACCTCGGAGAGCTGCGCCTCGCTGGCCGCCAGTTCCCGGTCGGCGCGCAGCTTCGAGCGCAGCAGCGCCCGCTTCAGGTTCTCCTGCTGCTCGAAGGTGCTCGCCCGGTCGGCCCGCGCGTACTCCACGGCGATCGCGGTGAGCAGCCCGAGGACGTCGTGCACCGCATCGGCGGCGCCCTCGCCCAGCAGCGCCTCGCGGATCAGCCGCAGGCTCACCGCGAGGCTGTCCTGCCCGCGCGCGTGGATCTCCACCAGCCGCCTGCCGACGGCCCGCCCGGCCTCCTGGATCCGGGACGGCTCGTCCAGCGCGGCGACCACGTCCTCGACCAGGTCCCGCAGGCAGCGCTCGATCGTCTCGCGGGCCAGCGGGAGGTAGGAGGCGGTGCTGAGCTCCTCGGCCCAGCGCTCGGCGACCTCGGCGCGCCACAGCTCGTCGTACCGCTGCGGTCGCAGCACCTCCGGCGGGCGCGCGGTCATCGCACCCGGGCGCCGCGCCGCGCCGGTGCGGTGCCGCTCACCTCCTGCGTCCGACACCGGCGTAGATCTGCGAGCCGCCCGGTTCGGACCCGGCCCGCTCCGGTCGCTCCGGCCGCCACAGCGCGGTGCCCACCACGCCCGGCTCCACCAGGTCGAACCCGTCGAACAGCGCCAGGAACTCCGCGCGGCTGCGGGGGTGGATCGGGTCCGCGCTGCGGCTCATCACCGACACCACCCCGGCCATCTCCGACGGGCTGATGTCGGCGGTGAAGTGGGACAGGGCGAGGTAGCTGCCCGGCACCAGCCGGTCCCGGAACCGCGCGAGGATGCCGGGCGCGTCGGCCTCCAGCGGCACGAAGTGCAGCGCCCCGGCCATGATCAGCCCGATTGGCCGGTCGAAGTCCAGCAACCGCCGGGTCTCCGGATCGTCCAGCACCGCGTCCGGATCGCGCAGGTCGGCCTGCACGATCGTCGACCGGGGGTCGTCGGCGAGCAGGAGCTGGCTGTGCGCCACGGCCACCGACTCGTAGTCGACGTAGACGACCCGGGACTCCGGCGCGATCTCCTGGGCGATCTCGTGCACGTTGCCCACGGTGGGGATGCCGGAACCGACGTCGAGGAACTGCCGCACGCCCTGCTGCGCCAGGAAGACCACCGCGCGGCGCAGGAACGCCCGGTTCAGCCGGGCGACGTCGCGGGCGCTGGGCAGCGCGGCCAGGAACCGCTCGGCCAGCTCCCGGTCCGCCGCGAAGTTGTGCGCACCGCCGAGCAGGTAGTCGTACAACCGGGCGGCGCTGGGCATCTCCTCGTCCACGCCGCTCGGCACCCACGTCGCCTGTTCGGTCACGGTCACCCCTCGGAAGTCCGGCCGTCGCGTGTCGCTCCACCCTACTGCGTCACGGTGCGCGACCGGACGACCAGTAGCCGGGCCGCGACCCACCGTATCGATCGTCGATCGGGTTCCGGAAGTGTTACCGAGGATCACGAGTCCCGGCACCGCCGGACGAGCGGGAACGGGGGCTCAGCGCGTGCCGCCGAAGCGGCGGTAGCCGCCTTGCGGCCACCTACGGCGCTCGCACCGCCGCGGGCTCTCAGCGGCCTTCTCGCGAGGACAGCCGCGACGCCGTGTACGTGCTTGGTACATCAGGAGCGGCTCCCGGAGCGAGGAGGCCGCTGAGGTTCCGCCACCGGCACCGCCACGCAAGGCGAGCGGGAACGGGGGCTCAGTGCGCTTCGCCCTCCAGCGACTGGCCCTCGGCCACGATCGCGCCGAGCTCCTCGACGTCCTCGGACGACAGCTCCACCCGGCCCGCGGCGGTGTTCTCCTCCAGGTGCTCGGGCGTGGACGTGCCCGGGATGAGCAGCACGTTGGCCGCGTGGTGCAGCAGCCACGCCAGGGCCACCTGCGCCGGGGTCGCGCCGACCCGCTCGGCGACCGCGCGCAGCACCGGGTGATCGCGCGCCTGGCTGGCGGTGAAGCCCGAGCCGAGCGGGAAGAACGGGACGAAGGCCAGCTCCAGCTCGGTGGTGCGGTCCAGCAGCGCGGCACAACCGCGGTCCACCACGTTGTAGCGGTTCTGCACCGCCGCGATCGGGGTGATCTCCCGCGCCCGCTCCAGGTGCTCGACCTCCACGTTGGACAGTCCGATGAGGCGCACGAGCCCCTGCTCGCGCAGCTCCGCCAGCGCGCCGAGCTGGTCGGCCAGCCCGTAGCCGGACCCGTCCCCCATGTGCCGCAGGTAGACCAGGTCGAGCGAGTCGACCCGCAGCCGGCGCAGGTTGTCGTGCACCTGCGCGCGCAGCGAGTCCGGGTGCCCGCTGGGCAGCCAGCCGCCCCGGTGGTCGCGGTAGGCGCCGATCTTGGTGGCCACCACGAGGTCCCGGTACGGGTGCAGCGCCTCGGCGATCAGCTCGTTGACCACCCACGGGCCGTAGAAGTCGCTGGTGTCGATGTGGTCGACGCCGAGCTCGACGGCGCGGCGCAGCACGCCGATCGCCCGGTCGCGGTCGGCGGGCGGGCCGAACACGCCGGGACCGGCGAGCTGCATCGCGCCGAACCCGACGCGGTTGACCGTGACCTGGGCCGAGAGCGGGAAGGTGCCACCGGGGCGCGGCGCGAAAGTCGTCATGCCCCGGATGGTAGTCACCGCCGGGGCCGGTTCGCGCCCGTCACCACTGCGGCATCAGCAGCAACCAGCGCGCGCCGAAGACCAGGGCGGCCACCCCGATCACCAGCCACAGCCCCAGCCACAGCGCGGCGGGCACCCGGGTCAGCCGGGCGAGCTGGTCGGCGTCGGAGTCCGGGGCGCGGCCCCGCGACCGCAGCCGGGCCAGCTCACCGATCGGTCGGATGCCGCCGATCAGCAGGAACCAGCTCACCAGCGCGCAGCAGATCGCCTGCCACCCCGGCGTGGCGAACCAGGATACCGCGAACAGCGCACCCCCGGTCAGCAGCACCGACAGCACGCCGTAGGCGTTGCGCAGCGCCAGCAGCATCGCCGCCAGCAGTCCGATCAGGACCCACAGCACCAGCCGGGCGCGGTCCTCGGCCACCAGCCACGCCCCGCCCAGCCCGAGCAGCGACACCGCCGGGTACCCGGCGAACAGGGTGAGCACCATGCCCGGCCCGCGCGAGCGCCCGGTGGACACGGTCAGCCCGGAGGTGTCCGAGTGCAGCCGGATGCCGTTGAGGGTGCGGCCGGACAGCAGCGCGACCACCGCGTGCCCGCCCTCGTGGGCGATCGTCACCACGTTGCGCAGCAGCCGCCAGCTCCGCCGGTGCGCCACCAGCAGCAGCGCCGCCGCCGCGGTCAGCAGCGCCGCGGTGCTGCTGGAGTCGAGCAGCCGGTCGGTCCAGTCGCGGACCACATCGGCCAGAGCAGGAGCGTCCACGGGCCATCCACCGATCGAGTGCAGGGGCACCGGCAGCGTATCCGCCGCCGTCCGCCGGTCAGGTCGAGGCCCGCACCACCAGCTCCGGCGCGATCGCGGTCCGCTGCGACACCGGCTCGGCGCCCTCCCACCGCGCGGTGAGCAGCCGCACCGCCTCGGCGGCGATGGCGCCCTGCGGCTGGCGGACCGTGGTCAGCGGCGGCTGGGCCAGCGCGGCGTAGGGGATGTCGTCGAAGCCGGTCACCCGGACCTCGTCGGGGACCGCGACGCCGCGCTCGGCCAGCGCGCTGAGCACGCCCAGCGCGATGGTGTCGTTGCCGCACACGATCGCCCCGGGCAGCTCCGCCCGGTCCAGCAGCAGCGCCCCCGCGCGCTGCCCCCACTCCTTGCTGAAGTCGCCGAGCAGCACGTCGTCGGCCTCGCCGGGGGCCGCCCGCCGGTAGCCGTCCAACCGGGCCTGCGCGGCGGAGTCGGTGGGTTCGGCGCCGACGAACGCCGTGCGGCGGGCGCCCAGCGCGGCGAGGTGCTCGACGACCAGGGAGATCCCCGCCGCGTTGTCCACCCCGACCCAGCTCGCGGCGGGCCCGTCGACGTGCAGGTCGAGCTGCACCACCGGCACCCGTCCGGCGGCCTCGGCGAGCACCTCGGCGCTGCGGGCGCGGTGGCACGGGACCATCAGCAGCGCGTCCACCTGGCGGTCCAGCAGCGCGCCGACCTGGCGGCGCTCCAGCTCCGGGTCGTAGCGCGAGTTGGCCAGCAGCAGGCTGCGGTCCGCGGCGTGCAGGCGCTGCTCCACCTCCTCGACCAGCGTCGCGAAGAACGGGTTGGCGATCCGCGGCACCACCACGCCGAGGCTGCGCGTGGTCCGGCTGCGCAGCGCGGCGGCCACCGCGTTGGGCTGGTAGGCCAGCGCGTCGGCCGCGGCCAGCACCTTGCTCCGGTTCTCCGGGCGCACGCCGCGCTGCCCGGACAGCGCCCGCGACGCGGTCGCCACCGAGACCCCGGCCCGCGCCGCGACGTCGTGGATGGTGACGCCCACCCGCTCCCCCACTCTCCGGCGCGCTGGACCTCGCCGTGGAAATCGGTTGCCTCCGCCACACCCTAGTGGACGCCCGAATCCGCGTGGTTCACTGTAGCCCCGCCGTGGAAACCGATTTCCACGGCGGACGCGGCTCAACGAGGAGTGAAGCGCTGATGGCCGACGAAGCGCGCCGGGGTCACCTGGAGCTGGTCGGGGTCTCCAAGATCTACCCGGGCGTGCGCGCCCTGGACGCGGTGGACTTCGACGTGCGCCCCGGCGAGGTCCACGTGCTGCTCGGCGAGAACGGCGCGGGCAAGAGCACGCTGATCAAGATGCTGGCCGGGGTGCACCCGCCCGACACCGGCGAGATCCGGGTGGACGGCGACCGCGTGCGGCTCACCGGCCCGGAGGACGCCGAAGCGCTGGGCATCGCCACCATCCACCAGGAGATGGCGCTGGTCCCGCAGCTCACCGTCGCCGAGAACATCCACCTCGGCCGCCCGCCGCGCCGCTTCGGCCTGGTCGACCGGTCCCGGATGCGCGCGCGGGCCGCGGCGCTGCTGGCGCGGATGGGCCTGGACCTCGACGTGGACGCGGTCGTCGGCGAGCTGGGCGTCGCGCAGCGGCAGACCGTGGAGATCGCCAAGGCCCTCGGCCTCGACGCCCGCTTCCTGATCATGGACGAGCCGACGGCGGTGCTCAGCCGGTCCGAAGTGGACGCGCTGTTCGGGATCGTCGGCGACCTCACCGAGCGGGGCGTCGGCGTCGTGTTCATCTCGCACCTGCTCGGCGAGGTCGCCGAGATCGGCGACCGGGTGACCGTGCTGCGCGACGGCGCGGCGGTGGCGCAGGTCCCGGCGGACACCGACCCCGACGAGCTGGTGCGGCTGATGGTCGGCCGCTCGGTGGACCAGCAGTACCCGCCGCGCCGGGCCGAGGTCGGCGACGTGCGGCTGGAGGTGCGCGACCTGACCGCGCGCGGCGTGCTCGACGGCATCAGCTTCACCGCGCGGGCCGGCGAGGTCGTCGGCATCGGCGGGCTGGTCGGCGCGGGCCGCACCGAGCTGGTCCGGGCGCTGTTCGGCGCCGACCGCTACGACTCCGGCGAGGTGCTGGTCGACGGCCGCGCGCTGCCGCCGGGCGACATCGCCGCCGCCCGCGCCGCGGGCCTGGCGCTGGTCCCCGAGGACCGCGCCGGGCAGGGCCTGGTGCTGGGCGCCTCGGTGGTCGAGAACCTCGGCCTGGCCACCCTCGCCGACCGCACCCGCGCGGGGCTGGTGGACCTGGCCGAGCAGCGGCGCCGCGCCGCCGACTCGGTGCGGCGGCTGGGCATCCGGGTCGCCGGGCTGGACCAGCCCGCGCTGACCCTCTCCGGCGGCAACCAGCAGAAGATCGTGATCGGCAAGTGGCTGCAGGCCGCGCCCCGGGTGCTGATCCTCGACGAACCCACCCGGGGCATCGACGTCGGCGCGCGGGCCGAGATCTACGAGCTGATCGGCGAACTCGCCCGCGATGGCACCACCGTGCTGGTGGTCTCCAGCGACCTGCCCGAACTGCTCGGGCTCAGCGACCGCGTGCTGGTGCTCGCCGACGGCGCGCTGCGCGGCGAACTGGACGGAGCCGAGGCCACCCAGGAGCGCGTGCTGGCGCTCGCGGTCTCGGCGGACAACACCACGGGAGATGACGATGCCTGACGACGGGGTCAGCGCGCAGCGGCGGACGGCCGCGCTCGGCCGGGCCGCGGGGCCGCTCGGCGGACTGGTCGTGCTGGTGGTGCTGCTCGCACTGCTGTCGCCGGACTTCCTCACCGCGAACAACCTGCTCAACGTCGGCGTGCAGGCGTCGGTGGTGGCGGTGCTCGCCTTCGGCATGACGTTCGTGATCGTCAGCGGCGGCATCGACCTGTCGGTGGGCAGCGTCGCCGGACTCGCCGGGATCGTCACCGGCTGGGCGGTGGCGGGCGCCGGGTTGCCGCTGTGGCTGGCGGTGCCGCTGGGTCTGGCGGCCGGGGCCGCCGCCGGGCTGGTCAGCGGCGTGCTCGTCACCGCGGGCCGGGTGCCCCCGTTCATCGCGACGCTGGCGATGCTCAGCGTGGCGCGCGGTCTGGCGCTGGTGATCGCCGACGGGCGGCCGATCTCGGTGGGCGGCTGGCTCGGCGAACTCGGCAGCGGCGAGCTGTTCGGATTCCTGCCCTACCCGGTGCTGGTCATGGTGGTGATCGGGCTGCTCACCGCGCTGGTGCTGCGCCGCACCTACGCGGGCCGGGCGATGTACGCGATCGGCGGCAACGCGGAGGCGGCGCGGCTGTCCGGCATCAAGGTCACCCGGCAGAAGCTGCTGATCTACGCGCTGTCCGGGTTGTTCGCCGCCGTCGCGGGCATCCTGCTCACCGCGCGGCTGGCCTCGGCGCAGCCCGAGGCGGGCACCGGGTACGAGCTGGACGCGATCGCCGCCGTGGTGATCGGCGGGGCCAGCCTCGCCGGCGGCGTCGGCTCGGCGCTGGGCACCTTCCTCGGCGCGCTGGTCCTCGCGGTGCTGCGCAACGGCCTGAACCTGCTGGACGTCTCGGCGTTCTGGCAGCAGGTGGTGATCGGCGCCGTGATCGCCGCGGCGGTCCTGTTCGACACGCTGCGGCAGCGGCGGCGCACCGGGCGGCGCGGACCGCCCCCGCTGCGCTCCCCCGCGCTGCGGCGCGGTCTGGCGGCGGTGGTCGCGCTGGTGGTCGTCGCCGGGGGCTGGGCGGTGTACCAGCGCCAGCAGGGCGCCGAGGACGGCAGGCTGGAGATCGCGCTGTCGGTGTCGACGTTGAACAACCCGTTCTTCGTGGACCTGCGGGCCGGCGCCGAGCAGGAGGCCGCGCGGCTCGGGGTCGACCTGAACGTCACCGACGCCGGGGAGGACGCCTCCCGGCAGGCCGACGCGGTGCAGAACGCGATCGCCCGCGACGTCGACGCGATCGTGGTGAACCCGGTGGACTCCGACGCGGTGGTGCCCTCGGTCGAGGCCGCCGAACGCGCCGGGATCCCGGTGGTCGCGGTGGATCGCGCGCCCAGCTCCGGCACCGTGGTCACGACGGTGGCCTCGGACAACGTCGAGGGCGGCCGGCTGGCGGCGCGGGAACTCGCCCGGCTGGTCGGGTCCGGTCCGGTGGCGGTGCTGGAGGGCCAGCCCGGCACGTCGGCGGCGCGGGAGCGCGGCCGGGGCTTCACCGAGGAGATCGCCCGCTTCCCCGGCATCGAGGTGGTGGCCTCCCAGCCCGCCGACTTCGACCGGACCCGCGCGCTGAACGTGATGCAGAACATCGCCCAGGCCCACCCCGACGTGCGCGGCGTCTTCGCGGCCAACGACGAGATGGCGCTGGGCGCGATCAAGGCGCTGGGCGACCGCGCGGGCGATCAGGTGAAGGTGGTCGGCTTCGACGGCACCCCGGAGGGCCTCGACGCGGTGGGCGCCGGAACGGCGACCGCGACCGTGGCCCAGCAGCCGAAGCTGCTCGGCCGGGCCGCCGTGGAGCAGGCGGTCCGCGCCGCCCGCGGCGAGGTCCCGGCCGACGCGGGAACCACGACCAGCATCCCGGTCCAGGTCGTCACCAGGAACAACCTCGAAGCCTTCCGCACCGGACGCTGAACCAGGTGAGGGGCACCTTCATCCGGCGCAGTCGGATGAAGGTGCCCCTCACTCACGTCCCGAACGGGTGATCAGGCGAAGTAGGCGCTGACGTCGAGGGGGCCGCCCGCTTCGGCGAACTCGGTGCGGGTCGCCTCGCGCAGCTCGGGATCGGCGAGGTAGTCGAGCGCGGTGAGCGCCAGGCCCGCGGCACCGTCGACGGTCGCCCGGTCACCGGCCGCCGAACCGGCCGCGGCGGCGAACTCCTCGGTGTGCAGCGACAGCGACTCCTCGCCCAGCCCGATCATCGGGTGGATCGCGGGCATCCGGTAGCTGAGGTTGCCGAGGTCGGTGGAGCCGGTGATGTGCTCCGGCACCACGCCGCGCGGCAGCGCGGTGCGCCCCCGCCCGGCCTGGTGCACGGCCCACCGGGCGGCGAGCGCGGCGTTGTGCCGGATCGGCAGGTAGCCGGGGCTGCGGTCCCAGTGCAGCTCGACGCCGCAGCCGGTCATCTCCGCAGCACCGCGCGCGATGGCCTCCACCCGGCGCACCAGGTCGGACATCGACCCGGGGTCGGCGGAGCGGACGTAGAACACCGCGGCCGCCCGGTCGGGCACCACGTTCGGGCGCTTGCCGCCATCAGTGATGATGCCGTGCACCCGGTCGGTGGAGGGCAGGTGCTGGCGCAGCATCGCCACGCCCTGGTAGGTCGCCACCACCGCGTCCAGCGCGTTGCGGCCCATGAACGGCTGCGCCGAGGCGTGCGCCGCGACACCGCGGAACACCACCTCGACCTGCCGCCTGCCGAGGAACGGGTGGGCGGCGATGTCGTGCGAGAACGGGTGCAGCATCGCCACCGCGTCCACGTCCTCGAACACCCCGGCGCGGGCCAGCAGCTCCTTGCCCCCGCCGCCCTCCTCGGCCGGGGTGCCGATCAGGCTGACCCGGCCGCCCACCGATTCCACCGCCGCCGCGGCGGCCAGGAACCCGCCGGTCCCGGCCGCGCAGATCACGTTGTGCCCGCACCCGTGACCGATGCCGGGCAGCGCGTCGTACTCGGCCAGCACCGCCAGGTGCGGACCGCCCGACCCCGCCTCGGCGCGCAGCGCGGTGGGCAGCCCGCCGACGCCCACCTCGACGTCGTGACCGTGCGCGCCGAGCAGCTCGGCGACCCGGGCGGCGGAGCGGTGCTCCTCGAACGCCTCCTCCGGGTGCGCGTGCAGGTCGCGGCTCAGCTCCACCAGGTCGGCGCCGTGCCGCTCGATCCAGCGGTCGGCCGCGGCGCGCACCGCCGGATCGGCACCGCTGAACGGGGACCGCAGCGGCTCGGCGCCGGCCACGGCGCGGGCCGTGGCCGCGGCGACCGAGCGGAGGTAGGAGTCGTCCGGCTGGGTTGGCTCGTCATGCAGCGTCACACCCCGAACCCTAGGGCGTCGGCGAGGGGTCGTCGGCGCTAGCGCGCTCCCGCGGCCCGAGCAGCCGGTGCGCGAGCAGCGTGCCGCCGACCACCGCGGAGGGGATCACCACGAGCTGCGCCACCGGGACCAGGCACAGCAGGTAGGTCGGCAGCCCGAAGCCCAGCGCGGTGCCCTTGCGCCGCCACAGCGCGCGGTGCCGGGCGCCGACCTTCAGGCCGCGCCGGGTGAACACCATGCCGATCATCTCCAGGGTGACCAGCCACGCGCCGAACAGCGCGCCCAGCACCGGGACCGCGGTCTGGCCGAGCACCGGGACGAACCCGAGGCCGAACAGCAGCACCGCGCCGACCAGCGCCACCAGCACCAGCTTCAGCGAGTCGACCACGCCCCGGCCGGTCGAGCGGATCAGCCCGGCGCCGTCGTCGGAGGTGTCCAGCCCGAGCCGCTGCTCCACGACCTCGGCGATGTGCTCGTAGAACGGCCCGCCGATCAGCAGGGTGAGCGCGATGAACGACACCGAGGCCACCAGCGCGGTGGAGCCGACCAGCACGACGCCGATCAGCACCCGCAGCGCGGTGCGCCAGCCCTCCGCCCAGCCGTCGGCGAACGGGGTCATCCAGGTGACCAGGTCGGGGCTGAACCAGATCAGGGTGCCCAGGCTGACGAGCAGCAGCACGGCGCTGATCAGTGCGGGGATGGCGCCGAGCAGCAGCAGCTTCGGGTGGCGGACGAGGACGCCGAACCCGGTGCCGAGGGTGCGGGCGCCCGCGAAGAAGGAACTCATCGGGGTGGGCTCTCCAGGTGATCGTCGATCAGGAGCCCACGCTACCGCCCCGTCACCCGCGCGTGGGGCGGGACCGAGAGGTCACCGGTGCCGCGCGACGTGCCACCGCCGCCGCGCCCCGCGCGAGGGCGGCGGGGTGCGCCGCCTGCCCCGGCGGATCCCCCGGTCGCGGTGGCTGCTGCGGAGGGCGTGCAGCTCGACCAGCACGGCGTCCGGGTCCTCCCCGGCCCGGCACCGCCACAGCAGGCGCAGCAGCTCGTCCTCCGCGAGGACCCATCGGCGGCTGAAGACGTCGTCACCCATCGCGACTCCCCGAAGTGGCGCGAACACCCCACGTCCATCATAGGAGCCGGGGGACTTGCGCAGCGGAGCCCGAAGGGAGGCCGCCGCGCTGCCGGTGAGGCGGATCACGGAAGTCTCGCCGCGCTGCGCAGCGCCGCGGCGCGGGCCGCGGAGCGGGTGACCGGAGCCGACGACGACCACAGTGCGCCACCAGTTTGTTAGGTTAGCCTTGCTTCGCAACACGGGCGTCCCGCCCACGGCACGAGAAGGATGCGGTCATGACTCCTCCCCTCGCTGGTCCTCGGCAGTTGAACCGCCGGGGTTTCCTGTTCGGCGCGACCGGCGTGCTGGCGGCGGCCGGTCTCGCCGCGTGCGGCACCGGAGGCGGTGACCAGGCCCCCGCCGACCAGGCGCGCCCCGCCGGTCCCGGCTTCCCCGCCAGCATCCCGAACCGCTACGGCACCGCCGAGATCCCGGCCGCCCCGCAGCGGATCGCCTCCCTCGGCATCACCGACCACGACGTGCTGCTGCCGCTGGGCCTGGTCCCGGCCGGGCTCACCCAGTGGGGCCCGTGGGACAGCGGCGTCGGCCCGTGGGTCGAGCCGATGCTCGACGGGCAGCGCCCCGAACTGCTCAGCGGCGAGGTGGACGTGGAGCGCGTCCTCTCGCTGAACCCGGACGTGATGCTCGCCTTGCAGAGCGCGCTGACCGCCGAGCAGTACAACCGGCTGACCAGCTTTAACCCGGTCGTGGCGCAGCCGCCGGGGTCCATCGACTACGGCGTCGACTGGCGGGTGCAGGCCGAGACGATCGGCAAGGCGGTGGGCAAGGTCGAGGAGGTCGCCCGGCTGATCGCCGACACCCAGGCGCGGATCGACCAGACCCGCACCGCCAACCCCGGCTTCGCCGGCCGGACCCACGTCACCGTCCGCACCGACTCGGCGGGCACCTACGCGGCCTACACCAAGCAGGACGCCCGCACCGTGCTGCTGGAGCAGCTCGGCCTGGTGCTGGCACCGTCGATCGACGGGCTGGACAGCGGCGGCAAGTTCAACGTCAAGGTGAGCAAGGAGCGGGTGTCGCTGCTCGACGCCGACGTGGTCATCGTGACCACCGCCAAGCCCACCGACGTGGCGGCGGTGCGCAACGACCCGTTGCTGAACAACCTCCCGGCGGCCAAGCGCGGCTCGCTGGTGCTGCTCGACGACTACGACCTCACCATGGCGCTGGGTTCGGCCACCGTCTCCAGCATCCCGTTCGCGCTGGACCGGCTGACCCCGAAGATCGCCCAGGCGTTGCAGGTCTGATCGGACGTGCGGCCGGGCACCCCCAGCAGCCCGGCCGCACGCCGAGGCCGCCCGGAAGCGACGTGAGTGATGTCCCGGTGAGGACTGCTTTCGCCAATGGCCTGCGTGGCGGTGCGGGTGGCGGAACCTCAGCGGTGCACGCTGCGTGCCGCACCGCATGCGGCTCCGCCGCATCCTGAAAGGACCTCACCCGAACGTGACATGAGTGAGGGGCACCCTTGCCCGAGTTACTCGGACAAGGGTGCCCCTCACTCAGCTCAGCTCACCCGGGCGGGTTGCGGGCGTGGGCGAACCCCTCCCGCGAGAGCCGGGCTCGTCGCGGGAGGGGTCGGATCGGGGGACCGTCAGGCGATGATCCGGATCGGGTCCTCCAGCAGCGCGGTGAACTGCTGCAGGAAGGCGGCGCCCACGGCGCCGTCCACGGCGCGGTGATCGGCCGACAGCGTCACCCGCAGGATCTTGCGGACGACGAACTCGCCGTCGCGCACCTTGACCTCGTCGCTGGCCGAGCCGACCGCCAGGATCCCCGCCTCCGGCGGGTTGATCACCGCGGAGAACTGCTCGACGCCGAACATGCCCAGGTTCGAGATGGTGAACGTGCCACCGGACATCTCGTCGAGCTTGAGCTTGCCGTCGCGGGCCTTGAGCGCCTTCTCCCGGCTCTCCGCGGCGATCTCCGAGACGCTCTTGCGGTCGGCGTCCGGGATCACCGGCACCAGCAGCCCGGCGTCGACCGCGACGGCCACGCCGAGGTTGATCCGCTTGTGCTGGAGCATCTTGTCCCCGGCGAAGGAGACGTTGACCGACGGGTTGGCCCGCAGCGCCGTGGCGACCGCCTTGACGACCAGGTCGTTGAGGCTGACCTTCGGGCCCCCGGAGGCCTGCAGCCGCTCGTTGAGGTGCCCGCGGAACTCCACCAGGTCGGTCACGTCGATCGCGCTGGTGAGGTAGAAGTGCGGGGCCTGTTGCTTGCTCTCGGTCAGCCGCTTCGCGGTGACCTTGCGGACGCCGCTGAGCGGGATCTCCTCGACGTCCTCGCTCGCCACCGCGGGCGCGGCCGCGGCGGGGGCGGCCTCGGCGGCGGGGGCCTGCGGCGGCGCGGCCGGGGCCGACGCCGCGGCGGCCTCGATGTCGGCGCGGATGATCCGGCCGCCGGGGCCGGAACCCCGGATCCCCGCCAGGTCCACGCCCAGCTCCCGGGCGACCGCCTTGGCCAGCGGCGAAGCCTTGGGCTTGGACCCGGGCGCGGCCTGCGGCTGCGCGGCCGGCTGCGGCGAGGGCTCGGCGGCGGGCGCGGGCTGCTCCGCCTCGGCCTCCTGCTCCGGCTCGGCCGCCGGAGCGGGCTCGGCGGGGCGGGCGGACTCGGTGGGGCCGGCAGCCTCGGCCGCGGCGCCGGAACCGTCGCCGACCACGGCGATCGGGGTCCCGATCGGCACCGTCTGGCCCTCGCCGACGAGGATCTTCTCCAGCACGCCCTCGTCGTAGGCCTCCAGCTCCATGATGGCCTTGTCGGTCTCGATCTCGGCCACCACGTCGCCGCGGCTGACCTGGTCCCCGACCTGCTTGTTCCAGGTCGAGATGACGCCCTCCTCCATCGTGTCGGAGAGCCTCGGCATCTGAATCTCAGTCATCAGTTCCTCGGAAGAGACGGGCCTCAGCGGCGGCGGCCGACGGCCTCCAGCGTCTGGTGGACCGCGGCGGTCAGGGACTCGGCGGACGGCAGCGCCGCCTTCTCCAGCGGCTTGGCGTACGGCAGCGGCACCTCGGCCGCGGCGACCCGGCGCACCGGGGCGTCCAGGTAGTCGAACGCACCGTCGGAGATCGACGCGGCGATCTCGGCCCCGATGCCGTAGGTCAGCCAGTCGTCCTCGGCCACCACGGCGCATCCGGTCTTGCGCACGGACTCCACGATGGTCTCCCGGTCCAGCGGCCGCAGGCTGCGCAGGTCGATGACCTCCGCGTCGACGCCCTCGTCGGCCAGCTTGTCGGCGACCTGCTGGGCGACCATCGCCATCCGGGAGTAGCCGATGATGGTGATGTCGGCACCCGGCCGGGTCACCTTGGCCTTGCCGATCTCGACCGGCTCGGTGACGTCGGGCACCTCGCCCTTGGTGTTGTAGAGCGAGAGGTTCTCCAGGAACAGGACCGGGTCGTCGTCCTGGATGGAGGCCTTGAGCAGCGCCTTCGCGTCGGCCGGGGTGCTCGGCGCGACGACCTTGAGGCCCGGCACGAAGGCGTAGTACAGCTCGATGTTCTGCGAGTGGGTGGCGCCGAGCTGCTGCCCGCCGCCGCCGGGGGTGCGCAGCACCATCGGCACGCTGGTCTGACCGCCGAACATGCCGTAGATCTTGGCCGCGTGGTTGACGATCTGGTCCAGCGCGATCAGCGAGAAGTTGATCGTCATGAGCTCCACGACGGGGCGGAGCCCGAGCATCGCGGCACCGATCGCGGCGCCGACGAAGCCCTCCTCGGCGATCGGGGTGTCGCGCACCCGCTTCTCGCCGAACTCGTCGAGCAGCCCGGCGGTGATCTTGTAGGAACCTTCGAAGATCCCGATTTCCTCGCCGATGAGGAAGATGTCCTCATCGCGCAGCATTTCCTCGCGAAGCGTGTCGTGCAGCGCTTGGCGGTAGGTGATGACGGCCAAGGGTGATTCTCCTGGGTGAGGACCGCGGCTCGTGACCTCGTGGCGTCTCGGCGACGAGCCGCGGTCCGCTGTGGCGGGGCGTCGGTTCCGCCCGGTGGCGCGGGCGGCCTGCGCGGTGGTGGTGGGAGCGGTCCGGTCAGAAGACCGGGTCGGCCGGCAGCCGACGCGAGTCGTTGGCCACCGGCGTGGCGTAGGTGTAGTCGAACAGCGTCGACGGGTCCGGGTGCGGGCTGTCGTCGGCGAAGGAGACCGCGGCGTCGGCGTCGGCCTGCGCCGCGGACTCGATCTCCGCCGCGGCGTCCTCGTCGAGCACACCGGCCTCGATGAGCTGGGCCCGGAAGGCCGCCACCGGGTCGGACTCGCGCGCCTTCGTGATGGACTCGTCACTGCGGTACTTGCCCGGGTCGACCACGGAGTGGCCCTTGAGCCGCTCGCTGACCAGCTCCAGCAGCGCCGGGCCCCCGCCGGAGCGGGCCTGCTCGACCAGCCTGGCGGCGGCATCGCGGACGGCCAGCACGTCGTTGCCGTCCACCCGCTCGCCGTGCATCCGGTAGGCGGCGGCGCGCTTGTGCAGCTCGGGCTCGGCGGAGGACATCTCCACCGTGGTGCCCATGCCGAGCTGGTTGTTGACCACCACGAACACCACCGGCAGGTTCCACAGCGCGGCGATGTTCAGCGACTCGTGGAAGGCGCCGATGTTGGTCGTGCCGTCGCCCATCTGGCACATCACGACCTCGTCGCCGCCGCGGTAGTCGATGGCCAGCGCGGCGCCGGTGGCCAGCGGGATCTGCCCGCCGACGATGCCGTAGCCGCCGAGCAGCCCGGCCTCCACGTCGAACATGTGCATGGAGCCGCCCCAGCCCCGGGAGGTGCCGGTGGTGCGGCCGTAGAGCTCGGCCATCACGCGGCCCGGCTCGATGCCCTTGGCCAGGGCGTAGCCGTGCTCGCGGTAGTTGGTGAACAGCACGTCGGTCTTGCGCAGGGCGCGCATCAGGCCGACGACGGTGGCCTCCTCACCCAGGTTCAGGTGGCAGTAGCCGCCGATCTTGGCCTGGGTGTAGCCCTGCGCCGCGCGCTCCTCGAAGCGGCGGATCAGGGTCATCTCGCGGAAGTAGTCCCGGAGGAGTTCCTGCGGCTCACCGGCGAGCGGTCCGCTCTGCGAGCCGTGCGCCGAGCTCGCGGCGCGCCGCGACTTGGTGCTGCGGGAGGACGTCTTGCCGCGGGTGGCGGTCTGCTGCGCCATCGGGATGTCCTTTCGACGTCAGGTCAGCGCTTCTTGGGCGGTGCTACGTGGATCGGCAGTCCCAGCGCGACCATCGCCGCCTCCATGCCGATCTCCCCGAGCGTGGGGTGCGCGTGGATGGTCTCGGCGAGCTCGTCGAGCGTCGCCTCCAGAGCCATCGCCAGCGAACCCTCGGTGATCAGGTCGCTGGCCGACGGGCCGATGATGTGCACGCCGAGGACTTCGCCGTACTTCGCGCCCGCGACGACCTTCATGAAGCCCTCGGTGTCGCCGTAGGACTTGGCCCGGCCCAGGGCCGCGAACGGCATCTTGCCGACGACCACCTCGTGCCCGGCCTCCTTCGCCTGCGCCTCGGTGAGGCCGACGCTGGCGATCTCGGGGTGGGTGAAGGTGGCGGCGGGGATGACGTCGTAGTCGATCCGGGCGTGGTGCCCGGCGATCGTCTCGGCGGCGACCACGCCCTGGTGCGAGGCGACGTGCGCGAGCAGCGCCTTGCCGGTGACGTCGCCGATCGCGTAGACGTGCTCGACGTCGGTGCGCAGCGCCTCGTCCACGCCGATGAAGCCGCGCTGGTCGGTGCTCACCCCGGCGCGCTCCAGGTCGAGCTGCGCGGTGTTGGGCTTGCGCCCCACGCCGAACAGGACCACGTCGGCGTCCACCTGCTGCGGCTTGGCGCCGTCCACGGCGACCCGCAGCGCACCGTCGGCCTGCTCGATCCCGGAGACGGTGGCACCGGTGAGGACCTTGATGCCGCTCTTGCCGAACGAGCGGCCCAGCGCCTTGCCGATCTCGGCGTCCTCGGCGGGCACCAGGGTGTCGAGCATCTCGACGATCGTGACCTCGCTGCCGAGGGTGTTGAACAGGCTGGCCCATTCGGCGCCGACCGCGCTGCCGCCGATGACGGTGAGCCGCTTCGGCACTTCCTGGAGGCCGAACGCCCCGTCGGAGGTGATCACGCCGGGCAGGTCGGCGCCGGGCAGCGGGAGCTGCACGGGGACCGAGCCGGTGGCGATGATGACGTCGCGCGCCGAGACCTGCTCGATCGGCTCCGCGCCGGTCGGCTCGGCCGCGTAGCGGGGGCCGCCCGCACCGAGCGGGGACTCGCCGGTGGCGTAGACGTCGAGGGTGGTTGGTCCGGTGAACCGGGCGTGACCGTTGATCACGGTGACGCCGTTGGCCTTGAGCAGCCCGGCGACCCCGTCGGTGAGGCCCTTGACGACGTCGTCCTTGCGGCGGCTGATCGCGTCGTAGTCGACGCTGACGTCCCCGACGTTGATGCCGAAGTCGGCGGCGTGCAGCACGGTCTCGTAGACCTCGGCCGAGCGCAGCATCGCCTTGGTGGGGATGCAGCCCCAGTTGAGGCAGACACCGCCCGCCTTCTCCTTCTCCACCACGCCGACCGACAGGCCGCGCTGCGCGGCCCGGATGGCCGCGACGTACCCGCCGGGGCCACCACCCACTACGAGAAGGTCGAACTCCTGCACTTCGATGTGCTCCTTCGTGCCGTACGCGCCCGTTGCCCATCGCCCGGATGGACGGGCGAATCTCACTCAGAGTGTCGTGAGCACGACCACTTTCGCGCTATGCCCGCTCGCCCAGACTTCACCGGGTGCGACTGTGCAGAACGCACATCGGTCGCTCGAACGAACACGAGGTGTAGTCATACCATCACCGATGGTGCCGAGACGCGTACCACACGCCGGGGCGGCCCGGGCGGAAATGTCCGGATGTGCGGCGCATTCCAGCCGGCGCCGGACCGCCGGACGGACCAATCGGGCATTCGGGGCGGTGCGCAGGTTGCACAGCGCGAGCCCCCCGATCAGCTCCGCAAGCCGTCCCGCAACCGCAGCGCCGACAGGGCCAGCGACAGCGACACGTAGGCGCTGCGCCCCCACAGGGGTTGCCCGATCAGGGAGGTGATCCGGTGCAGCCGGTTGAGCACCGTGTTGCGGTGGCAGTGCAGCCGGACCGCCGCGTTGGCCGTCGAGCAGTTCTCCTCCAGCCACGCCGTCAGCGTGTCCAGCAGCATGTCCCGCTCCCGCACCGGCAGCGCCAGCACCGGGCCGAGGCGGGATTCCAGCAGCCGCTGCGCCAGGTCCGGGGACTGCACCAGCAGCGCCTCCGGGTAGCGCTCCTCCAGCGTCACCAGCTCGGCGACCCCGTGCGAGGAGGTGCCCAGCGCGGTGAGCGCGAGCTGGTGGGCCAGCCCGGCCTCGGCCAGGCCGCGGACCACCGGCGAGGCCGCCACCCTGGCACGCGCCAGCGGGCGCAGCGCGTCCAGCACCAGGTTCTTGTCGTGCTGCTCCAGCGCGACCAGGCCGACCAGGGTGTCGGCCCGCACCTGCCACACCGACCGGACGTGCAGCGCGTGCAGGGCGTCCTGGTGACCGCGCAGCGCGAACGCCCCGTCGGGCTGCATCTCGGCCACCACCGCCAGGTAGTCGCCGCCCGGTGGCAGGTCCAGCTCCTTGGCGGTGCGCTGGGCGAAGGCGATGTCCCGCGCGCGTCCGGCGAGCAGGTCCTCGACCAGCGCGTGCCTGCGCTGGTCGTCGCGGCGCACCTGCTCCAGCTCGGTGTTGCGGTACGAGGTCGACAGCGTGGAGGACAGCCCGTCGATGACGGTCCACATCGAGGTCGCCACGCCCAGCATCGAGTCCGGGTCCGCGTGCTCCTGGTGGGCCTGGTCGACGAGCTCCTCCCAGATGATCCGCCCGCCGAGCCGGAAGGTCCGCAGCATCACCTCCAGCGGCACGCCCTGCTCGGCGCGCCGCCTGCCGATCGCCGCGGCGACGTCGTCACCGTCCGGGCCGCCGACCGCACCGCTGAGGATCTGCAGGATGCGCTCCAGGTAGCGGCGGCAGCCGTCCCACAGGTCCTCCCGGGGCACCGGGCTGTAGTCGGTCCACTCCGGGTTGTCGGTGAAGATCGCCGCCATCAGCCGCTCGGTGAGCGCCGGGAGGTCCTCCAGGCGCGCGCGGGCGAGCGCGTGGGTGACGGCGGCGGAATCGGCAGGATCGGCTACCACGCTCCTCGACGATACCGGCGGCCCCGGCCGGCCCGGCCGAACCAGCCCGCGCGGCCCGCCCGGGATCAGCGGGAGAGCGAGAGCAGGCCCTCCTGCGCGACGGTGGCGACCTGGCGGCCGGCGCGGTCGAACACCGCCCCCCGGCCCAGCACCCGGCCGCCGCCCGCCACCGGGCAGTCCTGGTCGTAGAGCAGCCACTCGTCGGCGCGGAGGTCGTCGTGGAACCACATCGCGTGGTCCAGGCTGGCCAACCGCACGTCGCTGGCGTGCCGGTCCACGCCGTGCAGCAGGAAGACGGGCTCCAGCAGCGTCATGTCCGAGGCGTAGGCCAGCGCGCAGGCGTGCAGCAGCGGGTCGTCCGGCAGCTTCTCCGGCGCCCGCATCCACACCAGGTGGCGGGAGGCATCGGTGGCCTGCACCGGCGGCGGGTACGGCGGGTCGTCCACGTGCCGCAGCTCGATCGCCCTCGGCCGCCGCCACCACTCTGGCACCGGGACGTCCGAGGCGGCGAACCGCTCGTGCAGCGGCAGCAGGTCCTCCGGCGACGTGGCGGGCGGGCAGTGCGCCTGGTGCCGGAGGCCCTCGCGGGCGCGCTGGAAGGACACGGTCGCGGAGAACACCTCCGCGCCGCCCTGCCGCGCGATCACCCGGCGCGCCGAGGTCGCCCCGCCGTCGCGGATGCGCTCCACCGAGTACTCCACCAGGTCGGTGGGCACGGCGGCCCGGACGAACAGGCCGTGCATCGAGTGCACCGGCCGCCCCTCCGGCACGGTCCGCCCGGCCGCCGCGATGGACTGGGCCAGCAGCAGCCCGCCGAACAACCGCTGGGCCGGCAGCGGCTGGGTGCGGCCCAGGAACCGGTCGCCGCCGGGCTCGGCGAGGTCGAGCAGGTCCTGCAGACGGGGAACATCCATGCGAGGAACCAACTACCCGGGCCGAGGCGGCGGCAAGGCACCGTGAGCGGGGACACAGCCCGCGGCCGGGGTTCCCGAGATCGACAGAACCCTGTGTTACGAGGGAGTTTCAGGTCACACCCGGATTAGCCGATCGGGTCGTAACGTTGTCGCCCTGGGTAGCGACAAGCGGTTGGCGGTGTCGCTACCGCCACATTTCCCCCATCCCTGCGAGAGGAAGCAGAGGCCCCGCCCATGCAGAACAACAGCCGCACGATCGTGTCGGTTGTGGGATCGATGATGATGGTCCTCGCCACCGTCGTCTTCGCCGCGTGGGGACCTCCGCAGGAACATCCGACGCCGGCCGCCAGCGTCAGCACCATCGAGCACGTGCAGCGCTGACCCGCGTTCCCGCGCGGCGGCCGGGCTACCCCTCCCGGACGACCTGACCGGCGCTCTTGTCGGTGCGCAGGCCGGAGAACCGGGGGTGGCGGAGCTTGCCCTCGGCGGTCCACTCGGTGAACCCGATCTCGGCGACCAGCTCGGGCGCGACCCAGTGCGCCCGTTCCCCGACCTCGTCGGCGAACGGCGACCGGTCCCGCCCGAGCCGGTCCAACCGCTCCTTGAGGTCGCGCAGGGTCCGCTCGTCGTAGCCGGTGCCGACCTTGCCCGCGTAGCGCAGCCGGGAACCCTCGTAGTAGCCGACCAGCAGCGCGCCGAAGCCCTGCCGGGCGCCCTGCGGATCGGTGTAGCCGCCGACGACGAACTCCTGCCCGGCGACGCACTTGAACTTCAGCCAGTCCCGGGACCGCCCGCTGCGGTACGGCTGGTCCGCGCGCTTGGCGATGAGCCCCTCCCAACCGCGCTCGCAGGCCTGCCGGAAGAAGTCCTCCCCGTCGCCGCCGCGGTGGGCCGAGAAGCGCAGCGGATCGGTGAACCCGAAGCACTCCCGCAGCAGCCGCTTGCGGTCCCGCAGCGGCAACCGGGTCAGGTCCACGCCGCCGAACGCGAGCAGGTCGAAGACGTAGTAGTACACCGCGACGCCGGTCCGCCGGGCCTCCTCCGGGCGGGTCAGGTGGATGCGCCGCTGCAACCGCTCGAAGCTCGTCCGGCCGCCCTCGAAGGCCACCACCTCGCCGTCGACGACGAACCGCTCCGGTCCCTCGCCGAGCGCGTCGGCCACCTCGGGGTAGGCGGCGTCGGCCCGCTTGCCGTTGCGCGACCACAACCGCGGCGCGCCCCCGTCGCGCCCGGCGATCAGCCGCACCCCGTCCAGCTTGCGCTCGAACAGCCAGCGCTCGTCGGAGAACGGCCGGTCGGTCAGCACGGCCAGCTCCGGGGTGTGCCAGGTGCCGCCGCCCCAGGCCCGCAGCAGCTTGTCCTGGCCCTCCTGGAGGAGGCGGAACGGATCGCTCATCGCCGCTCACCCGGGTCGCATCGGGGGTCGCATCGGGTAGCGGCTACCCCGCCGGGCGACGCGGCCAAACCGGCGGGAGCTGAGACGTTCCTGTGAACCCGCTGAGAGGGACGACCCGGACGAATACACGTTCGTGTGAGTGCGCGAGACTGGATCAGAACTGCCACGCAGAGCGAGACGTTCCTCGCCGTTCGCCGAAGGTGAAGCAGCCGATGCCGAAGAGCTCCAACCCGCTGACCCAGAAGAGCGGGATGTCCACCAACATCATCCTCACCGTCGTGGTCGTCGTCGTGGCGGTGCTCGTGATCGGCGGGGTGCTGCTGTTCAGCGGCGGCGGCCCGGGCGGCGGGGGCGGCGACGACCGGGTCTCCGCCGACGTGCTGCGCAAGCCGGAGAGCAACACGCTCAGCGAGGCCCCGGGGACAAGGTCACCGTGGTGGAGTTCCTGGACTACCAGTGCCCCGCCTGCCAGCAGTACTACACCTCGCTGACCAAGCAGGTGGAGGCCGATTACCAGGGCCGCATCGACTTCGTCGTCCGCAACTTCCCGCTGGACATGCACCCGCTGGCGCGACCCGCCGCGCAGGCCGCCGAGGCCGCCGCGATGCAGGGCAAGTTCAAGGAGATGTACCACGCCCTGTACGACAACTGGCAGAGCTGGGCGATGACCCCCGACGGCAGCGGCTACGCCAGCGACGTGTCCGCCGCGCGCGCCAAGTTCGAGGAGTTCGCCCGCCAGAACGGCCTGGACATGGCCCGGTTCGCGCAGGACTACGACTCCCAGGCGGTCAAGGACCGCATCGAGCAGGACATCGAGGACGGCGAGGCCGCCGGCGTCTCCGGCACCCCGACGATCTTCGTCAACGGGCAGAAGTGGGAGCCGACCTCGCAGACCTACCAGGAGCTGTCCCAGGAGTTCCGGGCCAAGCTGGACCAGGAGCTCGCGCGGTGACCACGGCGCAGCACCCGACCCCCGTTCGCGGGCTGGCCTGGCTGCACATCGTCGGCGGCCTGATCGGCCTGGCCTCCGCCCTCGCGCTGACCATCGAGAAGCTGGCCGGCCTCGCCGACCCGACGTACGTGCCCACGTGCAGTCTGAACCCGATCATCTCGTGCGGTTCGGTGATGGACAGCCCGCAGGCCGCGGTGCTGGGCTTCCCGAACCCGCTGATCGGCATCGCGGCGTTCCCGGTGGTGGTCACGGTCGGCGTCGCGCTGCTGGCCGGGTACCGCCCGCCGCGCTGGTTCTGGCTGGGGCTGCTGGCCGGGACCGCGCTCGGCGCCGCGTTCGTCCACTGGCTGATCTGGCAGAGCCTCTACGAGATCGGCGCGCTGTGCCCGTACTGCATGGTCGTGTGGGCCGTGGTCATCCCGATGTTCTGGTACACGCTGCTGCACGTGCTGCGCGACGGCCACCTCGGCGGGGGACGCTCGCTCGGCGCCGCGCTCGGCCGCTTCCACAGCGTGGTGCTGGTGCTGTGGTACCTCCTCGTCGTGGTTCTGATCCTGATCCGTTTCTGGGACTATTGGAGCTCGCTGTTCTAGGGGCGTGCGGTCGTTCGCGCGAACGACCGCGGGCCGAGGAGCTGAGCGACTAGCGGGACGCCCCGCCGGGCGATCGACCCGGCGGGGCGTCCCGCGTTCCGGGCCGACGACCCGTTGGGGCGGTGGCGGTGGCGCCGTCCGTTTGTTCGGTGCGGGGCTCGGGTATGAGCTGATTGTGAGCAACGTGTGCGCCACCGACGCACAGACCGAGACGAGGTGGCCCGGGGATGAGCGTGGAGCGCGAGGTCGCGCAGGTCGAGACGGACGAACCCGCAGCGGACGCGGTGGAGGTCCGCGTGCTCGCGGACCCGCGACAACTGGCGGTGATGCGGGCCGTCATCGGTGACCTGGCGATGCGCGCGGATTTCGACGTGGACGCGATCGCCGATCTGCGGCTGGCGGTGGACGAGGCGTGCTCGTCCCTCGTGCGGCTGGCCGCACCGGAGGCGACGCTGCGCTGCCGGTTCCGCTCGCTGACCGACACGCTGTCGATCAGCGCGGAGGTGACCAGCGACGATGCTTTCGGACCGCGCAAGGACACCTTCAGCTGGCGGGTGCTGAGCGCCCTGGCCGACAGTGTGTCAACCTCGGTCGAGCCGGACCCCGCCAGCGGCGGCAACCTGGTCCGGATCGACCTGATCAAGGGACGGACGGCCCACGTGTGAAGCGAGCGGTTCCCGGATCTGCTCACTCGTCGAGAAACGAACGCTACGACGAACTGGCTCCGCTGTTCGTCGAGTACGCCGAGCTGAGCGCAGACGACTCCCGTCGCGGCGAGCTGCGGGAGAAGCTGGTCACCGAGCACCTGCCGGTGGCCGAGCACATCGCGCGCCGGTTCAGCCACCGGGGTGAATCGCAGGAGGACCTCACCCAGGTCGCCACCCTCGGGCTGATCAACGCGGTGGACCGGTTCGACCCCGGACGCGGCGTCGACTTCCTGTCCTACGCGGTGCCGACCATCATGGGCGAGGTCCGCAGGCACTTCCGCGACACCGGCTGGGCGGTGCGGATGCCGCGGCGGCTCCAGGAGCTGCACCTGTCGGTCTCCTCGGCCATCGCGCGGCTGTCCCAGGAGCTGGGCCGGGCGCCCACGCCCAGCGAGCTGGCCCGGCACCTCGGCATCAGCACCGACGACGTCTACCGGGGGCTGGAGGCGGGCAACGCCTACCGCAGCGCTTCGCTGGACGAACTGCTCACCGACACCGACGAGATCCCGCTCGGCGACGCCATCGGCGAGGACGACAGCGAACTGGCCGAGGTGGAGAACCGGGAGATGGTCCGCCCGCTGCTCGACGAGCTGCCGGAGCGCGAGCGCCGCATCCTGGTGATGCGGTTCTTCCGGGGCATGACCCAGACCCAGATCGCCGAGCAGGTCGGCATCTCGCAGATGCACGTCTCCCGGCTGCTCGCGCGCACCTTGAGCTGGCTGCGCGACCGGCTGGACCAGGACGCCGCCGCGAAGGCCGACTGACCGCGGACCGCCGCCACTTCGACATGAGTGAGGGGCACCTTCATCCGACCTAGCCGGATGAAGGTGCCCCTCACTCGGAATCACCTGAGCGCGGCCGGGCCGCGGGGGCTCAGGACTGGACGTCGATGCCGCGCTCCTGGAGCCACGGCAGCGGGTTGATCTTGCTGCCGCCGGTGATGATCTCGAAGTGCAGGTGCGGGCCGGTGGACTGGCCGCGGTTGCCCATCGTGGCGATCTGCTCACCGGCATCGACGCGGTCGCCGACGCTGGCGTCGATGGTGTTGATGTGGCCGTAGACGCTGATCGTGCCGTCGTCGTGCTGGACCCGGATCCACTGGCCGAAGCCGCTGGCCGGTCCGGCGTTGATGACCTCGCCCGCGGCGACCGAGCGGATCGGGGTGCCGATGTCGTTGGCGATGTCGATGCCGTTGTGGCTGCTGCCCCAGCGGGCGCCGAAGCCCGAGGTGAACGTGCCCTCGGCCGGCTTGACGAAGCCGGCCGCCTTGCGGGCCTCCTCCTCGGCCTTCTCCCGGGCCGCCTGCGCCTCGGCGGCGGCCCGGGCCTCCGCCTCCTCGGCGGCCTTCCGGGCGGCCTCCTCGGCTTGGCGCTTGGCCTCGGCGGCGCGCTGCTGCTCCAGCTCGCGGGCCTTCTCGATCTTGCCGAGCTCGCCCTCCTCGGTGATCGGGCTGCGCGCCTGCAGCAGCTCGACCGACGCGGGGCGGTTCTCGGCGCCGTTGACCGCGAGGCTCAGGTCGGTCTCGCCGACCAGCGGCTGCACCGGGCGGTGCTCGCCCTCGGCCGCGGTGGCCGTGAACGGCACCCCGACCGCGGCGAAGGCACCGGTGGCCACGACGGCGGCCACCACCTTGTTGCGGACCGGGAGCTTGCGGGACTTCGGGAGATCGGCGTTCGGGGACTGCTCGTTCTCCTGGCGATGATCGCTCATCGTGACCTTCCGTCTCGGGGGAGATCCGGCCGCGCCCGCCTGGGGGTCGAGCGGGTGCCCTCCATCGGGGGTTGAGGACTTCGTGACCGAACCGTGACGTACGAGGCGGGACCGTAGCGGAGGGTGACGACGAACCGCAAGCAATGCTCCATTCAGGGAGCTTGTCCGACCCGAGTTTCAGCGACTAGCTACTCCGAGTGAGCACCGGAGATGACCATCCGGTAACGCGCCCCCGGTCCGCGCAACGCGGCGGAGCCGATCGATCGACTTTTCCCCACCGGAAAGCCGAAATCGATCAGCGTCCGAGGTATTTTCGCTGGTCATCGCAGGCGAGGACCGAACGCGGAGATCATCCCGGCACGCCCGCGCGGGTCCCGCCGCGCCCGCGCGGAGGGCCCCGCGGACGATCTCCGCCCGGGCCCGCGGGAACGCCGCTCGGGCACCGCGAAGATCGCTGCCGAGGTCGTCGGTGGCCTTGACCACACCCCGCGCGGAAGGGCCCCGGTGGGCCTCCCGGACTGTGGGAGCCGACCCCACTCGTCCGCGTGATCTGTTTGACTGTCCGGCATGGCGCATGGAGATCAGTGGCGGCTGCTGGCGGAACGCCTCCACGTGGACCTGCTGCGCGTGATCTCCGCGGGGTGTCGGCGCGAGCGGTAGGCCCGCCACCACGCCCCGCCCCCTTCCCCGGCCGCACCGGCGACGCGGCCGCGTCCGATCCGGCCCCCGCACCACCGCGCACGCGGTGGCCCCGCGCGCGGGCGTCCGCACGCACCCATCGGAGGCATCGTGCACGGGTTCATCCTCTTCGCCCTCGGCGGCTTCATCGCCCAGCTCGTCGACGGGTCGCTCGGCATGGCCTACGGGGTCACCTCGACGACGATCCTGCTCACCGCCGGACTGGCCCCCGCCTTGGCCTCGGCTTCGGTGCACCTGGCCGAGATCGGCACCTCGGTGGCCTCCGGGGTATCGCACTGGCGGTTCGGCAACGTCGACTGGAAGGTCGTGCTCACCCTCGGCGTGCCCGGCGCCGTCGGCGCGTTCCTCGGGGCGACCGCGCTGAGCAACGTGTCGACCGCGGCGGCGGAACCGTGGATGGCGTTCGTGCTCTTCGCGCTCGGCCTCTACGTCCTGCTGAAGTTCGCGCTGCGGCCGCTGCGGCGGCGCACGCTCACCGGGGTGAGCCCCAAGCTCACCGCGCCGCTGGGGCTGGTCGCCGGGTTCGTCGACGCCACCGGAGGCGGCGGCTGGGGGCCGGTGGCGACGCCGACGCTGCTGAGCACCGGCAAGATCGAGCCCCGCAAGGTCATCGGCTCGGTGGACACCAGCGAGTTCCTCATCGCGGTGGCGGCCAGCATCGGCTTCCTGACCTCGCTGAGCGGCCAGCAGCTGTCCTGGACGACGGTGGGGGCGCTGCTGCTCGGCGGCGTCGTCGCGGCGCCGCTGGCGGCCTACCTGGTGCGGATCGTGCCGATGCGGCTCATCGGCGTCGGGGCGGGCGGCCTCATCGTGCTGACGAACGCGCGCACCCTGGTCGAGGCGATCGGCCTGCCGGGCACCGCCGGCGTGGCGGTCTACGTCGCGATCGCCCTGGCCTGGGTGGCCGCCCTGGCCCACACGACCCGCACGGTGCTCCGCGAGCGCCGCGAGCTCGACACCGCGGACCAGCCCGAACCCGCCCGCTCGGCAACCGACTGATCACCCGGGAGGATGAGCGAGGGGCACCCCGCACCACGTCACGCGGGCCGGGGCGCCCCTCACCTCGAAAAGATCATCCGGTGTGGTGCGGGTGGCGGGCGGAGCAGGGCTTCACCCGGGCGGAGCAGGCCGGGGCGGGTCTCCGGGTCAGGTGAACGGCGTTCAACACCCACGTGCCGTATCGCCGACCTCACCCACAAGAGTTACCGTTCAGTAGACCGTGTGGAAGCCCCCGACACACGGTAGGTGCCCCGGGTCTGGCGCAGAGTCCATGCCCGGGGCACCGCTCCCCGTACCGCGACTTTTCACGCAGCCGCAACGCTCAGGCTCAGTCTGCCTTCCCGTCTTGGCATATTCCACCCCGGGCGCGGCACAGTTCGGGCACGGGCCCGCATCACGGGTGTCAAAGGCGTGCGCCCGGTGGCGCGGCCCGGGGCGAGCCGCGCCACCGGGTCCCGATCAGGAGTCGGTGCGCAGCGGGCTCGACGCCGTGCGCCAGTTGACCGTCGGGCGCATCGCGCCGAGGTCCACCCGGTCCTTGTGCGCCTCGGCGACGCCGAACAGCGACTCGATGAGGGTGTTGGACAGCAGGTGCGGTTCCAGGCCGAGCTCGACCAGGCCGGTGTGCTTGACGTTGTAGTAGTGCTCGTGCTGCTCCACGCGCGGGTTGTCGACGTGCTCGACCTCGACCTGCCCGTCGAAGCTGTTGGCCACGACCTTGGCGATCTCGCCCACGGAGAAGCTCTCGGTGATCTGGTTGAACACCCGGAACTCGCCCTGCGCGGCGGGGTTCTCCGAGGCCAGCCGAATGCACTCCACGGTGTCCCGGATGTCGATCGCGCCGCGGGTCTGCCCGCCGGAGCCGTAGACGGTCAGCGGGTGGCCCAGCACGGCCTGGATGACGAACCGGTTCAGCACGGTGCCGAAGATGGCGTCGTAGTCGAAGCGGGTCGCCAGCCGCGGGTCGCGGACGGTCTGCGGGGTCTCCTGGCCGTACACCACGCCCTGGTTGAGGTCGGTGGCGCGCAGCCCCCAGATCCGGCAGGCGAACTCGATGTTGTGGCTGTCGTGGACCTTGCTCAGGTGGTAGAAGGACCCCGGCTTCTTCGGGTACAGCATCCGGTCGCTGCGCCCGTTGTGGGTGACCTCCAGCCAGCCTTCCTCGATGTCGATGTTCGGAGTGCCGTACTCGCCCATCGTGCCCAGCTTGACCAGGTGGATCTCGGGGTCCACCTCCTGGATCGCGAACAGCACGTTGAGGTTGCCCACGACGTTGTTCTGCTGGGTGTACACCGCGTGCTTGCGGTCGATCATCGAGTACGGGGCGGCCCGCTGCTCGGCGAAGTGGACGATGGTGTCCGGGCGGAAGTCCCGGATCATCTCGGTGGTGAAGTCACCGTCGACCAGGTCGCCGTAGTACGACTTGATCGTCTTGCCGGACACCTCGCGCCACGCGTCCACCCGGACCTGCATGGGCTCGATCGGCACCAGGCTCTGGACGCCCATCTCGTGGTCGTAGCCGCGGCGGGCGTAGTTGTCGGCGACGGCGACGTCGTGGCCGCAGTCGGACAGGTGCAGAGCGGTCGGCCAACCGAGGTAGCCGTCCCCCCCGAGGACGAGGATTCGCACGCCTATTTCTCCTCTACGTCATGCGGCACCGCAGTTGGCACGGTGAGCCGGGCGGGTCAAGTCGCCTCCGACGAGCTTCACCCGATGGGTACAACAACGCGGTGATGTTCTCATCCTTGTGGCGGACTGCGAAGCAGTGGCCACCTCCTTCGCGACCGGCGATGGGCTGGGTAGGGTCAGCCGGGCAGCAGCAACCGCGGAGGGGTCAATGGTGCAGCACGCCGACGAAGGGACCCAGCCGACGCGCGGGCGGTACTGGCGGCTGGTCCGCCGGTTCGCGGCGGCGTCGGTGGTCGCCACCGCGGTCAGCCAGGTCGTCTTCGTGGCGTCCTACGCGCTCGGCGCCGCGCCGGCGGCGGCCACCGCGCTGGCCTGGCTGGCGGGCGCGGTGCCGAACTTCGCGCTCAACCGGCGCACCTGGGGCGGCGGTGGCCGGGACGCGCTGCGCGGCGAGCTGCTGCGCTACGGCGTGATCTCGGTGGGCACCGCCGTGCTGGCCGCGCTGGCCACCAGCGGCGCCGAGCACCTCGCCCGCTCCGCCTTCGCCGACCGGGAAGCCGCCCAGGTCGTCGTGGTCTGGGCGGCCTTCCTCGGCACCTACGCGGTGATGTTCGTGGTGAAGTTCTTCCTGATCGACCGGCTGGTGTTCACCGCTCGGCAGCCACCGCGGCCTCGCTGACCGGCTCCGGCGCCCGCCGCGACGCGGTGGCCCGGCGTTCCCGCAGCCAGGTGCCGAACACGACCTTCGAGTAGCTGTAGCCGTAGCGCAGCGCGCCGCCCTTCTTGGACTTGCCCGCCGCGCGCACCAGCATCCGCATCGGCTGCTCCAGCACCCGGTAACCGCGGCTGAGCACGCCGACCAACAGCTCCGAGGACTGGTACTGCGGCTGCTCCAGGGTGACCGACACCGGCACCTCGGCCTTCATCCCGCGGAAGCCGAACGAGGTGTCGGTGATCCGCTGCCGGGTCAGCGCGCTGACCGCCCAGGCGAACACGTGGGTGCCGACCCGCCGGATCAGCGCCGGGCGCTCGTTGCTGCCCAGGCGGCGCGAGCCGGTGACGAAGTCCGCCCGGTCGTCGATCAGCGGTTGCAGCAGCTTCGGCAGCTCGGTGATGTCGTACTGGCCGTCGGCGTCGGTGGTGATCACGTACCGGGCGCCGCGCTCGGCCGCCAGGTGGTAGCCCAGCCGCAGCGCCGCGCCCTGCCCGCGGTTGGCGGGGGCGACGCAGGTCTGCACGCCGCGGCCCACCGCGACCTCGGCGGTGCCGTCGGTGGCCCCGTCCACCACGACCAGGGTGTCCACGTCGAGGCCGCAGCTGCTCGACGGCATCCCGTCCAGCACGCCGCCGAGCGCCTCCTGCTCGTTGTAGGCGGCGATGAGCACCACGACCGGGGCGAATCGGTGGTCGCCGTAGCGGGTGGCGTAGTCGTCCAGCGCGGCCCGGTCCACCGGGTCCGGGTAGGCCGTCATCTCGGTCTCCTTCGGTGATGCGTGCGGCGCGGGCGGCCTGCGCCCGCCCAGGACGGCGGTGATGGCCAGCGCTCCCGCCAGCGGCAGCAGCACCAGGCTGGGCAGTTGGTACCGCCAGGAGAACTCCATCGCGGCGGCGGTGCCGAGCACGGTGGTGGCGAGCCCGGCGGGCAGCAGCACGACCGAGCGCAAGCCGGAGCGCCGGGCCCGGCCGGCACCGGCCACCGCGAGCACCGCGACCAGCAGCGCCACGCCGAGGACGGTGCCCGGGGTGTAGCCGCCGCCCAGCTGGTAGGCGCGCAGGAAGCCGGCCAGCTCCGGGTCGACGGAGATCTCGCCGTCGTCGTGGCGCTCCACCCACTCGGCCACGTACCACTCGTCGGCGTACATCGGGTAGAAGGTCTGGAACTGCCACCGGTGCAGCGGGACGTCCCCGGGGCTCTGGGTGCGGGTCGGCGCGAAGCCCTTGAGGAAGTCCTCGACGACTCCGCCGACCACGTCCAGCGGCTGGTTGAGCAGCACCTTGGCGGCCAGCGAGCCCTGCGCGGAGACGAAGTCCATGCCCTCCGGCAGCAGGTTCTCCACGTTGTGCTGCTGGTGCCAGAAGTGGATGTAGTGGTCGATGCCCTTCTGCTCGCGCTCCGCGACCGGCTCGTCCGGGCAGACCAGCTCCTCCTCCGGGGTGAGGTCGAGCTGCTCGCACTCGGCCACGACGGCGGTGCGGCCGTAGACGACGCTGCCGGTGGAGCCGCCCAGCGCGGGCACCCCGGTCCACAGCATGTGGTACATCGCGTATCCGCCGAGCACGGCGGCGAACGCCCCGACCAGCGCCGCGGTCGAAGCCCACCGGCGGCGCCACCCGTCGCGGGGGCGCAGCCCGGCGGCCAGCAGCACGAAGACCGCGGCGGGCACCACCAGGGTCACCCCGACGATGCGCACGATGACCGAGGCGGCCAGCACCAGCCCGGCCAGCGCGGCGAGCTTGGGCCCGGGCGTCCCCCACCAGGTCAGCAGGTAGATCGTGCCGAGCAGCAGCAGCTGGAACAGCAGGTCGGACATGATCAGGTGCTCGATCTGCACCTGGTAGGCGTCCAGCAGCACCGGCGCGGCGGCCAGCGCGGCCAGCCAGGGCCGCACCGAGAAGCGGCGCAGCAGCGCGTAGATCGCCACGCCGAGACCGAGCCCGAGCAGGTGCTGCACGGCGGCCACCAGCGTCAGGTTGCCCACCGCCAGCAGCGGCCACAGGAACAGCTCGTAGCCGATCGGGTTGATCCCGCCCGGGAAGAACACCCCGAGGTCGTCGAGGTACCGGAACGAGTCGATGTAGAGCAGCGCCGGGCGGTAGGCGAGCTGCGCGACCACCCGCAGCGCCGTCCCGGCCACCAGCAGCAGCGCGAGCAGCCAGTGCGCGCGGAGGAAGCGCCCGAGCGCGGCCGTCATGAGGCGGCGGAGGCGCGGAAGTCCGCCCACACCGTGCGCAGCCCGGCGGTGAGCTCCACCGCGGGGGTGTAGCCGAGTTCCCGCTGCGCCTTGGTGACGTCGACGATCACGGCGGGCATCTCGCCGTTCTTGGCGGGCACGTGGGTGCTGGGCACCGGCTCGCCGGTCGCGGTGCGCACCGCTTCGATCAGCTCCAGCACCGAGATGGAGTCGCCGGAGCCGATCACCGCGGTGCCGGTGTACTGCTTGTCCCAGGCCGCGAGGATGCCCTGCACCACGTCATCGATGTGCACGAAGTCGCGGCGCTGGCCGCCGTCGCCGTAGACCTCGACGCCGGTGCCCGCGAGCGCCGCGCGCATCAGCCGCGGCACGAAGCTGTCCTTGTGCCCCATGCCGGGACCGTAGATGTTGGTGAAGCGCAGCGCAGCGGCCCTGAGCCCGTAGGCCCCGGCGTAGCCGGACAGCAGCATCTCGCAGGCCGCCTTGGTGGCGCCGTAGGGCGTGAGCGGGGTCAGCGGCAGCGCTTCGGAGATGGTGCCGTGCCCGACGTCGCCGACCACCGCGTTGGTGGAGGCCAGCACGAACTGGTCCACGCCGCGGAGCCGGGCGAGCTCCAGCAAGCCGTGGGTGACCGCGACGTTGGTGGCGAAGGTGTCGTCGGGCTGGTCCACCGAGCGCAGCACCGAGGTGATCGCGGCGAGGTGGACGATCCCGGCCGCGCCTTCCTCGACGGCGGCGTCGCGCACCGCCGGATCGCGCAGATCACCGGCGAGGTAGTGCACCAGGTCGCCGCGCAGCGACTCCGGTGGCTCCTGGAGGTCGACGATGGTGACCGGGGTACCGCGTTCGACGAAGGCCTGCACGACCGCACGGCCGACGAAACCGGAACCTCCGGTGACGACGACCCGATCGGCGGGGGCGGGTTCGGGGCTCACGCTTGACACGGGCCAGACTCTAACCGGCGCGCATCACCCGGTGGTGGACGGCCGCGTCGAACTGGTTACGGCGCGTCGCCCTACTCGGTGACGTGGCTCTGGAGTCCCGCGAGCCCGGCCGCGAAGACGCCGGTGGCGAAGGTGCGGTCGAGCTCGGCCTCGTCGGCGGCGTCCGCGTCGTAGTCGGCGCACCACTCCACGAAGCTGCGCCCGCCCGCCGTGTCCTCGGCGACGCGGAGCGTGGCGCGGTAGCGGCGCACCGGGAACGGGCTGGTCACGAACTCGTAGCTGGTGCTGCGGGCGGTGTCGTCGAGAGCGACCAGCCGCTCCCGCACCTCACCCCCGCCGCTGAGCGCGAGCCGTCGCACCGCGCCGATCCGGTCGGCGGGCCCACCGCCTTCGATCTCGCTGCGCTCGATCGCCGGGTGCCAGCGGGGCAGCCCGTCGAAGTCGCGCACCAGTTCCCACACCTGCTCGACCGGCGCGTCGACGACCGCGCTCGCGTACGACCTGGCCACGGATTCCTCCTCAACGGGTGATGTTGGTGAACGCCCGGGTGCGCTCGGTGATCGACTGCTCGACCGGCAACCGCTCCATGCTGCTCGCGCCGAAGAAGCCGTGGCAGCGCTCGGTGCGGGCGAGCACGTGCGCGGCGTCGGCCGGTTCGGCGATCGGCCCGCCGTGGCAGAGCACCAGCACGTCGTCGCGGACCGCGGCCGCCGCCCGCGCCCACTCGTCGATCGAGCGCACGCAGTCGTCCAGCGAGGGCGCGGTCCCGGCGCCGATGCTGCCGCCGGTGGTCAGGCCCAGGTGGCAGACCACCACGTCGGCACCCGCCTCGGCCATCGCGCGGGCGTCGTCGGCCGAGAAGACGTACGGGGTGGTGAGCAGGTCGGCCTCGCGAGCGGCGGCGATCAGCTCGACCTCCAGGTCGTAGCTCATCCCGGTCTCCTCCAGGTTGGCCCGGAACACCCCGTCGATGAGCCCCACGGTGGGGAAGTTCTGCACCCCGGCGAAGCCCAGGTCGCGCAGTTCGCGCAGGAAGCGGTCGCGCAGCAGGAACGGGTCGGTGCCGTTGACGCCGGCCAGCACCGGCGTGCGCGGCACGACCGGCAGCACCTCGCGGGCCATCTCCAGCACGATCTCGTTGGCGTTGCCGTAGGCCAGCAGCCCGGCCAGCGAGCCGCGCCCGGCCATCCGGTAGCGGCCCGAGTTGTAGAGCACGACGAGGTCGATGCCCCCGGCCGCCTCGCACTTGGCGGAGAGCCCGGTGCCCGCGCCGCCGCCGATGACCGGCTCGCCGCGCGCGACCTTCTCGTGCAGCCGCCGGAGGATCTCCGCGCGGTCGGGTCGTGCCGTCACATCGCCTCCGCAGGGGTCGTGACCTCGTGGAACGCCGTGATCACGGCCTCGGCGAACCCGGGGTCGTTGAGGTGGTGCGGCACCCGGCGCACGATCCGGCCCGGCCCGGTGCGCACCTGCCGTTCCAGCTCGTCGAACAGGACCGCGTCGGCGGCCGGGTCGTGGAACGCCTCGCCCGGCGCGTCGAGCGCCGAGACCCCGCCCTCCGGCAGCAGCAGGCGCACCGGTCCGGGGTGGGCGTTGAGCTTGCGGGCGAGGAACTCCGCGATCGCGCGGCACTCCTCCGGCGTGGTGCGCATCAGCGTGACCTGCGCGTTGTGCTCGTGCAGCAGGCGGTCGCGGTAGTGCGCGGGCACGGTGTCGAGCGGGCCGAAGTTGACCATGTCGAGGGCACCGCAGGAGGCCACGAACGGGACTCCGGTGCGGGCGGCGGCGTCGAACCGCTGCTCCCCCGCGCTCATCACGCCCCCGGCGACGAGGTCGGCGACCTCGGTCGTGGTGAGGTCCAGCACGGCCCGCACCATCCCGGTGCCGACCACGTTGTCCAGCGCCCGCCCGCCGACCCCGGTCGCGTGGAAGACCAGCGGGTCGTGCTCGGCGCGCAGCCGCTCGGCCACGGCCGACACGCACGGGGTGGTGACGCCGAACATCGACAGCGCGACGGCGGGCCGGTCCTCGCCCGCGGGCACCGGGTGCGCCAGCGCCCCGAGCAGCGCATGCGCGGCGTTGCCGAGCACGGTGCGGGAGATCCGGTTCAGCCCGGCCACGTCGGTGACCGACGGGAACATCGCGATGTCGCTGGCGTCCACGTAGGCCGACACGTCGCCGGAGGCCACGGTGGACACCACCACCTTCGGCACGCCGATCGGCAGGTCGCGCAGCGCCGGGGTGATCAGGGCGGTGCCGCCGGAGCCGCCGAGCCCGAGGACGCCGTCGGGCGCCCGGGCGGGCAGGAAGCGGCGCAGCGCGGTGCTCATCGCGGCGACCGCCGACCCGCGCTGCCCGGTGAACACGGCCCCGGGGCCGTCCGGGTGGTGCGCGGCGACCTCGGCGGCCGGGACGTCGGCTCCGCAATCGGTGGCACCGCTGGTGCTCACGTCGACGGTGACGACCTCGTGCCGCGCCGCCAGCAAGCCGGCGACGTAGCGCAGCTCGGCGCCCTTGGTGTCGAACGTGCCGACGACGTAGGCCTTCGCCACCACGCCCTCCTCACCTTCGGTGCCACCGGGACCCTACTGTCGATCACGGTTCGGCGGCAGTCCGAAGATCGGGGGATCGTCACGCGCAGCGGTCGGCGGGCGGGACGCTCCACACGACCCGGAAGTGCGGCATCGTGTGCGGGTTCTCCCCGATCGGCTCGCCGTCGACGGCCACCCAGGCGTGGGCCTCGAACGGCTGCATCCGCACGCCGGTGCACCACTCCGGCCAGGTCCCGGTCAACCGGCAGGTCAGCGCGGTCGCGATCGCCCGCTCCAGGCACCACTCGCCGCCGCAGCGCACGCTCACCGCCAGCACCGCGTCCAGGGCGCGCCGCGCCTCCGCGCCGGTGGCCGGGCGCGCGCCCCGCCGAGCGGCTTCGAGCACCCGGCGCAGCCTGGCGGGTTTCAACCGGCCGAGGACCCGGGCGCCGAGCACCGCGACCAAGGCCACCGGACGCCACCACCAGCGCACCGGACCCGCCGGTTCCCACCCCGTCACCCGCACGCTCATGGCAGCACCAGCCCGCTCCGCCGCAGCTCGTCGAGCAGCGCCGCGACGTCCCGCGCGGCGATGTCCCCGTCCAGCGACGGGTTCGCGGCGCGCAGCGCGGTCGCCGCGTCCGCGGCCGTGCCGTCCCGGGCGAGGGACCGCACGACGACGGCGCCGTTGCCGTTGGTGATCCAGTACCCGCCGGTGTCCCCGTCGAGCAGGACCACGCCGTGCTCGGTCTCGGTGAGGATCACCTGCGGCGCGAACTCGATCATCGCTCGCCCCCCGCGGCCGGTGCCGGGGCCGGTCCCGCGCCGGTGCTCAGCCGGTCGGCGACCTCGTCGGAGCGGAGCCACAGCTCGCACGCCAGCGTGGGTTGCAGGGGCAGGATCGGCAGCAGCGTGGCGTGCAGCCCGAACACGGTCGAGCGCAGCCGCTCCGGGTCGATGAAGCCGAGCCGGGCCAGGCGGGAGTCGTCCCACAGCGCGCGCAGCGCCGCCCGGTGCCGGTCGAAGCTCTGGTACAGGTCCTGGTTCCCGACGCCCTTGTACGCCCGGTTCAGCAGCTCGTCCGGTACCGCGCCCGCCAGGGCGGCGGCCAGCACCGGCTTGTTCCGGCCATCCCGGACGCGGTCCCGCAGCCGGATCGACATCGCCGCTTCGACCACCTGGTCGTCGAGGTAGGGCGCCTCGAACGAGACGCCGAAGGGCTCGGCGATCCGCGAGCACTGCCGCACGGTCATCCCGTTGGACTGGACCTGCCGCAGCATCTCGTGCTGCAACGGCATCGGGCTGAACGGTTCCGGATCGCTCGCGGCGGCGTCGGCGAAGAACCGCCGCACGATCGCGACGGCCTCCGGCGTCGCCCACACCGGCATCCTGGCGGGGTGGTCCCAGCCCACCCCGGCGGCGCCGACCGGGTCCGTCACGGTCTCACCGCAGCGGCGCAGCCACTCGGCGAACGGGATCGGCGGGCGCAGCGCGCGGAGCGTCCCCGCCACGGTCATCCGGCGGTTCGCGCGGGTCCGCCGCAGGTACGGCAGGGAGCGGACCGGGTGCCTGCGGACGAACGCGTTGAAGAAGGTCAGCTCGGTCCGGAACAGCTCGTCCGAGCCGTGCCCCCGACGTGCGCGTGCGCCCCTGCCTCGGCCGCGGACTCGGCGAGCCGCTCGACCAGGTGCCTGCTCATGTGGACGTACGGGGCTTCGAGGCTGGGGCCGTGCGGATCGGGTTCGCTCACCTCGCCGTAGAATCCCGACCAGGAACCGGCGCGCAGCAGGCGGTGGCCGTCGGCCGCCAGCCGCGGTCGGCACCACTCGGCCCACGCGTGGTCGGCGTTGGCGGGGTCGGCGGATTCGTGGTGCACGGTCGAGAACCGCAGCCCGGCCCGACCGGCCAGGAAGCACAGGCTGGTCGAATCCATCCCGCCGGACAGGTCGAAGCTGGTGAGGGCGGTCCCGTCCCGCCCGCCGCAGGTCCGCACCGCGTCCTCCAGCGCGGCGCGCAGCACCTCGCGTCCCGCAGGGAGCGCGACCTCGGGCTCCGGCGGGCGCCACCACCGGGTGTCCCGCACCTCGCCGTCCGGGCGCATCCGCAGGTAGTGGCCGCCGGCCACGGCCCGCACGCCGCGCCACGGGCTGAGGTCGCTCAGCGGCCACGGCGGGCCGTACGGGGCGAGCAGGTGCAGCGCGAGCACGCGCTCGTCCAGCCGGGACCCGGCCAGCACCGCGATCCGCTCCGGCCGGTCGGCCGCCACCGGGACGCCGTCGGCGGTGGTGTGGAAGATCCGCCGGTTCGCGGCGATGTTGCCCTGGACCCGCACGTCGCCGTCGATGGCGAGGAGGGCGTGGAAGCAGCCCGGCACGCCGGAGAGCACCCGGTCCAGGTCCTCGACGCCGGGTAACCGGGCCAGGCGCGCCCGCAGCTCGTCGGCACCGACGTCGCTGCGGCCGAGGAGCACCAGCCGCTTCGCCCCGGCCACCACGTCCACGACGGCTCCGGCGTGCCACCGGCCGACCACCCAGGGCCGACCCGAGGCGTGGTGCAGCACCTGCGCACCGTCCCACTCCAGCCGCCGGACCAGCGGTTCCGCCGAGGGACTGTCCGGGAACACGGTGAATTCCACGACGCTCCTGCTCGCTCCGGCACCGACGGCCTGACCGGTGTCCGACCCGCGCACGCCGTTCGAACGCCGGAACCGACCAGGCCGTGGTGCTTCATCGTTCGGGGACCAGCGGTGACCGCGCGGTCGCGATCACCGGTGCGTCTACCCGCAGTTGCCGATGCAGAACACCCCGTACGGGCTGTCGATGTAGTTCCCGCTGGTCTTGATCCGGGTCACCTCGGTGAAGTCGCCCACCGGAAGAATCGCCGGCGCCTCGTAAGCGCCGTCCCGCACGTCGATCCCGTTCTCGGCCATCGCGAATCCGTCCTTTCCCAGAGGATTGATTGCCGGTTGTCGCGGCGATTCACGAAGCTACCGAGGCGAATTTGGCGGGTCAATACACCCGAAGCGGTACCACGAAAGGCCGATCGACGATTTCATGAATCATTTTTCGCGCGCCCGGACGAGCACTCCGGAGGCGGCGCGAGCAGCACGGATCGACGCGCGTAGCCGGAGCCCGATTCCCCGGAACGCGTCGGGAACGGCCGGTGCGCGGGACCGGCGACGACGGCCGCCCGCGATTCCGGGCGGAATCCGCGACGGCACCGGGCGCCGCGGCGATCGGAAAGCGGATTCACCGCACGACGTCAATTCCCCGACGATTCCGGAATCAGCGATCGCGTCGGCGATCCGATGCGGACTCAGCCCTCCAAGCGCTTCTGGGCGTCGGCGAGATCGCGGGTGACCTTCTCGATGGCCTTCTCGAAACCGGCGGTGAGCTGGTCGAGCTGGTCCTCGAAGGCGCCCATCGCCCCGCTGTCGGTGCGCAGCCGCTCGGCGAGGTCGTCCTGCGCGGCGGTGACCGCCTCGCGCACCGCCTCCGCCACGGCGGGCGCGCCCCGCTCCAGCAGCTCCGGCTCCAGTTCCAGCCCGGTCAGCCGCCCGTTCGCGTCGAGCGCGGCCCGCACCGCGCCCTCGGCCGCCGCACCGCTGCCCCGCACCTCGTCGTCCACGTCGCCCACGTCGCCCACCAGCCCAAGATCAGAACGTTTCCGCGAAACCATCCCACACCGCCGATCGGCCCACTACCGTCCGCCGGGAATCGGAGGTGCACCACCGTGGGAACGTTCTCGGTCGACCCGGACCGGATGCGGGAGTCGGGCGGCGATCTCCGCGCCGCCGGGGCCGACCTCGGCGCCGCCGTGGGCCGCGCTCGCGCCGACACGGCGGGGGACGCCTCGGTGTGGGGCGTCGACGACGCGGGCGCGGACTTCGGCGCGGCGCACCAGGAGCTCGCCGACCTCGCCGCCCGCGCGCTGGCGGCGCTCGGCCGCGGGGTCGACGAGCTGGGCGCGGCCCTGCGCGCCACCGCCGACGACACCGAGGAGACCGACCGCGAGCACGCCGACCGGCTCCGCCGCCTGAGCGACGAGCTGCGGTCGCCGCGATGAGCGTCGCGCTGCCCGGCGAACTCGCCGCCCTGCTCGCGGAGGTGGGCGAACCGTGGCCCGAAGCCGACGAGGACCGGCTCCGGGGCTTGGCCGACGGCTGGCGCCGGACCGGCGACCGCCTGGCGGAGCTGCGCGACCGCGCCGCTCCCCCGGCGCGCGCGGTCGCCGCCCACAACCGGGGCCGCGCGGTGGACGCCTTCACCGCCCGGTGGGCGGAGCTGGAACCGCGGGTCGCGCTCGGCGCGGCGGCGGCGCACCAGGTCGCCACGGCCGTGGACGCGCTGGCCACCGCCACGGGCGTGACCAAGGGCACCGCCGTCGAGGTGCTCGCGGCCGGGCACGCCCAGCGGGAGCGGGTCCGGCACCAGGCCGCCGGAGCGGTCGTGGCGCCCCTGATCAGCACGCTGCTGCGGATGCTGGCCAACGCGCTCCGGCCGCTGCTGCGCCGCCTCGGGCAGCTCCTGCGCTCGGTGGCCAGGACGGTGCTCGACGTCGCCAAGCGCGCGTTCCAGAGCATCGTGGACTTCGTCGAGTCCCTCTTCGGCCCCGAACCACCGCCACCACCGCCGGTGCCACCACCCCCGCCGCCACCGGAGTACCGGCGGGACGGCCCCCTCCCGCACGCCCGAGAACTCATCGCGAACGGTTCGGAGTGGACCGAGCCGGGCCGAGGACGCGGAGGCCGGAAGCTGCCGAAGGAAGCCGATCCGAACCAGGTCCTCTTCCTGCGGAATCCACCTGGGACGGGGTCGATCACGAGCTACTCCGTCTACGACGAACGCGGCTTTATCATCAAGCGCGTCGACATCGTCGGCACGCACGGGGGCATGACCGGGCACGTGCACGAGTTCTCGTTGCACACGAACCCCAAGACCGGTGAGGTCCACGTCGGACAATCCGAGGTGCGGAACGCGGAAGAACATGAAACGGACTACCGATGAATGAGCAGGACGGTGCCGAGCCCCGTCGCTTCCCCAGCTTCCTGGACCCGTGGCGCAAGACGAACGGTCCCGGGTTCACGCCACTCAGCTTCCTCGGCTGGGGCGGCGGGATCGAATTCGTGCTCGCCGCCCAGTGGCTGTTCCGCCCGGAGTTCATCGAGCACCGAGGGGGCGTGTTCTTCTCCGGGTCCAGCGCCGACGACAGCGGCGACCGGCGGCAGGCGATCGACACGTTCTTCAGGAGGTTCGACGATCGGATCGACCTCGTGGAACGGCACTCGAACCTGCTGTCGCTCCAGGACCTCTTCGGCAACGACGACCTGGAGCCGCACGACGCGGACCTGTCCACGCTCGCGAACACCCTCGCCGACTGCTGGCGGGCGTTGCTGGCCGCCGAGTTCCCGGACCGGGAGTTCGTCGTGGAGGTGTTCGACGAACCCGACGAGCCCTACGACCCGCAGATCACCTTCCACCGCCGTCCGCCGGAGCCGGTCGTGGTGCACGACCTGCCCCCGGGGCGGCTCGCGCCGGTGGACGGCGAGCCGGTGGCCGTGCACCTGGACCTCCCGCCGTCGCTGCACGGGGCCTTCACCGCGCGGGAGCGCAGCGCCGTGCTGGACGCGCGCGGCGGTCCGGACCTGGGTGCGCTGCTGGGTGCCCTGGCCCCCGGAGCGGCGTCGGTGGAGGGGGCCCTGGCGGGATCGGGGTGCGAGGCGGTGCTGGTCACCGGCTTCGAGCAGCTGTGGGTGAAGAACCGGCCCGCCGCCGAGGCGCTGGTGCGCGACCTGGTCCCGGCGCTGCGCGCGGCGCGGGCGGCCGGGGCCACCGCGCACGTGGCGCTCGCCGACCTGGCGGCCGACACCGTGGACGCCGTGGTCGGGCTGCTGCGGGACGTCCCCGCCGGGAGCGGCCCGGTGCCCGTCGTGCGCTACGCGCCCGGCGCGTGAAAACGACCCCCGGGCGAACCGGGGGTCGCGGAAGCCTCGGTCAGTGGCTCTTGCCCTTGCCGAACAGCTTGTTCTTGACCTGGTCGATCTTCTCCTTGTTCTTGGGGTCGGAGGCGTACTTCTTCGCCTGCTCCATCGCCTTGCGGCCCTGCGGGCTGCTGGCGAACTGGCTGACCTTCTTGAACAACGACATAGCGTCTCCTCAGCTCCGGCCGGGCGCGGTCGAGCCGCGATCAACTCCACCTCCAGGGTACCCACTCCCGGCCGGCTCCCGACGATCTCGGCGAACCACCCACCGGCCACCGTCCCACCAGCACCTCCCATTTCACCCGGAAGGTGAATGAGCGAGGGGCACCTTCATCCGGCTACGTCGGACGAAGGTGCCCCTCACCAGGAACGGGACGGGTCAGCCGAGGGCACCGGAGACCGAGGCGTGGCCCTTGAGGAGGTTGCGGGCGATGGTGCGGCGCTGGATCTCGTCGGTGCCCTCGAAGATCCGCAGCAGCCGCAGGTCGCGGTACCAGCGCTCGATGGGCAGCTCCTTGGTGTAGCCCATGCCGCCGTGCATCTGGAGCACCCGATCCACGATCTCCCCGGCGCGGGTGCCGCCGTAGAGCTTGGCGATGGACTGGGCGTGCCGGGAGTCGCCGCCCTGGTCGACCTGCCACGCGGCGTGCAGCACCAGCCAGCGCAGCGCCTCGATCTCCACCGCGGAGTCGGCCACCATCCACTGGATCGCCTGCCGCTCGGCGATCGGCTCACCGAAGGTCTCGCGGGTCTTGGCGTAGTCCATGCCCATCTCCAGCAGCCGCTCGCAGGCGCCGAGGGCGTGCGCGGGCAGCAGGTACCGGCCGCGGCCGATCCACTGCATGGCCAGCCGGAAGCCCTTCCCGACCTCGCCGAGCACGTTGCGCTCCGGCACCCGGACCTCGTCGAACACCAGCGCGGCGGGGCGGCGCTCCCACGGGCCCATGATGTCGATCGGCTCGGACTTCCAGCCCATGTCGCGGTCGACGAGGAAGCAGGTGACGCCGCCGTCGGCCCCCTTCTCCCGGTCGGTGACCGCGAACACCATCACGAAGTCGGCGTCGATGCCGCCGGTGATGAACGTCTTCTCGCCGTTGACGATCCACTCCGAGCCTTCCTTGCGCGCGGTGGTGCGCAGGTTCTTGGCGTCGGACCCGGCGCCCGGCTCGGTGATCGCGAAGCAGGACTTGCGGGTGCCCTCGATGGTGGGCAGCAGGTACTCCCGCTTCTGCTCCTCGTTGGCGTGGTAGAGGATGTTGTCGGCGTACCCGCCGAACCGGAACGGCACGAAGGTGCGGCCCAGCTCGGCCTCGATGAGCGCCGACATCACGGCGGAGAGGTCCATCCCGCCGTACTCCTCCGGGGTCTGCACGCCCCAGAAGCCCGCCTGCTTGGCCTTGTCCTGGAGCTCCCGCTGCTCGTCCTTGGTGAGGCCGCGCTCGCCGGCGCGCTCCCGGCGCAGCACCTCCGGCTCCAGCGGCACCAGCTCGCGCTGGACGAAGTTGCGAACCCAGTCGCGGATGTCGCGCTCGGTCTCCGACAGCGAGAAGTCGACCATGGGGCTTTCCTTTCCGCGCCCTGTGACTAACGGCGTTAGTTTTATGGGAGTCTAGAACCGCCGCGACGAGGCCCGCAAGGGTGTTCCGAGGAGGAGGGACCGTGCCCCGCCCCAGCAATCCCCTGCTGACGCCGGACCGCATCCGGCTGGCCGGTCTGGAGATCATCGACGAGCTCGGGCTGGAAGCGCTGTCCATGCGGCGGCTCGCCGACCGGCTCGGCGTCAAGGCCGCGTCGCTCTACAACCACGTGCCCGGCAAGGACGAACTGCTGCACGAGATCGCCGACGGCGTGATGCGCGCCGTGGACGTCAGCGGCTTCGAGCAGGACTGGGCGACCGGGCTGCGCACCTGGGCGCGCTCGTTCCGGGCCGCGCTCATCGCGCACCCCCACCTGGTCCCGTTCCTGGCCTCCGGTCCGGCCCGGCGGGAGACCGCGCTGCGCCGCGCCGACGCCGTGCACGGCGGGCTCACCTCGGCGGGCTGGCCGCAGCGGTACGCGACGATGATCGGCGCCTCCACCAAGTACCTGGTGGTCGGCTCGGCGATGGGCTCATTCTCGGCCGGTTTCCCGGACGAGGCGGAGCTCTACGACGAGCGCTTCCCCCACCTGGACCGGGCCCACCTGCTGCGCGAGCACGCGGCCGAGATCGACGCGGACAGCTTCGAGCTCGCACTCACCGCCCTGGTCGACAGCCTGACCCGCCTCCACCACGACCTCACCACCCAGCCCGGCTGAGTCACCCGCACCGCATCGCGATCGGACCACAACACCTTCCACTGAGATCACCCTCGCGTTGTGTTGACTGGCTTCGCGCACCTCCGTAGCGTCCGAATCCGACCGGCCCACAACTCAAGACCGCGCCGACGACGTCGTGCGGGAGAGACCCCAGCGTCACGGGGCGCCGAAGGAGCAATCTCCCCAAGAAACTCTCAGGCACCGGCACCGCGCGACAGCAGGCGAACACGGAGAAAAGCAGGAGCCCCGCTCCTCGCCCACGGTGCAAGCCGCCCGGTGTCCTGGCGCCGGACCGCGGTGAAACTCTCAGGCCAATGACTCCGGGGAGACCCCGACCAGCGCGAACCCGCGCAGGTCGACGTCGGGGTGCCCCGGATAAGGTTGTGCTTCGCGCGGCTGACCGGCCCCTCGTCCGCCGACCCGCGCCCACCAGGAGGAGCCATAGCCATGTCGTCGCCACGACGGACCCTGCTGCACGAGGTGCACGAGTCGCTCGGCGCCACCTTCACCGAGTTCGCGGGCTGGCGGATGCCGCTGCGGTACTCCGGTGACACCGCCGAGCACCACGCCGTGCGCACCGCCGCCGGGCTGTTCGATCTCACCCACATGGGCGAGCTCCGGATCAGCGGCCCGCAGGCCGCCGAGGCCCTGGACCACGCGCTGGTGGCGAAGGCGTCGGGGATCAAGCCGGGCCGCGCCCGCTACACGATGCTCTGCGACGAGCGGGGCGGCGTGCTCGACGACCTCATCGTCTACCGGCTCACCGAGCAGGAGTACCTGGTGGTGGCCAACGCCGCGAACGCCGCGGTGGTCGCCGCCGAGCTCGCCGAGCGCGTCGGCGGGTTCGACGCCGAGTTCGCCGACGTCTCCGAGGAGTACGCGCTGCTGGCGGTGCAGGGACCCCGCGCCGCCGCGATCCTGGCCCCGCTGACCGACACCGACCTCACCGAGGTCAAGTACTTCGCCGGCTACCGGAGCGCGGTGGCCGGTCACCCGGTGCTGCTGGCCCGCACCGGTTACACCGGCGAGGACGGCTTCGAGCTGTTCACCGCGCCGGGCGACGCGGCGGCCATCTGGCAGGCGCTGACCGAGGCGGGCGCCGAGCACGAGCTGCGGCCCGCCGGGCTGTCCTGCCGGGACACGCTGCGGCTGGAGGCCGGGATGCCGCTGCACGGCCACGAGCTCTCCACCGAGCTGACCCCGTTCCACGCCAACCTGGGCCGGGTGGTCAAGCTCGACAAGCCGGGCGACTTCGTCGGCAAGGCGGCGCTGGCCGCGGTCGCCGAGCAGCCCACCGCCCGCACCCTGGTCGGGCTGACCACCGACCAGCGCCGCGCTCCCCGGCACGGCTACCGGGTCCTCGACGACGCGGGCACCGAGGTCGGCGAGGTCACCAGCGGTGCGCCGTCGCCGACGCTGGGGCACCCGGTGGCGATGGCCTACGTGGACCGGGCGCACAGCGCGCCGGGCACCGCGCTGCAGGTGGACATCCGGGGCAGGACCGCGCCCGTGGAGGTCGTCGAGCTCCCCTTCTACCGCCGCAACGCCTGAGAGATCACTACAGGAGGCAACACCATGTCGACACCTGACCTGTTCAACGACCAGCTCGCCGCGGTCGACCCCGAGGTGGCGGCGGCGGTCGGTGCCGAGTTGAACCGCCAGCAGGCGACGTTGGAGATGATCGCTTCGGAGAATTTCGCGCCGCGGTCGGTGCTGGAGGCGCAGGGTTCGGTCCTGACCAACAAGTACGCCGAGGGCTATCCGGGCAAGCGGTACTACGGTGGCTGCGAGCACGTCGACGTGGTCGAGCGGCTGGCCATCGACCGGGTCAAGGCGTTGTTCGGTGCGGAGTACGCCAACGTCCAGCCGCACTCGGGGGCGCAGGCCAACGCCGCGGCGATGTTCGCGCTGCTCAAGCCGGGTGACACCATCATGGGTCTGGATCTGGCGCACGGTGGTCACCTGACCCACGGGATGAAGATCAATTTCTCCGGCAAGCTGTACAACGTGGTGCCCTACACGGTGCGCGACGACGACCACCGGGTCGACATGGACGAGGTCGCCCGCCTGGCCCGGGAGAACCGGCCGCAGCTCATCGTCGCGGGCTGGTCGGCCTACCCGCGGCAGCTCGACTTCGCCCGGTTCCGCGAGATCGCCGACGAGGTCGGCGCCTATCTGATGGTCGACATGGCGCACTTCGCCGGGCTGGTGGCCGCCGGGCTGCACCCGAACCCGGTGCCGCACGCCCACGTGGTCACCACGACCACGCACAAGACCCTCGGCGGTCCGCGCGGCGGGGTGATCCTGTCCGCCGACACCGCGCTGGCCAAGAAGTTCAACTCCGCGGTGTTCCCCGGGCAGCAGGGCGGGCCGCTGGAGCACGTGATCGCGGGCAAGGCGGTGTCGTTCAAGGTCGCGGCCTCGGCGGAGTTCGCCGACCGGCAGCGCCGCACCGTGGCCGGGGCCAAGCTGCTCGCCGAGCGGCTCCAGGCCGACGACGCCCGCTCCGCCGGGATCTCCCTGGTCTCCGGCGGCACCGACGTGCACCTGGTGCTGGTGGACCTGCGCCACTCCGAGCTGGACGGCAAGCAGGCCGAGGACCGGCTGCACGAGATCGGCATCACGGTCAACCGCAACGCGGTGCCCAACGACCCGCGACCGCCGATGACCACCTCCGGGCTGCGCATCGGCACCCCGGCACTGGCCACCCGCGGCTTCGGCGACACCGAGTTCACCGAGGTCGCCGACATCATCGCCGAAGCCCTCAAGCCCGGCTTCGACGAGGCCACCGCCACCGCCCTGCGCAGCCGGGTCGAAACCCTGGCCAAGGCCAACCCCCTCTACCCGGAGCTGTGACCGGCTGACCCGCAGGGGCCCGCGTTCGCCGAACGCGGGCCCCTGCTGCGTCCGGAAGATCCGAAGTGGATCGTTATGGGGCCGAAACTCCCTCGGTGACAAGTATTTCCGGCTTGCGGACGGCACGGCGGTGGCGCAGTATCGGGCGCTGCCAGCAGCACACCGCCGGGTGAGGAGTCCGCCGATGAGCACACCCGCCAGCGAGGAGTACCGCCGGGACCTGAGCAACCGGCACATCAACATGATCGCGCTCGGCGGCGCGATCGGCGTGGGCCTGTTCCTCGGCTCCGGCAAGGCGCTGCACCAGGTCGGCCCCGGGCTGATCCTGATCTACGCCATCGCGGGCGGCATGATCTTCCTGGTGATGCGGGCGCTGGGCGAGCTGCTGATGTACCGGCCGGTCAGCGGGTCCTTCGCGGAGTACGCGGGCGAGTTCGTCGGCCCGTGGGCCCGGTTCGCGACCGGCTGGGGCTACTGGATGGTGTGGATCGTCACCGGCATGGCCGAGATCACCGCGGTCGGCGAGTACTTCGAGTTCTGGTTCCCCGGCCTGCCGCAGTGGATCCCGGCGCTGGGCGCGCTGGTGGTGCTCAGCGGCGTCAACCTGATCGCGGTGAAGCTGTTCGGCGAGTTCGAGTTCTGGTTCGCCCTGATCAAGGTGCTGGCCATCATCGGGCTGATCGTGCTGGCCGCGGCGATCCTGGTGTTCGGCTTCAGCGACCTCGGCGACACCGCCTCGCTGAGCAACATCTGGTCGCACGGCGGGTTCTTCCCGAACGGTCCGGTCGCGGCGCTGGTGGCCTTCCAGATCGTCATGTTCGCCTTCGTCGGCGTGGAAATGGTCGGGCAGACGGCCAGCGAGAGCGCCAACCCGCGGCAGGTGCTGCCGCGCGCGATCAACGCGGTGATGTGGCGCATCCTGATCTTCTACGTGGGTGCCCTGGCCGCGCTGACCGCGCTGGTGCCCTGGTTCCGGTTCCCGGCCGACGGCAGCCCGTTCGTGCACGCCTTCGCGCTGATCGGCATCCCGGCCGCGGCGGGCGTGGTCAACTTCGTGGTCACCACGGCGGCCCTGTCGTCCTGCAACAGCGGCATCTACTCCACCGGCCGGATGCTGCGCACGCTGTCCCAGGACGGCCAGGCGCCGCGGGCGCTCGGGCGGCTCAGCCCCCGCGCGGTGCCGTCCCGGGCCATCGCGGTGACCTTCTGCGCGATGCTCGTCGGCGTGGTGCTGAACTACCTGGTGCCCGAGCAGGCGTTCGTCTACATCACCAGCGCGAGCACCATCGGCGCGATCTTCACGTGGGGCATGATCCTGCTCGCCCACCTCGGCTACCACCGCAAGGTGCGGGCCGGGCTGCTGCCCGCCGGCCGGTTCCGGATGCCGTTCGCGCCGCACTCGAACTACCTCGTGCTGGCGTTCCTGGCGATGGTCCTGGTGCTGCTGGGGTTCGACGCCGAAACCCGGGTGGCGCTCTACATCGCGCCGCTGCTGGCCGCCGCCGTGATCATCGGCTACCGGTTCTCCCGGCGCGGCCGGTCCCCCGACGAACCCGCCGGCGAAGGCGAGCACGCCTCCCCGTGACGCCCCCGCACAGGACCACCCGGAAGTGGGCCGAGTGAGGGGGCACCCTGTACCACGCAACTGGGTGCAGGGTGCCTCTCACCTCGTTCAGGACCACCCGGGTGGGCGCGGCTCCGGGGGCTTCGTGGAGTCGGTCGGTGGCGCGGAGGGGTGGTGCTGGGGTCCGCTCCGTTGGGCGGGTCAGGCCGCTTCTTCGACCTCGTCGTCCTGCGCGGCGGTGGCGCGGTGCACGCGAGCCTGGCGCCTGCGCCGGTAGAGCCAGGTGCCGACGACCACCGCGACCAGCACGGCGATCAGCAGCCAGCTCGCCCGGCCGAGCCACGCCTCGATGTACTTCGCCGACGCCCCGGCCGCCCAGCCGATGCTGACGTGCAGCGCCGACCAGCTCACCGCGCCGATCAGGGAGGCGGCGAGGAACCGGCCGTAGCCCAGGCCGCTGGCCCCGGCCGCCGCCGGGGTGAGCGTGCGCACCACCGGGAGGAACCGCGCCACCAGCACCGCGCCGATCCCGTAGCGGCACAGCAACCGGCCGGCCCGGTCCCAGTGCTGCTGGCCGAGCTTGCGCACCACCCGCGTCTCGCGCATCTTCAGCCGGTACCGCCTGCCCAGCCAGTACCCGATGTTGTCCCCGAGCGCCGCGCACGCCGCCACCACGCCGGAGAGGGTGAAGAAGAAGCCCAGGTCGGTCACCGCGGCGGAGGCGATCAACAACCCGCTCTCCCCGGCACCAGGAACCCGAGGCCGATCGTGCACTCGCCGAGCACCAGCGCGCCCGTGACGAGCACGAGCAGCGGCCTGGGTAATCCGGCGACGAAGGCCAGGAATTCGCTGATGAACGACACGTGCTCTCCTCGACGCGGGCTGCTGGGCGCTCATCACGCTACCTGCGCCCGTCGAACCCGCGCCCGGGAAACCTCCCGACCCGGCACCGGGTTCTCCCCGACCCCGTCCCCGGGGTCCCGCGCACCTCAGCGGCCCCAGGAATCCCGGCTCAGCAGCTCTTGGTCCAGGAGCACTCCACGGCGCCTTCGTCCACCCGGGTCACCGGATCGTCGGCACCGGCGTTCGGCAGCGGTGCGGCCTCCCGCGGCCGGTCGGCCGCGCCCCGGTACTCGGCGAGGCGGATCGCCACGGCATCCTCCAGGTCCTTCGGCGAGTCCGACAGGAAGTCGTTGAACAGCACGGAGAAGATCAGCGGTGTCCCGTCGGCGGCCGTGACGTAGCCGGACAGCGACGTCACGCCGGTGAGCGAGCCGGTCTTGGCACGCACGACGCCCTCCGCCGCGGTGCCGTCCATCCGACCGCGCAGCGTGCCGCCCACCGCCCGGTCCTCGATCCCGGCGACCGGCAGCGCGGCGGCGAACACCGCGAACCAGGGCCGCTGCCGCGCGTTGTCCAGCAGCAGCGCGAGCTGGGCGGGGCTCACCGCGTCCATGGTCGACAGTCCGGAGCCGTCGACGAGGCGGAACGTCCCGCGGCCGATCCCCAGCCCGGCCAGCCGCTCCTCGACCACCGCGAGCCCGGCGTCCCACGTGCCCGCGCCGCGCGCCTTCCGGCCCATCGCCTTGACCAGCACTTCGGCGTGCCCGTTGTTGGAGAGCTTGAGGAACGGCAGCAGCAGGTCCCGCAGCGGCATCGACTCGCGCTCGGCGAGCGTCCGCGCCCCGGCGGGCGCGACCCCGGCGCCGGTGCCGCCCACCCGCACGCCGTGCTCGCGCAGCACCCGGGCGAACACGTCGACGGCGTAGGCGGCGGGATCGCGCACGCTGGTGTAGTCCTCCACCGGGGCACCGCCGGCCGGGACCGAGCCGCTGACGACCACGGTGTCGCCGCCGTGCTCCCGGCGCACCCGCACGTCGGGCGCGGTACCCGGGGCGGCCGTGGTGGCCCGGTTGTCGATCCGCACGGCATCGGTGCGCGGCACCACCTCCACCACCGCGGGTCCGCCCGGCTCGCCCGGCGCGGTGCGCACCAGGGCCGTGCCCGCGTCGAAGTCGGCGGTGGGCGCCAGGGTCAGCGCCGACACCGGGGCCGCGTAGTAGTAGGGCTCGTCGTCCCACATCCAACCGGTGCCCAGCGGGACGTCGTCGAACCAGCTCGCGTCGGCCTTGAGCTGCCCGCGCACCACCCGGACACCGCTCGCCGCGACCTGCTCGGCCAGCGCGTGCAGGTCCTGCTCGCGCAGCGTCGGGTCGCCGGTGCCGCGCAGGTGGAGATCACCGAGCAGCACCGGTCCGCGACGCGGGGCGTCGGTCACCACGTCGGTGCGGAACCGGTGCTCCGGGCCGAGTTCCTCCAACGCCGCCGCGGCGGTGAGCAGCTTGGCGCCGGACGCCGGGGTGGCGCGGGCGTCGGCCTGCCTGCGGTAGAGCACCTCGTCGGTCGCCGGGTCGCGCACCACGACCCCGGCGTGCGCCCCGTCCAGCCGCGGATCGGCCAGGATCTCGTCGAGGTCGGCCCGCAACGCCTCCGGCCCGGTGCGCGCCGCCGCCGACGGCACCGCCCCCACCAGCGGCAGCAGCACCGCACCGACCAGCCCCACCAGCACCGCGCGTCGCATCCGCCACTCCGATCGCCGAGAGGACCCGGAGCGTAATCCCACGATCACCCGCGGTCAACGACCAGCCACGACCACAACCAACCAACCAAGCGCCAAGGCCGGGTCCACCCACGCACGCGCGAAACCCGACCACCGTCGGGCAAGCGGCGAAAGCCGCTTCCAACCCACGCACGCGCCGAACAGAACCCCGTCAGGCAAGCGGCGCGAGCCGCTTTCGCACTACCCCACCCTCGCAGCTGGCACCGCTGAGGTTCCGCCACCCGCACCGCCACGCAAAGCGAGCCGACAAAAACCCTCAAGCAAAAGCGATGGAGGCTGCCATTGCTAGGAGGGCCCCACCGCAGCACCGCTCGAAGGCGGTGCGGCGGCGGGGTGCGGCCAGCAGCGCCGTGAGCCTGCGCACCGAGGGGACCACGACCAGCCACCAGCAGCCGAAGGCCGCGACGGCGACGGCGCTGAGCAGCGCGGCTTGGGCCATCGGGTCCGCGCCGGGCCGCATCGCCTGCGGCAGCAGGGTCAGGAACATCAGCATCACCTTGGGGTTGAGCACGTCGGTGAGCAGGCCGCGCAGGAACACCGCACCGCCGGAGGCGGGCGGGGCGATGTCGGCTTCGGCGGGGGCGGGGGCGCGGTGGGCCTGGCGCAGCGTCTGGGTTCCCATCCAGCCCAGGTAGGCCACGCCGATCGCCTTCACCACCAGCAGCGCGGCCGGGAACGCCAGCACCAGCGCGGACAGCCCCAGGGTGGCGGCGGCGGCGTGCAGCAGCAGCCCGCAGGTGACCCCGGCGGCGGCCAGCCACCCGTACCGCGCCCCGTTCGCGGCGTTGCGGGTGACCAGCACGAAGTCCGGGCCGGGCACCAGGACGATCACCACCAGCGCCAGCAGGAACGGCCCCCAGGCGATGTGCACCGCAGTCCTCCAGATCAGTTCGAGCGGATTCGCGCCCATCCTCCGTGGTTCGTTCGCGAGGTCGCCACGATCGCCGTAGCATGTTCGGATGTGAAGGAATCCGTCGAACTCGATGCGGTCGACTGGCGCATCCTGGAGGAGTTGCAGAACGACGCGACGCTGGCCAACCGGGAGCTGGCCGAACGCGTCGGCCTGGCGGCGTCGAGCTGCCTGCAACGGGTCCGGCGGCTGCGGGAACGCGGCGTGATCACCGGATCGCACATCGACGTGGACCCGGCGGCGACCGGGCTGCCGCTGGAGGCGGTGGTGTCGATCAACGTCCGCCCGCACACCCGGCGGATCGTCGACCAGTTCCGGGAGTTCGTGCTCGCCCAGCCCGAGACCCGCTCGCTGCTGCACGTCAGCGGGCAGGCCGACTTCCTGCTGCACGTCGCCGTCGCCGACACCGCGCACCTGCAGGGGTTCCTGGTGGACACGCTGGCCTCGCGCACCGAGGTGCGCCACTTCACCAGCTCGGTGGTGCTGGAGCAGGTGCACACCCGCGCGCTGACCCCGCCGCGGCACCTGCGCCCGGCCCGCAGGCGGCGCGGCGGCTGATCCGCGGGATCAGTCCAGCACGCGCAGCAGTCCTTCTTGGACGACCGTGGCGACCAGTTGCCCGTCGCGGGAGAAGAACCGCCCGGTGGCCAGCCCGCGGCCGCCGGAGGCGCTGGGCGACGCGCAGTCGTAGAGCAGCCACTCGTCGGCGCGGAACGGCCGGTGGAACCACATCGCGTGGTCGAGGCTGGCGCCGTTGACGTTGTCCAGTCCCCAGTAGACGCCGTGCGCGACCAGGATCGAGTCCAGCAGGGTCATGTCCGAGGCGAACGCGGCGATGCACACGTGCAGCAGGTCGTCGGCGGGCAGCGCGCCGTCCGCGCGCATCCACACCTGGCTGCGGGCCTCCTGCTTGCCCTTGTCCCGGGCCACCCACGGCGGGTCGGTCACGTAGCGGACGTCGATCGGCCGCGGCTCGGTCCGGCCGAACCGCGCCATCAGGTCCCCGACCTGCTCGCCCCAGGTCGGCAGCTCCTCGGGGGCGGGCACGTCGGGCATCGGCTCGGCGTGGTCCAGCCCGTCCTCGCGGACCTGGAACGACGCCGACAGCGAGAAGATCGGCTTGCCGCGCTGCACCGCGACCACCCGCCGGGTGGTGAACGACCGGCCGTCGCGGGTGCGGTCCACCTCGTAGACGATCGGCACGCTGGGATCGCCGGGGCGGATGAAGTAGGCGTGCAGCGAGTGCACGTGGCGTTCGGCGGGCACCGTCCGCCCGGCCGCGACCAGCGCCTGACCGGCGACCTGGCCGCCGAACACCCGCACCGGCGACTCGGCCGGGCTGACGCCGCGGAAGATGTTCTCCTCGACGCGCTCCAGGTCGAGCAGCGACACCAGCCGGTCGAGCACGGGCTGGCCGTGCGCGATGCCGTTGGCGTCCCGCGGCACGTCGCCGGGGAGGTCGAGGCCGCCGGGGTCGGCCGCCGCAGCTCGGGCCGCTTCGGTCACGGGTGCTCCTCGTTCGAGAACACCGCCGCGGACCCCGAGGGCGGGACGCCCTGGTGTCCGCGGCGGTCGTCGGATCGGATCAGACGTGGTCCTCCTCGCCCAACCGGTGCACGCGGATCAGGTTGGTGGAGCCGACGGTTCCCGGCGGGGAACCGGCCACGACGACCACCGTGTCCCCGCGCTGGGAACGGCCCAGCGAGAGCATCGCCTGGTCGACCTGGCGGACCATCTGGTCGGTGGTGTCCACCTTAGGCACCAGGAACGTCTCCGTCCCCCAAGTGAGAGCGAGCTGACTCCGCACGGACTCCTCGGGGGTGAAGGCCAGCAGCGGCAGCCGGGTGTGCAGCCGGGCGAGCCGCCGCACGGTGTCGCCGGACTGCGTGAAGGCCACCAGCGCCTTGGCGTTGAGCCGTTCGCCGATGTCGCGGGCCGCGTAGGAGATCACCCCGCGCTTGGTGCGCGGCACGTGGCTCAGCGGCGGCGGGGTCGCCGAACCGGACTCGACGGCCTCGACGATGCGGGCCATCGTCTCGACCGTCTCGATCGGGTAGCGACCCACGCTGGTCTCGCCGGACAGCATCACCGCGTCGGTCCCGTCGAGCACCGCGTTGGCCACGTCGGAGGTCTCGGCGCGGGTCGGCCGCGAGTTGCTCATCATCGAGTCCAGCATCTGGGTCGCGACGATGACCGGCTTGGCGTTCTCGCGGGCGATCCGGATCGCCTTCTTCTGCACCAGCGGGACGTGTTCGAGGGGAAGCTCGACGCCCAGGTCGCCGCGGGCGACCATGACGCCGTCGAAGGCCAGCACGATGGCCTCCAGGTTGTCCACCGCCTCGGGCTTCTCCAGCTTGGCGATCACCGGGGCACGGCGCCCGACGCGGTCCATCACCTGGTGCACCACGTCGATGTCGGCCGGGCTGCGGACGAAGGACAGCGCGATGAAATCGGCGCCGAGCTCCAGGGCGAACTCCAGGTCCTCGATGTCCTTGTCGGACAGCGCGGGCACGGAGACGTCCATCCCCGGCAGCGAGATCCCCTTGTTGTCCGAGACCGGACCGCCCTCGGTCACCTCGCAGACCACGTCGCTGCCCTCGACCGCGGTGACCACCATGCCGACCTTGCCGTCATCGACGAGCAGCCGGTCACCCGGCGTGGCGTCGTCGGCCAGGCCGGCGTAGGTGGTGGACACGCGATCGTGCGTGCCCTGGACGTCGTCGACGGTGATGCGCACCGTGTCGCCGGTGCGCCATTCGACGGGGCCCGCCGCGAACGTGCCGAGGCGGATCTTCGGTCCTTGCAGGTCGGCGAGGACGCCGACGGCGCGGCCCGACTCCGCGGCCGCGTTGCGGACGAGGTCGTAGACGTGCTGGTGATCAGCGTGGCTGCCGTGGCTGAAGTTCAGCCGGGCGACGTCCATGCCGCTGCTGACGAGCTCGGCCACCTTCTCCGGAGTGGCGGTGGCGGGGCCCATGGTACAAACGATCTTGGCTCGTCGACTCACATCACGCCAGCGTAGTCTCTTGACCGATCACCGCAGCACCGAGTCGCGCGAGCGGGCCCGATCGAGCCGTCCCCGCGCCATCGATCGCGCCGGGCGGAATCCCAGGTGAGAGGACCTCGTGCCGCACCATCCCCGCTCACCGGCCCGTCGGCTGCCGTTCCTGGGCGTGATCCTGATCAGCGTGGTGATCCTGTTCACTCCCGCCTCCGGCGTGCCCACCGCCCCGCCGGGCACCGACAAGTTGGTCCACTTGGCGCTGTTCACCGCGCTGTCGGCCACCGGGCGCCGCGCCGGGTTCGGCGCTCCGGCGCTGGCCGCCGCGCTGCTGGGCTACGCGGCCGGTTCCGAAGTGCTCCAGGGCGTGCTCCCGCTGGGGCGCAGCGCCGACCCGCTGGACGTCGCGGTGAACGCGCTCGGCATCGCCCTCGGCCTGCTGCTCGCGTTCGGAGCCCGCCGCCTCGGGGATTGGTGGGACGGGCGGTGAGAAGTGGCATTCCCGGTGCCGGTGGCCGGTGAGGCGCCGGGTAGCCGATGATCAGGGGTTCAGTGGAGCCCGCAGCCGCGGTCCGCCGCGGCGAACGCGACGAGGAGAGGAGTTCTCCCGACGCGCGAGCTCACCCGTGGTACCGCGGCCGGCGCCCTGTCCGCTCCGCTGGTCCTAGGCCTGTCCGGGATGGCCGGTGCGGCCGAGTGCACCGAGCACGAGACCTCGGTCGGGCAGGAGGGCGTCAGCACCAGCCAGACGCAGGTGAAGGCGCCGGACGACGGTTCCGGCAAGGCGTCCTACCAGCAGCACGAGGCCACGGCAGGCGAGGACGACGCGAAGGTTTCGGGCACCAGCTCGCAAGCCGGTGGCCAAGGCGGCCTGCTGGACTTCCTCGGCCGCTGAGGCTCCGTTCCGCGGGGCCCCGCGTCGCTCCGGCGCGGGGCCACCGCGCGTCGGGCTGGGGGCTCAGCGCTTCGCCGACGGACCGATGTGCTCGGCGCACCACTCGGTGAGCCCGCGCAGCGCGGTCCACGACCGCCGCACCCGGTCCAGGCAGCGCCGGTCGTGCAGCGCCTCGTCCGGCGGCCAGTCCCGGACGGCGTGCAGGGTGCGGTGCCGCAGCAACTCCAGCCGGGGGTGGTCGGCGGGGACCCCGCGCGGCCGGGTGCGCAGCACGTCACCGCTGATCCGGAACCCCGCGCCGGTGAGCTCGGCGAGCAGGGCGCGCAGCCGTTCGCCGTGCGGTGCGGCGTCCACCGCGCCGCGGAACCGGGCGAGCTGGTCGGACTCGGCGTGGAAGCAGCCGCCGGCGACCAGCATCCCCGCCGCGCTCACCTCGACGTAGTACGCACCGCCGCCCCGACCGCGCTCGATCACCGCGCCGCAGTGCGTCTTGTACGGCGAGCGGTCGGCGCTGAACCGGACGTCGCGGTGCGGGCGGAACACCTTGCCCGCCATCCCGGGCCCGGTGAACTCCGGCTCTAGCTCGGCCAGCAGCGCCTCCATCGGCCCGCGCACCTGCTCCCGGTAGTGCGCCAGGTGGTCGCTCCAGTAGGCCTTGGAGTTGTCCGCCTCCAAGCCCTCGAAGAAGTCGACCAGCCCGTCCCCGAACCCCTCGAACCGCACGCCCGGCTCCCTCCCGCTCCTCGACGACGACCCCGCCACGATGGCCGGGCCGCCGGAGCGCGCGGTCGCCGGGGGGCACCATCGGTCGTGCCCTCGGATGGCCGCCGGTGGTCACCTGGCCGATTGGCCTCCCGGGGCATCCTCGCCGCCACTCCTGGAAGCGGCGCCGCGCCCGCCCCGGGGCTTCCCCGGTGCCCTAGATCACTCCGATGGTGACGGCGCGCCCCACTGGACCGACCGGCACTTCCACGACGTGCCGGCGGGCGGTGGGACCGGCCGACGACTTCGCCTGCCCGGAGGCTGGTCGGTGGCGGAGTGGGTCGGGTGGCGGGGCCGGCACCCGGACGGCGTGGCGCTCGCCGGACCGGCACGAAGATCGCAGGTCACAGCGTCGTTGTCGGGTTACGCTCGGTGCGTGGTCTCCACTGCGCGCTCCCGGGACGGCGAACTCTCCGGCTCCTTCCCGGCCGACGTGACGAGCTTCGTCGGCCGCAGGCGGGAGATCACCCTCACCAAGCGGCTGCTGGCCGAATCGCGGGTGGTCACGCTCACCGGCCCCGGTGGGGTCGGCAAGACCCGGCTGGCGCTGCGGGTGGCCGGCGGGATGCGGCGGCAGTTCCGGGACAAGGCGCGGCTGGTCGAGCTGGAGGACGTCGAGGAGGACGACCTGGTCGTCGACGCCGTGGTCGAGCAGCTCGGCCTCGGCGGACCGACCACCGCCGACCTGGACGCCGTGCTGGAGCACCTGCGCGACCGCGAGATGCTGCTGGTGCTGGACAACTGCGAGCACGTGGTGGACGCCGCGGCGCGGGTGGTGGACGCGGTGACCCGCTGGTGCCCGGCGGTGCGGGTGCTGGCCACCAGCCGCCAGTCGCTCGGCGTGGCGGGCGAGGCGACGCTGGTCGTGCCGCCGCTGCAGACCCCGGACCCGGAGCACCTGCCGCCGCCGGAGGCCTACGAGCAGTACGCCTCGGTGCGGCTGTTCGTCGAGCGGGCGCGGGCGGCGGTGCCGGAGTTCGAGGTGACCCAGGACAACGCCCCGGCCCTGATGCGGCTTTCCCACCACCTCGACGGCAACCCGCTGGCCATCGAACTGGCCGCGGTGCGGTTGCGATCGCTGTCGCTGACGCAGCTGGAGGAGCGGCTGGCCCGGCGCACCGACCTGCTCACCGACGGCCGCCGGGGCGCGCCCGCCCGGCAGCAGTCGCTGCGGGCGCTGATCGACTGGAGCTGGGAGCTGTGCGGCGAGCAGGAGCGCGTCGCCTGGTCGCGGGTCTCGGTGTTCTCCGGTTCCTTCGACCTGCCCGCCGCGGCGTACGTCACCGGGCGGGGCGCGGGTGAGGCGGGCGTGCTCGACGCGCTGCACGCCCTGGTGGACAAGTCGGTGCTGGTGCGCGAGGAGGAAGGCGGCGAGGTGCGGTTCCGGCTGCCGCACGCGCTGCGCGAGTACGGCCACGACAAGCTCGCCGCGCTGGGCGAGCAGGACCCGATGAAGCAGCGCCACCGGCTCTACTACGCCGACCTGGTGGACCGGTTCGCCGCCGACTGGATCGGCGAGCGGCAGGTCGAGTGGGTCCACCGGCTGCGCCGCGAGCACGGCAACGTGCGGCTGGCCCTGCACACCTCGCTGTCCTCCGCGGAGACGGCCTCGACGGCGCTGCGGATGGCCACCGGGCTCGGCCAGTACTGGGGCATCCGGGGCCTCAACGGCGAAGGCAGGCACTGGCTGGACCAGGCGCTGGAGATCGCCCCGAACGACGACCCGGAGCGGGCCGCGGCGCTGCGCTACGACGCGTGGCTCGCGCTGCTGCTCGGCGACGTCGAGGCGGCGATGCCGATGCTGGAGCAGGCCGGGGTGCTGGCCACCCGGCGCGGTGACGAGGCGGAGAAGGCCGCGATCGCCCTGGTCCGGGGCCTGGGCTCACTCATCCTCGGGCGCCTGGAGCAGGCCGACGGGCTGGTCACCGACGCGCTGGAGCGCTCCCGGGCGCAGGGCTCGGTCGTGGGCGAGCTGTTCGCGCTGTTCGCGCTCGGGCTGGTGCGGGGGCTCGGCGAGGAACCGGACTCCGGGCTGGCGCTGCTCAACGAGTGCATCGCGATCACCGCCGGGTACGGGGAGCTGTTCTGGCGCGCCTACGCGCTGTGGGCGCTGGCCCAGGTGGCGATCCGCCAGGACGCCGCGGAGCGGGCCGAGAACGCCGCCAAGGAGGCGCTGCGGCTGCAACGCGAACTGGACAACCGGCTGGCCCTCGCCTTCACCCTGGACACCCTGGCCTGGACCGCGCAGCGGCAGGCGCGGGCCGAGCGGGCGGCGCGGCTGTTCGGCGCCGCCGCCGCGCTGTGGGACTCCGTCGGCGCCTCCCCCGCGTTCTACACGCCGTTCAGCGCCACCCACGCCGAGCACGCCCAGCAGACCCGCCAGATGCTCGGCGAGGAGACCTTCCAGGACTCCTTCGACCGGGGCCGCCGGCTCTCGCTGCCCGGCGCGGTCGAGTTCGCGCTGGAGGCCAAGAAGCAGCCCCGGCAGGCCCGCGAGGACGACAACGTGCACCCGATGCCGCTGACCAGGCGGGAACGGCAGATCGCCGAGCTGGTGGCGCAGGGCAACACCAACAAGGAGATCGCCGAGGGCCTGGTGATCGCCCAGCGCACCGTCGAGGGCCACGTGCAGAACATCCTGTCGAAGCTCGACTTCTCCTCGCGGGCCCAGATCGGCGGCTGGGTCGCGGGCCAGAAGCAGGGTGACGCAGCCGACAGCGGGAGCTAGATCGTCACCGACCGTGTCGGAAGCCGCCCGATCAGTCGCTTTCGCCCACAAAACCAGGTAGTCATGCCGGGACAAACCTCGGTGCGTGGGCACCCTCCGTGCAGGAGGGTGGAGACACGTGAGCCCCGAGCATCCCGATCAGACATCGTCCACCGCGATCGGCCGACTCCGCGGCACCCTGTCCCGCGGCGCCCTGTCCCGCGGCGCCCTGGCCCCGGCCCTGCGACCCGGCAGCACCGCCTCCCCCCGAAGATGCGGTCGGTCCAGGTCGGCGCCGCGGTGGCCGCCGTCGGCGTGGTCGGTGCGCTGGCCGGTGGTGCGTCCGCCGAGACCGAGCAGGTCACGAACGCGGCGCACGTCACCCCGCTGGCCGCCGAGGCGCGGACCGCCCTCGACGCCGCCGCTCCCCCGAACCGGCGGCGCATCCCGGACCGGCGCACCCCGAACCGGCGGCCTCCCCCGGGGCGCCGACCCCGCCCCGCGCGTTCCCGAGGCCCCGGCCCCGGAACCCGCTCCGCAGGCGCCCCCGAAGGACGAGGTCGGCCGGTGGATCGACGAGGCCGTGGCGGTGCTGGAGGAGCACGGCGTGCCCTCCGACAAGCTCAACCGCGAGGCGATCCGCACGATCATCATGCACGAGTCCGGCGGCGACCCCGACGTGGTGAACAGCTGGGACTCCAACGCGCTGGCCGGCACCCCCTCCAAGGGCCTGATGCAGACCATCGAGCCGACCTTCGAGTCCTTCGCCCTGCCCGGGCACGGCGACATCCTGGACCCGGTCGACAACATCGTGGCCGCCACCCGGTACGCGATCGAGCGCTACGGCTCGCTGTCGAACGTGCCCGGCGTCCTCGGCGTCAGCTCGGGCGGCAGCTACCAGGGCTACTGAGCTCCTCGGCGGTGTTCCCGCGGCGGGTTCTCCGCAGCGGGAGGACCGCCGCGCGCACCACCGGCGAACGTCAGGACTCGGCGGCGGCCGGTTCGCCGAGCAGCGCGATCGTGCCCTCCAGCGCCTCGGCGACCAGCTCCCGCATGGCCTCCTCGGCCCGCGCCCCGTCACCGCTGCGGACGCACTCGGCGATCTCGCAGTGCAGCCGGACCGCGACCGGACGCGGGTGCGACGGCATCAGCCCGTGCCCGGTCCGCCACCGCAGCACCTCCCCGACGACCTCGTGGAGCTGGGCGAACATCGGGTTGCCCGAGGCACCGAGAACGGCGCGGTGGAAGGCGCAGTCGGCGTCCACGAACTGCGCCAGGTCCCCGGCCCGCGCGGTCGCGACCATCCGCTCCGCGAGGCCCACCAGGTGCGCGGCCTGCTCGTCGGAGGCGTTGCGGGCGGCCGCCGAGGCGGCCACCGGCTCGATCGCGGTGCGCAGTTCGGCCAGGGTGCGCAGCTGCGCCTCCCGGTCGACCGACAGCAACCAGCGGATCAGCACCGGGTCGAAGGCGTTCCACTCGGCGCGCGGGCGGACCACGACGCCGACCCGCTTGCGGCTCATCACGAGCTGGATGGACGCCAGCGTGCGCACCACCTCGCGGGCCACGCTGCGCGAGATGCCGAAGCGCCGCTCCATCTCGTCGATCCGGAGCACCGTGCCGGGCGGGTGCAGCCCCGCGCTGATCTCGCGACCGAGCTCCTCCACCACCTTGCCGTGCAGCCCGCCGCCCACCGGCACCTCCCTCGTCGGATCGCCCCCAACATAGGTGAGTGATCCGGATAACGGCATACTTTATCGGTACGGACCCTTGTAAAGTCATACTTATTGCCTAGGCTGTGGCGGCGCACCAGCTCAATGAGGAGCCCATCTCATGCTTCACAGCCTCACGGGCGGCTCGACCGACGTCGCCCTGCTCGCCCAGGCCGCGGGCACCTGGACCGGTCACGACACGCGGCTGCTGCTCGCCGCCGTCACCGGTATCGCGGTCATCGTCCTGCTGATCAGCTGGGCCAAGCTGCATCCCTTCCTCTCCCTCGCGCTGGGCGCCGCGGCGCTGGGCCTGGTCGCCGGGATGCCGATCAGCGACCTGGTGGAGACCTTCACCGGCGGTGTCGGCTCCACCGTCGGCGACGTCGGGCTGCTCGTGGCCCTCGGCGCGATGCTCGGCAAGCTGCTCACCGACACCGGCGGCGCCGACGAGATCGTCGAGACGGTGCTGCGGCGCACCACGGACAAGACCCTGCCGTGGGCGATGGTGTTCATCGCCGCGCTGCTCGGCCTGCCGCTGTTCTTCGAGGTCGGCGTCGTCCTGCTGGTGCCGATCGTGGTCATGGTCGCCTCCCGCGCGAAGCAGCCGATGCTCAAGATCGGCATCCCCGCGCTGGCCGGGCTCTCGGTCCTGCACGGCCTCGTCCCGCCGCACCCCGGCCCGCTGGCCGCGGTCGACTCGCTGGGCGTGGACCTCGGGCTGACCCTGGCGCTGGGCATCGTGGTGGCCATCCCGACCGCGGTGGTCGCCGGACCGGTCTTCGGCTCGTTCATCGCCAAGCGGGTGGAACTGCCGCCCGCCACCCACCTGCTCGGCGGGGGCACCGACGAGCCGGCGGAGGACTCCGACACCCCGGTCCGCCGGCCGAGCTTCTGGACGGCCGTGGCCATGCTGCTGCTGCCGGTCGTGCTCATGATGGGCAAGTCGGTCGCCGACCTGGTGCTCGCCGAGGGCGGGATCGCCTACCTGGTGCTCGACACCGTCGGCACCCCCGTGGTGGCGCTGCTGCTGACCGTGCTGATCGCGCTCGTCGTCCTGGGCCGGGGCGCCCGGCTGGGCCGCGCGAAGCTCTCCGACATCGTCGGCGGCTCGCTGCCCGCCATCGCCGGGATCATCCTGATCGTCGGTGCGGGCGGCGGGTTCAAGGAGACCCTGGTCGAGTCCGGCGTCAACGACATGATCATCGACGTCGCCTCCGGCACCAACCTCTCGCCGCTGGTGCTGGGCTGGCTGATCGCGGTCGGCATCCGGGTCGCCACCGGGTCGGCCACCGTGGCCACCATCTCGGCGGCGGGCATGGTGGTGCCCCTGGTGGCCGGGCTCGACCCCGCCCAGGGCGCGCTGGTCGCGCTGGCCATCGGCTCCGGCTCGCTGTTCCTCTCGCACGTCAACGACGCGGGGTTCTGGCTGGTCAAGGAGTACTTCGGGATGAGCGTCGGGCAGACCCTCAAGACCTGGTCGGCGATGGAGACGCTGATCTCGGTCGTGTCGTTCGTCGTGATCCTGGGGCTGAGCGCGGTCCTGTGACCCACGGGCGGCCGGCCCCACCCGGCCGCCCGGCCACGCGCTCCGCCGACGAGTGAGGGGCACCCCGCACCACGTGACGTGGTGCGGGGTGCCCCTCACTCATGTCACGTCCGGGTGATCGGCGGCCCTGCGCGCGCACCTCGCGACGAGCCGGGTGCCCCCGCCGCGCGCGGTATATTGGTGGGTCGGGCCCGCGCGGACCCGCTCCCCAGACCCGTTCCACGAAGGTGGCGCAATTGTCCAACGCCCGAGCCGATCGGGATGCCCACGCCGACCAGCGCGGCCGGGAGATCGCCGACGAGCAGGATTACCTGTCCATGCTCTACGCGAAGCTCGACGACCTGCGCGAGGAGACCACCCGACGCCTGCGGACGACCCTGCGCGACAGCGGCGGCTCCCCGCAGGCCCGCACCGAGCGGGACATCTCGACCCGGATGTACACCGACCGGCTCACCCAGATCAGCGCGGTGGAGCACGGGCTGTGCTTCGGGCGGCTGGACCTCGACGGGGGCGAGAGCTTCCACATCGGACGGCTCGGCCTGTTCGACGAGGAGCACGACTACGAGCCGCTGCTCGTCGACTGGCGCGCCCCCGCCGCGCGGCCGTTCTACCTGGCCACCGCCGCGTCGCGGGACGGCGTGCGGCGGCGCAGGCACCTCCGGACCAGCATGCGCCGGGTGCTGGACTTCGAGGACGAGGTGCTCGACCTCGACGCCGCCGAGCAGGGCAGCGACCTCGGCCTGGCCGGTGAGGCGACGCTGCTGGCCAAGCTCGACGCCCGCCGGACCGGGCAGATGCAGGACATCGTCGAGACCATCCAGGGCGAGCAGGACCGGATCATCCGCGCCTCGATGAACGGGGTGCTGGTGGTGCAGGGCGGGCCGGGCACCGGGAAGACCGCGGTCGCGCTGCACCGGGCCGCCTACCTGCTCTACACCTTCCGCGAGCAGCTCGCCAAGCGCGGCGTGCTCGTCGTCGGCCCGAACGAGACGTTCCTGCGCTACATCGGCCAGGTGCTGCCCTCGCTGGGCGAGACCGGCGTGCTGCTGTCGACCACCGGCGGGCTCTACCCCGGCGTCACCGCCACCGGCGCGGATTCCCCGCGCGCGGCGGAGATCAAGGGCCGGGCCGACATGGTCGCGGTGCTGACCGCCGCGGTGCGCGACCGCCAGCGGGTGCCCCGGGACTACGTCGAGATCACCTTCGACCGCGCCCCGCTGCGCTTCCACCGCAAGGCCGTCACGCAGGCCCGCACCAAGGCCCGGCGCGCCCGCCGCCCGCACAACCTGGCCCGGCGGGTCTTCCGCGACGAGCTGTACGCCGCGCTGACCCTGCAGGTGGCCGACCGCTACGGCCGCGACCTGCTCGATCCGCGCGACCTCGACGAGATCAGCGCCGAGCTGCGGGCGGACCCGGCGGTCACCGCCGAGGTCGAGGCGCTGTGGCCGGAGCTCACCCCGCAGCAGGTGCTCGACGAGCTGCTCTCCGACGCCGACCGGCTGGCCGACGCCACCCGCAAGCACCTCGACGACGCCGAGCGCACCGCCCTGCTGCGCGAGCCGGGCGCACCGTGGACCGCCGCCGACGTGTCGTTGCTCGACGAGCTCGCCGAGCTGCTCGGCGAGGACGACGCGGCGACCCGCGCCGAGCAGGACCGCAGGCAGCGCGAGGAACTCGCCTACGCCCAAGGCGTGCTGCACATCATGGAGCAGGACGAGGAGATCGCCGACGAGGAGCGGCTGCGGGTCTCCGACGTGCTCGACGCCGAGCTGCTCGCCGAGCGGCAGCAGACCCGCAGCGACCTCACCGCCGCCGAGCGGGCCGCCGAGGACCGGACCTGGACCTTCGGGCACGTCATCGTCGACGAGGCCCAAGAGCTCTCCCCGATGGCCTGGCGGGTGCTGATGCGGCGCTGCCCGAGCCGGTCCATGACCCTGGTCGGCGACGTGGCGCAGACCGGTGCCCTCGGCGGCGCCCGGAGCTGGGGCGAGGTGCTCGGGCCCTACGTCCAGGACCGGTGGAACCTCGCCGAGCTGACGGTGAACTACCGAACCCCGGCGGAGATCATGGCGCTGGCCGCGAACGTACTGTCCACGATGGACACCGATCTGCGGGCGCCGGTCTCGGTGCGCACCAGCGGGCACGAGCCGTGGACGCGGCAGGTCCCCGAGGAGCACCTGGCCGCCGAGCTGCCGGAGCTGATCGCCGCCGAGCGCGCGTCGATCGGCGACGGCACCCTCGCGGTCCTGCTGCCCCCCGAGCTGCTCGCCGACCTCGGCCCCGCCCTCGCGACGTCGGTGCCCGGTTCGGCCATCGGCACCGACCCGGAGGGCCTGAGCTCCCCCGTCGCGCTGCTCACCGTCGAGCAGTGCAAGGGCCTGGAGTTCGACGGGGTCCTGGTGGTCGACCCGGAGCGCATCCTGGACGGCTCGGAACACGGCGCGAACGACCTCTACGTCGCCCTCACCCGCGCCACCCAACGCCTAGGCATCGTCCACCCCGGACCCCTCCCCGACCTCCTCCACCCGTCCGGGAAGTGAGTGAGGGGCACCCTTGCCCAAGTTAGGACCGCTTTCAGAACGGCTTGCGTGGCGGTGCGGGTAGCGGAACCTCAGCGGTCTTCTCGCTCCGGGAGCCGCTCCTGATGTACCAACCACGTACACGGCGTCACGGCTGTCCTCGCGAGAAGACCGCTGAGAACCCGCGGAGGTGCAAGCTGACAGCCTCACCGCATGCGGCTCCGCCGCATACTGAAAAGACCCCTAACTGGGACAAGGGTGCCCCTCACTCAAAAAAGGGTTCAGGCTACTGCGAGGGGTAGAGCTGTGGGGTGCACCGGGCTGGGGAGGCGGGAGTCGCCGGTGAGGTGGGCGTCGACGGCGTTGGCCACCGAGCGGCCCTCGGCGATGGCCCACACCACCAGGGAGGCGCCCCGGTGGGCGTCGCCGCAGACGAACACGTCGCGGGCGGTGGTCTCCCACGTCGAGCCGCAGGCGATGGCGCCGCGGGCGGTCAGCTCGATGCCGAGCCCGTCGAGCAGCGGCATGCGCTCGACGCCCTCGAAACCGATGGCCAGCAGCGCCAGGTCGCAGGGCAGCTCCTGCACCTCGTCGGAGACCGGGACGACCTGCCTGCGGCCGTCGGCGTCGCGCTGCACCGAGACCTCGCGCAGCCGCACCGCGCGCACCCGGCCCTGCTCGTCGCCGACGAACTCCTCGATCGCCACGGCGAAGCGCCGCTCGCCGCCCTCCTCGTGCGCCGCGTAGGTGCGCAGGACGTACGGCCAGGTCGGCCACGGCGAGAGGTCGTCGTCGCGGGCCGTCGGCGGCTGCGGGTAGTTGTCGAGCTGGGTGACGCTGAGCGCGCCCTGCCGGATCGCGGTGCCGTAGCAGTCCGCGCCGGTGTCCCCGCCGCCGAGGATGATGACGTGCTTGCCCTCGGCGGTCAGCGCCGACGGGCCGTCGCCCTCGCGCTCCTTGTTCGCCGGGACCAAGTGCTCCATCGCCAAGTGCACGCCGTCGAGCTCGCGGCCCGGGATGGTGCGGTCGTCGCGGCCGCGCAGCGCGCCGACCGCGAGCACCACCGCATCGAACCGCTCGCGCAGCGCGGCGACGGTGAGGTCCACGCCGACCTCGCAGCCGGTGACGAACTTCGTGCCCTCGGCGCGCATCTGGCCGAGCCGCCGGTCCAATGCGGACTTCTCCATCTTGAACTCGGGGATGCCGTAGCGCAGCAGGCCGCCGATCCGGTCGTCGCGCTCGTGCACCGTCACCTCGTGCCCGGCGCGGGTGAGCTGCTGGGCGGCGGCGAGCCCGGCCGGGCCGGAGCCGACGACCGCGACCCGCTTGCCGGTGTGCACCTCCGGCACCTGCGGAACGACTTCGCCGTTGTCCCAGGCGACTTCGGCGATGGTCTCCTCGACCCGCTTGATCGCCACCGCGCCGCCCGCGTCCGGCGAGATCGCCAGCACGCAGCCGGCCTCGCACGGCGCCGGGCACAACTTGCCGGTGAACTCCGGGAAGTTGTTGGTGGCGTGCAGCCGGTCACCGGCCGCCGACCACTGCCCGCGGCGCACCATGTTGTTCCACTCCGGGATCAGGTTGCCCAGCGGGCAGCCCGCGGAACCGGAGTGGCAGAACGGGATGCCGCAGTCCATGCAGCGCGCGGCCTGGGTGGCGACCTCGTCGGCCCGGGCCTCGGCGGACAGCGCCGCGTAGACCTCCTGCCAGTCGCCCAGCCGCTCGTCGACCGGACGCTTCGGCGCGTCCGCCCGGGGGTGCTTCAGGAAACCCTTGGGGTCAGCCACGGGAAGCCTCCATGATCGCCTCGTCCACGTCCCGGCCCTCGGTCTTCGCCAGGCGCATGGCCTCCAGGACTCGCTGGTAGTCGCGCGGCATCACCTTGGTGAACGCCGCGGAGCGGCGCGGCCAGTCGCCGAGCAGCGAGGCCGCCACCGCGGAGCCGGTCAGCTCGTGGTGCCGCCGCACGATCCCGTGCAGCCACTTCAGGTCCTCGGCGCCGGGCCGCTGCAGCTCGATCATCGCGGTGTTCACCCGCACCGGGTCGAGGTCGAGCACGTAGGCGATGCCGCCGGACATCCCGGCCGCCACGTTGCGCCCGGTCCCGCCGAGCACCACCGCGCGGCCCCCGGTCATGTACTCGAAGGCGTGGTCGCCGACGCCCTCGGCCACCGCGACCGCACCGGAGTTGCGCACGCCGAAGCGCTCGCCGACCTTGCCGCGCAGGAAGATCTCGCCACCGGTCGCGCCGTAGCCGATCACGTTGCCCGCGATCACCTGGTCCTCGGCGACGAACGCCGAGTCCGGGTGCGGGCGGACCACGATCCGACCGCCGGACAGGCCCTTGCCGACGTAGTCGTTGGCGTCACCGATGAGGTCCAGCGCGACGCCGCGCGGCAGGAACGCGCCCAGCGACTGCCCGGCCGAGCCCTCCAGCTCCACCTCGATGGTGCCCTCCGGCAGGCCGTCCCCGCCGAAGCGGCGGCTGACCTCCGCACCGAGCAGGGTGCCGACGGTGCGGTTGACGTTGCGCACCGGCAGTTGCAGCCGCACCGGGCGGGCGTCCTCCAGGGCCGCCTCGGCGAGCTGGATCAGGGTGCGGTCCAGCGCGTGCTCCAACCCGTGGTCCTGGCCGCGGATCTGGCGGCGCACCGAGGAGTACGGCGTCTCCGGCTCGGCGAACACCGGGGCGAGGTCCAGCCCGCGCGACTTCCAGTGCGCGACGGCCTCGTCGGTGCGCAACGCCGAAACCTGGCCGATGGCCTCGTCCAGGGTGCGGAAGCCCAGCTCGGCCAGGTATTCCCGCACCTCCTCGGCGACGAACTCGAAGAAGTTCACCACGTGCTCGACCTGGCCGGTGTAGCGCTTGCGCAGGTCCGGGTTCTGCGTCGCCACGCCCACCGGGCAGGTGTCGAGGTGGCAGACCCGCATCATCACGCAGCCCTCGACGACCAGCGGGGCGGTCGCGAAACCGTACTCCTCGGCGCCGAGCAGGGCGGCGACGAGCACGTCGCGCCCGGTCTTGAAGCCGCCGTCGGCCTGCACCACCACGCGGTCGCGCAACCCGTTGAGCAGCAACGTCTGCTGCGCCTCGGCGAGACCGATCTCCCACGGCGTGCCCGCGTGCTTGAGCGAGGTCAGCGGGGCCGCGCCGGTGCCGCCGTCGTGCCCGGAGATGAGCACCACGTCGGCGTGCGCCTTGGACACGCCCGCCGCCACGGTGCCCACGCCCAGCGCGCTGACCAGCTTCACGTGCACCCGGGCGTGCTCGTTGGCGTTCTTCAGGTCGTGGATGAGCTGCGCGAGGTCCTCGATCGAGTAGATGTCGTGGTGCGGCGGCGGCGAGATCAGCCCGACGCCGGGCGTGGAGTGCCGGGTCTTGGCGATCCACGGGTACACCTTGTGCGCGGGGAGCTGGCCGCCCTCGCCGGGCTTGGCGCCCTGCGCCATCTTGATCTGGATGTCGTCGGCGTTGACCAGGTACTCGCTGGTCACCCCGAAGCGCCCGGACGCGACCTGCTTGACCGCGGAGCGCCGCTGCGGGTCGTAGAGCCGGTCGACGTCCTCGCCGCCCTCGCCGGAGTTGGACTTGCCGCCGATCCGGTTCATCGCGACCGCCAGCGTCTCGTGCGCCTCCGCGGAGATGGCGCCGTAGCTCATCGCCCCGGTGGAGAACCGCTTCATGATCTCCGCGGCGGGCTCGACCTCGTCGACGTCGATCGGGGCGCGCCCGCTGTCGAACCGGAACAGCCCGCGCAGCGTGCCGCCCTCGGCGGCCAGCCGGTCCACTTCGGACGTGTAGCGGCGGTAGACGTCGTACTTGCCGGTCTTGGTCGAGTGCTGGAGCAGGAACACCGTCTCCGGGTTGAACAGGTGCAGCTCGCCCTCGCGGCGGTAGGCGTACTCGCCACCGACCTCCAGCTTGCGGTGGACCCGGTCGGTCGGGTTGTCCGGGTAGGCGCGGCGGTGCCGCTGGGCGACCTCCTCGGCGAGCACGTCGAGGCCGACGCCGCCCAGCTTGGAGGAGGTGCCGGTGAAGTACGCCGCCACGACGTCCTCGGCCAGTCCGACGGCCTCGAAGACCTGCGCCGCGGTGTAGGCGCCCACGGTGGAGATGCCCATCTTCGACATCACCTTGAGCACGCCCTTGACCAGCGCCCGCACGTAGTTGCCGATCGCCACCGCGGGCCGGATGCCGCTGATCTGGCCGGTGGAGATCATGTCCTCGATGGTCTCGAAGGCCAGGTACGGGTTGACCGCGGCGGCGCCGAAGCCGAGCAGGGTGGCGATGTGGTGCACCTCGCGGGCGTCCCCGCTCTCGACCACCAGGGCGACCCGCAGCCGCTCCTTGGTGCGCACCAGGTGGTGGTGCACCGCCGAGACCAGCAGCAGCGACGGGATCGGCGCGAACCGGTGATCGGAGTCGCGGTCGGAGAGCACCAGCACCCGGGCGCCGCCCGCGATGGCCTCCGAGGCCTCCTCGCGGACCCGCTCGATCGCCTCGGCCAGCGCCGCACCGCCGCCCTCGGCCTCGTACAGCCCGGACAGCACGGTGCAGGAGAAGCCGGGCAGGTCCCCGTCGTCGTTGACGTGGATCAGCTTGGCCAGCTCGTCGTTGTCGATCACCGGGGTGGGCAGCACGATGTGCCTGCTCGACGCCGGGGACGGTGCGAGGAGGTTCTGCTCGGGGCCCATCACGCGGGCCACCGAGGTGACGATCTCCTCCCGGATCGCGTCCAGCGGCGGGTTGGTGACCTGCGCGAACTGCTCGACGAAGTAGTCGTAGAGCATCCGCGAGCGCTGCGAGAGGGCGGCGGTGGGGGTGTCCGAGCCCATCGAGCCCAGCGGCTCCCCGCCGGTCTGCGCCATCGGGGCGAGCAGCATCGCGAGCTCTTCCTCGGTGTAGCCGAAGGAGAGCTGCCTGCGCACCACCGACGCGTGGCTCTGCACCACGTGCTCGCGGTCGGGCAGCTCGTCGAGGTGGAGCTGGCCGGCGTGCAGCCACTCGCCGTAGGCGTGCGCGGAGGCCAGCTCGGACTTGATCTCCTCGTCGTCGACGATCCGGCCCTCGGCGGTGTCGATGAGGAACATCCGGCCCGGCTGGAGGCGGCCCTTGGCCACCACCTCCTCGGGCTTGAGGCTGAGCACCCCGGTCTCGCTGGCCAGCACCACGCGGTCGTCGGCGGTCCGCCACCAGCGCGCCGGGCGCAGCCCGTTGCGGTCCAGCACCGCGCCGATCACGGTGCCGTCGGTGAAGGTGACGCAGGCCGGGCCGTCCCAGGGCTCCATCAGGCTGGCGTGGAACTGGTAGAAGGCGCGGCGGGCCGGGTCCATCTCGGCGTGGTTCTCCCACGCCTCCGGCACCATCATCAGCACCGCGTGCGGCAGGCTCCGGCCGCCCAGGTGCAGCAGTTCCAGCACCTCGTCGAAGGAGGCGGAGTCGGATCCGTCGTCGGCGCAGATCGGGTACAGCCGGGACAGGTCGCCCGGGATCAGGTCGGAGGCCAGCAGCGATTCGCGCGCCCGCATCCGGTTCCGGTTGCCCCGGACGGTGTTGATCTCGCCGTTGTGCGCCACGAAGCGGAACGGGTGCGCCAGCGGCCACGACGGGAAGGTGTTGGTGGAGAACCGGCTGTGCACCAGGCCGATCGCGCTGATCAGCCGCTCGTCGCGCAGGTCGGGGAAGAAGGCGGGGAGCTGCTCGGTGGTGAGCATCCCCTTGTAGACCAGGGTCCGGCTGGACAGCGACGGGAAGTAGAGCTCCAGCCCCTCGTCGGCGGCCCGCCGCTCGGCGCGCTTGCGCAGGCAGAACGCCAGCCGGTCCAGGGCCAGGCCGGACTCCTCGCGCTCCCCGGCGACCAGCACCATCGCGAAGTGCGGCATGCACCCGATGGCGGTCGGCCCGACCCCGGCGTGCTCCGGGGCGACCGGCACGTCGCGCCAGGCCAGCACCCGCAGGCCCTCCTCGGCGGCGAGGTCCTCCACCAGCCGGACGGCGCGCTGCCGGGCCTGCTGGTCGGCGGGCAGGAAGGCGATGCCCGCGGCGTAGCGGTGGGCACCGGAGGCGTCCGGCTCGGGCAGCGCGACCTCGACCTCGGAGCGCAGCAGCTCGTCGGGGAGCTGGAGCAGGATGCCCGCGCCGTCCCCGCTGGTCGGCTCGGCGCCCGCCGCGCCGCGGTGTTCCAGGTTGGCCAGCGCGGTGAGGGCGTCGGCGACGATGCCGTGGGAGCGGCGGCCCCGGACGTCGGCGACCATGGCGACACCGCAGGAATCCTGCTCCGCGGCGGGGTCGTACAACCCCTGGGGACCGGGTACGGCAGAGAAGACCACTGCGCAGACCTCCCTCGTCATCTCGTCGTGCTGAAGTCATCGACTTTCAGGACTTCTGGGCACGGGACGACACTGGCCCGCAAAATGGACGTCCGGCGGCTCGACAGAATTGTTCGGGCGGGAAGGCCCGGCTCGCTGCGGCCGGAGTTGTTCAGAGGACTTTAACAGCCACGATACCCACTGGCAGCACCTTGAGAGTGACGCTGACCATGTTGTTGCCGCGGCGGGCGATGGGTTAGGGCGCCCGGTCGCGGACACGATCGGTCATCGATGGCCACCGCTGGGTCGGCACCCGTCCACCCGCGATCGCCGCAGGCGTGGACACACGCCCACCTCCTGATATCTTTCCAGCTCAGGGCACCCGAGCAAAAGGTGTTCTGAGCAACGCCGCCGTCGAGCGAAATCCGGTGCGAACCCGGTGCTGTGCCGCAACTGTGATCCCCGGCCCCCGCCGGGTCGAGCCAGGCCGCCTCGGCGATCGGCGTGGACGTCCGCCACCCCCGGTGCAGGGGTGCGGCGCCGCCCGCCTCGGACGCGCCGCACCGCACCGGGCAGAACCGAGGGAAGACATGACCGGGTTCCGCCGCCTCGCCGCGCTGCTGTTCGCCGCGCTGGCCCTGCTCATCGGGGCCACCGCCTGCGCCACCCGACCCGAATCGGCCATCCCGGCACCGGTCGACGACCCGGCCTCGGCGTTCCCGGTCCGGGTCCAGCTCGGCGACCAGGAGCCGGTGACGCTGACTCAGCAGCCGAAGCGGATCGTCTCGCTGTCGCCCACCGCGACCGAGACGCTCTACGCCGTGGGCGCCGGTGAGCAGGTCGTCGCGGTCGATTCCTACTCGAACTTCCCGGAGCACGCGCCGCGCACCGAGCTGTCCGGGCTCCAGGCCGACGCGGCGGCCGTCGGCGCGCACGACCCGGACCTGGTCGTCGTGCCGGACAGCGCCACCGAGCTCGCCGAAGGGCTGCGCGCGATCGACGTCCCGGTGCTGCTCACCCCCGCCGCGGCGGACCTGAAGTCGGCGTACCGGCAGATCGAGGTGCTCGGGCAGGCCACCGGCCACCGCGAGCAGGCCCGCGACCTGGTGTCCACGATGCGGGAGGAGATCCGGCGCATCGTGGCGGACACGCCCAAGCCCCCGGAGCCGCTGACCTATTACCACGAGGTCAGCCCGGACTACTACACCGCGACCTCGGAGAGCTTCGTCGGCGACGTCTACTCCCGCTTCGGGCTGCGCAACATCGCCGACCCGGCGGGCGGACCGTTCCCGCAGCTCTCCGAGGAGCACGTGCTGCAGGCCAACCCGGACCTGATCTTCCTGGCCGACACCGAGTGCTGCCAGGTCACCGCCGCCTCCGCCGCGCAGCGCCCGGGCTGGGCGACGATGGACGCGGTGCGCGCGGGCAACGTGGTGGAACTCGACGACGACGTGGCGGGCCGCTGGGGGCCGCGCGTGGTGGAGCTCGTGCGGGCGATCGGCGACGGGATCGCCAAGGCCCAGGGGTGACCGCGACGACCGAGCGGCCGGCCAGGACCACCGCGCCCGTGCTGACCCCGACCAAGCTGCGCCCCCGGCACCTGCTGCTCGGCGTGCTCGCCCTGGTGCTGTGCACGCTGCTGTCGGTGCTGCTCGGCGCCGCCGAGCTCGGCTGGCAGCGGGTGCTCGGCGAGATCGCCGCCCAGCTCACCGGCGGGGTCTCCCCGCTGTCCGAGCGCGAGGCGGCGATCCTGTGGGAGCTGCGGGTGCCCCGGGTGCTGCTCGGGGTGCTCGTCGGCGCGGCGCTGGCGGTCTCCGGAGCGGCGTTCCAGGGCGTCTTCCGCAACCCGCTGGCCGACCCCTACCTGCTCGGCTCGGCGGCGGGCGCCGGGCTGGCCGTGACCGTGGTGATCACCACCGCGCCGCAGGCGGCCAGCGGACCGGTGGTGCAGCTCGCCGCCTTCGCGGGCGCCCTCGGCGGCGTCGGGCTGACCTGGGTGGTCGGCCGCACCGCGGGGCAGGACACCGCGACGCTGGTGCTCGCCGGGGTCGCGGTCGGCGCGTTCCTCACCGCCGGGCAGACCTTCGCGATGCAGCTCCGGGTGGACTCGTTGCAGCAGGTCTACATGTGGATCCTCGGCCGACTCACCACGACCGGGTGGCGCGAGGTGCTCGTCGTGCTGCCGCACCTGGTCGCCGCGGGCGTGGTGCTGTGGGTCTGCGCGCGGCTGCTGGACCTGCTCGGCACCGGCGACGAGGAGGCCGCCGCGCTGGGCGTGCGGCCCGGCCGGGTGCGGGCCGTGGTGCTGGTCGCCGCCTCGCTGGCCACCGCGGCCGCGGTGTCGGTGGCCGGGCTCATCGGGTTCGTCGGCCTGGTCGTGCCGCACCTGGTGCGGCTGGCGGTCGGCGGCACCTACCGGATCATCGTGCCGCTGTCGCTGCTCTACGGCGGGGTGTTCCTGGTGTCGGCGGACATGCTGGCCCGGACGCTGCTGGCGCCCGCCGAAATCCCGATCGGCGTCATCACCGCGTTCACCGGAGCGCCGTTCTTCGCGGTGCTGCTGCAGACCCGGAAGCGGCACGCGTGAGCGCGCTGCGGATCGAGGACCTCGCCGCCGGGTACCGGCGCGGCACCGTGGTCTCCGGGGTGACGACCACGGTGGGCTCCGGCGGCTGGCTGGCGGTCATCGGCCCCAACGGTTCGGGCAAGTCGACGCTGCTCAAGGCGCTGACCGGGGTGGTCCGGCACCGCGGGCGGGTGTTGGTCGACGGGCGGGCGCTGAGTTCGCTGAGCAGGCGCGAACGGGCCCGGGCGCTGGGGTACGCCCCGCAGATCCCGCAGCTGCCCCTCGGCTTGACCGTCACCGACTACGTGCTGCTGGGCCGCACCCCGCACCTCGGCGTGCTGGGCCGGGAGGGGCCGAGCGACGTCGCGGTGGTGGGCGCGCTGCTGGAGCGGCTCGACCTGACCCGGCTCGCCGACCGCCCGCTGACCACCCTCTCCGGCGGCGAGCAGCAGCGGGCGGTGCTGGCCCGGGCGCTGGCCCAGCGGGCCGGGGTGCTGCTGCTCGACGAGCCCACCACCGGGCTCGACGTCGGGCACGCCCAGGCCCTGCTCGACCTGGTCGACGAGCTGCGGCACGAGCTGGGCACCACGGTCGTCACGACGCTGCACGACCTGACGCTGGCCGGGCAGTACGCCGAGCGGCTGCTGCTGCTCGACGGGGGCCGGGTCGCCGCGGAGGGCACCCCGGCGGAGGTGCTCACCCCGGCGACGCTGGCCGAGCGCTACAGCGCGCGGGTCGCCGTGCTGCGCAACGCCGACGGTTCCCCGGTCATCGCTCCCACCCGTCCCACGATGTGAACCGAGTGAGGGGCACCTTCATCCGACATACTCGGATGAAGGTGCCCCTCACTCAGCTCCCGGACGGGCGGGCGTCCGGGATGTGGGACCGCTCAGGCGGTGGCGAAGCGGGTGAGGACCCGGTCCGGGCGGACCGCCGGGAGGGCTCGGCGGAACGCCCGGTAGTAGGCCAGCTCCTCCTTGGTGCGCACGCCGAGGGCGTCCCCGGCGGCGGCGAGGTCGGCGTCCGGGACGCGGTCCGCCCAGTACGGCGAAAGCAGGTCCTGCGCGCCGCTGCCGGTGCCGAACTGCTCCTTGCGCCGCCACAGCAGCTCCGCCGGCAGCCAGCCGGTGAACGCCCGCCGCAGGTGGCCCTTCTCCATCCCGTCCGGCTCCAGCGCCTTGTACGCCGCGGGCAGCGCGGTGGCGTGCGCGATGACCTCGGCGTCCAGGAACGGCACCCGCGCCTCCAGGCCGTGGGCCATGGTGACCCGGTCGCAGCGCTGCAGGTTGAGCCCGTGCAGCTCCTCCAGGGTCCGGACCAGCTCCGCGTCGAGGCCGGTGGCGTGCTCGGCGTGGTAGTAGGAGTACCCGGCGAACAGCTCGTCGGCGCCCTCACCGGTCAGCACGGCCTTGACGTGCCGGGAAGCCAGCTCGCTGAGGAACCAGTTGGGCACCGCGCTGCGGATCAGGCTGGCGTCGAAGGACTCCACCGAGGCCACGACCTCGTCCAGCACCTCGATCGCCTCCCGTGCGGTGAACACCGCCTCGTGGTGCTCGGTGCCCAGGTGCTCGGCGGCGGCGCGGGCGGCGAGCAGGTCCGCCGAGCCTTCGGTGCCGACGGCGAAGGTCTTGAGCCGCCGTCCCCGCTCGGCGCAGTGCTCGGCGGCGATGGCCGCGACCAGGCTGGAGTCCAGCCCGCCGGACAGGAACACGCCGACCTCCACATCGGCCATCAGGTGCCGCCGCACCGAGTCGACCAGCACCTCGCGGGTGGCCTTCTCCGCGACTTCCGGGGCGATGCCCTCCCACACCGCCGGGTCGGCCGCCGGGACCGCCGTCGCGAAGCGGACCACGCCCGCCTCCGGAGTCCAGTAGCAGCCGGGTGGGAACGACTCCACCGCGTCCTGCACCTCGGCGGGGAACGCCCGCAGCTCGGAGGCGAAGTGGACCGCCGCGCCGCGGCGGGCCCAGTACAGCGGCTTGATGCCGAGCGGGTCGCGGGCGGCCACGAACCGCCCGTCCGGCGCCGCCGCGCACAGCGCCCACATCCCGCGCAGCCGGTGCAGCTCGGCCGGTCCGCCGGTGCGCAGCAGGGCCAGCGCGGCTTCGCTGTCCGACGCGGTCCCGAAGACCGCGCCGCCGAGTTCCGCACGCACCTGCTCGTGGTTGTAGATCTCGCCGTTGCAGACCAGCGACCACCCGTCCGGGGAGGTCAGCGGCTGCCTGCCGCCGTCGAGGTCGACGATGGACAGCCGGGTGTGCCCCAGCCAGGCGTGCTCGCCGACGGTCCGGTGGTCGCTGTCGTCAGGACCCCGGTGCGCCAAGGCGAGGAGCATCCGGGTGCCCGCGTCCAGGTCGGGGGTCGAATCGGTCCGGTGTTGAGCAGCTATTCCGCACATGCCGTCGACCGTAGGCAGACCCGCGCCCATGCGGCAACGCTAGTTGCTCCATGCGCACGCGATGCCGCAGAATGATCGGGTGAGCGAAGGGCTGAGCAGCGTCCACCGGGCGCTGGAGGTGCTGCGGGCGCTGGGAGCGGGACCGATGCGGGTCCAGGACGTCGCCGAAGCGCTCGGCAAGGAGAAGACGCAGGTCTCCCGGACGTTGAAGGTGCTCGCCGAGGCCGGGTTCGCCGAACGCGACGCGGACCTGTCCTACCGGCTGGGCTGGGGCCTGTTCGCCCTGGCCGGGCAGGCCGGGGACGAACGGCTGCTGCACCAGGCGCCGGAGGTGCTGCGCGGGCTGGTCCGGCGGCTCGGCGAAGCCGCCTACCTGACCGTGCGCGGCGCGGACACGGCCGTCACGGTGCTCACCGAGCGGCCGGGCCGGGCGTTGCAGGCGCACGAGTGGATCGGCCGCACGACCCCGCTGAGCTGCACCTCCAGCGGCCGGGCGCTGCTGACCGGGCTGTCCGACGCCGAGCTCGCCGAGGTGCTGGGGGACGCTCCGCTGCCCGGCACCGACCGGGCGCCGCGCGACCTGCCCGCCCTGCTGCGCCGGGTGCGCGCCGAACGCGCGGCCGGGCACGTCGTGGCGGCCGAGGAGTACGAACCCGGGTTGGTCGCGGTGGCCGCGCCGGTGCGCGACTTCCGGGGCGCGGTGGTCGCCGCGCTCAACGTCTCGGCGCCGGTGTTCCGGCTGCCGCCGGACGCGCTGGAGCCCGTCGTCGCGGAAGTCGCCGACGCCGCCGGACGCCTGTCCGCGGCGCTCGGCGGCTGAGGGCCCGGCCTAGCGCGATCGGCGGTCGGTGTCCGCCGACTCCTCGCGCTGCCCGGTACCGCCCTCGTCGGTGCGCTCCGCTCCACCGCCGCGGTCGGCCTCCTCCTCCCGTGACGACCCGTCGTCCCGTGAAGACCCGTCGTCCCGGGCGGCGTCGTCGTCCCGGGCGGCGCCGTCGTGCGGCCCGGTGCCCGCGGGCTCCGACGCCCCGTCGGAGGAGTCGCCGCGGGTGCCCCACAGCAGCGCGGGGTCCTCCCGGCCACCGCGCACCAGCAGCAGGTAGGCCAGCGCGGCGAGCAGCACCGCGATGGAGGTGAACACGTTGATCCGGACGCCGAACACCAGCGTGGCGGCGTCGGTGCGCATCATCTCGATCCACACCCGACCGGCCGTGTAGCCCGCGACGTAGAGCGCGAAGACCCGGCCGCGCCCCATCCGGAACCGGCGGTCGGCCCACACCACGAGCAGGCAGACGCCGACGTTCCACAGCAGCTCGTAGAGGAACGTCGGGTGCACCACGACGATCGGCGTCTGGTCCAGGGCGACGCCGGCGATCGGATCGGCCAGCCCGGTCTCCGGGTCGATCCGGCGGTAGATCTCCAAGCCCCACGGCACGTCCGTCGGCGCCCCGTAGAGCTCCTGGTTGAACCAGTTGCCGAGCCGCCCGATCGCCTGGGCCAGCACCAGGCCCGGGGCGATGGCGTCGGCGAAGGCGGGCAGCGGGATGCCCCGGCGGCGGCAGCCGATCCAGGCGCCGACCGCACCGAGCGCCACCGCGCCCCAGATGCCGAGCCCGCCCTCCCAGATCCGGAAGATGTCCAGCGGGTTGCGGCCCTCGCCGAAGTATTTGTGCCAGTCGGTCGCGACGTGGTACAGGCGACCGCCGATCAGCCCGAACGGCACCGCCCACACCGCGATGTCGACGACGGTGCCCTCGCGACCACCGCGCGCCACCCAGCGGCGGCTGCCCCACCAGACCGCGACGATGATGCCCGCGATGATGCACAGCGCGTAGGCGCGCAGCGGGATCGGCCCGAGGTACCACACGCCCTGGGGCGGGCTCGGGATCGTGGCCAGGTGGGTACTCGCCGAGGCGGCGACCGAGGCGCTCACGGCCACCACCGTAGCGGTCCGGTCACCCGGTGCCGGTGGTGGGTGAGGGGCTCGGGACCGCCCCCGCTCGGCGGTGCCGGTGGCGGCTGCTCAGGTGGCCGCGCAGCGACCGCCGCCGCTGCGCGGTACCGGACGTCCTCAGCGCCCGCGCGCGCCGTCCGCGAGGTCGGCGGCCAGCCGCGCGACGCCGTCCCGGCCCTCCCGCTCGGCGGCGGAGACGAAGGCCGAACCGACGATCACCGCGTCGGCGAACCCGGCCACCTCGGCGGCGTGCTCGCGGGTGCGCACGCCCAGGCCCACGCCCACCGGGAGGTCGGTGTGCGCGCGGGTGCGGTCCACCAGCCCGGCGGCCGACGCGCCGACCGAGTCGCGGGCACCGGTGACGCCCATCACCGAGGTCGCGTAGACGAAGCCGGAGCTGGCCTTCGCGGTCATCGCCAGCCGCTCCTCGGTGGACGAGGGCGCGACCAGGTAGATCCGGTCCAGGCCGTGCTCCTCGGAGGCCGCGGCCCACTCGTCGGCCTCGTCCGGGATCAGGTCCGGGGTGATCACGCCGAGCCCCCCGGCCGCCTTGAGGTCGCGGGCGAAGGCCGACACGCCGTAGCGGTGCACCGGGTTCCAGTAGGTCATCACCACGGCGTGCCCGCCGCGCTCGGCGACGGCGGAGACGATGTCGAACAAGTCGCGCACCCGGAACCCGGCGCGCAGCGCGGTCGTGGCGGCGGCCTGGATGGTGGGGCCGTCGATCACCGGGTCGGAGAACGGGATGCCGATCTCCACGACGTCGCAGCCCGGCCGGTCACCGGTGCCCGCGAGCATCCCGTCGAGCAGCTCGACCGACTCGGCCACCGTCGGGTAGCCGGCGGGAAGGTAGCCCATCAGCGCCGCCCGCTGCTCCTGCTTGCACCGCTGGAAGACCTCGTCGAGGTTCACCGCGCCTCCTCCTCGTCGACCAGCCCGAAGTAGGTGGCCGCGGTATCCATGTCCTTGTCGCCGCGCCCGGACAGGCTCACCACGATGACGCCCTCCGGCCCGAGCTCCTGGCCCAGCCGCAGCGCGCCGGCCAGGGCGTGCGCCGACTCGATCGCCGGGATGATGCCTTCGGTGCGGGAGAGCAGCCGGAACGCCCGCATCGCCTCGTCATCGCTGACCGAGTGGTACTCGGCGCGGCCGGAGTCCTTGAGGTAGGAGTGCTCGGGCCCGACGCCCGGGTAGTCCAGCCCGGCCGAGATCGAGTACGCCTCGGCGATCTGGCCGTCGTCGTCCTGGAGCAGGTAGGACCGGGCGCCGTGCAGCGTGCCGGGGATCCCCGCGGTCAGCGTGGCGCCGTGCTCACCGGACTCGATGCCGTGGCCGGCGGGCTCGAAGCCGACCAGCCGGACCTGCGGGTCGTCGATGAAGCCGTGGAAGATGCCGATCGCGTTGGACCCGCCGCCCACGCAGGCCGCGACCGCGTCGGGCAGCCGGCCGGCCAGCGCCAACGCCTGCTCGCGGGCCTCCTCCCCGATCACCCGGTGGAAGTTGCGGACCATCACCGGGAACGGGTGCGCGCCCGCCGCCGTGCCCAGCAGGTAGTGCGTGTCGTCGACGTTGGTCACCCAGTCGCGCAGCGCCTCGTTGATCGCGTCCTTGAGCGTGGCCGAACCGGTGGCCACCGGGATCACCTCGGCGCCCAGCAGCCGCATCCGCGCCACGTTGAGCGACTGCCGCCGGGTGTCGACCTCGCCCATGTAGACCACGCAGTCCAGGCCGAGCAGCGCGCAGGCGGTGGCGGTGGCCACGCCGTGCTGGCCCGCGCCGGTCTCGGCGATGACCCGCCGCTTGCCCATCCGCTTGACCAGCAACGCCTGCCCCAGCACATTGTTGATCTTGTGCGAGCCGGTGTGGTTGAGGTCCTCGCGCTTGAGCAGGATCCGCGCGCCGCCCGCGTGCTCGGCGAACCGCCGAGCCTCGGTGAGCAGGGACGGCCGCCCCGCGTAGTCGCGCAGCAGCCGGTTCAGCTCGTCGACGAACGCCGGGTCGGCCTGCGCCTTGGCGTACTCGGCGGCCAGCTCGTCCTGCGCGGCGATCAGCGCCTCGGGCATGAACCGGCCGCCGTAGGCACCGAAGTGCCCGCGCTCGTCCGGGTCGTGCCCCTCGGGCACGGGCCTGCTGGGACGGTGCGCGCGAGCGGTTTCCGCACCGCTACCGGTCATGCGAAGCCTCCTGTCCTGCGGGCGGACGCCCGCAACGGAGCCGGGCGGGCGCCCGCCACCGGACGCCCGCCCGAATCGATCTTGGTCCGGAGCCTACCGGCCCGGCCGCCGGATCACCTGCTCGGCCGCGGGCACGCCGGGTGCGATCCCGCCGTCACGAGCTGGGTGACCGCCGATTTCGGGTTGTCGCTGGTCACCAGGCCCTCGCCGACCAACACCGCATCGGCACCGGACCCGGCGTAGGCCATCAGGTCGCTGGGACCGCGCACCCCGGACTCGGCGACCTTGAGGATGTCCTGCGGAAGCCCCGGGGCGATCCGGCCGAACACGTCCCGGTCCACCTCGAGGGTATGCAGGTTGCGGGCGTTGATGCCAATGACTTTCCCACCGGCCTCCAGCGCCCGGTCGGCCTCCTCGGCGGTGTGCACCTCGACCAGCGCCGTCATGCCCAGGGACTCGACCCGGTCCAGCAGCGCCTCCAGGGCGTTCTGCTCCAGCGCCGCCACGATGAGCAGCACCATGTCCGCGCCGTGCGCCCGCGCCTCGTGCACCTGGTACGGGCTGACCACGAAGTCCTTGCGCAGGATCGGCGTGCCCGGCACCCGTTCCCGCACCGCGTCGAAGTCCGCCAGCGACCCGCCGAAGCGGCGCTGCTCGGTCAGCACGCTGATCACCCGGGCCCCGGCCTCGGCGTAGTCGGCCGCCAGGTCCTGCGGTTCGCCGATCTCGGCCAGCTCGCCCTTGGACGGGCTGCGCCGCTTGACCTCGGCGATGACGCCGACGCCCGGTGCCCGCAACGCGGCGAGCACGTCGTGCGGTGGCGGCGCCGCCGCCGACCGCTGCTTGATCTCGTCGAAGGAGACGGCCGCCTCGCGGACCGCCATGTCCTCGCGGACGCCTTCGATGATGGAATCCAGAACGCTCACGCGAACACCTCGCAGGTCATGCCCCGAACACGCACCCGCGACGTCGCGCGGCTGAACGCATCGCGCTCGATCACGACACTCCCCTTCCCGCCGTGCCGTCGCTCATCCGATGCTAAACCCGCCCGCGGACCGGTCCTACCAAGGGGGCGGCCCAACGTCCCAGCGCAGCAAGGACCTTCCGCACTTGCCAGGAGGCCCGTCGACGAACCCGGCAACCCGAGGACGACCCCGACGAGGTGAACGAGGCCCCCGGAACCGAATCCGACCGATCCGGGCGAACCGGGCAGCCCCACCCGCCCAGGAGTCCCTCACCCGTTCGAGAACCAGGTGAGGGGCCCCTTGCCCAAGTAACCGGGACAAGGGTGCCCCTCACCTATCCACAAGCACCCCCACATGCACCACATGCACCACCATCAGGCAAGCGGCGAAGCGGTCGCCCCACGCACACGCGAAACCCGACCGCCGTCAGGCAAGCCACGCACGCGCGAAACCGGATCACCGTCAGGCAAGCGGCGAAGCCGCTTCCGCTTTGCCCCACGCACGCAACCGGCACCGCCGCGGGTTCTCAGCGGTCTTCTCGCGAGGACGCCCTGACGCTGTGTACGTGGTCGTACATGAGGAAGGGCGCCCGGAGCGAGAAGGCCGCTGAAGTTCCGCCACCCGCACCGCGCGCCAAATGGACCACAACACCTTCCCGACGAGAAGGCCGCTGAGGTTCCGCCACTTGCACCGCACGCAAAAAGACCACCACACCAAAAAGACTCAGCGGTCTTCGGTTGGGTCCCTTCCTTCATCCAACTCATCCCACATCCGCCGCTGCGGATCGTGCGAGACGGTGGCGCGCTGCTCGCCCGGGGCGGCGTACTTGGCGCCCATCGCGGGCATCCGCCCGCCGCGCAGCACCACCAGCAGCCCGGCGCCGAGCAGCACGACGGAGCCGACCGACATCAGCAGCGGGCCGATCGGGCTCAGGCTGGGCTCGCCGATCGGCGTGCTGCCGGGAGGCAGGCCGGGCCCGGCGCCGGCGAACCAGCCGAAATCGATCTGCCCGACGGCTCGGTAGACCAGCAGCCCGCCTGCGACGACGACCAGCGCGCCGACGACCCGGCGCAGCCAGCCGCCGGTGGCCAGCACCGCGGCGACGGCGGCGAGCCCGGCCAGCGCCAGCGGCACCAGCTCGGGGCGCACGTCACCGCCCGAGGCGCCGACCCGGCGCTCCCCGCCGAACTGGAGCCGGAACGCCTGGCTGGCCCACTCGACCGATCCGGCGGCCCACAGCAGGCCGGCGCCGAGCAGCATCAGCAGCACCACCGACCACAGCAGGCGCTTGGACGTGCGCGGGCCCTCAGAGCGTGGCTCGGTGGTCAACCGTCTCCTCCGATCCGCGGGGGCTGCGCAGGGTTTCGGCGGTGGCGACCGCGTTGAGCACCGCGCGCGCCTTGTTCAGGCACTCCCGGTCCTCCGCGACCGGGTCCGAATCGGCCACGATACCGCCGCCCGCCTGCACGTAAGCCGTGCCGTCGCGGACCAGGGCGGTGCGGATGGCGATGGCGGTGTCGGCGTCCCCGGCGAAGTCCAGGTAGCCCACGACGCCGCCGTACTGGGCCCGCCGGGTCGGCTCCAGCTCCTCGATGAGCTCCAGCGCCCGGGGCTTGGGCGCGCCGGAGAGCGTGCCCGCCGGGAAGCAGGCGGTCACCGCGTCGAAGGCGGTGCGGTCGTCGGCGAGCCGCCCGGTGACCGTGGAGACGATGTGCATCACGTGGCTGTAGCGCTCGATCCGGAAGAAGTCCACCACGTGCACCGAGCCCGGTCGGCACACCCGGCCCAGGTCGTTGCGGCCGAGGTCGACGAGCATCAGGTGCTCGGCGCGCTCCTTCTCGTCGTTGATGAGCTCCTTCTCCAGCAGCGCGTCCTCGTCCTCGTCGGCGCCCCGCCAGCGGGTCCCGGCGATCGGGTGCGTGGTGGCCTGCCCGTCGCGCACCGTGACCAGCGACTCCGGGCTGGAGCCGACGATGTCGAACGGGGTGCCGCCGTCGGGCGCCTCCATCCGCAGCAGGTACATGTACGGGCTCGGGTTGGTGGTGCGCAGCACCCGGTAGATGTCCAGCGAGTCGGCGCTGGTGGACATCTGGAAGCGCTGCGAGACGACGACCTGGAACGCCTCGCCGTCCCGGATCGCCTCCTTCGCCCGCTCCACCGCCGCGTGGTGCTCCTCGGGGCTGCGGCGGCGCTCGAAGTCGGGGCTCGCGGCGGACAGGACCGCCACGGTCGGCGGCGCCGGGGTGCACAGCCGCTCGGTCATGTCATCGAGCCTGCGGACCGCGTCGTCGTAGGCGGCGTCCACCCGCTCCGGGCTGTCGTCCCAGTTCACGGCGTTGGCGATGAGGGTGATGGTGCCCTCGTGGTGGTCCAGCGCGGCGAGGTCGGTGGCCAGCAGCATCACCATCTCGGGCAGCCGCAGGTCGTCCTCGGTGAGGTCGGGCAGCCGCTCCAGCCTGCGGACGATGTCGTAGCCGAGGTAGCCGACCATCCCGCCGGTCAGCGGCGGCATCCCGGGCAGCGGCTCGGTCTGCAGCAACCGGACCGACTCGCGCAGCGCCTCCAGCGGGTCGCCCCCGCTGGGCAGCCCGACCGGCGGCGTGCCGGTCCAGTGCGCGACGCCGTCCTTGACGGTCAGCGCGGCGGCGCTGCGCACCCCGACGAACGACCAGCGGGACCAGGAGCGACCGTTCTCCGCGGACTCGAACAGGAACGTCCCGGGGCGGTCGCCCGCGAGCTTGCGGTAGACGCCCAGGGGGTCTCGTCGTCCGCGAGCAGCCGCCGCACCACCGGGATCACCCGCCGTCCCGCGGCCAGCTCGCGGAACTCCGCACGTCCTGGGCTCGCACTGCCGAAATCACCGTCGCCGACCATGCCCGACATTGTGCCGCGCAGCCGGGGCCGGTCGGCGAGGACCCGTGCTTTGCCCCTCCCGCCCGCCACCGGCGAGGATGGACCGGTGAGCAACGGCACGCCCAAGCGGCGCGGACGGCGCCGCGGCGGGGAGGACACCCGATCCGCGCTGCTGACCGCGGCGCGCGCGGAGTTCGCCGAGCAGGGCTACGACGGCGCCACGGTGCGCGCCCTCGCGGCCCGCGCCGGGGTGGACCCGGCGATGGTCAACCACTGGTTCGGCGGCAAGGAGGGCCTGTTCGCCGCCGCCATCGCGCTGCCCTTCGATCCGGCGGTGGTGATCCCGGCGCTGCTGGAGGGCGACCCGGAGCGGCTCGGCGAGCGGATGGTGCGGCGGTTCCTGGCGGTGTGGGACGACGCGGGCGGCGGCGAGTTCGTGGCGCTGGTGCGCAGCATCGCCACCCACGAGACCGCGGTCACCATGCTCAAGGAGCTGATCAGCACGGCGGTGTTCGCCAGGGTGACCGAGGCGCTGGGGTCCGACCGGCCGGCGCTGCGGGCCTCGCTGTGCGGCACCCAGATCGTGGGCCTGGGATTGGTCCGCTACGTCGTCCGGCTGGAGCCGCTGGCCTCGGCCGAGCACGACGTGGTGGTCGCGGCGATCGCCCCGAACCTGCAGCGCTACCTCACCGGGGACCTGAGCGACGTGCCGGGCTGATCAGCCCTCCGGCGCGAGCAGCACGTCGGCGTCGAAGCAGGTGTGGTCGCCGGTGTGGCAGGCGGCGCCCTCCTGGTCGACGATGAGCAGCACGGTGTCGCCGTCGCAGTCCAGCCGCACCTCGTGCACGTGCTGGACGTGCCCGGAGGTGGCGCCCTTCACCCAGTGCTCGCCGCGGCTGCGGGAGTAGTAGGTGCCGCGCCGGGTGGTCAGCGTCCGGTGCAGCGCCTCGTCGTCCATCCACGCCAGCATCAGCACCTGCCCGGTGCCGCGTTCCTGCGCCACCGCGGGGAACAGCCCGTCGGCACCGCGCTTGAGCCGTCCGGCGACGGCCGGGTCGAGTTCGCTCACCGGACCGTGATCCCTTCCGCGCGCAGGGCCTCCTTGACCTCGCCGAGGCGCAACTGGCCGAAGTGGAAGACGCTGGCGGCCAGCACCGCGTCGGCCCCGGCGCGGACCGCGGGGGCGAAGTGCTCGACGGCGCCGGCACCGCCGCTGGCGATCAGCGGCACCTCGACCACCTCGCGCACCGCGCGGATCATCTCCAGGTCGAACCCGGCCTTGGTGCCGTCGGCGTCCATCGAGTTGAGCAGGATCTCGCCGGAGCCGAGCTCCTGGCCGCGGGCGGCCCACTCCACCGCGCAGATGCCGGTGCCGCGACGGCCGCCGTGCGTGGTGACCTCGAAGCCCGACGGCGTCGGCTCGCCGCCCTCCGGCACCCGGCGGGCGTCCACCGACAGCACCACGCACTGCGCGCCGAAGCGCCGCGCGGACTCCCGCAACAGCTCCGGGCGGGCGATGGCGGCGGTGTTCAGGCTCACCTTGTCGGCCCCGGCGCGCAGCAGGCGGTCGATGTCGTCCGGGCTGCGCACGCCGCCGCCCACGGTGAGCGGGATGAACACCTGCTCGGCGGTGCGGCGGACCACGTCGTAGGTCGTCTCGCGCTCCCCGGAGGAGGCGGTGACGTCGAGGAAGGTCAGCTCGTCGGCGCTCTCGGCGTCGTAGGCCCGGGCCAGCTCGACGGGATCGCCCGCGTCCCGCAGGTCGGTGAAGTTGACGCCCTTGACGACCCGACCCTGATCGACGTCAAGGCAGGGGATCACACGCACCGCGACGGCCATGCCTCCAGCGTAGACACCCCCGGTCACCCAGCACCCCAGCACCCGTTCGGGATGTGAGTGAGGGGCACCTTTAGAACCGCTTTCGCCGATGATGATCTGCGTGGCGGTGCGGGTGGCGGCTTCTCAGCGGCCTGCTCGCTCCGGGAGCCGTTCCTGATGTACCCACGACGTACACGGCGTCACGGCTGTCCTCGCGAGAAGACCGCTGAGAAGCCGCCGCGGTGCAAGTTGCGTGCCGCACCGCATGCGGCTCCGCCGCATTCTCAAAGAACCCCTTGCTCGGGCAAGGGTGTCCCTCACCCAGTTCACATCGGGGTCAGCGGACGGCGGCGAGGGCTTCTTCCAGGGTGAAGTTGCCCGCGTAGAGCGCCTTGCCGACGATCGAGCCCTCCACGCCCTCGGGGCCAGCCGGGACAGCGCGACGAGATCGTCCACGCTGGACACGCCGCCGGAGGCGATCACCGGGGCGTCGGTGCGGGCGCAGACCGCGCGCAGCAGCTCCACGTTCGGCCCGCGCAGGGTGCCGTCCTTGCTGACGTCGGTGACGACGTAGCGGCGGCAGCCCGCGGCGTCGAGCCGGGCCAGCACCTCCCACAGGTCGCCGCCGTCCTTGGTCCAGCCGCGCGCGGCGAGCCGGTGGCCCTGCTCGGTGATGCGCACGTCGAGCCCTACCGCGACCCGGTCGCCGTAGGCCGCGACGACCCGGTCGGTCCACTCCGGGTCCTCCAGCGCGGCGGTGCCCAGGTTCACCCGGCGGCAGCCGGTGGCCAGCGCCGCCTCCAGCGAGGCGTCGTCCCGGATGCCGCCGGAGAGCTCCACGTCCACGTCGAGCTTCCCGGTCACCTCGGCCAGCAGCTCCCGGTTGGAGCCGCGGCCGAAGGCCGCGTCCAGGTCGACCAGGTGGATCCACTCCGCGCCGGCGCGCTGCCAGGCCAGGGCCGCCTCCAGCGGCTCGCCGTAGGAGGTCTCGGTACCGGCCGCGCCCTGCACCAGGCGCACGGCCTGGCCGTCGGCGACGTCAACAGCGGGGAGGAGGGTGAAAGTCACCCCCCAACCCTACGAAACCGGCGTCCTCCCCGGTCGTGGGGCCTGGGAGTTCGCCCGAACCGGGGCTGCCGCCGCCAGCGGTGGCCCGGTGGCCGAGCAGCCCGCACCCCCGCGGTTCTCCGCGGTCCGCGCGCGAGGACGACCTGGTGCCGGGAGGGGCGCGTCGCGAGGTGGCCGCTGAGGTCGCCACGCACGGCGACCGCTCAGCGGGTGCTCACAGCGAGCGCAGCCAGTTGGCCAGCAGCGCGGCCCCGGCCGCACCGGACTTCTCCGGGTGGAACTGGGTGGCCATCAGCGCCCCGTTCTCCACCGCGGCGACGAACGGCTCGCCGTGCTCGGCCCAGGTCACCCGGGGCGGCGCGAGCGGCTCCGCGGGCGCCAGCTCCCACCGGCGGACCCCGTAGGAGTGCACGAAGTAGAACCGGGTCCCCGGGTCCATCCCGGCGAACAGCACGCTGTCGGCGGGGGCCCGGACCTCGTTCCAACCCATGTGCGGCAGCACGTCGGCGCGCAGCCGCTCGACGGTGCCCGGCCACTGCCCGCACCCGTCAGCCGCCTGGTCGTGCTCGACGCCCCGGTCGAACAGCACCTGCATCCCGACGCAGATGCCCAGCACCGGGCGGTCCCCGGCCAGCCGCTTGTCGATGATCCGGTCACCGCCGACCGCCAGCAGGCCCTCCATGCACGCGGCGAAGGCACCGACCCCCGGGACCACCAGGCCGTCGGCCTCGGTGGCGGCACGATGGTCCGCGGTCACCTCCACGTCGGCCCCGGCGCGTTCCAGCGCGCGCTCGGCGGAGCGGAGGTTGCCTGATCCGTAGTCCAAGATGACGACTCGTGCCACGGCTCCAGGTTACCGCCGGACGCCGGTGCCCCCGCCCATGCGTCGCACCACACCCCCGCCTCACCCGCCGAGGAAGGCACCGATGGTGCCCGCCAGGGCGGCCGGACCGAGGCCGTGCGCCGCTTCGTGCTCGTCGGAGGTGCCGTAGGCGCGCAGCTCCCGGTCGCGCCGCACGCCCAGCGCCCGGATCCGGTGCGGCAGGTCCGCCAGCGCCTCGCCGACCTGCGCGGACGAGGTGCCGCTGAGGTAGGGCTCGACGAGCACCACCTCCGGCGCCGCGTCGTGCACCGCGGCCCGCAGCCCGGCGCCGTCGAACGGCCGGATCGTGGGGGTGTAGAGCACGGTGACGTCCAGCAGCGCCGTCGCGGCCAGCACCGGCCGCAGCATCGGCCCCACGGCGAGCACCACGCCCCGACCGCCCCGGCGGACCCGCTGCCAGCCCGGCCCGACGCCCAGCGCGGCGTCGTTCACCCGGTCCGACAACCGCAGGTACACCAGGTCGTCGCCGCGCAGGGCCGAGCGCAGCAGCGGCGGCACCTCGTCGGGATGGCCCGGCACGTGCACGGTCCAGCCGGGCAGCGTGTCCAGCAGCGCGACGTCGCCCGGGCCCATGTGGGTGCGGCCGGCCGACGGGTAGTCGTAGGACGCGCCGGTCCCGACCAGCACGGCCCCGACGCCCTGGTGGTTGAGGTCGAGCTTGAGCTGCTCGAACGGCCGTTCCACCAGGAACGGGACGATGGTGTGCACGATCGGGCGCATCCCGGTCAGCGCCAGGCCGCCGGCCACGCCGATCATCGCCTGCTCCCGGATGCCGACGTTGAGCACCCGGTGCGGGTGCCGGACGGCGGCTCCGGTGAACCGGTCGGCGGAGATGTCGGCCAGCACCACTGCCAGCCGCTCGTCCTCGTCCAGCGCGGCGCTGGTGATCTCGGTGAAGGTCTCGCGCATGGTGATCATCGGTCGTCCTCCTCGGATTCGACCTCGGCCACGACCGCGAGCGGTCGGCCGGGGTGCTCGGCCAGCAGCGCGGTGGCCAGGGCGTCGTGGTCGCGGCCGTCGACGGTGGCGGTGGCCCACCCCTCGCGAGCGAAGCGCTCGGCGAGGCCGCCGGGCCAGCCGTGGCTGGCGGAGCGGTTGTCCACCGCGACGGTGGTGAGCCGCTCCAGCCCGAAGCGCCCGGCCACCGCGATGGCCTCGTGGTTGCTGCCCTCGTCGAGCTCGGCGTCGCCGACCAGCACCACCACCCGGGGCCGGTGCCTGCCCCGGGCGCGGAGCCCGAGGGCGGTGCCGACGGCCAGCGGCAGTCCGTGGCCGAGCGAGCCGCTGCCGATCTCCACCCCGGGCACCAGCACCCGGTCCGGGTGGAAGCCCAGCGGGGAGTCGAACCCGCCCCAGCGGCCGAGGATCTCCGGCGGCACGAAGCCCTTCTCGGCCAGCACCGCGTAGTAGGCCATCGGCCCGTGGCCCTTGGAGAGCAGGAAGCGGTCGCGGTCCGGGTCGTCCACCCGGTCCGGGGCGACGTCGAGGACCCGGTCGTAGAGCACCCAGAGCACGTCCAACGTGGACGTCGCCGCGGCGGAGTGCTTCTCGTCGCCGGTCATGGCGCTCAGCAGCGGGCCGAGCGCGGCGTATCCGGTGGTCGAAGTGGTCATGGCCCCAGGCTGATACTTCGAGCTAACTCGAAGTCAAGGCTGCTACGCTGACCGGGTGTCGACGCGATCGGGACTGCTGACCATCGGAGAGGTCGCCCACCGCAGCGGCGTGGCCCAGACCGCACTGCGGTTCTACGAGCAACGCGGGCTGATCTCGACCACCCGCACCACCGGGAACCAGCGCCGCTACCAGCGGCACGTGCTGCGGCGGCTGGCCTTCATCCGGTCCGCGCAACGCGTCGGGCTGAGCCTGGAGCAGATCACCGAGGCGCTGGCCACGCTGCCCGCCGACCACGCGCCGACCAAGGCGGACTGGGCGCGGCTCTCCCGGCGCTGGCGCGACGAGCTCGACGCCCGCATCGACGGCCTGCAACGGCTCCGCGACCACCTCACCGACTGCATCGGCTGCGGCTGCCTCTCGCTGCGCTCCTGCGCCCTGCAGAACCCGGACGACCGCTGGGCCGAACGCGGCCCGGGCGCCCCGCTCCTACGCCCCGCAGCCGACTCCCGGCAGACGTAGCGAGAACGAGCGAGCGCCGCAAACCCACGCAACCACGGTCAGGCAAGCGGCGAATGCCGCTTCCGCACTACCCCACCCTCGCAACTCGCACCGCGGCGGGTTCTCAGCGGCCTTCTCGCGAGGACGCCCTGACGCTGTGTACGTGCTTGGTACATGAGGAAGGGCGCCCGGAGCGAGAAGACCGCTGAGGTTCCGCCACCCGCACCGCCACGCAACCGGACCACGGCACAACCCAGACGTGAAGGCCGCCGACAACTACTCCTCACCAGACCACCGGTAGGCCATCTCCGGCCTTCCTGGCCCCCCGTACTGCGGCCGCCTCTCGGCCACCCCGGTGTCCACCAGGTACTCCAGGTAGCGGCGGGCGGTGACCCGGGAGACCCCCGCGGTGGTGCCGACCGCCCCGGCGGCCGCGCCCTCCGGTTCCGCGCGGAGTGCGGCGACGACGGCGGCCAGCGTCTCCTCGCTCATCCCCTTGGGCAGCGAGCTGCGGTCGATCTCGCGCAGCGCGGCGAAGGCGCGGTCGATCTCGCCCTGCCCGCTGGCGTCCCGGTCGTGCTCGAAGCTGGCCCGGAACCGCGCGTAGTGCTCCAGCTTGTCCCGCATGGCGGCGAAGGTGAACGGCTTGAGCAGGTACTGGACCACCCCGCTGGACACCGCGGCCCGGACGACCTTGAGGTCCCGCGCGGAGGTCACCGCGATCACGTCGGCGTCGCTGCCCGCGGTGCGCAGCGCCCGCGCGACCTGCAACCCGTCCATGTCGGGCAGCCGCAGGTCCAGCAGCACCAGGTCGACGGGGGTCCGCTCGACGAAGCGCAGCGCGCCCTGCCCGGTGCGCACCCGCCCGGCCACGGCGAACCCGCTGACCCGCGCGACGTAGGTGGCGTGCGCCTCGCCGGCCACCGGGTCGTCCTCCACCACCAGCACCGAGATCACCGGGCCACCTCCGCGGCGGGCAGCCGCACCTCGAACACCGCGCCGTCGTCGGCGCGCACCTCGATCGTGCCGCCGTGCCGCCGGACCCGCTGCCCGACCAGCGCGAGCCCCAGCCCGCGCCCGGCCCGCTTGGTCGACCAGCCGCGGTGGAAGATCCGCCGCACCACCTCGGCGTCCACCCCGGGCCCGTTGTCGGCGACCCGGAGCAGCAGGCCGTCGGGGCCGCCGCGCAGCGTCACCTCGACCCGCGGGTCGGGCACGTCGAGCACCGCCTCCACCGCGTTGTCCACCAGGTTGCCGACGATGGTCACCAGGTCGCGGGGGTCGATCCGGCCCGCGGAATCGATGTCGGGCTCCTCGATCCAGCTCTCCTCGGTGAGCACCACCTCGACGCCCCGCTCGGCGGCCTCGGCGGTCTTGCCCAGCAGCAGCGCCGCCAGCACCGGCTCGCCGACCGCCCCGACCAGCCGGTCGGTGAGCCGCTGGGCCAGTTCCAGCTCGTCGGTGGCGAAGGCGACCGCCTCCTCGGTGCGGCCCAGTTCGATCAGCGACACGACCGTGTGCAGCCGGTTGGCCGATTCGTGCGCCTGGGCGTGCAGCGCCTCGGCGAACCCGCGCAGCGAGTCCAGCTCGCCGGACAGCGCTTGCAGGTCGGTGTGGTCGCGCAGCGTGACCACCGTGCCGAGGTCCCGCCCACCGCTGCGCACCGGGGAGACGTTGACCACCAGCACCCGGTCGTCGGTGAGGTGGACCTCGTCGCGGATCCGGCCGCCGCCCCGCAGCGCCTCGGCGAGCTCGTCGGGCAGCCCGAGGTCGTCGACCTGCCTGCCCTCCGCGTCGGGCACCGGCAGCAGCGCGGCGGCGCCGTCGTTGCACAGCACCACGCGGCCCGCCGGGGAGATCAGCAGCAGCCCTTCGCGGACCGCGTGCAGGATCGCCTCGTGGTAGCCGTACATCCGGTTCAGCTCGGCCGGGCGCAGGTCGTGGGTGTGCCGCCGCAGCCGGGCGCCGACCAGCCGGGTGAGCACCCCGCCGAGGGCCAGCGCGGCGACGGCCACCAGCACCAGCGCGGTGACCTGCCCGCGCAGCTCGGCGCTGAGCACGTGGACCCCGATGCCGACCGCGACCAGCCCGGTCACCCGGCCGGTGTCGCCGCGCACCGGCACCACGGCGCGCACCGACGGCCCGAGGGTGCCCGGGTAGGTCTCGACGATCACGCCGCCCGCCGCGGCGCGCTCGGTGTGCCCGAGGAACCGGTGCCCGAGCCGGGCCGGGTTCGGGTGGCTGTACCGGATCCCGTCCGGGGACATGATCGTGATGAATTCGACGCCGGTGTCCCGCCGCACCCGTTCGGCCATCGGTTGCAGCGTCGCGCTCGGGTCGGGGCCGCTGATCGCCGCGCGCACCCCCGGCTGGGCGGCCAGCGCGCGGGCCACCAGGAGCACCTGCTCCTGAGCGCTCTGCTGCGTCCGGCGCTGGGCGTCGAACCAGGCCAGACCGGTCCCGGCGAGCACCACGACCGCGACCACGACGACCTGAAGGACGAAGAGCTGGCGGGCCAGGCTCCAGCCCGCGACTCCGCGCCCGGTTCGGCCGGAAGTGGACATGACGCACCCGTGAGATGAACGTGAACAGAATGTACAAAAGCGTGACGCCGACGATACTCGGCGCCGATAGTCACTCTCCGGCACCCGCCGTGACCTGGCACACGGCGGCCGTGCGTTCATTTCACCCGCACGAGGAGTAGTGACAGTGGCTAGCAATGACGCTGCGACACCGCGTCGTCGAGATCGGACGCATTATCTCTACATCGCGGTGATCGTCGCCGTCCTGGGCGGCATCACCGTCGGTTTCCTCGCCCCGGACTTCGGCACCGCGCTCAAGCCCCTCGGGACCGGCTTCGTCGACCTGATCAAGATGATGATCTCGCCGGTCATCTTCTGCACGATCGTGCTCGGCGTCGGCAGCGTCCGGCAGGCCGCGAAGGTCGGCAAGGTCGGCGGTCTCGCGCTGGGCTACTTCGTCGTGATGTCGATCGTCGCGCTGGTCATCGGCCTGCTCGTCGGCAACGTCCTGCACCCGGGCGAAGGGCTCCAGCTCACCGACGAGCTGCGCGGCCAGGGCGCCCAACAGGCCGGCGGCGAGGCCGAGAGCACCACCGACTTCCTGCTCGGGATCATCCCGCAGACGCTGGTGTCGTCGCTGACCGAGGGCGAGGTGCTGCAGACCCTCCTCGTCGCGCTGCTGACCGGGTTCGCGCTGCAGTCGCTGGGTGAGAAGGGCGCGCCGATCCTGCGCGGCATCGAGCACATCCAGCGCCTGGTGTTCAAGATCCTGGCGATGGTCATGTGGGTCGCCCCGGTCGGCGCGTTCGGCGCCATCGCGGCGGTGGTCGGCGCGACCGGCGTCGACGCCCTCAAGGGCCTGGCCGTGATCATGGTCGGCTTCTACATCACGTGCCTGCTGTTCGTGTTCGTGATCCTCGGCCCGCTGCTGTGGGCGGTCGCCCGGGTGAACATCTTCTCCCTGTGCCGCTACCTGGGCCGCGAGTTCCTGCTGATCGTGTCCACCTCGTCGTCGGAGGCCGCGCTGCCGCGGCTGATCGCGAAGATGGAGCACCTCGGCGTCAGCAGGCCGGTGGTGGGCATCACGGTGCCGACCGGCTACTCGTTCAACCTCGACGGCACCGCGATCTACCTGACGATGGCGTCGCTGTTCATCGCCGCCGCGATGGGCGACCCGCTGACCCTCGGCGAGCAGATCTCGCTGCTGCTGTTCATGATCATCGCGTCCAAGGGGGCGGCGGGCGTCAGCGGCGCCGGGCTGGCCACCCTGGCCGGCGGGCTCCAGTCGCACCGGCCGGACCTGGTCGACGGCGTGGGCATGATCGTCGGGATCGACCGGTTCATGTCGGAGGCCCGCGCCCTGACCAACTTCGCGGGCAACGCGGTGGCGACCGTCCTCATCGGCTCGTGGACCAAGGAGATCGACCGCGGCCAGATGCAGCAGGTCTTCGCCGGCAAGGCCCCGTTCGACGAGCAGGCCTTCGCCGACGACGGCCACGGCGGCGACGCCCAGGCCGACGACAAGCAGGCGGCCGAGACGTCCCCGGCGGAAGCCCCCGCAGCGGAGACCATCACCACCCCGGACACCAAGGCCACCGCCACCCGCGAGTGACCCGCCGAACCAGGTGAGGGGCCCCCTTGCCCAAGATAGGACCGCTTTCAGAATGATCTGCGTGGCGGTGCGGGTGGCGGAACCTCAGCGGTCCCCTCGCTGCGCCGATCGCCTCCTGATGTACCCACGACGTACCCGGCGTCGGCGCTGTCCTCGCGAGAAGACCGCTGAGAACCCGCCTCGGTGCCGGTTGCGTGCCTCACCGCATGCGGCTCCGCCGCATTCTGAAAGGACCCCATAGTGGGACAAGGGTGCCCCTCACTCACGACGCGAAAGGGTGGCACACGCACCCGGGACCGTCCATCGTGAACAGGTGAGGGGCACCTTCGTCCGACTATGCCGGATGAAGGTGCCCCTCACTCACGTCTCGAACGGGGTCAGCCCCAGATGAGCCAGCCGGTGCCGCCCGCCACGGCGAGGACGGCCGCGACTCCGAGCAGGATCGACAGGCCGCGGGCGGTCTTCCACGTCGCGTAGACGCCGCCGATGAGGAACCCGGCGAGGCCGAGCAGGATGATCGGTAGGAAGTCCCGCATGGCGCCGAGCCTACCCGGGGCGGATCTGCGTCCGGCCCGGGCGGACGGGGTTCAGCTCAGAGCGCGCCCTTGGTGGACGGGACGACGCCGGCGAACCGCGGGTCCGGTTCGACGGCGGCGCGCAGCGCCCGGGCGATGGCCTTGTACTGGGCCTCCGCGATGTGGTGCGGGTCGCGGCCGTGGATCACCCGCACGTGCAGGTTGAGGTGCGCGTGGAAGGCGATCGACTCGAACACGTGCCGGTTCAGCACGAACGGGTAGTTCCCGCCGATGGTGAAGCTGTTGTACTGCTCGGGTTCCCCGGTGAGCACGCAGTAGGACCGGCCGGAGGCGTCCACGGCGGCGTGCGCCAGGGTCTCGTCCATCGGGATCCAGGCGTCGCCGAACCGGCGGATGCCCGACTTGTCCCCGAGCGCCTCGCGCAGCGCCTGGCCGAGCACGATCGCGGTGTCCTCGACGACGTGGTGGGCATCGATGTGGACGTCACCGCTGGACTTCACGGTGAGGTCGAGGGCGCCGTGGGTGCCCAGCGCGGTGAGCATGTGGTCGTAGAACGGCACCGAGGTGTCGATGTCGACCTGGCCGCTGCCGTCGAGGTCGAGGTCCACCAGCACCGAGGATTCCCGGGTGGTGCGCTCGATCCGGGCGGTGCGGGTGCCGAGCGGGAAGGCGTGGTTCACTGCGGGCTCTCCTCGGTCTGCGCGGCGATCTCGGCCACCGCGTCCTCGGCGGCGGCCAGGAACGCGTCGTTCTCCTCCGGCGTGCCCACGGTCACCCGCAGGTGCCCGGGATGCCGACGTCGCGGATCAGCACGCCCCGGTCCAGGAACCGCCGCCAGGCGCGGTCGGCTTCGGCGAACGGTCCGAACAGGACGAAGTTGGCGTCGCTGTCCACCGGGGTGAAACCCAGGCGGCGCAACGCTTCGACGACCCGACCGCGCTCGTCGACGAGGTCCTTCACCGAGCCGAGGGTGGCGTCGGCGTGCCGCAGCGCGGCCCGCGCGGCGGCCTGCGTCGGGGCGGACAGGTGGTAGGGCAGGCGGACCAGCAGCAGCGCCTCGATCACCGCCGGGGCGGCGGCGAGGTAGCCGAGCCGACCGCCGGCGAACGCGAACGCCTTGCTCATGGTGCGGCTGACGATCAGCTTGGCCGGGTGCTCGGCGATCAGCGCGATGGCGCTGGTCCGCGAGGAGAACTCGACGTAGGCCTCGTCGACGACCACCACGCCCGGCGCGGCGTCGAGCACCGCGCGCAGGTCGTCGAGCCCGACGGACTGGCCGGTGGGGTTGTTCGGGCTGGTCACGAACACCACGTCCGGCTGCTTCTCGGCGATCGCGCGGGCCGCCGCCGGGCCGTCCAGGCTGAAGTCCGCGCGGCGCGGCGCGGGCACCCAGTCGGTGCGGGTGCCCGCGGACAGGATCGGGTGCATCGAGTACGACGGTTCGAAGCCCAGCGCGCTGCGCCCCGGTCCGCCGAAGGCCTGCAGGATCTGCTGCAGCACCTCGTTGGACCCGTTGGCCGCCCACACGTTGGCCGCCGACACGGTGACGCCGGTCGCGCCGGTGAGGTAGGCGGCCAGGTCGGCGCGCAGCTCCGCGGCGTCGCGGTCGGGGTAGCGGTGCAGCCCGGCCGCCGCCTGCCGCACCGCCTCGGTCACGTCGCGGACCAGCTCGGGCGGCGGCGGATACGGGTTCTCGTTGGTGTTGAGCCGGACCGCGACGTCGAGCTGCGGCGCCCCGTAGGGGCTGCGCCCGCGCAGGTCCGCGCGCAACGGCAGGTCGGCCAGCGTCGTCTCGCCGCCGAGCACATCGGTCATGGGAAGAGCACCTCGTTCGGTTCTGGGGCCGCTCAGCGGGGGAAGCGGGCGGTGACGGCCTGGCCGTGCGCGGGCAGGTCCTCGGCGTCGGCGAGCGCGACGACCTGGTCGGCGACCTCGCGCAGCGCCCGCTCGTCGTAGGAGATGACGTGGATGCCGCGCAGGAAGCTCTGCACGCTCAGCCCGGAGGAGTGCCGGGCGCAGCCGCCGGTGGGCAGCACGTGGTTGGAACCGGCGCAGTAGTCGCCCAGCGACACCGGCGCGTAGGGCCCGACGAAGATCGCGCCCGCGTTGCGCACCCCGGCGGCGACCGCCTCGGCGTCGGCGGTCTGGATCTCCAGGTGCTCGGCGGCGTAGGCGTCGACCACCCGGACCCCGTCGTCGATCGAGGACACCAGGATGCAGCCGGACTGGCGGCCGGACAGCGCGGTGCGGATCCGCTCCTGGTGCTTGGTGGCGGCGACCTGCCGCTCCAGCTCCGCGTCGACCGCCTCGGCCAGCTCCGGCGAGGAGGTGACCAGCACGCTGGCCGCGAGGGTGTCGTGCTCGGCCTGGCTGATCAGGTCGGCGGCCACGTGGGCGGGGTCGGCGGTGGCGTCGGCCAGCACCGCGATCTCGGTCGGCCCGGCCTCGGAGTCGATCCCGATCAGGCTGCGCAGGTGGCGCTTGGCGGCGGTGACGTAGACGTTGCCGGGGCCGGTGACCATGTCGACCGGCGCCAGCTCGGCGCCGTCGGTGTCGGCGGCGCCGTGGGCCAGCAGCGCGACGGCCTGCGCGCCGCCCACGGCCCACACCTCGTCGACGCCCAGCAGCTCGGCGGCGGCCAGGATCGTCGGGTGCGGCAGGCCACCGCACTCCGCCTGCGGCGGGCTGCACACCACCAGCGACTCCACCCCGGCGGCCTGCGCGGGGACGACGTTCATCACGACGCTGGACGGGTAGACCGCCAGCCCGCCGGGCGCGTAGAGCCCGACCCGGGCCACCGGCACCCAGCGCTCGGTGACCGTGCCGCCGGGCACCACCTGGGTGGTGGTGTCGGTGCGCCGCTGGTCGGCGTGGACCGCGCGGGCGCGCCGGATCGACTCCTCCAGCGCCGCGCGGACCTGCGGGTCCAGCCCGGCCAGGGCCTCCCGCCGGGCCTCGGCGGGCACCCGGATCCGGTCCGGCCGGACCCCGTCGAACCGCTCGGTGAACTCCAGCACACCGTCCACACCCCGGTCGCGGACCGCCTCGATCACCGGCCGCACCTGGTGCAGCACGTGCTCCACGTCCGTTTCGGCGCGCGGCAGCGTCGCGCGCAGCTCGACGGTGGACGGGACACGACCGCGCAGGTCGGTACGGGTCAGCATGGGCATCCTTCCGGCACCGGGGTTGACTCCTACCAGGGTAGTCGTCCGCCGCCGGGTGCCGACGCCGAACCTCGGCGGGCGCGGAGCAATCCTCGCCACGCGCTTGCCCGCCGCTCCTCCGCACCGCACGCTTCCCACCGCGGGGGGTCACCCGAGCGAGCGGAGACGGCGATGAGGACGAGTTCTCGGCGCACGGCGGTGGCGGTGGCCGCCGCGTGCCTGACCCTGGCGGCCCACGCGGGCGTGACGGCCGCCGCGGCACCGGCCGGCGGGACCGGCGACACCCGGGCGATCTACGCGGTGCCCGGCACCGACGTCCAGGAGCGCACCGCGATCAACCGCACCGGGGCCCTGGTGCTCTCGGTGTCCGGCGGCGAGGCGGTGGTCGAGGCCACACCGGAGCAGGCGGAGCGGATGCGCGCCGCCGGGCTGGCACCGCAGCGGCGCACCTCGGTGGCCGCCGAGCTGGCCCGCCGGGGCCAGGGCGCGCCCGGCGACTTCCCGCCGGAGGACCGCGGCTACCACAACTACGACGAGGTGGTGGCCGAGCTCGGCGCCGCGGTCGCCGACCACCCGGACATCGCGACCCTGACCAGCGCGGGCACCTCGCACGAGGGCCGCGACATCCCCGTGCTCAAGATCAGCGACAACGCCGGGCAGGACGAGGCCGAGCCGGAGGTGCTGTTCGACTGCAACCAGCACGCGCGCGAGCACCTGACCACCGAGATGTGCCTGCGGATCGTGGAGCGGTTCACCGACGGGTACGCCACGGACCCGGCGATCGCCGAGATGGTCGACAGCCGCGAGCTGTGGGTGATCCCGGTGGTCAACCCGGACGGGTCCATCCACGACGTCGCCTCCGGGCAGTACCTGGGCTGGCGCAAGAACCGGCAGGGGCCCGGCACCGACCTCAACCGCAACTGGGGCCACAAGTGGGGCTGCTGCGGCGGCTCCAGCGGCGATCCGAACGCGGAGACCTACCGGGGGACCGAGGCGTGGTCGGCCCCGGAGACCGCCGCGCTGCGCGACTTCATCGACTCCCGGGTGGTCGGCGGCGAGCAGCAGATCGAGGCCGCGATCGACTTCCACACCTACTCGGAGCTGGTGCTCTGGCCGTTCGGGTACACCACCGACCAGGTCACCGAGGGCATGACCCAGGAGCAGTACGACCGGTTCGAACGGGTCGGCACCGAGATGGCCCGCACCAACGGCTACACCCCGCAGCAGGCCAGCGGGCTCTACATCACCGACGGCGGCAGCCTGGACTGGATGTGGGCCGAGCACGGCATCCTGGCCTTCACCTTCGAGATGTACCCGGCCGAGGGCGGCGGCCTGGAGGGCTTCTACCCGCCGGACGAGGTCATCGCAGAAGAGACCGCCCGGAATGACGAGGCAGTAGACGTCCTCATCCGGGAGGCCGGGGTCTGATTTCCGGTGTGGTGGTCTTTTTGCTTGGCGGTGCGGGTGGCGGAACCTCAGCGGCCTTCTCGCTCCGGGCGCCCTTCCTCATGTACCAAACACGTACACAGCGTCAGGGCGTCCTCGCGAGAAGACCGCTGAGAACCCGCGGCGGTGCCGGTTGATCAGGTGGGGCAAAGCGGAAGCGGCTTCGCCGCTTGCCTGACGGCGGTCGGGTTTCGCGCGCGCGTGGGCTGCACTGCTCGCCTGACCAGGCTGCGCTCCGCAGCAGGACCACAGCCGTCCGGTGCACCCGGGCCGTGCCCGGGTGCACCGTGCGGCGACAATGGGGTCATGTCCGCCGAGCCCGCCACCGGAACGTCCACCGTCGCCGAACCGGCGCTGGTGCGGGTCGGCTCGTGGCTGGTCGGGCCGCTGCTGGGCGCGGCGGTGCTGTTCGTCGTGAAGCTGGTCTCGGACTGGGTGGCCGGGTTGTCCTGGGCGCCGTTCCAGGGCGTGTTCGTGCTCGTCGCCGACATCCCCGAGCCATGGGGCCTGACCGCCTCGCTGGCGGTGGGCGCGGTGATCGGCCTGGGCTTCGCCGGGCTGTGGTCCCAGGAGCGGATCAGCGCCGAAGTGGCCCAGGACCGGCTGGTGCTCGCCCGCGACCGCGCCGAGCGGACCTTCCGGCGCGGCGAGGTCGGTGCCGTGTTCGTCGAGGGCAAGGAGCTCGTGCTGCTCGACGAGTCCGGCGCCGAGCTGGTCCGGCAGCGCACCGGACTGGACCGCCGCGAGCTGGCGGCGGCGCTGCGGCGGCACGGCTTCCCGTGGCACGGCGGTGATCCGCACCGCGCCCGCTACCGGCGGTGGGAGCCCGACGAACCCGAGCTGGGGCTGCGGATCAACGCCCTGCTCGCCGAGCGGGCCCGCGCCCTGCGCCGCCGCGACCGCAAGGAGGCCGCGCGGCTGCGGGCCGAGCTGGCCGAGCGCGGCGTGGTGGTCCGCGACGAGCGCAAGCAGCAGCGGTGGCGGTGGGCCGAGCTGGGCTGATCGCGTGACCGGCCCGGCGCGACGCTCCGCCGATCACCGTCGGCGGTGGGAGAATCCGCCGGGTGGATGGCGTGTTCTGGAACCTGGCCCTGGTCCTGGTGTTCGTCCTGGTCGGCGGGTACTTCGCCGCGGCCGAGATCGCCCTGGTGTCGCTGCGCGAAGGCCAGGTGCGGCGGCTGGCGGGCAGCTCGAAGCGGGGAGGGCGGGTGGCGCGGCTGCGGGCGGATTCCAACCGGTTCCTGTCCGCGGTGCAGATCGGCGTGACCTTCGCCGGCTTCTTCGCCTCCAGCTACGGCGGCGCGACCATCGCGGTGCGCGTCGAACCGGTGCTGACCGGCTGGGGCCTACCGGTCGGGCTGGCCGCGACGGTGGCGCTGCTGCTGGTGACGCTGTTCGTCTCGTACCTGTCGCTGGTGTTCGGCGAACTGGCGCCCAAGCGGCTGGCGCTGCAGAAGTCCGAGGGTGTCGCGCTGGTCACCGCCGGGGTGCTGGACTGGCTGGCGACGCTGTTCCGCCCGCTGATCTGGCTGCTGTCCAAGTCCACCAACGCGGTGGTGCGGCTGATCGGCATGGACCCGCGGGAGAGCGGGGAGGCGGTCAGCCAGGAGGAGCTGCGCGACATGGTGCGCACCAACGAGCAGCTCACCGTGGAGGAGCGCAGGCTGCTCACCGACGCCTTCGAGGCCGGTGACCGGGTGCTCGGCGAGATCATGGTGCCGCGCACCGAGGTCGACTTCCTGGACCTGTCGATGACGCTGCCGGACGCCATCGCCGAGGTCGCCGACAAGCCGCACTCCCGTTACCCGGTGGTCCGGGACACCGCCGACGACGTGATCGGCTTCATCCACGTCCGCGACCTGCTCACCACCGGCCACGACAACCCGCGCGGCGTGCGCAAGGTGGGCGACCTGGCCCGGCCGGTGATCGCGCTGCCCGCCAGCAAACCGGTGCTGGCGGCGTTGTCCCAGATGCGACGGCGGGGCGGCCACCTGGTCGTGGTCGTCGACGAGTACGGCGGCACCGCGGGGATCGTCACCGTGGAGGACGTCGTGGAGGAGGTCGTCGGCGACATCTGGGACGAGTACGACCCCAGCGCCGCCCCGGTGCGACCGGGACCGGACGGCAGCTACGAGGTCGACGGCCTGCTGCACCGCGGCGACTTCGTCGACCAGACCGGCATCACGCTGCCGGAGGGCCCCTACGACACGGTGGCCGGGTTCGTGGTGAACGGCCTGGGCCGGGTGCCCGCGGAGGGCGAGACGCTGGAGGCGCTGGGCCACCGGTTCACGGTGCAAAGGATGGAAGGGCACAGGGTAGCCCGCCTCCAAGTCACCAAGCTTTCGTGAAGGTGCTGTGGTCCCGTTGCTTGGTGGTGCCGGTGGCGGAACCTCAGCGGCCTGCTCGCTCCGGGCGCCCTTCCTCATGTACCCACCACGTACACAGCGTCAGGGCGTCCTCGCGAGAAGACCGCTGAGAACCCGCGGCGGTGCCGGTTGCGAGGGTGGGGCAAAGCGGAAGCGGCTTCGCCGCTCGCCTGACGGTGGTCGGGCTCGGCGGTGGTTGCCGTCGGACTGCGTGGTGACGAGCGGCGGGACTGGCCCGCCGCTCCCCCGCGTCAGCCCAGTGCCAAGAACAGCGCGCCGACCACGATGCCGACCACGACCACGACGGCAGCCGTCACCAGCACCGCGCGCATCTTCGGCCGGTCCTCGCGCACCTCGTTCTGCGCGCGCTCGCGCCACTGCATGAACGTGGTGCCTTCGCCCTCGCTCATCGTCGACTCCCATGCTCATCGTTGATCGGTCCCCGACACGATGTCATATCGAACCAGTACCGAGTGGGACGACGTGCGCGGCCCAGTGGTCGAGCAATTCCTCGTCGTGGCTGATCGCCAGCACGCCGGTGCCGTCCTCGCGGACCCGGCGGTCGACCACCCGCACCAGGGCCGCCGTGGTGGAGGCGTCGAGCATGGCGGTCATCTCGTCGCAGATCAGGTAGCGGGGCTCCAGCGCCAGCGCGCGGGCCAGGCAGGCCCGCTGGAGCTGGCCGTCGCTGACCTCGTGCGGGCGGCGGGTCAGCAGCTCGGGGGTCAGCCCGACCTCCTCGGCCAGCGCGTCGACGGCGTCCGGCCGCCCGGTGGCGCGCAGCGGCTCGGCGACGACCTGGCGCAGCGTGAACCGCTGGTCCACCGCCGGGCGCGGGTGCTGGAACACCACGCCCACCGCGGTGCGCTGGGCGCGCGGCGTGGCGTGCCGGAACCGGTGGACCGGCTCGCCGTCGAGGACCACCCGACCGGACCACGGCTGCTGGAGCAGCGCCAGCACCCGCGCCAGGGTGGACTTGCCGCAGCCGCTCGGGCCCGCGAGCCCGACCACGGTCCCCGGCGGGACCTCCAGGTTCACCCCGTCGAGCACGGGTTCACCCCTCCGGTACCCGGCGACCAGGTCGGTGCCGCTCAGCACGGCGGGTGCGCGGCGACCGACCGGTCGCCGAGGTCGAGGAGCTCCGGGTCCCCCGTGCAGGGGGCGAAGCCGGGCACGTCCGGGCAGCGGTGGCAGAACGCGCAGCCCCATTCCCCCTCCAGGCGGTCCAGCTCGGTGAGCACCGGCGGGTGGCCGGGGATCGGCCGGAACCCGCCGCCGGGCAGCGCGCCGAGCAACCCCGCGGTGTAGGGGTGCCACGGGTCGGCGAAGACCTCCTCGGCCGGTCCGGACTCGACGATCCGGCTGGCGTACATCACCGCCACGTCGGTGGCGACCCGGCGGGCCGCGGCGAGGTCGTGGGTGATCAGCAGCACCGCGCGCTGCTCGTCGGTGGCGGCGGCGAGCAGGTCCAGGGTGCGGTGCACCAGCGGTCGGTCCAGCCCGGTGGTCGGCTCGTCGGCCAGCACCACCGGCGGATCACCGGCCAGCGCCAGCGCCACCGCGACCCGCTGCGCCATCCCGCCCGAGAGCTCGTGCGGGTAGCGGTCGAGGTCGGCCGGGCGCAGCCCGACCTCCTCCGCGAGCGCGTCGGCCGCGTCCGGCCCCGAGTCCGGGCGCAGCGCCCGCAGCACCTCGGCGAGCTGGGCGCGGGCGGTGCGCACCGGGGTCAGGTGGGTGCTCGCCGACTGCGGGACCAGGCCCAGCAGCCGACCCCGGACCCGCCGGGACAGCACCCGTTCCGGCGCGGCGAGCAGTTCGGTGCCGTCGGCGAGCCGCGCCGCCCCGCGCACCCGCGCGTTGCCCGGCAGCAGCCCCAGCAGCGCCGAGGCCAGCACCGACTTGCCGCACCCCGATTCGCCCACCAGCGCCAGCACCCGGCCGGGCCGCAGCCGCAGCGAGGCGTCGCTGACCGCGCGCACCTCGCCGCGCCCGCCGCCCAGCGCGAAGCGCACCGACAGCCGGTCCAGCTCCAGCAGCGGTTCGGTGGTCACCCCGCTCGTGATCGTCACAGCGCCCACTCCGATCGTCTCCTCGGCAGCACCCGGTCGCGCCAGGTGGCGGCCACCCCGGACACGGCGAGGGTGGTCAGGACCAGCAGCAGCGACGGGAACAGCACCATCCACCACGCGCCGAGCAGCACGGCCTCCCGCCCGTCGCCGAGCAGGGTGCCGATGCTGGCCAGGTGCGGGGGCAGTCCCAGCCCCAGGAAGCTCAGCGCGGTCTCGTGCCAGACCGCGTGCGGCACCAGCAGCACCGCCGACAGCGCGGCTTGCGGCACGATCGCGGGCAGGAGGTGCCGGTGCAGCACCCGCCACCGCGACGACCCGCCCGCGATGGCCGCGTCCACGTGCGGGCGGCGCCGCAGCGAGAGCACCTCGGTGCGCACGATGCGGGCCACCGTCGTCCAGTGCGTCGCCGCGATGGAGAGGATCACCGCGACCAGCGAGCCGCGGTACAGCGCCACGATCACGATGCCCAGCAGCAGGTGCGGCACCGCGTTGACGGTGTCCACCAGCCGCATCAGCAGCCGGTCCGTCCAGCCGCCCAGCGACCCGGCCACCGCGCCGACCAGCGCGCCGAGCACCGCCGACACCACCGCGCACAACGCCGCCACCAGCAGCGAGACCCGCAGTCCGGCGAAGGACTGGGCGAACAGGTCGCGCCCGCCGGTGTCGGTGCCGAACGGGTGCGCCGGGGAAGGCGGCAGCCGCACCTCGTCGTAGCGCACCGAGGTGTCCCCGGCCAGCGCGGGCACCGCGATCGCGCCGAGCACCAGCAAGCCGAGCAGGGCGGGGCCGCCGACCCGGCGGGCGGCCAGGCGCAGCCCCACCGCCCGGCCGCGCGGCGTGCCCGCGCGAGCGCGCCCCGCCGGGCGCCACGGTCCGGGATCCACCAGCGGCTCAGCCATCGACGCTCACCCTCGGGTCCAGCAACAGCGCGGCGATGTCGGCCAGCAGCGAGCCGAGCAGCACCGCGAGGGTGGCGACCAAGGTGATGATCGCCAGCAGCGGGTAGTCCACGGCCGTCGCGGCGGTGACCACCGCGGCGGCCAGCCCCGGCCAGGAGAAGACCTCCTCCACCAGCACCGCCCCGGTGACCAGCTCCGGGATGCGGGCGCCGAGCAGCGCCACGAACGGCAGCAGCGCGGTGGGCAACGCGTGCTTGAGCACCACCACCCGCTCCCCGAGGCCGCGGGCCCGCGCGCCGGTCACGTGGTCCTCGGCGAGCGCGGTGAGCATCGACTGCCGCACGTGCAGCACCAGCCACGGCGTCTGCGACACGCCCAGCACCAGGGCGGGCAGCAGCAGGTGCTCGACGACTTGGCCGACCGTGACGGCGCTGCCCGCGTCGGTCAGCCCGGCCACCGGCAGCCAGCCCAGGCCCAGCGAGAACACCGCGATGGACAGCAGCGCGAGCACGAACGGCGGCACGCCCTCCATCGCGTGCCCCAGCGCGGTGACCGCCCGGTCCAGCCAGCCGCCCTGCCGCCACGCGGCGGCGGTGCCCAGCACCAGGGCCAGCAGCACCGCGAGCAGCAGGCCGGTGGCGGCCAGCAGGATCGTCCAGGGCAGCCGCTCGGCGACCACCTGGGCCACCGGCTGCCGGAACGAGCGGGACACCCCGAGGTCGCCGCCGAGCACCCCGGTCACCCAGTTCCAGAACTGCGCCAGCACCGGCTCGTCCAGGCCCAGCTCGGCGCGGACCCGGGCCACGTCGGCGGCCGAGGCGCTGTAGAGCTGCACCCCGAAGTACTGGTGGACCGGGTCGAACGGGGAGGCGGCGGCGAGCAGGAACACGCCGAACGCCACCACCACGACCACCGGGACGGCGAAGCCGAGCCGGCGCAGCACCAACCGGCCGACCGCGGCCCGCCGGGTCACCGCCGGTGCGCTCATGCGGCGGGCTTCCAGTCCTGGAGGTTCCACCACGGCCCCCAGGTGGTGCCGTGGGTGTGCGGCTCGACGACCGGCCGGTAGCCGTCCCAGACGCCCTCGCGCATCACGTAGGCGTGGTCGATGAAGGCCAGGTACACCAGGCCCGGGTCCTCGACGTAGGCGCGCTGGACGGTCCGGTAGTGCGCGGCGCGCTCGGCCGGGTCGGTGGACCGGCGGGCGGCGTCGAGCGCGGCGTCCACCTCGGCGTTGCGGTACTTGCCGGGGTTGTTGTACGTGCCGGTGCCGATCGCCGAGGAGTGCAGGCTGTCGTAGCTCTGCGGGTCGGCGTCCACCGGGTTGCCGCCGCCGAGCACGATGCCGTCGGTGTCCAGCCGGGCGGGCACCGCGGCCCGGTCCACCCCGGCGAGTTCGACGTGGACGCCGATCGCCGCGGCGTCGGAGGCGAAGGCGCGGGCGAGGTCCTCGCGCAGGCTGTCGTCGGCGAAGTACATCACGGTGAACTCGGCCCGCTGCCCGCCGCGCTGCCGCACGCCGTCGGGACCGGCCCGCCACCCGGCCTCGTCGAGGATCCGGGCGGCGCGGTCCGGGTCGAAGGGGAAGGTCGCCGCGGGCTCGTGCTCCTCGGCCATCGACCCCGGGATGGGGGTGTGCGCCGGGGTGCCGTGCCCGCCGAGCAGCGCGTCGAGCATGCCCTGCCGGTTGACCGCGAGGTTCAGCGCCTCGCGCACCGCCGGATCACCGGTGACCGGGTGGTCGTTGGGCAGCGCGATGGCCCGGTAGTCGGCGGTCTCGTGGTAGACGGTGCGGTAGCCGTCCCGGCCGACGCTCCCGGCGAGCACCGGGGGCAGCACCGTGCCGTCGAACTCGCCGGAGCGCAGCCGCTGCGCCCGGGTGTTGTCGTCCTCGGCGAAGGCCACCGTGACGTCCTTGATCGCGGGTGCGCCGCCCCAGTAGTCTTCGTTGGCCTTCCAGGTCATCTGGTCGCCGCGGCGCCATTCGACCAGCTCGTAGGGGCCGGTGCCGACGGGCCGGGTGTTCAGCGGTGACTCCGCCAGCGGCGCGGGCTCGGCCAGCGCCTCGCTCGGCACGATGCCCAGCACCATCCGGGCGGGGAAGGCCGAGTACGGGTAGGCGAGGTCGAACCGCACGGTGCGCGGGTCCAGCGCGCTCACCCGCTCGACCATCGCGTAGTCGGAGCCGACCGTGGACGCGTAGGCCGGGTCGGTGGCGGCCCGGTAGGTCGCCACCACATCCTCGGCGTCGAACGGGGTGCCGTCGTGGAACCGGACGCCCTCGCGCAGGGTCACCGTCCAGCTCCGCGCGTCCGGGCTCGGCCGCGGCGGCGCGGCGGCCAGCGCCGGTCGCAGCTCGGACCGGCCGTCGAAGGCGAGCAGCCCGTCGTAGAACTTGGACGCGCCTTCCAGGCCGTAGCCCAGCAGCGGGTTCAGGCTCTCCGGCTCGTAGCCGTCGGCCAGCAGCATCGAGCGGGGATCGGAGCCCGAGCCGCCCGCCGGGGTCGGCGCGGCGCACCCGGACGCGAGCAGACCCAGCACGGCGGGCCCGGCGAGGAGAACAGCACGACGATTCAGCACTACTGGACCATAAGTGCAACTGCAACTAGCTTTCAATAAGAAGCCGCCGCCTCGCCCGACACACCCACCCCCGACCCGACCGGTGCGGCCTTACCCGAGCGAGGGGCACCTTCCTCCGACTTGGCCGGAGGAAGGTGCCCCTCACTCACTTCACGAACGGGCGAACGCTCCGGCACACACGCACGAATCGGCACGACCGCCAGGCAAGCAGCGTGAGCCGCTTGCCTGGCGAACCCGCGAACTCGCCCAACCGCCGTCAGCCAAGCGGCGCCAGCCGCTTCCGCACTACCCCACGCACGCAACCGGCACCGCCGCGGGTTCTCAGCGGCCTTCTCGCGAGGACGCCCTGACGCTGTGCACGTGGTGGGTACATGAGGAAGGGCGCCCGGAGCGAGAAGACCGCTGAGGTTCCGCCACCTGCACCGCCACGCAGGCCATTGGCGAAAGCGGTCTTTGCCGGGGTCAGGCGACCGCGTCGGGCATGCGCCGGACCGCGTAGTCGCAGGCGAGGGTGTCGCCGGTGTCGGGGTCGCCGAGCTCGACGCGCCAGCGGTCGGCGAACTGGTCCACGCCGGGCAGCATCGGGATCGTGCCGGACAGCAGCACCACGCCCGGCCGCAGCAGGTCGCGCTCGCGCAGGTCGGCCAGCCAGTACCCGGGATCGAGGAGCTCGGCGAGGGTGCCCCGCTGGATCGGCGCGCCGTCGGCCCACGCCGTCAGGGTGAGCCGGTCGATCCGGTCGGCGACGTCGACCAGCCGCCAGGCGCGGTCACCGAGGACGTCCGGCCCGGCCTGCTTGCTCCAGGCCACGCCGTGCACCTCCAGGTCCCGGTCGGTGTGGTCGCAGGCGGCGGTGAGCAGCACGTCGCGCTCCTCGGGCCCGGTGACCACCAGCGCCCACTCCGCCTCCCCGGAGGTGCGGCCGTGCTGCACCGGCACCTCGTCGGTCTGCATCGCCAGATACGGCGCCACCGGGTAGAGGCACGGGGTCCGGGTCGGCGCCGGGACGCCCAGTTCGGCGAGCTCGGCCACGTGCGCGGCCACGTCCTGCTGGCTGCGCCCGGCGTACCCGGCGTTGAGCGCCGCGGTGACGGTCACCTCCACGACCTCGTCGCCGACTCCGAAACGAAGTGGTGACATCGCACCCTCCCCAAATCCGCATACGTGTTGTATACCTCCAGTATTACATGCACCACGACGAGGAAGCACCGATGACCCGAGCACCCGCCCCGCCCCGCAAGGACCTGATCAAGGCGTTCACCGCCGCGCTGAGCGGAACGTCGCTGGAGTGGTACGACTTCGCCGCCTACTCGGTGGCCTCGGCGCTGGTCTTCGGGCAGCTGTTCTTCCCGAGCCACGACCCGCTGTCCGGCACCCTGCTGGCCTTCTCCACCTACGCGGTCGGCTACCTGTCCCGACCCCTCGGCGGATTCGTCTTCGGCCGGCTCGGCGACACCCTCGGCCGCAAGCAGGTGCTGGTGATCACCTTGCTGGTCACCGGGATCGCCACCGTCCTGATCGGACTGCTGCCGACGCACGACCAGGTCGGCGCGCTGGGCGCGCTGCTGCTGGTGGTGCTGCGCTTCGCGCAGGGCGTGGGCATCGGCGGCGAGTGGGGCGGCGCGGTGCTGCTGTCCAGCGAGTACGGCAGCCCCGAGCGGCGCGGGTTCTGGGCCTCGGCGGCGCAGATCGGCCCGCCCGCCGGGAACCTGATGGCCAACGGGGTGCTCGCGGCGCTGGCGGCCACGCTGTCCCAGGAGCAGTTCCTGTCCTGGGGATGGCGGGTGGCGTTCCTGCTCTCCGGCGTGCTGGTGCTGTTCGGCCTGTGGATCCGGGTGAAGCTGGAGGAGACGCCGGTCTTCCAGGAGCTCCAGCGCTCCGGAACCCGGGCCGCCGCCCCGCTGCGCGAGGTCTTCACCCGCGAGCCCCGCGCGCTGGTGGCGGCGATCCTCAGCCGGGTCGGACCGGACGTGCTCTACGCGCTGTTCACCGTCTTCGTGCTCACCTACGCCACGCAGACCCTCGGCCTGCCGGACGGGCTGGCGGTGCTCGGGGTGATGGTCGGCTCGACCCTGCAACTGGGCCTGATCCCGCTGGCCGGTGCGCTCTCGGACCGCTGGGGCCGCAGGCGGCTCTACGCGGTCGGGGCGATCGGCGCCGGGCTGTGGCCGTTCGTGTTCTTCCCGGCGGTCGGCGGCGGGTCGGTGCCGATGCTGGTCACCGGTGTGGTCGTCGGCCTGTTCTGGCACGCGCTGATGTACGGGCCGCAGGCCGCTTTCGTCGCCGAGCAGTTTAGCCCGGCCCTGCGCTCCACCGGGGCGTCGCTGGCCTACACGCTGGCCGGCGTGATCGGCGGCGCGCTGGCCCCGCTGCTGTTCACCTCGCTGTTCGCGGCGTTCGGCACCTGGGTCGCCCCGGCCGGCTACCTGGCGGCGGCCTGCGGCGTGACGCTGATCGGCCTCGCGCTGGGCCGCTCACCGCTCCCGCACGACGACGGCGCACACCGCACCACCACCCCCGCCCAACCATGACCCCCGGCCAAGCGGCGAAGCCGCGTGCCCAGGCACGCGCCAAACGGAACCACCGTCAGGCAAGCGGCAAAGCCGCTTCCGCCTTGCCCCACCCTCGCAGCTCGCACCGCCGCGGGGTTCTCAGCGGTCTTCTCGCGAGGACGCCCTGACGCCGTGTACGCGCTTGTACATCAGGAAGGGCGCCCGGAGCGAGAAGGCCGCTGAGGTTCCGCCACCCGCACCCCTACGCAACCGGACCACGGCACACCGAAAGATCAAGCCGTAAGAAGAACTTGGCGGGTTGCTTTCAGATGCACTTCTATGGCCGCGGTGGCCGCCGCGGCGTCGCGCGCCGCCAGCGCGTCCACGATGGCCTGGTGCTCGGCGAGCACGGCCTGCTTGCGGTCGTCGGAGCCGAGCAGCGCCTCGACCCCGGCCCGCACCTGGCGGGCGCGCAGTCCGTCGTAGGTCTTGGTGAGCATGTCGTTGCCGACGGCGCGCACCAGGGCGGCGTGGAACCGGTGGTCGTGCTCGATGAACTCGCGGGCCCGGTCGCCGTCGAGGGCGGCCTGGGCGGTCAGTTCCGCGCGCATCGTCTCCAGCGGGACCTCGTCGAGCTCGACGGCCCGGGTCGCGGCGTAGCACTCCACCACGCTCCGGAGTTCGAAGAGTTCGCGGATCTCCCGGCCGCTGATCGGGGCGACGTAGGCGCCGCGCTTGGGCACCAGCTGCACGAGTTCCTCGGCGGCCAGCAGCAGCAGCGCTTCGCGGATGGGCGTGCGGGAAACCCCGATCTCGTCGGCCAGGGTCTGCTCGTTGACGAACTGCCCCTGCATCGAGGGGTCGCTGAGGACGGTGTCCTTCAGGTAGTCGTAGGCGAGCTGCCGACCGGACCGCACGCGGAGTCCCCCATCGCATATCACTGGTATACAGGCATCATATCGGGTTGAGAAAGGCGGAAGCGTCATGCGGATTGCGTTGTGCCAGATCGTGTCGGGCCCCGATCCCGAGGCGAACCTGGAGCTCGTGGCCGACGGCGTGCGCCGGGCCGCGGAAGCGGGCGCCGAACTGGCGGTGTTCCCGGAGGCGACGATGGCCTGCTTCGGGATCAAGCTGGGCCCGGTCGCCGAGCCGCTGGACGGACCGTGGGCCACCGAGGTGCGGCGGCTGGCCGACGAGGCGGGCATCGCGGTGGTCGCCGGGATGTTCACCCCCAGCGCCGACGGCCGGGTCACCAACACCCTGCTGGCCACCGGGCGCGGCCTGGACACCAGCTACGACAAGGTGCACCTGTTCGACGCGTTCGGCTTCGCCGAGTCGCGCACCGTGGCGCCCGGCGCCGAGCCGGTGATCGTCGAGCTGGACGGCACCTCGATCGGCCTGGCGACCTGCTACGACATCCGCTTCCCCGGGCTCTACACCGCGCTGGCCGAAAGCGGCGCCTCGGTGATCGTCACGGCCGCCTCGTGGGGCGCGGGCGAAGGCAAGCGGGACCAGTGGGAGCTTCTCGCGCGGGCCCGCGCGCTGGACTCGACCTCGTGGGTGGTGGCCTGCGGCCAGGCCGATCCGCGCAGCGTCGGCCGGGAGCCCAGCGGCAAGGCGCCGACCGGCATCGGCTACAGCCTGCTGGCCTCCCCGCTGGGCGAGGTGCGGGCGCAGCTCGGTGACGCCCCGGACGTGCTGGTCGTCGACGTCGACCGGGAGTCGGTGGACCAGGCGCGGGCGGCGGTCCCGGTGCTGGCCAACCGCCGGTTCTGAGGACTCCTCCCGCCCGGCGGCCCCTCGCCGCGCCGTGCCGCCGGGCGGATGGGGTTCCTCACCACATCACCCTTCCGATATACCCCCGGGGGTACCTTCGACAGCAGCACGGCACCGCCCCGACGGAAGGGAACCCCCATGACCAGCACCGTGGACACCTCCCGGCTCAAGGAACTGCTCCGCACCCGGCCGACCACCCGGTTGATCGACGTGCGGACCCCGGGCGAGTTCGCCGCCGCGCACATCCCCGGCTCGCACAACGTGCCGCTGGAGGTGCTGCGCGAGTCCGGTCCGACGCTGCGCGCCGAGCACTCCGACCCGGTCGTGCTGGTCTGCGCCTCCGGCGCCCGCGCCGAGCAGGCCGACGCGCTGCTGGCCGAGTCCGGGCTGACCGACCGGCGGGTGCTCGGCGGCGGGGTCACCGCCTGGGAGGGCGACGGCGCCCCGCTGGAGCAGGGCACCGGCACCTGGGCGATGGAGCGCCAGGTGCGGCTGGTCGCGGGTTCCCTGGTGCTGACCGGGGTGCTCGGCAGCGTGTTCGTCCCGAAGCTGAAGTGGCTCGCCGCCGCGATCGGCGGCGGGCTGACCTTCGCGGCGCTGAGCAACACCTGCGCGATGGCCGCGCTGCTGGGCAAGCTCCCGCACAACCGGGGTCCGCGCCAGGACCCGGCGGTCCAGCTCCGCGCCCTGACCGCCGCCGAGGCGCCGCTCGGCTCCTGAGCACCGCCCGCGCCGCGCCGCCGGAACCCGCCCCGGCGGCGCGGTGCGGCCTTGCTCCGAACAGGCGCAATTCGATTCGGTCATATTGACCTCGGGTCCTCCGGGCTCCAAGCTCCGACATCAACACCACAGAGTCAAACAAGAAAGAACAGAAAACGTCGGTGTTGATGCCTCCCGGAGGTTTCATGCGAAGCCAGTCATGGCGTCCCGCCCTCGTGGTGGCCGTCTCCTCGGTGGTGGCCGCGCTGGTCGTGGCCCCCACCGCACAGTCGCAACCCGTCGACGGACCGACCGATCCGGCGCAGGTCGAGCGGTACCTGGAGGACCCGGGACGCACCGGGGAAGGCCAGGAACCGCACCACGCGCTGCTGCGCCCCTACGCCGACGCCGAGCAGGCGCTGCGCTCCGCGCGCCACGACCTCGACGCCCCCGCCGACGAACCGACCCCGTGGACCCGGTCGCTGGACGGGAAGTGGGGCTTCCACTACGTCGAGCACCACCGCGACCTGCCCGCGGGCTGGCAGCGCGGCGGCCAGGGCTGGGACGAGGTCACCGTCCCCGGCGCCTGGCAGCAGCAGGGCCACGACCGGCCGATCTACCGCAACGTGCCCTCCGAGGTCGCGCCCTACGACCCGCCGAAGGTGCCGGACGACGTGAACCCGACGGGCGCCTACGTCCGCGAGTTCGAGGTCCCCGCCGACTGGGACGGGCGCCGCCAGCTGCTGCGCTTCGAAGGCGCCACCAGCGGCTGGTTCGTGTGGGTCAACGGCCGCTACGTCGGCTACGACCAGGGCGGCTACACCCCCGCCGAGTTCGACGTGACCGAGCACCTGCGGCCGGGCACCAACACCATCGCCGTCCAGGTGCACCGCTGGGGTTCGGGCAGCTACCTGGAGAACATGGACTTCTGGCACCTGTCCGGGATCTTCCGCAGCGTCCACCTCTACAGCGTGCCGCGCACGCACCTGGAGGACGTGGCGGTGCGCACCGAGCTCGACGAGGACTACACCGACGCCACCCTGCGCCTCGGCGTGGACCTGCGCCGGGTGCCCGGCGGCAGCGCCGGACCGCACGTGGTGCGGGCGCGGCTGCACGGACCGGACGGCGCGGAGGTCGCGCGGTTCGAGCGCGAGGTCCGGGTCGGCGGCGGCGGCGGCGCGTCGGTGGAGCTGGCGCAGGAGATCGCGAACCCGCAGCTGTGGAGCGACGAGACGCCGTCGCTGTACACCGCGGTGCTCGAACTGGTCGACCAGCGCGGGCAGGTCGTGCACACCACCCAGCAGCCGGTCGGCTTCCGCGAGGTCGAAGTCCGCGACGAGCAGCTCCTGCTCAACGGCAAGGCCGTCGACCTGCGCGGGGTGAACCGGCACGAGCACGACCCGGAGACCGGTCGCACCGTCGACCGCGCCACCCAGCGCGAGGACGTCGAGCTGATGCTGCGGCACAACGTCAACGCGGTGCGGACCTCGCACTACCCGAACGACCCGTACTGGTACCGGCTGGCCGACCGGCACGGCCTGCTGCTGGCCGACGAGGTCGACATCGAGACGCACTACCGCGAGGACTGCACCGCCACCGGCGACCGGGACTGCCTCGCCGACCGGCCGGAGTGGCAGGCCGCCTTCGCCGAGCGCTTCGCGGCGATGCTGGAGCGGGACAAGAACCACCCCAGCGTCGTGCTGTGGGACACCGGCAACGAAGCGGGGCTGGGCGAGGCGCACTTCGCGATGGCCGAGCACGCCCGCGCCACCGACCCCACCCGGCCGCTGTACCACCAGTCCAACCACCCGGACGGCGACGCGCCGTTCGCCGACGTGTGGGGCCCGCGCTACCCCTCCCCGGACCGGCTGGAGGAGATCGCCCGCGAGACCACCAAACCGGTGATCATGGGCGAGTGGCTGCACGCGATGGGCAACAGCCTGGGCCACTACGAGGACATGTGGGAGATCATCCGGCGCGAACCGTCGTTGCAGGGCGGGTTCGTGTGGGACTGGGTGGATCAGGGCCTGGTCCGGCCGCTGCGGTCCACACCGGACGTCTCCGGCAACGGCATCCCCGTGCACTACGGCGGGAACCCGAAATCCGTCGAGGGCGTCGCGGGCAAGGGGCTGGAACTGTCCGGTCTGGACGACTGGGTGGAGGCCTACCGCGATCCGCGGCTGGACATCACGGGTGACGCCGTGACGCTGGACATCCAGGTCAAGCCGCTGTCCTGGCAGGGCTCGGGCACCTTCCTCGCCAAGGGCGACAAGCAGTGGGCGCTGCAGATGCCCGACGCCGAGCACGTCGAGTTCTTCGTCTACGGCGAGGGCGCCTGGCACACCGCGCGGGTGGCGGTACCGGACGACTGGTGGGGCGAGTGGCACCGGCTGACCGGCACCTTCGACGGCGAGCAGGTCCGGCTGCACATCGACGGCGTCGAGGTGGCCGCCGAGCCCTACTCCGGCACCATCGCGCCGAACACGATGTACACGGTGTCGGTGGGCCGGAACATGGAGAAGCACGGCGATTCCTTCGCCGGGCGCACCACACACGCGGTGGTGGACTCCGCGCGGATCTACGACACCGCGCTCACCCCCGAGCAGTTCGCCGCCGACCCGGTGGACCGGGCGGTGCTGGCGCTGGACTTCGACACCGAGCAGCGGCGCGGCGAGTTCCTCGACTACGGCGCGTCCAACTTCCTGGCCAACGGCGTGATCAACTCCGATCGCACCCCGCAGCCGGAGCTGGCGCAGATGGCCTACAGCCACGCGCCGATCCGCTTCGAGCCGGGCGGGTCCGCCGGCGAGTTCACCGTGCGCAACCTCAACCACACGCTGTCCACCTCGGCCTACGAGCTGAGCTGGAAGCTGGTGGAGGCCGGGCGCGAACTCGCCGCGGGCGCGGTGGACGCCGAGGTCGGACCCGGGCAGGCCGAGCAGGTCCGGCTCGACCTCCCGCCCGCCGGGAAGACCGAGCGGTTCCTGGTGCTCGAAGCCCGGCGCGGCGACCACGTGGTCAGCACCGAGCAGCTCCGCGCGGGCGGCAGCGAACCGGCGCCACCGCCGGTCGACGGCGCGGCCGAGGCCGGTGCGCTGTCGGTCGAGGAGGCCGGGGACTCGGTCGCGGTCGCCGGCTCGGGCTTCCGCTACACCTTCGACCGCGAATCCGGAACGCTGGCCTCGATGCGGGCGGACGGGCGCGAGCAGGTCGTCGGCGGGCCGCGGCTCGACGTCTTCCGGGCGCCCACCGGCAACGAGTGGAGCAACTGGAGCGGCATCAACCCGGAGGCGCAGTTCCGCGCGGCCGGGCTCGACCGGCTCACCACCCACGTCCGGTCGTTCGAGGTCACCCGGCCCGCGCCGGGCGAGGTGCGGATCGCGGTGGACACCGACGTGACCGGCGCGCCCGGCAACGGCTTCGACAGCAGGTGGGTCTACACCGTCGACCGGACCGGTGCGGTGCGCATCGACCACGAGGTCGAGGCCTACGGGGAGCGGATGCGCTCGCTGCCGTGGCTGCCCCGGGTGGGCTTCGCGATGCGGGTGCCGGAATCGTTCGGGCAGCTCGACTGGTACGGCCGCGGACCCGGTGAGTCCTACCCGGACCGGAAGGACTCCCAGCACATCGGGCGGTGGTCCGGCACGGTCGACGAGCAGTGGTTCGACTTCCTGCCGCCGCAGGACAACGGCGTCAAGGTCGACACCTCGTGGGCGGTGCTGTCCGGCGAGGGCGGCGGCGTCCAGGTCGCCGGCGAGGACCTGGCGATCGCGGCCGACCGGTACTCCAACGCCGAGCGCACCGACTTCGCCCACCAGCTCGTGCGGGACGATTTCGTCACCCTGCACGTGAGCGACGCGGTGACCGGTCTCGGCGACACCCCGGTGCCGGTGCAGGAGCAGTACCGGGTGCGACCGGACCAGCGGCACGCCTACTCGGTCACCCTCCGCCCCACCACCGGCTGAGGCCCTCGACCAGGTGAAGTCGTGACAGGTGAGGGGCACCTTCATCCGGCATAGTCGGATGAAGGTGCCCCTCACTCACTTCCTTTGCGGGTGAACGGTGCTGGCGGGGCCGGTCATTCGTCCCCCGACCGGGTGGAGGGGGTGCGGCGGTGGTGGGCCCGGGCCGCCAGGGCCGTGGCGGCGAGCAGGACGGCGGTGGTGATCAGGCTGCCCTCGACGCCGAAGTCGCCGCCGGTGAGCAGCGGGGCGGCGCCCTGGGACGCGGCCACGTCCAGCACCGCGGCGCCGATGTCCATCCCGGACACCTCGATGCCGTAACCGTTGCCCTGCAACCAGTTCCACACCACGTGGAAGGCGCACACCCCCCACAGCCCGCCCTCGGCCAGCGCCCAGAACCCGAGCAGGGCGGCGACCAGCAGGATGTTGACCAGGCCGACCGCGCTGACCCCCGCGTTGGCGCCGTGCAGCGCGGTGAACACCACCGCCTGCACCCCCATCGCGACCGGCAGGCCCCACCCGCGCCGAACGACCTGGAGCAGGTAGCCGCGGATCAGCACCTCCTCGCTGGAGGCCTGCACGGCGAACCCGAGCAGCGCCAGCAGCGCGGCGCCGAGCTGCGCGAGCTGCACCGCGCGCACCTCGTACTGGCCGGTGAGCAGGTTCAGCGCGACCGGCAGCGACAGCAGCAGCACCGCGACCCCGACGCCCAGCCCGAGGCGCGGGCCGACCCGCGAGGCCGGGACGAACCCGACGCTGCCGAACCGGCGCCGCTCCTTCAGCCCGATCCACAGCGCCAGCAGCACCACCGGGCCACCGGAGCTGAGCAGCAGCACCAGCTGCTCGACCGGCCCCAGCGGTCCGGCGAAGAGCGCGATCGGTTCGAGCCCGAACAGCGGGAGCAGCACCACGGCACCGAGGAGCTGGCCCAGCAGCACGCAGGCCACGACCACGACGATGCCGAGGATCGGGCCGGTGGGCCGTCGAGCCGTCTCGATTCCGTGCGGGAACGGCGCGGGTCGCATGGTGATCAGGCTACGCGGGCGGTTCCTCCGCCAGGTCGAGCCCGAGGTCGAGCGCGGGCGCCGAGTGCGTCAGGCCGCCGACCGCCAGGTACCGCACCCCGGTCTCGGCGTAGGCGCGCGCCACCTCCAGGGTGAGCCCGCCGGAGGCCTCCAGCTCCGTGCCGGGGGCGCGCTCGGCGGTCCGGCGCACCGCCTCGGCGCAGCCCTCCGGGGTGAAGTTGTCCAGCAGCACCAGTTCCACGCCCTCGGCCAGCACCGCGTCGAGCTCGTCGAGGTCGGTGACCTCCACCTCCATCGGCAGCTCCGGGGCGTGCGCCCGGCAGGCGCGCACCGCGGCGACCGCCGAGCCCGCGGCGACGACGTGGTTGTCCTTGATCAGCACCGCGTCGCCCAGGCCCATCCGGTGGTTCACCCCGCCGCCGAGGCGCACCGCGTACTTCTGCAGCGCGCGCAGCCCGGGCAGCGTCTTGCGGCTGTCCCGGACGTCGCAGCCGGTGCCCGCCACCGCCCGCACCCACGCCGCGGTGGCGGTGGCGATCCCGGAGAGGTGGCAGAGCAGGTTAAGCGCGGTGCGCTCGGCGGTGAGCAGGTCGCGCACCGGGGCGTGCACCCGCAGCGCGCAGTCGCCCGCCGCGAGCGCCGCGCCGTCCGGGCGCTCCTCCAGCACCCGGTACCGGTCGGCCCCGATCACCTCGTCGAGGGTCAGGCGCACCAGCGGCAGCCCGGCGAGCACGCCCGGCTGCCGGGTGGTGAACGCCGCCTCGGTGGTGGCCCCGGCGGGCACCGTGGCCGCCGTGGTGGCGTCCGGGCCGAAGGCCAGGTCCTCGGCCAGCGCGGTGCGCACCACCCGGCGCGCCGCGTCCAGGTTCGGTTCCGCTTTCATGCCGCCGCCCTCGCGATCCCGGTGCCGGTGAACAGCCACCCCGACACGTCCAGCCGGAGCACCAGGCTCCGCCGCCACCGCAGGTCGTCGGTGCCCGGGTGGTCGGTGCGGCGGTGGCAGCCGCGCGATTCGGTGCGCTCGGCCGCCGCGGCCAGCAGCGCCCGGGCGGTGAGCGCGAGGGCGCTGTCCTCGACGGTCCGGCGGTCCCGCAGCGGGCGGACCACCGCGTGCCGCTCCAGCTCGGCCGCCGCACCGGCGAGCCCGGCGGCGTCGCGGCCGATGCCCGCAGCCCGGCTCATGGTGCGTTGCAGCAGCTCCCGGTCCACCACCGCCTGCGCGGGTGGGGCGGTCTCGGCGGCCGGTCGGCGGACCAGCAGCCCGCGCCGCCGGTCCTGGGCCACCGCTTCGGCGGCCCGGCCGCCGACCACGAGCCCTTCCAGCAGGCTGTTGGAGGCCAGCCGGTTCGCGCCGTGCAGCCCGGTGCAGGCCACCTCGCCCGCCGCGTAGAGGCCGGGCACCGCGGTGCGGCCGTCCACCGTGGTCACCACGCCGCCGCAGGAGTAGTGCGCGGCGCTGGTGACCGGGATCGGCTCGGTGGCCGGGTCGATCCCCGCCGCCCGGCAGGCGGCGTGCACGGTCGGGAACCGGCGGGCGAAGCCGTCCAGCCCGGTCGCGTCCAGGTACACGTGGTCGGTGCCGGTCGCCGCGGTGCGGCGGCCGATCGCGGCGGCCACCACGTCGCGCGGCGCCAGGTCGGCCAGCGGGTGCTCCCCCGCCATCACCGGCCGCCCGCGCACGTCGACCAGCACCGCGCCCTCGCCGCGGACCGCCTCGGTGACCAGCGGGCGGTGGCCCCGCGCGTCCGGCGCGTGCAACACGGTCGGGTGAAACTGGACGAACTCCAGGTCGGCCACCGACGCCCCGGCGCGCAACGCGAGCGCGATGCCGTCGGCGGTGGAGACCTCGGGATTGGTGGTCGCGGCGTAGAGCTGGCCGAGCCCGCCGGTGGCCAGCACCACGGCCGGCGCCCGCAGCGCGCCGGGGTTGCCCTCGCCGTCCAGGGTGAGCAGCCCGGCGATGGCGCCGTCGTCGGCGCGCAGCAGTTCGACCGCGCAGTGCCGCTCCAGCACCGGGACGCCGCCGTCGCGGGCCGCCGCGGACAGCGCCCGCTGCACCTCGGCCCCGGTCGCGTCGCCGCCGGCGTGGATCACCCGGAACGCGCTGTGCCCGCCCTCCCGGGTGCGGGCCAGCGCCCCGTCCGCGCCCGGGTCGAACACCGCGCCGGTGGCGCGCAGCCGGGCGATCGCCTCGGGACCGTCGGCCAGCACCCCGCGCACCGCCGCGGGCGAGCACAACCCGGCCCCGGCGGTCAGGGTGTCCTCGACGTGCCGTTCCAGGTCGTCGGTCGCGTCGCGCTCGTCGGGGCGGACCACCGCGATGCCGCCCTGCGCCCAGCCGGTGTTGCCCGCCGCCGCGGCGTCCTTGCTCACCACCAGCACCCGCAGGCCCAGCTCGCGCCCGCGCAGCGCGGCGGTGAGCCCGGCGACCCCGGTGCCGACCACGACCAGGTCGGCCGCCGCCTCCCAGCTCACTCGCCACCTCCGGGGGTGCCGATGCCGATCATCCGCTCCACCGAGGCCCGACCGCGCTCGGCGACGTCCTCGGCCACGCGGACCTCGTCGGCGCCCTCGCGCAGGCAGCGCAGCAGGGCGGCCGGGGTGATCATCTTCATGTACCGGCAGGAGGCGCGGTCGTTGACCGCGCGGAAGTCGATCTCCGGGGCGGCCCGGCGGAGCTGGTGCAGCATCCCGACCTCGGTGGCCACCAGCACGGAGCTCGCCCCGGTCCGCCGGGCGGCGGTGAGCATGTCGCCGGTGGACAGGATCCGGACCCGGGACGGCTCCACGGTGCCCTCCCCCGCCAGGTACAGCGCCGAGGTGGCGCAGCCGCACTCCGGGTGGATGAACAGGTCCGCGTCCGGGTTCGCCGCCGCCCGCGCCGCCAGCTCGGGGCCGTTGATCCCGGCGTGCACGTGGCACTCGCCCGCCCAGACGTGCAGGTTCTCCCGCCCGGTCTCGCGCTGGACGTGCGCGCCGAGGAACTGGTCCGGGCAGAACAGCACCTCGCGGTCGGCCGGGATCGAGCGCACCACCTCGACGGCGTTGGACGAGGTGCAGCAGATGTCGGTCTCGGCCTTCACCTCGGCCGTGGTGTTGACGTACGAGACCACCACGGCGCCGGGGTGCTCGGCCTTCCAGGCGCGGAGCTGCTCGGCGGTGATCGAGTCGGCCAGCGAGCACCCCGCCCGCGCGTCCGGGATGAGGACCGTCTTGCCGGGGCTGAGGATCTTCGCCGTCTCGGCCATGAAGTGCACGCCGCAGAACACGATCGTGCTCGCCGGGCTGTTCGCCGCGATCCGGCTCAGCGCCAACGAATCGCCGGTGTGGTCGGCGACGTCCTGGATCTCCGGGAGCTGGTAGTTGTGCGCCAGCAGCACGGCGTCGCGCTCCTCGGCCAGGCGCCGCACCTCCTCCGCCCAGGCCGCGTCCGGCACCACGCCGGTGTAGCCGGAATCGGTCCGCTCCCACGTTGCAGCAGCGACCATCTCGTTCCTCCTCGCCGGTACCCGCCGAACGACCGCGCGGCGGGCGCCGCACTCCCTCCCCGATTTCGCCCCATCGGGGTTTTCGCCTTAGAATCGAAAACGTGCCACATCCTAACACCGGGACCGCGCGGGACAAGGGCGATGCCGGTCACGAAGTCCTCGCCGCGGTGCTCCAGGTGCGCGACGGACGGCTGCGCGTGCTGCTGTGGCAGCGGGCGAGGCAGCCGCACCAGGGCCGGTGGTCGCTGCCCGGCGGGCGGCTCCGCGCCGACGAGGACGTGGAGACCTCGATCCGCAGGCAGCTCGCCGAGAAGGTCGACGTGCACACGCTGTCCCACGTCGAGCAGCTCGCGGTGTTCAGCGCCCCGGACCGGGTGCCCGGTCACCGGGTGGTGGCCACCGCGTTCCTCGGCCTGGTGCCCTCCGACCTCGACCCCGCGGTGCCCGCCGACACGAGCTGGCACCCGGCCGACGACCTGCCGCCGACCGCCTTCGACCACGCCCGGATCGTGCCCGCGGCCCGCGACCGGCTGCGGGCCAAGCTCTCCTACACCAACATCGGGTTCGCCCTGGCCCCGGCCGAGTTCACCGTCTCCGAGCTGCGCCGTATCTACTCGGCCGCGCTCGGCTACCAGATCGCGGCGACCAACCTCCAGCGCGTGCTGTCCCGGCGCGGCGTGCTGCGGGCCACCGGGCGCACGGTCGCCGCCGGACCAGCAGGCGGGCGCCCCCCGGCGCTGTTCGCCTTCACCAGCCGCGACCTGCAGGTCACCGACCCCTTCGCAGTACTACGCCCCCCGACCTGAGCCCGAGCCCATCGACACCGTGCTGCGGGGCGGTGCCGGTGGCGGAACCTCAGCGGTCCCCTCGCTGCGCCGATCGCCTCCTGATGTACCAACGACGTACACGGCGTCGGCGCTGTCCTCGCGAGAAGACCGCTGAGAACCCGCGGCGGTGCCAGTTGCGAGGGTGGGGCAAAGCGGAAGCGGCTTTGCCGCTTGCCTGACGGTGGTGCTGGTTCTCCCGACGAGAAGGCCGCTGAGGTTCCGCCACCCGCACCGCCACGCACCAGGACCACCACACCCGATCAGCACACGGTTGGCTACTTCGGACTTTGTCCGAGTACGTTGGATCGGTGACCGACACGCTGCCGCTGTTCCCGCTCGGGACCGTCCTGCTGCCCGGCGGCCGGCTCCCGCTGCACGTGTTCGAGGCGCGCTACCGCCAGCTCGTCTCGGACCTGATCAACGACGTGGTGCCGGACCGCCGCTTCGGCGTGGTCGCCATCCGGCAGGGCTGGGAGGTCGGCGCCGACAACGTCGACTCGCTGCACGACGTGGGCTGCAGCGCGCACCTCGACCAGGTGCAGCAGCTCCCCGAGGGCCGCTTCGACATCAACAGCACCGGCGAGCACCGCTTCCGGCTGCTCCAGATCGACCACCACGCGGCGCCGTACCTGATGGCCCGGGTCGAGTGGCTGCCCGACACCCCGCCGGAGCGCGATTCGGAGTCGCTGCGCGAGCGGCTGACCATGTCGGCCAGCGCCGCGCACCAGCGCTACCACGCCACCGGCCTGCGCGGGGGCAGCACACCCCGGCTCGACGAGGGCGCCGAGGTCGAAGAGCTCGCCTACGCCTTGGCCGACGACTGCGTGCTCACCGTCGAGGACCGCCAGGAGCTGCTCGCCCAGACCGACCCGCTGGAGCGGCTGCGGATGGCTCGCAGGCTGCTGCTGCGCGAGTCGGAGTTCCTCCGCGAGCTGCGCGCCGTGCCCGCCCCGCTGGCCGAGTTCGCCCAGCACGCCAGCGTCAACTAGGCAGCTCAGGCGCCGCGCCGCCCGAGGTCGTCCAGCCCGTTCCAGGACGCGCAGAGCCCGTAGCCGAGGGTCAGGCCGAACGGCTGGGCGAGCAGCGCCCAGGCCGTGCCGATCGCGGGCGCCTCCTGGATCAGGTCGCCCGGTGCGGCGGTGGGCGGTACCGGGTGCGCGGCGGCGGCGAACGAGGCGCCCAGCGTCATCGCCAGCCAGCCGGACAGCGCGGCGCCGACCACGCCCGCGAGCAGCAGCACCGGCCCCCGGCGCCGCCGGGACATCCACAGCACCGCCGCCACCAGCACGCCGGCGGTGAAGCCGAGCAGCAGGAACAGCGCGAGCGCGTCGAACGCGTGGTAGCTCGCCAGCGGCATCGACGCCAGCGTCCCGTCCGCCAGCAGCACGCCGGCCTGCGCGGGTGCCAGCAGGGACCAGAGCCAGCCCAGCGGGATGCCGAGCAGCGCGATGAGCGACGCCGTGCTCACCGCGGGCAGCAGGTCGGCCTTGACCACGACCTTCGGCACCGGTTCGAGCAGCCACGGGCCCTCGAACGGTTCCTCGTGGGGACCGGCCGGAACCGCAGCGCCGTGTCCGGCGGATTCGGTCATCTCGCACGCTCCTCAAGCGCCCGTCTCGGCAACCGCGCCGCCCGCTTCCCGCAGGCAGCCGCTCGCGACCGGCATCCCGCCGCGCGAGGCCGCGGACGCGTCCGGCGCCGGGCGCATCCACCCAGACTAGCGTCCGGCGCCACCGCCGCGACCTCCCCCGACAGCAGGTGAGGCGGCGCACATCAACTAGGCTCGCCGAGCCTCCCTGTCCGCCTGCGGCCGAAGGATCTTTACTGTGGCGGGAACCCTGCCGAGCTCCCTCTTGACCGGACCGAGCCCGATCGACGAGCCGCGGCAGGACTCCGCCGTGCGGCTGCCGCTGCGCGGCGCGGTGCTGGAGATCCTGCTCGGGTCGATCGTGGCGACCGTGGTCTGCCTCGGCCTCCAGTTCCTGGTGGCGCGCTTGGGGATCAGCGAACCCAGCTTCGCGCCGGAAGCGCTGGCCGCGGTGGGCAGCGCGCTGGTGCTGGTGCTGCTGTTCGGCCTCGTGGTGTTCGGGCACCACCGCTCGCCGCGCTGGCTGCGCACCGGCGGCACCTGGGTGGCGCTGAGCGCGTTCACCACGCTGGCGCTGGCGATCCCGTTGCAGGGCACCCGGTACTACTTCGGCGGGTCCTCGGTGGACAACGGCTTCCGGTTGCAGTACATGACCCGGATGGCCAGCACCGCGGGCCTGGCCGACATGAACTACCCCGAGGTCGCGCCGTACTACCCGGCAGGCTGGTTCTGGCTCGGCGGGCGGTTCGCGAACCTGCTCGGCTGGGAGGGCTGGGCCGCCTACAAGCCCTACGCGCTGTGCTGGGTGGCGGTGACCGCGGTGGTGGCCTACACGCTGTGGAGCCTGGTGGTCCGGCGCCGCTTGGCGCTGCTGGCCGCGCTGGTCACCGCGCTGGCCGGGATGCTGCACGGCATCGAGGAGCCCTACGCGTGGCCGTCGGCGGCGTGGCTGCCCCCGCTGGCCGTGCTGACCTGGCACGTGCTGCGCCGCCGCGATCCGGCACCGCGCGGCACGCTGGTGTTCATCGGCGCCTTCGTCGGCTTCGCCGCGGTGACCTACACGCTGCACTTCGGCTTCACCGTGCTGATGGTCGTCACCATGGCGGTGCTCATCGGCGTGTTCCGGGTGCGCCGGGGCGACGCGCTCTGGCCGACGGTGCGGGCGCTGTTCCTGCGGCTGCTGCCGATCGGGCTGGTGAGCCTGGTGATCGCGCTGCTGGTGTGGCTGCCCTACCTGCTGTCCACCAGCTTCCTGCTGGACAACCCGCGCAGCGCAGCGCAGCACTACCTGCCCGCCAACGGCGCCTTCCTGCCGCTGCCGATGACCGAGGCGACCGCGTTCGGGCTGCTGTGCCTGATCGGCGTGGTGTGGCTGCTGCTGCGCTGCAGCCGCAACGAGATCGCCGCCGCGATGCTGACCATCGTGATCGCGGTCTACTGCTGGTTCGCGCTGTCCACGCTGGCGCTGATCGCCAAGACGACGCTGCTGGCCTTCCGGCTCACCGTGGTCCTCGACGTGGTGCTGGCCGCCGCCGGGGTGTTCGGGCTGCTGGAGCTGATCGGGTTCCTGCGGCACCGGCTGTCCGGGCGGTACGCGGTGCGGATCAGCGCGGTGGCCTTCGCGCTGGGGTTGGGCGGTGCCGTCTCGATCACCCAGCACGCCATCGGCGACGCGCTGGAACCCTCGGTGCAGACCGCCTACACCGACTACTACCCCACCGGGGTCAACGCCAAGGGCCACCGCGACCCGGAGGAGGCCGGGTCGTGGACCGACGACGTGAACCGCGCGATCGACCGGCTCAGCGACCGCCCGCCGCAGCGCAACGTCGTGCTCAGCACGAACTACAAGCTGATGTCGTTCCGGCCGTACTGGGGCTTCCAGCAGGAGACGCCGCACTACGCGAACCCGCTGGCCGACTACGAGGGCCGCGCCGCCGAGATCCACCGGTGGAGCCGGGCGCGGGACAGCGCCGAGCTGGTCCGGATGCTGGAGCGCAGCGAGTACCCCGCGCCGACCGTGTTCGTGCTGCGCAACCCGGACAGCCCGCACTCGCTCGGCGGTGCGACCTCGGCGGACTCCGGGCAGCCGCCGACGGGCCTGGGCATGGAGCTCAAGGCCGACGCGTTCCCGCAACTGCCCAACGTCCGGGACTACGAGGTGCGCTTCGACCGCGCGCTGTTCCAGTCGCCGGAGTTCGAGGTGGCCGACGTCGGGCCGTACACCATCGCCGTGCGCGACTGAGAAGCGCGGTCGGCGGCCCACCGGTCGCCGACCGCGCGGGCTCAGCCCAGGTGCACCGGGAACCGGCGGAGCCCGTGGATCAGCGTGCTGAACCGGAAGCCCAGCTCGTCCAGCGGTTCGGCGGCGCGCAGGTCGGGGAAGCGCTCGACCAGCCGCCGCAGCGCGATCCGGCCCTCCAGCCGGGCGAGCTGGGCGCCGAGGCAGAAGTGGATGCCGTGGCCGAAGGCGAGGTGGCCCTGGGCGTCGCGGCCGAGGTCGAAGCGGTCGGGCTCCGGGTAGCGCTCCGGATCGCGGTTGGCGGAGCTGAGCCCGACCCAGACCGCCTCCCCGGCCGGGATCTCCACCCCGCCGTAGCTGACCGGCCGGGTGGTGTGCCGCAGGGTGCCGTGCATGACCGGCGCGTCGAACCGCAGCGCCTCCTCCACCGCGGCCGCCGCCAGCTCGGGATCGGCGCGCAGCGCGGCCCACTGGTCGGGGTGGTGCAGCAGCGCGAGCACCGCGTTGCCGATCAGGTTGACGGTGGTCTCGTGCCCGGCGATCAGCAGCAGGAACACCATCGAGATCAGCTCGTCGCGGGTGAGCCGGTCGCCTTCGTCGGTGGCCTCGATGAGACCGCTCAGCAGGTCCTCGCCCGGCTCGGCGCGCTTGCGCTCGATGAGGTCCACCAGGTACGCGCTCATCGCGTTGGCGGCCGCCATCGTGGCCTCGTGGTCGGTGTCGTCGAGCAGCGCGTTGGTCCACGCCCGGAAGTCGTCGCGGCGGGATTCGTCGATGCCCAGCAGCTCGCAGATGACCCGGATCGGCAGCGGGAACGCGTAGGCGTCCAGCAGGTCCACCGTGGACTCACCGGCCATCGCGTCGAGCAGCTCGGCGGTGAGCTCCTCGATCCGCGGTCGCAGCGCCTCGACCCGGCGGGGCGTGAACGCCTTGACCACGAGCTTGCGGACCCGGGTGTGATCCGGCGGGTCCATGTTGAGCATGTGGGCGGCCAGCGAATCGGTGAACGGGTGCCCGCCGTCGTCGTCCTGGACCGGCAGCTTGGCCCGGATCACCCGGTCGGCTCCGGCCACGTCCTTGCTCAGGCTGGGGTCGGCCAGCGCGGCGCGGACGTCGCTGTAGCGGGTGATCGACCAGATGGGCAGTCCGCCCCGGGTCATCATCCGCTGCACCGGGGTCCGCTCCCGGATCTCGGCGTAGCGCTCGTGCAGGTGCTGGACGAAGTCGGCGTCGACCTCCGGTTCGGGGACGAGCGGGTCCGGCGGGCGCGGATCGGTGGCGGTCATCGGAGTCCTCCGGTTCGGGAAGCATGTCCAGAACCAGTTAACTCCTATAACCGAACGCTGTCACCCATCCCGGCGCACACCCCGCCCCACCCGGACGAGACCTGGGTGAGGGGCACCCTTGCCCAACATAGGACCGCTTTCAGAATGATCTGCGTGGCGGTGCGGGTGGCGGAACCTCAGCGGTCCCCTCGCTGCGCCGATCGCCTCCTGATGTACCCACGACGTACACGGCGTCGGCGCTGTCCTCGCGAGAAGACCGCTGAGAACCCGCCGCGGTGCCGGTTGCGTGCCTCACCGCATGCGGCTCCGCCGCATTCTGAAAGGACCCCATACCGGGACAAGGGTGCCCCTCACCTCGTTCCCGAACGGGTGGCTGCGTCAGACGCCTTCGAAGCAGCCCGCTTCCCCCTTGAGCTCGCCTTGCAGGCCGTTCTCCGTGGAGACGAAGTCGCTGGACAGCGCCTTCCTGCGCGGGTTCTCGGGGGAGCGGCCAGGTTCACGCTCCCGCGCCCGGGGCTCTCGAAACGGCCCAGGCGCGCCGCGACCCGGAAAAACCCGGCGCCCCCGCTGTCCACGATCGGTGGAGGGGGTAGCGTGGATCGACGTGGCTGGCCCAGATCCCGTGGACGTACGTCTGCTCTCCGTCGTCGCCGAGATGGGCCGTGCGTCGGTGCCCGAGATCGCCGGTCGGCTCGGCATGGACGTGCGGGACGTCGCCGCGCGCTTGGCCGTGCTCTCGACCACCGGGTTGCCGCTGCTGGTCGGCGTGGAATGCGATCAGCAGGGCATCCGCAAGGCCGTCGCCGCCGCCCAGGCGTGGAACGCCCAGAACCTCGCCAGCGGAGCGTACCCGGTGCAGCCGCCCAGCGGCTCCTACCCGACCCCCAGCGGCTCGTACCCGGCGCCCGGCGGTCCCGGACAACCGCCGAGCGGTCCGTACCCGCAGCCGCCCAGCGGTGGGTACAGCGGCGCCCACCCCGGGCCCGGCACCAGCGGGCCGCAGCGCTTCACCCCGACGCCGCCGTCGTTCGGCCAGCCGCCCGGCCCGCCGGACCCGGTGAACGTGTGGGGCCCGCCCGGTTCGGCCGCGTGGGCGCGGGGTGAGCCGCCGCGCCCCGCCCGCCCGCAGCCGGTGCGCACCGGCAAGGTCGGCAGCAAGCTCGACGTCGAGGGCCTGGAAGGCGAGCGGATCACCATCCAGCTCGTCGAGGTGGTGGACCCGGCCGACTTCCTGTTCACCGCCGCCGGGTACGAGCTGCAGGACGGCGAGCGCGCCGTCGTGGTGCACACCGAGCTGACCAACCGGGGCGCCACGCCGTTCAACTCGCTGCCGGACCTGCACCTGGAGCTGGTCGCCACCGACGGATCGGCGGTGGGCAAGGCCTCGGTGTCGCTGTCCTCCCGGCCGCCGCACCGGATCGGCGTCCCGCCGGGGAAACCGCGGGCGGCCACACCGTCTACGTGCTGCCGGACGCCACCGAGCTGACCGCGGTGCGCTGGTCGCCCAGGCCGGGCGACGAGCAGCGGACCCTGCTCTGGGACATCACGGACCTGTAGCCACCGGTGCGGGAGCGGCGGGGCCGCTCAGCGGTCCCGGCGGCGGATCCAGTCGAGCGGGCCCCGGCGCGCGGGCTGCTCCTTGCTGCGGTACTCCAGCTCGGGCCAGTCCCCCGCCGGGGCGTCGGCGCCGCCGGCGGCGGGCTCGCCGAAGACCGCGGGCGCGGCGGAACCGATGTCCTCCGCGCGGATCAGGTCGGCGAGGCTGCGACCGTCCTCGTCGACGACCGGCAGTCCGGTGGGCGGGGTCGGGACGTCGTCGGGCGAACGCGACTCCGGTGTCATCGGGGCCTCCTGCGGATGATCTGGCGGACCACCACGCTACCCGGTGCCGCGGGTCAGCGGTCCTGGTCCCGGAGCACGTCCAGCGCGTGTTGCAGGTCGGCCGGGTACGGGCTCTCGAAGGTGACCCACCGGCCGTCCCCGGGGTGCTCGAAGGACAGGCTGCGCGCGTGCAGCCACTGCCTGGTCAGCCCGAGCTTGCGGGCCAGCACCGGGTCGGCGCCGTAGGTGAGGTCGCCCGCGCAGGGGTGGCGCACCGCCGAGAAGTGCACCCGGATCTGGTGGGTGCGGCCGGTTTCCAGCTTCACGTCCACCAGCGAGGCGGCGCGGAACGCCTCGACGGTCTCGTAGTGCGTGATGCTGGCCTTGCCGCCGGTGACCACCGCGAACTTGTAGTCGTGCCGGGGGTGCCGGTCGATCGGCGCGTCGATGGTGCCCCGGCTCGGGTCCGGGTGGCCCTGCACGACGGCGTGGTAGCGCTTGTCGACGGTGCGCTCCTTGAACGCCCGCTTGAGCGCCGTGTAGGCGAACTCGCTCTTGGCGACGACCATCACGCCGGTGGTCCCGGCGTCGAGGCGGTGCACGACGCCCTGCCGTTCGGCGGGCCCGGAGGACGCGGTGCGCACGCCCGCGGCGGCCAGCCCGCCGAGCACGGTCGGGCCCTCCCAACCGGGGCTCGGGTGCACCGCGACCCCGATCGGCTTGTCCACCACCACGATGTCGTCGTCCTCGTGCAGCACGCCGAGGCCCTCGACCGGCACCGGGACGACCTCGATCGTGCGGTCCGCCGAGGGCAGCGAGACCTCCAGCCAGGCCCCGGCGATGAGCCGGTCCGACTTGCCCGCCGGCGCGCCGTCGACCAGCACGTCGCCGGATTCGGCGAGCCCGGCGACCACGCTGCGGGACAGGCCGAGCAGCTTGGCCAGCCCGGAGTCGACCCGCAGTCCGTCCAGCCCCTCGGGCACCGGCAGGGTGCGCAGCTCGGTCACGAGGCGGCCTCCGCCTTCCCGCCCTTGCGGTGCACGGTGCCGTCGTAGTCCCGGCCGAGCAGCGTCAGCAGCACCACCAGGGCGCCGCCGCAGCAGATCGCGGAGTCCGCGACGTTGAACACCGGGAAGAACGCCCCGCCCGGCTCCAGCACCGAGATCATGTCCACCACGTGCCCGCGCAGCGGTCCGGGGGCGCGGAAGATCCGGTCCACCAGGTTCCCGGCGGCCCCGGCCAGCACCAGTCCGAGGCCGATCGCCCAGCCGGTCGAGCGGACCTTCAGCGCCAGCCAGCAGATGCCCAGCACCACGGCGATCGCCAGCAGCGACAGCAGCCAGGTGAAGTCGGTGCCCAGCGAGAAGGCCGCACCCGGGTTGCGCAGCACGTCGAGGTAGACCAGCCCGCCGAGCAGCTCGACCGGTACCTCGCCCTCGAGGAAGGCCACGGCGGCGACCTTGGTCGCGATGTCGAGCAGCAGCACGGCGGCGGCCACCCCGAACAGCAGGACGGGCAGCTTCCACGGGCGGGGCGACCCGGTCGGTCCGGGAGGCTGCTCGGCGGGCGTCGGCTCGGTGCTCACGCCGCCATTGTCCCCGACGTGCTCCGGGCGGTCGCCGGTGGTCACTCCGGCCAGGGCGACTCGCGGATGGTGCGGACGAAGTCGCCGCGCTCGAAGCCGGGCGTGCAGTGCGCCAGCACGTCGGCCTTGACGTTGCCGAAGGTGGTCTCCGGCTTGGGTTCGACGCCCTGCCGGAAGGCCTCCAGGATGCGGTTCTTGAAGTCCGGCCTCGGGTGCTGCGCGACGACCTCGGCGCGGTCCTCGGCGGTGATGGCGTCGAAGCCCAGCCCCAGCACGTCGTACTCCACCCCGGCCGTGACCAGCGCCACCTCCGGCTCCATGTGCTCCGGGATGCCCGGGGTGGTGTGCAGGGCGATCGCGGTCCACACCCGCCGGACGCCGTCGTCCGGGACACCGCGGGCGCGCAGGAAGCGGCGGGCCTCGTCGGCGCTGTCCACCTCGAAGCGGCGTCCGCTGGTGTGGAACTCCGCGCCGAGGCCGACGTCGTGGAACAGGGCGCCGAGGTAGAGCAGCTCCGGGTCCCAGCTCAGCCCCCGGGCGCGCCCCTGGAGGGCGCCGAAGAAGTAGACCCGCCGGGAGTGGTGGTAGATCAACTCGCTCGTGGTGTCCCGCACCAGCTCGGTGGCCTCGCGGGCCAGTTCCGTGCGCGGCACCTCGACGTCCAGCGGCATGGCTCCTCCTCGGCGGTTCCGGTGGCTGCGGCGACTCCCGCGACGACTCGGGTACCCAGGCGCCGCCGCCACCCCTCGCTCTGCTCACCCGTTCGAGACGTGGGTGAGGGGCACCCTTGCCCAAGTTACTCGGGCAAGGGTGCCCCTCACCTCGGCGTCACGCCTTGCGGCGCACCTGGGCGGTGATGTCGATCCCCTCGCCGACGGTGCCGGCGAAGCCGCCCTCGGCCGGGCCGGGGTCCACCGCGTCGGCCAGCGTCTCGGCCGCGATGAAGTCGCGGTGCGCCGCCACCGCGGCCAGCACGTCCTCCGATGCCGCGAGCTCGGCGGTGATCCGGTCGGAGACCTCGAACCCGGCGTCCCGGCGGGCCTGCTGGATCACCCGCACCACGTCGCGGGCCAGCCCCTCGGCCGCCAGCTCCGGGGTCACCTCGGTCTCCAGCGACACCAGGCCGCGGCCACCGGGCAGCGCGGAGGCCGCACCGGGGTCGGTGGACACCAGCCGCTCGGAGAACTCGCCCTCGGCCAGCTCGATGCCCGCCGCCACCACGGCACCTTCCGGGGTGCGGTGCCAGTCGCCCGCCTTGACCGCCTTGATCACCTGCTGCACGTCGCGGCCCAGCCGGGGCCCGGCGGCCCGCGCGTTGACGGCGACCTCGAAGTGCCCGTGCTCGGCGACCTCGGTGGTCAGCTCCAGCGACTTCACGTTGACCTCGTCGCGGATGAGGTCGGCGAACGGCCGCAGCGACCCGGCGTCCGGGGTGGCCACCACCAGCGAGGCCAGCGGCAACCGCACCCGCAGCTTGTTGGCCTTGCGCAGGGCCAGCGCCGCCGAGCACACCTCGCGCACCCGGTCCATCGCGGCCACCAGCGCCGGGTCGGCGGGCAGCTCGTCGACCAGCGGCCAGTCCGCCAGGTGCACCGACCGCTGCCCGGTCAGCCCGCGCCACACCGCCTCGGCGGTCAGCGGCAGCAGCGGCGCCACCACCCGGCAGGTCACCTCCAGGACGGTGTGCAGGGTGTCGATGGCGTCCCGGTCACCGGCCCAGAACCGGTCGCGGGACCGGCGCACGTACCAGTTGGTCAGCACCTCCAGGAACTCCCGCACGGTGGCGCAGGCCCCGGCGAGGTCGAAGGCGTCCATCGCGGCCTGCACGTCGCCGACCATCTCGTGGGTCTTGGCCAGCGCGTAGCGGTCCAGCACGTGCTCGCTGCCCACCCGCGTCCGGCCCTCCGCGCCCTCGGCGTTGGCGTAGAGCGCCAGGAAGTACCACGAGTTCCACAGCGGCAGCACCGCCTGCCGCACCGCGTCCCGGATGCCGCGCTCGGTGACCACCAGGTCGCCGCCGCGCAGGATCGGGCTGGACATCAGGAACCAGCGCATCGCGTCCGAGCCGTCGCGGTCGAAGACCTCGTTGACGTCCGGGTAGTTGCGCTTGGACTTGGACATCTTGAGCCCGTCGTGGCCGAGCACGATGCCGTGCGCCACCACGTTGGCGAACGCGGGCCGGTCGAACAGCGCGGTGGCCAGCACGTGCAGCGTGTAGAACCAGCCGCGGGTCTGGCCGTTGTACTCGACGATGAAGTCGCCCGGGTAGTGGTGCTCGAACCAGTCCGCGTTCTCGAACGGGTAGTGGACCTGGGCGAAGGGCATCGAGCCGGACTCGAACCAGCAGTCCAGCACCTCCGGCACCCGGCGCATGGTCGACCGCCCCGTCGGGTCGTCCGGGTTCGGCCGGGTCAGCTCGTCGATCCCCGGTCGGTGCAGGTCGGTCGGGCGCACCCCGAAGTCGCGCTCCAGCTCGTCGAGCGAACCGTAGACGTCGGTGCGCGGGTGGGCCGGGTCGTCGGAGACCCACACCGGGATCGGCGAACCCCAGTACCGGTTGCGGGAGATGTTCCAGTCGCGGGCGTTGTCCAGCCACTTGCCGAACTGGCCGTCCCGGATGTGCTCGGGCACCCAGCCGATCTGCTGGTTCAGCTCAAACATCCGGTCCCGGAACCGGCTGACCGCCACGAACCAGGACGACACCGCGCGCTGGATCAGCGCGTTGTCGCAGCGCCAGCAGTGCGGGTACGGGTGGTCGTAGGTCTCGTGCCGCAGCAGCAACCCGGCGTCCTTGAGGTCGCGGGCGATCGCCTTGTTCGCCTCGAAGACCTGCAAGCCCTCGTACGGCGCGACCTCGGCGGTGAACCGGCCGTGCGCGTCGACCGGGACGACCGGCTCGATGCCCGCCGCGTCGGTGACGGCCTTGTCCTCCTCGCCGAAGGCCGGGGCGATGTGCACGATCCCGGTGCCGTCCTCGGTGGTGACGTAGTCGGCGGCCAGCACCCGGTGGGCGCCCTCGCGGCCGGTGAAGAAGTCGAACGGCGGCGCGTACCCGGTGCCGAGCAGGTCGGCGCCGGTGAAGCGGGCCACCACGTGCTCGGCGGCGTCCTCGCCCAGCTCCCGGGCGTAGGCGCCCAGCCGGGCCTCGGCCAGCACGTAGCGCTCGTCGCCGCCCGCGGGCTCGACCAGCACGTAGTCGACCTCGGGGTGCACCGCGGCGGCCAGGTTCGACGGCAGCGTCCACGGGGTCGTGGTCCACACCAGGGCCAGCGCCCGGTCGTAGACCTCGCCCGGCGCCACCAGCCGCAGCCCGACGGTCACCGCCGGGTCCTGGCGCTGCCGGTAGACGTCGTCCATCCGCGTCTCGGTGTTGGACAGCGGCGTCTCGCAGCGCCAGCAGTACCAGAGCACCCGGAAGCCCTCGTAGACCAGGCCCTTGTCCCACAGGGTCTTGAAGGCCCACATGACGCTTTCCATGTAGTCCAGGTCGAGCGTCTTGTAGTCGTTGTCGAAGTCCACCCAGCGCGCCTGCCGGGTGACGTAGTCCTCCCACTCGGCGGTGTAGCGCAGCACCGAGGTCCGGCACACCTCGTTGAACTCGGCGACGCCCATCGACTCGATCTCGGACTTCGAGGTGATGCCGAGCTGCTTCTCCGCCTCCACCTCGGCGGGCAGCCCGTGGCAGTCCCAGCCGAACCGGCGCTCGACCCGCTTGCCGCGCATCGTCTGGTAGCGCGGCACGGCGTCCTTGACGTAGCCGGTCAGCAGGTGGCCGTAGTGCGGCAGGCCGTTGGCGAACGGCGGGCCGTCGTAGAACACGAACTCGTTGGCGCCGTGGGCACCGGCCTCGCGGGCCCGCACCGACTCGCGGAACGTGCCGTCGGCCGCCCAGAAGTCCAGCACCGCGCGCTCGACGTCCGGGAAGGACGGTTGCGCGGGCACCCCCGCCGACCGGCCCGGCTCCGGTTCACCGGCGCCGCTGAACTGAACCTTCGGGTAAGCCATCGCGGATGCGCTCCTCGCGGTGTGTCGTCGATCCCGCCCGACCTCGGCGGCCCGGGGACGACCCGGCGTGCCTCGCACGCGGCCGCGGTACCACCCCGCTTGCCGTGCACCCGCCGTCCGGTGCGCACGACCGCTCCTCGTCGGCTGTCACGGGCCGGACCCGTCCGGTTCTACCAAGGCCGCCGCGGCGACCCCTTCTTCCGGAAGCTCCCCGGTGATGGCCGGATCATCGCCTGTGCCGACCAGGATAGCGATTCGCGGCGAGCCGCGGCGACGGGGTTCAGCGGTTGCCCGCCGGCCGCGCGGCCAGCGTCGAGTCCGGGGCGCACACCCCGCACGGGGTGAAGCCGAGCTCGCGGGCCTCGGCCAGCGGCAGCGGGATGGTCTCCTGCCCGGCGATCCAGTCGCAGCCGGTCAGGTGGTAGCGCGGGTGCTCGTCGACCACCAGCACCTCGGCGTCGGCGGCGGGCTCGCCACCGCGCCCCACCTCCGGCTCCGGGACCTCCGGCGCGTCGGCGAACTCGGGCTCCGGACCGGAGCCGACCGATCGTCCCGGCGCGGCGGCGCGCCGGCGGCGGACCCGGTCGAGCACCAGCAGCAGCACCGCGAGCGCGCTCAGCAGGACCGAGTACCAGGCCCACTGCGGGTGCCCGGTGCCGACCGCCGCGGCCAGCACCCCCGCCGCGGCCACCACCAGCAGCAGCACGATCAGCAGCACGGCAACGTCACGCTCCTCGCCGTCCGGCGCGGCGGGGACCACCTAGCGGGCAACGGCCCCGAGACGCACTCCAGCGGTGGCGGACCGCAGCCCGCCACCGCCGTGGTGGTCATCCTCGTCGCGCGTCCTCAGCCCGCTTCGGCCGCTCTGGCGCCGAAGCTGTAGCTGGTCTGCTGGCCCGACGACCTGCCGCCGCCGCTGCTGTCGGCGGGCGCGGCCGAGCCGCGGTCCTGCAGTTCGCGGAGCTGCGATTCGAGGTAGGTCTGCAAGCGGGTGCGGTATTCGCGCTCGAACGTCCGCAGCGTCTCGATCTTCTTCTCCAGCGCGTTCTTCTCCTGGGTGATGTTGCCCATCACCTCGGCGTGCTTGCGCTGCGCATCGCGTTCCAGGCTGGCCGCCTTGTCGCGGGACTGCCGCTCCAGCGTCTCGGATCGGGTCCGGGCGTCGTTGATGAGCGTCTCGGCGCGGGTGCGCGCCTCGTTCACCATGCTGTCGGACTTGGACCGGGCCTCCGACAGGAGCTGCTCGGACTTGGTCCGGGCGTCGGAGAGCATGCCGTCGGCCTCGGCCTTGGCCTCGCCGGTGAGCCGGTCGGCCATCTCCTGCGCCAAGCCGAGCACCTTCGCGGCCTGGACGTGGTGGTCACCGCCGGGCGAGGTCTGCTCGGCCGGGTTCGGTGGCGCCGGCACCGGGGTCAGTCGGCGCGGTTCCTCCTGGGCGGCGGGGGCGGGGGAGACCGACGCCGCCTGGCTGCGGGCGTCCTCCAGGTCGACCTGGGCGGACTGGAGCTGGGTCTCGAGCTGCTCCACCTGGCTCCGCAGGTCGTTGTTCTCCTCCACCAGCCGGGCAAGCTCGGCTTCAACGAGATCGAGGAACGCGTCCACCTCGTCCTCGTTGTAGCCCCGCTTACCGATCGGAGGTTTGCTGAACGCGACGTTATGCACGTCGGCGGGGGTCAAGCCCACAAGATCACCTCACGCACTCCTCGGCTGCGGGTCCCGGGTTCCCCGTCACCCGGGTTGGACCAGTCGCATCAGTATGAACACGACCAGCAGCAGCACCATAATCGATAGGTCCAGTCCCACACCGCCGATCCGGACCGTCGGCATCACCCGACGCAACAGCCGGACCGGCGGATCGGTCACTGTGTAGATGCTCTCCAACGCGATTGCAACCCCCCCAACAGGCCGCCAATCGCGGGCGAACACCCTTACGAGCTCCACCACGATACGTGCCGTGAGCAGCAACCAGAAGAAGAACAGAACGTAGAACAGGACGATCTGCAGCGGGTACACGCCTCAACTCTGCCACCACTCACCCGTAGTTGAAAAAGACGCCCTCGGCGAGCCGCCGCTTGTCCTCGGCCGCGACGTCCACGTTGGGCGGTGAGAGCAAGAACACGCGGTTGGTGACCTTCTCGATGGATCCGCGCAGGCCGAAGGCCAGCCCGGCGGCGAAATCCACCAGCCGCTTGGCGTCGGACTCGTCCATCTCGGTCAGGTTCATGATGACCGGGGTGCCGTCGCGGTACTGCTCCCCGATCGTCCTGGCCTCGCTGAAGCTGCGCGGGTGCAGGGTTGTGATCTTGCTCAAGTTGAACTGCGTGCCGGTGTCGGTGACCGCCCGCAGCCGGGAGACCGACTCCCGCGACTGGTCCCCGGACAGCGTCCCCCGCGTCGAGGTCTCCGAAGCCCACGGCCTGCGCGAACGCGGCGGTTCGCGGTAGTCCTCGACGTAGCCCTCCGGCTCGCCGTCGGCCTCGGGCTGGTAGCTTCCACGCGCACCGCCGGGCCGCCTGCGGGCGGCGGTGTCGAAGGTCTCCTGGTCGCGGTAGACGTCGTCGTCGTACTCGTCCACCTCGTCGGCCGGGACCATGCCGAAGTAGGCCTTCAACTTGTGCAAAGCGCTCATCGGCATGCCCTTCCTCTGCGACTCCTTCGCACCGAGCACAAGGCGGACGACCTTCGACCCCCTGATGCGGCTACGGCGAGATTAACCGGCGCCCGCCGAGCAGCGCGGTTCCGACACGCACGCGCGTCGAGCCGTGGGCCACGGCACTTTCCAGGTCACCGCTCATCCCGGCGGACACGTCGCCAGCTTCCGGGTGATCCCGGCGGAGACGCTCGGAGATCGCCGAAAGTGTATCGAAGGACACAACCGGGTCACCGCCCAATGGGGCCACGGCCATCACTCCCCGCAGTCGAAGATCACTCGTGCGACTGATCACCTCTGCGAGTGACTGAACCTGCTCCGGCGGGCAACCACCGCGCCCGGGCGAGTCGCCGAGGCCGACCTGGATCAGCACCTCCAGCGGCGCGGACCGCTCCCCCGCCGCCAGCGCGTTCGAGGTCGCCTTGCCCAGCGCCGCCACCAGCCGCTCGCTGTCCACCGACTCGACCACGTCCGCCCAGCGGACCACCGAGCGCGCCTTGTTCCGCTGGAGCTGGCCGACCATGTGCCAGCGCACGCCGGCGTCCGGGCGCAGCGCGTCGAACTCGCCGACCTTGCCGCGCGCCTCCTGCTCCCGGTTCTCCGCGAACGCGGTGAGCCCCAGGTCCGCCAGCAGCGCCGCGTCCGACGCCGGGAACGTCTTGGTCACCGCCAGCAGTTCCACCTCGGAGCGGTCCCGGCCCGCCGCCCGGCAGGCCGCCGCGACCCGCTCCTCGACCTCGCGGAGGGACTCGGCGATCTCCTCGCGCCGGTTCACGACCGCTCCTCCGGCTCGGCCCAGACCAGGGCGGCGAACCGGCCGGTGCGGCCCTCGTCGCGGCGGTGGCTGAACAGCTCCGGGGATTCCATCGTGCAACGCGGGTCGACGCCGACCTTGCCGACCCCGGCCGCGGCGAGCTGCTCCCACAGCCCGGCCCGCAGGTCCAGCCCCGGCGTGCCCCGGCGGGTCTTGCAGGCGCTACCCGGCAGGTGCCGCTCCACGTCGGCCTGCATCCCGGCGGGCACCTCGTAGCACTCGCCGCAGGCCGCCGGTCCCAGCAGCGCCTCGATCGCCCCCAGCCGCGCCCCGGCCTCCAGCATCCCCTCCAGCGCGGAGACCAGGACCCCGACCCGGGCGCCGACGCGGCCCGCGTGCACCGCCGCGACGACCCCGGTCTCCGGGTCGCCCAGCAGCACCGGGACGCAGTCGGCGGTCAGCGCGACCAGCGCCAGGTCCGGTTCGGCGGTCACCAGCGCGTCGGTGGCCTCCACCGGCTCGGCCTGCGGTCCGTCCACGATCGTCGTGGTGCGGCCGTGGATCTGCTCCATCCACACCAGCCGGTCCGCGGGCAGCCCGATGCCGGAGGCGAGCTTGCGGTGGTTGGCCGCCAGCGCCTCGGGGTCGTCGCCGACCCGGCCGCCGAGGTTGAACGAGTCGAACGGCGGCCGGGAGCTGCCGCCCTCCCGCGTGGTGATCACGCGACGAATCCGCACTGCTGCTCAGCCTCCTGGCCTGACCGGGGCGGGCGGTTCCCGGCGGGAACCGGCGCCGCACGTGGAACGACACCGGGAACGGAACGTTCCCGGTGCCGATTCTCGCGCACCCGCCGCCGCGGTCCGGGGCCGGTGCGGTCGGTGCTCAGCGGCGCATGAACGGCGGGATGTCGACGTCGTCGTCGGTGTCGTCGGAGACCGGCACCGGCCGGTTCGGCACCGAGCCGGAACGGCCCGAGGAGGCGCCGGTGTGCGTCGGGTAGCCGCTCCCGGCCCGGGTCGGCACCGACACGCCGCCGGTGGTGGAGCCGTCACCGCCGAACATCCCGGAGCGCTGGGGGAACCCGGTGCGCTGCTGGTCCTGCTCGGCGGGCTGCTGGTCCTCCCGCTGCACCGGCGCCGGGCGCTGCGGTTCGGCGGGCACCTCCTGCTGGGCGGGCTGCGCCGGCGCGGGCGGCTGCTGGGCGGCCGGTTGCTGGACCGGCTGCTGCGGAGCCGGTTGCTGCTGCGCCGGCGGCTGCTGGACGGGCTCCGGGGCCCGCTCGACCTGCTGCGGCGCGGCGGGTTCCGGGTCCTCGCGCGGCGGCACCTCGGTCGGCGGTTCGTCCTCGGACCTGCCCCCGACCCGGGTCGGCTCCAGCTTCTTGTGGGTGGGCGCGCCCGAGTCGAACCCGGCGGCGATCACCGTCACCCGCACCTCGTCGCCGAGCGAGTCGTCGATCACCGTGCCGAAGATGATGTTCGCCTCGGGGTGCGCCGACTCCTGCACCAGCGAGGCGGATTCGTTGATCTCGAACAGGCCGAGGTCCGAACCGCCCGCTATGGCCAGCAGCACCCCGTGGGCGCCTTCCATCGAGGCCTCCAGCAACGGCGAGTTGATCGCCTTCTGCGCGGCTTCCACGGCTCTGCCCTCCCCGCGGGCCGAGCCGATGCCCATCAAGGCGCTGCCCGCCCCGGACATGACGCTCTTGACGTCGGCGAAGTCGAGGTTGATCAGACCCGGGGTGGTGATCAGGTCGGTGATGCCCTGGACACCGGAGAGCAGCACCTCGTCCGCGGAGCGGAACGCGTCCATCAGGCTGACCCCGATGTCGCCGAGCTGCAGCAGCCGGTCGTTGGGGATGACGATCAGCGTGTCGCACTCGTCGCGCAGCGCCTTGATGCCCTCCTCGGCCTGCTGCGCCCGGCGCTTGCCCTCGAAGGAGAACGGCCGGGTGACCACGCCGATGGTGAGCGCCCCGAGCTTGCGCGCCACCGAGGCGACGACCGGTGCGCCACCGGTCCCGGTGCCACCGCCCTCGCCCGCGGTCACGAAGACCATGTCGGCGCCCTTGAGGACCTCTTCTATTTCTTCCTTGTGGTCCTCGGCGGCCTGCCTGCCGACCTCGGGAGCGGCACCCGCGCCCAGACCGCGGGTGAGTTCGCGACCGATGTCGAGCTTCACGTCGGCGTCGGACATCAGCAGGGCTTGGGCGTCGGTGTTCACCGCGATGAACTCGACGCCCTTGAGACCGACCTCGATCATGCGGTTGACGGCATTGACGCCGCCGCCGCCGATGCCGACGACTTTGATCACCGCGAGGTAGTTGTGCGGGGGCGTCATCGGATCCGCCTTCCTGATCGTGGCTCTGTGCTCGTTGCTTCTACCACCGGTACTGCCGCGCCGCCCGTCGGCGGGGACCACCGCCGCTCCGGCACCGAGGTCGTCGGCGGCAGCAGGACCGTTCGATCACCGGTCCCGCGCTCGGTGCGGACGGTAAGCAGGTCCTCGGACCCAAGTCCAGCAGCCACGCCGGTCCCGCGACCAGGTGTGTCCTGCCGCGCACCCGCACCGGCCCCCGGACCGTCGTCGGCGGAACAGCGAGCCGAGCCCCTTGTCTTCCTCCCCTCGGGTGAACACGTCGTGACGTGATCACCCCACCGACACCGTACCCCGAGCACGCTTCACCCGAACGGGCACTGGGCGGGGTCGGAGCCGCGAATTCCCGACCGCGGTTGTCCGGTATCGCTGCGATCGTCGGCATTCCGACCGAACGACCAGGGAGAAGACGAAGGATGAGCGCAGCACTGGACGGCGTCGTGGCACTGGTGGCGGGCGCCACGCGCGGGGCCGGACGCGGGATCGCCGTGGAACTCGGCGCGGCCGGGGCCACCGTGTACGGCACCGGGCGCAGCACCCGGCAGCGGCGGTCCGACTACGACCGGCCGGAGACCATCGAGGAGACCGCCGAGCTGGTCACGGCGGCGGGCGGCACCGGCATCGCGGTGCCGGTCGACCACACCGACCCGGAGCAGGTGCGCGACCTGGTGCGGCGGATCGAGGCCGAGCAGGGGCGGCTCGGCGTGCTGGTCAACGACCTCGGCGGGGAGCACCTGATCGAGTGGCACACGCCGCTGCTGTGGGAACACCCCCTGGACATGGGCATCGCCCGGCTGCGCACCGGCATCGAGGCGCACCTGGTCACCAGCCACTTCGCGCTGGGCCTGATGGTCCGCGAGCCGGGCGCGCTGGTCGTGGAGCTGACCGACGGCACCGCGGAGGTCAACGAGCGCTGGTACCGCGGCGAGTGCGGCGCGTTCTTCGACGTCGCCAAGGTCGCCGCGCACCGGATGGCGCGGGCGCAGGGCGAGGAGCTGGCGCCGCACGGCGGAACGGCGGTGTCGCTGACACCGGGCTGGCTGCGCTCGGAGATGATGCTGGACCACTTCGGCGTCACCGAGGACACCTGGCGCGACGCGATCGCGCAGGAGCCGGGCTTCGGCACCTCGGAGACGCCCGCCTACGTCGGGCGCGCGGTGGTCGCGCTGGCCGCCGACCCCGACGTGGCGCGGTGGAACACCCGGTCGCTGTCGACCGGGCAGCTCGCCCGCGAGTACGGCTTCACCGACGTCGACGGCTCCCGGCCGGACTCCTGGCGCTACCTCACCGAGGTGTCGTGGGGCGGCGGGGAAGGCGACCCGGCGGACTACCGGTAGAGCGCGGCGAGGCGGGCGGCGCTGCCCGCCAGCCGGGCGCGGAGTTCGGGGGGCGCCAGCACCTCGACCTCCGCGCCGAGGCCGAGGAGCTGGGAGTGGGCGACGTCGTGGGATTCCACCGGCAGCACCGTCCGCACCCAGCCGTCCGCGTCCGGCTCCCCCGCTCCGTCCGCCGCCGCGCGCACCGCCGCGGCCTCGATCACCCCGGGCAGCCGGCGCAGGCCGAGCGGGCTGATCCGCACGGTGATCTCCTCGCGCAGCAGGGAACGCGCGAACTCCTCGGACCGCGCCGCCCAGAACGCGGCCAGGTCGAAGTCCGGATCGCGGGCGAACCCGTCCGCGCCGACCTCGACGTCGCCGAAGCGGTCCACCCGGTACACCAGGAAGCGGTCGCCGGAGCGGGCCGCGAGGTACCAGACGCCCGCCTTGAGCACGAGGCCGTGCGGTTCCAGCACCCGCCGCACCTCCTCGGCACCGGAGCGCCGGTAGGTGGCGATCACCACCTTGTCCCGCCACACCGCGCGGCTCAGCCCGGCCAGCGCGGCGGGGGCCTCGGCGTCCCGGAACCAGCGCGGGGCGTCCAGGTGGAAGCGCTGGCCGACGCGGTCCGGGGCGTCGCGGAACGGCGGGGCGAGCGCGGCGCGGGCCTTGAGCCGGGCGGCGGCGACCTCGTCACCGAGCCCCATCTCCCCCGCCGGGCCGGGCAAACCGGCCAGGAACAGCGCTTCCGCCTCAGCCTGGTGCAGCCCGGTGAGCTTGGACCGGTAGCCGCCGAGCAACCTATACCCGCCGGTCCGGCCGCGTTCGGCGTACACCGGCACCCCGGCCTCGGCCAGCGCGAGCACGTCCCGGGCCACGGTCCGCTCCGAGACCTCCAGCTCGCGGGCGAGCTCCGGCCCCGTCATCGACCCCCGCACCTGGAGCAGGCACAGCAACGCGATCAACCGGGAAGCGCGCACCGCCCCAGCCTAGTCCGGCACCCGATTTCACCCGCGGGGGGAATGGGTGGGGGCACCTTCCTCCGACCATGCCGGATGAAGGTGCCCCTCACTCGGAAGAAGATCACCTGGTCGTGCGCGGTGGTCGTGGGTCGTCCAAGCGGCGGAGCCGCTTGCGACCACCTGGGCGGCCGGCAGCGCCGCGGGTTCTCAGCGGCCTTCTCGCGAGGACAGCGCCGACGTGGTTCATGATGTCGGCGATCCCGCAGCGAGAAGGCCGCTGAGGTTCCGCTGCCCGCACCGGCCCGCCAGGCGAGTTGCCGAACAGCGAAACTCAGGTGGCCCAGTACCAGGAGCCTGCTCCGTAGCCGTACTCCACGCGGCTGTCGACGTGGGTGAAGGTGTTGTAGCGGATGATGCCGGAGAAGCCCGAGGTCTGGGCGTGGCCGATGGCCTGGCCGACGCTGGTGCCGCTGATCACGATGTCGGCCGCGATGCCGTACATGTGCTGGCTGTTCGACGCGCCGCCGACGTCGCTGTTGTGCGCGATGCTGCGGAAACCGGAGTTGATGGTGATCGGGGCGTCCCCGGCCTTCTTGCGCACGGCCTCCAGCTTGTACATCAGCCGCCGCACGTTCTCCTGCACGGTGGAGCTGCCCACCTTGCCGCCGCCGAAGCCCGCCCCGTCCTTGGAGTGGAACTCGGCGAAGTCGAAGTGCGCGGTGGACCCGTCGGGGTCGGCCAGCGCGTCGAGCGCCTGCTGGGTCGGCGCGTCCACCTGGCCGCTGGCGGTGAGCCCGTAGGCCCGCTGGAAGCGCTTCAGGGCGGCCTCGGTGGCCGGGCCGAAGATCCCGTCCACCGCGACGAAGGTCCGCTGCGGACCGTCGGCGGCCCACCCCGCGATGCGGATCTGCACCTCGGTGACGTCGGCGCCCCGGTCGCCGAGCCCGAGGGTCCGGTCCTCGGCCGCGGTCGCGACCCCGCCGAGCACCAGCATCGACGCCAGCACGGCGACGACGAGCTTGAGCTGCGCGCGCATTCCGTCCTCCTCTCCTCGAACGCCCGTCCGCCGTGCTGCTCGCGGCCGCGCACCCGGACATCGAGCGCGAGAACGGGCTTTCCGCCGCCAGATGCTGCCGCAACCGCCGATCGCGGTCCCGGAGCTGGCGGGAACTGCTCACCGCATCCCGCTGGTCTTGAGCGACTCCACCAACCGCCGCTGGCCGAACAGGAACACCAGCACCGTGGGCAGCGCGGCCAGCACCGCGGCGGCGAGCACGTAGTGCTGCTTCGAGGCGTACTGGCCCTGCAACGAGGCGATCCCGACCTGCACCACGCGCAGCGACTCGTCCTGCGCCACGGTCAGCGGCCACAGGAACGAGTTCCAGTTGGCCAGGAAGAACAGCACCGCCAGCGCCGCCAGCATCGGCCGGCTCAGCGGGAGCACGACGTGCCAGTAGATCCGCCAGTGCCCGCACCCGTCGAGGTGCGCGGCCTCCTCCAGCTCGCGCGGCACGCCGAGGTAGAACTGGCGCAGCAGGAAGATGCCGAAGGCGTTGAACACCCCGGGCACGATCAGCCCGGCGTAGCTGTCCACCATGCCCAGCGCCCGCACCACCAGGAACAGCGGGACCAGGATCACCGGCAGCGAGATGAGCAGCGTCGCCACCACCGCGGCGAAGGCGATCCCCCGGCCCCGGAAGGCGATCCGGGCCAGCGCGTAGGCGGCCATCGAGTGCAGCAGCAGCGCGATCGCGGTGACGGTCACCGACACGATCGCGCTGTTGGCCAGGTAGCGCAGGAACGGGACCTCGGTGAGCACGTAGGCGAAGTTGGCCAGCGTGAGCTCGTCGGGCAGGCCGAGCTCGAACAGCTCGCCCGCCGGGCGGAACGCGCTGAGCAGCAACCACAGCAGCGGTGCCACGGTCAGCAGCGCGACCAGGTAGGCCGCCAGCACCCGCGCGGCCCTGGCGACCGTTCCCGGCCTCGGCGGCCTCCTCGCCGCGGAACCGCCTCCGGCGGTACCCGCTGCGCTCCCGGCGTCGGCGCGCGGTCCCCTAGCCATCGAACCGGCCTCCCCGGGTCAGCGCGAACAGCGCGGCGGTGAACGCGGCCAGCGCGGCGACCAGCAGGGCGCAGATCGCCGCGGCGTAGCCGAACCGGCCGAACAGGAACGCCTGCTGGTAGGCGTAGTACACGACCGTCGAGGTGGCGTTGGCCGGACCGCCGGAGGTGACCACGAAGACCAGGTCGAACACCTGGAGCCCGGCGACCCCGTTGATCGTCGAGGTCACCAGCACGAAGAAGCTGGTGGGGCGCAGCATCGGCCAGGTGACGTGCCGGAACCGCTGCCACGGCCCGCCGCCGTCCACCGTCGCGGCGTCGTAGAACTCGCGCGGGATGTCCTGGAGCCCGCCCAGGAAGATGAGCATCTGGTAGCCCATCAGGAACCAGACGCTGATCAGCACCAGCGTGAACAGCGCCAGGTCCGGGTCGCCGAGCCAGGACACCTCCGACAGCCCGAACAGCCGGTTCACCGCGCCGGTCTTGTCGGTGAGCAGGAACTGCCAGACCAGGCCGATCACCACCAGGCTCACCGAGTGCGGCAGGAACAGGGCCGCCCGCACCGCCCCGACGCCCGGGAAGTGGTCGCGCACCAGCAGCGCCAGCCCGAGCGACACCGCGAAGCACAGCGGCACGAACATCGCCGCGTACAGCAGGGTGATGCCGAAGCTGCGCCACAGCAGGCCGTCCCCGGCCATCAGCCGGAAGTTGTCCAGCCCGGCCCAGGACAGGTTGCCGAACGCGTCCAGGTGGAAGAACCCGACCAGCAGCGCCAGGACGGTCGGGATCGCGACGAACAGCAGCAGCCCCACCCCGTCCGGGGCCAGGAACAGCCACGCCGCGCGGGTGTCCGATCGCCGCGCCCTCATTGGATCCGCGCCCCGTCGTAGGTGCTCAGGAAGGTGTCGATCTGGTCGGCCGCGCCCGCCGCGGCCGCCACCGGATCACCCCCGTCGAGCTGGCAGGACTGCAACGCGTCGGAGATCGCCCGGTAGACCTCGGGCGGGAACCGGGGTTCGGCCCGCGACCGCGTCATCACCTCCGAGGCGAACGCCCGCATCGGCCCGCTGTCGAACGCCCCGCGCCGCTCGGCGACGCGCTGCACCGACCGGCGCGGCGGCAGGCCGGACTTGGCCTCGGTGTTCCACCGCCGCATCCGCTCGACGCAGGCCGGGTCGGCCGAACCCAGCGCCCACACCACGAATTCCGCCGCGGCCCGCGGGTTGACGCCTTGGGCGTTGGCGACCATCGCCCAGCTCCCCAGCACCGTGGTGTACTCGCCGTCCGCGGGCGCGGGCATCGGGATCACCCCGTAGCGCAGGTCCGGCGCCTGCTCGGCGATCTCCGCGATGCCCCAGATGCCGAGCTGCTGCATCGCGCAGAACCCCGAGGCGAGGTTGGAGATCGAGTCGTTGCCGCCGCTGCCCCGCACCCGCCGGGGCGCGACCCCGGCTTCGACGGCCTGCTGCCAGTACCGCAGCGCGGCGTGCGCGGCCGGCCCGGCGAAGGCGGAGCGGCGCTGGTCGTCGCTGAAGACCTCGCCGCCCGCCATCCACAGGAACTGGTACCAGGTGAAGTTCTGGTAGTAGCCGGGATTGGTCTCCAGCATCAGGCCGAAGCGGTCCGGGGAGGTGAGCGCGTCGGCGACGCCGAGCAGGCCGTCCCAGGTGCGCGGCAGGTCGCCTTCGGCGAGCCCGGCGCCTTCGAGGGCGTCCTCGTCGTAGAACAGCGCCAGCGGCTCGATCTCCATCGGCAGCCCGTACACCCGGTCGTCGACCAGGCGGGTCTCCAGCACCTGCGGGAGGAAGTCCGCCCGCACCGACGGATCCAGGTGCGGCGTGAGGTCCGCCAGCGCGCCGCCGTTGTAGTAGCGCAGGAAGTCGCCGGGGCTGAGCAGGAAGACGTCCGGTCCGGTGCCCGCGCTGAACGCGGTCTGCAGGGCGGGGCCGGACTTGTAGTCCTTGCTCGGCACGTAGCGCAGCCGGACCTGCACCTCGTGCGTGGCGTTCCACTCCTCGGCCAGCCGGACGAACCAGTCGCTCTGCGACTCCTGCGGCCCGCCGGGGCCGTAGAAGTTCCAGAAGGTGATCTCGCCGGGGTCGCGCCGGGGCGCGCACCCGGTCAGCGCCAGCGCCGCACCCGCGCCCGCACCGCGCAGCAGCGCGCGCCTGCCGAAGCCGGCACCACCAGGACCCATCATCGGATCACCCCGCGGAAAACGATTGCTGACCACCGGGTCGATCGTCAATGCTCCATTGCGGGCACGGACCCGAGGTCGCGCGACCCGTTCGAGAACGAGGTGAGGGGCACCCTTGTCCCGGTTAGGACCGCTTTCAGAATGATCTGCGTGGCGGTGCGGGTGGCGGAACCTCAGCGGTCTTCTCGCTCCGGGCGCCCTTCTTGATGGATCGCCCATACACGGCATCAGGGCGTCCTCGCGAAAAGGCCGCTGAGCGATAACGTTCGAGCACGGGCGGCGGCGCCGCCGGGTAGGAGACGCCGCCGATGCTGATCCGCATGTGGCTGATCACAGAGGCCGCGTGCCAGCGCAGGCCGAGTTCCCGGAACCAGGGCAGCTCCGGGTGCGACATCGGCACGGTGAGCACCGCGCTCGGGGGCAGCGCGAACATGTGCGACCCCTCCTCGGCGGTCTCCACCACCAGCGGCAGCACGTCGAACGGGGTGCGCCGGGCCGGGGGCCGCCAGCCGAAGCCCAGCACCGCGGAGGTGAACCGGCGGTACCGGGGATCGCCGCGCACCGAGCCGTCCGGCGCTTCGTACCCGGCGTAGCGGATGAGCTGCTCGTTCCAGATCCGCGGCGCCGGGCGCTGCGGGGTCTCCGGCGGGAACACGCTGATCACCGGCCGGACCTTGCCGCCGTTGCCCGCCAGCCGCAGGTGCTGCACGCAGTGCGCGGCGACCCCGGCGACGCTGCGCACGTCGCGCAGGTCCCGCACCTTCAGGCTGCGCCAGTACAACCGGCCGACGCACCGCGCGCTGTTGCGCCACGCCACGGGCGCCGAACGCCAGCTCCTCCGGGGTGTGCCAGTACGTGCCGGTGGTCCCGACCTCGTGGCGCATCCGGTCCAGCCGCGGCCGCAACGACCCGGAATCCGGGTTCTCGGCGTGGATCCGGGCGACGATCAGGAGGCGACGGTGGGCAGCGTGCGGGCGGTAGAAGCCGATCGTCGCGGAGAGATCCTCGTATCAGTCGGCCGACAGCAAGGTCTTCGCCCTCGCCGACACGCTTGCGTCGAGGACCTCTTGCAACCGCGGGCTCGCGTCGAGGAGCCCAGCATGGCGTGGCCACTCCGCGACGACGGCATCGACGGTTTCCACGACAACCTCGGTCACGCCCTCCGGGGCGACGCGCAGCCGCTCCGCGAGCCGGGCGAACGCACGGAGGCCGATGCGGTCGAAGGCACGTTCTCCGCCGCCGAGCCGCAAAGCCAGGTCCTCGGGGCCGTCGTCGCGGTACGGTGCGGTGCACACCAGGTCGTACGCTGGCGAGATGCTCGGCGACCGACCGTCCCGGTAGATCAATGACCAGTTCTTCAGGTGCGCATCACCGTTCGAGATCATGATCGAGAAAACCAGCCGCCGGACGAACTCCAGCAGCGAGCCGAGGTCATGCCGCCGGTACAGCAGGGATGCCGCAGTTTCGTAGTTGCCCCGGTACTTCCCGTCCGGGTAGAAGTCCCGGACCTGCGCGAGATCCTCAATGTGGATGCGCCGACCGCCGTCGGCCCGGTCGAACCGCTCGACCGCGTACGCCCATTCCTCGTTCGGCCACACCTTCTCCGGCAAGCGGTCGAGCTTCGACCGGTGCACGAGACGGATCTCCGGCACGTCGATGCCCACCGCGCGTGCCAAGGACATCATCGCGAACTCGTTGCGCGGCACGTCCGGGTACACGCGGTCCGGGAGCTTGACGATCCAGTCGCCGCCCTCGCCGTGGGCGGGCAGGGTCAAGCGGTCGCCCTCGGAGACCATCGAGAACTTCAACCCGACCCCGGCGAGCGAGAACCGCCAACGCTCCTGCTCGGCGACTCCGCGATACGGGTCGGGAACGTCCGCGGACGGATCCCACTGTTCCGGAACGGCGTCCTCGGCGAGCACGCGGACCGCCCCAGGCAAATCGTGGCCGACCTGCGCGAGCAATTCCATCTCCCGGTCGACCGAAACGCCACGCCCCGCAGCGATCCACCTACGCTGCGGTCCCTCCGGCAGCAGGTTGGAAAACCACGGCGGAACGCGAAGTGAACTGCTGTGGCGCCGGTCGGGGTCCTCCTCGAAGACCAGTCCCAGAACCGGTCGCTGCGGATCCTCGCGGTACTCCTCGGTGAAGCCGAACCACGTGTGATCGCCGCGCTGATTCAGCGTGCCGACCCGGCGTTCCCCGAGCCAGACGCCGTGCCGCGTCTCATTCGGTGCCATCGTCGTCCTCGTCGTCGAGGATCAGGTCCGCGAGCGGTGGCGTGTTCTCGGAGTTCCACTCGCCCATCCGGGCTAGGAAGTCGCGCAGGTGCTGCTCGATGAGAACCTGCCGGGCCTCGACCGCGCCACCGTGGGCGCCGCTCCGGAGCAGCTCGATCACCGCGTCGTCCACCAGGTGCGAACGCCTGAGCCCGGCGGGGTCCTCGACGTCCGGCTCCACGTCCACCAAGAGCTGTCCGGCCTCCTGGGAATCGACGGAGACCACCGGCATGAGGACCCGGTTCGCCGCCCACGCGCGCAACGACTTGGGCACCGCGCGGTTGGGTGCGAGGTAGCGGACCGCCGACCGCGCGGTCCGCTGATCGACGAGCGGTGTCGCGAGGTCGGCCGCCTCGTACGGCAGTCCGGTCTCCGGGTCCCTCGGTTCAAGCGCCCACCACGAGCACAGCACGATCTTCGTGGCCGCCTGGTTCGTGGCGAAACCGCTGAGCCCGGGGAACACCGGTTCCTGCTGCTGAACGGTCTCCAGCAACTGCTGGATCGAACCCGTGAGGTCTTGATCGACCCGAGCGCACAGCAATCGCGCGGCATCCCCGGTCCCCGCCTTGAACTGCTGAGGACCTGCGACGGCCGCTCGCCAGTACCACCGGCGCAGCAGCAACCGGTTCCGACCGCCGATCTCGGGGTGGAGGGCGAACAGGCGCACCAGCGGAGGGAGCAGGTAGTGGTACGCGAGCATCGTGAAGTGCGGCACCCCGGCGTCGCGCTGGAGGAATTCGACGGCTTTGCGCAGTGCCCGCTCCGCGACGTCGTAGGCTTCCCTGCGATCGGCACCGGTCCTGAACTCCTCCTGGATGGCGCGTTTGACGTCGGCACCGCGAGGTGCCAGCACCGATTGGAGCACCGTGTTGCCGTCGATCGTGCCGAAGGAGTGCTCGGTGGCGATGCGAGCGGCGATGATGTCGATCCCGTTCTGTTCGCCCTCACCTTCGCCTTCTTCGCGGTGGAGGGCGTTGAACACCTCGGCCCGGGTGAGCCGCTTGCCGTAGTTGTTCATCCGGTCGAAGATGTCCTGCAACACCACCGGATCCGCGCGCTGGACCTGGTACACCGGAACCGCGTACTGCCGCAGCGACCGGGTGATCCGGCTCGCCTGGTCCAGGAAATCCTTGATCTCTTGGTGCTCGTTGAACCAGAAGATGAGCTTTTGGAGGTCGAACAGGACGTGCAGCGGCACCACGGTCGGGCCCGCGTTCTTCGCCGGACGGACGAATCTCTTCTCGACGAGGTCGTAGGCGAGCGCGAAGCGCGGGTCCTTCGCCCCCTCCGGGTGCAGCGCGTTGGCCAGGCTGGTGATCCGCTGCTGACCGTCGACGACCCACAGCGCCTCCGTTGACTCGGGCGCTTCGATGTCGAGGACGCCGAGCCGCACCGCCTTCGCCTCGGCCTGGCGGACCCACAGCAGGAGACTGCCGATCGGGTAGCCCCGCACGATGCTGTCGAAGAGCCTGCGCACGTCCTCGTGGTGCCAGCGGAAGTCCCGTTGGAAGCGCGGCACCCGGATGCGGCCCTGCCACGCCCGGTGGACCAGGGTCTCGATGTCGAGGGTCGTCGCGCTGGGCAAAGAGTCGAGCTGCATGCTCATCCGCTGCTCCCAGGAGTCGTGGTCAGGCAAGCGTCCCACAACGTCCTGTCAGCGCTGCCGCCACCGCGAAGACGATCAGGAGGCGACGGTGGGCAGCGTGGGGGCGGTGACGTCGTAGACCCGGCCCTCGCGGGTCAGCAGCGGCGGCAGGATCGCCGCCTTGTGCTCGTTGGCCTCGGCCGCCCCCCAGTGCACCTCGCGGTCCCCGGTGAGCCGCAGGTGCACGTCGCCGGGGCGCTCGGCGACCACGGCGGTGACCTCGGCGCGCACCTGCGGGGGCAGGGCCAGCAGCACGGACAGCGCGGCGGTCGTGGTCGGATCGTCCTGGGCGACCCGCGCGACCCGCAGCTCGGGCAGGCCCGGCGGGGCCGCCGGCACCGCCTCGAACGGCATCCCGCCCGGACCGACGAGCCGGATCGCCTCGCGCGCCACCACGTAGGCCACCGCGACCCGGTCGGTGACGGCGACCTCGACGGTGCTCGGCCAGGACAGCGACACCTCGGCCGAGGCGACGGTGGGCCGCTGCTCCAGCCGGGCCCGCACCTGCTCGGTGTCGACCTGGAGCATCGGCGTGCCCGGCGGCACGCCCGCGGCGTCCACGACCTGCTGCCGGGTCAGTTCCGTCTCGCCGACCACCCGGATCGAGCGCACGCCGAGCAGCGGGGTGGAGTGGAGCAGCACGACGAGGACGGTGATCACCGCCAGCCCCAGCAGCACCGGCCAGCGCCGCCGCGCCGCGGGACGACCGCCGCGCACCGGGCGCCGTCCGGTACGGCGGGCACCCGGTCGGGCCCCGCCACCGCGCCGCGTCGCCGTGCCCGCCATCAGGCCTCCGCGACGACGCGCTCGACCTCGGAGATGATCTCCTCGCCCAGCATCGTGACGTCCCCGGCGCCCATCGTCAGCACCAGGTCGCCGGGGCGCGCCAGCGCCGCCACCCGGGGCGCCGCCGCGGTGAACGAGGGTTCGTAGTGCACCTTCTCCGGCGGCAGCGGCACCGCGTCGGCGATCAGCTCACCGGTCACGCCCGGCTGCGGCTCCTCGCGGGCGCCGTAGACGTCGAGCACCACGACCTCGTCGGCCAGGCCGAGCGCGGTCGCGAACTCGGGGGCGAACGCGGCCGTGCGGGAGTACAGGTGCGGCTGGAACACCACCACCAGCCGTCCGTCGCCGACCACCGGGCGGGCGGCGCGCAACTGCGCGTCCACCTCGGTCGGGTGGTGCGCGTAGTCGTCGTAGACGGTGACGCCGCGGGCGCTGCCCTTGAACTCGAAGCGGCGGCGCACCCCGCCGAAGGCGGCCAGGCCGTCGAGCAGGTCCGCCAGCGGGGCACCCAGCTCCAGCCCGGCCAGCAGCGCGGCCACCGCGTTGCCCGCCATGTGCTCGCCGGGCACCGAGACCTGCACGTCGATCCGGTCCGCGCCCGCCTCGGCGCCGACCAGCTCGACGGTGACGACCCCGGCGCCGCGCTGCGGCCGGTAGCCGACCAGCCGCGCGTCGCCCTCGCCGGTGACCGAGCGGCCGTAGCGCCGCACCCGCCGCCCCGCCGCCGCGGCGCGGTCCGCCAACCGCGCCGCGCCCGGGTCGTCGGCGTTGGCGATGAGCACGCCGTCCGCGGTGAGCCGCTCCAGGAACTCGTCGAAGACCGCGATGTAGGCCTCGGCGCTGCCGTGGTGGTCCAGGTGGTCGGGCTCGACGTTGGTCACCACCGCGACCGAGGGCTCGTAGCACAGGAACGAGCCGTCGCTCTCGTCCGCCTCGGCGACGAAGATGCCGCCGTCGCCGTGGTGCGCGTTGGCGCCCGATTCGTTGAGGTCGCCGCCGATGGCGAAGGACGGGTCCTTCCGGCAGTGCTGGAGCGCCACGGTGAGCATCGAGGTGGTGGAGGTCTTGCCGTGGGTGCCCGCCACGCAGGCCACCCGGTCCCCGGCCATCAGCGCGGCCAGCGCCTCGGCCCGGCGCAGCACGGTGATCCCGCGCCGCCCCGCCTCGACCAGCTCCGGGTTGTCCGGGCGGATCGCGGTGGAGACCACCACCGCCGTCGGGTCGGTGTCGAACAGGTCGAGGTTGGCGGCCTCGTGGCCGAGCCCGATCCGGGCGCCCTGCGCGCGCAGCCCCAGCACGGTGCGCGAATCCCGCGCGTCCGAACCGGACACCTCGTGTCCGCGGGCCAGCAGGATGCGGGCGATGCCGCTCATCCCGGCGCCGCCGATGCCGACCAGGTGCGCCCGGGCCAGCACGTCCTCGGTCCGCGGCGTCATCGCCCGACCACCTCCAGCACGGTCCGCGCCAGCACCTCGTCGGCCTCCCGGTGGCCGCTGCCCTGCGTCGCGCGGCTCATCTCCTGCAACCGCTGGGCGTCGCGGGCCAGCGGCAGCACCTCGTCGATCACCCGCTGCACGGTCATCTCCTCGTCCGGGACCAGCCGGGCGCCGCCCGCGGCGACCACCGGCTGCGCGTTGAGCGCCTGCTCGCCGTTGCCGTGCGGCAGCGGGACGAACACCGCGGGCAGGCCGACCGCCGAGACCTCGGCGACGGTCATCGCCCCGGACCGGCACACGACCAGGTCCGCCGCGGCGTAGGCCAGGTCCATCCGCTCCAGGTACGGCACCGCGTTGTACACCGGCGAACCCGGGACCTGCTGCAACGCCACGGTGTTCTTCGGGCCGTGCGCGTGCAGCACGCCGATCCCGGCGCTGCCCAGCGCCTGCGCCGCACCGGAGAACGCGGTGTTGAGGGTGCGCGCGCCCTGGGAACCGCCGGTCACCAGGACCGTCGGGGCGTGCGGGTGCAGCCCGAAGTGCGCCCGCGCCTGGGCGCGCAGCGCGTGCCGGTCCAGCCGGGTGATCGACTCCCGCAGCGGGATGCCGATCACCCGGGCGTCCGGCAACCCGCTGTCCGGGGTCGCCGCCAGCACCCGCTCGGCGAACTTCGCGCCGACCTTGTTGGCCAGCCCGGCGCGCGCGTTGGCCTCGTGCACCACGATCGGCACCCGGCCGCGCGCGGCGAGGTAGGCGGGCAGCGACACGTAGCCGCCGAAGCCGACCACCACGTCGGCACCGACCCGGTCCAGCACGTCCCGGGTCCGCTTGACCGACTCGCGGACCTTCAGCGGCAGCTTCAGCAGTTCCGGGCTGGGCTTGCGCGGCATCGGCACCGGCGGGACCAGCTCCAGCGGGTAGCCGCGCGCGGGCACCAGCCGGTTCTCCAAGCCCCGCTCGGTGCCCAGCGCGGTCACCCGCACGTCCGGCCGCAGCCGCCGCACCGCGTCGGCCAGCGCCAGCGCCGGTTCCACGTGCCCGGCGGTGCCGCCGCCGGCGACCACCACCGACAGCGTCCGGCCCGGCACGGCGTCCTGCGGATCGTGGGCCGGCCACTGCGGGGCCTGCGAAGCCGGGATCGGCCCTCCGGCGCCCCGGTCGATCCGGACCGTCTCGTCCCCGCTCAACGGTGTCCTCCTCGTGTCTGCGCCCGGGATCCCGGGCCGTTGCGCGTTCCGCGCGCTCGCGTCGTCGAACCCCGGCGGGCGCCCGCGGTGCCGGAGCTCTTGGCCCCGGGGCGGCTCGGCGGGGTGGATTGCCTCGGCCGCCGCCTGCCCGGCGGCCGGTACGGCGCCGGGGTGGGCAGCCGCAGCAGCCTGCCGACCCGGCCCGGTCCCAAAGACCGTAGCGCGGCGATCGCCTCCGGTTCGTGCCGGGCGAAGTTGGCCAGCAGCCCGAACACCAGCATCGTGGTGACCACCGACGACCCGCCGGAGGAGATCAGCGGCAGCGGCAGCCCGGTGGTCGGCAGCAGACCCACCACGTAGCCGATGTTGATCACGGCCTGCCCCACCAGCCAGGTGGTCAGCGTCGCCGACAGCAGCCGGATGAACGGGTCGGTGTTGCGGGTGGCGATCCGCATCCCGGCGTAGGCGGTGGTGCCGTACAGCACCAGCACCATCAGGCAGCCGACGAAGCCGAGCTCCTCGCCGATCACCGCGAAGATGAAGTCGTTGTGCACGTTGGGCAGGTACTGCCACTTCGACCAGCCCTGTCCGAGACCGCGGCCGAACAGCCCACCGTCGGCCAGCGCGAACCGGGCCTGCATCGCCTGGTACCCGCTGCCGCTGGGATCGCCGGTCGGGTCCAGGAAGCTGGTCAGCCGCGCCAGCCGGTACTCGGCGACCATCGCCAGGGCCACCACGGCGGTGACCCCGCCGAGCAGCATCACGCCGAACATCCGCAGCGGCGCCCCGGCGAACCACAGCAGCGCGGCCAGCACGATGAACAGGGTGACCGTGGAACCGAGGTCGGGTTGCAGCACCACCAGCGCGAACATCAGCAGCGCCGCCGGCACCACCGGGACCAGCAGGTGCCGGTACTGGGTCAGCAGCGCCCGCTTGGTGACCAGCACGTGCGCGCCCCACACCGCGAGCGCGATCTTGGCGAATTCGACCGGCTGGAACGACACCCCGACGTAGAACCAGCTCTGCGCGCCGTTGATCTCGGTGCCCAGCGGGGTCAGCACCAGCACCAGCAGCACCAGGCAGGCCACCATCACGGGCAAGCTGATCCGCCGCAGCAGCTTCACCGGCGCGCGCAGCGCGGCGTAGAAGAAGACCAACCCGGCCAGGCAGTACAGCACCTGCTTGCCGAACACGCTGTAGGACGACCCGGCCGAGGTGAACGAGTCCACGCTGGACGCCGACAGCACCATCACCAGCCCGAAGACGGTGAGCAGCCCGAACACCGCGAGCAGCAGGTGGAACGAGGCCAGCGGGCGGGTCAGCCACGCGGTCAGCGGGGACAGCACCGTCCGGGCGGCGCGGCGCGGTCCGGGCCGCTTGTCGCGCGGGCGCGGCGCGCGGGCGGGTGCGGTGGCGGTGGGCACGGCCGCGTCACCCGCCGTGGACCGTCGCCGCCGCTTCGGCCAGCACGGTCCGCGCCGCGTCGGCGAACGCCCGGCCGCGGTGGGCGTAGTCGGTGAACATGTCCATCGAGGCGGCGGCGGGCGCGAGCAGGACCACCGAGCCGGGTCGCGCGAACCCGCTCGCCAGCCGGACGGCGTGCAACATGCCCGCATCGTCCCCCGAAAGGACCTCCCGCACCGGCACATCCGGGGCGTGTCGGGCCACCGCGGCGGCGAACCGGTCGCGGTCCTGACCGATCAGCACCACCGCGTCCAGCCGGTCGGCGTGAGCGGCGACCAGCTCGTCCACCTCGGCGCCCTTGAGCAAGCCGCCCGCGATCCAGACCACCCGCGGGTGCGCGCGCAGCGCGGCGGCGGCGGCGTGCGGGTTGGTCGCCTTGGAATCGTCCACGTAGGTCACCCCGCCGCCCTCGCCGACCGGGACCGAGCGGTGCGCGCCGGGCTCGAAGGCGCGCAGCCCGGCGGCCACCGCCTCCGGCGGAACGCCGTAGGCGCGGGCCAGCGCGGCGGCGGCCAGCGCGTTGGCGACGTTGTGCGGTCCGGCCGGGTGGACGTCGGCGAGCTCGGCCAGCGGCACCGCCGCGGCCGGGTCGAACGCCCGGTCCACCAGGTGCGTGCCGGACGGGCCGAGCTGGCCGGGGCCCGGCTCGGCGAGGGTGTAGGAGACCCGGCGCGCCGCACCGGCCGCGTCCTCGGCCAGCCGGGTCGACCAGTCGTCGTCGGCGTTGGCCACCGCGACCGCGTTGCCCCGGTACACCCGGGCCTTCGCGGCGCCGTAGGCGGTCAGCGACCCGTGCCAGTCCAGGTGGTCCTCGGCCAGGTTGAGCACGACGGAGGCCAGCGGGGCGAGCGAGTCCGACCAGTGGAGCTGGAAGCTGGACAGCTCCACCGCGAGCACCCGGTGCCCGGCCCGCACCGCGTCCACCACCGGGAGCCCGACGTTGCCGCAGGCGACGACGTCGACCCCGGCCTGGCGCAGCACCGACTCCAGCATCCCGACCGTGGTGGTCTTGCCGTTGGTGCCGGTCACCGCCAGCCAGGTGGCGGGCTCCGCCTTCTCCCGGTCCAGCCGCCAGGCCAGCTCCACCTCGCCGATCACCTCGACCCCGGCCGCCACCGCGGCGGCGAGCAGCGGGGCGTCGGGCCGCCAGCCGGGGCTGGTGACGACCAGTTCGGCGCCCGCGGGCGGGGCGGTCAGGCCGGGGACCAGCCGGGCGCCCTGGACCTGCAACGACGCCAGCGCGGCGAGGCGGTCGGCGGAGGAGTCGGTGACGGTCACCTCGGCACCCGCCGCCAGCAGCGCCTCGGCCGCCGACCGGCCGGACACCCCGGCACCGGCCACCAGCACGTCACGTCCTTCGAACCCCACCGCAGAAGCCTCCCCGCCGCGTCGTGGTCCGGGGCGGGCGCCCGGGACCGGGCGCCCGCCACCGCTAGATGTACTCGCCGACCTCGGACAGCCAGTCCGCGTAGAACAGGCCGAGGCCGAACATGCAGGTGATCGCGGCCAGCACCCAGAACCGGATGATCACCGTGGTCTCCGCCCACCCGGCGAGCTCGAAGTGGTGGTGGAACGGGGCCATCCGGAACAGCCGCCGCCGGGTCGTGCGGAACACCGCGATCTGCAGCACCACCGACAGCGCCTCGACGACGAACAACCCGCCGACGATGATCATCAGCAGCTCGGTGCGGGTGACCATCGAGAGCCCGGCCAGCAGACCGCCGATGGCCAGCGACCCGGTGTCGCCCATGAAGATCTTCGCCGGGGCGGCGTTCCACCACAGGAACCCGACGCAGGCGCCCATCGCCGCCGCCGCGACGACCGCGATGTCCTGCGGGTCGCGGACGGTGTAGCAGCCGGGCATCGGCCCCACCGCCGCGGTGCAGGAGTTGCGGAGCTGCCAGAACGAGATGACCACGTAAGTGGCCAGCACCATCGCGGCGGTGCCGCCCGCGAGGCCGTCCATGCCGTCGGTGAAGTTGACCGCGTTCGACCAGCCGCTGATCGCGACGTAGGCGAAGATGACGAACCCGACAGCGCCGAAGGACACCACCGCGATGTCCCGGACGAACGACAGGTGCACCGACGCGGGCGTGATGTCGTGCTGGTTGGCGAACTGCAGCGCCAGGATCGCGAACAGCACCGCGGCGACGAGCTGGCCGACCAGCTTCGCGGTCTTGTTCAGCCCGAGGTTGCGCTGCTTGCGGATCTTGATGAAGTCGTCGATGAACCCGACGATGCCCAGCGCCGTGGTCAGCCCCAGCACCAGCAGGCCGGACACGCTCGGCAGCTCCCCGGCCACCGTCAGGTGGGTGACCAGGTAGCCGGCCCACATGGCGACCAGGATCGCCACGCCGCCCATCGTCGGGGTGCCGCGCTTGGCGGCGTGCTGGCCCTGGACCTCCTCGCGGATCTCCTGGCCGAAGCCCTGCTTGGAGAAGACGCGGATCAGGTACGGGGTGAACAGGATCGAGACGACCAGCGCCACCGCGGCGGCGACCAGGATGGGCCTCACGCCACCCCTCCGTTCCGGTCGCCGTCCAGCAGGGCGTCGGCGACCCGCCACAGCCCGACCGAGTTCGACGCCTTGGTCAGCACCACGTCACCGGAACGCAGCTCGGCGCGCAGCAGCGCGACGGCCGCATCGACGTCCGGCACCAGAACCGACTCCTCTCCCCAGGATCCTTCCAGCGACGCGGCCTGGTGCATCACCCCGGCCTGCTCGCCGACGACGACCAGCTTGTCGATGTTGAGCCGCACGACGAGCCGTCCGATCTCGTCGTGGGCCTCGGCCTCGGACTCCCCGAGCTCGGCCATCGCGCCCAGCACCGCCCAGCCGCGTCCGGGCCGACCCCGGGTCATCGCGGCCAGCGTCTTGAGCGCCGCCCGCACCGACTCCGGGTTGGCGTTGTAGGCGTCGTTGACGACGGTGACGCCGTCGGCGGTCTCGCCGACCTCCATCCGCCGGGCCGAGACCCGCCGCACCCCGCCGAGCTGCTCGGCGACCTGCTCCACGGTGGCACCGAGCTCCAGGGCGATGGCGGCGGCGGTCAGCGCGTTGGCCACCTGGTGCTCGCCGAACAGCGGCAGCGCCACCCGGGCCGAGCCCTGCTCGGTCACCAGCGTGAAGGTGGGCCGGGCCAGCTCGTCGACCTCGACGTCGACGGCCCGGACCTGCGCGTTCGGGCTCTCCCCGACCAGCACCACCCGGGCGGCGGTGCGCTCGGCCATCGCCGCCACCAGCGGGTCGTCGGCGTTGAGCACCGCGACGCCGTCGGCGGGCAGCGCCTCCACCAGTTCGCCCTTGGCCCGCGCGATGTCCTCCTGGGTGCCGAACTCGCCGACGTGCGCGTGCCCGACGTTGAGCACGGCGCCGATGCGCGGCGGGGCGATCTCGCAGAGGTGCGCGATGTGCCCCATGCCGCGCGCGGACTTCTCCAGCACCAGGTGCCGGGTCCGCTCGTCGGCGCGCAACGCGGTCCAGGGGTGCCCGAGCTCGTTGTTGAACGAGCCCGGCGGGGCCACCACGGGCCCCAGCGGTTCCAGGAGCTGCGCGATCAGGTCCTTGGTCGAGGTCTTGCCGGACGAGCCGGTCACCCCGACCACGGTCAGGTCGGGCAGCCGGTCAACCACCGCCCGGGCCAGCGCGCCCAGCGCCGCGAGCACCGCCGCGCCCGAACCGTCCGCGTCCCCGGCCAGCGCCATCGCGCCGGACCCGTCCGCACCCGCCACCGGCGGCACGATCACCGCCGGGGCGTCGACCTCGCGCGCGGCGAGCACGCCGACCGCGCCGTCGGCCACCGCCCGCGCCGCGAAGTCGTGCCCGTCGACGCGTTCACCCGGTACTGCCACGAACAGCCCGCCGGTGCCGACCTCGCGGGAGTCGAACTCCACGCTGCCGGTCACCAGTTCCGAACCGTCCGCACGATGAAGCCTGCCGCCCACCGCTTCCGCGATGTCGGCGAGGCTGAGCCGGATCACCTTGCCTCCTCGTCGCCCTGCCCCCGACGCCCTTCGGTTTGCCGTTGCGACCCCTCGTCGAGTCGCCTGCGCAGCGCGGCGGCCAACTCCTCCCGGTCGGAGAAGGGGTGCACCACGCCCGCCACTTCCTGTCCCGTCTCGTGGCCCTTGCCCGCGACGACGACGATGTCACCGGGTCCGGCGCGCCGCACCGCCTCCGCGATGGCCTCGCGCCGGTCCCCGATCTCGATCACTTCACCACGTTCGTCCGCGGGCACGTCACGGGCACCCCCGATCATGGCCCGCCGGATCTCGGCCGGGTCCTCGCTGCGCGGGTTGTCGTCGGTGACGACGAGCAGCTCCGCGCGCCGGGCGGCGGCCTCGCCCATCAGCGGTCGCTTGGCGACGTCGCGGTCGCCGCCGCAGCCCAGCACCACGAGGACGTCGCCCTCGGCCTGGGCGCGCGCGGCGTCGAGCACCGCCGAGACCGCGCCGGGTTTGTGCGAGTAGTCGACCACGGCGGTGAAGTCCTGCCCAAGGGCCACGCGCTCCATCCGGCCGGGCACGTCGACCTCGGCGAGCCCGCGCTCGATGGCCCAGGTCGGCACCCCGGCGGCGTGCAGCATGCCGATCGCCAGCAGCGCGTTGGCGATATTGAACCAGCCGGGCAGCCGCAACCGGATCGGCAGCGCGAGGCCGTCCGGACCGTGCGCGGTGAACGTCTGCTCGCCGGTCGGGTGGGCCCGCACCCCGGTGGCGGTCCAGGAACCCTCGCCCGCGGTCGCGACCGTGATCGTGTCGTCGGTGACCAGGCGGTGCCCCCACTCGGTGTCGGTGCAGACCACCTCGCGCCGGGAACGGCCGTCGAACAGCAGCGCCTTGGCCTGGAAGTAGTCCTCGAGGTCGCGGTGGAAGTCCAGGTGGTCCTGGGACAGGTTGGTGAAGCCGCCGACGGCGAAGCGGGTGCCCGCGACCCGGTGCAGGGCCAGCGCGTGGCTGGAGACCTCCATCGGCACGTAGGTGACGCCCTGCTCGACCATCACGGCGAGCAGCGCCTGCAGGTCCGGGGCCTCCGGCGTGGTGAAGGCGCTGTCCAGCCGCTCCCCGGCGATGCGGGTCTCCACGGTGCCGACCAGCCCGGTGGTGAATCCGGCGGCCCGCAGCCCGGCCTCCAGCAGGTAGGTCGTGGTGGTCTTGCCCGAGGTGCCGGTGATCCCGAGGACGTTGAGCCGCTGCGAGGGGTTGCCGTAGATCCGGGCCGCCGCGCCGCCGAGGACGCCGCGCGGGTCGTCGTGCACCAGCAGCGCCACGTCACCGCCGAGCACCGCGGGATGCTCGCTCAACCCGGCCCGGTGCACGCCCGCCTGATCGGTGAGCACCGCCACCGCGCCGGCGTCGAGCGCTTGGGCGGCGAAGTCGGCGCCGTGAACGCGGGTTCCCGGCAGCGCGGCGAACAGGTCGCCGGGGCGCACGTGCTGGGCGCGCAGGGTCGCCCCGGTCACCCGCGCGGCAGCGCCATGACCTGGGACGCGGACGAGTTGCGCGCCGATCGTCTCGGCGAGCTGATCGATCTCCACCGGCTCCACCCCGAGCGGGCGGGGCGGGGCTGTCGCTACCGCGGAAGGCACGTCGCGTGAGGCTACCGGTCGCTCATGAGGAGCATTCCTCATGGTCGGCTGCCCGCTGGCTTCGGCCATCGCTTGCTCCGTTCGGCGTAGAGCGGGGGCCGCCGAGACCCGGTCGCCCGGCGCTCCCGGTGGTGATCCGCCGTGCTCGCCGGCGCGGTCGGCCCCCGGCCGACCACAGCACGGATCGGCCGCCGCCGCAGCGCGCGCCGCGCGTGTGGGCGACCGCGCCGCCCTCCCACCCGTCCGCGTGAACGGCACCGCACCGTGCCCGGTCCGCGCCGGACCCGGCGACGGGCCGGAACCGAGGAACCACCCGGATGCCCGCCCGGATGCGGCGCAACGAGCGATGGCGCGACCCGCGACGCGTCGAATAGGTTCCCCGGTTAAGGATTTTCGCTCCCCGAGGAGGATTCGTGGATCTTCGTCGAACCGGTCGGGTGCTCGCCGCGGGTGCGCTCGGCGCGGCGCTGGCGCTCTCGCCCACCGCGGCGCAGGCCGTTCCGGCGGCGCCGCCGGACGTCGCGGCGTCCCGGATGGCGGACGGCACCGCGCACGGTGCCGTGGCGTGGTTCCGGCAGCACGCGGGCGACGCGTCCTACGAGGGCTACTGCGAAACGGCGGTGGAGCGCGCCTACGGCACCAGCGAGGTCTGGCCGTCGGCGAACGCGCACTGGCAGGCGGCGCTGGACACCGGCGCCGCGCATCCGGGCGACCGGAACCCGCCGCCGGGCGCCTTCGTGTTCTGGAACTCCGGGGAGTGGGGCCACGTGGGCGTCGCCGACGGCGCGGGCGGCTTCCACTCGACCTCGATCGGCGGGGCGATCGGGCACGCGGCCGGTCTCGACCACTTCGCGGGCTACCTCGGGTGGAGCGACCCGGCGGTCCCCGCGAGGACGTGAGCCGCGGGGCCCGGAGGCGCGGCCGGGCCCCGCACCGGCACCGGCCCACGGCTGCCCATCACCCGTTCGATACGTGAGTGAGGGGCACCCTTGCCCGAGTTAGGGGTTCTTTCCGAATGCGGCGCAGCCGCATGCGGTGAGGCCGTCAGCTTGCACCGCCGCGGGTTCTCAGCGGTCTTCTCGCGAGGACAGCGCCGACGCCGGGTACGAAGTGGGTACAGCAGAAGGCGATCGGCGCAGCGAGAAGACCGCTGAGGTTCCGCCACCCGCACTGCCACGCAGATCATTGGCGAAAGCGGTCCTTACTCGGGCAAGGGTGCCCCTCACCTCGGAATCCGCCGGGTCAGTGGCCGTCCCGGGGGACGTAGGAGCCCGAGCCGCCGACCAGGAAGTCCAGGTCGGCGCCGTCGGAGGCCTGCAGCACGTGGTCGACGTAGAGCCGCGGCCAGCCGCGCGGGTACGGGTTCTCCGGCGCCTGCCAGGCCGCCCGCCTGCGGGCCAGCTCGTCCTCGTCGACCTCCAGGTCCAGCCGCCGCTCGGCGGCGTCGATGCTGATCAGGTCGCCGTCCCGGACCAGCGCCAGCGGTCCGCCCGCCGCGGCCTCCGGGGTGACGTGCAGGATCACGGTGCCGTAGGCGGTGCCGCTCATCCGGCCGTCGGAGATCCGGACCATGTCGTCGATGCCCCGGTCGAGCAGCTTCTTGGGCACCGGCACGTTGGCCACCTCGGGCATCCCCGGGTAGCCCTTCGGACCGGCGTTGCGGATGATCAGCACGGTGTTCTCGTCGATGTCGAGATCGGGGTCCTTGCACACCGCGTAGTAGTCGTCGACGTCCTCGAAGACCCGCGCCGGACCGCGGTGGCGCAGCAGCCGGGGCGAGGCGGCCGACTGCTTGACCACCGCGCCGCCGGGGGCCAGCGAGCCGCGCAGCACGGCGGTGCCGGTGCCGACGGCCTGGAACGGCTCGTCGAACGGGGTGATCACGTCCCGGTCGTGCACCTCGGCGTCGGCGATGTTCTCGGCGACCGTCGCGCCGCTGACGGTGCTCACCTCGCCGTCGATCAGCCCGCCCAGCTCCTTCATCACCGCGGGCAGCCCGCCCGCGTAGCAGAAGTCCTCCATCAGGTACTTCCCGCTCGGCGCCAGGTTCACCAGGGTCGGGACCTCGCGGGTGTCGGCGTCGAAGTCGTCGATGCTCAGGTCGACCCCGACCCGCTTGGCGATGGCGATCAGGTGCACCACCGCGTTGGTGGAGCCGCCGATCGCGGCGTTGACCCGGATGGCGTTGCGGAACGCCTCGCGGGTCAGCAGGTCGGAGGGCTTGACGTCGGCGTCGACCAGCTCGACGGCCCGCTGCCCGGTGCGCTGGGCGGTGGCGTAGCGCCGGGCGTCCACCGCGGGCCAGGAAGCGGCGTAGGGCAGCTGCATCCCGAGCCCCTCGACGATGCAGGCCATCGTCGAGGCGGTGCCCATCGTCATGCAGTGCCCGTTGGAGCGGGACATGCAGCTCTCGATGAAATAGCACTCCTCCTGGGTGATCCGGCCTGCGACGAGGTCCTCCTCGGCCTTCCAGACCGCGGTGCCGGAGCCGACCTCGGTGCCCCGGTACTTGCCGTTGAGCATCGGGCCGCCGGTGAGCATCACCGTCGGCAGGTCCACGCTCGAAGCGGCCATCAGCAGCCCGGGCGTGGTCTTGTCGCAGCCGGACAGCAGCACCAGGCCGTCGAGCGGGTTGGCCCGGATGGTCTCCTCGGCCTGCATGGCCAGCAGGTTGCGGTAGAGCATCGCCGTCGGGCGCAGCAGCGTCTCGCCCAGCGCCATGTTCGGGAACTCCAGCGGGAACCCGCCCGCCTGCCACACCCCGCGCTTGACCGACTCGGCGAGGCGCTGCTGGTGGGCGTTGCAGGGCGCCAGCTCCGACCACGTGGTCCCGATGCCGATCACCGGCCGCCCGTCGAACACCTCGTCGCTGTAACCCTGGTTCTTCACCCAGGAGCGGGCCGTCATCCCGGCTCGCCCGAACGCTCCGAACCACTCCGCGCTGCGCCGCGCCATCAGCCCTCTCCCTCGCCGCCGTGGGGCTCGACCGGGGCGAACGTAACCAGCTCCCCGGCACCGGACGCAAGAGATATCCGCGATTTCGAACAATGGTTGCAGTATCGAACATCCGGCGGGCGACAGCGTTGACGCTCCCCCACCCCGACCTACAGTCGTGAGCCGCATCTCACTCGAACCAGGTTCGGTATTTCGGACACACCTCATCGGGAGGCAGTGTGCAAGCGGCGGACCACGCCCAGGACGAGGCGCTGACCAGCGCGATCCGGCGCGTGATGGTGCGGCTGATGCCGTTCCTGTTCTTCATGTACATCATCGCGTTCCTGGACCGGGTCAACATCGGGTTCGCCAAGGAGGAGTTCCAGCTCCACGCCGGGATCTCCGAGGCCGCCTACGCCTTCGGGGCCGGGCTGTTCTTCATCGGCTACGCGCTGTTCGAGGTGCCCAGCAACCTGATCATGCAGCGGGTCGGCGCGCGCTGGTGGATGTGCCGGATCATGGTCACCTGGGGCCTGATCTCCGCGGCGATGGCGCTGGTGACCAACGAGCTCACCTTCTACGCGCTGCGCTTCCTGCTGGGCGTGGCCGAGGCGGGCTTCTTCCCCGGCGTCATCCTGTTCATCACGCACTGGGTGCCGCACGCCTACCGGGCCCGCTGCAACGCGCTGTTCTACCTGGGCATCCCGCTGGCCTCGGTGCTCGGCGGCCCGCTGTCCGGGATGCTGCTGGAGCTCGACGGGCTCGCCGGGCTGTTCGGCTGGCAGTGGATGTTCGCGGTGGAAGGGCTGATCGCCTGCGTCGTCGGCGTCTGGGCGTTCTACTACCTGGACAACAAGCCCGCGCACGCCCGCTGGCTCAGCCCCGCCCAGCGCGACGCGCTGCAATCGGCGGTGGACGCCGAAGCCGCGGCCAAGGAGGGGCGCGGCGGTCCGCACCGGGTGTGGAAGGCGCTGGTCGACGCGCGGGTGCTGTACTTCTGCCTGGTCTACTTCCTGATCCAGTGCAGCGTCTACGGGATGACGTTCTACCTGCCGTCCCAGGTCGCCGCCGCGGTCGGCGCCGACGTCGGGCTGCTGGTCGGGCTGGTGACGGCGATCCCGTGGACGGTCGCGCTGCTGGTCAACATCACCGTCTCGATCGGCGCCGACCGGGTGGGCCAGCAGCGCAAGCGCTTCGTCGCGGCGGCCTGCGTGGTCGGCGGCTCGGTCGGCATCGCGGCCTCGGCGTTCTTCGGCAACCCGGTGCTGGCCATCGCGGGGCTGTCGGTGGCGGCGGCCGGCTACATCTCGGTGCAGCCGGTGTTCTGGACCTTCCCCGCCGCCTACCTCACCGGCAGCGCCGCCGCGGCGGGCATCGGGCTGATCAACTCGCTGGGCAACCTCGGCGGGTTCGTCGCCCCGATCGCCAAGACCTGGGCCGAGGACGTGCTGAACTCCGACACCGCCGGGCTCTACCTGCTGGCGCTGTGCGGTCTCGGCGCGGGCGCGCTGTTCCTGCTGATCTCCCGGTTCCGCGACCCGGTCGACGAACGCCCCGGCGAACCGGAAACCGCCGAACGCCCCTGACCGGCCCGGTGACCGGGCGGCGGGAGCCCCGCCGCCCGGTCGCGGTGGTCTCTAGTGGAGTTGGAGGGTTTGGACCGGAGCGGGTTCCGGGGACAGCGGGATGTGGTAGCGCCGGGTCAGGTAGTCGGCGATGTCGTGGAACAGCGGGGCGGCCGTCGACGCCTCCGGGACCTCCGCGGTGGGCGCGTCGAGCATCAGGCCCACCACGAAGCGCGGATCGTCGGCCGGGACCATCCCGGCGAAGGTGATCCAGTGCTTCTCGTTGCTGTAGCAGCCGCACTCCGGGTCGATCTGCTGGGCGGTGCCGGTCTTGCCGGAGATCTGGTAGCCCGGCAGCGCCGCCTCCGGACCGGTGCCGGTCTGCTGCGGCGCGTCCTGCACCACCCCGCGGAGCATGTCCTTCACGGTGTCGGCCGTCCGCTCGCTCACCACCCGCACGCCTTCCGGCTCCGGGGCCTCCACCCGGGTGCCGTCGGGCCGGACCTCCGCCGAGATCACCCGGGGCGGTACCCGCACCCCGTCGTTGGCGATGGTCTGGTACATCCCGGCCATCTGGAGCACCGTCATCGACAGCCCCTGCCCGATCGGCAGGTTCGCGAACGTCGAGCCGGACCACTCCTCCGGCGGCGGCAGGTACCCGGAGCTCTCGCCCGGCAGCCCGATCCCGGTGGACCGGCCCAGGCCGAACTTGCGCGCCAGGTCGTAGAACCGCTGCTCGCCGAGCTTCTGGGCGACCATCAGGGTGCCCACGTTGGAGGACTTGCCGAGCACGCCGGTGAAGGTCAGCGGGATGGTGCCGTGCGGCCAGGCGTCCCCGATCGTCCGGTCCGCCACCTCGATCGAGCCGGGCACCTGGAGCACCGTGTCCGGCGCGACCAGGCCGTCCTCGATGGCCCCCGCCGCGGTGATCACCTTGCCGACCGAGCCGGGTTCGTAGGCGTGCGTGACGGCCGGGTTGCCGAGGTTGGCGTCCCAGCTCCCGCCCGGGTCGAAGGTCTTGTCGTTGGCCAGCGAGTACACCTCGCCGGTCTTGGCGTCGAGCACCACCGCGCTGGCGTTGGCCGCCCCCGTCTTCCTGGCGTAGTCGGCGAGCCGCTGCTGCACCACGTACTGCAGGTCGGAGTCGATGGTCAGCTCCACGTCCGAGCCGGGCACCGCCGGGTCGAGCACCTGCTCGGTGCCCGGGATGACCAGGTTCGACTGACCGGCCGCCGTGTCGGAGACCTTGACCCCGTTCTCGCCCGCCAGCACGTCGTCCATGGCGGACTCCAGCCCGATCATGCCGCGCACCCGGTTCTCGTCCATCCGCCAGTTCGCGGCACCGATGATGTTCGCCCCGACCTTGCCCGCCGGGTACTCCCGGGTGGCGCGGTACTCCGCGCCGATGTGCGGGAACTTCTCGGTGATCAGCGCCGCCTTGCTCGCGTCGACCTGCTCGCCGAAGTAGGTGAACTGGACGTCCGAGTTCAGCGCGTCGAGCACTTCCTGCTCGCTGATCTGGCCATCGAGCACGTGGTCGATGTAGGTCGCGATCTCCTGCTTGTACTCGGCGGCGGTGGGCTTGGTCGGGTCCTCCCGGTGCGCCTCGTCGAAGGTCCGGGTGAGGTCGCGCGGGTTGGCGTAGAGCTTGCGCGCCTCGTTGCTGAAGGCCAGCACGTTGCCGGCCCGGTCCACGATGGACCCGCGCTCGGCGACGATGTCGCCTCGCGTCTCGCGCTGCTGCTCGGCCATCGCCGAGAGCTCACCGGCCTCGAACGCCTGGAGCTGGATCAGCTTGCCCGCGGTGAGCACCAACGCCAGCACCATCAGCGCGTTGGCCACCCGCAGCCGCCGCCCGCTGCCCGCGACGTCGGTGCGCGCGGTTCGCTTCGTGCCGCGTCGGACCATCAAGGAGCCTCCGGATCGGGCGCACCGGGCGGCGGAGGCGGCGACGCCGGGGTCGGCGCCTCGGACGGCTCACCGATGACCTCGACCGACCCGTCCGGGCGGGGCATCAGGTGGCCGACCCCGGGGGCGGGCACCATGCCGAGCTCCTCGGCGCGGCGTTGCAGGGCGGGCGTCGAATTCATCGAGCTGACGTCGCGCATCAGCTCCTCCTTGCGCACGTTGAGCAGCCGGATGCGCTCCTCGCCGCGCTGGATCTGGTAGCTGCCGCCGACCGCCGAGATGGACAGCCAGAGGGTCGTGGCCAGGCCGAGCAGGCACACCGACATGACGACCACCACCAGCGGCAGCCGCAGCAGCGCGCCCTTCTCCGGGAGCTTGGCCCGGGCCTTCGCGGGACGCCGCGCGCCCGCCGCGACCCGCCGTTCGTCGAGGTTCTGGCGCTGCCTGCGCGGGCGGCGCTCGGTGGTCTCGCGCTGGGAGCGCTCGCGGCGCTCCTCGCGGCGCGCGTAGGCCCGTTCCGCCGCGGCGGTCCGGGTCCGCTTGGTCGTTCCGCGCTCCTGCTCGGCGGCCTTGGTCGCGCGGGCCGCCTTGGTACGGGGTGGTGCCGTCATCCCGCCTCCTCTGCCGTGCGGTGTCCGCAGCCCCGCCGCGCCGGGGGCCCGGCGCTCACACCGGCTCCTCGGAAATCCGTTCCGCCGCCCGGCATCGCACCGACGCGGCTCTCGGGTTGATCTCGATCTCCTGCTCCCCCGCCAGTTCCGCGCCGCGGGTGAGCAGCTTCAGCTCCGGGCCGTGCCCGGGCAGCTCCACCGGCAGGTCCACCGGGGTCCGGGACTTGGACCGCTCGGCGAGCACCCGCTTGACCATCCGGTCCTCCAGCGAGTGGTAGGACAGCACGACCATCCGGCCGCCGACCGCCAGCGAGTCCAGCGCCGCGGGCAGCGCCCGCGCCAGCACGTCGAGCTCGGCGTTGACCTCGATGCGCAGCGCCTGGAAGGTGCGCTTGGCCGGGTGCCCGCCGGTGCGCCTGCTGGCCGCAGGCACCACGCCGTAGAGCAGGTCCACCAGCCGACCGCTGCGCTCGAACGGCTCCTTCTCCCGGGCCCGCACCACCGCGGCGGCGATCTTGCCCGCGAACCGCTCCTCGCCGTAGACCCGCAGCACCCGCGCCAGCTCGGCGGCCGAGTAGGTGTTGAGCACCTCCGCCGCGGTGCGCGGCGCCCCCGGGTCCATCCGCATGTCCAGCGGCGCGTCGTGCGCGTAGGCGAAACCGCGCTCCGGCTCGTCGAGCTGCAACGAGGACACGCCGAGGTCGAACAGCGCACCGTCCACCTGGGACAGTCCCAGCCCGGCCAGCGCCTCGGTCCACTCGTCGTAGACGGCGTGCACCAGGCGAGCCCGGTCGCCGAACGGGGCGAGCCGCTGCCCGGCCAGCCGCAGCGCGTCCGGGTCCCGGTCGAGGCCGACCACGGTCAGCTCCGGATGCGCCGACAGCAGCGCCTCGGCGTGCCCGCCCATGCCGAGCGTCGCGTCCACCACCACCGCGGGCCGCCCGGACAGCGCCGGCGCCAGCAGTTCGAGCGTGCGCTCCAGCAGGACCGGCACGTGCCGGTCGCGCGCGGAGCCGTGCTCATCGGCCACGGCGGTCCCTCCCTCCCGCGTGCCGCTGTTCATTCGGAAGTCCTTTCAGCAAGCGGCGGAGCCGCTTCGCGGTGCGGCGCCCGACCGGCACCGCCGCGGGTCCGCAGCCGTCACCCCGCGAGGGCGGGGGCGACGTCCGGAACGGGCAGCGCGGTCCTCGCCGCGAGCCGTTCCGAGACCACTCCTCCGCTCCCCGAACACCGAAGCGGGCCCGGGATTCGGGCCCGCGTCCTCCGTGCTGCTCCCCGGAACCCGTCAGGTCCCCGCCCGCCCGTCGCGTCCTGGCACCGGGGAAGATGCACCAGGCGTGCGATAGCCGAGCGGACCGAGGCCTCACGAGGCCCGAGGACGCGTGCGCTCCGACCGGGGCGGCCGGATCAGAACACGCCGGGCAGCACCTCCTCCTGAGCCGTGGCGTAGCTCTCCTCGTGCTCGTCGAGGTAGCTCTGCCACCGCTCCGCGTTCCAGATCTCCAACCGGTTGATCGCGCCGATCACCACGCACTCCTTGGCCAGATCGGCGTACCGGCGCAGCTCCGGGGCGATCGGGATGCGCCCCTGGCCGTCCGGTCGCTGCTCGTCGGTCCCGGCGAACAGGTAGCGCTGGTAGGCCCGGACCGATTCGTTGGTGAACGGCGCGTCGGCCACCTTGCGGGCCATCTGCTCGAACTCGGCGCGCGGGAACACGTAGAGGCAGTGATCCTGTCCCTTGGTGATCATCAGCCCCCCCGCCAATGCTTCCCGGAACTTCGCCGGCAACGTCAGACGCCCCTTGTCGTCGAGTTTCGGGTAGTGGGTGCCGAGGAACATCCCTCGTCCACCTCCCGATCCCTCCGGCGGAGCGCCCCGTCCGAGCGCACCGCCGCGGCGGTTGCTCCGCGGGGCCGTTCGGCGCGGGGTCGTTCGGAGGACCGCCAACCCCTCTTCGGCCGCCCGTCCGCCCCACTTTCCCCCACACTACCCCACCCGCCACCACCGTCAACACGAAACGACCCGGCCACCCCCGGAAGCCTGACGGCGTTTCCGCAGGTGGGGCGTCCGAGGTGGCGGGTGGGGAATTCCCGGCCGCCGCGCTCCCCCGAGGATGCGCGACACGCCCGCGCCTCCGCCGCCCGGGGCCGCCCGGCGCCGGGTGCCTGCGGAGGTGGGGCGGAGTGGGGGGCGGTGCGGGTGTGCCGGAAGGGGGTGTCCGTTTGGCACACTGCACGAGCACGGTGCGCGACCCTGCGGCCGAACCGGCCCGGGTCCGCGCGGAACCGTCGGCGGTCCGGCCGCCGACGCGACGCTCGGGTGGGACGTCCGCGACCGCGGGCACTCCCGCGAGACACGGGAGGTGGCGTGACGCCCAAGGCAGAGCTCTCCGGCTCACCGATGCCGGATTCCGCCGAGGCGGAACCGCACGCCCCGGGAGTGGAAGCGCTGCACGGCACCCTCCAGCGCATCGCCGCCAACGTCGAGCAGGTGCTGGTCGGCAAGTCCGACGTGGTGCGCATCGCGCTGGTGACCATGCTGGCCGAGGGGCACCTGCTGGTGGAGGACGTGCCCGGGGTGGGCAAGACCTCGCTGGCCAAGGCGCTCGCCCGGTCCATCGACTGCACCGCCAGCCGGATCCAGTTCACCCCGGACCTGCTGCCCAGCGACATCACCGGCGTCTCGGTCTACAACCGGGCCTCCGACTCCTTCGAGTTCCGCCCCGGGCCGGTGTTCGCCGACATCGTGGTCGGCGACGAGATCAACCGCGCCTCGCCCAAGACGCAGTCCGCGCTGCTGGAGTGCATGGCCGAGCAGCAGGTCACCGTGGACGGCGAGACCTACCCGCTGAGCACCCCGTTCATGGTGATCGCCACCCAGAACCCGATCGAGATGGAGGGCACCTACGCGCTGCCCGAGGCGCAGCGGGACCGGTTCACCGCGCGGGTCTCGATCGGCTACCCGGACGCCCGCGCCGAGTTGGCGATGGTCGACGAGCACGCCGGCCACGACCCGCTCGGCGAGCTGCGCCCGGTCGCCGACAGCGCGCAGGTGCGGGCGCTGCTGGAGACGGTGCGCGGCATCCACCTGTCGCCGGAGATCCGGCGGTACGTGATCGACCTGGTCACCGCGACCCGGAAGCTCTCCGAACTGCGGCTCGGCGCCTCGCCCCGCTCCACCCTGCAACTGGTCCGCACCGCCCGGGCGCAGGCCGCGCTCGCCGGGCGCGAGTACGTGATCCCGGACGACGTGCAGGCGGTGGCGGTCCCCGTGCTGGCGCACCGGCTGGTGCTCACCAACGAGGCGCGGGCGGCCCGGAAGTCGGCGGCGGAGCTGGTGCGGTCGCTGCTCACCCGGATCCCGGTACCGCGCGGCGACTCCGACGCCGGACGACGCTGATCATGCTCAGCGGCCTGACCATCCGGGGGCGCTGCCTGCTGGCGGCGGGGGTGGCCGCGGCGGCGTGCTCGCTGGTCCTCGACGAGCGGGACCTGCTGCGGGTGTCGGTGTTCGTGGTGGCGCTGCCGCTGCTGGCCCTGCTGCTGTCGGCGAGCACCCGCTTCGGCATCACCGCCGAGCGGCGGGTGCTGCCGGACCGGGTCGAGGTGGGCACCGAGGCCCAGGTGCGGCTGCGGATCACCGGCAGCGGGCGGCTGCCGGTCGGCGGCCTGGTGCTGGAGGACGGCGTCCCGCACGCGCTCGGCGGCCGACCGCGGTTCCGCCTCGACGCGCTGCCCCGCCGCGAGGGGACGGTGCTGGAGTACCCGGTGCTGCCGTCGCTGCGCGGCGTCCACCACATCGGACCGCTGCGCACCCGGATCGGCGATCCGTTCGGGATGGCCGAGTTCGAGCGCGAACTCGCCGACCGCAGCAGGCTGATCGCGGTGCCGCAGGTCGTCGAGCTCACCGGGTTCCCCGCGGCCGCCGGGATGGGCAGCGGCGGCGAGGGCACCACCCGGCAGCGCGCCGGGCACGGCGACGACGACGCGATGGTCCGGCAGTACCGGCACGGCGACGACATCCGGCGGGTGCACTGGAAGTCCAGCGCGCGCCGCGACGAGCTCATGGTCCGGGTCGAGGAACGGCCGTGGCACGGCGATCTCACCGTGCTGCTGGACCGGCGCTCGGCCGCGCACCGGGGCAGCGGCGCCCGCTCCTCGCTGGAGTGGGCCGTCTCGGCGGCGGCCAGCATCGCGCTGCACCTGCAACGGCACGGCCGGACGCTGCGGCTGGTCACCGAGGACGCCGAGCCGCTGGCCTCCGGGCTCGACCAGGACGGGGTGCTCGACGCGCTCGCGGCGGTGCGCGGATCGGCCCAGCGCGACCTGGTGTGCACCCGCGACCCCGGCGCCGGGCACGAGCTGATCGCGGTGCTCGGCGAGACGACCCCCGCGGCGGCCACCGAACTGGTCAAGCTCCGCCCGCAGGGCAGCCGCAGCCTCGCGGTGCTGCTCGACGTCGCGGCCTGGAACGGCGGCGAAGGCGGCTTCGACCCGGAGCGCACCGCGCGGCAGTTGCGCGCCGCGGGCTGGACCGTCGCGGTGGCGCGCGGACCCCGCACGTCGATCGCCGACGTGTGGCGGGACCTGTGCCTGGACCACACCGGACCCGAGGGGGTGGTGGCGTCATGAGCGCGCGGGTGGACACCTCGGTGGTGGCCACCGGCGCGGGCGGGCTGGCGGTGCTGTGCACGGCCACCTCCTTCACCGGCGTGCTGGCCGATCTGCGGTGGCTGCTGCCCGCGACGATAGTGGTGGCCCTGCTGGGCGGCATCGGGATCGCCGGGCGCAAGCTGAACCAGCACCCGGTCGTGGTGGTGCTGGCCCAGCTGGTCGGGCTGCTGCTCGGGCTGACCGCGCTGTTCACCGGCTCCGGCGTGCTGGGCGTGCTGCCCGGTCCCGCGGCGATCGGCGAACTCGGCGCGCACCTGTCCGGCGCGCTGGAGCAGGTGCGCGCCGGGGTCCCGCCGGTGCCCGCCGAACCCGCGCTGCAATGCCTGCTGTGCCTGGGCGTCGGCCTGGTCGCCATCGCCGTCGACGTCATCGTGGTCGGGATGGGCGCGCCCGCGGTGGCCGGTCTGGTGCTGCTGTGCGTCTTCGCGGTCCCGGCGTCGCTGGCGGCGCGGCTGCTGCCGTGGTGGAGCTTCGCGCTCGGCGCGCTGGGCTTCGCGCTGCTGCTGGCCTGCGGCGGTCAGCAGCGCTGGCAGCGCCGCGAACCCGGGGACCGGATCGCGCACACCCTGTTCGGCCGCACCACGGTCGGCCTGGCGAGTTCGGCGGCGGTCGTCGCGCTGGTCAGCGGCGTCGCGTTCACCGGCGTCGGCACCGAGGGACGGCTGCCCGGTTCGGAGGCGGACATGGCGGGCGGCACCAGCGGGATCGGGCTGCAACCGTTCACCTCGCTGCGCGGCCAGCTCGAACGGGACGAGGTCGTCGAGCTGTTCCGGGTCCGGGGCCTGCCGGATGAGGCCTACCTGCGGGCGCTGACGCTGCGCCGGTTCAACCCCGAGCAGGGCTGGCGGCTCGAAGGGCTCACCCAGGGCGTGCCCGCCGGTCCGGACCTGCCGCCGCCGGAGGGCACCCCGCCACCGGCCGAACCGCCCGCGCGGGTGGAGATCCGGCCGGTCGGCTACCGCGATCCGTGGCTGCCGGTGTTCGGCGTGCCGACCGGGGTGACCGGGATGGGCCCGTCGTGGCGCTACGACCCGGCGGCAGGGGTCGTGTTCACCCAGACCAACCAGGACAGCCGCCCGTACACCGAGGAACTCGTGCTGCCGGACCCGTCCCCGGAGGAGCTGCGCTCCGCGACCGGCTCGATGCCGATCGCACCCGAGTACCTGGACGCCAGCGGCATCCCGCCGGAGGTCACCGCGCTGGCCCGCCGGCTGACCGCGGACGCCGACAACGACTTCGACCGCGCGGTGGCGATCAACCGGTTCTTCACCGACCCCGCCAACGGGTTCCGCTACGACCTGCAGACCGCGCCGGACACCGGCATCAGCGCGCTGTCGGACTTCCTGTTCCGGGGCAAGCGCGGGTTCTGCGAGCAGTACGCCTCGTCGATGGCGGTGCTGCTGCGCGCGGTCGGCGTGCCGTCCCGAGTGGCGATCGGCTTCACCGCGGGCTACCGGGACGGCGACGAGCGGGTGATCACCACCGAGGACGCGCACGCCTGGGTGGAGGTGTACTTCCCCGGCCACGGCTGGCAGACCTTCGACCCGACTCCGCTGGAGGACGGCCGCACCGCGCTGCCCGGCTTCCTGGAGGCCGACGCCGGCCCGGCCGTCCCGGCGCCGCCTCCGCCGCCCGGGCAACCCCAGTCCCAGGCCCCGCAGCCGCCCACCGCGGGACCGGCGCCCGAGCAGCCCGCGCAGCCCGACGCCACCCGCCGCGAACCGGAGTCCGGCGGGTCCGGCGTGGCCTGGGTGATCGCCCTGGGCGCGCTGGCGGTGGTCCTGCTGGCCGCCCCCGCCGCGGTGCGCGCCGCCCGCCGCCACCTCCGGCTGCGCGCGGCGACCAGCGGAGGCGCCGGAGCCGCGTGGCGCGAGGTGCTCGACGAGTTCCAGGACCGGGGCAGCACGCCCGGGCGCGGCGAGACCGCGCGCGGGGTGGCCACCGCGCTGGCCGAGCGGCACGGCTTGGACCAGGACGCGACCCGCTCGCTGCGCGAGCTGGTGACGGCGGTCGAACGCCAGTGGTACGGCCCACCGGAGCCCGACACCGCCCGGGACCTGTCCCCGGCGGTGTCGGCGGTGCTGGCCGGGATCGCCCGCAGCGCCCCGCTGACCTGGCGGGAACGGCTGTTCCCCCGCTCGGTGCTGCGACCGCTGCGCGACGGGTGAGCCCCTCCCGCCACCGAGCCCGCAGCCCGCACCGCCGCGAACGACCCCCTCACCAGTTCGGGAGATGAGTGAGGGGCACCCTTGCCCGGGTCAGGGGTCATTTCAGCATGCGGCGGAGCCGCATGCGGTGCGGCACGCAACTTGGACCGCTGAGGTTCCGCCACCCGCACCGCCACGCAAGCCATTGGCGAAAGCAATCCTTACTTGGACAAGGGTGCCCCTCACCCACCGCGTTCGGGCGCGCGAAATCGCCCACCGGCGCACCGGTGGGCGACGGGCGATCCGCACTACTGCTCGAAGCGCTTGCGGAAGCGGTCTTCCATGCGCTGCGAGAGGGAGCCGCGGGCGCGGGGGGCCTGCCCCTTCTTGCCCTTCCGGGCGGCACCTCCGCCCCCGGAATCCCCTTGCTCGGCTTCGGCGTCCTCTCCGCCACCACCACGCAATGCGGACAGGACGATCACTGCTCCGCCGAACATCACGAGGAAGCCGACCACGCTCACCACTGGGATATCGGCCGGCTTGACCGGTATCACCACGCCGACGACCAGCAGGACCAACCCGAGTGCGAAGACGGCGATGCCCTGCAGGCGTCGCCGCCTGGAAGGTCGTTGCAACCGCCCGCCGCGCACGGTGGAGGCGAACTTGGGGTCCTCGGCGTAGAGCGCGCGCTCGATCTGGTCGAGCAGTCGCTGCTCGTGCTCGGAGAGTGGCATGGCTCCTCCTCCGGCACAGGTCTGTCGTGGCGCCGGAGACCCGCGAGGGGCTTCCTCGCGGCCTGGGGCCCGGCGAACGCTTGGGGGCGTCATCCTCGAGGATACGGTTCCGGGGACGCGACGACTACCCGGTCCCCGAACCGGAACCGTGCGAGGTTGCCGACATCATCCCCTCGGTGCAGCGATTCGGCCCAGCGCGTGCAGCCGGGTGGCCACGTCGCGCAGCGGCGAACGGACCGCGGCGACCCGCTCCAGCTCCGCGACCTGGTCGGCGGCCGTCGGACTGCTGTCCGACACCGACCCCGGCACCAGGTCGCTCAGCGCGCCTTGGCCCTGCACCAGCTCGACGGTCAGGCCCGCGTCGCCGAGCTGCGCGCGCAGGCCCTCGGTGTCGAAGCGGCGCAGCAGCGGGTCGGCGGTGCCCTCCAGCCTGCCGTGCGGGTCCGCCAGCAGCCCCAGCGCCTCGTCCACGCGCCCGGCCAGCGCCCGCCCCAGGACCGCGGCGTAGCGGTTCACCACCAGCACCGACACCACCCCGCCGGGCGCGGTGGCCGCGACCAGCGCCGCCAGCGAGCTGTCCACGTCGTCGACGAACTCCAGCAGGCCGTGCGCCAGCACCAGGTCGGCCCCGCCTTCCGGGCTCAGCACGGCCAGGGCGTCGGTGTCGCCCTGCAACGGCGTGATCCGGTCCGCGACCCCCGCGTCCAGCGCGCGGCGCTCCAGGGTCGCCAGCGCGTTCGGGCTCGGGTCCACCACCGTCACCGAGCACCCCGCGGCGGCCAGCGGCACCGCCCACACCCCGCTGCCACCGCCGACGTCGAGCACCCGCGGCGACCGCCCACCCCGGCGGTCGCGGGCCTGCTCCAGCTCGGCTTCCAGCACCTGGCGGACGACGTCGGATCTCATGGTGAGCAGCGTAATCCCGCACCGCTGCGACGATGCAGCGGCGTGCGGATCACCAAACGCCAACGGTGCTCCGCGCCCGGGCCCGCGTTCCGTAGGCTACGAGCGTGCGAACCGTGGCAGTGCTGAGCCTCAAGGGCGGCGTGGGGAAGACGACCGTGGTGCTGGGTCTGGCGTCCGCGGCGATGCGCCGCGGGGTCCGCACCCTCGTCGTGGACCTCGACCCGCAGTGCAACGCGACCGCCTGCCTGGAACCGGAGGACACCGAGCGCGGCATCAGCGACGTGCTCGCCGATCCCCGGCCCGAAGTGCTCGAAGCGGCCCTGTCCAGCACCTCGTGGGGCGAGGAGGTCGACGTCCTGGTCGGTTCCGAGGACGCCGAGTCGATCAACGGGCACCACGGCGACGACGGCGACCTGGAACGGCTCACCACGGCGCTGTCGACGCTGGACGACCTGGTGGCCGAGGACGAACTCCCCTACCAGCTGGTGCTGCTGGACTGCCCGCCGTCGCTGGGCAGGCTGACCCGCTCGGCGCTGGTGGCCGCCGACCGCGCGCTGCTGGTCACCGAGCCGACCATCTTCGCCGTGTCCGGCGTGCAACGGGCGTTCGAGGCGGTGCAGGCCGAGCGCGAGTCCACCAACCCGGACCTGCAACCGCTGGGCGTCATCGTCAACCGGGTCCGGCCGCGGTCGCACGAGCACCAGTTCCGGATCGAGGAGCTGCGCGAGATCTTCGGCCCGCTGGTGATGCCGGTGGCGCTGCCGGACCGGCTCGCCGTGCAGCAGGCGCAGGGCGCCTGCCTGCCGATCCACGGGTGGGGGACGCCCGGCGCGCGGGAAGTCGCACTGGCGTTCAACCTGCTGTTGGCGCGGACGCTGCGCGCCGGCCGGAGCCGCGCGGCCGATCCGGCCGACGAGGACTTCGACGAGGACGACTGACCGAGGGGCGGTGAGCGCCGGTGCCGGAGGGCGACACGGTCTTCCTGACCTGCCACCGGCTGCACGCGGCGCTGGCGGGCCGGGAGCTGACCCGCGGCGAGGTCCGGCACCCCGAGCTGGCCGCGCTGGACCTCGGCGGGCGCGAGATCACCGAGGTCCGCCCGGCGGGCAAGCACCTGCTGATCCGGTTCGCCGACGGTCACACGCTGCACAACCACCTGCGGATGGACGGCTCCTGGCACCTCTACCCGCCCTCGGCGCGGTGGCGGCGCCCCGCGCACCAGGTCCGCGCCGTGCTCGGCACCGACGACCGGCTCGCGATCGGTTTCAACCTGCACGACCTGCGCTGGCTGCCGACCCGCGAGGAGGACCGGGTGGTGGGGCAGCTCGGGCCGGACCTGCTCGATCCGGCCTGGGACGAGGAGCTGGCCGCCGAAGCCGCCCGGCGGCTCACCGCCGACCCGGAGCGCGAACTCGGCCAGGCGCTGCTGGACCAGACCACCGTGGCCGGGATCGGCAACCTCTACGGCACCGAGGTGTGCTTCCTGCTCGGCCGGTCGCCGTGGGCGCCCGTCGGGGAGGTCGACGCCGCCCGCGCCGTCCGGCTGGCCCGGGACCTGCTGGAGCGCAACGCCTGGCACCCCGAGCAGTCCACCACCGGCACCCTGCGGCGCGGCGCGCAGCACTGGGTCTACGGCCGCCGCCGCTGCCTGCGCTGCGGCGGACCGGTGCACCGGGGCTCCCAGGGCGAGGGCACCCGGGCCCGCGTCACCCACCACTGCCCCACCTGCCAACCCCGCTGACCCCCCACCGCGCCGAACAGGTTCCGAGTGCGGGGCACGAAGGGGTGAGGCGAGGTCTCAGGTGGTGCGCAGGTCCGCCAGGCGCCGCAGCGCCGGGTAGAGCACGACGATGCCCACCGAGCCCCAGACCATCCCGGTGATGCGGAGTTCGCCCAGGGACAGGGTCAGGTCGCCGACCCCGGCGATGACCGCGGTGCCGAGCACCGCGAGGTTGACCGGGTCGGCGAAGTCGACGTCCGCGGCGGTCCAGATCCGGACCCCGACCAGCGCCAGCAGGCCGAACAGCACCAGCATCGCGCCGCCGAGGGCGCCCATCGGCACGGTGCCGATCAGCGCGCACAGCTTCGGCGAGAACGACAGGAGCACCGCGGCCAGCGCCGCCACCACGCACGCGGCCGTCGAGTAGACCCGCGTCACGGCCATCACGCCGATGTTGGCGGGGTGGCTGCTCAGCGCCGAGCCGCCCGCCGATCCGGACAGGGTCACCGCCAGGCCCCCGCCGATGAGGGCGTCGCCGACGAACCGGTCGAGGTCGCGACCGCTGGCGGCCGCGACGACCTTGAGGTGCGCGACGTGCTCGGCGACGAGCACGATCACCAGCGGCAGCAGGAACGGCATCGCCGACAGGTGCAGCTCCGGGCTGATCAGCTCCGGCAGCCCGAACCACGGCGCCGCGTGCAGCTCCCGCACCCGGTGCTCGGCCAGGCCGCCGCTCAGCGCCGTCGCGCCCCACCCGGCCAGCACGCCCACCAGCACCGAGATCCGCGCCGGCAGGCCCCGGCTGAGCACGGTGCTCAGCACGATCACGCCCAGGGTCACCGCACCGGCCGCGGGCTGCGCGCCGAACGCGGACACCGCCTGCGGTGCCAGCCCGAGCCCGATCATCAGCACCACCGCGCCGGTGACCACCGGCGGCATCGCCGACTCCAGCAGCCGGACGCCGAGCGCCTTCACCGCTATCCCGACGGCGACCACGACCAGCCCGACGACGACGATCCCGCCGAGCAGCGCCTCCGGGCCGACGCCGCCCTCGTCGGCGGCGACGCTGAGCGGGACCACGAAGGCCGCCGAGGCGCCGAGGTAGCTGGGCACCTGGTTGCGGGTCAGCGCCAGGAACAGCAGCGTGCCGACGCCGGAGAGCAGCAGGGTGGTCGCGACCGGGAAACCGGTCACCAGCGGTACGAGGGTCGTGGTGCCGAACATCGCCAGCAGGTGCTGGGCGCCGAACCCGGCGGTGAGCGGCCAGCTCAGCCGCTCGTCCGCGCCGACGACCGCGTCGCGCAGCGGGGGGCGACCGTCGCCGTGCACGGTCCACAACGCCACGTTCGTCCTCCCCCGAGCGTCCGGTCAACCGGACTCAGCCACGCCGAGTGGCAGCCAAGGGAAGATTACTATTTCGCATCACACAATCAAGGGATAACAACGGAGCAAGACCAGCACGGACAGTGATCGTCGGTGCGCCCGTTCAGGAGCCGGGAAGCAGGGACGGCCACTCACCCGAGAACCGGACGCGAACCCGCGTTCGGACGATCGGCGCGGTGGCCCGGTCGGCGCGGTGAGCCGGCCAGTGGCCCCGCGGGACGGCGGGAACGGCCGTCGGCGCCGGCGTCGGACCCGTCACGGGTGGCCGGACGCGGTGTCGGCGGGGTTGAGGCACCGGCGATGGGCGGCCAGGCTCAGCCTCGGACCGGTACCGGATCCGGCGTCCGTCGGCGAGGTCGACGACGCGCTGCTCACTGGTGGCCGTGGCTGATGGCTGCGGGGGGCGAGCCGGCTGCCCACCTCACCCGCTCCGGTGCGGCCGCCCGTGGTCACGCGTCGCTCCTGGGGCAGCGAGGATGCCGGCCCGCGCGAGCTTGGTTTCGTCCTCGCTGCCCGGAACCGCCGTATAGGCGACGACCTTGAGCTCGGTGTCCCCGTCCGTCAGGACATCGCAGTCGACGTGCACTTCCCCGATGACGGGGTGCCGGATGGTCTTGCGGTCTTCGGCGTGCCGGCCCACGGCGGCATCGGCCCAGAACGCGGCGAACCGGGGGTTGCCGGCGACCCTGCTGGCCACGAGTTCGGACACGCGCGGATCGTCGGGGAACCTGGCCGCGGCTCGACGCAGGTCGGCCACGAGGGCCCGGTCGGCGGCCTCTGCGTTGACCGGGATGACCGGCCAGCTCGTCAAACGGCCGCGATCCGAGGTGACCGGAAAGCGCGACCGCACCAGGTTTCGCTCCTCGGCGCCGATCCTCGTGGGTTCGCCGAACAGCGCTGCCCACTTGGGGTTCCACCAGACCAGCTGCCAGTCCGCGGCGAAGACCGCGACCGGAGTGGAGCCGAGCAGGGTCAGCAACCGGAGCATGCTCGGCGGGATGTCGTCGACGACCCGCCGGTCCTGCGGCGGCCCGAGCCCAGCGAGCCGATGGAGGTGGTCCCGCTCGTCCTCGGAAAGCCGGAGCGCGTGGGCCAACGAACCGACGACCTGCTCGGAGGGGCTGACCGCACGGCCCTGCTCGAGTCGCACGAGGTAGTCGACGGAGAGGCCGGCCAGCTCGGCGAGCTCCTCCCGCCGTAGGCCCGGCGATCGGCGCACCCTGTCCACCGGCAGTCCGACGGCTTCGGGCGAGAGCCGGTCCCGCCAGGCCCGAAGCGTCGCGCCCAGCTGGTTGCCGACGGCCTGTGCCTTGTTCACCACTGCATCGTAAGGAACGCTTCCGGCACGGATCCGCGGAGCGGTGCGAGTGGCGGAACCTCGGCCGCCGGCGGTCCGAGCCGCGTGCCCCACCGCGCAGCGGCTCCGCCGCGTCCCGAAGTCGCCGCAAGTCTGTTCCGGTGCTCGCCCGGTGGTACTGGTGGTCCTACCGAGAACCGTTCCCTGGCTGGTCCCGGCGGCTCGGCGAAGACTTGGCGCATGCCCAGGACCACGTTCACCACCGGCGCCGACAAGCCTCGCATGGTGCAGCCGACCGGACTGCGCAGGGCTTCCTCGCCCGTGCACCGGCACCACGACCAGCTCGGCGCCGGGACCGTGGACGGCGCTCCGCTGCGCAAGTCCTGACACGCGCCGGGGCGAGCCGCCTGGCACCCCCACGACCACCGGAAGCGCGCCGGCCTGCACTCCGCGCAACGCCCGGGAGCACGCGCGTCCGGTTCCAGACCACCGCACCGAGAGGGAGACCCATGACCACCCGACCGCTCGAAGGCAAGACCGCATTGGTGACCGGAGGTTCCCGAGGTGTCGGCGCCGGCATCGTCGCGCGCCTGGCGGCCGACGGCGCAGCGGTGGCGTTCACCTACGCCCGGTCCGCCGAGCGCGCGGACGACGTCGCGACCGCAGTCGTCGCCGCGGGGGGAACCGCGCTCCCGATCCGCGCCGACAGCATGCACGAGCAGGACATCGAAGCCGCCGTCGCGCGGACCGTCGAGCGGTTCGGCAGCCTGGACATCCTCGTGAACAACGCCGCCGTAGCCACCGTTGCGCCGATCACCGACCTGACGATGGACGAGATCGACGCGATGCTCACGGTCAACGTGCGGTCCGCCATCGTCGCGATCCGCCAGTCCCTGGCTCACATGGGCGCAGGCGGGCGGATCATCAACATCGGCAGCGTCAACGCCGACCGGACGCCGTTTTCCGGCCAGTCGGTCTACGCGCTGACCAAAGGCGCGCTGGCGAGCCTCACCCGCGGCCTCGCGCGTGAACTGGCATCGCGCCGGATCAGCATCAACAACATCCAGCCCGGGCCGATCGACACCGATGCGAACCCCTCCGACGGGCCCACCGCGCAGGCCATGCTCGGTGTCATGGCGACCGACCGCTATGGCACCGCCGCGGAGGTCGGCGCCTTCGTGTCCTACGTCGCCGGGCCTGACGCCGACTACATCACCGGCTCCAGCCTGGACATCGACGGCGGCTTCACCGCCTGACGGCCGCGGCCGTGCGCTGTCACATCGATCACCGGGCGGGTCGTCCGGTGCGTGGGGAGAGGTGCGGCGTTGACTCTTCGCCAGTTCGAGTACGCCCTGGCCGTCGCCGAAGCGGGCTCGGCGACCGCAGCAGCGGAATTGCTGCGGGTCGCCCAGCCGTCGGTGTCGCAGCAGATCCGCGGACTGGAGCGGGAACTCGGCGTGGCGCTGTTCGCCCGCACGCCGACCGGGCTGGTGCCCACCGCGGTCGGTCGCGCGTTCCTGCGAGACGCGGAAGTCGCGGTGAGGACGGCGCGCCGGGCGAAGGCGACGGCGCGGGCCGGTGCCGATGAGCGGGAAGGCGAGCTGGTGGTCGCGGCGCAGATGGGACTGGGCACGCGGCAGCTGCCGGGTGCGCTGAGCGCTGTGCGCCGCCGGTTCCCTCGGCTGGAGATCACCGTGTTCGAGGAGGCGAATCCGGCTGAGCTGAAGCGGCTGGCGCGCCGGGGCGCGGTGGATCTCGGCCTGGTGGGCGGGCCGTGCGAGGACGGCCGGTACGAGGGCCACCACCTCGGTGACGAGGAGTTCGTCGCGGTGCTGGGTCCCGAACAGGCGCGGCTCGCCGCGGACCGGGTCGAGCTCCGCGACGTGGCGCGGGAGCCGTGGATCAGGTTCGACCACGGCAGCGCGCTCGACGGCGTGCTGCGGGACGTCCTGCGCGACAACGAGCTGTCCCCCACCACGGTCGCCCGCGTCTCCCAGACCGCGACGGCGCTGCGCTGGGCCGCCCACGGACTGGGGGTGACCCTCGTGCCGGCCTCCGCCGTGCCACCCGGATTCGAGCACCTCGCCCGTCCCGTCGTGCCCGGCATCTCCATGCCCACCGTCGCCGCGGTCCGGCCCGGCGCGGGACCGGCGGAAATGACCTTGCTCGAAATCCTGCGTCAGGAGACCTGGCACTACCCCGGCTTCCCCGGCAACCGGCCGGGCGTGCTCACAACTGGGTGATGCCGCCGTCCACCACGAACTCGGCGCCCGCGGTGTAGGTGGCATCGAAGGCCAGGAATGCCACCGTCCTGGCGACTTCTTCCGGAGTCCCGAACCGCCGCATGGGGTTCTCCGCGACCCGTTCCGCCTTGAACTGCTCGCCGGCCTCCCTGGTCATCGTGCTCTCCAGGATTCCCGTGTCGACCGGGCCGGGGCTGACCGCGTTGACGCGGATTCCGCGCGGAAGGAGCTCGCGGGAGAGGCTGCGGACCATCGAGCGCAGCGCTGCCTTCCCGGCCGCGTAGACGCTGGCCTCCAGCATGCCCATGACGTTCGCGGCCGAAGTGGTCAGGACGACGCCGGCCCCCGTGCTCAGCAGCGGAGCGATCTTCTGCACGGTGAAGAAAGCGCCCTTGACGTTGACCGCGAACGATTGGTCGAACATCTCCTCGGTGGTCGATTCGAAAGGCATAGGACTGGTGACACCCGCGTTGACGAACAGCGCTTCCACCGTGCCGAGGTGGTCTCGTGCGTGGGAAGCCAGCGCGTCCAGGTCGGCGAGCGAAGCCACGTCGCCCCGGAAAGCCAGCGCGTTCTCACCGAGGCGCGCCACGGCGGTGTCGAGCGCGCTCCGGGAACGGCCGGTGATCAGCACCCGTGCTCCGCCGTCCACCAGCAGCTTCGCCGTCGCGAGACCTATGCCGCTGCTGCCGCCCGTGATCACGACGTTCCTGCCGCTGTACGTGTCGTTCATTTCCGGTACCTCTGCTTCTTCGATCGCTCGTCCGGCTCTTCGCTCACCTCGCCGACGTCAGCCCACGGGGAACTCGCCCCCGTCCACGGTGAGGTTCCTGCCGGTCAGCCAGCTCGCCCGGTCCGAGACGAGGAACAGCACCGCGTCGGCGATGTCGCCGGGCCGGCCGTCGCGTCCGAGCGGAGGCCGGGTGTCGTCCTGGTCCGTCCCCCCGCCCAGGCCCAGCTGCTGCTCCCGCGTCGCCTCGCCGCCGGGGGTGGCGGTCCGGCCGGGAGACACCGCGTTGACCCGGATCCCGAATGGGGCCAGTTCCAGGGCCAGCCCCCGGCTGTAGTTCCGCAGCGCCGCTTTCGCCGCCGTGTAGTGCAGGAACCCCGGCGCGGAGGTGGGGACGGCGGCCGAGGAGACGTGCACGACCGCACCCGCACGCCGCTCACGCATCCCCGGGGTCAGCAGCGCGTCCAACCGCACCGACGCCAGGTAGTTCAGGTCCAGCTGGTCCTGCCATTCCTCATCGGGGATGTCCCGGGCGTTCCGGAAAGGTCGTGCTCCACCTGCGTTGTCGACCAGGATGTCCACCCCGCCGAGGGTCTTCTGCGCGGCCTCGGCGACTGCTGCCACTCCGGCCCGGGTCCGCAGATCGGCCGCCACGAAGGCGGCGCCATCGGGCACCGTGCTCGACCTCGCCCTGGCGGTCGTCAGCACTTCGGCGCCCGCGTCCAGGAACTGGCGCACGATCGCCGCGCCGATTCCGCGTGAACCGCCCGTGACCACGACTCGCTTTCCGGCGAATTCTCGCGCTCCTGGACCGTTGTTCACCACGGCCATGCCGCTCGCCCTCTCGTCTTCCCATCGGGACCGCTCAACCGGAGAAGTGCGTCCTGCACGACCGCCAATCCCCCAGAGGAATCGCGGCGCACCGTCCCGCCTCGTCGAGCTGTTTTCAGCGTAGGCCGGGGGGACGTTGAGAGGCAAAGACGAAAATGCGGCACCCACCATAGGGTTTTCCTATGGTGCGTCCAACACTTCCCAGGACTTCGCGCTTCCGGCCGGCACACCCGGCGGCGTCGCCGCCGGGGCCCGGCCGGGGAAGCGTCAGCGTCCTGGTTCATCCTCCCGCGCGTCGAAAGCTTCGCGTGCGCCCGCGATAGCGGGCATGTTCCGCGAGGCCCAGGCCAGCAGCACGTCGATCGGGTGTCGAAGGGTCTTGCCGAGGGCCGTGATCCGATACCGGACCGCCACGGGGCGGGTGGAGACGACCTCGCGCTCGATCACGCCGTTGCGTTCGAGTCGCCGCAGCGTCGCGGTCAACGACTTCTGCGTGACCTGGGGAACGGCCCGGCGCAGTTCGTCGAACCGGCACGGGCGTTCGCACAATTCGTTCAGGACGCTCAGCGACCACTTGTCGAGGATCTGGTCGAGCAGTTCGCGATGGGGCATCGATGCGGAGTCCGGCGTCGGTATCCATGGCGAAACCCGGTCTCGTTGAAGTGTTTTTGTTCCACTAGGTAGCTTATGGATACCAATCGTGGAGGAGAGAGCCATGACTGTTCAGCACTTCACCCCGGACGGCATGCTGCGGCCGACCCCGTACCACCACGTGGCCGTCGGCACCGGGACGAAGCACGTCCACGTCAGCGGCCAGATCGCCCGCCAGGCCGACGGGACTCCGGTCGCACCCGGGGATCTGGCCGGCCAGGTCGCCCAAGCACTGCGCAACACGTCCGTCGGCCTGACGGGCGCGGGTGCGTCGTTCGCGGACGTGCTGCGCCTGACGTTCTACGTGACTGGATGGTCCCCGGCGAAGATCGGCGAGTTCATGGCCGGAGTCGAATCCGTTGCCGAGGAGATCGGACTCGGTCTGCCCATGCCGCCCGCCTCCCTCATCGGCGTCGAGCAGCTCTTCGAGGCGGACGTGCTCGTCGAGGTCGAAGCGACCGCTCTCCTCAGCTGACTTCCGGTCGGTTGAGGACCGCTGCCAGCCCGGGTGTGCGTGGCGGTGCGGGTTCCGCCCGGCCACGGGAAGACCCATCGGACGGACCCGGGCACCGGACCAGCTCGCGGGGAACCTCCCCGATGTCCCCCGTCGGTGGGATGATTGCCGGTGATGTGCGTGGCGGGCGTTCGACCGCTTCCGCGCGGCGGGAGGAAGGGCACAGCGCATGCGAGGCGGGCTGGATCAGTGATGGGCTTGGGCTTCGAGCCGGCCGGGCTGGTCGGCCGGGACCGCGAGCTCGCCGAGCTCGCAGTGTTCCTGGACAAGACCGCGACGGACGGAGCCACCGCGCTGCTCACCGGTGAGCCGGGGGTGGGGAAGACGGCGCTCCTCGACGCAGCCGCCGCACTGGCGGACGCGCAGGGTGTCCGGGTCATCCGGGGGAGCGGCGTCGAGTACGAGACGGACATCAGCTTCGCCGGGCTCCACCAGCTCGTCGCCGCGCTGCCGCACGAGCTCGGTCGGCTGCCGCGTTCCCTACGGGGAGCGCTCGAGGTCGCGCTCGGTCTCGGCGCCGGTCCCGCGCCGAGCCGGATCACCGTCCTGAACGCGGCGCTGTCGCTGTTCGAGGAGGCCGCGAAGGACCGGCCGCTGCTCCTCGTGGTCGACGACATCCATGTCGTCGACCACGCGAGCCGATCGGCAGTGGGATTCGTCGCCAGAAGACTGGGTGGTCGCCGCATCGGGTTGCTCGGCGCCCAACGAGTGGAGTCCGGCGAACCCGTCCGGTCCACAGGCCTGGCCGAGGTCGAGGTCACGCCGCTCACCGACGCGGACGCACTGCGATTGCTCTCCCGGCGCTTCGCGCACCTGCCCCGCCGGGTCCTTTCGAACGTGGCGCGAGAAGCGCAGGGAAATCCCCTCGCCCTGCTGGAGTTCGCCGGGTCCGCCATCGTGTCCGGCGACCGCGACGGCCCCGGAGCGGGGTGGGCGAGCGGGCCGGGCCGGGACGTCCGTGCTCTGTACGGCGCCCGCGTCCAACGGCTGCCGCGAAGGACGCGCGACCTCCTGCTGCTCGCGGCGCTCGAAGGTTCCGGCGACATCGGCGTCCTCGAGGCGGCCGGTGGGCCGGGCGGGCTCGGGGGGCTCGCTCCTGCGGAGCGCGACCACCTGGTCATGGTCGCGGAGAGCGGCCGCGCGGTGCGCTTTCGGCATCCGCTGGTCAGGTCCGCGGTGGTCGACGGCTCCACCGGTGAGCAGCGGCGCGAGGCGCACCGCCGGCTGGCCGACGCGCTGGTGGACCAGCCCGAGCGTCGCGGTGATCACCTCGCACGAGCCACGACGGTGCCCGACGAAGCGGTCGCCGCCGTGATCGAGTCGGCGGCCCGGCGCAGCCTGCGGCGCGGCGACGCCGACGGCGCCGTCGCGAGGCTGCGGCGCGCGGCCGAGCTGAGCCCCGACCAGGCGCATCGCACGCGCCGCCTCTCGCGGGCCGCGTACATCGCTGCCTGGGTCGCGGGCTATCTGGAGATCTCGCACGAGATCATGCGCGAGGTGCAGGGCGATCCGGCGGCCCGGCCGCTCTCAGCGGCTGCGGCCGCCGGCTACCTGGCGCTGGTCACAGAGGGTGACGCCGACACGGCCCACGGTCTCCTGGTGGAGGCGGTCGAGCAGGTCCCGGCCCCGTCCGGACCGCCACCCGGCGAGCTGGAGACCGCGCTGTTCACCCTCACCATCGTCAGCGAGTTCTCGGGCCGGCCGGAGCACTGGCGACCGCTGGTCGACGTGCTCGCCCGGTTCCCCACGGCATCGCCCATCGCCGCGACGTCGCTGGGGCGCATCCACCACGACCTCGGCTCCGTCACCGACGACATGCTGCGCCGCCTGGACGAGGAGATCGCGCGACTGAAGGGCCAGGCCGACGCCGACGTGGTCATCCGCACCGCCCTGGCCGCCTCGTACTTCGATCGGCTCCCGGGCTGCCGCGAGGCGGTGTCCCGGGTGGTGCGCGATGGCGGCGCGGTGGGTGCGAGCATGCCGGCCCTGGTCTTCCTCGCCCTCGACGACCTGTACGCCGGGCGGTGGCAGGCGTCGGCCGACGCCGCGGCTGAACTCATCGCGCTGTGCGAGGAGACGGGGTACCACCTGTTCGCCCAAGGGGGGCACTACGTCGCCGCGATGGCCGCGGCGCAGCGTGGCGACCTCGACACGTGCCATGAGCACTGCGAGAACATCCGGGCATGGTCGGGGCCCAGGCGCCTGCGGCGCCTGGAGAACCACGCCCACCAGGCGTTGGCCCGGGCGGCCCTCGGCGCCGCCGACTTCGAGACGGCCTACCGGCACGCCACGACGATCTGCGCCCCCGGCGCGCTGGCGCCCTTCAACCACGAAGCGGTGCTGTCCGCGCCGGACCTCGTCGAGGCCGCCGTGCGCTCCGGCCGGCGGACGGAGGCCCGACGGCACGCGGACGCGTTGCGCGACGCCGCTCTCGGCCGCTTGTCGTCGCGATTGGCGCTGTGCACGGCCACGGTCACGGCGATGACATCGGCTCCCGACGCCATGGCCCAACGCTTCGAGGAAGCCCTCGGGCTGCCGGACATCCAGCAGTGGCCCTTCGAGGTCGGCCGCGCTCAGCTGGCCTACGGCGAGGAACTGCGCCGTCGAGGGCTCCACCGCGACTCCCGGGCGCAGCTGGCTGCCGCCCGCGGCCGCTTCGAGGAGCTCGGGGCCCGCTCGTGGGCGGCCCGGGCGGCGGCGGAACTCCGGGCCACCGGAATGACGCGGACCTCCCGGGGGAAGGCGGGAGAAGCCCTCACCCCGCAGGAGCTGGAAGTCGCCAGGATGGCGGCGACCGGGTTGTCGAACCCGCAGATCGCCTCCCGGCTGTTCCTGTCGCCGCGGACGGTGTCGTCCCACCTCTACCGCGTGTTCCCGAAGCTCGGCATCACCTCGCGCGCCGAACTCCGCGACGCGCTGGAGGCCTTGCCCACCGAGCCGTAGTACTACCCCGGCCCCGGCGTAAGCACGCCGTCGGCCGGATGTCAGTCAACTGACAGAGGCTGCCGGCGCGGTGGCTGAGCCACTCTCGTGGAGACATCGACGACGCCCGGCGCTCGGGCGGGACCACGAGGAGCAGACCATGCCGTACGTCACCACCGGCGACGGAGCCGAGATCTTCTACAAGGACTGGGGCACGGGCCGGCCCGTCATGTTCCACCACGGCTGGCCGCTGAGCTCGGACGACTGGGACCCCCAACTGCTGTTCTTCGTCCAGCGGGGCTACCGCGTCATCGCCCACGACCGCCGGGGGCACGGGCGCTCCGCCCAGGTCGGCCACGGGCACGACATGGACCACTACGCGGCGGACGCCGCTGCCGTGGTGGCGCACCTCGGCCTGCGCGACGTCGTCCACGTCGGCCACTCGACCGGTGGCGGCGAAGTCGCCCGGTACGTGGCCAGGCACGGCGCCGGACGGGTCGCCAAGGCCGTCCTCATCGGAGCGGTCCCGCCGCTCATGGTCCGCACCGAAGCGAATCCGGAAGGGCTGCCGGTGGAGGTCTTCGACGGCTTCCGCGAGGCCGTGGTCACCAACCGCTCCCAGTTCTACCTCGACATCGCCTCCGGACCGTTCTACGGGTTCAACCGCCCGGGCGCGGAGGCGTCCCAGGGTGTCATCCGGAACTGGTGGCGCCAGGGGATGGCCGGGGGCGCGCAGGCGCACTACGAGGGGATCAAGGCGTTCTCGGAGACCGACTTCACCGACGACCTCCGGGCGATCGACGTGCCCACCCTGTTCCTGCACGGCGACGACGACCAGATCGTTCCGATCGCCAACTCCGCCGAGGTGGCGGTCACGCTGGTCGAGAACGCTCGGCTGACGGTCTACCCGGGGTTGTCGCACGGCATGTCCACCGTGAACGCCGAGACCATCAACGCCGACCTCCTCGATTTCATCGAGGGCTGACACCGGGCCGGCGGCCGGCCACCGGCACGGTGCGGAAGACCGCCTTCGCCTGGGCGCAGGTCGCCAGGACCGGACGCCTCCAGGAGCGCACCGGTGCCGAACAGCCGCACCACCACGAATCGGCCCGCGGGTGCTCCCAGGAGTCGCCGTCCGGGAGCACCCGGGCCGAGAACGCGTACGGGAGAGCAGGACATGACCACCACATTGATCACCGGGGCCAACAGGGGGCTCGGCCACGAGATGGCGCGCCAACTCGTCGGGGCGGGCCACGAGGTCTGGATCGGGGCCCGGGACGCCGAGAACGGCCGCGAGGCCGCCGACCGGCTCGGCGCCGGTTTCGTCCAGCTGGATGTGACCGATGACGCGTCGGTCGACGCGGCGGTCGCGACGCTGCGTGCGCAGGCCGGCCACCTGGACGTCCTCGTCAACAACGCCGGCCTCCTCGGTGAGGTCACCGCCCCGGAGGACATGACGGCCGATCAGATCCGCCACGTCTACGAGACCAACGTCTTCGGGCTGGTACGCGTCACGCACGCGTTCCTGCCTCTGCTGCGAGCGGCGACCGCGCCCTCGGTCATCAACGTCACCAGCGGGCTCGGGTCGTTCACGCTGGTCCAGGACCCGGAACGGGTCGAATCGCAGCATCCGCTCGCCGCCTACGGCTCGTCGAAGAGCGCGGTGACCATGCTGACCGTGCAGTACGCCAGGGCGATCCCGGACGTCCGCTTCAACGCGGTGGACCCCGGCCAGACCGCGACCGACTTCACCGGCCGCATCGGGCACAGCGTCGAGGAGGGCGCCGAGGCAGCGGTACGCATCGCCACCCTCGGGCCGGACACGCCCACCGGCACGGTGACCGACCGTGCCGGTGCGCTCCCGTGGTGACGCGCACCGCCGCGGCGGTCCTGGACACCGCGGACCGCGGGCGAGTTCCCCGCCTCGCCGGGGAGCAGGCGCCGCCCTGACCCGGGGGCCGAGGAACGCGGCGCGCTCCGCCGGCCCACCCGCACCGCCCACCCGCACCGCCTGACCGCACAGCGCGACCGCACGCGCGGCCGACCCATTCGCGGGAAGACACCACTCGGTCCCGCCCCAGGGCGGGGCCCCAGGAAGGAGAACACCATGTCCGCCACCAACCTGCGCGACTTCTACGAGCGCTACGTCGCGGCGCTCAACGCGCGCGAGTTCGGCCGCATGGACGAGTTCGTGCACGAATCGATCGTCATGCACAGCGAGCCGAGCACCCGCGCGGCCCTCGTCGCGCAGTTGCACAGCATCGTCGACGCGGTCCCCGATTTCCACTGGGAAGTCCAGGACCTCGCCATCAACGGCGACAGCATCGCCGTCCGTGCGCTCAACACCGGCACCCCCACCAAGGAGTGGCTCGGCGCGGCTCCCACCGGCCAGTCGATCGAGATCGTCGAGTACGCCATCTACCGGGTCCGCGACGGGAAGTTCCTGCACATGTCGGCCGTCCACGACGCCGCAGCCCTCCAGGAGCAGCTCGCGGGCTGACCCGGTCAGGTCCGGCCGGCGCAGAGCCCGGCGCGAAGCGGATGCCTCGTCCTCCCGGGCGGGGCATCCGCCCTGCGCAGTGCCCAGCACGGGCCCGGGTCGCGGCGAGCGGCACGCCGCTGCCGGTCCGCGCACCGAGCCGGATTCACTCGACCCTGAACTTGTCGGCGAGCTGGAACCCGAACTCCTCGGGCAGGTCGTGGTGGAAGACCTCGGCAACGTCGCGCTCGACGTGGGCCTTCCAATAGAGGTCGGCGATCACGTCCGGCTCCGAGTCCGGTCGGCCGCTCCCGATCCTCGCGCCCAAGGCGATGTGCGCGACGTGCACGCCACGGTCGGCGAGTGATTCGTTCAGCGCGAGGAACCAGTTGCGCATGGCAGCGTTGGCGACATTCGCGTTGGCCACCTGCGGGACGACCATCGGGCCCGATCCGGCACCGCTCGTACCGAGGATGGTGCCGGCACCTCGGTCGAGCATGCCGGGGAGGACTTGGCGGACAGCGGCGACCGCGCCGAAGAAGTTGGTCTCGAGCGCGGGCACAACGGCTTCGACGGTGAGATCGACCGCGGCGACGAGCGGCCGGTCCACCAGGTCCGACGGCGTCGGGGCAGGTGAGTACTCCAGGACGTCGATGGACCCGAAGTGCTCCTCCGCGGCAGCTAGCGCCTTTCCGAGGCTCGGGCGGTCGGTGACATCGGCTGAGAAAGCGGCAGCCGACACCCCTGCGCTCCGAAACTTGTCGACCATGGCCGCGAGTCGCGCTTCGCCTCGCGCCACGAGCGCGACGTTGAAGCCGCCCTTCTCGGCGAACTTCGCACCGATGGCGAACCCGAGTTGCGGCCCCGCCCCGACGATCGCGATGGTCGACACAGCACGTCCTCCAACAGCGGATCCGCATGCCCTGGTGGCGGCTGTCGCGGTGGCGGACCCGGCCCGGCGCACCGACCAGCCGATGCTCGACCTCCTCGTCGAACTCCTCCTGATCATCATGCCACGGCTTCGCGACCGGCCGAGGCCGAACGCCAGCACACGGAGACCCGCGGCACGTCACCGCGGTAGCCGCTCGCCGCCCCCGTGGGAATTCCCTCCCCTTCGCGGCGGCCTGCCGCCTGACACGAGGCCGCGCTGCTCACCCGCGGCGCCAAAGACGCCCCATCAGGTCCGGGGCCGGCGCCCGGCGCGCCCGACCGGCGGCGCGGACCGGAGGCGCTGTCGGTGTGCCTCTCCACGGGACGCGAAACCGCGCCCGGACGACCGGCGCGGCAGGTCGGTCAGCGACCTCGCCCGCTCGGCGGGGGCGCGGCCGGGCCGCCGGGACCGAACAGCTCCCGCAGCCCCTCCGCGAGCCCGGCCAGCCGGTCCGTGGCGTCCTGCAGCAACGTGCGCTGCTCCGGTGCCCCGCTGGCGGCCACCGCGCGGCCCGCCGCGGCGACCAGCCGCCCGTACTCCGCGACGCCCTCATCGAGCTCGTCGCGCATCCGCTGGATCGCCTCCCGCAGCTCGGTGCGCTCGGCGGCCGGGGCGTGCTCCAGCGCGCCCTCCACGGACTGCAACCGCGCCGCCACGGCGCGCAGCTCGGCCGCCGCGGCGTCCGCGGTGCCCTTCGCATCGGCCGCGGTGCTGCCCGAGTCGACCGAGGCTAGCTGCTCCACCGCGCCGTGCAGGGTCCGCTCCGCGTCGCGCAACCGCTGCATCGGTTCCCGCGCCGCCGAGCCCGACGGCGGCAGCGCCACCGGTTCCCGCGGCGGGTCCGGCAGCGGCGTGCGGCGCAACGACAGGTAGCGCACCCCGGCACCGACGGCACCGATCGCACCGGCCACCGCGACCCCGCCGAGGCCGAAGGTCGCGATGTCCTGCGCAGCCGCCGTGAACGCGCCCAGCTCCGCCGCTTCCCACAGGCTCGCGCTCGAGGCCGAGACGTAGGACCCGGCACCGAACACCCCGGCGGTGGCCGCGCCGCCCACCGCACCGCCCTTGGCCACGCGGCGCCGGCGGATCAGCCTGGCGCGCGGATCGCGCCACCGGCCGAGCCTGCGCCGGAACTCCGTGAGCACCGGGCCGCGAAGCTGTTCGAGGGCGGTCTCGCCCAACTGGACCAACTCGTCGCGGCGCGGCTTCACGGTGACTCCACTCAGGCCTGACCGGTCTGCGGGTTCTGCTGCTGCTGGTGCGGGCGGGTGGCGGGCTCGCCGGCCTCCTGGCCCCCGGTGACCTGCTGCTGACCGCCGGTGACCTCCTGCTGCTGGTCACCGCCCATCGAGGCGCGGAGCTGGGCCAGGCGGCTGGCACCGGCGGCGTCCACGGACGCCTGCTGGACCTCCATCATCCGGCCCTGCACGCTGTTCTGGGCGAGCTCGGCCTCGCCGAGCGCGGTGGTGTAGCGCTGCTCGATCTTGTCCCGGACCTCTTCCAGGGACGGCGTGTTGCCCGGGGCGGCCACCTCGGTCATCTGGCGCAGCGAGCTGGACACCTGCTCCTGCATCTTGGCCTGCTCCAGCTGGCTGAGCAGCTTGGTGCGCTCGGCGATCTTCTGCTGGAGCACCTGGGCGTTGCGCTCGACGGCCTGCTTGGCCTGCTCGGCGGCTTGCAGCGACTGGTCGTGCAGGGTCTTGAGGTCCTCGACGCCCTGCTCGGCGGTGACGAGCTGGCTGGCGAGCTGGGTGGCGGTCTCCTCGTACTTCTGCGCCGCCGCCTCGTCACCGTTGGAGCGCGACTGGTCGGCCATCACCAGCGCCTGCTTCGCGGAGGCCTGGAGCTTCTCGACCTCGCCGAGCTGGCGGTTGAGCTTCATCTCGAGCTGGCGCTGGTTGCCGATCACCGAGGCGGCCTGCTGGGAGAGGGCCTGGTGCTGCCGCTGCGCTTCCTCGATGGCCTGCTGGATCTGCACCTTCGGGTCGGCGTGCTCGTCGACCTTCGACGAGAACGACGCCATCAGGTACTTCCAGAACTTCACGAACGGGTTGGCCATCTCCTCCGCCTGCCTTCTCTGCTGCTCGGCTGCCCTGCCGCCCCGAGGACGGCTGATTCCATCGTGTCAGGTCGACGTGTCGGCTTCCACCGAACCGGGGAGATCTCCGGGGATTCCCCGACCGTACCCGAGATCGAACCAGGGCAGCCGCGCACGCGGCGCACCGGGGGCCCTTTTCGCCCGACCCGGTTCACCGGTGCCCGAGCACGCGCGCGGTGGGGTGGCCGACCCGCACCGCCATGCGTGCTGGACCGCAGCTGAGGCGCGCGGCGTCCTCAGGCCGCGACGACGACGCCGCCCGAACCGCGCACCGGGGCGCTGATCCGCTGGCTGAGCACGGGCTGCAACCGCAGGTCCGACCCGTCGGCGCTGTTGCGCACCTCACCATCACCGGCGCCCTGCTCGGCCAGCTCGGCCTCGGCGAACACCAAGCGGTCGTCCTCGGCGGCCTGGCCGACCACGGACGGCGCGAGCATGGTCTCGTCGAGATCACCCGCGACGGTCATCAGGAGTTCCGGCAGCGGCAGCTCCAGCGCGTCGCAGATGGAGGAGAGCAGCTCGCTGGACGCCTCCTTGCGCCCGCGTTCGACCTCGGAGAGATACCCCAGACTCACCCGGGCAGCGCGCGAAACGTCACGCAGGGTGCGAGACTGAGCGGTCCGGGCGCGGCGCAGCCGGTCACCGACCGCCTCCCGCAACAACACGGTCATCGCGCGCCTCCCTTCCTTCATCGCTTCCGCGTGCACGACGCGTGAACGCCCCCTACGTTACTCATCCCCGGGCGGGAACGAGAACGATCGGCGACAAGTCCGCCCAGGGCGAACGACGGGCCACCAGGCCCGGTCGAGCGCGTTCGGAGCTCAGGTCCAGCGCACACGCCATCACGATGTTCAACGCACCAGTTCGGCCACGTGTTCCAACGCCACCCGAACGGCCGCCGCCCGGACCCGGTGCCGATCGCCGTCGAGGCGCACCGAGCGCACCGAGCGCGCCTCGGGCCCGGCGACCCCGACGTGGACCACGCCCGGTTCGACGCCGTCCTGCGGTTCCGGCCCGGCCACGCCGGTCAGCCCGACGCCCCAGTCGGCCCCGCAGCGCGTCCGCGCACCGGCAGCCAGCGCCGCGGCGACCTCCGGGTCCACCGCACCGCGCTCGGCCAGCAGCTCCGGGTCGACCCCGGCCAGCTCCGCCTTGAGGTCGGTGGCGTAGACCACTAGCCCGCCGCGCACCACCGCGCTGGACCCGGCGACGTCGGTCAGCGCGGCGGCCACCAGCCCGGCGGTGAGCGACTCCGCCGTGGCCAGGGTCTCGCCCCGGCCGCGCAGCCGCGCCAGCAGGTCCGCGACCCGCTCGCGCGGCAGGTCGAGCGCCTCGACGATCACGAGCTCCGCGCCCCCGCCCGCAACCGCACCGCGCGGACCGCGTAGTCCGCGCCGGTCACCACGGTGGCCGCCAGCGCCGCCCCGAGCACCACCCAGCGCAGCAGGTCGAACGCCGCGCCGAGCGGCAGCAGGTACAGCCCGATCGCGATGGCCTGGAGCAGCGTCTTGAGCTTGCCGCCGCGGCTGGCGGCGATCACCCCGTGCCGGATCACCCAGAACCGCAGCGCGGTGACCAGCAGCTCGCGCCCGATGATCACCCAGGTGACCCACCACGCGAGGTCGTCGAGCAGGCTCAGCCCGATCAGCGCGGCCCCGGTCAGCGCCTTGTCGGCGATCGGGTCGGCGACCTTGCCGAAGTCGGTCACCAGGCCGCGCTTGCGCGCCAGGTCGCCGTCGACGCGGTCGGTGATGGAGGCGATCACGAAGACCGCGAAGGCGACCCACCGCCACAGCGCGTCCTGGCCGGCGTCCCAGAACAGCGCGACCAGGAAGAACGGCACCAGCGCCAGCCGCGACACGGTCAGCACGTTGGCGATGTTGAGCAGCGGCACCGGTCCGGGGCCGGACGGCTGCGACGACGCGTTGCCCGCCGTCATGGTCACTCCCCGGAGGTGGTGCCCAGTGGGCGGACGACGAGGTCCACGCCCTCGGTGTCCACCACCCGGCAGGTCAGCACCTCGCCCACCGCGGCGTCGACCGGCTCCGCGATCGCGCACTCGCCGTCGACCTCCGGCCCCTGGTGCTCGGCGCGCCCGACGAAGCGGCCGTCCTCGAACCGCTCCAGGAGCACCCGCACCTCGGTGCCGATCCGGTCCTCGGCCCGCTGGTCGATCAGCTCGTCGACGAGCCCGGTGATCTCCTCGACGCGGGCGTCGATCTCGGCCTGGTCGAGCTTGCCGTCGAAGCCCGCGGCCTCGGTGCCCTCCTCGTCGGAGTAGCCGAACACGCCGACGGCGTCCATCCGGGCCCGGGTGAGGAAGTCCCGCAGCTCGGCGAAGTCCTCCTCGGTCTCGCCGGGGAACCCGACGATCACGTTGCTGCGGATGCCCGCCTCCGGGGCCAGCTCGCGGATCTGCTCGACGAGCCCCAGGAACGCCTCGGTGGAGCCGAACCGGCGCATCCGGCGCAGCACCCGCTCGCTCGAGTGCTGGAACGACATGTCGAAGTACGGCGCCACCCCGGGGGTGGTCGCGATCGTCCGGACCAGACCGGGCTTGGTCTCGGCCGGCTGGAGGTAGGAGACCCGGACCCGGTCCAGGCCCGGCACCTCGGCCAGCCGGGGCAGCAGCTTCTCCAGCGCCCGCTGGTCGGCCAGGTCCTTGCCGTAGGAGGTGGAGTTCTCGCTGACCAGGAACACCTCGCGGACGCCCTGCTCGGCCAGCCAGGCGGCCTCGGCGAGCACGTCCTCGGGGGCGCGGGACAGGAACGAGCCGCGGAACGACGGGATGGCGCAGAACGAGCAGCGGCGGTCGCAGCCGGAGGCGAGCTTGAGCGCGGCGACCGGCGAGTCGTCCAGCCGCTTGCGGGCCACCGGGCGGGTCGAGGGCACCCAGCCGTGGCCGGGCACCGAGATGTCCGCGGCGGCGGACGGGCGGCTGACCGGGCTGATCGGCAGCATCGTCCGGCGGTCGACGGGCTGGTGCGGGGCGACCGCGCGTCCGGCGAGCACGTCGTCGAGGCGCTCGCCCAGCGCGCCGTAGTGGTCGAAGCCGAGCACCGCGTCGGCTTCGGGCAGGTGTTCGGCGAGTTCGGCGCCGTAGCGCTCGGCCATGCACCCGACGGCGACCACCTTGGCCCCGGTGTCGGAGGCGGCGAGCAGCGTGTCCACCGAGTCCTTCTTCGCGGAGTCGACGAAGCCGCAGGTGTTGACCACCACGACGTCGGCCTGCTCGTCGGCCTCGACGAGGTCCCAGCCGTGGCCGTGCAGGTTCCCGACGAGTTCCTCGGAATCGACCTCGTTGCGCGCGCAACCGAGCGTGATCATGGCGACTCGGCGGTGTTCGTGCTCGGTTGACATGCTCCGAGCCTATCGCCCGGTCCGGCGCCGCCGACGTGCTGCTCCGCCCGCGCGGCGGCGCCGGGTGCCGACGATCACCTCGACGGCGCGGCGCGGGTCCTCGCCTCGACGATCAGCATAGGTTAGGCTCACCTAACGTGAATGCTTCGGTCCAGGTGCGCCCCGCCCGCGTCGGCGACGTGCGAGCGATCAAGGAACTCATCGACCACTACGCGGGCAAGGTCGTGCTCGGCAAGGAGCTCGTGACCCTGTACGAGGACGTCCAGGAGTTCTGGGTCGCCGAGGTGACCGAGGACGGCGAACGCCGGATCGCCGGGTGCGGCGCGCTGCACGTGCTCTGGCAGGACCTCGGCGAGATCCGCACCGTGGCCGTGGACCCGACCGCCAAGGGCCTGGGCATCGGGACCTCGCTCGTCGAACGGCTCATCGCCACGGCCGCCGAGCTCGGCCTCCGCCGGCTGTTCGTGCTCACCTTCGAGACGGACTTCTTCGGCAGGCACGGCTTCCGGCCGATCTCGGACACCCCGGTGCCGCCGGAGGTCTACGAGGAGATCCGCCGCTCGCCGGACGAGGGCGTCGCGCAGTTCCTCGACCTGGCCCACGTCAAGCCCAACACCCTCGGCAACACGCGGATGCTGCTGCGGCTGAGCTGAATCCCGGTGACCCGTGCGGGCCGCGGCGCTACGATGACGCCATGCATGACTATGCGGCATCGACGATAACGATTCGCCGAGCGCGGATCGACGACGTCCGGACCATCAAGGAGCTGGTCGACGTCTACGCCGGTCAGGTGCTGCTCGCCAAGGAACTCGTCACCCTCTACGAGGACGTCCAGGAGTTCTGGGTCGCCGAGGCCACCGGCGACCACCCCGCCCGCGTCGTCGGCTGCGGCGCGCTGCACGTCCTGTGGGAGGACCTCGCCGAGATCCGCACGGTCGCCGTCGACCCCGTCGTCAAGGGCCGCGGCGTCGGCCACCACCTCGTCGACCGGCTCGTCGCGCTGGCCCGGGAGCTCGGCCTGTCCCGCATCTTCGTGCTCACCTTCGAGACCGCGTTCTTCGGCAGGCACGGGTTCGCCCCGATCGACGGCGCCCCGGTCACCCCGGAGGTCTACGCCGAGATGCGCCGCTCCGCCGACACCGGCGTCGCCGAATTCCTCGACCTCGCCCACGTCAAGCCCAACACCCTCGGCAACACCCGGATGCTCCTGCACCTGTGAATCCCTAGCAACGACCGGGCACCAACGCCCTAGTAGCGACCGGGCACCAACGCCCGCACCAACCGCCACATCCCGGTCGACGGGTTGCGGTGGTGCTCCAAACCTGCCGCGCACCGGCCTTCGGCCCGCTGCACGGCAGCGGCGACACCGGGCGCGAAATCCGCGAAGTCGAGGGTCGTCTTGTCGTAGTGCGCCACGTGCCGACGCAGCCGCCGGATCACTTCGGAACCGTCCCGGAACGCCTCCCCGCTGTCCTCGAAGTGCAGCAGCAACCAGTACTCGAAGCAGACGTTGGACACGGCGACCTGGACCCCGGCCTTGCGCGCCGCCGCCAGGGCGGGGGCCAGGTCGAAGGAATCCACGTCGACCACGCACCACACCTCGTCATAGTCGCGGGAGTGCAACTCGCGAATCTTCACCGCCTTGCGCACCAACGTCGCCGGGTCCACGGCCGTGCACTGGCCCGTGACTCGCGCGGACTCCGGGTGCGACGCGCATACCGCCTCGACGTAGTCCTTCTCGGTCCGGGCAGCGCCGTACACCACGAGCAGAATGGGACGTGACTCCTGCTGCGGCGGCCGTCGGCGCCGGGTGTTCTCCCGCCGAGTGCGCTGGGTCACCGACGGCTCCCGACCGCCGCGACGAAGTCGGCGTGGTCGAGCTCCGGGACAGCGCCGTAGCTGCCGCGCAGGTATCGGCGTTCGGTGTTCTCGCCCTTGCGCGGCTTGAAGTCGCTCAGCGGGTACAGCTCGCTCGCCCCGTCCTCGGCCTTGCGCACGAACCACACCTCGTCGCGGTGGAGCACCTCGTCGTCGAGCATCGTCCCGAGCAGGCTGGTGTCGTGCGTGGTGAACAACAGCTGAGCTGCGTGTGGATTGGTGCGTTCGTCCCGGAACAACCCGATCAGCCGCGCGGTCAACAACGGGTGCAAGGAGGAGTCGATCTCGTCGACCAGCAGCACCGAGCCTTGATCCAGCACGGTCAGGGCGGTGGGGATGAGCCGCAGCCACGACTGCGTGCCCTGGGACTCGTCTTCGACATCAAAGGGCTCGTCCGGATCACCGTGCACCAGCTTGATGCGGTGGACGGTGGCGCCCACCCGATCCCGGATGAGTGCGTAGCGCTCACGCCACCGCACCACGTCGGCCTGCGAGCCTGCTTCCTCGGCTCGTTTGAGCTCGCGCTCCGCCTGCTCGGCGCGGCGCCGCCACGTCGGGTCCTCCACTTCCTCAGCGACCACATCGGTGATGCCCAGATCCGCCGCCCTGAGCAGGTCGACCACCTTCCGCCGCGTCTCGTCATCGCGAGCGACATAGCGGACGCTCGAGGACACCGACCGCCGTTGATGAGCGAACACGAGCTCCTGGCTGAAGAACCGGTATACCGGCGTTGCGAACTCGATGTTCGACTGGACTGCGACGCTGAGCAGCAGCGCGTTCGAGCGGGTCATGTCCTCCAGCACGTCGAGCTTGGCGCGTGGCTCGGCGAGGGTGGAACCGAACTTCACCTCGCCCCCCTCGCGCTCGAAGACCACGCGCGTCTTCTTCTTCGGATAGGCGTAGAGCCACTCCTCCAACACGCGCTCGTCGTCGACGGCGAAGCCGTAGGTGTAGGCCTCGCCGCCGGTGACGAACTCCGCGACGAAGACCGACGGGACCAGCGCGGAGTCCGGGGCGAGCCGGAAGCGGGTGCGGGGGACCCCGTCGAGCGCGTCCCAGTCGCTGAACGAGTCCCGGACCGCCGACCGCATGAAGCGCAGCCCGTCGAGCAGGTTCGACTTGCCGGAGGCGTTCGCCCCGTAGACCGCGGTCACCGGCAGCGCGCCACGCTGCTGACCGGTCCCGGGCATGAGGAGGAGCTCCTGCTCCTCCCGGAACGACCGGTGGTTGCCCAACCGGAAGCTTCGCAGCACGTGACACCTCCCTCGGCGACTTCTGACGCCGTCCTGCGCAAGTAAATCGCACGAAAGCCCCGTTGGGTATGGCTCTCGGCTGGATTCGCACCGATCGGCTGGTCCGGGTGCGGGCGTGCCCCGTCCGGGTGGTGAGTGTCAGCCGTTCACGTGCCGCACCCCGCAACGCCACTCGCGCACCTCGGGCACCGGCTATAACACGGGTTGTCGTCCGCCCCCGGACCCTTGGAGCTCATCGTGCCCAGCACCGCCGCGCGCCGCCCCCGGCGCGGAGCCGTGGTCACCGCGGCCACCGCGACCGCCCTGCTGTTCAGCGCCGGGACCGCCCACGCCGACCTCACCCCGGACCAGTTGCGGTCCACCACCGACCACTACCTGTTCGAGCTGAGCATCGACGCCTTCGCCAAGACCCGGGCGCAGCGCCCGCACGCGCCCCAGCTCGACTGGGCGTCCGACAACTGCTCGATGTCGCCGGACCAGCCGCTGGGCTACGACTTCCGGGAGAGCTGCCAGCGGCACGACTTCGGCTACCGCAACTACACCAAGCAGCAGCGGTTCACCGAGCCGAACCGGAAGCGGATCGACGACAACTTCCGGGACGACATGTACACCGCCTGCGGCGCCGACCTCGGCTGCCAGGCCATCGCGGAGGTCTACCACTTCGCGGTGCGGCAGTTCGGCGACACCGCCTCCTCCACCGCCGACGCCATCGACCAGGCCAACATCAGCGCCTTGGTGAACCCGGTCGGCGACCTCCTCGCCGTGCGCGCGGTCGACGCGCGCGGCGCGGTCGTCGAGGTCGACGTCCAGCCCTGACTTCCCCGAGTCCCGGAGTGAGGGGCACCTTCATCCGAGTAAGCCGGATGAAGGTGCCCCTCACTCGGGTTCCGAACGGGTGACCCGGCGGTCAGCTCCCGTCGAGCGGGTGCGGCGGGACGCCCGGGCCGGCCGCGTCCGCGCCGCCGATCGGGCCCACGCCGACGAAGGCCTCGCAGGGGCCGCCGATGTAGTGCTCGAAGTCCGTGGTGACGTGGATGACCGACTCGCCGTCGGCGGTCGGCAGCGTGGTCGGGCTGAAGTTCCGGCAGGTCCCGCCCTGGTTGTACGAGATCCGCACCGGCGCCGGGATCTCCCGCCAGCCGCCGGGGGTGGACGGATCGGGGTCGTGCAGCAGCGTCCGGCCGTTGCCGGGCGCCAGACCGCCCCGGTCGTGCGCGAGCATCTGGTAGCCGAGCAGCAGCCCGCCGTCGGGCGTGGTGCTGATCGTCGGGGTGCCCAGCGGCTGGGTTCCGGTCTCGGACACCACCTCGGTGCCCAGCGCGCCCGGCGGGCCGAAGTCCCAGCCGTCCTCGGAGGTGCGCGTCCAGACGGTGCAGACGTGCACCGGGTCGTAGTTGCAGAACTCGTAGACCATCACGTACGTGCCGTCCGGCAACCGCCGGACCCCGGCCATGCCCGGTCGCACGGCGAAGTCCGGGTGGGTCACGGTCTCGCGCGGGGCGGACCAGCGGATCCCGTCGGAGGACCGGGACTGCACGAGCTTCTGGTCGTGCGCCGGATCGCCGTCGTCGGAGTAGAAGACGGCGAGGTCGCCGTCCTCGGTGACGGTGAACTCCGGTTCCCACACCCCCGGCCCGACGGGCGCCTCGACCACCGTGGACAGGAACGACCAGGTGCGGCCGTGATCGTCGCTGCGCCACACCCGGATGCTGCTGCGCCGCTGCTCCGCGTCGGCGCCGATGCCCGCGGTGCCCGCCCACAGCAGCGTCCCGGCGGGCATGTCACCGACCCGGCGCGGCAGCTCGTAGAGCGTCGAGCAGCACATGCCGCGCTCGTCCTCGCCCGCCGGATCGCGGATCTCGCCGATCTGCCGGAACGTCGCGCCGTCGTCGCGGCTCTCGTGGATCACGGCGAACCCGGTGCGATCGGCGTAGGTCGTCATGCTGGCCAGCACCCGGCCGTCGGCCGCGCCGGAGTGCTCCAGCCGCACCAGCCGGGGATAGCTGCTGCCGCCGACCCGCAGCAGCTCGCCCTTCTCCACGTCCGCGGCGCCCGGTGGCTCGGCTGCGGCGACACCCGCGGTCAGCAGCGCGAACACCGCCGCGACCGCTGCGGCGCGGAACTTCCGGGACACCATGCGCGCACCCTCCGGTAGCTGATCGGCGGCGCGAACGTATCGGGCCGGTCAGCGCGGAGGAACCGCCCGCAGCAGCGCACCCGTTCGTCCGTCCGGAGCAGCGGCCGGGTGTCAGCCCTCGTCGGCGGGGGGTCCGCCGCGGATCGCGGTGAGAGTGGCGTCCAACTCATCGGGCTTGATCAGCACGTCGCGGGCCTTGGACCCCTCGGAGGGCCCGACCACACCCCGCGACTCCAGCAGGTCCATCAGGCGGCCCGCCTTGGCGAACCCGACCCGCAGCTTGCGCTGCAGCATCGAGGTGGAGCCGAACTGGCTGGTCACCACCAGCTCGGTGGCCTGCAGCAGCACGTCGAGGTCGTCCCCGATGTCGGAGTCGACCTCCTTCTTCTCCCCGGGCTTGGCGGCGGTGACGCCGTCGGTGTACTCGGGGTCCTGCTGCTCCTTGCTGTAGGAGACGATCCGGTTGATCTCGTCGTCGCCGACGAACGAACCCTGCACGCGGGCCGGTCGCGACGCCCCCATCGGCAGGTACAGCGCGTCGCCCATGCCGATCAGCTTCTCGGCGCCGGGCTGGTCCAGGATCACCCGCGAGTCGGTCAGCGACGACGTGGCGAACGCCAGCCGGGACGGCACGTTGGTCTTGATCAGGCCGGTCACCACGTCCACCGACGGGCGCTGGGTGGCCAGCACCAGGTGGATGCCCGCCGCGCGGGCCTTCTGGGTGATCCGCACGATGGCGTCCTCGACGTCGCGCGGCGCGGTCATCATCAGGTCGGCCAGCTCGTCGACGATGGCCAGGATGTACGGGTACGGCCGGTACTCCCGCTCGCTGCCCGGCGGCGCGGTGATCTCGCCGGAGCGCACCTTGGCGTTGAAGTCGTCGATGTGCCGGACCCGGTTGGCCTGCATGTCCTGGTAGCGCTGCTCCATCTCCTCCACCAGCCAGGCCAGCGCGGCCGCCGCCTTCTTCGGCTGGGTGATGATGGGCGTGATCAGGTGCGGGATGCCCTCGTACGGCGTCAGCTCGACCATCTTCGGGTCGATCAGGATCATCCGGACCTCGTCCGGGGTGGCCCGGGCCAGCAACGACACCAGCATCGAGTTCACGAAGCTGGACTTGCCGGAACCGGTGGACCCGGCGACCAGAAGGTGCGGCATCTTGGACAGGTTCGCGGTGACCATGTGGCCCTCGATGTCCTTGCCCAGGCCCATCACCAGCGGGTGGCTGTCCTTGGCGGCCTCGCCGGAGCGCAGCACGTCGCCGAGCCGGACCATCTCGCGGTCGCTGTTGGGCACCTCGATGCCCACCGCGGACTTGCCGGGGATCGGCGCCAGCAGCCGCACGTTGTCGGTCGCCGCCGCGTAGGCGATGTTCTTGGTCAGCGCGGTGATCTTCTCGACCTTCACGCCGGGGCCGAGCTCGACCTCGTAGCGGGTGACCGTGGGACCCCGGGTGAAGCCGGTGACCTGCGCGTCGATCTTGAACTGCTCCAGGACGGCGGTGATCGCCTCGATCATGGAGTCGTTCACGCGGCTGCGGGTCTTGGGCGGTTCCCCGCCGGTGAGCACGTCCAGCGGCGGGAGCTGGTAGTCGCCCTCGACGGTCCGGCTGGTGAGGCCCTTGCCGGTCCGGGGCAGCTCGGGCGCCGGAGCGGCCTCGGCGGTCTTCGCGGGCTTGGTCTTCGCGGGTTTGGCCGCCTTCTCGGGCTGGGCCGCCGGGGCGGGTTCGACGTCGTCCAGCGCGAGCTGCTCGTCGTCGGCCATCGCGGCCTGGCGGCGGCGCGCGGGGCGGCGGAGCTTGGTCGTCGGCTGCTCGCTCGCCTCCTCGGCGGCCTCGGCGTCGGACTGGCCGAACCGGCGCAACCGCTCGGGGATCTCGCGGACCGGGGTGCCGAGCAGCACCAGCAGCCCGAACAGGCCGATCAGCACCAGGACCGGCACCGCGACCCACGGGGTGAGGCCCTGCGCCAGCGGTCCGCCCGCCACGAAGCCGAGCGCGCCGCCCGCGTGCGTCCAGCCAGCCGGGTCCATCGGGGCGCCCGCCACGATGTGCAGCACGCCGAGCACGGTCACGACGAGCAGGAAGGAGCCGATCACCACCCGGGGCCGGGCCTCCTGGCTGTGCTCGGTGCGCATCAGGACCACCGCGGACCCGGCGAGCACCAGCGGCAGCACCGCGGCCGCCGAACCCACCACCGAGCGCAAGGCGGTGTCGAACCACTGCCCCACCGGGCCGCCGGCCTGCCACCACACCCCGGCGGCGGCGACCACCGCGACGGCCAGCAGCACCAGGGCCAAGCCGTCCCGGCGGTGCGCGGGATCGAGCTCGCGGGTCTTGCCGAACGCGCGGACCACGCTGCCGACGCCCCGCGGGACGGCGGACTTCCCCGAGCTCGCGGGCTTCTTCGAGCTCGTGGACCTCCTCGGGCTCGCGGGCTTCTTCGAGCTCGCGGGCTTCTTCTTCGGAGCCGGGCGGGGGGCGTGCGTCGAACCGGACGCGGGCTTCGTCGAACCGCTCCGCGTTCCACCCGACCGGGTGCTCTTGGTACCCGAACCACTACTCCCCGTGGTCGACTTGCCGCGCGTCGAGCTCCGACCACCACTCGATGTCCGGCTCGTCATGCCCCACACGGTAGCTTTCACCCACCTCTCCCGTCACACCAGGCACGGTGCCCCGGGTGCGCGCGTCCGGACGTTCCGCTCCGCCCGGGGAGCCGCTCGTGAGATCCTCGGCCACCATGGTTGCCCTGCCGTCCGGACCGCACGAGCCGACACGCCGCCACGACACCTCGGAGACATCGCGGGTGTGGCGGTCGCTCATGCTGGTCGACCGCTGGATCGTCGGGCTCGCCGGACGCCTGGTGGTCACCGGGGACCTGCCGGACGAGGTGCGCGGGCGCCCGGTGCTGCTGACCGCCAACCACATCGGCGACTTCGACGCGCTCGTGCTGATCGCCGCGTGCCGGGCCCGCGGAGCGGCCCCGCGCATCCTGGCCACCGCCGGGCTGTTCGACGCCCCGGTGCTGGGTGGCGTGCTGCGCTCCGCGCAGCACATCCGGGTCGAGCGCGGTGGCGTCACCGCGACGGCGGCGCTGGAGGCCGTCGGCGCCGCCCTCGCCGAGTCCTCGCGTCCGGTGCTGGTCTACCCGGAGGGGCGGATCAGCCTCGAACCCGGCCTGTGGCCGGAGCGCGGCAAGAGCGGTGCCGCCCGGATGGCGCTCGCCGCGGAGGCGGTGGTGGTCCCGGTCAGCCAGTGGGGCGCGCACGAGGTGCTGCACTACGGCGAGCCGACCGTGACCGGGGCGCGCGACCTGCTGGCCCGGTTCCGCTCGTTCTGCCGGGGAGTGCGCCGCCGCCCGGCCCTGCGGGTCCACTTCGGACAGCCGGTCGACCTCTCCGACCTGTCCGCCGAGCGGGTCGGCGACGCCGTGCGCGCCCGGGACCGCATCATGCGCGCCATCACCGACGGCCTGGTCCCGCTGCGCGCCGACGAACCCGACCGGCCGCGCCACCACGACCCCACCCGCCCGGTCAACGACAAGCGCAGCCCCTGGCGCCCGTGACCCGGCTCCGGACATGACGGCGCCCGGCCTCCCCGTGGGGTGGCCGGGCGCTGGTCTCGTCGTCAGTCCACGATCGGGGCGTTGACGCAATCGGGGGACTGCGGCGAGGCGATCGGCACGATGATGCCGAGGACCGCCACGTTGTTGCCGCACAGGTTGAGCGGCAGCAGGTTCAGGTTGTTGTCGTTGAGCAGGTTGACGCCGTCGTTACCACCACCGTGGTGGTGGTGGCCGTACCCGCCGTCGGCGAAGGCGGGCGACCCGATGGCCGTCAGGGCGGCGGTGGCAGCGGTGGCCGCGAGGATTCGAACGGAAGTACGCACTTCAGACCCCAATCTCACGAGCGACGAGCTTCTCGCCGATCCTGGGGGCTGTGCCCTCCGGGTCGGCGCATTCCACCCTCGCAGCGGCCACCCGGGCGGGCCTGCCGTGTCCCGCCAACGTGTTCGTCATCCACCCGTTCGAGCAGGCGATCACGACTTCTCGTGATCAACTACCTGGTCGGGCGACCACGATCAGCCGCGCGACGGGGTGATCAGGCGTCGACCGGGACCACGTTGGGCACGATCATCGGGCGCCTGCGGTAGGCCCCGGCCACCCAGCGACCGACCACCCGGCGGACCGCCTGGGCGATGCGGTGCGTGTCGGTGATCCCCTCGGCCTCGGTGCGGGCCAGCTCCATCTCCACCAGCGGCACGACCTCGTCCAGCGCCTTGGGATCGTCGGAGAACCCGCGCCCGGACAGCGTCGGCGCCGACACCGCGCGGCCGGTGGCGGTGTCCACCACCACCGTGATCGAGATGAACCCGCCCTCGCCGAGCACCAGCCGGTCCGACAGCGTCGACTCGCCGACGTCGCCGACCGACAGCCCGTCCACGTAGACGTGCCCGACCTCGAGCCGCCCGGCGATCGTGGCGATGCCGTCGATCATGTCCACCACGACGCCGTCCTCGGCGATCACCACCCGGTCGGCGGGCACCCCCGTCAGGGTGGCCAGCTCGGCGTTCGCCCGCAGGTGGCGCCACTCGCCGTGCACCGGCATCACGTTGCTGGGCCGCACCGCGTTGTAGAGGTAGAGCAGCTCGCCCGCCGAGGCGTGCCCGGAGACGTGGACCTTCGCGCCGCCCTGGTGCACCACCTCGGCGCCCAGCCGGACCAGCCCGTTGACCACGCCGAACACCGCGGTCTCGTTGCCCGGGATCAGCGAGCTGGCCAGCACCACGGTGTCCCCGGCGCGGATCTTGATCTGCTTGTGCTCGCCGCGGGCCATCCGGGACAGCGCGGACAGCGGCTCGCCCTGGGAGCCGGTCGAGACGAACACGACCTCGTGCTCCGGCCGCTCCAGCGCCTCGTCGAGCTCGACGAGCAGTCCGTCGGGCACCTGGAGCAGGCCGAGCTCGGCGGCGATGCCCATGTTGCGCACCATCGAACGGCCCACCAGGCACACCTTGCGCCCGTGCGCCTGGGCGACGTCGAACACCTGCTGCACGCGGTGCACGTGGCTGGCGAAGCACGCCACGATCACCCGCTGCGTCGCCTTGCCGATCACGCCGTCGAGCACCGGCCCGATCTCGCGCTCCGGGGTGACGAACCCGGGGACCTCGGCGTTGGTGGAGTCGACCAGGAACAGGTCGACGCCCTCGTCGCCGAGCCGGGAGAACCCGGCCAGGTCGGTCAGCCTGCCGTCCAGCGGGAGCTGGTCGAGCTTGATGTCGCCGGTGTGCAGCACCACGCCCGCCGGGGTGCGCACCGCCAACGCAAGTGCATCCGGGATCGAGTGGTTGACCGAGAAGAACTCCAGGTCGAACTGGCCGTGCGTGCTGCGCTGGCCCTCGGCGACCTCGATCAGCTCCGGGTTCAGCCGGTGCTCGCGGCACTTGGCGGCCAGCAGCGCGAGGGTGAACCGGGAGCCGACGACCGGCAGGTCCGGGCGCATCTTCAGCAGGAACGGCACCGCGCCGATGTGGTCCTCGTGCCCGTGGGTGAGCACCAGGGCGTCGATGTCGTCGAGCCGGTCCTCGATGGCGCCGAAGTCCGGCAGGATCAGGTCCACGCCGGGGGCGTCGTCCTCGGGGAACAGCACCCCGCAGTCCACGACCAGGAGGCGGCCGCCGAACTCGAAGACGGTCATGTTCCTGCCGACCTCGCCGATCCCGCCGAGGGCGACGACCCGGAGACCGCCCCCGGCCAGCGGCGGCGGTGGCGCCGACGTCGGCTTCACGGGGTGACGCTCGGTGGTCGTCTGTTCGCTCAAAGCTGGTTCACCTCTGCTGCGGCATCCGGATTGACCAGGACCAGTCCAGCATCCCACAGGTCGCTGGTGATCAACCGGACCTGCTCCTCGGTCGCCTCGGGCAGCGGGAGCCGGGGCTGACCTGTCTCGTAACCGCACAGCCGCATCGCGGTCTTGGCGAAGATGACCCCGCCGACGCCGTTCATCGCCCGGTACACCGGCAGGAGTCCGTTGTGGACCTCGCGGGCCGTGGTGATGTCGCCGCTCTCGTGGGCGTCGAGCATCCGGCGCAACCGGTCGCCGACGATGTGCCCGATGACGCTGACGAACCCGACCGCGCCCACCGACAGCCACGGCAGGTTCAGCGGGTCCTCGCCGGAGTAGTACGCCAGGTCGGTCGAGGCCATCGCCTCGCTGCCCGCGAGCAGGTCGTGCTTGGAGTCCTTGACCGCCCGGATGCGGGGGTGCTCGGCGAGGCGCTTGAGGGTGTCGACCTGGATCGGCACGACCGAGCGCGGCGGGATGTCGTAGAGCATCACCGGCAGCTCGGTGGCGTCGGCGACCGCCCGGAAGTGCTGGAGCAGCCCCTCCTGCGGCGGGCGCGAGTAGTACGGCGTCACCACCAGCAGCCCGTGCGCCCCGGCGCGCTCCGCGTCGCGCGCGAGCTCCACCGAGTGCTCGGTGTTGTTCGTCCCGGCACCGGCCACCACGGTCGCGCGGTCGCCCACCGCCTCCACGACGGCGCGCAGCAGGCGCTGCTTCTCGTCGTCGGTGGTGGTGGGGCTCTCCCCGGTGGTGCCGTTGACCACCAGGCCGTCGTTGCCGATGCTGTCGACCAGGTACGCGGCCAACTCCTGCGCCAGCCGCACGTCCAGTTTCCCGTCCTCGTCGAACGGCGTGACCATCGCGGTCAGGACGCGGCCGAACGGGCGGCCCGGGGCAGCGGTGGGGCAGTCGGTCATGCCCCTGACGCTACCTTGGCCCGGCACTGGTCAGGACGCCTGGACGGCCTTCGCCGCGGACGGCGGAAACCCTCGGGCGAGGGACCGCCGAGGCGGTCGATCTTCCGGCCCGCGCTCGATCCGGAACGCGGGATTTCCGCTACAGGTGCCGCCGCAGGTCCTCCACCGCGAGCACGTCGGCGTCGCTGCCCTCGAAGGTCACCCGCGTCTGCGCGCGGCCGAACGCGTGCAGCAGGAGCTCGCCGGGCTCGCCGAGGATGCGGATCGTGCGCGGCCCCCGCTTGGCGGCGATCTCGGTGCCGTCCGGGCGGCGCAGCACCACGCCGACCGGGCTGCGCCCGTAGAACACCTTCGCCATCCGGCTCAGCGACCGCCACAGCGCTTCGTCCCGAGCCGGGTCCGCCGGCCGCGGCTCCCAGCCGGGCTGGGCGCGGCGCACGTCCTCGTGGTGGACGAAGAACTCCGCGGTGTTGGCCGCCTCGTCGACACCGGACAGGCCCATCGGGTTCCACTTCGGCGGCCCCTGCCGCACCTGGCCGACCAGCTCCGGCCACGGCAGCGCGCGCAGCTCGGACTCGATCCGCTCGCCGCGCTCGGCAAGCTTCTTCACCAGCCGCCCGGCCAGCGCGTCCGGTCGCCGCTCCCGCACCACGAGGTGCACGGCCAGGTCCCGGGTGCTCCACCCCTCGCACAACGTCGGGGCGTCCGGCCCGACCCGGTCGAACAGATCGCACAACTGCGCACGCTCATCGCTCGCCACACCCATGCGCCCACTCTAGTGGGCGCGGCGCCGATCGGGGCCGAACCGGGCGGGCGCGCCGCCGCGACGCACCCGCCGCGGCGGTCAGCCCTCGGTGACGTACGGGCTGGAGGCGACCTCGCTGCCGTCCTTGAGCGCGGTGATCTCGAAGTCGCTGAACACGTTGGCCACGTTCTTCTGGAGCTGGCGCAGGCACTCGATGGCCAGCGCGCGGATCTCCACGTCGGCGTGCTCGCTGGCGCGCATCGCGATGAAGTGCCGCCAGGCGCGGTAGTTGCCGGAGACCACGATCCGGGTCTCGGTGGCGTTGGGCAGCACCGAGCGGGCGGCCTGCCGGGCCTGCTTGCGGCGCAGCGTGGCCTTCGGCTCGTCGGCGAACTTCTCCTGCAGCGCGCCCAGCAGCTCCGTGTAGGCCGCGACGCTGGCCTCGGTGGCCGCGACGAACTTCGCGTGCAGCTCCGGGTCCTCGGCGATGACGTCGGGCTCGACCATCGCGGCGTCGCGCTCGGGCACGTAGCGCTGGGAGAGCTGCGAGTAGGAGAAGTGCCGGTGCCGGATCAGCTCGTGGGTGAGCGAGCGGGACATCCCGGTCAGGTAGAACGACACCGTCCCGTGCTCCAGCACGGAGAGGTGGCCCACCTCCAGGATGTGCCGCAGGTAGCCGGCGTTGGTGGCGGTGGCCGGGTTGGGCTTGTTCCAGGACTGGTAGCACGCGCGTCCGGCGAACTCGGCCAGCGCCTGCCCGCCGTCGGCGTCGGTCGACCAGGCCACGTCTTCCGGCGGGAAGAACTCGGTCTTGCCGATGAGCTGCACCTTCGGCCGCACGATCTCGGTCACGCGGGCGGTCCCCTTTCCTGCTGGTCGCGGTGGCGCTCCGGCCACCGCGGGCGTCTCCCCCTTGCGGCTGTCGAGCGTAACCGCCGACCCCGTCGGCACCGCACGACGCCAGCCGCCCGGTTGCGCGACGCCGCGGATGACGCCATAGTGACGTCATGGATCTGACTCCCTACATCGACCAGCTCCGCGACGACCTCAACTCGGCGGCCTCCGCCGGCGACGAGCAGACCCGGCAGACCGCGGCGGTGCTCTCCGGCGCGATCGAGCCCGCGGCCCGGCTGGCCATCATGAACGCGCTGTCCGACCTGGCGGCCGAGGTCACCGCGCACCTCGACGGGCAGGTCGTCGACCTCCGCCTCGCCGGGCGCGACGTCCGGGTGGCGGTCAGCGGCACCGGCGGCCAGGCCGACGAGTCCGGCGCCGAACCGCCGCCTCCGCCGCCGCCCATGGACGGCGGTGACATCAGCCGCATCACCCTGCGCCTGCTCGACGAGATCAAGGGCCAGGCCGAGCACGCCGCCTCGTCGCAGGGCGTGTCGCTCAACACGTGGGTCGCCCAGGCGGTGCAGGGCGCGCTGCAAGGCGGGCGCGGGCGGTGGGAGCAGCACTCCCGGCCCGGCCGCCCGCAGGGCGGACGCGGACCGCGGCACGGCGGCTGGCCCGGCGCCGGCGGCTCGCGCGTCCGCGGCTGGGTGCAGGACTGACCCTCCCGACCGCAGTAGCGCCCGCCGCGCAGACCATCGGCGACACCGCCACCCGCCCACAGGCACCCAGGAGGCGACCATGACCTCGAACCCCGGATCCGCCGACGACCCGACCGACAGCGCAGGGGGGCCGGCGGAGCTGGTCCGCAGGCAGGACTTCGACACCCCGGGGCCGATCACCGTCGACATCGGCAACGGCCTCGGCCCGGTGGTGGTCGAACTGTCCGACACCACCACCACCCACGTCGAGGTCCGGCACGACGCGGGCCCCGCCCTCCCGGACTGGCGCGCCGGGCTGTCCGGGCTGCTGAACTGGGTCAGCGACCAGTTCGGCGACTCCGGACCGCTCGCCGGGGCCGACGCCCGCGCCCGCGAACCCGTCGAGGAGGCCGTGCGCCGCACCCGGATCGACCTGGCGGGCAACCGGCTCGCCGTCCGAACCCCCACCACCTCACCGCTGCGCGGCGTCCCGCTGGCGGTGCGGGTCCAGGCGCCGCAGGACTCCGAGATCACCCTGCACACCGGGACCGGCGAAGTCACCGTCACCGGCGTCGCGGGCCGGGTCTCGGTGCAGGGGGCTCGGGGGCGGTGGCCATCGCGCACGCCGCCGACCGGGCCAACGTGCGCAGCGGATCGGGCCCGCTGCGGCTCGGCACCATGGCGGCGGGGGTGCAGGCGCGCAGCGGCAGCGGTGACGTCGAGATCGCCGCCGTCGAAGGCGCCTCGACCGTGGCCACCGGCAGCGGTGCGGTGTGGCTGGGCAGCGTGTCCGCCGACGTGCTGGTGCGCTCGGGCAGCGGGGACATCGCGGTCGCCGACGCCGCCGAAGGCGAGGTCGAGCTGATCACGGGGTCCGGCGAGGTCGTCGTCTCGCTGCGGCGCGGCGTCGCGGCGGAGGTCGACCTGACCTCCTCCACCGGCTCGGCGACCAGCGACCTCGACGTGACCGACGAGCCACCGGCCACCGAGCCGGGCCTGCGGGTGTTCGCCCGCACCGGCAACGGCGACGCGACCCTGACCCGCGCCGTGTGACCGGCCTGCGGTGCCGGATGCGCCGCATCCCGGAACCCGGGCAACCGGCGCTCGGGTGCGGGGCACGTTCATCCGGCGCAGTCGGGTGAGGTGCCCCGCACCTGGTTCAGACGCGGGCGCGCAGCGGGGCGGCGAGGTCGCCGCGGTCCCCGACCCGCACGCCGGACAGGCCCAGCCACTCGGCCATGTCGCGCAACGCACCGGCGAGCTCGGTGGCCACCGCCTCGCGGTCCCGCCCCGGCTCGGCGAACGCACCGGGCACCCGCAGCACCCCGGCGGCGCGGTCGGCCTTGAGGTCCGCCCGGGCCACCAGCTCGCCGTCGAGCAGGAACGGGAAGACGTAGTAGCCGTACCGGCGCTTGGCCTCCGGCACGTAGATCTCGATGCGGTAGCGGAAGCCGAACAGCCGCTCGGCGCGAGACCGCTCCCAGATCAGCGGGTCGAACGGGGACAGCAGCGCGCGGCCGGTGATCCGGCGCGGGGTCCGCGCGGACTCGTGCAGGTAGGCGGGCTGGCTCCAGCCGCGCACCGACACCGGCTCCAGCACCCCGGACTCGACGAGCTCGGCGACCGCCTGCCTGCTGCGCGGGGGATCGAGCCGGTAGTAGTCCCGCAGGTCCGGTTCGGTGGCCACCCCCAACGCCTGCGCCGACCGCTCCACCAGCCCCCGGATCGCGTCCTCGTCCTCCGGTTCGCTGCCGAGCACGTGCGGTGGCAGCACCCGTTCCGGCAGGTCGTAGAGCCGTTCGAAGCCGCGCCGGGCACCCGTGGTCAGCGCGCCCATCGCGAACAGGAGCTCGCAGGCCCGCTTGGTGTCGCTGCGGTCCCACCAGGGCCCCCGGCTGCCGCGCTGCTCCCCCAGCTCGCGCTCCAGCGCCCCGGCCCCGACCGGTCCGAGCTCCTTGACCGCGGCGAGCACGTCATCGACCAGGTCCGGCGAGCGCTCCAGCAGTTCGCGACCGCGCTTGCGCCACGACCCGCCGTACTCCCGCATCCGCCAGCGCAGCAGCGGCCAGTCCTCCACCGGCACCAGCGACGCCTCGTGCGCCCAGTACTCGACGAGCAGCCGGGGCCGCCGGGCCCGGTGCGTCCAAGCCGCGTCGTCGACCAGCTCCGCCGGGTAGCCGCCGAGCCTGCTGAACAGCGGCATGTAGTGCGCCCGGACCGCGACGTTGACCGAGTCGAGCTGGAGGAGCTTGATCCGGCCCAGCACCCGCCGCAACTGCCGCCTGCCCACCTCGCCCGCCGGGCGCGGATCGGCGAAGCCCTGCGCGGCCAGCGCGGTGCGGCGGGCGGCGGCGGCGTTCATCGTCTGCACGCCTCGATGGTGCCAGCGACCTCCGACAGCCCTGGCCTGGTGGTGTCACCGCGTGCCCGGACCGGCACGTTAGTTTGGGGGCATGGCCGACGCCGACGTGCGCGACGCGACCCCTTCCGATGCCGCCGACATCGCCCGGATCCAGCTGGCGACCTGGCGGACCGCCTACGCCGACCTGCTGCCGCCGTCCGTCATGGCGGAGCTGGACACCGGCGCAGCCGAGGCCCGGTGGCGCGAGGCGGTCGACGGGCCGGTCACCGTGCTCGTCGCCGAGGAGGGCGGCCGGCCGGTCGGGTTCGCCGCGGGCGGTCCGGCACCGGCCGAGGAGTCCGCGTCCGCCGACGGGTCCGCCCCGCCGGACGCCGACTCGGTCGCCCTGGTCGGCACCGTGCTGGTCGAGCCGAGGTGGGGGCGGCGGGGGCACGGCGGTCGGCTGCTGGTCCGGCTCGCCCAGCAGCTCGGTCGGAACGGCGCGACGCGCGGGATCGCGTGGGTGGCCGAGGCCGACCAGGCCACGACGTCCTTCTTCCGGGGGGCGGGCTGGGCGCCGGACGGCACCGTGCGGACCCTCGACGCCGCCGGACGCCCCCTCCGCGAGCTGCGGCTTTCCGGTCCGCTCGACCTCGAACTCGACCTGGCGTGACGCCGCGGCGACCGCACGTGCCCGGACGAGGACTGCTACGGTCGGCCGCACCGCGCCCGGCGGCACCGCCGCCCCACGCGGTTCGCTCGTCCGGACGTTCTGGGGGACGACCGTGCTGACCGTGATCGGACTGCTCTCCACCACCTTCGGTGTGTCGGTGGCCTCGGCCCTGCTGCCGTTGATCAGCATCGAGCTGTTCGTCGTCGGGTTGCTGCTCAAGGGGCCCGAGATCCCGTGGTGGGTGCTGGCGCTGGTGATCGCCACCGGCCAGATCGGCGGGAAGCTGCTGCACTTCTACGCCGCGCGCGGCGCCATCCGGTTGCCGAAGGTGCTGCGCCGCCGCGCCGACCGGGAGCAGCGGCCCGGGCGCTGGCGGGACTGGATGCAGCGCTTCCGCGCGACGTGCCGCCAACGGCCCCTCTGGACCGGTGGGGTGCTGCTGATCAGCGCCACGGCGAGCCTGCCGCCGTTCGCCGCGGTCGCGATCGGCGCCGGGATCGCCAAGGTGCCGCTGAGCACCTTCCTCGTGGCGGGCTTCACCGGCCGGTTCGTCCGCTTCGGCGTGCTCGCCGCCGCCCCGGGTCTCGTCGGCACCTGGATCTGACCACCCGTCCGTGAACTGAGTGAGGGGCACCCTTGCCCAAGTTACTTGGGCAAGGGTGCCCCTCACCTACGTCCCGTTCGGGTGAACCGGGGGCCGGGGCCGCTCGGGTGCTCACCCGTCGGTGGGTGGGATCAGCGGTCGGCGCGTTCCAGGTCGATGGCGCGGCGCATCGCCTTGCGGCCCCGGTTGCGGTCACCGGCGAGGTCGTAGGCCTGCGCGAGGGCGAACCAGCGGCGCCAGTCCTGCGGGGCGGCTTCGAGCTCGGCCTGCTTCTCGTCGAACCAGGCGTCGGCCGCCTCCCGCTCCACCCGGCCGGACGGGCGGGTGGGCAGGTGCGAGACGTCGGGCAGCTCGTCGGCGTCGTGCAGCCGCCGCGCCAGCCGTTCGGTGCTCGCCCCGAAGCGGAGCTGGTCGGCCACCAGCACCGCGCCGAGCACGGGGAACACCAGGATCGCCAGGCCCAGCGCGAGGAACACCGGCTGCCCGCTGCTGATCATGGTGATCGCCCGGCCGCCCATCACCACCAGGTAGACCAGCAGCGCCGCGGCGATCAGGAACGCCGCGCCCCGCGCGTTGAGCCAGCGCCGCCGCTCGGCCATCACAGCCCCAGCAGCGGGTCGAGCCCCACGGTCAAACCGGGCCGGGAGCCGATCTCCCGCACGCCGAGCAGCACGCCGGGCATGAAGGAGCGGCGATCGTAGGAGTCGTGCCGGATGGTCAGCGTCTCGCCCTCGGTGCCGAACAGCACCTCTTGGTGCGCGACCAGCCCGGCCATCCGCACCGAGTGCACCGGCACCCCGTCGACGTCGGCGCCCCGCGCCCCGTCGAACTCCTTGGTGGTGGCGTCCGGCATCGGGTCCAGCTCGGCGTCGGCCCGCGCCCGCCCGATGACCTGCGCGGTGCGCGCGGCGGTGCCCGAAGGGGCGTCGGCCTTCTTCGGGTGGTGCAGCTCGACGATCTCGGCCGACTCGAAGAAGCGGGCGGCGAGCTCGGCGAACCGCATCGACAGCACCGCGCCGATCGCGAAGTTCGGCGCCACCAGCACGCCGACGCCGGGGCGTTCGGCGAGCCGGGCGCGGATCGCGTCGAGCTCCTCGGTGCCCAGGCCGCTGGTGCCCACCACGACGTGGATGCCGTGGTCGACGCAGAACTCGACGTTGGACAGCGCGGAGTCGGGGTGGGTCAGCTCCACGGCGACCTGGACCCCCGCGTCCACCAGGCCCGACAGCGGATCCTCCCGGTTCAGCGCGGCGGCCAGCTCGGTGTCGGCGGCCTCCTCGACGGCGCGCACCGCCTCCGACCCCATCCGGCCGCGGGCGCCGAGAACGCCGACCTTGATCGGAGCTGACGAGTTCACGTGCGGATACCTCCCTGCTCGGTGCTGCCCGGCAGTCTAAGGACCGCCACCCGAGCAGCTCGCGGCGGTGCGGCGATGCGGGCGCCTTCACCCGCGAGGGTCATGAAAGTGCCCCTCACCTGGCAGAAGATCACCTGGGCGGGTGGTCAGATCCCGGGTGGGAGGTCGTCGGGGGTCTCGTAGGGCCCCACGACCGCGGTGGTGAGCGGACGCCGCAGCAGGTCGGCGGCGAGCTCCGCGACGTCCTCGGGCGTCACCGCCTCGATCCGCTCCAGGGTCTCCTCGACGCTGTAGTGCCTGCCGTAGTTCAGCTCGCTCTTGCCGATGCGGCTCATCCGCGCCGCGGAGTCCTCCAGCCCGAGCACCAGGCCGCCCCGGAGCTGTCCCTTGCCGCGGGCGACCTCGTCCTCGCCGAGCCCGTCGGCGGCGACCTCGGCGAGCACCTCGCGGATCACCGCCGAGACCTCGCCGAGCCGTTCCGGGGTGCAGCCCGCGTAGACCGAGAACATCCCGGTGTCGGCGTAGGCACCGGTGCTGGAGTAGACGGAGTAGGCCAGCCCGCGCTGCTCCCGGATCTCCTGGAACAGGCGCGAGCTCATCCCGCCGCCGAGCGCCGCGTTGAGCACGCCCAGCGGGAACCGGCGCTCGTCGTGCCGGTCGTAGCCCCGGCAGCCGACCAGCAGGTGCGCCTGCTCGGTGTCGTCGGTGCGCAGGGCCAGCGGGCGCTGCCGCGGCAGCCTGGTCCGACCGGTGCGCGGCGCCTCCGGCGCGATCTCGCCGTCGAGCCGCCCGCCCAGCGCCTTGCGCACCAGCCGCAGCACCCGACCGTGCTCGACGTTGCCCGCCACCGACACCACCATTTTCGGCATCGCGTAGCTGCGCCGGTAGAAGCCGTGGACCCGGTTGCGGGTCATCGCCGAGATGGACTCCTCGCTGCCCAGCACGGAGCGCCCGAGCGGGTGGTCGCCCAGCAGCGCCGAGGTGAACTCCTCGTGCAGCAGGTCCTCGGGATCGTCGTCGCGCATCGCGATCTCCTCCAGGACCACGCTGCGCTCCACCTCGACGTCGGTGGCCGCGTTGACCGCGTCGAAGACCACGTCGCAGAGCACGTCCACGGCCAGCGGCAGGTCCTCGTCGAGCACGTGCGCGAAGTAGCAGGTGTGCTCCTTGCTGGTGAACGCGTTGAGCTCACCGCCGACCGCGTCGATCTCCTGCGCGATGTCCACCGCCGACCGCTTGGCGGTGCCCTTGAACAGCAGGTGCTCCAGGTAGTGCGCGGCACCGGCCTGCTGCCGGGTCTCGTCGCGGGAGCCGACCCCGACCCAGATCCCGACCGAGGCCGAGCGGACCCCGGCCACGGGTTCGGTGACCACCCGCAGCCCGCCCGGCAGCACGGTGCGGCGGACCGCGCCGCCGCTGGTGCGTCCGAGGACCCGGGTGGTGCCGGTCCGCTGGAGGTGCCCGGGGCGGCTCTGGTTCTGCTTCATCGTCCTTCGGTTTCGCTCGACAGCGGGGGCGCAGCGGTGCGGCCCGCCCCGGAGAGCTCCGGGACGGGCCGCGTCGTCAGGTGCGGGCGGGCCGCGGGATCACTGCTCGGCGCCCGACTCGGCCTTCTCCTCGGCCGGGGCCTGGTCGGCGGACTCGTCCTCGTCGACCGGCACCAGGCTGATCTTGCCGCGGCTGTCGATGTCGGCGATCTCCACGCGCAGCTTGTCGCCGACGTTGACCACGTCCTCGACCTTGCCGATGCGCTTGCCGTTGCCCAGCTTGGAGATGTGCACCAGGCCGTCCTTGCCCGGCAGCAGCGAGACGAACGCGCCGAAGGCCGCGGTCTTGACCACGGTGCCCAGGAAGCGCTCGCCGACCTTCGGGAGCTGCGGGTTGGCGATGGCGTTGATCTTGTCGATCGCGGCCTCGGCGGACGGACCGTCGGCGGCGCCGACGTAGATGGTGCCGTCGTCCTCGATGGTGATCTCGGCGCCGGTCTCCTCGGTGATCGAGTTGATCATCTTGCCCTTCGGCCCGATGACCTCGCCGATCTTGTCGACCGGGATGGAGATGGAGGTGACCCGCGGCGCGTGCGGGCTCATCTCGTCCGGCTTGCCGATGGCCTCGGCCATCACGTCCAGGATGGTGAACCGCGCGTCCCGGGCCTGGCCGAGGGCCTGGGCCAGCACCTCGGACGGGATGCCGTCCAGCTTGGTGTCGAGCTGCAGCGCGGTCACGAAGTCCCGGGTGCCCGCGACCTTGAAGTCCATGTCGCCGAAGGCGTCCTCGGCGCCGAGGATGTCGGTCATCGCCACGTAGTGGGTCTGGCCGTCGACCACGTCGGAGACCAGGCCCATCGCGATGCCCGCCACCGGGGCCTTGAGCGGCACACCGCCGTTGAGCAGGGACAGCGTCGAGGCGCAGACCGAGCCCATCGAGGTGGAGCCGTTGGACCCCAGCGCCTCGGAGACCTGCCGGATCGCGTAGGGGAACTGCTCCCGCGACGGCAGCACCGGCATCAGCGCGCGCTCGGCCAGCGCGCCGTGGCCGATCTCGCGCCGCTTCGGGCTGCCCACCCGGCCGGTCTCACCGGTCGAGTACGGCGGGAAGTTGTAGTGGTGCATGTACCGCTTCGTCGTCTCCGGGGACAACGAGTCGATGGTCTGCTCCAGGCGCAGCATGTTCAGCGTGGACACGCCCAGGATCTGGGTCTCGCCGCGCTCGAACAGCGCCGAGCCGTGCGCCCGCGGGACCACGCCGATCTCGGCGGACAGGTCGCGGATGTCGGTCAGGCCGCGGCCGTCGATGCGCACCTGGTCGCGGATGATCCGCTGCCGCACGAGCTTCTTGTTCAGCGACCGGAACGCGGCGCCGATCTCCTTCTCGCGGCCCTCGAAGGCCTCGCCCTCGCCGACGCCGACCTGGTCCAGGACAGCGGCCTTGAGCTCGTCGAGCCGGGCCTCGCGCTCCTGCTTGCCCGCGATCTTCAGCGCCTCGCCGAGCTCACCGGAAACGGCCTGCTCGACGGCGGTGAAGACGTCCTCGGCGTAGGCCGGGAACACCGGGAAGTCCTGCGTGGCCTTGCCCGCCGCCTGGGCGAGCTGCTGCTGGGCCTGGCACAGGGTGCGGATGAACGGCTTGGCGGCCTCCAGGCCGGCGGCCACGACCTCCTCGGTCGGCGCCTGGGCGCCGCCGTCGACCAGCTCCACGGTCTGCTCGGTGGCCTCGGCCTCGACCATCATGATCGCCACGTCGTCACCGACGATCCGCCCGGCCACGACCATGTCGAACACCGCGCGCTCGAGCTGCTCGTGGGTCGGGAACGCGACCCACTGGCCGTCGATCAGCGCCATCCGGGTGGCCCCGATCGGGCCGGAGAACGGCAGGCCGGAGCCCTGGGTGGAGGCCGACGCGGCGTTGATCGCCAGCACGTCGTAGAGGTCGCCGGGGCGCAGGCTCATCACCGTGACGACGACCTGCACCTCGTTGCGCAGACCGTCCACGAAGGACGGGCGCAGCGGCCGGTCGATCAGCCGGCAGGTCAGGATCGCGTCGGTGGAGGGGCGGCCCTCGCGGCGGAAGAACGAGCCGGGGATGCGGCCCGCGGCGTACATGCGCTCCTCGACGTCCACCGTCAGCGGGAAGAAGTCGAGGTTTTCCTTGGGCTGCTTGGAGGCGGTGGTCGCCGACAGCAGCATGGTGTCGTCGTCGAGGTAGGCGACGACGCTGCCGGCGGCCTGCTTGGCCAGCCGGCCGGTCTCGAAGCGGACGGTCCGGGTCCCGAACTCGCCGTTGTCCAGCACGGCGGTCGACTCGAACACGCCCTCGTCGATCGACTGCGGTTCAGTCAAGGTTGAACTCCTCATCGTTCACGTCTGTGCACGAGGCCCACGGCTACGCATCAGGGTCGTGGTCCGACGAGGCCGGCCATCGATCGAAGCTCTCGGGAAACGCTCTCCCCGGGAGCCACTACCGAGGACCGGCGGACACGCCCGCCCGCCGCCGTAGGCGCTCTGCGGTTGGTGGCGGCACCACCGCGCCGCCGGGTTCTCCCGGTCGCCGGGCGACCGAGCGCTGGGGGGAGCGACCGAGGCCGCTCCCCCCAGCGGTTCGTCAACGACGCAGACCGAGTCGCTGGATCAGCGAACGGTAGCGTTCGATGTCCACCTTGGTCAGGTAGTTGAGCAGCCGACGCCGCCGACCCACCATCAGCAGCAGACCACGACGCGAGTGGTGGTCGTGCTTGTGCTGCTTGAGGTGCTCGGTCAGGCCGGTGATCCGCTTGGTGAGCAGCGCGACCTGGGCTTCCGGAGAACCGGTGTCGCCCTCGTGCACGCCGTACTCGGCCAGGATCTGCTTCTTCTCGTCGGTGGACAAGGCCACTGTCGACTCCTCTTGCTCTGCGGTCCCGCGGTCACCGTTCCCGGCGGTGGCCGGGCGGTGCGGCCGGTGCCTGGCGGGATTCGACCCGACCCGGCGCGGTGAACGGCCCTTCGGGCACGCGCCGCGCGCCGCGACAACCGGGTAGGCTGCGGGCGGTCGGGACCGGAGCGACTCCGGCCCGGCGAACCCGTCCGAGGGACTCGGGCGGGCGATCCCGTTCGGGATGTCGAACCCGGGCACCGGCCGAATCCGGGGCACCAGCGGTATCCGGCCACCACGGACTGCAGCCGGACCCACGGACAGGGTACCAGGCGGTGCCCCCGCGACGGGGTTACCCGCCGGTCCGGCGCGTCACCGCGAGCCGGTGCACGATCTCGTACTCCGGACCGTTCCCGCCCTGGTCACTGCGCGTCAACCCGAGGTCGTCGGCGACCCACTCCGGCCCGCGGTAGCGCGCCAGCAGCCCGGTCAGCGCGGCGTCCGGGCGTCCCGCCGCCCACCGCGCCACCGTGAGGTGCGGCCGGAACAGCTCCGGATCTCCCCCGGCGGCGAGCACCGCGGCCCGCAGCGCCGACCGGTCCGCCCGCGCCACCGGGCGCACCCCGATCCACAGCACACCGCGGAAGGTGCCCGCGCCCGTCGGCCGCAGCCGCGGCGCGACCAGCCCCGGCACCCGCTCGTCGAGCCCGGCGGCCAGCGGCCCCGGCTCGGCCTCGCCGTGGAAGCACAGCGTCAGGTGCCACCGGCGGACCGGGGTGAAGCGGAACCCGCGCAGCCCCGGGTGGCGGCGGCCACCCGCGCCGGGTCCAGCGCGCGCAGCGCCGCGTCGAGGTGCCCCACCACCTCCGGCGACGGCCACAGCGCGGTGAACAGCTTCACCCGCTCGGCCCCCGCACCGCCGGGCCGGATCGCCGGGCCGGGCACGGGCCCTCAGTCCGCTCCGGCGGCGCGGCGCAGCAGCCCGGCCAGCGCCGGGAAGTCGCCGTCCAGCAGCGCGGCGGCGGCCTCCAGCTCGGTGGGCCGGGCGACCTCGCGCAGCACCGGCCACGCCGCGGCCTCGCCGGGCGCCTCGCTGACCGGCAGGTTGTCCCGCCCGACCGAGGGCCGCGAGCTGCGGACGTCCTCCAGCGCCTGCTTGATCGCCTCGGCGTCCCCGGCCACCACCCCGGCCACCAGGACCTTGCGCTCCAGCATCACCAACCGGGCCAGCACCGACGGGTTGCCGATCTTGGCGCGGCGTCCGCTCATCACCTGGCTGAGCATCGGCGCGCTGATGCCGAGGACCTCGGCGAGCTGCGCCTGGGAGATCCGGAAAGCCACGACCAGCCGGCGCACCCGATCGCCCAGCGGCTCGCCGTACCACTGCCGCTGCAGCGCCAGGTTCCGCTGGACGTTGCTGCTCTCCGTCACCTTCGCTCCCCCGCTGCCGCCACCCCGGTTGGACGTGGATTCGCGTTCGAATACTGCCAGGTCACCGGGAACGGGCGGGCGGGAATCGGAAAGACGGCGCGAGTGGGACGCCCCGCCCCGGCGGGCGGAGCGCTCGGGCGTCACCGGGCTCATCCCTCGTCCGCCAGCACGCGCCGGGTCCGCTCGACGTCGTCGTGCATCTGCGCGATGAGCTGCTCGACGCCGTCGAAGCGCACCATCGGCCGCAGCCGCCGCACGAAGTCCAGGTCCACGTGCTCGCCGTAGAAGTCGGCGGCGACGTCGAGCACGTAGGCCTCCACGGTGCGCTCGGTGCCGGAGAACGTCGGGTTGCTGCCCACCGAGACCGCCGCCGGGCAGGTCTCGCCCCGCTCGGCCGAACCGCGCCTGCGGTGGGTGAACCACGCCGCGTAGACCCCGTCGGCCGGGATCGCGGCGTGCGGCGGGGTGGACAGGTTCGCCGTCGGGAACCCCAGCTCGGCCCCGCCGCGCCCGGCACCGCGCACCACGATGCCCTCCAGCCGGTGGTGGCGGCCCAGGGCCGCGGCCGCCGCGGTCACGTCCCCGGCGTCGATGCAGGAGCGGATGTAGGTCGACGAGAACGTCACCGACGCCCCCTCCGGATCGTCGGCGCGCCGCACCGGCCCGGAGACCAGCGCGTCGGTCTCGACCTCGAAGCCGAAGCGCTCGCCGAGCCGGGCGAGCAGCCCGATGTCACCGGCGGCCTTGTGGCCGAAGGTGAAGTTCTCCCCCACCACGATCTCCGCCGCGTGCAGCCGCTCCACCAGCATCGCGTGCACGAACTCCTCGGCTGGCACCTGGGAGACCTCGCGGGTGAACGGCAGCACGAAGAACACGTCGACGCCGAGCTGCTCGGCGAGCTCGGCGCGCCGCCGCAAGGTGGTGAGCTGCGCCGGGTGGCTGCCCGGCCGCACCACTTCGGACGGATGCGGGTCGAAGGTCATCAGCACGCACGGCAGGCCCCGCTCGCGGGCCCGCTCAACGGCGTGCGCGATCAACCTCTGGTGGCCCCGGTGCACACCATCGAAGACCCCGATGGTGAGCACGCACCGGCCCCAGCCGCCGGGAATCTGGTCCAATCCGCGCCAACGCTGCACGACCCGCTACCCTACTGCGCCGCCCCGGGGCGACGCCGCGCCACCGGGGGCGACGGTGATCACGCGGGCGCGATCACCAGCACCGGCTTGGCCTGCCCGCCCGCGTCGCGGACCAGTGCGATCGCGGTGCCGTCCGGGGCGAACATGCCGTAGGTGCCGTCGACCCCCGCGCCGACCACCGGGCGGCCGTGGGACAGCGCGCGGGCCGTGCGCAGGTCCACCTCGCGCCTCGGGAACGCCGTGGCGACCGCGGCGTCCAGGTCCATCGACAGCTCCGGTTCCTCGGCCAGCCGCTCCAGCGTGCGGGCGGTGGCCAGCCCGAACGGGCCGACCCGGGTGCGGCGCAGCTGTGCCAGGTGGCCGCCGACGCCGAGCCCGGCGCCGAGGTCGCGGGCCAGCGCCCGCACGTAGGTGCCCGAGGAGCACTCCACCAGCACGTCCAGCTCGGTGCCGCGCTCCTCCCGGCGCAGCGCCAGCACGTCGAAGCGGGAGACCGTCACCGGGCGGGCGGCCAGCTCCACGGACTCCCCGGCGCGGGCCAGCTCGTAGGCGCGCTTGCCGTCGACCTTGATCGCGCTGACCGCGCTGGGCACCTGCTGGATCTCCCCGGTCAGCTCGGCGATCCCGGCGCGCACCGCGTCCTCCGGCACGGCCGAGGCGTCCGCCTCGGACAGCACCTCACCCTCGGCGTCGTCGGTGCTGGTCGCCTCGCCGAGCCGGATGGTGGCCAGGTACGCCTTGGTGTCCAGGGCGAGGTGGCCGAGCAGCTTGGTGGCCCGCTCCACCCCGAGCACGAGCACCCCGGTGGCCATCGGGTCCAGGGTCCCGGCGTGGCCGACCTTGCGGGTGCCGATGATGCGGCGCACCTTGGCGACCACGTCGTGCGAGGTCATCCCGGACGGCTTGTCGACGACGAGCAGACCCGGCGGGACGGGCGGACGGTTCTTGGAACGCTCGGACACGAGCGCCCATCCTCCCCGAGCCCTACCAACCCCACGCACAGGCCCCGGGGGTTGGCTGGTGTGGGGGTCGGGTTGCGTGGCGGTGCGAGTGGCGGACTCACCCCTTCGTGAACTGAGTGAGCGGCGCCCTTGCCCAAGCAACTGGGGCAAGGGCGCCCCTCACCCCGAAAAACCCACGCACCCGACCAACCAACGCCAGGCAAGCGGCGAAGCCGCTTCCGCCTCGCCCCACCCTCGCAGCTCGCACCGCCGCGGGTTCTCAGCGGCCTTCTCGCGAGGACAGCCGCGACGCCGTGTACGGGTGGTACATGAGGAGCGGCTCCCGGAGCGAGAAGGCCGCTGAGGTTCCGCCACGGGCACCGCTCCGGAAAAGGACCAACCACTCAGGACATGGCGGCCGTTGCTGTTGTTGGTCCTGTTACGGCCCAGCGGCCGGAGCGGGCGCGCAGCAGCAGGGTGAGGAGCCGCAGCACCATGAAGGCGCTGAGGCCCGTCCAGATGCCGGGCAGGCCCCAGTCGAACGCCAGGGACAGCCAGATCATCGGCAGGTAGCCGATCGCGGCGCTGAGCATGGTGGCGGTGCGCAGGTAGGCCGCGTCCCCGGCGCCGAGGAACACCCCGTCGAGGGCGAAGACCACCCCGGCGATCGGTTGCAGGGCGACGAAGAACCACCACGCCCCCGGCATCTCGGCCAGCACGCCCGGATCGGTGGTGAACAGCGCGGGCAGCGGCGCCGCCAGCGCCGCGAACAGCACCCCGAGCACCGCGCCGAACCCGAGCCCGTACCAGGTCACCTGCCGGGCGATGGACTTGGCGCGGGGCGCCGATCCGGCGCCCAGGGCCGCACCGACCAGCGACTGCGCCGCGATGGCCAGCGAGTCCAGCACCAGCGACAGGAACGTCCACAACTGCCACACCACTTGGTGCGCGGCGGCGGTCTCGGCGCCGGTGCGGGCCGCGACCGAGGTCGCCGACAGGAAGCAGACCTGGAAGGCCAGCGTGCGCAGCACCAGGTCGCGGCCCATGCCGAGCTGGGCGCGCATCGTCGGCAGGTGCGGTCGCAGCGGCACCCGTTCGACGACGAGGGCGCGCACGAACAGCGAGGCGGCGATGGTCTGACCGACCAGGTTGGCCATCGCGGAGCCCTCCAGCCCGAGCTCCAGCGGGTAGACGAAGATCGGGCACAGCACCGCCGACACGCCGTTGCCCGCCAGCACGTAGCGCAGCGGGCGGGCGGTGTCCTGCACGCCGCGCATCCAGCCGTTGCCCGCCATCGTGATCAGCACCAGCGGGGCGCCGAGCAGGGCGATGCGCAACCAGCTCGCCGCCGCGTCGGCCACCGGCCCGGGACCGGCGAGCAGCTCGGCCACCGGTTCGGCGACGAGCTGGGCCAGCAGGAACAGCAGCAGGCCGACGCCCACGCCCAGCCAGGTCGCCTGCACTCCCTCGGCGACCGCGTCGGCCCGGCGGCCGGCGCCGTGCAGCCGGGCGGTGCGGGCGGTGGTGCCGTAGGACAGGAAGGTCAGCTGGGTCGAGACCAGGGTGAACAGCGTCCCGCCGAGCGCCAGCCCGGCCAGCGGCACCGCTCCGAGGTGGCCGACGACCGCGGTGTCGACCAGCACGTACAGCGGTTCGGCGGCCAGCACGCCCAGCGCGGGCACCGCCAGTCCCAGCACGCGCCGCGGGGAAACCCGATCGGACACGGACCCTCCCTGGGTTCTCGCCCGGCTCGCCTCGCGCGCCGGTGGTGGAAGTGGACGAGGATTCCGGCCTGCGCCCGGGCGCCGGTCAGCGCAGCAGCGGGGCCCGGCGCAGCGCTGCGCGCAACATCGCCAGGACGTCCTCGGCGCTGCCCGCCGCGGTGAAGCCGGAGGCGAGCCGGTGACCGCCGCCCCCGCAGTCGGCCGCGGCCAGGCCGACGTCCAGCGCGCCGTCGGAGCGCAGCGACACCGACCAGCGCCCGTCGGCGGTCTCCTTGAGCACCGCCGCCACATCGGCCTCCTCCGAGGTGCGCACCAGGTCGATCACGCTGTCGACCTCCTCGCTGCCCACCTCGCGGGCGTCGGTCAGCCGCACGGTCGCGTGCACCAGCCCCAGCCCGCGCGCCGCCGCGGGCTCCAGCTGCGCGCGGCCGAGCACCGAGGACAGCATCGACAGCCAGCCGAACGGGTGGGTGTCCAGCAGCGGGCGGGTGGTGGCCTCCGGGTCGACCCCCGCTTCGAGCAGCCGGGCCGCCGCCGCGTGCGTGCGCGCGCCGGCGTGCCGGAAGTTGCGGGTGTCGGTGACCAGCCCGGCGTAGAGGCAGCGGGCCATCGGCAGGTCCAGCGGGGCGCCGAGCTCGTCGAGCAGCCGCAGCACCAGCAGCACCGTCGCCTCCGCCGTCTCGTCGACGAGGTGGCGGGTGCCGTAGCGGGTGTTGGAGACGTGGTGGTCGATGACCACGACCTCGCCCCCGGCGGCCACCGTCGCGGCGACCCGATCGGCGAGGCCGCCGAGGCGCTGGAGGCTGCCGGAGTCGCACACCACCAGCAGCGGGACCGCGGCGGGCACCTCGGCGGCGGGCACCAGCAGGCCTTCCGGGTCCAGGTCGCGCAGCGACCGCGGCGGCACGTCCGGGAAGCCGAAGGACACCCGCGCCGCGCAGCCGCCCCGGCGCAGCGCCATGCCCAGCGCCAGCGCGCTGCCCAGCGCGTCGGCGTCCGGGTTGATGTGCGCGAACAGCGTCACGTCCGAAGCCGCCGACAGCAGCCGGGCGACCTCCTTCAGCTCCGGCTCCAGCAGGTCCGGAGCGGGTTGCGCGGACACGGGCTCACCTCCACGTCGGCGGCGCGGGGGCGCACCGCCGACGTCCAGCGCACCGCGTGCCGGGCCGCGGCTCAACCGTTCTGTGGGCCACGACGCACGTCGGCGTCGGCACCCGCCTCCGCGTCGGCACCGTCGGTGTCGTCCTCGTCATCCTCGGTGTCCCGGTACGGGTCCGGGTCACCGGCGTGCCGGGCGCCGGAGGCGATCCGGGCGACCTCGGCGTCGGCCTCCTTGGCCTTGGCCAGCAGCTCGTCCAGGTGCCGCGCCTGGTCCGGCACCGTGTCGGCGACGAAGGTCAGCGTCGGGGTGAACCGCACCCCGGTGTGCTGCCCGACCCGCGAGCGCAGCACCCCGGTGGCGCTGGCCAGCGCGGCGGCCGTCGCGGCCTGCTCGGCGGTGTCGCCGAAGACGGTGTAGTAGACCGTGGCGTCCCGCAGGTCCGGCGTCACCCGGGCATCGGTGATCGTGACCATCGCCAGCCGGGGGTCCTTGACCTCGTGCTCCAGCCCGGACGCGACGATCTGGGCGATGCGCTTGGCGAGTCTGCGGGCGCGCGCCGTATCAGCCACGGCGCACCTCCTTCTGGATCAGTCTTCCGGCCCGAGCATCCTCGTCCGGACCGAGAGCAATTCGAGTTCGGGGCGTTCGGCGACCAGCCGCTCGCACGCGTCCAGCAGCTCGCGCACGTGCCCGGCCTCGCCCGACACCGCCGCCACGCCGAGCCGCGCCCGGCGGTACACGTCCTGGTCGCCCGTCTCGGCGACCGCGACGTCGTAACGGCGCCGCAGCTCGGCCAGCACCGGCCGCACCGCGCTCCGCTTCTGCTTCAGCGACCGGACGTCGCCGAGCAGCACGTCCAGTTCCAGCGCACCGACGTACATGGGCGTTCCTCACCGCGAAACCCGGCCCGGGCCCACCGGCGGTGGACCCGGGCCGGGGATCGGTCAGCTCCGCGGCTTCTCCCGCATCTCGTAGGTCTCGATGAAGTCGCCCACCTTGAGGTCGTTGTAGGACCCCAGGGTCAGACCGCACTCGAAACCGTCGCGGACCTCGGTCGCGTCCTCCTTGAACCGCTTGAGCGAGTTCACCGTGAGGTTCTCGGCGACCACCACGTTGTCGCGCAGCAGGCGCGCCTTGGCGTTGCGCCGCATGATCCCCTCGGTGACCATGCAACCCGCGATCGTGCCGATCCGGGAGGACTTGAAGATCTCGCGGATCTCCGCCCGGCCGAGCTCGACTTCCTCGTACTCAGGCTTGAGCAGACCCTTGAGCGCCTGCTCGATGTCCTCGATCGCCCGGTAGATCACCGAGTAGTACCGGATCTCCACGCCCTCGCGGTTGGCGGCCTCGGTGGCCTTGCCGTCCGCCCGGACGTTGAAGCCCAGCACGATGGTGTTCTCCGCCGTCGCCAGGTTGATGTCGCTCTCGGTCACGCCACCGACACCGCGGTGGATGACCCGCAGCTCCACTTCCTCGCCGACGTCCAGCTTCATCAGGGACTCCTCCAGCGCCTCGACGGTACCGGAGTTGTCGCCCTTGATGATCAGGTTGAGCTGGTTGGTGTCCTTGAGGACCTTGTCCAGGTCCTCCAGGCTGACCCGCTTGCGCTTGGCCGCGTTCTGGGCCTCGCGGATGCGGGCACCGCGCCGGTCGGCGATCTGCCGCGCGACCCGGTCCTCGTCGACGACCAGGAACGTGTCGCCCGCGCCCGGCACCGAGGTGAAGCCGATGACCTGCACCGGCCGCGACGGCAGCGCCTCGGTGACGTCCTCGTCGTGCTCGTTGATCATCCGGCGGACGCGCCCGAAGGCGTTGCCCGCGACGATCGAGTCGCCGACCCGCAGCGTGCCGCGCTGCACCAGCACGGTCGCCACCGGACCCCGACCCCGGTCCAGGTGCGCCTCGATGGCCACGCCCTGCGCGGACATCGCCGGGTTGGCCCGCAGGTCCAGGGCGGCGTCCGCGGTGAGCAGCACCGCCTCCAGCAGGGACTCGATGTTCTGGCCCTGCTTCGCCGAGATCTCGACGAACATGGTCTCGCCGCCGTACTCCTCGGCGATGAGGTTGTACTCGGTGAGCTGCTGGCGGATCTTGTCCGGGTTGGCGCCCTCGACGTCGATCTTGTTGATCGCGACCACGATCGGCACCCCGGCGGCCTGGGCGTGGTTGATCGCCTCGACCGTCTGCGGCATCACGCCGTCGTCGGCCGCGACCACCAGCACCGCGATGTCGGTCGACTTCGCACCGCGGGCACGCATGGCGGTGAACGCCTCGTGACCCGGGGTGTCGATGAAGGTGATCGGCCGGTCGTTGCCCTCCAGCGTGGTGAGCACCTGGTAGGCACCGATGTGCTGGGTGATGCCGCCGGCTTCGCCGCCCTGGACGTTGGTCTTGCGGATGGTGTCCAGCAGGCGGGTCTTGCCGTGGTCGACGTGACCCATCACGGTCACCACCGGCGGACGCGCGGCCAGCTGCTCGTCGGAGCTGTCCGGGTCGCCGAAGGTGACGTCGAAGGACTGCAGGAGCTCGCGGTCCTCGTCCTCCGGGCTGACCATCTCGACCTTGTAGTTCATCTCCTGGCCGAGCAGCTCGAGGATGTCGTCGGAGACGGACTGGGTCGCGGTGACCATCTCGCCGAGGTGGAACATCGCCTGCACCAGCGAGGCCGGGTTGGCGTTGATCTTCTCCGCGAAGTCGGTCAGCGAAGCACCGCGGCGCAGGCGCAGGACCTCGCCGTTGCCGCGCGGGAGGCGGACGCCGCCGACCGACGGCGCCTGCATGTTCTCCATGTACTCCTGGCGCTTCTGCCGCTTCGACTTGCGACCGCGCCGCGCGGGCCCACCGGGCCGCCCGAAGGCGCCCGCGGTACCGCCGCGACCACCGGGACCGCCCGGACGGCCACCGCCGCCGGGACGACCGCGGAAGCCGCCGCCCGCGGGCGGACCGCCCGCCGGGGCACCGCCGCCGCCACCGCGGAAGCCACCGCCACCGCCGGGACGACCGCCGCCGCCACCACCCGGGCGACCGCCGCCGCCACCGGGACGACCGCCACCGCGGCCACCGCCGCCGGGTCCGCCACCGCTGCGCGGCGGGCGGGGCGGCATCATGCCCGGGTTCGGGCGGGGCGGCATCATGCCCGGATTCGGACGCGGAGCGCCGCCGTCACCGCGCGGAGCGGACGGGGTCGTGCCCGCGCCCTGCTGCTGCTGGCCGCCCTGGCGCTCCGGGCGCTGACCGCGACCGGGGCCCTGGCCACCGCCGCCACCGCGCTGGCCGCCCTGGCCACCGCCGGGACGCGGGCCGCGCTGCTGCGGCGAACCGCTGCCGACGCCGAACGGGTTGTTGCCGACGCGCGGGGACCGCGGGCCGGGCTTCGGGGCCTGCGGCTTCGGCGGGACGACACCGGAGTCGGCGCCACCGCCGGCCGCGCCGCCACCCTGCTTCGGGCCGGGCTTGGGACCGGGCTTCGGGCCGGGCTTGGGCGCCGGCTTCGCCTCGGAGCGGGACTCCGCGCTCGCGGCCGGGGCCTGCTGCTGCGGCCGCTGCTGCTGCTCGGGCTGCTGCTGCTCCGGCTGCTTGAAGTCGGGACCCGGCTTGGGGCCGGGCTTCGGACCGGGCTTGGGGCCCGGCTTCGGACGCTCGCCGGACGGCGCCTCGGGGCGCGGACCGGGCTTGGGGCCCGGCTTCGGCGCCGGGGCACCGCTGCGCGGCTGGCGGGACTCGGGCGCCTGCTTGGCGCCGCCGCCGTCGCCGCCCTTCTTGCCGCCGGACTTCGCGTAGGCGTCGCGCAGCCTGCGCGCCACCGGCGCTTCCACGGTGGACGACGCGGACTTGACGTACTCGCCCTGCTCGGCGAGCTTGTTCAGTACTTCCTTGCTGGTGACACCGAGCTCCTTCGCGAGCTCGTGCACGCGGGCCTTGCCTGCCACTGCTCTCCTCATCTGGGTGAGGCCGGGCGGCAGTCCCGCTCGACCTCGTCCTATCGCCGATGCGCGTTCATGGCTTCAGCTTCACGGCTGATTCATGACGGGTCGACCTGCTTTCCTTCAGTTGCCTGGCGCGGGACGGATCCCGCGTCGGTCTCGGGGTGAGCCACCGGCTCGGGTGGGCGCAGGTGCTCCTGCACCGCCGAGAGGTCGAGGGGCCCCGGCACGCGGAGTGCCCGGGGGAACGCTCGACGCCGCTCGGCCTGACGCAGACATTCCGGCGCGGGGTGCAACCAGGCCCCCCGGCCGGGGTGTCGGCGTCGTGGGTCGGGAACGGCGGCGAAACCCGCGCGCCCCTCCTCGGCCACGACCCGGAGTAGCTCGTCGGCCGTCGTCCGGGTGCGACAGCCCACACACGTGCGGACCGGCCCACGACGCACGTCGTGCGGACCGGAAGTACAGGTGTGGATCGTTGCTCCCTCGCGTCGGACCAACTGTGATTCTAACCAGATGGTCTCACTCAGCCGAACCCACGGTCGGCAGCTCGCCGATGGCGGGGTCCAACCCCCCGGCCGCGCCCTGGGGCGGAGCCGAGTTGGGACCGGCCGAGGTGGTGCTGGATTCGGGATCGGCATCGCTGCGGATGTCGATCCGCCAGCCGGTCAGCCGCGCGGCCAACCGCGCGTTCTGACCTTCCTTGCCGATCGCCAGGGAGAGCTGGAAGTCGGGCACGACCACGCGCGCCGTCTTCGTCCGCTCGTCGACCACCTGCACCGATACTACCTTCGCCGGCGAAAGCGCGTTGCCGACGAACGTCGCCGGGTCCTCGGAGAAGTCGATGATGTCGATCTTCTCGCCGCCCAGCTCGCTCATGACGTTGCGCACCCGGGCGCCCATCGGCCCGATGCAGGCGCCCTTGGCGTTGACCCCGCTCACGGTGGAGCGGACCGCGATCTTCGACCTGTGACCGGCCTCACGCGCGACGGCGGGGATCTCGACCGTGCCGTCGGCGATCTCGGGGACCTCCAGCGCGAACAGCCGCCGCACCAGGTTCGGGTGCGTCCGGGACAGGGTGATCTGCGGGCCGCGCGCGCTGCGCGAGACGCCGACCACGTACGACTTGACCCGGGTGCCGTGCTCGTAGCGCTCGCCGGGCACCTGCTCGGCGGCCGGGATCACGCCCTCGCTGTCCCCGACCTGGACGATCACCATGCCCCGGGAGTTGGCGCGCGCGTCGCGCTGCACCACACCGCCCAGGATCTCGCCCTCCTTGGTGGAGAACTCGCCGAAGGTGCGCTCGTGCTCGGCGTCGCGCAGCCGCTGCAGGATGACCTGCCGGGCGGTGGTGGCGGCGATCCGGCCGAAGCCCTCCGGGGTGTCGTCCCACTCCTCGGCGATGCCGCCCTCGCCGTCCGGGGTGTGCGCGATGACCCGCACCACACCGGTCTTGCGGTCCACCTCGACGCGGGCGTGCGGCTGGTGCCCCTCGGTGTGCCGGTACGCGGTGAGCAGCGCCGTTTCGATCGCTTCCAGCACCGTCTCGAATGGGATGTCCTTATCGCGTTCGATCGCCCGCAGCGCCGCGATGTCGACGTTCACCTCGACTCCTCCGTGTCTTCCCGGTCCGCCCCCCGCTCGGGGGCGCCGCCCGCAGCCTGTTCGAGCTTCGCCAGCTCCTGCGCCGGTGGCTGCTGGAACTCCACCTCGACCACCGCGCGCTCGACATCACGGTAGGCCACCCGCCGGATCTCCCCGTCGGCCAGCACGGTGACCCCGTCCTCGTCCGCGGCACCGACCCGCGCCCGCAGCTCACCGCCCGCGACCAGCGCGATCCGGGCCAGCCGGTTGCGGGCCCGGTGCCAGTGGCGCGGCCGGGTCAGCGGCCGGTCCACCCCGGGCGAGGTGACCTCCAGCGTGTAGGAGCCGGCCAGCACGTGCTCGTGGGCGTCCAGCACCTCCGAGACGGTCCGGGACACCACGGCGATCTCGTCCAGGCCGACTCCCTCGTCGGCGTCGACGACCACCTTGACCAGGCGTCGGCGCCCGGCCTGCTGCACGTCGAAGTCCTCCAGGTCGAAACCCGCGTCGGCCACCGCATCGGCGACGACGGGTTCCAGTTGCGCGGTGACGGCACCACCCGGCGGGCTGGGCACGTTGGGGTCTCCTCGGAATCGGTTGCGGAGGGGGTCGGGGCTCCGGCGGCGCGCGGCGGACCGCCGCGACACCGCACTGCCGGTGCTGGGCGCACCGGCCGCGGTCGTCCAGCGTATCGCGTCCGCACTCGGTGCAACGCAGCGTGGCTACCCAACGATCGGCGGATCGCACACCCGGTCGCGAGGCCGGGGCCGGGCCGATCAGCCGCGCTGATCACTGGCAGGATGGGTCGCCGTGGAATCCCCCTCGCGAGCCCCGTCGGCCCTGGACCGGCGCGGGGCGCTCCGGCTGCTGGCCGCCGTGCCGCTGGTGGCCGTCGGCGCGGCGGCCTGCGGCTCCGGTTCCGACGCCCCCGACCCGCTGATCGCGGTGGCCCGGGCGGCCAAGGCGGACGCCGCGCTCGCCGCGGCCGTCGCCCGGGCGCACCCGGACCTGGCGGCCGCCGCCGCGGAGGTCGAGACCGCCCGCGGCGCGCACGCCGAGGCGCTGCGACGCGAGGTGGACCGGCTCGACCCGCCGGACCCCGACGCCCCGCCGTCGGTCCCCGAGCCCGGCCCGGTGCGACCGCCGGCGGACACGAGCGCGGCCGCCGAGGCGCTGCGCACCGCGGTCGACGGCGCGCGGACCCGGGCGGCGGAGCTGGTGCCGGGCGCCGAGCCCTACCGCGCGGGCCTGCTGGCGTCGGTGTCGGCGAGCTGCGCGAGCCTGCTGGAGGTGCTGGGATGACGGAGCTGTCCGACGAGGCGTCCCGGGCGCTGCGCGACGCGCTGGCCGCCGAGCACGCCGCGGTGTGGGTGTACGGGCTGGCCAGCGCCTTCACCACCGAATCCCGGGTGCGCGACGCGTTGCAGGAGGCCCTCGACGCGCACGAGCGGCAGCGGGCGGCGGCGACCCGGCTCGTCCGCGCGGCCGGGCAGACCCCGCCCGCACCCCGGCCCGCCTACGACGTGGGCGTCCGGCCGACCGACCAGACCACGGCGATCGAGGCGGTGCTGATCGCCGAGCGGGACTGCCAGGTCGGCTGGCGGGCCGTGATCGAGCGCACCGAGGACGGCGAGCTGCGCCGGACCGGCCTCGACGGCCTGAGCACCTCCGCCGCGCGGGCGACCCGTTGGCGGCTGACCATCGGGCAGCAGCCAGCAGCACAAGCCTTCCCAGGCCAGCCGTAGGGTTGTCGGGGGTGTCCGTGGTCCGGTTGCGTGGCGGTGCCGGTGGCGGAACCTCAGCGGCCCCCTCGCTGCGGGAGCCGCTCCTGATGTACCAGGCACGTACACGGCGTCGCGGCTGTCCTCGCGAGAAGGCCGCTGAGAACCCGCGGCGGTGCCGGTGGCGAGGGTGGGGCAAGGCGGAAGCGGCTTTCGCCGCTTGCCTGGCGGTGGTTGCTGGTCGTGGCGCCCGGAGCGACCGGTGCTTGGCCGTTCGGCGCGAGGTCGGTCCGGCGTGGGTGGTCAGTTCGGTTGCCCGTCCTGGGGCCAGCCGAGCTTGAGCATCTCCCGGGTGACGTCGACGAGCTTCTCGTCGCCCTTCTTCGTGGGCTTGTCGAAGTACGCCGAGTCCCCGATGACCACGAGCTCGCCCTGCTGCTCGGACCAGTAGCCGCGGTCGTTCAGCGAGGGCATGTCCTCGGTCCCGGCGCGCTCGTCGTCGACCAGGTCGCGGACGTTGCCGGTGCCGTCGCGGGTGATCACCTCGTTGAGCTTGCGGGCCTGGGCGATGTCCGGCATCCGCACGGTAATCACCGAGGTCAGCACCGGTTCGCCGGAGGGCAGGTAGGAGCGGTAGAGCGCCCGGGTGAGGTGGTTGCACTCGTTGTCCCGGAAGAACTCGGCGATCTGGTCGGTGGAGACCAGCTCGCAGCCCTGGAACCCGTCCTCGCTGAGGATCTTCTCGTGCCGGTACTCCGGCTGCGGGGGCGGCGCGGCCTGCTGCTCCTCGTCCGAGGGTCCGGCGGGCTGGAACGCCAGCCAGATCAGCCCGGAGATCACCGAGATCGCCACCAGCCCGGCACCGCGCAGCGCCCAGCCCAACGGCGTGATGCCGGTGCGCTGCGCGCCCCCGCCGACCGGCGCCTGCATGCTGGTCCGCGGGTAGGCGCCGGCCTGGTGCTCCGGCGGCGGTCCGCCGTACCCAGGCGGTGGCGTCCCCTGCGGCGGGGTGCCGGGGCGGGGACCGCCCGGCTGCGGGCCGAACTGCTGGGTGCCGGGGGCGGGCCGGGATGGTGCTGGCCCGGGTGGTGCTGCCCGGGGTGGTGCTGCCCCGGGTGGCCGAACTGCTGCGGCGGCGGCATCGGGGGCTGGCCGGCAGGAGGGGTGCCCGGGCGCTGCCCCGGCGGCTGCCCGTGCTGGGCGGCCGGTCCCGCGGGCCGCTGCGGGAACGACCCGGGGTGCGCGCCGCCGACCTGCGCGGTCGGCGGCACCGCGGTCGGCGGCACCGGGTGCGGCGGCGCGCCCGGGTGCGTCCCCGGTCCGGTCGGCCGTTCACCTCCGGGCTGGACCTGGGTCGCCGCCGCGTCGCGGGTCGTCGCGTCGCGGTCGGGCGGCGCGAAGGCCGGGCGGGTCGCCGGCTCGTCCGACTGCCCCACCCGGGAGTTGTCGCGGGCGAGGGGCGCGGTGTCGCGCTGCGTGTTCGAGGGCGATCCCGTCATCTCATCGGGCGCACCATGTGGATCCGGCACGGGTTCCCACGGTAGCGGCTGCGGATCACAGATCGAACACCGCGCATGTTTTGGACATCCGCCGGGCTGCTCAGCCGCCCAGCGCCCGCACCGCCAGGTCGACGTCCTCCTCGGTGTTGTACAGGTGGAACGACAGCCGCACCGCGCCCGCCCGCGCCGAGCAGCGCACGCCGGCCCGGGCGAGCCGCTCGGCGGCGTCGGGCCGGTCCACCGCGACGATCGCCGAACCGGCGGGTGCCATGCCCAGCGCGCCGCGGAACCGGTCGGCCAGCCCGGTGCAGTGCGCCGCGACCTCGGCCAGGTCGAGGCCGGTCAGCCAGTCCAGTGCCGCACCCGCGCCGACCTGGGCGAACCACACCGGGGACAGGTCGAGCCCGGCGGGACCGCCGGCCAGGCGCAGCGGCAGCCCGTACATCGCGCTCGGGTCGTGCGCGGCGAACCAGTTCGCCGCGTCCGGGCGGGGTGGCGGGGCGTCCGGGTGCACCGACAGCCACGCCGCCCCGCGCGGGGCGAGCAGCCACTTGTAGCCGACGCCGACCACGTAGTCGGCCCAGTCCAGCTCCAACGGCGCCCAGCCCGCCACCTGGCTCACGTCGAGCAGCACCCGGGTGCCGCCGGCCCGCGCGGCGCGCAGCGCGTCGAGGTCGACCCGCCACCCGTCGGCGGACTGCACCGCGCTGATCGCCACCAGGTCGTGGCCGGGGGCGCGGTCGGCGAACTCGGCGGCGCCCACCTCCTCCACCCGCACGCCCCGGTCGGCCTGCGCGGCGAACGGGAAGCTGACGCTGGTGAACTCGCCGCGCAGCACCAGCACCCGGGATCCGGCGGGCAGCCCGGCCGCGACCGCCCCGACGAGCTGGGATGCGGTGGAGCCGATCGCGACGCGCGCCGCGTCGACCCCGATCAGCCGGGCGAAGCCGCGCCGCCCGGCCTCGACGGCCTCGTCGAAGTCGCCCGGGCCGATCCCGCCCCGGCCCCACCGCGCCACCGCGTCGCCGACCGCCGCGGCGGTCGCGGTGGCCGGAACGCCGATCGCCGCCGTGTTCAGGTACCCGGGCGGGACGTCGAAGGTGGTGCCGAAGGCTTCTCGCATCCGCTGATCATCGCACCGGAGCGCGCCGGGGGGCACCGGATTTCCTACCGTGAGGACCATGCACAGCGAGGAACTGGAGATCCGCACCGGCTCGTCCGAGGTCGTCCGCGACCTGACCCGCGACTGCGCGCGGTTCCTGGAGTCGGCGGGCGCCGAGGACGGCCTGCTCAACGTCTGGGTGCCGCACGCCACGGCGGGCCTGGCGATCATCGAGACCGGCGCGGGCAGCGACGACGACCTGCTGGCCGCACTGCGCGACCTGCTGCCCGCCGACGACCGGTGGCGGCACCGGCACGGCTCACCGGGGCACGGCCGCGACCACGTCATGCCCGCGCTGGTCCCGCCCTACGCCACCGTGCCGGTGCTCGGCGGCCGGATGGCGCTGGGCACCTGGCAGTCGGTGTGCCTGGTCGACACCAACGGCGACAACGCGGCGCGGACGGTGCGGCTGAGCTTCCTGGCGGGGTGATCGGCGGTGGCAGGATGAGCCGATGACATCGCGACTGGTGCTCTGGGACATCGACCTCACCCTGATCGACGCGCCCGGGTTCGGTCCGCGCTGGTACCGCGAGGCGCTGGCCGAGGTGACCGGCGACGAGCTGGCCGAGATGCCGGAGACCGCCGGGCGCACCGAGGCGGCCATCGCCGCCGACGTGCTGCGGCGGCACGGCCGGGACGCCGACGAGGCGGCCGTGGCGGCGCTGTACGCCGCGCTGGCGACGGCGGTGGCGGGCAGCCGCGCGGAACTGGCCGAGCGCGGGCGGGCGCTGCCCGGCGCGGCGCGGGCGATGACCGCGCTGGCCGCCGTGCCCGGCGTGGCGCAGACCCTGGTCACCGGCAACCTGGCCGAGGTCGCCTTCCACAAGCTCGACACCTTCGGCCTGCACCACCACGTCGACTTCGACATCGCCGGGTTCGGCGACACCTCACCGCACCGGCACGACCTGATCGCCGAGGCGGTCGCCAAGGCCGCCGCCAAGCACGGCGCGCCCTGGCCGCCCGAGGACGTGGTGGTCATCGGCGACACCCCGCACGACGTCGCGGGCGCGCTGCGCTTCGGCGCGATCGCGATCGGCGTCGCCACCGGCCGCAGCAGCGCCGAGGAGCTGACCACCGCAGGAGCGCACGCGGTGCTGCCCGACCTCGCCGACACCGAATCGGTCGTCGCCGCGATCCTCCACCACCCCACCCCGACCAGGTGATCGAATCGGGTGAGGGAACGAGGTGAGGGCACCCTTGTCCCAGTGGGGACCGCTTTCAGAATGATCTGCGTGGCGGTGCGGGTGGCGGGACCTCAGCGGCCTTCTCGCTGCGCCGATAGCCTCCTGATGTACCAACGACGTGCACCCCTCACTCACTTCACGAACGGGTGAGGTCAGCTGCGCACGGCGTCGACCAGGTGGCGGACGGCGTCGTCGACGGGGACCTCGGTGCGCTCGCCGCTGCGCCGGTCCCGGACCTCCACGACGCCGCCGGCCAGGCCCTTGCCGACGACCAGCACGGTCGGCACGCCGATCAGCTCGGCGTCGGCGAACTTCACGCCCGGCGAGGAGGTGCGGTCGTCGAGCACGACCTCCACGCCCGCCGCGTCGAGTTCGGCGGCCAGCGCCTCGCCGCGCTCCCGGACCGCCTGGTCCTTGCCCGCGAGCACCACGTGCACGTCGGCGGGCGCGATCTCGCGGGGCCACACCAGGCCCTGCTCGTCGTGGGACTGCTCGGCGATCGCGGCGACCAGCCGGGACACCCCGATGCCGTAGGAACCCATGGTGATCCGCTTCGGCTTGCCGTCCTGGCCGAGGGCGTCGAGCCCGAACGCGTCGGCGTACTTGCGGCCGAGCTGGAAGATGTGGCCGATCTCGATGCCCCGGGCGGCGACCAGGGTGCCGGTGCCGTCGGGGGCGGCGTCGCCCTCCAGGACCTCGGCGGCCTCGATGGTGCCGTCGGGGGTGAAGTCCCGGCCGCAGACCAGGTCGACGACGTGGTGGTCGTGCTGGTCGGCGCCGGTGACCCACGCCGTGCCGGTCACCACCCGGGGATCGACCAGGTAGCGGACGCCGTTGGCCTGCAGCGCCTTCGGGCCGATGTAGCCCTTGACCAGGAAGTCGTTGGCGGCGAAGTCGGTCTCGTCGAGCAGCGCCACCTCGGCGGGCTCGACCGCGGCCTCCAGCCGCTTGAGGTCCACCTCGCGGTTGCCGGGCACCCCGACGCCGAGCAGCTCCCACTCCTGCGCGCCCGGCTGCCGCAGCTTGACCAGCACGTTCTTCAGCGTGTCGGCGGCGGTGAAGGTGCGGTCGGTGTGCGCGTTGAGGTGGTCGACCAGCGTCTCGATGGTCGGCGTGTCCGGGGTGTGGTGGACCTGCGCGGCGGGCTTGTCCTCGACCGGCTCGGCGGGCGGCGCGGCGGTCACCACCGCCTCGACGTTGGCGGCGTACCCGGAGGCGGTGCTGCGCACGAAGGTGTCCTCACCGGTCTCGCTCTCGGCGAGGAACTCCTCGGAGGCCGAACCGCCCATCGCGCCGGAGGTCGCCGCCACGATGACGTAGCGCAGGCCCATCCGGTCGAAGACGCGGATGTAGGCGTCGCGGTGCAGCCGGTAGGACTCGGCCAGGCCGTCGTCGTCGAGGTCGAAGGAGTAGGAGTCCTTCATGACGAACTCGCGGCCGCGCAGGATGCCCGCGCGCGGGCGCTCCTCGTCCCGGTACTTGGTCTGGATCTGGTAGAGGATGACCGGGTAGTCCTTGTAGGAGCTGTACTCGCCCTTGACGGTCAGCGAGAACAGCTCCTCGTGGGTCGGCCCGAGCAGGTAGTCGCCGCCCTTGCGGTCCTTGAGCCGGAACAGGGTCGGGCCGTACTCGGTCCAGCGGCCGGTCGCCTCGTAGGGCTCGCGGGGCAGCAGCGCCGGGAAGTGGATCTCCTGGGCACCGATGCGGGCCATCTCCTCGCGCACCACGCGCTCGACGTTGCGCAGCACCCGCAGGCCCAGCGGCAGCCAGGAGTAGATGCCCGGGGCGACCCGTCGGACGTAACCGGCGCGCACCAGCAGCTTGTGGCTCGGCACCTCGGCGTCGGCCGGGTCCTCGCGCAAAGTCCGCAGGAACAACGTCGACATCCTCGTGATCACGGTTTCCGGCTCCTCGTCTCGCCCCGTCTGGACCCGACGAGCGTAGCGGCCGGACCCCCGTTCCCGACCAGCGGATTGCCGTGCCGCGGGCCCTTGCCGCCGGGCGGCGCGTCCGGTTACCTGGGAAGCGGGCCGATCACTGGGGGTGGCGATGTCCGACGTCCGCACCGCACCGGGGCTCCGGGGCGAACTCGCGCTGGCCGGGCGGCTGGTGGCGCAGAGCGCGGTGGTGGGGGCCTTCGCGCGGCTGGGCGATCCGGGCGCGCGGCTGATGCGGTCCCCGTGGCGCGCCGACCCGTACCCGCTGTACGAGCAGCTCCGGGCGCAGGGGCCGGTGGTGCGCAGCCGCCTCGGCACGCTGCTGGCCACCACCCACCAGGTCTGCGACGAGATGCTGCGGGACCGCCGCTTCGGGGTGCGCACCAGCGACGGCTCCTACGGCGATCCGACCGCGGCGGCGGTGGACCTGCAGCTGTCCCTGCTCGAACTCGACCCGCCCGACCACACCCGGCTGCGGCGGCTCGCCGCGCCCGCGTTCCGGCCCCGCCGGCTGGCCGTCCACCGCGAGCGCATCGAGGGCATCGCGCACGAGCTGCTCGACGCCGCGCTCGCCCGCGGCGGCTTCGACCTGATCCGGGACTTCGCCTCGCCGCTGCCGATCCGGGTCATCTGCTCGCTGCTGGGGCTGCGCGGCCTCGACGCGGACCGGTTGGCCGCGCACGGCACCGTGCTGGCCCGCGCGCTCGACGGGGTCCGCTCGCCGGTCCACCTGCGGCAGATGCGCGCCTCGTTCGCCGAGCTCGACTCGCTGTTCACCGGGCTCATCCCGCGGCGCCGGGAGGACCCCGGTGACGACCTGCTCAGCGACCTGGTCACCGCCCTCGACGACGAGCAGCTCACCGCGGTCGAGCTGGTCCGGCTCGCCGACCTGCTGCTGGTGGCGGGCTTCGAGACCACGGTGAACCTGATCGGCAACGGCGCCCTGGCGCTGCTGCACCACCCCGACCAGTGGGCGGCGCTGGTCGACGATCCCGGCCTCGCGCCCGCGGTCGTCGAGGAGACGTTGCGCTGGGACCCGCCGGTGCAGATGACCATGCGCATCGCGCACCAGGACCTGGAACTCGGCGGGCGGCCGGTGCGCGCCGACACGCCGGTGCTGGCGCTGCTGGGTTCGGCGGGGCGCGATCCCGCGGTGCACGACCGGCCGGAGCGCTTCGACCTCGCCCGCGACACCCGGGGCGAGCACCTGGCGTTCTCCAGCGGCATCCACTACTGCCTCGGGGCCCCACTGGCCCGGATGGAGGCCGAGTGCGCCTTCCGCGCCCTGGCCGAACGGGTGCCGGAGCTGCGGCGGGCCGGTGCGCTGCGGCGGCGCCCGACCTCGATCATCCACGGCCTCGCCGCCCTGCCGGTCCGCGCCGGACGCGCCGCGCAACCCGCCTGAGCCGGGCGCCGCCGCGGTCCTCTCGCGAGGACGGGCGCGGTTCGCGGTGCGCGGAGGCCGCTGGGCGAAAGCGGCTCTGAGCTGGGCGCCGCCCAGCGGCGCGGCACCGCACGGCGGGACCGGGCACCGCCATTAGGGTGGAATCGTGCTGGTGCTGCTTCCTCCTTCCGAAACCAAGTCGACGGGCGGCGCGGGGGCGCCGCTGGACCTGGGTTCGCTGTCCCACCCGGAGCTGAACCCGACCCGGCGCACCGTGGTCGACGCGCTCACCGCGCTCGCCGCCGACGTGCCCGCCAGCCTGTCGGTGCTGGGGTTGTCCGAGCGGCAGGCCGAGGAGGTCGAGCGCAACGCGGCGCTGCGGACCGCGCCCACCGCCCCGGCGCTGGAGCGCTACACCGGCGTGCTCTACGACGCGCTGGACGTCGGCTCGCTCACCCCGGCCGAGCGCAAGCAGGCCGACGACCGGCTCGCGGTGGCCTCGGCCCTGTTCGGCCTGGTGCGGGGCGTCGACCGCATCCCCGCCTACCGGCTGTCCGGCGGCGGCTCGCTGCCCGGCCTGGGCACCTTGCGCTCGGTCTGGCGGCCGGTGCTGGAACCGGTGCTGGCGGTCGACGAGCTGGTGGTGGACCTGCGTTCGGGCGCCTACGCGGCGCTGGCGAAGGTGCCCGGCGCCGTCGCGGTGCGGGTGCTGTCCGAGGACGCCGCGGGCCACCGCAAGGTCGTCAGCCACCACAACAAGGCGCACAAGGGCGCGCTGGCCCGCGCGCTGGCCCAGGCCCCGGACGAACCGTCCGGCGTGGACGACGTGCTCGCGGTGGCCGAGGCCGCCGGGATGCGGGTGGAGCGCGAGGGCGAGCGCGCGCTGTGCGTGGTCGTCTGAGGCCGCGCACAGCGGGGCGGTGCGGGCGCCGGAAAATGCGTTGCGCGTCCGGTTCGGGCCCGCGCACACTGTCCTGGCGCCCGATCCGGGGCTGCGCGCGAGCGGAGAGGAGGTGTGCCGTGGAGGTCGTTGTTCGCAGCGGTGCGTTCCACCGCGCCACGTCCGGTCCAGGCCCGAACTCCTCCCGCTCGCTGCCCTGACGCCCTCGGGTGCGCCGGCGGGAGGCCATCCCGAGGAGCACCCCAAGTGCCTTCGCTCGACGACTACGAGCACTACTACGACGACCACTTCCCCGACGAGCGACGGAAGCGCCCGCGACGCCGCGCCTTCGACGACGAACCGGTGCGCCGCGGCAGGCTCACCGAGGAGGAGAAGGACCGCCTCGCCGCGCTGCGGGAGGAACCCGAACCGCTCGGCCTGCCCGAGGACGCCGACCGCTGGTCCACCTGGGACACCGGCGAGCGCGGCCCCGAACCGCACCCGGACTGGGTGGTCACCGCCCTCGCCGCGGTGGACCACGAGCTCGGCGTGCTCAAGACCGGCAAGGAGGCCGACGTCCACCTGCTGCGGCGGTCGCTGCCCGGCGGGGAGTCCTGCCTGCTGGCCGCCAAGCGCTACCGCGACGGCGACCACCGCCTGTTCCACCGCGACGCCGGGTACCTGGAGGGGCGGCGGATGCGCCGGTCCCGGGAGATGCGGGCGATCGAGCACCGCACCGCGTTCGGCCGCGGCATGATCGCCCAGCAGTGGGCGGTCGCGGAGTTCCGGATGCTCGGCGCGCTGTGGCGGGCGGGCGCGCCGGTGCCCTACCCGGTGCAGCGGGTCGGCGGCGAGGTGCTCCAGGAGTTCATCGGCGAGGCCGACGGCACCGCGGCGCCCCGGCTGGCCGCGCTGCGCCCGGACCGCGCCGAACTGGCGCAGCTGTGGGAGCAGCTGGTCGACGCGCTGGCCGTCCTGGCCGGGCAGGGCTACGCCCACGGCGACCTGTCCGCCTACAACGTGCTGGTGCACCGCGACCGGCTGGTGCTGATCGACCTGCCGCAGGCGGTGGACCTCGCCGCCAATCCGCAGGGCCTCGACTACCTGGCGCGGGACGCGGACAACATCACCGCGTGGTTCCACCGCGCCGGGTTCGCCGGGGCCGACGCGACCGAACTGGCGGCGCTGCTCGCCGAGGAGGCGAACCTGGGCTGAACCGCGCGGGTGGGTCCGGCCGTCCGGACCCACCCGCGCGCGTCAGTCCTTCAGCCCGGCGACCGGGCCGATGACCACCACCGCCGGCGGTTGGACGCCCTGCTCCCGCACGTCGGCCCCGACCCGGTCCAGCGTGGTGCGCAGCGAGCGCTGCGTCGCGGTCGTGCCCTCCTGCACCACGGCGACCGGGGTGTCGGCGGGGCGGCCGTGCTCGATCAGGACCTCGGCGAAGGACTCGATGCGCTGCACCGCCATCAGCAGCACCAGGGTGCCGCGCAGCCGGGCGAGCGAGGGCCAGTCCACCAGCGAGCGCTCGTCGTCGGGTGCGACGTGCCCGGAGACGACGACCACCTCGTGCGCCACCCCGCGGTGCGTCACCGGCACGTCGGCCACCGCGGGCACCGAGAAGGCGCTGGTGATCCCCGGCACCACCGTCACCGGCACGCCCGCCTCGGCGCAGGCCAGCAGCTCCTCGAAGCCCCGGCCGAACACGTAGGGGTCGCCGCCCTTGAGCCGGACCACGAACCGCCCCGCGCGGACGCCGTCGATCAGCGTCCGGTTGATCACGTCCTGGTTCGCCGCCCGGCCGTACGGGATCTTCGAGGCGTCCACCACCTCGACGTGCGGGCCCAGCTCCTCCAGCAGCTCGCGGGGGGCGAGGTGGTCGGTGACCACCAGGTCGGCCTTGGCCAGCAGCCGCCTGCCGCGCACCGTGATCAGGTCCGGCGCGCCCGGACCGCCGCCGACCAGCACCACCCCGGGCGCCGGGGCGTCGGCGTGCTCGTCGACCACACCGGACTGCAACGCCTCCAGCAGCGCATCGCGCACCGCCACGCTGCGCCGGGGGAATCCGCCGGCGAGCACCCCGAGCAGCAGCCCGTCGTGCTCGGCGACCGCGGGGGTCACCGCGCTGCCGGACACCGCCCGGTCGGAGCGCACGCAGAACACCCGCCGCCGCTCGGCCTCGGCGCCCACCGCGGCGTTGACCTCGTCGGGGGAGGCGGCGGCCACCGCGTACCAGGCGCCGTCCAAATCGCCGTCGCGGTAGCCGCGCCGGGTCCAGGTGATCTCGCCGGCGTCGGCGAGCGCCTCCACCGCGGGGGTGGCCTCGGGGGCGATCACCTCGACGGCGGCACCGGCGCCGACCAGGCGGGGCAGCCGGCGCTGCGCGACGGTTCCCGCGCCGACCACCACGACCCGGCGTCCGGCGAGGTCGAGTCCGGCGAGGTAGTGGTGCTCGGCGGGCGGGTTAGCGGGAGTGTCCATGTGCGTGTCCGTGTCCGTGACCGTGCCCGGTCGGATCGTCGGGGTGGTGGTGCGGCGTCTGCGGCGCACCCAGCTTGTCCTCGAAGCCCGGCAGCAGCACCCGGTAGGCGCAGGTGTCGCAGTTCATCCGGATCTCGCCGTGCAGCGCCTCGTGGTAGCGCTCGACGACGAGCTCGGCCAGGGCGTCGGTGTCACCGAGGTAACCGGAGACGTGGACGTCGATGTCCGGTGCCGCGCGGGCGTACTCCCGGGCCTGTCGGGCCACGCGCTGCGGCAGCACCCCGTCGAACAGGAAGTAGGGCGCCACCACGACCTTCCGCGCGCCGAGGCGGCGGGCCCGTTCCAGCCCGGCCGCGACGTCCGGCGGTGCCAGCGAGACGAACGCGGTCTCGACCGTGTCGAAACCGCAGGTCTCCTGCAAGAGCCGGGAGACCTTGCACACCTCGGCGTTGGCGTCCGGGTCGGTGGAGCCCCGGCCGACCAGCACCACGGCCGTGTCCGCCCACTCCTCGCGCGGCACCACCGCGGCGATCCGCTCGGCCAGCAGGTCCAGCAGCACCGGGTGCGGGCCCATCGGGCGGCCGAAGGCGAACGACGTGCCCGGGTGGCGGCGGACCTCCCGCTCCAGCGCGGCGGGGATGTCGCCCTTGCCGTGCCCGGCGGCGACCAGCACCAGCGGAACCGCCGCCATGGTGCGGTGGCCGCGCGCGGCGAGCTCGCCCCACGCCTCGGTGACGGCCGGTGCGGACAGCTCGATGAAGCCGCCCGCGACGTCGATCCCGGCGGGGGCCATCCGGCCGCGCACCCGGTCGATGAACGCGCGGAACTCCTCGACCCCGCCGTCGTCCACCGTCCCGTGGCCCACGATCAGCAGCGGCTGCGGTGCGGTCACCGGTCCTCCTCCTGGTTCTCCCGCCAGTACAGCAGGGCGTTGACGGCGGCGGCGGCGATCGCCGCACCGCCGCGTTCGGTCAGCGTGCTCACCCCGGGGAGTCCGCTGCGCCGCAACGCCGCCTTGGCGGCCACGGCGCCGACGAAGCCCACCGGCACGCCGACGACGAGCGCGGGTCGCACCGCGCCCGCCTCGGCGAGCCGCAGCAGTTCGGCCAGCGCGGTCGGGGCGTTGCCGATCGCCCACACCGCGCCGTCGGGATGGCGTTCGGCGGCGGCCCGGATGCCCGCGGCCGACCGGGTGAGCCCGTCCTCGGCGGCGACCCCGGGGAGGTCCAACGCGACCAGCGGTTCCCGGGACGTGATGCCCACCGCCACCATGCGCACGTCGGTGATCAGCGCGGCGCCGTCGAGCAGCGCCCGCCGCCCGGCGCGCACCGCGTCCTCGGTGGTGACCACCTCGCCGGTCCAGCTCGGGTCCGCCGTGGTGTGCACGACGCGCTCCACCACGGCGCGGGTCAGCGGGGCGAAGTGCCCGAAATCGGCGCGCTCCCGCATGATCCGGTACGACTCGATCTCGATCGGGTGCACCCGCCGCGGTGGCGGGTCGAACGTGGTCATGCTCGCTCCGGCTCCTCGACTCCGGCCGGACGGGGAGCGACGGCCGCAGCGGAGCGCGCGGGCCGCCGTCGGCGACCGCGTTCCGGCATCCCGCATGGGAGCCCGACCTCCTGGGTTCTCCCGCCCGGGGTGGGGTGTCCGCGCGCCGCGGCGCGACGCGGGGCCGGCGCGCAGTGTCCTGACTCCCGGATCGACGCGGTGTCCCCGGCCTTCCAGCCTTGCGGCCGTGGCCATCGGTGGGGTCCGCTCCCCGGTCACAGTGGCGGGACCGCCCCGGATTCGCACCGGGTTCCTGCACTGCCAGCCGACGTATCCTGACCTGCCGAGCACCCCAGGTCAAACCCCGTGAATTCGATCACGCACCCGGCCCGAGGACGCCCACCTCACCCGGGAGGGTGCCGAGTGAGGGGCGCCTTCATCCGGCTATGTCGGATGAAGGCGCCCCTCACCAGGGTCGCGAGGTCAGCGCTCGAGGTATTCCAGGACCGCCAGGACCCGCCTGTTGGTCTCCGGTTCCTGCGCGAGCCCGAGCTTGCCGAAGATGCTCGCGATGTACTTGCCCACCGCCCCCTCGCTCACCACGAGGCGCTGCGCGATGGCGGCGTTGGAGCAACCCTCCGCCATCAGGGCCAGGACGCCGCGCTCCCGGTCGGTGAGGTCCTGGAGCGGGGCGGCGCGGCGGGCGACCAGGGCCGAGATGACCTCGGGGTCCATCGCCGTGCCGCCCGCGGCGACCCGGCGGACCGCGTCGACGAACTGCTCGGCGTTGAACACCCGCTCCTTGAGCAGGTAACCGACGGCGCCCGCGCCGTCGGCGAGGAGCTCGCGGGCGTAGAGCTGCTCGACGTGCTGGGAGAGCACGAGCACCGGCAGGCCGGGGATCGCGCGGCGGGCGACCAGCGCGGCCTGCAACCCTTCGTCGGTCTTGGTGGGCGGCAGCCGGACGTCGACGACGGCGACGTCGGGGCGGTGGTCGAACAGCGCGGCCTGGAGTTCGGGGCCGGTCTCCACCGCCGCGACGAGGTCGAAGCCGTGCGCGGTGAGCAGCGCGCTCAGGCCGTCCCGGAGGAGGAAGAGGTCTTCGGCGAGGACGACGCGCACGGGATCTCCAAGGTCGCTCGGGTGGGACCGCCGTCCGGGCTGGACAGCGCGAGTGCGCCGTCGAACGTACCGAGCCTGCGCCGGATCCCGGCGAGTCCGCCGACGTGCCCGACGACCGCACCGCCGGACCCGTCGTCGGTGACGGTGATCCGCAGCGCGGTGCCGTCGTGCGACACCTCGACGCGGATGGCCGCGGCGGCGGCGTGCTTGACGGCGTTGGTGACGAGCTCGCGGGTGGCGAAGTAGGCGGCGGCCTCGACGGCGGGCGGGCACCGACCGGGCAGGTCCACCACCGCCTCCACCGGGGCCGCCGACTCCAGGGCGAACGCCCGCACCGCGTCGCCGAGACCGCGTTCGGCGAGCACCGGGGGCCGGATGCCGCGCACCAGCCCGCGCAGTTCCGCCAGCGCGGCGCCGGATTCGTCGCGGCCCTCGGCGAGCAGCGCGCGGGCCCGCTCCGGTTCGGTGGCCAGGAGCTGTTCCGCGGCGGCCAGCTTGAGCCCCAGCGACACCAGCCGCGCCTGCGGCCCGTCGTGCAGGTCGCGCTCGATGTCGCGCAGCCGGTCGGTCTCGGCCTCGGTGGCGTCGGTGCGGGTCTCGGTGAGCTGCTCGACGCGCTGGGCGAGCAGCGCGCGCTCGGTCGGGGCGAGCAGCAGCCGGGCCCAGTACCCGTGCCAGCGCAACGTGATCGGCGCGAGCAGCACCAGCACCGCAGCGGCGAGCAGCCCGGCGGGCATCCCGATCGCCGGGTTGTCCACCAGCCAGCGGGCGAACCCGGTCCAGCCGGCGCGGGCCGCGGACATGTCGAGGAACACGCCCAGCACGGCCCACCACAGCGGCACCCAGAAACCGGCGGCGAACAGCCAGAGCAGTCCCGGCAACGCCAGGCCGAGCCCGCCGACCACCAGGTCCCCCGCCAGCCACAGCAGGTCCCGCCAGGTCGCCGGATCGCGCAGCGCGCGCCGCAGCCGGGCGCTGCGCCACGCGGGCGCCGGGGACTCGACCAGCGAGCGACCGGACCGGTACAGGCCGTCGGCGGTCGGCACCGGCGGCTCCACCGGCAGGTACGCCTCGCCGACCTCGACCCCGGACCAGTCCCGGGCCAGGCGCCGGTTCAGCCCGGCGAGCCACCGCACCCCGTCGACCAGTCGCGGCCAGACGACGATCGCGCCGAGCGGGGTGGCGATCAGCAGCGCCAGCACCGCCAGCACGGCGACCAGGAAGTTCAGCGCGGACAGCGCGCCGAGCACCAGCAGCCGCCAAGTCGCGAGCAGCCGGCGGACCACGGCGTTGGGCCGGCAGCTCCGGTCCGGGGCGGGCCCGAGCTTGCGGGCCGACCAGCGGGCGTGCAGCCGCAGCACCGGCCGTCCGCCCACGGCGGCGGCGAGCCCGAGGACCAGGCCGACGACCGCGTTGGTGAGGAACCAGTCCAGGTCGCGCCCGGTGGCCGGGTCCTCGGCGAGCCACTGCACGCGGCGCACCCAGCGCGGCAGCCGCGGCGACCGGTAGACGATGTTGTCCTGCCGGTACCAGCCCTCGGCGTCGGGTTCGGGGTCCGGTGGTGGCGGCCGGTACGGGGATCCGACCGGCACCCCACCCCACCGCCCGGCGAGCCGGCGGGAGAGGTCGGCGGCCGCGCGGGTCGCCCCGAGCAGCACCTCCCCGACCCGCAGCAGCCCGCACGTCGCGATGCTCAGCGCGACCACCTCCAGTGCGAACCAGACCGGTCCGGTCACGGCGACCGCCGCCACGGCGAACCCTCGTCCTCGATCCAACAACCACCTCGTCATGGCGACGATCCTCGCCGGTCACCGGGGCGCGGCGCACTGCTGCCAGCTCCCCGGTCGGGGTGGGGAAAACCCCACCCCCGGACGGGAGGCAGCGCGGTACCGGAGCCGCCCCGCCCACCGCCACGCTCGGCGCGGAGGTGGTCGCGATGGCAGGAGCGGATGCGGTGGTCGCCGAGGTCGGCCGGAGCGGGCGCGATCCGCTGGCGCTGACCTGCGGACTGCTGCCGGCGGTGCTCGCGGGTGCGGGCGGGGATCTGGTCGCGGGCGTGCTGGCGGGCACCGGGGCGGTGTTGGCGGTCCGGTCGCACCGCGCCGATCCGGCGCTGCTGCTGCGCGCGCACGCGCTGCTGACCGCGGGAGCGGTGGGCGTCGCGCTGCTGGGGCTCGCCGCGACCGGCACCGCCGCCCCGCGCGCGCCGGGGGCCTACCTGGTGGCGCTGGTGCTGGCGGCGGCGGCGCTGACCGGATGCGGGGCGCTGGCCGGGCTCCTGACCCGGGGACCGCGCCCGGCGGCCGTCCTGGCCGGGGTGCTGCTGCTCGGTCCCGCGCTGCTCGCGCGGTGCGCGCTGGCGCAGGGCGCGGCGGGCGAGCCGACCGCCGTCCCGGTGCTGCTGCTGGCCGGCTGCGCCGTGGCCGCCGGGACGGCGGCGGCCCTCCGGGCCTGACCCGCCACCTCACGTCAGCGCGCGCCGGATCCGCTGCCACGCCGCGACGACGTGCCGCCGCTCGGTGCGCGGCGAGCCGACCGCGAAGCGCAGCACCACCCGGCCGTCGACCTTGGTGTGGGTCAGGTAGAGCGCGCCGGAGGCGTTGAGCTCCTCCATCCCGGCCAGCGCGCGCCCGTCGGCGTCCGGCCCGAGCGGGCGGAAGCACACCAGGCCCAGCGGGTGCGGTGCCAGCACCTCGAACCGCTCGTCGGCGCGGACCAGCGCGGCGAACTCCTGGGCCAGCGCGACGGTCCGCCGGATGTGCGCGCGCAGGCCCTCCGCGCCGTACCAGCGCAGCACCGCCCACAGCTTGAGCGCGCGGAACCGGCGGCCCAGCGGGACCTGCCAGTCGCGGTAGTCGATCACCTCGCCGGAGGCGGTCGCCGCGTTGCGCAGGTATTCCGGCAGGATCGACAGCGCCGCCACCAGCGGGGCCCGGTCGGCCATCCACAGCACCGAGCAGTCGAAGTTGGTCAGCAACCACTTGTGCGGGTTGGTGCAGAACGAGTCGGCGAACTCCCCGACCCCGTCGAGCACCCAGCGCAGCTCCGGGCACACCGCCGCGACCCCGGCGTAGGCGCCGTCGACGTGCAGCCACACCCCGTGCTCGCGGCAGATCCGCCCGATCGCGGGGACCGGGTCGATCGCGGTGGTCGAGGTGGTGCCGACGGTGGCGCAGACCAGCGCGGGCACCACGCCCGCGGCGAGGTCCGCGGCGAGCAGCGCCGCCAGGTGCTCCGGATCCATCGCCTGCGTCGCGGGGTCCACGTCGACCACCCGCACGTTGTCGGCCCCGATCCCGGCCATCCGCGCGGCCCGCTCCAGCGAGGAGTGGGTGTGCGCCGAGACGTAGAGCGCGTAGCGGCGGGTGATGCCCTCGGTGGCCGCGCGCCCGCCGCTGGCCCGGTGCAGCGCGGCCAGGCAGGCCACCAGGGCCGCGCTGGAGGCCGAGTCCTGGATGACCCCGCCGCCCGCGGCGTCGGTGCGGACGTGCCCGGGCAGCCCGAGGAGCTCGGCGAGCCAGTCGACGACCACGGTCTCCAGCTCGGTGCACGCCGGGCTGGTCGCCCACACCATGCCCTGCACGCCGAGGCCGCTGGAGAGCAGGTCGCCGAGGATCGCCGGACCGCTGGCGTTGGCCGGGAAGTAGGCGTAGAAGTCCGGGTGCTGCCAGTGCGTGATGCCGGGCAGCAGCACCCGGTCCAGGTCGGCCAGCACCGCGTCGAAGGGCTCACCGCGCTCCGGCGGGTGCGCGGGCAGCGCGGCGCGGATCTCCCCCGGCGCCACCGAGGACCGCACCGGGTACCGCTCGATCCCGGCCTGGTAGTCCGCGATCCAGTCGACGACCTGCTTGCCCCACGCCCGGAACTCCTCGGGGGTCATGTGCTCGCTCACTTCGGTGCCCATCCCTGAACTCGCGTTGCACGGCTTTCCAGAACGCGGCGGAGCCGCATGCGGTGCGGCCGTCAACCGGCACCACCGCCCGTGCTCGGACGTGACCGCTCAGCGGTCCCCTCGCGAGGACAGCCGCGACGCCGTGTACGTCGTTGGTACATCAGGAGCGGCTCCCGGAGCGAGGGGACCGCTGAGGTTCCGCCACCCGCACCGCCACGCAGATCATCGGCGAATGCGGTCCTCGGCAGCGCTAGCCCGCGCGCAGGTCGATGGCGTCGGCCGGACAGATCTCCACGCACTCCCCGCAGGAGGTGCACGCCTCGGCCAGCACCCGGGGGCGGCCCGGCGCCGGGCGCAGCGCGTGCTCCGGGCAGGTCAGCAGGCACGCCCCGCACGCGGTGCAGGCCGCGGAGATCACCAGCGGATCAGCGGGCATCGGCCATCCAGCGGTAGCCGCGCGGGGTGACCATCCGGCCGCCGATCATCGCCGACTGCGAGGAGCCGACGACCACGGTGGTGAACATGCCCACCTCGCCCGGGTCGAACTCGCCGATCGGCGCGCACCACACCCGCTGGTCGTCGCGGGTGGCCTGGTGCACCGCGCCGACCGGCGTGCCCGCCGGGCGGTGCTCGGCGAGCAGTTCCAGCGCCCGCCCCAACTGCCAGTGCCGCTGCGCCGAACGCGGGTTGTAGAAGCACACCACCAGGTCGCCCTCGGCCGCCGCGCGCACCCGGCGCTCGATGACCTCCCACGGGGTGTGCAGGTCGGACAGGCTGATCAGGGCGTGGTCGTGGCCCAGCGGCGCGCCCAGCAGCGCCGAGGCGGCCAGCGCGGCGGTCACCCCCGGCACCCCGACGAACTCGACGTCCCGGTCGGCCTGCTCCAGCGCCGGGCTGGCCATCGCGTACACCCCGGCGTCACCGGAGCCGATCAGCGCCACCGCGCGGCCCTCGCGGGCCAGCGACACCGCTTCGGCCGCGCGGGCCTCCTCCGCGCCGAGGCCGCTGGCGCGCTCCTCGGTGCCCGGCCGGAACAGGTGGCGCACCTGGTCGAGGTACTGGTCCAGCCCGACCACGACGGAGGCGCGGCGCAGCTCGGCGTCGGCGCGCGGGGTCCGCAGCTCCGCCGCGCCGGGACCGATGCCGACCAGCGCGAGCCGTCCGCGCGGCCGGATCCGGGCCGCCGCCGCGGTCACCCCGCGCCCCTTGATCTTGGGCACCACCAGCTCCACCGGTCCGCCCGCGGCGCACTCGGCGGCGCCGCGCAGCGCGGCGGCCTCGGCGACGCTGGCGGTGCCGACCTCGGCGCGGACCACCTCGCTGGGGTTGGGCACCTCGATCCCGGCGAGTTCGGCGGCGGGGTAGGTGAGCAGCCGCAGCTCGTCGCCGTCGGCGTACCAGAACCCGAGGTCCTGCACCGCCTCCAGGATCCCGGTCTCGTCGGCCTTGAGGTCGACGCTGGCGAACGCCCGGACCGCGCGGGGATCCAGGCCGTGCTCGCGCTCCAGGCGGGCGATCGTCTCGGTCACCTCGGTGCGGTCCACCCCGCGCTCGGAACCCACGCCGACGACGAGGGTGCGCGGCACCAGCCGCAGCGTCGGCCCCTCGTCGTCCGGGGCCGCGCGGCGGTCGTCGACCACCACCGTCCACTGCGGATCCACCACGTCGGGACCGACGTTGTCGGGCAGCGCGGGCAGCGGGAAGCCCAGCGGGTTCTCGATGCGCACCGGGGCGCCGTCGAGCACCGCGACACCGCACCCGGCGAGGTCGCCGTCCACCGCGGCGTCGAGGAGGTCGACGAGCTCGTCCAGCGGCGTGCTGCCGGTGCTGTCGGTCGCGGTGGTCACCACCGGGGTCGCGCCCAGCACGTCGGCGACCTGCTCGGCGAGCGCGTTGGCGCCCCCGGAGTGGCCACCGGCCAGCGCGATGGCGAACCGGCGGGCCTCGTCGACGCAGACGATGCCGGGATCGGTGTGCTTGTCCCGCAGCAGCGGCGCCACCAGCCGCACGGCGGCTCCGCTGGCCAGGAAGAACACCGCCGCGTCGAGGTGGTCCCAGACGCGGCGCAGCGCCGGGCCGGGCGGCCCGTCCACCAGCACCGCGTCCGGCCCCAGCCGGGCGGCCAGTTCGGTCGCGGCCCGTCGTCCCGCGGCGGTCACCGCGAACAGCCCGATCACGTCGTCTCCCCTGCTTCCCGGCCCGCCACCGCGGACCTGATCACCGGTCCAGCACCCGTCGTCGACGCGCACTACCCGTTCGGTACCTGGGTGCGGGGCACCCCGTACCCAGTGACGTGGTACCGGGTGCCCCGCACTCCGTTCGGCTTTCCCCGCGCAGTCGCCCTCACCGCACTCCCGTCAGCAGGACCACCGGGTTGGTGCCCTCCAGCCTGGAGGACCCGTCGGGGAGCTCGGCCAGGCGGGCGGCGGCGAGCTGCACGCCCTCGACCTGGTAACCGGCGGCGCGCAGCGCGTCCCGGGTGCCCGCGATCCGGTCCAGCGCCGCCAGCGCCACCACCACCCGCTCGGCCCCGGCGTGCGCGCAGGCGGCGACGACCTCGGACCCGCCACCGCCGACGAAGACCGCGTCCGGCCGGGGCAGCTCGCGCAGCGCCTGCGGGGCGGCGCCCTCGACCACCCGGACGTCCACGCCGTGCCCGGTCGCGTTGGTGATCAGCCGCACCACCTGCGCTTCGTCCCGCTCGACGGCGATGGTGGCGGCGCCGAGCCGGGCGCACTCCACGGCGACCGACCCCGATCCGGCGCCGACGTCCCACACCAGGGTGCCGGGGCGCGGCGCGAGCCGGGCCAGCGCCACCGCGCGCACCTCGGATTTGGTGATCATGCCGTCGCGGTGGGAGAACTCGTCCTCCGGCAGCGCCCAGCCGGACGCCGGCGGCAGCGGCTCGCCGCCGGCGGACCAGCCGCGCGCCGGCACCGCGTCCGGATCGGCCTGGCAGAGCACCACGTTGGGTTCGCGCCAGGTGCGGGTGGCCGCCTCGGCCGGATCGACGGTGACCACGGATTCGTGCTCGCCGCCCAGGTCCTCGGCGACGGTGAGGGTGCGGCGCCAGCCGTCGAGGCCGGAGCCGAGCTGCGCCGGTCCGGCCCCGGGCGCGGTGAGCACCGCGACCGCCGGGCGGGCCCGGCACACGTTGATCGCCTGCCGCAGGTCGCGGCCGTGCGCGCTGACCACCGCGACGTCGTCCCAGGACCGGCCCGCGCGGGCCATCAGCCGGGCCACGCTGGAGGTCGCGGGCAGCACGGCGCAGCGCAGGCCCCGCTCCCGCAGGGCCCGCAGCACGCCGAAGAACCCCGGGTCGCCGGAGGCCAGCACCACGGCGGACTCCGCACCGGTCAGCGCGCCCAGGGCGCCCAGCGCCGGTTCCAGCGCGCCGAGCTCCAGCGTGCGCACGTGCGCCGGGGCGTGCGCCGCCAGATGCCTGCGCCCGCCGATCACCAGGCGCGCCGATTGCAGCGCCTCCTCGGCGCCCTGCGGCAGCGCGCCGCCGTCGACTCCGATCACCGTGACCGCCACGTCACCCACCTCGCCTCGGTGGCCGCCACCACGTGCTCGCCCTCGAAGTCCACCATAGCGACCCGAGCGCGCAGCCGGCGGCCGGTCTCCTCGCTGAACCGCTCCAATACTGCGGCCACCGACGTGCACAGCCGGTGCGCACACGCCGGGAGCAGCCCGGCGTCCTGCCACACCTCGTACGCCCGGCGCGCGGTGGCCGCCGCACCGATCTCCTCGACCTGCTCCGGGGTCCCGCCGAACTCGGCGGTGATCCGCCCCAGCAGCGGCGTGTCCACTTTGGACCTCGTGTAGTGCGTCATGACTACGCCGGAGGCCAGCTTGGTGAGCTTGCCGATCATGCCGACGAAGACGACGTCGGTCAGCCCGTGCTCGACGGCCCGCCGGATCGCCGCACCGGTGAAGTCACCGACCTCGACGAAGGCCACGTCCGGCAGGTCCGGCAGCAGCCGCATCGCGGCCCGCTCGGTGCGCCCGCCGGTGGACAGCACCACCGTCCGGCCGCCCTGCGCCGCCGACACCGCCACCGCCTGCTCGACGCTGGAGCGCCAGGACGCCGTGGAGAACGGGCGCACGATCCCGGTGGTGCCCAGGATCGAGATGCCGCCGAAGATGCCCAGCCGCCGGTTGGTGGTCTTGTAGGCCATCTTCTCGCCGCCGGGCACGCTGATCGTGACGTCCGCGCCGCCGTCGCCGAGCACCTCGCGCACCGCCTCGGTGATCATCCGGCGGGGCACCGGGTTGATCGCCGGACCGCCGACCTCCAAGCCCAGGCCCGGCTTGGTCACCACGCCGACGCCCTCACCGCCGCGCAGGTCCACCGCGCCGTCCGCGCGCGGGGTCACCGTCGCGGTCAGCCGGGCGCCGTGGGTGACGTCCGGGTCGTCGCCCGCGTCCTTGACCACCACGGCCGTCGCGGCCGGGCCGACGTGCGCGGAATCCACCTCGAAGCGGCGCGGCCTGCCGTCCGGGAAGACCACGTCGACCACCGGCGGGAGCGCGCCGGTGACCATCAGCTCGGCCGCCGCCTTGGCCGCCGCCGCCGAGCACGCGCCGGTGGTGAAGCCGGTGCGCAGCGCCTTGGGCCGGACCTTCGCGGTGCGCGGCAGGTCCGGCTCGCGCAGCTCCGGCCCGGCCGGGTCACCGCTCATCTGACGTGCGCTTGCCCTTCGCGGTCGAGCGGGACTTCGCCGCCTTGGGCTCGGCGGCCTTGGTGGTGCGGCGCTTCGGCGCGGACTTCCCGGTGGAGGTCTTCGCGGTGGAGGTCTTCGCGGTGGCCTTCGCGGTGCCGGTGCTCGCCGGGGAGGTCCGCTTCGGCGCCGCCTGCTCCGGCTCCGCCTGCTCCGCGGCGGGCTGCTTGGGCTCGGCTTGCTCCGGCTCGGGCTGCTCCGGCTCGGCTTGCTTCGGCTGGGCCGCCGCGGGTTCGGCGGTCCGCTCCGGGACCTGCTCGGGTTCCGGCGCGGGGCGCTGCTCCGGAGCCTCCGCCGGGGCGGCGTCCGCGTCCTGCTCGGCGAACAGCTCCGGCTGGGCGGAATCCACCCGCGCCGCCGAGCGGTGCGCCGCGACCTTGGCGGCACCGCGCGCGGTCGCCTGCCAGTCGCGCACCGCCCACCAGGCGACGTCGGAGTCGCGGACCGCCCCGGGCCCCGGCTCGGCGGGCTCCGGCTCGGCGGGCTTCGCGCGCCGCGAGGGGCGTTCGGCGCGCAACGCCCGGCGGGCGGCGGGATCGGCGCGGCGGTAGGTGTGGAAGTGCCCGGCGTGGTACAGGTGCGACCGGGTGCCGCCGCTGGTCAGCGCCTTGCCGACGATGAACAGGGTGTGCCGCCACAGCTTGTGCTGCTTGACCGTCTGCTCCAGCTCGCCCAGCGTGGTGCGCAGCATCAGCTCGTCCGGCCAGGTCACCTTGTAGGCCACCAGCACCGGGGTGTCGTCGTCGTAGCCGCCCGCCCGCAGCTCCTCGACGAGCTGCCCGGTGCGCGCGGCGGACAGGAACAGCGCCATCGTGGTGCCGTGCTTGGCGAACTCGCGGACCTTCTCGCCGTCCGGCATCGGGGTCTTGCCGCCCTCCAGCCGGGTCAGCACGAGCGACTGGGCGACCTCGGGCACGGTGAGCTCCCGGCCGACCGAGGCCGCCGCGGCGGAGAACGCCGCCACGCCCGGCACGATCTCGACCTCCAGCGCCATCCTCGCGCACGCGTCGTACTGCTCCTGCACCGCGCCCCACAGCGACGGGTCCCCGGAGTGCACCCGCGCGACGTTGAGCCGTTCGCGCTCGGCCCGGCGGTAGATCTCCACCGCCTGCTCGTGGGTCAGCCGCGAGGAATCGACGAGTTCGGCGTCGGGGCGCGCGTGCTCCTGGATGCACTCCGGGGCGACCAGGCTCGCGGCCCACACCACGATGTCGGCCTCGGCGATCCGCCGCGCACCGCGCACGGTGATCAGATCGGCCGCGCCGGGTCCGGCACCGATGAACGAGATCCGGCCACTCACCATTGCTCTCCTCTGCCGCGTCGAGGGGGAAGGACTACCACAGTGGACAGGTACGGCGCCCCGTCGTCGTCCACTTCGGACAAGGGGAGCACCCGCGCGTCGGGGGTGCCCAGGTGCTCGGCGTAGATCGCGCGGTCCGAGGCACCGCTCTCGGCGATCACCGACCGCAGCTCGCCCAACCGCCTGCCGCCCTTGTAGGCGACGACGGTACCGCGTGCGCGCAACGCCTCCCGCAACGCCGCGACGTCGCGCATCGCCGGGATCACGGTCAGCGGTTCGGCGCCCTCGGTGAGCGCCACCCCGGCCTGCGCCGCGGTCGCCTGCATCGCGGTGATCCCCGGCACGGTGGTCACCTCGACCTCGGGCACCAGCTCCCGAACGGTGCTCGCGAGGTAGCTGAACGTGGAGTACACCGCCGGATCGCCCAGGGTCGCGAAAACCGCGGTGCCGCCCCGCTCGCGCAACCGGCCGGCGACCTCCTCGGCCGCGGCGTCCCAGTGCCGCCTGCGCCGCTCCTGCGGGCCGTCCACCGGATCGGCCAGCGCGAACACCAGCCGCCGCACCCGCTCGTCGGCGCCCAGGTGCGCGCGCACCACCGCTTCGGCGCGGCCCTGCTCGTCCGACGCGAGCACCGGCACGTAGACCGCGTCGGCCTCCCGCAGCGCGCGCAGCGCCGCCAGGGTCAGCAGTTCCGGGTCGCCGGGGCCGACACCGATGCCGATCAGCTTCATCGCGCGCACTCCTCGACGAACCGCTGGACCGACCGGGGTTGCCCGGCGGGGTGGGTGTGCAGGTACGAGGCGTGCAGCCGGGGCCCGGCGAAGCCCTCCCGCCCGCCGCGCCAGAACCAGGCGGGCTGCGTCCCGCCGCCCGGTTCCAGGGCTGTGCGGTGGAATTCGTGTCCGGTCACGCGTTCTCCTCCTGCGAAGACGGGGGAATCCCCGGCGGACACCGCGTCGCGGTAGCCGAGGACCAGGCGCTCGGTCATCCGCGCCCGCGCCGGGAGCACCCCGCACTGCGGGTGCCCGTCGAGCTCCTCGGCCAGGTACAGCAGCCCGCCGCACTCGGCGTGCACCGCGCCGCCCGCACCGGCGAACCGGGCGATCTCCCGCCGCAGCGCGGTGTTCGCGGTCAGCTCGGCGGCGTGCTGCTCCGGGAACCCGCCGGGCAGCACCACACCGCGCGTCCCGGGCGGCAGCGCCTCGTCGCGCAGCGGGTCCAGCAGTGCGACGCGGGCCCCGGCGGCGGCCAGCAGTTCCGCGTGCTCGGCGTAGCCGAAGGTGAACGCCGCTCCCCCGGCGACCGCGATCAGCGGCCCGCCCGGCCGGGCCTCGACCTCCGCGGCGGGATCCCAGGCCGGTCCTGCCGGATCCGGCGCGGCACCCGCCAGCGCGACCACGGCGTCCAGGTCGACCGAGGCGGCGACGACCTCGGCCATCGCGTCCACCGCCCGCACCGCCTCGGCCCCGCGCTCGGCGGCGGTGACCAGCCCGAGGTGGCGGGACGGCACCTCCAGCGCCGCGTGCCGGGGCAGCGCGCCGAGCACCGGCAGCCCGGCGGCGTCGGCGGCCGCCCGCAGCACCTGCTCGTGGCGTTGCGACCCGACGCGGTTGAGCACCACGCCGCCGATCCGCACCCCGGGGTGGAAGTCGCGGAAGCCGTGCAGCAGCGCGGCGAGGCTCTGCCCTTGGCCCTTGGCGTCGACCACCAGCAGCACCGGGGCGCCGAGCAGTTCGGCGACGTGCGCCGTCGAGCCGAAGGCGACCGGCCCGGGCGAGTCGAGGCGGCCGTCGAACAGGCCCATCACGCCTTCCACGACCGACACCTCGGCACCGGTGGCGCCGTGCCGGAACAGCGGCGCGATCCGCTCCTCGCCGACCAGCACCGGGTCGAGGTTGCGCCCCGGGCGGCGGGCGGCGAGCCGGTGGTAGCCGGGATCGATGTAGTCCGGCCCCACCTTGAACGGCGCCACCTCCGTGCCGCGCGCCCGCAGCGCCGCGAGCAATCCGGTGGCCACCGTCGTCTTGCCCTGCCCGGAAGCCGGGGCGGCCACCACGATCCGGGGCGTCACCACTCGATGCCCTTCTGCCCCTTCTGCCCGGCGTCCATCGGGTGCTTGACCTTGGTGGTCTCCATGACCAGGTCGGCGGCGTCGAGCAGTTCCTGCGGCGCGTACCGGCCGGTGATCACCACGTGCTGGTGCCCGGGGCGGTCGCGCAGCTCCGCCACCACCTCCGCGACGTCCACCCAGCCCCAGTGCAGCGGGTAGGTGAACTCGTCGAGCACGTAGAGCCCGTGGCGCTGGTCGCGCAGTCGGCGGGCGATCTCGCGCCAGCCCTCCAGCGCCGCCGCCGCGTGGTCCTGCTCGGTGCCCTGCTTGCGCGCCCAGGACCAGCCCTCGCCCATCTTGTGCCACTCGACGGGGCCGCCCTCGCCGGTCTCCTCGTGCAGCCTGCCGAGCGCGCGGAAGGCGCTCTCCTCGCCGACCCGCCACTTCGCGGACTTGACGAACTGGAAGACGCCGATCGGCCAGCCCTGGTTCCAGCCGCGCAGCGCCAGCCCGAACGCGGCGGTGGACTTGCCCTTCATCTCACCGGTGTGCACCACGACCAGCGGGCGGTTGCGGCGCTGTCGCGTGGTCAGACCGTCGGCCGGTACCGCGGTCGGCTGTCCCTGAGGCATGGACCGACCCTAACGGCACCGGCGGCGGGCCCCTGCGCTCGACGAACACCGGAACCGGGGTTTCAGCCGGTCCGCGCGGCCCCGCCGGAAGTCAAGCGTGGGTGATGTCACCGCAGAACCCGCCCGCCACCGCGGTCCGCGCACCCCGTTCGGGACCCCCTCACCCGGTTCCCACGGGCGCCGTCTCCCGCGGGAGCGGGTCAGCGGAACCTGGCGAGGTGTTCGTCCAGGTGGCGCTGGAGCGTCGCCCGGTCCGCCCCGGCGAAGGTGTTCCACCGCTGGCCGTCCTGGTTCCGCCGGGTGGTCATCGAGTAGCGGCCCTGCTCGGTGTCGCGGAACCCGATGGCCGGGGCCTGCCCCGAGGGACCGCTGATCAGGAAGTAGCCGAGGCGCCGCACCGGCAGCGCCATGATCGCCGCGGCCCGCTCCGCGTCCCGGCCGCCCGTCGAGGTGGTCGGGCCGTAGTCGAGCCAGCGCGGTCCCCGCTCCTCGCTCTCCTCCTGCTGCGCCTCGGGTTCAGCGGGCACCAGCACCGACGCCGCCTCCAGCCGACCGGCGGGCTCGTCCGGGACCAGTTCGGCGCACTGGCGGGCCAGCCCGCGCACGTCGAGGAACCGCACCTGGAAGCCGCGCGGGTCCTGCACGGCGAGCACGCCGGTGCGCCCGGCGGCCGCGATCCGGGCCCGGAACACGTCGTCGGCACCGGTCTCGTACACCGCCACCGCGATCGACACCGCAGCGCGGTCCAGCAGCGACAGCGCCTGCTCGACCTCCGCTTCGACCTGGCCCCGGTACGCGAGGTTGCGCTGCTCCAGGTCGGCCCACATGCGCTCGCGCAGCGCCCGCCGCTCGTCGAAGGTCGCCGCGAAGTGCGGCACCTCGAACGGGAACCGCCGCAGGTCCAGCCGCAGCTCCTCGCCGAGCAGGTCCGCCGCCGCGAGCGGGAGCGTGAACGAATCGAGCATCGAGAACCCCATCACCACCGGCGCCGTCGGCGGAACCGCTCCGCCGACGGCGCGTGCGAGCCGCCGGTCTGCCTCAGGACGTCCGTACCGGTGCGGGCGGCGCCTGAGGTGCCGCCGCCCGCACCGCGGGAACAGCGCTACTCGAAGACCGGCGGCGCCACCGGCGGCAGCCCGAGGTCCCGCCACGCGTCGTCGTTCTCCTGCAGGTACTTGTTCTGGTGGTCGAGGTCGTCGTCGCCGCCCTGGCCCCGGCCGGTCGGGGCGCCGCCGGCGGGCCCGGCCATCCCGGCGCCGCCCCGGCCACCGGCCACCGCGCCCCCGGTCACCGCCGCACCACCGGGCGTGCCGGGGACTCCGCCGACACCGGCGCGGCCACCCGGACCGGGCTGGGCCGACGTGCCCGCGCCGCCCGCACCACCGGCGGCGCCGAGACCACCCGCGCCGCCGGCCGCGCCCAGGCCGCCCGCACCGCCGAAGCCGCGTCCGGCGCCACCGGGTGCACCGGGCGTTCCGGGGTTGGGCACACCGGGCGCGTGGGGGCCGTTCGGCCCGAAGCCGCCGGGACCGCGACCGCCGGACGGTCCGGAACCGTCCCGCCCGCCGGGCCGGTAGCCACCGGGGATCGGGGCCCAGTTGCCGTTGTAGGGGTTGCGCTTCTCCCAGGTGCCCGTCTGCGGGTTCCAGCGGGTGTCACCGCCGCCGGGACCGGTGCCACCGCCGTGACCGGAGTGCCACTGCGAGGTGGTGGACCTCGGCCCGGTGGTGTAGGAGGGCACGTCCGGGACCCTGTACTGCGGCGTGCCGCCGCCTCCGCCCTGGCCGGGCGCCGTTCCGGGGGAACTCGGCTGCACCGAGCCGGGGGTGTACGAGCTGGGGGTGACCGAAGCGGGCGGGGTCGAACCGGGAGCCGAACCAGGGGGCACCGAGCCCGGCGGGACCGAGCCGGGCGGCGCGCCCGGGACGGCGGCGCCGGGACCCTGGCCGCCCGCGGCCGGAGTCCCCTCGGCCAACGCCGACCGGGTCTGCATCGGGGTGGCCGGCTCCTGGAACGCGCTGAGCATCGTGGTCGGCTTGAGCCGGCTGAGCTCCTGCGCCTGGTCGGGATCCTTCGGCGCGGGGAGGAACGTCGGAGTCTGCTCGGCCGCCGTGCCGAAGTCGTTTTCCATCGTGGTGAGCACCTGCGCCGCTTCCTGGTGCGCGGCGCGGGACTCCTCCTGCTTCTGCACCATCTGGCCGACGCGGGCGATCATCATGATCGGGTTCTGCTCGGCCGCCAGGCCCTGCATCTCCTGCTGCAGGTCGAACTCGACGACCTCGGGCATCGCGTTGCGCGCCCGCTCCCCGGCCTCGGCCTGCATCCCGACCTGGTTCGCGGTGAGCTGCGCGGCCTTGCCGGAGTGGCCCATGTGGTCGGCGACGTTGGTGACGTGCGCGCGCATCGCGTCGCCCGCCTCGCCCTGCCAGTTCTCCTCGGTCTTGGTCGCGGCCTGCCGGATCCGGTCGGAGAAGTCGCGCAGCTTCGCGCCGTGGTCGTGGTAGACCCGGCCGATCTCGTGCACCGCACCGGGGTCGAAGTCCTCCCGGACGAAGCGGTCGAGCTCCTTGTGCTCGTACGACAGGTAGTTCGTGCCGCCGAGCGGGCCGGGCCGGGCGCGCAGCTCCTGCTCCTCGGCCAGTTCCTCGGCCCGCCGCTTCCCGTACTCGTCGGCTTGCTTGTCGGCCTGCACGTGCGAAGCCAAGGCGCCGAAGAGCAGGTGCAGCGGTGAATCGGGGTGCTCCTCCTGGATCTCCCGCACCCGCTCCTCGTACATGGCCTGCTCGCGGTCGGCGATGTACTCCGACTCACCACCCGGTGGCGACGTCATGCTGCCCCCTGCCCAAGTCCTCCGGAAGCCCGGCTTCCGGCATCGGTGCGTCCTGCGTTCCGAGGTGTCCGCCGGAGTACCCGTTCGCGGCGACTGCGGATCGGACACCGTTGTCCGCCGTGAACCCGCCCGGCGCCGAGCGCGTGGACCACCGCGTCAGGACGGCTGCTCGGGACGTCCCGCGCCGACCGGCGACCGGTCGCGGGGCGGCGTCGAACCGGGCCCCCGCACGCGGAGGATATCCCAGGAAGATCGATCCAGGCGGATGAATCCACGGACTCATGTCAGCCGGCCGGGAGCTTCTCGGCCACCACCGGCGCCAGCCGCTGCGCCACCGCGCACGCGGTGTCGTTGTTCATGTCGTCGGTGATGGCGGCGACCCCGGCCGAGGCGGTACCGGAGACCGGGAGGAGCACCTCGCAGGTCCCGTCGCCCTCGGCGCCGCGCGCCAGCTTCGCCGGGCGGTCGCCGACGGTGGTCTCCGAGACCTGGTACTGCGACAGGTCGAGCTGCTCGACCGCGCGGTCCGGGTGCAGGTTGACCGCCACCCCGCCTTCCGGGACCTCCCAGCGGCACACCAGCGAGCCGAGCTTGTCCTCGCGCTCCCCGGGGCCCGGCACGCCCGCCGAGGGGTCGAGCAGGCCGCACGGGTCGACCTCCGCGAACGGCCCGGCGCTCGTGGCCGTCTCCCCGGCGGCGGTGGTCGCCGACTGCTCGGGCGGCGGCGAGGCGCTCGGGCCGCCGCAGGCCGTGCAGGTCAGCGCCACGGCGATCCCGCCGGTGACGAGCGCTCGCGGCATCGGACGACGCAACGGATTCACACTCCTGATCTCAAGCCTGCACGTCGAAGCGGCGGGAGTTCCCGTCGTCGACCTCCTGGTAGAGCTCGATGCCCTTGCGGATCGCCTCGACGACCTCCGGCACCCGGCTGCGCAACTGCCGGAGCATCTCCTCGTACGAGCGGCCGTCGTCGCCCGCGGCGACGAGCCGGTCGAAGTGCGCGATCTCCTGCCCGGCGGGGCTCGGACCCAGCGGCACCTTCTGCTTGAGCAGGTCGAGGTCCTGCCACATGCCGCGCATTTCCTCGCCCATGTCCTCGAAGATCCGGATGAGCTCCTCACCCGCTTCGGGAGTCACCTGGAACCGGCCGCCGTTGGCCGCGTTGATGATTCCCATCATGGCTTCGTTCGCGGCGGCGAGTCCCGCCACGGCACCGGCCGATTCGGCCATCTCGCACCGTCCCCGATTCGTTTCGACACGCCCCGGCAAACGGAAAGTTAGCACCTGTTGATCTGAGCGCGATGTCCCGCACCCGTGCGACGCCCGCCGCACCCGGGACCGCGCGGCGAACTGGACCCGAATGGGCCAACGGGATGGCCCCGAACGGCCGCGGACGGGAATCCTCCCGCGCACCGCCGGACCCGGCCCGGTAACCACAAGGCCCCGCGCTCCACCGGCCTGGGGGTTGCCGGGAGCGCGGGGGCACTCGGGAAGTCCACCTCTGGGGGTCAGGCGGACAGCGGCAACGGTACCAATGCGCCGCGCGATCCCGGCCGCGAAACGCCGAATCTCGTGACCGAACCGAGATCAGGCGGCGCGCTCCCGGTCCGGACGCGCCGCCCGGACCACCCCGGCGACGTTCTCCGCGGACAGCTCCTCCAACCGCAGCCGGGGCGCGTCGAGGGCCGTCGCTACCCGTCCCGCCAGGCCGAGCCGGACCGGACCGCTCTCGCAGTCGACGACCACCGAGGCCACCTCCATCCGGGAGAGGAGCCCGGCGGCGCGCACCGCGTCGTCCACCGCGCGGCGCGCGCGTTCCCGGGCCGAACCCGCCGCCGCGTCGACGGCGACGGTGGCCTTGCCATCGGTGAGCAGCACCAGCAGCGGGCGGCGCTGCGGATCGCGGGTCCGCTCGGTGCGCAGCACCGACCGCGCGGTGAGCAGCCCGTCGGCCAGCGGGGTCCGGCCACCGGTGCGCAGCGCGCGCATCCGGGTGGCGGCCACGTCCACCGACGAGGTGGGCGGCAGCGCCACCTCCGCCCCGTCGCCCCGGAACGCGACCACGCCGACCTTGTCCCGCCGCTGGTAGGCGTCCCGCAGCAGGGACAGCACCGCACCGCTGACCGCCGACATCCGCTCCCGCGCCGCCATCGACCCGGAGGCGTCGACCGCGAACAGCACGAGGTTGCCCTCGCGGCCCTCCCGGACCGCCCGGCGGACGTCCTCGCGGTGCAGCAGCAGGCCGGGTCCGCTGCGCCCGCGCGCCCGCTGGTGCGGGGCCGCCGCGGCGAGCGTGGCGGTCAGGTGCACGCCGTTGCCCTCCACCGCGGAAGCGCGGACCCCGCGCCCGGTGCGGGACCGGCTGCGCGAGCGCCGTCCCGGGGCGCCTTCGCCGAGTCCCGGCACCTCCAGCAGCCGCGCCCGGAAGGCCGGTTCCGGTGCCGCGGGCTGCCGGTCGGCACCGCCCGAGCCCTCGTCGCCGTCAGCGCCACCGCTGCGGCCGCCGTCGCCCTCGTCGCCGCTGTCGGGCGCACCGGCCCCGGGCCCGCCGTCATCGGGCCCGCCGTCATCGGGTCCGCCGTCATCGGGTCCGCCGTCGTCCGGACCGCCGTCATCGGGGCCGCCGTCCTCGGGAGCACCGCCGCCCGGGCCGTCCGGCGGCGGGTCGTCGTCGCCGTCCCCGGCGTGCTCGGCGGCCTCGGAGAGGGCCTGCTGCAACTGGTCCTCCGCCATCCCCGGCTCGTCGAACGGGTCGCGCCTGCGCCGGTGCGGCAGCGCCAGCCGGGCCGCCGTCTCGACGTCCTGCTCGGCCACCGCGTCCGCGCCGCGCCACGCCGCGTGCGCCACGGCGGTGCGGGCCAGCACCAGGTCGGCGCGCATCCCGTCGACCTCCAGCGCGGCGCACAGCGCGGAGATGCGGCGCAGCTCGGAATCCGGCAGCACCACGGCATCCAGCCGGGCGCGGGCCTCGACGATGCGCCGGGCCAGCTCCGCGTCGGCCTCCGCCCACTGCCCGGCGAAGCCCTCCGGGTCGTCCTCGAAGGCCAGCCGCCTGCGCACCACCTCGGTCCGGGTGGCGACCTCGCGGGCGGCGGCGACGTGCACGGTCAGGCCGAACCGGTCCAGGAGTTGCGGGCGCAGCTCGCCCTCCTCCGGGTTCATCGTGCCGACCAGCAGGAACGACGCGGCGTGCGAGACCGACACCCCGTCGCGCTCGACGTGCGCGCGACCCATCGCCGCGGCGTCCAGCAGCAGGTCGACCAGGTGGTCGTGCAGCAGGTTGACCTCGTCGACGTAGAGCACGCCCCGGTGCGCGGCGGCCAGCAGGCCGGGCTGGAAGGCGCGGACGCCCTCGGTCAGCGCGCGTTCCAGGTCCAGCGAGCCGATCAGCCGGTCCTCGGTGGCCCCGACCGGCAGCTCCACCAGCCCGGCCGGTCGGCGCTGGGCCACCACCGCGTCGTGCGGGCCGTCCGGGCACCGGTCGTCCAGCGCGTCGGGGGCGCACCCGAACCGGCAGCCCTCGACGACGTCGAGCGCGGGCAGCAGCCCCGCCAGCGCCCGCACCGCGGTCGACTTGGCGGTGCCCTTCTCACCGCGCACCAGCACCCCGCCGATGCGCGGGTGGATCGCGTTGAGCAGCAGCGCGAGCCGGAGGTCGTCGTGACCGACCACGGCGGAGAACGGGAAGCGCGCGGCGGCGCGCGGAGGAGCGGTCATGCCGGGTTCCTTCCTCGGGTGTCGGACGCCCCGGGTATCGGGAAGGAGGGGCCGCAGTGTCCTGGCTCCCGGATCGGCGCGGGCCGCCGGCCTTCCCAGGCATCGCCCGGTGGCACGTGGTGGCGGACCGCTCCCCGGTCACAGTGGCGCCGACCGCGCCGGATTCGCACCGGCTTCCTGCCGCACCCCTCGCGTGGATCACCCGGCATCGTCGCAGACCCCGATCACCGGACCAACACACCCGAGACCAGCGCCACGTCCCCACCCCACGGACTGTTTTCAGAATGGCCTGCGTGGCGGTGCGGGTGGCGGAACCTCAGCGGCCTTCTCGCTCCGGGCGCCCTTCTCGATGGATCGCCAATACACGGCATCAGGGCGTCCTCGCGAGAAGACCGCTGAGCGGTCACGTCCGAGCACGGGCGGCGGTGCCGGTTGACGGCCGCACCGCATGCGGCTCCGCCGCATTCCGAAAAGACCCCGAACTCGGGCAAGGGTGCCCCTCACTCAGTTCCTTTCGGATGAGATGAGTGGGGCGTCGGCCGCTTTCGGAGCTCAGCGGTGCCGTCGTCGTTGCGGCGCGGGGGATCAGGCGCGGCGCATCGGGACGTGGGGGATGCCGTCCTCCAGGTACTCCTCGCCGTCCTCGGCGAAGCCGAAGGAGCGGTAGAAGTCCACGGCGTAGGTCTGCGCGGAGAGCACGACCGGTCTGCGCCGGACCTCGGCGACGGCGGCGCGCATCAGCTTGCGCCCCAGCCCGAGGCCGCGGGCGCCCTGGGCGGTGCACACCCGGCCGATCCGGTAGACGCCGTCGGGGTCCTCCAGCAGGCGCAGGTAGCCGAGCACGAAACCATCGGCGGAATCGATCCAGAAGTGCCGGGTGGTCTCCTCGAGATCCCTGCCGTCGAGCTCCGGGTACGCGCACTGCTGCTCGGCGACGAAGACGTCGACGCGCAGGCGCAGCATCCGGTAGAAGTCGTCGGCGTCCAGGTCCGCGGTGTAGGCGCGGTGGACGGCGGTCGCGAGCGGCTGGAGGGTCACCTGAACCTGGATATCACAGCATCCGGCCGGAGGCCCTGGTCACCCGGGCCGGGAGTTGCCCACACCACTCGGCTGGAGCTGGTCGGCGAGCTCCGGGTAACCCCCGAGCCTGGTGTAGACGCCGGGGACGCCGGGCCGGCCGCAGCCGGTGCCGAAGGAGACGACCCCGGCGAGCCGCCCGCCCACCACGAACGGCCCGCCGGAGTCGCCTGCGCAGGCGTCGCGACCGCCCTCGGGCACCCCGGCGCAGAACATCTCGGTCCTGTCGTAGGTGGAGTAGGCCGCGGCGCAGGTCTGGTCGTCGGTGACCGGCACGGTCACCGAGCGCAACGTCGATGAGGACGCACCGCCCTCGCTGGTGCGCCCCCAGCCGTGGACCCGGCCGGTGGTGCCCGGCCGGTACGGCGCGGGGTCGCCGGGGGCGACCACCGGGATCGGCCGCTGCGGCAGCGGCGCGTCCAGGGTGAGCACGGCGAGGTCGTCGCCCTGCTCGAAGCCCGCGTACTCCGGGTGCACCCAGGTCCGCACCACGCGCCCGACGACACCGGCGCCGGTGCCGAGGTCGGTGCGCCCGGCGACGACCCGCAGGTCGGCGGGCCCGCGCCGAGAGCCCGTCCCGTCGACCACGCAGTGCGCGGCGGTGACCACCTCGACGGGGCTGACCAGCGCGCCACCGCAGAAGTGCCGCCCGGACCCGTCGGTGAGCGCGACCGCCCACGGCGCCCGGTCGGTGGAGTCGGGCCCGCCGCCGAGGACGCGCTCCTGGGGCCGCTCGTCCGCGTACGCGGGCTGGACCCCCGCGAGCACGGTCATCGCGCCCGCGAGCGCGATCCGCACCGGTCCGCTCCTGCTGCTGCCCACCACGTCGGCCCTCCACCGCCGGAACCCTGTCGCCGGACGGACCGTAGCCGGACCGATACCGGGAATGACGAGAGGGGAGTCACACGGTTCCGGGAAAATATTTCGCTATGATGGCTCTCGGCGACAAAATCTGCGCACCGATGCGCGATCGTTCGCCGATCCTCCCGAACCAGTACCACCGGCTCCGCCGCGTCTCCGCAGGCGGAGCGGCGAACTACGCCTGGTCGGGTGACACGAGATCAGCGCGAGGAGGAACCGCACGTGCTCCTGGACCCCACTCCGCTGCCCGCCTTCCTGCTGGCGAGCGCGGTCGTGATCCTCACCCCCGGAGTCGATGCCTTCCTGCTGCTGCGCACCTCGCTGAACGCGGGCCGCCGCGCCGGGCTGCTCGCCCTGGTCGGCATCCACACCGCCAGCGTGCTCCAGGTCGCGGCGGTGATCGGCGGCCTCGGCGCGCTGATCACCCGGCACCCGGCGGTGCTGTCGGTGCTGAAGTGGGTCGGCGCGGCGTACCTGGTCTACCTGGCCGGATCGATCCTGCGCGGGCTCTGGCTGGCCCGCCGGGCCGGCGCCGAAGGGCTGGCCGAGCCGGTGCCCGACCGGTCCAACCCGTTCCTGCGCGGGCTGCTGAGCAACCTGACCAACCCGAAGATGCTGCTGTTCAGCCTGGCGTTCCTGCCGCAGTTCGTCGGCGCCGCCGCGCAGCCCGCGGTGCAGCTCGTGGTGCTAGGCGTGATCTTCCTGGTGCTCGCCGCGTTCTGGGAGCTGACCATCGTGCTGGCCGCCGCCCGCATCGCCGACCGGCTCCGGCATCCCCGGGTCTCCCACTCGCTGGACCTGGTCAGCGTGGCGGCGTTCCTGACCATCTCGGTCGGGTTGGTGGCGAGCTGACCGCAGGCCGGTGAGCAGCGCCAGGACCGCCAGCCCGGCCAGCAGCGCCGGGGCGTCGGCGACCGGGGCGGCCAGCGCGAACAGGTACGGCGCGGCGAAGCCGAGGTAGGCGACCACCCAGAACACCGAGGTGAGCCGGGCCAGCCCGCCGGGCGCGGCGATCCGCCCGACCACGGTCAGGCAGTAGGTCGAGCAGCACCCGTAGCCCGCGCCGAGCAGCGCGCAGCAGGCCAGGGCGGCCAGCGGCATCCCGCGCGCCGCGGTCAGCGCGGCCAGCGCCAGCCCGAGGCCCAGCAGGCCCAGCCCCACCACCGCCGGGACCCGTTCGCCGCGGGCCGCGAGGCGGCGGGCCAGGGGCTGCACCAGCGCGCCGGTGCCGGGGGCGAGCAGCGCGGCCAGTCCCGCGTGCAGCGTCTCCCACTCCGCCGGGGCGACCTGCCCCGGCAGCACGCCGAAGCTGATCGAGGGGCCGACGAACACCCACAGCGCCACCGGCAGCACCAGCGCGCGGAACCGCCGGTCGCGCTGCCGCACCCGCGTCGCCGCCGGTCGGCTCGGCCGGGTCTCCGGGCAGGCCAGCGCGAGCAGCAGCCCGGCCACGCACAGCACCAGGTGCGGCAGGTAGGCGACGACCAGCGGCCGCGGTGCCCACTGGGCGAGCAGCGCGGCGACCAGTCCGCTGAGGCTGAACCCGGCCGACAGCAGCACTCCGGCCCGGCGGGCGCCCGCGCCGTCGTCGGTCGCGCCCGCGAGCAGCGTCAGTTCGCGGACCCAGGCGGTGCCCGCGGCCAGCACCGCCCCGGTGCCGACGCCGGTGAGCACCCGCCCGACGGCCAGCCAGGGCACGGCCAGCACCCCGGCCATCAGCGCCAGCGTGGCCACCCCGTTGAGCAGCACCGCGCCCAGCACCACCGGTCGGCGCCCGCGCCGGTCGGCCAGCGGTCCGCCGAGCAGCAGGCCCGGGACCAGACCCACCACGTACAGCGCGAACAGCCCGGTGACGGCGGTGCCGGACACGCCGAGCCCCCGCTGGTAGGCGGCCAGCAGCGGGGAGAACTGGTTGGCACCCCAGCCCGCGACGGTCAGCAGGAAGGCCGCGCGCAACCACATCGACGTCACAGCCACCCGTTGTATGCCCGCGCCGCGCGGTGGCGCAGCCCCCGGGCGGCCGTGACGTCCCTCTCACCCGTCCCCAGGCACAGGTCCTCAGGTGCCGAGCTGGGCGGCGATGTCGGCCTGGTAGGTGGCGACCCGGGTGTAGATCCCGGGGTAGCCCGGGCGGGCGCAGCCGTTGCCGGTGGAGACGATGCCGGTCAGCTTCCCGTCGGCGACCATCGGCCCGCCGGAGTCGCCCTGGCAGCTGTCCTTGCCGCCTTCGGGCACGCCCGCGCAGACCATCGTGCGCGGGTCGAACTGCGAGTAGGCGCGCGAGCAGTCGGGGTCGGCCACCACCGGGACCTGGACCGAGCGCAGCACGTCGGAGCTGGGACCGCCCTCGGCGACGTTGCCCCAGCCGAGCACCGTGGTCGGCGTGCCCGCCTGGTAGAGCGCGGAATCGGCCGGGGTGGCCAGCGGCAGCGGCTGCTGCGGGAGCCGGGTGTCCAGGGTGAGCACCGCGACGTCGGCGCCCGCGGTGGCGCTCTGGTAGTCCGGGTGGGTCCAGATGTCCCGGACCCCGGCGACGGTGCCCGCGGTGGTCCGCTTGTCCTCCCGGCCCGCGACGACCTGCACCGCCCCCGGCCGCTCGCCGTCCACGCAGTGCGCGGCGGTGACGACCTTGTCGGGAGCGGCGAGGGTGCCGCCGCAGAACTGGTCGCCCCGCGGGTTGGCGAGGTAGACCACCCACGGGTGCTCGGCGATCGGGGCCGGGGAGCCGCCGACGATCGGCGGTGCCTTCGAGGCGGCGGGCCCGGTCTCGGCGGCACCGGCGGTTTCGGCGGCACCGGCGGTCAGCGGTGCGGTCGCCAGCGCCGCCGACATCGCCAGCACGCCCAGCGCCGCCGCTCCCCTGCGCGGAACTCCTGTCATCGCTGTCTCCTCCCCCACAGGCGGGGGTGGGCCGGCGCCGTCCGCGCGAACCGGTCCCCCACCGGTCCGAACCACTTGACGACCCCAGCGGATCACAGCGCACCGGAGGGCGCCGCACGCCGACCGTTAACCACTCGGTCGAGCTACTGGACGCGCGGCTGAATACACCCGTCCGGCGGGATATCACCGTCCACAGAGGAGTGCTTCAGCCCTCCAGGCTGCCCTCGAGTTCCAGGTACACCTCGCGCAGCTCCGCCAGCACCGCCTCATCGGGGCGTTCCCACAGGCCGCGGTCGGCGGCCTCCAGCAGCCGCTCGGTCATCCCGCGCAGCGCCCACGGGTTCGAGGTGCGCAGGAACTCCTGCACCTCGCCGTCGAAGACGTAGGACTCGGCGAGCTTGGCGTACATCCAGTCGTCCACCACGCCCGCGGTCGCGTCGAAGCCGAACAGGTAGTCCACGGTGGCCGCGAGCTCGAAGGCGCCCTTGTAGCCGTGCCTGCGCATCGCCGAGATCCACTTGGGGTTGACCACCCGGGCCCGGAAGACGCGCTTGGTCTCCTCGCCGAGGGTCCGCGTCTTCACCGCGTGCGGCACCGCGGAGTCGCCGACGTAGGCGGCCGGGTCGGCGCCGGCGAGCACCCGCACCGCGGCGACCATCCCGCCGTGGTACTGGAAGTAGTCGTCGGAGTCGGCGATGTCGTGCTCGCGGGTGTCGACGTTCTTGGCCGCCACCTGGATGCGCCGGAACGCCGTCTCCATGTCCGTCCGCGCCTCCCGGCCGTCCAGCCCCCGACCGTAGGCGAACCCGCCCCAGGTGGCGTAGACCTCGGCGAGGTCGGCGTCGCTGCGCCAGTTCCGGGCGTCGATCAGCGGCAGCAGCCCGGCCCCGTAGGCGCCCGGCTTGGACCCGAAGATCCGGGTGGAGGCGCGCCGGTCGTCGCCGTGCGAAGCCAGGTCGGCGCGGTAGTGCGCGGCGACGAAGTTGTCCTCGTCCGGCTCGTCGAGCACCGCCACCGCCCGGACCGCGTCGTCGAGCAGCGACACCACGTGCGGGAAGGCGTCCCGGAAGAAGCCGGAGATGCGCACCACCACGTCGATCCGGGGACGGCCCAGCTCGGCCAGCGGCACCACCTCGAAACCGGTGACCCGGCGGGAGGCGTCGTCCCAGGTCGGGCGGCAGCCGAGCAGCCAGAGCAGCTCGCCGATGTCGTCGCCCTGGGTACGCATCGCCGAGGTGCCCCACACCGTGAGCCCGACTGAGCGCGGGTGCTCCCCGGTGTCCTGCACGTGCCGCGCCAGCAGGGAATCGGCGAGCGCGGAGCCGACCTCGAAGGCGTTGCGGGACGGGATCGCCTTGGGGTCGACCGAGTAGAAGTTGCGGCCGGTCGGCAGCACCGACACCAGGCCCCGGGTCGGTGACCCGGACGGTCCGGCGGGCACGAAGCCGCCGCCGAGGGCGTGCACCACGTTGTCCACCTCGTCGGTGGTGCGGGCCAACCGGGGCGCCAGCTCCTCGCAGGCGAACCGCAGCACCGCGTCGACCTGCTCGTCGGGACCGCCCAGCACCGACGCGGCGACGCCGTCGGCCCGCCAGCCCGCCTCGGCCAGGCCGGTGACCAGCCGCCGGGCCAGCTCCTCCAGCAGGTCCACCGCGTCCGATGCGGACGCCGCGGGACCCGCCACCAGTCCGGTCAGCGCGCCCGGGACCGCCACCGCGGCACCGGGCTCGGCCAGCAGGTGCTGCTCGTCGAGGCCGAAGCGCTCGGCCAGGGCGGTCCGCAGCCCGGGCAGGGCCCCGACCTTCCCGCCGAAGACCTGCCGCGAGCGCAGGATCGCCAGCACGTCGTTGACCAGCTCCTCGCCCGCCGGCGCCCGGCCGAGGATGTGCAGCCCGTCGCGGATCTGCACGTCCTTGATCTCGCACAGGTAGCCGTCGATGTGCATCACGAAGTCGTCGAACGACTCGGCGTCGGGCTGGTCCTGCTGGTGCAGGTCGTGGTGCAGCTCGGCGGCGGTGACCAGCTCCCAGATCTGGTTGCGCAGCGCGGGCTTCTTCTCCGGGTCGAGGTCGGTGACCAGGGCGTACTCGTCGAGGAGCTGCTCCAGCTTGGCGATGTCGCCGTAGCTGTCGGCGCGGGCCATCGGCGGGATCAGGTGGTCCACCACGACGGCGTGCCCGCGGCGCTTGGCCTGGGTGCCCTCGCCCGGGTCGTTGACGATGAACGGGTAGACCAGCGGCAGGTCGCCCAGCACGGCGTCCGGCGCGCACTCGGCGGCCAGGCCGAGGCCCTTGCCCGGCAGCCACTCCAGGGTGCCGTGCTTGCCCAGGTGGACGACGGCGTGGGCGCCGAACTCCTCGGCCAGCCAGCGGTAGGCGGCGAAGTACTGGTGCGAGGGCGGCAGGTCCGGGTCGTGGTAGATGGCGATCGGGTTCTCGCCGAAGCCGCGCGGCGGCTGGATCATCAGCACCACGTTGCCGAAGCGCAGCGCCGCCACGTAGATCGAGCCCTCGTCGTCGACGTACAGGCCGCCCGGCGGCGGACCCCAGTGCTCGGCCATGGCCTCGCGCAGCGCGGTGGGCAGCGCGTCGAACCACTCCCGGTAGCGGGGCGCCGGGACGCGGATCGCGGCCTGCGACATCTGGTCGTCGGTGAGCCATTCGACGTCGTGGCCGCCCGCGGCGATCAGCCGGTGGATCAGCCCGTCGCCGTCCACCCCGGACAGGTCCAGGCCGCCGAGGTCGTACCCGGCCTCGGCCAGGGCGTGCAGCAGCACCACCGCCGAGGCGGGGGTGTCCAGGCCGACCGCGTTGCCCACCCGGGAGTGCTTGGTCGGGTAGGACGACAGCACCACGGCCAGCTTCTTGTCCGAGTCGGCGGTGCGCCGAAGCCGGGCCAGCGCGGTGGCGGTGCCCGCGACCCGCCGGGCGCGTTCGGGATCGGCCAGGTAGACCGGGATGCCGTCGTCCCCGGCCTCCTTGAAGGAGAAGGGCACGCTGATCAGCCGGCCGTCGAACTCCGGCACCGCGACCTGCATCGCGGCGTCCATCGGCGACAGCGCGGCGTCGCTGCCCTCCCAGGTGGCGCGGCTGGTGGTGAGGCAGAGCCCTTGCAGCACCGGGATGTCCAGCTCGGCCAGCGCCCCGGCATCCCAGGAGTCCTCGTCGCCGCCCGCGCTGGCGTCGGCGGCCACCGAGCCGCCCGCGGCGAGCACCGTGGCCACCAGCACGTCGCAGCCGCCGAGCAGGTCGCGCAGCCCGGCGGCGTCGGACAGCCCGCGCAGGGAGCCGCAGAACACCGGCAGCGCGTTGGCCCCGGCCCGCTCGACCTGGTCGGCGAGGGTGTCGACGAACCCGGTGTTGCCCGCCAGCGCGTGCGCCCGGTAGAAGACGATGCCCACGGTGGGCCGCGCCGGGTCGTGCGCCCGCTCGCCGTGCGGGCCGAACTCCGGCATCCGCTCCGGCAGCTCGAAGCCGTCGCCGGTCAGCAGCACCGTGTCGGACAGGAACCGGGCGAGCTGCCCGAGGTTGCCCGGTCCGCCTTCGACCAGGTAGGTCAGCGCCTGGGTGGCGACCCCGGCCGGGACGGTGGACAGCGCCATCAGCTCGGCGTCCGGGGTGGACTCGCCGCTGAGCGCGACGGTCGGCAGGCCCGAGGCCAGCACCGCCTCCAGCCCTTCGGCCCAGGCGCGCTTGCCGCCGAGCAGCCGGACCACCACGAGATCGACCCCGGTGAGCAGGTCGGGGACGTCCTCGGCGGCGACCCGGGACGGGTTGGCCACCGCGTAGTCGGCACCGGAGGCCCTGGCGGCCAGCAGATCGGTGTCCGCCGTGGACAGCAGCAGGATCCTGGTGGTGCGGGCAGCGTCGGACACGGCGCGTCCTTCCTCGGGGTGCGCGCCCCGATCGGGATCCACGGCGGCCGGAGTGTCCTGGCTCCCGGATCGGCGCGCGGCCCCGCCTTCCGGCCCGTGCGGGCCGTGGCTCGTCGGAGTGCGCTCCCCGGTCACAGTGGCGCGACCGCCCCGGTTTCGCACCGGGTTCCTCCGCGTCACCGCCGTCTGACGCCGATCATCCTAACGGCCACCGGCGCGCCCGCCGTGAGACGTCGTTCACCCCGCACCCGGCAGCCCTCCGGGCCGCCTCCCGCGCGCCCCCCGGACACGCCGGCGGAGCAGGGACCAGGAGGCACGGCCGAGTAGTCGTGCTGCGGAACCCGGGTGAACCCCCGCCGCGGGGACCTCAAGGCGTCCGGGACGCCGCCGATCACAGGGGCAGGTGCCCGCGGCGGGCGCCACGTCAACGACATGGAGGCGACGACCATGACCGAGACCACCTACCGCACCCCCGAACTGGCCGAGCTGGGCGAGTTCACCGCCGACACCCTCGGTGGCAGCGGCGAGTACGTCGACGGCAACGGCTACTTCCTGCCCTGAAGGATCGCTTTCGCCAATGGTCTGCGTGGCGGTGCCGGTAGCGGGACCTCAGCGGCCCACTCGCTCCGGGAGCCGTTCCTGATGTACCCACTTCGTACACGGCGTCACGGCTGTCCTCGCGAGAAGATCGCTGAGCGGCACCGTCCGAGCACGGGCCGCGGTGCAAGTTGCGTGCCTCACCGCAATGCGGCTCCGCCGCATTCTGAAAAGCCTCCTGATCGAGGCCAGGGGTCCGGCTCCCGCCCGAGGGGCCGGGCCCCGGTCGTCCCCCGGAGCGGTCAGTACCCGGCTTCGAGGTCGACGACGCCGATCAGCGGCTCGCCCGCCAGGCGCCGCCGCACGTTGTCCCGCACCCGGCGGGCCAGCGCCGGGAGCAGCAGCGGCTTCGGGTTCGCCGAGTGCGGGGTGATCAGGGCGCGCGGGTGGCCGAACAGCGGGTGTCCGTCCGGCAGCGGCTCCGGGTCGGTGACGTCCAGCGCGGCCCCGCCGATCCGCCCGGCGTCCAGGGCCTCGACCAGCGCGCCGGTGTCGACCAGCGAGCCGCGGGCCACGTTGATCAGCCAGGCGTCGTCCTTCATCCGCGCCAGCGCGGCGGCGTCGATCAGCGCGGCGGTGGCGGCGGTGGCCGGAGCCGCGACCACCACGTGATCCGACCGCTCCAGCAGGGTGCCGAGGGCGTCCGGGGCGTCGGCGGGCCAGGTGCGCTCGGCGCCGTCGACCGGGCGGCCGGAGCGGTTGATCGCCAGCACCCGGACGCCGAAGGGGCGCAGCAGCCCGATCAGCGCCCGCCCGATGCCGCCCGCGCCGACGATGCCCACCGTGGCGCCGAACAGGGTGCGCGCCCGCCCCGGGCGGTCCCAGCGCTCGGCGCGGGCGGCCTGGTGCAGGCCGCGGGCACCGGCCAGCATCAGCCCGAGGGCGTGCTCGGCGACGGTCTCGGCGTAGCTGCCCGCGGCCGAGGTGACCGTGATGCCCTCGCGCAGCGCGCCCGCCGCGAGCCACGGTTCGATCCCGGCGGCGGGCAACTGCACCCATTCCAGCCCCGGGTGGTCGTACTCGGCGAACCGCTCCGGCCCGGCGCCGAACCACACCAGCCCGGTGGCCTCGGCGGCCGGGGCGAGTTCCGCGCCCGCGGCCAGCACCGCGTCCTGGAGTTCGGCGGCCGGTTCCGGACCGACGTGCACCCGCACTACGCCCTCCTGCCGTCGCGCAACAACCCGGCCAGGGCGGGGAGCTGCTCGGGATCGTCCAGGGCCGAGCCCACCGCGACCGCGCGGGCGCCCGCGGCGAGGAATTCCGCGGCGTTGCGCGCGTTCATCCCGCCGGTGGCGACCAGCTTGAGGTCGGGGAACGGCCCGAGCACCGCGCTGAACCAGCCGGCGCCGAGCTGCGCGGCCGGGAACGCCTTGACCCAGTCCAGCCCGAGCCGCCGGGCCTGCTGGACCTCGCTCGGGGTCGCCACGCCGGGCAGGTGCGGCACCCCGACGTCGGCGCTGAGCCGCACCACCTCGGCGTCCAGGCCGGGCGCCACGGTGAACGCGGCCCCGGCCTCCTGCGCGGTGCGGACCTGCTCGGGCGAGGTCACGGTGCCCGCGCCCACCGGGCGCCCGCGCCGGGCACCGGCCTCGACGGCGGCGCGCAGCGACGGTTCGGCGCGCGGAGTCTCGATCGGCACCTCGACGGCCTCGATGCCCAGGTCCCAGGCCCGCTCGGCCAGTTCGGCGGTCCGCTGCGGGGTCATCCCGCGCAGGATCGCCAGCACCGGCGCGGCCAGCAGCTCGTCGAAACCCCTCACGCGTCACCGCCGATCCGCAGGCCGCCCCAGGCCCGCTCGTCGTAGGCCAGTCGTTCCTCCAGCTCGGCGAGGTCGGGCAGCGCCTGGTGGTCCTCGGTGCTGAGCAGACTCCGGGCCGCCAGCAGGTGCCCGAGCCGCAGCCGGCGCGAGGCGTCCGCACCGCGCAGCAGCCCGGACAGGTACCCGGCGGCGAAGGCGTCCCCGGCCCCGACCGGCTCGACGACCTCCACGCGGGGCGCCGGGACCGACGTGGTGCCCACGCCGAACTCGTACGCGGCCAGCGCGCCGTCCTTGACCACCACCAGCTCGGGCCGGTCGAGCAGCGCGCGCACCTCCTCGGGGGTGCGCACCGACCACAGCGCCGCGGCCTCGTCGAGCCCGACGAACACCACGTCGGCGAGCTGCGCCAGCTCCCGCAGCACCGGCGCCGCCTCCGCCGCGCTCCACAGCGCGGGCCGGTGGTTCACGTCGAAGCTCAGCCGGGACCGCCGCGGGCGGGTCAGCAGCCGCCGGACGAGCCGGTCGCAGCCGGTGGACAGCACCGGCGTGATGCCGCTGAGGTGCACCGCGGCCGGGGCGTCGAGCACCACGTCGGCCAGGAAGTCCTGGTCCATCGTGGACGCCGCCGACCCGGCCCGGTAGTAGTGCACCCGGGTGCCCTCGGGTCGCGGGTCCTTGAAGTAGACGCCGGTCGGCGCCGCCGGGTGCACCTCGACCAGCGCGGTGTCCACCCCGGCGCGCGCGAGGTCGGCGACCAACCGCCTGCCCAACGGGTCGTCCCCGACCCGGCTCGCCCAGCCGACCCGGTGCCCCAGCGAGGCCAGGTGGATCGCCACGTTCGACTCGGCGCCGCCCGCGGAGAGCGTGAACGCCGGTGCCCGCTCCAGCGGCGTCGCGTCCGCGGGCGCGACCAGCGACATCGTCTCGCCCACGCACAGCACTTCGAGGGCTTCGTCGGGCTCCACACCGCCTCCTCCGCTTTCGGCCGTGGCGCAGCCTACCCGCCCGACTGCGCATGGCACACCACCCTTGCAACATGTGCACGTTGACCCACCAGAGCACCGGTGCAGCATGGGTATGAGTCCGATACCGGATCCCGCGGATCTCCCCCTTCGGGGCGGAGGCGTCCCGGCCCGGCGGGTGGCCCGGGTCATTAGGGTGGGCTGCGGGTAATCCGATCACGCCGTCCGCGACGAAGAGGAGGATGCTTGATGAGCTTGGAGCGCCCGGTCGATCCGGACCCGTATTCCCTTCTCCCCGAGGTTCCGTCGTTCACCGTGACGTCCGAGGACGTGACCGACGGCGAGCCGATGGGCAAGGCCCACGCCTACGACGGCATGGGCGCCGAGGGCGAGAACCGCTCGCCGCAACTGAGCTGGTCGGGCTTCCCGGACACCACCAAGAGCTTCGTGGTGACCTGCTTCGACCCGGACGCCCCGATCCCGGGCGGCTTCTGGCACTGGGTGCTGGTCGACGTGCCCGTCGGGGTCACCGAGCTGCCCGCCGACGCGGGCGACCGCAGCGGCTCCGGCATCCCGGAGGGCGCCTTCCACGTCCCCAACGACATGGGCGAGCGGGCCTTCGGCGGCGCCGCGCCGCCGCCCGGTGACCGCCCGCACCGCTACTACTTCGCGGTGCACGCGGTGGACACCGAGAAGCTCGGGGTCGACGACACGGTGAGCCCGGCGGTGGTCAGCTTCAACCTGGCCTTCCACACCGTCGCGCGGGCCGTGATCGCCCCGACCTACGCGCACTGAGGGTTCGGTCGAGGGGGTTCCGCACCCGAGGAGCCCCCTCTTCCGTCAGCGTCCGGGGGCTCCGACGGGGGCCGCGAGCACCGGCTCGGGCACCGAGGCGAGCAGCCGGGCGCGGGCCTGCCGGACCAGCAGCACCCGGGGCAGCCGGCGCAACCGCCGCGGGATCGGGGCGTCGAACACCGCGGGCCACAGCGCGCGGGCCCGCTTCCTGGGCAGGCGCGACCAGCGCGCCAGCAGCTCCTCGACGAGCCGGAGCTGCTCCCGGTGCAACCGGTGCGGGCCGTCGACCTCGCCGAACAGCCTCCGGTATTCGGCCAGCACGTTGACGTGCCCGAAGGCCCGGTCGGCGGCGTGCGGCCGCAGGTCGTCGCGGATCTCGCGCAGCGCCAGCAGCGGGTCGAGGGCGTGCAGCGCCACGGCGGCGTCCCGCCCGACCACGTCGCACAGCACCTGGACCAGCAGCCGGACGTCCGAGCAGCGCTGGTGGGTGAGCACCCGCAGCGCCTCCTCGTCGACCTCGGCGAGCTCGTGCACCACCCGGCGCCGCTGCCTGCCGTAGGCCTTGAGCAGCGCGACCTGGCGGCGGATGCCGGGGTGGTCGAGGCCGTGCGCGTCGAGCAGGTGCTCGATGCCGTCGAAGGCGATCCGGTCCTCCTCCCCGGTCCCCGCGCCGAGGTCGACCCGGTGGACCAGCGCCTCCAGGTGCTGGAGCAGCGGCAGCGCCGCGTGCAGCGCGCGGGGCGGGCAGTCCAGCAGCGGGCCGAGCCGGTGCAGGCCGCCGACGACCTTGCCCGCGGTGAGCTGGTGCAGGTAGGTGACGGCCGTCGTGCGGAGCTCGGCCTCGGACAGCCCCCGGTACCCGGCGCGCAGCCGGATGCCGAGATCGTCCGGGTCGCGCAGGCTCCCCGCCGGTCGGGTGCGGGCCATGTCCACCACTTCCCTCGGTGCGGCTGCCGACGATCATGCCCGGCGGCATCGCCCCCGGTCGCGGGTTCGGTCCCGAGCTCGCTCGAAGGTGTGAGCACCGGCCTCCCCCCTTCCACAGTGGACGTGGCCGGGCTCACGCCGGGAATCAGCGGGGGTCGTGACGGGTTGGACCGGGCGGTCCCGCGCTCCCCCGACCTGAGGCAGGATGGATCCGTGCGCCACTTCGACCTCGTCATCATCGGTTCCGGCTCCGGCAACTCGTTGCTGGACGAGCGGTTCGACGGCTGGAACGTCGCCATCGTCGACAAGGGCATCGGCCCCAACGACGCCTACGGCGGGACCTGCCTCAACGTCGGGTGCATCCCGACGAAGATGTTCGTGCACACCGCCGACGTCGCCGCCGGTCCCGCCGCCGGGGAGCGGCTCGGGGTGGACCTGGAGCTGCGCGGGGTGCGCTGGCGGGAGATCCGGGACCGGATCTTCGAGCGGATCGACACCATCTCCGCGGGCGGCAGGCACTACCGCGCCGAGGAGAGCCCGAACGTGACGCTGTTCACCGGCGTCGCGACGTTCAGCGGGGTCAAGCGGCTCACCGTCGAGACCGAGGACGGGCCGGAGACCATCACCGCCGACCGGTTCGTCATCGCCGCGGGCGGGCGCCCCGACCTGCCCGATCTGCCGGGGCTGCTCGACGTGCCGTACTGGACCAGCGACACGGTGATGCGGCTCGACGAGCTGCCCCGCCGGATGATCATCATGGGCACCGGGTTCGTCGGCGCCGAGTTCGCGCACGTGTTCTCGTCGCTGGGCGTCGAGGTCACCCTGGTCGGCCGGTCCGGGGTGGCGCTGCGCGCCGAGGACGCCGACATCGCCGAGCGGTTCACCGAGATCGCCACGCGCAAGTGGGACGTGCGGCTGAACCGGCACGCCACCTCCGTCGAGCGCGACGGCGACGGGATCGTGCTGCACCTCGACGGTCCCGACGGCGCCGAGTCCGTCCCCGGCGACGCGCTGCTCGTCGCGACCGGGCGACGGCCCAACGCCGACCTGCTCGACGCGCCCGCCGGGGGCATCGAGCTCACCGCGGACGGCAAGGTCAAGGTCGACTCCACCCAGCGGGCCTCGGTGGACGGCGTGTGGGCGCTCGGCGACGTGAGCTCGCACTTCGAGCTCAAGCACGTGGCCAACCACGAGATGCGCGTGGTCCAGCACAACCTGCTGCACCCCGACGACCCGATCGAGTCGGACCACCGGTTCGTACCGCACGCGGTGTTCAGCGCGCCGCAGATCGCCTCGGTCGGGCTCACCGAGGAGCAGGCGCGGCGGCGCGGCATCGACCACGTCGTCAGCACGCAGGACTACGCCGCGATCGCCTACGGCTGGGCGATGGAGGACACCACCGGCTTCGCCAAGCTGCTGGCCGACCCGCGCACCGGGCTGATCCTCGGCGCGCACATCATCGGCCCGCAGGCGCCCACGGTGATCCAGCCGCTGATCCAGGCGATGCACTTCGGCCTCGACGCCCGCTCGATGGCGAAGGGCCAGTACTGGATCCACCCGGCGATGCCCGAGCTCGTGGAGAACGCCCTCCTCAACCTCCCCCTCGACTGAGACCTGGGTGAGGGGCACCTTCATCCGGCACAGTCGGCTGAAGGTGCCCCGCACTCATGGCACGAACGGGTGGCGTGCTGGGTGTGCGGGCGGGTGCGCGCGGCTCACACGGTGCGCGGGCGTCCGGCCACGGTCCCGATGATCCCCTGCACCACGACGACCGCGATCACCACCAGCAGCGAGCTCGACCAGGCCCCGGTGAGGTCGTGCAGCACGCCGAACAGGAACGGGCCGACCGAGGCGATCAGGTAGCCGACGCTCTGCGCCATCGCCGACAGCCGCGCGGTGTCGGCCGCGCTGGCGGTGCGCAGCGACAGCAGCACCAAGGCGAGCGGGAAGGCGCTCATCCCGACTCCGATGATCAGCGCCCACAGCCACGGCGCGGTGGTCGGCGCGAGGAGGAGCCCGAGCATCCCGGTGATGGTCAGCACCGCGAGACCCGCCGCCCAGCCGGACTGGCTGCGGCTGCGGGTGACCAGCGACGGCAGCACCATGTTGATCGGCACGCCCACCAGCAGCAGGAAACCGAGCAGCGCCCCGGCGGTCCCCGCATCGATCCCGGCGCCCTTGAACACCTCGGGCAGCCACCCCATCACCACGTAGGCGACCAGCGACTGCATCGCGAAGTAACCGGTGATCACCCAGGCCAGCGGGCTGCGCAGCATCGAACGGCCGGGATCGGCCGGGGCCGCGGGCGCCGCGGTGCGCCCGGAACGGACGGTCGCGGGCACCCACACGACCAGCGCCGCCAGCGCGAGCACCAGCCAGGTGCCCAGGGACAGCCGCCAACTGCCGGTCGCGCTGTTCAGCATCGGCGTGAGCGTCGAACCCAGCGCGCCACCGGCCGCCATCGCGGTGGTGTAGAGGGAGGTGGCCATCCCGACCCGGTTCGGGAACGACTCCTTGACCACCACCGGGACCAGCACGTTGCACATCGCGATCGCGGCGCAGACCAGCACCGTCCCGCCGAGCACGGTCCACGGGCCGTCGAGCACGCGCAGCGCCATCGCCGCGGTGAGCACCGCCAGGGACACCGCGATCACCCGGCCGCTGCCGAGCCGGCGGGCCAGCAGCGGCGCGGCGATCCCGGCCACGCCGAAGCACAGCGTGGGCACGGAGGTGACCGCGCTGGCCCACGTGGTGCTCGCGCCGAGCGAATCGCGGACCTCGCCGAGCACGGAGGCCAGGCTGGTCACGGCGGGGCGCATGTTCGCGGCGGCGAGCGCGACCCCGATCAGCAGCAGGACGCCGCCGAGCGCACCGCGGCGATCGGTGGGCGGCGGCTGCGCGGGTGCGGCGGCGGAGCTGGCATCCTGTTCGGTCACGGGCGGCAGGTGGGTGGACATCGCGCCTAGTATGTCAAACATGGGATGTCTGGATGAGAGGACCTAATCGTGCCCTTGGTCACCGCGAAGCGAACCGGCCTGGTCGACCAGGTCATCGACCAGATGCGCGCCCTCGTGTCCTCCGGCGAATGGCCGCTGGGCGAGAAGATCCCGCCCGAGGCCGAGCTGGTCACCGCCCTCGGCGTCGGCCGCAACACGGTCCGCGAGGCGGTGCGCGCCCTCTCCCACACCGGACTGCTGGAGGTCCGCCAGGGCGACGGCACCTTCGTCCGCGCCACCAGCGAGCTCTCCGGCGCGGTCCGCGGTCTCTGCGGTGACGAGCTGCGCCAGATCCACCAGGTGCGCCGCGCGCTGGAGGTCGAATCCGCCCGGCTCGCCGCCACCGCCCGCACCGAGCAGGACCTCGCCGAGCTGACCGCCCTGCTCGACGAGCGCGCCACCGCGCTGCGCGACCGGCTCGCCGACCAGGCCATCGCCGCCGACGCCGCGTTCCACCTCCGGCTGGTCGACGCCTCCCACAACCCGGTGCTGGTCGCGCTCTACCAGGGCATCCGGGAAGCCGTCGTGTCCAGCGTCGCCACCTGCTTCGACCCCGACCTGCCCGCCGAGGAGCACATCTCGCACCGCGAACTCCTCGACGCCGTCCGGGACCGCGACCCCAAGCGCGCCGCCGAAGAGGCAGGAGGCTTCCTCGAAGACCTCCTCGCCGAAGGCTGACCCGCAGCAGCACGGCGCACGCCACCCGCAACCACAGTCAGGCAAGCGGCGAAGCCGCTTCCGCTTTGCCCCGCCCTCGCAGCTTGCACCGCCGCGGGTTCTCAGCGGCCTTCTCGCGAGGACGCCCTGATGCCGTGTATGGGCATACATCAAGAAGGGCGCCCGGAGCGAGAAGGCCGCTGAGGTTCCGCTGCTTGCACCGCCCAGCAAGGCGAGCCCGAACAGGCGATCAATAGTCGGTGCCCATGTCGAACGCTTCTTGCCCGGCCTCCGCCGCCAACGGCACCGCCCACACCCCGGTGAACACGCCCGCCGCGAATCCGGTCCGGGAGCGGCCGGTGGTCGGCTGCAACCGCACCGACGGGGCGCCGAAGCGCGTGATGACGACCTCTTCGCCCGCCTCGGCCCGGTCCAGCAGCTCGTCCAGTCGCGCCCGCGCTTCGTCGGCGGTGAACTCGGCAGCCATGGGATCGACGCTACCGGGCCGCGACGGCTCCCGGGGCCGTACCGGCCGGTAGTACCGGCAATCCGGCGGGCGCGCCGCCGTCCAGCAGCCGCAGCAGCGCGCCGGTGTCGGCGTGCCGCTCCACCAGATCGCCCAGCAGGTCGAGCTGACCGGCGCGGATCGCGGCGAACGAGGTGCCTTCGGCGGGGGTGAAACCGTCCCGCCCGGCCCGCCGCGCGGCCCAGCGCAGGAATTCCCGGCGGAACGCGTCGTTCTCGAACAGCCCGTGCCAGTGGGTGCCGAGCACCGGCCCGCGCACACCGCCCTCGACCTCGCCGTCCGGCAGCTCCACCAGCGGTGCCTGCTCCTCCCGGCCGACCACGGTCCCGTGGTGGATCTCGTAGCCGCCGACCGGTTCGCCGAACGCGGTGCCGCGCGGCCGGGCCAGCGTCTTGGCCGCGGCGAACTCGATCTCCAGATCGAGCAGTCCGAGCCCGTCCACCCGGCCGTCGCCCGATTCGACGTGGTCGGTGATGCCGGTGGTCAGCATCTGGAAGCCGCCGCAGATCCCGGCCACCGGGAGCCCGGCCCGCGCGTGCGCCAGCACGGCGTCGGCCAGCCCGGTGCGGCGCAGCCACGCCAGGTCCGCCACCGTCGACTTCGAGCCGGGCAGCACGACGAGGTCGGCGTCGGACAGCCGCGAGGGCTCGGTGACGAACCGGACCGCCACGCCCGGCTCGGCGGCCAGCGCCTCCACGTCGGTGGCATTGGAGATCCGGGGCAGCCGCGGCACCGCGACCCGCAGCCACTGCTCGCCCACCGGCGGCGCGGGGCGGCCGATCACGCCGTCGGCGACGTAGGACAGCGAATCCTCGGCGTCGATCCACAGCTCCTCGGCCCACGGCAGCACCCCGTGCACCGGTCGCCCGGTCAGCGCCCGGAGCTGCTCCAGGCCGGGTTCCAGCAGCGCCGGGTCCCCGCGGAACTTGTTGATCAAGAAGCCGCCGATCAACGCCTGGTCGGCGGCGTCGAGCAGCGCCAGGGTCCCGTAGAGCTGGGCGAACACCCCGCCCCGGTCGATGTCGCCGACCACCAGCACCGGCAGGTCCACCGCCCGCGCCAAACCCATGTTGGCGATGTCGCTGCCCCGCAGGTTGATCTCGGCGGGCGAGCCGGCGCCTTCGCAGATGACGTGGTCGAACTCGGCGGCCAACCCCTCCAGCGCGGACACCACGGTCTCCAGCAGGGCGGCCTTGCGGTCCCGGTAGGACAGCGCGGTCACCTCGCCGTCGACCGAGCCGAGCACCACCACCTGCGATCGCCGGTCGCTGCCCGGCTTGAGCAGCACCGGGTTGAACCGCACGGACGGCTCCAGCCCGCAGGCCGCGGCCTGCAACGCCTGCGCCCGGCCGATCTCCCCGCCGTCCGGGGTGACCACGGAGTTGTTCGACATGTTCTGCGCCTTGAACGGGGCGACCCGGGCGCCCTGCCGGGCCAACCAGCGGCAGATGCCCGCGGTGACCACGCTCTTGCCCGCGTCCGACGTCGTCCCGGCGATCAACAACCCGTGCACCACCCGTTCCTACCCCACGCCGCGCGCGAGCGGGACAGCAGGCGAGCAAGGTCACCGGCGGGCGAGCATCGCTTCGGACGCAGGCTCGTTCGACGAAACGGACCAACCAGGCCGCCGAATGCCGCTAACCTGCTGCGGGCCTTTCCGATCACGACACCACCGGGGGAATCCGTGCAGCCCGACGACTGGCTCGCCCAGTACAACACCAAGCTCCAACAGCTCAAGGCGGACACCGACCGGGCCAAGGAGCAGCTCGGCGGTATCGGCGGATCCGCCACCTCGCGGGACGGGCAGGTCACCGTGCGGGTCAACGGCAGCGGCGTGCTGGAGGACATCAGCTTCAGCCGCGATTTCCCGCACCCGAAGCCGAACGAGGTCGCCGCCTCGATCATGGAATGCGTCCGCAAGGCCCAGCGGGACGCGGCCGGCCGGACGATGGACGTCATGCAGCAGTTCGTCGGCGAAGGCGATGCGATGGACTTCGTCCGCAACAGCCTCCCGCACGGCTACGCGGGTGACGGCAGCGACGAGGACGACCAGCCGGTCCGCCGCCGCGAAGCCGCCGAGCCCGAGGACTTTGACAACACCGACGAGGACTTCCTGCGATGAGCGGCTTCCGAGCGGACGTGCCGCTGATCACCGAGCACAGCAGCGCGGTCCAAGGCTTCGCCGACACGGTGAAGACCGCGCACCGAGCCGCCCAGACGACCCTGGACAGCAACGCCTTCGGTCTCTTCGGCCAGTTCCTGGCGGCCCAGTGCCTCGCCCAGGCCGAGCTGGCGAAGTCCACCATCGACTCCGGCGCCAAGGCACTGGAGTCGGTCCGCAAGGCTCTGGACGAGACCGCCGCCGACTACGAGGCGACCGACCGGGAGAGCAGCGCCATCATCGAGGAGGTGGAGCGTGACTTCCACCAGTGACCTGGTCGTCACCGCCGACGAATCGGTGGCGCTGACGGAAGCGAAGAACGCGGCCAATCCGTTCAGCGGCGCGGGTGGCGTGGAGAACGTCTACGGGGCCACGCAAGCCCTCACGAACGGCGATTGGGACACCGCCGGACTGAGCGCGCTCGGCGTCGGGCTCGATGCGGTCGGCTTCGCCGCCGACCCGTTGGGCAGCCTCGCGAGCTGGGGCGTCGGCTGGCTCATCGAGAACGTCTCGTTCCTCCGCGAACCCTTCGACGCGCTGATGGGCAATCCCGATGCCATCAGCGGGATGGCCAGCACCTGGGAGAACATCGGCGAGGAGCTCAAGTCGGTCGCCCAGGGGTACGGGCAGTCGGCGCAGTCGACGACCGCCTGGGAAGGTCGGAGCGGCAACGCCTACCGCGCTCTCGGAGCCGAGACCGCCAAGACCCTCGACGCCGTGGGTGAAACGTGCCACGGCATGAAGGCCGCGGTGGAAGGCGCGGGCACGGTGGTGGGTGCCGTGCGCGGGATCGTCCGCGATCTCATCGCCGGCGCCATCGGCGAGATCGTCTCCGCGGTGCTGAAGTGGGGCATCGCCGCGGCGTGCACCGCGGGCATCGCCGCGGGCGGCCTGATCGCCGACGCGATCCGAATCGCGCTGAAGTGGGCGGACAAGATCTCGGGGTGGATGACCAAGCTCGCCGATGCGCTCAAGAGCCTGTCCTCGTGCCTGGACAAGTTGGGGTCGGCGGGACAGTCGCTCAAGACGAAGGTCGACGACTTCTTCGCCGGTCTGGCGAATCCGCCGAGCGGCAACCTGGTCAACGTGCGGACGCAGCCCGCGCTGTCCGGCAACCACCTCGATTCGGTCGGCACCGGGGCGCAGACCGAAGGGGCTTCCGCGTTCCAGGACGCGTGGTCGGGCTTCAAGGCAGGCGGCGCGGAGTACAAGCCCTTCACCTCCGGCGAGATCTGGAGCCCGCACCTGGACATGGGTCCGGACGGCGGTCGCGCCAAGATGACCTACGAGGTCGTCAAGGAAACCGCCAAGCTCGATGACGGCGCGGACTCGACAGCCGAGGACCAGGAGAAGAAGTAGGCCCCATCATGCGAACAGAACTGTGGAGATCGGACAACCTCGCCATCCGCTTGGCGAAGATGCTCGGCGGCTTCGTCATCGTCGCGTTGCTGCTCATGCTGTGGCCGACGATCGTGTTCACCTTCCCCTTGGAGAAGGACAACCCGAACGGCACGGCCACTGCACATTCCTGCGAAGACACCGGCCCCGTCACCCGGCGCGGTTTCGGCATCAACTGGAATTGCGTGGCCACGATCCGCGACCACGAGTCCGGCGAAACGTGGACCGCGGAAATCGACATGAACTTCTTCACCCCCGAGGACATCGGCGAGCCGAAGGAGATCGTGTGGGGCTACGGCGGGAGCCGCAGCAGCCACAACACGGAACTGCGGACCTACACCTTGGCGGAAGGTGGCGTCTCCAGCGGTGCGCGGACGGCCATCGCGATCGGGGCCGCCGTCCTGGTCGTCGTGCCCGCCATCTTCATGTTCATCAGGTCGCTCCGGTGGTCGGGAACCCAGGAACAACAGCGGAAGGACCGGGAAAGGGTCAACGGCACCCCGGAAGAGCAGGCCGCCAAGAAAAAGGAGGACGAGGAATTCTGGGCACAGATGCGGCGCAACCGGGAGCAGCGCAAGCAAGCCCGGAGGCAGCGCAAGCAGACCCGGTCCTGATCCCCGCCGAACGCGGGGCATCCGGCCGGTAGGCGGCGCGGGCGGGTGGCCCGCCCCGCCGCTACCCGGTTCCGGGGCGCGGCGATGCGCGGATCCGCGGAGCGGGTGACCGGCTAGCGGAGCAAGTCGGGGCGCCGGTCGGACACGGCACGGACGATCCGGCGCACCACGCCGCGTCGGAGCAGCATCCGATGGCAGCCCTCGGGAGCTCGGCGGTCGAGCAGCCCGGCGTGGCGCTCGGCGAAACCGGCGTCGACCGGGTCGAACACCAGCGCGCCCGGTACCGGTTCGGAGTCGGGATCGTCCTTGCGCTTCGGCTGCGGTTCCTGACCGCGCAGACCGCTCAGTTCGGCCCACGCGATGAAGTTCGCGTCCTTGCGCATCCGGTGCCACAGGCCCCGCTCATCGACGTGGAGCCGCTGCGGGACCGACACGAAGAACAACGCCAACGCCAGGAAGAGCAGCGCGAGCGGCCCGAAGACGATGACCACCAACCACGGGACGAACGAGCCGCCCCCGCGGACGGCGTCATCGGGGTTGACCAGGAAGTAGCCGAACGACCCGACGAATCCGCACACCAGCAGCGCCCCGGCCAGCATCCCCCAGCCCTCGCGATAGCGGATGACCGTCGCGGTCGCCTGGGGTGCCCCCGCAGCACCGTGCACGGCGGTCACCCTACCGGGGTCAGAGCTGGGTGAGGATCTCGTTGCCGTCCTCGGTGATGAGGATGGTGTGCTCGAACTGGGCGGTCCAGCTCTTGTCCTTGGTCGTGACCGTCCAGCCGTCGTCCCACAGGTCGTACTCGTGGGTGCCGAGGGTGATCATCGGCTCGATGGTGAAGGTCATGCCCGGTTCGAGGATGGTCTGCACCGACGGCTCGTCGTAGTGCAGCACCACCAGTCCGCTGTGGAAGGACCGGCCGATGCCGTGGCCGGTGAAGTCGCGGACCACGCCGTAGCCGAACCGCTTGGCGTAGGACTCGATCACCCGACCGATCACGTTGAGCTGCCGACCGGGCTTGGCCGCCCTGATGCCGCGCATCGTCGCCTCGTGGGTCCGCTCGACGAGCAGCCGGACCTCCTCGGAGACCTCGCCCGCCAGGAACGTCGCGTTGGTGTCGCCGTGCACGCCGCCGAGATAGCCGGTGACGTCGACGTTGACGATGTCGCCGTCCTCGATCACCGTCGAGTCCGGGATGCCGTGGCAGATCACCTCGTTGAGCGAGGTGCAGCAGGACTTCGGGAAGCTCCGGTAGCCCAGCGTGGACGGGTAGGCGCCGTGGTCGCAGAAGAACTCGTGCACCACCGCGTCGATCTCGTCGGTGGTGGCGCCCGGCCGGACGACCTTGCCCGCCTCGGCGAGGGCCTGCGCGGCGAGCCGTCCCGCGGCGCGCATCGCCTCGATGACCTCGGGCGGCTGCACGTCCGGGTCGGTGTTGCGCTGCGGAGCTGGCCGGTCCACGTACTCCGGCCGCTCGATCGTGGCGGGAACGGCGCGACGCGGGGTCTGCACACCTGGGTTCAGCGGGGCTCGTACCGGCATGTCCTCCACTCTAACCACGCGTGCCGCGACACCCTCGGCGCGGTGACCCGTCGCCGCACCCGGTCACACCAGGACGCCGTCGAAGCCCGGGGAGGCGGTCCGCAGGCCGAGCTTGCCCGCGATGTCCAGCAGCACCGGGTCGTAGGACAGGTAGGCGTGCAGCGTCGGCTCCGCCATCGCGGTGGCCAGGTGCACGGCGTCCACCGGGCCGACCCCGAAGCGCAGTTCGGCAGCCTGGTCGAGCACCTCCTGCTCCACCGGCAACTGGTCCAGCTTCGACAGCACGATCTCGGCGAGGTCCTCGGCCGCCGGGCCGTCCACCCGGAACCGGCGCATCACGTCGACCTTGGCCAACGCGCTGGTGGCGCGGCGCCGCTCCAGGCGTTCCCGCACCCACGAGCTCAGCGCCGGGCTCTCCGGCTCGGGGGCGATCAGCTTGATCAGCGCGGAGGAATCGAAGTAGATCACGAGCACTCCTGTTCGGCGGCGCGACCGGACCGGTCGGCGTGCGGACGGGGATCCAGCGGGGACGGGAACCAGCGGACGGGAATCCCCCGGGCGGGGACCTCCCGAGTGGGAGCCGCCGGCGCCGGGCGTCACCGGACCCGGGCGGGACTCCTCCGGAGGCGTCGCGGCGCACCCGCGCGCGACGACGCCCCGTCACTCCAAAATAGCAGTTCCGTCGCTCTCCGTGATCACTCGATGACGTGAATCAGAGCCCGCCGAGGAACGCCCGGGCGGTGTCCACCGCCGGACCCGAGCTGCCCGCGTCGGTCAGCAGCACCGCGAACGCCAGATCGCCGCGGAACCCGATGAACCAGCCGTGCGAGCGCGTCCCGTCGCCGTACTGGGCGGTGCCGGTCTTGCCCGACACCTCGCCGGAGCCGGCCACCCCGGTGGCCGTTCCGCTGGTCACCACCTCGCGCATCATGGCCCGGACCTGGTCGAGGGTCTGCGGCGACGGCGGCTGCGGGGTGGCGTTGGCGGTGGTCTCCTCGCCGCGGATCAGCGTCGGCACCGGCATCCGGCCGTTGACGATCGACGAGGTCGCCAGCGCCATGCCGAACGGGCTGGCCAGCACCTCGCCCTGCCCGATGCCGTTCGCCGCGCGCTGCACCACCGACTCGGCGGGCGGCACGTCACCGGTGATGGTGATCGCGCCGGGCATGTCGAAGTCGACGCCGAGGCCCAGGCGCTGCGCCGCGTCCGGCAGCGCCTCCGGCGGCTGGTCCACCGCGAGCTGCGCGAACGTGGTGTTGCAGGACTGGGCGAAGGCGGTGCGCAGCGGCACCGTGCCGAGCTCGAACTCCTTGTCGTTGGGGATGACCCGCCCGTCGAACGTCTGCCGCGCCGGGCACGCCACCGGCGTGTCGATGCCGACCGCCCCGGACTCCAGCGCGGCCGTGGCGGTCACCGCCTTGAACGTGGAGCCGGGCGGGTACTGGCCGGTCAGCGCCACCGGGCCCTGCCGGTCGGCGGGATCGTTCTGCGCGACGGCGAGCACCTCACCGGAGGACGGGCGCATCGCGACCAGCATCGCGGCCTGCGGCACCGGGTCGACGGCCTGCTCGGCGGCCCGCTGGGTCGGGTCGCTGAGCGTGGTGCCGATGGGCTCGACGGGGCGCGGCGCCACCTCGTGCAGCACGGCGGTATCCGCCCCGCCGCCGTCGACGGCCACGACCCGCCACCCGGCGGCGGCCTCGACCTGCTCCCGCGCCTTGCGCTGGACCCCGCCGAGCACCTGCGAGGCGTAGCCGCGCTCGGCGGTGACCAGCCGGGTCTGCGCCGGGAACCGCACCCCGGGCAGGTCGTAGATCCGGTCCCGGACCCGCTCGTAGTCGCCCTGCCGCAGGGTCACCACCGCGTACGGGGCGCCGGGCTGGGTGCGGCCCACCCCGTCCATGATGGTCTGCTGGGTGATGGCCGGTTCGATGTCGTCGAGCGCGTCGGCCAGCGCCGCCGCCACGCCGGGGACGTCACCGGCCTCGTTCGGTTGCAGGGTGACGGTGATGAGCTGTTCCGGGGTCATCAGCGGCGTGCCGTCGCGGTCCAGCACGGGCGCCGGCTCGGGCTCGTCCACCCGCAGGGCCGCGGTCTGCCCGGGCCCGAGCTCGGGGTGCAGCGCCGACGGCGACCAGCGGACCCGCCAGCCCTGGTCGGTCTCGGTCAGCGGCACCGAACCCCGGTACTCCCACACCCGGCCGCCGCCGAGGTCCCAGGACATGTCGTAGTCGGCGCGGGCGCCCCGTTCGGTCTCGGTCACGCCGCGCACGGTCGCGCGCACCGACTCCGGGGACAGCGCCTGCCGCGTGGTGTCGATGGCCTGCCGGGCCGGTTGCGGGGCGTCGGTCCGCTGCGCCGCCGCCCCGGCGTCCCCGGCCGCCACCGCGTCGAGGAAGGCCGTCGCCACGTCCTGCTCCGACGGTCCGGTGGAGCAGGCGGCCGTCAGCGGGAGCGCGACCGCGAGCGAAGCCAGGCTTGCGAAGATCCGCGAGGAGAACACCCCCGCGAGTATGCCGAAGATCGCCCCGGAAGATGCAACTCGGTTCGGCGTCCGCGCTCCGGCGCCCCAGGGTGCTCGATCGCCAGCCGGGCGACGTCCGGGCACGGCGGAGCATCCCGGTCGGGAACGGGAGCGGGAGACACGCCGGGATGACCTCGTCCCGCGCTGCCCGCACCTGCCGCGGCGGTCCGCCGACCGGTACCCGCGTTCTCCGGGGGTGGAGCACGCGGCCGCTCCTGGCTAGGGTCTGGACGCACACGCCGGGGGCCGACCCCGCACGCGGCACCCGGAGGGGACTCGATGGAACGGTCGGACTTCGACGGCCCGAACGTGGACCGCCCGAACGCGGCGCGGATGTACGACTACTTCCTCGGCGGAGCGGCGAACTTCGCCGTCGACCGCATCGCCGCCGAACAGGCGCTCGCGGTGACGCCGGAGATCGGCCGGTTCGCCCGCGCCAACCGCTCCTTCCTCGGCCGCCTGGTCGCGCACCTCTGCGACCTCGGCATCGACCAGTTCCTCGACCTGGGCTCCGGTGTGCCCACCGTGGGCAACGTCCACCAGATCGCGCACCGCCACGACCCGCACGCGCGGGTGGCCTACGTCGACGTCGAGCCCGTCGCCGTGTCCCACGCGCGGTCGCTGCTGGACGGCCAGCCGCACGTGACCATCACGCAGGCCGACATCCGCTCCCCCGAGGCGGTCCTGTCCGCCCCCGGCGTGGCCGGTCTGCTGGACTTCACCCGCCCCGTTGCGGTGCTGGCCGTGGCCATCCTGCACTTCGTGACCGATGACGACGACCCGGCGGGCCTCGTCGCCTCCTACCACCGCGCCTGCGCTCCGGGCAGCTACCTGGGGTTGTCCCACGCCAGCGCGATCACCATGACCGCCGATCAGGTCGCCGGCGGCCGCGAGGTCTACCGCAGCACCACGACCCCCATCACACCGCGTGCCCACGACGCGATCATGGCCATGCTCACCGGCTGGCAACTGCTCGACCCCGGGCTGGTCCCGCTCGACCAGTGGCGCCCCGACACCACCGGCGAACCCGTCGCCAACGGTTACGGCGCCCTCGCCTACCTGCCCTGACCGCGGGTCCGGAGCTCAGAGCAGCACGGTGGCGAAGGAGCCGACGCTGCGGAAGCCGATCTTGGCGTAGGCGAGGCGGGCGGCGATGTTGAAGTCGTTGACGTACAGGCTCGCGGTGCGGCCCAACCCGCGCACCAGCCGATCGGCGACCGCCGCGGTACCGGCCGTGCCGAGCCCGGTGCTGCGCCGGTCCGGGTGCACCCACACGCCCTGGATCTGGCCCACGGTGCGCGACAGGGCCCCGACCTCGGCCTTGAAGACCACCTCGCCGCCCTCGAAGCGGGCGAACGCCCGTCCCGAGGCGATCAGGTCCGCGACCCGGGCCCGGTAGCTCGCGCCGCCACCCTCGCCGTTCGGGTCGACGCCGACCTCCTCGGTGAACATCGCGACCGCCGCGGGCAGGTAGCGGTCCAGCTCGTCGGGGCGCACCGGGCGCACCAGCGGGTCGGGGACGACCATCGGCCGCTCGGACAGCACCATCAACGGCTGGTCGGCGCGGACCTCCCGCGGCGGACCCCAGTGCGGCGCCAGCGCGTCCCACAGGGCGAGCACCTGGTCGGCCGGGCCGACCAGCGAGGAGCACATCCGGCGGCGGCGCAGCGCACGGTCGGCGAAGGCCCGCACGGCATCGGAACCGCCGCGCAGCGGGATCAGGTTGGCCCCGGAGAAGCAGAGCCCCTCCAGCCGGTTGCCGTAGCCCCAGAGCTCACCGCCGAGGCGCAGCGGGTGCAGCCCGACCTCCTCGACCCGCGAGGCGACCATGCAGGCCGCGACCGGGGCGGCGTCGAGCGCCGAACGGACGACCGGCGCGTCGCGTTCTTCCAGTAGCCGTGCACCGGCGAGCTTGAGCACCCGCCAAGAGTGCCAGAAACGCCCGCCGGAGGACGTCCCCGGCGGGCGTGCACCACAGCCACCCGACCGGCAGGTCACCCGATCGGAGCAACGCGGTGGGTTCGGCCCCCGGTCAGGAGACGGTGACCACCGGGCTGGCGCCGTCCACGGGCTCGCCCATGTCCTCGGCGATGCGCATGGCCTCGTCGATGAGGGTCTCCACGATCTGCGCTTCGGGGACGGTCTTGACGACCTCGCCCTTGACGAAGATCTGGCCCTTGCCGTTGCCGGAGGCCACGCCGAGGTCGGCCTCGCGGGCCTCACCGGGTCCGTTGACCACGCAGCCCATCACCGCGACCCGCAGCGGCACCTCCATGCCCTCCAGCCCGGCGGTGACCTCCTCGGCCAGCTTGTAGACGTCGACCTGGGCCCGGCCGCAGGACGGGCAGGACACGATCTCCAGCTTGCGGGGCCGCAGGTTCAGCGACTGCAGGATCTGCGTGCCGACCTTGATCTCCTCCACCGGCGGCGCCGACAGCGACACCCGGATGGTGTCGCCGATGCCCTGGCGCAGCAGCGCCCCGAACGCCACCGCCGACTTGATCGTGCCCTGGAACGCCGGCCCCGCCTCGGTCACCCCCAGGTGCAGCGGGTAGTCGCACCGCTCGGCCAGGATCTCGTAGGCCCGCACCATCACCACGGGGTCGTTGTGCTTGACCGAGATCTTCAGGTCGTGGAAGCCGTGCTCGGCGAACAGCGACGCCTCCCACAGCGCCGACTCCGCCAGGGCCTCCGGGGTGGCCTTGCCGTGCTTCTCCATCAGCCGCGGATCCAGCGACCCGGCGTTGACCCCGATCCGGATCGGCGTGCCGTGATCGGTGGCGGCCTGGGCGATCTCGCGGACCTTGTCGTCGAACTTGCGGATGTTGCCCGGGTTCACCCGCACCGCCGCGCACCCCGCCTCGATCGCGGCGAAGACGTACTTCGGCTGGAAGTGGATGTCGGCGATCACCGGGATCTTCGACTTGCCCGCGATCGCGGGCAGCGCCTCGGCGTCGTCGGCGCTCGGGCACGCCACCCGCACGATGTCGCAGCCCGCCGCCGTCAGCTCCGCGATCTGCTGCAACGTCCCGTTGATGTCCGCCGTGTTCGTCGTGGTCATCGACTGCACGGAGATCGGGGACTCACTGCCCACCCCGACCGGACCGACCTGCAACTGCCTGGTCTTGCGCCGCTCCGCGAGCACCGGCGCCGGCCCCACGGGCATCCCCAGATCGACGGTCATCGATTCCTCTCCACCTCTGGGTCGTCACCGGGCGGCGAGCACCGCCCGGCTCCACGATACCGACGTGCACCGCCCCGGCCCGGCGCGCCCGGGGTAGGCGAGCTCACGTCACGTGATCGTCGGCACCAGTTCACCCGGATGTCGGCACTCGGAAGCGGGACGCAGCAGGGGGACGGCCCCGACCGGGCGAACACCGGCCGCCGAACCCACCCACGGTCGACACCACCCCGCTCGGTGGAGCGGCCCACCACCGCACCACGCACGCGGTCGTCCCACCGCCCGGCGGAGCCCGCTCGGCCCATCGCCGGGCGGGGCGTCAGAACAGCGTGACGGGGTTGACGACGTCGGCGACCAGCACCAGCAGCGAGTACCCGATGAACAGCAGGCTCACCGCGTAGGCCACCGGCATCAGCTTGGCCGTGTCGAACGGTCCCGGGTCGGGCCGACGCACCACCTTCGCGAACCCGCGCCGGATCGACTCCCACGCCGCGCCCGCGATGTGCCCGCCGTCCAGCGGCAGCAGCGGCAGCATGTTGAACACGAACAGCGAGAGGTTCACGCCGGCGAGCAGGTTGAACATCATGATGATCCGGGCGTCCACGCCCATCTGGTCGGAGGAGAGCACCTCACCGCCGAGCCGGCTGGCCCCGACGATGCCGACCGGCGAGTCCTGCTCCCGCTCGCCCCCGGCGATGGCGTTGACCAGGTCGGGCACCCGCTGCGGCAGCTCGATGACCTTCTGCGCGGTCAGGGTCACCATGTTCGTCATGGTGCCCACGACGCCGCCGACGTCCTGCTTGACCAGGTGCATGGTGGGCGTGAGGCCGAGGAAGCCGACGGTGACGCTCTCGCTGGTGTCGTCCAGCCGGGGCCGCTCGGTCTGCATCAGGTCGGCCGACAGGTTCACCCGCTGACCGTCGCGCTCCACCACCACCGGCACCGTCCCGGAGGAGTCCCGGATGGCCCGCTGCAACTGCTCCCACTCGGCGTACGAACGGCCGTTGAACTCGACGATGCGGTCACCCGGCCGGAACCCGGCCGCCGCGGCCGGGGAAGCCGGGGCGCCGGCCGGGCAGGTCGTGGTGTCCGCCGCGTCGGCGGGCAGCACGCATTCGCTGACCGCCTTGACCGTGGTGGTCGGGGTGGAGACGCCGTAGCCCATCAGGATCGCGGCGAAGATGCCCACCGCCAGGATCAGGTTCATCACCGGGCCGGCGGCCATGACGATGATCCGCTTCCACGGCTTGCGCTGGTAGAACTGCCGGTGCGCGTCCTCCGGGGTGACCTCTTCGGAGGCGGCCTCGCGAGCGTCCTCGATCATCACCCGCCACGGCGCCGAGGAGGCGGTGCGCCCGTACTCCTCCTCGCGCTTCGGCGGGAACATGCCGATCATCCGGATGTAGCCGCCGAACGGGACGGCCTTGATCCCGTACTCGGTGTCGCCCTTCTTCCGCGACCACAGCGTCCGGCCGAAGCCGACCATGTACTGCGTGACCTTGACGCCGAACATCTTCGCGGTCAGCAGGTGGCCCAGCTCGTGCCAGGCGATGGAGAACAGCAGGCCGACGAAGAATATGACGATGCCCACGACGACCAGCATCCAATGACTCCTTTCGAAAAGCGGCGACAGCCGCCTTGCGGTGGGCCGCCCCACCGGCACCGCCGAGGGTCCTCAGGCGCCGCCTCGCGGGCACGCCGCGCCTCGACCCGCACCAGGACGGGCTCCCGCAGCGCGGCGCCGCCCGCCCCGCTCCGCGAACCGCGCTGCGCGCACCACTACTTCGCCCTTCCCGTCGCGACGAGCTCGCGGGCCCGGGTCCGGGCCCAGTCCTCGGCCGCGAAGACTTCCGCGAGGTCCACCGGGCCGTCCTTCCACCGGTCGGCCTCGGCGAGCACTTCACCCACAGTGTGCACGATGCCGAGGAAGCCGGTCCGGCCGTCGACGAACGCAGCCAGCGCCTCCTCGTTGGCCGCGTTGTAGATGGCCGGCACGCAGCCGCCGGTGCGCCCGGCGTAGCGCGCCAGCTCGACCGCCGGGAACGCCGCGTCGTCGACCGGCTCGAAGGTCCACGACTGGGCGTCCCGGAAGTCCAGGGCCGGGGCGGCGCCGGGCACCCGGTTCGGCCAGTCCAGGCCCAACGAGATCGGGATCATCATGCTCGGCGGGCTGGCCTGGGCCAGCGTCGAGCCGTCGGTGAAGGTGACCATCGAGTGCACGATCGACTGGGGGTGCACCACCACGTCGATCCGGTCGTAGTCGACGCCGAACAGCAGCTGCGCCTCGATCAGCTCCAAGCCCTTGTTCACCAGCGTCGCCGAGTTGATGGTGACCACGCTGCCCATCGACCAGGTCGGGTGGGCCAGCGCCTGCTGCACCGTCACCTCGCCCAGGTCGGCCTTGGTGCGGCCCCGGAACGGACCGCCGGAGGCGGTGAGCACCAGCCGGTCCACCTCGTCCGCGCGACCACCGAACAGGCACTGCGCCAGCGCGGAGTGCTCCGAGTCCACCGGCACGATCTGGCCGGGCGCGGCCCGCTCCAGCACCAGCGGGCCGCCTGCGATGAGCGACTCCTTGTTGGCCAGCGCGAGCTGGGCGCCGCTGTCCAGCGCGGCCAGGGTCGGCTTGAGCCCCCGGGAGCCGTCCACGCCGTTGAGCACCACGTCGGCGGGCGTGCTCTCCACCAGGTCGGTGACCGCGTCCGGTCCGGTGAGCAGCCGGGGCACCCGCCACTCGCCGGAGGCGTACCCGCGCCGCTGGGCCTCCGCGTACAGGGCGAGCTGGACGTCCTCCAGCGCGGTGGGCTTGGCCACCGCCACGGCCTCCACCTCGAACTCCAGCGCCTGAGCGGCCAGCGCGCGCGGATCGGATCCGCCCGCGGCCAGCCCGGCGACCCGGAAGCGGTCCGGGTTGCGGCGGATCACGTCGAGCGCCTGGGTGCCGATGGAGCCGGTCGAGCCCAGGACGAGCACGGTGCGGGAGGTGCCCGCGCGGTTCGCGGTGTCGGTGTGGTTCGGGGTCTCGGCGCGCATCGCCGCCATTCTTCCCGAACCCGGTCGCGGTGGGACGCGCGCGGTGCGCAAATCACGATTGCCGACCGCACCACGGGTCCGCTCGGCCCGCCGGACGATCGTCGTCCCGAGGCGGTGTGCGAAGATGGAACGGCGCGTGAAGCGGATCGGTCCGGCCCGCGCGGCCGGTGTGGTACAGGGGAGGGCAACGTGGCGAGCACGGAGCTGGAGAAGAAGCCCGGCCAGGCCGTCGACCCGGCCGAAGAGCCGTCGGCGGAGTGGGGCTGGCACGGCGGCTTCCCGAAGGGCACCCAGATCGCCGGGTGGTTCTCCGTGTTCGCGATGGTGATGATGCTGATCGGCAATCACCAGGGCATCCTCAGCGGTGGCGACTCCTTCAAGACCGAGGACGGCTACCTGGTCTTCATCGCCGCCGTCATGGCCCTCGCCCTGATCTACGACCTGCGGAAGAAGAAGCGCCAGTCCTGGAGCTGACCCCAGCCGACGAACGACGCCGCCGGAGAGCCCCGCTCCCGGCGGCGTCGTCGTCTTGGGCTCGGATCCTTCGTCAATAGGGTCCGCCTGCCTGCGCGCGAAGCGGAACCTCAGCGGCCTTCTCGCTGCGCCGATCGCCTCCTGATGTACCCACGACCTGCGCGGGCCAGCGTCGGTCGCCGCAGCTCCGCTCCCCGCTCCACCTTGCCGACCACCACGCCGAGCCCCGCTCAGCGGTGGCGTTCCGGGCTCACTCCTCGGCGGCGAGCTGGCCGCAGGCCGCGGCGATCTCCTGGCCCCGGGTGTCGCGGACGGTGCACGCCACGCCGCCGTCGTTGACCCGGCGGACGAACTCGCGCTCGACCGGCTTGGGGCTGGCGTCCCACTTGCTGCCCGGGGTGGGGTTCAGCGGGATGACGTTGACGTGGGCGAGCTGGTCGAGGTGCTTGCGCAGCCGCTTGGCCAGCAGGTCGGCCCGCCAGGGCTGGTCGTTGACGTCGCGGATCAGGGCGTACTCGATGGAGACCCGGCGGCCGCTGGCGTCGGCGTAGTAGCGCGCCGCCTCCAGCACCTCGTCGACCGACCAGCGGTTGTTCACCGGCACCAGCGTGTCGCGCAGCTCGTCGTCGGGGGTGTGCAGCGAGACCGCGAGTCGGATCTGCATCCCCTCGTCGGCGAGCTTGCGCATCGCCGGGGCCAGGCCGACCGTCGAGACCGTGACCGAGCGCTGCGCCAGGCCCAGCCCGGACGGGCTGGTGATGTGCCGGACCGCCTGGACCACCCGCTTGTAGTTCGCCAGCGGCTCGCCCATGCCCATGAACACGACGTTCGACAGCCGTCCGGCCCCGCCGGGCACGTCGCCGTCGCGCATCGCCGCCGCGGCGGCGCGGACCTGGTCGACGATCTCGGCGGTGGACAGGTTGCGCTGCAACCCGCCCTGGCCGGTCGCGCAGAACGGGCACGCCATCCCGCACCCGGCCTGGCTGGAGATGCACACCGTCGCCCGGTCCGGGTAGCGCATGAGCACGCTCTCCAGCATCGTCCCGTCGTGCGCCCGCCACAGCGTCTTGCGGGTGGTGCCGCCGTCGGTGTCGACGTCGCGGACCGGGCTGAGCAGCTTCGGCAGCAGCTGTTCGGCGAGCCGGGTGCGGCTGCCCGCCGGGATGTCGGTCATGGACTCGACGTCGTCGGTGAGCCGTCCGAAGTAGTGGTGCGCGAGCTGCTTGGCGCGGAACGGCTTCTCCCCCAGCTCGGCCACGGCGGCCTTGAGCTCCTCGGCGGAGAGGTCGGCGAGGTGGCGCGGCGGCAGCCCGCGGCGCGGTGCGTCGAAGACGAGCGGGAGGGAGGTCGCAGACATAGCGCTCCCAGTGTCCCACGCCCGGACTCGACCTTGGTGCGGGCCACCGGGCCGGGTACAGTTTTCGGCGTGCCGAAAACCGTACCCGCTGCCGGGCGAAAACGGATCGCCGCCCTGACGTCGTTCGTGCTGCTGCTCAGCGGGTGCGGCACCGGCGCGGGCCGGCCCGCCGACGAACGACCGCAGGTGGTGACGACGTTCACCGTCATCGCCGACATGGCGCGCAACGTCGCGGGCGGGTTGATCGCCGTGGACTCGATCACCAAGCCCGGCGCCGAGGTCCACGAGTACGAACCCACGCCCAGCGACCTGCTCACCGCGGCCAAGGCCGATCTCGTGCTGGACAACGGGCTCGGCCTGGAACGCTGGTTCGAGCGGTTCGTGCAGCGCAGCGAGGCCGAGCACGTCACCCTCACCGAGGGCGTGGCGCCGATCCCGATCAGCGGCAGCGACGCCATCAACCCGCACGCCTGGATGTCGCCGCGCACCGCCCGCCACTACGTGACCGCGATCCGGGACGCCTTCATCCGGCTCGATCCCGCCCACGAAGCCGCCTTCCGCGCCCACGCCGAGGCCTACCTGGCCGAGCTGGACGCCGTCGACCGCTCGCTCCGCGCCGAGCTGGCCACCGTCCCCGAGCAGCACCGGGCGCTGGTCACCTGCGAAGGAGCGTTCTCCTACCTGGCCCGCGACGCGGGGCTGCGCGAGGCGTACCTGTGGCCGGTCAACAGCGAGCAGGAGGGCACCCCGCAGCAGATCAAGGCCACCACCGAGTTCGTCCGCGCGAACGAGGTGCCGACGATCTTCTGCGAGTCGACCGTGAACGACCAGGCGCAGCGGCAGGTCGCCGAGGAGACCGGCGCGGCGCTGGGGCCGCCGCTGCACGTCGACTCGCTGTCCGGGCCGGACGGCCCGGTGCCGACCTACCTCGACCTGCTGCGCCACGACGCGCGGGTGATCGTCGAGGGGCTGCGCGGAGGTGCCCGGTGAACGCGATCGAGGCCCGCGGCGTCGCGGTGCGCTACGGACCGGTGCTCGCCCTCGACGACGTGACGCTCACCGTCGCCCCGGGGCGGATCTGCGGCCTGCTCGGGATGAACGGATCGGGGAAGTCGACGCTGTTCAAGGCCCTGCTGGAGCTGGTCCGGCCGGATCGGGGCGAGATCCGGCTGCTGGGCACCGGCTCGCGGCGCGCCCGCCGCTCCGGGGCCGTCGCCTACGTGCCGCAGGCCGAGGCGATCGACCCGGACTTCCCGGTCACCGTCGCCGACGTGGTGCTGATGGGCCGCTACGGGCGGATGGGCCCCACCCGGCGGGCCCGCCGCGCCGACACCGAAGCGGTGCACGCCGCGCTGGACCGGGTGGGGCTCGCCGACCTCGCCGGGCGGTCGATCGGCGCGCTCTCCGGCGGGCAGCGCAAGCGCGCCTTCGCGGCCCGCGCCCTCGCCCAGGACGCCGCGCTGCTGCTGCTCGACGAACCCTTCGCCGGGGTCGACGCGTCCTCCGAGGCGGTGCTCGTCGAGCTGCTGCGCGAGCTGGCCGCCGAGGGCCGCACCGCGGTGATCTCCACGCACGACCTGGCCGGCGTGCCCGCGCTGTGCGACGAGGCGGTGCTGCTGCAACGCCGGGTCATCGCGCACGGACCGCTCGACGAGGTGCTCACCCCCGAAGCGCTGGCCCGCGCCTTCGGGCTCGCCGACCAGGAGGCGCGATGATCGACGTGCTGCAGTGGCTGGCCGAACCGCTGGAGTTCGGGTTCATGCGGCGCGCGCTGCTGATCAGCGCGGTGGCCGGGCTGGTCTGCGCGGTGCTGTCCTGCTGGGTGACGCTGATCGGCTGGTCGCTGCTCGGCGACGCGGTCTCGCACGCGGTGCTGCCCGGCGTGGTGCTCGCCTACGTCGTCGGCGCCCCGTTCTCCGTCGGCGCGTTCCTGTTCGGGGTGCTGGCGGTGCTGCTCATCGCCGGGGTGCGCGGCACCACCGCGCTCAAGGGCGACACCGCGATCGGGGTGGTGTTCACCGGCCTGTTCGCGCTGGGCGTGGTGCTGGTCTCGCGCGTGCCCAGCCAGGTGGACCTCAACCACATCCTGTTCGGCAACGTCCTCGGCGTCAGCGACCAGGACATCGCGCAGGTGCTGGTGATCGCCGGGGCCGTGCTGCTGGTCGCGCTGGCCAAGCGGCGGGACCTGACGCTCTACGCCTTCGACCCGACCCACGCGCACGCGATCGGGTTGAGCCCGAAGCGGATCGGCGCGCTGCTGCTGACCATGCTGGCGCTGACCGTGGTGGTGGCGCTGCAGGCCGTCGGGGTCGTGCTGGTGACCGCGATGCTGATCACGCCGGGCGCGACGGCGTTCCTGCTGACCAGGCGTTTCCCCCGGATGCTGGCGGCCGCGGCGGCGGTGGCGGTGCTCAGCGCGGTGCTCGGCACCTACCTCAGCTTCCACGTCGACACCTCGACCGGCGGGATGGTCGTGCTGTGCCAGGCGGTGGTGTTCGCGCTGGCCTACCTGGGCGCACCGCGGCACGGGATCATCGCCCGCCAGCTGCGGCGGCACCGGTCGCGCGGGCCCCACCGGAGTCCTGCGGACGCCGCGACGCCTCTATCGTGAGGGCATGACGAGTATGGCCGAGCGCCCGTCGCCGTCCGTGGAGGACTACCTCCGGACGATCTACGGGCTGAGCGAACGCGGCGTGCCCGTCACCAACGCCACCCTGACCCAGCGGCTCGGGCTGAGCCCGTCCTCGGTGTCCGGGATGATCACCAAGCTCGCGCAGCTCGGCCTGGTCACCCACCAGCGCTACCGCAGCGTGGAGCTGACGCCGCGGGGCGAGCGGCTGGCCAACGACGTGCTGCGCAGGCACCGGCTGATCGAGCTGTTCCTGGTCGAGGAGCTCGGCTACACCTGGGACGAGGTGCACCGCGAGGCCGACGCGCTGGAGCACGCCGTCTCCGACGAGCTCATCGCGCACATCGAGGCCAAGCTGGGCCACCCCACGATCGACCCGCACGGCGACCCGATCCCGACTGCCGAGGGCGACGTGGCCGAACCGCAGACCGAGCTGCTCGACCGGGTGACGCCGGGCACCGTGGGCACCGTCGCGCGCGTCTGGGACACCGATTCGGAGCTGCTGCGCTACCTCACCGAGCACGGCATCATCCTCGGCGCCCGCATCGAGGTGGTCGAACGCAAGCCGTTCGGGGGGCCGCTGGTGGTCCGCGTCGGCGAGGGCGAACCCGAGACCCACTTCCTCGGCGACGAGATCGCCGCCGCCCTGTCGATCAGCGTCCGCCGCTGAGGCCGGTGGACCGCGCCCCGAGCAGGCCGGTGGGTTTGCGCCGGGTCCGCACCCGGTAGTCGACGGGCAGCGTGCGGCCCGGCGTCTCCCGGAGGGCGCGCGCCGCGACCGGTGCGGAGAACTCGATGCCCAGTACCGCCTCCAGCTCGGCCCGGTCGTCGAACCGCCACTGCGAGGCCACCGGGACCGACTCGAAGCCGTGCCGGTCGAAGAAGCGCTCCACCTCGGCGGGGTCGAGCTGCGGGGCGTCGGCGCGCATCCAGTCGCCGTAGGGCGGGGCGGCGAGGTCCAGGTCGACGATCGCGAGCACACCGCCGGGCCGCAGCACCCGCTCGGCCTCGGCCAGCCCCGGCTCGCACCCGGGGCCGAAGAAGTACGCGGTGCGCGCGTGCACCACGTCGACGCAGGCGTCCGGCAGCGGCAACCGCTGCGCCGGGGCGGTCACCACCCGCGCACCCGGCGTCCCGGCCATCCGGCGCCGCGCCGCCTCGGCCAGCGGCGGGTGCGGTTCGGCACCGACCGCGGTGCGCGCGGTCGCGGCGAAGACCGGCAGGTGGAAACCGTCGCCGCAACCCACGTCGAGCACGTCCGCGCCGGTCCAGTCGCAGCGCTCCCGCAGCGCCCGCCACACCGCACCGGTGCTGTCCTGCGCGCGGTTCTCCACCGCGTAGACCTCGGGCCAGTGCCAGATGTTGGGGCTCGGCGTCACCTGCGGCCGCGACCGCTGCCGCCAGGTCCGCATCAGGTCGGGACCAGCCAGGACAACGCCAGCCAGGCCACCACCGCGGACGGCAGCAGCGAATCCATCCGGTCCATCAGGCCGCCGTGCCCGGGCAGCATCGTGCCCATGTCCTTGATCCCGAGGTCGCGCTTGATCAGCGACTCCATCAGGTCGCCCACCGTCGCGCAGCACACCAGCGCGACGCCGAACACCACGCCGTCCCACCACTGGCCGCCGAGCAGCAACGTCACCGACAGCACCCCGGCCACGGCGCCGACCAGCATCGAACCGCCGAAGCCCTCCCAGGACTTCTTCGGGCTCACCTTCGGCGCCATCGGGTGCCTGCCCAGCAGCACGCCGAACGCGTACCCGCCGGTGTCCGAGGCGACGACGACGATCATGAAGCACAGCGCGCGGAACGCCCCGTCCTCGGGCACCACCAGCATCGCGGCGAACGCGGCGAACAGCGGCACGTAGGCGGCGGTGAACACCGAGGCGGTCACGTCGCGGAGGTAGCCGTCCACGCCGTGCCGGAAGCGCCAGGCCAGGCAGGCGAGGGTGGTGAGCACGAACGCGACCAGCGCGCCGTGCAGCGCGAACGGCCAGGACAGCCAGATCATCGCCTGCCCGCCGACCAGGACCGGCAGCAGCGAGACCCGGATCCCCGCACCGCGGCGCAGCGCCCCGGCCAGCTCGATGCTGGACACCGCCGCCGCGGCGGCCACGATCCCGATGAACAGGAACCGCACCATCAGCAGCGACAGGACGATCGCCGCGCCGAGCACCAGCCCGACGCCGATGGCGGCGCGGAGATCACGCCCGGCCCTGGAGGGACGCGAAGGCTCGCCCGGCTTGTCAGCGGACATTCCGAACTCACCTTCGCGTTGGCCGGCGGTCACCGATCAGACCTCGAGGAGTTCCGATTCCTTGTGCTTGACGAGGTCCTCGATCTGGGCGACGTAGCGCTGGGTGAGGTTCTCCAGCTCCTTCTCGCCCCGGGTGCCCTCGTCCTCGCCGGCCTCGCCGTCCTTGACGATCTTGTCGATCTGCTCCTTGACCTTGCGCCGGATGCCGCGGACGGTGACCTTGCCCTCCTCGCCCTTCTGCTTGGCGAGCTTGACCATGTCCTTGCGGCGCTCCTCGGTCATCTGCGGGATGGCGATCCGAATCAGCTGACCGTCGTTGGAGGGGTTGACGCCCAGGTCGGAGTCCCGGATGGCGGTCTCCATCGCCTTGAGCTGGCTGGCGTCGTAGGGCTTGATGACGACCAGCCGGGCCTCCGGCACCGACACGCTCGCGAGCTGGTTCAGCGGCGTCGGCGAACCGTAGTAGTCGACGACGATGCCGGAGAACATGGCGGGGTTGGCGCGGCCGGTGCGGACCGTGGACAGGTCGTCCTTGGCCACCTCCACCGCCTTCTGCATCTTCTCCTCGCCTTCGAGAAGCGCTTCGTCGATCACGGCTGCTCCTTAAGTCACCGATGGACACTGCAAGTGTGCGTGCTGCGGTTCGCGAGCCGCCGGGCACCCCCGCGAACCGCCAGGATGATCCCAGCTCAGTCAGGCGGGCGGGGCCGCCGGGGTGCTCACCAGCGTGCCGATCTTCTCACCGCCGACCGCGCGGGCGATGTTGCCTTCCTCCAGGAGGTTGAACACCAGGATGGGCATGTGGTTGTCCATGCACAGGCTGAACGCCGTCGCATCGGCCACCTTCAGCCCCTGTTCGAGTACCTCCCGATGGGTGATGGCCTCGAACAGGGTGGCGTCCGGGGTGGTCTTCGGGTCGGCGTTGTAGACGCCGTCCACGGCCTTGGCCATCAGCACCACCTCGCAGCCGATCTCCAGCGCGCGCTGCGCGGCCGTGGTGTCGGTGGAGAAGTACGGCATCCCGGTCCCGGCGCCGAAGATGACCACGCGGCCCTTCTCCATGTGGCGCATGGCGCGGCGCGGGATGTAGGGCTCGGCGACCTGGCCCATCGTGATCGCGGTCATCACCCGGGTGTCGATGCCGTGCTCGCGCTCCAGGAAGTCCTGCAGCGCGAGGCAGTTCATCACCGTGCCGAGCATCGCCATGTAGTCGCCGCGCGCGCGTTCCATGCCGCGCTGCTGCAGCTCAGCCCCGCGGAAGAAGTTGCCGCCCCCGATCACGATGGCGACCTCGACCCCGTCGGCGACGACATCGGCGATCTGCCGGGCGACCGTGCCGACCACGTCGGGATCGATTCCGACGCCGCCGCCGCCGAACATTTCACCGCCCAGCTTGAGCAGCACTCGCCCGTAGCCGCGATGCATGGGGCCGTCGTCGGTCACTGGATCCTCCTGCGAGGTTCGGTGGAACTACGTCTCGTCGCGGTGCGCGGGAGCCGTCCCCTCGCCAAAGCGCCCCGCCTTGCGACCAAGGCGGGGCGCCGATGCCGAATCCGACGGCTCGTCACGTCGACCGACCGGGCGGACCCGGTCGGCGTCACACAGTACCCAGCGGCCGCCCGGCGCACCCGCCGGGCGGCCCGTCCGCTCGGGAGCGGTGGGAGCGGGTCAGACCTGGCCGACCTCGAAGCGGACGAACCCGGTCACGGTCACGCCCGCCTCCTCCAGCAGCGCCTTCACGGTCTTCTTGCTGTCCTGCACCGAGGACTGCTCCAGCAGCGTGTTCTCCTTGAAGTACCCGTTGAGGCGACCCTCGACGATCTTGGGCAGCGCCTGCTCCGGCTTGCCCTCGGCCTTCGCGGTCTCCTCGGCGATGCGGCGCTCGTCCTCGACGATCTCGGACGGGACGTCGTCGCGGCTGAGGTACTTCGGCCGCAGCGCGGCGACCTGCATCGCGGCGGCGCGGGCGGCCTCCTCGGAGGGGCCGGTGTACTGCACCAGCACGCCCACCGCCGGGGGCAGGTCCGTGGCGCGGCGGTGCAGGTAGGTGGCCACCTCGCCGTCGAGGTTGGCGACCCGGCGCAGCTCCAGCTTCTCGCCGATCTTGGCCGACAGGTCCTGGATGATCTCGCCGACGGTCTTGCCGTCCAGCGGCGCGGCCAGCGCGGACCCCAGGTCGGTGGCACCGGCGCCCTTCACGGCGCCGACGATCTTGGCGGCCAGCTCGATGAACTCGTCGTTCTTGGCGACGAAGTCGGTCTCGCTGTTCAGCTCGATGAGCACGCCGCCCTCGGCGGCGACCAGGCCCTCGGCGGTGGAGCGCTCGGCGCGCTTGCCCACGTCCTTGGCGCCCTTGATGCGCAGCGCCTCCACGGCCTTCTCGAAGTCGCCCGCGGCCTCCTCGAGCGCCTTCTTGCAGTCCATCATGCCGGCGCCGGTCTTCTCCCGAAGACGCTTGACGTCAGCAGCGGTGTAGTTCGCCATCGTGCGTTGTCCGTCCTTCTTCGTACGCAGCGGGAATGTCTGGGGCGGTCCACGAGCACGCGCCGGGTGGCGGTGGGGTCCGCGGTGGAGTTGTGCGACTGGCTACCGGCTGGGCGGTTCGGCGCAGCGCACCGGCGCGGTCCGGGCGGGACATCGCGCGACGCCGCCCGGCTGCCGCCGGCGGCGCGACCGGACCCCGCGCCCGCCGGGGTGCGGCGGGCGCGGGGCGGCCGATCAGGACTGCGCGGACTGCTCGTCGGCGGCGGGGGTCTCCCCGGCCTGGCCCGCGTCGGCGGAACCGGCGGCCTGGGCGGAGCCGGCCAGCAGCTCCTTCTCCCACTCCGGCAGCGGCTCCTCACCGGCGGCCGGCTTCTCCGCGGCCTCGGCGGCACCGTTGGTGCGGCCGCTGCGGGCCATCAGCCCGTCGGCGACACCGTCGGCGACCACGCGGGTCAGCAGCGCGGCGGACCGGATCGCGTCGTCGTTGCCCGGGATCGGGTAGTCGACCTCGTCCGGATCGCAGTTGGTGTCCAGGATCGCCACCACCGGGATGCCCAGCTTGCGGGCCTCGCCGACGGCGATGTGCTCCTTCTTGGTGTCCACGATCCACACGGCGCTGGGCACCTTGCTCATGTCGCGGATACCGCCGAGCGTCTTCTCCAGCTTGTCCTTCTCGCGGGTCAGCATCAAGATCTCCTTCTTGGTGCGACCCTCGAAGCCACCGGTCTGCTCCATGGTCTCGAGTTCCTTGAGACGCTGCAGACGCCGGTGGACGGTCTGGAAGTTGGTGAGCATGCCGCCCAGCCAGCGCTGGTTCACGAAGGGCATGCCGACCCGCTGGGACTGCTCGGCGATCGCTTCCTGCGCCTGCTTCTTGGTGCCGACGAACAGGATCGTCCCGCCGTGGGCGACCGTCTGCTTGACGAAGTCGTACGCCGCGTCGATGTACGACAGCGTCTGCTGCAGGTCGATGATGTAGATGCCGTTGCGCTCGGTGAAGATGTAGCGCTTCATCTTCGGGTTCCACCGACGGGTCTGGTGCCCGAAGTGCACGCCGCTGTCGAGCAGCTGCTTCATGGTGACGACGGCCATGGCCTGGTTCGCACCTCGTGTGTCGGGCGCGCCGGAGCGCGCGATCGGTTGCCGCAGCAGGCCGGGTGGCCTGCCGCCCTGGCGCCCGCCTCGACTCCCCACCCGGCTGAGCCGGGACCGCGGGGGGTCGGTACCTCCTCCCCGCCTGGAGGCCGGTTGCGGGGCAACCGCTCCCTGAGCAGGTGTGGTGCGGAGGCGCTGCGGACGCGCGAAGTCGGTCCGTGCGGACACGAAACCGCGCCAACAGTGTACCTCGCGGCCCGTTGACCCGATCGTGGAGTCAGAGTTCTCCACAGGTGCCCGGTTTGTCCACAGATTTTCCGTTCACCCTGGTGCTCGCGGTGCTGACCTCTCCACTGTGATGCCATGCACCCGCTGATCTCAAGCCTCCTGCTGGTCACCGCCACCGGTGCCGCGCTGGTCGCCGCGCCGCCCGATCCCGGCGCCGCTCCCCAGCGGTCCGCGTGCCACGCCGTCGACTGCACCCCGGCCGGAGCCACGACCAGCGGCGATCCGCCCGGCGGGACGTCGAGCCGGACGGCGCAGCGGTTCGGCTGGCCGCTGGTCCCGGCCACCGCGGTCCGGCCCTTCGACCCCCCGGCCCACCAGTACGGGCCGGGCCACCGGGGCGTGGACCTGGCGGGGCGCCCGGGGCAGCCGGTGCTGGCCGCGGGCGACGGGACGGTGCTGTTCGCCGGGGAGGTGGCGGGCCGCCCGGTGGTGTCGATCGGGCACCGGGGCGGGCTGCGCACCACCTACGAGCCGGTGCGCCCCCTGGTGGCGGTCGGCGACCGGGTCGCCCGGGGCCGGCCGATCGGCCACCTCGAGCCGGGGCACCCGGGGTGCGCGGCGGCGGCCTGCCTGCACTGGGGCGCCCGGCGGGACGCGACCTACTACGACCCGCACGCGCTGCTCGGCGCGGGCCGCGTCCGGCTGCTGCCCTGGTGAGGCGCGCACCCGGGCGGGGGCGAGGTCAGGACGGCTCGGTGAGCTTGGTCCGCAGCCGCAGCACCGCCCGGGTGTGGAGCTGGCAGACCCGGGACTCGGTGACCCCGAGGACCTTGCCGATCTCGGCCAGGGTGAGGTTCTCGAAGTAGTAGAGGGTCACCACCACCCGGTCGCGCTCGCTGAGCCGTTCGACGGCCTCGGCGAGCTGGCGGCGGCTGTCCCGGTCGACCAGCGCGGCGACCGGGTCCTCCGCGCGGTCGTCGGGCAGCGTCTCGGCGAGCGAAGCGGTGGCCGGACCGCCGCCGATCAGGTCGTCGAGCGCGATGACGCTGGTCATCTGGAGCTGCGCGAACAGCTCGCGCAGGTCGTCGACGGTCAGCTCCAGCTCGTCGGCGAGCTCGGCGTCGGTCGCGGTGCGCTGCAACCGGGCCTCGAGGCGTTCCAGCGCGCGTTCGACGTCCCGCGCCCGGCTGCGCACCGAGCGGGGCACCCAGTCCTGCGCGCGGAGGTCGTCGAGGATGGCACCTCGGATGCGCTGCATCGCATAGGTCTCGAACTTCAGCCCGCGCTCGGGCTCGAACTTCTCGATCGCGTCGACGAGGCCGAAGATGCCGGATTGGATCAGGTCGGAGACCTCGACGTGCGAGGGCAGGCCGGTGCCGACCCGGCCGGCGACGTACTTGACCAGGGGCGCGTAGTGCAGCACGAGGCGGTCGCGGCGGTCCTGATCGCGGTGGTCGCCGAAGGCCTGCCACAGCGCGACGATGCCGGCTTCGACCTCGTCGCCGCTGCGCGGATCACCCGTGCTCCCCCGTTCGGGATCGCCCGCCGAGGCGATCGATGACAGGGCGCGTTCGGTCAGGCGTTCGGAGAAGCGGTGGCCGTTGGCCTTCACCTGGGGCTCCCGGGGTGGCCCCGTCGTGACCCTCGCGGAGGTCCGAGTCGAGGTCGGACTCGCGGTCACCGTGTCGGCGCCGCCCCCGGCGCGGTCAGGAACGGGGGTGGGTTCGGTCATGGATCGCCTTCAGCCGTTCGACGGTCACGTGGGTGTAGAGCTGCGTCGTTGCGAGCGTAGCGTGACCGAGCAACTCCTGAACGCTACGGAGGTCGGCTCCGCCTTCGAGCAAGTGGGTGGCCGCCGAGTGACGCATCCCGTGCGGGCCGACGTCCGGCGCACCGGGCACCGTCCCGACCGCGTCGTGCACGATCCGGCGGACGGCGCGGGGGTCGAGGCGGCCGCCGCGAACCCCGAGGAAGATCGCCGGTCCGGACGACGGACGCACCAGTGAGGGTCGCCCGCTCGCGAGCCACCGGTCGAGTGCCTGCTCCGCGGGCACGCCGAACGGAACGGCGCGCTCCCGGTCGCCCTTGCCGATCACCCGGACCATCCGGCGCTCGCGGTCGATGTCGTCGAGGTCCAGTCCGCAGAGCTCGCCGACCCGCACCCCGGTGGCGTACAGCAGCTCGAGCACGGCGTGGTCCCGCAGGGCGACCGGATCTCCCTGCCCGGACCCGCTCGCCGACGCGTGCAGCGCGGAAGCGGCCTGGTCGACCCGGAGCACGGCGGGCAGCGCACGCGGCCGGGCCTGCCCGGACAGCCGGGCCCCCGGGTCGGTCGCGAGCCGCCCGGCGCGCACGGCCCACGCGGTGAACGTCCGCGCCGAGGCAGTGCGCCGCGCCAGCGTCGACCGGCTCACCCCGGCGGCGTGCTGCCGGGCGAGCCATTCCCGCATCGTCGCCAGGTCGAGCTCGGCCAAGGCGGCGTCCCCGCCCGAGACGGCGGCGACGTGGTCGAGCAGCGAGACGACGTCACCGACGTAGCCCCGGGTGGTGTTCCCCGACAACCCGCGCTCCGACGCGAGGTGCCGTTCGAACGCGTCGACCGTCTCGCCGAACTCCGCCGGCAGCCGCGCCCGCGCCGAGCGCAGATCGGGTCTGCCGGGATGCGCGCTCCGGGTCGATTGCGTGCGATCCATGATCCGACGCTCGCGTCTGCACCGGCGCCGGTCAAGCATCGCCACGCCAAAAGCTGATCACTCCGGACCAGCGATCACGGACAGTCGTCACCGCCCGGCGGCGCCCGGCCGAGCGCACTCACCCACCCAGGCCCCGCACAACGCCACCATCTGCGACACCACCCGTTCGACGAGCTCCCCGCCCACCCGTCACCGACCGCCACGCCCACCGGAGGAGATCACTGTTCGTGATCAACTCCCCGGCCGTCGTCGATGCCGGGGAGCCCCGGCCCCGTGCCGGCCGCTTCGCGCGAGCCCGGTTGCGCGCCGTCCGCTTCCGCGCCGCCCGGTCCACCCCGACTTCCACGGCAGCACGGCAGCACGGACGCTCGGTGGTCCCGCGATCGAAACCGAATTCCGTCCGTTGTCCGGGTGGCTCCGGGCACGTCGGGAGCACTTACGGGCCGCGTCCGGGGAGCGTCGGGGGCGCAGCGCCGGGTCCGCGATCCGGTGAGGCCACCGGACGCAGTCCCGCCCCTGTCGCCGGGACTGCGGCCGTTGCGCTCCGCACGACCCGAGGCGGCTGCGGTTCCAGCGCACGCGTGGTTTGGGGCCGAGCGGCTCCCCCGCCGACGCGCGCGGGAACGGCTCGCGCGGTCGTCGGCGAGGTTCCGGCTCTCTGGTCGCTCAGGTCGTGGCGGACCACCCCGCTTCGGTGCGCACGGCGAGCCCGGACAGTTCCAGCTCCGGCAGCAGCGCCCGCACCGTCCGCAGCGGCAGGCCGCACTCCCGGGCCAGCGCGTCGACGCCGCTGCCATCGCAGCCGCTCAGCGCGTCGTGGACCCGCCGCGCGTGCGGGTGCAGCGCGTCCGTGCGCCGCCGGGTGTCGGTCGCGGGCGCGGCGTCGGCCTGCCCGAGCGGCTGGAGCAGTTCGAGGACGTCGTGCGCCCCGGTCGCCAGCACGGCGGTACCGGTGCGCACGAGGTCGTGGCAGCCCACCGAGGTCTTCGACGTGACCGGACCGGGAACGGCCAGCACTGGCTTGCCGAGGGCGTCCGCGGTGTGCGCGGTGTTGCCCGCGCCGCTGCGCGCGCCCGCCTCCACCACGACGGTCGCCTGCCCGGCAGCCGCGATCAGCCTGTTGCGGACCAGGAAGCGGTGCTTGCGCGGTGGCGTGCCCGGCGGGTGTTCGCTCGCCACGAGCCCCTGCTGGGCGATGACCTTGAGCAACCTGCCGTGCCCGGCCGGGTAGTCCACGTCCACCCCGCAGGCCAGGAACGCCACCGTGCTGCCGCCCGCGGCCAGCGCGCCGCGGTGGGCGGCCCCGTCGATGCCGTACGCCGCGCCGGAGACCACGGTGAAGCCGCTCCGGGCGACGCCGTGGGCGAGTTCGGCGGCCACGTGCTCGCCGTAGCCGCTGGCCGCCCGCGCTCCGACCACGGCGACCGCGTTCGCCAGCGCGACGTCGGGCGGCGCGCTGCCGCGCACCCAGAGCGCGACCGGTTCGGCCATCCCGGCGAGGCCGACCGTCCGCGCGCCCGCGAGGCACTCGACCAACTCGCCCGGCCAGTCCGGGTCCTCCGGGACGACCAGCCGCGCCCCGACCCGACGGCCCGCGTCGAGCAGCGCCGCACCGTCGACGTGCTCCCGCCGCGCTTCGACGACATCGGCCAGCGGGGGCGGCACGCCTCCGCGCTTGATCTCCTCGGCCGCGCGTCGCGGCCCGCGGGCCGCGACGAACTCGGTCAGCGCCGGGGCGGGCGGTTCCGCCACGGCCGAGAGGTACGCCCGGGCGACCAGCAGTTCCTCGCGTTCGGTTCGGGTGCTCATCCTGCTCTCCTCGCTCGTCCGGTGGCCTCGCGGCCACGCTGTCGCTGCCGTGCCTGCCGCGCTGCCGTGGCTGTCGGCGCCGTGGCTCCCCGGTGACGTGCCCGCCGGTGCCGTGCGGCTGCCGGTGACGTGCCGCGCTCGCGCGGGCGCGGGGCGGGCCCGGCCATCCCCGGCGCGGGGTGGGATGCCCGGGTTCGCCGGGCGGCGGGGCCGTCCCACTCCCCCGGCGGCGGTCTCCGGCTGCTCGAGCCCGCGCCGCGGCCGCCGGTCGGTGCCCGCCGGTCAGGTCGCCCGTCGGTCCCGGAACTCCAGCGCGGCGGCCACGTGCTCGTTCGTCGGGGTGGTCGCTCCGTCCAGGTCCGCGAGCGTCCACGCCACCCGGAGGCAGCGGTCCGCCCCCCGTGCCGTGATGGCGCCGACCTCGAGTCCCCGGTCGAGCAGCGCCGTCGTGGCCGGTGGGAGCGCGTACTCCCGGCGCAGCACCGGACCCGGCACATCGGTGTTGCTCTGCCAACCGTGCGGCGACCAGCGGTCGATCGCGGCGGCCCGCGCCTCGGCGACCCGGGTGCGCACCACCGCGCTGGACTCCGGCGGGGCGAGGCCGACCGCGTTCATGGCCGTGATCGGACGCATCCGGACCCTCAGGTCGACGCGGTCCAGCAGTGGACCGGACAACTTGCCCAGGTACCGGCGCCGGGCCTGCGGCGCGCACTGGCAGTCGATGTCGCGGGCCGGGGCGCAGGGACAGGGGTTGGTGGCCAGCACGAGCTGGAAGCGCGACGGGTAGCGCAGCGTTCCGTCCCGGCGGGCCAACCGGACCTCGCCCTCCTCGAGCGCGGTCCGCAGCGCCTCCAAGCGCTTCGGCCCGAGCTCGCACGCCTCGTCCAGCAGCAGGACCCCGCGGTGCGCCCGGCTGACCGCGCCGGGCCGCGCCCATCCGGTGCCACCGCCGATGAGCGCCGGCACCGACAGCGACGCGTGGGGCGCCACGAACGGCGGGGCGCGGACCAGGGAGGCGGCTTCCGGCAGTTCCCCGGCCACCGAGCGCAGCGCGGTCACCTCCAGCGCTTCCTGGTCGGTGAGCTCGGGCAGCAGGCCGCACAGCCGCCGGGCCAGCATGGTCTTGCCCGTGCCCGGCGGGCCGACCATGAGCAGGTGGTGCCCGCCCGCGGCCGCGACCTCCAGGGCCCAGCGCGCTTCGGGTTGCCCGAACACGTCGGCCAGGTCGGGTGCGTTCCCGCGCGGCTCCGGCTCCGGTCGCGGCACCGGCTCCCGGTGCAGGTCGTCGAGCTCGCGCAGCCAGGCCGTCACCTCCCGGAGATGCTCCGCGCCGAGCACGTCGAGACCGGCGACCAAGTGGGCTTCGGCCAGTCCCGCGCGGGGCACGACGGCGCGGCGCATCCCCTGCCCGCGCGCCGCGAGCAGCGCGGGCAGCAGTCCGCGCACCTGGCGGATGCGGCCGTCCAGCGCCAGCTCCCCGAACAGCACGGTCCCCTCCAGGCGGTGCGGTGGGACCAGCTCCGCCCCGGCCAGCACCGCGCACGCCAGCGCCAGGTCGTAGGACGTACCGGTCTTGGGCACCGACGCCGGGGAGAGCGCGAGCGTGACGCAGCGCTCCGGCCACTGCTCCCCGCAGTTCTGGACCGCCGCCTTGATCCGGTTCTTCGCCTCTTGAAGCGCGGTGTCGGGCAGTCCGAGCAGGTTCAGCGCGGGCAATCCGCCCGCCCGCACGTCCGACTCGATCTCCACCAGCACGCCGTCCAGGCCGAACAGCGCGACCGCCCACGTCTTCCGGAGCGCCATTCAGAACACCCCCGGGAGGTGCCGCGCGCTCGGCCGCTGGTGCAGCGGCCAGAGGATCGCGACGACGTCGAAGCGCACCGGTCTGCCGGTGAGACCGCGTTCGTGCAACCAGGTGCGGGCGAGCTCGCGCACCCGGGTGATCTTGAGCGGGGTCATCGCGGCGAGGGGGCCGCCGTAGTCGTTCCCGGCGCGCGCCTTGACCTCGCAGAACACCACCACGTCGCCGTCGGTGGCCACGATGTCCAGCTCGCCTCGCGGGCAGCGCCAGTTGCGCTCCAGCACGGTCAGGCCGGTCTGCTCCAGCATCCGCGCAGCCAGCTTCTCGGACTCGACGCCGAGCGCGTGCCTGCGTCCCCTGGTGTCGTCGTCGGAAAGGGAACCCATGAACTGGCGCACGTTGCCTCCCGGGGATGAGCGGAGAATTCGCATTCGGCTCTCCACGCCGAAAACGATCGATGGCTCCACCGTGCCCAGGGCGGACGACCGCGCCAAGGGGCAATTCCGAAATCTGTGGACAACTCGGTGCCCTGTGGACAACTCGGTCACACGGGCGAGGGATCACATCACTCTGATAGGCAATTCTGCCGGGTGATTTTTTGCGCCTCCGACGGCGGCGAACACATCAGCGCCCGAGAAGCAGCGCAGCCCGGGTGGTCCACGACCACCCGGGCTGCGCCTTCCGCGATCAGCCGCCGAACGGACCGTTCTCCGGCAGCCGGAGCTCCGGTTTGTCCAGTTCCTCGACGTTGACGTCCTTGAACGTGATGACCCGGACGTTCTTCACGAACCGCGCGGGCCGGTACATGTCCCACACCCACGCGTCGGACATCGCCACCTCGAAGTAGACCTCCGCGTCGGAGTTGCGGACCTGCACGTCCACCGCGTTGGCCAGGTAGAAGCGCCGCTCGGTCTCCACGACGTAGGTGAACTGCCCGACGATGTCGCGGTACTCCTTGTAGAGCTGCAGCTCCATCTCGGTCTCGTACTTCTCGAGATCCTCGGCGCTCATCGTTGTGCGAGCCCTTCCGCGTTGCCGTTCGGACTACGACTCCTCATTGTCCACCACTTCCGCCGTCGTGGCATCGAACAAACCGGGCTTGCTGGTCACGGTCCGCGGCGAGCGCAACCCGAGGGCCCGCGCCGCACCGACCACGTTCGCGTAGGACCAGCGGTGCTCCGCGCACGGACCGTGCTCGGCCAGGCGCGCGGCGTGGTCCACCGTGCTGTAGCCCTTGTGCTCGTCGAAGCCGTACTGCGGGAAGTCCTCGGCCATCGAGGTCATGATCCGGTCCCTGGTCACCTTGGCCAGCACCGAAGCCGCGGCCACGCAGGCCGCGACCAGGTCGCCCTTGACCACCGCGACGCTCGGCGACGGCAGGCCGTGGACCCGGAAGCCGTCGGTCAGCACGTACCCGGGGTGGACGCTCAGGCGCGCCACCGCGCGGCGCATCCCCTCGAGGTTCGCCACGTGGACGCCGAGCCGGTCCACGTCCTCGGCGTCGATCACCACCACCGACCAGCTCATCGCCCGGCGGGTGATGACGTCGAAGAGGCGCTCGCGCTCGGCCTCGGTGAGCACCTTGGAGTCGGTCAGGCCCTCGAAGCGCTTGGCGTCACCGGCCTTGAGCGCGCAGGCGCCCACCACGAGCGGGCCGGCGCACGCACCGCGACCGGCCTCGTCCACGCCCGCAACCGGTCCCAGCCCCCGCCGGTCCAGCGCGCTCTGCAACGCCCAGTTGCCGCTGCTGCGCCGGATCACCGTCCGAGGCGGCCGGAGCGACCTCGCCGCCACTGTCAGCGCCGCTCCCGAGCACGTCGTTCGGTCACCACACCCACCAGCTTACGTCCCGCGAGCACGACCGGGAACGCGGCCGCGAACCCGGCGCCCAGCGGCAGACCGGACTGCCACCCGGGCGCCCCCAGCGCGAGGGCCTGCGGGTTCGGCTCCGGGATGCTCTGCCAGCGGGTCGGCGGCAGCACGATGACCTGCGCCTTGCCGATCACGTTCTCGACCGGGACCGCGCCCCGGGGACCGCCGCCGCCCTGGACCCGGGAATCCGCCGAGTCGTTCCGGTTGTCGCCCATCACCCACAGGTGCCCCTCGGGGACCGTCACCGGCTCGAACGGCTTCTGGACGTCGCCGCTGCCCGGCTCGAAGTACAGGTAGGGCTCGTCGAGCGGCTCGCCGTCGACCAGGACCCGGTTCTGCTGATCGCAGCACTCGACGGTCTGGCCGCCGACCGCGATGACCCGCTTGACGAAGTCCTTCTCGTCCGGCGCACCGAAGCCCAGCAGCGAGGAGACGTTCTGGAAGAAGCCGGCGACCGGGTTCGCGGGTTCCGAGCTGCGGAACCCGTCCTGCACCCACGGCTGCGGGCCGCGGAAGACCACCACGTCGCCCGGCTCCGGATCGGTGAACCGGTAGGAGATCTTGTCCACCAGCACCCGGTCGTTGTTGCAGCCGGGGCAACCGTGCAAGGTCTGCTCCATCGACTGCGACGGAATGACGTAGACCCGCGCCACGAACGCCTGGATCAGGACCGTCAGCACCAGCGCGGTGACGATCAGGATCGGCAGCTCGCGCCAGAACGAGCCCTTCTTCTTGCCCTTGCTCTTCTTCTCGCTCCGCGGTTCGCCGGTTCGGGCACGCTCCTCCGACGAGGCGGAGGCACGGTCGCGGTGCTCCCCGTCCTGGGGGTCGTCCTCTGGTCCGGTGGAGCGCATGACGTCGGCCACCCGGCCAGGCTACTTCAACCCGGGCGGGCTCCCGCGCGCTGCCCCGAGCTGCGACCGCGACCGCCCCCGCGCGCTGACGTGGTGTTTTCCCGCCGCCCCCGCGCCGGGGGCGGCCGATGGCGTGGTCAACGCCTCCGCAGGCCGGCTGCCCTTCACCCGAACGGGATAACGAGATGCGAAACGGCCCGGGTGCGCGCACCCGGGCCGTTCAGCGGTTCCGCTGCGGCGGTGATCAGGAGGAGGCGGGCTCGCGCTTCTCCTTGATCTTCGCCTTCTTGCCGCGCAGCTCGCGCAGGTAGTACAGCTTCGCCCGTCGCACGTCGCCGCGCGTCACGACCTCGATCTTGGCGATGTTCGGGGTGTGCACCGGGAAGGTGCGCTCCACGCCGACACCGAAGGAAATCTTGCGCACGGTGAAGGTCTCCCGGACACCGTCGCCCTGACGGCGGATGACCACGCCCTGGAAGACCTGGGTCCGCTCGCGCGAACCCTCGATGACGCGGACGTGGACCTTCAGCGTGTCGCCAGGCCGGAAGGCCGGGATGTCGGAACGCAGCGACTGGGCGTCCAGAGCGTCCAGGGTGTTCATCGGTGGTCCGTCCTCATCCGTGTCGATGGCACCCGTGTTCTCACATGCCGATGGCCCAGCCTGCTCGGTGGGGCACCGCTTGACACGGGGTGAACTTCGTCTTGGCGCGCCGGAGCACCGTCCGGCTGCGACAACCTCCCCAGTGTGCCAGATCCGCTTCACCGCACCGACAGCGACCCCGTTCAGGGGGTCAGCGCGCCACGTCTCCGGCATCGCGGGACTCGTCGGAATGCTCCGACTCCCCGAGCGTATCGAGCTGCTCCCGGTCCCGTGCGGTCAGGGTGCCCTCGGGCAGCGCGGCCAGCAGGTCCGGGCGCCGGTACCAGGTGCGCTCCAGCGCCCGGTCGCGCCGCCAGCGGTCGATCGCGGCGTGGTTGCCGGAGCGCAGCACGTCCGGCACCGGCCGCCCGCGCCACACCTCCGGGCGGGTGTAGCAGGGACCTTCCAGCAGGCCGTCGGAGAACGAGTCCTGCTCCGCCGACAGCGGGTTGCCCAGCACGCCCGGGAGCAGCCGGGCCACCGCCTCGACCATGGTGAGCACCGCGACCTCGCCGCCCACCAGCACGTAGTCGCCGAGCGAGACCTCCTCGACCGGCATCCGCTCGGCGGCGTCGTCGATCACCCGCTGGTCGATGCCCTCGTAGCGACCGCAGGCGAAGACCAGCCGGGGTTCGGCGGACCAGCGCACCGCGTCGCGCTGCGTGAACGGGCGGCCCGCCGGGGTCGGCACCACCAGCCGGGGCGCCTCGTCGCCGCAGACGGCGTCCAGCGCCTCGCCCCAGACCTGGGGCTTCATCACCATCCCCGGGCCACCGCCGTACGGGCTGTCGTCCACCGCCTTGTGCACGTCGTGGGTCCAGGTGCGCAGGTCGTGCACGTCGACCTGGATGCGGCCGCGATCGATGGCCTTGCCCAGCAGCGCCTCGCGCAGCGGCGCGAGGTAGTCGGGGAAGATCGTGATGACGTCGATGCGCATGGTGCTCCGTTCGGGTCAGCTCGGGTCGAACAGCCCTTCCGGCGGGTCCACCACCAACCGACCGGCGGCGACGTCGACCTCGGGCACGATGTCCAGCACGAACGGCACCAGCACCTCGCCGCCGTCGGTGCGCACCGCCAGCAGCTCGCCGGCCGGGGTGTGCACCACCTCGCGCACCACGCCCCGCTCCTGCCCGGCGGTGTCCACCACCCGCAGCCCTTCGAGCTGGTGGTCGTGGAACTCCTCGGGGTCGTCGGTGGGCCCCAGCTCGTCGACGCCCACGGTGAGCAGCACGCCGCGGAGGTCCTCGGCGGCCTCCCGGCCGACCACGCCCTCGGCCCGCAGCAGCAGGCGTCCCGCGTGCGGGCGCGTGGACTCCACGGTGAGCGACTCGCCGGGACGGCCGCCGCCCCGGCGGCGCACGCCGAGCACCGCGCCGGGGACGAACCGCAGCTCGGGGCTGTCGGTGCGCACCTCGACGACGAGTTCGCCCTGCACGCCGTGGGGTTTGACCACCCGCCCGACCGCGAGGGTTTCCTGCTGGTTCATGCTCGCCTTCTTGCGCTGGTGGGGGCTCTCCGCGAGGACGGCCCCGATGCGGTGCGCCGGTCGCCGGACCGGGCGTCGAGTGCGAAACGGGGCCACCGCGCGTTGGCGGTGGCCCCGGTTCGGCAACGGGCTCAGCGGTCGGTGTCGACCACGTCCACGCGGATGCCGCGACCACCGATGCCGGTCATCACGGTGCGCAACGCCGTGGCGGTGCGCCCACCGCGCCCGATGACCTTGCCCAGGTCGTCGGGGTTCACGTGAACCTCAAGGGTGCGGCCCCGGCGGGTCGTGAGGAGCTGCACCCGCACGTCGTCGGGGTTGTCGACGATGCCCCGCACCAGGTGCTCGAGGGAGTCCGCGAGGACCGTCACGCCTGGCCTTCCTCGGACTTCGACTCCTCGGCCTTGGCCTCGTCGGCCTTCTTGCCACCCTTCTTCTTCGGGGTGACGGCCTCGACGGTCGGCTCCGACTCGGCGGCGGCCAGCGCGGCCTCGAACAGCTCCTGCTTGGTCTGCTTGGGCTCCGCGACCTTCAGCGTGCCCTCGGCGCCCGGCAGGCCCTTGAACTTCTGCCAGTCACCGGTGACCTCGAGGATGCTGCGCACCGGCTCGGTCGGCTGCGCGCCGACGCCCAGCCAGTACTGCGCGCGCTCCGAGTCCACGATGATGCGGCTCGGCTCGTCCTTGGGGTGGTACTGACCGATCGTCTCGATGGCCCGGCCGTTGCGGCGCGTGCGGGCGTCGGCGACCACGATGCGGTAGTGCGGCTCGCGGATCTTACCGATCCGGGCCAGCTTGATCTTCACAGCCACGGGTGGTGGTGCTCCTCAGACTCTCGTTCGTGTGTGGGCGAGCATCCACGCCGAGTGGGGAACAACGGATGGAACGCTCGTACGTTCTACCGGCCGCGGACGGTGAGAGGGTCCGATCGCGGCAGCCGACAGACCATTGTGCCAGATGGGCCGGGACCCCGGACGACCGGCCGAGGCCGCTACGCGGGCAGCAGGCCGAGCGAGAGCAGCAGCAACCCGAGCGCCGGGATGAAGTTGTTCACCTGGTGCGCCACCACGCTGGCGGTCAGCCTGCCGGTGACCAGCCGCGCCACCCCGATCGGGATCGCGATGACCAGCAGCAGCACGGTGCGCTCCGGCTCCAGGTGGCTGATCGCGAACACCGCCGTGCTCAGCACGAACGCGGTGAGCCGGCTCCACCGCAGGCGCTCCATCGCACCCCACAGCAGCCCCCGGAAGACCATCTCCTCGCACAGCGGCGCGACCAGCCACACGTGCAGGAAGATCACCACCGCCAGCGCGGGCGACAACTGCGCCTCGTCGAGCAGCCCGCCGACCGTGGACTCCGCCTCCTCCGGGCCCCAGCGGGTCCAGAGGACGGTGGCGATCGTCGTGCTGATCATCCCGATGCCGCCGATGGTCAGCCCGGTGGTGACGTCCGACCAGCGCCACTGCAACCCGAAGTCCAGCCGGGGACCGTTGCCCCGCACCAGGGTGATCACCACCGCCACCGCGCCCGCGAAGATCGTCGGCAGCACCAGCATGAGCACCAGGGCGCTGGCGCCCGAGTTCCCCAGCGCGGCCGCGAGCAGCACCGAGACCAGCACGAACACCGCCTGCGCGGCGAAGAACGCACCCATCCCCCAGCGGTGCGTGCGGGCGTCGACGGCGGTCTCCGGCTGGTCGTTCACGTGCGCCTCCCTGCTCCCCGGTCCGGGTTCGCCCGCGGCGGCTGCCGGCCCGTCGCGCGGACACCGGCGGAGCAGCCAGATTACCGCCGATGGCCCAGCGTTCCGGCGACGCCGGTCGCACCGGGTCACCCCGCCGTGGCGAACAGCAGCACCGCCGGGAGGAAGTTGTTCGTCGCGTGCGCGATCATGCTCGCCGAGACCCGGCCGGTGATCATCCGCGCGGCGCCCATCGCGACACCGCCGAAGAACAGCACCAGGGTGCGCCACGCCTCCTGGTGGATCAACGCGAAGATCAGCGCGGTCAGCAGCAGGATCGCGTAGCGCGGCACCTTGTAGTGCTCCAGCGCGCCCCACAGCGCCCCGCGCATCAGCAGCTCCTCGGTCAGCGGCGCGCCGATGAACGCGAACAGCGCGAACAGGAACAGCCACACGGTGCGCTCGCCCTGCATCAACCGGGTGAGGTCGCTCTCCGGCGGCGGGCCGGACACGCTGATCACGATCAGGCTCAGCACCAGCGACCCGAGCAGCGCCACGCCGCCGCAGGCCAGGCCGACCTTCCAGTCCCGCCGCCGCGGCAGGATGCCGAAGTCCGAGCGCAGGCCGCGCCCGCGCCACCAGGACAGCACCGCGGGGACCAAGCCGAGCAGGATGTTCGGCGCGAACGCGAGCAGCAGCAGCGGTCCGGTCTGCGGCGGCGCGGTCGGGTCGAACCCGGTCTCCTCGTTCGGGCTGAACGCCGACATCACCATGCCGACCAGGTAGTACCCGCCGTAGCCGAGGAAGAACGCGGCGAAGCCCCACGCCAGCGAACCGCGGCGGGCGGCCTCCAGCTGGGCTTCCCAGTACCTCGGGTGCAGGTCCCCGGTGGTGTCCTCGACCGGGCGCATCGGCTGGAACGGCACCGGGCCGACCCCCGGCGGTCTGGACTGCTGCTCGTCGGACTCGCCCACGCTGCTCCCCTCGACAGTGCCCGATTATGCCGGGTGCGCCTCCGCCGAGCGGATCAGGTGATCACCCGGCCGCGCAGCACGATCCGCCGGGGGTGGCGCAGCGCGCGCAGGTCCTGCCGCGGATCGTCGTCGTAGCAGACCAGGTCGGCCGGGCTGCCGTGGTCCAGGCCGGACCAGCCGAGCCACTCGCGGGCCGCCCAGGAGGCCGCCCCGATCGCCTGCTCCGGGCTCATCCCGATCCGGTGCAGCGCCAGCACCTCGTCGGCCAGCCTGCCGTGCTCGATGCCGCCGCCCGCGTCGGTGCCCGCGTACACCGGCACGCCGGCCTCGACCGCGGCGGCCACCGTCCGGTCGCAGCGCTCGTGCAGCCGGGTCATGTGCGCGGCGTAGTCGGGGTACTTCGTGGCCGCGGCGGCGAAGCCGGGGAAGTTCTCCACGTTGATCAGCGTCGGGACCAGCGCGGTGCCGTGCCGCACCATCAGCTCGACGGTCTCGTCGGTGAGGCCGGTGCCGTGCTCGATGCAGTCGATGCCCGCCTCGATCAGGTCCGGCAGCGCGTCCTCGCCGAAGACGTGCGCGGTGACCCGGGCGCCGGCGCGGTGCGCCGCCTCGATCGCCTCGACGAGCACCCCGCGGCTCCACAGCGGCGCCAGGTCGCCCGCCGAGCGGTCGATCCAGTCGCCGACGAGCTTGACCCAGCCGTCCCCGGCGGCGGCCTGCTCGGCCACCGCGGCGGGGAGCTGGGACTCGTCCTCCAGATCCTCGGCCAGGCGCGGGATGTAGCGCTTCGGCCGCGCGAGGTGCCGTCCCGCCCGGATGATCCGGGGCAGGTCGGCGCGCTCCTGCAACGGCCGGGTGTCCAGCGGCGCGCCGCAGTCGCGGATCAGCAGCGTCCCGGCGTCGCGGTCGGTCTCCGCCTGCTCGGCGGCCTCCTCCAGCCCGGTCGGCCCGTCGGCGCCGATGCCGACGTGGCAGTGCGCGTCGACCAGGCCGGGCAGCACGTACCCGCCGTCGAACACGGTGCGGGCGCCCGGCACCGGCTCGGTGCTGAGCAGGCCGTCCCGGATCCACAGGTCGCGGCGCTCGCCGCCGGGGAGCACCGCACCGCGCAGGTGCAGCGAGGTCACTTCTTCTTGCCGAAGTTGAGCTTGGACGGGTCGAACCCGGGCGGCAGCTCGTTCATGCCGCCTTCCAGCTTCGACATGTCGGGCCCGGCGCCGGCGCCGGGCATCGACCCCGGGGGCAGGCCGGGGAAGCCGCCGGGCATCCCGCCGCGCACGCCCTTCGGGGGCGTCGGGCCCTTGCCCTTCTTGCCCTTCTTCCCCTTCTTGCCCTTCTTGGACTTGCCGCCGCCACCGCCGCCGAAGCCGCCGAACTGCCCGGCCATCTGCTGCATCATCTTGCGGGCTTCGAAGAACCGGCTGACCAGGTCGTTGATGTCGCTGACGGTCACCCCGGAGCCGCGCGCGATGCGCTGCCTGCGGGAAGCGTTGATGATCTTCGGGTCGGCCCGCTCGGCGGGCGTCATGCCCCGGATGATGGCCTGGACCCGGTCGAGCTGCTTCTCGTCGAAGTTGGCGAGCTGGTCCTTCATCTGGCCCGCGCCGGGCAGCATCCCGAGCAGGTTCTGCAGCGGGCCCATCCGCCGGACCGCCTGCATCTGCTCCAGGAAGTCCTCCAGGGTGAGCTGCCCGCTGCCCAGCTTGGCGGCGGCCTGCTCGGCCTGGTCGGCGTCGAAGGCCTGCTCGGCCTGCTCGATCAGGGTGAGCATGTCGCCCATGCCCAGGATCCGGCTGGCCATCCGGTCCGGGTGGAAGACGTCGAAGTCCTCCAGCTTCTCGCCGTTGGAGGCGAACATGATCGGCTGACCAGTCACCTCGCGCACCGACAGCGCGGCACCACCGCGGGCGTCGCCGTCGAGCTTGGTGAGCACCACACCGGTGAAGCCGACGCCGTCGCGGAACGCCTCGGCGGTGTTCACCGCGTCCTGCCCGACCATCGCGTCGAGCACGAACAGCACCTCGTCGGGCTTGACCGCCTCCCGGATGTCGGCGGCCTGCCGCATCATCTCCTCGTCGATGCCCAGCCGTCCGGCGGTGTCGACGATGACCATGTCGTGCTGGCTGCGGCGAGCCTCCTCGATGCTGCGGCGGGACACCTCCACCGGGTCGCCCACGCCGTTGCCCGGTTCCGGCGCGAACACCGGCACCTCGGCGCGCTCGCCGACCACCTGGAGCTGGTTCACCGCGTTCGGCCGCTGGAGGTCGCAGGCCACCAGCAGCGGGGTGTGCCCCTGGCCGGCCAGGTACTTGGCCAGCTTGCCCGCCAGCGTGGTCTTCCCGGAGCCCTGCAGACCGGCGAGCATGATGACGGTGGGCGGGGTCTTGGCCAGGTCGAGCCGCCGCGTCTCGCCGCCGAGGATGCCGACGAGCTCCTCGTTGACGATCTTGATGACCTGCTGGGCGGGGTTGAGTGCCTGCGAGACCTCGGCGCCCTTGGCCCGCTCCTTGACACCCTGGATGAAGCTGCGCACCACTGGCAGGGCCACGTCGGCTTCCAGCAGGGCGATGCGGATCTCGCGCGCGGTCGCGTCGATGTCGGCGTCGGAGAGCCGCCCCTTGCCGCGCAGATTCGTCAGGACCGACGTGAGCCGGTCGGAGAGGGTGTCGAACACACGGGCTCCAGAGTCGAGAGGTGTACCTGAGTACCTATGCGAGGGTAACCGGCCACCCGCGCACCCGGTCGAGGACGCGGGGTCGCGCCGCACCGGAATGGCGCAACCCCGCGTCGACGACGATCAGTTCATCGAGTAGTCGCCGCGCCGCTTGCCGGAGCCGACGCGCGCGCCCGACTGCGGCGAGCGCTGGCCCTTGCGGTGCGTCTTGGGCTTGGCGTCCCGGGGACCGCCCTGCCTGCGCGGACGGCGGGTGATGACCTCGCCGTCGGCCCTGCTGATCCGCAGCCCGCGCCCGGCCACCTGGGTCTTGCGCAGCCGGGTGAGCAGGTCCTCGGGCAGGTCCGCGGGCAGCTCGATCAGGGTGTGCTCGGCCCGGATGTCGATGTGCCCGATGTGCTTGGTCGCCAGGCCGCCCTCGTTGGCCAGCGCCCCGACCAGCGCGCGCGGGGTCACCCGGTTGCGACGGCCCACCTCGACCCGGTAGGTCTCGGTGTCCTGGCTGCCGGGCTCGAACTTCGGCCCCTCCCGGTCCACCGGCGCCTCCTGCATCAGCAGCGGCCGGTCGCCCTGCGCCATGCTGGCCAGCGCCGCGGCGATGTCCAGCGCGGAGGCGTCGTGCTCGCGCTCGTACTCGCGCACCAGCTCCTGGAACACTTCCAGGCCACCGGTGGCCAGCGCGTCGGTGATGCCCTGGGCGAACTTGGCCAGCCGCCGCTCGTTGACCGCCGCCACGCTGGGCAGCTCCATCTGGGCGATCGACTGGCGGGTCGCCTTCTCGATCGAGCGCAGCAGGTGCCGCTCGCGCGGGGAGACGAACAGGATCGCCTCCCCGCTGCGCCCGGCGCGGCCGGTGCGGCCGACCCGGTGCACGTAGGACTCGGTGTCGTGCGGGATGTCGTAGTTGAGCACGTGCGAGATGCGCTCGACGTCGAGCCCGCGGGCGGCCACGTCGGTGGCGACCAGGATGTCGGTGCGCCCGTCGCGGAGCTGCCCGATGGTGCGCTCGCGCACCGGCTGCGGGATGTCGCCGTTGATCGCCGCCGCGCTCAGGCCGCGGCCCTGGAGCTTCTCGGCGATCTCCTCGGTGAGCTGCTTGGTGCGGACGAACACGATCATCGCGTCGTACGGCTCTACCTCGAGGATGCGGGTCAGCGCGTCGAGCTTGTCCGCGCCGCGCACCGGGACGTACCGCTGGTTGATGTTGGTGGCGGTGCTGGTCTTGGTCTTGACCGAGATCTCCACCGGCTCGTGCAGGTAGGACTGGCTGATCTTGCGCACGGCGGCGGGCATGGTCGCCGAGAACAGCGCCACCTGGCGGGTCTCCGGCACCGACTGCAGGATCGTCTCGACGTCCTCGACGAAGCCCATCCGCAGCATCTCGTCGGCCTCGTCGAGCACCACGTGCTTGAGGTCGGTGAGCTTGAGCGAGCCCTTGTTGAGGTGGTCGATCAGCCGGCCGGGGGTGCCGACGACGACGTGCGCGCCGCGCCGCAGCCCGGCGAGCTGCGGGGTGTAGCTGGTGCCGCCGTAGATGGGCAGCACGTTCAGGCCCGGCAGGTGCTTGGAGTAGCGCTCGAACGCCTCGGAGACCTGGATCGCCAGCTCACGGGTGGGCGCCAGCACCAGCGCCTGCGGATTGGTGGCGTCGAGGTCGACGTTGGACAGGATCGGCAGTGCGAAGGCGGCGGTCTTGCCCGTGCCGGTCTGCGCGAGGCCGAGCACGTCGCGGCCCTCCAGCAGCGGCGGGATGGTCTGCGCCTGGATGGGCGACGGGGTCTCGTACCCGATCTCGCTCAGCACCTGGCGGACGCGGGCATCGAGGGCGAGTTCGTCGAAGGTCGACATGCTGGACGCGGGTCTCCTCAAGGGGTCGGCGTGGGGCTGATGAAAACGCGTCACGGCCCAGCACTGCCTCGCCCGGGGCCCGGGTGGTCGGCGGCAGTCGAGTTGGTCGGCAGAACAAACCGTGGGGCAGGCGCCGCTTGCGCTTGGTCGAACCGCGCTCACCTGGACGCACACCCGTTGCCAGTCACTCGCAGCTCGATGATCTCAGCCTGGCACCGCGGAACGTCCGCGATGCCGGTCCAGCCTAGCCGACGGCGATCCACCACCCGCGAGCCGACCCGGACAACGGGACGCACATCACCCGCGCACCTCCAGGCGCAGCCCGTCCGACACCTGCCGGCGGGTGAGCACCGCGACCGCCGACCATCCGGCCGGGACCGCGCCGCCGACCAGCCGCACGTGCATCCGGCCGGCCCGGGCGATGTGCCGCCGGAACGAGCGGGAGCGGATCAGCCTGCCCCGGGCCCGCTGCCCGGCCAGCGCCTCGCCCGCGTCGGCGTGCAACCACAGCAGCACCGCGCGCCGCCCGCTGAGCGCGGCGAACAGCAGCAGCATCAGCCGGGTGGAGGCGCGGGTGGCGGGCTCGTGCGCCAGCACCGGATCCCGGGCCGCGACGCAGTACCAGAGGATGCGGGCGCGGTGCAGCAGGTGCACCAGCGGCCGGTAGTAGCGGTACTCCAGCGAATCCGGCAGCCGCACCCGCAGCACCGCCCGGACCTGCTCGGAGTCGAGCACGACCACGCGGGAGACGTCACCGCCCAGCTTGCGGAGCGCGGTGCTCTTGCCCGCCCCGGGCAACCCCGCGAGCACCACGAGCGAACGACGGTCCACGCGCAACGAGGGCGGCCGACCACTGGGGGGCTTGTCCGATGTGACCACGACCCGGCCAGATTACGCGACGGACGATCTTGATCGTCCGGGCTGTGCGCCACGGCACCGCGCGGGCCAAAGAGGTGGCCCGTCCTCGGACGAGCCACCTCCCAGGTGCCCGGCGGAGCACCTCCCCCCTCCTCGGTCCCCCGTGCGATGCGGTGGCCCCGGCGCACCCCCGCCCGACCCCAGAACGGGCGGGGTTTCCCCCTGCACCGGTGTTTCCCCCTGACCACCGCGTCGCGAGGAGAAGTCTGCCGTCTCCGGAGGCGCGGCGAGACCGTGAGGACACCTGAGTGGGCCTGCGTAGTGCTACGCAATTCCGGCGGGAGGGCCGAAACGCACCGGTGGGGCGCGAACCGCCCGGTCCGCGCCCCACCCCGGCGAGTTCGCCGCACGAGCTCTCAGATCGCCGCCACCCCGGTCTCCCCGGTGCGGACCCGGGTCACCGACTCGACGGGGGTGACCCAGACCTTGCCGTCGCCGACCTTGCCGGTGCGGACGGCGCGGACGATGCCGTCCACCACCTCGTCGGCGGCGGCGTCGTCGACGAGCACCTCGACCCGCAGCTTCTCGATGAAGTCCACCGCGTACCGCGCGCCCCGGTACACCTCGCGGTGGCCCTTCTGCCTGCCGTACCCCTGGGCCTGGCTGATCGTCATGCCCAGCACGCCGAGCGCGCCCAGCGCTTCCTTCAGATCGTCCACCGTGGATGGTTGAACGATCGCCGTCACCAGCTTCATGCCCGGCTGCCCTCCAGCCTGCGCTGCGCCTCGTCGGTCGTCGCGGTGCCGCGGCCACCACCGGCGAGGTGGTAGGCGGACTCGGCGTGCTCGGTCTCGTCGATGCCGATCGACTCGGCCTCCTCGGTGGCCCGGAACCCGACGACGGCCTTGACCAGCAGCGCCAGCAGCAGGCTCAGCGCGAAGGAGTAGACCAGCACGGCGATCGCACCGACCGCCTGCCGCCACAACTGGTCGAGCCCACCGCCGTAGAACAGCCCGTCGACGCCCGCCGGGGCCGACGACGAGGCGAAGAACCCGACGAGCAGGGTGCCGACCAGACCGCCGACCAGGTGGACGCCGACGACGTCCAGCGAGTCGTCGTAGCGGAACCGGAACTTGAGGCTCACCGCCAGCGCGCACACCGCACCGGTGATCGCGCCGATCGCGATGGCGCCCAGCGGCGTCACCGACGAGCAGGCCGGGGTGATCGCGACCAGGCCGGCCACGATGCCCGACACCGCGCCCAGGGTGGTCGCGTGCCCGTCCCGGAACCGCTCGACGAGCAGCCAGCCGAGCATCGCGGCGCTCGTCGCCACCAGGGTGTTGACCAGCACGACGGCGGCCGTGGCGTCCGCGGCCAGCGCCGAACCGCCGTTGAAGCCGAACCAGCCGAACCACAGCAGCCCGGCGCCGAGCACCACCAGCGGCAGGTTGTGCGGCTTGCCCGGGTCCTTCGGCCAGCTCGAACGCCGTCCCAGCACCAGGGCCAGGGCCAGCGCGGCGGCTCCGGCGTTGATGTGCACCGCGGTCCCGCCGGCGAAGTCGATCGCGGCCAGCCGGTTGGCGATCCAGCCGCCGACCGCGGTGACGTTGCCCGCCTCGTCGGTCGAGTCGAACGCGAAGACCCAGTGCGCGACCGGGAAGTAGACGACCACCGCCCACAGCCCGGCGAACAGCAGCCACGGGCCGAAGCGCGCCCGGTCGGCGATGGCGCCGGAGATCAGCGCCACGGTCAGGATCGCGAACATCGCCTGGAAACCGGCGAACGCGATCGTCGGGATGCCGTCCGAGAGCCGGTCGGGCCCCAGGAGCCCGCTCATGCCGAAGAACTCGGCCGGGTTGCCCAGCAGGCCGAGCCCGCCGAGATCGGTGCCGAACGCCGCCGAGTAGCCGAACAGCACCCAGAGCACGCCGACCACCCCGATGCTGCCCAAGCTCATCATGAGCATGTTCAGCACGCCTCGGGCGCGCACCATGCCCCCGTAGAAGAACGCCAGTCCGGGCGTCATGAGCAGCACCAGCGCCGCGCTCGTGAGCACCCATGCCGTGTCGCCTGAATTCACCTTGCCTCCCCCGTGCGGACCTCGTTGCGCCGGAGTGTGGGCGGCGCCTGTTTCCGCCGGTGCGATCCGCTGTTTCGGCGTGGTGAACGCAGCCGCGCGTCGTGTTACGGCTCGGCACCCGCGTCGCGGGCCGACCGGTCGAGCTGGAGCGGGCGTCCGGCCAGCAGCCCGGCGACGGCCATCGCGGCGCAGATCCCCAGCAGCAGCACCAGCGGAGCCGTCCACCCGCCGGTGAGGTCGCGCAGCAGGCCGATGAGCAGCGGACCCGCCGCCGCGAGCAGGTACCCGGCGCCCTGCGCCATCCCGGACAGCGCGGCCGTGGTGGTGCTGTCCGGCGAGCGCAGTCCGAACAGCGTCACCGCGAGGCCGAAGGCCGCGCCCTGGGCCACCCCGAGCAGCACCACCGCCGTCCACACCCCGCCGGGCGCCGGGGCCAGCAGCACACCGGCGAAGCCGAGCGCGATCAGGGCGGCCAGCGCCACCGCGATCCCCCGCTGGTCGCGGAACCGGCGGCACAGCAGCGGCACCGCGAGCGAACCGACCGCCTGCACCGCGGCCTGCACGCCCAGCGCGAACCCGGCCGCCGCCGGGCTCAGCCCGCGCGCCTGCACCATCGTCGGCAGCCAGCCGAACACCACGTAGGCCATCGACGACTGGGTGCCCATGAACGCGGTGACCTGCCAGGCCAGCGGCACCCGCCACAGCACCGCGGAGCCGGTCGGCGGTGCCGCGGCGGCGCGCGGCCGACCGCGCAGCACCGCAGCGCCGATCAGCAGCGCCACCAGCACCGGCACCGCGACCAGGCCCAGCGGGAGCCGCCAGGCCGAGTCCAGGGCGCGTCCCACCGGCACCACCAGGCTCGCCGCCAGCGCGCCGCCCAGCGTCATGCACACCGTGTGCACCGCGGTGAGCACCGGCACCCGCTCCGCGAAGTCCCGCTTGATCAAACCGGGCACCGCCACGTTGGCGACCGCGATGCCCGCGCCGACGACGACCGTGCCCGCCAGCAGCGCCCACGCCGGGCCGAGCGCGCGGACCGAGTTGCCGACGAGCAGCACCACCAAGCAGCCCAGCAGCACCCGCTCGTCGCCGAAGCGCTGCCGCAACCGGGGCGCGACGAAGGCGAACACGCCGAGGCACACCACCGGCAGCGTGGTGAGCACCCCGCCGAAGGTGGTGGACACCCCGAGGTCGCGCTGGATGCCCTCCAGCAGCGGCGCGACGGCGGTGAACGGCGTGCGCAGCGCCAACGCCGTCAGCACGATCAGCACGATCGTGGCGACGGCGGTCGTGCTCGCGGTGCCCCGGACTCCGGTGCTCACGGCGCCTCCTCCCGGCCCGGCGGGCCGCAGCAGACCCTAAGCAGCGCGCACCGCCCGGACAACCTCCCCCGACGGAACCGAGTGAGGGGCACCTTCATCCGACTGTGCCGGATGAAGGTGCCCCTCACCAGGTTCGCCTCAGCGCAGGAGGGCGTCGACGAAGGCGTGCGGTTCGAAGGGCGCCAGGTCGTCCGGGCCCTCGCCGAGCCCGACCAGCTTGACCGGGACGCCGAGCTCGCGCTGCACCTGGAAGACGATGCCGCCCTTGGCCGTGCCGTCGAGCTTGGTCAGCACGATGCCGGTGACGTCGACGACGTCGGAGAACACCCGGGCCTGGGTGAGCCCGTTCTGGCCGGTGGTCGCGTCCAGCACCAGCAGCACCTCGTCGACCTGGGCCTTCTTCTCGACGACGCGCTTGACCTTGCCCAGCTCGTCCATCAGACCGGTCTTGGTGTGCAGCCGCCCCGCGGTGTCGACCAGCACGGCGTCCACCGCGGTGTCCGAACCCCGGCTGACCGACTCGAAGGCCACGCTCGCCGGATCGGCGCCCTCCTTGCCCTTGACGACCTCGGCGCCGACCCGGCCGCCCCAGGTCGCGAGCTGCTCCACGGCGGCGGCGCGGAAGGTGTCCGCGGCGCCGAGCAGCACCTTCCGGCCATCGGCGACCAGCACCCGGGCCAGCTTGCCGGTGGTCGTGGTCTTGCCGGTGCCGTTGACGCCCACCACCAGCACCACGGCCGGTTTCCCGCCCTCGGCGGGGTCGCCGTGCGGCAGCGCCTGCACCGAGCGCGGCATGTCCGGGCCCAGCGCGTCGACCAGCACCTCGTGCAGCAGCGCGCGCGCCTGCTCGGGCGTGCGCACCGCGCGGGAGGCCAGCTCGCCGCGCAGCCGTTCGATCACCTCGGCGGTCGTCGCCGCGCCGAGGTCGGCGAGCAGGAGGGTGTCCTCGACCTCCTCCCAGGAGTCCTCGTCGAGGTCGCCCGCACCGAGCAGGCCGAGCAGGCCCTGCCCCAGCGACGAGCGGGAGCGCGACAGCCTGCCGCGCAGCCGCTCCAGCCGCCCGGTGGTCGGCTCGATCTCCTCGATCTCCTCGGCGACCGCCGGTTCGGGCTCCGGCACCGGCTCGACCCGCTCCTGCGGCGGGGCGGTCGGCGCGGCCGGGACCTCCGGGCGCGCCGGTGCTTCCGGCTCGGCGGGTGCCTTCGGTTCGGCGGGCGCCTCGGGTTCCGCGGGCCGCTCCGGTGCGCGGGGCTCCGGCGTCTCGGGTTCGGCCGGCGCCTCGGGTTCGGCCGGCGCTTCCGGCGCGGTGGCCGACGGCGGGGCTTCGGCGGTGCCCTGGTCCGGCAGCGGCACGTCGACGATGTCGCGCCGCGCGCTGTCGCGCGGCACGGCCGCGTCGTCCCCGATCCCGGGCTGGCCCTCCACCTCGGTGCGGTCCCCCGCGGGGTGCTCCGGTGCGGCGGTACCGGCCCCACCGCTGGACAGGCTGATGCCACCGCCCGCCCGGTAGCCGCCGTCCTTGACGGCCTCCGAACCGCCCGCGGTCTCGTCCTGTTCGCCCAGGCTGATCCGGCGCTTGCGACGCAGCGCGATGCCGGCGACGACGGCGATCGCCAGCACCACCAGCGCCACGACGACGATCAGAATCACGTTGGAGGTGGTCACCGCGCCATCCTCGCACCCGTGCGGCGCGTCGCCGGAACGCGCCCCGGCCGGTTCCCCCGCGCGGTGATCGATTCACCATCCCGCCCCGGCGGACGCTTGCCATTCACCCGGGATGTGGACTACACCACAGAAGTGGAGTCGTGTCGGGTCCTCGGGATCCTGTCCGGCACGTCGATGGACGGCATCGACGTCGCCGCGGCGGACCTGCGGCTCGACGGCGACGCCGTCGAACTCCGGCCGCTGGGCGACACCGAGCTCCCGTACCCGGCTGAGCTGCGCGAACGGCTGCTGCGCGCGCTGTCCGGGCCCTGCGGCGCCGCCGAGCTGTGCCGGCTGGACACCGAGATCGGCCAGGCCTTCGCCGACGCCGCCCGCCGCGGGGTGGAGCTGGCGGGCGGACGGGCCGACCTGGTCGCCTCGCTCGGGCAGACGGTGCACCACTGGGTCGAGGGCGGCGCGGTGCGCGGCACCCTCCAGCTCGGGCAGCCCGCGTGGATCGCCGAGGCCACCGGACTGCCGGTGCTCGCCGACCTGCGGGTCCGCGACGTCGCCGCCGGGGGACACGGCGCGCCGCTGGCCGCGGTGCTCGACGCGCTGTGGCTGGCCGACGAGCCGGGCCCGGTCGCCGCGCTGAACATCGGCGGGATCGCCAACCTCACGGTGGTCGGCGGCGACCGGCCGCGCGCCTACGACACCGGACCGGGCAACGCGCTGCTGGACCTGGCCGCCGGGATGGTCAGCGGTGCCCGGGCCGACGTCGACGGCGCCCTGGCCGCGCGCGGCGCGGTGCGGCCGGACCTGCTCGCCGTGCTGCTCGACGAACCGCACTACCGGCGCCCGCCGCCGAAGTCCACCGGCAAGGAGCTGTTCGGCCGCGAGCACCTGACCCGCGCGCTGGCCGCCGTGCCGCCCGTCGAGGGCCCCGACCTGCTGGCCACCCTCACCGAGCTCACCGCCGCCACCATCGCCGACGCCTGCCGCGCCGAGCGGGTGCGCTCCGCGGTGGTCTCCGGCGGCGGCGTCCGCAACCCCGTGCTGCTGGCCGCGCTGCGGCGGCGGATGCCGGTGCCGCTGCGGCTCAGCGACGAACTCGGCCTCCCCGCGGGGAGCAAGGAAGCCCTGCTCACCGCGCTGCTCGGCTTCCTCACCTGGCACGGCCTCCCGGGCACCTACCCGGACGCCACCGGTGCCACCGGACCCCGGCTGCTCGGCGCCCTCACCCCCGGCGCCGGGCCGCTGCGGCTGCCCGCGCCCGCCGACCGGCGGCCGCGGCGCCTGCGCATCCCGCGCCCGACCAAGGAGGTCCCGTGCACCCAGTGGACGTCGTGATCATCGTCGGATACCTGCTGCTGGTCCCGGTGCTGGGCATGCTGCTGGCGGGCAGGCAGCGCACGGCGAAGGACTTCTTCGTCAGCGACCGCAACCTGCCGTCGTGGACGGTGTGCTTCGCGGTGGTGGCCACCGAGACCTCCACGCTGACGGTGATCAGCACGCCGACGGTGGCCTACCTCGGCTCCTTCACCTTCCTGCAGCTCGCGATCGGCTACCTGCTCGGCCGGATCGTGGTGGCGTTCCTGCTGCTGCCCCGCTACTACGGCGGCGAGCTGGTCACCGCCTACGCCTACCTCGGGCAGCGGTTCGGCTCCGGGTTGCAGGCCACCGCCTCGGCGACGTTCCTGGTCACCCGGCTGCTCGCCGACGGGGTGCGGCTGTTCGCCACCGCCATCCCGGTGAAGGTGATGCTGTCGGTCGCCGGGATCGACGTGGCGTTCTGGCAGATCCTGCTGGTCATCACGGCCGTGACGGTGCTCTACACCTACGTCGGCGGCACCCGCGCGGTGGTGTGGGTGGACGCGCTGCAGATGGTGCTCTACGTGGTCGGCGGGATCATCGCGGTGGTGGTGCTGGCCGGGATGCTGCCGGACGACTGGTTCGGCACGGCGCTGGCGGCGGGCAAGTTCCAGTTCCTCGACTTCGGCGCCTCGGTGCTCACCTCGCCGTACTCGTTCGTCACCGCGGTCATCGGCGGGGCGATGCTGTCGATGGCCTCGCACGGCGCCGACCAGCTCATCGTGCAACGGCTGCTGGCGACCCGGACGCTGGGCGCGGCGCGGACCGCGCTGATCGGCAGCGGCGTGCTGGTGTTCCTCCAGTTCGGACTGTTCCTGCTGATCGGCGCGATGCTGTGGGTGCTCTACGATGGCGTCGCCCCGGAGGCCATGGGGATGGCCACCGACGACGACCTGTTCCCGACGTTCATCGTGACCCAGATGCCGCCGGGGATCTCCGGGCTGCTCATCGCGGGCATCCTGGCCGCCGCGATGAGCTCCTCGCTGAACTCGCTGGCCACCTCCACGGTCACCGACATCACCCGGCGCTTCGCCAAGCGTCCGCTGGACGACGCGGCCGTGCTGCGGCAGGCGAAGCTCTGGGTGCTGGTGTGGGGTGCGGTGCTGTTCGTCTTCGCCTCGATGTTCACCGGCACCGACAACCCGGTCATCGAGCTCGGCCTGGGCATCACCGGCTACACCTACGGGGCGCTGCTCGGCGCGTTCTTCCTGGGGCTGTTCGTCCGGCGCGCCCGGCAGGCCGACGCGGTGATCGCCTTCGCAGCCACCGTCGCGGTGATGGCGGTGGTGATCCTCGCGGTGCGCTTCCCGGACGGCGACGGCGGTTCCGCCCCGCTCGCCTACCCCTGGTACACCCCGCTCGGGGTGATCGTGACGCTGCTGGTCGGCGGCCTGCTGTCGCTGCGCCACCGCGATCGGGGCGACCGCCCGGAACCCGCCGAGACCACCTGAGCACCCGCGCCACCACCCGGGCCCACCCACCCGGAAGGGTTGTGAGTGAGGGGCACCCTTGTCCCGGTTAGGACCGCTTTCAGAACGGCCTGCGTGGCGGTGCGGGTAGCGGAACCTCAGCGGTCTTCTCGCTCCGGGATCCGCTCCTGATGTACCAAACACGTACACGGCGTCACGGCTGTCCTCGCGAGAAGACCGCTGAGAACCCGCCGCGGTGCACGCTGCGTGCCTCACCGCATGCGGCTCCGCCGCATTCTGAATGGACCCCTTACTTGGACGAGGGTGCCCCTCACTCAGTTCACGAACGGGTGCGCGCGGGTTCGGGTGCGCGCGGGTTCGGGTGCGCGCGGGTTACAGCATCAGCATCGGCAGCAGGCCCAGGAGGAGGCACAGCACGAAGATCCCGCCCATGATGCCCAGGGTGAGGCCGAGCTGCGGGGTCTCCTGCGGGACGGGGCCGATCGCACCGGCGCCGAAGGCGATCGCCGGTGGCTTGTAGTAGACGTCGACCTGCTGACCGGCGGCGACCGGCACCACGGCGACGGCGTGCCCGAAGGCCCACAGGTACGGCGTGTGCACCTGGATGTGGTGCTGGCCGGGCGGGAGGTCGATCGGCAGCTTGCCCCAGACCCCCGGCGGGCCGGGCTGGCCGTTGATCGTGATGGTCGGCTTGAACAGCGCGAGGATGAACGCCAGCGGGAAGTACGAGCAGTCCAGCACCACGCGGCCCATCCCCGGCGGGGGCGGCGGGAGCTGCGGACCGGCGGGCATCGGCTGCGGTGGCATCCCCGGTGGCTGCATCCCCGGTTGCGGCTGCATGCCCGGCGGCTGCATGCCGGGCTGCGGCGGCATGCCGGGTTGCGGCGTCCCCTGGGGCGCGGACGGGAACCCGCCCGACGGCGGCGCGTAACCACCCGGCGGCGGCATCGGCTGGCCCTGCTGCGGCGGGTGGTTCCCCGGCGGCTGGCCGTAGGGGTGGGTCATGAGCAGCCTCCTGGCGTCGACACCGGCGCCCACCCTACTTCCCGGTCCCGGGCCTTCAGCGCCGGTCCGGCGAAGTCGATGGAGAACGCGACGGACACGGCGGACGGAAGCGGGAGACGGTGCGCGGCACGGAACACGCGGCGATCCAGCGCAGGTTGGCGCCCTACTCGACGGGCGAGGTCGACGGCGTCGAATGGGTGCTGCTGCACACCCACGTCGCCGGGTGCGCGGCCTGCCGGGCGGAGGTGGAGCACCCGGCGCCGCGCACCAGGGCCGCACCGCGCCGCATCCCGCCGCGACCGCGCCCCGGCCCCGCCCGGCACCGCCGCGCTGGCCGGTGGTCTGCGGCGGGCTCGCGGTGGCCGCGCTCGTGGTCACCGCGGTCGCCCACGCCGCCTGCTCCTGGTGAGGGTCATCCCTCGGCCGGCGCCTCGGGGAGCTCCTCCTGCGGCGCGGTCGGCTGGCCGCTCAGGCGCTGCGAGATCACCTGGGTGATCCCGTCGCCGCGCATGGTCACGCCGTAGAGCGCGTCGGCGATCTCCATGGTCGGTTTCTGGTGGGTGATGATGAGCAGCTGCGAGGTCGTCCGGAGCTGGTCGAGCAGCGTGATCAGCCGCCGCAGGTTGGTGTCGTCCAGCGCCGCCTCCACCTCGTCGAGCACGTAGAACGGCGAGGGCCGGGCGCGGAAGATCGCCACCAGCATGGCCACCGCGGTCAGCGACTTCTCGCCGCCGGACAGCAGGGACAGCCGCTTGACCTTCTTGCCCGGCGGGCGGGCCTCCACCTCGACGCCGGTGGTGAGCATGTCCTCGGGGTCGGTGAGCACCAGCCGCCCGTCCCCGCCGGGGAACAGCACGGTGAAGACCTTCTCGAACTCGGCGGCGACGTCGTGGAAGGCGGCGGTGAAGACCTCGAGGATCTTCTCGTCGACCTCCTTGACCACGCTGAGCAGGTCGCGGCGGGTGGCCTTGAGGTCCTCGAGCTGGGTGGACAGGAACTTGTAGCGCTCCTCCAGCGCGGCGAACTCCTCCAGCGCCAGCGGGTTCACCTTGCCCAGCAGGGACAGGTCCTTCTCCGCGCGCTTGGCCCGCCGCTCCTGGGCGGCGCGGTCGTAGGGCACCGGCGGCGGCGCGCTGACCTCCTCGCCGCGCTCCCGGGCCGCCTCGTACTCGGCGAGTTCGGCGGCGCTGGGCGGGATCGGCACCGTGGGACCGTACTCGTCGACGAGGTCGTCGAGCCCGATCCCGAAGTCCTCGATGATCTTGGACTCCAGCTGCTCGATGCGCAGCCGCTGCTCGGCGCGGACCACCTCGTCGCGGTGCACCGCGTCGGTGAGCTTCTCCAGCTCGCCGCTGAGCTCGCGGACCCGCGCCCGCACCACGCCGAGGGACTGGTCGTGCTCGCGCTGCTGGGCTTGGGCGAGGTCGCGCTCCTCGGTGGCGGTGCGCAGCGAGACCGCGATCCGGTCCAGCGCGGTCCGGCAGCCCTCGACCACCGCCTGCGTCACCCGCGCGGCGCGCTCCTTGGCCCGGCGGGCGGCTTCGGCGCGGGCCCGGGCCTCGCGCTCGTGCCGGGCGGCGCGGCGCAACTGGTCGGCGCGGCCCTGCACCGCGCGGGCCCGCTCCTCGGCGGTGCGCAGCCCCAGCCGCGCGTCCATCTCCTGCTGCCGGACGGTCACCAGCTCGGTGTTGAGCCGGTCGCGCTCGTCGGTGTCGGGTTCGGCGGCGTCGTCCTGCTCCCGCTGCACCGCGTCCAGCCGCGCCTGCAGCTCCTCCAGCTTGGCCAGCGCGTCGGTGCGGGTCTGCTCGGCCCGCACGCTCTGCTGGCGCAGCCGGTCGACCTCCGCCGAAGCGGAACGGGCCGCCCCGGCCAGGCTGGACACCCGCTCGGTGCTGCGCGCCCGCCGCACCTTCGCCTCGTTGATCTCCTCCTGGACCGCGCGGACCTCGCCGCGCCGCGCTTCCTCCTCGGCGCGGGCGCCTTCCAGCGCCGCCGAATGCTGGTCCAGCCTGCGCTGCGCGGCGGCCAGCTCGGCCTCGGCCTCGTCGACGGCGGCGCGCACCTCGATGACGCTCTGCCGGTCCGCCGAACCGCCGCTGGCCCAGTGCACGCCGAGCACGTCGCCCTGCGCGGTCACCGCGCGCACCGCCGGATCGGCCTCGACGAGGGGCCGCGCCTCGTCGAGCGAGTCGACCACCGCGACGCGCTCCAGCGCGCGGGTCAGCGCCGGCCGCAGCTCGTCGGGGGCCTGCACCAGGTCCACCGCCCAGCGCGCCGCTTCCGGCGGCCACCCCGAGCGGTCCGGGGACTCCGCGCCGCCGACCAGCAGCCCGGACTGCCCCGCCTCGTCGGTCTTGAGCAGCTCCAGCGCGCTCACCGCGTCGGCCACCCCCCGCACCGCGACCGCGTCGGCCACCGCGCCCAAGGCCGCGGCCAGCGCCACCTCGGCGCCCGGTTCCACGGTGACCAACCCGGCCACCGTCCCGAGCACGCCGGGCAGCTCGGCCGCCAGCAGCGTCCCGGCGCCGTCCTTGCGCTGCAGGCCCATCGCCAGCGCCTCGACCCGCGCCTTCCACGACGCGATGTCGCGCTCGGCGGCGCGTTCGGCTTTGACCAGCTCCTCGACCCGGGCCCGCGCCGCGTCCCGCGCCTCGGCGGCGGATTCCCGGCGTTCCTGGAGACCGGCGTCGTCGGCGTCCTGCCCGCCGCCCTCCTCCTCAGCGTCGGCGTGCCGCCGCTCGGCCTCCTCGGCGCGCGCGGCGGCTTCCTCCAGCTCGCCGGAGAGCCGCTCCCGCTCCTCCTCGGCCGACTCCGCCTTGCCGCGCATCGACTCCACCTGGCCGGACAGCCGGGCCACGCCCTCCCGGCGATCGGCGATGGCGCGCACCGCCGCGAGGTGGGCCTGCTCGGCCTCCTTCAGCGCCGCCTCCAGCTCGGAGCGGCGCTCGACGACCTCGGTGAGCGCGTCGCGGGCCTCCTCCATCGCCTCGCGCAGCTCGACCTCCTGCTCGGCGGCCTCCTCGGCCTCGGCGTCGAGCTCCTCGGGATCGCGGCCCGGCCGGTGCTCCTCGGCCTGGGCGGTGAGGTGCCGGTGCCGTTCGGCGGCGAGCCGGTGCGTGCCGCCCAGCCGCTCCTCCAGCGCGGAGAGGCGGTACCAGGTCTCCTGGGCCTTCTCCAACCGGGGCGCGTCGGCGGCGACCTTCTCCTCGAGGGTCTTCTCCTCCGACTGGGCGAACTGCAGCGCCCGCTCCACCTCGGCGCGCTTGACCCGGGCGGTCTCCTGGTCGGCCTCGTCGCGGGCCAGCTCGGCGCGGGCGGTGACCAGGTCGTCGGCGATCAACCGCAGCCGCGCGTCCCGGAGGTCGGCCTGCACGGTCTGCGCCTTGCGTGCGATCTCGGCCTGCTTGCCCAGCGGCTTGAGCTGGCGGCGCAACTCGCCGGTGAGGTCGGTCAGCCGGGTGAGGTTGGCCTGCATCGCGTCGAGCTTCCGCAGCGCCTTCTCCTTGCGCTTGCGGTGCTTGAGCACCCCGGCGGCCTCCTCGATCAGCCGCCGGTGCTCCTCGGGCTTGGCCTGCAGGATGGTGGCGAGCTGGCCCTGCCCGACGATCACGTGCATCTCCCGGCCGATGCCGGAGTCGGAGAGGAGTTCCTGCACGTCCATCAGGCGGCAGGAGTTGCCGTTGATCTCGTACTCGCTGGCGCCGTCGCGGAACATCCGCCGGGTGATCGAGACCTCGGTGTAGTCGATCGGCAGCGCGCCGTCGCCGTTGTCGATGGTCAGCGTCACCTCGGCGCGGCCCAGCGGCGCCCGGCCCGCGGTGCCCGCGAAGATGACGTCCTCCATCTTGCCGCCGCGCAGCGCTTTGGCGCCCTGCTCGCCCATCACCCAGGTGAGCGCGTCGAGCACGTTCGACTTGCCCGAGCCGTTGGGCCCGACGACGCAGGTGATGCCGGGTTCGAAGCGCAGCGTGGTGGCCGAGGCGAAGGACTTGAATCCCTTGAGCGTCAAGCTCTTGAGGTGCACGGCGTCGACCTTCCCGTTACCGCTCGGCGCACCGGATCGCCCGGTTCCTGCCACGTCCGGCCGACTCTACCTGCGACGACGTCGGAGTTGCCGCAGAACCGTCCGTGCGTCCGCGGGTGCCCGCCATCGGCGCCCCGGTGACCGCCCGGGCGCTCAGCGTTCGACGAAGCCGTCGAGCCCGCCCCTGGGGTCCGACCACTGCTCGGCGACGTGCTCCACCGATCCCGGCGCGTCCGCCGAGCGCAGCGCCACCAGGAGCGATTCGCACGCCTGCGCCGGACCTTCGGCGACCACCTCGACCCGCCGCCCCGGCAGATTGGTGGCGCTGCCGACGAGACCCAGTTCGAGCGCGCGGGACCGCGTCCACCAGCGGAATCCGACGCCCTGGACCTCACCGTGCACCCATGCGGTCAACCGCCGCGTTCCGGTATCCGTCACGCCCGCATGATCCCGCACGGCCGCGGTCGGCGCCCTGCGGGCCCGGCCCCGGACCCGGATCGCTACGGTGGCCCCCGGCACGACCCGCCCGGTGCGCGCTGAACGGTGCGGACGACGAGAACACCGAGGGATGCGATGCGGCAGGAAGACCCGGACGCCAGACCGAAGCGCCTCGTGCTGTGGGCCGCTTCCGGCATGGTGATCTCCACCGTGTTCGCCACCGCCGCCGCGATCGCCGCGGGACCCGGCACGCAGGCGGGCGACGCCCCCGACTTCTCGCTGAAGCCGACCGCCACCTCCCGGCCGGTCCCGACCTCCGCGGACTCGTCCGGGCAGCTTCCCCCGCCCCCGCCGCCGGGCACCAGCACGACCACCGGCGGGGCCACGTCGTCCACGACGCCCCCGACCAGCTCGGACTCCCCGACCCGCACGCCCACCGGCGAGGAACCGCCCCCGGGCACCGGCCACCGCATCGCCCCACGCCACCGCCGCCGCCGTCCTCGGACGATCCGGAACTGCCACCGGAGCCGCCGACCACCCCCTCGGAGCCGTCAACGACGCCCCCTGAGACGTCGACAACGCCGCCGACCACCGAGGAACCGACCAGCACCACGACCCAGGGCACCACGGGTTACGGCACCGCCGCGTCGAGGACCACGACCGGGGGCGCCACGCCCCCGGGCACGCCGTGACGCGCCTGGCCGTGCACGCCTGCCGGTCGCTGTGCTCGTGGCACCGGACCCGCGCGGAGCTCGACGGGCTGCCGCTGCTGGCCTGCCGGGGCTGCGGGTCGCAGTGGGTGCGCACCGAACCGTGGACGCCGGTGGACCACACCGGCCGCATCCCCGACGACGTCCGCGCCGAACTCCGCCGCACCACCGCTTTTCACCCGGAAGGGGACTGAGTGAGGGGCACCCCTGTCCAACATACTTGGGCAAGGGTGCCCCTCACCTGGGAAAGATCACCCGGTGGTGCGGGGCGCTCGGGGCTGCGGTGCGCGGGCGTTCAGGCCGGGTCGTTCGGGATGCGCAGGGTGGCTCGGGACCCGGTGGGGGCGACCAGCGCCGCGTTGCGTTCGTCGCTGCGCAGCACCCACTCCCGGGCCTGCTCCGGGGTGCGGCCGTAGCGCACGTGGCGGTCGATCAGCCGCCGCACCCGCAGCCCGTCGTCGGGGGCCAGGAACCAGGACTCGTCGAGCAGCCCGCGGACCGGGGCCCACGGCGGGGTGTCCAGCAGCAGGTAGTTGCCCTCGGTGATCACCAGCGGGACGTCCGGCGGCACCGCGATCGACCCGGCGTAGGACTCCTCGACCTCGCGGTGGAACTCCGGCGCGTACACCGTCTCCCCACCCGGGTCCCGGAGCCGGCGCAGCAGCGCGACGTACCCGGCGGCGTCGAAGGTGTCCGGCGCGCCCTTGCGGTCCTGCCGCCCCAGCCTGCGCAGTTCGGCGCCCGCCAGGTGGAAGCCGTCCATCGGCACCAGCACCGCCTCGGCACCGAGCTCGGCGAGCACCCGCTGCGCCACCGTGCCCTTGCCCGCGCCCGGCGCGCCCGCGATGCCCAGCACCCGCCGCGAGCCGGTCCCGGCCAGCGCCCGGGCCCGGGCCAGCAGTTCGTCGAAGCCGATCACGCGCCCAGGCTACGGCCGGTCCTCGTGCACCTCGGCCAGCAGGTCCCGGACGTACTCGGCGATGCGGTTGCCGTCGGCGGGGGCGATGGTGCTCCACCGGCGGCCGTCCCCGCTGGGGCGCACCACGTGCAGGTAGCGACCGGACGGGGTGTCGTGGAAGGCCACCACCCGCTCCGCGCGGTCGGCCCGACCCCCGCGCCGGGGGCGGCTCTCCGCGCCGAACTGGCCGCGCACCCCCATCCCCGCGGTCATGTGCGAGACGTCCACCGCGTCGTCACCGGGCACCCCGAGGGCGCGCAGCTCGTCGGAGAACAGGTGCGGATCGTCGGTTCCGGCGAGCCGGCCCGCCTCCCGCAGCACGTCGTTGGGCAGGCTCACCGAGCGCCCGCGCCCGGCGGGCACGTCCCCGGCCACCGACACGGCCGCTTCGGCCAGCGCGCCGCCGCGCAGCGCGGTGAGCTCCACGACGTCGCCGTCCACCACGGCCAGCACCCCCGCCTCGCCGGAACCCGCGGCCAGCGCCCGGATCCGCCGGTCGGCCCAGATCCGCACGTCCACGCTGCGCTGCGGCCGGTCCAGCAGGGTCAGCAGATCGCCGAAGTCGACGTCGACCCGGTCCCGCCCGGTCTCCGCCAACCGCCTGCCGCGCAGGCCCTCCCAGACCTCGGCGACGAGCCGGTCGCGTTCGGCGCGGGACGCGCCCGGGCTCGGCACCTCCAGCACCACGTGCCGGTGCTCGGTGAGCTTCTCCGCCTCGCACACCACGTCGAACTCGGCGGCGGAGAGCATGACCGCATCGGCCTCGGCCCCTGGTCGCACGTCAGTCCCGCTTCGGTTCGTCGCCGGACCCGGATTCCTCACCGCGGCCGGATTCCTCGTCGCGCTGCGGTGCCTCGCCGCCCAGCACCGCCGGGGCGACGAGCCGCTCGTCGTCGAACGGGGTCTCGTCCACGGCGTACTGGTTGTCGTGTTCCTGGTCCTCCTCGGACCGGGCCTGACCGCCGCGCGTCGCGGCCGGTCCCATCAGCGCGCCGCCCGCCGGCCGGCTGCCCGGGCTCCCGCCCGCGGTGCGCCCCGCGGTGGTGTCCCCGGGACCGCCGCCGATGCCCGACGAGCCACCCCGGACCGGAGCGGAGCCGCCGCCGCGGGCCGTCCCCGGAGTCGCCGTTCCCGCGCCGCGCCCGCCGAGCAGCTTGCCCGCCGCCGCGGCGCCGAGCCCGGCCGCCGCCGCACCGCCCGCACCGATGCCCAGCGCGGTGCCGACCCCGATGCCGCCGCGACCGCCGCCGCTGGGCGTGCGGTCGGCGAAGCTGCCGCTGCTCGGCGCGTCGGGCCGGTTGCCGACGCCCGCGTACCCGCCACCGCGCGGATCGGCGGACCCACCGCCGGAGCCCGGGGTCCCGGGGACGACTCCGCCGCCCGCGCCGGTCCCGGTACCACCGACCGCGCCACCGCCGACCGCACCGCCGGTCGCCACCCCGCCGAAGGCCGCCGCACCGCCGCCGGCGACGCCCGCCGTGCCCGTGGTCGCCGCCAGGCCCTGCGGGCTCACCAGGGCGGGCCCCATCTCGGGCAGCGGGCGGAACTTCTCCGCCTCGCCGACGGTGCCGTCCCGGTAGGAGCCCAGCGCGGCCTGCGCCGCCGAGCGCTGCTGCGCGATCTGCTTGGCCTCCTGGTCGTAGTCGCTCTCGTAGCCGAAGCCGCCCCCGGCCCACTCGAAGAAGTGCTCCGATTCCTGGTGCCGGAGTTCCTCGCCGTTGGGCAGCGTGTTCCGGGCCGACTCGAAGCTGCGGCCCTGCGCGTCCACGCTGGTCGCGGTGGCCCGCAGCGGTTCCTCGGACTCCTGGAGGACCACGCTGCGCTGCGCCGAGGCCTCCTGCGCCAGCGCCCCCGCGTTGCCCTCCCAGGCCACGCCCAGCTTGCCGAGCTCGGTGCGCAACGTCTCGTCGAGGTCGACGACGACCCGCACGCACTCGTCGAGCGCCTGCACCGCCTCGTGCATCGACTCCGACCCGCGCCCCTGCTTGATCTTGCCGATCCAGTCGAGCAGTTGCGGGATGTCCATCCCCTCGAACCGCAGACCGCGGATCTCCTCGATGCCGGTCATGTCTCCCCCTAGCCCTGCAAGGTGGCCACGGCGGACTCCGCGACCCGCTTCGCCAGATCGCACATCTGCTGGTTGGTGAGCCCGTAGGTGAGGCTCGGGGACCCCCACGCCTGCAACGTCTGGCCCTCGGCCACGTCGACGAACACGCTGCAGCCGAGTCCTTCCAGACCGGCGCCCGCCTGCTGCTGCTCGGCCCGGAACCCGGCGACCTCGTACGACGCGGCCGTCTCCGGGAAGGGCTCGCCGAGCTGCTCGGTGAAGGCGTCGAGCGACTGGGGGATCGCGGCGACGATGACGCCGAACGACGGCTCCACGTTCGGCGGGCTGCGCCACGAGCAGTGCTGGTGGTCCGCATTCCCCGGCTGGCGCACGTCGTCGGTGTTCGCCCCGATGCTCGGGTTGGCGACGCCGAGTTCGGCCTGCTGCTCAGGGGTCAGCAGGGTGCAGAGCTGCTCCTCGGACATCGTGGTCACCGGGAGCTCGACCGGGCGGGACGGCTGCTCCGGCTGGGCGGTGGCGCCCGCCGGGGCGGGTTCCTCCGCCGCGCACCCCCCGACCAGCAAGGCCGCCGACACCACCGCGAGCGCCGCGTACCGAACTCGTCCCGTCACAGCCGCGCTGCTCACTCCGCTCCCCTGTTCACGTCGTCGAAGGAGGCCCGGATCTCCTCCTCGGTGTAGCCGTACTGCTTGGCCGCGTCCTCCATCTGCACGGCGAGCTGCTTGACGTTGAGGACGTACTGCATCAGCCGGTTGTAGTGCGAATCCGGGTTAGTCAGCAGGTTCCGGTTCCACTCCGTCGCCGCCGCGACGCTGATGTCGTCCTTGGCGGGCGGGTCGATGGCGAGGGACCACTGGAGTCCCCCCAGCCGCTCCTCGGCCTCATGCGTCGCCGCGAGGATGATCTTCCTGGCCTCCAGGACGTTGTCCTGGTTGACCGCGACGGTCTGCCCGGCACCACCGGGGACGGGCGGCGGAGGCGGTGCTGCTGGTGTCGTCATCGCGGGGAACCCCCAGGTCGCGGCGTGTGATCGCCCGTTGGACGGTGACCTTAGCAGCGCGGTTCCCCCCGGTCAGCAAGTCCGCCGAACTTCACACGGACCCCACGCCGACCGCCGCGACGCGGGGGCTCACCGCTCGAAGCGGTAGCCCATGCCGGGTTCGGTGAGCAGGTGCTGCGGGCGCGCGGGGTCGGCCTCCAGCTTGCGCCGGAGCTGGGCGATGTAGACCCGCAGGTAGTGGGTTTCCCCGGCGTGGCGCGGACCCCACACCTCGTGCAGCAGCTCCCGCTGCCCGACCAGCCGGCCGCGGTTGCGGGCCAGCACCTCCAGCATCCCCCACTCCGTCGGCGTGAGGTGGACCTCCGCACCGCCGCGGCGGACCTTCTTGGCCGCCAGGTCGACGCTGAACGTGGCGGTCTCCACCACCGGTTCCTCCGGAACCACCCCGGTGGCGGCGCGGCGGACCGCGGCGCGCAGCCGGGCCAGCAGCTCGTCCATCCCGAAGGGCTTGGTGACGTAGTCGTCGGCGCCCGCGTCGAGCGCCCGGACCTTGTCGGGGGAGTCGGTGCGGGCGGAGAGCACGAGGATCGGGACGGTGCTCCAGCCGCGCAGCCCGGCGATGACCTCGGTGCCGTCCAGGTCCGGCAGCCCGAGGTCGAGCACCACCACGTCGGGCCTGCCCTCGGCGGCGGCGCGCAGCGCGGCGGCCCCGTCGACGGCGGTGAGCACCTGGTAGCCGCGCGCGGTGAGGTTGATCCGCAGCGCGCGCAGCAGTTGCGGCTCGTCGTCGACCACCAGCACCCGCGTCAGCACCGCTGCCCTCCCGCACCGAGCACCGCGGGCAACGACAGCACGATCGTCAGCCCGCCGCCCGGGGTGTCCTCCGCGGCGATGCCGCCGCCCATCGCCGTCATGAAACCGTGCGCCACGTTGAGGCCCAGCCCGACCCCGGGCGCCCCGGCGTCGCCGCGCGCGCCCCGGTCGCCCAGCCGCTCGAACGGCGCGAACACCCGCTCCGCGGTGCCTCCGGGCAGCCCGGGGCCGCGGTCGACGACGCGCAGCTCGACCCGCTCGGCGTGCGCGCTGGCCCGCACCACCACCCGGCCGCCGGCCGGTCTGCCGTAGCGCAGCGCGTTCTGCACCACGTTGGCCACCACCCGTTCCAGCAGTCCCGCGTCGGCCAGCACCGGCGGCAGCGACTCGTCGGCGTCCACCGCGACGTGCTCGGCGCCGTCCAGCCCGGCCAGCGCCGCGCCCACCACCTCGTCGTAGCCGACCGGGGCGAGGTGCGGGGCGATGGCGCCGGTGGCCAACCGGGAGGAGTCCAGCAGGTTGTCCACCAGCCCGGTCAGCCGGTCCGCCGATTCCTCGACCCCGGCGAGGAGTTCGGCGGTGTCCCGGGCGGACAGCCGCAGGTCCTCGGCGCGCAGGCTGCTCACCGACGCCTTGATCGAGGCCAGCGGGGTGCGCAGGTCGTGCCCGACGGCGGACAGCAGCGCGGTGCGCAGCCGGGAGGCGTCGGCCAGCCGTTGCGCCTCGGCCGCCCCGGCGGCCATCCGCTGCTGGCGCAGCGCGACCAGCGCCTGCCCGGCCGCGCCTTCCAGCACCGCCCGGTCGGTGGCCGGCAGCGGGCGGCCGTCCGGCCGGGACAGCACCAGGTGCACGTCATCGGCCACCTCGATGTCCACATCGGACTCGGGGTCGGGCGGCTCGCCGTGCGCGGCCACCCGCTGCCAGCGCTCGCCGTCGCGTTCCACCAGCGCCGCCGAGGCGAGCCCGAAGTTCTCCACGAACTTCGCCAGCAGCCGGGGCAGCGGGTCGGGATGGGTGAGCACGGTGCGGGCGTAGGAGGTGAGCAGCGTCGCCTCGGTGCGCGCGTCGGCGGCGCGTTCGGCGAGCCGGGCGGCGCGGGCCACCAGCACCGCCACCAGCAGCCCGACGGCGATCATCGCGACCAGCGCGACCACGTTGGCCGGGTCGGACACGGCCAGGGTGTAGCGCGGCGGGGTGAGGAAGAAGTTCAGCAGTCCGCCGGACAGCAGCGCGGCGGTCAGCGCCGGGGCGACCCCGCCGACCAGCGCGACCAGCACGGTGACCAGGAAGTACCCGATCACGTCGGCGGACAGCCCCGGTTCGAGCAGGGACGCGGCGGCGGTGACCCCGGCGGGCAGCGCGACGGCCAGCGCCCAGCCCCACAGCCGGCGCGGCCACGGCAGCGGGTTGCGGTCGGGGTCGCGGCCGAACCACCGGCCGCCGACGTCGTGGTTGACCATGTGCACGTCGATGCCGCCGGATTCGCGCACGACCCCGGCGCCGATCCCCTCGCTGAACAACCGCGCCCACCGGGAGCGCCGCGAGGTGCCGACGACGAGCTGGGTGGCGTCGGCGCCGCGCGCGAACTCCAGCAGCGCCGTCGGCACGTCGTCGCCGACGACGGTGTGGAAGCTGGCGCCGACCGCCTCCGCGAGCCGCCGGACCCGGGCGAGCCCGCCCGCCGAGGTCCCGGCCAGACCGTCGCCGCGCAGCACGTGCACCACCCGCAACCCGGCGCCGGTGCGGGCGGCGATCCGGCCGCCGCGGCGGATCAGCGTCCCGCTCTCCGCACCGCCGGTGACCGCCACCACCACCCGCTCCCGGGTCTCCCAGGTGCGGGTGATCCGCTGCTCGGCCCGGTGCCGGCGCAGCGCCACGTCGACCTGGTCGGCCAGCCAGAGCAGCGCCAGCTCGCGCAGCGCGGTGAGGTTGCCGGCGCGGAAGTAGTTGCTCAGCGCGGCGTCGACCCGGTCGGCCGGGTAGACGTTGCCGTGCGCCATCCGGCGGCGCAGCGCCTCCGGGGTGATGTCGGCGAGCTCGACCTGCTCGGCGCGGCGCACCACCTCGTCGGGCACCGTCTCCTGCTGGCGGACGCCGGTGATGGTCTCCACCACGTCGTTGAGGCTCTCCAGGTGCTGCACGTTGACGGTGGACAGCACGCTGATCCCGGCGTCGAGGAGCTCGTCGACGTCCTGCCAGCGGTGGGCATTGCGCGAGCCGGGCGCGTTGGTGTGGGCGAGCTCGTCGACGACGACCACCTCGGGGCGCCGGGCCAGCACCGCGTCCAGGTCCAGCTCGGTGAGCTCGACGCCCCGGTGCCGCACCCGGCGGCGCGGCACCTGCTCCAGGCCGTCGAGCAGGGCGGCGGTCCGGGCGCGGCCGTGCGTCTCGACCAGGCCGACCACCACGTCGGTGCCGCGCTCGGCGCGCCGGTGCGCCTCGGTGAGCATCGCGTAGGTCTTGCCCACCCCCGGTGCGGCCCCGAAGTGGATCCGCAGTTCAGCGCGCCCGTCCACGCGTTCAGCTCCCTCCCCGCGCCCGCTCGACCGCGAGGTTGAGCAGGGTCGCGTTCACCGCCCGCTGCCCGAGCACCCCGCCGCCGGTGTGCTCGGTGACCAGCGCGCGCACCTGCTCCTCGCCCAGCCCGGTCACCCGCGCCACCCGCGGGACCTGCAGCTCAGCGTAGGCCGGGCTGATGTGCGGATCGACGCCGCTGGCCGAGGCGGTCACCGCGTCGGGCGGCACCAGTCCGGGCAGGACGCCCTCCCGCGCGGCGATCAGCGCCCGCCGCTCGACGACCAGCGCCAGCAGCTCCGGGCTGGAGCCGCTCTGGTTCGACCCGCCGCTGGTCGCCGGATCTCCCGGTCCCAGCGCGGTTTCCGCCGACGCCGAGGGCCGGGTGTGGAAGTACGGGTCCCGCGCGGGATCGGCCGGCACCGGGTCGATCCCGATCAGCTCCGAACCGGCCACCCGGCCGTCCACCACGATCCGCGAGCCCTCCGCGTGGGCGTGCAGCCCCGGCAACCGGGTCACGCCCCAGACCGCCAGCGGATACCCGATGCCGAGCACCACCGTGGCCACCAGCAGCAACCGGACCCCGGCGACGACCTGCCGCCACCAACCACCGTCCATGACCCCTCCCGAAAAGCCCGTCCCAGCCAACGAAAACCAGCCGAACCCGACCACCCACCACCGCCAGGCAAGCGGCGAAGCCGCTTCCGCCTCGCCCCACCCTCGCCACCGGCACCGCCACGCCAGGCGCCCCGAAGAAGCTCAAACAACGCGGATCAGGAGGTCGATGAGCGTTATCCCGGCGAACGGCGCCACCAACCCGCCCAACCCGTAGATCAGCAGGTTGCGCCGCAGCAGCGGTCCCGCCCCGGTGGGCCGGTAGCGCACGCCGCGCAGGGCCAGCGGGATCAGCGCCACGATGATCAGCGCGTTGAACACCACCGCGGACAGGATCGCGGAGGTCGGGGTGGCCAGCCGCATGATGTTCAGCGCGTCGAGCTGCGGGTGGATCGCGCCGAACAGCGCGGGCAGCAGGGCGAAGTACTTCGCCAGGTCGTTGGCGATGCTGAAGGTGGTCAGCGCGCCCCGGGTGATGAGGAGCTGCTTGCCGATCTCGACGATCTCGATCAGCTTCGTCGGGTCGGAGTCGAGGTCGACCATGTTGGCGGCCTCCTTGGCGGCGGCGGTGCCGCTGCCCATCGCCACGCCCACGTCGGCCTGGGCCAGCGCGGGGGCGTCGTTGGTGCCGTCGCCGGTCATCGCGACCAGCCGTCCGCCGCGCTGCTCGGCGCGGATCAGCTCCAGCTTGTCCTCCGGGCGGGCTTCGGCGAGGTGGTCGTCGACCCCGGCCTCGGCGGCGATGGCCCGCGCGGTGCGCTCGTTGTCCCCGGTCACCATCACGGTGCGGATGCCCATCGCGCGCAGCGCCGCGAACCGCTCGGCCATCCCCGGCTTGACCACGTCGGACAGCGCGATCACGCCCAGCACCCGGACGGCGTCGGCGCGGCGCTCGGCGACCACCAGCGGGGTGCCGCCGCCCGAGGAGATCCGCTCGACGGCGGCGTCCACGCCCGCGGGCAGGCCGCCCGCCCAGTCCCGCACCGCGCTCGCCGCGCCCTTGCGGACCCGGCGGCCGTCGAGGTCCGCCCCGCTCATCCGGGTCCGCGCGGTGAACGGCACGTGCTCGGCGCCCACCGGGTGACCGGACGCACCGCACCGCTCGGCGCACAGCGCGAGGACGCTGGCGCCCTCCGGGGTCTCGTCGGCGAGGCTGGACAACCGGGCGGCCTCGGCGAGCTCCTGCTCGGCCACCCCGTCGGCCGGGTGCAGCGCGGTGGCCCGCCGGTTGCCGTAGGTGATGGTGCCGGTCTTGTCCAGCAGCAGCGTGTCCACGTCCCCGGCGGCCTCCACCGCACGTCCCGAGGTGGCGAGCACGTTGCGCCGCACCAGCCGGTCCATGCCCGCGATGCCGATCGCCGACAGCAGCGCGCCGATCGTGGTGGGGATCAGGCAGACCAGCAGCGCGGTGAGCACGACCACCGGCAGCGGACCGCCGGAGTACCCGGCCATCGGCTGCAGGGCGACGACCGCGAGCAGGAAGATCGCGGTCAGCGCGGACAGCAGGATGGTGAGCGCGATCTCGTTCGGCGTCTTCTGCCGCCGGGCGCCCTCGACCAGCGCGATCATCCGGTCCACGAAGGTCTCGCCGGGGCGCGCGGTCACCTCGACCACGATCCGGTCGGACAGCACGGTGGTGCCCGCCGTGACCGCGGACCGGTCGCCGCCGGATTCCCGGACCACGGGCGCGGATTCCCCGGTGATGGCCGACTCGTCGACGCTGGCGATGCCGGCCACCACCTCGCCGTCGCCGGGGATCACCTCGCCCGCCTCGACCACCACCCGGTCGCCGATCCGCAGCGCGGTGCCCGGCACGCGTTCCTCGCCGCCCCCGGTGAGCCGCCGCGCGGTGGTCTCGGCGGTGGTGCGGCGCAGCGCGGCGGCCTGGGCCCGGCCGCGGTCCTCGGCGACGGCCTCCGCCAGGTTCGCGAACAGCACGGTGCCCCACAGCGACGCCGCCACCGCGAGGCCGAACCCCGAGGGGTCGACCGCGGTCAGGGCGGTGACCAGCACCGAACCGGCCCACACCACGAACATCACCGGGTTGGCGAGCTGGTGCCGGGGGTGCAGCTTGCGCAGCGCGGCGGGCAGCGCCGCCCGCACCGCGCGGGAGGTTCCCGCGCGCACCGGTTCCGCCGGTGCGGGGTGGTCGACGACGCCGGTCATGCGAGTGCCTCCGCGATCGGTCCGAGGGCGAGTGCGGGCAGGAAGGTCAGCGCCGCGACGAGCACGGCGGTGCCGCCGAGGAGTCCGGCGAACAGCGGGCCGCCGGTGGGCAAGGTCCCCGCGGTGCGCGGGGCCGACCGCTGCCGGGCCAGCGCCCCCGCCAAGGCGAGCACCGCGAGCATCGGCAGGAACCGGCCGAACAGCATCACCAGCCCGAGGCCGATCTGGAGGAAGTCCCCGGTGGCGGTGAGCCCGGCCAAGGCGCTGCCGTTGTTGTTGGCCGCCGAGGCGAAGGCGTAGAGCACCTCGGTGAGCCCGTGCGGTCCGCCCTCGTCCCGCGCCGCGGCGGTGGACGGCACGAGGAGCGCGAGACCGGTGCCCAGCAGCACCGCGGTCGGCATCACCAGCAACGAGAGCGCGGCGGCGGTGATCTCCCGGCGGCCCAGCTTCTTGCCCAGGTATTCCGGGGTGCGGCCGACCATCAGCCCGGCCAGGAACACCGCGACCACGGCGAGCACGAGAATGCCGTAGAGCCCGGCACCGACCCCGCCGGGCGCGATCTCGCCGAGCAGCATGTTCAGCAGCGCCGCGCCGCCGCCGAGCCCGGTGAGGCTGTCGTGGGCGGCGTTGACCGCACCGGTGGAGGTGCCGGTGGTGATCACCGCGTACAGCGCGGACAGCGGCACCCCGAACCGGGTCTCCTTGCCCTCCACCGCCGCGCCCGCCGCGAGCGCCGCCGGACCGTTCGGGTGGCTCTCGGCGAACCAGGCGACCGCCAGCATCGCGCCGCAGATCCCGGCCATCACCGACAGCAGCACCCGCCCCTGCGCGCGGTCGCCGACCAGGGTGCCGAAGGCGCGGGTCAGGCTGACCGGGATCACCAGGATCAGGAAGAGCTGGAGCAGGTTGCTCGCGCCGCTCGGATTGCTCAGCGGGTGCGCGGAATTCGCGTTGAGCACCCCGCCGCCGTTGGTGCCGAGCACCTTGATCGCCTCCTGGCTCGCGATCGGTGCGGTGGCGACGGTGTGCGTCCGGCCGTCGAGCCCGACCACCTCGATCCCCGCGGCGAAGCTCATCGCCGCGCCGAGGGCCACCAGCAGCACCGCCGCCACCGCGGCGACCGGCAGCAGGACGCGGGTCACGCCCCGGGTGATGTCCACCCAGAAGTTGCCGATCCGGTCGTCGCCGTCGGCGGTGAAGCCGCGCACCAAGGCGATGGCGACCGCCATGCCGACCGCGGCGGACAGGAAGTTCTGCACGGTCAGCCCGGCGAGCTGCACCCCGTGCCCGAGCACCTGCTCGGGGACGTAGGACTGCCAATTGGTGTTGGTCGCGAAGCTGATCGCGGTGTTGAACGCCATCGCCGGTTCCACCGCACCGCGGCCGAGGTCCAGCGGCAGCAGCGGTTGCAGCCGCTGGAGCAGGTAGAGCAGCAGCACCGAGGCCAGCGAGAAGCCGAGCACCCCGGCGGCGTAGCCGGGCCAGCGCTGGCGCGCGGAGCCGTCGACGCCCACCAGCCGGTAGACGGCCCGCTCGACGCGCCAGTGCCGCTCGGTCGAGTAGACGTGGGCCAGGTAGTCCCCGAACGGGCGGTGCACCGCGGCGAGCAGCACCAGCAGCAGGACGACCTGGACGAGGCCGACCAGGAAGGGGCTCATCAAAACCGCTCCGGTCGGACCAGCGCGACGAACAGGTACCCGAGCAGCAGCAGCGCCAGGACACCGCCCGCGCCGTTGGCGAGCGCCGTCATCACAGGCGCTCCAATCCGCGCCGGGCGAGCGCTAGGACGAGGAAACCGCCGAGCACGAGCCCGGCGAAGGCGAGATCGGCCACCGCTGCGCACTCCTCACTGGACGAACGACTTTCACCGACTCGGGTGACTTGCGCTGTCCAGCGAAACCGGTTCGGGAGCGGCGCCGGAAGACCCATGACGCCGTTTTGACGCCCCCGACCGGGACCTTGACGCCGTCCTGAGGTGTGGTGCGGTCGAGGGGCGTGATGGTCGGCGCGCGGTGCGGTTCCGCGGCCAGCGGGTGACCGCGGAACCACGCGTCGGGTCAGTCCGCGCTGCCGTCCGGGCTGTCCGCGCTGCGGTCGGGGCTGCTGTTCGGGCTGTCCGCACTGCGGTCCGGGCTGCTCACGCTGCCGTTGGGGCTGTCTTCACTGCGGTCCGGGCTGCTCACGCTGCCGTTGGGGCTGTCTTCACTGCGGTCCGGGCTGTTCACGCTGTCGTTGGGGCTGTTGGCCGAGTCGACCGGTGACTCGCCGGGCGAGTCGGGGGATTCCGGCGAGCCGTCGACCGGGATGAGCGGCTGCTCGTCGGCGATCTGCACGACCGGGGCCGGTCGGGGGTCGTTGACCTCGCCACCGTCGTCGGCCACCGCCACGGCGGTGCCGAACCCGGCCAAGGCGAGGGTGGCGCTGGCCACGATCCAGGGTCTCTTGACGTCCATGTCCGATAACTCCTCTCCGTCCTGCTCGTTCAGCTTCTCCGGCCCGGATGAAGGCTGCCGTGGCGAGCCGGTGAGAAGCCGTTCATCTCGGCCAGCCACCGCTCGGCGAGCGCGACCCGGTGGTAGGTGCTCGCCCGCCAGTCGGGCTCCTGCACCCGGTGCGGCCCGGTGGCCAGCGAGAGCACCACCGCGGCGACGCGGCGGCGCAGCGCGAGCGGGTCGAGCCGCTGTTCGAACCGCCGCTGCAGGGCCGCGCCGAGACCGCTGATCACGCCGGCCCGGGCCGGATGCCGGTAGGTCAGCACGTCGAGGTGGCCGAGCAGGCACGCCGCGTCGTCGAGCCGCTCCCCGGTCCCGGCGGTGTCGATGTCCAGCAGCCCGGTGACCCGGCCGCCGTCGACCACGAGCTGGCTCTCGTAGAAGTCGCCGTGCACCGGCACGTCCGGGCCTTCCGGTGCGGTGCCGTGGTCGACCTCGGCGGCCACCGCGCGGGCGCGCGGGCCGAGGTCGGGGACCGCGGCGGCGAGCACCGCGGCGTAGTGCGGCGCCTGCTGGCCCCAGGTCTCGCGACGGGTGGTGGCCAGCCCGGCGGGCAACGCGTCGAGCACGCCGAGCACGCCGTCGACGTCCAGGTCCACCGGCTCCGTCCCGGTCAGCCGGGCGCGCAGCGTGCGTCCGGGCAGCGCGGCGAGCAGCACCATCCCGTCGCCGGTCCACCCGAGCGCGTCGGGCACCGGGCACCCGGCTTCGACGGCGGCGCGGTGCCGGGCGTGCAACCCGCGGGCGGCGGCGGGCCGGACGACCTTGACGAAGACGGTCGTGCCCGGCACGTCCACCTGGAACACCGCCCGGCGGCGCGGGCGGTAGGCGCGCAGGCGCACCCGCGGCGGCTCCTCGGTGCGCAGCCCGAGCTCGGCCACGATCCCGCGCATCCGTTCCGGGTCGGCCGCCGCGGGCAGCGCAGGCAGGTCGGGGTCGTGCGGGTACCGCCACATCCCGATCTCGGTGCGGCCGTCCGACAGCCGCGCCACCCCGGCGGGCAACCGCCCGGAACACGCCCCGAGGACCTCGTCGGTGACCGCGCCGCCGCTCCAGCGCACCCGCGCGCGGTAGCCGGCGGTGGTGCCCGCCGCCGGCCGGTGGTCGACGTGCCGGACCCGCCAATCCAGCACCTCACCACCGACGGCGGAGAACACCCCGGCGACCAGCTCCGCGGCCCCGTCACCGGTCAGCAGCTCCAGATCGGTCGGCGGTTCCGGGTCCGCGGGCGTGGACGGGTTTCGCGGCGGGTGCGATGAGGAGTTCATGCGCGCACTGTGCTCCGGCCCGATGGCCGGTCGATGAGCCGCGGATGAGAACGGCTTCACCCGCGGCGGCGGCCGGGTTCAGCGGTGCGCGTTGCGCGGCAGGGGTTGGCAGGCCGGGCAGGTGTAGGACGACCGGTTCATGAACGCGTCCCGGCGCACCGACGTGCCGCACCGCGGGCAGGGATTCCCCGCCTGCCCGTACACCGCCAGCGACCGGTCGAAGTAGCCCGACTCGCCGTTGACGTTGACGTAGAGGTCGTCGAACGAGGTGCCGCCCGCCCGCAACGCCTCCTGCATGACCTCGGCGACCGCGCCGAACAGCTCGCGGATCTTCGGCCGGGTCAGGGTGGCGGTGGGGCGCGCCCAGTGCAGCCGCGCCCGCCACAGCGCCTCGTCGGCGTAGATGTTGCCGATGCCGGAGACCAGCGACTGGTCCAGCAGCGCGCGCTTGATGCCGGTGCGCTTGGCCCGCAACCGGGTGGTCACCGCCGCGATGTCGAAGACCTGCTCCAGCGGGTCCGGCGCGATGTGCGCGACCGCGCTCGGCACCGCGAGGCCGTGGGCCTCGACGAGGTCCTCCAGGTGCACCCCGCCGAAGGTGCGCTGGTCGACGAACCGGAGCTCGGGACCGCCGTCGGCGAACCGCAAGCGCACCCGCAGGTGCTTCTCGTCCGGCGCGTCCGGCGGTTGGACCAGGAGCTGGCCGCTCATCCCGAGGTGCACGACCAGGGCTTCACCGGCGGGGGATCCGGCGGCGGGCCCGGCCAGCTCCAGCCACAGGTACTTGCCGCGCCGCCGGGCCGCGCTGAGCACCCGATCGGCCAGCCGTCCGGCGAGGTCCTGCGGCCCCGGGACGTGCCTGCGCACCGAACGCAGGTGGTGGATCTCGACGCTGGACACGGTGCGGCCGACCACGTGCGCGGCGACTCCGCGCCGGACGACCTCGACCTCGGGCAACTCGGGCACGCCCAGCATCTTCGCCGACGCACCGAACGACCCCGCACCCGGGCGGGATCACTCGGTGGCGGCGGTGTCCTCGCCGGTCGCGGCGCTGTTCAGGCGCTCGGAGAGGGAGCGCCACGCCGCCTCGGCGGCCTTCTGCTCGGCTTCCTTCTTGGTGCGGCCGTCACCGCGGCCGAGCGTGTCCCCGCCGACGGAGACGAACGCGCTGAACTCCTTGCGGTGGTCCGGGCCCTCTTCCTCGACCCGGTACTCCGGGACGCCGAGCGCCGCCGCCGCGGTGAGTTCCTGCAGGCTGGTCTTCCAGTCCAGCCCGGCACCCCGCTGCGGCGCCTCGGCCAGCAGCGGCGCGAACAGCCGGTGCACCACGTCGCGGGCGACCTCGATGCCGTTCTCGAGGTAGACCGCCCCGAGCACCGCCTCCAGGCCGTCCGCGAGGATGCTGGCCTTGTCGCGTCCCCCGGTCAGCTCCTCACCGCGACCGAGCAACAGGTAGTGGCCCAGCCCGCCCTCGCCGAGCTCCCGCGCCACCCCGGCCAGCGCGTGCATGTTCACCACGCTGGCCCGGAGCTTCGCGAGCTGGCCTTCGGGCAGCTCCGGGTGATCGGTGTAGAGCCGGTCGGTGATGACCAGGCCCAACACCGCGTCACCCAGGAATTCGAGCCGCTCGTTCGGCGGCAGTCCACCGTTCTCGTAGGCGTACGAGCGGTGGGTGAGGGCCAGGGTGAGCAGCTCGGCGTCGAGATCGACGCCGAGCGCTTTCAGCAGCGGAGCCCGGTCGACCTTCCGGTTCCGCGATTGCTTTCCCCCCACTGCGCGACCGCCGCTCAGGCAGGCTGGGTGACCTGGCGGCCGCCGTACTGGCCGCAGGACGGGCAAGCCATGTGCGGCATCTTCTGCTCGCGGCAGGAGCGGTTCTCGCACTGGACGAGGGTCGGCGCGGAGGCCTTCCACTGCGACCGGCGGTGACGGGTGTTGGCCCGGGACATCTTGCGCTTCGGGACGGCCACGACTAGTTCTCCTCCTCGGTCCCGCCGAACCGCTCTTTCAGCGCGGCCCAGCGAGGATCAATGGTCTCATGCGTGTGATCGGAGCCGAGTTCGGCCCACTTCGCGCCGCACCCGGAGCACAGCCCCGGGCAGTCCGGCGAACACAGCGGTGACGTGGGCAACGACAGCAGCATCGCGTCCCGCACCACCGGTTCGAGATCGATCAGGTCGTCGACCACGCGAGCGACCTCGTCCTCGTCCGTGCTGGTGTCGGTGGCGCTGTCCGGGTACGCGAACAGCTCCCGGAACTCGACCTCGATCTCCTCGGAGATCGGGTCCAGGCACCGGGCGCACTCGCCCACCAGATCGGCGCTGGCGGTACCGGACACCAGGACGCCCTCCACCACCGATTCCGCCAGCAGTTCGAGCCGCACCGGCTCGCCCTCCGGCACCTTGATCATGTCCAGGCCGAACCCGGCCGGCGCCGGGGCCTGGCGGGAGTACGAGCGGCTGTTGCCCGCGCGTTGCCCGAGCTCCCGGGTGTCGAGCACCCAGGGACCGGTGCGGGAGATGCGCTCTTCGCGGTTCTGTGACATCACAAGTTTCGGCAGGTAGGAACGGTCTGTAGGCGCCGACGGTCGCACGGGGCGACCAGGTGCTGCGCACCCGTGGTCAGCCCTTCCAGCCTACGCGACCGGCCCGGGCTCCCGGCACAACCCCTCCCGCCACGTCGCCCCAGGTGAGGGCCACCGACACCCGGCGTCCCGGGCCGGAGGCGCCGCTGAGCACGTCCCGGACGGGTGCGGCCGACGATCCCGCCACCGCACGGCTTTGACCCGAACGTGTGATGCCCGGCGGTCGTCGGGTGGCGGTTGCTGCGGTGAAGGGGTCTTTCAGAATGCGGCGGAGCCGCATGCGGTGGGGCACGCAACCGGCACCGCGGCCCGTGCTCGGACGTGACCGCTCAGCGGTCTTCTCGGGAGGACAGCGCCGACGCCGGGTACGTCGTGGGTACATCAGGAGGCGATCGGCGCAGCGAGGGGACCGCTGAGGTTCCGCCACCCGCACCGCCACGCAGGCCATTCCGAAGAAGGTCCTACGGCAAGGTCGGCTCAGTTCGCGGTGCTTCCGCCGGGGCTCCACTCCTCGTAGTCGAACGGCGCACCGACCGGGCTGCGGAGCTGCTGCCTGCCCTTGCCGACGGTGCGCAGGGTGCGGCCCAGCAGGTCCTCGAACTCGGCGAGGCGCGAGTCGACGTAGGCGTCGCATTCGCTGCGCAGCCGCTCGCCGTCCTCGTTGGCCTGGTCCACGATCCGCTTCGCCTCGGAGTTGGCGGCGTGGACGACCTCGGTGTCGGCGACGAGCCGGGCCTGCTCGGACCGGCCCTCGTGCACCGACTGCTCGTAGGCGGCCCGCCCGGCCTGCACCATGCGGTCGGACTCGGACTGGGCGCGGCCGATGTAGTCCTCGTACTCGCGGCGACCGGTGGTCACGGTCTGCTCGGCGGTGGCGCGGGCCTCGGCGATCAGCTCGTCGGCCTGCTCGCGGGCCTGCGCCAGGATCTGCTCGGCCTCGGCGCGGGCCGAGGAGACGGTGCGCTCGGCCTCGCTGCGGGAACCGGTCATCGCCTGCTCGGCGTGCGCTTCGGCCTTGGAGACCACGTCGTCGCGGTGGTCCAGCACGTCCTGGGCGTCGTCGAGCTCCTGCGGCAGCGCGTCGCGCACGTCGTCGAGCAGCTCCAGCACATCACCGCGCGGCACCACGCAACCCGACGTCATGGGGACGCTGCGCGCCTCCTCGACGATCGTGACGAGTTCGTCGAGCGCCTCGAACACCCGGTACACGTTGATCTCCTCGCCGTCGTGGCCGCTGCAGCGGCAAGCATCCCAGAACCACCGGGGCCCCGGCGGACGGCCCGTCCCGATCACGCCGCGACCAGCCCGGTCTCCCAGTCTGCCCGCGCGACCCGCCCGGCGCCGGGATATCCGGGCGCCCGCGTGTCAGACCGGCGGCACCGGCGCCCGCGCGCGGTGCCGCCGGTCGGCGGGGAGATCACGCGCCGATGTCGGTGAGCCGGAAGCTCTCGTAGTGGTCTTCGGTGTAGAAGTACTCGCCGCCGTCCCCGACGACGAACCTCCGGGCGCCCCGGTCCGGGCTCCCCGGCGTCTCGACGGTGAACTCGCGGTAGTACCCCTCGGCGCAGTCCGGCAGGATGCCCTCGCGGTTCTGGAAGGTCTCCCCGTCCTGCGGGTACGGGTAGGGGCCGCCGCGCTGGATCAGCTCGACGGTGTCGGTGGCCTCGGGCGGGAGCTGGGACAGGTCGACGCGCTGGAACCCGGACGTGTCCCCGCACGCCGGCTGCGCGGCGGCGGCCGGGGCGGTCTCGGGCACCTGCGCGGCGGCGACGAGCTGGAAGCCGAACAGCCCCGTCACGGCGAGCAGCCCGGCCAGGAGCAACTGCACTGGTTTCGACGTGATCCGCTTCATGGCGACCGACGCTAACCGCCGTAGGTGATCAGCCCGGGGCCGTGACGTGAACCCGAACCGTCGCTCCGCTCGGCCCGGTGACCCGCCCCCACCCGAACGGAGCAGCGCGCGGGCGCAGCCGGCTCAGGACTGCTCGGCGAGCCGTTCGCGCATCCGGCGCTCGACCTCGGGCGGCAGCAGGTTGGAGACGTCCCCGCCGTAGGTGGCGACCTCCTTGACCAGCGAGCTGGCCAGGAAGCTGTAGAGCGGGTTGGTGGACATGAACAGCGTCTCGACCCCGGACAGGCGCTGGTTCATCTGCGCCATCTGCAGCTCGTAGTCGAAGTCGCTGACCGCCCGCAGGCCCTTGACGATCGCGCCGATGCCGTGGTCCCGGCAGTAGTCGACGAGCAGCCCGTGCCAGGCGTCGATGCGCACGTTCGACCACGGCGCGGTGACCTCGCGCAGCATCTCCAGCCGCTCGTCCACGTCGAACAGGCTCTTCTTGTTCTTGTTGATCAGGACCGAGACGACGACCTCGTCGAACAGCCCCGACGCGCGCTCGATGATGTCCAGGTGGCCATTGGTCACCGGATCGTAAGAGCCCGGACACACGGCACGTCTCATGACGCGGGACGGTAGCAGCAGCGGCCCGGCGACCGCCCCGGCGACGTGGTGGGGGTCACGGCCCGCGCTCAGCGTGTTCGGCCCGGTGCTCGTGTTCGGCTCAGCCCGGGTGTTCGGCCCGGTGCTCGTGTTCGGCCCGGTGCTCGTGTTCGGCCCAGTGCACGGCGGTGTCGCCGTAGCGGCGGGTGCGCAGCGCGGCCAGCGGCGGCGGCCAGTCCGGCTCGGCGTCGCGGGTCGAGCGCTCCACCACCACGACCGCACCCGGCGCGGTCCAGCCGCCGTCGACGAGCGCGGCCAGCACCCGGTCCAGCGCGGCGGTGCCCAGGTCGTACGGCGGATCGGCGAGCACCACGTCGAACGGCTCGGCGCACCCGGCGGCCAGCGCGGTCTCCACCTTCGCCTGCTCGACGCGCACCCCGGTCAGCCCGAGGGCGGTGGCGTTGCGGCGGATGAGCCCGGCGGCGCGCCGGTCGTGCTCGACGAAGGTGGCGTGCGCGGCACCGCGGGACAGCGCCTCCAGGCCGAGCGCCCCGGAACCGCCGTAGAGGTCGAGCACCCGCGCTCCGGCGAGGTCGAGCAGCGATTCCAGCGAGCTGAACAGGGCTTCCCGCACCCGTTCGGAGGTGGGTCGGGTACCGCGCGGCGGCACTTCGAGGCGGCGCCCGCCGACGCTCCCGGCAACGATCCGTGTCACCCGGACATCGTCGCCCACGGTCGGCGTCGGCTGCTGGGCGCCCATTTTACGCCTGCCGGGGCGGGCTCCGAGCGCCCGGGAGAGGCGTCGTCGGCTCCGCCGCCGGGCCGTAGGCTTCCAGGTCGCCCACAGCAACGGGGAGACGAAGCACAGGTGTCCGAAGCATCCATCAAGCAGGCCGAGATCCGGCTCGAACAGCAGCACGTCGACCGGGTCTACGCCCGGCTCGCCGAGCTGCGCGCCGACGCGGCGCGGTTGCGCGACCAGAGCTACGAGCACGGCCGGGAGGCCACTCCGGACGCGCTGTACGAGCGCGACGTGATGCTGCACCACGCCCACCGCACGTTGCAGGCGCTGGACGCCGAGTCGGAGGGCCTGGTGTTCGGCAGGCTGGACTTTGCGGGCGGCGACGCGGTCCACATCGGCCGGTTGGGCATCCGCGATCCGCAGTTCCAGGACCTGCTGGTGGACTGGCGGGCGCCGCTGGCCGCGGCGTTCTACCAGGCGACGCCGGAGCACTCGATGGACGTGGTGCGGCGCCGGGTGATCCGGTCCTCGAAGGAGGAGGTCGTCGACGTCTCCGACGACCTGCTCGATCCGCACCGGGCCCCGGAGGGGATGCGGGTGGTCGGCGACGGCGCGCTGATGGCCGCGCTCACCCGCGCCCGCAGCGATGCGATGCGCAACATCGTGGCCACCATCCAGAAGGAGCAGGACGACGCGATCCGGGCGCCGGAGTCGGGGGTCACCGAGATCACCGGCGGTCCGGGCACCGGCAAGACCGCGGTGGCGCTGCACCGCGCGGCGTACCTGATGTACCGGGACCGGCGGCGGCTCGCCGGACCGGGTGTGCTGGTGGTGGGCCCGTCCCCGGTGTTCATGTCCTACATCTCGCGGGTGCTGCCGTCGATGGGCGAGCACAACGTGGAGCTGCGCGCGCTCGGCGAGGTGCTCGACGGTCTGGGCGCCACCGCGGTCGACGAGCCGCGCACCGCCGGGATCAAGGGGTCGGCGCGGATGGTGAAGGTGCTGCGGCGGGCGCTGCGGCTGGCCCCGCCGGACGCGCCCGAGGAGCTGAGCCTGTTCTACCGGGGCGCGGTGCTCAAGCTGCGCGCCGAGGAGCTGGCGAAGATCCGCCGGTCGCTGCACGCCAAGGGCGCGCCGCCCAACCGCATCCGGATGAAGGCCGCCGACGCGCTGCTGGAAGCGCTGTGGCAGCAGGCCCGCGAGGCCGCCGATGAGGACTTCCGGCCGGACCGGGACCGGTTGTTCGCCGAGCTCGGCGAGCGCATCGAGTTCCACCGCTTCCTGGTGGCCTGGTGGCCCGCGGTGTACCCGATGCAGGTGCTGCGGTGGCTGTCCGATCCGCAGCGGCTGGCCACCGCGGCGCGCCGGCTGCTCAGCGCCGAGGAGGTCGACCTGCTGGCGAAGTCCTGGGGGCCGGCCGACACCGGTCCGGAGTGGACGGTGGCCGACGTCGCGCTGATCGACGAGCTGCGCCACCTCGCCGGGCCGCCGCCGAAGCGGCGCGCGGAGGAGCCGCCCGAGGGCACCCGGCGGCGGGTGAACTACGACGAGTACGCCCACGTCGTCGTCGACGAGGCGCAGGACCTCTCGCCGATGCAGTGGCGGATGGTGGGCCGCCGCGGAGCCCACGCGAGCTGGACCGTGGTCGGCGACCCGGTGCAGACCTCCTGGCCGGACCCGGAGGAGGCGTCGCGGGCCCGCGACGAGGCGCTGCGCCCGGCGGGGGCGCACCGACGCTTCCGGCTGCGCACCAACTACCGCAACTCGGCGGAGATCTTCGCCGTCGCCGCCGACGCGGTGCGCGACCTGGTCCCGGCGGAGGACCTGCCGATCGCGGTCCGCAGCACCGGGGTGCCGCCGCGGACGCTCACCGCCGCGCCGGACGAGCTGGCCGCGCGGGCCCGCGCGGTGGCGCTGGAGCTGGCCGCCGGGACCGACGGCACCGTCGGCGTGATCACCACGATGGACCGCCGCGCCGAGGTCCGCGAGTGGCTGGCCGAAGCCGATCCGGAGCGCATCCGGGTCGTCGGCAGCCTGGAGGCCAAGGGCATGGAGTACGACGGCGTGGTCGTGGTCGACCCGGCGGGCCTGGCCGCCGAATCGAGCACCGGCCGCCGCGCCCTCTACGTCGCGCTGAGCCGGGCGACCCAGCAGCTCACCGTGCTCGAAGTCGGCTGACGGGCGGGCGGGGCACTTCGACGGCTGAGGCCCGTTCGGCGCGAGACCCCCACCGCCCGGTGGGGTTTCCTTCCGTCCGCACGTCCCGTGACCGCCAGGACCGGCCTTTCGGCGGAACGCGGCTCCCCGAACCCGGTATATGATATCTCGGTCTCTGCCCAGCGTCGCCCGGAGGCGTCCGATGGCCGACCCGCTGCCCGAGCGGACGTGGCACCTGCTGCGCCGCACCAGCACCGCGACGATCACCACCCGGCTGCTGACCCGGGGCCTGCGCGGCGCCCTGCTCCAGGGGCCGCGTCCGCTGCACCCGGTGGACTCCCCGATGGTCGGCGAGGCCTTCACGCTGCGCTGCATCCCGGCCCGCGAGGACCTCGACGTGCTCTCGGTGTTCCAGGACTACGACCACCCGCAGCGCCGCGCCGTGGAGGCCGTCCCCGCCGGTCAGGTGCTGGTGATCGACAGCCGGGGTCAGCGGCGCGCCGCCTCGCTCGGGCACATCCTGGCCACCCGGTTGCAGGTGCGCGGGGTCGCCGGGGTGGTCACCGACGGCGCCGTCCGCGACGCCGCCGGGTTCGCCGAGCTGGCGATGCCCGCCTTCGCCGCCGGGATCTCGGCGAGCACCAACCTGGTCCAGCACCACGCCGTCGACCTCCAGGTGCCGATCGGCTGCGGCGAGGTCGCCGTCTACCCCGGCGACGTGCTGATCGGCGACGCCGACGGCGTGGCGTGCCTGCCGCGCCACCTCGCCGCCGAGGTCGCCGAGGAAGCCGCGGAGCAGGAGCACCTGGAGGAGTTCGTGCTGTCCGAAGTGGCCGCCGGACGACCGCTGCGCGGCACCTACCCGCCGGACGAGGCCACCCGGGCGCGCTACCGGGAATGGGCCCGCCACCACCCGCCGAGGAGCTGACCGTGGGAGTTCCCGCCGACCGGATCCGGACGCTGGCCCGGGACGTGCTGACCGCCTGGGGGATGGCCGACGACCTCGCCGCCACCACCGCGGACGTGCTCGTCGACACCGATCTCGCGGGCATCGACTCGCACGGCGTCTCGCTGCTGATGACCTACGAGCGGTTCCACGAGCAGGGCCGCCTCGACCTCACCGCGCGGCCGGTCGTGGTGCGGGAGAACGCCGCCACCGCGCTGGTCGACGCCGGGCGCGGGCTCGGCCACCCGGCGGGCGAGTTCGCCATGCGGCTGGCCGTCGACAAGGCCCGCGAGCACGCCGTCGGCGTGGTCTCGGTGGCCCGCTCGCACCACTTCGGCGCCGCCGGGTACTACGCCGAGATGGCCGCCCATCGGGGCCTGATCGGCATGGTCACCAGCTCGGCGAACCTGTCCTGCGGGGTGCCCACCGGGGCGGTGGTGCCGATGCTGGCCACCAACCCGATCGCGTTCGCCGCACCCGCCCGGCGCAACCCGCACTTCCTGCTGGACATGGCCACCACCACCGTCGCGGCCAACAAGGTCAAGGTCTACGACTACGAGGACCGCCCGCTGCCCCCGGGCTGGGTGCTCGACGCCGCGGGCGAACCGGTGCGCGACGCCGCCGAAGCGCAGCGGATCATCAAGGAGGACGACGTCGGCGGGCTCACCCCGCTCGGCGGCACCCCGGAGATGTCCAGCCACAAGGGCTACGGGCTGAGCATGATGGCCCACGTGCTCGGCGCGACCCTGTGCGGCGGGGTGTTCCCGGCGCTGCGCGAACGCGACGACCCCGCGAGCCCGCACGACATCGGGCACTTCTTCCTGGCGCTGGACCCGGCCGCGTTCCGCACCGCCGGTTCCTTCGCCGACGACCTGGACGACGCGATCGACCTGCTGCACGACACCCCACCGGTCGACCCGGACCACCCGGTGCTGGTCGCGGGCGACCCGCAGGCGCGCGCCCGCGCCGAGCGCACCGCCACCGGCGTCCCGCTGTCGGCCGAGGCGCTGCACCAGCTCCGGGGCGTGGCCGAGCGCGCCGGGGTCGCCTTCGACCTCGCCTGAGCGGCGCACGCCCGACGGGCTCAGGAGTCCTTGCAGGATGCGGCGGAGCCGCATGCGGTGGGGCACGCAGCTCGCACCGCGGCCCGTGCTCGGACGTGACCGCTCCGCGGTCTTCTCGCGAGGACAGCGCCGACGCCGGGTACGAAGTGGGTACATCAGGAGGCGATCGGCGCAGCGAGAAGACCGCTGAGGTTCCGCCACCCGCACCGCCACGCAAGGCGCGTGACGAAAGCAGTCCTCAGGACTCCAGGAAGTCGGCGAGCCGGGTGTCGGCGGTGAGCACGTCCGGGTCGGTGCGGACGTCGAGGACGGCGGGGCGGTCCGCGGCGAGCGCGGCGCGGATCGACGGTTCCAGCTCGGCGCGGGAGGCGACGGTGTACCCGGCGGCACCGAGCGAGCGCGCCCAGCCGGCGAAGTCGACCCCGCCGATGTCCACCGCGGACAGCGGGAAACCGGCCTTGGCCTGGTGCATCGCGATGGTGCCGTAGAGCCCGTTCTGGAAGACCACGACGACGATCGGCGCACCGAGGCGCACCGCGGTCTCGACCTCCTGGCCGGTCATCAGCGCGCCGCCGTCGCCGACCATCGCCAGCGCGGTCCGCTCCGGCGCGGCGAGCTTGGCGGCCACCGCCGCCGGGACGGCGTAGCCCATCGCGCCGTTGCACGGCCCGAGCTGGGTGCGCGGTTCGGTGAAGCACCAGTAGCGGTGCACGAATCCGGCGAAGTTGCCCGCGTCGTTGGTCACGATCGCGTCCTCCGGGGCCAGCCGGCGCAGGGTGCGCACCACGTCGGTCGGGTGCAGGCCGTCGGTGCCCGCGGGCGCGGTGGTGAACGCCCGCACGGCGGCGCGCGCCTGGGACCAGTCCCGGGTCCGGGACGCGGCGGTGGCGCGGAGCTCGCGCAGGAAACCGGCGACACCGTGCTCGACGTCGATCACCCGCTGGTGCGGCAGCGGGTAGCGGAAGCCCTGGGTGGTCACCTCGTCGAGCCGCATCCCCAGCACCAGCAGCAGATCGGCGCACTCCAGCGCGTCCAGCGCGGGCACCCCGAGGGCGAGGTGGCCGAGGTGCTGCGGGTGGTCCTCGGGGAAGGAGTCCTGCCTGCGGAACCCGGTGTGCACGCCGAGGCCGAGCCGTTCGGCGGTGGTGACGAGTTCGGCGTGGTCCTCGGGCGACCGGGTGCCGGTGATGACGACCGGCTGTTCGGCGGCGTCGAGCAGCGCGGCCACCTCGGCGGCGTCCGGGGCCGCCGGGACGGTGGGCCGGGCGGCCGGGACCGGATCGGGCGCGGGCTGGTCCCAGAAGTCGCTGGGCACCGCGAGCACCGCCGGTCCGGGACGCCGCCCGGTCGCGGCGGACAGCGCCTCGGCGACCAGCCCGGGGACCTCGGCGGCGGTGCCCGCCTGGGCCGACCATCGCGCCAGCGGCGCGAACATCGCCGCCAGGTCGACCTCCTGGAAGCTCCGCCTGCCGAGCTTGGTGGACGGGACCTGGCCGAGCAGCACCAGCATCGGGGTCCCGTCCTGCTCGGCGGTGTGCACGCCGATGGCGAGGTTGGTGGCGCCCGGACCGCGGCTGGCCAGCGCGAGGGCGGGGGCGCCGCGCAGCTTGCCGTCGGCCTCGGCCATGAACGCCGCGCCGCTTTCGTGCCGGGTGGAGACCAGGGTCAGCCGGGGTTCGGCCGCCAGCGCGTCGAGCAGCCCGAGGAACGACTCGCCCGGCACGGTATAGCCGCGCCGCACCCCGGCGTCGGCGAGGACCTCGACCACGGCGCGGGCCACGGTGCGTTCCACGGGGGACTCCCTTCGTCAGGTTGATATATCGTACATCGCTTCACCGGAAACGGTGGTTCGAACGACGAAATACCTGGGCCGGACGAGGGCGCGCCGGGGTCGATATATCATCGACCTCGTGTCCACGCTGAGCGATACCCCCGGACTGCCTCCGCTGGACGGCCCGGCCAGCCGCACCGACCTGGTCGCCGCCACCCTGCGCGACGCCATCCTCACCGGCGCGCTCCAGCCGGGCGAGACCCTGGTGGAGCGGCGCCTGTCCGAGCAGCTCGGGGTGTCCAAGACGCCGGTCCGCGAGGCGCTGATCGGCATGGCGCACACCGGCCTGGTCACCGTGGCCCCGAACAAGGGCTTCACGGTGCGCCGCCTCGCACTCGCCGACCTGCGCGCCGTCTACCAGGTCCGGCTGCTGCTGGAGCCGTGGGCCGCGATGACCACCACCCGCTCCGGCGCCCCCGAGCCGCTGCGGCAGGCGCAGGACGCGCTCAACGAGGCCGCCGGGCTGCTCAGCTCGGGCCGCAACTCCGAGCTCAGCGCCGCCAACCGCCGGTTCCACCGCGCGCTCTACAGCGGCTGCGGCAACGAGCTGGTCGTCGACCAGCTCGACGGCCTGCGCGACCTCACCTCGCTCGGCGTGGTCAGCATGCTGTGGGACCGCTGGCCCTCCTGGCGCGACGAGTTCGTCGAGCACGCCGAGATCCTGGCCGCCGCCACCGACGGCAGCGCCGAGGACGTCGAACGGCTCTCCCGCGAACACCTCCGCAGCGCCATGGCCAAGGTCGAAGAAGCCGAGAGCTGAACCGGCACCCCGACGTCACCCGTTCTCGTCATGAGTGAGGGGCACCCTTGCCCAAGTATGTTGGTCAAGGGTGCCCCTCACTCAGCTCCCGTTCGGGTGCGGGTCAGCGGAGCATCGGGTGTTGCTCGTCGAGCGGCTCGATCTTCACCGCGAAGGCGTAGATCGCCGCGCCGATGATGCTCATCGCCCCGGCGAACAGCAGCGGCCACACGTAGGCGTACTGCCCGGTGCCGATCAGGAAGCCGATCACGATCGGGCCGATCACGCCGCCGAGCTGCGAGCCGAAGTTCTGCACCCCGGTCAGGGACGCGACGTTGCGCGGGGACGGCGCGATGTCGGCGGGCAGGGACAGCAGCGCTCCGGTCGCGACCGCGACGCTGCAGTAGGACAGCGTCAGGAAGGTCAGCGCGGCCACCGGGTTCGGCGCGACCGACGCCAGCGCGATCGTCGAGGCGCCGAGCATCCCCACCACGAGCGGGATCTTGCGGGCCAGCGCCAGCCGCGTGCCGCGGCGCACCAGCCAGTCCGACAGCAGCCCGCCGAGCCAGTTGGCCACCATCGCCGCCAGGCCCGGGATCGCGCCGAACAGGCCGAGCTGGAGCAGGCTGAAACCCTGCTGGTTCACCAGGAAGTCCGGGTACCAGGTGATGAAGAAGTAGATGATCACGCCGCGGCAGGTGTAGCCGGCGACCAGCGCCCAAGTGGTCGAGTAGCGGAAGAGGTGCCGCCAGGGCATCGGCTGCCTGCCGTCGTCGCCGAGTTCCTTCTCCTCGGTCCGCCCGCCACCCTGCTCGATGTAGTCCACTTCGGCCTGGTTGGTCCAGCGCTGGCGGCGCGGTGAGCGGTAGATCCACAGCCACACCGCGACCCACACCAGCCCCAGCGCGCCGGTCACCACGAACGAACCGCGCCAGCCGACCAGCGCGATGAGCAGCGTGACCAGCGGGACCGACAGCGCCGACCCGAATTCCGAGCCGGTGTCGAAGATCGAGGAGGCGAAGGCGCGTTCCTTGCGCGGGAACCACTCCGACACCACCCGCGCGTTGGCCGCCTGCATCGGCGCCTCGCCCACGCCGAGCACCAGCCGCCAGCCGATCACCCCGGCGAAGCCGCGCACCAGCGCCGTGGCCGCGGTGCCGATGGACCACCAGAGCACCGCCAGCGGGTAGAGCAGCCGGGGGCCGAAGCGGTCCACCAGCCAGCCGCCGGGGAGCTGGAACAGCGCGTAGGTCCAGAAGAACGACGAGAGCATGATGCCCTTGAGCTCGTCGGAGAAGCCGAGCTCCTGCTGCATCTGATCGCTGGCGACGCTGAGGTTGGCGCGGTCGATGTAGGCGATGGCGGTGGCCACGGCGATCAGGACGACGATCAGCCACCGGACCCGGGTGCGGCGCGGACGGCTGGACTCGGGCTGCTCCATGCGACGCACCTCATCGTGTTGGCGCATGATATCTGATACGCCAAGCTAAAGTGGCCCACCCCACACCGTCAAGACGCCGCCGCGACGAGAAGAACCCCCACCGGGACGGTGGGGGTTCCGCGCCGAACGAGCGTCAGCCGTCGAAGCGCCCCGCCCGCACAGCACCGACGAACGCCGAGAACGCGGTCGGTTCCAGGCCCAGGACCGGGGAGGAGTCCCCGAGCTTGGAATCCCGGATCAGGGCCGTGTCCACAAGGTTGGTGGCAACTTCAACGCACTGCTGAGCTCCCCCGCTACGCGAGGACTTGCGCCACTTCGCACCCTCGGTACCGCCGATAGTGTTGCTCATGCGTACCCCTATTCCTTGCCGATGAAGTCGTCAATGAGAGTGCGCGTGTCGTCTTCCGACAGCGCGTCGGCTTCGGCTTGCTCAAAGGCGAGCGTATATGCGCCCGTGCTTTTCACGTAGTCAGCTCCCGTCAGCGTCTCCACATACGCGATGGTCGCCCGAGCCTGCTCGATCCAAAGCAACGTGAACGGACAGCTCAGACCTGCGTGAGGTCCGCAGGTCAGCTGTACCACGCGCAACGAAACAGTGGGCAAGTCGGCCATCTCCCGAAGCCGCACGAGCTGACTTCTCATCTGCTGTGGCGTACCGACACGTCGAAGCAGCGCTTCCTCGCCGAGGACAGCCTTCACGCGAGGCGCGCCGTCGAGGTACAGACGGTTGCCACGTTCTTCGCGAGCTGTAGACATCGGTTCCAGATCAGCAGCAGTGACAACCGGCGAGCGTGAGAGCTGCGCCCTCCCGTAGTCCCTCGTCTGAAGCATCCCCGGAATCTCGCTGTAGACCATGCGGATCTCTGAAGCGGCCCGCTCGAGGGGGATGTACTGCTTTGCCCAGTCGCTCACGCGTTCTGGAGCAGCTCGGCGGCGGGCTTCCCTGCCCAACTGCCGTACCTGCTCAGCGTCCGGTCCGGTCACGCCGTACTGACTGAGCAGCACGACCAGTTCCTTCTCGGAAACACCGAGAGTGCCGGTCTCCACCTTCGACAGCTTGCCTCGGTACCAGCCGAGCGCCGAGTTGGCATCGTCCAGACCGACGCCCGCCGCCTCCCGATGGGTGCGGAGACGCTCACCGAGGATGAGCCGCTGGACTACCGGACCCGGATCTTCTTCAGGCATGGCCGTCAGTCTGCCTCATCGCCCGCAGTAGCCCGCGCGGGTTCGATTGAGTCTCAAGATTAGCCCTAATGGGCCCGCCTTGAAAGTGTCGTCGATTGAGACTCACTTGTACGCTCTGATTACAGCAAGTGATCAGCAAGGAGGCGGCACATGTACCGACCGCACGCGTTCCTGTGGCGTCCTGCTGCGCGGGAGCGCCATGCCAGCAAGGCCGACGACCTCTCCGACGGCGCGGAGGCGCTGATGCTCTGCGGGGCGACGCACCGGGTCGTCCTCTCCTGGGAGGCGTGGCTGTGGAGCACCTGCGCCGCGTGCAACGCCGAGGCGCACCTCCTGGTCAACGGTCCGCGCGACATGTGGGGATCGCTGGCCCGATGAGTCGACGACTGCGCCAGGTCCGCACGACACGGGACGAGGGAGCCGCACTCGCGGCGGAAGGCAGGAGGTAGCCGATGGTCTGGGCGATCGTGTACGTCGTGTTCCTCGTGGGCCTGTGGCTCGGGATCGAGGGCGCGGCGCGGCGCACGGAGGGGGCCTCGCCGACACCGGAACGCGCGGGAACGGGACCACCCGTCCGGGCGCTCGGTGCGCAGCGGGTCGACGTCCACCGGATCGACGTCCACTGGGCGGTGGGCTCGCGGGAAACCCGGGTGCACCTCACGCGGGGCGACGGCCGGGCGCTGTGCGGTCACCCGCTGCGCGGGGAGTGGACCCGGATCGGGCGGCCCGGTCGGCTGGGCGACCGCGGCGGCGTGCCGTGCGAGGCGTGCTTGAGCGCGCGGGAGACGACCAGGGCGCACCTGAACCAGGCGATCGAGGCCGGGTTGCGCCCCGCCACCGCCGCGCGCGGCGAGCACGCGCCCTCGTCGTGGGAGACCGAGGAACTCCTGCTCGGCATCCCGGCACCGAGGGCGGTGGGCGTCGGCCAGGAGCGGCCACTCCTGACCGACGCGAGCGGGCAACTGACCAGCCACCCGATCGCACGTTAGCAGCTCATCGAAAAGGGCTCCGGAGCGCCGATTCCGGCGTCGCGGGGTGCTCGGCCGTCGCGGTCGAGCACCCCTGGTCACCGACTGAGATATCATATACCTTGGATCGACCGCCGCACTTCTCCGAAAGGCCGGTCATGCCCCGTTCACCGCTCACCGCCGAGGAACTGCGCAGCCACCGCTGGTTCGGCGCGGACGACATGCGCTCCTTCGGCCACCGGTCCCGCGCCAAGCAGATGGGCTACGACGCCGAGGACTACGCGGGCAAGCCGGTGATCGCCGTGGTCAACACGTGGAGCGAGATCAACCCGTGCCACGCGCACTTCCGGGAACGCGCCGAGGAGGTCAAGCGCGGCATCTGGCAGGCCGGGGGCTTCCCGCTGGAACTGCCCGCGATGTCGCTGTCCGAGCCGTTCCAGAAGCCGACCACGATGCTCTACCGCAACCTGCTCGCGATGGAGACCGAGGAGCTGCTGCGCAGCTACCCGGTCGACGGCTGCGTGCTGATGGGCGGCTGCGACAAGACCACCCCCGGCCTGATCATGGGCGCCACCAGCGCCGGTCTCCCCTCGATCTTCCTGCCCGCCGGGCCGATGCTCAAGGGCCGCTGGCGCGACACCACCCTGGGCAGCGGTTCGGACACCTGGAAGTACTGGGACCGCAAGCGCGCCGGCACCCTCGGCGACCGGGAGTGGGCCGAGATCGAGGACGGCATCGCCCGCTCCCCCGGTCACTGCATGACGATGGGCACCGCCTCCACCATGACCGCCGCCGCCGAAGCGCTCGGCCTGACGCTGCCCGGCGCCTCGTCCATCCCGGCGGCCTTCTCCCCGCACCAGCGGATGGCGGTGGCCACCGGCAGGCGGATCGTCGCGGCCGTCTGGGACGACCTGCGCCCCGGCGAGCTGCTGACCCGGGAGGCGTTCGACAACGCCGTCGCCGTCGTGGTGGCCATGGGCGGCTCCACCAACGCGGTGATCCACCTGATCGCGATGGCCGGGCGGGCCGGGATCGACCTCCCGCTGGACGCCTTCGACACCGCCTCCCGCGACGTGCCGGTGCTCGCCGACATCCGGCCCTCCGGGGCGCACCTGATGGAGGACTTCCACGACGCGGGCGGGCTGCGCGCGCTGATGGCCGAGCTCGGCGGGCTGCTGCACCGGGAGGCGCTCACCATCAACGGGCGCACCCTCGGCGAGAACCTGGACGGTGCCGAGGTCCACGACCCGGCGGTGATCCGCCCGCGCGCCGATCCGCTGTCCGAGCAGGGCGGGCTCGCGGTGCTCCGCGGCAGCCTCGCGCCGGACGGCTGCGTGCTCAAGACCTCCGCGGCCAGTCCCGGGCTGCTCCAGCACATCGGGCCCGCGCTGGTCTTCGACGGCTACGAGGACATGGCCGCGCGGATCGACGACGAGGACCTCGACGTGGACGCCGACACCGTGCTGGTGCTGCGCGGCACGGGACCGCTGGGCGGTCCGGGGATGCCGGAGTGGGGGATGCTGCCGATCCCGAAGAAGCTGCTGCGCGCCGGGGTCACCGACATGGTGCGCATCTCCGACGCCCGGATGAGCGGGACCAGCTACGGCACCTGCGTGCTGCACGTGGCCCCGGAATCGGTCGCGGGCGGCCCGCTGGCCCTGCTCCGCGACGGCGACGTGGTCGAGCTCGACACCGCCCGCCGCACCCTCGACCTGCGGGTGCCCGAGGAGGAACTCACCCGGCGGCGCGCGTCCTGGACCCCGCCCGCGCCGGTGGCCGCGCGCGGCTACAGCACCCTGTTCCACCGCCACATCACCCAAGCCGACCAGGGCTGCGACTTCGACTTCCTCACCGGCTCCGGCGGCGTCCCGGAACCAGCCATCCACTGAGGACTCACCCGTTCGTGACGTGAGTGAGGGGCACCCTTGCCCGACATACTGGGACAAGGGTGCCCCTCACCTGAAAAACCAACGGGAGCCGGGGCGTATCGTGGCGGACGAAGATCGAAGGCCGGTCCCTGGTAGCACTCGATGCAGGCCACACCGCTTTGATTGCGGCTCAAGGGGCGCCGACTCCCACCAAGGGGGCGGCGCCCCTTTTCAGCTTGGCCGGTGGCGACGCGCAAGGCGAAGACCCACCCGTTCATGAGCTGAGTGAGGGGCACCCTGTACCCGGTGACGTGGTACAGGGTGCCCCTCACCTGAAAAAATCGATCGGGTCAGCCGGGCATTTCGGGTTCCGGGTGGGAGCGGAACCAGCTTCCCGGGGGCGGGACCGGGACGTGCACCGGGGCTGTGCTCGACTCCTTCGGCCGCCACGGCCACAGCTCCCGCACGGCCGCCGCCGCGGTGTTCAGCCGCGCTCCGGCGAGCACCACCTCCCCGTCGGCCAGGTCGGTGTCCGGCATCGCGAAGTGCACCGTGCACGGCCCCTCCGGCGGCACCGGGCTGAGGTAGTAGCGCTCGTTCATGCGGTTGTCGCTACCGCCGCCGCCCTGCGGGTGCAGCACCGGCGCCTCCGGGTCGACGTCCGGCTGGGCCCCGTAGGTGCTGGTCCAGCGGCCGTCGGCGAACTCGACACCCACCAGCAGTTCGAGCTGGTGCGGTCGCCGCCGCTCGGGATCGCGGGTCAGCAGGACGAATTCGAGCTCGATGCCGGTCGAGTAGACCCGGCAGGACTCCAGCCACGTGGCGTGGTCCCCGGTGCTGAGCACCGGGGAGTCCACCACCACGGGCACCGGCACCTCGTTGTCCGGCCGCGACCTCGGCCGCCGAATCTGCTCCACCGGTCCTCCGCTCACCGGGGGCACCGCCCGGCGCGGCACCCGCTCGGGCGCGAAGGTAGCGGGACACCCCGGCCGGCGGCCACGGAACGCGATTATCCGACGCGGACGAACGCCGCCGCCGACGCGGCCCAGCGGTAGTGCTCGGTCCAGGTGCGGCCGGTGTCCCAGCTCTCCAGGCCGACCGAGATCAGCCCGTCCCGGACGACGACGCCGGTCGGCACCGTGGTCCACACCTCGGGGTTGACCACGGTCCCCAGCGGCGTCGGCGAGCCGTCCGGCGCGGTGGTCATCCCGACCAGCGCGGTGGAGTACTCGGAGTTGCGCGGCCCGCAGTCCAGGAACAGCAGCGCGTCCTCGACGCCTTCACCGGTGACGTCGGCGTAGCGGACGCGCTCCCGCGGGGTGAACCGGTAGACGCTGTCGCCCACCACGGCGGCACCGTCGGCGAACGGCACCTCCTGCGCGGGGCAGCCGCCCACCGGCGGCACCGCGTACCGGCTGTCCCGCCACTCCACGTCGCGGACGTCGCCCGCCGCCGCCCCGGCCGCCGCTCCCGGCAGCAGCGCCACCGCGCACACCGCCGCCAGCACACCCGTCACCCACTTGACCCGCATTCTCGACCCCCGTCGCCGGGCGGCGGCCCCGGACCGCCGCTGCGAGGAAGACGCGCCGAGCGCCGCCGGGGTTGCCCGGCACGGCGCGGTGAACCCGATCGCGGGTCCACCGCCCGGGTCCGCGCGGGCCGTCAGCCGATCTCGACGATCAGGTCGCCGCCCTCGACCTGCTGGACCCCGCCGATCGCCAGCCGCTTGACCTGGCCGCCCTGCGGGGCGGTGATCGCGGCCTCCATCTTCATCGCCTCGATGGTCGCCACCGTCTGCCCGGTCTCCACGGCGTCGCCCTCGGCGACCGCCAGGGTGACCACCCCGGAGAACGGGGCGGGCACGTGGCCCGGGTGCCCGCGGTCGGCCTTCTCGGCGACCGGCAGCTCGGAGGCGATCGAGCGGTCCCGCACCTGGATGGGCCGCATCTGGCCGTTGAGGATGGTCATCACGGTGCGGATGCCGCGCTCGTCGGCCTCGCTGATCGCCTCCAGCCCGATGAGCAGCCGCACCCCCGGTTCCAGGTCCACCGCGCACTCCTCCCCGGGTTGCAGGCCGTAGAAGAAGTCCTTGCTGTGCAGCAGCGAGGTGTCGCCGTAGGCCTCGCGGTGCTCGCCGAACTCCTGGGTGGGCTTCGGGAACAGCAGCCGGTTCAGCGTGGTGCGGCGGTCCTCCCGCAGGCCCCGCTGGTCCTCCTCGGCGAGGTCGGCGACGGTGCGGGTGGCGGTCCGCCCGGCCAGCGCCCGGGTGCGGAACGGCTCGGGCCAGCCCGCGGGCGGATCACCCAGCTCGCCCTGGAGGAAGCCGATCACCGAGTCCGGGATGTCGAACTTGCGCGGCTCCGCCTCGAAGTCGGCCGGGGCGACGCCGGCGCCGACCAGGTGCAGGGCGAGGTCGCCGACCACCTTCGACGACGGGGTCACCTTCACCAGCCGGCCGAGGATGCGGTCGGCCGCCGCGTACATCGCCTCGATGTCCTCGAAGCGGTCGCCGAGGCCCAGCGCGACGGCCTGGGTGCGCAGGTTGGAGAGCTGGCCGCCGGGGATCTCGTGCCGGTAGACCCGGCCGGTCGGCGAGGCCAGGCCCGCCTCGAACGGCTGGTAGACCTTGCGCACCGCCTCCCAGTACGGCTCCAGGTCGCAGACCGCGCCCAGGTCCAGCCCGGTGGCGCGGTCGGTGTAGTCGGTGGCGGCGACGACCGAGGACAGCGCGGGCTGCGAGGTGGTGCCGGACATCGAGGCGGTCGCCCCGTCCACCGCGTCCGCCCCGGCCTGGATCGCCGACAGGTAGGTGGCGAGCTGGCCGCCGGGGGTGTCGTGGGTGTGCAGGTGCACCGGCAGGTCGAACTCCCGGCGCAGCGCGGAGACCAGGGTCGCCGCGGCGGGGGCGCGCAGCAGCCCGGCCATGTCCTTCACCGCCAGCACGTGCGCCCCGGCCTGCACGATTTGCTCGGCCAGTCGCAGGTAGTAGTCCAGGGTGTAGACGTCCTCGGCCGGGTCGGACAGGTCGCCGGTGTAGCACAGCGCCACCTCGGCCACCGCGGTGCCGGTGCCGCGCACCGCCTCGATCGCCGGGCGCATCTGGGACACGTCGTTGAGCGCGTCGAAGATCCGGAAGATGTCGATGCCGGTGGCGGCGGCCTCCTGCACGAAGTGCTCGGTCACCTCGGTCGGGTAAGGCGTGTAGCCGACGGTGTTGCGCCCGCGCAGCAGCATCTGGAGGCAGATGTTGGGCACCGCCTCGCGCAGCTTCTCCAGCCGCTCCCACGGGTCCTCGGCGAGGAACCGCAGCGCCACGTCGTAGGTCGCCCCGCCCCAGCACTCCAGGGACAGCAGTTCGGGGGTCATCCGCGCCACGTGCGGGGCCACCGCGAGCAGGTCTCGGGTGCGCACCCGGGTCGCCAGCAGCGACTGGTGGGCGTCCCGGAAGGTGGTGTCGGTGACACCGACGGCGTCGGACTCGCGCAGCCAGCGAGCGAATCCCTCCGGGCCGAGCTCGGTGAGCCGCTGCTTGGACCCGGCGGGCGGCGGGACCGCCAGGTCCGCCTGCGGCAGCTTCAGCGCCGGTTCCGGCACGCCGGGCCGCCGCCCGTTCGGGTGGTTCACCGTGACGTCGGCGAGGTAGTTCAGCAGCCGGGTGCCGCGGTCGGCGGAGTGCCGCGCGGTGAGCAGGTGCGGGCGCTCGTCGATGAACGAGGTCGTCACCCGGCCCGCGGCGAAGTCGTCGTCCTCCAGCACCGCCTGCAGGAACGGGATGTTGGTCGCCACGCCCCGGATCCGGAACTCGGCCAGCGCCCGCCGGGCCCGGGCCACCGCGGTGCCGAAGTCGCGCCCCCGGCAGGAGAGCTTGACCAGCATCGAGTCGAAGTGCGCGCTCACGCTGGTCCCGGCGAACGCGGTGCCGCCGTCGAGCCGGATGCCCGCGCCGCCCGGCGAGCGGTAGGCGCTGATCATGCCGGTGTCCGGGCGGAACCCGTTGGACGGGTCCTCGGTGGTGATCCGGCACTGCAGGGCGGCGCCGCGCAGCCGGACCGAGTCCTGCGACATGCCCAGATCGGCCAGCGTCTCCCCGGCCGCGATGCGCAGCTGCGACTGCACCAGGTCGGCGTCGGTGACCTCCTCGGTCACGGTGTGCTCGACCTGGATGCGCGGGTTCATCTCGATGAACACGTGGTTGCCGCGCTCGTCGACGAGGAACTCCACGGTGCCCGCGTTGACGTAGCCGATGGTGCGGGCGAAGGCGACCGCGTCGGCGCAGATCCGCTCCCGCAGTGCCGGGTCGAGGTTCGGCGCCGGGGCGATCTCCACGACCTTCTGGTGCCGCCGCTGCACCGAGCAGTCCCGCTCGTAGAGGTGGATCACCTCGCCGGCGCCGTCGGCGAGGATCTGCACCTCGATGTGCCGGGGGTTGACCACGGCCTGCTCCAGGAACACCGTGGCGTCGCCGAAGGCCGACTCGGCCTCGCGCATGGCCGCTTCGAGGGCCTCGCGCAGCGCCTCCGGCTGGTCGACCCGGCGCATCCCGCGCCCGCCGCCGCCCGCGACGGCCTTGACGAACACCGGGAAGGTCATGCTCGCGGCGGCGGCGAGCAGTTCGTCCACCTCGCGGGACGGTGCCGAGGAGTCCAGCACCGGTACCCCGGCCTCGCGGGCGGCGGCCACGGCGGTGGCCTTGTTGCCGGTCATCTGGAGGATCTCGTGGCTCGGGCCGACGAAGGTGATGCCGGCCCGGTGGCACGCCTCGGCCAGCTTCGGGTTCTCGGACAGGAACCCGTAACCGGGGTAGATCGCGTCGGCGCCCGCGGTGCGCGCCGCCTCGATGATCTCCTCGACCGACAGGTAGGCCCGCACCGGGTGGCCGGGTTCGCCGATCTCGTACGACTCGTCGGCCTTGAGCCGGTGCAGCGAGTTGCGGTCCTCGTGGGGGAACACCGCCACGGTGCCCGCCCCCAGTTCGTACGCGGCGCGGAAGGCTCGGATCGCGATCTCGCCTCGGTTGGCGACGAGGACCTTGCGGAACATGCCGGCTACCTCCAGGACGGGTGTCGTCGGTGCGGAGAACACTACCGCGAATTTTCCCGAAGTCGGGAGAACGTTCCACGGTTCGGACCACCCGGCAAAGCGATGACCAGCCGAAACCAGCGCCCGCACAAGGCAGCCGGGGAAGAAAATCCGTGAAAGTTTCGCGTCGGGCAACATCACCCGGGCCAATTCACCCCCGGACCGCCGTGGCACCCGCGCGCGAACGGGTACCGGCCCCCACGTGTGATGCGGCACATCCCGCGCGAGTCGGCCCCGACCGGCGCCCGACACCGCGCCGCGGAGGGCCGGGGACGGGCCTCGGAGCCCGTTCGCACAGCGGCGAAGCCGCTTCCGCCTTGCCACCCCCGCAACCGGCACCGCCGAGCGGATCGGCGCAGCCGCCGAGGTTCCGCTGCCGGCACAACAGGCGAAGCAGAACCGCCTCAGGACCGCAGGACCGGGCGGGCGTCGCAGTACCAGTCGGGTTCCAAGATCATCCGGAAGTCGCCGTCCTCGAAGCCGAAGTCGAGCCGCGTCGGATCCCCCGCCGAGGCCGCGATCACCTAGCCGGTCACCTTGGGGTGCCCGGTGCCGGCGGCGACGACCCACACCGTGGTGCGCTCCTCATCGAGCACGTACCAGATTCGGCCACCGCCGGTCACCTCGATCTGCCACATCGCCAGTTCCCGGCCGTCGAAGGCACGGCTGCCGAGCGGACCCTTCAACCGGTGGTGCCGCGCTGTTTCCACAGCAGGCGCGGGGTCGTTGCTCATCACTTCCCAGGACCGCCGCGTGTTGCCAAGGGGTGGCAGCACAGGTCCTCCCACCCCTTGGCGGCCTCGCTGGTGCCGGCACGGATCTCCCACTGCCCCGGTCCCGCCGGCGGCGCCAATCGAGCTTTGCGCTTCACCTGACCGCTCATGAAGGCGGAGGCGCGATCGGCCCGTGATCGGAGAGCTCCCCGGAAAGCTGGGCGAGCAGTGCCGGATCGGCGTAGACCTCCGCGGTGTGGCGCCAGGCCGTGATGAGTTGGACCACCGGCGCCGAGTTCTCGATGGTCTCCGCCGCGCGCAGGGTTTCGACGAGTTCGACCACGAATCGGCGGACGTCCTCCGACGGCAGGAAACGCACCCACGGGAACGCTTCGGGGACGACGTCGACCAGCAAGGACAGCGACGCGCGATCGTGCCGCACCAGGGCCACGAAGATCCTCGTCGTCGCGGACGTGAGCTCGTTCTCCTGCTCGGCGCGGGACGCGGTGGTCAGCACCAGATCTTCTTCACCGCGACGCCGCAGACGCAGGGCGCGAGCCTTGGTCCGCCCCAGTCGGTCAACCGTGGCCTTGGGGTGGTTGAGGAGCTCCGAGAAGGAAGCTTCGGCGAGATCCGGCATGACTTGAAAACTACTTGAAAAGTCGGTGGCCGACAACGCGCTGAGCAGCATTTACCCGAACGGGCGACGCTCAGGACTTCTCCAGGAAACCGGCGCGTTCCTCGTCGACGACCTCGGCGACCATGCGGGCCAGGCCGGGGTGCGCGCGCAGCTCCGGATCGGCGCCCACCACGCGCTCGGCCTCGGCGCGCGCCTCGGCGATGACGTCCTCGTCGCGCAGCAGCGACAGCATCTTCAGCCCCGACCGGCGGCCGGACTGCGCCGCGCCGAGGATGTCGCCCTCGCGGCGCAGCTCCAGGTCGAGCTGGGCCAGCTCGAAACCGTCCGTGGTGGACGCGACCGCGTCGAGCCGCTCCCGGGTGGTGGTGCCGCCCATCGCGTCGGTGACCAGCAGGCACAACCCCGCCGCGCTGCCCCGGCCGATCCGGCCGCGCAGCTGGTGGAGCTGGCTCACCCCGAACCGGTCGGCGTCCATGATCACCATGGCGGTGGCGTTCGGGACGTTCACGCCGACCTCGACGACCGTGGTGGCCACCAGCACGTCGACCTCGCCCGCTGCGAAACCGCGCATCACGGCGTCCTTCTCGTCGGCGGGCAACCGCCCGTGCAGCACCGCGACCCGCAGTCCCGCGAGCGGACCGGCGGTGAGCTGCTCGGCGACCTCCAGCACGGCCAGCGGGGGCCTGCGCTGCTGGCCGCCGTCGCTCGGCGGCTCCTCCGGCTCGGCGGACTTCTTCTTGCCCTTGGCGGGTTTCTCGTCCTCGTCGTCGCCGATCCGGGGGCACACCACGTACGCCTGGTGCCCGGCCGCGACCTCCTCGCGGACCCGCGCCCACGCCCGGTCGAGCCACCCCGGCTTCTCCGCGACCGGCACCACGCTGGTGCTGATCGGCGAACGCCCGCGCGGCAGCTCCCGCAGCGCCGAGACCTCCAGGTCGCCGTAGACCGTCATCGCCACCGTGCGCGGGATCGGCGTCGCCGTCATCACCAGCACGTGCGGCGAGGTGCCCGCCGGACCGCGGGCGCGCAGCGCGTCCCGCTGCTCCACGCCGAAGCGGTGCTGCTCGTCGACCACCACCAGCCCGAGGTCGGCGAACGACACCCGGTCCTGGATCAACGCGTGGGTGCCGACCACGATGCCCGCCTCGCCGGAGGCCGCCGCCAGCATCGCGGCGCGGCGCTGCGCGGTGGGCAGCGAACCGGTCAGCAGGGTCACCGACGTCGCCTGCTCGGCCGCGCCCAGCTCCCCGGCCCGGCCGAGGTCGCCGAGCAGTTCGGACAGCGAGCGGGCGTGCTGCGCGGCGAGCACCTCGGTGGGCGCCAGCATCGCCGCCTGCCGCCCGGCGTCCACCGCCTGCAGCATGGCGCGCAGCGCCACCACCGTCTTGCCGCTGCCGACCTCGCCCTGCACCAGCCGGTTCATCGGGTGCTCGGCGGTGAGGTCGACGGCGACGCGCTCCCCGATCTCGCGCTGCCCGGCGGTCAGCTCGAACGGCAACCGCTCGTCGAAGGCGGTGCGCACGCCGTCCGGGCGCGGCGGGCAGGACGGCGCCGGGTGCGACCCGGCGGAACCGCGCAGCCGGGCCAGCGCGAGCTGCACCGACAGCGCCTCGTCCCACTTCAGCCGCTGCCGCGCCGTGGCCAGGTCCTCGTGGTCCTGCGGCTGGTGGATCCGGCGCAGCGCGGTGTCGAGGTCGCTGAGCCCGTGGCGTTCGCGCAGCTCCGCGGGCAGCGGGTCGTCGGTGCCGTCCCAGACGTCGAGGACCTGCCGCACGCAGCGGGCGAGGGACCACGACGGCAGCCCCTGGGCCGCCGGGTAGACCGGCAGCAGCGCGGCGGCGAACTCCTCGGCCGCCGAACCGACGTCGGCGTCCTCGCCGAAGAGCTGGTACTCGGGGTGCGCGAGCTGGAGGTTGTTGCGGTAGGCCGTGACCTTGCCCGCGAACATGCCCCGCCGGCCGGGCAGCAGCTCGCGCTCCCGCCACGCCTGGTTGAAGAACGTGATGGTCAGCGACCGGTGGCCATCGGTGATCCGGGCCTCCACGATGGTGCCCCGCCGGGACTTCATGCTCCGCTTGGCGACCCGCTCGACCTGGGCCAGCACGGTGGCGTGCTCGCCCAGCTCCAGCCCGGCGATGGCGGTGAGCTCACCGCGTTCGGCGTAGCGCCGCGGGTAGTGCCGCAGCAGGTCACCGACCGTGCTCAACCCGAGCGCCGAGTCGAGCGCCTTGCCCGTCTTGGCGCCGAGCACCCGGTCGAGCGTGACGTCCCATGAGGTCACCGCACTCCTCCTCGTCCCGACGCCGGAAAAATTACCCGACGCCGCCCGCCGGACCGCCCTGGTCCCGACCGGCGAGCCGCCACCCGGCCCAGGCGGCGAACGCGGCACCGAGCAGCAGCCAGCCGTGGCCGGTGCGCTCGGCGGCGTTCTGGAAGGAACCGGCGTCGAGGTTGGCCAGCACGGTCGTCACCACCGTGCCGAGCATCACCACCCCGAAGGCCCCGAGGGCGGCGGCGACCCAGGACCGACCGCGGCGGCGGATCACCCCGCGCACGCCGAGCAGCGCCCACACCGCGGCGATCACCAGCCACCAGAGCACGTTGCCGAACAGGTAATCGCCCAGGAAGCGGGAGCCCTCGGGGGTGCCCGAGTAGGTCCACTCCACGGCGATCGGATCGGGCAGCCTGCCGCGCAGCAGCACCGGCACGGCGACCATCACCACCGCCACCAGCAGCGTCCAGCTCCCGGTGGCGACGAGGAATCGGGCACGGGCGTTCACGCCGACGACCGTAGTCGGCCCCGCTCGACCGGCACGTCCGCACCACCTGGCAACGACCGCAGCAGCACGGCGGCCAGCACCGCGAGCACCGCCCAGCCGACCAGCCCGACGAGCCCGGCCAGCGCCATGTCCGGCGGCGCCTCCGCCGAACCGAGCAGCAGCGGCAGCCCCGCCGAGGCGTTGAGCGCGCCGTGCCCGACCACCGCGGGCCACACGCTCCCGGACCGCAGCCGCAGCCAGCCCAGCAGCAGGCCGCAGAGCACGCAGAAACCGGTGAACAGCACCGCCGCCCAGGCTCCGAGGTGCGGGTAGTTGTAGCCCAGCGCGGTGACCGGCGCGTGCCAGATCCCCCAGATCAGCCCGGACAGCAGCAACCCGGGCCACACCCCGTGCCGGGCCAGCCTCGGCAGCAGCCAGCCCCGCCAGCCCCACTCCTCGCCGAAGGCCAGCACCGCGTTCAGCGCGGGCGCCACCAGCACCATCGTCACGAGCTGCACCGCCACCAGCGCCCCGGCCCCGCCGCGCGGCTGCACCCCGGCCGCTTCGAGCTGGGCGGTGAACAGGCCGAAGCCCGCCAGGTCCAGCTCCAGGACGCCCACGGCCGCGCTGATCCCCACCGCGAGCGCGCTCAGCAGCGGGGTGCCGAAGTACGCGGCGAGCAGCAGCCCGACGGTGCGCTTGGGCCTGGGGCCGAAGCCGAGCCCGGTGTCGCGGGCCCACCGCCGCGCCGGGGTGCTCCGGTCGGCCAGCCGCACGGCGAGCACGCCGAGCGCCGGGGTGAGCATCATCGCCGAGGCGACCAGCGCGAAGCCCGGCGTGGCCAGGCCCGCGCCGCTCCACCACAGCGGAGCGGCGAGCAGCCAGGCCCCGCCGAGGGCCACCAGCAGGAAGAGCACCAGATCACGTCGCACGGGATCTCCTGTTCACTCGGTCGCGGAGCGTTCGGTGATCAAGGCGTTGAGGTACTCCGCACCGCGCCGCGGGTGGTCCACGCTGATCACGAAGTCCCGGCCACCGCTCAGCCGCAGCACCAGGCAGTCGCCGCCGCGCAGCATGATCGCGGTGAAGTGCGGCAGCACCCGGTAGCCCCAGCCACCGGCCTCCACCGCGCGCCGCGGCTCGGCCCGGGCGTCGACGATCCGGTCCAGCCGGATGCGCCGGGACGGCCAGCGCTGCGGTCCGAAGACCACCAGCACGCCCTGTTCGTCGACCTGCACCCGCGCCGAGGACAGCGCGAAGCAGACCAGCCCGGCGAGCAGCGCGGCGAGCCCGGCGGGCCAGCCGACCACCACGGCGAGCCCGACCCCCACCAGCACCGCGACCGCGGCCACCGCCCGCAGCGTCCGGCTGGTCACGGCGGACACCCAGACCGCCCGCCGGTCACCGCGCAGCGGCAGCTCGGCGGCGGCCTCGGACTCCGGGGCGCTGTCCGGCTCCAACCCGGCGACGCCGACCCGCCAGCCGAGCCAGCCCAGACCCGCGCTGACCCCGATCATCAGCAGCGCCTGCCAGTTCAGCGGTCGCGCCTGCTGCCAGTGCGCCAGGTCCAGGTTGGCCCAGAGGGTGAGCGCGGTGAGCCCGCCGACGAATCCGGTGCCCGCGGCCAGCAGCGCCCCCGCGCTCCCCCGCCGCTGCCGGTCCCGCAGGCCACCGCCCCGCAGGTAGCTGCCCACCCCGGCGACGCACATCGCCCACATCACCAGCACCATCGCGAACAGCCCGGCCGCGGGCATGGAGTCGTCCGGCTGCCCGGAGAACCCCCAGTGCGAGGCGATCGGGTCCGGCAGCCGGTCCCGCAGCGCCAGCGGGACCGCGACGAGCGCGGCCGTCGCCACCACCAGCCAGGTGCCCGCACCGATCAGGAATCGCCGCGCGTTCATCGAGCCTCCTCCGGTTCGTCCGCTCTGATCCAGCCGATGACGTCGGCCGACCCGAACCCGTGCCGCGCCGCCTCGGCGACCAGCTCGCGGGTGCGCTCGCGCAGGGCGGCCTCCGGGTCCGGTCGGCGCAGCACGGTGACGCCGCGTCCCCGGCGGAACTCCAGCAGCCCCTCCTCGCGCAGCCCGCGCAGGGCGCGGAGCACGGTGTTCGGGTTGATCTGGAGCGCGGTCGCGAGATCGCGCGCCGGGGGCAGCCGGTCGCCGGGGCGCACCTCGCCCTCCGCGATGGCCCGGCGCAGGGCGTCGGCGGCCTGCTCGTGCAGCGGCCGCTGATCGTTCAGATCGAGGGAGAGCAACATGGTGCTATCAACATTAGCACCAAACATGGACGCGCCTCGTCCGGTGACCGAGGGATCGATCCGAGCGGTTTCGCCAGGAGCGAACGCCGTCCCGAGTGAGGGGCACCTTCATCCGGCATGGTCGGCTGAAGGTGCCCCTCACTCACCACCCGTGCGGGCGAAGCGGTGCGGGGCTCACTCCACGCCGAGCAGGAGGAGCGGGGCGTTCCCGCCGATCGGGAAGCAGGTCAGCTCCACCTCGGGGTGCGTCCGCCGCAGGTGCTCCCCGAGGGACTCGGGCAGGTCCCCGGCCGTCGCGGCCACCAGTGCCGTGACGAGCTCGCCGCCCGAGGTCAGCATCCGGTCGACGAGCTCGACCGCGGCGCGCGGCACCTCGGCGCCGATCAGCACGACCTCGCCGTCGATCAACCCGAGCACGTCACCGGGCCGGCAGCGGCCGACCCAGGTCAGCGCCTCGGACTCGGCGATCCGCAGCTCGCCGCGACGGGTGGCCGCCGCCGCCTCGGCCATCGCCACCTGGTCCTCGGCCCGGCGCCGGTCCGGATCGTGCACCGCCAGCGCCGCCAGCCCCTGCACCGGCGAGGACGTGGGCACCACCACGACGTCCTGCCCGGCGCGGATCGCCCGCCGGGCGGCCCGCGCGGCCACCCCCGCCACGCACTCCGCCCCGTTGAGCAGCACCACCACGTGCGCCGCGCGGGTCCCCGCGATCGCCGCGTGCAGCTCCTCGGCGCTGTCCCGCCGCCCGCCGAACACGTCGGCACCCTCGGCCGCGAACAGCGCGCCGAGCTCCGCCCCGGGCACGCAGGCCAGCACGGCGGCGGTCCGGGCGAACCCGTCGGGCACCTGGTCGGCGAAGCGCTCCACCTTGATCCGGCTGACCCGGCCGGTGCGGATGCCGGCCTCGATCGCGCCGCCGATGTCGTCGCAGTGCACGTGCACCGCCCACGTCCCGCCGCCGTCGTCGACCACCGAGACGCAGTCGCCGAGCCCGAGCAGCTCCGCCCGCAGCGGCTCGATGCGGTCGGCATCGGGCTCGGCGAGCAGGTACATCACCTCGTAGTCGTAGCCGGAGTCGTGCCGCAGCGGGGACACCGGGGGATCCGGTGGTGCGGCGGCCAGCCGGACGCCGTCGTGCACCACCGCGTGCAGCGCGTCCAGCAGCACCAGCAGCCCCCGGCCCCCCGCGTCCACCACGCCCGCCTCGGCCAGCACCGGCAGCCGCCGGGGGGTCGCGGCCAGCTCCGCCGACGCGGCGCCGGTCGCGGCGCGCACCACCGCGGGCAGCGGACCGTCCTCCGGCGCGGCGGCGGCGGCGCGCAGCACCGTCAGCAGCGTGCCCTCCACCGGCTCGGCCACCGCCCGGACCGCCCGCGCCTCGGCCCCGGCCAGCGCCGCCCGCAGCAGCGGTCCGTCGATCTCCTCGGCCGCGCCGACCGCCTCGGCCAGCCCGCGCAACACCTGGGACAGCAGCACGCCGGAGTTTCCGCGCGCCCCGCCGAGCGCCCCGACGGCCCAGGCGTCGAGCGCGGCGCCGGCACCGGCCGGGTCCCGGCGGACGAGTTCGGCGGCACCGGCCCGCGCGGTCTGCAGCAGGTTCGTCCCGGTGTCGCCGTCGGCCACCGGGTAGACGTTGATCCGGTCGATCGCCTCCCGCTCGGCGGTCAGCGCCGCCAGCGCCAGCTCGGCCCACCGGCGCACCGCCGACGCGTCCAGCGCGCGCAGCATCGGACCTCCCCACGCTGGTACGGTACGAACGAATCCGTCCGAGCGTAGTTGCTCGTCACGGCGCCGTGGTCAGGTGACCGCGCGGCCCCCTCACCAGGGGTGCGCGGACCTGTCGGCTACACTGATCCGGTCCCGGGTGGCGATGCCTGGGCGACCGGTTCTCCGGGCTGCACGCGCAGCCAACGGCGGTGAGCGCCAAGCGCGGTCACCCCTGGGTGACGAGTCCTCCCGATCGCGGGAACGGCTTGCGCGGCCCTCATCGCCGCAACCGTCGAGCAAAGTTAAGGGGTGTCTGACGTGGCTGCCGTCTGCGACGTCTGCGACAAGGGACCAGGCTTCGGCAACTCGGTCTCGCACTCCCACCGGAAGACCAAGCGCCGGTGGAACCCGAACATCCAGACCGTGCACGCCAAGATCGGTCTGTCCCAGCGCAAGCGCATGAACGTGTGCACCTCCTGCCTCAAGGCGGGCAAGGTCGTGCGCGGCTGAGGAACGTGCGTCGAGCCCCGGGACCGCCAGCGGCCCGGGGCTCTTTCGCGCGCCCGCTCGCAGCTCCCGTGGTGCGCATCACCGGGTGCCCCGGCACGCGCCCCGCGGCCCCGAGACCCCAACCACCACCGGGCGTCACTCGGAAGATCCGTGAGTGAGGGGCACCCTTGCCCAAGTAACTTGGACAAGGGTGCCCCTCACCTCGGTGAAGTCCGCTCGGGTGGGTGGGGTTCCGGCGTGTCAGCCGAACCAGGAGCGCCAGCGGGGTTCGATCTCGCGCCACTCCGCGTCCCACGCCGCGAGCCGTCGGCGCAGCACCCACCAGCGCGCGCCCGCGTAGAGCAGCGCGGTGACCGACGCCGAGCCGAGCAGCACCGCCGCCCCGGCCAGTCCGGCGCCGCGCGCCACCTCGGCCGCCGACAGCGGCGGCGCGGTCACCCGCCCGCGCTCGTCCAGCCACAGCGGTATCGAGGCGGGCACCCCCGCCTCCGCCGGGATCTCCACCGTCGCGACCCGCTCGTCCGGTGGTCGCCCCCACCGCACCGTCACCGAGCGCTCCAGCGTGCCCGCCGACCGCACCTCCGCGACGTCCGCGACGACCTGGCGCCGGACGGCGCGCTCCCGCTCGGCCTGGCGCATCCCGGAACTGCGCTGCTGCTCGGCGATCCCGGCGGCGGCACCCACCGCGATGGCCGCCAGCAGCAGCACGACGACCAGCGCGATCGGTTCGAAGCGGTCCGTGCGGCGGCGCAGCGGGTTGGGTCCGGGCCAGATCCGCCGGACGAAGCGTTCGAGTCCCCCCATGACGACGTCCTCCGCGATGCGGGCGGTGGACGGCCACGGTACGACCGGGCCGCAGTGGTCACCAGCCGACCGCGACCGCACCTCGCAGGACGCCGCCGTGCAGCGGATCTCCGACGCCGCTCGGTCCACGGCCGCACCTCGCGGGAGGCCCGAGGGGGCGGTTCGCTACGGCAGCTTCCAGTCGATCGGCTCGTCGCCGCGCTCGGCGAGGATCTCGTTGACCCGGCTGAACGGGCGGGAGCCGAAGAAGCCGCGGTCGGCCGACATCGGGCTCGGGTGCGGGGACTCGACGCAGGGCACGCCGGGCATCATCGGGCGCAGGTCGCGGGCGTCCCGGCCCCACAGCACGGCCACCATCGGCTCCTCCCGGGCGGCCAGCGCGCGGATCGCCTGCGCGGTGACCTCCTCCCAGCCCTTGCCCCGGTGCGAGGCGGGCTTGCCGGGGCGGACGGTGAGCGCCCGGTTGAGCAGCAGCACGCCCCGCTCCGCCCACGGCGTGAGGTCGCCGCTGGTCGGCAGCGGGTGCCCGAGGTCGTCGCTGTACTCCTTGAAGATGTTGACCAGGCTGCGCGGCGGGCGGACGCCCGGCGCCACCGAGAAGCTCAGGCCCACCGCGTGCCCCGGGGTCGGGTACGGGTCCTGACCGACGATGAGCACCCGCACGTCCCGGAACGGCTGCTGGAACGCGCGCAGCACGTGCTCGCCGGCGGGGAGGTAGGTCTGCCCGTCGGCGACCTCCGCACGCAGGAACTCGCCCATCGCGGCGATGCGGTCGGCGACCGGCTCCAGGGCTTGCGCCCAGCCGGCTTCCACGGTGTCGTGCAGCGGACGTGCGGCCATGGCCGAACACGATAGCGAGGGCCGAGATCGTCCCGCCGCCAGGCCCCGCCCCCGCCGTGGCGGCTCCGCCGCTGTGACCGACCGCACACCCGTTCGCGGTAATACGGGCGGAGATCCGGGTAACCACCACCGCACCAGACCCCCTCCCCGGGTCGTTTCCGCCCGTCACCCGGAGCGCGCGCGGTCCTCTCGGGCGCGCGCCGGGACGGGGGGCGGGACGCGGCTCCGGTGATCTTTTCCATAAAGCAAATAGACGCGGAATGGACACAACTCGGTCAATTGGTGGCCCCGTCCTGGCCACTGGGCTAGGTTCTGCGTATTCCGAATCGACCACGAACGTGGACGCCCGGAGGTGGCCCGCAAACCCATGACTTCGCAAGGAAATGCCCGCACGGAAGCCGAACAGCGGTCGCTGCTGCACCGCGCGGTCGGTGCGGCGGCGATCGGCAACACCACGGAGTGGTACGACTTCGGCGTCTACGCCTACGTGGCGGCCTACGTCGGACACCAGTTCTTCCCCGGGCCGCTGGAGACGGTCTCGGCCTTCGGTGTCTTCGCGATCTCCTTCCTGTTCCGCCCGCTGGGCAGCCTGTTCTTCGGGCCGCTCGGCGACCGGATCGGCAGGCAGCGCGTACTCGCGATCACGATCCTGCTGATGTCGGGCTCGACTTTCGTGATCGGTTTGTTGCCGACTTACGACACGATCGGCATCTTCGCGCCGATGCTGCTGCTGCTCTGCCGGTTGCTGCAAGGATTCTCGACCGGTGGTGAATACGGCGGCGCCGCGACCTACATCGCGGAGTTCGCCCCGACCAAGCGGCGCGGCTTCTACGGGAGCTGGCTCGAATTCGGCACGCTGTTCGGATTCGGACTCGGCGCACTGGTGCCGACGCTGCTGATCCTCAACCTGGACTCCGCGCAGATGGAGACCTGGGGCTGGCGGGTGCCGTTCCTGATCGCCGGTCCGCTCGGCGGGGTCGGGCTCTACCTCCGGAAGAAGCTGGAGGACACCCCGGCATTCAACGAGCTCAAGGAATCGCACAAGATCGCGAAGTCGCCGCTGAAGGCGCTGGTCCGCCAGTGGTGGCGGCAGTTGCTGATCCTGATGGGCATCGTCGTCCTGATCAACGTCGCGAACTACACGATCCTGACCTACATGGAGACCTACCTGGCCGACACCCTGGAGGTGCCGGAGGGGCAGGAGTACCAGGTCCTGGTCCCGCTGCTGCTCACCGTGGTCTTCATGATGGTGCTGATCACCCCGGTCGGCGCGCTGTCGGACAAGGTCGGCCGCAAACCGCTGTTCCTGTCCGCGGCGATCTGCTTCCTGGTGCTGCCGATCCCGGCGTTCATGCTGATCTCGCAGGGCACCGTGCTCACCACGGTCCTGGGCCTGGCGCTGCTGGGCGTCGGGCACGTGCAGCTCATCGGGCCGCTGGCCTCGACGCTGCCCGCGATGTTCCCGACCACGGTGCGCTACGCGGCGTTCTCCATCGGCTACAACATCTCCACCGCGCTGTTCGGCGGCACCGCGCCGCTGATCAACGACGCCGTGGTGGGGGCGACCGGGAACACCTTCTTCCCGGCGTACTACCTGATGGGCGCCGCGCTGATCGCGCTGATCCCGATCATCCTGATGAAGGAGACGGCGAAGCAGCCGCTGATGGGTTCCACGGAATCCGAGACGGCGCGGATGCCGACGAACTGACCGCATGGCGAATTCGGGCCCCCGGTGCGCCGGGGGCCCGAATTCGTGCTCAGCGCCAGTGCTGCCAGCCCGAGGGGCCCTCGTACTCGGCGCCGTCCACGACGACGCCGCCGCCCGCGGTCACCGCCCCGATCGCGCGCCACCCCTCGGGCAGCGCCACCTCCGCCGGGAACGTCGCGGCCAGCGCCTGGTCCTCGCCGCCGGTGAGCACCCAGTGCCGGGCGTCGGCGCCCAGCGCCGAACCCACTTCCAGCAGCCGTTGCGGCACGTCGAGCTGCTCGGTGCGCACGTCGATGCCGACCCCGGAGGCGGCGGCGACGTGGCCGAGGTCGGCGAGCAGCCCGTCGGAGACGTCGACCATCGCGGTCGCTCCCCCGGCGGCGGCCAGCGGCCCGGCCGCGTACGGCGGTTCCGGCACCCGGTGCGCGCCGACCACCGCGACCGGGGAGCGGAAACCCCGCCCCAGCACGGCGAGCCCGGCCGCCGACCAGCCGAGGCGCCCGGCCACCGCGACCACGTCCCCGGGCCGCGCGCCCGCGCGGGTCACCGGCTCGCGGCCCTGGAGGTCGCCGAGGGCGGTGATCGAGATCGTCAGCGCGGTGGCCGACACCACGTCACCGCCGACCACCCCGGCCCCGACGGCCTGTGCTTCTTCCCACATGCCCCCGAACAGCTCGTCGACCAGCTCGGTGGACGAGTCCGGCGGGCACGCCAGCCCGACCAGCAGACCGGTCGGCACCGCGCCCATCGCCGCGATGTCGGAGAGGTTCACCGCCACCGCCTTGCGACCCACCTGCCGGGGCGCGGACCAGTCGAAACGGAAGTGCACCTGCTCCACGAGCACGTCGGTGGTGGCGACGACCCGGCCGTCCGGCGCCGCGAGCACCGCCGCGTCGTCGCCGGGACCGAGGAGCGTGCCCGCGGGCTGCTCCCGACCGGTGGTCACCCGGTCGATGAGACCGAACTCACCCACCTGGGAGACGGTCTGTGCGTCCTGCGACGAATCCGGACCCAACTGGGACCTTCCTTCCTTGAGCGTCCGCTCGGTCCGATGGGGTAGCTTCCCTGCCAGTTTCCTACCCGATAATCCGAGCTGATCGAAGGGCGCGCCGTGGTTCAGGCATACATCCTCATCCAGACCGAAGTCGGCAGGGCCGCCGCCGTCGCCGCCGAGATCTCCGGATCACCCGGGGTCATCAGCGCCGAAGACGTCACCGGACCGTATGACGTGATCGTGCGCGCCGAGGCGGAGAACGTCGACCTGCTCGGCAAGATGGTCGTGGCCAAGATCCAGAACGTCGAGGGGATCACCCGCACCCTCACCTGCCCCGTGGTCCACCTCTGAGCGCCTGACCCGCCTCGGGTGGCGTCTCGCTGCGCCCCCGAGGTACCGCAGCGCTCCGCACCGGGCCGGTGCGGAGCGCCCTGTCGCAGGTCACCCCGTCGGCGGACGGCGGCGCGGCGCGTGCTGTAGTGGTCGGCGTGGCTGACGAACCCGCGATCCCCCGTCCGGTGCTGGCCGTGGCGATCGGCCTGGCCGTGCTGCTGGCCGTCGCGGTCGCCGGTATCGGCGGCTACGCGACCTACACCGAGAACCAGCGGCAGGCCGCCGTCGAGCAGGCCGAGCGCGAGCGGCGCACCGGTCCGCTCCCGCTGGCGCCGGTGCCCGCCCCGGACGCCGGGAGCCCGGGGTGCGGCGCCGTGCTGGCCGCGCTGCCCGAGGAGATGCCCGTCGGCGACGCCCGGGTGCCGCGCCGGGAGCTGGCCGAGCCCGCTCCGGAGGCCACCGCGGCGTGGGGCGACGCCGAGCACGATCCGATCACCGTCCGGTGCGGGGTCGGCGCGCCCGCCGAGCTGACCCCGACCTCCCCGCTGCTGTCGGTCTCCGGCGTCGGCTGGCTGGAGGTCAGCACCGGCGGCAACACGTCGTACTTCGCCGTGGACCGCCCGGTGCTGGTGGCGCTGACCATGCCCGAGGGCTCCGGGACCGCGCCGCTGCAGGAGCTCTCCCGCGTGGTGGGCGACGCGCTGCCCCGGACCCCGGTGTTCGGCTGAGGGCTGTTCGACTGAGGGTCCGCTCGCGCCGCTTCCCGATCAGCGCAGGCCGGTCCCCCGGCTGAGCGCGGTGTCGATCAGCGTGGTCAGCAGCGTCGGGTAGTCCACCCCGGAGTGCGCCCACATCCGCGGGTACAGGGAGATCTCGGTGAAGCCCGGCATGGTGTTGACCTCGTTGACGATCAGCTCGCCGCCGTCGCTGAGGAAGAAGTCCACCCGCGCGAGCCCCTGGCACTCCAGGGCGCGGAAGGCGCGCAGCGCGGCGGCGCGCAACCCCTCGATCTCCGCGTCGTCGATCTTGGCGGGCAGGTCGAACTCGGTGACGTCGTCGAGGTACTTGGATTCGTAGTCGTACCAGTCGACGTCCCCGGTGACCCGCAGCTCGGCGGGCTGCGAGGCCTCGATCCGGCCGTCCGGGAACTCCAGCACGCCGCACTCGATCTCGCGGCCGACCACGGCGGCCTCGACGATCACCTTGGGGTCGGTCCGGCGGGCTTCGGCGATCGCCGCATCGAGATCGGCCCAGTCGGTGACCTTGGTGATCCCCAGCGAGGAACCGGCCCGCGCCGGCTTGACGAACACCGGCAGCCCGAGCCGGTCGCGCCCGGCCTGCTCCAGCGTCGCCTCGTCGCGCCGCAGCACCTCGTAGCGCCCGACCGCGAGCCCTTCGGCGGCGAGCAGCTTCTTGGTGTACTCCTTGTCCATCGACACCGCGCTGGAGAGCACGCCGGGGCCCGCGTAGGGCACGTCGGCCATCTCCAGCAGGCCCTGGATGGTCCCGTCCTCGCCGAACGCCCCGTGCAGCACCGGGAACACCACGTCCACCGCGGACAGCACCTCGCCGCCGCGGCCCGGTTCGAGCAGGACCAGCTCCCGCCGGGTCGGGTCGCCGGGCAGCGCCAGGGCGGTACCCGAGGTCACCTCCGGCTCCGCCCGGTCGCGGATGCGCAGTTGCTCCGGGTCCTCGGTGCCGAGCACCCAGGCGCCTTCGCGGGTGATGCCGACGGGCACCACCTCGAAGCGGTCGCGGTCGAGGTGTTCGAGGACGCTGCCCCCGGACACGCAGGAAATGCCGTGTTCGGTGCTGCGTCCGCCGAAGACGACCGCCACCCGGATCTTGCGCTGTGTCATGCGCGCGACCCTACCTGCCGGGTGCCGCTGGGCCACTCGTGTGTCACCGCCGGGTGGCCCGGTATCAGCCGGTGATCGACGCGCACGCGCGGGCGAGTTCGGGGAGTGCGCGCTCCAGTTCGGAACGCGAGCAGGCGGCGTAACCGAGGGCGAGCCCGCACCACCGCTGCGGGCCGCAGTGGTGCCGCCGCAACCCGTCCAGCACCAGCCCGCGCTCCCGCCCCGCGGCGATCACCGCCGCCTCCGCGGCGGCGTCCGGCAGCGGCACCACGACGTGCGCACCGGCCTGGTCGCCGAACACCGCGACCCCGCGCGCGGTGAGCTCGTCGACGACCAGCGCGCGCCGCTGCGAGAGCTCCCGGCGCAACCGGCGCAGGTGCCTGCCCAGATCGCCGTTGCGGGCGAACTCGGCGAGCACCCGCTGCCCGGCCGGGGCGGGCGTGGTCCCGGTCCGGTGCCGGTGCTCCAGCACCGCCGCGGCGACGTCCTCGGGCGCCAGCATCCAGCCCGCGCCGAGCGTCGGGGACAGGATCTTGCTCGTGGTGCCGAGGTGGACCACGACGTCGGGGGCCATCGAGGCCAGCACCGGCAGCGGCGCCACGTCGTAGCGCAACTCGCCGTCGTAGTCGTCCTCCACCACCAGCCACCCCGCCGCCCGGGCCCGCTCCACCAGCGCGATCCGGCGCTCGGCGGGCAACCGGCCGCCGAGCGGGTACTGGTGTGCGGGCGAGCAGTACACCGCGCGCACCCGGTCCGGGAGGGCGTCCACCACGATCCCGGAGTGGTCCACCGGCGCGGGCACCACCTCGATCCCGGCGGCGCGCAGCGCCCCCACCGCCCGCTGGTAGCCGGGTTCCTCCACCGCGACCGCGCAGCCGCGGCCCAGCACGGCGGCGGCCAGCTCGCCCAGCGCGGCGGTCGTCCCCGCGGTGGCCAGCACGCTGCGCACGTCCAACCCGCCCGGGACCAGCCCGCGGTGGCGCAGCAGGTGCTCGGCCACCGCCTCCCGGTACTCGACGAGCCCGGCGCGCTGCGGGTGCGGATCCGGCGGTGCGTCGGCCGCCGCCCGCCAGGCGCGCCGCCACGCCGCCCGGTCGATGCCCTCGGCCCACGGGACCCCGGGGGTGAGCACCACCTCGTGCGGCGTCCGCTGCTCGGCACCGCCGGCCGCCGCGGCGATCGGGGCGGCCACCGCGCCCGGCGGTGTGGTGGTGACGAAGGTGCCCGAACCGCGCCGGCCCGCGATCCAGCCCTCCGCGTGGAGCTGCTCGTAGGCGGCGGCGGTGACCGTTCGGCTGATCCCGAGGTGGCGGGCCAGCGCGCGGGTCGAGGGCAGCCGGTCGCCGCCGCGCAAGGTCCCGATCGTCGCCGCGTGCCGCAGCGCGTCGGCGAGCTGCACCGCCAGCGGGCGCGGGTCCTCGCGGCGGAGTTCGACGGCGAGCTCCAGCAGCGGGGAGCTCGCCGCGGGCACGGCGTGTGGCATTCCGGAATTCTCCCAGATTGGCCCTTCAACACGGCCAATCGCGTCGTGATGCTGGTCCACGTGACGCTCTCCCCCACCGAACGCTCCACCGTCCGCCGCGGCGCCCACCGGGCCCGCCCCGACCGCGACGCGCTGCACCGGCTGCTCGACGACGCGCTGATCTGCCACCTCGGCGTGGTCGTCGACGGCGCGCCCCGGGTGCTGCCCACCTGTTTCGGGCGGCACGGCGACACGCTCTACCTGCACGGCTCCACCGGGGCGCGGAGCCTGCGCGAGGCGCCGCGGACCCAGGTGTGCGCCACCGTGACGCACCTGGACGGCATCGTCTACGCGCGGTCGCTGATGCACCACTCGGTCAACTACCGCTCGGCGGTGGTCCACGGCGAAGCGCGGCAGGTCACCGACGAGGACGAACGGCTGCTCGCCCTGCGGGTCATCAGCGAGCAGCTCGCCCCCGGTTCGTGGCAGCACGCCCGGCAGCCCGACCGCCGCGAGCTGGCGAAGACGGCGGTGCTCGCGCTCGACCTCACCGAGGCGGCGGTGAAGGTCCGCGCGACCGGCCCGAACGACGACCCCGAGGACGTGGCGGCGGGCACCGCCTGGGCGGGCGTGCTCCCGCTCCGCACCGCCTGGGGCGACCCGGAACCCAGCCCCGACCTGTCCCCGCCCCTGCCCGTACCCCCGCACGTCCGCGACCGCCCCAGGAAGCGACCGGAGTGAGGGGCACCCTTGTCCGAGTAAGGACCGCTTTCGCCAATGGCCTGCGTGGCGGTGCGGGTGGCGGAACCTCAGCGGTCCCCTCGCTGCGCCGATCACCTCCTGATGTACCCACGACGTACCCGGCGTCGGCGCTGTCCTCCCGAGAAGACCGCTGAGCGGTCACGTCCGAGCACGGGCCGCGGTGCCGGTTGACGGCCACACCGCATGCGGCTCCGCCGCATTCCGAAAGGACCCCCAATTCGGGCAAGGGTGCCCCTCACTCGGAACGGAGCGCCGGTTCGGGTCCGGTGTGGTCAGTCGTGCCGGAGGCGGCCGGTGACCGGGTCGTGGCCGTAGCGGGTCGTCCTGGCCCGCTCGGGGCGGTAGACGTGGAGGCTCACCGCCGGGTCGGGGCCGTCGTTGCGCACCCGGTGGACGTGGTCCGGGCCGAACACCCGGGACTGCCCGGGCCGCAGCACGTGCAGCGCCTCGCCGGCGGAGCGCACGACGGTTTCGGTGAGCGTGCCGGAGATCACGGTGAACGCACCGGTGGCGCTGCCGTGGTCGTGCAGGTCGGTGCGCTGGCCGGGCAGCCAGCTCAGCAACCAGGCCTCCCAGCCGTCGGCGCGGTGCAGCAGCCCCGCCCAGCGCTGGTCGGGGTCGTAGCGCAGCAGCGGCGCCCACGACGTGCGGTCGGCGGCGAGCTCGCGGGCGATGCGCACCGGGTGGGCGACGGCGAGACCGGAGGAGGCGGGCAGGGTGTTGGGCGGTACGGCGAACACGGGTGTCCTTCGCGATGACGGCTGATCCGGGCGGCGCGGGCCGCTCGGCTTGCGGGAGTCGATCAGCAGGAAGGACACAGCGCGCTGGCGACGCGGCGCAGGTCGATGTGACCTCGCCGGACGGTCATGGCGCGCAACAACACGCCAGGAACTGAACCAGCGCGCGCGGGACCGGTCAAGGCGCCGCCGCGTCATCTCACACGGAGGGGTAACCGTCGTCGCCCCGGAACGCGGCCGTCCGGCGCGGCCCGGGGCTCAGCCGAGGGCGTGCAGCACGTCGGCGACCAGATCGGCGGAATCCTCGCAGCCGCAGGAGAACCGCACGAATCCCGGCGCCACCGGGTCGCCCCACTGCGCCCGCCGGTCGACGGTGCTGTGCAGGCCGCCGAAGCTCGTCGCGGGCACCACCAGGCTGCTGCGCCGCACGAACTCCTCGACGGCCGCCGCGTCGGCCAGCTCGAACCGGAACACCCCGTTCCACCGCCGCATCTGCCGGGCGGCCGCCGCGTGCGACGGGTCGTCCGGGTCCCCCGGCCAGCGCAGCCCGCCGACCGCCGGGTGCCCGCGCAGCGCCGACACCAGCGCCGCCGCGTTCTCGGCCTGCCGGGCCAGCCGGAGGTCGAGGGTGCCCATGCTGCGGTGCACCAGCCAGGTCTCGAACGGGCCGGGGATGGCGCCGGAGAGCGTCCGGGCGCGTTCCAGCCGCTGCGCCAGTTCCGCGTCGCGCGTCGAGACGTGCCCCATCAGCACGTCGCTGTGCCCGGCCAGCGCCTTGGTGTCGCTGGCGAGCACGACATCGGCGCCGAGCTCCAGCGGGCGCTGGCCCAGCGGCGTCGCGGTGGTGTTGTCCACCGCCAGCAGCGCCCCGGCCGCGTGCGCGCGCTCGGCCAGCTCGGCGATGTCGCACACGTCCAGCCCGGGGTTGGACGGGGTTTCCAGCAGCACCAGGGCGGCCCCGGCGAAGACCTCGTCGGTCCACGGCCCCGGCGTCGGGATCTCCCGCACCTCCAGCTCCAGCGCGGCGAGCTCGTCGCGGACGAGCTGGCGGGTCGCGTAGTAGCCGTCGCTGGGCAGCACCAGGGTGTCGCCGTGGCGCAGCAGCGTCCGCAGCAGGGTGCTGATGGCGGCCATCCCCGACGGCAGCAGCACGCACCGCCCGCCGTCGAGGTCGCCGATCGCCGCTTCCAGCGCGCGCCAGGTCGGGTTGCCCGCGCGGCCGTAGAAGTCGGCGCCCTCGCCGAGGTGGTACGGCGCGGCGAACACCGGCCCGGCCAGCAGCGGCGTGCCCGCCACCGCGGGCGGGTGCCCGCCGTGCACGCTGCGGGTGCCGTCGCCCGGTCCGGTCGTGCTCATGGTTCCTCCCCGGTCATTCCGGTTTGCGCTCGCGGCCCAGCAGTTCGACGGCGGCGGGCGCCGGGGCCAGCCCCTCGTGGCAGACCCGGTGCACCACGTCGGCGATCGGCATCTCCACCCCGTACCGCGCGGCGAGCTGCCGGATCGACGAGCACGACTTCACGCCCTCGGCGACCTGCCCGTGCGCGGCGCGCTGCGCCTCGGCGACGGTCTCCCCGCGCCCCAGCCGCTCGCCGAAGGTGCGGTTGCGCGACAGCGGCGACATGCAGGTGGCCACCAGGTCGCCGAGCCCGGCCAGACCGGCGAAGGTCATCGGTTCGGCGCCCAGCGCCACGCCCAGCCGGGTCGTCTCGGCCAGGCCGCGGGTGATCAGCGAGGAGGCGGTGTTGTCGCCGAAGCCCAGGCCGACGGCCATCCCGCAGGCCAGCGCGATGACGTTCTTGCACGCGCCGGAGAGCTCGATGCCGATCAGGTCCACGTTGGTGTAAGGCCGGAAGTACGGCGTCGAGCAGGCCCGCTGGAAGGCCACCGCGCGGTCGTGGTCGGGGCACGCGACGACGGTGGCGGTCGGCTGCTCGGCGGCGATCTCCACGGCGAGGTTGGGCCCGGAGACCACCGCGACCCGGTCCATCGGCACGTCGGCGACCTCGCCGATCACCTGGCTCATCCGGTGCAGGGTGCTGAGCTCCACGCCCTTGGCCAGGCTCACCAGCGTGGCCTCCGGCGGCAGCAGCGGCTGCCAGCCCGCCAGGTTCTCCCGCAGCGTCTGGCTGGGCACCGCGAGCACCACCGCGTCGGCCCCGTGCACCGCCTCGGCGGCGTCGTCGGTGGCGCGCAGCCCCTCGGGCAGCTCGACGCCCGGCAGGTAGCCGCCGTTGCGGCGCTCGGCGTTGATCTCGTCGGCGACCTCGCGGCGGCGCGCCCACAGGCGCACCTCGGTGCCCGCGTCGGCGAGCACCTTGGCGAACGTGGTGCCCCACGAACCGGCGCCGAGCACGGCGACGCGGCGGACCGGCTCAACCGGCGCCATCGTCGTCCTTGCCCGGTCGCCGCACGGCGCTGTAGAAGTCCGCGGGCGGCTGCTCGCCGCGGATCTCCCCGAGCAGCTCCCGCACCCGGCTCATGGTCAGCCCGCTGACCTCCCGCAGCGTCGGGGTGTCGGGTTCGCCGTCGCGGTGGGCCGACAGGTCCATCGGCTCGCCGAAGGCGAAGTCGATCCGCTTGCGCGGCAGCGGCCGGAACTTCTTCCGGTAGTGGTCGTAGACCGCGCGGGTGCCCCAGCGGGCCGCGGGGATGACCGGGACGTCGTGGGTGAGGGCCAGCCGCGCCACGCCCAGCTTCGGCGTCATCGGCCAGCCGTCGGGGTCCTTGGTGATGGTGCCGTCCGGGTAGATCAGGACGACCTTGCCGTTCTCCAGCGCCTCGTGGGCCTGCCGGAGCGCCTTCTGCGCGTCGACGGTGCCGCGGAACACCGGGATCTGCTCCACGCCGACCAGCACGTTGCGCAGCACCGGGACGTTCCACAGCGAGTTCTTGGCCATGAACCGCGGCACCCGGGCGGCGCGGTGCACGGTCACCGCGTCGAAGACCGGGTCCAGGTGCGACACGTGGTTGAGCACGATCAGCGCGGGGCCCTCGGCCGGGATGTGGTGCAGGCCACGGACCCGGGTGCGGGCCAGCGCGCCGGTGAGCGGGTAGAAGACGGCGCGGGCCAGCCCGAGCCAGAACTTGCCCGTCCCCTTGCCGCCTTCGCTGGTCCGCCTCCGCCTGCGCCGGAGGCTCCTGGGTTCGGCCACGGCTACTCCTTTTCGTCGCGAGCGCTGGACAAGTTACCCGCTGCCCGGACCGGAGCGGCGTGGGGCGGCTCGCCCGCCCGGGGCGCGGGGGAGGATGGCCGGGTGAGCGCTGGCCTGTACCTCCTCCTGCCGATCAAGTCGCTGGCCGCGGCGAAGTCCCGGCTGCTGGGCGCGGCCGACGGCGGCGCGGGCCGCGCCGCGGCGCACGCGGAACTGGTCGTCGCCGTGGTGCGGGACACGGTCGCCGCCGCGCGCACCGCCGATGCGGTGACCGCGGTGGTCGCGGTGACCTCCGACCCGGTGCTCACCGCGGTGCTGGCCGGGGCCGGGGTGGAGGTGCTGGCGGACCGCCCGGAGGCGGGGCTGAACGCGGCGCTGCGGCACGGGGACGCGGTGCTGCGGGACCGGACCGCGGTGCGGCGGGTCGGCGCGCTGCAGGCCGACCTGCCCGCGCTGCGTCCGGCCGAACTGGACGCAGCGCTGCGCGCGGCGGGACCGCGCCGGGCGTTCTGCCCGGACCGGCAGGCGACCGGCACCACGCTGCTGCTCGCGGCGCCGGGCCGTCCGCTGGACCCGCGGTTCGGGCCCGGTTCGGCCGCCGCGCACACCGGCTCCGGGGCGGTCCCCCTGCTCGGCCCGTGGGAATCGGTGCGCTGCGATGTGGACACCCCGGACGACCTCGGCGCGGCCACCGCGCTGGGCCTGGGACCGAACACCGGGGCGCTGCTGCGGCGCGCGCCTGTGACGTCGGCCGAGCCGCCCTCGGCGGTCTAGCCGGGGGGCTCCGATGCGGGACAATGGAACCGTGAGCGACGACAGCGACCGCGGCACCGCCCGGCCACCCGTGCCCGCGAGCGGGCCCGCCCCCGCGCCCCTGCCCGGCCCGGACGCCGGCGGCGCCCGGGTGCCCGCCGCGCCGCCCGCCGTGACCCGGGCGGCGGCCACCACGGACCTGCCCGAGGACCGCTACCTCAACCGCGAGCTCTCCTGGCTGGACTTCAACGCCCGGGTGCTCGCCATCGCCGAGGACCGCTCGCAGCCGGTGCTGGAGCGCGCCCGCTTCGTGTCGATCTTCGCGTCCAACCTGGACGAGTTCTACATGGTGCGGGTCGCCGGGTTGAAGCGCCGCGAGGAGACCGGCCTGTCGGTGCGCAGCGCGGACGGCCTGACGCCGCACGAGCAGCTCGCCCGGATCTCGGCGCGCAACCAGGACCTCACCGCGAAGCTGGGCCGGGTCTTCGTCGACGAGCTGCGCCCGGAGCTGGAGGCGCAGGGCATCCGCATCCTGACCTGGTCGGAGCTCGACGAGGCCGAGCAGCGGTCGCAGTCGCGGTACTTCGAGGACCACATCTTCCCGGTGCTCACCCCGCTGGCGGTCGACCCGGCGCACCCGTTCCCCTACATCTCCGGGCTCTCGCTGAACCTCGCGGTGACGGTGGCCGACCCGGACGGCGGGGTGCGCCGCTTCGCGCGGGTGAAGGTGCCGGACAACGTGCCCCGGCTGATCCGGGTGGAGGCCGACCGGGAGAACGAGCGCGCCACCTTCCTCCCGCTGGAGGAGCTCATCGCCGCGCACCTGGACAAGCTGTTCCCCGGGATGCGGGTCACCGAGCACCACATCTTCCGGGTCACCCGCAACGCCGACCTGGAGGTCGAGGAGGACCGGGACGAGGACCTGCTGCAGGCGATGGAGCGGGAGCTGGCCCGCAGGCGGTTCGGCCCGCCGGTGCGGCTGGAGGTCACCGACACGATGAGCGAGACCATGCTCGAACTCCTGCTGCGCGAGCTCGAGGTGGACCAGCACGACGTGGTGGAGGTCAAGGGCCTGCTGGACCTGACCTGCCTGGCGCAGCTCGACAAGCTCCAGCGGCCGGACCTCAAGTCCGCGCCGTTCGTCCCCGCGACCCACCCGGCCTTCGCCGAGGGCAAGACGCCCAAGAGCATCTTCGCCACGCTGCGCGACGGCGACGTCCTGGTGCACCACCCCTACGACTCGTTCTCCACCTCGGTGCAGCGGTTCATCGAGCAGGCGGCGGTGGACCCGAACGTGCTGGCCATCAAGCAGACCCTCTACCGCACCTCCGGCGACTCCCCGATCGTCAACGCGCTCATCGACGCCGCCGAGGAGGGCAAGCAGGTCGTCGCCCTGGTGGAGCTCAAGGCGCGCTTCGACGAGCAGGCCAACATCCAGTGGGCGCGCACCCTGGAACGTGCGGGCGTGCACGTGGTGTACGGCCTGGTGGGGCTCAAGACGCACTGCAAGACCGCGCTCGTGGTGCGCCAGGAGGGTGCCACGATCCGCCGCTACTGCCACCTCGGCACCGGCAACTACAACCCGAAGACGGCTCGGGTCTACGAGGACATGGGGCTGCTGACCGCCTCCCCGGAAGTCGGCGCCGATCTCACCGACCTGTTCAACGTGCTCACCGGCTACGCGCGGCACGGCGCGTACCGGCGCATCCTGGTCTCGCCGCAGGGCATCCGCCGGGGCATCGTGGAGCGCATCCAGCAGGAGATCGAGCTGGCCCGCGCCGGTTCGCCCAGCGGCATCCGGATGAAGGTCAACTCCTTGGTGGACGAGCAGATCATCGACGCGCTGTACCGCGCCTCGCTGGCCGGGGTGCCGGTGCGGGTGGTGGTGCGCGGGATCTGCGCGCTGAAGGCGGGGGTGCCCGGCCTGAGCGAGAACATCGAGGTGCGCTCGATCCTGGGCCGGTTCCTGGAGCACTCCCGGGTGTTCCACTTCGTCGGCGCGGGCGAGCGCTGGATCGGCAGCGCGGACATGATGCACCGCAACCTCGACCGCCGCATCGAGACGCAGGTGCGGGTGACCGACCCGAAGCTGGTCGGGCAGCTCGACGCGATCCTGGACTCGGCCCTGCACCCGGCCACCCGGTGCTGGGTGCTCAACGCCAAGGGCGACTGGGAGGCTTCCCCCAGCAGCGGCGAGCAGGTCAAGGACCACCAGGTCGAGATGCTCCGGCTGCACGGCGCCAAGGTCTCCTGAGCGCGGCGTCGTCCGATTCGAGGCGGGATCAGGTGATGGTGTGACCGAGGAGCGGTCGGTGTCCGAACTGGAGGACGTCGACGCCGGGAGTCCGGTGGTCCGGGCCGCGGGCGCGGTGCTGTGGCGGCACGGGGAGTCCGGCGTGGAGGTGGCGGTGGTGCACCGGCCCCGCTACGACGACTGGTCGCTGCCCAAGGGCAAGCTCGACCCGGGCGAGCTCGCCGCGCACGCGGCTGCCCGCGAGGTCGCCGAGGAAACCGGTTTCACCGCGGTGCTGTCGCGCTTCCTGACCCGGGCGCGCTACTCGGTGCCCGGTCCGGGCGGCCCGGTGGCGAAGGTCGTGGACTACTTCGCCGCGAGCGTGCGCGGCGGCCGTTTCGAACCCAACGGCGAAGTCGACGAACTGCGCTGGCTGCCCGCCGAGGCGGCGCGGGAGCGAATGACCTACCGGTTCGACGCCGTCGTGCTCGACGCCTTCGAACGGCTGCCCACCGACGTGACCACCGTGCTGCTGGTGCGCCACGCGAATGCGGGCAGCCGCTCCGAATGGACCGGGGACGACGTGCTGCGTCCGCTGGACGATTCGGGAATCGCGCAGCGCGACGCATTGCATTCGCTGCTGCCGGTGTTCGGCCCCCGCCGGATCTATTCGGCGCCGCGGCTGCGCTGCACCGAAACGGTGGCCCCGATCGCCGCGGACCTCGGCGTGGAAGTGGGCGGCGAACCGCTGTTCTCCGAAGAGGTGTACCGCGACCGGCCGGCCGAGGCGGTGCGGCGGCTGCGGGAGATCGCCGACGGTGCGGGCCCCGCCCTGGTGTGCAGTCAGGGCGGGGTGATCCCCGATCTGGTGACGCGGCTGGCCGCCGACGGCGGGCTGGACCTCGGGGAGGTCGCCAGCCGGAAGGGCAGCGTGTGGACGCTGACCTTCCGCCGCGAAGCGGGTGGACCGCGCCTGGTGGCGGCCGACTACCTGGCCGATCCGGTGGCCTGAGCCGCCGTTTCCGCGAAAGCACTTCACGTGCGACGCGCGAACTCCGGGACGGACACCGGAGGGGCCGCGACCGGGACCGCCGCAGCACCGCCTGATTCGCCCGCTGCCGCCCGAACGGGCACCGGTCCGGGGACCGCACCGGACGGCGCTCCGCGCAGCCGCACAGCGCCGCTCGGAGAGGGCCGCTCCCGGAGGGCCGCTCCCGGACGGCCACCAGGACCGTGAGCGGGCGGCGCAGCGCCCCGCGGTGGGGACTTACCGCGCCGCCCGCCCGGTCGACGTGGAGCTCGCCGTACCGCGAGCGCTCACTTCTTGGTGGACTTGCGCGTGGTCGACGCCTTCTTGGCCGCCGGACGGCTCGTCGACGACTTGGCCGTGCTCGCCTTGGCCGTGCTCTTGGGCGCGGACTTCGGCGCGGCCTTGGACGTCGACGTGGACTTCTTCGGCGCGGCCTTGGAGGTGCTGGCCTTCGACGTCGTCGACTTGGCGGCCGGCTTGGACGTCGCCGTGGACTTCTTCGGCGCCGCGGCCTTGGTGCTGCTGGCCTTCGACGTCGTGCCGCGGGTCGAGGTGCGGGCGGCGGCCGTCTTCGACGACGTCGAACGGGTCGACGTGCCGGAGGTGGCGGCCTTGGTGCGGGTACCGGCCGTCTTGGTGGTCGCCCCGCGGGTGGTGGCGGCCTTGGCGGTGGTGGCCCGCGGCAGCTTGCGCTGCCCGCCCACGACTTCCTTGAACTGGGTGCCGGCGCGGAAGGCGGGAACGTTGGTCTTCTTGACCTTCACGGTCTCACCGGTGCGCGGGTTGCGAGCGGTGCGGGCCGCACGCGCCCGCTTCTCGAAAACGCCGAAGCCGGTGATGTTGACCTTCTCGCCTTTGTTGACGTTGCGGACGATGATGTCCACCACGTTTTCCACCGCCTGGCTGGCGGTCTTCTTGTCGCCGAGACGTTCGGCCAGAGCCTCGATGAGTTGGGCCTTGTTCACTTCAGTCCCTCCCAGGACAACAACGGCCCCGTTGGGCCGACTCAAGGCCACGGTAAAGCCCCGGAGAAATAAATGCCATTCGCCACGCCCCGTTTTCTGTTGGGGCGCGGTGCATTCGACTCCGCCCGCAGGCGGCTCCGGGGCCGGTGGAGCAACTGTTCAGTTGTCCGCCGGGAAGCGCGTTTTTCCTTTTGTGCGGCGGAGAACGCGCTTCCCGACGGTTCCTGCTCAGCCCTGCGGGGCGGGCAGCGTGGCGGGCTTGAAGCCCGGCCGGTTCTGCTCAAAAGTGTCGATCGTCTCGGCGTGCCGCAGCGTCAGCCCGATGTCGTCGAGGCCCTCCAGCAGCCGCCAGCGCGTGTAGTCGTCGATGCCGAAGGACACGGTGAGGTCCTTGGCGTGCACGGTCCGCTGCTCCAGGTCCACGGTCACCGCGGTCCCCGGCTCGTTCTCCAGCAGCTTCCAGAGCAGCTCCACATCGGACTGCGCGCACTCGGCGGCCACCAGGCCCTGCTTGCCCGAGTTGCCCCGGAAGATGTCGGCGAAGCGGGACGAGATGACCACCCGGAAGCCGTAGTCCTTCAGCGCCCAGACGGCGTGCTCGCGAGAAGACCCGGTGCCGAAATCCGGCCCCGCGACGAGCACGCTGCCCGCCTTGAAGGGCTCCTGGTTGAGCACGAAGTCCTCGTCACCGCGCCAGGCGGCGAACAGGGCGTCCTCGAAGCCGGTCCGCGCGACCCGCTTGAGGTAGACCGCCGGGATGATCTGGTCGGTGTCCACGTTGGACCGGCGCAGCGGGACGCCGACCCCGGTGTGGGTGGTGAAAGGTTCCACGATCAACGCTCCAGGTTGTGTCGTCGGCAGGGCGGTTCAGCGGCTCAGTCGAGGTCCTCGGGCGAGGACAGCGTGCCGCGCACGGCGGTGGCGGCGGCCACCAGCGGGGAGACCAGGTGCGTGCGGCCGCCCTTGCCCTGCCTGCCCTCGAAGTTGCGGTTGGAGGTGGAGGCGCTGCGCTCCCCCGCCGAGAGCTGGTCCGGGTTCATCCCGAGGCACATCGAACAACCGGCCGAACGCCATTCCGCCCCCGCGGCGGTGAAAACCTCGTGCAGCCCCTCCGCCTCGGCCTCCTGCCGGACCTTCATCGAGCCGGGCACCACGAGCATCCGGACGTCCCCGGCGACCGTGCGGCCCCGGAGCACCTCGGCGGCGGCCCGCAGGTCCTCGATCCGGCCGTTGGTGCAGGAGCCCAGGAACACCGTGTCCACGCCCACCTCGCGCAGCGGCATCCCCGCGGTCAGTCCCATGTAGGACAACGCCTTCTCGGCGGCCGCCCGCTCGGCCTCGTCGGCGATCCGCGCCGGGTCCGGCACCCGCTCGCCCAGCGGCAGTCCCTGGCCGGGGTTGGTGCCCCAGGTGACGAACGGGGTGAGCGCGTCGGCGTCGATGGTCACCTCGGCGTCGAACTCGGCGTCGGGATCGGTGTGCAGCGACCGCCAGTGCTCCACCGCGGCGTCCCAGTCGGCCCCGCTCGGCGCGTGCGGACGGCCCTGGAGGTAGGCCAGCGTCGTCTCGTCCGGGGCGATCATGCCGGCCCGGGCGCCCGCCTCGATCGACATGTTGCAGATCGTCATCCGGGCTTCCATGGACAGCTTCCGCACCGCCTCGCCCCGGTACTCCAGGACGTAGCCCTGGCCACCCCCGGTACCGATCTTGGCGATCACGGCGAGGATGACGTCCTTGGACGTCACGCCGGGGCGCAGCTCGCCCTCGATGTTCACCGCCATCGTCTTGAACGGCCGCAGCGGCAGCGTCTGGGTGGCCAGCACGTGCTCGACCTCGGAGGTGCCGATGCCGAACGCCAGGGCGCCGAACGCGCCGTGCGTGGAGGTGTGGCTGTCCCCGCAGACGACGGTGGTGCCCGGCTGGGTCAGGCCGAGCTGCGGGCCGACGACGTGCACGATGCCCTGCTCGGCATCGCCCATCGGGTGCAGCCGGATGCCGAACTCGGCGCAGTTCTTGCGCAACGTGTCGACCTGGGTGCGCGACACCGGGTCGGCGATCGGCAGGTCGAGCCCGGTGGTCGGGACGTTGTGGTCCTCGGTGGCCAGGGTCAGGTCGGGGCGGCGCACCGGTCGGCCGGCCAACCGCAGCCCCTCGAAGGCCTGCGGGCTGGTGACCTCGTGGACCAGGTGGAGATCGATGTAGAGCAGGTCGGGCTCGTGCCCCTCACCCCGGCGCACGATGTGCGCGTCCCAAACCTTCTCCGCGAGCGTTTTTCCCATCGCTGCTCCCCGTCGAGGCTGGTGTGACCCGAGTCGGGTCACTCCCACAGAGTGGACTTCCCAGATATCGGGAAGTTAATATCGGTACGTGGGACAGCATAGCGGTATCGGAGTGTTGGACAAGGCAGTGGCCGTGTTGCAGGCGGTCGCGGAGGAACCCTGCGGCCTCGCCGAGCTGTGCGGCCGCACCGGCCTGCCCCGGGCGACGGCCCACCGGCTCGCCGTGGGCCTGGAGGTGCACCGGCTGCTGCGCCGGGGCTCGGACGGCCGCTGGCGGCCCGGCCCGGCGCTGGCCGAGTTCGCGGGCGGAGCGGTCGATCCGCTGCTGGAGGCGGCGGCCGCGGTGGTGCCCAAACTGCGGGACGTCACCGGGGAGAGCGTCCAACTCTACCGGCGGGACGGGATGCAGCGGCTCTGCGTCGCCGCCGCCGAACCGCTCAGCGGCCTGCGCGACACGGTGCCGGTGGGCACCGCGCTGTCGATGACGGCGGGTTCGGGGGCGAAGGTGCTGGCGGCCTGGGCCGATCCGGCCACCCAGCGCGCCGTGCTCGGCGAGGCGGTCTACGGCGAGCGCACCCTGATGGAGGTCCGCCGCCGCGGCTGGGCGCAGAGCGTCGCCGAACGCGAGTCCGGGGTGGCCAGCGTCAGCGCCCCGGTCCGCGACACCGCGGGCACCGTGGTCGCCGCCATCTCGGTCTCCGGCCCCATCGACCGCATGGGCCGCCGCCCGGGTGCCCGCTGGGCCGCCGACCTCCTGGCCGCCGCGGACGCCCTCCAGAACCGCCTGTAGGACCACGAGCGGGCTGGGCAGGAAGCCAACCGCACACCTGCTCAGCCCCTCGACCAGCACAACGAAGCGGGCCCCGCGCTCACCAGAGCGAGGGGCCCGCTAGACGTAGTCCCGACGGGATTTGAACCCGCGCTACCGCCTTGAGAGGGCGGCGTCCTAGGCCGCTAGACGACGGGACCGCGCTACGACGACAACTCTACACGCCCACCCCACCCCACCCACAACCACCCCCACCCTCACAAGAAAACCCCAGCTCACCCACCAAACAGAAGACAGGAGCCAACCCCACCCACCACCGACCGAACCCCAAGGCCCCAACCGCCAACCCCCGAAAGCCGAGCAGTCCAGGCTCCGCTCCCACCTGCACACAGCCCGCCCCCAACCACAAACCACGTCACCGGAGCTGCACCACCCCGGGAAGACGTCCGCACCACCACGCTCCCCGCACGACAGCCCTCAAAAGCAGGACCAAACCACCGCCCACCCAGGCACAAACCCCAAAACAACCAGGACAAGACAAAACCGCGACCTCAGCCGCTGAAGCCCCCACCCGAACAACACAGCCCCCAAGACCTGAGTGAGGGGCACCTTCATCCGACTATGCCGGATGAAGGTGCCCCTCACTCAAAACCCCATCAGGCGACGCACCAAAAGCAACCCCACAGTCGCACCGAACAAGCCAACCCAAGGCAGCACAAGCAAGCAAAGGCGACCCCACCCCACCCACCAACCAGACCCCGAAAACCCCAAAGACAAGCGCGAAGCGCGAGCCACCCAGCCGAAGACACCACACCCAAACCAAACAACCGGGCAAAAGGCGACCCCAGCCCTCACCAGGGAGGGTCAAGCGCGAAGCGCGAGCCAACACCCAGCAGGAAGGCGCCACACCCCAAACCAAACAACCAGGCAGAAAGCGACCCCAGCCCTCACCAGGGAGGGTCAAGCGCGAAGCGCGAGCCAACACCCAGAGAAAAGTGCCCCGCTCCAAGCGCAACAAACGGGTAAAAGGTGATCCCGCCGTACTCGTCAGGGTGAGGGTGCCGCACCGTGGGGGCCCGGGGGGCTCGGCCCCCCGGACAACACGACGAAGCAAAAACCGGTGTGCGCACAACAGTGCACACACCGGTCCCTTTTGCGTAGTCCCGACGGGATTTGAACCCGCGCTACCGCCTTGAGAGGGCGGCGTCCTAGGCCGCTAGACGACGGGACCTCATTCAGTTGAGCGGTGGAAATCCACCTGCTCGCTGGGGTACCAGGACTCGAACCTAGACTAACTGAACCAGAATCAGTCGTGCTGCCGATTACACCATACCCCACCGGCTGGCCCGGCCATCCGCCCGGTTCGCCCTCCCGCTCGGGAGTTCGACCCCGGACCGCTGTCCGCGCCGTTGATGAGAATACTACACAACCCCGCGGAGCCCTTCGAAACACCCCCTCCCCTTCGGTGTTCGGGCTGGTCGTGGCGGGGTCAGCGGGGCAGGCCGACGACCTCGCCCACGACGGCGGGCGCGGCGGTCGGCCCGGGCACGGCGGGCAGGTCGCACACGAGGAGCTCCGGCAGGTCGAAGAGGCTGCTGATGACCCGCACGCCGTCCGGCGCGGTCCGGCCGGTGTCCCGGCGGTCGAGCCAGATGCCGTGCATCCCGGCTCGGACGGCGCCGACCGCGTCGGCGTCGAGCCGGTCGCCCACGTGGACGACCTCCTCCGGGCGCAGCCCGAGCCCGCCGCACGCGGCGGCGAAGATCCGCGAATCCGGTTTGGCCGCACCGACTTCCTCGGAGAGCAGCACGGTGTCGAACGTTCCGGCGAGGCCGACGTCGGCCATCTTCCGGCGTTGGTAGGCGCTCGGCGCGTTGGTGATCGCGACGAGCCGGAGTCCGGTGGCGCGCAACCAGTCCAGGCAGGGCAGCGCGTCGTCGAACAGCCGCCAGGCGCGCCGCATCGCGGCCATCCGGTCGGATTCCCGCCGGGCGAGCTCGGCGTCGTCGATCTCGTGGCCGAAGGCGGCGAAGAACGCGCGGGTGCGCGCGGCGGAGGTCGCGTCGAAATCGCCGTCCCCGGCGGCGTGGTCGCCGAAGTGCTCGTCGGTGATGCGCCGCCACACCTGCCAGGCGCGGTCGGTGCCCACGAGGGCCCGCAGCCCCTCCCGCGAAGCGCGCTCGCTGTCCACGAGCGTGTCGTCGATGTCCAGGCAGACGGCCTTGATCTGCCCGGTGGTGCGGGAGGGTTCAGCCACGGATGTCACCCCGAGAGGCTAGGCGCTCACCGGGCGAATCCGATTCGGCCAAGGCGGTGATCCTGCGCGTTGTTTCAGTAACAGCGCGCAGTTTCACACGGCATGGCGGTTCAGGCCAGCGCGGCGCGCAGCCTGCTCAGGGAAACCTCGCGGCCCAGCAGCTCCATCGACTCGTACAGCGGCGGCGACACGGTGCGGCCGGTGACGGCCACCCGCACCGGCGCGAAGGCCTTGCGCGGCTTGATGCCCAAGCCGTCCACGACCGAGGCCTTGAGCGCCTCCTCGATCGCCGCGGCGGTCCAGTCCGGCAGCTCCGCCAGCGCGCCGACGGCCGCTTCCAGCACCGGCCGGGCGTCCTCGCCGAGCGCCTTCTCGGCCGAAGCCGGGTCCGGCGCGAAGTCGTCCCCGGCGAACAGGAACCGCATCATCCCGACCGCGTCGGAGAGCACCACGAGCCGCTCCTGCACCAGCGGCGCCGCGGCCCGCACCAGGTCGAGCTGCTGCTCGCTCGGCTCGGGCGGCAGCACGCCACCGAGCACCAGGTACGGCACCACCCGGCCGACGAAGTCGTCGGGCGCGAGCGCGCGCAGGTGCGCGGAGTTGATCGCGTCGGCCTTCTTCTGGTCGAACCGCGCGGGGTTCGAGCTCACCCGGCCGATGTCGAACGCCTCGACCATCTCGTCGAGGGTGAACACGTCGCGGTCCTCCGAAATGGACCAGCCGAGCAGCGCCAGGTAGTTCAGCAGCCCCTCGGGCAGGAATCCCCGCTCCCGGTGGTGGAACAGGTCCGACTGCGGGTCGCGCTTGGAGAGCTTCTTGTTGCCCTCCCCCATCACGAACGGCAGGTGGCCGAACTCGGGGGTGAAGTCGGTGACGCCGATCCGCCGCAGCGCTTCGTAGAGCGCGATCTGCCGCGGCGTGGAGGCCAGCAGGTCCTCGCCGCGCAGCACGTGGGTGATGCGCATCAGCGCGTCGTCGACCGGGTTGGTCAGGGTGTAGAGCGGATCGCCGTTGCCGCGCACCAGCACGGGATCGGGCACGGTGCCCGCCTTGAAGGTGATCTCGCCGCGCACCAGGTCGGTGAAGGCGATGTCGCGGTCGGGCATCCGCAGCCGCAGCACGGCGGCGCGGCCCTCGGCGCGGAAGGCGTCCTTCTGCTCCTCGGTGAGCTCGCGGTCGGCGTTGTCGTAGCCGAGCTTCGGGTCGCGGCCGGCCGCGCGGTGCCGCTGCTCGACCTCCTCCGCGGTGGAGAAGGACTCGTAGAGCTCGCCCGCCTCCAGCAGCCGCCGCGCGACGTCGTCGTAGATCTCGCGGCGCTGGCTCTGCCGGTACGGCCCGTGCTCGCCGCCGACCTCGATGCCCTCGTCCCAGTCCAGGCCGAGCCAGCGCAGGGCGTCGATGATCGCCTGGTAGGACTCCTCGGTGTCCCGCGAGGCGTCGGTGTCCTCGATGCGGAACACCAGGGAACCCCCGTGGTGCCGGGCGAAGGCCCAGTTGAACAGCGCGGTGCGGATGAGCCCCACGTGCGGGACACCGGTCGGCGAGGGGCAGAACCGGGCTCGGACGCTGGACGGGGTCGCTGCTGCTGGCGTGCTCATCACGGCTCCCAGCCTAGCCAGTGCGCTGGTTGACGAGCGCGCCCGGGGAGCGCATCCTGGTTTTCAACGGTCGTTGAATAACGGTCCGACCAGAGGAGGGCGCGATGGAGCGCACGACCTGCTGCGTGATCGGCGGCGGACCCGCCGGGATGGTCCTCGGACTGCTGCTGGCGCGGTCCGGCGTCGAGGTCACCGTGCTGGAGAAGCACGCCGACTTCCTGCGCGACTTCCGGGGCGACACCGTGCACCCCTCCACCCTCGCGCTGCTGGACGACCTCGGCCTGGGCGAGCGCTTCGACGCGCTGCCGCAGCGCAGGCTGGACCGGATGCGGATCCCGGTCGGCGAGGACGGGGAGTTCGCCACGCTGGCCGACTTCCGGACGCTGCCCGTCGAACGCGACTACATCGCGATGGTGCCGCAGTGGGACTTCCTCGACCTGCTGGCCGACGAAGGGTCCCGCGAACCCCTGTTCACCCTGCGGCGCGAGACCGAGGCGACCGAGTTCGTGCGCGAAGGCGGGCGGGTGCGCGGCGTGCGCTACCGCACCGCCGACGGCACCGCCGGGGAGCTGCGCGCCACCCTCGTGGTCGCCTGCGACGGGCGGGACTCGATCGCCCGCGAGCTGCCCGAGCTCGGTGTCCACGACTTCGCGACCCCGATGGACGTGCGCTGGTTCAAGGTCCCCCGCCGGGACAGCGACCCGGCGGGCGGGGTCGCGCTGATCCACCGCGGTTCGTTCACCGCGATGCTGGACCGGGGCGACTACTTCCAGATGGCCTCGATCATCCCCAAGGGCACCGACCGGGAAGGCCGCTCGGAGCCGATCGAGGCGTTCAACCGCGCCCTGGTCGAGCGGCTGCCGTGGCTCGGCGACGGCCGGGACCTGGTCCAGGACTGGGCGGACGTGAAGGTCCTGCACGTCACCCTGGACCGGATGCGCCGCTGGCACGTGCCGGGACTGCTGTGCATCGGCGACGCCGCGCACGCCATGTCCCCGGTCGGCGGCATCGGCATCAACCTCGCCGTGCAGGACGCCGTAGCGGCGGCCCGCCACCTCGCCGCACCGCTGCGCGACGGGCGCTTGCGGCGGCGGCACGTCGTCGCCGTGCAGCGGCGGCGCCGGCCGACCACGGTCCTCGTGCAGGGCCTCCAGCGCGTGCTGCACCGCCGGGTCGTGGCGCCCGCCCTGCGCGGCGAGATCGAGTTCAGCGACCGGGCGGCACTACCGCTACCGCTGCGCCTGCTCCAGAGGGTGCCGTGGCTGCGCCGAATCCCGCCCTACGTCCTGGCCTTCGGAGCCCTACGCGAACGCCCACCCGAACCAGCCCGCCGCTAACGACGAAACCACGCACCACGGCAAGACAAGCGGCGAAGCAACACACACGCCAAACGGAACCACCGTCAGGCAAGTGGCGCGAGCCGCTTCCACCCCACGCACGCGCCGAACGGAACCACCGTCAGACAAGCGGCGCGAGCCGCTTCCGCTTTACCCCACCCTCGCAGCTGGCACCGCCGCGGGTTCTCAGCGGCCTTCTCGCGAGGACGCCCTGATGCCGTGTATTGGCATACATCAAGAAGGGCGCCCGGAGCGAGAAGGCCGCTGAGGTTCCGCCACCCGCACCGCACCGCAAAACGAGCCCGAAACCAAAAACCTCAACGTTCGGCTTGGACCGGGTTTGTTAGTGCCCCCAACCCGTCGATCGACACCGACACGGTCTGCCCGTCCTGCATCGGGCCGACCCCGGCGGGGGTGCCGGTGAGGATGACGTCGCCGGGCAGCAGCGTCATCACCCGGGAGATCCAGGCCACCAGCGAGCCGACGTCGTGCAGCAGCAGCGACGTCCGGGACTCCTGCTTGACCTCGCCGTCGAGCTCGGTGCGCAGGGCCAGGTCGTTCGGGGTGACCTCGGTGTCGATCCACGGACCGAGCGGGCAGAAGGTGTCGTAGCCCTTCGCCCGGGTCCACTGCCCGTCGGCCTGCTGCTGGTCGCGCGCGGTGACGTCGTTGGCGATGGTGTAGCCCAGCAGCACCTCGCCGCCGCGCGCGGCGGGCACGTTCTTGCAGGGCTGGCCGACCACCGCGGCGAGCTCGCCCTCGAAGTCGACGCGCTCGGAGCTGGCGGGGAGCTTGATCGGCGCGTTCGGGCCGGTCACCGTCGTCGACGGCTTCATGAAGATGACCGGGTTCTCCGGCGGCTCGCCGCCCATCTCCCGGGCGTGCTCGGCGTAGTTCTTGCCGACGCAGATCACCTTGGTCGGCAGGATCGGCGCGAGCAGCCGGACGTCGGCCATCGGCCAGGTGCGCCCGGTGTAGGTCGGCTCGCCGAAGGGGTGCTGGTCGATCTCGACGGCCAGGATCTTCTCCCGCGGCGCCGACGGATCCGGTTCGAGGGCGACGAACGACACCCCGTCGGAGTGGGCGACACGTGCCAGGCGCAAGGGGGACCTCCGCGTTCGATGTGGACTGCGGGTCGAGCCTAACCCGGCCTGCGCGACCGCTCACGACACCGGGCGCCTCCCCGCCTGGGGAGACGCCCGGTGAGCGAGTGCTCAGGCCTGCGGTGCGACCTCCCGGGAGGACACCAGCGCGGCCAGCCGGTCTCCGATGGCGTAGGTCGCGCCGGGGGCCGAGTGGTCGCGGGTGGCGAGGTCGAAGGCCACCGAGGCCTCGACCCGCTTGGCGGCCTCCGACAGGCCGACGTGGTCGAGCAGCATCGCCACCGACAGCACCGCAGCCGTCGGGTCGGCGACGCCCTGGCCGGCGATGTCCGGGGCGCTGCCGTGCACCGGCTCGAACATGCTCGGGTTGCGCCGGGTCGCGTCGATGTTGCCGCTGGCGGCCAGCCCGATCCCGCCGGTGACGGCCCCGGCGAGGTCGGTGATGATGTCGCCGAACAGGTTGTCGGTGACGATCACGTCGAACCGGGACGGATCGATGACCAGGTGGATCGTGGTGGCGTCCACGTGCTGGTAGGCGACCGTGACGTCCGGGTACTGCAGCGAGACCTCCTCCACGACGCGGGACCACAGCGACCCGGCGTGGGTGAGGACGTTGGTCTTGTGCACCAGGGTCAGGTGCTTGCGCGGGCGGGCCGCCGCGCGCGCGAAGGCGTCCCGGACCACCCGCTCGACGCCGAACGCCGTGTTGATGCTGACCTCGGTGGCGATCTCGTGCGTGGTGTCCTTGCGCAGCAGGCCGCCGTTGCCCGCGTACGGGCCCTCGGTGCCCTCCCGGACCACCACCATGTCGATCTCGCCGGGGTCGGCGGCCGGGCTCTTCACCCCGGGGTAGAGCCGCGCCGGGCGCAGGTTCACGTGGTGGTCGAGCTCGAAGCGCAGCCGCAGCAGCAGGCCGCGCTCCAGGATGCCGCTGGGCACCGAAGGATCGCCGACCGCACCGAGCAGGATCGCGTCGTGCTGGCGCAGTTCGCCGAGCACCGATTCGGGCAGCAGCTCCCCGGTCGAGTGCCAGCGCGCGGCACCGAGGTCGTATCGAGTGATCTCGGTATCCGGCACCACTTCACCGAGGACCTTCAACGCCTCGGCGACCACCTCCGGCCCGATCCCGTCACCGGGGATCACAGCGAGCCGCATCTACACACCTCCCGAGAAGACCCCGACCTGTGCGGGGCTCGAACTGTTGCGCCGAAGGCTACCGGGGCGCCCGTGGGCGCAGGCACGCCGGACCACCAAGTGGTTGATCCTTCCCGGTTGGTGGGACCGCCGTTCGGCTGACGCGGACGGTTCCGGGGCCGCCGCGTTCCCGCGACGGCCCCGGGCGTCCCGCTTCCGAAGGATCCGCGCGAACACTCCGAGCGAGCGGTCCGCGCGTCCGCGGCGATCAGTCCTCGAAGCTCACCGCGCGCACGATCCGGGCGCCGACGGCGGCGCCGATCGGCTCCAGCACGCCCTGCTCGACCGGCCGGTCCACGCGCAGCAGCATGATCGCGTCGGACCCGTCCTTGGTCTGGCTGACCGTGGCGGCCTCGATGTTCGCCCCGACCTCGCCGAGCAGGGTGCCGACGGTGCCCATCACCCCCGGGCGGTCCGGGTACTCCAGCAGCAGCACGTGGCCCTCGGCGCGCAGGTCGAAGTGGCGGCCGTTGACCTCGACGAGCTTCTGCACCTCGTTCGGGCCGGACAGCGCGCCCGACACCACGCCGGTGCGGCCGTCGGGCAGCGTCGCGCGCAGCGACACCACGCTGCGGTGGTTCTTGCTCTCCGAGGTCTTCTTCACCTCGACGTCGACGCCGAGGTCCTCGGCGAGCTGCGGGGCGTTGACGAAGGTGACCTGGTTCTCCACCGCGCCGGCGAACAGCCCGCGCAGCGCGGCCAGCGGCAGCACCGAGACGTCCTCGTCGGCCAGCTCGCCGCGGGCCTCGACGGTCACCGAGCTCGGGGTGCCCGCCAGCATCGCCGACAGGAGCTGGCCCAGCTTCTGCGCCAGCGGCAGGTACGGGCGGACCTCCTCGCCGACCGCGCCGCCCTGCACGTTCACCGCGTCCGGCACGAAGTCGCCGCGCAGCGCCAGCTTGACCGACTTGGCGACGTCGGTGCCCGCGCGGTCCTGCGCCTCGGCGGTGGAGGCGCCCAGGTGCGGGGTCACCACCACGTTGGGCAGCTCGAACAGCGGGCTGTCGGTGGTCGGCTCGGTCTTGTAGACGTCGATGCCCGCCCCGGCGATGGTGCCGTTGCGCAGCGCGTCGGCGAGCGCCTCCTCGTCCACCAGGCCGCCGCGCGCGGCGTTGATGACGAACAGGTTCGGCTTGGCGAGCTTGAGCTCCTCCGCACCGATCAGGCCGAGGGTCTCGGCGGTCTTGGGCAGGTGGATGGACAGCGCGTCGGCCCGGCGCAGCAGCTCCTCCAGGCTCACCAGCTCGATGCCGAGCTGCGCGGCGCGGGCCGCCGAGACGTAGGGGTCGTAGGCGATCAGCTCGGTGCCGAAGGCCGCGACGCGCTGGGCGAACAGCTGCCCGATCTTGCCGAGGCCGACGACGCCGATGGTCTTGCCGTTGAGCTCGACGCCGGAGTACGCGCTGCGCTTCCACTCGCCGGCGCGCAGGCTGGCGTCGGCCGGTGCGACATTGCGCGCCAGCGACAGCAGCAGGGCCATCGCGTGCTCGGCGGCGGAGACGATGTTGGAGGTCGGCGCGTTGACGACCATCACGCCGCGCTCGGTGGCGGCGGGGACCTCGACGTTGTCCAGCCCGACACCGGCGCGGGCGACCACCTTGAGCTTCGACGACGCCGCGAGCACCTCGGCGTCGACCTTGGTCGCGGAGCGGACCAGCAGCGCGTCGGCGTCGGCGACGGCGGCGAGCAGGGCCGGTCGGTCGGTTCCATCCACGTGGCGCACCTCGACCTCGCCACCGAGGGCGTCGATGACGGAGGGGGCCAGCTTCTCGGCGATCAGAACGACAGGACGGCTTGCATTGGTCACGGGCGCTCCAGTGAGAGAGACGGTCGGCGCTGGGGCACGGCGTTGTGCCCGGACGGGGTGGGAGTTTAACGGGAGATTGAGAAAGAGTTCACAAGGGTGTAGCCCGGATCACCGCACCGACCACCCCCGGCACCCCGGTCATCACCGCAGGTCACGAGACTCGGAATCGATCCGGTGAAGTTCCGCACCCCCGCGGTCGCCGCGGAGGTGCGGAGGGGTCGGCTCACGGCTCGTCGAACTCGCCGTCCTTGGCCCCCGCGACGAAGGCGTCCCACTCCTCCGGCGTGAACACCAGGACCGGTCCTTCCGGCTGCGCGCCGTTGCGCATCCCGATGTAGCCGTCGACGAAGGCGATCTCCACCCCGGGCTCGTCCGGGTCGTCGGTGCTGGTGATCCACTCGGCGTCGGAGAAGTCGAGCTCGTGCCGGATGTGCGCCTTGTCGTCGACGATGTCGTTGTCTGAACCACTCACGTCGTGCACTGTATCGCTCACCCTCCGCTGTCGACGCGAGGACCGGCCTCGCGCACCGGAGGGCCCGGTGCTCCCCCGCGGGGATCCACCGGGCCCGTCCACCCGGGCCGTGCGGCCCCGGTTCACCTGCGCCGCTGCCTCACTTGCCGGTCCAGGACATCAGGCCGCGCAGCTTCTGCCCGACCTCCTCGATCTGGTGGGCGTTGCCCGCCTCCTGGAGCTTGGTGAAGTTCGGCCGGCCGGCCTCGTCCTCGGCCACCCACTCCTTGGCGAACGTGCCGTCCTGGATCTCGCCCAGGATGGCCCGCATCGAGTCCTTGACGTGGGCGTCGATCACCCGCGGGCCGCGGGTGAGGTCGCCGTACTCGGCGGTGTCGCTGCAGGAGTAGCGCTGCCCGGCGATGCCTCCCTCCCACATCAGGTCCACGATCAGCTTGAGCTCGTGGAGCACCTCGAAGTAGGCGATCTCCGGCTGGTACCCGGCCTCGACCAGCACCTCGAAACCGTTCTGCACCAGCGCGCTCGCACCGCCGCAGAGCACCGCCTGCTCACCGAACAGGTCGGTCTCGGTCTCCTCCTTGAAGGTGGTCTTGATGACGCCCGCGCGGGCACCGCCGATGGCGGCCGCGTAGGACAGCGCCAGCGCCTGCGCGCCGCCGGAGGCGTCGTTCTCCACCGCGATCAGGCACGGCACGCCCTTGCCGTCGACGAACTGGCGGCGGACCAGGTGGCCCGGGCCCTTCGGCGCGACCATCGCGACATCCACATCGGACGGCGGCTGGATCAGGCCGTAGCGGATGTTGAAGCCGTGGCTGAAGAACAGCGCGTCACCCGACTTGAGGTTCGGCGCGATCTCCTCGGCGTAGATCTGGCGCTGCTTGGTGTCGGGCGCCAGGATCATGATCACGTCGGCCTCGGCGGCGACCTCGGCGACCGTCCCGACCGCCAGGCCCTCCTCCTCGGCCTTGGCGCGGGACTTGGAGCCCTCCGGCAGCCCGATCCGCACGTCCACGCCCGAGTCCCGCAGGCTCAGCGCGTGGGCGTGGCCCTGGCTGCCGTAGCCCACCACGGCGACCTTGCGGCCCTGGATGATGCCCAGATCGGCGTCGGCGTCGTAGAAGATCTCAGTTGCCATCTCGTTGTTCCCTTCGCACTTCTTCGTTCGGCTGTGGCGGGGTGTCAGCGCACCGCGGTGGCGGTGATCGAACGCGGTCCCCGGCCGATGGCGATCGAGCCGGACTGCACCATCTCCCGGATGCCGTAGGGCTCGAGCATCCGCAGCAGCGCGCCCAGCTTGTCGGCGGTGCCGGTGGCCTCGATGGTCAGCGCCTCCGGTGAGACGTCGACGACCTTGGCCCGGAAGAGCTGCACGGTCTCCAGCACCTGGCTGCGCACCGAGGCGTCGGCGCGCACCTTGACCATCAGCAGCTCCCGCTGCACGGCGGCGTCCGGCTCCAGCTCCACGATCTTGATCACGTTGACGAGCTTGTTGAGCTGCTTGGTGACCTGCTCCAGCGGCTGCTCGCCGACGGCGACCACGATCGTCATCCGGGAGATGTCCGGGTGCTCGGTCGGGCCCACCGCGAGCGACTCGATGTTGAAGCTGCGCCGGGAGAACAGGCCGGAAACCCTGGCCAGCACACCCGGGACGTTCTCCACCAGCACGCTGAGCGTGTGCCGTGTCATCGCCGCGCTCACCCCTCGTCCTCGGCGAACAGCGGGCGGATGCCGCGCGCCGCCATGATCTCGTCGTTGCCGGTCCCGGCGGCCACCATCGGCCAGACCTGCGCGTCCTGCCCCACCACGAAATCGATCACGACGGGTCGGTCGTCGATCTCCATGGCCCGCTGGATGACGCTGTCGACGTCCTCAGCGGACTCGCACCGCAGACCCGCGCAGCCGTAGGCCTCGGCCAGCAGCTTGAAGTCCGGGATGCGGTGCTTGTGGGTGCCGAGGTCGCTGTGTGAGTAACGCTCGGCGTAGAAGAGGTTCTGCCACTGCCGGACCATACCCAGGTTGCCGTTGTTGATGACGGCGACCTTGATGGGGATGTCCTCGATGGCGCAGGTGGCGAGTTCCTGGTTGGTCATCTGGAAGCAGCCGTCGCCGTCGATGGCCCAGACCTGCTTGTCCGGCACCCCGGCCTTGGCGCCCATCGCGGCGGGCACCGCGTAGCCCATGGTGCCCAGGCCGCCGGAGTTCAGCCAGGTCCGGGGGTTCTCGTAGCCGATGAACTGGGCGGCCCACATCTGGTGCTGGCCGACGCCGGCGGCGTAGACCGCGTCCGGGCCGACCAGCGCGCCGATCCGCTCGATGACGTACTCCGGCGACAGGCTGCCGTCGGCCGGCCACTCGTAGCCCAGCGGGAACCGGGAGCGCCAGTTGTTCAGCGTCTGCCACCAGGGCGCCAGGTCGGCGCTGCCCTCCTCGGCGGTGAGCCCCGCCACGGTCTCGATCAGCTCGCCGAGCACGTCCTTGCAGTCGCCGACGATCGGCACGTCGGCGTAGCGGTTCTTGGAGATCTCCGCCGGGTCGATGTCGGCGTGCACGACCTTGGCCTCCGGCGCGAAGGAGGAGAGCTGGCCGGTGACCCGGTCGTCGAACCGGGCGCCGAGCGCGACCAGCAGATCGGCGCGCTGCATCGCGGCGACCGCCGCGACGGTGCCGTGCATCCCCGGCATCCCGAGGTGCTGCGGGTGCGAGTCGGGGAAGGCGCCGCGCGCCATCAGGGTCGTGACCACCGGGATGCCGGTGCGCTCGGCCAGCTCGCGCAGCTGCGCGGTGGCTTCCGCCTTGAGCACCCCGCCGCCGACGTAGAACACCGGCCGCTGCGCGGTGGTGATCAGCCGCGCCGCCTCCCGGACCTGCTTGCCGTGCGGCTTGGTGGCGGGCCGGTACCCGGGCAGCTTCATCTCCGGCGGCCAGGCGAACGAGGTGGTGGCCTGCTGGACGTCCTTGGGGATGTCCACCAGCACCGGTCCGGGACGGCCGCTGGAGGCGATGTAGAAGGCCTCGGCGATGGTCCTCGGGATCTCCGCCGGGTCGGTGACCAGGAAGTTGTGCTTGGTGATCGGCAGCGTGATGCCGCAGATGTCGGCTTCCTGGAAGGCGTCGGTGCCGATCAGCGAGGTGGACTGCTGGCCGGTGATCGCCACCAGCGGCACCGAGTCCATCTGGGCGTCGGCCAGGGCGGTGACCAGGTTGGTCGCGCCGGGGCCGGAGGTGGCCATGCACACCCCGACCCGGCCGGTGGCCTGGGCGTACCCGGTGGCGGCGTGCCCGGCCCCCTGCTCGTGGCGGACGAGCACGTGGCGCACCTTCTGGGAGTCCAGCAGCGGGTCGTAGGCCGGGAGGATGGTGCCGCCGGGAATGCCGAAGACGATCTCGCAACCGACGGATTCGAGCGAGCGCACCAGGGCCTGCGCACCGCTGAGCTTCACCGGCGCACCGGTGGGCGGAGCGGGCTTGGGCCGGCGTCCTGGGGGCGGCGTCGGGACCGGATTCTGCCTGGTGTTGGCGCTGGTCATCAGGTCTGCCTCGGGGTCGGGGAGTGGGGTCGGACACGAAAAAACCCCGCGGACCGGGAAATGGCCCCACGAGGGTTGGCGCGTCGACGCTGCGAAACTTCCTAGGCGTCGACGCGCCGGGGAAGTACGAGAATGTCGTGCAGTCGCAGCATGGCCTGGACGGTAGTCCGCGCTCGGTCGCCGAGTCAAACCTGCGGGACGCCGTTCCCACGTCGTGGACGCCCGGTCCGGTGCGCGGTCCGGCGTTCGACCAGTTCAGCACGGCTCCCGCCCCCTTCCTCACCCGTCCGGGTGTGGTGTGCGCCTCCCCCGGTGGTGCGGGCGGCGGCACCCCGGTCCGCACCTCCCGCCGCAGGTGGGACCATCGAGGGGTGAGCCAGACCCAGCAGGACGCGGAGCAGCCCGAGACCCCGGAGCGAGCCGAGACCCCGGAACGGCCGGAGCGGTCCGAGCAGGCGGAAACCCCGGGACAGGCGGGAACCCCGGGACAGGCGGGAGCCCCGGAGCAGGCCGACAGCGCCGAGGACGCGGACCCGGCGGCGGGCACCACCGCGCAGGCGACCGCCGAGGAGCGGCCGCTGCCGTCCTCGCTGGCCTTCCGGATCAACCCCGTGTCGCTGCTCGCCGTGCTCGCCATCGCGGCCTGCGCCACCCCGCTGGCGACCACGGCCGGACCGTGGGCGCTGCTGGTCTACCTGATCCCGCTGGCCATCGCGGTCTGGATCCTGCGCACCCGCACCACCGTCGGCCCCGACGAGGTCCGCACCCGCACGGTCTTCGGCGGCAAGCGGTTCACCTGGGACGAGGTGGTCTCGCTGCGGCTGGACGAGAAGCGCTGGCTCAAGGCCGTGCTGCGCTCCGGCGACGAGGTCGTGCTGCCCGCGATCCGGGTGCGCGACCTGCCCCGGCTCGCGGTGATGAGCGGCGGGCGGCTGACCGACCCCGCCACCGCGGAGTAGTGTCGGAGTCACCGCTGCTCCGCGCGCCCACAAGGCGCCTCCTGGGCGTTCCCGGCCGATAGGCCGGATCCCGCCGACGCCAGGGCTCGGCCGTCGATCGCGGCTGGGGTCCCCCGCGTCCCGGAACACGTGCCGAGGGCTCCCCCGTCCGCGGGACCGGTCCTCGCTGGCGACAAACGAGGTGGACAATGCCCCAGCTCCGCTCCCGCACCACGACCCACGGGCGGAACGCCGCAGGCGCCCGCTCGCTGTGGCGTGCCACCGGCATGACCGACGACGACTTCGGCAAGCCGATCGTCGCGATCGCCAACTCCTACACCCAGTTCGTTCCCGGCCACGTGCACCTGCGCGACCTCGGTGACGTGGTGGCCGAGACCGTCCGGGAAGCGGGCGGGGTGCCGCGCGAATTCCACACGATCGCCGTGGACGACGGGATCGCGATGGGCCACAGCGGGATGCTCTACTCGCTGCCCTCGCGGGAGATCATCGCCGACTCGGTGGAGTACATGGTCAACGCGCACCAGGCCGACGCCCTGGTGTGCATCTCGAACTGCGACAAGATCACGCCCGGGATGCTCAACGCCGCGATGCGGCTCAACGTCCCGACGGTCTTCGTCTCCGGCGGGCCGATGGAGGCGGGCAAGGCGGTGGTCGTCGACGGCGTCGCGCAGGCCCCGACCGACCTGATCACCACGATCTCGGCCTCGGCCAACTCGGCGGTGGACGACGAGGGGCTCTCCGAGGTCGAGCGCTCCGCGTGCCCCACCTGCGGCTCCTGCTCCGGCATGTTCACCGCCAACTCGATGAACTGCCTCACCGAGGCGCTGGGCCTCGCGCTGCCCGGCAACGGCTCCACGCTGGCCACCCACGCGGCCCGGCGGGCGCTGTTCGAGAACGCCGGGCGCACCGTCGTGGACCTGTGCCGCCGCTACTACGGCCAGGACGACGAGTCGGCGCTGCCCCGCTCGATCGCGAACCAGAAGGCGTTCCAGAACGCGATGGCGCTGGACATGGCGATGGGCGGCTCCACCAACACGGTGCTGCACACGCTGGCCGCCGCGATGGAGGGCGAGATCGACTTCGCCCTGGAGGACATCGAGGCGACCAGCCGCCGGGTGCCCTGCCTGTCCAAGGTCGCGCCGAACTCCGACTACCACATGGAGGACGTGCACCGGGCCGGCGGCATCCCCGCGATCCTCGGCGAGCTCGACCGGGGCGGGATGCTGCACCGCGACGTCACCGCGATCCACAGCCCGAACCTGACCGAGTGGCTGACCAAGTGGGACATCCGCTCCGGCTCGCCGTCGGCCGAGGCCGTCGAGATGTTCCACGCCGCGCCGGGCGGGGTCCGCACCACGAAGGCGTTCTCCACCGAGAACCGCTGGTCGAGCCTGGACACCGACTCCGAGGGCGGCTGCATCCGCGACGTCGCGCACGCCTACACCGCCGACGGCGGGCTGGCGGTGCTGCGCGGCAACCTCGCGGTGGACGGCGCGGTGGTCAAGACCGCGGGCGTCGAGGAGGAGCTGTGGCACTTCCAGGGCCCGGCGCGGGTGCTGGAGAGCCAGGAGCAGGCCGTCTCGGCGATCCTGAACAAGGAGATCCAGCCCGGCGAAGTCCTGGTGATCCGCTACGAGGGTCCCTCCGGCGGCCCGGGGATGCAGGAAATGCTGCACCCGACGGCCTTCCTCAAGGGCTCCGGGCTGGGCAAGAAGTGCGCGCTGATCACCGACGGGCGCTTCTCCGGCGGCTCCTCCGGGCTGTCCATCGGGCACATCTCCCCGGAGGCGGCCAACGGCGGGACCATCGGCCTGGTCGAGAACGGCGACCAGGTGCTCATCGACGTGCGGGAGCGCAAGCTGGAGCTCCTGGTCGACGAGGCGGTGCTCGCCGAACGCCGGGCCAAGATGGACGCCAGCGAGCACCCGTGGGAGCCGGTCGGCCGGGAGCGCAAGGTCACGGCCGCGCTGCGGGCCTACGCCAAGCTCGCCACCTCCGCCTCCTACGGCGCGGTCCGCGACATCGGCAAGTGACCACCCGGTGACGTTCCCTGGTGCGGGGCACCTTCATCCGACATACCCGGATGAAGGTGCCCCGCACTCAAGGCCCCATCGGGCGAACGCCACACCCGAACGCACGCGCCGAACGGCACCCCCGTCAGGCAAGCGGCGAAAGCCGCTTCCGCACTACTCCACCCTCGCAGCTTGCACCGCCGCGGGTTCTCAGCTGTCTTCTCGCGAGGACGCCCTGATGCCGTGTATCGGCATACATCAAGAAGGGCGCCCGGAGCGAGAAGACAGCTGAGGTTCCGCCACTTGCACCGCCACGCAGAGCGAGCCCGAAACCACGAACCTCACCGCAGGAGGAGTAGCACTGCTGCACTGGCCGCCGCCGCGATCACCAACGACACGGTGCCGAAGATCAGCGGGCGGCGGACCCAGACCCGGCCGCGGTCCAGCGCGACCCGGCCCGGCCCGGTGAACATCAAGCCCAGCGCGAGCGCGGCGAGCACCACCTCGAACTCGACCCCGCCTTCTGAGGCGAAGAACCCGTTGCCGAAGTTCAGCGCGATGGCGCTGGCCATCACGCCGAGCACGCCGGCGGCGGCCAGCGGGGTGAACAGCCCGAGCACCAGCAGCGCTCCGGCGCCCAGCTCGGTGCCGCCGGTGATCAGCGCGAGCAGCGCGCTCTGCTGGAAGCCCATCCCGGTCAGCGCTCCGGCGAAGCCCTCGGGGCCGGGTCCGCCGAACGCGCCGAACAGCTTCTGCGCGCCGTGGGCGAGGAAGATCCCGCCGAGGGTCCATCGCAGCACCAGCAGGCCGAGGTCGGCGCCCGCGTTCCAGCCGGACCGCTCGGGCTGGAGTCCGGGTTCGGCCTCGTCGTCGTAGTAGTAGTCCCTGTCGGACGCGACGAGCGAGGTCGCTTCCGCGTCGCTGTAGGCGTCGTCGTAGTAGTCGTAGCCGTGCGCGCTGCCCGGACCACCCGCCGCTCCGCCGCTGGCGTGGCGGCCGTAGCTGCGATCGTCGGGGTAGCCGCCGGCACCACCGGGGCGATCGTCGTGGATCCTCACGCCGCGTGAGGCTAAGGCATGGCGACCGCGAAGTGCGACCCTTTCGAAGGAATCTCGCTCGACACGTGACCACCGGCCGCGAGTGCCTGGCTCACCCGGCGTTCACCGCGGCCGGGCTACCCTCGTGGCCGTGGCAGCCTCCCACCGGAACCGGCGTCTCCTGCTGAGCGCGACCGCCGTCGTCGGCGCGTTGCTGGCGGGGTGCGCCCAGTTCCCCGACGAGCACCCCCGGCCGTGGTCGGAACAGCCGAGCCTGGAACCGCAGGCGGGTCCGCAGCCGTCGATCGAGGGCGAGGCGCCGCCGCCGGACCCGGACGCCCCGCAGTCCGCGCCCGCCGAGCCGGTCGGCTGCGAGGACCCGGACACCGCGGTGATCGCCACCTGCCTGGAGCCGGTCGGCGCCGTCGCGGTGCTGCCCGACGGGCAGGGCGCGCTGGTCGGCGAGCGGGCCACCGGCCGGGTGCTGCTGGTGCGCCGCGACGCCGAGCCGGTGGAGCTGGCCCGGTTGCCGGTGGACGCCTCCTCCGGCGGTGGGCTGACCGCGCTCGCGCTGTCCCCGAGCTACCACGAGGACGAGCTGTTCTACGCCTACATCACCACCGGCGGCGACAACCGGGTGGTGCGGATCGCGGCCGGGGACAGCCCGAAACCGGTGTTCACCGGCATCCCCAAGGGCGGCAGCGGGAATTCCGGCGCGCTGTTCGACGACGGGCAGGGCGCGCTGCTGGTGGCCACCGGCAACGCCGGGAACCCGGCCGCCGCGACCGATCCGGCGTCGCTGGCCGGGAAGGTGCTGCGGATCAACGGCTTCGGCGATCCGGCCGAGGGCAACCCGCGGCCGGACTCGCCGGTGGTCGCCGCCGGGCTGTCCGATCCGGGCGGCATCTGCGGGGTCCCGGGGCTGGGCTCGTTCTGGGTCACCGACCGCCGGGCGGGCGAGGACGTGCTGCACCAGGTGCGTCCGGGCCGACCGATCGGGCCGCCCGCTTGGAGCTGGCGGGAGCAGCCGGGCGTGACGGGCTGCGCCGCCGACCCGGGCACCGTGGTGGTGGCGCTGCGCGACGCCGCCGCGCTGTACACGCTGCACCCGTCCCCGGACGGGGCCTTCACCGGCCAGCCGACGAAGGTGATGGAGGGCACCTACGGCCGCTTCACCGCCGCGGCGCTCGGCCCGGACGGCCTGGTCTGGCTGGGCACCGCGAACAAGGCGGGCGGGCAGCCCGTGTCCAGCGACGACCGGGTGATCCGCATCGAACCGCCCACCGGCGGGACCGCTGGCAAGGACTGAGCTTCCACCCGATTCACCCGTTCTGCCACGATCGGGTGAGTCGACGGAGGGAGCGGGACATGGCGGCGAGGCTGAGCGACCGGGTGGCGCTGGTCACCGGTGCGGCGAGCGGGATCGGCCGGGCCACCGCGCTGCGGCTGGCCGACGAGGGCGCGGCCGTCGCGGTCACCGACGTCCAGGACGAGGCGGGCGCCGAGGTCGTCGCCGAGGTCCGGGAACGGGGCGGACGGGCGGTGTTCGTCCACCACGACGTCACCGGCGAAGCCGCCTGGACCGCCGCGATCGAGGCCGTGCTCGCCACGTGGGGACGGCTGGACGTGCTGGTCAACAACGCGGGGATCGGCGATCGGGGCAGCATCGAGGACAGCACCGCCGAGAGCTACGAACGGGTCATCGCGGTGACCCAGACCGGGATGTTCCTCGGCATGAAGACCGCCTCGGCGGCGCTCAAGGCGTCCGGCCACGGCTCGGTGATCAACGTGAGCTCGATCTACGGGGTCAGCGGCGGCCTCGGCGGCAGCCCCGCTTACCACGCCGCGAAGGGCGCCGTGCGGACCCTGACCAAGAACGTGGCGCTGGACTGGGCGGAGTCGGGCGTGCGGGTCAACTCCGTGCACCCCGGCTTCGTCGACACCCCGATCCTAGGCGACCCGGACGCCACCGAGCAGCGCCGACCGCTGGTCGCGGTGACCCCGCTGGGCCGCCTCGGCCGCCCCGAGGAGATCGCCGCCGCCATCGCCTTCCTGGCCTCCGACGACGCCTCTTTCATCACCGGCTCGGAACTCCACGTGGACGGCGGCTACCTGGCCCGCTGACGGGGACGTCACCGGGCGGGCGCGGGTGCCTCGATCGGTTCGGCGGTCGTCCGGGCGAGCAGGTCCAAGGTGTGCTCGGAGCTGGAGCCCTCCGCCGTGGTCGCCACGATCAGGGACTGCTCCGGGGAACGGCCCACCACGAGGGCCTGCTTGGTGACGGTGAGCGCGCCCACCAGCGGGTGCCGCAGCTCGAACTCGTCGGCCTGGCACGGCTTGACCCGGTGGTCGCCCCACATCGCCACGAACTCGGGGCTGCGCATGGACAGCTCCCCGATCAGGGCGGCCAGCAGGGCGTCCTCGGGGTGCCGACCGGCGGCGAGCCGCAGGGTACCGACCAGGGAGCGGGCCTTGCGCTTCCAGTCGGCGTAGAGCTCGCGGGTATGCGGGTCGAGGAACAGCATCCGGGCCAGGTTCGGCCGGTCGGCGGGCCGGTCCGGCGCGGTGCGGTCGACGTGCCCGGCCAGCAGCGCGTGCCCGAGCGCGTTCCAGGCCAGCACATCGGTGCGCCGCCCGACGAGCAGCGCGGGCGCGGCGTCGAAGGAACGCATCAGCTCCCGGGTCGTGCGGTCGACCCGCTCCGGAGCCGGGCGGCGCTGCGGCCGGGGGCGCCGGTGGGCGAGCTCGCGCAGGTGGTCGCGCTCGTGCTCGTCGAGCCGCAGCGCTCCGGCGAGGGCGTCCAGGACGGCGCCGGAGGCGTTGCTCGACTGACCTTGCTCCAAGCGCGTGTAGTAGGACGCGCTCACCCCGGCGAGCTGGGCGAGCTCCTCCCGCCGCAGCCCGGCCACGCGCCGCCGCCCGGGGAACTCGGGCAGCCCGACGTCCTCGGGGCGCAGCCCCGCCCGCCGAGCCCTGAGGAACTCACCCAATCCAGTCGCCATGCTCCCGAGTATGCGCGGCGACCGGCCGCCGAGCCTGGCCCCGCCAGGGATAGGCGCGGGCGGGTCTGGTCCCGCCCGGATCCGCCACCGCACGCTGGTCCGCAGCGATACCAGCGAGGAGCGGACATGCACGAGATCGTCTTGGGAGACGTCACGATCACCCGGATCGTGGAGTACTACGGCTCGGTCGGAATGGCACCGGGCACCTTCTTCCCGGAGAGCCCGGCGGAGTCCTGGCGGGACGGCGAGCACTGGCTCGCACCGGACTTCCTCGACCCGGCCACCGGGACCGTCGTCGCCGCCGCCCAGACGTGGCTGCTGCGCAGCGAGGGCCGGACGATCCTCGTCGACACCGGCGCGGGCAACCACAAGGAACGCCCGCACGCCCCGGTGTGGAGCCGGCTGGACACGGACTACCTCGGCCGCCTCGCCGCGGCCGGGGTCCGGCCGGAGGACGTCGACCTGGTCATCAACACCCACCTGCACGTGGACCACGTCGGCTGGAACACCCGGCTCGACGGCCGCACGTGGGTGCCGACCTTCCCCAACGCCACCTACCTCCTGCCCCGGGCCGACTTCGAGTTCTGGAACCCCGCGAACGGGCGCACCCCGGCCGTCGGGCACGGCAACCAGAACGTGTTCGAGGACAGCGTCGCCCCGGTGCACGAGGCCGGGCTCACCGAGCTGTGGGAGGACGGCCACCGGATCGACGCGAACCTGCGGCTGGAACCCGCGCCCGGCCACACCCCCGGTTCGTCGGTGGTGGTGCTCGAATCGGGCACCGACCGCGCGCTGTTCGCGGGCGACCTGCTGCACACCCCGCTGCAGTTCGTCGAACCCGACACCAACAGCTGCTTCTGCGAGGACCCGGCGCGGTCCCGGGCCACCCGGCGGCAGCTGCTCGGCTGGGCCGCCGACGCGGGGGCGCTGGTCCTGCCCGCGCACCTCGGCGGGCACGGCGGCGCGGAGGTGATCCGCGAGGGCGACTCGTTCGCCATCAAGGGCTGGGCGCCCTTCTCCCGCCTCTGACCAGGCCCGCACCGAGCGCCGATTTCCCGCGAACCCGAAGGAGGACCGGGTGTCCGACCCGATCGTCACCACCACCGCCGGGGCCGTCCGGGGCCGCGCCGGCGGCACCGCGCACGTCTTCCACGGCATCCCCTACGCCGCACCGCCCACCGGGGCGGCCCGGTTCGCCCCGCCGGCCCCGCACGCCCCGTGGTCCGGCGTCCGCGACGCGACGGCGCCCGGCCCGACCGCACCCCAACCGCGCCGCGACTTCGGGGCGCTGGACATGTCGCCCTACTTCGGCGCGGGATGGGTTCCCGGCGCGGACTACCTGACCGCCGACGTGTGGACCCCGCCGAACGCGCACCGCAAGCCGGTGCTGGTCTTCGTGCACGGCGGCGGGTTCGTCGCCGGATCAGCCCGGACCCCGCTCTACGACGGGACGGCCTTCGCCCGCGACGGCGTCGTCCTCGTCACCCTCCAGTACCGGCTGGGCATCCCCGGGTTCCTCGACGTGCCCGGCGCACCGCCCAACCGGGGGCTGCTCGACGTGGTGGCCGGGCTGCGCTGGGTGCGGGAGAACATCGCGGCGTTCGGCGGTGATCCCGGCACCGTCACCCTCGCCGGCCAGTCCGCCGGGGCGACCATCGCGGCCGGGGTGCTCGCCGCCCCCGAGGCGGCGGGGCTGTTCCAGCGCGCCATCGTGCAGAGCGGCAGCGGGCTCGGCGCGTTCTCCCCGGAGCAGGCGGCGCGGGTGACCCGAGCGGCGGCCGACGCCCTCGGCATCGGCCCGGCCGACTTCGCCGGGGTACCGGACGGGCGCCTCGTCGAGATCGCACCGGAGCTCGGCGGCCTCGACCTGCGCACCGCGACCCGGTTCGACCCGCTGGTCGGGCTCAGCCCGTTCAGCCTCGTGCTCGACCGCCAGCCCGCCGAAGGCGCGACCGCCGACGTCGCGCTCCTCGTCGGCACCAACGCCGAGGAGGGCAACCTCTACCTCGCGCCGCAGGGCGAGCTCACCACCTCGACCGCCCAGGACGTGCACGACACCGCCGCCCGGGTGACCGCCGACCCGGCCGCCCTCGTGGCGCGGCTCCGGGCCGAGCACCCGGCGGCGACCGAGGGCGGGCTGCGCTCGGCGATCCTGGGCGACGCGCTGTTCCGGACCGGCAGCCGCCGCCTCGCCGACGCCCACGCCGCACGGGGACGACCGACGCACCGCTACGAGTTCGCCTGGCGCTCCCCCGCGCTGGACGGCTCGCTCGGCGCGGCGCACGCGGTGGAGCTGCCGTTCGCGTTCGACAACCTGCACGTCCCCGCGCTGCGCGGTCCCCACGGGCTGCTCGGCCGCCCCGCCCCGCCGGCCGAACTGGCCACCCGCCTGCACGGCGCCTGGGTGGACTTCGCCCGCACCGGCAACCCCGGCTGGGCCGCCTCCGACCCCGCCCGCTTCACCACCTGATCATCCCTGGCCAACGCGGAGTGAGGGGCACCCTTGTCCGAGAAACTTGGACAAGGGTGCCCCTCACTCACGTCCCTTGCGGGTGAACGGGCGCGGTGGCTACTGGCCGCAGGCGGCGAGGACGAGTTCGCGGACCCGCTTGGCGTCGGCCTGGCCCTTGGTGGCCTTCATGACCGCGCCGACGATTGCGCCCGCCGCCTGGACCTTGCCGCCCCGGATCTTGTCCGCGACGTCGGGCTGGGCGGCCAGCGCCTCGTCGATCGCCGCCTGCAGCGCCGAGTCGTCCGAGACCACGGCCAGCCCGCGCGCCGCGACGACCTCGTCCGGCTCGCCCTCCCCGGCCAGCACGCCGTCGACGACCTGCCGGGCCAGCTTGTTGGTCAGCTCGCCGGCGGCGACCAGCGCGATCACCCGCGCCACCTGCGCGGGCGTGATCGCCAGCTCGGTCAGCTCGATGCCGCGGGTGTTGGCCTGCTGGGACAGGTAGGCGACCCACCAGGACCGGGCGTCGCCGGACGGCGCCCCGGCCTCGACAGTCTCCGCGACGAGCTCCAGCGCACCGGAGTTGACCAGGTCGCGCAGCTCCTCGTCGGACAGCCCCCATTCGTCCTTGGCCCGCTTGCGGCGCTCCCACGGCAGCTCCGGCAAGGTGCCCGCCAGCTCGGCGACCCACTCGCGGGACGGTGTGATCGGCACCAGGTCCGGCTCCGGGAAGTAGCGGTAGTCCTCGGAGGTCTCCTTCGGACGTCCCGCCGAGGTGCCGCCGCTCGCCTCGTCGAAGTGCCGGGTCTCCTGCCGGATCGAGCCGCCGGAGGCGAGCACCGCGGCGTGCCGCTGCATCTCGTAGCGGACCGCGCGCTCCACGCTGCGCAGCGAGTTCACGTTCTTGGTCTCGGTGCGGGTGCCGAACTCCGCGATGTCCTTGGGCATCAGCGACACGTTCGCGTCGCAGCGCAGGGAGCCCTGGTCCATCCGCACGTCGGAGACGTCCAGCGCCCGCAGCAGATCGCGCAGCGCGGTGACGTAGGCGCGGGCCACCTCGGGCGCCCGCTCCCCCGCGCCGGTGATCGGCTTGGTGACGATCTCGATCAGCGGCACCCCGGCGCGGTTGTAGTCCAGCAACGAGTGCTCGGCCCCGTGGATCCGGCCGGTGGCGCCGCCGACGTGCAGCGACTTGCCGGTGTCCTCCTCCATGTGGGCGCGCTCGATCTCGACCCGGAACAGCTCGCCGTCGTCGAGCACCACGTCGAGGTGGCCGTCGAACACGATCGGCTCGTCGTACTGCGAGGTCTGGAAGTTCTTCGGCATGTCCGGGTAGAAGTAGTTCTTCCGGGCGAACCGGCACCACTCCGCGACCTGGCAGTTCAACGCGAGGCCGATCCGGATCGCGGCCTCCACGGCCTTGCCGTTGACCACGGGCAGCGCGCCGGGCATTCCCAGGCACACCGGGCACACCTGGGTGTTGGGCTCGGCGCCGAAGGCGTTCGCGCAGCCGCAGAACATCTTGGTCCGCGTGGACAGCTCCACGTGGACCTCCAGGCCCAGGACCGGGTCGTACCGCTCCAGGACCTGCTCGTAGTCCATGATCTCCGCCACCGCGGTCACTCGTCGTCCTCCTTGCGCCGCAGCGTGCGGACCGCCAGCGCGGTGCCGGTGACCAGGCCCGCCGCGGTGATCAGCACGTCCGCCATCGCCAGCTTGTCGTTCTTGGCCCGGGCGTCGCGGAGGCTCGCCCGCAGGCCGAACGCCGCGGAGAGCACGGATGCGAGCTGGAACGCCGCCTTGATCTTCGGGTTCATCACGCCACCTCCAACTGCGGAACGCTGTTGATCAGTGCGCCGCCCAGGGCGGCGTCGCGCGCGGCCTCGTAGGCCGCCCCGACCCGGTAGAGCCGGTCGTCGGCCATCGGCGGAGCCATGATCTGCAACCCGACCGGGAGGCCGTCCTCGTCGGAGAGGCCGCAGGGCAGGCTCATGGCCGCGTTGCCCGCCAGGTTCGACGGGATGGTGCACAGGTCCGCACGGTACATCGCCAGCGGATCGTCGACCCGGTCGCCGATCGGGAACGCGGTGGTCGGCGTGGTCGGCGAGACGAGCACGTCGACCTGCTCGAAGGCGGCGCCGAAGTCCCGGGTGATCAGCGTGCGCACCTTCTGCGCCTGCCCGTAGTAGGCGTCGTAGTAGCCGGAGGACAGCGCGTAGGTGCCGAGCATGATCCGCCGCTTGACCTCGGGGCCGAAACCGGACTCCCGGGTCAGCGACATGACCTCCTCGGCGCTGCGCGAACCGTCGTCGCCGATCCGCAGGCCGTAGCGCATCGCGTCGAAGCGGGCCAGGTTCGACGAGCACTCGCTCGGCGCGATCAGGTAGTAGGCGCCCAGCGCGTAGTCGAAGTGCGGGCAGGACACCTCGACGACCTCGGCGCCCAGCGCGGTGAGCTGCTGCACCGCGGCGTCGAACGCCCGCTGCACGCCGGGCTGGTAGCCCTCGCCGGAGAGTTCCCGGACGACGCCGACGCGGACCCCGGCGAGGTCACCGGCGGCCCCGTCCCGGGCGGCGGCGACCACCGGCGGCACCGGCGCGTCGATCGAGGTGGAATCCATCGGGTCCGACCCGGCCATCACCTCGTGCAGCAGCGCCGCGTCCAGCACCGTGCGGGCGCACGGACCGGCCTGGTCCAGCGAGGAGGAGAAAGCCACCAGACCGTAGCGGGACACCCCGCCGTAGGTCGGCTTGACGCCGACGGTGCCGGTGACCGCGCCCGGCTGGCGGATCGAGCCGCCGGTGTCGGTGCCGATCGACAGCGGGGCCTCGAAGGCGGCGAGCGCGGCGGCCGAGCCACCACCGGAACCGCCCGGGATCCGGTCCAGGTCCCACGGGTTGCGGGTCGGCCCGTACGCGGAGTTCTCGGTCGACGAGCCCATCGCGAACTCGTCCATGTTCGTCTTGCCCAGCAGCACCATGCCGGCCTCGCGGAGCCGCCGGGTCACCGTCGCGTCGTACGGCGGGACCCAGCCCTCCAGCATCTTGGAGCCGCAGGTGGTGGGCATGTCGCTGGTGGTCAGCACGTCCTTGACGGCCACCGGCACCCCGGCCAGCGGCGACGCGGGGGTGCCCGCGGCCCGGTCCGCGTCGGCGCGGCGGGCGGCCTCCAGGGCGCCCTCGACGTCGACGTGCAGGAAGGCGTTCACGGCGGTGTCCACCGCGTCGATGCGGTCCAGGTGCGCGCGGGTCACCTCGACGGAGGTCAGCTCACCCGCCTGCAACCGGTCGGCCAGCTCGGACGCGCTCAGCCCGGTCGGGTCGTCACCGGATACGGTCTGCGTCATCAGGCCTCCTCGCTCAGGATCCGCGGCACGCGGAACCGGTCCTCCTCGGCCGCGGGGGCTCCGGAGAGCGCCTGCTCGCGGCTCAGGCCGGGCCGGACCTCGTCGTCGCGGAAGACGTTGGTCACCGGCACCGCGTGGGACGTCGGCGGGATGTCGTCCGCGGCGACCTCCCCGACCCTGGCCACCGATTCCAGGATCACGTCGAGCTGGCCTGCGAAGGTGTCGAGCTCGGCCTCGGTGACGGCCAGCCTCGCCAGCCCTGCGAGGTGCGCGACCTCGTCGCGGGAGATCTTGGACACTGCGAAGGCTCCCTGGTCATGTGCGGTTCACGGGTACCCGTGAAGTCTATGGTGAACCCGCCCGGTGGGGTCCGGGGGGCGCGCCGGGCCGGGCGGGGTCGCCGGGGTCCCGGAAAGCGCAGGTCATTCCACTGCGTGGACGCCGGGATCACCACAGCGGCCCCGGATCTGCCACAATTCCAGCGCCAACCCCGGCCGCCGGACCAGCGCGGTCGTGGAGCCGCGCGGCCGGCGAGGTGCCGCGCACGAAGCTGGAGGCGTTGAGTCCGGTGTCCTTCCTCGTTCGGGTGCAGATACCGGACCAGCCGGGCACCCTCGGCTCGGTCGCCAGCGCTCTCGGCGAGATCGGCGCCGACATCCTCAGCGTCGACGTGGTGGAGCGCGGCGGCGGGGTGGCCATCGACGACCTGGTGGTGGAGCTGCCCTCCGGTCGGCTGCCGGACGTGCTGATCACGGCGGCCGAATCGATCGAGGGCGTCGAGGTGGACGCGGTCCGGCCCTACTCCGGCGTGCTGGACACCCACCGCGAGCTGGAGCTGGTCGAGGAGATCGCCGCCGACCCGGGCAACGGGCTGCAGATCTTCGCCGAAGGCGTGCCGCGGATCATCCGGTCGGGCTGGGCGATGGTGTTCGGGCACCGCTCCGGCGGCGCCGAGCAGCTCGCCGCCAGCACCTCCGCCCCGCAGGAGGGCTACCTGGAGCTGCCGTGGCTGCCGCTGGACCGCGGCACCATCCTGGACAGCGACGCCGAGTGGGTGCCCGGGACGTGGCAGGAGCTCGGCACCGAACTCGCCGCCACCCCGATCGGCAAGCCCGACCGGGTGCTGCTGGCCGGACGACCGGGCGGACCGCTGTTCCGCACCGCCGAGCTCGCCCGGCTCTCCCACCTCGCAGGAATCGTCGCCGTCGTCCTGGACAACTGACGACCGCAGCTCACCCGTTCGGAACAGGAGTGAGGGACACCCTTGCCCAAGTAAGGGGTTCTTTCAGAATGCGGCGGAGCCGCATGCGGTGTGGCCGTCAGCTTGCACCGCGGCCCGTGCTCGGACGTGACCGCTCAGCGGTCTTCTCGCGAGGACAGCCGTGACGCCGTGTACGAAGTGGGTACATCAGGAACGGCTCCCGGAGCGAGAAGACCGCTGAGGTTCCGCCACCCAGATCATTCTGAAAGCGTTCCTAACTCGGACAAGGGTGCCCCTCACCCAGCAAAACCCACCAGCACGACGAGCAAGAAGCCCCGCGGCGCGCAACACCACCCGGCCACCGCCGGGCAAGCGGCGAAGCCGCTTCCGCCTTGCCCCACCCTCGCAGCTCGCACCGCCGCGGGTTCTCAGCGGCCTTCTCGCGAGGACGCCCTGACGCCGTGTACGTGGTTGTACATCAGGAAGGGCGCCCGGAGCGAGAAGGCCGCTGAGGTTCCGCCACCCGCACCGCGCGCTAAATGGACCACAACACCTTCCCGACGAGAAGGCCGCTGAGGTTCCGCCACCCGCACCGCTCCGCAAGGCGAGTTCAGAACAGCAAAAGACGGTGAGCGGTGAGGCGGAAGTTTGGTACTGGAATCCAATCCCTCTCCGGCATCGGCTCGAAGCCCAGTCGCCGGTAGAGGCGCTGGGCGGCGGTGGCGACCTCCGAGACGCAGAGCACGACCTGCTTCGCGTCCTCCTGGCGGGCCCGATCGAGCACCGCGCCGACGAGGGCGGCGCCGATGCCGCGCCCGGCTGCTTCGGGGGCCACCGCGAGCATCCGGAACTCGACCTCGCCGGGCCGGGCGATCTCGGCGTACACGCCGCCGGGCCGGGCCACGGTGACCGTGCCGAGCACCATGTCGTCGTCCACCGCCACCAGCAGCTCCGCCTTCGCCGCGCGGTCGGCGGCGTTGCGCAGCTCGGTGGCGTAGTCGATGTCGTCGGCCGGGAGGTTGCCCGCCTCGGCGTAGGCGCGGACGCAGAGCTCGCCGATGGCCTCGAAGTCGGCCGCCCGGGCAGCGCGGATCGTCGTCATGCCACCGGATGCTGCCACTCGGGGTGCGGTGCTCATTCCGCGGGCAGCGCGCGCTCGGCGGCGGCCTCGGGGCCCTGCTGGAGCAGCGCGGTGAACCCGTCCTCGTCGAGGACCGGCACCTTGAGCTGCATCGCCTTGTCGTACTTCGACCCGGGCGAGTCCCCGACCACCACGAACGCCGTCTTCTTCGACACCGAACCGGCCGCGCGGCCACCGCGTTCCATGATCAGTTCCTTGGCCTCGTCCCGGGAGTAGGTCGTCAGCGTCCCGGTGACCACGATGGACAGACCTTCGAGGGTGCGCGGGACGGATTCGTCGCGTTCGTCGGCCATCCGCACGCCCGCCGCGCGCCACTTGCGCACGACCTCGCGGTGCCAGTCCACCTCGAACCACTCGACCACGGCCGTCGCGATCGTCGGGCCGACCCCGTCGGTGGCGGCCAGTTCCTCCTCGGTCGCCTGCTCGATGCGGTCCAGCGACCCGAACTCGCGGGCCAGCGCCTGCGCGGCGGTCGGCCCCACGTGCCGGATCGACAGCGCCACCAGCACCCGCCACAGCGGCTGGTTCTTCGCCGACTCCAGGTTCCGCAGCAGCTTCGCGCCGTTGGCCGACAGGGCGCCGTCCTTGGTGCGGAACAGCGGGGTGCGCAGCAGGGCGTCCTCGTCGAGGTCGAACACGTCGCCCTCGTCGGTGAGCACCCCGGAGTCCAGCAGCGCCGCCGCCGCCTCGTAGCCCATCACCTCGATGTCGAAGCCGCCGCGCCCGGCGAGGTGGAACAACCGCTCCCGGAGCTGCGCCGGGCAGGACCGGCTGTTCGGGCAGCGGATGTCGACGTCGCCCTCCTTCTGCTGGCGCAGCTCCGTCCCACACTCCGGGCACAGGGTGGGCATCTGGAACTCGGTCTCCTCACCGGTGCGCACGTCCGCCACCGGGCCGAGCACCTCGGGGATCACGTCGCCCGCCTTGCGGATCACCACCCGGTCGCCGATCAGCACGCCCTTGCGGCGCACCTCATCGGCGTTGTGCAGGGTGGCCATCGACACCGTGGACCCGGCGACCTTGACCGGCTCCATCACCGCGTACGGGGTCACCCGCCCGGTGCGCCCCACGTTGACCCGGATTTCCTGCAGCGTCGTGGTCGCCTGCTCCGGCGGGTACTTGTAGGCGATCGCCCAGCGCGGGGCCCGCGAGGTGGTGCCCAGCCTGCGCTGCAACGGCACCTCGTCGACCTTGATCACCACGCCGTCGATCTCGTGCGCGGCGGAGTCGCGGTGCTCGCCCCAGTACCGGATGTGCTCGACCAGCTCGTCCTCGGTGGTCAGCACGACGGTGTGCTCGGACACCGGCAGCCCCCAAGCGCGCAGCGCCGCGTAGGACTCGGACTGGCGGGCCGGTTCGAAACCCTCCCGCTTGCCGAGCCCGTGGCAGATCAGCCGCAGCGGGCGGGTGCGGGTGATCCGCGGGTCCTTCTGCCGCAGCGAGCCAGCGGCGGCGTTGCGCGGGTTGGCGAACGGCGGCTTGCCCGCCTCGACCAGCTTCGCGTTGAGCTCGGCGAACTCCTCGACGCGGAAGAACACCTCGCCGCGGACTTCCACCAGGGCGGGCACCGGGTACTCGTCGGTGCCGGTGAGCCGCTCCGGTACGTCGGCCATGGTGCGCACGTTGAGCGTCACGTCTTCGCCGGTGCGGCCGTCACCCCGGGTCAGGGCCCGCTCCAGCCGCCCGTCCCGGTAGAGCAGGTTGATCGCCAGCCCGTCGATCTTGAGCTCGCAGAGGTGGTGGACCTGACCGCCGACCTCGCGCTCCACCCGCTCGACCCAGGCGCGCAGCTCGTCGGTGTCGAAGGCGTTGTCCAGGCTGAGCATCCGCTCCAGGTGCCCCACGGCGGTGAACTCGGTGGAGAACGTGCCGCCGACCACCTGCGTGGGCGAGTCGGCCAGGCGCAGCGCCGGGCGCTGCTCCTCGATCCGCTGGAGCTCGCCGAACAGCTCGTCGAACTCGCCGTCGGAGATCGTCGGGGCGTCGAGCACGTAGTAGCGGAACTGGTGCCCGCGCACCTCCTCGACCAGTGCGGAATAGCGTTCCCGCACGTCAGCGGGAACGTCCTCGGCCCCTTCCGCCGCACCGCCCGCGGCGGGATCGCCGGGCAGCTCGCCGGCGCCGTCGAGGTCTGCGCCGTCGAGGTCTGCGCCGTCGAGGTCGGGGCCGTCGAGGTCTGCGCGGCGCGGGTCTTCGCTGGTCACGTGCCGAGGTTAACGAGCCGCCCCGACAACGGCACGCAGCGCCTCGCCGTCGCGGCGCGAGCTCAGCCGCGATCGAGCTCGCGGACCAGCTCGCGCAGCTCCAGCAGGCCGATCGCGCCCTGCGGCTCCCGGTCGGCGGTCTCCACCCGGCCGAGCCGGTCGGCGGCCAGCCGTTCGCCGAGGGCGGCATCCAGCGGCAGGAAGGTCAGCGCCCGCTTCACGTCGTCGTCCAGGGCGGCGAAGCCGGGGTGGTACACCGCGACGTCCACCAAGCCCTCCGCCTCGTCGACCTGCGCCACCACCCGGACCTCCGCCAGGGGGTAGCGCTCACCGCGCAGGTTGACGGTGACCTCGGTGGGGTCGGGCACCGCGGGCACCGAGTCGTGGTACTCCCACAGCGGTCCGGGCGCGGGCGCGGTGGCCTTCCAGGCGTCGGTGAAGCGGCGCAGCTCCGGGTCGGCCTGCCCGCTCACCACCAGGGCGTAGACGGCCTGCTCGCCGCGCTCGATGCCGAAGGTCAGCCGCGGGTGCAGCGCGGCGACCGCGTCGGCGACCAGCGCCTCGACCCGCTGCGGGGACTCGTCGCCCAGCGCCGCGGCGATCTCGGGCAGCATCGCGTCCCAGCGCTGCCAGAACTCCCGCGCGAGCGCGTCGGCGTCGGCCGGTTCGGACTCGGGCGCCGAGCGGCGGCGGAAGAACTTCAGCATGGCCCCATTGTGCCGGTCTGGTCCGCGCGGCGGGGCCGGTTCGGCACCGAACGCAACGGACCGGCGGGACGGGTCAGGACCGGCAGGACGCGTCCAGCGCGGCGGAGGCGACGTGGGCCAGCTCGGCCGGATCGATCCCGCGCACCCGGCGGGCCTCGGCGAGCGCGGCCAGCACCGCCGTCAGCGGGTCGTCGTGCGCGGCGCGGCGCAGCACCTCCAGCGCGTGCAGCTCGTTGCGCACGGCGCTGCCGCGCGGCCGGTTGAAGACGCTGCGCCAGCTCCACTCCCGGACGGTCTCGTTGAGCCGCGCGTGGTCCACCCCGCGGCGGCCGCGCATCGCGGCGAGCACTTGGTCCACGACGGGATGGCACAGGAAGCCCACCGAGCCGAGCACGTGCCGGGCCACCGCCAGCGCGGCGCTGCGCCGCTCGGCCGGTCCGGCGGCCCGCAGCAGCGGCGCCAGCTCGGGCGGGTAGCCGGTGATCTCCGACGGCGGGGCGGGCAGCGAGGCCAGGTCGTCGGGCCACGGGGCGACCGGGAAGGTCCGGAACTCACCGGCCAGCCACTCCCGCGTCGGTTCGATCCCGGTGACCCGGCCCGCCAGCGCGAGCATCAGCGACACCGGTTCCGCCCGCGACCACGGCAGCCCGGCCCGCGCGCCCTCCAGCTCGTCGGGCGCGGCGCCCTCCCGGATCTCCGGCAGCACCGCCTCGAACGTGGTCCGCAGCTCGCCGGCGGCGGCGCTGGAGAAGCGGGTGACGGCCGCGGCGTCCCAGAACAGCGACACCCCGCGGGTGCCCCGGGTGATCCGGCGCAGCACCTCCGGGCGCCGCCCCTGGGACCCGCCGTCCTCGACCACCAGCAGCCAGTCGCCGAGCGGGCGCACCGCGATCATCGGGTACCGCTCCTGCTGGGCGAAGGACTCCTCGCAGAACTCGTCGATGTCCAGCGGACGCGCCAGGTCGGCGACCGCCCCGAACCCGGCGGCGACCCGTTCGACGTCCGCACCGCGCACCAGCGTCAGGCACGCCGCCTCGTGCAGCGTGCTCCGCCGCAGCCACCCGGCGCGCTCCACCTCGTCCTGCCCGGAGTCCTGTACCACGGACTTCTTCCTACCAGCAGCACGCCGCGGCCACCGACCGTTCACGAAATCCCGTCAGCGGTTCGGCCGCCCGGGTGCCCGGTGACCGGCGGCGTCGCGGCCCAGCCGAGCGGCGTCAGGTCGGAGGCCGGGGCGCGCTGCTCACCCGGGTCCGGCGCACCGGCGTCCGGCCACGACAACCGGACCACTTCCGGCTCGCGGCCGGGCCGCAGCGCCCGCCCGCGACCGGGCGGTTGCGCGGTGGCCACCACCCCGGCCACAGCTCCCCGTCCCGGGGGTCGCCGTTGAGCACCACCGCCGTGCACCCGGCGTCGCGCAGCGCGGCCGCGACCCCGGAGCGCAAGGCCCCCGCCTGGTTGACCGAGTTGTGGGTCAGCACGAGGTGGAACCCGATCCGCGCGCCCTCGGCGAGGTGGTCGACCAGCCCGTCGAGCACCTCCGGGGCGATCAGCTCGGCGTCGGCGACCAGGAGGAACACCCGCCGGTCCCACCGCCCGCCGCGCGAGCGCCTGCCGAGTTCGGCCAGCAGCGGCTCGACCGCCGCGCGGAACCCGCTGGGCACCGCCAGGTAGCTCATCCACGCGGGGAACTCGCCCAACAGCTCCCGGCGCGGATCCAGGACCACGACCCGGCTCCCCGGGTGGAGGCGTTCGACCTCGCGGTGGACGACCCGCAGCAGCGAGCCGGTCCCCGAACTGCGGGAGCCGACGCAGAGCAGGTGCGCGGTCTCGTCGAGGTCCACGTCCAGCCAGGCACCTTCGCGCTCCAGCCAACCGATCCGCAAGCCGGTCCCGCTGCCCGCCGAGTACGGGACCACCGGGGGCGCGGTCACCGCTGCGGACGCCCTCGCGGGGAGACCGGGCCAGGCCGCCGCGATCCGCCGGGCCAAGGCCGCACTCGGCTCGGGCCCCGCGTCCTCGAACCACGGCAGCGCCAACCGGAACCGGGAACCCCCGAGGACCCCGGTACCAGGCGTCTCCCGGCTCAGCTCCCAGCGGGTTGGTAGGTCCGGTCCCCCTCCTCCGGGCTCCACCACCGCGATGACGTGGACCCCGAACCTCGCGCCGCGCTCGGCGATCCGCTCGATCTCGGCCGCGAGGTCGCCGAACCGGTCCAGCATCGCGTGCCACGGCTCGACCACCAGGTAGAGCAGCGGCGCCGGGCCGCCCTCGCCCGCTTCGCGCGCACCCAGGACCGCGGTGACCTCGCGGATCATGACCGCCGCCTCGGCCTCTGCGCTGCCGAACGACGCCGTCCCCGCCACGTGCGGTAGCGCGGCGAGCACGTCCCCGCAGGAGAAGCCGTCGCCCCGGCCGAGGAAGTAGAACACCAGCTCCTCGGGCGTCCGGCTCAGCGCCAGCGCCAGCACCGCGGTCCGCGCTGCGGAGGAGCGGCCGGACCGCGGCGGCCCGCTGATGAGGAGGTTGCGCCCCACCGGGAGCGTGAGCGGCGCGGTCGTCGCGCTCTCGAAGTCGTCCACGGTTCCCACCGGCACCCGATCCGCGCCGGGCGCGGCGGTGGACGCCCCGCGCACCGGGTCGGACGACGGCTCGCCCAGGACGTCGGCGAGGGTGATCGACCCGTCCAGCGGATCGGCGAGCACCACGGCCCGCGTCGAGGCGTCATCGAGCGCGCGCAGTTCCTCGGCGAACTCGGTGTGCCGCTCCCAGCCCTGGAACCGGACCGGCGGGTCGTCCGCCCTCTTGAGCCACCCGAGCCCTTGAACGTCGGTGGCCTCCGCCGCGGCACCGCTGCCGAGCAAGCGCCAGGACTCGGCCTGCGCGGTGGTCCGGTGCACGATGCGGAAACCGCACAGGTCCAGCAGTTCGTCCGGTTGCTCAGGTCCGAGCTCGTAGCCGTGCAGGAGCACGTGGACGTCCACCTCCCCACCGCTGCGCATCACCGCGAGGATCTTGTCCATCAGCCGAGGCGCGGAGAAGTGCGGGAATTCCAGGTTGATGGTGACGACCAAGGGCGACCAGGAACCCGGTTCCGCCCCGCGCCGCCGGTAGATCTCGCGCTGCACGCGGTCGAGTCCGGTGGGCAGCGGTACCGACCGGTCCAGCACGCCGTGCGGCAGATCGATCAGACCCCGCAGCTCGATCCGCTTGGCGCTGCCGAGCAGGGCCAAGGACAGCTCGTCCGGGGAATGGGCTAGCGCGAGCAGCGTCACCACCGCGCGCACCGTCTGGGCGACCCGCGCTCCCGGCCGTCCCACGACGAGTCCGTGCGGTCCGGCCCCTGCCCCGGCGCGGAGGTCGAGCACGACGGGGCGACCGGACCGGTCCACGCCGAGCGGGACCCGCAGCGGCGGGCGGGCCGGTTCCGCCGCCGGATCGCGGAGCAGGCCGAGGTCGCGCAGGCCCGCCGGGCCGATCGTCCGGGGAACCGGCCGCTGGCCGTACTCCTCCACCGAGGCGACGTCCTCGGCGATCCGCCCGCTGTAGCGCCCGAGCCGGGGCAGGGCGGGGCGGAACGGTCCGGTGTGCGAGCGCGCCAGGCCCTCGCCCAGCTCGATCCGACCGGTGAGCTGGCTGTGCACCCGCGGCGGCAGGTCCGAGTCCCGCCGCGCCGTGGCCACCACGTGCAGCCCGAACTGGAGCCCGTCGCGGGCGAGCATGACGACCTCGCGCACCAGGTCGGGGTTGTGGTCGGCGAAGGGTTCCCAGCGGTCGAGGACGAGGAACAGGTCGGGGTGCGCGTCGTCGAGCTCACCGTTGCGCCGGGCGGCGCGGAAGTCGCGGACCGAGTCGAAGTCCCGCTCGCGGAACAGCGCCCGCCGCGCCGCCAGGGTCCGCCCGGCGGCGGCCACCACCCGACCGATCGCCTCGTGCTCGTCCGGTCCGACGACCGCGTCGACGTGGTCGAGCCGGGCGAACGCGCCGAACCGGCTTTCCGAGTCCACGCAGCTGATCCGGACCTCGGACGGGTCGGCGCCCGCCGCCAGTCCGAGCAGGACGGTGCGCAGGAACCGGCTCTTGCCGGAGCCGCTCGGGCCGAGCACGGCGAGGTTGTGCGCGGCGAAGTCGACGGTGAAGGGTTCCCCGGCCGCGCCGCGCACGCCGACGACCGGCTCCACGGTGCGCCCCAGCGGCTCGTCCGGGCGCCGCAGCGGGTCGCCGAGCAGCTCGCCAAGGGAGACCTCCGGCAGGTCGGCGGTCGAGGGCGGCGCCGGGACCGTCCCACCGGTCCGCGCGACGTAGAAGGTGCCGTAGCCGTCGTTGGTGCGCTGCGGGCTCTGGCGCCCGGCCAGCTTCGCGGCCACGTACAGGTAGAGCTCCTCCCCGGTGATCAGCCCGTCGCCGTCCGCGTCGGCCGCACCGGTGCGGATGCCCTCCAGCAGAGCGTCGGTGAACAGCGAGGAGGCGATCGCCGCGTTGTCGGTGAGCCGGTCGTCCTCGTAGGCGTACTCCAGGGCGCTGGTCGCGGTGAGCAGGAAGGTGCCGCGCCCGGTGAGCTGGGCGTGGTCGACCAGCGCCGAGGACTTGGCGCCGCTCAGCGAGAACGCGCCGCTGTAGCAGCAGTCCAGCAGCAGCACCTTGGTGGAGGCCTGCGAGGCGTGCACCCGCTCCCGGACGAACGACGCGGTCAGCGCGGTGGAATCGGGCCGGTCCAGCTCGGTGTTGCAGGCGGCGAACACCAGGTTGCCCCGGTCGTCCTTGAGGCCGTGGCAGCTCAGGTAGAGCAGCACCAGGTCGCCGGGGCCCGCGTTGCGGAACACGTCGTCCACCGCGCGTTCGAGCTGGCTCCGGGATTCGTTGCGCAGCACCTCGACCTGGTCGAAGTCGCCCTGCGCGAGCAGCACCTGGCGGAGCTCCTCCGCCTCGTCGGCCGGGGCGCGCAGCGCGCGCAGGCCCGGATCGGCGTACATCGAGGTGGCGATCAGCAAGGCCAGGCGCACGCGATCACCTCTCCGCGGGCTCGCCCTCGTCGATCGCCCCCGAGGAGGCCAGGGCCGCCGTGATGGCGTGCACCACGGCGCTCTGGTCCTTGCCGGACAACCCGGTGATCTCGATCCGGTTCTCGCCCTCACCGAGGACGACCTGGCGCGCGCCTTCCCGCTGCAACCGGGCCACCAGCACCTTCGTCGCCGCGGTGAGGGCCGCGGTGGAGAACACCCCGCTGAGCACGAGCTGCCCGATCTCCAGGGCGGCACCGGCCTTGGCGCCCTCCTCGACGGCACCGCGCACCCGGTCCACCCGCAGCACCGCGAGGTCGCGCAGCTCACCGAGCAGCCGTTGCGTCGCCTCCTCCCGGCGCTGCGGGTCGTCGTCCTGCAGGGCGAAAGTCACCATGAGCCGGGCCATCTGGGTTCCCTCCGGAGCCGCGAGCGTGCTCGCTCACGGTAACCCAGTGATCACCCGGCCCGGGGCCGGTTCAGCAGCGGACCGGGCTCAGCTCTCCGCGTGCTCGGCGAAGACGCCCGCCAGGTCGCGGCTGAGCGCGATCGCGCGGCGGGCCCACGCCGGGTCGGCTCCGGCGAGTCCGCAGGTCGGTGTGGGCACGGCGAGCTCGGCGAGGGCGCGGCGGGCGAAGCCGAGGCGGGCGGCGAGCGCGAAGGCGGGTTCGGCGAGCCTGCCCGGTCCGACCGGTGCGTCGGTGGCCGGGGTGCCGGGCACCAGCCCGAGCAGCAGCGGCACCCGTTCCTGCCAGGTCTCGCCGAGCTCGTCGGCCAGCGCCCCGGTGACCTCGCCCAGTCCGGTGGCGTCCAGCGCGATCGCGGCGACCCCGGCGCGGCGCAGCAGCGCCACCGGCGGCCGACCGGCGCAGCAGTGCACGACCACCGGCGCCCCGAGCCGCTCGATCACCCCGGCCAGCAGCCGCTGCGCCTCCGGTTCGGGGACCGCGGGCACGGTGCCGTAGTCCGAGGGCGTGGGCAGCCGACCGGCCAGCACCGCGGGCAGCACCGGCTCGTCGAGCTGCACCACCACCGGCGCCCCGGTGCGGGCGGCGACCGCCTCGACGTGCCCGCGCAGGCCCTCGACCAGCGATTCGGTGAAGTCGGCCAGCGCACCCGGATCGGTGAGCACCCGGTGGCCGCGGGCCAGCTCGACCTCGGCGGCCAGCGTCCACGGACCGGCCGCCTGCACCTTCACCGCGCGCGGCGCCCCGGCCTCGCCGACGGCCTGCTCCACCGCGTCCAGGTCCCAGCGCAGCAGGTCCTGCCCCCGCCGGTGGTCGCGACCGGTCTTGCCCGCGACCCGGTAGCCGGAGGGCACCAGTTCGACGGCGAGGTCGACCAGCATCGCCGCGGTGCGACCGATGATGTCGGCACCCACGCCCCGGCCCGGCAGCTCGGGGAACGGCATCAGCTCGGGCAGCTCGCCGACGACGGTGCGCGCCGCCTCCACCGGGTCCGACCCCGGCATCGAACCGATGGCCGTGGCCACCCCGGGCGCAATGGTGATGTCGGAACCGCGCAGTTGCTCTGGCATGGCTCCATTATCCGCCGCGGACGGCCGGGGCGTCAGCGGCGCACCCGGAGCACGGCCGCGTGTGACGTGGGCGATACCCGGCTGAAGATCCCTTCATCCTGGCCCCACGGTGCTCTCACCCGGTCTCCCTAACTTCGTCCCCGTCGAAGCTCCGCCACTCGTTCGAGGGAAGAAGGAACGTCATGATGCCCGTCGCCACCGCCCAGCAGACCGGACCGGGCCCGGTCCGCGAGGTCGACGCACTCCCCCGGCGGGACGATCTCGACCCCGTTCGGCTGAACCGGGCGAAGAAGGCGTACACCACCCGACATCTCGCCGCCCGCATCGACGACGACCCTTCCGGCTACGCGCTGCTCAGCGGACCGGGCGTGGTCCCGCAGCCGGGCGATGTGGTGCTCGCCCGCGTCGACGAGATCGGGCTGCACACGAAGCTGGAGAGCCCGGTGAGCCGGCGCCAGACCCTGTTCCCCGGCGACGAGGTGCTGATCGCCTACGGGCACCGCTACGCCCCCGACCAGTTCGAGGCCGAGGTGCCCGGCGACCTGCGCCCCCTCCACCTCGTCGCCGCGGGCGGCCTGGCCGGGTTCGTGACCGCCAAGCACGACGACGTCGACGATCCGACGGTGGTGCGCCCGGTGGGCCTGCTCGCCGACGCGGAAGGCATCGTCACCCTCCAGCGGTCGGCGCCGCGCCGCACCGGTGGCCGCGGGCCCGCGACCGGAGGTCGTCCCCGGGTCATCGGCGTGCTCGGCACCTCGATGAACGCGGGCAAGTCGACCACGGTCAACTTCCTCATCCGGGGGCTGGCGCAGTCCGGGCTGCGGGTCAGCGCGGGCAAGGCGACCGGTACCGGCGCCGGGAGCGACCCGCACGGCTTCCTCGACGCGGGAGCGGCGGAGGTCCTCGACTTCACCGACTTCGGCTACGCCACCACCTTCCGGCTCGACCACGACCGGGTCCGATCGATCTTCGTGTCGCTCATCGAGGAACTGTCGGTGCCGGGGACCGACGTCATCGTCGTCGAGATCGCCGACGGCCTGTACCAGGGCGAGACCAAGCGGTTGCTGGCCGACCCGGTCTTCGCCCGGCACGTCGACCAGGTCGTGTTCGCCTCGTCCGGGGCGCTCGGCGCCGTCGCCGGGGTGGAGCTGCTGCGCCGCCACGAACTCCACGTCTCGGCCGTCAGCGGGGTGGTCACCTCGGCACCGCTGGCCGTGCGCGAAACGCGGGAAGTGCTGGACGTCCCCGTGGTCAACACCTACGAGCTCGCCGACCCCGACGTGGCGCGGGCGCTGCTGTGAGCCGGGCAGCCGCGGAGCCGATGCCGGACCTCCTCACCGGCGGCCGGCGGGCGATGTTCGCCGTGCTCGTCTCCACCGGGGCGGGGCAGGCGGCGCTGGCCGGGATCACCGCGGTCACCATGCCGCGCCTGATGCAAGCCGACGCCCCCGGCCACCGGTGGACCGCGCTCGGCGTCCTGCTGCTGGCCGCGCTGGGGGTGGGGCTCGTCCGGGTCCTGGAGCGGGTGTTCGCCGAGAAGCTCGCCCAGGACTACGTGCACGAGATGCGGGCCGGACTCGTCGCCTCCAGCCTCGCCGGGGCGGGCGGGCCTTCCCTCGGGACCACCATCGCCCGCACCACCAACGACCTCTCGGCCATCCGGAACTGGGTGGCGTGGGGCATCGCCCCCCTGGCCGGGGGCGTCCCGCTGATCGTCGGCGTGGTCGTGGTGCTGGCGGTGATGCACCCGATGCTGGCGCTGGCGGTGCTCGCCCCGATCCTCGTCCTCTGCGGTGGTCTCGCGCTCCTCGCCCGGCCGGCGTTCAACCGGGCCCGGGCGGTGCGCAAGGCCCGCGGGCGGCTCGCCTCGCACGTCAGCGACACCGTCGCCGCCGGCTCGTCGATCCGCGCGGGCGGCGGGATCCACCGGGAGCTCAAGAAGATCGACCAGCTCAGCACGAACGTCGGATCGGCCGCGGTGCACCGCTCGAAGGTCGCCGGGTACCTGCGCGGCATCGGCGCGGCCACCGCGGCGGTCTCGACCCTCTGCGTCATCACCGCCGGCTCCTGGGCCGGCATCGACCACGCCTCGATCGCCACCGCGATCACCGTCGTGGGCGTGCTGGCCGCACCGACCCACGACCTCGGCCGGGTCGTGGAGTACCGCCAGTCGTACCTGGCGGCGCGGCGGATCCTCTCGCCCGCGCTCGCCCCCGGCGCCGAAGCGGCGCAGCGCCGGTGGCCGCGCTCGGGATCCTCCCGCGCCGACCGCGGCACCGCGCCGTCCGAGATCCACGTCTCCGAACTCCGCATCGGGCGCGTCGACGCACCCGGGCTGATCGCCGCTCCGGGCGCCCGGGTCGTCCTGCGCAGCCAGGACCCGGAACGCGTCGACGCGGTGCTCGGGTTCCTGGCCGGCGTCGACGGCCGGGCCAAGGCGTGGGTGCGGGTCGCCGGACGTGACCTCGGCGACCGGTCCCCGACGGAGCGGCGCAGCCAGGTCGGGTACGCCGCGCGCGGGCTCGCCGTCGAACGCGGCACCATCGCCAGGGCGGTGCGCTACCGCACCCCGGACTCGAAGCGCCCGGTCTGGCCCGCGCTGCGCGACGTCGGGCTCGAGGAACGCGTGGCCGCCCTGCCCGATCGCGAGCGGACGAAGCTGCGGCGGGGCGGTGAACCGCTGTCGCTGCCCGAGCTCGCACGCCTCCAGCTGGCCCGAGCGCTCCACGAGGAACCGCCGCTGCTGGTGCTCGACCACATCGACGACCAGCTCGGCGCCGACGGCCGCGCCCTGCTCGAACGGCTGCTGGCGGACTACCCCGGGGTCGTGGTCCTGGCCACCGACGTGCCCGCCACGATCGTGCCGGACCACCAGGTCTGGGACCTCGACGCGGGATCGGCTCCCGGCCGCGCCGTGCTGGCCGGGTTCGGGCGCCGGTGAGGTGGCCCCCCGGTCAGCGCGTCGCGGAGATCAGCCCGCTGCCCAGCACCAGGTCACCGCGCTCCTCCGGCCGGTAGAGCACGATCGCCTGCCCCGGCGCCACCCCGCGCAGCGGCTGGCGGAGCTGCACCCGGATGCCGTCGTCGTCGGCCTCGGCGACCGCGTCCGCGAGCCCGCCGTGCGCCCGGACCTGCGCCACGCACTCGGTCGGCCCGGCCAGCGGACGACCCGGCCAGATCGGGCGGCGGGCGTCGACCTCGGTGACCGCCAGGTGCTCGGCCGAGCCGACCGCCACCGTGCCGGACACCGGCTCCAGCGACAGCACGTAGCGCGGCCTGCCGTCGGGGGCGGGGGCGTCGATGCCCAGGCCCTTGCGCTGGCCCACGGTGAACCCGTGCACCCCGGCGTGCTCGCCGAGCACGGCGCCGCTCTCGGCGTCGACCAGCTTGCCCGGGGACCTGCCGAGCCGGTCCTCCAGGAAGGAGCGGGTGTCGCCGTCGGGGATGAAGCAGATGTCGTGGCTGTCCGGCTTCTCGGCGACCGCCAGATCGCGGCGCCCCGCCTCGTCGCGCACCTCGGACTTCAGCGAGTCGCCGAGCGGGAACATCGAGTGCCGGAGCTGCTCGGCGGTCAGCGAGGCCAGCACGTAGGACTGGTCCTTGTCGGCGTCCCGGCTGCGGCGCAGCTCCGGCACCCCGTCGACCAGCTCCAGCCGCGCGTAGTGGCCGGTGCACACCGCGTCGAAGCCCAACGCGATCGCCTTGTCCAGCAACGCCTCGAACTTGATCTTCTCGTTGCAGGTCAGGCACGGGTTCGGGGTGCGGCCCGCGGCGTACTCGCCGACGAAGGTGTCGATGACCTCCTCGGTGAACCGCTCGGCGAAGTCCCACACGTAGAACGGGATGCCGAGCAGGTCCGCCGCCCGCCGCGCGTCCCGCGAGTCCTCCACGGTGCAGCAGCCCCGCGCGCCCGTGCGCAGCGTTCCCGGCTTGGCCGACAGCGCCAGGTGCACGCCGACGACCTCGTGCCCGGCCGCCACCGCGCGGGCCGCGGCGACCGCCGAGTCCACCCCACCGCTCATCGCGGCCAGCACTCGCACGCCTCACACCTCCCTGGCGCCCGCGGACGCCGAAGACCGGCGCGACCCGGCCAGGCCGGCGTCGCGCGCTCGTCGCACCACCGGGCCGATGGCCCCGGTCAGCGCTCGGACATCCGCCGCGGTCGAGGTGTGCCCCAGGGAGAACCGCAGCGATCCGCGCGCGGCCTCCGGCTCGGCTCCCATCGACAGCAGCACGTGGCTCGGTTCGGCGACGCCCGCCGTGCAGGCCGAACCGGTGGAGCACTCGATCCCGTTGGCGTCCAGCAGCATCAGCAGGCTGTCGCCCTCGCACCCCGGGAAGGTGAAGTGCGCGTTGCCCGGCAACCGCGACGGTCCGGCGCCGACGCGGCCGGTCCCCGGATCGCCGTTGAGCACCGCGTCGGGCACCTCGGCGAGCACGCCGCGGACCAGTTCGTCGCGGAGCGCGGCGAGCTGCGGGGCGTGCGCTTCCCGGGCCTCGACGGCCTCGCGCACCGCCCGCGCCAGCCCGAGCACACCGGGCACGTCGAGGGTGCCGGAGCGAACCTCCCGCTCCTGGCCGCCGCCGTGCAGCAGCGGGGCGCACGGCACGTCGCGGGCCAGCAGCAGCACCCCGGCGCCGTAGGGGCCGCCGACCTTGTGCCCGGTCATCGTCAACGCGGACACCCCGGAGGCCGCGAAGTCCACCGGCAGCGACTCCACCGCCTGCACCGCGTCGGTGTGCAGCGGAACCCCGTGCTCCTCGGCGATCCCGGCCAGCTCGCTGATCGCGTTGACGGTGCCGACCTCGTTGTTGGCCCACATGCAGGTCACCAGCGCCACGTCGGCGGAGTGCGCGGCCAGCGCCTCGGCCAGCACCTCGGCCCGCACCCGGCCGTGGGCGTCGGCGGGCAGCCACGTCACCTCGGCGCCCTCGTGCTCGACCAGCCACTCCACCGCGTCGAGCACCGCGTGGTGCTCCACCGCCGAGGCGAGGATCCGGCGCCGCGCCGGATCGGCCGCGCGCCGCGCCCAGAAGATGCCCTTCACCGCCAGGTTGTCGCTCTCCGTCCCTCCCGCGGTGAACAGCACCTCGGAGGGCCGGGCGCCCAGCGCGTCGGCCAGGTCCTCGCGCGATTCCTCGACCGCCCGGCGGGCCCGCCGCCCCGAGGTGTGCAGGGACGAGGCGTTGCCCAACCGGGCCAGCGCCTCGCTCATCGCGTCGACCGCCGCGGGCCGCATCGGGGTCGTGGCGGCGTGGTCAAGATAAGTCATCGCACGTCCAGGGTAATGCAGCCGCACCCGCCGCCGAGCCGAGTACCCAGCTCCGCACCCCCGGCGAGGCAGGTCACACCGGCAGCGCCGACTCCTGGGCCGACAGCTGGGCCGACCGGGCGAGCCCGCGGCGGTCCTCCGCCCGGCACGGCGGCCGGAACACCACCTCCGCGACCAGCCCGGAGCAGCGCGCCACCCCGAGCACCGAGCTCAGCAGGGACGCCTCCCCGACGAACGCCACCGCCGTGGTCGGCGCCCCGGCCGCCAGGTAGCGCAGCGCCACCGGGCGCACCGGGGCACCGGCGTCGAGGGCGGCCTGGAACAGCGCCGGCCGGAACCGCCCCGCCGACCGGCCGCACCACGTGGTCCCCTCCGGGAACGCGCCCACCACCGCGCCGGAGCGCAGCGCACCGGACACCTCGGCGACCGCGCCCGGCAACGCCCGCAACCGGTCCCGGTGCAGGAACAGCACGCCGAAGCGATGCGCCACCCCGCCCAGCAGCGGCCAGTCCCGGAGCTCGGCCTTCGCGACCATGCGCAGCGGCCCGACCGCCTGCAGCAGCACCACGTCCAGCCAGGACACGTGGTGGGCCACCACCAGCTCCCCGCGCTCCGGCGGGGTCCCGCGCACCACCCACCGGACGCCGACCGCGCGCAGCACGGCGCGGAACCACCGCGGTGACCACCACCTCCGCAGCCCCGCGGGCAGCAGCGCCAGCAGCACGCCCAGCGGCAGCAACCCGATCAGGACCGCCAGCCGCAGCAGCACCAGGGCGGCGGGAACCTCCCGGCCCCGGTCCGGCAGGCAGGTCGGTCCGCACGGCGACACCGGCGACCACGGACCGGTCATCCGGCCACGCCCCAGTAGCGCAGGTAGCGGTGGTCGACCGCGGCGAAGTCCAGCAGCACGAAGAAGTCCGCCACCCCGAACTCCTCGTCGTGCGCCGGCCTGCCGCAGACCTGCGCACCGAGCCGCAGGTACCCGCGCAGCAGCGGCGGCAGCGGGCCGCGCGCGGTGGTCGGCCCCGGGCGGAATTCGCGGTGCGGGTGGACCCGGTGGCGCGGCGGGGCGTAGTGCCTGCGCGACACCGCGTCCCAGACCCGCGCGGCCAGCGCCCCGCCGTCGTCCAGCGGCACCGAGGCGCACCCGGCGAGCCACCGGTGGCCGTGTTCGTCGAGGTAGCGCGCGATCCCCGACCACACCAGGCCGACGACCGCGCCGTTGCGGTGGTCCGGGTGCACGCAGGAGCGGCCCGCCTCCACCAGGCCGGGGCGCAGCGGGTCGAGCGCGGTGAGGTCGAACTCCTCCGCCGAGTACAGCCCCGCCGCGGCCCGCTGCGGGGGCAGCAGGCGATAGGTGCCGACGACCGCACCGCTGAGGTCGTCGCGGACGAGGAGGTGGTCGCAGTGGTCGTCGAACCGGTCCTGGTCGAACGCGCCGAGGGCCACTCCCCACTCGGCGCCGAAGACCTGCGCGCGCAACCGCTGGGCGGCGAGCACGTCGAGCGGGTCGCGGGTGACGACCATCGAATACCGGGCGGCCGCCGGGGTTGTCGCGGCGGCGAGTGCAGCGTCTGGCGACATGACGCAGGTGTACCGCCGGGCGGAGAACCGCCGGTAGGCCGAAGACGGGCCCTGGGGCCGAACATCCGGTGAACCGCGCGCGACGCGCCGAGCGCTCGCGCCCGCCCGGGGGAACTCCGCGCGGTATCGCCTAGATTGCCCGGGTGAGCACCGAGGACCGAGCCATCGTCGAGATCTACACCGACGGCGCGTGCAGCGGCAACCCCGGCCCGGGCGGCTGGGGCGTCGTGCTGCGCTACGGGACGCACGAGCGCGAGCTGCACGGCAGCGATGCCGCCACCACCAACAACAAGATGGAGCTGACGGCGGTCATCGAGGGGCTCGCGGCGCTGACCCGGCCGGTGCCCGCCGTGCGGGTCCACAGCGACAGCAGCTACGTGCTCAACGGGATCACCAAGTGGCTGCCGGGCTGGAAGCGCAACGGCTGGCGCACCGCCGCCAAGCAACCCGTGAAGAACGCCGAGCTGTGGCAGCGGCTCGACGCCGAATGCGCCCGGCACGGCGACATCCAGTGGCAGTGGGTCAAGGGGCACAACGGGCACGTCGAGAACGAGCGGGCCGACCGGCTCGCCTGCCGGGGCCGCGACGAGGCCCGCTGAGACCCCGCTGCGAGGAGACCGCCCCCGAACGCAGCGGTGGGCGGCCCGCACTGGTGCGGGCCGCCCACCGCGGGCGGGTCGTTCAGCCCTTGCGCTTGCCGATCTCCTCGGTGAGCTGCGGGGCCACCTGGAACAGGTCGCCGACGACGCCGTAGTCGGCGATCTCGAAGATCGGGGCCTCCGCGTCCTTGTTCACCGCGACGATCGTCTTGGACGTCTGCATCCCGGCGCGGTGCTGGATCGCACCCGAGATGCCCAGCGCGATGTAGAGCTGCGGGGACACCGTCTTGCCGGTCTGGCCGACCTGGAACTGGTGCGGGTAGAAGCCGGAGTCCACCGCGGCGCGGGAGGCCCCGACGGCCCCGCCCAGCGAGTCCGCCAGCTTCTCGACGACCTCGAAGGACTCCGCCGAGCCGACGCCGCGGCCACCGGAGACGACCACGCCGGCCTCGGTCAGCTCGGGCCGGTCACCGGCCTCCACCGGCTGCCGGCCGGTGATCCGCGCGGCCTTGGCGGCGTCCTGGGCGGGCACCTCGACCTGCTCGACGGCACCGGCACCGGCGGCTTCCTCGGGCTCCACCGAGCCGGGCAGCACGGTGATCACCGGCGTGCCGGTGGCCACCTTCGCCTTGGCGGTGTAGGAGCCGCCGAACAGCGAGTGCGCGGCCACGCCCTCGGCGTCGACGTCCACGACCTCCGACAGCAGCCCGGAGCCCAGCCGGATCGCGAGTCGGCCGGCGATCTCCTTGCCGTCGGTGGACGCCGGGATCAGCACCGCCGCGGGCGAGACCTTGCCGACCAGCTCCGCGAGCACGTCGACCTGCGGGGTGACCAGGTAGGAACCGGCCTCGGCGGATTCGGCGGCGTACACCTTCGCCGCCCCGTGGCCGCCCAGCGCCGAGCTCAGCTTCTCGGCGGTGCCGGGCTCGCCGACGACCACCGCGGCGGGCTCACCGAGCCGCTTCGCCGCCGTCAGCAGCTCGTAGCTGACCTTCTTGGCTTCGCCGTCCACGTGGTCGACGAGGACCAGGACCTCAGACATCTCTACGCCTCCTCGAATGCTCGTGAACGACTTCAGATCAACTTCTGGCCGACCAGGTACTCGGCGATCTGCGAACCGCCGGTGCCCTCGTCGGTGACCTTCTGCCCGGCCTGCTTCGGCGGCTTCGGCGCCGACTCCACCACCTGCGAGGCGGCGTTGGCCAGCCCGACCTCCGAGGCGTCGATCCCGGCGTCGGCCAGGGTCAGCACCGAGACGGGCTTCTTCTTGGCGGCCATGATGCCCTTGAAGGACGGGTACCGGGGCTCGTTGATCTTCTCGGTGACGGACACGACCGCGGGGGTGGACGCCTCGACGTCGACCAGGCCCGCGTCGGTCTCCCGGGTGATGCGCACCGTGCTGCCGTCCACCTCGACCTTGCGGGCGAAGGTGAGCTGCGGCCAGCCCAGGGCCTCCGCGATCATCGCCGGGACGGCGCCGCTGCGGCCGTCGGTGGCCTCGTTGCCCGCGACCACCAGGTCGACGGACTCCTGGGCCCCGATCACCTTCGCCAGCGCCCGCGCGGTCGCGGGGGCGTCGGTGCCGTGCAGCGCCTCGTCGGACAGGTGCACCGCCTTGTGCGCGCCCATCGACAGCGCCTTGCGGATCGCGTCGGTCGCCCGGTCCGGACCCATGCAGACGGCCGTGACCTCGCCGCCGTGGGCCTCGGTGAGCTGCAGCGCCTCTTCCACCGCGCGCTCGTTGATCTCGTCGAGCACCGCGTCCGCGGATTCGCGGTCCAGCGTGTGGTCCGCGTCCGTGAGCTTCCGCTCGGAATACGTGTCAGGCACCTGCTTGACCAGGACGACGATGTTCATGGGCCCTCTTCGACCTCCTGCGGACTGACGACGGTGTCGCTGCGGTTGCTGCGCCCGGAACGCGGTCCCGGGAAAGGTTGACCTTGCCATGTCACCACACCGCAAGCACAGTGATGGCAACCACCCTGGATGTTACTTGCGGGTAGCAGCCACGCAACCTGCGACGACGGGTGATGGTACTCACGATTCCACCCCAGGTCCGGCCGAACGGGCAGCTCGCCGCGGAGGCCTTGGAAACGCTTTACCCATGAGTAGCCTGGATCGCATGAGCCAACGCGTCGCCATCGTCACCGACTCGACGGCCTCCATCCCGCCGGAGATCGCCGAGCGGCTGGGCATCGCCGTCGTCCAGCTCGAGCTGGCGGTCGGCGACGAGCAGAACGACGAGCGCCGGGTGCCGCACCGGGATGTCGCCGACGCGATGCGCGCCGACGTCCCGGTCACGACCGCCGAGCCCCCGGCGCCCGCGTTCTTCTGGAACTACCAGGACGCGGCCGCGGCGGGCGCCGAGGCGATCCTGTCCATCCACATCTCCGAAGGGCTCTCCCGCACCTGCGAATCCGCCCGCGCCGCAGCCGCCGAGATCGGCATCCCGGTGTACGTGGTGGACTCCCGCCTGGTCGGGCTCGGGCTCGGCTACCCGGTGATCGCCGCCGCCGAGGCCGCCGCGGGCGGTGCGACCGCCCAGGGCGTGATGAACGTGCTGGACCTGCGGCTGCGCAGCACGATGCAGCTCCTCTACGTGGACACCCTGGAGTACCTGCAGCGCGGTGGGCGGATCGGCCGGGCCCGCGCCTGGTTCGGGCAGACCTTGTCGATCAAGCCCGTGCTTGCGCTCGAGGACGGCATCATCGGGCAGCACACCACCGGGATCGGACCGGAGCGCGCGCTGAAGAAGGCCGTGGCCGGTGCGGCGCGGAAGGCGGGCGGCGCCCCCGTGGACATCGGCGTCGAGCACTTCGAGGCCGCCGAGCGGGCCCAGCAGGTGCTCGACGAGCTGCGGTCCCGGATCCCCCAGGTGCGGCGGGCCACCCTGGCCGAGACCAGCGCGGTCCTGGGCGCCCACGCCGGGCCGGGCGCGCTCGGCGTCACGGTGTCGCCGGTGCCCTGATCGCCGGTGCGCTGCTCGCCGGCGCGCTGGTCCCCGCCGTCCTGATCCCCGGCGCCGAGCGCAGATGCCGGTTCGCCGGAGCGATCCACTCCACCGAGTGATGACAAACAGGTGTTCGAGTCCGGATACTCGGTGTTGAGCGTTCCGCAGCGGTCCACATCGGACCGTGCTGGCCGCTCCCGAACCTATCCGCGCGGTGCCAACGAGTTCCGGCACCGCCACGACGCACCCCGACGAACACGACCGCGCTTTCCGCCGGAATGCGCGGTAGCCCCGGCGCGCCCGTCGCTGTTCCCTGCGGCACCGAGGCGACCGGCGTCGGGATGCTCCCGTCCCGAGGAGACACCGTGGATCCGCACCCCCGAACCCCGTCCAGCACCACCGCACCGCGTCCTCGCCCGGTCGGCGCACCGCCGAGGGAGGATGCGCGGCGGCTCCGGCCCCCGCAACCACCACCGCGGCGGCCGCGGAGACGACCGCCGGTGTCAGGCGCCCCCGGCGGCCTTGTCCATCGCGCGGTGAATGCGCTTGGGCGACACCGGGTGCGCCGTGCCCACCGTCTGCGCGAACAGGCTCACCCGCAGTTCCTCGATCATCCACCCGACCGCGAGCAGCGCCTCGCTCGGCAGGCGCCCCGACGGCACCTCGTCCAGCAGCGCGCGGTAGCGGTCCTCGACCTCGTGCACCTGCGCCATCCATTCCAGGTCGCGCTTCGGGTGGTGCACCAGCTTGTCCAAGCGCTGCTCGACACCGCGCAGGTAGCGGACCACATCGGACAACCGCCGCCACCCGGTGCCGGTGATGAACCCGGGGTGCAGCAGACCGGCGAGCTGGTCCTCGATGTCGGCGATCGACTCGGCCGGAGCCCCGGCAGGCCGGTCGGCCAACCGCGCGCGCACCTGCTGGTCGGCGGTCAGCACCTTCTCCACGACGGAAACGATGCCTGCGGTGGCGCTGCCCAGCCGCGCCCGCACGAACGCCTCCAGCTCGGCGTAGCCGGACCGGTCCCAGGCGGGCCCGCCGTGGTCGGCGATCAGCCGGTCCACCGCGCAGCTCGCGCAGTCCTCCAGCACCGCGGTCAGGTCACCGTGCGGGCTGCTGCCCAGCAGCAGCCTGCTGGTCCCGCTCAGGCCCCGCTGCAGCGACTTCACCGGCGAGGGCAGGTTGAGCAGCAGCATGCGGCGGGTGCCCCGCCACAGGGCCTGGCGCTGCTCGTCGGCGGTGTCGAACACCCGCACCCCGACGCTGTCGCCCTCGTCCACCAGCGCGGGGAAGGCCTTGACGGCGTGACCGCCGCGGGACTGCTCGAAGGTGTCCGGGAGCCGGTCGAAGTCCCAGGAGCGCAGACCGCTGCGCTCGACGTCGTCCGCGGCGGCGGAGATCTCGGCCCGCAACCGCGGCCGCAGCCGCTCGCGCAACGACTCCAGGTCCTTGGACTCGCCGAGCGAGCGCCCCTTCCCGTCGACCACCCGGAAGGTCATGCGCAGGTGGTCCGGCAGCCGGTCGAGGGACAGCTCGCCGGGGGCACCACCACTCCGGTCATCGCCCGGAGCTGGTCGCGCACCGCGTCCACCAGGGGCCCCCGGGACGGCGCGGTGCGGGCCAGCACCGCGCGGGCGTAGTCCGGGGCGGGCACGAAGTTGCGCCGGAGCTGCTTGGGCAACGACTTCAGCAGCGCGGTCACCAGTTCCTCGCGCAGCCCGGGGATCAACCAGTCGAAGCCGGCACCGTCCACCTGGTTCAGCACGGCCACCGGGATGTGCACCGTGACGCCGTCGGCGTCGGCACCCGGTTCGAACTGGTAGGTCAGCGGCAGCCGGTGCGCCCCGACCTGCCAGGTGTCCGGGTAGTCCTGGTCGCTGACCGCCGCCGACGACTCGTTGATGAGCATCGGCTTCTCGAAGTTGAGCAGGTCCGGCCGCTCCTTGCGGACCTGCTTCCACCACGTGTCGAAGTGCCGCCCGGAGACGACCTCCGCCCCCACGCGCCGGTCGTAGAAGTCGAACAGGGTCTCGTCGTCGACCAGGATGTCCCGACGGCGGGCCCGCTGCTCGAGGTCCTCGACCTCCTCGAGCAGCGCCCGGTTCTCCCGGAAGAAGGCGTGCCGGGTCTCCCAGTCGCCCTCCACCAGCGCATGCCGGATGAACAGCTCCCGGGACAGCTCCGGATCGATCCGCCCGTACTGCACCTTGCGCGAGGCGACCAGCGGGATGCCGTAGAGGGTGACCTTCTCGTAGGCCACCACCGACGCGCGGTCCTTCTCCCAGTGGGGCTCGCTGTAGCTGCGCTTGACCAGGTGCTGCGCCTGCCGCTCCACCCACTCGGGTTCGATCCGGGCCGCGATCCGCGCCCACAGCCGGGACGTCTCGACCAGCTCGGCGGCCATCACCCAGCGCGGCGGCTTCTTGAACAGCGCCGAACCGGGGAAGATCGCGAACCGCGCGTTGCGCGCGCCCTGGAACTCGGTGGCGCCCCTGCCCTGCGGTCCGGCTTTCTTCTCCGCGTCCTTGAGGCCGACGTGCGAGAGCAGCCCGGCGAGCAGCGACTGGTGCACCCGCGCGCTGTCGGCGGGCTCGTCGTTGAGCGACAGCCCCATGCCCTTGACCAGCTGGCGGAGCTGGGCGTAGAGGTCCTGCCACTCCCGCACCCGGAGGTGGTTGAGGTACTCGCTGCGGCACAGCCGGCGGAACTGGTTGCTGGACAGCTCCCGCTGCTTCTCCCGCAGGTACGTCCACAGGTTCAGGTACGCGGTGAAGTCCGACTCCTTGTCGGCGAAGCGCGCGTGCTGCTGGTCGGCCGCCTCCTTCTTCTCCGCGGGCCGCTCCCGCGGGTCCTGGATGGACAGCGCCGCGGTGAGCACCAGCAGTTCGCGCACGCACCCGTTGCGCTCGGCCTCCAGCACCATCCGGGCCAGCCGGGGATCGATCGGCAGCTGCGACAGCTTCCGGCCGACCGCCGTGATCTGCTTGGTCAGGTCCTTCTTGGTGCGGTCCAGCGCACCCAGCTCGTGCAGCAGGTTGAGCCCGTCGGTGATCTGGCGGCGGTCCGGCGGCTCGACGAACGGGAACGACTCGATCTCGCCGAGCCCGAGCGAGGTCATCTGCAGGATCACCGAGGCGAGGTTGGTCCGCAGAATCTCCGGATCGGTGAACTCCGGGCGCGCGAGGAAGTCCTCCTCGGAGTACAGCCGGATGCAGATGCCCTCCGAGACGCGACCGCACCGCCCCTTGCGCTGGTTCGCCGAAGCCTGCGAGATCGGTTCGATGGGCAGCCGCTGCACCTTGGTGCGAAAGCTGTACCGGGAGATGCGGGCGGTCCCCGGGTCGATCACGTACTTGATCCCCGGCACCGTCAACGAGGTCTCGGCCACGTTGGTGGCGAGCACGATCCGCCGTCCCGCGTGCGGCCGGAACACCCGGTGCTGCTCGGCGGCCGACAGCCGCGCGTACAGCGGCAGCACCTCGGTGCCCGGCCGGTCCTGCCGCTCGAGCGCCTCCGCGGTGTCCCGGATCTCCCGTTCGCCGCTGAGGAACACCAGGACGTCCCCGGGCCCCTCCGCGGCCAGCTCGTCGACCGCCTCGCAGATCGCCTGCGTCTGGTCGCGCACGACGTCCTCGGCCTCGTCGGAGTCGTCGACCAGCGGCCGGTAGCGGACCTCCACCGGGTAGGTGCGACCGGACACCTCGACGACCGGGGCGTCGTCGAAGTGCCGGGAGAACCGCTCGGGGTCGATGGTGGCCGAGGTGATGATCACCTTGAGGTCGGGGCGGCGCGGCAGCAGCTGCTTGAGGTAGCCGAGCAGGAAGTCGATGTTGAGGCTGCGCTCGTGCGCCTCGTCGATGATCAGGGTGTCGTAGCGGCGCAGCATCCGGTCGCGCTGGATCTCGGCGAGCAGGATGCCGTCGGTCATCAGCTTGACCAGGGTGTCCTCGCCGGCGCGCTCGGTGAACCGCACCTGGTAGCCGATCGCGGTGCCCAGCTCGGTGTCGAGCTCCTCGGCGACCCGTTCGGCCACGGTGCGGGCCGCGAGCCGCCTCGGCTGGGTGTGGCCGATCATGCCCTGGACGCCGCGGCCCAGCTCCAGGCACATCTTCGGGAGCTGGGTGGTCTTGCCCGAGCCGGTCTCGCCCGCGACGATCACGACCTGGTTGTCCCGGATCGCCGCCAGCAGGTCCTCCCGGCGCTGGCTGACCGGCAGCGACTCCGGGTAGCGGAGTTCCGGCACCGCCGCCTCGCGCTGCTCGACGCGGTGTTCGGCGGCTTGGACATCGGTGGCGATCTCGGCGGCGACCGACCGGACCGCCTCGGGATCGCGGATCTTGCGGGCGCCCTCGATGCGCCGACGCAGCCGACGCTGGTCGTGCAGCATCAGCCGGGGCAAGCGATCGCGCAGGTCGACGAGCGGAGAAGTCGCAGCGGGGGTACCCATACCGCTTCCAGCATAGAGAAGCACCCGCGCGCGGCGCTTCCGGTTTTCGCACCGCTCACAGCGAGCGGGCCCACCTCCGGGAGCAGCGGTGACCCGGACCACTCCCGGAGGCGCCGACGGGCATGGCGGCCCGCCGGTTCACCGACCGGTGAATTCGGCCTTGCCCGGTCCGTTCTCGACGAAGGACCGCATCCCGATGCCCTGGTCCTCGGTGGCGAAGGTGCCGGCGAACAGGTGCGTCTCCAGCTTCAGCCCGCTGTCCAGATCGACGTCCAGGCCGCCGTCGATGGCCGCCTTGGCCGCCGCCAGCGCCCGGGCCGCACCCCCGGTGAACTGCTCCGCCCAGCGCCGGGCGGCCGCGTACACCTCGTCCTGCGGCACGATCTCGTCGACCATGCCGCAGGCCAGCGCCTCATCGGCGGCCACGAACCGACCGGTGTAGATGATGTCCTTGGCCTTGCTCGGCCCGACCAGCCGCGCCAGCCGCTGCGTGCCGCCCGCCCCCGGGATCGTGCCGAGCAGGATCTCGGGCTGCCCGACCTTGACGTTGTCCCCCGCGATCCGGCGATCGCACGCCAGGGCGAGCTCGAACCCGCCGCCAAGGGCGTAGCCGGTGAGGGCCGCCACCGTCGGCTTCGGGATGGCGGCGACGGCGCTCATCGCGGCGGACAGCCCGTGCTGCTCCTTGGTCGCCATGTCGGCGTAGGACATGTCCGCCATTTCCTTGATGTCCGCGCCTGCCGCGAAGACCTTCTCCCCGCCGTAGACGATGACGGCGCGGACGTCCTCGCGCCGGGACGCTTCGATCGCGACCTCGTGCAGCTCCTGCTCGATCTGCCGGTTCAGCGCGTTCATCGGGGGCCGGTCCAACCGGATCGTCCCGACAGCACCGTCCACTTCGAGCTTGACGAACTCGCCCACGCAGCAACCTCCTCGTCGAACAGCCACCTCGACGGGAAGGCTATCGCGCAGGGCCCGGTTCCGGCACCGCCCGCGAGCGGGCCCGGCGCTCACCCCGCCGCCCGCGCTCCCCGGTGCGGCAGCGCCCGGCCGCCGGCCGTCCGCACCGACGAGCACGGCGAGGTCCGGGGCGGGCGGTCAGCCGCGCCGACGGGCGAAGAACCGGTCACCGCTGCGCTGGAGCTCCAGGTCCTGACCGAAGGTGGCGGAGAGGTTGTCCTCGGTGAGGACGTCGTCGAGCAGGCCCTGGGCGACGACCGTGCCGCCGCGCAGCAGCAGCGCATGGGTGAACCCGGGCGGGATCTCCTCCACGTGGTGCGTCACCAGCACCGAGGCCGGGGCGTCGGGGTCCAGCGCCAACGCCGACAGCCGCGCCACCAGGTCTTCGCGGCCGCCCAGGTCGAGCCCGGCGGCGGGCTCGTCGAGCAGCAGCAGTTCCGGGTCGGTCATCAGGGCGCGCGCGATGGTGGTGCGCTTGCGCTCGCCCTCGGACAGGGTGCCGAACGGACGTTCGGCCAGGTGCGCGACGCCGAGCAGGTCCAGCAGCTCCTCGGCGCGCTCGGTGTCCATCTCCTCGTACTCCTCGGACCACCGGCCGAGGACGGCGTACCCGGCGCTGACCACCACGTCGCGCACGGCCTCGTCGGCGGGGATCCGGTTGGTCAGCGCCGCCGAGCTCAACCCGATGCGCGGGCGCAGTTCGAAGACGTTGGTCTTGCCGAGGCGTTCACCGAGCACCTCCACGACCCCGTCGCTGGGGTGCATCTCGGTGCTGGCGAGCTTCATCAGGGTCGTCTTGCCCGCGCCGTTGGGGCCCAGGACGACCCAGCGCTCATCGAGCTCGACAGACCAATTCACGTCAGCGACCAGCGCGGTCTTGCCCCGCCGGACCCCGACGCCATCCATGCGGATGACGAGGTCGTCCACGTCTACCTCCCAGCCGTGACTGACCGCGGCGCCCGCGGCGACGCGCGCCCGGTTCGTCTCCGTCCGGACCGCCGCAGGTGTCCGGCAGGTCCCCTCCGGGAAGTCATTGTTCCGTCCCCACCTGGCTGCGCTGCGCCGGGGAGGACCCTGCGCTTCCCCCGCGCGGGTGATCATGGCGTCGCGGGTGGTCCAGATGCCGGGACGGCGGTGCTCCTGCTGGTACCGGGGCTGTCGACGTGCCACTCTCGGCGGCGTGGCCGATTCGTTGCTCACCCGCGATCGCGTGACCGACCTGTTCCGGGTCGTCACCTCCGCCTGTCGCTGAGGCGAACGTCCGCGCGCCCCGCTCGGGGCGCGCCTGCGCGGCGCGTCCACCGCTCACCGCTCCTGCTCGCGGAGCGCTGCTGCCGCGCCACCCGCACGCCCTCGCGACGCCCTCCCGGAGATCCGATGAACGCGCTACCGCAGCAGCACATCCCCAGCGGCCCCGCCCCGCTCGAGGTTCCCGCCCCGCTCGACGCCCCCGCCCCGCTCGACACCTACGTCCCCACCGACGACCTGCCCGCACCCGGCACGGCCCACCTGCATCCCGGCGTGGAACGGGCGTTCCCGCACGATCTGCTCCGCCCCGAGCACCTCCGCTGGACCCCGCGCGAGCTCCGGGACCTGACCGCCCGGGTGATCGCCGAATTCGCGGGTCCGCTGCTCGACGTGGTGGAGATCCACGACGACCGGCGGTGGTCGGTCAAGCTCGGTCTCACCCGGGGCGTGGAGCTCTGGCTGCTGTCCTGGGCACCGGGCCAGAGGACCCGACCGCACGACCACGACGGCGCCGCCGGTTCCTTCGCCGTGCTCTTCGGCGAACTCCGCGAGCACTACCGCCACCCGCACGGCCCCGTCCGCACCGCGGATCGCGAACTCGGCACCGCGATCGGCTTCGGCGGCGACCGGGCCCACCAGGTCGTCAACACGTCTTCGGTCAACGCGGCCAGCGTCCACGCCCACTCCCCGCCGCTGCGGCCGGTGCGCCACTACGACGACCTGTCCGCAGTGGACGCCACCGGTACGACCGATGTCGCCTTCCCGCACGGCTCCGAGGGGACGCGATGACGACCACCGGCGGCCACCCCGTTCCCCGCGGACCCGCCCGCTCGGGCTCCGTCGATCCGGCACCGGTCGATCCGGCAGCGGTCGATCCGGCACCGGAGGACGCCGTGCGCCGGGGGCTGAGCCTCTCCGCCGGACCGTTCGGGATCGACCACCTGCTCTCCGATGCGCGCGAGCAGCTCGAGCGGCTCACCCCGCAGCAGGCGTTCGCCGCGCAACGCGACGGCGGCCTGATCGTCGACATCAGGCCGCAGTCCGACCGGCTGGCCGACGGCGAGATCCCCGGTGCGCTGACCGTCGAGCGGCTCGTGCTGGAGTGGCGGCTGGATCCCGGCGGACCGCACCGCCTCGCGGGACTGCGCACCGATCTGCCCGTCATCCTCGTCTGCAACGAGGGCTACGCGTCCAGCCTCGCCGCGGCGCAGGCGCAGGACCTCGGGCTGACCCGCGCCACCGACCTGGACGGCGGTTTCCGGGCGTGGAAGTCGGCGGGGCTGCCGGTGCACCACCCGCCCTGACGAGCACTGCGCGCGCCGTCCCGGGCGGCGCCGCCCTGCTGTCCGGGCGGCCTCCGGGTCGGGTGCCGCAGCCGGGACGCGGTGGGTTCGCCGAAGCCAGCCCACCGGGCCCCGGCGGTCCCGTAGGTTCGTCCCGTGCGCGCGCAGAACCTGCTGTCCCGCCCGTGGTTCGTGGCGGCCGTGATCGGTGCGGTCGTCGTGACCGCCGTCGAAGCCACGCTCGGCACCGGGGGCTCCGGGGTGGCGCTCGGGTTGCTCGGTGCGCTCGTCGGCGTGATCGCGCTGCCGATCGCGACGCAGCTCGGCCTGCTGCTCGGCTCGGCGCTGTTCGGCCTCCGGGTCCGGCACGTGGTGTTCGGCGCGATGCGCCGGGTGGCGTCCTGGCAGGCGGGCCGGGTGACGATCACCGTCCGGGCGCTGCCGGTGACCCTCAGCGCCGAGATCGGTCCGTGGCGTTCCCCGGTGGTGCTGCGCTGCTGGCTGGCCGGACTCGTGTCGGCGCTGGCCGGGGTCGCCGCCGCGGTGGGCGCGTGGACGCTCGCGGAGCTGCCGTTCGGCCGGGGCGCGGCGCTGGCGGCGACCCCGCTGATGCTGTACAAGCTCTGGCCGCGCCGGGCCCCGATGGCGACCTCGACCGGGTGGCTCCTGTTCGGCCTGCCCCGGATGCCGCGGCCCGAGCGCGACGAGTTCCGCGCGGCACCGATGGCCGCCCGCGCATACGAGGCGCTGCGCGCGGGCGACATCGACGGGTCGCGGGCCCACGTCGACGAGCTGGTGCGGCAGCACCCCGACCTCAACGCCACGGTGTCCTGCCGCGTCAGCCTGCACGAGGCCTGCGGGGAGTACGCGCAGGCCTGCCTGCTGCTGCTCGACCACCTGTCCGGCCGGGACGCCGGACCGCGCGAGATGTCCTACCTGCTGGCCGGGATGGCGGGACTCGGCTTCGCCGCGGTGGAAGCCGAACAGCTCCCGCCCGACGACCTGCTGCCGCTGGCGAAGAAGGCGCTGGACGACGCGATCCGGCTCGGCTACCCCGAATTCCAGCTCAGCGGCACCAAGGGCCTGCTGGCGCTGATCGAAGGCGAACCGGACGAGGCCGCCCGGCTCGCGGCGATCGGCGCCGAGCACAACACCTCGCCGCTGTCCCGCGCCGACGACTTCGCAACCCTGGCTCGGGCGCACATGGCCAAGCAGGACAACGCCGCCGCCCGCGCTGCCCTGGCCCGCGCGGAAGACCTCGCCCCGTGGTGGCCCCGCGTCGTCGAGACCCACCAACGGCTCCACGTCGCCTGACGCACCAGCCGCGTCGACCCGACCGGCCCTCGACGGATCAGCCCGCGAGGACGACCTTGCCGAGTTCCGCCGGACCGGACAGCAGCGGGTGGGTGGGCAGCACCCGCACGGTGTAGCCGGCCGGTCCGGCGTGCGGGAGGGTCACCTCCGCCTCGTACCGGCCGCCGCCGACCGGGTGCATCGAGCGGGTGACGAAGTCGTGCAGCTCGTCGGAGTCGTCGACGCGGCCGACCACCACCTCGACGTCCACATCGGATTCGTCGAGCCCGGCCAGGTCGATCTCCGCGTGCACCACCACGTCGCCGCCGAGCAGCGGCGCGCCGCCGCCGGGCACCGACATCCCGGTGGCACCGACCCGCACCCAGGTCCAGGAGGCGTGCAGCCGCTCCCGGTACCGGGCGACCTCCTTCGCGCCCCGGAAACCGTCGGCGGCCACGGCGCGCGCCGAGTTCGCGGCCGGGGTGTAGTGGTCGTCGACGTACTCCCGCACCATGCGCGAGGCCTGCACCCGGGGTCCGAGGGTGGCCAGCGTGTGCCGGACCATCGACATCCACTTGCCCGGCACACCATCGGTGTCGCGCTCGTAGAACATCGGCGCCACCTGGTCGCTGATCAGCTCGTAGAGCCCGCCGGCCTCCAGGTCGTCGCGCCGGTTCGGGTCGGTGACGCCGCGCGCGTTCGGGATCGCCCAGCCGTTGTCGCCGTCGAACATCTCGTCCCACCAGCCGTCCCGGACCGACAGGTTCAGCACGCCGTTGAGCGCCGCCTTCATCCCCGAGGTCCCGCACGCCTCCAGCGGGCGCACCGGCGTGTTCAGCCACACGTCGCACCCGGTCACCAAGTACTTCGCCAGCGCCATGTCGTAGCTGGGCAGGTAGACGATCCGGTGCCGCACGTCGGCGCGGTCGGCGAACTCGACGATCTTCTGGATCATCGCCTTGCCGCCCTCGTCGGCCGGGTGCGACTTGCCGGCGACCACGATCTGCACCGGCCGCCGCTGGTCGAGCAGCAGACCGCGCAACCGCTCGGTGTCCCGCAGCATCAGGGTCAGCCGCTTGTAGGTCGGCACCCGGCGGGCGAAGCCGATGGTGAGCACGTCCGGGTCGAACACCCCGTCGCACCAACCGAGTTCGAGGTCGGAGGCGCCGCGTTCCAGCCACGCCTCGCGCAACCGGCGCCGCACCTCGTCGACGAGCCGCTGGCGCAGCGAGCAGCGCAGCTCCCACAGCAGCGAATCGCTGACCGGTTCGATGCCGCGCAGCCCGGCGCCGCTGTCCATCTCGGACTCGCCGAGCAGCTTGCCGAGTTCGCGCGCCGACCAGGACGGGCCGTGCACCCCGTTGGTGACCGAGCTGATCGGCACCTCCGCCTCGCCGAAACCCGGCCACAGCCCGGCGAACATGGTGCGGATGACCTTCCCGTGCAGCTTCGACACCCCGTTGGCGCGCTGGGCCAGCCGCAGCCCCATGTGCGCCATGTTGAACATGCCGAGGTTGTCCTCCGCGCCCAGCGCCAGCACCCGGTTCGTCGGCACCCCGGGCAGCAGGCCGCGGCGGGAGCCGTCGCCGAAGTAGTGCCGCACCAGGTCCACCGGGAACCGGTCGATGCCCGCGGGCACCGGCGTGTGCGTGGTGTAGACGGTCCCGGCGCGGACCGCGGCCATCGCCTGGTCGAACTCCAGCCCCGGATCGTCCTGCAGCTCGCGCAGCCGCTCCAGCCCGAGGAAACCGGCGTGGCCCTCGTTGGTGTGGAAGACCTCGGGATGCGGGTGCCCGGTGAGGTCGCAGTAGGCGCGGACCGCGCGGACCCCGCCGATCCCGGCGAGGATCTGCTGCCGGATGCGGTGCTCGGCGTCACCGCCGTAGAGCCGGTCGGTGGTGCCGCGCAGGTCGTCGTCGTTGTCCGGCAGGTCCGTGTCGAGCAGCAGCAGCGGCACCCGACCGACCTGGGCCTTCCAGATCCGCGCGTGCAACGTGCGCTCGGCGGGCATCGCCACCCGGATCAGCACCGGCGCGCCGCCCTCGTCGCACAGCGGTTCCAGCGGCAGCCCGCGGGGGTCGAGCACCGGGTACCGCTCGAGCTGCCACCCCTCGGCCGACAGCGCCTGCCGGAAGTAGCCGGAGCGGTACAGCAGCCCGACCCCGAGCATCGGCACCCCGAGGTCCGAGGCGGACTTGAGGTGGTCCCCGGCGAGCACGCCCAGCCCGCCGGAGTAGTTCGGCATCGCCTCGGTGAGCCCGAACTCCATCGAGAAGTAGGCGATCGACGCGGCCAGCCCGGCCCCCTCGTCCTGGCGCTGCTGGTACCAGCGCGGCACCGTCAGGTAGCGCCGCAGGTCGTCGTCGACGGCGCGGCAGCGCGCCAGGAACTCCTTGTCCTCGGCCAGCAGCCGCAACCGCTCCGCGGGCACCTCGTCGAGCAGCCGCAGCGGATCGCCGCCGACCCGCGCCCACACCTCCGGGTCCACCGCCGCGAACAGGTCCTGGGTGGGCGGGTGCCAGGTCCAGCGGAGGTTGGTGGCCAGGGTGCCGAGCGCGCTGAGCGGCTCGGGCAGGTGTGCTCGAACGGTGAAGCGGTGGACGGCTCTCACGGGAGCGGACCCTATCCCGGGGGCGGGTGGCGGCGCGCCGCCCGGCACCCGGCGGTGGGAGGCTGGACCGGTGCCAGCCTTCGAACGCGCTCCAGCGGTTCCCCGGCGCGGCGGCAGCCGGGGGCCGCGGGTCCGCCCGCGCGGGACCGGGTTCCCCGCGCGGCGGGCCCTGCTCGCGGCCTTGGCCCTGATCACCGCGCTCACCGGGTGCACGGCCCCGGCGGACGACGTGGTGCTGCGCACCGTCGACCCGGCGTTCGTGCACGGCACCGACCACGGCGACACCGACCGGATCGCCGCGACCGCCGTCACCGAGGTCCAGCGGTACTGGGCCGCGGAGTTCCCCGCCGTGTTCGACGCGCCGTGGCGCGACCTCGACGGGGGCTTCTTCTCGGTCGACCCGAACGGCACGGCGCCGCCCCCGCCGTGCTCGGCCGGCGTGGAGGACGTCGAAGGCAACGCCTACTACTGCGCGACCGTGGACGCGATCGCGTGGGACCGCGCGGCACTGCTGCCGGTGCTCCGCGAGCACTACGGCGACGCCGCCGTGCTGCTGGTGCTGGCCCACGAGCTCGGGCACGCGGTGCAGCAGCGCACCGGGATGGACGTCGGCGGCGGCGCTTACCCGATCCGGGTGGAGGCGATGGCCGACTGCTACGCCGGTGCGTTCTTCGGCTGGGTCGCCGCGGGCGGCTCGGAGCACCTGCGGCTGGACGCGCGCGCGGTGGACGGGGCGCTGCGCGCGCTGCTGGTGTTCCGCGACCCGGTGGGCACCACCACGCACGGCACCGCCTTCGCCCGGATCTCGGCGTTCCAGGACGGCCTCGACCGCGGGGCGGCGCACTGCGCGGAGCTGACGGTGCCCGAGGTCGCCGAACCGGGCCCGGACGACCCGGTGCAGCCGCTCGACGATCCCGGGCGGACCGCCCGGCTCGACGCCTTCTTCGCCGAGGTGGTCGCGCAGCGGGGCGGCGCCTGGCCGGACCCCCGGGTGCGTGCCGGCACCGCGCCGGGCTGCCCGCGTCCGCGGCCGGTGGCCGCCTGCGCCGAACCGCCGACCGTGCTGCTGGACCGGGCCGCGCTGGCCGAGGTCGACCACGACATCGGCGACCGGGCGACCGGGACCGCGCTGGCCTCCCGCTACGCGCTGACCGCGCTGCGCGCCCTCGGACGGCCGACCACCGGTCCGGCCGCGGGGACGGCGGTGCTCTGCCTCACCGGCGCCGCCACCGCGTCGGACCCCGCGCTCTCGCCCGCCGATCTGGACGAAGCCGTGGAAGCCGCGCTCATCGTGGACGGGGTCTCCGCCGACGCGGCGGGCCGCTCCGCGCTGACCGGATCCGAGCGCGTCACCGCGCTGCGCGACGGCGTGCTCGGCGGCGCACCGGCCTGCCTGCCGCCGCGCTGACGGGCCACCGCCCGGGTTTTCGACGATCCCGGTCTTCGCCCGAAGATCACCGGATAGGCTTGCCGCTCGGCAGCACCCCGACCAGGATGGGACACCTCAGTGGCACCGGTTCCGACACCCCGGCGGAGGCGCGCCCGCACCGCGAGCGCCGTGCTCTCCGCGTTCGCGTGCGCCGCGCTCGTCGGCGGGTGCTCCCAGGCCATCAGCGGCACCCCCACCACGTTCGGCAGCTACTCCACCACCGACGTGGCCGGGCTTCCCGTCACCGACGGCCCGTCCGGGCCGCGCGACGGCGTCCCGGACGCCGAACTCCCGGTCGAGGGCAGCGACGGCGGCGAGATGGACCGGCTCGCCCGCAACGCGGTCGCCGACGTCTCGGCGTACTGGGCGGAGGTCTTCCCCGACGCCTTCGGCACCGAGTTCCAGCCGGTGAAGCGGCTGGCCTCCTACGACTCCGGCGGCGCGGGCATCCGGCTCTGCGGCGAGAGCACCGCGGGGCTGGCCAACGCGTTCTACTGCCCGTCCGAGGACGTCATCGCGTGGGACCGCGCCGAGCTGCTGCCGATGCTCGACAACAGCTTCGGGCCGATGGCCGTGGTGGCGGTGCTCGCGCACGAGATGGGGCACGCGGTGCAGCACCGCGCGGGCACCGCGACCGGCAACGACCCGGTGATCGTGCTGGAGCAGCAGGCCGACTGCTTCACCGGCGCGTTCTTCCGGCACGTCGCCGAGGGCTCCAGCGAGCACTTCGAGGTCTCCACCGGCCCGGGGCTCAACCAGGTGATGGGCGTGCTCAACTACATCCGGGACGCCCCGGGCGACAGCGGCTTCACCGGGGCCAACGCGCACGGCAGTGCGTTCGACCGGGTCACCGCCTTCCAGTACGGCTTCAGCGAGGGCCCGAAGCGCTGCGCCGCGATGGACGTCGCCGACGTCAAGCAGCGCACCACCCAGTTCCAGTTCTGGAAGGACGGGCAGGACAGCGACCTGCCCGTCGACGCCGCCACCCTCGCCGCCGTCGAGGAGAGCCTGCGGGCGGTGTTCCGGGACACCGGCGCCGAACCGCCGGAGATCGTCACCGAGCGCACCTCGTGCGGTGGGGTGCCCACGACGTCGCCCGCCTCCTACTGCCCGGACACCAACACCGTGTCGCTCGACGTGGCGGAGCTCCAGCGGATCGCCCAGCCGCCGACGAAGAACGCCGAGTCCTCGGGCTACGGTGACTTCGCCGCCTACGCCCAGGTCGCCTCCCGCTACGCGCTGTCGGTGCAGCACGCCGCCGGGCTCTCCCTGGACGACGAGCAGGCGGGCCTGCGCACGGCGTGCCTGGTCGGCTCCTGGAGCGGTCTGCTCATCGAGGACCCGATCGGCCAGCGCAACCCGGTCGGCACCCTGCGGGTCGCCCCCGGCGACGTCGACGAGGGCGTGGCCGCGCTGCTCGGCGAGGACAGCCTGATCGCCGCGGACATCTCCGGCGACCAGGTGCCCACCGGCTTCGCCCGCGTCGAGGCGTTCCGGATCGGCTTCCAGGAGGGCATCTCGCCCTGCACCACCAAGTACGGCGCCTGACCTCCCACCGCTGATCCGCCGGTGCCGGGCAACCCCCGTACCGGGCAACCCCACCGGGCCGCGGCACGTCCGAACGGACATGACGCGACGACTCGACTGGGACGGCCTGCTCAACGGACGCGATCTCGGCGGCCTGCCCACCACCGGCGGCGGCCGGACCCGGCGCGGTGCCGTGGTCCGCTCCGAAGCCCTCGACCACCTCACCGCGGCGGGCTGGGATGCGCTGCTGGCGCACGGCGTGCGCACCGTCCTCGCGCTGACCCCCGAGGACGAACCCGACCTGGCGCCCCGGCCCGCCGAGCTGGACACCGTGCGGGTCCCGCTCGACGAGCGCGCCGGGGACGCCTTCCAGCAGCGCTGGAGCGGTCCGGTGTCCGGCACCCCGCTGTACTACCCCGCCTACCTGCGGGAACACCCGGAGGCGATCGCCGAGGCGGTCGGCGCCTTGGCGCGCGCCCGGCCGGGCGGCGTGCTGGTGCACTGCGCAGGCGGCCGGGACCGCACCGGGCTGGTCGTGCTGGTGCTGCTGGCCTTCGCCGGGGTGGGCGCGGCGGACATCGTCGCCGACTACCGGGAGACCGAGCGGACGCGGGCCGCCGTCACCGCCCGGTTCGGGATGCCGGACGACTCGGCACCGCTCGACGAGTTCCTCGCTGGGCGGGGCACCAGCGTCGAGGCGTCGCTGCGCGCCGCGCTGGCCGGGTTCGACGCGGCCGAGCTGCTGCGCGCGGGCGGCCTCACCCCGGACGACCTCGCGGCGCTGCGCGCGCGACTGCTCGACCCGGACCCGGTGAACCTGGTGTCCTCCGGCGGGTGAATCCGCCGGTCACCCCTTGGTGGCGCGGCACCGCCGAGCCGATCATGGTCGGCGGCGCCCGGACGGGTGCCGCCGACCACGGAGGAACGGTGGACGAGCTGGACCGCATCGCGCGGACGGCGCCGCAGCGGCGGCCGGGCGCGGCACCGCGCTCAGAACAGGGCGCTGGCCAGGGCCCGGCGCGCGGCCAGCACCCGGTCGTCGCCCTCCGGGAACAGCTCGAACATGTCGATCAGGTGCCGCCGCACCCGGTCGCGATCCTCGCCCGCGGTGCGCTTGACGGTGCGCACCAGGCGGTCGAACGCCGCCGCCACCTCGCCGGTGGCGAGCTCCGCGTCGGAGGCGGCGAGCTGGGCTTCGACGTCGTCGGGAGCCGCGTCGGCGCGCTGCACCGCGGCCGGGTCGGCCTGCTCGGCGCGCGCGGTGAAGCGGACCTGGGCCAGCGCGGCCTTGGCCAGCTCGTTGCCCGGCTCGGCGGCCAGGATCTCCTGGTAGGCGGCCTCGGCGGCGGCGAAGTCACCGCGCTCCAAGGCGTCCTCGGCGGCCGTGAAGCGCGGGTCCTCCGGTTCCTCGGCGGGCGCCTCCTGCTCGCCGCCCTGCTCCGCGGCCCGGATGCCGGGCAGCTTGTCCCGCAGCGCGTCGAGCAGCGAATCGATCCACTGCCGGAGCTGCGGCTCCGGCTGCACCCCGGCGAAGGCGTCCACCGGCTGACCGCCCGCCACGGCGATCACCATCGGCACCGACTGCACCTGGAAGAGCTGGGCGATCCGCGGATTCGCGTCGACGTCGATCTTGGCCAGCACCCAGGTGCCGCCGGCCTCGGCCGCGAGCTTCTCCAGCACCGGGGAGAGCTGCTTGCACGGGCCGCACCAGGTCGCCCACAGGTCGATCACGACCGGCACCTGCATCGACCGGTCGACGACCTCGGACTGGAAGTCGGCCTCGGTGACGTCGATGACTGCGGGGCTCGCGCTCGCTGCGGAGCCGTCGGCGGGTGCGGTTCCCCCGGGCGCCGCCTTGCCGGCGGCCTCCGCGCGGTTCTTCAGACCCGACAGGTCGACCGCGCCCGCCATCGCGGCGGACATTGCTGCGTTCTGGCGTGGATCCGGCCTCGTCACACCCCCATCCTGACACGTCGCGCGGACCGGGTGGCGGCTGGGCGGGGATTGGTTCCGAGCGGTGTTCCGGATCGACGCGCACCGGAAAGGAGCAGCGCGACACACCGACAACGGTGAAGATCAAGTCGAAATGATGAAGACGGCACCCTGGAAGGGTGACGATAGGCGAGTACCTCTCAGGCTCGGCGGGGCTGCCCGCCGAAGTAGGGACGGAGCTCGTCAGGGACTCGCCGTCCCTGCCCGGCTCTCGAGGAGCCCACCGAGCGGTGCGAGCTCCCGGACCGTAGTTCGACGAGAGGTACGAAATGCGTAGTGCAGCCCGTGTCGCCGGCGTCGCCGGCGTTGCCGCCCTCGGCGCCATGACCTTCGGCGGGACCGCGTTGGCCGACACCGCCGGCAACGACGGCATCAACCTGCTGGACGACAACAACATCAACGCCATCCCGATCAACCTCTGCGACAACAACATCGCCGCCGCGATCGGCGTCATCATCCCGATCGCGTCGCCGCAGGCCAGCGACTGCAACAACTCGGCCATCGTGGATCACCCGAAGGTCGACTGAGCGACCTCGCTCCCGAGCAGGGGTGGCACCGGCCGGTGCCACCCCTGCTCGACCTTCACGACCGCTCGTCGCCCAGGTGCTCCTCGACCCGGCGCACCTTCTCGGCCAACTGGCCGGTGTGGCCGGGACGGATGTCGGCCTTGAGCACCAAGCTGGTGCGGCGCGCCGTGGCCGAAACCGCCTCCGTGGCCCGCTTGACCACGTCCATCACCTCGTCCCACTCGCCCTCGACGGTGGTGAACATCGCCGTCGTCTCGTGCGGCAGCCCGGACTCGCGCACCACCTTCACCGCGGCCGCGACCGCTTCGCTCACGCTGTCGTCATCCCCGGCACCGGTCGGTGCCACGCTGAACGCCACCAGCACTGGTGTCCTCCTCTTGGTCCGCGCACCGGCCCACGAGTCCGGTGCGGCGCGTATCACATCCTGAACGACCGCAGTCATCCATCGGATGGGTACCCGCTGCTAGCGTCGGACACCATGACCCCCCGCAGTCCGCTTCCCTTCGACCCCATCGCCCGCGCCGCCGAGACCTGGACCGAGCGGGTGGGTCCGGCCACCACGATGGCCGCCGTCACCAGCATCATGCGCGTGCAGCAGATCCTCCAGTCCGCCGTCGACAGCGCGCTGCGCCCGCACAACCTGACCTTCGCCCGGTACGAAGCGCTGGTGCTGCTGACCTTCTCCCGGCGCGGTTCGCTGCCGATGCGGGTGATGGGCGACCGCCTCCAGCTCCACCCGACCAGCGTCACCAACATCGTCGACCGCCTGGAACAGGACGGCCTGGTCCGCCGCACGCCGCACCCCACCGACCGGCGCACCACCCTGGTCGAGATCACCGACGACGGCCGCGACCTCATGAACAAGGCGACGGACTCGGTCACCGCCATCGATTTCGGGCTCAACGGCATCACCGAGCGGCAGACCCAGCAGCTCACCGACCTGCTCGGCAAGGTCCGCCACGCCGCGGGCGATTTCTGACCCACCGGCGAGCCGCGGGGATGACAGCAGGGCCGCTTTTCTGTCACCCGTGGCAGCAGGGCCGCTTTCCTCCCACCGGTGACAGCAGGGGAACCTTCCTGTCACGCCTGCGAGGACAACGCCGAAGGCGGGCGTTCAGTTGATCTGGCGGACCTTGCCCCAGAACGTCGGCTCGTCGGACTCGACCACGGTGAGCAGACCGCGCTTGGCGGCCCAGCGCTCGAACCAGATCGTCGCCAGCGGTGGCACCGACGCGACCCCGGCGAGCACCAGCACCCCGAAGCTCCAGCGCAGCGGGCTGAAGACGATCAGGCAGACGAGCACGTAGGCGGTGAACAGGGCACCGTGCACCGAACCCATCACGGTGACGGCGAACGGCATGTCGAAGCCGTACTTGAGCACCATCGCGATCAGCAGCCCGGCCCACGAGATCGCCTCGGCGATCGCCACCAGCCGGAACCAGCCACCGTACGTCCGCGGCACGTCGCACCCACTCCCCTCGCACTGCTTACCCGTAGTGTGGCGCGTGTCCGGCATCACGCCGCGACCGGTCCGGGCACGCCGTCCCCGGACGCCACCGGGCTGCGCCGTCCGGCGGCACCCCGTCCGCCGTGGGCGCCCTCCTCCGCCGCGGGCCGTTGACAGTGATCCACGGGATGCGGTGCAATGCCGCTCACCATGACAACGTTGTCGCACCGGCCGTCCGGCAAGCGCGCCACGATGAGCGACGTGGCGCGGCTCGCCGGGGTGAGCGTGAAGACGGTCTCCCGCGTGGTCAACGCGGAGGCCGGGGTGCAGCCCGCGACGGCCGAGCGGGTGGCCGAGGCGATCGCCCGGCTCGGCTTCTCCCGCAACCTCGGCGCCCGCGACCTGCGGCGCGGTGTCGGCACCGGGATGGTCGGGCTGGTCGTCGAGGACGTCGGCAACCCCTTCTACTCGCTGCTGACCCGCGCGGTGGAGGAGGTCGCCCGGGCGCGCGGACGACGGGTGCTCACCGGTTCTTCCGACGAGGACCCCGCGGGCGAACGCGAGCTGGTCCGGGAGTTCTGCGCCCGCCGGGTCGACGGGCTGCTGGTCGTCCCGGCCGGTCGTGAGCACGGCTACCTGCGCCCGGAGATCGACGCGGGCACGCCGGTGGTGTTCGTCGACCGCCCCGCCGGGGACCTGGACGCCGACACGGTGCTGCTCGACGACGCGGGTGGCACCGAGCAGGCGGTGCACCACCTGGTCGGGCGAGGGCACCGGCGGATCGGCTTCCTCGGTGACGATCCCGCGATCCACACCGCCGCCGAGCGGCTGCGGGGCTACCGCAGCGGGCTGCACCGGGCGGGGATCGCGGCCGAGCCGGCGCTGACCGCGATGGGCCCGCACACCGCCGAGTCGGTCCGCGCCGCGCTCACCGGCCCGCTGCGCCCGGCGACCGCCGTGATCACCGGGAACAACCGGATCACGGTGCACCTGCTGCGCGTGCTCGCGGGCGCGCAGCGGCGTCCCGCGCTCGTCGGCTTCGACGACTTCGAACTGGCCGATCTGGTGGACCCGCCGGTCACCGTGATCACCCACGACACCCGCGAACTCGGCCGCACGGCCGCCGAGCTGCTGTTCAGCCGGCTCGACGGGGACACCGCACCGGCGCGGCACCTCGTCATCCCCACCCGGCTGCTGCCCCGACGATCCGGAGAGGTTTCCCCGTGACTGCCCACACCCCCGCGACCGGCGCGCCGATCGAGCTGCCCGCGAACCAGCCGCAGCAGTTCTACCGGGGTGGCGCGTCGATCGCCGCACTGCGCGGCGCGCCCGAGCGGGACTACGGCCCGGAGGACTGGGTCGCGTCCACGACGACCCGGTTCGGCCAGGCCGAAGCGGGGCTGTCCCGGCTGCCCGACGGGCGCCTGCTGCGCGATGCCGTGCAGGCCGATCCGCGGGGCTGGCTGGGCGAGGAGCACGTCGCCGCGTTCGGCGACAGCACCGCCCTGCTGGTCAAGCTCCTCGACGCGGGCCAGCGCCTGCCGGTGCACTGCCACCCGTCGGACCGCTTCGCCCAGCAGCACCTCGGCTCCCGGTTCGGCAAGACCGAGGCGTGGATCGTGATCGGCACCTCTGGCGCGAAGCCCGTGGTGTACTGCGGTTTCCGCCAGGACGCCGACCCGGCCGCGGTGCAGCGGTGGGTGGCGACCCAGGATTCCTCTGCGCTGCTGGGCTCGCTCAACGAGATCCCGGTGCGCGCCGGGGACACCGTGCACGTCCCGGCGGGCACCCCGCACGCGATCGGCCCCGGGGTGTTCCTCGTCGAGCTCCAGCAGCCGACCGACTTCTCCGTCACGCTGGAGTGGAGCGGCTTCCTCGCCGACGCGGAGCAGGCGTTCCTCGGGCTCGACCGGGAAACCGCGCTGCGCACGCTCAACCACCGCGGCTTCGGCGACGACCTGCTGACCTCGCTGATCAAGCGCACCGGTGACGACCCGGCTGCCCGGGTGCCGCTGCTGTCCGAGCAGGCCGACGAGTTCTTCCACGCCGAGCGGCTGCGCGCGGAATCGCGGAACGGCGGGATCGAGCTGGAGCCGTCGTTCGGCGTGCTGGTGGTGCTCGACGGCACCGGAACGCTGCGCACCGAGCACGGCGCGGTGCCGCTGCGCCCCGGCGGCACGCTCGTCGTCCCGCACGGCGCGGGCGCGGCCACCGTGGAAGGCGACCTGACCGCCGTGCGCTGCAGACCACCCCGCATCGGCTGACCCGACGGAGGCGAGATGACCGCACCGCTGCTCGAAGCCCGCGACCTGGTGAAGCGCTACGGCGGCGTCGAGGCGCTGCGCGGTGCGGCGTTCACCGCCCACCCCGGTGAGGTCGTCGCGCTCATCGGCGACAACGGGGCGGGCAAGTCCACGTTGGTCAAGTGCCTGTCCGGGGTGGAGCGTCCCGACTCCGGGCAGGTGCTGGTCGACGGGCGGCCGGTCGTCCTCGACTCCCCCACCGCCGCCCGCGCCCACGGCATCGAAACCGCCTACCAGGACCTCGCGGTGGCCCCGGACCTCGACCCGGCGGCGAACCTGTTCCTCGGCCGGGAACTGCGCCGCCGCGGGGTGCTGGGCCGGCTCGGGATGCTCGACCACACCGCGATGCGCGCCCAGGCCGCCGAGCGGTTCGCCGCGTTCGGCGTCGAGCTGCCCGATCTCGCGGTGCCGACCGGGTCGCTGTCCGGCGGGCAGCGGCAGAGCGTCGCGGTGGCCCGGTCGGTGGCCTGGGCCGACCGGCTGGTGTTCCTCGACGAACCCACCGCCGCGCTCGGCGTGGTGCAGCGCGAACGGGTCCTCGAAGTGATCCGGCGGGTCCGGGATTCGGGCATCGCGGTGGTGCTGATCAGCCACAACATGCCCGAGGTCCGGTCGGTCGCCGACCGCGTCGAGGTGCTGCGGCTGGGCAGGCGGGTGGCCCGCTTCCGGGCCGCCGAGTCGTCGCTGGAGGAACTCGTCGGCGCCATGACCGGCGCCCTGTCCCAGGAGGACTGATGCGCCGCAGGCCGACCGCCTCTCCCACGCTGTGGACCGGACTGGTCCTGATCGGGCTGTGCGCGCTGTTCAGCCTGCTGCGACCGGCCGCGTTCCCGACCCTCTACAACGCGCAGACGCTGCTGGTGCAGGCGGGGCCGCTGCTGCTGCTCGCGGTGGGCATGACCTTCGTGATCATCACCTCCGGCATCGACCTGTCGGTGGGATCGGTGCTGGTGTTCTCCGGTGTCGTGTCCGCCAAGACGATGGAAGCCCTCGGCGGGGGCGACGCGACCGACCTCGGTTGGGGCGCGATCGGTGTCGGCCTCCTCGTCGCGCTGGCCGGCGGCGCCCTGTGGGGAGTGCTCAACGGGCTGCTCGTGGCGGTGGCGCGGGTGCCCGCGCTGATCGTCACGCTCGGCTCGTTCGGGGCGGCGCTCGGCGCCGCGCAACTGCTCACCAACGGCGTGGACGTGCGCACCGTGCCCAGCGCGCTGCGGCTGACCTTCGGCACCGGCACCTCGTTCGCCGTGGTCCCCAACCTGGTGCTGGTGGTGGCGGCCGTGACCCTGCTGGCGGCGTGGCTGCTGCGCACCACCCGGTTCGGCCGCCACACCTACGCCATCGGGTCCAACGCCGAAGCGGCGCGGCGCGCGGGCATCCGGGTCACCCGCCACCTGGTGCAGGTCTACGCGCTGAGCGGGCTGCTCGCCGGGCTGGCCGGATTCCTGTCGTTGGCCTACTTCGGCACCACCACGATCAGCGGGCACAGCAACGACAACCTCAACGCCATCGCCGCGGTGGTGCTCGGCGGCACGAGCCTGTTCGGCGGCATCGGCAGCGTCCTCGGCAGCGTCATCGGGGTGTTCATCCCCGCGGTGCTCGACACCGGGTTCGTCATGGTCGGGGTGCAGCCGTTCTGGCAGCCCATCGCGGTCGGCGCGGTGCTCATCGCGGCGGTGTGGTGGGACCAGCGGCGACGGCGGGCCCGCGCAGGGCGGTAGACGGCACGACGACGTGTGGAGGATGCGATGAGGACCCAGCAGATCGCGGCGCTGCTCACCGGCGCGCTGCTGCTGACCGGCTGCGGCAGCGGGCAGATCGGCGACACCGGCGGCGCGGCGACCGACCCCGGCAACGAGCGGCTCGTGCTCATCACCGGGATGCGCGGCGAACCGTTCTACGTCTCGATGGAATGCGCGGCCGAGGCGGAGGCCGTCGCGCAGGGCTACGAGCTCAACGCGCAAGCGCCCGAACGTTTCGAGCAGGCCGAGCAGTCCCAGATCCTCGGCAGCGCGATCAGCACCCGTCCCGGCGCGATCATCATCGCCCCCACCGACGACCAGGCGCTCGCCGCGCCGCTGCGCCAGGCCAAGAACAACGGGATCCAGGTCGTCGAGGTCGACACCGCGCTGGCGGACCGCTCGATCGCCGTCAGCTCGCTGTCCTCCGACAACTACGCCGGCGGCAGGCTCGCCGCGCGCACCCTCGCCGAGCTCACCGCCGGACGACCCGGCTCGGTGCTCGCGCTCAACACCAAGGCGGGCACCTCCACCACCGACGCGCGCGTCGCCGGGTTCGAGGACGAGATCCGCGAACACCACCCGCACCTGACGCTGCTGCCCAGCCAGTACACCGACAACGAACCCGCCACCGCCGCGCAGGTCGTCTCGGCGACCCTCGGCGCCCACCCGGACCTCGTCGGGGTGTTCGGTTCCAACCTCAACACCGGGGAAGGCGCCGCCACCGCCCTGGCCAACGCGGGCCGCTCTGGCGACGTGCCGCTCGTCGGCTTCGACGCGAGCCCCAAGCAGGTGGAGGACCTGCGCAACGGCCGGGTGCAGGCGCTCATCGCGCAGGACCCGGCCAAGATCGGGCGCGAAGGCGTGCGGCGCGCGATCGCCGCGATCAAGGGCGAACCCGTCGAGCGGGAGACCAAGACCCCGATGATCGCCCTCACCCGCGACACCATGGACGAGCAGTCGGAGTTCTTCTACCGCGCCCGGTGCTGAGGTGGCAGCAGGGGAACCTTCCTGTCACGGGTGGGAGGAAAGTTCCCCTGCTGTCACTGGTGACAGGAAGGCGTCCCTGCTGCCACGAGTGACAGAAAGGTTCCCCTGCTGCCCCGTCACGAGGCCGCACGAGAGCGCAGCGGCAGTGCGGGAGAGCGGCGCGAAGCCGCGTTGGTGCGCCGGGGCGCGGACGTCAGCGTTCAGGAGTCGTCGCGCGGCTCGTCGGGGGCGTCGTCGTCCGGCTGGTCCCGCTTCGGCGGCGCGAGGAACACCACACCGCTGTCGAGGTCGAGCGGTCCCCCCGGGTCATGGCCCCGCGAGATACCGCCCTGGTCACCGTCGTGCCGGAGCTTGCGCCCGGGAACCAGCTCGCCGTAGGAAGCCATGACCCCACCGTAACCCCATCGTGGGCGGTCGCGACTGGTGCGAACGTGCTGTCGGGGCCATCCCGTTGAATGGAGGGCATGCGGAGGTGGGTGCTGCACATGGACATGGACGCGTTCTTCGCGTCCGTGGAGCAGCTCACCCGTCCCACGACGCGGGGCCGACCGGTGCTCGTCGGCGGCCTCGGACCGCGCGGCACCGTCGCCGGGGCCAGCTACGAGGCGCGCGAGTACGGCGCCCGTTCGGCGATGCCGATGGCCGAGGCGAGGCGTCGCTGCCCACCCGCGATCGTGCTGCCGCCCAGGTTCCGCGTGTACCAGGCGGTGAGCGCCGACGTGCTGGCCATCGTGCGGGGGTCCTCCTCGGTGGTGGAGCAAGTCTCGATCGACGAGGCGTTCCTGGAGCCTCCCGACCTCGGCGGCGCCGAGACCGAGGAGGTCGAGCGCTTCGCCGCCGCGTTGCGCGGTCGGGTCCACCGCGAAGTCGGGGTGAACGCTTCGATCGGCGCCGGGGCGGGCAAGCAATTGGCCAAGATCGCCTCCGGGCTCGCCAAACCCGACGGGATGCTGGTGGTCCCGCCCGAGGAGCAGCTCCCGCTGCTGTCCGGGTTGCCGGTGCGCTCGATGTGGGGCGTCGGTCCGGTCACCGAAGGCAAGCTGCACCGCATCGGCGTCAGCACCATCGGGGAGTTCGCCGCGCTGCACCTCAACGACGTCACCGCGTTGCTGGGGCAGGCCCACGGCGCCGAACTGCACCGGTTGGCGCACGGGCTCGACGACCACGCCGTCGCCGAACGAGCCGAGGCCAAGCAGGTCAGCGCTGAGACGACCTTCGACGTGGACGTCACCGATCCGGCCCGGCTCGCGGCCGAGGTGGACGGGATGGCCGCCAACGCCCATCGCCGACTGGCTTCCTCGGGGCGCGCGGCGCGGACCGTGACGGTCAAGGTCCGCGACTCCGACTTCACGACGATCAGCCGGGCGGAAACCCTGCCTTCGGCGACCAGCGACCGCGCCGTGCTCGGTGCCGCCGCCCGCCGCCTGGTGGGGATCGCGGTGCCGCCGGGGACGCCTGTCCGGCTCGTCGGCGTGTCCTACTCGGGACTGGCCACCTCGGAGCAGGAACCGCTGTTCCAACACCCGGCGGAACGCACCAGCGAGGCGGCCGCACCGCCCGCCGGCGAGCCGGAATCCCACGCCCCGCAGCCTCGCCCCTGGCGGGCCGGGGACGACGTGGCGCACCCCGAGCACGGGCATGGCTGGGTTCAGGGCGCCGGGCACGGGCGGGTCACCGTGCGCTTCGAGACGGCGATGACGGGGCGCGGCGTGGCGCGCACCTTCGCCGCCGACGACCCGTTGCTCACCGATGCCGACCCGCTGGCCAGTCTCGGCCGGTGACCGCGCGGCCGTGACAGCAGGGGAACCTTCCTGTCACCGGTGACAGCAGGGCCACTTTCCTCCCACCCGTGACAGCAGGGGAACCTTCCTCCCACCCATGGCAGCAGGGGAACCTTCCTGTCACCGATGGCAGCAGGGCCACTTTCCTCCCACCCGTGGCAGCAGGGGAACCTTCCTGTCACCGATGACAGCAGGGCCACTTTCCTCCCACCCGTGGCAGCAGGGGAACCTTCCTGTCACCGGTGACAGCAGGGCCACTTTCCTCCCACCCGGTCACTCCGGCGCGGGCGACTCCCGGCGGTATTGCCCGACCCACTTGCGGGGCGCGACGGTCTGCACGGCGCCTTCGAGGCTCCGCGACAGGCGGCTGAAGGGCGGCAGGTGGAATCGGTAGCGCTCACCGGGCAACCCGGGCATCGACGGCCGCTCCTGCACCCGCCAGCGCTCCCACTCCGGGTGCCGGGCGGCGAATCCGGGGTCGGCGGGGTAGAACTCCAGCGCCTGCCTGCGTTCCGGGTGCACGGGGCGGCCGTGCTGGATCCAGGGCAGGGTGCCGATGCCGATGGCGGAGATCTCGTCCCAGGCGACGCCGAACACCTCACCCTTGGTGCGGGCGTAGAAACCGTTGCGGTCGAACAGGAATCCCCGGCTGTTGAGCATCCCGCGGGCGCTGAGCAGGAACCCGATGAACAGGATGCCGGACACGAGCTGCGCGATCCACACCCCGACACCCGCGCGACCGGCTGCGATCACCGCGGCGCACAGGACGGCGACGAGACCGCTGAGGCCGCCACCGATGAGCATGAGTCGGAAGCTGCTCGCGCTGACGTCGACGTCCTGGGCGTCGGCGCTGAGCACCGTGGGCACCGGCTGGCTCGGCCCGGCGGGGGCGCGCGTCGGTTGCGCGGCGTGATCGGAGGTGTAGCGCGCGGTGCCCTGGTCACCCACCGCACCGCGCCGCACCGTCGTGCGTTCCGGGTCCGGACGATCAGCTCGTTGCCAGCCACCTGGAAGCCACTTCATGTCTACCAGGGTAGCGAGACCGGAACGGTCCGATCACGTTCGGCTCCGGTCAGCCGCGCGGGACCTCGATGAGCAGCGCATCGCCCTGCCCACCACCGCCGCACAGCGCCGCGGCCCCGGTTCCGCCGCCGCGCCGCTTGAGCTCCAGCGCGAGGTGCAGGGCCAGCCGGGCACCCGACATGCCGATGGGGTGGCCGAGCGCGATGGCACCGCCGTTGACGTTGACGACGTCCTCGCCGAGGCCGAGCTCGCGGGCGGAGACCAGGCCGACGGCGGCGAAAGCTTCGTTGATCTCGACCAGATCGAGCGCGGCGGCCTCGATTCCCGCTTTGGCGCAAGCGGTCTTGATCGCGTTGGACGGCTGCTCGTGCAAGCTCGCGTCTGGGCCGGCGACGACGCCGTGGGCGCCGATCTCGGCGAGCCAGTCGAGCCCGAGCTCCTCGGCCTTGGCCTTGCTCATCACGACGACGGCGGCGGCACCGTCGGAGATCTGCGAGGCCGAACCGGCGGTGATGGTCCCGTCTGCGGCGAAGGCGGGCCGCAGCTTGCCGAGGGATTCGGCGGTGGTGTCGGCGCGCACCCCCTCGTCGGTGTCGACGACGACCGGATCGCCCTTGCGCCGGGGCACCTCGACCGGCGTGATCTCGTCGGCGAACGCACCGCGCTCGGCGGCGGCCGCGGCCCGCTGGTGCGACCGCGCGGCGAAGGCATCCTGCTCCTCGCGGGTCAGCTCGTAGCGCGCGTTGTGCTTCTCGGTGGACAAGCCCATCGCGACCTGGTCGAAGGCGCAGAACAGGCCGTCGTGGGCCATGTGGTCGAGCAGCTGCGCGTCGCCGTACTTGAAGCCCTCGCGGGAGCCGGTGAGCAGGTGCGGGGCCTGGGTCATGGATTCCTGGCCACCGGCGACGACCACGTCGAACTCACCGGCGCGGATGAGCTGGTCGGCCAGCGCGATGGCGTCGAGCCCGGACAGGCACACCTTGTTGATGCTCAGCGCCGGCACGCCCATCGGGATGCCCGCCGCCACGGCGGCCTGGCGGGCCGGGATCTGCCCCGCACCGGCGGTCAGCACCTGGCCCATGATCGTGTACTGCACCTGCTCCGGAGCGACCCCGGCGCGTTCCAGCGCCGCCCGGATGGCGAACCCGCCGAGCTGGGCACCCGAGAAGTCCTTGAGCGAGCCGAGCAAGCGGCCCATCGGGGTCCGCGCTCCCGCCACGATCACCGATGTACCCACTGCTTCCTCCCGGGTGTCGAGCTGCGTTGCCACTCACCATTCTGGGCCCGTGCGGGCCTCCGGGACCATACCCGGCACACCCGGCGGGCCTCTGTGACGCCCAGCACGGCCCGGCGGCCGGCCGGAAGCGATGACCGCTCACCCACCGACCGCCCGGCGGGGCGAGCGCTCAGCAGTGGCCGCGCCCCGCGGTGGTGTCGCACAGGTCGCTCTCGGCGGCCCAGGTCAGCGCGGTGCGCGCGTTGACCCCGAGGCGGCGGGACGCGGAGACGTCGGTGCCGGCCCCGGAGTCGGCGCTCAACCAATAGCGCACCTCGTACGCCACGCCGCCCTCGGCGTGGCGGAACGCGTAGAAGGGGTCGGCCACCGGGGCCGGGCCGTAGCCCGGGAAGGTCCAGGCGTCCTCGCCCTCGGCGGCGGCCGGATCGACGTAGAGGCAGTCGTAGGCGGTGCCCTGGTAGGTGCAGCGGCGCGGCTCCGCCCCGCCGTGCCGGGACGTCGCCCGATCGGTGGTGACGCCCTCGGACCCGAGCCGGGCGAAGACGTCCTCGCACGCGCCGTCGTCGCAGGCGTGCCAGGGGCGCCAGGCGGTGGCCCGGGCCTCGGCCGCTCCGCGCCCGGCCGACAGGGCGGTGCAGTAGGCGGCGACGATGCCCGGTGCGACCTCCCGCGCGGCGCTGCCCGCGTCGATGGCGGTGGCCGCGGTGACATCGGCGCCGAGCCCGGCCGAGTCGAGCTGCCACATGCCGACACCGGGGTTGAAGAACAACCCGGGCGAGCGCTGCTCGGGGTCGGCGAGGGCGGGCTGGTCGTCGTAGCGGGACAGCGTCATGGGCGAGGGCGCCGCTCCGGAGGGGGCGACCTCGGGCCAGGTCGGGGCGAGCAAAAGGTGCGTGGCGGTGGTGGCGCTGATCGAACAGGTCGCGTCGGCCGCGGCGGCGGTGGCGGCGGATTCGACGGCGGCGAGCGGCTCGGCGCCGAACCGCAGCGGGCCCGCCTGCACCCACGCCCGTTCGCGGGTGAGCCGCTCGGCGGTCGGGTTGTCGCCGCCCCCGCCGGAGCGCACCCCGTCCCCGCCCGCGGCCCACGCCGTCGCGGGCGCCAGCAGCAGGGTCGCGAGGCCGCCCGCCAGCACCGCCCGCCGCCTCCGGAAGTCCCGACCTCCGACCATGACTGCTCCTCCCGCGTGGTCCAGCGACATCCTGATCGCGGCAAGGGTTGCCCGGCTCCGCCGTCCGGGCCAGTGGATCTTCGGGCTTTTCCCGCCTTTCCCGGGCTCGTTCGACGATCGTCACGGGGTGCGGGCGCGGGTTAGGCTCCTCCCATGCGCGCAGGTTTGAACGGCCTCGTCACCGCGATCGACCACGTCGGCATCGCCGTCGCCGACCTCGATGAGGCGATCGCCTTCCACCGGGACACCTTCGGGTTGGAGGTCGCCCACACGGAGGTCAACGAGGACCAAGGGGTCCGGGAGGCGATGCTGCGGGCGCCCGGTGCCGCGGCGGGCGGCGCCCAGGTGCAGTTGATCGCCCCGGTCAGCGCGGACTCGGCGATCGCCAAGTTCCTGGACCGCAACGGGCCCGGCTTGCAGCAGCTCGCCTACCGGGTGACCGACGTGCGGGCGGCGATGGACGCCCTGCGGGCGCAGGGGCTGCGGCTGCTCTACGACGAACCGCGCCGGGGCACCGCGGGCAGCGCGATCAACTTCGTGCACCCCAAGGACGCCGGTGGCGTGCTCGTCGAACTCGTGGAACCGGCCTGAATTCGACCCGGTGCGCCGCGACGCCCTCGCGGCGCACCTGCTCGGCCGCTACTTCCCCGGCTCGCGCGCCGGACTGATCGGGTCGTCGGCGCTCCGGCTCCGCCGACCACGACCGGTGACAGCAGGGCCACTTTCCTCCCACCCGTGACAGGAAAGTTCCCCTGCTGCCACCAAGCCGCAGCCGTCACCCGGGCAGCAGGACGAACCGGCGCTCGGCGATCCGCTCCACCGCCGCCCTGCTGTAGGCCAGCGGGAAGTACTCCCCGGCGCGCCACGGCTCGGCCAGGTCCCGGTAGTGCGGGCTGGCCGGATCCCCGGACTGCCCGGGCGCGTTGATCGCGACGGAACTGTCCCAGCCGCCGACGTCGAGCACCATCCGGAACGACGGGCCGTTGAGCTGCCGGAAGTCGGTGAGCTGGTAGCCGGACTGGTTGACCGTGTCGGGTGAGCCGCCGCGGGGCATCGGTCCGACGGTGAAGCGGCGGTCCTGCGCGTCGTCGAACGCATCGGAGGCGGGGTGCTCGAACAGCGTGTGCAGCAGCGAACCCCACGCCCACCGCCCTTGGCCCGGACCGAGCTTCTCGCGCACCTCGGCCACCGCCGAGGCGAGGCTGTCCAGCAGCAGCGCGTCGCGGGCCGCGGGGTCGCGCAGCCACCGCCCGGGGTGCTCCAGCTCCTCGAGCAGAACCAGGGTGTCCGGGGAGCCGATGTGCTGGGCCACGGTCGGCGCGGCCGCCACCACGAAGTCCGGACCGAGGTGCTTGCCGAGCCAGACCTCGAACAGCGCCGCCGCCGCCGAGTCCGCCGACTCCACGCAGTCCCAGCCGCGCAGCAGCCGCACCGCCCGCGCCAGCCCGGCATCCCGCCCGTCCGGGTCCGGCAGCAGCGGGATGATCCGGCGCGCGGGCAGGCAGAGCTGGTCGAGCTGCAACCGCTGCGAATCGGCCACCGAGTGCCTCGGTTGGCGGGACAGCACCTCAACGATCCGCTGGTGGCGGAACGGGTTGGTCCACTCGTAGCCGAGCCCGAGGTCCTGGTGGCTGGGCGGGAGGTTGAACTGGTTCGCGGTGGCGACGAACCCCTCGGGCGGGTTCAGCGACCGGGGCAGGTCGTCGCCGGAGCGGAAACCGTCCCACTCGTAGCGGCCGTCGCCGGGCACCGGCAGCAGCCCGTCGTAGCCGACCCGGTTGGGCGCCAGCCCGCCGGGGACCCACCCGATGTTGCCCGCGGTGTCGGCGTACACCTGGTTCTCGGTGGGCGCGCCCCAGTTGCGCATCGCGGCGGTGAACTCCTCGAAGCTGCGGGCCCGCATGTAGGCGATGCTGCCGAAATACGGCGACATCCCGGGTTCCAGCCAGGCGGTGCGCACCGCGTAGGCGCGGTGCTGCTCGGCGTCGACGTGGATCACCGGACCGTGCCGGGTGAAGGGCAGCTCGACGACCTCGGCGCCCCCGTCGCGCACGGGGACCTGCTCGCGCAGCACCACCATCGGCTCCCAGCCGTCGCGGTAGCGGTACCGGGAGTGGTCAGCCGGGTCGAGCTCGTAGACGTAGAGGTCCTCCTGGTCGACGGGGAAGATGGTGAGCCCGAACGCGATGGTGCCGTTGTGCCCGATGGAGATGCCGGGCAGCGCCGGCTCGCCCGCGCCGATCACGTCGAGCCCCGGCGCGGACAGGTGCGCCAGGTAGCGCAGCGAGGGCGCGGCGTAGGACCGGTGCGGGTCGTTGGCGAGCACCGGCCGTCCGGTGGCGGTGCGCGCGCCGCTGACCGCCCAGTTGTTGCTGCCCTCGGTGTGCATGTCGGGCAGCGGCTTCGGCCGCACCTCGCCGCCGGTGAACTCGACTTCCTGGACGGCCAGCGCGAACACGTCGAGCACCGCGTCCGGCAGTGCGCACGGGTCGAGCCCGTCGGGCACCACCGTCCGGTGCGCGGGTTGCAGCCCCTGCCGGACCAGGTCGGTGTCGACGTCGGCGCCGCAGGCCACCCGCGCTCGCTGCACCTCGCTGGCCAGGTTGCGGGTGAGCCCGTGGCTGCGGATGCGCACCACGTCGGCCGCTTCCCAGCGCGCCGGGCGGTAACCGAGCAGCCCGAACTCCTCCGGCAGCGCCTCCGGGTGCGCCTCCAACCAGTCGAGGTAGGCGTTGATCCCGGCGGTGAAGCGGGTCGCGATGCGCTCGGCGTCCGGCGCGTAGCGGGACCACTCCGCCGCCATGTCGCCCCGGTACAGGAACAGCCGGGTGGCGCGGTCCTGCTCGACGTAGTCCGGGCCGAGCACCTCGGAGAGCAGCCCGAGACCGCGCCGCCGCCACAGGTCGATCTGGAACAGCCGCTCGCGGGCGGCGTTGAACCCCTGGGCGAGGAACACGTCGTCCTCGGTGGCGGCGTAGAGGTGCGGCACGCCGTAGCGGTCCTCCACCAGTTCGACCGGTGCGCTCAGCCCCGGAACCCGGTACCGCCCGTCTTCGCGGTCGGCGGCGTGCCCGGACGGGCTCACCAACCCCGCCCCCGCTGCTCCCGCGACCCCCGCCGCTCCCGCGACCGTCGCGACCATCCCCTGCCGCCGGGACAAGCGCACATCACCAAGGCCCACCACAACCCCTCCCCGCCGCCGACAGGGAGATTGTTCAGCGGTGGAAGGACTTTCACAAGGATGCACGTGGGTCACGCCGGGCGGGTCCGCCGCAAGGCGCGGGCGATGAACCCGATCTCCCGGTCCAGCCCGCAGCCTCCGCCGCAGCTGTTCCCCGCGCGCTGGTGCAGCGCCCGGGCCAGCAGCAACGCCGCCGCGTCGACGTCGGCATCACCTCCTCGGACGGGCAGCGCGGTGGCGATCACGGCGCGGATCTGCTCCACCAGGAGGCGGAACCGGCCTTGCGACGCGTCGCGCACGGCGGCGTGGGTGTCGGCTTCCCGCCACAGCACCCGGGCCACCGGCCGCGCGTCGAACTCGCGCACCAAGCGCCGCAGGCTGCCCGCCAGATCACCGCGCACCGCCACGTCGGGCACCGCCGGCTCCGGCAGCCCCTCGACGAGCGCGGTCAGCAGGTCCTGCTTGCGCCGGAAGTAGTAGTGGATCAAGCCCTTCGGGACTCCGGCCCGTTCGGCGATCCGGGACGTCGGCGTCGCATCGAAACCGCGTTCGGCGAACAGCTCGCCCGCCGCGGTGAGGATGCGCTGCCGCGCATCGTGCGACATCGCCCCTCCCCTCCTCGGGGAAGGGACCGCGCGACCTTTCGGCCGCGCGGTCGTGCGGAGCCCGGGACGGCGCGGCACCGCCCGGGCGGCTGTCATCAGTGCTGGCCCGCCATGCCCCGCCGGTGCATCGAGCCGGCTTCCGGCAAGGCGGCGGCCCCCGCGAGCACCGTGAGCGCGCCGACGATCCAGGAGGTCCACGCCGCACCGGTCAGGTCCGCGTAACCCAGGACCCACGGTGCGATGAACATCAGCACGCCCAACGCCATGTGGACGTACTCGCTGGTCATCGAGCTCGGCATGGCCAGCGACCAGGCGCTGGCGATCACCAGCAGCGCACCGAGCACGATCATCGCCGACAGCGCACCGCCGTTGGTGGTGGTCCACAGGGTCGACAGGACGAGGTACGCGCCCAGCACCACCCCGAGCCAGTCCTGCCAGCGGACCCACGGCTTCGTGGTCGAACCGTTCGACTCAGCCACGTCGATCACCTCCACGAGGGTGTCGGACAAGTTCCAGGGTTCGCTTGGTCGGCCGACCGGTCAAGACGCCGCGACCGGGCCTTTGGTCCCCTCGTGCGGGCGACGACCACCACAGAAAAAGCCCCGGAAGACGGGGTGCGCGCTGCACGCGGACGTCGTCTTGCAGGTAGCTTGGGGAGCATGGGCCTTGCCGACGACCGCGATCTGCTGCCACTGGGCTCCGGCTTCGACCTCGCTCGGAAGAACGGGTACGACCGCGCACAGGTGGACGAACACCTGGAGCGCCTCGACGCCGACATCCGGATCCTCACCTCGGACCGCGATGCCGCCGTGTCGCAGGCCAGTGACCTCTCCAAGCAGTTGGAGGCGGCCCGCTCCGAGGTCGAGAACCTGCGCGGGCAGGTGGAACGCCTCGCCAAGCCGCCGACAACGCTGGAGGGCCTCAGCGAGCGGTTGCAGCGGATGCTGCGCCTCGCCCAGGACGAGGCCAACGACATCCGCTCCCGCGCGGAAGCCGATGCCGGTGAGGTCCGGCGGCGTTCCGAAGCCGAGGCGGGCTCCCTGCGCACCCGCTACGAGCAGCTCATCGCCGAGCTCGACAGCAGACGCAGCGAGATGGAGACCGAGCACCGCACCCTCATCGAGGGCGCGAAGGCCGAGGCGGAGCGGATCACCCGCGAGGCCGAGGAGAACCGCAAGCGCTCCGACCAGGAGTCCGAGGCCCGGCGCACCCAGGTCGAGGAGGACTTCGAGATCGCCATGGCGGCCCGGCGCACCGAGTCCATGCGGTTGCTCGCCGAGCAGGAGACCACCAGCAAGAACGAAGCCGAGCGGCGCGTCCGCGAGGCCACCGAAGAAGCCAACCGGCGACTGCGGGAGGGCACCACCGAGGCGCACCGCCGGGTCCGCGAGGCCACCGACGAGGCCAACCGCCTCACCCAGGAGACCAAGACCAAGGTCGACACCCTCACCCGCGAGTCCACCGAGGCCGCCGAGAAGCGCGAGAAGGACAGCATCGCCGCGGCCGAGAAGCGGGAGGCGGACAGCACCCGCGAGGCCGAGGAACGGATCGCCGCGGCCACCGAGAAGGCCACCACCATGGTCCGGGAGGCCACCGAGGAGGCCACCCGGGTCATCGACGACGGCCGGCGGGAGAGCAAGCGCCTGGTCAACGAGGCCCGCGCGGACGCCGAACGCCGCCTCGGCGCCACCACCGAGGAGTGCCAGCGGCGGCTGGCCAAGGCCGACGAGCACGTGCACTCGCTCACCGAGCTGCGCGACACCGTCGCCGCCAAGCTCCGCGACGCGGCCGGGCTGCTCGGCCAAACCACGCCCCTGCTGGAGCGGCTCGCCCAGGAGGACACCGAGGAGGCCAAGCTCCGCGAGACCGCGGCCGAGGCCCGCGAGCAGGCCCGCAAGGACGCCGAAGGGGCCGTCGCCGCCGACCGGCCCGACCAGGCCGCACCCGCCGAGACCGCGGACGAGTCCGGGAAGACCGCCAACGACGGGCCCACCGAGAAGATCCGCCGCGACAAGATGCCCGGCTACAACCCGGAGGAGCCCACCCGGCGCATCCAGCTACCGGTGCCCGAGGAGCAGCCGCAGCGCAGCCACAGCGCCACCCGCGTCGAGAAGAGCTGAGCCTCAGCCGAGGCCGGTGCGCTCCAGCCAGGTGCGCACCACCGCGGCGAAGGCCTCCGGCGTCTCCACCGGAGGCAGGTGGCCCGCCTCCGGGAGCACCACCAGCTCACCGCCGGGAACCGCGTCGGCGAGCACCTGCGCGGCCGCGGGCGGGGTCAGGACGTCCTCAGCACCCACGACGACCAGCGCCGGACCGGTGAAGGAGCGCAGCACCGCCGTGCTGTCCGGCCGGGCCGCCATCGCCCGCTGCGACCAGGCGACCCCCGCCGCGGGCTGGTCCTCGATCAGCCCCCGCACCCGCGCCACGACCTCCGGGCGCTGGTCGTGCGAGGCGCGTCCGACCAGGTTCGCCGCGCTGCTCTCCGCCAGCCAGCCCGCGGTGCCCTCCCGCTCGGCGCGCTCGGCCACCGACAACCGGTTCGCCCGCTGGTCCGCGTCGTCGGCCACCGCCTTCGTGTCGGCCAGCAGCAGCCCCGCCACCCGCTCCGGTGCGGCGCGCAGCAGCGCCATCGCCACGTAGCCGCCCATCGAACAGCCGCCCAGCACCACCCGGTCGAGTTCCAGCCGGTCCAGCAGTCCCAGCACCCCGGCGGCGGCGATGTCGATCCCCGGCTCGTCGACCTCGGCCGCGGACGCGCCGAGCCCGCCCACGTCCGGTGCGATCACCCGGACCTGGGAGTCGAGCCGCGGACGCACCTCGTCCCACATCCGCCCGTCCACCGGGAAGGCGTGCAGCAGCACCAGCGGCGTTCCAGCGCCGGATTCGACGTAATGCACGCCCCCATCCTGCCGGACGTGGCGGCTGGGTGCCGGTGGCAGCAGGGGAACTTTCCTGCCACCGGTGACAGGAAAGTTCCCCTGCTGCCACCAGCGCGCCGGAGCCCGAGGCGGTCAGGAGTCGACGATGGTGACCTGGCGGGTCTCCGACGGCCCGTCCCAGGTGCGCGGCAGCGGCGTCGGCACCTCGGGCACCACCGCCTGCACGATCGCGTCGAGCGCCGCTTCCGCCTTGCCGACCCACAGGTGCTTGGTGTCCGGGAAGCCGACGACCCGTGCCTGCTGGATCGGCGCGAACCGCTGCCGCGCCTCGTCGGGCTGCAGGTAGTCGTCGTGCTCGGGGATCAGCGCATGCACGGGCTTGCCGGACTCGCCCCACGCCCGGAGGTGCTCCTCGGTGCTCCACCGCAGCGGCGGGGACAGCAGGACCGCGCCTTCGACCAGCGGATCGAGGCCGTGCACCAGGGTCAGGTCGGTGCCGAACGACCAGCCGACGAGCCACACGTGCGGCAGGTCGTGGAACTCGGCGTACTCGAGGGCGGCGACGACGTCGTGGCGCTCGGCGTTGCCGTGGTCGAAGGTGCCCTGGCTGCGCCCGGCCTCACTGGCGGTCCCCCGCGTGTTGAACCGGAGCACGGCGAGGTCGGCCAGGGCGGGCAGCCGGAACGCGGCCTTGCGGTACAGGTGCGAGTCCATCATGCCGCCGTGGGTGGGCAGCGGGTGCAGGCAGACCAGCGTCGCCCGGGGCGGCCGGTCCTGCGGCACCGACAGCTCGCCGATCAGCTCCAGGTCGTCCGCGGTGTGCAGGGTGATCGGTTCCCGGTGGGCCGGGAGCACGGTGTTGGCGCGGATCTCGGTGCTCATCGCCTCAGATACTGCCACGAACGGATGATTCCGGTCGCCGCGGCCTCAGGACCAGCGCCGGGTGGGCCCACGACGGCTGCGCGCGTTCCAGCACCCGTTGTGCCAGTGCCTGCGATCGCCGACCCCGCCCTCTTCAGCCCCCGGCCAGGCGACCACGTGCGCGATGCCGGGCCGGATCTCGTGGTCGCAGCCGGGGCAGCGGTAGTGCTTGGTGGCCTGCGCCGCGGGCACGGTCCGCACCATCCACTCGCCGTCCGCGGCCTGCTCGACGCGCGACCAGCCGAACCCGGTACCCATCGACCGGGTGGTGGTGTCGGCTCCCCTCGGACGCCGGGGGCGGTTGCGTCGTGGCACCCGACCACGGTAGCTCGCGGGTCGCGGTGCGGTGGCGCGGCGGTCAGGCCGCGGGCAGTCGCGGCCAGGTGGCGGCGGCCAGGCCGCGCGCGTACTCGCAGGCGTCGATCCCCGTCTCCCCCGGTACGGCGACGACCAGCATGGCCACCTCGACCTGACCGGAAGCGGGATCACCGAAGGGGCGGTGCGCCGTCTCCGCCGAGCACAGCGGGACGCTCGGGTCGCCCCCGACGACGCTGAGGACGGTGCGCCGACCCGCGATCACCTCCTCCACGGCCGCGCCGTGCAGCACGGTCGGCGGTGCGCCAGCCGTGTGCGAGTACTGGATCCGCGGTGCGTCGGCCGCGGGTTCGCCCCAGCGGCACTGGTGCCGAGCCGGGGCGGAGACGGGCTCGGCGTCGGCCAGGCCCGGAACCTGGGCCACCACCGCGGTATCCAGCACCGCGCACGGATCGACCAGCGCCAACGAGTCGGCGGGGAACCGGTGGTGCCCCACCTCGCCGCGCTGCACCACCTCGGCGGCGAACTCGGCCCCGGCCTGCGCCACCCCGCACAGCCCGGCTCCCGGGTCGCCGCTGAGCAGATCGGCACTGACGTTCATCGCGATCCCGTCGCCGAACAGCAGCGGGCGCGCGCAGTGGCCCGGGATCGGGGCGTCGTGGCGGAGGCGCAGCGCGCCGTGCTGCCGCACCGGCCCGCTCGGCGGCCCCGGCGGCACCCGCTCCAGTTCCCCGACGCTGAGCTGCGCCAGCGAGCCGTCCGGGAGCTCCACATGCAGCAGGCAGTAGTCCAGGGACACCGTCGCCGCCGACCGGGCGACGCCGACGTGGGCGAGAGCGGCGGGGTCGGTCAGCGTGCACGGATCCACCGTGCGCAGATCGCCGAGCATCTCCGCAGCCCCGGCGGGTTCAGCGACCACCTTCTCGCCGGGCGGGGTGCAGCCCCCCACGACGGCGAGCAGCCACACCAGGACGAGCGGCAGGCGGAGGAGGCGGACCCGCTTCGGCACCGACCCAGCCTAACCCCGCCGCCGGGGCCGGATCCGCTCCGGCGTGGCAGCAGGGGAACCTTCCGGTCACAGGTGGGAGGAAAGTTCCCCTGCTGCCACCGGTGACAGGAAGGTTCCCCTGCTGCCATCCCCGCACGCACGACGGAACCCCCGATCAACGGACTTGGGTTCTAGTGGTCGTTGCAACACCCGGGTTCCGGGGATGCGATGGACTTCGAGATCCGCAAGGACCGCAAGCCGCAGGGAGGCAAGAAGCTCCACGAGGAGCGGGCTGCCTATCTTGATCTTGTGCGGCAGGGGTTGAGCAACCGGCAGGCGTGCGCGCTCGTCGGTGTGAATGAGCGGACCGGGCGGGAATGGCGTCACGGGCGACCGGACGGACGTAAGAAGAGGCCACGGGTTCCGGCTGATGCGGCCGGTCCCGTGGCTCTTTCTCGTTCGGGCAGGTCGATCGAGGTACGCGGGTCCTCGCGCTACCTAGGCGAGGACGAGCGGGTTCACATCGCCGACCGGTGGCGGGAGAGGGCGTCGATCCGCACCATCGCCCAGGAGCTGGGGCGCGCACCGTCGACGGTCAGCCGGGAGATCCGCCGCAATGGGATGCCGCTGCGGGGCGATGCTCGCCGGTGGTCTTACCGGCCTCACTCAGCGCATCGACGTGCGAAAACGCGCCGCAAACGGCCCAAACCACGCAAGATCCACACGACTCCGCAGCTCAGAGCGGTCATTCAGGACGGGTTGAACCGCAAGTGGAGTCCGGAACAGATCGCGACCATGCTCCGCCAGGACTACCCGTATGACCAGGAGATGCACGTGGTTCACGAGACGATCTACCAGGCGCTCTACGTCCAGGGCCGCGGCGAGCTACGGCGTGAGCTGGCCAAGGCGCTGCGCACCGGCCGGGCGATACGCAAGCCCCACCGCAAGCCTGACCAGCGACTTCCCCGGTTCACCCATCCTATGCTGATGATCAGCCAGAGGCCGGCCGAAGTCGCTGACCGGGCCGTGCCCGGCCACTGGGAAGGCGATCTGATCATCGGCCGGGACAGCGGTTCGGCGATCGGCACCCTGGTCGAACGCAGCACCCGCTACGTCATGCTCATGCACCTGTCGGGCAGCCGCGACGCCGTGGCTGTTCGCGATGCCCTCATCCGCACCATGCGGCGAGTGCCTGAGCACCTGACCCGGTCGCTGACCTGGGACCAGGGCGTGGAGATGGGGTTGCACCGCGAGTTCTCCCTGGCCACTGGCATCCCGGTCTACTTCTGCGATCCGCACTCACCCTGGCAACGCGGCTCGAACGAAAACACGAACGGCCTGCTGCGCCAGTACTTCCCGAAAGGCACCGACCTCAGCATCCACAGCCGCGAGCACCTGGATGCCGTCGCCGCCGAACTCAACGGCCGTCCACGCAAAACGCTCGGCTGGAAAACCCCAGCCGAGCGTCTCGCTACGCTACTCACCAACACCAACTAGCAGCGGTGTTGCAACAACCCCTGGAATCCACCGGAGACCGGGGGTTCCCGAGAGGTCGCTACTCGTCGAAGTGGCGTTCGGCCAGCTCGCGGATGCGAGCGACTGCCTGGGTGGCGTCCGGCCCGGTGGCGCGCACCACGATCCGGTCGCCCTTGCGGGCGCCCAGCCCCATCAGCCCGAGCACGCTGGCGGCATCGGCTTCCTGCTCGCCGAGCGAAATCAGCACCTCGGCCTGCAGCCCGGTCAGCGACCGGGCGAGCAGCGCGGCCGGTCGGGCGTGCAGGCCGACGTCGTTGGTCAGCTCCAGCTCTTCCCTGACCTCCTCGGCGGGACCGCCGAGTTCGTCGCCGTCCTCGGCGCGGGGGCTCTGCCGCGGATCGGCTTCGGCGGCGCGGGCCACGGCCCGCAGATCGGCACCGCCCTGCGCCGCGACGGCCGCCGCGACGGCGCCTTCCACCAGGGCCGCGTCCGCGACGACGGCCGAGTTCGGGTCACCGAGCATCTCGACGACCAGTTCCGCGGTCATCTGCGCGCTGCCGAGGTCGTAGAGCAGGACGCTGCCGTCCCCGCTGTCGGCGTCGGACAACGCTGCGGACACCCGCTCGTAGTCGGTGCCGATACCGCCGCCGGGCAGCCCACCGGCCGCGACCACCACCACGTCCGGCGCCATCTGGGCGGCCAGTTCCACCACCCCTTCGGCGAGGGCGGCGCTGTGCGAGACGATCACCAGTCCGACGCTCACGCGACCGCCCCCGCGAATGCGGCCAGCAGCAGCGCCGTCGACCGGGCTCCCGGATCGACGTGCCCGGCGCTGCGCTCGCCCAGGTACGACGCCCGGCCCTTGCGCGCCACGAGTTCGCCGGTCCCCCGCGCGCCCTCCGCCGCGGCCTCCGCGGCTGCGGTGAGCACCTCTCGTGGGGTGGCTCCGGAATCGGCGGCCGCCTTGGCCGCCTCCACTGCCGGGGACAGCGCGTCGAGCATGGTCTTGTCCCCGGCGACGGCCTTGCCCCGGGCCACCACACCGCCCGAGGCCGCCTCCAGCGCCTTCGCCACTCCCGCACCGTCGAGCTCGGCGGCGTCACCCACCGCCGACGCGGCCCGCAGCAGGGCCGTGCCGTAGAGCGGGCCCGACGCACCGCCGACGGTGGAGATCAGCACCGTCGCCGCCGACTTGAGCACCGCGCCGGGTGTTTCCGGCGGGGTCGAAGTCACGGCGGAGACCACCGCGCGGAATCCGCGGTCCATGTTCTCCCCGTGGTCGGCGTCGCCGATCTCGCGGTCCAGAGCGACCAGCTCGTCGCGGTGCTCGGCGATCGATTCCGCCCCGGCGCGCAGCGCCTCGATCACGTTCTGTGCCGTACAACCCATCAATCCACCCGTTCCTCCGGTCACCAGCACAGCGCCGCGGTGCGGACCGGCTCGTCCCACAGCTCGGTGAGTTCGTCGTCGAGCTTGAGCAGCGTCAGGCTCATGCCCTGCATCTCCAGGCTCGTCGTGTAGGGGCCGACCAGGCGCCTGCGGACCCGGATGCCGCGTTCGGCGAGCAGCCGCTCGGCGATGCCGTGCGCCAGGTAGAGCTCCATCAGCGGAGTGGCGCCCATCGAGTTGGTGAACAGCAGGACGTCGTCGCCCTCGGCGAACGGCAGATCCTCCAGGATCGGGTCGAGCAGGGCCCGCACCGCCTCGTCCGCCGAAGCCGCGGGAACCCGCGCCCGTCCCGGTTCGGCGTGGATGCCGATGCCGAGCTCCATCTCGTCGGCCGGGAGCGCGAAGCTCGGCTCCCCGACGTGCGGGACGGTCGGGGCGGTCAGCGCCAGCCCCATCGAGCGGACCTGGTCGACGATCCGCCGGGCCAACCGCTCGCAGGTGTCCAGATCGGATCCGCGCTCCGCGGCCGCGCCGACGATCTTCTCCAGCAGCACGGTGCCGCCGACCCCGCGACGTCCGGCGGTGTGCGTGGAATCCTTCACCGCGACGTCGTCGTCGATGACCACGGTGCGCACGTCGAGGCCGTCGACCCCGGCGAGCTCGGCCGCCGTCTCGAAGTTGAGCACGTCGCCGGTGTAGTTCTTCACCACCAGCAGCACGCCGGCACCGCCGTGCGCGGCACCGATCGCGGCCTGCACCGCGTCCGGCGTGGGCGAGGTGAACACCGCACCCGGGACGGCGGCGGCCAGCATCCCGGAGCCCACGAAGCCGCCGTGCAGCGGTTCGTGCCCCGAACCTCCTCCGGAGATCACCGCCACCCGACCGGTGACCGGCGCGTCGGCGCGCACGATGGTCGCCGGGTCGAAGGACACCGCGATCAGATCGGAATGCGCGGCGGCCATACCGCGCAGCGATTCGACGACCACGTCGGCCGGGTCGTTGATGATCTTCTTCACCCGAAGGCCTCCTTGCCGGGGCTGAGCGGATCGGGGCGTCCGCCGGTACGGACGCCGAGGGTTCCCTCGATCAACTGTGCATGCAAGGTTGCCCTCCTCGCATCCGCACGGGGTGGCAGCAGGGGAACCTTCCTGTCACCGGTGAGAGGAAAGTTCCCCTACTGCCACCGACCGGACCGGCTTCCCACCGACCGGAGATGACAGGAAGGTTCCCCTGCTGCCACCTGCCCCTCAACGCCCCCGCATCAGCCGGACCAGGCGCACGAGCCGCCGCACGGTGCCCTTGGACCGGCCGAAGCTCATCGGGTTCAGCGGCATCGCGAACCGGGCGCGGGTGACGGCCTGGGAGCGGGTGAACTCGCGCAGCCCGTCCGCGCCGTGGATGCGTCCGAACCCGGAGTCGCCGACCCCGCCGAAGGGCAGCGCGGGCACGGCCGCGAAGGAGATCACCGAGTTGACCGAGACCATCCCGGAGCGCAGCCTGCGCGCCAGCTCGAGCCCGCGCGACCGGGAGAACACCGTGCCGCCGAGCCCGTAGCGGGAGCTGTTGGCCTGCGCCACGCCTTCGTCGGCGTCGCGGACCCGCTGCACGACGATCGTCGGACCGAAGGTCTCCTCGGTGATGGCTTCGGAGTCGGCGGCGACGTCGGTGAGCACGACGGGTTCCACGAACGGTGGACGCACGGAGTGCTCGCCGCCGACCACGGCCCGCCCACCGCCGCGCAGCGCGTCGTCGATGTGCCCGCGGATCACGTCGACCTGCGAGGCCATCGTGATGGGCCCGAGGTGGGCGTTGGGTTCGCCGCCGGGCCGGAGCTTGCGGGCCCGCTCGGTGACGAGCTCGAGGAACCGGTCGGCGACGGCGTCGACGACGTAGACGCGTTCGACGCCGATGCAGGTCTGCCCGGCGTTGGACATGGCGCCCCACACGGCGGCCTCGGCCGCGGCGGGGAGGTCGGCGTCGACGTCGACGATGAGCGCGTCCTTGCCCCCGCACTCGACGAGCACCGGGGTGAGGCTCTGGGCGCAGGAGGCCATCACCCGCTTGCCGGTGGCGGTGGACCCGGTGAAGGCGATCTTGTCGACGCCGGAGGTGCACAGCGCGGCGCCGGTCTCGCCGTACCCGGTGACGACGTGCAGCACCGGGTGATCGGGCACCGCTTCGGCGAAGCTGCGGGCCAGCCAGGCGCCGACACCGGGGGTGAGCTCGCTGGGCTTGAACACCACGGCGTTGCCCGCGGCCAGGGCGTACGCGAGGGAACCCATCGGGGTGAACACCGGGTAGTTCCACGGCCCGATGACTCCGACGACGCCGAGCGGCAGGTATTCGACGGTGGCGGCCTGGTTGGCCATCAGGAACCCGGCGGGGACCTTGCGCCGCTTGAGCACCTTCTCGGCGTTGGCCGCGGCCCAGTGCAGGTGGTCGATGACCAGGACGAGTTCGAGCTTGGCGTCGTCGAGCGGTTTGCCGGTCTCGGCGCACACCAGCCCGGCGATCTCGTCGAGGCGCCGGGCGAGCATCCGGCGCCACGCGTCGAGGTGCTGCTTGCGGATGGCGAACCCGAGCTCGGCCCACGCGGTCTGCGCCTGGCGGGCCTCGCGCACGGCCGCCGCGACGTCGGCCTCGTCGTGGATCGGGTGGCGGCCGACGACCTCACCGGTGCGCGGATCGAGGGATTCGAAGGCGGGGGGCGCGGCCTCCCCGGTGGACGGGTCGACGTCGCGTCGGGCGGTCTGGGTCATGGCCGGCCTCCCACCTTTACATCGTTCGTTGTCATCGCGAAGCTTACGGAACCGCGCAACCTCCGGAACCCCGTCGCGTTCCCCGCCGTTCAGCGCCCGCGGTGCGAACGCACGACGGCGCCCCCGCCGGTTCAGCGGGGGCGCCGGTCGAGAGTTCCGATCACTGCTGCGCCGGGTCGGACTCCTCCGGTTCGTCGGGCACGACGATCGGCCGCAACTTCGTCCACACCACGAAGATCAGCGCGAACACGATCATGCCGATGCCGGACCACAGGTTGATGTTGATGCCCGCGGCCTTCTCGGTCGCCGCGGGCGACTGCACCAGGCCGACGATGGTCAGGACCACCCCGTAGATGGCGAACAGCAGGGCGATGACCGAGCGGACGTCGAAGGCGCCCGCGCGGTGTCCCGAACGGCGGGTTTCAGCGGTCATGGGATGCCTCCTGGCGTCATCCGAAGATGATGTTGAGCAGGATGGTGATCAGCAGTGCGATCCCGGCCAGCAGTCCCGGCTTGCGGTACCAGCCGGCGTCCTCGCCGGTGGACGACGCGGTGCGGGACGCCTTCGGCGTCAACGAGTACACCAGACCGGTCAGCTCGGTCACCGGCTTGGGCCGGGTCGCGTAGCTGACGACCACGCTGACCACGATGTCCACCACGAACGCCACCCCGGCACCGACGAAGCTGGCGCCTTGACCGGGCAGGTTCAGCACGCCGGTCTCGGCCAGCGCGAACACCGCGACCGCGGACACGGTGCCGAGCACCAGGCCCACCCAGCCCGCCGTGGGCGTCATCCGCTTCCAGAACATGCCGAGGATGAACGTGGCGAACAACGGCGCGTTGAAGAACGAGAACAACTGCTGGAGGTAGTCCATCAGGTTCTCGTAGCCCGCCGCGATGAACGCGGTGCCCACCGCACCGAAGGTGGCGCCGACGGTCACCCAGCGGCCCATCTTCAGGTAGTAGTCGTCCGGCCGGTCCTTGACCACGTAGGACTGCCAGATGTCGTAGGTGAACACCGTGTTGAACGAGCTCAGGTTGGCCGCCATGCCCGCCATGAACGAAGCGAGCAGACCGGCCAGCGCGACGCCCAGGATGCCGTTGGGCAGCAGGTCGCGCATCAGCAGCAGCAGCGCGTCGTTGTAGTCGACGGCACCCTCGCCGGTCTGCTTGAACACCGCGAGGTCCTGCACCACGACGGCGGCGATCATGCCCGGGATGATCACGATGAACGGGATCAGCAGCTTCGGGAAGGCGCCGATGATCGGGGTGCGCTGGGCGGCCGACATGCTCTTGGACGCCATCGCGCGCTGGACCTCGACGAAGTTGGTGGTCCAGTAGCCGAAGGACAGCACGAAGCCCAGACCGAAGACGATCCCGACCACGCTGAGGATGTTGTTGGTGAACCCGGTCAGCTCGGTGCCCGGCCAGGCGCTGAGCTGCTCCGCCCCGCCGGGGCTGGCCGAGACCCTGTCGACCAGGCCGGAGATCCCGCCGACCTCGTGCAACCCGACCAGGGTCAGCGGCAGCAGCGCCGCCACGATCACGAAGAACTGCAGCACCTCGTTGTAGATCGCCGCCGACAACCCGCCGAGCGTGATGTAGGACAGCACGATCAGCGCCGCGACCAGCACCGACAGCCACAGCTCCCAGCCCAGGAGCACGTTGACGATGCTGCCGAGCAAGTAGAGGTTCACGCCCGCGATGAGGACCTGGGCGAGCGCGAAGCTGATGCCGTTGACCAGGTGGGCGGGCTTGCCGAAGCGGCGCAGCATGAATTCCGGAACGCTGCGGACCTTCGAGCCGTAGTAGAACGGCATCATCACGACGCCGAGGAACAGCATCGCCGGGACCGCGCCGATCCAGAAGTAGTGCATGGTCGGCATGCCGTACTCGGCGCCATTGGCCGACATGCCGATGATCTCGATCGCCCCGAGGTTCGCCGCGATGAACGCCAGACCTGTCACCCACGCCGGCAGCGAACGGCCGGAGAGGAAGAAGTCCAGGCTGGTGGAGACCGAACGGCGGGCCAGGAAGCCGATCCCGAGGACGAACGCGAAGTAGATCGCCAGCAGCACGTAGTCGACGACACCCGCGTCGAGCCTCAACTGCTCCTGGGCTAGCACATCCACTGCTACCCCACCTCCAGAACCAACAAAGTCAAACGTGAATCACCACTCTTGCGACAGCAGACGGACAGTACCGCACAGAAGAACCGCCCACCTCGAGCCGATATCAATTCGTTGGATCGGACAGTAGGTCGGGTTGGCGCGCTTCGCCGGGTGGCGCCGGAGCGTCGTCACCCGGCGAGCTCGACGACCTCCCCGGCGCGCGCGGTCGGAGCAGTGCGCGGGTCCATGCGAGTGGTATGCGCGCTCAAGGCGTCGACGTGGGAAAACCCGGCGGTAACATGATCAGGCGTACACGCGCGACGACTGGGGGCCGAGCCGTGAATGCACGAATCGATCTCGCCATCAGCCACGGGCTCAACGAACCGCCGCCCAGAGGCGGCAACCAACCCGACGGATTCCTGCACCGCGCCGCCGAGGCCCTCGCCCGGCGACTGCGCACCCGACGCCCCGGGCGGCGGCTGGTGACCTGACGAGGCTCCCGCCTCGACGCCCGCGCGGGACTCGGCGGCCCCGCCGGATCCGCGGGCTCAGAACAGCCGGTACTCGTCGGGCTCGATCCCGCGCAGCTTCTCGTAGTCCAGGACCACGCAACGGATGCCGCGGTCCTCGGCCAGCGTCCGGGCCTGCGGCTTGATCTGCTGCGCGGCGAAGATGCCCGTCACCGGGGCCAGCAGCGGATCGCGGTTGAGCAGCTCCAGGTAGCGGGTCAACTGCTCGACCCCGTCGATCTCACCGCGCCGCTTGATCTCCACCGCCACGCTCGCGCCCGAGGAGTCCCGGCACATCAGGTCCACCGGTCCGATCGCCGTCGGGTACTCCCGCCGCACCAGCGACCAGCCGTCACCGAGCGTCGTCACGTGCTCGGCCAGCAGCTCCTGCAGGTGCGCCTCCACCCCGTCCTTGACCAGGCCGGGCTCCGCGCCGAGCTCGTGCCGGGAATCGTGCAGCACCTCGTCCAGGCTGATCACCAGCTTCTCGCCGGCCTTGTTCTGCACCGTCCACACGCCCGGGTCCTCGATCAGCCAGCACGGCGGGCTCATCCAGTTCAGCGGCTTGTAAGCCCGGTCGTCCGAGTGCACCGACACCGAGCCATCGGACTTCACCAGCAGCAGGCGCTGCGCCATCGGCAGGTGCGCGGTGAGCCGCCCAATGTAGTCGACCTGGCAGCGGGCAATGACGAGTCGCACCCGGCACAGGGTACGGACGCCGATCTCCGGGCCCGCACCATCCCCCCGGCGAGCACCTGCCGGGATGGCAGCAGGGGAACCTTCCTGTCACGCATGACAGCAGGGGAACCTTCCTGTCACCCATGGCAACAAGGGAACCTTCCTCCCACCCGTGCGGCGGCTCATGCGTCCGGCACGATGACCGCATGGAGCAGACGAGCACCCGCGAGGTGTACGAGAACCCCTGGATGACCGTGCGCGAAGACCAGGTCCGGCGCGCCGACGGTTCACCGGGCGTCTACGGCGTGGTGGACAAGCCGGACTACGCCCTCGTCATCCCGCTCGAGGCCGGGCGGCTCCACCTGGTCGAGCAGTTCCGGTACCCGCTCGGGCTGCGCCGCTGGGAGTTCCCGCAGGGAACGGCACCGGACCGCGCCGACGTGCCCGTGGCCGAACTCGCCGCGCGCGAGCTGCGCGAGGAGACCGGGTTGCGCGCCGAGCACTTCACCGATCTCGGCACCCTCGACGTGGCGCCCGGACTCACCAGCCAGCGCGGGCGCGCCTTCCTGGCGACCGGGCTCACCGCGGGTGAGCACGAGCGCGAAGCCGAGGAGCAGGACATGCGGGCCGCCTGGTTCGACCGGGACGAGTTCGAGCGGATGATCCGCACCGGCGTGGTCACCGACGCGCAATCGATCGCCGCGTACCTGCTGCTCCGGCTGCACGAGCAGCAGCTCTGAGGTCAGTCGACGACGCGTTCGATCTCGGCACCGAGATCGCGCATGTTCTCGACGAAGTTCGGATAGCCCCGGTCGATGTGGAAGACGTCCCAGACCTCGGTCACGCCGTCGGCGCACAGCCCGGCCAACACCAACCCGACCCCCGCGCGGATGTCGGTGGCCCACACCGGGGCGCTGGAGAGCCGGTCGAGCCCGCGCACCACGGCGTGGTGGCCGTCCGTGCGAGCGTCAGCTCCCATCCGGACCAGTTCCTCGATGAAGCGGAAGCGCGACTCGAAGAGGTTCTCGGTGATCATGGAGGTGCCGTCGGCCACCGCTGACAGGGCCAACGCCATCGGCTGCAGGTCCGTCGGGAAGCCCGGGTAGGGCAGCGTCACGTAATCCACCGCGGTCGGTCGACGCCCCATGTCGACCCGGAAACCGTTGTCGTCGACGGCCACCTCGGCACCGGCGCTGCGCAGCTTCTCCAGGACCAGGTTCACGTGGCTCGGATCCACGCCGCGCACCGAGAGGTCCCCCCGCGTCGCCGCAGCGGCGAAAGCCCAGGTCGCGCCCACGATGCGGTCGCCGATTACCCGGTGTTCGACCGCGTTGAGCGCAGGCACGCCGTGCACCGTGAGCGTCGAGGTGCCCGCGCCCTCGATCTGGGCACCCATCTGCTGCAGCATCACGCACAGGTCGACGATTTCGGGCTCCCGCGCGGCATTGTCGATCATGGTGGTGCCTTCGGCGAGCACGGCGGCCATCAAGATGTTCTCGGTCGCGCCCACGCTCGGGAAGTCCAGCCAGATCTGCGCGCCCTTGAGGTTCTCCGCGCTCGCGACCACCGCACCGTGCTCGATGTGGCTGGTCGCACCGAGCTGCCGGAGGCCGTTCTGGTGCATGTCCAGCGGACGCGAGCCGATCGCGTCGCCACCCGGCAGGGTCACCACCGCACGGCGGCAACGGGCCACCAGCGGACCGAGCACGCACACCGACGCCCGCAGCTTGCCCATCGACGGCGAAATGGCTTCGTGGCTGATCTCGGCCGGGGTCGTGATGAACACCGTGGTCCCGTCGATGGACACCTCGCAGCCGAGGCTGCGGAGCACCTCGGCCATCAGCGGGACGTCCAGGATCTCCGGGCAGTTGGTGATCGTCGTCGTGCCCTCGGCCAGCAGTGCCGCCGCCATCAGCTTCAGCACGCTGTTCTTCGCGCCGACCACGTCGACTTCACCGACCAGTCGCGCGCCACCGTGTACCCGGAAGTGCTCACTCACGAGCACCGAGCGTACGGGCTGAGCTCCGTCTCCGTCGGGCCGGGCCCGCCCGCACCACCGGCCCCGTCCCGGGCCGAAGTGGCAGCAGGGGAACTTTCCTCCCACCTGTGACAGGAAGGTTCCCCTGCTGCCACCCACCACGCCGCGGACCGACCCGCCCGAGCAGAACGCGGCGAAACACCTGCGCACAGCCGCGCGGATTCGGCTCAGGAGGCGGCGGACGACCTTCGCCGAGCGCGACCGCCACCACGTCACGAGGGCTGCGAGCAGGGGAACTTTCCTCCCACCTGTGACAGGAAGGTTCCCCTGCTCACACCCCACCCGGGCGCGCCGGGCCGCATAGGGTGTCGGGCATGGCAGTCCACCTGACGAAGATCTACACGCGGGCCGGTGATGGCGGCACGACCCGCCTGTCCGACAACTCCACGGTGCACAAGACCGACCCACGCCTGATCGCCTACGCCGACGTGGACGAGACGAACTCGGTGATCGGTGTCGCCCTGGCCACCGCCGAGCTGGAGCAGGACGTGGTCGAGGTCTTGCGGGCCGTGCAGAACGACCTGTTCGACGTGGGCGCGGACCTGTCCACCCCGCTCGCGGAGGCACCGAAGTACCCGCCGCTGCGGATCGACCAGGGCTACGTCGACCGGCTCGAAGGCTGGTGCGACCGGTTCAACGAGCGGCTCGGCAAGCTCGACTCGTTCATCCTCCCCGGGGAACCCCGGGTGGCGCACTGCTGCACCAGGCCCGCTGCGTCGCCCGCCGCGCCGAGCGCTCGGCCTGGGCGCTGCTCGCCGCGGACGGCGAGCACACGGCTGAACTGCCCGCGAAGTACCTCAACCGGTTGTCCGACCTGCTGTTCATCCTGGCGAGGGTCGCCAACCCGGACGGCGACGTGCTGTGGAAGCCGGGCGGCAACGCCTGACCCGGTCCGGGGCCCGTGTGCGGGCGGGCCCCGCTAGATCTCCTTGGCGAAGCACCGGCTGAGCGGATCGTCGTGGTACGGACCGAACCCGTCGATGCGCTCGTACCCGCACGACCGGTACAGCGAGATGGCTTCCGGCTGCTGGGTCCCGGTCTCCAGCACGCACCGCTTGCCGCCGGCCAGCGCAGCGGTGCGTTCGATCTCGGCCAGCATCGCGCGCGCCGCCCCGCGACCGCGCGCCTCGGGCACGACGTACATCCGCTTGATCTCGACGTCGCCGTCCTGCAGCGCGGGATCGGACGGATCCGCCGTGCGCCAGCATCCGGAGGCGACCGGTCGACCTTCGAGGTACCCGAGGAGGAAGAGCCCGTTCGGCGGGCGGAAGTCGTCGGCATCGACCACCGTGACATCGCGAGCGCCGTAGCGGGTGACGTACTCCTGCTGCACCTCGTCGATCAGGTGCTGGGCGTCCTCGTGGTCGTAGTCGACGGGCGTGATGAGCACCTCGCGGAGTGTACCGGTGGCTCTTCCCCGCCCGACCCGCCAGGAAGCGTCCGGGCTGCGCACAGCAGCTCCGCATGCGACAGTCAGCGACACCCCGACGTCGAGGAGGGGACCATGTCGGCCTACCCGGACGAACCTCGCCCGGACGGCACACCCGAACCAGAGCAGCGGCGTTCCAACGGGGCCGCCGTCACCGCGGTCGTGCTCGGCGTCATCGGGTTGTTCTGCTGCTTCCTCATCGTCACCTCGGTGCTCGCCGTGGTCCTCGGCGTGATCGGCAGCATCTTCGGCGTCATCGCCCTCGGTGGCCTGCGCACCCGGCCGGACAGCTCGCGGGGGCTGGCCATCACGGGCCTGTGCTTGTCCGCCGTGGCCCTCATCGCCGGAGTCGCCGTCTCCGGTTCGCTCGCCGTCGTCACCCACGCCCACCCACTGCTGCCCGGCTGACGGCGAATGCGAGCAGGGGAACCTTCCTGTCACCGGTGAGAGGAAAGTTCCCCTGCTGTCATGAGTCGCAGGAAGGTCCCGCTGCTCCGCCAGTGGCACATGAGCATCCCCGTGGCCATCGGTGACAGAAAGGCGACCCTGCTGTCACCAGTGAGAGGAAAGTTCCCCTGCTGTCACCAGTGACAGAAAGGCGACCCTGCTGCCATCCGGGCAAGAAAAAAGCGGGGTCGGCAGACCCCGCTCGTGGTGTGCGGCCGGTATCAGGACGCCCAGGGCACCGATCGCCCGGGCGGAGCGGACTCGAGCCAGGACAGGAACCCGGTGAGGGCGTCCGCGCCCATTGCGAGCTCCAGCTCGGAGGATCGCCCGGTGAGGTCGAGGACGGTCGCGCCGGGCGGCATCGCGTAGCTCTCGGCCACGGAGGGCTCGCGGCGCTGGACGATCTCGACCTCGCGCCGGTTGACCACCCAGTTGGGGCCCGATCGCAGGCTCAGCACGCGATACCAGGCGAACTCCTCGCCCCGGTAGTGCGCGACGCCGAGGTGCCAGCCCCGGCCCCGGTCGTCCCTGGTGTCGCGGAGGGCGACGTCGATCCCCCCGACGCGCAGTTCGCGCAGGCGTCGCCACGCCAGCGTGGTGACGACCAGCGCCGCGCCGAACAGCAGCGCCAGCCCGATCACCGCGGACCACACGACCAGGGAGCCCATCGGGGTGCCCCGTCAGGCCGACTGGCCCGCTGCCCGCAACCGCGTCCGCGCTCGTGCCCGTTCCTGCTCGTCCTCGCTCTCGACGTCGGCCTTGGCCTGGCTGACGTCGATCTCGGTGGAAAGCTCGGCCTCCTCGGCGAGCACGCTCACGCCGTCGCCGGTGACCGACAGGAATCCGCCGTGGACCGCCGCGGTGACGGTCTCCTTCTCGGGCGTGGTGATCCGGACGACGCCGCCCTCGACGAGCTGACCCAGGACGGGTTCGTGCCCGGACAGGATGCCGATCTCGCCTTCGGTGGTCTGCGCGACCACCGAAGTCGCCTCCCCGGACCACAGGCGGCGCTCGACGGCGACCAGTTGGACGGACATGTTGGCCACGCGCGTCTCCTTTGTCGGGTGTCTGCCCGCAGTCTAGCCAATGCCTGCCGGGCGATCGTGACTGGCCGGGCCCGCCGCGGACGACGTCGGCCCGGTGCACGAAGGTCGGGGCCCCTGCGGCCCCGACCCCGATGCGCGGTCCCCGCCGCACCGAAGCGCGGCGGGGACCGGTGAGCTCAGCTCTCGGTGAGCTTCTTGTAGGCCTGCTCCAGGTCCTCCAGACCACCGATGGACAGGAACGCCTGCTCCGGGTAGTGGTCGAAGTCGCCGCGGCAGAGCTTGTCGAAGGCCTCGATGGTCTCCTTCAGCGAGACGAAGGAGCCCTCCTGGCCGGTGAACTGCTTGGCCACGAAGAAGTTCTGCGACAGGTAGCGCTCGATGCGACGCGCCCGCTGCACCGTCACCTTGTCCTCTTCGGACAGCTCGTCCATGCCGAGGATGGCGATGATGTCCTGCAGCTCCTTGTACTTCTGCAGGATCCGCTTGACCTCCTGGGCCACCCGGTAGTGCTCGTCGCCGACGATCGCCGGGTCGAGGATGGTGGAGCTGGAGGTCAGCGGGTCCACCGCCGGGTAGATGCCCTTCTGCGAGATGGACCGGGCCAGCTCGGTGGTGGCGTCCAGGTGGGCGAACGTCGTGGCGGGCGCCGGGTCGGTGTAGTCGTCCGCGGGGACGTAGATCGCCTGCATCGAGGTGATCGAGCGGCCCCGGGTCGAGGTGATCCGCTCCTGCAGCTCACCCATCTCGTCGGCCAGCGTCGGCTGGTAACCCACGGCGGAGGGCATCCGGCCCAGCAGGGTGGACACCTCCTGGCCCGCCTGGGTGAACCGGAAGATGTTGTCGATGAACAGCAGCACGTCCTGGTTCTGGACGTCGCGGAAATACTCCGCCATGGTCAGCGCGGACAGCGCGACCCGCATGCGGGTCCCCGGCGGCTCGTCCATCTGGCCGAACACCAGGGCGGTGTCGGCGAGCACGCCGGACTCCGCCATCTCGACCCAGAGGTCGTTGCCCTCGCGGGTGCGCTCGCCGACGCCGGCGAACACCGAGGTGCCGCCGAAGTTCTTGGCGACGCGGCGGATCATCTCCTGGATGAGCACCGTCTTGCCGACACCCGCACCGCCGAACAGGCCGATCTTGCCGCCCTGGACATACGGGGTGAGCAGGTCGATGACCTTGATGCCGGTCTCCAGCATCTCGGTCTTGCCCTCGAGCTTGTCGAAGCTCGGGGCCTTGCGGTGGATCTCCCACTTCTCGGCGTCCGAGCCGTAGCCCGGCTCGTCGAGGCAGTGGCCCAGCGCGTTGAACACGTGGCCCTTGACGATGTCGCCGACCGGGACGGAGATGCCGGTGCCGGTGTCGGCGACGGCCACGCCGCGCACCAGGCCCTGGGTGGGCTGCATCGAAATGGTCCGCACCACGGCGTCACCCAGGTGCTGGGCGACCTCCAGGGTGAGGGTCTTGGCCATGTCCTCAGCGGTGATGTCCACGGTGAGGGCGTTGTTGAGGTCCGGCACCTGGTCGCGCGGGAACTCGACGTCCACGACCGGGCCGAGGACGCGGACGACGCGCCCCGTGCCCGTCGCGGTGCTGGTGGCAGTAGCGGTCATGTCACTCACTTCCTGCTGACGAGAGCGCCTCGACTCCACCGACGATCTCGCTGATTTCCTGGGTGATCTGGGCCTGGCGTGCCTGGTTGGCCTCGCGGCTGAGCGTGCGCACCAGCTCGTCGGCGTTGTCGGTGGCCGACTTCATCGCCGTCCGGCGCGCGGCGTGCTCGGAGGCCGCCGCGTCCAGCAGGCCCGCGAACAACCGGGTCTTGATGTACTTGGGCAGCAGCGCGGCGAACAGGGTCTCGACATCGGGTTCGAAGTCGTACCCCGACTTGAGCGTCGTCCCCGAGTCGTACTCGACCTCCATCGGGGCGATCCGCCGGACCACCGGGGCCTGCGTGAGCATCGAGACGAACTCGGTGTGGACCATGTGCAGCTCGTCCACCCCCAGCGTACCGTCCGGACCACCGTCGTCGAGGTAGTCGTCGGCGCCCGCCAGGAACGCCTTGACCAGGTGCTCCCCGACGTCGGCGGCGTCGCCGTAGCCGGGCGAGTCGCTGAAGCCCGACCAGCTCGCCTCGATCGGCCGCTCCCGGAAGCGGTAGTACGACTCGCCCTTGCGGCCGATCACGTACAGCACCGGGGTCTTGCCCTGCTCGCGCAGCATCGACTGCAGCTCTTCGGCCGCGCGGATCACGTTGGCGTTGTAGCCGCCGCAGAACCCGCGGTCGCTGGTGACCACCAGCACCCCGGCCCGCTTGGGGTTGGAGCGCTCGGTCAGCAGCGGGTGGTCCAGCGTGCTCTGGTCGGCCAGGGCGGTGAGCACGTTGGTGATCTCGTCCGCGTACGGACGCGCCGCCTCGACCCTGGCCGTCGCCTTCGTGATGCGCGAGGTCGCGATGAGCTCCTGCGCCTTGGTGATCTTCCGGGTCGACGAGATCGACCGGATGCGATTCCGGAGTTCCCGAAGTTGAGCCATGGTCTACCCGGTCACTTCTTCGGGGCGGGGCGGTTGACCTTGACGGTCTCCTGCTCCACCGCGTCGGATTCCATCGCCTCGGCGTCCGGCTCGTTCAGGGGAGCGGAGGCGCCGGAGGCGGTGAACTGCTTCTTGAACTCCTCGACCGCGGAGACCAGGGTGCTCGCGCCGTCGTCGGACAGCTTGCCCGTCTCGACGATGTCCTTGAGCGCGGTCTCGTGGGTGCGCCGCATGTGCGCCAGGAACTCCTGCTCGAAGCGCGGCACGTCGCCCACCGGCACCGAGTCGAGGTGGCCCTTGGTCGCGATGTAAAGCGACACGACCTCCTCCTCGACCGGCAGCGGCTGCCCCTGGCCCTGCTTGAGGACCTGCATCAGGCGGGCACCGCGGTCGAGCTGCGCCTTGGAGGCGGCGTCGAGGTCCGAGGCGAACGCGGAGAAGGCCTCCAGCTCGCGGTACTGCGCGAGGTCCAGCCGCAGCGAACCGGTGACCGACTTCATCGCCTTGATCTGCGCCGAACCACCGACTCGGGACACCGAGATGCCGACGTCGATGGCGGGGCGCTGACCCGCGTTGAACAGGTCCGACTGCAGGAAGCACTGCCCGTCGGTGATGGAGATGACGTTGGTCGGGATGTAGGCCGACACGTCGTTGGCCTTGGTCTCGATGATCGGCAGACCCGTCATCGACCCGGCGCCCATCTCGTCGGAGAGCTTCGCGCAGCGCTCCAGCAGGCGCGAGTGCAGGTAGAAGACGTCGCCCGGGTAGGCCTCGCGGCCCGGCGGACGCCGCAGCAGCAGCGAAATCGCGCGGTAGGCCTCGGCCTGCTTGGTGAGGTCGTCGAAGACGATGAGGACGTGCTTGCCCTGGTACATCCAGTGCTGGCCCAGGGCCGAACCGGCGTAGGGGGCCAGCCACTTCAGACCGGGCGAGTCCGACGCGGGGGCGGCGACGATGGTGGTGTAGTCCATCGCACCGGCCTCTTCCAGCGACCGCTTCACGCCGGCGATCGTGGAGCCCTTCTGGCCGATCGCGACGTAGATGCAGCGGACCTGCTTCTCCGGGTCGCCGCTCTCCCAGTTGCCCTTCTGGTTCAGGATCGTGTCGACCGCGACCGTGGTCTTGCCGGTCTTGCGGTCACCGATGATCAGCTGGCGCTGGCCGCGACCGATGGGGGTCATCGAGTCGATGGCCTTGATGCCGGTCTGCATCGGCTCGCTCACGCCCTGGCGCTGCACGACCGTCGCGGCCTGCAGCTCCAGCGGGCGCTCGGCCTCGGCGCTGACCTCGCCGAGACCGTCGATCGGCTCGCCCAGCGGGTTGACCACACGACCGAGGAAGCCGTCGCCGACCGGGACCGACATCACCTTGCCGGTCCGCTTGACCTCCTGGCCCTCCTCGATCTTCTCGGTCTCGCCGAGGACGACGGCACCGATCTCCTGGGACTCCAGGTTCATCGCGACGCCGTAGATGCCGCCCGGGAACTCCAGCAGCTCCTCGGTCATCACCGAAGGCAGACCCTCGACATGGGCGATGCCGTCACCGGTATCGGTGACGACCCCGACCTCCTCGCGGCTGACCTCCGGGGAGTAGCTGGAGACGTACTTCTCGATCGCACTGCGGATCTCGTCCGACGAGATCGTCAGCTCCGCCATGTCTCAGTCCTGCTCTCGGTTCGTTCGTGGAAGGGGGTTCGTGTTGCCGCCGCCCAGCCAGGGGCCGTCAGTCGGCGAGCTCGCGCCGGAGGGACTGCAGGCGTCCCGCGACGCTGCCGTCGATGACCTCGTCACCGACCCGGATCAGCAGTCCACCGACCACCTCGGGATCGATCTCGAGGTGCAGGGCGATCGGACGCGCGTAGATCCGCTGCAAGGTCCGCGACAGCCGGTCCTGCTGCTCGTCGGTGAGCGGCACGGCCGAGCGGATGTGCGCGACCGAACGTTCCCGGCGCTTGGCCGACAGGGCGGCCAGCTCCTCCAGGCCTTCGCTGACCCGACGACCGCGCGGGCGGGTGACGAGCTGCTCCACCAGGCTCAGGGTGACCGGCTCGACCTTGCCGTCGAGGAGCTGGTCCACGACAGCCTTCTTGCCCTCCACGGCGCCCGCGGGGTCCGACAGCAGCCGTTCCAGGTCGACCTGACCGCCGATGATCCGGCCGAGCCGGAACAGCTCGTCCTCGACGTCGTCGAGGCGGTCGGCGCGTTCGGCCTGCACCAGCAACGCGGTGCGGGCCATCCGCTCCAGCCCGGAGACCAGGTCGCCGGGCCCCGACCAGCGGGACCGAACGGCTTCGACGACCACCGGCAGCGCCCGGGCGCCGAGCTTGTCCGCCAACAGCCCGCGGGCCAGGTCTTCCCTGGACCGCGGGTCGGTGGAGGCATCGGCCAGCGCCCGCCGCAACGTGGACTCGCGGCCCAGCAGAGCGGCGACGCCGAACAGCTCGTCGGCGAGCCCGGTGATCTCCGCGGCCTGGGCCCCGTCGGTGGCCTGCAGCAACTGCAGCTCGGTGGCTGCCAGCGCCTCACGGCTCGCGGCGTTCACGAGGGTGCTCAACTCTCAGCGCCTTTCACTTGATCAGGCTTGGGCCGATCCCGAAGCCGGGGCCGAAGCGGTCTCCAGCTCGTCGAGGAACCGGTCGACGGTCCCGCGCCGGCGGGCCTCGTCCTCCAGGGATTCCCCGACCACGCGACCGGCCAGCTCGACCGCGTGCCGACCGAGGTCGGCGCGCAGCTCGGCCACGATCTGGGCGCGCTGCGCCGCGAGCTGGGACTGGCCCTGGTTGACGATCCGCTCCGACTCCGCCTGGGCCTGGGTGCGCATCTCCTCGAGGATCTGCTGGCCTTCGGCGCGTGCGTCGTCGCGGATCCGGGCGGCTTCGGCACGGGCTTCGGCGAGCTGGGACTTGTACTGCTCCAGCGTCCGCTGCGCCTCGGCCTGGGCCGCCTCGGCCTTGGCGATGCCCCCCTCGATCCGCTCGCTGCGCTCGGCGTACACCTTCTCGAAGCGAGGGACGGCGTACTTCCAGAGCACGAACAGCAGCAGGAGGAAGGCGATCAGGCCGACAATGATCTCCGACGTCGCCGGCAGGATCGGGTTGTGCTCACCTGCCGCCGCCAGAATCTGCGTCTTCACCACAAGGTCTCCCTAAGCGTGGAGTCTGACTCAGGCATTGGAGGCGATGAAGTACAAGACCAGGCCGAGCAGCGCCAGCACCTCGACCAGCACGAAGGAGATGTAGGCGATGCCGCGGAGCTGGCCCTCGGCCTCCGGCTGCCGGGCGGTGCCGTTGATGACGGCGGCCCAGATCATGCCGACACCGATGGCGGCACCGATGGCGCTCAGGCCGTACCCGATCGCGGCCAGACCCGGGTTGAGGTTCACGGCTTCGGCGGCCTGCGCAAGAACGATGTTGCTCACTTTCACTACCTTTCAACTCGGTCCGCAGAACTTGCGGATCGGAGGTCTTGGTCTTCTCTCAGTGGCCCTCGGACAGCGCCGCACCGATGAAGTTGGCGGTCAGCAGCGCGAAGATGTATGCCTGGAGCACCTGGATCAAGGCCTCGACGAAGGTCAAGGCAATGGCGAAGGCGAAGGCGACGATCGAGATGGGCTTGAACCCCGCGCTCGCCTCGAGGAGCAGGTATTCACCGCCGAGGATGAACACGAGCAGCATGAGGTGGCCGGCGAACATCGCTGCGAAGACTCGGATCGCCAGCGCCAGCGGCTGAGCGACGAACTTCTGCAGGAACTCGATGGGCGCCAGGATGACGTAGATGGCCTTCGGCACGCCCGGCGGGAACATGACGTGCTTGAAGTAGCCGAGGAACCCGTGCCGCCTGAATCCCGCTCCGTGGAACACCACGTAGACCACGAGCATCAGCGCGACCGGGAAACCGATCTTGGACATCGTGGGGAACTGGAGGAACGGCACGATGCCGAAGATGTTGTTCACCAGCACGAAGGTGAACAGGGCGAAGATCAGCGGGACGAACGGGCGGAAGTCCTTGGCGCCGATCTGGTCGCGGGCGATCGAGTCCCGGCTGAAGCCGTAGAGGAACTCCGCCGCGAACTGGTTCTTGGTGGGCACCACCTTGAGGTTGCGGGTGGAGACCACGAAGTACGCGGCGATCAGCACAGCCGAAATCGCGACCAGCACCATCGGCTTGGTGATTCCGCCTACGATCGGCGGGAGGACAAAACTATCGGCACCTGGCGGTACGAACTGCCCGCCCTCGGCCATCACCAGCGTGCCCAACTGGGCTCCTTCCGGTTCTCCCGACCGAGGTCGCTCGATCGGGGGAATCGTCACGATTTGCACTTAACGTACCTGATACCTGATCGGGTTGCGGAGGGGCCTCTCCGGGGATCTGGTCACGGACACGGGGAGCTCGCAAGTCCGCCCTCGCGGTGAGGTGGTCGTCCTCCCGGGACAAGGTACCAGCGGGTAATCCGCCGTCCCGCACGGGATCCGGGGCGCGGAGCACGACGGACACCGAGGTCAGGAGTCGGGGATGACGGTCGGGGTCCGGGTCCGGCGGAACGCGACCAGCTGGGCCGCCGCCCAGACGAGCACCATCACGCCGAACGTGGCGGCCAGCGTCCCGGAGTGCACCGCGTCCACCCCGCTCAGCGCCGACATGGTGAGCAACAGCACGAACATCTTGACGAAGAACCCGCCGAGCACCGCGCCCATCGCCATCGACGGGGCCATCGGCGCGGTCACCCGCATCAGACCCATCGTGAACAGCGATGCCCCGGTGGTCACCACCCCTGCGGTCACCGCCGCGGCGATCCCCGGCACCCCGGCCACGGCGAAGCCGATCGCGGCGGCGATCAGGACGGTGCCGCCGACCGGCAGCGCGGCCGTGCGCAGCATCGCGTCCGACAGCGTGCGGACCGTCTGCGCGTGCGGGTTCACCCGCGGCGCGTCGGCGTCCTCCGACGGCTCGTGGGCCGGCCTGTCCGTGTCGTCGCTCATCTGCTCTCTCGATCGGCTCGGGTCCGCATCCGGGGAATCACCGAGATGATAGCGGCCACGACGACTCCCAGTCCGACGACCCACGCGACCAGCACCGCGTTGAACAGCGTCAACGACACCGCGCCGAAGGCGATCACCGCCGCCCACAGGTAGATCAGCAGCACCGCGCGGCGCTGCGAGTGGCCGATCTCCAGCAGCCGGTGGTGCAGGTGCATCTTGTCCGCGTGGAACGGGCTCTTGCCCGCGCGGGTCCGGCGCACCACCGCCATGATCAGGTCCAGCAGCGGCACGAACAGCACCGCGGCCACCACCAGCAGCGGGGACAGCAGGGCGATCGTGTCGGTCGGGTTCTGCGCCAGGTAGTCCATCTTCCCCGACGCGGTCGTGCTCGCGGTGGCCAGCATCAGGCCGATCAGCATCGAACCCGAATCGCCCATGAAGATCTTCGCGGGCTGGAAGTTGTGCGGCAGGAAGCCCAGGCACGCACCCGCGATGGTCGCCGCGATCAGCGCCGGCGGGTAGGCGTTGACGTCACCGTCCTGCCGGTCCAGCAGGCCCAGGCAGAACACGCAGGTGGCGCTCGCCGCGACCAGCCCGATCCCGGACGCCAGCCCGTCCAGCCCGTCCACGAAGTTCATCGCGTTGACCATCGCCACGATGAGCAGCACGGTCAGCAGCTGGCCCTGGTTCGTGCCCAGTGCGAGGTACTGGCCGAGCTGGTCCTCGGTCCCGCCCCACGGCACCCACAGCATGAACCACTGCACGCCGAACAGCACCAGGATGCCCGCCGCCGTCACCTGCCCCGCGAGCTTGGTCAGCGAATCCATCTCGAACCGGTCGTCCAAGGCGCCGACCAGCACGATCAGCGCACCCGCGAGCACCACCGCCACCGCGTCCCGCGAGTAGTCGAAACCGCGCGACAACGCGGGCAGGTTGCTCGCCAGGAACATGGCCGCCAGCACCCCGCCGTACATCGCCACGCCACCCATCCGGGGTATCGGCTTGACGTGCACATCGCGCTGCCGCGGGTACGCCACCGCGCCCAACCGGATCGCCACCAACCGGACCAACCCGGTCAGCAGGAACGTGACCGCCGCAGCGGTGAGCAGGACCAGCAGGTACTCCCGCGCGGGGAGACCGACGGAGACCCAACCAGGGAAATTGTCCATGCCGGTGGCTCACCCTCGTCGTTCTGCGGCGAGCGGCAGATCGCTGTCCGGCCCCCAGAACGGAATGTTCACACTCGGCGCTCCTCACCGCTGTCCACTCGGCGCATCCGGGGAGTAACGCTATCGGCCCGCCGATGGGCGGTCGCCACCGGTCCGCCGTCCTCGCCGACGCTCCCGGTGAGCGGGCTGCGAGCAGGGGAACCTTCCTGTCACCCCACAGCTGGTCCCCCGGTTGGTCCGCCGTGCACCGCCCCGGGGATGGCAGCAGGGGAACCTTCCTGTCACAGATGACAGGAGGGGAACCTTCCTGTCACCGCCCGGCGCCCGATCCCGACGCACCATCCCGTGCTGGTTCGGTGGCAGCAGGGGAACCTTCCTGTCACCAGTGGGAGGAAGGTTCCCCTGCTGTCACGCACCCGGCTCAGGAAGCGGGCTCGACCTCCACGCCGAGCACTTCGGACAGCTCGGCGAGCGGCACGGCGCCCTCGCGCAGCACGCGCGGCTGCCCCTGGGTGAGATCGACGATCGTGGACGCGACCGATTCCCCGGAGGGTCCCGCGTCGAGGTAGATCGAGACCGAATCACCGAGCTGCTCCTCGGCCTCGCCCGCGGTGGCGGCCGCGGGCAGACCGCTGCGGTTGGCGCTGGAGACGGCCATCGGTCCGACCTCCCGCAGCAGCTCCAGCGCGACCGGGTGCAGCGGCATCCGCAGGTTCACCGTGCCGCGGGTGTTGCCGAGGTCCCAGGACAGCGACGGCGCTTGCGGCAGCACGATGGACAGTCCACCCGGCCAGAACGCCTCGATCAGCGCCCGAGCCGACCGCGGCACGGACATCACCAGGCCGTCCAGCGTGGACCAGGAGCCGACCAGGACCGGCACCGGCATGTCCCGTCCACGGCCCTTGGCCGCCAGCAGCGCGGCCACGGCGTTGGAGTCGAAGGCGTCCGCACCGATGCCGTACACCGTGTCGGTGGGCAGGACCACGAGCCCACCCGCGCGGACCGTGTTCGCCGCGGCGGACAGGCCGGACGCGCGGCTTTCGGGACGACTGCAGTCGTAGACAGTGCTCACACCTCGATACTGGCACGCGCGGATGCACCTCGTTCGGGTGGTGCGGGTAGCGACCGCCGAGGAGTTCGCCCGATGCGGAGGCCCGGCTCGGGCACGATTCGAAGCGCGTTGTTCACTTCCGAGACAAGTTGCGCACGTCACCATCGCCGACCGCAACGCCCGGGCCGCCTCGGACGTCTGCCACCCGGTACCCGTGACGTGCCGCACCGCGCACATCGACCACTCGAGAGAGCACGAGGAGACGACGATGACCGCCCCACCCGAGGGTGTCGAGGTCGACCACATCGAGTTCCCCGCCGGGAAGATCCGGTATTACCGCGCGGGACTATCCGGGCCTGCGATCGTCCTCCTCCACGGCGGCGGTCCGGACAACGCGCTGCTGAGCTGGCGCCACGCCATTCCGGTGCTCGCGGTCGACCACCAGGTGTACGCACCTGACCTCCCCGGGCAGGGCGGCAGCATCCCGTGGCACGGGCGCGCGAACCAGCGCACCTTCGAAGAGGTCCTGCGCTGGCTGCTGGACGCGTGGCAGGTCCCGGACGCGGCGCTGGTCGGGCTGTCGATGGGCGCGAGCGTCGCCACCGGTTTCACCCTGCGCAACCCGCAGCGGGTACGCGGGCTCGTCCTGGTCGACCCGATGGGTGTCCAACACCGGCTCAACCAACACCTGCTCGCCTACCTCGCGCTGCGCTCGCGCTTCGCCGGGCCGCTGGCGGCCAAGCTGCTGGGGATGAGTCAAGGACTCGTGCGACGGGTCTTGAAGTCGGTGATGTTCAGCGACCCGTCGCAGGTCAGGGACCTGGCACAGATCATCGACGAGGTGCGGACCGAAGCCCGCGACCGCGGGTCGATCTTCGCGGACTGGCATCACGACACCATCGGCAGCCGTTCGATGCGGATCAACCACCTGCCCCTGCTCGACCAGGTGCGGTGCCCGACGATGGTCATCCAGGGCGACTCGGACGCGCTGGTGCCCGCCGCCGCGGGGCAGGACACCGCCGGCGCCATCCCGGACGCGTCGCTGCGGGTCATCGGTGGCGCCGGGCATTGGCCCAACCGGGAGCGGCCGAACGAGTTCAACGCGGCGCTGCGCGAGTTCGTGAACGCACGGTCCTGAACGTGGCAGCAGGGGAACCTTCCTCGCACCAGTGACAGGAAGGTTCCCCTGCTGCCACCCATGACAGGAAGGTTCCCCTGCTCACATCGGCGGATCCGTGCGGCGGGCCGTGGCGAAGCGGGGGCGTCCGGCGAGGTCGGGATGCTCCTGCACGTCGGTGAGCACCCGGCGGGCGGTGAGCAGCGCGGGCACCGAGCCGCCGTGGGTGTCGTCGTGCTCGATCGCGACGCCGCCCCCGGGGCGCAGCAGCCGGGCGGCGCAGGTCACGACGTGCCGCACCACGTCGAGCCCGTCGCGGCCGCCGAAGACGGCGGCGTGCGGGTCGTGGTGGCCCACCTCCGGCGGCACCGGAGACCCCTCCGGGACGTACGGCGGGTTGCAGAGCACGAGGTCGACGCGGCCTTCGAGGTCGGCGAGCAGCGCCGGGTCGGCGACATCCCCGGCGTGCAGGGTGACGGCGGTGTCCCCGGCTTCCGAACAGCGCTGGGCGTTGCGCCGTGCCCACGCCAGCGCCGCGGGGTCCTTCTCGACGACGTGCACGGTGGCGTCCGGTCTGCTGTGCGCGGCCGCCAGGCCGAGCGCCCCCGAACCGGTGCACAGGTCGACGACGGTGGGCCGCGCCACGCTGTCGAGCAGGCCGAGCCCCCAGGCGAGCAGCAGTTCGGTCTCCGGCCGCGGGATGAAGACCCGGGGCCCACTTCGAGGGAGACCCCGGCCAGCGCCGCCTGGCCGGTGAGGTGCTGCAGCGGCACCCGGGCGGCGCGGCGGTGCACCAGGTCCCGCAGCGCGTCGACCATCGGCGGGTCTACCAGCGGCACCATCATGAGCTTGGTGCGTTCGACGCCGAGCAGGTGCGCCGCGAGCAGCTCCGCGTCGGTGCGCGGGCTGTCCACCCCGGCGGCCGCGAGCGCGCGCTCCGCGTCGAGGATGGCCAGGCGCAGTGGTTGGCGGGTCACGTGCGCAAGCTTAGAGCGGGGGCTCAGGCGGTAGCCGACAGCCGCTGGGCGCGGTCGGCGGCGACGAGGGCGCCCAGCACCGCGTCGAGGTCGCCGTCGAGGACGTGGTCGAGGTTGTAGGCCTTGTAGTTGACGCGGTGGTCGGAGATCCGGTTCTCCGGGAAGTTGTAAGTGCGCACCCGCTCGGAGCGGTCGACGGTGCGGACCTGGCTGCGGCGGGTCTCCGCGGCCTCCCGTTCGGCCTCCTCCTCGGCGAGGGCCTGCAACCTCGCGGTGAGCACCTGGATGGCCCGCTGCTTGTTCTGGAGCTGCGACTTCTCGTTCTGGCAGGACACCACGATGCCGGTCGGCAGGTGGGTGATGCGCACCGCCGAGTCGGTGGTGTTCACGCTCTGCCCGCCGGGACCCGACGACCGGTAGACGTCGATCCGGAGGTCCTTCTCGTCGACCTCCACCTCGACGTCCTCCGGCTCGGGGTAGACCAGGACACCTGCCGCGGACGTGTGCACCCGGCCCTGCGATTCGGTGACCGGCACCCGCTGAACCCGGTGCACCCCGCCCTCGTACTTCATCTTCGACCAAACGCCGTCCGGGGTCGTCTCCCCCGACTTGCCCTTGATCGCCACCGTGGCGTCCTTGTAGCCGCCGAGGTCGGATTCGGTGGCGTCGAGGACGTCCGCGCGCCATCCCTGCCGCTCGGCGAACCTCAGGTACATCCGGAGGAGGTCGCCGGCGAACAGCGCGGACTCCTCCCCGCCTTCCCCGGACTTGACCTCCAGGAGCACGTCGGAACCGTCGTGCGGGTCGCGCGGCAGGAGCAGTTCGGTGAGCTTGGTCTCCAGTTCCGGGATCGCCGCGGCGAGGCGGTCGGCCTCCTCCGCGAACGCCGAGTCCTCAGCGGCCAGCTCCCGGGCGGTGGTGAGATCCGAACGGCTCACGTCGAGTTCGCGGGCGGTCCGCACGATCGGCGCCAGCTCCGCGTAGCGGCGGCCGAGCTTGCGAGCCGTGCCCTGGTCGGCGTGCACGGCCGGGTCTGCGAGACGCTGTTCCAGCTCCGCGTACTCGGTGAGCAAGGTTTCGAGCTTCGATGTCTCCACTGACGACCCTTCTGTGCGGACGGCGGCTGAACGCAACGACGGCGCCCGCCCCACCTCGGGTGGGACGGGCGCCGTCGAGCTGGCTAGTTGGCCGACTTCTGCCGCTTGCCGTAGCGCGCCTCGAAGCGGGCGACGCGGCCGCCGGTGTCCAGGATCTTCTGCTTGCCCGTGTAGAACGGGTGGCAGTTCGAGCAGACCTCGACGGTGATCTGGCCCGACTTGCGGGTGCTGCGGGTGGTGAAGCTGTTCCCGCAACCGCAGTTCACCTGGGTGTCCACGTACTGCGGGTGGATCTCGCTCTTCAAGGGTTGTCCTCTCCTCGTGGCCGCCGGGTCCTCACGGCCCTCACCGCGAGGTGAACCGGAACCGGAACCAACCTGTGATTCTGCCAGATGACGGCTGTTGACCTGCAACGCAGGGTGGAGCTGCGGTATTCCGGTACCCCCGAACGCAGCAGCCGCCGAGCCGCTCGGCGCAGAACACCCGCCTTCCACCGCTGCGGACCGCTTCCCGGATGCGCCCCGGAACGGGATCGAGCATCCTCGGCGCGTGCTGCTGTGCTCGGTCATGGGGCGGCTCACGATCCGGTCGTGGGCGCTGCTGCCCGTGCTCTTCCTCACCAGCGCCGCCGGCATCGCCGCGGCGCTGGACGTGCTGCTGGGGCACCCCGTGATCGGGCACGAGACCGTGCTGTCCGCCCCGCTGCTGTTCGGCGCCGCCGCCGGGCTGATGCTGCTCGCCGACGGCCACGTCGACTGGCGGGGACGGTGGCAGCGCTACGCGCTGCGCTTCACCTACCCGCTGGCGCTGGTCGTCTGCGCGGTGGCGGTGGACGGGCTCCACCTTCCCTCCGCCGCCGCGCTCGGCTTCGGCTCGGTCGCGCTGGTGCTGCTGTGCCGCCTGCTCGCCAGCACCGGGAACGCTCCCTGCCGGTGATGACAGCAGGGGAACCTTCCTGTCACCCATGGCAGCAGGGGAACCTTCCTCCCACCGATGGCAGCAGGGGAACCTTCCTGTCACCCATGGGAGGAAAGTTCCCCTGCTGTCACCCGCCCCAAAGCGCAGGGGCCCGCACCGAGAGCGGTGCGGGCCCCTGCGTCCGGGTGGGTGGACGTCAGTCGTCGTCCTTGCCCGGGGTGTTCTTGGCGACCTGCATCAGGAACTCGATGTTGGTGCGCGCCTTGCGCAACTGGTCCTGCAGGAGTTCCAGCGCCTGCTGCGCGTCGAGCGCGGCGAGCACCCGGCGCAGCTTGTGGGTCACCGCCAGCTCGTCGGGCGAGAGCAGGATCTCGTCCTTGCGGGTGCTGGAGGAGTCGACGTCGACCGCCGGGAACAGCCGCTTGTCGGCGAGCTTGCGGTCGAGCTTGAGCTCGGCGTTGCCGGTGCCCTTGAACTCCTCGAAGATGACCGTGTCCATGGTGGAACCGGTCTCCACCAGCGCCGTGGCGAAGATGGTCAGCGAGCCGCCGTTCTCGATGTTGCGGGCGGCACCGAGGAACCGCTTCGGCGGGTACAGCGCGGTCGAGTCCACACCACCGGACAGGATGCGCCCGGACGCCGGGGCCGCGAGGTTGTAGGCGCGGCCCAGCCGGGTGATCGAGTCCAGCAGCACGACCACGTCGTGCCCCATCTCCACGAGCCGCTTGGCCCGTTCGATGGACAGCTCGGCGACGGTCGTGTGGTCCGACGGCGGCCGGTCGAAGGTCGAGGCGATGACCTCGCCCTTCACCGAGCGCTGCATGTCGGTGACCTCTTCCGGACGCTCGTCGGCGAGGACGACCATCAGGTGGCACTCGGGGTTGTTGGTGCTGATGGCGTTGGCGATCGCCTGCAGCACCATGGTCTTGCCCGCCTTGGGCGGCGAGACGATCAGCGCGCGCTGCCCCTTGCCGACGGGCATCACCAGGTCGATGATCCGGCCGGTCAGGTTGCTCGGCTCGGTCTCCAGGCGCAGCCGCTCGTTCGGGTAGAGCGGCGTCATCTTGTGGAACTCGGAACGCCCCTTGGCGGCGTCCGGCTCCAGGCCGTTGATGGAGTCCACCCGCACCAGCGGGTTGAACTTCTGCCGCTGCTGCTCGCCTTCGCGGGGCTGCCGGATGACGCCCTTGATGGCGTCGCCGCGGCGCAGGCCGTACTTGCGGACCAGGGACAGCGAGACGTAGACGTCGTTCGGTCCGGCGAGGTAGCCGGAGGTGCGCACGAAGGCGTAGTTCTCCAGCACGTCGAGGATGCCGGCCACCGGCAGCAGCACGTCGTCCTCGCGGACCTCGGGCTCGGCGCCGCCTTCCCCGCGACCGCGGTTGCGACGGCGGTCGCGGAACCGCCGACCGCGGCGGCGCCCGCCGTCGTCGTCGGCGTCGTCGTCCCGGTTGCCGCCGCCGCGCTGCTGGTTGTCCCGCTGCTGGTTGCCGTCCTGACGGCCACCGGACTGGCGGTCACCGCGGTCGGAGCGCTGGCCCTGGTTGTCGTCCGAGCCGGAGTCGGCCTGCCCGGACGGGCGACCGGAGGACCGGCGCCGGCGGTTGCCGCCGCCCCCGCCGCCGTTGCGGCGGTTCTCGTCGTCCCCGGCGGTGCCGTCGGCGGGCTGCTGCCTGCGGGAGCGGTTCCGGCTCGGCGCGCTGCTGCCGTTGCTGCCGGACTCGTTCTCGCGCGGCGCGTTGTCGCTGTCGGACGAGTCGTCGAGCGCGGGCTGGTGCGCCTTGGCCTTCTCGGCCGGGGCGTCCCCGCCGGACTTCTTCGGCGAACGCGAACGCGGCGCGCTCCCGGCGCCCTGCTTCTCCTTGATGGCGGCGATCAGGTCGCCCTTGCGCAGGCCCCCTGTCTCGATCCCCAGTTCCCCCGCGAGTTGGCGCAGCTCGGCAAGAACCATGCCGGAGAGCCCACCGCGGCGACGCGGGGTGCCGTTGGCCTCGGATTCCTGCTGGCCAGCCGGAGAGCTGCCGTTGGCGGCCTCGCTGCTCAACAGTTCGGTGTTGCTCACGAATGTCCTTCCTGACCGGAGCCGCGCCTCCTACGCGCCCCAGCGGATTGCCCGCCCGCTCTTGGAGTGCGGGCGGCCGGTGTGTGCTACCAGCTCTGTGCCGGTCGGTTCTCACCCGCGCACACGGCACGACCGACATCGGCGATGGCTCCGGGAACCAGCAGCTCGAGCAGTGGGAGGTACTCGGCTCGCGTGATCCTTCCGATGCCATGTCGTGGTACCAGTCCGGTACGTCGGAACGCTCGAATGGTGAGCCACGTGCGACGCATCCACTCCGATCCACACCCGCCGATGCACGCCCTGCTGCCGCCTCGTTTCAGGATCTGCCGATTCGATCGAGTTCGGGGAACGACCCGGTTGCCGCAGCTGCCCTGCGGGCAGGACCGCGGGATCCGACCGGGACGGCTCCCGTCCATGCGGTGTCGTGGTCACCACGGGGGCCACAGCGTGGAATCTAAGGCCCCCGCCCCTACTTCGGCAACGATGAACCCCGTCGATGGGCGTGAAGCGAACTCGATTGAGTTGACAACCCCTGCCTCGGTCACCGCGATCGGAACCCCGCCAACTTGATCTTCACCCGTGGTCGGGTGAAGCCCTTTCACAGCGAGAAGATGCGCTCCGGAAACGATGTTCCGGATGGAGCACCGGCGCCCTGCGCGCGGTGACTGATTGACCTTGAGGGTAGACGCCCTGTGAGCCAGGTGCAACAACCCCCGGGAGCGCGGCGCGCTTCCGCTGGTCGTGCCGTCGAAGCCGCACCTCACGGCCCCGACACCTCCTTTGTACCACTCCGGGGTGGCCGCCCCTCCCGCTGGGGCCTCCCGGCGGGAGGTGGTCAGGCCAGCACGCGCACGCCGGCGTCGTCCACCGGCAGCGGCAGCACCCGGAAACCCACCACCGGGACCTCCCCGGGCAGCGCGCCGCCGGAGGTCAGCGCCAGCGCGGTCGGGCCCGCGCCGGAGACCGCGGCGGGCACCCCGGCCGCGCGCAACCGCTGGACCAGCGCGTACGTGTCCGGCCAGGCCGACTCCCGGTACGCCTGGTGCAGCCGGTCCTCGGTGGCGGCCAGCAGCCGCGACGGGTCGCGGGTCAGCGCGTGCACCGCCAGCGCGGTGCGGCCCGCGGCGAACGCGGCGTCGGCGTGCGGCACCTGCTCGGGCAGCAGGCCGCGGGTGGTGTGGGTGGCCGATTCCGAGTCCGGGACCAGCGCGACCGGGTGCACGTCCGGATGCACGGGCATCCGCACCGCGTCGAACCGGCCGTCCTGCTGCCAGGCCACCACGGCACCGCCGTACAGGCTGGCCGCCGCGTTGTCGGCGTGGCCCTCCCACGCCGCGGCGCCCTGCAGCACCCGGGCGGCGGCCGGCTGCGCGGTCGGGTCCAGCCCGGCCAGCGCGTACCCGGCGGCGAATCCCGCGACCAGCGCGGCGGCCGAGGACCCGAGCCCCCGGGAGTGCGGAACGGCGTTGCGGCAGAACAGGCCCAGCGCCGGGGCCGGATGGCCGAGGTCGGCCAGCGCCCGGTGCACCGCGCGCACCACCAGGTGCCGCTCGTCGGTGGCCACCCGTCCGGCGCCCTGCCCCTCGACGGTCACCCGGGCCGAGCCGGGCGGCCCGTCGACGATCTCGACCTCGACGGTGTCGTGCAGCGACAGCGCCACGGCCAAGGCGTCGAACCCGGAGCCGAGGTTGGCGCTGGACGCGGGCACCTCGACCCGCACCGAGCCGACCGGCAACCGCGCGTCGGCCGAGGCCCTCACCGCAGCTCCAGCGCGGTGGCCACCGCCTCCGGGTCCACCGGCAGCGGCTCCACCTCGACCATGCCCGACAGCGCCGTGTCCGGGTCCTTCAGGCCGTGCCCGGTCACCGTGCAGACCACGACCGAACCGGTGGGCAGGGTGCCGTCGGCGGCGCTGGCCAGCAGGCCGGCGACGCTGGAGGCCGAGGCAGGCTCGACGAACACGCCCTCGCGGGACGCCAGCGTGCGGTAGGCGTGCAGGATGTCGTCGTCGGTGACCGCGGCGAACAGCCCACCGGAGGCGTCCTTGGCCTTCGACGCGCCGTCCCAGGAGGCGGGGCTGCCGACCCGGATGGCGGTGGCCAGGGTCTCCGGCTCGGTGACCGGCCGACCGTGCACCAGCGGCGCCGCGCCGGCAGCCTGGAAGCCGAACATCCGCGGGGTGCCGCCGATGATCCCGTCCTCGGCGTACTCGGAGTAGCCCTTCCAGTAGGCCGTGATGTTGCCCGCGTTGCCCACCGGCAGGCAGTGCACGTCGGGGGCGCGGCCGAGGGTGTCGACGATCTCGAAGGCCGCGGTCTTCTGGCCCTCCAGGCGCACCGGGTTCACCGAGTTGACCAGGGTCACCGGGTGCTCGGCGGAGGTCTTGCGGGCCAGTTCGAGGCAGTCGTCGAAGTTGCCCTGCACCTGCAGGATCTTCGCGCCGTGCACGACCGCCTGGGCGAGCTTGCCCAGGGCGATCTTGCCCTGCGGCACCAGCACCGCGGAGGTCAGCCCGGCGCGCGCGGCGTACGCGGCGGCCGAGGCGGAGGTGTTGCCGGTGGAGGCGCAGATGACGGCCTTGCTGCCGGCCGCCAGCGCGTGCGTGATGGCCACCGTCATGCCGCGGTCCTTGAACGAACCGGTGGGGTTGGCGCCCTCGACCTTGAGGTGCACCTCGCAGCCGGTCAGCTCGGAGAGGTGGTGGGCGGGGACCAGCGGGGTGCCGCCCTCCCGCAGCGTCACCACCCTGGCGCCGTCGGGCACCGCGACGCGGCCCCGGTACGCCTCGATCAGGCCCGGCCAGCCGGCCCCGGAGCGCACCTGGGCATCCTGGATGTTCGACGTCACGACGGTTCACCTTCCACGCGCATCACGCTGACCACGTCGCGCACCACCGGTAGCCGCGCGACGCTTTCCACTGTGGACCTCAATGCCTCGTCGGCGGCGGTGTGGGTGACCACCACCAGGCTCGCGTCGGCCCCGCGCCCCTGCTGCCGCACCACCGAGATGCTCACCTCGTGGTCGGTGAAGGTCGAGGCGACCTGCGAGAGCACCCCGGGTTTGTCCGCCACGTCGAGGCTCACGTGGTAGCGGGTGGGGGTCTTGCCCATCGGCTGCACCGGCAGCTTCGCGTGCGCCGACTCGCGCGGTCCGCGCCCGCCGACGACCCGGTTGCGGGCCACCGCGACGAGGTCGCCGAGCACCGCGCTGGCCGTCGGCGCACCACCGGCGCCGCGCCCGTAGAACATCAGCTCACCGGCCGCCTCGGCCTCGACGAACACCGCGTTGTAGGCGTCGCCGACCCGGGCCAGCGGGTGCGTGCTGGGGATCATCGCCGGGTGCACCCGGGCCGAGACCGACTCGCCGCCGTCCTCGTCCACCACCCGCTCGCAGATCGACAGCAGCTTCACCGTGCGGTCGAGCTGCCGGGCCGCGGCCAGGTCGCCGGGGGTGACCCCGGAGATGCCCTCGCGGTGCACGTCGCTGGCGGTGACCCGGGTGTGGAAGGCCAGCGAGGCCAGGATCGCGGCCTTGGAGGCGGCGTCGAAGCCGTCCACGTCCGCGGTCGGGTCGGCCTCGGCGTAGCCCAGGCGACCGGCCTCGTCCAGCGTCTCGGCGTACCCGGCGCCGGTGGCGTCCATCTCCGAGAGGATGTAGTTCGTGGTGCCGTTGACGATGCCCATGACCCGGTGGATCCGGTCCCCGGCCAGCGACTCCCGCAGCGGGCGCAGCAGCGGGATGGCCCCGGCCACCGCGGCCTCGAAGTAGATGTCGACACCGGCTTCGTCGGCCGCCGCGTACAGCTCCGAACCGTGCTCGGCCAGCAGCGCCTTGTTCGCGGTGACCACCGACTTGCCCGAGCGCAGCGCCCGCAGCAGCAGCGACCGCGCCGGTTCGATGCCGCCGATGAGCTCCACCACCACGTCGACGTCGCCGTCGACCAGCGCGGAGGCGTCGGCGGTGAGCAGGCCCGGCGGCACCTCCGGGTGCTTGTCGGGCCGGCGCACCGCGACCCCGGTCACCTGCATCGGCGCACCGGTCCGGGCCGCGAACTCCTCGGGCTGGTCCTGCAGCAGGCGCAGCACCTCGGTGCCGACGGTGCCGCAGCCGAGCAGCGCGACCCTGATCGGTTCACGGTTGACGTTCACTCACACCTCCAGCCGGAGCAGGTCGTCCTGGGTCTCCCTGCGCAGCAGCAGCCGCGCGCGGCCCTCGCGGACCGCGACCACCGGCGGCTTGGGCAACCGGTTGTAGTTGCTGGCCATCGAGTAGCAGTACGCACCGGTCGCCGCGACGGCGAGCAGGTCTCCCGGAGCAATGTCCTCCGGCAACCAGCAGTCGCGCACCACTACGTCACCGGACTCACAGTGCTTGCCCACGATGCGGGACAGCGCCGGGCCCGCCTCGGCGCTCCGGGAGACCAGCCGGGAGTCGTAGCCGGCCCCGTACAGCGAGGTGCGGATGTTGTCGCTCATGCCGCCGTCGACGCTGACGTAGCGGCGCACCGCTCCCCCGTCGAGGTCGACGTCCTTGGTGGTGCCCACCTCGTAGACGGTGATCATGCCCGGCCCGACGATGGCCCGGCCCGGCTCGACGGCGATCTGCGGCGGCTCGAAACCGGCGTCGGCGCACTCCTTGCCGACGATCTCGCGCAGCCGGGAGGCCAGCTCCGCGGGCGGCAGCGGGTCGTCGGCGGCGGTGTAGGCGATCCCGAGCCCGCCACCGAGGTCCACGGTGGTCACCGACGCCACCGCGTCGGCCCCGTGCTCGGCGCGCAGGTCGGCCAGCAGCCGCACCACCCGGTGCGCGGCCAGCTCGAAGCCGTCCACGTCGAAGATCTGCGACCCGATGTGGCTGTGCAGCCCGACCAGCTCCAGCGACTCCGACTTGATCGCCCAGTGCGCGGCCTCGGCGGCCTGCCCCGACGCCAGCGAGAAGCCGAACTTCTGGTCCTCGTGCGCGGTGGCGATGAACTCGTGGGTGTGCGCTTCGACACCCACCGTGACGCGGACCAGCACTCGCTGGCGCACCCCGCGCTCGGCGGCCAGGTGCTCCAGCCGGGCGATCTCGTGGAACGAGTCGAGCACCACCGACCCGACCCCGGCGTCCACCGCCGCGGCCAGCTCCTCGGTCGACTTGTTGTTGCCGTGGAAGGTGATCCGCTCGGCGGGGAAGTCGGCGCGCAAGGCGATCGCGAGCTCGCCGCCGCTGCACACGTCCAGGCTCAGGCCCTCCTCGCCGACCCAGCGGGCCAGTTCGGTGCACAGGAACGCCTTCGCCGCGTAGTGCACCGAGGCCGGGTCGCCGAACGCCGTGGCGTAGTCCCGGCAGCGGGACCGGAAGTCGTCCTCGTCGAACAGGAACAGCGGGGTGCCGTACTCCTCGGCCAGCTCGCGGACGTCGGCCCCGGCGAAGCGGACGGCGCCGTCCTCGCTCCGGGCGCAGCCGCGCGGCCACACCAGGGGGTGCAGCTCGTCGAGGTCCTGCGTGGTGGCCGGAACGGGGCCAGCGGTGTTGCCGGGCGGCACGACATCGGCGTGCCGGGGCCCGGCGGGATGGGCGCGCATGGCGGACGCTCCTTCGGACGGCCTGCGGGCAGGCCGGTTGATAGCTCGTTACATCTGTTCCGGTGCGCTGACGCCGAGCAGTCCGAGCCCGTTGGCCAGGACCTGCCGGGCCGCCTCGCAGAGGTGGAGGCGGGCGGTGGTCAGCGCGGTCGCCTGGTCGTCGCCGGGCTGCAGCACCCGGCACGCGTCGTAGAACTTGTGGTACGCGCTGGCGACGTCCTCCAGGTAGCGGGCGATGCGGTGTGGTTCCCGCAGCTCCGCGGCGGACCGCACGACCCGGGGGTACTCGCCCAGGGTACGGATCAGGTCGCCCTCGCGGTCGTGGGTGAGCAGCGCGAGGTCGGCCTCGGCCACCGGCCCCCGGTCGATGCCCAGCGAGGCCGCGTTGCGCTGCAACGACGACAGCCGGGCGTGCGCGTACTGCACGTAGAACACGGGGTTGTCGTTGCTGCGCTTGCTGATCAGGTCCAGGTCGACGTCCAGCGCGGAGTCCACCGACGAGCGGATCAGCGAGTAGCGGGCGGCATCCACCCCGACGGCCTCGACGAGGTCCTCCATCGTCACCACGGTGCCGGCCCGCTTGCTCATCCGGACGGGTTTGCCGTCCTTGACCAGGTTGACGAGCTGGCCGATCAGCACCTCCACCACCGACGGGTCGTCGCCGAAGGCCGCGGCGGCGGCCTTGAGCCGGGCGATGTAGCCGTGGTGGTCGGCGCCGAGCATGTAGACGCACAGGTCGAAGCCGCGGTGCCGCTTGTCCCGCAGGTAGGCCACGTCCCCGGCGATGTAGGCCGGCGCGCCGTCGCTCTTGATCAGCACCCGGTCCTTGTCGTCGCCGAACTCGGTGGAGCGCAGCCACCACGCCCCGTCGGCGAAGTAGACGTGCCCGGAGGTCTTGAGCTGCTCCACGGACTCGGTGACCGCGCCGGAGGTGTGCAGCGAATCCTCGTGGAAGTAGACGTCGAAGTCGGTGCCGAAGTCGTGCATGCTCCGCTTGATCTCGTCGAACATCAGCCCGACGCCGATCCGGCGGAACGCCTCGTGCCGCTCGCCCTCGGGCAGCTCCAGGGCGCCCGGTTCCGCGTCGAGCACGGCGGCGGCGATGTCGGCCACGTAGGACCCGCCGTAGCCGTCCTCCGGCGCGGGCTCGCCCCGCGCGGCGGCCAGCAGCGAGCGCACGAACCGGTCGATCTGCGCGCCCGCGTCGTTGAAGTAGTACTCCCGGGTCACCTCGGCGCCCTGCGCGGCGAGCACGCGGCCGAGGGCGTCGCCGACGGCCGCCCAGCGGGTGCCGCCGAGGTGCATCGGACCGGTCGGGTTCGCCGAGACGAACTCCAGGTTGACCTTCAGGCCCCGGTAGAGGTCGGCCTGCCCGTAGGCGTCGGCGCCGCCGAGCACGTCGCGCACGATCTGTCCCTGCGCGTCGGCGGCCAGCCGCAGGTTGAGGAAGCCCGGACCGGCGACGTCCACCTCGGCGATCGACGCGTTGTCGGTCAGCGCCTCGGCCAGCCAGCCCGCCAGCTCGCGCGGCGGCACCCCCGCCTTCTTCGCGACCTGCATCGCCACGTTCGTCGCGTAGTCGCCGTGCTCGGGATTGCGGGGTCGCTCCACGGTCACCGCCTCCGGCAGCACGGAGGTGTCCAGCCCTCGGGCGGCCAGGACGTCGACGGCGGTGGTGCGGACGAGTTCAGCGAGCGCGGCAGGAGTCACCTCTCGGAGTTTAAGGATGCGTCCGCGCTGTTCAGCGGCCGGGTTGCGGTGCGGCGGAGCCGGTCCAACACGCCGGGTGAACGGCTGATCGCGTTTCGGCGGACCGTGGTGTACACAGGCGGGATCCGGGGGTGGCGCCGGTCTCTAGACTGGTGATCAGCTCCCGACACGGCTGGCGAGACGAGGTCCGACGAGCATGGCAAAGAAGAGCAATAACCGCGGCCCGGTGGTCGCACAGCGCTCCTTCCCCTGGGTGCTGGTCTCCGGGATCACCGTGGTGGTCGTGTTCGCGGCCGTGATCTTCGGGTTCGTGTTCACCCGGTGGCAGGACAACGCGGACGTCCGCCAGGCCCAGGCGGAGGCCGAGAAGGCCAGCGCGCCGTTCAAGCCGAGCCCGGAGAACCCGGACCCGTCCAAGGACATCCCCGGCGTCACCATCGTCGACTACCAGGGCCAGATCCACGTGCGCCCCGACCAGCGCGTCGCCTACGACCAGTCGCCGCCGTTCGGCGGACCGCACGACGGCATCTGGGCCGACTGCACCGGTGTCGTCTACCCGGAGCCGGTGCGCACCGAGAACATGGTCCACTCGCTGGAGCACGGCGCCGTGTGGATCACCTACGACCCGGCGCGGGTCGGTCCCGACGCCCTGGCCAAGCTCGAGGCCCGGGTCGACGGCAAGCCCTACACCATGATGTCGCCCTTCCCCGGGATGGACAGCCCCATCTCCGTGCAGTCCTGGGGGCACCAGCTCAAGGTCGACAACGCCGACGACGAGCGGATCGACCAGTTCATCACCGCGCTGCGGCTCAACGGGCACGGCGTCTACCCCGAGATCGGCGGCTCCTGCCAGGCCTACCCGGGCGCGTTCAACACCAACGACCCGCCCGCCTTCAACCCCGCCCCGCCGGGTCCCGACGCGGTGCCGATGAACGCCACCAGCGGCACCGCCCCCGCCGGCGACATGGGGCAGTGAGCCGTGGCCGCTGAGCAACCGCCCCGGCGACCGCTGTCCGCGCGGATCTTCGTCGCGGTCGCCGCGGCGGTGGCCCTGCTGCTGCTCGGCGCCACCCTCGGGCTCTTGATCAAGGTCCCCGAGGCGGACCGCGCCGAGCCCCGGCCGACCGCGGTCGACATCGGCTTCGCCCAGGACATGACCGTCCACCACCAGCAGGCGGTCACCATGGCCACGCTGGCCCGCGAGTTCGGCCACGACGTCGCCGTCCGGCAGCTCGCGTTCGACATCGAGACCAACCAGCGCGACCAGATCGGCCGGATGCAGGGGTGGCTGAGCCTGTGGCACCAGCCCGCCCAGGCCGTCGGCCCGCCGATGACCTGGATGAGCGGCAGCGACGGCCACCAGCACCACCGGGGCCAGCCCTCGACGCCGAGCGGCGGCCTGATGCCCGGCATGGCCAGCAGCGAGGAGATCTCCCGGCTGCAAGGGCTGCGCGGCCCCGAGTTCGACGTCTACTTCCTCCAGCTCATGCTGCGCCACCACGAGGGCGGCGCCGCGATGGCCCGCCACGGCGCGCAGCACGCCGCGCTGCCCGCCGTGCGCAACCTGGCGACCAACATGCTCGGCTCGCAGGCCACCGAGAGCGACCTCATGCGCCGGATGCTCGGCGACCGCGACGCCGCCCCCCTCGCCACGGGCTGACCCACCCCTGCCACCCGGAAGGGCCGGTGCTCCACCCGAGCGCCGGCCCTTTCGCCTGCTTGCGGCGGGTGGCAGCAGGGGAACCTTCCTGTCACAGGTGGGAGGAAGGTTCCCCTGCTGTCACCACGTCAGCTCCTGGCAACGGCGGGCGCACTCGGCCGGTTCGACCTGCAAGGTGGCGTGTTCGATCTCGTACCGCTCCGAAAGCAACCGTTGCGCTGCCGTCAGCACGCCGCCGTGGTCTGCGCCGGCCCGGATGGTCAGGTGCGCGGAAGCCACCTCCATGCCGGACGTGAGGGTCCACACGTGCACGTCATGCACCTCAGCCACCGCAGGCAGTGCCGCGAGCTCCGCGCGGAGCTCCGTCACGTCGATGCCTTCGGGGGCCTGCTGGACCAGGATCCGCAGCGCCTGCCGCGCCAGCCGCCAGGTCCGGGGCAGCACGAACAGCCCGACCGCCACACCGATGATCGGGTCGGCCAGGTACCAGCCGAATGCCCAGGTCACGAAGCCGCCGATCAGCACCCCGACGGACCCGATGGTGTCGGCGAGCACCTCCAGGTACGCCCCGCGCACGTTGAGGCTCTCCTTGGAGCCGCTGCGCAGCAGCGCGAACACCACGAGGTTGGCGATCAAGCCGACCGCAGCCGTCAACATGATCGGCAGGCCAGCCACCTCCGGGGGTTCCCGGAAACGCCCGATCGCCTCGTAGAGGATGTAGCCGGCGACGCCGAACAGCAGCACGGCGTTGGCCAGCGCGGCCAGCACTTCCATCCGGTACAGGCCGAAGGTCCGCTTGTCCCCGACGGAACTGCGGGCAGCGGTGATGGCCGCCAATGCCATGCCGACCCCGAGCACGTCGGTCAGCATGTGACCGGCGTCGGAGAGCAGCGCCAACGAAGAGGTCATGAAGCCGACCACGGCTTCGAGCACGAAGAAGACGAGCAGTATTCCGAACGACCATGCCAGTCGTGTGACGTACCGCCCCGACGCGCTGGCCGCATCAGCAGCCGAGCCGTGCCCGTGTCCGTGCCCCATGATCACTTCCTCTCGTCGACACCCCAAGATATATAGTCAAGTACGCATGAGTGCAACCTGAGTGACGCGAGCAGGGGAACCTTCCTCCCATCCGTGACAGGAAGGTTCCCCCTGCTGCCACCTCAGGAACGAAAACCACCGATGAGCAGCACGCGAACAACAGGGCCCACCCCCGGCACAGCTGGCCGCAGGCGTGCGCTAAGCTAGTCAACGTCGAAAACGACGGGCCCTCGTAGCTCAGCGGATAGAGCACTGCCCTCCGGAGGCAGGTGTCGCAGGTTCGAGTCCTGCCGAGGGCGCCCAACGAAGACATGTGAACGCCCCTGATCAGGCAGGATGCCAGCAGGGGCGTTCTCGTTTTTCTGGCGCCGACTGACACTCGCCTGCGCGGCGTGTCCGACACCACAGGAACCGTGCATCCCGGCTTCTCGAATCGGTGATTCGCACGAAACGCAGACCTCGTAACCTCCACGCGTGCCCGAGCCCCTGATCGCGCTGGACGACCCTCGCGCGGCCGACGTGCGCGCGTTCCTGGGGCACCACTGGGAGTTCACCCGCACGCACAGTCCACCCGAGGACGTCCACGCACTGGACCTCGACGGCCTGCTGGATCCCGCGGTCACGTTCTGGAGCTACCGCACCGGCGGCCAACTCCTCGCCGTCGGTGCGTTGAAGCAGCTCGACGACCACCACGCGGAGATCAAGTCGATGCACACCGCGCGAGCAGCACGCGGGCAGGGGGTCGGACGGGCCATGGTCACCCACCTACTCGAAATCGCTCGCGAACGCGAGCTGGCCAGGGTCAGCTTGGAAACGGGATCCATGTCAGCTTTCGCGCCGGCACGGACCTTGTACACCAGCGCGGGGTTCACCGCATGCCCTCCGTTCGCCGACTACGCTCCGAGCCCGAACAGCACCTTCATGACGTTGGCACTGACGGCCACCCCGGCGAACCGCACAGCCGCGCAGCCCTCACCAACGGTGCGCGCGATCGAGGTGGAGTGACAGCAGGGGAACCTTCCTCCCACCGGGTTCACGGCCGCCCAACGGCGTAGAAGTCGATGATGTGATGACGCACGAGCTCCACACCGCGTTGCGTGTCACCAGTGCGGACGGCGTGCAGGATCGCCCGGTGCTCCTCCTGCACCGACCTGGCCGTCCGGCGCCAGTCCGGCAGCTTCTCGTACGCCTCGATCATGTTGCGCTGGATGGCCATGCGCAACGAGCTCATCAAGTACGACGCCAGCGCATTGCCGGTCGCCTCGGTGAGGCGGACGTGGAACTCGGTGTCGAGGCGATTGAAGCCGCGCGCGGTCAGCTCCGGCGCGTCCATCTCGCCGAGCAAGGCTTCGAGCTCGCGGAAGTCCTGCTCTCCCGCGTGGGCAGAGGCTTCCACGATCGCCCACTCTTCGAGCATCGAACGGGTGCGCAGGACATCACCGTCACCGAAATGCCCGAGCGCGAGCTGCATCCGCAGCAGGTTCGCGAATCCGGACCCCGGGGTTCCGACGAAAACGGTGCCGCCATCCGGTCCCCGCCCGACGCGCACCTCGACGATCCCGAGCGCTTCGAGCACGCGCAGTGCTTCGCGCAACGACGGTCGGCTCACCCCCAGGAGCTGCGAGAGTTCGCGCTCACTGGGCAACCGATCGCCGGGAGCCAGCAGGCCGTCCAACATGCGTTGCTCGATCTGTGCCATCACCTGCTCGTAGGCGCGGATCTTCCGGACCGGCTCCCACGGGCTCTGACTCGCCGAACCCACATCACTCCTCGGATCGGACGGTTGGGAACGCCAGCCTACGGTCGCGGCGAACCCCACAGGACCGCATCGCGCGGAAGCCCACCGGTCGCGGCGAACCGGCCATCGGGCGGTGACCGGTTAAGGACCGGTTATCCCCACCGTCGGCTACCCATAACGCCTCCGCCGACGACCGGTGTACCCGACGTGACCTGCGGCGATAGCGACGGGAAGGCCGTCGGTCCTGAACACGGAGCCGTGGACTTCAGGACCGCTCCGTTGGCATGATCAACACAGTCCCGTTCGGCGGAATGTTCCACGAACCTCTCGCCGACTCGCCCGCCATCGAGGAGACCCGACGTGAACCGGCGTCGACGCGCTGCTGCCGCAGGCCTCCTGTCGCTCGCCTGCTCGCTTCCACCGCAAGTGGCCCACGCCACCGGGGAACCGCCGGCGGAGATCCACCTGTGCCGATCGGGACCCCACGAGCTGGTCGGTTCCCGCTCGACGACCGACTCCGACGGGCGGCCACAGCCGCCGAGCGGATCCGGAGGAGACCAGAAAGGACACCTCAGTCCCCGTGCGGCCGCGCACCGGATGATCCCGGCCGGGCCTCCCTGCGGTGACATCACCGTGCTCCCAGGCCCGGCAACGCTGGTGCTCCAGCAACCGGTGGAGGAGCCCGTCACCACCCACGGCCTGCACCCGGCTCCCCGCACCAGCGAGATACGAGCCTTGCTCACCGGGCTCTGGTCGTTGTTCGAGTGAGAGCAGGGGAACCTTCCTGTCACCGGTGGCAGCAGGGGAACCTTCCTGTCACCACTGGCAACAGGGGAACCTTCCTGTCACGCATGAGAGGAAGGTTCCCCTGCTGCCACTCACGAAGCGCCGATGCCGGTGAGAGCGCGCACCTCCATCTCAGCACTGCGCCGCCTGCTGACGCCCTCGCCGACGAACGTGCCGACGTAGCCGCACAGCAGCGAGACCGGGATCGACACGATGCCGGGATTGCTCAACGGGAACCAGGCGAAGTCCACGTCGGGCACGACCGCGTCGGGTGCGCCGGACACCACCGGCGAGAACACGACGAGCACCAGGCAGGACGCCAATCCGCCGTAGATGCCCCACAGCGTGCCGGTGGTGTTGAACCGCCGCCAGAACAGGCTGAACAGCAGCGTGGAGAAGTTCGCCGAGGCGGCGAAGGCGAACGCCAGGCCGACGAGGAAGGCGATGTTCTGCCCGTTGACGAGGATGCCGCCGAGGATGGAACCCGCGCCGATGACCAGCGCCGTCCACCGGGCGACGCGGACTTCGGCGTCCTGTTCGGCGTTGCCCCGCTTGATCACGTTGGCGTAGACGTCGTGGGCGAAGGAGGCCGAGGCGGTCAGGGTCAGCCCCGCGACCACGGCGAGGATCGTCGCGAACGCCACGGCGGCGACGATTCCGAGCAGCACGGTTCCGCCGATCCGGTAGGCCAGCAGCGGCGCGGCGGAGTTCTCCCCGCCGGGCGCACCGAGAACGGCTTCACTGCCGACCAGTGCGCCGGCGCCGTAGCCGATCACCAGCGTGCACAGGTAGAACAGCGCCATCCCGCTGGTCGCCCAGACCACCGAGCGCCGCGCCTGCGGGGCGTTGGGCACGGTGTAGAAGCGCATCAGCACGTGCGGCAACCCCGCGACGCCGAGCACCAGGGCCAGCGACAGGGAGAGGAAGTCGATCCGGCTCAGCGGGGTCTGCCCGTACTGCGCGCCGGGTTCGAGGATCCGCTCGCCGAGCGGGTTGTTCGCGGCCGCCTGCTGGAACAGCGAGCTGATGTCGAACCCGAACTTGCCGAGCAGGAACAGGGTGATCAGCACGACGCACAGCAGCAGCAAGCTGGTCTTGATGATCTGCACCCAGGTGGTGCCCTTCATCCCACCGATGAGCACGTAGGCGACCATCACCACGCCCACCACGACGATCACGATCGCTTGCCCTTGAGCGCTGTGCACGTTGAGCAGCAAGGCGACGAGTCCGCCCGCGCCGGCCATCTGCGCGACCATGTAGACGACCGAGATGATCATCGTGGACACCGCCGCGGCGGCCCGCACCGGGCGCTGGCGCATCCGGAAGCTGAGCACGTCGCCCATCGTGAAGCGGCCGGTGTTGCGCAGCGGCTCGGCGATGAGCAGCAGGTTGACCAGCCAGGCCACCAGGAAGCCGATGGAGTACAGGAAGCCGTCGTAGCCGTGCACCGCGATCGCCCCGGCGATGCCGAGGAACGAGGCGGCGGACAGGAAGTCGCCGGAGAGCGCGATGCCGTTCTGCGCACCGGTGAACCGGCCGCCGGCGGCGAAGTAGTCGCTGGCGGTGCCTCGGCTGCTGACCCGGTAGACGATGTACAGCGTGATCAGCACGAAGAGGCCGAAGATCCCGGCGTTGAGCACCGGATTGGCGTCGATCACCGCGGTTCCTCCCCGGTGGCCTCGAGGTGGATCTCGCGCACCCGCGGGTCGATCACGCGGGTCGCGAAGCGCACGTAGAGCGCGGTGATCAGCAGCGTGCTGAGGAACTGGGCGAGGCCGAGGAGCAGGCCGACGTTGATGACGCCGACCACGCGAACGGCCATGAGCTCCGGCAGGTACGCCGCCAGCACGACGAAGCCGATGTACCAGAGCAGGAACAGCGAGGTCATCGGGAAGATGAACCGCCGCTGCCGCCTGCGCAGCTCCTGGAACTCTGGGCTGGCGGCGATCGCGGCGAAGTCGGGCGGGGCACCGGGATCCCGGGCCGGTGCCCGGCCGATCTCGCCGAACGTCGCCGGTGGGTCGGCGGGCTGGCGGTGCGAGGTGCGGGTGGGCTGGGGCATGCGTCCTTTCCTCTGTCCTTTCGCGACGGCATTTCCGAGCACCGACCGTCCCCCGGACGCACGACCGCCGACTCGACGTACATCCGGGCGGAGGAACCGAACCGCGACCAGGGCGGAATTCTAGCCAGCAATGCTCGTTTTCCCGAGGCCTGCGACGACGCTGCACACACATTGATGAATTGGGCGGTCACGCTTCGTCAGCATCGCCGGTCGTCAGGCAATCGCCGCACCAAGCTGAAAAGAATTCATCACGGCCTGCTGGACCTCGGCCCGCGTGCGCTTTTTCCACCACCACCCGGAGGACTGTTCGACGAAGAAGTCAAAGCGGGCTCCGCCCCGGAACGGAATCACGACATCGCCCCTTCAACCATCGGGTGATATTCGGGAACCCGTTTCCTCGCACTTCGACCACGCGCCGTGCGCAGCCCGGTTCCACGACCGCGACACCTTCCGCGCCGATCACCCACCGGACACCCATCATCGCTGGTCAGCGCCTTGGCGGCGAAGCGCGAGGAGCATTCGGGCAATCGGGTAAAGTTCGGCAACCGACAACCGGCCAAGAATCGGCATCCGGCACGACCGAGGATCACGGGAAGACCAGCCCGTTCCCGGGAACCGAACGCAACCCTCACCCGTGCACCGCACTGCGACCCTCGGGTGAGAGCCGCCGCGCACCACGGACGGGCCCGTACTGCCCACAACACGAACGCGCTGCCGCCGAAAAATCCAGCCGCGCGGGAAAGGACTGCGTCGTGAGCAGCGGACTCGACAACTCCCCTGCGAGCGCGATCCGGGAAGACGCCCAGGAACACGCCGCACCGACGTGGCGCGAACGGATCACCAAGTGGCGCAACTGGAAGCTGCCGGTCAAGTTGACCGCGGTGGTCCTAGTGCCGGTGGTCTTCGCCTTGGCGCTGGGCGTGGTCCAGATCCGCGACCAGATCCTGCGGGCCGACGAGTACCGCGAGATCGAGCACATCGTGGCCGCCGCCGGGGCGGTGCGCACGAGCATCGTGGAACTCCAGCGGGAACGCAGCCAGGCCGCCGAATACCTGACCGCGCCGCGCTTCCTGACCGACGAGCCCGACAGGTACCACCGCGCCTCCGAACGGGCGGTCCGCACCGCCCGCAGCGCGCTCGACGCGGTCCCCGCCAGCGAGGCGGTGCGGTTCGCCCGGAACGACGCCGAACGACTGCTGGACGAGCTCGCCGACCTGCGCCGCGACGTGCTCGGCACCGACGTCGACCCCGACGTGGTCACCAGCTCCTACACCGAGGTCATCGGCGTGCTGATGGCGCTCGACCGGACGCTGATCAGCCAGATCTCCTCCGCCGAACTGGTCGCCAGGGCCACCACCGCGCACGAACTGGCCAAGATCAGCGAAGAGATCCAGCTCCAGCAGGCGCTGGTCCTCACCGGGCTCAACAACCGGCACTTCAGCAGCGACACGCTCGCGAAGCTGTCCGCCAGCGAGGCCCGCCGAACCGCGGCGGTCAAGGAGTTCCGCGCCTCGGCGAGCGCCGACCTGCGCAACCGCTACGACCGGCTCTACGCCGAGCCGGACGTGCCCGCCCGCGAATCCGCGGTCCAGCTCGCGATGGCCGAGCGCGGCGAGGAACCGTCCGGGACGTCCTCGCCGCTGTTCTCCCCGTCCGGGTGGAAGGAGCAATCGCGGACGGCGCTCGCCGCGATCGGCGCCTTGCAGGCGGCGGTGGACCAGCGGATCCTGCACACCGCCTTCACCTTGCAGGACGCCGCCAGCGACCTGGCCGGCGTTGACTCGGTCATCCTGCTGTCCGCGCTGCTCATCGCCAGTGCCGTGGTGATCCTGGTGACGCGGCAGCTCGTCGCGTCGCTGGACCTGCTGCGGCGCAGCGCCCTGGACGCCGCCACCCACCAGCTCCCCCGCGCGGTGACCGACATCCGCGCCGGGCGCCGCCGCCCCACGATGATCCGCCGGGTGCCGGTGGAGACCACCGACGAGATCGGCGACGTCGCGCAGGCGTTCGACGCGGTGCAGACGCAAGCCGTCAACCTCGCTTCCGAGCAGGCCGAACTGCGCCGCGCCTACAGCGACTCGTTCGTCAACGTCTCGCGGCGCAGCCAGAGCCTGCTGGAACGCCAGCTGCGGCTGTTCGAGCAGCTCGAGCGCGACGAAGAGGACCCGGACCAGCTCGAGACGCTGTTCCAGCTCGACCACCTCGCCACCCGGATGCGCCGCAACAACGAGAACCTCATGGTCTTGTCCGGGACCGATCCGGCCCGCCGCTTCGTGCACCCCACCTCACCCGCCGACCTCATTCGCGCCGCCGTGTCCGAGATCGAGGAATACCCGCGGGTGGTCGTCCACCGGGTGCCCGCCGTCGGCGTGGTCGGCTACGCGGCCAGCGACGTGGTGCGCTTGCTGGCCGAGCTGATCGACAACGCGGCGCAGTACTCCGCCCCGACTACCCAAGTGGTCGTCTCCGGCTTCGAACTCGACGACGGCGCGATCGTCATCGAGATCGTCGACCAGGGCATCGGGATGAGCACCGCGGAACTGACCGCCGCCAACCAGCGGCTGGCCAGCGACGGCGAGATCGACCCGTCCACCTCGCGGCGGATGGGGCTGTTCGTGGTCGGCAGGCTCGCGACGCGCCACCGCATCGGCGTGCACCTGCAGGCGGGCGCCGACGACACCGGCGTCCACGCCACCGTCCAGTTGCCCGCCGACCTGCTCGTCTCCCTGCCACCGCTGGCCGCGATGACCAACGGCCTGCCCGCGCTGCCCGGCGCACCCGACCCCGCCGAGCGCACGCTGGTGCACCAGTTCGACTGGGCCGCAGCCGAGCGCGATGCCGAGCCCGGAATGCGCAACGGCTTCCACCTCTTTCGGCCGGAACACGACTCGCCCGCAGGCGACGCACCCGCTTCGATCCCGCTGCAGCGCCCGGAGCACGACGACGACACGGTCGTCATCGACGCGCTGTCGTCGGCGTGGTTCCGCAGCCTCCCGAACCAGCCACCCCAGCCTCGGTGGCCTTCGGGTGGGGACGGCTGTGACAGCAGGGGAACTTTCCTCTCAGATGTGGCAGGAAGATTCCCCTCCTCGCCACCTCCCAAAGGCGAGAGCTGGCACTTCACCGCGGACCTGGAGCAGCGCCGAGCGGAGCAGGTGGCCAACGCCGAGCCGGCGGACTACACCCCTGCGGGCCTCCCGGTCCGCATCCCGCAGGCGCATCTGGTGGCGGGCAGCGTCCACAACGCACGCCCGGAGCCACCGCCGCAGCCGCCGAGGGACCCCGCCGTGGCCCGCGACCGGTTCGCCAGCTTCCAAGAAGGACTGCGTCGGGGCCGCCATCGTCAGGGCGGCGAACACACCTCGAACGAGGGCGGCGGCGACCAGCCGGAGGCCGACCATTCGCTCCCCGAGCACACCGAATCCGGCCTCCCCCGGCGCACCCCGCAGTCCCGGTCCGCCGCGAGCAGCAGCACCGATGCTCCCGACCACTCGCGGCGCGATGCCGACCTGCTGCGCGGGCGGTTGAACAGCTTCCAGCGCGGTGCTCGGGAAGGAAAGCACAGCCTGCGGCCGAATGGCGAGCAACCGAACCAGTGAGGAGAACGTGCCCGTATGAACTCACACCAATCCCAACCCGGCCAGTTCGGCTGGCTGGTCACGGATTTCACCGAACGCGTGCCGGGTGTCGCCCACGCCGTCGTGGTCTCGGCGGACGGGCTGCTGCTGACGGCTTCGGCGAAGCTCCCGACCGACCGGGCCGACCAGTTGGCGGCGGTCGCGTCCGGGCTGCTCAGCCTGACCCAGGGAGCCGCGCGATGCTTCGAAGCGGGCACCGTCGTCGAGACGGTCGTGGAGATGGAACGCGGTCTGATGCTGCAAATGGCTATCAGCGACGGTTCCTGCCTGACCGTGCTGGCCGCGCCGCAGTGCGACATGGGACTGATCGCCTACGAGATGGCCCTGCTCGTCGAGCGCGTGGGCCAGATTCTGACCCCCGAACTGCGCTCCCAGCTCCGGGGATCGAATCGAGTGATGACCAGCCAGTCGGTGTGAGGACGTCATGAGCACAGGTCCGGACTCAGCAGGGCACCAGGACGCCCGCGAATCGTCCGAAGCCGACGCCGTGGCGGAGGTCTTCAACCGGTTCACGCTCGACAGCGGCCGTCGGCGCCGACGCAAGCGCAAGGATGGTTCCCCTCCTGACGAGGAAACCAGCCAGCAGCCCTCCGAACCGGAGGCCTCGTGGCCGGAGGACGAGCCGTCTCCCCGTACCGACAACGGGCAAGAGGAGATCAAGTCCACCTCGATCAGGCCCTACGCCTGGACCGGTGGCCGCACCCGGTCCAACCAGCGCCTGGAGCTGGAAACCCTGGTCTCCACCAGTGAACTCGGCCAGCAGTCCCGACTGCAGCGGACAGAGCACCATGCGATCGCTGAGCTGTGCACGCACCCGAAATCCCTCGCGGAGGTGTCGGCGATGCTCTGCGTACCGCTGGGCGTGGCGCGGGTGCTGGTCGGCGATCTGGCGGACCTCGGCTTGATCACGGTGCACGACACCGCCAGCGAATCCGACTCCACCTCGCACCTGCTGCTAATGGAGCGGGTGCTCAGCGGCCTCCGCCGCCTGTGAACCGCAACGTTGCCACCACTTCGACTCGACCACTGAAGGTGCACGGATATGACACCTGACACGCGATCCCGGACGGACCTGCCCGCCGTTCCCGCGACCACTGCGTCGGCGAAGATCGTCGTCGCGGGTGGGTTCGGCGTCGGCAAGACCACGTTCGTCGGTTCGGTTTCGGAGATCGTGCCGCTGACCACGGAAGCCGTGATGACCGAGGCCAGCCACGGCATCGACGACCTCAACGCCACGCCGTACAAGAACACCACCACCGTTGCGATGGACTTCGGTCGGTTGTCCTTGGACTCCGACCTGATCCTCTACCTCTTCGGCACCCCCGGCCAGCAGCGCTTCTGGTTCATGTGGGACGACCTCGTGCGCGGGGCGATCGGGGCCGTGGTGCTCGTCGACACCCGCAGGCTCGCGGACTGCTTCTCGGCCATCGACTTCTTCGAGGACCGCAAACTGCCGTACATCGTCGGGGTGAATTGTTTCGACAACACCCTGCTGCACCGCGTGGAGGAGATCCGGGAGGCCGTCGCCATCTCCCCGGACGTACCGATCGTGACGTGCGATGCCCGCGACCGCGATTCGACGAAGGAAACGCTGATCAAGCTGGTCGAGTACGCCATGCAGTGGTGGGTCCGGCGCACGGCGTAGTGGCAGCAGGGGAACCTTCCTGTCAGCGGTGAGAGGAAAGTGGCCCTGCTGTCACCTCACCGGCGAGAACACGTCTCGGTGGAATGTCGTGTCAGCATGGGAACTTTCCTCCCACCGGTGGGAGCGAGATCGAGATTCCCCTGCTCGCACCGTCTGTCCACGCGAAGGACCGACACGCTGTCGAACTCGCCGACGAATGTTGGAACGCCCTCCCAGGGCGTCCCGTGCCAAATTTCTGGCATGGATACGCACCGCACGGCGTTGATCGCCGCCGTCGCCAGCCGCCGGGTCTTCCGCGTCACCGAACTCGAGCAGCTCGGGGTCTCGCAAAGCACGTCGTACCGCCGGGCGCAGCCGGGTGGGCCTTGGACGCGCTTACTGCCCGGGATCGTGCTCGTCGAGTCAGGGCCACCGACGGCCGACGACCTGATGCAGGCAGCACTGCTACGCGCCGGCCCCCAGGCCCTGATCACGGGATTTCGCGCGGCGAAGCTCCACGGCTTGAAGATGCCGCCGGATGACGCCGACGTGCACGTGCTGGTCCCGCACGGCAAGAAGTTGCAGAACTACCCCGGATTCCGGTTCGAACGCACCAAACGGCTCCCAGATCCAGTGATCGTCGAAACGACCCCGGTCGCCCCGTTGACACGCGCCGTGATGGACGCGGCACGGACCTGGCAGCCGCGGGCGGTGACCGAGGAACTCATCGTGGAAGCGGTCCAACACACCCGGAGCTGCCACCCGGACCGGCTGGCCGAGGAGATGGAGCGCGGGTGCCGCCGCGGGACTCGAATGCCGCGCAAGGTGCTGCGGTCCATCACCGCGGACATCCGATCGCTGCCGGAGTTCCGTGCGCACGAACTGCTGCAGCGTTCGGGCCTTCCCGAACCGCAATGGAACATCCGCCTGTTCAGCGGTACCGGTGAGTTCATCGCCTGCCCGGACGCGTGGTTCGACGATGTGGGCTTGGCCGTGGAGATCGATTCAGTGCAATTCCACTTCTCCAAGAGCGACTACGCGAGGACGTTGCGGCGCAACAACCGGTACAGCACGCACGGGGTGTCGTCGGTGCAGGTGCTGCCGAGACGACTTCGCGCGGAACCGGAAGCGGTGCTGGAGGAGATCCGTCGAGCGCACGGTTCCGCCGCCGCACGAGCACGCCCGGACGTGGTGGCCTACGGCCCCGGCTCCACGGGCGGCCGAGCGCGGGCGGGCTGAGCCGGAGGTCTGGTCTTCGCTGCGTCAGCGAGGCACGATGCCCAGAACGGCCAACGCTGGGAGGTGCTGTGACGAGCGCACCACGACCGACCCTGGTCACCGCGAGCTCAATCGTGACGATGGAACGAGGCGGTGTGCGCCTGGCCGCGGCCGAACCCGCCTTGACGATCGTCGGCGATCGCGTCGTCGCGACCGGCGAACTCGCGGACGCGCGCGAACGGTTCCCGGAAGCGGAACTGGTCGACTTCGGTGCCGCGACGATCGTGCCCGGGTTCAACGACGCCCACCAGCACCCGACGATGACCGCGGCGAACCGGCGCGGTGCGGACCTCTCCGGTGCGCGCTCCCGGGCTGAGCTTTTGTCGGCGCTGCGCGAGCGTGCCGACGAGGTCGACGCTGGGTGCTGGGTCATCGGCACCCGTTACGACCACGGCAGGTCCACCGGCGGGGTTCCGTTGACCCGAGCGGACCTCGACGAGGTGAGCGGCACCGCACCGATCCTGGTCATCAACATCGGTGCGCACTGGGGTGTGCTCAATTCGGCCGGCTTGGCGGCCGCAGGACTGTCCGACAGCAGCGAGCCCCCACCTGGTGGCGAACTCACGCGCGACGCCGCGGGCCGCCTGACCGGTGTGGTCCACGAGCAGGCGTTGTTCGACGTGGCATACCCGTCGCTGTCCCGCGCGGAACCGGTCGTACCCCCTCTGGACATCGGCACGGGGCGTGAGCAACTCGGCGCCGTCATGCGCACGCTCAACGCCGTCGGCATCACCAGCGTCGGCGATGCCATGGTCGGGCCCTCGGAGCTCGCACTGCTGCAGTCGGCCCGCGACCGCGGTGAGCTGACGGTGCGGGTCAACGCGCTGCTGACCTACCCGCACGTGGATTCCCTTCACGCGATCGGCCTGCGCACCGGGTACGGCGATCACTGGCTGCGCATCGGTGGCATCAAGGCGTTCGCGGACGGTGCCGTCGCCGGCGGGACCTGCCTCGTCGAGGAACCGTTCGAAGGAACGCAGGACCACGGGATCCAGACGCTGACCAGCGCGGAGCTCGACGATCTCGCGCGCGCGGTGCACGCGGCGGGCAGTCGCCTGGCGATCCACGCCAACGGCGATCGCGCGATCAAGCTCGTGCTGGACGCGCTGGAGAAGGCGCGCGAAGCACATCCGGAGCACCGCACGGCGCACCGGATCGAGCACTGCAGCGTGATCGACGACGAGATCCTCCGCCGGATGCGGGCGTTGGACGCCATCGCGGTGCCTTTCGGCAGCTACGTCGCCTTCCACGGGGACAAGCTGCTCGACTACTACGGCGAGCAGCGACTGGGTCGCATGTTCGCGCACCGCAGCTTGCTCGACGCCGGCATCGCGGTGGCTGGGTCCAGCGACTACCCGTGCGGACCGTTCGAGCCGTTGACCGCGCTCAGGAGCACCGTGACGAGGGAGTCGACCTCGGGCCGGACGACCGGGCAGGTCCTCGGTGCCGCGCAGCGGATCACGGCGGTCGAAGCTCTGGGGCTCTACACCACCGGATCGGCGCAGGCTTCCGGCGAAGCCGACATCAAGGGACGGCTCTCGCCGGGTTGCCTCGCCGATTTCGTCGTGCTCGACGACGATCCGCTGGCCGTCGATGCTCACCGGCTGGCCGACATCGATGTCCGGCAGACGTGGGTCGGTGGCCGTCTGGTGTGGTCGAAGGGCGACCGGGTCTGAGCGATCGGCGGGGGTGCAGGAGACTGGGGCGTTTGGCAGCAGGGGAACCTTCCTGTCAGCGGTGAGAGGAAGGTTCCCCTGCTGCCAACCCGGAGCGGGAGGGGTGACGTGTTCCGAAATCGCAGGTCGTTGTGGTGGCTGCTGGGCCCGGTGGTGCTCTACGTCGTGGCGCTGCCGCTGTACAACCGCATCGAACCGGTCATCCTCGGGCTGCCGTTCTTCATGTTCTGGACGCTGCTCGCGACGCTGCTCACGCCCGGGTTCATCTGGCTGGCCGCGCGCAAGGATCCCCTGTGGATCGCCGACCGCGAACGCGCGAAGGGTGATGCGGAATGAACACCGACGCAGCGATCTCGGTCGGCATCCTCGCCGCCTTCCTGCTCGCCGCGGTGGCGCTGGGACTGCTGTCGCTGCGCGGCCGGGACCGGGCGAACCTCGCCGAGTGGTCGGTCGGCGGCCGGAGCTTGGGCATCGTGCTGATCTTCGTGCTGATGGCCGGGGAGACGTACACGAGCTTCAGCTACCTCGGCGCCGCCGGCTGGTCGTACGACTACGGGATGCCGGTGTTCTACCTGATCGCCTACCTCGCGATCGGGTTCGCGGTCGGCTACCTGGTCGGACCGATCCTGTGGCACTACGCCCACCGCAACCACCTGCACAACATCACCGACATCACCTCGCACCGCTTCGATTCCCCACTGCTCGGCGCGGTGGTGGCCGTGCTGACCACGGTGTTCCTCCTGCCGTACATCCAGTTGCAGATCACCGGGATGGGCGTCGTGGTTTCCACGATCAGCTACGGCACGATCAGCCTGGGCGTGGGCTACCTCATCGCGTTCGTGGTGACGGAGGCCTTCATCATCCTGTCGGGCCTGCGCGGCAGCGCGTGGGTCTCGATCCTGAAGGACAGCTTGGTCATCATCACGCTGCTGATCGTCTTCGTCTACGTCCCGGTGCACTACTTCGGCGGCCTGGGGCCGATGCTGGACCGGCTCGTCACCGAGCGCCCCGAATGGCTCGTGCTGCCCGGCCAGGGCGACGAGTCGCTGGGTCTGATGTGGTTCGCCACCACCGGGCTGCTCAACGGGGTGGTCTACACGATCTTCCCGACGACGGTGGCGGGCTATCTCGGTGCCCGGAGCCCGGGGGTGCTGCGCCGCAACGCCTTGATCATGCCGTTCTACCAGGTGTTGCTGTTCGTCCCGATCCTGCTCGGACTCGCGGCGATCTTCGTGGTGCCGGGCCTGACGAATTCGAACCTCGCGATGTTCGAGCTGGTGGTCGACTCCATGCCCGCCTGGCTGGTCGGTCTGGTCGGCGTGGCGGGAGCGCTCTCGTCGATCGTGCCGATGGCGGTGTTCATGCTGGTCATCGGCACGATGTGGGGACGATCGATCCTGGGGGCGCACCCGCGCACCGCTCCCCGGCAGAAGCAGTTGTCGCAGCTCGTGACCTTCTTGGTGGGCTTGGTGGCGCTGCTGTTCACCTTCATCTCGCCGAGCACGCTGGTGCAGCTCTCGGTGCTGTCCTACCAGGGCTTGGCCCAGTTGCTCCCGGTCGTGCTGCTGAGCCTGCTGTGGAAGCGGATGTCGACCTCGGCGGCAGCAGCCGGGCTGGCCAGCGGTGTGGTGGTCGTCGCGGCGTTGGTGCTGACCGGCAATGATCCGTGGTACGGGATCAACGCGGGGCTGCTCGGCCTCGTGGTGAACGTCGCCGTCAACGTCGCTGTGACCTTCTGGCGCCCGGCGGACACCCCGCCGGAGCGGCTCGCCGTCGAAGAGGTGGCCGCCCCGGGGCGTGGGTGAGCGTTCAGCGCGCGGCGGCCTCCACTCCGAATTCGCCGCTCGGGTCGGGGCGGCCACCGATGTCAACGGGCCCGGTCGGCACTGGACGAGCCCCCGGCAACCACGCCCGGGCGATCTCGAACGAAGCGTCGATCAGCGCGGCGGCGTGCTCGAAGGTGTAAGGCGAGAGGCCGATCACCGAGGGCGCCGGGAGGACGTAGAGCTCGCAGCGCTGGGCGTTGAGCTGGAGGTCGAGCCGTGCGTTGGCCGCCATCGCGGCACCGAGCGCCGCCCCGTTGACCCCGCCGACCGAGCGCGGCGGAGTCGCCGGTGTCGGCCAGGTGGCGATGGCGCCGATGCCCCGCCGGGGCTTCGGTGCCTCGAACGGTTCGGTGCCTCCGCACGGCAGCACGAACACCCGCTCGGCCCCCTGCTCCACTGCGCGGCTGACCGGCATGAACGCCGCGGGACCACCGTCGACGAGCCAGCGCTGCCCGATGCGCACCGGTGGGAACATGCCCGGGATCGAGCAGGACGCGACCAGCGGCGGCAGGGCCGGGCCGCTGTCGAAGTACACCGGGTCCCCGGTATCCAGATCGGTGGTGGCGACGGTCAGCGGGACCCTGGCTTCGTCGAGCCGCCGGAACGGCAGCTTCCCGTGCAGCCACTTCGCCAGACCGTGGTTGCTCATCACGTGGTTGGACAGGCCGAGCTTGCCCGCCAGGATCCGGGACGGCTGGATCGGGAAGACGTGGTTGCGCCGCATCGACAGCCAGACCGAGCGCAGCGACGCGGCACCGCCGTGGGACGGATCACCCGCCAACCACGCCGCGTTGAGCGAACCGACCGACGTTCCGACCAGCACGTCCGGTTCGATCCCCGCTTCGAACAACGCCCCCACGAGGCCTGCCTGGATCGCGCCGAAGGTCGATCCACCGGGCAACACCCACGCCGTCCGCATGCCGTGGTCCTTCCTGTTCGACACCTCTTCCGAGGCTAATCGCGCTGCGGGATTTCGCGTGCTCAGCCGTCACCCGGGTCGCGGCGGCGGCGTTTGATCTCGGAGCGCCGCTTCTTCGCGTCGAGTCGGCGCTGCTGGGATCCCCTGGTGGGTTTGGTGCGCCGTCGCTTCGGCGGTGGGGCCGCGACGGCGTCGCGGAGCAGCGCCGCCATGCGGTCCCGTGCCTCCTGGCGGTTCGCGAGCTGGGCCCGTTGTTGCGAGGCGGCGAGCGTGAGGACGCCGTCGATGAGCCGGTGGTGGAGCCGCTGCAGGGCACGTTGTCGGAGCGATTCCGGCAGCGCCTCGGTGCGGGCGAGGTCGAAGGACAGTTCGACGCGGGAGTCGGTGGTGTTGACACCTTGGCCGCCCGGCCCCGACGAACGCGAGAAGCGTTCGGAGAGTTCGTTGCCGGGGATCGTCCAGCGGTGGTTCACGCGCAGGTCGTCGACCATGCCTCCGGCCTCCTCCGGGGTTCGGTGGCGGGTGGCAGCAGGGGAACCTTCCTGTCACCGGTGACAGGAAGGTTCCCCTGCTCGCACCTCACGATGCCGGGCGCCAGGGGCTCACGCCGCCGGGGACGGGCGCCTGGGGGTCGTAGGGCGTGCGGGTGAAGATGAACGTGTTGAGGTCCAGGTGCGTGGCCACGCCCGCGGCGTCGCGCCCGACGCGCAACGTCTCACCGGAGTAGTAGCCGTCCAGCCCGGTCCAGGTGCCGTCCGGGTTGGCGCGGAACCGCGACGCGCGCCCGCGCCCCTGCATGGGCCGGAGGTCGAGCAGGCCATCGGGCTGCACCCGCAGCACGTAGGCGCTCGGGCCCCAGTACCACTGGCCGGTGAGGTCGAGCAGCGCGAGATCGACGTCCGGGCTCGGCTCCCACTCCGCCGGGATCCGCGGCTCGTGCTCTTCGAGCAGGTCGAGCAGGTCGGTGGCCAAGGGCCCGACGCCCGCGGTGGTGTTGGCCATGAAGATCACGCCGGACTGCTCCGCCGGGTCGGACCACACCGTCGCGAGGAACCCGGGCATCGACCCGGTGTGCCCGGCCAGCCGCCGCCCGCCGTGCCGCACGAGCTGGAAACCCAGCCCGTAACCGGCCCGCCACACCGCGCCGTCGTCGACAGCGCCCGGGGCGCGCATCTCGGCGACGGTGTCGGGGTGCAGCACCTCCCCCGTGTCTCCGCCGACGAACTTCGTCCAGCGCACGAGGTCGTCGAAGGTCGACCAGAGCTGGCCGGCTGGTGCCATCGCGACCGCGTCCTCGGCTGGTTCGGGCAGCACCACGTCGGCCCACGGGTGCACGGCGTAGCCGTCGGCGTGCGGAGCGACCGGTCCGATGGTGGTCCGGTTGAGGTCCAGCGGGTCGAGGACCTCGGCCTGCAGCACCTCGTACCAGGGGCGACCGCGATGCCGGGCGACGAGCTCGCCGAGGACGCCGAAGCCCGTGTTGGAGTAGTGGAACGTGTGCCGAGGGGCGGGCCGGACCGCGTCCTGGTCGATCTCGGCGAGGAACTCCTCAGCCGGGCGTCCCGGCGCGCGCTCCCACCACGGGCCCGCGGGCTCCGCGCTCAAGCCACTGGAGTGCGCCAGGAGCTCCCCGATGCTGCGGTTGCCGACCGCGGTGCCGGGAACGTGCTCGTCGAGCCGGTCCGCGAGGTCGAGTCGGCCCTCGTCGCGCAGCCGCATCACCAGCACCCCCACGAAGCTCTTGGTGATCGAGCCGATCCGGTACTGGGTGTCGGTGGTGGGTCGCATCCCGCCGACCGCACCGCGGCTGTCCACCCAGAGCGTTTCGCCGTCGCGGACCAAACCGGCGATCAGCGACGGGATCCGATTCTCGCTCTGCTCCACGGCCAATCGGCGGAGCAGAGCGCGCTGCGTGGAGGGCAACAGGCTTGTCGACATGGCCTCATGCTTTCACGGTGACGCTCAGCGCACGCTCAGCATCGGTTGGCAAAATGCCGCCGTGCGCACAGATCAGGACAGGGTCGACGTCCGCGGCGTCGTGAGCTTCGTCGCCATCGCCTACGCCCCCGCCTGGCTGCTGACCTTGCCGTTGTGGTTGACCGGTCAGGGCCTCACGTGGGTGTGGTCACCGGCGGTGCTGGTGCTCATGATGTTCATGCCCGCGGTCGCCGCCTACGTGGTGGACAAGTGGATCAGCCCGCGCCCTCGACCGCTGCGGTACGAAGGTGTGACCAACGACGGTGGGGTCCGGCGGTGGTGGCGCTACGGCGTGCTGGCATGGCTGGGCGCTCCGGTGGCGATGGTGCTGGCGTTGCTGGTCGGCAGCCTGCTCGGCGTGTACCAAGCCGACTGGACCGGCTTCTCCGGCCTCGCCCAGCAGCAGGTGGTCGTCGGGGAAGCCGAGACCACTTCCCCGGGCTCGTTGGCGATGGCCGAGATCGGCAAGCTGTTCCTGTTCGGGTGGCTCAACGTCATCCCCGCGTTCGGCACGGAGTGGGGCTGGCGCGGATACCTGTCGCGCGCGTTGTTGCCGCTCGGCCAGCCGGGCATGTTCGTGACCACCGGGGTGCTGTGGGGGCTGTGGCACACGCCGCTGCTCGTGCTCGGCTACAACTACCCGACCGCGCCGGTCGTGGCGGCGGTGCTGATGATGGTCGGCTACTGCACGTTGCTCGGGGTGCTGCTCGGCTGGCTCCGGTTGGCTTCCGAGAGCGTGTGGCCCGCGGCCATCGCGCACGGATTCGTCAACGCCTCGGCGGCCCTGCCGATCGTCTTCGGCGCCGCGGGCCACCCGATCACCGGGATCTCCGAGGGGTTGCTCGGCTGGAGCGGGTGGATCGTGCTGGGCCTGCTCATCCTCGTGCTGACGATGGTCAACAAGCTCCCGGTCCGGCTGGACACGGATGGATCGGGCATTTCGCAGGGGGTTCGTCGGCGCAGTCGACGTTAGGCGGGGCACCTGTCGCGGGTGAGAGGAAGGTTCCCCTGCTGTCACCCGTGACAGAAAGGTTCCCCTGCTGCCACGCTCTACCGCCGGGGCACTCAGCCCTGCCGCTCACCGCCGGTCGTGGCAGGAAAGTTCCCCTGCTGTCACCTGTGGCAGGAAGGTTCCCCTGCTGCCACCCGCAGCGCGGGCGGACACGAGAACGGGCCGGTGCTCCGCGGAGCACCGGCCCGTCGGGTGAGAGGAAAGTTCCCCTGCTGTCACCCCACCCGCAGGGGGCTCACGCCGGGGGCAGCGGGGCGGTCGGCCATCCTTCGTGGATCACCTTCATGGCGTCGAACCAGGTGCGCGCGGGCACCTTGCCGCCGTAGATGTTGCCGTTGGACCCGCACAGGTACGGCGGTGCCTCACCACCGCCGTCGCAGATGCCCTCCGGCCGGTTGCCGTCGGCGTAGGTGAGCACCGCGCCCGCGAGCTGCGGCGTGGCGGCGAGGAACGCCGCGGACTGGTGGGCCTGGGTGGTCCCGGTCTTGCCCATCATGGGGCGGTTCCAGCCGGCGGCGGCGGCCGCGGCGTGGGCGGTGCCCCCGGGCTCGTGGTCGCGGCTGAGGCCGACGGCCAGCGCGTTGGCGACGTGCGGGGCGACGACCTGCTCGCAGGGCGCCTCGTTGACGTCGACGGGGTTGCCGTGGCGGTCCCGGATCTCCTCCAGCGGCGTGGGCGGGCAGTACATGCCCTGGCTCATGATGGTGGCCGCGACGTTGGACAGTTCGAGCACGCTCACCGGCGAGTAGCCGAGGGTGAAGGCGCCGATCTTGTTGTTCTTGACGTACTCGCCGAGCGAGGTGGATTCCGGGTCGTCCTGGTCGATCGGATCACCGCTGCGGTCGACCCCGTTGAGCGTCTGCCGCAGCCCGAGCTTGCTGGCCATGTTCACCACGTTGTCCAGGCCGACGCGTTCCTGCAGGGCGACGAAGGCGGTGTTGGGCGAGGTGGCGAGGGCTTCCTGGAGCGTTCGGGGCCCGGGTTGGGAACCCTCGGCGTTGCCGACGGTGTAGGGCGCGCCGTTGTTCTTGTACGCGTGCGAGGTGTAGGTGGGAGGCACCTGGACGATGTCGTGGATGCTCATCCCCTGTTCGATCGCGGCGGCCGCGGTGAAGGTCTTGAACACCGAGCCCGCACCGAACTTCTGCACACCGCTGACGATGTCGTAGGCGCGTTGGCCCTTCGAGGCGTCGTTGCCGAAGTCCCGGTTCGCGACCAGGGCGCGCACCTTGTGCTTGTCCTGACCCGGCTCGACGGCGGCCATCACGTTGGCGATGCCGTCGGTCTGGGTCGGCACCTGCTGCTGCGCGGCCTGCTTGGCGGCGTCCGAGGCCTTGCGGTCGAGGGTGGTGCGGATGGTGTAGCCGCCGGTGCGCAGTTCTTCCTCGTCGATGCCGACGCGTTCGAGGTAGTCGGAGACGTAGCGGCAGAAGAAGCCGTCGGTCATGCCGTCGCCGAGTCCGACGCAGCCGTTCGGCGGCCGGCCTAGGGGGGTGAGCACGCCGAGCGGTTCCTGCTTGGCGGCTTCGGCGGCTTCCTCGGTGATGTTGAGGGCGTTGGTGGGATCGGTCATCAGGTCGATCACCAGGTTGCGCCGCTGGATCGCGTCCTCGGGGTTGCTGTTGGGGTTCAGCGAGCCGGGGGCGTTGACGATCGCGGCGAGCAGCGCCGACTGGGCGACGGTGAGCTTGTCCGGCGTGGTGCCGAAGTAGGTCTGGGCGGCGGCGCCGACGCCGAAGGTCTGGTTCCCGAACGGCACCACGTTGAGGTATCCGGTGAGGATCTCCTCCTTGGTCATGGTCCGTTCGAGCTCGACGGCGATCTTGGCCTCGCGCAGCTTGCGCGCGATGGTCGTCTCCTGCGCCTTCTCCGCTTCGACCGGGTCGTTCCGGTTCGCCACGTGGACGAGGTAGTTCTTCACGTACTGCTGGGTGAGCGTGGACGCGCCCTGGGCGGTCTCACCTGTGGTGATGTTGGTGGCCAGGGCGCGCATGGTGCCGTGCCAGTCGACCCCGCCGTGGTCCCAGAACCGCTTGTCCTCGACGGCGGTGATCGCCGCCTTCATGGTCTCGGAGATCTGCCCCGGCGGGGTCTCGACGCGGTAGTGGTCGAAGAAGTAGGCGATCGGTTCGCCCGCCCGGTCGGTCACCGTGGAGACCTGCGGCATCTCCCGCTTGGCCAGGGAGCTGGACATCCTGGACATGGCGTCGGTGGTCTGGTTGACCATCGCGCCGGCCCCGGTCGCCGCGGGCAGCATCAAGCACGCCACGAGCACGCCGGCCAAGACGCACAGCCCGAACATCTTCAACAGCACGCCGCTGCGCACGCCTGCCCCAATCGTCAACGATTCACGTGATCCGACCTCAACCCCGCGGCTCGCGGCGACCACCCCGTCCGCCGACCGATCACGCCTGCGGGGGCGCATCGCTGTCCAGTTCGTTGATATCACACCGCCCGTCCCCGGCGATCGTGAGCCGATCGGCCCAACCGGGCCGAGAACGCCGACCGCGGGCAGCGGGATCACTACACTTGGTGGCCATCGCCGATCACTGCGGAGGAGAGATGACCGACCCGTTCTTCGATGCGCTGGCCGCCGCACTCGCCGGCCAGGTCGCGACCGCTCTCGGCACGGCGGGAGCCGCCGCGTTGAAGAAGGTGCGGACCCTGGTGCGGCGCAAGTCCGACGACGATCCCGAGATGCTGGCCGCGCTCGAGGCCGCCGAGGAACCCGAGGCGGAACAGCCGCAGATCACCGCGTTGGCAGAGCGGCTGGACCGCGCGGCCGGAGCCGACGCGGAGTTCGCCGAGCAGCTCAACACCGAGGGCGCCGAGCTCGTGCGGGTGATCCGCGAGGGCGACACGATCACGGCCGGGGACGGCTCGGTGGTCAACGTGCTCAACGGCAACGCCGAGAAGGTGATCAACGCCCGCGACGTCTCCGGCGGGATCACCTTCCACTAACGGCCTTCGGCCTCGTTGAGCTCGGCGAGGTACCGGTTGTAGGCGGCGAGCTCCGGATCCTCGTCGGGATCGACCGACGGGGCCTGCGGCGGCACCAGCGGCCGCGGGCGCCCGGCCCGGGCCGCCGCCCGTTCCGGCTCCTCGGCCGGTTCCTGCCCGGCGGTGTCCTCGGCCTGCCCCGAGGTGGCCTCGGCCTCGTCGTGCAGCGTCATCCGCGCCATGCGGACCCACAGGAAGAGGGTGAACACCCCGAACAGCGGCCACTGCAGCGCGTAGCCGAGGTTCTGGAAGCTGCCGCCCGCGTCGTGCGCGCGCTCCCACTGCCACACCGCGAGGAAGCACGTCGCGATGAAAGCCACGACGAACAGCGCGTGCAGGAGCAGCCAGCGCGGGGTCAGCAGACTGCGTTTCACGTTCCCGAGTCTAGGTGGTGCCCTCGCGGGTCCGCTCGGGTGCGTCCGATCCGTCCGGTACCGGCCGGCGGGCGGACCCCAGCGCCAACGGCGTGCACAGCAGCACCAGGACGGCGGCCGCGGCGAATGCCCCCGGATAGCCGGACCAGGTGATGAACAGGCCGAACCCGACCGAGCCCAGCCCGTTGCCCGCGTCGAAGGCGATGTTCCACGCGGTGCTGGCCGGTCCGGACGCGGCCCGTTCGAACATCATCACCAGCGTGGAGTTCTGCACCGCGCCGAAGCCCAGCCCGAAGGCGGCGGCCCCCAGCACCGCCAGCGCCTCCGGTCCCCACGACGCGACGCTCAGCAGCAGCGCCCCCGCTCCGGTGCAGCACAGCGCCGGGGTCAGCGCGGCGGCCGCGCCGCGGCGGTCCGCCCACTGCCCCGCGGCGAACCGGCCGAGCAGCGAGCAGCCGCCGAAGGCCATGAGCGCCAGCGGGGACACCGCGCCGACCGCCAGCGGCAGGAACGCCAGCAGACCGCCCGCTGCGATCGACGAGGCCGTCATCACCAGCCACGACGGCAGCAGCACCACCGGGAACGCACGGCGCCCGGACGTCCGGCGGGCCCGCACCGGGGCGATGCCGAGCACGGCGGCGGTGGCCAGCAGCGGCGCCACCCCGGCGATCCAGAACAGCGGCGCGAACCCGATCGTCTGGGCGAACCACACCCCGACCGGTAGCAGCACGAAGTTCGGCAGCCCGACGGCGAGCCCGTAGGCACCGGCCGCCCGACCGCGCCGCTGCGGCGGGAACAGCTCCGCGACCATCGCGCTGCCCGCCACGGTGAGCAGGCCGAAACCGATGCCGCGCAGCCCGGACACGCCCAGCAGCAGCCACAGCTCGCCGGACAGCGCGTACAGCGGGGTCGGGGCACCGATCAGCGCGGTGCCGAGGCCGAGCGCGACGCGGTGGTCGATCCGCCTCAGCAGCCATGGCATCCCGAGCTGCACCAGCACTGTGACCAGCATGAACACCGCGTTCATCGCCCCGGCCGCGATCTCGCCCGCGCCCCGAGGACCGCCCACAGCGGCACCACCGGCAGCAGCAGCACGTAACCGGCGAAGCCGCCGAACGTCGCGATCAGCAGCAGCAGGAAAGACCGGTGGCGCCACAGCGGCGGAGCAGTTTCGGAACCCACCCGTCCTTCATACAGCCTGACCAAGGTTCACCTGCTGGCCGATTGTGGGGCTCCGGAAGATCGGTTTGGCTGGGGCGCACGAATCGGACAACGAGGAGTTGCAGATGCGACGCTGGCAAGCCTGGGCCCTGGCAACCGCCGTCCTCGGCTGCGCGGTCACCCCCGCCGCGGCCACCAGCTCACCGGCTCCCGCCGCACCCCCGCCGTGCAGCGAGGAACCGCGCGAGAACTCGGTCACCGAATTCACCAGCCACGACGAGATGCTCGTCGAGCTCGACCGGATCGAGCGGATCAGCGACGGCCGGGTGTCGGTCCGCGAGGTCGGCCGGTCCCACCGCGGGCGCGAGATCATGTCCGCGCGCGTGGGCACCGGACCCAAGGTGGTGCTGATCACCGCCGAGATCCACGGCAACGAGAAGACCGGCCCGGACGCCGCGATGGACGTCCTCGAATTCCTCGGCACCTCCGAGAGCGCCAAGGCGCGGCAGATCCGCTCGGAGCTCACCGTCGTCGCGATGCCGAAGATCAACCCCGATGCCGGGGAGCTGGACCGACGCGGCAACGACCTGACCTGGGAGCAGGTCCAGCAGGAATTCCCGCAGCTCCGGGGCGCCCCGGAGCCCTGGAACTACTACACCGGCTCCCGGCAGGGCGACGACTACTCGCAGCGGCCCGGTTTCGACATCAACCGCGACTACCACCCCGATCTCGACTACCGGCCGCAGCGCGCCGACTTCCCCGGCGCCAGCGACCGGCCCGGCTGGTATCTGAGTCCCGAGACCCGCACCGTGCGCGACGTGTACCGCGCGCTGCGCGCGGAGTTCGGCACCGTCGACACCTACGTCGACCTGCACCACCAGGGCGCCTGCTACACCGTGCCCGGCACCGACCGGTTCGTCACCCTGAGCCTGTCCGGCAAGTTCGTGGCCGACCCCTCGACGCCCGAGGGCGCGGCGTTCGCCGAGTTCGCCGACACCTACCGGCCCGAGTACTCCAAGCAGCTCAACGTCGCCGCGTACAACGCGCTGCAGTCGGCCGCCAACCGCAACCCCGACTTCGGCAACATCACGCTGTACCCGCAGGACGTGAACCTACCCGGGACCGGGCTCGGCTCGTTCCAGCTCAACGGCAGCGGCGCGGTCCTGTTCGAGGTGCGCGGCCAGACCCAGACCCTCGGTGAGCAGCACCGGGAGATGCTGACCCGCGCCGTCTACATCGGGCTCGACGGCATCCTGTCGTCCGTCGCCAGCGGCCAGGTGAACCACCTCGACCCGGCCCGCTACGACCAGATCCCGCCGACCCAGCGCGGCGACCAGGTCCTGCGCACCGCGACCGACATCGAGTGAGGTGCGAGCAGGGGAACCTTCCTGTCATCGGTGACAGGAAGGTTCCCCTGCTGCCACTCGTGAGAGGAAGGTTCCCCTGCTGTCATCGGTGACAGGAAGGTTCCCCTGCTGTCACTCCGTGAGCTCGGCCAAGGCCTGCTGCGCGGCGTCGAGTTCTTCGCGGAGCTGCTCGACGCGGGCGCGCTGCTGCTCGCGGGCGGCTTCGATCATCGGTTCGACGGCGGCGGAGACGTCGTCGTGCAGCGCCTTGGCGGCCTGCGCGACGGCGGAGGCGGGCACGGAGGTCGGCCGCACGACCCGCTTCTTGCCGGTGGTGACCTCGACGCTCCACTGCCCTTCCTGATCGGCGGTGAGCACCACGGACGCGCCGGCGGGCGGGCGGGGTTTGCTGCGGCGGGCCGCCGGGCGGGGCTGCTCGGCGGCGGGCGGGGCGGCCTGGACCGGTTCCGGGGGCGGCACGGGTTCGTAGCGCGGCTCGTCGACCGGGGTTGCCGCGGGCGCCTGGCTGCGCGGTTTGGCGGGTTTGCGGGCGGGCTTGACCAGGGTGACCTCGGCGGCGGAGAAGGACAGCACGTCCTTGGAGCCGGCGGGCCGGACCTGGATGAAATCGCCCTCGGCCGGTTCACCGAGGGCGATCACCTTTCCGGAACGGCCTTCGGGCACGCCCACGGCCGAGGCGGTGAACCACACCACGGGCGTCGCACCGGAGGCCAGCTGCTCGCGGAGGTCGCCCAGTTCCTCGGAGGACAGGGCGCGGGCCTTGGACATCGGCACCTGCTCAGGGAGACCGGCGGCGTCGCGCCGGATTGCTCGACAGTGACCGCGCCACCCTATCGAACGCCCGTGCGACGGCTCAACGGCGTCCGCGGGCGACGATCTCGTAGTCGGCGGGGTCGGCCTTGCGGGTGCGCAGCCAGTACCGCCAGGTGCCGCCGGGCCAGACGGTGCGGTTGATGCCGTTCTCGTCGAGGTACCAGCTCCGGCAACCGCCCTGGCTCCACACCTCCCCGGTGAGCTTGCCCTGGATCTCCCGGTTGAAGTCGTCCTGCACCTGCTGGCGGACGTCGAGGTGGTCGATGGCGTCGCGGCAGATCGGGCGCAGGCAGCTCAGCACGTAGTTGATTTGCGATTCGATCATGAACACCACGGAGTTGTGGCCGAGCCCGGTGTTGGGCCCGAGCAGGAAGAACAGGTTGGGGAAGCCGGAAACGGTGATGCCGAGGTAGGCCTCCATCCCGTCGCGCCAGGCGTCCTGCAGCTTGCGCCCCTCGCGCCCGACGATGTCGAGGTGGTCGAAGGCGTCGGTGACGTGGAAGCCGGTGCCGAAGACGATCGCGTCGACCGGGTGCTCCGCGCCGTCGCCGGTGACCACCGAACGTTCCCGGACCTCCTGGACGCCGCTGGTGACGAGGTCGACGTTGTCCCGGTTCAGCGCCGGGTAGTAGTCGCTGGACAGCAGGATGCGCTTGCACCCGATGGCGTAGTCGGGGGTGAGGGCCGCGCGCAGCTCCGGGTCCTTGACCACCGAGCGCAGGTACTGCTTGGACAGCCGCTCGGACCACGGGCGCAGCCGCTGGCTGAACACGGCGAGGAACCGCGCTTCGAGCAGCCAGTAGACCCCGGCGCGGGCCAACCGCTGCAGACCGGGGACGCGGCGGAACCACCGTCGGATCCGCTCGGGCACGGCGCGGTCGGGCTTGGGCTGGATCCACGGGGGCGTGCGCTGGAACAGGTGCAGCCGTTCGACCTGCTCGGCGATCCGCGGCACGAACTGGATGGCGCTGGCCCCGGTGCCGATCACGGCGACCCGCTTGCCGGTGAGGTCGTAGTCGTGGTTCCACTGCGCGGAGTGGAAGACCTCGCCCTGGAACGAGTCGAGCCCGGTGATCTCGGGGTAGCTCGGGATGTGCAGCGCGCCGACGCCGGAGACGAGGGCGCGGGCCACGTACTCGGTGCCGTCGGCGGTGCTGATCCGCCAGGTGGCGCTGTCCTCGTCGAACTCGGCGCCGGTGAATTCGGTGCCGTAGCGGATGTGCTCGTGGATCCGGTACTTGTCGGCGCAGTACCGCAGGTAGTCGGAGATCTCGTGCTGCTCGGCGAACAGCCGCGACCAGGCCGGGTTCTGCTCGAAGGAGAAGGAGTACATCAGCGAGGGGACGTCGCAGGCGCAACCCGGGTAGGTGTTGTCCCGCCAGGTCCCGCCGAGGCCGTCGGACTTCTCCAGCACCAGGAAGTCGTGGATTCCGGCCTGCTTGAGCCGAATCGCCATCCCCAGCCCGGAGAACCCGGTGCCCACGATGACCACCGAGGCGCGTTCGCCCCGCTGCTCCCGAGCCTGCTCCTGCACCATTCGGACCTCCTCCGCCGGGGGCGCGATCAGGACTACTGCGCAGTAGCCTACTACGAGTAAGTTACCTGCGGTAGGGTGTTGTCGTGACCGCTCGCCCCGCCCCCACCGCGTCTCCCCGCAAGCGCCGGTCCCGCGCCGAGCGCGAGCGGCAGATCCTCGCGGTGGCCGAGCAGGTCTTCGCCGACGAGGGCTACCAAGCCGCCTCGATGGACGACATCGCGCACCGCGTCGGGCTGTCCAAGCCCATGCTCTACGAGTACTTCGGCTCCAAGGACGGCCTGCTGATGGCGTGCCTGCACCGCGCCAAGCAGGAACTGTTCGACACGACCACGGCCGCGGCGGCGGGCGCGAACGGCCCGGACGACCTGCTGCACGACTGCCTGCTCGCCTTCTTCCGGTTCAGCGACGACCACGCCCAGGCGTGGGCGCTGCTGCGCAACGAGGCCGCCGTGCCGGTTTCCTCGGTGAGCTCGGAGCTGGAGTCCATCCGGCTGCAGCAGATCGGGTTCACCGCGGAACTGCTGCGCGGAGCCCGCCCGGACCTCGACGAGGTGCGGCTGGAGGCCTACGCCGAGTCGATCATCGGCGCCTGCGAGCGGCTGGCCCTGTGGCGCGAGCGGCGCCCCGAGGTCACCGCGCGGCAGGCCACCGAGCACCTCATGTCGCTGCTGCTGCCGAGCCTCGGCACCGGCGCCTGAAGTCCGGCCGGGAATCGACGACCGTCACCCCTCCGGGCGACTTCGACGGAGAGCTCCTCAAGGCCTTCCCGACAGCTCCCGATGGAAGCGCGAAGGACACGCCCGGCGGAGACGTCCGGAGGCGCGGTCGCACCGCGCTCGACGAGCTCCGGACCGTGGACGCCGGATGGTCCCGACGGGGGGCGATGGAGTCCACAACGGACACTTCACACCATCGTGGGAAATCCCCGGAAAACGCCCGGAAGAATTCGACGCGATCAACGCGCGTCGGCCAAACTCTGGCGCGCAAGATCGCTTCCACGAAGGAGAACACAGTGCGTACCACTGCACGGATTGCCGGCGTCGCCGCGGGTGCGGCCAGCCTGCTGGCGGTTGCGTCCCCCGCTTTCGCCGACAGCATCGGCAACGACGGCATCAACGCCGTGAACGACAACAACATCAACGCGGTGCCGATCAACGTCTGCGGCAACAACGTCGCCGCCCTCATCGGGGTCATCGTGCCGGTCGCTTCCCCGCAGGTCCCCGACTGCAACAACTCGCCGATCGTGGACCACGCGCACGTCGACTGAGCTGGTCGGCAGGCGGAGGCGCCGGAGCCCAGCGGGTTCCGGCGCCTCCGCTCGTCAGGCCGCGGTGGTCGCCGCGTCCCGCGCCGGCGCGGCGGTGGCCGCGACGATCTCGGCGTCGGGCTCACCGGCGTCGAGCGTCCCGCCCGCCGCCGCGGTCGCCACCAGCGAGGCAGGCGGCTCGAAGCGCTCGCCGTGCCGGGCGGCGAGTTCCCTGGCGCGCGCCACGAATCCCGCGAGCCCGCCGGGATAGCCGTTGACGTACTGCACGACTCCCCCGGTCCACGGCGGGAAACCGATCCCGAGGATCGAGCCCACGTTGGCGTCCGGCACCGAGGTCAGCACGCCTTCGTCGAAGCACTTCACCGTTTCCAGCGCCTCGACGAACAGCATCCGCTCGGCCAGCTCGGCGATGTCCACAGCGGACGGGTCGCCGGTGCTGAAGTGCTCCGCCAAGTCGGGCCACAACCGGGTGCGCCCACCGTCCTCGCCGTACTCGTAGAAGCCGGCACCGCTGGAACGCCCCGCGCGGCCGAACTCCTCGACCATCCGGTCCAGCACGGAATCGGCGGGGTGCGGGGCGAAGGTGCCGCCCGCGGCCTCCACCGCGCGCCGGGTCTCATCGCGGATCTTGCGCGGCAGGGTCAGGGTCAGCTCGTCGAACAGTTGCAGCACCGGCGCCGGGTAGCCGGCCTGGGCCGAGGCCTGCTCGATCGAGGCCGGGTGGACGCCCTCGGCGAGCATCGCCACCCCTTCGTTGAGGAAGGTGCCGATCACCCGGCTGGTGAAGAAGCCCCGGCTGTCGTTGACCACGATCGGCGTCTTGCCGATCTGGCGCACCACGTCGAACGCCGTGGCCAGCGCCCGGTCGCCGGTCCGCTCGCCGCGGATGATCTCGACAAGCGGCATCTTGTCCACCGGTGAGAAGAAGTGCAGTCCGATGAACTCCGCCGGTCGGGCGACGCCTTCGGCGAGTTCGGTGATCGGCAGCGTCGAGGTGTTGGAGGCGATCAGCGCGCCGTCGGCGAGCAGGTCCTGCACCTCCGCGTAGACCCGGTGCTTGACCGCCGGGTCCTCGGGCACCGCCTCGATCACCAGGTCGCACCCGCGCACCGGCTCCACCTGGTCGGTCGGGGTGATCCGGGCCAGCAGCGCATCCCGCTTGTCCTCGGTGGACCTGCCCTTGGCGATGGCCTTGTCCTGCAGGCCCGCCGAGTACGCCTTGCCCTGCCCGGCCGCGGCGAGCGAGACGTCCTTGAGCACCACCTCCATGCCCGCCTTGGCGCACACGTAGGCGATGCCCGCGCCCATCATCCCGCCGCCGAGCACCGCGACCTTGCGCGCCGGGTTCTCCGGCTCGCCGTCGGGCCTGCTGCCACCGGAGTTGACGTGCTGCAGGTCGAAGAAGAACGCCTTGCTCATGTTCTTCGACGTCTGCCCGCACACCAGGTCCAGGAAGTAGCGGCCCTCGATCTCCAGCGCGGTGTCGAAGTCCACCTGGGCCCCTTCGACCGCCGCGCACAGGATGTGCTGGGGAGCGGGCAGCGGAGCGCCCTTGAGCTGCTTGCGGAGGTTGGCCGGGAACGCCGGGAGGTTCGCCGCGAACTTCGGGTCGGCGGGAGTGCCGCCGGGGATGCGGTGCTTCGGGCGGTCCCAGGGCTGGGCCGCGTCCGGATTGGCCTTGATCCACTCCTTCGCGGCGGGCAGCAGCTCTTCCGGACCGCCCACCAGGGCATCGACGATGCCCAGCTCGCGCGCCTTGCCCGGGCGCACCTGCTGGCCCTGCAGCAGCAGGTTCAGCAGCGCCTCGGCGATGCCGAGCAACCGGACGCTGCGCACGACCCCGCCACCGCCGGGCAGCAGGCCGAGGGAGACCTCGGGGAAGCCGAAGCGGGTGCCCGGCAGGTCGGCGGCGATGCGGTGGTGGCAGGCCAGCGCGATCTCCAGCCCGCCGCCCAGCGCCGTGCCGCCGAGCGCGGCGACCACCGGGACGCCGAGGGTCTCCAGCTCGCGGAGCTGGCGCTTGGCGGTACCGACGCTGCCGGCGACCTGCTCGGCGCCCTCCGGGCGGGCCCGGACCAGCTCGCGGAGGTCGCCGCCAGCGAAGAAGGTCTTCTTGGCCGAGGTGAGGACGACGCCGGTGATCCGCTCCCGCTCGGCGCGCAGCCGCTCCAGCACCGCGTCCATCGAGCGCAGGTAGCGCTCGTTCATCGTGTTGGCCTGCTGCTGCGGGTCGTCCAGGGTCAGCACGACGATGCCATCGGCGTCGGCGTCCCAGCGGATGGTGTTCTGCTCGCTCATGTCCGTCCCGTCCTTCAGCCGATCCGTTCGACGACGGTCGCGATGCCCATGCCGCCGCCGATGCACAAGGTCGCCAGGCCGTAGCGCTGGTTCCGCCGGTCCAATTCGTCGATGAGGGTGCCGAGGATCATCGCCCCGGTGGCGCCCAGCGGGTGCCCCATCGCGATCGCGCCGCCGTTGACGTTGACCCGGTCGTGCGGGACGTCGAAGTCCTTCATGAACTTCAGCGGGACCGCCGCGAACGCCTCGTTGATCTCGACCAGGTCGATCTGGCCGATCGTCATGCCCGCCTTGTCCAGCGCCTTGCGCACCGCGGGTCCGGGGCCGGTGAGCATGATCGTCGGGTCGGCGCCGCTGAGCGCGGCGGAGACGATCCGCGCCCGCGGGCGCAGCCCGGTGCGCGCCTCCAGCTCGGCGCTGCCGATCAGGGCCAGCGCGGCGCCGTCGACGATGCCGGAGGAGTTGCCCGCCGTGTGCACGTGGTCGATCCGCTCGACCCAGTGGTACTTCTGCAGCGCCACCGCGTCGAAGCCGCCCGCCTCGCCCATCTCCGCGAACGACGGTTTCAACCCGCCGAGGGACTCGGCGCTGGTGCCCGCGCGGATGTGCTCGTCGCGGTCCAGCACGGTGCGCCCGGTGCGGTCGCGCACCGGGACGACCGACCGGGCGAAGCGCTCGTCGGCCCACGCCTTGTCCGCCCGGGACTGGGACTCGGCGGCGTAGGCGTCGACGGTGCCGCGGTCGAAGCCCTCCAACGTCGCGATCAGGTCGGCGCCGATGCCCTGCGGCACGAAGGAGGTCGCCAGGTTCGTCTCCGGGTCCATCGCCCACGCCCCGCCGTCGGAACCGATCTGCACCCGCGACATGGACTCCACGCCCCCGGCCAGGACCGCGTCCTCCCAGCCGGAGCGGACCTTCTGCGCGGCGGTGTTCACCGCCTCCAGGCCCGAAGCGCAGAACCGGTTGAGCTGCACGCCGCTGACCGTCTCCGGGAGTCCGGCGGCCAGCGCCGCGGTCTTGGCGATGTCGCCGCCCTGGTCGCCCACCGGGGAGACCACGCCGAGCACCACGTCGTCGATCAGCTCCGGGTCGAGTTCGGGATGGCGGCGCCGGAGCTCATCGATGAGGCCGACGACCAGGCTGATCGGTTTGGTCCCGTGCAAGGACCCGGTTTTCTTGCCGCGCCCGCGCGGGGTGCGGATCGCGTCGTAGACGAACGCCTCGGACATGGCTGGCGTGCCTCCTCGTTGCGGCAGGTGTGCACCGAGGATGTGACACCAACGTTGTCACAGTCAATGGCCTGGTGGGTGTGTCGGGTGGCAGCAGGGGAACCTTCCTGTCACGGGTGGGAGGAAAGTTCCCCTGCTGCCACCACCCCGTGCCGGCACCCGCGCCCCCGCGCCCTGGTGACAGGAAGGTTCCCCTGCTGTCACCGGTGACAGGAAAGTTCCCCTGCTGTCATCCCCGCCCGAGCAACCCCGAGACGTCGAGGCCGCGGAGGGAGGCGTCGAGGACCTCGACGGTGTGGGCCATGGCGAGCCGCTCCTCCCGCCGCTCCAGGGCGGTGCGGATCTGCATCGAGCACCCGGGGTTGGCCGTGACGAGCAGCCGGGCGCCGGTGCGCAGCACGTTGTCGGCCTTGCGGTCGCCGAGTTCGCGGGCGGGCCCGGGTTGCAGCAGGTTGTAGACGCCGGCCGAGCCGCAGCACAGCTCGGCGCGGTTGATCTCCCGGAGTTCGAGCCCGGGGATGCCGCGCAGCAGCTCCCGCGGCTGGGACCGGATGCCTTGGCCGTGGGCGAGGTGGCAGGCGTCGTGGTAGGCGATCTCGACGGGCAGCGGGTGGCGCTGCGCGACGGGGCCGAGTTCGACGAGCAGCTCGGCGATGTCGCGCACCTTGGCGGAGAACCGCTCGGCCTTCTCCCGGTAGGCGGGATCGTCGCGCAGCAGCCGCGGGTACTCCTTGAGGGTGGAGCCGCAGCCGGCGGAGTTGATCACGACGTGGTCGACGTCGGCGCGGTCGAAGGTGTCGAGCAGGGCACGGGCGAACCGGATCGCCTCTTCCTCCCGGCCGGAGTGCTCGCTGAGCGCACCACAGCAGCCCTGGGCGGGCGGGATGACGACGTCGCAGCCCTCGGCGGCGAGGACGCGCGCGGTGGCGGCGTTGACGTCGGGGAAGAACGCGCTCTGCACGCAGCCGGTGATCATGCCGACGACTGCGCGCTTCGGCCCGCGCGCGGGCACCCGGTGGCCGAGGCGTGGGGTGCGGCCGACCGGCGGTGCCAGCGATTCCATCACCTGCAACTGGGCGGGCAGCCGCCGCAGCAAGCCGGAGCGGTGCAGCAGCCGACCGATCCCGAGCCGCTGGTAGAGGGCGAGCGGACCGCGCAGCGCGCGCAGCCGCTTCGGGTGCGGGAACAGCGCGAAGATGCCGCCGCGCAGCACCCGTTCCCAGCGCGACCGCCGATGGTGGCGTTCGACCTCGGCGCGGGTGTCGGTGATCAGCGCGCCGTACTGGACGCCGGAGGGGCAGGCGGTCACGCAGGCCATGCAGCCGAGGCAGGCGTCGTAGTGCTCGACGACGTTGTCGGTCAGCGGTTCGCCTTCGAGCCCTTGCTTCATGAGGTGGATCCGCCCGCGCGGCGAGTCCATCTCCTCGCCCCACAACTCGTAGGTGGGGCAGGACGGCAGGCAGAACCCGCAGTGCACGCAGTCGTCGATGAGCTCGCCCTTGCTGGCGGCGTGGAAGGCGTCGGTCATGTCAGATCCCTCCGACGAACCGGCCGGGGGCCAGCCGGTGCTCCGGGTCGAACTGGTCCTTGGTGCGGCGCATCAGGGCGAGCGCGCCGGGTGCGATCGGGCCCCACGGGTCGACGTCGGCGTGCGGGTCGCGTTCGACGACGACGTAGTCGCAGCGGTCCCGGAGCGCGCCGACCCGCGCGGCGAGGTCGGTGGTGCCGGGCAGTCCGGCGTGCAGCACGCCGCGTCCGGCGGAGCCGCGCACGGCGGCCTCCGGGGCGAGCGCGGCGAGGTCGTCGAGCAGGGCCCCCAGCCGGGCGGGTGCGGCGCCGAGCCGCAGCGCGGTGCCGGGGAGCGGCGCGCCCCACCAGTCGGGGGCGCGGTCGAGCACCTCGGCGTCGGGGCCGAGTTCGGCGGCCAGCGCGCGGGCCCGGGCGTCGGTGGCGCCGGAGCCGCCTTCGAGGTGCGCGCAGACCTCGGTGGGGCCGTGCGGGTCGGGCCGGTCGAGTTCGATGGCGGTGGGCACGGCCTGGGAGCGCCGCAGCAGCGCGGTGGCGCCGCCCGGGTCGGTGGTGCGGGTGCGGATCCAGCGGTGCTCGGCGGCCAGCGGGTGCAGCCGGAACACGGCTTCGGTGATCACCCCGAGGGTGCCGAACGACCCGGTGTAGAGCTTGCCGAGGTCGTAGCCCGCGACGTTCTTGACGACCTTGCCGCCGGAGGTGGTCGGGGTGCCGTCGGCGCGCACGACGGTGATGCCGATGAGCAGGTCGCGGACGCCGCCGTAGAGGTGCGCGCCCGGGCCGGCGGCACCGGTGGCGATGATGCCGCCGACGGTGCTGGTCGGCGCGGGGGCGTCGAGGGCGAGCTGCTGCCCGGCGGCGCCGACCACGCGCTGCACCTCGGCCAGCGGGGTGCCCGCGGCGACGCGGACCACGAGGTCGCCCGCGGCGTGCTCGACGACGCCGGTGACCGCGGACAGGTCCAGCAGCAGGTCGAGGCCGGTCGGTGGTCCGCCGCGGTCGAGCGCGCTGCCGGAGCCGCGCGCGACCACCCGCAGCCCGTGCTCGGCGGCGGTGGTCATCGCCTGCGCGGTGCTCGCGGTGGAGTCCACCGAGGCGACCCACCGCGGCCGCGCCCCGGCCACCTCGTCGTCCGGGCCCGCGTCGCGCACCCGGTCGGCGCCGAGCGCGGCGACCAGGGCGTCCCGTGTGGTGCTCATCAGAACTGGTCCGCCAATCCGGCTTCGGTGAGGGGGTGCACGCCGCGGCGCGGTCCGGGGACCTCGCCGCACAGCCTGGGGGTCGGGAAGACCTTGCCGGGGTTGCAGATCCCGGCCGGGTCGAAGGCGCAGCGCACCCGCTGCATGGTGTCGAGGTCGTCGGGGGTGAACATCCGCCCCATGTACTTGACCTTGTCGGCGCCGACGCCGTGCTCGCCGGTGATCGAGCCGCCGTGCTCGATGCACAGGTCGAGGATGGCACCGGAGACCTCTTCGGCGCGTTCGGCGGCACCCGGTTCGGCACCGTCGAAGAGCACCAGCGGGTGCAGGTTGCCGTCCCCGGCGTGGAAGACGTTGGCCACGCGCACCCCGGATTCGGCGGAGAGCCGGGCGATCCGGCCCAGGACCTCGGACAGCGCGGTCCGCGGGATCACCCCGTCCTGCACGATGTAGTCGGGGCTGATCCGGCCGACGGCGGCGAAGGCGGATTTGCGCCCCTTCCAGATCATCGCGCGCTCGGCGTCGTCGGCGGCGACCCGGACTTCGAAGGCGCCGTGCTCCCGGCAGTGCCGCTCGACCTCGGCGAAGGTGTGCTCCACCTCGTCGGCCGGACCATCGAGTTCGACGACCAGCACCGCGCCCGCCCCTTCGGGGTAACCGCAGGCCACGGCCTGCTCGGCGGCCTCGATGGCCAGCGCGTCCATCATCTCGACGGCGGCGGGGGTGACCCCGGCGGAGATGATCGCCGAGACCGCGGCCCCGGCCCCGTCGGTGGAGTCGAACCCGGCGAGCAGCGTCCGCACCGACTCCGGCGAGCGCATCAGCCGCACGGTGATGCCGGTGACGATGCCGAGGGTGCCCTCGCTGCCGATGAACGCGCCGAGCAGGTCGTAGCCGGGGGCGTCGCGGGCGTCGCCGCCGAGCCGCACCAGCTCCCCGTCGGGGGTGACCACCTCGAGGCCGAGGATGTGGTTGGTGGTGAACCCGTACTTGAGGCAGTGCGCGCCCCCGGAGTTCTCCGCGACGTTGCCGCCGACCGAGCACACCTGCTGGCTGGAGGGGTCGGGCGCGAAGTAGTAGCCGTCGGCGGCGACGGCCCCGGTGACGTCGAGGTTGATCACGCCGGGTTCGACCACGGCGCGCTCGTTGGCCAGGTCGATCTCCCGGATGGCGCGCATCCGGGAGGTCACCACCAGCACGCCCTCGGCGTGCGGGAGGGCGCCGCCGGACAGGCCGGTACCGGAACCGCGCGCGACGAACGGCACCTGGTGCTCGGCGCAGGTCGCGACGATGCCGCGGACCTGCTCGGCGGTCTCGGGCAGCACGACCGCGGCGGGCACCACCCGGTAGCTGGCCAGCCCGTCGCACTCGTAGGTGCGCAACCGCTGCGGGTCGGTGATCACGGCCTCGGGCGGGAGGACGTCGCGGAACCGCCGCACCACGAGGTCGAGGGGCGGAGGGGATCGAGCGCCTGCATCGTCAGCCTCCGGTTTCCGTTCTGCGGAAGCACTGTTCCGGCTCACGGGAACACTAGGTCGTCGACAACATAGATACAAGAGGTCGACAAGGTTCCCGCGTCGACCACCTCAGTGTGCCGCACGACACAACGACGACCGAGCCCGCGAATTGCTCGGAACCGCCGCGCCGGGAGCTGCGTCGGGAGAAGATGAGACCCGTTCGTTCCCGCGCTGATCGGAGGCCGATGTGGGCGGCAACCTGCAGATGAACCCGGAGACGCTGACCGCGCACGGCGCGGGCAGCGAGAGCCTGGCGGACAAGTTCGGGCAGCTCGAACAGCTCCTCGAACAGGCACGCACGGACGACCAGTGCTTCGGCCCCATCGGCAACGCCATCGGGTTCAGCGACAAGTACTTCGAGACGCTCCAGAGCTGCCAGGAGATGTCGGGCAAGGCCAAGGAGTTCCTGACCGGCACCAAGCAGGCCCTGGACGACACCGTCAAGGACTACGCGGACAACGAGCAGCGAATCAGCGAGTCGCTGAACCAGATCGGACAGGAGCTGGGCGGATGACCACCCCGAACGGGCCCGGCACCTTCGCCGACCTCAACGCGGACCGGCCGACCACCAAGAACTGGGCCGAGCAGGCACTGACCCGCGGTTCCAGCGCCGCCAACGCGGCCTACGGCGTGCGCGACGCAGCGGCCAACACCAACGCGGGCAACCTCGCCGACGGCTCGTCGGCACCCGAGTGGACCTCCGCGGTCATCTCGGCCCGCCAGCAGCAGCTCGAACTGATGCAGAACCCGGGTCAGGCGTTCCTCGACAACGGGCTGGGTTTCCTGGTCTCCATCGTGCTGAGCCCGCTGATCGAGATCGCCGAACAGGCCGTCGGCGACCCCGAGCAGATGCGCGCCACCGGCAAGGGCTGGGAGCAGGTCGCGCAGTGGCTCGACGAGGTCGGCGACCAGGAGAAGCAGCGCGCCGAGGCCACCGCGTCCAGCTGGGTCGGCGCCGACGGCGACGCCTTCCGCAAGCAGATGACCGAGTTCGGTGACGGCTCCAAGGCGCTGGCCGAGGACGTGCGCGGGCTCAAGGACGCCCTCGACAACGCCGCGGACCTCTTCGACATGTTCGTCGAGCTGTTCATCAACATCATCACCGAGTTGATCATCAGCCTGATCATCCAGTGGCTCGCCGCGCTCGCCGCGTCCTGGATCACCGCGGGCGCCTCCGTCGGCGCCGCGGGCGCCACCACCACCGCCTCGGTCGGCATCACCGGCGGCCGCATCGCCACCCAGGTCGCCAAGGTCCAGGCCAAGCTCTACAAGCTGCTGAAGAAGCTGGAAGAGATCCTGAGCCGCATGCGCGAAAGCGGCTTTTGGGGGCGGCGCATGGCCAACATGGTCTCCAAGGGCAAGATGGAGGACATCGTCGACCCGAACGGCAACAAGCTAGGCGAATTCGGCACGTCAAAGACGAAGAACGTCTTCATGGGGCGCAACGACCTGCACAAGACGGGTGAGGAAGCTCTGGCGGCGAACCTTGCGGGCAAGGGCCTCGGCGCCGTACTCGGTGGCGAGTACACCATCGGCAAGGCCGTCGGAGCGGGCGCGATGGAAACCGCCGAAGGCTATGCCGTCAAGCAGATTCCCAAGGAGATGTACAACGAAGCCGACCAGCGGTTGAACGGTGAGATCACACCGGAGGAGCGGCAGGCCACCCAGGAGCGGGGTTTCTCGTGACGGTGGCGCCCACGCGCTGACTCCGCTTTCGCGGCGACACACCTGCTCTGATCTCCGGAACGGGACCCGATGCATCTCGACGTGGAATTCCTCGTGCTCAGCGCACGCGCATGGCTGTACCGCGACGGCCAACCGTTCCTGTGGGCGTTCGTCGATCCGTTCCATGTCCCGCTGTTCGAGGTGCGCGGGCTCAACGAGCACGGCACCCCCAAGCGCAGCTCCCTCGTCCGCGCCGCCTTCCAAGTCGCAGCCGTACCGAAACGGGTCAGCGCGGCGTTCTCCGGAGGGTCGGAACAGGCGGACTATCGGAGCAGGCCGAGCGCCGTGATCACGGGGCGCAGCAAGGACGACTTGGCCGTGCGGATGTGCGCGACCGGCGCCGAACGGTCTCCCGGTGAGGACTTGGGCGTGCTCATCGCGACCCCGGACCGCTTGGCGTTCTTGGAAGCACCGAACCCCGCCGATCCGGACATCATAGAGCGCATCGAGGCGAACATCGCCAAGTACACCGGTCCTGTGTACCGGTTGTTCTACGACTACGCCGGGACGATGGACAGCACCATCAATTCCAAGGGCAGGAACTTCCATCACGGCGGAAAGACCCACACCTTGAAAGTCCGGGAGAAGGCGAGCGTCCCGGCGGAACAGGTCGAACGGACCGAGATAGTTTCCCGCAAGTTCCGCCGACTCGGCTACGAGGACGAGCACCGTAACGGCGACTACCTGCGGATCACCTTTACCGATGGTTCACACCTCGACCTGCTCGTCGCGGACAATCCCGACCACGAACGCATCATGCGGATGGCTCATGATGGTGTCGGTAGCCCCAGCGTCGGGCCACCCAGCCTGCGCCAGCCGACCCTCGCGCAGCACCCCTGGCTGCACCCCGGTGAATCTTTCGGCCGGATCCTTCCGCACTACCCCGGGCTGTTCGCCTCGACCGTCAGCGGGCGAACGACGCTGCCGCACACCCCGCTCAATCCCGTTCCGGATTACCCCCGCCCCCGCGAAGAAGGCTTCGGTCACCCGTCGGACCTCGTCGTCAACGGTCAGCACGTCGGCGACGAATGGGCGCACGACCCGAGCCTGCGCGGATGGGCGATCGCTGACGCACCCGGCCAGCACGCGGTCCTGGTCGCCGACATGCTCACGGCGGCGAACGGCTACGGCTGGCTGGTCATCACCTCGCACCGCATCGCGGTCGTCGCCCCGCCCGGAGAAGGAGCGCTGGAGGAAACACCGCGCAAACTCGCCGATCCGCTGGTGCCCGGGCCGACGCTCCACACCTGGTGGGAAGCGCCGATCGGGGCGCTGCGCGGCATCCGCGACGAGCGGCACGGGCGCACCCTCACTGGGACGCCGTTCGCCCGCCTACACTTTAGCGACGGCTCGTCGCTGTTGATCCGGCAGTAGGAAGGTGGCCGCGTGGAACACCTCGTGCTCAGCGCCCGGTCGTGGTGGTGCGAACCGGGCGAGCCGATCCTGTGGTCGTTCCTGGACCCGTTCCGGGTACCGCTGTTCGAGGTGCGCGGCCTGACCGAGCACGGGAAGAAGCAGCGCAACCTGCTCACCCGCGCCGCATTCCAGGTGGGGGCCATGCCCGCTCGGCTCAGCGCGTGGTCCTCGTTCAACGCCGAGGAGAACGCCGACCAGCGCGCCGTACCGTCCGCCATCGTCACGGCCCGCGTCGTCGATTCGCTCGCGGTGCGGCTGACCGGGACGGACGGCACCGGCATCACCGGACGCGATCCGGGCATCGTGGTCGCGACACCAGGACGGCTCGCCGTGCTGGAGGTTGCCGAGAATCCCGCCGGCGCCGGTGCTTTCGACGCCGTGCGCACGTACGCGGGCGCGGTGTACAGCCTCGCCGAGGACTTCGCCGGGACCCTGGGCTCCACGCACAACACGCGCGGGCGGTACTTCGACCACCAGGGGCGGACGAGGACCCCGGAAGTCGTCGAGCGGGGTTGCGTGGCCACCGACCGGATCTCCGGGTTCGACGTGGTGGACCGGACTTTCCGCGGGCTCGGCTACGACGGCGAGAACCGCCGCGGGAAGTACCTGCGGATCGGTTTCGACGACGGCTCCGCGCTGGAGCTGGACGTGCCCGGTGGCGCCGACCCGGACCGGGTCCTGCGCCTCGTGCGCGGAGAGGAGGCCCGGTGGTAGCCCGCCCCGCCGACCTGGCGCAGGTCGCCGAGCACACCTGGCTCCGGCCGGGCGAGACCTTCGAGCGGATCTTCGAACGGCGGCCCGGCTTCCTGGTGTCCACCGTGGCCGGGCGGACCTCCGTCCCGCACGAGCCGCCGGGCCCGGTGCCGCGCTGCACCCAGGAGGTCTCCGACAGCTACCTCCGCCCGTCCGAACTGGTCACCGAGCACGGCTACCTGGGCGACGAGTGGGTGCACGACCACGGCGTGCGCGGCTGGGCCACGGCGAGCCGCGCCGAAGACGCCGCCGCGCGGGTCGCGGACCTGCTCACCGCCGGGAACGGCTACGCCTGGCTGGTGGCCACCGCGCAGCGGATCGCCGTCGTCATCCCGGCCCGGTACACCGACGTGCCGCCGGACCGGCTGCCGCCACCGGCCCCGGTGCGCGGGCTGGAGACATCGCTGGTGACCTGGTGGGAAGCACCGCCGTCGGTGGTGCGCGGCGTGCGCGACGAACTGCTCGGGCGCACGTTCAGCGGCGCCCCGTTCGCCCGGGTCGACTTCACCGACGGCTCTTCCCTGCTGCTCCGGCAGTGAGGATGACAGCAGGGGAACCTTCCTGTCATGGGTGACAGCAGGGGAACCTTCCTGTCACCCGTGACAGCAGGGGAACCTTCCTGTCACCCGTGACAGCAGGGGAACCTTCCTGTCACCCGTGACAGCAGGGGAACCTTCCTGTCATCCGCCCAGCCGGGACAACCGACGGGCGGAGGGCACGGCACCGGGACCGAGCCGGCGCACGGCGCGGTGGAGCTGGCCGTGCGGCTTCCGGCGCCGGAGCTCGGCGGGGATGGCGAGCCCGGCCGAGCGGAGCGCGACCAGACCGGCGGTGGTGGCCGCCCCCGGATAGGCGCGCTGGCCGTGCAGCCGCCGGGCCCACCCGGGCAGCGCCGAGTACGCCAGGTGCCCGACGGGGCGGTAGCCGAGGTTCACCGGCCACGCGCGGGCCCCGGTGAACGGGTGGTGCAGGAAGCGGCGCACGAGGTCGGCGTCCGCGGTGCGCCGCAGCTGCGGTCGCACCTCGGCGAAGTAGGCGGCCATCTCCCGGCGCGATCCGGGCACGTCGGCGGGGTCGAGCCCGACGAGTGCGGCGCTGCGGCGCTGCTCGTCGAAGTAACGGTCGCAGAGCCGGTCGGTGAGCGGGAATCCGGCGCGCCGGACGACGGCGGCGAACATGGCGACCTCGGCGCAGTGCACCCAGCGCAGCAGGTCGGGTTCGTCGAGCCGGATGGTGCTGCCGTCGCGCCGGTCGACGGCGGTGAGCACCCGGTGCACGCGGCGCACCCGCGCCGCGGCGCGCTCGACCTCCTCGCGGGTGCCGTAGGTGCTGACGCCGACGAAACCGCTGGTGCGCAGCAGCCTGCCGAGCGGGTCGGCCTGGAAGCGGGAGTTCTGCACCACCCCGGCGACCGCGCGCGGGTGCAGCGCCTGCAGGTGCAGGCTGGCGATCCCGGCGACCCACATGGCCGGGTCGGCGTGCAGCTGCCAGGTGACGGTGTCCGGTCCGAAGACGCCCGCGTCGGTCATCCGCGGCCTCCGGCGATGAGCACCGGCACGAGCTGTTCGGCGGCGGTCAGCGAGCCGTGCTGCCCGCGCAGCGAGGACTCACCGGGTTCGACGACGGACCGGATCACCCCGGACTCGCGCATCACCGCGAGCACGTCGCCGATGCGCGGCCGGACGTCGTCGGTGACCACGGGGCCGAACCAGCCCTCGTCGATGGCCTGCTCGCCGGTGAGCACCGCGCCCCGGTCGCCGATGGTCTCGCGCCAGGCGGCGAGGACGTCCTCGCGCGCGCCGGGTTCGGCGTAGACGTGGCGGGCCCGGACCTCGCCGCCGAGCAGCCGGACGCCCTCGCGCAGCGCGGGTTCGCGGTCGGCGTCGAGCACCTGCTCGCGGTCGATGCCGACCATGCCGTGATCGGCGACCACGGCCAGCACCGCCGAGGCGGGCAGCCGCTCGGCGACCGCGGCGACGAGCCGGTCGACCTGCGCGAGTTGCAACCGCCACGGCAGCGAGCCGGGGCCGTGCTGGTGGCCGAGCATGTCGAGGTGGCCGTGGTAGCCGTAGCAGAGCGCGGGCCCGTCCGCGTGGAGGGCGGTGAGCAGTTCGGCGGCCAGGTCGCCGAGCGCGTGGGTGCCGCGGAACCGGGCGCCGCGCAGGGCGGCCCGGGTCAAGCCGGTGTCGTGGAAGTCGGCGGGCACGGCGATGCGGACGTCGATCCCGGCCGCGGCGGCCCGGTCCATCGCGGTCGGCTCGGGTTGGGCGCGTTCCGGTGGCCAGCGGCGCAGCAGGCTGCGGCGGTGCCCGGCGGCGTCCTCGGCGGTGCCGTGGGTGGACCAGCTCAGCGGGTGCAGCAGGCCGCCGCCGGGTTCGGCGAAGGTGTAGCCGACGACGCCGTGCTCCCCGGCGCAGCGCCCGGTGCCCAGCGAGGTGATGCTGGTGGCGGTGGTGGTCGGGAACCCGGCGGTCAGCGGCGGGGCGCCGAGCAGCGAGGCCAGGTACGGCGCGTCGGCGGCGTGCTCCCGCAGCAGCTCCCAGCCCATCCCGTCGACCAGCAGCACGGCCGCGCTGCGGCATTCCGGGAACCCGATGGTGTCGGTGCACCCGTCGACGCCCAGCGCGCCCAGCAGCGAGGGCACGACGTCGGGCAGGCCCCGCCCGTCGCGGTCCGGTGCGACGATCCAGTCCAAAGCCGTCTCCCCTCCGGGGCGTGCCTGGCAGCGTACCGGCGGTGCGCGGCGCTGACGAGCAGCTCGCGGCGGCTACAAGCCCATGGTGCGCCCGATGATCTCCTTCATGATCTCGGTGGTGCCGCCGTAGATGGTCTGCACCCGCGCGTCCAGGAACGCCTTGGCGATCGGGTACTCGGACATGTAGCCGTAGCCGCCGTGCAGTTGCAGGCAGCGGTCCACGACGCGCTGGTTCATCTCGCTGACCCACCACTTGGCCATCGCGGCGTGCTCCACACCGAGCTCGCCGCGCACGTGCTCGCGGATGCAGCGGTCGGTGAACTCGCGGGCAACCTGCACCTCGGTGGCCATCTCGGCGAGCGCGAAGCGGGTGTTCTGGAACTTGCCGATGGGGCGGCCGAACGCGGTGCGGGTGCGGCAGTGCTCGGTGGTCAGCTCCAGCACGGTGGCCGCGGCGGCGGCCGCGGCGACGGCGATGGACAGCCGTTCCTGCGGGAGGTTGCGCATCAGGTGGATGAAGCCCTGGCCCTGCTCGCCGAGCAGGTTGGCGGCCGGGACGCGCACGTCGGAGAAGAACAGCTCGGCGGTGTCCTGCGCCTTCATCCCGATCTTGTCGAGGTTGCGGCCGCGTTCGAAGCCGGGCATGCCGCGTTCGACGACCAGCAGGCTGATCCCCTCGTGCCCGGCGTCCGGGTCGGTGCGGGCCACCACGATCACCAGGTCGGCGAGGATGCCGTTGGTGATGAAGGTCTTCTGCCCGTTGAGCACGAAGTCGTCGCCGTCGCGGACCGCGCTGGTGCGGATGCCCTGGAGGTCGCTGCCCGCGCCGGGTTCGGTCATCGCGATGGCGGTGATCAGCTCGCCGGAGCAGAACCCGGGCAGCCAGCGCTGCTTCTGCTCCTCGGTGGCCAGCGACGTCAGGTAGGGCGCCACGATGTCGTTGTGCAGCGGGGAGCCGAAGCCGGAGATCCCGGCGTGGGCGAGCTCCTCGTCGAAGACGGTGTTGAACCGGAAGTCGTCGATGCCGCCCCCGCCGTAGCGCTCCTCGACGGCGAAGCCGAGCAGCCCTTGCGCGCCCGCGGCCCGCCACGCCTCCCGGCTGACCACGCCGTCGTGCTCCCACTGCTCGACGTGCGGGGCGAGTTCCTTGCTGATGAAGGTCCGCACCGCCTCGCGGAAGGCATCGTGCTCGGGTTCGAAGATCTCCCTGCGCATGGGGTCACGCTCCCGGGGTCGGATCGAGCAGGTCGGCGGGCACGTCCCAGTCCCGCGCCACCTCGGCGGCGTGGGCGCCGGGCGCGGCGACCGGGCCCGGTGGCGCGTTCGGGGTCCGGCTGAACCGGGGTGCGGCGGCGGGCTGGCGGACCCCGTCGCGCTCGGTGAGGGTGCCGCGGGCCGCCACGTGCGGGTGGTCGGCGGCTTCGGCCATGGACAGCACCGGCGCGACGCACGCGTCGGTGCCCGCGAAGACCTGGGCCCATTCGTCCCGGGTTCGCCGCCGGAACTCGGCGGCGAACCGCTCGCGCAGCGCGGGCCAGTTCGCCGGGTCGTCGCGGTCGGGCACCTCGCCGGTGAGCCCGAGCCCGTCGAGCAGGGCCGCGTAGAACTTCGGTTCCAGCGCGCCGACCGCGACGTGCTCGCCGTCGGCGGTCTCGTAGACGTCGTAGTGGGGCGCCCCGGTGTCGAGCAGGTTGGTGCCGCGCCGGGTGCTCCAGCCGCCCGCGGCCAGGAAGCCGAACAGCATCGACCCGAGGTGCGCGGCGCCGTCGACGATCGCGGCGTCGACGACCTGCCCGCGACCGCTGCCGCGGGCTTCCAGCAGCGCGGCGAGCACCCCGACGGCCAGGTACAGCGCGCCGCCGCCGAAGTCGCCGAGCAGGTTCGCCGGGACCTGCGGCGGCCCGCCTTCGCGGCCGATCGCGTGCAGCATCCCGGTCAGCGCGATGTAGTCCACGTCGTGCCCGGCGGTGCTGGCCAGCGGGCCGTCCTGCCCCCACCCGGTCATCCGCCCGTAGACCAGCGCCGGGTTGTCCCGGGCGCAGTCCTGCGGGCCGACGCCGAGGCGTTCGGCCACCCCGGGCCGCAGCCCTTCGAGCAGGACGTCGGCGCGGGCGGCGAGGGCGCGCACGGCGGCGGGACCGCGCTCCTGCTTGAGGTCCACGACCACCGAGCGCTTGCCCCGGTTGAGCAGGTCGTGGCGGTCGCTGCCCGCGCCGGGCCGGTCGACGCGGACGACGTCGGCGCCCAGGTCGGCGAGCAGCATCGCGCAGAACGGGGCGGGACCGATCCCGGCCAGCTCCACGACCTTGATCCCGGCCAGCGGTCCGCCGCCCATCGCCCACCTCCGGTCCGCACCGATGCGACGCGATCAGTGTTACACCGTTGGTGTCACAGCGGTCAAGGAGTAGCGTGGCGGCCATGCTCCGTACCGCCGACGCCGAGCTGACCATCGACGAACTGGCCCAGCGCGCCGGGATCACCGTGCGCACGGTGCGGTTCTACGCCTCGCGCGGGCTGCTGCCCCCGCCCCGGCTGCGCGGCAGGCTCGGCGTCTACGGCGCCGAGCACCTGGCCCGGCTCGACCTCGTCCGGGACCTGCAGGCGCTGGGGTTCACGCTGTCGGCGATCGAACGGCACCTGGAACGCATCCCCGCCGACGCCGGTCCCGACGAGCTGGCGCTGCACCGCGCGCTGATCGCGCCGTGGACCGACGAGCACAGCGAGGACCTCGACCGCCACGAGCTCGACCGCCGCTGCGGCAGGCACCTCGACGACGACCGGATCGACCAGCTCGTGGAACTCGGCGTGCTGGCCCGCATCCCCGACGACGAGCGGCTGCGGCTGCCCAACCCGGCGATGCTCGGCTTCGGCCTGCAGATCCTGGACCTCGGGCTGCCGCTGGACATGCTGGTGCGCGCCAAGGAGATCGTCGACTCCCACACCACCCAGATCGCCACCGAGCTGCGCGAGCTGTTCGTCGCCAACGTGCTGCGCCCCTACGTCGAGGCCGGCCGGCCCGAGCAGGAGCGCGAGCGGGTCCGCGAGGTCACCGACCAGCTCCGGCCGCTGACCATCCAGGTACTGGTCAACGGCTTCCAGCAGGCCGTGAACGGGGTCATCCGGGACCACGTCTGACCGCACCGGGTCGGTGGCCGGTCACTCCCGGGCCCAGCGCCGCGGATCGCCCGTGATGACCAGGCACACCACGGTGACCAGCGCCCCGCCGACGAGGTAGGCGGCGATCGGCCAGGACGCCCCGCCCGCGAGGCCGAGCAGCGCCGTCGCCACGAACGGCGAGAGCCCACCGCCGAGCACCGACCCGCTCTGGTACCCCAGCGACACCCCGGTGTAGCGGACCCGGGTCGGGAACAGCTCCGCGCAGAACGCCGCCATCGGGCCGAACACCGCGGCCGATCCGGCGTAGCCCAGGCACATCGCCAGCACGATCAACGCCGGTTCGGCGGTGTCGAGCAGCAGGAACATCGGCAGCGCGTAGAGCGCGAGGAAGATCCCGCCGCCGAGCATCACCCGGGTCCGGCCGAGCCGGTCCGACAAGTGCGCGAACAGCAGGATCCCGGCGATCTGCGCGGCCGACCCGCACAGGCTGCCCAGCAGCATCAGGTCGCGCGGGGCGCCGAGCGCCTCGGTGCCGTAGGTCAGCAGGAACGTGGTGAGGATGAAGATGAACGTGTTGAAGCCGAGGTTGACCCCGGCGGCGAGCAGGACCTGCCGCCAGGCCCCGGTGAACACCTCGGCCACCGGGGTGCGGGCGCGCTCGCCGCGTTCCCGGATGCGGGCGAACTCCGGGCTCTCGGCCAGCCGCAGCCGCACGTAGAGACCGACCCCGACGAGGACCAGGCTGAGCAGGAACGGGATCCGCCAGCCCCACACCAGGAACTGGTCGCCGGAGACCGCACCCGCCGCCGCGAACACGCCGGTGGCCAGGAACATCCCGGCCGGTGACCCGAGGAACGTCCACCCGCCGTACCAGCCGTGCCGGTGCGGCGGCGCGTGCTCCACGGCCATCAGCACCGCCCCGCCCTGCTCGCCGCCGAGGAAGAATCCCTGCACCAGGCGCAGCACCACCAGCATCAGCGGTGCCCACACCCCGACCTCCTGGTAGGTCGGCAGCACGCCGATCGCCGCGGTGCACGCCCCGGTGACGCCGAGGGTGATCACCAGCATCCGCTTGCGGCCGACGAGGTCGCCGAAGTGGCCGATGACCGCGGCCCCGAGCGGGCGGGCGAAGAACCCGGCGCCGAAGGTGGCGAAGGCCAGCAGCGCGCCGACCCACGGGTCGCCGGCGGGGAAGAACAGGTGGTTGAACACCACCGCGGCGGCGGTGCCGTAGATCAGGAAGTCGTAGAGCTCGATCGTGTTGCCGACGGCGCTGGCGAACGCCGCCTTCCGCACGGCGGTGCGGTCCGGGGCCAACGGCGTCGTCGCCATCGGTCCTCCCTCCCGTGCCGGTGATCACGTCCGGCTTCCGGGAAGGTACTCGATGCCCGCTCGCCGGAGACCGGTTCTTTCGAGCGAAGGCCCGCCGATTTCACGCACGCCCGGTAATCAAGACCGGTTCGCGTGTCACACGAAATGGTGTTCTCGCGACATTCCTGCGACGAAGTGGGCGACCGGGGCGATAAGTAGAGGCGAATCCGCTCACATCGACCTGGAGGAACCACGACATGCCTGCACCACGGCTGATCGGCCGCACGCTGCTCGCCACGGCGGCGCTCGCCGGAGTCGCCGCCGCACCGGCGGCGGCGTCCCCCGAACCGGTCAGCGCGCTGCGCCTCGCCGTGCACGGCGAGGCCGTCGGCAGCACCGCGGAGCCCGGCGCAGCACTCCGGACCGCCCTGCTCACCTGCGATCCGGCGGGCGGCACCCACCCCAAGGCCGAGGCGGCCTGCACCGACCTGGCCGGGGTGCGGGGCGACCTCACCGCGCTGGCCGAGTCCCGCCCGGCCAAGATGTGCCCGCTGATCTACCAGCCGGTGACGGTCACCGCCCAGGGCACCTGGCGCGGCAAGCCGGTCTCGTTCGAGCAGACGTTCTCCAACGACTGCGTCGCGACGTCGAGCACCGGCGAGGTCTTCGCCTTCTGACCGGTTCCGGTGCCGGGCCGAGGCCCGGCACCGGTACGGCTAGCGTGGGGGCATGTCCGACGCACCATCCGGTTCCCGCTGGCCACGGCGGCTCTACGAGTCCGGCGAGGAACCCGACGCCCGCTTCACCCTGGCCAACGAGCGCACCTTCCTGGCGTGGATCCGCACCGCGCTCGCGCTCATGGCCGCCGGGGTCGGCGTCGAAGCGCTCAACGCGGTCAGCCCCGCGCCGGAACCGCTGCGCACCGCCCTGGCCGTGCTGCTGCTGCTCGGCGGGGTGCTGTGCGCCGCCACCGCGTTCACCCGCTGGATGAACACCGAACGCGCGCTGCGCCGGGGCGGCTCGCTGCCCGCGCCCCGGCTCGCCCCGGTACTGGGCTACGGGCTCGGCGTCATCGGGCTGGCCGCCTGCGTGCTGCTGCTGGTCACCGGGTTCTGACGTGCTCGGCCCCTGGGACCCCGGGCTCCAGGTGGAGCGCACCACGCTCGCCTGGCTGCGCACCGCGCTGGCCTTCACCGTCGGGATGCTGGTGCTGCTGCGGCTCATCGTGCACGCCAGCGCCCTCGCCGCCGCCCTCTGCGCGGCAGCGACCCTGCCGCTGGCCGTCGGCGTGGCCGGCTTCGCCTGGCGCAGGCACCTCCGCGTCGACCGCAGCGTGCGCGCCGACCAGCCGCTGCCCGACGGCAGGCTGCCCGCGGCGCTGACCGCGCTGGCCTGCCTGGTCGGGTTCTGCGGCCTGGTCTACGTCGCGCTGTCCTGACCCACCGCTACGCCAACCCGGCCGAGCACACCAGCTTCGGCACCAATCCGGTCAGCAGGTCCTGGTCCCGCGAATCCGTCGGCTGGTACTCCGCGATCGTCAGCCCGGCGACCGCGAACCGGGCGGCCAGCGCCGCGACGGACGACAGCAGCTCGTCGGCCGTCAACCCGCCGGGCACCGGCGTGCCCACCGAGCCGACGATGTCCGGATCCAGCACGTCGAGGTCCACGTGCAGGTGCACCGCCGTGGTCCCCGCCCGCACGGCGTCGCCCACCGCGTCCGGGCGCGCCACCTGCTCCGGCGGCACCACCGAGATCCCGCGCGCGTCGATGCAGTCGATCTCGCCCCGGTCGAGGTCCCGGGTCCCGGCCAGCACGACCTGCGAAGGGGCCAGCGGGTTCTCCGGCAGCAACCCGGACGGGCCCTCGCCCAGCAGCGTGCGCAGCACCATGCCGTTGAACGCCCCCGACGGCGAGGACCGCGGCGTGTTCAGATCGGCGTGGGCGTCGAACCACACCACCGCCAAGCCCGCGCCGTGGCGGCGGTGCGCCGCCTCCACCGGCGCGAGGTCCACGCCGCAGTCGCCACCGACGGTGATCAGCGGACCGCCACCCGCCTGGGCGACCGCCACCCGCGCGGCGGCGAGGTTCGCGGCCAGCACGTCGACGTGGTGCACCCCCTCGCCCGTGACCCCGGTGGCTTCCATCACCGGCACCGCGACCGGCGTGCCGCTGGGCAGCATCGCGGACAGCAGCCCAGCACCCTCGCGCAACCGGCGCGCGGTCGGCGACGCCGACGCCTGCCACTGCGCGAACTCGACGACCGCCACGGGCGTCCTCCCCCTCACCGACTCCGGACATGACTATTGCTCACCGCGCATAGCCATGCAACCACCGGGGGTGACAGCAGGGGAACTTTCCTGTCACCGGTGACAGGAAGGTTCCCCTGCTGCCACATCCGAAGCGGACGAACCGGACCGGCAGGCGACCTCGAGCCGAATGCCGACGTTGCCGCGCACCGCATTGGAATACGGGCACACCGAGTCGGCCCTCTCGACGAGCCGCTACCCGTGCTCGCGCTCCACACCGGGCACCGAGACGACCAGTGCCACGCCGAGCTGGAACCCGTCGGCACCGTTGTCGCCGATACCGACCCGTGCCGTGACCGACGAGTCGGTGAGCTGGACCTCCTCCTTGCGCGTGACCAGTGCAGCGCGCTGTGGAAGCAGGCCGCGTATCCGGCGGCGAACAAACTGCTCGCGCTCCCACAGCACGAGCAGCACCAGGTACTGCGGGTAGGTGAGCGAGAGCCCGTCGAGCAGCGGACGGCAGAGGTTCGTGAACGCCCGCGACGCGCTGTAGAGCGCGAAGCACAGTTGGGCGTCCAGCGACAGCGCGACTCCGAGGACTCCACGAGATCACGGGAGCGCGCAATTCAACTGCGCACAATCGACCAGCCGCGGACGCGCCGCCCCTGCCGAGGTGTGATCGGATGTGCCGACTGCACCAGAGGAGGTACCGCATGGCCGAGCTGCAGATCGAGGAAGTCACCGCGGGCGACGGCGCCGAGGCGAAGCCGGGCGACACCGTGCACGTCCACTACGTCGGCACGCTGGCCGACGGGAGCAAGTTCGATTCGTCGCGGGATCGCGGCGAGCCGCTGGTGTTCCCGCTCGGCGAAGGGCACGTCATCGAGGGCTGGGACAAGGGCGTCGTCGGCATGCGCGTCGGCGACGTCCGCAAGCTCGTGGTCCCGCCCCACCAGGCCTACGGCGACCGCGGCGTGCCGCCGGTCATCCCGCCCGCCGCGACCCTGCACTTCGAGGTCGAACTGGTCGGGATCGGCTGAGCAGGTGCGAGCAGGGGAACCTTCCTCTCACCCGTGACAGGAAGGTTCCCCTGCTGCCAACCGAGGCCGGACGCGCGCGGCCGCACGAGCGGTGGGAGGAAAGTTCCCCTGCTCGCGCGCGAACAGGCCGGAACCGGTCAGCCGATGAGTTCGGCGTACTGCTCGGCGGTGAGGACCGGGCCGCTCGCGGTGACGCGCACCTCGAGCAGCCAGCCGCTGCCGAAGGGCTCGGCGTTGACCAGCGCGGGATCGTCCACGACCGCCTCGTTGACGGCGACCACCTCGCCGGTCACCGGCGCGAACAGGTCGCTGACCGACTTGGTGGACTCCAGTTCGCCGCAGGACTGGCCCGATTCGATCGTGTCGCCGACGTCGGGGAGCTGCACGTACACGATGTCGCCGAGGGCCTCGGCCGCGTGCTGGGTGATGCCGATCCGGACCAGCTCGTCGCGGTCCTCGATCCACTCGTGCTCTTCGGTGTAGCTCAGGTTCGCAGGCAGCGTCATCTCGGGAGGCTCCATCGCTTCAGGGGCACGCGGGTGCCCGGGTGTGCTGGGCCTCCCCCTCTGTTTCGGAACCTGAGAGCTTCGCCGCGCGAGCAGCTTGCACCGTGGGTGGGCGTCCTCGTCGACGCGCGCTTTCCAGAGTTGCCTGGCCCGGACGGTCATGGGTGCCTGAGAGTGTGCGGGGAGTCTTGCTCCTTCGGCGCCGTGGTTGCGCTCGGTGAGCGGCCACGGGCTCTCCCGCCCGGGATCATCGGCCGATATGCGATTGTCGACGTGCTCAGCAACGATAATCGCGCCTGCCCGGGTGTCAATGCCTCCCGCCCGGTGGGCCGGAGGAAGGGACAGGGGTGCGCGGCGTCCGGGAGCTGCTCGATCGCATGAGCCCGGCCCTGCTGCGCCCGGTGGTCGTTCCGGACCCGACGCGCCGCGTCACCGACGTGGTCATCGCCGAACCGGGTGAGCGACCATCCGCCGGAACGGGGGATCTCGTGCTGGGCGTGGCGGTCACCGATGGTGCCGACGCCGCGGAACTGGTACGCGCGTGCGCTGACCTCGACGCGGCGGCGGTGCTGCTCAAACCACCGCTGGCCGAGCGGCCGGCCGTGGTCGCGGCCGCGGAGCGGGCCGAGATCGCGCTGGTCGAGGTGCGTTCCGGGACCGCGTGGGCCCAACTGGTGTGGCTGGTCCGCGCGGCGCTGGCCGAGGGATCGGACGGCGACCCGCGCGGCGGCGGGCGCGACGACCTGTTCCGGTTGGCCGACGCGGTCGCCGAGGTGGTGGACGCGCCGGTGACCATCGAGGACGCCCGCTCGCAGGTGCTCGCGTACTCCGCGCGGCAGGACATGATCGATCCGGCCCGGGTGTCGACGATCATGGGACGCGGCCAGCCCGCCGACGTGCTCGCGAAATTCCGGGCGCGCGGCACGTTCCGGCAGCTCAGCAAGGGCAGCGCGACGATCTTCGTACCCGCCCAGCAGGACGGCACGCTGCCTCGCCTGGTCGTCGCGCTGCGGGTGGGCGGCGAGTTGCTCGGGTCGATGTGGGCGGTGGTCCCCGACGAGGTCGGCGAGGAACGGGCGGCCGCCTTCGCCGAGACCGCGCCGCTGGTCGCGCTGCAACTGCTGCGCTGGCGGTCCCTCGCCGACACCGAACGGCAGCGCACCGCCGAACAGGTCCGGTTGCTGCTGGAAGGCCGCGCGGGTTGGCGGACCGCGGCGGACGAACTCGCCGTGCGCGACCGGCCGCACCGGGTCGTCGCCATCGACGTCGCCTCCGGCGACGCACCCGCCGAGGCGCACCGGTTGTCGACGTGGGAACGGCTCGACCGCGGCGTCGGACAGCGTCCCCTGCTGACCGAGATCGGCACGCTCCTCTACGCGGTGGTCCCCGACGACGACGCCGGATGGCCCGCGCTGCGCGCCGCGCTGCTGGACGACCGGTCGCCCAATCGACCGCTGATCGCAGTCGGCGGCCCGTCCCCGGTGAGCGGTCTGGCGGACTCGCGAGCCGAAGCCGAGGAGCTGATCGGGTTGCTGCGCGGCGGGCGGGTTCGGGGCCCGGTCGCGGTGCACGAGCAGGTGTGGCACCGGGTGGTGGTGCATCGCGCCTCCGTCGCCGGACCCGAGATCGGCGCTCTCGGTCCGCTGCGACTGCTGCGCGAGCACGATCGCGCACAGGGCACCGACTACCTCAGCACCCTGCACGCCTGGCTACGCCACCCCGGACGGCCGCGCGCGGCGGCCGACGAGCTCCGCGTGCACCCCAACACGTTCCGCTACCGCATGAAGCGCCTGGTCGAGATCGCACCGGTCGACCTCGACGACCCCGACGTCCGCACCGCCCTGCTCATCCAGCTCGCCACCGACCGCTGGACCCGCGACCGGTAGACGACCGGCGGCATGGCAGCAGGGGAACCTTCCTGTCACCGGTGAGAGGAAAGTTCCCCTGCTGCCATCGGTGGGAGGAAGGTTCCCCTGCTGCCACCGTCACCCCGCCGCCGCGATGGCAGGGGCCGGTGGACTGTGCCACGGTGACGGCGAGCGCGAAGGCGGCGACGGGGAAGGCCGTGATGACAGGATTCCGCCCCGCCCTGGGGCTGACCGCCGAGCAGGTGCGCGAGGTGGTCGAGTTGGCCGGCCGAGCGCCCTCGCTGCACAACGTCCAACCGTGGCGCTTCGCGCTGTGCCCCGAGGTGCTGGAGCTGCACGCGGACCCGACGACCCGCCTGCCGCACACCGATCCGGGTGATGCGGAGCTGCGGCTGGGGTGCGGTGCGGCGCTGTTCACCCTGCGGGTCGCGCTCGCCCACCACGGCGTCGACGCGGCGGTGGTGCTGCCACCTCGTCCCGCGGCGAACTCGACGCTGTTGGCGCGGGTGGCCGCGACGTCACGTCCGGACGGTGTTGACGGCCTGTTCCGGTCGATCGAGGCACGCCGCACCAACCGGCGGCCGTTCCGGGCCGATGCGGTGCCGACGAGCGCCCGGCACGCTCTCGCCGGAGCGGTGGAAGCCGAAGGGGCGGTGCTGCACGTGGTGGACCGCGCCGAACGCGCTCGGCTGGTCGAACTGGTGCACCGCGCCCACGCCGCGCAGTCCGCCGATCCGGGGTTCCGCGCCGAGCTGGCCCGGTGGACCGGGCGGTCCGGGGAGGAGCGTCGGGGTGTCCCGGTCGAGTCGGCCGGACCGGAGCCGGAACCGCAGGACGAGTGGGTGCTGCGGGATTTCGCGGCGGGCGCGTCGCGACCGAGGGTCCCGGGGAAGGACTTCGAGGACGACCCGCTGATCGTGGTGGTCGCGATCGGCGGCGTCGACTGGCAGGCGGACGTGCGAGCCGGGCAAGCGGTGCAGCGCATGCTGCTGACCGCGACCGGGCTGGGGCTGAGCGCCTCGTTCCTGTCGCAGGTCGTGGAGGTGCCGGACACCCGGGACGCGTTGTGCGGACTGCTCGGCGGGACGCTGCGACCGAAGGCCGTGCTGCGGCTGGGTTTCGGCTCTCCCGTGCCGGCCACGCCGCGCCGCGACCCCGCCGAGCTGCTCGTCGAGCCGTCTCCCTGAGCACCTGGTCCACCGCGCTCGCGACGCCTGCTGCCAGCTCCCGGCTGCGGGACCCCTGCACGCGCTGCGACGTATCGGGGGCGAACCGCGCCGGTCCCGCCGACCGTCGCCGACGACGAGCGGCGGGTGACGAGCGCACTGGCGTGCCGGGAGGCGAGTTCGTCGGCGACCTCCGCACGGCCCGGGAGCGGGTTCATCGCCCGCCATCCGCCCACGGCGTCGAACAGGCGTGGGGAGTCACCGAGCGGCGCCCGGCCGGACCCGTCGCGCGCTGTAGCGATGATCCGGCGGGTCAGTCCTCGGCGCTGTCGTCGCGGGCGAGGAAGGTGGCCAGCCGCTCGGTGGCGTCCTCGAACTCCGGGTTGAGGTCGACGAAGGCGCGCATCCGGTCGGCGACCCAGGACAGCGTGACCTCCTCGTCGCCGCGACGGTCCTCCAGTTCCTCGATGCCGCGGTCGGTGAAGTACACGGATTCCTCCTCATCGGGGCGCACGCATCTGGCGAGCGGGGTTAGTCGGGGAGCCGGTCGGGGAACGATCGGCCCCGCCGGTAGGGACAGTGTCCACACCGGCTCGGGACCGATCACCGCGGCCCCCTCGGTCCGGTGTGGAGCGCCACGTCCTCGACGAGCGGCTGGCGAGGTGTTCGGCCACCGTGGTGGACGAGCCACCGACCGGGGAGGAAACGGATGCCCACCATCGCCATCGTCGGAGCGGGACCTGGGCTCGGGGCCTCGCTCGCCCGCCGGTTCGGTCGCCGCGGGTTCCAGGTCGCCCTGCTCGCCCGCGACGCCGAACGCCTCGACGCCTTGGCCCGCGACCTCGCCGGGGACGGCGTCGAAGCCGAAGGCTTCCCCGCCGACGTGGGTGACCGGCCATCGCTGATCGACGCGCTGCGCGCGGTCGAACGCCGGTACGGCACCGTCGACGTGCTGGAGTACTCGCCCGCGCCGAGCGGTGCCACCGATCCGCGGCTCGCACCGGTGCACGCGTTGGACGTGACCGTGGCCGACATCCAGCCGCAGGTGGAGCACTACGTCTACGGAGCCGTCACCGCGGCCCGGCAGGTGCTGCCCGGGATGATCGAGCGAGGTAGCGGCACCTTGCTGTTCACCACCGGCGCCTCGTCCACGCTCGTGTTCCCGCCGATGGGCAACGTCGGCATCGCCGGGGCGGCCCTGCGCAACTGGGTGCTCGCCCTCAACGCCTCGCTCGCCGACAAGGGCATCTACGCCGCGCACGTCCCGCTCGCCACGTTCATCGGGCAGGGCGGACCGGAGACCTCCGCCGAGACCATCGCGGAGGTCTACTGGGAGCTCTACACCACCCAGGCGGAGCCGGAGCGCCTCTACTCCACGGTGTGAGCCGGTGGCAGCAGGGGAACCTTCCTGTCATCCGTGGGAGGAAAGTTCCCCTGCTGTCATCCGCTCCGCCAGCACGGCCACCCGTGACAGGAAAGTTCCCCTGCTGTCACCCGTGACAGGAAGGTTCCCCTGCTGCCAGCCGCCGCACGACGACGGGCCGCCGGTTCCGGGGAACCGGCGGCCCGTGGCTGGTGCGGGTCAGGCGAAGGCGGCCTGCACGACCTCCGCCTGCTCGACCTCGTGGACCTTGGCCAGGCCGGTGGCCGGGGCGGCCATCGGCCGCCGCGAGACCCGCTGCAGGCGGCCGAGCAGCTGCGGGAACTGCTCGGGCAGCGCCATGCCGAGGAACGGCCAGGCACCCTGGTTGGCCGGCTCCTCCTGGGCCCACCGGAACTCGGTGGCCTGGGAGTAGCGCTCCAGCACCGCGCCGATCTTGCGGTGGGGCAGCGGGTAGAGCTGCTCCAGCCGCACGATGGCGGTGTCGGTGTGGCCGCCCTTCTCCTTGGCCGCGGCCAGGTCGTAGTAGAGCTTGCCGGAGCAGAACACGACGCGGCGGACCGACGCCGGGTCGGGCTGCGCCGGGTCGTCGATCACCGAGGCGAACTTGCTGTCGGTGAAGTCCTCGACCGAGCTGGTCGCGGCCTTCAGGCGCAGCATCGACTTGGGCGTGAAGACCACCAGCGGGCGGTGGATGCCGTCGAGGTTGTGCCTGCGCAGCAGGTGGAAGTAGTTCGCCGGGGTGGACGGCATGGAGACCGTCATCGACCCCTCGGCGCAGAGCTGCAGCCACCGCTCGATGCGCGCCGACGAGTGGTCCGGCCCTTGGCCCTCGTGGCCGTGCGGCAGCAGCAGCACGACGTCGGAGCGCTGGCCCCACTTGGCCTCACCGGAGGAGATGAACTCGTCGATGATGGACTGCGCGCCGTTGAAGAAGTCGCCGAACTGGGCTTCCCACGCCACCAGGGCGTCGGGGTTGGCCACCGAGTAGCCGTACTCGAAGCCCATGGCGGCGAACTCCGACAGCGCCGAGTCGTAGACGAGGAACTTCGCCTGGTCCTCGGAGAGGTTCTGCAGCGGGGTGTAGTCGGTGCCGCTCTTGCGGTCGATGAGCACCGAGTGCCGCTGCCCGAAGGTGCCGCGCCTGCTGTCCTGGCCGGTGAGCCGCACCGGGTGGCCGTCCATGACGATCGAGCCGAAGGCGAGCAGCTCGGCGAAGGCCCAGTCGATGCCGCCTTCGCGCCCCATCTTGGTGCGCCGCTCCAGCACCGGCTTGACCCGGGGGTGCGGGGTGAAGCCCTCCGGCAGGCCGGTCTGCGACTCGGCGATGCGGGTGAGCATCTCCCGGCTGATCGCGGTGGCCAGGCCCTTGGGGATCTGCTGCTCGGACTCGACCGACGGGCTCGGCCCGGCGGGGTGCTTCTCCAGCTCGCGCACCTCGTTGAAGACGTGCTCGAGCTGGGCCGCGTAGTCCTTGAGCGCCTTCTCGGCCTCGTCGACGGTGATGTCACCGCGGCCGATGAGGGACTCGGTGTAGACCTTGCGGACGCTGCGCATCTTGTCGATGGCGTCGTACATCTGCGGCTGGGTCATCGACGGGTCGTCGCCCTCGTTGTGACCCCGGCGGCGGTAGCACACCATGTCGATCACGACGTCCTTGCCGAACGCCTGCCGGTACTCCACGGCCAGCTTGGCGACCCAGACGCAGGCCTCGGGGTCGTCGCCGTTGACGTGGAACACCGGGGCGCCGATCATCTTCGCCACGTCGGTGCAGTACTTGCTGGAGCGGGAGTGCTCCGGCGCGGTGGTGTAGCCGACCTGGTTGTTGACGATGACGTGCACGGTGCCGCCGGTGCGGTAGCCGCGCAGCAGCGACAGGTTCAGGGTCTCGGCGACCACGCCCTGCCCGGCGAACGCGGCATCGCCGTGCAGCAGCACCGGCAGCACGGTGAAGCCTTCCTGGCCCTTGTCCAGGATGTCCTGCTTGGCGCGGACGATGCCCTCCAGCACCGGGTCCACGGCCTCCAGGTGCGACGGGTTGGAGGTCAGCGACACCTTGGTCTCACCGTCGCCGAACATCCGGAAGTACTTGCCCTCGGCGCCGAGGTGGTACTTCACGTCGCCGGAACCGTGCGCCTGGCCCGGGTCGAGGTTGCCCTCGAACTCGCGGAAGATCTGCGAGATCGGCTTGCCAACGATGTTGGCCAGCACGTTGAGCCGGCCGCGGTGCGGCATCCCGATGACGACCTCGTCGAGCTCGTGGGCCGCGGAGGTGTCGAGCACCGCGTCCAGCAGCGGGACCACGGTCTCGGCGCCCTCCAGCGAGAAGCGCTTCTGCCCGACGTACTTGGTCTGCAGGAACGTCTCGAACGCCTCGGCCGCGTTGAGCTTGGACAGGATGTACTTCTGCTCGGAGGGCTCCGGCTTGGTGTGCGGCTTCTCGACCCGCTGCTGGAGCCATTCGCGCTCGTCGGGTTCGAGGATGTGCATGTACTCCACGCCGACGGTGCGGCAGTAGGAGTCGCGCAGCACGCCGAGCACGTCGCGCAGCTTGAGGTGCTCCTTGCCCGCGAACCCGCCGACGGCGAACTCCCGGTCCAGGTCCCACAGGGTGAGGCTGTGGGACAGGACGTCGAGGTCCTCGTGCTTGCGCTGCCGGTAGTTCAGCGGGTCGATGTCGGCCATCAGGTGACCGCGGGTGCGGTAGGCGTCGATGAGCTCCAGCACCCGGGCGGTCTTGTCGACGGCGCCCTCGGGGATGTCCTTGGCCCAGCGGATCGGCTCGTACGGGATGCGCAGCGACGCGAAGATGTCGTCGAAGAACCCGTCCTCGCCGAGCAGCAGCTCGTGCATCCGGCGCAGGAAGTCACCGGACTCGGCGCCTTGGATCACCCGGTGGTCGTAGGTGGAGGTCAGCGTGACGATCTTGCTGATCCCCATGTCGACCAGCGCCTTCTCGCTGGCGCCCTGGAACTCGGCCGGGTAGTCCATGGCGCCGACGCCGATGATCGCGCTCTGCCCGGCGGTCAGCCGCGGCACCGAGTGGTTGGTGCCGGACGGTCCCGGGTTGGTCAGCGAGAGGGTGGTGCCGGCGAAGTCGTCGGCGGTGAGCGCGCCGCTGCGGGCCTTGCGGATGATGTCCTCGTAGGCCTGCCAGAACTGGTAGAAGCTCATGTCCTCGCAGCCCTTGATGGAGGCGACCACGAGGTTGCGCGACCCGTCCTTGCCCGGCATGTCGATGGCCAGGCCCAGGTTGACGTGCTCGGGGGTGACCACGGCCGGCTTGCCCTTGGCGTCCGTGCCGTAGTGGCGGTTCATGTTCGGGAAGTCGCGCACCGCCCGGACCAGCGCGTAGCCGATCAGGTGGGTGAAGGAGACCTTTCCGCCCTTGTTCCGCTTGAGGTGGTTGTTGACGACGATGCGGTTGTCGAACAGCAGCTTGGCCGGGACCGCGCGCACGCTGGTGGCGGTCGGCACGGTCAGCGACTGGTCCATGTTCTTGGCGATGGCCGCGGCGGGTCCGCGCAGCGTCTTGACCTCGGCGCCCTCGGACGGCTTCACCGGGGCGGCCTTGGCCGCCTGCTGCGGTGAGGGCTTGGCCGCCGGGGCGTTCGGGGATGTCGGCACCTGGCCGTTGGTGGCACCGGTGCGTGGTGCGGCCGCGGTCGCGGTCCCGGTGGACCCGGCGTTCGACGATGCGGTGCCCGACGCGGTCGCCCCCGGGTCGCTGCGGCGCCGGCCGCGGTGTTCTCGGTTGCCTGGCCCGGCTTGTAGTCGGCGAAGAATTCGTGCCACGCCGAGTCTACGGCGGAAGGATCTTGGAGGTACCGCTCGTACATCTCCTCGATCAACCACTCGTTGGGGCCGAACTGTGACGCAGGGCTGCTGGACACGGCTCGCGTTCGCCTCGATCCATCTGCTCGTGATTTACAGACACACTCGAGTACCAGGCTAGCGGTCCGACGGGCGCGGCCAGCACGAGTGGTCCACCCCCGCCTCCTCGGCCCGACCACAGGATCGATCAGGAAAGCCGAGGTGGGGCCGGTTCTCCCCCGTTCGGCTCACGCGGATGCCGGGTGCTCGCCCCTACGATCGCCCGCCCGCCGCTTGCAGGTACTCCCCGTGGATTGTCGCCCGCCACCGGTAAGACGTTTCCGCCGCACCGGACATTCCCGCACGGCGGACGTCGGCGTCCGGGTCGTGCACGCCGAACGCGGAGGGTGACCGGGCGGCGACGCGCCGAGTTCCGCCGCGGACGTCCGCAGCCTGGGACGGGGGCCGCGCTGAATCGTTCACGAGCACGATCAAGTGGCTCCACCGGCTCCGAAACCCGCGGAGTTCCGTTGCTCACACCCGCTGCCCGTGCTCGGCGCGGGACGCGTCCGAGGCCCGCCACAGGCGCGCGTAGCGGCCGTCGGCGGCGAGCAGCGCGGCGTGGTCGCCCTGCTCGACGACCTCGCCGCCGTCCACCACGAGGATGCGGTCGGCCCGCGCCGCGGTGCCCAGCCGGTGCGCCACCACGAACGTCGTGCGGTGCGCGGCGAGCCGGTCGCTGGCGTCGAGCACCAGCGATTCGGTCGCCGGGTCCAGCGCTGCGGTCGCCTCGTCGAGCAGCAGCACATCGGGGTCGACGAGCTCGGCGCGGGCCAGCGCGACGAGCTGCCGCTGCCCCGCGGACAGGCCGCGCCCGCCTTCGCCGACCTCCTGCCGGAAGCCCCGGGGCAGCATCGCGATCCCCGGCAGCGCCCCCACCGCCCGCGCGGCGGCCTCGATCTCGGCGGGACCGCTGCCGGGCCGCCCGTACCCGATGTTGTCCGCGACGTCACCGCTGAACAGGTGGCCTTCCTGCGGGACGACGGCCAGCCGCCGGTGGAACGCGGTGGGGTCCCAGCCGCGCACGTCGGTGCCGTCGACCAGCAGCGCGCCCTCGGTGACGTCGTAGAACCGGGCGATGAGCTTGATCAGCGTGGATTTGCCCGCACCGGTCGCCCCGACCAGCGCCACCGTCTCCCCCGGTTCGATCCGCAGCGACACCCCGCGCACGGCGCTGCGCTCGGTGCCCGGGTAGCGGAAGGTGACCTCGTCCAGCTCCACCGCACCGGCGAAGCGCTCCGGCACCGCGACCGGGTCGGCCGGGGCGGGCACCGAGGTGGGGGTGCGCAGCAGGTCGGCGATCCGGCGCAGCCCGACCCGCGCCTGCAGGTAGCTGTCGAACACGCCGGACAGCTGCTGCACCGGCGAGAAGAACATGCCCAGGTACAGCAGGAACGCCACCAGCACGCCCGGGGTCAGCCCGCCGGTGGCGACCCGCGCCGCGCCGACGCCCAGCACCACGGCCTGCGCGATCTCGGACAGCAGCGCCACGAACGGGAAGTACGTCGCGATGTAGCGCTGGGCGCGCAGCCGGGAGCGCCGGTAGGCGTCGCTGCGCCGGGCGAACTGGTCGGCGGCGTAGTCCTCCCGGCGGTGCGCCTGGGCGACCCGCAACCCGGAGACGTTCTCCTGCATGTCGGCGTTGACCGTGCTGACCCGCTCCCGCGCCTCCGCGTAGGCCCGCGAGGACACCCGGCGGAAGATCACCGTCGCCACCAGCAGCACCGGCAGCACCGACATCGCCACCAGCGCCAGCGACAGGTCGGTGACCAGCAGCGCGACCGCGATCCCGACCAGCGTCAGGGCGCTGACCACGAACGTCGCCAAGCCGGTCTGCAGGAACGTCGACAGGGCGTCGACGTCGGTGGTCATCCGGGTCATGATCCGCCCGGCCTGCTCCCGCTCGTAGTAGTCCAGGCCGAGCCGCTGCAGGTGCGCGTAGCTGCGCAGCCGCAGCCGGTAGAGCAGCGTCTCCCCGGTGCGCGCCGCGACCACCGTCTGGAACCGCACGAACAGCCACCCGGCGACGACCACCAGCGCGCCGACCGCGGTCATCTGCCACAGCACCGAGACCTCACCGGTGCCGACCCCGCCGTCGATGCCGTGGCGGACCAGCGACGGCAGCGCCACCGTGGTCGCCGCGTCGCCCGCGACCAGCAGCACCGTCAGCACCAATCCCCAGCGCAGCGCGCGCAGCATCCGGGACAGCCGGAAGTGCGGGTCCGGGGCGGTCTGGTCGGAGGTCGACGCGGGCGGCTCGTCGCGGGCGGGCGGCAACCGGCGCACGCCCTCCAGCAGCTCCGCGGTCGGCGGCACCGCGAGCCCGTCGGCGCCCCGCGAGACCGGCGCCGCGCCCCCGCCCGGTTCCCCGCCCGTTTCCTCGGCCGGTTCCGGCCACAGCTCCGGGGTGATGCCGTCCGGACCCGGGATCGCGGTGCGCTCGGCGGCCGCAGTGTCCAGCGACTCCCCCGGACCCGCCAGCAGACCGCGGAACAGCGCGCAGCGCTCGCGCAGCTCCGCCTCGGTGCCGACGTCGACGATGCGGCCCTCGTCGAGCACCGCGATCCGGTCGGCCAGCGCCAAGGTGGAGCGCCGGTGCGCGATGAGCAGCGTGGTGCGCTGCGCCGTCACCGAGCGCAGGGTGTCGTGGATCGCCGCCTCGGTCGTCGGGTCCACCGCCGACGTGGCGTCGTCGAGCACCAGCACCCGCGGGCGGGACAGCAGCGCCCGGGCCAGCGCCACCCGCTGCCGCTGCCCGCCGGACAGCGTCATGCCCCGCTCGCCCACCACCGTGTCGTAGCCCGCGGCGAGCTCGCTGATGAACCCGTGCGCCTCGGCGGCCTCGGCGGCGGCGATCACCTCCGCCTCGGAGGCGTCCGGCCGCCCGTAGGCGATGTTGCCGCGGATCGTGTCGGAGAACAGGAACGCCTCCTCGAACACCACCCCGACGGCGCCGCGCAGCGAGTCCAGCCGCACCTGCCGGACGTCGTGCGCCGGCTCCCCCGCCGCCCCGAGGGTGATCGACCCGGCGTGCACGTCGTAGAAGCGCGGCAGCAGCAACGACACCGTCGACTTGCCCGAGCCGGCCGGTCCGACCACCGCCACCGTCTCACCGGGCCGGACCCGCAGCGACACGTCCCGCAGCACCGGCTGGTCGTGGGTGTAGCCGAAGTCGACGCCGTCCAGCCGCACCTCCAGCGGGGCGTCCGGCAGCGACACGGCGTCCGGCGCGTCGCGGACGTCCGGGCGGGAGTCGATCAGCTCGTGGATCCGCTCGACGCCCGCCCGCGCGAGCTGCGCCTGGATCACCACGCTGGACAGCATCCGCGCCGGTCCGCCCAGCATCGACACGTAGCCCGCGAAGGCCACGAACGTGCCCAGGCTCACCTGGTCCTGCAGCACCATCCAGCCGCCGAGGCCCAGCACGCCCACCTGGCCCGCCGACGGCAGGGCGGCCAGGCTGGCGGTCGGCAGCGCGGTCAGCCGCGCGGCCCGCAGCCGCGCGCCGAACAAGGTGCGCGCGCGCCCCTCCAGGCGGGACACCTCGCGCTCCTCCTGCCCGAAGCCCTTCACCACCCGGACGCCGGAGACCGTCTCCTCCACCTGCTGCGCGATGTCGGCGGCCCGCTGCTGCGCGGCCCACGTCGCCGGGAACAAGCGCTTCTTGCTGCGCGCCGTCACCACCGCGATCAGCGGCGCCACCACCAGCGCCACCACCGTCAGCGCCGGCGACAGCCACAGCATCGCCGTCAACGCGATCACCGCCAGCACCAGCGTGCCCGCCGCCAGCGGCACCATCGACAGCAGCGCGTGCACCAGTTGCAGATCGCTGATCGAGCGGGACACCACCTGGCCGGTGCGCAGCGCGTCCTGCTTGCCGCCGTCCAGCCGCTGCACCGACCCGAACACCGCGCGCCGCAGGTCGTGCTGCACGTCCAGGGCCAGCCGCCCCGCCGTGTACCGGCGCACGAACGCGGCCCCGAACCGGAACACCCCCAGGGCCAGCAGCGCGGCGACCACCCACCCGAGGCGGTCCGAGCCGCCCGCGACGGCGTCGTCCACCGCGACCTTCGTCAGCAGCGGGACCGCCGCCTCCAGCCCCACCGCCGTCACCGAGGCGCCCAGCGCCAGCGCGAGCGCCACCGGATGCCGACGGCACGCGGCGAAGAGGCGACGGATCCAGCCGCCGCGGTGCTGGCGGGGATCACCGGAGTCGCTCACCCCGCCAGCCTATGCCGAGCCCCCGACGTCGCAGCCCGGCCGGGCGGGCGTCGCCCGCCCACCACCCGCAGGTGCGAGCAGGGGAACCTTCCTGTCACAGGTGGCAGCAGGGGAACCTTCCTGTCACCCGTGACAGCAGGGGAACCTTCCTGTCACCCGTGACAGCAGGGGAACCTTCCTGTCACCCGTGGGAGGAAGGTTCCCCTGCTGCCAGAACTCAGGTGACGTCGCGCCGACGGCTGAGCAGCCAGCCACCTGCGACGATGACGGCGGTGTAGCCCATGAACGTGAGCAGGCTCGCCCACCACGGGTTGCCGTAGCTGCCCCCGGCGAAGAAGTGCAGCAGCTCGAACACCTCCGCCGGGACGTAGGGCTCGTCGGCCCCGGCGACGGCGCTGATGAAGATCGGAACGGCGAGGTTGCCGACGATGCCGCTTCCCGCCGCGACCGGCAGGTACGCGTCGACGCCGGTGCCCGAACCGATCAGGAACGCCGAAACGATGAACTCGAAGGCGAACCGGTAGAGGACAAGCGACAGGATCGCGGCGACGGAGTTCGCGACCAGCGCACCGAACCCGACCCCGAGCAGCGTCCACAGCACCATCGACAGCACCCCGGCCGCACCGACGGTGAACCAGTCGGCGGGGTTGCCGAACCCGTCGAGCCCGGCCCCGACGAGCCCGCCGAGGCTGGCGCACACCACGTTGGCGATCCCGTAGAGCAGGCCCATGGCGGTGTAGACGATGAGCTTCGCCCCGAGCACGGCGCCGCGCGGGTTCCCGGTGAGGTAGCTGGTGGTGATGCTCTTGTTCCAGTACTCGCCGGAGACCGCCAGCGCCCCGAACAGCGCGGCGAAGATGGTGCTGAAGTTCGTCGACATCGACACCGTGAGCAGCCCGATGGGCAACGTGGCGCCCAGCATCGACTCCAGCTCGTTGATGGTGCCGACCGCGGTGCCGAGCCATCCCGCGCCGAAGCTGAGCACCACGACGGGGATCAGCAGCCCCCACCACAGGTTGATCGTGAAGATCTTCCGGATCTCGGCCTTGACCAGCCCGCGCATCAGTAGCCCCCTCCGGGGCCGCCGAAGCCGGCACCGCCGGGCGGGCCCCACTGACCCGGCTGCTGGATCTGCGCTCCGCCGTACTGGCCCTGGGTGAGCTGGAAGAACAGTTGCTCCAGGTCGACGCGCTCCTCCTGCATCCCGTACAGGGCGACACCGGCCTGCAACGCGAGGTCGGCCACCCGGGGGGCGTCGGCTCCGGTCACCGCGAGCCGACCGTCCGGCAGGTGCTCGACCGTCAAGGATTCCTGGTGCAGCGCGGCGACCAGGGTGTTCGGGTCACCGGCCTGGACGAGGACGCGAGCGCGCTGGGCGGCGCGCAAATCGTCGAGGTGACCGTTGTAGACGCACTCCCCGCGGCTGACGATCACCACGTGGTCGACGGTGTGCTCCATCTCGCGCAGCAGGTGGCTGGAGACCAGCACCGTCCGCCCGTTCGCGGCGAAGGCCTTGAGGAAGTTGCGCAGCCACGCGATGCCTTCGGGGTCGAGCCCGTTGACCGGCTCGTCGAGCACCAGCACCTGCGGGTCGCCGAGCAGTGCGGTCGCCAGCGACAGCCGCTGCCGCATCCCCATCGAGAACGTCCCGGCCTTGCGCTGGGCGGCGCTGGCCAGGCCGACGAGTTCCAGCACCCGGTCGGCCTGCGCGTCCGGCACGTTCATCGCGGCCGCGTAGCTGCGCAGGTGGTTGCGGGCGGTGCGCCCCGGGTGGAAGCTCTGGGCCTCCAGCACCGCGCCGACAATGGACCCGGGGTTGGCGAGCCGTTCGAACGGCACCCCGTTGATCGTCGCGGTCCCCGCCGTCGGTGTCACCAGCCCCAGGACCATCCGCAGCGTCGTGGTCTTGCCCGAGCCGTTGGGGCCGAGGAACCCGGTCACCGTCCCCGGGTGCACGGCGAAGTCCAGGTTCCGCACCGCGTGGACGGGGCCGAAGTCCTTGCTCAGACCCTGCACCAGGATCCGGCCGCTGCCATCGTGCACACGCTCCTCCATCGTCGCGGTCGGTCGTGGCCTGGGCCCCATCCTGCCCGACGCCGCTCAGCGACTCGTGCGGAGTGGACGTTTTCGCGGCGACGTTCAGGGCGGCCACCGGATGTCCCGGTCGACCACCGAGGCCCGGTGGATCTTCTCGTGCGCGGTTTCCAGGTGGCCGCCGACCGGAGTGGGGTTCGGCGGCGGCGTCGTCAGCTCCGGTCTGGTGAACTCCTCGGTGTCCCAGTCGCTCGGGCCGCGACCGCCCTCGGTGACGATGGTGGCCTGCACCTCGGGCAGCACCGGGTCGACCACCGCGGTCGGCTCCGCCGCGCGGCGCAACCGCAGGGCGCGGCGGTACGGGATCGCGGAGTGCTCGACGACGAGCTGCCGGTGTGCGGTCGACCACACCCGGCACGGCCACGGCCGGGCCCGCACGAGGCAGTTCCGGCACCGGCCGTCGGAGTCCGGGCGGTGGTCCCGCAGCAGTGCCCGCATGCTCTCCGCGAGCCGCGGCAGCTCGGCCCGCGCCACCGGGAGCAGCATCTCGACCGCACCATCGGCGGCCACCCGGTCGAGGTCATCCAATCGGTCCAGGACCGCCTTGCGCAGCGTCCCGTGCTCCACGTCGCCTCCCCACTCGTCACAGCCGCCGCTCGCCGGAACGACGGAGAGCCCGATCGGGTCAGTGATCGACTCCAACGGGTGACATCGGCACGGTGAATCCAGGCCTGCACGGGTGACGCTTGATGCTCACCCTATCGAGTGCTTATCGATTCGGGTCCGGACCGACCGGCGGACGAGCAGGTCCGAAACGTCGGCAGAGGAAGGAAGCTGCCGTACACTGAAAGTGGCGGCCTGCTCCCGGTAACCCCCAGGCCGGTTGAGCGGGCCGCCCCCTAGAGGTGAACGACTCCTCACGCACCGTCGCCTTTCCATCGCAGCGCAGCGCGCCCTCCGCATCCGCGCGGGATACGACGAGCCGAGCACCGCTGCGGAAAAGGGTGCTCCCTCAGCAGCTGCGAGCAGGGGAACCTTCCTGTCACCCGTGACAGCAGGGGAACCTTCCTCTCACCTGTGGGAGGAAAGTTCCCCTGCTGTCATCCCTGTTCAGCCGAGCACGGCGGCCAGCGAGGTGCTGGAGAGGCTGTGCGCCTCGGCCACCGCCTGGTTGACGAGGTCGCCGCCGTGGGTGTTGAGCCCGAGGGCCAGCGCGGCGTCGTCGCGGGCGGCCTGCCGCCAGCCCTGCTCGGCGATCCGCAGCACGTACGGGAGGGTGACGTTGGTCAGCGCGTGCGTGGAGGTGTTGGGCACCGCCCCCGGCATGTTCGCCACGCAGTAGAAGACCGACTGGTGGACCCGGTAGGTCGGTGCGTCGTGCGTGGTCGGACGCGAATCGGCGAAGCACCCGCCCTGGTCGATCGCGATGTCCACCAGCACGCTGCCGGGCTTCATCGTGGAGACGAGCTCGTTGGACACCAGCGTCGGGGCCTTGGCTCCCGGGATGAGCACGGCACCGATGACGAGATCGGCAGCCCGGACCGACTTCTCGACGGAGTACCGGTTGGACGTCACCGTCCGGATGCGTCCGGCGAAGTCGCGGTCGATGTCGCGGAGCTTGTCGACGTTGGTGTCCAGCAGTTCGACATCGGCACCGAGCCCGAGCGCGACGCGGGCGGCGTTGAGGCCGGCGACCCCGCCACCGATCACGACGACCCGCGCGGGGTGGACACCGGGGACGCCGCCGGGGAGCACCCCGCGACCGCCCTCGGGCGTCATCAGCGAATAGGCTCCGACCTGGGGAGCGAGTCGGCCCGCGACCTCGCTCATCGGGGCCAGCAGCGGAAGCGCGCCCGCGGCGTTCTGCACCGTCTCGTAGGCGATGCCGGTCGTCCCGGACGCCAGCATCGCCTCGGTCAGCCCCGCCGAAGCCGCCAGGTGCAGGTAGGTGAACAGCACCTGGTCACGGCGCATCCGCGGGTATTCTTCGGCGATCGGCTCCTTCACCTTGAGGACCACGTCGCCTTGCGACCACACCTCGTCGGCATCCGGCAGCACCGTGGCTCCCGCCCCGAGGTAGTCCTCGTCCGGGATGGCCGACCCGGCACCGGCGCCCGCCTCGAGGAAGATCTCGTGCCCGCGCGAAGCCAACTCGTGGACTCCCGCCGGGGTGATCGCGACCCGGTACTCGTTGTTCTTGATCTCGCGCGGTACGGCGATCTTCACGGCGAGTCCTTTCGTTGATGTTGGATCCCACCTTCCACCGCATGCGGAGCGGTCGCATCATGCCCGCGCGATGAGCTTCGCCCGTTGCGTTTGTGCGCACAGCACAAGTAGGCGGACATGATTCGGCCGTCCAGGGAACCGCGCGACGGGCCACCGCACCGGCGCTCCCCCGACCGATACCGATCACGACGACCATGACGGCGCAGTGCTGATGACCCGCGCCGAAGCCGTCCCGGGCCGAGCCCTTCAGCTGACGTGCGGGGTGAGTGGCAGCAGGGGAACCTTCCTCTCATCCGTGACAGGAAGGTTCCCCTCCTGCCACCAGTGACAGCAAAGTTCCCCTGCTGTCACCCATGACAGGAAGGTTCCCCTGCTGCCACCCCTCACCGCCGGATGCCGAGGCGCCAGACGGCGCGGGTGAGGGGGACGCCGGGCCGGTAGGCGAGCCACGTCGTGCTCGGCGCGTCGAGCACGTGCACGTCGGCGCGGGCGCCGGGGCGGAGCACGCCGACGGCACCGTCGCCCGCGTCGCGCCGCAGCGCTCGCGCCCCGCCCCAGGTCGCGGCCCGCACGGCCTCGGCGACGCTCATGCCCATCTGCAGCACGGCGGTGCTCACGCAGTGCGCCATCGAGGTGGTGTAGGAGGAGCCGGGGTTGCAGTTGGTGGCGAGGGCGACGACGGCTCCGGCGTCGAGCAGCGCGCGGGCGGGCGGCAGGGGCTGCCGGGTGGACAGGTCGCAGGCGGGCAGCAGGGTCGCGACGGTTCCGGACCCGGCCAGCGCCTCCACGTCGGACGGTTCGAGGTGGGTGCAGTGGTCGACGCTGGCGGCGCCTTCCTCGACGGCGAGCCGCACGCCGGGGCCGGGGCCGAGCTGGTTGCCGTGGACGCGCAGGCCGAGGCCTTGGGCGCGGGCGGCGCGCAGCACCCGGCGGGACTGCTCGGCGTCGAAGGCCCCGCGCTCGCAGAACACGTCGCACCAGCCGACGTGCGGCACCACGGCGTCGAGCATGGCGCCGCAGACGAGGTCGAGGTAGTCGTCGGCGTCCTGCGGCACCACGTGGGCGCCGAGGAAGGTGACCTCGTCGGCGGCGGTCGCGGCGATCCGGGCGGCGCGGAGTTCGTCGTGGACGGTGAGCCCGTAGCCGGTCTTGGTCTCGACGCAGGTGGTGCCTTGGGCGAGCGCTTCGTCGAGGTGCCGCCGGAGGGTGGCGGCGAGCTGCTCGTCGGTGGCGGCGCGGGTGGCGCGCACGGTTTCCTCGATGCCGCCCGCCCGGTAGGGCTCCCCGGCGATCCTCGCGGCGAACTCGTCGGTGCGGTCCCCGGCGAACACCAGGTGGGTGTGGCTGTCGACCCAGCCGGGCAGCACCGCGGCGCCGTCGACGTCGACGCGGGTGTCGGCGGGCGGTACCCGGTGGTCGGGGCCGACCCAGGCGACCCGCTCGCCGTCGAGGACCAGGGCGGCACCGCGCGGGGTGCCGAGCTCGGGGTCGTGGGTGGTGAGTTCGCCGATGCCGGTGATGGCGGTGCTGGTCACGGGTCCTCCCGCAGGTCGTCGATCGCGGAGCTCAGCGCGGCCGGGACGTCGATGGTGCGGTGCGCGCGGTCGCGGACGACGTGCTCGCCGCCGACGACGACGTCGCGGACGTCGGCGGCCCCGGCGACGGCGGGCACGTCGGTGAGTTCGACCCCGGCCAACCGGGCCGAGCCGAGGTCGAGGGCGACGAGGTCGGCAGGGGCGCCGGGGGCGAGGGCCCCGCCGGGCATGCCCAGGGCGCGGTGTCCGGCGGCGGTGGCCATGCCGAGCAGCGCGGCCGAGGTGAAGTGGCCGCGCCGACCGGTGGCCAGCCGCTGCCCGGCTTCGACGGCCTGCGCCTCGGCCCACGGGTCGACGGCGGAGTGCCCGTCGCTGCCGATGGACAGCGACGCGCCCGCCGCGGCGAGGGCGCCGGCGGGGCCGATGCCGTCGGCGAGGTCGGCTTCGGTGGTCGGGCACAGGCAGACCCCGGCGCCGCCGAGCGAGGTGACGTCCTCGTCGGTGAGGTGGGTGGCGTGCACCGCGGTGAACTCGGCGTCGAGCGCGCCGCGCGCGGCGAGCAGCCCGGTGGGCGTGGTGCCGTGCGCGGCGCGGCAGGCGGTGTTCTCGGCGGGCTGCTCGGACAGGTGCGCGTGCAGCGGTGCGCCCCGGTGGCGCGCCCAGTCGACGACGTGCGGGATCTGCTCGGCGGGCACCGCGCGCACCGAATGCACGGCGGCGCCGATGCGCTGGCCCGGTCCGGGGCGCAGCGCGTCGACGCGCTCGGCCCAGGCGTGCGCGTCGCCGTCGGAGAAGCGCAGCTGCGGTTCGCCGAGCGGGGTGCCGAAACCGCCCGCGAGGTAGCAGGTGTCGAGCAGCGTGCAGCGGATCCCGGCGTCCCGCGCAGCCTGGAGCAGCGCCTCCCCCATCGCGTTGGGGTCGGCGTAGCGGGTACCGCCGGGCGCGTGGTGGACGTAGTGGAATTCGCCGACGGCGGTGTACCCGGCGAGCACCATCTCGGCGTAGACGGCCCGCGCGAGCCGGTGGTAGCGGTCGGGGTCGAGGCGCCGCGCGAGCCGGTACATCCGGTCCCGCCAGGTCCAGAAGGTGCCGGGTCCGCCGGCGCCGCGCAGCGCCCGGTGGAAGGCGTGCGAGTGCGCGTTGGCCGCGCCGGGGACCACGAGCCCGGTCAGCCGCGTGGCGAAGCCGGGTTCGGCGCCGGGGCGCACCGCGGTGATCCGGTCGCCGTCGACGTCGAGCAGCACGGCGGGCGCGGGGCCGGTGGGCAGCCACGCGCGCTCGCACCAGTAGGCGGTCACGGCGCGGCCAGCTCGCGCAGCACGCGGGTCAGGGCCCGCACGCCCGCGGCGCAGTCGTCGGGTTCGGCGTGCTCCTGCGGTGCGTGGCTGATGCCGGTGGGGTTGCGGACGAACAGCATCGCGGTGGGCACCTCGGCGGCGAGCACGCCCGCGTCGTGCCCGGCGCCGGTGGGCAGCGCGGGCGCGTCGTCGAGCAGGGCGGCGCACCGGTCCCGCAGCGCGGCGTCGAAGCGCACGGCGCCGCTGCGGGATTCCTCGGTGACGACGACCGCGCAGCCCTCGTCGGCGGCGGCTTGCCGCGCGAGCACGGTGAGTTCGGCGACCACGTCCCGCACCCGCGCGTCGCCGGGGGCGCGGGCGTCGAGCCAGACGTCCACGGCGGAGGCGATGACGTTGGTGCCGCCGGGGACGGGCCGCAGCCGCCCGACCGTCGCCCGGCCGTCGGGGGTGGCGGCGGCGACCCGGCGGGCCGCGGTGACCAGCGCGGCGGCGGGCAGCATCGGGTCGCGCCGGTCGTCGAGCCGGGCGGTCCCGGCGTGGTCGCCCCGCCCGGTGAACCGGAACCGCCAGCGGCCGTGCGCGTCGATGCTGCGGGCCACGCCGACCGCCCGGTCCAGCGCCCGGCCCTGCTCGACGTGCAGCTCGACGAACCGCCCGAGGTGCCGCAGCGCCTCCTCGTCGCGGCCGAGGTGCTCCGGGGCGCCCCCGGCGGCGCGCATCGCTTCGGCGAAGGTGGTGCCGTCGGCGTCCCGCAGGGCCCGCGCCCGGTCCGGGTCGATCGCCCCGGTGAGCAGGCGGGAACCGAGGCACGGCACCCCGAACCGGCCGCCTTCCTCCTCGGCGAAGGCCACCACCGCCACCGGTCGGGCGGGCCGGAAACCCGCCTGCCGCAACGAGTCCACGGCGGCGAAGGCGGAGGCGACGCCGAGCGGGCCGTCGAAGGCGCCGCCGCCGGGCACCGAGTCGAGGTGGCTGCCGGTGACCACCGCGTCCGGTCCCGGCGGGCCCCACCACGCCCACAGGTTCGCGTTGCGGTCGGTGGTGGTGGTCAGCCCGCAGGCGGCGGCGCGGTCGGCGAACCACTTCCGCGACCGGCGGTCGGCGTCGTCGAAGACGTGCCGGGAGTAGCCGCCGCGGTGCGGGTCGCGGCCGATGTCGGCGAGGTCGTCGAGGAGCCCGCTCACAGCGGCACCCGCAGTCCGCCGTCGCGGGCGACCTGCCGGGCCCGCTGGTACCCGGCGTCGGCGTGCCGCAGCACCCCGGTCGCCGGGTCGTTGGTGAGCACCCGGTCGAGCTTGCGGGCGGCGAGGTCGGTGCCGTCGGCGACGGTGACCTGTCCGGCGTGCAGCGACCGGCCCATGCCGACGCCGCCGCCGTGGTGCAGCGACACCCAGGTGGCGCCGGAGGCGGTGTTGACCAGGGCGTTGAGCATCGGCCAGTCGGCGACGGCGTCGGAGCCGTCGGCCATCGCCTCGGTCTCCCGGTACGGCGAGGCCACCGATCCGCAGTCCAGGTGGTCGCGGCCGAGCACGAGCGGCGCGGCGAGCTCGCCGGCGGCGACCATCTCGTTGAACCGCTGCCCGGCGCGGGCGCGCTCGCCGTACCCGAGCCAGCAGATCCGCGCGGGCAGGCCCTGGAAGGAGACCTTCTCCCCGGCCAGCCGGATCCACCGGGCGAGGTGGTCGTCGTCGCCGAACATCTCCAGCACGGCGCGGTCGGTGGCGGCGATGTCGGCGGGGTCGCCGGACAGCGCGGCCCACCGGAACGGCCCCTTGCCGGCGCAGAACAGCGGCCGGATGTAGGCGGGCACGAAGCCCGGGTAGTCGAAGGCGCGGGCGCAGCCGCCGGTCAGCGCCTCCCCGCGCAGCGCGTTGCCGTAGTCGAAGACCTCGGCCCCGGCGTCGAGGTACCCGACCATCGCCTCGACGTGCTCGGCCATCGATTCCCGCGCCCGCGCGGTGAAGTCCTCGGGGTCGCGCCGGGCGCGGTCGGCCCAGTCGGCGAGCGCGACGCCGCGCGGCAGGTAGGCCAGCGGGTCGTGCGCGGAGGTCTGGTCGGTGACGACGTCGGCTGGGACCCCGCGCCGCAGCAGTTCCGGCAGCACCTCGGCGGCGTTGCCGAGGACCGCGACCGACCGCGCCCGGCGGGCGTCCTTGGCGGCGACCGCGCGGCGCACCGCGTCGTCGAGGTCGTCGGCGACCTCGTCGAGGTAGCCGTGCCGGACCCGGCGGTGGGCGCGCTCGGGATCGCATTCGACGACCAGGGCGGCGCCGCCGTTCATGGTGATCGCCAGCGGTTGCGCGCCGCCCATCCCGCCGAGCCCGGCGGTGACGGTGAGGGTCCCGGCGAGGCTGCCGCCGAAGCGCTGTTCGGCGACGGCCGCGAAGGTCTCGTAGGTGCCCTGCAGGATGCCCTGGGTGCCGATGTAGATCCACGACCCGGCGGTCATCTGCCCGTACATCATGAGGCCGAGGGCGTCGAGGCGGCGGAATTCCGGCCAGTTCGCCCAGTCCCCCACCAGGTTGGAGTTGGCGATGAGCACCCGGGGCGCCCACTCGTGGGTGCGCAGCACGCCGACCGGTTTGCCGGACTGGACGAGCAGCGTCTCGTCCTCGGCGAGCCCGGTGAGTTCGGCGACCAGCGCGTCGAAGCTGGCCCAGTCGCGGGCCGCCCGACCGCTGCCGCCGTAGACCACGAGGTCCTCGGGGCGTTCGGCGACCTCGGGGTCGAGGTTGTTGCGCAGCATCCGCAGCGCGGCTTCGGTGCTCCAGCTCCGGGCGGTGCGGGTGGGTCCGCGCGGGGCGCGCACGGTCCTGGCTCCGGTCATCGTCGGCTCCCGTCGGGTAGGTGCGCGGTGGCGGTGTGCACCGCGCCGGTGCGGATCAGCGCCGCCGCGGCGGCGATCTCGGGGGCGAGGTGGCGGTCCGGTCCGGGTCCGGGCACGTGCTCGCGCAGCAGGTCGCGGACCGCGCCGGTGACCGGGCCGGGAGGCAGCGGGGCGCGCAGGTCGAGGGCGCGGGCGGCGGTGAGCAGCTCCACCGCGAGGACCTCGGTGAGCCCGTCGAGGGCGCGGCGCAGCTTGCGGGCCGCCGACCAGCCCAGCGACACGTGGTCCTCCTGCATGGCGCTGGTGGGCAGCGAGTCCACCGAGGCCGGTACCGCGATCCGCTTGAGCTCGCTGACGATCCCGGCCTGGGTGTAGTGGGCGATCATGTGCCCGGAGTCGACTCCCGGGTCGTCGGCGAGGAACGGCGGCAGCCCGTGCGAGCGGGCCACGTCGAGCATCCGGTCGGTGCGGCGTTCGGCCATCGAGGCGACGTCGGCGACCGCGATCGCCAGGAAGTCCAGCGCGTAGCCCAGCGGGGCGCCGTGGAAGTTGCCGTTGGACTCGACCCGGCCGTCGTCGAGCACCACCGGGTTGTCGATGGCGGCGGCCAGTTCCCGGTCGGCGACCCCGGTGGCGTGGGCCAGGGTGTCGCGGGCCGCGCCGTGCACCTGCGGGGCGCAGCGCAGCGAGTAGGCGTCCTGCACCAGCGAGCACTCGGGGCCCCGGTGGCTGGCCACGATCGGCGAATCGGCGAGGGCGGCGCGCATCCGGGCCGCCGACACGGCCTGGCCGGGGTGCGGGCGCAGCCGCTGGAGGTCGGCGGCGAACACCCGGTCGGTGCCCAGCAGCGCTTCGACGCTCATCGCGGCGGTGACGTCGGCGACCTCCACCAGCCGGGTCAGGTCGTGCAGCGCCAGCACCAGCATCCCGAGCATCCCGTCGGTGCCGTTGGTCAGCGCCAGCCCTTCCTTCTCGGCGAGCACCACCGGGGTGATCCCCGCCGCGGCGAGCAGGTCCGCGGCGCGGCCCCGGCCGCCGGTGGCGTCGTGCGCCTCGCCCTCACCGGTCAGCGCCAGGGCCACCGCGGCCAGCGGCGCGAGGTCGCCGGAGCAGCCCAGCGACCCGTGCTCGTGGACCACCGGGGTGATCCCGGCGTTGAGCAGCGCGACCAGCGCGTGCGCGGTGGCCGGGCGGACGCCGGTGCGACCGCTGGCGATGGTGCGCAGGCGCAGCAGCGCCATCGCCCGCACCACTTCGGACTCCACCTCGGCGCCGGCGCCCGCCGCGTGCGAGCGGACGAAGGACCGTTGCATGGCGGCGCGCAGCTCGGCCGGGATGCGGCGCACCGCGAGCGCGCCGAACCCGGTGGACACCCCGTAGGTGGCGGTGGGATCGGCGGCCAGCGCCGCGATGTGCTCGCGGGTGGCGGCGATGCCCCGTTCGGCGGCCGGGCTCAGCGCCACCGCGGCGCCGCGCCGGGCGACGTCGACGACCTGGTCTCGGGTCAGCGGTTCGGGACCGATCGCGATCTCGGGCATGGGCCCCATTGAACGCGGCTCGCGGTCCCCGCGGCGGACGGTTGCGCTGTCGGTGTCCGGGATTCCAGACTCCCGGATGAACGCGGGAGGGCGCATGGGCACCAGCGGCAAGGTTCCCGCGCTGCGGCGCGGCCTGGACATCCTGGGGGTGCTGGCCGGGCACGCCGGCCCGGTCCCGGCGGACGTGCTGGTCCGCGAACTGCGGCTGCCCCGCTCCACGACCTACCACCTGCTGGCCGAGCTGGTCGCCGCCGGGTACGTGACGCACCTGCCCGAGGAGCACCGCTACGGCCTGGGCGCGGCGGCGTTCGAGCTGGGCGCGGCGTCGCTGCGGCACCTCCCGCTGCGGCGCCTCGGCGATCCGCTGCTGCGCAGGCTGGTCGACGAGGTCGGGGCCACCGCGCACCTGGGCGTGCTGCACGGCGGCGAGGCCCGGTACGTGGTCAAGCAGCGCCCGGCGCGACCGCAGACGCTGGTGACCGCCGTCGGGGTGCGGCTGCCCGCGCAGCTCACCGCGTCCGGCCGGTCGATGCTGGCCCGGCTGCCCGCCGCGCAGGTGCGGGCGCTGCTGCCGGGCCAGGAGCGGTTCGTGCTGCGCACCGGACGCGGCCCGCGCGACCTGCCGGGACTGCGCCGGGTGCTGGCGGTGGAGCGGCGCCGGGGCTGGTCGGTGGAGGACGGCCACGTCACCGCGGGGTTCGCCTCCGTGGGCTGCCCGGTGCTGGACCGGTCGGGGTGGCCGGTGGCGGCGATCAGCGTCACCTTCCGGCACCACTGCCCGGACGGGTGCGAGCGGACCTGGCCGGACCTCGCCGCCCAGGTCCGCCGGGCGGCCGCCGAACTCGCGGCCCGCCTCGACGGCCGCCCCGTCCCCCGGAAACCCCCGGAAGGGTGGTGAGTGAGGGGCACCTTCATCCGGCACAGTCGGATGAAGGCGCCCCTCACCAGGAGATCACCCGAACGGGAGCCCGGAGTCCGGCTCGCTCCGCTCCCGCGCTGCGCGTCACCCCGAGTAAGGCGTCCTTTCAGAATGCGGCGGAGCCGCATGCGGTGCGGCTGTCAGCTTGCACCGCGGCCCGTGCTCGGACGTGACCGCTCAGCGGTCTTCTCGCGAGGACAGCCGTGACGCCGTGTACGTCGTTGGTACATCAGGAACGGCTCCCGGAGCGAGAAGACCGCTGAGGTTCCGCCACCCGCACCGCCACGCAGATCGCGCTGAAAGCGGTCCTGGGTTCAGATGCCTGCTTCGGCTAGGAAGTCCCGGGCCACGTCCGCCGGGTTGGCCTTGTCGACTTCGAGGCGGCGGTTGAGGTCGGTGAGCTTCTCGGTGGTCAGCGCCGCCGAGACCCGGTCGAGCACCGCGGTCTGCTCCGGGGACAGCCGACCGGAACCGACCAGCGGCACCACGTTCTGCGCCGGGAACATGTTCTTCGGGTCGTCGAGCTGCACCAGGCCGTGGGTGGCGATCTGGGACGAGGTGGTGAACAGGTTCGCCACCTGGATCTGGTCGGCGAGCAGCGCGTCGACGGTGATGGTCCCGGCCTCGACGCTGCGGATCTCGCGGAACGTGCAGCCGTACTCGCGGGCGATCACCGACTCCCAGCGCTCCTTCCACTCGGCGGGCGCGCCGAGCACCAGGTCCCCGCAGCGGGGACCGAGGTCGGCCATCGAGCGCACGCCGGTGGCGGCGGTCTCGGGGGTCACCGTCAGCACGTCGGAGTTCTCGGCCGGGGACGGGGTGAGCACCTCCAGCTCCGGCGGCAGCGCGGCGCGCAGCGCCTCGGTGACCTGGGTGCTCTCGGTCGCGGTGGCGCGCGGGTCGAGGTACTGGAGCAGGTTGCCGGTGTACTCGGGCACCACGGCGAGCTCGCCGGAGCGCGCCGCGTTGACGTAGAACTCGCGGGCACCGATGCGCGGCCGGGTCTCCACCTCCGCGCCGGTGCCGCGCAGCGCCTCGGCGTAGACGTGCATGAGCAGCTCGCTCTCGGCGAAGTCGGCGGAACCGACCACCAGCGCACCGCTGTCGCGCTGCTGCTCCCGGTTGGCCTCCAGCGGGTCCTGCGCGCCGCAGCCGGTGAGCACCAGCAGCGCGGCGAGCGCGCCCAGCAGCAACCGCTTCATCCTCGACTACCTCCTTGTCGGGCGGCCGTGGTGAGGCCGCGCGGCACGAGCAACCGGGTCACCCCGGCCAACACCAGGTCGAGCAGCACCGCGAGCACCGCGATGACGATGGCCGCCGAGGCCATCTGGGCGTAGTCGCTGACCTTGAGGCCGTCGAGCAGGATGCGCCCGAGCCCGCCGAGCCCGACGTAGGCGGCGACCGCGGCGGTCGCCACGACCTGCAGCATCGCGCTGCGCACCCCGCCGAGGATCAGCGGCAGCGCGGTCGGCAGCTCGACCTGCCACAGCCGCTGGCGCGGGGTCATGCCCATGCCGCGCGCGGCGTCGACGGCGTCCGGCGGCGCGTTGCGGACGCCCGCGTGCGCGCCGGACAGGATCGCCGGGACGGCCAGCACGACCAGTCCGGCCAGCGCCGGGACCTCGCCGAGCCCGAAGCCGAGCACCAGCAGGGTGACCAGGCCGAGCGTCGGCAGCGCCCGCAGCGCGTTGCTCACGCCGACGACGAACACCCCGCCGCGCCCGGTGTGCCCGATCCAGACGCCGAGCGGGATGGCCAGCACCGAGGCGGCGGCCACCGACACCACGCAGTAGTACAGGTGCAGCAGGGTCTGGGCGGGGATGCCGTCCGGGCCGCGCCAGTGCGCGGGATCGATCAGCCATGCGATCAGCTCAGCGAACACCGGCCGCTCCCTTCGCCCGCGCCCACGGGGTCAGCAACCGCGACACCGCCACCAGCAGCAGGTCGACCAGCAGCGCCAGCAGCAGGGTCAGCACGATGCCGACGACGATCTGCGCCGGGTAGTCGCGCTGGAAGCCGTCGGTGAACAGCCGCCCCAGGCCGCCGATGCCGACCAGCGCGCCGACGCTGACCAGGCTGATGTTGCTCACCGACGCCACCCGCACGGCGGCGGTCAGCACCGGCACCGCCAGCGGCAGCTCCACCGCGACGAACCGCTTCCCCGGCGGGTAGCCCATCGCGGTCGCGGCGGCCACCACCTGCTCCGGCACCGAGCGCAGCGCGTCGGCGACCGGCCGCACCAGCAGCGCCGCGGTGTAGAGGGTCAGGGCGATGACCACGTTGACCGAGGACAGCAGCGGGGTGCCGAGGATGCCGGGGATGATCACGAACAGCGCCAGCGAGGGGATCGTGTAGAGCACGTTCGCCGCGCCCTGCACCGGCCCGCGCACCCACCGCACCTGCTGCACGAGCCGCCCCAGCGGCAGGGCCAGCGCGACGCCGAGCAGCAGCGGCAGCAGCGCCAGGTAGACGTGCTGGGCGAGCTGCCGCAGCACCAGCTCCCGGTTGCTGGGGCTGGCGGCGAAGTCGAGCAGCGCGTCGATCACGGCCGGTCCCGGGCGTCGCGGAGGACGGCGAGGACGTCGTCGGCGGTGACCACGCCGCGGAACCCGCCGTCGGCGTCGACGACCACGCCGAGGCCGGAGGGCGCGGACAGCGCCGCGTCCAGCGCGCCGCGCAGCGGGCCGTGCTCGGGGTGCAGCGAACCTCCCGCGACCAGCCGGTCCTCGGTGAGCGGGTCGGTCACCGAGGTGCCGGGCGGCAGCCAGCCGCGCGGGCGCCGGTCGGCGTCCACCGCGAGCCGCCAGTCCGGTGCGTCCGCGACGGGTTCGCCCAGCGGCACCGGGTCGGCGTGCCGCAGCGGCAGCGCGGCGGAGTCCACGAAGGACAGCCGCCGGTAGCCGCGGTCGCGGCCGACGAACGTGGTGACGAAGTCGTCGGCGGGTTCGGCGAGGAGGTGGTCGGGGTCGGCGTACTGGGCGAGGTGCCCGCCCTGGCGCAGCACCGCGACCCGCTCGCCGAGGGTGATCGCCTCGTCGATGTCGTGGGTGACGAACAGGACGGTCTTGTCCAGTTCGTCCTGCAACCGCAGCAGTTCGTTCTGCAGGTCCTCGCGCACCACCGGGTCGACGGCGCTGAACGGCTCGTCCATCAGCAGCACCGGCGGGTCGGCGGCCAGCGCGCGGGCCACCCCGACGCGCTGCTGCTGCCCGCCGGAGAGCTGCACCGGGTAGCGGCGGCCGAGTTCGGCGGGCAGGCCGACCCGGTCGAGCAGCTCGGCGGCGCGGGCGCGGGCGGCGCGACGGGTGGTGCCAGAGAGCATCGGCACGGTGGCGACGTTGTCCAGCACGGTGCGGTGCGGGAACAGCCCGGCCTGCTGGATCACGTAGCCGATGCCGCGGCGGAGGTCGGCGGGGTCGCGGTCGCGGACGTCGGCGCCGTCGACGAGGATGCGGCCCGAGGTGGGGTCGATCATCCGGTTGACCATCCGCATCAGCGTGGTCTTGCCGCAGCCGGACGGGCCGACGAGCACGGTGATGGTCCCCTCCGGCACCGAAAGGCTCAGCTCGTGCACCGCGACCGTGCCGTTGGGGTACTCCTTGCGCACCGCCTGGAACTCGATCACCGACGCCCCTCGTCGATCGCCCTCCGAGCGGCCGCACCGCTCCGAACCCGGCCGACCCTAACCCGATCAGGCGAAACCTGCCGGGCACCGAGACCCTCGTGTGATCGCCCTCTCACCAGGTGGGACGGGACCGGCGGTGCCGCGCTCCGCGCGGTCCGTAGGCTGGCAGGTCCGATGAACACCACCTCCCTCGACGCCGTGGACGCCCTGCTCGACGACGCCGGCGTGCACAGCAGGCCGTTGCGCGAGGTCCTGGCGCTGCTCGCCGCCGGACCGCTGCCCTTCGACGAGCTGGTCCGACGCAGCGCGCTGCCCCGCCGCACCGTGGAAGACCTGCTCGCCGCGCTGGGCCCGGACCTCGACCGCGATGCGGACGGGTGCCGGCTGGTCCCGGCGGTCCGCGCGGAGTACCGGTCCAGGCTCGCGCCGCCCGCCGCCGAACCGGACGCCGAGGTGGCCGCGCTGCTGCGCCGGTTCATCGCCACCGGACCCGCCCCGCTGGCCGCGCTGGACCACGTCACCGCCACCCCGGAGACGGTGCTGCGCCGCGCCGAATGGCTGCGCGACCACTACGACCTCACCGGGGCCCGGCTGCTGTTCCTCGGCGACCACGACCTGACCTCGACGGCCGTCGCGCTGCTGGCGCCGGAGGCCTCGATCACCGTCGTCGACGTCGACGAGCGGATCCTGCGGCACCTCGACGCGCTGTCGGCCGAGCACCGGCTCGGCGTGCGGACGCTGCACGCCGACCTGCGCTTCGGGCTGCCCCCGGCGGTGCGGGCCGGGGCCGACCTGGTGTTCACCGATCCGCCCTACACCCCGGAGGGGATCGGGCTGTTCGCCGGGCGTGCGGCGGAGGCGATGGCCGGGCCGGGCAGCAGGCTGCTGCTGGCCTACGGTTTCAGCCCGCGCACGCCCGCGCTCGGCCTGAAGGTGCAGCAGGAGCTGCTGCGGCTGGGCATGGTCTTCGAGGCGGTGCTGCCCGGCTTCCACCGCTACGAGGGCGCGCAGGCCATCGGCAGCGCCGCCGACCTCTACGTCTGCCAGCCGACCGGCAAGGCCCGCAAGAAGGGCGCCCGCGGCCAGGCCATCTACACCCACGGCCCGCAGGCGGTGGAGTCCGCGGGCGGGCCCGCTCCGCTGGAGGCGCTGGGCGCCCTGCTCGGCACCCCGGTCACCGCGCTGCGCGGCCCGGACTGGACCGCGCCGGTCAGCGCCGCGGCGGTGTTCGACCTGCGCGCCGACCCGGGGCCGTGGCTGGCCCGGATGCTGCTGGCCTGCAGCGCCGACCGGGTCGCGTTCCTGCTGCCCAACCAGCACCCGGACCTCGCCGACGAACGCGGGCAGCGCGCGCTCGCCGACCTGGTCGCGGGCAAGTACGCGCTGCGGCTGCACCGCAGCGCCCCCGATCCCGCGCACGCGGTGGTCGTGGCGGAGGCGGTCACCGACGACTCGGCGGCGGGAGGGCTGCTCCGCCGCGCCCATGGCAAGCTCGGCAACGTGTGGCGGGAAGCGCTGATCGCCACCGGAGGCGGCACCAAGCGCGAGGCCGCCGACCGGGTCGCGGCGCTGGTCCCGGACCCCGAGGACCTGGCGCTGCGGCTGATCGACCTCCCCCGCCACCGCATCGCCGAGCTCCTCACCGCGGCCCGCACGGCCTGAGCGACGGGCTCACCCGCTGCCGGAACGGTCCGGCCGCGCGGACCTCACCGGCCTCGTCGTGGTCCGCAGTGGCGCGGCGAGGTCGCCGATCACGGTGTCGGCGTGGCCAGCGGGCCGTCCGCCAGCAGCGCGCGGAAGTCCCGGGCGGGCATCGCCTTGGAGAACAACCAGCCCTGGTAGGCGTCCACCCCGACGCCGCAGAGGGCGTGGAACTGGGTGGCGGTCTCCACGCCCTCGGCCACGCAGTAGCGGCCCATCGCGCGGGCCATGTCCACCACCGCGCGGGCCACCGCGAAGTCCGAGGCGTCGCCGCCGACCCCGGCGACGAACCGGCGGTCGACCTTGATGATCTGCGCGGGCAATTCCTTGAGGCGGGCCAGCGACGAGTACCCGGTGCCGAAGTCGTCCACCGCGAAGCGCACCCCCCGCGCGACCAGCTCGGCCATCTCCTGCCGGGTGCGCGAAGGCAGGTCCACCAGCGCCGTCTCCACCAGTTCCAGCACCACCCGGTGCCAGTCCAGCCCGGTCTCGGCGACCACGTCGGTCACCGTGTCGACGAAGTCCGGGCCGCCGGGCACCAGACCGGCCAGGTTCACCGCCACCCCGACCTGACGACCGCCGCTGCGCGGCCACCGGGCGGCCTCGCGCAACGCGGTGCGCAGCACCCAGCGGTCCAGGTCGCGCAGCAGGTCGCCCTGCTCGGCGACCGGCAGGAACGCGTCCGGGGCGAGCAGCCCGCGGTCCGGGTGCGGCCACCGGACCAGCGCCTCCGCGGTGACCACCGAACCGTCCGGGGCCACGACCGGCTGGTAGTGCAGGGTGAGCCCGTCGCGGTGCAGCGCCTCCCGGAGCTGGCCTTCGAGCTGGAGCTGCCGGTCGGCCGAGGCCATCAGCGCCGGGCTCGCCAGCGACACCCGACCGGAGCCGCGCCGCTTGGCCTCGAACATCGCCGCGTCGGCGAAGCGCAGCAGGTCCTCGCCCCCGGCGCCGGGTCCGCTGGGCACCGCCGCACCGATCGACGCCGACACCCGGATGAGCTGGCCGTGCACCGGGACCGCGGTGCGCAGCAACCCGGACACCCGGGTCGCCACCGAGTCGAGCCCGCCGACCGCGCCCACGTCGGAGCAGATGATGACGAACTCGTCACCGGACAACCGGGCGGCGGTGCAGCAATCGGGCAGCCCGCCTTCGAGCCGCCGGGCCAGCGCGACCAGCAGCTCGTCCCCCGCGTCGTGGCCCAGCGAATCGTTGATCCGCTTGAAGTTGTCGATGTCGCAGAACAGCACCGCCACGTCCACCGGGTCCGCACCGCCGAGCAGCGACCGCAGCAGCTCCTTGACCGCCGCGCGGTTCGGCAGCCCGGTGAGGTCGTCGTGGGTGGCCTGGTAGCGCAGCGCCTCGGCGGCGCGCCGCCGCTCGGTGACGTCCTGGAACACCACCAGCCAGAACCGGGTGCCGTCGTCCTGCACCGACGAGGACACGTGCAGCTCACAGTGCACCGGCTCGCCGTCGGCGCGGACCAGCACCCGGTGCGGCACCCGCCTGCGCCGCTCCCCGGGCAGCTCGGCCAGCGCCACCGGCTGGTCCGCGGGGTGGGCGAGGTCCTGGATGCCGCGCCCGCGCAGCTCCTCCAGCCGGTAGCCGAGCAGCTCGCACAGCGCGTCGTTGGCCGTGACCAGCCGCTCGGCCGGGTCGAACAGCCCGATGCCGACCGGGGTGATGTGGACCAGGTCGGTGAAGCGCTTGCTGGTGCGCTCCATCCGGGTGACCGCGGCGCGGTGCTCGGTGACGTCCTGCACGGTGCCGAACACCCGCACGACCCGGCCGGACCGGTCGTGCTCGGCGCGGCCGGTGCACAGGTAGACCCGCTTGCCGGGCAGATCGCGCAGCTCGGCCTCCTGCACGCTGCCCGGCGGGCCCTCGAACAGCCCCCGGTAGAACGCCAGCGCCTTGTGCCGGTCGGCCGCGAACGTGAAGTCCACCAGGACGTGCGCGTCGTCGACCTCGCCCGCGCGGGACCCGGCGAGGAAGTCGGTGAGGATCGGGCTGCGGTAGAACTCGCCGGTGTCCGGGTAGTAGGCGAAGCTGCCGACCCGGGCGAGCTGCTGGGCCTCCAGCAACCGGGCGTGGTCGTCGTCCTCGGGGACCGCGGCGCGGGGGGCGGCGAGGTCGGAGAGGTCGACCAGGACGGTGACCCACAGGTCCGCCGAGTCGCTGTGCCGCCAGGTCAGCGCGCGCACCGGGACGTCCTCGGCTGAGGTGCGCAGCACCGACCGGTCACCGTGCCGGACCACCAGGTCGGCGAGCCGGCGCCCGGTGAGCTCGCGCGCGCAGCGCAGCCCGGCCAGCCGCACCGCGTGCTCGGTCGCCCGCACCACCAGGCCGTCGGCGGTGCTGAGCAGGGCGGGCGCGTCCGGCAGCGGCAGCGCGGTCCGCACCCGCTCGTCGTCCTCGGGGCCGTCGCGGTGCTGGTATCCCAGCGCCCCGGCCGAGGGCTCGTCGGTCAACTGCACTCCTCCTGCGTAGCGGTCACGTCGGGTACGACGCGGACTCCGGTCGCTCCAGCACGCCTCGAACGAGTGACCGGCACCACAGCGAGTTCCGGCGCGACCTTACCGGCCCAGCACCGGAGGTTCGCGGGCGTGCCCCGCCCGAGTGACGACGGAGGAGTGTGTTCGTGACGCCGCCGGGGGAACGTTTTCCGGCCCCGGCGCGGAACCGGTCCGGGACGGCGGGACCGCCCCGGACCGGTCGGCTCACGCGGTGGCCACGCCGTCCTCGCGGGCGGCGGCGGCCACCGCGGCGATGACCTCGGGCGCCACCCGCGGGTCCAGCGGGCTCGGCACGATGTGCTCGGCGCCGAGGTCGTCGGCCGCGACGTTGGCGATGGCCTCGGCGGCGGCGACCTTCATCCGGTCGGTGATCATCCGCGCACCGGCGTCCAGCGCGCCCCGGAAGATGCCGGGGAAGGCGAGCACGTTGTTGATCTGGTTCGGGAAGTCGCTGCGCCCGGTGGCCACGACCGCGGCGTGCCTGCCCGCGACGTCCGGGTGGACCTCCGGGTCCGGGTTGGACAGCGCGAACACGACGGCGCCGTCGGCCATCCCGGCGACCAGCTCCTCGTCGATGGTCCCGGCCGAGACCCCGATGAGCACGTCGGCGCCGCGCAGCGCGTCACCGATGCCGCCGGTCAGGCCGCGCTGGTTGGTGAACTCCACCAGCTCCCGCTTGATCGGGGTGAGGCCGTCCCGCCCGGCGTGCAGCACTCCGCGCGAGTCCAGCACGACGATCTCGCCGACCCCGGCGGTGTGCAGGATCTTCGCGCACGCCACCCCGGCCGCGCCGGCCCCGGAGATCACCACCCGCAGGTCGGCGAGCTCGCGCCCGGTCACCCGGGCGGCGTTGCGCAGCGCGGCGAGGGTGACCACGGCGGTGCCGTGCTGGTCGTCGTGCATGACCGGGCAGTCCAGCGCCTCGACCAGCCGCCGCTCCAGCTCGAAGCAGCGGGGCGCGGCGATGTCCTCCAGGTTGACCGCGCCGAAGGACGGGCGCAGCCGGACCAGGGTGTCGACGATCTCGTCGACGTCGGTGGTGTCGAGCACCAGCGGGATGGAGTTGAGCCCGGCGAAGGACTTGAACAGCGCCGACTTGCCCTCCATCACCGGCAGCGAGGCGCGCGGGCCGATGTCGCCGAGGCCGAGCACCGCGGTGCCGTCGCTGACCACCGCGACCAGGCGCTGGGTCCAGGTGTAGCGGTCGACGAGCGCGCGGTCGGCGGCGATGGCGCGGCTCACCTGCGCCACGCCGGGGGTGTAGGCGATCGACAGGTCGCGCGCGCTGGCCAGCGGCGCGGTCACGTCGACGCCGAGCTTGCCGCCCTCGTGCGCGGCGAAGATCTCCTCCTGCGTCAGCCCGGTCCCGTTGCCGGAGACCTGCTTGTCGTCGTTCACGGTGGTCACGGCGTCCCTCCTGATAGCCATGCCCGGGAGCCCCTGGGGCCCGGCGGTGGGCGGCGGTCGTGCGCCGCCCGGTTCGACTGGACTCGGCCGTCCGCCCGGGCGTACCGGGCGGACGCCTCGTTGACCGGGCCGGCTCTCCGTGGTCCGGGAAGCGGTCCGGCGGACGCTGCGGTCGGGACAGTCTGCCAGGCGAGCGGATCACTGTCAGCGATGGGGATCACACCCGACCAGCGTTTTCAACACTTTGTTGACAATGTTCAGCAGTACGCGCATCCGGTTGGACCCGGTGCCGCACCCGCGGCGCGGCACCGCGCCGGCCGCTCCGTACGCTCGGACCGTGCAGGTACGCGAACTCGACATCAGCGGCGCGTTCGAATTCACGCCCCCGTCCTTCCCGGACCACCGCGGACTGTTTGCCGCGCCCTTCCAGGAAGAGCCGTTCGTCGCGGCCACCGGGCACCGGATGCGGCTCGCGCAGGCCAACCACAGCGTCTCGGCGCGCGGCGTCATCCGGGGCGTGCACTTCGCCGACGTCCCGCCCGGCCAGGCGAAGTACCTGTACTGCCCGCGCGGCGCGATCCTCGACGTGGTCGTCGACGTGCGCACCGGGTCGCCCACCTTCGGCCGGTGGGAGGCGGTCCGCCTCGACTCCGACGAGTACCGCGCGCTCTACCTCGCCGAAGGGCTCGGCCACGCGTTCGCCGCCCTCACCGACGACACCGTGGTCAGCTACCTGTGCTCGACGCCGTACAACCCGGCCGCCGAACACGGCATCGACCCGCTCGACCCGGACCTGGACCTGCCGTGGTCCGAACTGGACGTCGAACCGGTGCTGTCCGACAAGGACCGCAAGGCCCCCCGGCTCGCCGAGGCGCAGGCCGACGGGCTGCTGCCCGACCACCGGACCTGCCTGGAGCACTACGAATCGCTGCGCCGGGCGGGCTGAGCGGCAGCAGCTCAGCGCACCCGCCCCGGGTTCGGCCACAACCGCCACCGCACCGAACCCAGCACCTCGGCCGGGCCCAGCTCGCGGGAATCGGTCGAGCCGTACCCGTTGTCGCCCTCCACGTGCCAGCCGGGCCCCTCCGGGCGCACCGCGCGCTTCACCGACAGCTGCCCCGGCCGGGCCGACCAGCGCACCAGCACCACGCTGCCCGCGGCGGGCCGACCGCCCACCCGCAGCAGCACCACGTCGCGGTCGCGCAACGTCGGGACCATCGAAGCCCCGCGCACCAGCACCCGCCGCACCGGCCACCGGCCCAGGACCGACCGCAGCCCGCGTCGCCGAACCCCGGTCGTCGCCTCGTTCCGGGCGCCCTCGCTCATACCTCCCCCATACACCGACTCCGGGCCGCCGCGCCAGGCGAGGAGCGGCCGCGCGAGTCCACCGTCACCTCCAAGAGGACGCCGGGGATCTTCCGGAGTAGGGTCGGCGCTGTCGGAGCACTCACCTGTCAGGGAGGAAACATGGGACTGCTGTCTCGCATCCTCAGCCCGCGCCTGGAGGCGACCGCGCACTGCGACCTCCCGTGCGGCGTCTACGACCCGGCCCAGGCCCGGATCGAGGCCGAGTCGGTCAAGATGATCCAGCAGAAGTACCAGGACAGCGATGACCCGGAGTACCGCACCCGGGCCATCGTGATCGCCGAGCAGCGCTCGGAACTGGTCAAGCACCACCTGTGGGTGCTGTGGACGGACTACTTCAAGCCGCCGCACTTCGAGAAGTACCCGCAGCTGCACGAGCTGGTCAACAAGGCCACCAAGGCGGCCGGCGCCACCGGGACCAAGGGTTCGATGGACCCGGCCACCGGCCAGCAGCTCCTGGACTACATCGCCGAGATCGACAAGATCTTCTGGGAGACCAAGCAGGGCTGAGCCCCGGCTCCTCAACCGGACGCCGCCGGGCGGAACACCACTTCCGCCCGGCGGCGTCTTGTCGTGTCCAGGTCCCGCCCCACTGCGCCGAAAGCGTGAAACCTCCGAGGAAAGCGGAAAACCCCTCATTTCAGGAACCGCCATCGGGTTGCATTCGTCTACTGGGTCACAGCGCGGAACGGTCGTTTCGCGGTGCGTGGCGGAAGGGGGTGGACGTGGTGCGTGACCGGATCGCGGCACTGGTGTCCCGGGAGTTCTTCTGGGCGCTGCTGTTCTTCCTCTGCGTGTTCGGCCTGGGTGCGTGGCTTTTCACGCTGGACAACGCCGAGCTCGTCGCCGCCGTGGTCGGTGTCGTGGTCAGCGCCCTGGCGCTGATCGTGAGCCCCACCGAGATGCGCGGCTCGATCCTGGCGGCGCTGGCCTCCGCGCTGGTGCTCGTTCTGATCGCCGTGCTCGCCGTGCACGCCTACGGCCGCTTCCGCCCGCTCGACATCACCGAAGACGTGCTGCTCCGACCCCGCGGCGGTGAAGCGCAGCCCCGGGTGTTCCTGCGTGGCAACGAGGAGGCGGACATCAGCGTGCCGATACCCCAAGGCTGGGCACGATTCTCGATCACCTTCCGGGTGAGCGACGATCCCGAGCTCGGCAAGCTCTACGGGTGCGCGGACGAGCCGGAAACAGGACTCGAACTGGTGTCGGACACGACGGGGGCGGCGGTGGAGCTGGAGCCCGGCGACGAGCACGTGGTGGAACTCCGGGGAGCCAGTTCATTCGACAGCACGGTGACCATGCGGACCAGCAACTTCTGCGCGCTGTGGCTGTCAGTCCAGCAGGCCGAGCTGCACCGGTAGGGAGGACGGACAATGAGGACCGCCGCAGTCGCGAGCGCAGTGCTGCTCGCCGCCACCGCAACCGCTTGTTCGGCATCCGAGGACGAATGGCTCGATGTCGGGATCAAGAGCAGCCAGTACGGGCTGGCCTACTACGGCCCCGACCCGACCGCGCCCTTCGGGTTCGAGATCACGCTCGCGGATTCGCTCGCCGAAGAGCTCAACATGGAAACCCGGTGGGAGCCGGTCGTCTCCCACGCGCGGGAGAGCTACTTGACCACCGACGAGCCCGACGGCACTGCCAGGGTCGACGTCATGATCGCGTCCATGTCGATGTCCCCGGAACGGAACGACGACGAACGGTACGACATGGTCGGCCCTTACCTCGAGACCCAGGCAGCCCTGATGGCCAAAGCCGGCTACACCGGCCCTACCGAGCTGGACAACATTTCGGTCCAACGGATCTGCACGTTGGACAACAGCACGACGGACGAATACCTCACGGACTTCAACGACGGCGCGGGGCCGCTAGTGAGGAGTTCGGTCACCGAGTGCGTCGAAAGCCTCAAGGCGGGTGACGTGGACCTCGTCGCCACCGACGAGATCATCCTCCAGGGCGTGGCTCTCCGAAACCCGGCTCTCACGATCGTGAACCCCGAGATCGGCCCGGCGGAGAAGTACGGCATCGGCATCCCGAAGAACAGCCCGGTGAGCTGCGCTGCCGTCAAGGACTGGCTCAAGGAGTACGTGCAACGCGATTGGTGGGACCACCTCAAGCACGCGTTCCGCGGTGAGCTGGACCGCGAGAATTACCAGGTGTCTCCGCAGGACATCGAGTCGGAGACGACGGACTGCTGACCGGCCCGCGCGGTCCTAGGCTCGGATCGTGGCGCGCGAGCAGCGGATCTACCTCCTCCGGCACGGCTCGACCGAGTGGTCGCAGGACGGGCGGCACACCAGCCGCACCGACCTCCCGCTGACCCCCGGCGGTGAGCAGCAGGCGCGCCGCGTCGGCCCGCTGCTCACCGCGCTCGCCGACGGCCCGGCCGACGTGCTGGTCAGCCCGCGGGTGCGGGCGCGGCGCACCGCCGAGCTCGCCGGGCTCACCGGCCCGCGCACCGAGCACCGGCTGGTCGAGTGGGACTACGGCGACTACGAGGGCCTGACCACCCCGGCGATCCGCGAGCAGGTGCCGGGCTGGACCGTGTGGACGCACCCGTGCCCGGGCGGCGAGACCGCGGCCGACGTCGCCTACCGCGCCGACGACCTGCTCGCCGAGCTCCGCCAGAATGGGGGCGACGCGGTGCTGGTCGGGCACGGCCACTTCAGCCGGGTCCTCATCGCCCGCTGGCTGGGGCTGCCCGCGGCGGCGGGCGTGCACTTCGCGCTCGACGCCGCCGGGATCACCGTGCTCGGTCACGAGCGCGGCACGCCGCAGCTCGTCCGCGGCAACGTCCCGGTCGGCACCACCGAACGCTGAAGGAGCGCCCCTGATGATCCGCCGGATCGCCGAAGCCGACGTGCCCGCCGTGGTGTCCCTGGTGCACGAGCTGGCCGACTACGAAAAGGCCCCGGAGCAGTGCCACCTCACCGAGGAGCAGCTGCGCACCGCGCTGTTCGGCCCCGCCCCGGCCCTGTTCGGGCACGTCGCCGAGAGCGGCGGCGAGGTGGTCGGGTTCGCGCTGTGGTTCCTCAACTACTCCACTTGGGAAGGCCGCCACGGCATCTACCTGGAGGACCTCTACGTCCGCCCCGAGCAGCGCGGCAGCGGGCTCGGCAAGGCGCTGCTGCGGACCTTGGCCGGGGAGTGCGCGGAACGCGGCTACGCGCGCCTGGAGTGGTCGGTGCTGAACTGGAACGAACCGGCCATCCGGTTCTACAAGGCGGCGGGCGCGGTCCCGATGGACGAGTGGACCACGTTCCGGCTCACCGGCTCGGCGCTGCGGGACTTCGCGGCCTGAGGACCGGTTCCGCCTAGTCGGCGTCGGGGGCGGCCTGGGCGTGGAAGGACCACTCCCGGCCCTCCCGGTTGAACAGGAACCACAGCACCGCGATCGCGGGCGCGGCGATGACCAGCGCGATCAGCGGTCGCCCCGACGGCCCCAGCGCGTACCAGGCGGTGCCCAGCAGCAGCAGTTGCAGCAGCAGCGACGGGGTGCGCGCCCAGTGCTTGCCCTTGAGCAGACCGATGCCCGCGGCGAGCACGCCCGCGGCCAGGACCGCGTAGTAGCCCGCCTCGCCGTAGAGGTCGACCGGCGACAGGGTGCCGCGCTGACCGAGGTCCGAGGCGGTGCCGCGGACGAGCAGCGCGGCGACGAAGGCGAACGCCGCCACCGCCTGGAGCGTGGTCAGGACCCCTGCGATGCGCACGGCGCGCGGGACAGCCTCTGTCGACACGGCGGTCCGCCCTTCCGAACTGGTGGTGGTGACTCTGCGTGTGCAACATCCGATGGTAATACCGCCCGAACGCCGCATGACCGCGGCTCGGTGCCCGGTCCATGATCGTTCCATGGCTGGAGCGGTGGCCGCGGTGGGCGTCGGGGTGCCCGCCCGCGCCGCCGTCCGCCCGGCCACCGGCCGCACCGCGACGGCGCTCCGGGGTCGCGCCCGCCGTGCGGACCGGCGAGCGGAAGGCCCGGCGCGCCTGCTCCTCGCGCCCGTGCGCACCGCCCGGCCCGGGTCGTCCGGCCGTCCCGTCGCCGCGCGTCGGGAGGAGGCGACCCGGGAGAGCTGAACCACAACCGGTGCGCCGCGGCGCCCGCCGTGCCACGAGGTCGGCGGGGCTCGCCTAGGGTGCGGGTGTGCGAGCCGTACTCGTCGTCAACCCGCAGGCGACGTCCACCACCGCGGCCGGTCGCGACGTGCTGGGCCACGCGCTGGCCAGCGAGCTGAAGCTGGAGATCGTCGAGACCGCCTACTGGGGCCACGCCGCCGACACCGCGCGCGCCGCGGTCGCCGACGGGGTCGACCTGGTGATCGCCCACGGCGGCGACGGCACGGTCAACGAGATCGTCAACGGGATCTTCTCGGTCGCCGAGGTCGGCGACCCGTCGGTCCCGATGCTCGGCGTGGTGCCGGGCGGCTCGGCCAACGTGTTCGCCCGCGCGCTGGGGCTGCCGCGCGATCCCATCGAGGCCACCTACCGCCTGCTGCGCGCGGTCGCCGAGGGCAGCAGCCGGTGGGTCGGGCTGGGCCGGGCGGACGAGCGCTGGTTCACCTTCAACGCCGGGGTGGGCTGGGACGCCGACGTGGTCGCCGAGGTGGAGCGGCTGCGCGAGCACGGCCGCGAGGTGACCCCGGCGCTGTACGCGCGGACGGCGCTGGCCTGCTACTTCCGGACGGCCCGGCGCGACCCGCGGATCACCGTGCGGTTCGACGGCGAGGATCCCGTCGACCACGTGCACAGCCTGTTCGTGTGCAACACCGACCCGTGGACCTACCTGGGCTCGCACCCGGTGCGGATGTGCCCGGAGACCACCTTCGACAACGGTCTCGGCGCGATGGCCGTCACGGGCATGAACGTGTACGCAGTGTTGCGACAGGTAGCGGACATGCTCCGCGATAGAGCGAAACCACACGGAAGAAACTCATTTCGACGTGCGAACGTGGGGTCCCTCCGCGTAACGTGTGAGGAGCCGTTGCGCTTGCAGGTCGACGGCGACAGCGTGGGCGAACGCTCCGAGGTCGAGTTCCGCTCGATCTCCGATGCCCTCCGCGTCGCCGTATAACCTTTTGGCAACGGATTGGCGCCGCCCCAGGCTCGTGACCCCCGTCTGAGCCGGGTGGCCCACCGAACCCCCAGGTCATGGACTGTCGATCTTTCGGGTGAGTTGCCTCACCGGCCTAGATCGAAGTCTTGACTTTGCGGCAGTTCGTGAAAGCATTCACAAGCACACGGACTCCGTGAAAGCATTCACAAACACCCCGAACCGAACCAACCGGCGTGCCGCGTGGGCACGCCTAGCGAGGAGCAAGGAACGATGGACTGGCGCCACGACGCGGTTTGCCGTGACGAGGACCCCGAGCTGTTCTTCCCCGTCGGGAACAGCGGGCCTGCGCTGCTGCAGATCGCCGAGGCGAAAGCCGTTTGCCGCCGTTGCCCCGTCGCCTCCCAGTGCCTGGCCTGGGCCTTGGAGAGCGGACAGGACGCCGGCGTGTGGGGCGGTATGAGCGAGGACGAGCGGCGTGCGCTCAAGCGGCGCAACGCCCGCACCCGGTCCGCTCGCACCAACGCCTGAACAGGCGCACTCGCAGGAGCAGCGGAGTCGGTCACCCCAATGCCGACCGGCTCCGCCTCCGCCCCGGGTGACCCGCGGCGATCGCATGTGATGACCCGACGAGACCCCGGCCGATCACCGTCGATGTCGGTCCCGGCGGAACCGGACTCCCCCGAGAGCGGTTCCCGGCGACCGATCCGATCGGCCACGGCCCTCCACCCCGGGTGGGCCACCGGACATATCGACACCCGCTGCGCGGTAGCGCTCTCAGCGGCGGTACTTCAGGGGAACGCGCAGGACGGCTTCCGTTCCCTTCTCCCGCCCCCGACCGCGCAGGCTCAACGATCCTCGGAGTTCCGACTCCACGAGGGTCCGCACGATCTGCAGGCCGAGGCGTTCGGCGCGCTCGAGGGAGAAACCCTTCGGCAGGCCGCGACCGTCATCGGTGATGACCACGTCGAGCCAGCGCGCCGAACGCTCCGCCTGCACCACGACCTCCCCGCCCTGACCCGGCGGGAACGCGTGCTCGAAGGCGTTCTGCACCAGCTCGGTGAGGACCATCACCAGCGGCGTGGCCAGCTCCGCCGACACCACGCCGAAGCGGCCCTCGCGCCGCACCTTCACCCCGGTCTCCGCGGTGGCCACATCGCTCATCATCGGGATCACCCGGTCCACCACGTCGTCGAGGTCGACCCGCTCGTCCACCGACATCGACAGCGTCTCGTGGACCAGCGCGATGGACGTCACCCGGCGCACCGACTCGTCCAGCGCCAGCCGCGCCTCGCCGTTGTTCGTCCGGCGGCCCTGCAACCGCAGCAGCGCGGCGACGGTTTGCAGGTTGTTCTTGACCCGGTGGTGGATCTCCCGGATCGTCGCGTCCTTCGACATCAACGCCCGGTCGCGGCGCTTGACCTCGGTGACGTCACGCACCAGCACCAAGGCGCCGGCGGCCTGGCCGCGCGGCAGCAGCGGCAGCGATCGGAACAGCACCGTCGCCCCGCGCGCCTCGGCCTCCATCCGCATGCTCGGCGTCCCGCCGAGGGCCTTGCGGACCCGCTGCGCCACCTCGTCGGCGTCGAACGGGTCGTTGAGCAGCGCCCGGGTCAGCGGCGCGAGCTGCGCCCCGACCAGATCCGCGGCGTGCCCCATCCGGTGGTACGCCGACAGCGCGTTCGGGCTGGCGAACACCACCGTGCCGGTGCCGTCCAACCGGATCAGGCCGTCCCCGACCCGGGGGCTGGTGTGCACGTCCGGCGCGGGCTCCGGCGTCGGGAAGGTCCCGTCGGCAACCATCTGGCACAGGTCCGCGGCGCTGCCCAGGTAGGAGATCTCCAGCGGGCTCGGCACCCGGGGCACCGCCAGGTTGGTGTCCCGGCTGAGCACCGCGACGATCTCCTCGCCCAACCGCACCGGGATCGTCTCCCGCCGCACCGGGACGCCCAGGTGCCAGCGCGGGTCCTCCTCGCGGCAGATCCGCCCGTCCAGCGCGGCCCGCCGGAGCTGCGGGTGCTCGTCCCGGGTCACCACCGAGCCGACGACGTCCTCCGGGTGCGCCGTCGGCGCCGTGGTCGGCCGCGCCTGCGCCACGCACAGGAAGCGGGTCTCGGTGGCCTCCTCCGGGCCGACCGGCACCCACAGCAGGAAATCGGCGAAGGACAGGTCGGAGAGCAGCTGCCACTCGGCGACCACCAGTTGCAGGTGGTCGGCGGCAGCGCCCGACAGCCCGGTGTGCTCGGCGAGCAGGTCGCTCAGCGTGGACAAGGCCCACCTCCCGCGCGGGCGATCGCGGTCATTCCACGATCGCGATCAGATCGCCTTCCTGGACCACGTCACCGGGCCGGACGGCCATCGTGCGCACCGTGCCGGACCGCTCGGTCAGCACCGGGATCTCCATCTTCATGGACTCCAGCATCACCACGAAGTCACCGTCGGCCACCGGGTCGCCCTCAGCCACCGACACCGTCATCACGTTGGCGACCATCTCGGCCCGGATCTCCTCGGCCATCATTCCTCCCTCGCACCAGGGTGCGGCGAACACCCCGGGACAAGGAAACCACGTGCCCGACCGGCTCCGGGCGGCAGGTGCCGGGCATGGCAGACTGGCGAGCTGGAAACCGGTTGAGCGCCGCCGCGCCCGCCCCGGCCGAAGGCCGGGTGGCGGAGTCGGCGCGCCCACTCGAACCGACCAGTGAGCCGAACCGACCAGTGAGGAGGGGCCGATGGGCAAGCGGGCCCGCAAGAAGAAGGACCGGAAGAAGAACAAGGCGAACCACGGCAAGCGCCCCAACTCCTGAGGCGCCACCGACGCCACGAGGGCCCCGGACCGACGGTCCGGGGCCCTCGTCGTGCGCGTCGTTCATTCCAGCGTGGTGCGCTTGCGGACCTCGACGGAGGTGCCCTCCGGCCCGCTCTCCACGGTGAGCTCGGCCTGGGTCAGCACCGCCCGCCGCAGCGACGACCGCAATCGCTCGCGCAGCTCGTCCGGGGCGTGCTCACCGCTGCACTTGCGGTGCAGCAGGGCCTTGATGTGCTCCTCGATGCCGTAGTGCTCCAGGCAGCTCCCGCACTCGTCCAAGTGCCGCTGGAGCGCCTGCCTGCGCTCCTGGTCGCACTCGTTGTCCAGGAACAGCCACACTTCGGCGAGCACGTCCTCGCACGACGCCTCCTCCGGCTGGCCGCAGGTCATGAAGTGCTCACCTCCTGCTCCTTGGCGCGCAGGAAACCCCGGTCGCGGGCGACGTCGGTGAGCATCCCGCGCAACTGCCTGCGCCCGCGGTGCAGGCGCGACATCACGGTGCCGATCGGCGTGCCCATGATCTCGGCGATCTCCTTGTAGGCGAAGCCCTCCACGTCCGCGAGGTACACCACCATGCGGAACTCCTCGGCGAGCTGCTGCAACGCGTTCTTCACGTCGCTGTCCGGCAGCCGGTCGAGCGCCTCCACCTCGGCGGAGCGCAACCCGGTCGAGGTGTGGTTCTCGGCCTGGGCGAGCTGCCAGTCGGCGATCTCGTCGGTGGGCTGCTGCTGGGGCTGGCGCTGCCGCTTGCGGTAGCCGTTGATGTAGGTGTTGGTGAGGATCCGGTACAGCCACGCCTTCAGGTTCGTGCCCTGCTTGAACGTGTGGAACGCCGAATACGCCTTGAGGTAGGTCTCCTGCACCAGGTCCTCGGCGTCCGGCGCGTTGCGGGTCATCCGCAGCGCGGCGCCGTAGAGCTGGTCGAGCAGGGGCATGGCGTCGCGCTCGAAGCGGGCGGCGCGCTGCTGTTCGGTCTCTTCGGTTTCCGGCGCGCGCTCCTCCGCCCGGTCCGCCGCCTGGTCGGCGACCTGACCGGTGGGGGTGTCCGGGCGTTCGGTCACGTCCGAGCGCTTCGGGGTGCTGGGCACCGGGCTCCTTTCCCGCCGCCTGGACGAGGTGAGGTTCGGCGACGAATCCATGCGGTCCGACGCATGGCCCGCCTCCGAGGGTACCGGCCTGCGGGAACGCCCACCTGGTGGCGACAGCTCCGGGCGGTCGAGCACGCACGTGGTGTTGTGGTCCGTCTGCACGTTCCCTCCAACACCGGCCCCGCGGGTACCTATTCCCACCCGCCCGCGCTGCCGGGGGGATGACAGCAGGGGAACCTTCCTGTCACGGGTGGGAGGAAAGTTCCCCTGCTGTCACCCCACCGCCCGAGGCGCCGGCGCGCTCCGGCCATAACCTGAGCGGCATGGCTGGAAGGGGAACCCCGGCGACGGCTCTGCTGGCCGCGCGCGGTGTCGAACACCAGGTGCACACCTACGAGCACGACCCGCGGGCCGAGTCCTACGGGCTGGAGGCCGCCGAGGCGCTGGGGCGTGCGCCGGAGCAGGTGTTCAAGACGCTGGTGGCCGACGTCGACGGCGTGCTCGCCGTCGGGGTGGTCCCGGTCACCGGCCAGCTCGACCTGAAGGCGCTGGCCGCCGCGCTGGGTCGGAAGAAGGCGAAGCTGGCCGCCGTGGCCGAGGCGGAGCGCGCCACCGGGTACGTGACCGGCGGCATCTCCCCGCTCGGCCAGCGCAAGCGGCTCCCGGTGGTGCTCGACGCCTCGGCGCTGGAGCACCCGACGATCCTGTGCAGCGCGGGCCGCCGGGGGCTGGAGATCGAACTCGCCGCCGCGGAGCTGGTCCGGCTGGTCGACGCCCGGGTGGCCGCGATCGCGGGATGACCCCGGAGGAGCGATTCCGATCACCCATCGTCAGACGGAACCGCTCCCCCGAGCACCAGGTGCGGCCAGCCCCCTCAGGGGACCGCACCATGCCCGACACCGGCGCGGGCACTCGCCGGTTCCAGGCAGCTCTCGGGCCGGTCGGGCACGCCGCGACCAGGGAGGCGGAGCGAGCGGCGCCACCGGCCGCGAGCCGTCCACCTCCGGCCCTCTGGGAGTAGATCTTGTTACCACCGGGGTGGTACAGCAACACCCGGCTTTTCAGATGATGATTGCGGGCCGCCCCCTACCGCATCGGGTAGCTGCCCGACACCGCCAGGAGGCGGCCGATGTCCCGGGCCGTCTCGGTCAGCGGCCCCGTGTAGCCGTCGCTGCGCCCGAGCCGCCGCGCCGGGAACGAGGTCGCCAGCGTCACCGGGCCGCTCCAGCCGGGCACCGCGACGGCCAGGCACGCCGTGCCCAACGCGTACTCCTCGGAATCGGAGGCCAGCGCGGCCGGTTCGGAGCGCACCAGCTCGCGCACCCGGGTCCGGGTCCGCGGCGTGAGGTCCAGCGGCGGGTGCCTGCTGAAGTGGTCGGCGCGCTCCTCCGAGCTGAGGGTGGCCAGCAGGCACTTGCCGATCGCCGTGGCGTGGGCGGCCTCCCGGAAGTCCACCCAGGTGTCCACCCGCGGTGCGCGCGGGCTGTCGACGACCTCGGTGACCTCCACCTCGCCGTCGTGGTAGCGGGCCAGGTAGACCGCGGCGCGCAGCTCGTCCCGCAGGTTCGCCAGCGCGGTCCGGAGCCGGTGCCGGGTGGTGTGCTCGCGGCTCACCTCGGAGATCTCCCGCACCCGCTCGCCGAGCACGAAGGCGCCGTCGTCGAGCTTGGCCAGGTAGCCGTCGTGCACCAGCGTCCGCAGCAGGTGGTAGGTGGTGGGCAGGGCGATGCCGCTGCACCGGGACAAGGTCTTGGCGGTGGCCCCACCCGGCCTGCGGCTCACCTCCTCCAAGAGGTGGAAGGCGCGCTGCACGGATGCGATCAGGGTCGGCTCACCGCTGCCCCGTGTCATCACTTCTCCTCGGCCGTCGATCGACTCGCGCGATGCGGATTCCGGCGCCCCTCCCACCCGCACCCGCACCACCTCGGCCGGGCCCGTGCGACCGGTGATCACCATCGAGATGACCAGCTACCTTACGCCAGCACCCCGGGTTTCCGAACCCCGCGCCCTCGCCCACCGTCCGGGTGAGGAAGCGGAGTCCGAACGGGCGATTCGGACGGCCGAACGAGCCAGCCGACCCGATCGGGCGCCGCCCGATCAGTCGATCAGCCGCAGCACCCGGCCGAGCCACTCCTGCACGGCGCGCCCCACCGACTCCGGGTCCGCCTTCAGCGAATGATCGCCCGCCACCAGCACCACTTCGCGCTCCGGGGCGGGCTCGGGGCGGCCGAACGCGTCCCGCTCGCCCTGCACCACCAGCACCGGCGGCTCCACCGCCCGCAGCTCGTCCATCCGGGACTTCTCCGGCTTGCCCGGCGGGTGCACCGGGAACGCCAGGCACAGCACCGCCGAGGCCGCCCCGGCATCGGCGGTCCGGCAGGCCACCCGGGCCCCCGAGGAACGGCCGCCGAACAGCAGCGGCAGGTCCGGGAACCAGCGCTCACCCAGGTCGGCGGCCACCGCCAGCCACGCCGCGTCGAGCTGCCGCGCCGGAGCGGGTGCCCGGCGCCCGGCGACCCGGTACGGCTGCTCCACCAGCGCGACGTGCACGCCGGCGGCGGTGGCGGCGCGGGTGGCGGCGACCAGGTCCGGGGCCTCGATCCCGCCACCGGCGCCGTGCCCGAGCAGCAGCGCCGCCCGGCCTTCCTCGGCGGAGTGCAGCTCCGCGCGGGCGGCCCCGTGCGGGGTGTCGATCTCGGCGCGCGTCATGACTCGAACAGGGCGGCCTGCTCGGCCGGTTCGGGCACCTCGTCGGCGCGGTCCAGCAGGGCCGGGTGGTTGTTGCGCATCGCGTTCACCTCGGTGGAGACGGGCCGGATCTCCAGTGCGTCGAGCATCCCCGCTGCGGGCTCCAGCAGCCCGCCGATCTCGGTGCGCGCCGGGTCCAGCCAGTCGGCCCAGCGGTCGCGGGGCAGCACCAGCGGCATCCGGTGGTGCACCTCCGCCAGCGGCCCCACCGCCTCGGTCGTGACCACCGCGCAGGTCACCAGCGGGGTGCGCGAGTCCGGCGGCCACCACGCGGAGAACACCGCCGCCATCGCCAGGCTGTCCCCGCCCGCGTGCGCGCACAGGTACGGCTGCCTGCGCCGGTCGCCGGGCCGCCACTCGTACCACCCGGTCGCCGGCATCAGGCAGCGGCGCTTGGCCGCGGCGTCGGCGAACGACGGCTTGGTGGTGACCGACTCGGCGCGGGCGTTGATCATCGGCGGGCCGCTGCCCGCGTCCTTGGCCCACGTCGGGACGTATCCCCAGCGCACCGGGCGGACGCTGCGCTCACCCCGGTCCACCACGATCGGCACCGTCCGGGTCGGCGTCACGTTGTAGTCGGGCGCGAGCTCACCACCGGTGCGGTCGATCGCCTCGAACTCCACCGCCAGCGCCGCCGGATCGGGCCGGACGGCGTACCGGCCGCACATTCACCGCTCCTCCCGCCGCGGGTCCAACGGCACCGGCCGGTGCTCCGCACCCCCGGCAACGTCCGGCACCCGTTCGACCAGTGCCGATCCATTGTTGCGGACGTTGTTCACCGCGCTGGACACCGGGCGGATCTCCAGCGCCGCGACCAGCGCCGGGTCCGGTGCCAGCAGGTCGGTGACGTCGGCGCGGTCCGGGTCCAGCCAGTCGGCCCAGCGCTCGGACGGCAGTACCAGCGGCATCCGGTGGTGCACCTCGGCCGCAGGCCCGAGCGCCTCGGTGGTCAGCACCGTGCAGGTGACCAGCGGTTCCGGATCTTCCGCCGCGGGATCGCGCCAAGTCTCGAACAGCCCGGCCATGGCGAGGCTGGTCCCGTCCGGCGAGGTGGTGAAGTACGGCTGCTTGCGGTCGCCGTCGCGCTTCCACTCGTACCAGCCGTCGGCGGGCAGCAGGCAGCGGTGGCGCTTCGCCGCGGAGCGGAAGGCCGGTTTGCCGGTGACCGTCTCGGCCTTCGCGTTGATCATCCGGTTGCCGATCTTGGGGTCCTTGGCCCACGGGGGGACCAGCCCCCACCGCATCACCCGGATCGACCGCTCGGTGCGCGACTCGTCGCGCTGCCCGTCCTCGGTGCGCGGGTGGCGCTGCACCACGGTCAGCACCTGCTTGGTCGGGGCGACGTTGAAGTCGGCGCCCGGCGCCGCGCCCCCGGTGGCGTCCAGCGCGGCGAACTCCGCGGCCAGCCGTCCCAGGTCCTTGGTCGAAGCGTATCTGCCGCACATCGTCCTCACCCTCCCGCCGTTCGACGTGCGTCCAGCATCCTCGCAACCCCCGACGAGGGGTGCGAGCAGGGGAACTTTCCTGTCACCGGTGACAGGAAAGTTCCCCTGCTCGCACCCCCATCACCGGTCGCCGGGCCGAGGATGCGGGATCATTGACCCCATGACCCAGCTCTGGCCTGCCCCGACCGCCCCCGGTGCGGTGCGCGCGACCGTCCCGGTGCCCGGTTCGAAGTCGATCACCAACCGCGCGCTGGTCCTCGCCGCGCTCGCCGACGGCCCCTCCACGCTGAGCGCTCCGCTGCGCAGCCGGGACACCGAGCTGATGGCCGCCGCGCTGCGCTCCCTCGGGACGACGGTGCGGGACGGCCCGGACGGCTCCTGGCTGGTCGAGCCGGGGGAGCTGCGCGGCCCGGTCGAGGTGGACTGCGGGCTGGCGGGCACCGTGATGCGGTTCGTGCCGCCGGTGGCCGCGCTGGCCGAGGGCCGCATCACCTTCGACGGCGACCCGAGGGCCCGGGAACGCCCGCTGGGCACGGTGCTCGACGCGCTGCGCGCCCTCGGCGCCGAGGTCGGCGGTGACGCGCTGCCGTTCGAGCTGCGCGGCGCGGGCGGCGTCCCCGGCGGCGAGGTCACCATCGACGCCTCGGCGTCCTCGCAGTTCGTCTCCGGCCTGCTGCTGTCCGCGGCGCGCTTCGACCGGGGCGTGGTGGTCCGGCACCGCGGCGGGCCGGTCCCCTCGCTGCCGCACATCGACATGACGGTGGCGATGCTGCGCGACGCCGGGGTGGAGGTGGACGCCGAGCAGCCGGAGCGCTGGCAGGTGTCCCCGGGGCCGGTCCGCGCGCTGGACCTGGCCGTGGAGCCGGACCTGTCCAACGCCACCCCGTTCCTGGCCGCGGCGGCCGTGACCGGCGGCACCGTCACGGTCCCCGGCTGGCCCGCGCGCACCACCCAGGCCGGCGACGCGATCCGCGACATCCTGGCCCGGATGGGCGCCGAGGTCCGCCGCACCGACGCGGGCTTGACGGTCACCGGCCCGGCCGCGCTGACCGGCATCGACATCGACCTGCACGAGGTCGGCGAGCTGACCCCGACGGTGGCGGCGCTGGCCGCGCTGGCCGAGGGCGGCTCCCGGCTGCGCGGCGTCGCGCACCTGCGCGGCCACGAGACCGACCGGCTGGCCGCGCTGGAACGCGAGCTCACCGGGCTCGGCGGCGCGGTGCGGCAGACCGAGGACGGGCTGGTCGTCGAGCCGCGCGAGCTCACCGGCGGCACCTGGCGCTCCTACGCCGATCACCGGATGGCGACCGCGGGCGCCATCCTCGGCCTGCGGGTGCCGGGCGTGCGGGTGGAGGACATCGCCACCACCGCCAAGACCATCCCCGACTTCCCCGGCATGTGGGCGGCGATGCTCGCGGCCGAGGACGCGGCGGTCGGCTCGGGGGCGCGGGGCTGATGGGCAAGCGCGGCTGGCGGGACCTGGACGAGTCGGACGTCCGGGTGCGTCCCGGGCGATCGGGCACCCGGCCGCGCAGCAAGCGCAGACCCAAGCACGAGGACGCCGTCGAGGCGATGGTGCTGACCGTCGACCGCGGCCGGTGGACGTGCGCGCTGGACGGCGACCCGGAGCGGCTGGTGATCGCGATGCGGGCCCGCGAGCTCGGCCGCACGCCGGTGGTCGTCGGCGACCGGGTCGACCTGGTCGGCGACGTCTCCGGCGGGCCGGACGCGCTGGCCCGCATCGTGCGGGTGGCCGAGCGCACCAGCGTGCTGCGCCGCACCGCCGACGACACCGACCCGTACGAGCGGGTGGTGGTCGCCAACGCCGAGCAGCTCGTGATCGTCAGCGCGCTGGCCGATCCGCCGCCGCGCCCCGGCTTCATCAACCGCTGCCTGGTCGCCGCCTACGCCGGTGGTCTGACCCCGGTGCTGTGCCTGACGAAGGCGGACCTGGCCGAGCCCGGCGAGTGGATCGAGCAGTACTCGTCCCTGGAGATGCCGATCGTGCGCACCCGGGAGGATGAAGATCCGGACGATCTCCGGGCCGTGCTGACCGGCCGCGTCTCAGCCCTGGTCGGCCATTCGGGCGTGGGCAAGTCCACCTTGGTGAACCGGCTGGTCCCGGCCGCGGAACGGGCCACCGCCGAGGTCAGCGGGGTCGGCAAGGGCAGGCACACCTCGACCTCGGCGCTGGCCCTGCCGCTGATCGAGGGCGGCTGGGTGGTGGACACCCCCGGCATCAGGTCGTTCGGGCTGGCCCACGTCACCGCCGACGACGTCATCGCGGTTTTCGAAGGCTTCGCCGAGGCCGCCGAGGAGTGCCCCCCGAACTGCGGTCACCTGGGCGGGGAGGACGATCCGGACTGCCACCTGGACGTCTTCGCCACCGAGACGGGGTCCACCGAACGGCTCAACGCGCTCCGCCACCTGTTGCTCTCCCGGGCCGGTTACGACGAGGCTTGAGCGTTCTCCCCCGAACGAGCTTCATTCCTGGCGCGGCGGGCGATCGTTGCTAGCGTGGGTGCGGGCGGCGCGCTGCGCGATGTGGCCAGGGCGCGCCACCGACGCGGTCTTTCCGCACTGCCAACGGCTTTCCCTTCCGGTACTGCCGTCCGTCATCGCCTCCGGCTTCGAGGGAGCTCGATCACCATGTCCCGAGCCCGTGCCACCGCGGCGTTGTCCGCGGGCCTCGTCCTGGCCGCCCTGGTGGGTGGTTGCGCAGAGCCGCCCGCGCCGCCCAGACCCTCGTCGGGGGCCGCGACGATGCGCACCGACACGCGCCCGGACGCCACCCAACTGCTGGCCACCACCGTGGAGAAGATCAACCGGAGCGGCGGTGTGCACAACACCGTGCGCGGCAGCCTCGGCATCGTCGGCGAACTGAACGGCGAAGGCGTCGTGCAGTACCAGGGCGGGGCGGCGGAGTTCTCCCTCACCGGGCACACCGAGCCCGAGGGGCAGCGCCCGCATCCGGTCACACTGTCCTTCGTGGACGGGGTCGGGTACCTGAAGACCCCGCTGATGCGCCCCGAGCCGGGCAAGCCGTGGCTGCGCATCGCCTCGGACGGCACCGACTTCGCCGCGAAGCTGTTCTCCCCGGCCCTCGCCCAGGTCCTCGCCGCGATCGACCCGCGGGCGACGTTCGCCGGCATCGAGTCCGCCACGAAGATCGAGACCAGCGCGCCGGAAGTCATCGACGGCCGCCAGACCACCCGCTACGACCTGCGCATCCTCACCGCGCGGGCGGCCGAGCTGAGCACCGACCCGCAGCAGCGGGAGCGCTACCGGAGCGCGGCCGACTCCGGTCAGCGCGAGATCGGCTACCAGCTCTGGCTCGACGAGTCCGGGCTGCCGGTGCGCTTCGCCGCCACCCAGGACGTCGCGCAGGCCGGCCAGATGTCGCTGACCTCGTCCTACCGCGACTGGGGGACCCGCGTCGACATCCAGCCGCCGCCCGCCGACCGGGTCGGCGCGTTCCGCGACCTGCCGATGCCGCAGGCGCAACCGCGCTGACCGGCGACTACATCAGCTCGAGCAGGAACGGCACCTCCTGGGCGCCGTACCAGGCGAGCTCGTGGTCCTCCGCCTCGCCGAGGGTGAACTCGGCGTCCGGGTCCCCCAGATCCGCGGCGTCGATCACCTCGGCGGCGGCGCGGACCGCCTCCTCGGCTTCCGAGACGTCCACGTGCACCGCGGCGATCAGCTTCCACGCGACCGGACCGGCGAGCCGCACCACCGCGAAGTCGAGGTCCGGGCGCAGCGTGGCGTCCTCCACGTCGGCGGAGATCACCACGCGGCGCAGCTCCGCCTCCGCGCCGGACTCGTCCAGCTCCGCGGCGATCAACCGAAGCGACGCCCGCGCCGCCTCCCGCATCGCCGCGTACTCCAGTTCCTCGGTGTCGCCGGTCGCGTAGGACTCGCGCAACGCCGGCGTCAGCGCGAACGCGGTCCCGGACAGCGGCTGCAACTGCCGGTCCTCCACCAGCCGCCGCAGCATCGGCACCGTGGCAGGAACGTAAACCCTCATGCGTCGACCGTCCCGATCATCTCGTCCAGAGCCTCCCCGATCATCGCCGCCAGCACGTCGACGTCGGGCATCGCGTCCCGGTCCGCGTTGAGGCCGAAGAACACGCCTCCGTCGTAGGAGGTCACCCCGATCGCCAGGGACTGGTTCTTCGCCAACGGCACCACCGGGAACATCTCCACCATCCTCGCCCCCGCCGCGTACAGCGGCACCTGCGGGCCCGGAACGTTGGTGACCAGCACGTTGAACAGCCGGTCGGAGAACCCGCTGGCGACCCGCGCGCCGAGCGCGTGCAGCGTCGGCGGGGCGAAACCGGACACCTTCACCAGGGCGTCGGCCGCCACCGACTGCCCCGACTCGGAATGCGCCCGCATCGCGTGCCCCACCTGGTGCAGCCGCACCGCCGGATTGGTCTCGCCCACCGGCAGGTCCAGCAGGTACGCCGAGACCTCGGGAGCGCCGGAGGAGCCGCGGATCGACATCGGCACCATCGCCCGCAGCGTGCTCGACGGGCCGGCCATCTCACCCCGGGACAGCAGCCAGTTCCCCAGCGCCCCCGCGACCACCGCGAGGACCACGTCGTTGATCGTGCCGCCGTGGGCCTGGCGCACCGCGCGGAGGTCGTCGAGCTTCGCCCGGGCCACCGCGAACCGGCGCTGGGTCGAGGTCGGGCCGTTCAGCGGACCGCTCGGCGCGGGCACCACCGCGGTCCGCACCGCCGAAGCCACCCCGCCCACCGCGCGGCCGACCTTCCGCACCGTCGCGGTCGCGTCAGCCACGGCCGCGCGCACGTTCTCCACCACCTCGCCGGGCCGCTGCACCGCGTCGGTGACCGCCTCGGTGACCAGCGCGACGGAGCTCGGTTCGGGCCGCGGCATCCACAGGTCGTCGGTCGGCGCCCCGTCACCCCCGGACTCGAAGTCGAGCAGCACCTGACCGATGTCCAGCGCGCCGATGCCGTCCACCATCGCCTGGTGGGTCTTGGTGATCACCGCGACCCGGTTCCGCGACAGCCCCTCGACCAGGTAGGTCTCCCACAACGGCCGGGTGTGGTCGAGCTTGCGCGACATCAGCCGCGCGACCAGCTCGTGCAGTTGCTCGTCGGTGCCCGGACGCGGCAGCGCGGAGCGGCGGACGTGGTAGGTGATGTCGAAGTCCTGGTCGTCCACCCACACGGGACGCGCGAGCCGACCGGGCACCTGCATCACCCGCTGCCGGTAGCGCGGAACCAGCGACAGCCTGCGTTCGATCAGCGCCAGCACGGCGTCGTAGTCGAACCCGACGCGCGGACGCCGGAACACCGCGACACCGCCGACGTGCATCGGCGTCGTGTAGTCCTCCAGGTAGAGGAAGGATGCGTCGAGGGCGGAGAGCCGATCGGACATGCGCAGATCCTGGCACACCAGCGGCGGTCGTCGCGGCGGCCCGTGTGACACTGGTGGGCGTGACCAGCGAAGTCTCCCCCAAAGACCGATTCGTGACCGTCTACGGCCGCAAGCCGGTGCTGGAGGCGCTGGCCGACCTCGAACTGCGGGTCGACAAGGTGATCATCGCCGAAGGGCTGGGCGGCTCGGTCATCAACGAAATCAAGGAAGCCGCCGCCGACCGGGCCATCCGGGTGCAGCGGGCCAGCGCGCACCGAGTCAAGGTCCTCGCGGGCAACGGGCGTCACGACCAGGGCGTCGTCGCCGATGTGGTCGCCCGCAAGATGCGGCCGCTGGCCGATGCCCTCGCCGACCCCGCCCATGCCCCGCGCAACGTGCTGCTGCTCGACGGGCTCACCACCCCCGCGAACGTCGGCATGATCCTGCGCACCGCCACCGCCGCGGGCATCGACGGAATCGTCGTGCCGCACCGCGGTGTCGCGGGCCTGGATCCGCTGGTGATCAAAGCGTCGGCCGGGATCGCCTTCCACGCCCCGGTGCTCCGCAGCCGCACCGCGGGCGAGGCCGCCGAACAGCTCACCGAAGCCGGCTACCCCCTCTACGCGCTCGAGGCCGGGAGCGGCCAGGACCTGTTCGAAGCCGACTTCGGCCCGCGCGCGGTCTTCGTCCTCGGCAGCGAGACCGCGGGACTCTCCGAGGACGTCCAGGACCGCATCGAGCAGTCCATAGCCATCCCGATGCACGGCGGCGTCGAATCCCTCAACGTCGCCAACGCCGCCGCAGTCGTCTGCTACGAACTCCTCCGCCGCCAGCGCCGCTGACCCGCCCCTGGGATGGCAGCAGGGGAACCTTCCGCTCAACGCCTGACAGGAAGGTTCCCCTCTTGCCACGGGTGACAGGAGGTTCCCCTGCTGTCATGCCGGCCCGAGCGGGCGAACATACCTGGCCCTGCCTGTTGAGAGAAAAGTTCCCCTGCTGTCACTGGTGGGAGGAAGGTTCCCCTGCTGCCATCCCGACGCATGAAGCAGGCGCCACGAACTCCGTCCAACGCGATACGTGCGCCTCCCCGCCTACCGCGCAGAGAACGCCAAGCCCGCCACGGGCCACTGCCCATCCGGTCCGGGGGCAGACAAAAAAGCGGGACCCCCAGGCCCACCAGGCCCCGGAACCCCACACGCAAAAAAAGAAAGGGGCGGAGCACGAAGAACCCTCATTCTTCGTGCCCCGCCCCTTCCATCGTAATGTGTCGGCGGTGTCTTACTCTCCCACACCCTCACGAGTGCAGTACCATCAGCGCTAAGGAGCTTAGCTACCGGGTTCGGAATGGGACCGGGCGTACCCTCCCCGCCATCGCCACCGACAACCCACACCCCCCACACACAATGGGGGAAACCCATGAGCAGCCGCCAACCAGCGGACACACAAAACAATCCAGTTATCAAACACGTCCTGGGTTGTTGTCCCAGAACCATACAGTGGGTGCAAACATCTCGTGAACAAGCCCTCGGCCTATTAGTACCCGTCCACTCCATCCGTTACCGAACTTCCATGCCGAGCCTATCAACCCAGTCATCTCCTGGGAGCCTTAACCCCACAAAGGGGGCAGGAGACCTCATCTAGGAACAGGCTTCCCGCTTAGATGCTTTCAGCGGTTATCCCTCCCGAACATAGCCAACCAGCCATGCACCTGGCGGTACAACTGGCACACCAGAGGTTCGTCCATCCCGGTCCTCTCGTACTAGGGACAGCCTTCCGCAAGTCTCCAACGCGCGCGGCGGATAGGGACCGAACTGTCTCACGACGTTCTAAACCCAGCTCGCGTGCCGCTTTAATGGGCGAACAGCCCAACCCTTGGGACCAACTCCAGCCCCAGGATGCGACGAGCCGACATCGAGGTGCCAAACCATGCCGTCGATATGGACTCTTGGGCAAGATCAGCCTGTTATCCCCGGGGTACCTTTTATCCGTTGAGCGACACCGCTTCCACCAGCCAGTGCCGGATCACTAGTCCCTGCTTTCGCACCTGCTCGACCCGTCAGTCTCACAGTCAAGCTCCCTTATACACTTACACTCAACACCTGATTGCCAACCAGGCTGAGGGAACCTTTGGGCGCCTCCGTTACCCTTTAGGAGGCAACCGCCCCAGTTAAACTACCCACCAGGCACTGTCCCTGAACCCGATCAGGGCCCGAAGTTAGATGCCCAGAACGACCAGAGTGGTATTTCACCAACGACTCCACACCCACTAGCGTGAATGCTTCCCAGTCTCCCACCTATCCTACACAAGCCGAACCAAACACCAATACCAAGCTATAGTAAAGGTCCCGGGGTCTTTCCGTCCTGCCGCGCGAAACGAGCATCTTTACTCGTACTGCAATTTCACCGGGCCTGTGGTCGAGACAGCGGAGAAGTCGTTACGCCATTCGTGCAGGTCGGAACTTACCCGACAAGGAATTTCGCTACCTTAGGATGGTTATAGTTACCACCGCCGTTTACTGGCGCTTAAATTCTCCGCTACACCCCAAAGGGGTTCACGGGTCCTCTTAACGTTCCAGCACCGGGCAGGCGTCAGTCCGTATACCTCGCCTTACAGCTTCGCACGGACCTGTGTTTTTAGTAAACAGTCGCTTCTCCCTGGCCTCTGCGACCACCACCAGCTCCCCCAGCACGTGGGTTCACCAGCAATGGCCCCCCTTCTCCCAAAGTTACGGGGGCAATTTGCCGAATTCCTTAACCACAGTTCACCCGACCGCCTCGGTATTCTCTACCTGACCACCTGTGTCGGTTTCGGGTACGGGCCATGCACACACTCGCTAGAGGCTTTTCTCGGCAGCACGGGATCACTCACTTCACCACCACGGCTACGCATCACCCCTCACCCCTATGATGTGCGGATTTCCCTACACACCGGGCTACAGGCTTACACCAGTACAACCACTCACTGGCAGAGCTACCCCCCTGCGTCACCCCATCGCTTGACTACTCCGGCATCAGGCCCCATGCCAACCACGACACAAACCCGAAGGTCCACGCCGCGTCGGGATGGTTAGTCTCAACCGTTCCATCACGGACGCGTGCACACGGGTACGGGAATATCAACCCGTTCTCCATCGACTACGCCTGTCGGCCTCGCCTTAGGCCCCGACTCACCCTGGGCGGACGAACCTTCCCCAGGAACCCTTAGTCATCCGGCGGCAGAGATTCTCACTCTGCACTCGCTACTCATGCCTGCATTCTCACTCCCGCACACTCCACACCACGATCACTCGGGCGCTTCACCGCATACAGGACGCTCCCCTACCCAACAACACCCCACAGGGCATCGCCGGCATGGCTTCGGCGGTGCGCTTCAGCCCCGCTACATTATCGGCGCAGGACCACTTGACCAGTGAGCTATTACGCACTCTTTCAAGGATGGCTGCTTCTAAGCCAACCTCCTGGTTGTCTCAGCGATCCCACATCCTTTTCCACTAAGCGCACACTTAGGGGCCTTAGCCGATGCTCTGGGCTGTTTCCCTCTCGACGACGAAGCTTCTCCCCCGCCGTCTCACTGCCGCGCTCCAACCCGGGCGTATTCGGAGTTTGGCTGACCTCAGTAACCCGCGAAGGCCCATCAGCCAACCAGTAGCTCTACCCCACCCGAGCACCACACGACGCTGCACCTAAATGCATTTCGGGGAGAACCAGCTATCACGAAGTTTGATTGGCCTTTCACCCCTACCCACAACTCATCCCCCAGGTTTTCAACCCTGGTGGGTTCGGGCCTCCACACGGTCTTACCCGCGCTTCACCCTGGCCATGGGTAGATCACTCCGCTTCGGGTCTGCACCACGCGACTCCACGCCCTCTTCAGACTCGCTTTCGCTCCGGCTACCCCCCAACGGGTTAACCTCGCCACGCAGCAGCAACTCGCAGGCTCATTCTTCAAAAGGCACGCCATCACCCACCCAACGGGCAAGCTCTGACGGATTGCAGGCACACGGTTTCAGGAACTCTTTCACTCCCCTCCCGGGGTACTTTTCACCATTCCCTCACGGTACTATCCACTATCGGTCACCAGGAAGTATTTAGGCTTAGCGAGTGGTCCCGCCAGATTCACAGCACCCTCCACGGAAACGCTGCTACTCGGGAACACCACCACACACCCAGCATGCATTTTCGCCTACGGGACTCTCACCCACTCCGGCCAGGCATCCCAACCTGTTCAACTAACACACACCGACGGTGCTGAAGGGCAGACAGACCCCTCCAACAGTGCCCCACAACCCCGCACACGCAACCCCTGTCCGGTCTCCCACGCGCACGGTTTAGCCTCCTCCGCTTTCGCTCGCCACTACTCACGGAATCACCAGTGTTTTCTCTTCCTGCGGGTACTAAGATGTTTCACTTCCCCGCGTTCCCCCCAACACCCTATACATTCAGATGCTGGTAACCCGGCATCACCCGGGCTGGGTTACCCCATTCGGACACCCTCGGATCACAGCTCGGTTGACAACTCCCCGAGGACTCTCGCGGCCTCCCACGTCCTTCATCGGCCCCTGGTACCAAGGCATCCACCATGTGCCCTACATTACTTGGCCACAAAGATGCTCGCACCCACTATACAGTTCTCAAACAACAACCCAAGACAACACACCCACACAGAGCGTGCCCTCTCAGACACCCAACAGCGAACCATTCTTGATCACACCAGTGCTGTTCCACAATCCCTCAAGCACCCCACGGCAGGAACACACACGGTCCCTCCACCACAGGCCACTCCACCACCCCCACCACAGCACCACCAACAAAGGGCGACCACTGCACAGGGCCTCGGCGGGTGTTTTCGTGCTCCTTAGAAAGGAGGTGATCCAGCCGCACCTTCCGGTACGGCTACCTTGTTACGACTTCGTCCCAATCGCCAGTCCCACCTTCGACCACTCCACCCCAACAGGGTTAGGCCATGGGCTTCGGGTGTTACCGACTTTCATGACGTGACGGGCGGTGTGTACAAGGCCCGGGAACGTATTCACCGCAGCACTGCTGATCTGCGATTACTAGCGACTCCGACTTCACGGGGTCGAGTTGCAGACCCCGATCCGAACTGAGACCGGCTTTAAGGGATTCGCTCCACCTCACGGTATCGCCACCCTCTGTACCAGCCATTGTAGCATGTGTGAAGCCCTGGGCATAAGGGGCATGATGACTTGACGTCATCCCCACCTTCCTCCGAGTTGACCCCGGCAGTCTCCCGCGAGTCCCCACCATTACGTGCTGGCAACACAGGACAAGGGTTGCGCTCGTTGCGGGACTTAACCCAACATCTCACGACACGAGCTGACGACAGCCATGCACCACCTGTACACCAACCACAAGGGAAACCCCCTCTCAGGGGCAATCTGGTGCATGTCAAACCCAGGTAAGGTTCTTCGCGTTGCATCGAATTAATCCACATGCTCCGCCGCTTGTGCGGGCCCCCGTCAATTCCTTTGAGTTTTAGCCTTGCGGCCGTACTCCCCAGGCGGGGCGCTTAATGCGTTAGCTACGGCACAGAAACCGTGGAACCGGTCCCCACACCTAGCGCCCAACGTTTACGGCGTGGACTACCAGGGTATCTAATCCTGTTCGCTCCCCACGCTTTCGCTCCTCAGCGTCAGTATCGGCCCAGAGACCCGCCTTCGCCACCGGTGTTCCTCCTGATATCTGCGCATTTCACCGCTACACCAGGAATTCCAGTCTCCCCTGCCGAACTCAAGTCTGCCCGTATCGACCGCACGCCCACAGTTAAGCTGCAGGTTTTCACGGCCGACGCGACAAACCGCCTACGAGCTCTTTACGCCCAATAAATCCGGACAACGCTCGCACCCTACGTATTACCGCGGCTGCTGGCACGTAGTTAGCCGGTGCTTCTTCTACAGGTACCGTCACCCGAAAGCTTCGTCCCTGTCGAAAGAGGTTTACAACCCGAAGGCCGTCATCCCCCACGCGGCGTTGCTGCGTCAGGCTTTCGCCCATTGCGCAAGATTCCCCACTGCTGCCTCCCGTAGGAGTCTGGGCCGTGTCTCAGTCCCAGTGTGGCCGGTCACCCTCTCAGGCCGGCTACCCGTCGTCGCCTTGGTAGGCCATCACCCCACCAACAAGCTGATAGGCCGCGGGCTCATCCTGCACCGCCGGAACTTTCCACACCCCACCATGCGGCAGAATGTCCTATCCGGTATTAGACCCCGTTTCCAGGGCTTATCCCAGAGTGCAGGGCAGATTACCCACGTGTTACTCACCCGTTCGCCACTCATCCACACCCGAAGATGCTTCAGCGTTCGACTTGCATGTGTTAAGCACGCCGCCAGCGTTCGTCCTGAGCCAGGATCAAACTCTCCAACAATGACTGTTGAAACAATCCCAGCAGACACTCCAACCACACCCCCACACACAGTGCAAAGGCCGGCGAGCGCCATACTCAAAGAAACCCCAAACAAAAAGGGGCTGTTCATCATGAACACTAGCCAAAAACAGTTCGCTGTTGAGTTCTCAAAGAACACACCCACACCACAACCACACACCCAACAAGGCGCACAGTCGCAGGGAGCATTTCCCGTTCGCTTCGTGCCTCCAAGCTTAGAGCATCGCTTTTCCGATTGTCAAACCGGGGTTCAACCGGCCGTACCGGTCTTTCCCGCAATCAGGAACCGCGATCTCAACTTGTCAATCCGAAGCAGTCTTGCTGTAGTTTCGGAGACTACCAGGGGTCGAAACCCTTCCGCGCGGGGGTCCGGTTCGCACCGAAGACCGCTGCGGAACAACCGAGTTCCGATCCTTTTCCAGTAGTCCGGGCCATCGTCGACCACCGCTCAAAAGCAGTCATCGAGTCCGATGCGATCCCGTTCGCCAGTGCCCGGTCCGTTTTCCGGCCCGTTCCGCTCTGGCCTGAACTAATTTACACACCCTTCCGAACCCCCTGTGCAGCACCCCCCTGCGAACATCAACACCGCAGGTCAACGGGGGTCAATGTGCCAGGTCGAGGCCGAACAGGACTTCCAGCTCCTCGATGGTGGATCCGACGTCCCGGTACCGGACACCGACCATGCCGGCCTCCACCGCGCCCGCGACGTTGGCGGGCAGATCGTCGACGAAGACGCACTCGGACGGATCCACGCCGATCCGCTGCGCCGCGAGCCGGAAGATCTCGGGGTTCGGCTTGGCGACCCGCACCTCGCCCGAGAGCACCACCGCGTCGAAACGATCGACGAGATCAGGATCGGCGATCGAACGAGCGTTGGAAACGATCCCGGTGCGGATCCCGACCGCGCGGACACGCCCCGCCACGTCGAGCAACGATGCGTGCCCGTTGCCGACCGGCTCGTCGAGCACACCCGCGTAGTCGAGCAACAGGCCCCTGAACTCCACGGATCGCACCGTAGCTCACACGATCGGCTTGCATCCGGGTTCTCGGTGACCGCACTGGCCGCCGGGGCGCCTCTTTACCGGGCGAAGCACAAGGACCACGGGAGGTTTCCGATGACCACCGCAATGCTCGAGGCGGAACCGCAGCGCGACCTCACCGCCGCCGGGCGCACCGCCTACGCACTCGCGCACCACCTGGGTGAGCAGATCTTCGCCGTGCTGAACGGGAAAGCCTCGTGGCGGGCGATCGAGGGCTGTTCGCCCGGCGCGGTGCGCAGGCTGCTCCACGGAGCACGTTCTCCCCACGAGCAGGGCCCGGGTTACCGGCTGCGTTCCGTCCACGCCTGCGTCGTCTCCGACCGGTTGGTCGAAGCCTGCGTGGTCGTCGGATCGCTCAGCCGGGCCCGGGCCCTGGTCCTCCGCGTCGAAAAGGAGCACAACCGATGGCGATGCACCTTGCTGGCGCCGGTCTGATCACGACGGCGCCAGCGGTCTCAGCGCTTCTTGTTCTTCTTCTGCTCCGCTCGGGCAGCGGCCCGCCGCTCGCGCCGCGTGCCGTTGGACCCGGACTGCGCGGCCGGACCATCGCTGCTCGTCTGGACCTCCCCGGTCTCCGAGGGACCGGAGTAGTTCAGCCGCTGCTGGTCCGGGCCACCGGTCCCGCGCAGCGCGGTCGGCACCGGGGCGCCCTCGCCGGTCGGCGGCGCTCCGCCGAGCTGGCTCAGCGCCGGGCCAGCCGAGGCCGTCCGAGCACGCTTGGCACGGGGCTGCGCCCCCGCCTGCTGCGGTGCCGGGCGCTGCTGGGCCTGGCGCTGCGGAGCCTGCCCCTGCTGACCGCCGCGGCCCTGTCCCTGCGGCGTCTGGGGGACCTCCGGGACCCCGCTGCCATCCCGGCTCACCGACACCGGCACGGACGGCTGCTCCGGCGCGGGCTCTGGCTCGGCCGCCTCCACCTGCGCGTTGAACAGGAAGGTGACCGACTCCTCCTTGAGGGCTTCGAGCATCCCGCCGAACATGTCGAAGCCTTCGCGGCGGTACTCGATGAGCGGGTCGCGCTGCGCCATCGCGCGCAGCCCGATGCCCTCCTTGAGGTAGTCCATCTCGTAGAGGTGCTCGCGCCACTTGCGGTCCAGGACGCTGAGCACGACCCGGCGCTCCAGCTCGCGCATCGCGCCGGGACCGACCTTGCCGTCGACCTCGGCCTCGCGCCGTTCGTACGCGTTGCGGGCGTCCTCCAGGAGCAGCTCGAGGAGGCGCTCCTTGCTCAGGTCCTCCTCGTCGTCGACGAGCTCCTCCCAGTTCAGCGACACCGGGTAGAGCGAGCCGAGCGCCTTCCACAGCTTCTCGAAGTCCCAGTCCTCCGCGTAGCCCTCGCCGGTCTCGGCGTTGACGTACTCGGTGACGACGTCGGTCAGCATGTGCAAGACCTGTTCCCGCAGGTCCTCGCCGGCAAGAACCCGGTGGCGCTCGTCGTAGATGACGGTGCGCTGCTGGTTCATCACCTCGTCGTACTTGAGGACGTTCTTGCGGATCTCCATGTTCTGCTGCTCGACCTGGGTCTGCGCGCTGCGGATGGCGCGGGTGACCATCTTGTGCTCGATCGGCACGTCGTCGGGCACCTTGAGCCGGACCATCACGGTCTCGACCATCGCCGCGTTGAACCTGCGCATCAGCTCGTCGCCGAGCGACAGGTAGAACCGCGACTCCCGGGGTCGCCCTGGCGGCCGGACCGACCGCGGAGCTGGTTGTCGATGCGCCGCGACTCGTGGCGCTCGGTGCCCAGCACGTAGAGGCCGCCGACCTCGCGAACCTGCTCGGCTTCGGTCTCGACCTGGGACTTGATCTTCTCGACCACGCCCGGCCACTCCGCCTCGTACTGCTCGCCGTTGCGCACCGGGTCGAGCCCTCGGCTGCGCAGCTCGGCATCGGCGAGGTGGTCGATGTTGCCGCCGAGGACGATGTCGGTACCGCGGCCCGCCATGTTGGTGGCCACCGTCACCGCGCCCTTGCGGCCCGCCTCGGCGATGATCGCCGCCTCGCGCTGGTGGTTCTTCGCGTTGAGCACGTTGTGCGGGATGCCGCGCTTGGTCAGCAGCTTCGACAAGTACTCGGAGCGCTCCACGCTGGTGGTGCCCACCAGCACGGGCTGCCCCTTGTGGTGGCGCTCCTCGATGTCCTCGGCGACGGCCTCGAACTTGGCCGGCTCGCCCTTGTAGACGAGGTCGGGCTGGTCGACGCGGGCCATCGGCTCGTTGGTCGGGATCGGCACCACACCGAGCTTGTAGGTGCCCTGGAACTCGGCCGCCTCGGTCTCGGCGGTACCGGTCATGCCCGAGAGCTTGTCGTAGAGCCGGAAGTAGTTCTGCAGCGTGATCGTGGCCAGCGTCTGGTTCTCGGCCTTGATCTCGACGCCTTCCTTGGCCTCGATCGCCTGGTGCATCCCCTCGTTGTAGCGGCGCCCCGCCAGGATGCGGCCGGTGAACTCGTCGACGATCAGCACTTCGCCATCGCGGACGATGTAGTCCTTGTCGCGCTTGTAGAGCTCCTTGGCCTTCAGCGCGTTGTTGAGGAAACCGACCAGCGGCGTGTTCGCGGCCTCGTAGAGGTTGTCGATGCCGAGCTGGTCCTCGATGATCGTGACGCCGTCCTCGGTGACGCCGACGGTCCGCTTCCGTTCGTCGACCTCGTAGTGCTCCTCGCGCTTGAGCATGGGGGCGAGCCGGGCGAACTCCTGGTACCAGCGCGAGGACTGGTCGGCCGGACCGGAGATGATCAGCGGCGTCCGGGCCTCGTCGATGAGGATCGAGTCGACCTCGTCGACGACCGCGAAGTTGTGGCCGCGCTGCACGCAGTCGGACAGGCTCCACGCCATGTTGTCGCGCAGGTAGTCGAACCCGAACTCGTTGTTGGTGCCGTAGGTGATGTCCGCCGCGTACGCCTGCCGCCGCTGCTCCGGGGTCAGGTCCGCGAGGATCGCGCCGACCTCGAGCCCGAGGAACCGGTGGATCCGGCCCATCCACTCGGCGTCGCGCTTGGCCAGGTAGTCGTTCACGGTGATGACGTGCACGCCCTTGCCGCTGATCGCGTTGAGGTAGGCGGGCAGCACGCAGGTGAGCGTCTTGCCCTCACCCGTGCGCATCTCGGCGATGTTGCCGAGGTGCAGGGCGGCGCCGCCCATGAGCTGCACGTCGAAGTGGCGCTGGCCGAGGGTGCGCTTGGCCGCTTCCCGGGCGACCCCGAAGGCTTCGGGCAGGAGGCTGTCGAGGGTCTCGCCCTCCTCGTGGCGACGCTTGAACTCGTCGGTCTTGCCCCGCAGCTCGTCGTCGGACAGCTCGACGATGTCTGCTTCGAGCTCATTGATGTGCGCTGCGATGCCGCGCAGGCGCTTGAGCAACTTGCCCTCGCCGGCGCGGAGCAGTCGGGACAGGACCATCCGGTCGACCTCACTAGCTGATCGTGACGCGCCCGTCACGGACGCTTTCTGGTCATCGTATTAGAGCTGGTCGCGGGACCATCCGTGACGGGTGCGGGCCCCGCGCACGGTTGTCCCCCGCGCACCACGGTACGCGGGGGACAACGGGTGCCGTCCGACTTGGCTCAGACTCGCCGTCAGTGCGAGTCGGCCAGCCGGATTACCCCGTAGTCGAATCCCTTCCTGCGGTAGACGACGCTCGGCTGGCCCGACTCGGCATCCGCGAAGAGGTAGAAGTCGTGGCCGACCAGCTCCATCTCGTAGAGCGCCTGTTCGACCGTCATCGGTTCGGACGAGTGGTCCTTCTCCCGGACGATCCTGCCGGGCTCGTAGTCCTGGTCATCAGCCCACGCACGCTGCTCCGGAAGCTCGTACTCGACCTCCTGGGGCGCTTCGAGCAACGCGGTGCGACTCTCCGCCGCGGTGTTGCCCATCACCACGGGCCGGTCCGCCAGCTCAGCCGTCGCTTGGGCGACCGAGGTGGGGTTGCGCTGTCCGTAGTGCACCTTCCTCCGGTCGTGCATCCGCCGCAGCCGGTTCTCCAGCTTGTTGGTGGCGGCGTCCAGGGCTCCGTAGAAGTCGCCGGCGGACGCCTCCGCCCGCACGGGTGAACCCTTGCCGACCAGGGTGATCTCCACCCGCTGGCAGTTCTTGGCCTGGCGCGGGTTGCGCTCGTGGAACAGCTCCACCTCTGCGCGAATGGCCTTCTTGTTGTACCGCTCGAGCCGGTTCAGCTTCTCGTTGACGTGCTCCCTGTAGTGGTCCGGCACGTCGACGTTGCGGCCCTTGACGACGATGTCCATTCACGACCTCCGTTCCTGCGTGCTCCGTGAGCGAGGTGTGTACGGCGGCGCCGGCCTGCCAGGCCTGATCAGCTTCTTTCCGGCGCCAGGAACATGGTGCGAAGCTCCTTCCCTCGGCCGGGCTGGCTGAGTGAGTGGCACGGTAGACCTCTTTACCGATTCGTGACATCCCCCGGCCCGGGGAAAGTCAAGCAACCACGGAGAGTGATCGCGTGCCACTGTTGGACGCAGTCGGTCAGCGCGGAACGGGTGCGGTCCGATCGAGGTCGAATCCACTCGTTCGGGCGTCACTCGCCGCGCACGTCGCTCCTCCCGCTCGCGGAGCGGGAGATCCAGCCGCGACTCGACCCTGCGCACACCCGGACAACGAACACCGACCGCCGGGAGTTCCGCATCGGCGTTCCCGTTCGCACATCTCACCCGGACGTCGAGGTCAACGACAGCGCCGCGCGCACGTCGAACCCCGAAGCCAGGAGCACGCGCAGGCATTCGGCCACCGTCGCGCCGGTGGTGACGACATCGTCCAGCAGCACCACCGGCCACCCCGAAGTCGGGAGCCGACCCGAACGGACCAGCACTCGACCGGCCAGGTTTTTCACCCTTTCGGGTGTATCGAGCTCGGTGGAGTCCGCAGCCGAGCGATCGGTCACCAAGCAATCCGCGACCTCCACCTGCCAACCCCGCACCACCAGAGCGGATGCCGTCCGGTCGGCCAGTCGGAGCACGTGCGGGCCACCACGCCGCCGCGCCGCGATGGCCTTCGACGGTGCGGGCACCAGGCAGCAGCGCCCCTCCAGGCCCACCTGGTCGGCGAGCGCCCGCAGGCCGGTTCCGAGCTGCTGCCCCAGCGGCTCGGCCAGGTGCCGCTGGCCCGACTCCTTGAACGCGAGCACGGCCCGGCGCGCCGCGCGCCGATAGCGTCCCAACGCGTAGACCGGCACCTCCCCGGTGAACAGCGGACGATCGACGCGGCGGAGTCCGCCCAGCTCACCGGCGCACGTGCGGCACCACGCCGTGCCCCCGCGGCGGCACCCCGCGCAGCGCAGCGGGAACACGAGGTCGAGCAGGCCGGTGGCGGCGTCGCGGAACAGATCAGCACGCATCTCCGCAGGATGCGCCGATGTCGCGTCGGACTCACCGCACGCGTGTCGGCAACCCTGCCGAGCAGTGGAGCGGGGACGTTCGCGACCGGGAGCGCGCGATCCCGCCGCGACGCGGCCAGCGGGACGCCTCCGACTCGACCGGCGCGGCGGGCGTTCCTGGCCCCGCGTTCGGGCTCGGATCGTTCGGCTTCCTGCCGGGCAGGAACGCCCTCGCCTCCGGCGAGCGGTGCCGAGCGGGTGCCGCCACTTCTGACAGGAAGGTTCCCCTGCTGCCATCTGTGGCAGGAAGGTTCCCCTGCTGCCATCGGCGCGGGGCGGGCCGGTCAGCCGGGGAAGAAGGGGATCGAGCCGCCGCCGATGGGGACGCGCACCACGGCCCAGACGTTGTCGGGCTCCTCGGTCTGCCACAGGCCGACGCTGTCGGCGACGATCACGCGCCCGTCCTGGGCGACGGTCACGCCGGTGAGGCGCTGCCCCAGGTTCAGGGCCGTGTAGCGGGTCCACTCGAAGCCGTCGACGGACACGTCGTAGACCGGCGAGGAGCTGCTGCCGGTGATGGCCACCAGGGCATCGTTGCCGCGCCACTCCAGCCCGGTGATCTCCACGTTCTCCGGGGGCACGAGCGGGGTCGGGTGCTGCACGACGAGCTGGTCGTCGCGCTCCCCGATGCCCGCGACCAGGATCCGCCCGTCGACGACCGCGGCCAGCCGGGTGCCGCCCGGGGCGATCCGCAGGTCCTCGATCTGGCCCGCGCCGACGAGCTCGGGCGCCTCGACCCGTTCGGTCACCCAGCGGTCGCCGTCCTTGTGGGCCCGGACCACGGTGCTGCCGTCGACCACGGTCCACACCTCGGATTCGGTGCGCCAGGTCGGCTTGGTCATGAAGGAGCCGGCGACGTCGAGTTCGGCGAGCTGCTGGGCGCCGTACTCGCCGACCCGCAGCGCCACGCCGCCGGGTCGGCGGGTGACCGCCGCGAGGTATTCGCCGTCGAGCGAGCGGCCGGCCTGCAGCACGCGGTACTCCCCGGAGCCGACCGCGCCGGGCACGGGGGTCGCGCTGTCGTCGATGAGCACCAGGCTCTCGTTGACGACCGCCATCCCGGGCAGGTCGGCGCGCACCTGGTGCTCGGTCTCGAAGGAGGCCACGTCGCTGGGCCGCAGGTCTCCCGCCTCGTCGAGCAGCGGTCGTCCTTCCTCCTTGAGCCGCACCCGGGCGCTGCTGACGCTCTGCAGCGAGAACACGGTCTGCGCGGCGATCTGCTGGCGCTGCTCGGCGGTGAGGTCGCCGAGGTCGCTGAGATTGACCTCCAGGGCGCCGTCCGGGGACTCGCTGGTGTTGGTCTTGGGCACCACCCCGGGCGGGATCGCGCTGCGCAGGGAGTCGCGGAAGGCCTCGGACGGCCCGGTGACCAGCAGGTCGATCACCCGCCGGGGCAGGGTGCTCGACGGCAGCGCGGGGACGTAGCGCAGGTCGGGGACCACCCCGGTGCCCTCGTGGTTGAGGAAGTAGATCGGCAGCTGGCGGTAGGTCTCGGCGAAGGCGGCGCGGCCGGCGACCAGGCCCGGCGGTGGTTCGGCGATGCGCCACTCGCCGTCGGGCTGCCGCTCCACCCGCACCTCGATCCGGTACGGCCCGGACTCGGGGACGAACGACTGGTCCGGTTGGAGCCTGCCGACCTTGTCGCCCTGCACGCTGACGAGCTGAACGCCCTCGGGCAGCGGCATGTCCTGCGGCACCGGGATGGTGTCGACGTCCTCGACGATGAGCAGCCCGGGCGTGGGCGACCACTCCTGCGCGGCCTGCGGGGTGAGGTGCCTGCGCGCGGCCTCGTGGTCGCTGGCCGGTTTCGCGCTGTCGTCGACGAAGCTGCGGACCAGCGACAGGGCGTCGATGCCCTTGGGCAGCGGCTTGAGCTCCTGGGTGGCGTTGCCCTCGTCGATGGAGCGCACGGCCCTGGGCTCGGAGCTCTCGGGGATCGACGCGCACGCCGTGACCGGCACCAGCAGCAGGGCCACGGCCGCGGCCGCCCTCCGGACGGGTCGGCTCATCGGTCGTCCTCCCAGCTCTGCTCGGTGAGCCGCGCGGGCCCGGTGTCCCGGACCTCCCCGGGCTCGCCTTCCTGGACGGGGTCGGGCGCGGCGAGCAGGGCACCCGGTGCGGCGATGCGCCGGGTCTCGGGCATCGCCAGCGGGCTGGCGTCGAACGGCTCGCCGGGCCGGCGCGGCAGGGTCAGGCGGAAGCAGGAGCCCTCGCCGGGTTCGCCCCAGGCGTCGATCCCACCGCCGTGCAGGCGGGCGTCCTCCAGGCTGATGGACAGCCCGAGCCCGGTCCCGCCGGTGCGCCGGTTGCGGGACGGGTCGGCGCGCCAGAACCGGGTGAACACCAGCTCGGCCTCGCCGGGCCGCAGCCCCACCCCGTAGTCGCGGACGGTCACCGCCACGGCCTTGTCGTTGACGCCGATGCGGATCTCGACCGGCCCGCCTTCGGCGTGGTCGATGGCGTTGCCCACGAGGTTGCGCAGGACGCGCTCGATGCGCCGGTGGTCGGCGTGGATGGTCTGCGCCTTCTCGGGCAGGTCCACGCGCAGCTCGACACCGCTGGACTCGGCGATGGCCCGCAACGACCGCACCGTGTCGCGGACCACCTCGCACAGGTCGAGCGGTTCGGCGGCGAGGTCGGCCACCCCGGCGTCCAGCCGGGAGATCTCCAGCAGGTCGGCGAGCAGCAGCTCGAAGCGGTCGAGCTCGTCGACGAGGAGTTCGCTGGACCGGGACAGGCCGGGCGGGAACTGCTCGCGGGACGCGTGCAGCACGTCGGCGGCCATCCGCACGGTGGTCAGCGGGGTGCGCAGCTCGTGCGAGACGTCGGAGGTGAAGCGCCGCTGGAGCTGGCCGAACTCCTCGAGCTGGGTGATCTGCTGCTTGAGGCTGTCGGCCATCTCGTTGAACGACTCGGCGAGCCGGGCCACGTCGTCCTCGCCGATCACCCGCATCCGCTTGTCGAGCTCGCCCTCGGCGAGTTCCTCGGCGATCTGCGCGGCCTGCCGGACCGGGCGCACCACCTGCCGGGTGACCAGGTTGGTGATCGCGCCGAGCAGCACCAGCAGCACGCCGCCCACGACGAGCAGGGTCTGCTGGACCACGGCGAGGGTCTTCTGCTCGGCGGTGAGCGGGAACAGCAGGTAGACCTGCAACGGCCGGGTGGCGGTGCTCACCGGCATGCCGACGGTCAGCATCGTGACCGGCTCGGAGTCCATCTGGACGGTGTGGATCTTGGTGGCGAGCTGTCCGCGCTCCACGAACGCGCGCAGGTCCCCGGGCACGTACCCGATCGGACCGGCGGAGGGCTCGAACCGCGGGTCCCCGGGGGCCTCCCCGTCGACCAACACCGGGTGGAACGCCCCGGCGGCGGCGTCGGCGCTGTCCTCCGACGTCGACGTGGTCAACCGGTTGAGGGCGGCTTCGAGCTGGTCGGAGACGCCCTCGGCGTTCGGGTCGACCGCGGTGAGCTCCTGCTCCAGGGTCTGCTTGCTGACCTCGACCTGGGTGACCGCAGCCTGCTCCTTGGCGGACAGGAGCTGCGTGGTGATCTCGGTCTGCAGCACCATGCCCAGCACCAGTACCACGGCCGTCGACAGCGCCAGGGTGCTGACCACCACGCGCAGCTGCATGGACCGGCGCCAGATCGACTCGAACCGGTGCCACCGGTTCCGGATCTCCTCGCGACCGCGGCGCAGCGACCAGCGCACCCGGCCCCCGCGGTACCCCCAGGCGCTCATCGCCGCCGCCCCGCCGAGCACGCCGCGGGGCGACGGCTCATCACGGTGGGCCTGCCTTGTACCCCACGCCGCGGACGGTCAGCACCACCTCGGGGCTCTCCGGGTCGCGCTCGACCTTCGAACGCAGTCGCTGCACGTGGACGTTGACCAGGCGGGTGTCCGCGGCGTGCCGGTAGCCCCAGACCTGTTCCAGCAGCACCTCGCGGGTGAACACCTGGCGGGGCTTGCGCGCCAGCGCGACCAGCAGGTCGAACTCCAGCGGGGTCAGCGCGATCGGCTGGCCCTCGCGGGTGACCTCGTGGCCGGGCACGTCGATGGTGACGTCACCGATCGCGAGGACCTCGGCGGGCTCGGCGTCGGTGCGGCGCAGCCGGGCGCGCAGCCGGGCCACCAGCTCCTTCGGCTTGAACGGCTTGACGATGTAGTCGTCGGCACCGGATTCGAGCCCGAGCACCACGTCGACGGTGTCGCTCTTGGCGGTCAGCATCACGATCGGCACGACGGACTCGGTGCGGATGGCCTTGCAGACGTCGATGCCGTTCATCCCGGGCAGCATCAGGTCCAGCAGGACCAGGTCCGGCTTGAGCTCCCGCAGCGCGGGCATCGCCTTGGTGCCGTCGCTGACGACAGCGGTCTCGAAGCCCTCGCCCCGGAGCACGATGGTCAGCATTTCGGCCAGGGCCGGATCGTCGTCCACCACGAGCACGCGCGCCTTCATGGCCACCATGGTTGCACTTGTCACCGACTCCGCGAACATCCACCCGCTGCTGGTCGTCCCAGGTCGCCGCGCGGGCACCGGTCCCGCGGCCTGCATACCGCTGAACGGAGCAGGGGTTCGGCACCGGATCGGTGACCGGCGGCTTCAGCCGACGTGAGGTGCGTCGCGGTCGGAGTCCAGCAGGTCCACCAGGGCACCGAAGTCGACGTCGGCGACGCCGTCCAGGACCGTCCACGGCGACCACCAGTCCGCCGCGGCGAGCTGCGCGTAGACCTCGCCGCACCGGCGCTGGAGCCCGTCGTCGGACTCGAAGCTGTCCCGCGCCCGGTCGGCTTCGGTCCGCTCCCGGTGCCGGGCGCGTTCGGCGGCGACCTCGGTCGGGACCCGCAGCAGGAGCTGCCGGTCCGGCCGGGGCAGCCCGAAGCGTTCGATCTCCAGCTCCGCCACCCACCGCACGAACCGCCCGGTCGCGTCCTGGTGCAGGCGGGCGGCGCCGTAGGCGGCGTTGGAGGCCACGTAGCGGTCGAGCAGCACGACGTCGTGGGCGTCGAGCGCGGCGCGCAGCTCGTCGGCCGCACCGCGCCGGTCGAGGGCGTAGAGCACCGCCATGCCGTGCACCGAGGAGCCGAGGTCGCCGTGGCCGCCGCGCAACGCCTCGGCGACGAGTTCGGCGTGCACGTCCTCGGCGTAGCGCGGGAACGCGGTGCGGGTCGCCGAGCGGCCGCGGCGGCGCAGCTCGGCGAGGATGCCGTCGGCGAGCGTCCGCTTGCCCGCGCCGTCCAGTCCCTCGATCACGATGAGTCGGCCCACGGCGACGACGGTAGCCGAGCGCGGTGCGGGCGCGGCGCGCGGCCGGAAACGGCTTCCGCCGGACCGGGCCGGTCCGCTAGACATCAGCTCGACGGCTCCGCCGGGAGCCCGCCACCGCCGCTACCCGAGACGAGGTCCGCATGAGCGCGCAGACCCACACCTACCGGGCGTCCGTGACCTGGACCGGCAACACCGGGACCGGGACGTCCTCCTACACCGCCTACAGCCGGGAGCACGTCGTCGACGTCGCGGGCAAGCCCCCGCTCACCGCCTCGGCCGACCCGGCGTTCCGGGGCGACCCCGGGCTGCACAACCCGGAGGAGTTCCTGCTCGCCGCGCTCTCGGAATGCCACCTGCTGTGGTACCTCGGGCTCTGCGCGGCCTCCGGCGTGGTGGTCACCGCCTACCGGGACGAGCCGGTCGGCACGATGGCCGAGCAGCGCGACGGCGGCGGGCGGTTCACCGAGGTCGTGCTCCGGCCCCGGGTCGTGGTCGCCGAGGCCGCGATGGTGCCGCGCGCCGAGGAGCTGCACGAGCAGGCGCACCGCAAGTGCTTCATCGCGAACTCGGTGAACTTCCCGGTGCGCCACGAGCCGGAGGTCCGCGCCGGCTGACCGGGTTCAGTACCGGTAGTGCTCCGGCTTGAACGGCCCCTCCACGTCGACGTCGATGTACTCGGCCTGGTCCTTGGAGAGCTTGGTCAGCTCCCCGCCGAGGGCTTCGACGTGGATGCGGGCGACCTTCTCGTCGAGCACCTTCGGCAGCCGGTAGACCTCGTTGTCGTACTCCTGGTGCTTGGTGAACAGCTCGACCTGGGCGATGGTCTGGTTGGCGAAGGAGCTCGACATCACGAAGCTCGGGTGCCCGGTGGCGTTGCCCAGGTTCAGCAGCCGGCCCTCGGAGAGCACGATGACGGACTTGCCGTCCGGGAACACCCACTCGTCGACCTGCGGTTTGATCCGCACCCGCTGGACGTCGGGCATCCGCTGCAGCGCGGCCATCTCGATCTCGTTGTCGAAATGGCCCACGTTGCCGACGATCGCCCGGTGCTTCATCCGGCGCATGTGGTCGAGGGTGATGATGTCCCGGTTGCCGGTCGTGGTGATCACGATGTCGGCTTGGCCGAGGACGCTGTCGAGCTTGGCGACCTGGTAGCCGTCGAGCTGGGCCTGCAGCGCGCAGATCGGGTCGATCTCGGTGATGACCACCCGCGCGCCCTGGCCGCGCAGCGCCTCGGCCGAGCCCTTGCCGACGTCGCCGTAGCCGCAGATCACGGCCACCTTGCCGCCGATGAGCACGTCGGTGGCCCGGTTGATGCCGTCCACCAGCGAATGCCGGATGCCGTACTTGTTGTCGAACTTGGACTTGGTCACCGAGTCGTTGACGTTGATCGCGGGGAACAGCAGTTCGCCTTGCGCGGCGAGCTGGTAGAGCCGGTTCACGCCGGTGGTGGTCTCCTCGGACACGCCGAGGATGCTCTCCGCGGCCCGGGTCCACTTCGCCGGGTCGGCGGCCAGCGAGGCGCGCAGCGTCGCCAGCACCACCTTGAACTCGTCCGGATCGTCGTCCGCCGGGTTGGGCACGACCCCGGCGCGCTCGTACTGGACTCCCTTGTGGACCAGCAGGGTGGCGTCGCCGCCGTCGTCGAGGATCATCGTCGGCCCCGGCTGCTCCGGCCAGGTCAGCGCCTGCTCGGTGCACCACCAGTACTCCTCGAGCGTCTCGCCCTTCCAGGCGAAGACCGGGACACCGCGCGGCGCGTCCGGCGTGCCGTGCGGGCCGACCACGGCCGCGGCGGCGGCCGCGTCGTCGGTGGAGAAGATGTTGCAGGAGGCCCAGCGGACCTCGGCGCCCAGCGCGACCAGCGTCTCGATCAGCACGGCGGTCTGCACCGTCATGTGCAGCGAGCCCGTGATCCGCGCTCCGCGCAGCGGGAACACCTCGGCGTACTCGCGCCGCAGCGTCATCAGGCCCGGCATCTCCTGCTCGGCGAGCCGGATCTGGTGGCGGCCTTCGTCGGCCAGCTCCGGATCGGCGATGGCGAAACCGCCACCGCCGCTCGGTCGATCGGCACTCATCTGGGGACTCCTCGCGGCCTCGGGAAGGACGGACGGGGGACGGCTGGTGGTGGGTGCGCGGGCCGCACCGGATACTACCGGGAGTGACCGGTCGCCTTCGCGGTGCGATGACGCGGCCGAGGACGACTCGGCCGAAATCCCGGACAGCGGGTCGTCGGACGATCACAATCGGAGGGGAGCACTCGCTTCGCCCGGGACGTCGGAGGACAATCGCAAGATCGACACGGCCGCCCGGCGCCGCGTCGACCGGCGAGCCCGCCGACGACCCGCCCACCGCGACCCTGGAGGACCAGTGCCACTACCCGGGCCCGACACCCGAGTGGTCGAGCTGCGGGTGCACGGCATCCTCGGCACCACGCCCGACGAGCTGACCGAGTCGGTGGCCTCGGTGGACGTGGCCGGTGACGGGGTCGGCCGGATCGTGCGCCCCGCCGACCGGCTGCTGCGCCCGGTCCCCGGCCCGATGCTCTCGGCCGGCGACCGCTCGGTGCCCCGGATCGTCGAGGGCTACGTCTGGGGCGGCATGACCTCCGGCGGCCTGTCGAAGGCGTCCTGGGCGCTGCTGTTCCCCTTCGCCTTGGCCAACGTCGCGCACTGGATGCTGCCGCCCGCCCGGCCGGGCCACCGGGTGAGCGGGCTGCTCAGCGCCGTCCTGCGGGCGTTGTTCCGGCTCTCCGCGCTGCTGCTGACCACGCTGTTCGTCAGCCAGCTCACCGTGGTGCTGCTGGACCTGGTCGCGGCGCAGTGCCTGCGCCCCGGCGGGACCTGCCAGGGCTGGGTCCCGGACGCGTTCCGCGAGGTCGACCAGCTGCGCGCCTTCCTCGGCCTGCTGCCGGTGGGCCTGGTGGTGCTGCTCATGCACCGGCTGTCCCGGACCTCGTGGCGGGTCACCACGGGACGCGGCGGGAGCGCGCAGCACTCCGCCCGGGCGCCGATGCTGCCGGGCGCCAACGTCGTCACCGACCCGGACACCGCCGCGCTGCGGGTCCTGCACACCACCGCGGCGCTGGCCGCGATGGCGCTGGTGGCCCTCGGCGGACCGTTCGCCCCGAGCGCGGACCCACGCTGGCTGGTCGCCGTCCTGCTGCTGGTCGGGTGCGCGGTGGGCTGCGGCGCCCTGGACGACCCCACCGGGATGACCGAGAGCGGCGGTCGGGCGCTGCGCACCGCGCTGCGCCGGGTGCCGCGCCGCGTGCTGCTGACCACCGGTGCCGTGCTGGTGCTGTCGGTGGCGTTGCTGCCCGGGCCGCTGTCCGGCCCGCTGCCGGGTTCCGGCGCCGTCACCGGGTCGATCACCGCCGCGATGGTGCTGAGCTGCGTGGCGATCGCGGTCCTGCTGCTGCCCGCGGCCGCGTTGGCGCGACCGACCTGGCAGGACCTGCCCGCCGACCTGCGCCCGTGGGCGGGCGGCTGGATGGGCGCCCCGGTGCTGATGATCGCCTGCCTGCTGGGCAACGGTTTCGGCGCGGGCCTGGCGTTCACCGTCCGGCAGGCGCTCGACCCGGCGCTGGTGCTGCCCGCGACCTACGACGACGTGACGCTGTTCTGGGGGACCGGCGCGGTGCTGGCGGTGCTCGCCGCCGCGCTCGGCGGGCCGTGGCTGCTGATCCGCCGGTGGCGGGGCGGTCCGGAGGAGATCCCGGAGGAGGTCGCGCTGCTGCACGCGGGCCGCAAGGAGGACCAGCGGTCCGCGGCGAGCGCGTGGAAGTGGGCCGGTCTGCAACGCCGGAACCTGCATCGCGTGCTGCTGGTGATCAGCGGGGTGCTGGTCGGCAGCACTGCGGTGACGCTGGCGGCCAAGACCTTCGGGCTGCCCCGCTGGCCGTTCGCCGACTGGCTGGTGGGCCTGGGCGTCCTCGCGCTGGCGGCGCTGGCCGTCGGGCTGCTGCGGATGGTGTACCTGGCCGCGGTCAAGCCGGACGCGGGGCGGTACCTGGGCGTGCTCTGCGACCTGGTGCTGTTCTGGCCGCGCGAAGCGCACCCCGTGGTGCCGCCGTGCTACGCGATGAAGGTGATCCCGGAGCTCGCGGCCCGCGCCACCGAGCACCTGGCCGACCCGAACACCCGGGTGGTGCTCGTCGGCCACAGCCAGGGCAGCCTGCTCGCCGCCGTGACCACCGCCCGGCTGCTGGAGACCCTGCCGGAGCAGGACCGCGAGCGGGTCGGGCTGGTCACCGCGGGTTCGCAGTTGCAGTGGGCCTACCCCCGGGCGTTCCCCGGCGTGGTGCCGCACTACGCGCTGCGCGACCTCGCCGGATCGCTGGAAGGTCGCTGGCGCGCGCTGTGCCGGGGCACCGATCCCATCGGCGGTGCGGTCAGCACCTGGAACCGGCAGGTCTACGGCGGCACGCTGATCGGCGTGGGCTTCCGCGAGGGTTCCGAAGGACCGCTGCCGCCTGCCACCCGGGGACCGACCGGTGCGCTGGTCCTCGGCGGCGACCACTGGCTCCCGGACCCGCAGCGCGGGCCGTTCGCCTGCCGCCGCTGGGTGCCGGGCGTGCTGGGGCACAGCGACTACACCGGCGACCCCGAGTGGGACCGCGCGGTCGCGATGGCCGCCGGGTTGGAGAGCCCGGCGCGCGGCGCGTCGCTGCCGCTCCAGCACCAGCCCGGTGGCCGGGGCGTGGCTCCGGCGGCGGACTCGGCGGCGGCTGGAGCCCCGGTGAGCGCCGGGGACGACGAACCGCCGACGCCCGCGGGCGCGGCGTCCCGCGACGGTGCCGAGGTGGTCACCGACCGGGTGGCCGGGAACGGCGCGATCCCGCTGGACGAGGTCGACGCCGTCCCCGAGGAGGAGACCGCGCGCGAGACCGACGGACCGCCCGAACGACCGGAACCGGCGGTCCTGCCCGAGATCACCGAACCCCGGGCGCGCACCGCCCCGTGGGAGCGCGGCCTGTCGCTGCGGCCCTCCGAGCGCTGACCGCACCCCACCGGACCGGCGCGGCGCGGAGCGCGGCCACGGCGGTCGCACCCCGGACGCGCGGAGCGGCCGGTGGTCGCACGGCACGTCCGGAACTCTCCCGAGGCCGGGGCCCGGGGCGGCAGCCGCCCCGGAGGTGGGGACGCCCGCGGCGGATCACCACCGGTGCCGGGTCGGCACCGCATCCGCCGAGCCACCGCCCACCGCGCCACCGCGCGCGGGACCGGCGGCCGGACCACCACCTCCGCACCGAGGCCTCCGCCCGGACCGGCACCGGCCCGGGGCACTGCGGGAACGGGCACTGCGGGAAAGGGCGGGAGCGCCGCCACCGCGGCGCGCGCCGGCGTCGGAAGGACACCGGGAAGCGGGGCGGGGAACGGGATTCGCACTGCTCGTCGTCGTCGCACATCCTCGATGTTCCGCCGTTCCCGGCGGGAAGTCATCGCTCGACGGTGTGAACATCAGTTCGAATCCACGTCCGGGCTCCGGAAATGGCGGAGGGCGCCGCCCCAGCGGGGACGGCGCCCTCCGACGTGCGATCAGACGGTCAGCCCTGGTCCTTCGGCGAGGACGACGGGGGCAGGTCGAACTCGCCCCGGCCCAGCCGCGAGTGGCTGCGCCCGTAGAGGAAGTAGATGACCACACCGGCGGCCATCCAGACCAGGAACCGGACCCAGGTCAGGGCGGTCAGGTTCAGCATCAGCCAGATGCAGGCGATGATCGCCAGGATCGGCACCAGCGGCACCAGCGGCGCCCGGAAGCCGCGCGGCAGGTCCGGCCGGGTCTTGCGGAGCACGATCACACCGGCCGAGACCAGCACGAACGCGAACAGCGTCCCGACGTTGACCATCTCCTCCAGCCGCTCGGCCGGGAAGAAGCCGGCGGCCAGGAAGACGACCACGCCGACCAGCACGGTGGCGCGCACCGGCGTGCCGTGCTTGTCGCTGGTCTTGGCCAGCCCGCGCGGGATGAGCCCGTCGCGGGACATCGCGAACAGCACCCGGATCTGGCCGAGCAGCATGACCATGACCACCGTGGTCAGGCCGAGCAGCGCGCCGATGGCGATGATCGTCGCCGCCCAGGTGATGCCGTTGAGCTGGAACGCGGTGGCCAGCGTGGCCTGGGTGCCGTCCTCGGTGGTGGCGAGGTCGGTGTAGTGCGACATGCCGGTCAGCACCAGCGCGACCGCCACGTACAGCACGGTGACGATGACCAGCGAGCCGAGGATGCCGCGCGGCGCGTCGCGCTGCGGGTTGCGGGTCTCCTCGGCAGTGGTGGCCACCACGTCGAAACCGATGAACGCGAAGAAGACCAGCGAGGCACCGGCCAGCAGGCCGAACACGCCGAAGTTGCTGGTCTCACCGCCGAGCAGCAGCGAGAGCAGCGACTGGTCGATGGCCGCGCCGCCCTCCTGGGACGGCTGGGCCGGCGGGATGAACGGGGTGTAGTTGGCGGCCTTGATGAAGAAGGCGCCGACCACGATCACCAGCAGCACCACGGCGACCTTGAGCGTGGTGATCACCAGGCTGAACCGGGCGGAGAGCTTGGTGCCCAGCGCCAGCAGCGTGGTCAGCACGGCGACCAGCAGCACCGCGCCCCAGTCGAATTCCAGCGGCCCGAGGGCGACCGAGGTGGGCAGGCCGAGGCCGAAGATCTCCAGCACCTGCTGCAGGTAGGCCGACCAGCCCTTGCTGACCGCCGCGGCGGCGACGGCGAACTCCAGGATCAGGTCCCAGCCGATGATCCACGCGATGAACTCGCCGAAGGTGGCGTACGAGTAGGTGTACGCACTGCCCGCGACCGGGACGGTGGAGGCGAACTCGGCGTAGCAGACCGCCGCCAGGCCGCAGGCGATCGCCGCGATGACGAAGGCCAGCGAGACCGACGGTCCGGTGACGTCGCCCGCCGTCCGCGCGGCGAGGGTGAAGATCCCCGCGCCGATCACGACCGACACGCCGAAGACGATGAGGTCCCAGGTACCGAGGTTCTTCCTCAGCTTGCTGCCCGGTTCGTCGGTCTCCAAGATCGATTGCTCAACCGACTTGGTTCGCCACAGCCCATTACCTGGCACTGTCGCCTCCCTCTTCCATCCCATGTGGTGGGTCGCACCTTAGCGCCGCAGTCTCGCAACCGGAACGAGTGAACCTGAAGCAAGCACGCGATTCGTTAACGGCTTGTGATTCAGCGAACACCGCTCCGCCCAGCAGCACCGCCCGCACCGCACCGGCGTGCGAGAAGCCTCGCAGCAGGCACGGCCGCGCGCACCCCGACCGCCGCCGCGAACAGGCGGCGGAGATCGGCTCTGACGTCGCGCCCAAGGTACTGGCCGACCGCGCCGGTCACCGGCCGGGTCCGCGCACCGGAGCGCCGCACCGGGCACCGAGGTCGACGTACCGCACCGCCGCGATCACCGCGCGCAGCCCGCCGGGGGCGGTGCGCCGCGCCGACCGCCCGCGAACACCCCGGTGCGAACCGGCGCTGAGCTGCGCGAACGCCCTCGGACGGGCTGGGTCGAGCGTTCTTGGTCTCACCGTTCCAGCACGTGGGAATCGGTCGGCCCGGGAGCCGCCCGGAAGACCTGCGCGGCCCCGTCGGCGTCGAGCTCCAAGGGGCGCAGCTCGACCGCCGGGTCGTGGGCGGCCAGCCACACCGACTGGCCCCGCACCAGGTCCAGCTCGCGCGGGACCGCACCACCGCCGGTCAGCCGGACGCTGCCCTTGGTGCACAGCAGTATCTGCGGACCGCCGGAGTCCAGGTGCACCGGACGTCGCTCGGCGGGCGACCAGTCCAACCGGGACAGCTCGAACTCCTCCGCGGGCGTGGGGTAGACGGTCAGGTTGGCGTCCAGCGACTCGCCCTTGAGCACGCGCATGTCGCCGCACGCGAAGTCCAGCACCCGCAGCAACTCCGGGACGTCCACGTGCTTGGGCGTCAGCCCGCAGCGCAGGATGTTGTCCGAGTTGGCCAGGATCTCGATGCCGGTGCCGTGCAGGTAGGCATGCAGGTTCCCGGCGGGCAGGAAGATCGCCTCGCCCGGCTGCAACACCAGCCGGTTGAGCAGCAGGCTCGCCAGCACGCCCGCGTCGTTCGGGTACGCCTCGCCGAGCTCCAGCGCGGTGCGGCACTCCAGCGCGAACTCGCCGCGTTCCCGGACGTGCCGGACGCAGGCGTCGAGCAACTCCGGCATCAGCTCGCGCAGGTAGTGCTCGGGCAGCGTGATCCAGGTGGTGAACAGGGCGCGCAGGCCGTCGGCGTCCGGCTGGCCGGCGAGCAGGTCCCGGTGCGGGCGCAGCCGCGGCACGTCGAGGTCGTCGAGCAGCCGGACGGTGCGCTGCGCGTCGCGGAACCCGGCCAGCGCGTGGAACTCGGTCAGCGCGCAGATCAGCTCCGGCTTCGCGGTCGGGTCGGGGTAGTTGCGGTTCGAGGCGGTGCGCGGGATCCCGGTCGCCTCCTCCCGGGCGAACCCCTCCGCCGCCTGCTCCGCCGACGGGTGCGCCTGCAGGCTCAGCGGCTCGTCGGCCGCCAGCACCTTGAGCAGGAACGGCAGCCGCCCGCCCCAGCGGTCCAGGCAGTCCGGACCGAGGTGGCGGTCCGGCTCGTCGTCGAGCAGGGACAGCAGGGTGACCTCGGACCCGTCGCCGCGGACCACCCGCGAGGGATCGCCGGGATGCGCCCCCATCCACAGCTCGGCCTCCGGGTGGGGCGTGGGAACGGGTCGGCCGAGCAGGTCCGCGATCGCGGTGCGCGAACCCCACGCGTAGGGGCGCACCGCGTTTCGCAGTAACTCCACAGTCGTCTCGCTTCCTCGTCGTGCCCGGTGCCCGGGCGCTCGGCGGACCACCTACCGGGGACAGCACACCGGTCCGGTGGCCGCGCCCGCATCGGGGGTGGCCCTGACCTTTCCCCTCAGTGCACCGCCAGGGCCGGCCAGCCCGGGCCGTTGACGGTGCCGGAGGCCAGCCCGAGGTAGACGGCGGCGAGGTCGAAGCGAGCGGCGAAGACCCCGGCGCGCACCGCGGCGTCCTCCTGCTCCGACCCGTCCGGGCTCAGCAGGTCCGCGCCGGGCAGGTCCCGGACCGCCGCCCGCTCGACGGCCTCGGTCCGGTCGTCCTGCCGGGCCCGGACCAGGAAGACCCGCAGCGCCCCGGCACCGCGCTCGTCCGGGTCGGCGAACAGGTCGGCCTCCGAACCGACCGAGCTCGCCGCGCGCAGCAGCGCGGTCCGGGTGACCGCCTGGTGGTAGTCGGCGACGTCGCAGGCCACCCCGGCGAGGCAGCCGAAGGCGAACCCGCCGTGCGCGGCGACCGCGGCGCCCACCGGCTCGATCCCCCACAGCAGCGGGGTGTGCTCGGCGACCCGCAGCGCCAGCGACTTGGCCGGGTTGACCAGCACGTCGTTGTCCGGGTGGGCCCGCTCGGACTCCCGGTCCAGCGCGTCGGCCAGCGCTTCGGTGTCGGTGCGCAGCAGCCCGAGCGCGCCGAGCACCGCCAACCCGGAGGCGTAGGCGTGGCCGAACGACAGCTCCGGCGGCACCGGCAACCGGGGCGGCAGCACCGTGGCTCGTCCGGCGCCCGCGGCGGCCACCGGACCGTCCTGCGGCACGGCCACCACGACCGTCGCGCCGCGCCGGGAGGCCCGCGACAGCGACTCGGCGAGCACCTGGTCGTTGCCGTCGTCGGTGTGCGCGAACACCACGTCCAGCGCACCGATCCAGGACGGGGCGCTGTCGGCGATCACCACCGGCACCGGGCACGCCGGGCCGAGCAGCGCCGCCAGCACCCGGCACACCCCGTCGCCGACCCCGGGGCGGGCCAGCAGCACCAGGGCGCGCGGGCGCAGTTCGGCGAGGTCGTCGAGGCCCTTCTCGGCGGCCGTCTCGACGGCCGCGCGCACTTGCGCCCCGGACAGGGCCGCCTGCCGCAGCAGCCCCCGCCCGTCGGCCTCTACCAGCCGGGCGGGGTCGTCGAAGAGGGTGTCGTCGAGCATCGCCCTCACCTGCCTCCGGAGGGGCCGTCGACGGCCTCCTCCAGCAGCAGGACCGGGATGCCGTCCCGGATCGGGAAACCGCGACCGCACGAGGTGCAGGTCAGGTAGTCGGCTTCCGGATCGTCGACGAGTCCCGGTCGCAGCGGTGCGTGCTGCTCGCACGGGCAGGCCAGGATCTCCAGCAACTGGGGTTCCAGCGCGGCGGCCATATTTCCTCCCAAGGTCGCCCGGATCGCCCCGGGCTCGCACTCCGGCCGTCGGGTAGACGACGTCTTCAGCCGCGGACTACCGCCAGCACCTCATCGCGCAGCGCGGCCACGGTGTCGGCGTCCCCCGCCTCCACGTTGAGCCGGAGCAGCGGCTCGGTGTTGGAGGGACGCAGGTTGAACCACGATCCGTTGCCGAGCTCCACGGTAAGCCCGTCGAGGTCGTCGACACGAGCACCGTTGCGATCCCGGAACGCGTCGGCGACCGCGCGCATCCGCTCGGCCTGGTCGTCGACCGTCGAGTTGATCTCCCCCGAGGCCGCGTACCGGGTGTACTCGGCCATCAGCTCCGACAGCGGCCGGTCCTGCCCGCCGAGCGCGGCGAGCACGTGCAGCGCCGCCAGCATCCCGGAGTCGGCGCGCCAGAACTCGCGGAAGTAGTAGTGCGCGGAGTGCTCGCCGCCGAAGATCGCACCGGTCTCGGCCATCGTCTGCTTGATGAAGGAGTGGCCGACGCGGGTGCGGACCGGCTGCCCGCCGTGCTCGGCGACGATCTCCGGCACCGACTTCGAGGTGATCAGGTTGTGGATGACCGTCCCGCCGGGCTCCTTGGCCAGCTCGCGCACCGCGACCAGCGCGGTGATGGCGCTCGGCGGGACCGGGTCGGCGTTCTGGTCCACCACGAAGCAGCGGTCGGCGTCGCCGTCGAAGGCCAGGCCCGCGTCGGCGCCGACCTCGCGCACCTTGGCCTGCAGGTCGACCAGGTTGGCCGGGTCCAGCGGGTTGGCCTCGTGGTTCGGGAAGGTGCCGTCGAGCTCGAAGTACATCGGCACCACCTCGATCGGCAGCCCCTCGAACACGGTCGGCACGGTGTGCCCGCCCATGCCGTTGCCCGCGTCGACCACGATCTTCAGCGGCCGGATCGACCGGAGGTCGACGAGCCCGCGCAGGAACTCGGCGTAGTCGCCGAGCATGGTCCGCTCCGAGATGCCGCCCTGGGCGCCGAGGAACTCCGGCACCCCGTGGGTGACGAGCTCCTGGATCTCGGACAGCCCGCTGTCCTGGCCCACCGGGGCCGCGCCCGCCCGGCACAGCTTGATGCCGTTGTACTGCGCCGGGTTGTGGCTGGCGGTGAACATGGCGCCCGGCAGCTCCAGCCGACCGGAGGCGAAGTACAGCATGTCGGTGCTGGCCAGCCCGATGTTGATCACGTCGATGCCTTGGCCGGCGATGCCCTCGGCGAAGGCCGCGGCCAGACCCGGCGACGATTCCCGCATGTCGTGGCCGACGACGATCGCCGGTCCGCCGACCAGGCGGGTGAAGGCGGCGCCGAACTCGCGGACGAGGTCCTCGTCGAGCTGCTCCCCCACCACCCCGCGGATGTCGTACGCCTTGACGATCCCGGACAGGTCCCGCACGCTTGCCCTCCCAGATACGGCCTCGGTGTGGACCGAAGCCTACCGGCGAGCACCGTCCCGCTGGGGGTCGCTCGGCGCCCGCGAGCCGTTCATCACGGTGTTCACCGAGCCGTTCGATCCGCGACACCGCCGCGTCCGCTCCTCGATCGGCTCCCGTGCACCGGCCCTATTCGTCCACTGGATCGGGCAGCGCCCGGAGGTGGCCGCGGCGGATGCCGGTGGTGCCCAGGTCAGGCGGCACCGGGCGGTCGGAGCGTCCGGCCTCCCGCACCGCCTCGGCTAACGCCGTGAGGTCGTCGTCCGAGGGCTCGGGCATCGCGAACTCGCCCTCGTACCGGACGACCTCCCACCCCTTCGGCGCGGTCAGCCGCAGCGCGTGCGCCTCGCACAGGTCGTAGCTGTGCGGCTCGGCCGAGGTGGCCAGCGGGCCGACGACCGCGGTCGAGTCGGCGTAGGCATACGTGAGCGTGGCGACGGCCGGGTTGGTACATCCCGTCCGCGAGCAACGCCTCACGCTCCGCACGACACGCACGATAGCGCCCCGGGCCCGGCCCGCGCCGCAGGCACGCGGGAACGGCTCGGGCGGAACGGATCACAACGGGTGCTCCCGCCGCACCTGCCGTGCGAAAAGCCGACGCCGCGGCGCGGAGCGCTTCTTCCGCGACCGGGTGGGAGGCGTACCCTCGGCGCGTGGTGACCGCACGTGGATCTCGGCGGCGCGGCCGGCTTCAGCGGGACCGGCGCGGCCGCGGCCTGCGCGGACCGCTGTACCCGTCGTCGGTGCCGGTCTCGCGCAGCCGCTCGCAGCGCTTCGACGCGCTGGTGCTGGAGGCGCTGGAGCCGATCGAGCAGCGCTGGCACGCCGAGCTGACCCAGCTCGACGTCGCCGTCGACGAGGTGCCCGAGATCGAGACCACCGTCCCGGAGAAGCTGGTCTGGGACGACGACGTGGTGGTGGACGCCAACGTGCCGCTGGCCAGGCTCGTCCCGGCGGGCGTGGACCGCAGGGGGCTGCCCACGCGGGCCCGCATCGTGCTCTACCGGCGCCCGCTGGAGGCCCGCGCGCGCGACGGCACGGACATGGCCGACCTGCTGCACGACGTGCTGGTCGAGCAGGTGGCCGCCTACCTGGGCCTGGACCCGGACGTCATCGACGAGCAGTGACCCGCCCGGGCAGCGCGGCGACCGCGGTGAACAGGATCGCCGCGGCCTGCGCGATCAGCAGCGCGGTGCGCGGCGCCTCGGTGTAGCCGACCCGCACCTCGGCGGCCCGCTCCGGCAGCGGGACCGCGACCTGGTCGCCCCAGGCGGTCGCCAGCGGCGCGGCCCGACCGTCGACGGTGGCCCACCACCCGGGCTCCTGCGGAACGCCCAGCACCAGCGTCCGGCCCACCCCGCCCGGGGTCACCCGCACCGCGACCGCGGGCGGCGCGGCGTCCACCGGCAGCGGCCGGGCCCGCGGCGCCGGGGCCGGTTCGGTGCGCGCCTGCCGGGCCAGGTCGGGACCGAGCAGCGAGACGGGGCTGCCCGGGATCAGCAGGCGCAGCACCACCCGCCCGTCCGGCAGTCGGCCGCGCTCGGTGGCGAGGCTGCCCGCCGCCGACACCAGCCGCGGGTCGTCGGTGGCCACGTGCGAGACCCCGCGCGCGGCGGCCGACGCCAGCGCCCCGCGCACCCGTTCCGGGTCGCCGGAGCGCAGGTCGGCGCTCGCCCGGTCCCACCAGCGGGCGGCCGAGGGCACCGGGGCCAGGTCGGCGTCGCCGAAGCGCGGCCGGGCACCACCGGGCAGCCGGGCGGGTTCGCCCAGGTCCAGCAGCCGACCGGGTTCCCGCAATTCGGCGGCCAGCGCCGGATCGACCGGGGCGGAGCGGGCGCGCAGCGGCCCGTCCACCCCCACCAGCGCTCCCGCGGCGGCGAGCCCCAGCAACCCGGCGGCGGTGAGGCAGGTGGCGACGGGCAGCGCGCGACGTCCGACCCAGGCGCTGCCCGGGCCGGACGTGAGCCGGCCGGTGCCGAGCAGCATCCAGCAGCACCCGGCGGCGGCCAGCACCAGCGGCGCCCCGGCCCAACCGGGTCCGCTCGGACCGCCCCCGATCGGCGCGGCGGTCCAGGCGCCGACCAGCACCGCCGCCGCCCAGCCCGCGACGAGCACCACGACGCCGGGCAGCATCCGCCTGCTCGGCGCGAGCAGCAGCGCCCCCAGCGCGCCGACCACCAGCAGGACGCCCGCCAGCGCGAGCGGGGTGCCGTCCGGGCTCAGCGCCAGCAGCCACGGCCCGGCGGGCGCGGCGGGCAGCGGGGCGCCGGTGCCGTGCAGCAGGAGTTCCGGGTGGCGCACCCACTGGAGCGGCCACGGCAGCAGGCAGGCCACCGGGAGCAGCACCAGCGCGGCCAGACCGGCGGCGCGGCGGCGGGCGTGGCCGGGGGCGGCGGGCACCGCGACGAAACCGAGCACCGCGAGGGCCACCAGGACCAGGTGCAGCAGGGGGACGAAGGCGCCGATCCCGGCCAGGCCCAGCGCGGTCAGGCAGGCGGTGGCCAGCCAGCTCCGGCCCGGCGAGGGCCCGGCCGCCGCGGCGATCCCGGCCAGGACCGGCGGCACCAGCACGTGCACCACGAGCACGTCGAGCCGTCCCTGGACCGCCGACAGCGCCACCGCGGGCAGCAGCGCGTAGGCCGCCGCCACCAGCGCGCGCCGGGTGCGCGACACCGGCAGCGCCCGGGTCGCCGCGTAGGCGGTGAGCCCGGCCAGCACGACGCCGAGGCCGAACAGCCCGGCGACCACCACCGCCGGACCGCCGAGGACCGACCCGAACAGGGCCAGCACCAGCAGCGACGGGCTCGCCGGGGCGGCGGTGCCCCCGGCGGCCGGGTGCCAGGCGGCGAGGTAGTCGCCCCAGGTGGTGCCCAGGTCGGCGACCGGTAAGAGGCGGCCGCCGTGCAGCTCGGTGCTGAACCTGCTCGCCTCGGCCAGCACCCCGCCCGCGACGACGGCGAACACCAGCAGCGCGGCGGTGAGCAGCAGCGGCGGGGTCAGCACCAGGGCGCGCAGCAGCCGGCGGCCGTCGACCGGCACCGCCAGCAGCTCGGGGCGGCGCTGCACCGGGGAGGGGACGTCCCCGGTCCCGGCGGTCACCACGACCGGACCGCCGCCCCGGCGACCCCGGTGCCGCACCGGTTCGGCGCCGCCCCCGCCGGGAGGCTCGTCGGGGACGGGCACCGGATCGCCCCACGCCGGGTCCTGCGCGACGCGGGCGCGCACCAGCGCCGCCACCCGGCGGCGGAGGGCGGTGCGCAGCCGCTCGGGCCGTCCGGTGCGGAGCCCGCGCACGTCGTGGCGGGTCGGGAGGACTTCGGCGCGGCGGGCCCGGGCGGCGGTGATCCCGAGCCGTCCGCGCAGCAGCGCGGTGAGCACCGACGCCTCGGTGCGGGCTTCGGTCCAGCGGCGCAGCAGCGCGAACCCGGCGAGCCGGAGCAGCGCCAGCCACGCCAGCCGGGGCGCGCCGAGCAGGGCGGACCACCGCGCGGTGCCGACCAGGAAGGTGCGCACCCCGGCCGCGCGGTCGGCGGGCGCGGGTTCCGGGCGCGGCGCCCGCACCCGCGCGGTGCTCGCGCACACCACCGCGTGCCCGGCGAGGTTGAGCCGCCAGCCCAGGTCGAGGTCGGCACCGCGCAGCGGCAGCTCCGGGTCGAGCCCGCCGAGCCGTTCGACGACCTCGCGGCGCAGCAGCGCTCCGGCGGCCGGGACGGCGAGCACCTCGGCGATCCCGGGTGCGGCGCCGAGCAAGGCCGGGTCCACTTCGGACAGATCGCCGCCGGATCGCCGGTTCCCGCTGCTGTCGGTGGACAGACCGGCGGCGACGACCAGCCGGGGATCGTCGCGGTCGAGCACCAGCGGGCCGACCGCCGCGGCGTCCGGATCCCGCGCGGCGACGGCGAGCAGCGCGGCCAGGCAACCGGGTTCGGGCGCGGTGCCCGCCGGGAGCAGCCACAGCCACTCCTCGCCGGTCGCGCGCTCGGCGGCCCGCCGCACGGCGGCGGTGCCGGGACCGACGTCGAGGACCTCGTCGACCAGGCCGTCGGCGCGGGCCGCGGCGAGCTCCTCGCCCCGGCCCACCGCGATCACCCGGCGCGGACGGATCTCCTGGTGCCGCAAGGCTTCCAGCGCGTCCACCGGGGACTCGTCCCGGCACAGCACGATCGCCAGCACCGGCGCGGTCGCGGCCACTGAACCTCCCCACGGCTGGTCCACCCACCGCGCAACGGTAGTGCACCACCGGGGGAATCGGGACGGCTCCGGACCGGCGGATTTCCCCACCGGTCCGGAGGCCGCCTCACACGGCGCGGCGCTTGAGCTTGCGACGCTCCCGTTCGGACAGTCCGCCCCAGATCCCGAAGCGCTCGTCGTGCGCCAGCGCGTATTCGAGGCATTCGGTGCGGACCTCGCAGCCGGCGCAGATCCGCTTGGCCTCCCGGGTGGATCCGCCCTTCTCCGGGAAGAACGCCTCCGGGTCGGTCTGCGCGCACAGCGCGCGTTCCTGCCACTCCTGCTCTTCCTCGTCGAGTTCGAACAGGTCGGACAGCATGTCGAGTTCCGCGATCCGAGCGTCCCCACGCTCCATCAGCCGGCCCTCTCCTGATTCCCACATGGCTCAAGCCCCCGGTCTCTCCCGATCCCACCGGCCCTCCCCAGGGCCGGAACAGGGACGCACTCCAGGCTGCGGTGGGCCTGCCACCGCTCCTCTTCGCGGCGTGCCGCACCTTCGACGGCGTCCTCGCCACCGTCGCCGACGGGTCCCGGCTCCTCAGCGGCCGCCGGACCTCGATCGACCCGTATCCCGACCTGGCCTCCCGCGCCGGTCGGGCGCCGCACGATCACCGCACCGACCAGGGCGGCAGCGGTTCACGTCAGCGAATAACACTGCTGTGATTACACCCGTGTAGCTCCTTGCGGTCAAGCGGAAACCTTCCGTAGGGGGACACCGCGGGGATCTCCCCGGACGGCGCTCGGAAGGGCTCGTTCAGCGCAACGACCTGTGGTCCTTCCGGCCCCGCCGGTGTCCGTGATCATGGATACCACCCCGCGGACGACCTCGCCCGGTGAGCGGTTGTGGACACTGGTGGTGTGACACATTCCGCGACACGGGTCAGCCCCGTCTTCCTCGCCCTGCTCGGCGTGACCGCCCTGGGCTGCGTGCTCGCCGGTTTCGACGCCACCCCGCTGCGGATCGCCGGGGTGGTGCTGATCGTCCTCGGCGGCTGGGCGGTTTCGCTGTGCCTGCACGAGTTCGGGCACGCCATCACCGCGTTCCGGGGCGGCGACCGCGAAGTGGCCCTGAAGGGCTACCTGACGCTGGATCCGCGCCGCTACACCGATCCCGTGCTGAGCATCGTGCTGCCGCTGCTGTTCGTGGCGATCGGCGGCATCCCGCTGCCGGGCGGGGCGGTGTGGATCAACCACCACGCGCTGCGCGGGCGGCGCACCGAATCGATGGTGTCGCTGGCCGGACCGGCGACGAACCTGGTGCTGGGCCTGCTGCTGGCCACCGCGGTGGCGCTGCTGCCGATGCCGCCCGGGCTCGCGGCGGGCTTGTCCTACCTGGCCTTCCTGCAGGTGATCGCGTTCGTGCTCAACATCCTCCCGGTGCCGGGCCTGGACGGGTACGGCGCGCTGGAGCCGTGGCTGTCCGGTCCGGCGCGGCAGTTCGGCGAGCGGGCCCGCCCGTGGGCGCCGCTGGTGCTGTTCATGGTGATCCTGGGCGTTCCCGGGGTGGCACCGGCGTTCTTCGGCCTGGCCTACTTCGTCTTCGACGTGGTCGGCGGGGACGCGCTGCTGTCGATCCAGGGCCAGGGCCTGTTCCGGTTCTGGGACTGACCGCGGGTCCGCCCGGTGGGACGCCGCCGCGCGGACTCGCGCGCGTGCGAGGATCGGAGCCGTGAAGGTCGTAGTTCTGGTCGGCGGCGTCGGCGGCGCCCGCTTCCTCCTCGGCGTGAAGGCGGCGCTGGGCCTGCCCCCGGTGGGCGAGCCCGCGCAGCCCTCGGAGCACGAGATCACCGCCGTGGTCAACGTCGGTGACGACGCCTGGATGCACGGGTTGCGGATCTGCCCGGACCTCGACACCTGCATGTACACCCTGGGCGACGGGATCGACTCGGCGAAGGGCTGGGGACGGCTCGACGAGACCTGGTCGGTCAAGGACGAGCTGGCCGCCTACGGCGCCGAGCCGAGCTGGTTCGGCCTGGGCGACCGGGACATCGCCACCCACCTGGTGCGGACCCGGATGCTGCGCGCCGGGTACTCGCTGTCGGCGGTGACCGAGGCCCTGTGCGACCGGTGGCGGCCCGGCGCGGCGCTGCTGCCGGTCACCGACGACCGGGTGGAGACCCACGTCGCGATCGAGGACCCGGCCAGCGGCGAGCCGCGCGCGGTGCACTTCCAGGAGTGGTGGGTGCGCTACCGGGCCGAGCCCGAGGCGGGCGCGATCGTGCCGGTGGGCGCCGACGAGGCCGCGCCGAGCCCGGCGGTGCTCGCCGCGCTCGCCGAGGCCGACGTGGTGCTGGTGGCGCCGTCGAACCCGGTGGTCAGCGTCGGCACGCTGCTCGCGGTCCCCGGTTTCCGGGACGCGCTGCGCTCCGGGCCCGCTCCCGTGGTGGGGCTGTCCCCGATCGTCGGCGGCCGACCGCTGCGCGGGATGGCCGACGCCTGCCTGCGCGCGATCGGCGTGGACAGCACCGCCGAGGCGGTCGCCGCGCACTACGGCGCGCGGAGCGCGGATGGCATCCTGGACGGCTGGCTGGTGCACTCCGGCGACACCGCCGAGGTCCCGGGCGTGGCGGTCCGCGCGGTGCCGCTGCTGATGTCCGATGTGGACGCCACGGCCGAGATGGCGCGGGCCGCCTTCGAGCTGGCCGGGCTGCCGGGAGGGGACCGATGAAGGATCACGCCGCCGCCGGGCTGGCGCTGCACGCGGTCACCGGGCTGCCCGAGTTCGGGGCGGGCGACGACCTGGCCGCCGCCATCGCCGCCGCCGCGCCGTGGCTCGACGACGGCGACGTCGTGGTGGTCACCAGCAAGGTGGTGTCCAAGGTCGAGGACCGGATGGTGCCCGTCCCGCCCGACCCGGAGGAGCGCGACCGGGTGCGGCGCGAACTGGTGCTCGCCGAGTCCACCTCGGTGCTCGCCCGGTTCCGGCGGACCCTGATCACCGAGAACCGGCTCGGCATCGTGCAGGCCGCCTCCGGCGTCGACGCCTCGAACGTGCCGCGGGACCGCATCGCGCTGCTGCCCGAGGACCCCGACGCCTCCGCGCGGCGGCTGGTCGACGGGCTGGCCGCGCGGCTGGGCGTGCGGGTCGGGGTGGTCGTCACCGACACCATGGGCCGGGCCTGGCGCAACGGCCAGACCGACGTGGCGATCGGTTCCGCCGGGCTGCGGGTGCTGCACGGCTACGCGGGCAGCACCGACGCGCAGGGCAACGAGCTCGCGGTCACCTCGGTCGCCGTCGCCGACGAGATCGCCGGGGCCGCCGACCTGGTCAAGGGCAAGCTCGGCGGGGTCCCGGTGGCGGTGCTGCGCGGGTTCACCGCCGAGGACGACGGCTCCACCGCGCGGGACCTGGCCCGCCCGGCCGCGGAGGACCTGTTCCGGATGGGCACCCGGGAGGCCCTCCAGCAGGGCCGCCGGGAGGCGGTGCTGGTGCGCCGCTCGATCCGCTCGTTCAGCGACGAACCGGTGGACCCGGAGGCGCTGCGGCGGGCGGTCGGCGCCGCGCTGACCGCACCGGCACCGCACCACACCCGGCCGGTGCGCTTCGTGCGGCTCCGCAACCGTCCACTGCGGACGAAGCTGCTGGACGCGATGCGCACCGCCTGGCTGGACGACCTGCACGGCGACGGGATGGACGAGCACGCCGCGCGGCGCCGCACCGCTCGCGGCGGGCTGCTCTACGACGCCCCCGAGGTGGTGCTGCCGTTCCTGGTGCGCGAGGGCGCGCACGACTACCCCGACCAACGGCGGTCCGCGGCCGAGGAGCGGATGTTCACCGTGGCCGGCGGCGCGGCGGTGCAGGGGCTGCTGGTGGCGCTGGCCGCCGAGGAGCTGGGCTCCTGCTGGGTGTCCTCGACGCTGTTCTGCCCCGACGTGGTCCGCGGCCAGCTCGACCTGCCGGACTCCTGGGAGCCGCTGGGCGCCGTCGCGATCGGGCACCCGGCCGAACCCGCCTCCGGCCCCCGGCCGCCCCGGGACCTCGACGAGGGGTGGGTGGAGCTGTGACCGGCGCGCTGAGCGCGGACGCCCGCGCGGTGCTGCGGGACTGGGCGCCGGAGGGCCCCGAGCAGAGCTCGTTGCGGCACGCCTACCTGGGCCTGCTGGCGGCCCGCCCGGACGACGCGTGCCTGCGCGCCTGCGAGCCCGGGCACCTGACCGCCTCGGCGGTGCTGTTCGACGCGGCAGGCGAGCACGTGCTGCTCACCCTGCACCCCAGGGTCGGGCTGTGGTTGCAGCTCGGCGGGCACTGCGAGCCGGAGGACCTTTCGCTGGCCGGGGCCGCGCTGCGCGAGGCCACCGAGGAGTCGGGGATCGACGGGCTGGTCGTCGACCCGGACCCGGTGCACCTGGAGGTCCACCCGATCACCTGCTCGCTGGGCGTGCCCACCCGGCACTTCGACGTCCGCTTCGCGGTCCGCGCGCCGGCGGGGGCCGAACCCCGGCGCAGCGACGAGTCCCTGGACCTGCGCTGGTGGCCGGTGGGCGCCCTCCCGCCGGAGTCCGGCCTCGAACCGATGGTCGCGGCCGCCCGCGCCCGGCTGACCGCGCAGCGGGACGGCTGAGCAGCTCCGGGCGGTTCTGAGGACCGCTTCCGCCAACGGTGCGCGTGGCGGTGCCGGTGGCCGCAGCGGCCTTCTCAGTTCCGGAACTGCTCGGCGTTGCACCAAGCACGGCGGCGGCTGAGGTTCCGCCGGCTCACATCGCCCGGTAGTCGCGGGCGGGCATCCTGGGGCCGTACCGCGGCCGCCCGGCCCCGGCCGCGATCAGGCAGCGGACGGCCCGGTGCCGGTGGCCCGCGTAGGGCTCCAGGGCGGCCAGCATGCCCTCGTCGTCGGCGGGGCGGCCGGTGAGCGCCAGCCCCACGATGGTGGGCAGGTGGTAGTCGCCGACGCTGACCGCGTCCGGGTCGCCCCAGGCGCGCTGGGCGATCTCGGCGGCGGTCCACGGTCCGATGCCCGGCACCTTCCGCAGCAGCTCGCGCCCGGCGGTGCCGCGCAGCTCGGCGGCCCGCTCCAGGCTTCCGGCGACCGAGGCCGCCGCGAGCAGGGTGCGGCGGCGGGCGCCGTCAACCCCGGCGCGGTGCCACTCCCAGTCGCGGACGGCCCGCACCCGCTGCGCGTCCGGCGGCACCCGCAGCCGGTCGGGGGCGGGGCCGGGCGCCGCGGCGCCGAAGCGGCGGGCCAGCTCCCGCCAGGACCGCCACGCCTCGCGGCCGGTGACCTTCTGCTCCAGCACCGCGGCCAGCAGCACGTCCCACACCCGGCCGGTCGCGCCCAGCCGCATCCCCCGGGACAGGTGCCTGCCCCGGGCGACCACGTCGTGCACGGGCTCGAACCCGGTGTCGTCGTCGGCGGCGCCGAGCAGGTCGGGCACCCCGTCGAGGACCCGGGCCGCACCGGGCCCCCAGGCGGTCGCGACGACCTCGCCGCCGGCGGCCTCGCGCAGGCGCAGCGTCGCCGGACCGGCGGTCGTGGTGGTGCCCCACCAGAGGCCGTCCGGCCCGGCCAGGAAGGTCGGGTCGCCGCTGCCCCGGCGCAGCGGCGCCAGCACCCGCTCCAGGTCGAGCGGGTACGGCGGCAGCCACGTCCGGGTCCGTTCAGCGTCCATCGGGTCCTCTCCGAGCCGGAGCCGCCCGCCGGCGCGCGGGGCCGGGAGGGGCTCCTGATCAGTCCGCCGAGAACCGCACGCCGCCGGGGGGCAGTTCCACGCCCGGCCACACGCGCAGCCCGTCGAGCAGTTCGCAGCCGGCGCCGATCGTCGCGCCGTCGCCGACCACCACGTCGCGCAGCACCGCGCCCGGACCCACCACGGCCCCGGCACCGAGCACGCTGCGCTCCACCACGGCGTCCGCGCCCACGCGCGCGCCGTCGAACAGGGTCGACCCGTCGACGCGGGCCCCCGCTTCGACCGTACAACCCGCACCGACGGTGCTCCCACCGCGCGCCACCGCGTCCGCCGCCACCTCGGCCCCGGGCAGCAGCAGCGCCTCACCCGGCTCGCCCGGCAGCGCCGCGGAGGGCACCACGCCGCGCACCAGGTCGGCCGAGCCGCGCACGAACGCCGCGGGCGTGCCCATGTCCAGCCAGTACGAGGAGTCCACGAAGCCCGCCACCCGGGAGCCGTCGGCCAGCAGGCCGGGGAAGGTCTCGCGCTCCACCGACACCGGCCGCCCGGCGGGGATGGCGTCGATCACCTCGCGGCGGAACACGTAGCAACCGGCGTTGATCTGGTCCACCGGCGGGTCGTCGGTCTTCTCCAGGAAGGCGGTGACCCGGCCGTCGGCGTCGGTCGGCACGCAGCCGAAGCGCCGGGGGTCGTCCACCCGCACCAGGTGCAGGGTGACGTCGGCCGCATCGGCCCGGTGCGCCGCGAGCAGCGCGCCGAGGTCGACGCCGGAGAGGATGTCGCCGTTGAACACGAGCACGTCGGGCGCGCTGAGCCGGTCGGCGACGTTGCGGATCGCCCCGGCGGTGTCCATCGGCTCCTCCTCGACCACGTACTCCAGGTCCAGGCCCAGCTCCGATCCGTCACCGAAGTGCTCGGCGAACACCTCCGCCTTGTAGGAGGTGCCCAGCACCACGTGCCGGACCCCGATCGCGCGCAGCCGGGACAGCAGGTGGCTCAGGAACGGCACTCCGGCGGTGGGCAGCATCGGTTTCGGCGCCGACAGGGTCAGCGGGCGCAGCCGCACCCCCTTGCCGCCGACCAGCACGACCGCTTCGGCATCGGTGGACATCGGGACGGCTCCTCCTCGCGCTTACCATGACGAAAACCCATTGGGGGAATACTCTGGCAGGGGCCACGTCATAATGGACGGCGGGGCCACCTCGTGGGGGCCGAACGCCCGACCCGATGCCCAGACCTTGCGGACACCGACCCGGCGACTGAGAGGGCTTCCTTATGGACCCGCGCCATCGAGCCGACGAAGCACTTGCTCGCGCGCGGGCACGCAGCGCGTTCGTCGTCACCCCGACAACGCCACCTCCCCGATGGATGCCGCGAACACCGTCCGCATACCGCGCTCCGTGGTCGGCGCCGCCGAGGAGGCGCAGCACCCGGACACCACGCAGGTGCTGCCGAACTCCGCGCCGCCCCAGCAGGTCCAGCAGCCGCAGGCCCCGCAGGCACCGCCGCAGCAGCAGACCGGCTGGCCGTCCCAGGACTACGGGCAGCTCCCGCCGAACCCGTACCACGCCCAGCGCGGCCCGGACGAATTCGGCCCCCTCGGCTCCGCACCCCAGCACTACCCCCAGTACTGACCAGCGAGGAACGCCCTCGCCGATGGCCTGCGTGGCGGTGCGGGTGGCGGAACCTCAGCGGTGCCGGTCGCGTGCCTCACCGCACGCGGCCCCGCCGCATTCCGGAAGGCCCCTAACGCCTGGCCTCACCCCATCAGGTCTTCGCCGAGCGGGTCTCCAGCTTGGCGCGCGCCGACAGGGCGCCGCGCAGCGCGAGGCGCAGCGGGGCGTTGACCGGGCCGGGGTGGCGGTCGGCGAGGTAGCGGTAGGCGCTGCGGTGGTGCTCGGCGAGCATCCGCCCGGAGGCGCTGCTGGTGGAGGCGCCGCCGATGTGCATCACCCGGGCGCTGGGCACGTACACGTTCCGCCACCCGGCGCGGGCGAGCCGGTCGCCGAGGTCGACGTCCTCGAAGTACATGAAGTAGCGCGGGTCGAAGCCGTCGACCGAGTCGAACGCCTCGCGGCGCAGCAGCAGGCAGGACCCGGACAACCAGCCCGCCGCGCGCTCGGTGATCTCGGCCTCGGACTGCCGGTACTCCCGGGTCCACGGGTTGGCCGGCCAGACCTTGCCCAGCAGCGCGTGCCCGGCGCCGCGCCCGAGCGAGGGCAGCAGCCGGGCGGACGGGTAGACCGCGCCGTCGGGTTCGGTGATCAGCGGCCCGAAGGCACCGCCGCGCGGCCACCGGCCCGCCGCCGCGAGCAGCTCGTCCAGCGAGCCCTCGCCCCACTCCAGGTCGGGGTTGGCCACCACCACCCAACCGCATTCCGGGCCGAGCGCGGCGACGCCCCGGTTGGCACCGGCGCCGTAGCCGAGATTGCCGCCGGTGGGCAGGAATTCGACGTGGTCGTGGGCTGCGGCGGCCTGCTGCGGCGCCTGGTCGGTCGATCCGTTGTCGGCGAGGACCACCCGCACCGACCGCTCGGTGGCGGTGGCCAGGGTGTCGAGGAAGCGTTCCAGCGTCTCGCCCGGCGAGTAGGTCACGGTCACGACGGCGAGCTCATCGCCATAGGTGCGCACGTCGGTCACCCGGTCGATTCTGCCGTCCGGCGGGTGCCCGCCCGGACGGAGGTCCTCGCCGGTTCCGGTCGGGCGCTCAGCGGGTGCGGCCGTGCAGGTCGTGGGCGCGCTCGTAGGCGGCGCGGTGCCGCACGGCGCACGCCGCCCAGGTGAATTCCTTGGCCCGCCGCTGCGCCGCCTCGGCCAGCGCGGCGCGCCGGGCGGGGTCGTCGAGGAGCTCGGCGAGCGCGGTGGCGATCGCGCCCTCGTCGACACCGCCGTAGGCGACCGCCTCGCCGCCGACCTCGGGCAGGCTCAGCCTGCGGGTGGTGAGCACCGCCGCCCCGCACGCCATCGCCTCCAGCACCGGCAGGCCGAAGCCCTCGCCGATGCTCGGGTAGGCGACGACGTCGGCGCCGCCGAGGAATCCGGCGAGCTGGTCGAACGGCAGGTACCCGGCGCGGATGACCCGGAAGCGGTGCGGCACCGCTTCCAGCGCCCGCTCCACCCGGGTGTCCCAGCCGGGCTGCCCGGCCAGCACCAGCGCGGGCGGGTCGGGGCGGCCCAGGCAGGCGAGGGTGAAGCCGCGGATCAGCGCGGGCACGTTCTTGCGCGGTTCCAGCGCGCCGAGGAACGCCACGTAGGGCTGGTCGCGGAGCTGGAGCCGCTCGCGGACGGCGCGGATCTCCTCCGGCGCGGGCGGGTGGAACCGGTCCGGGTCGACCCCGTGGTACATCACGTGCATCGCGCGCCGGTCGGCCCCCGCGGTGCGGGCGAGCTCCGCGGCGGTCGCCTGGCTCGGCACCGCGCACAGCGTGGCCCGGCGCAGCGCCGCGCGGGTCCACGCCCGGAAGAACCGCGCCTTGACCGGGGAGTGCAGCGCCGGGTCGGTGAAGAACGTCGCGTCGTGCAGCGTCACCACGGAGGCGACCGGGTTGGCCAGCGGCGTGGTGTAGTGCGGCGAGTGCAGCACGTCGACGCCGAGGCGGCGGACCAGGCGGGGCAGCGTGGTCTGCTCCCAGGTGAGCCGGGCGGTGCGGGTCGCCACCGCCTCGGCCGCCGGGACGATCCGGGAGCGCGGGGCGAGCGCGTGGTACAGCTCGGCGTCGCGCGGCTGGCACGCCACCGCGATCCGGGCGCCGTCGGCGTCCAGCGCGGCCAGCAGGGAGTCCACGTACCGGCCGACGCCGCCCCGGTCCGCGGGGACCGCGGTGGCGTCGATCAGGATTCGCGGATCACCTCTGCGCACCCGAGCAGGGTACGGAACGACCGGGAGCGGCCGGGCACGTTCCGGTGAAAACGGTCGCCGCCCACCGGCCCGGATCCGACCATGCCGGATGAAGGCGCCCCTCACTCAGTGTGAACGTCGCCGGTGTGCAGGTGCCAGACGGCGCGGGCGGTGCGCTCCCAGTCGAAGTCCGCCGCGCGGCGGCGGCCCCGCTCGGCCGCCCCGGCGCGGACCTCGGGGTCGGTGGCCCGGCGCAGCGCGGCGGCCAGCGCCGCCGGATCACCGCGCGGCACGGCGAAGCCCGCGCCGCCGACGACCTCCACCAGGGCCGGGGCGTCGGAGTGCACGACCGGGACGCCCAAGGCCATCGCCTCCAGCGCCGGGAGCCCGAACCCCTCGTCGAGGCTGGGCACCGCCAGCGCGGTGGCGCGGCGCAGCAGGACGGCGAGGTCGGCGTCGTCGACGGCACCGAGCAGCCGCACGTCGGCGCCGTGCTCGGCGGCCAGCGCGGGCACGTCGAGCCCGCCCCAGCCCGGCGAGCCGACGATCAGCAGCGGCAGGTCGCGCTCGGGCAGCAGGCCCATCGCGGGCACCAGGTGCTGGTAGCCCTTGCGCGGTTCCACGGTGCCGACGGCGAGCACGTAGCGGGGCGGCAGGTCCGGCAGCCGACCGGGGTCGGGTTCGGCGAGCAGCGACGGCGGGACGCCTTCGCCGATGACGTGCACCGGTGGCGCCCAGTCGGCCGGTATGCCGGGTACCCGGTGGGCCAGTTCGGCGGCCACCGCGCGGGTGGGCACCACCAGCGCGTCGGCGTGCCGCGCGGCCCGCCCGATCATCCGCCGGTGCCACCCGGCGCCGCGCCGGGTCAGCGTGTCCGGGCAGGTCCACGGGACCGCGTCGTGCACGGTGACCACCAGGCGGCGACCCCGGCGGCGGGGCGGGGCCAGCGGGGTCGGGGCGTGCACCGCGTCCCCGCCGGGCCACAGCGGGACGCCGCGCTCCCAGGCCGCGATCAGCCCGCGGCGCGGCAGCGGGAGCACCCGGGGACCCCGCACCCCGGGCACCTCGGCGGCGCCGGGATCACCGGAGCGGCTGACCGCGCTGCTCAGCTCCCAACCCGGCGGGGCGAGGCGGGCCATCGCGCGCAGCAGTTCGCGGGTGTAGCGGCCGGTGCCACCGGGGACCGGGGCGACCAGCTGCTCGGCGATCACGACGAGCTCGGGCACCGGCCCAGCCTGCCACGCCCGGTGCCCGCTACCGTCGTCGGTCGTGACGACGGCACGCAGCACCGTGGTGGTGGTGACCTGGCGCGGGGCGCGGCACCTGACGGCCTGCCTGGACGCGCTGGCCGCCCAGCGGAGCCCGCACCGGGCGCTGGTGGTGGACAACGGCTCCACCGACGGCACCGCCGAGCTGCTCGCGGCGCACCCCAGCGCCCCGGAGGTGCTCCGGCTGCCGGTGAACGCCGGTTACGCGGGGGCGATGGCGGTCGCCCTCCACCGGGTGCGCACGCCGTTCATGGCCTGGCTCAACGACGACGCCGCGCCCGACCCGGGCTGGCTGGGCGCGCTGGAGGCGGCGCTGGACCGGGACCCGGCGGCCGCCGCGGCCTCGTCGGTGCTGCGCGCCCCGAACGGGCGGGTGCAGTCGTCGGGGGTGCGGCTGACCGCCGACGGGCACGGCGCCGACGTCCCGGGGGCGACCGAGGTGTTCGGCTTCTGCGGCGGGGCCGCGCTGCTGCGCACCGAGGTGCTGCGGGCCGCGGGCGGCGTTCCCGCGCACTACTTCTGCTACTACGAGGACACCGACACCGCGTGGCGGTTCCGGCTGGCCGGTCGCTCGGTGGTCGCGGTCCCGGACGCGACCGCCGTGCACCTGCACGGGGCGAGCAGCGCTCCGGGGTCGGCCCCGTTCCACCGCTGGAACGAGCGCAACCGGCTGCTGACCCTGCTGCGCTGCGCCCCCGCGCGGGTGGCGGCGCGGGAGCTGGCCCGGTTCGCCGCGATCACCGCGGCGCTGCCGCTGCGCCGCGCGGTGCCGGACGCGGCGAACTTCCGGGTGCCGCTGCGGCTCCGGGTGCTGGCGGAGGTGCTGCGCGGGCTGCCCGCCGCGCTGCGGGTCCGCCGCACCGCGGGCGACGCCCGGGCGCGGGCCCGGGTCTGGCGCGACTGGGCGGGTCGCTGAGCCACCCGCCGGATGCGCGCCCGTCGGGTGCACCCGCCGGATGCGCCCGTCGGATGCACAGGGTGCGGCCCCGCGCGATCACCTGATGGTGCAGGCTTGGGGCATGGCCGAGCAGCTCCCCCTCGTGTCGGTGATCGTGGTCAACCACCGCGGCGCCGACGACACCATCACCTGCGTGCGCGCGGTGCGCGACGAGCTCGACTACCCGGCGGAGCTGCTGGAGGTGATCTGCCTCGACAACGCCTCCGGGGACGGCAGCGCGGACCGGATCCGGGCCGCCGCGCCGGACGTGCGGGTGATCGAGTCCGCCACCAACACCGGGTTCGCCGGCGGCTGCAACGCCGCGGCGGAGCAGGCCACCGGGCAAGTGCTGGCCTTCCTCAACAACGACGCCAGGCCCGACCGCGCGTGGGTGCGCGCCGCGGTGGCGGTGCTGCGCGGCGAACCGACCGTGGGCGCGGTGGCCAGCAAGGTGCTGGACTGGGACGGGCAGCGGATCGACTTCGTCGACGGCGGGCTGACCTGGTTCGGCATGGGCTACAAGCGGCACGCGGGCGAGCTCGACGACGGTTCCCACGACGCCGCCCGCGACGTGCTGTTCGGCACCGGTTCGGCGCTGTTCGTGCGCGCCGAGCTGTTCACCGCCCTGGGCGGCTTCGACGATCGCTACTTCATGTTCTACGAGGACGTCGACCTCGGCTGGCGGCTGAACCTGCGCGGCTGGCGGGTGCGCTACGAGCCGAGGTCGCTGACCTACCACCGGCACCACGCGTCGATGGCCGAGGTCGGCGACGCCCGCGAGCACTACCTGCTGGAGCGCAACGCGCTGGCCACCCTCTACAAGAACGTCTCCGACGAGACGCTGGCCAAGGCGCTGCCCGCGGCGCTGGCGCTGGCGGTGCGGCGGGCCACCGCGCGCGGCGAGGTCGACCCGACGCAGCTGGAGATCACCCGCCGCCCGGACGGGCCGGACGACGCCTCCCCGGTGCCGGTGGACCGCAGCGCGCTGGCCGGGATGCTGGCCATCGACCAGTTCGTCGAGCTGCTGCCGTCGCTGAAGCGCTCCCGGGAGCAGGAGCAGCGCGACCGCGTCCGCAGCGACACCGACCTGGTCCCGCTGATGCGCAAGGCGATGGAGCCCGCCTACCCGCTGCCCCGCTACCTCGCGGCGCACGACGCGCTGGTCGAGGCGTTCGAGCTCGACGAGGTCTTCGGCCGCCCGCGCCGGATCGCGGTGATCACCGGGGACGCGGTCACCGAGCGGATGGCCGGTCCGGCGATCCGCGCCTGGCACATGGCCGAGGTGCTGGCCGCCGAGCACGAGGTGCGGCTGGTCAGCGTCAACTCCAGGGTCGACGCGCCGGACGCGGCGTTCCCGGTGGTGGCCTCGACGCAGCGCGAGCTGCCCGGCCACGTGGAGTGGGCCGACGTGGTGATCCTGCAGGGGCACGTGCTGGAGATGGTGCCCGCGCTGAAGAAGCTCGACTCCACCACCGTCGTGGTCTGCGACGTCTACGACCCGATGCACCTGGAACTGCTGGAGCAGGGCCGGGACACCGACGACGAGCGGCGCGCGGCCGACCTCGCCGGGGTGACCAAGGTGCTCAACACCCAGTTGCGGCGCGGGGACTTCTTCCTGTGCGCCTCGGAGCGGCAGCGGCACTTCTGGCTCGGCCACCTGGCCTCGCTGGGCAGGCTGACCCCCGGCCTCTACGACGACGACCCGACGGTGCGCTCGCTGCTGTCGGTGGTGCCGTTCGGGCTGCCCTCGGTCGCGCCGCGCCGCACCGGCCCGGCGATCAAGGGGGCGCAGCCGGGCATCGACGCCGACGACAAGGTGATCCTGTGGGCGGGCGGCGTCTACAGCTGGTTCGACCCGCTGACGCTGCTGCGCGCGGTGTACCGGCTGGCCCAGGACCACAACGACGTCCGGCTGTTCTTCCTCGGCATGAAGCACCCGAACCCGGACGTGCCGGAGATGGGCATGGCCGACCGGACCCGGGCGCTGGCGCGGGAGCTCGGCATGACGGGCAAGACGGCGTTCTTCAACGAGACCTGGGTGCCCTACGCGCAGCGGCAGAACTTCCTGCTGGACGCCGATTGCGGTGCCACCACGCACTTCGAGCACGTGGAGACCACGTTCGCGTTCCGCACCCGGGTGCTGGACTACCTGTGGTCCGGGCTGCCGGTGGTGACCACCGACGGCGACTCGTTCGCCGACCTGGTGCGCCAGGAGCGGATCGGCGTCGTGGTCCCCGCCGAGGACCCGGCCGCGCTGGCCGAGGCGCTGGAGAAGGTGCTCTACGACGAGGAGTTCGCGGCGGGCTGCCGGGACCGCATCGAGGCGGTGCGGGAGCGGTTCACCTGGGAGTCGGTGCTCGCCCCGCTGACCGCGTTCTGCCGCGATCCGCGTCCGGCGGCCGACCGGCTGCGGGCCACCGCGCCGCTGGTGCGCAGCGCCCCGCTGCTGCCCGGCGAGCGGGTGCGGCGGGACCTGTCGCTGGTGCGCGAGTACCTCGACGCGGGCGGGCCGCTGGAGGTCGCCCGGCGGGCCACCGGCCGGTTGCGGCGGCTGGCCGCCGACCGGCTGCCCGGCCGTGGCTGAACCCGCGGTCGTCGTCGACGGCACCCCGCTGCTCGGGCGGCGCACCGGCATCGGCCGCTACACCGCGTGCCTGCTGGCCGAACTCGCGGGCACGGTGCCGCTGCGGGTGATCGGGCTCACGGCGCGCGGCCGGGCCGCGCTGCCCGGGCTGGTCCCGCCGGGTGCCCGGGTGGTCGGGCCGCCGGTGCCGGCGCGGGCGTTGCGCGCGTGCTGGCGCCGGCTGCCGCTCCCGCCGGTCGAGCTGCTCGGCGCGGTCGGCGACGTGGTGCACGGGACGAACTTCGTGCTGCCGCCGTCCCGCTCCCCCGGCGTGCTCACCGTGCACGACCTGGCGTTCCTGGACGATCCGGCGCTGGCCGAACCGGACCTGCCCGCGCTGGTCCGGCGCTCGGCGCGGCGCGCCGCGGTGGTGTGCACCCCGACCGCCGCGGTCGCCGAGGTGGTGCGGACCCGGCTCGACGTGCCCGCCGAGCGGATCGCGGTCACCCCGCTGGGCGTGGACCCGGCGTGGTCGTCGGCCGCGCCGCTGGACGCCGAGGCCCGCGCCCGGCTCGGCGTTCCCGGCCAGTACCTGCTGTTCGTCGGGGCCGGGGGATCGCGCAAGGGCCTGCCGGTGCTGCTGCGGGCGCTGTCGGCGGACCTGCCGCCGCTGGTCGTCGCGGGCCCCGCCGCCGCGGGCGAGCTCACCGCACCGGACGGTGCGGTGACGCGGACCGGCTACCTCGACGACGACGTGCTGCGCGGGCTGGTCGCCGGGGCCGCCGCGCTGGTGCTGCCGTCCCGCGACGAGGGCTTCGGGCTGCCCGCCCTGGAAGCGCTGGCCTGCGGCGTCCCGGTGGTGTGCTCGGACGTCCCGGCGCTGCGCGAGGTCACCGGCGGGCACGCGGACCTGGTCCCGCCCGGGGATCCCGAGGCGCTGCGCGAAGCCCTGCGCACCGCCGCGGCCCGGCCCCGCGACGCCACCTCCGACGCGGCGCGGCGCGCGCACGCCGCCGGGTTCACCTGGCGCGCCTGCGCCGAAGCCACCCGCGCCGCCTACCACCGCGCAGCCCGCACCTGACCCCCGACGTGAGTGAGGGGCACCCTTGTCCCGGTTGCGGGGCGTTTCAGAATGCGGCGGAGCCGCATGCGGTGAGGCACGCAACCGGCACCGCGGCCCGTGCTCGGACGTGACCGCTCAGCGGTCTTCTCGCGAGGACAGCGCCGACGCCGTGCACGTCGTGGGTACATCAGGAGGCGATCGGCGCAGCGAGGGGACCGCTGAGGTTCCGCCACCCGCACCGCCACGCAGGCCATTGGCGAAAGCGGTCCCTACTCGGACGAGGGTGCCCCTCACTCAGTTCACCGTCAGGTGGTGAGCCTGGGGTCCTGCTCGAAGGCTGCGGCGAGGGCTTCGCGCCAGGGGCGCAGCGGGGTGAGCCCGGCGTCGCGCCACGCCCGGTCGGACAGCACCGAGTAGGCCGGGCGCGGGGCGGGTCGCGGGAAGTCCGCGGTGCCGCACGGGCGGACCCGTTCCGGGTCGCTGCCCAGCTCGGCGAAGATGGCGCGCGCGAACTCCCACCAGCTCGCCGAACCGGTGTTGGTGCAGTGCAGCACCGGCTGCCGCGGGCCGTCGCGCCGCGCCGCCCGCTCGGCGAGTTCGACCAGCCCGGCCGCCAGGTCGGCGGCCCACGTCGGGGAGCCGATCTGGTCGTCGACCACGGACAGCTCCGGGCGTTCGGCGGCCAGCCGCACCATGCTTCGCACGAAGTTGGCCCCGCCGCCGCCGTAGACCCAGGCGGTGCGGACGACCCAGGCGGGCGCGGCGGAGTCGAGCACGGCGCGTTCCCCGGCCAGCTTGGTGCGGCCGTAGGCGGTGCGCGGCGCGGCGGGCGCGTCCGGCTCGTACGGCTCGGTGGCCGTCCCGTCGAAGACGTAGTCGGTGGACACGTGCAGCAGCGGCACGCCGCTGCCCGCGCACGCCGCGGCCAGCAACCGCGGACCGGTCGCGTTGATCCGCTCGGCGGCCCCGGCGTCGGACTCGGCCGCGTCGACCGCGGTGTAGGCGGCGGCGTTGATCACCACCGGGCGCAGCCGCGCGTCCCGGGCGGTCTCGGCGAAGGAGTCCACCGCGTCGGCCACGGCGCCCTCGTCGGTCACGTCGAGCTCGCGCGAGCCCGGGGCGTGCGCCAGCCACCCGGACCGCTGCTGGACGAGCCGCTTCAGCTCCCCGCCCAACTGCCCCCGACCGCCGGGCACCAGGACCGCGAGCCGCCCGCTCACCCGGCGACCGCCTGCGCCTTCAGCGGTTCCCACCAGTCGCGGTGGGTCGCGTACCACTCGACGGTCTCGGCGAGGCCGGTCTCGAAGTCGACGACGGGCCGGTAGCCGAGCTCCTCGGCGATCTTGCCGTGGTCCACCGAGTAGCGCCGGTCGTGGCCCTTGCGGTCCGGGACCTCGCGGACCAGCGACCAGTCCCGGCCGGTGGCGGCGAGCAGCCGTCCGGTCAGCTCCCGGTTGGTCAGCTCGGTCCCGCCACCGATGTTGTAGACCTCACCGGGACGACCGGATTCGGCGACGAGCTGGACGCCCCGGCAGTGGTCGGTGACGTGCAGCCAGTCGCGCACGTTGAGCCCGTCGCCGTAGAGCGGCACCTCGATCCCGTCGATCAGGTTGGTGACGAACAGCGGCAGCATCTTCTCGGGGAACTGGTAGGGCCCGTAGTTGTTGGAGCAGCGGGTGACGCACACCGGCAGCCCGTGGGTCCGGAAGTACGCCCGCGCCAGCAGGTCCGAGCCCGCCTTGGCCGCCGAGTACGGCGAGTTCGGCTCCAGCGCGTGCTCCTCCGGCCAGGAGCCGGTGTCGATGGACCCGTAGACCTCGTCGGTGGAGACGTGGACGAACTTGCCGACGCCGGTCTCCAGCGCCGAGTTCAGCAGGGTGTTGGTGCCCAGCACGTTGGTCACCACGAAGGCGTCCGCGCCGTCGATGGAGCGGTCCACGTGGCTCTCCGCCGCGAAGTGCACCACCACGTCGGTGCCGGTCATCAGCTCGCGGGTGAGCTCGCGGTCGCAGATGTCGCCGCGCACGAAGCGCAACCGCGGGTCGTCGGCGACCGGATCCAGGTTCTTCTCGTTGCCCGCGTAGGTGAGCTTGTCCAGCACCACGACCTCGGCGCCGGCGAACGCCGGGTACGCCCCGCCGAGGAGCTGCCGCACGTAGTGCGACCCGATGAAGCCGGCGCCGCCGGTGACCAGAATCCGCATTCCGCCCCATTCCAGCTCGTCACGACCGCGCATCCGGGCGACCGCGTGCGAAGTCTGACACGGCCGGGTGCGGTCCGCGCGCACCCCCGGGTCGCGAACCGGCGCGCGGAGTGCGAGACCCTATGAATGATCTCACCACTCTTACCGGGACCTCACCCGAGGCATAAGGATCACCGCTAGCCTGCACATCGAACACGAGCAAAATCACTCGCGAAGGTGTAACGCCCGGCGTGCCAAGGAGGATCAGGCGTGGAGGACCGGCCGAGGTGGCCAGGGGAACCTGGCCGACCCGTCCCGCCCCGCGGGCCACGAAACGGCTCGGGGGACCTCCCGGGCTCCCGCCGACCGGAACGGCGCGCCCGTCCCGCCGAGGGCGCGGGCACCGGCCCGGGCCGAGCGGGCAGCGGTGAGCACCGCCGCCCGCCGTCGCGCTCGCGGGAAGCCCCGACCGGCGACACCTGGTCGCGGCCGAGCAAGCGCCGGAGCCGCCGGGCGTGGCGGGTGATCGGCCGCACGGCCATCGCGCTGCTGTCGGTGATCGTGCTCAGCTACACCGGCCTGGCCTGGGCGAACCTGAACCGGTTCGGCGGCGGCGAGGGCGCCGTGGACCTGGCCGAGCGCCCGTACGCCGAGGACGGCGCGGTGGACCTCCTGCTGATCGGCAACGACAGCCGCAACGACAAGGAGGGCAACCCGCTGCCCGAATCGGTGCTCCGCGAGCTGCGGACCACCTACGAGAGCGGCGACCTCACCGACACCATGATCCTGGTCCGGATCCCCAACGGCGGGCAGCGGGCCAGCGCGGTGTCCTTCCCCCGCGACACCCTGGTCGACATGGGCGAGTTCGGGAAGCACAAGCTCACCGAGGCCTTCAGCCGGGCCAAGAACGCCGAGGCGGAGAAGCTGCAGGAGCAGGGCCTGTCCGATCCCAAGGAGATCGAGAAGAAGGCCCGCGAGGCGGGGCGCAACTTCCTGATCAGCACGATCGAGGACATCAGCGGTGCCGGGATCGACCACTACGCCGAGGTGAACCTGCTCGGCTTCTACGAGGTCACCAAGGCCGTCGGCGGCGTCGAGGTGTGCCTGAAGGAGCCCGTCGACGACAGCGAGTGGTCCGGCGCGGTGTTCCCCGCCGGACCGCAGACCATCCAAGGCGCCGACGCGCTGGCCTTCGTCCGGCAGCGGCACGGCCTGACCAACGAGCTCGACCGCGTCACCCGGCAGAAGGTGTTCATGTCCGCCTTGGTGGGCAAGGTGCTCTCGGCGGGCACGCTGGCCAACCCGGCACGGCTGACCGATCTGGTCAGCGCGGTGGAGCGGTCCGTCGTGCTGGACGACAAGCTGGCCAACGACATCCTCGGGTTCGCCTCGCAGTTGCAGGGCATCGCCGGGGGCGACGTCGAGTTCCACACCGCGCCGGTGCACTTCGTCGGCGAGAGCGGCGAGGAGGACGTCACCATCCAGGTGCCCGAGGTGCGGCAGTTCGTGGCGAACCTGCTGCTGCCGCCCGCGGAGCGCGCCCGCAAGGAGCAGCAGCAGGCGCAGCAGGCGGCGGCCCGCGAGGACACCACGGTCAGCGTCTTCAACGCCTCCGGCGAAACCGGCCTGGCCGGTCGGGTGCTGGAGGAGGTCGGCACCGCCGGGTTCACCACGGGCGGCAGCGCCAACGCCGACTCCCGGGCCAGTTCGCTGATCTACCACGCGCCGGGCGACCAGGCCGCCGCGCAGCAGCTCGCGGAGATGCTGGGCGGGGTGGAGATCGCCGAGAGCACGAACCTGTCGGCGGGCAACCTGGAGGTCTACCTCGGCGACGACTACGCCGGTCCGGGCGCGGACTTCGCCGGGCGGCAGTCGGTGCGGCTCGACGGTCTCCGCCGGGCCCCGGTCCAGGCGCAGGCGCCGGACACCGCGGACGAGGAACCGATCACCGCCAACGGCGTTCCCTGCGTGTACTGACCTCGGCGCCGGAGAACCGCGCGGCTGCGGCAACCGGGTGGCCGTTGCGCGGTTCTCCGGACACGCCCGGGGGGCCTCCGGTTAGGGTCTGGGCGGCCCGCACCGCGCACTGTGCGGTTGCTCGATCGGGGAGGCACAGGTGGCGGAAGCGCAGGACGACGCGCCGGAGGCGCCGCGCACCGGGCGGCGCTCGGCCGCCCGGATCACCGGCCGCGGCTTGATCGCGCTGTTCTCCGCCGTGGTGCTCGGCACGACGGCGACCGGCTGGTTCCTGCTGGACCGGCTCGACGACGTCAGCAGCTCCACGGTGCTGGCCGAACCCGCCGCGCCGGACGAGGCCGAACCCCCGCCGCCGCGCGACGACGGCGCGCTGGACCTGCTGCTGGTCGGCAGCGACAGCCGCACCGACGCCCACGGCAACCCGCTGCCGGAGAGCGTGCTGCGGGAGCTGCGCACCGAGAGCAGCCCGGGTCTCAACACCGACACCCTGGTGGTGGTCCGCGTCCCGCACGACGGCGCGGCGCCGACCGCCGTGTCCATCCCGCGCGACACCTACACCGAGGTCCCCGGCGGTCGCCCGGAGAAGATCAACGCCGTCTACGGGCTCGCCAAGGCCGCGGCCGCCCGGGAGGAGGGCGCCGACGAGGCCGGGTCGCGGCTGGCCGGGCAGCGGGCGCTGGTGCGCACCGTGCAGCGGCTGACCGGGGTGCGCATCGACCGCTACGCCGAGATCAACCTGCTCGGCTTCTACGAGATCACCGAGGCCGTCGGCGGGGTGCGGGTGTGCCTGCGCCAGGCCACCAGCGACCCCGACTCCGGCGCCGACTTCGCCGCGGGTCCGCAGCGGATCGCCGGTGGCGACGCGCTGGCGTTCGTCCGGCAGCGCGGCGGGTTGCCGCGCGGCGACCTGGACCGGATCGTCCGGCAGCAGGTCTTCATGGCCTCGCTGGCCGGCGAGGTGTTCTCCTCCGGCACGCTGACCGATCCGGCGCGGCTGAACGGGCTCATCGCCGCGCTGCGCCGCTCGGTGGTGCTGGACCAGGACTGGGACGTGATGGCCTTCGCGCAGCGGATGCGCGAGCTCGCCGCGGGCGGGGTGTCGTTCGTGACGCTGCCGCTGACCGGGGTGGGCCTGCGCGACGACCGGGACCGCAGCATCGTCACCGTCGACCCGCCCGCCGTGCGGGACTTCTTCGCCGGGCTGGTCGCGCCGCCACCGCCCGGGCTCGCCCCGGCGGCACCGCTGCGGCTGGACGCGACCGCGCAGCCGCCGCCGATCACCTCCGACGGCGTGCCCTGCGTGAACTGACGGGCGCACGCCGGAGCCGCGGCCGGGCGATACCCTCGTCGCCATGAGCGCCACCCAGGAACTGCTCGGCCCGGTGTTGGCGGGCAACGCCGCGAAGCCGCTGATCACCTACTACGACGACGCGACCGGTGCGCGGGTGGAGCTGTCCGGGGCCACGACGGCGAACTGGGCCGCGAAGACGGCGAACTGGCTGGTCGACGAGCTCGACGTGGAACCGGGCACGCCGGTCGCGGTGGACCTGCCCGCGCACTGGCAGACGGCCGGCGTGCTGCTCGGCGCGTGGTGGTGCGGCGCGCACGTCGTCGATGACCCGGACGGCGCGGAGCTCGCCGTGGTGGCGGCCTCGGACCCGGCGCGCGGCGAGGGCGCGCGGACGGTGGCCGCGGTGGGCCTGGACGCGCTGGGGGCACCGGTGCGCGACCTGCCGGACGGGGTGCTCGACTACGCCACCGAGATCCGCGTGCACGGCGACGACTTCAGCCCGCTGCTGCCGGTCCCGGCCGACACCCCGGCGTTGCTGGGGCACTCCGCCGGGGAGCTGGTCGCCGCCGCCCGCGAGCGGGCGGCCGGGCTCGGCCTCAGCGCCGGGGACCGGGTGCTGTCCACCGTGGAGTGGACGCTGCCCGGCGGGGTGCTGGACGGCCTGCTCGCCGTGCTCGCCGCCGGGGCGTCCCTGGTGCACTGCGCCCACGCCGACCCGGCCCTGCTGGAGCGGCGCCGGGCCGACGAACGCACCACGGCCCGCCTGGCCTGACCCGACCGAAAGCCGAGTGAGGGGCACCTTCATCCGGGTAAGCCGGATGAAGGTGCCCCTCACTCAGTTCGCGAACGGGTGGTGCGTGCTCAGACCCCGGCGAGGTCCTGCTGGGGCTGGCGGCGGCGCAGCGCCGCGTCGACGCTGTAGCGCCGACCGCCGAAGCCGAGCGCGAGGCTCACCGCCGCCAGCAGCAGCACGTACTCGAAACCGCCGTCGGTGACGAAGTACGTGGTGCCCAGGTGCGCGAAGAGCAGGGCGCCGAGCATGACGGCGGCCAGCAGCACGCCCGCAACCGGCAGCAGCACGCCGAGCACCAGGGCGATCCCGCCCAGCAGCTCGACCAGCGCGGCGAACCACGCCGCCGCGGTGGGCAGCGGGATGCCCATCGATGCGAAGCCGCTCGCGGTGGCGTCCATGCCGTTGATCGCGAGCTTCTGGTAGCCGTGCGCGATGAACGTCACGCCCACGACGACGCGGGCCAGGAGGAGGGCGAGGTCGGACAAGGTCTGCCGCATCGGTGACCCCTTTCCGGGAGGGTTCGGGAGGTGCGCGATGTCGCGCTCGGGTGGCACCTCGGGCGCCGCCACGCTGCGGGAGCCCCTCATCAGGTAGACCACCGGCGAGCATATACATGAAGCTTCAAATAGTCCGGGGTGGCCGGTGCGAAGATGCTCACACGCGGCGTGCGCTGCCGCCCGGCATCGTCCGGAAGCCGCCGCAGAACCGCGAAAGCCACCCGGCACCCCGGTCCGACCTGCGGCGGAGCAGGTACGACGGGGTCCGCGCGCGATCAGGCCTGCGACCCGGACGCGGCGGAGCCGCAGTGCGGTGCGGCGCGCGACCGGCGCCACCGCGGGCGCTCAGCGATCCCCTCGCGAGGACAGGTGGCTACATCATGGCGCGGCGAGAGCACCACTGGGGTTCCGGCGCGCACATCGTCGGCGGGAAGCGGTCAGCCGCCGTGGACCTCGGCGCGCAGCGCGTCGTGCTTGGTCAGCACCATGTCCGCCAGGCCGGCCTGGAACCGGGCCATCGCGGCCCGCAGCCGGGCACCCAGCTCACCCGAGTCGGCGGCCAGCGTCCGCACCGCGAGCAGGCCCGCGTTGCGCGCCCCGCCGACCGAGACCGCCGCCACCGGCACCCCGGCGGGCATCTGCACGATGGACAGCAGCGAATCCATCCCGTCCAGGTGCTTGAGCGGAACGGGCACGCCGATCACCGGCAGCACCGTCGCCGAGGCGACCATGCCCGGCAGGTGCGCGGCACCGCCCGCGCCCGCGATGATCACGCGCAGGCCCCGGTCCGCGGCCTCCCGCGCGTAGTCCAGCATCCGCTGCGGGGTCCGGTGGGCCGAGTGCACGCCGACCTCGAAGGGCACCTCGAACTCCGCCAGCGCCTCGCCCGCGGCGCGCATCACCGGCCAGTCCGAATCGCTGCCCATGATGACGCCGACCAGGGGTCGCTCCTCCGCCACGCCTCGCTCCTCAGTCAGTGGATCGGGTGTCCGTCGGCCCACTCGCCCCGGGACAGCCAGTGGATGGCCAACCGGGCCTGCTCGCGGACCTCGTCGAGGTCGTCGCCGAGCAGCGTCACGTGCCCGAGCTTGCGGCCGGACCGCTCGCTCTTGCCGTAGAGGTGGACCTTGGCGTGCGGGTAGCGGGCGAACAGGTGGTGCAGGCGCTCGTCGACGCCCATCGCGGGCTCCTCGGGCGCGCCCAGCAGGTTCGCCATCACCACGGCGGGCGCGGTGAGGTCGGTGCTGCCCAGCGGGTAGTCCAGCACCGCGCGCAGGTGCTGCTCGAACTGGGAGGTGCGGGCGCCCTCGATGGTCCAGTGCCCGGAGTTGTGCGGGCGCATCGCCAGCTCGTTGACCACCAGGCCGTCGTCGGTCTCGAACAGCTCCACGGCCAGCACGCCGGTGACGCCGAGCGACTCGGCAACGGTCAGCGCCAGGTCCTGCGCCTGCTCGACCAGCTCCGGCGAGGCGTCCGGCGCCGGCGCCAGCACCTGCACGCAGATGCCGTCCTGCTGCACCGTCTCCACCAGCGGCCACACCGCGCCCTGCCCGAACGGCGACCGGGCGACCAGCGCGGCCAGCTCGCGGCGCAGCGCCACCCGCTGCTCGGCGAGCAGGACCGCACCCCCGGCGAGCAGCTCGGCGACGGTCTCGCGGGCCTGCTCCGGACCGTCGAGCAGCCACACGCCGCGGCCGTCGTAGCCGCCCCGGGCGGTCTTGAGCACGCACGGCCAGCCGTGCTCGGCGCCGAAGGCGAGCACGTCGTCCACCGAGCAGATCTCGGCGAACGGCGGCACCGGCAACCCCAGCCCGGCGAGCGCGCGGCGCATCACCAGCTTGTCCTGGGCGTGCAGCAGCGCGTCCGGACCCGGCTGCACCGACACCCCGGCGGCGGCCAGCGCGCGCAGGTGCTCGCCCGGCACGTGCTCGTGGTCGAAGGTGAGGACGTCGCAGCCCTGCGCGAACTTGGTCAGGGCGTCCAGGTCGGTGTGGTGGCCCAGCTCCACGTCCGAGGCCACCAGCGCGGCGCTGTCGTCCTCGGAGGTGGCGAGCACCTTGAGCGACTGCCCGAGCGGGATCGCGGCCTGGTGGGTCATCCGGGCCAACTGGCCACCACCGACCATGCCGACGACGGGAGTTCCGGTGCGCTGGTCCACACGACCAGCCTAGTTCGGGCGCCGCCGACCACCGCCCCGGGACTCCTCCGAACGCGACCCAGCTCACGCTCGGGCCTCAGGTCAGGGCGGCGAGCATGGCGCAGGCCTGGTCCGGTTCCGCGGGCAGGGCCTCCAGGGACACCGAGACCGGGTCGGGGCGCGGGACGCGCAGCGCCGGGTCGGCGGCCAGCTTGCGCTCGGCGAGGTGGCGGACGCGCGCGCAGCGCACGCCCAGGGTCCGGTCCCGGGGTGCCAGCACGGCCGCCGTCGAGGCCCGCAGCAGCGCCACCGTCTCGCCCGCGTCGAACACCGCGCGCAGCACCTCGGCGACCAGCACCATGCCCATCGAGCGCGGGTAGCCGTGGCCGTGGTCGGGCACCCGCAGCGAAACGGTGATCAAGGCGTGCTCGTCGGCCGGGGTGCGCCCCGCCGCCCGCGCCCACCGGTACACCTCGTGCAGCCGGGTGCGCAGGTAGCCGGGGGTGGCCAGGCCGGTCAGCGGGTCGCGCACCTCGCGGCCGATCGCGTGCCGGGCGGTGACCTCCGCCCAGCCCAGCGCCAGCGCCCGCACCATCCAGTTCGGCACCGCGTCGAGGTCGAGGCCCGCCGGGGCGCCCGGCGCCGACGCGGCGTGGAAGGCGGCGAGGTCGTCCAGCGCACCGGCGAGCCCGACGCCCGCCTCGGCCCGCGCCGCGCCCAGGTCGGCCAGCAGCGGTACCAGCCCGCCGGCCCCCGTCACCACCGCCGCGCACACCGCGTCCACCGCGCCCCCGGGCCAGTCGCCGGGGAAGGGCCACCCGGCGGCCAAGCTCGCGGCGCGCCACCGGGACCGCAGCGCTCCGCTCCCCGCGGGCAACGCCGCGCCGCTCCATTCCCGACCGCTCACAGTCGCCTCCTCCACGCCCTCCCGCGTGCCCGAGCGGGAGGGATCCTCCCCGCTCGGGGAGAACTGCTCCGTCCACCTGGGAGACGTGCGGACCGGTCGCCCATGACGGTGCCGACCGTGGCGTCGTGGGGTCGATCTCGCGGACAATATGATCCCCCGAGTGACGCTCGGTGCGCGACTGATCACCGAGCGCCCCACGACGGGGTGCCCGCGCGCCGAACGCGGGACAGGCGACCAGGGAAGGGCGTGCAGTGTCGACAGCTCCGCCGGAACCGCAGGAACCCAGCGACGCGGAACTGCTCGACGCGGTCCGCGACGGCTCCACCGAGGCCTACGCGCAGCTCTACGAACGGCACGTCGCCGCCGCCTACCGGATGGCGCGGCAGGTCGCCGGCTCGGCGGCGGAGGCCGACGACCTCGTGTCGGAGTCCTTCGCCAAGGTCCTCGACCTGCTGCGCGCGGGCAGCGGCCCCACCACCGCGTTCCGCGCCTACCTGCTCACCGCGCTGCGCCGCACCGCCTACGACCGCGGCCGCCGGGACCGCAAGGTGCGGCTGGCCGACGACGTGGGCGAGGTGGCCGACGTCGGGGTGCCGTTCACCGACACGGCGGTGGCCGGGCTGGAGCGCTCGCTGGCCGCGCAGGCGTTCGCCCGGCTCCCGGAGCGGTGGCAGACCGCGCTGTGGCACCTGGAGGTCGAGGGCCAGAGCCCCACCGAGGTGGCCCCGCTGCTGGGGCTGACGCCCAACGGGGTGTCCGCGCTGGCCTACCGGGCCCGCGAAGGGCTGCGGCAGGCCTACCTCCAGGTCCACCTGTCCCGCCTCGGCCCGGACGTGGACCGCTGCCGCGCGGTGGTGGACCGGCTCGGGGCCTGGACCCGGGGCGGGTTGTCGAAGCGGGAGACGGCGCAGGTGAACACCCACCTCGACGGGTGCGACCGGTGCCGTGCGCTGGCCGGGGAACTCGCCGAGGTCAACAGCGGGCTGCGGCTCATCGTGGCACCGCTGCTGCTGGGCACCGCCGCGACCGGCTACCTCAGCACCTCGGGCGCCGGAGCGGTCGGCGGTGCCGCCGCGGCCGGATCAGCGGGCGGCGCGCTGAGCGCCGGACCGCGCCAGACGCTGACCGCGACCACGTCCGGGGCCGCGCTGCTCACCGCCATCGCGCTGGGCATCGGCGCGGGCACCGAGCAGCCCGTCCCGGTCGCCGCCGTACCTCCCCCGCCGCCGGTCACCCAGGTCCCCCGCCCGCGCCGAACCCGCCGGCGCCACCACCGCCACCGGCGCCGTCGGCCCCGGCCCCGGCACCGGCACCGCCGACCGAACCGCCGCCACCGCCACCGCCGCGGGTCCCCGACCTGGACGCCACCGGACCGGCCGAGCCGGTCGTGCTGCCCGCGGGCGGCCCGCCCGCCGAGCTGACCATCACCGTGCGCAACACCGGGACCGGACCGTCGACCCCGGTCACCACCTCGCTCGCGCTCCCGGACGGCGTGTCGGCCGCGCTGCCGTCGGCCCGCAGCGGCGGACGGGCCGCGACCACCCCGCAGTCCGCGGACGGGATGACCTGCCGCGGCGGCACCGGCGAGGTGAGCTGCACCACCACCGGCGGCATCGGCCCCGGCGAGGCGCGGGAGTTCGCGTTCCCGCTGCGAGCCGCGCCGACGGCGACCGGCGGCGAGATCACCGCCCGGGTCAGCGCGGGCTCGGCGATCCACCTGCGGCTGCCCGCGATGCCGGTGGTCGTCGAACCGGTCGACGGGGTGCGGGTCGAGCTGGCCCGGTGGAGCTGGGACCCCGACGATTGGGACCTCGACGACCTGCACCCGAACCACCGGCACCTCGACCACCGGCACCCCGACCACCGGCCCTCGGCGCACCGGCACGACGAGGACTGGGACGACGACTGGGACGGCTGGGGCGCTGGCTGGGTCGGTGTCGAGGTCACCAACACCGGGTCCGGCGGTGGCCTCGCCGAGGCGGTCGCCCGGCTGCCCGAGGGCGTCGAGGCGATCGGCGTCTCCCCCGCCTGCCGGGTGCTGCCCGCCGACGACGAGATCCGGTGCGCCGCCGAGCTGGACCCCGGCGAGTCGTTCACCGGCGCGCTGCTGGTCCACTCCGACGGGGGATGGTCGGAGGTGCCGGAGCGGCTCCTGCTGCCGGTGACGGCGACGCTGGGGTCGGCGACCGACGAGGCGGTGATCGACCTGCTCCCGGACTGCGCTCCGGTCTGCCGGCCCGGCGGCTGACCTGCGGCGACCCCGGTACGGGCCACCCGGTCGGGTCGACTCCGTAGAATCGCCGCCGTGTCGGTTCTCGCGCTGCTGCCCCGGCGATGCCGCGGCATCGCGGTCCGGTACCGCGAACTGCTCAAGTTCGGCCTCGTCGGCGGGGCCACCTTCGTCATCGACACGGCGCTGTTCTACGCGCTCAAGCTCACCGTCCTGGAGCACAAGCCGGTCACGTCGAAGGTCATCGCGGTGCTGGTCGCCACGGTGGTGTCCTACGTGCTCAACCGGGAGTGGTCGTTCCGGAGCCGGGGCGGGCGCGGTCGGCGCTCCGAGGCGATGCTGTACTTCCTGATCAGCGGCATCGGGGTGGCCTTGTACTCGGCGCCGCTGTGGGTCTCCCGCTACCTGCTGCACCTGCAGACCCCGTACACCACCAGGCTGGTGGAGGAGATCGCGGACTTCACCGCCGGGCAGGTCGTCGGCGTGCTGCTGGGGATGGCTTTCCGCTGGTGGGCGTTCCGGCGCTGGGTGTTCCCGGCGCAGCCCGACCCGGGCCCGGCGCCCAGCCCCGTCCTGTCCCGGCGCTAGCGCCCGTCCTGTCCCGGCGCTAGCGCGGGGTGGACTCGATGTTCCACGGCACGCCGAGGATGTCGTCGGCGCGGGCCAGCGGCAGGAACACCTCGAACATCGCCGGGCGCGCCTTGCTCAGCTCCAGCCGACCGCTGTCGGCCTCCACCAGCGCGCGGGCCAGCGCCAGCCCCACGCCGGTGGAGCCGCGCCCCGAGAAGCCGCGCTCGAAGACGTAGGGCACCAGCTCGTCGGGCACGCCCGGACCGGCGTCGCCGACCTCGATGACCGCGGTGCCGCTGCCGTGCCGGGCGGTGAGGGTCACCGTGCCGGTGCCGTGCCGCAGCGCGTTGTCCAGCAGCACACCCAGCACCTCCCGCAGCCGCGCCGTGGTGGCGCGGGCCAGCAGGCCGTCCTCCACCCGCAGCCGCAGCGTCCGCCCTTCGGCGCGCAGCGGCTCGCGCCACTCCGCGGAGACCTCGGTGAGCAGGGTGGAGACGTCCAGCGGTTCGGCGTCCCGGGTGCGCGCCGCGCTCGCCGCGGCGAGCAGGTCGTCGAGCACCGCGGAGAGCCGTTCGGCCTGCTCCAGCGCGGCGGTGGCCTCCTCGGCGACCGCCGGATCGTCGGTCGCGGCCAGCGCGTCGAGCCGCAGGTGCATCGCGGTGAGCCTGCTGCGCAGCTGGTGCGAGACGTCCCCGACGAGGTCCCGCTCGCGCTGCACGAGCTGGGCCAGCGCGGCCCCGGAGGCGTCCAGCGCATCGGACACCCGGTCGAGCTCGGGCACCTCGTGGCGCTGCGGGTCGGGGCGGAAGTCGCCGGCGCCGAGGCGGGCCGCCCGGGCCGCGACGTGCCGCAGCGGATCGGCCAGCCGCCGGGCGGTGACCGACGCCACGATCATCCCGGTGCCCGCCGACAGCACCACCAGCAGCACCACCAGCGAGCCCACCTGCACCTGCTGGGTGCGCACCGGACTGCTGGGCGCGGCGATGGTCACCGTGCCGCTCTGCACCATCGGCACGCTCTCCACCAGCGGGTTCTCCCCCGGGTCGGGCCCGTAGATGTAGTCGTGCTGCCGGGTGCGCACGATCAGCCGAGCTCCGTCGGGCACCGCGATCCGGGCGGCGGTGAGGTCGATCGGCTGCTGGGCGGCGACCTGCTCGTCGAGCAGCGTGGCGATCTGCTGCGCGCGGGTGGACAGGTCGGCCGTGGTGAGGTCCGCGACCAGCTTGAGCGCGCTGAAGCCCAGCGGCAGCCCGAGCGCGACCGCGGTCACCGCCACCGCGAGCAGCGTCGCCTGCAGGATCCGTCGGCGCATCGCGTCAGGGCTCCACCGGCACGTCCATCGGGGGCACCTCTCAGTCCGCGTTGAACCGGAAGCCGACGCCGCGCACCGTCGCGATCCGGGTCTCGTCGAGCCTGCCCCCGGTGTCGCCGAGCTTGCGGCGCAACCACGAGATGTGCATGTCCAGCGTCTTGCTGCCCTTGCGATCGGACTCCGGCCAGACCTCCTCCAGGATCTCCTCGCGGGTCACCACCTGCCCGGTGTGCTGCATCAGCACCCGCAGCAGCTCGAACTCCTTGTTCGCCAGCTGCACCTCGTGCTGGTCGACGAGCACCCGGCGCGCGGTGAGGTCCAGCCGCACCCCGCTGGCCTCCAGCGTCTCCGGGGCGCCGCGCCGCAGCAGCGCCCGGATGCGGGCCATCAGCTCGGCCAGCCGGAACGGTTTGGCCACGTAGTCGTCGGCGCCCGCGTCGAGGCCGACCACGAAGTCCACCTCGTCGGTGCGGGCGGTGAGCATCAGCACCGGGAGGCCCCGGCCCTGGGCGCGCAGCCTGCGGCAGACCTCCAGGCCGTCCATCTCCGGCAACCCGAGGTCGAGGACCAGCAGGTCGACACCGCCCGACGCGGCGGCCACCAACGTCGCCGGGCCGTCCTCGATCACCTGGACCGAGTACCCCTCTCGTTGCAGCGCGCGGGACAGCGGTACGGCGATGGCCGGATCGTCTTCGGCAAGCAGCACCACGCTCACGTCACCAGCCTAGAGAAGCGGCCCCCGTCCTCGACCCCAGGTCCGCCCGGGGTGCGGGCGCGGCGGCCGGGTGCGGTGTCCCCGAGGCCGACCAGAGGCCGCATTCAAGAAGACTGCGTGGCGGTGCGGGTGGCGGAACCTCAGCGGCCTTCTCGCTCCGGGCGCCCTTCCTCATGTACCCACCACGTACACGGCGTCAGGGCGTCCTCGCGAGAAGACCGCTGAGAACCCGCCGCGGTGCCGGTTGCGTGCCTCACCGCATGCGGCTCCGCCGCATTCTGGAAGGACCCCTAAGGTGCTCTGCCGTGACGACCGATCTCGAACTCGCCCAGCGGCTCGCCGACGTCGCCGACCGGATCACCACCGCCCGGTTCCGCGCCCGCGACCTGCACGTCGACCGCAAGCCGGACCGGACGCCGGTGACCGACGCCGACCTCGCGGTCGAGGACGCGGTGCGCGCCGAGCTCGCCGAGCACCGCCCGGGCGACGTGGTGGCGGGCGAGGAGCGCGGCGGCGAGGTCGGCAGCGGGCGGGCGTGGGTGCTCGACCCGATCGACGGCACCAAGAACTTCCTGCGCGGCGTGCCCGCGTGGGCGACGCTGCTCGCGCTCGTCGACGGCGGGCGCCCGGTCCTCGGGATGGTCAGCGCCCCGGCGCTGGGCAAGCGGTGGTGGGCCGGGGCAGGCGCCGGGGCGTGGTGCCGGACCGGCGCGGGCGAGCCGGAGCGGATCTCGGTGTCCGGGGTGCGCGACCTGGGCGACGCGTACCTGTCGACCACGCACCTGGGGAGCTGGGTGGAGCACCACTCGCGGGAGTCCTACCTGCGGCTGGTCGACGCCTGCTGGGAGAACCGGGCGTTCGGCGACTTCTGGCAGCACTGCCTGGTCGCCGAAGGCGCGATCGACCTGGCCGCCGAGGCCGTCGTCAACCCCTGGGACGTGGCGGCGGTGCAGGTCATCGTCGAGGAAGCGGGCGGCACCTTCACCGACCTCACCGGCGCCCCCCGCTACGACGGCGGCAGCGCCCTCACCTCCAACGGCCACCTCCACGCCGAAGCCCTCCACCACCTCACCTGAAGCGGCAGGCAGGCACGCCCGCGCGAAACCCGGTCACCGTCAGGCAAGCGGCGAAGCCGCTTCCGCTTTGCCCCACGCACGCAACCGGCACCGCCGCGGGTTCTCAGCGGTCTTCTCGCGAGGACGCCCTGACGCCGTGTACGCGCTTGTACATCAGGAAGGGCGCCCGGAGCGAGAAGACCGCTGAGGTTCCGCCACCCGCACCCCTACGCAACCGGACCACAACACCATCCCGACGAGAAGGCCGCTGAGGTTCCGCCACCGGCACCGCCCCGCAAAAGAAGACCGACACCGAAAGATCACACCCGAGGAGTCCCCTGGGGTGGGGTGTTGGTTGCGTCTACTGTCCCCACCACCCCCCGCAGCACCTGGGTCCAGGTGAGCCGTCCGAACAGGTAGAAGCAGGCGACCTGCTCGCTGTCGAAGCGCGCCCAGTCGTAGCGGTTGCCCTGCTCGCGCCAGAAGACCTCCCAGGCGGCGACCCCGTCGGCCTCGCCGCGCAGCAGGCACCAGGCGTCGTCCACCTCGGCGCCGACCGAGACGAGTCCGGCGGGCACGCCCATCGACTCCAGCCAGCCGATCACCGACTCGGTGTTCACGTCCCTGCCTCCTGCGCTCGTGCCGACTCGATCCGCTGCGTCCGCTCCTCGGCGTTGCGGCGCTGCGCGGTCAACTCCACCAGGTATCCCATGGCGACCAGCTCGACCAGCGGGTAGGTGGTGCGGTAGCGCACCCCGCCGCCGGGTTGGCCGAACCAGGGCTCGACCTCTCCCCGCCACACCGGCAGCGGGCGCATCACCCGGTACCGCCGGTACGGCAGCCGCCGGTGCTCCGGGGGCAGCGCGCGGCGGGCGAACGGCGTCGCCGGGGCGAACAGCATCCGGCCCGCTCCGTCACCGAGGTGGTCGACGACCTCGTCGGGTTCCAGCACCACCGGTTCGGCCTCCTCCCCGGACGGCCACGCCCACCCCTCGTCCCGGCGGTACCGGAGTTCCCACTCCTGCTCGTCGAGCCCGCCGAGCGGGGTGTGGTCGGCGACCAGTTCCTCGGGCAGCTCCTCGGTCTCGGCCGGTTCGGCCCGCTGCCGCAGCCACGCCGCGTAGACCTCGCCGGAGCGGGTCCGGGCCACCGCGTCGCCGTCGCGGACCAGGTCCGCGCTCGGGTGGTGCTGCGGTGGGCGGTCGTCGGCGGGCGGGGCGAACTGCCTGCTCGCCTTGCCCGCCGCGACCGGCATGAACCCGATCGGGAACTGGTGCAGCACGAACGCGACGACGTCGGCGTCGCGGTCGCCCTTGCGCAGCGGACGCCGACCACCGGCCTGCGGTGAGCTCGGGGTGGCCAGCGGGCGCAGCGGTGCGCGCGGCGGCACGGCCCGGTGCGGCGCGTCAGGGCGGTGCGGCGCACCAGGGCGGTTCGGTGTGGCAGGGCGGTTCGGTGCGGCGGGGTGCGGTCCGGGCCCCGGTTGCCGGGGCAGCGGACCGGACCGCACCGGCGGGGCGGCCTGCGGCGGCGCCGGGCGCGGCACCCGGTGCGGGGCGGTCGTCGACGCCGGATCGGCCTCGGGCGGCGCCCAGCCGACCCGGGGGATCGGCCCGGTCCCGGCCTCGGTGACGGTCACCGGACCGGTGCGCTCGGCATCGGCCGTCCAGGTGGGCGGTTCGGCGGCGGCGGCGGTCAACGCCCGGTGCGCCTCCTCGATGCCGGGCGCGGCCTCGCGCACCGCGGCTTCGACCGCCGCCGGTCGCCCGGCGGACCGCGCCTCGTCGACGCGCCGGGCCAGCGCCGCCAGCTCCCGCACCAGGCGGGACTTCACCGCGCCGACCTGCTCGGCGGCGTGCGCCAACCGGTCCGCGGCGGCGCGGCACTGCTCGGCCGCCGCGGCGACTGCGCCGTCCTCCCCGGTCGACCACGCCTGCCGGGCCGCGGCCGCGGCTTCCGGACCGAGTGCGTCGAAGGCCGCCGACGCGGTCGCGGAGGCGTCGCGGGCCAGCGCGTCCAAGGCGTCGGCGGCCTCCCGCCAGGCGAGCGCCGTGCCGCGCATCGCGTCCTCATCGGCCTCCGGCCACCGCGCCCCGGCGAGCGCGGCGACCTCGCGCAGTTCAGCGGGGAGTTCGATGCCCATCGCTCACTCCTGCCCGGCGTCGCGGTGCGCAGCGCCGAAATCCCGGAGCCGCTCGGGCAGGGCCGCGACCCGCTCCAGCGCGGACCGGGCCGGGTCCCGGTGCGCGGCGGCGAACGCCGTTCCGACATCGTCCTGGCCCCAGCACTCCCCGGCGTCCGACAGCGCGCGGCGCAGCGCGTCGGCGATGCGCTCGGCGCGGTCGGCGAGTTCACCGAAACCGCGGGCCGGGTCTGCGCCGTCGGCGCGGGAACCGTCCATGCTCACGTCCGTTCCGCCGGGTCCTGCCGGGTCGCGGTCCGGGTCCCGTCCGGACCGCTCGCGCCATTGTCGCCCCTGCCCGCAACGGCCCCGTGCGGCACCGGTCCGAACGGCGCGCGGACGCGGTGGTCGGTGGGCACGGACTCCCCTTCCGGTGCGGGCGCTCGCCGGTGGGACGCGGTGCGCCGCGGCCCGGTTCCGCTCGCCTGTGAGGACTCTCTCCACCGCAGCTCGGCGCGCCGGCGGGAAAATGGCGTGATGGCCACGATCGCTTACGAAGACCTCCCGCCCGGCCACGTCGTCGATCTCGGCAAGGTGGAGGTGGATCGCAACGAGATGCTGGAGTTCGCCCGCCGTTTCGACCCGCAGCCGTTCCACCTCGACGAGGAGGCCGGCCGCAACTCGGTGCTCGGGGGCCTGTGCGCCTCCGGCTGGTACACCGCGTCGCTGTGGATGCGCGCCTACGTCGATCACGTGCTGGCGGATTCCACCTCGCAGGGTTCGCCCGGCGGCAACGAGCTGAGCTGGACGGCCCCGGTCTTCCCCGGCGACGTGCTGCACTTTCAGCTCGAAGTGCTGAGCAGGCGGCTGTCCAAGAGCAAGCCGGGGCTGGGCCTGGTCGAGATCACCGGCACCGCCGACCGCGGCCCCGACCGGGTGCTGCGCTTCACCTTCCTCGGCATGTTCGGCACCAGGGACTGAAAACCCACCCCACGCAGGGCCTACCAGCGCCGACGCCACCCGCAAACCACCATCAGGCAAGCGGCGAAAGCCGCTTCCGCCTTGCCCCACCCTCGCAGCTTGCACCGCCGCGGGTTCTCAGCGGCCTTCTCGCGAGGACGCCCTGATGCCGTGTATTGGCGATCCATCAAGAAGGGCGCCCGGAGCGAGAAGGCCGCTGAGGTTCCGCCACCCGCACCGCCCGCACAACGCGTCCGTTCAATACAACCTCGTTCTGAGCCCTGCGCTGATTCCTGCGTGCACGGCCCGGGCCAGCGCCGCGCCGATCCGGGAGCGCGGTCCGCCGTAGGGTTCCGGATCGCCGTCGGCGGGGCACAGCACGGCGGTGGCGTCGGTGACCGTGCCGGTACCGTCGACGCCCGCTTCGGCCAGCGCCTGCGCTTTCGCCTCGGCGACCGTGGCGATCGCGTTCACCAGGGCTGCCTCGCCGAGCCGGACCGGCGACCAGCACACCGCGTTGATGGTGCCGGGGGTGCGCACCTCCTCCTGCTGCGGCGCGGCGGCCCACACGGGTTGTCCGACCCCGGTGGTGACGCTGGCCCGGACCCCGGAGTCCACGGCGGTCACCTCGTGGCGCACGTCGACGGCGGTGAGCAACCCGATCCCGTCGTGCGCCAGCCCCAGCTCCGCGGCCAGCTCCGCGATGTGCGCGGGCGGGTCGGGCCGGTCGTAGTCGTCGACGACGGTGCAGTTGAACACCCAGTGCCGCAGGCCGATCCCACCGCCGAAGCTGGCCGAGGACACCGCCAGCCACGGCCGTTCGCAGCGCCACACCAGCACCGGGCGGCCCTGCGCGGTGCGCAGGGCGGGCAGCGGTCCGGTCACGGCGCCAGCGCTCCGACGACGCGCGAGGGGCTGGGCCGCCCCAGCTTCCCGGCCATCCAGGTGCTCGTCGCCACCAGCGCGTCCAGGTCGACGCCGTGCTCGACGCCGAGCCCGTCGAGCATCCACACCAGGTCCTCGGTGGCGAGGTTGCCGGTCGCCGACTCCGCGTACGGGCAACCGCCGAGGCCACCCGCCGAGGAGTCCACCGTGCGCACCCCGCAGCGCAAGGCCGCCCAGGTGTTGGCCAGCGCTTGCCCGTAGGTGTCGTGGAAGTGCACCGCGAGCCGGTCGACCCCGACGCCGGCCGCGCCGAACGCCCGCAGCAGCGCCTCGACGTGCCCCGGGGTCGCCACGCCGGTGGTGTCGCCGAGGGAGAGCTGCGCGCAACCGAGGTCGAGCAGCCGCTTGCCCGCGGCCACGACCTGCTCGACCGGCACCGCGCCTTCCCACGGGTCGCCGAAGCACATCGACAGGTACCCGCGCACGGTCAGCCCGGACCCGGTCGCCCGGCCGACGACCTGCTCGAACATCTCGAACTGCGATTCGAGGCCGCGGTTGAGGTTACGGCGCGCGAAGGTCTCGGTGGCGGCGGCGAACACCGCGATGTCGCGCACGCCCGCCTCCAGCGCGCGGTCCAGGCCGCGCGCGTTGGGCACCAGGACCGGGTAGCGCACGCCCGGTGCGGCGCGGAGCCCGGCGAGCAGGTCGGCGGCGTCGGCGAGCTGCGGGATCCACTCGGGCCGCACGAAGCTGGTCGCCTCCAGCACGCGCAGCCCGGCGGCGGCCAGCCGGTCCAGGAACTCCAGCTTCACCTCGAGGGGGACGACGGTGCTCTCGTTCTGCAGCCCGTCGCGGGGCCCGACCTCCCAGATCGTCACCGATTCGGGCAGCTCGCCCCGCTCCGGCGGCGGCACCCGCATCGGCAGTCCCGGCACCCGCGCACCCATCAGGTCTCCTCCCGCCTCGCAGTCTCCCGAGGATCGTCGTCGACCTCCCGGTAGAGCAAGGTGTGGACCTGCTCGACGTGGGGGATGTCATCGAATTCGAGCGGTTCGTCCGAGGCGGACTCCACGACGAGCGTGCCGCAGCCCAGCACCCGGTCGATCAGCCCGTGCCGGAAGCGCACCGAGTTGATCCGCGACATCGGGATGCCGGTGCCCGAGCGGGTGAAGACGCCTTCGCGGACCATCAACCGGTGCGTGGTCAGCACGAAGTGGGTGGTGCGCCAGCGCACCAGCGGCACCAGCACCAGCCAGATCAGCAGCAGACCGCCGACCGCGCTGATCACCGCCCAGCCGATCGCGTTCCAGGCCAGCGGGGCCACCAGGGCGGCCAGGTAGGAGCCGCCGCCCACCACCAGCAGCAGCGCCAGGACCGGCAGCACCAGCGTCTTCCAGTGCGGGTGCGTGTGCACCACCACGTGCTCGTCGTCGGCGAGCAGGTCATCCGGGTAGGCCACCGGTTCCCCCTCCCTCGGCCCGTTCGACCGTCGTCGATCACGGTACCGGCCGCGCCGCGCGGCGACGGCCGATCACAGCGGGCGCAGGTGGACCACGTCGCCCGCCGACACCGGCGCGGGTTCCTCCTCGCCGTCGGCGTGCACCAGCAGCCTGCCGTGCCGGTCGACGTCGACGGCGGTGCCCACCAGCGGGTCGCGCTCGCCGAGCTCGACGCGGACGCGCTGGCCGAGGGTGCCGCACAGCCGGCGGTAGCGGTCCAGCAGCCCGGAGGCCACCACGTCACCGCCGGTGGCCCGCCACCGGTCGTCCACCTCGGCCACGGCGTCCAGCAGCGCGACCGCGAGCTCCTCGCGGTCGACGTCGGCGCCCTCGGCGGCCAGCGACGTCGCGGGCAGCCCACCGGCGCCGGTGGGCAGGTCGGCGGCGGCGTGGTGCACGTTGACGCCGATGCCGACCACGATCGCCGTGCCGCCGCCTCCGGCCACCGCCTCGGCGAGGATCCCCGCGCCCTTGCTCCAGCGCTGCCCGGACCCGAGCAGCAGGTCGTTCGGCCACTTCAGCGCGGCGGACACGTCGGTGGTCCGCTGCACCGTCTCGGCCAGCGCCACCCCCGCCAGCAGCGGGAACCAGCCCGACGGCGGCAGCCCGGGGCGCAACAGCACGCTCACGTGCAGGCCGAAGCCGCGCGGGGAGTGCCACGGGCGGCGCAACCGGCCGCGACCGGAGTTCTGCTCCTCGGCGATGAGCACCGCGCGGTCCGGTGCGCCCTCGACGGCGGCGGCGACCAGGTCGGTGTTGGTGGACCCGGTCACCGTCACGACGTCCAGGGCCGCGTACGGGCCGTCGTCGACCAGGCGGGCGCGCAACCGGTCGGCGCTGAGCAGCACGGGAGTCGACACCCGTCCAGCCTAGGAACCCGCCTCCGACCGCGCCGCGCCGGGCGCCACCGCGGCGGGCGGCGCCTCGCCCGGGGGCGCCCGGGCGCCCGTCACCTGGTCGGGTGGTGAGTGAGGGGCGCCTTCATCCGGATCGGCGCGGTCGTCCGAGGAGGTGCGGTCCTCGGTCGCCCCGCCGGGACGCGCGGCCGGTCCGCCGCTCGTGGCCGATAGGGTTCCGGGGTGCGCTTCGTGCTCGCTTCAGCTTCCCCCGCCCGGCTGTCCGTGCTGCGTTCGGCGGGCATCGACCCCGTGGTCCGGGTGTCCGGTGTCGACGAGGACGCCGTCGCGGCGGGGTTGACCGATCCCGCCCCGGCCGAGCTCGTCACCGCGCTGGCGCGGGCCAAGGCGGAGGCGGTCGCGCGGGAGGCGGCCGAAACCGGCGAGTCGGTGGTCGTCGGCTGCGATTCGATGCTGCTGATGGGCGACGGCGAGGTGGTCGGCAAGCCCGGCACCGCCGAGGTCGCGGCCCGCCGCTGGGCGGCCAACGCCGGGGGCACCGGCCACCTGCACACCGGGCACAGCGTGCTGCGGCTGCGCGACGGCGAAGTGGTGGCGCGGGCCGACGGGCACCTGAGCACCGCGGTCCACTTCGGCACCCCGAGCCCGGACGAGCTCGACGCCTACGTGGCCACCGGGGAGCCGCTCCAGGTCGCCGGCGGGTTCACCCTCGAAGGCTTCGGCGGCTGGTTCATCGAGGGCGTGGACGGCGATCCCTCCGGCGTGCTCGGCATCAGCCTGCCGCTGACCCGGTCGCTGCTCGCCGAGGTCGGTGTCGCGGTCACTTCGCTGTGGCGCCGGACCGGCTGATCCCGCCGCCGTAGGATGGCGCCGTGGACGAAGGGCGGCGGCGCGGCGAGCTGCGGATCGGCGATCCGGAGCGCGAGCAGGTGATGCGGATGCTCGGCGAGCACTTGTCGGCGCGGCGCCTCGACGTGCACGAGTACGACGAGCGCTGCCGCGCGGCGGCCGACGCGCGCTACCGCCGCGACCTGGACCGGCTGTTCACCGACCTGCCCGAACCCCGCCCGCAGCGCGCCGCGCCGGCCCGCGCCGCCCAGCACGAGACCCCGGGCCGGTTCCGGACCCTCGTGCTGGTCGGCGCCGCGCTGCTGGGCGGTGTGCTGCTGATGGTGCGCGTGCCCCTGGTGTTGGTGCTGATCGTGGTCGCCGGGGTGATCTGGTGGGGCCTGCGCCGGTGAGGGCCCGCACGCCCGCGGCACGGCTTCGTTACGGTGTTCAGATGGACACCTCGCGGAGGGCGGTGGCGTCGGGCGGCGTGCTGGCCGCTCTCGTCCTCACCGGATGCGGGCCGACGCAGTCCGAGCACGCCGCCGAGACCGCTTCGCCACCACCGGCGCCGCCGCCGACCACGTCGAGCACGCCGCCGCCACCGCCGCCCCGGCCGTTCGAGATCGGGCTGGACGCTGTCGACCCGTGCGAACTGCTCACCGCCGACCAGCGCGCCCAGCTCGGTTTCGACCGCGAACCGATCCCCGACTCCGAGGCCGGGTTCGGTGACGCGGCGACCTGCAGCTACCGCAACAGCACGGCCAAGGTCGGCGCCCGGCTCGCGCTGATCACCACCGAGGGCATGGGGGTGTGGACCGACGACACCGCGCAGGTGTCCGCGACGCCCGTGGTGGTCGAGGGCTTCCCCGCGCTGGTCATCAAGACGCCCGGCCTGGACCTGTCCTGCAACGTCGCGGTGGACGTCGCCGAGGGGCAGCACCTCGACGTGCTCTACCGGGACGACGGCGGGCAACCCCCACCGCCCGTGGACCAGTTGTGCGCGGGCGCGCGGCGGGTCGCCGAGGACGCCGTCGCGACGCTCGCCGCGCCGGAGACCTCCACATCGGAACCCACCTCGGAGACGATGACCAGCACCGATCGCTGAGCGTGCGGCAACACGAGCGATCTTCACCCAATTCGGGGTGGCACTCACCGCAGCTGTAGGACTCCCCTCCGTGACGGGTGGTGGTTACAGTGATCGGCGGACGTCCGAGAAGCCGTCCTCGCACCGAGCGGCCCGGCGCTGCCGAACCGGCGCGGTCCGCTCGCGGCGCCCGACCCCGGCGCGGTGACCCGCATCGCCGCCATCCCGGGTGTCCAGCGCGGACGGGTTCTCACCTTGGGAGGGGAAAAACGTGCCGCTCAGTTCGCCAACCGGCGACGGTTACGCGGGCTCGCCGGGCGACTCCGGCGGATCCGTGCAGGTCGAACCGTCGTCCATCCCGAAATTGGTCAGCGCTCTGCAAGAATCGCTGGACTCGGTCGGTGTGCAGATCGAACACGCGATCACGGAGCTGCGCATCCGGCCGTGGGCCGGGGACCCGATCAGCAGCTACGCCGCCGGGGAGTTCAACGACCGGTCCCTGGGTGGCGGCGAGGACGCCCTCACCGCGCTGTGCGGGTACCGGGACCAGTTGCAGGCGGCCGCCGAATCGCTCGAACGCGCCGGGCAGCAGTACCGGGTGATCGACGAGGACAACGCCGTCGGCATGGCCGGGGGCTGCTGATGGCCGAACACCGCTGGCAGGGCTACAGCCACGCCGAGCTGTTCGCCCAGATCAACGACGGACCCGGCGCCGACGGGTCCACCGACAGCATCCGCCGCTGGTCCGAGCTGACCCGGGCGCTCGACGAGATCGACAGCGGTCTGGCCGCCGCGGTCGCCACCGCGCGGGCCGGCTGGCGGGGCGAAGCCGCCACCAGCGCCGAAGGTGGGCTGCGCCCGCTCGGCGAGTGGGCGGCGCAGGCGCAGCAGGCGGCCGAGGTGATGCGCGAGCGCGCCGAGCAGCAGGCCGAGCACATCAGCAAGGCCCGCCGCGACATGCCCCCGCCCGTCGAGGCACCGGCCGAGGAGCCGAGCGCCGCCGTGACCCTGCTGACCCACCTGTTCGGCGGGCAGACCGACTACGAGGTCCAGGAGGCCCGCCAGCGGGCCGCCGAGCAGCGGGCGTTCGACGTCATGCGCGCCTACGAGGCCTCCACCCGGGCCACCACCACCTCGCTGGCCTCCTTCATGCCGCCGCCGCAGGTCGTGGTCGACACGCCGGTGGGCCGGGCCGGCGCACCGGGCGCCGGGCAGCAGGTCACGATCAGCTGGGGCGCCCCGGTCACCCCGACGGCCCCGGCGCCGCGCGCTCCACTGGGCAGCGCCCCCGCCGGGCGGGGCGAGCGGTCCTCCCGGAACGGGAACGCGACCGGCCGCGGCGGTTCCCCCCGGCACCGCGACGGCACGTTCTCCCCGACTCGCAGGCGCACGTCCGGCGAGCAGGTGGACCGGTCGGTGACCGAGCAGGTCGGCGGCCGGGGCGGCTTCTTCGACGAGCCGCAGACCTTCTCCCGTCCGGTGATCGGAGGCGAGCCCGGGTGATGCCGATCTCGACCGGCCGGGTCGAGCGGTTCAGCCTGTCCGCGCTGGAATTCGACGTCCTGGTGGAACACCTCGGGCTGGAGGCGATGCCGCTGGTCCTCAAGGTCCCGTCCCCGGGACGCACCGACGTCGAGCGGGCCGACCTGGTGGACTCCGCGTGGCGTTCGCTGGCGGCCCGCGACCTCGGTTCGGCCACCGGGCTCGACACCGCGGTCGAGGACGCGCTGCGGTTGCTGGCCCGACCGGACCGCGAGGTGGACGGTCGGCTCTGGCTCGGCCGCGGGGTGCGCGTGCTCGCCGCCGCCGACGATGCCGCCGACCGGGCGGTGCTGGTGGTCAAGGAGGCAGACCGGCTGGAGTTCCGGAGCGCGGCGGCGTCCGGGCTGGCCCGGGAAGCGGTGTCGGTGCTGCCCCCGGCGGTCGCCGGGCCAGGTCGTTCGGTGTCGCTGCGCAGCGCGGACCTCGACGCGGCCGCCGCGGAGGCCGGGGACGGCGTCGAACGGCTGCCCGCCGCGCTGCGCCGACGCGGCGTCCGGGCGGAGGACGCCGAGAACCTCACCGGCATGGTCGGCGAGGTCACCGCGCAGGGCCAGTTCGGCGTCGCGGCGCGGGACCGCTTGGGGCGTCGCCACCGCGGCGCGCACACCATCGGGACCTTCGACAACGACTACGGCCGCTACCTGCAGCTCCGCCGCGCGTCCCCGTCCGGGGAGCTCTGGAGCACCGTGACCCCCGCCGACAGCAGGCAGCTCGCCGCCCACCTCGACGAACTCCTCGCCACCCTCGCCGGGTGACCGTCCGAACCGGCCGGTCCGGACGGCTGGCGGTTCGGCGGTGGAACCTTCGAGATGACGGGCCGTTCGGGATGACCGGCCGGTCGGGGTGACCGGCCCGTCGGACCGGTGGCTCGTGGGACCGGTGCGGGGGCGTTCCCGGCGGCGACCCCGTGCGCTGCGGGCAGCATCCGGCGTCTGCTTCGGAAGGCGCACGCTGGCTCATCGCGGGCGGCACGCGATCCGCGAAGGCGGTCGTCCGGCCGCGGAGCTGCCGAACCGGGTCCGCCCCGAGGTGCGGGGAAGCCACCGCTCGGTGGTGGGCGTGCGGCCGGAGCCGCGGCCACCACCGAGCGATGTTCCCCTGATGCCGCTCCGCTACGTGGTTCGCCTTCCCACGGGCATTCCCTCCGGTCCGCGGCGGGCGCCGCACGCCCACCGCGAACCCGTAGCCGACCCGGCATGGTCCGCACCCGCGTTCCCCGATCGCGTCGGGGCGCCGGTCAGGAGCGCGTCGTCTCCTCCAGCCGTTCGCGCGCCTCCGGGGCCGCCGACCGCCGCTCGTCGGCGGACTGGTCGTCGGGCTCGGTCTGCGACGCGCGCTCCGCCTCGACCCGCTTGACGTAGAGCTCGACCTCGCGGCTGATCTGCTCCTCGTCCCAGCCGAGCACCTCGGCCGCCAGCCTGGCGACCGGCTCGGCACACTCCACGCCCCGGTGCGGGTACTCGATGGAGATCCGGGTGCGCCGGGTCAGGATGTCCTCCAGGTGCAGCGCGCCTTCGTGGCTGCACGCGTAGACCACCTCGGCCTGCAGGTAGTTCGGCGCCTCGGGGATCGGCTTGAGCAGCTCCGGACGCCCCTGGGCGACCGCCAGCACGTCGTGGATCTCCGAGCCGTAGCGGTCCAGCAGGTGCCGGATCCGGTACGGGTGCAGCCCGTGCTCGGCGGCCAGCTGGTCGGCCTGGTTCACCAGCGCGTGGTAGCCGTCGGCGCCGAGCAGCGGCACCCGGTCGGTGATGGACCGCGCCACCCGGCCGGTGAGGTCCGGGCTGATCGCGTCCACCGCGTCGGCGGCCATGACCCGGTAGGTCGTGTACTTGCCGCCCGCGATGGCCACCAGGCCGGGCGCGACCCGCGCCACCGCGTGCTCCCGGGACAGCTTCGAGGTCTCCTCGCTCTCCCCCGCCAGCAGCGGGCGCAGTCCGGCGTAGACCCCTTCGATGTCCTCGTGCTTCAGCGGCGTGGCCAGCACCTCGTTGACGTGTTCCAGCAGGTAGTCGATGTCGGCCTTGGTCGCCGCAGGGTGGGCGAGGTCGAGGTGCCAGTCGGTGTCGGTGGTGCCGATGATCCAGTGGCTGCCCCACGGGATGACGAACAGGACGGACTTCTCGGTGCGCAGGATCATGCCCGTCTCGGAGACGATCCGGTCCTTCGGCACCACGATGTGCACGCCCTTGCTGGCCCGCACCCGGAACTGGCCGCGTCCGCCGGAGAGCGCCTGGAGCTCGTCGGTCCAGACACCGGTGGCGTTGATCACGGCCTGGGCGCGAACCTCGGTCGCGGCACCCGTCTCGACGTCCTCGACCCGCACCCCGGCGATCCGGTCGGCGTCCCGGAGGAAACCCGAGACCCGGGTCGAGTTCATCACCACGGCGCCGTAGCGGGCGGCGGTGCGGGCCAGCATCATGGTGTGCCGCGCATCGTCGGCTTGGGCGTCGTAGTACCGGATGCCGCCGATGAGCGCGTCGCGCTTGAGCGCGGGCACCATGCGGAGCGCACCGGCCCGGCTGAGGTGCTTCTGGCCCGGCACCGAACGCGCGCCGCCCATCGTGTCGTAGAGGAACAGCCCCGCCGCGGTGTAGGGACGCTCGACCACCCGCTTGGTGAGCGGGTAGAGGAAGCTGACCGGCTTGACCAGGTGCGGCGCGATCCGGTTCAGCATCAGCTCGCGCTCGCGCAGCGCCTCGCGCACCAGCGAGAACTCGAGCTGTTCGAGGTAGCGCAGACCGCCGTGGAACAGCTTGCTGGACCGGGACGACGTGCCCGACGCCAGGTCGCGGGCCTCGACCAGCGCCACCCGCAGCCCCCGGGTGGCGGCGTCCAGCGCCACGCCCGCACCGGTGACGCCGCCGCCGATCACGACGACGTCGAACTCCTCGTCGCCCAGGCGCCGCCAGTTCCGCGTGCGGTCCTCCGGGCCGAGCCGCCCGTTCAGGCGGGTCGCTTCGCTGTCGTTTCTGTCCTTGGACACCAGACGTCCTCCTCGCTCGAATCGCGTCCCACCGCCGACGCGGAACCGGACCCGGCGCCGATACGTCCTGCAGTGGTCATCATGCCCGACCAGCACCTCCGGTGCCCGTCCCAGCACTTCCGGCACCCGCCTGCTCGACCTCGGCGCCCCGCTCCCGGAGCACCTCGACGTCGGCCGCCGAGGTCTGGGAGTCCACGATGACCACGTCGAAGTCCTCGGCGGGGGCCACCGCGTGCAACGCCCGCCTGCGGAACTTCGTGTGATCGACGTAGAGCACCCGGCGCCGGGCCGAGGCGAGCATCGCCTTCTTGATCTGCACCATCTCCTGCTGCGGGTAGCAGCAGATGCCGTCGGTCACCGCGGAGACCGACATGATCGCCAGGTCCACGCGCAGGTTGCGCAGCGCGTCCAGGGCCATCCCGCCGACGTAGGCGTCCGCCCACGGCAGGTAGTCGCCGCCGACGCACACCAGGTGGATGCCGGGGGCGCCGGCCAGCTCGTCGAAGACCCCGCGGTGATTCGTCACGACGGTCATCGGCGCGCGCTCGGGGAGCAGCCGAGCGAGATAGACCCCGGTCGTCGAATCGTCGAGGAGGATCGCCTGGCCCGGCTCGATGAGCTCGGCCGCGGCCTTGGCGATCTCGGTCTTCTCCGCCTGGTTCTGCTGCAGGCGGTACTCCGAGGCCGCCTCGTAGAGCAGGGACGAGGCCGCGGAGACGTTGCCTCGGTTGCGGTGGACCAGCCCTTGGGCCTCGAGGTCGGCGAGATCCCGGTACACCGTCATGGCGCTGGCGTCGACCGTCGCCACCAGGTCGTCGATCCGCAACGTGCCCGCGTCCATGACGAGCTCGGTGATCCGGCGCCGGCGGTCCTGCTGCTTGCTGGACGGACGGCGCCCCGAGCTCCCCGGCATGGCCCTTCCCCTCACTGATCCGCGCCAGGGCTGCACCACGCCCCGCGCGACCTCAACACTACCCGCCGTGCAACTCCCGCAACCGCGAACTTCGGTGAAAACCTCATCCTGAGATGGTTGCACTGAGTCTTTTCACATCTCTAGTGTGACACCACTCGGCTGTCCGCGGTGAGGCGGGCGCCCGCTCGATGAGGAGGGGACATGGCTGGTGCCGCCACCGCAAGCGCTGCGCGGCCGAGTGCGTACCCCTGTCTCCAGCTCCCCGGCGGCCGTGGCGGATCATCGAAGGTCCGGGTCGGGCGGTACAGGACGGCGGTCGTCCTACGAGTGGCGGCAATCATGGACACGTGTTGCCATGCCGCAGTACCGTCCCGACTCTCCAGGTCGGACAGTCACCTGTGTCCGCCCCTGCCAACGGCGGCATGACAAGGGGAACGCGGTATGAGTTTTGGCGAGATCTTCCTGTGGGAGCTCATGGGGACGGCGACGCTCACCCTCCTGGGGTGCGGCGTGGTCGCCAACGTGCAATTGCGGAAGTCCCTCGGCTACGACGGCGGCTGGCTGCTCGTGGCCTTCGGGTGGGGCTTCGCCGTGTTCGCCGGAGCGAGCGTCGCCGCCCCCACCGATGCGCACATCAACCCGGCCGTCACCCTCGGCCTCGCGGTGAACGGCCAGACGCCGTGGGAGCAGGTGCCGGTCTACATCGTGGCGCAGGTCATCGGCGGCGCGATCGGCGCGGTGCTGTGCTGGGCCGCGTACAAGCTGCAGTTCGACACCCACGACGACCCGGGGAGCACCCGGGGGATCTTCTGCACCGGCCCCACCGTGCCCAACGCCCCGTGGAACCTGATCACCGAGATCATCGGGACGTTCGTCCTGGTGCTGTGGATCATCCTGAGCCCGCAGGCCGGCCCCGGTGACTCGCCCGGCGTTCCGGAGTTCGGCAACGCCGCGCTGGGCTACGCGGCGGTGGCCTTCATCGTGGTGGCGATCGGCGCCTCGCTCGGCGGACCCACCGGGTACGCCATCAACCCGGCCCGCGACCTGGGCCCGCGCATCGTCTACGCGGTGCTCCCCATCCGCGGCAAGGGCTCCGCGGAGTGGGGTTACTCCTGGATCCCGATCGCCGGCCCCGCCATCGGCGGGATCCTCGCGGGAGCCCTCGCCCTGGCCCTGCCGGCCACCTGATCAACCGCCCCGCAGAGGAAGGCAGAACGAGATGACCTCCTACGTCGCCGCCATCGACCAGGGCACGACGTCGACCCGCTGCATGGTCTTCGACAGGTCGGGCTCCGTGGTCTCGGTGGACCAGATCGAGCACCGCCAGATCTTCCCGCAGGCCGGCTGGGTCGAGCACGATCCCGAGGAGATCTGGCAGAACACCCGCCAGGTCTGCGCCGGGGCGCTGGCCAAGGCGGACCTGACCACCGCGGACATCGCCGCCGTCGGCATCACCAACCAGCGCGAGACCACGGTGGTGTGGGAGAAGGCCACCGGCAAGCCGATCTACAACGCGATCGTCTGGCAGGACACCCGCACCGACGAGATCGTCGCCGAACTCGGCGAGGCGCCGGGCGGGCAGACCCGGTTCCACCGCAAGACCGGCCTGCCGCTGGCCACCTACTTCTCCGGCCCCAAGGCCCGCTGGATCCTGGACAACGTCGACGGCGCCCGGGAACGGGCCAAGAACGGCGAGCTGCTGTTCGGCACCATGGACACCTGGGTGCTGTGGAACTCCACCGGTGGTCCGGACGGCGGACTGCACGTCACCGACCCGACCAACGCTTCCCGGACCATGCTGATGGACCTGGAGACGTTGCAGTGGGACCCGGAGCTCTGCGAGGAGATCGGGGTTCCGATCGAGATGCTCCCCGAGATCCGGTCCTCCTCCGAGGTCTACGCCCACTTCCGCAAGCGCGCCGTGTTCGGCGGCGTGCCGATCGCGGGCATCCTCGGTGACCAGCAGGCGGCGACCTTCGGGCAGGCGTGCTTGGCCCCCGGCGAGGCGAAGAACACCTACGGCACCGGCAACTTCGTGCTGCTCAACACCGGCACCGAGCGGGTGATCAGCGAGAACGGCCTGCTCACCACGGTGGGCTACAAGATCGGCGAGCGGGACACCGTCTACTGCCTGGAGGGGTCCATCGCGGTCACCGGCTCGCTGGTGCAGTGGGTGCGCGACAACCTGGGCCTCATCGGCAGCTCCCCCGAGATCGAGCAGCTCGCGGGCGACGTCGAGGACAACGGCGGCGCCTACTTCGTGCCGGCGTTCTCCGGCCTGTTCGCGCCGCACTGGCGCTCGGACGCGCGCGGGGCGATCGTCGGGCTGACCCGCTTCGTCAACCGGGGGCACCTGGCGCGCGCGGTGCTGGAGGCCACCGCGTTCCAGACCCGCGAGGTCATCGAGGCGATGAACCGCGACTCCGGCGTGCCGCTGAAGTCGCTGAAGGTCGACGGCGGCATGGTGGTCAACGAGCTGCTCATGCAGTTCCAGGCCGACATCCTGGGCGTGCCGGTGATCCGTCCGGTGGTCAACGAGACGACCGCGCTCGGTGCCGCCTACGCGGCGGGGCTCGCTGTCGGGTTCTGGAGCAGCGAGGAGGACATCCGCTCCAACTGGGCCAAGGACAAGCAGTGGGACCCCGCGATGCCCACCGAGCGCCGGGAGAAGGAGTACCACCAGTGGCAGAAGGCGGTCACCAAGACCTTCGACTGGGTGTGATCCCGAGGCGCGACCGCCGACATCGCTGATCGGCGGTCGCCGTCGAGCGCGGGCGGCGGCTGGCGGGGTGCCCGATCCCCCAGCCGCCCGCGTTCGCCGCTCAGGGCTGGGTGGTGACCCGCCCGGGGTAGGTGGCGGGGTGGCCGGTGTCGACCTCGACCCCTTCACCACCGACCAGCACGACGAAGACCGCGGCGATCAGCGCGACCACCGCGGTCAACCACGACGCGTCCACTCGCGGCATGCATCCCCCTCCAGTCATCGGCACCGTGCCGACACGTGTCTCGTCGCGAAGATCGACGCGGGCGTTACCGGCCGAGCCGAGCACCGCGTTCGCCGCCCTGGGAGGTCGTGCGGCGGACCCGGCGCCGGGTCCGCCGCACGACCGGGGACGCTCGGCGCGGGCGGAGGAGGGGCACCGCGCTCGAGCGTCCCGGGAAGCCCGATGCCAGGCCGGCGGCATCGGGCTGGTCGAAGAGCGGAGTGTTCGAGGGGCGGCGGTGCGCGGGGTCAGCTGTCCGAGGGGGCGGCTATTCAGCGGGGACGCCAGCACGTGCCGCGGGGTGGATGCGGCTCGCGGTCAGCCCGGTAGCGGGGCGTCCGGGCGGACCAGACCTCCGGCACGGAGTTCCGCCCACAACTCCGCGGGTACCGGGCTGGTGAACAACGCCGCGTTGGTGGTGGCCTCCGCCGCCGTCCGGACGCCGACGACCACGCTCGCCACCGTCGGATGTGCCGCCGCGAAAGCCATCGCCAGCTGCGGCAACCGGACTCCGTACCGGGCCGCGAGCGCCGCGAGCCGACGGGCGCGGGCCACGATGTCGTCCGGCGCCGGGGCGTAGTCGTACCGCGGTTCGGCGGGAAGCGCGTCGGAGGCCAGCAGTCCGCCGTTGAAGACCCCAGCCGCGAGGACCGACACGCCGCGGCGCTCGCAGGTCGGCAGCAGACCGTCCAACGCGGACTGGTCGAGCAGCGTGTAGCGGCCCGCCAGCATGACCGCGTCGATCTCGGTGTCGGTGGCGAAGCGCCGCAGCAGCGGCCACTGGTTCATCCCGACGCCGATCGCCCCGACCACGCCTTGCGCCCGCAGCTCGTGCAGAGCCGGGTAGGCCTCCTCGACGGCCTGCCGCCAGTGGTCGTCCGGGTCGTGGAGCAGCAGCAGGTCGACCCGGTCGGTGCCCAGCCTGCGGAGGCTGTCCTCCAGCGCACGCCGCACCCCGTCGGCGCTGAAGTCCCACACCCGCCGGTGGTCGGCCGGCACGTCGAAGCCCGCGTCGTCGCGCCCATCCGGGCCCGGTCCAGGCCGGTCGGCCGGGACCAGTCGGCGGCCCACCTTGGTCGACACGACCGCCTCGGCGCGCGGGTGGTGCGCGAGCGCGGCGCCGAGCCGCCGTTCGGCGAGCCCCAGTCCGTAGTGCGGCGCGGTGTCGAAGTAGCGGATGCCCGCCCGCCACGCCGCGTCCACCGCCGCCGTCGCGGTGTCGTCGTCGATCGCGGTGTAGAGGTTGCCGATCACGGCCCCGCCGAAGCCGAGCGCGGTGACCTCGACGGGCGATCCGCCCAGCCGCGCCCGCCGCCCGGCACCACTACCGGCCCGGACCGGGGAGGGCGGTCGGCAGCAGTGGTCAGGCACGGCCCGCGTCCCGGCGGATCCGGGACCACACCGGGCCGTCCGGGTACCGGTAGTCGAGGAGGACCTCGGGCTTGAGCTCCGCGGAATAGCCCGGCGCGGTCGGCACCGCGTAGCAGCCGTCCCGGACCACCGCCGGGTCCACGAAGTGCTCGTGCAGATGATCGACGTACTCGATGGTGCGGTCGGTCATCGACCCGGACACGGCCACGAAGTCGAACATGGACAGGTGCTGGACGAGCTCGCACAACCCCACGCCACCGGCGTGCGGGCAGACCGGAACTCCGAACTTGGCCGCCAGCAGCAGGATCGCGACGTTCTCGTTCACCCCGGCGACCCGGGCCGCGTCGAGCTGCAACACGGACAGGGCGCCGGCCTGCAGCAACTGCTTGAACACGATCCGGTTCTGCACGTGCTCGCCGGTGGCGATCCGGACCGGGGCCACCGCGCGTGCGATCGCCGCATGGCCGAGGACGTCGTCCGGACTGGTCGGTTCCTCGACCCACCAGAGGTCGAACGGGGCCAGCCGCCGGATCCGGTCGATCGCGGTGCCCACGTCCCAGCGCTGGTTGGCGTCGACGGCGATGCGCACGTCCGGTCCCACCGCCTCGCGGGCGATCCGCAACCTGCGGAGGTCCTCGTCGAGGTCCCCGCCGACCTTCAGCTTGATCTGGGTGAAGCCCCGGGCGACGGCGTCGCGGCAGAGCTGCGCCAACTTCCCGTCGTCGTAGCCCAGCCAGCCCGCGCTGGTGGTGTAGCCGGGGTAGCCGCCGGCGCGGAGCTCCGCTTCCCGCCCGGCACGGCCGGGCTCCGCGGCGCGCAGCAGGTCCAGCGCTTCCTCGGGAGTGAGCGCGTCGGTGAGGTACCGGAAGTCCACCAGGTCGACGATCCGCTCCGGGGACAGGTCGGCGAGCAGCTTCCACAACGGGAGCCCGGCCCGTTTGGCGCACAGGTCCCACAAGGCGTTGACCACGGCCGAGATGGCCATGTGCATGACGCCCTTCTCCGGACCGAGCCACCGGAGCTGCGAGTCGTGCACCAGCCGGCGCCAGGTGCCGCCGAGGTCGTCGAGCACCTCGTCCAGCGAGCGGCCCACCACGAACGGCGCGAGCGCGGTGATCGCCGCGGTCTGGACCTCGTTGCCGCGGCCGATGGTGAACGCGAAGCCGTGACCGCGCAGGCCGTCCCCGGCATCGGTGTCGACGACGACGTACGAGGCCGAGTAGTCGGGATCCGGGTTCATCGCGTCCGACCCGTCGAGCTCGTGCGAGGTCGGGAAGCGGATGTCGTGGGTGCGCAGACCGGTGATCGTGGAACCCATCGTGCTCCCTCCCCGCGAGCGACCGGCGGGAGCACCGCCGACCCCCGCGGTCGCAGGCGGACGGTACCGAGAGCGGCGGTGCCGTCACAAGGATGGCCCCGCCGGAGCGTCGCCGCCGGAAGCCGCTCGGTGCGGAGTTCCTCCGCACCGGTTCCGTCGGCGCGGGTCGGGGAGGCCGACGCGTGCACCGAGCTCCCCGACCGGTGCGTCACAGCTCCGATTCGACCACCTCGACCGCGCGGCGCAGGCCGCCGGACTCGAGCATCTCGCGCTGGATCTCCCGCAGCCGCCGGTGAACGTCTGCGTCGCGGGTGAGCTCGTCGACCGCCGCGCGGAGGTCCGCCGCGGTCGCCGTGGCGGAGTCGAGCCGCCGGCCGACGCCGAGTTCTTCCAACCGCGCGGCGTTCATGAACTGGTCGACGGCTTGCGGCACCGCGACCATCGGCACAGCGCGGTACAGGCCTTCCATCGTGCCGCCCATCCCGGCGTGGGTGATGAAAGCGCTCGCCTCGCCGAGCACGGCGAGCTGCGGGATCCACTGGTGGACCTCGACGTGCGGCGGGACGTCCCCGAGGTCGGCCGGGTCGATGCCGTGCCCGACCGCCATCACCACGTGGTAGTCGCCCTCGCCGAAGGCGCGCAGGCACTCGCGGTAGAAGTCCGGCCGGTTGTTGTAGGCCGAGCCCAACGAGATGACCAGCACCGGGCGGTCGTCCGGCGGCTCCCACGACACCACCGTGGCCCGCTCGGTGAGCAGCGGACCGACGAATGCCACCTCCGCCGAAACGCCGTCCGAGCTGAGCTGGAACGACTTCGGGATGGTGGCGATGCACCTGCCCGGCACCACGATGTCGCGGTACCGCAGCCCGGTTCCCCGCTCGGCGAAGTACGCCTCGAAGCGGCTCCGGACTTCGAGGAGCTCGGGGGCCTCCGGCACGAGGTCCTCGGCACCCTCGAAGTGCACGTGCGTGGGCGAGAGCTGGATGCGGGGAACGCCCCAGCGCTCCGCGAGCACGAGCGCCTGGAACCCCGCGATGTCGTAGACCAGCAGGTCCGGCACGTCGTCCCGGTAGGCCTGCTCGAGCTGCGGTACGACGGCTGCGGTCTCGTCCAGGAACATCTGCTGCGCGACGACGAGGTCGTCCGGCCACTCCCGCACCGGGCCGGAGGCAGACGGCAGCGTCGAGGTGTAGAGCACCGGATCGGCCCCGGCGTCGCGCACCGGCTCGGCGAACTCGGAGGTGGTCGCGTACGTGACCCGGTGACCGCGCTCGGCCAGCGCCGCGACGAGCCCGAGACCGGGGTTGACGTGCCCGTGCGCGGGGATGGACATGAAGGCGATGTGCGCGGGGCGCGGACAGTGCGGGTTCTGAGACATGGTTCTCCCTGATCGAGGCCCCGGAACGGGGCACGAGCGGAACGGCCCCTCGCCCCGACGCGGGTGCGATCCGGTGCGGGGAACCGCGAGCAGCACCGACCGCCCGGCGATCGGTGCTGGTGCGAGCGCGGCGGGCGCGGCGCGGGGTCGTGCCCCTCGGTCGTGCGCGGGCCGCCGCGGTCCGATCAGAGGTAGAACAGCCTGAACATCACGCGGCCAATCTAGCCGTCCCCGCAGCGGTCGTCTCCCGGTTTTCCGCCGCTGTTCGACGGGGTCCCCGTCGACCGGCGACGCGGAACCGCTCGACTTCGGCGGCGGTGCCCGGGTCCACGCCACGCGGGCCCGCCGACGGCGGTATCGCTGTTGAGTTGTCAAGGAACGAGAACGTCTGCACCGGCGACACCGTGGACGGCGTGGGTCGGCGGTCGCCTGGTTCGGGCATCGCCGCACTGCTCCGGTCGCGGAGCAACGCGCTCATGCGGCACTGCGGTCGTGGAGGCACTGCGGTCCTGGAGGCACTGCGGTCGTGGAGGAACGCGGTCACGGGATCGCAGGGATCATGCGGTCACCGCGGACGCCCGGGGACCGGGTGCGCGGCAGAGCGGAAAGGGTCAGATCGGGCGGCCGTTCGCGGCGGCGCCCCGCGAGTCGTCGCCGCGCCGACCTCGCGCGGTGGTCCACTGCGGACGGACGGGCGCCGAGCCAGAAGGGGAAGGCCGCGCTGTTCATGGGAATCACCTCTCGCTCCGTGCGGGAACTGCGTCGATGAGTTCACGCTACGGTCGCGGAAGACGTGCGGGATCGGCCGAACGGCCATCCGACCCGGCCCGCAGGCCGATCTCCAGAGGGCCCGCCCGGCCTCGTGGCCTACCCCGTTCAGGGGGAGTTCCGCCCGGGACGGCGCTCCGGGGGCAGCCGGCACGCCGGGGTCGATCCCGGCATCCGGTGCCGGTTCGCCGCCACCCAGCGGTAGCCGAGGTCGGCGGCGGTGCGCACCAGGGGCGCCGACAGCAGGTGCCCGAGCAGCGGCCACGGTGGGCGGCAGGCGCGCAGCAGCGCCGCCACGGCGGCGGCACCGCCGAGCACCCGGCCGGTCGGCTCCACCCACAGCACCTCGTGCCGGGCGCGCGCCTCCTGGACGCCCAGCTCAGCGAGGTCGAGCTCCTGCCACGCGGCGATCCGCGCCCGCACCGGCAACCGCTCGGCCCACCGCACGCACCGGGTGCAGAAGCCGCAGTCGCCGTCGTAGACGAGCAGGGGCCGATCGGTCATCGCCGCCTCCGGAACTCCGCCGCCCGGACCCGGCTCAGTCCAGGTCGTCGTGGCGCATCAGCTGGCGTCCCGCCTCGGTCAGCGAACCGGACAGCGACGGGTACACCGAGAACGTGTTGGCCAGATTGTCCACCGTGATCTGGTTCTGCACCGCCAGGGCGATCGGCAGGATGAGCTCGCTGGCGTTCGGCGACACCACGACACCGCCCACCACCACACCGGTCTGCGGTCGGCAGAACACCTTGAGGAAGCCGCGCCGCAGCCCCTCCATCTTGGCCCGCGGGTTGGTGGCCAGCGGCAGCATCACCGTGCGGGCCGGCACCTCGCCGGAGTCGATCGCCTGCTGGCTGATCCCCACGGTGGCGATCTCGGGGTGGGTGAAGACGTTGGCGGCGACGGTCTTCAGCTTGATCGGGCTGACGCCCTGCCCCAGCGAGTGCCACATCGCGATCCGGCCCTGCATCGCCGCGACCGAGGCCAGCAGCAGCAGCCCGGTGCAGTCCCCCGCCGCGTACACGCCGGGCACGTTGGTGCGCGACACCCGGTCGACGCTGATGTAGCCGTTGCGATCGACCTCGACCCCGACCCGCTCCAGGCCGATGTCCTGCGTGTTGGGCACCGAGCCGACGGTCATCAGGGCGTGGCTGGCGATGACCTCGCGACCGTCGGCGAGCTTGATCAGGACGCCGTCGGCGGTGCGTTTGACCTCCTCCGCGCGGGCGTGCTTGACCACCTCGGTGCCGCGCTCGGCGAAGACCTCCTCCAGCACCGCGGCGGCGTCGGCGTCCTCGTGCGGCAGCACCCGGTCGCGGCTGGAGATCATGCTGACCTTCACGCCCATCTCGGTGTAGGCGGAGGCGAATTCCACGCCGGTCACGCCGGAACCGATGACCGCGAGGTGCTCGGGGAGTTCGGGCAGGTCGTAGAGCTGGCGCCAGGTCAGGATGCGCTCGCCGTCGGGCTCGGCGCCCTTGAGGATGCGCGGGGTGGCTCCGGTGGCGATCAGCACGACGTCGGCGATGAGCTCCTCGGATCCGCCCTCGGCGAGCTCCACGCCGATGTGGTGGCGGGCCATCCCCTGGGTGGGGTTGGTGAACCGCGCCCGGCCCGCGAGGATCCGGCCGCCCTCCCGGCGCACCCGGGAGCGGATGTCGGCCGACTGCGCCAGCGCCAGGCCCTTGACCCTGCCGTGCACGACGGAGACGTCCACATCGGCGCTCTCGGCCCCGGTGCGGATGCCCAGCTCGCGCGCGTCCCGGGAGGACGAGCGGGCACCGGCCGAAGCGATGAAGGTCTTCGACGGGACGCAGTCGTAGAGCACGCAGGACCCGCCCAGGCCCTCCGGTTCGACGAGCGTGACCTCGGCCCCGTTCTGGGCGGCCACCAGCGCCGCCTCGTAGCCCGCGGGGCCACCTCCCATGATCACGATGCGGGTCACTTCGCGCTCCTCCCGGATGAGCCTGCCTTGTGGGCGCCGCGAACACGGTACGCTGCGCGGAGTCCGCGCGAGCCGAGTGGTGCCGCGACTAACAGCGGCGGCGTCCGCCCGCTCGGTTACCCACCTTCGTGTCGCGGTCCGTTCCGCCGGACGGCTGATGGATCGCTACCCTGGGGACCGTGCCTCTGTACGCCGCTTACGGGTCCAACATGGATCCCGCCCAGATGATGAAGCGCGCACCGCACTCCCCGATGGCCGGTACGGGCTGGCTGCAGGGCTGGCGGTTGACCTTCGGCGGCGAGGACTACGGCTGGGAAGGCGCGCTGGCCACCATCGTGGAGCACGACGGATCGCAGGTCTTCACCGTCCTCTACGACGTCCCCGCGGAGGACGAGGGCCAGCTCGACCGCTGGGAAGGCTCCGAGCTGGGGATGCACAAGAAGCTCCGGCTCCGGGTGGACACCCTGGATGGCCCCGTGCTCGCCTGGCTCTACGTCCTCGACGCCTACGAAGGCGGGCTGCCGTCGGCGCGCTACCTCGGCGTGATGGCCGACGCCGCGGAAGCCGCCGGGGCCCCGGACGACTACGTCGAAGGCCTGCGGACCCGGCCCTGCCGCAACGTCGGTCCCGGTTCGTCGCGTGATGTCTAGCCGCTTCATCACATCCGCCGTGTGATAATCACCCGCGCAGCACGCGCGAGTGAGGGGTGGTCGTGGCCGACGACGCACCGGTGAACCGGCAGGAGCGGCGCGAGGCGATCCGCCGCGAGGTGATGGCCAGCGGTTACGTCCGGATCGAGCAGCTCGCCGACGAGCACGGCGTCAGCGGGATGACCGTCCACCGCGACCTCGACGTGCTGGAGCGGCAGGGCTGGCTGCGCAAGGTCCGCGGCGGCGCCACCTCCACCCCGACCGCGCTGCTGGAGACCTCCGTCCGGGCCCGCAGCGCCGACGCCGCGGCGGAGAAGGCCGCGGTCGCCGAGCACGCGCTGCGCCACGTGGAGTCCGGGCAGGTCGTCGCGCTCGACGACAGCACCAGCGCGCTCGCGGTCGCCGAACGGCTCAGCCCGCTGGGACCGCTGACCATCGTCACGAACTTCCTGTCGGTGGTGAACCTGCTCAGCGGCGAGCCGGGGCTGCACCTGATCGGCCTCGGCGGCGACTACCACCCGACCTACGACGCGTTCCTCGGACTGCACACCGCCGACATGGCCCGGTCGATGCGCTCCGACGTGCTGTTCATGTCCACCACCGCGGTCGTCGCGGGGCACTGCCTGCACCGCTCGCAGGAGACCATCCAGGTCAAGCGGGCGCTGATGGAGACCACGGCGAAGAAGGTGCTGCTGCTCGACCGCACGAAGTTCGACCGGCGTGCGGTGCACGAACTGGCCCCGCTCACCGCCTTCGACGTGGTGGTGGTCGATGCCGGCACCGACGCCGGGACCGTCGGGCGCCTGCGGGACGAAGGGGTCAGGATCGAGGTCGCCGCGGGCTGAGCGGCGCGGGCCTGGCGGGCGGTTCCGGGACCGGCTCAGAGCCAGCCGCGCTCGGTGAGCTCCGCGACGAACCGCCGGTAGTTCGCGTCGAGCGCACCCACCGCCGCGGGCTCCGGCTCGACGAGCTCGCCCACCGGGGCCATCGCGGCGGCCGCCGCGCTCAGATCGGGGTGGATCGTCCCGCTGGCGGCCAGCAGCGCAGCGCCCAGCGCGGTGCCCGCCTCTCGCACGCGCAGCACCGGGCGGTCCAGCACCGACGCCCGGACCACGGACCACGCGAAGCTGCGCGCGCCACCGCCCGCGGTGCGGATCGGTCCGGCCGCCGGGGCCCCGAGCCCGCCGAGGCGCTCCACGGCGAGGCGCTCGCAGAAGGCGACGCCTTCGAGGCGGGACCGGTGCGCGTCGACCCGGTCCACCGGTTCGCCGAGCACGAAGGCCCTCGCCTGCGGCGCGAGGAACGGGAACCGCTCCCCCTCGCCGCGCAGCGGGTAGCCGACCGCACCGGACGGGCCGCGGCGCAGCGCGGCCTCGTCCAGCTCGGCGAGCTCGTCGGCGGGCACGTCCGCCAGCGCCGAACCGCCGACGTTGGCCGCGCCGCCGGGCAGCCAGGCGCCGTCCGGGTGCAGGTGGCTGTACACCGCACCGGTCGGATCGTGCACCAGGTGCTCGGACACGCCCTTGAGGACCAGCGTCGTGCCGATCACCGTGACGAACTGGCCGACGTCGACCGCACCGCAGGCGAGCTGGCCCGCGCACCCGTCGGTCATCCCGGCGCGCACCTGGCACCCCACCGGGAGCCCGGTGCCCTCGGCCGCGACCGCGTCGACCTCGCCCAGCGGCGCGGTCGGCCGGACCACCTGCGGCAGCAGGGTCGTCGGGACGCCGAGGGCCTCGAAGACCTCACCGGCCCACTCCCCGGTCACCGCGTCGTAGCCGCTCTTGAGCGCGTGGCTGGTGTCGGCGGCGACCGGGTGGCCCACGAGCCGCCGGCCGATCAGCTCGGGCGTGTGGCAGATCCGCACCGCGCCCGCGGGCAGCTCCCGGGCCAGCCGACCGATCCGGGCCAGCCCGGACCCGGCGGACGGGGTGATCCCGGTGCGCCGCCACCGCTCGGCGCCGACCTCGGCCGCGGTCCGCGCCTCGTCGGCCGCTCGGCGGTCGTCGTACATCAGCGCGGGACCCACCGGTTCGCCCGCCTCGTCGACGAGCACGACCGTCCCGGACGTCGCGGACACCGCCAGCGCGGCGATCTCGGTGCTGCGGTCGCCGAGGGCGGTGGTGCACTCGGCCAGGCAGTCCCGGACGGCGGGCCACCAGGCCGTGGCGTCCTGCTCGGACCATCCCGGCGCGGGGTGCTCCGGCCGCGGCAGCGGGCGGGAGGCCGCCGCCACGACCTGACCCGCCGGATCGTGCACCTGCACCCGGACGTTCGCGGTGGCGACGTCCACCCCGGCCACCAGCTCGCCCATCAGCCCTCGCCCCGCAGGCGGGCCAGCGCGGCGGGCAGCTCGGTGAGCGTGCGGATCGCCGCGTCGGGTTCGGCGAGCTGCTCGGCGGTGGGTTCCGGCGGTGCTTCGCCGCGCAGCACCCACACCGTGCGCAGCCCGACCCGCTGCGCGCCCCGCACGTCGGTGTCGAGCCGGTTGCCGACGTGCACGGCGCGGCCCGGGTCGACCCCGGCCTCGCGCAGCGCGTGCTCGAAGATGGCGGGCGCGGGCTTCTCCGCCCCGACGACCTCCGAGATCGCCCAGATGTCGATGTGCTCGGCGACGCCGTCGCGGCGCAGCGCCTCGACCACCACCGCCCGCTGGTTGGCCACGACGGCCAGGGTGTAGCGCTCGGCCAGCTCGCGCAGCGCGGGCAGCACGTCGGCGTGCAGGGCCGAGGCCGGGTATTCCCAGTAGCCCTCGGCCCGGTCGGACAGCCGCTGCCGGTCGGCCGCGGTGAGGAACCGCTCGGCCACCGCCGTGCGCAGCGAACCGCCCTGGGCCTGCCTGCGCTCGTCGTAGACCCGCCGGAACTCAGCCTCCTCGACGGCGGGGCGCCCGTCCTCGGCGGCGAGCTCCCGGACCGCCCGCAGGAGCGCGTCCCGGTAGGCCGCGTCGTCGTAGATCGGCCCGCCGACGTCGAGCAGCACGAGCTCGATCGGCTCGGCCGCGTGGGGGTGCGCCACCACGGTGCGTCCTTTCGGTCGGAGCCCGGTTCCCGAGCCCGGATGTCACATCTCGCCGCCAACATAACACTATTCTTGAAATTATTAACAGCGAATGCTGTGATATCGGCAGCGCGCCGAGGGGGTCGGCGTCCGGACAAGGAGGATCGGTCGTGATCACCATCGGGATCGACGCGGGCACCTCGGTGGTCAAGAGCGTCGCCTACGCCGAGGACGGTGCGGAGCTCGCCGCGACGCGCCGGCCGACCAAGGTCGACCACCCGCTCCCGGGCCGCGCCGAGCAGGACATGGACGAGGTCTGGGACGCCGTGGCGACCACCGTGGCCGACCTCGTCACCCGGCTCGACGACGAAGTGGGCGCGGTGGCGATCACCGCGCAGGGCGACGGGTGCTGGCTCGTCGACGGCGAGGGACGGCCGACCGGACCGGCGGTGCTGTGGAACGACGCCCGCGCCGCGGACATCGCCGAGCGGTGGGCGGCCGACGGGGTGCTCGACGCGCTGTTCCGGATCAACGGCTCGGTCGGGTTCGCCGGTCTGCCGCACGCCCAGCTCCGCTGGCTCGCCGCGCACAACCCCGACCGGATCGCCGCCTCCGAACGGCTGCTGAGCTGCGGGGGCTGGCTCTTCCACCAACTGACCGGACGTCTCGCCTGGGACGTCTCGGAAGCCTCGAACCCGTTCCTGGACGCCCGCAGCGGCGAGTACTCCGACGCCGTCCTGGCCGCCACCGGGCTGGAGCCGGCCCGCCGGCTGCTGCCCGAGGTCGCCGACGGAGCGGACCGGGTGGCGCCGCTGACCCGGACCGCCGCCGAGCGGGTCGGGCTGCGCGCGGGGACGCCGGTGGTGCTCGCGGCCTACGACATCGTCTCCACCGCGCTGGGCGCCGGGGTGACCGAACCCGGCCGGGCCTGCACGATCCTCGGCACCACGCTGTGCACCGAGGTGCTCGGCGAGGACCCGCTGCTGGACCGGGAGCCGGTCGGGATGTCGGTGCGCACGCCCATGCCGGGCCGCTGGATGCTGGCCACCGCCACGCTGGCGGGCACCGAGGTGGTGGAGTGGACCTGCCGGTTGCTCGGCCTGGCCGGCCCCGCGGACCTGACCGGGCTCGCCGAGCAGGCGACGTCGGGCAGCCGCGGAGTGCTGCTGCTGCCGTACCTCTCGCCCGGTGGCGAGCGCGCGCCGTTCAACGACCCGAACGCGCGGGGCGGCCTGCACGGGTTGAGCCTCGAACACGGTCCGGCCGAGATCGCCCTCGCCTGCCTGGAAGGACTGGCGCTGGTGATCCGCGACTGCCTCGCCGCCGCCCCCACCGAACCCGCCGAGCTGCGGTTGACCGGCGGCGGCTCGGCGAACCGGCTCTGGCGGCAGGTGATCGCCGACGTCACCGGGCTGCCCGTGGTGCGCACCGCCGACGCGCAGGCCGGTGCCCGCGGCGCCGCCCTGACGGCGCGGGCGCTGCTGGCGGACCGCAGCCTCCCCGAGGTCGCGTCCGAGCTGCTGAGCACCTCGGAGGCGGTGCTGCCCAGCGCCGACCGCGCCGCCCACGACGACGCCTACGAGCGCTTCGTCGCCGCCCGCGAGACCGCCCGCGCGGCGGGGTGGTTCCGGCCGGCCCGCTGACCGCACCCGCGCGCTCACCGGGCACCCGCCCCGGCAATCGGGCCTTGGACCAGCACCGGAGGCGCGGTCCACGCCAGGTCCAGCAGCTCCAGCGCCCGGCGGGTGCCGCGGCGGTCGTTGCGCCGGTTCAGCCGGTGCCGCACCGACTCGCGGAACCGCTCGGCGGAGGCGCCGACCTCGCGCATCGCCCGCTCCAGGCAGTCGAGCACCAGCCGTCCGGGGCCGCGGCACAACTGCTCGGCGAGCGCGACGTCGAGCGCCTCGACGCGCAGGCCGTCGAGCTCGACCACCTCGGTCTCCCGGATCGCGCGGTGGTGCAGGACGAGGTCCTTCCCCCGGCGCAGGTCGTGCCCGTACGGCAGCGTCAGGTGTACCACGCGGCCCGGTGGGGCGCAGCCGTGCGCCGCCAGCGCGGTCAGACCGGACAGGACCGCCTCCGGCCCGGCCCGCAGCAGCGCGGCGGAACCGCGGGTGATCGGGGCGTCGACCCGTTCCGCGGGGACCAGCACGCCCTTCCAGAGCTCCACCCAGCGGCCGTCGTCGAGCCCGGCCAGCACCTCGTCCACGCCCAAGGCGGCCACGGCGGCGCTGCGGAGCACCGCGCCGTGCCTGCCCGGGGGCAGCCGCGGCGGGGGATCCGGCGCCCCGGGCGGCAACGGCGATCCGTTCATCGCGAGTTCGTTCGTCATGCCCGTGAAGAGGGCCCGGCTCCCCGCGCTGATCCACCCGCCGCCGGATGCCACCCGATCCGGTGAGTCAGCGCTCCAGGGCGAGCAGCGCGGTGCGGACCATCACCCGGACGCCGACCAGCAGCGCCCGCTCGTCGAGCGCGAAGGTCGGCTGGTGCAGGTCCCGCACCCGGCCCGACCCGGAGTGCACGCCGAGCCGGGCGAACGAGCCGGGGATGTGCTCCAGGTACCAGCCGAAGTCCTCGCCGCCCGAGGACTGCGGGGTGCCCGCCAGCGCCGACTCCCCGACCCCGCCGCTGATCCCGGCCCGGAACAGCTCGGTGCTCTCCGGGTCGTTGACCACCGGCGGCACGCCGCGCCGGTGCTTCAGGTCGAAGCCCACGCCCAGCGGCGCCAGCAGCGCGTCCACCAGCTCGTGCACCAGCGGGTCCAGGTTCGCCCAGGTGTCCCGGTCGGCCGTGCGCAGCGTCCCGGTCAGCGCGCCGTCCTGCGGGATCGCGTTGGGCGCCTCGCCCGCGTGCACCGCGCCCCAGGTCAGCACCGTGCCGGTGCGCGGATCGATCCGCCGGGACAGCAGCGTGGGCAACCCGGTGATCACGGTGCCCATCGCGTGCACCAGGTCGCCGGTGAGGTGCGGGCGGGAGGTGTGCCCGCCCGGGGAGTTGAACCGGACCTCCAGCAGGTCGGCGGCGGAGGTGATCGGCCCGACCCGGGTGCCCACCTGGCCGACCGGCAGGCGCGGATCGCAGTGCAGCCCGAAGATCCGGTCGACGCCGTCGAGCACACCGCTGGCCAGCACGTCCAGCGCCCCGCCCGGCATCACCTCCTCGGCGGGCTGGAACACCAGCCGGACCCGGCCGGGCAGCGCTGGCGCCTGGGCCAGCGCGGCGGCCACGCCGAGCAGGACCGCGGTGTGCGCGTCGTGGCCGCAGGCGTGCGCGACGCCGTCCACGGTCGAGGAGTACGGCAGGCCGGTGTTCTCGCTCAGCGGTAGCGCGTCGATGTCGGCGCGCAGCGCCACGGTGCGCCCGCCGCCGGGGCCGATGTCGCAGACCAGGCCGGTCCCGGTGGGCAGCGCGCGTGGGCGCAGGCCCAGATCGGTGAGCACGTCGGTGAGGAAGGCGGTGGTGCGGTGCTCGGCGCGGGACAGCTCCGGGTAGCGGTGCAGGCGGCGGCGCCAGGCGACCACCCGCGCGGCCCCGTCGGCCAGCCAGCCGTCCAGCCAGGAGGGACCGCGGCCGGCGCCGGGATCCTCGAGGGCGTCCGCGCCGGGGAGCTCCGCGAGCAGCGCACCGGCCGGACCGTCGCCCCCCGACGACCGTCCGCCCCGCGAATTGCCTGGGTCAGGGCCACGAGAATCCACAACGGTCACGCCACGCCTCCAGTTCTCCGCGGGCGGCCGCACCTGCGGACCGGTGGGCCACCCGCTCCCGGTCGGCGTTCGCGAGCGTTCGGTCCGCTCACGCCACGTCGCCGGTCGCGTCACACTCTGCAGGAATTCCGGGAACCGCCGCTCCCGGTCCCGGGCGGTCGGCACCCGAGGTGCGCCGCCCGGTGCGGTCGCGCAGGGCCGCGAGCAGCCGTGCCCGCTGCTCCGGGTCACCCGCCGCGGCGACCACCGTCCAGGCCAGGGCCACCGCCCCGTCCAGCACCGCGCGGTCCGCCGAGGGACTCGCGCAGGCGGCGGCGAACTCCGCCTGGTGGTTGACCGCGTCGCCGCAGTCGATCGCGATCATCGGGTGGATCGCGGGCAGCTCCCGGGTCAGGTTGCCCATGTCGGTGCTGCCGATGATCCGGCCGCGTTCGGCGTCCTCGTCGAGCGGTTCGCGCCCGAGCTCGGTGATCGCGCTCCGGTAGGCCGCCGACAGCCACGCGTCGGGGCTCAGCTCCGCGTACACCGGGGACAGCCGCACGATCTCGTGCGCGCAGCCGGTCGCCGTCGCTCCCGCTTCGAAGCAGGCTCGAATGCGGTTCTCCAAGCGCTGCAACGAGCGCGATTCGGCGGCGCGGAGGTTGTACACCGCTGAGGTGCGGTCGGGAACGATGTTCGGGGCCGCGCCTCCCGACGTCACGATACCGTGCGCCATCTGCCGCGGTTCGAAGTGCTGCCGGAGCAGCCCGATGGCCACCTGGGCCACGGTGAGCGCGTCGGCGGCGTTGCGGCCGAGCTCCGGTGCCGACGCGGCGTGCGCCGACCGTCCGGTGTAGCGGACCTCGACGTCGGAGATGGCCAGCGAGGACGGCACGCAGATGTCCTCGGGTCCGGGGTGGACCATCAGCGCGCAGGCGACGTCGTCGAAGACGCCGCGCTCCAGCATGTGGACCTTGCCGCCGCCGAGCTCCTCGGCGGGAGTGCCGCAGAGCCGGACGGTGATGCCGAGCTCGTCGGCCACGGGGGCCAGCGCGAGCGCGGCGCCGACCCCGGCGGCGGCGATCACGTTGTGCCCGCAGGCGTGGCCGACCTCCGGGAGGGCGTCGTACTCGGCGCAGATCGCGACGACCAGCTCCCCGCTGCCGCACTCGCCGATCAGGGCGGTGTCCAGCTCCGCTACCGGTCGTTCGACGCGGAAGCCGTGTTCGGCGAGCAGCCCGGCGACCCGGTCGGCGGCGCGGTGCTCGGCGAAGGACAGCTCCGGATCGGCGTGCAACCGCCGGGAGAGCCCGACCAGCTCGGCCCCGTGGCGGTGCACCGCCGCGCGGCAGGTGGCGCGGACGTCGTTCCCGGGATGCTGGTGCTCGGGGGGCTGGTGTTCGGCGGTACTCATGTCTCGCCCATCCTGCACCACGCCCGGCCGCGCCGCGGCCGCCTCCGGCGGGCGCAGAGCCCGCCGGTAGCACCGCTGCGGCGAACGGCCGACCGGTTCAGCCGGGACTATGGGACGAACCGCTCACCAGGAGGGTGTGGACCGGCACCGGTCGGGGGGCTTCCCGGTGCCGGTCCACGTCAGTGGGGGCGCGCACGCCCTCGTGCGTCGATGCCGCCGCGGTTACCGGGCAGCGCCGAGGCACGTTCAGTTGTGAAAATCCCACAGGTTCGGCTCCAGGTCTAGTCCATCGCGCGAAATTCGTGCGGAACGACCTCGGAGCGCAGATCCGCTACTTCTTCTTGATGGCCACGAACCACACCGGCTTCTTGCGCGCCTTCCGGCTGAGCAGCACCGCCGCGATGAGCACCAGCCCGGCGATGCCGATCGCGGTGTTCTGGCCCGGGCCCTGCTGGCCCGGCCCCTGCTGATCGGGGGCGGGTTCGGCCGGTGGCGGCTCCGGAGGGGGCGCCTGGGCGAGCACCGCGACCCCGGGCATCGCGACATCGGGCACCGCGACATCGGACACGGCGGCCATCGCCGTCGCCGGGGCGCACACCAGCGCCAGCGCCATCACGAGCCCCGCGAGCACGCGGCCGGTCCGCCCCATGATCGCTCCCACCCTTCCGAGCCGACCGGCGCACCGGTCGTCGTGCCACGCTTCCGTGGTAACCCGTCCAGGTTCATTTGATCATATCCGTCGAGCGCTGTGACCAGCCGTGGTCGACTTGTGCCGGAACGTCGCAACGTCGGCGATCAGGGCCGCTCGGTGCGTTCCTCCCGCTCGATGTGGTCGCCCAGCTCGTCGACGACCAGCGTTTCCCGGTCGATGCTGTCGGCCCGGTACGCCGCCCGGCCGACGAGCTGCGCCATGATCGGTGCGGTGAGCATCTGGAACAGGCCGACCAGGATCAGGCCCGAGGCGTAGATCATGTCCAGCCGCACCGCGACGCCGATCAGGATGAGGATCAGCCCGAGCGTCTGCGGCTTCGTCGCGGCCTGCAGCCGCGAGGTGACGTCCGGGAACCGCAGCAGCCCGATCGCACCGAGCAGGCAGGACACCGCGCCGGTGATCAGGCACACCGCGGAGAACACGTCCACCCAGCTCATCGGTAGGGCTCCTTCTTCTCGATCAGCCGCGCCACGCTCACCGTGCCGATGAAGACCAGCAGCGCGAACGCGGCCAGCAGCGCGATGTTGAAGGCTTCGAGCTGCCACGCCATGCCGACACCGGTGGCCGCGATGACCAGGGTGACGAACACGTCCAACGCGACGACCCGGTCCAGCGTGGTGCGCCCGCGCAGCAGCCGGACGATCACCAGCAGACCGGCCGCGCTCAGCAGGCCGAGCGTGATGATGAAGACCCAGTCCACGTCATCCCTCCTTCCCGGCCGCGTCGATGCCCGCCACATCGGCGTCCGAGCCGACCGCGCGGACGATCTTGTCCTCCAGGTACCGGACCTCGCGGCGCACCGATTCGGCCTCCTCCGCCGAGCGCAGGCCCAGCGAGTAGACGTAGAACACCCGGTTCGCCCGGTCGATCTGCACCACCGCGTTGCCGGGCGCCAGCGACACCGCCTGCGCCACCATCGCGATGATGTGGTCGGAGTCGGTCACCAAGCGCACCGCCACGATGCCCGCCGTGGCGCGGCGCCCGTAGCGGAGCGCCTGCCAGGCCACCCGCACCGTGGAGATCACCAGGTCCCACGCCAGGTACAGCACCACGCTGAGCAGCCGGATCGGACGCGGCGCGATGTTGGTGTTGATCGGCGGCACCGGGAACATGCCGGAGACGAACACCGCCACCACGATGCCGAAGAACAGCGTGCCGAGGTCGTAGGTGCCCCAGAGCATCACCCAGACCAGGGTCAGCCAGATGACCAGCGGGAACCGCTGCACCAGCCGCTTGCCCCGGCCGACGACCCGCTCACCCACCGGTCTCACCCCCAGCACCGCGGTGCGGTAGGTCTCGCCGTGCACCAGGTCCTCCGCGGCCCGGCCGCTGACGTCGGCCAGCGGACCGGCGACCAGCGCGATCACCACGCTGGCCGCGGCCAGCACACCGGTGGCGATCACCATCGTCCGGTTGGACGTCCCGGTGCCCACCACCAGCTCGTCGGTGGGGTCGGGGTCCTCCTCCGGCGCCTTGATCTGGCCCCAGAACGCGCGGGTCCACACCCGCGCCATCGCGTAGACGGTGAGCAGGCTGGTCACCACCAGCACCCCGGTCACCACGTAGGCGGTCCAGGTCCCGGCCCCGACGCCGGACTGCAGCAGCGCCAGCTTGGCGACGAACCCGGAGAACGGCGGCACCCCGGCCAAGCTCAGCGCGGGCAGCGCGAACAGCACGGCGATCATCGGCGCGGCCCGCGCCAGACCACCCATCCGGGTCAGCGCGACGGTACCGGTGTGCCGCGTGACCAGACCGCTGACCAGGAACAACGTCGCCTGCACGGTGATGTGGTGGACCACGTAGAGGATGACCCCGGTGAGTCCGACGACGTCGTAGACGCCGAGCCCGAAGAGCATGTACCCGATGTGGCTGACCAGCAGGAACGACAACAACCGGTTGAGGTCGTTCTGGGCCAGCGCGCCGAGCGCCCCGACGACCATCGTGATCAGCGAGAGGAACAGCATCAGGTTCCAGCTCTCGTCGTGGCTGAACACGAGGGTCTGGGTGCGGATCAGCGCGTAGATGCCGACCTTGGTGAGCAGGCCCGCGAACACCGCGGTGACCGGCGCGGGGGCGGTGGGGTAGCTGTCCGGCAGCCAGAAGTGCAGCGGCACCATCGCCGCCTTCACCCCGAAGACGATGACCACCAGCAGCGCCAGCGCGTTCTGCAGGCCATCCGGCAGCTCCGCGACCCGCTGGCCGAGGTCGGCCAGGTTGACCGTGCCGGTCGAGGCGTAGACCAGCGCGATCATCGTGATGAACAGCAGCGAGGAGGCGAGGCTGACGATCACGTAGGTCATGCCCGCGCGGATCCGGCTGGAGGTGGTCCGCCGGGTGATCAGCACGTAGGACGAGCTGAGCATGATCTCGAAGGCGACGAACAGGTTGAACAGGTCGCCCGACAGGTAGGCCAGCGACACCCCGGCGCACAGCATCAGGTACATCGGGTGGAACGTGGTGCTGGACCGCTCCCGCCCGTAGTCGGTGATGCGCTGGCCGACGGAGTAGATCAGCACCGCGAAGGTCACCACCGAGGAGACCACCAGCAGCAGCGCGGAGAGCCGGTCGGCCACCAGCGTGATGCCGAACGGCGCGGGCCAGCCGCCCATCTGCAGGACGACCGGGCCTTGCGTGTCCGCGATGTAGAGCAGCGCGAAGGCGTCGGCGATGATCGCGCCGAGCACGACGAGCCCGAGGACGCGTTGCACGTCGGCGAAGCGCCCGAGCGCCAGCGAGAGTCCGGCAGCGGCCAGCGGAAGCAGCACGGGCAGGGCCACCAGGACCGTCACTGCGTCGCCTCCTTCCCGAATTCTTCCTCCGCGTCTTCCTCGGACTCGGCGAGCTGGCGTTCCAGCCGCTGGATCCGCCGGTCCTCCACGTCGTCGCGGACCTCGTCGTCGCCGAGCAACGACCAGGACCGGTAGGCCAGCGCGAGCAGGAAGGTGGTCAGCGCGAAGGTGATGACGATGGCGGTCAGGGCCATCGCCTGCGGCAGCGGATCGGTCATGTCCTCCGGCCGGGCTTCGCCGAGCATCGGCGCCCGCCCGGGGGACCGCCCGCCACCTGGAGCAGCAGGTTCGACGCGTGCCCGAGGATCACCGTGCCGAGCAGGATCCGCATCAGCGAGCGCTGCATCAGCAGGTAGAAGCCGACCGAGTACAGCACGGCGAGCACCAGCGCCATCGTCAGGTTGATGGTGGTCACCGCTGCCCCCTCTCGTCGGCGGCGGCATCGGCTTCGATGCCGGAGCCGAGGGTGCGCAGCAGGTCCAGCACCACGCCGACGATCAGCAGGTACACGCCCGCGTCGAGCACCAGGCTGGTGACGAACTTGATCTCGCCGAGCAGCGGGACGCCGAACTTGTAGATCGCGCTCTCCAGCAGCTCGCCGCCGAACAGCAGCGGCAGGAACGCGGTGGCCACGGCCAGCGTGAGGCCCATGCCGATGAGCACCGGCGGGCGCATCGACACCACGGCGCTGTCGTCCATCCGGCCACCGGCGAGGTAGCGCAGCACGAACGCCTGCCCGGCGACCAGACCGCCGCTGAAGCCGCCGCCCGCCCGGTCGTGCCCGGCGAACAGCAGGTAGATCGACAGCACCAGCACCGTCGGGAACAGGATGCGGGCCGCGAGCTCCAGCAGCACGGTGCGTTCCTTGGCTTCCCTCGGGAAGCCCGAGAGCAGCCACCGCTCGGCCGGGTTGTCCCAGGTCGTCCACGACTTGGGGGTCGGCGTCGTGCCTCTCATTCGCGCACCTCCTCCTGCTGTTCGCCGGGCTCCTGCTGTTCGCTGGGCTCCTGCTGTTCGGCGGGCTCCTGCTGCTGGGCCGGTTCGGGAGGTTTCGCGGTCCGGGTGCTGCGGCGCCTGCGCTCGTGCCGGGAGGCGAGGATCAGGCTGGCCACGCCGGTGGCGGTCACCGCGAGCACCGAGATCTCGCCGACGGTGTCGAAGGCGCGGAAGTCGACGATGATCGCGTTGACCACGTTGGTCGCCCCGGCGCCGTACTCGGCGTTGGCGATGTACTCCTGGCTCGCGGTCGGCGGCGCGTGCCGCGCCCCGCTGAAGACCAGCCCGGCCACCGAGATGAACACCCCGGCGGCGCCGGCCAGGATCATCTTGGGGATGCGGAAGGCCCGGGTGTCGTGCTGGTTGAACCGCACCGGCAGCCTGCGCAGCACGAACACGAACGCCACCACGGTCAGCGTCTCGACGAGGAACTGCGCCAGCGCCAGGTCGGGCCCGCCGTCCACGATGAACAGGCCGCCGATGCCGTACCCGACCACGCCGACCATCAGCACCGCGGTCAGCCGCCGCCGGGACATCACCGCTGCGATGGCCGCGACGATCACCACGACCGCCAGCGGGACCTGCAGCAGGTTGTCGTAGGCCCGCAAGTCGCCCGGCATCGCGGTGCCGAGCAGCAGCGCCGAGCCGGGCACCACCAGCACCGTGATCAGGATGATCCCGATGTAGGTGGGCAGCGAACCGACCTGCGTGCGGCCGGTGACGCCGACCGCGACGCGCTCCAACAGGGCCATGATCCGCTCGTAGCCGCGCTGGGCGTCCAGCGGTCGCGGCAGCCGCTGGCGGAACTCGGTGACCCGGGCGGAGCCGTAGGCCAGCGCGACACCGCCCGCGACGGCGATCGCCGACAGCAGCAGCGGCGGGCTCAGGCCGTGCCACAGCGCCAGGTGGTAGGGGTGGGGGCCGGGCGGGAAGGCGCCGTCGGCGTAGGCCGCGGCCAGCTCGTCCACCAGCGGGTAGGCCAGGCCGAACACCAGCCCGGCCAGCGACGGCAGCGCGGCGGGCAGCAGCCCGAGCGGTCCGGGGGGCTCGGCCTCGGTGTCCGGCCGGTCCTTCTTGGCGGCGAACGCGCCCCACAGGAACCGGACGCTGTAGGCCATCGTGAACACCGAGCCGACCACCAGGAACAGGTCGACGAGCAGGTCCCCGGTGCCGCCGTGCAGGAAGGCCTCGAACGCGGCCTCCTTGCCGATGAAGCCGAGCAGCGGCGGGATGCCCGCCATCGAGGCGGCGGCGAGACCGGCGATCACGGCCAGCACCGGCAGCCGGCGGCCGAGCCCGGAGAGCTCCCGGATGTCGCGGGTCCCGGTCTCGTGGTCGACGATGCCGACGACCAGGAACAGCGTGGCCTTGAAGAAGCCGTGCGCGAGCAGCATCGTGGCCCCCGCCATCGCGGCGGTGTGGGTGCCCGCGCCGAACAGCACCGTCAGGAAACCGAGCTGGCTGATGGTGCCGTAGGCCAGCAGCTTCTTGAGGTCGTGCTCGTGCAGCGCCCGCCAGCCGCCGACGACCATCGTGACCAGGCCGACCACCACGGCGGTGATCCACCACTGCTGGAGGCCGACGAACACCGGGCCGAGCCGCGCGATCAGGAACACCCCGGCCTTGACCATCGACGCCGCGTGCAGGTAGGCGCTGATCGGCGTCGGCGCCACCATCGCGGCGGGCAGCCAGTTGTGGAACGGGATCTGCGCGGACTTGGTGAACGCGCCGATCAGCACCAGCACCGCGGCCACGCCGACGGCGGCTCCGCCCGGCGGGTCGGCCAGCAGCTCGGAGATCCGGTAGGTGCCCGCCGTCTCGCCGAGCACCACGAAACCGAGCAGCATGACCAGGCCGCCCAGGATGGTGATCATCAGCGCTTGCAGGGCCGAGCGGCGGGACTCCCGGCTGATCCCGGCCTGCCCGACCAGCAGGAAGGAGCAGACGGTGGTGAGCTCCCAGAAGATGTAGACGGTGATCAGGTCGTCGGCCAGCACCAGCCCGAGCATCGCGCCGGCGAAGGCGAGCAGCAGCGGTGCGGAGCGCCGCGCGTCACCGCTGCCCCGGCTGAAGTAGTAGTCGGAGTACAGCAGGACGACCACGCCGATCCCGGAGACCAGGATGGTGATCAGCAGGGCGAGCGCGTCGAGCCGGAAGGCGAAGCCCAGCCCGAGCAGCGGGGCCCACTCCACGACCTGCGTCACGGGTTGCCCGTCGAGCACCGGACCTGCTTTGCTCAGCACCCAGGCCAGGGCCGCGGCGGGGGGCACGGCCGCGATCAGGAACGCGGCACGCGTGCTTCGCCTGGCGATGATCGGGAGCGCCAAGGCCACCAGAAGGTGCGCGATGACGAACGCGAGCAAGAGCACCTCCTCGACGCCGGTTGGACGTGGATCCGCTGTGTCCTGCTGCGTCCGGCGGGACACCCGCACCCGGTCGACCGCTGCGGTGCGCGACGATCACCACCAGCGATCGGCGGCCCCACCGATCCCAACCACCAAGATTGTTCGTCACCGCCACCGCAGGCGCACCGTGACGCACGCGTCCGATACCGCGATCGCCGCGCGAATGCCGACCGAGGAAGGCCCGGTCCTGGTCATCCGGCGAGGCCCGATCGGTGCCCAACTTATCCGAAAGGCGGCACTTATGCACAGCAGTGCATCAACGCGCCGGGAGTGCGCGACGCGGACGTCGACGGCGAATGTCGTTGCGGCGGAATGACCTTGCCATCGGGAACGCGGTCGCCGGAAAAATCGATCCCGTGAAGAACTTCACTATTGGTAACACCGTTGTGCAACGCTGAGTGATCACGTCGCGACCGCACGTGCCCGTACCGGGGATCGCGGGGGACGACTCGCCGGTTCCACCCCTACCGGATCGATCGGCAGTGGACAATGGGGACGTGCCCACCGACGCCCCCGACAACGACCACGGCTCCGAACGGCTGATCGCGGACCGGTACCGCCTGGAAACCCGCCTCGGCGGCGGCGCGATGGGCACCGTCTGGTCCGGAGTGGACGAACTGCTGCGCAGGCCGGTCGCGGTCAAGGAGATCCGGCTGGCCCCGGGATGCCCGAGGCCCAGGCCGCCGAGCTCCGCGAGCGCGCGCTGCGCGAGGCCCGGGCCATCGCGGTGCTCACCCACCCCAACGTCGTGACCCTCTACGACGTGGCCCGCGAGGACGGCGAGCCGTTCGTCGTCATGGAACTCGTGCCGTCGCAGAGCCTGGCCACCGTCCTGACCGAGCACGGCGCGCTGGAGGACCACGAGCTCGCGGTCATCGTCGACGGCGTCGCGGCGGCCCTGGAAGCCGCGCACCGCGCCGGGATCGTGCACCGCGATGTCAAGCCCGGAAACGTGCTCATCGGCGACGACGGCCGGATCAAGCTCAGCGACTTCGGCATCTCGCGGGACATCTCCGAGCACACCATCACCGCCACCGGCATCCTGCTCGGCACCCCGGCGTTCATCGCCCCCGAGATCGCCGCGGGCGAACCGGTCACCACCGCCGCCGACCTGTGGGGGTTGGGCGCCACCCTGTTCGCCGCCGCGGCGGGCCGGGCGCCCTACGACGTCGACGACAACCCGCTGGACACCATCACCGAGGTGGTCCGCGGGCCCGTGCCGGACGCCGAGCGCAGCGGTCCGATCGGCGAGGTGATCGCCGGGCTGATGGTCAAGGAGCCCGTGGCCCGGATGTCGCTGACCGAGGTGCGCAAGCGGATCCAGCACCTGTTGCCGGAACACGGTTCGCGCCCGCTGGCGATGCTGCTCGACCCGGACGCCCCCACGGTGCGGGTGCGCCGCCCCGCGCCCGAGCCCGACCGGCAGTCCACGGCCGACGGCGCGCCCCTGGCCGCCGAACCGCTCGCCAACGAACCCCTGGCCGCCGAGCCGCTCGCCGCCGATCCGGGCGCGCTGCCGTTCGAGCTGCGCGACGCCCGGCCTGACCGGTCCCGGTGGCGAACCGCGGCGCTGGTGCTCGCCGCGCTGGTGCTGTTCGGCGCGGCCGCGGTCGCCGGGTTCGCGGGCACCCGGCTCGCCGCGGGCGCACCGCTGCTGCCCGCCGAGCGCAGCGGCGGCCCGGCGGCGGCCGGGGTTTCGCTGCCCGCGCTGGCGCCCTACACCGACGACACCGACCACACCGGGGACGACGGCCGCGGCGAGTTCGTCGTGATGGCCCCGGCCGGCTGGACCACCTTCCACTCCGAACGGCTCGAACTCGTCAACAGCAAGCGGGTCTCCCTCGTCTCGCCCGACGGGCGCACCGAGATGTCCGTGCAGCGCTTCGGCGGCCTGTTCGCCGCCGGGCACACCGCCGAGGACTACTTCGAGGAGCTTCCCGGGCTGTCCCGGGGGATTCGTTCGAGGTGCCGCGGATGCCCGCGAACCCCTACGACACGGTGGTGTACCGGTACGGCTCGCCGGCGGACGGGTTCGAGCGGACGACGGCGATGCGGCTGGTGCGCCACGGGGACGACCTGTGGGCGCTGCGGGTGACGACCCCGCCGGAACTGCAGGAGCGGGCCGAGTCCCTGCTGGCCGCGGTGCTGCCCGACTTCCGCCCGATGGGCTGAGCACCGCACCGGCCGCTCCCCCGTCCGCCGACTCGGACCGCCACGCGAACCTCGATCACGCACTAAGCTGCGCGGCCGTGACGTCTTCGACTACGCCCGACCCGTTCGCCGCCGCGGACACCGCCGCCGCCCGGATCGCCGAGACCACCGGTGCCGAACGGCACGACATCGCCGTCGTGCTCGGCTCCGGATGGCAGCCCGCCGCCGAGGAGATCGGCAGCCCGGCCGCCGAAGTGGGCATGGCCGAGCTGCCCGGATTCGTGCCGCCCAGCGCCGTCGGGCACAGCGGCCGGATCTGGTCGGTCCCGCTCGGCGACCGGCGCGTGCTGGTGTTCCTCGGCCGCACCCACCTCTACGAGGCGCGCGGCGAGAACGCGGTCGCGCACGCGATGCGCACCGCCGCGGCAGCCGGGTGCCGGACCGCGGTGCTGACCAACGCCGCGGGCGGGCTCCGCGAGGGCCTCGAGGTCGGCCAGCCGGTGCTGATCAGCGACCACGTCAACCTCACCGCGCGTTCCCCGCTGGTCGGCGCGAACTTCGTCGACCTCACCGACCTGTACTCGCCGCGCCTGCGCGCGCTGGCCCAGGGGGTCGACGGGACGCTGGCCGAGGGCGTCTACGCCGGGCTGCCCGGCCCGCACTTCGAGACCCCGGCCGAGATCCGGATGCTGCGCGGGCTCGGCGTCGACCTCGTCGGCATGTCGACGGTGCTGGAGGCGATCGCCGCGCGCGCGGCGGGCATGGAGGTCTTCGGGCTGTCGCTGGTGACCAACCTGGCCGCGGGGCTCAGCGGGGAACCGTTGAGCCACCAGGAGGTCCTCGACGCCGGACGGGCCTCGGCCAGCCGGATGGGCGGCCTGCTCGCCGACCTGCTGGCGCGGGCGTGACGATGCGCGCCGAACTCGCCGCGGCCACCCGGCAGTGGATCGACCAGGACATCGACGCGGGCTCCCGGGACGAGCTGCGGGCGCTGCTCGCCGACGCCGAAGCGGGCTCGACCGACGCGGTGCGGGAGCTCGACGAGCGGATGTCCGGGCAGCCCGGCTTCGGCACCGCCGGGGTGCGCGCCCCGGTGCGCGCCGGGGCCAACGGGATGAACCGGGCCGTCGTCGTGCGCACCACCGCCGGGGTCGCCTCGTGGCTCGCCGACCACGGCTTCGGCGGCGGCACCGCGGTGGTCGGCCGGGACGCCCGGCACGGCTCGGCGGAGTTCGCCGCCGACGCGGCCGGGGTGCTGGCGGCGGCCGGTTTCGACGTCCGGGTGCTGCCCGGTCCGCTGCCCACGCCGGTGCTCGCCGCCGCGGTGCGCGACTTCGACGCGGTGGCGGGCGTGCAGATCACCGCCTCGCACAACCCGCCGCGGGACAACGGGTACAAGCTGTACCTGCGCGGCGGCATCCACCTGGTCTCGCCCACCGACACCGAGGTGGAGGCGGCCATCGCGGCGGCGCCACCGGCGGCCGAGGTGCCGCGCTCGGCGTCCTGGACCACCCAGCACGACGCTCTGGAGAACTACCTGTCGCGGGTCGCGGTGCTGCCCCGGCTTTCGGCACGAGGTTCGGCCCGGGGCTGCGGATCGCCGCCACCGCGCTGCACGGCGTCGGGGCGGGACCGCTGGTGGAGGCGCTGCGGCGGGCCGGTTTCGCCGACGTCCACCTGGTCGCCGCGCAGACCGAGCCGGACCCGGACTTCCCCACCGCCGAGTTCCCGAACCCGGAGGAACCGGGGGCCACCGACCTGCTGCTGGAGCTGGCCGAGGAGGTGGACGCGGACTTGGCCGTCGCGCTGGACCCGGACGCCGACCGGTGCGCCCTCGGGGTCCGCGAGGACGGCCGGTGGCGGATGCTGCGCGGGGACGAGACCGGCGTGCTGCTCGGCGACCACCTGCTGTCCCACCTGGACCGCACCGCCCACCCCGATCCGCTGGTGGCCACCACGGTGGTGTCGTCGAGCATGCTGCGGTCGATCGCCGAGCGCCGCGGCGTCCGGTTCGACGAGACGCTGACCGGGTTCAAGTGGCTGGTGCGGGCCGGCGACGGCAACGGGACGGGGCTGGTCTACGCCTACGAGGAGGCGCTCGGGCACTGCGTGGACCCGGACCGGGTGCGCGACAAGGACGGCATCTCCACCGCCGTGCTGGGCTGCGACCTCGCCGCCACCGCGAAGGCCGCCGGGCGGGACCTGCCCGGGCTGCTCGACGCGCTGTTCGTCGAGCACGGCGTGCACCGGACCGGGCAGCTCTCGGTGCGGGTCACCGACCTGACCGTGATCGCCGGGATCATGGCGCGGCTGCGCGCCGAACCGCCGACCGCGCTGGCGCGGGCCCCGGTGCGCACCGAGGACCTGCTGCCCGACACCGATGCGCTGCTGGTCACCGGCGCGGGCGGGTTGCGGCTGGTGGTGCGGCCGTCCGGGACCGAACCGAAGCTGAAGTGCTACTTCCAAGTCGTCGAGCAGGTCGACGGCACCCTCGCCGAGGCGAAGGCGGCGGCCGACCGCCGCCTGGCCGAGCTGCGGCAGGCGGTGTCGGACCTGGTGGGAGGAGGTTGACCATGCCCAGGTTGCTGATCGTGCACCACACCCCGTCGCCGAACCTGCAAGCCATGTTCGAAGCTGTCGTCGCGGGCGCCACCACGGACGAGATCGAGGGCGTCGAGGTCGTGCGACGCGCCGCCCTGGAAGCCACCCCCGCCGACGCGCTCAACGCGGACGGCTACGTCCTCGGCACACCCGCCAACCTCGGCATGATGAGCGGCGCGCTCAAAGTCTTCTTCGATCTTGCCTACTACCCATGCCTGGACTCGACGCGCGGACGCCCCTACGGCCTCTACGTGCACGGCAACAATGACACCACCGGCGCCGTCCGAGGCATCGAATCCATCACCACCGGACTCGGCTGGGAAAAGGCAACCCAGAACGTCTCCAGCACCGGAGAGCCGCGCAAAGAAGACCTCGAAGCGTGCTGGGAACTCGGCGCAACCGTCGCGGCAGGACTGATGCCCTGAGAGCTCGTCGCAGGATCTTGGTCGGGTCTGCTGGCAGGATCATGATTCGTGGTCGTCGCGTTGTCGCGGCGACTGGTTCCTGATGAGCGACCTGATGAGCGATGGGTGCCGGCGGGACCGCTGATCCCGCAGACCGGAGAGCCTCCGCAGGGCGGTGGGCACGCTACGGCGGATGCTCGGATGGTGTTCAGCGCGATCGTGCGCGTGCTGCCCAGCGGGTTGGGACGAGCTCTCAACGGAGCGGGACTCTTCGATCGACACCGTTCGGGGCAATGTCGAATCGTCGGATCGATGGGCTGCTGAGAGCGGCGGACGGTTTCCATGCCCACATGCGTTCCTTGCCGGAAGCAGTCCACCGCTGCGTTCCCAACGATCCAATGAGGGTTTCCCCTCGACCAGACTCGATCCTCGATTTTCGGTTGCGCATGATCACGGCGCTTTCGTATGCTGCCGCGCAAGGCGGAATATGTCGTTCACACATGATTCCGGGTTGTCAAGGCACTGTTTCACCAGGATCCGCAAGGGAATGGCTGCCCTCGTTCGCTGCGCCACCAGCGCCGGCGCACTTGGTCGGCACCGCACTCGCTTCGCACGACGAGGCCATCGATTGCGAATCCGAAGCCAACTGCTCGGAACATTGTGCCCCCTCGGGCATCCGCGCGAGCGCGTGCGGGCAGTCGTCGCTGGTCGGGTTGCATCGGCGCTGCCGTTGCCGTCGCCATCATTCCCGTCGCCGACCCGTCCGCGGTCGGCCGGATCGGAAGGAGAATTCATGCCACTCCACGCTCCCGATTTCGAGCGACTTTTCGTTCCCGGGGCGCGTCATGACCTGTCCTTCGGCATGGTCGCCACCGTCCGGTTGCAGCAGGACGCCTGGTTGTGGCTGCCGACCGGCCGGGTCGTCGCGGGCGAGCCGGCCATGCTCGGCGCGGGGGAGGGATCCGAACACGCATTCGTCCAACGGGTGGAGCCGGGCCGGTACCCGCTGGTGCTGGTGGTCGCCGCGTACGACATGCCGGAAGATCGGCCCACGCTGGCTGAAATCGCGGCGGCGAAGCTGGTGATCCGGGACGAACCCGTCGTCTCGTGGGAAATGGCCTTGGTCGACGGCCAAGACCTCGCCGAACTGGACGACGACGAGTTCTTCGGCTATGCGGTCGACAGCGCCACCGGTGGTTTCATCGACGCGGCGAACACTGCTTTGCTGCGGGACGACGAATTCACCGACCGGATGTTCTCGGAGATCGCCGGGACCGACAACGCCGCAGCCACGACGCTGACCGACGACGAAGGCAGGCCATGCCTGGTGGCGTTCTCCTCCGGCAGCGCGGATGGGCACTATCCGACCTGGGTCGGGCGCACCGCCGACGGCGAGGTGGCCTGCTTCCTCACCGACTTCTTCATCCTGACCGACGACGAGGGGGAGGACGAAGACGAGTAGCCCTCAGCGCCCTACGCTCCGGAACCAGGCGGGGCCGGGGCGCCTGAAGCACTTCTTCGGCACCGCCCACCACCGTGCCCGGACGCCACCCGCGGTCGGCCGTTCGGCTGCTACGCGCACGGCAACGAGGGCGTCGAGGGCGCACTGCGGGCGATCGCGTCGATCACCACCGGGCTCGGCTGGAAGCAGGCCGCTGACCGTGCTGGGCGGTCCGGACCCCGAGTCGCTGGAGGCGTGCTGGGAACTGGGCGCGACGGTGGCGGCCGGTCTCGCGCCCTGAATGCCTCCGAACGAGTGAACGGGCCCCCAGTTGATCTTGGTCGAAGCACGGACGGTAACCTGATCATGTCGCTGGGGCGCGCCCCTTGGCGACCGTGGGGCGTCCTGGATTGAGCTCGCCTTCCCTCATCAACGTGCGATGTCCAGGGCGCCCCGCGCTTCTCCCCGCCGACTTCTCCGGCCGCTCCCCGCACATCGCCTGACCTGCGGCGCGCTCCGCGCCCTCGGAACCCGAGCGGCCCCTGAGGCAGCATTCCGGCAGCCGGAGGGGTTACCCTGCGACGGTGAGTGAGGAAACGATCCGACTCGAACTCGACGACTACGGCGTCTCCGTGGATCTCCCACAGCCCCCCAATCCGAACGATCAAGTTCAGGGCGTCCCCTACCGCCCCGTCGAGTTCCGCGACGATGATCTGGCAGCCGCCCTGGAACGGTCGGCCCGATGGCTCCGCGAAGCCCAGGACTGGCTCGGCGAGCCGGTCGACGTCATCGCCGTCCACCTCGATTACGACGACCGCGACGGCGCCCCGTACTACGACCTGAAGTTGCTCTGCAACGAGGAAGACCTGGCCGGAGCCCCGATCGCCCTCCGCAGACTGCGCAGCGGCGCAGCGAGCTGACCTCCCGTCCCGCAGACCGGGCCCGTTCGGCGCGAACGGGCCCGGTCTCGTCCGGGGCCGATCACGGCTTCGGCTTCGACCAGTCCGCCAGGCTCGCCGCCACCTCCGGCAGCGGGCACCGCTCCCGCCCCACCCCGCGGACCAGCGCCAGCGCGGCGTCCTCCTCGGCTTCCACCCACCAGCCGTTCATGTCGCACATCGTCACGGCGGCGACCCAGCCCAGCCGCCAGTTGCCCTGCCGCAGCGGGCGGGTGCGCACGATCGAATCCAGCAGCGACGCGGCCTTGAGCCACAGCGTCCCGTAGGAAGGCACGCCGAAGACCTCCGCGTGCGGGCGGTAGGCCGCCGCGTCCAGCAGACCGCTGTCCCGGACCACCAGGTCGCCATCGGTCACGGCCGTGGCGAGCAGCAGCAGGTCCGCGGTGTCGAGGTAGACGATCACCGCTCAATGGTGGGTCATGCGGGCCCGAGGCGATCCAGCAATCCCCGGTAGCGCGGCAGCACCCGCTGGACGACCTCGTCGAGCTGGTGCTCCTTCTGCTGCCGGGCCCATCGCTCGGCCAGCGCGCTGCGCACGACCTCCTGCTTGGACCGCCCCTCGGCCGCCGCCAGCTCGGCCAGCCGCCGGTTCTCTTCGTCGGTGAGGCGCAGGGTCATGGCCATGCCCGGGATGGTATCGCTCTGGTACCACTCGGCCCAAGCGGTAGCTTCCTCCGCGTGGCGAGACCCCGCGTGCACGACGAGGCCCTGCGCGTCCGGCTGCTCGACCGGGCGGGCGAACTGCTGTCCGCGGACGGCCCGGAGGCGCTGAGCCTGCGCAGGCTGGCCACCGACGTGGGCACCTCCACCACCGCGGTGTACTCGCTGTTCGGCGGCAAGCCCGGGTTGGTCCGCGAGCTGTACGTGGAGGGCTTCACGCGGCTGGGCCGACGGCTGGACGGCGCCGCGCGCACCGGCGACCCGATCACCGACCTGGTCGCGCTCGGCCACGCCTACCGGCACGGCGCGCTGGCCAACCGGCACCTCTACGCGATCATGTTCGGCCGCGCGGTGCCCGACTTCACCCCGGACGAGCAGGCGCTGGAGCAGTCGGTGCGCCACATGCGGGCGCTGCGCACGGTCATCGACCGCGGCATCGCCGACGGCGCGCTCATCGACGCGCCCACCGCCGAGATCGCCTACGCCGCGTGGGGCCTGGTGCACGGCCTGGTCTCGCTGGAGCTCAGCGGCTCGGCGCCCCGCACCGACGACGCCCGCTACGAGCGGGCGCTGCGCAACGGCCTCGCGGGCTGGCGCCGCTGAACGGCGGCGCCACCGGCACCGCCCGCCGGGCGAGCACCGCTCCCTCAGACCGCCCCGTAGGCGCGGTCGCCCGCGTCCCCGAGCCCCGGCACGATGTAGCCGGACTCGTTGAGCCGGTCGTCGACGCTGGCGGTGACCACCCGCACCGGCAGCCCCGACTCGTCGAGCCTGCGCAGGCCCTCCGGGGCGGCCACGGTGCTGATCGCGGTGACGTCGGTGGCGCCGCGCTCGGCCAGCAGCCGGATGGTGTGCACCATCGAGCCGCCGGTGGCCAGCATCGGGTCCAGCACGTACACCGGGCGGTCGGAGAGGTCGGCGGGCAGCGACTCCAGATAGGGCGTGGGTTGCAGCGTCTCCTCGTCCCGGGCCAGCCCCACGAAGCCCATCTGGGCCTCCGGGATCAGCTTGTGCGCCTGGTCGGCCATGCCCAGCCCGGCCCGCAGCACCGGGACCAGCAGCGGCGGGTGGGCCAGCCGGTAGCCGTTGGTCCGCGCGACCGGGGAGTGGATCGGCTCGGCGATCACCTCGGCTTCCCGCGTCGCCTCGTAGATGAGCATGAGCGTGAGCTCCTGCAGCGCCGCCCGGAACGCCGAGCTGCCGGTGCGCGCGTCGCGCATCGTGGACAGTCTCGACTTCGCCAGGGGGTGCTCCACGACCCGGGTATCCATGCCTGGCACAGTAACCGCCCCCGCAGCGCCGGGAAGCCCCCGCCGGGCCCCGACGTGGCGTCCATCGCACGCGGGCGGACCCGGCGGGGGCCTGCCGGTCACGGGTGGAGGACGACCTTGGTGCAGCCCTCGGCCCGCTGATCGAACATCCGGTAGGCCTGCGGCGCCTCGGTCAGCGGCAGCTCGTGGGAGACCACGAACGAGGGCTCGGCGCGCCCGGCGATGATCAGGTCCCGGAGCTTGCGGTCGTAGCGCTTGACGTTGGCCTGGCCGGTGCCGATCACCTGCCCCTTCTCGAACAACCGCCCGACGGCGACCCGCAGCATCCCGCGCCGCGCGTCCTCGTCCACCCCGCCCGGGTCGTCGGGCAGGTAGAGGCCGGGCACGCCGATCCGGCCGGTCGGGCGCACCGTCTCGATCAGCGAGTTCAGCACGAGCGCCGGTTCCTCGGCACCCGCCTCGGCGGAGCGCGCCTGGTAGCCGACCGCGTCGACGCCCGCGTCGGTGCCCCGCCCGCCGGTGCGCTCCCGGATCACCTCGACCGGGTCCGCCGCGCTGAAGTCGACCGGTTCGGCGCCGATGTCGTCGGCCAGCGCCAGCCGCTCCGGCACCTGGTCGACGCAGAACACCCGGGACGCGCCGCGCAGCAGCGCCGAGTACACCGCCATCAGCCCGACCGGTCCGGCGCCGTAGACCGCCACCACGTCGCCCGGGCCGACGCCCGCCAGTTCGCACCCGTGGTAGCCGGTCGGGAAGATGTCGGCGAGCAGCACGAAGTCGGATTCGTGGCTGCCGTCGGCGGGCAACGGGAGGCAGTTGACATCGGCGAACGGCACCCGCAGGTACTCCGCCTGACCGCCCTGGTGCGGGCCCATCCCGACGTAGCCGTAGGCGCCACCGGCGGAACCGGGGTTCACGACCAGGCAGAAGGCGGTGTTGCCCGCCTGGCAGTTCGCGCACGCGCCGCAGGAGACGTTGAACGGCATCACCACCCGGTCGCCGCGCCCCAGGCCGAGCACCCCGGAACCGACCTCCTCGATGATGCCGAGGTTCTCGTGGCCGAACACGATGCCCGGCTGCGCGGCGGTCCGGCCCTCGTACATGTGCAGGTCGGACCCGCAGATCGCGGTGGAGGTGACCCGGACGACGACGTCCGCCGGGTGCCGCAACCCGGGGCGGTCGACCTCCTCGACCGCGACTGCGAAGGGCTCCTGGTACACGACTGCCTTCATCGCCGACCACCTCCTAGCCGATCTCAGAGGAATATTCCGCTTCAGTGGCAGGGTCGCCGAACCGCCGGGAGCGGGCAACGCGGTGCGCGGTGCGCCGGTGGTGGCGAGAACCCGCCGCGTCGCGGCGCGCCCCGCGGCCCCCGCACTCCCTAGACTCCGGTCATGGTCACCCCGCCCTCGACACCGGCCGAGGCGCTGCCCGCCGAACTCGCCGACGCCACCCGCGACGACCGCTCGCTGCGCAGGTTCCTGCACGGCCTGCCCGGCGTCGACCGGATCGGGCTCGAACAGCGCGCCGCCGGCCTCGCCACCCGCAGCATCAAGAAGGACGCGAAGCGGTGGGCGATCGACACCGCGATCTCGATGGTGGACCTGACGACGCTGGAGGGCGCCGACACCGAGGGCAAGGTCCGCTCGCTGTGCGCCAAGGCGCGCCGCCCCGATCCCGGGTACCCGGACGTGCCGCCGGTCGCCGCGGTCTGCGTCTACCCCGACCTGGCCGGCACCGCCGTCGCGGCGCTGCGCGGCAGCGGCGTCCGGGTCGCCTCCGTGGCCACCGCGTTCCCCTCCGGCCGGGCCGCGCTGCCGGTGAAGCTCGCCGACGTCGAGCACGCGGTCGCCGCCGGGGCCGACGAGGTCGACATGGTGATCGACCGGGGTGCGTTCCTCGCCGGGCGCTACGGCCAGGTCTTCGAGGAGATCCGGGCGGTCAAGCGGGCCTGCGGGGACGCCCACCTCAAGGTCATCCTGGAGACCGGCGAGCTGGCCTCGCTCGACGCGGTGCGCCGGGCGAGCTGGCTGGCGCTGCTGGCGGGCGGCGACGTCATCAAGACCTCCACCGGCAAGGTGTCCCCCGCCGCGACGCTGCCGGTGACGCACCTGATGCTGCAGGCGGTGCGGGATTGGCGGGACGGCACCGGGCAGCTGCGCGGCGTCAAACCGGCGGGCGGCATCCGCACCACCAAGGACGCGATCCGCTACCTGGTGGCGGTGCACGAGGTCGCCGGTCCGGAGTGGCTGACCCCGGAGCTGTTCCGGTTCGGCGCGTCGAGCCTGCTCGGCGACCTGCTGATGCAGCGCCGCACCCAGCTCGAAGGCCGCTACAGCGCCGCGCACCACGTGGCGGTGGACTGAGTGCCCGCCGCATCCCGGAAAGGACCCCCGAGCATGACCGAACCGTGGGACTACGCGCCCGCCCCGGAATCGCGGGACGTCGCCGGTCTCCGCGACAGCTACCGGATGTTCGTCGACGGCGAGTTCGTCGAGGGCTCCGGCGAGCCGCTCACCACCCTGGAACCGGCCACCGGGCAGCCGCTGGCCGAGGTGAGCACGGCGTCCGGCGCCGACGTCGACCGCGCGGTGCGGGTCGCGCGGCGGGCGTTCGACGAGGTGTGGTCGAGGATGCCGGGCGCCGAGCGGGCCAAGTACCTGTTCCGCATCGCGCGGCTGATCCAGGAGCGCGCCCGGGAGCTGGCGGTGCTGGAGTCGCTGGACAACGGCAAGCCGATCAAGGAGTCCCGGGACTCCGACGTGCCGACCGCCGCCGCGCACTTCTTCCACCACGCGGGCTGGGCCGACAAGCTCGGCCACGCCGGGTTCGGCCCGGATCCGCGGCCCGTCGGCGTGGCCGGCCAGGTGATCCCGTGGAACTTCCCGCTGCTGATGCTGGCTTGGAAGATCGCGCCCGCGCTGGCCTGCGGCAACACCGTGGTGCTCAAGCCCGCCGAGACCACCCCGCTGACCGCGCTGGTGTTCGGCGACCTCTGCCGCCAGGCCGGGCTGCCGCCGGGCGTGGTGAACGTCCTGCCGGGCGCCGGGGACGTCGGGGCGGCGCTGGTGGACCACCCCGGGGTGGACAAGGTCGCGTTCACCGGGTCCACCGAGGTCGGCAAGCGGATCCAGGCCGCCGTCGCGGGCACCGGCAAGCGGCTCACCCTCGAACTCGGCGGCAAGGCGGCCAACATCGTCTTCGACGACGCCCCGCTCGACCAGGCCGTCGAGGGCATCGTCAACGGCATCTTCTTCAACCAGGGCCACGTGTGCTGCGCGGGTTCCCGGCTGCTGGTGCAGGAGTCGGTGGCCGAGGAGGTGCTGGCCAAGCTGCGCGACCGGATCCGGACGCTGCGGGTCGGCGACCCGCTGGACAAGAACACCGACGTGGGCGCGATCAACTCCGCCGAGCAGCTCGCGCGGATCACCGAGCTCGCCGACAGCGGCGAGGCCGAGGGCGCGCAGCGCTGGACCAGCCCGTGCCGGCTGCCGGAACGGGGCTGGTTCTTCGCCCCGACGGTGTTCTCCGAGGTGCAGCAGTCGATGCGGATCGCCCGCGAGGAGATCTTCGGGCCGGTGCTGTCGACGCTGACCTTCCGCACCCCGGAGGAAGCGATCGGCAAGGCCAACAACACGCCCTACGGGCTCTCCGCGGGGATCTGGACCGAGAAGGGTTCCCGCATCCTGTGGGCGGCGCAGCGGCTGCGGGCGGGCGTGGTGTGGGCCAACACCTTCAACCGGTTCGACCCGACCGCGCCGTTCGGCGGGTACCAGGAATCCGGCTTCGGCCGGGAAGGCGGACGCGCGGGACTGGAGGCGTACCTCGATGTCTGACGAGCACACCCGGGAGCGGTTGGCCGTGGCCAAGACCTACAAGCTCGCCATCGGCGGGGCCTTCCCCCGCTCCGAATCCGGCCGGGTCTTCCCGGTGCACGGCGCCGACGGGGCGTTCCTGGCCAACGCCGCGCAGGCGTCCCGCAAGGACGTCCGGGACGCCGTGGCCGCCGCGCGGGGCGCGTTCGGCGGCTGGTCCGGCGCCACCGCCTACAACCGCGGCCAGGTGCTGTTCCGGATCGCCGAGGTGCTGGAGGGCCGCCGGGACCAGTTCGCCGCCGAGCTGACCGCCGCCACCGGCACCGCGGCGACGACGGCGGTGGACGCCGCGATCGACCGGCTGGTCTGGTACGCGGGCTGGACGGACAAGATCACCGCGGTGCTCGGGTCGGCGAACCCCGTCGCGGGCCCGTACTTCTCGTTCAGCGTCCCGGAACCGACCGGCGTCGTCGGCGTGCTGGCCCCGACCGGGTCACCGCTGCTCGGGCTGGTCAGCGCGGTGGCGCCGGTGATCGCGACCGGCTGCACCTGCGTGGTGCTGGCGGCCGAGGACGCCCCGCTGCCCGCGATCACCTTCGCCGAGGTGCTGGCCACCTCCGACGTCCCGGGCGGGGTGGTCAACGTGCTCACCGGCCGGGTGGCCGAGCTGGCGCCCTGGCTGGCCGCGCACGCCGACGTCAACGCCCTGGACCTCACCGGGGCACCGGAGGAGCTGCGCCCCGAGCTGGAGCGGACCGCCGCGGGCACCGTCAAGCGGGTGCTGCCGGTGCGCGGGACGCCGGACTGGTACCGCGACCCGGGCCTGCACCGCCTCCGCGCGGTCACCGAGATCAAAACGGTCTGGCACCCCATCGGCACCTGACCGCAAGCGGCGAAGCCGCTTCCACCCCACGCACGCGCCGAACGAAACCACCGTCAGGCAAGCGGCGAAGCCGCTTCCGCACTACCCCACCCTCGCAACCGGCACCGCCGCGGGTTCTCAGCGGTCTTCTCGCGAGGACGCCCTGACGCCGTGTACGCGCTTGTACATCAGGAAGGGCGCCCGGAGCGAGAAGGCCGCTGAGGTTCCGCCACCCGCACCCCTACGCAACGGGACCACAAAAAAACTCACCGGATCTGCCAATCCAGGCGGCCGTCTTCTGTGACGGTGGCATAGCTGTGCCCCGCCGGAACGCCGTCCACGAGCGCGCGGTGGACGGCGGCGAGCATCGCCGAGACCCCGTGCCACTCGGGGCGCAGCACCTGGGCGGCCTCCTGCTCCCACTCCAGCACGCAGCCGCGCAGCGGGCCGGGGCGCAGGTCGACCACGAGCTCGTCGGCGAACCCGTCGCCCGCGATCGGGATCCACGCGGGGTGGTAGCTGGACCCGGGTGAACCGGCGTAGTAGTCGCAGGCCGGGCGGGCCCACTGCGCGGTCCACTCCTCGCGGTGCGCCCGCCAGGCGCGCAGCGCACCGTCGGGGCCGTAGGGCGTGTAGAAAGGCGGCAGCACGTCGGCGAGCACGTCCGGGTCGGTGCCGCTGCAGCAGCACCACCACTCGGTGAGTTCGGCGGGCAGGTCGATCGCGAACTCGGCGGTGAGCAGCGCGAGGTCCGGCGGGTCGGGAGGACGCAGGGCCGCTGCGGTCACCGGGGCGTATTCGCGCAACCAGAGCACGATCTTCGTCCACAGCTCCGTGACATCCATTCCGATCATGTTCGGGGCGGGCGGGCCGTTCGGGTACCGCCAACCGGGACCTCGGGACCGACCACAGCGGACTGCCCCGGACGGGCGATCCCGGGTGCGGCGACCGCCGCGGGACCGCTCCGACCGACCGTTGGCCGTGCACCGCGCCTGCACCGGCGCGGGAGTCGATACGGTGGGGGCGGGCGGCACAGGAGTCGGCCCGGGCGACAAGGCAGCGACCGCGAACCCGTAGGCTTCTGCGCCGTCTGGTTCGGTGACCGGAGGTAGAGAGATGGCGCAGGACATCGTCCCCATCGAGCTCGGGCTGCCGCAGGGCGACGTGGTCACCCTGTGGGCGCCTCGCTGGCGCGAGGACGACGAGGAGTGGGAGGCCTTCCTCGGCCACGAGGACAGCCTGTACGCCTTCCCCGACGCCGCCCGCTTGGCGGCCTTCGTCCGCTCCGCCCGGGAGCACGACCTCGACGACCACCCGGCGTGGCACGTCGTCCCGCAGCTCTCGGCGGGCGACCTCAACCCCGGCGAGGACCACCAGTTCGACCTGGTGGGGGTGCCGGAGCTGGTCGCGGAGCCGCTGGACACCTGGACCCTCGGCGAGCTGTCCGACATCGTGGAGATCGCCCGCTCGCTGGCCGACGTCTGCGAGCTGGAGCAGGTCCACGAGGTGCTCGACGCCGCGGACGGCTTCGCCGTGCTGGACCAGGGGATGCTGGCGTTCTCCGGCAAGGACGGGCAGCGCCGCTGGACCGAGCTGTGCACCGTGGTCGCGCAGCGCTGGGACGAGCTGCTCGACGCCATCGACGGGGTGGTGACCCAGCCGGAGGTGTCCGAGGACGCGGTGGCCACCGCCGAGGCCGAGCTCGCCGAGGCGCTGGAGACCGACGGCTCCGACGAGGAGCCCGCCGACGCCGAGGCGTCCGAAGTGGACGACATCGAGGAGGTCGAGGTCGGCTTCTGGGGCGAGGTCGGCATCGACCCGATCCGGATCATCACGAGCGAGGGCGAGTTCTACTCGCTGCGCTGCTACCTCGGCGACGACCCGGTCTTCCTGGGCTCCGACGGCCGGATCGACGTGTTCGGCTCGCCGCGCGCGCTGGCCCGCTTCCTGGCCGACGAGGACTCCGCGGAGGACGCCGACCTGGCGCAGGTGGCGACCTGGTCGCAGGTGCGGGACAAGGCGGTGGCCGGCGAGCTGGACGTCGAGGTGGACCCGGACAACACCTACGTGCTCACCGGGCTGGACGCCGACCTGGCCGAAGGTCCGTCCGAAGTGGACTCCTGGCAGCTCGAACTGGCCGAGGAGCTGGTGCTCGACGCCGCCGCGTGGGCCGGGGAGGAGGTCACCGCGCTGCGCTCGTCGGAGCGGCTGGGCTGGCTGATCTCCTACATCCTGCGCCCGACCCCGAACCGGTTGCCGCCGAGCCCGCCGTTCGACGCGGAGGTCGACGCCTGGCGCGGCGTGGTCGACGCGCTGGAAGCCCGCTTCCGGAAGCACTGAGCCGCCGACCGCGCCCGCGCGACGGGTGCGGGTCCACCGGTGGCAGCCCGCACCGGTGGACCCGCGGCCTCATCCGAGCAGCGCCGCGTACCCGGGCTTGATCTGGTCGTTGATGATCTCCAGGCGCTCGTCGAAGCCGAGGAACGCCGACTTCATCGCGTTCACCGTGAACCACTGCAGGTCCGCCCAGCCGTAGCCGAACGTCTCGTGCAGCGCGGCGAACTCGCCCGACATCGAGCAGTGGCTCATCAACCGGTTGTCGGTGTTGACCGTGACGCGGAAGCGCAGCCGGGCCAGCATGCCGATCGGGTGCTCGGCGAGCGACTTGGCCGCACCGGTCTGCAGGTTCGACGACGGGCACATCTCCAGCGGGATGCGCCGGTCGCGGACGTAGGAGGCCAGCCGTCCCAGGTGGACCTCGCCGTCGTCGTCGACCCGGATGTCGTCGACGATGCGCACCCCGTGGCCGAGCCGTTCGGCCCCGCAGTGCTGGAGCGCCTCCCAGATCGACGGCAGCCCGAAGGCCTCGCCCGCGTGGATGGTGAAGTGCGCGTTCTGCCTGCGCAGGTACTCGAAGGCGTCCAGGTTGCGGGTGGGCGGGAAGCCCGCCTCGGGACCGGCGATGTCGAAGCCCACCACCTCGGCGTCCCGGTAGCGCACGGCCAGTTCGGCGATCTCGCCGGACCGGGCGTTCTGCCGCATGGCGCACAGCAGGGTGCCGATCCGGATGGTGCGGCCCGCCGCCGCCGCGCGCCGCTCCCCGTCGCGGAAGCCCTCCTGCACGGCGCGCACGATCTCGTCGAGGGTCAGGCCGCGCTCCTGGAACAGCTCCGGGGCGTAGCGCACCTCGGCGTAGACGACGCCGTCGGCGGCCAGGTCCTCGGCGCACTCGGCGGCGACCCGGGACAGCGCCTCGGGGGTCTGCATCACCGCGACCGTGTGCGTGAAGGTCTGCAGGTAGAGCTCCAGCGAGCCGGAATCGGCCGCGCTGGCGAACCACTCCTCCAGCGCGACGGGGTCGTCGTGCGGCAGGTCCGCGTACCCGCACTCGGCGGCCAGCTCGGCGATCGTCTCCGGACGCAATCCGCCGTCCAGGTGGTCGTGCAGCAGCACCTTCGGCGCTAGCCGGATCGTGTCCAGGTTCACCGGTGTCGACATGGCACCACGCTACTCGCCCGCCCCCGCGCACCTGGATCGCCCGGCCGGGTCGCGACGTCGCCGCCGGTCGGGCCGCGCCCCCCTGCCCACCGGAACTCACCCGAACGGCCGCGCGCTCCGCCGGATGCGCATTCGGCGTACTCCGGGCAGGTCTGTTCGGCCCTGCGGAGCTGGTCCGAACGGCGGGGAATCCGAAATCGGGATGCGGACGAAGATCGGGGGGCGACTGGGCACGTCCGGAACGAGTAGCTACGCTCCTCTAGTCCTCACCTTCCCCTCGACGAAGGACACCCCTAGCCGTGACCGAGAACATGTCGTTCGACCGCATGCGCAACATGCTCACGCGTGCGGCGGAGATTCGCGAAAGCGAACAGCAGCAGATCTTCGACGCGCTCGACGAGATCCACGCCCGGCTGTCGCCGCTGGAGTCCCTGGGCTCCGTGCGCAAGCGGCTGTCCGAGCTGCCGGACCGCACCGAGGTCAGCGTGCTCGCCGAACGACTCGACGAGGCACTGGCCAAGCTGGAGTCCCACGACGGATCGCTCGGCGAGCTCAAGACCTCCGTCGACGGGCTGGTCGACAAGCTGGCGACCCCCTTCGCGCAGCTCGACGGGCGCCTCGACGGCGTCGTCGGCCGGATGGACGGGGTCTCCGGCCGGATGGACGGGCTGGAGGACAAGCTCGGCCACATCCACAAGCGGATCGACGAGCTCGGCCAGCACCTCGACAAGCAGGACGGTCGCCTGGAGTCGCTGCCCGCGGCGGTGCACGGCCCGGTCCGCGAGCGCGTCGACACCCTGGAGACCAGCCTGCGCGGGCGGTTCGCCGAGATCGACGAGGGCGTGCACGAGCACCTCGACGGCACCCGCGAAGCGCTGCAGCGCGCCGTCACCGACTCCGCGAGCACCGTGCAGAGCTCGGTGTCCGAGTCGGTGTCGCAGTCCCGCGACCAGCTCGACGGCAAGCTCGACCACCTCGCCTCCCGCCCCGCGGTGGACCCGACCGACCGGTTGGACAAGCTGGCCGAGCGGCTGGAGCAGCTCACCAACCGGCTCGACGAGGTCGCCGGCGGGCTGGACCGCGTCGAGACCAACGTCAACGGCCGGATCGACGCGGTCGAGCAGGGCTTCGGCGACCGGATCAACACCGTCGAGGAAGGCGTCAAGTCCGGGCTCGGGGAACTCGGCGGCACGCTGTCGAAGAACCTCTCGCAGCTCGGCGGCACCCTCTCGTCGCGGCCCGACTCCGAGGCGGTCGACGCGATGGTGCGCCAGGCCAACGAGGAGAGCGAGCGGCGCCACGCCGGCCAGCTCGACGAGGCGATGGCGACCTTCGCCGAGCTGATCCTCGGCGGCGGCGCCCCGTCCGCCCCGCCGCCGCCGACCACGCTGCCCCGGCAGCAGCAGCGGCGCAACCGGTCCAAGAGCGCCAAGCGCGAGCCGGACAAGGCCATCGCCTCCGACGACGACGGCGGCGAGCTCCCGGCCGAGACCGCCTGAGCCTCCGCACCCCGCGACGCCCCGCCCGCACCAGCGAGCGGGGCGTCGCGCTGCGCGTCCAGCACGGGTTCCCCCACCCGTTCGTGAGCTGAGTGAGGGGCGCCCTGTACCCCGTTACGTGGTACAGGGCGCCCCTCGCTCAGCTCGAAACCACCTGGTCGGGGGGCGGGGGTCAGGTGATGCGGTCGAGGACCAGCGGGGGCGGCGCCGGGGCCTCGGCGGCGATGGTCCAGGCGCCGTCGAGGGCGGCGCGCGCGGCGGGGAGGGTCTCCGGGCGGTCGGTGTGCAGTTCCAGCAGCGGCTGCCCGGCCTCGACCCGCCCGCCCGGCTCGACCAGGCTCACGATCCCGGCGGCGTGGTCCACCCGGTCCTCCTTGCGGGCGCGTCCGGCGCCGAGCCGCCACGCGGCCAGTCCCACGGCCATCGCGTCGAGCCGCGCCAGGACGCCCGATTCCGCGGCGGTGACGTGCTCGACGTGCCGCGCGGTGGGCAGCGGCGCGTCCGGATCCCCGCCCTGGGCGGCGATCATCCGGCACCACGTCTCGTGCGCCCGGCCGTCGGCGAGCACCTCCGCCGGGTCCACTTCGGACAGCCCGGCGTGCGCCAGCATCTCCCGGGCCAGCGCCACCACCAGCTCCGCGACGTCGGGCGGCCCACCACCGCGCAGCACCTCCACCGACTCGGCGACCTCCAGCGCGTTGCCCACCGCGCGTCCCAGCGGCGTCGACATGCCGGTGATCAGGGCGCTGGTGCGCAGGCCGTTCGCGGTGCCGATGCCGACCAGCGCGATGGCCAGTTCGCGGGCGCTGCCCAGGTCCTTCATGAACGCCCCGGAACCGCACTTGACGTCGAGCACCAGGCTGCGCACGCCCTCGGCGAGCTTCTTGCTCATGATGGACGCCGCGATCAGCGGGACGGACTCCACGGTGCCGGTGACGTCGCGCAACGCGTAGAGCTTGCGGTCGGCCGGCGCGAGTCCCGCGGTGGCCGCGCAGACCACGGCGCCCACGTCGTCGAGCCGGGCGCGGATCTCGGGCACCGACAGCTCCGCCCGCCACCCGGGGATCGACTCCAGCTTGTCCAGGGTGCCGCCGGTGTGGCCGAGCCCGCGCCCGGACAACTGCGGCACCGCCGCACCGCAGGCCGCCACCAGCGGCGTCAGCGGCAGCGTGATCTTGTCCCCGACGCCGCCGGTGGAGTGCTTGTCCACGGTCGGCCGCCGCACCCCGGACAGGTCCAGCACCTCGCCGGAGGCGACCATCGCGGCGGTCCAGCGCGCCGTCTCCTGCCCCGACATCCCGCGCAGCAGCACCGCCATCGCCAGCGCGGCCATCTGCTCCTCGGCGACCTCGCCCCGGGTGTAGGCGTCGATCACCCAGTCGATCTGGTCGTCGGTGAGCCGCTGCCCGTCCCGCTTCGCGCGGATCACGTCGGTCGCCGCGAACACCATCGCCCTCCCGTCACAGCTCGAACGCGTCCGGCAGCACCTCGCGCATCGGCAGCACGCCGCGCGGCGTGTCCACCGCGCAGTCCGGGCCGCCGAGCTCGTGCAGGAGCTGGCGGCAGCGGCCGCACGGCATCAGCAGGTCGCCGTCCCGGCTCCGGCACGCCACCGCGACGAACCGGCCGCCGCCGGTGAGCCGGAGCTGACCGGCCATCGTGCACTCGGCGCACAACGTCAGCCCGTAGGACCCGTTCTCGACGTTGCACCCGACCACGATCCGGCCGTCGTCGCACAACGCGGCGGCTCCCACGCGCAAGCCCGAGTACGGGCAGTACGCCGAAGCGGCGGCCCGCACCGCCGCCGCCCGCAAGGCTTCCCAGTCGACCGCGCCACCCACTCCACCACCACACCGCCACCGCACCCCCGCGTCAACCCCCCGGTTCCGCAGGCCCGGGCCGTCACCCGTTCGGGACGTGAGTGAGGGGCACCCTTATCCAAGTTACTTGGACAAGGGTGCCCCTCACTCCGTTCTCGTCCGGGTCAACTGCCCCTGCGGTAGCTGAGGCCGTTGGCCGCCGGAGGCCGGAGGCGCTGCGACGCCGCCGCGAGCACGACGAGGGTCACCAGGTGCGGGGTGTAGGCGGTCAGCACCTCGGGGAGCTCGTCGGTGTACCAGTAGATCGAGTAGACGATCCCGGCGGCGACCAGGGCCACGCCCCCGGCGAACCAGTTCCGCCGCCACATCTGCAGCAGCACGACGGCGAGCAGCACGAGCGCGGCGGCGTAGAACAGGGCGTGCACGGTGATCTCGCCGTCGCGGAGCTGGAGCCCGTCGGAGTAGCCGAACAGCGCGGCGCCGCCGAGCAGCCCGCCGGGACGCCAGTTGCCGAAGATCATCGCGGCGAGTCCGATGTAACCCCGGTTGTTGGTCTGCCCTTCGAGGTACCCGGCCTGGCCGGGGTTGAGGATGAGCGCGGCACCGCCGATCCCGGCCAGCGCGCCGGAGACGAGGACCGCCGAGTACTTGTAGAGGTAGACGTTGACGCCGAGGGATTCGGCGGCCACCGGGTTCTCGCCGCAGGAGCGCAGCCGCAGCCCGAACGGCGAGCGCCACAGCACCAGGTAGCTGACCGGAACCAGCAGGTAGGCGAGCAGGGTGATCGGCGAGACGCCGGTGAGCAGGCCGCCGAGGATGCCCGCCACGTCGGAGATGCCGACCCGCTGGAGGTCTTCGAGCCACTGCAACCAGTCGCCGAAGGGCTGGGCGGAGTAGGTGTCGAACTTGGGCACCGGCGGCGATTCGCGCGGGTTCTGCGAGACCGGTTCGAAGACCAGGGTGGACAGGTACTGCGCGGTCCCGGCGCCGAGCAGGTTGATGGCGACGCCGGAGACGATGTGGTTGACGCCGAAGGTCACGGTGGCCACGGCGTGCAGCAGGCCGCCGAGCGCGCCGAACACGGCCGCGGCGACGAGCCCGGCGAGCGGTCCCCACTGGTACCCGGCCCAGGCGCCGCCCCAGGTGCCGAGGATCATCATGCCTTCGAGGCCGATGTTGATGACCCCGGCGCGTTCGGCCCACAGCCCGCCGAGGGCGGCGAACAGGATCGGCACGCCGAGCCGGACGGCGGACTGCACGGTGCCGGAGGCGGTGAGCTCGGGCAGCCCGGTCTGGTACGAGGTGAACGACACCGCGACGACGGCGATGCCGACCCACAGCGCCGCGCGCGCCCAGCCGGGCATCGGGCGGCGGGCGGGGGCCGCGGCGGTCTCGATGAAGGCGCTGGTCATGCCCGGTCACCTCCGGTGGCGGCGAGGGCGCGGCCGACCCGGCGCTGCTCGGCGGCGAGCTCGCGCCGCCGGACCAGTTCGTAGGCCACCACCACGGACAGCACGATGGTGCCTTGCAGGATGATCACGATCTCCTTGGGGACTCCGATGTTGTCCAGCGTGAGCGAGCTCTTGTCCAGGAACGACCAGAGCAGTGCGCCGAAGGCGACGCCGACCGGGTGGTTGCGGCCGAGCAGCGCGATGGCGAGCCCGGCGAAGCCGTAGCCGGTGGGGAAGTTGATCGTGAAGGTGTGGTCCCGGCCGAGGATCTCGGGGAGCCCGGCCAGTCCCGCGATGGCCCCGGAGAGCAGCATCGCGGTGAGCACCATCTTCTTGGAGTCGACCCCGCCCGCCTTCGCGGCGGTCGGCGAGAGCCCGGTGGCCCGCAGGTCGAAGCCGTAGCGGGTGCGGTCGCGCAGCAGGGCGTAGCCGACGCCGATCGCCACCGACAGCAGCACCAGCCCGAAGACGGTGCCCGCGCTGCCGAAGGACAGCCCCGGCACCTGGCCGGACGGCGGGATGGCGGCGGTGCCCAGGGTGTTGCCGCGCAGCTCGCCGAAGGTCTGCACCAGGTAGGCGATGACGCCGATGGACAGCGTGTTGAGCATGATCGTGGAGATCACCTCGGACACGCCGCGGTAGACCTTGAGCAGCGCCGCGATCCCGCACCACAGGGCGCCGGTGGCGGCGCCGACGACGACCACGACGACGGCGTGCAGCCCGAACGGCAGGCTGATCGCGCCGCCGACGATGGCCGCCACGCAGGCGGCCAGCCGGTACTGGCCCTCGATGCCGATGTTGAGCAGGTTCATCTGGAACCCGATGGCGGCGGCGATGGCGACCAGGTAGTAGGCCGCGGCGGTGTTCAGGATGTCGACGGCGGTGCCGCCCCGGCCGACGCGACCGATCATCTCGGCCAGCGTCGCGACCGGGTCGGCGCCGGAGAACAGCAGCACCGCGCTGCACAGCACGGCGGAGAAGACGATCGCCAGCGCCGGGGGCAGCAGTCGGGCGCGCCAGGTGTTCATGCGCTCTCCCCCGCTCCGGTCATGGCGGCCCCGAGTTCCTCCGGGGTGACGGTCAGCGGGTCGGCGTCGGCGACCAGCCGCCCGCCGAACATGACCTTGATGGTGTCCGACAGCCCGATCAACTCGTCGAGGTCGGCGGAGACCAGCAGCACGGCGAGCCCGGCGGCGCGGGCGGCGCGCAGGTGCTCCCAGATGCCCGCCTGCGCGCCGACGTCCACGCCCCGGGTCGGGTGCGCGGCGATGAGCAGGGCGGGATCACCGGCGAGCTCGCGCCCGACGACGAGCTTCTGCTGGTTGCCGCCGGACAGCGCGGCGGCGTCGACGTCGATGCCCGGGGTGCGCACGTCGAACTCCGCGACGATGCGGCGGGTGTCGGCCTTGGCCCCGGCGAGGTCGAGCCAGGGGCCGCGGGCGGCGGGCGGCCGGGTCTGGTGGCCGAGGATGCGGTTGAACCACAGCGACTCGTCGAGCAGCAGCCCCTGCCGGTGCCGGTCCTCGGGGACGTAGCCGATGCCCGCTTCGCGGCGGGCCAGGGTGGACAGCCCGGTGAGGTCGCGTTCGCCGAGGTGGATCGAACCGCTGCGCAGCGGTCGCATCCCCATCACGGCCTCGACCAGCTCGGTCTGGCCGTTGCCCTCGACCCCGGCGATGCCCAGCACCTCACCGGCGCGGACCACGAGGTCGACGTCGCTGAGCACGGCGCGGTCCTGCTCGGTGGCGCCGAGCCCGCGCACGGTGAGCACCGGGCGTTCGGTGACGGTGGACGGGCCGCGTTCGGGCACCGGCAGCGCGCTGCCGACCATCATCTCGGCGAGTCGGCGGGAGCTGACCTCGGCGGCGGGCACGGTGCCGACGGTGGTGCCGCGGCGCAGCACGGTGACGGTGTCGGCGATGGCCCGGACCTCGTCGAGCTTGTGCGAGATGAACAGGAAGGTGAAGCCCTGCTCGCGCATGGTGCGCAGGGTGGCGAACAGCTCGTCGACCTCCTGCGGCACCAGCACGGCGGTGGGCTCGTCGAGGATGATGATCCGGGCGCCCCGGTAGAGCACCTTGAGGATCTCGACCCGCTGCCGGTCGGCGACGCCGAGCCGCTCCACCGGCACGTCGGGGCGCACGTCGAACCCGGCGCCCGCGGCGAGTTCGAGCACCCGGGCGCGGGCCCGGCGGCCGATGCCGTGCGCGGATTCGGCGCCGAGCACGACGTTCTCCAGCACGGTCAGGTTGTCGGCGAGCATGAAGTGCTGGTGGACCATGCCGATCCCGGCCCGGATCGCCTCGGCCGGGGTGCGGAACCGGACCTCGGCGCCGTCCACGCGCAGCGTCCCGGAGTCCGGCGGCTGCATCCCGTAGAGGATCTTCATCAGGGTGGACTTGCCCGCCCCGTTCTCGCCGCACAGCGCGTGCACCTCGCCGGTGGCCACCGACAGGTTCACGTCGGAGTTGGCGACGACCCCGGGGAAGGTCTTGGTGATGCCGGTGAGCTCGACGGCGGGCGTGCCCGCGCGAGCGGGCGGGCCGCCGGGATCCGGCTCGGTGGAGGTGTTCATGGAGCTCCGTGGGGAGGGGACGGCCGACCGCGGTGGTCCGGCGGTGCCGGGCCGTCCGACGATGCCGGGTGCTGCGGTGGCGGGCCCGGCGTTGGCGTGAACCCGCCACCACCGGCGCGGGACCCGCATCGGACGTCGGTCTGGTTCTTTTCTTGTGCAGCGGCGCAGCCGCTTGTCCATGCACCCGACCGGCCCCGTCGCGGGTTCTCAGCGGTCTTCTCGCGAGGACAGCCCCGACGCCGTGTACGCGTTCGGTACATCAGGAGGGGCTCCCGGAGTGAGAAGACCGCTGAGGTTCCGCCACCCGCACCGCGCTGCAAACCGGGTGCAAGACGAGCTCTCTCAGCGCGTCAGGGGGTGTCGGAGACCTGGATCTCACCCCGCGCGATGGCCGCCTTGTAGGCGTCCACCGTCGGGACCAGGTCCTCGATCATGCCCCCGGAAGTGGAATACCCCACACCGTCGATGGAGAGGTCGAACTTGGTGGGGAACGTGCTCAGATCGTTGCGGGCGACGGCGGCCACGTAGTCGAAGACCGCGAGGTCGACCCGCTTGAGCATGGAGCTGATGATCACGTCCTTGAACTGGGCGACCGTGGGCTGGTGGTACTGGTCGGAGTCGACCCCGATGGCCTGGGCCTCGGCGGAGTGCACCGCGGAGAACACGCCCTTCCCGGAGGCCCCGGCGGCGTGGTAGAGCACGTCGGCACCCGCGTCGAGCTGGCCCTGGGCGATCTCGGCGCCCTTGTTCGGGTCCTGGAAGCCGCTGTAGTCACCGGCCGGGGTGAGGTAGTCGCGCTCGATCTCGATGTCCGGCGCGGCGGCCTGGGCGCCCTGCACGAAGCCCGCCTCGAACTTGCCGATCAGCGGGGTCTCGACGCCGCCGACGAAGCCGACGTGGCAGTTCTGGGAGCGGTGCGCGGCGATGACCCCGACCAGGAACGAGCCCTGCTCCTCGGCGAAGACCAGCGGGGTGACGTTGGGGATGCCCTGGACGTTCTCGTCGACGATGGCGAACCGGGTGTCCGGGAACTGCGGGGCCACGGTCCGGACCGCGCCGGCGTAGGCGTAGCCGACGGCGATCACCGGGTCGTAGCCCTCGCGGGCGAGCTGCTGGAGCCGGGTCAGCTTGGCGTCCTCGGATTCCCCGGCCCCGGCGTCGAGCTCCTTGACCTCGGCCAGGCCCATCTCGGCCTTGGCCCGGTCCAGCCCGGCCACCGAGGCGTCGTTGAACGAGGCGTCGCCCCGGCCGCCGATGTCGAAGGCGAGCCCGACGCGCAGCTGGGAGGCGTCCGGGAGCGGCTGCCGGGTCCGCTCGCTCGACGTCGTGGTGGCCGGGGCCGCGGCGGGCGGTGGCGCCAGGCGGCAGCCCTGCCCGGAGGCGCTGCCGCCGTCCCGGCCGCCGGCGTCCTTGGCGCAGCCCGTGAGCGCGAGCGCGCCGGCCAGCAGCGCGGCGAGCGCGGCGGTGCGCCTGCGGCGCGTCGTTGCGGCACCCGAGCGCCCTGTCGGCGTTCGCAGCATGCCGTTCCCCTTTCCCAGTCGATCTCACCGCGACCTCCTGATCGGACCCCCGGGCTCCCCGGAAGACCACGACGCAGGAAGAAATCCACCCGATGGTGTTCCCTCGGACGAATTCGATCGGACGCGGTTCACGCCATCCGGTGACGTGGCTCTCGAAACTAGGTCTTGACGCCGCCGGATGCGCATCGCTTGGGAGTCACGAAATGATTTCTACATCGATCCACAGCCGCACGTAGCTTGTCTGGTCGATCACAGACGGCACAGGCGAGTAGGCCCGGCATCAGGGACGGGACTAGCATTCCGAGACGTCAAGGCCCCAGCACAAGCGGCCGGTGACGGGCGTACGCCCCGGGGACGGGGAACCACTGCGACTCGGCCCCGGTCGCCAGGTTCCCGACCGGGGCCGTCAGTCCACCAGCGAGGTTGGAGGCCCTTCACCATGGCCAGCACCACCGCCTCCGCGGCCGATACCCCGGAGCGCACGGGCAGTCCGCGCGCCAAGGGGATCTACCGCGGCGATCTGGGCATGTGGTCGTGGGTCGCCCACCGGATCACGGGCGTACTCACCTTCTTCTTCTTGTTCGTACACGTCCTGGACACGGCTCTGGTCCGGGTTTCGCCGAACGCCTACGACACGGTCATCGAGACCTACAAGCACCCTCTGATGATCCTGTTCGAGCTGGGCTTGCTGGCGGCGGTGCTGTTCCACGCGTTCAACGGCATCCGCGTGATGCTCGTCGACTTCTGGGCCAAGGGCACCAAGTACCAGAAGCCGATGCTGTGGACCGTTGTGGGCCTGTGGCTGGTGCTGATGATCCCGGCATCGATCAGCCTGCTCGGCCGTGCCGCGACCGAACTGTTCGGGGGGCTGTGAACCATGACCACCGAAGCTCCGCTGTCCGTGGACAAGCCGCGCTCCTCGACGCGGCCCGCCGCCCGACGCAGCAACTTCGAGCTCTACAGCTGGATCTTCATGCGGCTGTCGGGCGTGGTGCTGCTGTTCCTGGTGCTGTTCCACCTGCTGATCATGCTGTTCCTCGACGGGGGCGTGCACCGCATCAACTTCGCGTTCGTCGCCGGCCGCTGGTCCTCGCCGTTCTGGCAGTTCTGGGACCTGGCGATGCTCTGGCTGGCCGGGCTGCACGGCGGCAACGGCCTGCGCACGGTGATCAACGACTACTCCCGCAAGGACAGCACCCGCTTCTGGCTGAAGATGCTGCTGTACGTCTCGGTCATCCTGACCGTCGGTCTGGGCACCTTCGTCCTGTTCACGTTCGATCCGAACATCGGCTGACCCCGACCTGAGACGAGCACCGGCGGGTCCTGCCCCGGTAGGCAGCAGCGGGCCCGCCGGCCCCGAGGAGACGACCATGCAATTCCACAAGTACGACGTGGTCATCGTCGGCGCCGGAGGCGCCGGGATGCGCGCCGCCATCGAGGCGGGGCAGCGCGCCCGGACCGCGGTGCTGACCAAGCTGTACCCGACCCGGTCGCACACCGGCGCGGCCCAGGGCGGCATGTGCGCCGCGCTGGCCAACGTCGAGGAGGACAACTGGGAGTGGCACACCTTCGACACCATCAAGGGCGGTGACTACCTGGTCGACCAGGACGCCGCCGAGGTGATGGCGAAGGAGGCCATCGACGCGGTCCTCGACCTGGAGAAGATGGGGCTGCCGTTCAACCGGACCCCCGAGGGCAAGATCGACCAGCGCCGGTTCGGCGGGCACACCCGCGACCACGGCAAGTCCCCGGTGCGCCGGGCCTGCTACGCGGCCGACCGCACCGGCCACATGATCCTGCAGACGCTGTACCAGAACTGCGTCAAGCACGACGTGGAGTTCTTCAACGAGTTCTACGTCCTCGACGTGCTCATGAGCGAGGGCCCGGACGGTCCGGTGTGCAGCGGCGCGGTGGCCTACGAGCTGGCCACCGGCGAGATCCACGTCTTCCAGGCCAAGTCCGTGGTGTTCGCCACCGGCGGCTTCGGCAAGGTCTTCAAGACCACCTCCAACGCGCACACCCTGACCGGCGACGGCATGGGCATCGTCTACCGCAAGGGCCTGCCGCTGGAGGACATGGAGTTCTACCAGTTCCACCCGACCGGCCTGGCCGGGCTGGGCATCCTCATCACCGAGGGCGTCCGCGGCGAGGGCGGCATCCTGCGCAACGCCGACGGCGAGCGGTTCATGGAGCGCTACGCCCCGACCATCAAGGACCTCGCGCCGCGCGACATCGTGGCCCGCGCGATGGCCCTGGAGGTCCTGGAGGGACGCGGCGCCGGTCCGAACAAGGACTACGTCTACATCGACGTGACGCACCTCGGCGAGGAGCTGCTGGAGGCCAAGCTCCCGGACATCATGGAGTTCTCCCGCACCTACCTGGGCGTGGAGCCGACCACCGAGCTGGTGCCGGTCTACCCGACCGCGCACTACGCGATGGGCGGCGTCCCGACCAACATCACCGGTGAGGTGCTGCGGGACAACGACACCGTGGTGCCGGGCCTGTACGCGGCGGGCGAGGTCGCCTGCGTGTCGGTGCACGGGTCGAACCGGCTGGGCACCAACTCGCTGCTGGACATCAACGTCTTCGGCCGCCGTTCGGGCATCGCCGCCGCCGAATACGCGCTGGCCCACGAGCACGTCGAGCTCCCGGAGGAGCCCGCGAAGCTCGTGGAGGGCATGGTCGAGCACCTGCGGACGGCGCACGGCGGCGAGCGGGTGGCCACCATCCGCACCGAGCTGCAGCAGACGATGGACGCCAACGCGTCGGTGTACCGCACCGAGGAGACGCTGAAGACGGCGCTGTCGGACGTGCAGGCGCTCAAGGAGCGCTACGGCCGGATCGCGGTGCAGGACAAGGGCAAGCGGTACAACTCGGACCTGCTGGAAGCGATCGAGCTGGGCTTCCTGCTGGACCTGGCCGAGGCCCTGGTCAACGCCGCGCTGGCCCGCAAGGAGTCCCGCGGCGGTCACGCCCGCGAGGACTACCCCGACCGGGACGACGTCAACTTCATGCGGCACAGCATGCAGTACAAGGTGCTGCCGGACCGCGACGACCCGAACGCGCCGCTCGGCCTCACCGGGTTCCAGTCCGACATCCGCCTGGACTACAAGCCCGTCGTCGTCACCCGCTACCAGCCGATGGAGCGCAAGTACTGATGACCGCAGCCACCACCACCCAGAACGAGACCCACGACCTCCCGGACGACGCGCCGCCGGTGCCCGAGGGCGCGACGATGGTCACCGTCAAGCTCCTGCGGTACAACCCCGACCAGGACGACGCCCCGCACTGGGAGTCCTACCGGGTGCCTGCGCTGCCCACCGACCGCGTGCTGAACCTGCTGCACTACATCAAGTGGTACATCGACGGCACGCTGACCTTCCGCCGGTCCTGCGCGCACGGCGTGTGCGGGTCCGACGCGGTGCGGATCAACGGCGTCAACCGGCTGGCCTGCAAGGTCCTCATGAAGGACCTGTTCGGCAAGGGCGGCGAGACCACGGTGTCGGTCGAGGCCATCAAGGGCCTGCCGGTGGAGAAGGACCTCGTGGTCGACATGGAGCCCTTCTTCGAGGCCTACCGCGCGGTCAAGCCCTACCTGATCGCGACCGGCAACGAGCCGACCCGGGAGCGCGTCCAGTCGGTCGCCGAGCGCGAGCGGTTCGACGACACCACCAAGTGCATCCTGTGCGCGGCGTGCACCACCTCGTGCCCGGTGTACTGGTCGGACGGGTCGTACTTCGGCCCGGCGGCGATCGTCAACGCCCACCGGTTCATCTTCGACAGCCGGGACGAGGGCGCCGAGGAGCGGCTGGACATCCTCAACGACGTCGAGGGCGTGTGGCGCTGCCGCACGACGTTCAACTGCACCGACGCGTGCCCCCGGGGCATCCAGGTCACCAAGGCCATCCAGGAGGTCAAGCGCGCCCTGATGTTCCGCGGCCGCTGACCCACCCCGCACGACGGCGCCCGTCCCCGCGACGGGCGCCGTCGTCGTGCTTCAGGAGGTCCTGCGGGAGGCGCGGAAGCCGCGCCAGCCGAGGACGCCGATCGCGGTGCCCAGGACGAGGGAGACGGCCGCGATGACGACGTGGACGATCAGGTAGGACGTGGGCGCACCGTCGACCCAGGACCGGTCGCTGCCCCAGATGTTGCGGATGAAGTTCGGCCACAGCAGGTAGCTCCAGACGCCGAAGGCGAGCAGGAACAGCGAGGTGCGTCGGGTGAGTGTCACGGCCCCAGTATCGACCCGGTTCACCTGACCAGGTCAGGGCGGCCCCAGAGTCACTACCTGCGAGTACGCGTTAACCTGCTGCACGTGCCCGTGAGCTCCCGCCTTCCGGTCGGCCGCACGTTCTCCGCCTCCGCCCGCCGCGCCGCGGTGGTCGTGCTCGCCGTCGCGCTGCTGGCCGGTGGCGGGCCCGCGCTGGCGCAGCAGCCGCCTGCCCGGTGCTCCAGCGGGGCGGTGCCACCGCCGCCGGTGGACTCCTCGGAGGTCCCGCCCCCGGGCGTGCCCTCGCCGGGGCCGCTGCCGGTGCCGTCCGAGCCGATCGGCGGGGACCGGCTCGGCGGCTGCGGGGGCGTCCGCGCCGACGGGGCGCCGGAGCCACCGGCCGGGATCACGGCCGCGAGCTGGGTGATCGCCGACTTGGACACCGGTGCGGTGCTGGCGGCCGACGACGCGCACGCCCGGCACCGGCCCGCCTCCACCATCAAGGTGCTCACCGCGCTGGTCGCGCTCCGCGAGTTCGAGCTCACCGACACCGCGGTGGCCACCCAGGCCGACGCCGACCGGGAGGGCAGCCGGGTGGGCCTGCGCCCGGGCGTCACCTACTCGGTGCGGGACCTGCTGCACGGGCTGCTCATGCAGTCCGGCAACGACGCGGCGCACGCGCTGGCGGGGATGGCCGGGGGCGTGCACGCGATGGTCGACCGGATGAACGAGCTGGCCGCCCGCCTCGGCGCGCACGACACCCGGGCGGCCACCCCGTCGGGGCTGGACGGGCCGGGGATGAGCACCTCGGCCTACGACCTGGCGCTGATCTTCCGGACCGCCATGCAGCACCCCGAGTTCGCCGCCGCGGTCGGCGCCCGCCACGCCGTGCTGCCCGGACCGCCCGGGCAGCCGCCGCTGGAGGTGTGGAGCGACAACGCGGTGCTGCTGAACTACCCCGGCGCGTTGGGCGGCAAGACCGGGTACACCGACGACGCCCAGCACACCTTCATCGGCGCCGCCGAGCGCGACGGCCGCCGGCTCGTCGCGGTGGCGCTGCGCGGCGACAACAAGCCGAAGCGGCTCTCGGGGCAGGTGATGGACCTGCTGGACTACGGCTTCCGGCTGGACGAACCGGTCGGCGAGCTGGTCACCGCCGAGCCGCGCACCACGACGCCCCCGGCACCGACGCCCCGAGGGGCCGGGCCGCTGGCCGACACGACGCCGACCGGTCAGGACACCGCCGGGATCGGCGTCCTGGCCGCGGCGGGCGCGATGCTGGCGGCGGCCGCGCTGGGCCTCGCGAGCGCGCTCACCGTCCGGCGCCGCCGGGCCCGCGGAGCGGTGAACCGCCGCCGCCGCGGCGACGACTACCTCTGACCCCCGGTTCAGGTGAACTTCATCGGAGTGAGGGGCACCCTTGCCCCACATACTTGGGCAAGGGTGCCCCTCACTCACCACCCTTGCGGGTGAAAGCGGCGGTGCGGGTGGCGCGGGATCAGTTCCGGTGCCGTCGGTGCCAGCCCCAGCCGAGAAGCGCGCCGAGGCCGAAGGCCCCGGCCAGCGTCCGCCCGCTCGGCGGCCCGCCCGCCCGCACCACCGGCCGGATGACCGCGGGTCCGGGCGTCGTGACCGGCTCCGCCCGCTCGTTGTCCGGCGCGGCGGCGGTCCAGGCGGTGACGAACAGGACGAACCGCGAGGTGAGGTTGGCGAAGACCAGCAGACCGAGGATGGGGCCGAAGGCGACCCCGGCGGGCGAACCGGTCACGCTGTTCAGGTAGATCACGCCGACCTGCTTGAGCACCTCGAAGCCGATCGCCGCGAACAGCGCGCCCCACACCGCGCTGCGCACCGCGACCGGGCTGCGCGGCAGCCGGGCCAGCACCCACAGGAACACCAGCCAGCTCGCCGCCAGCGAGAGCAGCACGGACAGCGCGGTGAGCCCGATGGCCGCGCCGGTGGTCCGCTCGACCCCGGCGAGCTGGAGCAGCCACCGCCCGACGCCGCCGCCGAGCGCGCTGAGCGCGAACGACACCGCCATCGCGGCGCCGAGCCCGACCAGGGAGCCGAGGTCGGCGGCGAGCCGCTTGAGCATCGGCGGCTGCGTCGGCTGCTGGGTCCACTGCGCGGTGACCGCCTCGCGCAGGTTGGTCATCCAGCCGAGCCCGGAGTACAGGGCGCCGAGCAGCCCGATGACGCCGACCGCGCCCGCGTTCTCGATGGCCTGGCTGACCACCCGGTTGAGCATCTCCTGCATGGCCGGGCTGGGCACCGACTCGGTGATCGAGGCGCGCAGCCGGTCGAGCAGCTCGGGGTTGCCGCCCAGCGCGAACCCGGCCGCCGCGAAGGCGATCATGAGCAGCGGGACCAGCGCGAGCACGCTGAAGTAGGTGACCGCGGCCGCGTAGTAGTCGCCGTACTGCCGCTGGTACCGCCCGGCGGACCGGATCAGCCGGTCCAGCCAGGGGTACCTGCGGCGCATCCGATCGAGCCGTCCCGGTGCCGCCACTACGGGGTCCTTCCCGGAAGCGGCGGAGCCGCCCGCGCACGCAGCCCGCACCGCCGCGGGCTCTCAGCGGCCTCCTCGCGAGGACGCCCTGGTGCCGTGCCTCGGGCGCCCGGAGCGGGGCCGAGGTCCCGCCACCCGCACCGCGGCGCAAGCCGCTCTGCAACCAACCCGGGACCTCCTGCCGCAACATCGACGCTGGCAGCAGGCTACTGGCGGAAGATCAGCTCAGCTCGTCGGCGCGAGGAAGCCGATGCGGTCGAAGACGGTCCGCAGCGTCGCGGCGCCGACCTCGCGCGCGTGCTCCGCACCCTTGCGCAGCACCTTGTCGAGTTCGGCCACGTCGTCGAGGTAGCCCTGCACCTGCTCCTGGAACGGCGTGACGAAGTCCACCACGACCTCGCCGAGGTCCTTCTTCAGGTCGCCGTAGCCCTTGCCCTCGTAGGCGGCTTCGAGCTCGGCGATCGAGCGGCCGGTCAGCGCCGAGTAGATCACCAGCAGGTTGCTGATGCCCGCCTTGTTCTCGACGTCGTAGCGGATCTCCTTCTCCAGGTCGGTGACCGCGGAGCGGATCTTCTTGGCCGAGCGCTTGGGGCTCTCCATCAGCTCCACGACGCCCGCCGGGACCGACTTGCTCATCTTCGCGGTCGGGTCCTGCAGGTCCTGGATCTTGGCGGTGTCCTTCGGGATGTGCGCGGTGGGCAGCGCGAAGGTCGGGCCGAAGCGGGAGTTGAAGCGCTGCGCGAGGTTGCGGGTCAGCTCCAGGTGCTGCCGCTGGTCCTCGCCGACCGGCACGGCGTCGGTCTGGTACAGCAGGATGTCGGCGGCTTGCAGGATCGGGTAGGTGAACAGCCCCACGCCGACGTGCTCGGCTTCCTGCCGCGCCGACTTGTCCTTGAACTGCGTCATCCGGCCGGCCTCGCCGAAGCCGGTCAGGCATTCCAGCACCCAGCTCAGCTGGGCGTGCTCGGGGACGTGGCTCTGCACGAACAGCGTGGAGCGCTCCGGGTCGATCCCGAGGGCGAGGAGCTGGGCGGCCGAGAGCCGGGTGCGCCGGCGGAGCTCGTCGGGGTCCTGCGCGACGGTGATCGCGTGCAGGTCGACGACGCAGTAGAAGGCGTCGGCGGTGTCCTGCATGGTGACCCACTCGCGCAGGGCGCCGAGGTAGTTGCCGAGGTGGAAGGAGTCGGCGGTCGGCTGGATGCCCGAGAACACGCGCGGCTTGACCGCGGACTGGCTTTCGCTGCTCACGGCCCGATTCTCCCAGTGCGCGGACGGTGCGCGGGAGCGGGTCCGCTTCAGTTCTTGCGCTGGTTCTCCGGCTGGATCTTCTTCTTCCGGAACACCCCGGCGACCATGCCGACGATGCCGAGGCCGACGGCCGTCACCCCGACCGGCATGTTCAGCTTGTCCACGGCGGTGGACTGCGCGAGCACGGCGGGCGCCGCGGCGGCGCTCGGCGCCGTCAGGAGCATGGCGAGCAGTGCCGCACCGAGCGCGGTCAGGCGCGCGTACCCACTGGTGGTTCGGCTGCGCACGAGCGTGCCTCCCTTGACACAGACCCGTTCCAGGTCGACGTTTTCGGCGGAGCTCACGGCGGACGGTAGCGACCGCGGATGACGAGCGAGGTCGCATCGCGTGAACCGGCCGCGACGGAGGGGAGCATAGTGACCGGCACGAGGGTCACCCGAGCGGGTATTTTGATCTTGGAATGCCGCTGGCCAGGGGCGAAGGCCGGACGCGCAGGCCCGACCTCCGCCGTCAACCGAGTGTGACATGAGCCACACGCGAGCAACTGGCCAGAGGGCCCGGCGCCTCAGCTGAGGGCCGTGACGCCCAACTGCCGCCGCCCCACCGGCTGGTAGGTGGTGCTGCGCTGCCGCGCGGGGCGGCCGATCCGGCCCGCCAGCTCGTGCAGCTCCTCGACGCTGCGCTCGGAGCCGTGCTCGGAACCGGCCATCCGGCTGATCGTCTCCTCCATCAAGGTGCCGCCGAGGTCGTTGGCGCCCCCGGCCAGCACCTCCCCGGTGCCCTCGTCGCCGAGCTTGACCCACGAGCACTGCACGTTGTCGATCCGCCCGTGCAGCAGCAGGCGGGCCATCGCGTGCACCGCGCGGTTGTCCCGCCGCGTCGGCCCGGGACGGGCCAGACCGGCCAGGTAGATCGGCGCGTTGCGGTGCACGAACGGCAGCGGGACGAACTCGGTGAACCCGGCCGCCCCGTGCTCGCGGGCGCGGTCCTGCACCCGCGCGAGCGTCTTCAGGTGCCCCAGCCAGTGCTCCGGGTTGTCGACGTGGCCGTACATCATCGTCGACGAGGACGGGATGCCCAGCCGGTGCGCGGTGCTCACCACCTCGATCCACTCGGCGGCGGGCAACTTGCCCTTGGTCAGCACCCACCGGACGTCGTCGTCGAGGATCTCGGCTGCGGTGCCCGGGATGCTGCCCAGCCCGGCCTCCTTCAGCTCGGCGAGCCAGTCGGCGATGCTCACCCCGGCCTTGGCCGCCGCGCTGACCACCTCCATCGGGCTGAAGGCGTGGACGTGCATCTCCGGCACCCGGGTCCGCACCGCGCGCACCAGGTCGGCGTAGCCGCTGACCGGCAGCCGGGGATCGATGCCGCCCTGCATGCAGACCTCGGTGGCACCGGCCCGCCACGCCTCCTCGGCGCGGTCGGCGACGTCGTCCGGGGAGAGCCGGAAGGCGTCGGCGTCGCGCTCCCGCTGGGCGAAGGCGCAGAACCGGCAGCCGACGTAGCAGATGTTGGAGAAGTTGATGTTGCGGTTGACCACGTAGGTCACGTCGTCGCCGACCACCTCGCGGCGGTACCCGTCGGCGATCCGGGCCAGCTCCTCCATCGCCGGGCCGTCGCAGGTCATCAGGGCCATCGCGGCGGCGTCGTCGGCCAGCAGCGCGGCCGGGTCGCGCTCGGCCAGGCGCAGCGCCCCGCGCACGTCGGCGTCGAGCCGCTCCGGTGCCGCCGCGGGGACCTGCTTGCGCAGCTCGTCCCAGTCGCCGTAGACGGTGTCGAAGTCGCCCCGCCGGTCCTCGCTGCGCCCGGCGGTGTCGATGCTGCGGTGCAGGTCGGTGCGGCCGATCGACTCGAAACCGCCGTCGGGCTCCTGCCACTCCCGCGGCTGCGGCACGGCGTCCTCGCGGGCCAGCCCGTCGGCGTCGGCCAGCGCGGCGACGTGCCCGGCGACCCGCAGGTCCAGCCACTGCGTGCTGTCCCCGGCCAGCCCGGCGCGGACGTGCCGGGGGTAGGCGGTCAGCCGCTCCCGGAGGGTGAACCCGCCTTCGGCGGTGACCGCGGCGAGCTCGTCGATGTGCGGCCACGGCCGTTCCGGGTTGACGTGGTCAGGCGTCACCGGCGACACCCCGCCCCAGTCGTCGATCCCGGCGCGCAGCATCAGCAGGTGCTCCTCGCCGACCAGGTTCGGCGGTGCCTGCACGCTCACCCCGGAGGGCATCAGCAACCGGGCGACCGCGACCGCGGCGGCGAGCTCGTGCAGGTCGGCGTCCGGGGTCCCGCGCATCGCGGTGTCCGGTTTGGCCCGGAAGTTCTGCACGATGACCTCTTGCAGGTGGCCGTACTGGCGGGCGCTGGCCCGCAGCGCGAGCAGCGACTCGGCCCGCTCGGTCCGGGTCTCGCCGATGCCCAGCAGCACCCCGCTGGTGAACGGCACCGCGACCCGCCCGGCGTCGGCGAGCACCCGCAGCCGCACCGCGGGGTCCTTGTCCGGGCTGCCGTAGTGCGGCCCGCCCGGCTCCGACCACAGCCGCTCCGCGGTGGTCTCGAGCATCATGCCCATGCTCGGCGAGACCGGCTTGAGCCTGGTCAGCTCCGACCAGCTCAGCACCCCGGGGTTGAGGTGCGGCAGCAGGCCGGTCTCCTCCAGCACCGCGATGGCGCAGGAGCGGAGGTAGTCGATGGTCGAGGAGTAGCCGCGGGCGTCGAGCCACTCGGCGGCGGCGGGCCAGCGCTCCTCCGGCCGGTCCCCGAGGGTGAACAGCGCTTCCTTGCACCCCGCGGCGGCGCCCTGCCGGGCGATCTCCAGGACCTCCTCGCGCTCCAGGAACGCGGCCTCGACGCGGTGCGGGACGGTGGCGAACGTGCAGTAGTGGCAGCGGTCCCGGCACAGTCTGGTGAGCGGGACGAACACCTTGCGGCTGTAGGTGATCAGGCCCGCGCGCCCCTCGGCGACCAGGTGCGCGTCCCTGGCCCGGGCCGCGGCGGCGAGCAGGACGTCGAGGTCGTCGTCCCGCGCGTGCAGCAGGACGGCGGCTTCGGTGGCGTCGAGGGCGACCCCGTCGGTGGCGCGGCGGAGTGCCCGGCGCATCGCCGATGCGCTCGGGACCGGTTCGGATGTTTCTTGATCTACCGACACCCCCCGACTCTAGGTCGGGCGGCGGCGCGCTGCCGAGTCCGCGATCGCGTACCAGGACATCACTCTCGGCTACCTAATTACTCCGTTGCGCTCTACCGGGCGTCCCCAGATCAGGCGCAAAATCCTCCGGCAATGTCTTTGTGTCCAATTTGCCGTCCTGGGGAGGACATGTGTCCCACAAACGTATGAGAGGTCGAGTGGCGAAGATCGCCGGCTCGGCCCTCACCCTGGCGCTGCTGGTCCCGGCCGGCGTCGTCGGGACTTCGGAGCCGACGAGCGCGTCCACCGCCGCGCCCGCGCACTTCGTGGTGATCGGCCCCTACGGCGACGGCCTCGACGCGACCGAGGATTCGGTGCGCTCGGCGGGCGGCACCGTGCTGCAGAGCTGGCCGCAGATCGGCGTCGTGGTGGCCAGCTCCACCGACCCGGCCTTCGCCGAGGCGGTGCGCGGGATGCCCGGGGTGCAGCAGGCCGGTGCCAGCCGCAACCTCGCCGAGCAGCTCCCGCCCGCGAAGCCGCAGCGCTTCGAACAGCTCGAAGGCACCGTCGACGCCGCCGCGCTGGCCGCCGCACCCGGGGCCGAGCCGCTGGAGCCCGAGCAGTGGGACCTGCCGCTGATCAAGGCCGCCGAGGCGCACCGGATCTCCCAGGGCAGCGAGGACATCACCGTCGGCGTGCTGGACTACGGCATCGACCCGGAGCACCCCGACCTGCGCGCCAACCTCGACACCTCGCGCTCGGTGAGCTGCGTCGAGGGCGGCGGCACGCCGGACACCGACCCGGCGAAGTGGGCCCCGGAGAACCAGAGCCAGGACCACGGCACCCACGTGGCCGGCACCATCGCGGCGGCGCGCAACGGCGTCGGCATCGCGGGGGTCGCCCCGGACGTCTCGCTGGCCTCGATCCGGGTGATCAGCGACGAGGGCTTCATCTACCCCGAGTTCGCGGTCTGCGGGTTCATCTGGGCCGCCGAGCACGGCATCGACGTCACCAACAACTCCTACTTCGTCGACCCCTGGTACCTGTGGTGCGAGAGCGACCCCGACCAGCGCGCCGGGGCCGAGGCGGTGCGCCGCGCGGTCGCCTACGCCCAGTCCCGCGACGTGGTGAACGTGGTGTCGGCGGGCAACAGCAACTGGGACCTGTCCAAGCCGATCCACGACACGAACAGCCCGAACAACGGCGGGCCCACCCAGGACCGCCGGACCGGGCACGACTGCCACGTGCTGCCCGGTGAGCTGCCCGGCGTGGTGTCGGTCTCGGCGGTCGGCGCGGAGTCGGTGAAGTCCTACTACTCCAGCTACGGGCTGAACTCCATCACCGTGACCGCGCCCGGCGGCGACGCCCGGCAGATCCCGGACACGCCGTCGGCCAACGGCCGCGTCCTGTCCACCGTCCCCGGCGGCGGCTGGGGCTGGATGCAGGGCACCTCGATGGCCGGTCCGCACGCGGCGGGCGTGGTGGCGCTGCTGCGCAGCACCCACCCGGACTGGCCCGCGCAGCGGGTCGTCGGCGCGCTGAAGCAGCAGGCCGACACGCTGGAGTGCCCGGTGCGCTACGACCCCGACGGCGACGGCACCGTCGACGCGGTGTGCGCGGGCGGCAAGACCGGCGCCGGGTTCTACGGCGCGGGCATGGTGGACGCGCTCGACGCGGTCCGCTGACCGGCGCGGGGCGCTCCCCCGGCGGGAGCGCCCCGACGCCCGTTCGCCAGCCGGTGAGTTGCCATCGGTGAGTTGCCGGTGCCCCGGCGGCGCCGCACGCTCGCAGAGGAGCGTCGTCTACCTCTGGGCGGAACACCGTGGCGAAATCCGAGACCTTCGTGATCGTCGGTGCCGGACTGGCCGGGGCCAAGGGCGCCGAGGCCCTGCGCGAGCAGGGCTTCGACGGCCGGATCGTGCTGCTCGGCGCCGAGCGCAGGCGCCCGTACCAGCGCCCGCCGCTGTCCAAGGGCTACCTGATGGGCACCGAGGACTTCGAGGTCGCCCACGTGCACCGCCCCAACTGGTACGCCGAGCACGACGTGGAGCTGCGCACCCGCACCGAGGTCACCGACCTCGACCGGGCCGCGCACCGGCTCGCGCTCGCCGACGGCTCCGCGCTGGACTACGACAAGCTGCTGCTCACCACCGGTGCCCGTCCCCGGACGCTGCCGGTCCCGGGCGCGGGGACCGCGCTGCACCTGCGCACCGGGCTGGACTCCGAGCGGTTGCGCGCGACCCTGGCCCAGGTCCGGCGGCTGGTGGTGGTCGGCGCGGGCTGGCTCGGGCTGGAGATCGCCGCCGCCGCGCGCACGAACGGCGTGCGGGTGAGCGTCGTCGACATCGCCGAGCTGCCGATGCAACCGGCGCTGGGCCGGGAGGTCGGGGAGGTCTTCGCCCGGCTGCACGAGTCCAACGGCGTCGACTTCCACCTGGCCACCGGCGTCGAGGAGATCACCGCCGACGGCGGGCGGGCCACCGGGGTGCGGCTGTCCGGCGGGCTGCGGCTCGCGGCGGACGCGGTGGTGGTGGCGGTCGGCGTGGAACCGGAGACCGGGCTGGCCGAGCGCGCCGGGCTGCGGGTGGACGACGGCATCGTGGTGGATTCCGCGCTGCGCACCGAGGACCCCGACGTGGTGGCCGCCGGCGACGTCGCCAACGCCTTCCACCCGGTGCTGGGCCGCTGGCTGCGGGTGGAGCACTGGGCGACCGCCCGCGACCAGCCCGCCACCGCGGCGGCGACCATGCTCGGCGGCGCGGGCCGCTACGCCGAGCTGCCGTACGCCTTCACCGACCAGTACGACCTGGGCATGGAGTACCTCGGCCACGCCGAACCCGGGGACTACGACCAGGTGCTGTTCCGGGGCGACGTGGACCGGCAGGAGTTCATCGCGTTCTGGCTGGACAACGGGCGGGTGCTGGCGGGCATGAACGTCAACACCCCCGACGTCGGGCACCAGATCGGCACCCTGATCAGCTCCGGCGCGATGGTCGACACCGCCAGGCTCGCCGACCCCGACGTGCGCCTCGACGAGTTCATCGCCCGCTGACCGCTCCCAGCGCTCCCCGACCGGGCGTCACCCGAAAGCGACGTGAGCGAGGGGCACCCTTGCCCAAGTTGCTGGGACAAGGGTGCCCCTCACTCGGGAAAAGTTCACTTGGTCGGGTGAGTTGTGGGGCCGAGGGGGCGGTCTGCGCCGCTGCGGGTTGCGGACCCAGGCCGCTGCCGGAAAAGGCGTTCGCCGACCACTCCGTCCGGAGTACGTTCGGACGACCCGCCCGAAGTGCTCCGGAGGCCCGCTTGCGCGAACTCACCTACCTGGTCGCGTCCACACTGGACGGACGCATCACCGGTCCGGCCAACGACAACCCGGACTTCTTCCTCCTCGAAGGCGACCACGCCCAACCCACCCGCGACGAGTTCCCCGAGATCATCCCGACCCACTTCCGGCCGATGCTCGGCATGGTGGACGTGCCCAACGCGCAGTTCGACACCGTCCTGCAAGGACGCGGCAGCTACGACATCGGGCTGCGCGAAGGCATCACCAACGCCTACCGGCACCTGCGCAGCATCGTGTTCTCCCGGACCATGGCCGAGAGCCCGGACCCGACCGTCGAACTGGTGCGCACCGACCCCGTCGCGAAGGTCCGCGAGCTCAAGCGCGAACCCGGCGCGGGGATCTGGATCTGCGGCGGCGGGAAGCTCGCCGCGGCGCTGCTGCCGGAGATCGACCGGATCGTCGTCAAGCTGCACCCGGTCGTCGCGGGCGACGGAATCCCGCTGTTCGGCGGGGACTTCTCCCCCACCCGGTTCCGGCTGGCCCGCACGCAGCCCTTCGACAGCGGGGTGCTGCACCTGACCTACCGGCGCGGGGCGTTCTCCCCGGAGAAGGAGGCGAAGTAGGCGGCGGCCATGTCCTCGTCGCCGTGCCCGGCCTCGACCGCCCGGCGGAACCGCTCGCGGCAGGCCTCGGCGACGTCGAGGCGCAGCGGTCCGCCGGTGACCTCGGCGATCAGCGTGGCGTCCTTGAAGGCGCCGCGCACCGTGAACGACGGCGCGTAGTCGCCGTCGAGGATCGCGGTGCCCTTGAGGTGCGCGTACGGGGAGTCGGTGGGGGTGCCGTCGAGGGCTTCGAGGAAGTCGCGGGGGTCCACGCCGAGCGAATCGGCCAGCGCCATCGACTCCCCGACCGCGTTGGTCAGCGCCAGCACCCAGGCGTTGGTCGCGAGCTTGAGCCGGGTGCCCGCCGCCCCGGCGGCGTCCGCACCGACCCACATCGTGCGGCCCAGCGCGTCGAACACCTGCCGGGCCCGGTCCCGGACCGCCTCGGGCGCGGCGGCGAGCACGGTGAGCGTCCCCTGCTCGGCGGGGCGCACGGTGCCCAGCACCGGCGCGTCCACCAAGTGCACGCCCGAGGCCACCGGCACCACCTGGGCCATGCCCCGCACGCCGATCGTGCCCATCTGCAGCCACAACGCCTCGTCGCCGAGCGCGCCGACGGCCTCCCGCCCGGCGCCGGCGGTGGCCTCGCCGTCGATCAGCATGGTGACCAGCACGTCGGCGTCGCGGGCGGCCTCGGAAGGGCTGTCCGCGACCACCGCGCCGTCCTCGGCCAGCGCCTCGGCCTTGGTCCGGGTCCGGTTCCAGACGCGGACGGTGAACCCGGCGCGGAGCAGGTTGCGCACCATCGGCGCCCCCATCGCGCCGGTCCCCAGGAAAGCCACGGTGGTCATCCACACCTCCTCGTGCTCGTGCTCCCGCCGGGGTACCCAGCACGCGACCGGAGCACGCCGCCGCCATTGATCGTTTCGCCGGAACCCGCCCGGTGGACGACCTATGATCGCGCGATGTGCGCGCATATCGTGCTGGCCGAGGACGATCCGAAACAGGCCGAGCTGGTGCGCCGGTACCTGGTCCGGGAGGGGCATTCGGTGGCCGTGGTCGCCGACGGCGACGCGGCGCTGCGGGAGGTGCGCCGCCACGAGCCGGAACTGCTCGTGCTCGACGTGATGCTGCCGCGGCTGGACGGCCTGGACGCGTGCCGGGCGCTGCGCCGCGAGTCCGGCGTGCCGGTGCTCATGCTCACCGCTCGGTCCACTGAGGACGACATGGTGCGCGGCCTGGATTCGGGCGCCGACGACTACCTGACCAAGCCGTTCAGCCCGCGGGAGCTCGTCGCCAGGGTGCGCGCTCTGCTGCGCCGGGCGCGCCGGCCCGCCGAGGCGACCGGCCGGGTGCACCGGGTGGGGACGCTCTCGGTGGACCCGGTCCGCCACGAGGTGCACGTCGACGGCCGCGCGGTGGACTGCACGCCGGGCGAGTTCCGGTTGCTCGAAGCGCTGGCCGCGCAGGCCGAGCGGGTGTTCACCCGGGAACAGCTCCTGGAGCGGCTGCACGGGTACGACCGCGACATCACCGGACGCGCGATCGACGTGCACGTGACGAACCTGCGCAAGAAGATCGAACCGCGGCCGCGCCGACCGGTCCGGCTGGTGACGGTGTACGGCATCGGCTACAAGCTCACCGCGGGGCCGGCCGATGCGCCATAGCCTGCTCGCGCGGCTGCTGGCGGCCTCGGTGTTGGTGGCCGTCGCCGCCGTCGCGGCCACGGCGTGGCTCGCCGCCCGGACCACCAGCGGCGCCATCCGGCAGGAGCAGGGCGTCGTCCTCACCGACGGAACCCGCGTCTACAGCGCCTTGCTCGACTTCGCGGCGACCCACCCGGACTGGTCCGAGGTCGGCCCGCTGGTCCGGTCGCTCGCCGAGGAGACCGGCAGGCGGGTCGTGCTGGTGACCCAGGACCGGTCGCCCATCGCGGATTCGGCCGCCGGTGGCGCGCCGCTGCCCGCGACCGCCTCCGCGGTGGTCGATCCGCTCGCGGTCGACGCCGCGCTCGTCCCGGACGCGCCCGAGGACCGGATCGCCCCCGCGGCGGTGGGTCCCTTCCGGCTCACCGCGGCGGAGCGGCGACGGCTGCACGCGGGCGCCGACTGGGTCCTGCGCTGCGCCCGGTCGGCGGGCGAGCGCGGGGCCATCGCGGCGGACCCCGGCGGCCGGCCGCGCGTCGTCGGCGCGGCCCCGCAGGTGCTGGCCCGGTGCGGGGCGGGCGCGCTCAACGCGGCGACACCCACCGAACGCGCCGCGCTGGACGCGTTGCAGGGCCTGGTGAACGGCTGCCTCGGCCGGCAGGGCCTGCCGCCGGTGGACCTGGCGCTCGACCTGTCCTGGACCCAGGCGGACACAGCGCCCGCCCCGGCGGTGTCCGCCGACCGGGTCGGGACCTGCCTGGACGGCGCCCGGCACGAGCAACTGGCGCCGTTCGTGGCGCCGGCCGCGCTGCTGTTCGTGACCACCGGGAGCGGGGCGGCGCCCAGCGCCTTCGACCTCTCCCCGGCCAACCAGGTCCGCATCGCCGTGGTCGCGTCGGGGGTGCTGGTGCTGGCCGTGGCGGTCACGGTGCTCGTGGGCCGACGCCTGGTCCGCCCGCTGCACGCGCTGACCGACGCCGCGCAGCGGATGGCGGGCGGGGAGCTGGACGCCCGGGTCGCGGTGCACGGCCGCGACGAGGTCGCGCGGCTCGGGTCGGCGTTCAACGACATGGCCGCGGCCCGCCAGCGGACCGAATCGCTGCGCAAGGTGATGGTCGGCGACGTGGCGCACGAGCTGCGCACCCCGCTGTCCAACATCCGCGGCTGGCTCGAAGCGGCCGAGGACGGCGTCAGCGACCGCGATCCGGCCCTGATCACGTCGTTGCTGGAAGAGGCCTTGCTGCTGCAACGCGTGATCGACGACCTGCAGGACCTGGCGATGGCCGACGCGGGACAGCTCGCGCTGCACCCCGAACCGGTGCGGCTCGCCGACCTGCTCGACCAGGTGGCGACCGCGCCGGTCGAGGTCTCCGCCCCCGCCGACCTGGAGCTGGTGGCCGATCCGGTGCGGTTGCGGCAGATGGTCGGCAACCTCGTCGCCAACGCGGTCCGGCACACGCCGGAGGGCGGTTCGATCACCGTGCGGGCGAGGCAGGACGGCGCGGAGGTGGTGATCGAGGTGGCCGACACGGGTTCGGGCATCGACCCCGAGGACCTCCCGCACGTGTTCGACCGCTTCTGGCGCGCGGAGAAGTCCCGGAACCGGGAGACCGGGGGCAGCGGGCTGGGCCTGGCGATCGTCCGCAAGCTCGCCGAAGCGCAAGGCGGCAGCGCCACCGCGGCGAGCACGCCCGGCGTGGGATCCACGTTCACCGTGCGGCTGCCCGCGGGAACCTGACAAGTTCCTGACAACCGCCGCCTAGCTTGGCCGCATGATGAGCACGACAGTGAAGGGCCTGGTCGTCGGGGCTGCGGCGCTGGCGGTGGGAACGCTGACCGCCGCGCCCGCCGCGGCCGAGCCCGTCGCCGAGCACCGCCTGGCCACCACCGCCGAGGAGCAGCGAGCGGTGCAGGACTACTGGACGCCCGAGCGCATCGCCGCGCTCACCGAGCCCGCCTCGGACAACCCGCCCAAGGCCGGGCCGGACGGGGCCCCGTGGACCAACCGCAACGCGCTGAACGCGACCGTGGGGCGGCTGTTCTTCACCGACCACGGCGAGGACGCGAGCTGCACGGCGACCGTGGTCGAGGCGGCCAACCGCAGCACGATCGTCACGGCCGGGCACTGCGTCAACGCCACGAACCTGCTCGGCGAGGACAACCAGTGGACCCGCAACGTGTTGTTCATCCCCGCCTATCACGACGGGCAGGAGCCCTTCGGCCGGTTCACCGGCCGGATCAGCTTCGTCGACGCGACCTGGCTGGACAACGACCAGCAGCACGGCGAGATCTACGGCGCCTACGACCAGGCCACCGTGGTGCTCAACCCGAACGAGCGCGGGCAGCGGGTGCAGGACGCGGTCGGCGCCGCCCAGCGCATCGGCTTCGACAAGCCGGGCGCGGGCACCGCGACGGCGTTCGGCTACCCCCGCGCCGCGTCGGATCCCGAGCGGGAGGGCCTGCCCGAGTACATCGGCGAGCGGCTCGCCTTCTGCCGGGGGCCGGCGAAGGAGTACCTCGGCACCCCCGACAACCCCGCCGCGCCGGACCTGTGGGGCGTCGCCTGCATCATGGGCGGCGGTTCCAGCGGCGGCCCCCGGTTCGCCGAGCTGTCCGAGGAGACCGGCATCGGCACGGTCGTCGGCACCAACACCCGCAGCGCCCACTTCGACAGCGCAGGCGACCCGTGCCCGACCGGCGAGCAGGAGGGGTGCACCCGGTACCTCGTGGGACCGCAGTTCACCGAGGAGATCACCCTCCCCCTCCACCAGGCGGCCCAGCAGGCCTGGTGACCCACCCCCGACCAGCGCAGCCCCGGACCCCCGGTCCGGGGCTGCGTCGGCGAGTGCCCCGTGCGCGGTGCTCAGCAGGGTCGGCCGAGCGACGCGGTCCGCAGACGCGGTCACAGCGCTGGCCAAGCCGGACGAAACGGTGCGACGGCGGATGCGACGCGCCATCGCCGCCTTAGTCCTCGGCTCCCGCTAGCTGTTCGCGCCCGCCCTACGGCTAGCGCGCACTCGGGCGGCCTGCGCAGCGGCTCTCGCCGCAGATCGACCGGCGTACACCTCCTCCGGCCGCATCCCCGCTTCGACGAGCAGGACGCAGCGGCAGCCGTGGCAGGACCGGAACGTGATCCAGTCCATCTCCGACGGCTTCGCCAACGCCAGCGGCTCACCGCACACCGCCTCCGCCGCCGACTCGCCCTCCCACCGCCGCCCCCGGAAGGCATGCCGCACACCGCCCTCACCCACCGCCACCGGCAACCAGTAGTGCCCCACCCGCATCAGCATCTCCCAGAACTGAGCCAACTGGGACAACCATCCCACACTGGGACACAAACAGAGCCAACTCGCGCCATCCGTGCCACGTTCGTGGTATGGCGCCGAAGTTGTTGACCAGCAGCCAGCTCGCGGACGAGCTCGGCGTGAGCCGTCGGTCGATCGCGAGGTACGTGGCGGCGGGAATCCTGGTGCCCGAGCTGTACACGCCCGGCGGTCAGTCGCGCTTCAGGCTGGAAGACGCGAAGCAGCAGTTGCGGGAGCACTCGCGCCGCACCCGCGAGTAGCTCCGGAAAACGTGAAAACCCTTGCGGCGCATACGAAAGCCCCGGCCGGGAAAGCCGGGGCTTCGCGCTATCTTGCAGTCGCCAAACGAACAAAACAGCAGAGCCGAGCGTAGCAGAAGCGCTCCCCGCCACGGCCGTTCCAGGCAGGCCGTGGGTCGGCGTTCGTCCTGGTCATGGTTCACAGCCGTGCAGCGTCCGTGAGAGGGACCGCGCGAGCGTGCACCCCGACGTCTGTGCGAAGGCGGTACCCGGCTCAGCAGGCTTGGAAGCGCGGGGTGCGAGCGCAGGACACCCCTCCCCGGCTCTGCCCTGCCACCCCGGCCCGGCGGACGAGCAACGACGTCCGCGGGTGATGCCGAAGCGACCGACCGACGGCAGTCACCTCTCCCTGGTCCGGCACCCCCATGCCCGGACCGGGGGGCTCAAACCCTGCGCTCCCTCCCTCCGGCAGGCGGGCGAGGCGCTCCGCAGCGACTCCCCTGACGTGCGGACCCTCGACTTGACCGGCGCTGGGCTGAACGAGTGATGCCGCCCGGTTGAGTAGAAACCCCGTCACCACGTCGGCACCCGTTCGATACCGTCGCCCGCGCGGACGGCTACCGAGGGGGAATGATCCGTGACCGTGCGAATCGATCCGGCGACCCTGAGAAGCATGGCCGGTGACCTGGAACAGTCGACCGAGGCCCTGGGTGAGGCACGCCCGCTGCCACCGGCCGACGCGGGGCCGTCCAGCGCCGCTGTCTCCGCGACCGCCGCCGACCTGCTGCGCGCCGCCGCCGGGTACGTCGAGGTGGCGCATCGTGGCGCGGCCGACCTCGACGCCAACAGCGCGGACTACGCCTCCACCGACGACGCCAATTCCGGCTTGTTCCAACGGATGGGGCACTGATCAGCCGTGGCGCTGAACACGTGGGTCGCAGGCGATCCGGCTGCGATGCGCGGCTACGCGGAGCAGGTGCACCTCCTCGGGACGAACACCGAGCGCGTCGCCACGGGACAACATCAGGTCCGCACCGCAGCAGCCGCCGAGTGGGAAGGGCAAGCGTCCGAAGCCTTCCAACGCTGGGCGGCGGAGCAAGCCGGTGGTGGTGACACGCTCGCCGAGCTTTTCGTAGCGACCGCACGGGCGGTCGAAGCGTGGTCCGACGAGATCGGCACCGTGCGAGCGCGCATGGAGCAGGCCAAGCAGGCAGCCGCCGAAGGTCAATTGATGGTCCTAGGTGACCTGATCCACCCACCGGCTGCCGCGCGCCCGGAACCGACCGGAATGCCCTCGGCGGAACTCCCCCGGACGGCCGCCGAAGCAGAGGCGGCCCGAGCGCGGCGAGCCGCGCAGGAGGCCGCGTTCGCCGAAGCCAGGACCACGGTCGAGCAAGCCCGGGGTTTGGAGCGCGCCGCGCACGAGAAGCTCGTCCACGCGCTGAACGAGGCGAAGGACGGGCTCCAAGGCCTCCCGCAGGGTGCGGAGTGGGCTCAGGCCGGAGCGCACCCGACGAACCCGGCGGGGGCTGCCCTCGCACATGCCGCGACAGCCGTGGAAGGCCGCGCCGCCGACGCGACCCGAGGCATGTTCGAGCAGGCCATGACGCACGGCCCGGCAGCGGTGCACGGCTGCTGGTCGTCGCTGTCCACTGCTCAACGTGCCGATCTCATCGACCGCTTCCCGCAGCTCGTCGGCAGCGCGGACGGCGTCCCCGCCACCGCACGCGACCAGGCGAATCGAACTCGATTGGAACAGCAGCGCCAAGCCATCGTGGCCAAGCTGCGCGAAGCCCGGTCGCAACTCGATCCAGATACCGAGACCGCCCACGACTGGGCACGCATCGAACAAATGGAAGAGACCGTCTCGGGTATCGATAAGCTCAAGGAACAGCTCGGCCCACCTGGTAGCGGACGTTTCCTGCTCGGGCTGGATTCCACTGGTGCCGATGGTCGTGGGCGAGTCATCGTCGCTAGCGGAAACCCTGACACAGCTGATCACGTGATGACCACCGTTCCCGGAACGACGGCCGACCTTGGTGGAGCGACGGGAGACGTGCAGCGCAACGAGGCTATGCTGGATCGAGCCCGAGAGCTCGCTCCAGGCCAAGAGGTTGCCGCCGTTGCATGGGTCGACTACGAGACACCTGCGGAAGTGTTCCCCTACGCGCTGTCGGGATCTTATTCGGAGAACGCGAGTGCTGACCTCGCGCAATTCCAGGAGGGGCTTCGCGCGACCCATGAAGAGGGCGGCTCACACAACACGATTCTCGGGCACAGCTACGGCTCCACCGTCGTGGGCGAAGCCGCACGAGACTACGGCGTGCACGCCGACGACATCGGTTTCATCGGTTCACCAGGGGTCGGTGTCGACCACGCCACTGAGCTGGGCGTAGCCCCTGACCACGTCTACTCGGGGACTTCAGAGGCTGACATCATCGAATACGGCGCTTCTGCAAAGCCTTGGGAGTGGTTCAGTGAGGACGACTACCACATCCACGGCCTCGATCCCTCCGACCCGGCGTTCGGCGCCCGGGAGCTGCCCACTGAGCCCACCGGCTCGCACACGGAATACTGGGACAAGGAGCGCTCTTTGGACAGCTTGGCGCGACTCGCCGTCGGCAAGACTGAAGGTATGAGATGACTCAAGGAACCGAGCGGACGGTGCGGTGGAAGTCCATCGCGGGCCATGTCATCGCCTGGCCACTTCTCACCATCGGAGCGGTAGCGGCGGTCACGCTGTACTCGATCGCCATGCAGGGCTACGGGGACTCCGCCGCCGAACGCGGGATCGCCATCACGTTCTTCCTGGGTTACGTGGTGCCCAGCGCCTTGGGAACGTTGATCCTCGTGACGATCACGGGGTGGCGGTCGTGGTCGGCCAGGGTGGTTGTCGCAGCGGAAGCACTACTGCTCGTCGGCGCGATCGCCGCCTTGGCCCTGGGACCCCGCTAGCTGTTCGCACCAGCCCTACGGCTGGCGCAAACTCGGGGTAGCCTGCGCAGCGGCTCTCGCCGACGATCGACCGGCGTACACCTCCTCCGGCCGCATCCCCGCTTCGACGAGCAGGACGCAGCGGCAGCCGTGGCAGGAGCGGAACGTGATCCAGTCCATCTCCGACGGCTTCGCCAGCGCCAGCGGCTCGCCGCAGACCGCCTCCGCCGCCGACTCGCCCTCCCACCGCCGCCCCCGGAAGGCATGCCGCACACCGCCCTCACCCACCGCCACCGGCAACCAGTAGTGCCCCACCCGCATCAGCATCCCCTAAAACGGACAACCGAGTCAGTCGTAACTGTAGTGCAACTAGGAGACAGACGGCACGAACGTTCAGCGGATGGTGTAATGACTCCCTAGCGTCGAAACCGTGACGGGTGAGCGATACCTGACGACCGGCGAGGTGGCGCGAAAGCTGGGCATCTCGCCGCGAACGCTTGCTCGGTACGTACGCGAAGGACTGCTGGAGCCGTCACTGACCTTGCCGTCGGGCCACCACCGCTGGGCCTGGGACGACGTAGTGCGCCAGATGCAGGAGTACCGGCAGCAGAACCGCCCGGGAACCTAAACACCTTTGCGGCACATGCGAAAACCCGTTGCCCCCGCCGTGATCGGCCGCTAGGTTCGACTGCGTGAACACCGGACCGGCGCGCAGCCACGCACGGATTGGCGATCCGGTGGAGCGCTGAACTCCCGGCGGGCGCTGGACCCGCCCCGCCCCCTCCCAACGAGAGGGGGTGATCTCGCCGCCCTCCTGAGACGCGCGGAACTCCGCACCACGAGCCCCTAGACATCCCTGTCGCGGGCTCGAACGCCCGCGCGCACGGCGAGGAGACCTATGCCGATCACGTTCAACCACACCATCATCATCGCGAAGGACGGCGCGGAATCCGCGCGCTTCTTCCGCGAGCTCTTCGAGGCCGCCGAAGCGCCCTCCTGGGGTCCGTTCACCAACGTCCAGCTCGACGAGGGCGTGCTGATCCAGTTCGCCGCGCCTCCCCTGGAGGAGATCCAGAACCAGCACTACGCGTTCCTCGTCGACGACGAGCGCTTCGACCGCGCCTACGCGCGGCTCGTGGACTGGGGCGTCGAGCACTGGGCCGACCCGCGGATGCAGCACCCTGGCGAGATCAACCACGGCCACGGCGGGCGCGGCGTCTACTTCCGCGACCCGGCGGGCCACTTCTTCGAGATGATCACGCAGCCCTACCTCTGAGCACCCGCCCCAGCTCTGAGCACCCGATAGTGAACTGAGTGAGGGGCACCCTGTACCGCGTCACGTGGTACAGGGTGCCCCTCACTCAGGGACCGAACCGCCGGTCAGCGTCGTCCGTAGCGGGTCACCACGTCCTTGACCAGGGCGTAGGACTCCGGGGTGACGTCCACGTAGTCGTGGGTCCAGAAGCTCCAGGCGAACAGCCCTCGTGACGCCAGCTCCGCGATCTGCTCCGGGGCGAAGACCTTGGTCAGGTCGCTGCGCAGGCGGGCCCCGGCGGGGTCCTTGTACGGCCCGAAGTTCGACACCATGACCGGCCCGTACTTGCCCAGTTCGGTGACCATCCGCTCGACGTCGGCGGCGTTGTCCTCGTCCTGGAAGGCGTTGAAGCTCTGGAAGTCCGAGACGGCGAGCGCGTCGGAGAACAGGTCCATCAGGGACCGGCCCGAACCGAGCTGCGGATCGTCCTTCTCCGCCTGCCAGCCGTCCCAGTTCAGCGCCACCCTGGCGTTGGGCGCGTGCCGGTGGAAGACCTGCCGGATTTCGAGGTAGCGGTCCTTGAGCGCCCGGTAGTAGTTCGTGGTCAGCGGATCGGCGTGGTAGCCCTCCTCGGTGCAGACGACCTTCAGCATGCCGTTGAACACCGACACGTAGAGGGGCGGGCCGTCGGCCTCGCCCGCGAACGCCTTCGCCAGCACGCGCATGTGGTCCAGGAATTCCGGCGACAGCGGGTAGGCCTTGCCGCAGCCCGGCCCGTACTCGGTGTCGACCGGTTCCGGGTCGTCGTAGGTGGGAATCAGGATGAGGTGCATCGCCGTGCCCGCGGCGTAGTGCCCGGGGATCACCTGAGGACCCCAGCTCTCGTACTGGGCCAGTTCGTCCGGCCCGTCGTACCAGGTGGTCAACATGCCGACGGGGGCCTGGTGGACCAGCGGTTGCCGGGCCGCCTCGGTCGCCTCGTCGCCCAACCCGAACAACAGCTTCGGGTGCTCGCCGGTCCCCGCCGGAAAGCCCGGGACCGGGCGCTTCGGGGCGATCGCGTCGAGCCGCAGGTGCGCGGCCACCTCGGTGGGCGGAGCCGGGGTGGACACCGTCGTGCGGTTGACGAGGACGGTGCCGACGACCACCAGGGCCAGCACGCTGACGACGGCCGCGGCGCGGACGGCGAGCGGCCGACTCCGGAACCACCGCGCCGGACCGGCCGAGACCCGCGCCGGGACCGGCGCGGAGACCGCCAAGCCCTCGGCGGGATCGTCGAAGCGCCGGGGCGGCGGCACGGGGTCGCCCTCGGTCTCGGCGAGCAGTTCCGCGTGCAGCCCGCGAAGCCTGCTCCCGGGTTCGGCGCCGAACTCGGCGACCAGGTCGTCGCGGATCTTCTGGTACGCGGCCAGCGCGTCGGCGGGCCGCCCGGCGTCCCGCAGCGCCGTGACCAACCGCGCCCACGTCGCCTCGCGCAGCGGCTCCTCGACGCTGAGCGCCCGCAGGGCGGCCACCGCCTCCTCGGGGCGACCGTCGGCGATGAGGGCGTCGGCGAGGGCGTCCCTCGCCACCCAGCGCAGTTCGCGGAGCCGCGTCGCTTCGGCTGCGGTCCCCTGGCTCGCGGCGACCCGGCCCGGATCGCCCCGCCACAGTTCCAGCGCCGCGCGCAACGCCTGTTCGGCGGCGGCGCCGTCGCCCCCGCCCAGCGCCTCCCGGCCCCGCGCGATCAGGTCCTCGAAGACGTCGCAGTCGAGCTCGCCCCGGTCGACCGCGAGCTGGTAGCTGCCGCGCCGGCTGGAGATCGGCGACTCCGCGCCGTCCCTGGCCACCAGCTGCCGCAGCTGGTGCACGTAGGTCTTCAGGTTTCCGCGCGCCGAAGCGGGCGGGGTGCGCCCGTTCCAGAGGGCGTCGACCAGGACGTCGGTGTCGACCCAGCGGTTGCGGCGCGCCAACAGCTCGGTGAGCAGCAGGCGGGGCTTCTCCGCGTTCACCGCGACCACCGCGTCGTCGGCATCGCGCACCTGGAGCGGACCGAGCACGAAGTACTTGACGTGCCTGGTCTCGGGTTCGGACATGTCCGCTCCTCCGCACGGCTCCGGACGGGCAAGAGCAGTGTAAGCGGGCGATCACCGTGCGTGTACCGAATACCCGATTCTTCGGATGTACCGCTGATGAACCGGCTTTGACCTGCGCTGAACCCGCGTCCGGAAACTCGGTCCGGTCACCGGTGCCCGCCTCCGCGACTGGGGGTGGAGGCGGGCCGGGTGGATCGCACGCACACGAGGAACGGGGAGGGTTCGGATGAGGACCAGGACCGAGAAGCCGGGAGCGGGCCGCCGACGCGTCATCAACGCGGTCTGCTTCCTCGGGCTCCAAGCGGTGCTCGGAACCGGGCTGGGCGGGCTGTGGCTCGCCCTGATGCTGGCCGACGCGGCGGCCCAGGACTACGGGGCGGTGGACTACCTCGCCCCCGTGGTGGTGCTCGCGGTCGGGGCCGCGTCCGGCGCCTGCGCGCTGCTGACCGCGCGCGGCTCCTCGACGGCCGCGGTGCCCACCGCCGTCACCCAGGTGTTCGCGATGGCGATCGGCGCCTACGCGCTGTACCGGGGGTCCATGGTGGGCCTGACTCCCCTGCTCGCAGGACTGTTCGTGTTCGCCCACCTCTACCACCAGGACGCGGTGGACGAGTGATCGCGCCGATCCGCTGACCGCCACAAGCCGAAGGGGAAGACATGCCGTCCCGATCCGCCGTTCTCACCTGCGCCGCCGCCGTCACCTGGGCGCTGACCGGATGTGCCCAACCCGAGGCAGGTGCCCCGCGACCCGTCGAGTCGCCACCGACCGCTCCGGCCGCGCCCGAGGCCCCCGCGCCGCCACCTCCCCGTCCGGAGCCGCCGAGCACCGACGTCGCCGAGTGCTTCGACGCCGACTGCACGTTGGTGGTGACCGGCCCGCTCACCATTCCGCTCGACGCGGCCCGCTTCTACTACCCGGAGATGACCCTGGTGTCCGTCACGCCGGACGCCCTGACCTACTACGTCACCTACCCGGACGGCGGCGTCGCGATCCGGGCCAGGCTGGGTCCGGGTGGCGGCGGGTCCTTCGGGTCCCGGGGCCACGCCACGGTCCAGGTGAAGCTGGATTCGCTCGGCGACGGTACGACCGTCGTCGTCCTCACCCCCGCACCGCGATGAGGACCGGGACGCCGGAGGGGGCGGTGCAGGACGACGAGCTCGACGAGGTCCTGCGGGGCCTCGGCGGGGCCCGGCTGTACCGCAACAACGTGTTCCGGTTGACCGCGCTGCCGGTCACCGCGTCCCCGAAGCAGGTCCGGCGCCGCCGGGAGGAGGCCGCGCTGATGGCGCAGCTCGGCACCCCGCCCGCCGCGTCCGACGAGCTCCCGCTCGCACCGGCGCCCGACTGGGACGCGGTGGACGCCGCGTTCGAGTCGCTGCGCAGCCCCGTGCTGCGGCTGGTGCACGAGCTGCTGTGGCCGTGGGGCGCGGAGGACGACCACGACTCCGCCGTGCGCCGGCACTGCGCCGTGCTGGAGGGCGAGCCGCTCACCGGTCCGGACGTGCCCGGCGACCCGCTCGGGCAGCGGTGGCTCGCGGCCGTCGAAGCGTGGGCGCAGGTGCTCTCCGGTGAGCGGATCTGGGACCGGGCGCGGCAGCGGGTGCGGGAGATCGACGACCCCAGGCTGACCACGGGCACCGTCCGGCGCCTGCGCGACCGGCTGCCGAGGCACATCGTGGACGTGCACCTGGCGCTCGCGGCGGCAGCGGCCGAAGAGCTCGGCGGCGACGCCGCGGACCGGCACCTCCGGGTGCTCGACGACTCGTCGTTCGACGACGACCTCGTCGACGCGGCGCTGCGGGACGCGGTGCGCCCCGCGGAGGAGCGGGTGCGCGCCGCCCGCGAGACCGCCGACCGCATCGCGGAGACCGCGCCGCGCGGCGCCGCCGAGGCCGGCCACGCGCTGCTGGAGCGGACCGCGGCGCCGCTGCGGACCATCGGGGGGCTGCTCAGCGAGGACCACCCGGTCACCACCGCCGCCCACGACGAGGTGGCCAGGTCGGTGAACCTGTGCGCGGTGGCCCACCACAACGACTCCGGCGCGTGCGACCCGGCCTTGGACCTGCTGCGCTCGGCGCGGGAGCTGGCCCGCGAACGCACCGCGATCGAGCTGATCGACCAGAACACCGCGGTGATCGGCGGGAAGGAGATCCTGGGCGAGGTCGACGAGCTCTGCGCGGCCGGGAAGGTGAACGCGGCGGCCGACCGGCTCCGCGCGTGGCGCGGGCGCACCGACGACGAGGCGCTGCGGCGGCGGATCGACGCGGTGCTCGCCGATCAGTCGTTGCGCACGCCGCCGAACGGGATGCCCTTCCAGGGGTCGGTCTTCGGCTGGGGCGCCTACCTGTACGGGGCGAGGGAGACGACCGAGCCCGGCACGTACATCACGACGCACTACCTCACGGCGCTGTTCATCCCGGTCTTCCCGATGGCGGCCTACCTGCGGGACGCGGACTACCTCTACGGGAAGGTGCCGTTGAGCACGGCGGCGAGGTGGTGGCGGCTGGTGGTGGCCCTGCTGCTCGCCCTCTTCCTGGCGCAGCCGTTCCAGAGCGCGCCGCGGCTGCTGGTCTTCCTCGCGATCGTGGCCGGTGGTGCCGCCGCCCTCGGGCTGCGCCGGTACCGGCTCACCGCGTGGGCCGCCGCGCGGACCGCCGGTGGCGGAGCGGCGACGTGACCGGCTTCCGCCGCGGGCAGCGGCGCTTCCCGCCCGAGTTCCGCATCCACCCGCCGCCGGAGCAGCCGCCGGCAGCGGTGTGCGAACCGGAGCCGGAACCTGCGACGGCGGATCTGGACGACCGGACGGTCGCCGAAGTCGCCACCCGGATGTGGCGGGTGCTCAAGAGGTTCAGCGGCGCCGAGACGTCCAGGGCGCAGCGCATGGCGATCCGGGACCTCACCGCGATGTCGGAACGGCTGGGTGAGGCCGGGGTCCACGTGCAGAGCCACGACGGGATCTCGTGGGACCCCGGGATGTCGTTGCAGGCCCTCGCCTACGAGCCACGGCCGCACCTGGAGCGGGAAACCGTGGTGGAAACCGAACGGCCGACGATCTACCGCGGCGAGCGGTGCATCCAGTTCGGCCACGTGATCATCGGAGTACCGGAGGAAGGACAGGGCGATGGCACCGGAAACCATTGACTTCGGCATCGATCTCGGCACCACCACCAGCATCATCGCGGCGGCCACCGCCGACGACGCGACCGTGATCCCGACCGTGTGGCAGTCCGCGACCACGCCGTCCGCGGTCCACATCACCCGCTCCGGCGCGGTGCACGTCGGCGAGCCCGCGAAGGGCCGGCTGGAGGAGGACCCCGACAACGCGCACGGCGAGTTCAAGATCCAGATGGGCGACCGCGACGCGCACCGGGACTTCACCGACTCCGGCAGGCGGCTGACCCCGGTGGAGATGTCCGCCGAGGTGCTCAAGTCGCTGCGCGGCGACGTGCAGCGGCACCTGGGCCGCGACATCGACGCCGCGGTGATCACCGTGCCCGCGGCCTTCGAGCTCGACCAGTGCGACGCCACCCGCAAGGCCGCCGAGCTCGCCGGGCTCGGCCTCGCGCCGCTGATCCAGGAACCGAGCGCGGCGGCGTGGGCCTACAGCGCGCACCTCGCGACCGACCGCGGTTTCTGGCTCGTGTACGACTTCGGCGGCGGCACCTTCGACGCCGCGATCGTCAAGGTCGCCGACGGCGAGTTCAGCACCATCAACCACGCGGGCGACAACTTCCTCGGCGGCAAGCTGATCGACTGGGGCCTGGTGGAGGGCCTGCTGATCCCCGCGGTGCGCGACCAGTTCCCGCTGCCGGACCTGGCCCGCGGCCACCGCAGATCGGCGGGCAACCTGGCGAAGCTCAAGACGGCGGCGGAGAAGGCGAAGATCGCGCTGTCGCACACCACGAGCGCGCCGATCAACCTGCTGCTCAACGACGCCGACGGCACGCCCGCGTTCGACTTCGAGCACGAGCTGACGAGGGCGGACGTCGAGCGGTACGCGCTGGCGCACTACCGGCGATCGATCGACCTGTGCCGCAGGGCGATCACCGAGGCGGGCCTGCGCACCGGCGACATCGATCGCGTCCTGCTCGTCGGGGGCACCACGATCGCGCCGGCCCTGCGCGACCTGCTCGCCGACCCGGAGGAGGGCCTCGGCATCCCGCTGGACCACAGCCTCGACCCCGTCGCGGTGGTCGCCAAGGGAGCGGCGATCTTCGCGGGCACCCAGCGACAGCCCGCCCGGCCGCAGCGCGCCGAGCAGGCGCTGGGCGAAGGGCGGGTGGTGCTGGACCTGCGGTACCCGGCGGCGGGTTCGGACGTCGAACCGCTGGTGGGCGGCCTGCCACCGCGCACCGCCCAGCCCCGGGACTGGACCGGCGCCACCGTCGAGTTCATCCACCCGGACGGCAAGCCGCCCTGGCGCAGCGGGCAGCTCCCGCTCAACCCGGACGGCACGTTCACCACCCGGTTGCGCGCCGACGAGCACGCGGTCAACACCTACGACCTCGAACTGCGGGACGCCCGGGGCACCCTGGTCGCGACCGAGCCGGAACGGATCTCCTACCGGCACGCGGCGAAGATGGGCACCGCGCCGACGCTCAGCCATTCCCTCGGCGTCGCCCTGGACAACAACGAGGTGCTGTGGCTGGTGCGCAAGGGCGCCGAGCTCCCGGCCAAGGCGCGGGCCGTCCTGCACTCGACCGTGGCGGTGCGGCGCAACGAGCGGACCGGCCTGGTGCGGGTGCCCATCGTGGAGGGCGAACGGCCGAAGGCCGACCGCAACACCCTGATCGGCCAACTCGACCTGGTGCCGACCCAGGTCGACCGCGACGTGCCCGTCGGCAGCGAGGTCGAGGTCGCGCTGCGGATCGACACCAGCTTCAGCCCGCGCGCCGACGCCTACGTGCCGCTGCTCGACGAGGAGTTCCCGATCCAGGTGGAACTGGGCCGGACCGGGTCGGGAACCGACTTCCGCGGGGCGGCCGACGACCTGACCGGCCGGTTCCAGGAACTGGCCGAACGCCTCGACGAGCTGCGCTCGCGCGGCGTGGACCCGGGCGAGGCGGGCGAGCTGGCCGACCGGTTCCGCGACGACGACGTCGTCGCCGACGTCCGGCGGCTCGCCGACGCGGCCAGCGTCGACCCGGACGCCGCATCGACCTGCGAGAACCGGCTGCGGGACGCGCAGACGGCGCTGGACGACATCGAGGCCGCGCTGGAGTTCCCGGCACTGGTCGACCAAGGGCGGGCGATGGTGGCGGACCTGCGCGAGTTCGTCGCCCGGTCGGGCACCGCGCGGCACCGGAGCGCGTTCCACGACGCCGCGCGGGCCGTGGAGTCGGCCATCGCCGCCGGTGACCGCACGCTGCTGCAACGCCGGATCGACGTGCTCCGCGACATCCTCCGGGAGGTGCTGCAGGACAGCGGCCAGCTCGCCGCGGTGATCTTCGCGGTGCGGGAGAGCACCCTCGCCGACCACCCGGACCCGCGCGTCCAGGAGTTGCTCCAGCAGGGCAGGCGCGGCCTGGACCACGGCGACGACGCCCTGCTCACCAGCGTCAACGCCCAGTTGGAGCAGGCCGCACCGCGCGCCGTGGAGGGCGCCGACGCCGCGGGAGGGCTCGGCAGCACGGTCCGGGCGGGCGACCGGTGAGCGGGGCACCGACCACCCTCACCCGCGCCACCGGGCTGGCCGGCAACGGCGACTACGCCGGGGCCGAGCACCTGCTGCGGGAACTGGGCGGTCGCGGCAGCACCGACCCGGCGGTGCTCGACCTGCTCGCGCGGATCCACGCGCAGCGCGGTGAGCTCTTCGACGCCGACGAATGCTGGGCGCTGGCGCTGCGGCTGGACGCCGACTTCGCCCCGGCCCGCGCCGGTCGGCAGCGGATCGCGGCGCTGGTGGCCCACCGGATGCGGCCGCGGGGCGGTCGGGTCGCCCTGGCGGCGCTGGCCGCGGTCCTGGTCACCGGCACCGGCGTGGCCGTCGGCGTGCTGGTCGAGCAGCCGCCCGACCCGGACCCGACCGTGCTCGCCGCACTCGCCCAAGTCCGCGACGGCCAGCGCGAACAGGCCGAACGCCTCGGCTCCCTCGCCGAACGGCTCGACCGGCAGCGGAGGCTCGACGCCCTCGGCGCGGTGCTCGCGGGCGATCCCGCGTTCCTCGCCCGCGCGGACGCGGACGCGGTGGTGGTCACGTTCCCGACGGGCGTGTTCCGCACCGGGACGTCGTTGTCGCGCACCGGATCCGCGGCGCTGGGCGATCTCGCCCGACGGCTCGGCCCCCTCACCGACGGCACGTCGATCACCGTGGTGGGGCACACCGCGGACGTGCAGACGTCGGACTCCCCGACCGACGCGGAACTCGGCCTGGCCCGCGCGCGCACCGCCGCCGAGCGGATGTCCGAGGCCGGCGGCCTGCCGCTGTCGGCGTTCGCGCTGCTCAGCTCCGGCACCGCCGACCCCCCGTTCCCCACGGCGGACCCGGAGGACCGAGCGCGGAACCGGACGGTCACGGTCGTGCTGCGCCCCCGCTAGGCGGCCCTCAGCGCGCCGACCAGTCGATCCACGTGCCGTGCGGGTCCGTGGCGGCGAGCACCTCGCGCCCGTCACGGACCAGGAGGAACGGGTCCTCGTGGTGCCCGGTCGCCTCGGTGCCCGGGAGCACCCCGGGCGCTTCGTTGGACAGCCACACCGCGCCCAGGTCGCGCACCGCGGCGGCGAAGGCGCGGCGGGTCCCGGCATCGACGTAGGCGAGCACCGCCGAGTGGTAGACCACCAGCGTGGCCCCGGACGGCGCGTCGGCGGCGACGCGGGCCAGGTCGTCCACGAGGTCCCCGCGGTGGACCGGCACCGGGTGGCGGCGGGCGAGGTCCAGCGCCGCGCGCAACCGCGCCTCGCGGTCGCCTTCCCCCGGCCACACCAGGCATTCGAGCCAGCGGGCGTCGTCGGCGTCGGCCGGGTCGAGCGGGTTGACGTCGAGCCCCCGCCGCCACGCCACGGTCGGCAGCCGGTCCGGCAGCGGAACCGGCCCGTGCGGGCGGCACGCCAGCGTCGGCGCCCCCGGATCGCCCGCCAGCGCATGCCCGGCGTAGTCGTAGGAGTAGTGGTCGGGCAGCAGCGTCAGCCCGGCCGAGGCGCCGACCTCCAGCAGCGCCAGCGGCTCGGGCAACCCGGCCAGCGCGGGCAGCAGCGTGGCGCACCGGGCGGGCTCGTTGGTCTGGGTCCGCCTCGCCCGCAGCACCGCCGCCAGCTCGTCGGCGCGCTCGCGCACCAGGCGGCGCACGGCGTCGATCCCCGGCGGCGTCCCGAGCAGGTAGCGGGCCGCGGCGAACAGGAGGTTCGGCTGCCGCTTGACCACCGGCAGCCCGTCCAGGAAGTCCAGCACCCCGGTGTCCGCGGCGACCGCCTCGGCCAGGCGGCCGTACGCGGGCGACCGCCCGCGCGCCGCCGCGCCGAACCGCCGGAAGTTCTCGGCGGTCCCCAGGCGCGAGTCCAGCCCGCGCATCGCCCCGGCGGAGCCCGCCGCATCGTTGCCCACGCCGACGATCCTGCCGAGCCATCGCCCGCACGTCCATCCGTCCCACCGAACGACCGCGGACGATTCCGCGGTCCATGCCGGATGCTGGGACCGTGGACGAGTTCGGGACGCGATGGCGCAACACCACCCACGACTGGGCCGAGACCGTGGATCCCGAGCACTTGGCCGAGATCCGCCACCGGCCGGGCGAGTTCGCGCCGGGCGGCGTGCTGCACCTGATCACCGAGGTACTCGCCTACGCCGCCGACGAAGCCGAGTGCACCGGTTCCGGGCACTGCGTCGTCACGTTGCACACCGACGGCTCGGTGACTGTCTCGGACGACGGACGCGGCACCGACACCCGCCACGACGGGAACGGCACCCCGATCAAGAAAGCGGTCATGTCCACGAAGGACTTGCGATTCTTCGATTCCGCGGCAGCGCAGATCCTCCCCGATGGTCATCCGCGTCGAGGCATGTCCGTGGTCGCCGCCCTCAGCACATGGCTCGTGCACACCAACCGCCGCCGCAACGGCTCGTGGACCCAGCGCTACGAACACGGCCTCCCGGTCACCGGCCTCATCCCCATCGAGGAGGGCATCAGCACCGGGACCGCCGTGCGCTTCCTGCCCCATGCCGCGATGCGAGTGCCCGCTTCGGCGACCGCCGCCGCGCTGACCCGACTGGCACATCCGCCATCGTTGACCAGCGACGTCGTCGTCGAGCGTTGATCGTCCGTGGAGCCTGTTGCGGAATGCCACGATGCGGCCGAGGTCCGGTACGCGCGCGGCGATTTCGGCATCCGCTTTGGAAAGTTGGTTCAGCGCTTCGCCGATGATTTCGAACTGCCGCTCGACGGCGGATCGCAGCATGGCGTTCGCCTGATAACTGGCGAAGCCCTCACCACGGGTGAATTCCCGCAGCAGGTCCGCGGCCCGGAACGCATCCCAGAGGTACGCCCGGGTGTCACGCTGCGTAGAGGAGCTCCCGGGTGTCCAGGATCCGCTGCTTGAAGTAGGGGTTGCGGACGCTGCCCACGCTGACCAGGTCGACCGGGCGGCCGAGGATGCCTTCGAGCCCCTCCTTCAGGTCGAAGTAGGTGCCGAAGTGGTCGAACCCGGGGCCGACGTCGAACTCGACGAGCACGTCGACGTCGCTGGTCGTGGCGTCGAACGAGCCGTCCGCACCGGAGCCGAACAGACCGAGCCGCCGCACCGGGAGCGTGCGGCACAGCTCCTCGATCTCGTGCCTGTTCGCCTCGATCAGCTCGTGCACCACCGCCACCTCCCGACCTGCCTGATCAACGGTCGCAGGCCACCGCGACCGTCAGCGCGGGGTGTCCCCGAGGGGGCGGGCCGGTGATCCGGTCCGGCCGGTCATCGGGGCGGCCACAGCCCGTTCGGCGGGCACGGCGGCTGGCCCGGCACGAAGGGAGGCCGGACGAACACTTCGATCCGCGCCCCCGGGTGCTCCTGCCGGAGGTCATCGGCCAACGCGCGCACGTCCGCACCCGCCAGCGGCAGCACCTGCAGACCGGCGGGCAGGGCTTCCGGACTGGCCAGCTCCACCAGGTGCGGGTCGTCGGCGAACATCTCCTTGAACTGCACGTACGCCTGCTCCTTGGTCTCGGTGTAGACCTGGCGCACCCGGTCGTCGGCGGCCACGGCCGCCGCCCGGCGGTGCATCTCCTCGTCGGTGTCGAAGAAGACCCCGACGTGGTCACCGCACAGGTCGTGTCCGGCCAGCGGCACGGTCGGGGCCGGCGGGCGCTGCGGCGCCGATCCCTGGAACGTGCAGGCCGCCAACCCAGCACCGACCACGAGCGTGCCGAGCGCCCTCATCGAGTTCTTCACGGCGGCAAGACTTCCACGTCCGGCGCGGCGCGGACAGGGGCGACCGCGCCCGAAACGTCCGGACCTGCTCAGCCCTCGTCCTCGACACCACCCGAGGACGCCCTTGCCCGTGGTCCGCAACGCCCGGAAGTGACGCGCGACACTAGGTGTGGATCTCCACTTTGATAGAGGCACCAAGCTCGTACCCATGAACGACGATGCCACCGAGCCTCCCCTGATCGAGGACACCACGACCGACCACGAGTCGGACATCATCGCGATCAAACAGGTGATCGCCGATGTTGAGACCGCCTTCAACACCAACGATCCCGACCTCATGACCGCCCACTTCTCCCGGAACGCCTCGGTCGTCAACGCCGTCGGGATGCTGATGTCCGGCCGGGACGCGCTGCTCGACGCCAACCGCAAGGGCCTCGCAGGATTCCTGCGCGACGAGCACGTGCGCTACGAGGTCAGCGACATCGCCTTCATCCGTCCCGACGTGGCCATCGCGCACAAGCACGCGCGAGCCACCCGGCCCGATGGCGAGCTCATCGACGTCGACCCCGCGATGATCGCCCTCTACGTCCTGGTCGAGGAACACGGCCGCTGGTGGGTCGTGGCCCGGCAGAACACCCTCGCGCAGGCCTGATCCGTTGGCACCGCGCGGACGGCGGGTCCGGTCCGGCCGTCCGCGCGGTGCGTTCAGAAGTCGTAGACGACCGTCACCGGGGCGTGGTCCGACCAGCGCTGGTCGTAGCTGGGGGCCTTCTCCACCCGCGCCTCGGTGGCCCGCGCGGCGAGCCCCCCGGTGGCCACGTGGTAGTCGATCCGCCAGCCGCTGTCGTTGTCGAAGGCCTTGCCCCGGTAGCTCCACCAGGAGTACGGGCCCTGGACGTCGGGGTGTAGGGCGCGGACGACGTCGGTGTAGCCGGCGGCGAAGACCTCGTCGAGCCAGGCGCGCTCCTCGGGCAGGAACCCGGCTTCCTTGCGGTTGGCCTTCCAGTTCTTCAGGTCGGCCTCGCGGTGCGCGATGTTCCAGTCGCCGCAGACGAGCACCTCCCGGCCTTCGGCCGCGGCGCGCTCGCGGCGGTCCACCAGGTAGGCGAGGAACTCCTTCATGAAGCGTTCCTTCTCGTCCTGGCGGGCGGTGCCGACCTCACCGCTGGGCAGGTAGAGGCTGCCGACCACCAACCCCGGCAGGTCGATCTCGGCGTAGCGGCCCGACTCGTCGAACTCCGCCGAGCCGAACCCGATCCGCACCGCCTCCGGCTCGACGCGGGTGTAGAGCGCCACCCCGGCCCGGCCCTTGGCGTTGCTCGGCGCGAGCACCGGGTACCAGCCATCCGGCTCCCGCACCGCCGCGGTGAGCTGGTCGGCCTCGGCGCGCGTCTCCTGCAGGCAGACGACGTCGGCGCCGGTGGCGGCCAGCCATTCGACGAAGCCCTTCTTGGCGGCGGCGCGCAGGCCGTTGACGTTCGCGGTCGACACAGTCAGCACGCCGCCGAGGGTAACGACGACCGGCCGGGCGATCCGGCACCGGCGGCGCGCGGCGTGACGCCCGGCTCAGCGGCGGCCAGTAGTCTCCGGGCATGGACGTTCCGGCTCGGCTCTCGGTGGTGACGCTGGCGGCGGCCGGCGTCGGCGAACTCCGCGCGTTCTACGGACGGCTGGGCTGGCCGGAGGTGCCGGGCAGCGGCGACCGGTGGGCGGGCTTCCTGCTCGGTGGCGCCGTGCTCGCCCTCTACCCGGAAGAATCGCTGGCCGCGGAGGCCGCGCCGGGCGAAGCCGCCGCCGGGCCGTGGCGGGGGGTGACCCTGGCGATCAACGTCGACAGCCGGGCGGCGGTGGACGAGGCGTACGCGTCCGCGCTCGACGCGGGCGCCCGCGCGGTGGCCGAGCCGCAGGAACGCCCGTGGGGCGGACGGTCGGCGTACTTCGCCGACCCGGAGGGCAACCGCTGGGAGATCGCCTACGCGGCAGTCGCCGAATTCGGTCCCCGGGGCGAGGTCGTCGGCTTCGGCTAGCTCAGCGGCGGCGCCTGCGGTGGCGGCGGCGGGACCGGTTCGGCGCCGCCGGGCGCTGCCACAGCCACAGGCAGACCCGCGCGCCGCCGAGGCTGGAGCGGTCCACCGACAGGCGTCCGCCGGTCGCTTCGGCGACCCGGCGGGCGATGTCCAGCCCGAGCCCGGTCGATCCGGCGCTGCTGCTGCCCCGCCGCACCGCCTGCGACAGCTCCGCCACCCCGGGCCCGGCGTCCTCCACGACGACGCCGACCACCCCGTCGTTGCGCTGCACCGACACCACGAACTCGGTCTCCTCCGGGGTGTGCCGGAAGACGTTGCCGATCACCGAGTCGATCGCCGCCGCCAGCTCCGCGCGCGACACCGGCACCGGCAGCGGCTCGTCGGCACCGCGCAGGTTCCACGGCCGGAGCTGGTCGTCGGCCAGGGCCGACCAGAACTCCACGCGTTCGCGCAGCAGCTCGGCCACGTCGGTGTCGACGTCCTCGGACGGGCCGGTGCGCCGCGCGCTGGCGATCACCAGGTCGATCTCGCGTTCCAGCCGGTCCACCGCCTGCCGGGTCTGCTCGGCCGCCGCGTCGTCGCCGAGCGCTTCGGCGTTGAGCCGCAGCGCGGTGAGCGGGGTGCGCAGCCGGTGCGACAGGTCGGCGGAGAGCTCCCGTTCGGAGGCGAGGAGCTGGCGCACCCGGTCGGCCATCGCGTTGAACGCCCGTCCGGCCTCGACCAGCTCGCGGGGTCCGCTGGGATCGACGCGGACGGTGAGGTCCCCGCCGCCCAGCGCGGCCGAGGCGTCGGCCAGCCGGGTCGCCGACCGCACCACCCGCGCGGCGAGCCGGTCGACCACCAGCACCGAGCCGCCGACCAGCAGCAGCCCGACCGCCGCCAGCACCGCCCAGGAGCGCAGCAGACCCCGGTGCAGCGCCTCCGCGGGCACGAAGACCTCGGCCAGCGCGGTGCGCCCACCGGCCAGCGGGATCGGGCGCAGCAGCGCCGATCCGCCGTCGAGCGGCAGCACCGCGGTGCGCACCTCGGCGGTCGCCAGGTGCACGTCCCCCGCTCCGGCGCGCGCCGGGCCGACCACCCCGCCGTCGGGCAGGTACACCGCGAGCCGGCCCGCGCGACCGGCCTCGGTCCCGCCGATGGCGCGCTGGACGCGCTGGTGGTCGCCGCCGGTGGCCAGCACCGGGGCGAGCGCCACCGCCTGCCGCTCGGCGTCCTGGAACGCCTGGTCGCGCGCCACCTCGCGGAGGACCGCGCCGAAGGGCACCAGGAACGCCAGCGCCACCGCCGAGGTGATCGCGAGCGCCACCAGGACCAGCGCACGCCTCATCGGCGGGCCCGCGTCACGGCGCCACCAGCTTCACGCCGACCCCGCGCACGGTGTGCAGGTAGCGGGGCGCGGCGGCGGTCTCGCCGAGCTTGCGGCGGACCCACGACAGGTGGACGTCGATGGTCTGGTCGTCGCCGTAGGACTGCCGCCACACCTGGGCGAGCAGCTCGCGGCGCGGCACCACCTTGCCCGGCCGCGCGGCGAGGTAGGCGAGCAGGTCGAACTCGCGGCGGGTCAGCTCCAGCTCGACCCCGTCCAACGTGGACACCCGGCTGTCCAGGTCGATGCGCAGCCCGCCGACCTCGACGACCTTCGACGGCTGGGCGCCCCGGTAGCGGCGCAGCACGGCCTCGATCCGGGCGTGCAGGTGTTCGCTGGAGAACGGCTTGACGACGTAGTCGTCGGCCCCGGCGCGCAGCAGCCGGACGATCTCGGACTCGTCGTCGCGGGCGGTGGCCACGATCGTCGGCGCGTTGGAGATGCCCCGGATCATCTTCAGCGTCTCGCCGCCGTCGAGGTCGGGCAGGCCGAGGTCGAGGATGATCGCGTCCGGCGGGTGCTCGGCGACCTCGCGCAGCGATTCGAGGGCGGTGCCCACGCTGCGCACGACCCAATCGCGGGCGCTCAGGTCGCGGATCATCGCCGCCCGCACGACCGGATCGTCCTCGACTACCAGAACCACAGCCATGTGGACCGACGCTACAGGGCTCCTTGAACGATTTTCACCTTCCTGCGGCGGGTGAACCGGAGCACACCGCCGGGCGGCGCGGCGACTTCACCCCGACCGATGCGCCGGACCGATCGGGTCTTGCGCGGGAACACCGCACTAGGTCAGGATCACCCATCCGTGACACGCGTCCTCGGCTACCTGACCGCCTGGCTCGCCGCCACGGCGGTGGCGATCGCCCTCGTCTGGTTCGGCGTGCGCGATCTCGTGCACGGCACCGGCGACACGCCTCTCCCGTCCGCACCGCTCGGCCCGGCGGTCGCGCTCGGCGAGGAGGCGAACGCACCGGTCAGCGCCTCACGAACGGGTGAATTCGAGGCGTAGGAGCTGTGGTCGGACGCGTGGTTGCGCGGACGTGGTGGACGCGGATCCGCGTTCTACTAAGATCCCCCGACGTTGACCGACCGCTGTCGCCCGACAGCACGCCGAACGAAGCCCAGGAGGTCTCGACGTGGCCACGGATGGTGCCGCAGGCAGCGGCCCCACCGCTCGTCGGCTGGTGCTCGGCGCCCAGCTCCGGCGACTGCGCGAAGCCAGCGGGATCAGCCGGGACGAGGCGGGTTACTCGATCCGCGGCTCCGGGTCGAAGATCAGCCGCCTGGAACTGGGCCGGGTCGGGTTCAAGGAACGCGACGTCGCCGACCTGCTGAGCCTCTACGGCGTGACCGAGGAGTCCGAGCGCGAACCGTTCCTCGAACTGGTCCGCCGCTCCAACGAGCCCGGCTGGTGGAACAGCTACAACGACCTGATGCCGAGCTGGTTCCAGGACTACGTGGGCCTGGAGGAGTCGGCCTCGCGCATCCAGACCTACGAGATCCAGTTCGTGCCCGGGCTGCTCCAGACCGAGACCTACGCCCGCGCCGTCGCCTCGCAGGGCCGCCCCGAAGCGCCGGACGCCGAGGTGGACCGCCGCGTCGGGCTGCGGCTGCACCGGCAGCGGCTGCTCACCCAGCCGCGGGCGCCCCGGCTGTGGGCGGTGATCGACGAAGCCGTGCTGCACCGGCCGATCGGCGGTCGCGCCGTGCTGCGGGCGCAGCTCGAGCACCTGCTCCAGGTGACCGCGCTGCCGACGATCTCGTTGCAGATCGTCCCGTTCGAGCTCGGCCGCTCGGCCGCCGAAGGCGCGTTCACCGTCCTGCGCTTCGCCGAGCCGGAGATCCCGGACATCGTCTACCTGGAACACCTCTGCGGTGCCCTGTACCTCGACAAGCAGGAGGACGTCGAGGTGTACAGCAAGGTCAGCCACCGCCTCGCGGTGGACGCCCTGACCCCGGAGGCCACCCGCCGCTCGCTCAGCGCCGCCCTCCGCGAACTCTGACCCGGACGACACGCCCACCCGAGCGAATCCAGGTGAGGGGCACCCTTGTCCCGGTTAGGGGTCCTTTCGGAATGCGGCGGAGCCGCGTGCGGTGAGGCACGCGGCTGGCACCGCGGCCCGTGCCCGGGCGTGACCGCTCAGCGGTCTTCTCGCGAGGACAGCGCCGACGCCGGGTACGTCGTCGGTACATCAGGAGGCGAACGGCGCAGCGAGGGGACCGCTGAGGTTCCGCCACCCGCACCGCCACGCAGAACATTGGCGAAAGCGGTCCTTACTCGGGCAAGGGTGCCCCTCACTCAGCACACCGGCGGGTGACGTGGGCCGGGGGCGGCGCGGCCGGTGCGGGTGCTGGTGCTCGTGGCGGACGGCCGTCGGGGTGCCGTTCGCCGAGCCTTCGTCTGCGCTGGGTCCTGGGTCGATCACGCTGCGTTTTCCCTGATCGACCGGCTGAGTGATCAACATCCCGGGCGGATGCACGTGCATTCACGCGTGCAAGATCGCCTGATACGGTGACCGCACGATCATCTGCACGTGCAGATGGCCGTGCAGCAAGACGTCGGGGGAAAGGGCGGAACGCCGAGCATGACGAAGATCCACAACGGGATGCCCGCGCAGCACCTTCCGGGCCTCTCGTGGCGCAAGAGCCGGTACAGCGGATCGGTGGGCAACTGCGTCGAGGTGGCCCCGCTGATCGACGGCGGGATCGCAGTCCGCAATTCGCGCTACCCCGACGGTCCGGCTCTGGTCTACAGCCGCGACGAGATGGCCGCGTTCCTCAGCGGAGCGAAGGACGGCGAATTCGACGACCTGATCGTCTGAGCTCGTGCCGGGCCCGGCGCGCACGGCCGGCGGCCCGCCCTCGAAAGAAACCGGTGGCGCTGATGAGAGAGATTACGAACGGTCTGCAGGCACTCGTGGCCACGGGCTTCCAGTTCGCCCACCCGCGCGACGACGCGGGCGAGCTGGTCGCCGTGCTCGGCATCCGGGTGCACCGGCGAGGCACGATCGACGTCCTGCAGCTCTTCGCCGAGGACGACGCGGAAGCCGCCCGGGTCTCCGCCGACGAGCACGACGTGCTCTCGCCGCGCCGCCCGCTGTGGCGGACCAGCGGCCGGGCGCTCGACGTGATCCACGAGATGCTGCACCTGGGCAACCACGACCACGGCCTGTGGGTCACCGGCACCAGGGACACCGCAGCGATGCTCGCGGCCTCCGCCTGACGGAGCCCCGCGACCCCGAGACAGCACTGGCGCCCCCGAATGAGTGAGTGCTCGCTCATTGACCTGAGCGAGCACTCACTCATACCTTGGCGAGCGTGACCGAAGCACGTCGGCGGCGCTCCCCCGCGATGAGCGCCGACAAGCGCCGCGCGGCGATCGTGGACGCCGCACTGCCGCTGCTCGCCGAGCACGGCGCCACGGTCACCACCCGCCAGATCGCGCTCGCCGCCGACGTGGCCGAGGGCACCTTGTTCCGCGTCTTCCCCGACAAGGAAGCCATCCTGCGCGCCTGCGTCGGCGCCCTGCTCGACACCGGCGAGGTGACCGCCGAGATCCGCGCGCTGCCCGCCGACGCGGAGCTCGCCGACCGGCTCACCGACGCCGCCGAGCTGTTCCTGGCGCACTTCGAACGCGCCGGGCAGCTGATGCACGCCCTGGTCACCACCGGCCAGGACCTGCGGGAGCTGGACCCCGACGACGATCCGGGCAGCGCCCGGACCGCCTACTTCCGCGAGATGCGCGCGGCGCTGGCCGAGGCCACCGGCACCGAGGCCGCCGCGCTGCGGATCGAGCCGGAGGAGCTCGCCGCGATGCTGCTCGGGCAGCTCATGGGCCTGCACCTCGACCAGGACCAGGACCGCCGGAACGCCGTGCGCCGCCGCATCGACGTGCTGCTGCGCGGGGCGCTGGCCCGGCACGAGGAGGACGACGATGGCTGACCCGATCATCGAGGTCGAGGGCGTGAGCATGCGCTTCGGCGAGGTGCTCGCGCTCGACGAGGTGAGCCTGGAGGTCCCGGCGGGCACCGTGCTCGGGCTGCTCGGGCACAACGGCGCGGGCAAGACCACTCTGATCGACATCCTGAGCACGCTGCGCCCGCCGACCGCCGGCACGGCGCGGATCGCCGGGTTCGACGTGGTGCGCCGCAGCCGCGAGGTCAGCTCCCGGATCGGCCTGACCGGCCAGTTCGCCTCGGTCGACGAGCAGCTCTCCGGGATCGAGAACCTGGTGCTCATCGCGCGGCTGCTCGGCGCGGGCAAGCGCGAGGCGAGGGAGCGCGCCGACGAGCTGCTGTCGCTGTTCGACCTCAGCGAGGCGGCCGGGCGGCCGGCCCGCACCTACTCCGGCGGGATGCGGCGGCGGCTGGACCTGGCGGCGGGCATGGTCGGCCACCCGGACGTGATCTTCCTGGACGAGCCCACCACCGGGCTGGACCCGGTGAGCCGGATGGGGCTGTGGTCGATCGTGGAGTCGCTGGTCGTCGACGGCACCACCGTGCTGCTGACCACCCAGTACCTCGACGAGGCCGACCGGCTGGCCGATTCGATCACCGTGCTCTCGGCGGGCCGGGTGGTCGCCTCCGGCACGTCGGCGGAGCTCAAGGCGCAGGTCGGGCAGCGGACCGTGACCGCGCGGCTGGCCGAACCGGCCGACGCCGACCGGGCGTCGCGGGCGCTGTCCGGCGCCGGGTTCCACCCCGCCCACGACGCCGAGCGCGGCGCCTTCACCATCCCGGTCGGCGCCTCGCGGGAGCTGGCGGGCGTGGTGCGGGCGCTCGACGAAGCCGGCGTCGAGGTCGGCGACCTCGGCCTCGGCGAACCGACGCTGGACGACGTCTACCTCAGCCTCGCCCACCCCGCGCCGACCACGGCCTGACGGAGAGGACGGCCATGACCACCACCGCGACCCCGCCTGCCCGGACGAGCCATCCGAGGAGCTGGCGCGGCGCCGGATTCGGCACCCAGGTGCTCGTCCTCACCGGGCGTTCGCTGCGGGCGCTGGTCAAGGACCCGCGCGTGCTCATCTTCAGCCTGCTGCAACCGCTGATCATGCTCGCGCTGTTCAGCCAGGTCTTCGGCAAGGCGATGATGGGCAGCGTCGCCACCGACAGCGGCAGCTACATCAACTACCTGATGCCCGCGATCCTGGTCACCACCGGGATCGGCGCGGCGCTGCAATCCGGCGTCGGCCTGATCACCGACCTCAAGAACGGCGTGCTGCGGCGGCTGCGGACGATGCCGATCCGGCCCAGCTCGATCCTGCTCGCGCGCAGCCTCTCCGACCTGGTGCGCACCGCGGTGCAGCTGGCCTTCCTGCTGCTGGTCGGCGCGGTGCTGTTCGGCTTCTCCCCGGCGGGCGGCATCACCGGCGCGGTCGGCGCGCTGCTGCTGTCGGTGTTCGTGAGCTGGGCGCTGAGCTGGGTCTTCCTCGCCATCGCGGTGTGGGTGCGCAAGGAGGAGGTGATGCAGAGCATCGGCTTCCTGGCCATGTTCCCGCTGATGTTCGCCTCCAGCGCCTTCGTGCCGATCGACTCGCTGCCCGCCTGGCTCGGGGCGGTCGCCACGGTCAACCCGCTGACCTACGCCGTGGACGCCTCCCGGAACCTCTCGCTGGCGCTGCCGCTGGGCACCGGGGTGCTCTCGGCGGTGATCACCAGCGGTGTGCTGTGCGCGCTCGCCATCGCCCTGGCCGTCAAGGGCTTCCGCCGTCCGCTGTGATTCCCCTGGGAGGAGAACGGTGCACTTCGTCTTCGCCAGCGTGCCCGCGACCGGGCACGTGAACCCGACGCTGCCGGTCGTCGCGGAACTCGTCCGCGCCGGCCACCGCGTCACCTACGGCACCGGCGAGCAGTGGCGCGGGGCGGTGGAGGCCGCGGGCGCCACCCTGCTGCCGCTGGCCACCCACCTGCCCGGACCGCCGCCCACCACCGGTTCGGCACCGGACCCGGCGCTGTTCCGCGAGGCGCTGGACACCATGATCGCGGGCGCCCGGGAGGACTTCGGCACCCTGGCGGCGCTGCTGCGGCGCGATCCGGCCGAGGCGCTGTGCTACGACACCATGACCGAGGCCGGGCGGATGGCCGCCGAGCGGACCGGGACGCGCTCGATCGCGCTGCACCCGTCGCACGCCAGCAACGAGGAGTTCAACCTGCTGGAGCGGATCTCGCCCGGCGACGCGGACCACCCGGCGCTCGGGCTGCTCGGCGCGTTGCAGGCGCAGCTGGCCGGGCTGGCCGCCGAGTGCGGCGTGTCCGCCCCCGACCTGAGCCGCCCGGCGGAGCGCAACGTGGTGTTCCTGCCCCGCGAGTTCCAGTACGAGGGCGCGACCTTCGACGAGCGGTTCCGGTTCGTCGGGCCGTCGCTGGGCGCGCGCGGCGAGGACACGAGCTGGTGGCCCGCCGGGGACGGGCCGGTGCTGTTCATCTCCCTGGGCACCGCGTTCAACGCGCGCCCGGACTTCTTCCGGTTGTGCCTGGCGGCCTTCGGCGACACCCGGTGGCAGGTGGCGATGGCCATCGGCGAGCACGTGTCCGCCGCGGACCTCGGCCCGATCCCGGCCAACGTGGAGATCCGCCCGTACTTCCCGCAGCCCGCGGTGCTGCGGCGCGCGACGGTGTTCCTGTCCCACACCGGGATGGGCTCCACGATGGAATCGCTGCACTTCGGAGTGCCGCTGGTCGCCGTGCCGCAGATGCCGGAGCAGGCGGCCAACGCCCGCCGCGTCGTCGAACTCGGCCTCGGCGTGGAACTGCCCGCCACCGGGCTCGACGCCGCGGTGCTGCGCGACACCGTCGACGAGGTCGCGGCCGACCCGGCCATCGGGGCCCGCACCGCGGCGATGCGCGACGTCGTGCGGGCCACCGGCGGACCACCGGCCGCGGCCGAGGCGATCGAGCGGTTCGCCCGGGCTCCCGAGCCGACCGGTCCGGTCGCGACGCCCGGGTGATGGTCAGCCGCCGGTGACGCTCGCGACGAGGTCGCCGATCCGGGCCACGTCGATGCCCACCCGCACCGCCTGCAACGCCAGCGACAACCGGTTCCACAGCTTGCCGATCTGCTGGGGTTCGGCGTCGCCGTCGAGCTCCTCGACGAGCTGCTCGGCGCGGTCCCGGGCCACGGCGCGCTCGGCGTCGATCGGCTCCGGGTCGCCGAGGCGTTCGACCAGCTCGGCCACCAGCCGCCGGAGCTCCTCGCGGTCCGGCGCGCCGTCGCCGCCCACCGCGGCGTGCACCTGGTTGCCCTGGCCGACCACGGTGACCCCGTGGAAGGTGCCGCCGCTGACCGAGGCGGACTGGCCCGGGGTCGGTTCGGTCCCGTCGCTCATCGCTGCTCCCTGCGCTGTTCCCGGCGCTGTTCCTTGCCCTTGTCGACGCGGGTGGTGTTGTCCTGGCCGACGACGGTGGTGCCGGAGAACTGACCGCCGTTGATCACCGTCGACTGCACCACCGTGGTCGCCTGGTTCGCGAACTCCTCGGTCTCCAGCCCGTGCTCGGCGAGGACGTGGTCCACCGCGGCCAGCGTGCGGCGCTCCATCAACTTGGTGTAGCGCAGGCCGTCGACTTCCTGGAGGTAGGTGTGCCGGTGCTCGTCGGCGGCGAGCTCGCGGACGCTGAACCGGGCGCCGTAGCGGGACGGGTCGTCCGGCGTGCGGCGCCGCCACCCCGCCGCGTCCCGCGCCGCCCGGAACAGGGTGCGCGCCCGCCGCGGCACGGTCACCGGGAAGGCGACCGCGTCGGCGAGACCGCTCAGCAGCGCGAACCCGCCGCCGCGCAGCCGCATCCGCTCGTAGCGGTACTCCTCCTTGATCGGGTTCAGCGCGCAGGCGTTCCACTCCAGGTAGAGCGTCCGGTCGTCGCAGGCCACGTGCAGGTAGCTGGAGACCACCAGGTCCTGCTGCCAGGACGCCACCCGGAAGACCTGGTACGGCCGCAGCCACTCGGAGGCCGCGCCGACCGGCGGCTGGTCCGGGTCCACCCACGCGCGCGGCGGCTGGTCCGGGTCCGGCAGCACCGCGGTCCCGGCCGGCTCGCGGCCGTGCCGCAGCAGCGAGGTCGCCGAGGTGAGGTATTCCTCCGCGTGCTGCAGGCCGCTGAACCGGCCGCCCGGGGCGAGCGTGCCCGGGTGCGCCAGGTCGGCGATCTCGGTGCGCACCTTCTCCAGGATCGCGCCCGCCGTGAGCGGGGTCGGCGTCGCCGAGCCGGCCGGCCGGAGCTGGATCGCGATGGACCAGGCGTGGGCCAGCTCACCGGACCCGACGAACGGGTCGAAGCCGTCGTGGACCAGCACGTTGGAGCGGTTCGCGGTGGCGGCGATGAGGCCGAGCCGGGGCGCGTACCAGGAGTCCGGCGCCGGGGGCCACGGGATCGCCGGTCCCTGGGCGGGGTACTTCTCCGGGGCGAACCGGTCGCGCAGCAGCGCGCGCACCTGGAACCGGTCGACGCCCAGCATCGCCGCGACCGCCAGCGCCGCCAGGGTGCCCACCAGCGCCGCGCCGAAGGCGGCGCCGTCGAGGTAGGCCAGCGTCGTGATCAGCAGCGACAACACCAGCACCGCCAGCACCAGCTGACCGCTGAGGACGCCCACCAGCACCGTCGCGCCGGGCCGGAGGCGGTCCCGGCCGCCCAGGCGCCGCAACGCCCGGTACGTGCCATACCCGAAGCCGCCCACGACGGCCCAGCCGAGGACCAGGGGGAAGTTGGTCAGCAGCGCCAGGACGAACAGGCCGAGCAGCACCGAGTCCCGGAGCACGCGGGTGCGGCGTCCGGCGAGCGCTTCGGCGAGCACCGCGACCGGGTCGATGCCCGGCGACGGCGGGATGGCCCGGGTGGGTTCGGAGAGGCACTCCTCGATGAGCGCGTCGGCGAAGACCTCGTCGACGTGCACGGCGGCCGACAGGTGGCGGGTGGTGTCGTGCTCCTCCGCCGGCGCCTGCACCGGTCCGCTGCCGGCGTGCTGGACGGCCACGGCGCTCCTCCCGGTCCGGGGGCGGTCCCGCCCCGCTGGTCACGCAGCTTGCCGGAGCCGGGCCGCCGCGGGCCCCGGTCCGGCGGAATTCGCTCGAACGGCCCAACATCGAGGGCGGCGATCGTCCGGCGCGGCGGGTTGACTTAATACCCTAGGGGGGTATGGTATGAACGCAGTAGCACACCGACGAAGGGGCCAACCGTGGAGATCACCTACACCGTCACCGGCATGACCTGCGACCACTGCGCGTCCGCGGTGCGCTCCGAGGTCGGCGAGGTCCCCGGCGTCACCGGCGTCGCGGTCGACCTGCCCTCCGGGGCCGTCACCGTGACCAGCGAGACCACCCCGGACGAGGACGCCGTGCGGGAGGCCGTCGCCGAGGCCGGATACGAGCTGGTGGGACGATCGTGACGGGCGCGACCGGGTCGGCGGCCCGCACCGCCGACCGCACCACCCGACCTGGAGGAGAACCGATGAGCGCGGTCACCGAGCGCACCGACCAGCGGATCGAGCTGGCCATCACCGGCATGACCTGCGCCTCCTGCGCCGCCCGCATCGAGCGCAAGCTCAACAAGCTCGACGGCGTGGCGGCCAGCGTCAACTACGCCACCGAGAAGGCCAAGGTCAGCTACCCCGGGTCCGTCGCGCCCGAGGACCTGGTCGCCGTGGTGGAGAAGACCGGCTACGGCGCCGCCCTCCCGCAACCGGAGGAACCGGAGCAGCAGCCCGCCGCCGAGGACCGCGACGAGACCGGGCTGCGCACCCGGCTGCTGGTCAGCGCGGCGCTGTCGATCCCGGTGATCCTGCTGGCGATGATCCCGGTGCTGCAGTTCACCTACTGGCAGTGGCTGTCGCTGACGCTGGCCGCGCCGGTCGTGGTGTGGGCCGGGCTGCCCTTCCACCGCGCGGCCTGGACCAACCTGCGCCACGGCGCGGCGACGATGGACACGCTCATCTCGATGGGCACCCTGGCCGCCTTCGCCTGGTCGCTCTACGCGCTGTTCTTCGGCACCGCCGGGCACCCGGGCATGACCCACGGGTTCGAGTTCGGCGCCGACGCGATGTCCGGCACCAGCGCGATCTACCTGGAGGTCGCGGCCGGCGTCATCACCTTCATCCTGGCCGGCCGCTACTTCGAGGCCCGGTCCAAGCGGCGCGCCGGGGCGGCGCTGCGGGCGCTGCTGGAGCTCGGCGCGAAGGACGTCGCGGTGCTGCGCACCGGGGCCGACGGCGAGGTCCGCGAGGAGCGCATCCCGGTGGAGCGGCTCGCCGTCGGGGACCGCTTCGTGGTCCGCCCGGGCGAGAAGATCGCCACCGACGGCGTGGTCGAGGACGGCAGCTCGGCGGTCGACGCCAGCATGATCACCGGCGAATCGGTGCCGGTGGAGGTCGGCCCGGACGACACCGTGGTGGGCGCCACGGTCAACTCCGGCGGGCGGCTGGTGGTGCGGGCGACCCGCGTCGGCGCCGACACCCAGCTCTCCCGGATGGCCGCCCTCGTCGAGGAGGCGCAGAACGGCAAGGCCGCGGTGCAGCGCCTCGCCGACCGGATCTCCGCGGTGTTCGTGCCGATCGTCATCGTGCTCGCGCTGGGCACGCTCGCGTTCTGGCTGTTCACCGGGGGCACGGCCACGGCGGCGTTCACCGCGGCGGTGGCGGTGCTGATCATCGCCTGCCCGTGCGCGCTCGGGCTGGCCACGCCGACCGCGCTGCTGGTCGGCACCGGTCGCGGCGCGCAGCTCGGCATCCTGATCAAGGGCCCGGAGGTGCTGGAGTCGACCCGCCGGGTGGACACCGTGGTGCTGGACAAGACCGGCACCGTCACCACCGGGCGGATGACCCTGACCGAGGTGCACGCCGCCGAGGGCGAGGACGCCGACGAGGTGCTGCGGCTCGCCGCCGCCGTGGAGGACGCCTCCGAGCACCCGATCGCGCGGGCCATCGCCACCGGCGGGCGGGACCGGGTCGGGGCGCTGCCCGCCGTCACCGGATTCGGCAACGACGAGGGCCTGGGCGTGCGCGGCACCGTCGAGGACCGGGCGGTGGTCGTCGGCCGCACCGCTCCGGGCGCGGCCCGGGAACTGCCGGGCGAGCTGGCCGGGGCGAAGTCGGCCGCCGAACGCGCCGGCTCCACCGCCGTGGTGGTGACCTGGGACGACGTGCCGCGCGGGGTGCTGGTGGTCTCCGACGTGGTCAAGCCGACCTCGGCGCGGGCGATCCGGCAGTTCCGCGACCTCGGCCTGCGCCCGGTGCTGCTCACCGGCGACAACGAGGCGGTGGCGCGCTCGGTGGCCGCCGAGGTGGGCATCGAGGAGGTCATCGCCGAGGTACTGCCGCAGGACAAGGTCGAGGCGGTGGCCCGGTTGCAGCGCGACGGCCGCGCGGTGGCGATGGTCGGCGACGGCGTGAACGACGCCGCGGCCCTCGCCCAGGCCGACCTGGGGCTGGCGATGGGCACCGGCACCGACGTGGCCATCGAGGCCGGGGACCTGACGCTGGTGCGCGGCGACCTGCGCGCCGCCGCGGACGCGATCCGGCTGTCCCGGCGCACCCTCGGCACCATCAAGGGCAACCTGTTCTGGGCGTTCGCCTACAACGTCGCGGCGCTGCCGCTGGCGGCGGCCGGGCTGCTCAACCCGATGATCGCCGGGGCCGCGATGGCGTTCAGCTCGGTGTTCGTGGTCTCCAACAGCCTCCGGCTGCGGAGCTTCCGCCCCCTCCCGGGCAACACCGACACCTGATACCCCCACGAGGTATGTCCAGGTGAGGGGCGCCTTCATCCGGCACAGTCGGATGAAGGCGCCCCTCACTCAGCACCCTTCCGGGTGATCGGTCCCGGGCCGCTCGCGGGGCCCGTCGTGGTGGGGCCGGGGTTCCGGGAGGCGCCTGGCCGGGCAGCGGCGGGCGCGCCGGTATCGTGGACCGCCGGAACCGATCGGAGGGCTGATGCGGGGATACGCGGAGGACAAGGACGCCTACCTCAAGCGGCTGCGCCGCGTCGAGGGCCAGATCCGCGGCCTGCAGCGGATGATCGACGAGGACGAGTACTGCATCGACGTGCTCACCCAGGTCGGCGCGGTCACCAAGGCGTTGCAGGCGGTGTCGCTCGGCCTGCTCGAGGACCACCTGGAGCACTGCGTGGCCGAGGCGCTGGCCGAGGGCGGCGAGGTCGCCGACGAGAAGCTCCGCGAGGCCAACCAGGCCATCGCCCGGCTGGTGCGCTCCTGACCATGGCCGCCGAACTGCTGCGGCTGCGCGCCCGGGGGCACCACGACGTCCGGGCCACCCACGGCAAGACCCTGGAGTTCACCACCGACGCCGAGATCACCGCGCGGGCCACCTGCGTCCTCGGGGTCGGCACCACCGCCGCGCCCGCCCACCCGGTCGCCGGACCGGTGCGCATCGAGATCCGCTGCGGCGCGCTGAGCACCGAGTTCCGCGCGCTCGCCCACTCCGGCTGGCGCCCCGGCGGCACCGCGATCGTCCGGCGCAGCGCCGAACGGCTGCCCACCACCTTCGCCACCGACGCCGGGCTCGCCGCCTCGGCGCTGCCCCGCGACCTGGTCGAGCTGCTGGCCGACCCGGCGGCCGAGATCGACGTGGCGGTGCGCCGGGACACCGACGCCGCACCGGCACTGATCCGCTACCACGCCGGACCCGGCGCGGACCCCCGGCTGACCGCCGAACTCGCCGCCGCCGACGAGGTGATCACCGCCGACCCGATCGCCGAGCAGGCCGTCCGCGACCACGCCCCCGAGCACCGCGCGCCCGCGCCCGGCCGCACGCTCGTGGTCACCGGCGTCGACCCGACCACCCCGCTGCCCGCCGACGCGCCCGAGCACGTCGAACTGCTCGGCGTGCCCACCGATCTCGCCGTCGCCGCCGCCGCACCGACCCCGGCACCGGTCGTGCTCGCCGGAGCCGTCGACCGCCGGACCCTGCCCGACCTGCTGCGCACCCACCACGCCGCACGGATCGTGCTGCGCACCACGGCGGCCGAACTGCCCAAGCTGCTCAACCAGGCGCGCCGGCTGCTCGGCACCCGCACCGCCGTGCTCGCCCCGACCGCGCCGGGCCGCGCCGAACGCCCCCGGCGCACTCCGGTCGAGGACGCCGAGCCGGGCAGCGGCGCACTGGTCTGCTGCCTCGAACCGGTGGCGACCGCGACCAGCACCGCCGAGCATCCCGACGCGCGGTGGCCCGCCCTGCTGGAATCGCTGCTGGACCAGGACGTCTCCCCCAAGACGCTGGCCGCCGCGCTGGCCGCGCAACCCGGCTGGACCCGGCGCCTGGCCTACGACGCGGTGCTCGCCCTCAAGAAGGGATGACCCCCGTCAGCTCCAGCACGTCGAACCGCTCGCGCGAGGAGTTCAGCCGCCGGGTCCACGAGGTCGACAGCGCCGCGACCGCCTCGGCGTCGAGGTAGCGGGCGTCGTCGAGCCGCCACCCCGCAGCGGCGAAGCGCGGCGCGAGGTCCACCAGCGCCGATTCCGGCGTCGGCTCCGGGTGCTCCCCCACCTCCGGCACCGGCGGTCGCCACGCGTGCAGGTTCAGCGTGATGAGCAGCTTCGCGCCCGGCACGCACACCTCGGCGAGGCCGGACAGCATCGCCGGATCGGAGCCGAGCATCCCGCGCAGCAGGCTGCCCCACGGCATCAGCACGTGCAGCTCGGTCACGCCGCGCAGCTCGGCGGGCAACCGCTCCGCCGCGGCCCACACGCACAGCAGGTTCGGCAGCCCGCCCTTCTTCGGGTTCGCCGCCGCCTTGGTGGCGACCTTGCGCATGTTGTCCTTCGCGGCGTCCAGCGCCACCACGAGCTCGTCGGGCCGCTCGCGGGCGAGGTGGAACGCGTGCTTGCCGTCGCCGGTGCCGACGTCCAGGACCACGCCGTCGTGGCGCTCCACCATCGCGTCGAACTCGGCGGCCCCCACCTCGACCACCTGCTTACCGGTCACGCGTCGCACCGGCGCAGTCTACGTGCGGCCCCCACCCGAGCCGGACGCGCGCACACCTCCGCACCGGGACACCCCGGATCGCCCGAACGGGCCGACCACCCGAGGCCAGCCGCCCGAGGTCGGCCGGGCCAATGCCCGGCAGAGCACCCGGATCGACCGGACGGGATTCGACGAGGTGACCGAACACCGCCCCGTCCGTCCACACCGGACTCCGCCGGGGACCGCCCCGGATTCTCGGCGCCTTCCCGGCCTCGGCCACCCGCGAACGATCGCGCCCACCGAGCGCGACGGCTGAGCGCGGGTGCCGCGTTTCACCCGGAAGGGGGGTGAGTGAGGGGCACCCTTGCCCGAGTGAGGGGTCCTTTCGGAATGCGGCGGAGCCGCATGCGGTGCGGCCGTCAACCGGCACCGCGGCCCGTGCTCGGACGTGACCGCTCAGCGGTCTTCTCGCGAGGACGCCCTGACGCCGTGTACGCGCTTGTACATCAGGAAGGGCGCCCGGAGCGAGAAGGCCGCTGAGGTTCCGCCACCCGCACCGCCACGCAGGCCATTGGCGAAAGCGGTCCTTACTGGGGCAAGGGGCCCCTCACCTGGATCGAGATCACCTGAACGAGCGGGTGGGGTGGCTTTGCGAGGTGGCGCGCCGGGGATGGTTGTGCCCGGTCCTGGTGGGAGGTCAGCGCGCGGCTTCGACCGGTTCCCGGTCCGGGGCTGCGGTGGTGCCGGGGCGCCGGGCGCTGCGTCCGGCGATGAGCGCGAGGGCCAGGCCCACGACGGTGAGCACGGCACCGATCAGGGCCGGGGAGATCAGGCCGAGCCCGGCGCTGATGCCCACGCCGCCCAGCCACGCGCCCCCGGCATTGGCGAGGTTGAAGGCGGAGTGGTTCGACGCCGCCGCCATCGTCGGGGCGCTGCGGGCCTCGTTCATCACCAGCACCTGGAGCGGCGCGGTGACGCCGAAGCCCGCCCCGCCGAGCAGCACCACGCCGATCGCCGCCGTCCACGGGTTGTGCACCGCGAAGGTGAACAGCACGAGCACGACGGCCAGCAGCGCCAGCGAGGCGTAGATCGTCGGGCGCAGCGCGCGATCGGCCAGCGGCCCCACGACCAGCGACCCGGCGGTCATCCCGACGCCGAACAGCGCCAGCACCACGGGCACGGCGCCCGCCGGCATCCCGGCCAGCACGGTCATCATCGGCGAGATGTAGCTGTAGACCGCGAAGACGCCCGCGAAGCCGAACACGCCGGTGGTCAGGCCGAGCACCACCTGGCGGCGGCCGAGAGCCGCGATCTCCCGGCGCAGGCCGACCCCCTCCGGGGCGGGCATCCGGGGGACGTAGGCGAGCACGCCGAGCACCGCGACCGCACCGATGGCCGCGACCACCAGGAAAGCCGCCCGCCAGCCGAAGACCTGGCCGAGGAAGGTGCCGCCCGGGACACCGACGATGTTGGCGACGGTCAGCCCCAGCAGCACCCGGGAGACCGCGGTGGCCTTCCCGGCCGGACCGACGAGGTTCGCGGCGACGAGCGTGCCGACGCCGAGGAACGCGCCGTGCGGGAGACCGGCGAGCAGCCGGGCGAGGAACACGGTCGGGTAGGACGGGGCGAGCGCGGTCACGAGGTTCCCGGCGATGAACACGCCCAGGAACAGCAGCAGGGCCGACTTGCGCGGCAGCCGCGTGCTCAGGGCGGTCAGCAGCGGAGCGCCGAGCACCACACCGACCGCGTAGGCCGAGATCAGGCTGCCCGCGGCGGGGATCGAGACGTCGAGACCGAACGCCACCTCGGGCAGCAGGCCCATGATCACGAACTCGGTGGTGCCGATGGCGAACGCTCCGAGAGCGAGAGCGAACAGGGCCAAGGCCATGACGCGCGGACCTTTCAGACGTGGGAACGGGATGGCGGCATCGGCGCTCGCCGGAGAACGCACGCGCCCGGAGCCCGCGGGCATCACGTTTGGCACGTGCTAAATCCAGGGTCGCAGGCGTCCCCCGCGCCTTCAATCGGTAGGCGTTGTGAGCTGACCCGCACCACGTCGCCGTACCGCGACCGGGAACGCGGTAGAACTGGTGCCGAACACCGCCCGCCAGGGCGGGCCGGGACCGCGATCGCCCGGCGCACGGACCGAACGGCGCGGGAGCCGGTCGGCGCAGGACCGGGCAGCGCACGGACCGGGGAAGCCGGGCCGGTCGACGCCGAGCCGGTCGACGTGAGGGCCCGGCGCCGGGATGGCGGGCACCGGGCCGGGGCGGTGACCGCAGCGGGAAACGCCGGCTTCCGGGAGCAGGAGGGACGTGGATGTCGAGTCCGCCGGGAGGTCCGGACCCCGCGCGACCGGACGGCGCGCGATCGGACGGCCCGCCACCGGACCGCGAGGGGCCGGTTCGCCCGGCACCGGACCGCGCGGGGCCGGTTCGGGGCAAGCGCCCGACCATGGCCGACGTCGCCGCGCGCGTCGGCGTGTCCCGCCAGCTCGTCTCCCTGGTGCTGGCCGGTCGACCCGGCCCGAACGCGGGCACCCGCGACCGCATCCTGCGCGCCGCCGAGGACCTCGACTACCACGCCGACACCGCCGCCCGGCTGCTGCGCCGCGCCCGCACCCGCCAGCTCGGGGTGCTGTTCACCATGGAGCACTCGCTCGACCCGCACCTGGTCGAGGCGCTCTACCCGGCCGCCGCGCGCCTGGACTACAGCATCGTGCTCAGCGCGATGCTGCCCAGCCGCGGTGTCCGCGAGGCGATCGACGAGCTGCTCGGGCTCCGGTGCGAGGCGCTCATCCTGATCGGCCTGTCCGCCGAGGCACCGGCGCACCTGGCCACGGTGTCCCAGCAGGTACCCGTGGTGGAGATCGGGCAGCGCACCGGAGCGGCGGGCGCCGACAGCGTCCGCACCTCCGACTCCGACGGCATCCGGCTCGCCGTGGACCACCTCGTCGAGCTCGGGCACCGCGAGATCGTCCACGTCGACGGCGGTGAGCTCCCCGGCGCGGCCGAGCGGCGGCAGGCCTACCTGCGGGAGATGCGGGCGCGCGGTCTCGGCGCGCACCTCCGGGTGCTCCCGGGCGACTACACCGAGGAGTCCGGCGCCCGCGCGGCGCGGACGCTGCTCGCCGAGCCGACGTTGCCCACCGCCGTGGTGGCGGGAAACGACCTCTGCGCCTGCGGCCTGCTGGAGACGCTCGTGCGCTCCGGGATCCACGCCCCCCGGGACCTCTCGGTGGTCGGCTACGACGACAGCAGGACTGCCCGGTTGTCGTTCCTGTCCCTCACCTCCGTTCGCCAGGACGCCACCGCGATGGCCGAACGCGCCGTGCGGGCCGCGGCCGAGCGGCTCGACGACGACCGGACCGACACCGAGGCGATCGTGCTCGCGCCCACCCTCGCCGTGCGCAGCAGCACCGGCCCGCCCCGGACGCCGCCGCACCCGATGGGGACGGGCACGGTGACGGCGAGAACAGAAACCCCCAGAACGGCGACCGCGGCCGGTGACCGGTCCCCGCGCGGCGCTGCCCGCCGCGCCCGGGGCGGACACCCCCGTCACGGTCGCGGACTGCCGGGTGGACGGTCGCCCGTGCCCGGTGCTCACGTTGACCTACCGGCCGGGGCCCGGGGCGAGCTGTGGCGCAAGCGGGAGCTGTGCCGCAACGCCGGCGGAACCCCGTGGAAGGTCGTCGTCGACAAGCGCGTCGACGATCCCGGGACACCGCCGGTGACGACGTCTTCAACGGTGCGGTGGCCACCTCCCGGATCGACTGATCCGGAAGGTGGCGCGGCGCTGTGGCCTGGTCAGGCCGCCACGTGCTGCTCGATCCAGTCGGCGTAGGCGGTCACGTCGGTCCAGATCCCGGGCCCGGTGGCGCAGATCGGGTCGTCGTCACCGTCGCCACTGGTGGCGCCGATCAGCTCCCACTGGCCGGGCCTGCCCTGGAGCTGCGGCCCGCCGGAGTCGCCGTAGCAGGCCTGGGCGTTCTCCCGCGGGCTGTCGGTGCACAGCTCGGTCGCCCCGTCGAAGTCCGTGGTGCAGTTCTCGTCGGTGACGAGCTCGGTGTCGAGCTGCTGGAGCCGTTCCGGCGGCGCCGGGCACTCCGCGCCGTCCTCGCAGGTCATCCCCCAGCCGAGGACGCGGGTGGGCGTGCCGACCGGCCCCGCCTCCTCGGCGATCGCGATCGGCTCGTGCTCGACCGGCCGGTCGAGCTTCAGCACCGCGATGTCCGCGTGGAACGGCGACATGCTGTATTCCGGGTGCACCACGATCTCGCTGATGCCGGTCACCGTGCCGCCGCTGGAGCGGTCGGCGCTGCCGATGCGGGTCGTGATGTCGCCGGGCGCCCAGCCGGCCGCGCAGTGCGCGGCGGTGACGACCCACTCGTCGTCCACCAGGGAGCCGCCGCAGAAGTGCATCCCGTTGCTCGCCTGCTGCAGGGACACCATGAACGGGTACGGCTCGGTGGCGTCGTCCCCGCCGATGATCTTCGCCCCGACGTCCGCCGCTGCCGTGGGCACCAGCGCCCCGGTGAGCGCGAACGCGCCCAGCAGCCCGTACAGCCACGACCGGTGCCGACCGCCGCGGGGCGACCGGTGCCCGGAAGGACCGCTGCTCGGTAAGTCCACCATCATGTCGTCCTCCTCGTGTTGGGTGCGAAAGCGTTCCGCGGGCGGCGCGCCTCGGACGCCGACCGTCGTGCGATTCGGTGCTGTCGACCGTATGCGGGTCACCCCGCCCCGCGGCTCAGCCGCGGGGCCGGGATCGATCTCGTACTTCCGGCCAGGTAGCGACGTCCGGCCTCGGCCGATCGGTCAGGCCGTCCGGAAGGCGTCCCGCCTGCCGAGGGCGAACCACAGGACGCTCCCGATGAACGGGGCGATGAAGGCGAAGACGATCCACACCACCTTCATCCCCATCCCGTGCGGAGAAGCCACGATGCTGATCAGCGCCGCGATGAACAGCACCGCGTAGGCGAGCAGCCCCAGCGCGATCGCGCCGAACAGCGCCAACCCGAAGATCTGGCCCCCGGCCTCCGCGGCCGCGGCGCCGCCGTGCGCGAGCAGCATCGACATCGTTCCCACTGTCCTCTCGTCAGTCCACATCGGAACCCTCCGGCCCCGACGCGTTCCATCCTGCCCCGCCGGCCCCGACCGCACGTCACCCTTCCCGCTCGGGCCGACTTGGCCGAAAGTGGTAGGGCGCACCGGCCGGATTCGGGACGCGCCCGGGGCACCGCCCGGCCGACCATGACGGGGCAAGCGGGCCGTCCCGGCCCACCGCAGCGCGAGAACGCGCACGACACGTCCGGTCCCCGGCCACGGGTACCGGGCTCTGCCAGGAGGCGGCGTGGAGGAGCACTACCGTGGGGCCGTGCGTTTCCTGAAGTCCCGACGGCGATGGCTGTCCTGGTGGGACGGCCGGATCCGGTCCCTGCTGTTCGACATCGCGGTGGCGTTCCTCTGCATCCCCAGCGGCGACTGGGGCATCCCCACCGACTCGGTGGTCGTCAACGCCGCGCAGATCCTCGTGGTGTTCGCCACGTTCCTCGTGCGCAGGCGGTTCCCGTGGGTGCCGATCGCGATGCTCGTGCCGCTGTCTATCTTCAGCGACCCCGGCCCGGCCATCTTCGTCGCGGTGTACACGATGGCCCGGTACCGCGGGCCGTCGATGCAGCTCTGGGCGGCCTACGCGGTGGCCTTCGGCGCCTCCATGCTGGGCGCGAAGAACCTGGAACCGGTCGACGTCGTGCCCGTCGTGCTCGGCCTGCTGCTCATCACCGCGTTCCCGCTGCTGCTGGGCCTGTGGGTGTTCCAGCGCAAGCAGTTGCTGGCCAGCCTGCGGGAACGCGCCGAGCAGGCCGAGCGCGAGCGGGACCTGCTGGCCGAACGGGCCGTCACCGCCGAGCGCAGGCGCATCGCCCGGGAGATGCACGACGTGGTCGCCCACCGGTGCAGCGTGATCACCCTCCAGGCCGGGGCGCTCACCATGACCGCCCCGGACGAGCGCACCGGCGAGGTCGCCGAGGTCATCCGCAGCACCAGCGCCACGGCGCTCACCGAGCTGCGCAGCATGTTGCAGGTGCTGCGCGACGACGGCCACGAGGCGACCGGGGACCTCGCCGACGACGCCTCCGCCGAAGGCATCGCGAACCTGGTCGAGGACGCCGCGGCCGCGGGCGCCGACGTCCGGCTGACCAGGCCCGACCCGATGCCCGAGACCTCCACCGAGGTCGGGCGGGCCGCCTACCGCGTGGTGCAGGAAGCGCTGACCAACGCGGGCAAGCACGCCCCGGGCGCCCCGGTGCGCGTCGACATCACCGCCGACGACGACGTCGAGGTGACCGTGACCAACGGCCCCGGGCGCGACGACGGGGCCGAGGCCGTCCCGGGTTCCGGCTACGGCCTGATCGGCATGCGGGAACGCGTGACGCTGGCCGGAGGGGCACTGCGCGCCGGGCGCACCGAGGACGGCGGATACCGTGTGCGGGCGGTGTTCCCGGCGCTCGGATGAGGTGATGGCGTGGCCGTCAAGGTGGTCCTGCTGGACGACGAGGAACTGGTGCGCGGCGGCATCAGGCTGATCCTCGACGCCGATCCGGACATCGAGGTGGTCGCGGAGGGCGGCGACGGCTCGGTGGCGGTGGACCTGGTGACCAAGCACCGCCCGGACGTGGTGCTGACCGACATCCAGATGCCGCGCGTCGGCGGCCTGGAGGTCACCCGGCGGCTCGCCGCGCTGCCCGAGCCGCCGGCGATCGCGGTGCTCACCACCTTCGACCTCGACGAGTACGTCTACGCCGCGCTCCAGCACGGCGCGGCGGGATTCCTGCTCAAGGACACCCCGCCGCGCGAGCTGGCGAACGCGGTGCACGTCGTGGCGCGCGGCGAGGCGATGCTCTCCCCGCGCATCACCACCAAGCTGCTGGCCACCTTCTCCGCCGGTACCGCCGCGCCGCAGGCCCGATCGCGGGTGGCGGAGCTGACGGCCCGCGAGCGCGAGGTGGCGGTCGCCGTCGCCCAGGGCCACAGCAACGCCGAGATCGCGACCGACCTGTTCATGAGCCAGTCCACGGTGAAGGTGCACCTGAGCCGGATCATGGCCAAGCTCGACGCCGCCAACCGCACCCAGGTCGCGATCATCACCCACGACGCCGGACTGGCCTGAGGGAGCGCGGGGTCCCGCCGCGCTCCCCGGGCGGTCAGCGCGGCACGCGCAGCACGCTGCCCTCCCCGTCGGCGGCGACGAGCAGGTCGCCCGACGGGTCCAGCGCCAGACCGGCGAACGCGCGCGGCTGCATCGTCACCCCCGACGACGGGTCCGGCTCGGGGGGCGTGGTGCCCGGCGGCGGTCCGACCGGCAGGTCCTCGACGACCGTCCGCGCCGGGCCGCCGTCGAGCGGGATCGCGCGCAGCCTGCGCCGCCCGGTCTCCACCACGACCAGCTCGCCACCGCGCACCACCAGGCCGTGCGGCACGTCGAGCCCGTCGGCGACCACCACGGGTTCGGCGTCGAGCCGCAGCACCGCACCGGTGGCCCCGTCGGCGGCGTAGCAGCGCCCGTCGGCGTCGAGGGCCACGTCGACGGGCTCGCCGAGGCCCTCCGCGAGCACCGACACCGCGTCCGAGGGGTCGATCCGCAGCACCCGGCCCGCCCCCGTCTCGGCGACCACCAGCGCGCCGTCCGGGGCGACCGCGATGCCGGTGGGTTCCCGCAGGTCGGTGGCCCGGACCCGGTTCGTCCCGGTGGCCGGGTCGTGGCTGCGGACCTCCCCGCGCCCGGTGGTCAGGTGCAGCAGCTCCGCCTCGGTCGCGACCCCGCGGGAGAAGACCAGCAGCTCCCGGGTCACCTCCTCGCCGAGCCGCGCGAGGCTGAAGTGGTCGGCGACGTGCACCGCGCCGCCCCGGTCCACCGCCACGCCGAACGGGCCGTTGAACCCGCGCGGCACCACCTCCTGGAACCGCCCGTCCACGCGCACCTCGGCGATGCCGCCGCTGGCGAAGCTGGAGGCGAACATCCGGTTCCCGGCGTCGAACGCCGCGTTGTCCAGCCCGGTGATGCCGGTGACGAACGTCGAGCGGCTCCCGGTGTCCAGGTCGATGCGGGTCACCGCGCCCGCGGCGCCGGAGGACAGCACGACCAGCGTCCCGGCCCGGTCGAACCGCACCGCGACCGGCTGCGGGAGGTCCTCGGCGACCAGCTCGGCCGCGCCGCCGTCGACCGGCACCCGCCACACCTGCCCGGTCATCATGTGCGGGTAGTACAGGTGGCCGTCCGGCCCGAGCTGCATCGCGTTGCCCCAGGCCAGCTCCTCGGCCAGCAGCGCGGGACCGGCCGCGGTCAGCTCCAGCAGCCGACCGCCGGGGCGCATCTCGTTGACGAACAGCCGATCGCCGACGCAGGTGATGCCGTTCGGCGCGATCAGCTCGTCGGAGACCAGCGAGAACTCGCCCGCGGGGGTCCGCCGCCACACCTTCCCCGGGACGAGGTCGGCGATGTACATCGAGCCGTCCGCGCCGAAGGCGAGGTCGTCCGGCGCCCGGACCGGGCCGTCCACCGGCACCACGACCTCGACGTCCCCCGAGGCCAGGTCGACGGCGCTGATCCGGCCGCCGAGGAACTGGGCGACGTGCAGCCGCCCGTCCGGGCCGAACGCCACGCCGTTGGAACCCCACAGCCGGCTCGGCGGCGTCACCCGGGTGACCCCGGCCTCGACGGGGCGTCCGAACCGGCTCGCCGCGGCGGTCACGCGAGCACCTCGTCCATGCCGCCCTCGGCGCGCCAGCGGGCCACCAGCTCGTAGAACTCGACCGGTCCGCCCGCGTACTGGAAGGAGCGGCCGGTCGGGGCGCCCTCGTTGTTGTAGTAGCTCGGGGTGCACTCGGCGTGGAAGGCGTGCTGGGCGCTGGTGTCCTGGGCCTCGATCCGCGCGACCCACCGCTGCTCGGCCTCGGCGCTGGGCTCGACCCGCGCGGCCTGCCGCTTCTCGGCCTCGGCGACGACCTCCCCGACGTGGACGGCCTGCTCGTCGAGCACGTGCACGAAGTTCACCGACGAGGCGTTCTGCATCGCGCCGAGGTGGAACAGGTTCGGGAAGCCGTGGCTGTAGAAGCCGTGCAGCGTCCGCGGACCCCGCTGCCAGTGCTCCAGCAGGGTGGTGCCGCCACGACCGGTGATCCGCATGGCGGTGCGGTCGAACAGCGAGGAGCCGACCTCGAAGCCGGTCGCGAAGACGATGCAGTCCACCTCGTGCTCCACGCCGTCGACCACCAGGGCGTTCGCGGTGATCCTCTCGACGCCCCGGCCCCCGGTGTCGACCAGCGACACGGTGGGCCGGTTGAAGGTCTGCAGGTAGGTGTCGCTGAAGGTGGGCCGCTTGCACATGTAGCGGTACCAGGGCTTGAGCGCCTCGGCGGTCGCCGGGTCCGCGACGATCTCGTCCACCCGCGCGCGGATCTCGTTCATCTTGCGGAAGTCGGCGATCTCCGCGGCCAGGCCCTGCTCCCGGCCGGCGCCGTTGGGGATCAGGTCCTGCAGGAACCGCGCGCTGCTGGTCCAGCGGTCGTCGACCAGGTCCTCCTCGGCCTGCCCGCCGGTGACCAGGGTGAGGAAGTTGTCCCGGCGGCGGCGGTGCCAGCCCGGGGGCAGCGAGGCCGCCCACTCCGGATCGGTGGGCCGGTTGTCCCGCACGTCGACCAGCGACGGGGTGCGCTGGAACACCGAGAGGTGCCCGGCGTCGCGGCCGAGGTGCGGCACCACCTGGATCGCGGTCGCCCCGGTGCCGATCAGCGCGACCCGCTTGTCGGCGAGCCGGTGCAGCCCGCCGTCGGGGCCGCCGCCGGTGTAGTCGTAGTCCCAGCGGCTGGTGTGGAAGGTGTGGCCCCGGAAGTCCTCGATGCCGGGGATGCCGGGGAGCTTCGGCCGGCTGAACGGCCCGCTGGAGATGACCACGTAGCGGGCGCGCACCAGATCGCCGCGGTCGGTGGCGACCTCCCACTCGCAGGCGTCGTCGTCCCAGGTGAGGCCGGTGACCTCGGTCTGGAAGCAGGCCTGGCCGTAGAGGTCGAAGGTGCGCCCGATGGCCCGCGCGTGCTGCCGGATCTCCTCGCCGGGGGAGTACTTCCAGGACGGCACGAAGCCGACCTCCTCCAGCAGCGGCAGGTAGACGTAGGACTCGATGTCGCAGTGGATGCCCGGGTAGCGGTTCCAGTACCAGGTGCCGCCGAAGTCGCTCGCCTTCTCCACCACGCGGATGTCGCCGAGCCCGGCCTGGCGCAGCCGCGCGGCGGCGAGCAGACCGCCGAAGCCGCCGCCGATGACCAGCGCCTCGACGGTGTCGTGCAGCGGCTCGCGGGTGAAGGCGGGATCGGCGTGCGGGTCCTCGACGTAGTAGCCGAACTCACCGGTGGCGCGGTGGTACTGCTTGCTGCCGTCGGGCCGGATCCGCCGGTCGCGCTCGGCCCGGTAGCGGGCGCGGAGCTCGTCCGGGTCGAATTCGAGCTGTTCCAGGAGTGCGGACTCGTCGGACATGCGCGTCCTTTCGACGGGGTGCTCGGACACCGGCCGCCGACCGCGACGACGCCGAAGTCACCTGACTTAAAATCCGAGGATAGCGATCCCGCCCGGTTCCCGGCGAACCGGGCGCCGGCGACGCCACGACCTGCGAGAGGATGTACCGGTGAGCGACGAGACCGCGAGGACGACGCGCGAGGCGCTGCTGCGCACCGCCGAACGCCTCTACGCCGAGCAGGGCATCACCACCGTGTCCAACCGGACCGTGGCGGCCGAGGCGGGCACCGCGAACAACTCCGCGGTCGGCTACCACTTCGGCGGCAAGACCGACCTGGTGCTCGCCATCGTGCGCCACCGCAACGAGCAGACCGAGCCGCACCGGGTGCGGATGCTGGAGCGCACCGCCGGCTCGACCGACCCGCAGGACCACATCGACTCGCTCAACCTGCCGATCGTCGCGCTGCTCGACGAACTGGGCGCCCCGACCTGGTACGCGCGGTTCACGCTGCAGGTCATGGTCGACCCGCCGTGGCGCGACCTGGTCGCCGAGGAGCTGTCCCGGTCCCCGCACATCCTCGAGGCGTCCCGGCGGCTGATGGAGACCACCCGGCACCTGGACCCGTCCCTGGTCCGCAAGCGCGCCCGGCTCGCCGGCCTCACCGTCGCCCACGTCTGCGCCGACCACGAGGCCGACATCCACGTCCGCGACCGCGCCCCCGCCTGGGACGGCGTCGGCAGCTTCCTCTCCGACGCCCTGGCCGGCCTCATCCTCGCCCCCGTCCGCCGCCGGGCGTGACGGGGCGCCGCGTCACGGCGCGGTGGAGCGGGCGGTGTCGAGGCGCCGTTTGATCTCGGCGAAGTGGTCGGTCATCGCCGAGCGCGCCGCGGTGCCGTCGCCGGAGCGCAGCGCCGCGACGATCGCCCGGTGCCTGCGGAGGGTCTGCGCGGTCTCGCTGCCCTTCGGCGCGTCCAGGGCGGCCCCGCCCGCGTGGTAGGCGTCCCAGAAGACGTCGATGAGCTGGCCGACCAGCGGGTTGTCCACCTCGGCGTAGAGGCGGCGGTGGAACGCGCGGTCGGTCTCGGGGTCCAGCGGGGAGCGGGTCATCGTGTCGCAGAGCTCGTCGAGGGCGTCCAACGTGGACTCCGGCACGGTGCCCGCCAACCGCTCGACGACGCCGGTCTCGATGAGTTCGCGGATCTCGACCAGGTTGCGCAGCTCGTCGAGCACGCCCGAGGTGGTGGTGACGGTGCGGAAGACCAACGACGGGGAGAGCACGTGCAGCGACGGTTCGCCGACGACCGTGCCGTACCCGTGCCGGACCTCGATGATGCCCAGGGTGCGCAGTGACCGGAGGGCCTCGCGGACGCTGTTGCGGGACACCGCCAGCACGTCGATCAGCTCCACCTCCGTGGGCATCGGATCGCCCGAGCGCAGCCCGCGTTCGCGGATGAGGTCGAGGATCCGCCGCGACAGCGGTCCCAGGGTCGAAGGGTAGGGCGTCGAAGGGTAGGGCTCCGAAGCACCGGTTTCCGCCGCCCGCACGTGTTCCCGCCTCTCTTCCGCCCGGCGACTCCGACCACGGCGGTCGTGCCCCTGAGGTCTTTACAGCGTCCCGATCCTACTTTATGTTCATCCGCCAATAGACGTTGGACGTCCAACGTCTTGGACACGCGACTCGGGCAGCGCAGCCCGGAGCGGAGGTGCGGCCCATGAGATCGGCGTCGGCGCGGCCGGAGGCGGGCGGGAGACCACCAGGCCCCTGGTACCGCCAGATCAGCAGGCAGCAGTGGAAGGCGTTCGTCGCCGCGTGGGTGGGCTACCTGCTCGACGGCTTCGACTTCATCCTCATCACCCTCGTGCTCACCGAGATCAGCGCCGAGTTCGGGCTGACCACCGTGCAGGCCGCGACGCTGGTCTCCGCGGCGTTCATCTCGCGGTGGGCCGGTGGGCTGGCCCTCGGCGGCTTCGGCGACCGCTACGGGCGCCGGTCGGCGATGGTGCTCAGCATCGTGCTGTTCTCCGTCGGCACGCTGGCCTGCGGCCTGGCCCCGTCCTACGGCGTGCTGTTCGTGGCGCGACTGCTGATCGGCCTGGGCATGGCCGGCGAGTACACCGCCAGCTCCACCTACGTCATCGAGAGCTGGCCGCGCCACCTGCGCAACAAGGCCAGCGGGTTCCTGATCTCCGGGTACTCGATCGGCACCGTGGTGGCGGCCATGACCTACAGCGTCGTGGTCCCCGCGTTCGGCTGGCGCGCGCTGTTCCTGCTGGGCATCCTGCCGATCGCCGTCGCGCTGTGGCTGCGGCGCGCGCTGCCCGAATCCGACGACTGGGAGCAGGCGAACCGGGCCGGGGCCGACGACGCCGCGCCCTCGGTGCTCGGCACCCTGTTCACCGGCAAGCGGGCGCCGCTGAACTTCACCACCGCGGCGATCACCTTCCTCGCGCTGGTGCTCATCTTCACCCCGATCGTCGACCAGACCTGGCTGATCGCGGTGCTGGGCGTGGTGTGCGCGGCCGTGTTCACCTCCTACGTCGTCCAGTTCGCCGGGCCGCGCTGGCCGACCGGGATCATGGTGATGCTGATCGTGTTCGCCGCGTTCCTGTACTCCTGGCCCATCCAGTCGCTGCTGCCGACCTACCTCAAGATCGACCTGGGCTACGATCCCGCCGAGGTCGCCAACGTGCTGTTCTTCTCCGGTTTCGGCGCCGCCGTGGGCTGCTGGGTCGCCGGGTTCACCGGTGACTGGCTGGGCACCCGCCGGGCGTACTGGATCAGCCTGCTGATCTCCCAGGTCGTCGTGCTCCCGGTGTTCGCGGTGGGCGGCGACAGCCTGCTGCTGCTCGGGGTGCTGCTGTTCGTGCAGCAGGTCTTCGGCCAGGGCATCTCGGGGCTGCTGCCGAAGTGGATCGGCGGGTACTTCGACGTGCACCAGCGCGCCGCGGCCCTGGGCTTCAGCTACAACGTCGGCGCCCTCGGCGGCGCGGTGGCGCCCGCGCTCGGTGCCACGCTCGGCGCCTCGATGAGCCTGGGCACCTCGCTGGCGGTCCTGTCGTTCGGGCTGACCTTCGTCGTCCTGCTCCTCATCGGCATCGACGCCCCGACCCGGTTCCAGCGCCTGCTGCGCCCCGACGCGGTGCGCTCCGCCGACGCCCTCGACGGGGCCGCGCTGTCCCGCGCCAAGACCTGACCCGACCGAGAAAGACGAGGAAGCACCATGCACTCCCGACCGATCCGCGGCGTCGTCCCGCCGGTGTGCACGCCGTTGACCCCGGACCTGGAGGTCGACCACCGGTCCCTGGAACGGCTCCTGGCGCACCTGCTCGACGGCGGCGTCGACGGGCTGTTCGTGCTCGGCTCCACCAGCGAGACCGCGTACCTGCCGGACCGGCACCGCGCGGAAGTGCTCCGCACGACCACCGCCGCGGTCGCCGGTCAGGTGCCGGTGCTGGCCGGGGCGATCGACATGACCACGCTGCGGGTGCTCGACCACGTCCGCGCCGCCGAGGAGGCGGGGTGCGACGGGATCGTGGCGACCGCGCCGTTCTACACCCGGACGCACCCGGCGGAGGTCGAGCACCACTTCCGCCTGCTGGCCGAGCGCACCGAGCTGCCGCTGTACGCCTACGACCTGCCGGTGTCGGTCCACACCAAGCTCGACGCCGACCTGCTGGTCCGGCTGGCCGGGGACGGCGTCCTCGCCGGGGTCAAGGACTCCAGCGGCGACGACGCGGGGATGCGGCGGCTGCTGCTGGCCCTGCGCCACCGCGGCATCACCTCGTGCAGCGTGCTCACCGGCTCGGAGCTGACCGTGGACAGCGCGCTGCGCACCGGCGCGCACGGCGTCGTCCCCGGACTGGCCAACGTGGACCCGGACGGCTACGCGCGCCTGTTCCGGCACTGCGCGGACGGGCGGTGGGACGCGGCCGGCACCGAGCAGGAGCGGCTGTTCGACCTGTTCGGCCTGGTGGAGGCGGGCGACCCCGCGCGGATCGGGGCGAGTTCGGCCGCGCTCGGCGCCTTCAAGGCGGCCCTGCACCTGCGCGGGGTGATCGACTGCCCGGTCACCGCTCCCCCGCAGCTGCCGCTCACCGCCGACGAGGTGCTGCGGGTGAAGGAACGGCTGATCTCGGCGGGGCTGCTGTGACCGCGATCGGGGTGGACATCGGCGGCACCAAGATCGCCGCCGGACTGGTGGTGGACGGCACGATCGTCCGGCGCACCCGGCGGGCGACACCGCGGCTGGGCAGCGCGGCGATCTTCGACGCCGTGGCGGGAGCCGTCGCCGAGCTGCGCGCGGACGGCCCGCCCGTCACCTCGCTCGGCATCGGGGCGCCCGGCATCGTCGACCCGGTCAGCGGGACGGTGCGCTCGGCCACCGACACCGTCCCCGGGTGGCACGGCGCCGAGGTCCGCGCCGAGCTGGCGCGCCGGACCGGACTGCCCGTGGCCGTGGACAACGACGTGCGCGCGATGGCGCTGGCCGAATGCCGGCTCGGCGCCGCCCGCGGGCACGACCTCGTGCTGCACGTCTCGGTGGGCACCGGGGTGGGCGGCGCGTTCAGCCGCGGCGGCGTTCCGGTGCGCGGCGAGCGCGCGACCGCGGGCGAGATCGCGCACCTGCTGGTGCCGACGCGCGGGGCCAAGCCCTGCGGGTGCGGACGCGACGACCACCTCGAAGCCGTCGCCTCCGGTCCCGCCATCGCCGCCGCCTACACCGCGCTCGCCGGGGGCGAGCCGGTCGAGCTGCCCGAGGTGGAGCGGCGGATGCGGGCGGGCGACGACCGGGCCCGGCAGGCCGTCACCGCGGCCGGAGCGCTCCTGGGGCGGGTGCTCTCCGGCCTCGTCACCGCCCTGGACCTGGACGCCGTCGTCGTGGGCGGCGGCGCCGCCCGGCTCGGCGCGGCGCTGCTGGACCCGATGGCCCGCGCCCTGGACGCCGAGACCCGCCCGCCGCAGCGCCGCACCCCGGTCCTGCCCGCGCTGCTCCAGCGCGACGGTCCGGTCCTCGGCGCGGCCCTGCTCACCACCGCGACCGAAGGGGAACACCGATGAAGCTCAACGCCCTGCTCAGCGCCATCAACGGCCGGCTGATCGTCTCGTGCCAGGCCTCGGAGGGCCACGCGCTCCGGCACACCGGCACCCTCGCCCGGGTCGCGCGGGCCGCCGCGGACGGGCGCGCCGCCGCCATCCGCTGCGGCGGGGTCGGCGGGGTGGCGGACGTGACCGCCGTGGCCGAGGCCGTGGACGTGCCGGTGATCGGGTTGACCAAGTCCGGTCGCGAGGGAGTGTTCATCACGCCGACCGTCGAGGCCGCCCGGTCCGTGGCCGCCACGCCCGCCGCCGTCGTCGCGCTCGACGGCACCGCACGCCCCCGCCCGGACGGCTCCGCCCTGCGGGACGGGATCGCGGCGGTGCACGAGCTCGGCAAGCTCGCGATGGCCGACGTGTCCACGGCGGCCGAAGGGATCGCCGCCGCCGACGCCGGGGCCGACCTCGTCGCCACGACCCTGTCCGGGTACACGCCGGGCTCCCGGCGAACCGTTGGTCCGGACCTCGCGCTGGTCGGCGAACTCGCCGCCGCGCTCCCCGAGGTCCCGATCGTGGCCGAAGGCCGCTACCACGCACCGGAGCAGGCGGCCGAGGCGATCCGCGCCGGCGCCGCCTCCGTCGTCGTCGGCACCGCCATCACCGACCCCACCTGGATCACCCGCTCCTTCGCGGAAGCGGTCACCACCGCCGGTGGTGAGCACGTGGGGCGCTGAACACCTGCCCGGTCCCGCCACCCGGGCGGGACCACCGGAGAAGGAGGAGCGTCATGGCCCGAAGACCACGCCGCACGCCGATCGTCCTGCTGGCGCTGAGCGCGCTGGTGCTGACCCCGACCACCGCCCAGGCCGCGCCCCGGGCGGTCGACCTCGCCGTCAGCGACTCCTCGACGACCTACCGGATCCCGGCCATCACGACGACCTCCAGCGGGACCGTCGTCGTCGCCTACGACCAGCGCAACGACGGGGCGGGCGACCTGCCCGGCAACATCGACACGGTGGTGCGCCGCAGCACCGACAGCGGCGCCACCTGGAGCGATCCGCGGACCGTCGTCGACTACCCGGCGCCGCAGGGCTGCGGCGACCCGAGCCTGCTCGCCGACCGCGTGTCCGACCGGCTCCTGCTGTTCTGCACGTTCAGCCACGGCGAGGTGGGCTTCGGCAGCTCCGAACCCGGCAGCGCCGACGACAGCGATCCGCGCACGCTGCACGTGCGGGTCAGCACCAGCGAGGACGACGGCCGGACCTGGAGCGACCCGGTCGACATCACCTCGCAGATCAAGGACGTGGCCTGGGCCGGGGTGTTCGCCTCGTCCGGGCACGGCGTGCAGACCGCCGACGGCCGGCTGCTCCAGCCCATCGTCGTCCGCGACGCCCAGGGCAGGCACCGCAGCGGCAACATCATCAGCGACGACCACGGCCGCACCTGGCGCACCGGCGAACTGCTGTCCCCGGGCACCGACGAGACCAAGGTGACCGAGCTCTCCGACGGCCGCGTCGTGCACAACAGCAGGGCCGTCGGCGGCGGCACGCGGATGCGCTCGGTCTCGCCGGACGGCGGTGCGACCTTCGGTGAGGCGACGCCGATCCCCGCCCTGCCCGATCCGGGCGTCAACGCCGACGAGATCCGGGTCGACCCGGCCCAGGACGGTGCGCGCAGCGACTGGCTGCTGTTCAGCAACCCGGCCGACCCCGCCGAACGGCGCACCCTGACGTTGCGGCTGAGCTGCGACAACGGCGAGACCTGGAGCGACGGCGAGGTGCTCCACGACGGGCCCGCCGGGTACTCGGCGCTGGCGATGCTGCCCGACGGCCGCGTCGGCGTCTTCGCCGAGAACGGGACGGGCGGCAGCTTCGACGAGCTGACCTTCCGCTCCGTCCCCCTGGAGCTCGCCGGGCGCTGCTGACGGACCGCGCGGCTGCTGACGGACCCGGGCGGCCCTGCCCACGAGCACCGGCAGGGCCGCCCCGCGCCGGGTGTGCGCGAGTTCACCGCCGGACCCGCTCGTCCGCTCCGGCGCGGTCGGCTCCGATCACGGGCGGCTCCCGCGGGGCCGGGTGCCGCGCCCGTCCGCCGACGCCGCCGCGCACTGCTGACCAGCGGGAACCCGATTCCCCAGCGCCGTCGAGCCGATCTCCGAACGCTTCCGCGTCCCGGAAGGGCGAGCGGAAGCAGCAGCCAGGCCCCAACACGCACCGTGTCGATCTCGGGGTTGATCTCGGCAACATGTCGACCCGATCAGGTGGTTGCTTGAAGCAGCGATTACCCACCGCTACATTTGTCCATGTCACGGTTCGGTCACGGCCGGGCCTCCGGACCCCACCGGAGGCACTTCCGCATCCCCCGGCGGACACGTGCCCGGACGCCCCCCGAGACGAAAGTGGCTCATGACTGACTTCAACGAGGAGCGCACCTCCGCGCTGCGGACCCCCCCGACCCGCAACCGCAAGCCCGTGCGCAAGGCCGTCACGGTCCTCGCCGCCGCCGGTGCCTTCGCCGCGGTCGGCCAGCCCCTGACCGCCGGTGCCGCCGAGGCGCAGACCCCCGAGACCGGCACGCACGCGGCCGGCGCCGCGGCCGGCGTGTCCTTCGGCTCCTGGCTGTGGGACCTGTTCGGCGGCCAGGACGAGAAGAAGCCCGAGGCGCCGGCCCAGCCCGCCGCCCCCGCCCGGCCGAGGCCCAGGACGCCCCGGACCCGGCCCAGCAGGCCGCCGAGGCCAAGCAGGCCCAGCGCGAGCGCATCCTGCAGGCCGCGCGTGCCGAGATCGGCACCAAGGAGACCGGCGACAACTGCTCCAAGTACTCCGAGCAGTGCGTCGTCTGGTGCTCGCTGTTCGCGATGGAGATGTGGCAGCAGGCGGGCGTGGACGTCGACAACGAGAAGATGGCCTTCACCGGCAACGTCTACACGACCGGCGAGCAGAAGGGCACCGCCTACGGCAGCGACCAGCTCTCCCAGGCCCAGCCCGGTGACGTGCTGCTGTTCGGCACCAGCCCGAACTCCGCCAGCAGCAGCACCCACATCGCCATCGTCGAGAAGGTCAACGGTGACGGCACCGTGACCACCATCGAGGGCAACACCAACGGCGAAGGCAGCAACGACGGGGACGGGGTCTACCGCAAGCAGCGCGACCTCTCCGCCGACACCTTCTACGGCGGCGTCAGCCCCTGGTGATCCACGCCGGGCCCGCCCGGCGACCCGCGACCCACGAGGAGCCCCCACCCCGGGTGGGGGCTCCGTCGCGTTCCGGACGACCTGCGCGAACGGCACCGTTGTGACGGAACGGGTGCCACCCGGTCGGCTGCCCGTTACCCGACCGGAGGAAGATCCCTCCCGTACGGCGGATCGACCGCCGCTGCGCAGCGTCACCCCTCCGGGACGGACGGTGTGCGGCGAGCTCGAGATCGGGAACGGGTCCAGAACATGACGACGCAGCCGGACCAGACGACGAACGGCCGCTCGCGCGCCGCGCGGCGGGTGCTCGTCGTGGAGGACGACCACGCGGTCGCCCAGGTGATCTCCGACTACCTGCACCGCGCCGGGTACGGCGCGGTGGTGGTCTCCGACGGCGCGGTCGGGCTGGAGCTGGCCCGCCAGACCGCGCCGGACCTGGTCATCCTCGACGTGGTGCTGCCCGGGCTGAACGGCATCCAGGTCCTCGGGCAGCTCCGGGCGAGCAGCCAGACCCCGGTCATCATGCTGACCTCCAAGAACACCGAGGAGGACCGGCTGCGCGGCCTCGAAGTGGGCGCCGACGACTACGTGACCAAGCCGTTCAGCCCGCGCGAGCTGGTGATGCGGGTGCAGGCGGTGCTGCGCCGGACCACCGCGCCGCCGCCCGCCCCGGTCGACCGGGTGCGCCGGGCCGGCTCCCTGGCGGTGGACGAGACCGCCCGGGTGGTCACCAAGGCCGGGCGCACGCTGACCATGACGAACAAGGAGTTCGAGCTCCTGGTGTTCCTGCTGGACCACCCCGGCCGGGTGTTCCGGCGGGACGAGCTGCTGCGCGAGGTGTGGTCCTACGATTTCGGCGACGCCTCCACGGTGACCGTCCACGTGCGCCGGTTGCGCTCGAAGATCGAGGACGACCCGGCGCGGCCCGCGATGCTGGTGACCGTGTGGGGCGTCGGCTACCGGTTCGACCCGCCGGGGCCGCAGCGGTGAATCCCGCCTTGGTCGCCCTGATCGCGGCGTGCGAGTCGGCCGGGGTGGGACTGATCGGCGCGGTGGTGCTGCGCGCCCTCCGCCGGTACTCGGTCAACGTGTCGCTGGTGGCCGTCATCGTGATCGCCGTGTGCGCGATGAACACGAGCACGATCACCATCGTCCTGGTGAGCCGGTCCGCCCAGCTCCCGGTGTCGACGACGCTGGCGGTCAACTTCGTGGCCGGGACGGTCTCCATCGCGATCGGCCTGCTGCTCGGCCGCTCGGTGGTGCGGGGCAGCCGGGAGCTGGCCGACGCCGCGCGCGCCTTCGGCCGGGACCAGCGGTTCCACCTCACCGACGACCCGCCGACCGCCGAACTCGCCGAACTGGCCCGGGAACTGCGGGTGACCAGCGACAAGCTCGCCGAGTCCCGGAAGCGGGAGCAGGCCGTCGAGGCGTCCCGGCGGCAGCTCGTCGCGTGGATCTCGCACGACCTGCGCAGCCCGCTGGCCCGGCTGCGCGCGATGACCGAGTCCCTGGAGGACGGTGTCGCCGACGACCTGCCGCACTACTGCCGCAAGATCCGCGCCGACGCCGACCGGTTGACCGACATGGTCGACGACCTCTTCGAACTCTCCCAGCTCCAATCCGGCACGCTGCGCCTGACGTTGCGCGAGGTGGCCGTCGACGACCTGGTCAGCGACGCGGTGGCGGGCTTCGACGACCTGGCGGAGCAACGCGGCATCCGCCTCCGGCCGAACCGCGTCGAGCCGGTCACCGCCGCCGTGGACGACCGGATGATGACCCGGGTCTTCAACAACCTGCTGTCCAACGCGATGCAGTACAGCCCGGCGGGCACGGCGGTGTCGCTCGACGTGCGCGCGGTGCGCGGGTGGGCGGTGGTCGGGATCTCCGACCAGTGCGGAGGCATCCCGCTGGAGAACCTGGGTTCGGTGTTCGACGTGGGCTGGCGGGGCGCTCCCCGCACGCCCGGCGCCGAACGGGGCGGCGGGCTCGGCCTGTCCATCGCGCGCGGGGTGGTGCAGGCCCACGGCGGTCAGGTGTCGGTGCGCAACGTGCCGGGCGGCTGCTGCTTCGAGGTGCGGCTCCCGCTGTCCCGGGCGTGATCCCCTCGCGGAGGTGCACCGGGTTCCCGAACCCCTCACCCGGAAGGGTGGTAGTTTCAGGTTCAAAAGATCTTGCGGTGCACGGTGGAGGTGCCAGTGCCTCTGTACTCGGTCAACGATCTGTCCGGTGAGTCCCCGGAGGAAAGCCGGCCCGCGAACCCGCAACGGCTCCCCGAACCGGACGAGGTCTCGACCATCCCGATCCCGCGGATCCGCGCCCGCGGCGGTGACCGGAAGCGCCTCCTGGCGGTGGGCGCGGTCGGTGCGCTGCTCATCGCGGCACCGATCGGGATGATCGGCATCTTCCGCGATGCCGACCAGCCGAGCGCGGCACCCGGGCCCCAAGCCCCGCACGCGCCGTCCCAGCCCGGCGGCGGGGTCATGAACGGCTACTCGGAGCAGCACGCGGCGGCGGCGATGCCGGACAGCGCATGGCGGGTCACCCACGTGGCCAGGAGCGAGCTGGACACCGTGGTCCGGACCCGCGAGAGCGAACCCGCCGCGGACACCAGCGCGGGGTGGACCGATCTCGGCGGCAGCGTCGCGGGCGACCCGGTGGTGCTCACCGACGTGCACGGCAGGATGGCGGCGTTCGCGGTCGGCACCGACGGCGGGCTGACCTACAACCCGCAGGTCGACCCGGGCGCCGAGCGGTCCGGCGAGTGGCAGGGCCTCGGCGGGCACGACCTGGTGGGCACCCCCGCCGCCGCCCAGGACTCGCTGGGCAGGCTGTTCGTGTTCGTCCGCTCCGCGAGCGGCACCCTGTGGGAGACCCACGAGACGATGGCGGGCACCGGTCGGTGGACCGGGCTGCGGACGATGTCCACCCCGCCGGTCGCGGACGACCCGGTGGTGCAGGTCAACGCGCGGCACGTGCTGAAGCTCTTCGCCCTGGGCGCGGACGGGGTCGTGTGGACCCACTCGCAGCTCCACCCCGGCGGGGACGGGTGGAGCCCGGCGCGCGGCATCACCGGCTCCGTGGCCAGTTCCCCGGCCGTGGCGCTGGACCACCAGGGCCGGTTGCAACTGTTCGCGGTGGACCCGACGGGCGAGATCCTGCAGAGCAGCGAACTCGGTCCCGACGCCAACCGGTGGACCCACTGGCGGAGCTGGGAGACCTGGCGCAGCGGGCCCGAGGTCTTCGCCGAGCGCCCGGAGGTGGCCATGGACGCCAAGGGCTCGCTGGTGGTGTTCGCCCGGGACACCGAGGGCACCGTGCACGAGAGCTTCCAGTCCGGCCCGGGCCGCACCGGGTGGAAGGAGTGGCAGGACCGCGGCGGCGACCTCGTCGACCTGACCGCCGTGGTGAAGGACTTCGAAGGCAGGCTCTGCGTGTACGGCATCGGCGCGGACGGCTCGCTGACCCGCACCCGGCAGAGCGGCCCGGCGGCCGGGCCGTGGCACGAGTGGTCGACGAACCTCCAGGGGAACCTGTCCACGAGCTGAGCGCGGCTCAGCTCGCCGGGGCGGGTTCCGGTTCGTCCTCGGTCGGCTCCTCGGTCGCGAAGGCGTCCTTCAGCGTGGCGGCGCCGATCCGCATCGACGCCGGGGCTCCCGGGTTGAGCAGCACGTCCAAGCCGGATTCGGGCAGGCCGTCGGCGATCTCGTCGATGGTCACCTCCACCCACCACGCGTCCGGCACCCGTCGCCGGTGCGCGGGGGCGGTGGCCACCAGCACCGAGAGCAGCTCGTCGGGCGCGCGGGTCACCACCGTGGTGCCCTCCTCGTCGACCGCCAGGCCCAGCACCACCCGGCCCAGCGCGTCCAGCACCTCACCGCCGTCGACCGCGCCCTCCACCACCAGTTGCAGGGCGGCATCGACCGGATCGGTCGGCAGGCCCGGCCGGGACGGTTCGTAGTCCGGGTTGGGGCGGAACAGGGGCTCCTCGCCCTCCTCGACGAACCAGCCGCCCACCACGGCAGCCGACGGCGGCTCGGCCTCCTCGTCCGCGCCCTCCCAGGCCGGATCGAGCAGGAAGTACCACCGGTCGTCCGGGCCGAACGCGGCGCGCTCCCGGGCGTCGGCCAGCGCCTCGGCCCGCTCGTCGGTCCCGGCCCGCTCGTCCATCCGACCTCCTCCTGACACCGACCCGCGTCGGCTCCCGATGCGTGCTGGCCCTACTCGAAGCGGACGACGTGCAGCCCCAGCGGCTGCTGGTCGAAGGCGGGCATGCCCTGCTCGGCCATCGAGTCGACCAACCGCACCTCACCGTCCTGCTGCACCGCGACCAGGAGGTTGCCCACCGTCTCGCGCTCGCGGGCGTCCTGGCGGCGGATCCACACCAGCGCCTTGGCCCCCTCGGCGGCCTCCGCCAGCTCGGACAGCACCCCGCCCCAGTGCTCGTGCTCGGACAGGCTCAGCGGCTCGCCGAGCTCCCGCATGGTGGGCTCGAACCACGCGGCGTAGGCGGGCATCGGCGGCTCGGGCAGCTCGTCGGAACCCGAGTCCCACTCGGACAGGTAGGCCCACGGGTCGTTGTTGGGCAGGCCGAACGGCGCCTCGCCCTCGGCCTTGGGCACCACCAGCGCCGCGTCCAGCATCTGGTCGCGCCAGTCGCCGGTCTCCAGGAACCGCCGGGTGGTGCACGCGAACAGCCAGCCCCGCTCGGTCTCGTCCGCCGGGTCCGGCGCCACCAGCACCACCTCGTCGCCGTAGGTGTGCCGGAGCCAGCGCTCCGCCTTGTCCACGGCGGCGTCCAGGTCGGTCGCCGCGCCCTCCCACGGCAGCGCGAGGACCTCGACCGCCCCTGGCAGCGGCCGGTGGAACCGGGCGACGGCGATCTGGGCGACCTCGTCGTCGTCGAGCCGGGCCAGCGCTCCCCGCTGGCCGTCGAGGACGACGACCTGGTCCTCGTCGTGGAAGGCGTAGAGCAGGTGGCCGGTGATCTCGACGCCGCCGCGCTGCCTGCGCAGCCACACCACGGCCCGGGTGCCCGGGCCGCCCTCCAGGATCATCGAGGTGGCGTCCTGCCACGTCGAGCAGGTGAACACCTCCGCGCCCGGGAAGTGCGCGGCCAGCATCCGGTCCCACCAGCCCGGCGCCTCGTCCAGCGGCTCCCAGGGCAGCGCCGAGGCCGGGTGGCGGTCCACCGCGGCGTCCGTCGCGATCACGCAGCCCCGCGCGTTGACCCGCGAGCGCCAGGAACCGGCGTCCGCCGAGTTGATCACGTCGTCCAGCGGCTCGGCGTTGGCGACGGGGAACGGCTCGCCACCGTCCTTGGGCACCGCGATGGTGACGGCCAGCAGCGGTTCGGGCTCCGGGGAGACGTAGTCGCAACCGAACAGCAGGTTGCGCTCGGTCTCGAAGACCGGTTGCTCGCTGGTGAGGGTGACCAGCCCGCCGTACGTGCGGTCCAGCCACTCCGCGGCCCGGCGGGCGGATTCCTCGCTCATCATCACCTCGGTCGCTCGTGGGGCCCCGTCGCCGGGGACAACCGCCTCGCCGCCATCGTGGACGGCCGACCGCCGCGGTGGCCGACCGGGGGGCCGGGCTGCGGGAAACCCCCACCGGCGCCGATCAGCGGCCGTGGAACACCCGCGCGTAGGTCTGCCGCACCGCCTGCGGTGACTCGAACAGCTCATCCAGTTCGGCGAACAGGTCGCGGGCGTCCTCGGAGTACTGCCAGTGCCTGCCGTCGGGCGTCCTGGCGATCCGGCCGTCCCGGATCTCGAAGTACCCGTCGTTGCGGGGCTCCGAACCGCCGCCGGGGTTCCACCGCAGCGCGGCGCTGGTCCGCCCGGAGAGCTCGGCCTGGTGGAGCTGGCGCAGCTCGTCGTAGACCCGCCGCACGTCCCGCACCACCTCGTCCGGGAGACCGGCGGCGAAGGCCAGATCGTCGGCGTCCCGCCCGGTCAGCCGCAGCGCCGTCGCGACGAGGGACTCGAAGGCCCGCTCCGCGCCGCCCGGGGCCGGCACGTAGGAGTCGAACGCGCGGGAGGTGATCAGCTCGCGGGCGGTGGCCAACTCGCCTTCGGCGAAGATCCCGGCATGGCGCCGGGCGAGGTCGAGGGCCAGCACGTCCCCCGGCGCCACGCCGGACCGGTGCGCCCCTTCCACCACGCGCTGGATCTGCCGCTGCTCCGCGTGGTAGTCGTCCTGGTCCCGCCGTTCCAGGTCCGGATGTTCCTCGCGGTACTGGGCGTACTGGGCGCTGTGCTGGCGCTCGGCGTTCTCCCGCGCCAGGCCGCGGAACAGGATCGCCTTGACCACGACGTCGACCGGGACGACCCGCTGCGCGTCGGACTCGTTCCCGGCCAGCGCCAGGTACTGCCCGAGCACGCCGCGCACCCGTTCGCGGTGGGTGCGCTCGTCGGCGGGGCCGACGGGCTCGTCGTACTGGCCGGAGAGCTCCTCGAACGCGGCGTCCACCTGCCCGACGATCTGCTGCGGGATCGCACCGCCGCGCCACAGCTCGGTGATCCGCTCGCCCACCGCGCGCTGGTGCGCCTGCCGCGACGGCTGCTCCTGCTGCCAGGTCGAGTACTCGTTCTCCGCGCCCTTGCCGGTGATGCCGAGATCGGCCTGCATCCGGCCGTGGTCCTCGGCGAGGACCTCGACGATGGCGGCCTGGTCGGCCCACGGCCGCACCACGTCCGCCATGAACCGGTCGAGCTCGCAGGAGTCCTGGGGCCCGTGGTCGGCGCAGTCCACCAGCCGGTCGCCGCCGTGCCCGTGCTCCTCCAGGAACTTCCGCAGCGCCTCGGTCCGCTCGTGGTGCCCGACGACCGGGTCGTCGTCGAGCAGGGCGAGGGCCGCGCCCGTCCGCTCCGGGGCCACCAGTTCCAGCCAGGTGGCGTAGTGCTGGCGCAGCTCGCGCCCGACCCGCCGGGCCCGCCAGGTGGAGCCGCCCTCCAGCTCCTCCTGCCTCGGCCACGGCCGCCAGCGCGGCGCCAACTCCTGGTCGGTGCGCGGCACGCCGAGCCGGTCGCGCAGCCCGTCCACGTGCTCGACCGAGCCGGCCCACTCCCCGCGCGGCAGCGTGCCCTGCCCGAGCCCGGAGGTGTAGGTGACCATCGAACCCGGCGCCAGCGACTCCACCAGGTCGGGCAGCTTCTCCTGCGGCACGGTGAACAGGTTCGGCCCCGCGCCCGGCCACACGTTCACCACCCGGCCCTCGGACTGGCGCGGGTAGTCCTCGCGCGCCGCCGCAGCGAGGCTCAGCTCGCGCACCACGTCGAGCGGCGCCAGGTAGGACCGGATCAGCGGCGGGTTCCCCCCGAGCCGCCACGGCTCCGACCGGTCCAGCACGCCTTCCGCCGCCGAGAGCAACTGCACCGCCGACAGCGGACGCCCGGCGATCACCGACAGCGGGCGCCCCACCTGCGAGGTGAGCACCGTGATCTTCCCGGACTCCGGGTGCTGCTGCACGTCACCCGCCCACGCCGCCGACGGCTTCCCGGTCTTGGCGTCGTACTGCGGAAACTGCGCCATCGACACCACCGTGTAGAGGCGGACGTGCGGGCGCCCGTCGACGTCCTCGATCTCGAACTCCCCCCGGTGCACCACCGGCGGCAACGGGCCCGTGCGCGGCGTGCGCTCGGAGAGCAGGTCGGGTCGGCTCGGCCCCGGGTAGGACACCCCCCGGACGCCCACCGCGCGGTCCGAGGCACCGCCGCGCGGCACCACCGGAGCCGACGGCACCGCGGGCGGTTCCGCCGCGTCCTGCGGCTGGTAACCGGGGTTGGGGACGAACTCGTCCGAGCCGTCGGGGTGCAGCAGCCAGTGCCCTTCGAGGAACTCGGGGCGGATCCCACCGGGATGGACCACCTCCTGCTGGTCGACGGCGGCCTGGCGGCCCAACGACGCCGCCAGGTCGATCCCGCCCGGGGCGTCGATCTTCCACACCCGGTCGTGGCCGTGCCGCCGCGCGAAGTGGAACGCGAACGCCTTGCTGCGGGAGGAGGAGACCATGAACGTGCGCATGAACCTCCACTGGTACTCGTCCAACGTGGGCGGTGACTCGTCGTTCCACGGGGTCATCCCGATCCGCCGGACCGCATCGCCCCGGCCGTCCGTCCGGAACAGCGGCGCCCTGTCGGTGCGCCACATGAAGTTCCCGCCGTCCAGTGCGCGGTCGAACAGCCGCAGGTCGGCCACGGTGACCGGCCGGACCGCCGCGTCGAACGCGTTCGCCGGCTGGATCGCCGACACCCGCTTGCCCCGGACGTCGTTGCGCGCGACCACCATCCCGAACACGCCATCGGTCTCGCGCACCAGCTCGTGCCCGGTGTCGGAACCGGCGGCGGAGTCCAGTAGTTCGAAGTCCCCGTACCGGGAGGCGAACGCTTCCGAGAGCCCCCGGTACCGACTGTGCAGCCGGACGAACCGGGCGCGGTCAACCGGTCCGGGCGCCGACTGCCGGTACCAGGAGTTCACCTCGGTGTACAGCTCCCGAAGACCGCGCTGGATGCGGAGGAACGAACCGGTGGCGCCGGTGTTGACACCGAGATCGCCGAGCGTGTCGCCCAGCAGGTCGACGTAGGAATCGAGCTCCCTCGCCTGCTTGGCCACGTCCGTCCTCAGCACACCGAGGCCGTTCTGGGTGTGCACGCTCGGTCCGAAACTGGCCACGGTCCACACGTCGTCGGTGCCGGTCGCGACCCCGTGCTCCTTGCGCACGGTGGCGATCCGGTCGCGCAGCGCCGACCGTTCGGGCAACGGCCGACCGTCCGTCACGTCGTCCAGTTCCCGCGCCAGTTCCTCGCCGCGCTGGATCCAGTCCTCCCACTCCTGCTCGGTGCCCCGGCGCTCCCTGCCGTCGACCCCGCGCCAGATGGCCGTGCTGTCCGGCCCCGGGGCGGCCAGGTAGTCGCGCACCCGCACCTGGAGGGTCTTCCCCGGCTCGGGGCGTGCTGCCCGGTGGTGCGGACGGCGGTGGCGCGGTGCGGTGCGGGGGAAGCCAGCGCGCCTTCGATGGTCCGGCCCAACTGGGACAGGTGGTGCGACCCCACCCGGGACGCCACGGTCAGGTCGCGGGCATCGATCGCGCCCATCACGTTGCCACCGACGGTGTGCACGCCCTTCACGGTCGCGCCCCAGCCCGCCATGTGCCTGGCCACCGGGTACTTGCGGTCCTTGATGTGCTGGAGCAGGTTCGCCGGCAGCTCCCGCTTCCGCAGGTGCTCATCGCGCAACCCCAGCAGGTGCAACACCTCGTGCGCGTAGATCAGCGGCGACTTGCCCACCGGCCAGCGATCGTCCTGGGCCCGGACGCCCCGCTCGGCCGCCTCGACCCGGCGGTGCGGGTCCTCACCGGTGCGCTCGGCCCGGACCAGCAGCCGTTCCCCGGCCAGCTCGCCGTTGGCGAACAGCAGACCCTCGCCGTTGACGACCAGGTTCAGCCCGTGCACGGCCGAGCGCCAGATCTCGTCGGCCTCCTCGGGGCTCGCCCCACCGGGTCGAGGTCGAGCCGCAGGGTCGCCTCCACGACGCGCTCCCCGCCAACCTCGAACCGGCGGACGTCAAAGCGCGCCCGGGGACCGTGCCCGGCGGCCGAGAACGGCAGGGTGAGGTCGGCGTCCACCGGGACCTCCTTCGCCATCGCCCGCGCCGCGTCGTACTCCGCGACGTCGTACCCGGCGATGAGCGCGGGGTGCTCCTCCCGCAGGCGCGGATCGGGGTGGATCGGCACGTTGGCCTCGATCGCGGCGGCGATCCCGGCGAGCTGCCGCGGCCCCGCGAGGTCCCCGTCCGCCGGCGGCGCCCCCATCTGCTGGAGCACCTGGTCCAGCAGCTCGTCCCCGCTGCTGTCCAGCGACCACTCGCCCTCCCGGGCGGGGCCGTCGACCACGGTGAACCCGGTGTGCGGCGCCTGGTCGTCGCGTGCGACGTCCAGCGCGAACCCGGCCCCGGCGAAATCGCCCGAGGGCAGCACCGCACCACCGAGGCGCCGCTCGGCGGCCTCCCGCAACGCCCGGTGCGCCGCGTCCACCTGCTCCGGCCGCACGCCGGGTCCGGGCTCGAGCCCCAACCGCAGCGACGCCGCCAGGAATTCCGCGCCGTCCGAGGAGAACCGACGCACCTCGAACCGGGGCGCGTAGCCATCGGCCGAGACCGGGTGCACCCGAGCCGACCGCCACGCCGGGTCCTCCGGCGTGGGTCGCGCGCCGGGGGCCGTCGGGGTGGACTCCCGCACCGGCGGAGCCTGCGGACGCTCCGGCTCCGACGACGGCGGCACCCCGGTCGGCGGATCCACCTCCAGGTCCGGCAGATCGCTGGTCAGGTCGGGCAGGTCGGCACCCAGGTCCGGAAGATCGGCGCCCAGGTCGGGGAGGTCCTCCGTCCACGCCGACGGAGTTGCCTCCGGCAGCGTCTCCTCGTCCGACGGGACCTCCTCGTCCTCCGGCAGCTCCTCGATCCGCGAGAGGCCGCCGTCGGCCTCCCCGGGCACCTGGAACCCGAGGTCGAGCACGCCCTGCCGGTCGACCAGGACCGGGATCGGCTGGTCCGCGCCGGTGGTGAGCGGTTCCGACCACTCCGCGGGGTTGTCCGCGCCGCGGTAGCGCGGCTCCAGCGTCCACTTCGGAACGACCGCGGCCAGGTACATCGTCCGGTGCTCGGTCCCGTCGCCGGTCCGCTTCGACGACACCTCGGCGGAGCGCTTCCGCGCGGCTTGGCCGAGGTCGGCCGCCATTTCGCCGACCTGCTGGGACGGCGGGATCTTCGATTCGTCGACGTAGGGTTCCCGGAAGTCGATCGACAGGGCGGGCGCCGCGGACAGGCCCCGTTCGGCCGCCCACTTGGCGATCACCTCGTCGACCTCGCTCGGCTTGAGCGAGCCCTCCAGCACCTGCAGCAGTTCGCGCTGCGCCAGGTCGACGCTGACGGTCACCCCCGAGAGCGGTCCGGTCTTGAACTCGATCGAACGACCTCCGGACGAGGCCTCCCGCAGGTGGTTGCGCAGCTTGTCGACGTGCAGCTCGGTCAGCAGGGAGTAGGCGTCGGAGGGCTTCATCCCGGGGCGGTCCCGCCCGGCGCCGCCGAGGATGAGCGTCCTCGCCGCCGCGTGCAGGTTCGGCGCGGCGAACCGCCCGACGTGCACCACCGCATTCGGTGAGAACACCGCCGCGTCCCGGCGCCGGTCGAGCGGCGCGTGCACGGCGAGCGGTCCGGGTGCCGGCGCATCCAGCGGGATGGTCTCCGCCTCCGGCACCGTCGAGCGCAGGGCGTCGGGCACGGTGAACTCCGCCGTCCACGGCCGGCTGAACTCCGGGGCGTTGAGCGCGGAAGCCCAGTCCGGCATCAGCTTGCGGTAGGTGCCCGGGGACGCCTGCGGGAACACCCACAGTTCGGCGTCGAGGTCGTGGACGAACCGGTGGGAGGGCCCCTTCAGGCCGGCGAGCACCCCGGCGGTGTGCTCGTGCACGCGCTCCGGCCGCCGCACCGCGTTGTAGGTGGCCGACCCGCCGGGGGAGATCAGGCTCGCCGGGCTGCCCGACCCCCTCGGGTAGACGACGCCGCTGGCGGCGAACGACGCCAGGAATCCCCGCGTGTCGTGGCGACCGGCCTTGCGGACGAGCTCGTGACCGGAGGAACGCTCGGCCCCGCCCGGATCCGTCGGCTTCCCGATCGTGTCGTGGTAGCGGCCACCGGACGGGCGACCGCTCACCACCACGAGCTGTTCGAGGCGGCCGACGGGGTGGTCGCTGACCACCAGGATCGGCAGTCCGCCGGAGACGATCTCGCGCAGCGCCGGGTCCGCGAGCCGGGAACCGAGCACGGGCCACACCGAGCTCCGCATCAGGCCGTCGTTGAGCTCGTCGAACCGGCGCTGGATCGCGGACCGGTCGGACGTCCCCGCGAGTCGCATCGCCCGCTGCACCGCGGCGAGCACCCGCGTCGGCGAGCTCACCACCTGCCCGTGCTCCCGCGCCCAGGTGTCCAGCTCCCGGGAGATCCCCTCGGCCAGCTCGCGACCCGCCTCCGGCCGGTGCGCGGTGACGTCGCCCCGGCCGCGTCCGACGTCGTCCGGCGGCCGAACCGCCGGGACCTCGCGCGGCTCGGCATCCGGTTCGCCGGTCCCGCGGGCGGCCCGGTAGCGCTCGGCGTCCTCCGGCCGCAGCTTCGCGAGGTCGGCCTCGGTGAGCTCGCCGACCTGGTCGATCGAGCCGGCCGGGACCCACACCTCGGCATAACCGGGCTGGCGGAGCGACTTGGTCGCCGTCCGCGCGGTGCCGCCGCGCACCTTGTGGAAGACGTCCTCCCAGTGCCGCCGCACCGACGTCCGCAGGGTGTGCGTGGCGTCGTAGCGGACCAGGTAGCCGCGCTCGTGGTGGCCCGCCGCGTCGCTGCTCTTCGCCTTGCCCGCGTCGGCCGATCCGGAACCCCGGGTGTAGGAGAGTTCCCCGCCCACCGTGGCGCCCGAGGTGAAGAACGGGTTCACCGGGATGAACAAGGTCAGCGCGGCCCGGAACCGGGCGCGCCACGTCTTCTCCTCGTCGGTCGCGCGCTCGGTCTCCGCGCTGCTCTTGTCGGCGAACCAGTGCTGCTCGTCGACCTCGACGACGGTCGGGTTGCCCAGCCGGGTCCGCAGGGACAGGTCGCCGTGCCGCTCGCGGGTGCCGAGGAGGGCGCCGTGGCTGTGGCTCTTGAGCTCGCTGCGGTCCTCGTGCAGCACCGCCCGGTCGAACCGGGCCATCCGCGCCTCGGGCGAGGTGAACACCTCCAGCGCGCCCAGCCCGGCGTTGCGCTCGTTCAGCGCGTGCTCGCCGGGCTCCTGCGTCCGACCCGCGTTCCGCCGCAGCCAGTGCCCCCGGTGCTCGTCGAACTTCGGGGGGATGCGCCCGATGAACGGCGTCTTCAGCCGCTCCCGCCACGTGTGCGCGGGGCCCGCGCCCAGCATGTCCGCGGCGGTGCGCCGCTGCCCGGGCGTCGGGAGCTGCGAGTCCAGCTCGGCCCCGGCGGCCAGCTCGCCGTCGCGCTCGTGCGGCTCCGGCTCGCCGTCCTGCCAGGTGGGTTCGGGACCCGCCGCGGGCCGGGGCCGTTCCGCGAGCGGGGTCCCCGGGGACTTCGGCGCCGCCACGGTGACGTCGCCGGTGACCGGGGTGAGGGCGGGACCGGGGTTCGACCAGGTGCCGCCGAGGTGCGCGGTGAAGTCGGTCGGGTAGTCGTACCGGTGGACCCCGGCCTTCCCGGCGAAGGGCTGCTCGTGGCCGAGCTTGCGCACCGCGACGTCACCCCGGCCCTTGACGCGATCCAGGCTCACCCCCTGGAGGCGGGCCAGAAGATGTCGCTGTAGCCGATGCCCATGATCCCGGCGCTGGTGTGGCGGCCCTCGTTCTTGGCCGTGGCGCGCTCGTGCGCGGAGCCGAGCTTGCCGCCGATCGTGCCGCCGCGGGCGTCGGCGGAGGCCGTCGCCCGGTCCAGGTGCATGGTCCCGTGGAAGAACACGTCCGGCGCGGCGCCGTACTGCGCGCTCAGCGGGAACCGGGCGCCGTCGCCGCGGGCGATCGCCCGCGCGTGCTCGCGGACGAAGCGCCGCATCCGCTGCGCGACGCGCGGCAGCTCGCGGGGCTGCACGTGCCCCCGCACGGCCAGCTCGTGCAGCACCGGCCCGACGAGCGCGTCCACGGTGGCCGCCGGAAGCTGGAAGGTCGCGTCCACCCGGTCCGGGGCGCGGCGGGCCGACTCGGGGACGACCGGCTGCTCGTGGTCTTGATCGGTGGGGTCCTGATCGGTGGTGGCGCTGGAGCTCCACCCGTGCCGGGCGGCGGTGCGCGGCTCGAGTCGGCTCGCCGCCGTTGCCTCGACCTTGGTCGGACTGCCCGACGGCACGCCATCGCGGGCGACGTCGACCAGGAACACCAGGTCCGCCAGGTGCCGGTCGAGCGGCCCTTCGTAGGTCTCGGCGGTCTCGTGCTCGTGGCTCGCGGCGCTGGACCCGCTGTGCTTGGTGGTTCGGGCTTGCTCGCCGTGGGGGCCGATCGCGAGGCCGGTCAGGCCGCTGACGTCCCCGCCGCCGACCTCCGCGCCCCCGCCGCGCTTGTAGGTGATCGCCTCGCTGGTGGAGACCTCGCCCGTCACCGCCTCGGTGCGGGTGACCTTGGCGGCCGAAGTGGTGACGCGCCGCGGCTTGACCTCGGCGACGGAGAGCAGGACGTCGACCGGCTTGCCGCCGAAGTCGAAGGTCTTGCGCAGCGTCCGACCGCTGAGCAGGTCCTCGCCTTCGTCACCGAGCCGGTCCAGCACGGTGCGGAAGTCCTGCTCCGCCTCGTCGTTCGGGCGGAAGTCCTTGCCGAGCTTGTCCTGCACCGCCCGGTAGATGCCGCCGGTGCCGGAGAACTCGACGTGCTCGATCGACTCCGGGTTCCCCATCCGGGGCCCGCCCTCGAGGGCCAGCTCCCGGCGGTTCGGCCACTTCAGCCCCAGGTCGACCAGCACGTCATCACCGGCGTCCTTCGAGCGCAGCCCCGGGCGGAGCACGCTGATCCGGTAACGGGCCTGGTGGCGGGCGTTGGTGGCCGGCACACCGGTCTCGGTGATCTCGACCTTGCTGGTGCGCTGGGCCTTCGACCGCGCGCCCGAGTCGCGCTGGTGGGCGGCGCCGGAGACCCTGCCGCCGACCAGCACGAAGACCGCGGGAACCCGGAAGGAGAACGAGTCGGTACCCACCTTGGCCCGGCTGCTGGAGGTGTCGTGCAGCACCTGCGCCCGGGATCCGGAGGTCGTCACGTCCCCGGTGCCCGGCAGCGCGGCGTTCGGCTCGGACAGCTCCACGAGGTCCAGCACCACGCGCGGACCGCGCCCGCGGCCCTCCCCGAGGTCCTCGATGTGCAGGCCCTCCACGCCCTGCTGGAACTTCTTCGCCAGGTTCTCGTCCGAGAAGGCGAGGTCCACCCGCTCGTCCACGTCCGGGTCGGACACGAGCTCCTTGATCTTCGCCCGGATCGCCGCGCCGTCGATCCCGCCGTCGAGCTGCGGTCGCTCCTCCCGGGCGCGGTCGAGCGCCGACTCCGGCTCGGCGGCTTCCTCGGGGATGGTCTGGAGCTCGTGCTCCTCCGCCGGGGGCTCGACCGGGCGGCGCGACGAGGTCGGGTGGAACTCCAGCAGCGCGGTCCGCGCCCGGGGCAGCAGGTCCCGCCCCCGCGGCAGCGGGCCGCGCCGCTCCGTCCCGGGCCTCGGGTACGGCGGCCTGCCGACGCGGTTGCGCCGGTGCGCGGCCTCCTCGGCGGCCGAGTACCTGCCCGTGGGGGGCGGGCCGACCTCCAGGCGGGTCGGCCGGTCCTCCGGTGCCGGCTCGAAGGCGAGGAAGCCGGCGTTGTTCGCGACCGCGAGCTCCAGGTGCCTGCCGTCCGGGGTGATGCGGATGTCCAGGGCGTCCTTGGCGAACATCGCTCCGAAGGTGTAGCCGCGGCGCCGCATCTCGCGCATGTACTGGTAGGCCAGCTCCGAGCGGCCCATGGCGCAGGCCAGCCCCACCAGCGTCGCGTTGCGCTTGCGCTCGTAGGCGGCGCGGAAGTGCTCGGAGGCGTCGGTGACGACGGCCAGTTCCGTTCCCCGCACGCCGATCGGCAGCACGCGGTCGAGCACGCCCCGCTCGTCGTCGATCGCCCGCACCCCGGGGCGGAGGATGATCGACGCCAGGCGCCCGTTGACGTGCCCTTCCAGGACCAGGGGTTGCCTGCGCGGCTGGTCCAGGTACCACTGGGGGCGCACGAGGCCGTCCCCGCGCATCCAGCTCAGCGCATCGGCGAGGTCCTCGTCGGAGAGGGTGCGCACCTGCCGGTCCATGCGCGGCATCCCGGGGCTGATGAAGTGCTGGGAGAGCGTGGAGCTGCGGTGCGCGAAGCTGGCGCCCATCTTCCCGCCCGGGGCCGAGGCGGCCCCGTCGTAGACCGGGCTGGTGAGCACGTCCTGCGGCCGGAACCACACCTTGCGCGTGGCGTTGTCCAGGTCGACGTACCCGGAGATCATGCCGAGCTGCTCCGGCGTGAACTTCGGTCCCGTGCCCGGTCGGGCCGATCCCGTCCCCGGTCCGGTGCCGCCCCGGCGAGGCCCCCGGCCGGTGCCGTACTCCGGGAAGCCCCCGGGGTCCGCCGCGGTGCCCCGGCGGTGGGCACCCGGGCGGGCCTGCCCGAACCGGGCACCCGGATCCGGCTGGGTGGCGCGCCGGCGGGGCCGCGCCCCCCGGAACCCGCGCTCCGGCCCGGCGTCCCGTCCCGGACGCCTGTGCTCGCGGAACCCGCCCGCATCCGGCTCCGACTCCGACCCCGAATCAGCCGCCGCATAACGCCGACCCCACTGCCCCGAACGCGCGTGCTCCCGGAACCCACCAGCATCCGACTCCGACTCGGACTCGGACTCCTGGCGCGGGTTCTCCTGCCGCGCGAGCTGCTCGTCGTACTCCCGCCGCGCGTCCGGGTCCCCAGGTGCTCCCAGGCGACGTTGATCCGCTGCGTGTTCTCCAGCGCGATGGTCTCGCGGTCACCGCCGCGGTTCTTGTCCGGGTGGTTGCGCAGGGACAGCTTCCGGTACTGCTTCCTGATCTCCTCCTGGGTCGCGTCCCGCGCCACCCCGAGGACGGCGTAGTCGTCCGCTGCCGAGAGCCGCTCCAACCCGGGCGCCGCCGATGGGGGTTCCCCGCCGCCCTGCCGTTCCGGCTTCGGTCGCGCGGTTCCCGCCGCGTCCCCGCGGGCGTGCTCGCGGTCGTAGTCCGCCCGCGCGGCGGGATCGGACAGCACGGCGTAGGCGTCCCGGGCCGCCCGCAGCCGCGCGGCGCTCGCCGACCCCTCCGGCGCCGTGCCGTACTTCAACTGAAAAGCCGTCATCGCCCGGTCCAGCACCCGCAGCGGAGCACCGGCGTCCACGCCCAACGCCGCGTACAGCGCGTCCGACGGGCGCGCCCCGGACCCCGGCTCCGGCCGGGCGGACTGCCCCGCGTCCCGGCGGGAGTGCTCGGCGTCGTACTCCGCCCGCGCGGCGCGGTCGGACAGCGTCGCGTGCGCCGCGTCGAGCTCGCGCAGCCGCCGGGCGGCGGTGGCGTCCCCGGCGTCGCGCTCCCGCGCGTACTTCAGGGTCAGCTTCGTGTGCGCCCGGTCGAGCTCGAACGGGTTGGCGCCCACCGGAACGCCGAGCACCCCGTACAGCGCGTCCGAAGGACGGGCCCCCGGCTCCTGCCTCGGCATCCCGGCCATCCGCAGCGGAGCCCCCGGCTCGTGGCCCTCGGGGACGCCGGAGCTCCCGACCTCGGTGAGGCCGTTGATCGCGATCACGTCGTGGTGGTCGAGCGGTGCGTACCACTCCCGGACGTTCGGCTCGTGGCGCGGAGCCAGGCGGCGGGCCGTCGGGTCGAGGAGCACGATCCGCTCGTCGAGAGGCTTGTCCACGAGGTAGAGGTGCCCGGGCTGGTCGCCGAACTCCCGGTACAGCAGCCCGGTCGTCCCGGCGGGGGCGTCGCCCAGGTACCGCTCGATCGCGTCGTCGCCGTGCGGCAGCGGGCTGAACGGCACGCCCGTCCACTCCTCGACCCGCTCCAAGGGCAGCGGACCGCTCGCCGGGGCCCGGAATTCGCCCCGGCGCGCCCGGTCGCGGAACCGCAGCGCGTTGGCCGCCTGCACGGTGCTGGCGGGGCAGTTGGTGCGGTGGCCGGGCCGGTTCTCCTGGTACGCGGGCGAATTCACCGACATGGCGTCGGCGTAGCGGTCGTCGCCCAGGAATTCCCGTTCGGCCTCCGGATTGCCCGCGAAGGTCTCCGCCGACACCACCACCGGAGCCCGGCGGGGCAGGGACAGCTCGGTGATGCCGAGTTCGCCCGCCATGTGGCGGCAGCTCCCGCACGCCGACCGCTGGGTGCCGCTGAGGTTGTGCGCGGTCATGGCCGCCCCGGCGCGCTCCAGGTGCGTCCGCGCCTGCTCCACCGACCAGGTCCGGCCCGGGTCGGCCTGGTCCAGGTAGTCCGAGACAGCCGCCACCTCGGCGCACTTGCCGTGCCCGACGCCCGACCCCTTGCCCGGCACGGATTCCAGGGCGCGCTTGACGGCGGGGTGCAGGTCGGGCCTGGCGGATCCGCCGGGGCGGCGCCGCATGCTGGAGCGCGGCACCACCACGTCGCCGATCAGCAGCGCACCGGCCATGCCGGGCTTGATCGGAACGCCGCGCCGGTCGGCGGGCGCGCTGGTCCAGGTCGCCAGCGCCGCCGCGAGCTCGGTCGAGGAGTTGGTCAGCGCACGCGTCCCCTGCTTGGCCGCGCCGCGCACCCGGTGCCCGACGGTGCGGATCGGGTGCGCACCCGCGGCCACCGGGCCCGGCAGGTGCGCCATCCGGTCCGCGTTGCGCGCCGCCACCGGGGACGGTTCGCCCCGGCTGCTGCGGACGGCCGGGTCCTGCTCGACCGACGTGGCATCCCGGTCCCGGGCGGCTCGGCGCGCCGCCTTCCGCTGTTCCCTGCGGAGGTCCTCGGCCGCCGTGCGCTCCGCCGCGGCCTGCTCCGCACCGACGAGCTCCGCCCGCAGCGCCTGGGCTTCGTCGAGCGCCGTCCGGCGAGCGCTGTCGGGATCGGCGTCCAGGACGTCCGACGAGCGCGGAGCCGCCACCGGCCGTCCCCGCACCGGCCCGGCCCCGGGCTCGGCGGCGAGGTCCCCCGCCCGCTCGGAGCCGCCGTCGCGGGTCGCGCGGCCCGGCTCGAACTCCAGCAGGGCGGTCCGGGCCTCGAACCGGACCCGCTTGTCCTGGGCGGCCCGCTCACCGGCGGGCTGGTCGGTCCCGTCGTCCGGACCGCGGTGCTCGGTCACCGGTGCGTAGTTGGGCGGGATGAACCCGTACTCGGTGAAGGCGATGTCGTCGATCTCGCCGGCGGAGTACCGGGATTCCGCCCGCACGAACGCCCGCGTGCTCCACGGGTCGGTGTCCGGGGCCGCCGGGTAGGTGACGAGGCCGCGGTTGTACGCGACGCCGAGCTCCACGTGGCGCCCGTCCGTGGTGATGCGCAGGTCCAGGCGGCCGTCCGGGAAGTGGGTGGCGAGGTTGTACCGGGCGGCGCGCAGCGTCTGCATCATCCGGAGGTCGTGCTGGTTGATGGTCAGGTCGCAGGCCATCACGAACATCGAATCCGAGCCCCTGCGCGCGTAGGCCTCCCGGAAGTGCCGGGAGTGCGCGAGCACGACGCCCCCCTCGTCGGTGAAGACCTGCTCGTCGGGCCGGAAGGGGTTGAAGTCCCGCCCCGGGATGTACACCCCTTCGGCGGGGAGCTCGAAGCGGTAGCCGTCCGGCGTGCCCATCATGTCGGCGAGAACGCCGGCATAACCGGTCCAGGGGGGACGCAGGGTGCCGCCGGGGCGGTTCCACATCAGCGCATCCGCCAGCCGCTCCACCGAGGTCGTCCGGACCAGGCGGTCCATCACCGGCATGCCCGTGCTCGTGTAGATGTCCGCGAGCTCGCTGCCCCGCACGAAGCTGGTGCCGATCACCGTCCTGCCGCGCGGGTCGAAGCGGGCCTGGCTGTAGACCGCCCGCTGCCGGGGCGCCGCCGGGTTGAACCACAGCGGCTCCCAGAAGGTCACGCCGTCGAACGCGGCCAGCCTCCGGCCCGGCACCCACCCGGCCTGCTCCGGGGAGAACTGCGGTTGCCCGCCGGGGCCCGGCCGCGCACCGCCCCCGGTGTCGCGCCAATCCGGGTACCTGCCGGACGACCCGGGCCGGCCGGTGGTGTCGCGCCGAGGCGGACGCCGGTGCTCCCGAGTAGGCCCCGGCTCCCCGGCGGTGTCGCGCCGACGCGGACGCGCGCCGGAAGGCCCCGGCCGGCCGGTGGCACCGCCCGGACGCGGACGCCGGTGCTCCCGAGTGGGCTCCGCCTCGGGCTCCCGCCGGGGGGTCCGGGTCGCGTACCGCTGGCCGGTGGCGTCCTGCTCCTGTTCGGTGCTGAACGCGGAGGCGAACGCCTCCTTCGCCGCCTGCCGCTCGTCGTACTTCGCGCGCTTCTCCGGATCCACCAGCAGGTCGCGGGCGCTGTTGAGGCTGGCGGTGTTCTGCTGGGCGATGGCGTTGTCGTCCCCGGGATGCTTGTCCGGGTGGTGCCGAAGCGCGAGTTTCCGGTACGCCTTGATGATCTCGGCCTTCGTCGCATCGCGCCCGACCCCGAGCACCTCGTAGGGGCTCTCGTTGCCATCCGGGAGCGACTCCAGCGGCTGCTTCCCGGCAGTCCCCGCATCGTTCGGCGACGCCTCCGGCCGCGCACCACCCGACCCGGACTCCTGCTGCGGCCCGGGCACCTTCGCACCGTCCGGCTTCGCGTCGGACGACGGTCCCGGGTGCGCCGGTCCGGGCTCGGGACGCTGCGCCGATCCCGCACCGGTCGTCCCCGGCTGCGGCTGCGGTCCGGGGCGCGGGTCGTACCTCTCCTGCTTCGGACGCTCGGACTCCGGCCTCGACCCCGACTCCGGTTCCCGCGACGTCCCGGAGGTCGACCGGGACTCCTCGGGCTTCGGCTGTGCACCAGGTTTCGGGTCGTACTTCTCGCCCTGCGCCTTCGGGTACCCGAACTTCGGCCTCGGCTCCGAAGCCGGCTCCTGCTCCGGCGTCGACGTCGGAGCGGCCTTCGACTCCTGCTGCGACGAAGCAGTCGGCTCCGGCTCTCCGAACTCCGGCTGCGGACCAGAACGCGGATCGAACCTCTCACCCCGGGCCGACGGGTACTCAGTCCTCGGCCTCCGCTCCGGCTCCGGCTGCGGTGCCGCCTGCGACGGCGCCTCCGGCTTCGCCCCCTCCGGCGTCACCCCCGACTGCTGCGAACCCGAAGCCGCCCCAGCGCGGGGATCCAGCCTTTCGCCACGCGCCGACGGATACTCAGTCCTCGGCCTCCGCCCCGACTCCGACTCCGCCTGGGCCTCCGACTTCGGAGCCGACGCCGCCCCAGCACGCGGATCGAACCTCTCACCCCGCGCCGACGGATACTCCGTCTTCGACCGCCGCGACGCCTCCGGCCCCTGCTCCGACGTCGACTGCGACTGCGGCGACGGCTTGGGCTCCGGTTTCGGCCCCTCCGACCTGGCCCCCGGCTGCGAATCCGACGCCACCCCAGCACGCGGATCAAACCTCTCACCCCGCGCCGACGGATACTCCGTCCTCGCCCGCCGCGACGGCCCCGGCCCCTGCTCCGACGTCGACTGCGACTGCGGCGACGGCTTCGGCTTGGGCTTCGGCCCCTCCGACTCGGCCCCCGGCTGCGAATCCGACGCCGCCCCAGCACGCGGATCGAACCTCTCACCCCGCGCCGACGGATACTCCGTCTTCGGCCGCCGCGACGGCCCCGGCCCCTGCTCCGACGTCGACTGCGACTGCGGCGACGGCTTGGGCTCCGGTTTCGAAGCCCCCGGCTGCGCACCGGAGTCCTCCTCACCACGCGGATCGAACTTCTCCGCCCGCGCCGCCGGATACTCGAACTTCGGCCTCCGTGACGGCTCCGGCTGCGGGTCCGGCTGCTGCGACTGCGGCGCCTCCGGCTTCACCTCCGGCTGCGAATCCGACGCCACCCCAGCATGCGGATCAAACCTCTCACCCCGCGCCGACGGATACGCCGTCTTCGACCGCCGGGACGCCTCCGGCCGCGGGTCCGGCGGGTCGAGGGGCCTGTCGTACTCCGCCCGCGCCTCCGGATTCGTCAGCACGTCGTACGCATGCCGGGCCGCCCGCAGCCGCCCGGCTTCCGCCGTTCCCGGGCTGGCTGCTCCGTACTTGAGCTGGAGGTTGCTCAGCGCCTTGTCCAGGAACCGCAGCTCAGCGCCGACCTCCACGCCCAACGCGGCGTAGAGCTCGTCCGACGGACGCGCGCCGCTTTCCGCCTCCGGGCGCACCGGCCGTTCCTGGGGCTTCGCGGGCTCGGGCTGAGCCGCAGGCTTCCGCACGCCGGGCTCCGGCGCCGGAGTCGGCCGTGTCCGCGAGGACTCCGGTCGCACCGGCTCGGGCTCCGCCTCCGATTCGGACTCGGACTCGGACTCAGCTTCCGACTCCGACGCGGACTCCGACCCGGCCTCCGAGTCCACCTCGAAGTCCGCGCCGACCTCGACGTCCTCGGTCTCCTCGCTCGACTCGTGCTGGGGCGCCCGCGCGCGGGCCGGGCGGGTACCGGCGCCGGTGCTGTCGTCCAACGCCCGCTCGCGCTCGATCTCCGCCAGCTCCTCGGCGTTGTACCGGGTCGAGCTGAACGTCGTCTTCTCCACCACGTGCCGGACCTTCTGGCCCCGCACCGAGAAGAACAGGGCTCTGGCCTTGATGGTCTCGACCCGCTTTCGGGCCCGGAAGCGCACGAGGCCCTGGTTGTCGGCCACCGCGAAGCGCCCACCGGACAGCAGGGCCGACGGGTGGTAGCCGAGGTACACGTCGACGTCGTGGCCGAGCTGCGACAGGCGCCGCGTGAGGTCGGCGATCGCCCGATCGTCTTCCTGGGCCGAGGTCACCAGGAACAGCTCGGGCCTGCGCCCCGCCTCCTTCGCGGCGTCCAGGTACCGCCGGAACTTGCCTTCCTTGACCAGGCGTTCCGCGAGGGTGGCACCGCTCGTCCACACGTCGGCGGTCCCGTCCCGCCGCTCGACCGGGAGCACGAACTCGCCGTCGTCCGATCCGATCGCCACCACGAAGGGGTCGGTGAAGGGAGCCTCCACCTCGCTGCCCGGCCGGGCCGCCGCTGCGCGCGGAGTCTGCCCCGGTGCGGTCCGCACGATGCGAATGCGGTCCCGGATGCCCTCCGCCCAGTCCTCGACCCGCCGCGCCTTCTCCACGTCGGTTTGGAGGATCAACCCGAGCGCGCGGCCGTCTGCGGTGCGCAACGTCTCGGTCCGCACGTCGCGACCCCGGAACTGGACCGGGTCGCCGTTCTCGTCCTCACCGCGGTACGCGGGCTTGGAACGTCGGTGGCCACGACCCTGCTGTGCTCCGCCGGAGGCATTCGAACCGACGTCGCCCAGCGGCATATACGTCGGCGACATCACCCGGTCAGCAGGCGCAGGCGCGAATCGCACCCCCCGTACAGGCGTTTCCACCTTCGCCAAATCGCCCGCCTGGCCGTCGAAGTACACAACCCAGCCATCCAGGTTGTGCACCGTGATGAAGTGGCCGACATCGGCTCGTTCCTGGAACACCAACCCACGGGAGGGGCTGGGCCGACTCAGGATGTAATTCCCGATGTCCGCGTAACTCCGGACATTCTCGTCGTACTTCACCCTCGCGATATCGGCAAGGAAAAGCGAATTCACCGGCCCACTCGGCCTGGCCTGGAATTCACCTCTCCTGGCGCGCGCCGGGAAGTTCATCGCATTCAACGTTTGGATCTGCGCCGGACCACAATTGGTCCGGTGCCCGGGGACATTTCTTTCGAAGTTGTCCCGGTTCACGGGAAGCGCCGGGGCGAAGTGCCTCCGCACGAACCGCTTCCGACCAGCAGGATCACCTGCGAAGGTTTCCCACGAGATGACCCTCGACCCACTGGTGCCCTCCGCCCGGCCCCGAGCGGAATCGTCGCCCTGCGGACCAGCGTCCGCCGACTCCGGCCGAGACGACTCCACCGATCCCCGCCCCGGCACGACGTCGTCCTCCGCCGAATCCAGCGGCTGCCGCCCGGTGCCGGAACTTTCGGTGCCGTCCTCGCGCGGCGGCCGGGGAGCGCCGTCCTGGGACGGCTGCCGCGCCGGATCGTGGTCCGCGGGTTTCGGGTTCTCCCCACCACGCGAATCACCGATCGCGCCCGCCGCGGAACCCGCGACCGAGCTGGTGGGGCCCACCGGGGTGTACACCGGCGTCAGCACGCGGCCCCTCTGCACCGGAGCGAACCACACCGCCGACGGCTTCCCCAGTGCCGCCAAATCCCCGACCTGCGAATCCGAATACACGACCCAATTGGAAATCTTGTGCACGGCGAAGGTGTGCCCAAGGGCCTTATCCGCGAAGAAGTGGGTCACCAGACCACGGGCACCATCAGGTTGACCCGCCAGGAAACTCTCGACGCCGTAGTAACCACTATACTGCCGCCGGAAGGTCACCCCTTCGACGCGGTTCGCCTCGGGAATCGTCATCGTACCGCTCGGACCTGCCCGGAACTCACCGGCCTCCGCGCGCTCCGGGAATTCCTGCGCGTTCAGCCCGTGCATAGCCGCCGGCACACAATTCGTATCGTGCCCCGGGACATTCCTCAGGTAGTTGTCCCGATTCACCAACCGCGACTGCGGCAAGTGATCGCGCACGAACCGCGACCTGCCCGCTGCATCATCGGCGAAGGTCTCCTGGGATACGACCACAATCCCGCCGGCGGCTTGCGCGCGGGCAGCCGACAAGATTGCCGCTACTCTTTCCGAGGAGTACCGGGTGGCTTCGACCACGGTCCGCTCGATCACATTCCGGACGCGCCCGGAGCCACGGAAACCCTGGAATATCGAGTTGCTCGCGTACTCGCGGTTCCGGTAATGCACCAAGCCGCCGTTGTTGGCCACCGCAAGACGATCGCCGTCCAGCAGCACCGTCGGCTGCTCGCTGACGAACACATCAAGGTCGTACCCGAGCTGCGCCAGCCGCCACGTCAGGGCCGCGACACCCTTCCCGCCGTCGTAACACGCCTGCGTCAACAGCAGGGACGCCCGCCGCCCACCGCGCTCCGCGGCGGCAACCAGCCTTTCGAACGCCTCCTCCCCGGCCAGGTAATCCGCGACGGTGGTGCCGCTCACCTGCATGGTGGTGGCGCCGCGGTCGCCGTCGACCGGGAGCAGGAAATTGCTCTCCTTCGTTTCGATCGCCAAGACGACCGGGTTCTCGAAAGGTGCATCCACCTCGCTGCCCGGACGGGCCATCGCCTCGCTCGGCAATTCACCCGGCATCAGGCGCACCACGCGAATGCGGCCCCCGCCACGGCTCATCCAGTCCCGGGTCTTGTTCGCCCAGTACGGGGAGGTTTCCAGGGTCATGCCGGCCTCGCGGCCGTCCGCGTCGCGCAGCATCCCGGGTCGCACGGACCGGCGGTCGAACTCGCCCTCGTATCGGGATTCATCCCGGCCCCGGAGCGGCGCAGTGGGACGCCCCCGGCCCGGTCCAGCCGCACCACCACGACCCGACGGACGCCGCCCATCACCCGTGCGGACCTCGTCGCCGGTGCGGTCCTGCCCGCCGGTACGCGGGTCTTCACGCGCACCCCGCAGGGGCCGGTCCGCGCCGGACGACCCGATCGGCGGCGGAGCCTGGCCGGACGTGGCGTGCGCACCAGCCGGCAGGGACCCGCCCTGCTGGGTCGTCTGGCTCGCGACGTAGTTCGTGAAGCTGTCTCCGAGGTACAGGTCGGCGAGGCGTTCCACCTCGTCGTCGGAATAGATGGTCCGCCCGTACACCTCGGCGTCCTCGACGGGGTTGCCGTCGGCATCCGGCGTGAAGGACCCCCATCCGCCGTTGTTGGCCACGGACAGGTCGCCGTGCTGGATGGTGCCGCTCGCGGTCGGGACATCGCCAGCGATCCAGACGGTGTCGCCCGTGATCGAGAGCCGGTTGGGGTAGTCCTTCGCGTACATGCCCTCCATGAGCAACCAGGCGCCCGTGATGTCGCCGTCCGGCTGGCACACGATGAAGCGGATCGGTGCATCGGCCCTGCTCCGGTAGAGCTGGCGGAAAGCTGCCGACCGGTCGACCACGTCGCTGAACTGCGGGGCGGGCACCTCGGCCTCGGTGGCCTTGTCCAGTCGCACGCCGTTGGAGAGCAGGGTTCCGCGGCGCAGCGTGACCCCGACGTCGCCGCCGGGGACACCGTGGGTGGCGACGTCGATCGGCCCGAGCGGGTTCTCGTCGAAGTACTCCGCGTCCGGGGCGTCGACCCGCGCTCCCAGTCCCGCCTGCTCGCGGAACCGGGCGTGGAGCGGATCGAAGACACCGCTCTCACCTGGCACCGTCCGCCAGGTGTAGCGCCCCCGCAGCGGTGCGCGCGCCCACTCCCGATCGATCTCGGCGTCCTGCCCGGACGAGAAGGTGAGGACGACGTCGTGGCCTTGGGCGTCGGGCAGCAGCATCGGCGCCACGTCGCTCGCCTTGAACTGCACGTGACCGTGCCCCGGCACGTAGCCGCGGATCATCACCGGCGCATCGGAGTCGCTCTCGTTGTCCCAGCGCTCGATCACCGGGTTGGGCGCGGACTCGCCGCCCATGCCCAACGGCGTGCCCGGCTCGAAACCGTCCGGGATGCCCGTCGTGCCCACCGGGGAGAACACCGGGGTGAGCATCGACGAATCGCCGAGGCCCAGCGGAACGAACCACGTCTCCAGGGCCGCGACCTCGACCGACTCCGGTTCCCCGTTCAGCGGATCGACGAATACGACCTCAACGCCACCGCTGTCATCCCGACCACGCACCGCGACGAAGAAGTGGCCCGTGCCATCCCCGTGGTCCCGGTACACCAAGCCCAGATCCGGACCGGACTCGGGCGCCATCCGATCGACCGCCGCACCAACACCCGGCACCCGCTCGAACCTCGCCCCGTTCAGGCCCCGCTCGACGTCATCCCGGTGCACCGCACCGCTCAGCGGCGCAGCGGCCACCTGCTCACCGGGCCGCCGGAACGCGTTCGCCAACGCCACCGCCCTCGGGCCACAAGCCCGCCGCCTACCCGGCACATCCCGGTCGTACTGGTTGCCGTTGACCTCCTTCCACCGCGCCAACACCCCACGCGTGAACTCCGACCGCACCTCCGGGTTCCTCGCCGACACCACCCGCACCGGACCCGCGACCGTCCCGACCTCGCCCTCGGTCTCCGAGGCGCTCCGGCGAACCGGGCCCGGCTCGACACCGTCCGCGGTGTCGTCGGAACGCTCGGTCGTCCGGTCCTCGGGGGCGGCCTCGGTCGGCCGCTGACCCGCGGCGCGGAACGCGGCCAACTGCCGGTCCAGTTCGGACTTCGCCCGCCACCACGCGGTCTGGGCATCGTGGGCCTTGACGCGCGCCTGGTCCAGGACGCGCTCCACGGCGGCGATCTCCTCGCCCACCTCGTTCGCGGCCCGCTCGGCGGCTCGGACCTCGGCACCGGTCAGCTCGCGGTCGGCCCCGGCCGCGTCCAGTCCCTGCTGAGCGGAGCGCGATGCCTCGGTCGCGTCCGCCAACCCGTTCCGGGCCCGCTCGGCCGCCTCGCCCGCCTGCTCCCGTTCGAGGGCGGCGCCATCGTACTCGGCCCTCGCCTCGGCCAGCCGCCGCTCAGCCACCACCGCTCGCCGCTCAGCCGCCGCCGCCTGCTCAGCCGCTTCGCGCCGCTCGGCCGCTTCCCGCTGCTCGGCCGCCGCCTGCCGCTGAGCCGCTTCCCCCTGCTCGGCTGCTTCCCCATCCTCGGCCGCTTCCCGCTGCTCGGCCGCCGCCCGGTGCTGCGCGTCGAGCGCCTCCTGCGCTGCCCGGGCTTCCCCCAGCGCGCCCTCGGCGGCGGAGCGTTCAACGCCGGCCCGCCACAGGCGGTTCACGGCCGCGTCGACCCGCGTCGAGGTGGTGGCGAGCTCCTCCCGCACCTCCGCCTCGCGGGCGCCGCTGCGCTCGACGTTCCGCTCGGCGTCCCGGACCCGCTGCTGGGCCGCGGCGAGGTCGTCGCGGTGGCCGGCCAGCGACTGCTCGGCAGCGGTGCGGCGGGGCGCGATCTCGTTCAGCTTGTCGACGGACTCGTGCCGGGCCTTGTCGACGGCGACTTCGGCAGTGCGCCACGCCTTCGCCTTGGCCTTGACCTCGTCCTGGGCGTCGGAGAGCTCCTGGGGCAGGCCCCGCCCGAGCAACCCGGCCAGGTCGGACCCGCGGGCCCGCAGGTTCGTCGACGCCGGGACGGAGAGATCGACCACGCCGACGGAATCACCGATCCGGGCCACCGCCCGGTACTCCACGTCGTACTCGATCAGCCCGCTGCGACCCTGCTGCTTGACGTTGCTCTTCTGCCCGCCACCCGGGCGTTCGGCGATGGCCTCGCTCTCCTCGGCCGAGCGCTTGAACTCCACACCGCCGGGGCGCAGCAGGCCACCCGGTTCGGTCCACCGCGCCCGGCCGGCGCCCGGAGCCACCGTGGCGCTCCCGACGTCCTCGGTCTTGAAGTCGACGGTGTTGGACTCGGAGTCGTTGCGGGAGCCGCCGATCGTCACCTCGTCGCTGAGACCGACCAGCCGGGGGTTGCGCAACCGGGCGTAGATCTCGACGTCGGCGTGCTGCTTCTTGCCCAGCACGGCCTCGTGCAGCTTCGGCACCGACAGCGGCCCGGAGAGCATCCCGGGCAGGTGCGCCTGCACCAGTTCGGTGCTCGCCGTGGTGCGCATCGTGTGCGCAGCGGCGGCGCCGTCGATGAGCAGGCCCTTCTTCGCCCCGGCCCGCCGCAGTGCCTCCAGCCCGGCCCTGCGCAGCGCCCCCGCACCGTGCAACCCCTCCGGGGCGGCGTTGGACGGCAGGACCGGGTTCTCCCGTTGCCACTCCCGGAGCGCTTCCGGGGTGGCGTCGTCCGGTCCGCGCACGATCTGCCGCGGCCGGTGGTCACCGGTGCGGGCCGGAGCGTCGTCCGAGGCGACCGTCAGGTTGTCGGCGAGCAGCCGCGTCTGCAGGTGATCGTCCAGGGTGACCGTCACCGGCGGCTCGCCGTCGCGCAGCACGGTCAACTCGAACCGGATGGGGATGCGGTAGCGGGCCGCCGGACCGCCGCCGTTGCGCGCGTAGGTCTGCTGTTCGGTCTCCGAGTGCGACCGGGTCGCGGTGCGGTTCTGGCCCACCGATGCCTCGGCGGCCAGCCCGGTGCCCGCCGTGGTCGAGAGGTTCGGGTTGTTGGTCTGCGGAGCGACGCCGCCGGACGTGCGCAGCGCCACGTCCCACTTCCGGGCCTTGGCTTCGGAATCCGTGGCCTTGGTGCCCCGGGTGAGGTTGTGGTCGAGCTTGACCCCGTCGTTGACGACGTCGAGGTACTCCGGCTCACCGAGCTTGGCGCCGAGCAGCACCTGGTAGCTGTCCCGGCCGAACACCTTGGGCCGGTGCACCAGCAGCGGGATGCTGTCGTCCACCACGCTGTCGACCAGCGCGGCCACGTTGCGCCGCGAGGTGAGGTTGCCCAACTGCCGCAGGTTGCGCATCGAGTCGTCGAGCACCGAATCCGGCAGCAGCTTCTTGCCCTCCGGGCCGAGCCGCTCGCGCATCTCCTCGATCAGCGGGGTCAGGTCGGGGACGTCCTCGACCACGCTCATGCCCAGCGAGCTGGGCCCGTGCGGGCGGATCATGGCCGGCGGGGCCATCCGCTCGGTCCTGGCCTGCGGGACCGCGGTCTGCTCGCCGAGCACACCGAGATCGCGCGCCTCCTGCTCGGTGACGCGCAGGAACACCCAGCCGGGCAACGTCACGACCGAACCCTTGGCCTGCGGCTCGGTGTTGTGCACCAGGTTCCGCTTGCGGCTCTCGACCAGCAGCGTCACGTCGGCGTCCATCTGCACCAGCGCCGTGCGCGCATCCGGCGGCGTGCCCCGGTTGCGCTCCAGGCTCCCCGAGACCTCGCTGCCCCGGGTCTTGGACTTCGACCGGCTCCACGGCTTGCCCGCGACCCCGCCGACGCCCCTCCCGCTCGGCCCGTCGGCCGGATCGGTCAGCGGCTTGGCGGAGACGTTCAGGCCGACGTTGAGGTCCCAGCCGCGCTTGCGCGTCTTGCTTTCGGCGGCCTTGTACCCGCCCGCGCCGTTGTTGTCGGTGCTGAAGTCCTCGGCGACGGAGACCAGCCGCGGGTTCGTCAGCGTGACGTCCATCCCGAGGGCGCCCGTGCGGTCGTACACCCGGCGGCTGTGGACGAGGGCGTCCTCCTGCACCCCGTGGTCGAGGAGCTGGCGGAACTCGGACTCGATGAACTCCGGGCTGAAGAACCGGTCCAGGATGCCGCCCGAGTCGCTGCCCGGCAGGCCGAGCACCCCGTCGCCGTCCCCGGCCTCGGCGAGCTGCCGGGTGCCCTCCCGGTGCAGCACATCGGTGTTCGCGACCGCCTCGACGTGCAGGAAGTTCGGCGCCTTCGGGCGGTCCTTGCGGCCGAGCAGGTCCCGGATCGTCCTCGGGTCGGAGTCGTCGAGTTCCCGTATCGACGGTGTTCCCGGGGTGAATGCGGAGAGGTCGTTCTTCGAGGTCGACCCGTCCGGGACCCACATCGACGCCGGGCCCGTGATCTCCGGGATGCCGACGACGCCGGGTTCGGCCGGTCGCTCCGGGGTGGCGGTGCGGGCGACGACCGCCGGTTCCGGCACCACCCGGAACGGCGATCCGGGAGTGAGCCGCTTGACCCAGGACCGGCTGCGGCTGTAGCGGGTGATCTCGACGTCGAACTCCACCGGATACCGGAACAACTGCGAGTTCGGGCCGGCGACCAGCACCGATTGGTGGCTGGTCGTGGGGTTGGCGGACGACTTGTACGCCGTGGAGTCGCTGTACTTCAGCCCGGCCGACGGGATGAAGGTCGTCCGGGCCGGGTCGGCGTCCACGGGCCCCCGCAGCATCACCTCGGCACCGGCGGACCAGCCGTGCTCCTGGGTGGTGCTGTTCTCCCACTTCGGCGAGCTGGCGGCGATCGAGCGCACGGTGCGCTCGTCGGCCTTGCCGAGGTGCTCGGGTTCGCCGAGTCGGACCTTGACGTTGACGTTGACGTAATCGCTGGTGAAGAACCCGCGCCGCTTGAGGTTCACCGACACCCCGCGGCCCAGCAGGCTCCCCAGCTTGGTGCGCAACGCCGCGGGGGACAGCTCGGCGTCGATCTTGCGCAGGTTGGCGAACTGCTCCTGGGCGTCGGAGTAGTGCTTGCCGTTGTTGCGCGCCTTGAGCTTGGTGTCCCGCCAGTTGGGCAGGAAATCGCCGAACCTCTTGAGCTGCCGCAGCGCCCGCTCGACCTCCCCCTGCACCTGGTCGAACGCGGGGGAGGCACCGACCTTGATGTCCCCCGCAGCGGCCTTCGCACCCAGGAACGGGGGCGGGAACAGCCGCTCGGTGGGGGCGGTGGTGATCGAGTTCGGGGTGCCGGGCGGCACCGGCAGGCCCTGCGCGGCGGCCTCGCGCAGACCGGCACGCAGGTAGGTCGTGGCCGGAACCGTGATCGTCCGCCCGTTCGCCGTGCGCACCTCGATGGTGGTGTGCACCTTGTAGAGCCCGGTGTTCCCCTTGACCTGCATCCCGGACTTGGTGGTCGTTTCCACGCCGGTGGTGGAGGTAGAGGATCGACTCGTGCCGTAGCTGCCGGTGGGCCCTCCCCGGGCGCCCACGGCTCCCGGGACGCTGGCGCCGCCACCGACGGCGGTGTTGACGTCGAACCCGGATTTGCTGGCCGCGGAAGTGCTGCTGCTCGAAGTGGCGGCCTCGGTGAGCCGCATGGACGTCGAGCCGGAGACGCCCAGCAGCTCGACCTCGCCGTGGGAAGCCCGCATCTGGACCGCCGTGCCGTGACTGGCGTGCGGGCTGACCAGGTCCTGGGAAGTGGTCCAGCCGCGCACCATCTGCGCCATGGTGTTCCGCAGGTTGCCGGGGCTCAGGAAGTCCTGCAGCGTGCTGCGCCCCGGTGCGCCCAGCTTGGTGATCGAGGGATGCATCTGCGCGGCGACCTCGGCGAACCGGTCGTCGATGTCGACCACGGCCTCGACACCGAAGTTCTCCAAGCGCGACGCCCACCCCTCGGGGGGAGTCGTCGAGGCCACCTCCGGATAGCGCGTCATCCCGAGGTCGTTCGGGATGCGCAGGTGGGCCGACTCGGTGACCGTGCCCGATTGGCCCTCCGGCGGCGGAACGGGCCGTCCGGCGGCGTCGTGCACCTCGATGACGAAGTCGACCGGCACCTCGGCGTGGGTGGAGCCCTTCGCGGAGCGGAAGTTGGACGCCGCCTGGTAGGACGACTCGCCCGGCCGGGAGACGGCGGGGGAAGCGAGCGGGGCGTGGGCCCCGAGCGTGCCGTAGGCGCCGACGAGCTGGCCCCCGGTGACGGTGACCCCGACCTCGCTCGACGTCGCGACGGTGGCGGTGCGCGAGCTGCCGCCGCCGGTCTGCGTGGTCATGTCGATCTGGGTGTCGCCCTGGGTGGGTTCGGCGGCCACGGAGTGCAAGTCCTGCGGCAGCCGCGGGGTGGCGCGCACCGTGACCTCGTACCAGTTCTTGCCCACGCGCACCGGGAACTTGCGTCCGGCCCGGCCCTGGAGGTTCTCGAACTGCTGCTTGGCCACCCGCCCGATCGCGTCGAAACCCTCGGTCCCGAGGTTCTCCGGGTTCGGCACCCGGGCGCGCACCCGCTCGACCAGCGCGTCGGTTTCCAGACCGGTCAGCAGGATCCGGCCGAGCGCCTTCCCGTCCTGCACGTAGTCGGGAGCCGAGCTCAGGTCCAGCAGCATCGAGTGCTCGCTGTCCGGCTCGGTGAGGGTGATCGCCGGCGCGCTGATCGGGGCGCTGCTCGGCCCGGCCTGCTGGGTGCCGTCCTCGGTGCCTTCGGTGCGCTCGGCTTCGGTGCGCTCGCTCCCGCTCGCGACCGGCTGCGGTACCGGCGCGGTCTCCTCCGGCCGGAGGGTGTCCAGCTCGATGTCCTCGTGCACCACGGCCAGTTGCGGTGCCGTGCCGGTCCTCCGGCTCGAGCCGCCGCGGCCGGTGGGGCCGTCGCCGACGGGCTCCTCCTCGCCGCCCAGCGGTTTCGGCTGCAAGGTCAGCTCGGCGTCCGAAGGCACCGGGGCGAGCCAGACCTCCACCGGATCGGTGTCCAGATCCGCGAACCACCCCGTCTGGTCGTCCAGGAACACCACCCGGCCACCGACGTTCTTCACCCGGAAGAAGTGCCCGTCACCGCTGCGCTGGTCCCGGTACACCACCGCCTGGAACCCGTCCGGCTGGTTCGCCACGTGCTCCGCGATCCCGGCATAACCATCCGGCCGACGCGAGAACTCCAGACCCGTCTGCCGCTCCACCTCCTGCCGGTACATCGGACCGCTCGGCGCAGCCTCGAACTCGGCAGCGCGCTCCGGATGGTTGTCGGCATTGGCACCCTGGACCGCGGCCACCGCGCAGTTCGTGTCGTGCCCGGGCACCCCCCGCCGGTAGTTGTCCGCGTTCGCCAACCCGAAACGCGGCACTTTCTCCTGCAGGAAGTTCGAACCGGCCAGGGGATCGTCCGCGAAGGTCCCCGCCGACAACACCCCCGGCAACGACCGCCCACCACCAGCGACCGCACCCTCCCCAGGCGACCCCGAATCGGTCAGCGCCTCCACCGACTCCGGACCACCCGGGCCGTACCGCAGCGCCGCCTCCAACGCCTGGTAACCGCTGCCCACCCGGTCCATGTACCCGACCCGGTCACCCGGACGCGGCCGGTACACGTCGAACAACTCCGGCATACCGGCCGAATCCACGGCCCGCCTCAGGAACGGGAACTCACCGTGCTCCGACATCTCGTCGAAGGTCTGGCTCCCCAACGCCGCACCCAGCAGCGGCCCGCCCGCACCCAGCGGACCGGTCGACTCCACCCGACCGGACGACGCCAGCGGGCCCTCGGCAACGAGAGGTTCGCCGGAATCCAGCGCCACCGAATCGAACCGCGAATCCCACAACCGCCCCTCGGAGGCGGTCCCGTTGTCCAGGATCTTCTCACGCGTCCGCCGCAACACCCCCGACGTCTGCCCGCTGTACATCGCCAGCGCGTGCACCGACCGCTCACCCAGGTGCTCCTGGAGAAAATGCTGCGCCGCCACCAACGACAGGCCGGAAACGGTGTAGTCGACCAGCAGCACATCCCGATCCGCCGGGAGGTCGCCCAGGAACTCGTCGAAGTGATCCCCGAGCAGCACCCGCTCGGAGTCGGACAACAGCCGAGCACCCGATCCCGAAAACGCGCCGTAAGCCGTCGAATCCGGATCAGGCGCCACGCGGAAACCCGACAGCGGGAACGACACCGCCTGCTCACCACGCGCCTGCAACGCCGCGATCACCGGCGCCGGACTGCGCCCGACCCCCACGTAGGAGAACCGATCCGGCGGGTACTTCTCGACGATCCGCCGCGCCAGCTCGTTCGTCGCCTCGACCATTCGCTGCTGCTCCAACAACAGCTCCCGGCCACGGTCCGACCCGGCCGCACCACCACGACCCGACGGACGCCGACCACCACGGTCCCGCTCATCCCCGCGCGCCTCGTCACGCCCACCACGCAGGAACCGCTCCGCGCGGAACGACTCGAACGGCGGCGGATCCCCGCGCTCCGCCCGCGAACCCACGAACGTCTCGTACGGCGGCAATCGAGCCGGGTCGTACGGCGGTACCGGGTTGGCGATCGTCGCTTCCTCCCCGGACTGGGGCGCCAACTGCCGCAGCCGCTCCTCCTGCAACCGCAGTTGCTCCTGCCGCCACCGCAGCCGCTCCAGCTCGGCCTCCGCCGGATCCAACGGCTCGTCGTCCGGAACCATCCGCGCGACGCCATCCCGGTCCCCCGACCGCCCGTCACGCGCCAACCGCGGCACCGCATCACCCGGACCGGACCGCCGAGAACGCCGCTGCCCAGCATCGCCGCGGTCGTCCGAGCCGCCATCCGGACCATCCGGCGCAGGCCCGCTCCGCCCCAACGACGGCACCGGCCGGTTCCCCGAACGCCTAGGATTGCGCCGCTCCCCCGGCGGAAGCGCGTCCTCACCACGCTCAGCGCTCCCGCCGACCTCCGACCGAGGCCCGCTCCGCCCCAGCGACGGCACCGGCCGGTTCCCCGTCCGCCTCGGATTGCGCCGCTGTCCCGGCCCCTCATCCTGCGTCCGACCCCGCTCAGCCGACCCCGACTCACGCCCAGCGATCGAGCCGTCCTGCCCCCTCACATCCCGGACATCACCATCAGTGCTGCCGCCGACCTGCGACAGAACGCCCTCATCGCCGGACGAGTCTGACTCCGCGCCTCGGGCCGGGGACGACACCGGACCGGACTGGGTGTACGGGCCGGCGGAATGCTTCGGCGCAGCCAACCACGAGATGGCGTGGAAGGAGCTCCCCTCAGGCAGCGAAGTCGCGGTCCCCCACTGGCCATCGAGGTAGTCCACCCGGCCCGACTCGGTCTTCTCCACGTAGAAGAAGTGACCCTGCTGCTGCTCCCCCGGCACCGGCAACCGCCCGTCCGGCCGCTGCGGCAACAGGAACACTGCACCCCTCGAACCCGGAGGCCACTCCTGCGTCACAGTCCGCTCCAGGCTGGGCACGCCGTCCTTGTGCAACGTGGCCCCGCCCCCGAAGTACCGGTTCATATCCGCGACCGATGTCACACCGGACGGATCCGCGTGGAACTGCTGACCGAGCTTCCGGCTCCGGAACAACTGGATCGTGGTGTGGAAGCAGTTCGAAAGCCGACCAGGCGCCTCATCGGCCACCGCCGGATCGGTGTTGCCCTCCGGCGCCCGGTTCACCATGACGGCCTCCGGGTACTCCCGATGCGCCCACGCACTCGCGGCCACGTCGTTCGGGAAAGCCTCCCGCGTCACCACCCGAGGCAACGGACCCTGCCAGTCCAGGAACTCCAACAGGTCCTGCGACCCGGTCTCGGGCCCTCCAGCGGAGGTCTGCGGCGAGGCGGTCCCAGGGGTGTCCGGCCCGGCGCCGGTGAGCTCGCCGTACCTCCCCGCCGACGCGTCGGACTCCGTGCCGGGCGCGGGCACGTGCAGGTCCGGACCGCGCTCGCCGGCGCCCTCGTGCGGGAACGGCTCGAAGACGTCCACGGTGCCGTCGGGCCGTTCGGCGTGCACCGCCCGGTTGAGGTGGGTCGCCACCAGGCGGCCCACCAGTTCGTCGGTCCCCCGCCCGGCGTGGGACGGCCCCTGCGCGAGGGCCAGCGCCAGCGGCCCCTTCGCGTCGAGGACCTGATGCTGGACGGTGAACTTCGTGGCGGGCTGGTCGGCGAGCGACGCGCCGCCCTTGCCGGTCTCCTTGCCCGCCTCCGAAGCGAACAGCTCGATCCCGGTGCGGACCGAGTGCTCGCGCAACCCCGCGCCGTCGGTCCCGTCGTCGAGCGCGGTGGCGACCCGCCGGTAGAACGAGCCCTCGCCGATCACCGTCCCGGAGGTCCGGGGATCGAGGTAGGTGCCGACGAACAGTTGGAGCTCGCGCATCATGGCCGGTGCCTGCGGGCTCAGCGCGGCGTTGTGGACGACCATCGTCTTCGGGTCGAAGGTCTCGCGCGCCTTGGGCTCGAACCGGTTGACGTGGCGACCGACCGTGCTCTCGGGGTCGGTCGGGAGTCCGATGCGGACGTCTTCCAACTCCGGGTGGCGGCTGAAGCGCAACCGCATGGACAGCGCGCCGTGCAGCACGTTCTTCTCCTGGCCGCCCAGGTTCGTGAGGTCCTCCGCGTTGCGCAGCGCGATGCCCAGCGGGTCGGCCTCGCTCTCCGCCCGCTCCTGGTAGTCCTTCTGGTAGGCCCGGATCCCCGTATCGCTCGCCGCGTTCATGACGACCCGCGTGTCGCCGCCGCTGTCCTCGCTGCCCTGCCAGAACCGGTTCCGCAGGGAGTTGGTGTCGATGTGCGTCTGCGGCAACGCGTTCGTGGTCTTCCCGCCCCGGTACCAGTCGCGGGCGATGCGGGTCATGTCGGTCTCGATGGCGTTGTTCACGAAACCGGTGAGGAACGGCACCTCGCGGACCGGGTGACCACCGGCGGCGTCGGACTTCACCCGCTGGACGACGTCGTCCTTCGTCTCGTTCCTGGTCTCCGGCGGAGCCTTCGACGGCTCCGCCCGATCCGCACCCGCGTCGAGCTCCGCCGCCTCCTCGGCCTTCCCCGCGTTCTCCACCGCGTCGGCCGCCTCGGCCTGCTCCGCGGTGTCGTAGGCCTGGTCGTAGAGGTCGTCGTAGTGCTCCGCGAACTCCCTGGCGTTCTGCCGGTTGACCTTGCGGGCCAGCTTGTCGAACTCCGCACCGTCCTTGCCGAAGCCGAACTGGGCCGGTTCGTGACCGATGGCCAGGTCGGGCCGCAGCAGCAGGGTGGCGTCGACGTAGAGGTTCGGTTCCGGCGAGTACGGCAGCAGCGGGTGCAGGGCCGCCTGCCGGTCCCGGGTCACCATGTCGGCGAGGACCTGGTTCGCCAGCTCCTCGTGCAACGACGTGCGGTTCTTCCGGATGTCCTCGATCTCCGCGTCGAGGCCGAGCGACTTCCGGTGCAGCGCGTTGCGCACCTTCTTGTCCTTCGCCGCGGCCAGGTCCGCTTGGGCCTGGTCCAGCTCGGCCTCCAGCGAGGCGATCACGTCGTCGAACACGTTGCCGGGGCCGACCCGGTAGCCGCCGGACATCATCAGCGGTCGGCTCGGCGGCAGGTCCGTCCCGGCCTCGGAGGACCGCACGAGGGCCTCGAAGTGGTTGAACACGTGCTCACCGTCCGGCGCGGTCCGCCGCCCGGTGTCGTAGTCCTGGAACGACAGGTACGGGTGCGTGCCCCGGTCGGTCAGGGCGGCGATGACGTCGGCGTTCGCCGCGCTGCCCAACGTCCGGTTGCGCAGGGTGCCGTACGGCACCTTCGGCTTGCCGCTGCCCGTCGAGGGGTTGAAGGTGTCCACGGCGACCAGGGCGACCGGAACTCCCAGCCGGTCGACGGACGCCTGCGCCGCCAGCACCGCGTCGCGCACCGCCTTGTCCGCGCGGGCCTTGTCCCCGCGGCCCGCGTTGGTCCCGTTCACGCCGAGGACGATCGCGACCCGGCCGTCCATCCCCCGCATCCCCGCCGTCATCGCGCTGACGACGTCCTCGATGTTGCCGAGGTCGCGGGCCGGGACGATCGCGTTCACCACGAAGCCCAGCTCGCGGTCCTCGTCGATGCTCTTCTGGAGCGCACCGAGGTAGTCGTGGGAGAACTCGTCGCTCTTGCCGGTGTCGGTCGTCCGGACCAGGTCGCGGAACGCGGAGTTGGCGACCGTGACCCGCTCCCCGGATTGGGCGTAGTCCCCGCGCGCCCGCTTCGGTACCTCGGTGCTGTTCTCCCGGCTGATCGTCAGCGCTCGCTTCTGGCCAGCGGTGCGCACCGCGAGCTTGCGGGCTCCACCGTGGACCAGGTCGGGGCCGTCGGTCGAGGCGTCCAGCGGTGCGGTGATCTGCGGCAGCACCGCCTCCGCCGACAACGGCGCCCAATGGATGTCGCGGGAACCCGGCGGAGTATCGGCAAGCCACCCGTCCTGCGGGTTCAGCACGTTCAACACACCGTCGGAATCCCGGTGGAACAGCAACGCCTGCGAACCGTCGATCACGATGCCGGCAGTGCCGTTGGGCACATCATCGGCCAGCAACCGGTCCTCGAACTCGGCCCAACTACCCGAGCGCCGGAACTCCACACCGAGCTCATCCTGGGCGCGGGCCCGGCTCACCGGACCACTCGGGTCCGCCCGGAACGGCCTGCCACGGGCCAAGGCGTTGAAACCCTGCACCGCCGCGTTCAAGCAGTTGAAGGCCCGCCCGCGCGCGACCTGCTGGTCAGCCGGATCGTCGTACTCATCGCTGTTGACCGACACCACATCGCGGTAGCGCTCATCCAGGTAACGCGCCTCCGCCTCCGGAGTGGCGAAACTGCCGCTGGCGACCACCCTCGGCGACGTGCCCCGCACCGGCCCGGTCGACTCGTACGGCGGCGGAGCCTCGTGCGAACCCTCCTGCGCGGACTCGTACGGCGGTGGATCCACCCGCTGGTGGTCCGCCGGCAGCTCGTACGGAGGCACCCGCTCCGATTCCGGGATGTACTCCCCGAAACCCTCGATCGGATTGCGCTGTTCCTGGGGCAGCGGATGGCTCCCGAAAAGATCCGCCGCCGTCTCGGTCGACGTACCCGCGACGAAGTCCGCGTTCACCTGCCCGCCACGGGCCAACGAGGGAACCCATCCGCTCCCGGTCAGGCGCGGACGCCTCCCACCAGGCCGCTCGGCGCCCCCGTCCTGCGTCGGCGCCCCATCCCCCGCCAGCGACGGCACCGGCCGGTTGCCGCCCCGCCTCGGGTTCCGACGGCTCCCGGTCTCCGCCCCGCCGTCGCGCTCGCTCGAACCGCCGTACTCGCCCCGTTCGGATTCCGGAATGGCGTGGTCCACCGGCGTCCGCACGGAGTCGAGCACCTGGCCGCTCGGGACGGGGGCGAACAGGACCTTGCTGGGACTCTTCGACAGATCGGCGAGCCGACCGGTCTGCGGGTCGAGGAAGACGACCATGCCGTCGGCCTTGTGGACCGTGAAGAAGTGCCCGTTCTTCCCGTCCGTGGTGAACACCAGGCCCCGGGAGCCGTCGGGCTCGCCCAGCATCTGCGCGGTGATGTCGTGGTAGCCGCGGGGCTGCCGCTCGAAGCGCACCCCGAGCTTCTCGGCGGCCGCTTCGTGGTGCACCGGTCCGCTCGGCCGGGCCCGGTACTCCCCGGCCTCCGCGCCCTCCGGGTCCGCCACCGCGTTGAGGCCCTGCACGGCGGAGTCGAGGCAGTTCGTCCGGTGCCCGGGCAGGTCGGCGTCGTAGGCGTCCTTGTTCACCAGCAGCACGGGGGCGAGGTGCTCCCGCACGAAGCGGGCCTCGCCCTCCGGGTCCCCGGCGAAGGTCTGCCGCGAGGCGACCACGAGCGCGTCCAGCGAGGAGCCGGGGATCGGGGCGTGCTGGGACGCGTCGGACTCCGTGCCGGGCGCGGGCACGTGCAGGTCCGGACCGCGCTCGCCGGCGCCCTCGTGCGGGAACGGCTCGAAGACGTCCACGGTGCCGTCGGGCCGTTCGGCGTGCACCGCCCGGTTGAGGTGGGTCGCCACCAGGCGGCCCACCAGCTCGTCGACCCGGTTGCCGGACGGGGTCGGGCCCTGCGCCAGGGCCAGCACCAGCGGTCCCACGGATTGGTCGATCCGGTGCTGGACGGTGAACTCGGTCGCGGGCTGGTCGGCGAGCGACGCGCCGCCCGGCCCCGTCTCCTTGCCCGACTCCGAGGCGAACAGCGCGGTCGCGGTGCCGACCACGTCCTCGCGGACCCGGGCGGGGTCGATCTCACCGCCGAGTGCGGTGGCGACCCGCCGGTAGAACGAGCCCGCGCCGATCACCGGCCCCGACGTGCGTGAGTCGAGGTAGGTGTCGGCGAACATCTGGAGGTTGCGCACCATGGTCGGCGCCTGCGGGGTCAGCGCCGTGTTGTGGGCCATCATCGTCTTGGGGTTGGCCGTCGCCCTCGCCCCGGAGTCGGAGCGGTTGCCGGGGCGGACCGTGCCCTCGGGGTCGGTCGGGAGTCCGATGCGGACGTCGTTCAACTCCGGGTGGCGGCTGAAGCGCAGCTTCATCGACAGCGCCCCGTGCAGCACGTTCCTCTCCCCGGCGCCCAGGTGGGCGAGGTCCGTGGAGTTCAGCGCGACGCCCAGCGGGTCGCGCTCGTTGTCGGCCCGCCCCGGGTATTCCTTCTGGTACGTCCCGATCTTCGTGCCCTTGGACGCCCCGATGGGCTTCTTCGGGTTCCCGCCGCTGTCCTCGCTGGCCTGCCAGAACCGGTTCCGCAGCGCGTTGATGTCGAGGTGGGTCTGCGGCAGCGCCCGCGTGGTCCGCCCGCCCCGGTACCAGCCACGGGCGATGCGGGTCATGTCGGTCTCGATGGCGTTGTTCACGAAACCGGTGAGGAACGGCACCTCGCGGACCGGGTGACCACCGGCGGCGTCGGACTTCACCCGCTGGACGACGTCGTCCTTCGTCTCGTTCCTGGTCTGCGGCGGAGCCTTCGACGGCTCCGCCCGATCCGCACCCGCGTCGAGCTCCGCCGCCTCCTCGGCCTTCCCCGCGTTCTCCACCACGTCGCGGGTTACGGCCTGCACCTCGGTGTCGTAGGCCTGGTCGTAGAGGTCGTCGTAGTGCTCCGCGAACTCCCTGGCGTTCTCCCGGTTGACCTTGCGGGCCAGCTTGTCGAACTCGGCAGCGCCGTCACCGAAGCCGAACTGGTCCTGACCGCTGCCGATGCCCCTGTCGGGCCGCAGCAGCAGGGTGGCGTCGACGTAGAGGTTCGGTTCCGGCGAGTACGGCAGCAGCGGGTGCACGGCGGCCTGCCGGTCCCGGGTCACCATGTCGGCGAGGACCTGGTTGCTGAACTCCTCGTGCAGCGCCACCCGGTCGTCGCGGATGGCCTCGATCTCAGCGTCGAGGTCGCTGATCTCGGTGAGCAGCCCATCGCGCTCGGCGACCTCCGGGTCGTCGAGCTGCGCCTGGAGGCGGTCCCGCTCACGCTCCAGCGAGGCGATCACGTCGTCGAACACGTTGCCGGGGCCGACCCGGTAGCCGCCGGACATCATCAGCGGTCGGCTCGGCGGCGGGGGCCCCTCCTCGTCGTTCGACGGCCCCTCCCAGGTTCGCGACGGCCGCACCAGCGTCTCGAAGTGGTTGAACACGTGCTCACCGTCCGGCGCGGTCCGCCGCCCGGTGTCGTAGTCCTGGAACGACAGGTACGGGTGCGTGCCCTCGTCGGTCAGCGCGGCGATGACGTCGGCGTTCGCCGCGCTGCCCAACGTCCGGTTGCGCAGGGTGCCGTACGGCACCTTCGGGGCGCCGCGCGTCGTCGAGTGGGCGAAAGTGCCCACGGCGACCAGGGCGACCGGAACTCCCAGCCGGTCGACGGACGCCTGCGCCTCCCGCACCGCGGCGTTCACCGCCTCGTCCGCAGCCTCCTTGGTGTCGTGCTCCGTCTGAATCCCGTTCACGCCGAGGACGATCGCGACCCGGCCGTCCTTCCCCCGCATGTCCGCGGTCATCGCCTCGACGACCTGCTGGATGTTGCCGAGGTCGCGGGCCGGGACGATCGCGTTCACCACGAAGCCCAGCTCGCGGTCCTCGTCGATGCTCTTCTGGAGCGCGCCGAGGTAGTTCTCCTTGAACTCCCCGCTCCGGCGGGTGTCGGTCGGCCGCACCAGGTCGCGGAAGGCGGAGTTGACGGCCGTGGTCGCGACACCGGGCCAGGTGTAGTCCCCGCGCACCCGCTCCGGGACCTCGGCGTCGTCGGTGTCCATGGCCTGATCACCGGCCTGGGCGTCATCCCCGCGCGCCCGCTTCGAGGGCTCGGCGCTGTTCTCCGGACCCACCGACAGCGCTCGCTTCTGGCCAGCGGTGCGCACCGCGAGCTTGCGGGCTCCACCGTGGACCAGATCGGGGCCGTCGGTCGAGGCGTCCAGCGGTGCGGTGATCTGCGGCAGCACCGCCTCCGCCGACAACGGCGCCCAATGGATGTCGCGGGAACCCGGCGGAGTATCGGCAAGCCACCCGTCCTGCGGGTTCAGCACGTTCAACACACCGTCGGAATCCCGGTGGAACAGCAACGCCTGCGAACCGTCGATCACGATGCCGGCAGTGCCGTTGGGCACATCATCGGCCAGCAACCGGTCCTCGAACTCGGCCCAACTACCCGAGCGCCGGAACTCCACACCGAGCTCATCCTGGGCGCGGGCCCGGCTCACCGGACCACTCGGCTCCGCCCGGAACGGCCTGCCACGGGTGAGGGCGTTGAAAGCCTGCACCACCGCGTTCAAGCAGTTGAAGGCCCGCCCGCGCGCGACCTGCTGGTCAGCCGGATCGTCGTGCTCATCGCTGTTGACCGACAGCGCATCGCGGTAGCGGTCGAGGTAGCGATCCTCCTCCTCCGGAGTGACGAAACTGCCGCTGGCGATCACCCTCGGCGACGTGCCCCGCTCCGGCCCGGTCGAAGGCTCCTTCTCCCCGGCGCGATCGCCGTCCTCCTGCTGCCGCGCTCCCTCCTCGAGGGCCGAGTCGTACGACGGCGGCGGGTCCTGGGTCTGCTGCGGCCCCCGGTCCGACTCGTACGACGGCAGCGGCGTGGCATGGACGTCCACCTGAGCGACCCACACGAGGCCCGGATCGGGGTCCAGACGCGCGAACCAGCTGGCCCGATCGTTGAGGAACACAGCCCGTCCATCGACGTTCTGCGCCCGGAAGAAGATGTCTCCGCCTTCCCGATCCGGCTCGTGCACGATCGCCTGGGAACCCGGCGGCCGAGCCGCCAGGTCCTCCGCGATCCCGGCGTACCCCTCCGGATGCACCGAGAAGGTCAGGCGGGCCCAGTCGGCCAGGTTGCCACGGCTCAACTCGACGAACGGGTCGACCGTGAGATCCCCGGCATGTTCGGGAGAATTGGCGATTGCGGTGCCGTGCCACGCCGCCGCCGCACCGTTCGAATCCCGAACCGGTACGCCCGTCCGGTGAAACGCCGCGCGCACCGCACCGAAATTCGGCACGTCGTTCCGGAGGAACGCCTGACCCGCCGCCCGATCGTCCGCGAAGTTCGCCGCCGAGATCCCGAACTGCGCCAGCCTCGCGCGATCCTGTCGCCGCATCATGTGATCGACCACCGGTCCGTGCGCACCCAGTGGCCCCGTCGGACTCAGCGACAACATCCGGTTGCGGAACGTCCACCGCCGCCACCGGTCTCCCGCGTCATCCTGCTTGCGGACCGTCTCGCTCAGTTCTTCGAAGGAGGAACGATCCGCTTCGTGCTGAATCGCCAGGGCGTACACCCTCGCACGGTCGCTCCGCACTTCGAGGTGCCGCTGCAAGTAGTACTGCGCCGCCACCAGCGGGAGCCCGGTCGGGTTGGGGTCGATGAGGACGATGTCCCGTCCCTCCGCGCCACGCACGAGCTCCCCGAAGAACCGCTCCATCGCCGTTCGCTCCGCGTCACTCGGATTGGACCATCCCAAACTGGCGAGCGCCGCGTATTGGATGGAACCCGGCTCCGAAGCCACGTGGAAGGACAGCGGCGGGGCCTCGACCACCCCGTGGCCCCCATCCCGCAGCGCGGAGACCACCGGAGAGCTGCCGCGCCCCATCGCCACGCGGAGGAACCGATCCGACGGGTACCGCGCCACGATCTCGTTCGCCACGGCCGCCATCGCCGCGGACTCCTCCTCCGGCGACGGTTGGTAGCGCTCGTCGAACGCCGCGCGCTTCGGCGGGGCCTCCTCGTGCGCCGGGGGCTGCGGGTCGAGCTCCGACGCCGCGGACAACGGCGCCTCAGTAGAGGGCATCGACGGCACCGGCCGACCACCACCACGACGCCGACCACCCCCGCTCGACGGACCCGCCTCAGCACCATCCCGCGCACCCGACAACGGCCCCTCAGCAGAAGGCATCGACGGCACCGGCCGACCACCACCACGACGCCGACCACCCCCGCTCGACGGACCCGCCTCAGCACCATCCCGCGCACCCGACAACGGCCCCTCAGCAGAAGGCATCGACGGCACCGAGCGGCCACCGCTGCGACGCGGATTGCCCCCGCTGCTCGGCATCCCGCCCATGCCCAGCGGCGTGCCCGGTGCGTGATCCGTCGGGATGCCCGTCGTTCCGACCGGGGAGACCACCGGCGTCAACCGAGTCCGATCCGCCATGCTCAGCGGGGCGAACCACGTCTCCACCGCCGGGACATCGATCCGCTCCGGGGCGCCGGTCACCGGGTCGACGTAGACGATCTCCATCCCGCCGCTGTCGTCCCGACCGCGCACCGCCAGGAAGAAGTGCCCCGTGCCGTCGCCGTGGTCCCGGTACACGATGCCCAGATCGTGCGCCCGGTCCTCGACCATCCGGTCCTGCACCGCATCGACACCGGACACCCGCTCGAACTTCGCCCCGGCCAGCCCCCGCTCGACGTCGTCCCGGTGCACCGCGCCGCTCTCCGGCGCCGACCGCACCTCACCCCGCCGCCGCAACGCGTTCGCCAACGCCACCGACCCCGGACCGCAGTTGCGCTGCCTGCCCGGCACACCGCGCGCGTACTCGGTGCCGTTGACCTGCTTCGCCCGCGCCAGCACCCCCCGGCTGAACGTCGACGTCGCCTCCGGGTTCGCCGCCGACACCACCCGCACCGGACGCGACGGGCCGGTGGTCGTCTCCTTCGGCGGTGCCTCCCGCGATCCGCTGTCGTCGCGCTCAGGGCCCGGATCGCGGGGCACCGGGGCGTCCTTGGCGGGCGGAGCATCCCTGGTCGGCGGAATCCCCTTGACGGGCGGGGCGTCCCTGACCGGCGGAGCGTCCTTGGTGGCCGCGGGTTCCGGGGTGGTCCCGGTCGGGGGCGGACCGGCGGGGAGCTGCTGGTGCTGTTCCTCGGTGACGTGCCGATCGCCGTCCTCGGTGGACATCTCGGGTGCGGGGGTCGACAACGTGATCCCGGTGTCCGGGCCGTCGGTGGGCGCCTCGCGTTCGAGGGACAGCTCCGGTCCGGTGGTCGGCACCTCGGTCGGGACCTGCTCGCGCGAGGCGCCGGTGCGCCCGCGACGGGAGCCGGACGTCGCCGGGTCGCCGCCCCGCGCCGCCGTCGGGGTCGGCGCGGTGGACTCCCGCTGACCGGAGGGCGTCGTCGCGGTCGAGGTGCTCTCGGATCGACCGGCCGGTCCGGTGACGACCGGCGGCGCGGATGTCGTGGGCTGGCCGGAGTTCGGACGTTCGGCACCGGGCTGCTCGGAGTTCGGGGAGTCCTGCCCGCGGGACGGGGAGTCCTGCTCCCGCTGGCCGGTCGTGTCCCGCTGGCCGGGTGGCTGGGTCGGCTGCTGCTGGGTCGACTCCTGGCCCACCGGACCGGTTTCGGAGCTCCGCTCGCCCGGGGACTGCTGATCGACCTCGGAGCGCCCGGTGTTCTGCTGACCGGTGTTCTGCTGACCCGGGCTCTGCTGACCGGTGTTCTGCTGACCGGTGTTCTGCTGACCCGGGCTCTGCTGACCGGTGTTCTGCTGACCCGGGCTCTGCTGACCGGGGCCCTGCTGACCCGGGCCCTGCTCGCCCGGGGGCTGCTGCTGCCCCTGCCGGTCCGCGCCCGGCGGCACGACATCCGAACGCCCCGGGGTCGGCTGCCCGGACGTTTGCTCGGCCGGGGGCCGCTGGGCGCCGGGGCCCTCCTCCGGTCGTGTCAGGGAGGTGTCGAAACCCGGGAGTCCCCGATCCGCTCCGGTGGTCCCGGTCGGCTGCTGCGCGGAGCCCGGTGGCGCGGCCGGGTTCCCGGCGACCGGCGGCTGCGTAGCGTCGGTCCCCGCCGGGGGCGGGGTCGTCGCGCCCTGCGGCGGGGTCTGCCCGGAGGTGGGCGGGGTGCCCGTCGGCGTGGTGCCGGGGGCGTCGACCGGCCGGTTGGTTCCGCTCTGCTCACCGGCAGGCGGCGCTTCGGTGCCGGGACGCACGCCACCGCCGTTCGGGCCGGACTCGACCGGCACCGCACCCGGCTTCTCGGGCATCGGACCGTTGCCGGACTGGGAGTCGCCGGGGCCGTCCTGCGGCTGCCGCCCGCCGGGCGGGTCCGCGCCCTCGACGGGCGGCTTCCGGTCCTCCTGCGGTGCGAAGACGTCCTGCGGCGTCTGGGCGTCCGGTGGCGCGTACGCCGGAGGAGGCCCGACGGCGTCGGTGTAGCTGGGCGGGGCCACCCCGGGAGGAGCGGGCTCGTACGCGGGCGGCGGCCCCTGCTGGCCGCCGGGCGGCGCGTTCTCGCCCGCCACCGGCGGCGTGCCCGGCGGCGTCGAACCCGGCGGGGTCGGTCCCGCCACCTCGGAGTAGGACGGCGGGGCGTGTCCCGGCGGAGCGGTGGGCTCGTACGGGGGTGGCGGGGTCTGCTCGGTACCGGACGGCGTGTTCCCGCCCGCGACGGGTCCGGTGCCCGGCGGCGGGGCCTGGCCGGGGCGGGGCGGGGCACCGGGCGGCGTCTGGCCGCCCTGGTGGGACGTCGACGGCGGGACCGGGCCGCCGGTGTAGGCGGGCGGCGCCTTCTCGTCGCCGTGCTGCGCGGGCGGGGCCTTGGAGTCGTGCTCCCCGCCGGAGGACACCGGCGGCTTCTCCTGCGGTGGCGGCTGCTTCGCGGGCTCATCACCGCCGTTCGGCGGTGGCCCGTCCGGGTCGTCCCCCGCTCCGGCGGACTGGTCCCGGCCTCCGGGCGGCGGGTTGAAGCTGAAGTCCGGGGATTTCGAGCTGATGTCCGTCGACTGGTTGTCGGAGTCGCGGTGGCGCTCGTCGTACTCGTTCCTGGCGTCCTGCGAGATGTTCGCCGCGCCCTGAGTGGTGAATCCCGAGGCGAAACCCGAGGAGGCGGCGGTCACCGGGTTGAATTCGCTGCCCCAGATGGCCGCCACCCCGCCACCGCCGGCCATCTCCGCGTTGATCTCGACGCCGCCCGCGCCGGTGGCCGTCTTCGGCAGGTCCTTGGTGTGGTCGTTCTTCTTGGCCGCCGCGATCGTTGCCCCGGCGGCGGCTTGACCGAACACCTCGCCGGTGATCTCTTGCCCGACCTTCTCGCCGTCGACGCTGTCCCGGTTGCCCTTGTCCATGGTGGCGAACTGCGGGATGAGGGCCTGGGCCGCGCCTTCGGCGACCGCCTCCGTCATTTCCCAGACGTGGCGCATCCAGTCGGTGAGGGACTCCGCCGCCTCCTTGCTGGCTCGCGCGATGTCGTCCAGCCACATGCGGGCGGCCGCGTAGAGGGCCGGCAGCGCCAGGGAGCCCCACGGCGAGAACATGGCCGAGTAGATCTCCCACGCCCAGAACGACGCCATGGTGTACAGCTCGTACATCGTCTCTTCGGCGTTGAGCGCGAAGTCGTCGATGAGCGTGGCGCTGTTGTACAGCCCCGTCACGTACTGCTCCACCGGGAGCGAGAGGTTCCTGGTGTAGCTGGCGATGGCCTCCGCGGTCGCGCCGTCGACGCTGTTCAGCGCGGCGCCCGACAGCCCGTGGAGGTGGGCGCCCTTGCTCATCAGGCTGTTGCCGTTGTCCCGGTACTCCGAGGCCATGTTGTACATGGCCGCCGCGTCGGAGTCCGGCGGGTTGATGCCGGTGAGCAGCTCGACGATGATGTCGGCCACCGCTCACCTCCCTCCCGCGCGGACCCGTCCGGGCATCACCCTCTCCCGGCGGGGGCTGCGGTGGACCCGCCCTCGGCGCCCCGCCGGGAAACCCATCACGAACCTCCGGTCACTCGTCCTCGTACCGGAAGTACGCGGACCTGCCGTCCTCGCCGAACGCCATGTGCAGCCCCGGCTGCTGCGGTGGGTCGTCCTCGCCGCGGGCCTTGACCGCGAAGGGCCGCATGCCGTCTTCGGTGAGGTCACGGCTCTGCGAGGGGTCGTCCTGGTTCGCGACCTGCACGTCGCCGGTCAACGGCACCACGTCGGCGTAGTCCTCGACGTTGAGCCGGACCTCGCCACCGGGCAGCTCGGAGGCCATGATGAGCTGGTAGCCCTCGGGCAGCGGTTCGCCCCCGGCCAGCACCTGCTCCCCGGACCGCAACGCCTGCATGGACATCTGCGAGGTCATGGTGTTGCTCGGGACGGTCTTGATCTCGTCCATCCCCAGGAGCCGGTACTTCATCTGACCGTCCTCGCCCCGCATGCCCAGGGAATGGGCCGGGATGAACGCGCCACCCTCCTGCCCTTGCGTCCCACCGTTCGCGGGCTCGTTGGGCAACGGCTCCTCCGCGGGTTTCGCGGGCTCCATGGGCTCCAGGCGCTGCTTGAGCGGCTCCGCCAGAACCTCGGCCTCCTGCCCCACGAGCGGCGCCATCGGCGCCCGCAACCGCACGCCCTGCTCCATGGGTTCCACGCGCCGCTTGAGCGGCTCCGCCAGAACCTCGCTCTCCTGCTGCCCGGGCGGCCGGTTCGCCCCGAGCGCCGCGGCGCCCTGCTCCATCCCGGTCTCGAGGCCGAAGGTGGCCTCGTCGGCGCTGTCCCGGGCCCGGCCGTACAGCTCGCCGTTGCTCCGCAGACCCTCGCCGACGTAGTTCATCGCGGCGCTGAGCATGTCGATGCCGTTGTGGTACTGCTGCAACCCCTGTTCGAGGACGGCCCGGAACTTCTGGCCTTCCTCGTCGTTGCCGATGCTGTTGTAGTACCGGAGCGTGATGTCGCGCGCTTCCTGCGAGACGCCCTCGAGCTCCTGCTGCGCGTCGAAGTAGCCCGCCCCGCTGCGGCCCAGCCGCTCGGGGTCCACCCACAGCGAGTCGTTCATCGCTCGGGACCCCTCTCGATGATCGCGGCGCGGCGCTTGCGCATCTCCTCGAACACCTGCGGCATCCGCGACTCGTTCGGGATGAGGGCCTCGGCGGAGATGTCGCCGTTGACCATGGCCTTGGCGTCGATGCCCGCGGGCAGGTTCGGCGCCACCATCCCGGCGATCTCGGCGGTCGCCTTCTCCCGGGCTTCGGCGATCGTGTTCGTGATCAGCTCCGCCAGCTCCTTCTTGGGGAGCTTGCGGTAGGCGCTGGTGGGGAAGTGCAGGTCCTTGATCACGCCCTGGTTGCCCACGGTCACCGACACCTCCTTGCGGGGGGAGACCGCGGTCGCCGAGAGCTCGCTCAAGCGCTGCTGCATCTCGGCGAGGTTCGCGCGGTGGCGCTCCGCCTCCTCGCGCAGCATTTCGATGCGGGACCGATCCACTTCGGACATGGAACCTCCTCGACGCACAGGTCGTCTTCCACTGAAACCCACCCGGGCCCGGCGGTGGGGCGATCGGGGACGTCCGGGCAACAGGTCAGCCCGGACGTCCCCGCCCAACCCACCGAGGTCAGCCCACCGAGGTCAGCCCACCGAGGTCAGCCCGGCGCGCACCGGCTCGGCCCGGGGCGCGAGCCCGGCGAGGTCGGCGACGGTGAGCGTGCGGGAGGCCGCGGTCCGGGCCAGGTGCCGGGAGAACAGGTGGGCGGCGTGCGCGGTCGGCTCGGCCGACCTCGCGAGGTGGTCGCGCACCGCCGCGCACACCTCGTCGGGCACCTCGTGCCCCCGTTCCCGCAGGTACCGCACGGCGATCGCCGCCAGGTCGGCGGCGGAGTAGGTCCCGACCTCCCAGCGCAGGGCGAAGCACTCCCGCAGCTTCGGCACCCGCGCGAACACCGCGTCGACGGCGGACCGGGTGCCGGTGAGCAGCACCACCAGGTCGGCGGTGTCCCCGCGCAGCGCGGCCAGCAGTGCCTCGGCTTCCTCCGGCTCGGCCTCCTCGGCCGCGTCGGCGTCGACCACCAGCACCCCGCCCCGGGCGTCCTCGACGGCCTTGCGCACCAGGCTCTCTGCCTGGCCCGGCCACTGCGGGCTCAGGTCCTCGCCCAGCGCAACCCGCACCAACTGGCCGACCGGGACCAGATCGAGCTCGGCGAGCCCTTGGGCGTACAGGCGCGCCAGCTCGGTGCGGCCGCTGCCGCGCGCGCCGATCAGCACCGCGTTGCCGTGCCCGCCGAGGGCCCGGCGCTGGTTGCGCCGCTCGCACAGCCCCACCAGCGCCGCGCCGATCGCGTTGCGGGGGCCGTCGAGCCCGCTGAGCTCGGCCAGCCGCCGCCAGGTGCGGGTGGCGCCCAGCGCCGAACGCGGGTCGTCGGCGGCGTCGGGCTCGTCCGAGCCCGCCGGGAGCTGTTCGAGCTGCGCGGTCTGCGGGGTGATGTCCTGGGCGGTCAGCCTGCTCAGGTCGGAGTCCCGCGCCGGCGGGCTCATGGCCAGCCGGGAGGCCTGGAGGCTGATCATCTCCTCGAACAGCTTGCGCGCCACGCGCCCGTTGCCGAAGGTCTCGCCCTTCGGGACCCGCGTGAAGTAGTTGGTCAGCTCCTCGACCGCGTCGTCGGTCAACTCGTAGTAGTGCTTGCGGCAGAGGTTGCTGGTGATGGTGACCAGCTCCTCGACGCTGTAGTTCGGGAACTCGATGGTCCGGGTGAAGCGGGAAGCCACGCCGGGGTTGGACTCCAGGAACCGCTGCATCAGCTCGGAGTAGCCCGCCACGATCACCACCAGTTCGTCGCGGTGGTCCTCCATCATCTTCATGAGGGTGTCCACGGCCTCCTGGCCGAAGTCCGGGCCGACGCCGCCGGTCTGGGCGGTGAGGGTGTAGGCCTCGTCGATGAACAGCACCCCGCCGATGGCCTTGTTCACCAGCTCGGTGGTCTTGATCGCGGTGGAGCCGATGTACTGGCCCACGAGGTCGGCCCGGGACGCCTCGATCATGTGGCCCTGGGACAGGATGCCGAGCTCGCCGAGGACCGCGCCGTAGAGCCGGGCCACCGTGGTCTTGCCGGTGCCGGGCGGGCCGGCGAAGACCAGGTGCCTGCTGATCGGCGGCATCGGCAGGCCCTTCTCCTGCCGCACCTGGGACATCCGGATCAGGTTGATCAGCCCCCGGACCTCCTGCTTGACGCCGGTCAGGCCGATCAGCTCGTCGAGGTCGGCCAGCGGCCCGCTCAGGTCCGCGCCGCTGTAGCCGCGCAGCGAGTCGGCCTGCTCCGGCTGCGGTTCGGCGCGCGGGACCTCGGGCTCCGGCGCGCCGCCGGCCGCCGGATCGGTGACCAGGTCGTGCACCGCGATCCGCGCGTCGTTCTCCGGCCGGTGGACCGCGACGCCGCCGCTGCCCTTGACCACGCAGCCGCGCACCGACACCGGCTCGGCGGTGTCCAGGTGCGCACCGTCGCGGGCGCTGTCGACCACCTCGCAGGCGTCCAGTTCGGCGCCGCCCCCGGCGGTCACGTGCACGCCGTGCCCGCCCGCCGCGCGGATCCGGCAGCGAGCCGCCGTCACCGCACCGCCGTCGGTGACCAGCAGGCCGTCGGCGACCGCGTCGACGATCTCGCTGTCGGTCAGCGCGACCTCGCCGTCCGCGCGCAGCCCGCCGCCGCGCAGCAGCGCCGAGGTCAGCTCCGCCCGGCCGCCACCGAGCACCACCGCGGCCTCGGCGCTCGCGGTGATCCGGGCATCGGTGAGCACCGCGCGGGCGGACTCGGTCGACTCCAGCGCGGCGGTCGAGCCGATCTCGATCGACACGTCGTCGAAGACGGCCTCGCCGGTGCCTGCGAGCAGCACGCCGGAGCCCGACTCCGCGGTGGCCCGGAACCCGGAGAGGCGGGTGGTCGCGGCGGAGGACAGCCGCGCGATCGCCTCGGTCGACCCGCGCACCGAGGTCCCCTCGAACACCGGGGCCGCCTCGGCGTCCACCACGATGCCGAGCGCGGAGTCCTCGACGGTGCACCCGATCAGCCGGGGTGCGGCCCGCCCGGTCACCTGGACCCCGCAGCGCGCGGCGGCGAACGTGCAGCCCCGCAGCACCGGCTGCGCGCCCTCGGCGATGTGCGCGGCCTGGCCCGCCGCCCCGGAGAACCGGGAGTCGGTGATCTCCACCGAGATCCCGCCGGTCAGGTACAGGTCGACGTTGGCCCCGTCGCGCACCTCCAGCTCGGCGGCCTGGAACCGGCCCTGCTGCTCGACGACGATCGCGGGCTTGACGGCCTCGGTGATGGTCCCGCGTTCGAGCACGCACCGACCCCGGCCGTTGACGCAGATCCCGTTGCCGCCGGGGGTGCGCACCGCGACCCGGCGCAGGGTCAGCGCACCGTCCTCGCCGATCACGGCCGCCGAGGAGGCGACGTCGACGACCTCGGTGTCCTCCACCGTGCTCGGCGCCGCGGAAGTGATCACGATGCCCGCGCCGCTGCTGCTGGTCACCCGGCAGCCGCGCGCGGCCAGCGACCCCGGCCCCTGGTCAGCAGGGCCGCCCACGAGGCGCCCTCGACGCGGCAGCCGTCGAGGGCGACCTCGCCGCGCCGCACGTCCACCGCCGGGTACCGCGAGTCGTCGCCGATCAGCACCAGCCCGCGCAACTGGGCGCCCTCGCCGTCGGCCACCAGCACGCTGCCCTCGGCGGCGCGCACCTCGACGGTGCCCTCGCCGCCCTCGGCGACGAGGTTGACCGTGCGGTCGACGACCAGGTTCTCCTCGTACCGGCCGGGCCGGATGCTGATCGTGGCGCCGTCCTCGGCCGCCGCGAGCGCGGCACCGATCGACCCGAAGGCGCCGCCCTGCCCCACCACCAGCATTTCGCCGTTCATCGACCGTCCCCTCGTCGCGCTGTCCTCGTCCTCCGCACCGGCACGTCCGCCTACACCAGCCCCGGCAGGACGCCGAACCGGGCGCGCGCCCCCTCGCCGACGACGCCGCTGGAGCGGGCCGCCGCCCACCGTTCCACGCAGCGCCGCAACGAGGTCCCGGCCAGCTCGTCCAGCGCGGCGCGCGCGGCCACCCGGCCCTCCTCGTCCACCTCGGAGTGCGCCAGCTCGCGGAGCAGGATCCGGCCCCGCTCCCCCTCGGCGCCCGGCTCGACGAGCTCCAGGACCTTGAAGTTGGTGCCCGGCACGAACACCACGCGGTGGTCCACCCGATCGGCACCGTCGAGTTCGAGCAGCTTGGTGCGCCGGGCCGTCATCGACCAGACCAGCACGTCGACCTCGCCCTCCTGCTCCGCGCTGGGCTCGGTCAGGGCGTGGGTGAAGCCCCACTCGGTGACCAGCGCGCGCTTCCGGTAGAGCTCCCAGTGCTCCGGCGAGGGCGAGGCCGCGAACACCGTGGCCCCCCGGTGCGAGGGCAGCTTGCTCAGCCCGGAGACCACGCAGCGGGCGAAGGGCACGTGCGGGCCGTTCGCACCGGTCCGCAGCGCGGCGTCGACCGCCGCGCCGTGCGCCTGGAGGTACAGCCGCACGGCCACGGTGTCGGTCAGCACGTCGGACGAGGACCGGGCGTCCCCCTGGAAACCCGGGTGCTCGCTGAGGACCCGGGACACCGAGTGCGCGGTGGCGTCGAACTCGCGGCTGAGCGCCTTGCGCAGCCAGGCGCGCTCCTCGGCGATGCCGGTGCTGGGCAGCAGCGCCGAGGCCCCGGGCTGGGGCACCGGCTGCGCGCGCGGCGTCGGGGCAGGCGCGGGCCGCTCCGCGGCGACCTCGGGCTCCGGTTCGGGGCTCTCCGGTTCCGGCCGGCTCTCCGGTTCGGACCGGGGCTCCGGGGGCGCGGGTTCCGGGGGTGTGGGCTCCGGGGGTGTGGGCTCCGGGGGCGCGGACTCGGTGGGGGCGGCGGGCGGCTCCGCCGGGGCACCGATGTCGGGGACCGGGGAGCTCTCCAGCCGGATCGGCATGGCCGAGGCGGGTTCGTCGCCCGACGCGGGCGGCGTGGTGGGCTCCGGCGGTGCGGTGGGCCGCGGCGGTGCGGTGGATCCGGCGGGCGGCGGGACGTCGAGGGCCGGAGGGGCGGGCGCGGGCACCGGGCTCGCGGCGAACCCGTCCGAGGGCGCGTCGACCACCGGGGAGAAGACGTCGGTGACGGCCTCCGGTGCGGGGGCGGCGGACCCCGTCACCGGGGCGCCGTTGGCCGGCGCGTGGGCCGCGCCCAGCGCGCCCCCGGCCGGAGCGGTGACGCGCACCGCCCCTCGGCCCGCCTCCGAGGCGGGCGCGATCCGGCAGCGGACCCGGGTGGCCGGGTCCAGCCGGGCCAGCACGTCCTCGGCGAGCCGGCGCATCCGGGCGGCACGGCGCTCGTCGGCGGCGTCGTAGGACAGCACGTTGACCTCCGCGCTGCCCGGCTCGGCGCGCACCGCGTCGGCGTTCTGCGCGTCCTCCGGCGGACGCACCCACAGCCCCGACTGCACGACCTCCAGGACCGCGTCCGGGGTGTACCAGTACACCGCCGGGGCGATCTGCTCCAGGCCGGTGAACGGCGGGCGGTGGCTGAGCAACACCGGAGCGTCCTGGTGCGCGGCGTGGCCGCGGGGCGCGTACCCGAGCTCGCGGGCGAAGGAGTGCCAGCCCAGCTCGCCGTCCGGCAGCATGGTGTACACGTCGGGCGCGTGGGGCGAGCCGACCGGCATCCCGGTGTAGCAGGCGACCTTGGTGTAAAGCAGGTCCGCGAGGGCCTGCCCGAGCGCGTCGCCCTCGGGCAGGTGCACCGGTCCGTACTGGACGAAGCGCACCCGGTCCCGCAGCGCGGGGTCCAGCCGGCGCCAGAACCGCGCCACGTCGTCGAGCGAAAGCGCGGGCGCGCCCGGGCAGCCGAGCACGATGGTGAGCACCTCCGGCTGGCACGGCATCCCGCGCGTCAGCCGCTCCCAGTGCCCGCCGGCGCGCGCGTCCCGGACCGCCGGGTGGATCCACACCCCGCCGGGGATCGGTTCGGCCACGCCGACCGAGCTGGTCGGCCACGACTCGACCACGCTGGCGTCCCACATCGGCCGGGGGAACCGCTTGGCTTCCCACTCCGGCGCCTTGCCGGGCCGGAACCGGACCCAGCCGCTGCCCTTGCCGGAGTGCACGAACAGCGTCCCGCCGGTCCCCCGGAAGATCACGCCGTCCGGGGCCACCACGGTGCGGCCGAGGCGCTCGGAGAGCCACTGCCCGGCCAGCGCGGTGGCCTCCCGCGAACGCCCGCCCAGCACCAGCCGGACCCCGCGCCGGTGCCGGGGCAGCAGCGCGGCGACCGAGTCCCACGCCGAGATCGGCAGGTCGCCGGGCAGGTCGACGACCACCATGTCGTGCTCGGTGTCCGGGGCCACCGCCAGCGCCATCTCCTGGGCCGCGGGGGTCATCCGGCGCTCCGGGGACACCACGAGGGCGTTGCCCACGGTCTGCTTCATCAGCGGGACGTCGGGCTCGTCGCGGCGACGCCTGGTCAGCGCGGGCATCAGCTCACCTTCCCGCCCGCGCCCACCGCCGCCCGGCTGAGCACCGGACCGGTCGGCAGGGTGGCGAGCAGCTCGTTCGAGATCGGGCGCACCGCGGCGGAGCCGAGGCCGAGGGACCGGATCGACTCGTCATCCGGCATCAGGTGCTTGGTTCCCTGGTCGGTGATGAAGTAGCGGTCGGGCACCCGCTGGCCGGCCGGGAGCGGCACCGCCCCGACCACCAGTCCGGAGCCCGGCGGCACGTGCACCGTGCCGCCCGGGGCGCTCGCCTGCCGAGGCGGGGCGAGCACGACCTCGCTGCGCACCCGGTCGCCGGCCGGGGCCTGCCGCAGGCAGAGCGCGTCACCGCCGACGTGCGGGCGGGCGCCACCGAGGTCGGGGAGCCGGTCCAGCAGCGAGCGGTCGGCCGAGCGGGGTGCCGCGGCGACCGCGGCGGCATCCAGCACCACCGGGTCGGCGGCTCCGGGCCGCACGGCCTGGAGCGCGAATTCGGTGCGGTTGAGCGGCGCGAGGCCGTCCGGCAGCAGCACGAACCGCTGCGGCTCGGCGCCGGGGACCGGCTGCTCGAAGAGCTGCCCCACCGGGTGCGCGGTGCCGCCGACCTCGGTCGTGCCCGCGCCCTCCACCGGCGCCGCCTGGAGCACCGGCCCCTCCGGCACCACGTCGAGCCACCACTGCGGTGCGGTCGCCGGACGGGCGTTGGCCATGCCCAGGGCGACCGCCACCGACGGGTCCGCCATCCGGTGCTTGCGCCCCTGCCACAGCAGGTACTGGGTGCCGTCCACCGACCGCACCGGCAGGTAGGTGCCCGCGGGCATCGCGACCGAGGCGGCGGCCGGATCGAAGTCGAGGTTGACCGCCCCGTCCGCACCGGCGCTCGGCAGGCAGACCAGCCAGCGGGAACCGACCAGGGCCTCCGCCGGGGGCAGCGTCTGCGGGGCACCCGGGATGCCGATCGGCGCCCCGCGCGGGGCTCCTTCCAGGGACGCCCGCGAGATCGATTCCACGGTGGACCCCGGACCTTGCAGCAGCTTCGCCGAGGCGTAGTTCAGCGTCGGGTGCAGCACCCCGCCGACGTTGGCGTACCGGGTGCCGGTCTCCTTCTCCACCACGATCGCGCCTTGGGCCTTCCACTTCTCGTTGCCGCCGGGCACGAAGATCCCGTAGACGCCGAACCCGACGCCGATCAGGACGGTGAGCACCAGCCCGATGATCAGCCCCGTCTTCGCCCGCTTGGCGGGGACCTCCGCGCTGGCCGGATCGCCGAGCACCAGCGCCGAGCTCATCCGGTTCATCAGGAACTGGTAGGCGTGGACGTGGTCCCGCTGGGTCTGCACGGCTCACCCGCCCAATCCGCGCGCCCAGGCGTAGAGCCCGAGCAGCTGGAACAGCAGCGGCAGCACCGCGATGGCGGTGACGGTGTCGAAGACGTTGGCCAGGTGGCCCCAGATCGGCAGCATCCGGCGGTTCAGCGGGCGCAGCGCGGCCAGCACCAGACCCACCAGCACCAGCAGCACGCCGAGGATCAGCACCGCGCGCCACCCCGGGGTGAACGTCCGCGCGAAGTGCAGCACCACCAGGCTCAGCCCGACCGTCCCGGCCACCGCCAGCGAGACCCGCTGCCACATCCCGAGCAGCGCGCGGGTGCGCAGCAGCACCGCGCTCGCCAGCACGCCGGTCAGCGTCCAGGTGACCCAGCCGGTCTCGGTCATGATCAGCGGGAAGGCCCCGACGAGCACGGCAGCGGCGCAGACCAGGGCGGCGCTGAGGTAGCGGTCGGCGTTGGTCGTGCGGTCGGCCACTTCCTCGGCACCGGCGGGGTCGATGTCCTCCTGGAGGTCCTTGGCGTTGCGCGGGAGCTGCGGTCCGCGCAGGAAGGCCGCCCGGATGGTCACCTTGGGCGCGAACACCACGATGCCGAACACGAAGGTGGCGGCGATCCCGGCGGTCTGGCCCGGGGTCAGCCCGAAGCCCACCGCCGTCCACACCGCGCCGTGCACCGCGACGGCCAGCAGCAGCGCGGCCAGGAACGGGGTGAACGGGATCCGCCGGTCGGCGAAGCGGTGCAGCACCAGCACCACCGCGGCGGCCAGCGCCGCGCTCCCGGTGCCCACCAGCAGGCCGGGCACGGTGGGGACCGCGATCCCGGCGGCCCCGTCGGCGGCGATCAGCCCGGCGATCCCGGCGAAGGCGACCCCGCCCAGCCCGGTGAGCCGGATCATCGCGACGTCCTTGACCTTCTTCGCCAGGGGCGCCGTGGCGGCGGCCAGCAGGACCCCGAGCCCGGCGGCGAACCCGCCGTGCAGCCCGGTCGGTCCCGGGCCGAGCAGGACCAGTGCGACGACCGCGGCGACCGCGCCCGACAGCGCCCGGAACAGCGGCGCGCCGTACTCGGGCTTCCACCGGTCCGGGCGGTCCTCGACGTGGGTGGCGATCCCGTCGGCGACGTCGTCGTAGTCGAGCTGCGGCAGCGGGTCGGCGGCCGGGCGCAGGTGGAGCTGCTCGCCCTCCAGCCAGTCCAGCGTCTCCGGGGTTCCGTCCTGGTCCAGCGGCTGCTCACCGAGCCGTTGCAGCACCCAGGAGCCCGGATCGTCGTCGGTGGGCTGGCGCTTGGTGTGGCTGAGCAGCACCGGCATCAGGTCGGCCACCGGGGTGGACACCGGCACCGCCAGGTCGGCCCTGCCGTCCGGGCCGTGCACGGTGATGCGGCACAGCTCCGCGACCCTGGCGCTGGTCATCGGTTCTCCTTCGCGTTCGCGTTCGCCGCCTGGGGGACCAGCGCGGGATCTCCCTCGACCAGGCCGGTCTGGATGAGCTGGATGCCGCGCCGGGTGACGAGCTGGGCGCGGCCGGGAGGCAGCGTTCGAGGGGCGGCCTCCCCGAGGAACTTGCCCTCCTCCTTGGGGTAGGACAGCAGCAGCGCCGGGGTGCCGAGCTCCCAGAGCCGACGCAGCACCGGGTCCGCCATCGCCCGCATCGCGCCGGAGGTGCTCCGCGCGATCACCAGGTGCAGTCCGATGTGGACGCCCTGCGGGAGCATCGGCAGCAGCGGGTCCAGCACCGAGCCCATCGAGCCGTTGAGCAGCTCGTAATCGTCGACCACCAGGAACAGCTCCGGGCCCGTCCACCAGTCCCGCTTGCGCATCCGCTCCGAGGAGATGTCCTGGCCCGGCAACCGCTTGGTCAGCGAGGACACCGTCTGCCCGGCCAGCTCGTGCATCCCGTCGGGGGTGAAGCCGAAACCGACGTTGTACTCGGCGGGGACCTCCCGGTCGAGGTCGCGCTGGGCGTCGCCGAGCACGATCTTGGCCTCGTCCGGGCCGTAGCGCTGCCGGATCGAGCGCAGCGCCAGGCGCAGCAGGTTGGTCTTCCCGGTGGCGCTGTCGCCCAGGACCATGAGGTGCGGGTGGGTGAAGAAGTCGTGCCACACCGGCTGCAACCGCTGCTCGTCGTGCCCCAGGGCCATCCGGAACTGCTGCTGCGGCGCGGGCAGGTCCGCGGCGAGCAGCCTGGTCGGCAGCATCCGCACCGGTGGCGCGGTGCGCCCCGGCCAGAACGCGCGCATCTCCTCGGCGACCGTCTTGGTCGCCTCCGAGACGTCGCCCGCCTCGGAGCTGCCGTCCAGGCGGGGCAGCGCGGTGAGGAAGTGGTGGCCGTCCGCGGTCATCCCGCGCCCGACCTGGTTCGGCACCGTCGCGGCCTTGCGGTGGCCGATCTCGGACTCCATCGAGTCACCGAGGCGCAGTTCGAACTTGGTGCCCAGCAGGTCGCGCAGCCAGGTGCGGATCTCCGACCACCGGGTCGCCGCGACCACCAGGTGGATGCCGAAGGACAGGCCGCGGGAGGCGAGCTCGCCGAACCGCTCCTCCAGGTCGGAGAAGTCCTGCTTGACCGTGAACCAGCCGTCCACCACGAGGAACACGTGCCCGTACGGGTCGTCGACCTCGCCGCGCTCCCGGGCCTTCAGGTACGCCCCGATCGACTCGAAGCCGCGCTCGGCGAACAACGCCTCCCGGCGCTCCAGCAACTGCATCAGCTCGGCGACGGTGCGCACCACCCGGTCGCGTTCCATCCGGGTGGCCACCGTGCCCACGTGCGGCAGTCCGGAGATCGACATCAGGCCGCCACCGCCGAAGTCCAGGCAGTAGAACTGCACCTCTTCCGGGGTGTTGTGCAGCGCCAAGCCGAGCAGCAGGGTGCGCAGCAGTGTGGACTTGCCGGTCTGCGGCGCGCCCGCGACGCCCACGTGCCCCTCCGAACCGGACAGGTCCGCGACCATCAGCTCCCGGAGCTGGTCGTAGGGCCGGTCGATGACGCCGACCGGGATGCGCAGCGGGTGCTGGTCGCGTCGCGGGTTCGCCGACATCCCGCGCTCCGGGTCGGGCACCACGCTCGGCAGCAGGCCGTCCAGGCTCGGCGCCTCGGACAGCGGCGGCAGCCAGATCTGCCGGGCGGGCGGCCCGGCGCCCTGGAGCCGGTCGATGAGGACCTCGACGAGCGACGGCGCGTCCTCACCGGACTCCGGCTCCGCGCTCGGCACGGGCTCCTCCTGGGCCTGCTCCGCCGCGATCTCCCGGATCTGGTGCAGGCTCGGGTACGGCTGTGAGCGGAAGGCGACGACCTCGGAGAACGCCCGCGCCTCGGCCGTGACCGGCGCCGAGCCCTCGCGCTCCGGGCACGGCCCCGAGACGTAGGCGCCCTTGAACCGCACCAGCGTGCTGGTGTCGATCTTGAGGTAGCCGTTGCCGGGTTCCGACGGGAGCTCGTAGGCCTTGGTCTGGCCGATGACCGCGCGGGACTCCATCGAGGAGAACGTGCGCAGCGCGATCCGGTACGACAGGTGCCCTTCGACGCGGTGGATGCGACCCTCGTCCAGCCGCTGGGAGGCCAGCAGCAGGTGCACGCCGAGGCTGCGGCCGAGCCGCCCGATGGAGACGAACAGGTCCATGAACTCGGACTTGCTGGCCAGCAGCTCGCTGAACTCGTCGACCACCAGCAGCAGGTCCGGGAACGGCACGAGCTGCGCGCCCCCGGCGCGGGCCTTCTCGTACTCGAACGACGAGGAGTAGCCGCTGGCCCGCAGCAGTTCCTGGCGGCGCACCAGCTCGCCGTTGAGCGCGTCCTGCATCCGGTCGACCAAGGTCAGCTCGTCGGCCAGGTTGGTGATCACCGCCGAAGTGTGCGGCAGCTTGTCCATGCCCAGGAACGTGGCGCCGCCCTTGAAGTCGACCAGCACCAGGTTGAGGATCTCCGAGGAGTGGGTGGCCGCGAGTCCGGTCACCAGGGTGCGCAGCAGCTCGCTCTTGCCGGAGCCGGTGGCGCCGATCAGCATGCCGTGCGGGCCCATCCCGCCCTGGGCTGGTTCCTTCAGGTCCAGCTCGACGACCTCGCCGTCGGTGGTCACCCCGATCGGCACCTGCAACCGGGAGCGCTGCACGGCCCGGGGCCGCCACTGCGCGGGCACGTCGAAGGTGCGCGCGTCGCGGATGCCCAGCAGCGTGGTGAGCTCGAAGTCGCTCTCCAGCGGCTGGTCCACCACGTCCACCGAGCCGCTGGTGCGCTTGGGCGCCATCGACCGGGCCAGCGCCTCGGCCTGCACCCGGCTGAGCCCGTCGCACCGGGCGGCCCCGGTGGTCTCCCCCACCGGGAAGCTCACCTCGCCGTCCTCGACGGTCAATCGGAGCACCTTGGGCCCGCCGGGCATCCGCCCGGTCAGGTCCAGCAGCACCACGTTGCGCAGCCCGTTGTCGAGGAATCGCGAGGACTCCGGGATCTCGACCGAGTGCGCCACCACCACGACGAGCGGCTCGACGGTGCCCGGGCGGCTGCTCGGGTCGTGGTCGGGCCGGTCGGTGATGTCCGCGCCGAGCACGTCCATCAGCTCGTCGTGGTCGCTGGCCAGCAGCCGCAGCGGTCCGGCCGCGTCGTGCGCGTCGGGGTGGGCGTTGTGCGGCAGCCACTTGACCCAGTCCCACTCGGGCAGGCTGGGCTCCCCGGTCAGCACCGCGACCCGCAGCTCGTCCGGCGAGTGGAAGGTGACGAGCTGACCGAGGATCGAGCGGACCAGGTCGACCGCGGGCTCTTGGGCCCCGGCGAACTCCACGCTGGTGAAGCTGCGCAGCCCCACCGACATCGGGATGCCCGACACCGTGCCGTAGGCCTCCTGGAACCGCCGCAGCGAGACCGCCGCGAGCGGTTCCAGGTCCTCGATCGGCTTGGTCGACGGCGCCGTGTACTCCACCGCTGCGGCCTGGGTACCCAGGCCGATCCGGGCCCGGCCGAAGTCGTCCTGGTTGGCCCGCCGCTCCCACAGCCGGGGACCGGCGGCGATCGACCACAACCAGGACGGCTCCGGGTTGTTCCACACCACGGCCCGGCGCTGCTGGTCGGCGGACTCCCGGGCCTTCTCCCGCAACTGGGCGATGTAGCGCAGGAAGTCCCGGCGCTCCGAGGCCATCTTCCGCTTGCGGTCGGCGGCGTTGCGGGTCATCTGGATGATGATCATGACCACCATCGCGCAGGCCATGGCCCCGCCCATGAGGTACATCATCGACGAGCCGCCCCGCGACGAGACCATCATGATCATCGCCATGGAGCCCATGCCCATCGGCAGGATCATCGCCATGGAGCGGAAGTCGAGCGTTGCCGGTTCCTCCATCACCGGAGGCTCCTGCAGCTCGACCACGCCCTCCGGCATCTCCGGCCCGGCGGCCCGCGGGGGCCGCTTCACCGTGATGGTGCTCATGGTTGTGCCTCGCTCGTGTCGCTCGACCCGGGAAACGGCCTCATCCCAGCACGCCGGGAGGCGGCGCGGAGGTCCGTCCGCCCCACGCAGAGGTATCCCTCACGAGCAGATCCGAGCTGGTGCGCTCCTTCTCCTCCTCTTCCTCCTCTTCGGCCTCGGCTTCCGCCTTGGCCTCGGCCTCCTGCTCGGCGCGCATCGCCGCGAGCTGCTCGCGGGTGTAGTTCGGCCCGCCGCACCGCACCGGCGATGCCTCCGGCTCGATCCGCTCACCCTCGGCGAGGTTGGCGCGCCGCCACGTGGCGAAGCCGGAGTCCTCCGGTTCCCACGGGGCGGTGTCCCGCAGCGCGTGGTCCGGAGCCGGCTCCTCCCGCTTGCGCTCGGCGGAGCCGCCCACCGGGAACGGCACCAGCCAGGGCAGCACGCCGGGGGCGTCCCAGGCCGTGGTGTCCTTGGTGGACTCGTCCTCCCGGACCACCGGGACCTGGTCCGGTGCCCACTCCGGCTCGGGCGCCTCCGGTTCGGGCACCGCGGGTTCGGGTGCCGCGGCTTCCGGTGCCGCGGCTTCCGACGGCGCGGGTTCGGGTGCCGCGGCTTCCGACGGCGGACCGGCGGCCGGGTCCGGTCGCCGGTCCCCGGGCGTGCCGGGGCCGCCGACCGGAGGCAGCACCGGGGGCACGACCGGCACGACACCGGGCATCGGCGCCGGGCCGTCCGCCACCCCGGCACGTTCCGGCGGGACCTCGCCGCCCGGCACCACCGGATCCCCTGCGGCCGGAGCGGAGCCGGCCCACGGCTCAGCACCGGCGTCGAGCAGGCCCGAGGCGTCCGAGCGCTCGGGCGCACCGGCCACCGGCGGCACCACCGGCGGCGGTGTGAGGTGGACCCAGCTCCCTCCCGGATCGGGCACCTCGGCGGCCGGGGGCTCCACCGGCGGGGCCTCCACCGGCGGCGTCTCCACCGGGGCGGCCGGCGGCGCGTCCAGACCCGGACCGCCCGGCAGGGCACCCGCCGGGGCTTCCGGATCGCCCACGACGGGCCCGGAGCCGACGGATTCCCACGGCTCGTTCCCGGCGTCGAGCAGACCCGACGAATCCGAGCGCTCCGCACCACCGCCCTGGCCACCGGCACCCGGCGGCACCATCGGCGGCGGCATCATCGGCATCCCGGGCCCGACCTGCTGCGGGCCGGCGGCCACCGGCGTCTCCGCCGGAGGTTCCTCGGCGACCGGTGCCTCCACCGGCGGGGCCTCCACCGGCGGCGTCTCCACCGGGGCGGCCGGCGGCGCGTCCAGACCCGGACCGCCCGGCAGGGCACCCGCCGGGGCTTCCGGATCGCCCACGACGGGCCCGGAGCCGACGGATTCCCACGGCTCGTTCCCGGCGTCGAGCAGACCCGACGAATCCGAGCGCTCCGCACCACCGCCCTGGCCACCGGCACCCGGCGGCATCATCGGCGGCGGCATCATCGGCATCCCGCGACCGCCGTGCTCGGAACCCTGCGGCGTCTCCGCACCGGGCGACCACTCCTCCGGCGAGGACACCTCGGGCGGGGTTCCCACCGGCGGCGTCTCGCCGACCGGCGGCGCATCCGGGACGCCCGGCAGAGCACCGCCCGGGGCCGCCGGATCGCCCACGGCCGGTCCGGAACCGAGGGACTCCCACGGACCGTTCCCGGCGTCGAGCAGACCCGACGAATCCGAGCGCTCCGCACCACCGCCCTGGCCACCGGCACCCGGCGGCATCATCGGCGGCGGCATCATCGGCATCCCACCGCGGGAGTTGCCGCCGGGCGTCTGGGGCCCGTCCGCACCGGGCGACCACTGCTCCGGCGGGGCCACCGGGGCGGCGTTCCCACCGGCGGCGTCTCGCCGACCGGCGGCGGGCTACCCACCGGCGGCGCGTCACCCACCGGCGGCGGGCTGCCGACCGGCGGCGCGCTGCCCACCGGGGGCAGGTCGCCCAACCCGCCACCGCTCGGCCCCGGGACCTCCGGGACGGGCGGCGGGGTCGTCACCGGCGGCACGTCGCCGGGCCGCTCCCGGTTCCCACCGCCGACCGGCGGCGGCGTGCGGTTCCCTCCGCCGACCGGCGGAGGTGCGCCGACCGGCGGGGGCGCGCCGACCGGCGGCGGCGTGCCGACCGGCGGCGGCGTGCCGGTGCCGTCGGGTCCACCGATGGACGCGGGTGGGTCCACCGGGGGCGGGCTGGTCACCGGCGGAGGTGTGTCGACGGCGCTCGTGGTCGTATCCGGACCGCCCACCGGCGGCGGCGAGCCCACGGGCGGCCCGTCTCCCACCGGCGGCCCCTCGCCCACCGGCGGCGGCGAGCCGACCGGCGGTCCCTCGCCCACCGGCGGTCCTTCACCGACCGGCGGTCCCTCGCCCACGGGCGGCCCCTCACCGACCGGCGGCCCATCCGGCGGCCCCTCGATCGGCGGCGGCTCCGGCGGTCCTTCACCCGGCCCGTCACCCGGCCCGCCCGGCTTGTCGATCTCCGGGGTCGGCTTGACGGGGTCGGGGATGTAGGGCTGGCCGTCGTTGGTCACGCTCCAGGTGTAGTTGTCCTGGACCTTGACGATGACATCGCGCATCGCGGTGGTCATGGCCTCGACCACTTCCGGGTCCTTGCTCACCATGACCAGTTCTTTGCCGTCGCTCATGAACGTATCGGCAATGCCCCGATCCAGCGCGAGATCGGCGTAGAAAGCGTCGTACTTGTCGACCGCTTCCCGGCCCCAGGCGAGGAAGTTGGCGTTGTGCCGGAGCGTGGTGCCGATCGAGGGGCTGTCGGACCCGCTGGCGCCCTCGCTGAGCATCAGGGCGTACGACTCGATGGTGTTGGCGAGCGTCTCCATCCTGGCCAGGAAGGCGTTCGCGGCTTCGCCCTTCCACGCGCCCTCCGGTCCCGCGGTGGCCTGGGCGTGGTCGCGGAGGCTCCGCGCGACGACCGCAAGGGTCTGCTGGGCGTGGTCGAAGTTGTTGGCCGCCTGCTCCAGGGTCATCGGGTCGACGATGTCGAGCGGATTGACGTCCGCGCTCCCGGAGATGGCCGCGGCACCGAACAACGCGGCCTTGATCTGCTTCCAGTCCCACCCGCTGAAGTCGTTCGTCCCACCTTCGGGAGCTTGCCCGTCGGCATTGCCGACGACGGTGAGGTCATCGCCCTCGATGGTCTTGGTGTTGCCGTCCTCCGAGCCGTACGTCTTCTCGTGTTCGCTCTGATCGTCGGCCACGTCCCGCTCCTACCGCCCTTGGTCACCTCGTCGCACCGGCCCGGCCCCGCCCTCGGGAGGCCCCGGCGCACCACTTCGAAAAAGCTCCGCCGCGACGCCGGAACGCGCCGCCCCGGCGGCAGGCGAGCGGCCGCGCCGCGGCGCCGCTCGGTGCACGGGCGCCGGTCCGCCTGCGCACCTCGCGAGCGCCTCCACCGCCGACCTCAGGCGCCCGGCGAGCCGCCGAGCCTGGCGGTGGAATTCACCATGAGACCTTCGACATCGGCCGCATTGGCCTTGTTGAGCTCCTCGGCGTCCTCGTAGTTCTTGAGCACCTTGAACAGGTCGTCCTCCAGGTGCTTCATCCCGAGCGTGATGTCCTCCAGGAAGCTCAGGATGGTCGGCTGGAGCCCGACCGAATCCTTGCCCTGCCCCATGACCCGGTCCCGCAAGGCGTACGCCGCACCGAAAGCCCCCGGCTTGACGTCGATGTCACCGATGTAGCCCTTGGCCGGGTCGAGCATCCCGCTGAGTTCTCCCACGGTGCCGATGAAGCGTCGAATCGCCTCGGTGCTCACCACGACCTGCTGGCCGTCGCCCTCCTCGCCGCCGTAGTTCGGGGGCTTCGGGCCGTCCCCGACCTCCGGTGGCTTGCTGTCCCCGGGGTACTCCAGGCCCGAGTCCTCGACGTAACTGTCGCCCTTCGGACCTTCCTCGTACCCGTCGGGCTTGGGCAGGTCGTCGGCAGTGCCGTTGTCCCCGAACCTCGGGTCGTCCTTGTACTCTTCCTTGGCATCGAGGTACTTCGACCAGCTACCTTCCGTCTCATCCGGACTGTCGATATGTCCCGCGGCGGCGGCGCTACCTCGCGCTTGGATGAGGTCCCGATCTTCCTCCGTCAGAATTCCTTCTTCGACGAAGGAGTCGATCTTGTTCCAATCGGCGTACTCGGTGTCCTCCCACATGTCGCTTTCGAGCCAGTAGTCGATCCCCGTCTTGTCGCTCATGACATCCTCCACGCGCTCGTTTCCAGGAAGCGGCCCCGATGGCCGCGGTGGGGACGGTCGGGAAAGCCGGGGTCACCCCGGCGGCCGAGCCGCATCGCAATTTCCGAAACCGATCGGCACCGGGCCTGGTCCAGTCCGCGGCGAGGGCCGTCGGGAGGGCTCGGGGCGCCACCCCCGACGGCCGGTCATCACCTCGAGGACGGCTCCGGCCTCAGCCCTGCCAGACCGACGAGTTGCTCCTCTCGGTCTGCTGGTACCGGTCGATGATCTGGTTGAGGATCTGCTGCGCCTGCTGCAAGGCAGTCCTCATCTGGTCGGTCTGCTGGCTCCACAGCAACTTGGCCTCGGAGTAATGCGCCTTCGCATCACCGGTCCAGTCGGCGGTGCTCTTGTCGACATCCGCGATCAAGCTGTCGAGCCTCGAGCGCACCGTGCCGCTGATCGCGTTCAGATCCGCGCTGGCCGCCATGGCGGCGCTGAAGTTTACCCCGTAGTCGGACATGTGCTCTCCTCATCAATCCGTACGTCGGTGGAGAAAGAAGCCGCTCACACCCCGGGCAGCGACGGAATAGTGTTCCCGGCGGAACCCGCGGCACCGACGTTGTCGGCCTCCGTGGATTCGTAGCTGCTCCTGTTGCCCACCATATTGGTGCTCAGATCGTTCAGCGACGCGATGATGACGTTGAAAGCCCTGCCCCAGTCGTCCATCGCCCGGTTGAACGCCACGCTGGCTTCGCCGGTCCAAGTCGACCGCAAGGTCGAGATTGTGGACATGACGTTCTGCAGGTCCCGGTTGAACTCGCCCGCGGTGCTGTCGAATCGCTGCGCGGCCTGCTGCATTCCCGCGCTGGCTGTCTGAACTGGCTGCTGCCCTGTCATGTGGAATTCCTCCCAATCTGCTCGCCGCGCACCACTTCACCGGCGCACCGGCGCGCGTGCGCGGGCACCCGCCAGTCTCGTCGCACGCTCTCCCCGCCCGCACCCGAGCGGCATCAGCCGTGCCCGAAGGCCGCGCACAGCTGCCCGAACGGGCACTTTCGCACCCGCCGTCGGCCGCGCCGGAACAATTTCGGGATATAAGGGAAACCTGCCATTCAGAATGGGAGGTGTCGGCGTCCGATGGCGCTCGGGGCGAGCCGGGACGCGGTGCGATCCCGGACCGAGGACAAGGTGGTATCGCTGGTCAACGTCGAACGGGCCCGACGCGGCCTCGGCAGGCTGGAGGTCGACGAGCGGCTGCGCCGGGCGGCGCGCGGGCACAGCGCCGACATGGCGCGGCGGAACTACTTCCAGCACCAGGGGCTCCGGGGACCCTCGCCGTTCGAGCGGATGCTGGCCGAGGGCTTCGAGGACCCCGGTGGGGAGAACATCGCCGTCGGCCAGGAAACCCCGGCGAGCGTGGTGCGCGCCTGGATGCAGAGCATCCCGCACCGCGCCAACATCCTCAACGGCGAGTTCCGGACCATCGGCGTCGGCCTGCACATCGACGGCGGCAAACTCCCCTGGTGGACCCAGAATTTCGGGTACTGAGGCGGCCGTGCCCACCGTACCGGCCGCCACCTCAACGGTCATCGGGTTCGAAGCGGTAGCCGACGCCCCACACGGTGACCAGCCGTCGCGGCCGGGACGGGTCGTCCTCGACGAGCTCCCGCAGCCGGCGCACGGTGCGCAGCACCGCGGCGGTGTCCTCCCCCTCCCACGCGCCGCGCGCCAGCTCGTCCTTGCGCCAGGTCCGGCCCGGGTGCTGCATCAGGAAGCACAGCAGCTCGAACTCGCGGTCGGTCAGCACCAGTTCCCGCCCGGACTTGCTGACCAGGCGGGTGTCCCGGTTGGCCACCAGGTCCCCGACGACCAGCACCGGGTTGCCGGGTTCGACCGCGACGCCGTCGTCCAGCAGGACACGGCGTACCCGCGCCACCAGTTCGCGCGGGCTGAACCGCCGAGGCGCGTCGTCCGGGGCGGGCCCGGTCAGGGTGAGCAGCAGCGGCCCGCTGTCCGCGCGCAGGTCGGCGTGGAACCGGTCGAGGACGAGCCCGGGCAGGGACGTGTCGAGCACCACCAGGTCCGGTGCGAGCCTGCTGACCAGCTCCAGCCCGGTGCCGCCGTCGGCGGCGACGACCACCAGGTACCCCGCCGCCCGAAGGTAGTCGCTGATCACCTCGGCGACGGTGGGCTCGTCCTGCACGACCAGCACGAGGCGCTGCGCGGGAGTGGGGACGGGGTCTGGCGATCCGGGGTGGTGCGGCGCGGGCACTGCCGTGGTCACGCGGCGAACCCGTGAGCGGTACCGGGGTCGAGGCTCCCGCGCAGGTTCGCCGCCACCAGCTCCACCCGCGACCGGCACCCGGTCCGGGCGAACAGCCTGGTCAGGTAGCCCTCCACGGTCTTCTCGCTCAGATTGAGCTCCGAACCGATCCGCCGGTTGGTCAGCCCGTCGCTGACCAGCTCGACGATGCGGGACTCGGTGCGCGACAGGGTCGGGGCCGACGCCGCGTCGTCGCGCACCACCGGGCGCGCGGCTCCGGGGGCGAACGTCCGGGCACCGGTCATCCGCGCGGCGCGCAGCCGGCGCACCGCGGCGGGGTCCTCGGCTGCTGCCCAGGCGGCCAGCGCCGGGCACAGGCACACCACGCGGTCCCAGGTCTCACCGGTCAGCGCGCCGAGCTCGACGAGCCGGTCCACGGTGCGACCGCACGCGAGGAGGTCCTCGCCGAGCGCCTCGGCCACCAGCGGCAGCTCCTCGACGCCGAGCCCGCCGAGGGCGGCGGCGCTCGCGAGCATCCGCGCTCCGAGGTCGCCGAGCTCGCGGACTCGGCGCGGCAGGTGGTGCTCGCCGGGCAACGCGATGGCCTCGGTCGGGTCGGCCAGCACCAGCCGGTCGCCCGCGCCGGTCAGCCGACCGCGCTCCCGCAGCCGGGCCACCGTGGCCAGCACCGCGCCCGGGTTGCCGTAGAGCGGGCCCAGGGCCGCGCGCAGCGCCCGGTGGACGCCGCCGTCCAGCTCGTCCCCGGTCACCGCGGCGATGTCCTCGCCGGTCAGCGGTTCCAGGTCGAGCACGTCGTCGGCCAGGGCGAACAGCTCGGACGCCGCCGCCGTGGGCGCGGCCTCCTCCCGGACCGAGGTCAGCACCAGGCAGCCGGGGCGGCGGGCGGCCAGCAGCGGCAGGAGGGGATCGGCGACGGCCGTCGCGTCGTCGACGAGCACGGCGGTCGGTCCGAGCGCACCGATCCGGTCGAACACCTCGCTGCACTCGGCCACGGCGTGCGACGACCAGCCCGGGACGCCGTCGCACGCGCACAGCCGGCTCAGCGCTCCGATGCGGTCGACCAGGGCGGGCTCGCCGAGCAGGGTGAAGTCGCGGCGCAGCGCGTCGAGGACGGCGCCGAATCCGCTCCGCCCCGCGGCGGAGCCGCCGAAGCGCACGTCGATCACCCGCGTGCCGTCGCCGCGCCAGCGCTTGGCCACGGCCTCCATCAGCCGCGTCTTGCCGATTCCGGCGGGACCGCGCAGGACGACCAGCCGACCGCGGCCGGCACCGGCGCGCGGGGCGTCGCGCAGCGCCGCCAGCACCCCGTCCCGGCCTTCGACCGCCACCTGTTCGCGTCCCATGCTCCCCTCCCCCGGCACCGCGCGGTGCCACCGGTCCTCGTCCGCCGGGAGGCACGGTAGCTCCGGAGCGGCCGGGAAAACCCGTGGTGCAAGGAGCTCGACCGGAGCATTTAAGAACTGCGCAACAACTCCGAACCCGCAGGTCAGCGGTTCAGAATTGCGTAAGGATTTCCTCATGTCCCGGCCGCTGAAGGCACCGCGGCGGCCGGGAATACTCGCGGTCGTGGTCAACTCGAAGCACCCGCTCCCGTCATCGCCCGCGCGCCCCGAACGCGGGGTCACGCCGCACCCTCGTGGACGCGCGGAGGTCATCGCCCGGGTGCTCGACGCCTGCCGCTCGGACACCCCGGTCGTCGCGGTCACCGGCCCCGGCGGCATCGGCCGCAGCCTCGTGCTGGCGCGGGTGCGCGCCGAGCTCACCGCGAGCGGCGTGACCACCGCGGAGGTCCCGGTCGTCCGGGACGAGCCGGACGCCGCCCACCTGGTCTCCCGGATCGGCGACGAACTCGGCCTGCCCGGCGTGCGCGGACCCGGCGGGGCAGGGCGGTCGCTCACCGCGCTGGCCGCGCGACGCGAGCCGGTCGTGGTCCTGCTGGACGACGCCCACCGCATCGTGCCCGAGGCGCTCGCCGCGCTGGCCGGTCCGGTGGCCGCGCTGGCCGGTTCCCAGGTCACCTTCGTCTGCTCGTTCCGGACTCCGTCCGAGGAGCACGGCGCCGCCGCGGCTGCCCTGCGGGCGCGCGGCCTGCTGCACGAGGAGCGGCTGCGCCCGCTGGGCACGGCGGACGTCGAGCGGATGCTCACCGACCTGCTGCGGGCGCTGCCCGCGCCGGGCACGGCCGCCGCGCTGCGCGAGCAGAGCCGGGGGCTGCCCGCCGTCATGCGCGCCGCCGTCGACGGGTACGCGCGGACCGGCTGCCTGCGCGTGGTCGACCACCACGCCCACCTGGTCGAGCAGCGGATTCCCCGGATGCCGCTGACCCATCCACTGTTCGCGGCGTTCGGTGGTCCCGACTCGCCGAGCTGGTCGGTGGTCAAAGCTCTGGCGCTGCTGGGACCGCTGCGCGGCGACGTCCCCGGGTTGATCGCCGAATCCACCGGCCTCCCCCGGTCCGGGTGCACGAGGCGCTGGCGGAGCTGCGGGCGAGCGGCGTGCTGCTGCCCGGGTCGAACCGCTTCCGGGTGCCGATGCTGGCGACCCTGCTCACCGCCTGCCTGGGCCCGTACGAGCGGTCCCGCACCGCGCAGCTCGCCGTGCGCGCGGTGTGGTCCGGCGCCGCGTCCTACCCGGACGGCGACCGGCTCGGGGAGCGGCTGGCCGACGCGGGCGGGCTGGTGGACCGCGACCGCGCGGCGGCCGAGCTGCTGGCGCGCGGCACCGAGGTCGCCACCCGGCGCCCCGACCTCGCCGACCGGTGGCTGCGGACGGCCGCCGAGTTGAGCACCGACCCCGACCGGCGGGCCGCCGCGCTGCACCGGCACGCCACCACCTGCGCGCTGCTCCAGCGCTTCACCTCCGCCGCCGGCTCCACCGGGCTGGTGCTGCGCGACCACCTCGACCGGCTCCCGCCCGAGGTGCGGCAGGAACTGCTGCTCGTGCACGTGGTGGCGCTGGCGGGCTCCGGCCCGGACGCGCTGCACGAGTTCCTCGCCTCGCCCGAGCCGGACCCGGTGGCCCGCGCGGTCGCGTTGTGCCTGCTGGACCGGTGGCCCGAGGCGCACGCCGAGCTCACCGCCACCCGCCCGACGTCCCCGCTCGGCAGGCTCGTGCTCCGGCTGGCCGGCGCGCCGCTGGGCATCGAGGAACCCGGGACCGGACCGGAGCCGACGAGCGGCACCGCCGCCGACGTGCGTCGCGTGCTGCTGCGTGCGCTCTCGCCCGGCCAGGACGACTCCCGGCCCAAGACCGCCGCCGCGGCCACCATCGGTGCCGCGGGCACCGGGCGGTGGGACCGCGCCCTCGACCACGCCCGGCGCGGCCTGGCCACCGCTGCCGTGCACGGCAGCGCGCCCGGCCGGACCGCCGCGGTCCGCGAGATGGCGACGATCCTCGTCGCGCGCGGGCAGCTCAACCGAGCCCGCGCCGTCCTCGCCGACGCGCGTTCGCGGCACCTGGTGCTGCCGCACCTGCTGGCCCTGCCCGAGGCGGAGCTGGAACGCGCGATGGGCGCGCAACGCCGGGCGCGGCAGCTCGTCGAGGAGGGCATCGCCGCGGCCGACGAGCGCGGCGTCGTGGCCGGCACCGCCGAGCTGTGGCTGTGGCTGGCCGAAGCGGAATTCACCGCCGGCGCGTCGGAGGCCGCGCGGCGCTGCGTGGAGCGGATCGACCGGCTCGTCGAGCACTCGGGCGAACCCCGCCACCACCAGTTGCTCGCCCACGTCGGGCTGCACCGCGACCGGGCGGCGGCGCACGAGGTGGTCGAGCTCAGCAGGCGCGCGGGCCACCCCTGGGAACTCGCCCAAGCCCTCGTCACCGTCGCGTGGAGCGGGCTGGGCGAGGAGAAGCTGCTCCTGGAGGCCTACGGCCTGTACGGCGAGCTCGACGCCCTCGTCCCCCGGGCCCGGCTGCGGCTGCTGATGCGGGAGCGGGAGGTGACCGTCCCCGGGCGGGGCGCCACCGTGGCCGAGAACGAACGGCTGCTCGCCGTGCTCATCGCCAACGGGCTCACCAACTCGCAGGTCGCCACCGTGGTCGGCACCAGCGAGAAGGGCGTGGAGGCGCGGCTCACCCGGTTCTTCCACCGCACCGGCTACCGCTCCCGCGCGGAGCTGACCACCGCCACCCTCAGCCACGAGCTCGCACCCCGGCTCAGCACCTGCTCCTGACCGCAGCACGCGGAGGTTCCCGGCCTGCTCCGCCGAGAATCGTCCTCGCTGGGGCGCCGGGAACCTCGTGAACACCGCTTCGGGTCGCCGGAGGGGCGGGATCACGGCAGGCGCTCAGATGAGCCCGGCGCGCATCGCGTAGGCGACCAGTTGGGGACGATTGCGCACCTCCAGGCGGTTGGTCATGTTGTGGATGATGTTCTTCACGGTGCGCTCCGAGTAGCAGAGCCGGTTCGCGATCTCCTCGGTGTCCCACCCGTCGGCCATCAGCCGGACCACGTCGATCTCGCGCGAGGTGAGCCCGGCGGAGTTGAGGCCGCGCGGGGCCAGCACCTCCTGCTGGAGCGCCTGCATCTGCCGCAGCAGCTCCCCGAGCAGGTTGGGCGGCAGGACACCGCCACCGGCCGCCGCCGCGCGGACCGCGCCGACCAGCCGTTCCTCGTTCGCCGCCTCCCGGTGCAGCACCGCCACCACCCGGCACTCGACCACGCTCATCAGGTGCTCGTGGTCGAGCTCCCGCGTCACCAGGACGACGGGAGCGGTGGACGCGGCGGCCGTCCGCCGCATGCTGGCCACCACGGCGGGCGTGACCCGGTCCGTCGCGAACACCAGGACGTCCACATCGGATGGTTGATCGTCCGGCGCCACGAACACGTCGAGGCTGCTCACCAGCGTCTCGGTCAGACCGACCAGCGTGATCGGGTCGGCCGCCCACACCGACACCCGCACCCGGTCGGTCCGCCGCTCGGACGTGGTCGTGCCCGGCTCGACCCTGGCTGCCATCCGCTTCCTCCGAACGCCGTCGGCCGCGGCGGTCCCGACCGCCCGCGGACTCGCGTGCTTGCCCCACGAGTCTGCGGCGGCGGAGCGGAGACGGAACGAATCAGGCGAAGCCCCCGGGGTATCCCTCGGATGAACGGCGACCGGCCCCGACCGGTGCGAGCGGCGGCGTGCCCACCGCCGCTCGCCGGTCGATCAGTGGACGTAGAAGCTCGGCCCCGGGACGGTGGTGACGTTCAGCCCGGCCCGGCCGTCGTAGGTGACCGGCCCGATCAGCGCGCCGTTGCCCTGCCTGATCAGCACCGGCTCGGGAGCGGTGCCGCGCACCGAGAGCGTGACGCAGTCGCCGGCCTGGACGACCGTGGTGGCCATGTGGCGGTCCGGGAACTCCGCCCAGGAGGCGTAGCCGCCTTCCGAGCACAGGGTGAACTGGTGCGGAACGGCCGCGTGGGCGGCGCCGAGCGGGGCCAGCGCCAGGGTGGTGCCCACGGCCAGCGCACCGGCGACACCACGTGCGGTCCAGCGCTCGATGGTGCTGCGCATGAGGGGATTCCTTTCAGCTCGGAGTGTCCTGCGCTGCCATCCAACCGAAACCCGGTGCGGCACGCCGCCTTCCACGGCGGCACGAGGCCGTCGGGGCGGGCGCCGTGCCCGAACGGCCACCACGCGGCGACCCGCGCGAGTCTCGCCGGAGCAGGCCGAGGAGGTTCCCGGCTGGCCGCGCCGGTCGGCCAGGCCGGCTCCTCGTCGGGTCGCGCATGACGGTGGAGAGCAGCATCGCGGAGCGGAACCAGCGGCCACCCGATCGTCGAACGGACCTCCGGTCGCGGCGGTGCTGCGGCCGGACGGCGCCACGCACCCGGCTCCGTCGCCGACGGCATCGCTCACCCCGGCGGGACCCGGCACATCGGGAGGTCACCGGTGCTCCGCTCGTCGCGGGGCTCGTCGAGGGCGGGATCACCGCGTCCGGCGAACGCGGGACCGGCGAGGAACCAGACCGCGGTGACGATCGCCAGCAGCAGGAGCACGGCCCAGCACGGGTGCGTGGCGGCGGCCTCGATGGTGGGCGGCAGGGGCCGGCCCTCCAGCGCGATCAGCACCAGCAGGCCGGCGGCAGCGGTGGCGGCGGCGGCCACCAGGCGGAACCACTCGTGCCAGAGCGCCCGGACCTCGGCGGTCGAGCCCTTGGCGGGCTTGGACGGCCGCGGGCCGCCGGCGAAGCGGTACCGGAACCACGCGTCCACCCCGCGGACGAGCGGGCGCCCGAAGGCGACCGTGACGCCCAGGTACACCACCGCGAACGCGTGCGCGCGGGTCGGCTCCGCCCCGCGCACGACGTCGATGCCGACCAGGGCGACCAGCGCGAGGTCCGCGAGCGGGACCACGGCCAGCACGGCGGAGCCGGCCCGCCGGGTCCCGGCGAGGTACCGCAGGCCCAGCCCGCCGAGCAGGAACACCCAGAACGCGGCTTCCGCCGCGAGGATCGCGACGATCACGACGCCTCCCGGGCGGGTGCGAGCCCGCGCAGGTGCCCGTCGAGGACGTCGAACATCCGCTCGACTCCCAGCAGCTCCGGTGCGGTCAGCCGTCGCAGCACCAAGCCGTCCATGACCACGGCCAGTTCCCCGGCCGCGGCCGTCGGGTCGAGGTCGGCCCGGGCGGCTCCGGTCAGCACCAGGTGGTCCAGGCACCGCTCGTAGAACCGCTGCAACTCCTCGTGGACCCGGCGCGCGGTGGGCTCCAGCGGCCGGTGGACGACGGCCTTCACGATGAACTGGAGGTGCGCGTGGAAGTCCGCCGCGCTCTCGGCGGTCGTGGGCAGCAGGTCGAGCAGCGCCGCCCGCACGCGGGCGCGGGCGCGCGCCGGGCTCGCCGGGCCCTCCGCCGCGTCGGCGCCCAGGGTGTCCTCGACCCGCGCGGTCATCCGGCGCAGCAGCTCCTCCATGGCGAACACGTGCAGCTCGTCCTGCGTGGCGAAGAAGTGCCGCACCGAGCCGGCCGACAGGCCGGTCTCGGCGGCGACCGCGCGCACCGAGGCCGCCTCCAGCCCGCCCTGCCGGATGAGGCGCCAGACGGCATCGGCCAGCACCCGGCGCCTGGCCTCGGAATCGATCGTTCGCACCACACCGCTCAAACTAGCACAGGTGTAATAGTTTGGGGTCGGAATCGGTCCCGTGAGGCGGGTGGGTCGCGGGGAGACCTCGGGTACCCCCGCCACGAGGCGCATTCCGGCGCTCGGGCGGACGATGCGGGGAGGTTGCGCCAGGCGAGAGGGAGGTGTGCGCCGATGGGCGTGGTGTGGACGGCGATCGTCATCATCGTCCTGCTCGTGCTCTTGATCGTGGGCACGGGATTGCGCGCCGTGCAGCAGTACCAGCGCGGTGTGGTGTTGCGCTTCGGCCGGTTGCTCTCCCCGGTGCGCCAGCCGGGGCTGCGGGTGATCGTGCCGTTCGTGGACCGGATGGAGAAGGTGCCGGTCCAGACCCTCGTGCTCGACGTTCCCGCGCAGGGCGCCATCACCCGGGACAACGTCTCGATCGGGGTGGACGCGGTGGTGTACTTCCGCGTGTCGGATCCGGTGAAGGCGGTGATCAACGTGTCGGACTACCTGCACGCCACGTCCCAGGTCGCGCAGACGTCGCTGCGCTCGGTGATCGGCCGGGTCGACCTGGACACGCTGCTGACCGACCGGGATCAGGTCAACGGCGAGCTGCGCGGCGTCATCGAAACCCCGACCGACGAGTGGGGCATCAGCATCGACCGGGTCGAGACCAAGGAGGTGTCGCTGCCCGAGGGGATGCAACGCTCGATGTCGCGGCAGGCCGAGGCCGAGCGCGACCGGCGGGCGCGGGTGATCAACGCCGACGGCGAGCTGCAGGCCTCGCAGAAGCTGGCCGAGGCCGCCGACGCGATGGAAGCCGCGCCGGGCTCGTTGCAGCTGCGCCTGCTCCAGACGGTCGTCGACGTGGCGGCCGAGAAGAACAGCACCCTGGTGATGCCGTTCCCGGTCGAGCTGCTGCGCTTCTTCGAACACGCCACCGGCCAGACCCCCGAGGCTGGCACCGAACCGGCGCGGCGACGCGACGACCGCGACCAGATCGACCGGAGCGGGCCGACCTGACCGGCGCTACCAGAGGTTGCCCGGGAGGTCCCGGGTCAGCTCCGCCAGCTCGCCCCGGGTCGTGCTCGCGTAGGCCGCGGCGATGCGCTCATCGCACTCGGCCACCGCCAAGCGCCCCTGGGACAACGCCCGCTGGAGCCGCTCGACCACCTGCTCCCGCTCCGCGTCCGAAGCGCGAACTTCCTCGTCCACCACCGCACTCCACCGATCGCAGTTCCCGCGCAACTCCCGCCAGGCTAACCGTCCCGCCACCGCACGACAGCGGACGCGGCGGCGCCCTCGGGCCGGTCGGCCCGGCGGCCGGGTTCCGGCAACCTGCCCGGCGCGCCTCGCACGGTGCAGCAGATCTCCGGAGTCGTGCCGGTCAGCCATCACCGGCTACGGTTCGGTCGCTCGACCGCACGCGTCGCGGTGATGCCCGGAAGCCGCCGCTGGACCTGGAAATTCAGTCCCCGGCTGCGCGGAGCAGTCGCGCCGAGTACGGGTTGAGTTCGACGGGCATGTCCTCGCCGACGAGCACCGTGCCCCCGAGGTGGACCAGATGGCGTCCGAACGCGTAGTTCGGCTCGAAGGCGAAGCTCATGCCGGGTACCAGTTCCAGGTCGGGCAGGAAGGCGGGGTGGTCGGGTACGCGGGGATATCCTTCGGCACCGGAAATCCGGCTGACGAGCCCGCGGCCCTTGCCCACGGACAGGCCGGGGTTGAGCGAATGCACCGCGATCAGGAACGACCAGCCGTCGGCGGCGTCGAGGGGCTCGTGCATGGCGTCGACCACTTCACCGAACGTGCGTCCCGGGCGCAGCGCTTCCAGGCCCGCGTCGTAGGCGGCGCGCGCGACGTCCGCAGCGCGGTGGAAGTCCTCGTGCACGTCGCCGACGGCGATGGTGACCTGGCTCTGGGTGTGACGCCCGCCGAAGCGGGAGAACACTTCGGCGTAGACGACGTCCCCGTCGCCGAGGACCCGAGGGGCTTGCGGGCGGTATCCCCACGCCGGCGGCCCCGCCGCGACCACGTCCGGTCCGGACCACAGGTGCATGGCCGGGGGCAGTGATCCGCGACCGTACCCCGCGGCCATGCCCGCTGCGTACACGCGGCTTTCCGGAACGCCGGGAGCGGCGGTGGCCACCATGGCCTGCACCATGGCGTCGCCGATCCCGGCCGAGTGCCGCACCACGGCGATCTCTTCCCGGCTCAACCGCATGACGAGCTGCCCGAAGGGCAGGTCCACCGGACGAAAATCGGCCCCGGGGAGGCGGGACACGACCTCGCTCCACAATCCGTGCGGAATGATCCCTTCGGGGTGCCACGGCATGTGGGGCCCCAGACCGACGACACCGATCGCCGTTTCGGCCAGCCCGAGCCGGTCGAGCGTCTCGATGATCGTCCCGGAAGTCCGCGCCCCGCGGAGATCGTGCGGGGGAATCCACATGGTCTCGCCCCGGCGGGAGGATTCCAGGTGGTCCATGATGAACATGGGGCCGGGCAGCAGTGCGATCGGCTCGCCGGTCCGGGGGAAGATCACCGTCGCACCGGGTCGGCCGTTGGTGAACCAGGTGTCGTAGGCGACCGGGGCGGGGCCCGCGTCTTCGTGCTCGCCGAAGACCAGCAGCGCATCGACTCCTTCGCGGGCCATGAAGTCCCTGGCCAGGTCCCACCGGCGGTCGCGCTCGGCTGTCGAAAAGATCGGTACTGGCGTTTCTGGCATGGTGTCCCGTTCCTCCCGGGGCGTTTCGTCGACTCGGCGGATCAGCGAAGCCGACGGGCCCTCGCATCAGGTGCGTGCTCGATGGACGAGCCCCACTCTGCGGCGGCTCGCGAGGGGCAACCAGGACCAGACCGTCCCCGGGTGCGCGCTGTCGGCGCGACCCGGTCATCGGAGCGTCCGGAAGTCCTGCGCTCCGATCGTTCGCAGCAGTTCGAGCTTCTCGCGTGCGTCGGTGCCCTCGGTCGGGAAGAACGCCAGCACCTTGGTGTCCGCCTCGGGTGAGAGCAGCGCCTCGCAGGTCAGGTGCAGCACACCGACCTCGGGGTGCAGGAACCTCTTGCGGTCGAAGCGGTGCACAGCGACCTCGTGGCGTTCCCACAGAGCGCGGAACTCCGGACTGCGCTCCAGCAGACCGCGGACCAGCTCGGCGATGTCGGCATCACCCCCGCGCCGCGCATGGGCCGCCCGCAGGTCGCCCACGTGCGCGCGGGAATGCCGTGGCCGGTCCGCCTCCGGGAAGCAGGCGCGCGAGGCCGGCTCGGTGAACCACTGCCACACCACGTTGCGGGAGCGGCCGGACTGATTCGGCGTCGTCCACCCCAGCGCGAGCTCGGCGAGGGCGTTCTGCCGCAGGACCTCGCCCAGATCAGTGACGACGCAGGCCGGGACGTCGTGGAGCCGGTCCAGCAGGCTCATCAGCCCGGGCCGCACGTACCCACCGGAGTGGCGTGCCGGCGGGGAGAACCCCGCCAGGTGGTACAGGTGGTCGCGCTCATCGGGATCGCAGCGCAGCGCGCGAGCCAGCGACGCCACGATGGCCTCGGACGGATTCGCGCCGCGGCTCTGCTCCAGGCGGGCGTAGTAGTCGGTGGAGATGCTGGCCAGTTGAGCGACTTCGTCGCGCCTCAGGCCGGGTGTGCGGCGCCGAACGCCCTCGGGCAAGCCGACGTCGGCCGGGCGGAGCAGCTCCCGGCGACGGCGGAGGAAGTCAGCGAGACCAGGTCGGTCGATCACGCTCCCAGTACACCTCAACATCACCTCCCCGGGTGTCCGTCAGCCGGGGACAGGTCGTCCCTGGCTGGGACCGCACCCGATCGGCGAGGCTGGCCGCACCTCAGCTCGCCGGTGTCCGCCTGGGCGGTGGGCGTGCGGCGCCGGGCGCTGGGGTCTCCCGCATCACCGGGCCGACGCCGTCGATCCGGCATCGCGAGCACACCTCGTCATCGCAAGGGGAACGGACATGACCTCGATCCTGATCACCGGCGGCCACTCGGGCATCGGTCTTGCCGCGGCGCGAGCACTGGCCGCGAAGGGCATCGACCTCATCTTGGCCGGTCGCAGCGCGGCGCGCATGCGACCGGTCGCTGACGAGCTGCGCGCGCAGCACGGTACGACCGCGAACACGCTCGTGCTCGACACCGCGTCACTCGCGTCGGTCCGGGCCGCCGCCACGCGGTTCGACATGATGCTCGACTCCGGCGCCGTCTCCCCGCTCGACGCGATCATCTGCAACGCCGGCGGTCGCTTCGATGGCGCCCTCTCCTACAGCCCGGACGGATACGAGACGACCTTCGCGACGAACTGCCTGGGGCACTTCCTGCTCGTCGAGCTGCTCTTCCCGAACCTCACCGAGAAGGGCCGGGTCGTCTACACCGCCAGCGGCACCCACGACCCCGATTCGATGGACGGCCGCATGGTCGGCACCGCCGTCGAGCCGGACGCCTTCGCGCTGGCGAACGGGGGCAAGGACGGCAACAAGGCGCTGTCGGCCGGCAAGCGCTACTCCACCTCGAAGCTGTGCACCGTGATGTACGCCTACGAGTTGGACCGCCGCCTCCGCGGGGCCGGCAGTTCGATCTCGTCGATCGCGTTCGATCCGGGGTCCGTACCCGACACCGGCTTCCTGCGCGACATGCCGAAGCCGGTGCGGCGGGTCGCCACCAGCGCTGCCATGAAATGGGCCTCGAAACTCATCGGCATCACCACCTCCGAGGTCGGTTTCTCCGGCGGTTCCCTGGCGGCGCTCGCGGCCGACCCCGATTGCGCGGCGGCCTCCGGCAAGTACTTCCAGGCGAACGACGGGTCCCTCGCGGCAGTGCGATCGGCACGGCTCTCCTACGACCAACCGCGCGCGGTGAAACTGTGGGACGACACCAAGCAGCTCGTCGGCCTGACCGCCGAGGAAGAGCCGCCGCAGCTGCGCTGAGCACCGGGACGCGCGGCGGGCACCAACGGGATTCGTGGTGGGCACCACGAAAGCCGGGCCACTTCCCCGTGCGCGGAGGTGGCCCGGCTTCCAGCGGACCTACTGTGCTGCGGAGTGCTCCGCCACCGTTGCCGTGAGGACGTGCTGGTGGCCCCACGAGGGCAGGTGTTCGTAGATGATCTCGCCGATGGCGGGTGCGAGCGGCTCGTCGACCCAGCCGCGTAGGAGCTCCGAGGCGACGGCGAGCCAGTTCACCGGGACGGCGCCGGCTTGGGCCAGCCGCATGACGGCGGTGTCGTGGGTTTCCTCGGTGGTGGCGCCCGAGGCGTCGACCACGACGTAGACCTCGTAGCCGCGGTTGAGCGCGGTCAGGACCGTGAGGGCGAGGCACACGTCGGTCTGGATGCCCGCCATGACCAGCTTCGTGCGCCCGGTCGCCTCGATGGCGGCGGCGAACTCGTCGTTGTCGAAGGAGTCGAACACCGGGGCCCGGTGGATGACGGGGTGGTCCCCCAGCACTCTCTTGAGCTCCGGGTACAGCGGTCCGGCGGGGTCGGTCTCGCGCGCCGCGGTGACCACCAGCGGCAGGTCGAAGACCTGGGCGACCTTGGCGAGGGCGACGGTGTTGTTGACCGTCTCCTCGATGTTGTGGGACTTGACCAGGTTGGAGAAGCCGACCTCGTGGTCGATCAGCACGATCGCGCTGTTCTCGCGGGTGAGAGGTGTCGTTGCCATCGGACTGCCTTCCTCGTGGGGTGTCGATGTGGCGGACGCCGATCTGGTCCGACGCCCGTGGTGGACCTACTTGGTCGCGTTCGCGCGGACGGCCGTGGTCAGGGCCCCTGCTGCTTCCACGCGGGGGCGTGGCCGTAGAACGGCTCAAGTATCTGCCTGTGCAGCTAAATAGAACAGGGCCGTACGGGTGCACTGCGCCCGGGTTCCGCTGGTGCGACGGACCTGACGAACGGGTCGGCGAATCGCGCCTCCGCACTGGCCACGATGGGACCGTTCGGCCGGGTGGACGCGAACACCCGCCCCTGGACGGCTGAGCTGCCCGGCTGGGGCACGCTGCCGTCGGGCCTGCTGGTGGCCCCGCCGGCAACGCCTGACCGGAGTCGGGTCGGTGCGTGCGCAGGCAGTTACCGCGGTTGGCTCCGCAGCTCTCCGCCGATACCATGCCGCTCATGGCGAAGGACGAGCTCGGCGAGCTCGAATACGCGGCGTGGCAAGGATTCCTGGTCACCCACGACCGGATCTGGCGTGCGATCGAGGCCGGGATCGCTCCGCTGAACGTGAGCATGGCCGAGTACGGCGTGCTGGCCCTCCTGGGCGAGGCCGGCCGCACCGGGATGCGGATGTCCGACCTTTCCCAGCGGAGCCTGATGTCCAGCGGCGGCTTCACCCGGCTCGCCGATCGGCTCGAAGGCCGCGGGCTGATCGAGCGGCAGCGGTCCCCCAGCGACGGCCGAGGCTTCCACGCGGTCCTCACCCGGGACGGGAGGGCGCTGCTGCGCAAGGCGTGGCGCCAGCAGCACGGCGATCTGCGCACGCTCTTCTTCGACCGGCTCGACGACGAGCACTTGCGCGGCCTCGCCGAGATCTGGGCGCGGCTCGACCCGGACCACGACGAGGAGCCGGCGGAGGACGCCTCGTAGCCGGTGCCACTCCGGGCCGACGACCGGCCCGCCATCCGTGCCGACGTTCGCCGAGCCGCCCGACCCCACGCACATCGCGGTCGGCCGCTCCCGGCAAAGCAGGAGCCCCAACCGACCACGATCGTCGGCTGGGGCTCCTGGGGTGGTGCGCGATACTGGGATTGAACCAGTGACCTCTACCGTGTCAAGGTAGCGCTCTCCCACTGAGCTAATCGCGCGTCGCGGCGGTGCCGCGTGCGGGAACGACTATATCCGAAGCCCGTTCGCGGCCCGACACGGGGATCAGACCTGGCGTTCGAAGGTGACCAGCAGGCCCTCCACGCCGCCCGGGCCGAGCTTGCCCTTGACGTCGGCGCCGGTGATGGCCTTGAGCTGCCAGCCCTCGGCCGCGTGGTCGTTGAGCACCTTCTCCAGCTTGTCGCCGGACATCTTGCCGCCGAGCCACTTCTCCCTGAGTTCGACGACCTTGTACTGGTACGGCATCCGCGCTCCTCGGTCGATGGTCGTGCCGCGCGGTCAACGAACCGCGCGCACCCGAGGTTCCCCCGGATGCGGAAACGCCGCCTCCGCAGTAGCGGAAGCGGCGTTCGCACGAGCTGGCGGATCAGCGATCGGCCATCCGCTTCTGCAGGTTCTCGTCCAGCGACGCGAGGAACTCCTCGGTGGTCTGGTAGCCCTGCTCACCGCCGACCAGCAGCGCCAGGTCCTTGGTCATCTTGCCGCTCTCGACGGTCTCGACGACGACCTTCTCCAGCGCCTCGGCGAAGCCGACGACCTCCGGGGTCGAGTCCAGCCGGCCGCGGTGCTGCAGCCCGCGGGTCCAGGCGTAGATCGACGCGATCGGGTTGGTCGAGGTGGGCTTGCCCTGCTGGTGCTGCCGGAAGTGCCGGGTCACGGTGCCGTGCGCGGCCTCGGCCTCGACGGTGCCGTTCTCGGTCATCAGCACCGAGGTCATCAGGCCCAGCGAGCCGAAGCCCTGCGCGACGGTGTCGGACTGCACGTCACCGTCGTAGTTCTTGCAGGCCCAGACGTAGCCACCCTCCCACTTCAGGGCGCTGGCGACCATGTCGTCGATCAGCCGGTGCTCGTAGTCGATGCCCTTGGCCTCGAAGTCGGCCTTGAACTCGGCGTCGAAGACCTCCTGGAACACGTCCTTGAACATGCCATCGTAGGCCTTGAGGATCGTGTTCTTGGTCGACATGTACACCGGGAAGCCGCGGTCCAGGCCGTACCGGAACGACGCCCGCGCGAACTCCTCGATGGAGCGGCGGTAGTTGTACATGGCCATCGCCACGCCGCCCTGCTCCGGGAACTTCGCGACCTCGAGCTCCATCGGCTCGCTGCCGTCCTCCGGGGTGTAGGTGACGGTGACGGTGCCCGGGCCGGGAACCTTGAAGTCGCTGGCCTTGTACTGGTCGCCGTGCGCGTGGCGGCCGATGACGATCGGCTGGGTCCAGGTCGGCACGTACCGCGGGATGTTCGAGATGACGATCGGCTCGCGGAAGATGACGCCACCGAGGATGTTGCGGATCGTCCCGTTCGGGCTCCGGTACATCCGCTTCAGGCCGAACTCGTCCACGCGGGCCTCGTCCGGGGTGATGGTGGCGCACTTCACGCCCACGCCGTACTTGGCGATGGCGTTGGCCGCGTCCACGGTGACCTGGTCATCGGTGGCGTCGCGGTGCTCGATGCCGAGGTCGTAGTAGTCGAGGTTGATGTCCAGATAGGGGTGGATCAGCTTGTCCTTGATGAAGGACCAGATGATCCGCGTCATCTCGTCGCCGTCCAGTTCGGCGACGGTGCCCTGGACCTTGATCTTGCTCATGTGGCGGGGTGCTCCTCTCGCGAGAATGCAAGCGGTACAAGCGTACTGCTAACCGGCCGCGTTGTGTGGCTCGCCCGCGTGTTCGTCGCCACCCGTTCACCTCCGGCGGTACCGGCCCGGAGGTGAAGGATCTTCTTCTACGCTCGACCCCCGGACGAGCGATCTTGGAGGCGACCGTGGCGACCGGACCCACGCATGCGATGAGCGGGCTCGCCGCGTGGGCGGCGGTCACCGCCTTCGCGGGAACGCACGCGATCGGGCAATTGTCCCCCAAGACCTGGGTCGTCGGCGCGACGCTCGCCGCCGGGGCCGCGCTGCTGCCCGACATCGACCACCCGAAGTCGACCGTGGCCAGCACCTTCGGCGCGGTCTCGCGCGGCGCCTCCGCCGCCATCAGCGGGTTCAGCGGGTTCACCTACCGGCTCACCCGCACCAAGCGGGACAGCAACCGGGAGGGCACCCACCGCGGCTTCACCCACACCGTCGTGTTCGCCGTGCTCGCCGGGCTGATCACCACCGCCATCGTGCAGACCAGCCAGGGCGCCGCGCTGGGCGTGCTGATGTTCGTCTTCGCCGGGCTCGCGGTGCGCGGCATCATGCACACCTGGTGCCCGCGCCGGGACGCCATCCTGATCACCGCCACCTCGCTCGGGCTCACCGCCGCCTGCTGGGCGTGGGCGGGCGACCAGCCCACCGACGCCGCCGCCTTCGGGGTCGCCGTGATGGTCGGCTGCGTCGCGCACTTCATCGGCGACGCGATCACCGAGCAGGGCTGCCCGATGCTGTGGCCGATCCCCCTGGGCGGCAAGACCTGGTACCCGGTCGCCCCGCCGAAGCCGATGCGGATGCGGACCGGCGGCAAGGTCGAGATGGCCCTCATCGGCCCCGGCCTGACCGTGGTCGCGGTGCTGCTCAGCGCCGTCGTGCTGTTCCGGGTGGGCGCCGCCCCGTGGCTCGCGCAGCTCGACCTGCCGCCCGAGCTGATGGGCTGGATCGCCGCCACCTGACAGCGCGCGCCGCGCGGCTCCGCTGCGACTTCGGGGCGATCGATGCGACAAACCGCCCATCCGATGCCGCCCGGGTAGATAGGGTGCACGCGCGGCACCGCTGCGGTGCCGCGCTGAAGTCCCCGGAGGAATGATGCGAGCCCGTAAGCAGTTCGTCGCGGCAGTCCTGGCGCTGCCGGTGCTGGCCGGACTCGCCGCGTGCGGCGAGCTCCAGGAAGCGCAGCAAGGCATGCAGGACGCGCAGGAGCAGCTCGACCAGGCCCAAGCGGGCCTCGACACCGCGCAGGCCTGCATGGAGGCGTTGAACGCGGCGAGCTTCATGCCGAACTTCGCCGATCCCGCGCAGGCCCAGGCCGACGCCCAGGCCAAGGTCGATGAGCTCGGCGCACTCGCCGCGCAGACCGCTGACCAGACCCTCAAGCAGAACCTCTTGGAGGTCCAGCAGTCCGTGCAGCAGGTGGCCGAGGGCCAGATCACCATCGACGGCAGCGCCGACTGGGCCGAGGCCCAGCTGGAGAAGTACCAGCAGGTCACGTCCACCTGTTCGACCATCGGCGGCTGAGCGGGTGGCGCGCGTCACCTACCCTGGGGTCGGGAGGTGATGGGCGATGCGAGCTACCGCAGGAGACCACCTGCTCGTGCACAGCCGGACCGTCGAGGAGACCGACCGGGGCGGGGAAATCCTGGAGGTCCGCGGCGAGGGCGGCGCCCCGCCGTACCTGGTCCGGTTCGACGACGGCCACGAGCGCCTGATGTACCCGGGCGCCGACTGCGAGGTCGTGGCACCCCGCCGCGGCACCTGACCGACCGCTCACCCGTCGGTGCTACAGGTGAGGGGCACCCTTGTCCGAGCAACTTGGGGCAAGGGTGCCCCTCACTCATGCCAGGTCCACACGAACGGGTGGTTCTGCTCCGGTCGGTCCCGGCCCCGGGAGGCGCCGCGGGCACGTGCCCGGAGCGGTCGTCCGCCCGTGCCCGTCCGGAACGATCACCGCTCCCAATTAAGCTGATCTCGATGAGGGGCGCTGTCGCGAAAGGGCGGTGACGCAGTGCTGGAGGAACAGCGAACAGGACCCCCCGGAGACCTGGCGACGATCTTCGGCACCAACGCCGACCCGACCACGCCGCTGCCGCCGGGGGAGGTGCTGACCGAGCAGACGGTGCTCGCCTCGCACCCGGCGCCGCTGTGCTGGATCAGCGCCGAGAAACCGGCGCCGCAGCTGGTGGCCGCGCTGCGCGGGGAGCACCACCGCACCGGGCTGTGGCCGCTGCTGCTGTGCGACGGCGACGAGGTGTTCGGCGAGCGCTGCACGGTGGGCGTGGTGCCGCCGGAACCGAGGGAGCACATCGACCGGTGGCGGGTCGCCGATGTGATGGACCGGATCTGGGAAGGGCTGGTGCAAGCCGACGAGGAGCTCGGACCGGCCTACGACCTGGAGGCCATCGCGCCGTTCGACTACACCTGCCCGGGGCCGGCGCGCGCCGGGAACCTGCTGGCCGACCCGGACATCCTGGCCAACCAGCAGCTCCCCCGGTTCATCGACGCCGAGACCCGGTTGGCGCTGGTGCCGGTGCTCCGGGGGCGGACGTGCTGACGGCCCTGGGCTGGTCGGGAGCGGCCAACCACGTGTCCCGGACGGCGGGGCTCTCGGCGATGGTGCGCAGCTGGGAGGAGCGCTTCGGCGCCCGCGTCCTGCGGTTGGGCCCGGACCGGCTCGACCTCAGCGTGGCCGCTCCGCCGCAGGACGTCCGGCACGCGGCGGAGGTCGCCGCCGAGCACTGGACGTTCTGCCCGGACCGGATCATGCAGGACACCGGCAGCCTGACCGCCTACGCGCAGGAGATCAGGGGACGGCGGAGCTGGTCGTTCTGGTGGGAGTGAACGCCCGGCCGTCCCGGCGCAGACGGGGTCCTGAGTGAGGGGCACCTTCATCCGGCATAGTCGGATGAAGGTGCCCCTCACTCAATTCACGAACGGGCGAGCCGGACGCTCGTGCGGGTCGGTCAGGCGAGGACCTTGCGGATCCAGACGGCGAGCAGCTCGACCAGCAGCACGACGGCGAAGGTCAGCAGCACCACGGTCGTCACCACGCCGAACTCCAGCACCCGCGAGGCGTTGAGCAGGTAGTAGCCGATGCCGCCCGCGCCGACCAGCCCCAGCAGCGTGGCCGAGCGCAGGTTGGTGTCGAGCTGGTAGAGCAGGTGCGCGGCGAACGCGGGCGCGGCCTGCGGCACCGTCGCGGCGAAGAACACCTGCACCCGGCTCGCCCCGGTGGCCCGCAGCGCCTGCTCCTTGCCGCGGTCGACCTCTTCGAGCGAGTCGGCGACGAGCTTGCCGAGCAGGCCGACCGAACCGACGCCGAGCGCCAGCGCGCCCGCCACCCCGCCGAGCCCGGTGATCACCACGAACACGATGGCCAGCACCAGCTCCGGCACCCCGCGCACGGCCAGCACCACGCCGCGGAAGAACTTCGCCACCGCCGGGCTGGGCGCCACGTTGTCGGCGGCCAGCGCCCCGATCGGCAGCGACAGCAGTCCGCCGAGCAGGGTCGCGGCCAGCGCGATCTGCACGGTGACGACCAGCTCCTCGAGCAGCGTCGGCAGCAGTCCGCCGGTCTCCGGCGGCCAGAACTGGGCCAGCACCCCGCCGAGGTCGGCCATGCCGCGCCACCACTGCTCCCAGGACAGCCCGGCGCCGCCGATCGACGCCACCACCACGAGCGCCGCGACCACCAGGCCACCGGTGTGCAGCACCCGGTCCAGCGTCCACGGCGGGCTGATCCGCGCCCCGGTCGGGCGCGCCCGCCGCCGGGTCCGCACGCCCAGCAGGGTCCGGCGGATCGTCCCGGACAGGATCTCGACCAGCACGCAGAGCACGAACACCACGGCGGCCAGCGCGATCCCGCGCTGGTAGTCGAGGGTGCGCAGGGAATCGGCGATGGCCTGGCCGAGCCCGGCGACGCCGACGAAGCCGAGCACCACCGACACCCGCAGGTTGATGTCCAGCCGGTGCAGCGAGGTGGCCACGAACGACGGCAGCACCTGCGGCAGCACCCCGCTGACCAGCTGCTGCAACCGACCGCCCCCGGCGGCGCGGATCGCGGTGCGCGGACCCTCGTCGATCTGCTCGATGGCGTCGGCGTAGAGCTTGCCGATCATGCCGACCGAGTGCAGGCCCATGGCCAGCACCCCGGTCAGCCCGCCGAAGCCGAACATCCGGAAGAACAGGATCGCCAGCACCACGTCCGGCACCGCGCGGGCCAGCACGATCAGCGCGCGGGCGCCGGAGCGGGCCGGAGCGGCGGGGCTGGTGTTGCGCGCGGCGAACACCGCGACCGGCACGCTGAGCAGCGAGGCCAGCAGCGTCGCGCAGACCACGATGGCCAGCGTCTGCCCGGACAGCGCGAGCAGCTCACCGATCGGCGGGAAGTCCAGCGGCAGCGCGCGGGAGACGAAGTCGACGGCGTTGGCGGTGCCGTCGACCAGGGTCGCCACGTTGATCCGCAGGTCGATCAGGGACCACACGGCGGCGCCGAGCAGGGCCAGCGCGACCAGCGTCGCGGCGGTGCCGCCCGGCCGCGGGCGCGCCAGGGTCCGCCCCCGCGCGGGGGGCGCTTCGAGCGTGGTCATCGGGTCAGCCGACCGCGGCCAGCGGAGTGCTGGTGCGGGAGTAGATCGCCATCGCCGCGTCGCGGGTCAGCCGCTCGGCCGGGGTGTCCAGCACGACCTGCCCGGTGCGCAACCCGATGATCCGGTGGCCCCAGTTCAGCGCGAAGTCCACCTGGTGCAGGCTGCACAGCACGGTGAGCCCGTCCTCGCGGCCGATCTCGGCGATCAGGTCCATCACCTGCGCGGCGGAGTCCGGGTCCAGCGACGCCACCGGCTCGTCGGCCAGCAGCACCTCCGGCTTCTGCAGCAGCGCGCGGGCCACCGCGACCCGTTGCTGCTGACCGCCGGAGAGGGTGTCGGCGCGCTGCAACGCCTGGTCGGCGAGCCCGACCCGCGCCAACTGGTCCAGCGCGGCGTGCCGGACCCGCTTCGGGTAGCCGAGCAGGCTCAGGCGCGGCCCGCGCAGCGCCCCGAGCGCCCCGGTGCACACGTTCTCCAGGACGGTCAGCGACCCGATCAGGTGAAACTGCTGGAAGACGAAGCCGACCTTGCGGCGCAACGCGCGCAGCTCGGCGCCCTTGAGCGCACCGACGTCGGACCCCAGGACCCGCACCGAACCGCTGCCCGGCCGCTGCAACCCGTCGACGTGCCGCAGCAGCGTCGACTTGCCCGAGCCGGACAGGCCGAGCAGCACCGCGACCTCGCCGCGGGGCACCTCCAGGGTCACCTCGTCGAGGGCTCGGACAGCACCGAACTCGGTGGTCACCCGGTCGAAGCTGATGGCGCTCATCGGGCACCTCCGGTCGTCGCACGGCCGCGTGGCGCGGCATTCCGCTCTCGCACGCCACCACGCTCCCGGCCGGGGACCAACGTGCTGTGGAAGCCGGGCGAATCGGCGGTGAACGGCCCGCGACAGGCAGAGCGGGTTGTGCCCGGGGCGCGGGTCCCGCGGACGCACCGTGCGGGCCGGAACGCCCAGCGTCACCGCCGGTGGGCGCGGCGGCCGGGAAGGTGAACGTCCGCCGAAGTCGCGGCGCCGGTCCCGGCGGGACCTACGAGAACGGGCCGCCGACGATGGTGACCGCGTCGATGATGATCAGCGTCCCGAGCCCGCCGTAGAGCAGCAGGTCGACCGGGCGGCTGCGGATCGCCAGCAGCCCGGCGCGCTCCGGCGACAGCACGGCCCGGAACACGGCCGCGAGCACCAGCGCCCCGCCGAGCAGCGTCGCGCCGCGCCGCCAGTGCTGGAGCGCGATGAGCACGAACGCGATCAGCGCGACCAGCACCACGAGTCCGAACGCCACGTGCTCCGAGAACCGCGACCTGTCCCCGAACCGATCGTGCAAAGCGTCCTCCCGTGCTCGACGCGCCCGGCGGGGGCGCGGTGGGTCAACCGCGCTCGGCGGCCTCGACGACGTTGCTGAGCAGCATCGCGCGGGTCATCGGCCCCACCCCGCCCGGGTTCGGCGCGCGGAACCCGGCGACCTCGCCGACGTCCGGGTGCACGTCACCGGTGAGCCCGTCCTCGGTGCGGCTGACGCCGACGTCGAGCACCGCCGCGCCCGGCTTGACCATGTCCGGGGTGATCAGGTGCGGCACGCCCGCCCCGGCGATCACCACGTCGGCCCGGCGGACCTCCTCGGCGAGGTCGCGGGTCCCGGTGTGGCACAGCGTCACGGTGGCGTTCTCGCTGCGGCGGGTGAGCAGCAGGCCGATCGGCCGGCCCACCGTGATCCCCCGGCCGACCACGGTCACCCGGGCGCCGGCCAGCGGCACCTCGTAGCGGCGCAGCAGCTCGATGATGCCGCGCGGGGTGCAGGGCAGCGGCGCCTGCTCGCCGAGGACCAGCTTGCCGAGGCTGATCGGGTGCAGGCCGTCGGCGTCCTTGGCCGGGGCGATGCGCTCCAGCAGCGCGCCCGAGTCGAGGTGCTTCGGCAGCGGGAGCTGCACGATGTAGCCGGTGCAGGCCGGATCGGCGTTGAGCTCGTCGAGCACCGCCTCCAGCTCGGCCTGGCCGACGTCGGCGGGCAGGTCGCGGCGGATCGAGTTGATCCCGACCTTCGCGCAGTCGTTGTGCTTGGCGCGCACGTAGGAGTGCGACCCGGGGTCGTCGCCGACGAGGACCGTCGCCAGCCCCGGCGTCCGCCCCTGCTCGGCGAGCCGGGCCACCCGCGGCCGCAGCTCCTCGAAGATCGCGTCCTTGGTCGCCCTGCCGTCGAGAATCGTCGCGCTCACGGCTTCTCATCGTGGCAGACCCGGATCCGGGCGGCTCCGCCGGTCCGGCACTGCCGCCACGCCGACCGCGAGGAGCGTGAGCAGCACGCCGAACACCGTCGAGGGCACCACGACCGATCCGGGCACGGGCACCAGCACGTCCAGCAGCAGCGCGCCGAGGAGCTGACCGGCGATCAACCCGAGGCTGAGCACCAGCACCCCGGTGAACCGCACCAGGGCGACGTTGCCGACGATCACCACGATGCCGATCAGCCCGCCCGCGTAGAGCCACGGCTCGGTCGGGAACCGCTCCGGCGCGCCGCGGAGCACCAGCACCGCGGCCGAGGCCAGCACCAGCGCCAGCGTGCCGACCCCGAAGTTCAGCGTCGCCGCGGTGAGCGTGGAGGCGACCTGCTGCACCCGGCCGTTGACCGCCGCCTGCCAGCCGAGGCCGAGCCCGGCCAGCCCCGGGAGCAGCACCAGCCAGCTCACCTGCGCGTCGCCGAGCTGCGCCGAGACCGCGATGAGCACCGCGAACACCGCCAGCGCCGCGCCGACCAGGCGCAGCACCGTCACCGGCTGCGGACCCGCCGGCCCCAACCCGAACCGGTCCACCACCAGACCGCTGGTCACCTGCCCGGCCACCACCGACACCGTGAACAGCGCGACGCCGAGCCCACCGGCCGCGACGCCCTGGGTGATCACCAGGTACGCCCCGCACACCCCGCCGAGGCAGTGCCAGGCGCGCAGCCCGCCGGACCCGCGCACCTCGGCGACCAGCCGCCGCGCCCCGCGCCGACCGGCCGGGTGCAGCACCGCCGCGGGCAGCAGCACCGCGAGCCCGCCGCCGAAGGAGATCAGCGCCGCGATCACGCCGTCGCCGAGCTCGGCGCCCAGCGCCCCGTTCAACCGGGCCTGCGCCGCGAGCAGCACGCCGACCACGGCCGCGCCGATCATGCCCAGCGCCCGCGCGTTCACGGCAGCACCGCTTCCCGCGTCGCGTCGGGTTCGCCGCGCAACGCCCGGTGCAGCACGCACACCGCGCCGAGCACGGCCAGCCCGCCGCCCAGCGCGGCGGCCGCCGCCGGACCGGCCCCGTCCAGGGCCCACCCGGCCAGCGGGCTGGCCACCGCACCGCCGAGCATCGTCGCGCTGGCGTACCAGCCGAACGCCTCGTTGTGCCGGGCCTGCGGCACGAGCCCGGCGAGCCGCCCGTTGACCGCGGCCAGCGTCGGCGCGATGGCGGTGCCGCCGACCAGCAGCACCGCCGCGACCAGCCACGGCGACGCCGGGTCGGCCACCGGCGGCAGCACCGGGGCGATCGCCACCAGCCCGGCCGCCGCCAGCGCCGCGCGCCGCCCCAACCGGGACGGTCCGCGCAGCCCGCCGACCAGCAGTCCGCCCAGCAGCGAACCCAGCGCCCACACCCCGGCCAGCAGCCCGGCCAGCTCCGGCGTGCCGCGCTCCCGGGCCCAGCCGACCAGCACCAGGTCGACGGTGATCAGGCCGCCGACCACGAGCACCGCGAACAGCATCATCGGCGCGAAACCCGGCACCCGGAACAGCGCCGTGGAACCCGCCACCGGTCCGGCCCCGGCCAGCGGCGCGCGCAGCCCGGCGCGGAGCAGGGCCGCCGCGAACAGCGCCGGGCCGACCACCGAGCAGCCCGCCAGGGCCAGCGCCGCCGGGGCCGACCCCCAGAACGCGACGAGGAACGCCGCGGCCATCGGCGCGATGATGAACAGCAACTCCTGCAGCGTCGCCTCGACCGCGAACGCGGCTTCGCGCGCGGCGCCGCCGGAGAGCCGGGGCCAGATCGCGCGGCCCACCTGCGTCACCGGCGGGTGGGACAGCCCGGTCAGCAGCGCCACCGGCAGCACCACCCACCACAGCGCCGGGTCGAGCCGGGTCGCCAGCAGCACGACGACCAGCATCCCCAGCGCCCACAGCACCCCGGTGACCAGCAGCAATCGGGGCGCGGAACTGCGGTCGGCGGCACGCCCGCGCAGCGGCCCGGCGATGCCCTGGCCGACCGTGAGGACCCCGGCCACCAGCCCCCCTGTGGTGTAGGAGCCGGTCCAGTCCACGATCAGGAAGGTGAGCACCAGCGCGACGGCGGGGGTGTGCAGCCTGCCGAGCAGGCTCGCCGCCATCAGCGCCGGGGCGTGCGGCACACCGAGCAGCAACCGGTACGGATGAAGCACGATCACCCATCCTGACATCTGGCACGCGCGTACCGCTACTGCGTTTCCCGCCCGCGCGACGCGCGGGCGCGTCGCACCTGGAGGTGTGATGTTCGGCGATCGCTTCCACCAGCACGCCGTGGCGCGGCACCATGTCCGGCATCGGCGGAAACCCGGACGGACGACCGGTGCCTGCCGTGAACCTGCCTCGGCGCGTCAGCCCGCGAACCGCATCGCGTAGCGTCTGGCCGGGGTGGGGTCGGTGTGCCCGGTCGAGAGGGGGAGGATGTCACCCATGTCGCGTCCGACAGCGATCAGTCCCGAGGAGCAGGAGCAGGCAGCCCGCAAGATCGGTGTGCTGCTGCTGCAAGCCGCTCCCGAGGACTGGCAGGAGATCACGGTCGAGTACCGCGCCACCGGCGAGTACCACGACCTGCTGGGTGAGCTCACCTTGCAGGACGGCTCGAGCCGGCCGTGGGAGCCGCCGGCCGAGCTGCAGGACATCTTCGAGGGCCTGCGCGAGGGGATGTACCGCCCGGACGTCGGGACCTGGCTCAGCGCGCTCTACGTCGTGGAGCGCCCGTCGAGCTACCGCATCGACATCAACTTCGACTCCGAGCCGAGCTGGCAGCAGCCGCTGCCCCGCGCGGCCTACCTCGACGAGCTGCGCCGCTTCCCGCGCACCGACGCCAACGTCCCGGACTGGCTGCGCGAACGGCTCGACGGCGGGCCGCCCGCGGAGGCGCCGGTCGAGCCCGGGCCGGTCGACCCGGGGCCGGTCGACCCGGGGCCGGTCGCCTCGGTGCCGCCGGAGGGCTTCCACATCGCGAGCGTCTTCGCCGACGTCGACGAGCACGGCAGGCCGCTGGTCGGCGGTCGCGAGCCGGTCAGCCCGGACGAGGCCGGGCCGCTGCGGCACTACCTGGAGAACGCGCCGATCGTGCTGGCCTCCCGCGACGACGAGGAGGACCAGCTCGACCCCGATCGGACCACCGCGGTGCCCGGCACCTGGCACACCGACGGCACCTGGCTCTGGCAAGGCGCGGTCGCCTACTACCTCGCCCAGTACGGCGTGCCGCCGGAGGCCGCGCTGATCGACCACATCCGGTCCCGCGACTTCGCGCTGCCGCAGGTCGACGACGCCACCCGGGACGCGGCGGTCGGCGAGCTGCTCGACCAGCCGGCGGACGAACCCGAGCGCGCACCGGAGGTCGACGAGGTCGCGCCCGAACCGGAGCCCGGGCCGGAGCTGCCCGCCGAGCCGGCCCTGTCCGCCGAGCCAGCGCTGCCCGCCGAGCCGGCGCTGTCGCCCGAGCCCGAGCCCGCGGTGGAGCCGGAGCTGTCGTCCGAACCCGAGTCGGCGGACGATGACGAGCCCGCCGTGCTCGCCCGGCTGCACGACCGCCTCGTCGAGCACGGCGTGGACGGCGAGCGCTACCGGGTCGGCACCCACAGCGTCGACGCGCGCTGCCTGCTGCGGGAAGGCCCGGACTGGGTCGTGACCGGCAACGCCGAGGAAGGCGGCGACGTGCGCTTCGAGCGCGCCGAGCAGGCCGCGGCGTTCCTGCTCGGGGCGCTGCTGCTGGAGCGCACCGCCGCTCCGGAGCCCGCCGCGCCGGAACCCGAGCAGGCCGCGGCCCCCGAACCGGTCGCACCGCCGGAACCGGTCGTCGAGCCCGAGCCGGAGCCGATCGCCGAAGCACCGGCGGAGTCCTACGGCGAGCCCGACGACCTGCCGCGCAGGCAGCCCGCGACGCCGGAACCCGAGCAGCGGCGCCCGGCCGCGGCGAACGGCTCGAACCCGCTGTTCACCGCCAACCAGGACCTGCCCGAGCCCCCGCCGCCGCGGCCCGAACCCGCGGCCCCGCAGGAGGAGGCGACCCGCTTCCAGGCGCCGCCGCGACCGGAGCGGCCGATGCCGCCCACCGGACCGGCGTCCCCCCGATGGGCCAGCCCGCGCAGGCCCCCGGCCCACCGGCCCCACCGGTCCCGGCGGTCCGCCGCCGCTGCCCAAGCGGCAGCCCCGGTCGGCCCAGCAGCCCGACGCCGGTGCGCCTCCGGCGCCCCCGGCCGGACCGGCGCAGCCGGGCCCAGGCGCCCAGGGCGCCCCGCCCGCCCAAGGCGGGCAGCCGGGCCAGGGTGGCCAGCCGGGCCAAGGCGGGCAGCCGGGCCAAGGCGGGCAGGGAGGCCAGGAACGGCGTCCGGGCGGCCCCGGGATGGCCGGGCCGCCCTGGCAGGGCCAGGCCCCGCCGCAGCAGCCGCCGCGCCCGCCGCAGCAGCCCCCGGCCGGTCAGCCGATCCAGCCGCTCAACGGCGAACCGCCGCTGACGCTGTTCCGGGACCGCCGCGTGGTCATGCTCCAGCCGGGCACCGAGCTGGACCGCTTCGGCGAACCCGCCGGGAACGTCACCTACGCCGCGCGGACGCCGTACAGCCAGCGGTCGCTTCCGCCGCAGTGGGCGCAGCGCAGCTATGTGGCGTACCGGGTGCAGCGACCGCTCCAGGCGCTGCGCGGCGTCGCCGTCCCGTGGTTCGAGCAGCCCGGCGGCGGCACCGCGTTCGTCCTCCCCGCGGCGGTCAACGACCTGCTCGCCGACGGCGCGCTGGTCGAGATCCCGGGCAACGAGGTCCAGCGCCCGCCCATGGAGTGAGCCGCCCCGTGTCCCCCGGCCCACCCGCCGGGGGACACGGGCGCGGGCCCCACATCCCGCCCGGCACGGCCGTCCGCCGCCTCCCGCAGTCCCGGGTCGGCCCGAATTCCCGGCCGGATCAGCTTCTCCAGCGGTCCGCCGAAGTGGTGACACAGTGGACACCCAGTCCGGGCAGTGGTGACCAACACACCCGCACCCCACTCGTCCGGCTGATCTTCGGCCAGGTGAGGGGCACCTCACTCACCACCCGTTCGGGTATTTCTTGGCAGTAGCCGGACATCGGCTCGCGCGGGTCGGCTCCCCGTCTGCGCTTCCTCGGCGACCGGCCCCGGCTTCGACGGCCCCCTGTGCTTCCGGCTGCGCTGCGGTTCGGCCTGCCCTGTTGCCCGGTCTGCCCTGTTGCCCGGTCTGCCCTGTTGCCCGGTCTGCCCTGGGGATTTCGGTCTGCCCTGGGGATTTCGGGCTGCTGTGCGGTTCGGCCTGCTGTGCGATGTGGTCCGGGTTGCGCTGCGGCCGGGCTGCGCTGGGGGTTCTGGCCGCACCGGGGGTCTGGCCGCACTGGGGTTCCGGCTTCGCTGGGTTCCGGCTTCGCTGGGGTTCTTGGCCGTGCTGGGTTTCTGGCTGCGCTGGGATTCTGGCTGCGCTGGTCTTCTGGCTGCGTTGGGATTCTGGATGCGCTGCGGTCCGGGCTGCACCTGGGTGTAGGCGGCCCTGGTCCCGGGGGAGGCGTGTTCCGGGGTCAGTCGTCGACGCGGAGGCCGTGGGCGGCTGCGAAGGCGAGCGCGGTGGGGGCGTCGACGCGGGCGCCGACGAGCTGGGCTTGGACGAGGGCGTCGGCGTCGAGGCGGGCACCGCGCAGGTCGGCTTCCTGGAGCCGGGCGCCGTGCAGGCGGGCACCGGTGAGGTCGGCGTCGCGCAGGTCGCTGCGGCGCAGATCGCAATCACCGAGGTTGGCCTCGCGGAACCGCAGGCCGCGCAGGTCGAGTCCGCGCAGGTCGGCCCGGCCCATGCCGGTCAACGTCAGGTCGGTCTCGCGGAGGCGGATCGCGCGCAGACCGCAGTCCAGGAACGCCGAACCCAGCAGGCTGCAGCCGGTCAGCTCGGAGCGGCCGAACACGGTGCGCTCGAAGCGGCAGGAGCGGAACGCCGACGCCCGGTGCGTGGAGTCCTTGAGGTCCGCCCCGCTGAAGGTGCAGTCGGTGAACACGCAGTTCTCGGTGCGCAGCCCGCGCAGATCCGCGTCGCTGAAGTCGCAGCGCTCGAAGCTCCGGCCGGACCACTGCTGCCCGGTCAGCACCGCATCCTCGAAGGTTTCGTCGACGGCGTGCACCGCACCAGCATGCCAGCAGGCGATCAGGGCACGACGACGACCGGTCGCACCGCCTCCACCACCAGGGTCGCGGGCACCGTGCCGAGCAAGCCGCCGCGCCGCCGCGAGCGGCCCACCACGATCAGGTCGGCGCGGTACTGCTCGGCGACCTGCTCCAGGCCCACCGCCGGATCACCCCGGTGGTGCACGAAGTCCCAGTCGATGTCGATCCACTTGAGGTGGGAGACGACCTCCTTCTTCAGTTCCTCCACCAGGCTCTCGGCCGCTTCGCTGGCCACCGCGACCCCCATCGGCGACCAGTAGGCCACGCCGCCCACCGCCTCGACGTAGACGAGCACCAGCCGCGCCCGCTCGCGGCGCGCCAGTCCCGCCGCCCACGCCGCGGCGTGGAAGCTGGCGGGGCTGCCGTCCATCCCGACGACGATGCCGCCCAGCCCGTCCTTGCCGATCTCGAATTCCCGCTCGGTCTTGTCGCCTTCGGCCACGCGGGAATGGTAGTGGGCCGGTGCCGGTGAGTCGGACGGATGCGACACACTCGAGATGTGAGCACTTCTCAAGACCTGGCGCGGCGCGCGCTGGAGGCCGTCGACCTCGACGGAGTGCTGGCCGACCTGCGCGAACTCGTCGCGATCCCCAGCGTCGGCGGCACCCCCGGCGAGCAGGACGCCCAGCGGTGGTGCGCCGACCGGCTCGGCGAGCTCGGGTGCGATGTCGATCACTGGCGCATCGACGTGCCGGAACTCGCGGCCCAGGACGGTTTCCCGGGCCAGGAGGCCGAGCGCGACGTGGCCTACGGCTGCGTGGCCACCACCGGCCCGGGCGAACCGGCGCTGGCGCTGTGCGGCCACACCGACGTCGTGCCACCCGGTGACCTGGACCGGTGGCCGGACCGCGACCCGTACGCGCTGCGGATCCACGACGGCATCGCCGCCGGTCGTGGCACCTGCGACATGAAGGGCGGGGTCGCCGCGATCCTCGGTGCGGTGCGGGCGCTGCGGGCCGCCGGGATCACGTTGGCGCGACCGCTCGCGGTGCACGCGGTGGTCGGCGAGGAGGACGGCGGGCTCGGCGCCTTCGCGACCCTGCGCCGCGGTCACCGGGCCGACGCCTGCGTGCTGGCCGAGCCCAGCGCCGGGACGGTGGTCGCCGCCAACGGCGGGTCGCTGACCTTCCGGCTGGAGATCCCCGGCCAGGGCACCCACGGCTCGACCCGCTACCGAGGGGTGAGCGCGCTGGACGCGCTCGCCGGGCTGCTGCCGATGCTCCGCGAGCTGGAGGCGCGCCGCAACGCCGATCCGGACCCGCTGGTCGCCCACCTGGAGATCCCGTACCCGCTGTCGGTGGGTGTGGCGCGCGCCGGGGACTGGGCGAGCACCGTCCCCGACCTGGCCGTCGCCGAAGGGCGCTACGGCGTCCGGATCGGCGAATCCGTCGACGCGGCCAAGGCGGAGTTCCACGACGCCATCGCCCGCGCGTGCGCGGCCGACCCGTGGCTGGCCGAGCACCCGGTGCGGGTGAGCTGGCCCGGCGGCATCTTCGCCAGCGGACGGTTGCCCGCCGGACACCCGCTGCTCGCCGAAACCCAGGACGCCGCGGAGCAGGCCGGTGCTCCCCGACCGACCCCGGTCGGCGCGCCCTACGGCACCGACCTGCGGCAGTACGCGGCGGCGGGCGTGCCGACGCTGCAGTACGGCCCCGGTGACGTGCGCTACGCGCACGCCCACGACGAGCACGTCTCCATCGCCGAACTGGAGCAGACCACCCGCGCCTACGTCCTGCTCGCCCTGCGACGCTGCGGCGTCGCCTGACGGTTCGCGGCGTCGCGTCGCCAGCGGGTTCGGGCAGTGGTGCGAGCGGGGGCGGCAGCGGTACCGGTCGAACCCGAGCTGATCGACCAACGGGGGCAGGTGGGGCGCTCAGGGGTGCATTCGCGCGCCCTTGAGGACCTTGTCCACCGCGTTGCGCGGTCCGTGGACGGCCATGCCCACCAGGTCGAGCTGGTCCGTGCCCACGGCCCGGACGGCGGCCCGATTTTCCCGGTCGTGTCCCGTCCTGAACAGGTCCGAGGTGAACACGGCGGTGGTCAGCGAGCGGGACAGCGCCCGGGCGTGCGCGCGGGTCAGCACCTCCTCCGCTCCCGCGAAGACCAGCACCGGCTGGCGGAACATCGGCAGGTACGCGGTGTCGTCGGCGTCCGCGTACGGCTCGCCGATCAGCTCGGGGGATGCCGTGCCGAGCCCGCTGACCACGAAGGCGGTCACGTTCAGCCGCTGCCAGGTCTCCAAGTCGTCGCGCAAGAGGACGGCGATCTTCGTGTCGAAGCGGACCAGCGCCTGCTCCGCCGTCCCGGCCTCGGCCGCCATCTGATTCGTCGTCATGCCGCGAGACTGCCGGAGGCCCGCTCCACCGTCTTGTACGTTCTTCACGTGGCATCCCGGCAGGAAGTCTCCGCTTGGCGCCCGCCGGTACCGGGCATCGTGGAGGTCTTCCACGCCCACTTCACCGAGCACGCGTATCCCATGCACGTCCACGATGCCTGGACGCTGCTGATCGTCGACGACGGCGCGGTCCGCTACGACCTCGACCGCCACGAGCGGAGCACTCCGCACGGCACCGTCAGCCTGCTCCCGCCCCGGGTGCCGCACAACGGTTCACCCGCCACCGCCCGCGGCTTCCGCAAGCGGGTGCTCTACCTCGATTCGACCCAGCTCGACGAGAGCTTCATCGGCCCGGCGGTCGACCGGCCCGACCTCACCGATCCCCTGCTCCGCGACCGGATCGGACGGTTGCACACGGCCCTCGCCCACCCCGGGGAGACGCTCGAAGCGGAGAGCCACTTGGCGCTGGTCGGCGAACGCCTGCGCGCGCACCTGCGCCCCCGAACAACCGCGGGCGATGCGGGACGCGGCCCGGGGGTCGCCCGCGATTTGCGCGACCTCCTCGATGAGCGGGTGATCGAAGGCACCGCCCTGGCGGAGGCCGCGAGCGAACTCCACGTCCATCCCGCTCATCTCGTGCGCACCTTCAGCACCGCCTTCGGCATCGCACCGCACCAGTACGTGACCTCCCGCCGTGTCGATCTCGCCCGCAGCCTGCTTCTCGACGGACGACCGCCGAGCGAGGTGGCGACCGCCGTCGGCTTCTACGACCAGTCCCATCTCACCCGGCATTTCCGGCGGTTCCTGGGCACGACTCCGGGCCGGTACACCCGCACAGCTCGTTCCCGTTCCTGAGGAATGCTCTTGGAATGTTCGCCACCGGCGCCGATGGCAGGACCTCAGCGGTTTTCTCGCGCCACCGAACCGCTCCTGCTGCACCTGGGCCGACCCGGCATCACGGCTGTCCTCGCGAAGGACCGCCGGGAACCGCCGCGGTACCGGCTGCGGGCCGCACCGCGCAGCGGCTCCGCCGCTTTCTGAATGACTCCTCGAAGTGCGCGAGCGGGAGCGGCCTCGGCCCACGCGGTCACCACCACGCGCAGCGAACCCGGCTGCTCCCGTCCAGCTCCGGCTGTCGTCTCCGGCACGGGCGCTCGAAGAGGGTGCGGAGGTGGTCGGTATGCCAGCCGACCACCCCCGAACCAGGGGACACCGGTCCACCGTTTCCACGCGCACCTGGAGCAACGTCCTGGGAGGGAACGAACTGCTTCGCGGTGTCGCGGCGGACCGGCGCAGGGCTTCAGCGTGGCCCACGACTCACGGAGCACCTCTCGACGGCAGGGACTTGCTCAGGCCGGGTTCCGGTGTGGTGCTGCTGCCGCGCTCGGATCGGTGGGGCGCAACTCGACAGTCCTCGGCGATGTCGTGGCACCAAGGCCGGAGCTGATCGCCGGACCGGGTACGGCGGTATTCCAGCGCCGGATGTGGTGGCGGCGGTGGTGGGGCGCCGCGCCGCACCGCACCGGCAGGACCGCCCCGGCGCCGCAGCGCTGAGCCCCGAGCCGGGCACCGGACCGGTGCGGCGGCGACGCCGTAGGACCACGGGCGTGGACGTCGCCTGTTGCGCGGTTTCCGGAGAGGACCCGGGTGCGGCCGGTATGCCGGCCGACCGCACCCGGGCCACGAGGTGCTGGTCCACTGGCTCCGCGCGTCACCTGGTGAGCCCGTCCTGGGAGGGGATGGACAGCTTCGGTGTGACGCGGGTGGACCGGCACCGGGTCTCGATGCGGCGCGTCGTGCGCGCCGCGCTCCGGACCGTGCCGCGGCCGGGCGGGAACCCTCGTCGTTTCAGTGGAAGTCGCGGGACGTGGTGGGAATCCGGACGTCCAGCTTCTGCAGGTGGTCAGCGCGCAGGTTGATCACCCCCTCGGCCCGTTCCACGATGCCGCGCACGAGCAGCGCCGCGCTGGTCCGGCCGACCTTGCGGTAGCGCGCCCACAGCCCCGGCGAGCACATCACGTTGATCATCCCCGTCTCGTCCTCCAGGTTGAGGAAGGTGATCCCACCCGCCGTCGCCGGTCGCTGGCGATGGGTGACGGCGCCGCCGACCAGCACCCGAGTACCGTGCTCCACTTCGGACAGCCGAGCCGCGCTGAGCGCCCCGCGTTCGTCCAGGCGCGCCCGCACGAACTGCACCGGGTAGCTGTCCGGGGACACCCCGGTGGCCCACACGTCGGCGGCGGCCAGCTCGACGCCGTCCATCCCGGGGAGCGCCGGGGCCTCGGCGGCGACGGTCGTACCGGGCAACCGGTCGCGGCGATCGCCTGCCGCCGCCGCGGCGTTCCACAACGCCTCCCGGCGGGAGAGGCCGAAGCAGCCGAAGGCCCCCGCCGTGGCCAGTGCCTCCATCTGCGCGGCGGACAACTCCTGGCGCCGCGCCACGTCGGCCATGTCCCGGAAGGGGCCGCCCGCAGCGCGCTCGGCGACGAGCTGCTCGGCGAGATCGTCGCCGAGCAGCCGCACCGACCCCAGCCCCAGCCGGACCGCCTCGCCCCCGGTGCTGCTCCCCTCCGGTTCCAGGTCGGCGCGGGCGCGGCTGGCGTTGACGTCCGGCCCGCGCACCACCACCCCGTGCCGCCGGGCGTCGGCCACCAGCGACTGCGGGGAGTAGAAGCCCATCGGTTGCGCCCGGAGCAGCGCCGCGCAGAACGCCGCCGGGTAGTAGTGCTTGAACCAGGAGCTGGCGAACACCAGCAGCGCGAAGCTCAGCGCGTGGCTCTCCGGGAAGCCGTAGTTGGCGAAGGCCAGCATCCGCTGGTAGATCCGCTCGGCCAGCTCCGCCGAGATGCCGTTGGCCGCCATCCCCTCGAACAGCCGGTCCCGGATGCGCTCCATGCGCTCGGCGGAGCGCTTGGCGCCCATCGCCCGGCGCAGCTCGTCCGCCTCCGCCGGGGAGAACCCCGCGACGTCCACGGCGAGCTGCATGAGCTGCTCCTGGAACAGCGGGACACCGCAGGTCTTCTGCAACGCCCCGGCCATCAGCGGGTGCTCGAAGTCCCAGTCCTCCTGCCCGTTGCGGCGCCGGATGTACGGGTGCACCGAGCCGCCCTGGATCGGCCCGGGCCGGATCAGCGCCACCTGCACCACCAGGTCGTAGAACTCCCTCGGCCGGAGCCGGGGCAGGGTGGCCAGCTGGGCGCGGCTCTCCACCTGGAAGACCCCGACCGCGTCGGCGCGGCGCAGCATCGCGTACACCTCGTCGTCGGCCAGGTCCAGCTCGCCGAGGTCGACCCGCACGCCGTGGTGCTCGGCGACCAGGTCGATGGCGTAGTGCAGCGCGGACAGCATGCCCAGGCCCAGCAGGTCGAACTTGACGAGGCCCACCGCCGCGCAGTCGTCCTTGTCCCACTGCAGGACCGTGCGCCCGGGCATCCGCGCCCACTCCACCGGGCACACCTCGCTGACCGGCTGGTCGCAGATCACCATGCCGCCGGAGTGGATGCCGAGGTGCCGGGGGAAGCCGATCAGCTCGTCGGCCAGCTCGCGCACCGGCCCGGGGATCCCGGAGTCCTCGGGCAGCGGTCCCCAGTGGTCGATCTCCTTGCTCCACGCGTCCTGCTGCCCCGGCGAGTGGCCGAGCGCCCGCGCCACGTCGCGGACCGCCGACTTGGGCCGGTAGCTGATCACGTTCGCCACCTGGGCGGCGTGCGTCCGGCCGTACCGGGTGTAGACGTGCTGGATCACCTCCTCGCGGCGGTCCGATTCGATGTCCAGGTCGATGTCCGGCGGCCCGTCGCGTTCCGGGGCGAGGAACCGCTCGAAGAGGAGCCGGTAGCGCACCGGGTCGACGTTGGTGATGCGGAGCGCGAAGCACACCGCCGAGTTCGCCGCCGAACCCCTGCCCTGGCACAGGATCCCGGCCCGGCCGCAGAACGCCACGATGTCGTGCACCACCAGGAAGTAGCCCGGGAAGCCCAGTTCCTCGATGATCGCCAGCTCGCGCTCGATCTGCCGGTACGCCTCGGGGTTCGCCGCGGGCGGGCCGTAGCGCTCCCGCGCGCCCCGGTGGGCCAGCTCGCGCAGCCAGCTGTCCTCGGTGTGCCCCGCCGGGACGTCGAACGGCGGCAGCTCCGGGGCGACCAGCCGCAGGTCGAAGGCGCATTCCCGGCCCAGCTCGGCGGCCCGCCGCACCGCGTCGGGATGGCGGGCGAACAGCTCGGCCATCTCGTCGCCGGACCGCAGGTAGTGCCCCGCCCAGGCGGGCAGCCAGCCGTCCATCTCGTCCAAGCTGCGCCGGGCCCGGATCGCCGCCACCGCGGCGGCCAACCGCGCCCGGTGCGGCGCGGCCAGGTGCGCCCCCGTCGTCGCCACCGCGGGGAGGCCGGCCGCCGCGGCGAGCTCGGCGAGGGCGTCGTTGCGCGCCGAATCCAGCGGCAGGCCGTGGTCGGTGAGCTCGACCGCCACGTTGTCCCGGCCGAACAGCGCCACCAGCCGGTCCAGCTCCCCGGCCGCCGCCTCCGGCCCGGAACCGGCCAGGGCGGCGCGCACCGCACCCTTGCGGCAGCCGGTCAGCACCAGCCAGTGGTCGTCCGCCTCGGCCGCCAGCTCGGCCAGGTCGTAGACCGGGCGGCCCTTCTCCGCACCGCGGAGCTGGGCGGTGCTGATCGCCCGGCACAGCCGCGCGTAGCCCTCCGGATCGCGCGCCAGCACCAGCAGGTGCCCGCCTTCCGGATCGGCCACGCCGTTCTGCGGTCCCCGCAGCCCGAGGCTCAGCTCGGCGCCGAACACCGTGCGCACCCCGTGCTCCGCCGCCGCCTCGGCGAACCGCACCACCCCGTACATGCCGTCGTGGTCGGTGAGCGCGATGGCCTCCAGACCCAGCCGCGCCGCCTCCGCCGCCAGTTCCTCGGGGTGGCTCGCGCCGTCGAGGAAGCTGAAGTTGGAGTGCGCGTGCAGCTCCGCGTAGGGCACCGCGGGCACCTCGCGCGGGGGCGGCGCGGGCGCGGGACCACCCGCCTCCGGCGGCGCCCCGGCAGGTGCCGGGCGGCCGGACAGCGCGCGCTCCAGTTCGGACCACGTCCGGGGCGGGTTGAACCAACTCATGGGACCAGTGAACTCCTGTTCGAACCGCGATCGCCAGCAGCGGCGCCGATATACACTCGAACGAGTGTTCGGCTACCGGTAGGCACCGTGCCCCCACCAGCGCTCGCCCTCGTGCACCAGCAGCAGCGCGACCTCGTCCGCCTCCGGATCCGCCGCGTCCGGGGCCAGCACGACCTGCACCCGCGCCACCGAACGCGGCGGGACCTGCGACGCCGGGGTCAGCTCCCCCACCGCCAGCAGCTCGACCCACCAGCGCTCGGCGACCGGCCACGGCCCGGCCCACCCGGTCACCTCCCGGGACCGGCCGCCCGCCACCACGCGGTGCGGTGCCGCGGTCAGCCGGTGCCGCTCGGTGAAGCCGACCGGAGCGCCCTCGGCGTCGAGCACGTCCACCGGCCACGGCGACTCCGGCAGCACCGAGGGCGACGGCGCCGGGAGCCGCCCCGGCCAGGGGTGCTCCGGCTCCAGCGCGGGACGCCGCTCGTCGCCCCACCGCACGAAGCGCACCCGGTCGCGCTGATCCCGACCGCCGCCGAGCACCGGGGTCAGGACCGCGTCCGGGCCGAGCATCCCCTGCACCCGGGCGAACGCCCGCCCGGCGCGGGCATCGGCCTCCCCGGTGGCGGCGTCGAGCAGGTCGAGCTGCAGCGAACCCGCGCCCACCACCTCGTCCGGGAACAGGCCCAGCACGCTGATCCCGGCCGTCGGACGCGGCTCGCCGCGCCGGGAGTTCAGCCAGCCGTCCAGCTGCCACCGCACCCGGTCGGCGGTCGCCGCGGGGGTCAGCGGATCGGCGCACCGCCACACCCGGCGCAGCTCCTCGCCGTTCTCGGTGCGCGCCGAGATGGCCAGCCTGGTGCAGGCCAGCCCGCGCTCGGCCAGCTCGGCGTGCAGCCGGTCGGCCAGGACCTTGGCCGCGAACGCCGCGGCGTCCACCCGCTCGACCGGCGGGTCGAGCTGCTCGGTCACCGCCAGGTCCGGCGGCGGCTCGCGGCGCAGCGCCGGGCGTTCCTCCAGGCCCGCCGCGGCCCGGTGCGCCACCAGCGCGACGGCGCCGAACCGGGTCAGCACGTCCGCGGCCGGCAGCGCGGCGAACCCGCCGAGGGTGCCGATGCCCAGCCGCCGCAGCAGGTCCACCAGCCCGCCGTCGACCTCGTGCGCCGGGAGCTGGTCGAGCTCCTCGACCCCCAGCGGTGCCAGGAACTCCGCGCTGCCGCCCGGCTCGACGACCGCACCGCGCCGGGCGGCCAGCACCGCCGCGAAGAACCCGTCCGCGACGCCCGGCAGGCACTCCACGCCGATCCGGGCCTCCACCTCGTCCACCAGCCGCTCGGCGGCGGACTCCTCGCCGCCGAAGTAGCGGGCCGGGCCTTTCACCGGCATCGCCAGCAGTCCCGGGCGCACCACCTCGACCCCGGGGACCAGGGCCTCGACGGCGAGCACCACCCGCTCGAAGCACCGCGCGTCCCGCGCCGGGTCGTGCTCGCGCACCAGCAGTTCCGGGCAGCGCCCCTGCGCCTCCCGGCGGCGCATCCCCCGGCGCACCCCGGCCTCCCGGGCGGTCGCCGAGCAGGCCACCACGCGGTTCGCCGCGAAGACCGCCGCGGGCACCAGCGGGCCGAAGCCGCCCTCCTGGGCGGCGGCGACCACCGGCCAGTCCGGACACCACAGGACGAGTCGCCGGGGCCGGTCCGGGGTGTCGGTCGCGGGGGTCATCCGACCACCGGCCGCAGTCGCGCGATCCGCTCCGGCTGCTCCTCGACGAGGCGCGCGGGAGCGCCGTCCCGACCGGGCAGCAGGAGGCGGCAGGAACGCGGGCGGGACGCGGCCCCGCGTCCGCTCGCCCGCACCGTGACGGCGCGCTCCCGCAGGTGGCCGTGGCCCCGGCCGAGGCCGCGCCACCGGGCGCCCGAGCAGTCCAGCCGCACGTCGGCACCGGGCCACGGGCCGAAGGGGACCAGCACGGCACCTCGGTTGCGGGCGCGCGCGGAGAGCCTGCGGGCGTCCTGGTCGGCCAGTCGCCGGGTTCCCCCGACCACGACCAGGTCGACGCCGTCGAGCAGCGCCGCGACCACGGCGGCGGGTTCCGCCCCGGGGTCCGGGACCACGGCCAGCCGGGACACCGCCACGCCCGATTCGGCCGCCGCCACCAGGTTGGTGCCGGGCAGGCCGACCACCGCCGCCCACGAGCCGTTGGCGGTGGCCTCGGACAGCAGCGCGAAGAGCAGGGACACCGAATCGTCCACCGCCACCGTGCTGCCGCGGCGCAGGCCCGGCCACGGCAGCACGGCGGCGAGTTCCGCCCGCGCAGGCAGCATCCGACCCGCATCGGAGCCGCCCTCGGTCCCGGCGGCGGGAAAACCCACGGACACCCCGTTAGCCGTGGACACCCCGTCCAGCGCCGCCAAAGACGCCATCGCGGACATCGCTGCTGCCTCCCCACATCGCGACCGCATGGGTGCCCGACCCCGGCCCGGGCACCCATCCGCCGCTGTGGGGAAGACAGCGGCGGAGCAGCACTGCGCCTGCACCCAACGCAGCGCCGCTCCTGATCGAAGCGACCACCCCGACCCGGCCACTTCGATCTTCGAACCTCAGTTCGAACACTTTGATTAAACCCCGCGTCCCACCCCGCCGTCAAGGCTCGGGCGAACGTCAGTTCGAATCCACTCGAACGGATGGCGTACACGCAGGTGAGGGGCACCTTCATCCGACTATGCCGGATGAAGGTGCCCCTCACTCAGAACCCTGCGGGACGGGAGCGCCACCCGTTCGTGACGTGAGTGGGGGGCACCCTGTACCACGTCACTTGGTACAGGGTCCCCCTCGCCTCGGTCAGTGGGCGAAGTGGCGGGTGCCCGTCAGGTAGAGGGTGATCCCGGCGGCCTCGGCGGCGGCGGTGACCTCGGCATCGCGGACCGAACCGCCCGGCTGCACCACCGCCCGCACGCCCGCGTCGAGCAGCACCTGCAGGCCGTCGGCGAACGGGAAGAAGGCGTCGGACGCGGCCACCGAGCCCTGGGCGCGGTCCCCGGCGCGGGAGACCGCGAGCCGCGCGGAGTCGACCCGGTTGACCTGGCCCATGCCGACGCCGACCGTGGCACCCGCGTCGGCCAGCAGGATCGCGTTGGACTTCACCGCGCGGCAGGACCGCCAGGCGAACTCCAGGTCCGCCAGCGTCGCCTCGTCCGCCGGGTCGCCGGTGGCCAGCGTCCAGTTCGCCGGGGAGTCGCCCTCGGCGTCGAGCTCGTCCGAGCCCTGCACCAGGACGCCGCCGGACACCGCGCGCATCTCGACCCGGCCCGGGCTCGGCGGCTGGGCGGTCAGGATGCGGATGTTCTTCTTCCGGCTGAGCACCTCCACCGCGCCCTCGGCGAAGCCCGGCGCCACGACGACCTCGGTGAAGATCTCGGCGACCTGCTCGGCCATCGCCACCGACACCTCGCGGTTGGTGGCGATGACGCCGCCGAAGGCGCTCACCGGGTCGCACTCGTGGGCCTTGCGGTGCGCGGCGGCGAGGTCGTCGGCGACCGCGATGCCGCACGGGTTGGCGTGCTTGATGATCGCGACGCACGGGGCGGCGTGGTCGTGCGCGGCGCGCCAGGCCGCATCGGCGTCCACGTAGTTGTTGTAGGACATCTCCTTGCCGTGCAGCTGCGCGGCGGCGGCCAGGCCGGTGGCCTCACCGCCCGAGACGTACAGCGCGGCGGGCTGGTGCGGGTTCTCGCCGTAGCGCAGCGAGGAGCGGCGCTCCCAGGTCTCCCCGATCCAGCCGGGGAACACCGAGTCGTCACCGGTCGGCACCTTGCTCATCCAGGTCGCCACCGCCACGTCGTAGGACGCGGTGTGCCGGAACGCCTCGGCGGCCAGGTCCACCCGCTCGGCCGTGGTGAAGCCCCCACCGCGGACCTGCTCCAGCACCCACTCGTAGCGGCTCGGGTCCACCACGACCGCGACGTTGGCGTGGTTCTTCGCCGACGCGCGGACCATCGCCGGCCCGCCGATGTCGATCTGCTCGATGACCTCGTCCTGCGCGGCACCGGAGGCGACCGTCCGCACGAACGGGTAGAGGTTGACGACCAGCAGCTCGAACGCCGCGATGTCGAGGTCCCGGAGCTGCTGCGCGTGCTCCGGCCGCCGCACGTCGGCCAGCAGCCCGGCGTGCACCCTCGGGTGCAGCGTCTTGACCCGGCCGTCCAGCGCCTCCGGGAACCCGGTGAGCTCCTCGACCGGGGTCACCGGCACGCCCGCGTCGGCGAGGGTGCGGGCCGTGCCACCGGTGGAGACGATCTCGACACCGGCGGCGTGCAGCCCGGTGGCCAGCTCCAGCAGCCCCGACTTGTCCGACACGCCGATCAAGGCGCGGCGGACCGGCTTGCGCTCCTGGGGATTCGCGGTCACGGGATACTCACCTTCCGTCCCTGCACGGTCCAGCCGTGCAGCGCCAGCTTTTCCAGGGTGTCCACCAGCAGTCGCCGCTCGACCGCCTTGACCCGCTCGTGGAGGCTCGCTTCGTCGTCGTCGGGACGCACCTCGACCGCCTCCTGCGCCAGGATCGGCCCGGTGTCCACCCCGTCGTCCACGACGAACAGCGTGCACCCGGTGATCCGGACGCCGTGCTCCAAGGCGTCCCGCACGCCGTGCATCCCCGGGAACGAGGGCAGCAGCGCCGGGTGGCTGTTGAGGTAGCGGCCCGCGAAGCGGGTGAGGAAATCCGTGCCGACCAGCTTCATGAAGCCCGCGGACACCACGAGGTCGGGTTCGTGCTCGGCGCACGCCTCGGTCAGCGCGCGGTCCCACTCCTCGCGGGACGCGTGGTCCCGGACCCGCTCGACGAAGGTCGGGAGGCCGACGCGCTCGGCGCGGGCCAGGCCCTCGATGCCGGGGCGGTCGGCTCCGACGGCGACGATCCGGACCGGGTGGTCCGGGGCGGCGGTGGCGTCCAGCAGGGACTGCAAGAGGGTTCCGGAGCCCGAGACCAGCACCACCACCCGCGCCGGGCGGGACGTGGTGAACCGGTCGGGCTCCGAGCCAGGCGTACTCGGGTTCAGCGTTTCGCTCCTGACATGGGCGCGGCACGATCTCTTCCCGCAGCGTATGCGTCGACCGCCGGGGCGGTGGCGCCAGGGTGAGGTGCCGGTGGCGCAGCACTCAACACCCGCTGCGGACCGCTGTCACCGATGGCCCGCTCGGCGCGGAACCTCGGCGGTCCTCCCGCCGCGCCGAGCGCGTCCTGCGGTACCGCCTAGGGGTCCTTGCAGAATGCGGCGGAACCGCATGCGGTGAGGCCGTCAGCTTGCACCGCGGCCCGTGCCCGGACGTGACCGCTCAGCGCTCTTCTCGCGAGGACAGCGCCGACGCCGGGTACGAAGTGGGTACATCAGGAGGCGATCGGCGCAGCGAGAAGATCGCTGAGGTTCCGCCACCCGCACCGCCACGCAAGCCATTCTGCGAGCGGTCCTCAGTCCGGCCGGACGTCCGGGGGGTCGGCGTCGGGGTCGTCGGGCTCGGCCGGGCGCTGCTCCGGGACGTCCGATTCCTCCGCCGTCGCCGCCGGCTCGCCGAACCACGCGACGAGCAGCGCCGGAACGGCGAGCCAGAACAACGTCATCACGCCCACCGATCCCGGGTGCAGCGACACCGGGCCGTAGTCGCCGCCGCCCAGCCGCCCGCCCGCGACCGCGGCGGCCACCAGCGCTCCGACCGACACCACGACGGCGGCCAGCCCCGCGGCCAGCAGCCGGGGAGCGAGGTCGTCGTGCACCCGCAGTGCCGCGAGGCCGACCAGCGCGCCGAGCGCGACGGGGGCGGCGAAGACCACCAGCCACCAGGGCGAGGACTCCTGGGCGGGCAGCACCGCCAGCAGCGGCAGATCGGGCACCGGGCCCGGCGTGGACAGCACCGGCCGGACGTGCAGGGCGCCCAGCGACAGGCCGGGGCCCGCGGCGAACGCCCAGCTCCCGACGACCGCGTTGGGCACGTAGAGCACCGAGAGCAGGGTCGCGCCGATCGCCGCACCGGGTCCGCCGAGACCGCGCAGCACCCCGGCCATCTCCCCGGCCGAGACGAGCACGGCCAGCAGCAGCACCGACCCGCCGACCGCGAGGGCCCCGGCCAGCGCGAGCACGCCGATCCGCAAGCCCGACCACACGTGCGCCTCGACCCGCCCCCACACCAGGTAGATCAGTCCGCAGCGGTTGGCCAGCCCGGCGGTGGCCGCGACCGTGCCGAGCAACCCGCAGCTCAGCAAGGCGTCGACCGGCAGCGCCTGCACCGGGCCGCGCACCAGCAGCGCCAGCGCGCCGCCCGCGAGGGCGTGCACCGCGCCGAACACCGCGATCACCGGCCACGCCTGGTCCGGTCGGCGCAGCCGGAGCCGACGGGCGAGCGCACCCGCCGCGACGGCGACCAGCAGCGCGAGACCGCAGGTGGGCAGCAGCGGCAGGACGCCCAGCGGCGCGCCGTCGATGGTCAGCGACACCTGGTGGGCGGCCAGCCAGCCGGGCAGCGCCACCAGCAGCAGGGCGGGCAGGTCGACGTCCGCGCCGGGGGCGGTGGCCACCGCGAAGGCGAGCAGCCCGACCACTCCGAGGTAGCCGGTCAGCAGCACGCCCAGCGCCGCGGCCGGGGTCAGCAGCCAGCGACCGAGAGCCCGTCGACCTGGGATTTCGGCGATGGCGTGCGGGATCTGGGCGAGCAGCGACACGCGGCGAATGTCGCACCGGGCCCGCAGCGGACCGCCCGCAACACGCCGCCGCATCCGCCCATCGGGCGACTCCGCCCCGAACGCGCGCACGCGCGGCCGAGCGGGCTCGACCGCGCGTGCGGGTGTGGATCAGAAACCGGAACCGCCGGGGTGCGGCATCTTCTGGGTGCCGGACGGACCGCCGGACTGCCCGCCCTGGGACTGCTGGCCTTGGCCCTGCTGGCCTTGCGCGGGCTGCCCCTGCGGGGACTGGCCCTGGTGCTGCTGGCCGGGCGGGAACGGGGCCGGTTGGCCCTGCTGGGGCGCGCCGGGCGGGTTCGAGCCCGGGTTCCAGCCGCCGGGCTGCTGGTTCCACGGCGGCGGCGGTGGGACCGGCGGCTGACCACCCTGCTGCGGGCCACCCGGCTGCGGCCCGGTCGGCGGGCCACCCTGCTGCGGGCCGCCCGACTGGGGCCCCGTCTGCTGGGGCCCGGTCTGCGGGCCGCCGGGCTGCTGCGCGAACTGGCCGGAGCCGGGGCCGCTGTTCCACGGGTGCGGTCCGGTCGCCGAGGCGGGCACCCGGGTCGTCCCCGGTTCACCGCGCGCACCCGGGCGCTTGACCAGGCCCTGCTCGAACAGCAGCAGCGCCACCAGCGCACCGGCCTGGGCGATCTGGAGCAGCAGGAGCACCACCACGATGCCGCCGGAGGCACCGCGCACGAGGTCCTGGAGGTGCGCGAGCATCCCGTAGGCCGCCAGCGGGGCGGCCCAGTACAGCGTGTCCGGCGCCTTGGGCAGCAACCGGATGCCCGCCAGCGCGGCGGCGACGATCGAGGAGAACCCCGTCATCCCGCCGACGAGCACGCCCGCGGTGTCGCTGAAGAAGCCGATCAGGTAGCCGACCACGCCGGCGCCGGCCGCCACCAGCAGCAGGATCCCGTCGAGGTCCTTCCTTAATCCGGATGAGGCCGCCGGTTTCGGTCCGGACGGGGGCGGTGGGTAGGACATGGTTCTCGGACTCCTCGGGGTATTGGGGGCCGGTTTTCGACGGTATCGGACCGCGTCCGGCGTGTCCGGAAGTGATCGTTTCAGCGGGCTTAAGGACTGCTCAGCACGAGCTGCGCGGAAGCGGAACCGCCGGCCCGTCCGGCGCGGAGCGGGGTCGGGGGCGCCTCGCTCCGGGGCCCGGACAGCAGGCGGGGGCCGGACACCTGATCCAGGTGCCCGGCCCCCGACAACGGCTCGAACGGTGGCGTTCAGCCCTTGATGATCGAGCGCATCAGCCCGGCGGTCTCGCTCGGCGTCTTGCCGACCTTGACGCCCGCGGCCTCCAGCGCCTCCTTCTTCGCCTGGGCGGTGCCCGACGAACCGGAGACGATCGCGCCCGCGTGGCCCATCGTCTTGCCCTCCGGCGCGGTGAAGCCCGCGACGTAGCCGACGACCGGCTTGGTGATGTTGGCCTTGATGTACTCGGCCGCGCGCTCCTCGGCGTCGCCGCCGATCTCGCCGATCATCACGATGGCCTCGGTCTCCGGGTCGTCCTGGAACGCCTGGAGCGCGTCGATGTGGGTGGTGCCGATGATCGGGTCACCGCCGATGCCGACGCAGGAGGAGAAGCCGATGTCGCGCAGCTCGTACATCATCTGGTAGGTCAGCGTGCCCGACTTGGACACCAGGCCGATCCTGCCCTCGCCGGTGATGTCGGCCGGGATGATGCCCGCGTTGGACTTGCCGGGCGAGATGATGCCGGGGCAGTTCGGCCCGATGATCCGGGTCTTGTTGCCGGTGGCGCAGGCGTGCGCCCAGAAGTACGCCGAGTCGTGCACCGGGATGCCCTCGGTGATGACCACGGCGAGGCCGATCTCGGCGTCGATCGCCTCGATCACGGCGTCCTTGGCGAACTTCGGCGGCACGAACACGACCGACACGTCGGCGCCGGTCTCCTTCATCGCCTCGCCGACGCTGCCGAAGACCGTGAGCTCCTTGCCCTCGATCTCGACGGTCTGCCCGGCCTTGCGGGCGTTCACGCCGCCGACGATGTTGGTGCCGGAGCGCAGCATCCGGGCGGTGTGCTTGGTGCCCTCGGAGCCGGTGATGCCCTGGACGATGACCTTGCTGTTCTCGTTGAGGAAGATAGCCATCGGTCTCACGCCCCCGCAGCCAGCTCGGCGGCCTTGTCGGCCGCGCCGTCCATGGTGTCGACCATCGTCACGACCGGGTGGTTCGCCTCGGCCAGGATGCGACGGCCTTCCTCGACGTTGTTGCCGTCGAGGCGGACGACCAGCGGCTTGGTGGCCTCGTCGCCCAGGATCTCCAACGCCTGGACGATGCCGTTGGCCACCGCGTCGCAGGCGGTGATACCGCCGAAGACGTTGACGAACACCGACTTGACGTCCGGGTCGCCCAGGATCACGTCGAGGCCCGCGGCCATCACCTCGGCGGACGCACCGCCGCCGATGTCCAGGAAGTTCGCCGGCTTGACGCCCTGGTGGGCCTCACCGGCGTAGGCGACGACGTCCAAGGTGGACATGACGAGTCCGGCGCCGTTGCCGATGATGCCGACCTGACCGTCCAGCTTGACGTAGTTGAGGTCCTTCGCCTTGGCCTTGGCCTCCAGCGGGTCCTCGGCCTCCTTGTCGACCAGCTCGGCGTGCGCGGGCTGGCGGAAAGCCGCGTTCTCGTCCAGCGTCACCTTGCCGTCGAGCGCGAGCACCTTGCCCTGCGGGTCCTTGACCAGCGGGTTGATCTCGACGAGGGTCGCGTCCTCGGCGACGAAGGTGTCCCAGAGCTGGACGATGATGTCGGCGACCTGATCGGCGATCTCGGCCGGGAACTTCGCGGCCTCGACGATCTCGCGCGCCTTGGTGGCGTCGACGCCCTGGATAGGGTCGATGGCGACCTTGGCCAGCGCCTCCGGCTTGGTGGCGGCGACTTCCTCGATCTCCATGCCGCCCTCGACCGACGCCATCGCCAGGAAGTTCCGGTTGGCGCGGTCCAGCAGGAAGGAGAAGTAGTACTCGTCGGCGATGTCGGACGCGACGGTGACCAGGACCTTGCGGGTGACGTGGCCCTTGATGTCCAGCCCGAGGATGGCCTCGGCCTTGGTCTGCGCCTCGTCCGGGTTCTCGGCCAGCTTCACGCCGCCGGCCTTGCCACGGCCCCCGGTCTTGACCTGGGCCTTGACTACTACGGGCCCGCCCAATTCCTCGGCGACTGCCTTGGCCCCTTGCGGGTCGGTGGCCACGGAGCCGGGCAGCGTCGGCACTCCGTGGGAGGCGAAGATCTCCTTCGCCTGGTACTCGTACAGGTCCACTCGAGTCTCCTGCGACGTCGGTGTCGGACCCGGTGACGATATCGACCTGCGATGACGCGCGGGGCGCCGCACCCGGTGAACTGCCTCACGTGAGCAGCGCTTTTCCGCAGGTGGACGCGTCAGGAGCAGGGTCGAGCCCTCGCCTTCCGGGGTCCCTGGTGACGAACAGAACAGCAATTCCCTATCACGGGCAGTGGTTTTCGCACGCCTTTTCGGACCTCGGTCGCCGCGCAATTCACAATCGCCGCGATGTCCGGTCCGCCCCGGTTCCGCCCGGTTCCGGTCGCCGCCCGGCCACCGCCGCGGCGACCAGCAGCACGACGATCGCGCCGAGCCCGCACCACGTCCCGACGCCCGGGGTCGATCCGTCGACGCGACCGGCGGTGATCGGCAGCTCGGCGACCCGGACCGCCACGACCAGCGCCGCACCGGCCAGCAGCGCCGCCGCGCGCGGCGGTCGGCACATCGGGGCGAGCACCGCGGCGCCGACGACGGCGACCAGGCCGACCACCAGGCCCCAGGACGCGGTGTCGAAGTCGGTGAAGATCCCCGGCGGGGCGTACCCGGGCGCGGTGAGCACCGGGAACGCGAACGCACCGGCGGCCGGGACCAGCGCCACCAGGACGGGCACCAGCACCGCGCGGCGCATCGCGATCTCGGTGAGGTCCACGTCGTCGCGCTCCACCGCCCCGGCCACCGCGGCGACCACCACGGCGGCGGCGGCCGGGACCACGGCGAGGCCGACGGCCCACGCGCCCGCCCCCGCCCGGGCACCGACCTGGAGCCCGGCGAACACCGAGCCGAGCGCGCCCGCCGCGGCCATCGGGACCACGGCCCAGACCGCCGCGAGCACCGGCCGCACCCGCTCGGCGGAGCGCAGCTGCAGGGCCGCACCGACCGCGACCAGCACCAGCCCGGCGGGCCACAGCATCCGGCCCGGGTACTCGGTGGGGTCGCTCAGCCCGGCGGGCATCCGCAGCAGCGGGGTCAGCGCGCCGACCACCGCGAGCACCCCCGCCACCAGCGCCAGCAGACCGGCCGTGCGGTGCAGCCGGGTCAGCGCGGGCAGCCGGAGGTCGTCGCCGGCGTCGGCGGTGCGGCGCGGCGCCCACGCCAGCACCACCAGGGCGACCACCGCGCCGAGGCCCAGCAGCGGGCCGGTGGTGATCCCGGCGGTCGGCAGCGCCGCGACCGCGATCAGCGGGGGCAGCACGACCGCGGCCAGCGCGGCGGCGAGGCCGAGCAGGCCGCCCCGGGCGAACTCCCGGTCGCCCGAGCCCGCGGCGTAGGCGGCGGTGGTGGGCAGCGCGACGGCCAGCAGCAGGCCGCCGACCAGCACCGCGACCGGGGAGTCCAGCGCGGCGCGCGGCAGCAGGAAGGGATCGGCGGAGGTGAACGGGGTCAACAGCACGCCGACCGCCCCGAGCACGCCGGCGAGCAGGCCGAGGGCGAGTGGGCCGCTCGCGGTCTCCTCGTCACCGCGCTCGCCGGCCGCGAGCACCCCGGCGACCAGCGCCGCGACGTGTCCGGCCAGCAGCAGCCACAGACCGGCCCCGGGCGCTCCCGCGTCGATCACCTCCAGCCGGAGCAGTTCCGGCCGGGCCGCCAGCCCGGCGTCGACCAGGAACTGGACGTCCAGGGCGAGGCGACCGGGGGCGAGGGCGGCGGCGCCGACCAACACCGCGGCCGCGGCGGTGGACCGGCCGGTGCGCAGCAGCGCGAGGGCCAGCGCGGGCGGCAGCAGGGCGAGCACGAGGAGCGCCGGCCAGGCCGTGAAGGCCGCCGAGGACTCGGCGGAGACCAGGCCGAGCAGCGGCCCGAGGCCCACCAGCAGGGCTCCGGCGGCGGCGATCACCAGCGCCGCGGTCGGCCGGGAGGACGGAGTGGACCGCGGCGCCACGGCTGTCGCCGGTGCACCGCCGGACGTGGGGCTTGGCCGCGCAGTCACCGCGCCGACGCTAGCAACCCGCGCGGAGCGGACGGACACCCCGAGGGGGCACGCGGACGGGGGAATCGCGCGCACGGGAGGGGGACTCGATGATCACCCTGAGGTGATCAGACCCGAACGGAGCACGACAGGTTGCCCATCAAGCGGCTCTTTGTATGTGATTTGTGACACAACTCTTTACTCGCGGGTATCTGGATCGAGGCACCTGTCGGGGCCTCCTGGTACCACCGGGCCCCCGACCTCCGATCACGTAGTCGCAGGCAGTGCACACCCCTGCCGCGCAGCCCCAGCCCCGCCGCGCGCCGGACGACCGGCGGACCCCCACCACCGCCGACCACTCCCCGTATCCGCGGGGCCACGATCCGGGATTTGCCCCTAGGGGATCAGCTTGGTTACTGTCCTCCGGTCCGTTGTCACGGTCTGATCACGAAAGTCAACGCCGGTTCCCCGACCGGTAGTCGGATCCCCCGTCCGACGTCGTGATCGGACTCCCCGAGGCGGAAGGGCAGGCCTTGTCTCAGCACCGCTCCCCCAGCGGCGAACGACCTTCTCCGGTCCGGGCAGCGTCCCCCGACGCGCAGCGCGGCCGGAAAGCACCATCCACCGCATCGGTGTGGCGCGGCCGCGTGGTCGTGGCCGCCGTGGCCGCGGGCGCCTTCGCCGCCGCGGGCCAGTCCATCGCGGCGGGTGAAGGGCACGCGGCCACCGATCACGACGAATTCGACCCGCAGGGCGCGTCGGCCTCCTTCGGCAGCGCCGCGGACGACGTCACCTACGAAGGCATGGGTGGCGGCAGCACCCCCGAGGTGCTGCCCGTCGCGCACGCCACCGACAGCAACTCCGAGGTCGAGAAGCTCGCCAAGAGCACCCGCCTCGCCGAGGAGCGCGCCGCCGCCGAGGCCGCCCGCATCGCCGCCGAGAAGGAGGCGGCGCGGCCGAAGTACGTGGTCCCCGCGGAAGGCTGGTTCACCTCCGGGTTCGGCGGCCGCTGGGGCACCACCCACTACGGCATCGACATCGCCAACTCCAAGGGCACCCCGATCGTCTCCTTCGCCGATGGCGTGGTGATCGAAGCCGGGCCGGCGAGCGGCTTCGGCATGTGGGTCCGGGTCCAGCACGACGACGGCACGATCAGCGTCTACGGCCACGTGCACACCATCACCGCCGACGTCGGCGACCGGGTGCAGGCCGGCGACCAGATCGCCACCATGGGCAACCGGGGCTTCTCCACCGGCACCCACCTGCACTTCGAGATCTGGAACGCCAGCGGCAAGAAGATCAACCCGCTGCCGTGGATGGAGGAGAAGGGCGTCTCCGTCTCCTGATCCGCCCGCCGCGCAGTAGCGTGATCGGGTGACCGATCCGAAGCCGCTCACCCCGAAGCAGCTCGGCGCCGTGCAGCGCACCCTGCTCAGCACCCTCCACGCGCGGGCCCTGGACCACCGCTCGGTGCGTCCGGTGCTCGGCGACGCCGAGGCCGCGCGGGTGGCCGACCGGCTCGGCGCGGACCTCGGCGACACCGGGATGAGCGGCACCGGCGCGGTGTTCACCGCGCTGCGCGCGAAGCTGTTCGACGAGCGGACCGAGCGGTTCCTCGCCGCGCACCCCGACGCCGTCGTGCTCAACCTGGGCTGCGGCCTGGACGCGCGGGCCTGGCGGGTCACCGTCCCGCCCGGGGTGCGCTGGTACGACGTGGACCAGCCCGAGGTCATCGCGCTGCGGCGCCGGGTGTTCGGCGAGCCGCCGCCCGGCGCGGACCACCACCTGCTCGCCGCCTCGGTCACCGACCCGGAGTGGTTCGCCGAGGTGCCCGCCGACCGCACGGTGCTGGTGCTCGCCGAAGGGCTCGCGCCGTACCTGGACGAGGCGGACGTGCTCGCGCTGCTGCGCCGGATCAGCACCCGGTTCCCGCGCGGCGAGATCGTCCTCGACGTGATCCACCCCTGGGTGGTGGCCCTGGCGCACCGGGTGTCGGCGCTGCGCCAGACCGGCACGACTTTCCGCTGGGGCCTCGGCGATCCGCGCGGGCTGACCGCGCGGGTGCCGGGACTGCGCCTGCTGCACCAGGTCCGGATGACCACCCGGCCGGAGCTGGACCGGCTGCCGATCGGGTCGCGGGTCGCCGCGCGGGTGGCCAGCGCGCTGCCCGGTCCGCGCGACGGGTTCCGGGTGCTGCGCCTGGCCTTCGAGCGCGAGCGGCGACCGGTGTCGCTGCGCGGCGCCCCGGAGACCATGCTCGCCACCCTGCGGCTGCGCGCCCTGGACGCCCGCGGCGCCGACCCCATCCTCGGCGACCGGTGGGCCGAACGCGCGGTGCGGCGGCTGGACTACGACTTCGACCGGTTCCGGAAGCTGGACCGCAATCCCGCGTCGGTCGCGATCCGCGCGCAGGCCCTGGACCGCGAGGTGCGGCGGGTGCTGCGGCCGGGGATGACCGTGCTGCACCTGGGCTGCGGCCTCGACGCCCGGTACGAGCGGATCGCCCCGCCCGCCGACGTCGCGTGGTACGACGTCGACCACCCCGACGTGATCGCGCTGCGCCGCGCGGTGCTGCCGGTGGACGCCCCCGGGTACCGCGCCGTCGGCTCGTCGGTCACCGATCCCGCGCTGCTGCGGGGGATTCCCGGCGACCGGCCGGTGCTGGTGATCGCCGAGGGGCTCACCATGTACCTGTCCGAACAGGACGGACGCGACCTGCTGCGCCGGATCACCGCGCACTTCCCCGCCGGACACCTGATCTTCGACGCGTTCAACACCCTGGGCGTCGAGTTCTCCCGCCGGTTCAACCCCGCCGTGGTGACCGCCGGAGCGCGCCTGGGGTGGGCCATCGACGACCCCCGGGAGCTGCCGGTCCCCGGCGTGGAGCTCGCCGAGGAGTGGTCCTTCGACCAGGCACCCGAGATCGCCCGCTTCTCCCCGCCGTTCCGGCTCTTCCTGCGCGCCTGGGGGCGGATCACCCCGCTGCGCCGGATGGGTCGCGTGCTGCACTACCGGTTCTGACCGCTGGTCTCACCACGCCGGATGACGGCGGGACGTGTCCTCGTGGGAGGCCCGGGCCGTCCCGGCTCCGGAGGCGAGCTGCGCTCCGGCGTCGACGACCGGGGTGCGTGACCCGGTGGTGCCGGGACTGGCAGGATCGGCGGCCGTGGAACTCCTGCGAGGCCCGTTCGCCGGGACCAGCGCCGTGGTCCTGCGCGGCGATCGGGTGCTGCTCGGCAGGCGGCGCGGCGCGCACGGCGCCGGGACCTGGTCGTTCCCCGGCGGGAAGGTGGACCCCGGGGAGTCGCCCGAGGACGCCGCCGCTCGCGAGCTCGCCGAGGAGACCGGGCTCCGCGCGGTCGAGGTGGTCCCGCTGCGCTGGACCAGCGACGTCTTCCCCGACGAGGGGCTGCACTTCATCACCCTGCACCACGCGGTCCGCGCCGAGGGCGAACCCGAGGTGCGCGAGCCGGACAAGGTCGACGGCTGGAGCTGGCACCGCTGGGATGCGCTGCCCACCCCGCTGTTCGGCCCGGCCGAGGCCCTGGTCCGCACCGGCTGGCACCCGGACGTCCGCCCCACCTGAACCGCACCGCACCGGCTGCCCGACACGCCGACGCCACCCGTTCGCGCACTGAGTGAGGGGCACCCTTGCCCAAGTTAGGGGTCCTTTCGGAATGCGGCGAAGCCGCATGCGGTGAGGCACGCAGCGTGCACCGCGGCCCGCGCTCGGACGTGACCGCTCAGCGGTCTTCTCGCGAGGACAGCGCCGACGCCGGGTACGTCGTCGGTACATCAGGAGGCGATCGGCGCAGCGAGGGGACCGCTGAGGTTCCGCCACCCGCACCGCCACGCAGATCATTGGCGAAAGCGGTCCTCACTCGGGCAAGGGTGCCCCTCGCTCAGTTCCCCATCGGGTGATGGCGGCGCGGCGGCGGTCCGGTCAGAGCTTGGTGAGGGGGACGCTGCCGATGAGCATCAGGCGGACCGTGCCGGAGCTGCCGAAGTCGATGGTGGCGGTGGCGCGGGGGCCTTCGCCCTCGGTGGCCAGCACCGTGCCCAGGCCGTACTTGTCGTGGGTGACGCGGTCGCCCGCGGCGAGCTTGATGGCCACCGAGTCCTTCCAGCCGGTCGCCGGGGTGCTGCGCATCCCCCGCGCGGCGACCCCGGCCTGGGCCGAATCCCCGCCGGCGCGGTCGAAGCCGCGACTGCCCCAAGTGCTGCGCACCTGCGGAGCGGCGCGTTCCGGCTCGACGCGGCGCCAGTCCAGCAGCTCCTCCGGGATCTCGGCGAGGAACCGCGACGCCGGGTTGGTCATCGGCTGCCCCCAGGCCGAGCGCATCAGCGCCCGCGACAGGTGGAGCCGCTGCCTGGCCCGGGTGATGCCGACGTAAGCCAGCCGCCGCTCCTCGGCCAGCTCCGCCGGATCGCCCAGCGCGCGGTTGTGCGGGAAGACGCCGTCCTCCCAGCCGCTGCTGAACACCACCGGGAACTCCAGGCCCTTCGCGGTGTGCAGCGTCATCAGCGTCACCACGCCGTCGCCGGACTCGGGCAGCGAGTCGGCGTCGGCCACCAGCGACACCCGCTCCAGGAACGCCGACAGCGAGTCGTCGGCGGGCAGGCCCTCGGGTTCCGGCTCGGTGAGCGCGGCTTCGGCGTCCTCGGACGCCTCGCCCGCGGGCGCGCCGGCGCGGGACTCGACGAACTCCCGGGCCACCGTGACCAGCTCGGTCAGGTTCTCCACCCGGGTGGCGTCCTGCGGGTCGTCGCTGGCCTCCAGCTCGCCCCGGTAGCCGGTGCGCTCCAGGATCGCTTCCAGCACCTCGGCCACGTCGGACTCCGCCGCCACCTCGTGCAGCTCGTCGAGCAGCGCCGTGAACTCCGCGACGGCCCGCCGCGCGCGGGTGCCGAGCAGCGAGACCCGGCCCTCGGCGGCCTCCCGCAGCGCCGCCGCGAACGAGATCCGCTCCTGCTCGGCGTGCGCGGCGACCACGGCCTCGGCCCGGTCGCCGATGCCCCGCTTGGGCACGTTGAGGATGCGGCGCAGGCTCACCGTGTCCTCCGGGTTGTCCAGCACCCGCAGGTAGGCCAGCGCGTCGCGCACCTCGCGCCGCTCGTAGAAGCGCACCCCGCCGACGACCCGGTACGGCAGGCCCAGCCGGATGAACACCTCCTCGAACACCCGGGACTGGTTGTTGGTCCGGTAGAACACCGCGATGTCGTTGAACGTCGCGGCGCCCTCGTCGACCAGCCGGTCGATCTCGCCCGCCACGAAGGCGGCCTCGTCGTGCTCGTTGTCGGCGACGTAGCCGACGATCCGCTCGCCGTCGCCCGCGTCGCTCCACAGCCGCTTGTCCCGCCGGTTCGGGTTGCGCTGGATCACCGCGTTGGCGGCGGACAGGATGGTCTGGGTGGAGCGGTAGTTCTGCTCCAGCAGGATCGAGGTGGCCTGCGGGAAGTCCCGCTCGAACTCCTCGATGTTGCGGATGGTGGCGCCCCGGAAGGCGTAGATCGACTGGTCGGCGTCGCCGACCACGCACAGCTCCGCCGGTTCCACGCCGCTGTCGGTGGTCGCGGTGCCGACCAGCTCGCGAACCAGGGCGTACTGCGCGTGGTTGGTGTCCTGGTACTCGTCGACCAGCACGTGCCGGAACCGCCTGCGGTAGTGCTCGGCCACCGCCGGGTGGTCGCGCAGCAGCTCGACGGTGCGCATGATCAGGTCGTCGAAGTCCATCGCCTGCGACTCGGCCAGCCGCCGCTGGTAGGTCGCGTAGACCTGCGCGGCCTTGCGCTCGACGTCGTTGCCCGCCTGCTCGGCGGCCTCCTCCGGCCCGATCAGCTCGTTCTTGAGGTTCGAGATCTGCACCGCGAGGGTCCGCGCCGGGTACCGCTTGGAGTCCAGCTCCAGCTCCCGCGCCACCAGCGTGATCAACCGGCGCGAGTCGTCGCCGTCGTAGATCGAGAAGTTCGACGACAGGCCGAGGGTCTTGGCCTCGCGGCGGATGATCCGCACGCACATCGAGTGGAAGGTCGACACCCACATCGCCCCGGCCCGCCTGCCGACGAGCGCGGCCACCCGCTCCTTCATCTCGGCGGCGGCCTTGTTGGTGAAGGTGATCGCCATGATCTGCCCGGGGTGCGCGCCGCGTTCGAGCTGGTAGGCGATGCGGTGCGTGAGCACCCGGGTCTTGCCGGAGCCCGCGCCCGCCACCACCAGCAGCGGGCCGCCGGTGTGCACGACCGCCGCGCGCTGCTGCGGGTTCAGCCCGGTGAGCAGCGATTCACCGGAGTCGGAGCCACCGGACCCGGAGCCAGGAGTGCGGTCGGAACCCTGCGGGAGGTCGAAGAGGGTGCTCATCGTCCTTCCACGTTACCGGTCGCCCCCGACGGGCCCGCGCATTCCTCCGGGATGCCTCGGGGATCGCCCCGGATGTCCCGGTCCGCGGCGGCGACGACGGTGGGGCGCGTGGTGGAGTGGATCGGGCGCCTCGACGCGTTCCTGACCGACCTGGTGGCGAGCGCGGCGGCGCTCGACCCGTGGGCGTGCGCGGCGGCGCTGTGCGCGGTGATCGCCCTGGAGGCGTCGTTGTTCGTGGGGCTGGTGGTGCCCGGCGAGGCGGTGCTGCTGCTCGGGGCGATCGCCCTCGGGCCCCGCTGGGCGCCGCTGGTGGTGGCGGCCTCGGCGCTGGGCAGCCTGCTCGGGCAGGTCGGCGGCTACTGGCTGGGCCGGGGGCTGGGGCCGGGACTGCGCGGCAGCCGGGTCGGCCGGGCGATCGGCGCCGCCCGCTGGGAGACCGCTGAGGCGGTGGTCCGGGACACCGGCGGCCGCGCGCTGATCACGCTCCGGTTCGTCGCCGTGGTGCACTCCCTGGTGCCCGCGGTGATCGGCTCGCTGCGGATGCCCTTCGCCCGCTTCCTGCTGCCCGCGGTGATCGGCTCGCTGCTGTGGGCCTCGGTGCACACCACCGCCTCGCTGCTCCTCGGGCAGGCGGCCGAGGCGATCGGCTACGGCTGGGCCGCCGCGGTGGTCACCGGTGCCGGGGTGGTCGCGGCGGGAGTGCTCCTGGTCCGCGCGCTGCGCAGGCAGCGCGCCGCCCGGCGCACCCCGGTCGGCTGACCGGCGCGGGGCGCGTCCAGCAGGTGGGAGAGCTGCCTCACCTGATGGCCCCGCCTCGCGGCGCTGTGGCAGACTGGTGGGGTGCTGACGCGGATGTACGAGTTTTTCTACGGGCCCCGGACTCCGGCGCCCGTGGCAGCGTGAGCACACACGACCACTACGACGCCCCGGAGTCCGCGGACTCGGGGCGTTTCGCGCATCCGGGCCGGGACGGGGCCGACGAGCCGGAGGACAACGCCCGATGAACGCCACCGTGGACGGTGACCAGCCGAAGTCCGACGCCGAGGAAGCCGCCGCCGCGATCGACGGCTTCCGCCAGGAGATCGACCACCTGGACGCGGAGATCCTGCGTCTGGTCAAGCGCCGCGCCGAGGTCTCCCAGGAGGTCGGCCGGGCGCGGATGGCCGCCGGTGGTCCGCGCATCGTCTACAACCGCGAGATGGACGTGCTGGCCCGCTACCGCGAGCTGGGCGCCGAGGGACGCGAGCTCGCGATGATCCTGCTGCGGCTCGGCCGCGGCCGCCTCGGGTGACCGACCCGCGCGCGGGGTGGCCGGAACGGGCCCCGCGCGCGGATGCTCCTACCGGTCGTCGCGCTCGACCATGTCCCAGAACTCCCGCGCGGCGGGCGTGATCGGTGCCCGCCTGGTGATCAGCCACAGGTCGAGGTGCGCGGGCGGTTCGAGGTCGAGCACCCGCAAGCCCATCCGGCGCGCGACGGCCCCCCAGCCGTCGGTGAGGACGGCGCTGCCCACCCCGCCGGCGACCAGCGTGAGGACCTGCTCGCGGTGTTCGGTCTCGACCACCACGTCCAGGTCGATCCCCCGGCTGCGCATCTCCTCGATCAGCGACCGCATCCCGGTGCCGCGCGGCCCGGCGATCAGCCGCCTGCCCGCCAGGTCCTCGCGCCGGAGGGCGCCCTCGGGCGCCTCGTCGTCGCCGCTGGTGATGAGCACGAACCGCTGGCTGCGCAACCGCCGCGTCACCAGGTCCGCGTCGTGCAGCGGGTGCGGGGTGCCGAGCACGCCGAGCTCGCAGGAGCCGGAGCGGACGATCTCGATGGTGCGTTCGGCGGTGGCCGCGGCGACGACGTTCACCGTGACACCGGGGGCCCGGCGCCCGAATTCGCCGATCAGGTCGCTGAGCGGGTCGATGGCGGGCGAGGGCATGCTGGCGATGTCGATCCGGCCGTGGCGCAGCCCCTTGACCGCGTTGATCGTCTCCCCGGCCACCTGGAGGTCCCGCAGCACCTGACGGGCCGGTCCGACCAGGGCCCGCCCGGCCTCGGTGAGCGTGACCCCCCGGCTGTGGCGGTGGAACAGCGGCGCGTCGAGCTTGCGTTCCAGCGCCTTGATCGCCTGCGACAGCGACGGCTGCGCCAGGTGCAGGTGTTCGGCGGCGCGCACGAAGCCCTCGTGGTCGACCACCGCCAGGAAGTAGCTCAACTGTCGTGAATCCATCCGAAGCCTCCCGCGGCGAATAGGTGGAACCTATCGCCGGGGGAGCCAGGATGCCGCGGGCCTGTCGCCGCCGCGCTCGCGGCTCACACCGCGTGGTCGGCGGTCAGGTCCCGGTCGCGCGTCTCCGGCGACCACACCACCGCGACCACCGTGACCACCGCGCACAGCGCCACGTAGATCGAGATCGGCACCGAGGAGCCGAACGCGGCCAGCAGCCCCGTCGCGATGATCGGCGCCAGCGAGCCGGCCACGATCGACGCGAGCTGGTAGCCGATGGACGCGCCGGAGTAGCGCACCCGGGTGCCGAACAGCTCCGAGAAGAACGCCGCCTGCGGGCCGTACATCGCGCCGTGGAACACCAGCCCGATCGTGGTCGCCACCGTGATCACCGCGAAGGACTCGGTGTCCAGCATGGTGAAGAAGGGGAACGCCCACAGCCCGGTGCCGACCGCGCCCACCAGGTACACCGGGCGCCGCCCGACCCGGTCCGACAACGCGCCCCACAGCGGGATGCTCGCGAAGTGCACCAGCGCCGCGATCAGCGAGGCGTTCAGCGCGACCCCGCGCGGCAGCCCGAGGAACGTGGTCACGTAGGTGAGCACGAACGACGTCAGCATGTAGTAGACGACGTTCTCGGCGAACCGGGCGCCCATCGCGGTGAGCACCTCGCGCCGGTAGCGGCGCAGCACCTCGACGACCGGCGGCTTGTCCGCGGCGCCGGTGCGCTCGGCTTCCGCCCGCGCGGCCAGGAACACCGGCGATTCCTCCACCGCCAGCCGCACCCACAGCCCGACCAGCACCAGCACGCCGGACAGCAGGAACGCGATCCGCCAGCCCCAGGCCAGGAACGCCTCCTCGGTCTGCACCGCGGCCAGCACCGCCAGCACCGCGGTGCCCAGCAGGTTGCCCAGCGGCACCCCGGCCTGCGGCCAGGACGCCCAGAAGCCCCGGTGCTTCGCCGAGCCGTGCTCGGTGACGATGAGGACCGCACCGCCCCACTCGCCGCCGATCGCGAAGCCCTGCACCAGCCGCAGCAGGGTCAGCAGCAGCGGTGCCGCCGCCCCGACCGCCTGGTGGGTGGGCAGCAGGCCGATCAGGAACGTCGCGCCGCCCATCATCACCAGGCTCAGCACCAGCAGCTTCTTGCGGCCGAGCCGGTCGCCGAAGTGGCCGAACACCAGACCGCCGATGGGCCGCGCGACGAAGCCGACCGCGTAGGTGACGAAGGCCAGCAGGGTGCCGATCAGCGGATCGCCGGTCGGGAAGAACAGGCGGTTGAAGACCAGGGCCGCCGCCGAGCCGTAGAGGAAGAAGTCGTACCACTCCACGGTGGTGCCGACCAGGCTCGCCAACACCACGCGACCGGTGCCGGTCCGCGCGGGCGTGCTGTCGGGTTCGGTGCGCATCGCGGCGCCTCCTCGGGATCAGGGCCTTCTTCGACGTCCTCGTCGTCCGCGGCGGGACGGCCCTCAGTGCGCGGTCCAGCCGCCGTCCATCGCCATCGACGCCCCGGTGACCGAGCTGGTCCCGGGCCCGCACAGCCACACCACGAGCTCGGCGACCTCCTCCGGCTCGACCAGCCGCTTGACCGCGCTGCGGGCCAGCAGCACGTCCTCCAGCACCTCGGACTCCGGGACCCGGTGCAGCTCGGCCTGCTCGGTGAGCTGCCGCTCCACCAGCGGGGTCCGCACGAAGCCGGGGTTGACGCAGTTCGAGGTCACGCCGTAGCGGGCGCCCTCCAGCGCGATCGTCTTGGACAGCCCCTCCACCGCGTGCTTGGCGGTGACGTAGGCGGACTTGTACCGGGACGCGCGCAGGCCGTGCACCGAGGAGATGTTGATGACCCGGCCCCAGCCGCGCCGGTACATCCCGGGCAGCGCGGTGCGCACGATGCGGAACGGGGACTCCACCATCACCCGCAGCATCGCGCTGAAGGTCTCCGGCGGGAACTCGTGCACCGGCGCGACGTGCTGGAAACCGGCGTTGTTGACCACCACGTCGGCCCGCTCCCCCAGCGCACCGGCGACCTCCGGATCGCTCAGGTCCACCACCCGGGCCTCCGCGCCGAGCTCGGCGGCCACCGCCTCCACCGCCTCCGCCGCGCGGTCGGCCAGCACCACCTCGGCGCCCGCCCCGACGAGCCCGCGCGCCACGGCGGCCCCGATCCCGCTGGCCCCGCCGGTGACCACGGCGCGTTTGCCGGCCAGCACGTGCTCCGGCGTGTGAAGGGCGCTCATACCCACGCAACCTAGGCGTGAGGCGCGTCTCAATCCAGCCCCGGAGCACAACCGTTTCCGCGCCCGGACCTCACGGAGCGCCGCCCCGGCGGCCCCGCACCCCGGTGCTCAGGCCTTCTCCGGGATATCACCCATACCGGGCAGGCCCGGAACAAGGCAGACTGGGGGCATGTTCATCATCGGAGTTGTCGCCACCCTCGTGACCCTCGTGGCGGTGCTGATCGGCGCCGGGCACGCGGGTTACCTCGGGATGCTGTCCTCGGCGGCCAAGAAGCGGCCCGGCGGACAGCCCGCGGTCGACTTCGCCAAGAAGCGGATGCCGTCGGCGGGCGTCGGCCTCGGCATCGGGCTGCTCGCGCTGCTGTTCTCCCTCGGCGACGGCGGCACCGACATCGTGGCCATCCTGCTCGCCGGTGGCGGCGGGTTCTACTCGCTGAAGCAGTTGCAGAACACGCAAGCAAAGTTCCGCAACGGCCAGTTTTGATCTGTGCGGTGGTCGTTTTGCGTGGCGGTGCGGGTGGCGGAACCTCAGCTGTCTTCTCGCTCCGGGCGCCCTTCTTGATGTATTCCAATACACGGCATCAGGGCGTCCTCGCGAGAAGACAGCTGAGAACCCGCGGCGGTGCAAGTTGCGAGGGTGGGGTAGTGCGGAAGCGGTTCGCGCCGCTTGCCTGACGGTGGTTGCTGGTGGCGCGTGGGTGGGCGCTTCGGCTTCGCCGTTTGCCTGACCGGGGTTGGGTTTTTGGCACGGGTGGGCGTGAACAACCTTTGATCAACTCGGGTGATGGGGGCGCGTCCGGGAGGATCATGGGGGGTCGGGGCACTACGATGTGACCATGACCACTCCGCCGGATGTCGACGTCGAGCGGGCGCTCGTGGTCACCGCGCACCCCGACGACGTCGACTTCGGCACGGCGGGGACGGTCTCGACGTGGACCGGCGCGGGCATCGCGGTCACCTACTGCGTCTGCACCGCGGGTGATTCGGGGGCCTTCGAGGGCGTCCCGCGCGGCGAGGTCGCCCGGCTGCGCCGGGACGAGCAGCGGGCCGCCGCGACCGCCGTCGGCGTCTCCGACGTGCGCTTCCTCGACCACCAGGACGGCCGGGTGGTCGCCGACCTCGGGCTGCGCCGCGACATCGCCCGGGTGATCCGGCAGGTCCGGCCGCAGCTGGTCGTCAGCCACTCGCCCGAGATCGCCTGGGAGCACCTCGTGGTCTCGCACCCGGACCACCGCGCGGTCGGGGAAGCGGCGCTGGCCGCGGTCTACCCCGACGCGCGCAACGAGCACGCCCACCCGGAGCTGCTCGACGAGGGCCTGGCGCCGTGGACGGTGCCCGCGCTGTGGCTCTCCGGTTCACCCGAACAGCGGATCAACCGCGCGGTCGACATCACCGATCACTTCGAAGCGAAGCTCGCCGCCCTCGCGGCGCACCGCTCCCAGACCGCGCACCTGGACGATCTCCGGGACACCATGCGGCAGCACCTCGAACGCAACGCGCAGCGGCACGGCCTCGCCGCCGGGCGCCTCGCCGAGGTCTTCCACGCGGTCGACACGTCGTGAACTCCGAGGACTACGCGGGATCGGGGGTTCCCATGCACCACGCACGCGCGTCCGCCCCGGACGACCGGGATCCGGACGCCGACGGGCTGCACGCCTTCAACCTGGGCATGGTGCCCGCCTCGGTCACCCCGCCGCGCACCTGGCGGCACGCCGCCTGGTTCGCCATCACCGCCTCCGCCGCGTCGCTGGGCGGGCTGCTGGTCGCCACCACCATGCTGGTCGGCGGCGGCCACACCATCGACGGGCTGCAACTGCCGAGCATGCCGCGCGGCGGCGAGTACCCGCCGCTGCTGCGCCGCACCGACGCCCCCACCCCGCCCGCCGCGCCGGACTCCTCGGACCGGGCGCCCGCCGCGGTGCGCGGGGAATCCGCCGGTCCGTCCCGCGGGCCCGTGCCCGCACCGCCCGCCACCTCGCGCCCACCGGGCACCGCGACCACCCCGTCCCCCGCACCGCCGCCCCCGGCGGTGCCCCCGCCCGCGCCGTCCCCGGCCGCGACCGCGCCCGCCCCGCCGTCGGCGACCACCGCGCCGCCGGACCGGGAACCGCTGATCGAGCCGCTGCCGAGCCCGCTGACCGCGGAACCGGCCGAGCCCACCGCGACGTCCCCGCAGCCTCCGGGATCCGCCGCGCAGCAGTACCTCGACGAGATCACCCGCGAAGAGCTCCACCGGTTCTGCGACCAGGCGCGCCGGGGGCAGCACTCCTGGCCGTTCGCCGACCGGTGCCCGGAGGCGACCGGGGCGCCGCCCGGTACCGCCAGGACGGCAACCTGATCACGGCGACTGCTCCGATCGTGTGATCACTGCCGGTAACGCCGGGTGAACCAGCGGACCAGCCGACCAACCCGCCGCCGAGAGGCGGTACGAGTTGCACCAGAGGCTGGAACCGACAGAAGACGGACCCCGACGTGGACCACTCGCCCGCCAGCGGCAGCAACGGCCGAGACACCCGTGCGCGCACCGTCGAGGAGCTGCGGAGCAGGCAGCGGTCCGCCTCCGAGCACCACCGGTGGTTCTCCGAGCTGCTGTTCCGCCCGCCGCAGGCCAACGAGGGCACGCCGACCATCAGCAGCCGGCTCGTCTTCCTCTCCCTGGGAGCGGTCCTGGTGCTGGGGTCGGGCGCCGCCGCGAGCACGATCATCGCGCTGCCCGTCCCGCGCCCGAACCCGGTGACCCGCACCCAGGCGATCATCGGTGCCGCGGCGCTGCGCCCGGACGTGGCGCGGCAGGCGAGCTGGCCGTACGCCGGGACCACCTGGCCGTCCGCCGAGCTCCCCGCCCCGCCGGTGCCCGACCCGGTCCGCCCCGACGTCGTGGCCAACCCCATCGCGGGCAGCTCCGAAGCCGCGCTGGCGGTGGTCGCCGACTTCTACGCGCTGGTGGCCGACGATGCCGCCGCTGCCGCCGAGCTGATCGCCCCCGAGCTGATCGGCGACCGCGCCGACCTGGTGCGGGCCTGGGACGCGGTGTCGGCGACCCGGCACTCCGCGTGGGTCGAACGCGGCGGCGCCGTGCGGGCGGAGGTCGAGGTGGACTACCCGGACGGGCACCGGGTGGTGCTGCACCAGCGGCTCGACGTCGAGGTCGGCATCGCGCCGCGGATCGTCGGTGCCGAGCTGCTGCGCGCCCGGCACCGCACCCCGAGCCCGTACCGCCCATGACCTGCACCACACCGCCGCGGGGAGCGGACCTCCCCCGCCGCACCGCGGGACCGGCCGGGCCGCGTACCGTCGGATCGGAGGCGCCGACTTCCGCACTTCGGGCCTATGCCGAACCGGCGTGGGCTAGGCTGCCGTAACGCGGTCGGGATGACAGCCGGGCCGCGCCGCAACGTGTACATGTCGGCGAGCCGATCACGGCCCGCCGTATCCGCCGATGTCCGGCGGGGTCGCGCGGCCGGGACGACCGCCGCCAACGGCCGCTTCGGGCATCGATAGCAGTACGGGGAGACGTCGGTGAGCGACGAAGGTCGCCTGGTCGCCGGACGCTACCGAGTGCAGCGACGCATCGGCAGTGGCGCGATGGGCGTGGTGTGGGAGTGTGTCGACGAACGCCTGCACCGCACGGTCGCGGTCAAGCAGTTGCTGCTGCAGCCCGGGTTGGACCCGGGTGAGGCCGAGGAAGCGCGGCAACGGGCCATGCGGGAGGGCCGCATCGCGGCCCGGCTCCAGCACCCGAACGCCATCTCGGTCTACGACGTGGCGGAGGACGAAGGCCAGCCTGTTCTGGTCATGGAGTACCTGCCGTCGACCAGCCTCGGGGCGATGATGTCCGAGCACGGTCCGCTGCCGCCGCGCGAGGTGGCCCGGATCGGTGCTCAGGTCGCCTCCGCGCTGGGCGCCGCGCACTCGGCCGGGGTGGTGCACCGGGACATCAAGCCCGGCAACATCCTGCTCGGCGACAACGGCATGGTGAAGATCACCGACTTCGGGATCTCGCGCGCCCAAGGCGACGTCCAGGTCACCAAGACCGGGATGCTCGCGGGCACGCCCGCCTACCTGTCGCCGGACGTCGCGATGGGGCAGGAACCCACGCCCGCGTCCGACGTGTTCTCGCTCGGCGCCACGCTCTACGCCGCGATCGAGGGCCACCCGCCGTTCGGCCTCAACGAGAACACCCTCGCGCTGCTGCACGCGGTCGCGGCGGGCCGGATCGAGCCGCCGCAGCAGGCCGGTGCGATGACCGACCCGCTGATGGCGATGATGGCCGCGCGCGTCGAGGACCGGCCGGACATGGCGCAGGTCCGCGAGATGCTGCAACAGGTCTCCGACGGCGCCGCGGTGACCTCGATCCCGACGATGGCCGCACCGATCCCGCCCGCGCTGGCGCCGGAGAGCAGCAGGCCGGACCTGGCGCCGACCTCGGTCACGCCGCAGGACCGCACCACCGTCGCGCACTACGAGGACGACCCGTACACCGAGCGGGAGTACGACGACGCGACCTCGTACATGGGCAAGGACACCCGGGCCGACGACGTCCGGGAGCGCCGCAGCAAGCGCCCGATGGTGGTCTCGGGCATCGCGATGGTCGCCGTCGCGGTGATCGCGGTGCTGGTGACCACGGCCCTGCTGCGCTCGCCGTCGCAGCCGGAGAACGCGGGCAACCAGCAGCCGCAGAACACCCAGCCGGCGCTGCCACCACCTCCGGCGCCGACCACCGAGTCGACCGAGCAGTCCCAGACCTACGAGGAGGAAACCTCGGTCACCACGACGGAGCAGCAGACGACCACGCAGCAGGAGACCACCTCGGAGCAGACCTCCGAGGAGACCACGCCGTCCGAGGAGACCTCGGAGGCGCCGACGTCGGAGAGCCAGGAGGACGGCGGCAGCGGCGAGCCCACCGGCGGCGCCACCTCCACCGCCAGCGGGGGCGCGGAGTCGACCGGCTGACGGGTCGACGACGAACACCGGCGAGGCCGGGGTGCGCACCGCGGCGTGGCGCCCCGGCCTCCCGTTTTGGGCGGTTGGCGCACCCGGCGTGCAGCGGGCCGGGTGCGGCCCAGTAACGTGGGACACCGTCGGGTGAAGCTGGCCACGGGGGTCCGGTCAGTCCTGTTCGAGTAGGCAGAGCCAGTACCAGGAGACACCTGTGAGCGCCGAAGGTCGTTTGATCGCGGGCCGCTACCGCTTGGAACAGCGCATCGGCAGTGGCGCCATGGGCGTGGTGTGGCGGGCCGTCGACGAGCGGCTGCACCGGACCGTGGCGGTCAAGCTGCTGATCGTGCAGCCGGGCTACACCCCCGAGGAAACCGAGGAGGCCCGCCAGCGCACCATGCGCGAGGGCCGGATCGCCGCGCGGTTGCAGCACCAGAACGCCATCGTCGTGTTCGACACGGCGGAGGACGAGGGCCAGCCCGTGCTGGTCATGGAATACCTGCCGTCGCAGAGCCTGGCCACCGTGATCAGCGAGCACGGCGTGCTCCCGCCGATGCAGGTGGCCAAGATCGGCCTCCAGGTCGCCGGCGCGCTGGCCGCCGCCCACATGGCCGGCATCGTGCACCGCGACCTCAAGCCGGGCAACATCCTGCTCGGCGACAACGGCATGGCCAAGATCACCGACTTCGGCATCTCCCGCGCGATCGGCGACGTGGCGGTGACCAAGAGCGGCATCCTCGCGGGCACGCCCGCCTACCTGGCCCGGAGGTGGCGCTGGGACGCGATCCGGCGCCCGCCTCCGACGTGTTCTCCCTGGGTTCCACCCTCTACGCCGCGATCGAGGGCACCCCGCCGTTCGGCGTGGACGACAACGCGATCAGCCTGCTGCACCGGGTGGCGCGCGGTGAGGTCGACGAACCGCAGCAGGCCGGTCCGATGGGCCCCGCGCTGATGCAGCTCCTGCGGCCGGACCCGGTGGAGCGCCCGACCATGGCCCAGGCGCGGGACCTGCTGCAGGCCGTGGTCGACGGCCGCCCGATCCCGAACGCGACGCCGAACGCGGGCTGGCAGCGCCCGGCGGCGGGCACCACCCGCCAGCAGCAGCCGCCCTCGCGCACCCGGGTCGCGGCCGGTGCCGCGCCCGCGACCCACTACGGCCCGGCGGTCGCCGAATCCCCCTCCTCGCAGCGCAACTGGCGCACCATCGCGGTGTGGGTGGCCGCGGTCATCGCGGCGGTGCTGGTGGGCGTGCTGGCCGCGAACGCCTTCGGCGGCCGGGGCGGGGACGCGCAGTCCAGCGCGCCTCCGCCGTCCGAACCGGCCCCGCCGCCGGTCGCGTCCCAGCCGACCACGACCGAGGCGGCGCCCACCACGACGACGGCGGCGGCCACCACCACGACGACGACCTCCACGCCGACCACGACCAGCGAGCAGGAGCGCGAGCAGCCCACCGCCAAGGACCTGGAGAAGACGGTCCGCGAGTACTACAAGCTGATGCCCGACGACACCGACGAGGGCTGGGAGCTGCTCGGGCCGGGACTGAAGCAGCAGGGCAAGAAGTCCTACGAGAACTTCTGGGACGGCATCGACGACGTCAAGATCGTCGACGGCCCGAAGGCCTCCGGCAACAACGTCGTGGTGACGCTGAGGTTCACCAAGGACGGCGAGGACAGCACCGAGCGGCACGTGCTCGGCATGGCCATGCGCGGGGACGGCACCGTCCTGATCAACTCCGACCGGCTGGCGTGATCTCCGCCGTCTCGCGCAGCGCGCGCACCATCGTCCGGGTGGCGGGCAGGTCCGCGATCGACTCGCGCACCGCCACGTGCAGGCTGCGCACCGGTTCCGGCCGGCGCACCGGGCGCACCGCCACCCCGGGGTGCACCACCTCCAGGCCGAGCCGGGGCACCAGCGCGACCCCCAGCCCGGCGGCCACGAAGCCCTGCGCCGAGTAGCTGTCCGGCGCCTCCAGCACCACCCGCGGCGTGAACCCGGCGCTGGCGTAGGCGTCGGCCAGCGCGCGGGAGCACACGTCGTCGGTGCCGGTGGGGGCGCTGTTCACCCACGGCTGGTCGGCGAGCCGGGCGAGGTCCACGCGGTCCTGCCCGGCGGCCGGGTGGTCCAGCGGCAGCACCACCCGGTACGGGTCGTCCACCAGGTGCGCGAAGCGGATCCCGCGTCGCTGCGGGACATCCCGCCACACCACCAGCACCGCGACGTCGGCGGTCCCGGCGGCGAGGTCGGCGAGCAGGTGCTCCTCCTGCATCTCCAGGTCGAGCTGCACCTCGGGGTGGTCGGCCCGGAACTTCGCGACCGCGGTGGGGACCAGGCCCACCGAGGCGGTCTGGAAGAACCGCAGGCGCAGCAGCCCGGTCCGCCCGGCGCGCAGATCCGCGAGTTCGGCCTCGGTCTCGCCGAGCAACCCGGCCAGCGCCTCGGCGCGCTCGGCCAGCAGCACCCCGGCGGGGGTGGGGCGCAGGCCGCGACCGGCCTTCTCCAGCAGCGGGATGCCCGCTTCCCGTTCCAGGGTGGCGAGCTGCTGGCTGATGGCCGAGGGCGTGTAGCCGAGGTTGGCCGCCGCCGCGCTCACCGATCCGCTGCTGACCACCGCGCGCAGCACCTGCATCCGGCGTACGTCCAGCATGGCGCCACCTTACAGCATCGCTGAAATGTCATTGGAGAACTTTTCACTTGTCCTTACCACTGTTCGCGCGCATGGTGAAGCGGTACGACCCGGCGATCACGCGGAGCGGTGATGAACAACCCGATGAGCCACCTGCGGCTCGGCGCCTTGGCCCTGCTGTGGGGATCGAGCTTCCTGCTGATCAAGCTGGCGCTCGCCGCGCTGGCGCCCACCCAGATCGCGCTGGCCCGCATCGCGCTGGGCGCGCTGGTGCTGCTCGGGCTCTGCGCGCTGCGCGGGCTGCGACCGCGCGGCGGGCCGTCGCTGTGGCGGCGGGTCGCGGTCGCGGCGCTGTTCGCCAGCGCGCTGCCGTGGGTGCTCTTCGGCGTCGGCGAGCAGACCGTCGGCTCCGGGCTCACCGGGGTGCTCAACGCGACGACACCGCTGTGGACCCTGCTGTTCGGGCTGCTCGTCGGCCGCGAGGCCAGGCTCACCGGCACCCGGATCGGCGGGCTGGTGCTCGGCTTCCTCGGCGTGCTGCTCATCCTCGCCCCGTGGCGGGGCGGCGAGGAGCTGAGCTGGGGAGTGCTCGCCTGCCTCGGCGCGGCGGCCAGCTACGGCGTCGGCTACGTCTACATCGGGCGGAAGCTGACCGGACCGGACATCCCGCCGCCGCTCGCGCTGGCGGCCATGCAGATGGTGGCGGCGACCGGGCTCGCGGTGCTGGCGCTGCCGATCGACGGGCTGCGGCCGATCGGGTGGGACCCGGTGGCGCTGCTGGCCGTCGCGGTGCTCGGCGTCCTCGGCACCGGGCTCGCCTTCGCGCTGAACTACCAGCTCATCGCCGACGAGGGCGCGACCACCGCCTCCACCGTCGCCTACCTGATGCCGATCGTCTCGGTGCTGCTCGGCCGCCTGGTCCTCGACGAACCCCTCGGCTGGCGCGTCCTCGCGGGCATGGCCGTCGTCCTCCTCGGCGTCGCCCTCACCCGCAACCACCGCCCCACCACCCCGACGCCAGCGGAGCCGACGCCACCGGAGCCCCCCACCGCACCGGCGGCCACAACGACGGCGGCGACGGCCACGGCGGGTCCGGCCACGATCCAGCAGCCCACCACCGCCACCCCGACGGCAACCACCGCGAAGCGCGAGCACGGCCTCCGGGTCTACGCCGACCTCGCCCGCAACCACCCGATGAAGTGAACTCGAAACCTGGTGAGGGGCACCCTGCACCACATGACTCGGTACAGGGTGCCCCTCACTCGGCTCACGATCGGGTGGTGGCCGGTCACCGGCCGTGCGCGGGTCAGACCAGGCGGCGGTCGGTGGCCCAGCGGGAGAGCTCGTAGCGGTTGGAGAGCTGGGTCTTGCGCAGGACGCTGGAGACGTGGGTCTCCACCGTCTTCACCGAGATGTAGAGCTCGGCGGCGATCTCCTTGTAGGCGTAGCCGCGCGCGAGCAGCCGCAGCACGTCGCGCTCCCGCGGGGTGAGCAGGTCCAGCTCCGGATCGCCCACCGGCGTCGACCCCGGCCCCTCGGCGAACGCGTCGAGCACGAACCCCGCCAGCCGGGGCGAGAACACCGCGTCGCCGCCCCGGACCCGGACCACCGCGTCGGCGAGCTCCCGACCGGAGATCGTCTTGGTGACGTAGCCGCGGGCACCCGCCCGGATCACCGCGATGACGTCCTCGGCGGCGTCGGACACCGACAGCGCCAGGAACACCGCCGCCGACTCCCCCGCCTTGACCCGGCGCAGCACCTCGGCGCCGCCGCCGTCGGGCATGTGCACGTCCAGCAGCACGACCTCCGGCGCCCAGTGCCCGATGCCCGCGACCGCCTCGGCCACCGATCCCGCCTCGCCGACGACCTCCACCCGGTCGGCCGCCGCGGCGAGCTCGGCCCGAACCCCGGCGCGGAACAGCGCGTGGTCGTCGACCAGGAACACCCGCACCGGCCGCTGGTCGTCACCCTCCGGACTCGTCACGATCCACTCCCCTCACGCCGCGTCCGCGCGCGGCATCCGCATCTGCACCTCGGTACCGGACCCGGGCGCGGTGCGCAGCCGCACCTCGCCGCCGTGGCGCTCGACCCGACCGCGCACCGAATCGGCCAGCCCGTGCCGGTCGTCCGGGACCTGCTCGGGGTCGAAGCCCCGCCCCCGATCCCGCACGTAGACCGACACCGCCTCGCCCTCCACCTCGGCGTACACGCTGACCTCGCCGACCCCGGCGTGCTTGGCGGCGTTGACGATCGCCTCGCGGGCCGCCGCCAGCAGCGCCGCGAGCCGCTCGTCGAGGTCGCAGTCGCCCACCGCGACCTGCTGGACCTGGATGGCGAAGCCGTCCTCCACCTCGCCGCAGATCCGGGCCAGCTCGGCCGACAGCACGCTCGCCGCGACGGTCTGCTGCCGCCCACCACCGTAGCCGTCCGCGCCGTACAACCAGCCGCGCAGCTCGCGCTCCTGCCCCCGGGCCAGCCGCTGCACCTCGCGCGGCGACTCGGCCTGCTTCTGGATCAGCGCGAGCGTCTGCAGCACCGAGTCGTGCAGGTGCGCGGCGATCTCGGCGCGCTCCTCGGACCGGATGCGGTCGGCGCGCTCCACGTTGAGGTCGCGCACCAGCCGGACCCACCACGGCACGGTGAGCACCGCGACCCCGACCAGCGTCGCCAGCACCGCCAGCAGCACGAACTGCACCTGGTTCTCCCAGGCCGCGGTGACCAGGAAGAGCACGATCCCGAGCACCACCAGCGCGGCGCCCGCCAGCAGCCGCACCGGCGACTTCCAGCCGCTTTCGAGCAGTCCCGAGCGGGCGCCCTCGCGCCAGCGGCGGCGCTGCGACTCGTCGGCCTCCCGCCAGACCACCGCCGCGCCGACCAGCCCGACCACCATCGGCAGGGTCACCCACTGCGGCAGCGAGATCAGGGAGCCGACCGCGACCATCAGGCCGGCGCCGAGCAGCACCAGCCCGTAGCCCTGCTGGCGTTCCCGCGCGCTGGCCGGCCGCTGCTCCTCCTCGGCGCGCTGCGGCACGAACACCCACAGCATCGCGTAGGCGAGGACGCCGGAGCCGCCGAAGGCCGCGAGCAGGACGAACGCGACGCGCACCCACAGCAGCGGGATGGCGAGGTGCTCGGCGACGCCGCCCGCCACCCCGGCGATCAACCGGCCGTCGCGCCGCCTGCGCAACGAGTGCTGCTCCGGGACCGGGGCCATCGCCCGCTGCGCGGCGCGGCGCACCGCCGACGCCTTCGGGCGGTGCCTGTCCTTGACCTTCACGTCATCGATGTTCACACGATCGCACGGGCGACCACATCGGGGAACGGCCCGCACCGTTCCGGGGGCGCTCAGGGAGGACCCTGATGCACCGACCGATCACCGACCCGAATAGTGGGGACCATGAGCGAGCGGTCCAAGCCGAGCGGCTTCGAGGACACCATGCGCGACTTCTGGGCGACGCGTCCGGTGCGTCCGAAGGTCGGCCGGAAGCTGGGCGGGGTGAGCGCGGCGATCGGCCTGCGCTACGGCATCGATCCGGTGCTGGTGCGCGTGGCCTTCGTGGTCGCGGCCTGCTACGGCGGGGCGGGCATCCTGCTGTACCTGCTGGGCGCGCTGCTGTTCCCGAGGGAGGACGACCAGGGCAGGCGGCATCCCACCTCGATGCCGGTCGCCGCGGTGCTGGTGCTGCTGATGCTGCCCGCCACCGCGTTCGCCCAGCACATGACCGGGTTCCTCGGCGTCGCCCTCGGGCTGCTGGGGCTGTTCCTGCTGCACCGCTCCCACGGCGACCGCGTGCAGCCGGTGACCGCGCCCGCCGCCGCACCGGCCGCCCCGCCGACCACCGCGCCGACCGCGCCGGTCCGACCGACCGGCGACAACGTCTGGGTCTACCCCTCGGAGACCCAGCAGGCACCGCCCTCGTGGGATCCGCTCGGGGCCGCGCCGTTCGCCTGGGACCTGCCCGAACCCGCGCCCGAGGAACCCCCGCCGCCGCCCCGCCGGAACCGCCGCTGGATCACCCTGAGCACGCTGCTGGTCGCCGCGGGCGTGGCGGTGCTGCTCCACGCGTCGGGGATCGCGGCCCCCGTCGTGGTGGCCTGCGCGCTCGGCGTGCTCGGACTGGGCATGGTGCTCGGCGCGTTCCTGCGCGGCGGCCGGGGTCTGATCGCGGTGGCGATCCCGGTGGGGGCGTTCGCGCTCCTGGTCAGCTCGGCGACGCTGCCCGACCAGCTCGAGGGCATCGGCGACCACAGCGCGAGCCCGACCACGCCGGAGGCGCTGGCCCCGCGCTACGAGACCGGCATGGGCACCGTGCAGCTCGACCTGGAAGACCTGGTGTTGCCGCCGGACCGGATGCTGCGCACCGAGGTCCACGTCGCGATCGGCGACGTCGTGGTGTGGCTGCCGCCGGACATGGACGTGGTGACGACCTGCTCGGCCGGGACCGGCTCGGTGCAGTGCCTGGACCGCCGCTTCGAAGGCCAAGGCGTGCACCGGACCCACCACGACTGGGGTGCGGACGGGGAAGGCGGCGGACGGCTGGTCCTGGACCTGTCCGTCGGTACGGGAAACGTGGAGGTGCACCGTGGCTGAGCGCGGACCCGACCCTCTCGCCCTGGTGGCGGGGCTGCTGACGTTGGCGGTCTCCGGCTACCTGCTGCTCGGGCTCACCTGGGACCTGCGGTGGGCGCTGGGAGCCGGAGCGGTGCTGCTCGGCGGGGCCTTCCTGATCGCCTCCCTGGCCCGCCAGTGACCCACCGATCGACCTGAATGAAATGAGGGGCACCTTCGTCCGACCATGCCGGATGGAGGTGCCCCTCATTCAGGTACCGAACGGGTGAGGACGGGCCGCCGGGGGTCACCGGGGCCCTGGGTTCACCGGGGCCCCGGGTCACCGGGAGTCGGGGGTCACCGGGAGTCGGGGGTCACTCCCACTCGATGGTCCCCGGGGGCTTCGACGTCACGTCCAGGGTGACCCGGTTGACCTCGGCGACCTCGTTGGTGATGCGGGTGGAGATCCGCTCCAGCACCTCGTAGGGCAGGCGGGTCCAGTCGGCGGTCATGGCGTCCTCGCTGGAGACCGGGCGCAGCACGATCGGGTGACCGTAGGTGCGGCCGTCGCCCTGCACGCCGACCGAGCGGACCTCGGCGAGCAGCACCACCGGGCACTGCCAGATGTCGCGGTCCAGGCCCGCCGCGGTGAGCTCCTCGCGGGCGATGGCGTCGGCGGCGCGCAGCGTGCGCAGCCGGTCCGCGGTGACCTCGCCGATGATCCGGATGCCCAGGCCGGGGCCGGGGAACGGCTGCCGGTGCACGATGGTCTCCGGCAGGCCCAGCTCGAGGCCGACCCGGCGGACCTCGTCCTTGAACAGCGCCCGCAGCGGCTCCACCAGCTCGAACTGGAGGTCCTCGGGCAAGCCGCCGACGTTGTGGTGGCTCTTGATGTTGGCCGCGCCGGAGCCGCCGCCGGATTCCACGACGTCCGGGTAGAGCGTGCCCTGCACCAGGAAGTCGACCTGCTCACCGGCCTCGCCCGCCTGCTCGACGAGGTCGCGCGCGGTCTGCTCGAAGGTCCGGATGAACTCCCGGCCGATGATCTTGCGCTTCTCCTCGGGGTCGGTGACCCCGGCCAGCGCGTCGAGGAACCGGTCGGCCACGTCGACGGTCACCAGGTTGACCCCGGTGGCGGCCACGAAATCCCGCTCCACCTGGGTCCGCTCCCCCGCGCGCAGCAACCCGTGGTCGACGAACACGCAGGTCAGCTGGTCGCCGATGGCGCGCTGCACCAAGGCTCCCGCGACCGCCGAGTCGACGCCGCCGGACAGCGCGCAGATCGCCCGCCGGCTGCCGACCCGCTCCCGGATCGCCGCCACCGACTCGTCGACGATGGACGCGGTGGTCCACTGCGGCTTGATGCCGGCGATGTCGTGCAGGAAGCGCCGCAGCACCTCCTGGCCGTGCGGCGAGTGCGCCACCTCGGGGTGGTACTGCACGCCCGCCAGCCGCCGCTGGACGTCCTCGAACGCCGCGACGGGGGTGCCGTCGGTGCCCGCCGTGACGGTGAAGCCCTCCGGCGCCTTGCTCACCGAGTCGCCGTGGCTCATCCACACCGGGTGGTGGCCGGGCAGCTCCTCGTGCAGCGCACCGCCCTCGCCGGTGACGCCCAGCTCGGTGCGGCCGTACTCGCGGGTCCCGGTGTGCTCCACGGTGCCGCCGAGCGCCTGGGTCATCACCTGGAAGCCGTAGCAGATGCCGAACACCGGCACGTCCTGGTCGAACAGCGCGCTGTCGACCCGGGGAGCCCCGTCGGCGTACACGCTGGACGGCCCGCCGGAGAGCACGATGGCGGCCGGATCGCGGCGCATCAGCTCCTCGACCGGCGTGTCGTGCGGGACGACCTCGGAATAGACCTGCGCCTCCCGCACCCGCCGCGCGATGAGCTGGGCGTACTGGGCGCCGTAGTCGACGACGAGGACTGGCCCCTTGTCGCCGTTGCTCGTGGTACCTGACACGTCGTCGAAACCTCCTGGCGGGATCGGTGCGCTGGCCCCCATTGTCCCAGGTGACCGACCCGCACCGCCCTCCGGGCTCACCGCGGCCGCAGCGCCGCCGGGGCGTGTTCGGGCACCGCCGGGCGGCGCGGTCCGACCGGGTCGAGCCGCACGTAGCCCGCCCCCTGCTCGGGTCGCGGATCGGCCTCGCCCTTGTTCGGCCACAGCGCGAACGCCCGCTCGGCCTGGGCGGTGATCGTCAGCGACGGGTTCACGCCCAGGTTCGCGCTGATCGCCGAGCCGTCCACGATCGACAGCGTCGGGTAGCCGTGCGCCCGGTGGTAGGGGTCGATCACGCCGCGACCGGGGTCCTCGGCGATCGGGCAGCCGCCGATGAAGTGCGCCGTCATCGGCATGTCGAACAGCTCGCCCCAGCTCCCGCCCGCGACGCCGCCGATCGCCGCCGCGACCCGCTCGTTGGCCTCCTCCCCGGCCGGGATGAAGGTCGGGTTCGGCGCCCCGTGGCCCTGCTCCGAGGTGAGCCGGGCGCGGCCGAAGCGGCGCTTGAGCCGGGTGGTCAGCGAGTTGTCCAGGCTCTGCATGACCAGCAGGATCACCGTGCGCTGGCTCCAGTGCCGCACCCACAGCAGCCGCAGCGACCGCAGCGGGTGCGCGACGAGGAACGCCAGCCACTGCTTCCAGCGCGGGGTGTCCAGCCCGCCCTTGGTGGGCAGCGTCTGGAGCAGCCCCATCGCGTTGGCGCCCTTGGTGTAGCGGACCGGTTCGATGTGGGTGTCCTCGTCGGGGTGGAACGACGAGGTGATCGCGACGCCGGTGGAGAAGTCGCGCTCGGGGTCCACCGACAGGGTCTGGGCGCCGATGATGGCCTCGGAGTTGGTCCGGGTGAGCCGCCCCAGCGTCGACGACAGCGCGGGCAGGTCGCCCCGCTCGCGGCAGCGGTGCAGCAGGTTCTGGGTGCCCCAGGTGCCCGCGGCCACGACCACCTGGTCGGCGGTGAACACCTGCGGGTCGAACGCCGCCGCGGCCCCGGTGCGCCGGGTGCCGACCCGCCAGCGGCCGTCCCGGCCCCGCGCCATCCGGTGCACCGTGGTCATCGGGAAGATCCGCGCCCCGCCCGCCTCGGCGAGGTGCAGGTAGTTCTTGACCAGGGTGTTCTTCGCGCCGACCCGGCAACCCGTCATGCAGGCGCCGCACTCGGTGCACCCGGTGCGCGCCGGGCCCGCGCCGCCGAAGTACGGGTCCTCGGCGGTGCGGCCGGGCTCGCCGAAGTGCACGCCGACCGGGGTGCGGTGGAAGGTCCCGCCCACCCCCATCTCCCCGGCGACCTGCTTGATCACCCGGTCCGACGGGGTCTCGGTGGGGTTCTCGACGACGCCCAGCATCCGGGTGGCCTGGTCGTAGTGCGGGGCCAGCTCGGACTCCCAGTCGGTGATGTGCGCCCACTGGGTGTCGGTGTAGAACGGCTTCAGCGGCCGGTAGAGCGTGTTGGCGTAGTTCAGCGATCCGCCGCCCACCCCGGCCCCGGCCAGGATCAGGCAGTCCCGCAGCAGGTGGATGCGCTGGATGCCGAAGCAGCCGAGGTGCGGCGCCCACAGGAACCGGCGCAAGTCCCACGACGTCTTGGGCAGTTCGTCGTCGGAGAAGCGGCGGCCCGCCTCCAGCACCGCGACGCGGTAGCCCTTCTCCGTCAACCGCAACGCGGCCACGCTGCCGCCGAACCCGGAACCGATGACCACCACGTCGAAGTCGCGCGCTCCAGCCATGCCGGACAGGCTAAACCGAACTACTCACGAGTAGCCAGAGCCGTGGTCGCTTTGCGTGGCGGTGCGGGTAGCGGAACCTCAGCGGCCTTCTCGCTCCGGGCGCCCTTCCTCATGTACCAACCACGTACACAGCGTCAGGGCGTCCTCGCGAGAAGGCCGCTGAGAACCCGCGGCGGTGCAAGCTGCGTAGGTGGGCAAAGCGGAAGCGGCTTCGCCGCTTGCCTGACGATGGTCCCCGACGGCCACGGCGGCGCACCCGGCGCGAACGTCGATCGCGGTCACCCGCACCGCGCGCCAACCGGACCACAACACAAGAAGCAAAGTCAGCCGCGGAGCATGAGTCCTACCTTTTGGAACTCCTTCAGCTCGCGGTAGCCGGTCTTGGCCATGGCGCGCCGCAGGCCGCCGAACAGGTTCGTCGTCCCGTACGGGTCGGTGCTCGGGCCGAACAGCAACCGCTCCAGGTCCGCGTCCGAACCGGCGAAGCCGACGATCTCGCTGCGCGGCAGGCTCGGGTGCGCCGCCGCGTGCGTCCAGTAGTAGCCCTGGCCGGGGGCCTCGGTGGCTTCGGCGAGGGCCTCGCCGAGCATGACCGCGTCCGCGCCGCAGGCGATGGCCTTCGCGATCTCGCCGGAGTACGCCAGCGCGCCGTCGGCGATCACGTGCACGTAGCGACCGCCGGTCTCGTCGAGGTAGTCGCGGCGCGCGGCGGCGGCGTCGGCGATGGCGGTGGCCATCGGCACGCCGATGCCGAGCACCTGCGTGGTCGTGGTGGCGCGGGACTGGCCGAACCCGACGATCACGCCGGCGGCGCCGGTGCGCATCAGGTGCATCGCGGTGCGGTAGTCGCCGACCCCGCCCGCCACGACCGGCACGTCGAGGTCGGCGATGAAGCGCTTCAGGTTCAGCGGCTCGCCGTCGCGGGCCACGTGCTCGGCGGAGACGATCGTGCCCTGCACGACCAGCACCTCCACCCCGGCGGCGAGCAGGTCCGGGGTCAGCTCCTCGGCGTGCTGCGGGCTGACCCGCGCCGCGACGGTGACGCCGGAGTTCTTGATCTGCTTGATCGACTCGCTGAGCAGGTCGATCCGGATCGGGGCCGCGTGCAGCTCCTGGAGCAGGTGGATCGCCGCGTCGGGCTCGGCGTTCTCCTCGGCCGCGCGGACGACCTCGAACAGCCGCTCCTCGACGTTCTCGTGCCGCGCCCACAGGCCCTCGGCGTTGAGCACGCCCAGGCCGCCGAGCTCGCCGACCCGCACCGCCGTGGCGGGCGAGACGGTCGCGTCGGTCGGGTGCGTGACCAGCGGGATGTCGAACCGGTAGGCGTCGAGCTGCCAGGCCAGCGACACGTCCTGGGACGACCGGGTGCGCCGGGACGGCACGATCTCCACGTCGTCCAAGTCGTAGCCGCGCATGGCCGTCCGGCCCATGCCGATCTCAACCTGATCCCGCACGGTCAGTCCTTCCTCGCGGCACCGATGTCCAGCGCACCATTGTCCCTGGGACAACCGGGTGACCCGCACCCGGGGCGTCGCCGCGCGCTCGCGAGCAGGGGAACCTTCCCGCCATCGACGCCCCGCGCCACCGCTCCGCCACCGCGCGTCACCCGTCCGGGAGATGCGTGAGGGGCACCCCGCACCACGTGACGTGGTGCGGGGTGCCCCTCACTCAGTTCGGACCTCAGCGGGAGTTGTAGTTGGGGGCCTCGACGGTCATCGTGATGTCGTGCGGGTGGCTCTCCTTGAGCCCGGCGGCCGTGATGCGGACCAGGTGCGCGTCCTGCAGCTCCGGGATGGTGGTCGCCCCGGCGTAGCCCATGCCGGAGCGCAGGCCACCGGCGAGCTGCGCCACGACCTGCGAGAGCGGGCCGCGGAAGGGCACCCGGCCCTCGATGCCCTCGGGCACCAGCTTGTCCTCGGAGAGCACGTCGTCCTGGAAGTAGCGGTCCTTGGAGTACGACTTGCCCTGGCCGCGGGTCTGCATGGCACCGAGCGAACCCATGCCCCGGTAGACCTTGAACTGCTTGCCGTTGACGAACACCAGGTCACCGGGCGACTCGGCGGTCCCGGCGAGCAGGCTGCCGAGCATCACGCTGCTGGCCCCGGACGCGATGGCCTTGCCGATGTCGCCGGAGTACTGGATGCCGCCGTCGCCGATGATCGGCACGCCCGCCGGGCGGCAGGCGAGGCTGGCCTCGTAGATGGCGCTGATCTGCGGCACGCCGACGCCCGCGACGACGCGGGTGGTGCAGATGGAGCCGGGCCCGACGCCGACCTTGACCGCGTCGGCACCGGCGTCGACCAGCGCCTGGGCGCCCGCGCGGGTGGCGACGTTGCCGCCGATGACGTCGACGGAGTGGCCGAGCTCCTTCTTCAGCGTGGAGACGGTCTCCAGCACGGAGCGGGAGTGGCCGTGCGCGGTGTCCACGATGAGCACGTCGACGCCCGCGTCGACCAGCGCCATCGCCCGCTCGTGGGAGTCGGCGCCGACGCCGACCGCGGCGCCGCACAGCAGCCGCCCGTCGGGGTCCTTGGTGGCGTCCGGGTACTGCTCGGTCTTGACGAAGTCCTTGACGGTGATCAGGCCGCGCAGCTTGCCCGCGCCGTCGACGATCGGCAGCTTCTCGATCTTGTTCCGGCGCAGCAGCCCCAGCGCGGCGTCGGCGGTGACGCCGACCTGCGCGGTGACCAGCGGCGCGGCGGTCATGACCTCGCGCACCCGGCGGGTGTGGTCGACCTCGAAGCGCATGTCGCGGTTGGTGATGATGCCGACCAGCGTGCCGTCCGGGTCGGTCACCGGGACGCCCGAGATCCGGTAGCGGGCGCAGAGCGCGTCGACCTCGGCGATGGTGTCCTCCGGCGAGCAGGTCACCGGGTCGGTGACCATGCCGGACTCGGAGCGCTTGACCACCTCGGCCTGGGCGGCCTGCTCCTCGACCGAGAGGTTGCGCTGGAGGATGCCGACACCGCCCTGGCGGGCCATCGCGATCGCCATCCGGGCTTCGGTGACGGTGTCCATCGCCGCCGACAGCAGCGGCACGCGCAGCCGGACGTTGCGCGAGAGCTGGGTCGAGGTGTCCACGCCGCTGGGGATCACGTCCGACTCGGCGGGCAGCAGCAGGACGTCGTCGAACGTCAGCCCGAGCGTCGCGAACTTGGCGGGGAGGCCGGGGGCGGTCAGTTCGCTGGTCATCGCGAGGGTTCGCCTTCCTTCACGCTGTGGGCCACAACCGGAGGGTGCGGTGGGGGGCTCCCGGACATCGGTACGTGTTGCAACGCGGAACCGGACGCGGGGATTCCCCCCATGATAGAGACCACCCGGCGGGGCGCCGACGGCCCGTCTACCGCCGAGTGCAGCAACGTCGGCGGCCCACCGCTGCTCAGCCGACGCCGCCGGGCGCCCCCGCAGGATGGTGCGGGTGGACGTGGCCGGTACCGTGCGGGCCGTGCCGCACGATCCGATGCCTCCAGACCCGTTCGCGGGTGATCCGGACGATCCGAGCATGGCACTCGGGGATCACGACGCCGACGACGGCCCGCCGCTCGGCGACGAGGAGCGGGCCGAACTGCTGGCCGACCTCACCGATCTGGCCGTCTACCAGGCGCTGCTGGAACCGAGGGGCCTGCGCGGCATCGTCGTGGACTGCGCGGACTGCGGTGAGTCGCACTACCACGACTGGGAGCTGCTGCGCTCCAGCCTGGAGCAGCTGCTCAACGACGGCCGGATGCGCCCGCACGAGCCCGCCTACGACCCCGACCCGGGGCTGTACGTGACGTGGGAGTACTGCCGCGGCTACGCGGACGGCGTCACGGAGAGCGAAACCCTGCGCTGAATCCCCTGGGCTGAATCCCCTGGGCTGAACACCCGCGCACCGGCACCCGGGCGGAGGGGCTCCGGCGGAACCCCTCCGCGGGCGGTCAGCCGGTGGGACCGGGGATCAGGTCGTGGCTCGAACCCCAGCTCGACCCGCTGGACGGCCACTCCGAGCTCCCGCTGGTCTCGCTCGGCGAGGTGGTCGACTCCGAGGTGTCGTCCGAGGACGACGGCGGCGTCGTGGAGCCGGTCGGCGGCACGTTCGGGTCGGACGGGCTGGTCGGCGTCGGCTCGGTGGTGCCGGTCGGCGGCAGCTCCGACTCCCCGGTCGGCGGGACCGCGGACCCCTGGTCGTGCTCGTGGTTGTCGTAGCGGGCGGCCAGCGAGGCGTGCGCCGCCTGCAGGTCGGAGAGGCCGTGCTCGTCGTCGACCCCGCGCATGTACTCCTTGGCGGAGCTCAGCGCGGCCTGGGCCTCGTCCCGCTGGCCCTGCTCCAGCGCGCCCTCCGCGGCGAGCAGGTTCTCCCGCGCGGAGGTGGCGGCCCGCACGGCCTGGGTGTGGTCGGAGTAGAGCACCTGCGCGACGCCCCACAGCATGTCGCCGGGCAGCGCGTCGCGGGCGGCCACGCCCACCCCGGTGAAGGTGATCATGAGGACGGCCGCGGCGGTGGCGACCGGCACGAGGTGCCTGCGCCGCAGCTTGCGCCGGGACGGCTTGCCCTCCTCGATCGCGGCGGCGGCGGTCTCCACGTCGACCAGGTCGCCGATCGGGGCGGCGTCCACGTCCTGCCGCCAGGCGACCAGCAGCGCGTCTAGACCGGGGCGCTCGTCGTCGGCGGCCGGCACCTCGGGATTGGTGCCGCCCAGGGCGTCGAGCAGCGCGTCGTCGGCCTGCAACGCGGACAGGTCCACCGGCTCGTCATCGGTGTCGAGGTCGTCGTCGGCGCCGAACCCGTCCTCGGTCGGCATCCCGACGGCCTCGTCAGAAGCGTCGTCGTCCTCGCGCCGGCGGAACGCCAGCACGTCGGCACCGGCGGACTCGCCGGTGTCCTCCGAGTCGGGGGTTTCCGGCTCGTGCGAACCGGGAACACCGTGCTCGGTCACGGGGTCAGGGCCGTCGCCATCGTTGCGCGAACGGTCTTCCTGCTGGCCTGGCTCGACAGGTTCGATACCGTCATGCTCCCCCTCGGGCCCTCTCCGCTCAGCCATTCAGACCACCTCCTCCGCGGACAGCGTCTTGCGCAGCCGGGCCAGGGCGCGGTGCTGAGCGACCCGCACCGCACCTGGCGTCGAACCGACCGCTTCGGCGGTTTCCTCCGCGGACAACCCGACGACCACCCGGAGCAGCAGGATTTCCCGCTGCTTGGCCGGGAGGACACGAAGCAGTTGCGCCATCCTGCCCGAGAGCTCACCTTGCATGGCCCGCTGCTCCGGCCCCGCCTCGGACTCCGGGGTGTCCGGGAGGTCCGCGACCGGCTCGGAGCGGTTGCGCGCCAACGCGCGATGAGCATCAGCCACCTTGTGCGCGGCGATGCCGTACACGAACGCCAGGAACGGACGGCCTTGGTCCCGGTAGGTGGGAAGCGCGGTCAGCACCGCGAGGCACACCTCCTGGGCCACGTCGTCCGCGGATGCGAACGACCGCTCGTTTCGTCCGACTCTGGCGCGGCAGTACCGCACCACCAAAGGACGGATTTCCGCCAGCAAGCGCTCGATCGACTGACGATCGCCGTCGACGGCGGCGCCTACAAGAGCGTCCAGCCCGTCCCCCACGTTGGTCATCGCAGACAGCAGCCCTGGTGTTACGTCTCAAGCGACTCGGATGTGCCCGGCGTGTTCCGCGTGCCCCGCACGCCGCGCCGAAGTCACCGTACCGGGCGGGGTTCGATCGCTGAACAGGGAGTGGGGCCGGGAAGGAGTCGTGGTCACACTTTCACGTCTACCAGAATCCGCGGCAGATCGGGATTTCCCGAGGCCAGCGGGACCCCGGATGCTCTCCGGAGCCGCCGCGGCGCGGTCGCGGGCGCGGCCGGCGGAGGGCGGCGGGCCGGCACCCGACCCGCACGACGACGTGGCCCGCGCCACGACTCCGCGCCACCCGGGCGGAAACCCGGTGCGGCGCGGAGAAGTGACGCGGGCCACGAATGGTGCCGTAACGTCACCCCGCAGGTTCGGCGTCCGGTGGACGTCGCCTCACCCCGGTGGGCGCGGGCGGTGCCGCGCTCCGGGGCTCAGGCGACGAGACCGCGTCGGAAGCCGTGCGCCACGGCCTGAGCGCGGTCCCGGACCCCCAGCTTGCGGAAGAGACGGCGGGCGTGCGTCTTGACGGTGTCCTCCGAGAGGTAGAGCTCGCGGCCGATCTGGCCGTTGCTCTTGCCCTGGCTCATCCCGCGCAGGACCTGGAGCTCGCGCTCGGTGAGCTGGACGCCGGGGTCGGACGGCTGGCGCGGCGCGGGCACCGAGGTGCTGGCCAGCGTGTGCGCGAGAGCGGCGACGAGCTCCGGCCGGGACGCGTCCCAGCGGAGGTAACCGCGGGCACCACCGGCGATGGCCGCGGCGATGCTCGCCGCGTCGTCGGGGGCGCCAAACACGATCACGTTCGCTTGCGGATGCGCCGAGACGAGTCGCCGGGTGGCCTCGACGCCGTTGGGCACGGCACGCTGCGTACCGACCAGCACGACGTCGACCGCTTGCCGCGAGAAGCGGGCCAGCAGCTCGTCACCGTGCGCCACGCAATCGATCCGGCTCACTCCGGGGACAGCAGACATCACACGAGTGAGCCCTTCCCGGACGCTACGCCGGTCATCGCAGATCAAGACCGTCGTCACGGGAACTCCTTCCTGCAGGCGAGTGACGTTCCACAACCCCTATCGGACGCCGCAGCGGAAACCTTGACACGATCTGGTGCTTAATCCGTCAAGAAATTTCCGCGGGGGTTCCGACGGGCTCGCGTCACCGGAACGGAGCAAGGCCGCGCCCCCGGTCCGGCATCGCCTCCCGGACCGGGCGACACCCTCCGTACCCTGCGATGTTTCACCCGTTTGCCGGTCACCGGACACGCAGCGGAGGCGAGTGCCCGAACGGCTGCCCGCCACCCGGGCCGCCTTATGTGACGAGCATCACGCAGGTCCGCGGGTCAGCGGCCCTCAACCCAGCACGGTCTCCGAGACCCGGGCGACGGCGCTCTCCAGCGAGTCCAGCAGCTCGACGTGACCCGGCAACGAGGCGGGCGCCCACCCCGCCCCCGCGACGAAGGCGCGCGCCCGCTGCCGGGTGATCGGGATGTCCTCCAGCACCCGGGGGCGGCGTAGTGCGACTGGTCGGCCCACAGCACCACCGCGGCGGGCGCCGAGCGGCGCACCGCGGCGGCCAGGCCCTCGGTGGGCAACGCGGCGCCGAACAGCCGGTGCCCCACCCGGTTGGCCGCCAGCGCGGCGGCCAGCGCGACGAGTTCGAGCTCCTGCGCCTCGCCCGGCACCGGGGCCAGCACGACCGGGCGCGGGTTGAGCGGCGGCGACGCCGAGGCGATCACCGAGCGCAGCGCGGTGGAGGCGCAGTCGACGAGGAGCTGCTGCGCCTCGACGCCGACCCCGGAGCGCTGCCTGCGCTCGACGACGGCGCGCAGCACCGGGCGCAGCACGGTGTTCCAGGTCTCGACCACGCCGTCGGCGTCCAGGCCCTCGATGAGCAGCTTCTGCGCCGACCAGGAGTCCAGCGCCAGCGCGGCGCGGCCGAGGCCGCGGGCGCGCGGCACGGCGCCGGAGAGCTTGAGGCCGCGACCACCGGTGTTCGAGCCGCCCTCGAACTTGAACTCCGGTTCGCCTTCGAGCAGGCCGGAGAGCATCAGCGGCTCCGGACCCGCCTCCTGCGGCGGCTCCTCGGCCGCCGCCGGGTAGCGCTGCGGCAGCGGAGCTGCGACCGTTCGTGCGTAGCGGGCCGCTTCGGCGGGCGAAGCGCCCCGGAGCAGGGCGCGTTGCATCTGCTCCAGCCGGGCGATGTCGTCCGGGCCGTAGCGGCGGTGCCTGCCGCTGGTGTGATCGCTGGGGCCGAGGCCGTAGCGGCGGTCCCAGGTGCGCAGGGTCGCCGGGGCGACGCCGAGCCGCCGGGCCACCGCCGCGACGGTGAGCCGGGGCTGGTCGTCGTCGACCGGTACCGCGTCCTGCGCTGGGCGTTCGAGGTCCGCGGAATCGGTGGTGCTGGGGCGGTCGTGCCCCTGAACGCATTCCGGCCTCATGGTCACGCCGGTCATGTTCCGGTTCTCGTCCGCCAAGAGCAAGCCAGTTGAGCCATCCGTCTCGGATCAGCAGATCACTCGGATGATGAACAGCTTTTGGCGCGAAAGGGGTTGAACAAGCTTTGACTCGGTTCTACGGTTGGATCATGCGAGGCTGCGACGGCCGGGTCGCAGCAGGGGAGGGGAACCCCACCGTGTAGGAGGTGGTTGTCGCAATGGCGGACACTCGACGTCTTCCTGGACCGAACGCCGACATCTGGGACTGGCAGATCCGCGGTTCGTGCCGAGGCATGGACAGCGCGTACTTCTTCCACCCGGACGGCGAACGGGGGCCCGCCCGGGCCCGCCGGGAGGCGAAGGCGAAAGAGGTGTGCCAGTACTGCCCGGTGATCGCCCAATGCCGCGCGCACGCGCTCGCGGTCCAGGAGCCGTACGGCATCTGGGGCGGCCTGTCGGAGTCGGAACGCGAAGTGATCATCAAGGCGCGCAAGCGCCAGCAGATGGCCGCGGTGGTCTGACGCGGCGGCGGATGACCACGAGGGGCGTCATCCGCCGCCGGGCAGCACGCGATGAGGGGCGGGACCCGCGGGTCCCGCCCCTCATCGTGTTCGAACAGGTCGTGCTCGAACCGGAGGTCAGTGGCCGTGGCCGTGGCCGTGACCGGCCTCGTCGGCCTCCTCCTCGGGCTTGTCCACCACGGCGCTCTCCGTGGTGAGCACCATCCGGGCGATGGAGGCCGCGTTGGCGACCGCGGAGCGGGTCACCTTCAGCGGGTCCACGACGCCCGGGCCGACCAGGTCGCCGTACTCCAGGGTCGCGGCGTTGTAGCCGTGGCCCCAGTCCAGGTCGCGGACCTTGGACACCACGACGGCGCCCTCCTGGCCCGCGTTGGTGGCGATCCAGTGCAGCGGCGCCGCCAGCGCGGAGCGGACGAGCTGCACGCCGGTGGCCTCGTCACCGGTGAGGCCGAGGTTGCCGTCCAGCGCCTTGGCGGCGTGGATCAGGCTGGACCCGCCACCGGGGACGCTGCCCTCCTCGGCCGCGGCCTTGGACGCCGACACGGCGTCCTCGATCCGCGACTTGCGCTCCTTGAGCTCGGTCTCGGTGGCGGCACCGACCTTGATCACCGCGACGCCGCCGGCCAGCTTGGCCAGCCGCTCCTGCAGCTTCTCGCGGTCCCAGTCGGAGTCGCTGGCCTCGATCTCCTTGCGGATCTGCTCGGCCCGCGCCTTGACGTCGTCCTGCGAGCCCGCGCCGTCGACCAGGACGGTCTCGTCCTTGGTGACGGTGACGCGCCGGGCGGTGCCCAGCACCTCCTGGCCGACCTCGGACAGCTTGAGCCCGACGTCGCTGGTGATGAGCTGCGCACCGGTGACGACCGCGAGGTCGTCCAGGAACGCCTTCCGGCGGTCGCCGAAGTACGGCGCCTTCACCGCGACGACCTTGAAGGTCTTGCGCACGGCGTTGACGACCAGGGTGGACAGCGCCTCGCCCTCGACGTCCTCGGCGACGATCAGCAGCGGACGGCCGTTCTGGGCGATCTGCTCCAGCAGCGGCAGCATCTCCTGCAGGTTGGAGATCTTCTCCTTGTGCAGCAGGATCTGCGCGTTCTCCAGGACGGCTTCCTGGCGCTCGGCGTCGGTGACGAAGTGCGGCGAGATGTAGCCCTTGTCGAAGGCGACGCCCTCGGTCACGTCGAGCTCGGTGGCCAGCGTCGAGGACTCCTCGATGCTCACCACGCCGTCCTCGCCGACCCGCTCCATGGCCTCGCCGACCAGCGCGCCGATGGTTTCGTCCCGGGAGGACACGGTGGCGATCTGGGCGATGCCGTCCTTGCCCTTGACCGGGGTGGCCTTGGCCTTGAGGGCCTCGACCACGGCGTCGGTGGCGGCCTGGATGCCCTTGTTCAGGCTGGCCGGGTTGGCACCGGCGGCCAGGTTGCGCAGGCCCTCGCGGACCAGCGCCTGGGCCAGCACGGTGGCCGTGGTGGTGCCGTCACCGGCGACGTCGTTGGTCTTGGTGGCGACGCTCTTGACGAGCTGGGCGCCGAGGTTCTCGAACGGGTCGGTCAGTTCGATCTCGCGCGCGATGGTGACGCCGTCGTTGGTCACCTGCGGCCCGCCGAACTGCTTGTCCAGCACGACGTGGCGGCCCCGGGGCCCGAGGGTGACCTTCACCGCGTCGGCGAGCTGGTTGACGCCGCGCTCCAGGGCCCGGCGCGCCTGCTCGTCGAAGGTGATCTGCTTAGCCATCTGTTCAACAGCCCTTCAGCGATGGGTGCTCGGTTGCGTCGGGGTTTCCCCGACGTGCGACCGCCCCGGGGTCCCGCGGTCGGGACCGCCGGGGCGGTTGAGTGCACTGCGGATCGTCAGTTGACGACGGCCAGCACGTCGCGGGCGGAGAGGATCAGGTACTCCTCGCCGTTGTACTTGACCTCGGTGCCGCCGTACTTCGAGTAGATGACGACGTCGCCTTCCTGGACATCCACCGCGATGCGGTTGCCCTTGTCGTCGATGCGGCCCGGGCCGACGGCCAGGACCTTGCCCTCCTGGGGCTTCTCCTTGGCGGTGTCCGGGATCACGAGGCCGGACGCAGTGGTCGTCTCGGCCTCGCTCGCCTGGACAACGATCTTGTCCTCAAGCGGCTTGATGCTCGCCACGGGTGTGACCTCCACCTTCTGGGGCCTTCGAAGCGTTGTCTGGGTCTAGCGGCTCCGTGGCTCCCCGCCGTCGCGGGTGCCGGGGCGCTCCGGCGCCGTGTGTCTAGCACTCTACCCACGGGAGTGCCAACGCTCAACAGGCACCGCCCGTCGGCGCGTCACCCGACTGCGGGGCAGACGTCCCGCCGCCCGTCGTTCACCATGCGATCACCCTGTACGCGAATTCGTTTCACGTTTTTGGTGCACGCTGCCCCCGGCCCCACCACCCGAGGAGGAACCGACGTGCCCGCTCCCCGACCGAACCGCCGCGCCGTGCTCGCCGGCGGCACCGCGCTCGGCCTGCTCGCGCTCACCCCGGGCGCGGGTGCCGCGATCACCGCCGACCCGTTCACCCTCGGCATCGCCTCCGGCGACCCGGCCCCGGACGGGTTCGTGCTGTGGACCCGGCTCGCCCCGTCCCCGCTGGCCGACGACGGGCTCGGCGGGATGCCCGCCCGGCCGGTCGAGGTGGAGTGGGAGATCGCCGAGGACGAGGGCTTCGCCCGCACCGCGCGCCGGGGCGTGGCCACCGCCGTGCCGGAGCTGGCGCACTCGGTGCACGTGGAGGTGGCCGGACTGCGGCCCGGCCGGGAGTACTTCTACCGGTTCCGCTGCGGTGGGCACCTCAGCCGCACCGGCCGGACCCGCACCGCCCCGGCCCCCGGCGCGCTGCGCTCCGCGCTGACCCTGTGCGTCGCCTCCTGCGCGCAGTGGGAGCACGGCTACTTCACCGCCTACCGGCGGATCGCCGAGGACGACCCGCACCTGGTGCTGCACCTCGGCGACTACCTGTACGAGCACGGGCACCTCGGCTACCCGGTCGGTTCCGGCGTGGCCCGCCCGGTCGAGGGCGGGGAGACCTTCGAGCTGGCCGACTACCGGCGGCGGCACGCCCAGTACAAGACCGATCGGGACCTCCAGACCGCGCACGCCACCGCGCCCTGGCTCGTCGTCTGGGACGACCACGAGCTCGACAACAACTGGGCCGACGACCACCACGAGGTCTTCGGCGCCACCGAGGAGTTCCGGCGCCGCCGCCGGGCCGCCTTCCAGGCCTACTACGAGAACATGCCGCTGCGCCGCTCCTCGGTGCCCGCCGGGGTGGACCTCCAGCTCTACCGCCGGATCCGCTGGGGCGCGCTGGCCGACCTGCACCTGCTGGACACCCGGCAGTACCGCAGCGACCAGGCCTGCGGCGGGCTGATCGGGCCCTGCGGGCAGGAATCCGACCCGACCCGCTCGATCACCGGCGACGAGCAGGAGTCCTGGCTGCTGGAGGGGTTCCGCGAATCCCGCGCCCGCTGGGACCTGATCGGTCAGCAGGTCATGATGGCGCAGAACGACAGCGCGAAGGGACCGCTGAAGATCACCAGCATGGACACCTGGGACGGCTACACCGCCTCCCGGGACCGCATCACCCGGGGCTGGATGAACGCGGGCGTGCGCAACCCGGTGGTGCTCACCGGCGACATCCACGAGCACTACGCCAACGACCTCAAGCTGGACTACGACGACCCGGACTCCCCCGCGGTGGGCGCCGAGCTGGTCACCACCTCGGTCACCTCCGGCGGCGACGCCGCGGGCGGGGAGTTCGAGGGCGACCCGGACAACCCGCACTTCCGGTTCCGCAGCGGGATGCGCGGCTACCTCCGCACCCGGATCACGCCGGAGGAGCTGCGGGCCGACTTCCGGGTGCTGCCCTACGTCTCCCGGCCCTACGCCCCGGCCGAGACGCAGGCGTCGTTCGTGGTCTCCGACCGGGTTCCCGGGCTGCGCTGAACCCCGGACCTGCGGAAAGCGTCACCGGTGATCGACCGCGCGTGATCTTCGCAGGTAGATCGGCGTGCGGGATATCTCACCAAAGGCCATGAACGGTTTCCACCCGGAGCCGCGGTTGCCCTAGGTTCCCTGCCATGCCCGCACCGTCGAGGCCCACGAACAGGCCGTGGGAGCGCCGACCCCGACCCGCTCGTCCGCCCGGCCCGTCGGGCCCGCCCACCCGCTCCGGGTGGCGTCCGAAGTGAGCCGCCGACCCCCGCCGCGGTAGTCGCCGCCCGCTCCGCGCGGGCGGCGATCCCGGCTTCCGCTCGGCGGGAACCGGCACCGCCAACATCGTCCATTGAGGACATCGGTCTTCCCGTCCGGCAGCAGCACCGCATCCGGCGGCGAACAAGACCGCGGGGACGATTCCGCCTCTTCCGCTGAAGTTCACCCCGAACCCACCGGACATCGGTACCTTCCGCGGGCCGACCGCGCGACGGTCGTGCCGCAGTAGTTCCCGAACGCTGGAGGACCCGATGTCCCGATCGCCCGGCAACCCGTCCCGGCGCACCGTGCTGCTCGGTGGCGCCGCCGCTCTCGGCACCACCACGTTCGCCGGTTCGACGCTGGCCCACGCCTTGCCCGGGGCGGGTGGCCGCCCGCTGGCCGACCCCTTCACCCTCGGCGTCGCCTCCGGCGACCCGCTGCCGGACGGGGTGGTGCTGTGGACGCGGCTGGCGCCGGAGCCCACCGCCGACGACGGCCGCGGCGGGATGCCCGACCGGGTCGTGCCGGTGCGGTGGGAGGTCGCCGAAGACGAGCGGTTCACCAGGATCGTGCGGCGCGGCGAGGCCCAGGCCACCCCCGAGCTGGGGCACAGCGTGCACGTCGAGCTGTCGGGGCTGCGCCCCGGCGCCGAGTACTACTACCGGTTCCGCGCCGAGAACGCCGTCTCCCCGACCGGTTTCACCCGCACCGCCCCGGCCCCGGGCTCGCTGGAGGCACTGCTGATGTGCTTCGCGTCCTGCTCCCACTTCGGCCAGGGCCACTTCACCGCGTACCGCCGGATGGCCGAGGACCAGCCGCACCTGATCCTGCACCTCGGCGACTACCAGTACGAGTACGAGGGCGACTCCGACGACGTGCGGGAGGTGCGCGGACCGGAGACCCGCACGCTGGCCAACTACCGGCAGCGGCACGCCCAGTACAAGACGGACCCGGACCTCCAGCTCGCGCACGCCACCGCGCCCTGGCTGGTGGTCTGGGACGACCACGAGACCGAGAACAACTGGGCCGACGAGGTGCCGGAGGACCCCGACGCCGGGTTCCTGGACCGGCGGGCCGCCGCGTTCCAGGCCTACTACGAGAACATGCCGCTGCGCCGCAGCGCCCGGCCGCAGGGCATCGACATGCGGCTGTACCGGCGGATCCGGTGGGGCGGGCTGGCCGACTTCCACATGCTCGACACCCGCCAGTACCGGGACGACCAGCTCTGCGGCGACGGCGTCCAGGCCGGCTGCGACGGCCGCCTGTCGCCCGACCGCAGCATCACCGGCGCCGAGCAGGAGCGGTGGCTGCTCAAGAACCTGCGCTCTTCCGACGCGCGCTGGGACGTGCTGGGCCAGCAGGTGTTCTTCTCCAAGATCGACCTCACGCCGGGGGCCGAGGAGGGCTACAACATGGACGCCTGGGACGGCTACGTCGCCAACCGCGACCGGATCGCCGACGGGCTCTCCCGGGTGCGCAACGGCGTGGTGCTCACCGGGGACGTGCACCGCCACTGGGCCGCCGAGGTCAAGCGGACCCACGACGACCCGAGCACCCCGGCCGTCGGCACCGAGCTGGTCACCACCTCCATCACCAGCGGCGGCGACGGCAGCGACGACGGCAACGAGGACGTCATCGCGGAGAACCCGCACGTGAAGTTCTCCTCCAACCGGCGGGGCTACGTGCGCACCCGGTTCACCGCCGAGGAGATGCGGGCGGACTTCCGGACGCTGCGGAAGGTGACCGAGCCCGGCGCGCCGGCCGAGACCGCGCGCTCGTTCGCGGTGCAGGACGGCGTCCGGGCGCTGAACCCGGCCTGACCCGGTCACGCACCGGCACGGCACACTGACCCGGTGCGCGGACGACGGGCGAAGTGGGCGGTGCTGGCGGGATTCGGCGCGGTCGCGGGAGCGCCCGCGGTCTGGGCGCGGGCGCGCAGCGCGCACCGCGTCCGGACCGTCGCCGACGTGCCCGGCACCGAGTACGCGCTGGTGCTCGGCGCCGGGGTGCGGTGGGACGGCACGCCGAGCCGGATCCTGCGCGGTCGCCTCGAAGTGGCGCACGCGCTGCTGCGGGCGGGCAAGGTGCGCCGGATCGTCGTCAGCGGCAGCCCGGAGTCCCGCGGCCACAGCGAGCCGGAGGTGATGCGGGAATTCCTGGTGTCACGCGGAGTTCCGCCCGATGCCGTGCTGCTCGACGAGTCCGGTGTGGACACCTGGCAGTCGTGCCGCCGCGCGGCGCAGGACTTCGGGCTCGCGGAGCTGACCGTGGTCACCACCCGGTTCCACCTGCGCCGCGCCATCGCGCTGTGCCGCCGCGCCGGGATCGACGCCCACGGCGTCGGCCACGACGCCGCGGCCGACGGCCTGCGCCGCGTCTCCGCCCGCGGCGCCCGCCGCGAATTCCTCGCCACAACCAAGGCCTTCTGGTGGCGCCGCTGAGGGATCCTTTCAGAATGGCCTGCGTGGCGGTGCGGGTAGCGGAACCTCAGCGGCCTTCTCACTCCGGGAGCTGCTCCTGATGTACCAACGACGTACACGGCGTCACGGCTGTCCTCGCGAGAAGACCGCTGAGCGGCACCGTCCGAGCACGGGCCGCGGTGCCAGTTGACGGCCTCACCGCATGCGGCTCCGCCGCATGCTGAAGGACCCCGAGTCTCGCAACATCTCCTGGGTGAGGGGCACCTTCATCCGGCGTAGTCGGATGAAGGTGCCCCTCACTCGGGACCGCCTCACCCGGTCGGGCGGGTCAGCGGACGAGGGTGTGGACCGGGAGCCCGGGGTCGGCGGAGAGGTCCAGGGACGACGGCGGTGCGCCCGCGGCGAGCACGTGGGCGCCGAGGGCGGCGATCATCGCGCCGTTGTCGGTGCACAGCCGGGGGCGCGGCACCCGCAGCTCGATCCCGGCGGCGGCGCAGCGCTCGCGGGCCAGCCCGGACAGCCGCGAGTTCGCCGCCACCCCACCGGAGATCACCAGCGTGGTGACCTCCAGCTCGCGCGCCGCGCGCACCGCCTTCGCGGTCAGCACGTCGGCCACCGCCTCCTGGAACGAGGCGCACACGTCGGCCACCGGGATCTCCCGGCCCGCCCGCTGCTCGCCCTCGACCCAGCGCGCGACCGCGGTCTTGAGGCCGGAGAAGGAGAAGTCGAACTTCGCGTCGCGCGGACCGGTCATGCCGCGCGGGAACGCGATCGCCGCCGGGTCGCCCTCCTCGGCCATCCGGTCGATCGGCGGTCCGCCCGGGTAGGGCAGGTCCAGGATGCGCGCGACCTTGTCGTAGGCCTCACCGGCCGCGTCGTCGATGGTGGAGCCGATCTCGGTGATCCGCTCCCCGACGCCCTCGACCAGCAGCAGCTGGGTGTGCCCGCCCGAGACCAGCAGCGCCAGGCAGCGCCGCGGCAGCGGTCCGTGCTCCAGGGTGTCCACCGCGACGTGCCCGGCCAGGTGGTTCACGCCGTAGAGCGGCACGCCGAGCGCCGCCGCGTAGCCCTTGGCCGCCGCGACCCCGACCATCAGCGCACCGGCCAGCCCGGGACCGGCCGTCACCGCGACGGCGTCCACATCGGACAGCCGGAGTCCGGCGCCGTCCAGCGCGCGGGTCGTCGTCGGCGCCATCGCCTCCAGGTGCGCCCGGCTGGCGATCTCCGGTACCACCCCGCCGAACCGGGCGTGCTGGTCGACGCTGGAGGCCACCGCGTCGGACAGCAGCTCCACGCCGCCGTCCGCGCCGAGGCGGACCAGGCCGACCCCGGTCTCGTCGCAGGAGCTCTCGATGCCGAGCACGATCCGGTCGCGCTCGCGAACCTCAGCGGTCATCCCGCGTCCTCCGCGATCCTGGCCGGGCGGCGCATGGTGAACGCGTCCGCGCCGGAGGGCTGGTAGTAGCGCTTGCGCACCCCGACCACGTCGAAGCCGTGCGCCCGGTACAGCGCGATTGCCGGCTCGTTGTCGGTGCGCACTTCGAGGAACGTCGTCGCCGCGTAGGCGTCCGCGCGGACCAGCAGCGCGCGCAGCAGCGCGGTGCCGACCCCCCGCCCCTGGTGCGCCGGGTCGACGCCGATGGTGTGCACCTCGACCTCGGCGCGCGGCGGCCGGGCCAGCACCGCCAGCCCGGCGTATCCGACGAGCAGCTCGTCCTGGTAGGCCCCGACGTAGTAGTGGCCCTGCGCCAGCTCGGCGGCGAACGCGTCCTGCGACCACGGGTCGTCACCGGGGAAGAGCTGCTGCTCCAGCTCGGCGCACCGCGCCAGGTCCTTGGGCCGCAGCTTGAGCACCTCGGCGGTCACCGGAGACCTCCGACCGGTTTGCGCGGCGCGGGTTCGGCGGCGTCCGGGCGGCGCAGGTACCGGGGCACCAGCGGCGCCGGCTCCGCACCCGCGCGCAGCTCCGCCGCGGCCACCGCGACCAGCCCCGCCGGGGCGGGGTGGCGCGGCTCGACGGCGGTCAGCCCCAGCGCCTCGGCGGACTCCCCCGCCGCGACGGCGTACCCGTCGACCGGGACGTCCGCCGGGCGCTGCACCGCCGGTCCGCCGGTCCGGGTGCGCGCGGCGTCGTAGGCGGCCCAGTAGACCTCCTTGCGGCGCGCGTCGGTGGCGACCAGCAGCGGCCCGTCGTGCCCGGCGGCCACCGCGATCGCGTCCAGGCCGCAGACCGGGTGCACCGGCACGTCGAGGGCCTGGCCCAGCGCGGCGGCGGTCACCATGCCCACCCGCAGTCCGGTGAAGGGCCCGGGGCCGTCGCCGACCACGATCGCGTCGACGTCGGCGAGCCGCCTGCCCGCCTCGTCCAGCGCCGCGAGCAGGTGCGGCATCAGCAGTTCGCCGTGGGCCCGGGGGTTGACCGCGACGCGCTCGGCCACCGACCGCGGTCCGCCGTCGTCCAGGACGACGAGCCCGGCGGTCACGGCGGGCGTCGAGGTGTCCAACGCTATGACGAGCACGGTGGACCAGCGTACGTCAGCCCAGGTCACCCCCAGGACGCGACCCGCACCCAGGCACCGGACCGCCCCCGCCCGAGTTGGAACCGCTTTCGCCATTGGCCTGCGCGGCGGTGCGGGTAGCGGAACCTCAGCGGCCTTCTCGCTCCGGGAGCCGCTCCTGACGTACCCACTTCGGACAAGGGGGCCCTCGCTCACCTCCCGGACGGGTGACGTGACGGTGGGGCGGAAGCAGGTGAGGGGCGCCCTGTACCACGTCACGTGGTACAGGGCGCCCCTCACTCAGGACCCGAACGGGTGAGCCGCTCCCGTTGGGGCGTCCGGGGTCGCCGCTACTGGACGAGGGCGGGTGGGAGGTCGGTACCCGGGGGAGGGGGCGGCGGGTCAGGAGGCCGTCGTCCTGCCCCGCCTCGGCGAGCACGGCCCGGGCGTGGGACTCGGGGAGCGCGTTGAACCAGCGGCGCGCCAGTTCGGCGCGGGCGTCGGGGGCGGCGGTGCCGTGCAGGCGGAGCCGGGCCATGCCCCCGTCCGGGAAGATGTCCAGCCGCACGTGGCTGACCTCGGCGCGCACCGGGAGCCGGAAGCGGTGCCGGGTGTCGGGCTGGAGGCGGGTGCGCGGCAGCAGCTCGGTCCAGTTCCCCGGGTCGTCGAGGTCGGCGGCGCGGGCGTCGCAGCCGGACAGCGAAGCCCAGCCGGGCGCGTTGCCGAGGAAGTAGCTGGTGTCGAGCTCGGCCCAGCGGACGGTGCCGGGGGCGGCGAGCCGCAGCGACACCCAGTCGTTGCCGTCGTCGCGACGGCGGGCGGTTTCCCAGCCCTCCCCCATCACCCGGGTCAGGCCGGGGGCGAGCAGGTTGTGCGGCGAGGAATAGAACATGTCGCTGCACCCGACGACCTGGCTCCCGTGCTCCAGGGCGGCGAGGTCGAACTCGGCGGGCACCCACCTCGGGTCGGCGACCGGCTCGCCGTGCACCCGCAGCCGCGCGATGCCGCCGTCGGGGTGCATGCACAGCCGCACGTGGGTGTAGCGGCGGTCGCCGCCCACCTCGAAGTGGTTGCGGACGTCGCCGCGCACCGGGGACCGGGGCAGCAGCTCCTCCCAGTCGGCGGCGGCCAGCTCGTCGGGGCTCGGGTAGCCCTCGACGGCGCAGCCCTGGACCGAGACCTCCGGCGGGTAGTTGCCCTTGAAGTACGCGGTGTCCACCACGAGCCGCCGCACGATCCCGGGCAGCCCGAGCCGGACGATCGCGAAGTCGGTGCCCGGTTCCCGCCGCCGCCGCGTTTCCCAGCCGTCGTAGACCTGGCCCTTGTGCCCGAAGGTGTAGGTCCGGAACACCGGCTCGGCGGGCTTGATCAGGTTCTCCCGCTCGGCGAACAGCTCGTCGTTGGCGCAGACCACGCTGCCGCCCACCGCGCGGGACGCCAGGTCGGGCAGCGTCGCGGAGGCGATCCCCGCCGCGGTGCCGGTCGTGCTCATCGGTCCTCCTGCATCGAACTACCGGGTCTGGGTGCGGCTGAGCAGCGCTCCGCGCGCGACCGGGTCAGTCACCTCCGGGCCGACGATCGGGGCACCGCGCAACCAGGTCTGCCGGACCGCGCCGGACAGCGCGCGCCCGTGGTAGGGCGACACCGGGTTGCGGTGGTGCAGGTCGGCGACGTCGACCACGAAGGCCTCGTCGGGGGCGAACACGCACAGGTCGGCGTCGGCGCCGACCTCGATGCGGCCCTTGTGCCGCAGCCCGGCGAGCGCGGCGGGGCGGTCGGCCATCCAGCGCACCACGTCGGCCAGCTCGTACCCGCGCAGCCGGGCCTGGGTCCACACCGCGGGCAGGCCGAGCTGGAGGCTGGACACCCCGCCCCAGGCGACGCCGAAGTCACCGATGTCGAGCCGCTTGAGCTCGGGCGTGCAGGGCGAGTGGTCGCTGACCACGCAGTCGATGGTGCCGTCGGCCAGGCCGCGCCAGAGCAGTTCGCGGTTGGCCGCCTCGCGGATCGGCGGGCAGCACTTGAACTGGGTGGCGCCGTCGGGGATCTCCTCGGCGGTGAAGCTGAGGTAGTGCGGGCAGGTCTCGACGGTGACGCGGACCCCGTCGGCGCGCGCGGAGGCGATCATCGGCAGCGCGTCGGACGAGGACAGGTGCAGGATGTGCACCCGGGCGCCGGTGCGCCGGGCGGCTTCGAGGACGTGGGCGATGGCGAGGTTCTCCGCCCCGCGCGGCCGGGACCCGAGGAAGTCGCGGTAGTCCTCGCCGTGCGCGGTCGGGGCGTGCTCGATGGCCTCGGAGTCCTCGGCGTGCACGATCATCAGCGCGTCGTAGCGGGCGACCTCGCGCAGCGCGGCATCGAGCTCGTCGGCGTCCAGCGGCGGGAACTCGTCGACCCCGGAGTGCAGCAGGAAGCACTTGAAGCCGAACACCCCCGCCTCGTGGAGTCCGCGCAGCTCGGCGAGGTTGCCGCGGATCGCGCCGCCCCAGAAGCCGACGTCGATGTGCACCTGTTCCCGCGCGGCGTCCTGCTTGACCGCGAGCGCCGGGGTGTCGGTGGTCGGCGGCAGGCTGTTGAGCGGCATGTCGACCAGGGTGGTGATGCCGCCCGCGGCGGCGGCCCGGGTGGCGGTGCCGAAGCCCTCCCACTCGCTGCGGCCCGGGTCGTTGACGTGCACGTGGGTGTCGACCAGGCCGGGCAGCAGCACCTCGTCGTCGGCGAGCTCGACGGTGCGGGCCGCGGTCAACGGGGCGTCGAACGCCTCGACCGCGGCGATCCGCTCGTCCCGGACGGCGACGGCGGCCGGTGCCGTGCCGCGCGGGCCCACGACCCGACGCGCGCGGAACACCAGATCGAATTCGGCTGTGCCGGGCACTGCGACTCCCTCCACCAAAACTTAAACAAAATGTTGAACCGAATCGGGTGGCCGGTCAAGGGCCCGCCGCCGGTTCCTCGGCGGACCCGTGCGGCCGAACGGTCAGAGCCAGTCGCGGGCCAGGGCCTCGCCGACACCGGCCAGCAGCACCCCGGCCTCGCGCTGGCACCGCTCGAGGTCCGGTTCGACGTCGGTGAGCGCGTAGACCCGCTCGAAGCCGGCCGCGCGCAGCCGGTCGGCGGGCAGCGGGCAGCGCCCGGCCACCGCGATCACCGGGATGCCCGCGTCGCGGGCCCGCTCGGCGACGCCCGCCGGGCCCTTGCCGTGCAGGGTCTGCTCGTCGATGGAGCCTTCGCCGGTGATCACCAGCCCGGCTCCGGCGAGCTGGTCGGCGAACCCGACCAGTTCCAGCACCACGTCGACGCCGGGCCGCATCCGGGCGCCGAGGACCGACAGCGCGCCGAACCCCACGCCGCCCGCCGCGCCGGCGCCGGGCTGCCCGGCCACGTCCCGCCCGCCCGCGCGCACCACGGCGTCGGCGAACCGGGCCAGCGCGGTGTCCAGCAGCTCGACCTGCTCGGGGCCGGCGCCCTTCTGCGGGCCGTAGACGTGCGCGGCGCCGCGCACGCCGAGCAGCGGGTTGTCCACATCGGAGGCGAGCACGAATTCCACGTCCGCCAGGCGGCGATCGAGGCCGGCGAGGTCCACTTCGGCCACTCGGGCCAGCGGTCCGCCGCCGGGCGGGAGCTGGTGCCCGTCGACGTCGAGCAGCCGGGCGCCCAGCACGGTGAGCAGCCCGGCCCCGCCGTCGGTGCAGGCGCTGCCGCCGACGCCGAGCACGACGGTCCGCGCCCCGGCGTCCAGGGCGGCGGCGATCGCCTCCCCGGTGCCCTCGCTGGAGGCGCCCATCGGGGACAGGTCGTCGGGGTCGAGCAGCGCGAGCCCGGAGGCCGAGGCCAGCTCGACCACCGCGGTGCCCTCGTGCAGCGCGATCTCGGTGGGCACCGGGTCGCCGACCGGGCCGGCCACCAGCACCGGCACCGACCGGTAACCGGAGGCCAGCGCCGACTCGACGGTCCCGTCCCCGCCGTCGGCGATCGGCACCGACCGCACCTCCACGTCGGGAGCCGCCCGCCGCAGGCCGTCCGCCACCGCGTCGGCGACACCCGGCGCGGTCAGCGATCCTTTGAACTTGTCCGGCGCGATCAGGACTGGACCTGGCACGACAACAACTCCCGAGCTCGACTGGGTGCGTTCCCCGCCGGGGCGCCCGGCACGCCACCGGCGGGGAACGCAGGGGTCATCGGGTATTCCACCCGACACCCCCGTCAGTGGGAAGGGGCGCCACCCCTTCCGGGCGGGCTCAGCCGCCGGGGACCGGTTCCGGCTCGATCAGCGCGTCGATCCGGGTGCCCCGGGCGGTGTTCGCCTCGCGGTCGATCATCACCTCCACCAGCACCGGCCTGCTGGTCGCCACGGCCTCCTTGCGGGCCCACTCGATCGCCTCGGCGATCTCGTCCGGGTGCAGGACCCGGCGGCCCGAGCAGCCGTAGCCGCGCATGATGGTGACGTTGTCGGTGCCGTGGTCGTCGTAGTGGATGTCGACCTCGGTGCGCATGTCGTAGCCGTCGGCCTCGGCTTGGCGGATCAGGCCCAGGTACTCGTTGTTGAGCATGACGATCACGAACGGCAGGTCGTACTGGGCGGCGACCGCGAGCTCCTCGACGAGGAACTGGAACGAGTAGTCGCCGACCACCGCGACCACCTCGGCGTCCGGTTCGGCCGACTTCACCCCGATCGCGGCGGGGATCTCCCAGCCGAGCGGCCCGGCCTGCCCGCACACCTGGTAGTGCCGGGGCAGGTGCGCGGTCTGGAACTGGCCGCCCCAGATCTGGTAGAGCCCGATCGCGGTGACGAAGTAGGTCTCCGGCGGGAAGATCTCGTTGATCTCCCGGTAGACCCGGGGCGCCTTGATCGGCACGTCGCGGTAGTCGTCGGGGCGGGTCAGCGTCTCGCGCAGGGACGCCACCCGGGACACCCACGGCCGGAAGTCGGCCACCACGTCGCGGGCCTGCTCCAGCAGCGCCTCCAGGAACAGCCGGGTGTCGGACACGACGCCCAGGTCGGGCTCGAAGACCCGGCCGAGCTGCATCGGCTCGATGTCGACGTGGATGAACTTCCGGTCGCCCCGGTAGACGTCCAGCGCACCGGTGTGCCGGTCGCCGAACCGGGAGCCCAGGGCCAGCACCAGGTCCGACTCCAGGAACGCCTTGTTGGCGTAGCGCTGGCTGGTCTGGATGCCGGTCATCCCGGCGTAGAGCTCGTGGTCCTCCGGGAACGAGCCCTTGCCCATCAGCGTGACCTGCACCGGGATGCCGAGCAGCTCGGCGAGCTCGCGCAGCAGGTCGTGCGCCTCGCCGAGGACGACGCCGCCACCGGCCAGCAGCAGCGGGCGCTCGGCGGACAGCAGCATGTCCAGGGCGCGGCGCACCCGGGGCGGGTGCGGCCGGACCTCGGCCACCGGCAGCGGGGCGTCCAGGGACGGGTCCCACTCGATCTCCTGCTGCTGCACGTCCAGCGGCAGGTCCACCAGGACCGGCCCGGGTCGGCCGGAGCGGGCGGTGCGGAACGCCTCGCGGAAGATCCACGGGAGCTGCGCGGCCTCCTTGGCCTGCACCGACCACTTGGTCACCGGCTTGGCGATCTCCACGATGTCGACCGCCTGGAACGCCTCCTGGTGCAGCTTCGAGGAGACGGCCTGCCCGGTGATGCACACCATCGGGATGGAGTCGGCCTGCGCCGTGTAGAGGCCGGTGATCATGTTGGTGCCCGCCGGACCGGAGGTGCCGATCGCGACGCCGACCTTGCCGTTGGTGCGCGCCCAGCCGTCGGCCATGTGGGTCGCGCCCTCCTCGTGGCGGACCACGAGGTGCTTGATGCCGCTGTCCTCCAGCGCGGCGTACAGCGGCAGGATCGCGGCACCGGGGCAGCCGAACGCGACGTCCACGCCCTCCGAGCGGAGCACGTCGACGACCGCCTGCATGACAGGGACTTTCGCCATGGTGTATGACTTCCTCTCGGGCACCGGGCTCGGCCCGGTACCGGACGGAACGGGTCGGGGTCCCCACGCTTGCCGGCATCGGACCCCGCCCGTTTCACCTGTGTTCACCTCGCGCGGCGCGATCTCAGGCGTCGCCCCGCTGCGGTCGCCCCTCCTCAGCTCCGCAGCGTCCGGGCGTCCTCGCGAGGCGACGCCTGAGCCCCGCAGCGGTGCGGGCCGCAGGCCGCACCGCGCGGCGGTTCCGGTGCTTCACGGGGGAAGCGGCCGGAACCGCACGGGATCGGGGAAGGCACCTGCCGATCAGCGCCTTCCGGTCAGCGGGGCGGGCCTCAGCCCTTCCCGTTGAGCTCCGCGATCCGGTTGTAGAGGGCGGAGTGGTCGAGGCCGCCCTCGCCCCGGGCCACCGAGGCCGCCACGAGCTGCGCGACCAGCGAGCCCAGCGGGATGCTCAGCCCGGCGTCGCGGGCCGCGCTCTGCACGATGCCCATGTCCTTGTGGTGCAGTTCGAGGCGGAAGCCGGGGGCGAACTCGCGCCCGCGCATCTTCGCCTCCTTGGCGCCGAGGACCGCGCTGCCCGCGAGCCCGCCGCCGAGCACCCGCAGCCCGGCCTCGGCGTCCACGCCGTGCGCTTCGAGGAACACCAGCGCCTCGGCGAGCAGGCCGATGTTGCCCGCGACGACGAGCTGGTTGGCGGCCTTGACGGTCTGCCCGGCTCCGGCCGGACCGACGTGCACCACGGTGGCGCCGACGGCGTCGAGCACCGCACCGGCCCGCGCGAAGTCCTCCTCCGCGCCGCCGACCATGATCGACAGGGTGCCGTCGATGGCCTTGGGCTCCCCGCCGCTGACCGGGGCGTCGAGCACCCGGATGCCGCGCGCCGCGCCCTCCTCGGCGACCCGCCGGGAGACGTCGGGCCGGATGGTGCTGCAGTCGATGAGCAGCGCGCCCTCGGGGGCGTGCGCGAGCACGCCGTCCTCGCCGAGCACGATCTGCTCGACGTCCGGCGAGTCCGGCAGCATGGTGATGATCACCTCGGCGCCGCGCACCGCCTCGGCGACGTCGCTCGCGGCGACGCCGCCCTGCTCCACCAGCCGGTCGACCTTGCCCCGGCTGCGGTTGTACCCGGTGACCCGGTGGCCGGCCGCGACCAGGTTGGCCGCCATCGGACCCCCCATGATCCCGAGTCCGATGAACCCGACCTCGCTCATTGCACTCCTCCGATCCAGCCGAAGCTGTCCGCGCTGGCCCCGCTGGGCTTGTACTCCAGGCCGATGCGCCCCCGGTAGCCCACCTCGTCGAGCCTGCGGAACCAGTGTCCGAAGTCCAGGTCGCCGGTGCCCGGCTCGTTGCGGCCCGGCGCGTCGGCGATCTGCACGTGGCCGATGCGCCCGGCGTGCCGGTCGAGCACCGCGCCGGGGTCGTCGCCGTTGGCGGCGAGGTGGTAGAGGTCGAACAGCAACCGCAGGGCCTCGGTCTCGCCGGTGGCGTGCACCCGGTCGATCACCGCGATCGCGTCGGCGGCGGTCTTGAGCGGGTAGGCGGGCGTGCCGCTGACCGGCTCGACGAGCACGACGCCGCCGATGCGGTCGGCAGCCTTGCCCGCGCGGGCGAGGTTGGCGGTGGCCACCTCGTCCTGGGCGTCCGGGCGGACGCCGTCGATCCGGTTGCCGTAGAGGGCGTTGAAGGCGGTGCAGCCGAGCCGTTCACCGATGCCGATCGCGATGTCGACGTTGTCGGTGAACTGCCCCGCGCGGTCCGGGTCGGACAGCACGCCGCGCTCACCGGCGGGCATGTTCCCGGCGAAGAAGTTCAGCCCGGTGAGTTCCACCCCGGCGTCGTCGACGGCGCGCACGAACCGGTCCACCTCGCGGTCGCCGGGCACCGCGTCCGGGAACGGCCACCAGAACTCGACCGCGTCGAACCCGGCCGCCTTGGCCGCCGCCGGGCGGTCCAGCACGTCCAGCTCGGTGAACAGGATCGAGAGGTTGACGTCGAAACGGCTGCGTTCCACCGGCATCACCGTGTTTTCCTCATCGTGAAAGAATTGTTTCGTACAGCGGTAGATTAGCGAGCAGCTCCCCGGCGGTCAACACGTCCGCGCCACCCCGCGCCCCGGCACGGCGACACGACCGACATCCCGGCGGATTACCGTGGCCCGCACAGACTCCCGACGGACGACATTGCGAGCGCCGATGATCCTGCGAGCAGAGTTCACCACCGAACCCTTCGAGGGCGAAGGCGAACCGCCCGCGCACGCGGTGGCGGCCCGCGACGCCCTGCGCACCGCGGGGCTGGAGCCGGACTTCGGCCCGCTGGGCACCGCGATCCAGGGCGACCGGCAGACCGTGCTCGCCGCCCTCGCCGAGGTGCTCGACGTCGCGCTCGGCGCGGGAGCGGCCCGGATCACCCTCCAGGTCACCGCCGAGGAGTCCACCGAGGGGTGAAGGCGGCGGAGCCGCACCGCGGCGCAGATCACCCCGAAAGCAGTCCTAAGCTGGTGGGCGTGCATCCGCTCGCCGCCGCGATCACCCCGCTGCTGGACCGGATCGGCGCCACCGCGGTTCCCGTGGAGGAGCGCGGGCCCGGTGACGTCGTGCTGCACTGGGACGGCGCCCCGGCGGTGGCCGTGCGCCTGGCCGGGGAGGAGCTGACCAGCGCGCTCGACCGGATGATCGCCCAGGTCGAGACCGAGCTCGGCGGCCGGCTGCCGGACCTGCCGCGCGCCGACAAGCAGCGCGCCGTCCGGTTGCTGGAGGAGCGCGGCGCCTTCACCCTGCGGAAGTCCGTGGAAGCCGTGGCGCAGGCGCTCGGCGTCAGCCGCTTCACCGTCTACAACTACCTGAACCGGGATTGACCGGTTCCGCCCGACGCCGAACCCGGCGCCGGGGCGGACTCCGCCGCGTCGTCGCGGGAATTCCTGCTGAAGCCCCCGTGAACCCGAGATTTCAACAAACTGTTGACACCCGACGCGGAGCAGCCGTAGCTTTCAGCTCCATCGACGCTCGTGAGCAGCACCACAGCGCCGCCGCAGCACGACCGGAGCCACCGCTCCCCGCTGCCCGCCAGTGCATCCGCCGCCTCCACGGGGGGACCGCATGTCACCACCCATCTCATCCAAGCGCGACAGGTCATCCGAACGCGACGGGCTCGCCGCGCTCAACGACCTGCCCCGCGCCGAACTCGTCGAACGCCTGCTCGCCTGCCTGGACGTGCCGCGCTGGGCCGACGACGTGGCCGACCGGCGGCCGTTCGCCGACCTCGCCGAGCTCCTGGGGGCCGCCGACGGCGCGGCCCCGGACCTGACCCCCGGGGAACTGGACGGCGCGCTGGCCGCCCACCCCCGGATCGGCCAACGCCCGGCGGGCACCGGCTCCGCCGCGGACCACGCCCGCGGCGAGCAGTCCGGAGTGGACCCCGACGACGCCGAGCTGTCCCGCGCGCTGCGCGAGGGCAACGAGGAGTACGAACGCCGGTTCGGCCACGTCTACCTCGTCCGCGCCGCCGGGCGCAGCGGTGCCGAACTGCTGTCGATCCTGCGCTCCCGGCTGGACAACGACCCGGCCGCCGAGCGGCGGGTCGTCGAGCGGGAACTGCGCGAGATCGCCCGACTGCGACTGGAGAAGGTGATCGCCGGATGAGCGCCGTGACCACCCACGTCCTCGACGCCGCGCTGGGCCGCCCCGCCGCGGGCATCGCCGTGCGGCTGGAGGACGCCGACGGCCGCGAGCTGGGCGCCGGGCGCACCGACGCCGACGGCCGGATCCGCGACCTCGGCCCCGACGCGCTGCCCGCCGGGGACTACGCGCTGACCTTCACCACCGGTGACTACTTCGCCGAGCGCGGGGTCGACACCTTCTACCCGCAGGTCCGGATCGCCTTCCGGATCGCCGACCCGGACCAGCACCACCACGTCCCGCTGCTGCTGAGCCCGTTCGCCTACTCCACCTACCGAGGGAGCTGATCATGAGCATCGTCATGGGCCCCAACCAGTACGGCAAGGCGGAGGTGCGCCTCGTCGCCATCGACCGGAGCACCGCCCGGCACGGCATCAAGGACCTCACGGTCAGCACCTCGCTGCGCGGCGACCTCGACGAGGTGCACCTGACCGGCGACAACGGCAACGTGCTGCCCACCGACACCCAGAAGAACACCGTCTACGCCTTCGCCAAGGAGGCCCCGGTCGGCGAGATCGAGGACTTCGCGCTGCGGCTGGGCAGGCACTTCACCCGCACCGCCGAGGGCATCACCGGGGCTCGGGTGCTCGTCGAGGAGCACGCCTGGCAGCGCATCCCGGTCGGCGGCGGCGAGCACGACCACGCCTTCAGCCGCGCGGGCGACGAGAAGCGGATCACCGCGGTGACCATCGACGACGGCCGAGCGCACGTCGTCTCCGGGCTCAAGGACCTGGTGGTGCTCAAGTCCACCGGTTCGGAGTTCTGGGGCTACCCGAAGGACCGCTACACCACGCTGGCCGAGACCACCGACCGCATCCTCGCCACCGCCGTCACCGCCCGCTGGCGCTACCTGGGCGAGGACGTCGACTGGGGCAAGAGCTTCGAGTCGATCCGCGCCACGATGCTGGAGGCCTTCGCCACCACGCACAGCCTCGCGCTGCAGCAGAGCCTCTACGAGATGGGCAAGGCGGTGCTGGCCGCGCACGAGGAGGTCGCCGAGGTGCGGCTGTCGCTGCCGAACAAGCACCACTTCCTGGTCGACCTGGAATTCTGCGGGCTGACCAACGACAACGAGGTCTTCTTCGCCGCCGACCGCCCCTACGGGCTCATCGAGGGGGTCGTCACCAGGGACGACGTCGAGCCGCAACCACGCGCCTGGTACAGCTTGCCGGAGTTCTGAGCCGGCCTGCGGGGGCCATCGGGGAACGTCCCGGTGGCCCCGGTCACATCCGGGGCGCTCATTCACCCGGACTGTCCTATTAAGACGGTAGATTCCGCGGCGGAAACGGTCAATTCCGCCGTGGTCTCGTGCTACCCGCACCCAGGGAGATCCGATGGCCCTGTTCAAGGCACGACGGAACCGCGGTACCCGCAACGGACATGACGTCCACCCGGTCGACGAGGTGCTGCCTCCCGGCCGGATGGCCGCCTACGGCGTCCAGCACGTCGCGGCGATGTACGCCGGGGTGGTCGCACCCCCGCTGATCGTCGGCGAGGCCATCGGCCTCTCCCCGCTGGACCTGACCCTCCTCATCGGCGCCAGCCTGTTCACCGCCGGCCTGGCCACCATCCTCCAGGCCGTCGGCGTCTGGAAGATCGGCGCTCGCCTGCCGTTCGTCAACGGCGTCACCTTCGGCTCCGTCGCACCGATCCTAGCCATCGTCGGGCAGCAGGCGGAGGGCACCAACCCGCTGTCGGTGATCTACGGCTCGGTGCTCATCGCCGGTGTGCTCGCCTTCTTCGTCGCACCGTACTTCTCCAAGATGGTCCGGTTCTTCCCGCCGGTGGTCAACGGGACCGTGATCACGCTCATCGGCCTGTCGCTGATGCCGGTCGGCATCGGCTGGATCGCGGGCGACGACAGCTCCGCGCCCGACTACGCCGCGCCCGCCAAGATCGCGCTCGGCGCCATGACGTTCGTGCTGGTGCTGCTGTTCAACCGCTTCCTCACCGGGTTCTGGAACCGCATCGCGCTGCTCATCGGGCTGCTGGTCGGCACCCTGGTGGCCTGGCCCGCCGGGCTGGTCGACACCAGCACCTTCAGCCAGGCGCCGGTGTTCGACCTGCCGCTGCCGTTCGAGCTCGGCACGCCCACGTTCAGCATCACCGCCACGCTGTCGATCTGCATCGTGATGCTGGTGGCGATGATGGAGAGCACCGCGGACATGATCGCCCTCGGCGAGATCGTGGACCGGCCCGCCGACCAGCGCACCATCGCCGCCGGGCTGCGCGCCGACGGCGCGGGCAGCGCGATCAGCGCCGTGTTCGGCGGCTTCACCTGCAGCGCCTTCGCGCAGAACATCGGGCTGGTCGCCCTCACCCGGGTCAAGAGCCGCTACGTGGTCGCCACCGGTGGCGTGGTGCTGGTGCTGCTCGGCCTGTTCCCGATGGTCGGCGCGGTGGTCTCGCTGGTGCCGCAGCCGGTGCTCGGCGGCGCCGCGCTGGTGCTGTTCGGCTCGGTGGCCGTCAGCGGCATCCGCACCCTCGGCAAGGCCGACCTCGGCGATCCCCGCACCACGCTGATCGTGGCGGGCGCGCTCGGCGTCGGGCTGATCCCGGTGGTGGCGCCGGAGTTCTACGAGCACTTCCCGGCGGCGCTGCGCACCGTCCTGGACTCCGGCATCAGCACCGGCTGCATCGCGGCCCTGCTGCTGAACCTGCTGTTCGGCAGCACCCGCAAGCCCGTCCCGGAGCACGCCCCCGCGGCCCCCGCCACCGACTGACCGAGCCGCCGTCCCCCGAGCCGTTCCGAGTGAGGGGCACCTGCGTCCGACCATGCCGGATGAAGGTGCCCCTCACTCAGCTATCGGACGGGTGGCGGAGCGCACGGGCCTTCCGGACGCGAAATGCCCGGACTGCTCGACCGCGCGCCGGAATCCAGGAAGAATGATCGGGAGGCGGGTCGCCAACCCGTCCGACGACGCACGGAACGGAGCACCCGGATGGATCTGTCCAAGCTGTTCAAGATGGTCTCCCCTGCCAAGCACGACCACCGCGGGCGCGGCAGCAGCGACGACCACCACCGCCGCCGTCGGCACTCCAGCAGCGACCACCGGCGCCGGCGGTCGAGCAGCGACCACCGCCGCCGCCGGTCCAGCAGCGACGGCCGCTACCGGCGTCGCCGCAGCCACAGCTGATCCCGGTGCGCGCCCAGGCGGAGGACGAGCAGGCGATCGCCGCGTCGGCGGACTCCTACTACTCCGAGGACGAGCAGGACTGGGGCGAGCCGGGACCGGTGCTGGTACCCGGGGCCGAACTGGCACCCGGGTACCGGGTCGTGGACCACCTGCGGCGCGGCAGCCGGCTCGACGTCTACGACGTGTGGAGCGAGGAGCGGGGCTGCCGCTGCGTCGCCAAGACGCTGCGCCCGGAACGCGCCGAGGACGGGCAGGCGATCGGCTGGCTGCGCAACGAGGGCGTGATGCTGACCCAGCTCACCCACCCGCACCTGGTGCGCGGCTACGAGATCGTGCGGACCGCGCCGCCGGACCGACCCGCGGTGATCACCGAAACGCTGCCCGGCCTCACCCTCGGCTACCTGCTCGACGAGGTGGGGCGGCTGCGCCCGGTGGACGCCGCGGTGCTGGGCATCCAGCTCTGCTCGGTGCTGGGCTACCTGCACCGGCGCGGCTGGGTGCACCTCGACGTCAAACCGTCCAACGTGGTGCAGACCGGCGGCCGGGCGGTGCTGCTGGACCTCAGCCTGGCGTGCCGGGTCGGCGAGCGCAGCTCCGCCGGGACGTTCGACTACCTGTCCCCGGAGCAGGCGCGCGGCGAGCCGATGAGCCCGGCCGCCGACACCTGGGGCCTGGGCAGCACGCTCTACGAGGTGCTGGCCGGGACGACGCCGTGGGCGCACGTGTCGCACCGGGAGCGCACCAGCCACGGCGGGCGCTACTACCCGCAGCGCGACGGCGCACCGGCCCCGCTGCGCACCCACCGGCGGCTGCCCGCCGCGCTCTCCCGGACCGTCGACGCCTGCCTGGCGCCGGATCCCACCGCGCGACCGACCGTCGCGGAGGTCTCGGGCAGGCTCGTCAGCTGGTCGGGGATCGACCCGATGACCTTCGGGGACTGAACCACCCCGCGCCGGCACCACGACCGCCGCACGCGCGCCGAACACGCCGAGCGCCCATCCCGCCAGGCGTCGCCCACCCGTGACTTCTCCGAGGTGAGGGGCACCCTTGTCCAAGTTACTCGGGCAAGGGTGCCCCTCACTCCAGGTTCCCGCGGGCGACCGTCGGCCGGGTGTCGCACCGGGGTGCGCCTGCCTCGGCCGCAGGGGGACGTCGGATCAGCGGCGGCGGAAGGCGATCGCGAACGCGACCAGGACCACGGCGAGGGCGACCTGGCCGCCCCAGACGATGCGGTTCACGCTGACCGCCGGGTGCCACGCCACGCCCTTCGCGCAGACCTCGAAGGCGCCGACCGGCCGGACGTGGACGCCGGTGCCGCCGCCCTCCTCGCCGCCGCGCTCGCCTTCCCGGCCACGGCCGAGGCGGACCGAGGCGACCGGCACCAGCGTCGTGTCACCTTGGCGCACCGGTTCCCCGAACACCTGGTTCCGGCCGAGGCGGTCGGCGAGCTCGACGAGCAGGTGGTCATCGTGCTTCTCGGATTCGGTCACGCCCCGACCCTAGCCTCTTCGGCTCCGGCCGGACCAGGTGTACGGCTCCTGCGGCGGATTTCGGCGTCTTCAGAACGGTTTCCGGAGTCGGTTCGTCGTTTCCTCGACGCGGCGGAGCCGCTTGGCCCACGCACGACATCGGCGCCGCCGCGGGGTCTCAGCGGCCTCCTCGCGAGGAGGTCGCTGAGGTTCGGCCGCCCGCACCGCCGCGCGAGGTGCGTTCGCCGAACGAGCTGTCAGAACCGGATGACCTGGCGCATCGCCCGCCCGGCGGCGAGCTCGTCCATCGCGTGGTTGATCGCGTCGAGGTCGATCGTCGAGGAGACCAGCTGGTCCACCGGCAGCTTCCCGGCCCGCCACAGGTCGGCGTACTCCGGGATGTCGGTGGCCGGGAGCCCGGAGCCGAGGAAGGACCCGATGATGCTGCGGGTCTCGCTGACCAGCGCCAGCGGCGAGATGCTGCTGCTGGCCGCCGGGTGCGCCAGCCCGACCGAGACGGTCCGGCCGCCGGGCGCGGTGACCTGGACGGCCTGCTCGAACGCCTTCGGGTTGCCGGTGGCCTCCACGACCAGCCCGCAGCGGTGCCCGGCGTCGGCGGCCTCGTCCGGGGAGAGCGCTTGCGCCGCACCGAGTTCGAGGCCGCGGGCGCGCTTGGCGGGCAGCGGGTCGATCACCGTGACCCGCCCGGCACCGCAGGCGATCGCGACCAGCACGGCCGCCATCCCGACCCCGCCGACGCCGACGACGGTGACGTCCTCGCCGGGTTGGATCCGGGCGGCGTTCTTCACCGCCCCGCCCCCGGTGAGCACCGCGCAGCCGAGCAGCGCGCCGACCTCCGGTGGGATGTCGTCGCCGACCGGGACCACCGAGTGCCGGGACACCACGGCGTCGGTGGCGAAACCGGAGACGCCGCAGTGGTGGTGCACGTCCCGGTCGTCCCAGCGCAGCCGCCGCGCGCCGGACAGCAGCGTGCCCTCGCCGTTGGCCGCCCAGCCCGGGGTGCAGAGCATCCGGCCCCCGGCCCGGCAGGCGTCGCACTCGTCGCACCGGGGCACGAAGTAGAGCACGACGCGCTGCCCGACCGCCACGTCGGTGACGTCCGGTCCGACCTCGGCGACCCGCCCGCACGCCTCGTGCCCGAGCAGCATCGGAACCGGGCGCGGCCGGTTCCCGTCGACCACGGAGAGGTCGGAGTGGCACACCCCGGCCGCTTCGAGTTGCACGCGGAGTTCGCCGGGACCGGGCCCGTCGAGGTCGAGGTCGGTGACCGCCAGCGGCCGGGTCTGCTCCCACGGCCCCTGCCTGCCGCTTTCCTGGAGAACGGCTCCTCTGATCCGCATACCGCGCAACTCCTTCGTCCGGGTCAGCTCATCTGCTCACGCCGGACAACCGTTTGTCCAGACCGCCCACGGACCTTTTCAACAACCAAGCGAGGCAGCAGCCGCCGCTCCCGCAGTCGCGCACCACCGCCAGAACCACACCGGGGGAGCAGCCGCTTCCAGCCCACGCACGCGCCGAACAGAACCACCGTCAGGCAAGCGGCGAAAGCCGCTTCCGCCTTGCCCCACCCTCGCAGCTTGCACCGCCGCGGGTTCTCAGCGGCCTTCTCGCGAGGACGCCCTGATGCCGTGTATTGGCATACATCAAGAAGGGCGCCCGGAGCGAGAAGGCAGCTGAGGTTCCGCCACCCGCACCGCTCAGCACAAGGACCACAACACTCTCCACCGCGAGAAGGCCGCTGAGGTTCCGCTATCGGCACCGCCTAGCAAAAAGACCCAACAGAATCAAAGCCTCCCAAGCTCTCGGATCTTTTGTTCTGTTGTCCCTGTCAGCTCCTGCACCTCCGCCGCATCGATCCCCCCGTTGTCCAGCGCGCGGACGAAGGAGGCGGCCAGCGCCCGGGCGGTCGCGGGTTCGTCGAGGACCGCGCCGCCGGAGGCGGACACGTAGTCGGAGAGGCGCCGCGCCTCGGCGGGCGCGGTTTCCCGGAACGCCGCGAACACCGCCGCGTAGCGGGTGATGAGCTGTCCCGGGTGCAGGTCCCAACCCTGGTAGTAGCCGTTGGACAGGGAGCGGCGGACGAGTTCCCAGTGCGTTCGGAGGCCGTGCCGCACCTGGTCGCCGACGGGCAGCACGTTCGTCGAGCCGTCGGACAGGAACACCCCGGTGCCCGCGGCGGCGACCTGCATCGCGTGCCGCGCGAAGTCGCAGGCCGGGTGGGCGAGGTGCTGGTGCGCGGCGGTCAGGCCGCAGGCCGCCGTGTAGTCGTAGGTGCCGAAGTGCAGCCCGCTGACCCGTCCGGCCCCGGCGCGCAGGAACCGGGGCAGCGCGAACCGGCCGTCGGAGTCCACGATGGACTGCGTGGTCTCCACTTGGATCTCGAACCGCAGCGCCCCGTCCGGCAGTCCGAGCCGCTGCTCAAGCAGGCCGAGGACTTCGACGAACACCTCGACCTGGGCGACGTCGACGACCTTCGGGAAGGTCACCACGAACCCGTCGGGCAGCGGGCCGCGGCGCAGCAGCGCGGTGAGGAACGCGTCCAGCGTCCGCACCGACCGGGTCCGCGATTCGGGACCGTCGAAGGACTTCACCCGCAGCCCGACGCCCAGCGGCAGCGTTCCGGCGGCGGCCCAGTCGGCGACCACCCCGGCGGTGCGCTCGGCGTCGGCGTCCTCGACGTCGTCCCCGGAACGCCCGTAGCCGTCCTCGAAGTCGATGCGCAGGTCCTCCACGGGCGCGTCGGCGAGCTTCGCCGCCACCCGGGGGTGCACGGCGGTCGCGATCGCGGGATCGAGGCCGACGATCTCGGCCAGCGCCGCGGCGTCGGCGACGTGCTCGGCGAACACCGCCGAAGCCTGCCGCGCCCATTCCCGCAGCGTGTCGGCGCGGACGTCACCGGCCGGGACGTAGCAGGTGTGCACGGGCTGCCGGGCCGCACCGGCCCCCGGGTACACCGCCGCGACGCGTTCGTCCACAGCGGACAGACGCGACAACCGCCGCTCGACCTCCGCCGCGTCCAACGAGGTGCCCACCATCGCGCTCTCCCTCCTCAACCACCGGACCCGCCACCGCGACGGGCCGGAAATCTCAGGCGCCGGACGGCCACCGCACCACCGCGCGACACCCGCCCGAACGTCCTCCGCACGCACCCGGAGTGAGGGGCACCTTCCTCCGGCATGGTCGGACGAAGGTGCCCCTCACTCGGAAGAAGATCAGCCGTTCAGGGCAGGTCGTCGTAGGCGGGCAGGGTCAGGAAGTCGACGAACTCGTCGGCCACCGCCACCTGCTCGAACAGCTCCACCGCGCGACCCACCTGGTCCTGCGCGAGACCTTCGCCGCGCAGCTCCTTCTCGGTGTCGGCCAGCACCTCCCGCACGAGGTCGACCGTCACCCGCTCGCCACCGGCCAGCACGACGTCGTTGTGCAGCCACTGCCAGATCTGCGACCGGGAGATCTCGGCGGTGGCGGCGTCCTCCATCAGGTTGTGGATGGCCGCCGCGCCGTTCCCGCCGAGCCAGGAGGCGATGTAGCGCACACCCACGTCGACCGCGGCGCGCAGGCCCTCGATGGTCCGCTCGCCCGGGGTGGCGGCGACGTCGAGGAGCTGGTCGGCGGTGACGGTGACGTCCTCGCGGGTCCGGTCGATCTGGTTGGGCTCGTCGCCGAGGACGGCGTCGAACTCCTCGAAGCAGATCGGCACCAGACCGGGGTGGGCGACCCAGGAACCGTCGAAGCCGTCGCCGGCCTCGCGCTTCTTGTCCTCGTGGACCTTGCCCATCGCCTTGTCGTTGGTCGCCGGGTCCTTGGTCGGGATGAACGCGGCCATCCCGCCGATGGCGAACGCGCCGCGCTTGTGGCAGGTGCGCACGAGCAGTTCGGTGTAGGCGCGCATGAACGGCGCGGTCATGGTGACCGAGTTGCGGTCCGGCAGGATGTACTCGCCGGAGTCGCGGAAGGTCTTGATCACGCTGAACAGGTAGTCCCAGCGCCCGGCGTTGAGGCCGGCCGAGTGGTCCCGCAGCTCGTAGAGGATCTCCTCCATCTCGAACGCCGCCGGGTAGGTCTCGATGAGCACGGTGGCGCGGACGCTGCCGTGCGGGATGCCGAGCTCGCTCTGGGCGTGGGTGAACACGTCGTTCCACAGCCGCGCTTCGAGGTGGCTCTCCATCTTGGGGAGGTAGAAGTACGGCCCGCTGCCCCGGTTCAGCAGCTCCTGGGCGTTGTGGAAGAAGTGCAGACCGAAGTCGACGAGCGCGCCGACCGCGGGCTCGCCGTCGACGAGCAGGTGCTTCTCCGGCAGGTGCCAGCCGCGCGGGCGCACCAGCGGGACGGCGTGCCGCACGTCGTCGCGGAGGGTGTACTGCTTGCCCTCCGGCGTGGTGAGCTCGATCTGCTTGCGCACCAGGTCGTACAGGTTGACCTGGCCGGAGACGACGTTGTCCCAGTGCGGAGTGTTGGCGTCCTCCAGGTCGGCGAGCCACACGCGGGCGCCCGAGTTCAGCGCGTTGATGGCCATCTTGCGGCTGGTGGGCCCGGTGATCTCGACGCGGCGGTCGGCGATGTCGGCGGGCGGCGCGGCGACCTGCCAGTCGCCCTCGCGGATGTGCTGCGTCTCGGGCAGGAAGTCGAGCCGCCCGGTGCGGGCGGCCTCGGCGCGGCGCTGCGCGCGGCGCTCGAGCAGCTCGTCGCGGCGGGCGCCGAAGGCGCGCTGGAGCCCGGCGACGAAGTCGAGGGCCTCCGGGGTCAGGATCTCGTCCCCGCGCTCGACGGGACCGCCGAGCACCTGGACGCCGTGTGGGTTCGCGGACATGGGTGTTCCACCCTTTCTGCTGCCGGGTTCGTCAGATCGGTGGCTTGGTTGGCTCACCTGGCGGCGCGCCGGGCGGTCGCGCGCGGATGGCCGCGCGACGCCGCGTCCGCGCCAAGCGGTACGCCCGTCCTGTTATTCTGCATCGTGGATGTTAGTTTCCGCATGGCGCCGAAAGCAACATGAGCTGTCGCACTCGACAGCGATTAGACTGCGGCACGGCCACCCCGTCCTGCCGAGAGGAAGTTCCCGATGACCACCGGCCCGCGCCGCTCCCAGCCCAGCGGAGGAGTCCAGTCGGTGGAACGCACCTTCGACCTGCTTGAGCTGATGGCCGACGCGGGCGGCGAGGTCGCGCTCTCCGAACTGGCCGACAGGTCCGGGCTGCCGCTGCCGACGATCCACCGGATCATGCGCACCCTGGTCAGCGCGGGCTACGCCCGCCAGCAGCCGTCCCGCCGCTACGCGCTGGGCCCCCGGCTGATCCGGCTCGGCGAGACCGCGAGCAAGGCCCTCGGCTCCTGGGCCCGCCCCTACCTGGCGGAGCTGACCGAGGCCACCGGCGAGACGTCGAACATGGCGGTGCTCGACGGCGAGCAGATCGTCTACGTCGCGCAGGTGCCCTCGCGGCACCAGATGCGGATGTTCACCGAGGTCGGCAGGCGGGTCGACGCGCACGCCACCGCCGTCGGCAAGGCGATGATGGCCAACCTCCCGGCGGATTCGGTGGCGCAACTGCTCACCCGCGCCGGGATGCGCCCCGAGACCGAGCGCACCATCACCACCGTCGAAGGCATGCAGCAGGAGCTCGGCCGCATCCGCGAGCAGGGCTACGCCGTCGACGACGGCGAGCAGGAGGTCGGCGTGCGCTGCTACGCGGTGGCGGTGCCGGGCGCCCCGGCGGGCGCGGCGATCTCGATCAGCGGCCCCGAGGGGCGGATGACCCGGATCACCACCGACGACGTCATCCCCCTGATGCAACGCCTGGCCAAGGAACTCGCAGCCGAGATCACCACGGCCTGAGCCCCACGGCCCGGGTCCCCGCGGCCCGGTGCTCAACCGAGCGAAGGCGCCCTCACCCCGATCATCCGAACGTGACGTGAGTGAGGGGCACCCTTGTCCCAGTTACTTGGGCAAGGGTGCCCCTCACCCAGCTCACGAACGGGTGGTGATCACTCGGAGAGGTTGTGAGTGAGGGGCACCTTCATCCGGCATAGTCGGATGAAGGTGCCCCTCACCCGGTTCGGAGGTCAGCCGCGGGTCCGCGTTCTGCGGCGGGCCCAGCGGACCACCAGGGCGACCAGCGCGATGACCAGCAGGAGCGGCACGCCGAACAGGCCGGACGCGGTGCGCACCTGCTCGTAGGCGGCGCCGGACCAGGCGCCGAGCAGCACCCAGGCGGTCGACCAGGCCAGCGCGACCGGCACGGTGCACGCGGTGAACCTCAGGTGCCCGACGCCGCTGCGCGCGGCCAGCCGGGGCACCACGGTCCGCGCCACCGCGAGCGCCTGCGCCGCCGCCACCGCACGTCCGTCCACAGCGGACTCGATCCGGTCGGCGCCGAAGCGGCGCACCGCGAACTCCCGCAACCGCCCGGAACCGGTGCCGCCGAGCAGGTAGCCGAGCTGCGCGCCACCGGCGCTGGCCGCAGCGGCCGTGCCGATCGCCGCCCAGACCTCCAGCACGCCGTGCCCGGCCAGCCAGCCCAGCGCCACCACGAGCCCGGCGCCCGGCAGGAAGATCCCGATGAGCAGCCCCGATTCGGCGGCGAGCACGGCGGCGGCGAACAGCAGCGCCAGCGGGCCGGGGAACCCGGCGAGGAATTCGGTCACCCTAGCTCGTCGACCCGTCGCCGCCAGGATTCGCCGCGCGGCTCCAGGACCAGCTCGCGGACGTCGTCGGCGCGGCGGCGCAGCCGGACCAGCAGGAGCTCGTCGGCCAGCCGCTCGGCCATCCCGGCGCCCCACTCCACGACCACGGCGGCCTCGGTGAGGTCGGTGTCCAGGTCGAGGTCGTCGATCTCGTCCAGCCCGCCCAGCCGGTAGGCGTCCACGTGCACCAGCGCCGGGCCGGTGCCGCGCTCCGGCCGGTGCACCCGGGCGATCACGAACGTCGGCGAGGTGATCCGCCCCGCCACCCCGAGCCCGGCGGCGATCCCCCTGGTCAGCACGGTCTTGCCGGCGCCGAGCGGACCGTCCAGCAGGACCAGGTCACCGGCCCGCAGCAGCCCGCCCAACCGGCGGCCGAACTCCAGCGTGTCGGACTCCTCGGCCAGCTCCAGCACGTGCTCGGTGTCCATCACCGCTCCTCCCCCGCGTACGCCCGCCGGATCAGCGCGACGAGCTGCTCGGTGACCACCTCGTGCCGCTCCAGCATCACCGGGTGCCCGGCGGATTCGACCTGCACCAGCTCGGCGGTCGGCAGCTCCCCGGCGATCACCTCCGCGTGCGAGAACGGCGTGATCCGATCGGAATCCCCGGCCAGCACCAGCACCTCGCACTCCGCCAGCGCGGCCAGCGCGGCCCTGCGGTCGTGGGTGCCGATGGTCTCCAGGAAGTCGGTCACCACCTCGACCGACGTCGCGCCGATCATCTCGGCGACCAGGTCCACCACGGCGGGCGAGACGTCGCGGTCGGCGAAGCCCAACCGCCGGATGAGGGTCCGGGCCAGCGGATCACCGGTGCGGCGGATCCGCTCCACCAGCGCGGGCTGCACCCCGACCACCATCGACAGGCCGCGGGTGATCGGGTTGTACCGGGACAGCCACGGGCGGGACAGCCCCGCCGCACCGACCGCACCCGCCGAGGTGCCGATCAGCGCCACCCCGCGCACCCGGCCGCGGAACAGCTCCGGTCGCTGCTCGGCCAGCGCCATGATCGTCATGCCGCCCATCGAATGCCCGACCAGCACCACCGGCCCGCTCGCCGCGGTCGCCCGCAGCACCGCGTCCAGGTCCCGGCCGAGCTGGTCTATGGTGCTGCCGCTGCGCGAGGACTGCCCGGAACGGCCGTGGCTGCGCTGGTCGTAGAGCACCAGCCGGACCCGGGGGCCGGTCAGCTCCGGCAGGTCGCGCCGCTGGAAGTGCCAGCACCGGGAGTCCATCGCGTAGCCGTGGACCAGCACCACGGTCAGCTCCGCCGCACCACCGTCCAGCGGCCCGACCTCCTGCACCGCCAGCGGCACCCCGTCGTCGGCCGCCACCGTGGACTGCCGGTCCGGGAGCAGACCGCCGGGCTTCTCGTCCAGCAGCGCACCGTCGGACCGGCGCTGGGCGCGGGTGCTGTGCGCGGCGACGCCCACCACGGCGCCGGTGACCGCCGCGCCGACGACGCCGCCGGTCCAGGCCAGCGCCTGCCACACCGGCCTCATCGGGGGTCCTCGTCCACCACGGTCCGCGTCACCCGGGGGCGGAACATGCCGCTGACGACCTCGTAGTGGATGGTGCCGAGCTCGTCGGCCCACTCCGCCGCCGTCGGCTCGCCGCGCTCACCCGGGCCGAACAGCACGACCTCGTCGCCCTCGCGGACCTCGTCGTCGTCGCAGCGCACCACGATTTGATCCATGCACACCCGGCCGACCACCGGGCGGCGGCGGCCCGCCAGCCACACCTCCAGCGCGCCGGACAACCGCCGGGGCACGCCGTCGGCGTAGCCGACCGGGACCAAGGCCAGCGTCACCGGCCGGTCGGCGGTCCAGGTCCGGCCGTAGGACACGCTCTCCCCGGCGGCGATCCGCTTCACCATCGTCACCGAGGAGCGGAACGTCATCGCCGGGCGCAGCCCGTGGTCGCCGTGCTGCGGCACCGGGTCCAAGCCGTAGGCGGCGATGCCCGGGCGGATCAGCTCGAAGTGCAGGTCGGGGCGGGTGAGCGCGGCGGCCGAGTTGGCCAGGTGCCGGATCGGCGTCAACCCCACCGCGCGGGCCTGCTCGTGGGCGCGGCGCAACCGGGCCGCCTGCCGGTCGATCGACGGATCGCCCGGTTCGTCGGCGCTGGCCAGGTGCGACCACACCGCCGCGACCTCCACGTCCCCGTCGGCCTGCGCCTTCGCCGCCGCCGCGACCAGCTCCGGCCACAGCTCCTCCGGGCACCCGCTGCGGGACAACCCGGTGTCGATCTTGAGGTGCACCGGCACCATCCGGCCCTGCGCCGCGGCCGCGGCGGCGATCGCCCGCAGCTGCGCCACCGACGACGCGGACAGCTCCAGGTCGGCGGCCACCGCGGGCGCGAAGTCCTCGTCGTGCGCGTAGAGCCACGCCAGGATCGGCGCGGTGATGCCCGCGGCGCGCAACTGCCTGCCCTCGTCGATCGAGGCGACGCCGAGGTCGGTGGCCCCGGCGGCCAGCGCGGCGCGGGCGACGGTCGCCGCCCCGTGCCCGTAGCCGTCGGACTTCACCACGACCATCGTGCGCGCGCCCGACCGGCGGGCGCGCTCGGCGAGGATGCCGACGTTGCGGCGGAGCGCGGCGACGTCGATGCGCAGGTCGGCGCGGTGGGCGGGCTGGTCGCTCATGACAGCGCCATCGTCCCACACCCCGCGCCCCCGACGTCGTCGGTCCGCGCCCTCCTCCCGCAGGTCAGCCGTCGGGGTGTACCTCCCGTCACGTGCCGTCGCCGGGATCGGTGACAGGAAAGTGGCCCTGCTGTCACCGGTGACAGGAAGGTTCCCCTGGTGCCACCGGTGACAGGAAAGTGGCCCTCCGGCGACCGGTGACAGGAAGGTTCCCCTCCTGCCATCGGTGACAGAAAGGTTCCCCCGCTGCCACCCGTGACAGGAAGGTTCCCCTGCTGCCACCGGTGGCAGAAAGGCGTCCCTCCTGCGGTCACGCCAGGGCGGCGGCGCGGACGGTGCGGATCGCCTCCGGGACGCCGGCGAGCAGGGCGGACGCGCCGATCGGGGCGCCGACGCCGTGGCCGCCGGTGCCGCGGGCGGCCAGCGCCGCCGCGCGGGAGTGGACGTGGCTGGCGTAGCCGCACGCCTCCCAGGCGTCGACGCCGGAGGCGAGCAGGGCGCCGATCATCCCGGTGAGCACGTCGCCGGAGCCCGCCGTGGACGGCCACGCGTGGTGCGAGTCGTTGACCAGCACCCGGCCGTCCGGCGCGGCGATCACCGTGGTGTTGCCCTTGAGCAGGACCACGGCGTCGTAGCGGGCGGCGACCTCGCGGGCGGCGCCGACCCGGTCGATGCCGAGCTCGTCGCCGGAGAGCCGGGTGAACTCGCCCGCGTGCGGGGTGAGCACCAGCGGGGCGTCGGGTTCGCGCGCGTCCCAGAGGGAGGGGTCCTTGGCGAGCAGGGTGATCGCGTCGGCGTCGGCGCACACCGGGTGGCCGGAGCGCAGCACGTGCAGCATCACGTCCCGGCCGCTGGCCCCGGTGCCGATCCCGGGACCGACGGCCCACGCCTGCACCCGCCCGGCGTCGGTGATCGAGCCGGTCGCGATCACCTCGGGCCAGTGCGCGCGGACGACGTCGGCGGCGGGCCCGGCGTAGCGGACCATCCCGGAGGTGGTGCGCACCGCCGCCCCGGCGGCGAGCACCGCGGCCCCGGGGTAGGTGGCCGATCCGGCGGCGACCCCGATGACGCCCTGGCTGTACTTGTCGTCCTCCGGGCGCGGGACCGGCCAGCGCTCGCCGACGTCGGCCGCTTCGAGGACCCGCAGCTCCGGCTCGCCGAGGTCGTCGTCGAGGCCGATGTCCACCACCTGCACGTCGCCGGAGCGCACCGCCGCCCGGCCGAGCACGTGGCAGGGCTTGCGCCCGCCGAAGGTCACCGTGACCTCGGCCTGGACCGCCGCGCCCTCGACCGCACCGGTGATCGGGTCGACGCCGCTGGGCAGGTCGACGGCCACGATCGGCGCGGCGACCCGGCGGACCAGCTCGGCGGCGACGGGTCGCAGCGGACCGCGCGCGGCGAGCCCGACGATGCCGTCGACGACCGCGTCGGCGCCTTCCACGGCGTCCGCGGCGGCGGCTCCGATCCCGGCGGTGTCCGGGCTGGCCCCGGTGGCCTCGACGATCCGGCCCCGGGCGCGGCGCAGCGCGGTGAGCCCGGCCGGGTGCGCCTTGTCCGGGGAGAGCAGCACGGCGGTCACCGCGGCGCCCCGGCGGCGCAGGAACGCCCCCGCCCACAGCGCGTCACCGCCGTTGTTGCCGCCGCCGACCAGCAGCACCACCCGGCGACCGGTCACGCCGCCGGTCTGCTCGGTGAGCAGCTGCGCCGTCTGGGCCGCCACCGCGAACGCGGCCCGGCGCATCACCGCGGGCTCCGGTGTCCTGGCGAACAGCCGCTGCTCGGCGGCGCGGATCTGGTCCGGAGTCCACACTCCCTGCATCGAGCCTCCCTGCCTCCAGCGGTAGGGCCCCAGTCTGCACGCCGGGGCGCGGTCCACCACAGGTGATCGCGTGCTCAGCGGTGCTCGGCGACGACGAAGGCGCAGGCCGTCCCGCCGTCGTGGCTGAGCGAGACGTGCCAGGTGGTGACCTCCAGCGCGGCGGCGGCCTCGGCGAGCCGACCGGTCACCCGCAGTTCCGGGCGGCCGTCGGCGGCGCTGAGCACCTCGCAGTCGGTGAGCCGGTAGCCGGCCGGGGCGCCGAGGGCCTTGGCGGCGGCCTCCTTGGCGGCGAACCGGGCGGCCAGCGAGCGCGCCGCTCGCGGCGTGCCCGCCGAGGTGGTGCGCTCGGCCGGGCTGAACAGCCGGTCGGCCAGGCCCGGGGTGCGGCGCAGCGAGGCCGCGAAGCGAGCCACGTCGACCAGGTCGGTCCCCACGCCCACGATCACGAGAAACCCCCGTTCGGGTCATGAGTGAGGAGCACCCTTGCCCGAGTTGGGACCGCTTTCGCCAATGGCCTGCGTGGCGGTGCGGGTGGCGGAACCTCAGCGGTGCAAGCTGCGTGCCTCACCGCATGCGGCTCCGCCGCATTCTGAAAGGACCCGTTACTCGGTCAAGGGTGCCCCTCACTCAGCGGAAGATCACTCGACGGTGACTGATTTGGCGAGGTTGCGGGGCTTGTCGACGTCGTAGCCGCGGGCCCGGGCGATCTCGGCGGCGAGCACCTGCAACGGCACCGTGGAGACCAGGGGCTGGAACAGCGTCGGCACCGACGGGATGGTGATCAGTTCGTCGGCGAACGGCCGCACCGCGTCGTCGCCCTCCTCCGCGATCACCACGGTGCGGGCGCCCCGAGCCTGGATCTCGCGGATGTTGGACACCATCTTGGCGTGCAGCAGCGCCCGGCCCTTCGGCGAGGGCATCACCACCACGACCGGCAGGTCCTCCTCGATCAGCGCGATCGGCCCGTGCTTGAGCTCACCCGCCGCGAAGCCCTCCGCGTGCATGTAGGCGAGCTCCTTGAGCTTGAGCGCGCCCTCCAGCGCCACCGGGTAGCCGACGTGGCGGCCGAGGAACAGCACCGCCTTGGACGTGGCCAGCCGGGTGCTGAGGTCCCGGACCTGGTCGACGGTGGCGAGGGTCTGGCGCACCGCGTCCGGCATCTCCGAGAGCTCCTCGAACTCGCGGGCCACCTCGTCGGAGTACTTGGTGCCGCGCGCCTGCGCCAGGGCCAGCCCGACCAGGTAGTTCGCCGCCACCTGGGCCAGGAAGGTCTTGGTCGCCGCGACCCCGATCTCCGGGCCGGCGTGGGTGTAGAGCACCGCGTCGGACTCGCGCGGGATCTGCGCGCCGTTGGTGTTGCAGATCGCCAGCACCCGGGCCCGCTGGGTGCGGGCGTGGCGGACCGCTTCGAGGGTGTCGGCGGTCTCCCCGGACTGCGAGATCGCCACCACCAGGGTGTCCCGCCCGAGCACCGGGTCGCGGTAGCGGAACTCGCTGGCCAGCTCCACCTCCACGGGCAGCCGGCACCAGTGCTCGATGGCGTACTTGGCGACCAGGCCGGAGTGGTAGGCGGTGCCGCAGGCCACGACGAAGACCTTGTCGATGTCGCGCAGGTCCTGCTCGGTGAGCCGCTGCTCGTCGAGGACCACGCTGCCGCCGGTGAAGTGCCCGCTCAAGGTGTCCCGCAGCGCCTCCGGCTGCTCCTCGATCTCCTTGAGCATGAAGTAGTCGTGACCGCCCTTCTCGGCGGCCGACAGGTCCCAGTTCACCGTGAACGGCTTGGCGGCGACCTCCGCGCCGGTGAAGTCGGTCACCCGGTAGCCGTCGCCGGTGATCGTGACGACCTGGTCCTGCCCGAGCTCGACGGCCTCGCGGGTGTGCTCGATGAACGCGGCGACGTCGGAGGCCACGAAGTGCTCGCCCTCGCCGACCCCGACCACCAGCGGCGACGACCGGCGTGCCGCGACGATCGTGTTCGGCTCGGCGGCGTGCGTCACGACCAGCGTGAACGCGCCCTCCAGGCGGCGGGCGACCGCGCACGTGCTCGCGGTCAGGTCCCCGGCGGTCGGACCGTCGGCGTAGGCGGCGGCGACCAGGTGGGCCGCGGTCTCGGTGTCGGTGTCGCTGGCCATCTCGACGCCCGCGGCTTCGAGCTCGGCGCGCAGCGCGGCGAAGTTCTCGATGATCCCGTTGTGCACCACCGCGACCGCGCCGGCGGCGTCCCGGTGCGGGTGGGCGTTGCGGTCGGTCGGCGCCCCGTGGGTGGCCCACCGGGTGTGCCCCATACCGCTGGTGCCCGCGAAGCGGTCGCCGTCGACCTCGCCGAGGCGCTTCTCCAGGTTCGCCAGCGCACCGGCGGCCCGCTCGACCGCCAGCCCGCCCGCGCCGTCGGCCAGCGCCACCCCGGCGGAGTCGTATCCGCGGTACTCCAGGCGCCGGAGACCGTTCAGCACGACGTCCAGCGCCGGGCGATGTCCTACGTAACCAACGATGCCGCACACCTGGCCAAGGGTAACGACTCCGCGCGGCCGCAACCTCGTGAGGACGGTCGCAGCCGTCCCCCGCCCGGTCGCAACCGCGCGTGGCGCGACCGGTCCGCTACCGTTGCCGACCATGGGGCGCACTGCCAAGAAGGCTTTCGAAGAGCTCTCCCGGCGCGGACCGCACGACGTCCTGCACGGGGACCTGTCCCTGGTCGGGATGCCCGGGCTGGTGTGCACCCCGCGCAGCGGGGCGGGGCTGCCCGCGATCACCTTCGGGCACGGCTGGCTGCAACCGCCGAGGCGCTACCTCGCGCTGCTGCGGCACCTGGCGTCCTGGGGGTTCGTGGTCGCCGCACCCGGCACCCAGCGCGGCGCGCTGGCCTCGCACCGGCTGTTCACCGCCGACCTGCGCACCGCGCTGGACGTCTGCACCGGCGTGCGGCTCGGCGAGGGCGGGATCAGCGTCGACCCCGACCGGCTCGGCGCCGCGGGACACGCGATGGGCGGCGGCTGTGCCGTGCTGGCCGCGGCGGAGGACGAGCGGGTGCGGGCGGTGGCCACGCTGGCCGCCTCGGAGACCCGGCCGTCCGCGCTGGCGGCGGCCCACCGGGTGCGGGTGCCCGGGCTGCACCTCGCCGCGGGCAACGACCTGCTGGCCCCGGCGGTCGCCAACGCCGAACCGATCGCCCGCGCCTGGGCGGGTCCGGTCCAGCTCCGGATGCTGCCCAAGGCCAGCCACCTCGGGTTCACCACCGGACGGCACTGGTCGGAGCTGGTGCTGCACGGCCGCTCCGAGTACGCCGCGCAGCGGGTGGGCAAGGCGCTGCTGACCGCGTTCTTCCTGCGCACCCTGCGCGAGGACGAACGCGGCGCGGAACTGCTCGACGCCGACGTGGCGGGGACGAAGATCGACCGCGAGCACACCCGCTCCGCCTGAGTCCACCGATCGCCGACGACCGCGCCCGCCGCCTTGCCGGGTGCGGGAGAATCACGCCCATGAGCGCGCCCCAACCGCCCCAGCAGCCCGGCCAGCCCCCCGCGTACCCGCAGCAACCCGGCTACCAGCAGCAACCTGGCTACCCCGGGCCCCAGGGATACCCGCAGCAACCCGGCCACCCGCAGGCGTACCCGCAGCCGCCGCAGCAGTGGGGCCAACCGCAGCAGTGGGGGCAGCCGCCGCAGGGCGCTTCGGCCGTCCCGGCCCGGGTCCTCGGCGCGCTGGCCATCGTCATCGGCTTGGCCATCATCATCGGCTACTTCTTCCACGGCACGAACCCGCTCCTCTGCGTGTCCGCCGGGCTCGTGTCGATCGCGGGCGGCGTGCTGCTGGTCCTGCGGCACTGGATCGGCCCGTTCCTGCTGATCGGCGCGACGGTGCTGTGGCTGGTGCACGTGATCGACCAGATGGTGTACCGGTCCTCGTTGAACTACCTCTACGACACGCTCGGCGGGGTCCTGTTCTCCTGGCGCGACTTGAGCATCCTGGTGCCGATCCTGATCGTCACCGTGCTGAGCCTGCTGCCGTTCACCCGCCGCGGCCTCAAACCCCGGTCCGCGACCGCCCAAGCCACGCCGCACGGCGCACCCCAGCACGCGACGCAGCAGTACCCGGGTCAGCAGTACGGGACGCCGCAACCCCAGCAGTCCGCTCAGCAGCAGTACGCCCCGCAGCCGTACCCGCAGCAGCAGCACCCGCAGCAGTACGGGGGCTACCCGCCCCAGCAGTAGCGCTCCTGGCCGCGCTCCACGGTGGGACCGCACCCCGGGTTCGGACCCGCGCCCTGGTGATCGATGCCAGGTGAGGGGCACCTTCATCCGACTGTGCCGGATGAAGGTGCCCCTCACTCAGCTCCCGAGCGGGTGCGGGGCTGTGCGCACGGTGGTGCCGGTCGCGGTCAGGTTCGCCCACCGATTGCGATGGAGTCGCCTGCCGCCCTCGTCCGATGCGCGACAATCAGCGGCCATGAGCGCGCCTCAGCCACCACAGCAGCCCGGCGTACCTCCCGGGTACCCGCAGCAAGCCGGTTACCAGCAGCAACCCGGCTACCCCGGGCCTCAGGGGTACGCGCCGCAACCCGGCCATCCGCAGGCGTACCAGCAGCCGCAGCAGTGGGGCCAGCAGCAATGGGGACAGCCGCAGCAGCCGCCGCAGGGCGCTTCGGCCGTCCCGGCCCGGGTGCTCGGCGTGCTGGCGATCATCATCGGCCTGGCCATCACCCTCGACTTCGCCTTCAGCAACCTGGTCAACACGCTGATCTGCGTGCCAGCCGGGCTGGCGCTGATCGCGGGCGGCGTGCTGCTGATCCTGCGGCACTGGATCGGCCCGTTCCTGCTGATCGGCGCGACGGTGCTGTGCCTGGCGTTCCTGGTCAAGGGCATCGTGCTTCGGGCCACGTCGGAGTACCTCGGCGGATCGCTCGGCGAGATCCTGTACTCCTTTGCCGAAGTCATCACGCTGGTGCCGACCCTGATCGTCACCGCGCTGAGCCTGCTGCCGTTCACCCGCAACGGCCTCAAGCCCCGGTCCGCGACCGCCCAGGCCCCGGCGCACTACGGCGCACCCCAGTACGCGGCGCAGCAGTACCCAGGTCAGCAGTACGGGACACCGCAAGCCCAGCAGCCCGCTCAGCAGCCGTACCCGCAACAGCAGTACGGCGCCCCGCAGCAGTACGGGGGCTACCCGCCCCCGCAGTAGTGCTCCGGGCTGCGATCCGCGGTGGATCGCAGCCCGGTCAGCACCAGCTCAGTCCAGCCACTTCCGCTCTTCGAAGTCCTCCTCGTCGTCGTAGGCGGCCGGACGGCGCGGAGCCGGGCGGGGAGCCGGTTTCGGCTGCGCGCGGGGCGGAGCCGGTGGCGGTTCCGGTTCCGCGCGGCGGCCGAAGCGACCCGCCTGGACCCCCCACCCGGCGGGCTCCGGGCGCGCCGGCTCGGGCCGGGCGTGGCGCGGTGCCTCGCCCGGCTGCGGCGCCGACTGCTGGGCCGACTGCTGCGCGGTGCCGGCCGCTTCCGTCGGCTCCGGCTTCGGCTGCTGGGCGAGGATGCCCTGGGAGAACCGCTCGACCTCGGGATCGACGTCGTCCTCGTCGTAGTCGTCCCGGACCGAGATCTCCGCGAACCCGGCTGCCTCCTTCTCCTGCGCCTTGCGCAGCGCCTGGGTGCGCTCGGCGATGCGCTCCGCCAGCTTCTGCGCCTTCTCGATGCGCTCCGCGGAGTTCTTGTCCGCCTCGGCGGCCGACTCCTGCCACCGCTGGCGCACCGCGCTCGCGCTGGCCGAGTTCTCCGCGACCAGCCCCGCCATCCGGTTCCGGAACGCCTTGACGTTCTCGCTGACCTCGGTCACCGCGCTCCTGCCTCCTCAGCCACCCCGGGCATCACTGCTCCTGCTGCTTGTCCTCGCCGAGCACCGACCGGAAGCGCACGTTCGACGCGTCCACGCCGGAATCGAAGAGCTGGCCCTGGGTGCGCCACGGGCTGGAGTTGGTCCGCTCCTGGTCGGCGCCCTGCTGCTGGCCGCCACCGGCCATGCCACCCATGCCGCCCATCATGCCGCCGCCCATCGCCCCGGAGCTCTGGCCGCCGCCGGAGGACGTCGCGCCGCCACCGGACTCACCGCCCATCGAGGCCAGGCCGCTGGCGCCCTGCGCGCTCCCGGAAGCGGCCTCGGGCGCGGCGGGGGCGTCACCGGCCATGCTGGCCAGGCCGGTCGCCCCGGGCCCGCGCGGCGGTTCGGCCGGCGGATCCCAGGCGCCGCCCGGGCCGCCTCCCAGGGGCGCCGCGCCCAGCGGGCCGCCGCCTCCCGGCGCACCCCCCGGGGCGCCCCCACCGGGGGCACCACCGCCCGAGCCGCCGCCCGCCGGTCCACCGACGGCCGGGCCGCCCACTGCCGAGCCCGCGCCCTGGGCACCGCCGGAGTCGCCGACCGCGCCGAAGAGCTGCCCGGAGGCGCTGCCGAAGGAGTTCTGCGCGCCGTCGGCCTGCCCGAACAACGAGCTGAACCCGGCGGACTGCGCCGTGGTGGGCGCGGGCTGCGGACCGCTCGGCGGCTCCGCGGCCGGCTCGGCGGGCATCCCGGCGACCCCGGCCGGGGTCGCGGCGACGCCGCCCTGCACGTCCTCGACCGGCCGGGCCGAGCGGAACCCTTCGCCGGGCTCGGACGGCGCCCCCGGAGCGACCATCGGTTCCTCGGCCGCGATCCGCGGGCCGGGGGCCATCGGCTCGCTGGTCACGGCCTCGAACCGGCGGGGCTCCGCCCCGAAGTCGAGGGACTCGTCGAGGCGGGGGCTGCCGTCACCGTTGTCCACGGAGACCCGGACCTCGCCCTCGGGCGTGCGCTCCAAGGTGATCGTGCGATCGCCCTCCTGGATCACCGCCTTGCCGTCCTCGCCCGCCTGCACCGGGATCGCCGGTGCGCCGGGGGTCTCGCCGTCGAACCCGCCGACCTGCGGCGGAACGCCCGGCATCGCCTGCGGCGCGTCGAAGCCGCCCTCCTGCGGCACTCCCGGCATCGGCTGGCCCGGCATCGGCTGCCCAGGCATCGGCTGCCCGGTGAACCCGCTGGTCGCCCCGGGAGCGGGCATCGGCTGCCCCTCGGGCCCCAGCGGCATCCCCGGCGAACCCGGGGTCATCGGCTGCCCGCCGAAGCCGCTGGTCGACCCGGGAGCCGGCATCGGCTGGCCCTCGAACCCACCGACCTGCGGCGGGACGCCCGGCGAACCCGGTGCGCCCAGGCCGGGCACTTGCCCTGGCTGGGCATCGAACCCGCCGACCTGCGGTGGGACGCCCGGGGACGCCGGGAAGCCCGGAACTCCGGCGGGCACGGCCTGCCCCGCTTCGCCCTCGGGCGGGAAGATCACGTCGTAGGTCTTGGGCTGCCCGTCCTCGCCGGTCAGCTCCACTTGGACGTGCCCGTCCGGGCCGGGTTCCCGTACGTCGACGGCGTTCTCGCCCTCGCCGACGGTGATGGTCTCGGGCTCGCCGACGCCACCGCCGGCGCCACCGCCCATGCCACCACCGGCGCCGCCGCCCATGCCGTCGTCCTCACCGGGGCCTTGCGGCATCTCCGGGCCCGGGGACACGTCCGGCATCTCGACCTGGGGAACCTCCGGCGCGGGCGGCATCTCCGGCGCCGGCGGAACTTCCGGCGCGGGCGGCGTCTCGCCACCACCACCGGAGCCAGGCCCCTGCGGCATCTCCGGCGTCTCGACCTCCGGCACCTCCGGCGCAGGCGGCATCTCCGGTGTCGGCGGCGCCTCCGGCGTGGGCGGCGTCCCGCCGCCACCACCGGCACCCGGACCAGCACCACCACCAGCGCCAGGCCCCTGCGGCATCTCCGGCACCGGCGGCGCCTCCGGCGTGGGCACCTCCGGTGCGGGCGGCATCTCCGGGGTCGGCGGCACCTCCGGCGCGGGCGGGGTCTCCGGCGTCGGCGGTGCTTCCGGCGTGGGCGGCGTCTCGCCACCACCGCCACCACCGGCACCCGGGCCCGAACCACCGCCCGCACCCGGGCCTTCCGGCACCGGCGGCATCTCCGGCGTCTCGACCTCGGGAACCTCCGGCGCCGGCGGCATCTCGCCGCCGCCACCGCCGCCCCCGGCACCCGGACCGGCACCGCCACCCGCACCCGGGCCGGAACCGCCACCGGCGCCCGGACCCGAGCCGCCGCCCGCGCCGGGGTCGCCGCCCTGGTCACCCGGCGGCTGCTCGGAGTCCTCGCCGCCCGGGTTCTGGAACGGGTTCGCCTCGGCCTTGCCGAGCTCCTCGTTCAGGCCCTTCCACGCCTCGTCGATGTTCTTCTTGGTGTCGTCGCAGAGCGTCTTGAAGTTCGCGCAGTTGTCCTCGACCGACTTGGCGAAGCACTCCCGGACCTGCTTCATGCACTCGTCCCGGATCTTCTCCTTGGCCTCGTCGGTGAGGCCGCCGCTGCAGCCCTCGTCGATCTTGACTTCCCAGACGCGGCACGCGGTGCGCATCAGCTCTTCGTCCTCGGTCTGGTTGGCGACCTGGATGGTGATGTCCCAGTCCGAGGTCCCCTTCCCGCCGATGTTCTCGCTGAACTCGTCGAATCCCAGCACGGACTCGGCCTTGGTCCGGACCATTTCGGAGATCGACTTGCAGCTCTCGTTGGTGATCGCGGCGGCGTCGCTGATCCGGGTGATCACCCGTTCCTGCGCGGTGGGCGTGAAGGTCCCGGAGAAGTACTGCTGCGACGAATCGGCGGCGGCGCCGGTCCAGCTCCCCCAGAGCTTGCCGAGCCGGTCCGACATGCCCTGGTGGGCCTCGCGCATCCCCTTCTCGGCGGCGGAGAGGTCCTCGGCGGACTTGGCGAACTTGTCGAAGTTCAAGCCCCGCTGCTGGTCGTAGAGCTCCTTGACCTTGTCGACGGCGAGCACCTTGCTCTTGTCGTTGTAGGCGTGCTCGATCTTCTCGTAGAGCGGCACGAAGCGCTCGAAGAAGCGCAGGCCCGGCTTGCCGGCGTCGAGGAGCTCATCGGCGGTGGCCACCCCGGCGCCGCCGTGGGAACCGGACTCGCCCTGGGTGCGGCTGTCCTCGAGCGTGGCCCGGCCGTCGGTGACCGCCTGGTCGTGGCTCTCCTCCTTCTCCTTGGCGTCGTCGCGCTGCTTCTTGGCGTCCTCGAGGGCCTGGTCGAACTGGTAGTTCCCGCCGTAGCCGCCGTAGGCACCGCCGTAGCCGCCGTAGTAGGGCCCGCGCATGAGCTGCTCTTTGAGATCATGCGACACGTTCGGGTTGTCGAGCAGCCCTTGGATCTCGTCGTAGTTGTCGGCGTCCTCGTAGGGGTACTTCCAGCCGTTCTCGCCCGCCATCAGTTACCCCCCGACTGGCCGACGGTGTCGGCGGCCTCGGCGTCGGACCAGTCGTAGCCCGCGCCCGTCTGCTCCAGCTTCCCGGCGAAGTCGTCCATCGCGTTGGCGAGGCTGGTGGCGCACGCGGAGAGCTTGTTCATCGCGTCCTGGTAGCCGGTGAAGTGGTCACCGTGGGCCTTGCCGAAGTCCTTCGCGCCCATGCCGAGATCTTTGATCTTCTTGCTGTGGTCGTCCCGGATCGGATCCGCCGCACCACGGATGTTCCCGGCCGCGGAGGCGAATTCCCCCGCGTTGGCACCGAATCCCGTCACCGTGCCCCCTCCTCGTGCTCCAAGCCTGCCGCCGCGCTCCCGCGCCGTGCCGAAGCGGACTGCGGGATGATCGACTCCCATCTTGGCAGGTTCGGCACCCGAGCAGGTCTGAACCGGTGAACCACTTGCAGAAGCGAAGCAGTGACCGCGACCTCCATGATCAGGAACGCCGCGCGAGGAGGAGGGTGCTGGTCATCGACGGCGGTGGCACCGCGCCCGCGACCGGACCCACCAACGCGGGCCGCGCCGCAGGCAGCAGCCATCGCCGGGCGCGGCATCGAGGCCGCCCGGCTGCCGGGGACGGCCTAGAACAGGTACAGCGGAAGTCCCCAGGCCTGGGAGATGACGATCGCCATCACACCGCCGAGCGCCAGCCCCACCAGCGGCAGCACCAGCACCATCAGCAGGTCTCCCCCGATCCGACTGCGCATGGTGATCAGCTCCGCTGCCGTTGGGTGCGGTTCACGAACCTGGACCGGCCGTCGTGCGCTGCGTTGAGGGCCTTGATCCCGGCCAGCGCGAAGACCGCGAGCACGACGATTCCGAGGACCAGCCCGATGGCGACGAGTCCGATGGTGGTGGCGACGACGATGGCACCCATGTGAGCAGGGTCTCACAGATCTCGCCGACCGGAGACCTAGATCACAAGAATCACCGGATCGCGGCAACGACCTCGGCGAGTCGCTGCGCGGCCGCCTGCGCGGTGTCCTCGGCGGGCGCCTCGACCATCACCCGGACGAGTTGCTCGGTCCCGGAGGGACGCAGCAGCACGCGACCGGTGGCGCCCAGCTCGGCCTCGACCGCGGCCACCGCCTCGGCGACCTCCGGGGCGACCGCGACCGCGGCCTTGTCGTGGACCCGCACGTTGACCAGGACCTGCGGCAGCCGGCGCATCACCTTCGCCAGCGACGCCAGCGAGGTCCCGGAGCCCGCGACCCGGCCCATCAGGCGCAACGCGGTGAGCAGCCCGTCGCCGGTGGTGGCGTGGCCGGGCAGCACCACGTGGCCCGACTGCTCGCCGCCCAGCGAGAACCCGCCGGAGCGCAGCTCCTCCAGCACGTACCGGTCGCCGACCGCGGTCGTCCGCACCTGGATGCCGTGGTCCTGCATCGCCAGGTGCAGGCCGAGGTTGCTCATCACGGTCGCGACCAGCGTCTTGTCCACCAGCTCGCCGGCCTCGTGCATGGCCACCGCCAGGATCGCCAGGATCTGGTCGCCGTCGACGACGGTGCCGCTGTGGTCCACCGCGAGGCAGCGGTCGGCGTCGCCGTCGTGGGCGATGCCCAGGTCGGCGCCGTGCTCGACGACCGCGCGCTGGAGCACGTCGATGTGGGTGGAGCCGACGCCGTCGTTGATGTTGATCCCGTCCGGATCGGCGTGCAGCGCGATGACCTCGGCCCCGGCCCGGCGGTAGGCCTCCGGGGCGGCCGCGGCGGCGGCGCCGTTGGCGCAGTCCACCACGACGCGCAGGCCGTCCAGCGGCTGCGGCGTGGCCACCAGCAGGTGATCGACGTAGCGCTGCACCGAGTCGGAGACGTCCCGGACCCGGCCGACCTGCGCCCCCGTGGGCCGGTCCACCGCCTCGTCGAGGCGCGCGGCGATCTCGTCCTCCACCGCGTCGGGCAGCTTGTGCCCCCCGGCGGCGAACAGCTTGATCCCGTTGTCGGGCATCGGGTTGTGCGAGGCGGAGATCATCACGCCCAGGTCGGCACCCTGGTCGGCGACCAGGTAGGCGATGGCGGGCGTGGGCAGCACGCCGACCCGCAGCACGTCGGCACCGGCGGAGGCCAGCCCGGCGGTGACGGCGGCCTCCAGCATCTCGCCGCTGGCCCGGGGGTCGCGGCCGACGAGGGCCACCCGCCGCCGCTGGGAACCGTCCCGGTCGTAGAGGACGCGGGCCGCCGAGGCGGCGATGGACATCGCGAGTTCGGGGGTCAGGTCGGCGTTGGCCAGACCGCGGACCCCGTCGGTGCCGAACAACCGGGACATCAGCAGCAGCTCCTCCTCAGCCCGCACGGGCGTATACGACATCCGCGGGAGCGGTCCGGCGCCCGATGGGCGAGGGACCACTCCCGCGGATGGTAAGGGCTCACGCGGTGCAGGGCTGCCGTCGTGAGCGGCGTCCAGGTGGACGAACCGCACGGCGGAGGGAGGTGTCGCAGCGGAGCCGCGGCGACCGGCGATCGCGCAGCGCATCGCCGCGCGCAGGCTCCGCCCTCTCCGCGCGAGCCCTCGGCAGCGAGATCAGCGCTTGCTGAACTGCGGCGCCTTGCGGGCCTTCTTGAGGCCGTACTTCTTGCGCTCCTTCTCCCGCGAGTCGCGGGTGAGCATCCCGGCCTTCTTCAGCGCCGGGCGGTCGTCCAGGTCGTAGCTGGCGAGCGCGCGGGCGATGGCCATGCGCAGCGCACCGGCCTGACCGGAGGGGCCGCCGCCGGAGAGGTTGCCGATCACGTCGAAGTTCTCGAGGCGCTCGACGGTCACCATCGGCTCCTTGATGAGCTGCTGGTGGACCTTGTTCGGGAAGTACCCCTCGAGGGTCTTGCCGTTGAGCTTGAAGTTGCCGTTGCCGGGGACCAGCCGGACCCGGGCGATGGCCTGCTTGCGACGGCCCACGGTCTGCACCGGCTGGCCGATCGGCATCGGGGCCACGTCCTCGGCGACGTAGTCCTCCGGAGCGGGCGCGGTCTCCTCCGGAGCCGGCGCGGTCACGGTCTCTTCCTGGAGTTCGTCAGTCACTTCTCGACCTTCGCGTTGATCTCGAACGGCTGCGGGTTCTGGGCCTCGTGCGGGTGGTTCGGACCCGCGTAGACCTTGAGCTTCTTGCTCATGGCGCGGCCGAGCTTGTTCTTCGGCAGCATGCCCTTGATCGCCTTCTCGAGCAGCCGCTCGGGGTGGCTCTGCAGCACCTGGCCGAAGGACTGCTTGCGCAGACCGCCGGGGTAACCGCTGTGCCGGTAGTGGAAGGCCTGCTCCCGCTTGTTGCCGGTCAGGGCGACCTTCTCGGCGTTGACGATCACGACGAAGTCGCCGACGTCCATGTGGGGGCGTACATCGGCTTGTGCTTGCCGCGCAGCAGCGTCGCGGCCTCCGTCGCCAACCGGCCGAGCACCACATCCTCGGCGTCGATCACATGCCAGGCGCGGGTCACCTCGCCGGGCTTCGGGCTGTACGTGCGCACGGATCTACCTCGTCGTTCGCGTCGGAATCTCAGTGCGGAGCCCGCCTCGATCACGCTGGTCGACTACCGCGGATCCGTCCGGGAGTCGCACATCCGCCAGCACCGCCGGGACCGCCATCCCTCGCGGTCCTCGGGCGCATGCCGCAGTCGCGCACCGCACAACAAAGAATCAGGGTACTTGGTGGCCTTCAGCCCGGTCAAAACGGGTCCGACTTACCGGACGCCGCCGTTGCCCGCGCTGCCGACCAGGGCCATTTCGCCCACCTCATGGTACTCGGCCGCCCCGGGACGGCCCCGCCACCCCCTGCGCGAGGGCCCCGAGCAGCACGACGGCCCCGGCGCGAGGCCGGGGCCGGGTGTGCTGCGGACCGGGAGCGGTCTCAGCCGCCAAAGCGCTGGGCGTTGCGCTTCTCACCGGCCTGGTAGGACTCGTTGGCCGCACCGACGGCCAGGCCCATCTTGGCGGTGATCTCCTGCATGTTCTTGGCGGCCTGGTCCCACTCGCGCTGCGCGGCGTAGTAGGCCTCCTTGGCGGCACCGTCCCAGGTCTCGACCAGCGGCTTGAGCATCTGCTCGAGCTCGTCCAGCTCGGACTGGATCTTGGTGGCCGTCTGGCCCAAGTCGTCGGCAGCCTGGCTCAGCTGCCCGAAGTCAACCTTGATCTCACCCATTGTCGTCCCCTCAGGTGGTGTCGTGATCAGTGGAGAAAAGTGGTGACCGGCTGGATCAGCCGTTGAGCAGGCCCTCGATCTTGGAGATCTCCTGGGCGCTCTCCTCCTGCTGCTGGACGTAGTCCTGGCCGGAGCTGCGGATGTTGTCGCTGATCTCCTGCAGGCGCTGGTTGATGACCTTGGCGTTCTCGTGGAACTGGTCGGTCAGCTTGCGGAAGACGTCGGACGCCTGGCCCTTCCAGCCGGCCAGCACGGGCTCCAGGTTGGACTGGAGCTGGTTGACCGCGGTCTCCACGTTGTTCTTGACCTCTTCGACCTGCCCCGCGGCCTGCTCCATCAACTGCGCGTCGGTACCGAAACCGCTCATCTCGGGTTGACCCCCTTCGTTCGTGCTCGACTCGAACCCTGCGACGCAGACATTGCCACGCCCGGTTCCACCCTGTCCCGGTTTTCCCCGCAACCCGTTGCTGTTGTGAACGCGGAACGCGGGAACCGCAGGTCATCGCATGATTCGCGCTTGCGAAAAGTCGAGGTCGCTGCCGTCCGAAGACGTGTGCTCCGGCGATTCCGGAGTCGCTTCGGACGTTTCCGCAACTTTCTCCGGGAACTCCTCGACCGGCAGTCCGGCGCGCCGCCGGTAGTCGGCCGCCGCCGCGGCGTGGTCCCCGCCGCCGCCGGGCGCCTCCCGCGCGAGCTCCCCGGTGCGCTGCCGGAATTCCTCGGCGTGCCGGTGCGCGTCGGTGCGCGCCCGCCGCCCGCGTCCGACCGCGTCGGTCAGCGCCGCCCGCAATCTCCGGATGGATTCTTCCCGTTCCACGACCGCGCCTCCTCACCGGCGATTCCGGGGCGCCGCCCGGCCCCGGAATTCACCGCACCTTCATCGTTGCGACGACCTGTTCGCAGGCGCGCAGCACCGCGTCCTTTTCCGCGGCACCCCGTTGGCATCCGACGCTGATGCGGAATCGTCCTTCGTGCAGGACGTACCAATTGACGGTCCGCCCGTCCAACCGCTGCTGGTAGAACACCACGTCGCGTCCGCTGAAACTGGCGTCGGGGTCGAAATGGCTGAACGGCCGGCCCGCGGAGACCAGGCCCTCGTACTGGGTGCGCAGCTCCTGCACGGCCCGGTCCCGGCCGGCCTCGGCGTTGTAGGTCAGCCCGCCCTGCTGCACCGAGATCACCGCGCCGGGCGTGGCCTCGACCGGGGTCAGCAGGGTCTCCCAGTTGTCCCGGTCGCCCTCGGCCGACCGCCAGTCGGCCGGGTGCGAGAAGGCGTAGTTGAACGCCCGCGCCTGCCTGCTGTCCTCGGCCGCGCCGCCGCCGTCGAACAGCAGCAGCGCGGCGACCACCCCGGCCACCACCAGGGCCGCCGCGCCCGCGCCGACGAGCAGCGGGCCCCGGCGCGTCCGTCGCGGCGCCGCGGGCAGCGCCACCGGGCGCGTCCGGTCGGTCGCGCCGATCACGATGGTGGAGGCGGTGCTGAGCGGGTCCTGCTCCGGGGGACGCCGCACCGCGGGACCGGAGTACCCGCCCGCGGGCGCCAGCCCGCCGGTGCGGTCCGGGTCCAGCCGCACGGCGCGCAGCGCGCCGCGGGCCACCACGGTCTCCGGCTGGTCCAGCGTGGTCGGCACCACCCCGGTGCGCTCGTGCAGCAGCCGGGACACCAGCGGGATCCGGCTCGACCCGCCGACCAGGAACACCCCGGAGAGCTGACCGCGCGGCACCCCGCCGTCGCGGAGCACGGCGAGCACCAGGTCGGCGGCCCGGGACAGCGGTTCGGCGATGAGCGCTTCGAGGTCGGCGCGGGTGACGTGGGCGTCGGAGAACGGCGGCGGCATCGGCACGTCGGTGTAGGTGTGCCGGGACAGCGTCTCCTTGGCACCGCGCACGTCCTGGCGCAGCACCCGGCGGCGGCGCCGGTCGGCCATGTCGCGGCCCTCGACGAGCCGCCGCCACGCCTCCGGGTCGGCGCCCGCGACGACACCGCCGATGTGCTCCAGCAGCGCCTGGTCGATGTCGGCGCCACCGAAGTTCGGATCGCCCTTGGTGGCGAGCACCTGGAACCGGGCGCCCTGCTTGCGCACCACGCTCGCGTCCACGGTGCCGCCGCCGAGGTCGAGGACGGCCAGCGCGGCGCCCTCGGCCAGGCCGTTGCCCGCCGAGTGGAACACCGCGGCGGCCACCGGTTCGGGCACCAGGACGACTTCCTTGGCCAGCCCGGCGGCGGCACCGCGCAGCTCCCCGGCGCGCAGCGCGCCCCAGTCTGCCGGGTGGGTCAGCACCAGCAGGTCGACCACCGCGCCGCCGGCGTACCGGCGGGCCTCGTCGACCGCGCGCCGCAGCACCGAGCGCACCACCTCGGCGACCTTGAGCACGCTGCTGCCCAGCAGCAGCTCGCCCTCGTCGATGCGGCGCTTGGGGTGCGGCTCGAACCGCGACGGGTCGACGGCGGCCTGCCGTTCGGCCTCGTGGCCGACGAACAGCGTGCCGTCGGCGGCGGCGAACACGGCCGAGGGCACCAGCGGCTGGCCGTCGATCACGACGACCTGCGGTTCACCACCGCCCACCGAGACCACCGTGCACGTGCTCGACGTGCCGAAGTCGATCGAGACGTGCAGCGACACCCAGAACTCCTTCACCGTCGGCGCGATCCGGGACGTCCGCGAGCCGGACCGCCTCGCGCCGGCTCCCCGAGCACCCTAGAGGCACGGGTGCGGGTGCCCGCACGGTCCCGCGCCCGCCCGGCGAGGTGAGGGGCACCCCCGCCCAAGATACTGGGACGAGGGGCCCCTCACCCAGATATCGAAAGGGTTACCCGCCCGCGGCGCGGACCTCCTGGACCCGGTTGTCCAGCGCGCGGCCGATCTCGGCCGGGCCCAGCGGGGCCAGCACCAGTTCCGTCCCGGTGCCGGTGAGCCCGTAGCGGCCGTCCGGTTCGAAGGCGTCGAACCACTGCAACACCGGGGAGCGGTGCGCGCGGCCGAGCCGGTCGCGGTGGTTGGCGGTGAACTGGCCGTCCCGGAGGTGGGGTGCGTCGACGAACCGGCGCAGCTCCCGCACCTCGCGTTCCAGGCCCTGCGGACCGGAGCTCATCACGTCGAGCTCGCTGAAGTCCCGCTCCTCCTGCGGTCCGAGCGCGCTGAGCGGCACCGCGACCCGCGGCTTGGTGCCCGGTGGCGCGGGCGGCATCCCCTGCACCGCGGCGGCCGCCAGCGAGGTCCGCGGGTGCTCGGTGATCCGCACGTCACCGCCGAACTGCTCGGTCTCGCCGGGGAACTGCTCGACGACCACCGCGCCGTCCTCGGTGGCGACCGACAGCAGCCGCGCGGGCGACTCCGATTCGGCGTCGGGCATCCAGATGCCCTCGATCCACAGGCTCGGCTTGGAGATGCGGTCGAGCGCGCGGGCGAACGCCGGGTCCAGCGCCGAGCCGTCGACCAGCCCCGCGGCGCGCAGCTCCGGCAGCGTGCGCTGGAGGAGGGCGGCGCGCTCCTCCAACGTCGCGCCGTGCGAACGCACCGCGAGCGGGAACGGTTGCTCGTCGAACCGCCCGAGCTCCCAGCACAGGTCGAACCACAGCGGGGGCAGCAACCAGCGCATCGGCGTCACGCCCCGAAAACCGGCGGCGCGGTCTTGGGCATCTCGTCGAGCCACACGTCGTCCTGCTCCTCCAACCAGCCGGGCCGCTGGTGCTCCTCGTCCTCCTGGCCCTGGCCGCGCTGCCCGGCACCGGCGCCCATGCCACCGGCCATCCCACCGCGCCCACCGGCACCACCGGCGCCACCGGCGGCGGCACCACCGGCCCCGGCCGCGCCCGCACCGCCGACGCCACCGATCCCGGCCCGACCACCGGCACCCGGCGCCGCCCCGGCCCCGGGCCCGGCGCCGAGCCCGCGAGCACCACCGGCGCCACCGGCACCGCCGCGCGCCCCGGCAGCACCACCGGGACCACGTCCGCCGCCCGCACCGGAACCCGGCCGAGCGCCACCGGGACCACCGGGCGGCATCGGACCGACCGCGCCGTACCCCGGCCCGCCGGGCGTCGGCGCAGGCGAGCCCGGGGTTGGTGCGTACCCGGGCCCAGGGGTGCTCGGCGGGGTAGCCCACGCCGAACTGCTCTGCGCCGGAACGTTCGGCGTGGCGGAGAACCCGCCACCACCACCGCCACCACCCGGCACGGAACCAACGCTGCCGCCACCACCGGGATTCGTGCCGAGCGCGCTGGGCTGCTGGCCGCCGGGGATCGACGAGCGATCCGTCGCCGAAGGCGGCGGAGGCGGCGGGTTCAGCGGGTTCACCGGCGGCGGGAACGTCGGCGTGCTCTGGTCCACGGCCTCGTACCCGGGGCCGTAGACGTTCTGCACGATGGCGCGGGCCTGCTTGTCGGCCTCCATCCGCTCCCGCATCTGGAGCGCCGCATCGGCGGTGCCCATCATCCCGCCGGTCATCATGGAACCCGCGCCCGTGATCACCGCCCGAGCCGTGCTCGGCTCCGGCGGCGGCAGCAGCGCCGCCTTCGTCTGCTCCGCGGTGACCCCGGCTTCCTGGATCTTCAGCCCGGTCGCCTTCACCGCATCGCCGAACGACCGCCCCCAGTCCTGCAACGGCTTCGCAGCGGTGAACCCGGCCTCGGCCGCCTCCCCGCGCATGCCGTCCCCAGCGGCAGCACGGGCCTGGCTGTCCAGGTCGCCGAAGATCTCGGCGATATCCGCGCCGAGCTTCTCCCACGCCTTCCCGGAAGCGTTGATGTCCTCGACCTTGAGCGACGGCTTGAGCTGGTTGGCCAGCCGAGCCTGGTCCCAGTCGTTCCAGTTGTCGTGCTGCGTGATCGACGCGGGGTCGTAAGCCTCGACACCCAGTCCACGCTGCTCGCGAGCCAGGGCGGCCTGCTCCTGACGCGCCGCCTGCGCGGCTTCCTCCCGAGCCTGCCGCTGCGCCTCCTGCGCGTTGGTCTCCCCACCGGTGGCGGAAGCGTAGATGTCGTGCACCGCGCCGGTGACGGCGTCGACCTTGTCCGAGACGTAGTCAACGCCGTCGGTGAACCAGTTCCCCACGTCCTGCTACCCCCTCAACAGACCCTTACGCGGGCAATCTCGTTTCGACGACTTCAGCGATCTTCATCGCCTCAGCACAAGGGTCGCGCCCCTCGATGGCGTTCGAGCTCAGCGTGATGTCCACGATCACGGAACCAGAGCCGACGTACATCATCTGGCGACACACGCCCTGCCCCGTACCGCCGAGCACGATCCCGACGAACCCTTCGTGTGTGCCCACTTGGTTTGGAACGAACGAGTCGAACTGGCCGCGCTGACCTTCCCAATACGCCTTGTCATTCTCCGGCGCCTCCAGCACACCGAAGATGAGCCCCTCGCCTTGGTAATCACATCCAGCCTCGCCAATGCCAAGGTCATTGGGGATTGGTTCCGGACTTGCGCCGAATGACTGGATCTCTTCAGGCGAGAGCGCTGCACATGGATCGAAGTTCTGGAACACGTCCTTCGCCGGAGGCGGCGCCGCTGACGGTTCAGCGCTCTGTCCCCCTCCACAGCCCGCTAGCAGCAATCCGGCCGTAGCGGCCACCGCTAACCCGAAGACTCGTTTGGTACGCATGCCCGTACCTACTGCGGCAGTTTCGGCTCAACGGCCTGGGCGATCTCCATCGCTTTCGCGCAGGGATCGGCACCGGCCATGGTGTCGGATCGATACGTCACGTCCACGGTCACCGTGCCGCTACCCACATACATCATCTGGCTGCACACACCTTGGCCTGCGCCGCCAGTGGAAATTCCGGAGAACCCAGCGTGAGAACCGACCTGGTTGGGCTCGAAACGGTCGAAGTTGTTCTTCTGACCTTCCCAGTAAGCTTGGTCGCTCTCCGGCGCCTTCAGGATTCCGAAGTCGAAGACCTCGCCATCGAAGTCACATCCGGTCTCCCCGAGTCCGAGATCGCTGGGCTCACCCTCCGGTGAAGCGCCGAACGACTGGATCTCTTCAGGCGTCAACACGGTGCACGGGTCGAAGTTCTGAAGCACGTTCGTCGCTTCAGACGAAGGGGGGTTGCCTTCCGGAGCGGAACTGCCGCCGGAACACCCGGCGAGCAGCAGCCCAGCCGCAGCAGCGGTGAGCGTGATCGAGACTTTCTGGATGCGCATAGTCGCCATCAGATCAAATGCTCCGTCCAAGCTGACGAGCCTGTTCCTCGTCATTGCTCTGCGTATCGCGTGCAGCGTCCCGGTAAGCCTGCGCCATGGACCGCAGGGTCTGTTCCATACGCCGCAGGATCGGCGTCAGACCCGCGTCAGGACTGCCCGACGCCCCGTTGACCTTCTCGTTGAACTTCTGCTCCAGTTGACTGCCGATCCTGCAGTCCCCGTAGACCGACCTGCGCACCAATCGCTGACTGTCCGAGATCAGGTCGCCCAGGGACTCGGCCTTGTCTTCGTAGACCTTCGCGACTCGTTCGGCCGCTTCCGCGTCCATTACGAGCTGGCCTGAGTCCACGGCAGCACGCAGCCCTTGCGCGCGCCCCGCGAGCGCGCCCGCGCCTGCGGCGAAGCCTTCCATGCCCGTCGTCATCGCCCACCCCCTCAAACGGACGGTGATCGTCGCGCCTCGTTCGGCGACGATCACGGCCGCTGAGCATACCGGTTGAGGTGCTCAACGCGGACAAGATTCACGAACGCCACACCACCGATGTCGTCACACCACACCGGCGCGCTCTCCCCTACGCCTGGTGATCACGCAGCGCTGCGACGAAGCGGGACCAGCGCTGCCGGTCGAAGACAAGGACCGCCCCGTCGCGGTCCTTCGAGTCGCGGACGCCGACGACGCCGGGTGCGGTGCCCACCTCGACGCAGTTCACCTGCGGCCCGCTGTACGTCGACACCTTCCAGCCAGCTAAACCGCTTGTCATCCCGCTTCCCTCTCGTGCAGCTCCGCATAGCGTTCGAGCAGTGCGACCGATTCCGCCTCTGGTGCGGAAACGTCCACGATCCGTTCTACGGCATCGAAGAAGAGAGCAACATCCTCTTCCTGGTCCAAGAAGGCGCCCGAGCTGCGCGCTTCCACGTACGCGACCGGGCGCGCCTTGACGAACTCGAACAGCACGAAGGTGCCACCCAGCCCAGCGTGCGCGCCACGCGCCAGCGGAATGACCCGCACGCTGATCTGGGCATCCGCGCTGGCAGATATCAAGGCGCGCAGTTGCTCCGCCATGACGCGGTGGCCACCGACGGGGCGGAAGAGCGCAGCTTCGTCTATGAAGCACCGCAGGTGGGCTGGTTCCCGCTTGCCGAGGACACCTTGCCGAACCTGGCGGATGGATACCAGATCACTCGCCTCGTCCTGGTCCACTCCGGCCGACTCCATGACGGCTCGACTGTAGGCGCGCGTTTGGAGAAGGCCCGGGATCAGGCTGAGAGCCACCTCCGTGATCCGGACAGCTCGTTGCTCGGCGTCGATGAACGCGATGGTCTGGTGGTGCAGGTCCTGCCCCAGCTCCCACCAAGCTGGCTGGTCGATCTCGCGAGCCATCTTCAGCAGTCGGTTCCGGGCTTCGCCCTCAATCTCCAGCGCGTCGAGGATCGCGACCACGGACGCTTCCTTGATCCCGCGCTGGGCGGTCTCCAGCCTGCTGATCTTCGCTTCCGACCATCCCAGGGCATCACCGAGCTGCCGCATGGTCATCCCTGTTGCTTGCCGCGCTGCGCGCAACTCCTTGGCAAGCGCACGTGCTCTCGGAGTCTCCGACATGGGGAGAGCTTACGAACATGAGGTTCTTGCGAAGTCTTTCGCCTGATCAGGTAGTTGATCCGCCACACAGAATTGGCAAGGCTTGTCACAAGTTGGCATCCGAAAGAATCGAGGCACCTATGACGCCTTACTTGACGTACGTGTGGCGGCCGGTGAGCGGTGGGCGGCATGCGTTCGCCGCTGGGGATCGGGAGCGTCCGCGGGAGGACGAGGTGACGGCGTTCTGCGGGGCGTTGGCGGCTGCCGCGGAGCTGCACGACCGGACCGAGCTGGACTGGATCCGGGAGGCGTCGTGCATGGAGTGCTGGCGGCTCATCGCCGCGGGGTTGCGGGGAGGAACGGTGCCGTGGTCTGGGTCCTGAGCGTGAACCTGGTGGTGCTGTGCCTGCTGGGGCTCGCGCTGCTGGACGGCGCGATGCGGGAGGTCGAGGCGCGGGCCGAGCCCGCCGCCGAGGTGGTGCACCCCGCTGCGCTGCTCATCGCCCGCGTCGCGGCCGAGTCCCCGCCCCGCCTGGCCTGCCCGGTGTGCCGCCGGACGCGCGCCGGTCGGCACCGCCGGGAGGCGTGAATCAGCCCAGCCAGTCGAAGAACACCCACAACGCCTGGGAGGCCGCCGCCAGCACCAGCAGCACGACGAGGACCACGACGACGAACACCATGTGCTTCCGCTGCATCACCCCGCCATTGCCGCACGTCGCCCGCACCGGCCGCCAACCGGGGTCCACCGGCGCCGCCCGGAGGCCTGCGGAGCGGACTCCGCGTCCGCGGTGGAGCAGCGCCGGTTGGTGAGGGAATTCCCGAGCATCGCCGGAGGACCCGACGAACCCGGACACCATCACCCGTTCGGATGGATAGGCTCGGCACCGGCCCGGAGATGCACCGGAATTCGTCACGACCGGAGGCTCCCGCGCGTCGTCGACCCGTCCGCGCGGCCGAGCAGTGCGCGCAGCGACCGCCAGCGCGAGACCCCGCTGCCCCTGCGCGCGGCAAACCGGGCAACCACAAGCGAATCACGAGGTGGCCAACTTGAGAACGAACAGACGGCGCTGGACGCGTCCGGTGGTGGCGACGGCGATCGCCACCGGCCTGCTGGCCGGCGTCGCCCCAGCCGCGTCCGCCGAGCCGCGGACCCCGCTCGCCCCGCACACCGTCGAGCAGCGCGCGTTCGAGTCCGCCGCCGACGAGTTCGACGTGCCGACCCAGCTCCTCATGGCGGTCTCGTTCCAGCTCACCAGGTGGGAAGACCACGGCGGCGAGCAGAGCACGGCAGGCGGCTACGGCCCGATGCACCTGACCGATGTGGACCCCGAGCAGCTGCGCGCCGACAACCCCAAGCTGATCGGGCTCGCGGTGGACAACCCGCGGCTGCACACCCTGGTGGAAGCCGCCGAGCTGATCGACGTCCCGGCGGAGCAGGTCAAGCGGGACATGGCGCAGAACATCCGCGCCGGTGCCGCGCTGCTCGCCGACAACGCCAGGGAACTCGGCGACGGGAACCTCCCGGAGACCATCGGCGGCTGGTACCCCGCGGTCGCCGAGCTCAGCGGCAGCCCGCGGGCCAGCGGCGCGCGGTCGTTCGCCGACGACGTCTACGACGTGCTCGGGCAGGGTCGCAAGCGCACCACGTCCACCGGGCAGGAGCTCGCCTTCCCCAAGGTCACCGACGTGACCATGGACCGCGACCTCACCGGCACCGGGCTCGCCCAGGCGCGGACCGCGAACCGGCAGGCCGCGCGCAACGAGGACGAGGACACCAAGCCGAAGGCGGAGTGCCCGAGCGAGCTGGACTGCCGCTACATCCCGGCGGCGTACGCGCCGACCGACCCGGAGAACCCGGCCGGCGGCTACGGCAACTACGACACCGCCGACCGCCCGAACGACGCCCGCATCGACTCGATCGTCATCCACGACACCGAACTGTCGTACCAGGCGACGATCTCGGCGTTCCAGAACCCGGCCAGCGGGAGCGCCGCGCACTACGTGGTCCGCTCCTCCGACGGCCAGATCACGCAGATGATCCCCACCAAGGACATGGCGTGGCAGGCCGGCAGCTGGGACCGCAACATCACCTCCATCGGCATCGAGCACGAGGGCTGGGCCGCCGAAGGCGGGACCTGGTACACGGAGAAGATGTACCGCTCCTCGGCGAAGCTGGTGCGGCACCTGGCGGACAAGTACGACATCCCGCTGGACCGCGAGCACATCATCGGGCACGACGAAGTCAGCGCCGAAACCCCGGCGAAGGCGGGCCTGGAGCACTACGACCCGGGTCCCTACTGGGACTGGGACCGCTACATGGAGCTGATCGGCGCTCCGGCGGAGGAGGGCACCGGCGGGAACCGGGCCGTGACGATCTCCCCCGACTTCGACACCAACCGCCCCGAGGTGACGACCTGCACGGACGGCAAGTGCGAGCTCCTGCCCGAGCAGGGCGCGAACTTCCTGCCCCTGCGCACCGAACCGCGCGCGGACGCGCCGCTGCTGACCTCGGAGGTGGTGCACCCGGACGGCGCTCCGGGCAGCACCTGGATCGGCGACTGGGGCAACAAGGCGACCCACGGCAGGCAGTACGCGGTGGCCGAGCGCTCCGGTGACTGGTTGGCGATCTGGTTCGACGGCAAGAAGGCCTGGCTGCGCGACCCGGGCGGCAAGAACACCACCCCGGCCGAGGACGCCGAACTGGTGCAGCCGAAGCGGGACGGCATCCCGGTCTACGGCCGCGCGCTGCCGGAACCAGGGGCGTACCCGGAGGGCATCGAGCCGCAGACGCTGGAGGCGCTGCCGTACGAGCTCCCGGCCGGGCAGCGCTACGTGGCCCAGCCCGCGATCGAGTCGTTCGACTACTACGCCAGCTACGACGGCGTCGACGACCCGAACAACCACACGCTGATCAACGGTGACCAGGAGTTCGTCCCGATCTCCTACAACCACCGCTGGGTCTACGTGAAGAAGTCGGACATCGAGTCCGTCTCCTGACCCGGCGGGGTGAGCTCCGGCTCGCCCGTCGACGGCGGGCGCGTGATGCCAGCGGCACCACGCGCCCGCCACGAGCGGCGGCGGCAAGGACTTCGCGCTCCTCCCCGGGCACGCCTCACGTGTCGGCTCCGTGGTCATCGGGAGGCGCCGCACGCGTGAGCGCGGCGTCGAAGATCCGGAAGAGCGTCCCGACGGCTGCCGTCATGTCGACGCTCCGATCAACGAGCCACCGCTGCTGCAAACCGTCGGTGACCGCGAGGACGATGAGGGCGACGACGTCGGGGTCCACGTCCGTCACGCCCCGCTCATCGAGCACGCGCGACACCGTCTCCGAGATTCCGGCCCCGATCACCTTCTCCCGGCGGAGGAAGAAGTCGTGCGCGGGGTGCTCCGGATTGGTGGCCTCGACCGACAGCCGGGTGAACAGCTCGACCATGCCCGGGATGCGCGTGTTCCTCCCGATGACGCGCAAGTAGGCGTCCTCGACGTCCGACAGGCTCGGGTGCGGACGCTCGAACTCGACGGCATCGAGTTCGTCGCGCAAGCGCAGCACCTCGGTGAGCAGGTTCTCCCTCGTGCCGAAGTGGTGCAGCACGCCGGTCTTGCTGATCCCAGCCGCCTCCGCGATGCGCGTGACCGACGCAGCGGCGTATCCCTCCTCGTCGACGACGGCGAGTGCGTGCCGCAGGATCTCATCCCGGCGCACCGCGCTCTTCGCGTACGAGCCCCTCTTCGCCATGACCGCAGTAAACCCGACTCTTGCCAGAAGGAAAACAGACGGACAGACTGTTTTCGCTAGACGGCCCGATCGGGGGATGAGAGCCCATGTCGAAGACGACATCGCAGCAGGGCCCCGAGCCCATGCTCGACGGCTCCTCCGCGGGCCCCGTCCGGATTCGCGGACCGTTGCGGCGACTGCTGATGTGGCTGGCCCCGACCTACGCGGCCCTCTTCGCCATCTGGGGAGCCGTGCCCGGGATCCTCCTGGCGCTGCATGTCGAGCACGTCGATCCGGTGAACAAGGTCGCGAACCTCGCGATCGTCACGACGCTCGGAGCTGTCGTGTCGATGCTCGCGCAGCCGGTCGCCGGGCTGCTCTCGGACCGCACCCGATCCCGTTTCGGGCGTCGTGCGCCCTGGATGGTCGGCGGCAGCGCGGTCGGCGGGGTGCTGCTCATCGCGCTCGGACTCCAGACGACCCTCGTGGGAATCGCCGTGCTGTGGGTGGCGGTGTCGATCGCGTACAACTTCGCTCAGTCGCCGCTCGCCGCCGTCATGCCGGACCGGATTCCGCGACTGGCCCGCGGCAGCTTCTCGGCGCTGAGCGGCCTCGGCACGCTCGTCGGCATGCTGGGCGGGCAGTTCTTCGGGGCGACGCTCAGCGGAACCATCCCTCTCGCCTACGTCGTCCTCGCCGTTGCCGGCGTCGTGATGTTCGTCGCGTTCAACACCGCGAACCGCGACCGCTCGAGCCTCGGGCTCGAACCGCAGCGCTTCTCGTGGCGGGGCCTCGTCCGGACGTTCTGGGTGAACCCGCTGCACCATCCCGACTTCTTCTGGGGATTCACGGGCAGATTCCTGCTGAACCTCGCGTACTACATCGTCGCCGGCGGCTACCTGCTGTACGTGCTCGCCGACTACATCGGCCTCGGAACCGCGCGAGCGACGGCCGCGGTGCCCTTGATGGCGGTCGCCGCGGCACCCGGGTCCGTGCTCGCGACCGCTCTCAGCGGCCCGCTGTCCGACCGGATCGGGCGGCGCAAGATCTTCATCGTGATCTCGGGCGTGGTCTTCGGCGCCGCCATGGTCATTCCCGTCGTGATGCCCACCACGACCGGCGTGCTCCTGACCTTCGCCGTCGGCGGACTCGCCTACGGGGTGTTCCAATCCGTCGACGCGGTGCTCATGTCCGAGGTGCTGCCGAGCGCGGAGACCTTCGGCAAGGACCTCGGCATCGTCAACATGGCCATCACGCTGCCGCAAAGCCTCGCTCCCGCCATTGCCGGCGGTCTCGTCCTCGCCTTCGGTTACGTCTGGCTGTTCCCCGCCGCATCGGTGCTGGCCGTTCTCGGCGCCCTCTGCGTGCTCCCGATCCGATCCGTCCGATGACCTCGGGCACCACCAGCCCCCAGGAGGAGATGTGACGCCCCGCACACCGATCACCTCGGTGGACCTCACGCTGACCGAGAAGGCCTCGCTCACCAGCGGCGCAGATGTCTGGCACACGACGTCGATCCCCCGCGTCGGCGTCGAGTCCGTGATGATGACCGACGGCCCGCACGGTTTGCGCAAGCAGTCCGTCGGCGGCGATCACCTCGGCCTCGGCGACAGCAACCCGGCCACGTGCTACCCGCCTGCCGTCGCGCTCGGCGCCAGCTTCGACGTCGATCTCCTCCGCCGCGTCGGACAGGCGATCGGCGAGGAAGCCGCCGCGGAGGACGTCGCCGTCGTCCTCGGACCGGGCATCAACATCAAGCGATCACCGCTGTGCGGGCGCAACTTCGAGTATCTCTCGGAGGACCCGCTCGTGACCGGCGCACTCGGGGCGGCCATGGTCGAGGGGATCCAGTCGGCCGGGGTCGGTGCGTCGCTCAAGCACTTCGCGGCGAACAACCAGGAGACCGATCGAATGCGCGTCTCGGCGGACATCGCGCCGCGCCCGCTGCGCGAGATCTACCTGCGCGCATTCGAACACGTGGTGCGGCAGGCACGGCCTTGGACGGTGATGTGCTCGTACAACCGCATCAACGGGATCTACGCCTCGAAGAACCGCTGGCTGCTCACCGACGTGCTGCGGGACGAATGGGGTTTCGACGGACTCGTCGTCAGCGACTGGGGCGCCGTCGACGACCGGGTCGCGGCCCTTGCCGCCGGACTCGATCTCGAGATGCCGGGAGGCAACGGGCACGCGGACGCCCGGATCGTCGCGGCCGTCGATGCCGGCGGCGTCACGCAGGAGGCGCTCGACGCTGCGGCCGGCCGGGTGCTCGACCTCGTGCGCCGGGCGGGCAGACGACCGAGCGCGGCGCCGATCGACGTCGACGCCCATCACCTGCTCGCGCGCGAGGCCGCCGCGCGGTGCATCGTGCTGTTGAAGAACGACGCCGACCTGCTTCCGCTGCGGACGACCGACCGGATCGCCGTCATCGGTGCGTTCGCGGAGCGCCCGCGATACCAGGGCGCGGGTTCCTCGCGCATCGTCCCCACGCGACTCGACAACGCTCTCGACGAATTTCGCGCGGTCGCAGCGGGCGAGGTCACCTATGCGCCTGGGTTCGCGCTGCGCGGATCAGCGGACTCGGCACGCGACGCGGGCGAACTGCGCGCCGAGGCCGGACGCGTCGCGGCGGATGCCGAGGTCGCGGTCGTCTTTCTCGGGCTCCCGGACGAAGAGGAGTCCGAGGGGTTCGACCGGCGCCACCTCGACCTGCCCGCCGAGCAGCTCGCGCTGCTCGAGGAGGTGCGCGCGGCGAACCCGCGCACGGTCGTCGTCCTCTCGCACGGCGGAGTCGTCACCCTGCCGTTCGCCGACGACGTCCCGGCGATCGTCGACGGTTCACTGCTCGGGCAAGCCGGCGGCGGGGCCACTGCGGACGTCCTGTTCGGCGTCGTCAACCCCTCGGGACGCCTCGCGGAAACCGTGCCGCACCGACTGGAGGACACGGCGTCGTTCGGCAACTTCCCCGGCGAGGACGGCCACGTCGTCTACGGGGAGGGCCTCCTCGTGGGCTATCGCTGGCACGATGCGCGGCGCATCGGGCCGGCCTTCCCCTTCGGGCACGGACTCTCCTTCACGCACTTCCGCTATGGGGAGGCCGGGACGCACCTGCGAGGCGACGACGTGGTCGTGCGCGTGCCCGTGACGAACGAGGGCGACCGCGACGGGAGCGAGGTCGTGCAGGTCTACACGTCGCTTCCGGGGTCTCGAGCGGTGCGGCCACCGCGCGAGCTGAAGGCGTTCCGCAGCGTAGGGATTCCCTCTGGCCAGACGGTCGAGGTCGAACTCGTCATCGATCGCGCGGACCTCGCGGTGTGGGACGCGCGGCTCGATCGCTGGCGCGTCGAGGGCGGGGAGTACGTGCTCGAGGTCGGAGCCTCCAGCCGCGACGTCCGCTCCCGCACGAGCGTCGCGATCGACGGTGACTCCGCGCGGCCGGTGTTCACGCGGGATTCCTCGCTCGGCGAGGTGCTGGCGGATCCCTTCGCCGCGCAGCTCGTGCAACGAGCGCTCGCGGAGATGGCCGGGCAGATGCCCGAAATCGAGAACGTGCTCCAGGACACGACGATGATGCAGCTGATGGAGTCGTTCCCGATCGGACGGCTTCCTGGATACGGCGGCGTGCCGATCACGGCGGAGACCATCGACGGCCTGATCGCCATCGCGAACGCGGGTCCCGACGACGCGGCCCCGTGACGCGGAGGGCGCGTCGGTCCCACCACGGCGCGGGCGGACCAACACGGTGCGGACGCGGCCTCGGGTGCCGCACGGATCGGGTGGCCGCCGGACGCGGGGTCCGTGATCGGGCGGGATCTCGACGAGGGCGACGGTGATGGCCTGGCCCGGTCGCCGCACAGCTCCGTCGTGCACCCGGTGCTCCCCGGGTGCGTCAGGTATCGCGGTCCAGGAATGCGGCCAGCGGTGGCACGCGCAGGCGAGGACGGCGCGCGGCTCCCCGCCCGAGCACGCGGCCCGTCGGCCCTGCTCCGCTCCGAGGCGGGTTCTTCCGCACAAGGCCGTCGTCGGCGCGCAGCGATTCCCGGGCGCCGGCGGGAACGCAGAGCCGCACGTCCGGCCCGGGGGGGCGTTGCACAGGTTCGACCCGTTCGTGCCCGGCTGCACCGTCGCGCGCCGGGCACGCACCGCGGCTGACCGGCCGCGTACGCCGTCTCGGTCCCCGGAACGACGAAGCCTCCCCCGCCGGGTGGCGGGGGAGGCTTCGCGGTGCGGAGATCACTCCGGCGGCAGGAACGCCGTCTGGATCGTCTGCGGACCTTCCTTGAACTGGCGGCTCAGCAGCACACCGCGTCCCGGCGGGAGCTGCCGCGACTTGATGTTGCCGACGAGCTGGCCGTCGTCCTTGTTCGCGCTCATCGCCAGGCCCGGGGTGGAGACCTCGCGCATCTTGCCGATGATCGGTTCGAACAGCGAGCGCTGCGCACCACCGGAGTTGCGCGCCACGACGATGTGCAGACCGACGTCGCCCGCCTGCGGGACGAAGTCCGCCAGCGGGGCCAGCGGGTTGCTGCCCTGCGGCGCCACCAGGTCGTAGTCGTCGACGATGACGAACAGCTCCGGGCCCTTCCACCAGGAGCGGTTCTTGAGCTCCTCCTGGGTGACGTTCGGGCCGGGCAGCCGGTTCTTCAACGCAGCCGACACGTCCTTGACGTTGCTCTTGAGCTGGTCGGCGCCGACCGCGTACTCCATCAGGTGACCGGTGTTGAGGAAGCCGAGCATGGTCCGCCGGTAGTCGACCAGCAGGATGAGCGCTTCCTTCGGCGTGTACCGCTCGGTGATGCCCCGGACGATGGTGCGCAGCAGCGACGTCTTGCCCGCCTCGCGCTCGGCGAAGGCGTAGAAGTGCGGCTCCGCGGCGAAGTTGAGGTAGACCGGGTTGAGGCCGTCCTCGTTGACGCCGATCGGCACCAGCTTCGGGTAGGGCTGCTGCTCCGGGCGGGGGAGCTGCTCGGCAGGCAGCACCTCCGGCAGCAGGCGGACCTGCGGCGCCGGACGTCCCTTCCAGGAGCTGCGGACCCGGTTGACCAGGTCGGAGACACCGGTGGACAGGTCGTCGTTGTAGAGCTCCCAGCCCATCCGGGGCGGCGCGACCTCGCGGCCGTCCTTGGCCTCCTCGGCCTCCCGCATCTCGCGGGCGAACCGCTCCGCCTCCAGGCCGATCCGGTCACCGATGTTCTCGCTGTCCACCCGGGGCAGCGCGGTGAGGAAGTGCAGCCCCGAGGGGTGCAGCCCGCGACCGGGCCGACCGGCCGGGATCTTCTTGGCGATCTTGCGGTCGATCTCCGACTCGCTGGAGTCACCGAGCCGCAGCTCCAGCCGGGTGCCCAGCAGGTCCTTGAGCGCCGGGCGGATCTCCGCCCACCGGTTCGCCGAGACGACCACGTGGATGCCGAAGGTGAGGCCCTGCGCGGCGATGTTGAGCACGTCCGGCTCGATCGCCTCGAAGTCCTCGCGGAACGCCCGCCACCCGTCGATGAGCAGGAAGACGTCGCCGTACGGGTCCTCGGTCATCTCGCCGCGCCGCTTGCGGGCCCGGAAGTCCTGCATGCCCTCGACGCCGTGCTGCTGGAAGCGGGCTTCCCGCTCGGCCATCAGCGTCTTGATCTCGGCGACCGTGCGGCGCACCGTGTCCGGATCGCGCCGACCGCCGAAGCCGCCGACGTGCGGCAGGTTCCGCAGCGCCGCCATCGAACCACCGCCGAGGTCGACGCAGTAGAACTGCACCTCCTGCGGGGTGTGCGTGGTGGCCATCGACCCGATCAGCGTCCGCATCATGTTGGACTTGCCGGTCTGCGGACCGCCGACCACGGCGCCGTGGCCGTTGGCACCGCTGAAGTCCAGCACCATCGTGTCCTGGCGCTGCTTGTAGGGCACGTCGATGATGCCGACCGGCACCTGGAGCCGTCCGCTGTTGGTGTACCCGGCCGCGGTGTAGCCGCGGTCGTCGGTCTGCTGCATCGGCGGCAGCATGGTGTCCAGCGTGGGCGGGGCGTCCAGCGGCGGCAGCCACACCTGGTGGGCCGGCGCGCCACCGGCCTGGTGCACCCGGTCGATGACCACCTGGAAGTCGGTCGGGTCGAGCTCGTTGCGCTCCTGGACCGGCTCCTCCACGACCTCCGGGACCTCCGGCTCCGGCGGCTTCTCGATGAAGTCCGGGATGAACAGGCGCGGCATCTTGTCGCCGGTCACCGGGGAGGCACCGCCCTGGGACGCCGGGCGGCGACCGCTGGTCTGGTGCAGGAACCCGGAGACGTAGGCGGCGCGGAACCGGTCCATCCCGTTCGGGTGCTTGAGGAAGCCGTGACCACCGGTGGCCGGTAGGTCGGCGGCGTCGGGCAGGCCGATCGCGGCGCGCGACTCGGCGGCGTTGAAGGTCTTCAGACCGATCCGGTACGACAGGTGCGCGTCCAGGCCGCGCAGCTTGCCCTCCTCCAGCCGCTGGGACGCCAGCAGCAGGTGCACCTGGAGCGACCGGCCGAGCCGGCCGATCTCGTTGAACAGGTCGATGAAGTCCGGGTTCTTCGACAGCAGCTCGGAGAACTCGTCGATGACCACGAACAGCGCGGGCATCGGCTCGGGCGCGCGCCCGTCCCCGGCCTCGTGCTGCTTGCGGTAGTCCCAGACGTTCTTCGCGCCCGCCTTGTTCAGCACCTCCTGGCGCCGGTTCATCTCACCGGCCAGGGCGTCCTGCATCCGGTCGATGAGCGTGGCGTCGTCGCCGAGGTTGGAGATGTTGGCCGACACGTGCGGCGCCGGGTCGAACCCGTTGAACGTCGCACCGCCCTTGAAGTCGACGAGCACGAAGTTGAGCATCGACGACGGGTGGGTGGCGATGAGCCCCAGCACGATGGTGCGCAGGAACTCGGACTTGCCGGAACCGGTCGCACCGATGCACAGGCCGTGCGGGCCCATCCCGCCGGACGCGGTCTCCTTGATGTCCAGGTGCACGATCTCGCCGGTCTCGCCGGGGCCGATCGCGACCCGGTACAGGTCGTCCTTGGGCTTGGGCCGCCACGCCTCGTTGAGGTCGAAGGTCACCACGTCCCCGGCCAGGCCGAGCTGCTCGACGTAGTTCAGCGGCGTGGTCAGCGGCTCGTAGCCACCGGAGTCCACGTCGGCCGCCACCCCGCCGGCCACCCGGTACGGGGCGAGCTGGCGGGCCAGCGCGGTCGCCTCCTCCAGGCTCAGCGAGTCCGGCGTGCCGAACCACTCGACGCCGGTGCCGCCGCGCGCACCGATCCGGTCCTCCTCGATGACCATCCGCATCCCGCGCCGCGCGGTGAGCTGGCCGAGCAGATCGGACACGTCGATCATGGTGACGCCCGCCAGGCCGCCCTCCACGATCAGCGCTTCCTCCCGGCTGATCTCCGCGTCGTCGATGATGATCACGATGTGCGGCTGGCCGTCCGGCGGGGCGGCGTTGCGCTGGAAGCGCGGGCGTTCGGCGAGCTGCTCGCCGAGCATCTCCTCGATGGCGCGCAGCGACCCGGACATCAGGCGCATCGCACCGATGCCGTCGGTCTCCTCCGGGTGCTGGGCGTGCGGCAACCACTTCACCCAGTCCCACTCGCTGCGCGCGCGACCGCTGCTGGCCACCGCGATGAGCACGTCCTCCGGCGTGTGCAGGGTGGCGAGCTGGCAGATCATGGCGCGGGCCAGCCCGCGGGCCAGCTCCCGCTCGCCCTGCAACCCGACCGCGGCGAAGCCGCGCAGCGAGGTGGCGATCGGCAGGTCCGGCACCAGCGAGTGGGCCCGGACGAAGCGGCGCAGCGCCAGCGTGGTGATGGGCTCCAGCTCGTCGACCGGACCGGTCTGCGGCGGCACCAGGCGGGTCTCCAGCCGCTGCGAACCGCGGCCGACCCGGACCTGGCAGAAGTCGTTGTCGTTGGGGCGGCGCTCCCACATCCGGCGGGTGTTGGTGGCGATCGACCACAGCGCCCGCGGGTCCGGGTGCACCCACTCGCGCGCCAGCCGCTGCTCGTCGGCGGCCTCCCGCGCGCGATCCCGCATCTGCCCGAGGTACCGCAGGTAGTCCTTGCGGTCCTCGTTCATCTCGGCCTTCTGCTGACCGCCGCTCTGGCCGCCGCCGGCGATCATCCCGAAGGTGGAGATGAGCATCATCATGGGCATCATCATCATCATCGGGTTGTCCCGGGCCCGCTGGAGCATGAAGACCATCATCCCCAGCGAAGCGACGATCATGACGCCCGGAAGGATCTTCTGGACGACGTTGCCCGGGATCGTCCTCGGGATCTCCGGCGGTGGTTCGAGGTGCACCTCCCCGCCCGGTGGCCTGGGAGCGGCCAGGCGTGGCGTGCGCTTGAACTGCAGCGTGCTCACCGGACGCAGCTTCCTTCCCTGTCGAACGTGCTCGAAGAGCCTTCCCGCGAGCAGCATTCCGCACTGCCCACGTCGCCGCGCGCAGCGGGGTGCGGAGCGGATCGCCCGACCACCGATCGGCTCGCGCGAGCCGGTCGCGAATTGATCGGTGCGAGTTCCACCAAACCCATCACCTCACGGCGGTCGGTGCGGCCATACTAGGGGCGCTCTCCGACCGGGCGGGTGGGTTTCGGAAGAAAAACCGGCCTTGGTTGGATCGAGCCGAGCCGAAAGTTGCAAGGCAATCGACCAAGGGAGTAGGGGGCCCAAGTGGCGACCGGGACCACGGTGTTCAGCCGCGTGACAGTGGTGGCACCGACAACTCGCATCGACCTGGCGCTGCCTGCGGACGTGTCCGTGGCTGACCTGCTGCCGATGCTGCTCGACATGGCGCGCGAGATCAAACCGGACGGCGGTTCGCGCCACGGCGGCTGGGCCCTGGCCAAGCTGGGCGCCAGCCAGCCGCTCGACCCGAGCCAGACGCTCGCCTCGCAGGGCATCGTCGACGGCGACATGCTCCAGCTCCGCAGGCGATCGGACGACCCGCCGCCGCCGCTCTACGACGACGTGGTCGACGCGCTCGCCGAGGCGGAGCCGGGCAGCTACCGCCCGTGGACCAAGGAGACGGCCGCCAAGGTCGGCCACACCGCCGGTGCGCTGGCGCTGATCGCCGCCGCCGCCGGGCTCGGCCTGGCCGGACCGGCCGGGATGCTGCACCCCGGGCTGAACAGCACCCTGGCGATCGTCTACCAGATCATCGCCGCGGTGGTCGGGGCCGTCGTCGCGATCTTCGCCACCGGCGTCGGCTCGATCGTCACCCGGGCCTACGCGGCGCCCACCACGGGCACCGTGATCGCCGCCGCGGGCGGACTGCCGATGGCCTTCGTGGCGGGCTTCAACATCGTGCCCGGCAACGCGGCCGAACCGCGGATGCTGCTGGGCAGCGCCCTGGTGCTGATCTTCGCGGCGGTGTCCATCATGGTCATCGGCGCCGGGATCATCACCTTCATCGCCGCCGCCACCGCCGCGACGTTCGGCACCATCTCGTTCCTGGTCGCCACCCTGATGCCGAACACGCCGGGCGCGGGCATCGCCGCCGGTGCCGCCGCCGTGGGCCTCGCGGGCATCTCGCTGCTGCCCCGGCTGACCATCCAGCTCGCCAAACTGCCGCTGCCGCACGTGCCGGGCAGCGCCGAGGACCTCAAGGAGGACAGCGGCTTCCCGGACTACCGGGAGATCGAGCGGCAGACCGGGCTCGCGCACCAGTACATGACCGGGCTGATCATCGGTTGCGGCGTGGTCGCGGCGATCGGCGCGATGGTCTCGGCGCTGGCCGGCGTCTGGGGCGCGGTGTTCGCCGTCGTGGTCTCCGCGGTGCTGCTGCTGCGCGGCCGCAACTACGCCAACGGCAGCCAGGCGATCGCGCTGCTGATGAGCGGCTTGCTCGCCTCGCTCGGGGTCACCGTCGGCCTGCTGATCCAGGTCTCGACCGCCCCGATCGCGGTGGCGTGGACGTTCCCGCCGCTGCTGCTGCTGGGCGTGCTCGCGATCGTCTTCGGCGTGGTCTTCCCGAACCGGCGGTTCTCGCCGGTGCAGCGCCGCACCGTCGACATCATCGAGGCGATCCTGATCGCCCTGGTGCTGCCGCTGGCGCTGGCCGTGATGGACCTCTACATGACCCTCCGCGACCTCAACATCAACTTCTTCTGAGGAGCGGCGTGATGCGCTCTACCCTCCCGAGGGTCCGCCGCGGTCTGGCGCTGACCGCCGCGGCGGGCCTCACCCTCGGCGTCGCGGCGGGCCCCGCCGCGGCCCAGGGCTACGAAGGCCCACCACCGCGGATTCCCGGCATCACCGCCGACTCCACGTTGGAGACGTTCCCGTACGAGCGGCGGCAGGGCTGCATGCAGGGCAACCCCGGTGGCGGCATCATCGAGGAGAAGCCCTGGGCGCAACTGGTGCTCGGCTACGAGCAGGCACACGTCCAAGGGCTGACCGGTGGCGGATACACGGCCGCGGTGATCGACACCGGGGTCAACCAGCACCCCTGGCTCGGCGGTGGGGTGGCCGCCGGGGAGAACAGCGTCCCCGAAGGCGGCGCCACCACGGACTGCGACGGCCACGGCACCGCCGTGGCCGGACTCATCGCCGGGCAACCGACGAACGACGAGGTCGGCTTCGTCGGCATCGCGCCGGACGCGTCGATCCTGTCGATCCGGCAGCAGTCCAACCTCTACGTCAGCGACACCGACCAGACCATCGGCAACACCCAGACGATGGCCGAGGCCATCAACTCCGCGGTGGACGCGAACGTCGGGGTCATCAACATCTCGCAGTCGTCCTGCCAGCCGATGGAGCAGGCGAGCAACCCCGGCGAGCAGTACAACCAGATGCTGCACAACGCCGTCAAGCGCGCCTACGACGCGGGCATCGTCGTGGTCGCGGCGGCGGGCAACGTCAGCGAGGCGTGCAAGAAGAACTCCCCGGGCAGCCCCAGCACCGCCGTGCTGCCCGCGTGGTTCGACGAGTACGTGCTCACCGTGGCGTCGGTGAACCAGGCGGGCGCGCCATCGGAGTTCACCGTGCCGGGCCCGTGGGTCGACGTCGCCGCGCCCGGCGAGAACATCACCTCGCTGGACCCGGGCCGCGGCGGCAATGGGCTGGCCACCCAGATCTCCTCCGGCCCCGACGGGCAGATGACGCCGATCCAGGGGACCAGCTTCGCCGCCCCGTACGTGTCCGGGCTCGTGCTGCTCATCAAGCAGAAGTTCCAGGAGCAGGGCAGGCAGCTCACCGCCGAGCAGATCATGCACCGGATCACCAGCACCGCGCTGCACCCCGGCGGCACCGGCGGACGCAACGACATCGTCGGCTACGGGATGGTCGACCCGATGGCCGCGCTGAGCGACGTGGTGCCCGCCGAGTGGGGCAAGGCGCCCGCCCCGCCGGGACCGACCGAGCTGTCGGCCGACGTCCTGCCGCAGAAGGACTGGCCCGCGCTGATCATCTCGATCGGCGGCGCGGGTGCGGGAGTCGCGGCGATCGTGTTCACCGCGTTCCTCACCAACGCCGTCCGCAACGTCCGCGCCCGGACCAGAGGCGACTGACCCGCGCCTCACCCCATCGGGACATGAGTGAGGGGCACCTTCATCCGGCTATGTCGGGTGAAGGTGCCCCTCATTCGCTTCGCGGTCAGGTGCGCTTGCGGCGGCGGCGCGGAGGCGGGGCATCGTCGATGGACGCCGTGCCGGTGGGTTTCGGGGGTGGGGTGGTCGTGCCCGAGGTGGTGGTGGCGGGGGTGTTCTGCTGGTCGGGGGTGGCGGCACCTGCACCCGGGGGTGCGGTGGGGGTCCGCTGCGCGGTGGTCTCGTCCGCCTCGATGACGGTGGCCGGGCGCTTGCCCTCGCCGAAGACCGCGGGCGCGGCCTCGTCGCCCCGTCCGCCGAACAGCTCGTCCGGGTTCGCCTTGATGCGCGAGGAGTTCTGGCGCTCCTGCGCACCGCCCTGGGCGCCGCCCATCCCGCCCATCATGCCGCCGCCCATCGGCATCATGCCGTAGCCGCCGGTCGTCCCGCCGGAACCGCCCGCACCGCCCGGGGCCGCCGAGGCCGCCGCGGCGGGCGGCGACACGGGTTCGGCGCTGCCGGTGGTTCCGCCCGGTGGGAGGGGTTGCGCCTCCGGTGCGGCGCCCCCACCTAGGGCGCCTCCTCCTACCGCGCCGCCACCTCCTCCTACGGCACCGCCACCGCCGCCGCCCGGGCCGGTGCCGCCGCGGGCGTCCGAGGCGGCGTCGCCCGCGGCGGCCGGGGCCGCCGGAGCCGGGGTGTCGGGTGCTGGGGTGTCCGGTGCTGAGGTGTCCGGGGACGGGGCGCCGGGAGCCGGGGCGGGCGCGGTGAAGTTCCAGTTCTGCTCCGGCATCCGGTCGTCGAACGCGAGCTCGCCGACCGGGCGACCGCCCGCCAGCTCCTCGCAGAACCGCGCGAAGACGGTGAAGACCTCCTCCAGCGCGGTCACCTGTTCGGCCGCGGGCCCCACCAGGTCGGCGAGGTGCTTGCGCGCGCGCTGCGCGCCGTCCGGCGCCAGCAGCGCCGCCGACACCGAGTCGGCCACCTCGGCGACCAGCTCGACGAGGTCCTCCTGGAGCAGCCGCACCGCCTCGGCGGTGTGCTCCAGCGCGTCGGCCAGTCCGCGCATGGTGTCCAGCAGGTCGTTGCCCGCCAGGCCGACCGCCCGCAGGTGCTCCAGGAACGCGTCGGCGTCCGCGCCCTGCCACGCCGAGTCGATGCCGCCGAGGCGGGACTGCACGTCGTCCGAGGTGGTCTCGACCCGGTCGGCGGCGCGCCGCCACACCTCGGCCGCCTCCCGCAGTTCCTCGTGCCTGCCGACGAACTCGGCGGCCCGCCGGTCCACCGGACCGGTCGTGTCCAGTTCCCGGGCGACCCGGGACAGGTAGTCGAGGTGGTCCTGCACTTCCACGCCGGTGCGCGTCATGGTCACCACTCCTGCTTCCTGGCCAGATCGGCGGCGGTGTCGTCGTCGCCGCCGGAGTGGTGCGCGACGACCTCGCCCAGTTCGTCCCCGGCGCTGCTCAGCGCCTCCCCCGCGCGCCGCGTCTGGTCCCGCAGCAGCGCGCACAACCGCTGGTAGGAGCGGGCGGCGTCGCGGCCGAGTTCGCCGAACGCCGCGGGTTCCAGCTCGGCGGGCTCCAGCGCGCTCTCCGCCGAGACGAGCTCCTCCCCCGCCGCGCGCACCTCGCCCGCGTAGCGGTCCAGCCATTCCACGTCGACCCTGATCCCGGACATGCACCCCTCCCTCCCCGGCGGCGCACCGCGCCCGCCGGACGAAACGACGATCCGCCCGCAGCGACGCGGCGCTGCGGGCGGATCGCTCACCCCTCGGACGTCGGCACCAGCCGGTTCGGTTCCGGCATCAGCTCCCGGAGCCACCCCCGGTCTGCTGCTGCTGGTCCTGCTGGGGCTGGTCGCCCGCCGCCCGGTTCACGCCCGGACCGACCGGCACCGAGTCGTAGGTCATGTTCGCCGCGGCCGGGTCGAGGAAGTCGCCCTCCGGCAGGGTCCGCAGCAACCACGCCGGTCCGGCCTCGATGTCCCGTCCGCTGCCGACCACGCCGAGCCCGGTGGCCGTCGCGGCGTCCTTGACCCCGTACTGCACACCGCGGTCGCTGATCAGGAAGATCGGCCCGCTGTCGGCGCCCGCCTCGTTGGAGGCCCCGCGGATGACGGCGGCCTTGCCCGGCGGCATGTAGAAGAAGTCGACCTGCGGGCCGGCCTGGTCGGCCTGGGCCAGCTCCACCGGCGCCTTCGCGGTCGGCGAGCCCTTGCTCAGGGTCACCGTGATGTGGTGGTCGCCGTTGACGTTGTTCCAGCTCAGGCAGGACGTGTCGGACTCCCGGAAGGACACCGGCTCGGGCACCTCGATCGGGAACTGCCCGACCCGGAGCTGGTCGGCGTCCTCGGCCTGCGGCGCGTCGGTGACCGCACCGGTGGCGTTGGGGATGTCCTGGGCGCCGTTCTTGTCCGCGTGCAGCACCGCCGCGGCGCCCTCGCCGATCTCCTGCTTGCCGGAGCTCAGCAGGACGAAGAACTGGTCCGGCTGACCCGGCACGGTGCGGCGCACCACGTCACCGGCCTCGTAGCGACCGCCCATGTAGTCCAGGCTCTGCCCCGTGCCGCCCACCTCGGGCACGGTGAGGTCCGGGGCGTTCGGGATCGCGTTGAGCATGTTGGTGCTGATCGAACGCGGCGTCGCGCCCCGCAGGCCGTAGACGTCGCGCACCGTGTTCTCGTCGGAACCGACCTTGGCCTTCACCGTCTCGGTGTTCGGCCGGCCCGGGTCGTCCACCCGGTAGACCAGGTAGTCCTGGCCGGAGGACTCGTCCCGCACGAACAGGGACTGGCCCGGGGCCAGCTCGGTGCCGTGCTGGTCGTCGCCGCCGATCACCGTGGTGTGGACCTCGGTCGCGCCCTCGATCATCGACTCGTTGAGGTTGCCCCTGACCTGGCCGACGTCGCAGATGGCCCACGACGGCGTGGCCTGGTTCTTGGCGTCCGGCAGGAACGTCGGGGCGTTGACCAGCCCGGTGAGCGAGCCGCGCGGCACCTCGGCCAGCGCGGTCTCCTTGACGACGGTCGGCTGCGCCGGACCGCCGCCCGCGCCGCCGCCCTGCGCCATCACCAGCAGCCGGGCCGAAGCCATGTTCATCATGGGGATCAGCCGCTTGTCGGCGGCTTCGTCGGAGGTGACGACGAAGACGCTGCCGCTCTCCTTGGCGATGACGATCGAGCCCGGGTCGGGAACGGTTCCCTTGCCGCTGAACAGGCCCCACACCAGGAAGCCGATCATCCCGATGCCCGCGAGGATGACACCGGTGACGGTCGCGCGCTTGTGGGAGCCCATGGGATCGTGGAGCATCACCGCGTCTTTGCGCACCAGCGCCGATTCCATCCGGCGCAGCACGAAGCGATATGCCTGGACCTGTGATTTGGTCGTGGGTGTTGATGCCATTCTTCGCCTACAGCTCTCCCGTCCGAGGTACGGTTTCGCAGGATAGCCGCAGAGACATGCCGAATGGGTGCGGTTCGACCTAGTCCATCAGTATTGTCGTCACGCGGTTGCTCCGAGGCCCGCTACTCCGCGCGCCGTGTGCCGCACCTACCTGCGAGGGGGAGAGACCGAACGGATGTCCGTCACCGCACAACATCCGGCCCAGCCGAAAGCTCCCGCGTCCGCCAACCCGCCCCGCGCCCGGATCCGCGCACGGCGGCGGCGCCTCAACGGCGTGACGCTCGGCGGCATTCCAGCGGCCAACATCGTGCTCATCGAGGTGGGCCTGGCCATCGGCCTGGTCCTCGTGCTGATCAACCCGATGCTGTGGCCGGCGAGCGCGGGCGTCGCGCTGGTCGCGCTGATCATCGCGCTGCTGCGCCGCCGCGGCCGCTGGTTCACCCAGTGGTTCGGCCTGGTGCTGGAATACCGCGGCCGCAGCCACACCCGGGTGTCCGACCCGGCCAACGTCGACCTGTCCGAGCCCGCCGAGGACAAGGACGGCGACGGGATCATCGGGCCGGACGAGAACCACCGGATCGCGCTGCTGCGGCTGGTCGTCGAAGACCTGGTGATCGCGCGCACCCAGGACCACGACCGCAACCCGGTCGGACTCGCCTGGCACAACGGCAAGTGGACCGCGGTCCTCATGGTCGAGCCGACGCCGTCGCTGCTCAACACCGTGGGTTCGGCGCAGAACCTGCCGCTGGGCGTGCTCGCGCCGTGCCTGGAGGACCGCGGGGTGGTGCTCGACGCCATCCAGGTCATCTGGCACTGCTACCCGGGCAGCGCCGCGCTGCCGTCGAACTCGCCGGCGCTGAACTCCTACCTGGAGGTGCTCGGCCCGCTCGCCGCCGCCGCGCGGCGCACCACCTGGGTCGCGGTCCGCCTCGACCCGCAGCTGTGCGCCAAGGCGATCGGCGAGCGCGGCGGCGGGATCGTCGGCGCGCACCGGGCGCTGATCGGCGCCCTGTCCCGGGTCCGCAGCGCCCTGGAGCGGCAGAACATCCCGACCCGGCCGCTCGGCCCGGACGAGCTGCTGCAGGCCGGGATCTCCTCGGCCGAGCTGCACGGCGTGCTCGGTTCGCAGCGCCCGGTCGGGCTCAAGGAGCGCTGGAGCGGCGTCACCGCGGGCGGTGTCGGCCACTCCAGCTACGCCATCACCGGCTGGCCGAACCAGATGAGCCACAGCCTCAACGCGCTCAGCGGCATCCGCGCGCTGTCCACCAGCATCGCGATGTCCATCTCGCCGGTCGGCGAGGAGAACGAGGTGGGCCTGCGCGGTCTCGTCCGGGTCAGCGCCCGGACCCCCGCCGAGCTCGACAAGGCCGACGAGCGGCTGCAGGCGATCAGCAACCGGCTCGGCCTGACCCTGACCCCGCTGCGCGGCTCGCAACTGGCGGGCTACGCCGCGACGGTGCCGCTGGGAGGTGCGGCATGAGCCGGAGCAGGACCATCGACGTTCCCGGGGCCCAGGGCGCCGCCCCGGAATTCCTGGTGACGCCCGAGACCCTGGACGCGGTCAGCCCGCCCGGCGACCGCGGCGGCATGGTGATCGGATCCGACGCGGCGGGCAACGCGCTCGCCGCCTCGGTGCTGCGCCCGCAGCCCACCAGGATGGTCGGCGTCGGCGGGCTCTACCTGGCCCGGCTGCTGGCGCTGCGCGCGATGGCCACCGGTGCCTGGGTGCTCATCGCCACCGGTCGCCCGGCCGCCTGGAAGATGCTGGAGCGCGCCGCCGGGCAGACGCCCGACGGCAAGCCGGTGCCGCTGGTGCAGGTCCGCCGCCTCGAACCGTTCGCGCTGCCCCGGTCCTCCGAGGACACCCCGCTGCTGGTGATCCACGACGGCGGCGCCGTGCCCCAGGAGCTGTTCCCGCCGCGCGCCCCGTGGCAGACCACGCTCTACGTGCTGCCCTACCTGCACCCGCAGGTGAGCAGCGGCGCGGCGGCCAACACCGCGGATCTGGTGCTGCTGCAACGGCTCCCGCTGAACCAGGCGCAGCTCGCCCAGCGGATCTGGACGCTGCACCCGCAGCAGGCGCACCAGCTCACCCAGCTCAAGGACGACCAGGCCATCGCGCTGGGCAACATGCTCTGGTCGCAGATCCGGCTGGTCACCCAGGACAAGGAGCAGGAGATCCTCGGCCCGGTCCGCCGCGGCGACTGATCCCGGCGCACCACCGCGCGAACCCCGCCCTCCCCCCGGGAAGGGCGGGGTTCGCGCATTTCCCCACCGGTTTCACCCGTTCGGGACGTGAGTGAGGGGCACCCTTGCCCCAGCTACTTGGGCGAGGGTGTCCCTCACTCAGTTCACGTTCGGGTGGTTCAGAGGGTGCGGACGGCTCTGGTGCGTTCGGCCCGGGCGGCGAGCTCGGTCGGGTCCGGGTAGTCGACGCCGACCAGGGTGAGGCCGTGGGCGGGGGCGACGGCGCTGGTCCGGTCGGTGCCGCCGAGCAGTTCGGCGGGCCAGCCGGTGCCGCGCCTGCCGTCGCCGACCATGAGCAGCGAGCCCACCAGGCTGCGCACCATCGAATGGCAGAACGCGTCCGCGCTGACCCGCGCGACGATCAGGTGCCGGTCCACCCGCTCCCACTCGAAGCGCTGCAACTCGCGCACCGTGGTCGCGCCCTCGCGGGCCTTGCAATACGCGGCGAAGTCGTGCAGCCCCAGCAGGTCCGCCGCCGCAGCGTTGAGCGCGGCGACGTCCACCGGGCGGTTCCAGGCCAGGGTGTCGGTCCGGCGCAGCGGATCGACACCCCACGGCGCGTCCGAGACCTGGTAGCGGTAGTGCCGCCGCAGCGCGGAGAACCGGGCGTCGAAGCCCTCCGGGGCCACCGCCGCGCCGAGCACCCGGACGTCGCCGGGCAGGATGCGGTTCCACCGGTGGCGCATCCGGTCCAGGTCCGGGATGCCGCCCTCGTCCACCGGGAGCCCCCGGCGGCCGTCCTGCGGTCCGAGCGGGACCACGTCGACGTGCACGACCTGGCCCTCGGCGTGGACCCCGGCGTCGGTCCGCCCGGCCACCACGACCGAGCGGGGGACCTCCGCGCCCGGCGGCTGCTTGGCCAGGGTGTCCTCCAGCAGGCCCTGCACCGTGCGCAGGCCCGGTTGCCGCGCCCAACCCGAGAAGCCGGTCCCGTCGTAGGCCACTTCGAGGCGAAGACGGACGAGCCCGCCGTCCCCGGTGGGGGCGGCGGGCTCGTCAGCGCGAGCTGGAGTCAGGACTCGTCCTTCTTCTCCGCAGCGGTGTCCTCGGCCTTGGCCTCGGTGTCGGCCGGGGCCTGGGCCTCGGTGGACTCCGCGGACTCGGTCGACTCGGCGGCCTCGGTGGTCTCCGCGGCCGGCTCCTCGGCCTTCGGCTCGTCCTTCGCGAAGGTGGTGCCCCGAGCGGCCTCCGCCTCAGCGGTGGCGGTCTTCTCGGTCACCAGCGCGATGACGGCCATCTTCGCGTTGTCGCCCCTGCGCGGCATCGTCTTGATGATGCGGGTGTAACCGCCGTTGCGGTCCGCGAAGAACGGCCCGATCTCGGCGAACAGCTTGTGCACGACGTCCTTGTCGCGGATGGTCTTCATGACCTCGCGACGGTTGTGCAGGTCGCCCTTCTTCGCCTTGGTGATCAGCCGCTCGGCCAGCGGGCGCAGCCGCTTGGCCTTGGCCTCGGTGGTGGTGATCCGGCCGTGCTCGAACAGCGCGGTGGCCAGGTTGGCCAGCATCAGCCGCTCGTGCGCGGACGACCCGCCGAGGCGCGGTCCCTTGGTCGGGGTGGGCATCGGTAGCTCCTCTCAGGGCGCGCCGGTACCCCGGACGCGCAACACAGCCTAAAGCTGCTCTGTCTCCGCGTAGTCCTGACCGTCGTCGAAGCCGTTGTCGTCGAGCGGACCCACCGAGCCGACGGTGGGCTCGGCGGCCCAACCCTCGGACGGGTACTCCGCCGCGGCGGCGGACGGGTCGAACCCGGGCGGGCTGTCCTTGAGCGCCAGGCTCAGACCGGCCAGCTTCATCTTGACCTCGTCGATGGACTTCGCACCGAAGTTGCGGATGTCCAGCAGGTCGGCCTCGCTGCGCGAGACCAGCTCGCCGACGGTGTGGATGCCCTCGCGCTTGAGGCAGTTGTACGAGCGCACCGTCAGGTCGAGGTCCTCGATCGGCATCGCGTAGGCCGCGATGGTGTCGGCCTCGGCGGGCGACGGGCCGATCTCGATGCCCTCGGCGTCGATGTTGAGCTCGCGGGCGAGCCCGAACAGCTCGACGAGGGTCCGACCGGCCGAGGCCACCGCGTCGCGGGCGGTGATCGACGGCTTGGTCTCGACGTCGAGGATCAGCTTGTCGAAGTCCGTGCGCTGCTCGACCCGGGTGGCCTCGACCTTGTAGGTCACCTTCAGCACCGGCGAGTAGATCGAGTCGACCGGGATGCGGCCGATCTCGGCGCCGGTCTGCTTGTTCTGCATCGCCGGGACGTAACCGCGACCGCGCTCGACGACGAGCTCGATCTCCAGCTTGCCCTTCGCGTTCAGCGTGGCGATGTGCAGATCGGGGTTGTGCACCGTGACGCCCGCGGGCGGCACGATGTCGGCGGCGGTGACCTCGCCCGGACCCTGCTTGCGCAGGTACATCGTGACCGGCTCGTCCTCCTCGGAGCTGACGACCAGCTCCTTGAGGTTCAGGATGACGTCGGTGACGTCCTCCTTCACGCCCGGGATGGTGGTGAACTCGTGCAGCACACCGTCGATGCGCAGGCTGGTGACCGCCGCGCCCGGGATGGACGAGAGCAGCGTCCGGCGCAGCGAGTTCCCGAGGGTGTAGCCGAAGCCCGGCTCCAGCGGCTCGATGACGAACCGGGACCGGGTGTCCGACACGACCTCTTCGGCCAGTGTGGGTCGCTGGGAGATGAGCACTTCGGTTTCCTTTCCTCACGGCGCCCGCCATATGACGCCGATGGAATGGCGTGCCCGTTCCGATGTGGAACGAGCCCGGTGGCGGCGTCCGGAGCCACCACCGCCGACCGCCGGCGGTCGCACGACCGCCGGCGGCGCAGCATCACTTCGAGTAGAGCTCGACGATGAGCTGCTCGGTGACCGGGGTGTCGATCTGCGCGCGCTCCGGGCGCTGGTGCACCAGGATCCGCAGGTTCGACGGCACGACCTGCAGCCAGGCCGGGACCGGCCGCTCGCCGAGGGTCTCCTTGGCGATCAGGAACGGAGTGGTGCCCAGCGACTTCGGCTTGACGTCGATGATGTCCCACTTCGAGACCTGGAAGCTCGGGACGTCGACCCGCTTGCCGTTGACCACGAAGTGGCCGTGGCTGACGAGCTGGCGCGCCATCCGCCGGGTGCGGGCCAGGCCCGACCGGTAGACGACGTTGTCCAGGCGGGACTCCAGGAGCTGCAGCAGGTTCTCACCCGTCTTGCCGGGAAGCCGGTTGGCCTCCTCGTAGTACGAGCGGAACTGCCGCTCCAGCACGCCGTAGGTGTAGCGCGCCTTCTGCTTCTCCTGGAGCTGCAGCAGGTATTCGGTTTCCTTGATGCGAGCGCGACCGTGCTGCCCCGGCGGGTACGGACGGCGCTCGAACGCCTGGTCGCCCCCGATGAGGTCGACCTTCAGACGACGGGACTTGCGGGTCGCGGGACCGGTGTAACGAGCCATTGGTGTCTACTCTCCTTCCCGCGGCTCAGACCCGACGCCGCTTCGGCGGGCGGCACCCGTTGTGCGGCTGCGGGGTCACGTCCTGGATGGTGCCGACCTCGAGGCCGGCGGCCTGCAGCGAGCGGATCGCCGTCTCGCGGCCCGAGCCCGGGCCCTTGACGAAGACGTCGACCTTCTTCATGCCGTGCTCGGCGGCCTTGCGGGCCGCGTTCTCGGCGGCCATCTGCGCGGCGAACGGGGTGGACTTCCGGGAGCCCTTGAACCCGACGTGGCCGGCGGAGGCCCAGGAGATCACCGCACCCGTGGGATCGGTGATCGACACGATCGTGTTGTTGAACGTGCTCTTGATGTGGGCCTGCCCATGAGCAACGTTCTTCTTTTCCTTGCGCCTGACCTTCTTGACGGCCCCGGCGCGAGCCTTCGGTGGCATAGCTCAGCTCCTCGCGAGGTTACTTCTTGGCCTTCTTCTTGCCGGCGACCGTCTTCTTCGGTCCCTTGCGGGTGCGGGCGTTGGTCTTGGTCCGCTGCCCGTGCACCGGGAGGTGGCGGCGGTGCCGCACGCCCTGGTAGCACCCGATCTCGATCTTCCGGCGGATGTCGGCCTGGACCTCGCGGCGGAGGTCGCCCTCGACCCGGTAGCTGGCCTCGATGTAGTCGCGCAGCGCGGTGAGCTGTTCGTCGTCGAGCTCCTTCGGACGGACGTCGGGCGAGATGCCCGTGCCCGCCAGGATCTCCTTGGCCCGCGTGCGGCCGACCCCGTAGATGTAGGTGAGCGCGATCTCCATGCGCTTCTCGCGCGGGAGATCGACGCCGACAACCCTTGCCATCAGGCAGGTTCTCCTTCTGTCGTCCAGGTTTGCTCCCCCACCACCTGCCGCGGGAGCGGCAGCCCCGGCCTGGCTCCGGGGGTCAACGGACCCACGTGCGGGTCCGCAGGTCTGGGGAGTTCTTCCACTGCGGTGGCGACGAGTGCCGCGATCAACCCTGGCGCTGCTTGTGGCGCTTGTTGTCGCAGATCACCAGGACCCGCCCATGACGGCGGATGACCTGGCACTTGTCGCAGATTCGCTTCACACTCGGCTGGACCTTCACGGTCGTGCTCTCCTGCTCGGACGCGTGTCCGGGCTCGACCCGGACACCGTGGAGGTCACTTGTAGCGGTAGACGATGCGCCCACGGGAGAGGTCGTACGGCGAGAGCTCCACGACGACCCGGTCCTCGGGCAGGATGCGGATGTAGTGCTGACGCATCTTGCCACTGATGTGTGCGAGGACCTTGTGGCCGTTCTCCAACTCGACGCGGAACATCGCGTTGGGGAGCGGCTCGATCACGCGACCCTCGACCTCAATGGCCCCGTCCTTCTTGCCCATGTCCTCCGCGTTTCGTGACGGTGACGGTTTTCGGACTTGGAGTCCCGCTGCGCGCACCGGAAGGCCCGGCGGGAGCAGCGGACGCACGCCGCTACGGTCCGGACGAACGAGTTTGCCCCGGTACCGGACTCGGATGAGCCGCCACGAGGTGCACAGGCACGACGAACCGGCGCGACGAATGCGCCGAGGCTCCATCGTACGCGCCGCGTGAACCGGCTTCCACATCGGGGCAGCTCATGGCGGCAACACCGCCGGGTGAGGCCCCCGGCACGGCGGTTGCGACGCCGCTCGCCGCCTCACTAGGTTCCAGGCAACGCCCTGGTACCGGCAGCACCGCTACCAGCGGTCGGAGGTGAGCCACGGCACCCGGTCCCTCGGCAGCCACCGCCCGCCACACGTGTCACAGTCATCCCGGCGCAGCCGGAGATCGTCACCCGGCAGGGCCAGGCGCGCCGGACACACCGACTCCGAGGAGCATCGTGACAGCCCACCAGGACCACCGCGATTCGCGGCTCGGCCGGACCGTGCGGGACGCGGTCGGCAAGTTCGACGAGTACCGCACCTTCCTGACCAGCGCGGTGCACAACCCCCGGATGATGGGCGCCGCCACCCCGACGTCCCCGGCGGTCGCCGCGGTGGTCTCCCAGGTGGTCCCCACCACGGGTGAACCGGTGGTCGTCGAGCTCGGCCCCGGCACCGGCTCGCTCAGCGACGGCATCCACCGCAGGCTGCCCCCGGGCGCCCGGCACCTCGGCGTCGAACTCGGCGCCGAGCTCGCCACCCACCTGCGCCGGAACAAACCCTGGCTGGAGGTCGTCAACGGCGACGCGGGCGAGCTCACCGCGCTGCTGGCCGACCGGGGCGTCGAGCGGGTGGACGCCGTCATCAGCAGCATCCCGTGGTCGCTGATCGACGACGCCGGGCAGCGCCGCATCCTCGACCAGGCCGTCGAGGTCCTGGTGCCGCACGGGGCGTTCACCGCGCTGACCTACCTGCCCGCCAGCCGCAGCGCGGGCGGCAAGCGGTTCCGGGAGCTGCTGGGCGGTACCTTCGACGAGGTGCTGACCAGCGTCACCTGGCTCAACGCACCACCGATCCTGCACTACATCTGCCGGCGCCCGCTGCGCCCCCAGGAGAAACCGTGAGCATCGCCGCGAAGCTGCGGGAGTACCGGACGTTCGCCACCCGCGCGCTGCGCGAACCCGCCACCTTCGGCGCCGTCCTGCCCACCTCCCGCTACGTCGCCGAGGCCGTCGCCGAGGTCGTCCCGTCCACCGGGACGCCCACGGTCCTCGAACTCGGCCCCGGCACCGGGCCGCTCAGCGACGCGCTGCGGTCCCGCATCCCGGACGGCTCCCGGCACCTCGCCGTCGAGATCGACCGCGGGATGGTCGACTACCTGCGCCGCGCCAAGCCCTGGCTGGAGGTCGTCGAAGGCGATGCCGCGCACCTGCGCACCCTGCTCGACGAGGCCGGGGTGCGCAGCGCCGATGCGGTGATCAGCAGCCTCCCGTGGACCCTGCTGCCGCCCGGGGAGCAGCGCGCCCTGCTCGACGAGATCGCGCGGGTGCTCGACCCGAACGGCGTGTTCACCACCGTCACGTACCTCACGACGCTCTGGCGCGACCGGACCCGCGAGTTCGTCGGCGCGCTCGACGAGGTGTTCGACGAGGTGCTGCCGCGCAGCGCGGTGTGGCGCAACGTCCCGCCGGCGCGCGTCTACGCGTGCCGGCGGCCGCTCACTCCGGCGCGGTGAGCACCCACGGGCCGTCCTCGGTGATGGCCACCGTGTGCTCCCAGTGCGACGCCCGGGAGCCGTCGGCGGTGACCACGGTCCACTCGTCGTCGAGCTCCTCGGTGTCGGCCGTCCCGCCGGTGAGCATCGGCTCGACGGCCAGCGCCATGCCGACCCGCAGCTTCGGGCCCTTGCCCGGCTTGCCCAGGTTCGGCAGGAACGGCTCCATGTGCATCTGGGTGCCGATGCCGTGCCCGCCGTACTCGGCGATGATCCCGTAGGCCACGCCGTCGCGGTCCGCCGCGGCCCGCGCCGCCGACTCCACGGCGTGCGAGATGTCGGTCAGCTTGTTGCCCGCCCGCACCTGCTCGACGCCCGCCCACATGGCGGCCTCGGTGGCCGCCGAGAGCGCCTGGTCGGCCGCGCTGATCGCGCCGATCGGCAGGGTCACCGCGGAGTCGCCGTGCCAGCCCTCCAGGATCGCGCCGCAGTCCACCGACAGCAGATCGCCCTCGGCCAGCACCTCGGTGCGCGACGGGATGCCGTGCACGACCTTCTCGTTCACCGAGGCGCAGATCGACGCCGGGAACCCGTGGTAGCCCTTGAACGACGGCACCGCGCCCGCGTCCCGGATCACCTGGTCGGCGACCTCGTCGAGCTCACCGGTGCTCACCCCGGGCGCGGCGTGCGCCCGCACCGCGCCGAGCGCGCGCGCCACGACCAGGCCCGCCGCCCGCATCGCCTGGATCTCACCGGCCGACTTGAGCTCGATGCCCTTGCCTCGACGCAACACTGCCGCCCCTCCGCAGGTGGGTTCGATGGGACGTCGAGGCGGTGCGCACCCGCCCCGACGTCGGGTTCAGCTCCGGGCGCCGAGCGCGTCCAGCGCCCGCGCGGTGATCTCCTCGACGGAGCCGACGGCGTCGATGGTGATGACCTTCTCGCCGTAGTGCTGGAGCAGCGGCTCGGTCTCCGAGCGGTACACCGCCAGCCTGCGCCGGATGACGTCCTCGGTGTCGTCCGAACGGCCGCGGGCCAGCATCCGCCGGACCAGCTCCTCCTCCGGCACGTCGAAGCTGAGCACGGCGCCCAGCTCGGTGCCGTTCTCGGCCAGGATGTCGGCGAGGACGTCGGCCTGCGCCGTGTTGCGCGGGTAGCCGTCCAGCAGGAAGCCCTGCTGGGCGTCGGACTCCGCCAGCCGCTCGCGGACCATCTCGTTGGTCACCTCGTCGGGGACGAGCTCACCGGCGTCCATGAAGCTCTGCGCCTTCTGGCCCAGCGGCGTCGAGTTGCCGATGTTCGCGCGGAACAGATCTCCGGTGGAGATGTGCGGTACCGCGAGCTGTTCGCTCAGCACGGCCGCCTGGGTGCCCTTGCCCGCTCCGGGCGGGCCGACGAGAACCAATCGCACCAACGGTCTGCCTCCGAATCATCCGTTCGCACGCCGCCTTGCCGACGAGCGCACCGCGTACCGCCCCACCTCCCCGGGGACCGGCACGTGTTCCCACGATACGCATGGCACACCGGATCCCGACGGGCGAGGCCCTCGGCGACCCGCGCCCCGGAGGGGACGCGCTGGTCAACTACCGAAGGAAACCTTCGTACTTCCGCTGGGTCAACTGGCTCTCGATCTGCTTCACGGTGTCGAGACCGACGTTGACCATGATCAGCACGGCCGTACCGCCGAACGGGAAGTTCTGGTTCTGCCCGCTGCCGGTGAGGCCGAGGAAGAAGTTCGGGAGGATCGCGATGATGCCCAGGTACAGCGACCCGGGCAGGGTGATGCGGGAGAGCACGAAGCTGAGGTACTCGGCGGTCGGCCGCCCCGGGCGGATGCCCGGGATGAACCCGCCGAACTTCTTCATGTCGTCCGCCCGCTCCTCCGGGTTGAACGTGATCGACACGTAGAAGTAGGCGAAGAAGATGATCAACGCCATGTAGAGCAGGATGTGCACCCAGCTCGACGGATCGACGATGTGGTTCTGGATGAACCGGCTCCACCAGCTGTCGGCGTTGCCCGTGAGCTGGCCGAGGAGCTGCGGCAGGTACAGCAGCGAGGAACCGAAGATGACCGGGATCACACCCGCCTGGTTCACCTTCAGCGGCAGGTAGGTGGAGGTGCCGCCGTACATCCGGCGCCCGATCATCCGCTTGGCGTACTGCACCGGGATCCGGCGCTGGGCCTGCTCGATGAACACCACGGTGGCGATGATCGCCACGGCGAAGGCGCAGACCACGGTGAAGACGATCGGGCCGTGGGAGTTCAGGATCGCGCCGCCCTCGGCCGGGATGCGGGCCGCGATGGACACGAAGATCAGCAGCGACATGCCGTTGCCGACACCGCGCTCGGTGATCAGCTCGCCCATCCACATCAGCAGCGCCGCACCGGCGGTCATCGTGACGACGATGACGATGAGGTTCAGGATCGAGTCGTCCGGGATGACCTCGACCGTGCAGCCCTGGAAGAGCTGCCCGCGCACCGCCAGCGCCACGATGCCGGTCGCCTGCAGCACCGCGAGCGCGATGGTCAGGTACCGGGTGTACTGGGTGAGCTTGGTCTGGCCGGACTGGCCTTCCTTCTTGAGCTGCTCGAACCTGGGGATGACCACCTGGAGCAACTGGATGATGATGCTCGCGGTGATGTAGGGCATGATCCCCAGCGACAGCACCGAGAGCTGGAGCAGCGCACCACCGCTGAACAGGTTCAGCAGCGAGTAGACGCTCTGCGAATCGCCGCCCTCGATCTGCTGGATGCACTGCTGGATGTTCGGGTACGAGACCCCGGGGGACGGAATCGTCGCCCCGACCCGGTACAGCACGACCATGCCCAGGGTGAACAGGATCTTGCGCCGCAGGTCCGGCGTCGTCAGAGCCGAGCGGAAGGCGCCGAGCACGCGAACCTCCTGTACGCGAGCCGGTGGGAACCGGCCGGGACGGTGGCCGGCTGGCAGGCCGGCGCGGCGGTAAAAGCATCGCAGCACCGCCGGTTGGCAGGTGCCGCCGGGGCGACTCTAGCAGGCGCCGACACGTGCACAATCAGCGACCGAAGGATCACCGACGAGAACCACGGTCAGTGCACGCCCGACCCTCCGCCGCAACCACCGCGCGCCCGAAACCCCCACCGGCGCAACCGAACCCGGCAACCGGACGACTCCCGCACGACCCCACCGGCGGACCGCACCCGCCCGACGACCCCGGCACCGCCCACCCCGCACCGGACTCCCGCCCGGCCTCCGGCCGACCGCGCCCCGGATTCCGGCCGAACCCGCCAGGGGCCTCACCCGTTGGTGACGTGAGTGAGGGGCACCCTTGTCCCAGTTAGGGATCGTTTCGGAATGCGGCGGAGCCGCATGCGGTGCGGCCGTCAGCTCGCACCGCCGCGGGTTCTCAGCGGTCTTCTTGCGAGGACAGCGCCGACGCCGTGTACGTCGTGGGTACAGCAGGAGGCGATCGGCGCAGCGAGGGGACCGCTGAGGTTCCGCCACCCGCACCGCCACGCAGATCATTTTGAAAGCGGTCCTTACTCGGGCAAGGGTGCCCCTCACTCACTCCACGTCCGGGTGTGGGCGGTCCCGGGGGTCGCGCGGTCCCGGGGGTGCTGGTGGTGCGGGTGGCTGGTCCTCGGGAGAAAGAAAAAGAGCCGACCGGTCCTGGGTGGACCGGCCGGCTCCTCTCGTGCTGTCTCAGCGTTCCAGCTTGGTGGCCGAACCGCCGGCGGCGTTGATCTTCTCCTGGGCGCTGCCGGTGAACGCGTGGGCGCTCACCTCCAGCTTGATGCCCTCGAGGTCCCCGTCGCCGAGGATCTTCACCAGCTCGTTGCGCTTCACCAGGCCGGCGCCGACCAGCTCGTCCATGCCGACGGTGCCGCCCTGCGGGAAGGCCTTCGCCAGCTTGCCGACGTTGACGCCCTGGTACTCGACGCGGAACCGGTTCTTGAAGCCCCGCAGCTTCGGCAGCCGCATCTGGATGGGCATCTGCCCACCCTCGAAGCGCGGCGACACGTTCTTGCGGGCCTTGGTTCCCTTGGTACCGCGACCGGCGGTCTTGCCCTTGGACGCCTCACCGCGACCGACGCGGATCTTGTCGCGCTTGGCGCCAGGGGCCGGCCGCAGGTCGTGAATCTTGATGACCATGTCAGTCGACCTCCTCGACCGTCACCAGGTGGCGAACGGTGTTGACCAGGCCGCGGACCTCCGGGGCGTCCGGACGCACGACGGTCTGGCGGATCTTGTGGAGCCCGAGCGTGCGCATGCTGTCCCGCTGGTTCTGCTTGGTGCCGACCAGACCGCGGACCTGCGTGATCTTCAGCTGTGCCATCGCGATCAGGCCCCCTGACCCGCGCGGGCGCGCAGCACGAACGCCGGGGCGACGTCCTCCAGGGGCAGACCGCGGCGGGCCGCGACCTCCTCCGGACGCTGGAGCTGCTTCAGCGCGTCCACCGTGGCGTGCACGATGTTGATCGGGTTGTCGCTGCCCAGCGACTTGCTCAGCACGTCGTGGACACCGGCGCACTCCAGCACCGCGCGCACCGGACCACCGGCGATGACACCGGTACCGGCGCTGGCCGGACGCAGGAGCACGACGCCCGCGGCGTCCTCGCCCTGGACCGGGTGGGTGATCGTGCCGCCGAGGCGCGGGACGCGGAAGAAGTTCTTCTTAGCCTCCTCGACGCCCTTGGCGATGGCCGCGGGAACTTCCTTGGCCTTGCCGTAGCCGACACCGACCATGCCGTCGCCGTCACCGACGACGACCAGCGCGGTGAAGCTGAAGCGCCGACCGCCCTTGACGACCTTGGCGACGCGGTTGATGGTCACCACGCGTTCGAACTGCGGGGTCTTCTCTTGGGCCGCCCCGCCACGGCCACCGTCGCGGCGGTCCCGGCGGTCCTTGCCGCCGGACTCCCCGCCCTCACGCCGAGTGCGTCCAGGCATCAGGCGTCCCTTTCGTTGTTCTTGCGCACTTGTCAGAACTCCAGACCGCCGTCACGGGCGGCGTCGGCCAGTGCGGCGACCCGTCCGTGGTAGGCGTTACCGCCGCGGTCGAACACGACCTTGTCGATACCGGCGTTCTTGGCCCGGGCGGCGACCAGCTCGCCCACCTTGGTGGCCTTGGCCTTCTTGTCGCCTTCGAAGGCCCGGACGTCGGTCTCCAGGCTGGTGGCCGAGGCGAGCGTGTGGCCCCGGGTGTCGTCGATGACCTGCGCGACGATGTGCCGCGTGGACCGGGTGACGACGAGACGGGGGCGCTCCGCCGTGCCGCTGATCTTCTTGCGAATCCGCGTGTGCCGCTTGGCGCGGGAGATCCGACGCACGGTCGAGACGTCCTTGCCCACCGGCTTGCGCTTGGTAGCTGTGCTCTCGCTCATGGTCACTTACCCGTCTTTCCGACCTTGCGGCGGATGTTCTCACCCGCGTACCGGACACCCTTGCCCTTGTACGGGTCCGGACGGCGCAGCTTGCGGATCCGCGCCGCGATCTCGCCGACAAGCTGCTTGTCGATGCCGCTGACCGAGAGCTTGGTCGGCCCGTCGGTCGCGAACTGGATGCCTTCCGGGGGCTCGACCACGATCGGGTGGCTGTAGCCGAGGGCGAACTCGAGGTTCGCGCCCTTGAGCTGTACGCGGTAACCGACGCCGTGGATCTCCAGGTCCTTGCGGTAGCCCTGGCTCACGCCGATCACCATGTTGTTGACCAGCGTGCGGGACAGCCCGTGCAGCGAGCGGTTCACCCGCTCGTCATCCGGCCGCTTGACCAGCACCGAGCCGTCCTCGTCGTGCTCGACGACGATCGGCTCCGCGATGTTCTGCTCCAGCGAGCCCTTGGGGCCCTTTACCGTCACCTGCTGACCGGCGATCGTCACCTCGACGCCGGAGGGGACGGTGATCGGCAACTTTCCGATGCGCGACATGCGCCGTTCCTCCTCCCTCACCACACGTAGGCGAGAACTTCCCCGCCCACGCCGTTCTTCATGGCCTGCCGGTCGGTCATCAGACCGCCGGACGTCGAGATGATCGCCACGCCCAGACCACCGAGCACCTTCGGCAGGTTGGTCGACTTGGCGTAGACCCGCAGACCGGGCTTGGACACCCGGCGCAGGCCCGCGATGCTCCGCTCGCGGTTCGGGCCGAACTTCAACTCGACGACGAGGTTGTTGCCCTTCTCGGCCTCCTCGATGCGGGAACCGGACACGTAGCCCTCCCGCTTGAGGATCTCGGCGATGTTCGCCTTCAGCTTCGAGTGCGGCATCACGACCTCGTCGTGGAACGCCGAATTGGCGTTGCGCAGACGCGTCAGCATGTCTGCGATGGGATCGGTCATCGTCATGACCAACTCACCTTTCTCGTCTGGTTCCGACGGGTCCGGACCGCGTACCACCCGGCGCACCGGCTGGCCGTCTGGACCCTGGCCTGGACGAAGTCGGGGTCTGGGGAGCGCCCGCCGCGAACGGCGGACCTCGTCATGGGGCGTGCAAGTACGGCGTTCGCCGCGGAGCGGGCATCAGCCCTGGTTGAAGTCCTCTCAGAAAGCGGCGGAGCCGCCTGCGGTGCGGCACGCAACCGGCACCGCCGCGGGTTCTCAGTCGTCGCCTCGTGAGGAAGCCCTGACGCTGTGTACGTGGTGGTACATGAGGAAGGGCTCCCGGAGCGAGGCGGCGACTGAGGTTCCGCCACCCGCACCGCTCCGCACGCAGTTCTGAAAGCACTCCTAACGCCTGATGAGGGTACCGGTTACCGGCAGTCCCCCATCAGGCGGGCGTTCACCAGGAGGACTTGCTCACGCCGGGCAGCTCGCCCGCGTGCGCCATGTCGCGGAAGCACACCCGGCACAGGCCGAACTTGCGGTACACCGCACGCGGACGCCCGCACTTCTGGCAGCGGGTGTACCCGCGCACCTTGAACTTGGGCTTGCGAGCGGCCTTGATGATCAGCGCCTTCTTGGCCATCGGCTCAGTTCTCCTCGTTTCGACCCTCGACGCCGGCCACGTCAGTTCTCCTTGAACGGGAAGCCCAGCTTGCGCAGCAGCGCCCGGCCTTCCTCGTCGCTGGTGGCCGTAGTCACGACGGTGATGTCCATACCGCGGGGACGGTCGATGCTGTCGGGGTCGATCTCGTGGAACATCGACTGCTCGTTCAGCCCGAACGTGTAGTTGCCGTTGCCGTCGAACTGCTTCGGCGACAGGCCCCGGAAGTCGCGGATGCGCGGCAGGGCGATCGTGACCAGGCGGTCGACGAACTCCCACATCCGGTCGCCGCGCAGGGTCACCCGCGCGCCGATCGGCATCCCCTCGCGGAGCTTGAACTGGGCGATGGACTTGCGAGCCCGCCGGATCTCCGGCCGCTGGCCGGTGATGATGGTCAGGTCGCGAACCGCGCCCTCGATCAGCTTGCTGTCCCGGGCGGCGTCGCCGACGCCCATGTTCACCACGACCTTGACCACGCCGGGCACCAGCATCGGGTTGCTGTAGCCGAACTGGTCGGTCATCTCCTGGCGGATCTCGTCGCGGTAGCGGGTCTTGAGCCGCGGGACGATCTTCTCAGCGGTGGTCATGATCAGATGTCCTTACCGTTACGACGAGAAACGCGAACCTTCTTGCCATCCTCACCGATGCGGTAGCCGACCCGCGTGGGCTTGCCGTCCGCGTCCAGCACCATCACGTTGCTGACGTGGATCGGAGCTTCCTGCGTGACGATCCCACCGGACTGGGCACCGCGCTCGGTCCGGGACACCTTGGTGTGCTTCTTGATCCGGTTGACGCCCTCGACGAGGACCCGCTGCTCCTTCGGGAAGGCCTGGATGACCTTGCCCTTGGCGCCCTTGTCCTTGCCGGAGATGACGACGACCGAGTCGCCCTTCTTGATCTTCATCACAACACCTCCGGCGCGAGCGAGATGATCTTCATGAACTTCTTGTCGCGCAGCTCGCGGGCCACGGGCCCGAAGATGCGGGTGCCCCGCGGCTCACCGTTCGGCTTCACCAGGACGGCGGCGTTCTCGTCGAACCGGATGTACGAACCGTCCGGACGACGGCGTTCCTTCTTCTGCCGGACGATGACGGCCTTGACCACATCGCCCTTCTTGACTCCGGCACCGGGCATGGCTTCCTTCACGGTCGCCACGATGATGTCCCCGAGTCCCGCGTACCGCCGACCCGAGCCGCCGAGAACCCGAATGGTGAGGATCTCCTTGGCGCCGGTGTTGTCGGCGATGCGAAGTCGCGACTCCTGCTGGATCACGTCTGACTCCCTGACCCTAAGTACCCGGACCTCTCCGCCCGGGCACACTCTGGCGCGCCAAATTTCCGACCTGACGCGCGCGGTCACACCAGGTGCGCGGACCAGCCGGGCGGGGACTGCTCCCCACCGGCCGGCGAATGCCCGCGCACCGGAACCGGGCCCGCACGAACCAGCCGCGCGGACCCGAGTCCCCGTCCTACTTGGCCTTCTCCACGACCTCGACGAGCCGCCAGCGCTTGCTGGCCGACAGCGGCCGGGTCTCCATCAGCAGGACCCGGTCGCCGATGCCGGCGGTGTTGGCCTCGTCGTGCGCCTTGACCTTGGTGGTCTGACGCATGACCTTGCCGTAGAGGGCGTGCTTCTTGCGGTCTTCGAGGGTGACCACGATGGTCTTGTCCATCTTGTCGGAGACGACGTACCCCTCGCGGACCTTGCGGCGGTTGCGGTCCACGCCCTGTCCTTTCTCGCTCATGCCGCGCCCTCCTCGGCGCCTTCGGTCGTAACCGTCAGGCCCAGTTCGCGTTCACGCATGATGGTGTAGATCCGGGCGATGTCCTTGCGGACCACGCGCAGCCGCCGGTTGTTCTGGAGCTGCCCGGTGGCCATCTGGAAGCGGAGGTTGAACAGCTCCTCCTTGGCTTCCTTGACGCGATCGACGAGCTCCTCGTCGGTCAATTCCCGGAGCTCCGCCGCGGTGACACCCGCTGCCATCAGAAGTCACCACCCTCGCGGGACACGATCTTGCACTTCATCGGGAGCTTGTGGGACGCGCGGGTCAGCGCCTCGATCGCGGTCTTCCTGTTCGGGAAGGTCAACTCGAACATGACGCGACCGGGCTTGACGTTGGCGACCCAGGACTCCGGCGAACCCTTACCGGAACCCTGACGGGTTTCGGCCGGCTTCTTGGTCAGCGGGCGGTCCGGGAAGATGTTGATCCAGACCTTGCCGCCGCGCTTGACGTGCCGGGTGATGGCGATACGGGCCGACTCGATCTGGCGGTTGGTCACGTAGCCGTGCTCAACGGCCTGGATCCCGTACTCGCCGAAGTTGATCCGAGTGCCGCCCTTGGCCATGCCCGAGCGCTTCGGCGCGTGGCTCTTGCGCCACTTCACCCTGCGTGGGACGAGCACGTGTCAGCCCTCCGTCTTCTCTTCGGACTGCGGCTCAGCGACGGCCGGAGCGTTGGCGGCGGCCACATCACCTGCGGTCTGCGCCTGCTCCGGGGACTGGGCCGAGCCCTTGCCGCGGTCCCCTCCGGCCCGGCGGCGACCGCCGCGCTCCGGACGACCACCACCGCGCTCACCACCGCGCGGGGGACGGACCTCGGACTCCTGCTGCTTCTGCTTCAGGCCGCCGACCAGCTCGCCCTTGTAGATCCACACCTTGACGCCGATGCGCCCGAAGGTGGTGCGGGACTCGAAGAAGCCGTAGTCGATGTCCGCGCGCAGCGTGTGCAGCGGGACGCGACCCTCGCGGTAGAACTCGGTGCGCGACATCTCCGCACCGCCGAGGCGACCCGAGCACTGCACCCGGATGCCCTTGACCTGCGACGAACGCATGGCCGACTGGATGGCCTTGCGCATCGCGCGCCGGAAGGACACGCGGTTGGACAGCTGCTCCGCCACGCCCTGCGCGACGAGCTGGGCGTCCGCCTCGGGGTTCTTGACCTCGAGGATGTTGAGCTGGACCTGCTTGCCGGTCAGCTTCTCCAGGGCACCGCGGATGCGGTCCGCCTCGGCGCCGCGGCGGCCGATGACGATGCCCGGCCGAGCGGTGTGGATGTCCACCCGCACCCGCTCACGGGTGCGCTCGATCTCCACCTTGGCGATCCCGGCGCGCTCCATGCCGCGGGAGAGCTGACGGCGGATCTTGACGTCCTCCGCCACGTATTCCGAGTACTGCTTGTCGGCGTACCAGCGAGACTTCCAGTCCGTGGTGATGCCGAGTCGGAAGCCGTGCGGGTTGATCTTCTGACCCACTACCGGGCACTCCCCTTCTGGCTCTTTCGGGACTTGCTGGCCGCCTGCGGCCGCGACTCCACCTCGACGGTGATGTGGCTGGTCCGCTTGCGGATGCGGTAGGCACGGCCCTGGGCGCGCGGCCGGAACCGCTTCAGGGTCGGACCCTCGTCCACGTAGGCGTGGGCGACGAACAACGTCTCCGGGTCGAGGGAGAGGTTGTTCTCGGCGTTGGCCATCGCGCTGGCGAGCACCTTCGACACCGGACCGCTGGCGGTCTGCGGCGCGAACTGGAGCACGGCCAGGGCGTCGGCGGCACTGCGGCCCTTGATGAGCTCGACCACGCGCCGCGCCTTCATCGGCGACACGCGGACGAACCGGGCCCGCGCCACTGCGCGCGGGTTCTCCTCCGCGGCAGCGTCGTCGGAACGGGCTGTCATCCTGCTACCCCTTGCTCTTACTCGTTCGTGTCACAGACCCGCTCAGCGGCGCCGCGACTTCCGGTCATCCTTGACGTGTCCCTTGAAGGTCCGCGTCGGGGCGAACTCGCCGAGCTTGTGCCCGACCATCGACTCCGAGACGAACACCGGGATGTGCTTCCGGCCGTCGTGCACCGCGAGGGTGTGCCCGATCATGTCCGGGATGATCGTCGACCGGCGCGACCAGGTCTTGATCACCGTCTTCTTGCCCGACTCGTTGAGCGCGTCCACCTTCTTGAGCAGGTGGTCGTCCACGAACGGGCCCTTCTTCAGGCTGCGTGGCATGCGTTCTTACCTCCCTGCTCAGCGCTTCTTGCCGGTCCGGCGACGGCGGACGATGAGCTTGTCGCTTTCCTTGCGGAGGCGGGTGCGGCCTTCGGGCCTGCCCTTGGGGTTGACCGGGTGGCGACCACCGGAGGTCTTGCCCTCACCACCACCGTGCGGGTGGTCGACCGGGTTCATGACGACACCGCGGACGGTCGGGCGCTTGCCCTTCCACCGCATCCGGCCGGCCTTGCCCCAGTTGATGTTGGCGTGCTCCGAGTTGCCGACCTCGCCGACCGTGGCGCGGCACCGGGCGTCCACGTTGCGGATCTCGCCCGAAGGCATCCGCAGCTGGGCGTACGGGCCGTCCTTGGCCACGAGCTGCACCCGGGCGCCCGCCGAGCGCGCGATCTTGGCGCCGCCGCCGGGGCGGAGCTCGATCGCGTGCACCACGGTGCCGGTCGGGATGTTGCGCAGCGGCAGGTTGTTGCCCGCCTTGATGTCCGCGCGCACCCCGCTCTCCAGGATGGCGCCCTGCTTCACACCGTTCGGGGCGATGATGTAGCGCTTCTCGCCGTCCCGGTAGTGCAGCAGCGCGATCCGCGCACTGCGGTTGGGGTCGTACTCGATGTGCGCGACCTTGGCCGGCACACCGTCCTTGTCGTTGCGGCGGAAGTCGATCACGCGGTACATCCGCTTGTGACCGCCACCCTTGTGCCGCGTCGTGATCTTGCCCTGCGCGTTGCGCCCCGCGCGGTTGGGGCGCGGGCGCAGCAACGACTTCTCCGGCTCCGACCGGGTGATCTCGGCGAAGTCGGACACGCTGGAGCCGCGACGGCCCGGCGTCGTCGGCTTGTACTTGCGAATGCCCATCTCTAACGCAACCTCGTCCTCATCAGCTTCCGGTCAGGAGGCCGTTCCGCCGAAGATCTCGATCGGCTTGCTCTCCGGCGACAGGGTGACGATCGCCCGCTTGGTGTCCTTGCGCTTGCCGTATCCCGTGCGGGACCGCTTGCGCTTGCCGGGGCGGTTGATCGTGTTGACGTTGGTGACCTTGACGTCGAAGATCTTCTCGACAGCGATCTTGATCTCGGTCTTGTTCGAGCCGGGGCGGACCAGGAAGGTGTACTGGCCCTCCTCGAGGAGCCCGTAGCTCTTCTCGGAGATCACCGGCGCGAGGATGATGTCCCGCGGGTCGGCGCTCACTGCTCTGCCTCCTCTGCCGAAGACGCGGCGGCCTTGACCGAACGGCCCTTCGCCGGGCCCGCCACGAACCGCTCGTAGGCGGCCTTGCTGAACACCACGTCGTCGTTGACCAGCACGTCGTAGGTGTTGAGCTGGCTCGGGTCGATCAGGTGCACGTGCTGCAGGTTCCGCAGGCTCAACCAGGAGTTCTCCTCCTCGTAGCGGTCGAGCACGACCAGCACCCGCTTGGCCTCGGTCCAGGTGCGCAGCGCCGTCTTGGCCTGCTTGGTGGACGGCTGCTCCGCGCCGACCACGTGGGTGACGACGTGCAGCTGGCCCGCGCGCACCCGGTCGGACAGCGCACCGCGCAGCGCGGCGAGCTTCATCTTCTTCGGGGTCCGCTGCGTGTAGTCGCGCGGCTGCGGCCCGTGCACGGTGCCACCACCGGCGAACTGCGGGGCCCGGATCGAGCCCTGCCGGGCGTTGCCGGTGCCCTTCTGCCGGTACGGCTTCTTGCCGCCGCCGGAGACCTGACCGCGGGTCTTGGTCGCGTGCGTGCCCTGGCGCGCGGCGGCGAGCTGGGCCACCACGACCTGGTGCAGCAGGGCCACGTTGGCCTTCGCGTCGAAGATCTCGGCGGGCAGCTCGACCGTGCCGTCGGTCTTGCCGTCCGGGGTACGGACGTCGAGCGTCAAGCTCATCACGCACCACCCTTCGCGGGACTCTTCACCAGCACCAGTCCGCCCTTGGGACCCGGAATGGCGCCCTTGATCAGCAGCAGGCCGGTCTCGCCCTCCACCTTGTGAACCTTGAGGTTCTGGGTGGTGACGCGGGCCGAACCCATCCGGCCGGCCATCCGCATGCCCTTGAACACCCGGCCCGGGGTGGCGCAGCCGCCGATGGAACCCGGCTTGCGGTGCACGGCCTGCGTACCGTGGCTCTCGCCCTGGCGGCTGAAGCCGTGCCGCTTGATGGTGCCCGCGAAGCCCTTGCCCTTGCTGGTGCCGACCACGTCGACCACCGCGCCGGCCTCGAACAGCTCGGCGGTGATCTCCTGGCCTGCCTCGTACTCACCGGCGTCGGTGGTGCGCAGCTCGACCAGGTGGCGGCGCGGGGTGACGCCGGCCTTGGTGAAGTGGCCGCCCTTGGGCTTGTTCACCTTGCGCGGGTCGATGGCGCCGAACGCGAGCTGCACGGCCGCGTAGCCGTCCTTCTCCGGGGTGCGGATCTGGGTGACCACGTTCGGCCCGGCCTGCACGACGGTCACCGGCACGACCCGGTTGTTGTCGTCGAAGACCTGGGTCATGCCGAGCTTGGTGCCCAGAATCCCCTTGATCTGCCTGTCAGACATGAGTCTCGATCTCTCCGCCTACTGGATGTTCACGTCGACGCTGGCCGGCAGGTCGATGCGCATCAGCGCGTCCACCGTCTTCGGCGTCGGCTCGAGGATGTCGATGAGGCGCTTGTGCGTCCGCATCTCGAAGTGCTCCCGCGAGTCCTTGTACTTGTGCGGGGAGCGGATGACGCAGTAGACGTTCTTCTCCGTGGGCAGCGGCACCGGCCCGACGACCCGAGCGCCGGTGCGCGTCACGGTCTCGACGATCTTGCGCGCAGACGCGTCGATCGCCTCGTGGTCGTAGGCCTTGAGCCGGATGCGGATCTTCTGTCCCGCCATGGTGGCTTGCCGTTCCTCTAGTCTCGTGCCGCGGTTTCGTTGTGGGAGCGGGCTCGCACGTCCTCGCCGGACGGCATGCCCACGCGGCCTCAGCCGTGTGGCCGCTCTCAGCGCCGGAAACCCGGCCGGAGAGCACCACAGCCCTCGTCCGCCCCTGTTCAGGTATCTGGTGCCCGGTACCCGCGGTCGGGCGTGTCGCCCTGCTACCGCGCACCGGTCCCGGCGAACGTCGCCGCCGAGATGGGCCGAGGCCCGTACACCTTCTTGTGCCACCCCGTTCGGCGCACCACCGGGAACCACCGGCGGCGGCAGGAGCGCGGTAGGCGTTCCTGACCCGAACTCAGGGCGTGGAGGCTCTCGCAGCAGTGCGGCCGGACCCTGGCCCGACGCGAGATGAACTCAAGCCGGGTCGGGCGGCGGCGCGGGTCCCGTCCGGTCGAGGACCGGGGCCGGAGCCGGGCCGGACGAATCCGACCGCCCTACAACGAGCAACCCGTACAGGATGGCATACCTGGTACGCCGCTCCCACTCGGGGGGTGGTCCACCGGCGGCGGAGCCCCCGGCGAACCGCAAGGGGCCCGTCCCCGCGAGGGGGGACGGGCCCCTTACCGACTCACTTGTTGATCTTGACGACGCGACCCGCGCCGACCGTGCGACCACCCTCGCGGATCGCGAAGCGGAGGCCTTCCTCCATCGCGATCGGCTGGATGAGCTGCACCGACATCTCGGTGTTGTCGCCCGGCATGACCATCTCGGTGCCCTCGGGGAGGGTCACCACGCCGGTCACGTCGGTGGTCCGGAAGTAGAACTGCGGACGGTAGTTGTTGAAGAACGGGGTGTGCCGCCCGCCCTCGTCCTTGTTCAGGATGTAGACCTGAGCCTCGAACTCGGTGTGCGGGGTGGTGGTGCCCGGCTTCACGACGACCTGGCCGCGCTCGACGTCCTCGCGCTTGATGCCGCGGACCAGCAGACCGACGTTGTCACCGGCCTGGCCGTTGTCCAGCAGCTTGCGGAACATCTCGATGCCCGTGACGGTGGTCTTGGTCGACTTGTCCTTGATGCCGACCAGCTCCACCTCCTCGTTCACGTTGATGACACCGCGCTCGATCCGGCCGGTCACCACGGTGCCGCGGCCGGTGATCGAGAAGACGTCCTCGATCGGCATCAGGAACGGCTTCTCGACGTCCCGCTGCGGGTCCGGGATGTTCGCGTCGCACGCGTCGAGCAGGTCCAGGATCCGCTGCGCCCAGGTCTCGTCGCCCTCCAGCGCCTTCAGCGCGGAGACGCGGATCACCGGCACGTCGTCACCCGGGAACTCCTGCGAGGACAGCAGCTCGCGGACCTCCATCTCGACGAGCTCGATGATCTCCTCGTCGTCGACCATGTCCGACTTGTTCAGCGCCACCAGGATGTAGGGGACGCCGACCTGCCGGGCGAGCAGCACGTGCTCGCGGGTCTGCGGCATCGGGCCGTCGGTCGCCGCGACCACGAGGATCGCACCGTCCATCTGCGCCGCACCCGTGATCATGTTCTTCACGTAGTCGGCGTGGCCGGGGGCGTCGACGTGGGCGTAGTGACGGTTCTCCGTCTGGTACTCCACGTGCGCGATCTGGATCGTGATGCCGCGGGCCTTCTCCTCCGGCGCCTTGTCGATCTCGTCGAACGGCGTGAAGGGGTTCAGCTCCGGGTACTTGTCGTGCAGCACCTTGGTGATGGCCGCGGTGAGCGTGGTCTTGCCGTGGTCAACGTGACCGATGGTCCCGATGTTGACGTGCGGCTTGTCCCTCTCGAACTTCGCCTTCGCCACTGGATTGTCCTCCTGGACTTGTTGACTTTCCGCCGTACGACTTGATGTGCCAGGCGGAGTCCTGTCGGGTAGGTGGCGGAAGGGCCGCTCCCCGCGTCGGGGAGGCGGCCCGTCCACCGCCGAACTGAGGGGATTGCTCCCCGGTCGCCTTCGCAGCGATGACTCGACTGCTCAGCGTTGGGCGCGTGGCCCCGAGGGCGCAGCACCCGCGCGGCGAGGACGCCGCCGGTGACGGCAGCCCCTCCCCGCGCGGATCCTCACTCGCCCGTCGCCTTCGCGATGATCTCCTTCGCCACGTTCGAGGGAACCTCGGCGTAGGAGTCGAAGGACATCGAGTAGTTCGCCCGCCCCTGCGTCCGCGAACGCAGGTCGCCGACGTACCCGAACATCTCGGACAGCGGGACGAGTGCGCTGACGACGCGGGTTCCGCTGCGCTCCGCCATGGACTGGATCTGCCCGCGGCGGGAGTTCAGGTCGCCGATGACGTCGCCCATGTACTCCTCGGGCGTGGTCACCTCGACCGCCATCATCGGCTCGAGGAGCGCGGGGGACGCCTTGGCGGCGGCCTCCTTCATCGCCATCGAACCCGCGACCTTGAAGGCCATTTCCGAGGAGTCGACCTCGTGGTACTGGCCGTCGAGCAAGGTCACCTTGACGCCGACCAGCGGGTAGCCGGCCAGCACGCCGTACTGCATGGCGTCCTGGGCGCCCTGGTCCACCGACGGGATGTACTCCCGCGGCACCCGGCCACCGGTCACCTTGTTCTCGAACTCGTAGGTGGCGCTCTCCGAGGTCTGCTCGATCGGCTCCAGCGCGATGATCACCCGGGCGAACTGACCGGAACCACCGGTCTGCTTCTTGTGGGTGAATTCGTACTTCTCGACCGTCTTGCGGATGGTCTCCCGGTACGCGACCTGCGGCTTGCCGATGTTGGCCTCGACCTTGAAGTCGGTCTTCATCCGGTTGACCAGGACCTCCAGGTGGAGCTCGCCCATCCCCTTGATGATGGTCTGGCCGGTCTCGTCGTCCTGGTTGACCTGGAAGGTCGGGTCCTCCTCGGCGAGCTTCTGGATCGCCGTGGAGAGCTTCTCCTGGTCCGCCTTGGTCTTGGGCTCGATCGCCACCTCGATGACCGGCGCCGGGAAGGTCATCGACTCCAGGACGATCTGGTTCTGGGCGTCGCACAGCGTGTCACCGGTGGTGGTCTCCTTGAGACCGACCACGGCGTAGATGTGCCCCGCCTGGGCCTCGTCGACCGGGTTCTCCTTGTTGGAGTGCATCTGGAACAGCTTCCCGATGCGCTCCTTGCGGCCCCGGCTGGAGTTGACGATCTGGGCGCCCTGGGCGATCTTGCCCGAGTAGACCCGGACGTAGGTGAGCTTGCCGAAGAACGGGTGGACCGAAACCTTGAACGCCAGGGCCGAGAACGGCTCCTCGGTGTTCGGGTTGCGCTCGGCGGTGGTCTCGCCGTCGGTCAGCATGCCCTGCACCGCGGGCACGTCCAGCGGCGACGGCAGGTACTCCACCACCGCGTCCAGCATCGGCTGGACGCCCTTGTTCTTGAACGCGGTACCGCACAGGACCGGGAATGCCTCGCGGTTGACGGTGAGCTTGCGGATGCCGTCCTTGATCTGCTCGGTGGTCAGCTCCTCACCACCGAAGTAGGCCTCCATCAGCTCTTCGTCGGACTCCGCGACGGCCTCGACGAGCTGCTCGCGGTAGGTCGCGGCGAGCTCGGCGAGGTCCTCCGGGATCTCCTCGACCGCGTAGTCCTCGCCCTTCTTGACCTCACCGCGCCAGGTCAGCGCCTTCATCCGGACCAGGTCGACGACGCCCTGGAAGTCGGACTCGGCACCGATCGGCAGCTGCAGCACCAGCGGGCGGGCGTTGAGGCGCTCTTCGATGGTCTTGACGGTGAAGTAGAAGTCCGCACCGAGCTTGTCCATCTTGTTGACGAAGCAGATGCGCGGGACCTCGTACTTGTCCGCCTGGCGCCAGACCTGCTCGGACTGCGGCTCGACGCCTTCCTTGCCGTCGAAGACCGCGACCGCACCGTCGAGCACCCGCAGCGACCGCTCCACCTCGACGGTGAAGTCGACGTGCCCGGGGGTGTCGATGATGTTGATCTGGTTGTCGCCCCAGAAGGTCGTGGTAGCAGCCGAGGTGATCGTGATACCCCGCTTCTGCTCCTCTTCCATCCAGTCCATCGTCGCGGCGCCGTCGTGGACCTCACCGATCTTGTACGTGATCCCCGTGTAGTACAGGATCCGCTCGGTGGTGGTGGTCTTGCCCGCATCGATGTGAGCCATGATGCCGATGTTGCGGACCTTGGTCAGGTCTGTCAGCACGTCGCGTGCCACGAGTTTGTTCCCCGTTCCTACAGCGGATGCAAGCCGTCGAGTCGGTGGGCCGAGGCGGGCAGGAGCCGACCCGACGTCACCAGCGGTAGTGCGCGAAGGCCTTGTTGGACTCCGCCATCTTGTGCGTGTCTTCGCGCTTCTTGACGCTGGCCCCGAGGCCGTTGCTCGCGTCAAGCAGCTCGTTCATCAAGCGCTCGACCATCGTCTTCTCCCGACGGGCGCGGGAGTAGTTGACCAGCCAGCGGAGCGCGAGGGTGGTGGAGCGGCCGGCCCGGACCTCGATCGGCACCTGGTAGGTCGCGCCACCGACGCGGCGGCTGCGGACCTCCAGGGTCGGCTTCACGTTGTCCAGGGCGCGCTTGAGCGTGACGACCGGGTCGGTACCGGTCTTGTCCCGGCAGCCTTCCAGGGCGGCGTACACGATCCGCTCGGCCAGCGAGCGCTTGCCGTCCGTGAGGACCTTGTTGACCAGCTGCGTCACCAGCGGCGAGCCGTACACGGGATCGGCGTGCAGCGGCCGCTTCGGGGCCGGACCCTTGCGGGGCATCAGCTCTTCTCCTTCTTCGCGCCGTACCGGCTGCGGGCCTGCTTGCGGTTCTTCACACCCTGGGTGTCGGCCGAACCGCGGATGATCTTGTAGCGGACGCCGGGGAGGTCCTTCACACGGCCGCCGCGAACGAGCACGATCGAGTGCTCCTGCAGGTTGTGCCCCTCACCCGGGATGTAGGCCGTGACCTCGATGCCGCTGGAGAGCTTGACACGGGCAACCTTGCGGAGTGCCGAGTTGGGCTTCTTCGGGGTGGTGGTGTACACGCGGGTGCACACGCCACGCCGCTGCGGGCTCCCCTTGAGCGCCGCGGTCTTGGTCTTCGCGACCTTGTCCTGGCGGCCCTTACGGACCAGCTGCTGGATGGTGGGCATGGACCGGCTTTCTGTCAGCGTTCGCGTCTTCTGGGTACTCGTCCAAGCAGCGCTCGTTCGAGCTTCGCGTGCCCTGGCGTCGAGCACCTGTCAGGCACTGTGTACTTGGACCCCTCCCGTACCACGAGGTCGGGCGTGTCGCCCACTCCTCGGCCTTGCGGCGCGGCCTCGCGGCGCTGGTGGCGTCCCAACGGGAATGACCCCAGTGGGCTCAGGAGAGTTCCACACGTCCCGCCTGAGCAGCCGCGACCACGAACGAGACAACGCTCGCCACGGCCACGCCACGCACGGGCATGCGGATCGACCCGATATGGTGTCGGGTCCGATGAACAAAGATACCGGGCCGACTTTCAGAGGGTCAAAACGGGGGGTCCTTTGACCTGCTCGATCACCCCGGCGTCGAAGACCCGCCGTCGGCGCACCCGCCATGCTACCCGTCCCGGGGCCCGGACCGGCGCGGGTGAGCAACGCCACGCCGACCCGATCCGGCGCGCGGCGCCGCGGGTCGGCGGGGGTTCCCAGCACCGCGGATCCGCGCGCGAGGACGCCCGCGCACCGCTGAAGTGACGCCCCCGCGCCACCCGGTCCCGGGCTCAGAGCTCGGCCAGCCAGCCGCCTTCGACGAGCTCCGCCATCGAGCGCGGCAGCACGTAGGCGGTGCCGCCGCCGACCTGGCCGTGGTCGGGCCGGACCGTGCCGGTGACCGCGGTGAGCGCCTCGACCACCCGGTACCGCCGGTACTCCCCCGGCTGCCGGTCCGGCGGTGCGCTGCGCTGCGGCAGCGTGGTGCCCGCCGCGAAGGCGGTGTTGCCGGTCGGCGGCCCGAAGCGGTCCACCTCGCCCCCGGCGCGCAGCACCACCTCGAACTTCCGGTCGAGGGCGGCCAGCGGCGGTTCCCCCGGCAGCGGCCGGATCGTGCACTCGAAGTCCTCCAGCGGCTCCTCCGGGTCGCGCAGGAACTGCGGGCGGCCCAGCGCCATCGCGCCGACCAGGTGCGCGGCGGCGGGGTGCACGTCGGGGAACCGCGATTCCAGCTGCCGCTCGCCCTGGTGGGTGCAGAACACCTGCCACCAGCCGTCGGCGCCGCGCACCATGCTCCAGCCGCCCTCCACCGGGCCCTCGAAGCTGTAGAAGCGGCGGCCCATGCCCATCACGCCGATGAAGTCCTGGGCCAGCCCCATCACCTCGGCCGGGTCGACCGCCTCCTGCACCTCGGTGCCCAGCACCAGCGCCTTCGCCTCGGCGGCGGCCCGCTCGGCGACCACCTCGGGCGCCCGGTAGCCGGCGTGCCGGATGTGGTCGAGGAAGTCGCGCGGCGGCGCGACGTCGTGGTTCGCCAGGTAGTGCGCCATCGCCAGCGGCCACACCCAGGTGCCGTCGGTGTGGAACTGCTTGGGCACCACCGGCGGTTGCTCCGGGTCGAGCTCGTCGGCGGCGCCGCCGGGTGCGCTGAGCAGCACCTGGCCGTCGTGCAGGTAGTCGAGGACCTGGTGCTTCTCCGACCAGGGCAGCGCGGGCCGGTGCGCCACCGGGCGACCGCCGGCGTCGCGGCCCTCGAAGACCCGCACCATCCGGACCGGCTCCGGCTCCGGCTCGTCGTGGCGGTGCTCCCAGAAGTACCGCCAGGCCGGTTCGAGCAGCCACGCCGGGGCCTCGGCCCGCGGGAAGTAGCGCAGCTCCTCGTAGCAGTCGCGGTCCTCCAGCGGCCCCGCCTTCCACCGCACCGGCGGGGCGTCGGTGCGCAGGCCGGGGTCGTCGGGATCGAGCACGAGCGAGGCCCGGGTCCAGGCCCCGGTGTCGGGCCGGTGGTCGACGGCGCGCAGCGCGCGCAGCAGGTCGACGACCTGCTGCGGCACCACCCACGGGTGGACCTCGCCATCGGCGTGGACCTCGCCGGTGACCTCGATGCGGGTGCCCAGCGCCACGCATTCCACACCCGCCGCCACCGCTCCGCCGGGCAGCTCCGCGCGCACCGCCTCGGTGAGCTGCTCGACGAGCCCGTCGTGCGCCGCCGAGCGGTCCGGGACCTCGCCGAAGCCCGCGCGGGCCGGGAACCGGGAGCGGACCGGGCGCGGTGGCTCGGCCTGCTCGACGAAGACCACCGGGTTGCGCGGGTCCGGCTCCGGATCGCCTTCCACCACCGCCGCGCCGTCCCGGATCTCCAGCAACGGCCGCGGCTCCCCCGCGGCGGAGCTGTAGCCGTACGCGCCCGGAATCACCGTGCCCAGGATCACTGCTGCTCCCCCTCGAACGCATCGTGGTAGACGACGCCGTTGATCCGGCGCGGCGCGGGCTTGGGCGCCGGGAACTCGGCCACCGGGGCCGGTTCCGCGGGCGCCGACCACTGCGGCCGCACCGGGTACCGCTCCTGCCAGTCCTCGTCGGTCGGCGGGTCGATCGCCGAGTGCCCCGGCTGGAAGGCGTCCCGGCCGAACTCCGCCACGCAGTCCAGCGCGATCTGCTCCACCACGTCGCGCAGCTCCAGCTCGGCCAGCCAGTCCACCGGCAGCGCACCGACGCCGAGCAGGGCGCCGACGATGTTGCCGCAGATCGCCCCGGTCGAGTCGCTGTCGCCGTCGTGGTGCACGGCGACCCGCAGCGCCAGCGCCACGTCCTCCCCGCCGACCAGCGCCGCGCACACCGCGATGGCCAGCGCCTGCTCCCCGACCCAGCCGCCGCCGAGGACCTCGGCGACCTGCCGCGGGGTCGGCACCCCGGACCCGGCGAGGTCCACGGCGGCCTTGAGCATCGCGCTGGTCTCCTCGTGGTCCGACCACGTCTCCAGCACCTGCAGCGCCAGCCACACCCCGTCGTCGAGGGTCCGGCCGAGCAGCGCCTGCTGGACGATCACCGCCAGCGCCCCGGCCGAGTGGAAGCCAGCCGGGTGGCCGTGGGTGAGCGCCGCGGTGCGCGCGGCCAGCTCGAACACCTCGGCCGGGTCCGTCGAGCACAGCGCGACCGGCGCGGCGCGCATCACCCCGCCGCAGCCCTTGGAGTCGTTGACCGGCTCGGTGAACGAGCCCGGCGGGTGTCCGTCGCCGAACCGGGTCAGCGCGCGGAACACCGTCTTGCCCGGCGCGCGGGTCTTGAACAGGCCCGGGACCTCGATGAGCCAGCCGTCGGGCACCGGGCGCTCGGCGAGGAACGGCCCGGCGGCGGCGTCCCAGTCGACGCCCTGGGTGTGCAGCCAGCGCTGGTAGGCGTGCTGGACCTCGGGCAGCGGGTCGGCGACGTCGAGCATCCGGCGGGCGGCGCTGCCCCGGATCAGCCCTTCGGCGGTGAACAGCGTCATCTGGGTGTCGTCGGTGAAGGCCCCGCGCACCCCGTAGGACTCGGGCAGCCCGCGCGGCCCCTCGGGGCCGAACCGGGCGCCGATCTCCTCGGCGGTGCGGAACTCCAGGTCCGCCCCGAGCGCATCGCCCAGCGCGCCGCCCAGGAAGCAGCCCAGCACGCGCTCGGTCAGCGACGGCGCCCCGGCGTCCGGTCCCTCGGCCTTGGCGTGCCCGCCGCGGGCGATCGGCGGGACCGCGGCCTCCGCCGGGGCGTCCCCGCCGGGGTCGAACCAGGACCGGTCGGACTCCGCCGCGCGCCGGGGTTCGGCGCTCGACGCCGGTGCCGACCAGACCGACGGCTCCGGCTCCGCCGGGACCTCGGGCTCGACGGCGGGCGACTCCGGATCGGGCTCCTCCGCCGGATCCGGTGCCACGCCCGTCGGCCACATTTCGGGCGGGACGTCCTGCTCGGCCTCGGCCGACGGCTCCGCTGCGGGCTCGGCGGGCGGGACCGGCGTCGACCCGTCCGGCTCGGCCCGCACCGCGGGCTCCTCCCGGCTCGGCTCGTCCGCCCCGGCGGACGGCTCCGCCGCGGGCTCGTGGTCCGGCTCGGCCTCGGCACGCGGTTCCTCCGCCACCGACCGGTTCAGCTCCTCGGGAGTCGACCCGGCGACCGGCTCACCGGGAACCCAGTCCGCCACCGGCCGGGCGGGCTCCGCCCAGCGCGGCCCGGCCTCCGCGGACGGCACCTCCGGTTCCTGGTCCGCCGCCGACCGGGCGGGTCCCTCCGGGGTCGACTCGACCTCCGCGAACGGCTCACCCGACATCCGGTCCACCACCGACGGCGCGGACTCCTCCGAGATCGACTCGGTCTCCAGGGACGGCTCAGCCGACGCCCAGCCGACCACCGGCAGGACGGGCTCTTCCCAGCGCGGCCCGGCCTCCACGGACGGTACGTCCGGCACGTGGTCCGCGACCGACCGAGCGGACTCCTCCCCGCTCAGCCCGGCCTCCGCGAACGGCTCACCCGGCACCCGGCCGGGCACCGACGACGCGAAGTCCTCCGCGTCGGCCGCCGCGGACGGCTCATCCCGCGCCCGGTCCGCCACCGACCGGGCGGGCTCCTCCGGGGTCGACTCGGCCGCCGCGGACGGCTCACCCGGCGCCCGGTCCGCCACCGACGGCGCGGACCCCTCCGGGGTCGGCCCGTCCTCGGCGGACGGCTCGCGCAGCACCGGCGATGACGGGTCCCAGCCGACCACCGCGAGCGCGGGCTCCTCCCGGCTCGGCTCGGCCGCACCGGAGGGGGCGTCCGCCACTGCGCCACGGACGGCGCGGGCTCGTCGGGCTCGTCAGCGGGCGGTGCGCTCGGCATCGAGGCCGCGTCCCAGCCCACGACCGGCACGACGGGCTCCCGCGCGGCGGCGACCGTCTCGGGGACGTCGTCCCCGGCCGCTTCCCCGGGTGCGTCGCTCGCGCCGTCGTCCTCCGCCGGGGGCGCGGGCGCGGCCGGGGGTTCGGTCCACGACGGCCGGGGGTCCGGTTCGGGGGCGAGGTCGATCGGCACCCGGGCGGACGGTTCCGCGACGTCCGGTGCCTCGTCGACGATCGGGATCACGGTGGTGGCGTCCGCGGGTTCGCGGCCCAGCCACGGCAGCGGGATCGGGCCGGTGCTGGAGGGTTCGACGTCCGCGGCGCCGCGCCGGGCCGGGAAGGTCGGCGCGCCGATCCCGCGCGGCGGGGTGGGGGCGTCGTCCTCCGGGGCCTGCGGTTCGGCGCCGATCGCGGGCAGCACGGTGGTCCGCTCCGCCGAGCCCTCGACGGTGCCCGGCGATCCGGCGGTGAGGCCGGGGACACCGCCGACCGGTCCGGGCACGTAGCGCTGCGCCCACTGCGGCGGCCGGGGCGGGGCGAACGCCTCGGCGGCGTCCTGGCAGAGGACCTCGATGACCTCCCGCAGCTCCAGCTCGTCGAGCCAGCGCGACGGGATGGCGGTGGGGCCGTGCAGCGCCCCGGCGAGCTGACCGGCCAGCGCGCCGGTGACCGCGCTGTCGCCGGAGTGGTTCACGGCCACCCGCACCGCGTCGGCGAAGGTCCGGGTGCTGCCCACGGCGGCCAGCGCGATGCCGAGCTCACCGGGCTTGTCGGCGAGGTCGAACTCGACGTCGAGGTCGCTCGGCATCGGCACCGCGCCCCGCTGGCCGACGAACATCGCCGCGTGCACGGTCCGCCGCACGTCGGCGGGCACGCCCTGGATCGGGTACGCGCGGCCCAGCCGCTGCCGGTCCGCGTCGCCCACCGCGTCCCACAGCGGGACGCCCCGGACGAGCTGGCCCAGCACGTCGCTGTGCAGCCCGGCGGCGGCCACCGCGTTCGGGCCCGAGGTGGACAGGTTGGCGATCAACGCGCCCGCCGCGTGCGCCTGCTCCGGCGCGGCCGACCACACCGCCGCCGCACCCGACCAGGCCGCGGCCTCCGCGAGGCCGTCCACGTGCGCCACCGGGCGCAGCAGGCCGTCGGGGCCCAGCGGGGACCGGTCGGCCATCCGGCCGAACAGCGCGAGCGTGAACCCGGCGGGGTTGCGGGTGGAGTACAGCTCGGGCCGCTCCAGCAGCCACCCGCTCGGCGCGGGATCGCTCGGCAGGCAGCCGCGCATCGCGAACTCCCACGGCACGCCCTGGGTGTGCAGCCAGCGCAGGTGGTTGGTCAGCACGAACGCGGCGTTGAGGGCCACGCCGCCCGGGTTGGCGGCCTTCGCGCGCAGCAGCCCTTCGAGCGTGAACACGCCGAGCTGCGTCACGTCGGTGACGGCGCCGCGCCTGCCGTACACCGGCAGGTAGTCGGCGACGCCGTGCGGGCCGAACCAGGACTGGATCTCCGCGGTCGTCGCGGTCCGCACGCCGGAGCCCAGGGCGTCCCCGACCGCACCGCCGAGCATCGCGCCGCGGAATCGGTCGGCCCAGGTCAGCCGGACGCCGGGTTGAGCGTCGGTCATCGCGATGTCTCCTCGTGGTCACCAGGCGGGGTAGCGGCGGGTCCATTCCGGGTCGGTCGGCGCACCGGGGCTGAACTCGGCCAGCGCATCACCCGCCACCGCCTCCACCACTGCCCGCAGCTCCAGGGACGCCGACCACTCCGCAGGAACGGCCCGCGCCCCGTACAGCGCCCCGGCAATGTTCCCGCACACGATCCCCGTCGAATCCGAGTCCCCCGAGTGGTTCACCGACAGCAGCAGCGCCGACGGCAGATCGCCCGTCGCCAGCACCGAGTACAACCCGATCGCCAGCGCCTCCTCGCCGACCCAGCCCTGCCCCAGCGCCTCGGTCAGCTCCTCCGGAGCGACCGGACCGCGCCGCGCCAGTTCCACCGCCGCGTCCAGCGCCGCCAGCTGCTCCTCGTGGCCCGGCCACCGCAGCAACAGCTCCCGCGCCAACCGCACCGACTCCGGCAGCGGCACCTCCCGGATCAACTGGTGCACCACCACCGCCAGCACACCCGCCGACAAGTACCCGCTCGGATGGCTGTGGGTCAGCGCCGCCGTCCCCACCGCCGCGTGGAACACCTCCGCCGGATCGTTCGACCACACCGCCACCGGCGCGGCCCGCATCACCCCACCACAGCCCTTGGAATCGTTGATCCGGTGCCGCGGCGACGCGTGCTGGTGCGTCTGCGCGAACCGCGCCAACGCCGCCATGCAGGTGCTCCCCGGCGCCCGGTTCCGGAACAACCCCTCGGTGCCGATCAGCCACCCGTCCGGCACCCGCAGGTGCACCCCGTACGGCCCGGCCGCCCGCTCCCACGGCTGGTTCTGGGTGTGGAACCACCGCTGGTACGCGTGCTGCACCTCCGGCACCGGATCGTTGTCCACCGGCTCGATCCGCCGCGCCACGTGCGCCCGGATCAGCCCCTCCAACGTGAACAACATCATCTGCGTGTCGTCGGATATCTCCGCCACGCCGTCCCGCAGCACGGGCCCCGTCACCCCGGACTCCCCGTGCTCGCGCCGGATCATCCCGATGTCGTGGAACTCCACGGCGTAGCCGAGGGCATCCCCCATCGCCCCGGCCACCATCGACCCGATGAACCGCTCATGCGCATCCGGCGGCGGCTGGGCCGGTGCGGGCTGCTGCGGAGCGGGCTGGGCCGGAGCGCTGGTCGCCCGGGCTTCTTCGGCCGCGAGCTCGTCGAAGGCCCGCAGGAGCACCTTCCCCCGATGTCGGCTTGGTGGCGCGTACCCACGTCGATGACCAGGTCGACGTCCTCGAAGGCGCGCTTGAGCTGGGCGACGGCGGCCCCGACCTTCGGTTCGGAGTCGGGGACGTACTTGGCGCTGGAGCCCGCCGCGAGCGCCGACTTCCCGCCGAACGGCAAGGCCGCCGGGACTCCGTCCTCGTGCGCGAGGAACACGACTTCGGACTGCGCCACCGCCAGGAGCATCGACCTGTCGGACGCATGACCGGTCGCCCACAGGTGCAGAATCTTCTCCAGCTCGTTCTCCGGCTGCGGGAAACCCAGGGTGGCGGGGCTCGGCCGGTAGTCCGGGTTCGGCCGGTACCGGTCGGTGACCACGCCCGATTCGTCGACCCAGAACTCGCCGACGACCGCGTACCCGGGGACGTCGGTCCGCGCCCCGCCCCGGTACATCCGGTCGGGCACCGGCAGCCAGGACGCGGGGGTGGCGGAGGCGCGGAGGCCGTCATCGAGCTCCGGCAGCGCGTGCCGCAGCGCTGTGGCGCCGACGAGCACGATGTCGCTCATCCCCGACGGGGTGATGACGAGCACGTCGCGCTCGGCGAGCGTCGGCAGCAGCTCGTACCCGTTCGCCCGCGCCATGCCGGGGGTCATGCCCTCGCCCGCGCCCAAGTCCGGAGCGGAGTCCTCCTGGGTGCAGACCCAGATCTGCTCGCGCGACCGGTCCGGGACCTGGAACAGCGCGGGGGACGTCGACCCGGGGCCGCAGAGCACGTGCAGCGGAGCGGCCAGGAACTCGCGGTACACCTCGTCCAGCGGTCCCCCTTCCGCCACGCAGCGCTCGATCGCCTGCTCCAGCGCGGTCTTCGCCGTACCCTGCGGTTGACTCACATCCCCCTCCGGCTGCGGTGCTGCTCCTTGCGTCCCCTGCTCGGGTTCCGGCGCGCTCGGCACCGGTTCCGCCGGCCGGGGACCGTCGGGGCCGAAGGCGGCGAACAGGTCGGCGGCCACCGCCTCGACGTCGGCCCCGCGGGCGAGCGCGCGGCGCCACAGGTGCGGGAAGGTGCCGGATCCGGCGCGGGCACCGGCGAGCAGCCCGCAGATCAGCGCGTCGGGTCCGCCGAGGGACGCGGCGTGCAGCACGGCGCGACCGCCGTTGGGCACCCGGTGGGCGAGCAGCAGCGCCCGGGTCACGACCTCGGCCCGGGACGTCCCGTCGCCGAGCCGCGCGAGGGCGTCGTCCAGCGACCACGCGTCCCAGCGGCGACCGATCTCGGCCAGCGCGTCGAGGCGGTCGCGGAGGCCGCCGTCCACGTGCTCCTCGGCGAGCAGCGCCCGGGTCAGCCGCGCCAGGTTGGTGCCGCCGTCGGCGAGCGCGCTCGCCAGCGCCACGGCCAGCACGGCGCTGCTCGCGGCGTCCTCGCCCCACGGCCGCGCGGCGGCCAGCGCCCGGCGGAACACCTCCTCCGGGAGCCCCGCCCCGGCCAGCGCCACCGGCACCGCCGCGACCAGCGCCCCGGCCGTCGGGGCCTCGCCCCCGACGGCCGACCGGGCGGCGGCCAGCACCGCGCCGAAGCCCTCGCCCGCCCCCATCCACGCACCGCGACGAGCCCGCACGGCGTCCAGCAGTTCCGGCGGCGGCGCCGGGCCCAGCGAGCCGAGCGCGTCACCGACGGCGCCGCCGACGAGCAGCCCCAGCGCCCGGCCCCAGCGAGTCCGGTCCCACTGCTCGCGCGGGGCGGGCCCGGCCGGTGCACCGCCGGGCCGGAACGCCTCCCGGGCCGCCGCGTTCCGGTCGACCTCGTCGACGTGCTGGAACCAGGTCAGCGGCAGCAGTGCCGGACGCGCGGTGATCTCCTCCCACGCCCGGAGCAATCGCCGCTGGTCTGCCTGCCGGTCCATTCCCCCCACCTTCGTTCACGTCGCCGGGTAGTCGGCGACCCAGCTCTGGTCCCAGCGCCGGTCGGGCGAGCCGACGCGGGTCGCGACGACGTCGGCGGTCAGCCGGTCGAGCACGTCGCGCAGGGACGCGTCCACGCGCCACCCGTCCGGCTCGCCCCGGCTCGCGGCCAGCATCGCACCCACCAGGGGCGCGGCGGCCGGGTTCAGCTCGATCGCCCGCCGGACGGCGGCCTCGGCGTCGTCGAACCGCTCCCGCGCCGCGCCGAGCGCCACCGCGAGCACGTCCGGGGCGGCGCCGTCGCCGTGCGGTGCGGTGCCGTCGAGCGCCCGGCGGACGTCCTCGTGCCCGGGCCAGCTGCTCAGCTCGTCGGCCACGACGGCGACCGCGTCGTCGAGGTCCCCGCCGGCGAGCAGCACCTGCGCGGTGGTGCCGAACGCCCCCGCGCTCAGGAAGGCGTCCGGGTGGCCGTGGGTGAGCAGCGCATTCGCCACCGCCTGCGCGAACACCTCGCCGGGCTCGTCGGACCAGGTCGCCAGGCCGAGCGCGCGCAGCATCGCCGAGGAGGAGCGGGCGCGGTTCACGGGCCGCCGCAGCGTCCCGCCGCCCGCGGCGAACTCGGCCAAGGCCCCTTCGCACACCGGATCGGGATCACCGGGAGCGACCGCCCGGGACGGCAGCCACCCGCCCGGCTCCGCAGCGCCGGGAGCGACCCGCTCCCACGGCACGCCCAGCGCGTGCCGCCAGCGCAGCAGCCCGAACAGCGCCGTGCCGCGCGGATCGACGATCCCCTCGGTCCGCTGCCGCGTCTCCGCGCGCACCAGCGCGTCCAGGCAGAACACCAGCATCCCCACCGGCGCGGACGTCCCCGCCCCACCCCGGGCGAGCCGGTCGGCGGCGGCAGCGGCCCGCACCGAAGCCCCGAAGTGCGCGCGGACGCCGTGCACCAGCGCCACATCACCGAGGCGCGGCGCGGAACCCTTCACCGGCTCGCAGAACCCATCACCGCTGCGCCCGAACGCCCGCCGCACCAACGCCAGGTCCCACGGGCTCCGCCCCGCCCCGGAATCGGCGGCAGCGGCCCCGCGCAACCGCTCGACGACCACCCGAACCTCGCGCGGCAACACCGCGGGCTCCTCGACGACCTCCCCCGGCAGCGGATACCGGTGGTACCACTCCTCGGTCCTCGGCGGTTCGGGGCCGAGTTCGGCGAGGACGTCCTCGGTCAGGCAAGCAGCGACGTCCCGCAGGTCGAGCTGGTCGAGCCACGGCCGCGGGAGCACGCCGGGCCCGGCGAACATCCCGATGAGCTGGCCGCACACCATCGCGCTCGCCCGGCGATCGCCGTCGTGCAGCACGGACAGCGCCATCGCCGCGGAGAAGCGGTCGACGGAGCGCTGCCCCAACGCGTGGTCCGCGGCGAAGGTGCCGATGACCAGCGCGCCGAGGGCGGTGGCCGGGTCGACCAGTTCGACGAGCGCCGCGACGCCCCGCGCCGGGTCCGCCCGGTGCTCCGACTCGAGTTCGACAGCGCGGTGCATCGCGGTGACGACGGGTTCCCGTCCCGGGTAGGCCTTCATCAGGAAGTCGAGCATCCCGACGATGCGGGAGAACGGGTGCTGCGTCTCCCCTTGGCGGACCAGCGCCGCCAGCGCACCGCAGGCGAGGGCTTCCTCCGCCGCGGCATGGGTCCGCTCGGCGAGCAGCTCGCCGAAGCCGACCAGGAGTTCCGGAGGGCGCGGATCGACCGCGTTGTCCCACGCCAACGCGAGCATCCCCGCGTGGGTGAGCACGTTCGTCGCGGAGCTCTTCGCGGGCGAAGTCCGCCCGGCGAGCTTCGCCTGGCAGTCCGCGAGGAACGCCGGGTCGACCGGGTGCGGCGCCAGCACGTCCGGATCGGCGGCCAGCCATCCGTCGGTCGCCGCGGTGGCTTGGCGACGTTCCACCCGCAGCGCGCGCCGATCGGTGTCGTCCAACAGCTCCTGGAGGTCGCACCCGCCGCGCCGACGGGCCACGTGCCCGCGCACCATCGCTTCGGCGAACAGCAGGGAGCGGCGACCGGAAGCGCTGGTGGCCCCGATCCGGGTCGTCGCGAGGCCGCCCGCGGCGAACGAGCGCAGCAGCGCGTCGAGCGAGGAGCCCTCGACGGTGGTGGCGAACGCGTCCCCGATCAATCCTCCCAGGAACAGGCCGCGCAGCCCGATCGCCGCTTCCGGCCAGTTCAGGCCGAACGGCATCCGGCGGTCGTCCCGGGGCGCGCTGGGCTCGCACGGCCCGCCGAACAGGCGCAGGAAGCCGACGTCCTCCCGGTGCTGCCGAGTCGGATCGCCGATCAGCTCCCGGAAGGCCTCGAGCACGCCCGCCTCGTCCGGACTGACCTCCACGCGGAGCACGCGTTCGTCCCCTAGCTCCACGATTCCCCCTCAGTCCCCAAGACCGTGACCGTAACGCGAAAACCATTCAGGATCGTCCGGGTCGTCCGCGCTCCCGAACTCGACCACGGCGTCGCGGGCGAGCTGCTCGAGGACCTCCCGCACGTCCAACGCGGCCACCTCCGCGGCGGGCAACGCCTCGACGCCGCGCCCGATCCCCAGCAGCGCGCCGCAGATCGCCGCCACCCAGGAGCCCCCACCGGCGGCCGCACGCAGGGCGGCCCCGGCGTCGTCCTGGTGCAGCAACGCCACGCACACCGCCGCGCCCACGGCCTGATCCGCCTCGGCGGCGCGCGGGAAAGCGGCCCGCACCTGTTCGTCGGACGCGGAGCCGCGGGACAAGGCCAGCGCCGCCTCCAACGCGCCGAGAACCGGGCTCGCACCGTCCAGCGCGCGCACCGCGTCGACCGCTGCGGCGACCGCGTCCGGCAGCGCCCGCTCGCGCACCAAGCCGTTGCACAGCACGGCGAGGGCGGCCGAAGCAGCCCGCACCACCGGCCCGTGCGTCATGGCGGTGTTCCGGGTCGCCAAGGTGACGAGCTCGTCGGGATCGGTGCACCAGATCGAGAGCGGCAGCGCGCTCATGAGCGGACCGCAGGACCGGGAGTCGGTCTGCGCGTCGGCCGGTACCCGCCCCGTCTTCTCCGAGAACTCCCGCATCTCGTCGGCGATCCGCTCGTCGGGCGCGCGGACGAACCGCAACTCCGGGCGACGTGACAACCAGCCGACCGGCTGCGGGAACGTGCCGGCGTGCCGCCCGGTCATGATCTCCGACCACTCACGCCCCTGCGCGTGCATCCACACCTGGTAACCGAGGAACGTGCACGGCAGGACCTCGTTGCGGTCCGGCCATCCCGACGAGCGCAGGCTCACCCGAGCCCCGATCAACCCCTCCACGGCGAACGCCATGAGCTGAGTAGCGGCGGTCACCTGGCCGGAACCGGCGTCCGCACCGCAAGCACGCCACCCGACCGCATCACCGACCGCGGCACCCAACACCAACCCGGGCACCGCACGCTCCACCTGCGAGGCCAACGTCCCGGCGTGCTTGGGGAACCGCCGCGACCACCTGACCTCGGTCCCCTCGCGAACGCGGGTCCACCACGCCGCCACGGCATCCGCACCGAGGGCCTCCTCGGCAAGCCGCGGGAAGGTGTTCCCCACACCGTCGCGGGACAACTCCCGGCGGTTCCACCAGAAGTCCCGCCAGTGCCGGAGGAACAACTCCTCCCGCTCCGAGACCAGCACCTCGTGTGCCGCGCCCCTTTCCGGCGGCCGCGCCGTGATCGGGTACCGGTGGTGCCACTCGGCGTCGTCCCGCGGATTCTCCGCGAATTGCTCACCAGCGTCGTTGGCCAGCTTGACGAGCACCTTCGCACTCATCAATCCACTCGCCCAGTGGACCGGGATCCTGTCCTGCCCCGTGAAGCTGGACCCCATGATCGCCCCGGCCAAGGCGCCTGTGATCGCGCTGTCGCCGGAGTGGTTCACCGCGATGCGCACTGCCTCGTCGAAGTCCATCTCGGCGGCGTGCACCGCGCACGCGGCGATCGCGAGCGCCGATTCGGGATCCTCGCCGGTCCCCAGGTTCTCGATCCGCTCGGGCGTGATGGGGCGACGCGCCAGCGTTTGCGCTGCTTCCAGCGACTTCCGCAGCGATGCCGGGTAGTGGCGCCGGTCCGCCTCGAGGATCTGCCCGAAACCGCGGACGTATTGCCCGGTCATGATGTTCTGCTGGATCAGGACCGCGGCTGCTCGGGACGCGCCCACCGTCGCCTCGGATTCACCGGTGAAGCCCATGACCCGGTCGACGAGTTCGAAGACGGCCACCGGATGCGACTCCCACAACCCCATCGGGATCGCCGAGTACAGCGGGCTCACCTCCGGGAGCTCGCTCCGGAAGCCGTCCTCCAGCCCGAGCCTTTCCCGGAGCTGCAGGATGTACCGCGAACCCACCCGGTGCTCCGGCAGCTGAGGAGCCAGCCGACCCGCTGCCGCACCGCCGCTCGCCCACTGCTCGTACACGCGTTCCAGCTCGATCAGCGGGTCCGGTGCGCCCGCGAGCAGAGCGCGGTCCGCCTTGATCATCCCGTCGAGGGTCAGCGCCATCGCGGCCGCGCCGTCCGACATCAATTCCCCGGGCGGACTCCCCTCCAGCTCGGTGACGCCGCGGGGCCCGAAGGCTTCCTCGATCGCGGACCACGGCAGATGCCGCACTCGACGCCCCAGCGCATCACCGGCCAGCGCCCCGATCACAGCGCCGCTGAAGCGGTCCTTGCGCTCCGCGAGGAACTCGTCCTCCGCACGCAGCGCCGTCATCCTGCCCCGAGCATCCCGGGCCACAGCGCCACCTGGCTTCCCCGCTCCGTCCATCACAGCCCTATCGCCCTTCCGCCGATGACCTCCCGGCCTCGGGACCGAGCACCGTGAACGTCGGCTCGCCGACCAGCTCGGCAGCGCGGCCCCGCACCGGACACCCGGCTACCACGCCGGGTAGCGGCGCAACCACGCCTCATCATTCGGTGGGCCAGGGCTGAACTCGGCCAACGCATCCCGAGCCAGCTGCTCGATGATCTCGCCCAACTCCACGAACCCGCGCCACGCCTCCGGAATGGCCCGCGTGCCGTGGAGAGCACCTCCGATGGTGCCGCACACGATCCCGGTGGACGGCGAGTTCCCGGAGTGGTTCACCGACAACAGCAGCGCCTCCCGCAGGTCGTCGGTGGCCAGCACGGCGTAGAGGCCGATGGCGACCGCTTCCTCACCGGTCCGGCCGTGCCCGAGGGCGTCGGTGAGCTCCTCCGGGGTCACCGGCCCGTTCCTCGCCAGCTCGACCGCGGCATCGAGGGCGCGCAGCTGCTCCTCGTGCCCCGGCCACCGGGTGAGCAACTCCCGCGCCACGCGCGCGGAATCGAGCAGCGGGACATCTCGCATGAGCTGGTGCACGATCACGGCGAGCACCCCGGCGGACAGGTAGCCGCTGGGGTGGCCGTGGGTGAGCGCCGCGGTACCGACCGCGGCGTGGAACACCTCCGCCGGATCGTTCGACCACACCGCGACCGGAGCTGCCCGCACCGCTCCGCCGCGCCCCTTGGAGTCGTTGACCTTCCGCTGCGGAGTGGCGAACCGGTTCGTCTTCGCGAACTCCGCCAACGCCACCTGGCAGGTGGTGCTCGGAGCCCGGGCCACGAACAGCTCCGGGTTCGTGATCAACCACCCGTCCGGGGCAGGCAGGCGCAGCGCGAAGGGGCCGCCGACCTGCGCCCACGATTGGTCCTGCGTGTGCAACCACCGCTGGTAGGCGTGCTGCACCTCGGGAACCGGATCGTTGTCCACCGGGTTCATCCGCCGGGCGACGTGCGCCCTGATCAGCCCTTCGAGCGTGAACAGCATCATCTGCGTGTCATCGGAGACCTCCGCGCCGTTCTGCATGACCCGCCGCGGTTCAGTGATCCCCAGGTGCCCTTCCCGGTCCCGGATCTGCCCGATGTCACCGGTCTCGTAGGGAAAGCCCAGGCAGTCGCCGATCGCTCCGGCGAGCATCGCCCCCACGAACCGCTCCTGGGGCTCGAGCGGTCCTCCGGGTTGCCGCTCTTCGAACGGGAACAGGTCGAACCTGGCGCGATACCAGTCGATGGCGTTCCCGTCGTCCGCATCGCTGACGACGGTCTCCCACACCTTGTGCACGAAGTGCACGCGACCCGGCGCGCTCTCGGAGCGCACGAGGTACGTCCGCCCGATGTCCTCCACGTGGACCGGATCGGCCAGTTCTCCGACGACGGCTCGCGCTCGGTCGATGGCCTGGGCGGGCGAGGTGATGACGACCCGCGGTTCCGGGTCCAGCTTCCACGGCGCAAGGTGGAGCGGGTCGACACCCCAGGACTCGAGGATCCGCATTCGGAAGGCCTTCGGCAGGTCCCTCGCACACGACCGCAGTGGTTGCGCGAGGTCCCCCTCCCGACTATCGCGCACCTCGGCATTCGTCCACGGCGTGACCATGTCGGCGATCCGGTTGGCGAGCACGACAGCACGAGGCTGCCAGGGCAAGGTGCGCAGGTGTTCCACGTAGACGTGGTACAGGAGGTCTCCATCGAACTCCGGGCAGTCCGGCTCCTTCTCCGACGGGTTCAGCGGACTCGTCGCCGACCGCAGGATCGCCAGCACCCGTGTGTCCTCCTCGTCCGGGTGGATCACCCGGGTACGACCGCCGCCACTGGACACCGGGTCGACGGCGTTGAAAACCGCCGCTGCCGCGAGCACGTCCGGATCCGTGATGCCACCCTCGACCAGCACTCCGACGGCGGTGATCCCGATCTCGACCTGGCGGCCGCGTTTGGGCGTGGCCTCACTGAGATATCCCCATTGGGCCAGCGCCTGCTCGATCACCGAGAACGTCGGCTCGTCGACGAACTCGGCGAGCCGCGCGCTGTGCTGCACCCAGAACGTCGGGCCGACGTCGAGCCCGCCCGACGGGCTGTCCACGAGCAGGTTCATCTCGCGCAGCGCGGCGACCAGGTCCGAGACCGGGAACTGCGCCTGCAACCCCGCACTCCCGTTGACCACCAGGGACGCCTCCGGCGGGAGCATCCGCAGCAACCTGGGCAGGTACATCAACTTCGCGTGCACGCCCTCAGGCACCAGGCTGGACGCCAGGTGAGCCGTCAGACGAGGACCGCCCGAGGTCTGGAGCAACATCAGATGTCCCTCGGGTGTCACCACGACCGGCAACACCGCCTTGGCGATGATCCGGAGGAACATGTGCTGGTCGATCTGGCCGGCCATCGTCCGACGCATTCCGCGATCGAGCCAATTCGCCCACGGAATCCCCTGCTCGACCAGCGATGGCTGGTAGTCGGGGTTGGCCTGGTACTCCCCGATCTCGCCCTGGCCGTCAACCGCGAAAGCACCCTTGATCGCATGCGCCGGAACATCACCGTCCGGGTCGTACATGCGATCGATGACGTACAAGAAGCCCCGGCCTGCCGCCTGGCCGCTTCCCGCAACGCAGGCGTGATCGGCGGCACGCCGTCCTGCTCGTTTTCCGACATGCTCATCAGCCCTGGAGATTCTTGTAGTAGTAGGGGTTGTGGAAGGTTCCGAGCAGTTCCCCGGTCTCCACGTCGTAGACATCGCAGCTCGGCACGTATCGGAAGTCGATTCCACCGACGAAGCCCACTTCGGATTCACGCGTGTCGTGCCCCAGGTTCTCCGACGACATGTTCATATCGATGCCGCCGCCCGCGTCGATCTGGTACACGAACGCGAATTTCTGGCCGCTCCCCTTCGCCGTGGAGAGGGCCCGATCGCGCGCGTAGTCCTCGTCGCGAGTGGTGGAGACCAGGCCGCCGCCTTGACCGCGGTTTCCGTCGAAGTGCTTGTCCAGGCTGAGGTCCTCGCTCCTCGCCTGGAAACCCGCCTGATTGCCCCAGACCTCATTGGGATGGCGGAGATCGCTGCGGTACAGCACGTCGGTGTCGGTGCGCCAGTGCAGATACCTGCCCTGCCGACCATCGTTGAGGTCGTCCTCGATGGCCTTCTGATCCCATCCGGCGCTGTCCGGGAGGCTGCCGAACGCATCATTTCCGTCCGGCGCGGCGACCGCCTGGACAGAATCGTCGATCTCGAAATTGTGCAGCTGGGGCTGCCGCTTCCTCGGCCCGAGCTCCTCATCGACTCGCTGCTCGACCCAGTCAATGTCCCCGGGTTCGAGGTGGTCACCCAGCATCTTCTCGTACTTTTCCCGGACTTTCGCCCGCGCTTCCGGCGTTGAGTTCGGGTCCGCCGGAACGTAGCCGTTCTTGGCGCGCCCATCACCGACGCCCAACGGATCGAAGTCGCGCTTGGCAACTCGACCGGAGTTCGCCGGGCTGGGACCGCCATCGGCACGGCCGCCAGAGCCCTGCGGACCGAAACCACCATCCGCACGACCACCAGAACCCTGCGGACCGAAACCACCATCCGCACGACCACCAGAACCCTGCGGACCGAAACCACCATCCGCACGACCACCAAAGCCCTGCGGACCGAAACCACCATCCGCACGACCACCAGAACCCTGCGGACCGAAACCACCATCCGCACGACCACCAGAACCCTGCGGACCGAAACCACCATCCGCACGACCACCAGAACCCTGCGGACCGAAACCACCATCCGCACGACCACCAGAACCCTGCGGACCGAAACCACCATCCGCACGACCACCAGAACCCTGCGGACCGAAACCACCATCCGCACGACCACCAGAACCCTGCGGACCAAAACCACCATCCGCACGACCACCAGAACCCTGCGGACCAAAACCACCATCCGCACGACCACCAGAACCCTGCGGACCAAAACCACCATCCGCACGACCACCAGAACCCTGCGGACCAAAACCACCATCCGCACGACCACCAGAACCCTGCGGACCAAAACCACCATCCGCACGACCACCAGAACCCTGCGGACCAAAACCACCATCCGCACGACCACCAGAACCCTGCGGACCGAAACCCTCGCCGGGGCGCGGGGCGTGCGGCGGCTGAGCGCTGTAGTCGGGCGTCGGGTGCTGTGCTGGTGGGCGACCGGCTGGATGCGGGGTTCCGGGTGGCGGGCCTTGCCGGGCGGCATTCGGCGGAGGCCCGGCAGGCTGCTGCTGCGGTGTGCGCGGCGGCGGTCCCGGGTTCGGTTGTTGATGGCCGGGGCCCGGTCGTTGTGGAGCGCCCGGCCCCTGCTGACCAGGCACCGGCCCGCGCGGCGCTCGCGGATCGGGCGCGTTGTGCGGAACCTGCGGAGCACCAGGCGGGTTCTGCGGCGCACCCGCTGGACGCGGCGGACCGGCAGGCTGCGCGTGGGATCCCGGGGCTTGCTGGGTCGGGCCGCCGGTCGGCCCAGCGGGACCCGGATGGGCCGGAGGCGTCGGGGCTTGGTTCGGCGCCGTGTGGTTCGGCGCCGGCTGCTGCGGCGTCGGGGCCTGTGGCGTCGGGGCCTGGGGCGGGGTGTTGGGGACGAACTGGCCCGTGCTGGGGTCGACTCGGCCGAGGGGTTCCCACTGGTGGGTGTGCGGGTCGTAGCGGCCGAGGTCGTGGTAGCCGGTGCTGTCGCGGTGCACGGGGATCCAGCGGCCGAGCTCGTCGGCGCGGCCGTGCGCGATCCACTCGCCGCGCTGGTTGTAGTGGCCGTTGGGCACCAGGTTGCCGTTGGGCTCGTAGTGGCCCGGCACCCAGCGGCCGAACCCGTCGACCTGGCCGTGCGGGACCCACCGGCCGTACTGGTCCAGGGTCGCGTGCGGCACGAACTCGCCGGACGGCCCGAGGTGGCCGGGTATCGGGGTGCCGTAGTCGTCGGGGCGGTGCTGCAGCCCTCCGCTGAACGCGGGGCCGCCGGGGTGCAGGAACTCCGGCGGTGGGTTCTCGTAGCCGCGCCGCCACGCGGCGTCGGCCCAGTGGCCGAACTTGACCCACTCCGGCCGGTGGCCCGGCGGGAAGGGGCTGTCGTGGACGGCGGTGCTGCCGTCGGGGCGGAAGCTCGTCCAGGTGCCGGGTTCGTCGAAGTGCGGTTGCGGCGTGCCGGAGGCGTCGACGTCGAAGCTCGCCCGGCTGCCGCTGGCGTACATGTTGCCGTGGTTGTCGCCCCAGGCGTCGGTGTTCGGCGCCAGCACCTCGACGTCGAGCTCGCGGGCCAGCTCCTCGGCGAAGTTCGGCGAACCGTCCGCGGTGTCGCCACCGGTCCGGCACGCCAGCAGGCGGACCGGGGAGCCCGGCTGGTAGCCCGGCGCTCCCCGGATGATCTCGGCGAGTTCCTTCGCGTTGAGCTCGGTGCTGCCCATCCGCACGCCGTTCGGCGAGCCGTGCACCTCGACGGTGAAGCGCTTCGGGTCCACGGCCGCCCACGGCCTGCTCCGGGCATGGGCGACGCTGCCGTAGTACGGCGTGGACGGGTGCGCCGCCATCGACAACCCGGAGTCGACGTTGCGGATCTCGCGGATGTTCTCCGCCCCGAGCTTCGCCCGCAGCTCGTCGGACATCGCGGGCGTCTTGGACTGGTGCACGCCCAGCGCCCAGCCGTCCCGCTTCGAGAACTGCGCCTCCACCGGCACCTCGGCGGCCATCGACTCCGGCGTGGAGCGCGGCGGACCCGCCGACTCCTCCGGCGGGGCGTCCGGACGGTCGTGGTAGCCGAGGGATTCGGCCCGGATGGCCGCGTCCTCGGCCACCCGCTGCTGCCAGCCCGGCCCCCAGTGCCGGAAACCCTCGCCCTTGACGTGCGCGAAGCTGTCGTGGGTCACGTCCGCCCACGGGTAGCGGTCGGCATCGGCGTGCCGGACCTGCGCGGCCGGGCGGTGCGCCGGTCCGTCGGGACGGCCGCGGCCGTTCGGCGCCGCGTCCGGGCGGCCGGGGGCGTTCGGTGCCGGCGCGTCCGGGCGGCCCGGGTTGTCCGGTCGGCTCGGAGCCGGTGCGGAGTCCCGGGGCGGGGCCGTCGGGCGGGATGCGTCCGGACGGGCCGGGCCGTTCGGCGCCGGGGCGTCCGGGCGACCGGCGGCACGGGGCGGCGGCGCGGAACCTGCGGGCGGTACGCGGGGCGGGCCCTGCGGCGTCGGGGCGCCCGAGCGCCCCGGTGCGTTCGGAGCCGGTGCGTTCGGAGCCGGGGCGGCGGTCCGCGGCGGGACGTTCGGGGACTGCGCACCCGGAGCGTTCGGCGTGGGCCGGGGCGGGACCTCCGGTCGTGGTGCGTCCGGACGGGCCGGGGCGTGCGGGGTCCGCGCGTCCGGGCGGGCGGGCGCGTCGTGGCGGGCCGGGGCGTTCGGCGCCGGTGCGTCCGGACGGCCCGGCGGCTGCGGGGGCGACGCGGCGGGCGGGCGCGGAGCGTTCTGCTGCGGCGGTCCCGCCGGGGGACGCGCCGGGCCTCCCGGCGGCGGTCCCGGGCGTTCGGGCGACCGGGGACCGCTCGGGCCCCGGGGTGGCGCGGCATCCGGTCCGCGCCGCCCGGCGGCGCCGGGGCTGCCGGGGTGCCGGTCCAGCCGCCGCCGGAACGTCCCGGGCTCCCGGCCTGGGGCGATCCCGGCGTCGAGGCGCCCGGCGCAGCACCCGGCGAGGCACCGGACGCACCGCCGCTGCTCGTGGGATCGGTGCGCGGGGGCGGCGGAGCCACCGGGCCCGCGGTGCCCGCCTCCGGTGGGCGGACCGGGGCGTCGACGCTCGCCGAGGACGTGCTCGACGGGCGGTTCGGGACCTCGGAACCGGCGTCCCGAGGCGGTCCGGGCATCGCACCCGGGGCGGTCGACGCGCCGCCCGTCGGCGGTGCGGGACCCGCGGTCGAGGCACCCTCCGGAGTGGACGATGACGGGCTCGGCGTGGACGGCGCGGTGCCCGGCGACGGGGCGCTCGACGATCCGGCGCTCTGCGGCCCATCCGGGCTCGACGGCGCAGTACCCGGCGCCGGGGCGCTCGGCGATGCGGTGCTCTGCGGCCCATCCGGGCTCGACGGCGCGGTTCCCGGCGACGCGGTGGACGCGGGCGACGGGGAGTCCGGTGTGGATGCGTTGAAGGCTTGCGGGGCCTGCGGCGTCGAGTTGCCCGGCGACGACGGCGCGTCCGGAGCCGACGGGCTCGGCGTGCCCGGGGAGGGGCTCGGCGTGCCGGGACCGGGGGCATCGGTGGCGGTCGCGCTGCGCGGGGACGGCCCGTCCGCGCCGGGCGGGGTGGGGCCGGTGCCGTTCGGGCCGGTGCCCGGTGGGGCGGTGCCGGGTGACGCCGTGGCGGGGTCGTTCGACGTGCGGGGGGTGGTGCTCGCGGGGTCACCCGGGGTGCGGGTCGGTTCGTCGGGGTCCCCGCCGCCGGGGTCGCCCCCGGTGCCGGCGCGGCTGCGACCGACGACGTCGGTGCCGAAGGTGTCGTCGAACTTGCCCCAGGCCTTCTCGGCGACCTTGTCCGCGACCTTGCCGGAGATGTCGATCTTGTCTGCGGCCTTGCCGACGGCCGCGGCGGCGGTGCCGACCGCGTCGGCGGCCTTCCCGCCGAGCTTGCCGAGGGCCTGCATGACCTCGCCGAAGACCTCGACCATCTTGGCGAGCTTGGGCGAGACGTTGGCGATCGTCGTGGTCAGCTTGGTGACGATCTCGGCGACCTTGGCGACGGTCTTGCCGATGAACATGACCGCCTTCGGCACCACCCAGGCCAGCGAGGCCACGGGCGGGAGCACGGCCTGCAGCGCGAAGCTGATCAGCCGGGAGATGCAGTCGGAGATGAGGTCCCGGACGAATTCGCGGACGAACGAGACGACCTCGCCCATCACCGTGACGACGGTGCTGATCGTGTTGGCCAGCTCGGCCATCCCGGTCAGCGCCTCGCCGTGCTTGCCCGCCTGCTTCCGGTAGGCGTCACCGGCCGCGCCGGTCCACTCGCCGGTGTGGGCCTTGACCGCGTCGGCGTACCCGGTGGCGGCGGCGCCGACCGCCTGCGACACGTTCGCCCAGGTCTCGCCGTAGGCGCGGACGCCGTCGGGGTCGCCGGCGAACCAGTCCAGCGCCTCCTTGAGCGGTTCGACGTGCTCGATCAGCCAGGACAGGCCGTAGGACAGCAGGGTGCCGATGGGATCGACGGCCATGCTGAGGCCTTCCATCGCCATGCCGCCGTAGGCCAGGCCGCTCTCGACCCAGCTCGACCCGTCGTTGAGCGAGCTGACGTCGTTGACCGACTCGGCGATCCCGATGCCGGTGGCCCAGCCTGCCTCCCCGGTGCCCGCGGTGAAGAACCCGCCGGGGTTCTCCTCCTGCTGCACGACGAGCGGATTGCTCATACTTCGATGCCCTCGAACCCGTCGCTGTTGTCCTCGTCGACGGACTCGTAGTCCTCAGCGGTGGCCCGGATGTTGTCCGCGGTCTCGCGCATCGCCTCGACGGCCTTCTTCAGGGCCTCGACGCCCTGCTGCTCCACCGGATCGATCATCCACGCGAACGGGCGGCACAGGATCCCGTAGGCGTCGTTGTCCAGCGACACCTGCTGCGAGGCGTCGACCGCGGTGCCGAGCTGGTCCACCACACCGTCCACCGCGGACGCGTGCGCGCGCAGGTTCTCCACCACGACGTTCATCTCGTCGGCCACGACGACTTCCCCTCTCAGCGCAGGAACGACTCGTCGCTGAAGTCGCCGTCGTCGTCATCGTCGGGACCGCTCGGCCGCGGCCTCGGCGGCGGGGGCTTCGGCGTCTGGGGATGCGGCGTCTGGGGCGGCTGGGGACGGGCCGGGGGCGGCGCCGGGTCGGCGTCCTCCTCGACCTCGATCTCCATGTCCCGCAGGCCCGGGCGGCGCGACGGCGGCTCGTCCTCGGGCTCCTCCGGCGGCTCCGGGAAGTGGCGGCGGGCCTCCCCCAGCACGTGCTGGGCGGCGGAATCCTCCAGGCCGACCGTCTCGGCGACCGCCTCCTGCATCAGCTCCGGGATCCGGGCCTGCGCGGCCTGCACCGTGCGCATGATCTCGGCCGACAGCGCGGCCATCGGCCGGTTCCCGGCGCTCTCGGCCAGTTCGAGGTGCTGGAGCATCCCGCTCGACGACACGGTCACCCGCACCGCCCCGTCCCGGGACGACTCGGTGACCTGGATGTCCTCGACGCGCGACTGCATCCGGCCGAACCGCTCGGCCTTCTCCGCAGCCCGGTCCTGCCACTGCCGCACCATCTGCTCGACGGCCCTGATGTCCTCGGGCACCGGTCACCCCCTCGATCGCCGGGCGAACGCTACCAACACAGCAGCGCCGCCCGGCGGGGATCAGCGAGATCGGACCGGTGTTCGCCTGATCACTCCCGGGGCGCGATCGGGCGCCGTGCGGTGACGCCGAGCCGGTTCCAGGCGTTGATCGTGGTCGCGGCCCAGGTCAGGGCCCCGAGCTGCGCCTCGTCGAAGAAGCCCGCCGCCGCGTCCCACACCTCGTCCGGGACGCCGTGCTCGGAGAGCTTCGTGATCGCCTCGACCAGCGCCAGGGCGGCGCGCTCGGCCGGGGTGTAGAGGTCGGTCTCCCACCACACCGCGACCAGGTCCAGGCGCTGCTCGCCGACGCCCCGGGCCCGGCCTTCGCGGGTGTGCATGTCCAGGCAGAACGAGCAGCCGTTGAGCTGCGACGCGCGGACCTTGATCAGCTCGTGCAGTTCCTCGTCGAGCCCGGCGGCCTCCCACGCCTGCGCCGCGGCGCGTTGCAGGGCGAACATCGCGCGGCTGGTCGCCGGGTCGGTCCGGTGCAGGTCGATGCGCATCTCGGTCACGGCCCCACGCTAGGGCGCCGAGCGCGCCGCGCGGTGGTCCAGTGCGCCGTCGGTCCCGTGGTCCGGTTCCGCCCGGTAGGGTCGGCGGCCGTGGCGGTGGGACGGTCGCTGGACCTGCACCTGGACTGGGCGGGACGGCCCGACAGCCGGCGGCTCGCGGAAGCGCTGCGCACCGCGATCCGCGACGGTCGGCTGCCCGCCGGTGGCCGGGTGCCCTCGACCCGCGCGCTGGCCCAGGACCTCGGCGTCGCGCGCGGCACGGTGACCCGCGCCTACGACCAGCTCGTCACCGAGGGGTTCCTGCTGGCGCGGCAGGGCGCGCCCACCACCGTCGCCGACCGCCTCACCACCCGCGACGAGCCCGACTCCCCGGCGGCACCGCCCGATCCCGCCCCGCGCTGGGACTTCCGCCCCGGGCGCCCGAACCTCAGCGCCTTCCCCGCCGCGACTGGTCGGCCGCCGGCCGCCGCGCCCTGGGCGCGCTGCGCGCGGGCGACCTCGACTACGGCGATCCGCAGGGGCACCCGGCGCTGCGCGAGGCCCTCGCCGACTACCTCGCCCGGGCCCGCGCGGTGGCCGTCGACCCCGCGCGGATCGTCATCTGCAACGGCTACAGCCAGGCGTTGGCGCTGCTCAGCAAGGCCCTGGTGGAACGCGGCGCGACGTCGATCGACTTCGAGGACCCGTCGCTGCCGCAACTGCGCGCCATCCCGGCCGGGCTCGGGCTGACCGTGCGCGGCGTCCCGGTCGACGGCGAGGGCATCGACGTCGCCGCGCTGCGCGGCCCGGCCGCCGTGGTGACCCCGGCGCACCAGTTCCCGCTCGGCGGCACCCTGGCCTCCGGCCGCCGCACCGAACTCGTGCGGTGGGCCAGGGAGTCCGGGGCGGTGATCGTCGAGGACGACTACGACGGCGAGTTCCGGTTCGACCGCCGACCGGTCGGCGCGCTGCAAGGGCTCGCGCCCGACCAGGTCGCCTACGCCGGCACCGCGAGCAAGACGCTGGCCCCGGCGCTGCGGCTGGCGTGGCTGGCGCTGCCGCCGGACCTGGTCGAACCGGTGCGCACCGCGCAGGAGCACAGCGGCCTGCACGCGCCGCTGTTCGAGCAGCTCACCCTCGCCGAGCTGATCCGCTCCGGCGACTACGACCAGCACATCCGCCGCTCCCGGGCGCTCTACCGCAGGCGCCGGGAGATCGTGCTCGACGCGTTGGCCGGGATGCGCGCGCGGCACCGGCCCTACCCGGCGGGCATCGCCGCCGGGCTGCACCTGGCGATCCAGCTCGACCCGGTCGGTCCGAGCGAGCGGGAGGTGCGGGTCCGCGCCGAGCGCGCCTCGGTCGGGCTGGAACTGCTCGGCCGGTTCTGGATCGACCCGGGCGCCGGTGCTCCGGGCGCGGTGATCGGCTACGCCGCGCCGCCCGAGCACGCGTTCCGGCCCGGGTTGCGCGCGCTCGTCGAGGTGCTGGAACGGCGCTGAACCCGGACGAGCGGCCGGAGGGGCGCGCGCGGCGAGGCGTTAGGTTGGTGATCGAACGGTCGGGCCCGCGGTCCTCGAGCCGGGCGCGCGGCACCGGAGGCGGACTTCCCGGAACGGACGCGCGGGGAACACCTGTTCTATTCTTGTAGTACCGGCGACACATCGCGAGGAGACGACATTGACCGAACCCGGAACGAGCACCGAGGACAACGCCGGCACGACCGAGGCCACCGGCACCGAGACCGCCGCCCCGGCCGAGGAGGCGACCGGCACCGCGGCGCCCGCCGCTGACGGCGCCTCGACCGAGGACGCCGCGCCGAAGAAGAAGCGCACCAAGAGCACCGCGCGCAAGACCCGCACGGTGGAGCTCACGCTGACCGTCACCGGCACCGCCGAGGGCGAGTGGCAGGCCGACCTGATGCACTCCGGCAAGCGCGTGGTGCAGGGCCTGTCCGTGCCCGCCGCCGCGGTGGCCAAGGCCGCCGCCGAACTGCACCCGGAGATCTCGGAGACCATCGACACCGTGATCACCCAGGCCCGCGAGCAGCACGAGGCCAAGCTCGCCGAGCTCGAAGCCGAGGTCGAGCGGGTCCGCAAGGCGCTGGCGGAACTGGAGAACTGACCCGGCGCGACGTGCCGTGCCGGCCCCTCGTCGGCACGGCACGTCCGCCCGGGGACCAGCATTGCCGAGCACTGCGCGGGGACGCGGGTCCGCGGCGAGACTCCCAGACCCGGCAGCGGCGCGGCAACCACCGAACCGGTCCACCACCACCATCCCCGCAGCGCACCAGCACCCCACCCCGGGGCCACCCACGAGCCGGGCGCCGCCCGCCGCTCACGCACCGCGAACCGGGCCACCGCGACCGGGCCACGCACCCGGACGCCCGCGCCAGCCCAAGGACCGGCCACGCCTCCGCCGCTCACGCCACCCGCGGACCGCGCCACGCCCCCGCCGCTCACACACCGCGAGCCGGGCCACGCCCCCGCCGCTCCGCGCCCGCGAATCGGGCCACCGACGAACCGGGCCACGCACCCGGGCGCCCCGCGGCCCGCCGCTCACGACCACCCCGCGGACCGCCGCGCCACGCGCGTCGAGCACCACGCGCCCTCCTCTGCCGAACGAGAAGGCCCGGCCGGCACTCCCCACTGCCCCCGTCGGGGTGATTCCTCAACACGTGAGGGGCACCTTCATCCGGCTTAGTCGGATGAAGGTGCCCCTCACTCAGTTCACGAACGGGTGGTGCGGCCCGGCGCGGGAGGTGGACCTGCCCGCCGAAAGGTGAAGGCCCCTGGCCGGTGGTACCGGTCAGGGGCCTTCAGCGGGTGGATCAGCGGTAGTCGCGGCCGAAGTCGTAGTCGTCCAGCGGCACCGCGGCGCCGGTTCCGGCGCCGAACACATCCGGGGTGTAGTAGCTGTCGTCGTAGGACGGGATCGCGTAGGCCGCGGCCCGAGCCTCCTCCGTCGGCTGCACCTGGATGTTGCGGTAGCGGTTGATGCCGGTACCGGCCGGGATCAACTTACCGATGATCACGTTCTCCTTCAGGCCGACCAGCTTGTCGCTCGCGCCCTCGATCGCGGCGTTGGTGAGGATGCGGGTCGTCTCCTGGAAGGAGGCCGCCGACAGCCACGACTCGGTGGCCAGCGACGCCTTCGTGATGCCCATCAGCACCGGACGACCGGAGGCGGGGTCGCCGCCCTCGGCCACCACGCGCCGGTTCTCGCCCTCGAACTGCGAGCGCTCGACCGGCGAGCCGGGCAGGAACTCGGTGGCACCCGAGTCGATGATGATGACCCGGCGCAGCATCTGCCGGACGATCACCTCGACGTGCTTGTCGTGGATGCCCACGCCCTGCGACCGGTACACCTCCTGGACCTCGTTCACCAGGTGGAGCTGGGCCTCGCGCGGACCCATCACGCGCAGCACCTCGTGCGGGTCGACGGCGCCTTCCAGCAGCCGCTGACCGACCTCGACGTGGTCGCCGTCGGAGATCTGCCGCTCGGTGCCCTCCACCGAGATCGCCGCGAGCCGCTGCCGCTTGGACAGCTTGTCGTAGACGATCTCCTCGCTCCCGTCGTCCGGGATGATGGTGATCTTCCAGTAGCGGTCGTTGTCCTCCAGCCGGACGCGGCCCGAGGTGTCGGCGATGGGCGCCTTGCCCTTCGGGACGCGGGCCTCGAACAGCTCCTGGACACGCGGCAGACCGGTGGTGATGTCGTCCCCGGCGACGCCGCCCTGGTGGAAGGTCCGCATGGTCAGCTGCGTACCGGGCTCACCGATGGACTGCGCGGCGACGATGCCGACGGCCTCGCCGACGTCCACCAGCTTGCCGGTGGCCATCGAGCGGCCGTAGCAGACCGCGCAGACGCCGTAGGCCGACTCGCAGGTCAGGACGCTGCGCACCTTGACCTTGGTGGCGTTGGCGCCGAGCAGCCGCTCGATCGCCGGGTCGCCGAGGTCGGCACCGCGGGCCACGATGATGTTGCCGTCCTGGTCGAGCACGTCCTCGGCGGCGGTCCGCGCGTAGATGCTGGTCTCCACGTGCGGGTGCCGCACGTAGCCGCCGTCGTAGAGCCGCTCGGCGACCGGCATCTTGATGCCGCGCTCGGTGCCGCAGTCGCCCTCGCGGACGATGACGTCCTGCGAGACGTCCACCAGACGCCGGGTCAGGTAACCCGAGTCGGCGGTCCGCAGCGCGGTGTCGGCGAGACCCTTGCGGGCACCGTGGTTGGAGATGAAGTACTCCAGCACGGACAGGCCCTCGCGGAAGTTCGCCTTGATCGGCCGCGGGATGTACTCGCCCTTGGGGTTGGACACCAGACCGCGCATCCCGGCGAGCTGGACGACCTGCGTCATGTTGCCGGCCGCACCGGACTTCACGATCACGCTGATCGAGTTGTCGTCGGGGAAGTTCGCCTCCATCGCGGCGGCGACCTCCTCCTTCGCGGCGGTCCAGACCTTGACCAGCTCGGCGTTGCGCTCCTGGTAGGACAGCGCACCGCGGCGGTAGCGCTTCTCGACCTGGTCGGCCTTGCCCTCGTAGGAGTCCAGGATCTCGGTCTTGTTCGGCGGGACGACCACGTCGCTGATCGACACGGTCACGCCGGACCGGGTGGCCCAGTGGAAACCGGCGTCCTTCAGCTTGTCCAGCGTCTGGGCGACGGTGACCATCGGGTACCGCTCGGCGAGGTCGTTGACGATCGCGGCCTGCTTCTTCTTCGGCAGCAGGTCGTCGACGAACGGGTAGTCCTCGGGCAGCAGCTCGTTGAACCAGACCCGGCCCAGGGTGGTCTCGGCCAGCCACGGCTGACCGGGCTCCCAGCCCTCCGGCGTGGCCTCCCGGGGCGGCACCACGTCGCGCAGCCGGATCCGGATCTTCGCCTGCAGGTCCAGCGCACCGCGGTCGTAGGCCATGATGGCCTCGCCGACCGAGGAGTACGCCTGACCCTCGCCCTCGGCGCCGTCCACCTGGCGGGTCAGGTGGTAGAGGCCGGTGACCATGTCCAGCCGCGGCATCGCCAACGGCCGCCCGGAGGCGGGCGAGAGGATGTTGTTGCTGGACAGCATCAGCACGCGGGCCTCGGCCTGCGCCTCGGCGGACAGCGGCAGGTGCACCGCCATCTGGTCGCCGTCGAAGTCGGCGTTGAACGCCTCGCAGACCAGCGGGTGCAGCTGGATCGCCTTGCCCTCGACGAGCTGCGGCTCGAACGCCTGGATGCCGAGGCGGTGCAGCGTGGGCGCGCGGTTGAGCAGCACCGGGTGCTCGGTGATGACCTCTTCCAGCACGTCCCACACCTGCGGGCGCTGGCGCTCCACCATCCGCTTGGCGGACTTGATGTTCTGCGCGTGGTTGAGGTCCACCAGCCGCTTCATGACGAACGGCTTGAACAGCTCGACCGCCATCTCCTTGGGCAGGCCGCACTGGTGCAGCTTGAGCTGCGGGCCGACCACGATGACCGAACGGCCGGAGTAGTCGACGCGCTTGCCCAGCAGGTTCTGCCGGAACCGGCCCTGCTTGCCCTTGAGCAGGTCGGACAGCGACTTCAGCGGCCGGTTGCCCGGGCCGGTGACCGGACGCCCGCGACGGCCGTTGTCGAACAGCGCGTCCACGGACTCCTGGAGCATCCGCTTCTCGTTGTTGATGATGATCTCGGGCGCGCCGAGGTCGATCAGCCGCTTGAGGCGGTTGTTCCGGTTGATCACCCGGCGGTACAGGTCGTTGAGGTCGGAGGTCGCGAAGCGACCGCCGTCGAGCTGCACCATCGGACGCAGGTCCGGCGGGATGACCGGCACGCAGTTGAGCACCATGCCGCTCGGGTCGTTGCCGGTGGTCTGGAACGCCGCGACGACCTTCAGCCGCTTGAGCGCGCGGAGCTTCTTCTGGCCCTTGCCGGACCGGATGGTCTCCCGCAGGCCCTCGGCCTCGGCGCCGATGTCGAAGTTCGTCAGCAGCGCCTGGATGGCCTCGGCGCCCATGCCGCCGGTGAAGTACTCGCCGTAGCGGTCGTAGAGCTCGCGGTAGAGCACCTCGTCGGCGATGAGCTGGCGGGGCTCCAGCTTGGTGAAGGTCTCCCAGATCTCGTCGAGCTTGTCCAGCTCGCGCTGCGCGCGGTCGCGGAGCTGGCGCATCTCGCGCTCGCCGCCCTCCTTGACCTTGCGCCGCACGTCGCTCTTGGCGCCCTCGGCCTCCAGCTCGGCGAGGTCGGCCTCCTGCTTCTGGGCCCGCTGCTCCAGGTCCGAGTCGCGCTGGTCGGAGAGCCGCTTCTTCTCGGCGGTGATCTCGGCTTCCAGCGTCGACAGGTCGTTGTGCCGCATCTCGGTGTTCACCGAGGTGATCACGTACGCGGCGAAGTAGATGATCTTCTCGAGGTCCTTCGGGGCCAGGTCGAGCAGGTAGCCCAACCGGCTCGGGACGCCCTTGAAGTACCAGATGTGGGTCACCGCGGCGGCCAGCTCGATGTGCCCCATCCGCTCGCGGCGGACCTTGGCCCGGGTCACCTCGACGCCGCAGCGCTCGCAGATGATGCCCTTGAACCGGACCCGCTTGTACTTACCGCAGTAGCACTCCCAGTCGCGGGTCGGGCCGAAGATCTTCTCGCAGAACAGCCCGTCCTTCTCCGGCTTCAGGGTCCGGTAGTTGATGGTCTCGGGCTTCTTGACCTCGCCGTACGACCACTGGCGGATGTCGTCGGCCGTGGCCAGGCCGATGCGGAGTTCATCGAAGAAGTTGACGTCAAGCACGTCGGGTCTTCTCCCTTGGTCGGAAGGTCTGCCGGGTGACCGGCAGGGGTGCCAGGTTGGGTCGGCCGGGCCGCGGGATCGCTCCCGCGGCCCGGCGGCGAGCGTCAGTGCGCGATGTCGTCCACCGACGGCGATTCGTTGCGGGACAGGTTGATGCCGAGGTTGGCGGCGGCCCGCTCCAGGTCCTCGTCCTCCCCGTCGCGCATCTCGATCGCCGCACCGTCGCTGGAGAGCACCTCGACGTTCAGGCACAGCGACTGGAGCTCCTTGAGGAGCACCTTGAACGACTCCGGGATGCCCGGCTCGGGGATGTTCTCGCCCTTGACGATCGCCTCGTAGACCTTCACGCGGCCCACCACGTCGTCGGACTTGATCGTCAGCAGTTCCTGCAGCGTGTACGCGGCGCCGTAGGCCTGCATGGCCCAGCACTCCATCTCGCCGAAGCGCTGACCGCCGAACTGCGCCTTACCGCCCAGCGGCTGCTGGGTGATCATCGAGTACGGACCCGTCGACCGGGCGTGGATCTTGTCGTCCACCAGGTGCGACAGCTTCAGGATGTACATGTAGCCGACCGCGATCGGGTACGGGTACGGCTCGCCGCTGCGGCCGTCGAACAGCTGCGCCTTGCCGTTGCCCCCGACCATCCGCTCGCCGTCGCGGTTGGGCCGCGTCGACGCCAGCAGGCCGGTGATCTCCTCCTCGCGGGCACCGTCGAACACCGGGCTGGCGGTGTTCGTGCCGGCCTCCACGTCGTAGAGCTCGGCGGGCAGCCGCTTGGCCCAGTCCGGGTCGCCGTCGATCGACCAGCCCTGCGAGGCGATCCACCCAAGGTGGGTCTCCAGCACCTGGCCGATGTTCATCCGCCGCGGCACGCCGTGGGTGTTGAGCATGATGTCGACCGGCGTCCCGTCCGGGAGGAACGGCATGTCCTCGGCCGGCAGGATCTTGCCGATGACGCCCTTGTTGCCGTGGCGGCCGGCGAGCTTGTCGCCGTCCTGGATCTTGCGCTTCTGCGCGACGTAGACCCGGACGAGCTGGTTGACGCCGGGCGGCAGCTCGTCGTCGTCCTCGCGGTTGAACACCCGGACGCCGATGACCTTGCCGGTCTCGCCGTGCGGCACCTTCAGCGAGGTGTCGCGGACCTCGCGGGCCTTCTCGCCGAAGATCGCGCGCAGCAGCCGCTCCTCCGGGGTCAGCTCGGTCTCGCCCTTCGGGGTGACCTTGCCGACCAGGATGTCGCCGCCCTGCACCTCGGCGCCGATCCGGATGATGCCGCGCTCGTCGAGATCGGCCAGCACGTCGTCGGAGACGTTCGGGATGTCCCGGGTGATCTCCTCGGCGCCGAGCTTGGTGTCCCGAGCGTCGACCTCGTGCTCCTCGATGTGGATCGAGGTGAGCACGTCGTCCTGCACCAGGCGCTGGGACAGGATGATCGCGTCCTCGTAGTTGTGCCCCTCCCACGGGGTGATCGCGACGAGCAGGTTCTTGCCCAGCGCCATCTCACCGTTCTGGGTGCACGGGCCGTCCGCGATGACCTGCCCGGCCTCGATCCGGTCGCCCTCGTTGACGATCGGCTTCTGGTTGATGCAGGTGCCGTGGTTGGACCGGGAGAACTTCTCCATCCGGTACGAGCGGCGGGTGCCGTCGTCGGCCATGATCGTGACGAAGTCGGCGGTCAGCTCCTCGACCACACCGGCCTTGTCGGCGGTGATGACCTCGCCCGCGTCGACCGCGGCCCGCAGCTCCATGCCGGTGCCCACCAGCGGGGACTCGCTGCGCAGCAGCGGCACCGCCTGGCGCTGCATGTTGGCGCCCATCAGCGCGCGGTTGGCGTCGTCGTGCTCCAGGAAGGGGATCATCGCCGTGGCGGCGGAGACCATCTGGCGCGGCGAGACGTCCATGTAGTCGATCTCGGTGGGCGCCAGCAGCTCGACCTCGCCGCCCTTGCGCCGACCCAGCACCCGGTCCTCGAGGAAGTTGCCCTCGTCGTCGATCGGGGTGTTGGCCTGCGCCTTGACGAAGCGGTCCTCCTCGTCGGCGGTCAGGTAGTCGATCTGGTCGGTGACCACGCCGTCGGCGACCTTCCGGTACGGCGTCTCGATGAAGCCGAACGGGTTGACCCGGGCGAACGTGGCCAGCGAGCCGATCAGGCCGATGTTCGGGCCTTCCGGCGTCTCGATCGGGCACATCCGGCCGTAGTGCGACGGGTGGACGTCGCGGACCTCCATGCCCGCGCGCTCCCGGGACAGACCGCCCGGCCCGAGCGCGGAGAGCCGGCGCTTGTGCGTCAGCCCGGCGATCGGGTTGGTCTGGTCCATGAACTGGGAGAGCTGCGAGGTGCCGAAGAACTCGCGGATCGCCGCGGTGATCGGCCGGATGTTGATCAGGGTCTGCGGCGTGATCGCCTCGACGTCCTGGGTGGTCATCCGCTCGCGGACGACGCGCTCCATCCGGGACAGGCCGACGCGGACCTGGTTCTGGATCAGCTCGCCGACGGTGCGCAGGCGGCGGTTGCCGAAGTGGTCGATGTCGTCGACCTCGACCGGCACGGTCTCGCCCTCGCCGACGCCGCGGGCGGGCATCTCGTCCTCGGCGGCGTGCAGCCGGACCAGGTACTCGATCGTGGTGACGATGTCGTCCTCGGTCAGCGTGCCCGTCTCGTAGGCCTGGCCGAGACCCAGCTTCTTGTTCAGCTTGTAGCGACCGACGCGCGCGAGGTCGTAGCGCTTCTCCTTGAAGAACAGGTTCTCCAGGAGGGTCTGCGCGCTCTCCTTGGTCGGCGGCTCGCCCGGACGCAGCTTGCGGTAGATGTCCAGCAGCGCCTCGTCCTGCCCGGCGGTGTGGTCCTTCTCCAGGGTCGCCATCAGCGTCTCGGAGAAGCCGAACCGCTCGCGGATCGCCTCCGCCGTCCAGCCCAGCGCCTTGAGCAGCACGGTGACCGGCTGGCGGCGCTTGCGGTCGATGCGGACGCCGACGGTGTCGCGCTTGTCCACGTCGAACTCCAGCCACGCGCCGCGGCTGGGGATGATCTTGACGCTGTAGACGTCCTTGTCGGTGGTCTTGTCGATCGACTGGTCGAAGTACACGCCCGGCGAGCGGACGAGCTGCGACACGACGACGCGCTCGGTGCCGTTGATGATGAAGGTGCCCTTGTCCGTCATCATCGGGAAGTCACCCATGAACACCGTCTGGCTCTTGATCTCGCCGGTGGTGTTGTTGGTGAACTCCGCGGTCACGAACAGCGGGGCCGCGTAGGTCATGTCCTTGTCCTTGCACTCTTCGACCGAGGCCTTGACCTCGTCGTAGCGCGGATCGGAGAAGGACAGCGACATGGACCCGGAGAAGTCCTCGATCGGGGAGATCTCCCCAGGACCTCTTCGAGGCCGCCTACGGGGTTCTCTTCGCCGGCGTCGACCCGGCGCTGGAACCAGGTCTCGTTTCCGACGAGCCATTCGAAGGACTGGATCTGCAGGTCGAGCAGATTCGGCACTTCCAACGGCTCGCGGATGTTCGCGAAGGAAACCCGCCGGGGAGCTCCTGCGATGCCCGACGTGTGGTTGGAAGCTGCAGAGACCTTGGTCGCGCGGGAGACTGCCAAGATGCGTCCTTCCGGGACTCTGAACTGGCTACAACCGAGTCAGAGGCGGACGAGCCTGAAACGGGCAGGCCAGCCGGTCCGCTAACACGGCTGTCAAGGGTGCAATGGCGCCCACAACCCGTCCGTCCCGACGCTGATCGCTCGCCACGGGCAGACGGTATGAGGGCAGCGCAAAGTAGCAGTCTAGCCGGAACCGCGCCGACTGTCGAGGGGACCCTCCGATGGAGGTCCGACCTCGCGTCGACGACCAGAGTGACCCCGCTGGAGCCGACAGTCAAGAGTTCCGGCTCCGATCACTCTCGTGGCGCAAGACACGATCTTCGGAGGACCCCCGAACGGGGTCGGAACACCTGGTCAGAGCACTACCAGAAGGTAACTTCAGACGGGATCTGGACAACGCCCGGCAGGCGCGCTAGACCCTTCGGCGGGCCCCTCGGGGGCCGCTCGGCGGCGTCCCGGGTCGACCGCGTCACACCTCCGGGGTGCCCCTCCGGAACCGGATTCGCGGGAGGAATTCGACCGGCCCGCGCGCCGCGACGATTCTGGTCCGACCGCGACTCCGGGTGGCCGAATCGGCACGATCCGTCGCATTCGGCTAGCGCGGGATCGGTGAATCGCGAAATGATCTTGCGAATACCGTTGATCCATTCGGCCGCCCGGTTCGGCCGGGAGTAGCGATCCGGTGATTCGGTGCGCGACCGAGGAGTAACTTGGCGCTACCGGAAGATCCGGTCGGCGTCCGCCGGCGGCGCGCGGGACCGCCCGGTCCGCACCCGCGCCCGCCGCCGACCGCCACCCACGTGCCGCCAGGAAGTCATGGAGAGCCACTGATGACAGACGACGCGAGCCGCGCAGGCGAGCGGTTCGGCGGGCTCCAGCGCCGGACGTCGGGCCAGGACCGGGGGAGCTCCGGGTCGAGCTGGTTCTCCGGCGAGCAGGAGCCGGTCCCCGGCCAGGACGCCCCCGAGCCGCCCGCCCCGCAGCCGGCGACCCCACCACCGCCGCCGCAGCAGGGCGGGCAGCGCCCGTCCGCCGAGCAGCGCTACGCCGACGCCATCGCGGCGATGAACGAGATCGTCGCCACCCTCGACTTCACCCGGCTGCCGTGGGTCACCGAGGTGTTCCGGGTGACCGCCGGGGTGCTGCCCGAAGGCGACCCGGCCCGCGCCGGGGTGCTCAACAACCTCGGCAGCGCCGCCCAGCTCAGCCACCTGCGCACCGGCGACCTGGAGGACCTCGACGACGCCATCGCCTACTACCGCTCGGCGGCCACCGGCGCCCGCGAGGAGGACCGCGACCTCGTCCTCTACCGGTGCAACCTGGCCCTCGCGCTGGGCGACCTGGCCGCCAAGACCGATCAGCGCGGCGCGGCGCTGGAGAGCGCGCGGGTGGCCCGGGAAGCCGTCCGCGGCACCTCCGCGCGCGACCCGCGGCGGGTGATGGCGCTGATCCGGCTGGCCACCGCGCTGTCCCAGCACGCCCGGCTGGCCGCCGACACGGCCTCCGACGAGGAGTCCATCGACGTGCTGCGCGAGGCTGTCCGGCTCTCCCCCGCCCGCGAGCCCGGCACCAGCGACCTGCTGATCAACCTCGGCGGCGCGCTGCTGCGCCGGTACGAGCGCGACGGCCGGGTCGAGGACCTCGACGACGCGATCAAGCACCTCGGCTCGGGCGCCGACGCGCTGGCCGACGGCGAACCCCGGCGGGACGCGCTGTGCCGGCTCGCGCACGCGCAGCGGCTGCGCTTCGAGCACAGCGGCGACCTGGCCGACCTGGAGGCGGCGATCGGCGAGCTGCTCGGCGTGCTCGGGGTGCTCGACGCCGGGCACCCGCTGCTCGGCCGGGCGGTGCGGCACCTGGCGGTCGCCACCACCGCGCACGTCGACGCCACCGGTGAGCCGACGCAGCTGCGCCGGGTGCTGCGCCCGATCGCCCCGGCGGTCCGCGCGCTGACCGCCGACGACGAGGAGCGGGCGGTCGGCCTCTCCGCCTACGGGACCCTGCTGCGCAGGCACTACCAGCACGGCGGCGGGGCGCAGGCGCTGGACGCCGCGGTCCGCGCCGGGCAGTCCGCGCTGGCCGCCGACCCCGCGGGCGAGGACCGGGGCCGGGCGCTGTGCGCGCTGGCCGGTTCGCTCGTCGACCGGTTCGGCGTCGTCGGCGAGGTCGCCGACCTGGAGCAGGCCGCCGAGCTCTGCGAGCAGGTGTCCGAGCACGTCCCGGCGGATTCGCCGCTGCGGCTCGCCGCCGACGCCCAGCGCGGGATCGTCGCGGTGCACCGGCACGAGGCCACCGGCCGCTCGCGGGAGCTCGACGCCGCGATCGAACTGCTGGACCGGACGCTGGAGGCGCTGCCGGAGTCGGCCCCGGAACGCGCCCCGGCGGCGATCCAGCTCGGCCGCGCGCTGCGCGCGGTGCACCACCGGACCGGGCGGCGCCGCTACTACCGGTGGGCGCGCAAGGTCCTCACCGAGGCCGCCGAGCAGGCCACCGCACCCGCCGACCAGCGGTTGCGGGCGGCGGCGCTGGCCGGTCGGCTGGCCGCGCAGGGCCAGCGCTGGGCCGAGGCCACCGAGTCGCTGGGCACCGCGGTCGGCCTGCTGCCCCTGGTCACCCGGGGCAAGCGGGTGGTCGCCTCGGCGGCGCAGCAGCAGCGCTGGGCGGCGATCACCGCCGACGCGGCGGCCTGCGCGGTGGAGAGCGGCGACCCGGAGCGGGCGGTGGAGCTGGTGGAGCAGGGGCGGGAGGCCATCCTCGCCGACTACCTGCCCACCGGTGGGGAGCTGGGGATCCTGCACCGCACCCACCCCGACCTCGCCGACGAGGCGGTCCGGCTGCGCCGGTTGCTGGACCGGCCGGTCGGCGAGCCGGGCGACGGCGCGGACCGGGTCCGGCTGGTCCGCGCGTGGGAGGCGCTGCTGGCCGAGGCCCGCGAGGTGCAGCCGAACCACCTGCGCCGCACCGCGTTCGCCGACCTGGCGGGCGGGGCCGAGGACGGCTTGGCGGTGCTGCTCAACCTGAGCCGGTACCGCAGCGATGCGCTGGTGTTGATCGGCGGCCGGGTGCTGCTGGTGCCGCTGCCTGCCGCGAGCCCCGAGTCGGCCGCCGAGCAGTCCGCCGCGCTGCTCACCGCCGCGCAGCAGGGCGACGCCCGCACCGCGACCGACGTGCTCGACTGGACCTGGCGCAGCGTGGTGCGGCCGGTGCTGGACCGGATGGGTTACCTCGGGACGCCGCGGGAACGCTGGCCGCGGGTGTGGTGGAGCGCCTTCGGCGAGGCCGCGTACCTGCCGCTGCACGCCGCGGCCCCGCGCGGCGGCGAGGGGGCGCTGGACCGGGTGGTCTCCTCGTCGACCCCGACGCTGAGCTGCCTGCTGCGGGCCCGGTCGCGCCCGCTGCCCGAAGGCGGCAACCCGCTGGTGGCCGCCGGGTCGGCGAACGCGGTGTCCTGGGAGCTGCCCCGGCAGAACCAGGTGCTCGCGCAGCGCTGGCCGGGCGCCGAGATCGCCTCGGTGGAGAGCACGCACGCCCTGGAGCTGCTGCGGATGATGCCGGAGCACCCGTGGCTGCACGTCTGCGAACCGAGCTCGCAGTTCCCGTCCCGCCCGGCCGCCGGGCTGGTGCTGGACCGGGAGCCGCCGCAGCGCTCGGTCGGCGCGGTGGAGCTGGGGCAGGTGGCGCTGGACCGGTCCGAGTTCGCCTACCTCGGCCGGTGCGCGACCGCCGCCGAGACGCCCTCGGCGGCGGCGACCACGCTGGCCGCCGTCCTCGGCTTCGCCGGGTTCACCCACGTCATCGGCAGCCTGTGGGACGTCGAGCAGGACTGCGGGGCGCAGGTCCACGCCGACGTCTACGCGGAGGTGTTCGGCTCCGACGGCTTCGAGACCGACGGCTCGGCCTACGCGCTGCACGGCGCGGCGCAGCGGGTGCGCGCCGAGTTCCCGGGCGATCCGACCCGCTGGGCCGGGCACGTCCACGTCGGCCCGTGACGGCTACCCCCGCTCGGCGCCCTCGGGCCAGACCACGGTGACCGGCAGCCCGCGGGCGCGCGCGGCGTCGACGACGTCACCGGTGCCGCCGCGGCTGGCGGTCTTCCAGCGGGTCACCACGACGTCGTCCGGTGCTCGGCGGCGACCCGGTTGAGCACCTCGCGGGCGGCGGATCCCTCGCAGGCGACCTGCCACAGGCGGTCGGTCAGCCGGTGGTAGGTGGCGACCTGATCGGGATCGTCGATGGTCAGTTCGGCGGTGACGTGCTCGACCTGCACCAGGTCGTCCACGATGTAGTAGCCGTTCATCGTGATGTTCGGCAGGTGCCGGTGCTCCGGCAGCACTCCGAACCGCAGCCCCGGCACGTCGACGGCGGAGACCAGCCGGTCGAGCTGGCCGAGCATCACCTCGCGCCCGGCGACGGGGTGGCGGAGGGCGTGCTGGGACAGGATGATCTCGATGTCCTTGCCCTGGTAGAGCACCTGCTGCCGTTGCATCCGGACCCGCACCGACGCCTCGATGTCGCCGTCCGGCACTTGCAGGAGTTCGGCCTGGGTGCGGAACACGGCACGGGCGTAGTCGGCGGTCTGGAGCAGCCCGGGGACCACGCCGAACTCGACGTTGCGGAGCCGCCCCGCCGCGTGCTCGGCGTCGTAGCTCTGCATCTGGCGCGCCCGGTGACCGGCCCGGAGCTGCGCCCGCCACGCGGCCTTGCTGACGCGCAGTTCCGAGAGCTCGTCGAGCAGCCGACGAACCGAGGATTCCGGCGCGTCGAGGGCGGTCAGCCACGCGATCACGTCGTCGTCCTCGGCCGTCTGCCGACCGGTCTCCAGCTTGCTGATCTTCGAGTGCGGCCACCCCAGCGCGGCGGCGAGCTCGCGGCCGGTCATGCCCGCTTCCGCGCGGAACGCCCGCAGCCGTTCGCCGAATGCCTGTCGTCGCTGCTCGAAGCCGGTCACGATCTCCTCTTCCTAGCGCACCAGCGGAGCCCACCGCTCCGGTGCCGCGGCGGCATACACCCGGAAGGCCTCCGCGCGGCGAGCTACCGGGCGGACGAGCTCACTCGCCGCGCTTGATCGCGTCGACGAAGGCGGTCCACTGCGGGCCGGTGGCGGTGAAGTACCCGGCGGCGCGGTCCTTGGTGTCGCGGACGGCCACGCCACCCGCGAAGCGGCCGACCTCGACGCAGTTCGAGGTCTTGGTGTAGGTCGACGTTCGCCACGCGGTGACCTTCGGCGGCATCCGGTTCCTCCCGCTACTGCTGAGGGCCTTCCTGCTCAGGGCCTTCGGCTTGCTCGGCGTAGGTGGCGATGAGGCGCCGCAGGAGGGCACGCGCGGCCGCGCCTTCCGCGGCGACCTCCATGAGCGAACCGAAGAGGCGGTCGAACTTCGCCAGATCGGCGGGTTCGGCGATGCTCATCTCGGTGTTGACGGTCTCGACGAGCGCGAGTTCGTCGAGGATCACGAATCCGTGCAGCGGCACCACGGGTACGCGCACGTCGAGGGGCAGGATCGCGAACCGCAGGGTCGAGAGGTCCGCGAGCGCGAGGAGCCGATCGAGCTGCGCGGCCATCACCGCAGGTGGCGCGATGGGGTGTCGCAACGCGGCTTCGGAGCACAGGATCTCCACGGCCGTCCCCGAGTCGTACAGGACTCCTTGCCGCGCCATCCGGGCCTGCACGGCGTCGTCGGTGTCGACGGGTGACTGGTGCAGTTCGGCAGCGGCGTGGAAGACGTGCCGCGCGTACTCGGCGGTCTGCACCAGCCCCGGGACCAGTGCCGTCTCGAACAACCGGATGCGGCTCGCGCCGTGCTCGATCCGCTGCCCGTACTCCTGCCGTGCGCGGTATCCGGACCGGAGTTGCCGTTTCCAGTTCCCGGCCTCGATGCGGATCTCGCGCAGTTCCTGCCGCAGGTCGACCTCGGCGCCCTCCGGAGCGCCGACCAGTCGGCAGTAGGTGATCACGTCCGCGTCGGACACGGATTGCTTGGCCGTCTCGATGCGCGACACCTTGGACGCGGGCCACCCGGCCGCGTCCGCCAGCGCCTTCCCGGACAGGCCGGCCGCCGTCCGCAGTTCGCGGAGCGCGTCACCCAGCGCGAGGCGACGTGTTTCGTAATCGGTCACCGGCTCCTCGGGGAATGCTCTTGCACGTACGTCGGGAACGGAATCGCATGATGCCAGGCGGTGTCCCGCCACGAGCGGTACCGGTCCACCTCCACCGGGTCCGCGAGCACCGAGGCCCCGGCGAACTGCTGGTCTTCGAAGTGCATCAGGGCGACGTGCTCGTCGTCGAAGAACCAGAAGTCGTTCGCGGGCAGATCGAGGCGATCGGCCTGGTGGTCGACGAGGACGCGCACGTCCTCGCCCGCTGCGATGTTCTCGGGGCTGAGATCGAGCTGCCACCGCTGGTACTCGGTGGGCGGCTCCTGGAAGACCCGGACGCGCGCGAAGGTCTTCCCGGCCCGCGCGGCGGCGGCGACGTCGTCGAGCCAGGGCCGCAGCCAGGCCAGGTCGTCGGGCTCACCGGCGCGCCACCGCCGCCACGGCTCCTGCTCGTCGGGCTGGCGGTAGGTCCCCTGCCGCTCCCACCGCCATGCCCGGTGCCGGAAGGAGCGCAGCAGGTCGGCGAACTCAGCACCCGGCCGCACCCAGGTGCTCATCGGGCGGCCTCGGGGGCGAAGTTCAACAGCTCGACCGGGATCTCCACGGCCGTCTCGTACTCCCGCAGTGCGGCGAGCGCCTCGGGATCGGTCACCTTGGTGCCTTGCAGGACGTAGGTACCTCGGTCCGTGCTGTAGAAGGTCGGGCAAGTGCCGGTGTGCGAAGTGGTGCCTTCGAAGGTCAGCTTCATGGTGTCTCCCTTGATGCGGTTTCCGTGCATCGTTGGTGCAATATGAGCACGATGTCAGCCCTTCCTCCGTGAGTTGACACGATCAGGGGCGGAAACGGCTCGCCGCACTCCCTCTCCTGGGTGCTCCTCATGCTCCCGTTGCGCAGATTGCTTGCATTGCTCGACAGCACCTCTGCATGATTTCCCCGAGGACGGCGGAGGACCCCCGCCGAGCGCGGCGCGCCGACCGGGTGCGAGACGCACGGAACTGCGCCATCCAGCGCACATTGCGGTCATCCCGAACGGGGAACGCACCGCTCCGACACGGAGGACACGGGCATGGAACGAATCGCTTCGGAGACGGCGGGGCAGCCGTACCCGTTCAGTTGGGTACCGGCCGGGCAACGGCGGCACGCGACCAGAACACCGACCTGGCATGGAGGTGCCCCGATCACGGCGTTGTGCGGGGCGGGTGTGGCGGCGGTCGATTCGGCGCAGGCGTGGTTGTGGTGGACCTGCCCGCGGTGCGACGTGAAAGCGCACGAGCTGGCGGGGGTGCCGATGCCGGGCAGCAGCCCGGTGGTGGCCCTGCGGTGGGCGGGTGCGCGGTGAGCGACGACCTCCGGAAGTTGTTGCTGACGATGCAGGCGGCCGTGATCGGGCTCGGGGCGATGGCCCAGAACCTCGAATGCGGCCACCGGCCCACCGCGGCGCAACTCACCGAACAGGCCCGCACCGCCGAACTGCTGGCGACCCGGCTGCACGAGGCCGCCGGAACCGGCGCCCCGCTGGTCATCGACAGCGACCCGGTGCGGCCATGAGCGGCCTGGTCGTCTTCGACGGCCTGCTGCTGCTGATCGCGGTCGCGCTGGGCATGACCGAGCACCACCTCCCAGACGAGCCCCCGCCCAGGGTCGCACCGGCATCCGGGCACGTGGGCGAACCGGAACGAGTAGCCGCGTATTGGGTGATCTCGCCCGACCAGACGCGGTGCCACTTGAGCACGCTGCCCGGCTCGGCCGTGTGCGGACACCCGCTGCGCGGCGACTGGGCCCGCACCCCCCGACTCGACGCGATCCGCCCCGGAGAGCACGTGCCGTGCGAATCCTGCGTCGCCACCCGCGGAACCGAGCGCGAGTTCTACCAAGCTGCGAACGCCACCGGCCCACCCGAACCCGCCGAAACCGCACGGCCCCTACCGCCCCCGTCGACCTGGACCACCGACGAACTCCCGCTGATCACCGCCTACCTCGACGCCGCACGACGAACACCGACCACAAGCACCGCACGGGATCGCGCCCACCGGTCGGCCATCCCCGCACCATGAGCCGTCGGCACCACGCCGTGATCACCGTCGTCCGTCACTTCCGGGTGATGCGTCCCAGGTGAGGGGCACCCTTGCCCAAGTTACTTGGGCAAGGGTGCCCCTCACTCAGCGCACTTCCGGGTGAGCGGGTGCTTCGCCTGGGTCGCTCCTGGGGTCAGCGGAGGGTGATGCGGTGGACCTTCCAGGTGTCGCCGTGCTTCTCGGCGCCGATGGCGACCTGGGCGGGGATGATGCTGGGTTCCGGATCGGCCGCGCGCTTGGCGTGCTGGTCGACGAACAGCAGCACCTCGGCGCGGTCGTCCTGGAGGAAGGTGACCGCGCTGTTCTTCACCGTGGCCGTGACGACGATCTGCTGGACCGGGGCCTGCTGCTTCACCGGCGCGAACAGCTCGTCGTACTTCTGGCGCACCGCGTCGCCGACCAGCAGTTCGTCGGCGGCCCGCTCGGTGGCCGCGGTGTCGCGGTGGTCGTAGGAGAACAGGCGCTCCACGGCATCGCTGATCTGGCCGTTGACCTCGCTGGTGGTGCCCGCGGAGGCGAGCGCCTGGTTGGCCGCCGGGCCGGTGTGCTGCACCGCGTACCACTCGTAGCCGAACCACCCGGCCAGCGCGGTGCACAGCACCGTTCCCACCAGCAGCAGGCCGAGCAGGCCGCGGGACGGTCGTGGCCCCCACGACCGGCCGTCCGGCTCGGCGGGTTCGGGATCGGTCTGCACCGCGGGGACGGAGATGCGCGAGGAACCGTCCGCGGTGCCGAACAACCGCTTGGCGTACTCGGACTCCACGATGCGGGCGCTGTCCGCGGTGCCCGATGCGGTCGCGTCGGCGGTTCCCGCATCGGGAGCCACGGCGGTGCTCGGCTCGGAGGTGACGACCGTGTCCGCCTCGCGGGTCGCGGCGGAGCCCGATTCGGTCACGTCGGCGGTGTCCGCCTCCGAAGCGGCGCCGGTGTCCGCCTCGGGGGCGGCGGTGCCCGCCTCGGTCGCGTCGGCGGTGCTCGCCTCGGTGGCGACGGTGGTGCTCGCCTCGGGGGTCACCGGCCGCTGGTCGCGGTTGCGCAGTCCGGCCACGCGCGTGCGCCGCGTGGCCGGGCGGCTCGGGCGGTTGCTGGGCACTGGTTCTCCCACTCCTCGGTTCGGTCAGCCGACCGGCACGGCCTGCAGGTTGCTGAGCTTCCACACGGCGCCCTCGCGGGTCAGCTCGGCGTGGTAGCGGTCCTGCTTGGTCGACGGCGGCTGGCCCTGGACGGTGACGGTGACCCGCACGACGGCGAGCATCTCGGCCTTGCCCGCCCGCGCGTCGAGCTGGGTCAGCCCGGCGTCGACCACCTGCGCCTCGGTGGTGCTCCCGGCCCGCTCGATCTGCTCGGCGTAGCGCTGGCGGCCCTGCTTGATCTCCTCCCGCAGCGGGCCGGTGGAGTCGCGCTCCCAGCGGTCCAGCCCGCCCGGCACGTCCCGGTGGTCCAGGGTGTTGAAGCTGATGATCGCGGCCCTGCCGTCGTGCAGCGCCCGGTCCCGTTCGGCGGCGTAGGCCACCTCCGGGTCACCGGCCGCCCGCCACCAGGAGAACCCGAGCACCAGGCAGGCGGCCAGGCTCACCGTGAACAGCACCGCGACCGCCCTGGTCGCGATGCCGCCGGTCCTCGCGGTCGGCATGTCTCCTCCTCACTGCCCGGGTGCGTTCTGCGCGCCGCGCACCGACGTGTCGCTGCCCGGCGGTTCGGCGCAGTGCGCCTCGGTGTTCAGCGGCACCGGCACCATGTCGTTGCCGGCCCTGCGTTCGGTGCCCTCGTAGCCCGCGGTGCACGGCATCGGGTCGAACACGTTGAGCACGAGCCCGAAGTGCGCGGTCCCGTCGCCGGGGACGACGGTGCCGCTGGCCGCGACCACCGCCGGGTACAGGGTCATGAGCTGCTCGATGCCCGCCTGGTTGTCCGAGAGCACCCGCGAGGTGCTCGTCAGGTTGGCCAGCAGCGGCCCGAGCTGGTCGTTCTCCCGGAGGAACCCGCTGACCTGCCGGGCGGCCGGGGGCGCCCGCTCGATCAGGGCGCGCAGGTCGCCGTCGGAGCGGGCCAGCTCGGCCGACAGCAGTTCCAGGTCGGCGCTGAACGACCGGATCGCCGAACCCTGCTCGTTCTGGGTGGCCAGCACCTGCTGGCCGTCCTCCAGGAGCCGGAGGGTCTGCGGCAGGTGCTGCTGCGCGGTCGCGGTGAACTCCTGGGTGGTGTCCAGGATGGTCTGGAGGTTGCCGCCGTTGCCCCGGAACGCGGTGCCGAGCTCGCTGACCACGGTGCGCAGCGCGTCCTCGGGCACCGACTTGGCGAAGGCGTCCAGGTTGAGCATCAGCTCCTCCACCGGCAGCGGCGTCCGGGCGTCCTCCTGCTCGATCACCGAGCCGCCGGTCAGGAACGGTCCGCCGTCGCGGCGCGGGCGCAGGTCGACGTACTGCTCGCCGACCGCCGACCGGTTGGTCACGACCGCCTCCACGTCGGCGGGGATCGGCTCCGCCGCGTCCTCGATGTCCAGCGGCACCTCGATGCCGTCGCGGGTCAACGACAGCTCGCCGACCCGGCCCACCGGCACGCCCCGGTAGGTCACCTCGGCGTTCTGGAAGATGCCGCCGGAATCGGCGAGCCGCAGCGTCACCTCGTAGCCGCGCGAGCCGAACAGCCGGTCCAGCTCCGCGTACCGGAACCCCGCGTAGCTCACCCCGACCAGCGCGATCAGCACGAACGCGAGGATCTGGACGCGGACTCTGCGCACGAGCATCAGCGGCCTCCCAACCAGTCGAGGAGCCCGCCCGAGTCGCCCTGCTCCGGCTCGGGGGTCTGCTCCGGCGGCGGTGGCGCCGGTCGCTCCGGCGGGGTGAGCGGCAGCGGCAGCGGGGGCTCGCGCACCGCGTCCGGCAGCCGGACGATCGGCTGCCTGCTGCGGCCGAGGTTGTCCAGGATGTTGGTCAGGTTGAGGTCGACGTTGGCGTAGAGGTTGGTGTAGTCGCTGCCGCCGATGCCCTCGACCGCGTTGTCCGGGAACGGGAAGGTCAGCAGCAGCTCCAGCGACTTGGGCAGGTTCTCCCCGGCGGCGGCGAGCTGGCGCAGCGTGGGGGCGAGCTGGTTGAGGTTGTGCACCAGGTCCTCCCGCGACCGCACCACCACGTCGGTGGCCACGCCGGAGAGCTCGTCGAGGGATTCGAGCATGGTGACGAGCTGGCCGCGCTGCTCGTCGAGCACCTTCAACCCCGGCTCCAGGTCGCGCAGCGCCACGTCGATGCTGTCCCGCTGCGCGTTGAGCTCGGCGCTGAGCCGGTTCACCGCGTCCAGCGCGCGGACGATGTCGCCGCGCTGCGCGTCCAGCCCGGCGACCAGCTCGTCCACGTTGGACAGCAGGCTGCGGATGTCGGACTCGCGGCCGTCCACCGCGGCGTTGAGCTCCTGGGTGATGCTCTGGATCTGCGCGACGCCGCCGCCGTTGAGCAGCAGCGACAGCGCGCCGAGCACCTCCTCCACCTCGGGGGGCGGCCGGTGCGGGACGCGTCGATGACCGCGCCGTCGGCGAGCCTGCCGGTCGGCCGGTCCGGCGGCGCCGGTTCGGCCAGCTCGACGAACTTCTCGCCGAGCAGGCTGGACTGGCGCAGCCGGGCGGTGGCGTTGGCCGGCAGCTCGACGTCACCGTTGACCTGCACCACCACCTCGGCCTGCCAGGAGTCCCCGGCCAGCCTGATGTCCGAGACCCGGCCGACCGGCACGTCGTTGACCCGCACCCCGGCGTTGGGCACCAGGTCGAGCACGTCGGCGAACCGGACCGTCACCTGGTACGGGTCGTCGCCGAGGTCGGCGCCGCCGGGCAGCGGCAGGTCGTAGACCCCGCGCGAACCGCAGCCGGTGAGCAGCAGCAACCCGGCCACCGCGAGCGAGGCGAACCTCCGGAACCGCCGAGGTCGTCCGCCGGAAAGCGCCGCAGCCGCTTCGCCACCCCCGCAGCCCGCACCGAAGGCCGCTGCGGTCCCGCCACCGCTCCGAAACCTCATCGCGCACCTCCGGGGGTCAGCGGCAGCGGCATCTCGGGCAGCTCGCCGTTCTGCAGCGCGCCGATGGTCTCGGCCGGGGTGGGCAGCGGGACCGCGCCCTCCAGCACCGGGCGGAGCGAGTCGCAGGTGCCCGCGAGCTCGTCGGGGACGTCCACCGGGTTGGTCTGGTCGAGCAGCTTGCACACCGCCACCAGCGGCGGCTGGTTCAGCTCGTTGATGTTGGCCCGGGTGTCCAGGGTGCCGCTGGCGCCGTTGTAGGCGTTGTTCAGGTTGCCCAGCGCCAGCGGGGCGTTGCGCAGCGACTCGTCCAGCGCCTCCTGCTGGCGCACCAGGATCTCGGCGACCGAGTTGAGCTGGTCCACGTTGGACTTCAGCAGTTCCCGGTTGTCCCGCACGAAGGTCTCCACCTCGCCCAGCGCGATGGCCAGCTCCGCCATCGAGGCGGTGAGGTCCTCGCGCTCGTCCGCCAGGAAGGAGCTGACCTCGCGTAGCTGGCCGCTGAACTCCCGCACCTGCGCGTCGTTCTCGCGCAGCATCGAGGTGAACCGCTGGAGGTTGTCGACGGTGGCGAACAGCTGCTCGTCGTTGCCGGACAGCGTGGTGCCCACCTCGCCGAGGTTGCGGATGGTCTCCGACAGCGCCGCCCCGTTGCCCTCCAGGTTCGCCGCGCCGGTCGTGAGCAGCTCGGACAGCGCCCCCTCGGAGTTGGCGCCCTCGGGCCCCAGCGCGGCGGTGATGTCGTTGAGGCTGCGGTACACCTGGTCGATCTCCACCGGGGTGGCGGTGCGCTCCTTGGGGATCACCGCGCCGTCGGCGAGCTGCGGCCCGCCCCGGTAGACCGGTGCGAGCTGCACGTAGCGGTCGCTGACCACGCTGGGCGACACCGACACCGCCCCGGCGTCGGCGGGCACCTCCACCTCGGGGTCCAGCGCCAACTCGACGCGCACCAGGGTGCCCTCGGGCACCACCTCCTCGACGGTGCCCACCGGCACGCCGAGCACCCGCACGTCGCCACCGGGGTAGATGCCGACCGCCGCGCCGAAGTAGGCGGTGACCCGGCGCTCGGCGGCACCGCTGAACACCCACCACACGGCGAGGGTCGCGGCCAGCACCAGCACGATGGCCAGCGCCAGCGGACGGGTCGCGCTGCGCACCGCGGTCATGACGGCTGGCACCCCTCCCGGTTGATCGGCCCGACGGCCGGCGGCAGCAGCCCGCAGATGTAAGTGTCGAACCAGTGCCCGTTGCCCAGCACGTTGGCGAACAGCCGGGTGAAGGGCGCGAACATCTCGATGCTGCGGTCGAGGTTGTCCTGGTTGCGCTGGAGCATCGAGGTGACCTTGTCGAGCTGCTGGAGCGTCGGGCCGAGCTGGGCGGCGTTGTCGGCCACCAGCCCGCGCAGCTCCGCCGACAGCGCGCGGGTGCCGTCGAGGAGCCGGGCGATGGAGTCGCGCCGCTCCCGGACCTCGCGCAGCAGCAGGTTGCCGTCGGCGAGCAGCCGCTCGAACTCGGCGTTGCGGTCGGCCACCGTCCCGGACAGCTTCGCGGTGTGCTCCAGCAGCTTGTCCAGCTCGGCGTCCCGCTTGGCGATCGTGTCGGACAGCGCGGACAGGCCGTCGAGCGCGCCGCGCACGTCGTCGGGGGTGCCCGCGAAGGTGTCGGACAGGGTGCGGAAGCTCCGCGCGAGCTGCTCGGAGTCGATCCGGTCCACGGTGGTCGACAGGTCGCTGAACGCCTCGATCACGTCGTAGGGCGACAGCGTCCGCTGCACCGGGATCGGCGCGGACGGGTCCAGCTCCCGGCCGCCCTGCGGGTCCAGCGCCAGGTACTTCTGCCCGAGCAGCGTCTTGATCTTGATCGCGGCCGTGGTCCGGTCGCCCAGCCACGCGTCCTGGACCCGGAAGCTCACCAGCACGTGACCGCCGTCGAGCTCCACGTCGGCCACCGAGCCGACCTTGACCCCGGCCACCCGCACCTCGTCGTCGGCGCGCAGCCCGGCGGCCTCGGTGAAGTGCGCCCGGTAGACGGTGCCGCCGAACAGCGGCAGCCGCTCGAAGTTCATCGCGAAGGCGAAGCCGAGCGCCAGCACCAGGATGCCGACGATGCCGATGGTGAGCGGTTCGCGCTGGGAGAACGACTTCATCGCTGACACCTCGGCTGGGTCACGGGCGCCAGCGGCAGCCGGACGTTCAGCTCGCCCACGCCGACCGTGCCGCCCGCCTCGCACAGGTAGAAGTTGAACCACGATCCGTGGCTGGCGGTGCGGCCGATGGTCTCCAGCTTGTGCGGCATGTTCTGGAGCACCCGTTCCACCGTCCGCTCGTGGTCGTTGAGGTTGCTCGCCACCTCGCCGAGGCCGATGATGTCCTGCCGCAAGCCCGGCCGGGCCTCGTGCAGCAGCCCCGCGGTGGTGTTGGTCAGCCCGTCCATCGCGGTGATCGCCGAACCGATCGATTCCCGGTCCTGGGCCAGCCCGGAGACCACCTGCTGCAACTGCGCGATCAGCCCGGAGAGCTGCTCGTCGCGCGCGTTGACGGTGTCCAGCACCCCGTTGAGGTTGGTGACCACCTCGCCGATCACCTGGTCGCGGGAGGCGATCGTGGAGGTCAGCGAGGCGGTGTGGGCGAGCAGGCTCTCCACCGTGCCGCCCTCGCCCTGGAGCACCTGGATGATCTGGTGCGACAGCTTGTTCACGTCGCTCGGCGAGAGCGCCTGGAACAGCGGCTTGAACCCGCCGAGCAGCACCGTCAGGTCCAGCGCGGGCCGGGTGCGCTCCAGCGGGATGGTCGAGCCCGGGTCCAGCGTCCCGCGCTGCGCACCGGTCCCCTGCTCCAGCGACAGGTAGCGCTGGCCGATCAGGTTCCGGTACTTGATCGACGCGGTGGCCGAGGCGGGCAACGTGCGGTCGGCGACGTTGAACCGGACCTCCGCGAGGCGCCGGTCCACCACCTCGATGCTCTCCACCTCGCCGACCTTCACCCCGGCGATGCGCACGTCGTCGCCCTCGTTGAGCGCGGTGACGTCGGTGAACCGCGCCGCGTAGCTCTGCGAGGCGCGCAGGTCCTGGTTGGCGATGGTCATCACGAGCAGCCCGGTCGCCAGCACCGTGACCAGCACGAAGACCAGGAACTTGACCAGCGGTCCGGTGATGCCGCGTCCGTTCACCGGTAGCTCACCTCCGCTCCGCGCAGCAGGGGTCCGACCAGCAGCGACGACCAGTCCGGCACGTCCTGCGCCGACCGGCCGACGGCCGGGGCCAGCAGCGACGAGACGAGGTCCTGCTCGGCGGGCGAGTTCGCCAGCCCGAGCCCGGCCGACTGCGGCGAGGTGCTCGCCGGGCCCTGCGGCAGGTACTGCTCCCCATCGCCGGCGGGTTCAGGCCCCCGTCGATCGGCCGGGACGCGGGCGGCGGCACCGACCCGTCCTCGAACGGCCCGTCCGGCGGGTACTCCGGGATCGGGTTCGGCAGCGGCATCAGGTTGTAGCAGCGGGGCCCGCGCTTGTCGGCGAACTCCGGCTCGTCCCGGTTCGGCACGTACTTGCCCCGGTGCGCGACCACCTCCAGCGTGATGTGCAGGCCCGGTTCGTCGGTGCCCTCGCCGAAGACCTCCCGCAGCTTGGGCGTGAACTCCGCCATCTCGCCGAGGAAGCACGGGAACTGCGGGGAGTACTTGGCCAGCACGTCCAGCGTCGGCCGCGCGCCCTCGCCCAGCCCGATCAGGTTCTCCCGGTTGGCGCGCAGGAACCCGGTCAGGTCACCGGAGGTGGTGGTGAGCTGGGTGGTCAGCGCGGTGAGCTCCGCGCGCTGCTCGACCAGGGTCCGCGAGGTGGTGCTGAAGTTCTCCAGGGCCGCCAGCACGTCCGGCGCCGCCTGCTCGTAGGTCTCGGCGACCCCGACCAGCTCCCGCAGGTTCGCCTGCAGGTCCGGCAGCGCCGGGTTCAGCCCGTCCAGGTAGGTGTTGAGCCGCGACAGCGTCTCGCCCAGCTCCCGGCCGCGGCCTTCGAGCGCCTGGTCCAGCGCGTTGAGGGTGCTGGCCAGGTCGGCCGGGTGCACCGCTTGCAGCACCGGCATCACGTCGGAGAGCACCTGCTCCAGCTCGATGCCCGCCGCCGAGCGGTCCTGCCGGATCACGTCACCGGAAGCCAGCGCGCCCGCGGACCGCTCCGGCAGTTGCAGCGACACGTAGCGCTCGCCGAACAGCGTCCGGGGCAGCAGCCGCGCCGTGACGTTGGCCGGGAGCTGCTCGGCCTTGTCCGGTTCCAGCGCCAGCTCCATCCGGGCACCGTCGCCCGTGGACTCGATGTCGGTGACCCGGCCGATGATCATGCCGCGCACCTTGACGTCCGAATCGGGCAGCAGCTGGTTGCCCGCCGACTCCGCGCGCAGCACCACGTCCACGGTCGGCGTGAACGCCTTCTGGTAGAAGGCGATCGTGGTGGCCAGGAACAGCGCGATGACCAGCAGCAGCGCCACGCCGAGCAGTCGGCGCCGCACCGCGGTCAGGGCTCCTCGGGCGCTCATCCGGTGATCCGAACCGTCGTCGTGGTGCCCCAGATCGCGAGGCTCAGGAAGAAGTCCAGCAGCGCCGTGGTGACGATCGCGGTGCGCACCGCGCGCCCCACCGCCACGCCGACCCCCGCCGGGCCGCCGCTGGCCCGGTAGCCGTAGTAGCAGTGCGTCATGATCACGACCACCGCGAACACCAGCACCTTGCCGAAGGACCACAGCACGTCCTCGGGCGGCAGGAACAGGTTGAAGTAGTGGTCGTAGGTGCCCGCCGACAAGCCGTAGACGTAGACCGTCACCGCGCGGGCCGCCAGGTAGGAGGTGAGCAGCCCCAGCACGTACAGCGGGATCACCGCGACGAACCCGGCGACGATCCGCGTGGTCACCAGGTAGGGCAGGCTCGGCACGCCCATCGTCTCCAGCGCGTCGATCTCGTCGGAGATCCGCATCGCGCCGAGCTGCGCGGTGAACCCGGAGCCCACCGTCGCCGACAGCGCCAGCCCCGCCACCAGCGGCGCGATCTCCCGGGTGTTGAAGTACGCCGAGATGAACCCGGCGAACGCCGAGGTGCCGAGCTGGTTCAGCGCCGCGTAGCCCTGCAGGCCCACCACGGTGCCGGTGAACAGGGTCAGCCCGATCATCACGCCGACCGTGCCGCCGATGACCGCCAGCGCCCCGCTGCCGAAGCTCACCTCGGCCAGCAGCCGCAGCGTCTCCTTCGCGTAGCGGGTGACCGCCTTCGGGATCCAGGCCAGCGCGCGCAGGTAGAACGACATCTGGTCGCCGAGGTCGTCGAGGACCTCCAGCGGACGTCGGGCCGCGCGCCGGGCGCGTTGGGAGAAGGTCACCATCACATCCCCTTGGGCGGCACGACCTGGAGGTACACCGTGGTGAGGATGAAGTTCACCGCGAACAGCAGCAGGAACGTGATCACCACGGACTGGTTCACCGCATCGCCCACGCCCTTCGGGCCCGGCGGCGGGTTCAGCCCCCGGTAGGCCGCCACCACACCGGCCAGGAAGCCGAAGACCAGCGCCTTCACCTCGCTGATCCACAGGTCGGGCAGTTGGGCCAGCGCGTTGAAGCTGGCCATGTAGGCGCCGGGCGTGCCGCCCTGCATGATCACGTTGAAGGTGTAGCCGCCGATCACCCCGACCACGCTGACCATGCCGTTGAGCAGCACCGCGACCAGCATCGCGGCCAGCACCCGCGGCACCACGAGGCGGTGGATCGGCGAGACGCCGAGCACCTCCATCGCGTCGATCTCGTCCCGGATCTTGCGCGACCCGAGGTCGGCGCAGATCGCCGAACCGCCCGCGCCCGCGATCAGCAGCGCGGTCACGATCGGGCTGGCCTGCTGGATGATCGCCAGCACGCTGGCCGCCCCGGTGAACGACTGCGCGCCGATCTGCCGGGTCAGCGACCCGAGCTGCAACGCGATCACCGCGCCGAACGGGATCGCCACCAGCGCGGTCGGCAGGATCGTCACGCTGGCGATGAACCAGCACTGCTGGATGAACTCGCGGATCTGGAACGGGCGCTTGGGCAGCGCGCGCAGCACGTCGAGGGCCAGTGCGAACAACCGGCCGGTCTCGCGCAGCCCACCCGCTCCCGGGAAGGTCGGGGCGCTCACCGGTCACCACCCCGCCTGCGCCCGAACCAGCGGCGCCGCGGGCCCTCCTCCGGCGGCGCGTCCGGGGTCCGCGCCCCGGCGCGGGGTTCGGGACTCGGCCGCGGGGTCGGCGCGGTCACCTGCGCCACCTGCTGCGGCGCCAGCACCGGCCCGGTCGGCCACGACCCGGTGGGGTCGCCGAAGTAGCGGGCGCGCTCCCGCGGGGTGAGCGTCTTGGCGATCTCCTGCTGCGCTTCCTCGGGCAGCGTCCCGAACCGCTGCATCACCCGGTCCTGGCGGCGGCGCACCGCCGAGCGCTCCGGCATCCCCTCGGTGACGTCGAGCTGCGGCACGATGTGCGGCACCCCGGCCTCGCCGTCGCGCAGCGCGGCCAGCTCCGCCGCGGCCTGCCCGGCGTCCTTCTCCTCGCTCATCCCGATCGGGCCCTGCCTGCGGCCGTTGAGGAACTGCTCCACCACCGGCTCGGTGGAGGTCAGCAGCACCTCGCGGGGCCCGAACATCACCAGGTTGCGGCGGAACAGCATCCCGATGTTGTCCGGCACCGTGCGGGCGGTGCCGATGTCGTGGGTGACGATCAGGAACGTCGCGTCGATCTGCGCGTTGAGGTCGACGATGAGCTGGTTGAGGTAGGCGGTGCGGACCGGGTCGAGGCCGGAGTCCGGCTCGTCGAACAGGATGATCTCGGGGTCCAGCACCAGCGCCCGGGCCAGCCCGGCGCGCTTGCGCATCCCGCCGGAGATCTCGCCCGGGAGCTTGTCCTCGGCCCCGAGCAGGCCGACCATCTCCATCTTCTCCAGCACCACCGCGCGCACGTCGGACTCGCTCTTGCGGGTGTGCTCGCGCAGCGGGAAGGCGATGTTGTCGAACAGGTTCATCGACCCGAACAGCGCGCCGTCCTGGAACAGCACGCCGAACAGCTTGCGCACCTCGTACAGGTCGCCCTCGGAGCAGGTGCAGACGTCCACGCCGTCGATCAGCACCCGCCCCTCCTCGGGTTTGAGCAGGCCGACCAAGGACTTCAGGAACACCGACTTGCCGGTGCCCGACGGACCGAGCAGCACGCTGATCTCACCGGGCGGCAGCGTCAGCGTGACGTCCCGCCAGATGGTCTGCGGGCCGAAGGACTTCGACAGCCCCTCGACGACCACCTCGACGCCCATCGGCACCTCCGCGTGCAGATTCACCCGTTCGGGGCTGGGCCCCGGTTCGGCAGCTTGGCATACGTGACGCGGTTAACGAACGTCAGCGGCGTCACACCTGTGCAACGAGCACGGCGCGGCGAGGTTACTCACGAGTTCACTTCGCGCCCGGCCACCGCCCGAACCCACCCGGATGTCCGAAATCCCCGCACCCCCAACCACTTCCGCCCCGAACGTGACCCCCAACACCCGTTCGTGGACGGAGTGAGGGGCCCCCTTGCCCGAGTAACTCGGACAAGGGGGCCCCTCACCTACTTCCCGAACGGGTGAGCGACGTCGTGCGCCGGTGTGCCCGCGTCCTTCCACGTTCGTGAAGCGAGTGAGGGACACCTTCATCCGGCTATGTCGGATGAAGGTGCCCTCACTCGGGGAATCCCACTCGGGCGGGTGGCGGGTGGGCGTGTTCGTCCGCCCCCGGACATGCGAAAGGGCGGGCACCCGCGTGGGGTGCCCGCCCTTTCGGCAGAGCGTCAGCTCGTGGTCACTTGAGGGTGACCGAGGCGCCGGCCTCTTCCAGCTTGCCCTTGGCCTCCTCGGCCTTCTCCTTGTCGACCTTCTCCAGGATGGCCTTCGGGGCGCCCTCGACGAGCTCCTTGGCCTCCTTCAGGCCCAAGCCGGAGACGATCTCGCGCACGACCTTGATGACCTGGATCTTCTTGTCGCCCGCGCCCTCGATGACGACGTCGAACTCGTCCTGCTCCTCGACCTCCTCGGCGGCACCGGCGGCCGGGGCGGCCACGGCGGCGACCGGGGCGGCGGCGGTCACGTCGAAGGTCTCCTCGAACTCCTTCAGGAAGGAGGAGAGCTCCAGGAGGGTCATCTCCTTGAAGACGTCCAGCAGCTCTTCGTTGCTCAGCTTCGCCACGGCGGCGTTCCTTTCCGTTCGATGCCCGCCCACCGGGCGGGAATGATTTCGTCGGGGCGACCCGGCTCAGGAGCCGGACTCGCTGCCCTTCTTCTCCTCCAGAGCAGCAGCCAGCCGCGCGGCCTTGGTGGCCGGAGCGGCGAACAGCGACGCGGCCTGGCTCATCTTGGCCTGCATGGCCCCGGCCAACTTGCCCAGGGTGACCTCGCGGGAGTCGAGGTCGGCGATCCGCTCGACCTCGGCCACCGACAGCGCGCGGCCATCCATGTAGCCGCCCTTGATGACCAGGGCGTCGTTGTCCTTGCCGAACTCGCGCAGCGCCTTGGCCGCGTCGACCGGCTCGCCCTCGATGAAGGTGATCGCGGTCGGGCCGATGAACAGGTCGTCGAGGCCCTCGATGCCCTGCTGCTCGGCCGCACGCTTGACCAGCGTGTTCTTCGCGACACGGTAGGTCGCGCCCTGGCCGAGGGCGCGCCGCAGCTCGGTGAGCTTCGCCATGGACAGGCCGCGGTACTCCGTCACGAGCGCCGCGGTAGCGGTGTCGAACCGCTGCGCGATCTCGTTGACCGCGTCGACCTTGTCGGGCTTCGCCATGTCGCCTCCTCTCTGTAGCCGACTGAGATCCGCACCAGTCGGGCCCTGAGACGACGAAACGCCCCGGCGCAGCAGAGCACGGGGCGTCGCAAGCGGGCGCGCACGCAGCGCGCTCCAGTCGGCCTCGTCCCTCCTGCGCAGGCCGCCCGCATCTCACGGGACCTTCGTGCTCCGCGTCGGAACCCGGAGCAGACCAGCGGTCTTGGGTGGAACTGCACCCAGAGTACGCGATCCGGCGGCGGCCCCGGTCACCACCCCCGCGGCGGCGGTTGCGCGGCGCGGCATGATGGTGATCGTGGCCGACCCTCACCGCCCCGAACCCCGCCCGGACAGCGAGATCATCGACGCGGAGGTCGTCTCCGAGGAGGTGCACGCCGCGCGGGGCTCGACCGATGCCGACTACCAGGAGTTCCTGGAGTTCCAGCGGTTCAAGGAGTGGAAGCGCGGCCAGGCCGGGGAGCCGCCCGGGGCACCGCCCGCCCCGCCGCCGAAGCGGCCCTGGTGGCGGCGCGCGCTGGGCCTGCTGCGCTACAAGTTCGTCCGGCGGCTGCTCTACCTGCTGCTGTTCCTGCTCGTCGTGCGGATGCTGATCGGCTACCTCTTCGGCGAGGACGACGACAGCGGCAGCGACGGCGGCGGGCCGTCCGGCGCGGCCCCGGTGATCTCGACGAGCCCGCAGCAGGCCGTGCGCGGTGCCTACAACCTGCTGCGCGGGGACGACCCGGGAGCCGCGTGCGCGCTGTTCGCCGACTCCGGCAAGCAGGCGTTCGCGCTGGCCTACGACGCCCCGGACTGCCCCGGCGCCGCGCGCGCCGTGCGCGCGCAGATCACCGAACCCGGGGCGTTCGCCAACCCCGACTTCGCGCACGACGCCGTGGAGGTCGCCGGGGACGAGGCCGCCGCCTACGCCTGCCGCATCCGGTCCACCGGCGGACCGCAGCTCGGCAGCTTCGGCCTGACCCGCCAGCCCGACGGCGGCTGGCTCATCTCGGCCTACGACATGAACGCCGCCGAATGCCGCTGAGGACGGCGGGCTGAAAACCCCCTGGAACGCGGAAGGGGCGGACCGGCCGAAGCCGATCCGCCCCCTACCGGGAACGCCGATGCCGATCGCTCAGGAGCGACCCGCCGGGTCCACCGGGATGCCGGGGCCCATCGTCGTGGTGAAGGTGACCTTCTTCAGGTACCGGCCCTTCGAGGCCGACGGCTTCGCGCGCAGGATCTCGTCCATCGCGGCGATGTAGTTCTCCACCAGCTTGTCGGTGCCGAAGGACACCTTGCCGATGATGATGTGCAGGTTGGCCTGCTTGTCGACCCGGAAGTTGATCTTACCGCCCTTGATGTCCGCGACCGCCTTGCTGACGTTCGGGGTGACGGTGCCGGTCTTCGGGTTCGGCATCAGGCCGCGCGGGCCGAGGACCCGCGCGATCTTGCCGACCTTGGCCATCTGGTCCGGGGTGGCGATCGCCGCGTCGAAATCGAGCCAGCCGCCCTGGATGCGCTCGATCAGGTCGTCGGAGCCAACCGCGTCCGCGCCGGCTTCCTCGGCCTCGGCGGCCTTGTCACCAACGGCGAACACGATGACGCGGGCAGTCTTGCCGGTGCCGTGCGGCAGGTTCACGGTGCCGCGGACCATCTGGTCTGCCTTGCGGGGGTCGACGCCGAGCCGCATCGCGACCTCGACGGTGGCGTCGATCTTCGACTTCGAGGTCTTCTTCGCCAGGTCGGCGGCCTCGGAAGGCGTGTACAGCCGGGCGCGGTCGACGAGCTCCGCCGCCTGCTGGTAGGCCTTGCTGCGCTGTGCCATGTCTGTCCTATTCGAAAAGCGGATCAGGTGTGGTTGGTCGGGCTGCGCTGGAGCCCTCCCACTCGAGAGGAGCTCAGTCCTCGATGGTCAGGCCCATCGACCGGGCGGTGCCGGCGATGATCTTCGAGGCCTGGTCCATGTCGTTGGCGTTGAGGTCCTCCATCTTGGTCTGCGCGATCTCGCGGACCTGCTCCATGGTGACCTTGCCGACCTTGCTCTTGTGCGGCTCGCCGCTGCCCTTCTGCACGTTGGCAGCCTTCAGCAGCAGCTTCGCGGCCGGCGGGGTCTTGAGCTGGAAGGTGAACGAGCGGTCCTCGAACACGGAGATCTCGACCGGCACCACGTTGCCGCGCTGCGACTCGGTCGCGGCGTTGTAGGCCTTGCAGAACTCCATGATGTTGACGCCGTGCTGACCCAGCGCCGGACCGACCGGCGGGGCCGGGTTGGCCTGGCCGGCCTGGATCTGGAGCTTGATGATCCCGGCAAGCTTCTTCTTCTTGGGCGGCATGATTGCTTCCTGTGTTCTGGTAGACACCTTTCCCGCTCCGAGGGCGGAACGGGTTCGCCGGCGGCCCAGGTGGGCCACCGGCACCGCGCGCGGGTCCTGCCGGGTCCGCGCGCGGCCGACGCACTCCCCGTGGGGAGTCGGTCAGATCTTGGAAACCTGGCTGAAGGACAGCTCGACCGGGGTCTCGCGACCGAAGATCGACACCAGCACCTTGAGCTTCTGGGCGTCCGGGTTGACCTCGTTGATGGTCGCGGGAAGCGTCGCGAACGGGCCGTCCATCACCGTGACGGACTCGCCGACCTCGAAGTCCACCTCGACCGCCGACGGCTTGGCGGCGGCGGGCTGCTGCGCGGCCTTCTTGCCCGGCTCCGGCTTGGCTTCCTTCTCGACCTGCGGCGCCAGGAACTTCAGCACGTCGTCGATGGTCAGCGGCGACGGCTTGGAGGTGGCGCCGACGAACCCGGTGACGCCCGGGGTGTTGCGCACCGCGCCCCAGGAGGCGTCGTTGAGCTCCATCCGGACCAGGATGTAGCCGGGCAGCACCTTGCGCTGCACCAGCTTGCGCTGGCCGTTCTTGATCTCGGTGACTTCCTCGGTCGGGACCTCGACCTGGAAGATGTAGTCCTCGACGTCCAGCGTCTGGGCGCGGGTCTCCAGGTTGGTCTTGACCTTGTTCTCGTACCCGGCGTAGGAGTGGATCACGTACCAGTCGCCGGGGGCGCGGCGCAGCGCGGCGCGCAGCTCCTCGACCGGGTCCGGCTCCTCCTCACCCTCGGCTTCCGCCGCCTCGGCGTCGGAGTCCTCGGTCGTCGGGCCCTCGCCGGTGGCCCGCTCCTCGGCGTCCTGGTCCTCGGCGGCGCGGTTCGCGGCGTCGCGGTCCTCGGTGCCCTGGTCCTCGGCGTCGCGGTCCCCGGTGGCGCCGTCGTCGTCGGTGGCCCGGTCGTCGTCGGTGGTGGATTCCGGAGCGGAGCCGGTGTCCTCGCCGGAGCCGGCGGCGTCCGCGGAACCAACGGCGTCGACCGACCCCGCCGCGACCTGGTCGGCCCCGGCGTTCACCTGCTCATCGGTGAGGCCCTTCGGTTCCTGGCCCTCGTGGGAGGTCACAGTCGGTCTCGCTTCCTCTCGTGCGTTGCGTGCCTGGTTGGCATCCGCCGTCCCGCTCCTCGCGCGGGCCCGGAGGTGTTCAGCCGAACAGCCAGAGGACGCCCTTGGCGAGGCCCAGGTCCACAAGGGAGATGAACGCGACCATGACGCTGACGAACACCAGCACCACGAGCGTGTAGGTCACCAGCGACTTGCGCGTCGGCCAGATGACCTTGCGCAGTTCGGCGACGACCTCGCGCAGGAAGCGCCCGATCTTCCGGAACGGCGAAACCCGACCCTGCCGGCCGTCCCGCGAAGGGGTCGGCCGACCCTTGGACTCTGTTGTGCGAGCCGAGCCCGACTCGCCGGATCGGCCCTTGCGGCCGACCGGGCGGGCGGAGGCGCGACGGTCGCGCCGCGCCGCGGCACCGGACGGGTCGGTCGCGCCATCACGCGCCTCGTCCCGCTCGTGGTCGCGGTCCTCGCTCACGCCCATCCTCCACTCACCGTCGCATCGACGCAGGGGTGACAGGACTTGAACCTGCAACCTGCGGTTTTGGAGACCGCTGCTCTGCCAATTGAGCTACACCCCTTTGCGGCCCTGGAGCTCGACCGCAATGGCAAGGACACCCTAGACCATCCCCGGTTGCCCCAACTCCTGGGACAGGGTTCGCACGGCCCGCGGGTATCCCAATTACCGAAGTCTACAGAAGCCCCCCGGGTACCCGGAACAGGCACCCCCACCACCCGCCGCGGGAACCGACCGAGATCAACTCCACCGCAGGTCGCGGCAGTGATGAGCACCACGGCGCCCGCGGCGCCCGAGCCGTCGCGCGGGTTCGGGACGACTCGGATCAACTTCACCCGGTCGGGCGCTGGTGGCGGCGGTGGTGGGCCGCGTCACCAGCTCGTTGTGCGCGCTCGACGTCTGCCAGGATTGCAGCCATGGCCGCACCTGACACCAACCAGACCAAGACCCGGGTCTCCGCCCGCATCGCCGGGATCAGCGAATCCGCGACGCTCGCCGTCGACGCCAAGGCCAAGGCCCTCAAGGCGGCCGGACGCCCGGTGATCGGGTTCGGCGCGGGCGAGCCGGACTTCCCGACCCCGCAGCCGATCGTGGACGCCGCGATCGCCGCCTGCTCCGACCCGAAGAACCACCGCTACAGCCCGGCGGCCGGCCTGCCCGAACTCCGCGAGGCGATCGCCGCCAAGACGCTGCGCGACTCGGCCCACCAGGTCCAGCCCGATCAGGTGCTGGTCACCAACGGCGGCAAGCAGGCCGTCTACCAGGCGTTCCAGACCCTGCTGGACCCGGGCGACGAGGTGCTGCTGCCCGCCCCCTACTGGACCACCTACCCCGAGGCGATCGCCCTGCCCGGTGGTGTCCCGGTCGTGGTGACCGCTGACGAGTCCACCGGCTACCGGGTCTCCGTCGAGCAGTTGGAGGCCGCCCGCACCTCGCGGACCAAGGTCCTGCTGTTCAACTCGCCGTCCAACCCCACCGGCGCGGTGTACCCGCCGGAGCAGGTCGAGGCCATCGGCCGCTGGGCCGTCGAGCACGGCATCTGGGTGATCACCGACGAGATCTACGAGCACCTCGTCTACGGCGAGGCCCGCAACGTCTCGATGCCCGCCGTGGTGCCGGAGCTGGCCGACACCTGCGTGGTGCTCAACGGCGTCGCCAAGACCTACGCGATGACCGGCTGGCGGGTCGGCTGGATGATCGGCCCGACCGACGTCGTCAAGGCCGCGACCAACCTCCAGTCGCACCTGTCGTCGAACGTCACCAACGTCGCCCAGCGCGCGGCGCTGGAGGCGGTCAGCGGCTCCCTGGAGGCGGTGCGCGAGATGCGCGACGCCTTCGACCGGCGCCGCCGCACCATCGTCGACCTGCTCTCGGACATCCCCGGCGTGAGCTGCCCGGAGCCGGAGGGCGCGTTCTACGCGTACCCCTCGGTGAAGGGGCTGCTGGGCAAGGAGATCCGCGGCGTCCGGCCGCAGACCAGCGTCGAGCTGGCCGAGCTGGTGCTGGAGCAGGCCGAGGTCGCCGTCGTGCCGGGCGAGGCCTTCGGCACCCCCGGCTACTTCCGGATGTCCTACGCCCTCGGCGACGAGGACCTGGAGACCGGCGTCCGCCGGATGGGCGAGCTGCTGCGCGAGGCGAAGTAACCGCACTCGTCAGAAGGCCCGCCCGTCGTCCGCGACGGGGCGGGCCTTCGTCCACCTCCACCTCACCCGTCCAGGTGAGCAGGGGCCAGGTGAGGGGCACCTTCATCCGACATGGCCGGATGAAGGTGCCCCTCACTCATCACACTTCCGAGCGAGATTCGGCGGGGTGAGAGTCGGTGGCGAGGCGGACCAGGGCGTTGGCCCCGCCCAGGACGCCCTGGCCGGCGCTGCGGGCGGTGATGGTGATCTTCGCCGTGCCGTCCTCGTTGATCGCGGCGACCTTGCCGCCCAGCTCCACGGTCGCGCCGACGCCGTCGTCGGGCACCACGACGGGGCGGGTGAAGCGCACCGAGAACCGCAGCACGTCCGCGGGATCACCGGTCCACTCCGACACCAGGCGACCGGCCAGCGCCATCGTGAACATGCCGTGCGCGATCACGCCGGGCAGCCCGACCTCGGTCGCGAACCGCTCGTTCCAGTGGATCGGGTTGAAGTCCCCGGAGGCCCCCGCGTACCGGACCAGGTCCTCGCGGGTCACCGGCACCTCCAGCGGCGGCAACTGGTCGCCCACCGCGATCTCGGCCCTGCGCAGCGTCATGCGGCGTCCCCTTCCGCTCCCCGGACCACCAGCAGCGAGGTGGCCGTGCACACCGGCGCCCCGGCCTCGGTGGCGATCTCCGCGCGGACGGTGAGGAAGTCGTTGCCCGCGCGCTCCTTGACGTCGTCCACCGCCACGGCCGTGACCAGCCGATCCCCGGCGACGATCGGCCGGTGGTGGGTGAACTCCTGCTGCCCGTGGACCATCCGGGCGTAGTCGAGGCCGAGCTGCGGGTCGTGCACCAGGACGTCGTGCGCGCGCATCGACAGCAGCACCGCGAAGGTCGGCGGGGCGATCACGTCCGGGTGACCAGCGGCCTGCGCGGCCGCCGCGTCGCGGTGCACCGGCGAATCGGCGCCGATCGCCTCGGCGAACTCGCGGATCTTCTCCCGGCCCACCTCGTAGGTCTCGCCGGGTGGGTACTGACGTCCGATGAATGACTGGTCGAGCGGCACCACCGCAGGTTACCGGGGCGGCGGCGGGCGAACTCGCCCCGGACGTGAAAAACCCGCCCCGGCCGTGCCGGAGCGGGTTCCTGCGAAGTCGATCAGGAGATCAGCGGGTCTCCTTGTGCTTGCGGTGCGTGCCGCAGGTCGAGCAGAACTTCTTCATCTCCAACCGGTCCGGATTGTTGCGCCGGTTCTTGTTGGTGATGTAGTTGCGGTTCTTGCACTCCTCGCACGCCAGCGTGATCTTGGGGCGGACATCGGTGGCGGCCACGGGCGTGCCCTTCCTCTCGCGGTTCGTCGACGGCACCACTCAGGTGCGCGGACCTTCCATTGTAGCGGTGGCCGGACTTGAACCGGCGACACAGCGATTATGAGCCGCTTGCTCTACCGACTGAGCTACACCGCCATACCTGGGCCTCCACGTGCCGAGCACCCGGTGCTGGCCAGGATATCCCATGCGAAACAGCCACAGCACCCAGGTTCCCGAGCACCGCGGCTGTTCTCCGAGCCCCAATACGGAATCGAACCGTAGACCTTCTCCTTACCATGGAGACGCTCTGCCGACTGAGCTATTGGGGCGTGCCCTCTTCTTGCGGAGCGATTAGAACTCTACACACCCTCCCCGAGCCGCTCCACACCGGGGGGTCCCCAACGGATCACCGCAGGTCAGATCGCGTTTCCGGGCCGCGGCGCGACCACCTCAGTGCAGCAGTGTGAGCACGGTCTCCGAGCGGGTGCCGCGGACCTTCTTGGTGCGGGCCCGCAGCCAGGCCTCCAACCGCTCCTCGGACAGCGGCCGGGAGATCAGGTAACCCTGCGCGACGTCGCAGCCCATGGCGACGAGCTGCTCCCGCGCGGCGTCGTCCTCCACGCCCTCGGCGACCACCACGAGGTCCAGCGAGTGCCCCAGCTCGACGATGGTGCGCACCACCGCCATGTCGCCCAGCGCGGTGCCCATGCCCAGCACGAAGCTCTTGTCGATCTTCACCTCGTCCACCGGGAGCTGCCGCAGGTAGGCCAGCGAGGAGTACCCGGTGCCGAAGTCGTCCACCGCGAGCACCACGCCCATCGCGTGCAGCCGGCGCAGCACCGGCAGCGCGCGCTCCGGATCGGCCATCACGCTGGACTCGGTGAGCTCGAAGGTGAGCAGCTCCGGAGCGATGTCGTGGCGGCGCAGCGCCTCGGCCACCCGCTCCGGGAACGCCTCGTCGGCGAGGTTGCGCACCGAGAGGTTCACCGCGACCGACATCCGCAGCCCCCGGTCCAACCACTCCCGGATCTTGACCAGCGAGCGCTCCAGCACGAACGAGGTGAGCGCGTCGACCAGCCCGGTGGCCTCCACCACCGGCACGAACTCGTCCGGGTCCAGCCGCCCGTACTCCGGGTGCGACCAGCGGACCAGCGCCTCGGCCCCGACCACCTGGCGGCCCGGCAGCGCCACCTTCGGCTGGTAGTGCACCTCGACCTGACCGCTGTCCAGCGCCTGCCGGAACTGGGTGACGAGCTGGAACCGCCGGAGGAACACCTGCCCCATCGCCGGGGCGTAGCCGCGCACCCCGTCCTCGCCGTTGCGCGCCGCGCGCACCGCCACGTCGGCGTGCTGGAGCAGCACGTCCACGTCGTTCTCCGGCTCGCCCACCGCGGGCGCCGACGAGGAGTAGCCGGCCACGCCCGCGGCCTCCACCACGATCCGGTCCAGCGGGTACGGCGCGGCGATCACCGCGCGCAGGTGCTGGGCCACCTCGTGCGCCTGCTCCTCGGTGCGGTCCGGCAGCAGCACCGCGAAGGAGCTCGCCTCCAGCCGCGCCAGCGGGGCCTGGCCGACCTCCTCGCGCATCCGGCGCCCCGCCGCGGCGATCATCCGGTCGCTCCAGGTGTGGCCGAGCGCCTCGCTGACCGTGGTGAGCACGTCCAGGTCGACCCGCAGCACCACCGCCACCCGCCCGGCGCGCAGCTCCTCGGCGGCCCGCTCCCGGAACCCGGTCCGGTTGAGCAGACCGGTCAGCGGGTCGTGGTAGGCGTCGTGGCGCAGCCGACCGAGCAGCCTGCGGTTGTCCATCGCGGTCGCCAGGTGGCTGGCCAGGGTGTGCAGCAGGCGGACGTCGGCGCGGCCGAACCCGCGCCACCGGCTGACCCGGTCGTGCACCTCCACCGCGCCGAGCAGTTGGCTCGCCCCGCGCAGCGGCACCGCCAGCGCCTCGTAGGCCCCGCGCAGCCGCAGCGCGCGCCGGACCTCCTCCGGCGAGTCCAGGGTCCGGAACGAGCGCACGTGGCTGCCCGGGAGCTGGAGCAGCGGATCGTCGCGCAGCGCGGCCGGGGCGGCCTCCTCGGCCTCGGCGGGCAGCGGCTCCCCCGCCACCAGGGTGCTCACGTCGGCGGCCGGATCGAGGCGCAGCCGCAGCACCACCCGCGTCGCGTTGAGCTGCTCCCGGATCCGCTCGGCCACCGGCTCCCACTCCGCCACCGGCGTGGTCTGCTCGTCCGGGTCCGCCGCGCCGTGGCCGGGGCTCTGCCCGGACCGCGCCACGCTGAGGCTCACGTCGCTGAGCGCTTCGAGGTCGCGCTGCTCGCGCAGCAGCCCCGAGTACGCCCGGTACAGCCCGATCACCGCCCCGGCGACCAGGCCCACCAGCAGCCAGCCCCACGGCGTCGTGCTCGCGACCTCGAAGCCGACCAGGCCGACCGAGGTGTTGAGCAGCCCGACGGCCAGCGTCCGCACCGCCAGCCGACCGCCCGCCGAGACCCGCATCGCCCCGCCCAGCACCAGCAGCGCCGCCAAGGCGAATCCGCAGCTCAGCAGGGACGAGGTCAGGGTGCCGACGACCGGGCCGAACCAGACCGGGGCGATCCCGGCCAGCGCCGCGTTGACCGCGTGCGCCACCGCGAAGGGCACCGCGATCTCCAGGCACATCACGCCCGCGTTGTAGAGGACGTGGCTGGCCGCGCGGCGGCCCACCTGGGCGCCGAGCCCGGCCAGCAGGTTCGCCGCGAGCACCACCTCGAACGGCGCGGTGAGCAGCCCGAGGATCAGCGGGATCTCGGTGAACGAGATCGTCCAGCCGACCCGCCGCACGTCGACGTCGATGGTGAGCTGCTCGGCGAGCAGGAAACCCATCGCCAGCAGCGGGCCGATGAACAGCAGGTCGGTGCTGTAGTGGAACGGCACCAGCGCCGAGGTGGCGCCGCTGGCCAGCAGCCCGGCGACGAGCACGACCAGCGAGAAGGCGGTGAACCGGCGGCGGCGCACCGGATCGACTTCGGCGCGCACCGGTGGGCGCGGGCCCTGGGACTCGAGGGAGCGGTGACGCTCGATCATCCACGCTCCTCCTCGCGGCACGCCGGATCGCCGCCGCTGATCGTGACGCACCGCCGCACGGCTTGGCCAGGGGCGAATGGTGACCGTCGCACCCGCGGCACCCGGTCCGGCCCGCCCGCGACCGCCGATCCGGCCCGTTCCACGGGCGTGACCTGCCGCTTCGACCCGCGGCGCGGCGAGCCGCAGCGGGGCTGGCGGTCGGCGCCGCGAGCGGTGGACTGTGTGAGCATCACCGCAGCAACCGATTTCCCCGCTCACGGTACGAGCGCGGTCCGACACGCGTGGTCACTGGATCGCGAACTCGTCCAGGAAGTCCCGCACCGCGCGGTCCAGGTCGGCCAACCCGGACTCCTCCACCGGGAAGTGCCCGGTCCCGCTGAGCGTGGCGAACCGGGTCGGCGCGGCGATCCGGTCGAAGAACTCCCGCGAGGGGCGCAGCGGCGTCCACCGATCGTCGTCCGGGTGGGCCAGCAGCAGCGGCGGGCCGCCGAAGTCCTCCGGGGCGGCGGTGGGCGGCGCGGCCAGGCAGCTCCGCAGGAACCCCAGCGAGATCCAGTTCCCGCCGCCGAGCGGATCGTTCCACACCAGGTTCGCGAACTGGGCGTGGTTGGCCACCGCGGCGATGTTGGCCAGCAGGTGCACCGGTAGCCGGGGCGCCCGCAGCGGCGGCGGCAGCACGCTCAGCACCCCGGCCCAGTGGGCCAGCTCGGGGCGGGTGGCCAGCCGCCGCCGGACCGCGGCGAGCCGGGGATCGGCCAGGCAGGTGACGATCACCGCGGCCACGTCGTCCCCGGCGCGCGCCGCGACGTCGTAGGCCAGGCGGCCCCCCGCGCTGATCCCGAGCAGCACCACCGGCCGTCCCCGGGCGCGTTCGGCGGCGACCAGGTCCACCACGCAGTCCACCCACGTCCGGTAGGTGACGCCGCGCCGGCCGGTGTCGGTGAGGCCGAAGCCGGGTAGGTCGGGAGCGACGAATTCCAGATCCGAGGTGCCGGGCAGGCGGCCGAAGGGGGCCAGCATCCGGCCGTAGGTGCCGACGCCGTGCAGGGCGATCAGCGTCGCCGGGGCGTCGGGCCGGGGCAACCGGTCGAGGTGCACCGACATCCCGCGCCAGGACCACCACTGCTCGACCGGCGCGTTGCCGTCGGTGGTGCGCAGCGCACCGGGGAAGAAGTCCTGGTAATGACGCCAATGCCGCTGGTCGCGGTAGCCGGGGCCGACAGCGGCGGCGGCCCCTGGGGTGGAGGGAGCGCTCGAAGGCACAACCCGAACATACGTAGCGGAGGTGGCGGTGCGCATCAGCCAGGCGCAGGCACGTGACCGGTTCGGGGCAGCGCGGGTCGCCCGGTTGGCCACCGCCGACGCCGCCGGGTCCCCGCACCTGGTGCCGGTGGTGTTCGCGGTGCTCGGCGACGAAGTGGGCATCGCGGTGGACCACAAGCCGAAGCGGAGCACCGCGCTCAAGCGGCTGCGCAACGTCGAGGAGAATCCGGCGGTATCGCTGCTCGCCGACCACTACGAGGACGACTGGTCGCGGCTGTGGTGGGTGCGCGCCGACGGGATCGGCGCCGTGCGCGCCGCCGCCGACCGGCCGGACCTCATCGACGCGCTGGTCGCGAAGTACCCGCAGTACCGGCAGCGGCGCCCGGACAGCGGGCTGCTGGTGGTCGACGTGCGCACCTGGCGGGGCTGGGCCGCGGAATAGCCCTCAGCCGTGCCGCCGCATCCGGACCACACCGGTGTCCAGGTCCAGCCGACCGCCCGCCGACTCGCGCTCGTCCTCCTTGACCACCTCGACCCAGGCCAAGTGCTCCTGCTGGTGCCGGGCCGCCGCGCTGAACAGGCCCTCGACGCCCAGCGCGGTGGCGCCACCACCCCGGTGCTCCCGCGCCACGGCGGCCTGGTGGGCGGCGCGCAGCGCGCGACGGCGGGCGGCGCGGGCGGCGCGGTCAATGGCCATGCCCCCAGGCTAGCCGGGATGGAATGTGCTGGGCTCGCTTTGCTCGGCGGTGCAAGTAGCGGAACCTCAGCTGTCTTCTCGCTCCGGGCGCCCTTCTTGATGGATCGCCAATACACGGCATCAGGGCGTCCTCGCGAGAAGACAGCTGAGAACCCGCGGCGGTGCAAGTTGCGAGGGTGGGGTGAAGCGGAAGCGGCTTTCGCCGCTTGTCTGACGGGGGTCGCTGGGGTTCCGGCGCCTGCACCGCTCCGCAGCCGGACCACGGCACCCTAGACTCGCGTCGGTGACTGAGAGCTGGCCTACCTCCGAGCTGAGCGCGTTGTCCGCCGCGTTGGACGTCGTGGCGGAGCACGCCGGGCTCAACCACCGCTACCGGAAGCTGATCGCCGCGTCCCGGGCGGAGCTGGACGCCGAACGCGTCCGCACCACGCAGGCCCGCGGCATCGCCAAGCGGCTGCTCGTGCTGGTCAAGGCCGCCGGTCCGGACTTCGCGGGCGAGCTGCCCGCCGACGCGGCGCGCGACCTGCGCGCCGGGCTGGACCAGGCCGACGTCCTGGTCCACGACACCCCGCCGGAATCGCCGGGGCCGTAATCGCCCGGGCCGTGATCGCCCGGACTGGGCAAGTCGCCCGATTCGGCGCATAGTGATCAGGTGGTCGCGGACCTGGAACTGCTCGTCACCCCCGCCGATCCCCCGGCGGGGCACACGGCGATCGAGATCCTGCTGGGCGGGCTCATCGTCGGCGACGTCGACCTGCTGATGTGCGACCCGTGCCGGCTGGCCGTCGTCGACCACATCCGGATCGACCCGCGCTGCCGCCGCCGCGGCCTGGCCACCCGCGCGCTGGACGCCGTGCTGGCGACCTGGCCGGAGCACCGGTGGAGCACCGCGCCGATCGACGACACGCCGGAGGCGATGGCGTTCTGGCGCTCGCTGGACTGGCCGGGGCCGCTCGGCCGCCCCGACGGGTGCGCCCACCTCGGCGGCGCGGAACCGGGACGGCCGGGCTCGGCGGACTGGCCCTGAACCTCGTCAACTCGCCCGGGTGCTCGTCAGCGGCCCGTTGTCGGCGGCGCGGAGGCCGCCGATCCGCGCACCGGAAGTCACTCCGGCCGGGGTAGCGCGATGCCGTACTGCGCGATCTTGCGGTAGACGGTGGCGCGGCTGAGCCCGAGCTCCGCGGCGGCCCGGGTGACGCTCGTGCCGGGCGCGATCAGGCAGCGCACGATCTCGTCCCGCTCGATGGCTTGGAGCCGGCTCAGCGGGCGGCCGGGCCCGGTGAACACCTCCGGCGGCAGGTGGTGCACGTCGATGACCTCGGCCGCGGGAGCGGTCTCCCGCACGATCCGCCGGAGCTGGCGGACGTTGCCGGGCCAGTCGTAGTGGCGCAGCGCCCGAGCGGCGGTCGCGGTGAAGCCCGCGGAGCGGCCGCGGTCCAGCCGCAGGAAGTGCCGGAACAGCGGCAGGACGTCCTCGGAGCGGTACCGCAGCGGCGGCACCTCGACCACGACGTCGACCAGCCGCCGCAGCTCGTCGGGCAGCTCGGAGTCGGTGCGGGCGGTGAGGGCGAACGGCTGCGGACCACCGCGCCGCCGGGCGGAGCCGAGCAGGCGTGCCAGCTCGGTGGTGGCCCGCGCGGGCAGCGCCTCCACCCCGGAGGCGAGCACGCACGTGCTGTCCTTGCCCAGCTCGGGCGCCCACAGGTCCAGCCACGCCTCCACGTCCTCCGGCGCGGGTGGCCGCACGTTGAGCAACCGCTCGCGCCGCAGTCCGCGGCGGGCGAGCGCGGCCAGGGCGACCTTGCCGACCCCGGGTTCGCCGACGACCGCCACGACACGGCCCCGGTCGAACATCTCCCGCGCGTGGTGGACGGCGCCGTCCCAGCGCGGTGACAGCGACTCGCCGGGAGCGGGGGGCTGGCTCAGCCGGTCGGCGTAGACCCGGTAGACCTCCCCGCGCGGCGCGGGCGGGATGCGGCGGCCCGCACCCCGGGCCAGCATGAGCGCGGTGGTGTTCGCGGCGGCGGACTGCGCCAGCGCCAGCAGCAGCTCCGACGAGGTGTCCGACCAGGTCGTGAGGTTGACCGTCCCGGCCACCCCGCCGCCGAGCCGGTCCACGATGGGCGCGGCCGCGCAGGTATAGCCGCGCAAGCTGGTGCAGTAGTGCTCCGCGGCCCGCACCAGCGATGGGGTCCGGTCGGCCAACGCGAGGCCGAGGCCGTTGGTGCCCGCGTCGCGCTCGGCGAAGTAGAAGCCGGGCGCGAGGTGGACCCGGTCCAGCGAACGGTTGATCTCCTTGTCGTCGGACACCCGGATCAGCACCAGGCCCTCGCTGTCGGTGATCATCAGGCTGATCGGCTCGGTGGGGAGGGTCGCCCGCAGCCCGCGCAACACCTCGTCGCCGCACTCGTACAGCAGCGAGCCGGTGTCGACGGAGCCGCTGAACGCCGGGCGCAGCTCGTCGGCCAGGAGCCCGTAGCGCTCGCTGCGCTGCCACGAAGCGCGCAGCCGCCGGGCGATGACGGGCGCCCGCCCGTCCGCGGTGGGCACGACGTGCGGTGCCTGTTCGCAGTGGTGCATTCCGGCCTCCCGGTCACGCGTCGTCGCGTCGTGAGCAGCAACGGTAATGCGGGATGCGGCGCGGGTCACACCTGCGCGCTGTCTCAAAGTGAGACACCTCGGCCCTCCCGGGGAGGTGCCCGGCTGCCTAGCGTTCGCCACCGACGTGCCACGGACGCCACGCACCGGGAGGTACTGATGTACAGCAAGGACGGCGAGACGTACTTCATCGTCGACGCCCACGTCGCGCTCTGGGACGCCCGTCCCGGGAACCAGCTCAACGTCCACGGCAAGCAGTTCATCGACTGCTTCTTCGACTACCACCGGAACCTGAGCCCGGAGTCGGAGATCTGGCCCTACGAGGACTTCCTCTACTACGGCGGCGAGCGGCTGATGCGGGACCTGTTCGACGAGGGCCACGTGGACCACGCGATCTTCCAGCCGGCGCACCTCGGCGAGTTCTTCGAGAGCGGGTTCGGGCAGGCCGAGGAGGCTTTCGCGCTGGCCCGGCGGCACCCGGACAAGCTCACCTACAACCACTGCTGGGACCCGCGCTTCGAGCAGGCCGGCCTCGACCGGCTCCGCCGCGACGCCGAGCGGTTCGGGCTCAAGGGCGTCAAGCTCTACACCGCCGAGTGGCACGGCGATTCGCGGGGCTACCAGCTCAACGATCCCTGGACCTACCGGTACCTCGAGGTCTGCCAGGAGCTCGGGATCGACAACGTCCACATCCACAAGGGCCCGACGATCCGGCCGCTGGACCGGGATGCCTTCGACGTCGCCGACGTGGACAAGGCCGCCAGCGACTTCCCCGAGATGAACTTCGTCGTCGAGCACGTCGGGCTGCCTCGGCTGGAGGACTTCTGCTGGATCGCCACGCAGGAGCCGAACGTGCACGCGGGCCTCGCCGTGGCGATGCCGTTCATGCACCACCGGCCGCGGTACTTCGCCGAGATCATCGGCGAGCTGCTGTTCTGGCTGGACGAGGACCGGATCCAGTTCTCCAGCGACTACGCGCTGTGGACCCCGCGCTGGCTGGTGGAGAAGTTCGTGGACTTCCAGATCCCGGCGGACATGACCGAGTACCCGCCGTTGACCACGCGGCAGAAGAAGAAGATCCTCGGCCTCAACGCGGCGGCGATGTACGGCATCGAGGTCCCGGCCGGGCTGGGCGCCGAGGACCAGGTGGTGGCCCCATGAGCACCGCCTTGGAGCAGCAGGCCAGGACCGCGCTCGGCGAGGTCTTCGACCCGGAACTGGACGAGCCGATCACCGATCTGGGCTTCGTCCGCTCGCTGGCGGAGACCGCGCCCGGCGAGATCACCGCGCACCTGCGACTTCCCACGTCGTTCTGCGCGCCCAACTTCGCGTACCTGATGGCCTCCGACGCGAAGGACGTCCTCGACGCGCTGCCGGGGGTGCGCGCGGCCGTGGTGCGGCTGGACGACCACCACGATTCCGACCTGATCAACCGGGGCTTGCGGGACGACGCCGGGTACGTCGGCACCTTCGGGGCCGAGGCCGAGACCGGTCTGGCGGAGTTGCGGGCCGTCTTCCACCGCAAGGCGCACACCGCCGCGATGGAGCGGGTGCTGACCGGCATGCTGCGCGCCGACGCCGAGCTCGCCGAGGAAGACCTGCACGAGGTCGCGCTGGCCGATCTGCCGGACGACTCCCCGACCCGGGCGCTGCTGCGCCGCCGCGAGCAGCTCGGCTTGGACACCGAGCCGTCCTCGCCGGTGCTCGTCGACGACTCCGGCCGGCCGTACCCGCGGGACGAGGTACCGATCCGGCTGCGCTTCGCCCGCTCGGTCCGGATCTCGATGGACGGCAACGCGCACTGGTGCCGGGGCCTGCTGCGCACCCGCTACCCGGGCTCCGGCGCCGACCAGACGCCGCGGGTCGCCGACCCCGCCGCCACGCCGAAGGGAAAGGCATCATGAGAGCAGTTCAAGTAGTGGGCTACGGCACGCCGCTGGCCATGACCGAAGTGGCGCGCCCGGAGATCACCGGTCCGCACGACGTGCTCGTGCGCATCGGCGGCGCCGGGGTGTGCCGCACCGACATCCACGTCCTGGAAGGGCAGTGGGCGGAGAAGTCGGGCGTGGCGCTGCCCTACACGATCGGCCACGAGAACGCCGGCTGGGTCGAGGCCGTCGGCAGCGCGGTCGGCCACGTCGCCGAGGGCGACAAGGTGATCCTGCACCCGCTGATGACCTGCGGGACGTGCCGCGCCTGCCGCTCCGGGGACGACGTGCACTGCGAGCAGCAGGCGTTCCCCGGCATCGACACCGCGGGCGGGTACGCCGACTACCTCAAGACCTCCGCCCGCAGCGTCGTCCGGCTCGACGACTCGTTGGCACCCGCGGACGTCGCGGCGCTGGCCGACGCGGGTCTGACCGCGTACCACGCGGCGGCGAAGGCGGCGCGCGCGCTGCGGCCCGGGCACCGCTGCGCCGTGATCGGCGCGGGCGGGCTCGGCCACATCGGCATCCAGATCCTGAAGGCGATCTCCGCCTCCGAGCTGATCGTCGTCGACCGCAACCCCGACGCGGTGCGGCTCGCCACGGGCCTCGGCGCCGACCACGGCGTGCTCGCCGACGGCACGCAGGTCGAGCAGGTCCGCGAGCTCACCGGCGGGCGCGGCGCCGAGGTGGTGCTCGACTTCGTCGGCGAAGGCGGCGCCACCCGCGACGGCATCGGCATGCTGCGGCGGGCGGGGGACTACCACGTGGTCGGCTACGGCGAGAACCTCGACGTGCCGACGATCGACGTGATCTCCGCGGAGATCAACTTCATCGGCAACCTGGTCGGTTCCTACACCGACCTGTGCGAGCTGATGTCCCTGGCAGCGCGCGGCGCGGTGCGGCTGCACACCAGCGAGTACCCGCTCGACCGGTTCCAGGACGCGATCGACGACCTGGCGGCCGGGCGGGTCCGCGGCCGGGCGGTCCTCGTCCCGTGACGGGGATGGCCGTTCGCCAGCGGCGGTCCTCGTCAACTCGTCCGGGTACTTCTCGGACGCTGCCCCGGCGACTACATTGTTCCACCCTCGCGGAAATCCCCGGAATCCGCGAATTCTCAACCTTTCCGAAATTGCCTCACCCGACTGGAGAACCGGGTGAAAAATGGTACGACGTCAGCCCCCACCCGCTTATTTCCCCCCTTCGGGGAAATAGACGGAGCTGTTCCGCGGCGGCATAGTGGATCTCGGCCGGGCGGAATTCGACCCCGTCGGGTCGGCGCTCGTGCGACCGGTGCTGGTCCGGCCGCACGGCGACGAACCCCCCGGCCTCGGCAATCGCACCGAATCGGAGAGGAGCCCCTGTGGCCCGCCTGAATCGCAAGATCGCGTCCGTCCTCGGCACCGCGCTGGTGACCGCCGGACTGTTCACGATCGCCCCCGCCGGAGTCGCGTCGACGGAATCCACGACGCCGCGGATCAACACGGTCCCGTGCAACAGCAACGATTTCCTGCGGGTCACCTGGCATCGCGGGAATCGCGCGCACACGACCTGCTTCGCCAACGCCGGGGAATACTCGTTCCCCGCCGACAGCTGGCTCGACAATTTCTCGACGGGGAACAACCGCGTGCAGTACAAGGCGGACGGCAGGTGGCAGCCCAACAACCCGGTCGGGAAGTACACCTACTTCCACTTCCCGAACCACCCCGGCGGGGTGAACCTCCAGGCCATCAGGATCCGGTAGGTGAGCAGGCGGCGCGGGACCCCCGCGCCGGGCAGCACGAGGGTGGCCCCGGGACCCGCGCGGTCCCGGGGCCGCCCGGCCGCCGGATGCGGCGGACGGCAGGGCGGGCCCTCACCGCTGCCGCGGGAGCTGGGCCCGCTCCCCGAGCAGGGCGCGGAGGTCGTCGTCGGGCAGCGGGCGGGAGAACAGGAACCCCTGGTACGCGTCGATGCCCAGCGCGACGAGCAGGCGGAACTGGGTGGTGGTCTCCACGCCTTCGGCCACGCAGCCGAGTCCGGCGGCGTGGGCCATGTCCACGGTCGAGCGCACGATGGCGCGGTCGAATTCGTGGTCCTCGATGCCGGCGGCGAACTGGCGGTCGAGCTTGATGTTGCCGATGGGGAGGTCCTTGAGGCGGCCCAGGGACGAGTAGCCGGTGCCGAAGTCGTCCACGGCGAAGGACACGCCCTGGTCGATCAGCCCTCGCATGGCGTCCCGGGTGGCCTCGGACGGGTCGAGCAGGGACATCTCGGTGATCTCCAGGACCAGCCGGTGCGGTTCGATGCCGGAGCGGGCCAGGGTGTCGCCGAGGCCGGTGAGGAAGTCGCAGTCGCTGGCGGTCTGGTTGGTGAGGTTGACCCACACCTGCACCGGGCCCGCCGGGGTCGCGGGCCAGCCGGCCGCGTCCTGCAGGGCTCGGCGCACGATCCACCGGTCGAGGTCGTGGAGCAGGCCGGCTTGTTCGGCGGTGGGCAGGATGACCGCCGGGGACAGCATCCCCCGCTCCGGGTGCGGCCAGCGCACCAGGGCTTCGACCGCGACGGGGACGCGGTCGCCGTCGACGATCGGCTGGTAGTGCAGTTCGAGGGCGTCGTCCCGCAGCGCCCGGGTCAGGTCGCCTTCGGCCTGCACCTGCCCGCTGACGTGGGCGAGCATGTCCTCCTCGGCCAGCTTCAACCGGCCGGGGCCTTGGCGCTTGGCGGTGAACATGGCCGCATCGGCGTACCGCAGCAGGTCCTCACCGCTGACGGGCTCCGCCGGTACCTCCGCCGCGCCCACGGAGGCGGAGACGCGAATGGAGTGCCCCCGCACGGTCGCGGTCATCCGCAGGATCCCGGACACGCGTTCGGCCAGGGCCTGCAACCCGCCGACGCGCCCGAGCTCGGTGCAGATGATCAGGAACTCGTCACCGGACAGGCGCGCGACGGTGCAGCCCGGCAGTTCGGCTTGGCGCAGGCGCTGCGCCACCTGCACGATCAGCTCGTCACCGGCGGCGTGGCCGAGGGAGTCGTTGACCCGCTTGAAGTTGTCGATGTCCGCGAACAGCACCGCCGTGTCCTCGGTGGGGTGCCGCAGCAGTTCCTCGACGCCGCGCCGGTTGGGCAGTCCGGTCAGCACGTCGTGGGTGGCCTGGTGCTGCAACGACTCGGCTTGGTGCGAGCGCGCCGTGACGTCCTGGAAGCTCACCAACCAGAACCGCTCGCCCCCGTCCTGCGGGGAGACGGCGTAGCGCACCTCGCAGATCACCGGCTCGCCGTCATGGCGCACCAGCGTGCGCTGGCGGACCCCCGAGGGCCCGGCGGTGCCGTGCTCGCGGCCGGCTTCGGTGCTGACGCCCTCCCCGCGATCGCGGGGATGCAGCAACTCGACGCCCCGCATGCCCAGGAGCTGCGCGTGCGCGTATCCGGTCAGCCGCCCCAGCGCCTCGTTGGCATCCCGGATCCGGTCGTCCTCGTCGAACAGCGCCACCCCGACGGGGGCGAGGCTGAGCAGCTCGGAGAACCGCTGCCGCCCCGTTTCGATCGCCTCACCCAAGCGGGCGACGTTGCTGGCGCTGGAGAACGCCACCGCGGCGTGCGCGGCGAAGACCAGCCCCACGTGCTCGGAGCGCTCGGTGAACGCATTGGGCCTGGAGGAGTAGAAGTTCAGCGCGCCGAGGTTGTCCGACTCGGTGAACAACAAGAACCCCATCATGCTGCCGATGCCCAGCTCGCGGGCCCGCGGGGTGTAGCGCGGCCACCGATCGCTGTGGACGCCGAGATCGGCGATCCGGTACACCGCCCGCCCATCGTGCAGGGCGTCGAAGCACGGCCCTTCGCCCAGCTCGCCTTGGAGCAGGTCCGACCGCCGGGCCAGCTCGCTGGTCGCGGCCAGGGTCCGCACGCCCTGCTGCTGGGGCACCGCCATGATCCCGGCGTGCTCGCACCCGTCGACGATGCGCACCGCGTGCTGCACGATCCGGTCCAAGGTCCGCTGCACGGAACCCTGCGCGAGCAGGTCGCGGGCCATGTCGCCCAGCACCTCGGTCAGCTCGTCCGGCTCTCCACTCCCCGTCATCCCCACCGGCTTCCCACCGCAGTGACCAGGCGAAACGCCACCGGCGTCACCGAACCACCCCATTGGCGGCCCGAAGTTGATGCATTCGGCTGCGGTCCTCGGGACGGGGCTGACACGGTCGGCACCATGCCCAGGAACAGTCGCCGTCGTCATGTCGCCGGTGCTCGCCGCCAGGTGAGGAGACCATCCCGACCGGCCGGAGCGGGTCTGCGTCGCCCAGCCCCCAGCGGACCCGCGCGTCGGCAGATGACACGAGCGCGCACGAAGCTGGATCTGACCCAGCTGCTCACGCTGGGCGCCGTGCTGGTCAGCCTCGTCTTCGCCATCCCGCAGGCCATCAATGCGCAGGCCACGCTGGAAGCCACCCGCAACCAGAACGCGATCGATCAACAGGGCCAGCTCACCGATCGATTCACCACGGCCATCGACCAACTCGGCTCGGACGAGCTCCAGATCCGATTGGGCGGGATCTACGCCCTGGAGCGCATCGCCCACGATTCCGAACGCGACCACCCCACGGTCATGAACGTCCTGGCCACCTTCATCGGCGAGAACACCCAGTCGACATGGTCCGCCGCTGATCCGGGGCGCCGTTGTCCGTTGGAGATCCCGACGGATGTGGCGGCCGCTCTCGACGCGCTCACCGGCCCCCACCTCCTCAACCGGAACCGGACCAAGGACCAGTTCGACCTTTCCGGACTATGCCTGAGCCGCCTCGATCTCCCCGGTGCCGACTTCAGCCGCTTCTACATCCCCGATGCGGAACTCCTCCACGCCGACCTCTCCGGCGCCGACCTCACCGATGCCACTCTCTCCAACGTCGACCTCTTCGGTGCTGACCTTCGCAGGACCACCTTCGAGGAGGCCAGCCTCCACAGTGCGGACCTCAAGGTGGTCAACCTCGATGGTGCGGACCTCTCCGGTGCCATCCTCGCCGAAGCCTTCCTCGACCGTGCCAACCTCCGCGAGGCCATCCTCATCGGCAGCGACCTCACCGACGCCGAGATCCGCGGCGCCGACCTCTCCGACGCCGACCTGGCCCGAGCCGACCTCACCTATGCCAGCCTCACCAATAGCGATCTGGACGGTGCGGACCTCTCCGGTGCCAACCTCACCGATGCCGATCTCACGGGAGCGGCCCTGGCCGGTGCCGATCTTTCCGGCGCCAACGTCACCGGAGTGAATCCCGAACAGCTCCGGCAAGCCCGCGCGCGCACCGATCCGGAGCGGCCGCGTTGTCCCGTCCCGGAGGACAGTCCGGTCATGCCATCCAATTGCAGCTGGTAAGCCCCGCACTGGAGCGCACGTGCTCTGCTTCCCGCACCGCATCAGCCGCAGCCACTCGACTCAGCGGCGGCGTTACAGGCGCGAGGCACGCGGCGGTGTCGAGGTGGCGCGGCGGTGTCGAGGTGGAACCCACGCGTGTCGCCGAGTGGGCGGGGCGCGTGCGCGTGCTGCTGCGGTGTACGCGAAGTGCCTCGATGGGGGCGAGCAAGCAGCGCGGGAACGGGTCGGAGCGGCACTCGGACCGCAGCCACGCATTGGCCGCGAATAGCCGGACAGGACCGTTCGGAGCCGTACACAACCGGACCGCAAGAGAACGGCCCCTCGGCCTGTCTGTGCAGGTCGAGGGGCCGTCGTGGGTGCGTGCCGGGTAGAGGATTCGAACCTCTGAAGGCAATGCCGGCTGATTTACAGTCAGCTCCCTTTGGCCGCTCGGGCAACCCGGCGCGGGTGCTCACCAGCTCCCGCTGGCGTGCACTTGAAAGCATACATACCCGCGTCCGCCCCTTGCGCAGTGGGGGTGAGCGGTAGCGTGGTCGTCGACGACGCTGCTGAGTACAACGGAGGTAGGCAAGGTGGCCAACCCGTCCTTCGACGTGGTGAGCAAGGTGGACCGCCAGGAAGTCGACAACGCGCTGAACCAGGCGGCCAAGGAACTGGCCAACCGGTTCGACTTCCGCGGCACCGGGACGAAGATCGAGTGGTCCGGTGACGAGGCGGTCATGCTGGAGTCGGAGACCGAGAAGCGGTTGGAGGCCGCCATCGACGTCTTCAAGGAGAAGCTGATCAAGCGCGGCGTCTCGCTGAAGGCGCTCGACATGGGCGAGCCGGCCAGCTCCGGGAAGGTCTACCGGGTCACCGGCAAGCTCGTGCAGGGCATCTCGCAGGAGGTCGCGAAGAAGATCTCCAAGAAGATCCGCGACGAGGGCCCCAAGGGCGTCCAGGCGCAGATCCAGGGCGAGTCGCTGCGCGTGTCCGGCAAGAAGAAGGACGACCTGCAGGAGATCATCCAGCTCCTGAAGTCGGCGGACTTCGAGGTGCCGCTGCAGTTCGAGAACTACCGGTAAGGACACCGGTGAAGGGGATCGTGCTGGCCGGGGGCAACGGGACGCGCCTGCACCCGTTGACCCAGGCCGTCTCCAAGCAGCTCTTACCGGTCTACGACAAGCCGATGATCTACTACCCGCTGTCGGTGCTCATGCTCTCCGGCATCCGGGAGGTACTGCTCATCTCCACCCCGGCGGACCTGCCCCTGTTCCAGCGGCTGCTGGGCGACGGCTCGCGGTTCGGCATCCGGATCGACTACGCCGTGCAGGACGAGCCGCGCGGGCTGGCCGAGGCCTTCGTGATCGGCGCGGACTTCATCGGTGACGACCCGGTGGCCCTCGTGCTGGGCGACAACATCTTCTACGGCCAGGGCTTCTCCCGCGTCCTGCGGAACAGCGCGCGGGAGCTGCACGGCTGCACGCTGTTCGGCTACCCGGTGCGGGATCCCGAGCGCTACGGCGTCGGCGAGGTCGACGGCGAGGGCAACCTGCTGTCCATCGTCGAGAAGCCGCAACGCCCCGCCTCGAACACGGCCATCACCGGGCTGTACTTCTACGACAACGACGTGGTCGACATCGCCAAGGGGCTGACCCCCTCGGCCCGCGGCGAGCTGGAGATCACCGACATCAACCTCACCTACCTCGAACGCGGTCGTGCCCGGCTGACCCGCTCGGCCGCGGCTTCGCGTGGCTGGACACCGGCACGCACGACTCGCTGGTGGAGGCGTCGCAGTTCGTGCAGGTCCTGGAGCACCGGCAGGGGGTCCGGATCGCGTGCCTGGAGGAGATAGCGCTGCAGATGGGCTACATCTCCCCCGACGAGTGCTTCGCGCTGGGCGCGGACCTGGCCAAGTCCGGCTACGGCCACTACGTCATGGAGGTAGCCCGCAACGCGGGAGCACAGGGCTGACCACCGCCCGAGCACCAGTCGGCCACCGTCAGGCAAGCGGCGAAGCCGCTTCCGCTTTGCTCCACGCTCGCAGCTTGCACCGCCGCGGGTTCTCAGCGGCCTTCTCGCGAGGACGCCCTGACGCTGTGTACGTGGTGGTACATGAGGAAGGGCGCCCGGAGCGAGAAGACCGCTGAGGTTCCGCCACCGGCACCCCTACGCAAAGGAACCACTCAACCAGGAGGAAGCCGGCGGCCTGCCATTCCTTCTAGTTTCGCCACCCGCTCCTCGATCGGCGGATGGGTGGAGAACAGCTTCGCCATCCGCTCGCCGGGGCGGAACGGGTTGGCGATCATCAGGTGGGACTGGGACACCACCTTCGGCTCCGGGGCCAGCGGCGCCTCCCGGGTGCCGCGCTCCAGCTTGCGCAGCGCGGAGGCCAGCGCCAGCGGGTCGCCGGTGAGCTCCGCGCCCGAGGCGTCGGCCTGGTACTCGCGGGACCGGCTGACGGCCATCTGCACCACCCCGGCCGCGATCGGCCCGAGCAGCGCCACCAGCAGCATCGCCAGCGGGTTCGGCCGGTTCTCGCCGTTGCCCCCGGCCATCCCGAACAACATGCCGAAGTTGGCCAGGAAGGTGACCACGCTGGCCAGCGCACCGGCCACGCTGGAGATGAGGATGTCCCGGTTGTAGACGTGCGAGAGCTCGTGGCCCAGCACCGCCCGCAGCTCCCGCTCGTCGAGCAGCTCCAGGATGCCCGCCGTGCAGCACACCGCCGCGTTCCTCGGGTTGCGGCCGGTGGCGAAGGCGTTCGGCGCCCGCGTCGGGCTGATGTAGAGGGCGGGCATCGGCTGCCGGGCCGAGGTGGCCAGCTCGCGCACGATCCGGTACATCCGGGGCTGCTCGGCTTCGGAGACGGGACGGGCGTGCATCGCCTTGAGCGCGAGCTTCGCCGAGTTGAAGTAGGCGTAGCCGTTCATGCCCAGCGCCACCACGAGCGCGATGACCAGGCCGGCCCGCCCGAACAGCGCCCCGACCAGCAGCACCAGCGCGCTCATGCCGCCGAGCAGCAGAGCGGTCTTCAACCCGTTGGAACGACCGTGCACATCAGCCTCCGCATCACACTCTCGTCCGGCACGCGGGGAGGCCACACCCCGACACGTCGACGGTCACCCGGAAAACGACTCCGGGCGAATCGGAGTTCCGGTGACGCGGTGTGCCGTTCGCTACCCCGTCGTGGGCACCACGTCGCCGATCGGATGATCGAGGTCTCTAGCATCTACGCGCGAGTAGTGAATCAACGATCTTGTCCGCGCACGCGGCGGGCAAACGGAAGGGATTCGGATGATCTTCGCCAAGCTGCGTCGACGTCGTTCGACCGGCGAGGGCACGCACCGTCCGGAGCGCAACGGCTCCGGCGCGTTCCTCCCTCCGACACCGCTGGACAGCGGCGTGCTGAGCTGCCAGGTCCACGACGAACGGGGCACCCTCGTCCCCGGCGCCACCGTCACGGTGGTGGACCGCTTCAACAAGGAGATCGCACAAGGCGACACCGACAGCTACGGCTACTTCGTCGCGGCGCTGCCGCCCGGGACCCACAAGGTCTCGGTCGTCGCGGGCGGCTACCGCCGCTTCAGCACCCGCACCGAGGTGCGGGTCAACCAGCACACCTCGATCGGCGGCGTCGAGCTCAAGGCGGACGACTCGCTGGAGCTCCCGCAGCCCGGCGTCTACCGCTTCGACCCGTACCACACCGAGATCCGGTTCGTGGCCCAGCACGTCGGCATGTCCAAGATCCACGGGATGTTCAAGAACTTCGACGGGCTGATCCACGTCGCGCCGAACTTCGCGGACACCCGCGTCGAGGTGGTGATCGAGGCCGCGAGCGTCGACACCGGCGTCGAGATGCGGGACACGCACCTGCGCTCGGCGGACTTCTTCGACGTCGAGAACTACCCGAAGCTGTACTTCCGCAGCGAACGGCTCACCCAGCTCCGCGGTGACCGCTGGACGATCAGCGGGAACCTCACGCTGCGCGGGCACAGCACCAACGTGCAGCTCGACACCACCTACCTGGGCCAGCGCAAGTGGCAGGGCCCGGGCTTCGACGGCGACCTGCGGGTGGCGGCGCTGGCCACCACGACGCTGCGCCGCGAGGACTACTCGGTGAACTGGCAGGCGACGCTCGCCAAGGGCATCGCCGTGGTGGGACCGACCATCGACATCCAGTTGGGCGTGCAGGCGGTCCACGAAGGCTGATCGGGGCGGTGGGGCGTCCGGGCACGGCGCCCCACCTGCTGCGCCCCCACCTGCTGCGCCTTCAGTGCAGTTCCAGCGTGCAGCACTTCGGTCCGCCGCCGGATTTGCGCAGTTCCGAGATGTCCACCGGGATCGGCCGGTAACCGAGGTCGGTCAGCCGGGTCACCAGCCCCGACGCTTCCGCGGGCAGCACCACGTTGAGCCCGTCGGACACCCCGTTGAGCCCGAGGCAGGCCGCGTCCGCCTCGGTGGCCAGCACCGCGTCCGGGAACATCCGCCGCAGCACCCGCCGCGAACCCGGCGAGAACGCGTCCGGGAAGTACGCGATCCGCGCCCCCGGACCCCGCTCCAGCACGAACAGCGCCGTGTCCAGGTGGTAGTAGCGCGGATCGGTCAGCGTCAGCGACACCACCGGCACCCCGAGCACCTCCTGCGCCTCGGCGTGCGCCGCCGGGTCGGTGCGGAAGCCGGTCCCGGCCAGCAGCACCTCGCCGGTCCACGCGAAGTCCCCCTCCGCCTCGTTGGTCCGCGAGGCCATCACCAGCTCGCGGTGGCCCCGGGCGGCGAACCAGCGGCGGAAGTGCTCGGCCTCCGCGGCCCGCTGCGAGGCCCGGAACCGGGCGCCGAGCACCGTCCCGCCCAGCACCGTCGCCGAGTTCGCCGCGAACACCATGTCCGGCAGCCCCGGCTCGGCCGGTACCACCTCGACGGTGTGGCCCAGGCGCTCGTAGACGCCCTTCAGCTCGGCCCACTGCCGCATCGCCCGCGCGGCGTCCACCGGCGCGGCGGGGTCCATCCACGGGTTGATCGAGTACTCGACGGCGAAGTGCTCCGGCGGGCACATCACGTAGTGCCGGGCGGTGGCGCGCGGGCGGGCCGCGACCGGCCCGGCGGGAAGACCAGCGGTGACCGACATATCCGAAATCTAACCGGCGGTTCGACCGATCATCAATGCCGCTGCATTGCGCCGGATGCGGCACTATGTTGCGCGTGGACGCTTTGGATCAGCGAATCGTTTCGCACCTGGTGGCCGATGCGCGCGCCAGCTACGCCGAGATCGGCGCCGGGGTGGGGCTGTCCGCGCCCGCCGTGAAGCGGCGGGTGGACAAGCTGCTGGACAGCGGGGTGTTGCGCGGCTTCACCGCGGTGGTCGATCCCGAGGCGCTGGGCTGGGGGACCGAGGCGTTCGTCGAGGTGCACTGCCACGGCAACGTCCCCACCGGACGGCTGCGCGCCGGGCTGGACCCGCTGCCCGAGGTCGTGGCCGCCTACACCGTCTCCGGCAACGCCGACGCCATCGTGCACCTGCGCGCGGCCGACATCCACCACCTCGAACAGGCGATGGAACGGCTGCGGGCCGTCGAGTTCGTCCGGCGCACGGTGTCGACGGTCGTCCTCTCCCGCCTCCTCGAACGCCAACCCCCGCCCCACCACCAGGACTGACCCAGCACCTCTCACCCGTTCGTGAGCTGAGTGAGGGGCACCCTTGTCCCAGTGAGGACCGCTTTCGCCAATGGCCTGCGTGGCGGTGCCGGTGGCGGAACCTCAGCGGTCTTCTCGCTCCGGGAGCCGCTCCTGATGTACCCACTTCGGACAAGGGTGCCCCTCACCTACGTCCCGTTCGGGTGCGGAGCGGGTCAGGAGTTCCAGGCGGTGAAGCCGGCGGTCTCGGCGTCGGCCGGGGTGCGGAACCAGACGTCGGCGACGATCGACTCGTAGTGCGGCGACTCCGGCGCGTGGTACTGGCGGGACGCCGAATGGCCCTTGATCATCGGGCCGGGGCGCTCCTCCGGGCGACCCGGACGCGGGCCCGCTCCCGGGGTGCGGCGCGGCAGCGGCGGTGGGCCGCTCTCGCCCTCGGCGGCGGTTCCCTCCGGCTCGGCGGATGCGTCGGTGCCTCGCCCCGCTGGGGCGGGGTCGGCCGGGGCTTGGCCTGGCGTGGCTTGGTCCGCCTGATCCGGGTTGACCTCGGGCTCGGGTCGCCCCTCGGCGGGTTGGGTGCCCGGGTCGTTCTCGTCCGGGTCCTCCTTGGCCGGGGCGGGCTCGGCTCGTCCTGACGTGGCCTGGGCCGCTTGGAGCGGGTTCGCCTTCCCCGGATCTGAATCGGGTTGCTCCGGGGTGGCCTGGGCCGCCTCGTCGAGGTCCGCCTTGGTCCCGTCCGCCTGGGGCGGGTCGGCCTGATCCAGGTCCGTCTCGGTCGGGGTGGTGGTGGCTCGGTTGACTTCGGGGGCCGGGTGGATGTCGGTCCGCGGCTCGTTCGCGGTGTCCTCGACCGCCGGGAAGACCTGGGTGGCCTCCGCGCCGACCGGCGGGGTGTAGGCGGCATCGCCGGGCTCCACCGGCTCGAACAGCGACCGCAACTGGCCGGTGAGCCTGGTCTCGCGGCGCATCCCCTGGTCGAGTTCCCGGGGAGCCTGGGACACGGGAGCCTGGGACACGGGAACCTGGGCCGCCGGAACCTGGGGCGCGGGCGGCTGGGTCGCCGGGGGTTGCGGGAGCTCGGCGGGGCGGTCCTGGTCCGGGGCGGGCGCCTGGCCGTTGCGGGCGGGCTCGGCCGGGCGCAGCGGGGCGAGGTCCTGCCCCGGGGCGGACGGGGCGTCGCGGTGCCGGACGTCGGGCTCGGGTTCCTGGCGCGTCGGGGCCTCGGCGGCGGACGCGGGGGCGGCTCCCGGCCAGGCGGTCGGCGCCGGTTCGACCGGTGGACCGGGGCGCTCGGGCAGCGGCTCCGGCGCGGCGCCCACCGGGAGGAACTCGGCACCGGACCCGGCCGTGGGCTTGCGGAACCAGGTGTTGCCCGCGTCGCGGTCCGGCAGCGGCTCCGGTCCCGGCCTTGGCTCGCGGTCCGGCAGCGGCTCCGGCTCCGGCTCCGGCGCGGGGGCGGTGACCGGGGCGGGCTCGGGCCGGTCGTCGACGGCCGGGAACTGCCGGGTCTCCGGGTCGACCCACGGGCGGGGCGAGCGGTCCCACGGGCCGATCGGCGGCTCGTTGTCGCGCTCGTCGTCGAGCAGGTCCAGCGGGCGCTCCGGCACCAGCGTCGGCTGCTCGACGTCGTAGGCGGGCTCGTCGTCGTAGTACGGATCGTCGTACTGCTCGGCCAGCCGCCGCTTCAGCGGGCGGACGAACAGCAGCCAGGTGCACGCCGAGCCCAGCAGGAAGGCCGCCAGGCTCCACAACCACACCTGGGTGAACAGCCAGGTAGTCACGTGCGTCGTCCCTCCTCGAGACCGCCGGGCCCGGCGGTCGACGCACCGGCCCGACCGGCTCGCGGCACGGTCCGGTGGCTGCGCAACGTTGTCGGAAACGCACCGCCGCTGCCCCGCACGTCCTGCTCCGTTTCCGCTAGTTCGTGCGGGCGACCACGTAGTCGACCAGCGAGGACAGCGCGTCGCGCGCCGGACCGGCGGGCAACGTCGCCAGCTCGGCGCGGGCGTCGTCGGCGAAGTCGTCCAGGGTGGCGCGGGCCTGGGCCAGGCCGTTGGAGTCCCGCAGCAGCGCCAGCGCCTCCTCCACCTCGGCGTCCTCGGTGATCGGCCCGGACAGCAGCTCGGCCAGCCGCGGTTCCAGATCGGCGTCGGCCAGCGCGTAGAGCATCGGCAGCGTCCGGACGCCCTCCCGCAGGTCGGTACCGGGGGTCTTGCCCGATTCCAGGGCCGGCGAGGCGATGTCGATGATGTCGTCGGAGATCTGGAACCCGGTGCCGATCAGCCTGCCGATCCGCTCCAGCGACGCGATGTGGGAGGCGGCGGCGTCGGCGAACCAGGAGCCGAAGCGGCCCGCCGTCGCGATCAGCGACCCGGTCTTCTCGTAGATCACCGTCAGGTAGTGCTCGACGGCGTCCTCCTCCGGACCCGGGCCGATGGTCTCCCGCATCTGCCCGGTGACCAGCGCCTCGAAGGTCCGGGCCATCCGCCGGACGGCCTCGGCGCCGAGGTCGGCGACCAGCCGCGACGCCTGGGCGAACAGGAAGTCGCCGGTGAGGATCGCCACCGAGTTGTCCCAGCGGGCGTTGGCGCTGGTCGCACCGCGCCGCATGGTCGCCTCGTCCATCACGTCGTCGTGGTAGAGCGTCGCGAGGTGGACCAGCTCGATGATCGCGGCGGACTTGAGGACGTCCTCGGTGACCTCCTCGCCGAACTGCGCGGCGATGAGCACGAACAGCGGCCGGAAGCGCTTGCCGCCCGCGTCCACCAGGTGCAGCGAGGTGCGGGTGGCGAACTCGAAGTCGCTGCGCACCGACTCGTGCAGCAGCCGCTCCACCGCATCCATGCCCTGCTGGACCGACTCGGCCAGCGCCTCGTCGGCGATGTCGAACCCGACCGCCATGCCGGTCAGCTCTCTGATCGGGTCACCCGCTGCCCTGCTCACGTCACCGTCGCCTTCGTTCCCCCATCGAGTCGCCCTACCGGCGAGCACTCTACGACACGAAGCCCCCCACGTTCGCCCAGTCCAGAGCCAACGTCGGCAGCACGCCCAGCAGCAACGTGACGACCACGCCCAGCGTGATCGCCGCCGTCGTGAAGGCGCCCGGCACGCTGACGGTGGGGCCGTCGTCGGCCGGTTCGCTGAAGTACATCAGCACGATGACACGAAGGTAGAAGAAGGCCGCGACCGCACTGGCCACCAGGGCCACGACCACCAGCGGGGCCATCCCGTCCCGCAGCGCCGCCTCGAAAACCACGAACTTCCCGACAAAACCGCTCGTGAACGGGATTCCGGCCAAGGCGAACATGAGGAAGGTGAACACCGCGGCGACCAGCGGTGAGCGCTTGGCCAACCCCGCCCAGTCCGACAGGTGAGTTGCCTCACCATCGGACCGGCGGACCAGGCTGATCACGCCGAACACCGCGACCGTGCTGAACCCGTAGGCGAGCAGGTAGAACAGGGTGCCGGACAGGCCGCGGTCGGTGAGCGCGATCGCCCCGATCAGCATGAAGCCGGCGTGCGCGACCGAGGAGTAGGCGATCATCCGCTTGAGGTCGCGCTGGGTGAGGCCCAGCACCACGCCGATCACCATCGAGGCGATGGCGATCGCCCACAGCACCCCGCGCCACTCCCAGCTCGACGCCTCGAACGCCACCTGGAGCACCCGCAGGATGCCGCCGAACGCCGCGACCTTGGTGCAGGCGGCCATGAAGCCGGTCACCGCGGTCGGTGCGCCCTGGTAGACGTCCGGGGTCCAGGCGTGGAACGGGCCGATCGAGGCCTTGAACAGCAGGCCGATCAGCAGCAGGCCGAGCCCGGCGAACAGCAGCGTGTCGGAGCGGTCGGTCCCGGCGGTGGCGTCGGCGATCGCGGCCAGCCGCACCGACCCCGCGTAGCCGTAGAGCAGCGCCAGCCCGTACAGGAAGAACGCCGAGGCGAACGCGCCGAGCAGGAAGTACTTCACCGCCGCTTCCTGGGACAGCAGCCGCCGCCGCTTGGCCAGCCCGCACATCAGGTACAGCGGGAGGCTCAGCACCTCCAGCGCGATGAACATCGTCAGCAGGTCGTTGGCGGCGCAGAACACCATCATGCCGCCGAGCGAGAACAGTGCGAGCGGGAAGACCTCGGTGCGCATCCCGGACGCCGCCGCGGCGGCCCGGCTCATCGTGCCGGGGCCCTCCGCGACGCGGGTGATCTGCCCCTCGGAGACGAACGCCCCGCCGATCTCCACCGAGCGGTCCGCGATGAGCAGGATCGAGGCGAACCCGAGCGCCAGCAGGGTGCCCCACAGGAACAGCGCGGGCGGGTCGACCGCCAACGTGTCCGACAGCGTGGTAGCCCCGGTACCGCCCTGCCGCGCGTAGAACGCCACCGCCATCCCGGCGACCACGATCGCCAGCAGGCTCAGCCCCACCTGCGCCGACCAGCGCTGGTGGCGGGGCATGAACGCCTCCACCAGCACCCCGAGGCAGGCGGCGCCGAGGATCACCAGGATCGGTGCGATCGCCGCGTAGTCGATCGGTGGTACTTCGACCGGCTGCTGCGCCAGAACCCCTGCACGCACTGTCAATTACCTCCCTGCGAGGTCACGGGGTCGGTGGCGCCGACCTCGCTCATGGTTGCCGCGACCGACGGGTTGACCACGTCCAGCACCGGCTTCGGGTAGATCCCCAGCGCCAGCACCAGCACGACCAGCGGGGCGAGCACCGCGATCTCCCGGCCGCCGAGGTCCTTGATGGCGCTGCGCGGTTCCGCCGGGGCGTTCGGATCGGCCAGCGCGCCCGGTCCGGGCAGCGCGCCCAGCAGCGCGTCCCCGCGCACCGGGCCCTGCATCGTCCGCTGGTAGAGCCGCAGCACGTAGGCGGCGGCCAGCACCATGCCGAGCGTGGCCAGCACCGTGAACACCGGGCGGGTCGGGAACGAGCCGATGAGCACCAGGATCTCGCTGATGAACGAGCTGGTGCCGGGCAGCGACAGGGTGCTCAGCCCGGCGATGAGCAGCATCCCGGCCAGCAACGGCGTCACCCGGGCCATCCCGCCGTAGTCGGCGATCCGGGTGGAGCCGCCGCGCGCGATCACCATGCCGATCACCAGGACCAGCATCCCGGTGGCGAAGCTGTGGTTGACCATGTAGGTCACCGAACCGGCCTGCGCCTGCGTGGTGAACGCGAAGATGCCCAGCGCGATGAATCCGAAGTGGGCGATGGAGACGTAGGCGATGAACCGCTTGAGGTCGGTCTGCCCGAACGCCTGCAGCGACCCGTAGAGCACCCCGGCCACCGCCAGCACCAGCACCACCGGGGCCAGCAGGGTGGACGCCTCCGGGGTCAGCGGCAGGCTGTAGCGCAGGAAGCCGAAGGTGCCGACCTTGTCCAGCACGCCGACCACGACCACCGCGACGCCGATCGGCGCCTGCTGCGTGGCGTCGGGCAGCCAGGTGTGGAACGGCACCAGCGGCGCCTTGATCGCGAAGGCGGCGAAGAAGCCGAGGAACAGCCACACCTGGACCTCGGTCGGCGCCTGGGACAGCACCGGCACCAACCGCTCCCAGTCGAACGTCCCGCTGCCGGTGGCCTGCGCCGAGTAGGCGTAGGCGCCGATCGCCGAGGCCAGCATGATCAGGCCGCCGAGGAACGAGTACAGGAAGAACTTCACCGCCGCGCGGACCCGCTCCGGACCGCCGTAGCCGCCGATGAGGAAGTACATCGGCACCAGCATGATCTCGAACAGCACGTAGAACAGGAACAGGTCCGTCGCGGCGAACACCGCGATGGTCAGCGCCTGCTCCAGCAGCAGCAACGAGAAGAACCCGCCGTGGGTGCGGCCCGCGGGCAGCCGCTCGCCCCAGCTGAAACCCAGCACCAGCGGGGTGAGCACGGTGATCACCGCGATCATCACCAGCGCGATGCCGTCCACCCCGAACGACACCGAGATGTCGAACGCGGGGATCCACGGCACCGAGCTGGACAGCTGCAGGCGCGGGCCCGCCGGGTCGTAGGCCAGCCACGCGGCGGCGGCGATCCCCAGCTCCACCAGCGAGAAGCCGAGCGCGGTCCACTTCGCGGCGGGAGCGTTGCCGCGCAGCAGCGCCACCACCACCGACCCGGCGATCGGCAGCAGGATCAGGGCAAGGAGCGGGGTCATCGGTTCTCCTCCCGCAACGCTCCGGTCGGTCGGTCAGCGGAGCACGTCATACCGGCATCCCCACCACCATCAGGGCGGCGATCACGAAGATGCCGCCGAAGAGCATGGACAGCGCGTAGGAGCGCACGAACCCGGTCTGCCACCGGCGCAGCCCCTGCGAGGCCAGGGTCAGCACCGAGCCGACGCCGTGGACCGCGCCGTCCACCCCGCGGCGGTCCACCTCGACCAGGCCGCGGCTGAGGGCGTAGGTCGGCCGCACCGCGACGAGGTCGTTGAGCGCGTTGCCGCCGAGGTCGGCGCGGGCGGCCCGGACCACCGGCGAGACCCGCTGCGGGCGCTGCACCGGCACCGGCCTGCGCCCCACCACCAGCCACGCGACCACCGCGCCGAGCGCGGAGAACCCGACGGTGAGCACCGGGATCACCGCGTGCGGCAGCGCGGGCGTCTCGGCGTGCGCGAGCGAGCCCAGCGAGGGCACCAGGAACGTCACCAGCCGGTCCCCGGCGGTGAAGAACAGCCCGGCCGCCACCGAACCGACGGCGAGCACCACCATCGGCGCGGTCATCACCGCGGGCGACTCGTGCGGGTGGAAGTCCCTGCCGTCGCTGGACTTCAGCTCCTTCCACCGCTTCTCGCCGAAGAACGTCATGAGCACCAGGCGGGTCATGTAGAACGCGGTGAGCGCGGCGCCCAGCAGCGCCACCCCGCCGAACACCCAGGCGCGCCAGCCCTCCTGGCCGAAGGCGGCGGCGATGATGGCGTCCTTGGAGTAGTAGCCGGACAGGAACGGGAAGCCGATCAGCGCGAGGTAGCCGAGCGCGAAGGTGGCGAAGGTGACCGGCATGTACCGGGCGAGGCCGCCGTACTTGCGCATGTCGACCTCGTCGTTCATGCCGTGCATCACCGAGCCCGCGCCGAGGAACAGCCCGGCCTTGAAGAACCCGTGGGTGAGCAGGTGCATGATGCCCAGCGCGTAGCCGGCCGGGCCGAGGCCGACGGCCAGCATCATGTAGCCGATCTGGCTCACCGTGGAGTAGGCCAGCACCTTCTTGATGTCGTCGTAGGCGCAGCCGATGATGCAGCCGACCAGCAGCGTCACCGCGCCGACGATGACGACCGCGAGCTGGCCGCCCGGCGAGAGCGAGTACAGCGGGTTGGCGCGGGCGATCAGGTAGACGCCCGCGGTGACCATCGTCGCGGCGTGGATCAGCGCCGAGACCGGGGTCGGGCCCTCCATCGCGTCCGGCAACCACGCCTGCAGCGGCACCTGGCCGGACTTGCCGCAGGCGCCGAGCAGCAGCAGCAGGGTGATCGCCAGCAGCACCCCGGAGGACAGCTCCCCGGCGCGGGCGAACACCTCGGAGTACTGCGTGGTGCCGAGGTTGGCGAACAGCAGGAAGATCGCCAGCGCCAGCCCGATGTCGCCGACCCGGTTCATCACGAACGCCTTGGTCGCCGCGCCCGCCGCGCTGGGCCGGTGCTGCCAGAAGCCGATCAGCAGGTAGGAGGCCAGGCCGACGCCCTCCCACCCGAGGTAGAGGGTGAGGAAGCTGTTGCCCAGCACCAGGACCAGCATCGCCGCGACGAACAGGTTGAGGTAGGCGAAGAACCGCCGCCGCTCGGTGTTGCGCCCGCCGCTGCGGCCCTGCTGGTCGTGCGCCATGTAGCCGATCGAGTAGATGTGGATCAGCGATCCGACACCGGTGATCAGCAGCACGAACACCAGCGACAGCGGGTCCATCCGGAGCCCGAAGTCGACCTGGAGTGCGTTGACCGGGATCCAGGAGAACAGGGGCAGTTCGCGGACCCGCTGCTCGTCGCCGGTGGCGAGCACCGAGGTGAACAGCGCCAGGGCGTAGCCGAAGGAGCCGAGCACGGTCGCGGTGCCGAGGTAGTGGCCCCACCCGTTCGCCCGGCGCCCGGCGACCAGCAGCACCAGCGCGCCCAGCGCGGGCAGCGCGATCAGCAGCCAGGCGTTCTGCTGCACTGCCCCGGCCGCCGAGGTCACGTCCACGGCCCCGGCCTCCGCGGCGGCGCTGAGCGTCATCATTGCCGTCACCACGCGCCTCTCAGTACTTCAGCAGGTTGGCGTCGTCGACCGAGGCCGAGCGACGCGTCCGGAAGATCGACATGATGATGGCCAGGCCGACGACGACCTCGGCGGCGGCGACGACCATCACGAAGAACGCCATGACCTGGCCGTGCACCGATCCCTCGATCCGGGCGAAGGTCACCAGGGTCAGGTTCACCGCGTTGAGCATCAGCTCGATGCACATGAACACGACGATCGCGTTGCGGCGCACCAGGACGCCGACCGCGCCGATGGTGAACAGCAGCGCCGACAGCAGCAGGTAGTACGTGGGGGTCACTGCCGGACCTCCTCGACGGGGGAATCCTCGGACGCGTGGCCCGCCCCGCCCTCCGGCGGTTCGGGCGCCGGTTCGGCGCCGGAACCGGTGAGCGTGTGCGGATCGGGGGCGCGGTCCCGGCCCGCCACCGACCGGTGGTCGCCGACCTCGTCGACGGGCAGGTTCTCCAGCAGCCGGGACAGCGATTCCGGCGCCACCGAGCCGTCCGGCAGCAGCGCGGGCACGGCCACCGAGTTGGCGGTCGCGTACACGCCCGGACCGGGCTGCGGGGACGGGCGGTCGCTGCGGAACCGGCGGTTGGCCCGCTCCCGCTGGCTGATCCGGGGCCCGCGGCCCTTGCCGCCGTAGGCCAGCACCATCGCGCCCAGCGCCGCGGTGATCAGCAGCGCCGAGGTCAGCTCGAACGGGAACAGGTAGTCGGTGAAGATCAACCGGCCGAGCCCGCCCGCACCGCCGCCCGCGGGCGACCACGGGTCCAGCGGGGCGGCCACCGGCACCTCGGTCAGCGCTCGGGCCAGGCCGCTGACCAGCAGCACGCCGAAGCCGATGCCGCCGAGCCCGGCCCACAGCCGCTGCCCGCGCAGCACCTCCACCACCGAGTCCGAGGAGTCCCGGCCCACCATCATGAGCACGAACAGGAACAGCATCATGATCGCGCCGGTGTAGACGATGATCTGGGTGAAGCCGAGGAACTGCGCGCTCTGCGCCATGTAGAGCACGCCGAGCGAGAGCATGGTCAGCACCAGCCACAGCGCGGAGTGCACCGCGTTGCGGGCGAACACCATGCCGAGCCCGCCGAGCAGGGCCAGCGGCCCCAGCACCCAGAACGCCACCGCCTCACCGGTGCCCACCGCCGCGCCGGACTGGGCCAGCACGTGGGTCGTCGCCGCGAGAACCATCACCGCCTGGCCTCCTCGGGTCCGGACTCGACCGTCTCGTCTTCGGGAACACCGCGGTGGCGGGCCAGTTCGGGGCCGCGCGCGTAGTACTCCTGCTCGTCGTCGCCGAGCCGCATCGGGTGCGGCGGCTGCTCCATGCCGGGCAGCAGCGGGGCGAGCAGGTCCTCCTTGGTGTAGATGAGGTCCCGCCGGTTGTCGTCGGCGGTCTCGTACTCGTTGGTCATGGTCAGCGCCCGGGTCGGGCAGGCCTCGATGCACAACCCGCAGCCGATGCAGCGCAGGTAGTTGATCTGGTAGTCCTTGCCGTAGCGCTCACCCGGCGAGTACCGCTCCTCCTCGGTGTTGTCGCCGCCCTCGACGAAGATCGCGTCCGCCGGGCAGGCCCAGGCGCACAGCTCGCAGCCGACGCACTTCTCCAGCCCGTCCGGGTGCCGGTTGAGCTGGTGGCGGCCGTGGAACCGGGGCGCCGGGACCTTCTTGACCTCCGGGTACTCCTCGGTGACGACCTTCCGGAACATCGTCGAGAAGGTGACGCCGAACCCCTTGATCGGATCAAACATCCCCACGGGGCGCCTCCTTTCCTTCGTCCGGGGCACCGCTGTCGCCGGCGTCCGGGGCGCCGCTGCGCACCGGGGTGCGCTTCGGCGGCGCGGGCGGGACCTGGAGGTCCAGCGGGGGCACCGGGAAATCGCTGCCGGAGTGCGGGACCTCGTGGTCCTGCGGGGGTTTCTTGTCCGGGATCAGGAACGTCGCCGCCAGCAGGACGACCACGACGATCCCGCCGCCGATGAGGAACTGCTGGGTGGTGATGGCGTCCTCGTTGCGGACCGCGCGGATGATGACCACCGCGATGATCCACACGAAGCTGAGCGGGACCAGCACCTTCCAGCCCAGGTGCATGAACTGGTCGTAGCGCAGCCGGGGCAGCGTGCCGCGCAGCCACACGAACACGAACAGGAACAGCAGGGTCTTGCCGAGGAACCACAGCACCGGCCACCACCCGGTGTTGAGCACCCCGTCGCCGATCATCGACAGCGGCCACGGGGCGTGCCAGCCGCCGAGGAACAGCGTGGTCGCCAGCGCCGAGACGGTCACCATGTTGATGTACTCGGCGAGGAAGAACAGCGCGAACTTCAGCGAGGAGTACTCGGTGTGGAACCCGCCGACCAGCTCCGACTCGGCCTCCGGGAGGTCGAACGGGGCGCGGTTGGTCTCCCCGACCATCGCCACCAGGTACACCGCGAAGCTGAACGGCAGCAGCAGCGCGAACCAGCCGTCGGCCTGCGCCGCGACGATCCCCGAGGTGGACAGCGTCCCCGCGTACATGATCACCGCGACGAAGGACAGGCCCATCGCGATCTCGTAGGAGATCACCTGCGCCGCCGAGCGCAGCGAACCCAGCAGCGGGTACGGCGAACCGGAGGCCCAGCCGGCCAGCACGATGCCGTAGACGCCGATCGAGGCGCAGGCCAGCACCACCAGCAGGCCGACCGGCAGGTCCACGAGCTGCAACGCGGTGGTCTCGCCGAAGATCGTCACCTCGGGCGCGATCGGGATCACCGAGAACGACACCATCGCCGGGGTCGCCGAGATCACCGGCGCCAGGAAGTACACCCACTTGTCGGCCAGGACCGGGCGGATGTCCTCCTTGAAGGCCAGCTTCAGCCCGTCGGCGAGCGACTGGAGGATGCCGAACGGTCCCGCGCGGTTGGGGCCGGGCCGGTGCTGCATCCGGCCGATGACCCGCCGCTCCGCCCAGATGGTCAGCAGCGTCATCACGACCAGGAAGCCGAAGATGAGCACGACCTTGATCAGGATGAGCCACAGCGGGTCGTCGGCGAGCAGTTCCGCGGTGCGGGTCATGCCCGGCCCCCCTTGCCGTTCTCGTGGTCGGAGTTCCCGACGGCGTCGTGGTGGCGGCCGTGGCCGTTGGTGGACGCCGCGGGCATCGGGCCGATCGCGCCGATCTCCACCAGCCCGCCGTGCCCGACGCCGAGCTCCCGGTTGACCTGCGACGGGCCGGAGCGGGTGGGCAGCCACACCACGTCGTCGGGCAGCTCGGCCAGCCGCAGCGGCAACGTGATCGAGCCGCGGTCGGTGCGCACCACCAGCGGGCGGCCCTCGGTGGCGCCGACGCGCCGGGCCGTGCCGGGCGAGAGCACCGCGACCGCCTCCCGCGCGGTCCCGGCCAGGGCCGGCTCCTCGACCTGCAGCGCCCCGTCGTCGAGCAGTTGCCGCCAGGTCGCCAGCACCGCCTGCCCGGGTCCGGGCGTCGGCGGCGCGGCGGCCGGGACGTCCGGGGCGGGCAGCCGGGTGCCGAGGTAGTCGCCGATCCGGTCCAGCTCGGCCGCCGCGGCGGCGGGCGTCTGGGTGAACAGGTCGTGGTCCATCTCGACCGCGAGGGTGTCGAGGACCCGGCAGTCCGGCACCGCGCCGGTCTCCTCGATCGTGGTGCGGAACTCGCGGCGCCGGCCCTCCCAGTTCAGGTAGGTGCCGGACTTCTCCACGCTCGGCGCGACCGGCAGCACCACGTCGGCGTGGTCGGTGACCGCGCTCGGCCGCAGTTCCAGGCTCACCACGAACTCCGCGCGGGCCAGCGCCCGCTCGGCCAGCTCCGGGTCCGGCAGGTCGGCGACCTCCACGCCGCCTACCAGCAGTCCGGGCAGCTCCCCGTCGGCGGCGGCGCGCAGGATGCCGGTGAGGTCGCGGCCCGCGGCGGGGGGCAGCGTCCCGCCGGCCAGGCCCCACGCCTGCTCCAGCTCGGCCCGCGCCGCCGGATCGACCACCGGGCGCCCGCCCGGCAGCAGCGTCGGCAGCGTCCCGGCCTGCACCGCACCGCGCTCCCCGGCCCGCCGCGGCACCCACGCCAGCCGCGCGCCGGTCCGCTCGGCGAACCGCAGCAACGCCGAGTGCAGGCCCGGGACCTGCGCGGCGCGCTCGCCGACCAGCAGCACCGAACCCGGCCGGGACAGCGCTTCGAGGGCTTCGGGCGGTAGGGCTTCGAGCGCAGCCGCCTCACCGCCGGGGGCGCACTCGATCAGCTCACCGGTGCGCTGCGGTCCGCCCGCCTGCGCGATGACGGTGGTCTTCTCCACGCCGGGCGAGCTCCACTGGCCGAGGTGGAACACCTGCGTCCGGCCCGCGCGGGCGGCCTTGCGCAGCCGCAGGAAGACGATCGGCGATTCCTCCTCGGGCTCGAAGGCCGCGCAGAGCACCGCCGGGGCGTCCTCCAGGTGCTGGTAGGTCACCGCGCCGCGACCCGGCGCGGTACCGACCACCGTGGACTCCAGGAACCGCAGCTCCTCGTCCGAGTGCGCCCGCGCCCGGTGGTCGATGTCGTTGCTGCGCAACGCGATCCGGGCGAACTTGGCGTAGGCGTAGGCGTCCTCCTCGGTGACCCGGCCACCCGGCAGCACCCCGACCCCGCCGTCGCGGACCCGCAGCAGCCCGTCGGCGGCCACCCGCAGCGCCTCGGTCCAGGACGCCGGGCGCAGCTCGCCGCCCTCGCGCACCAGCGGCCGGGTGATCCGGTCCTGCGCGGTGGCGTAGCGGAAGGCGAACCGGCCCTTGTCGCAGATCCACTCCTCGTTGACCTCGGGGACGTCCCCGGCCAGCCGCCGCATCACCTTGCCGCGCCGCCAGTCGGTGCGGACCTCGCAGCCGGACGCGCAGTGCTCGCACTGGCCGGGCGTGGACATCAGGTCGAACGGCCGGGAGCGGAACCGGTACGCGCTGCTGGTCAGCGCCCCCACCGGGCAGATCTGGATGGTGTTGCCCGAGAAGTAGGACTGGAACGGCTGCTGCTCGCCGATGCCGATCTGCTGCACCGCGCCGCGCTCCAGCAGCTCGATGAACGGGTCCCCGGCGATCTGCTTGGAGAACCGGGTGCAGCGCTGGCACAGCACGCAGCGCTCCCGGTCCAGCAGCACCTGGGTCGAGATCGGCACCGGCTTGGCGAAGGTCCGCTTGGTCTCGTGGAAGCGGGAGTCGGCGCGGCCGTGCTTGAGCGCCTGGTTCTGCAGCGGGCACTCGCCGCCCTTGTCGCAGACCGGGCAGTCCAGCGGGTGGTTGATCAGCAGCAGCTCCATCATGCCCTGCTGCGCCTTGTCCGCCACCTGCGAGGTCTTCTGCGTCTTGACCACCATGCCGTCGGCGACGGTCATGGTGCAGGAGGCCTGCGGCTTGGGCATCGGCCGCCCGCCCATCTCGACCTCGACCAGGCACTGCCGGCAGGCCCCGGCCGGGTCGAGCAGCGGGTGGTCGCAGAACCGGGGGATGACGATGCCCATCCGCTCGGCGGTGCGGATCAGCAGCTCGCCCTTCGGGGCGTCCACCTCGATGCCGTCGATGGTGAGCCGGACGTAGCCCTCCGGCACCGGGCGGGCCTCGTCGGGCGCTTCGGGTACCACTGTCATCGGGCCGCTCCTACCAGTGCGGATGCCGTGTCGTCGTGCTCTTCTTTCCGGCACAGCGCGAGGAATTCCTCGCGGAAGTACTGAATGCCGCTGGTGATCGGGCTGACCGCGCCGTCACCGAGCGCGCAGAAGGAGCGGCCGAAGATGTTGTCGCAGACGTCGAGGAGGGTGTCGATGTCCTCCTCGGTGCCGCGGCCGTCGACCATCCGCTCCAGCACCTGCGCGAGCCAGTAGGTGCCCTCCCGGCAGGGGGTGCACTTGCCGCAGGACTCGTGCTCGTAGAACTGGGTCCACTTCATCACCGCCCACGGCACCGAGACGGTCTCGTTGAAGATCATCAGCGCGGTGGTGCCGAGCATCGACCCGGCCTCGGCCGCGCCCTCGAAGTCCAGCGGGGTGTCCAGGTGGTCGGCGGTGAACAGCGGGGTGGACGAGCCGCCCGGCGTCCAGAACTTCAGCGGGATGCCGTCCTTCATGCCCCCGGCCAGGTCCAGCAGCTCGCGCAGCGTGGTGCCCAGCGGGGCCTCGTACTGGCCGGGGCGCTCGACGTGCCCGGACAGCGAGAAGATCTTCGGCCCGGGCGACTTCTCCCGCCCCATGGACCGGAACCAGTCCGACCCGCCGTTGACGATGTAGGGCACCGAGGCGATGGTCTCGACGTTGTTCACCGTGGTCGGGCAGGCGTAGAGCCCGGCGGCGGCGGGGAACGGCGGCTTGAGCCGGGGCTGGCCGCGCTTGCCCTCCAACGAGTCCAGCAGCGCGGTCTCCTCGCCGCAGATGTAGGCCCCGGCCCCGGCGTGCACCACGATGTCCAGGTCGAAGCCCGAGCCGAGGATGTCCTTGCCCAGGTAACCGGCCTGGTAGGCCTCGCGGACCGCGTGGTTGAGCCGCCGGATCGGGTGCAGCGCCTCGCCCCGCACGTAGATCATGCAGTGGTTCGCCCGCATCGCGTAGGAGGCGATGACGCAGCCCTCGATCAGCGAGTGCGGGTCGGCCATCATCAGCGGGATGTCCTTGCACGTCCCCGGTTCGCCCTCGTCGGCGTTGATCACCAGGTAGTGCGGCTTGACCGGCTCCTTGGGCATGAATCCCCACTTCACACCGGTCGGGAACCCGGCGCCGCCGCGACCGCGCAGGCCCGCCGCCTTGACCAGCTCGACGAGCTGGTCCGGCGCGGCGCCGAGCGCCTTGCGCAGCGCGGTGTAGCCCTCCAGCTGCTCGTAGGTCCGCAGCGTCCAGGCGTTCGGCGACAGCCACCGCTTGGTGAGCACCGGGGTCAGCGGGCTGGTGTTCGCGTCGGTCATGGCCACCCTCACTTCGTCTCCGGCAGCGGGGCGTCCTCGGGCATCACCGGCGCGGTCCAGCCGCGCTGCTGGGCGAGGTGCGCGCCGCGCAGGGTCTCGGTCGCCTCCGAGGAGCCCGCCGCGCCGGCGTCCAGGTCGTCGAAGAACCCGGCGAGCTGCCGTTCGGCGGTGCGGAAGTCGGTCAGCGCCGGACCCCGGGTCGGCTTCGGCTTCTCGCCGCGCTGCAACGACTTCACCAGCTCCAGCGCCTGCTCCGGGGTCTGGTTGTCGTAGTACTCGTAGTTGACCTGGAGCACCGGCCCGAGGTCGCAGGCGGCGAGGCACTCGGCGTGCTCCAGGGTGAGCGAGCCCGGTTCGCCCGGCGTCCCGGCGGTCTCGTCGTGGCCGACGCCGAGGTGCTCGCCGAGCCGCCGGTAGATCTCGTCGCCGCCGAGCAGCGCGCACATCGTGTTGGTGCACACGCTGACCAGGTGCTGCCCGCAGGGCTTGCGCTTGTACATCGTGTAGAACGTGGCGACCGCGCTGACCTCCGCGGTGGACAGCGCGAGCCGGTCGGCGCAGAACTGGATGCCCTCGGTGCTCACGTGGCCCTGCACCGACTGCACCAGGTGCAGCAGCGGCAGCAGCGCGGACCGGGACTCCGGGTATCGCGCGACGATCGCGTCGGCGTCCGCGCGGACCCGCTCGTCGAACGCGCCGGTGTCCGCGGTGGGGTGCACCACGTCCTCGGTCGAGGTGTAGTCGAACTGCTCGGTCATCGGTCCACTCCGCCCATCACCGGATCGATGGAGGCCACCGCGGCGATCACGTCGGCCACCAGACCGCCTTCGGCCATCGCTGGCATCGCTTGGAGGTTCACGAAGCTGGGGTCGCGCACGTGCACGCGCATCGGGCGGGTGCCGCCGTCGGAGACCACGTGGTAGCCGAGCTCGCCCCGCGGCGACTCGATCGGCACGTACACCTGGCCGGGCGGCACGTCGAAGCCCTCGGTCACCAGCTTGAAGTGGTGGATCAGCGACTCCATGGACTGACCCATGATCTTCTGCACGTGCCGCAGCGAGTTGCCCATGCCGTCCGGGCCGATGGACAGCTTCGCGGGCCAGGCGATCTTCGCGTCCTCGACCATCACCGGGCCCGGCTCCAGCCGGTCCACGCACTGCCGGATGATCCGCAGCGACTGCCGGATCTCCTCCACCCGCAGCAGGAACCGGGCGAAGCAGTCGGCGTCGGTGCTGGTCGGCACCTCGAAGTCGTACTCGTCGTAGCCGCAGTACGGGTCGATCTTGCGCAGGTCCCAGGCCAGCCCGGCCGAGCGCAGCACCGGCCCGGTGATGCCGAGCTGGAGGCACCCGTCCACCGGCAGGTAGCCGACGCCCTGGAGCCGCTGCCGCCAGATCGGCTGGCCGGTGAACAGCTTGTCGTAGGACGGCAGCCGTTCGTCGATCACCTTGATGAAGTCCAGCACCCGCTCCCGGAAGTTCTCCGGCAGGTCCTGGGCGAGGCCGCCCGGCCGGATGAACGCGTGGTTCATCCGCAGCCCGGTGAGGAACTCCAGCAGGTGCAGCACTTCCTCGCGCTCGCGGAAGCCGAAGGTCATGCCGGTGGTGGAGCCCAGCTCCATCGCCCCGGTGGCCAGGAAGACGAAGTGCGAGGAGATCCGGTTCAGCTCCATCAGCAGCACCCGGGACACCTCGGCCCGCTTCGGCACCTCGATGCCGAGCAGCTTCTCCACCGCCAGGCAGTACGCCGCCTCGTTGTGCAGCGGCGAGAGGTAGTCCATCCGCGTCACGAAGGTGGTGCCCTGGGTCCAGGTGCGGTACTCGCAGTTCTTCTCGATCCCGGTGTGCAGGTAGCCGATCACCGACCGCAGGTTGGTGACCGTCTCCCCCTCCAGCTCCAGGACCAGCCGCAACACGCCGTGCGTGGACGGGTGCTGCGGGCCCAGGTTGATGACGACCCGCTCCTCGCCGCCGGTCTCGTCGACGAACTCGTCCCAGTCGCCGCCGGTGACGGTGTAGACGCGGCCCTCGGTGGTCTCCCGGGACGTCGCGTACGGGTCGAAGCCGGTGGTCCCGGCCGGTGTTTCCGTCGTCATCTCCAGCACCTCTCCGCGGCGATCACGTGTAGGACCTGCGCTGGTCGGGCGGCGGGATCTCGGCGCCCTCGTACTCGACCGGGATGCCGCCGAGCGGGTAGTCCTTGCGCTGCGGGTGGCCCTCCCAGTCGTCGGGCATCAGGATCCGGGTCAGCGCCGGGTGTCCTTCGTGGACGATGCCGAACATGTCCCAGGACTCCCGCTCCTGGAAGTCGGCCGTCGGGTAGACGCCGACGACGGAGGGCACCGTCGGCGGACCGCCCGCCTCGTTCGGCCAGTCGATCGCCACCTCGACCCGCACCCGCCTGCGGTAGGTCATCGAGGTGAGGTGGTAGACCGAGTGCAGCCGCTGCGGCACCTCCGGCCCGTAGTCCACACCGGACACCGAGCTGCACAGCTCGAAGCGCAGCGCCGGATCGTCCCGGAAGGCGCGGCAGGTCGCCACCAGGTGCTCCGCGCGGACGTAGAAGGTGATCTCGCCGCGGTCGATGGTCACCTGCTGCACCGCGTCGTCGGGCACCCCGGCGTCGTGCAGCGCGGCGAACAGCGCGTCGGCCACGTCGTCGAACCAGCCCCCGAAGGGCCGCTCGGCGCGGGCCGGGACGTGCGGGGGCAACCGCAGCCCGCCGTACCCGGAGGTGTCGCCGGTGCCGGTGACCCCGAACATGCCCCGCCGCGACCGGCCCGCGACCGGCTGCGCACCGGCCGCGGTCGGTTCCAGCCCGGGGGTCCGCTCCGCGCTGGACCCCGGCTCACCCGGGTCCGGCGTGGTCTGGTTCCGCGTTTCGTCCTGTGCCAACCGAACTCACCTACCCGACCGAGTTTCCTGCGCCGAACCGAGTTCCGGGCGCCGCGGCGTGCTCTCCAGGGCGCCCAGCGACGAGGTGGAACCCATTTCCCTGCGCTGCGCGGCCTGCTGCCGTTCGGCCCGCTTGCGCTGCGCCCGGTTCTTCGGGGCGTAGCGCTCGGAGGACGGGATCATCGGCGTCCGCTCGCCGGCTTCCAGCTTCGCCGCGGCGCGGGTCGGGTTGATCGGCTCGTCCATGATCTTGGCGTGCAGCTTGAGGACGGCGTCGAGCAGCATCTCCGGCCGGGGCGGGCAGCCCGGCAGGTACATGTCCACCGGCACGACGTGGTCCACGCCCTGCACCACCGCGTAGTTGTTGAACATGCCGCCGGTGGAGGCGCAGACGCCCATCGCCAGCACCCACCGCGGCTCGGGCATCTGGTCGTAGATCTGCCGCAGCACCGGCGCCATCTTGTTGGTCACCCGGCCGGCCACGATCATCAGATCGGCCTGCCGGGGCGTGGCGGAGAACCGCTCCATGCCGAAGCGCGCGAAGTCGTACCGGGATCCGCCGACGGTCATCATCTCGATGGCGCAGCAGGCCAGCCCGAAGGTGGCCGGCCACATCGACGTCTTCCGGGTCCAGTTGACGAGCTTCTCCACGTTGGCCAACAGGATGCCGTTCGGCAGGCTTGCCTCAAGCCCCATCTCGGCACTCCTTCCCGCGTCGGTGCGGCTTCTGGGACGGATTCGGGTCTCGTCGGGCCTGCGGGCCCGGGGGTTCGCGGGGGATTCGCGCGCAGGGCGGGCACCGCCTAGTTCCAGTCGAAGCCACCGCGCCGCCAGATGTAGAGGTCGGCGATGCCGAAGGTGACGATGAACAGGACCACCGCGACGGCGCCGTACAGGCCGAGGGCGTCGGCCGACACCGCGTACGGGTAGAGGAAGACCATCTCGATGTCGAAGAGGATGAACATCATCGCGGTCAGGTAGTAGGCGACCGGCATCCGGCCGCCGCCGATCACCGGCTGCGGCGACGGCTCGATGCCGCACTCGTAGGCGTCGAGCTTGGCGCGGTTGTACCGGCGGGGGCCGACCAAAGGGGCGATGGTCACCGAGAACAACGCGAAGGCGAAGGCCAACGCGAACATCAGCACCAACGGGATGTACGGGTCGAGCACTCTCGCTGCCCTCCTTCAGCGGCCCCCACCGAGACGGGGAACACGTCTGCGGTCTCGGGGCGCACTCTATGCGGTCAACCGTGACGGCTCGGTAGTGAGGCGAACCTAACTTTATGAGTTGCCACACACGACTACGGCGTCATCTGACCATTTCGCCGCCTTCAGGCGCTAGGGGTGAGCCGAGTAGTGGTGCTGATCACACGGTCCATGGTGTCCCCGTCCTTGGCGTCGTAGAGATTCGCCAGCAGCTTCAACACGAAACGCATCAGCGTGCGGCGCGGCAGACCGTGCTTGGTGGCGGTCCGCATGACCACCGGATTGCCAATCAACTTGCTGAACAAGTTGCCCATCCGGAAGTAGCCGCCCATCGCCTCGGACACCGCGCGGGGGTAGCGGGCCAGCGCCTGCTCCCGCGACGGGCCGTCCGGGCGGGCCAGCGCGTGCACCACGCACTCGGCCGCCAGCCGCGCCGACTCCATCGCGTAGGCGATGCCCTCGCCGTTGAACGGGTTGACCATCCCGCCCGCGTCGCCGACCAGCAGCAGGCCGTCGCGGTAGTGCGGCACCCGGTTGAAGCCCATCGGCAGCGCGGCGCCGCCGATCTTGCCGACGGCGTTCTCCTCCCGGTAGCCCCACTCCTCCGGCGTGCCGTCGAGCCAGGAACGCAGCAGCGCCCGGTAGTCGGTCTTGCCGTAGGCCTTCGAGGTGGACAGGATGCCCAGCCCCGCGTTGACCGTCCCGTCGCCCATCCCGAACAGCCAGCCGTAACCGGGCAGCAGCTTCGGGTCCGCCGGGTTGGAGCGGTCCCACAGCTCCAGGTGCGACTCCAGGTAGTCGTCCTTGGTGCGCGGGCTGGTGTAGTAGCGGCGGACCGCCACGCCCATCGGCCGGTCCTCGCGCTTCTCGATGCCCATCGACAGCGCCAGCCGGGCCGACACCCCGTCGCAGCCGAGCACCAGCGGCGCCCGGTAGCGGACCGGGGTGCGGTCCGGCCCGGACTTGGCCTCGACGCCGGTGATCCGCCCGGTGCGCTCGTCGGTGATCGCGCCGGTGACGGTGGTGCGCTCGTGCATCCGGGCGCCCGCCGACTTCGCCGCGCCGGCGAGCAGGTCGTCGAAGTCGTTGCGCGGGCGGACCAGGCCGTAGGGCGGGAAGTCCGCGAGCGACGGCCAGTCGAGTTCGAGGGTCACCCCGCCGCCGACCACGCGCAGCCCCCGGTTCTGCAGCCACCCGGCCTCCTCGCGGGTGTCGATCCCCAGATCGATCAGCTGCTTGACGCCGCGCGGGGTGATGCCGTCACCGCACACCTTCTCGCGCGGGAACTCGCTCTTCTCCAGTAGCAGGACGTCCAGGCCCGCGCGGGCCAGGTACGTCGCAGCCGTCGACCCGGCCGGACCGGCTCCGACGACGATCACGTCGGCGTCGTCGTCCGGTCGGCGGCGGCTGGTGGCGCTGGTCATGACACTCCTCGGTTCGGTGCATTGCCGAGCCGGGCCGTCGTGCCGACCCGGCCTTGCGAACCCGCTTGTGAACGAGTTCACTAAATCCTGAGTCTAAGCGCCGCACGACACGCGATCGAGTCCGCGAAATGCGCCACCCGGGTGACTGTTGTCGCAGGTAGGAGCAGCCTGTTGGGCACTTCGGGTGACGCCCCGCCAACCCTGCGCGGCCACCCCGGAAACCGGACGGAACACCCGCAGCCCCGGACGCACGCGCGAAACGGAACCGCCGTCAGGCAAGCGGCGTCAGCCGCTTCCGCCCCACGCACGCGCCACCAGCGACCACCATCAGACAAGCGGCGCGAGCCGCTTCCGCCCCACGCACACGCGGAACGGAACCACCGCCAGGCAAGCGGCGAAGCCGCTTCCGCCTTGCCCCACCTGATCAACCGGCACCGCCGCGGGTTCTCAGCGGCTTTCTCGCGAGGAAGCCGCGACGCTGTGTACGCGCTTGTACATGAGGAGCGGCTCCCGGAGCGAGAAGGCCGCTGAGGTTCCGCCACCGGCACCCCTACGCAACCGGACCACAACACCTTCCCGACGAGAAGGCCGCTGAGGTTCCGCCACTTGCACCGCGCGCCAAATGGACCACAACACCTCAATCAAGAGGAAGTGAGAGTAGGCGGGTGCCCAGGGTCTTGCCGTGCGTGTCCAGCGCGAGCGAGGTCGTCACGCCACCGTGCAGGGCCGCGCGGCAGACGAACTGGAGGCCGCGCAGCCCGGGGAGCTCGAAGCGCAGCACCTCGCCCCGGACGTCGGCGGCGAGGTGTTCCCGGACCCGCCGCGCGGTGACCTCGCGGACCAGCAGCGGGTAGTCCTCGTCGCGCAGCGGGAACAGCGACAGCGTCGAGGTGTCGCCCTTGTCCCCGGCGCGGCAGTGCGCGATCTCATGGAGCAGCACGGTCCACCTCCAGCACCGCGACGGCGGGTTCGACCTCGGACCGGGGCAGCATCGCGGAGACGACGCCGACGACCTCCCGGACGTCGGTGCGCACCCCGCCGCCCCCGGCGGGCCCGTTGGTGTAGAGCGCCTCGACCTCGTGGCAGACCACCTCGGCGGCGTCCGGGTCCGGGGCCATCGCCGCGACCCGCAGCCGCGCCTCGTCCGGCCCGCCGAGCACGTCGGCGCGCAGCCGCGCCCCCGCCCCGCCGAGGCGGGCCAGCACCACGTCGGCGGCCAGCCGCGCCCGCTGCGCCGCACCGGGTCCGGCGTAGCTGATCCCCGCCTCGGCCCGGTGCCCGGCGCGGTAGCCGACGCTGACCTTGAGCTCGTCGGGACGCGGCCCGCCGACGGCCCCGCCGATGCGCACCCGGTCGGCGCCGGTCTGCTCGGCCCGCACCTGCCGGAGGTCCAGCACCACGTCCGGCGTGCGGTAGCCGGTCGGATCGGTGACCTCGTAGAGGAGCTGCTCCCGGACGGTCGCGGTGGTGACCGCGCCGCCGGTGCCCTCGGGCTTGCCGATGGTGGCGGTGCCGTCGGCGGCGACGTCGGCGAACGGGAAGCCGAGGTCGGCCAGCCCCGGCACGTCCTTGCGCCCCGGGTCGGCGAAGTATCCGCCGGTGACCTGACCGGCGCACTCCAGCAGGTGCCCGACCAGGGTGCCCGCCGCCAGCCGCGGCCAGTCGTCCAGCGCCCAGCCCAGCCGGTGCGCCAGCGGGGCGACGAACAGCGCCGGGTCGGCGACCCGCCCGGTGAGCACCACGTCGGCGCCGGTGTCCAGCGCGGGCAGCAGCTCCTCGGCGCCGAGGTAGGCGTTGGCCGACACCAGCTCGCCGTGGTCGGCCAACGGCACGCCGTCCTCCAGGGCGGGCGCGCGCGGGTCGATCCGGTCCAGCACGTCGTCGCCGGTCAGCACCGCGACCCGGCCGCCGAGCCCGAGTTCGCCGAGCAGGTCGCGGGTGGCCGCGCCGGCGGCGAGCGGGTTCGCCGCGCCCATGTTCGTCACCACCCGGACGCCGCGGGCCAGCGCGACCGGCAGCAGCGGGGTGAACCGGGCGCGCAGCCGCGGGTCGTACCCGGCCGCCGGATCGCGCAGCCTGCGCTGCTGGCCGAGCGCGATGGTCCGCTCGGCGAGGCATTCCAGGACGAGGTCGTCGAGCCCGGCCCGCTCGGCGAGCCGCACCGCCGGTTCGATCCGGTCCCCGGCGAACCCGGCTCCGCACCCGATGCGCATCACAGCACTCCCGTCAGCAGGGCGACGGCGGTCATCACCAGGGTGGTGCCGAACGCCCACCCGAAGATGAACCGCTGGTGCTCGCCGAGGTCCACGCCGCTCATCCCGACCAGGATGAACGTCGAGGCGGTCAGCGGGCTCAGCGGGAAACCCGTGGTCATCTGGCCGAGGATCGCGGCCCTGCCGATCGCAGCCGGGTCGCCGCCGAGCGCGGCGGTGGTCTCGGCCAGCACCGGCACGATGCCGAAGTAGTAGGCGTCCGGGGTGAACACCAGGCTCATCGGCATGCTGGTGATCGCCGTGGCCACCGGCAGCAGCCCGGCCGCCGAGGCGGGGATCAGCGCCACCAGCGACTCCGCCATCGCCTGGATCATCCCGGTGCCGGTGAGGATGCCGGTGAACACGCCGGCGGCGAAGATCATGGTGATCACCAGCACCACGTTGTGCCCGTGCTCGGTGAGCAGCTCCTGCTGGGCCCGCCAGCTCGGCCGGTTGATCAGCAGCGCCACCAGGAAGCCCAGCACGAACAGCACTTCCAGCTCGGCGAGCTGGGCCAGCAGCGCGGCCACCAGCAGCAGGGTCAGCAGCAGGTTCAGCCAGAACCGCACCCGGGCCGCACCGGTGAGCCGGGGCCGCTCGGCGACCTCCAGGGTGATCACGCCCAACCGCCTGCGCTCGGCGCGACCGATCAGGTACGCCGCGACCAGCACCCAGGCGACCCCGGCGGCCATCGCGGGCAGCAGCGGCAGGAACAGCTCGGCGCTGCCGAGGTCCAGCGCGGCCATCGCGCGAGCCGTCGGACCGCCCCACGGCACCATGTTCATCACCCCGGCCGCCAGGCAGATCACCCCGGCGAGCACGATTCGGCGCATCCCGAGCCGCCGGTAGATCGGCAGCAGCGCCGAGACGGTGATGAGGAAGGTGGACGCGCCGTCACCGTCCAGCGCGACCAGCAGGGTGAGCACCGCCGTGCCCACGGTGATCTTCAGCGGGTCGCCCCCGGCCCAGCGCAGGATGCGCGCCACCGCCGGGTCGAACAGCCCGGCGTCGATCATCGTGCTGAAGTACAGCACCGCGAACGTGATCATGATCGCGACCGGCGCCACCGTGCTCAGGCCCTCGGCGATCAGCTCCCCGAGCCGGTCGCCGTAACCGGCGACCAGCGCCGCCGCGATCGGCACCAGGGTCAGCGCGAGCAGCACCGAGACCCGGCGCGACAGCACCAGCGCGAGGAACAGGCCTACGGTCGCGAATCCCGTCACGGCCAGCATCGGCACCTCCTCGTGGTCGGAGGTCACCGTGATCCACGTCGCTCATGCGGGTCAAGCAAGAATTGCTGATACATTAATGCGTCGTGCGCATGGATCTGACGTTGCAGCAGCTCAGGCTGGTGCTCGCGGTGCACGACAGCGGCAGCTTCACCACCGCCGCGCAGCGGCTGCACCTGGCCCAGTCCTCGCTGAGCCGCACCGTCCGGGAGGTGGAGCGCAAGCTCGGCGTCGCGCTGTTCGAGCGCACCACCCGGCACGTCGTGGTGACCGCCGCGGGCGCCGAGTTCTGCCACATCGCGCGGCGGATGGTCGACGCCGTGGACGCCGGGATCAACCACTTCGAGGGCTTCCTGTCCGGCACCCGCGGACAGGTCCGGGTGGCGGCGCTGCCCTCGCTGGCGGCGATCCTGCTGCCACCGGTGATCTCCGACCACCGCGCCGCCCGGCCCGGCGTGGAACTGTCCATCGAGGACGGGCTGTCCGACGAGGTGCTGCGCCGGGTGCGCTCCGGGGAGGTCGACCTCGCCGTCACGGTCGCCGCCGAACCGCTGCCCGACCTGCTGGTGCAGCCGATCGCCGCCGACCGGTTCTGCTGCGTCCACCCGGCGGACCACCGCTTCGCCGACCGGGACCGGCTGGCGTGGGCGGACCTGGCCGACGAGCCGCACGTCGCCTTCGAACCGGCCACCAGCATCCGGCAGCACGCCGACCGCGCGTTCGCGGCGGCCCGGACCGCACCCGAGGTGGCGATGGAGGCGCGCAACATCTCCACCGTGGCGGGGCTCGTCGGGGCCGGGCTCGGCGTCGCCGTGGTGCCCGGCCTGGTGCTGCCGCTGGTCGGCTTCGCCGGGCTCGCCCACCGCGCGCTGGACTCCCCGGTGGTCACCCGCCGGATCTGCGTGGTCCGCGACCCGCACCGTCCGGTCAGCGCCGCGACCCGGGCCTTCCTCGACACCATCGAGCACACCAGGCGAACAGCGGTCAACCTAGCCCCGGAAACCCGCTGGACCTGACGGACCCACGACGAAAAGCCGGGCCACCACAACCAAACGGCGAAGCCGGGGCGCCGCACCGCCCGAACACGTCCCGACCACCGTCAGGCAAGCGGCGAAGCCGCTTCCGCCTTGCCCCACCCTCGCAACCGGCACCGCCGCGGGTTCTCAGCGGCCTTCTCGCGAGGACGCCCTGACGCCGTGTACGCGCTTGTACATCAGGAAGGGCGCCCGGAGCGAGAAGGCCGCTGAGGTTCCGCCACCCGCACCGCCACGCAAAACGACCACGAACTCAGCCAGGCTTCACGGCCCGGTGCAGGGCTACTATGCCTCCGGTCAGATCCCGCCAGGCCACCTTCGTCCAGCCGACCTCGCCGATCAGCTCGGCTAGACCTCGCTGGTCGGGCCACTCGCGGATGGATTCGGCCAGGTAGACGTAGGCGTCCGGGTTCGACGACACGGCGCGGGCGATCGACGGCAGCGCCCGCATCAGGTAGTTCAGGTATACCGCGCGGAACGGCGCCCAGGTGGGCGTGGAGAACTCGCACACCACCAGCCGACCGCCCGGCCGCACCACGCGCAGCAGTTCGCGCAGGCCGGCGCGGGTGTCCACCAGGTTGCGCAGCCCGAAGGAGATCGTCGCGGCGTCGAAGGCGGCGTCGGCGAACGGGAGCCGCAGCGCGTCGGCGGCCACCATCGGCACGCCCCGGTCGCGCCCGACCGACAGCATCCCGAGCGAGAAGTCGGCGGCCACGCAGTACGCGCCGGACCGGGCGAACTCGACGGTCGAGACACCGCTGCCCGCGGCCAGGTCCAGCACCTTCTCGCCCGGCGCCGGGGCCAGCGCCCGCCGGGTCTGCTCCCGCCAGCCCCGGTCCTGCCCGAAGGACAGCACCGTGTTGGTCAGGTCGTACCTGCGCGCCACGGCGTCGAACATGGTCGCGACAGCACGTGGGTCCTTGTCCAATCCCGCCCGAGACACCCCCGCAGCGTACGTGCCGCGCGGGATCAGGCGGCCAACGGCCACGACGGGTCGGCGACCGCCGCGTAGTGGCCGACCAGCTCGTCGCAGATCGCCGGCCAGGTGCGGTGCGCCACCGCCGCGCGCCCGGCCGCGCCGAGCCGGGAGCGCAGGTCCGGGTCCCGCAACGCCGCCACCGAGGCGCGCAGCTCCCGGCCGAACGCCGCGTCGTCGTGCGGCGGGAGCAGGTAGCCGGTGCGCCCGTGCCGCACCAGGTCGCGCGGGCCCCCGGCGTCCGGGGCCAGCACCGGCACGCCCGCCGCCATCGCCTCCTGCACCGCCTGGCAGAACGTCTCGTGCGGCCCCGGGTGGACGAACACGTCGAAGCTCGCGCAGATCCGGGCCAGCTCGTCGCCGGTGCGCTGGCCGAGGAACTCCCCGTCCAGCCCGGCCAACCGGGCGCGCTCCGGACCGTCGCCGACCACCACCACCTTCACCCCCGGCATCCCGGCCAGCGCGGACAACCGGTCGATCCGCTTCTCCGGGGCCAGCCGACCGACGTAGCCCACGAGCAGTTCACCGCCCGGCGCCAGCTCGGCCCGCACCGCCTCGTCGCGGTGCCCCGGCGCGAAGCGCGCGGTGTCCACCCCGCGGCCCCACCGGTGCACCCGGGGCACGCCGCGGCGGCGCAGCTCCTCCACCGCCCAGCTCGACGGCGCCAGCGTCCGGTCGGCGGCGCGGTGCACCCGGCGCAGCCACCGCCACGCGGCCCGCGAGGTCAGGCCCAGCCCGTAGGAGGCGGCGAACCCGGCGACGTCGGTCTGGTACACCGCCACCACCGGGGCCCCGATCCGGTGCGCCGCCGCCAGCCCCCGCGCACCCACCAGGAACGGCGAGGCCAGGTGGACGACGTCCGGGTCGAAGTCGGCCAGCGCCCGCTGCACCCGCCCGGTCGGCAGGCCCACCGGCAGCGACGACACCACGGGCAGGTCCAGCGCGGGCAGCCGGACCACCGGGAACCCCTCGGACCGCTCCGGGCCGTCCCCCGGCGCGACCACCAGCGCCTCGTCCCCGCGCTCGCGCAGGTGCGCCAGCACCCGCAGCACCGAATTCGTCACGCCGTTGACCTGAGGCAGGAAGCTCTCCGTCACGATCGCGATGCGCACCCGGGCAGCGTCCCGAGCCAGCCCGGCGCGCAGCGGACGGCCGCGTGAACGCCCACCGAAGAAGTCCTTTCCGGTGCGCGCGTGATCAGCGGTTCCGCGCCGGGGGCCCGGCATGGAAACACACGACGCGTCCCGGAACAAGACCCGAACCGGCGCGTGATCGTGACCTCGATCTCCGCCGTCGTCCACCTCGTCGTAGCGCTGCCGTCACCGACCGCGCCCATGCTGGGGCGGTATGACGGCCCTGCCTTCCGAACCCGCGCGGCAGATCGACGCCGCACTGGTGTCCCGCGCCTTCGAGGTGGCCGGGCGGCTCGCCAACGACGCCGCCGACGTGATCACCGCGACCGCCGGCCGGGGAGCTCGCCCGGCACCGACCGAATCGCCGTTCGACTGGGTGACCGACACGGGGCGCACCCTCGAACGGCACACCCGCCGCGTGCTCTCCGAGGAATTTCCCGGCACCCCCGTCTTCGGCGAGGAGTTCGACGACCTGCCCACCGACGCCCGGAGCCACGGGTTCCGCTGGTCGGTGGACCCCGTCGACGGCACCGCCAACTACGTCGCGGGGTTGCCCTGGTGCGCCTACAGCCTCGCCATGATCGACGACCACGGGCCCGTCGTGGGCGTGGTCGCCGACCCGTACCGGGCGCAGATCTACGCCGCCGCGCGGGGGCGCGGGATGCGCGCCAACGGCGTCCCGGTCCAGCTCTCGGCGCAGCGCGAGACCCGCGCCGGGATCGTCTGCACCGAGCTGACCAAGGACGGCCCCTGGGCGGGCATGGGCCGGTTCATCAGCGGCGCCGCGCGGGCCCAGGTCGGCGTGCGGCTGCTCGGCTCCCCGTCGCTGGCCATCGCCCAGGTCGCCCTCGGGCACGCGATGGCCGCCGTGCTCGACTCCTACCAGGAGTGGGATGTGGCGGGCGCCCTCGCGCTGGCCATCGAAGCCGGGGCCGAGGTCGTCGACCGCCAGGGCCGCACCGCGTCGCTGCCCGAGGACGGCGTCCTCGTCGCGGCCCCCGGCGTCACCACCGAAGTCCTCGACTGGTGGCACACCGCCCAACCCTGACGCCCCCGCTCGCGCGGCCCGTTCCCGCGGGCGGCGTGCTGCGCGGAAAGTTCCGCTGCTATCGCCTGCGCAGGCGGGCGTCCGGGCGGGTCGCGCGGGGTCACCGTCCCGGTGGTCGCGGTGGGTCAGGCCAGCGGGACGAGGGCCTTCGGCGCAGCGGGGCTCGGGGCCGGGCTGACGAGGGACGACATCGGACGCAGCAGCGGGAACTGCTCGCGCAGCACGAGCACGCGCTCGTGCAAGCGATCGAGGTCGCGATCGGCGACGAGGTCGACGACCGCGTCGAGCACCTCGCCGGTGATCGCCCCGAACCGCTCGACGGCGTCGTCGAGCTGCCGCACCACGCGGTCGAGGACGGCGGTGTCCCCGGCCCGTCCGCCGCGGTCCAGCCCCCTGCCGAGCTCGGCGAGGGCGCGGGCGCTGGGCAGTTCGGCGTCCATCCGGCGCACCACCGCCTGCAACGCGTGCCGCGCCGAGGCCGAGGAGATCGCCTCGACCGCGCACCGCGCGCGGTGGACGGCCTGCTCGCAGCGCTGGACCTGGACGGACCACGGGTCGGGCAGCGCGGGAGCGGCCGGGTCGCCGAACGCCGGGCCGGGATCGTCGGGCACCGGAGCCGGAGCCGATCGGGTCCGCAGCACCACCGCCACCATCCCGGCGCACACGACGCCCGCGGACAGCGCGGTGAGCACCTGCATCCAGAGTGCGCCCATGTCCGCCGTGCCCTCCCCTCGGCCGTTCCCGGCCGCCGCCGGTCCGACGTGACCGGCACGAGGGCGGTACCCCGGGATCTCCGATCGAGTCTGCGCCGGTCCCGCCCCGGCACGCGTGCGGGAAAGTACTCAACTTCGGCGGCCGGACCGGGCGTTTCGCCCGAACCGCACGAGCTAGCGGCGCGGCCTGCGGAGCAGCCAGTACACCGGCAGCAGCACGGCCCAGCTCACGGCGAGCGCGCTCAACACCGGCAGCAGCGAGAGGACGGCGGTGCGCCCGGTGACCCGCACCAGGTCGGGGTTGCGGGTGTCGTACTCGACGCGGACGAGCTGTCCGTCCTGCAGGTCCATCGGGTACAGCACGCCGTTCGGCGGGATGTAGACGCGCCCCTCTTCGGTGTTGAAGCGCACCACGGTCCTGGTCAGCGAGGTGTCGAGGACCTCGGCCACGGCGTGCCCGCGGGACTCGGTGATGGTCCGGTCGTTGATGAAGCAAGCGCCGATCAGCGAGAACGCCATGATCGTGAGCAGCGCGCCGAGCACGAGCACGCCGCGCGCCCCGTACCGGCGCGCGCGGTCGGCGGGCGGCCGGCTCACGGGCGCACCGCCGGTGCGGGCTCCGGACGCCGAGCCGTCCGCGTGCTGCCTCGCCGCATCGCTCGCCACATCATCGACCAAGTGTAGGCAGCGCCGCGTCAGCGCCCGCTCGGGCTTCGGTGCGGTCCGCGCCAGTCGGCCTACCCTCTTCGGTGTGGCGACTCCCTCCCGGCTGCTGACCGCGCGCACTCGCAGGCTCGATCCCGGTGACCCGCGGCACGCCGCCCGCCTGGTGGAGCTGCTGCCCGGAGGATCGGCGCTGAGCTGGGTGCGCGACGGCGACGGCCTGGTCGGGTGGGGCGAAGCGGCGCGGTTCGACGCCGCGGGGCCGAACCGGTTCGCCGAGGCCGACGAGTGGTGGCAGCGGCTCGTCCAGCGGTTCGAGGTCGACGACGAGGTCGGGTTGCCCGGCTGCGGTCCGGTCGCCTTCGGCAGCCTGGCCTTCGCCGACCACCCCGGGGATTCGGCGCTGGTGGTGCCCGAAGTGCTGATCGGCCAGCGCGACGGGGTGCGCTGGATCACCACCATCGGTGGAGCGATCGCCGACCCGGTGCTGCCCGCCGCGCCGCGTTCACCCGGCGCGGTCGCCTTCCGGGACGGCAGCGCACCCGCCGCACACTACCGCGAGGCCGTCGCCGAAGCCGTGGACCGGATGCGGGGCGGTGCCGAGGTCGCCAAGGTGGTGCTGGCGCACGACCTGATCGCCGAGACCGCGCAGCCGCTCGACCAGCGCTACCTCTTGCGCGATCTCGCCGCCCGCTACCCGAGCTGCTGGACGTTCGCGGTCGACGGCCTGGTCGGCGCCACCCCCGAACTGCTCCTGGAACGCACCGGGAGTGAGATCCGCTCGCAGGTCCTGGCGGGAACCGCGTGGCCGCGCCCGGGCCGCACCACCGAGGAGCTCGCCGCCGAGCTCCGGTCCTCGGCGAAGGACCGGCACGAGCACAACTACGCCGCCGAGTCGCTGGCGCGGCGGCTGCGGCCGTTCTGCGCGGAGCTGGCGGTGCGCGGACCCGAGGTGCTGGCGCTGCGCAACGTCCTGCACCTGGCCACGGACCTCGCGGGGCGGCTCGACGAGCGCACCGGCGCCTCGCTGCTGCGGATGGTGGACGCGGTGCACCCGACGGCCGCGGTCGGCGGCACGCCGACGGATGCCGCGGTGCGCCTGATCGACGAGCTGGAGCGGATGGACCGCGACCGCTACGCCGGGCCGGTCGGCTGGCTGGACGGGCGCGGCAACGGCCAGTTCGGCGTGGCGCTGCGCTGCGCGCAGGTGCGGGACCGGGAGGTCCGGCTGTTCGCCGGGTGCGGCATCGTCGCCGATTCCGATCCGGACCTGGAGGTCGCCGAGGCGCAGGCCAAGCTGCGGCCGATCCGCGAGGCGCTCGCCCCCGAAGGATGAGCTGCGCACGGTGGTCGGGGGTCGCCGTGCGCAGCCGTTCCGGTGGTCGGTCGGGCCGCCGGTCAGTCGTGCCGGTGGACCAGCTCGTGGGTCGCGTCGAGCTGCGCCACCGCAGGAGGCGGTGTCGACAGCGTCCGGGCACCGGGGGTCACCCCGTTCTCCGGCCCGGCCGGAGGACGTCCCGGGGTGAACAACCAGGTGGTGAAGAACTCGTCGAGCTGCCGCCCGGAGCGCTCCTCGGCCAGCGCGATGAACTCGTCGATCCTCCCGGTGGAATGCCGCTTGTCCGCCACCCAGGTGCGGATCACGTCGAGCAGCGCCGCGTCGCCGATCACGGTGCGCAACGCGTGCAGCGTCATCGCACCGCGGTCGTAGACGGCTGCGTCGAAGACGTTCTCCGCACCCGGGTCACCGGGCGTGACCTGCCAGAACGGGTCGTCGGCCGGGTGCGAGGCGTAGTAGTGGTCGAAGAGCTGCTGCGCGGTGCCGGTGCCCTGGTGCTCCGACCAGAGCCACTCGGCGTAGGTGGCGAAGCCCTCGTTCAGCCAGATCTCGCTCCACTCGTCCACCGACACCGAGTCGCCGAACCACTGGTGCGCGATCTCGTGCACGACGACCGAGGTGTTCGCCCCGTCGCGGAAGAACAGGTGGCTGTAGGTGGGCCGGGTCTGGTTCTCCAGCGCGAAGTTCAGGCCCTCGGAGGCGACCAGCCCGCCCTGCGCCTCCACCGGGTACTCGCCGACGAGCTGGGTGAGGAACTCGACGACCTCCGGGGTCCGCTCGACGCTGGCCTTCGCCGGGCCCTCGAAGTGGCCCAGGTCGTCGGAGTAGGCGGTGAGCAACGGCTGGCCGAAGGCGCCCGTGCCGGAGTGCAGCTCGTACTGGCCGATGCCGACGAACGCGAGGTAGGTGGCCGTCGGCGTGGTCGTGCGCCACTTCCACGTGGTCCACCCGGCCATGCTGGAGGTGTCGGTGTTCACCCCGTTGGAGACGACCTCGGTGCCGTCCGGGACGGCGACCGCGATGTCGAAGGTGGCCTTGTCGGTCGGGTGGTCGTTGCCGGGGAACCACCACGACGAGATCGCCGGCTGGCCGACCGCCAGCGCACCGTCGGAAGTCCGGATCCACGGGTTCTCCCCGTCGACCTCCACCGACGACGGCACGCCCGCGTAGCGCACCACGAACGTGGCCAGCTCACCCTCGGCGAGCGGCTGCGACGGTGTCACGGCGAGTTCGAGACCGCGGTGGTCCACCGCGGCCGGACGCCCGTTGACCAGCACCGATTCCACCGGGAGCGCGAAGTCCAGGTGGAAGGAGGTCAGGTCCTGGGTCGGGGTGGCGACGACCGTCGTGGTCCCCCGCAGGTGGTCCTGCGCCGGGTCGTACCGGAGCTGGACGTCGTAGTGCGCGACGTCGTAGCCACCGTTCCCGTACCCCGGGAAGTAGTCGTCCCCCACGCCCGGGGCGCCCGGACCAGCCGCACCGGCGAAGGCCGGCGCGGCGAGGAAGGTCCCCGCGCAGCACGCGGCGACCGCCACCCGCAAGCCCTGCACTCGAAACACCCGCCACCTCCTCGACGAACGGATTCCGCCTGGAGCCTAGGGAAGCCGGCGGCGCGAGCGCGGCATTTCACGCGGCGGACTTTTCCCAGAATTGGGCGGGGAACGCGAACGACCGCCCAACGGGTGACATCACCGACCGGACCCCGCGTCCCGCACGGCACGGATGCAGCGCCGCACGCCGCCGGACGCGGGCGTCCGGCGGCGTGCGGCGCTCGGACCTGGGGCCACGTCCGCCCCACCCGCGCATCGCAGGTCGCACGTCGTGCTGGGGATGCGAGCGCCCGAAGTCGGCGGCGGGTGCGCGAACGATCAGCCGAGGACCGCGGAGCGGACGGCGTTGCGGAGCCGATCGTGCACGTCGCGCAGCCGATCGCGCTCGGCCCGGACCTCGACCACCCGCAGGCCCGGCTGGAACTGGAGCGCCTTGGCCAGCTCGGACCGCTCGCGGACCACTTGGTGCTCCACGCCGTGCGCCGCGCAGAGCGCACCGAGGTCGGTGCCGTGCGGGGTGCCGAAGATCCGCTCGAAGCTGTCCTCGTGCTCGGGGCTGCCCTGCTCCAGCAAGGAGAAGATGCCGCCGCCGTCGTCGTTGAGCACCACCAGGGTCAGGTCCGGTCGCGGTTCCTGCGGCCCGAGCACCAGCCCGTTGGCGTCGTGCAGGAAGGTCAGGTCGCCGAGCAGCGCGTACGCGGGGCGGTCGTGCCCCAGCGCCGCGCCGATCGCGGTCGACACGGTGCCGTCGATCCCGGCCACACCCCGATTGCGGTGCACCAGGACGTCGGGCCGCTGCCGCGCCGCGAGCGCGACGTCCCGCGTCGGGTTCGACGAGCCCAGCACGAGCAGCGCCCGCTCCGGCAGCGCGTCGACGACGTCGCGGGCCACCGCCGGACCACTCGGCCACCGTTCCAGGTCGAGGGCGTGGTGCAGCGCCGCGCAGGCCTTCTGGTCGGCCTGCTGCCAGCCGGTGAGCCAGTCCGCTGCCGCCCGTCCGGGCGCGGCGCCGAAGGTCTCGGCGACCTCGCGCACGTTGTGCGCGGGCGCGGGCCACTCCGCTCCGCCGTGGGCGAGCAACACCTCCACTCCTTCGTCGGCGAGCAAGCGCTGCACTTGCCGGAACACGGTCGGCCGTCCGACGCAGACCACCTGCTCGGGCCGGTGCGACCGCATGAACTCCGGCAGGTTCAGCAACCACATGCCGGTGCCGATCGCCGCGGCGCCGGACAGGCCGACGGCGCCGACCTCGGAGAGCACCGGCCACCCGTAGCGCTCGCCCCAGTCGCTGGCGCCTTCGGCTCCCCAGCCCGAGACCAGGACCAGCCCCCGGCGGGCGTCGACCTTCGACAGGGTGCTCGGCTCCCAGCCGTGCTCGGAGGCCTCCGTCCACCGGCCGCCATCGGGCCTTCCGACCAGCGGCTCCGACCACCGCTCGGTCCCGTCGGGCACCAACGGCTCCCGGAACGGGATGTTGAGCTGCACCGGACCGCCGCGCGAGCCGCCCACCGCCGCCTGCCACGCGCGGCACACCTGGCTGCGCCAGTAGGCGTTCTGCCCCGGCCGGTCCTCCGCCACGCCCAGCTCGTCGAACAGCCGCACCTCGGTGCCGAACATGCGGTACTGGTCGATCGTCTGGTTCGCACCCGCCGCCCGGAGCTCGGGAGGCCGGTCCGCGGTGAGCACGACCAGCGGCACACCGGAGTGGTACGCCTCGCTGACCGCCGGGTGCAGGTTGGTCGCCGCGGTACCCGAGGTGCAGACCACGGGCACCGGTCGACCGGTGCGGGCGGCGAGCCCGAGGGCGAGGAAGCCGGCGCTGCGCTCGTCGATCCGGACGTGCAGTTCGAGGCGCCGCGCGCGCACCGCGCGGTGCAGCGCGAAGGACAGCGGGGCGTTGCGGGAGCCCGGGGACAGCACCACGTGCCGAACACCGTTGCGGACGAGCTCATCGACGATGACCTCGGCCTGCGCCGTGGACGGATTCAACCGATCACCCCTGCACGTCTCCCGGCGGACCCCGGCCCGTCGCCTCCCCCATGGTGCGCTCCGACGTCTCGCCGCGGAGCACCGGGATACCGCGGGGAGGTCCCGACACCCGGTGCCCGCGGGACCTATTGTCCCAGGTGTGCAGAATCCCCGTGTCTCTGAGCTGTTCGATCCGGACGTGTGGGAGCCCGTGGCGGGCTTCGACTTCACCGACATCACCTACCACCGCTGCACCGAGGACGGCCCCGGTCGCGGCACCGTGCGCATCGCGTTCGACCGGCCCGAGGTCCGCAACGCCTTCCGCCCGCACACCGTCGACGAGCTGTACCGGGCTCTCGACCACGCCAGGATGAGCGGCGACGTCGGCTGCGTGCTCCTGACCGGCAACGGGCCGTCGGAGCGCGACGGCGGCTGGGCCTTCTGCTCCGGCGGCGACCAGCGCATCCGGGGCCGGTCCGGGTACCAGTACGCCTCGGGCGACACGGCCGAATCGGTGGACCCGGCGCGGGCCGGGCGGCTGCACGTCCTGGAGGTGCAGCGGCTGATCCGGTTCATGCCGAAGGTGGTCATCGCGGTGGTGCCGGGCTGGGCCGCGGGCGGCGGGCACAGCCTGCACGCGGTGTGCGATCTCACGCTGGCCAGCGCCGAGCACGCCCGGTTCAAGCAGACCGACGCCGACGTGGGCAGCTTCGACGGCGGCTACGGCTCGGCGTACCTGGCTCGCCAGGTCGGGCAGAAGTTCGCCCGGGAGATCTTCTTCCTCGGCCGCCCGTACACCGCCGAGCAGGCGCACCGGATGGGCATGGTCAACGAGGCCGTGCCGCACGCCGAGCTGGAGTCCACCGCGCTGCAGTGGGCCCGCGAGATCAACGGGAAGTCGCCGACCGCCCAGCGGATGCTCAAGTACGCGTTCAACGCGATCGACGACGGCCTGGTCGGCCAGCAGATCTTCGCCGGTGAGACGACGCGGCTGGCGTACATGACCGACGAGGCGGTCGAGGGCCGCGACGCGTTCCTGCAGAAGCGCGAGCCGGACTGGTCGTCCTTCCCCTGGTACTACTGAGCCGCTCCGCCGGCCGGTCCCGGGCGCGCGGGACCGGCCGGCGGAGCCGCGCAGCCGGTGCAGCGCCGCCCGCAGGCGGACCCGGACTTCTCGCACGGCCCGCCGCACGGCCGATCGCATGACCCATCGCACGGGGCGGACCGCGGTGTCGGTGACGCGCATGGTGCCTCCTTCGTTTCGCCACTGACATCACCATCGACCACCCGGATCGAACACTTGATCGCTCGAACTGGTGGTCGAATTGATGTATTCGGAGGACGTCAGCACCGCCGCGCCCGAGCCGGGACGACAATGGGGCCATGCCCGACCCCCGCGTCCCGCAGCCGCTCCCCGTACCGGCCGGACCGGCCGCCCTGGACGTGCTGCCCGCCCTGCGCACCGCCCTGGACGGCGGCGGACCGGCGCTGCTCCCGGTGCCCGCCGACCAGCCCGACGAGGCCCGCCGCACCGCGGAAGCGCTCGGCGAGCACCCCGTGGGCGCGGACGGCGAGCCGACCGCGCTGGTCATCGCCACGTCGGGCTCCACCGGGACGCCCAAGGGCGTCCTGCTCAGCGCCACCGCGCTGCGCGCCTCCGCCGAAGCGACGCACCGCGGGCTGGCCGGCCCCGGCCGCTGGTTGCTGGCGATGCCCGCGCACCACGTCGCCGGGATGCAGGTGCTGATCCGCTCCCTGGTCGCCGGGGTCGAGCCGCACGCCGTGGACACCACCGGCGGGTTCCGGCCCGAGCGCTTCGCCGACGCCGCCCGCGCGATGCAGGTGACCGGCGGCCCCCGCTACACCTCGTTGGTGCCGACCCAGCTGCGCCGCCTGCTCGACGCCGGGGGCGAGGGCCTGGCCGCGCTCCGGGACTTCGACGCCGTGCTGGTCGGCGGCGCCGCCGCCGCGCCCGCGCTGCTGGCCCGGGCCGCCGAGGAAGGGGTCCGGGTCACGACCACCTACGGGATGAGCGAGACCGCGGGCGGGTGCGTCTACGACGGCCTGCCGCTGGACATCGCGCAGGTCCGCATCGAGGGCGGCGAGGGGCCGATCGCGCTGTCCGGACCGATGCTCGCCTCCGGGTACCTCGGCCGCCCCGGCGCGGCCGAGTTCGCCGGCGGCTGGTTCCGCACCGGCGATCTCGGGCGCTGGCGCCAAGACCGGCTGGAGGTGCTCGGCCGGGTCGACGACCTGATCATCACCGGCGGGGTGAACGTGGCCCCGGCACCGGTGGAGCGGGTCCTCACCGAGCAGACCGGGGTGCGCGAGGTCTGCGTGGTGGGCGTGCCGGACCCGGAGTGGGGGCAGGCGGTGGTCGCCGCCGTGGTGCCCGCCGACCCCGCCGCACCACCGGATTCCGAGGCGCTGCGCGGCGCGGTGCGCGAACGCAGCGGCGCCGCGGCGACCCCGAAGCGGATCGTCTTCCTCCCCGAGCTGCCGCTGCGCGGTCCGGGCAAACCGGACCGGCGGGGGCTGGCCGCGCGGCTCGGCGTGCCCTGACGTGCGGGAGGCTCCCTCCGCCGGGTGAGGGCGGTGCGCGAAGATGCACCCATGGCGACTGTCTCGCAGTGGATCGAAGGCGCCCGGCTCCGGACCTTCCCGAACGCGATCGCGCCGGTGCTGGTCGGTGGCGGAGCCGCGATCGGGATCGACGGGTTCGACCCGCTCCTCGCGGTGCTGGCGCTGGTCGTGGCGGTGCTGCTGATCATCGGGGTGAACTTCGCCAACGACTACTCCGACGGCGTCCGCGGCACCGACGACGACCGGGTCGGCCCGTTCCGGCTGACCGGTTCGGGAGCGGCGCGGCCGGCGGCGGTGCGCACGGCGGCGTGGACGTGCTTCGGCCTGGCCGCCGTGGCGGGCCTGGCCGTGGTGGTGCTCAGCGGGCACTGGTGGATGCTGGCCGTCGGCGCCCTGTGCATCGCGGGCGGCTGGTTCTACACCGGGGGCCGCAAGCCGTACGGCTACGCCGGGCTGGGCGAGATCGCGGTGTTCGTCTTCTTCGGGCTGGTCGCGGTGCTCGGCACGGTGTACGTCCAGGCGGACACCATCACCGGGTTCTCGATCGGCGCGGCGGTCGCGATCGGCTCGATCTCCAGCGCCGTGCTGGTCGCCAACAACCTGCGGGACATCCCGTCGGACCGGGTCAGCGGCAAGCGGACGTTGGCCGTGCTGCTCGGCGACCGCGACACCCGGACCCTCTACGTCGCGCTGGCGCTGATCCCGTTCCTGATCACCGTGCTGATCGGGGTGCGCAACTCCTGGGCGCTGCTGGGCTTCCTGGCCCTGCCGCTGCTCATCGTGCCGTTGCGCGCGGTGCTCGGCGGCGCGCAGGGGCGCAAGCTGATCCCCGCGGTGCGCGACACCGGGTTCGCGATGCTGGCGTGGGCGGCCATCACGGCCGTGGCGCTGGCCATCGGCTGATCCGCCGGGCACGTCGGCTGGTCGATCACCCGGCCGCGGTGCGCCGGTAGGTGGCCGGTGGGGTGCCGACGACCTGCGTGAACACCCGGATCAGGTGCGCCTGGTCGGCGAAGCCGAGCTCGTCGGCCAACGCCGCCCAATCCAGGGGCGCACCGGCGGCGGGGGCACCGGCGCGGCCGAGCGCGTCGAGGATCCGGAAGCGCCGGATCACCCACTTCGGCCCGATCCCGACGTACTCGGCGAACAGCCGCTGCAACCGGCGCAACCCCATCCCGGCCCGGTCGGCGAGCTGATCGGCGCGGACCAGCGAGGGATCGCGCTCAGCGGTGCGGACCAGCTCCGAGACCCGCGCCGCGACCGGATCGGGCCGGGGACGGCACGCGCGGAGGTACTCCTCGACCGCCGCCACCATGCGCCGGGTGCTCCCGGTCGCCAGCACCCGCGCCGCGACCTCCCGGTCGTCCACCCCGAGCACCTCCGCGCCGGGGCGGTACCGCCCGGCGACGTCCGCCACCGCGCGGTGCAGCACGGGCCGGAAACCCGCCGGGTGGAAGGCCACCCCGAGGACGTGCCCGGTACCGCGCAGCTCCCGGTGGAAGGGTTCGCGGGTGACGCCGTGGACGAGCACCCGACCGTCCTCCACCGCGAGGTGCACCCTGGGCTGGGGCACGACCTGCTGCCGGTGCACGCCCTCGACCCGCCAGCGGACCACCCAGTGGTAGTCCACGAACTCGGCCAGATCCGCCGCCGGAGCCAGGCGTTCGACGTCGAAGGCCCGCCGTCCCGGCTCCGGGAACACGATCGCCTGCGGACAACCCTGCGGAGCGCGCACCGCGCCAGGGTAGGAGTCCGCCCCGACACGAGCGGGTCGCGTTTCTCCAATACCCCGCGCGGCGAGCGGACCTACCGTCCGCGCATGAGTTTCGCGAAGAAGGCCACCGGCCGGTTCTCGGTCACCTCCTGGATCGAGCAGGTCGTCACCGACATCGATGGCGAGGGGCAGGAACGCGGCGGCGTCCGCTATCCCACCCGGGGCATCACCCGCGCCGAGGTGTCCTACACCTACTCCGGCGCCATCGAGGGCACCAGCACCCTCACCTACCTGATCACCTACCGGCCGGGCGGCGCTCCGGTCCTCGGGTTCGAGCACTTCGAGGGGTCGATCGACGGGCGCACCGGGAGCTGCGTCCTCCGGCACACCGGCACCCAGGACGAGACCGGCGTGTTCGAGCACGTCGAGGTGGTTCCCGGGCTGGGCACCGGGGAGCTGGCCGAGTTGCGCGGCGAGGCCGACCTGGCGGTCGCCGGCCACTCCGAGGACGGCTACGAACTGGTGCTGTCCTACCAGGGGTAGGCGCCAGGAAGGGTCGTCCGAGCCGCACCGAGGCGTTCCCGGATGCGAAATGGTCGATGTCCCACCGTGCGACCGCGGTGGCGACGACGACATCGCGGAGGTGTGGCGAACGCGGGCGGTCCAGGCGCAGGAGTTCGGTGGGCCGGAGGTCCTGAAACCGGTCTGGCTCCGCCGGAGCCGGCGGGTCGGGCGCCGCGTCGTCTCGACAACGGTGTGCGTGGCGGGACCTCAGCGGCCTTCTCGCCCCGGGAACCGCTCGGAGCGAGCACCGAACACGGAACTGCCCGGGTAGCGCCCGCATGGCCGAGCGTGTCCAGCTCGCGGTCCGCGGGGTCAGCGCACCAGCGCGGCCAGGACGTACTGGGCGACGGACTGGGCGGTCTCGCAGTGCGTCGTCCCCGCCTCCCGCGCGGTGACCGCGACCTGCAGCGTCGCCCCCCGGACCGGTGCGAGGACCGTGCAGTCGTTGACGTGCAGGGTCTGCGTCCCGGTCACCGCACCGAGGTCCACCTCCTCGCGGCCGAGCCCGGCATAGCCCGCCGGCTGCGCGGCGACGAGCACCGAGCGGGGGTTGCTGCCGTGGTCGAACTGGCAGCCGCGCGCCACCGGGTCGGTACCGAGTTGGCGGGGGTGCCCGGCCTCCACCAGGAACGCCAGCTCCGCGAGCTCCTCCGGGGACACCAGCGAGCACAGGTCCGCGACGGCGGCGAGCTCGCGGCGCTGGTCCGGGGGCACTTCCCGGCTGATCGGCGGGGTCACGGACTCGGCCGCGGACTCCTCGGTGGTCGTCTGCGCGCTGGGCGGCACCGGGGCGGTCTCCTCGCCCGAGGTGCATCCGGTCGCCGCGACCGCCACCGCCGCCAACCACAGCCATCCCTGGCGCCGCACGCCGAACCTCCCCGAGCCGAACCGCCGGTCCGCGCTCAGCATGCCTGGAACTCACCGGTGGCGTGGAAGCGGTCCACCACGGCGTGCGCGGGCGCCAGGTCGAGCCCCTGCGCCGCCACCCAGTCGTCGTCGTAGTAGGTGTTCGCGTACCGCTCGCCGCCATCGCAGAGCAGGGTGACGATGCTGCCGCGGTGCCCTTCCCGGAGCATCTCGGCGATCAGCGCGAACACGCCCCACAGGTTCGTGCCGGTGGAGCCGCCGACCCGGCGGCCGAGCACGTGCTCGACGTAGCGCGAGGTGGCGATCGAGGCGGCGTCCGGCACCTTGATCATGCGGTCGATCGACTCGCCGACGAACGACGGCTCGACCCGCGGCCTGCCGATCCCCTCGATCATCGAGCCCCGGTCCCCGGTGCGGGCGGGATCACCGTCCCGCCACGCCTCGAAGAACACCGAGTGCTCGGGGTCGACCACCGCCAGCGACGTCCGGTGCATCCGGTAGCGCAGGTAGCGGCCGATGGTGGCGCTGGTGCCGCCGGTCCCGGCGCCGACCACGATCCACCGGGGCTCGGCGTGGCGCTCCCGCGCGAGCTGCTGGAAGATCGACTCGGCGATGTTGTTGTTGCCCCGCCAGTCGGTCGCCCGCTCGGCGTGGGTGAACTGGTCCATGAAGTGGCCGCCGAGCTCGGCGGCCAGCCGCCGGGATTCGGCGTAGATCGCGCTCGGCTCGTCGACGAAGTGGCAACGCCCGCCGTGCCACTCGATCAGGGAGACCTTCTCGCGGCTCGTCGAGCGCGGCATCACGGCGATGAACGGCAGCCCGAGCATCCGGGCGAAATAAGCCTCGGACACCGCCGTCGAACCCGACGATGCCTCGATCACCGGCGTGTTCTCCGTCACCCAGCCGTTGCAGATCGCGTACAGGAACAGCGATCGGGCCAAGCGGTGCTTGAGAGAACCGGTCGGATGGGTTGACTCGTCCTTGAGATAGAGGTCGATCTCCCACTCGGCGGGCAACGGGTAGGTCAGCAGGTGCGTGTCGGCGCTGCGGTTGGCGTCGGCCTCGATCTTGCGGACGGCTTCGCTGGTCCAGCCCCTGGTGCGGTCGCAGGAGCGGTCGAGGATCCGCGTCACGACTCGTCCGCGTCCCGGTCCCCGCGGAGCTGGGCGCGCAGCTCGTCGCGGCGGGCCCGTCGCTCGGCGGCGCGGTCGGCCATCCCGGACGCGACGCGGCGGCGCAGCGTGCCGAACACCAGCATCGACAGCGGCATCACCAGCACCACGCCGACGGCGGCGGCGACCAGCAGCGGGACGCCGAACAGCATCAGCGCCGCGATCGCGACCGCGAGCATGCCGAACCTGGCCAGCGTGTACAGCACGACGTCGGTGGCGAGACTGGAGCTCCGGGTCCGCTCCGGGGATTCGGCCTCCTGCTGTTCCAGCACGTCATCCAGGGTAGAGCAAGCCGGGCCGCGACCCGGCCGGGGGCGCGGGCGGACCGTGCCGCCTCGCCGCTTTCGTCCCTTACCTTCCCTTTACCTAAACCCAAATGTTCGAGTACCTGACCATCGAACTGCCAGGATGCGACCGGAATGCCCGATTGAATCCGCAGCACTCAGGAGGTCAGCCGTGACCGCGACGACCCAGCAGTCCCGCCAGCACGGCCAGGAGCAGCTCCTCACCCCCGGTGAGGTCGCCGCGCTGTTCCGGGTCGATCCGAAGACCGTCACCCGGTGGGCCACCGCAGGGCGCATCGGCTCCATCCGGACGCCGGGCGGGCACCGCCGGTTCCGCGAGTCGGAGGTCCGGACGCTGCTCGCCGAGCTGACCAACGACGTCGGCCGACCGGCCTGACCGGACTCCAGGGCGGAACCGATCGCCGCGACGGCCCCCCGCCGCCGGGCCCCCACGCTCCCGGCGGAACGCCTCGACGATCGGCGAGAACCCCGAACGACGCCCCGGCGGTCGGCCGACGGCACGCCGACGACCGCTGATCCAGGTGGCGCCTCGTAGCGCAGCGAGGCGCCACCTGGGTTCGTCACACCAACCGCCACCTCGGGGCGACGACAACCGCGGCCACCACCGGCTAACCTCGGGTGGAGAGACTGGAGGTGGCCGCGATGATCTACGTCCTGGCAGCGATCGGCGCGCTCACGGTAGCCGTGCTGATGTGGAAGGCCTTCGGCCCCGAGATGGGGTCCCGCCGACGCGGGCAGGCCCCGATCGCGCCGGACGACGACCCGGACTTCCTGCGCCGGATCGACGAGGAGCAGCGCAGGCAGCGCCACGACGAGGAATGACCTCCGGCGCCGCCCTGCTCAGGACTGGCGCTTGCGCCCGAGCGCGTGCGGGAAGTCGTCGGCCACGATCGCGGCGAGCTCCAGCAGCGCCAAGCGGGTCGGGGCGGCCAGCTGGTCCAGCTCGACCTCCGCGCCTTCCTCCAGGTGCGGGTCGAACGGGATCTTCGACACCGCGCGGCAGCGCGACGCGAAGTGCGCGGCGAGCTTGTCGACGTCGACCTTGCCCGCCGTCGGCCGCGCCGAGTTGATCACCGCGACGGAGCGCGACACCAGTTCGCCGTAGCCGTGCGCGTCCAGCCAGTCCAGCGTGGCCGAGGCGCTGCGCGCCCCGTCGATCGAGCTGGACGACACGATGACCAGCGAGTCGGCCTCGTCCAGCACGCCCTTCATCGCCGAGTGCATCAGCCCGGTGCCGCAGTCGGTGAGCACCACGTTGTAGAAGTGCTCCAGCAGCGTCACGGTGCGTCGGTAGTCGTCCTCGCTGAACGCCTCGGACACCGCCGGGTCCTGCTCGCTGGCGAGGATCTCCAGCCGGCTCGGGCCCTGCGAGGTGTAGGACCGCACGTCGCTGTACTTGGTGATCCGGTGGGCGTCGCGCAGCAGGTGCCGCACGGTGGCCGTGGTCTCCAGCGGGATCTTCTGGCTGAGCGTGCCGCGGTCCGGGTTGGCGTCGACGGCGATCACCCGGTCACCGCGCAGCGACGAGAACGTCGAGCCGAGCGTGGTGGTGGTCGTCGTCTTGCCGACCCCGCCCTTGAGGCTGAGCATCGCGATCTTGTAGCAACCCTGCAGCGGCTGGTTGATCCGTGCGATCAGCTGGCGTCGCCGCAGGTCGGCCGGGCTCTCGCCGAGGTTGACCGTCTTTCCGCTGGCCACGTAGAGGGCCTTGCGCCACCCGGATTGGGGAGGCCGTTTGGTCTGCTTGAGCAGCTGGGAGGACGAGAGGTCCTGGCCGAATGGCTGATCCGCGGCGGGGCCGGACGGAGCACCCTGGCCATATGGACCGAACTGGTGCTGACCGCCTTGCTGGAACTGCTGCCCCTGCTGCCCCGGGTACGGCTGGCCGCCCGGAACCGGGTACGGACCCGAGGGCCCGCCCTGCACCGGGTAGGGACCCGAGGGCCCGCCCTGCACCGGGTACGGCCCGGACTGACCGGCCTGCGGGTACGGCCCGGACGGGCCTCCGGAGACCGGGTGCGGACCGGACTGCGCGCCCGGGACCTGGTGCGGACCCGACGCGGCCGCCTGCTGCGGGCCGGACGGGGTCGCCTCGTAGTAGCCCGGCGGGAACTGCTGCTGCGCGGGCGCGCCACCGGGGTACCGGGCGGCGTCGCCCTGGTACGCCTCCGGCGGGAACGCGGGCGGCTGGTCCGGATCCACGTACGACGGCGCGGGGTGCTCGGCGAGCGGGTTCGGAGCAGCCGGCCTGGTCTCCGGTTCGGTGTAGGGCCCTTGCTGCTGCGCGGCGCCGTCGGCACCGCTCGCCTGCCGCTGCGCCTCAGGCTCTTCGTACCGTCCGGTCACCGTCGCCGTCCCTCCAACGTTCGAGTCGAGCCCTGCCGGACCGAATCGCGATCTCCCCGTCTCCGCACAGCACGGTAGTCCCAGATGCACCGGGTCGTCACCGGGGTGGCCGCGTCTACCAGGTCACGATCAGCACTCCCCGCCAGGGGTGTGCACCGATCGCGGACCGGACGCGGGCAGCGGCGCGGCGGCCCCGGCCGGGAAGCCGACACCGCCCACCCGATCACAGACCGGCGTAGGAGTGCAGCCCCGACACGACGATGTTGATGAAGAACAGGTTGAAGATCATCACGGCCAGGCCGAGGATGTTGATCCACGCGGCCCGCACCCCGCGCCAGCCCGCGGTCGCCCGCGCGTGCAGGTAGGCGGCGTAGACGACCCACGCGATGAAGGAGGTGGTCTCCTTGGGGTCCCAGCCCCAGAACCGGCCCCACGCGGCCTCGGCCCAGATCGCGCCGGCGACGATCGCGAACGTCCACACCGGGAAGATCACCACGGTGGTCCGGTAGGCGAGGCGGTCGAGGGTCTGGCTGCTCGGCAGCCGGGAGGCGAACGCCGCCATCTTCGTCTCGTCGCGCTCGTAGCGGACCCGCACCAGGTACAGGAGGCTGGCGACACCGGAGAACAGCAGCACGCCGCTGGCCACGATCGCGGCCGAGACGTGGATCACGATCCAGTAGGACTGCAGGGCGGGCTGCAGCGGCGCGGCCTGCGCGTAGAGCACGGTGCCGGACAGGAACAGCAGCAGGATCACCGGCAGCATGAGAAAACCGCCGAGCGAGCGGAGCTGCGCCGGGGTCGCTTCGCGACGCGCCTTGCGCATCTGCTGGTACAGCACGACCACCCAGGCGATCACGGCGGCGAGGCAGATCGCCGAACCGAACTCGTACATGTTGCCCCACGGGGCCCGCCCGGTGGCCACGCCGCGCAGCACCAGCGACGCGAGGTGGACCAGCCCGCCGAGCACGGTCATGGCCACGGCCATGCCGCCCCAGCGTTCGGACATCGGGCGCTTCGGCTCGGTCTTGATGTGCCCGACCTCGGGGGTCTCGTCCGGACCGGAGCCCGAGCCCACCATCGCGGGTTCGCGCTGCGCGGCCGTCTTCGCGACGGCCCTGCTCGAGGCGAATTCGGCGAAGTACAGCAGCATGGCGACCGCGTAGATGACCACGGAGGTCGCGTACGCCATGTCGCTGTAGGTCGACAGGGTCTCGTTAACCGGCATCAGCTCTTCCTTCCGCGAGCGGGGCCTGTGACCGCACCCGGTGTCGGCTTCTGCTCGCCCACCATCGCGAGCAGGTCCGCGGCGAGAACGGTGAACTCTTCGCCGTAACCGGCGTGATCGGTGCGGGCCAGCCCGCCGACTTCGACCAACGTACGCGTGCTCCCGGCATCGTCCGGATCCGGCCGCGGCACCGCACGCACCCAGACGCGGCGCCGCTTGATCATCAGGGAGGTCCCGATACCGAAAATCATCGCGATCGCGAAGCCCAGCACGAACGGCTGGAACGGATCGTGCGAGACCTGCAGGTTGACCCAGCGCTCGACGCCGTCGAAGCGGACCGTGGTGCCGTCGTCGAGGCGGATCTCCTCGCCGACGCTCAGGTTCTCCCGCGCCACCCGGTTGAGCCGGCCCTGCTCCACCATCTTCTGGTCCACGCCGAAGATGGACTGGCCGCGACCGGAGTCGAGACCGAGGTCACCACGCAGCACGTCGACGGCCACGGCCGGGTCGATCAGGTCGGGGAACCGCGAGCTCAGGATCGCGCCGTCGTAGGCCGCGGTCGGCGCGAACAACCCGGTCACGGCGATCTGGTTCTCGCGGCGCTTCACCGGGTCCTCGATGCCGGGCGGGTCGAACTTCGTCGCGCCCTGCGACAGCATCGTGGTGAGGTCGTTCGGCTGCCACTGGACCTCGCCGGTCCGCTGCTGCCCGTCCGGCCACGTCACCGTGAACTGCGGCGCGTAGCCGTTGCCGGTCAGGTACACCCGGTCGCCCGCGGTGCGCAGCGGGTGGTTGACCTGCAGGTCGTGGGAACGCCAGGTGCCGTTCTCCAGGTCCTCTCCGGACTGGTACTGCAGGTCGACGTGGTAGTTCTCCACCTGTCCGGTGTTGAGGTAGTCCACCTCGAGGTCGTTGACCCGCACGCAGAACGGCGTCAGATCGGTCCCGTCCCGGGTCAGGCCCGGGTTGAAGGAGTCGTAGTTGTAGGTGCCCGAATTGCAGAACTCGGAGCCGTCGGCCATCACGATGACCTGGCCCTCGTAGCCGTAGAGCTTGCCGCCTGCGACGCCGATGAGCAGCCCGACCAGTGCGAAGTGGAACACCAGGTTGCCCGCCTCGCGCAGGTAGCCGCGCTCGGCGGAGATCGACTTGGTGCCGTCGGCCTCCTCCTGCTCGACCTTGCGCCAGCCGCGCAGCCGCTTGCGAGCCGCCGTCATCACCTCGTCCACCGAGGTGTCCACAGTGGTGTCCTCGTAGTGCGGCATCCGGCTGAGGTTGCGCGGGGTGCGCACCGGCCTGCCGCGCAACTGCCGGTAGTACTCCAGGCAGCGCGGCAGCAGGCAGCCGATCAGCGAGATGAACAGCAGGACGTAGATGGAGGCGAACCAGACCGAGCTGAAGACCTCGAAAACGCCGAGCTTCTCCAAGATGGGCGCCAGCGTCGGGTGCTGCCGGTAGTAGTCCTCCACCCCGGTCGGGCTCAGCGACCGCTGCGGGATGAGCGCGCCCGGCAGCGAGGCCAGCGCGAGCAGGAACAGCAGCACCAGCGCGGTGCGCATCGACGTCAGGCCGCGCCAGGTGTTGCGCAGGAACGCGAGCGCGCTTCTCAGGAAATCAGGCATCAGATCGGCAACTCAAAACCGGCGATCGGACCTCTCAGCACCGCGATCAGTTCTCCCCACAGACCGGTGACGAGCAGCAAGCCCACCACAATCAGCAGCACCCCGCCGAAGATCTGGATCGCGCGGGCCCGGCGCCGCAGCCACCCCGTGCTGCGCACCGCCCAGCGCGCACCCAGGGCGAGCAGCACGAAGGGCAGTCCCAGGCCCGCGCAGTAGGCGATCACCAGCAGGACGCCGCGCAGTACCGTGCTCGAACCGGGCTCGGTGCCGACGGCCACCGCCGTCACCCCGACGAGTGTCGGGCTCAGGCAGGGCGTCCAGCCGAGCCCGAACACGGCGCCCAGCACCGGCGCGCCCCACAGACCCGCCCGCGGCGCGCGGTGGATGCGCACGTCGCGTTGCAGCGCCGGGACCAGTCCGATGAAGACCAGTCCCATCGCCACCGTGACGACCCCACCGACCCGTTGCAGGATGATCTCGTTGGCCGCCAGCACATCGGACAGGCCCAGCAGGAGCAGCATCCCGGCGGCGAACACCGCGCTGAACCCCGCCACGAACAGCATCGCCGCACCGGCGACCCGCCACCGGCCGCGACGCGCCTGCTTGGCCTCCTCCTCGTCCACCGGCGGCGATTCGGCGCCGACCACCCCGGCCAGGTAGGCCAGATATCCGGGGACCAGCGGGACGACGCACGGAGACGCGAAGCTGATCGCCCCGGCGAGCACGGCGATGGCGGCCGCGAACAGCAGCGGGCCGGACATGGCGAGCTCGGTGGGGTTCACACGTCGAGGGTAGGAAAGTCAGGTGCACCGACGTGCACCGGCCCTGGTAACGGCGACCACATCAGCGCTGGTGAACGCCAGGTTCGCACCGGACGGCCACCTCGCCAGGGCCAGAGGTCCCGAAAATCGGGTCCCTGTGGACGACCGGACTTTTCGCCCCGTTCGCCCGTTCCCGGTGCGCACCACCACCGCACGCCGCCGGACGCGAAGGTCGGCACCTCCGCGCCAGCCGCCCGCCGCATCGACCGCGCCCCGGTGCGCGACCCACGCGGCGAGCACGCATCCGAGCCGTCGACCACCGACGCGACCACCCCGCCCGAGCGAGGCGAGCAGGGGAACCTTCCTGTCAGCGCCGCCAAGCGGGGAACCTTGCTGCCACCGAGGCGCGGCGGTCGCTCGCGCGGGTCCGGGCGAGGGCGCGTCCGCGCCGCTGCCGGTGATTCCCGCCGGGGGACTTCGGGGGACGAAGAACCTGGTCGCCGCTCCGGAGATCGCCTCGCCCCGGTCGCGCGGGTGACGGCCGGGCCGCGCGAGCTTCGGCGGCTTCGCGCTCGGTGCCTCGGGCGGCGCGCCCCGGCGGGACCACCGGGGCAGGCGGTCTGCGGGCGGGACGTCGCGCACACCTGTCCCGGCCCGGAGGTCCGGGCCGGGACGGGGGCGTGCGGATCAGGCCGTCGGCGTGGGTTCGGCGGCGACCTTCTGGACCTCGGGGAGCAATTCGCTCTCCAGCAGCTCGGTCAGGAAGATGGCCGCGACGCGGTGCTGGCGGTCCAGGACGATCGTGGCGGGCACCGTGCTGCGCGGGAACTGCTTGAGCGCGAGGAGGCTCCGCCCGGACGGGTCGAACAGCGACGGGTAGGTCAGCCCCCGGTCGCGGTGGAAGTCCGCGGCGGCGGACCGGCTGTCCCGGACGTTGATGCCGAGCAGCTGGACGCCCTGATCAGCGGTCTTGTCCTGCACCGCCTGGAGGTCGTCGGCCTCCGCGCGGCACGGCCCGCACCAGGAGCCCCAGATGTTGAGCACCACGACCTCGCCCTTGAAGTCGTTGAGCGAGATCTGCTTGCCCTCCTGGAGCAGCGACTCCCCGGACAGGCCGGTGACCTTGCCGCGCTCCTCCGGCTCGTAGAACAGCCGGGTCTGGCCGCCCGGCGAGACGAAGGTGAACTCCCCGCCCGGGGGTTCGCTCCCGCCGGCCCCGGCGCAACCGCCGACGAGCGCCAGCACCGCGACGGCCATCCCGATGCGCGTGAGCAGCTTCTTCATGCCCGACTCCCTCATGCCCCGGTCAACTTCGGGTCCGTGCCCCCGGCGGGTTCGACGTAGGCGACGCGGACCAGCTCCTCGCCCCGGAACACCAGGGAGGTCAGCGACGCGAGCGAGCACTGCCGCCGCCGCGGGTCGTGCCACATGGGCTTGCCCTCCAGGAACCGGCGCAACGTCCAGATCGGCAACTGGTGCGAGACGCAGACGGCTTCGCGGCCTTCCGCGGCCGTCCGCGCGCGGTAGGCGGCGCCGAGCATCCGGCGCGCGATCTCCAGGTACGGCTCGCCCCACGACGGGCGCAGCGGGTTCCACAGCTTCGACCAGTGCGCGGGCGAGCGCAGCGCCCCGTCGCCGACCGAGACCTTGAGCCCCTCGAACTGGTTGTCCGCCTCGATCAGCCGCTCGTCGACGGCCACGTCGAGCTCGAACGCCGCCCCGATCGGCGCGGCGGTCTGCTGGGCGCGTTCCAGCGGCGAGGCGACGACGTGGGCGATGTCGCGTCCCACGAGGAACTCGGCGACGCCCTTGGCCTGCTGCTCGCCCCGGTCCGACAACCGGTACCCGGGCAGCCTGCCGTAGAGCACGCCCTCCGGGTTGTGCACCTCGCCGTGGCGCAGGAAGTGCACGATGGTCCCGGTCATGGTGCTTCCGCCCGGGCCGCGGCCTTCGCCGCGTGCGGCGCGGCCTCGGCGATGGTCTCGAACGCGGCGTCGTCCATCGCGGCGTTGACGAACCAGGACTCGAAGGCGCTCGGCGGCGGGTAGACGCCGCGCCGGAGCAGCTCGTGGAAGAACGGCGGGAACCGCCAGGTCTGCTGCCGCTGCGCGCCCGCGTAGTCGTGCACCGGTTCCTCGGTGAAGAACACGCTGGTCAGGTTGCCCGCGACGGCGACCTGGTGCGGCACGCCCTCGGCGGTCAGCGCCTCGCCGAGCAGCTCGCCGAGCCGCCGGGCGTTGCGGTCCAGCGCCTCGTACACCGCGTCGTCGGCGGCGCGCAGGTTCGCCAGCCCGGCCGCGACCGCGATCGGGTTCCCGGCCAGGGTGCCCGCCTGGTAGACGGGCCCGGAGGGCGCCAGCTTCGACATCACGTCGGCGCGACCGCCGAACGCGGCGGCGGGCAGCCCGCCGGACATCACCTTGCCGAAGGTGTAGAGGTCGCCGGCCACGCCGTCGATCCCGAACCAGCCCGCCCGGGACACCCGGAAGCCGGTCATCACCTCGTCCATGATGAGCAGCGCACCGTGCGCGCTGGTCAGCTCCTTGAGCCCGGCGTTGAAGCCCGGGGCGGGCGCGACCGCGCCCATGTTGCCCGCGGCGGCCTCGGTGATCACGCACGCGATCTCGTCGCCCTGCTCGGCGAACACCTGCCGCACCGCGTCGAGGTCGTTGTAGGGCAGCACGAGGGTGTCGGCGGCCTGCGCGCCGGTGACCCCGGGCGTCGTCGGCAGCCCCAGGGTGGCGACCCCGGACCCGGCGCTGGCCAGCAGCGCGTCGACGTGCCCGTGGTAGCAGCCGGCGAACTTGACGACCTTGCGCCGCTCGGTGAAGCCGCGCGCCAGCCGGACCGCGCTCATCGTCGCCTCGGTCCCGGAGTTGACCAGCCGGACCTGCTCGACGGGCAGCACCCGGTCGATGATCTCCTGCGCCAGGTCGATCTCCCCGACGCCCGGGGTGCCGAACGACAGCCCCTCGGACGCCGCGTCCCGGACCGCCCGCACCACGTCGGGGTGGGCGTGCCCGTTGATCATCGGGCCCCAGGAGGACACCAGGTCCACGTACCGGTTGCCGTCGGCGTCCCAGAGGTGGGGACCCTCCCCGCGCACCATGAAGCGGGGCGAGCCGCCGACCGAGTGGAACGCCCGGACCGGCGAGTTGACGCCTCCGGGAGTCACGGACCGGGCGCGCTCGAACAGCTCGCGCGACCGCGGGACGGATTCGTCGCTGGCGGGATTCGCAGGAGTCACGACCCCCAGTCTGACAGGCGGCGCGGCGTGTCCGGGCACACCCCGGCGGCGCTCAGCCGCGATCGCGCACCCGGATGGCCAGCACGAGTTGCCGGATCGCGTCGAGCACGAGCAGCGCACCGACGCCGCCCGCCGCGATGGCGGTGGCCAGCCAGCTCCCGACGGAGCGGGTCACCACGTCGGTCGCGCCACCCGGTCCGGGCAGGTAGATCGGCACGATCCCGCGCCCCCAGGCCCACCAGGCGGTGACGGCCAGGCCGAGCGCGATGAGCAGTTCCACCGCCGCGATCGCCGTCCGCCACGGCTGGTGCACGCCGGACCGCTCCTGGGTGCCCTGCTCCGTCCCGTCGACGGGCCACGATTCCGTCACGGTGCAAAGCCTCTCACGTCCGCTCGACGCCCCGGACCCGCTCCCCACCGCCACGCCCCGCGACGTCAGCACCGACGGGACCTCACCCGTTCGAGAGCGGAGTGAGGGGCACCCTTGTCCGAGTTAGGGGTCGTTTCAGGATGCGGCGGAGCCGCATGCGGTGCGGCCGTCAGCTTGCACCGCGGCCCGTGCTCGGACGTGACCGCTCAGCGGTCTTCTCGCGAGAACAGCCGTGACGCCGAAGTGGGTACATCAGGAACGGCTCCCGGAGCGAGAAGGCCGCTGAGGTTCCGCCACCCGCACCGCCGCGCAAGCCATGCTGACGGCGAGGGTGCCCCCGCCTCGCTAGGGCCGGTGCACGAGCGGGGTCAGGTGCTCGGTGAGCGCCGCCGGTTCCTTGGCCCAGCCCAGCACGACGTCGCCGCCGGTCAGCCGGATCGGCACTTCGCCGGTGCCCTTCGGCGCCGTCCAGCCGCCGCCGAGCACCCGGGCGCCGATCGGGGCGCCGACGTCGCCGACCTCGGCGATCCGGGACACCTCCAACCGCTCCCGGCCCTGCACGAGCTCGTCGGGGGTCAGCCGCAGCGAGCAGAGCCGACGCCTGCCGTGGACCCACAGCGCCGCCGCCGCTGCCAGCGCCATCCCGACCAGGGTCCACGGCACGAGGTGCACCGGACCCGGGGTGAGCCCTTCGACGGCCAGCCCGACCAGCGCGAACGCCGGTCCCCAGGCCACCGGCCACCAGGTGCTGCCGGGTTCGGCGTAGAGGACGTGGTCAGTCATGTTCGCCGGTCACCCACTCCGTGCTGGTCGGCCACCACAGCAGCAGCCCGGCGACCGCCCCGAACAGCACCAGCACCCCGTTCACGCTGAGCACCGCACCGGTGCCCAGCAGCATCAGCAGGTGCACCACGGCGAAGCCGGTCAGCAGCAACCGGGCCCACGGCCGCCGCCGGAACAGCAGCGCACCGAGCACCAGGTACGCCGCGGCGAGCCCGATCCCGAAGGCGGTGTTGACCGCGAGGAGGTGCCGGGCGTGCCCGGCGGCCTCCCCGAGCGGGGCGAGACCGCTGCCGGCGACCTGGTCCGGCAACGCGTCGCGACCGGCCCACATCACCGCGGTCTGCAGCAGCAGGAGGAGGGCGACCACCCACCACCCGACGATGGACAGCCGCAACTGGCGCGGTGGACCGCTCCCCACCTGGCTCACCTCCGGTACGCCGCGGCCTGGAAGTAGTGGTTCGACGGCTTGAGGAACACCAGCACGATGAACGCCGCCATCGCCACCAGGCCGATGCCGTTGGCGGCGTAGCCCAGCGCCAGCATCGAACCGGGCACCTCGACGCCCTCCGGCATGGTGCCAGCGGTCATCCCGCCGTTGACGAGCCCGGTCAGCGCGTTGAGCACCCACAGCGCGGCGAAGACGGTGAGCGTCACCCGCGCCCAGTTGCGCCCGGCGCGGAGCTTGAAGCCGAACAGGATCCACAGCCCGGTCAGGACCAGGTAGAACACCGTGATGATGATGTAGACCACCATCATCGCCGCCCTGGTGGCCGCGGCGATGTCGGACATCATCTGGCCGTCCTGGATGCCGGAGTCGCGCGCGGTCGCGTTGATCACGTCCTCCGTGAAGCCCTGGACGAGCATGAACGACACCACGGTGAGCACCGTGACCACCAGCGGGACGACCACGCTGATCCAGAACGCGGTCTCCACGGTCGCCGGGCGGCGCGGTCCGTGCATCTCGTGCGCGGGCACCTGCGGCGCCGCGTAGGGGTTGTAGCCGGGCTGCTGCGGGTACTGCGGCATCGGGCCCGACTGCGGGTACGGGGTCTGCTGCGGGTACTGCGGCTGACCGCCGTACTGCGAGGGGTCTTGAGGCATCGTCACGGCTGAACAGTATGAACGGGTCATCGGCGCTGTCCACTCGCTTCGGGTGAACTCGTCTACCGCCTGCGGCGGACGGCCTGGAAGTAGTCGTTGGACGGCGCCAGGAAGGCGAGCACCAGCGTCGCGCCGATGGCCAGCACCTGCAGCACCGACAGCAGGACGGTGACCGCACCGCCGCCCGCGCCCTCGGACACCGACGGGACGGTGAACAGGATCCAGACCACGCCCACCACGGTGATCACCACCCGCGCCCAGCCGCGCCCGCGCCGCATGAACACCAGGAACATGATCCACAGCGCCGCGAGGACGACGGTGACCAGCACGAGCATCCCCAGCGTCACCGAGTACAGCGCGCGGGCCTGCTCCAGGGTGAGCGGCTGGCCGAGGGCGCGCGCCTCCGCCACCACGGCTTGCAGCTGCGCGGGCGAGACCATGAAGTAGGCGGCGGCCAGCATCGCGAAGCCGACCACGACGCTGGCGATGCCCGCCCAGAACGAGGCGTCGACCGTGCCCGGCCGCTCGACCGGCCCGTTGTCGGGCGCGGGCGGAGCGCCGTGCTGCTGGGCGTAGGGCGGGGGCTGCCCGTACGGCGGCGGTTGCGTCCCGTGCGGCTGCCCGTAGGGCTGCCCCGGCTGGCCGTACTGCGGGTGGCCGTAGGGCTGGCCGTACTGCGGCTGGCCGTACTGCGGTTGCCCGTATCCCGGTTGGCCGTGGGGCTGCCCCGGCGGCGGGTGGCCGCCCGCCGCGTTCGGCGGGGGCCTGCCGGAGCCGCCCTGCTCGGGCGTGCCGTAGGGCCCCGGGCCCTGGGCGGGCCACTGCTCGCCGGGCGCGCCGTAGGGCCCGGACGGCTGGTCGCCGTGCGGCGTCTGCTCCTCCGGACCGGACGGGCCCTGGTCGCCCGCGGAGCCGTCGTCCGCACGACGATCGTCGTCGGGCTGCGGTCGCCCTGGTTCCTGCGGCGGGGTCACGTCCTCACGGTAGCCCCGGACCTGCGGTCACGACCAGCCGTGACCGCGCGGTGACGCTGCGTCAGCGCGCCCGGCGCCGCACCTCGCGGAAGTAGCGGTTGGACCCGGGGTGGAACATGAACGCGATGGCCACCACCTGCAGCACCATCACGACGGCCGAGAAGACCAGGTTGCTGGTGGGCACCTCGATGCCGGTCAGCTCGACCAGCACCGCCCGGTCCACGGTGATCACGGTGAGCAGGGTGACCGCCGTGCTGAAGGCGTTGAAGCCGCCGAACGCGGTGAGCACGATCCGCGCCCAGTTGCGGCCTTCGAGCATCCGCCGGGACAGCAGCAGGTAGACCATCAGCGACAGCGCCGACAGCAGCACCGCGAACAGGATGCCGCTGCTGGCGGCGGCGTCGACCTGGTCCTGCCGCAGCTCCGGCGCCTCCTCCCGGAGCTGGGTGACCAGCGCTTCCCGGTCGGCGAGCTGCACGAAGGAGCGGATGAAGCCGACCAGCACCGCGGCGATCCACACCCAGCGCGCCCGGTGCAGCCACACCGGCGCCGCGTCCCCGGGCTTGGTCGGCCGCTGCTCGGATTCGACGCTCATCGCCGCAGCCACCTCGCGGCCTCGGTCGCCCAGTAGGTGAGCACGACGTCGGCCCCGGCCCGGCGGATCGAGGTCAGCGATTCCAGCACGGTGCGCTCCCGGTCCAGCCAGCCCTGCGCCACGGCGGCCTCGATCATCGAGTACTCGCCGGAGACCTGGTAGGCGGCGACGGGCACGTCGGCGACCCCGGCGACGTCGCGCAGCACGTCCAGGTAGGACAGCGCGGGCTTGACCATCACCATGTCGGCGCCCTCGGCGAGGTCCAGGTCGACCTCGCGCAGCGCTTCCCGCCCGTTGGCGGGGTCCTGCTGGTAGGTGTTGCGGTCGCCGGTGAGCTGCGAGTCCACCGCGTCGCGGAACGGGCCGTAGAACGCCGAGGCGTACTTCGCCGAGTACGCCAGGATGCCGGTGTCCTCGAAGCCGGTGGCGTCCAGCGAGTCCCGGATGACGCCGACCTGGCCGTCCATCATGCCGCTGGGGGCGACCACGTGCGCCCCGGCGTCGGCCTGCGCGACCGCCATCTCGCCGTAGAGCTGGAGGGTGCGGTCGTTGTCGACCACGCCGCGCTCGTCGAGCACGCCGCAGTGGCCGTGGTCGGTGAACTCGTCGAGGCACAGGTCGGCCATCACCACGGTGTCGTCGCCGACCTCGGCGCGCACGTCGCGCAGCGCCACGTTGAGCACGCCCTCGGGGTCGACCGCGCCGGAGCCGGTCGCGTCCCGCGCCGCTGGCACGCCGAACAGCATCAGCCCGCCGACCCCGGCGGCCACCGCGTCGGCCGCGGCCTGCCGCAGCGAGTCGCGGGTGTGCTGGACGACGCCGGGCATCGACGGGATCGGCACGGGTTCGGCGGCGCCCTCGCGGACGAACATCGGCAGCACCAGGTGGCGGGGCTCGACCGAGGTCTCCGACACCAGGCGGCGGACGGCGCCGTTGCGGCGGAGCCGCCGGGGCCGGTGCGACGGGTACATGCGGGACTCCATTCGCGGGTTCGAGGACTGGGGAGCCGAAGGACTGCTCTTCAGAAAGCGGCGGAGCCGCTTTGCGGTGCGGCCGTCAACTCGCACCGAGGCGGGTTCTCAGCGGTCTTCTCGCGAGGACAGCCGCGACGCCGTGTACGTCGTTGGTACATCAGGAGCGGATCCCGCAGCGAGAAGGCCGCTGAGGTTCCGCCACCCGCACCGCCACGCAGGCCATTGGCGAAACACCCTGAAGCGGCCGGGCGGGGTGGTCTTGTGCCACCCCGCCCGGCCGCGTCAGCTCAGCTCCGGCGCGCGCGCTTGGCCTTGCGCGGCGGCGGCAGCGCGCCCTCCGCGCGCAGCCGGGCCGCGTGCTCGGCCAGGGCGTCGACCAGCGCGGGGACCTGCGCGACCTCCGGCTGCACGTCCACCCGCAGGCCGAACTCCTTGGCCGTCTCGGCGGTGTTCGGGCCGATGCAGGCGACCAGCGTCCGGGCGTGCGGCTTGCCCGCGATGCCGACCAGGTTCCGCACGGTGGACGAGGAGGTGAAGCACACCGCGTCGAAGCCGCCGGTCTTGATCATCTCGCGGGTGTCGGCCGGCGGCGGCGCGGCGCGCACGGTCCGGTAGGCCGTGACGTCGTCGACCTCCCAGCCGCGCTCGCGCAGCCCGGCCGACAGCGTCTCGGTGGCGATGTCGGCGCGCGGCAGCAGCACCCGGTCCACCGGGTCGAGGATGTCGTCGTGCGGCGGGAAGTCCTGCAGCAGGCCCTCGCTGGTCTGGTCCCCGGAGGGCAGCAGCTCCGGCATGATGCCGAAGGAGCGCACCTTCTCGGCGGTGGCCTCCCCGACGCAGGCGATCTTCACGCCGGAGAACGCGCGGGCGTCGAGGCCGAACTCGGCGAACTTCTCCCACACCGCGCGCACCGCGTTGGCCGAGGTGAACACGACCCACTGGTAGCGGCCGTCGACCAGGCCCTTGACCGCGCGCTCCATCTGCGCGGGGCTGCGCGGCGGCTCCACCGAGATGGTCGGCACCTCGTGCGAAACGGCGCCGTGCGACCACAGCCGGTCGCTCATCACGCCCGCCTGCTCCTTGGTGCGCGGCACCAGCACCTTCCAGCCGTACAGCGCGCGGGACTCCCACCAGGACAGCCCGGACCGGTCCGCGGCCAGCTCGCCGATCGTCACCACCAGCGGGCCCTGCAGCTCACCGGCGTCGGCGGGCAGCGAGGCCAGCGTGGTGTCGATGGTGCGCTGCTGCACCGTGGTGCCGAACGCGGTCACCGCGACCGGGGTCTGCGCGGGCTTGCCGTGCTCGACCAGCGCGGAGGCCGCCTCGGCGAGGTGGCTGCCGGTGGTGTGCAGCACCAGCGCGCCCGGAACCCCGGCCAGCGCGGGCCAGTCCACGTCACCGCGGACGTCGACCTCGGTGTGCGTCGCGCCCAGCGCGATGCCCGCGTAGGCCGGGACCGCGCTGCCCGCCGCGACGCCGGGGATGACGTCGAAGGCGGCGCCGGTCCTGGCCACCTCCCGCACCTCGCGGACCACCGCGTCGGCGGTCAGCGGGTCGGCGGCGACCAGGCGCACCACGGGACGGCCGGTGGCCGCCTCGTTCGCCAGGTCCTTGGCCACGTCGGCCGGGTCGCCCACGGCCGGGCGCACCTCGGCGCCGTCGGAGGCGAATCCGACGACATCGGCCGGAACGTCCGGGTCGGTCACCACCAGCGAGGCGCGGGTGATCGTCTCCCGGCCCCGGACGGTGAGCAGTCCCGCGTCACCGGGACCGGAGCCCACGAAGGCGATTCGTCCGGGGGTCTTGCGTGCTCGGGTCATCAGGGCACTCCCCATCAACTACTGCCCGGGGCCGCTGAGCAGAGCGGCCCTGGCATCGAGCAGTTCGGCGGCCAGGTCGCGGCCGAGCTGCTCAGCGGCGGTCGTCTCACCAGTGGCGGAGGCACGGACCAACTGGTCGTCGTCGGTGGCCACCACCCCGCGGAAGGACAGCCGCTGCGCCACGCGGCCGTCCTCGTCGAGGTCCTCCACCACTTCGGCCAGCGCGCCGATCGGCGCGCTACAGCCTGCTTCGAGCGCGGCCAGCATGGCGCGCTCGGCGGCCACCGCGGCGCGGCTGGCCGGATCGTCCAGAACGGACTGCAGCAAGTGCTCGGTGTCCACGTCGTCGACGCGGCATTCCACGGCGAGCGCGCCCTGGGCGGGCGCGGGCAGCATCTGCAGTGGATCGAGCGTTTCCGTGATCACCTCAAGCCGGCCCACCCGGGCCAGCCCGGCTCGGGCGAGCACGACGGCGTCGACTTCGCCGTCGGTCACCTTCCGCATCCGGGTGTCCACGTTGCCGCGGATGCCGCGCACCTCCAAGCCCAGGCCGAGGGCCTGGAGCTGGCTGGCGCGGCGCGGCGAACCGGTGCCCACGACGGAGCCCGGGGGCAATTCGCCGAGCGTCAGACCGTCCCGGGCGATGAGCGCGTCGCGCGGGTCCTCGCGGACCGGCACGGCGGCCTCCGACAGCCGGGGGTCGGGTTCGGTCGGCAGGTCCTTGAAGGAGTGCACCGCGACGTCGACCTCACCGCCAGCGAGCGCCTCGCGCAGCGCCGAGGTGAACACGCCGACGCCGATCTCGGCGATGGGCGCCATCGAGCGGTCGCCCGGCGTGCTCACCGTGACGAGCTGGGTCTGGTAACCGGCCTGTTCGAGCTGCTCGGCGACCCAGGCGCTCTGCGCCATGGCCAGCGCGCTGCTCCGGGTGCCGATGCGCAGGGTCTTCATCAACGGTCCTCACCGTCCTGTCGGGTGCTGTCGCGCAGGTCGGCGCGCCCGGCGGACTTGGCCCGCTGGGTGCGCGCGACGTTCGCCCCACCGTCGAGCACCTCGTCGGCCTGCGGCGAACCGATCAGCGCGGTGGTCTGCGGGTCGAGTTCGAACAGCTCGCGCAGCGCGTCGGCGTACCCGGCGCCGCCGGGCACCGAGGCGAGCTGCTTGACCCGGACGGTCGGGGCGTGCAGGAGCTTGTCGACCACCCGCCGGACGGTGCGGGTCAGCTCGTCGCGGACCTTGCCCTCCAGCTCGGGCAGCCGGGAATCCAGCCGCAGGAGTTCGGCGTCGACCACCTCGGCGGCGCGCTTGCGCAGCGCCGTCACGGTGGGCGTCACCTCGGCCGAGCGCTGCGCCGCGAGGTAGCCGCGCAGCTCCTCGGCGACGATCGCGGCGGCCCGCTCCGACTCGCCCGCGCCGCGCTGCTCGGTGAGCCGCTGCTGCAGGCTGGCCAGGTCGACCACGGTGACCCCGGGCAGCAGCGCCACCTCGGGCGCGGTGTCGCGGGGCAGGCCGAGGTCGCAGAACACCAGGGGGCGCTCGCCGCGCCCGTCGATCGCCGCGCTCACCACGTCCTCGGTGACCACCGCGCCCACGGCTCCGGTGCAGGTCACGACCAGGTCAGCGGTGGCGATGGCGTCGTGCAGGCCGGCCAGCGCGACGGTGCGGGCGGTGACCCCGTCGGCGCGCAGCGAGGCGGCCAGCCGCTCGCCGTTGGCGGCGGTGCGGTTGGCGATGACGACCTCGCCGATGCCCGCCCGGCGCAGCTGCGCCGCGGCCAGGCCGCCCATCGAGCCGGCGCCGACCAGCAGCGCACTGCGCCCGGCCAGGCCGCCGAGCACGGCGTCCCCGTCGGCCAGCGCCTCGGAGACCACCGAGGCGCCCTCGTCGTCGATCTCGGTCTCGGCGTGCACCCGCTTGCCGACCCGCAGCGCCTGCTGGGCCAGCTCGTGCAGCGCCTTGCCCACGGTGCCGTTCTCGTCGGCGGCGCCGTAGGCGGTGCGGAGCTGCCCGAGGATCTGGGCCTCGCCGACGACCATCGAGTCGAGCCCGGCGGCCACCGAGAACAGGTGCTCGACGGCGGCGCCCGCGTAGTAGACGTACAGGTGGTCGGCCAGCTCGCCCACCTCGGCCCCGGCGTGCCGGGCCAGCACCGAGGTCACGTCGTCCAAGCCGCCGTGGAAGGTCTCGGCCACGGCGTAGACCTCGACCCGGTTGCAGGTGGAGACCACGAAGGCCTCGGTGAGGTGGTCGCGGTGCAGCAGCTCGTCGAGCACCTTGCCGATCTGCTCCGGGCTGATCGCGACGCGCTCCAGCACCCGCACCGGGGCGCTGCGGTGGGACATGCCCACGGTGAGCAGGTTCACGGCCGAACCACCATCCCGTTCACGGAGTCCATCTCGGCGGGCACCGGTCCCGCACCGTCCAGCGGACCGAGGTCCGCGCCGTCCGCGGTGGCGGCGGCGTCCTGCTGGCGCCGGGCCACGTGGAACGACAGGATCTGCATCTCCACCGCGAGGTCGACCTTGCGGACCTCGACGTCGTCGGGCACCTGGAGCACGACGGGGGCGAAGTTGAGGATGCAGCTCACCCCACCGGCCACCAGCCGGTCGCAGACCTCCTGCGCGCCCTGGGTGGGGGTGGCGATGACGCCGATGGTGACCTCGCGCTCCTGGCACACCTCGACGATGTCGTCGATGTGCCGGACCGGGATGCCGCCGACCGGCACGCCGTCGAGGTCCGGATCGAGGTCGAACAGCGCGGAGACCGGGAAGCCGCGGCTCGGGAAGCCGCCGTAGTTGGCCAGCGCGTGCCCGAGGTTGCCGATGCCGACCACCGCGACGCTGTGCTTGCGGGTGAGCCCGAGGGTGCGCTCGATCTGCCCGATGAGCACCGAGACCTCGTAGCCGACGCCGCGGGTGCCGTAGGACCCGATGTAGGACAGGTCCTTGCGCAGCTTGGCCGAGTTGACCCCGGCGGCGGCGGCGAGCTCCTCGCTGGAGACGGTGGTCACGGACTCCTCGTCGAAGCCGGACAGCACCCGCAGGTACACCGCCAGCCGCGCGACCGCCGCTTCCGGGATGGCTCGGGCCCGTTCGCGCGCCGCGGGCACCTCGACGTCGGGTGACTCCTTGGCCGCAGCGCGGTCGCCGGTCCCGGACCGGTCCTCACCGCCCTGCACGTCGTCTCCGTGGGACGTCACGCTGACTTCTCCCTCGCCCTGCTCACTGCCTGCACCTGCCCCCGCGCCCCGTGGCCCGCCGACCGCGGGCACCCGCGCCGACCAGGAGCGGGCCTCGATTCCGACGAGCCCTGCCCGCGGCGGTCGCGGTGCGGTACCGCGGCCCCGGCGTCCGGGATCCACGAGCGTTCCCGGTGCGACGTCCGACCGGAGTCGCCCACCCGGCGGCACGGCCCCGTACACGGTAACCGCTTGTGAACACAGGCACAAAGTCGCCGGAGTCGCCGGGCAGCGCGTTCGCACGCCTGCCCCGACATCATCGCCCATGGCCCCTCTACGTGCCAAAACGCGTGGTCCGGGGCACTTTCGGGGGCGCGGGCGCGGCGCTTCCGCGGCACCGGGGCGGGTCAAGATCACCACCGTCCGGTCAGCGCGGCGCGGAGCCGGGACTCCTCCACCTTCCAGAAGCCGTGCTCGTCCCCGTCGACCAGGATCACCGGCACCCGGTCGCCGTACTCGGCGCGCAGCTCGGGATCGGCGTCGACGTCCGAAGCCGTCCAGGGAACCCCCAGGTCAGCGCAGATGCGCCGGACGTCGGCGAGCGCCTCGTCGCAGGCGTGGCAGTCCCGCCGGGTCATCACCGTCACCTCGTGCATGGCTCTCCCGCTGGCACTGAAACTGGAACACTTCCAACTTACCCGCACCACGGGGGTGCTCGGTCCCGGGTCGAGCACCGGGCGCACCGGCAAGGGCACAGGTCAGGATGCGGTCCGGTGGCGAACATCACCCGCCGAAGGCCTCCGGCGGGCGCCCGGCCGGACAGCACGAGTCCGCCGCGAGCACTACCTACTTCCCAGTAACTCCACGTATGCTGCGGCTCCCAACGCCACGCCCGGGCGACGACCAGGCCCGCGACCGCGTCCCGGCGCACCGCGGACCCGTCCGCCACCGACGGCAGGAGGTCGGCAGACATGAGCAGCACCGCGCTCGCACCCCCCGCCCCCGCGGTCCGCGCCGCACCGCGCCACCGACCCGTCCCGGCTCCCGCGTGCTGGGCCAACGTCCGCGCCGCGCAGCGCGGCGACATCGCCGCCTTCGGCCGGCTCTACGACGAGTACGCGCCGGTGGTGCACCGGTACGTGCTGTTCCGGGTCGGTGACCCGGCGCTGGCCGAGGACCTCACCAGCGAGACCTTCCTGCGCGCGCTGCGCCGGATCGCCTCGGTGAGCTACCAGGGCCGCGACGTCGCCGCGTGGTTCATCACCATCGCCAAGAACCTGGTGCTCGACCACGTCAAGTCCAGCCGCCACCGGCTGGAGATCCCCACCTCCGAGCTGGTGGAGAGCACCGCGCCCGGTCGCGCCCAGCTCGGGCCGGAAGCCCACGTGCTCGCCGAGTTCACCCAGCGCGAGCTGCTGGACTGCGTGCGGCGGCTCAACCCCGACCAGCGCGAGTGCATCCGGCTGCGGTTCCTCCAGGGCCTGTCGGTCGCGGAAACGGCGAGTGCGATGCGCCGCGGCGAAGGTGCGGTGAAGGCTCTGCAACACCGCGCGGTGCGCAGGCTCGCCCAGCTCTTGCCCGACGATCTCCGCTGACCGCCATCGCCGCCGGTCGCACCGGTTCCGGTGGTTCCCCGACACCGCCGCGACAGCCGTCCCGATCCGGTTGAGCGCAGGTCTTAAGCTGGACGCCTGCTGATCCGTCGGCAGACCTGGATACGACCGACACGGACACACCGGAGAACCCGGGGAGGCGCGGCGGTGCCGACACGTCAGGGCTCAGCCGATGGCGCGAACCAGGACGGCGTGCGCGCGGACGCGGGCGGGGTGCCGGTCGACAGCGCCAAGCTGGCCGGTCGGGCGTCGGCCGAGGCCGCCGTCGCGGCGGCCCCACCGGGGGCGGCGGGGGCGGGCCGACCGCCCCGGACCTCACCGCCGCGGCGTTCTTCGACGTGGACAACACCATGATGGTCGGCGCCTCGCTGTTCCACTTCGCGCGCGGGATGGCCGCCCGCAAGTTCCTCACCGCCTCCGACCTCGCCGGGTTCGCCTGGCAGCAGCTCAAGTTCCGGGTCGGCGGCCGGGAGAACCCGGAGGACATCCAGGCCAGCCGCGAGCAGGCGCTGTCGTTCGTGGCCGGGCGCCAGGTCTCCGAACTGGTGGAGCTCAGCGAGCAGATCTACGACGAGCTGATGGCCGACCGCATCTGGGCGGGCACCCGGGCGCTGGCCCAGCAGCACCTGGACGCCGGGCAGCGGGTCTGGCTGGTCACCGCGACCCCGGTGGAACTGGCGCAGATCATGGCGCGCCGGCTCGGCCTCACCGGTGCGCTGGGCACCGTCGCGGAGAACACCGACGGCGTCTACACCGGCAGGCTGGTCGGCGAGATGCTGCACGGCCGGGCCAAGGCGCACGCGGTCCGCGCGCTGGCCGCCAGCGAGGGCCTGGACCTGCGGCGCTGCACGGCCTACTCGGACTCGTCCAACGACATCCCGATGCTCAGCGCGGTCGGCACCGCCGTGGCGGTCAACCCGGACACCCGGCTGCGCGAGATCGCCCGCTCCCGGGGCTGGCCCATCCGCGACTTCCGCACCGGCCGCCGGGCCGCCCGCATCGGCCTCAACTCCATCGCCGGGGCGGGCGCCGTGGCCGGGGCGTTCGCGGCCGGGCTCGCCTACCGCCGCCGCGACCGCTCGTGACCCGGAGCTGCTCGCCCATCCGCCCGGGCGGCGGAGGTCAGCCCAGGAAGACGTTGGTGCGCTGGGACAGCAGGCGGTAGAGGGTCTGCTGGATGATCTCCCGCACCTGGTCGGCCGCGCTGAACACCAGCATCGGGTCCTCCGCCGAGCCCTCCGGGTAGTCCGCCGTCTCGATCGGCTCGCCGAACTCGATGTACCACTTCGACGGCAGCGGCACGGCGCCCAGCGGCCCGAGGTGCGGGAACGTCGGCGTCACCGGGAAGTACGGCAGGCCCAGCAGCCGTGCCAGCGGGGTCAGGTCGGCGAGCTTCGGGTAGATCTCCTCGGCGCCGACGATGGCGCACGGCACGATCGGCACCCCGGAGCGGATCGCAGCCGAGACGAACCCGCCGCGGCCGAACCGCTGGAGCTTGTAGCGGTCCTTGTACGGCTTGCCGATGCCCTTGAAGCCCTCCGGCCACACCCCGACCAGCTCGCCGCCGGACAGCAACCGCTCGGCGTCCGGGTTGCACGCCAGGGTGTGCCCCGCCTTGCGGGCCAGCGCCCCGACCACCGGGGTGCGGAACACCAGGTCGGCGCCCAGCATCCGCAGGTTCCGCCGGGCCGGGTGCTGGTCGTGCAGCGCGACGGTGGTCATCAACGCGTCCCACGGCAGGGTGCCCGAGTGGTTGGCGACCACCAGCGCGCCCCGGTCGCCGGGGACGTGGTGCGTCCCGATCGCCTCGACCCGGAACCACTTCTCGTAGAACGGCCGCAGCGCGCGCAGGAACACCTGCTCGTTGAGCTCGGCGTCGAAGCCGAACTCGTCGACCCGGTAGTCGCCGAGCAGCCTGCGCCGCAGGAAGGCCAGCGCGTCGATCAGCGCGTCCTCCTGCACGGCCTCCGGTCCGGGCGCGGACCGGCGTCCGTGCAGCGGGATCACCTCCGCGTCCGCCATCGCTCCTCCTCGCCTGGGTCGTGTTCCGGGAAGCGGCGGAGCCGCCGGTCCGCGCGCCCTAGCGCAGTCTGGTCAGCACGTCACCGACGCCGCGTTCCGCCGCCAGCACCTGGTCCGGGTCGACCACCGGCCGCAACCCCCGGCCGCGGACGTAGTCGTCGAACGCCTCCCGGGTGGTCCACTTCGGGGTGTAGCCGAACTCGGTGCGCAGCTTCGCGGTGTCGAGCACCCGACCGTAGTTGAGGTAGCGCATCTGCTCCGGGGAGAAGTCGACCAGCCGCGAGCCGCGGAAGAACCGGCTCAGCGGCGACATCGCCGGTCCCGGGACGGGCATCGGCAGCCGGCCCGCCCGGCGGATCGCCTGGGACAGCATCAGCACGCCGTCGCCGCCGACGTTGAACACGCCGGGCAGCTCCGCCAGCGCGGCGCGTTCCAGCACCGCCAGCGCGTCCTCGGCGTGCAGCAACTGGAGCCGGGCGTCGAAGCCCAGCACCACCGGCACCACCGGCATGGCGAAGTAGCGGGTCAGCATCGCGTCGATGCGCGGACCGATCAGATCGCTGAAGCGCAGCGTGGTGACCGCGACGTCGGGCCGTCTGCGGCCGAAGGCGCGCACGTAGCCCTCGATCTCCACGGCGTCCTTGGCGTAGCCCGAGGACGGCAGGTCCTTCGGCATCATCGACTCGGTGAACACCGCGGGGTCCCGGGAGCTCGCCCCGTACACCGCGCTGGTGGAGCGGACCACCACCCGGCGCACCGACGGCGCCTTCTGGCAGGCGGCCAGGAGCTGCATCGTGCCGATGACGTTCATCTCCTTGACCGCGGACCGGCCGCCGGGCGCGGCCCGGGAGTTCACCGCGGCGTGCACCACGGTGTCCACCCCGGCGCGGGAGATGACCTTGGCGATGAGCGGGTTGCGGATGTCGGCCCGCACGAACTCGGCGCGGCCCATCCGGCGCAGCAGGTCGCGACCGGGCCGCTCGGTGTCGACCGCGAGGACCCGCTCGACGCCGGGGTCGGCCGCCAGCCGGGCCGCGAGGTGGCCGCCGAGGAAGCGGCTGACCCCGGTCACCAGCACGACGTTCGGTCCCAATGGGGGCTCCCTGCGCTCACCGGCGTTGCACCGCACGCCATGCTACCGCCGGTGATCCGGGTCTTCCGGCTGCGCGGTGCAACGCCCCGGTGAACGTCGCGGGCGGCCGGGACACGACCGCCGCCGACCGAACGGTCGACGGCGGTGCGGATCACTTGCCCAACTTGCGACGCTGAACGCGCGTCCTCCGCAGCAGCTTGCGGTGCTTCTTCTTGGACATGCGCTTGCGGCGCTTCTTGATGACCGAGCCCATGCGGCGGACTCCTTCGCTGTTGACGGCGGTTCGACGTGCTCGCGTACCGGTGCGGCGAGCACGCGCACCAGGCACTACCAACCCGACACCTTACCGGTCGGGCCACGTCCCCCGTCAGCACGGGTCCGCCGTCGTCAGCCCGCGTTGTAGTAGGCGTTGTCCAGGTAGGCGTGGACGTCCTTCTCGGCCACCCGGAACGATCGCCCGACGCGCGCGGCGGGCAGCTCGCCCGCGTGCACGAGCCGGTAGACGGTCATCTTCGAAACGCGCATCAGCTTGGCCACCTCGGCGACGGTGAGGAACCGGACCTGACCCATCCCCGGAGGCGCACCGGGATCGGAGTTCGCAGACATGCTGCACCGTGCCCTTCAGCACGCACCGTGCCGCCGGCTTCCCCTCCGACGGAGGCTCACGCACGTGCTCCGTCGAGAGTAACGGGATGGGTGGGAAGGCTGCGATGTCCGGATTAACCCACCCGGTCCCCGGCAGCCACCCGACCACCTGTGCGACCGGGTTCCCACCGCCCCCGGTCCCGCCGGGGTGAACAGCGCGTTCCCGGGAACGGAGATCGACCCGGTGGGGTCGGCGCCGCGCTCAGTCGCCCTCGTGCGCCGCCCCGAGTTCCACCGAACGGTTGCGCGCCGCCTCGATGGCGTCGATCAGCGCGGCGCGCACGCCGTGCTTCTCCAGCTCCCGGATGCCCGCGATGGTGGTGCCCGCCGGGGAGGTCACGGCCTCCCGCAGCATCACCGGGTGCCCGTCGCCGTCGCGCAGCATCGCCGCCGCGCCGACCGCGGACTGCACGATCAGCTCGGCGGCGGTGGCGCGCGGGATGCCCAGCAGGATGCCCGCGTCGATCATCGCCTCGACCAGGTAGAAGAAGTACGCCGGACCGGAGCCGGACAGCGCGGTGACCGCGTCCTGCTGGCCCTCCGGGACCCGCACCACCTTGCCGACGCTGGCCAGCAGCTCCTCCACCAGCGCCAGGTCGGACTCCGCGGCGTGCGCGCCGCCGGAGACCGCCGCCATCGCCTCACCGACCAGCATCGGCGTGTTCGGCATCACCCGGACCACCGCGGTGCCCCGCGGCAGGGTGCGCTCGAACAGCGCCGTGGGCAGCCCGGCGCACAGCGACACCACCAGCTTGCGCTCGGCGATGTGCTCGGCGAGCTCGGCCAGCACCGCGTCGATGTCCTGCGGCTTGACCGCGACGATCAGGACCTCCGCCCGGCGCACCGCCTCGGCCAGCCCGACGTGCCCGACGCCGTACCGCTCGGTCAGCTCCGCGGCGCGTTCCGGGTGCCGCTCGGTGAACAGCAGGTCCTCCCGCGCGCGTCCGGCGGAGCACAGCCCGGACAGCAGCGCCTCGCCGATCTTCCCAGCTCCCAGCACGGCGATCGTCGTCATGCGGATCAGGGTGCCAGACCACGCAGCGCAGGCGGCACGCGCCGACGGGTCACCCCGCGTCGCACCCTCCCGAGCAGCGGATTGACCCGTTAGTGTGGCTGCCACCACAGCGCAGGCCGAGCTGTCTTCACCGGTGAAGGAGCCCTGACCATGTTGAGCACGATGCAGGACGCCCCGCTGACGATCTCGCGGATCCTCCAGCAGGGCACCGGGCCGCACGGGGACGCCGAGGTGGTCACGTGGACCGGCGAGGGGTCGCGCCGCACCACCTTCGCCGAGGTCGGGCGCCGCGCCGCCCGGCTCGCGCACGCGCTGCGCGGCCTCGGCGTCACCGGCGACCAGCGGGTCGGCACCTTCATGTGGAACAACGCCGAGCACCTGGAGGCCTACCTGGCGGTGCCGTCGATGGGCGCCGTGCTGCACACCCTCAACGTCCGGCTGTTCCCGGAGCAGCTCGTCTACGTCGCCGACCACGCCGAGGACCACGTCGTGCTGGTCGACGCGACGCTGCTGCCGCTGTTCCAGAAGGTGCTGCCGGAGCTGTCCACCGTGCGGCACGTGGTGGTCGTCGGCGGCGACCCCGCCGCGGTGCCCGCCCCGGGCGGCGTCGAGGTGCACGACTACGAGGCGCTGCTGGCCGCCCAGCCCGACGAGTTCGACTGGCCCGAGCTGGACGAGCGGACCGCCGCCGCGATGTGCTACACCTCCGGCACCACCGGCAACCCCAAGGGCGTGGTGTACTCGCACCGCTCGATCTACCTGCACTCGATGCAGGTGTGCATGTCCGACGGGATGGGGCTGTCCCAGGGGGACCGGTCGCTGGCCGTGGTGCCGATGTTCCACGCGATGTCCTGGGGCCTGCCCTACGCCGCGTTCCTGGTCGGCGCCTCGCTGATCATGCCCGACCGCTTCCTCCAGCCGGCCCCGCTGGTGGAGATGATGGTCGCCGAGCGGCCCACCACGGCGGAGGCGGTGCCGACCATCTGGCAGGGCGTGCTCGCCGAGCTCCAGGCGAAGCGCCCGGACGTCTCGTCGCTGCGCGAGGTCGTGGTCGGCGGCGCCGCCTGCCCGCCGTCGCTGATGCGCGACTTCGAGGCGGAGTTCGGCATCCCGGTGCTCCAGGCCTGGGGCATGACCGAGACCTCCCCGCTGGGCAGCGTGGCGCGCCCGCCCGCGGAGGCGACCGGCGACCAGCGGTGGGCCTACCGGGTCAGCCAGGGCCGCACGCCCGCGAGCGTGCAGGCGCGGGTGGTCGCCGACGACGGCACCGTGCTGCCGCGCGACGGCGCCAGCGTCGGCGAGCTGCAGGTGCGCGGGCCGTGGGTCACCGCCTCCTACTACGGCGAGGAGGACCCGGAGAAGTTCCACGACGGCTGGCTGCGCACCGGCGACGTCGGCTACCTCACTCCGGACGGCTACCTGGTCCTCACCGACCGGGCCAAGGACGTCATCAAGTCCGGCGGCGAGTGGATCTCCTCGGTCGAGCTGGAGAACGAGGTGATGGGGCACCCGGCGGTGGCCGAGGCGATGGTCATCGGGGTGCCGGACGAGCGGTGGAGCGAGCGCCCGCTGGTCGCGGTCGTCCTGGAGGACGGCGCCACCGCCACCCCCGACGAGCTGCGCGAGTTCCTCAGCGCCAAGGTCGCCAAGTGGCAGCTCCCGGAGTACTGGACCTTCGTCGCCGAAGCGCCGAAGACCAGCGTCGGCAAGTTCGACAAGAAGCGCCTCCGCCAGCAGCACTCCCAGGGCGAACTCGACATCACCCACCTGACCTGAGCCGCCCCGGGAACGCACCCGGCGTGTCGCACCGAGTGAGGGGCACCCTTGCCCGACTATGCCGGATGAAGGTGCCCCTCACTCACCACGAGATCACCCGGGTGGGCTACCCCGGGGCGCGTTCACCCGTTGGGCAGCCAGGTCAGGATCACCCTGTCGACAGGGCGAGCTGGCGGGACTGGCAGATCAGCCGTCCCACCGAGTCCACCACCGTGACGTCCTCGTCGAACCACGCCCCGTGCACGGCGGCGCAGTTCACCACCAGCCGCAGCCACCCGTTCGCCGGTTCGGCCCGCATCAGCGCGGTGAGCTGCACGGTCGGCGCCCAGCCGCGGCGGCCCAGGTTGAAGGTGACCGGCACGGTGATGTCGCCCGCGGTGAGGCCGAAGAAGAGGTCGGGCTGCTCGGCGCGGGGCTTGACCCACAGCCGCAGCCGGGGCGCTCCGGTGCCGCCGTGCACGAAGTGGGCGTCGGCGGGGTCCAGCCGGACGTCGCAGACGCGGGACAGCGAGAAGAACTTGCGGGCTTCGCTGGTGCCGAGGTCGAGGGCGCCGGACGGGGGGTTGACCGGCATGTCCGGCACGTCCGACCAGGCGGGTTCGTCGGTGGGCAGGTCACCGAGGCCGAGGGTGGCGTCGACGCAGGTCCGCCCGCTCTGCTCCAGGACGGCCCGCAGCGCGGTGACGGTGCGTCCGGACTTGAGGAGTTCGGTGCGGATCAGCACCGGTCCGACCCGGGGTGCGCTGAGGAAGTGCGCGCTGATCGTCAGCGGTGCCCGCCCGGCGCGCTCGGCGGCCGCTCTGGCCAGCACCGCGAGCAGGTAGCCGCCGTGCGGCTTGTCCCCGATCGCCCAGTGGGGATGCAGGTGGGCGACGTAGCTGCCGTCGCCGAGCGGCCGGACCGCGCTGGCCGCGGAGAAGTGGTCGGGGGCCTCGCTCACCGCGGGTCCCGCAGCTCGAGGTGCACCGGGTTCATTTCACCTATTCTAGTGAACCCCCGCAGAAGTTGATCATCCTCCCCGCGGCCGTTCCAGGTGCAGCCGGGCGAACAGCAACGATTCCGCGAGCATCTCGGCGCGTTGCTGGGGCCCGCGGGCCTTGCGGGTGTTGACCTCCAGCACCACCGATCCCCGGTAGTCGTCGGCGGCCAGCGCCTCGCACACCTCGGCGCACGGCTGCTTGCCCTGGCCCGGCACCAGGTGCTCGTCCCGGGAGGCCCCGGTGCCGTCGGCGAGGTGGACGTGGGCGAGCCCGCTGTTCATCCGCTTGAGCAGCGCCAGCGCGTCGACGTGCGCGGCCGCCGCGTGCGAGACGTCGAGGGTGTAGTGGGCGTGGCCGACCTCGGTCGGGTCGGGCGAGGGTTTGAACGCCGAGAGCCCGTTGAACGTCGGCGCGCCGCCGGAACGCCCGCCGCCCCGGATGCGGTTCCAGCTGTTGGGCGGGCGCAGCGGGAACATGTTCTCCACCGCGACGTCGATCCCGCTGGTCTCCTCCAGCTCGGTGACCAGCTCGGAGAACATCTCGGCGTAGCGGCGCTGCCAGCGGAACGGCGGGTGCACCACGACGGTGCGGGCGCCGAGCTCGCTCGCGGCGACCACCGCACGCCGCAGCCGCTCCTCGGGTTCGGGCGACCACACCCGCTGGGTGATCAGCAGGCACGGCGCGTGCACCGCGAGGATCGGCACGTCGTACTGCTCGGAGAGCCGCTCCAGCGCCGCGACGTCCTGGCTGACGGCGTCCGCCCAGACCATCACCTCGACCCCGTCGAAGCCGAGTTCGGCGGCCATCTCGAAGGCCGCGGAGGCAGGTTGGGGCCACACCGATGCGCTGGACAGGCCGACCGGGATGCGCTCGGCGGACTGGCGGTGCGGTTCAGGCTGTTGCGCGGTCATGACCCGCCCAGCATGACGGAGGGCTCACGCGAGGTCGCGATGCGGTACCGATCCAGCGGTCCGTCGGCGACGTGGCTAGTGGCCGATCAGCAGCAGGGCGGCGGGCGAGACCGTGCACACCAGCCCCACCAGCACCGCCAGCAGGATCGTCTGCAGGTCGTCGCTGCGCAGGAACTTCCGGGCGATGAACACCAGGCAGCCGGTGATCACCAGCGCGGCGACCAGCGCGGCCAGCGCCACGTTGATCCACAGCCAGCGGAAGCTCAGCCACACCAGACCACCGCCGAGCAGGCCCGCGACGCACTGGACGGCCAGGGTGGCCCACTCCTTGCCCGCGGACGGCTCCTCCTCCGGCTCGTCGTCCCCGGCGCGGTAGTCCTCGGAGTCGAGCCCGGCGGGCAGCTCCTCGTCGTAGTCGTCGTAGCGCTCGCCCTCGGACTCGCGGCGGGTGCCGTAGGACCCGTACTCGTCGTCGGCCTCGTCGTACGGGTCGAAGTCCTCGTCGTAGGAGTCGAAGTCGTACGGGTCCTTCTCCTGCTCCTCCGCGGGCGCGGGCGGCGGCGGGTAGGCGAGGACCGCGGTGCCCTCCTCGTCGGCGGCGGCCACCTCCTCGGCCTGGACCTTCGGCAGCTGCTCGGTGGCGCCTTCCACCGGCGGCGCCGGCTTCGGCGGCGCGGGCGGGGCCGGGTGCGGCGAGGGCCGCCGGGGCAGCGCGGGCTGCTGGAGGGTCACCTCGGCGTCGCTCTCCGCCGGGGCCGGGGACGACTGCGGGGCCGGAGCGGCGGGGCCCTGGCCCGCCGCGGCGAAGCGCTGGGCCCAGTAGTTCGCCGAGCCCGGCGCCGCCTCGTCGTCCTCGGCCTGGGCCGGTTCGGCGGTCGGCGGGACCGGGGTCTGCTGCGCGGGCGGCTGCTCCCCGCCGGACTGGGGCCCGCCCACCTGGGGCGCACCGGACGGCTGGGCGGGGGCCGACTGCTGCGGTCCGCCCGTCTCGGGCGCACCGGGCTGGGGCGCGGCGGGCTGGGGACCAGCGGGCTGCGGCGCGGCGGGCTCGGGGGGCGCCGGGGCCCCGGTGTTCTTCGGGGTGGGCGGTACCGGCGGCGTCGGCGCGGCGCCGGGCCGGTGGCTGCGCCGCTGCGGCGGCTCGGCCTCGGCGTCCACCGCGCGCATCTGGCCGCTGTCCGACAGCACCCGGTCGATGATCGCCTGCGGAGCCGTTTCGGTGGGGTCCTCCGCCCGCCTGCGGCGTCGACGGCTACCCCCCTTGTTGCTGTTGCCGTACTCGGCCAGCAACTCCGCAACGGTGCGCTGGGTGGGCTGGTCGCCCCCGCTGTCCCGACTCATCGCTTCCACCGTGCCCCGTGGTCGGCCTTCCGTCCAGTACCGGCCTGCCCTGCTGCGGCGGCCGGTGCGCCGAGCCCGAGCCCGGCCGCGGCGCGGAGGGCGGTGTGAGTGTCTCCGTTGGTGCGGTCCAGCCGGCGCAGGATGACGCCCTCGCGCAGTGCCCACGGGCAGATGTCGAGTTCGCTCACCCCGAGCGCCGCCATCGCCGCCTCGGCCACCAGCGCGCCCCCGACGAGCTGGTGCGCCCGGGCCGAGCTGACGCCGTCGAGCTGGGCCAGGTCCTTCGCCGACATCCGGGTGATGAACGCCAGCAGTTGGCGCAGCCCGGTGTCGGTGAGCGTCCGCCGCACGCGGAGACCTGCCGACGCGGGCGCGGAGCCGGTCAACCGGGCCAGCGTCCGGAAGGTCTTCGACGTGGCCACGGCGCGGTCCGGCGCACCCCGCTCGCGGAACCGCTGTGCGGTCCCGGCGAGCTCGTCGGCGAGCCGCTCGCGCTGCCGCTTCACCTCGTCCCGCTTCGGCGGGTCGTGCAGCATCGTACGGGCGACGCGTCCGGCGCCCAGCGGCACCGACGCCGCGAGGTCGGGCTGCTCGTCCACGCCGACGGCCATCTCCAGGGAGCCGCCGCCGATGTCCAGCAGCAGCAGGTCACCGGCAGACCAGCCGTACCAGCGGCGCGCGGCCAGGAAGGTCCAGCGCGCCTCGTCCTCGCCGGTGAGCACCCGCAGCTCCACGCCGGTCCGGTCGGCGACCAGCGCGAGCACCTCGGCGGCGTTGTCGGCCTCCCGGATCGCCGAGGTCGCGAAGGCCATCAGCTCCTCGCACCCGGCCTCGACCGCCGCCTCGCGGGCGGCGGCGACCGCCCCGACCAGCTCCTCGGCGTCGTCGGGCGCCAACCGGCCGCGGTGGGAGCTGATCCGCTCGGCCAACCGCAGGACGGTCTTGTCTGACGTCATCGGCGTCGGGTGGGCACCGCGGTGCGCGTCCACCACGAGGAGGTGGACGGTGTTGGAACCGACGTCGAGCACCCCTAGGCGCATGACCGACAAATTACCGGCTGCGAGTGACCGCCGGGGCCCGGTGGGGGCGGCGGCGTGGCGCCCACCTCATCGGGCCCCGCCCGGTACGTCCGGTTCGGTCCCGCACCGGCCCCGGCACCCGGTCTCGGCGCCGCCCGGAGCAGGCGTTCCCGGCAGGGCGACGCCCGTTCCAGAAAGCGGCGAAGCCGCTTTTCCGCCACCCGGGCCACTCGCACCACAACGGGGGCGAAGTGGGCGAAACAGCGTTACGCGGGGAATCTCACGATGCTTCGAGCTTGTACCCGAGACCACGGACGGTGAGCAGGAACCTCGGGTCCGCCGGGTCGGGCTCGATCTTGGAGCGCAGCCGCTTGACGTGCACGTCGAGGGTCTTGGTGTCGCCGACGTAGTCCGCGCCCCACACCCGGTCGATGAGCTGCGCCCGGGTCAGCACCCGGCCCACGTTGCGCAGCAGGTACTCCAGCAGGTCGAACTCCTTGAGCGGCAGCCCGATCTCCTCGCCGGAGACCGTCACCACGTGCCGCTCCACGTCCATCCGCACCGGCCCGGCCTCGAGCACCTGCGGCTGCACTTCCTCGGACTCGCCGCGCCGGCGCAGCACCGCGCGGACCCGGGCGATCAGCTCCCGCGCCGAGTACGGCTTGGTGACGTAGTCGTCGGCGCCGAGCTCCAGGCCCACCACCTTGTCGATCTCGCTGTCCCGCGCGGTCACCATGATCACCGGCACCGCGGAGCGCTGGCGGAGCTGCTTGCACACGTCGGTGCCGCTCATCCCCGGCAGCATCAGGTCGAGCAGCACGATGTCCGCGCCGTTGCGGTCGAACTCCTCCAGCGCCTCCTGGCCGTCGGCGGCGACGGCCGCGGTGAACCCCTCCTTGCGGAGCAGGAAGGCAAGCGGGTCGGCGAAGGACTCCTCGTCCTCGACGATCAGCACCCTGGTCACCGGACTCCTCCCGTTTCGACGGTGGTCTTCCCGTCGGCATCCTCGGTCATCGGTCGGGCCGCCGCCGGGGCGTCCGGCCCCGGCACCTCGGTCTCCTCGACCGCTCCGGCCCCGTGCTTCGGGATCCGGAGGGTGAAGGTGGAGCCGGTCCCCGGACTGCTCCACAGCTTCACCTCGCCGCCGTGGTTGGCGGCGACGTGCTTGACGATGGCCAGCCCCAGCCCGGTTCCCCCGGTCGCCCGGGAGCGCGCCGGATCGACCCGGAAGAAGCGCTCGAAGACGCGCTCGTGGTGCTCCGGTTCGATGCCGATGCCCCGGTCGGTGACCGCGATCTCGACGTGGTCGCCCGCCAGCCGCCTGCTGATGGACACCGGGCTGCCGGGCGGCGAGTAGGACAGGGCGTTGTCGATGAGGTTGCTCAGCGCGGTGACCAGCAGCGTCCGGTCCCCGTCTAGCAGGTAGCCGGAGGGGCCGTCGACGGCGATCTCGGTCTCGGCGGACTCGGCGGCGAGCTGGCTGCGGCCCAGCGCCTCGTCCACCACCTCGTCCACCTCCAGGGTGGTCAGGTCCGGCATCCGCTCGGCGCCCTGCAACCGGGACAGCGCGATCAGCTCGGAGACCAGGGTGCCCAGCCGGGTGGACTCGTGCAGGATCTTGGTGGAGAAGCGGCGGACCTCCTCGGGGTCCTCGGCCGCGTCGAGCACCGCCTCGGCCAGCAGCGCCAGCGCGCCGACCGGGGTCTTGAGCTCGTGGCTGACGTTGGCCACGAAGTCGCGCCGGGTGGCCTCCAACCGCACGGCGTCGGACTCGTCGCCCGCGTCGATCACGGTGAAGCCGTCACCCAGCGGGCGGACCTCGCCGAGCACCGCCGCCGGGCCCCGGCCGCGCAGCGTGCGCTCCAGCGGCGAGAGGTCCACCGGCACCGGTTCGCCGGTGGTCAGCACCTCGTCGGCGGCGTGCCGCGCCCGGGGATCGGCCCGGTGGTCGCGGATCAGCCCGAGCTCGTCGGCCCGTGGGTTGTGCAGCACGACGTCGCCGAAGCGGTTGAGCACGACGATGCCGCCCCGACCGGTGTGCACGAGCCGCTGGAGCAGCTCCGCCACGGTGGGCCCGGTCACCTGGGCGCGGCGGTAGCGCTGGGTCGCGCGAGTGCCGACGATGCCGCCGGTCGCGCCGACGAGCAGCGCGACGAAGATCAGGGCGGTGTAGCCCAATGCGGTCACGTTCGCATCGTAAGCAGGGCCCCGTGGGGGTATGCCAGTCTGCGCGGCCGTTCCGTGATGCCCGCGACATGAATCCGGTGCCGATTCACCTCCGCGACACCCCGCGCTGGCGGTCGGTTCATCCGGGTCGCCCGCCGCGCGGCGGGCGACCCGGCGTGCTCAGCGGCCCTGGTTGGCCACCGCGGCGGCCGCGGCCTCCGCCGCGTCCGGGTCCAGGTAGGTCCCGCCCGGGTTCACCGGCTTGAGGTCCGCGTCGAGGTCGTAGCGCAGCGGGATGCCGGTGGGGATGTTGAGCCCGGCGATGTCGGCGTCGGAGATCCCGTCCAGGTGCTTGACCAGGGCGCGCAGCGAGTTGCCGTGCGCGGCGACGGCCACCACCTTCCCGGCGCGCAGGTCCGGCACGATCGCCGACTCCCAGTACGGCAGCAGCCGGACCACGACGTCCTTCAGGCACTCGGTCAGCGGCATCTCCGCGCCCAGCCCGGCGTAGCGCACGTCGGCGTCCTGGCTGTACTCGGAGCCCGGCTCGATCGGCGGCGGCGGGGTGTCGTAGGAGCGGCGCCAGAGCATGTACTGCTCCTCGCCGTAGGTATCCAGGGTCTGCTTCTTGTTCTTGCCCTGGAGGGCGCCGTAGTGGCGCTCGTTGAGGCGCCAGTCCCGCCGCACCGCGATCCAGTGCCGGTCGGCGGCGTCCAGGGCGATGTTCGCGGTGGCGATGGCGCGGCGCAGCAGCGAGGTGTGCAGCACGTCCGGGAGCACCCCGGACTCGCGCAGCAGCTCACCGCCGCGCTTGGCCTCCAGCTCGCCCTTCTCGGACAGCGGGACGTCCACCCAGCCGGTGAACAGGTTCTCGGCGTTCCACGTGCTCTCTCCGTGCCGCAGCAGCACCAGCGTCGCAGTCATCGTTCCAGGCTATAGATCGAGCCGTTCCCGGCGCGGCGCGAGGTGACGGGGAGCGCAGGGCCGCGGCGGCGGCGCGGCCGTCCCGTTGGCACCGTCATCCGAGAGTTACCTGATCACCGCGCCACCGTGACACGGAAGTGGCGGGCGTCACCGTTCCGAGGCGACCACGCAGAGCCAGGTTCCAGCGAGTTACCTTTTGAGGCCAACATCACACTGATGGACCAATGTGGCGGCCTTGTGGCCGCTTCGCGACTCTGCGAAGTTGTCGGAGCTCTCATCTTGATCGGCTCCCACGCACTCCCCGATCGGGACGAGGGCACCGGCGCGGTCCACATCCCCCATAGGGATCGCGCCCCCGCCGGGCCGCCGGGTGCCCCCCGCCCGACAGCCCAGCAGGCGGAACCCCACGCGGGGCGGCTCGATTCGCGACTCCCCCTCTCTCCCGAGCCGCCCCGCGCGGGTCCCCCGGACCCGCGCCCCGCCGTCGCCTCACCCCGTCGCTTCACCCCGCCGTCGCCTCACCCGGAAGTGTGCTGAGTGAGGGGCCTGGAACGGCGATCATCCGAGCGGGGGTGTGCGGGCCCGTCGCCTGCGCCGCACCAGCAGCACGCCCGCGGCCGCGGGCAGCGCGAGCAGCACGACGTAGGGCAGCGCCACGCCGAGCCAGGTGAGCAGCAGCGACCCCGCTCCGCCCAGCGAGTGCAGCCCGGTGGTGACCCCGGCCAGGAATCCGGCGCCGCGCGCCGCCGACCGCTCCAGCACCACGTCGACCTCCGCCATCGCCACCCGGTCGGCCAGCGCCGCCCGCCGCCGCTCCAGCGCCTCCAGCTCGGTCTCCCGCTCGGTCAGCTCGGCTTCTACCTGGACCACCTCGGCCACCGTCGTCGCCCGGTCCAGCAGCTCGCGCAGCCGGCGCACGCTGGCCCGCTGCGATTCGAGCCGGCTGCCGGTGTCGACGACCTGCTCGGTGACGTCCTCGGTGCTGGTGGAGCGCGAGAGCACCCGCCCCAGCCCGGACAGCTCCGCCAGCACCGCGTCCAGCCGCTCGGCCGGGACCCGCAGCGACAACCGCACGCGGTCGGCGTCCCCGCGCTCCCGCGCGAGGTGCCCGCCGGACCGCTCCCCGGCGCGGCGCACCGCCCCGGCGGTCCCGGCCGGATCGTCCACCGCCAGCTCCAGCTCGGCGCTGCGGACCACCCGCCGCTCCGCGTCGACCACCTCGGCGGACGCCACCTCGGCGGGCGCCGACCCGGCCCGCCCCACGGTGTCCACCACCCCACCGGAGGAGCACCCGACCAACAACGCCCCCGCCAGCACCAACCCGGCGACCCGGCCTGCACCCATGCCCCACTCCTCGTCATCGCGATCAACGACGACGACGGCGCGACCCCCACACCCGGTTGCACGCCCACCACCGCCGAGCACGTTCACCCGATGGGGAGCTGAGCGAGGGGCACCCTTGCCCGAGCAAGGACCGCTTTCGCCAATGGCTTGCGTGGCGGTGCGGGTGGCGGAACCTCAGCGGCCCCCTCGCTCCGGGAGCCGCTCCTGATGAACCAGGCACGTACACGGCGTCACGGCTGTCCTCGCGAGAAGACCGCTGAGCGGTCACGTCCGAGCACGGGCCGCGGTGCCGGTTGCGTCCCGCACCGCATGCGGCTCCGCCGCATTCCGAAAGGACCCCTCACTGGGACAAGGGTGCCCCTCACCTGGAAACCTTCACCCGGACGAGCAGCTCGGTGCGCAGCCTCGTCACGACGTCGAGGCGGTGCGTGGTCGGGTCAGCTCTCCGGGAAGAGGGGGCCTTCGGCCTCGACCAGCTTCCGGAAGGGGCGCAGGTTGGCCAACGACTCGCCGCGGGCTTCCCGCCAGCCCCACTCCCGCCTGATGGCCGTCCGGAAGCCCAGCTCCAGCAACGTGTTGAAGTCCCCGTCGGCGGCCTCCAGGACCTGCCCGAGCAGGGTGTCGAGCTCGTCGGCGGACACCGCCTCCCGCGAGACCCGGCCGACGAGGTGGATGTCGCCCCGCTCGTCGAGGGTGTAGTGGACGCCGTAGAGCTTGGCGTTGCGGCGCAGCAGGTAGCGGTAGACCTCTTCGTGGGCCTCGTCGGGGCGGCGGCACACGAAGGCCTCCACCAGCAGGGCGTGGTCGGAGACGATCAGCCAGCAGTTCGTCTGGAGCTTCTTGGTGCCGGGCAGGGTGACGAAGAAGCGCCCGTCGCCCTTGGCCTGGTAGTCCAGTTCGGCGGCGTCCAGCGCCGCCGCGATGACCTCGGCGGGTTCGGTCATGCGGTGGCCTCCTCGATCCGCAGCCGGGAGTGGAACGCGCGCTTGGCCTCGGCGTAGGTGTCCAGCAGCGCCTCGGTGGTGCGCTCCCACGAGAACGTCGCGGCGTGCTCGATGGCGTGCTCGGCCAGTTCGGCGCGCCACCGGGGCCGGGTGGCGACCGAGGCGAGCGCTTCGGCCCACTGCTCGGTGCCGTGCCCGGGGACCAGCAGGCCGGACATCCCGTCGGCGACGGCGACGGGCAGCCCGCCGACCGAGGCCGCGACCACCGGCGTGCCGCACGCCTGGGCTTCCAGCGCGACCAGGCCGAAGGATTCGTTGTAGCTGGGCACCGCGACGACGTCGGCGGCCCGGTAGACCCGCGCGAGGTCGTCGCCGCCCTGCGGCGGCAGGAAGCGGACCACGTCGGTGATGCCGAGCCGGGCGGCGAGCTCGTGCAGCGCCTCCGGTCGTTCCAGCCCGCTGCCGGAGGGGCCGCCGACGATCAGCACCACCAGGTCGCGGCGGAGCTCGGGGTACCGTTCCAGCAGCGCGGCGGTGGCCCGCAGCAGCACGTCCGGGGCCTTGAGCGGCTGGATGCGGCCGACGAACGCGAGCACCACCGCGTCGCGGCGCAGCCCCAGCCCGGCCCGCGCGGCGAGCTGGTCGCCGGGGGTGAAGCGCTCCAGGTCCACGCCGGGCGGGATGGTCACGACCTGGTCGGTGCCCGCCCCGTAGCGATCGACCAGGTCCGCCGCCTCGACGGCGGTGTTGGCGACCAGCCGGTCCGCCTGGGCCACGACCTGCTCCTCGCCGAGGACCCGGCTGCGCGGTTCGGGTTCGTCGCCTTCGGCCAGCGCGGCGTTCTTGACCTTGGCCAGGGTGTGCGCGGTGTGCACCAGCGGCACGCCCCAGCGTTCCCGCGCCAGCCAGCCGACCTGGCCGGACAGCCAGTAGTGCGAGTGCACGACGTCGTAGTAGCCGGATTCGTGCCGGGCCTCGACGCGCAGGGCGCCTGCCGCGAACGCGCAGAGCTGCGACGGCAGTTCGTGCTTGTCCAGCCCTTCGAAGGGACCGGCCACCACGTTGCGGACCAGCACGCCGGGCGCCAGCTCGACCACCGGCGGGATGTCCGAGGAGGTGCTGCGGGTGAAGATCTCGACCTCGGTGCCGAACGCCGCGAGCCGCCGGGCGGTCTGCGCGATGTAGACGTTCATCCCGCCGGCGTCGCCGGTGCCGGGCTGCTCCAGGGGAGAGGTGTGCAACGAGAAGACCGCGGCACGACGCGGCCGCAAGCGCAAGGTCGTCATCTACTGCCCATCGCCAGACCGTCGGCGACCCGGTCCCGGATCGCACCACAAGTCCCTACACCCGGCGCCCCGCGAACATTCCCGTGCCGCGGCCGGGCAACGGCCCGACGCTACTCCCCGCCACACCTCCGACCTGCGACTCCCGCCCTACCACGTGGCACGCATCACACACCCGCGCTGACTTTCCCCGCCGCCTGTGGGCGCCCCGACCGGACACCCCCGACGACCGAGAGCGGCGAAGCCGATTCCAGCCGCACACGCGCCGATCGCAACCAAGCGGCGCCAGCCGCTTCCGGCCCACGCACACGCCACCCACAACCCCCGTCAGGCAAGCGGCGAAGCCGCTTCCGCTTCACCCCACCCTCGCAACTTGCACCGCCGCGGGTTCTCAGCGGTCTTCTCGCGAGGACGCCCTGATGCCGTGTATTGGCGATCCATCAAGAAGGGCGCCCGGAGCGAGAAGGCCGCTGAGGTTCCGCCACCCGCACCCCTACGCAACCGGACCACAACACCAAAAACTCACACAGCGGATTTCGCGGTCCACTCTTCCCAGTTGAGCAGCCAGTCGTACATGGCGTACCCGGGTTCCATGTCCGTCCCGGAGCCGGTGACCACGACCGGATCGCCGATCAGCGCGCTGTCGTAGTACTCCTTGGCGTTGGCGGCGCTGAGGTTGATGCAGCCGTGCGAGTTGTTGTAGCTGCCCAGCGCGGCGGCGTTGGCCTGGTTCTCGTGGATGAACTCGCCGTGGTTGGAGATCCGCACCGCCCACTTTTTCGGCAGGTCGAAGTAGCCGTACTTCGGGTTGGTCATGAGCTGCAACGGGACGCGCGCCATCACGACGTAGGTGCCGTTGCTCGTGTGCCTGCCCGGGTCGGACTCCAGCCCGTAGCTCGCCGGGTAGCTGGCGACCTGCTCCCCGTCGCGTTCCACGACGAGCTGGTGGCTGTCCACGTCGGCCTTGACGATCTGCGCGCGGCCGATCTCGAACTCCGTCCGCAGGTCGCCTTCGCCGTAGACGCCGCCGCCGAAGTGCGCGCCGAACAGCCGGGCGTGCACCTGCACCTGCGTCCCGGCGGGCCAGTACTCGCGGGGCCGCCAGTGGGCCTCGTCGTCGGCCAGCCAGGCCCACGCCCCTTCGACCGGCACCGAGGTCTCCACCGACAGCGCGCGCTGCACCGCGGCCTTGTCCTGGACCGGCTCGTCGAACTTCACGCTGATCGGCATCGCGATGCCGACCTGCTGGCCGTCGGTCGGGCTCACCGTGGCCCCCGTCGTCCGCTTCGGCGCGACGGTGCTGAACGCGCCACCGACCGGCACCAGCTTCCCGTCGGAGCCGATCGCCTGGCCGGACCACGTGTAGGACGTGTCGTAGGCCAGCGGCTCGGTCGCCTGCCAGCTCCGGCCGTCGGGCGCGATCCGGCCGGTGACGGCGCTGCCGTCCGAGCCCATCAGCGTCACCAGGTCGAAGCGTCCCCGCACCACCTCGGCGGTGATCGGCGCGGACGGACTGACCTCCGCGGCACCGCCCGCCGACGGTCCGGCCCGCACCTGCGCGACCGGGCCCCTCGGCACCTCCGCCTCGGGTGCCGCGCACCCGGCGACCATCGCCAGCCCAGCGGCCAGCGCCCCCCAGAACACCTTCGCGCCACGCATCGGACCCCCTCCGCAACGCCGCGCCCACCCCCATGAGCGCTGATCGGCGGTGCGCCTCGATCACCGGGGACCGGTTCGGCGCGACCGCCTCCTCGGATCGTGTCCCGAACCGGCGCTTTCCGCAGCCGACGAGCCACGCCGATGCACCCACACGGATTGCGGCAGGATCGGGGACATGAGCACCGAGACGCAACGATGGGCAGTGGTGACCGGAGCGAGCGCGGGGATCGGCGCGGCGACCGCGCGCACGCTGGCCGACGCGGGATTCCACGTGGTGCTGGGCGCCCGCCGCACCGACCGGCTGAGCGCGCTGGCGGAGGAGGTCGGCGGCACCGCGCTGCCGCTGGACGTCACCGACCAGGAGTCGGTGACCGCGTTCGCCGAGCGGGTGCCGCGCTGCGACGTGCTGGTCAACAACGCCGGTGGCGCGAAGGGGCTGGCGAAGGTCGTCGAGGCCGACGAGGCCGACTGGCGCTGGATGTGGGAGACCAACGTGCTCGGCACCCTGCGCCTCACCCGGGCGCTGCTGCCGAAGCTCGTGGAGTCCGGCGACGGGCACGTGGTGACGGTGACCTCGGTGGCGGCCGACGAGGTCTACGACAACGGGTCGGGCTACACCTCGGCCAAGCACGCCCAGTCGGCGCTGCACCGGACGCTGCGCGGCGAGCACCTCGGCGAGCCGGTGCGGTTCACCGAGGTCGTGCCGGGGCTGGTCGAGACCGAGTTCTCCGAGGTCCGCTTCGGCGGCGACACGGAGCGCGCCGCGGCGGTCTACCAGGGACTCACCCCGCTGACCGGGGAGGACGTCGCCGACGTGATCGGGTTCGCGGTGACCCGCCCCGCGCACGTCAACCTGGACCGGATCGTCGTCAAGCCGCGCGACCAGCACTCCGCCACCCGAGCCCACCGCAGGTGAACCAGGGACGGGATCGCCTCCTGCGGCACCCGCGACGCGCCCCGTCGTCGGCGCTGCCAGCACGAGGGGACCGCTGAGTGAGGGGCACCCCGTGATACGGGGTGCCCCTCACTCAGCTCCCGAAAGGGTGACGTGGAGCGGGGGTCAGGGGCCGACGAGTTCGGCGGCGGTGCGCAGGGCGACGTCGAGTTCGTCCAGCACCCCGCCGATCGGGCAGGCGAACCCGACGCGACCGCGCCGCCCGCCCGCGACGTGCAGCCCGATCACCCGCCCGCCCGGGTCGATCACCGCTGCGCCGGAATCGCCCGGCCCGCAGTAGCGCCGCCCCGAGGTGTCCACCCGGATCTGCTCGCGCAGCACCCGGATGCCCAGGCTGTCGCCGTGGTCCAGGCGCAGCGTGGCGTCCACCGAGGTCACCACGCCGAGGGTCAGCCCGGTGCCGAAGCCGCACTTGCGCACCCGCTCGCCCGGGTAGGTGCCCGCGTGCCCGGTCACCGGCCCGATCCCGCCGACCACGTGCGAGGTGTCCAGCCTGCTCGCGATGGTGACCGCCGCGGCGTCGACCCGGCCGGACAGCGCCGCGCGGGCCAGGTCGGCGTGCACCCGGCCGCCCGCGGGATCGACCATCCGGTCCCCGACCGCCCAGGCGTCGTCGAGGCAGGCGACGTCGAACGTGGTCAGACCCATCGTGGTCGCGCTCGGTTCGTTCGCCGTGACCAGCACGCCGAGCGTGCCGATCCGCCGGTAGCTGCCGGGCACCGGCACCACCGGCGGCACGAGGTAGGCGGCCCGGTACGGCGCGATCCCGGCGCCCCCGGCCACCGCGCCCCCGCGCAGCCGGCGCAGCCGCGGCGCGAGGTTCTCCTGGGAGCCGCGGTGGATGTGCTCCAGCACGGGCTGCTCCTCGACCACGTCGGTCGGGATGCCGAGGATGTGGTGCGGGATCCGGGTGCCGGGACGCAGCTCGTCGGCGGGCTTCTTGCGCATGACCGACACCACGATGACCTGTTCACCGGTGCGGCGTCCGGCGCGGAGCTTCTCCCCGATGTCGACGATGGTGACGCCGGGGAGATCGAGCAGTTGGTCCTCCACCGCCCGCTTGACGGGGCGGATGACTGCGCGGTCGCGAAGTTCCCTGATGCTCAGCATGGTGGCCCCCTCCACCTACACCATTTAACACTCAGGGTGACGTGTTCGTCACTAAGCGTCACCCCAACGGCCGGTGGGGCGGGCTCAGCTCCTACAGGGCACAGTCCACGAGAACCGGTTCCGGGGCCAGCGACACGCCGAAGGCCGCGCGCACCCCATCGCGGACTTCACGCGCGAGAAGGAGCAGGTCACGCGTCGTGCCGGTCCCCCGGTTGGTGAGCGCCAGGGTGTGCTTGGTGGACAGTCCGACCCGGCCGCCCGGCCCCGGGTGCCCCTTGCCGAACCCGGCCCGCTCGATCAGCCACGCCGCGGACAGCTTGGTCGCGCCGTCCTCCGCCGGGTAGCGCGGGATGCGCACGTCGGCGCCGACGCGCTCCTCGATCCGGGTCAGCACGCCGGGCAGCTCCTCGGCCGGGACCAGCGGGTTGGTGAAGAACGACCCCGCGCTCCAGGTGTCGTGATCGGCCGGGTCGAGCACCATGCCCTTGCCCCGGCGCAGGCCGAGCACCGCCTCCCGCGCCTCGGCCACGCCGACCCGCTCCCCCGGTTCCACGCCCAGCGCGCGGGCCAGCTCGGCGTAGCGGATCGGGTGCGACTTCCCGCCGTCGCGCAGCAGGAACCGCGCCCGCAGCACCACGGCCGCGTCGCTGCCCTTGAGCACGCTGCCCCGGTACACCAGCCCCAGGTCCGCGGCGGCGACGGTGCGCACCCGGCCGGTCGCCCGGTCCAGCAGATCCACCGACACCAGCAGCTCGGAGACCTCCACGCCGTAGGCGCCGACGTTCTGCACCGGCGTCGCCCCGGTCAGCCCCGGGATGCCGGACAGGCACTCCAGCCCGCCGAGCCCCTGCCGGACGGTGTCGGCGACCACCTCGTCCCAGTCCTCCCCCGCCTCGGCGGTGAGCTGCACCAGGCCGTCGCCGACGCTGTCGTACTGCCGCCCGCGGGTGGCGATGCGCACCACGTGCCCGGCGAAGCCCGCATCGGAGACGACGAGGTTCGACCCGCCGCCGAGCACGAGCAACCGGTGCCCGCCCGCGTCCGCGGCCGAGACCGCGGCGGTGAGCTCGTCGGGCCGCTCGGCGACCACCAGGCCCGTCGCCGGACCGCCCAGCCGCAGCGTGGTGCAACCGGCCAGCGGCACGTCGGCGGCGGGGTGCTCACCGGGCAGCGGCACGTCACCGCGCTGGGCCCGAGCACCGGACGTCGAGGGGTTCACAGTGGCCAACGGTAACCTCCCGGGCATGGCCCGCCGCATCGAGCACCGCAGCACCTCCGAATGGAGCGCGTCCGCGGTGCACCAGGCGTTGATCGACGTCGACTACCTCACCGACCGGCTGCGCACCCTCGGCGGCGCGCACGCCGAGCTGGTGGAGCACGTCTCCACTCCGGACGGCGGCGTGCGGTACCAGATCCGGCACGGCGTGCGCTCCGACGCGCTGCCGCAGCTCGCGCGCTCGGTGGTCGGCGGCGACCTGGTCATCGACCGCAGCGAGTCGTGGCGGCGGCAGGACGACGAGCACTACACCGGCGAGGTGGCCGCCGAGATCGCCGGGGTGCCGTGCACCATCGCGGGTTCGATGTGGCTGCGCGACCTGGACGAGCCGGTGGGCACCGAGATCAGCGAGTTCGTCGTGTCCGGAACCGTCCGGGTGGGCGTGCCGCTGGTGGGCGGCAAGCTGGAGGACCTCGTCGCCGACCAGGTGCAGAAGCTGCTCGCGGCCGAGGAGCAGTTCACCGGCGAATGGCTCGCCCGCCGCGGATGAGCTCCGCGCCGAAGAAGCGGGCGCCCCGGCTGGCCGCCGGTCGCGCCCGCGCGCTGGGGATGCCCACCCGGGGGACGACGAACCCGAACCGGTTGCGCCGCGTCGACCGCTGGATCACCGGCACCCCGTGGGTGGCCGGGGCGCTGCGCCGCGCCGCGGAACCGGTGGTGGTCGACCTCGGCTACGGCGCCACCCCGGTGACCACGGTGGAGTTCGCGTCGCGGCTGCGCCCGGTGCGCCCGGACCTGCGGGTGGTGGGCCTGGAGATCGACCCGGATCGGGTGGCGGCGGGCAAGCGGGTCGCCGAGCCACCCGCGCTGGAGTTCCGGCGCGGCGGTTTCGAGCTGGCCGGGCTGGCCGCCGGGGTCGCCGGGGCGCGCGGCCCGGTGCTGGTGCGGGCGTTCAACGTGCTGCGCCAGTACACCGAGCCGGAGGCGTGGCGGACCTGGGACGAGCTGCGCGCGCGGCTCGCCCCGGACGGCCTGCTCGTGGAGGGCACCTGCGACGAGATCGGCAGGCGCTGCTGCTGGGTGACCCTCGACCGGGAGGGACCGCGCACCTTCACGCTGTCCTGCCTGCCCGCCGACCTGGAACGCCCCTCGGACCTCGCGGAGCGGCTGCCCAAGACGCTGATCCACCGCAACGTCGACGGCCAGCCGGTGCACGAGCTGCTCGCCGCGCTCGACGACTGCTGGGCGAAGGCGGCGCCGCTGGCCCCGTTCGGCCCCCGCGCGCGGTGGGCCGAGGCGGTGCGCCGGTTCGCCGCGCTGGGCTGGCCGGTCCGCGACCGGCACCGGCGCTGGCGGCTCGGCGAGCTCACCGTGGACTGGTCCGCGGTGGCCCCCTGAGTTCGATCAGCCGCGCCCTCTTGCCGGCGCCTCCTAGACTCCGGGCATGGCGAGCGAATTCCACCTCAACGCCGTGCGGGAGCAGGCCGCCGCGCTGCGCACCGCCGCGGTCGCGGCCGGTCCGGACGCCGCGGTGCCGACCTGCCCGGGCTGGGACGTGCGGAAGCTGGTCCGGCACCTGGGCCGGGTGTACGCGATGGCCGGGCTGGCCCTCGAACTCGACCCGGCCGCCGAACGGCCCAGCCCGCCGCGCCCGCCCGAGGACTTCGACGAGGCGCTGGCCTGGCAGGACGAGCGGCTCCGCCACCTGGTCGAGGCGCTGTCGACCGCGGCGGGCGACCCGGTGTGGGCGTTCTTCCCGGACGGCTCGGCGACGAGCTGGGCCCGGCGGATGGCGCACGAGACGGCCGTGCACCGGCTCGACGTCGAGGCCGCGCGCACCAGCGCGCCCGAGCTGATCTTCACGCCGGACCTGGCCGCCGACGGCATCGACGAGATGCTCGCGCTGCTGCTGCCGCTGGGCGACTGGTCCGCGGGCACCGGCTCGGGGCGGGTCGTCTACCACGCCGCCGACGCGGGCCGGACCTGGTCGGTGGCCTACCAGCCCGGGTTGCGGCCGACCGTCGGCGAGACCACCGACGCGGCGCTGGACGTCGACGCCACCGTCGCGGGCACCGCCGACGCGCTCTACCGGCAGGTGTGGGGCCGGCCCAGCGGCGCGGTGATCACCGGCGATCGCGCCCTCGCCGGCCTTGCCGCCGGTCGGTGAGCCAGACCTCAGCGACCGGCCCCGGGCCGCGCGCGCCCCTCGCGACCTGGGAGGATGCCGGGTCGTGACCAACCCCGACCGCCGCTTCGTCCTCACCCTGGGCTGCCCGGACCGCACCGGCATCGTCGCCCGCATCGCGGGTTTCCTCGCCGAGCACGGCGGCTGGATCGTCGAGGCGGGCTACCACACCGACCCGGACACCGGCTGGTTCTTCACCCGCCAGGTGGTGCGGGCGGACTCGCTGCCGTTCGGCGTCGAGGAGCTGCGGGAGCGCTTCGGCGCGGTCGCCGACGAGCTCGGCGGCTCCTGGCGGGTGTCCGACACCGGCGAGCCGCCGCGCGCGGTGTTCCTGGTGTCCAAGGACGGTCACTGCCTGCACGACCTGCTCGGCCGCGTCTCTTCCGGGGAGCTCGACCTCGACCTGCGCGCGGTGATCGGCAACCACCCGCGCCTCGGCCCGATCACCGAGGCGCACGGCGTGCCCTTCCACCACGTGCCGTTCGGCACCGACCCGGAGTCCAAGGCGGCGGCCTTCGAGCAGGTCCGCGGCCTGGTCGACGAGCACGACCCGGACGCGATCGTGCTCGCCCGGTTCATGCAGGTCCTGCCGCCGGAGCTGTGCGCGGCGTGGTCCGGGCGGGCGATCAACATCCACCACAGCTTCCTGCCCTCGTTCGCCGGTGCCCGCCCCTACCACCAGGCCCACGAGCGCGGCGTCAAGCTGGTCGGCGCGACCTGCCACTACGTCACCGCCGAACTCGACGCCGGACCGATCATCGAGCAGGACGTGACCCGCGTCGACCACGGCGACGCGGTGGCCGACATGGTCCGCAAGGGACGCGACATCGAGAAGGTCGTGCTGGCCCGCGGCCTGCGCTACCACCTGGAGCACCGCGTGCTCGTCCACGGCGGACGCACCGTCGTCTTCTGAGGACGCGCTTTCAGGGGGCTTGCGTGGCGGTGCGGGTGGCGGAACCTCAGCGGTCACGTCCGAGCACGGGCCGCGGTGCAAGCTGACGGCCCCACCGCATGCGGCTCCGCCGCATTTCAGAAGAAAACCCGCGCCGCCCGCGCGCCCGTCAGCGCTCGTGCTTGTCGTGGGCGGCGCGGAGCAGGTCCATCAGCTGCCGCTGCTCCCGGATCCGGGCGCGGTACTTCTCGGGGAGCTCCCGCATCTGCTGCTCCTCGGCGAGCATCTTGCGGAAGGTCCGCTCCTGGGCGGCGGCGTCGGCCTCGTCGCTCTCGTCGAGGTACTCGGCGGCGTGCCGCCGCGCCGCCGCGACGACGTTCTGGGCCTTGCCCTTCGCGCTGAACAGCGAGGCGAGGACGGTGATGAGCAGCGCGCCGATGATCACGCCCAGCGAGAGGCCGGTGCTGATCTCGATGACGTGGACGGGTTCGCCGCCGTTGATGAACGGCACGTTGTTCTCGTGCAGCGCGTGCAGGATCAGCTTGACCCCGATGAAGGCGAGGATCGCGGCCAAGCCGTAGGAGAGGTAGACGAGCCGGTCCAGCAGCCCGTCGATGAGGAAGTAGAGCTGCCGCAGCCCCAGCAGGGAGAACGCGGTGGCGGTGAACACCAGGTACACGTTCTGGGTCAGGCCGAAGATCGCCGGGATCGAGTCCAGGGCGAAGAGGATGTCGGTGCCGCCGATCGCGACCATCACCAGCAGCATCGGGGTCAGCACCCGCTTGCCGTCCACGGTGGTGAACAGCTTGTCCCCGTCGAAGGTGTCCGAGGTGGGGAACAGCCGCTGGACGATCCGGACGACGGTGTTGTCGGCCGTGCGCCCCTCGGTCCCCTCGGGTCTGAGCAGGTTCCCCGCGGTGAGCAGCAGGACCAGCCCGAAGAGGTAGAACACCCAGGCGAAGGTGTTGATCAGGGTGGCGCCCAGGAAGATGAACGCCGTGCGCGCCAGCAGCGAGAACGTGATGCCGAACAGCAGCACCTTCTGCTGGTCCGGGCGCGGGACGTGGAAGCTGCCGATGATGATGAGGAACACGAACAGGTTGTCGACGGACAGCGCCTTCTCCGTGACGTACCCGGCGAAGTACTCCGTCCCCATCACCGTGCCGCCGAAGAACCACACCCCGACGCCGAACAGGAGCGCGACCCCCACGTAACCGGCCGACCACACGGCGGCCTCCCGCAGCGCGGGGGTGTGCGCCTTGCGCACGTGGAAGAAGTAGTCGAACAGCAGCAGGGCGGCGATTCCGGCGACCGTCACCGCCCAGACCGGTCCAGGCACGCCCATCGCGCTTCCCCCCGTCGACGACGCCGCACCCACGAGTGTCCTGGTAGGACGCTCGTCCGGCGAGTTCGGCGCCGCCTCGGAGAAACCGGGGGTCGGTGGTCCGCGCGGCGGACGCATGTCGGGTGTGGACGATCAGCGGCCGGTCAGCGACCCAGGGATTCGGCGACCTCCGCGCCGGGGAGGTCGGCCAGCACCGATCCGGCGGCGATGAGCTTGCCGCGCCGCAGCCCGCTGCCCACCACCACGGCGGGGGCGGCGACCACGGCGGGGTCGACCAGCAGCGGCCAGTCCCCGGGCAGCCCGAACGGGGTGATGCCGCCGTACTCCATGCCGGTCAGCCGCACCGCGTCGTCCATCGGCGCGAACGAGGCCTTGCGGACGTCGAGCCGCCGCTTCACCACGCCGTTGACGTCGACGCGGGTGGTGGCCAGCACGAGGCACGCGGCGTAGCGCACCTCGCCACCGCGCTTGCCCGCGACCACCACGCAGTTCGCCGACAGCTCCAGCGGCGAGCCGTACTCGGCGCAGAACGCGGCGGTGTCGGCGAGCCCGGGATCGATCGCGACGACCCCGATCCGGTCGTCGTCGAGCGCGCGCACCGCGTCGGCGACCGGATCGGCGAGCAGTTCCGGGTGTTCCAGCGCCGGGGCGACCGCGAGGGTCCCCGCCGCGGCGGACCAGTCAACAGCCATGCGCCGAACCCTACTCAGCCCAGCCGGTCAGCAGGGCGCGCATCCGGGCGCGGTGGGTCAGCATCGGCGCCATCGAGGGCAGCAGCTCCAGCCCGGCCCGGGGGAACGCCCCGGCCACCGCCTCGGCGACCTCGGCCGGGTGCAGCGGGTCCTCCGTCGCGCCGACGACCAGCACCTCGGCGCCGACCTCGGCGAGCGCGGCGGCGTCGGCCAGCGGCGCCCGGTCGGGGAGTTCGCGCAGCGCGGCGCCGAGCCGCAGCAGCGCCTCGGCCCGGCGCTCGACGTGGTCGCCGACGGACACGCCGTCCGGCACCTCGGCGGCCAGCACCTCGCGCAGCCGTCGCCCGCCGTCGGTCCCGGCGCGGTCCACGGCCTCGGCCAGCCGGGCGTAGGCCGCGGTGGCCGTCGCACCGCGCGGCCGGTCCAGGGCGGCGGGCAGCAGCAGGGCGAGCCGCTCGAAGCGGTCGGGGTCCTCGGCGGCGATCCTGGTCAACGCCCCGGCGCCGAGCGAGACGCCGACCGCCCGGGTCGCCCCCACCTCGTCGGCGACGGCGCGGACGTCGGCGGCGATGGTGCCGTAGTCCCAGTAGCCCTCCGGCGCGTCCTGGGCGCTGCCGTGCCCCGGCAGGGTGACCACCACGCGGGTGCCGGGCAGCCCGGACGCGGGGATGCGGGCCTCGCCCTCCGTGGCACCCAGCCCGGGGACGACCAGCGTCACCGGCGCGCCCCGCCCGCGGGCCACCCAGCGCGCGCCCACTACCAGGAGCCCCCGCGCTGAACCTCCTTGACCTTGGGCCGGACGTCGACGATGTAGACGAGCGCGGCGACCAGCCCGGCGATCCAGAACAGCGTGCCCGGCCCCTGGAACACGATCAGCACCAGCAGGCCGCCGCCGGTGATGCCCAGCCACGCGGGCTTGGACATCTTGTCGGCCGCGGTGTACGCGTCGGCGCGCTGCATCGCCGCGTGCACGAACGCGAACGCCCCGACCGGCCAGCCAGCGGCCCAGAGAATCAGCATGATCCAATTCGCCAGCTCCACGGCGCCCAGCCTACGTGGTCGCCGAACGGAGGGGCACCCGTCAGCCCTCCGACGCGGAGCCGCGCGCCGACTCGGTCTTGTTCGCCGCCTTGCGCGCGGTGCTGCGGGTGCTCGACGCCGCCTTGGCGCCCGCCTCCTGCACCTTCTCCGCGGCCTCCGCGGCGGCCTCTTCCGTCTGCCGCGCCGCCTTCTCACCGGCCGAGCGGGTGTTGCGGGTGACCTTGCCCAGCACGTCGTCGGCCACGTCGCGGACGTCCTCGGCGGTGTCCTGCACCTTGTCCTGCGCGACCTTGACCTGCGGCTGCGCCTGGATGCGGTCCAGCGTCTCGCCGCCGCGCTCGGCCAGGTAGTCGTAGAGCTCCCGCGCCGACCGGGTGTAGCTGTCGACCCGCTTGCGCAGCTCGGCCGGGTCGAGCCGGCCGCGCAGCTCGCCCAGGTCGGTGGGCAGGTCCCGCTGCGCCGCCTCGGCCCGCTCGTTGAGCTGGGTGCGGACCTTCTGCACCGCGTCCAGCAGCGTCTGGGCGGCGAGGTCACCGGCGCCCAGCGCGGCGAGCAGCGGCGTGCGCGCCTGCTCGACGGCTCCGCCGACGGCCTGCTGGGCCTGCTCGCGGACCTTGGTGACGTCCTCGGTCTTGAATCCCGGCATCGCGATCACTCCTCGGTCTCCCCGTCGGCGTCGCGTTCGCGACGGAACGAGGCGTAGATGTCCAGAAGCACTTGTTTCTGCCGCTCGCTGAGGTCCGCGTCGGCGCGGATGGCCTCCACCACCGGACCGGCCTCGCGGCTCTCCAGAATCCCGGCCTGCACGTAGAGCGCCTCGGCGGAGATCCGGAGCCCCTTGGCGATCTGCTGCAGGATCTCCGCGCTCGGCTTGCGCAGACCCCGCTCCACCTGGCTCAGGTACGGGTTCGACACGCCGGCGAGCTTGGCCAGCTGCCGCAGCGAGATCTGGGCGTTGTTCCGTTGTTGCCGGATGTACCCGCCGAGGTCGCTGACCGCCTGGTTCACGGCCTTGTTGACGGACTCGTCCACGCGCCCCATCGACGTTCACCTCTCCGGTCCCACCCACCACGATAACCCCGAGTGCTAGCTCCTGCAAGCACGCAGCTTGCACCCCGAACGGCAGGTGAGGGGCACCTTCAACCGGCATACCCGGATGAAGGTGCCCCTCACTCAGTACACCCGCGGGTGCGGACGCGCCCGACGGCGACCACGGCCGTCCACCCCCGGCGAGCAGCCGGGGTCAGCGGAGCTTGCGGAGACGCTGGACGGCCTCGTCGAGGACCTCGTCCCGCTTGCAGAAGGCGAAGCGCACCAGGTGGCGGGTGCCCGCCGGGTCGTCGCAGAAGACCTGCACGGGGATGGCGGCGACGCCGACGCGCTCGGGCAGCGCGCGGCAGAACTCGGCGCCGTCGTCGAAGCCGAGCGGCCGGACGTCGGTGCAGATGAAGTAGGTGCCCTCGCTGGCCAGCACGTCGAACCCGGCGTCGGCGAGCCCGGCGGCGAGGTGGTCGCGCTTGCGCTGGAGGTCGGAGCGCAGCTCCTCGACCCAGGGCCGCTCGTGGCGCAGCGCGTGCGCGACGGCGGGCTGGAACGGCGCTCCGCCGACGAAGGTGAGGAACTGCTTGGCCGCGCGCACGGCCGCCACCAGCTCGGCCGGACCGCAGACCCAGCCGATCTTCCAGCCGGTGGCGCTGAAGCTCTTGCCGACGCTGGAGATCGACAGGGTCCGCTCGGCCATGCCGGGCAGCGCGGCGAGCGGGTGGTGCTCGCGGCCGTCGTAGAGGAGGTGCTCGTAGACCTCGTCGGTGATGGCGATCACGTCGTGCTCGCGGCAGACCTCCGCGATGGCGGCCAGCTCGGCGTCGGTGAAGACGGTGCCGGTCGGGTTGTGCGGCGAGTTGAGCACCAGCGCGCGGGTCCGCGGGCCCACGGCCGCGCGCAGCGAGTCGAGGTCGAGCTCGAAGCGGTGGTCCGGCCCCTGCCGCAGGGCCGCGGTGCGCCGCACGCCCCCGGCCATCGCCACGGCCACCGGGTAGGAGTCGTAGTAGGGCTCGACGAGCACCACCTCGTCGCCCGGCTCCACCAGGGCGAGCATCGCGGCGGTCAGCGCCTCGGTGGCACCCACCGTGACCAGCACTTCCCCCTCGGGATCGTGCTCGATGCCGTAGCGGTCGCGGCGGTGCTCGGCGATCGCGGCGCGCAGGTCCGGCTCACCCGCGCCGGGCGGGTACTGGTTCACGCCGCGGCCGATGGCCTCCTGGGCGACCCGCAGCATCCCGGCGGGCCCGTCGGTGTCCGGGAAGCCCTGCCCGAGGTTGACCGCACCGGTGCGCCGGGCGAGTTCGGTGATCTCGGCGAAGATCGTCGAGGTGAACGGGCGCAGCCGGGTGGTGAGGGCAGGTGTTCGCACGATCGGCGAGGGTAGTCGACGACCTGGCCGGACGGCGAGGCCCGACCTGATCACCCGCGGCGTTGGCACAATCGTCGACGTGCACTCCACTGCGGATCCCGACCGGGACAAGCGTCGCGCGCTGCGGCGGATGAAGGGGGTGGCCGGCGGGCTCCTGCTGGCCGCCACCGCGATCTACGCGATCACCCGCTGGTACGAGAACGCGGGCGCCCCGCCGTGGGTGGGTTTCGTCCGGGCCGCGGCCGAGGCGGGGATGGTGGGTGCGCTCGCGGACTGGTTCGCGGTCACCGCGCTGTTCCGCCGCCCGCTGGGCCTGCCCATCCCGCACACCGCGATCATCCCGACCCGCAAGGACGCGATCGGACGCACGCTGGGTGATTTCGTCGGCACCAACTTCCTGTCCGAGCAGGTCATCCGGGACAAGCTGGGCAACGCCGAGGTCGGCAAGCGGGTCGGGTCCTGGATCGCGGTGCCGGAGCACGCCGAGCGGGTCACCTCCGAGCTCGCCGCCGCCACCCGGGGCGCGGTGCGGGTGCTGCGCGACGACGACGTGCAGGCGGTGCTGGAGCAGGCGCTCGTCCGGAAGGTGCTGGACCGGCCGTGGGGCCCGCCGCTGGGGCGCATCCTCGCGCAGGTGTTCGCCGACGGCTCGCACCACAAGCTCGTCGACCTGGTCTGCGACCGCGCCTACGACTGGGTGCGGGACAACCACGACACCGTGCTGCGGGTGGTGAGCCAGCGCGCCCCGACCTGGTCGCCGAGGTTCTTCGACTCGCTGGTGGCGGACAAGATCTACGCCGAGGTGCTGTCGTTCGCGTGGGCGGTCAAGACCGATCCCGAGCACCCGATGCGCCAGGCCGTCGACCGGTTCCTCGTCGAGTTCGCCGACGACCTCCAGCACGACCCGAAGACGATGGCCAAGGCCGACCAGATCCAGCAGCAGGTGCTGGCCCACCCCGAGGTGCAGAACCTCGTCGCCGCGGCCTGGGGCACCGCGAAGAAGATGCTGCTCGACGCGGCCGAGGACCCCTCCAGCGAGCTGCGCGTGCGGGTCCGCGACGGGCTGCGCTCGCTGGGCCGCCGGCTGGTCGACGAGCCGGAGCTGCGCGCCAAGGTCGACGGCTGGGTGGAGGGCGCCGTGGTCTACGTGGTGAACAACTACCGCGGCGAGCTGACCGGGTTGATCAGCGACACGGTGGAGCGCTGGGACGCCGAGGAGACCTCGCGCAAGATCGAGCTCCAGGTGGGCCGGGACCTCCAGTTCATCCGGATCAACGGCACCGTCGTCGGCGCGCTGGCCGGGCTGATCATCCACACCATCTCCCACGTCCTGCTCTGACCCCGCTGCACGACCGGGTGAACGTTGGCCAGGTGAGGGGCACCCTCGTCCCGGGCACTCGGGCAAGGGTGCCCCTCACTCTCAGGACCCGTTCCGGTGAACTTCGGGTCAGCTCCCGGGGGCGACCTGGACCGCGGGGGGCTCGGCGGTGTGGCGTTCGCGCCAGGAGCGCGCCTTCTCCCGGTTCCCGCAGATGCGCATCGAGCACCAGGTGCGGGAGCGGTTCCGGGAGCGGTCGTAGAACGCCCACAGGCAGTCGTCGGCGGGGCAGATCTTGATCCGGCTCCAGTGCCCGGTGCGGACGAGCCCGGTCGCGGCGGCCAGCACCTCGCCGAGCGCGTCGGTGCCCACCAGCACGGGCACGCCGTGGCGCAGCTCGACCTCGACGGCCCACGGCCGGTCGACGACCACCTCGGACAGCGCCCCGTCGGCGACCGCGGCCCGCATCGCGTCCCGGTACGCGTGGGCGGTGCGGACCTCGGGGGCCTCGCCGATCCGCCGGTTCGCGCACCACCGGCGCCACTGCTCGGGGTCCGACAGGACGTCGGTGCCCCGGTCCACGTCGCGGGTGTTCAGGAAGGCCAGGACGAGTTCGACATCGCGTTCGACGTCGAGTCCGAGGACGCCGGGCCCGTCGACTTGCGGAGCGACAGCTCTGCTGTTCACGCACCCCATCGTAAGCCCCCGGGGGTTGCCCCCGAGTGCGGTAACCGGCATACTCCGATCACCAGTTAGTAACTCCTCATCACCATTCAGTGGTTACCGGAGGGTCGGACAGCGCTCCGGCCGACGACAGGAGGACGCCATGTCCGCGCTGAACGTGATCGCCTTCGCCCTCGACTGCCCCGATCCGCACCGGCTCGCCGGGTTCTACGGCCGCCTGCTGGGCTGGGAGATCGACGAGCCGGAGTCCGACGCCGACTGGGTCGAGCTCGCCCACCCGGAGGGCGGCGTCCGGCTGGCCTTCCAGCGCGACCCGCACTACCGCCCGTCCACCTGGCCGAGCCCCGAGGTCCCGCAGATGGCGCACGTGGACGTCCGGGTCGACGACCTCGACACCGGCCACGAGCGCGCCCTCGCCGCCGGAGCGACCCAGCTCCCCCAACCCCCGGACCAGGCCGACGCCACCTTCCGCGTCTACGCCGACCCCGACGGCCACCCGTTCTGCCTCTGCGCCTGAACCCGTCACCCGTTCGGACACCAGGTGAGGGGCCCTGTACCAAGTAGCGCGGTACAGGGTGCCCCTCACCTCGTCACTCCCGCCTGAACGGCTGAAGCGCACCCACCCGAACCCCGGAACGCAACACACCGCAACGCACCGCACGCGCCGAACGGAACCACCGTCAGGCAAGCGGCGCAGCCGCTTCCGCCTTGCCCCACCCAAGCAACCGGCACCGCCGCGGGTTCTCAGCGGCCTTCTTGCGAGGACGCCCCGCCGCTGTGTAATTGGCATCCATGAGAAGGGGCGCCCGGAGCGAGAAGGCCGCTGAGAACCCGCCACCCGCACCGCACCGCAAAAGGACCACCACACCGAAATCAACAAATCCGGGGGAGTTGTTCTCCTGGTGGTAGATCCACCACCCTGCTGGCGCCGAGCCCGGTCCTGGCCACCACCATGCCCGCGTGGTCGGCCACGACGGTGCCGATGCGGGCGGCCCGGGTGCCGCGCGGGTGGGCGCGCATGGCTTCGAGCACCCGGTCGGCGTCCTCGGGCGGTACGACGGCGACGAGCTTGCCCTCGTTGGCGCTGTAGAAGGGGTCGAGGCCGAGGATGCTGCACGCGTCGGCCACCTCGGGCGGGACCGGCACGTCGCGCTCGGCGATCTCGACGCCGACCCCGGCGGCCGCGGCGATCTCGTTGAGCGAGGCGGCGAGCCCGCCCCGGGTGGGGTCGCGCAGCACGTGCACGTCGGCGCCGGTGGCCAGGGCGGTGGCGACCAGGTCGTGCAGCGGTGCGGTGTCGCTTTCCACCGCGGTGCCGAACTCCAGCCCTTCGCGGCAGCTCAGCACCGCCACGCCGTGCACCCCGATGTCGCCGCTGACCAGCACCGCGTCCCCGGGTCGGGCGCGGGAGGGCCGGATGTCGACGCCGTCGGCGACGAGCCCGACCCCCGCGGTGTTGACGAAGATGCCGTCGCCGTGCCCGGCGTCGACGACCTTGGTGTCGCCGGTGACCAGCCGCACGCCCGCGGCGCGGGCGGCGTCGCCGAGCGCGGTGGCGACCATGCCGAGCTCGTCCAGCGCGGTGCCCTCCTCCAGGATGAACGCGGTGGACAGGTAGAGCGGCACCGCGCCGGACATGGCGAGGTCGTTGACCGTGCCGTTGACGGCGAGGTCGCCGATCGACCCGCCGGGGAAGAACAGCGGTTTCACCACGTAGGAGTCGGTGCTGAAGGCGATCCGGGCGGGCCCGGCGGGCAGCACCGCGGAGTCGGTGAGCTCGCCGGGGGCCGCGTCGGAGTAGGCGGGCAGGAACAGGTGCTCGACGAGTTCGGCGGACATCGCGCCACCACCGCCGTGGCCCATCACGATCGTCGGGGAGTCCCGCAGCGGCAGCGGGCAGGTCCAGGCCGCGAGGTCGGTCGTCTCAGCCACGCTGCGCCACCTCCTGCAGCTCCAGTCGCCGGTACTGGTAGTAGGCCGCGCAGGCGCCTTCCGAAGAGACCATGGTGGCGCCGAGCGGGTTGCGCGGGTGGCACTCGACGCCGAAGGCCGCGCACTCGTGCGGTTTGATCAGCCCTTGCAGCACCTCGCCGGAGCGGCACAGCGCCGATTCGGCGGTGCGCAGGTCGGCGACGTCGAACCGGAACTCGGCGTCGAACTCCCGGTAGTCGGCGGCCAACCGCCATCCGCTGCGCGGGATCTCGCCGATGCCGCGCCAGGCCCGGTCGGTCACCTCGAAGACGTCCCGCAGCATGGCCTTGGCGGCGGGGTTGCCCTCCGGCGGCACCGCGCGGGTGTAGGCGTTGTCGACCTCGTGCCGCCCGGCTTCGAGCTGCTCGACGGTCCGGCGGACGCCTTCGAGGATGTCCAGCGGTTCGAACCCGGTGACCACGATCGGCACCCGGTAGCGGCGGGCCAGCTCGGGGTACTCCTCGGTGCCCATCACGCTGCACACGTGCCCGGCGGCGAGGAAGCCCTGCACCCGGCAGCTCGGCGACTCCATGATGGCCGCGATCGCCGGGGGCACCAGCACGTGCGAGACCAGCAGCGAGAAGTTCCGCACCCCGAGCTTCTTCGCCTGGTGCACGGCCATCGCGTTGGCCGGCGCGGTGGTCTCGAAGCCGATGCCGAAGAACACGACCTCGCGGTCGGGGTGCTGCTGGGCCAGGGCCAGCGCGTCCAGCGGGGAGTAGACGACGCGGACGTCACCGCCGTCGCCCTTGACCCGGAACAGGTCCCGGTCGCTGCCCGGCACCCGCAGCATGTCACCGAAGGAGCAGAAGATGACCTCCGGGCGGGAGGCGATCTCCAGCGCCTTGTCGATGACCTCCAGCGGCGTCACGCACACCGGACAGCCGGGCCCGTGGATCATCTCGATGCCCTCGGGCAGCAGTTGGTCGATGCCGTGGCGGATGATCGAGTGCGTCTGGCCGCCGCAGACCTCCATCAGCGCCCACGGGCGCGTGGTGATGGCGCGGATGCGGTCGAACAGGCGGCCCGCCAGCTCGGGGTCGCTGAATTCGTCGAGGTACTTCACGATCCCATCTCCTCGGTCGTCGTTCGGGGTGGCGGGAGGTCCTGGGCGCCGCCGCCGTCGGCGAAGGGATCGGCGAACTCCTCCTCCAGCAGCCCGAGCTCCTGGAAGGCCGCCAGCGTCTCCAGCGCGGACTTCTCGTCGAGGTGCTGGATCGCGAATCCGACGTGGACGATCACGTAGTCACCGACCACCACTTCCGGCAGGTATTGCAGGCACACCTGCTTGCGCACCCCGCCGAAGTCCACATCGGCCATCAGGGTGCCGTCCCGCTCCCAGAGCTGGACGACCTTGCCCGGTACCGCGAGGCACACCGGCCTCATCCCCTTCCGTTGTCCGTCGCTGCCGCGACCAGGAGCTGGCCCAACGCCAGCCCGCCATCACCAGGTGGTGTCCCGCGGTGCCGCAGGACGGTGAAACCCGCCGCGCGCAGGGCCCGGCCGGTGGTGCCGAGCAGCAGCGCGTTCTGGAAGACCCCGCCGGTGAGCGCGACGGTGTCCAGGTCGAGCTCGGCGCGGGCCCGCAGCGCGAGCTCCACGACCAGCACGGCCACCGCGTCGTGGAACCGCCGGGCCGACACCGCGACCGGGGTTCCCGCGCGCCGCTGGGCGATCAGCGAGCGCAGCACCGGCGCGGGGTCGGCGACGAGCCGGTCGCCGGACTCGCGCACCGCGAAGGTGCCGGTCGGCGTGCCGGGGCCCGCCTCCCGCGCCCGCGCTTCCAGCTCGATCGCCGCCTGCGCCTCGAAGTCCACCACCTGCCGGACGCCGAGCAGGGCGCTGACCGCGTCGAACAACCGGCCCATGCTGGACGTCGGCGCGCAGCCGAGCCCGGTGCCGAGCTGGTGGGCCAGCGCGCCGCGCTCGGCGTCGGGGCAGGCGGCGACCGGCGGCAGGTCGGCGTCCCAGGCGATCCCGGCGGCGTGCAGGTGCGCCAGCGCCATCCGGTACGGCCGCCGCACCGCCGCGTCGCCGCCGGGCAGCGGCACGTAGCCGAGCTGGGCGAAGCGCCGGAACCCGAGGTAGTCCCCGACGAGCACCTCGCCGCCCCAGACCGCGCCGTCGGTGCCGTAGCCGGTGCCGTCGAAGGCGATGCCGACCACCGGGCTGCTCCCGTCGAGCCCGTGGTCGGCCAGCACCGAGGCGAGGTGCGCGTGGTGGTGCTGCACCGAGCGCACCGGGCGCCCCGCGGCGTGGCGCACCGCCCACGCCCGCGAGCGGTACTCGGGGTGCGCGTCGGCGGCCAGCCGCTGCGGCGCCACCCCGGTGAGGTGTTCGAGGTGGCGCTCGGCGGCGCCGAAGGCGGTGAGCGTGGCGACGTCGTCCATGTCGCCGATGTGCCCGCTGAACCAGGCCGACCGGCCGGAACCCAGGCAGCAGGTGTTCTTCAGGTCGGCGCCGACGGCGAGCGTCGGGGGCACCTCGAACGGCAGCCGCAGCGGCAGCGGCGCGTACCCGCGGGAGCGGCGCAGCACCAGCTCCTCGCCGTCGACCACCCGGACCACCGAATCGTCGCAGGGCACGTGGATCGGGCGGTCGTGCCGCAGCCAGCCGTCGACCAGCGGGGCCAGCCGGTGCAGCGCGTCGGCGTCGTCGGCGGCCAGCGGTTCGCCGCTGGTGTTGCCCGAGGTCATCACCAGCGCCTCGATCGGGCGGTCGCCGGGCAGCCCGTGCAGCAGGTGGTGCACCGGCGCGTAGGGCAGCAGCAGCCCCAGGTCCGGGTTGCCGGGGGCGACCGCCTCCGCGATCGGCAGCGGCGGGTCCGGTCGGCGGCGGGCCAGCACGATCGGCCGAGCGGGGCCGGTGAGCAGCGCGGTCTCCCGATCGTCGAGCTCGGCCACGGCCCGCGCGGTCGCGAGGTCGGCGACCATGACCGCGAAGGGCTTGGCGCCGCGGCGCTTGCGCTCCCGCAGCGCGGTCACCGCGCGCTCGTCGGTGGCGACGCAGGCCAGGTGGTAGCCGCCGATCCCCTTCACCGCCAGCACGCCGCCCGCCGCGAGCAGCCGCCGCGCCGCCTCCGCCGCCGCGTCGTCGCCCACCACCCGGCCGCCGTCGGCCGCCACGAACTCCAGCCGGGGACCGCAGTCGCGGCAGGAGACGGGTTGGGCGTGGAAGCGCCGGTCGGTCGGGTCGGCGTACTCGTGGGAGCACGCGGCGCACAGCTCGAACCCGGCCATCGTCGTCGCGGGCCGGTCGTAGGGCAGACCGGTGATGATGGTGAACCGGGGACCGCAGTTCGTGCAGGTGATGAACGGGTGCCGGTACCGGCGGTCGGCGGGGTCGGCCATCTCCCGCAGGCAGTCGGCGCAGATCGCGGTGTCCGGGGCGGCCGGGGTGCGGGCGGTGGCGTCCCGGTGCGAGGCCGCGATCGCGAAACCGGTGGCGCCGGTCGGCGCCAGCTCGGCGGATTCCACCTCTTCCACCGAGGCCAGCGGCGGTGGTTCCGCGCGCAACCGGCGGCCGAACTCGGCCACCTCGGCCCGGCCGCCCTCCACCTCGACGACCACGCCGCCGGAGGTGTTGCGCACCGATCCGGACAGCCCGAGCGCGGTCGCGACCGCGTGCACGAAGGGCCGGAAGCCGACGCCCTGGACCACGCCGCGCACCGAGTACCGGTACCGCACCGGCGTCGGCGCGGTACCGGTTCCGGGGCCGTCCGGTGGTCCCGCCATCACATCCGCTCGATCCGGAGGTACCGCCGCATCGCGGGCAGCTCCTTCTTCAGCAGCACCGCCGCCCCCGCCGCGGCCACCACCAGCACCACGAACCCGAACTTCCGCACCACACCGCTCCTTCACCATTCCAAGACGTGAAAACGGTTGAAAAACCAAAAGAAAATTCAAGAGCAAACTGAAAGCTCTTACCTGAAGTAAAAAGGAGGGCCCGCCGGTTCGCCAACACCGACACACCGTCAGGCAAGCGGCAAAGCCGCTTCCGCCTTACCCCGCGCACGCAGCTCGCACCGCCGCGGGTTCTCCGCGGCCTTCTCGCGAGGACAGCGCCGACGCCGTGTACGAAGTGGGTACATCAGGAGGCGATCCCGGAGCGAGAGGGCCGCGGAGGTTCCGCCACCCGCACCGCCACGCAAATCGTCACCCCGGTGGCAAGTTCGGCATCTCCGGCCTTGCCGCGTCGTGCTTCGACGGGTTCACCCCGGTCGACCTCCTGGCGTCCGCGGTCCCGTCCTCGTGGTGGCCCGGCTGCTCGTCGTAGGAGCCTTCCGCGTTGCCCTGCGCCACGCCCTCGACGTGGGCCGAGGCGTCGATCCGCACGTCGGGCCTGCCCCGCTTGATCTCGCCCATCCCTGCTCCTCCTCTCAGCCGCCGATGCCGCGCAGCGGGCTGTCCCGCCCGTCGGCGAGGTCGGCGAAGAACCGGTCGATCGCGGGCCACACCCGGCTGCCGCCGGAGAGCCCGCGCCACTCCGACCGCACCAGCGCCACCAGCCGGTAGCAGGTGTCGACCGGCACGATCCAGTGCTCCCGGGCGCCGCGCGCGGTGTTGACCAGCAGCGCTTCGACGCGGGGCGCGAGCCCGGCGACTTCCGGGCACCGCTGCCGCACCCGCTCCCACGTCGCGGGGTCGACCTCCCACCGGGTCGCGCCCGCCGGGCTCGGGTAGTGCGCGGTGGCGGTGCCGTCGTCGTGGCCGACGAAGTAGGCCAGGCCCACCGGGATGCCGAGGTCGGTGAGCTCCGGCACCCGGCGGTGCCGGTCCGGCACCAGCCGGTAGTGACCGCGCCCGGCGGCGTCCCGGTGGAACAGCAGCGCGCACGCCTGGCAGACGCACAGCAGCTCGTCGCGCCGCTCGTCGAGCACGTGCCGGTGCCGCGCCAGGACACCCGCCGCGCACAGGTCGCACCGCTGCTCCGTCGCGGCCCGGACCGAGGAAGGCCGGTGCAGCGCGCGGCGCAGCGCCCCGGCGCTCATCCGGCCGCCCCGGGCCGCAGCGCGTCCAGCGGCACGAACGCCGCCTCGGCCGCGCCGTCGAAGCGGACCTCCGCCAGCTCCGGTGCCGCGGCCAGCACCGCCGCGCGCACCGGTTCCTCCGCCTCCGCCGAGGAGCAGCCGCAGCCGCCGCCGGAGAGCCGCACCGAGGCGACGCCGTCCGCGGCACCGAGCAGCGCCACCTCGACGCCGCGCGCCGCGAGCTCCGGCCGCAGCGCGTCCAGCGCCCGGGCGACCCGCCGCTCCGGCGGGTCCGGGTGCAGGTCGTGCAGCACCAGCAGGTGACCCACGAGTTCGTCGGCCAGCAGCGGTTCGCGCGCGGCACCGGCCTGCTCGACGGCCCGGGCCAGCGCCTCGCCGTAGACCTCGGCCAGCGCCGACACCGCGTCCAGCGCGATCCGCGCGGCCGGGCCGGGGGCCTGCTCGACTTGGCCGAGCAGCTCGTCGATCCGGGCCAGCCGCTCCCGGACCCCGGCGTCGTCGACCCGCTCAGCCATGCTGGCCGCCCAGCATCGGCGAGTGCTGCTGGGTGATGTTGCGGCCGTTGCCCAGGTACATGTGCACGCCGCAGGGCAGGCAGGGGTCGAAGCTGCGCACCGCGCGCATGATGTCGACGCCCTTGAAGTCGTCCGGGCCGTTCTCCTCGAAGATCGGCATGTCCTGCACCGCGTCCTCGTAGGGGCCCGGCGTGCCGAAGCTGTCGCGGGGGCTGCCGTTCCACGGCGTCGGCGGGTACGGGTGGTAGTTCGCGATCTTGCCGTCCTTGATGACCATGTGGTGCGACAGCACCCCGCGCACCGCCTCGTGGAACCCGCAGCCGATGGCCTCGTCGGGGACCTCGAAGTCGGTGAACACCTTGGTGTCGCCGGAGCGGATGCCCTCCATCGCCCGTTCCAGGAAGAACACCGCCATCGCCGCCGAGTAGGCCACGAAGTAGACCCGGGCGCGGTCGCGCTCCAGCGCGTTGGACCACTGCGGGATGCGCCACTCCAGCGTCATCTCCGGCAGCTTCTCGCTCTTGGGCAGGGAGATCTCCACGCTGCGACCGGTGGAGCGCACGTACGGCGTGTCCACGATCCCGGCCAACGCCGTGGTGTAGAGCCGGGCGAACGGGCCGCCGCCGGTGTCCAGCGCGAGGTGGTCGCCGGTGCGCCGGTCGTACCAGCGCGGGCTCATCACCCAGCTGTACTTGTCGCCGAAGTCGCGCTTCTGCGGGTCCGGGAACGTCGTCTGGTTCCACGGGTGCCGCATGTCGACCGGGTTGCCCAGCGGGTCGTGCGTGACGAACGGGTCCTCGTTCACCCAGTCCTGGTAGAAGGAGCTGCCGAGCAGGATGCGCATCCCGAGGTTGATGTCCACCAGGTCGGTGGTGATCAGCTCGCCGTCGACCACGATGCCCGGCGTCACGTACATCGCCCGGCCCCAGTCGGTCATCGTGTCGTAGCGGTAGTCGCAGACCGACGGGTCCTGCCAGGCGCCCCAGCAGCCGAGCAGCACCCGGCGCCTGCCGACCTCCTCGTAGCCGGGCAGCGCCTCGTAGAAGAAGTCGAAGATGTCGTCGTTCATCGCCACCGACTTCTTGACGAAGTCAAGGATGCCCAGCAGGCGGGTGAGGTAGTCGGTGACCAGGTTCGGCTCCGGCATCGTGCCGACGCCGCCCGGGTAGACCGTCGACGGGTGCACGTGCCTGCCCTCCATCAGGCAGAACATCTCCCGCGTCACCCGCGAGACCTGCAGCGCCTCCTTGTAGAAGTCGCCCTCGAACGGGTTGAACGAGCGCATGATGTCGGCGATGGTCCGCTTGCCGTGCACCGCCGCACCGGGCGCCTCGGTGTTCTCCGCCCGCGCCAGCACCGAGGGGTTGGTCTGCTTGACCATCGCCTCGGAGAAGTCCACGAACACCAGGTTGTCCTGGAAGATCGTGTGGTCGAACATGTACTCGGCGGCCTCGCCGAGATTGACGATCCACTCCGCCATCGGCGGCGGTTTGAGGCCGTAGGCCATGTTCTGCGCGTACACCGAGCAGGTCGTGTGGTTGTCCCCGCAGATGCCGCAGATCCGGCTGGTGATGAAACCGGCGTCCCGCGGGTCCTTGCCCTTCATGAACATCGAGTAACCGCGGAACAGCGACGACGTGCTGTGGCACTCGGCCACGCGCCGGTTGGCGAAATCGATCTTGGTGTAGATGCCGAGGTTGCCGATGATGCGGGTGATCGGGTCCCACGACATCTCCACGAGCTTGCCGGTCTGCTGCTCCTTGGCCGTCATTCTGCGGTCGCCTCTCGGGGTCAGGGACGCCAGGCCGGGTCGAAGCCGCTGGTCAGGGCTTCCCGGTTGTGCCGCCACTTGGGTTCGGTGTTGACGGTCCTGTTGGTGATGCCCCGCATCCGCCGGATGAACGCCCCGTAGGGCTTGACCATCATCGACGAGAGGCTGCCGCCCGGCGGCATGTCCATGAACGGCATGAACTTGTCCGGGAAACCGGGCATCGTGCAGCCGATGCAGATGCCGCCGACGTTGGGGCAGCCGCCGAGCCCTGCCATCCAGCCGCGCTTGGGGACGTTGCAGTTGACCACCGGTCCCCAGCAGCCGATCTTGACCTGGCACTTGGGCGAGTTGTAGTCCCCGGCGAAGTCGCCCTGCTCGTAGTACCCGGCGCGGTCGCAGCCCTCGTGCACGGTCTTGCCGAACAGCCACTGCGGGCGCAGCAGCTCGTCCAGCGGCGGCGGGGGCGCGGAGCCGGCCGCGTGGTGGAGCAGCCAGGTCAGCGTCTCCATGAAGTTGTCCGGCTGCACCGGGCAGCCCGGGACGTTGACGATCGGCAGGCCACCGCTGGAGGTGAAGTCCCAGCCGAGGTAGTCGGCCAGACCCATGCAGCCGGTCGGATTGCCCGCCATGGCGTGGATGCCGCCGTTGGTGGCACAGGTGCCGATGGCCACCGCCGCCCACGACTGCGGCGCCAGCCGGTCGATCCACCAGTTCAGGGTCAGCGGCTGACCGGTCTCGGGTCGTTGCCGAACGAGGTCCAGTAGCCCTCGCCGTTGATCTTCTCGTTGGGGATCGAACCCTCGATCACCAGGATGAACGGCCCCAGCTCGCCGCGCGCGGCGGCGCGGAACGGGGCCAGGAACTCCTCGCCGCCGACGGTCGGCGACAGCACCTTGTTGTGCAGGTGGACGGTCGGCAGCCCGGGCACCAGCCCGGCCACCACGTCCTCGATCGGCGGTTGGGCGGCGGCGGTCACCGAGACGGTGTCGCCGTCGCAGCTCATGCCTTCCGAGATCCACAGCACGTGGACCTCGTCGAGGCCCCGGTTCCGCTCGGTCATCTCGCGTCCCTCCGCTCTCCCCGGTGGTCTGCAAGGCCGCCGCCCCGCCCACGACGTCGAGGACCAGGCGCACCGCGTCGTCGACCGCGGCGGCGACCGGTCCGGACAGCCGCATCCCCTCGTCGAGCTCGGCGGGCCGGCAGCCCACGACCACCACCCGGTCCAGCGAGCCGCCGAGCCCGCGCAGCAGCGCCAGCACCGCGTCCGGCGTCATGCCGTGGGCGTCGACGGCCGCCGCGGCGCGGTCCTCGCCGGGATCGACCTCCAGCACCGCGAGCGTCCCGGGTGGACCGTCCAGCGGTACCGCGTCGACCAGCACGACCGTCCCGTAGCGGTCACCGAGGAGTTCGTAGGCCAGGTGCAGGCCGCGGATGCCGAAGTCCGCGACGTCCACGCCGCCGGGCAGCAGCGCCGGGTCGATCCGCCGCACGACCTCGACGCCGAAGCCGTCGTCGCCGAGGAACACGTTGCCGATGCCCGCGATCAGGGTCCGCCCGGTCACGACGGGGCCCCGTCGAGCGGCTCGATCTCCTCCGGCGCGAAGTAGTGGTAGCGGCCGTACCAGCGGTGCAGGTCGGCGCCCGGGTCGTCCTCCAGCACCACCGCGAGGTGCCGGGCGTCGTCGACGTCGAGGAACACCGCCTCGACCCGCGCGGTGCGGCCCGCCAGGAACATGTCGTGCACGTCGCCGCCGCTGCGCCGGGGCCGCAGCCGCACCCGCGACCCCCGGGCCACCGGGGTGCCGTCGACCAGCACGGCGTCGCACTCCGGCGACACCGCCGCCTCGCCCTCAGGGGACCACCAGGGCGGCTCGTCGGCGCCCTCGGCGTCCGCTTCGACCGGACGCACCGAGCGCACCGCGCCGTGCAGCCGGGAGAAGACCTCCTTCGGGATCACCTCGACCCGGTCGAGGATCGCCGCGGCCCGGGGATCGGTGGCCCGGGCCTCCCGCTTCTCGTCCTCGGTGAGGGTCAGCGTGCGCAGCGACAGGATCTCGTCGATCTCGGTGGCGTCGAACAGGTCGCCGGGGCTCTCCGGGGCGACCTCCGGGTGGTCGTAGAGGATGATCGGCGAGGACAGCACGACCGAGCGGGAATCGCCCTCGCCCGCCAGCACCGGGAAGGTGTGCAGGTTCGCGCAGCGCCGCGCCGCCACCGATGCCCAGGCCGGCGGGTCGAGCAGCGACAGGAACGACCCGCCCCGGACCCCGATCAGGGTGTGCGCGGCGACCAGCGAGCGGCGCAGCGCTTCGGGCCGCGGCACCCCGGCGGGCACGTCCTCGGCGGCGTTCTCGACCTCCACGCGCAGCAGCCGCAGCCGGAACGGGGCCTCCGCGTCGGCGACCGACACGCGCACCGCGGCCGAGAGCGGAAGGCTCCGCCGGACGATCCGGGTGTCGTCGTCGAGGGCTTCGACGGACTCGCCGCCCTCCTGCTCGACCACCTCGACGTGCGGCTGCGCCGCGAGGGCGTCGACGTCCACCTCGACGTCGCATTCCCGGGGGATGGCCTCGTCGAAGGTCAGGTACCGCTCGCCGCCGACGTCGGCGGCGTCGACCTCGGTGAACCCACCGCGGGGCCCGCGAACCTGCACCGACCGGTGCTGCGGTTGCAGGTACCGCACCCGCACCCGGACCCGGGCGCCCGGGGCGGCTTCGAGCAGGCACTCGGTCCGCTGCCGCCAGGAGTCGGCCGACCCGGACACGCTCGGCCGCTCGGGGCCCTGCGCCCGGACCCACGCGGGCGGCGCGAGCACGCCGAACTGCCAGCGCACCTTGTTCTTGCCGGACGACCGCCGGTACGGGTAGAGCAGGTAGCCCTCGTAGAGCACCGCGTCGGCGACGGACTGCGCCGCGGCGAATCCGTCCGGGACGTCCTCGACCGGCTCGGGGCTGGCCATCCTCACCACAACTCCCGCCTCCTCCAGCACCGCTGGTCCACAGTGATCACCCGTCCGCCGGCTCGGCGGCACCGCGCGGCGCCGCGACCGGGCGGCCCGGTCCGGAGCGCAACCAGCCGAACCACTCCGGCAGTCCTTCGCCGGTGGTGGCCGACACCAGCAGCACCTCCGCTCCGGGGTTGAGCCGCCTGACCTGCTCGGCGCACCGAGCCGGGTCGAAGTCGACGTGCGGCAGCAGGTCGGCCTTGTTGATCAGCACCAGGTCCGCCTCGCGGAACATGTGCGGGTACTTGATCGGCTTGTCCGCGCCCTCGGGCACCGACATCACCACCACCCGGCGGGTCTCGCCGAGGTCGAACAGCGCCGGGCAGACCAGGTTGCCGACGTTCTCGACGAACAGCAGCGAACCCGGCCCGGGATCGAGCGCGACCACCGCGCGAGCCAGCATCTCGGCGTCGAGGTGGCACCCGGACCCGGTGTTGACCTGGACGACCGGACAACCGGCCGCGCGGATGCGCTCGGCGTCGACCTGCGTCTCCTGGTCGCCTTCGACGACCGCGATCGGCGCGGACCCGCCGAGCTCGCGGATGGTGCGCTCCAGCAGCGTGGTCTTGCCCGCGCCGGGCGAGCTCATCAGGTTCACCGCCACCACACCGCGCTCGGCGAGGTCGCGCCGGTTCGCCGCGGCGAGCGCGTTGTTCTTCGCCAGCACGTCCTGCTCGATGCTCACCTTGCGCGACGCCCGAGGCCTGCGGTGCCGCGCAGGCGGCACCCCCGCACGCCCCTCGACGCGCAGCGCCGCACCACCGGCGCGGGCGGCGGTGCCGGCGCGGGCAGCGCCGTCGGCGCGGCCGGCGGTGTCGCGGGCGGCGCCGTCGGCTCGGGCAGCGGTGTCGGCATGAGCGGCGGTATCGCGGGAGTCGTCCTCGTGCCCGGGGTGGACGTGGTCCCCTTCGCCGTGCCCGTGGCGCACGTGGTCGGAGTGCGCGTGGTCGGAGTGCGCGTGGTCGGAGTGCGCGTGGTCGTGCATGTGCGCGTCTCCGCACTCGCCGTGCCCGTGCGCTCGTGACCCGTGCCCGTGATCGTGCGCGTGGTCGGGCCCGAGCGCGTCGTCCTGCGCGTGGTCGTGGTCGTGCCGACCGGGATGGCCGGTGGCGTGCCAGGGGCCGGTGGGGATGCTGATCCGCACCTGGGCGTCCTCGTCGCACCCGCACGTCGCGCACATCTACGCCGCCACCTCCACGGCCGTCACCGACAGTTCGTCGCCGCCGATCACCGCGACCTCGGTGCTGCCGCAGGAGCAGAGCACCGCCAGGTCCTCGACCGCGAACTCGTCCGCGCACGTCCGGCACCGGGCGCGACCCGGCGGCTCGTCGATCTCCAGCCGCGCACCGGCCACCGGCGACCCCTGGGCCACGAGGTCGAAGCAGAACCGCACCGCGTCCGGAACGACGCCGGCGACCTTGCCGATGCGCATGTGGACGGCGAGGATCTCCGCGCTGTCCGTGCGCTCCACGATGGTGTCGACGATGTTCTGGGTGATGGCGAGCTCGTGCATCCGCGCTCCCGGTACCGAGGTCCTTGGCCCGGAACCGCGAATTCCGTTCGCGCCCCGGCCAACCGAGGAACCCGACCGTAGGTCCGCGCTCACGGGTCCGCGACTCGGCGTCGGGCCTCATGGTCATCGACCACGCGGATTGATGAACGTTTCCGCGCCACCCGGGCCTGCCGGGAGGAGCGGCGGTTCATCGCACCCGCGGGACCGTGGCGGCACTCGCCACGCGAACGGGTTCCGGTGGCCTCGGTGCGAGCTGCGCAGCAAGTGGCCGCACGCGGCTGCCGCCGCCCGGCGAACCGGGGAACAGGTTCCGGGCCGGGCCTTCCGCGGGCGCTCGCCCGAGGGGCCTGCCGAGCGGCGGTCCGCGATCGCCTCGTCCTAGCGGCGCTCACCTCCGTACCCGATGCAGAGGAAGCCGGATTCGCCGTGCTCCGCCTGCGCCGCGGCCAACGCAGTGGCGGGCGTCGTCCCGCGGCGCAGGGCGGAGTGCAGCGTCTCCATCATCGCGGCGGTGCGCTCGTCCGGGACCGGAACGACGCTCGCGATGACCGTCGCGGTCCCGCGACCGAGCAGGGTGGCGGCCAGCCCGCTGATCTGGTCGCCGGGGCGGACCGCCGACTGCCCCACTTCGCACGCCGACAGCACCACCGTTGCCGGACCGCGCGGCAACCGGTCCAAGTCGTAGGCGTAGAGCGGTCCGTCGGCGAGGTCCACGCAGGACAGCAGCGGCCGGTCGTCGCGGAACCGGCCGTGCGCGGCGATGTGCACGGTGGCCGCACCGTCCGCAGTGGACATCGCTCGCGCCGCGGTGGCGGCCGGTCCGACGAGCAGCGTCCCGCCGGACGCCCGGTGCAACGACTCCACCTCCTGCGCCGCGTGCTCCAACCCGGGACCGGCGATCCAGACCTGGTCCCCATCGGGATCGGCCGCCCGCGCGTCCCGGGCGGCCCGGAACCACACCGGCAGCGACGGGGTGACCGTGACCGGGCGGCCCCGGCAGTCGGGCAGCGCCGCCCACGGCAGCGCGTGCAACCGCCCGGTGGGCACCACCACGAGCGGCCGACCGCGCGCCAGCGCGGGCAGCACCGGGCCGAGGAGCTGGGCCTGGAGCTCGGCGGCCATCCGCTTGGCACCGGCCCGGTACGCGTCGTTGAACCGCAGCGCCCCGAGCTCGGCCCGGCGGGCGAGGAAGTACCGCAGCCGCCGGGACCGCTGCTCCGCGCCCGACTCCGAACCGAGCCGGTGCAGCGCCACCTCCCCGTCGGCCACGACGAGCGCGTGCAGCGCGTCGCCGTGCGCGAACAGGTTCAGCAGCACCGCGCCACCGAGCCGGTCCACCACCTCGTCCAGGCACCACCGGCCGCCGGAACCCTGCGCACCGCCGTCGGCCAGGAGCGCGCGGCGGCGGACCCGCCCCTCCAGCGCCGCGACCGCCTCGTGCTCCGCGTGCCGGTCCGGGGCGGTGCGGGTGCCGACCACGGCCGCGCGCAGGTCGGCCAGCGCGGCGGTCAACCCGGCGTCGGCCGCGGGCGCCGGGGACCGCCGGTGCAGCACGCCCGTGCGGGCCCGTTCGACGCAGCGCAGCACCCACTGCGGGTCGCCGGTGCGCAGCGCGGCGCCCACCAGCAGCTCGCCGAGCTCCTCGGCCAGCCCGAGCACGTGGACCCGGAGCTCGAAGGCGCCCAGCGCCGCGGCGTGGGCTTCGACCTCCCGCAACCCCGACCAGCACGTGCGGAACAGCCCGGGCAGGTCACCGGACTGCTCGGCGAGCCGCGCCGCGGCGACGCGGCCGAGCAGCCGCAGCCGCGCCGAGCCGGTCGGTTCCACCGCACCGGTGACCAGCCGCAGCAGGGTGCGCGCGGTCCCGGGCGCACCCGCCTGCCGCGCGCGGTGCGCCGCGGTCAGCCACAGCTCGGCGGCGGCCTCCGGCCACCCGTGCCCGGCGCACGCCGCACCGGCCCGCCGAGCGGCGGCCAGCGCGTGCCGGGACGGCCGCTCGCGGAGCAGCTTGGCCCGCCACTCCACCGCCGCGGCCAGCGCCACCCACGCCGGGCGCCGCTGCTGCCGGAAGAGCCGCCGGGCCAGCGCGGCGGACTCGGCGGCGGCCTCGACGTCGCCGGAGCGCAGCGCGCAGCCGGCCAGCCCGAGCCGGGTCTCGGCGAGCTTGGCGGCCCGGCCGTGCCGCTCCAGCCGGGTCGCGGCCCGTTCCATCGCGGAGCGCGCCTCGGCGTCGAGCCCGGCGGCGGCGAACGCCTCCGCGCGGTCCACCAGCGTCTCGGGCACCGCGTCGAGGTCGAGTTCGGGCGCCGCCTGCTCGAACAGCCGCAACGCCCGCGGCAGGTCGCCGGAGCGCAGCGCGACGCAGCCCTGGTTGTGCCGGCACGCCGCCGCCCGCGCGGTGCTGCCGTCGGCCAGCAGCAGCCGCTCCGCGGTGAAGAAGTCCGCTTCCGCCTGCTCCCACCGGCCGGTGTAGAGGTGCGCCGTGCCGCGCCCGACGAGCGCGTTGGCCGCCCACCGGTGCTGCCTGCGGAACTCGGGGCGCCGCATCGCGGCGGTCAGCTCCGCGACGGCCTCGTCGTACCGGTCCGCGCGGCAGGCGAGCAGACCGCGCAGGCAGCGGAACCGGAACACCTCGGCCGCGGGCAGCGCGTCCTCGGCGGCGGCGAGCTGCCGGGTGCTCTCGTCGACGGCACCGCGTTCGAACTCGATCCACGCGGAGGTCAGCCGCAACTGCGCCGCGCGCTCGGCCAGCCCGGCCCGCCGCGCCGCGCTCAGGCCCAACCGCACGTGCCGCCGGGCGTCGCGCACCCGGCCCCGCTCCACCGCCGCGAGCGCCGCGAGGTGCCGGGCGACCACGCGCACCTCGGGATCGCGGGTCCCGCAGGACAACCACTCGTGCGCCCGGCGGGCCGCCGCCTCCGGTGCGGTGCTGACCTTGTCGAGCCAGCGCTGCGCCGTCGCGAGCACCGCCTCGGTGGTCGGTTCCACCGCGGCCCCGGTGCTCAACAGACCAGCCAATCCGCGATGGCGGGGGCCGAGCGGGGTGCCTGGAACACCACGCTGATCGGTCCCCGCGGCACGTCCGGCACCGCGAAGGCGCCGTGCTCGTCGAGCTCGGCCGCGCGTTCCCCGGCGGGATGCCGCACCGCGAGGCGCCCGCCCGGCCGGGACTGCCCGGCCCGGTTGATCACCAGCCCGGAAACCCGGTAGAGCCCCGGCACGGTCGGGACCAGCTCCAGCTCCACGATGCGCCCGGGCATCAGGAAGGTCAGCACCCGGGACGCGGGGCCCCAGGACCGGACCGGCGCCGGCTCGTCGACCGAGTCCGCGACCAGTTCGAGCGCCGACGTCGACGTGCCCGACCGGAACCGCACCGCCGCGTAGGCGGCGTCGACCGCGCGCTGCGGCACCGGGTCGCAGCTCTGGAAGATCTCGCGGAGCGCGCGCAGCTCCTCCGGCGGCCCGCTCATCCCGCCACCTCCCCGGCGAGATCGGCGCCGACCATGCGCCTGCGCAGTTCGGCCAGGCACCGGCCGCGCTTCGGCCCGATCGTGCCCTTCGGCATCCCGAGCGCGGCGCTGATCTGCGCGTAGCTGGCCTCGGGGCTCGCGGCGAGCACCCGGAGCAGCTGCTGGCAGCGCTGCGGCAGTTCGGCGAACGCGCGCCACAGGCGGGTGTGGGTCATCGACCGGAGCACGGTCTGCTCCGGGCCCTCCGCCGCACCGGACGGCGCGAGCAGCGCGCTGTCCAGCCCGAACGGGGCCTCCCGCCGCCGCGCCTTGGCCAGCCGCGCCGCTTCCCGGCGGGCCGTGGTGGCCAGCCACCCCGGCAGCGCCTCCGGTGACCGCAGGCGGCCCAGGTTCTCGGCGAGCAACAACCACGTCGCCTGCGACACGTCCTCCGCGTCGGCGGCGCAGTGGGTGAACGCCCGCGCGGTGCTCCACACCACGGGTTCGTGGCGATCCACCAGCTCGCGCCACGCCCACTGCTCCCCTGCCGCCGCGCGGCGGAGCAGAACCGCTGTCGTGCAGCGCTTTCCGACCTCCTGCATCACGGCCCCCTTCCCCGGTCCCCGACCGCGGCTCGTGGGACACCCGGCCTTCCGGGTCCCTTCGCGGGATTAAGAGGACCGGGGCGGGCCCGTGGATTCGCCCCGGCTCGATTACCGCCCGAACGGGTAATCCCGGCACGCGATGGCGCGCGCCTCGGCCGGACCGCGGCCCTCGTGCAGCGCGGTCACCGCGGCGGCGGCCACCCGGGGCGCCGCGAACGACGTCCCGCTCCACCGCGCGTAGCCGTAGACCCGGCCGTCCGGACCGGACATCCGCACGTAGCTGCTGACCACGTCGACCCCGGGCGCGGCGGCGTCCACCCAGTCGCCCGCGCCGGAGAACCCGGCGACCGCGCCGTCCGGACCGGTGGCCGCGACCGCCACCACCGAATCCAGCGCGGCGGGCCAGAACGGCCTGGTCCCGCCGTGGTTGCCCGCCGCGGCCACGACCACCGCCCCGGCCCAGCGCGCCAGTTCCGCGCGCAGCACCGGTGGGCAGCGGTCGTCGGCGGTGCGGCACCCCGAGGTCAGCACCAGCGCACCGATCCGCTCCCCGCGCCGCGCCGCGAGCTCGCGCGCCCGCCGCAGCCCGGCGACCACCCGCAGGTCGTCGGTGAAACCCAGCGAGGACAGCACCCGGTGCGCCCGCACCACCGCTCCCGGCGCGTGGCGGCGCACCACACCGCTGACGAAGGTGCCGTGCCCGGCCTGCCGGTCCTGCCCGGAATCGTCGTCGGCGTCGAGCACCTCGGGCACCGGCTCGAACCACGCCTCGTCCCGGAACCACGGGTGCGGGTCGCAGCCGGTGTCGAGCACGTCGACCACCACGCGGGGCGACCAGGTGCCGGGCGCGGGCGGCGACGGCGCCGCCGCATCCCCCGGCTCCGCGCCGGTCCCGAACATCACCGGTGTCCCGAACATCACCGGCGTGCCGAACATGACCGGCGAACCGAGGTGCACGTGGTGGGCCGCGCCTCCGGATTCCTGCGCCATCTCCACGCACCGGTCGCGTTCGGCGGGCCGCAGCAGCACGCGGGACACGCCCGCCGCCGCGTCGTGCCGGACCTCGTCGACCCACCGGCGGCAGCGCGCCAGCACCGGCTCGAACACGTCCACCGTGGCGAGGAGTTCCCCGCGCCGCACCAAGGATTCGGCCGGACCGCCCGGATCGTGCAGCAGGAAGTCGTGCCCGTAGGACGACCAGGCCCGCTGGAGTTCGGCGATGTCCAGACCCCACGTCCGCTCAGCGTTCACGGCGCCGAACTCTGCCGATCGGTCGATCAGTCCATTGCGGACACGCCGTCCCGCGGACGTGGTTCCCACCGATCTGACGACGTTCGGCCCCTTTCCTCGCACCCCGCCGCCGTGCAGAATCGCGGACGTCGGTCGCGGATGATCACCGCGGCGGGCACCGGCGCGATGTCCGACGACAGGTGGTGGTGGCGGTGACGGGTTCTCGCGCGCTGCGCCGCGCGCTGGTCATCGGCGGCTTCCTGCTCGGCGGCGGGTTCGCCGGGGTCGGCGTCGCCTCGGCGGACGTGGAACCGCCGGACGTGGCGATCGCGGTCCCCGAGATCACCGCGCCGGACATCGTCGTCCGGGTCGACGCGCCGGAGATCCCCGAGGTCGAGCCGCCGTTCGAGCCACCGGACGTCGCCGCACCGCCGGGACCCGTCGACGCGGCGGACCCCACCGACGCGCCGGTCGAGGTGATCGGCGAGCTCGCCGCCGTCGAACCGGAGCCCACCGCCGCACCGCAGCGGCGGCACGTCACCGAGCCCGACCCGGCTCCGGTCGCGGAGGCACCGCGGCGCACCGGGACCACCGCGCCCGAACCGTCGCCGCCCGCCGCGCCGCCCGAGCCGGACACCGTCGAGCCGCCGACCGCGCCGGAGGAACCGGACCGGGGCCCCGTCGAACCGCCGCCCGCGCCGGTGAGCCCGCCGTGCCCGGTGAGCAGCCTGTCGTCCAGCAGTGCGTGCGGCGCGCCCGGCGGGGTGCGCGGCGCCGTCGCGATCGTCACCCCCGTCCCGGAACTCGTCCGGTCGGGTGCGGGCGACGCCGTCCGCCCGGCGCCGGTGCGCCTGCGCGACGTGAGCGCCGCGGCGCCGTCGACGTCACCCGACTGAAACCTGCGCGTTCGTCCGGTTGGCCCGACCCTGGTGTCTGCACGGGGTCGCGCACGCATCCCGGCTCCGAGTCGGCCGACTGCGCCCGGCCTGCTCGGGAAAGGGCACCACCAGCCAGTTTCCGGTCCGATCATGACCTGCCGGAACGCCGAGCTCGGTGCCCGCCCCGGTGCCGCAATGCCCCTGCGGCACCGGGGCCCGGCGCAGCGGAGGTCGTCCGCCGGCACGACGAGGGGCCGTGCCGGCGGACGACTCCATCACACGATCGGGTCGTCCTGGCCGCCGATCTCCCGGAGCGATCCGGCCGCGCGCGCGAGACGCCGCACCGCCTCGGCCGCCTGCTCGCCCGGCAACGTGCAGGGCACCCGCACCCAGCGCTCCAACGAGCCGTTCACCGAGAACCGCGCTCCCGGCGCCAGCCGGACCCCGCGCTGCTCGGCGGCCACCGACAACCGGCTGCTCACCGGCGCCCCGATGTCGCACCACAGCGACAACCCGCCGTCGGGCAACCGGTAGCGCCAGTGCGGCAGGTGCGCGGCCAGCGCGGCCACCAGATCACCGCGCCGGTCGGTGATCTCCTGGCGCCGCCGCGCCAGCACCTCGTCCGACGCGGCGAGCAGTTCGTCCAGCACGAGCTGTTCCAGCAGCGGTCCGCCCAGGTCGACGGCCGCCCGCCCCAGCACCATCCGCCGCACCAGGTCCTCCGGCGCGCGGACCCAGCCGAGGCGCAACCCGCCCCAGAACGCCTTGCTCGCCGAGCCGACGGTGATCACCCGGTTGCTGAAGGCGGCCATCGGCGGCGGAGGCGGCTGGCCGGTGAGGTCGAGGTCCACCAGCGTCTCGTCGACGACGGCCGTGGTGCAGGTGCGCCGCAACGCCTGACCGAGGCGGGCGCGTCCCCCGGCGTCGAGCCGGAAACCGGTCGGGTTGTGGAAGTCCGGGATCAGGTAGGCGAGCCGGGGCGAGGTCTGCCGCAGGGTGGCGGCGAGCTGCTCCAGGTCCCAGCCGTCCTCGGCCATCGGCACCGCGACCGGGCGCGCGTGGACGCCGTGGATCGCGGTCAGCGCGTTCGGGTAGGTCGGGTGCTCCACCAGCACCCGGTCGCCCGGCGCGACGAGCGTCCGCAGCACCAGCGCGAACGCGTGCTGCGCACCGTGGGTGATCAGCACCTGCTCCGGACCGGTGGGCAGGCCGCGGCGGGTGTAGCCCTCGGCGATCCGCGCGCGCAGCGCGAGCAGCCCGTGCGGCAGGTAGCCGTGCTCGCCGAGGTGCTCCGGCAACCGCTCCTGGGCGCGCCGGGCGGCACCGACGAGCTCGGCGGGCGCGGCGGGGGTGGCCTGCGCGAGGTTGATGACCTCGGAGTCCTCGCCCGGCACCCAACCCGCGGGCGCGCCCCCGGTGCGGTCGCCCCCGGGCAGCCGCACCCACGACCCGGCGCCGCGCCTGCTCGACGCGAACCCGTCCTCCCGGAGCAGCTCCAAGGTGCGCACGACGAGCGTGCGGCTGACCCCGAGGGCGTCGGCGAGCTCCCGTTCGGCGGGCAGCCGGGTGTCCGGGGGCAACCTCCCGTCGCGGACGAGCTGCCGGACCTCGGCGGCCAGCGCCCGCGAGGAGGGTCGCCCGGTGCCGGTCCAGGCACCGAGCAGGTCCGCCAGCTTCCGGGCGGAGAGCGACGTGCCGTTCACCGGTCCACCCTAGCGGAATTGGACCTTGTCGGTCGCACCCAATCGGGCTGCAATGGTGTCCGTGGCTACCACAACTCCCGGATTGGATCTCTCCGCGCTGCCGATCCGCAGCCGTCCGGCACTCCGGTTCACCCAGTTGTTCGGCGGGCTGGTGCTCTACGGCGCCAGCATGGGCCTGCTGGTCCGCGCCCAGCTCGGGCTGATGCCGTGGGACGTGCTGCACGAGGGGCTGGCGGAACGGCTCGGCTGGACCTTCGGGTCGGTGACGGTGCTGACCGGGGTGCTGGTGCTGCTCGCCTGGCTCCCGCTGCGGCAGCGCCCGGGGCTGGGGACGGTGGCCAACATCCTGGTCATCGGCGTGTCCGTGGACGCCACCCTGGCGCTGGTCCCGCCGCTGGACCCGCTCGCCGCGCAGGTGCCGGTGATGCTCGGCGCGGTGGTGCTCAACGCGGCGGCCACCGCGGTCTACGTCGGCGCCCGCTTCGGTCCCGGCCCGCGCGACGGGCTGATGACCGGGTTGCACGCGCGGACCGGGTACTCGGTGCGCGCGGTCCGCACCACGCTCGAGGTCGCCGTGGTGGCGACCGGAGCGCTGCTCGGCGGGACGATCGGGGTGGCGACGGTGATCTTCGCGCTGGGCATCGGGCCGCTGACCCAGTTGTTCCTCCGCTTCGCCGTCGTGCGGGAGAAAAAAGATCTCTGCCCCTAGAGACATCTCGGGGTACCACGAAGTAACATGGTCGCCGTCCACCCGACCCCCAGGGGTGGACCCCGACGCCCCCGCACTCCCGGCAACCCCCAGGCTGGTTGAGCGCGGGGGCGTCTTACTTCCCGTGCGCCGGCACGACTTCCGCTCACCCGATCGCGCTCGGAGTGAGGGGCACCTTCATCCGGCATAGTCGGATGAAGGTGCCCCTCGCTCAGACCGAGAACCCCTCGATGGGCGGCCAGGTGGTGCCGAAGGCGGCTTCGAGGTCGTGGGCGGCGGCGAGGCAGACGTCCTCGCGGTGGCGCGGGCCGACCACCTGGACGCCGAGCGGCTGGCCGTCGACGACACCGGTCGGCACCGCGACCGCCGGGACCCCGACGCAGGTCGTCGCGGTGCACAGCCGCATCGCCAGCATCATCCGGAGCTGCTGGTCGGGCTCGGCAGGATCGACGTCGAAGGGGCGTTCCGCCGACACCGGGCCGAGGATCACCGGGTAGCGCTCGGCGAAGGCGTCCCACTCCCGCATCGCGCCGAACCGGGTCGCGGTCGCGGCGAGGTAGGTCTCCAGGTCCGCCGGTGGGGCCTGCTGCATCGAGAGTTCCATGTGCCGCGCGGATTCCGCGGTGAGCAGTCCGCGCAACCGCGGCCAGCGGAGCCCGAACTCGGCGGTGATCAGGGTGCCGTAGCTGGTCAGCACGTCCGCCAGGCGCGGTGGTTCGGCCTCCGCCACCTCCCACCCCGCGTCGGAGAGCGCCGCCGCCGACCGCTGGAGCTGGTCCCGGACCTGCGGGTGCACGCCGAGCCCGGCGGGGTCCGCGCACAGCGCGACCCGGCGGGGCGGCAGCGGCCGGGGCGCGGGGGAGGCGGTGCGCGGATCGGCGACGTCCCGCCCGGAGAGCACGTCGAACGCGACCGCCAGATCGCCGACGCTGCGGGCCATCGGCCCGTCGACCGGGAAGACCTGGGACGCGAGCGTCGGATCGGCGCCGCCGACGCGGTGGTCCTGGGCGAGGGCGCCGAACCCCGGTTTGAGCGCCGCCACCCCGCAGTACATCGCGGGCAGCCGCAGCGAACCGCCGGAGTCGTTGCCCAAGCCCAACGGCACCATGCCCGAGGCGGTGGCCGCCGCGTCGCCGCCGCTGCTGCCGCCGGGCGTGCGGATCGCGCCCCACGGGTTCCGGGTCTCGCCGAACAACTGGCTGACCGTGGTGTTGCCCGCGATCGCGAGGTCCGGCATGTTGCTGTGGCCCAGCGGGATCGCCCCCGCCGCGCGCAGCCGCCGCACCCCGGGCGCGTCCGCGGCGGCCACGGCGTCGCGGAAGTGCGGGACGCCGTGCGTGGTCGGATGCCCGGCCACGTCGACGTTCTCCTTCGCGGTGAACGGCACCCCGGCCAGCGGCCCGACCACCTCCCCCGCCCGGACCCGCGCGTCGATCCGGTCGGCCTCCGCCAGGGCCCCCTCGAACAGCACCGTGATCGCACCGATCGCCGGATCGCACCGCGCCACCCGCGCCAGGTGCGCCTCGACCACCGCGCGGGCGGTGATCTCCCCGCGTCCCACGGCCCGCCCGATCGCCGCCGCGCCCCACCACCACACCTCGTCCACGCCGCAGCACGCTACGGCCCGCTCCGCACCAGCGGTACCGGTTTTCCGGCCGGGAGCAGCGGCGGCGCGTCCGCTCCCACCCGCTGTCGTCAGAACCGTTCGGCAACGGCGCGGGAGGGCCGCCATGCCGGTGCTGCGGTGATCCGCCGGACTGGACGTCCGGTCAGTAGTCGACCCACAGCTCGGTCCACGTACCCGCGGGCTCGAACGAGGGGGCGCAGTTGGACCAGCAGCCCTGCTGCTCGCCCAACTCACAGGCCTCGACGGCGACCTCGTGGGTCATCCAGGTAGCGATGTAGTCGCTGGGCGCAGCCGAGGCCGGAGCGCCGAAGGCGAGGGTGCCCGCGGCGGCGGTGGCGATGATCAGGGTGAGGCGGCTCGTGCCCGCTGTCCGCTCAGGTTCGGAGTTCTGTCGGGGACGGCTAGTCCTCTCCGGGCCTCTTGAACCTCGCTCGACGTCGCGTTTGCGGTCGCGATGGTGCAACGGGAGGGGGGAGGCGCGACCGCGGTCGCGCCTCCCCCTCCCCGAGGCCGGTTGGGGCCGGGCCGCGCCTTCGGTCAGAGCCAGACCCACATCTCGATCTGCGACGCGTCCGGGCCCTTCAACGAGAAGGCGCAGCTCGACCAGCGGCCCTGCTGCTTGCCCGCGTCGCAGGCCGCATGGGCGGCCTCGTGCGACGGGTAGACGCCGGCGAAGTGACCGGACGCGGCCGAGGCCGGGGCGCCGAAGGCGAGGGAGCCCAGGGCGACCGCGGCGATGGTCAGAGCGGTTCGCTTCATGTCCGCATTCCTCTCGATCCGAAGGACTTCGGGCGTTGCTTCGCCGCGAAGACTAGGGCGCGGCGCTGCGCCCGAGGACATCGCCGAGAGCCGATGTGCCCGAACGGACACGGCGACCCACCCCTTTTTCCCGGCTGCCAGCAGACCGGGACGGACGGCGACCCGGGGGTGCACTCACCGGGCCGGCCCCGACGGACGGCGCACACCCACCTCCGCCGGGAGCCACTCCGCAGCCGCCGGAGCTCGGCACCTCAGCCGGAACCAGGTCGGACACCTCCGCGAGTTCGGCGGAGCAACCGCTCATCCAGGCCGATGCGGGCGAATCCGCCACGTGCGGCTTCCCGCCAACCGTGCGACGGCTGCTCCGCCGGAGCTCGGCATCCCGTGGCCGGGGTTGGTCGTCACCCTTCGACCCGGCGTGCCGATCCGCACCGCCGTCCCGCGAAGACGCCCACGTCCGGATGTCCTGGGCGACCAGGTTCGGCTCGGGTACGACGAACAGCGGGGCCGGTCCGGTACCGGTCTCCACCTTCAGCCGCCGCACGAGCCCACCGCTGAAGAGGTCCACCCCGTTCCGGCACACGACACCGGCACCCGCGACGTCCGCACGCGGGCACCACCACTTCTTGCCGCCGAGGTTCGCGTTGATCCGGTTCGGCAGGAACAGGATGCGATGGCTCGACAGGTACAGCGTCCCGCCGAAGTTCACCACCTCCTGCCTGCGGTTCGCCCAATACCTGGCGATGATCCGCTCGCCTTCGAAGGGAAGCACGTTGTCCGGGAAGCCCGGTCCGCCCGCAGTCACCGCCGAACCTCGCTCGCCCACCGCAGCCTCCTGCTGCCGAACCGGCCCCCCACCCGGACTCCGATCGGGTCGAGCACCTGAAGTCGCGCCTTTCCGGATCACGACCAGCACGATCGCCGCCACCAGGGCGAGCAGCAGTGCGGCGCCGAACACCACCAGCACCCTGCCCGCGGAGAACCCGTCCATCAGCCGCAGCCCGCCCCGCATTCCTCGACCACGGCCCCGCTGTCCGGATCATCCACCGCACCCGTTTGTCCTGGATGTCCTCGCCGGGCGGGAGCGCGGATCAGGTGGTAGGGCGGGAACCGGGGGTGTGGCCGAAGGTGCGGCGGAAGACGTCGATGAAGGTGCTCGCCGAGGACCAGCCGCAGCGGTGGGCGACCGCGGTGACGGGGGTGCCGTCGGCCAGGAGGATCAGCGCGTGGTGGAGCCTGACCTGGGTGCGCCACCGCGGGTAGGTGAGGCCGAGGTCGTCGCGCAGGCGGCGGGAGAGCGTGCGGGCGCTGGCGCCGAGCTGCCTGCCGAGTTCGTCGAGGGAGCGGTTGTCCGCCGGGTCGGCGCGCAGGATGTCGTGCAGTTCCCGGAGCAGCGGCGTGCTGGGGATCGGCAGGTGCAGCGGCTGTTCGGCGGAGATCGTGAGCTGGTCGAGCAGCACGGCGCGCAGGCGCAGGCGGGGCGCGCTGTCGTCCTCGGGGGCGCGCGTGTAGGCGACGAGGAGCTCGCGGAGCAGCGAGCTGACGGCGAGGACGGCCGGCTCGTCGAGGCCGAGCGGGTTCTCCGCGGCGGGCAGGCCGACGAGGTGGAGGTCGAGTTCACCGTGGGCCTGGTGGTGGTGGACGGTGCCCGCCGGGATCCAGAGCGCGCGGGTGGCGGGGGCGACCCAGGAGCCGGCGTCGGTGGTGACGGCGATGGTGCCCTGGCTGGCGTAGACGATCTGGTGGTCGTCGTGGCGGTGGGCGTCGATCTCGCCGCCGGAGGCGAGGCGCTGGGTCCGGGTCGGCGCGACCGGTGTGTGGCGGATTTTCCACATCACCGGGCAGGTTATCGAAAGCGGGACAGCCCCGGGGCCGACCAGCATGGAGCGGTGCGGCGGAACACCTCGATCACCCTGCTGGCCGTGGGCCATGCCTGCGTCGACATCTACCAGGGGTCCGTCGCGGCGCTGATCCCGTTCTTCGTGGCCGAACGCGACTACAGCTACGCCGTCGCCTCCGCTCTCGCGCTGGCCGCGTCGCTGCTGTCGTCGGTGGCCCAGCCGGTCTTCGGCGCGCTCACCGACCGGTGGGCGATGCCGTGGCTGTTGCCGGTGAGCACGGTGCTGGGCGGTGCGGGCATCGCGCTGAGCGGCCTGAGCGGTTCCTACGGGCTCACCCTGGTCTTCGTCGCGATCTCCGGGCTCGGCGTCGCCGCCTACCACCCCGAGTCGGCCCGCGTGGCCCGGCTGGCCAGCCGGGGCAGCCACCGCGCGATGAGCTGGTTCTCGCTCGGCGGCAACGTCGGTTTCGCGCTCGCGCCGATCATGGTGTCGCTCGCGATCGGACACGGCTCGCTGCGGTGGACGCCGGTGCTGGTCCTGCCCGCGCTCGTCGGCGCCGCCCTGTGCTTGCCACTGCTCCGGGGCCTACCGGTGCTCCGGGCGCTCGGCCGACGGCGGGCCGGGGCGGCGACGTCGGCGGCAGCGGGAACCGACGACGTGGCCTCGTTCGTGAAGCTGTCCTTGGCGGTGGTCTTCCGCTCCGTCGTCTTCGTCGGCCTGAGCACCTTCCTCTCGCTCCACGCCCAGCAGCGGATGCCGGGCAACCCGATCGCGGGCACCGCGGCCCTGTTCCTGCTCTTCCTGGGCGGTGCCGTCGGCTCGGTCCTGGGCGGTTACCTGGCCCACCGCTACGACCGCGTCCGCGTCTCCCGCTGGTCCTACCTGGTCTCGATCGCCGCCGTCGCCGGGGTGGTCCACGTTCCCGGCCCGGCCCTGTTCGGCTTCGTGGCCCTCACCTCCGCGGGCCTGTACGTGCCCTTCTCCTTGCAGGTCACCCTGGGCCAGGACTACCTGCCCTCCCGGGTCGGCACCGCCAGCGGCGTCACCCTCGGCCTCACCGTCAGCATGGGCGGCCTGATCAGCCCCCTGCTGGGGCACCTGGCCGACGCCACCTCCCTGCAAACGGCCCTGACGCCGCTGATCGCCATGCCCGCCCTGAGCTGGCTGCTCTTCCGCGACCTGCCCGAACCCGCGGTCCACCGTCCCCGGCCCGCCGCACCAGCACGACGGAACGCCTGACCTGCGGGCTCCGGTGGCGCGACGAGCAGGGCGGCCCCTCTCCGGGCACGGCGGTGTCCCTGGTTCAGGTGGCGCAGCCGGGCCGGACAGGTGAGGCACCACGAGCACGGTTGTCCATGCCGTCCGAGCTGCGCTGAACTGCGTGTGGTGCCCGCCGACCAGCGGCGGGAGAGGAGAGAGGGGAACCACGATGACCTACACCCCGCCCGAGTTGACCGAGGTCGGCGACTTCAGCGCCGACACCCTCGGCGGCGGCGCCAGTCACGTCCACGACCTCTACGACTACTTCTGGCTGTAGTGGTCCGCTGGGCGACGACTGAGACCCCGGCTGAGACGAAGCGAGCCCCACCGGGATCGGTGGGGCTCGTTTTCGCTGGTCGAAGCGGTGGCCAGGGGCGGGGTCGAACCGCCGACCTTCCGCTTTTCAGGCGGACGCTCGTACCAACTGAGCTACCTGGCCAGGAGCGTCCGGCAGTGCCGTTCGCCGTGGCGACCCAGACGGGACTCGAACCCGCGACCTCCGCCGTGACAGGGCGGCGCGCTAACCAACTGCGCCACTGGGCCTTGCTTGCTGTCTTCAGTTGTAGCGTACCCCCAACGGGATTCGAACCCGCGCTACCGCCTTGAAAGGGCGGCGTCCTAGGCCGCTAGACGATGGGGGCCCGGCCGATTCGTCACCGACCCGGCCTTGCCTCCAACCGGCTTTCCCTTTCGGGAGCGCCCCGTTGGGAGCAATGAAAGCTTACGACATGCCCTCCTGCGGCCGTGCACGGGGGGTGCCCATCGCGGGGGACGGGGTCGGCCGACCTCCGCGATCAGGTGGCCACGATACCAGCGCGCCGCTCTGACCAGCAACGACAATTGATCTCGGCGCCGTCGGAACCACCTCGGCGAGCCTCGGCGCGGGGCCGGCGGACCGGCCTGCGGACCGCCGGGGCGGACTTTTCGGACATCCGCCGGTTTTGTGATCCACAGCACTCCCAGCGGGGCCTTGCCGGAGCGCGGCGCCCCGCCTGGGCGGCCGAGCACATCCACTCGTTCGGCGGAGTCGGCGCCCGGTCGGTTGATCTTGATCCCGGCTGGGCGATCACGGCACGTGATCACCGGGGGCCCGTCCGCACCGGTGAAGTCCACCCGCCCGTCCGGGTCGGCGGAGCCAGCGTCAGCGGTTCACCGGCGGTTCCCCGTCGTCCTCGTCCGGGACGAGTCCGAGCATGTCGAGCAGCAGGCGGCAGTCCTCCGCGTCCGCCGCGCTCCGCGCGACCGCGATCCGCGCGCGGTGGATCTCCTCAGGTGAGAGCCGCGCGGGCTCGCCGCCCCGCTGCACGGGCACCGACGGTGCCCCGCGCGCGGCGTCTTCGTCCTGCTGCCACAAGAACTTCCGTACGTCGAGCGACCCGTACATGGCGCCTCCCCGGCCTCGGGTGTCGCCCGCAGGCTAGCCAGACGGCCGCGACACCCGCAGCCCCCCAGAGAGTGATTTGGCACCGACTCTGCGTAATCGAGTGGGAGCCGTCGATCCACTTCGGAATCAACCGCCGCGGCCCGCACCGCTGGCATGATCGTCCACAGCGGACGGCGCCGGGCCGTGCGGAGAGAGGAGTGCGATGCCAGCCCAGACCTTCACCGTGAGCGGGATGACGTGCGGACACTGCGCCGAATCGGTCAGCGAGGAGCTTTCGGTCCTCCCGGGCGTGACGCAGGTCGAGGTCGCCGTGGAGAGCGGCCGGGTCACGGTGCTCAGCGACCACGGGCTGACCGAGCAGGCCGCCACCGCGGCCATCGGCGAGGCCGGGTACGTGATCGCCGAGTGGCCCAGCACCAACTGAGCGTTCGCGCGAGACCCCTGGAGATGACCGGCGGATGACCGCGGCCGGTCCGGCCGACGACACGAATCCTGCTCGGAAGCCTCCCCAAAGGCCACCTCGCGTGCCACAATCATGACCGCTGGCACTCCCCCGGCCAGCACAAGTGGAGATCCCCTCCGGGCCCCGCGTTACTCCCCCTGACGCGGGGGCCCTCCGCGTCCACCGGCCGGTGTCGGCGAGCACAGCGATGCGCTTCCCGCAACCGAACCGTTATCGTGGGCGCGTGGCTCTAGGACGAACGAAGATCGGCCGGCGGCAGAGGCCGGACTCCGCCCCCGCCGATGCGGCAGCGGTCGCCGAACCGGATCCCGAACTGGATTCGTACCTGGCGGCGCTCGCTCCCGAGGAAGACGTGGAGAGCACCGGCTCCGGACGCAGGTTCGGCGCCTCGGAGGTCCACCAGCTCCGGCTGCCGCTGATGGCCAACGAACGGCTCAAGGAGCTGGCGTTCAAGCAGGGCACCTCGCCCGCGGCGCTGGCCCGCGACTGGGTGCTCCAGCACCTCTCCGAAGCCGACCTGCGGGAGGCCCCGCAGCCGCCGAGCGGCGGTGGACCGGTGTGGCCGGGCTCCGACGAACCGACGGCGGTCGCCCCGCACCCCGCGCACGGCCAGGCTCAGCACGGGCAGGCCCAGCAGGGCCAGGTGCAGGCCGAACCCGAGCGGCCCGAGCCGCACCCCGACCCGTACGGCCTCGACCCGCACGCCGCGGACCCCTACGGCTACGGGCCGGGGCAGTACGACCTCGACCAGTACGACCCGTACGCCGGTGACCTGTACGCACCGCACGCCGCCGACGTGGAGCGGACCGACGAGATCACCGTTCCGCACCGCCGCCTGCGGCGCTGACCCGCGGCCGGTGCCGACCGCCTCCGGTCGGCATCGGCCGGCTCACAGCCCGAGCTCGCGGGCGATGAGCATCCGCTGCACCTCGCTGGTCCCCTCGCCGATCTCCAGGATCTTGGCGTCCCGGTAGAACCGGCCGACCGGCGTCTCGTTCATGAACCCGTAGCCGCCGAAGATCTGGGTGGCCTCCCGCGCGTTGTCCATCGCGGCGTTCGAGGAGGCCAGCTTGGCGATGGCGGCCTCCTTCTTGTAGCGCTCGCCGCGCAGCATCCGGGCCGCGGCCTCGTAGTAGGCCAGCCGGGCGGTGTGCGCGCGCAGCTCCATGTCGGCGAGCTTGAACTGGATCGCCTGGTACTCGCCGATCTTGCGGCCGAACGCCTCCCGCTCGCCGACGTAGCGCAGGCACTCGTCGACGCAGCCCTGGGCGAGCCCGACGCCGAGCGCGGCGATCGCGATCCGGCCCTCGGTGAGGATCGACAGGAACTGGGCGTAGCCGCGCCCGCGCTCGCCGAGCAGGTTGGCGGCCGGGACGCGGCAGTCGTCGAACGACAGCGCGTGGGTGTCCGAGGCCTCCCAGCCGACCTTGGAGTACTTCGGGGCGACGGTGAAGCCGGGGGTACCGCTGGGCACGATGATCGTCGAGATCTCCTTGCCGCCGTCGGGCCTGGTCCCGGTGACGGCGGTGACCACGACGAATCCGGTGAGCTCGGTGCCGGAGTTGGTGATGAACGCCTTGGCGCCGTTGATCACCCACTCGTCGCCGTCGAGCACCGCGGTGGTGCGGGTGGCGCCCGCGTCGGAGCCGCCGTCGGGTTCGGTGAGGCCGAACGCGCCGAGGACCTCGCCGGTGGCCAGCTTCGGCAGCCAGGTCGCCTTCTGCTCGGCGCTGCCGAACCGCTGGATCGGCATGGCGCCCAGCGAGACGCCCGCTTCGAGCGTGATGGCCACCGAGGAGTCGACCCGGGCGAGCTCCTCCAGGGCCAGGCACAGGGCGAAGTAGTCACCGCCCATGCCGCCGTCCTGCTCCGGGACGGGCAGCCCGAACAGGCCCATCCGGCCCATCGCGCGCACCAGCGGCGTCGGGAATTCCGCCCGTTCGTAGTAATCGCCGATCACCGGGGCCACGTCCTTGCGCGCGAACGTCCGCACGCTGTCGCGGAGCAGTTCGTGCTCCTCGCTGAGCCGGTTGTCCACCATCGCTCGGACTCCTCTCCAGGGAAGCGGCGGGATCGCCGCGGGATCTCGGGCGTCGCCTCGTGAGGACGCCCGGGCGCTGCGCGCGGGGCTACCCCGCCTCGTCGGTGCTGAGGGCGGCCAGCGGCTGCTCCAGCCCGACGGACTGCCCCTTGCGGACGTGCACTTCGGTGACGACGCCGTCGGAGGGCGCGGTGACCGCGTGCTCCATCTTCATCGCCTCGACCACGAACAGGATCTGCCCGGAGCGCACCTGCTGCCCGACGGCGGCGTCGGCGACCAGCACGGTTCCCGGCATCGGGCTGGTGAGCACCCCGCCGGAGGAGGCGGCCCGGTCGGCGGCCTCGGCGAGCATCCGGTGCTCCCGCAGCGCCCAGGTCCGGCCGCCGGCGGAGAGCCAGGTGGTGCCGTCGCGGTGGGCGTACCGGTAGCGGCGGCGCCGGCCCCGGTGGGTCACGGTGAGCACCTCGCCGTCGGATTCGGCGGCGGCGCGGGTGGTGTCCTCCCCGATCCGGACCTCGGCGTCGGCGGCGGACCCGCGCAGCAGCACGGCGGTCTCCCCGTCCGGGGTGGCGAAGCGCCAGCGGCTCCACGCGGGTTCGCCGAGCCGCCAGCCGGTCGGCCGCTCCCACGGGTCGACGACCGGTCCGGCCGGTTCGGCGGCGAGCAGCCGTTCCAGCGCGGCGGCCACGGGCACGTCCTCGTCGGCGGTGCCGTCGACCAGCGCGTCCAGCTCCCGCTCGACGAGCCCGGTGTCGAGCCGTCCGGCGCGCACGTCGGGGTGGCCGAGCAGCGCCCGCAGGAAGCCGACGTTGGTGTGCAGGCCGAGGATCGCGGTGTCGCCGAGCGCGGCGTCGAGCCGGCGCAGCGCGTCGTCGCGGGTCGGCGCCCAGGCGATCACCTTGGCCAGCATCGGGTCGTAGTCCGAGCCGATCTCGTCGCCGTCGCGGATGCCGGAGTCCACCCGCACGTCCGCCGGTTCGCGCAGCGCGAGCACCCGCCCGCCGGTGGGCAGGAAGCCGCGCGCCGGGTCCTCGGCGTAGACGCGGGCCTCCACGGCGTGCCCGTCGAGCCGCAGCTCGTCCTGGGTCCACGGCAGCGGGGCGCCCTCGGCGATCCGGACCTGCTGCTCGACGAGGTCCACCCCGCGCCGCCCGCCCGCGCTGATCACCAGCTCGGTCACCGGGTGCTCCACCTGGAGGCGGGTGTTCATCTCCATGAAGAAGAACTCGTCGGGCCGGTCGGCGGAGACGATGAACTCCACGGTGCCCGCGCCGACGTAGCCGACCGAGCGCGCGGCCTCCACCGCCGCGGCGCCGATCCGCTCCCGGGTTGCGTCGTCGAGGAGCGGGGACGGCGCTTCCTCGACGATCTTCTGGTGCCTGCGCTGGAGGCTGCACTCCCGCTCGCCGAGGTGCACCACCCCGCCCCGGGCGTCGGCGAGCACCTGCACCTCGACGTGCCGGGGGGTGGCCACGAAGCGCTCCACGAACAGCGCGTCGTCGCCGAAGGAGGAGCGGGCCTCGCGCCGGGCGGAAGCGATCTGCTCGGCCAGCGCCGCCGGGTCGTGAACCAGCCGCATCCCCTTGCCGCCGCCGCCCGCGGAGGGCTTGAGCAGCACCGGCAGGCCGACTTCCAGCGCGGCCTCGCGCAGCTCCTCGTCGGACATGCCCGGGTCGCTGCGGCCGGGCACCACCGGGACGCCCGCGGCCGAGACGGTGGCCTTGGCCCGGATCTTGTCGCCCATCGAGTCGATCGCGGCAGCGGGCGGACCGATGAACACCAGGCCCGCTTCGGCGCAGGCGGTGGCGAACCGGGCGTTCTCGGCGAGGAAGCCGTAGCCGGGGTGGACCGCCTGCGCACCGGTGCGGCGGGCGGCCTCGACCACCCCGTCGGCGTCGAGGTAGCCGCCGGGCAGGTGCACCGCCTCGTCGGCCTCGGCGACGTGCCGGGCGGCCCGGTCGGCGTCGCTGTGCACGGCGACGGAACGGATGCCCAACCGCCGCAGGGTCCGGACCACCCGCACCGCGATCTCGCCCCGGTTGGCCACCAGGACCGCGTCGAACTGCTGCATCCGCACCTCCATCACATCCGGAAGACGCCGTAGGAGACCGGCTCCAGCGGCGCGTGGGCCGCCGCCGACAGGGCGAGGCCGAGCACGGTGCGGGTCTGCCCCGGGTCGATGACGCCGTCGTCCCACAACCGCGCGGTCGCGTAGTAGGGATGTCCCTGCTGCTCGTACTGGTCCCGGACGGGCTGCTTGAACTCCTCCTCGGCCGCCGCGGACCACTCCTCGCCGCGCGCTTCGTGCTGGTCGCGGCGGACGGTGGCCAGCACCGAGGCGGCCTGCTCGCCGCCCATCACCGAGATCCGGGCGTTCGGCCACATCCACAGGAACCGGGGCGAGTACGCCCGCCCGCACATCGAGTAGTTGCCGGCGCCGAAGGAGCCGCCGATGACCACGGTGAACTTCGGCACCCGGGCGCAGGCCACGGCGGTGACCATCTTGGCGCCGTGCTTGGCGATGCCGCCCGCCTCGTAGTCGCGGCCGACCATGAACCCGGAGATGTTCTGCAGGAACACCAGCGGCACCGAGCGCTTGTCGCAGAGCTGGACGAAGTGCGCGCCCTTCTGCGCCGATTCGCCGAACAGGATGCCGTTGTTGGCGATCACGCCGACCGGGTGACCGTGGATCCGGGCGAACCCGGTGACCAGCGTCGGCCCGTACTCCTGCTTGAACTCGGCGAACTCGCTGCCGTCGACGACGCGCGCGATCACCTCGCGCACGTCGTAGGGGGTGCGGCTGTCGGTGGGGACCGCGCCGTAGAGCTCGCCGGGGTCGACGGCGGGTTCGCGCACCGGCGCGACGTCCCACGGCCGCGGCGCGCGGGGGCCGAGGGTGGCGACGATGGCGCGCATCCGGCGCAGCGCGTCGGCGTCGTCCACGGCGAGGTGGTCGGTGACGCCGGAGGTGCGGGAGTGCAGCTCGCCGCCGCCGAGCTCCTCGGCGGTGACCTCCTCGCCGGTCGCGGCCTTCACCAGCGGCGGTCCGCCGAGGAAGATGGTGCCCTGCTCGCGGACGATGATCGCCTCGTCGCTCATCGCCGGGACGTAGGCGCCGCCCGCGGTGCAGGAGCCGAGGACGGCGGCGAGCTGCGGGATGCCGCGGGCGGACATGGTCGCCTGGTTGTAGAAGATCCGGCCGAAGTGCTCGCGGTCCGGGAACACCTCGTCCTGCCGGGGCAGGAACGCGCCTCCGGAGTCGACCAGGTAGAGGCACGGCAGCTCGTTGTCCAGCGCGACCTCCTGGGCGCGCAGGTGCTTCTTCACCGTCATCGGGTAGTAGGTGCCGCCCTTGACGGTGGCGTCGTTGGCCACGATCACGCACTCGCGGCCCTCGACCCGGCCGATGCCGGTGATGATGCCCGCGGCGGGCGCCTCGTCGTCGTACAGGCCGGTGGCGGCCAGCGGGGAGAGCTCCAGGAACGGCGATCCCCGGTCCAGCAGCGCGTCGACCCGGTCCCGGGGCAGCAGCTTGCCGCGCGCGACGTGCCGGTCGCGGGCCTTCGCCGGACCGCCGAGCCGAGCGGCGTCGAGCCGGGCGGTGAGGTCGGCGACCAGCCGGGCGTGCTCCTGCGCGTTCCGGGCGAACGCCGCCGACCCGGGGTCGGCGGTGGTGCCCAGGACGGACGGGTCCATGCGTCCCCCTCGATCGGTTAGTCGTCGTTAACCGAGGATGTTAACGGTGGCTCACGCCACTCGTCTAGCATCGGATCCGATGGCCACCCCGACGCGCGAACCGAACCGCCGCGAGCAGATCCTCGCCGCCGCGGCGGCGAAGTTCGCGCGCTACGGCTTCCACGGCGTCGGGATCGACGACATCGGCGCCGCCGTCGGAATCTCCGGACCCGCCCTGTACCGGCACTTCCGGGGCAAGGAGGCGGTGCTCGCCGAGATGCTCACCGGGATCAGCGACACCCTGCTGGCGGGCGGCCGGGAGCGGGTCGGGGGCGAGGACCCCGCCGCCGACCTCGACCGGCTGGTCGCCTGGCACGTCGGGTTCGCGCTGGGCAACCCGGACCTGATCACCGTGCAGGCCCGCGACCTCGACAGCCTCGGGTCGCCGGACCGGAACCGGGTGCGCGAGCGGCAGCGCGCCTACGTGGAGGTGTGGGTCGACGTGCTGTGCCGCCTGCACCCGGGCCTGGCCCGCTCGACCGCCCGCGCCGCCGCGCACGCCGCCTTCGGGCTGATCAACTCCACCCCGCACAGCACCCGCCTGAGCAGCGGCGCCATGACCGACCTGCTGCACCGGATGGCGCGCGCCGCCCTCGCCGAGGTAACCGGCTAGGCTCACCGGCAGCAGTCCGGCGTCGTGGGCGCCGGGCGAGTCGTGGAACCAGGTGCACCTGGGGCAGACCGGGACACTGGCTCCACGCATCTCCAGGGCCCTTCGGGCACCGCGCGCTGATCGCGCCCCCGCCAGCCCTTCGGTGCAGGCTCCGGCGTTTCCGGTTGCCGACGCCGCCTCGGTGTGGGGGGATTGCGGTGGCCGCGATCCGGGTATCGCTGATCAGGACCGGCCGCCGACGCTGGAGGCAGCATGACCACGACGGAGCGCCGACCGTTCCCGACGCGGGCGTACTCGGTGCAGCGCGGACGCAAGGGCGGCAAGTTCATCCCGTGGCTGCGGACCACCGACCCGAAGCAGATCGGCGTGCTCTACCTGGCCACCGCGTTCGCGTTCTTCCTGATCGGCGGGGCGATGGCGCTGCTGATGCGCGGCGAACTCGCGGTGCCGGGGCTGCAATTCCTGTCCCAGGAGCAGTACAACCAGCTCTTCACCATGCACGGCACGATCATGCTGCTGCTGTTCGCCACCCCGATCGTGTTCGGCTTCTCGAACATCATCCTGCCGTTGCAGATCGGCGCGCCGGACGTCGCGTTCCCCCGGCTCAACGCCTTCTCGTACTGGTTGTTCCTGCTCGGCGGGCTGATCGTGATCTCGGGGTTCCTCACCCCGGCGGGCGCGCCGGACTTCGGCTGGACGGCCTACCCGCCGCTGTCCCGCGATGCGCACTCCCCGGACGTCGGCGGCGACCTGTGGATCACCGGGCTGGTGGTCAGCGGTCTGGGCACCATCCTCGGCGCGGTCAACATGATCACCACGACGGTCTGCCTGCGGGCACCCGGGATGACCATGTGGCGGATGCCGATCTTCTGCTGGAACATCCTGGTCACCAGCTTCCTGATCCTGCTGGCGTTCCCGATCCTGACCGCCGCGCTGATGGGCCTGCTGGCCGACCGGCAGCTCGGCGCGCACGTGTTCGACCCGGCCAACGGCGGCGCGATCCTGTACCAGCACCTGTTCTGGTTCTTCGGCCACCCCGAGGTCTACATCGTGGCGCTGCCGTTCTTCGGCATCATCACGGAGATCATCCCGGTGTTCAGCCGCAAGCCGCTGTTCGGCTACACCGGTCTGGTGTTCGCCACCTTGACGATCGGGGTGCTCTCGGCGGTGGTGTGGGCGCACCACATGTTCGCCACCGGCGCGGTGCTGCTGCCGTTCTTCTCGTTCGCGACGTTCCTCATCGCGGTGCCGACCGGGATCAAGTTCTTCAACTGGACCGGCACCATGTGGAAGGGCCAGATCACCTTCGAGTCGCCGATGCTGTTCTCGGTCGGCTTCCTGGTGACCTTCCTGCTCGGCGGGCTGACCGGGGTGCTGCTGGCGATGCCCCCGGTGGACTTCCACGTGACCGACACGTACTTCGTGGTCGCGCACTTCCACTACGTCCTGTTCGGGACCATCGTGTTCGCCGTGTTCGGCGGGCTGTACTTCTGGTTCCCGAAGATCACCGGCCGGATGATGGACGAGCGGCTGGCCAAGCTGCACTTCTGGCTCACGTTCATCGGCTTCCACACCACGTTCCTGGTGCAGCACTGGGTCGGCAACGAGGGGATGCCCCGCCGCTACGCCGACTACCTGGAGACCGACGGGTTCACCGCGCTGAACGTGGTTTCGACGATCGGCGCATTCATCCTCGGCGCCTCGATGCTGCCGTTCCTCTACAACGTGTTCGTCAGCTACCGGATGGGTACCCCCGCGCAGGTCGACGACCCGTGGGGCCACGGCAACTCCCTGGAGTGGGCCACCACCTCGCCGCCGCCCCGGCACAACTTCCACGAGCTGCCCCGGATCCGGTCCGTCCGACCAGCGTTCGAACTGCACTACCCGCACATGATCGAACGCATGGCGAACGAGGCGCACGTGCGTACGATGAGCCGTCCCGACACCAAGCTGAAGACCCGAAAGGAGTCCTCAAGCGGTAGTTCGGATGGATGAAGTTCGTGCGTGGCCCGCTTCACGATCATTGCGGGAACAAGCAGGTCTCCGCCTAGTGTTGACGGCAGGGAAGCGCCGGACCGCACCGGCTTCCTGATCGTTCCCCTCGGCCGTTCCGGTGCCCCGTGCCGCGCGGTGCCGCGCCGAGGCGGCGAGGTACACCGTCCGAGGTACACGTGTTCTGGGGAGAGACCTTCCATGCCCATCGCACTGCTGGCACTGGCCATCGCAGGGTTCGGGATCGGCACGACCGAGTTCGTCATGATGGGGTTGCTGCCCGAGGTGGCCGCGGACCTGGGCGTGTCCATCCCGGACGCCGGGGGCTACATCTCGCTGTACGCCTTGGGCGTCGTGGTCGGCGCACCGCTGCTCACGATCGCCGGGTTGCGCACGCGGCGCAAGACGATGCTGCTGTCCATGATGGTGCTGTTCACCGTCGGGAACCTGTGCTCGGCCTTCGCGCCCACCCACGAACTGCTGCTCGGCGCCCGGTTCCTCGCCGGACTGCCGCACGGGACGTTCTTCGGGGTCGGCGCGGTGGTGGCCGCGAGCCTGGTCAGCCACGACAAGCGGGCCAGCGCCATCTCGATGATGTTCATCGGCCTGACCGTGGCCAACATCGTCGGCGTGCCCGCGGGGACGCTGCTCGGGCAGGCGCTCGGGTGGCGCTGGGCGTTCGGCCTGGTCGCCTTCATCGGGGTCGTGGCGCTGCTGGCGGTGCTGGTGCTGGTGCCGCGCCAGCCGAAGCCGGAGAACGTGAGCCTGCGCGGTGAGCTGCGCGCGTTCACCAGCCCGCAGGTGTGGCTGGCCTTCGGCGTGGTGGTGTTCGGCTTCGCCGCGACGTTCTCGTTCTACAGCTACATCAAGCCGGTGCTCACCGACATCACCGGCTACACGCCGACGGCGGTGACGGGGCTGCTGGCGCTGTTCGGCCTGGGCATGACGGTCGGGACCGCGGTCGGCGGCCGGCTCGCCGACCGCTCGCCGATGCGCACGCTGTGCATCGGGCTCGCCGCGCTGGCCGTGACGCTGTTCCTGTTCCTGTTCACCGCGCACAACATGTGGCTGGCGGCGGCCAACGTGTTCTTCATCGGCGCCACCGGCTTCGCGGCCATCCCCAGCGTCCAGGCGCGCATCCTGGACTCGGCGCGGGACGCCCCGGCGCTGGGTTCGGCGAGCATCCAGTCCACCTTCAACATCGCCAACTCCCTCGGCGCCTACCTGGGCGGACTGGTCATCGCGGCCGGCTTCGGGTTGCTCTCGCCGAGCTGGGTCGGTGCGCTGCTGGCGATCGTGGGCCTCGGCTTCGCGCTGGCCTCGGTGGTGCTGGACCGCAGGACGGGCGCCCCGACCGGGCCGTCCGAGGAGGTCACCGAGCACCAGACCGGGTCGGTCGAGATCCGCTAGCCCGGCTCCGGCCCGCGTGGTGAGATGGGACCGCGCGGGCCGGAATCCCGCGCCGGTCGCACGTGTTGCACCCGGTGGGTCGTGATCGCGGCCCGCACCATCCGAGATCCGCGGAGGACGACACCCAAGATGACCCAGGTACCCAACGTCACGCTGAACACCGGTGCGAAGATTCCGCAGATCGGTTACGGGGTGTTCCTCATCCCGGCGGAGGAGGTCGTCGAGCCGGTGGCGGCGGCGCTGCGGGCGGGTTACCGCAGCATCGACACGGCCTCGGCCTACGGCAACGAGGAAGGCGTGGGACGGGCCATCGCCGAGTCGGGCATCCCGCGCGACGAGCTGTTCATCACCACCAAGCTGTGGAACGACGACCAGGGGTACGACAGCACCCTGCGCGCGTTCGACGCCAGCATCGGCAAGCTCGGGCTCGACTACGTCGACCTCTACCTCATCCACTGGCCGACGCCCGCCGCGGACAAGTTCGTCGAGACCTGGAAGGCGTTCGAACGCCTGCACGCCGACGGCCGGATCAAGTCGATCGGCGTGTCGAACTTCCAGATCCCGCACCTGCGGCGGTTGTTCGAGGAGACCGACGTGGTCCCCGCGCTGAACCAGGTCGAGCTGCACCCGCGCTTCCAGCAGCGGGACCTGCGCGCCTTCCACGCCGAGCACGACATCGTGACCGAGGCGTGGAGCCCGCTCGGTCGCAACAGCGGGCTGTTCGACGACCCGCTGCTGACCTCGCTGGCCGAGAAGTACGACAAGACCCCGGCGCAGATCATGCTGCGCTGGCACGTGCAGCTCGGCAACGTCGCGATCCCGAAGTCGGCGACCCCGGAGCGGATCGCCAAGAACATCGAGGTGTTCGACTTCGAGCTGGCCGACGATGACGTGAAGGGCATCGAGGCCCTGGAGACCGGCGAGCGGATCGGTCCGGACCCCGACACCTTCGGCGGCTGAGCTAGGCGCGCTGGAGCGAGGCGGCCCCCGGCAGGCACGACCTGCCGGGGGCCGTTCGCGTCCGGGCGTCGAGGTAGGCGGCGATCAGGGCGGGGAACTCGTCGGTCTCCCAGGTCGCGGGTTCGGGAGCGGCGGCGGGCGTGCGCGGCGTCCACGCGAGCAGCGCCTGCCCGGACCGGCGCGGCGTGGCCAGCGGCGAGGTGAGGCAGCCGTCGCAGGCCGAGTGCGCGCCGGGGCGCAGCCCGTCGAGCCCGTCGGCGGGGAACCAGGTGCCGCGCAGCGGATGCCCGCAGAGCGCCCGCTCGGGCCCGGTGCTCAGGTGGAACCGCGTCTGGTCGGGCGAGATCACCCAGAGCACCACCGGCCGCCGCGGCGCGGGCTCCGGCGGCTCCGGTGCGGCGGGTTCGGCGGGTTCGTCGGGCTCGGGGATCAGCCGCACGGCGATCGCGGCGAGGAGCACGAAGCCGCCGACGACCAGCCACTCCACCGCGCTCATCGCGCACCGGCCGCGCGGCGGCGCGGCATCGGCGCCCCCGCGATGCGGTGGGCCTCGACGTCGCAGGGCGCGCACGTCGGCCACAACCAGGCGAGCGTGGTGTTCACCGGCTCGACCACCTCACCGCACAAGGTGGTGACGTGCTCCCGGAGCCGCCACTCCGCCACGGCGGTCGCGTGCCGCAACGCCGCCCCCGGCGCCCAGCTGAACGGATACGGCCGGTAGTTCATGGTGATCACTCCTCAACGACAGCCGCGGAACGCGGAAGACCGGTAGATCCAGAGTGTCGCCAACGACATATCAATGTTGCTAGCGACAAAGGCGACAATCGACTGATCGGATGAAGGCAGCCCATGCCCACGAACGCGTTAAAGTTGTCGCGTGCCCAGCGACAACAAGGAATCCCCGAAAGTTCGCGCTCTCGGCGCTGAGCTGCGGGAACACCGCAAGGCGGCGGGCATATCGGTCCGCAAGCTGGCGGAACAGCTCCAGAAGCACCACAGCGTGCTCGCCCGGTACGAGACAGGCGAGAAGCGACCGGAGTCGGAGACCGTCGCCGCGATCATGACGGCGCTCGGCGCCTCCGACATCGAGCGGACGCGGATCGTCAACCTCGCACGGGATGCCGAAGACGCGAACTGGGTTGCAGTCGGCGATTCCTCGCACCGCGACATGACCACGCTCATCGAGTACGAGCGGACCGCATGCCGCATCGTCGAAGTGGCGACGACCGTGGTCCCCGGAATTCTCCAGACCTACGACTACGCTCGGTCGATCATCTCGAAGTGGTCACCAGCGGATGCCGACGCACGCACGGCTATCCGAGTGGGCAGGCGTGACACGCTGACCAAGCGCAATGCTCCCGAGTTCGTTGCGATCATCACCGAGAACGCATTGCGCGAGCCGATCGGCGGCTCGGCGGTCCATGCCGAGCAGCTCCACCACCTGCTGTCCTTGGCGAAGCTGCCGAACGTCGAGGTCATCGCCATACCGTGCGGAACCGGCGAGTGGAACCCGAGCCACGCAGGAAGTTTCCTGCATTTCGAGTTCGCCAAAGCATCGCCGATCGTTTACATCGAGCACTTCAGCTCGCTGACGTTGCTGCATACGCCCAAGGAAACGCGTGCGTTCGGGCACGCGATCGATAGCCTCCGGAACATAGCTATGAGCCCGGAGGCTACGACGGAGCTCATCACCCGGATCGCCGAGGCAGAAGGAGAATCCGATGACGATCGAAAGCCCGCGGAACTGGCGCACTTCTAGTCGCAGCTCCACGGGAAACGCCTGCGTCGAGGTCGGCCGGACCGGCGACGGCGGCGCTGTGCGGGACACCAAGGACCGAGCCGCCGGGTACTTCACCACCACCACCGACCAGTGGACGAGCTTCATCGCAGCGATCAAGCACGGCCGCTACGACGCCTGAACACCCACCGACGAGCGCGTCGCGCCACCCGTTCACCCGGTGGAACACCAGGTGAGGGCCCCCTTGCCCGAGTTACTTGGACAAGGGTGCCCCTCACTCCGAGCGTGGACCGGGCGGTCGGGTGGCGTTCGGGCGTGTTGCGGGGTGCTCAGGCGGTCGCCGGGTCGATGATCCGCAGCGCGGTGGCGCGGCCTTCGGCTAGGGAGCGCAAGCCCTCCGTCGCGGTGGCGCGCACCTGCTCGGGGGTGGCCTGTTCGGGGCCGAGCAGCGCGGTCACGGCGGCGGCGAGCACCTGTTCGGGCTCGGCCACCTCGGCGCGGAACCGGGGGAGGCCGGCCGCCGGTGCGAAGCCGAAGGTGAGCGCGTGCAGGGCGAGGGCCTGGTCGGCCAGCGGCCAGTCGGTCCGGGCGAGCCCGTGGCGTCGCCAGATCGGCAGCACCTCGTGCATCACGGCGTCCGGCCCGAGGGTGTCGAGCAGGGTCGCCGACCGGGGATCGTCGGCGAGCACGCCGAGCAGGTCGTCGTCGTGGCTGCGCAGCGCGTTGACGAACGGGTGCTCGGCCGCGGTGCGCAGGACGCGCGGGCACCACCGCGACGGCCGGGCCAGCTCCGGATCCGCCGTGACCGCCTCGGTGACCGCGTCGGCGAGCGCGACGAAGTCCCGGCAGATCAGGCCGAGCAGCAGGTCCTCCTTGGTCTTCCAGTACAGGTAGGCGGTCCCCTTGCCGACGTGCGCCCGCTGCGCCACGTCGGCGATGGTGAACCCCCTGCTGCCCCGGCCGAGCAGCAGCTCACCGGCGGCGGCGAGGATGCGCGCCGCCTTCGGCGAGCCCTGTTCAGGCAGTTCCGGCAACGGTGTTCCTCCCCTGCGAGCCGGTCAGGACCTTCCCGACGATATCGGCGCCCTTCGGATCGGCCGCGCCGCCGACGCCGAGGATCCGCTGGACCAGCCGCGCGCCGAACCGGGACCGGGCCAGCAGCGGCATCATCCGCCGGAACAGGATCTCCCGCCGGTCGTCCACCACGAAGATCTTGCGCTGGGTGATGCCGGTGGCCTGGAACTCCTCGATGTAGGGCCGCAGCGCCCGCTCCCACCCGCCGAGGGCGGCGCCGACGTCACCCGGGTGGCGGTCGAGGAAGGTGCCGAGCAGTTCGGCGCCGGTGAACCCGGCGGAGACGCCCATGCCCGCGTAGAGCGTCACGCACCAGGCGGCGTCGCCGACGAGCACGACCCGGCCGCGGTGCCAGGTGTCCATGCGCACCTGCTCCGCCGAGTCGAACAGCGCCGCCTCGGCGGATTCCAGGGTCGCGATCGCGTCGCCGAGCGTGGTCCCGAGCGGCTGCGGGCCGAAGGCGGCCCGGACGCTCTCGGCGGGCGGACGGGTGAACTCGGCGTCGACGTCGTCGGTGCGGTAGCTCAGCAGGATGGTCGGGTCGTGGTCGGCGAACGCGAAGACCCACATCGAGCGGTCGGGTTCGAGCAGGGTGGCGCCCTGCTCCGGCGCGAGCCCCGCCGGCGTGCCGGGGTGCTCGAACGCGGCGATCATGTAGCCGAGCCGGTGCAGGTACCGCTCGTGCGGGCCGAAGACCAGGGACCGGACCGTCGAGCGCAACCCGTCGGCGCCCACCACCAGGTCGAACCGCTCGGTCACCGACGTCCCCGCCGCGTCCCGCAGGGTGACGTCGACGCCGTCGGGGTCCTGCTCGATCGCGGTCGGGACGGTGGCGTACCGGATCTCGACGTCCTCGGGCAGGGTCGCGAACGCGGCGCGCTCGGCGTCACCGCGCAGCATCATCCACGGCTTGCCGGGCATGTCGCCGAACGCCATCCCCGGCCGCTTCCGGCCGCTGCGGTCGAGGTCCACGACCGGCGTCGCCGACGAGCGGTCGTGCAGGTGGTCGAGCACGCCCAGCCGTCGCGCGGCGGCCTGGCCCGCGCCGAACAGCGCGACGAAGTAGCCACCGGCGCGCCGCTGCGGAGCCCGCTCGACGAGCACCGGCGTCCACCCCGACCTGCGCAACCGGGCGGCGGTCGCGATCCCGCTGATCCCCATCCCGACGACCAGCACCCGCTTCTCCTCAGCCATGCCGCCGATCGTACTGACCAATTCAGTCATCCGGTCAGCCAATGGCACGCGTCACACCGCCGCCGCATCCGATGGCGCCCTGAGTGAGGGGCCCCTGTACCACGTGACGCGGTGCAGGGGGCCCCTCACTCAGAGCGCGAAAGCGTGCGCGAACGGGCGTGTCAGGCGGCGTGGGCGCCTGCGGGGACCGGGGCGGACGTTTGCAGGACGTTGCTGCCGGAGCGCAGCGTGACGAGCTGGCTGCGGGTGGCCGCCCACTTGGGGAACCGGCCGAGTCGTTGCAGCGGGGTGCTGCGCTGCGCGGAGGTCAGCGCCGCGGTCCGCGACACCTTGAGCACCCGGGGGCGGCGCTCCTGCTCGTAGGCGCGCAGCAGCTCGGCGGGCGGCCGGTCGACCTCGGACAGGAACTGGGTGAGCATCCAGGCGTCCTCCAACGTCTGGTTCGCGGCTTGGGCGACCGCGGGCGGCATCGCGTGCACCGCGTCGCCGAGCAGCGTGCTGCGCGCCCCGCCCCAGACCTCGGGGACCTTGTGCCGGATGTGCGGGAAGAAGCCGAGGTCGTCGTCGGTGACCGAGGCCAGCAGCGCCTCCACCGGCTCCGGCCAGCCGCGGAACACCTCGCGCAGGTCGGCCACCGACAGCACCGGGTCGCCCTCGCGCCACGGGGTGTCGAACCACCAGTGCAGCAGCCCGTCGCCGCTGGGGATCAGCCCGGCGTGCCCGGCGCGGCCGGCGATGTTGAGGGTCTGGTGACCGCGCGCGATGGGCAGGTCGCTGGCGGTGAGGCCCTGCCAGCTCGCCCAGCCGGTCGGCCGCGCGTCCCGGCCGCCGAGCAGTTCGCGGCGGATCACCGAGCGCTGGCCGTCGGCGCCGATCAGCAGGTCACCGGTGGCGGAGGTGCCGTCGGCGAACTCGACGACGACGTGGTCGGGGTTTTCGACGACGCGGGTGCAGCGGCGGCCGAAGTGGACCATCCCCGGCGGCAGCGCCCCGGCCAGGGCGGCGATCAGCACCCGGCGGGGGATCTGCACGGTCGGCGCCCCCAGCCGTTCGGTGACCTCGCCGAGGTCGGCCTCCCAGAGCAGCCGGCCGGTGTCGGTGATGGACCGGAGGCTGCGCAGCGGCCGTCCGAGCGGCTCGATGTCCACGCCGAGCCCGCGCAGCGCGGCCGTGCCGTTGCTCCACACGGTGATCCCGGCGCCGCTGGTGCGCAGCGAATCGGCGTGCTCGAAGACCTCCACCTCGTGACCTCGACCGGCCAAGCCGTTGGCCGCGGCGAGTCCCCCGACTCCGGCTCCGATGACCAGAACCCGCATCGTCTCCATCCGTCCACCCGACGCCCTCGCTCGTGCGATTTTATCCACTCGACGGGTGACACCGGATTGTCGTTGCTCACACTCCGTGAGCTAACGTGACGAAGACCCCGAACCGGACACGCCGGTGCGGCCAGGGTCACCGGCGGAATGCCCTACCCATCGTCGCGAACGCAAACTAGTTTGCAGGAATGAGTCCACGCGTCACACCCCCCTTCCGCGCCGACCACGTCGGCAGCCTGCTCCGCCCGGGCCGCCTGCTGGACGCCCGGGACGAGCACGCCGCCGGACGCATCGACGACGCCGAGCTGCGCCGCATCGAGGACGAGGCGATCGCCGAGGTCGTCGCGATGCAGGAAGAGGTCGGCCTGCACAGCGCCACCGACGGGGAGTTCCGCCGCACCTCCTGGCACATGGACTTCCTGTACCAGCTCGACGGCATCAACCGGGTCGACGACGAGCGCCTCACGGTGAAGTTCACCAACGCCGAGGGCGACCTGGAGTTCACCACGCCGGACATGAAGGTGGACGGCCGGATCGGGCTGAGCTCCACGATCTTCGCCGACGCCTTCGACTACCTGTCGCGGCGGACCACCACCGCCACGCCCAAGCTGACCATCCCCTCGCCGGGCATGGTGCACTACCGGGGCGGGCGCGCCGCCATCGACGAGACCGTCTACCCCGACCTCGCCGAGTTCCGCGCCGACCTGGCCGCCGCCTACCGCGCCGAGGTGCACGCGCTGGCCGGGATGGGCTGCCACTACCTGCAGCTCGACGACACCAGCCTCGCCTACTACAACGACCCGAGGCAGCGCGAGCAGCTCGCCGCCCGCGGCGACGACCCGGACGGCCATCTGCGGACCATCGAATTGATCAACGATTCGATCCGGGACCGGCCGGACACGATGGCCGTGACCACGCACATGTGCCGGGGCAACTACCGCTCGTCCTGGGTCGCCGAGGGCGGCTACGACTACGTGGCCGAGGCCCTGTTCAGCGAGCTGGACGTGGACGGCTTCTTCCTGGAGTTCGACGACGCGCGCTCCGGCGGCTTCGCGCCGCTGCGCTTCGTCCCGAAGGGCAAGACCGTGGTGCTCGGCCTGGTCACCACCAAGAGCGGCGAGCTGGAATCCAAGGACGCCCTCAAGCGCCGCATCGACGAGGCGACCGAGTACATCGACCTCGACCAGCTCTGCCTGTCGCCGCAGTGCGGCTTCGCGTCCACCAAGGAAGGCAACGCGTTGAGCTACGACCAGGAGGTCGCCAAGCTGCGCCTGGTCGTCGAAACAGCCGCCGAGGTCTGGGGCTGACCACGGCGGACGTGCGCGACGGCACCTCCCGCGCGGAGGTGCCGCTCGTCACCGGATCACGCCGCGCGCTCCAGGAACTGGCCCGCCACCAGGCCGGGCTCCTCGTCACCGTCGAACCGGACCCACAGCACTGGGCCCTCGAAGACCTCCGGCAGTCCCGTGGCGGCCTCCACCACGACACCGGTCTGATCACGGAACCGGCCGAACGTGGCGCGCACCCGCACGCCTGGTTCCAACGGGCTCGATGACTGCTCCATGGAGAGGGACGGTACGTGCCCGCGGGACTCAACGGAAATCGCGCCCGTCAAGTTCCGTTCATGGTCCCGTGACCTGCGAGATCGCCCCGGTGCGAGGATGTCGGAAGGCCGTTTCGGCAGGTGTCGGGGCGAAGCGGCGTGATCGGGTTCACGGGGAGCGGGATGCGGACGATCAAGCGGCCGGGCGAGCACGAGATCGAGATCAAGCGGTCGCGCTTCCGCTGCGCGCTGGAGGTGGTGCGCACCGAGGAGGAGGCGCGCGAGTTCATCGCGCTGCAGCGCAGGCGGCACCACGAGGCGCGGCACCACTGCTCGGCCTTCGTGCTCGGCGACGACGGCCGCACCCAGAAGTCCAACGACGACGGCGAACCGGCGGGCACCGCGGGCACCCCGATGCTGGAAGTGCTGCGCCGCAACGACATCACCAACACCGTCGCGGTGGTGATCCGCTACTTCGGCGGGGTGCTGCTCGGCGCGGGCGGCCTGGTCCGCGCCTACGGCGGCGCGGTGTCGGCGGCGCTGGAGGAGGTCGGCCTGGTCGACCGGCGTCCGGTCCGCGTGGTGTCGACCACGGTGGACCACGCGCTGGCCGGGCGGCTGGACAACGACCTGCGCAGCGCCGGTTACCAGGTGATCGGCACCGACTACGCGGAGCGGGCGCGGCTGCGCGTCCTGGTCGCCGAGGACGGCGTGGCGGACTTCCGCACCTGGCTCGCCGAGGCCACCGGCGGCACCGCCACGGCCGAGGTCGGCGACCGCACCCACGTCGAGGACTGATCTACCCGGTCGTCCGGCGAGCCGCCTCCGCGCCCGCGCCGGCGCGCTGATCAGTCGAAGAGCTGGTCCAGGTGGTAGTCGATGGTCGCGGCGGCGTCCTGCTCGGTGCGGTGCCCGAGCAGCAGTCCCTGGGACAGCGCGTCCGGCAGCAGCACGATCAGCTCCGCCTCGCGGGCCGGGTCGACCTCCTCGGTCAGCTCACCGGCGGTCTGGGCCTCGCGGAGCTCCTCGGTGATCCACTTCTCCAGCCGGGGCCAGAACTCCCGGTAGTGGGCGGCGAGCTCGGGCGCTGCGACGGCGCGCTGGAAGAACGCGATCGAGACGAGGAACTCGCGACGGCTGTCGTCGGTGGTGGCGAGCATCTCCAGCATCAGGGCCCGCAGCACGTCGCGGGTGGTGACCTGCTCGGGGTTCTCGGCCAGCCGGGCCTCGATCCGCTCCCCGGCGCGCTGGACCGCGTAGTCCATCGCGTGCGCGAGCATCTCCTCCTTCGTCGCGAAGTAGTGCTGCACCGCGCCCATCGAGATGCCCGCCTCGGCCGCGACGTCGCGCAGGCTCACCGCTTCTAGCCCGCCGGTGCTGGCGAGCCGCAGCAGCGCCTCGGCGATGAGCACCCGCCGCTGGGCGTGATCGACCTTCTTGGGCATTCCCCCGCCTTTCCGATGCACCCGCATTGCCAACCGGGCGGCCGAGCTTTTACCATGCGAATGCATCGTAAACCCGATCGGTTCCTGGAGGAACCCATGAGCGCCGTGCGCACCGAGCGCCCCACCGGCCGCATCGCGGCGATCGACGTGGTCCGGGGCGTGGCGATCCTCGGCACGCTCGGCACCAACATCTGGATCTTCACCCACCCCTCCGGCCCGTTCTCGCTGTTCCCGGACACCACCGGCGTCGCGGGCGCGGTGGAGACGGGGCTGCGCGCGGTGGCCAACGGGAAGTTCCTGGCCCTGCTCACGCTGCTGTTCGGCGTCGGCCTGGAGCTGCAGTACCGGTCGGCGGTGCGGCGCGGGATGCGCTGGCCCGGCCGCTACCTCTGGCGGGCGGCGCTGCTTTTCGTCGAGGGGCTGCTGCACTACGTGCTGGTCTTCGAGTACGACGTGCTGATGAGCTACGCGGTGACGTCGATGCTGGTCGCCTACCTGATCGGCCGCAGCGACCGGGCGCAGCGGAGCTGGATGGTCATGGCGGGAGCGCTGCACGTGCTGCTGGTCGCCGGGGGCACCGCCGGGCAGCTCACCAACCCGTGGCCGCAGACCAACCCGAGCACCGCGCTCTACACCTCCGGGAGCTGGCTCGACCAGGTCCACGCCCGGCTCACCGACTGGGCGCAGTTCCGCGCGGAGGCGATGTTCATCCTGCCGATGTCGGTGCTGCTGTTCCTCGCGGGCGCGCGGCTGCTGCGCGCCGGGGCGTTCGCCGCCGACGGGCAACCGCTGCGGAACCGCTTGATGGCGTGGGGATTCGGCCTCGGCCTGCCGCTGAACGCGCTGACCACCGCGGCCGGTCCGGGCTGGGCGCTGGTGGACCGCTACCTGGTGCCGCCGATCGTCGCGATCGGACTGCTCGGCCTGGTGCCGACGATCCTGTTCGGACTGCGCGGTGATCCCGGTCCGCTGCACCGCGGTCTGACCTCGGTCGGCCGAACGGCGTTGTCCTGCTACGTCTTCCAGAACCTGGTGGCGTCGATCGTGTGCTACGGCTGGGGATTCGGCCTGGCCGCGCGATTCGACGAGTTCCGGCCCTGGTGGGTGTTCGGGCTGTGGGCGGCCATCTGCGCGACGTTCATGGTGCTGGCGACGTGGTGGCTGCGGCACTTCGAGCGCGGCCCGCTGGAAGCCGCCTGGAACTGGGCCTACCAGCGTCCGTTCCGGGACCGCTCCTGAGCGCCGAGCGGCCCCGGTGCTCCGGCGCGTTGCCGGGCGCCCGCGAGCCGCACCAGGGCGGTGGCCAGCGCGGCGCCGAAGGCGAACCCGACGAGCACGTCGTGCGGGTAGTGCACGCCGATCAGCACGCGGGAGGCCGCGACGAGCACCGCGAGCGCCACGACGACGCCGGTGCCGCGCCGCCGCAGCAGCGCCCACCCGATCGCGAAGGCCGCGGCGGCGGTGGCGTGGCTGCTCGGGAAGGACCAGTCGCCCGGCGGCGGGCACTCGGCGATGGTGGCCGCGACGTCCACCGCCGCGCAGGGCCGCTCCTGCCGGAACAGCCCCTTCGCCGCCTGGCTGAGGAACCACCCCGCCACCCCGGCGACCACCGGGACCAGCGCCCGGAGGTCCCGGGTGCGGGCGAACAGCACCAGCGGCAGCAGGCCGAGCAGCACCAGCAACCCCTGGGTGCCCAGCAGCGCCAGCTGGTGCACCGGCTCCGGCAGGCCCACCGCCCACTCCGCGATGCTCCGGTACCAGGCCGCGCTGAGGTCCCCCGTCCACACGGAGCCGCACCCTACTGCCACCCCGACCAGGTGATCTTTTCGAGGTGAGGGGCACCCTCATCCGAGCAAGGCGTGGAGCTGGAGACCCGGGCGCAGTGGCCTACGAGGCGGGCTTGGTGGGCGCGGGACCGGCGTGAGGCAGCGGCGCGTCCCGGCGGACCAGCAGCAGGTGCAGCACCGCCGTGCCGAACACGACCACCGTGGTGCCCAGCACGAGCCCGACGAGGACGTCGTGCGGGTAGTGCACGCCCACGTAGACCCGCAGGAACGCTTCGAGCGGGGCCAGCGGGAGCACCAGCGCGGTGATCCGCCGCCACGAGATCGCCAGCCCGACGGCCGCCGCCGTGGCGATCGTCGTGTGGTTGCTGGGCAGCGAGAAGTCGCCCAGCGCCGGGCATTCCGAGATCGTCGCCGCGATGCCGCGCACCGCCCGGCACGGCCGGTCCTGCTCGGCGGCCAGCTTGGCGAACTCGCTGATGCCGTAGGCGAGCACGGTCAGCGCGGGGGCGGCGACGGCGAACGCCTTGGCGCGCGGCGTCGCCCGCCGGTTGCGCCACAGGTCGGCCAGCACGAACAGTCCCAGCACGATCACGACGGCTTCGGTGGCGACACCCGCGAGCGTCCGCACCCACTCCGGTGAGGCGTGGGCGAGATCGGTGATCGTCCGGTACCAGTCGACGCTGAAGCCCGGCACGTCCGCCACGGGTGTCGCCATCGGAACTCCTTACCTCGTTCAAGTGAATCGTTGATCAACATTAGGGAACGAGGCGCAGCGCCCGCAGTGGGCCTTCGGCACCGGCTAGGTTGACTTTCGTCCAGTCCCCCCTCCCCCGGAGGAGCACCGTGCGCCGACTCCTGCTGGCCGCAGCCACCGCAACGTTCGCCCTGGTCACCACCCCGGCAGCCGCCGCGGGCGGGACGCTGGACCCGGTGCTGGACCCGGCCGCCGACCGGATCGCCACCGCCGACCTGGTCGCCGCCGCCAAGTGGGGCACCGGCAAGCCGATCGAGGACCCGGCGCGGGAGCGGCAGGTGCTCGACCGGGTGAGCCGGCGGGCCGCCGAACTCGGCGTCGACCCCGACGTGGCGGTGCGGGTGCTGCGCGACCAGATCGAGGCGAGCAAGCTCGTCCAGCGCGCCTGGCACGGCCACTGGGCCGCCCACCCCGACCAACGGCCCGAACGGCGCCCCGACCTCGGCGAGGTCCGCCCCGAGATCGACCGGGCCACCGAGGCGATCCTGCTCGGCCTGCGCGCCACCGCCGAGGTCCGCACCGGCCCGTCCTGCCCGAGCGCCCTGGCCGCCTCCTACCACCGCACCGCCGAGGACCTGATCCCGCTGCACCGGCTCGGCCTCGCCCGCGCGTCCACCTCGCTCTGCTGACCACCCGTTCGGGAAAGGAGTGAGGGGCACCCTTGCCCGAATAAGGACCGCTTCCACGTGCGTGGCGGTGCCGGTGGCGGAACCTCAGCGGCCTTCTCGCTCCGGGAGCCGTTCCTGATGTACCAACGACGTACACGGCGTCACGGCTGTCCTCGCGAGAAGGCCGCTGAGAACCCGCGGTGGTGCCGGTTGCGTGCCTCACCGCATGCGGCTCCGCCGCATTCCGAAAAGACCCCCAACTCGGACAAGGGTGCCCCTCACCTCGATCGGATCCGGTGCGCGCCGCACTCGGGCGGGTGGTGAGTGAGGGGCACCTCCATTCGGCATGGTCGGATGAAGGTGCTCCTCACCAGGGCATCAGCCGGTCCAGAGGGCGGCGATGCCGCCGAGGGAGCTCACGCCGAGGTAGAGGGTGAGCAGCCAGGTGAGCACCCCGGCCACCAGCAGCCCCCTCGGGTAGCGGTAGCCGCCGAGCAGGTCGCGCCGCCGCGCGGCCACCCACATCAGCACCCCGAAGCCGATCGGCAGGATCAGCCCGTTGATCGCCCCGGCCAGCACCAGCAACGTCGCCGGAGCCCGGTCGAGGACCAGGAACAGCACCGCCGACAGCGCGATGAACCCGACGACCAGCCAGTTTCGCCTGCGCTCCAACGCCGGGGAGAACGTCACCACGAACGACACCGAGGTGTAGGAGGCGCCGATCACGGAGGTGATCGCCGCACCCCACAGGATCAAGCCGAACAGCCGCAGCCCGACCTCGCCCGCCGCGTGCAGGAACGCGCTGGCCGCCGCGTTCTCCCCGGCCAGCACCACGCCCCCGGACACGACGCCGAGGACCGCCAGGAACAGCACGATCCGCATCGCCCCGGTGACCAGCAGCGCCACCACGGAACCGCGGCTGACCTCGGCGACCTTCTCCGGCCCGCTGATCCCCGCGTCGACCAGCCGGTGCGCCCCGGCGTAGGTGATGTAGCCGCCGACCGTGCCGCCGATCAGCGTGGTGATGACGAGGAAGTCGACGTCGTCGGGCAGCACCGACTGCCGCAGCACCTCGCCGACCGGCGGCCCCGCCACGATCGCGACGTAGCCGGTCAGCCCGATCATGAGCACGCCGAGCACCACCACGATGCGGTCCATCGCGATCCCGGCGCGCTTGCTCAGGAAGATGCCGATCGCGACCAGCGCCGAGATCGCCCCGCCGATCTTGGCCTCCGTCCCGAACAGCGCGTCGAGCCCCAGCGAGGTGCCCGCGACGTTGCCGATGTTGAACACCAGGCCGCCGAACACGACCAGGGCCGCCATCGCGCACCCGGCGCCGGGCAGGACCGCGTTGCCGAGGTCCTGGGCCCGCCGTCCGGACACCCCGATGACCCGCCAGACGTTGAGCTGCACGGCGATGTCGACCAGGATCGACACCAGGATCGCGAACGCGAAGGCCGCGCCCAGCCGCACCGTGAACGTCGTGGTCTGCGTGATGAAGCCAGGACCGACGGCGCTGGTGGCCATCAGGAAGATCGCACCCAGCAACGGTCCCCCGACGCTGCCCGCGCCCGCACCGCGGGCCGTGGCGAGATTTCCGGTCATCTGTGTCTCCGATCACATAGAGTGCGAGCGAAGGTACAGAGTTGTTGAACAATCCGGCAATACAACATCCCCACAGAACACCCGGACGGCCCAACGCCGCTCCCGACACCGAGGCCGCGATCTGAGAACCTGTGCGTGCGGTCCCCGAACCACCGGAGGTCCCCGTGCCGCGACGCATCCCGAGGTGGCTGGCGAGGCTGCCGATCCCGCTGTTCCGCATCGGCCTGGGCCCGTTGCTCGGTGGACGCCTGATGGTGCTCGAACACCGGGGCAGGCGCAGCGGCGAACCGAGGCTGGTGGCGCTGGAGGTGCTCGCCCGCGAGCCCGGCGCGCTCTACCTGGTGTCCGGGTACGGGCGGCGGTCGCAGTGGTTCCGCAACGTGCTGGCCGATCCGGCGGTGCGGATCTGGACCGGCGCGCTGCGCGGCGCCCCCGGCCGCGCCGAGGTCCTGCCCGCAGCCGAAGCCCGCGCCCGCCTCCAGCGCTACCGGGACGTCCACCCCGCCGCCGCGCGGGCCCTCGGCCGGGCGCTGGACCTGCCCGCCCTCGCCGACCCGGCGCCGCTGCCCGAGGACATCGCCGACCGGCTCCCGATCGTCCGGATCGCGCCCCGCTGACGTTCCCGGTGTGCGAGGGTGCTGCCCCGTGAGCACGGGAACGACGCAGCCGACAGGCCTCGGCGGACCGGCCGCCGTCGCCACCGCGATCGGCGCCGGTCTGCTCGCCGGGGGCCTGACGGCCTTCGGGCAGGCGTGGCTGCCGGACGCCCTCCGATCGCTGGCCAACTCCTCGGGGTCCTGGTCGCTGCTGGCCTTCGCGCTGGCGCTGGTCGCGCGCCACCGGGGCGCGGCGGCGCTGTCCGGTTTCGCGGCGCTGGCCTGCATGCTGCTCGGCTACGTGCTGGTGAACGAGGCGCGCGGCTACCCCTCGTCGACCGGCCTGGTGCTGTTCTGGTCCGCCGCCGCGGTGGTCGCCGGACCGCTGCTCGGCGCCGGGGCGCACCTGCTGCGGTGGTCCCGGGGCCGCGCGGCGATCTGGGGCGTCGGGGCGATCAGCGGCGTGCTCGTCGGCGAAGGCGCCTACGGGCTGCTCCACATCGCCGACACGACCTACCCGCCGTACTGGTGGGGCGAGATCGTCGTCGGCGTCCTGCTGCTGCTCGCCGCGCACGCGTGGCGCTTCCGCCGCTGGTCCACCACCGCGACGGCGGCGCTGCTCACCGCCGCGGTCGCCGCCGTCTTCGTGCTGGCCTACTCGAACGGCGGCGCCCTCATGCGGCTGCTCTGATCAGCCGAAGCCGTTGTGCGCCAACCAGGAGTCCAGCAGCGCCGCGTCGCCGCGCACGTCGACGGCGCGCGGTGACCGCCGCCGGTAGCAGACGAGCAGCAGGTCACCCAGCGGCCCACGCGCGGTGACGGCGGCCGTCCCGGTCCCGCGCCGCCAGGTGACGACCTCGCCGGTGAGGTCGACGACCCGCGACACCGGGGCGTCGGTGGCCGCCAGGAGCAGCACGCGGCCGGGACCGAGCAGCGGTTCCCGACCGGGCTGCGGCAGCGAACCGAGCTCCAGCCACTCGTCGAGGCAGTCGGTCGCGACGTCGCTGTCGAGGTCGAAATCGCTGTCCAGGGCCAGCGCCGCGTCGGCCCGGTGGATCGCGGTCTCGTGGGCGAAGCGACGCGCGAGGAACGCGGTCCGGCCGCCGGGCAACGGCGCCCACACGTCCAGGTCGGGCCCGGCCGAGCGCAACGCCTCCGCCAACCGCGCGGCGCCCTCGGCCAGCCACGGGGCGAGCACCGCGGGGTCCTCGTCGGCGTAGCGGGAGAGATCGCGGAAGTGCTCGTCGGACGGCGGCCCGGCGGCCCGCGTCCGCACGATCTCCTCCGCCCAGCGGTGCCCTCCGCCGAGGTGCCGCACCAGCTGCCCGAGGTTCCACCCCGGGCAGGACGGCACCGGCACGGTCGGGTCAGCGCCCTCGACGAGGGATCGCAGCAGCTCGGATTGCGCGACGATCTCGTCGCAGCAGCGGTCGTGGTCCACGGGCCGACACGTTAGGTGAGCACCCCGACACCGCTGGCGGTGACGCAGCACGCAGCGTCACCGCCGTCCGACCGGAGCTATCCTTTCGGGGGTCCACCGCTGGCAGGACCCGCCCCGAGCCTCCCGACGAGGAGCACCATGAACACCGCTGTCGCCGCCCTGCTCCAGGACTTCTCGCTGGAGATGACCGGCAAGGACGCCGCCGAGTTCGACGCGGCGCGCGGCGCCCTGCCGCCCGGCACCCGGGTGAACGTGACCTTCCTGGGCACCGAGGACTCGGGGCAGCGGCTCGACGCGGTGCGCCGGATCGCGCGCGCCGGACTGGTGCCGGTGCCGCACCTCGCGGCCCGCAGGCTGGAGTCGCGGGCGGCGCTGGAGGAGTTCCTGGCCGGGGCCCGGGACGCCGGCGCGGGCCCGGAGGTCTTCGTCGTCGGCGGTGATCCGGCCGAGCCGCTCGGACCGTACGAGGACGCCGCCGACGTCCTCGAATCCGGGCTCCTCCCCCGCCACGGCGTGCGCCACGTCGGCATCGGCGGCTACCCGGAGGGCCACCCGACCATCGACGACGCCGCGCTGCGGACCGCGCTGAAGCGCAAGTGCACCGCCCTCGACCAGCAGGGGCTCGGCGGCAGCATCACCACCCAGTTCGGCTTCGACGTCGACCCGGTGCTGTCCTGGCTGGCGGCGCTGCGCGACCGCGGTGTCGACCTGCCGGTGCGCATCGGCGTCCCCGGTCCCGCCGGGGTCAAGCGGCTGCTGCGCTACGCCACCCGCTTCGGCGTGAGCACCGGCGCGGGCATCGCGCGCAAGTACGGGCTGTCGCTGACCAACCTGATGGGCACGGCCGGCCCCGACCGCTTCGTCCGCGACCTCGCCGCCCGCCACGACCCGCGGCGGCACGGCGAGATCGCGCTGCACTTCTACACCTTCGGCGGCCTCCGGGCCACGGCCGACTGGATCACCCGCGCCCGCGCCGAGGGCTGAGGCGGGCACCACCGCGCTGCCCGCCCCCTGCCGCGGGCGCTGCTCGGGTCCGCGACCGACCGCCGACCCGACCGGCGCGGACCCGGCCGGGGATCTGCCCGGGACCGTGGTCATGTCGCCCGTCCGGGCGTAGGGTGCCTCGTCGTGAACCGGGATGCGCCGGACGGCCGCCTCCGACCGGACCGCGAGGCGGGATGACGCCCGCGATCGAGACGCGCGAGCTGCGCAAGGACTACGGCCGCCGCACCGCGCTGCGCGGGATGGACCTGACCGTCGAGCCGGGCTGCGTCTACGGTCTCGTCGGCCCGAACGGTGCGGGCAAGACCACGGCGTTGCGGATGCTGCTGGACATCATCCGGCCCACCTCGGGCGAGGTCCGCGTGCTCGGGAGCGTTCCGCGCGAGGGCGGCCCGGCGCTGCGCCGCCGCATCGGCTACGTCCCCGGCGAGCTGCGGCTGGACGGCCGGGCGACCGGACGAGCCCTGCTGCGCCACTACGCCGAGATCAGCGGACCGGTCGCGCCGGGGGCCGTCGACTCCCTCGCGGAACGCCTCGACCTCGACCTCGCGCGCCCGGTCCGCACCCTGTCCAAGGGCAACAAGCAGAAGCTGGGCCTGGTGCAGGCGTTCCTGCACCGCCCCGAACTGCTCGTGCTCGACGAACCGACGAGCGGGCTCGATCCGCTGGTGCAGCGCGAATTCCTGCGGATGGTGCGCGAAGCGCGCGACGCCGGGCAGACGGTGCTGCTGAGCTCGCACGTGCTCAGCGAGATCCAGCAGGCCGCCGACCGGGTCGCCGTGCTGTCCGGGGGAGAGCTCGTCGCCGACGGCAGCGTGTCCGAACTGCGGCTGACGGCGATCCGGCACGTCCGCGGGCAGGTCCCGGCCGACGCGGCCCCCGGCGCGCGCGCCGCGCTGGCGGCGCTGCCGGAGGTCCGCGAGCTCGACGTCTCCGAGTCCGGCCGGTTCTCGGCCGTGCTGGACGGTCCGCCCGCACCGCTGCTCACCGCGCTCGCCGGGCTCGGTGTGCTGGACGTCGTCATCGAGGAACCGGACCTGGAGCACTCGGTGCTGACCTTGTACGGGCAGGGGACCGGCGATGCGTAGCGCCCTGCCGCTCCTCCGGCGCGACCTCGCCGAGTCCCGGTGGGGGCTGGTCGGCTGGGCGTCCGGACTGGCCGTGTTCGCCGGGCTGTACCTGCCGCTGTTCCCGACCTTCGGCGGACGCGACAGCCAGCTCGCCGAGCTGATCCGGTCGCTCCCGCCCGCGCTGGTCAAGACGCTCGGGTACGAGGACATCGTGTCCGGTGCCGGCTACGCGCAGAGCACGTTCTTCGGGCTGATGGCCTTCGCGCTGACCGCGTTCGCGGCGGTCTCCTGGGGCGCGGCCGCGATCGCCGGAGCCGAGGAGTCCGGACGGCTGGAGCTCACCCTCGCCCACGGCGTGAGCCGCGCGCGGCACGTCCTCGAATCCGCCCTGTCGGTCCTGGTCCGCGTCGCGGGACTCGCGCTGGTCGCGGTGCTGCTGGTGCTCGCGCTCGACGGCCCGTCCCAGCTCGGGCTCGCCCCCGCCCACGTCGCGGCGGCAGGGGTGTCCCTCGCCGGGCTCGCCGTCCTCACCGGAGCCGCGTCGCTCGCGGCCGGAGCCGCGACGGGACGGGCCCGGTGGGCCACCAGCGCCGGGGCGATCATCGCCTTCGGTGGTTACGGGACCAACGCGGTCGCCAACCAGTCACCCGACCTCGACTGGCTCCACGCGCTCTCGCCGTACGCCTGGGCGTGGCGCGGCGCGCCGCTGGAGGCGGGCTGGGACGTGCCGGGGCTGATCGCCCTGTGGGGCACGAGCGCGGTGCTGGTCGGCGCGGCGGTCTGGCTGCTCGACCGCCGCGACCTGCGGCCCTGACCGTGCTCCGCGTGGAGGCCGACGTGGACGCGAGGGCCGAGGCGGCTCGGACCGGGCGGCGACCGCCGCGATGCTCCACCCTGGGTGGGTCGACCACGCCAGGAGGAGCGCCGTGCGGTTCGAAGAAGACATCGAGAAGTTCGCCGACACCGTCACCGACCTCGCCCGCGACCTCATCGCCCCGCGCTCGTTGTCCGAGACCCTGAACCGGATCACCCAACTGGCCGTCGACACCCTGGCGGGCTGCGACCACGCGGGAGTGCTGCTGGTCCGTCCCGGCAGGCGGGTCGAAGCCGTGGCCTCGACCAGCCAGCTCGTCGAGGGCTCCGACAAGGCGCAGGGCGACCTGGGGGAAGGCCCCTGCTTCGACGCGGCCCGCGAGGGCCGGTCCTACCGCGTGGTCGACATGCGCACCGAGACGCGCTGGCCCCGCTACGCGCCCGCGGCCCGCGAACTGGGCATCGGCGCCATGATGGGCTTCCAGCTCTTCGCCGAACCCGACAGCCTCGCCGCGCTGGACCTGTACTCGGAGGAGCCCTACACCCTCACCCCGAAGTCCCAGCAGCTCGCCTGGCTCTTCGCCTCGCACGCCGCCGTGGCCATCGCCGGCTCCCGAGGCGGCGACGAGCTGCGCATCGAGGGCTGAACTCAGCTCCGCTGCTGGATGCGGATCAGGTTGCCCGCCGGATCGCGGAAGGCGCAGTCGCGGACGCCGTAGGGCTGCTCGGTCGGCTCCTGGACGACCTCGGCGCCGCTGCCGCGCAGCCGCTCGAAGGTGCCGTCGAGGTCGTCGGTGGCCAGGTTGATGCCCGCGTAGGTGCCCTTGGCCATCATCTCGTCGATGGTGCGGCGCTCCTCGTCGGTGACGCCGGGGTCCGCGACGGGCGGGGACAGGACGAGCGACGTGCCGGGCCCGCCGACGGGGCCGACCGTGATCCAGTGCATCCCGCCGTAGCCGACGTCGTCGCGGACCGCAAAGCCGAGGGCGTCGCGGTAGAAGGCCAGCGTGGCGTCCCGGTCGCGGTGCGGGAGGAACGTCTGGTGGATGGTGATGTTCATGGCCGCCACGCTAGGCGCGGTCGGCGACCGGCGCTTCTCCATTCCTGATCGGCCTGGTGACCCGCTTCGCGACGCACGGCGGCATCCCGGCCGTGGCGCGCGCCGCGCGCCGCCGGTAGGTGCTGGGCGGCACCCCGACCAGCTCGGCGAACCGGGTGCTGAAGGTGCCCAGCGACGAGCAGCCGACCGCGAAGCAGACCTCGGTGACGCTGAGGTCGCCGCGGCGCAGCAGCGCCATCGCGCGTTCGATGCGCCGCGTCATCAGGTACCCGTACGGCGACTCGCCGTAGGCGCGCCGGAACTGGCGGCTGAAGTGCCCGGCCGACATGCCGACCCCGCGGGCGATCGACTCGACGTCCAGCGGTTGCGCGTACTCCCGGTCGATCCGGTCGCGGGCGCGGCGCAGCAGGGCGAGGTCGCGCAGGCGCTCCGCGTCGGGGCTCACCAGGGGATCGTGCCACAACGTCAGCCGAGGACCACGGTGCCGTCCGGCTCGACGCGCCAGCCGGGGTTGTGCGCGATCTCCCAGACGATCCCGTTCGGGTCCTGGACGTGCGCGTGGAAGATGCCGCCGAACTCCCCGGCCTGCGGCGGCTTCAGCACCACCGCCCCGGCGCGGCGAAGCGCCTCGACGGTGCGCTCGACCTCCGCCGGGCCGGGCACGTTGTGCGAGAGCGTCACCCCGGAGACGGTGGCCCGGTCCGCCCCGTCGGCGATGTCCTGGTTGAACTTGTCCGCGCGGAAGAGGCCGAGCACGACGCCCGGGGCGACCTGGAGGAAGATGATCTCGTCGGGCACGTCCAGCAAGGCCCGCCAGCCCAGGGCGTCGACGTAGCAGCGCCGCGCGGCGTCGAGGTCCGCCACGGCGAAGGTGATGAAGTGCACGTTCTGCTCCACGGAACCGTTCTCCCATCTCGATGAATGCGTACTCGGCCCGGATCGGCGCCCGCACCGGCGCCCTGCTCTGGCGCGTGCGGTCGACCGGTGCGCACCGCGTGGTACCCGACGGCGCGCTCGACCTGATGTGGTCCGGCGGGCGCCTCGTCGTGGCCGGGCCCGACACCGCCGCGGTGGTGGTGCGCGACGGGCCGGAGACCGTCGGCCTGCGCTTCCCGCCCGGGGTGGCCCCGCTGCTGCTGCGGACCTCGGCGGCGGACCTGCGCGACGAGCGGGTCGAGCTGCGCGACCTCGTCCCGACGACGGTCCCGACCGGTGCCCCGGCGGCCCTGCTGGAGCAGGTGTACCTGGACCTCTGGGCGGCGGCGGACCCGGACCGGGACCTGATCCGCGCGGGCGCCGCCCTGGACCGGGCCGCCGACCGCGGCGACCCGGTGGCGGCCGTGGCCGAGCGGGCCGGGGTCGCGGAGCGGTCGCTGCGCCGGACGAGCCACCTGCTGTTCGGGTACGGGCTGAAGACCCTGAGCGGCATCCGGCGGTTCCAGCGGGCGTGGGAACTGGTGCGCGCGGGCGCCGAACTCGCGGACGCCGCCGCCCGGGTCGGGTACGCCGACCAGCCGCACCTGACCCGCGAGTTCACCCGGTTCGCGGGTCTGGCCCCCGCACGCCTCGCCACCACCCGGTCAACGTAGCCGCGCGCCCCTCCCCGGGTCTTGAACGAAACGGCCACCAACTTCACCTGATCGGGAGGGTGTTTCCCACGGAAGTGGCTGGACCGGTCCAACCGGGCTGCGGCAACGTTCCAGCCCATGCGCACTCGACACGTCGCCCGCGCCCTCGCGGTCGGGATTTCCTGCGTGCTGGCCACTTCCGGGCTGGCCGCCCCCGCGGTGGCCGCTTCCCCGCACGCGAACGGCGACCGCGTCCGGTTCCTCGGCGAGACCACCGTGGCGGCCGGGCAGCTGTTCCAGGGCACCGAACTGGGCGGGTTCTCCGGCATCGACCGGGACCACCGCACCGGCGAATGGGTGCTGATCAGCGACGACCGCTCCGACCGGCAACCGGCGCGGTTCTACACCGCGCGGATCGACGTCGACGCCGCGGGCGTCCACGACGTGCGCTTCACCGGCACGCACCCGTTCCGGCGCCCCGACGGCGCGCCCTACCCGCCCGCGTCGGCCGGTGACGGGACCACCGTCGACCCCGAGGACATCCGCGTCGACCCGTGGACCGGCCAGTACTGGTGGAGCCAGGAGGGCAACCGGCCGCAGGGCGCGCCCACACCCACCGACGCGGTGATCCAGCCGTCGATCCAGCAGGCCGACCGCACCGGCGCCTACGCCGGCTCCCTGCCGCTGCCGGAGAACTACCGGATCACCACCGAGCCGCGCGGCCCGCGCCGCAACCTCTCGCTGGAGGCGATCACCTTCGCCGCCGGGGGCGCGCTGGTGGCCAGCGCGGTCGAGTCCCCACTGCTCCAGGACGGTCCGCTGCCGTCACCGGGCTCCGGGGAGCTGTCGCGGATCACCGTGCAGGACCGCACCGGCCACGTCGTCGCCCAGTACGCCTACCCGCAAGAACCCCTGTTCGCCGCGCCGAACCCGCCCGGTTCCTTCGCCGACTCCGGGGTCCCCGAGATCCTGGCCCACCCCACCGATCCCACCCGGTACCTGGTGCTCGAACGCGGTTTCGCCACCGGCCACGGCTACGACGTCAAGCTGTTCGAGATGAGCACCCGCGGCGCCACCGACGTCCAGCACGTCGACTCGTTGGCCCGGACCGACGTCGTGCCCGTCCGCAAACGCCTGCTCGCCGACTTCGCCCGGTTCCCGCTCCCCCGGATGGACAACTTCGAAGGCATGGCGTGGGGACCGCGGCTGCCCACGGGCGAGCGCACGCTCCTCGTGGTCAGCGACGACAACTTCTGGCCCGGCGAGAACAACCGCTTCGTCGCCCTCGCCGTCCGCTGACCCGCCGCGGCGTCCCGCGCCCACCACGCGCGGGACGCCGCCCTACTCGTCCCGGGGGAACAGGGCCGCGAGGGCGTGGACCGATTCCACGCCGTAGGTGACCCCGCCGACCGGCACCTTCCCCTCCAGGGCCGCGGCCACCTCGGCCACCACCTTCGGCCCGAAACCACCGCACAGCTCGATGGACTGGGCTCCGGCGGCGACCAGCTCCTGCGCCACCCGCACCGCCGACCCGTGGTCCGGCACGGCCACCACCGTCGTGGTCAACCCACCGGTGTCGATCACCGCCCGGTCGGTGGCCGGATCCTCCGACCCGGTGCCCAGGTAGAGGAAACCCCAGTTGTTGAACGGCATCGCGCCCACCTCCCGCAGAACCGGCTCGTCAGGTAGCTGAACTCCCGGGCGTGCGCGGTGATTCCGGCCGGCCCGTCGGCGATGAGTTCCGCCTCGCCGGGTGGTCGGCATGCTGGGAGGCTCCGCGCGGGGCCGGATCGACGAGGTGAGGAGCGTGCACGCAGTGGACCAGGAGAACGTCAGCGCCACCCGGACCATCACCGCGCCCGTCGAGACGGTGTTCGCGGTGCTGGCGGACCCGACGACGCACCCCGCGATCGACGGCACCGGCTGGGTCAAGGAGCCCGTCGACCGGGCGCGGCTGACCGAGGTCGGGCAGATCTTCCGGATGGACATGTACCACCCCGGCGCTGAGCGCGGCGACTACCAGGTGGCCAACGAGGTCCACGTGCTCGAGCCGCCGCGCGCCATCGGCTGGTACACCGGGCACGACCCGGAGGGCGACGGTCACCTGGAGTTCGGCGGCTGGTTCTGGCGCTACGACCTCGCGCCTTCCGGCCCCGCCGAGGCCGAGGTCACGCTCACCTACGACTGGTCGGCGGCGCCGCGGTCGATCCGGGAGTACCTCCGGTTCCCCCCGTTCGACCCCGACCACCTCGCCAACTCCCTGCACCACCTGGCCGAACTCGCCGACGCGAGGTGAGCCCCGGGCAGCAACGGGCCCCGAGGCGCAGCCCCGTCTCCCGGACGATCATCCGTCGAACAGCGCGAGCTGACCTCCGCTGGTTTCGGTGAACCGCGCTTCCGCGCAGGGATCGGGCGTGCCGCACAGTTCCCGGCACCGGCGGCAGTCAGCGGGCAGGTCGACCGCTTCGCAGTTGAACACCGAGTACCGGCTGACGTTCTGACCGCACACCGGCGTCGGCTGCGTCAGGCCGTCCTCGAAACCGACCTTGACGCGGTGCACCCTGCGGCCGGGACCGATGCGCAGGTTGTGGCCTTCAAACCGGCGGAGGTGCCGCTCCGCCGCTGCTCGATCGGACCCCTGACCGTGCGCGGACACGTGCTCATCGTCGCCGCCGCACCGGCTCCCGGGCACCGCCGAGCCGGTGATCGCGTTGCCCCGAGCGGGGTGAACGGCGCGCCTGCCAGCGCAACCGGCACCTCCGCTGACCAGTGCGGCGCCGGAACCACTCCCCGCCGCAGCGGTGGTGCGCTCCTGCGGACGTGTCCCGTGGTTGTGGAAGAGCCTCTTCGAGTCGCCCTCGGGGCTGCTGAGGTTGCCTTCCGCTACCTGCGCACCGCCCGGCGCGGGACCCGATTCGTGGTGCTCGAAGCGGGTGATCAGCAGCGGGCTGCTCACCGCGAGCACGGCATCGGAAATCCTGGTACCCACCACCGACGTGCCGGTCCACCCGCCCGAGAGCGCACCGCTTCGGTCCTTCCGCACCGCTCATCGACGAGCCGCCTTGAGATCAGCCGGGTCTGCCGGTCTCGCAGCAGGCCGGTTGCTGCGACGGTGCCGGTCCCAGCAGGTCCCAGCGGTTGCCTGCGATGTCGACGAAGACCGCGACCTCCCCGTACGGCTCCTGGCGCGGCTCGGTGACGAACTCGACTCCGGCTGCGCGCATCCGGTCGTACGACGCCTGGAAGTCGTCAACGCGGAGGAACAGTCCCACGCGGCCCGCGAACTGCTCTCCCACGGCGCGCTCCTGGCGGTCACCGTCAGCTCGCGCGAGCAGCAGCCCCGTCGTGGCGCCCGGCGGTCGCACGATGACCCAGCGCTTCGGACGCCCGTCGTTGGTGCAGGACGCCGAGTCCTGGACGAGCTCGAACCCGAGGACATCGACGAAGAACCGGATCGCGTCGTCGTAGTCATCGACGATCAGGGCGAACTGTTCGAAGTGCACCCCGCCAGGCAACCACGGCGACGTACCAAGGCATCCGCCAACGGTGGGAGAGCTGCACCGAGGGGTGGATCGCCTGGCGATTGTCGTGGTCCCGTGGCACAGCAGGACTACTTCGACGCCCTGGCCTGGGCAACGCGGTTGATGACGGCGGTGCGGCCAAGGCACTTGGACGCTCGTACGCCCTGCGAGGACTTCGACGTCCGGAGCCTGATGGGCCATCTCATCGGCACCGCGCACCGTGGGCTGGCCACCGCCCGGCACCTCCCGACACGGGAGATTCCGCACGTGATCACCGACGTGCCCGATGCGGAGCTCGCCGCCACGTACGGAGCGCTGTCGACCTCGATTCGCGAGGCTTGGTCACCGCTCGCCGGGGCTGACGAGGTCGTCCCGCCCTGGGGGCCGTGCACGGCGTCGGAGGCAGCACGCGGATTCACCGTCGAGACGGTCACGCGCGGTGGGGACCTCGCCGTCGCGACTGGTCAGCCGAGTGACGCCCCGAACGACATCGCTGATCGCTGCCTGCCCTTCGCCGACGCCGTCATCCCGCGGGGTGTCAGCTACGACGCTCCGGTGGTTGTCGCCGGGGCCTTCTCCACGACGGAACAGCTCGCGCACCTGCTGGGCCACAAGCGGACGAGGACCGCACGCGGCTCCCGGTGAGCCTCGGCTGCGAGTCAGGTGGCGCGGCCGTACACCGAAACGTGCCGCACGCTGCGACTGTCGAACGGTTCGCCGGTCCAGCCGCTCCACCGCGTGAGCAGCCGCAGGCCGGCGAGGCGGGCCATGAGGTCCAGCTCGCTGGGCCAGACGTAGCGCAACGCGAGCGGATCGAGTGCGATGCCCGAGGCAGTGACTCCGAGGTGGCACTTGTCGACCCGCTGCGTGACGCGGTCGAAGCGCCCGACCTCGACGGTGACCCCCTCGGAGCCGATCTGCCCGGCGTTGACGTACTGATCGATGCCGTCGCGGTCCTGCCGCAGCACGTACATCGCGTCGGGCACCACGTTCTCGACCACGAATCTCCCGCCGGAGTCCAGGTGTCGCGCGGCGTTGGCAACGCACTGGACCTGCTCGTCCTGGGTGAGCAGGTTCATGAGCGAATTGAACGCGATGTAGACCAGGGAGTACCGCTCGGGCATCTCGACCACTGCCATGTCGCCGCAGACCACCGTCAGCGATGCCCCGCCCGGCTTCGCCCGAAGCTGCTCGATCATCGCAGCTGACAGCTCGATCCCGTCGACGCGCACGCCGGTTGCGGCCAGCGGCAGAGCCAGCCGACCCGTACCGATCGCGAACTCCAAAGCCGGTCCCCGCCCGGCCAGCTCCGCGAGCCGTTCAACAGCCGGGGCTTCGTCACCCCGCGGCACGTCGTCATAAGCCGCCGCCACCCGGGGGCCGAAGCTGGTACGAGGGTCGAACGACATCGCGTCAAAGACCATGAGCGGCATTCAACCGAAGCCACGACCGACCAGTCCAACCCATTTCCGGCCCCACCTCGCGATGCGGAACCCCACCCGGACCAAGGTGTTGCGCCGGACGTACTCGCGACCGCGACCAGCGATGAGTGGGGGCCGCGTGGGCCGGATCGCCTGGCTATCCACGCATGCACGGGCCGGGACCGTCGTTTCACACACGGTCGAGGTGGGAACAGCAGTCGCTCCCCGTGCCGTCACCTCGACTTGGGACGCGAGAACATCCGCTTTGCAAAGGCGATCCGCTCGTCTCCCCCGAATGCGCCGCCGCCGGGGGTCTCCCCTGGTTCGCACCTCTGGTGTTCCCGGTCAGTTGGCATCGTTCCGGGCGTTGCTGACTGCCGCGCCCCGGATGTACCCGAGGTCGAGCTGTACATCCGGGGCTTGTGGGCGCTTACGGACTACGAGCCAAGGTTGATGCGGGCCTGCCGGAACAGTCCCGCCACGCTCGGCTTCATCGCGTAGCGCGATCCCGTCCACCAGTAAAACGGGTAGCGCCGCCCGGATGCCTGGCGCGGATGGTTAAGACCGTTGATAGCACCGGCAACCGAGTGCTTGCCCGAGAAGACCTCACCTTTGGCGAGGCCGCAAAGGTCGTCGACGGTGAGCTGCTGGCCGGGGTGATCGATGAGCAGGTCCAGAAAGACCTTGGCCTTGCCCCCGACCTGGCCGTAGAACGCCTCAGCAACCGCCAAGTCCGCACCGGCGTCCCACTCAGGGTGATCGCGATGGCCATCGAGACCGCTGTGCTGCTCCCAGAGCGGATGGTCATCGGGCAACACGATCCTGCCATGAGACGCGTTTGCCTCAGGGGCCGACCCTTCTACCTGATGCTTCAAAGTTGCCATCAGCTCTTCCGCGCGCGCCTGCGACAGGCTCAGCTCCATACCCGGCGCGATCTGCAAGCGAACGATCTCCGACATCGACTAACTCCTACTCATCCCCAAAGCCGTCTAAAAGGGATCATCCCCTTGCGGGTCGCTCGATGTCAAGAGCCATACATCCCTCTACTTCCCCTTCTGCTCCCCTTCGGGAAAGGCAGCAGGACCACGGCCAGGCAATCCGCTACACGGCAGGAACATCGGCATACTCCCGGAAGTGGCATGCCGGGAACGGTACCCAGACCGCCGACGTCTGCGGCCGGAGTCCGCAGTCTCCTGCTGTACCGATCGTCGTGATCCTGTCGCTCGTCGAGCTTCGCTCGTCACTGCGACCCCTCCGTGGTTCCCGACCGCCAGGCCGCACGCACGGCGGACCCCGCTTACGGCCAGACACAAACAGCAGGCAGACGGCCCCGGAAGGGCCGCCCTTGACTGTCACGTGCTGCCCGCATTGGGTGAACTCCGCGTCGGTCACGAGGTGACCGTCCCCGCTGTTGATGCGTTCTTGCAGGCGCTGCGAACGGCCAAGAGCGTGTCCGTCGCGAAGACCTCCCGCTCGGTGGTCTCCGGGGTGATGGGGTTGGCCGTGCGACACGGTGCGCTCGCTCAGAACCCCACCCGGGACACCGCGCGCTTGGAGCGGCGGCGCAGGAAGAGGCCACGGGCTTTGACCTTGGAAGAACGAGTCCAGTGGCTCGCGCAGTTGGAGGCGGACGAGAAGGCTCGGCGGTGGGACCTGCCCGACCTGTCGCGGTTCATGCTGGCGACCGGAGTCCGCATCGGTGAAGCCCTCGCGGTGTACTGGCCTGAACTCGATCTCGACGACTCTGCGGTCGAGGTGGATCACACCGTGGTGCGGGTGAAGGGCAAGGGACTGATCCGCAAGTCCACGAAGTCCGAGCACGGGGATCGCACACTGCCCCTGCCGTCCTGGGCCGTCGAAATGCTGCGGCAGCGCCTGGAGGACGCCGACGACCCGGACGGCCCCCTCTTCCCGGACAGCCTTGGCGGCCTCCGCGACCCGTCGAATGTGCGTCGGGTGCTGCGGGAGACGCGCGGCAGCGAAGGCTTCGCCTGGGTGACCTCGCACGTGTTCCGCAAGACCGCCGCGACGATCCTCGATGAGGCGGGGCTGACAGCTCGGTTGATCGCCGATCAGCTCGGGCACTCGCGGCCGTCGATGACCCAGGACGTCTACATGGCACGCTCGACGATGAGCCGCGCCGCAGCGACCGCCCTGGAAGGGGCCTTCACCGAGGGCTCGTCGTAGTTCTCCATGGGTAAACCATGGGCGGTCAATCGCGTGGACCCCATCGCACCCCGGTTGACCTGGGGGAAGAGTGGGGCGCCAGGGGATCGAACCCTGAACCCGCGGATTAAAAGTCCGCTGCTCTGCCAGTTGAGCTAACGCCCCTGCCGTGCCTCAGGCTACAAGGTCATGGCGATCGTGCGGGGGCTGGTGCTGGCAAGTGGCGCACTGGTCACAGCCGCCCGCCGCTCGTTCACGTCCGGGTTGCGGGGGTGGGGTCGTCGACGAGGGCGGTGCGGGTCGTGCGCTCGTGCCAGCCGAGGGCGGCGACCATGGTGATCACCGCGGCGAAGCCGATCCACTGGGTCGCGGTGAGCTCCGCGCCGAGCACGAACACCCCGATGATCGCCGCCGTCGCCGGGAAGGACAGCTCGGCGAGGGTGGCGCGGGCGGCGGGCGTGGTGCGCAGGCCGAGGTAGTAGAGGCGCAGCGCGATCAGGCCCGGGATGAGCGCCAGCAGCACCAGCCCGAAGGCGTTGTCCCAGCCCACGGCCACCGGGTCGCCGCGCAGCAGCAGGATCACCGCCGCGGTCGGCAGGCCGATGGCGAACCGCAGCGTGGTGACGTCCTGCGACGGCACGGTGCGGCTGACCATCCGGCCCAGCACGGTGCCCGCCGCCCACAGCACCGCGGCACCGAGCGCGAGCAGGGCCGGCGCGAGCTGGGCGACCCGGACGTCCAGCGGGTCGGGGAACGCCAGCAGCCAGGCCCCGACCAGCGCGGGCACCGCGAAGGCGAAGTAGCGGCCGCGCGGTCGCTCGCGCAGCAGCGCGAAGGCGGCCAGCGCCGCGAAGATCGGCTGCAACTTCTGCAGCACCAGCGGCGTCACCGGATCACCGGCCTGGAAGGCGGCGGTGAACAGCGAGGTCGCCAGCGCCGAGGAGCCGCCGCCGATCACCACCAGCGCGAGCCGCTCCCGCACCCCGCAGGCCCGCAGCGCCCGCCACGCCCGCGGCAGCAGCGGCGACAGCAGCGCCACGATGATCAGGTGCTCCCAGAACACCACGCTGGCCGAGGGCAGCGTGGTGGCCAGCGGCATCCGCCACAGCGCGTCGGTGCCCCACATCGCCGTCGCCAGCGCCACCAGCCACGTCCGGTCCCGACCTCGCACCGCACCCATGGGAGCAAGCTAACCCGAACACCCTCCGGAGCCACCCCGAAAGTGGATCAGGCCACCGTGTAGGACAAGATCACTCGTTCCAGCGATGCACTGGTCACCGACTTCGGCCCTAAGCTCGGGATTTCCCCGAGATGACGCCGCACGGGCAGGCCCTTACGGTCGTCAGTGAATCAGGTGAACGGGGACGGAAAGGACGGACAGCTCATGCACTTCCAGCGGACCCGCTTGGTGACCGCCCTCGCCGGTGCCTGCACCGCCGGGCTCCTGCTCGCCGGTTGCGCCGGTGGCGACGACGAGCGCACCGAGCCCGCGCCCGCCGACCAGAACCCGCCCGCCGGCCAGCAGCAACAGCCCGAAGGCCAGGAACCCGGTGGCCAGGAGGTCAGCACGGGCACCTTCGAGGAGTTCGCACCCGACCGCGACGCCATCACCTACGACCCGCAGGCGGTGCCGCCCGGCTCCACCGCGAAGATCACCAGCGCCCCCGCGCCGGACGGCCGCACCACGGTGACCGCCGAGGCCACCGGGTTGCAACCCGATCGGGACTACGGCGCGCACGTGCACGTCCGGGAATGCGGGCCGACCGGCCAGGACGCCGGACCGCACTTCCAGCAGAACCCGGACCCGGTGCAGCCCTCCGTCGACCCGGCCTACGCCAACCCGCAGAACGAGGTCTGGCTGGACTTCCGCACCGACGCCCAGGGCAACGCCACCTCGAGCACCACCGGCACCTGGGCCTTCGGCGAGCGCGACGACGCGCAGTCCTTCGTCATCCACGAGGAGCACACCCACACCCAGCCCGGCCAGGCCGGGGAGGCCGGTGCGCGGCTGGCCTGCCTCAACGCCGACTTCTGAGCACCGGCGGCTCACCCCCAGGTGCGGCGGTGGGCGCGGACGAAATCGCGGAATGAGCGGGGTGGTCGGCCCACCAGGTCCCGCACCGCGGGGCTGACCACGTCCTCGGCGCCCGCGCGGCGGGTGTCGTCCATCCCGGCCAGCGCGGTGGCGTAGGGCTCGGGGAGGCCCGCGGCGCGGTAGCGGTCGGCGACTTCGCCGGTGGTGGTGGGGACGTGGCGCACCGGTCGTCCGGTGACCTCGGCGATGGTCCGCGCCACCTCGTCGTGGTCGAGGGCTTCCGGGCCGGTGAGCACGTGCTCGGCGGAGGGCAGGTCCGGGTCCAGCACGGTCCGGGCGGCCACCGCCGCGATGTCGGCGGTGTCGATCCAGCCCACCCGGCCGGGGCCGGCCGCGCTGCGGATCTCGCCGCGGGCGATGTCGGCGGCGAACTGGCCGGTGAAGTTCTGCATGAACCCGCTGGGCCGCAGCACCGCCCACTCCGGCATCGCGCGGACCGCGCCGACCAGCTCCGCCATCCCCGGTGCGCCGGGCAGCACCGCGAGCGCGCCCAGCAGCACCACCCGCCGCACCCCGGCGGCCCGCGCTGCGTCGAGGAACGGCCCCACCTGCTCCAGCGGTTCCACGGTGGCCGGGGGCGGCAGCAGGTAGACCGCGTCGACCCCGTCCAGCGCCGGGCCGTGGGTGGCGGGATCGGCCCAGTCGAAACGGACCCAGGCGAACCGGACCCCATTCGGGCCAGGCCGCCTGCTCGCGCTCCGCACCGGCACGCCCCGGTCGGCCAGCAGCGCGGCCAGCGCGGCCCCGGTGTGGCCGGTCCCCCCGGTGACGAGCACGGTCATGCCGCCTCCCCCAGGGCCGCGACCAGCTCGGCGACCGATCCGGTGGCCACCGCCGCCGCCACCGGGCTGAAGTGGTCGCGGTAGCGGGCGATCCGGCCGCCGGAAGCGGTGAGCACGCCGAGGTAGCTCAGCTCGTAGGGCGCTCCGGTGCGCACCACCCGACCGCGCGCGGTGAACTCGGCGACGATCGTGGCCGGGTCCTCGGTGCGGTGCACGACCACCGGGCCGACATCGGTGACCTCGGAGCGGACCGGGTAGATCGCCGCGATGTGCTCGGCGATGCGCCGGCCGCCGACCAGCCGCTCCGGCATCCCCGGCCCGGCGAACGGGTACTCGATCACGCCGTCCTCGCCCCACAGCGCCTCGACCTCGGACCAGTCGTAGCGCCGCAGCGCGTCCAGCAACCGGTGCAGCAGGTCGACCGGCTCGTTGTTCTGCGTCATGGTCCCCACCGTGCGCCCCGGCCGGGGTGCGGCGGCAGGTCCGGCGCAGCCCCGGACCGGCGATCCGTGGCTCGGCGCTCCGGGGTTGCGGGATGCTGGTGCGGTGCGCAGACGTGAACTGGCCGAGTTCCTCCGGCACCGCCGCGCGGCGGTGCTGCCCGGCGAGGTGGGCCTGCCCGCGTCCGGGCGGCGCCGCACCCCCGGCCTGCGCCGCGAGGAGGTCGCCTGGCTGGCGGGGGTGTCGGTGAACTACTACGAGCGGCTGGAGCAGGCCAGGGCACCGCGCCCGTCGCCCCGGGTGCTGGACGCGCTCGGGGACGTGCTGCGGCTCGCCGCCGAGGAGCGCGAGCACGCGCACCGGCTGGCCGGGCACGCCCCGGCGCCGACCGCCCCGCCCGCGGCGGTGCCCGACGGCGTGCGGCGGCTCCTCGACCGGCTCGGCCCGGTCGCCGGGTACGCGATCAACGCGCGCGGCGACGTGCTGGCGTGGAATCCGCTGGCCGCGGCGCTGCTCGGCGACTTCGCCGCGGTGCCCACCGCCGAGCGCGACGTGCTGGGCATCGCGATGCGGTCGGACCGCTGCGGCGCGTCCCGGGGGTTCGCCGAACAGCTCGCCGCCCAGCTCCGCGAGGCGACCGCCCGGTACCCGGACGACCCGGTGCTGCGCCGCCGCGTCGAGCTGGCCGCCCGGCGCGACCCCGCGTTCGCGGCGGCCTGGTCGCGCCACGACGTGCGCTACCGCACCGGCCTGCGCAAACGCGTCCAGCACCCGGACCTGGGCCCGGTGGAGGTGGACTGCGAGATCCTCGACGCGCCCGGCGGCCTGAAGCTGGTGCTGCACAGCGCCGCGCCCGGCTCCTCCCTGGACGCCCTGGCTGGGACGGGATCGCCCGACCGGGGAGAATGGCGGCCGTGACTGCCACCCTGACCAGCTCGGCCCTGCGGATCGGCCCGTACGAGTCCGCGACGCCGGTGGTGCTCGCGCCGATGGCCGGGATCACCAACGTCGCGTTCCGGCGGTTGTGCCGCGAGTACGGCGCCGGGTTCTACGTGTGCGAGATGATCACCAGCCGCGCGCTGGTCGAACGGCATCCCAAGACCATGGAGATGGTCACCTTCGACGCCGACGAGCACCCGCGCTCGCTCCAGCTCTACGGCGTCGACCCGGAGACCATGCGGCAGGCCGTGCGGATGATCGCCGACGAGGGCCTCGCCGACCACGTGGACATGAACTTCGGCTGCCCGGTGCCCAAGGTGACCCGCAAGGGCGGCGGCTCGGCGCTGCCCTACAAGCGGCGGCTGTTCGGCGAGATCGTGCGCGCGGCGGTCGAGGCGGCCGAGCCCGCGGGCATCCCGGTGACGGTGAAGTTCCGGATCGGCATCGACGACGACCACACCACCTACCTCGACGCCGGGCGGATCGCCGAGGACAGCGGCGCCGCCGCCGTCGCGCTGCACGGCCGCACCGCCGCCCAGCGCTACTCCGGGACGGCGGACTGGTCGGCGATCGCCCGGCTCAAGGAGCACGTGACCGGCATCCCGGTGCTGGGCAACGGCGACATCTTCAGCGCCGAGGACGCGCTGCGGATGCGCGCCGAGACCGGCTGCGACGGGGTCGTGGTGGGTCGCGGTTGCCTCGGCAGGCCGTGGCTGTTCCGCGACCTGCAAGCCGCCTTCGCCGGGGAACCGGTGCCCGCCGGACCGGACCTCGGCGAGGTGTGCCGGGTGCTGCGCAGGCACGCCGAGCTGCTCGCCGACCACATGGGCGAGGCCAAGGGCGTCCGCGACCTGCGCAAGCACATGACGCAGTACCTGCGCGGCTTCCCGGTCGGCTCGGACCTGCGGCACCGCTTCGGCCTGATCTCCACGCTGGCCGAGCTCGACGAGCTGCTGGCCGGGCTGGACCCCACCGTGCCGTTCCCGACCGACGCCGAGGGACCGCGCGGGCGCCAGGGCTCGGCGGGCAAGGTGGTGCTGCCGGAGGGCTGGCTGGACGACCCGGACGACGCCACCGTGCCGTGCGGGGCCGAGCTGGACCACAACGGCGGATGAGCCCGGGCCTCCGGGGAGCCGGGCTGGCGCTGGCCGCGCTGGTCGCGGGCTGCTCGGCACCGGCCGAGGAACCGCCGCGGCGGTTGGTCGAGGAGCACTTCGCGGCCAACAACGCCGCCGCGCGCCGGGGACCGGCGGAGCAGCAGGACTTCCTGGACCGCACCCAGCACCCGGACTTCGCCTCCCGGGCCTGCTCGCTGGGCGCGCGGACCGTGGAGTTCGACCCGGCGATGTCCACGTTGCGGCCCGATCCGCACTTCGCCCCGGGCGGCTCGCCGCCGCGCGGGGAGGTCTGGGTGGTCGGCGTCGAGGTCACCGTCCGGGACGTCGGCGGGATCACCGGCCGCCAGATCGGCTCGCAGCACGTCGTCGTGCTCGGCGACCGGCTCGTCGGGTTCGCGCCCTGTCCTTCGGGTTGAGGTGGCCTTCGGGTTGAGGTGGCCTTCGGGGTGAGGTGGCCTTCGGGGTGAGGTGGCCTTCGGGGTGAGGTGGCCTTCGGCCGTCCGGTTGCGTCCGCCCGTCCGGTTTGGGTGGTTGCGCGCACAACGGCCTGTTAACGCCGGGCGCCCGCGGACCGATGACGTTGCGATGAAGTGGCGGAGAACACAGGGCGCAAGGATCGTCCGTGCGGGTGGGGACGAGCTGATTCACTTCCCCATCCCGGGCCCGGGCGGTACACATCCTAGGCAGGCGAGATTCGAGAATCGTTCGCCTATTCGGACCACGACAGGATCCACCGGTCGAGCGAATTTGAGCACTTCTCGTGTCCTACCTGCTCAAGCGGGGAGTCCTACCCGACGACACCACGGACGGGAGGTGAGTGCGATGCCCGGACTGCGCAACGGCTTCGCCGGACCGGAACCCCTGCGCGAGGACGACGCCCCGGTGCTGCCTCCCGTCGGCAGCCGCAATCGACCGACCGGCACGGGCATGGCGGAGCTGCACGAGTCGATCGCCGGACTGCTGGCCTCGCGCGGCCAGTGGCGGCAGGCCTACCACCACCTGCGCTCGGCGGTGGACCTGATGTCGGTGGCCGAGGCACCCCGCGTCCCGGAACAGCTCCGGCACGAGGTCAACCGGTTGCGCAAGGAGCACGCGGAGGCCCGCGAGCAGAGCTTGCGCGACAGCCTCACGGCCAGCTACAACCGCCGCTACCTCGACGAACGGCTCGCCGCGCTGCTCGCCGAGCACGCCGGCTCCGACGCCGGACTGGCCGTGGCGCTGGTTGACCTGGACTGGTTCAAGCAGGTCAACGACAACTTCGGCCACCTGCTCGGGGACCGGGTGCTGCAACGCGTCGTGGAACTGCTCCAGGAAGCCCTGCCCACCGGGGCGTTCTGCGCGCGCTACGGCGGCGAGGAGTTCGTGCTGGTGCTGCCCGGGGCCGACCCGGGCGAGGCGGTCACCGTGTGCGAAGCGGCCCGCTCGCGCGTCGAACTCCACTCGTGGGAGCAGATGGCGCCGGGCCTGCGCGTGACGGTGACCATCGGGCTCGCCCACGAGCGGGGGCCCGAGCAGTCGCCCGCGTCGGCCGAGCAGCAGCTCATCAGCGCCGACGCGCTGCTCTACGCGGGCAAGCAGGCCGGGCGCAACGCCGTGGCCTACCGGGTCGGCGACGAGGTCCGGTTGGCCGGGATGGCCGCCGGGCGACGGCTGGTCATGGGGAGCCGCGCCGTCGGTTACTGACCGCGATCCCACCCGCGCCGCAAGTGCGGGTGCTAGCCCGGCTACCGGTCATCCGGCCTAGCACAGGCCGCTGAACGGGGCGAGCTACGCTAGAGGATCGTGCACTGATTGTGAAGAAGTTGTCGGCAGTGTCGTCAGTTCGGGCGATCAGCCGTACTATTTCGAATGGCGTCGACGATTACGTGTCGGGGGGTAGGGACGTCGACGTGGCCGATGTTGCGTTGGCATGTCCAGGTGGGAGGGAACACGGGTGCCGCAAGACCCCCGGCAAGGCGATGGCGGACCCCGTCGGTCCCGCCCGGAGCAGGACGGCGCGGCCAGCCCCTCCAACCGCAGGCGGCGCGCGCTCGGTGATGACGGCACCGGCGGCACGCGGGTCATGGACCTGCTGTCCAAGCACGGCAAATCCTCGGGTGCCAACGGTGGGCACCGCCGCCGCGCCGAGCAGGAGCAGGAGCAGCAGCCACCGGCCGCCCCGCCCGCGAACCACCAGCCCCCGGCGAACCCGCCGCGCCGCCGCGCCGCACCGCAGCCGCCCGCCGAACCGCCGGTAGCGCCGCCCCCGCACTCGCCCCAACCCCCGCAGCCGCCCCAACCCCCGCAATCGGCCCAGCCCCCGCAGTCGGCCCAGCCAGCGCAACCGGCCCAGCCAGCGCAACCGGCCCAGCCGCCGCAGCGCCCCGCCGAATCGCGCGGTTGGCGCACCCCGGAGCAGGCACCGCAGCGCCCGGACGCCGCGCGCCCGGAGCCGCCCGCGCGGCCCGAGGCCCCGGCTCCCGAGGGCGGCGGTCGACGCTCCCGCCGCGCCCAGCCGCCGCGCGGCACCGGCCCGCAGCCCGCCGCGCAGCAGCCACCCCGGCCCCCGCAACCGGCGCAGCCCCCGCAAGCCCAGCAGGCCCCGAACGCGCAGCCGCCGCAAGCCCCGAACGGGCAGGCCCAGCAGCCGCCCCGGCCGCCGCAGGGCTGGGCCGCCCCGCCCGGACGTCGTCCCGGCGGGCCCTCGACGGGCGACCAGACCGCCGCCCGACCTGCCGACGCACCGAACCCGCCCGCCGCGGAACCCACCCGGCGTCGCGCCCGTCCCGCTGCGCCGCCCGCGCGCGGGGCGGCCGAACCGACCGCCGAGCCGACCCGGATCACCCAGGCGCTCAACGGGGACGCCCCGCGTCGTCCGGCCCGGCCCGGCCGTCCCGCGGCGGGCGCCGCCGGTGCCGCTGCGGCGGGGGCCGCCGCGGCCGGAGCCGCCGCCGGTGCGGGTGCCGGTGATCCCGAGGCCACCACCCAGCACTCCCCGGTCCGCCCGCCCGAGGCCGCCGCCCCGGCGCCGGGGGCCGAGCGCACCAAGGTCGCCCGGCCGGTGCGCCCGGCGCCCGCCGACGCCGAGGAGACCGCGATCGTCGAGGCGGTGCCCGCCGACGACGAGTACGACGAGCTCGACGAGTACGCCGACGACTTCGACGACCTCGACGACGAGGACCAGCCGAGGGAGGAGCGGCACAACGACGTCGACGAGATCGACGCCACGCTGGCCCGCTTCTCGGCGGTGCACGACGAGATCGCCGAGGAGGAGGCCGAGCGCCGCAAGAAGTACTCGTGGCTGCTCGGCAAGCGCAAGGAACCCGAGCTCGGCACCGACCTGGCCTTCGACTTCGTCGAGGGGCGCGACGGCCGGTCCCGGATGGAGTGGAAGAAGCAGCAGCGCAAGCGCCGCACCAACCTGATCGTGATGGCGGTCGCGGTGGCGTGCTCGCTGACCGTGTTCGTCACCATCGGGATGGCCTGGAGCGCGAAGTCCTGGGTGGACGGCAAGTTCAAGGAAGTCCTGGCGCTGGACCCGAACTCGGCGTCGATCAAGGACGCGCCGAAGCAGACCGGCGACCAGAACTTCCTGCTGGTCGGCTCGGACACCCGCGCGGGGGCCACCGCCGCCGACGGCGTGGGCACCGCCGAGGAGGCGCCCGGCGCGCGGTCGGACACCACGATGATCGCGCACATCCCGGCCGACCGGAGCCGCGTCGTGGTGGTGTCGTTCCCGCGCGACCTCAAGGTCGACATGCCGGCCTGCCAGGCGTGGGACCCGGCGACCGGGAAGTACGGCGCGGAGTTGCAACCCCGCGAGGACGTCCGGCTCAACGAGGCCTACGCGGCCGGGGGCCCGCTGTGCACGACGAAGGTGATCCAGCAGATCTCCGGGCTGCGGATGGACAGCTTCCTCGGCATCGACTTCCAGGGCTTCGAGTCGATGGTCGAGGCCGTCGGCGGGGTCGAGATCTGCACCGAGAAGCCGATCATCGACGACACCCTCGGCACCGTGATCCCCACCGCGGGAACCCACGTGCTCAAGGGCGACCAGGCGCTGAACTACGTGCGGGCGCGGCACGTCCAGGGCGACCCCACCTCGGACTACGGCCGGATGCAGCGCCAGCAGATGTTCCTGTCCGCGCTGCTGCGCAAGGCGATGTCCGGCCAGGTGCTGCTCGACCCGGGCAAGCTCACCGACTTCGTCAACGCGGTCGCGGCCAACACCTTCGGCGAGAACGTGCGCACCGACAACCTGATGTCGCTGGGCCAGTCGCTGCGCGGGCTGGACGCCTCCAAGGTCACCTTCATCACCGTGCCGACCACCGGCTACGCCGACGACAACGGCATGGAGGTGCTGCGGGAGGGCGACACCGAGGCGCTGTTCCGGGCGATCATCGAGGGCGCCCCGGTCGCGGCCGAGCCGACCACCGCCACCCCTCGGCAGGTCGCCGGTTCGACCGACCTGCCGCCGGAGAACCAGCCCAGCGGCGGCTCGGCCCGGCGACCGGCCCAGCCGCCGACCGCGCCGCCCCCGCCGCCCGAGGCACCGGAGAACCTGTCCACCGTCAACGCCGGGACCGACCTCTGCGGCTGACCAGCCACGTCCGGGTGCTCCTCATGGCCCGTTCACCGTTGGTTCACCCGGGCGAATCTCCCGGTCTTCCCAACGGCAGTAGGGTGGTCGGCATGCGTGAGGTCTACCAGGAACAGCTCGGCAAGCTCGCCGACGAACTGGCGTCGATGTCGGCGATGGTCGGCACCGCGATGGAGCGCGCCACCAAGGCGCTGCTGGAAGCCGACCTCTCGCTGGCCGAGCAGGTCATCGAGGAGGACTCGCAGGTCGACGAGGCCCGGGCCCGCGCCGAGGAGCACGCCTTCGGGCTGCTGGCGTTGCAGGCCCCGGTCGCCGGTGATCTGCGCACGGTGATCTCCACCATCCACGCCGCCGAGGACCTCGAGCGGATGGGCGACCTGGCGCTGCACGTGGCCAAGACCGCGCGGCGCAGGCACCCCAACGAGGTGCTCCCGGAGGACGTGCAGGAGTACTTCGCCGAGATGGGCCGGATCGCGGTCAAGCTGGCCGGACGGGTCCGGTCGGTCATCCAGACCCAGGACGTCGACTCGGCGCGCGGGCTGGAAGGCGACGACGACGAGATGGACGACCTGCACCGGCACCTGTTCACCGTGACGATGAGCCCGGAGTGGAACCACGGCGTGGCGGCGGCGGTCGACGTGACCCTGCTCGGCCGGTTCTACGAGCGCTTCGCCGACCACGCGGTCGCGGTGGCCCGCCGGGTGGTCTTCGTCGTCACCGGCAAGATGCCCAGCGCCTGACGATTCCCCGCGGCGCGGCCGGGCGGTCCAGCACCGCCCGGCCGCGCTGTCGTTCCGGCCGCGCCGACGCCGGAGTATTACTAGCGATTCTCATCTCTCGCTGGTGCGATCAGGATGTGCGAAGCTGCCCCCTGTGACGTCCCGATCCCCTTCCCCCGAGGTGCGAGCGGTGCGTAAGTCCCCGACAGTGCACCGGCGGCGACTGGGCAGCGAACTGCGCAGGCTCCGCGAATCCGCCGGGCGCACCCACCGCGAGGTCGCCGCCCACCTCGACTGCTCCCAGGGCAAGATCAGCCAGATCGAGCTGGGCCGGGTGCCGGTCCGCACCTCCGACATCCGGCTGATGGCCGAGTTCTTCGGCGCGGGCACCGCGCAGCTCGACGCGCTGATCGACCTGGCCCAGGACTCCAAGCAGCGCGGCTGGTGGCAGGACTACCCGAGCACCGCGCTGCGCCCGGGCCTGCAGACCTACCTCGGGTTGGAGACCGCCGCCGCCGCGGTCAGCAGCTACGGCGCCGACCCGCTGCCGGAGCTGCTGCAGACCGCCGAGTACGGGCGCGCGCTGCTGGCCGCCGACGCGGGCCAGCACGGCGGCGGGGAGGCCGAGGAGCGCACCGAGGTGCTGGCCAACCGCCAGCACCGGCTCTTCGGCGACGACCCGCTGGAGCTGTGGGCGGTGCTCGACGAGTCCGCGCTGCGCCGCGCCGTCGGCGGCCCGGCGGTGATGCGCAGGCAGCTCGAACACCTGGTGCTGCTGGGCTACCGCCGCAACGTGACGATCCAGGTGCTGCCGTTCCGGGCGGGCGGGCATCCGCTGATGGGCGACCGGATCTCGGTGTTCTCGTTCCCCGACGACGGCGACCCGCAGGTGGTGCACCTCGGTGATTCGGCGAACGCCCGGTTCCTGGACAAGCCGTCCGACACCGGCGCCTACCTCACCGCGTTCGGCGAGCTCTGCCGCCGGGCGATGAGCCCGAAGGACACCAGCGCGTTCATCTCCACCGTCGCCGACGACTGGGCGACCTGACCCGCTCGGGAAACGCGTGAGGGGCACCTTCATCCGACTATGCCGGATGAAGGTGCCCCTCACTCACAACCCTTCCGAGTGGTGCGCGCCGGTGTTGGAAGGCTCCCGCAGCGAGGAGGTCCGCTGAGGTTCCGCCACCGGCACCGCTCCGCAACGGGACCACAAAACCGGCAACGATCAGCCGAAGCGGCCGGAGATGTAGTCCTCGGTGGCCTTCTGATCCGGGTTGGAGAAGATCTTGCCGGTCTCGTCGATCTCGACGAGCTGGCCCGGCTCGCCCACCGCGCGCAGGTTGAAGAACGCCGTCTGGTCGCTGACCCGCGCCGCCTGCTGCATGTTGTGGGTCACGATGACGATCGTGTAGTCCTGCTTGAGCTGCGCGATGAGGTCCTCGATCGCCAGCGTGGAGATCGGGTCCAGCGCCGAGCAGGGCTCGTCCATCAGCAGCACGTCCGGCCGCACCGCGATGGCGCGGGCGATGCACAGCCGCTGCTGCTGACCACCGGAGAGGCCGCCGCCCGGCTTGTTCAGCCGGTCCTTGACCTCCTCCCAGAGGTTCGCGCCGCGCAGCGCGTGCTCGGCGATCTCGTCGAGCTCCTTCTTGTTCCTGGCGCCGGCCAGCTTCAGCCCGGCCACCACGTTGTCCCGGATCGACATGGTCGGGAACGGGTTCGCCCGCTGGAACACCATGCCGATGGTCTTGCGGACCTGCACCGGGTCGACGTCGGAGCCGTAGACGTCCTCGCCGTCGAGCAGCACCTTGCCGTCCACGCGGGCGCCCGGGATCACCTCGTGCATCCGGTTCAGCGCGCGCAGCACGGTGGACTTGCCGCAGCCCGACGGACCGATGAACGCGGTCACGCTGCGGGCCTGGACCTGGAGCGTCACGTCCTGCACGGCGTGGAACTTGCCGTAGTGCAGGTTCAGATCCTTGATGTCGAGTCGCTTGGCCATGATTCCTGCCCTACTTGGTCTTGACGGCGAACAGCTTGGACAACGCCGTCGCCACCAGGTTGATCAGCATGATGACGAGGACCAGGGTCAGCGCCGCGCCCCACATCCGGTAATCACCGGCCTCGGTCGCGGTGCCGCGCTCCATGTAGATGGTCAGCGGGAGGGAGGCCATCTCGCCGCCGAACATGTTGTAGCTGATCGAGTTCGTGTAGCCCACCAGGATCAGCAGCGGCGCCGTTTCGCCCAGCACCCTGGCCAGTCCGAGCATCACCCCGGTGAGGATGCCGGACAGCGCGGTCGGCAGCACCACGCGCACGATCGTCTTCCACTTGGGGACGCCGAGCGCGTAGGAGGCTTCCCGGAGCTCGTCGGGGACGATCCGCAACATCGTCTCGGTGGTGCGCACCACCATCGGCAGCATCAGCAGCACCAGCGACAACGAGACCGCGAAGGCGCTCCGGTTGAGGCCGAAGGTGGTGATCCACAGCGCGTAGATGAACAGGCCCGCCACGATCGACGGCAAGCCGCTGAGGATGTCCACCATGAAGGTCGCCGCGCGGGCGAACCGGGAGCCCTGGCCGTATTCCACCAGGTAGATCGCGACCATGACGCCCAGCGGGACCGAGATCACCGCGGTGACCAGCCCTTGCAACAAGGTACCGGCGAGCGCGTGGTTGATGCCACCGCCGAAGTCGGTGGGCAGCAGCCCGCTGAACGAGTGGCTCCACCAGTTCGTGCTCAGCAGCGGCGTGAGCCCGCGGGACAGCAGGGTGTAGATCACCCACAGCAGCGGGACGACCGCGATCAGGAAGGCGAGCGCGAACAGCGTCGTGGCCAGGTGGTTCTTGGCCTTGCGACCGAAGCTGATCCGCTGGAACGCCGGTGTCGTGGCCGGCTGGTCAACGTTCGCGGCGTCGGTCCTCATGCTTTCCCCTTACCGCTGGCGCTTTCGATCCAGCGGGCGATCGCGTTGACGGCGAAGGTGATGATGAACAGCACCAGCCCGGCGGAGATGTAGGCACCGACCTGGAGGTTGTGGTTGAACTCCGCGGAGCCGAGCGCGATCTTGGAGGCGAACGTCGCCCCCGCGTCGAAGATGCTGTAGTTCGGCGCCTGGAAGGTGAAGCTGAGGATGATGGTCAGCGCCACCGTCTCGCCCAGCGCCCGGCCGAGCCCGAGCATCGACCCGCCGATGAAGCCGTTGCGGCCGAACGGCCACACCGTCGTGCGCACGACCTCCCACTGGGTCGCGCCCAGCGCCAGGGCGCCCTCGATGTGCGCGGTGGGCGTGCGGGCGAAGACCTCGCGGGTCACCCCGGTGATGGTCGGCAGGATCATCACGGCCAGCACGATGCCCGCGGTGAACACGTTCGCGCCGCTGTCGGCGCGGATGTTGCCGTCGGCGAAGATCGGGATCCAGCCGAGGTTGGTGTTCAGCCACGAGGCGACCGGGTTGATCACGGGTGCCAGCACCAGCGCGCCCCACAGGCCGTAGATCACCGACGGCACGGCGGCCAGCAGGTCGACCAGGTAGGCGAACGGCCGGGCCAGGCTGCGCGGCGCGTACTGGGTGAGGAACAGCGCGATGCCGCAGGCGACCGGCATCGCCAGCACCAGGGCGAAGACCGAGCTGGCCACCGTGATCCACGCCAGGTCGAAGATGCCGAAGGCCAGGGCGCTCGGGTCGGAGGTGTCCCACACCCGGCTGAACAGGAAGCTGACCTGGTTCACCTGCAACGAGGGCACGGCCCGGATCAGCAGGAAGATGCCGATCGCGGCGATCAGCGCGACCACGAAGGCGCCCGATCCGGAAGCTAGGGCGCGGAAGACCTGGTCGCCGACGCGGACGACCTTCTTCTTCTCACCGTCTGGAGCGGAAATGGGAGCCTCCGGTCCGGGGCTGGGCGCCGAACCACCACGCGGTCCCGCGCGGCGCGGCTCGGCGTGCGTCGAGTCGGTCACTGCTGGGTGCAGCCTCTCACTTCGTCCGTTCATCATGTTGCGCCCGCTGGCCATCTGCGACGTGAACAACACTCATGGCCCAGCGCGGGGGCCGGGAGGCGGCGCGTGCCACCTCCCGGCCCCGGTCGGCGTCACTGGATGGCGTTGACCGCGTCCAGCACCCGGGTCTTGAAGCCCTGCGGCAGCGGGACGTAGCCCGCCTTCTCCAGCTGGGCCGGGTCGGCGTTGGCCGCGACCGTCATGAACGCCTTGACGGCCTTGGCCTGCTCCGGGTTGTAGCCCTTGGAGCAGACGATCTCGTAGGTGTTGAGGACCACCGGGTAGACGCCGGGGGCCGCGTTGCCGTAGATCGAGTCGAGGTTGACCACCAGGTCGTTGCCCTGGCCCTGGATCTCGGCGCCCTCGATGGCCGCACCGACGGTCTGGCTGTTCAGCTCGACCGGGCCGGCCCCGCTGTCGATCTTGGCGATGCTCAGGCCGAGGTTCTTCGGGAAGGACCACTCGGCGTAGGTGATGCCGCCCTCGGTCGACTGGACGGACTGGGCGACCTGGTCGCTGCCGTCGCGGCCCTGGCCGACGCCCGGGCCGGGGCGGAACTGCTTGCCCTCACCGGTCCACATGCCGTTGGTGGCGGTGCTCAGGTACTTCTGGAAGTTGTCCGAGGTGCCGGACTCGTCGGAGCGGAAGAACGGCACGATGTCGAGGTCCGGGAGCTGCGCGTTCGGGTTCGCCGCCTGGATCGCCGGGTCGTTCCACTTGGTGATCTGGCCCTGGTAGATCTTGGCGATCAGCTCGGGGGTCAGGGTGAGGTCGGTGACGCCCGGGACGTTGTAGGCCATGGCGATCGGGCCGAACACCATCGGCAGGTGCCAGGCGGGGTTGCCCTGGCAGCGCTCCGCGGCGGCGGCGACCTCACCGGCCTCGGCGTCCAGCGGCGAGTCCGAGCCGCCGAAGTCGACCTGGCCCGCGGTGAAGTTCGCGACGCCCTTCCCGGAGCCGGACCGGGTGTAGTTGACGTTCTGCCCGGAGCAGACCTGCTGGTAGTCGCGCATGAACACGTCCATGGCGTTCTTCTGCGCGGACGACCCCTCCCCGGAGATCGGGACGGTGCCGCACTCGACCTGGAGCCCCTCCAGGGCCGGGTTGTTCCCACCCGAGGACACGTTCTGGTCGGTCCCGCAGGCGGAGAGCACGAGGGTGCCCGCCGCCAGGAAGCCGGCCGCAGCGCTGTGCCGCTTGATCTTCACGAAGGTTCCTCCACTCAAGGGGATCTGCCCAACCGGCGGGCGAGCGAGATGCTTCGCGCGCTCTACCTCGAAACGGTAAGCAGTAGGGGTGGACAGGTACCGCCGTTCAGATGAACGCTCGGTGAACAAGGCACGCTTAGTAAGCATCCCCACCTTCCATCGGGGGATGTTCAAGATCAACTATGCCAGAACGGTGACTCAGAGCACCGTCCGGGGTCAGCGACCGAACTGCACGTCCACGTCCCACCTCTCGAACCCCAACCGCCGGTACACCGCGATGGCCGGGGCGTTGTCGGCCTCGACGTAGAGCATCGCCCGGCCGCACCCAGTGTCACGCAGGTGGCGAAGTCCGGCGACCGTCAGCGAGCGGCCCAGGCCGCCGCCCTGTGCGTCCGGGTCCACGCCCACGACGTAGACCTCGCCGAGCTCGCCCGGGTGCACCTTGGTCCAGTGGAAGCCCAGCAGCCGGTCCTCGGCGTCCACCGCGAGGAGGAACCCGGCCGGGTCGAACCAGTCCTCGCCCTCCTTCGTCCGCAGGTCGGACTCGGTCATCCCGCCCTGCTCCGGGTGCCAGGCGAAGGCCTTGCGGTTCACCCGCACCACCTCGGCCTCGTCCACCCCGGGCTGGAAGGTGCGCAGCCGGACGCCCTCGGGCAGCGCCGGCTCCGGCAGCTCCGCCCCGGCCAGCTCGCGCCCCATCCGCCACAGCTCCCGGGCCCGGACCAAGCCGAACCGCTCGGCGAGCCGCAGCGCCGCCGGGTGCTCGCCGTGCGACCAGACGCGCAGCGCGCCCGCGTCGCCCGCGCCGCCCTCCAGCGGCAGCTCGGCGCGCTCCAGCAGGGCGGTCACCAGCCGGGTCCCGGCACCCCGGCCGCGCTGCTCCGGGCGCACCGCCAGCTCCGCGACCAGCGGACCGTCCGCCCCGTCCTGCTCGACGTCGAGGTGCGCGTACCCGACCAGCGCGCCGTCGGCGTCGCGCACCAGGAAGTGCTCCGAGCGCACATCGGCCTGCACCGGCTCGATCTGCTCCACCACGTCGCGCCGCGCCCGCAGCCGCAGCACCACGTGCTCGCCGACCGGAGCCACGCCGTCGGCCCGCTCCGCCTCGGCGAGCAGGCCCATCACCTCGGCCGTCTCGTCGCCGTCCACACCGTTGCGCCAAGTGAGCTGCACACCCGGAACGCTACCCGCGATCACGGCCCACAACGTAGCGGATCAACCCCGAAAATCCTTCGGATCAGCAGGTCAGCGCCCGTTTTCTCCCCGTTCCACCAGCCCTGCCCGATGTGCCCGGAACCACACCCGAACCACCTCAGGCAAGCGGCGAAGCCGAAGCGCCCACGCACGCGCCACCCACAACCACCGCCAGGCAAGCGGCGCGAGCCGCTTCCGCCCACGCACGCGCCACCCACAACCACCGCCAGGCAAGCGGCGCGAGCCGCTTCCGCCCACGCACGCGCCACCAGCAACCACCGTCAGGCAAGCGGCGAAAGCCGCTTCCGCTTTACCCCACCTGATCAACCGGCACCGCCGCGGGTTCTCAGCGGCCTTCTCGCGAGGACGCCCTGATGCCGTGTATTGGCGATCCATCAAGAAGGGCGCCCGGAGCGAGAAGGCCGCTGAGGTTCCGCCACCCGCACCGCTCCGCAACGGGACCACGGCACAGACCAAAAAGAAGGGCATCCCGTTTCCGGGATGCCCTTCACCTGGGAGAACTCAAGCAGCGCGGAGCCGGGGCTCCGCATCACCCGACCACCAGTGGACCACGCGGAACGGGGTTCCGCACGCCGTCAGCGCAGCGCCGGCCGCTGCTGCTGCCGGGCGGGTGCCGGAGCGGCGGTGGGCTCCGGCGGCACGTCCCGCTGCCGGGGGCGGACGAACTTGTACCCGACGTTGCGCACGGTGCCGATCATCGAGTCGTGCTCGGGGCCGAGCTTGGCGCGCAGCCGCCGGACGTGCACGTCGACGGTGCGGGTGCCGCCGAAGAAGTCGTAGCCCCACACCTCCTGGAGGAGCTGCGCACGGGTGAACACCCGGCCCGCGTGCTGGGCCAGGTACTTCAGCAGCTCGAACTCCTTGTAGGTCAGCTCCAGCGCCCGGCCCTTGACCCGCGCGGTGTAGGTGGCCTCCTCGATGACCAGCTCGCCCACGGTGAGCGAGCCGTCGTCGGTCGGGCCGGAGCTGCGCCGGGAGAGCAACAAGCGCAGGCGGGCGTCGATCTCGGCCGGACCGGTGGTCGGCAGCAGGATGTCGTCGACACCCCACTCGGCGTTGATCGTCACCAGTCCGCCCTCGTTGACCACCGCGACGACCGGGGCGTCCCCGGCGGCGAGCAGGCGGCACAGGTCGCGGGCCCCGGCGAGGTCGGTGCGGGCGTCGACCAGCACCGCGTCGTGCGGGCCGCCGGACAGCAGCGCGCCGGGGTCGGCGGGTAGCGTCCGCACGCGGTGCGGCAGCAGGGGGAGCGAGGGCAGCACGGTTTCGGCGTCGGATTCGCTGGTGAGCAGCAGCAGCTCTGAGCTCATGGGCAGGACCTCCGTCCCAAGGCGGCAAGAATCGACAGCCGGCGGCGCGCGACCAGCCGCAACCGCCCGACCCGGCGTCGTTGCCTGCGGATGGCAAGGAGAATAACCGAGATGCGGTGGAAAAACCCAGGTCCGGCCACCGGCGTCACATTTGTGAACAGCGGTGGCGCGGATGTTGCGGGCGTGTGTCCGGCGCACCAGGTGGTGCTGCGGGCGGCCGACGGGACCCGCCTGCGCGGCGAGCTGCTGCCCGGTCCGGGCCTGCCCGCCGACCTGGGGTTCGTGGTCGGGCACGGGTTCACCAACCACACCCGCAAGCCGCACGTGGCCCGGGTGCTGCGCCGGCTGGCCGGGCGCGCCCCGGTGCTGGCGCTGGACTTCCGGGGGCACGGCCGATCCGGCGGGCGCACCTCGGTGGGCCCCGACGAGGCGCTGGACATCGCCGCCGGGGTGGCTCACCTGCGGGAACGCGGTTGCCGGCGGGTGGTGACGATCGGCTTCTCGCTGGGCGGCTCGGTGGTGCTGCGCGATGCGGCGCTGGCCGAACGGCCGCCGGACGCGGTGGTCGCGGTGAGCAGCCCGGCCCGCTGGTGGGTGCGCGAGACCCCCGCGATGCGCCGGGTGCACTGGCTGCTGGAGCAGCCGCACGGCCGGTTCAGCGCGCGGCTGCTCGGCGTCCGGCTGGCCCCGCCGTGGCCGGAGGTGCCGGTCTCGCCGATCGAGCTGGTGTCGCGGGTCACCGTCCCGCTGCTGCTGGTGCACGGCGACCAGGACCACTACTTCCCGCTGTCCGACGCGGTGGCGTTGGCCGAGGCCGGGGACGGCGAGCTGTGGGTGGAGCCGACCATGCGGCACGCGGAGAGCGCGACCACCCCCGAATTGGTGGACCGCATCGCTCGTTGGGCGGCCGATACAGTGGCCCCACCCGATCGTGGGGCCCGCTGACGGGCCCCGGCCCGGCCCCGACAGAACGGACCGCACGCGGTGAAGAAGCTCGCCATCACTGTCGTCATCCTCTTCGGCCTGCTGGTCGCCGCCGACTTCGGCGCCGCCGCGGTGGCCGAGCACCAGGTGGCCAAGCAGGTCCGCTCCCAGCTCGCGCTCCCCCGCGATCCCGACGTGCGGATCAACGGCTTCCCGTTCCTGACGCAGGTCGCGGCGGGCGATTACCGGGACGTGGAGCTCTCCGCCGAGGCGGTGCCGGTGGGCGAGTTCCGCGAGCTGGGCATCGAGGCGAACCTGCACCACGCCCGGCTGGCGCCCTCGGACCTGTTCAGCGGGAACGTGCGCGAGCTCACCGTGGACGAGCTGACCGGCCGGGTGAAGGTCACCGCCGCCGACGTCGGCCGCTACATCGGCATCCCGGACCTGCGGATCGCCCCGGCGCCGAAGGACGCGCTGGCGGGCACCGACGGCGACGAGCAGGTGGCCCGCACCGAGGACGGCACGCAGACCGCGGTGCAGCTCAACGGAACCGTCCCGATCGCGGGCACGGAGAACCAGGTGCAGATCATCGCGCTGCTGTCGCTGGTCGGCGGGAAGCTGGAGATCGAGCCGAAGAAGCTGGAACTGGACAACAGCTCGATCGGGCCGATCGACCTGCCCGCGGTGTTCGAGGAGTCCGTGCTGCGCCAGTTCACCTTCAGCCTGGACCCGGGGATGCTGCCGTTCCAGGTCACGCCCACCGGGGTCCGCGCCGAGCACGGCGCCCTGGTCATCGAGGGCACCGTCCGCGATGTGACCATCGGGGCGGGCGGGGTGACCACCGGGTGAGTCCCGGCTGGTGGGTCCTGCTGGCCGCGGTGCTGGTCACCGCGGTGCTGGGGCTGGCCCACCGTGCTCGGCAGGGCGGGATCCGCCCGCCGAAGGGAGGAGGTGCGTCCGTGCTCGACCTGCCCGCGGAGCTGCGCGAGCGGCTCGACGGCGAGGCGCGGGTGACGCTGCTGCAACTGTCCACGACGTTCTGCGCGCCGTGCCGCCACACCCGGGTGCTGCTCGACGACCTCGCGCGGCGCACCGACGGGCTCCGGCACGTCGAGGTGGACCTCGCCCACCACCCGGAGTGGTCCACGACCCTGCGGGTGCACACCACGCCCACCACCCTGGTGCTGGACTCCGGAGGCGAAGAGCTGTTCCGGATCGGCGGCGTCCCCCGGCGCGACGCCCTCGCCGAAGCCCTCCGCCCCCTCCTCGCCTGACGTCACCCTTCGCGCTCGGAGTGAGGGGCACCCTTGTCCCAGTATGTCGGGCAAGGGTGCCCCTCACCTGGACAGAGTTCACTCGGACGGGTGGTTGTTGTGCCTGGGTGTCCTTGCAGTATGCGGCGGAGCCGCATGCGGTGAGGCACGCAGCGTGCACCGCGGCGGGTCCTCAGCGGTCTTCTCGCGAGGACAGCCGCGACGCCGTGTACGGGGTGGGTACATCAGGAGCGGCTCCCGGAGTGAGAAGGCCGCTGAGGTTCCGCCACCGGCACCGCCGCGCGGATCACCGGCGGAAGCGGGCCTGGGTGCTGGCCGGGGGCGCGGGGTCCGTCCCACCTTGTGAACGACCTTCCCGGCGCGGGGCCGTCCGGGTAGCCTCCGGACCGTGCACGTTCTGCTGACCCGACGGCGCGCGGTGGACTTCTGCCGCGTGGGCAGCAGCCTGTGTCAAGGGCACTGACCGGGCGGTAGGACGAAGTGCGCGTCACGGGTGTGCCCCGGCGATGGCCTGCGTTCCCCGCCTGACGGACTCGGCAGCCGAAGTCCACAGTCAGGAGGCCCCATGTCTGCCGGAACGGTCGATCCCCGCGGTGTGCGGTTCACCGCCGCGGTCACCAGCGCCGTGCTCGCGCTCGGCCTGATCACCACCAGTTGGCGGGTCCTCGCGGCGCAGACCGCGCTGTTCGCCCTGTGCGCCTTCGTGGGGATGCGGACCAACCCGTGGGGGTACATGTACCGGCGGGCGGTGCGGCCCAGGCTCCCGGAACTGCCGCCCGAGGAGCGCGAGGACGCCTCGCCGGTGCGGTTCTCGCAGGGAGTGGGGTTCTGCTTCGCCGTGGCGGCGACGATCGGCTACGCGGCCGGGTGGACCGCGTTCGGCCTGGTCGCCAACGCGTTGGCGCTGGTGGCGGCGCTGCTCAACGCGGCCTTCGGCTACTGCCTCGGCTGCCAGCTCTACCTGGTGTTCCGGCGGGTGCGGCCCGCGGGAACACCGTGATCGACGGATGAACAACGAAGAAGGAGTCGCTCGATGAGCCGTGCAGACGTCCTGGTTTCCACCGAGTGGGCCGAGGAGAACCTGAACACCCCCGGCGTGGTGTTCGCCGAGGTGGACGAGGACACCACCGCCTACGACGGCGGCCACATCCCGGGCGCGGTCAAGATCGACTGGAAGAACGAGCTCCAGGACCACGTGCGCCGCGACTTCGTCGACCGCGTGGGCTTCGAAGAGCTGCTGTCCGCCAAGGGCATCGGCAACGACGACACGGTGGTGCTCTACGGCGGCAACAACAACTGGTTCGCCGCCTACGCGTACTGGTACTTCAAGCTCTACGGCCACTCCGACGTCAAGCTGCTCGACGGCGGGCGCAAGAAGTGGGAGCTCGACGGCCGGGAGCTGACCAAGGACGAGCCGGAGCGGCCCGCCGCCCGGTACACCGCGCAGGAGCCCGACACCTCGATCCGCGCGTTCCGCGACGAGGTCGTCGACGCGATCGGCACCAAGAACCTGGTCGACGTGCGCTCGCCCGACGAGTTCTCCGGCAAGCTGCTGGCCCCGGCGCACCTCCCGCAGGAGGCGGCGCAGCGCGGCGGCCACATCCCCAGCGCGATCAACGTGCCGTGGAGCAAGGCCGCGAACGAGGACGGCACCTTCAAGTCCGACGACGAGCTGAAGCAGATCTACGGCGACGCGGGCCTCGACGAGGGCAAGCGGACCATCGCCTACTGCCGGATCGGCGAGCGCTCGTCGCACACCTGGTTCGTGCTGCGCGAACTGCTCGGCCACCAGGACGTCAAGAACTACGACGGTTCCTGGACCGAGTACGGCTCGCTGGTCGGCGTGCCGATCGAGAACCCCTCCGAGAAGGGCTGAAGGCGAGGAGTTTGAGCATGAGTGGATGCGGAGCACCGCAGCAGTCGGCCGCGCCCGTGGCCGAGGACACCGACCAGGTCGTGCTGAAGGGCACGGTGCGCTCGGGCGACCAGCCGGTCGGCGGCGCTTTCGTCCGCCTGCTGGACGCCGACGGCGAGTTCACCGCGGAGGTCGTCTCCGCCGAGGGCGGTGACTTCCGGTTCTACGCGGCGCCGGGCGAGTGGACCGTCCGCGCCCTGCACCGCGACGGCAAGGGCCAGGCCGAGGTGGCCGCCGCCGGACCGGGCGTCCACGCGGTCGACATCGCCGTAGCCTGACGACCCACCGGACCCGAGACCACCCGCCCGGGTGAACTCCCAGGTGAGGGGCGCCTTCATCCGACATACCCGGATGAATGCGCCCCTCACTCACCACACTCTCGGGTGAAGTTGAGGTAGGTGAGGGGCTCCCTTGTCCAAGTGACTTCGGCAAGGGTGCCCCTCACTCATGTCCCGGCGGGTGACGTCAGGCGCGGGAGCGGAGCAGGGCGAAGGCCCGTTCGTCGCGGTCCTGGGCGCTGGGGTCCGAGCCCTCGGTGCAGCCGACGGTGGTGAAGTCCAGGACCTCCCAGCCGGTGCGCTCGAACAGCCGCTTGAGCCCGGCCTCGCTGAAGATCCAGAAGTTCGTCGCGTCGTCGTTGGCCTCGCTGGGGTGCAGCAGGTAGGCGACCGGCTGGTCCTTCAGCTGCGTGGTGCGGTCCGGGGCGAGCTGGGCGACGCGGGTGGACAGGAAGCACAGGTCGGCGTGCCGGGCGAGCTGCTCCAGCACGTAGAACGGGTTCTTCAGGTGGTAGAGCAGGCCGAGGAAGAACACCGCGCCGTAGTGCTGCGCGGGCATCCGGAACTGGGTGTCGAGGTCGACCTCGTGCACCTCGGCCTTCGACGGCAGCTCCTCGACCAGCCGCCGGGCGCCGCGCAGGCCGTTGAAGTTCGTCGGGGCGTGGTCGACGATGTCCACCCCGCAGCCGAGCTCGGCCTCCAGGAAGAACCCGAAGTCACCGTCGGCGGCACCGAAGTCGGCGATCCGGGTGCCCGCGACCGAGTCGAACACCGACCGGTTCGGCCCGGACAGCAGCGCGTCCAGGTGCAGCACGTTGGCCATCGTGTCGTACGGGTACCAGTCGAAGTCCTCGGGCGCGATCCGCTCCTTGCGCGCCAGCAGGTCCTCCCGGAAGGCCAAGGCCCGTTCGCGCAACGTCTCGAAGTCCATCTGCTCCCCGTCCGGTGGGTGGTGGCCGACGGGGGAATCATGCCCGACGCCACACCCCACGGGGGTCGGCCGGTGGTTATCCTTTGCCCGTGACACTCATCGACTTCCTGCACTACGGCCTCGTCACCCTCGTCGGGATCGCCGCGCTGGCCACGATCTGGTTCGCCTGCTACGTGGTGTACCGGCTGCACAACGACTGACCGGTCCAGGTAGGTACGCTGCTGGGCGATGACTGCCACGCCCAACGAACCGGTCCCGGGCAGCGGCGACGCCGCCGTCCAGGCCGCTGCTGAACGCGCCGAGCTCACCCGGCACCGCAACGTCCCGGAGCTCGACGACCTGCCCGGCGCCGGCGACACCGCCAACCTGCGCCTCGGCCCGGACCTGAACGACGCCTGCCTGTCCCTGCTGCCGCTGGTCGGCGTGTGGCGGGGCGAGGGCGAGGCGAACCACCCGTCGCTGCCGGAGCCCTACCGCTTCGTCCAGCAGATCACGCTGGCGCACGACGGCCGCCCCTTCCTGGTCTACGAGAGCCGCGCCTGGCGCCTCGACGGCGAAGGCGGCTCGGTGGTCGGCCCGGCCTTCCGCGAGTACGGCTTCTGGCGCCCGCAGGCCGACGACACCATCGAACTGCTGCTGGTGCACGAGGCCGGCGTGATCGAGATGTTCTTCGGTTCCCCGCGCAACCAGACCACCTGGGAGTTCGGCACCGACGCGGTGCTGCGCACCCCCACCGGCGACGACGTGACCGCGGCCAACCGGCTCTACGGGGTCGTGGACGGCGCGCTGGCCTACGTCGAGGAGCGCGCCACCGCCGAGCACGAGTTGCAGCCCCGGCTGTCGGCCAAGCTCGACCGCGTCGCCGGCTGAGCGTCGGTCCCCGGCGCTACGTTCGTCTCCCACGACCGAACGGAGCGCCACCATGACCCGCGAACGCACCGACCTGCTCGACGCCCTGGCCTTGCACCGGCAGCTCTTCCGGCACACCGTCGAGGGCCTGACCGACGAGCAGGCCCGGCGGCGCACCACGCCCAGCGAGCTGACCCTCGGCGGGCTGATCAAGCACGTCACCGCGGTCGAGCGCCAGTGGACCGACTTCATCGAGCGCGGGTTGCCCGAGGACGCCTTCTCGGCCGAGAAGCTCGCCGCCGGTGCGGCGGAGTTCGAGTTGGGCGAGGCGGAGACCCTCGCCGGGCTGCTCGACGCCTACGCCGAGGTGGCCCGCCGCACCGACGAGCTGATCGCCACCACCGACCTCGACGCGGCGCGACCGCTGCCGCCCGCGCCCTGGTTCGAGGAGGGCACGTCCTGGACGCCGCGCCGGGTGGTGGCGCACGTCCTCGCCGAGACCGCCCAGCACGCCGGGCACGCCGACATCATCCGCGAGGCGCTCGACGGCCAGAAGACGATGGGCTGAACCCGCGCGGAACGCGCAGCTCGCCCGTTCGACACCCGAGGAACCCGCTAGTAGTTCGACTCGTAGAGCCCGAGGAGCTCGGCGTGCAGGTCGGGATCGACGGCGACCGGCTTGCCGTCCACCGTCCGCACCTGGGTGACCAGCCGCACGCTGGAGGCCAGCCACACGCCGTCGGCCTCGAACAGCTCGTCCACCGGGAACAGGCGGGTCTCGGTGGTCCAGCCCGCCGCCTCCGCCGCGCGGAACAGCGCGCCCTGGGTGGTGCCCCGGAGGATGCCGGAGCTCGGCGGGGTGGTGACCAGGGTGCGACCGCGCGCCAGCACCACGGTCGACGTGGGGCCTTCGAGCACCGAGCCGTCGGTGGCGGTGAACAGCACCTCGTCCGCGCCGCGCGCTTCGGCCTCCCGCATCGCGGCCATGTTCACCGCGTAGGACAGCGTCTTGGCGGACAGCAGCAGCCACGGCGCGCGTTGCCGCAGGTCCGGGGCGAAGCCGCGGTCGAGGGTGATGGCGTCGACGCCCTCGGCGCGCAGCCGCCGGGTCCTCTCGCCCACCTGCATCCCCATCGCGAACGCCGAGGGGGTGCCGTCGCCGCCGTCCACGCCGCGGCTGCACACCAGTTTGAGCGCCAGCTCCCGCTCGGTGTCCCACGGCCAGGCGTCGATCACCGCGCGCACCGCGCGCTCCCAGCCGGCGCGCTCGGGCAGCGGCAGCGACAGCATCGACGCGGACTGCTCCATCCGGTCCAGGTGCGGCCCGAGTTCACGGGGTGCGCGGTCGACCACCAGGATGGTCTCGAACACACCGTCGCCTCGGGTCACCGCCAGGTCGTCGGCGCGCAGCAGCGGCGCCTCCGGATCGACCAGGGTTCCGTCCAGGAGTGCCAGTACACGCATGCCAGCAGCGTAGAACCCGGTGCGCCGGGGCCGCGCCGCTGGGCCGGGCGGGGGTGGCGACGGCGTTACGATCGAGGGAGCAAACCGACCACAGGAGCGGGCATTGAGCGACCAGGGATCGCTGCGCAGCACCCTGCACCAGCGGGGCCTGCGGATGACGCCGCAGCGGCAGTTGGTGCTCGACGCGGTGCGCGAACTGGGCCACGCCACCCCGGAGCAGGTGTGCAACCGGGTGCGCGGCACGGCCGCACCGGTCAACATCACCACCGTCTACCGGGCGCTGGACCTGCTGGAGGAGCTCGGGCTGGTCCGGCACACCCACCTGGGCCACGGCGCCCCGACGTACTCGGCGCAGGAGCACGAGCACGTGCACCTGGCCTGCCACCGCTGCGGCGGGATCGTCGAGATCCCCACCGAGGAGCTCGACGAGCTCGGCGCGGCGCTGCGGGCGCAGCACGGGTTCGTCCTGGATCCCAGCCACCTCGCCCTGTCCGGCACCTGCCGCGACTGCCACGACGCCGAGGAGCCTCGATGAGTTCACCCCTGCTGGAGCTGCCCGGAGCGGTCCCCGCGCCGGACGCCGACCTCGATGTCGGCGTGCCGTGGCACTTCGGCGACCCGTTCGCCGAGCAGCGCTCCGCCGCCCGCTCAGCCGTGGTCGTGGACCGCTCGCACCGCGAGGTCCTCGCGGTGCCCGGTGACGAGCGGCTGAGCTGGCTGCACCTGGTGCTCTCCCAGCACCTCACCGAGCTGCCCGAGGGCCGGGGCACCGAGGCGCTGGTGCTGGACAGCCAGGGCCGGATCGACTGCCACCTGCTCGTCGCCCACCACGACGGCGTGGTCTACCTCGACACCGAGCGCGGCGCGCGGGCCAGCAGCGCGCTGCCCAGCATGGGCGAGGGCGGCAGCCAGCCGATCGCCGAGTACCTGGAGGCGATGCGGTTCTGGTCGGCGGTCGAGCCCCGCGACGCCACCGCGGAGTTCGCGGTGCTCAGCGTGATCGGCCCGGACGCCGCGGGGATCCTGGCCGGGTTCGGTCCTGTGCCCGCCGAGCCCTACGAGGTGGTCGGGCTGCCCGGCGGCGGCTTCGCGCGGAACGTGCCGCTGGGCGCGTTGCCCTCGTTCGACCTGGTGGTGCCCCGGGAGTCGCTGGTCGAGCGGTGGCTCCAGCTCACCGACGCGGGCGTGCGCCCGTCCGGCACGCTCGCCTACGAGGCGCTGCGGGTCGAGGCGCTGCGCCCCCGGGTGGGGCCGGACACCGACGAGCGCGCGATCCCGCACGAGCTGGGCTGGGTGCACGTGGCCGCGCACGTCGCCAAGGGCTGCTACCGGGGTCAGGAGACCGTCGCCAAGGTGCACAACGTCGGCAAACCGCCGCGCCGCATGGTGCTGCTGCACCTGGACGGCTCGGTGGAGGTCCGGCCGGAGACCGGCGACCCGGTGTGGCACGGCGACCGCCGCGTCGGCCGGGTCGGCAGCGTGGTGCTGCACCACGAGCTCGGTCCGGTGGCGCTGGCGCTGCTCAAGCGCTCGGCGCCGGTGGACGGCGAGCTCGTCGCCGGCGACCGGGACGAGGAGCGCGCGGTGGCCGCCGCGGTCGACCCGGACTCGGTCCCGGCGGACACCGGCGAACCGCCGGGCCGGGTCGCGGCCCAGGGGCTGCGGGGGCGCTGATCGGCCCGGGTCGCTGCGCCGAGTGCCGCAGCCCGGGTTGCGCGGCGCCCCCGGCACCGCCGCGCTGTGCCAGGATGCTGGCAGCGTCGCGCCCGCTCCTGGCGAGCGCGCCACGACTGACCGGAGGCTGATGAGGTGATCGAAGTCCGCCCGGGTGGGCGCCGCCGCATCGACAGGGTGCTGTCCCCGGACTACGCCAGCGGGATCGAGCACCGCGACCTCGGCGGGGTCCGGGAGCTGCGCGACGAGGCGGCGCAGGAGGAGACCGACCTGTCCTACCTCCGCCGGGTGCTGCACGCGCGGATCGACATCGTGCACGCCGAGCAGCGCAGGCGGCGCGACGGCGGCTCGGCGTCGGTCGTCGAGCAGCTCGTGCAGATCCTGTCCGACGGCGCGATGGGCCCGGCCGCCGGTTCGGGCCGCCACCAGACCACCGAGCCCTCGCGCGCGGAGGCGCACCGCAGGCACGTCGAGGCGCTGGTCTCCGATGTGGACCTGTCCGATGTGACCTCGCTCTCGGCGGCCAAGCTGGACCGCGCGCTGGCCGCCTACACCGCCGAGGAGGATTCGGTGTCGACGCGGCGCCGCGAGGTGCAGGAGGTGGTGGACCGGCTCAACGCCGAGATCGCCCGCCGCTACCGGGAGGGCGCGGCATCGGTGGACGCGCTGCTGGCCCGCGAGAGGGACCAGCCGTGACCGCACCGGCGCCGCTCGTCGAGGTGCTCCGCAGCGGGCTCCGGGAGAGCCTGCACCACGGTTCCGTCGTGGTGCTCGGGCCGGACGGCGGGGTCCGCTTCGCGGTCGGCGACACCGGCTCGCCGATGTACCCGCGCTCCTCGCTGAAGCCGGCGCAGCTCGCCGGGATGCTCGACGCGGGTCTGGAGCTGCCGCCGATCGACCTGGCGCTGGCCGCGGCCTCGCACAGCGGCGAGCAGGAGCACCTGGAGCGGGTCCGCGACCTGCTGGACCGGCACGACCTCACCGAGGACGACCTGCGCTGCCCGCCGGACTGGCCGCTGGGCGAGGCCGCCCGCACCGCGCACGCCGGGACCGGGATGCGCCGGATCACCATGAACTGCTCCGGCAAGCACGCCGCGATGCTGGCGACCTGCGTGCAGCTCGGCTGGTCCACCGCGGACTACCTCGCCCCGGAGCACCCGGTGCAGGTGGCGATCCGCGAGGCCGTCGGCGGGCTCGCCGGGGAAGCGATCGCGGTGTCCTCCGTGGACGGCTGCGGTGCCCCGCTGCACGCGCTGAGCCTCACCGGCCTGGCGCGGATGTTCGGGGCGCTGGCCGACCACCCGGTCGCCGCCGCGATGCGCGCGCACCCGTGGCTGGTGGCGGGCACCGGCCGGGCCGACACCGAGCTGATGCGCGCGGTGCCGGGGCTGGTGACCAAGATCGGCGCGGAGGGCGTGATGGCGCTGGGCCTGCCCGACGGCGCGGCGGTGGCGCTCAAGATCGCCGACGGGGCGGACCGCGCGCGGCTGCCCGTCGCGGTGGGCGCGCTGCGGCTGCTCGGGGTGCGCAGCCCCGCGCTGGACGCGCTGGCCGAGGAACCGGTGCTGGGCGGCGGTGCGCCGGTCGGCGCGGTCCGGCTGCTCGACGACGCGCTGGTCGGCTAGGAGGACGCCCCGGCATGGCCGACACCTACACCCACGGCCACCACGAGAGCGTGCTGCGCTCGCACCGCTGGCGGACCGCCCAGAACTCCGCGGCGCACCTGCTGCCGCACCTGCGGCCCGGCCTCGACGTGCTCGACGTCGGGTGCGGGCCCGGCACCATCACCGCCGACCTGGCCCGGCTGGTCGCGCCCGGCCGGGTGCTCGGCGTGGACAACGCACCGGAGCCGGTGGCGCGGGCCCGCGCCGAGCACCCGGGCGCCGAGTTCGCCGTCGCCGACGTCTACGCCCTGCCGCATCCGGACGACTCGTTCGACGTGGTGCACGCCCACCAGGTCCTCCAGCACCTGACCGACCCGGTGGCCGCGCTGCGCGAGATGCGCCGGGTCTGCCGCCCGGGCGGGGTGGTCGCGGTGCGCGACGCCGACTACGGCGGGATGCGGTGGTGGCCGGAGCACCCGGGGCTGGACCGCTGGCTGGAGCTGTACCGGCAGGTCGCGCGCGGCAACCGGGCGTTCCCGGACGCCGGCCGGATGCTCAAGCCCTGGGCGCGGGCGGCCGGGTTCGCCGAGGTGCGCTGCTCGGCCTCGACGTGGTGCTTCGCCGACGACGAGGAGCGGGACTGGTGGGGCGGCCTGTGGGCGGACCGGGTGCGGCGGTCGTCGCTGGCCGAGCAGGCCGTGGGGCGCGGGCTGTCCGACCCCGCCGAGCTCGACCGGCTCGCGGCGGCCTGGCGCACCTGGGCCGACGACCCGGACGGCTGGTTCGCGGTCCCCCACGGCGAACTCCGCTGCCACCCCTGACGGGCCACCCCTCACCCCAGCGAGGACGCTTCCGGAATGGCCTGCGTGGCGGTGCCGGGAGCGGAACCTCAGCGGCCTTCTCGCTCCGGGAGCCGCTCCTGATGTACCAAACCCGGACGGGGTGGGTTCAGTTGTGGCGTTCGCGGGAGGCGAACTCCGACCAGAAGTCCCGCAGCGCCTCGTAGCGCTCGCCGACCTCGCCCATGTCCCCGGCCTCCATCGCGTCGATGATGGCGTGCACGTCCTCGGCGGAGGTGTCGGCGTCGAAGTCGCCGCCGTTCATCATCTGGACCAGCCCGCCGTAGTCGAGTTCCACCGCCGAGTGCGGGTGGAACCGCTCCAGCCAGCGCCCGGTCTCGCGCAGGATGCGGGTCGGGCCCTCCTCGCCGATCGACTTCCGGCACACCGAGTGCCCGCGGGCGATGCGGCGCCGCGCGTCGGCCATCGCGACGCGCCAGCAGACCCGGCGGCGCTCCTCGGTGATGACCACGCGTTCGGTCGGGTCGACCAGGACGAACCAGGGCAGCGGCACCGTCCAGGTCGACGACAGCACGTGCACCGCGCCCCGGGACTGCTCGGCGACCACGGAACTCGCCTGGACCTTCGCCTTGTCCACCGGCACCGCCAGCGCCGCCGAGCGCAGCGGCGGCTCGGCCGACCCGAGGAAGCCGACGAGCGCAGCGGCGGACCGACCGCGCAGGTCCAGCGGGCAGACCAGGGGCCCGGGGCCGACCGCGGCGGCGGGCGCGGTGGGCACCTGCTCGGGGTCCAGGCTCAGGACCGGTCCGACGTCCGGTTCGGCGACGGCGTCACCGGGCAGGAGCTGGGGCGGCGCGGACACCTGGGTGCGCAGCCACACCCCTTCCTCGACACTCCCCGCGTCGAACGGATCGACCGTCCCGCGCCGCAGCGCGGCGCCGAGCTGCTCGCGCAGCGGGGAGTCGAAGGTCGACAGCGGTTCGTACACCCGCAGGTAGGCGACGAACGGCTCAGGCACACGAGCATCGTGCCATGAGCCCCGACCGGCGCTCCGGCAGGCTCCGCCACCGGCGGTTCGGGAGCGGAGTGCGAGGTCACCCACGACACGCCCCTCCGAGCCGACACCACGTCGCGTAGAACCGCCTCGGCACGGTACGGTAGTTACAGGAAAAGTTGTCGAGATCATGCGGGGCCGACATTCCCCTGTCCGCCCCGCACACCCTGTGCGAGGGGGTCGAGCCATGGGGCGCGGCCGGGCTAAGGCCAAGCAGACGAAGGTGGCCCGCGAGCTTAAGTACAGTTCCCCCGCCATGGACATCGAGGCGTTGCAGCGCGAGCTGGGCACCTCGGGTCCATCTGGCGAGTGGTCCGACGAGGACCGCGATGACGACTCGTACGACGACGGGTACGGCGACTACGACCGGCGTTGACGCACACTCCCCCTCCACCGGGCGGCGCGGTGCGCTGTCCGGTGGGCGGGGGTGTGCCGCTGGGCGTCTGTTCGACCCGACATGCACGAGCGGGCGGGAGTGCCGAGGTTCGCGGGCATTTCGATAGAGGAGGACCGCCGTGAGTGGCGCCACCGGCAACCGGTGGCGCCACTCGTCATCGCGGCCCAGGTCAACGTGGCACCGCGGCGCCGACGCCGGGTGCGTAGCTGGTGCATCAGGAGGCGCCGCTGAGGTTCTGCCTCCGCCACGCAGGGCGGCGAAAGCGGTCCTCGTTCGGCGGGTGAGCCGGGGAAGAAGTGGGGACCGACGTGCGGGCCGCCTCTCGGCGGATGGCGCTGCAGGGCTCCAGCCGAACGGTATTCCCTGCAGGCGTGTGTTGGAGCCCGGGGGCACGCGCACGCCGGTCATCCAGCACAACGCGCGGGCCCGGGCCCGCATTCCCGGGACCCGTCACCCGGATCGGTGAGAGCCCGTCCCGACGTGGTGCTTTACCCCGCGGGGGTATGGTGGCGGCTGTCCGGAACCGAGCCCGAGGAGGTCGGCAGTGCCCCGCGCCGCGGCCAGGTTCGTGCTGCTCGCACTGGTGCTGTTCGGCGTCGTCGCGATGCACCAGCTCCCGGTCGGGCACGGCGCTGACGGTGGTGGCGAGCACGAGCCGGCCCCGCCCGTCGCCGCGCAGTCGGCGCAGGCCCACCACGGTGCCGCGCACCAGCCGGCCGACGAGTCGGCCGACGACGGCGGCGCGCACTCGGTGCTGCACCTGTGCCTGGCCATCCTCATCGGCGCCGCCGGACTGCTGGCGCTGCGGGGCCGTCGTCCCCGCGCCCCGCGCACCCTGCTGCCGGGTCCGAGGCAGCACCCGGGGAGCGCCCCCGGTCGGCGACCTCCGGCGCGCACCACCCCCACCGTCTACGCCCTGCGGGTGCTCCGGCTGTGACGGAGCCTGGCCGGGGACGCCCCGGCCCTCCGGTCGCAAGCGCACAACGCACCCGCAGGGAGAACACGATGCACGCACGCACGACCGCCGCCGCACTGCTCGGCGCGGCGGCGCTGGCCGGGATCGCCGGATGCGGTGGGGAGCAGACCCCGCCGCCGCCCGCCGACCACCAGCAGCACCGGACCGAGCAGCCCGCGCCGCAGCAGGGCGGGCAGGCGGTCCACAACCAGGCCGACATCGCCTTCGCCGAAGGCATGATCCCGCACCACCAGCAGGCCCTCCGGATGGCGGACATGGTGCCCGAGCGGACCGGCAACGCCGAGGTCCTCGACCTGGCCGAGCGCATCCGCGCGGCCCAGCAGCCGGAGATCGACCAGCTCGAGGGCTGGCTCGCGGAGTGGCGCCCGGCGCCGCCGCAGGGGCACCAGATGCCGCAGGAGCACTCGATGCCCGAGCACGGCGGTCACGAGGGCATGCACGGGATGATGACGCCGGAGGACATGGCGGCCTTGGAGCAGGCGCGGGGCGCGGAGTTCGACCGGATGTGGCTGGAGATGATGATCGAGCACCACGAGGGTGCCGTGCAGATGGCCGAGACCGAGCTGGCCGAGGGTGCGAACCCGGAGGCCGGGGCGATGGCCCAGCGGATCATCGACTCGCAGCAGGCCGAGATCGACGAGATGAACGCGCTCCTGCGCTGAGCCCGACGCACCCCCGGCGGTCCCACCGCCGGGGGTGCACTCGTCCGGGAAGCGAGTGAGGGGCACCCTTGCCCCAGTAAGGACCGCTTTCGCCAATGATTTGCGTGGCGGTGCGGGTGGCGGAACCTCAGCGGTCCCCTCGCTGCGCCGATCGCCTCCTGATGTACCAACGACGTACACGGCGTCGGCGCTGTCCTCGCGAGAAGACCGCTGAGCGGTCACGTCCGAGCACGGGCCGCGCTGCAAGCTGCGTGCCTCACCGCATGCGGCTCCGCCGCATTCTGAAAAGACCCCTAACTGGGGCAAGGGTGCCCCTCACTCAGGTATCGGACGGGTGAGGCGACCCCGCGCTGGCGGGTGGGCACCCGGGTCGGTGCGGGCGTGGCCCCGCGCTGGGAGTGGGCCTCAGAACCTCGGGTGGTCGCCTCGGAGGATGACGCGGTCGTCCTCGGTCGCGCCCTCGACGGTGGGTTGCTTGGCGACCTCGCCGAGGATCCAGGCGGGCACGTGCCGGGCGGTGAGCACGGCCAGCGCGCGGTCCACGTCCTCGGCGGTGACCACGGCGACCATGCCGATGCCCATGTTGAACGTGCGGTCCATCTCCTCGGGCTCGACCCGGCCGCGCTGGGCGATCAGCCGGAACACCGGGTCCGGCGTCCAGCTCCCCCGGTCCAGCACGGCGGTGAGCCCGGCGGGGATCACCCGCGCCAGGTTCTGCGCCAGCCCGCCGCCGGTGATGTGCGCGAAGGTCCGGACCTCGGCTTCGGCGGCGAGCGCGAGGCAGTCCTTGGCGTAGATCCGGGTGGGCTCCAGCAGCTCCTCGCCGAGGGTGCGGCCGAACTCCTCGACGTGCCCCTCCAGCGGCATCCGCGCGATGTCCAGCAGCACGTGCCGGGCCAGCGAGTAGCCGTTGGAGTGCAGGCCGGAGGAGCCCATCGCGATCACCACGTCGCCGGGGCGGACCTTGTCCGGCCCGAGCATCGCGTCGGCCTCCACCACGCCGACGCCGGTGGCGGAGATGTCGTACTCGCCCGGGGCCATCATGCCCGGGTGCTCGGCGGTCTCCCCGCCCAGCAGCGCGCAGCCGGCCCGCACGCAGCCCTCGGAGATGCCCTTGACCAGGTCGGCGACCCGTTCCGGGACGACCTGACCGACGGCGATGTAGTCCTGCAGGAACAGCGGCTCGGCCCCGCACACCACGAGGTCGTCGACGACCATCGCGACCAGGTCGATGCCCACGGTGTCGTGCGCGTCCACCGCTTGCGCGACGGCGAGCTTGGTGCCCACGCCGTCGGTGGAGGAGGCCAGCACCGGCTCCTTCCACCGGTCCAGCTTGAGCTGGAACAGGCCGGCGAATCCGCCCAGCGAGCCCAGCACCTCGGGCCGGGTGGCGCGCTGCGCCCAGGGCTTCATCCGCTCCACGGCGGCGTCCCCGGCCTCGATGCTCACCCCCGCCTCCGCGTAGGTGGCCTTCGGGCTCTGGGCAGACCCAGCGAGCAGGTCTTCGGACACGACTGACTCCACATCTGGTGGTGTTTGCGGTTCGCCGCCACGAGCTCGTGTGGCACGGACCACACTACGCGCGGGGCGGAGTTGAGCGGGAGGCTCCGTCAGGGGCGGCGCACGGCGTCCTCGGCGCCGTAGCCGCTGGGGAGCACGGGCTCGGCCGGTCCGGACACGCCGCGCTCGTCCACGCCTTCCAGCAGGAACTTGCCGATCTGGTCGCTGTCGGGCAGCGGGATCGGGTACTGCCCGTCGAAGCAGGCCGCGCACAACCGGGTGCGCGGCTGCTCGGTGGCGGCGATGAGCCCGTCCAGCGAGACGTGGCCGAGGCTGTCGGAGCCGATCGAGCGGCGCACCCCGTCGTTGTCCAGCCCGTTGGCGACGAGCTCGGCGCGGGAGGCGAAGTCGATGCCGTAGAAGCAGGGCCACTTCACCGGCGGTGAGGCGATCCGCACGTGCACCTCGATGGCACCGGCCTCGCGCAGCATCCGGACCAGCGCGCGCTGGGTGTTGCCGCGCACGATGGAGTCGTCGACCACGACCAGGCGCTTGCCCCGGATCACCTCGCGCAGCGGGTTCAGCTTGAGCCGGATGCCGAGCTGGCGGATGGTCTGCGACGGCTCGATGAAGGTGCGCCCCACGTAGGAGTTCTTCACCAGGCCGTTGCCGTACGGGATGCCGCTGGCCTGCGCGTAGCCGATCGCGGCGGGGGTGCCGGACTCGGGCACCGGGATCACCAAGTCGGCGTCCACCGGGTGCTCCTCGGCGAGCTTGCGGCCGATCTCCACGCGGGTGCTGTGCACCGACCGCCCGGCGATCGCGGTGTCCGGCCGCGCCAGGTAGACGTACTCGAACACGCAGCCCTTCGGGTTCGGGCTGGCGAAGCGCTGGGAGCGCAGCCCGTGCTGGTCGATGGCCAGCAGCTCGCCGGGCTCCACCTCGCGGACGAACGACGCGCCGACGATGTCCAGGGCGGCCGTCTCGCTGGCCACCACCCAGCCGCGCTCCAGCCGGCCGAGCACCAGCGGGCGCACGCCCTGCGGGTCGCGCACCGCGTACAGCGTCGTCTCGTCGGAGAACACCATGGAGAAGCCGCCGCGCACGGTCGGGAACAGCTCCATCGCGGCCTGCTCGATGCCCTTGTCCGAGGCGGCGGCGGCGAGCAGCCCGCACACCAGGTCGGAGTCGCTGGTCGCGCGCTCGCACCCGTTGGCGGGCGAGGAGGAGTTCGCGGCCACGGCGTCGGCGCCCAGTTCGGCCGAGCGGGCCATCAGCTCGGCGGTGTTGACCAGGTTGCCGTTGTGGCCGAGCGCGAGCCCGCCGCCCCCGGCCATCGTGCGGAAGGTGGGCTGGGCGTTCTCCCAGCTCCCGCCGCCGGTCGTGGAGTAGCGCGCGTGCCCGACGGCGACGTGGCCGCGCAGCGAGGCCAGCACCTGCTCGTTGAACACGTGGCTGACCAGGCCGAGGTCCTTGTAGACCAGCACCTGCGAGCCGTCGCCGACGGAGATCCCCGCCGCTTCCTGGCCTCGGTGCTGGAGGGCGTAGAGCCCGTAGAAGGACAGCTTCGCGACTTCCTCCCCCGGTGCCCACACGCCGAAGACCCCGCATTCATCGCGGGGGACGTCGTGTTCGACGGGGTCGGCCTCGGGGGACGAGGTGCGGTCGCTGCGTGCGAGGTCCGGATCTGGCCGGTCGGTGACCACCGAAAACTCCCTCGGGGACGGAGCCGGAGTTACACCTCAGTGTAAACAGCGCAGCGGGCGCTGGCGGCCACCTCCAGGGTGGCGGGCGTCTCACACCGGCGCCCACCAGGCACTTCGGGCGCCCGGACGGTCACGATCCGTCGATCCGCACCAGCGGCAGCCACGCCGAGACGTCGGCGCGGGTGCCCGACGCGCTCACCGCGCCCTCGGCCGTCGCGGTGTCCCAGGACAGCAGGCCGGTGGCCAGCAGCAGCCAGGTCCGGGCGTCCAGCTCGACCACGTTCGGCGGGGTCCCCCGGGTGTGCCGGGGGCCTTCGACGCACTGCACGGCCGCGAACGGCGGCACCCGCACCTCCACGCTGCTGCCCGGCGCGATCTGCTCCAGCGCGCGCAGGCTCAGCCGCACCGCGGCGGCCACCTCGGCCCGGCCGGGCCGGTCCGCTTCCCCGCGCAACCACGGCGCCACCGCCACCACGGCGGCCCGCACCTCCTCAGCGGAAACCCCACGACGTCCAGCCACGGACCAGACCCTACGACGCCCGCCCGGCAGCGACGGCGTCCGGCGGCGGGCGCTTCGCGGCGGCGGAGCCGAGGGGGTCGCGCGGCGCGAGCGCGGCCACCGGCCAGTCGCCGGACGCGGCCGGTGCGGGGCCACGTGCCCGCACGCCACCAGGTATCCGGCGCCCGGGGCGATCCGACCACGTGCCACCGCGAACCCGAACGCGTCCACGGCCGCAGCGCCGGTTCCGCCGCGAAGTCGATCGGACGCGGCCCCTCGATTCGACGCGGCTCCTCGATCCGACGCGGCCCCTCGATCGGACGCGGCCCGAGGTCCAGCAGCACCGCCGGCAGACCAGCGCGAGGGCGACGTCGCGAACGATTCCCGTCCTCCTTTCCCAAGCGCCGCTGGGCTGTGTTCTAGGTGGCGGGTGAGTCCTGGGCGGAGAGTTCCAGCACCAGTTCCATGCAGCGCAGGCGGGCTGGGGAGAAGTCGTAGGGCATCTTGCCGGCGGCTTCGAACGCGCTCATGGAGTCAGCCTCCCGCCTGCCGAGGTCGCCCTCGCCGTCATCGGCGGTGGCAGGGTGCAAAGCGTCCCAGGCGTCGAAGAGGGCATCGTCGTCGTCCAGGCCGGACTCCTCGATGACGGCCAGCAGGGCGCTTTCGAAAGCGTGCCGCTCGGCGGCCACCTGAGCCACCCGTGGATCGTCGACGGCGACACCGTCATCGAGTGCCTCCTCGGCCTCATCGATGCGGTCGGATTCCGCCCGCAGAGCGGGATGCGTGGCCAGGGCGACGAAGCGGGTGGCCTGGACGGCCGCGCCGAGCGGGCTGAAGATCCGCTCGGTGACCAGCAGGGTGTCCAGGTCCTCCTGGCGCAGGGAGCCCTCGGGCAGGCCCTTGAGGCGTTCGGTGACGAAGTCCGAGAGCAGGCCCATCCGGCTGCCTTCGGTGCGCATCCGCTGCACGGCCGTCCGTTGCCGCCGCAATTCCGCCTCCTGCTCGGCGAGGGTCCCCTCCAACCGCTCCAGGATGCCCGCGATACCTTCCCCGCTGTCCGCACCGGCGGAAGCCGTGCCGGTGGTGACGGCGCCCCGGATGTCGTCCAGGGCGATCCCGGCGTCGGCCATCTTGCGAATCCACAGCAAGCGGATCATGTCCTCGTACCCGTAGCGGCGGCGGTCATCGGCGCCCCGCTCCGGCTCGGGGAGCAGGCCGATCTCGTGGTAATGGCGAATCGCCCGTGGCGTGCTGCCGACGAAGGCCGCCGCGTCACCGATCTTGACCTGACGGGGTGGCATGAAAGACGAATGCATGAGCGGGGACCTTTCCTCCGGGCATCGGGACGCAAGTCCACCGGACCACATGCCGTCGCGGAAGGTGCAACCCCATGCGCACCGCGCCGCGCGAATGCCAGGAACGGGTGCGAGGCGATAAGGCGCACTCTTCCCGCGCGAATCGCGCTTACCTGCGCAGACGTGGCGCCAGGTGCACGATTCCCGAGCCGCCCGAGCAGTTCCGGGACACCGAGGACCGCGACGGCGGCACGCTTGCCATCACGGCCGCGAGGTGGAGCGACTTCCTGGGCGCCAGGAGCGGCACGCCGCACGGCTGGCGCACGGAACGGACGCCCCGGTCGGGAACCCCTCGCACCGGGGCGTTTTCGCGTCCGCACCGCCGCACCTCCCCGCACGTCCGAATTTCCGCGAGCTGAGCGAAAAGCCCCCTTCGCTCCCATGCCTGGTGCGATGCTGCTCCTACGAGCTTTCCTGGATCTTCCGCGCCGCTATGTGCAGGGGTGATGCCGGTGACGCAGAGCCAGCCGCCCGACGAGGAGCGGTTCCCGCACACCTCCACCGCGTATCCGCCCCCGCCGGACTGGGGTCCGCCACCGCCATCCCAGCCGTCCCGGGTGCGCCGCCTCCTGTCCCCGCGCGGGCGGCACTGGGTGGTGCTCGCCGCCGTGCAGTTCGCCGTGATCGTCGCATTGGTGGGGTGGCTCGCCTGGCCCGCGGCGATGCGCGCGATCCCGGGAACGGTGCAGGCCAGCGTGCTCACGCCCGAAGAAGCCAGCGAGGTCCTGGGCGTCACGTTGCACGACGGCACGAGCTGGAGCGAACCGCCACCGCCCCTGGGGGCCGACCCGGCGGAGTGCGCGGTGGCCGTCGGACCGGCGACGCGCGCCGTCTACGCCCCCGGCTGGAGCACGTTCCACGCGGTGACCTACCAGGATTCCGCGGAGATCGCCGATCACGTGGTGATCCAGGTGCTCGGTGAATACCCGGAACGGGATGCGGCCGCCGCCGCGTTCGGCACCTTGGCCGAGGGCGTCGGCGGCTGCGGTTCCGCCGTGCGGACCGCGACCGACCGGGAGACCTCGGGCGAGAGCGTCTCGAACTGGGTCTACGAGGTGTACGCGGCGACGCCGGACCGGCTGATCTGGATCGCGTTCGAGGACGACGGCAACGACTGGGCCTGCTTCCGCCAAGCCCGGCTCGACGGCAGCTCGCTGCTGCAAGCAGCGGTCTGCCAAGGCGGTGACGGCGCGCCCGCCGCCCAGCGGATCGCTGAGCGGTTCTTCAGCAGAGCGGGGGCGTGACATGGCCCGACGATGGTCCCTGCCGGTGCTCCTGACCCTGGTGCTGTCGCTGGTCCTCGGCACCGCCAGCGCCGCCGCGCTCCCCGGCACGCCGGACGCCGGCAGCGCCGCCCACCTCGGCGAGCAGGTCGCGGCGGTGGACCAGCGGCTCGCTGCCCTGCCGGGCCGGGAAGCCGAACTCCGGGCGGCCGAGACGTCGCTGCGGGCGCGGACCGGCGCGCACGACGCGCGGTCCCGCGACGTCGCGGCCCGGCTCGACTCGGTGCGCAGGCGGATCGACGCGCACAACGCGGAGGTGGACCGGTACCCGAACGGGGCGCCGCCCGCGGTGGCGCGGGCCCTCAACTCCCGGGCCGCCGCGCTCAACGCCGAACAGGCGCGCTTGCTGGCCGAGGACGGCGCCCTCTCCGCCCGGAGCGGTGCGCTCGCGTCGGAGCAGGCGCAGCTCGAATCCCGGCAGGCGCAGCTCGACCACGACCGCACCGCGCTGCCGGGACGGCGCCAGCAGCTCCTCCGGCAGTGGGCCGGCGCCCTGGTGGACTCGCTCGGGGAACTCCCGGCAACGGTGCGACAAGCCCCGGGTGGCGATCCGGCCCGCCCGCCGGGCGACCGGGCGACCCGGGGCGATCCGACGTCCCGGCAGGACGAGGCGGCGGCGCTCGACGACTACGCCGAGCGCCACGGGGTCGAGGTCGACATGCGGCCCGGCACCGCGACCCTCTCGCCCCGCGCGGTGGGTGGCCTCCCGGTCGGCCAGGCCGCCGGGCTGCGACCGCGCTGCCTGTTCGCCGGGCTGGTCCCCAAACCCTCCGGGACCTACACCGCCCTGGTGGTGGGCCCGCGTTCCGCCGCGGAGCAGAACTTCGACCGCGCCGTCGCGCGCGGCGGTGCCGTGGCGGTTCGGGACGGCAAGCGCGTCACCGTCGACGAGGTCACCACCGTCCCGCGCCGCAGGCCCGACCGGTGCCCGGTGCCGAACAGCTTCGCCCCCGGCACCCGCGTCCTGCTCGCCGACGGCAGCAGCCGACCGATCGAGCTGGTCCGCCCCGGGGACCTGGTGCGGTCGACGGACCCGGTGACCGGCCGCACCGCGCCCCGGCCCGTCACGGCGCTGAGCACGGACACCGGCCGGAAGGACCTCCAGCGGCTCACGATCGGTGGCGCGACGCTGACGACCACCGCCGACCACCCGTTCTGGGACCCCGGCCGCCGAACCTGGGTCGAGGCCGACGAACTGCGCCCCGGTCAAGTGCTGAGCAGCACTCCCGACCGCGCGCCGGTGCGGGTCACCGCCAACTTCCCGGTCCAGCAGCACCGGACCGTCCACAACCTCTCCGTCGCCGACTTCCGCACGTACTATGTGCTCGCGGCCGGCACCCCGGTCCTGGTCCACAACAGCGCGCCCTGCCCGCAACCGTCGCGGCTCGGCACCGACCACCGCGCCCCGGGCGACCCGAACGCCACGGGCGGCGTCTACGCCCTGCTGTCGGCGAGCGGGATCGTGGTGCGCACCGGGATGGCGAAGAATCTGCGGTCCCGGCTGGCCACGCACCAGCGCAACTACCCGGAGCTGACGCCGGTGGTGCTCTACCGGACCGACAGCCGAGCAGCGCGGAGGGGATTGGAGCAGATGGCCGAGAACCGCTACTCGCCCGTGCTGGCCAACCAGCGGGCGATCCGCCGCGACAACCCGAGGTACGACGAGTACCTGAGCGCGGCCCGCGACTTCCTGGCCCGGTGGGGGTGAAGGTGAGCGCCTCCGGAACCGGTCCGCTGGACAACGACTCCGCGCTGGACCTCTGCGACGACCTGCGGGAACTGGCCCCGGAGCAGGCCGTCGACGCGCTCCGCGAAGCGCTGCGCTCGGCCGCCGACGTCCCCCGGGCGACTACTTGGAACGCGACACCGCCGAAGCCGCCATCGCCGCCGCGGCCCTGGTCCTGGCGCGGCGCGGCGGCGCGGCGGCGGTGCTCGCCGACGCCGACCTCACCCTGCCGGAGCCGCCCGCGGATCTCGTCGGCTTGATCCCCCCGGCGCTTTCCCGAGCCCTGGCCCCGGATTCCGAGATCCGCGGACTGTGGGCGGACGCCGGGCTCGGCGACTCCTGGCGGGCCGAGGTCGAACGCCTCCGGCGGGAAGCCACCGGGAGCTGAGGGAATTCGCGAGCTGCGCGGAGGATCTCGACGCCGAGCGGGCGACTATGCTTGCGCACGAGCCCTCCTGGGCCTTCCGCGCCGCGATTGTGCAGGAGTGATGCCGGTGCCGCAGAGCCCACCGCCCGATGGGGAGCGCACCCCCGCACGTCCGTTCCCGACGCCGCCCGACCCGCCGGACTGGGGCCCGCCGCAACCGCACCCCTGGCCGTACTCCCCACCGCCACCACCGCAACCCGAACCGCGCCGACCGCGCCGCCACCTCTGGGTGGTCATCGCCGCCGTGCAGTTCGCGGTGATCGCAGCGCTGGTGGCGTGGATCGCCTGGCCCGCGGTGATGCGCGCGATCCCGGGCGCGGTGCGGGCGGAGGTGCTCACGCCCGCCGAGGCCGGCGATGCGGTGGGCGTCCCGCTGCACGCCGGTACGAGCCGGAGCGAACCACCACCACCGCCGCGGGCCGATCCGCCGGAGTGCGCGGTCGCCGTCGGACCCACGACGCAGGCGGTCTACGCCCCCGGGTGGACGCGGTTCCACTCGGCGACCTACCAGGACTCCGCGGAGTCCGCCGTGGTGACCCAGGTGATCGGCACCTACCCGGACCGGGCGCGCGCCACCGAGGTGTTCGGCACGCTGAGCGACGGGGTCAGCGGCTGCGACGCCGCCCGGCGGATCGGCGAGACCACCTCGTCCTGGTCCTACGGCGTCTACACGACCAGCCCGGACGTGCTGATCTGGATCGGGTTCCAGGACGGCGCCCCGTGGGCCTGCTTCCGGCAGGCCCGGCTGGAGGGGTCGAGCGTCCTGCAGGTCTCGGTCTGCCGAGCCGGCGACGGTGCCCCGGCCACGGCGCGGCTCGCCGAACGGTTCTTCGGCCGAGCAGGCGCCTGACTACCGACCTGTTCGAGAAGCCCCTTGCCCCAGTGAAGACCGCTTTCAGCATGGCCTGCGGGGCGGTGCGGGTGGCGGGACCTCAGCGGCGGTGCGAGGTGACGGCCGCACCGCACAGCGGCTCCGCCGCTTGCGGGAAGGTCCTCTGATCAGGACGAGGGTGCCCCTCACCTACGGCGCGAGTGAGCACCTTCGGTCCGCAACGCAGGGGCCCGGGCGAGCGGGGAAGCCGCTTCCGCCCCCTCACAACCAGCCGAGCTTCACGGCTTGCATGCCGGCCTGGAAGCGGGTTTCGACGCCGAGGCGGGCGATGAGCTCGCGGACGCGGCGGTGCGCGGTGCGGGCGCTGAAGCCCATCAGGCGGCCGATGGTGTCGTCGGTGGCGCCGGAGGCGAGCAGGGAGAGGATCCAGCGCTCCTCCTCGGTGGGCTGGACCTCACCGCCGGAGACGTCGTTCGCGGCGCTGAACGGCGCGGCGAAACGCCAGAGGTCCTCGAAGATGCGGGCGATGGCGGCGAGCATGGCCGAGCTGCGCACGACCACGGCGCTCTCGATGGAGTTCTCGCTGACGGTCAGCGGCAGCAGCGCGATCTCGCCGTCGACCATGATGAGCTTGGTGGGCGCGACGTGGATCACCCGCGCCTGCTCGCCGAGCGCGACGAGCTTGGTGGTGATGTCGAGCTGCGGCGGCCGGGCGAGCGCGGAGCGGTCGTAGAGCACCTGGTAGCGCACGCCTTCGGCGAGCTTGCGGGATTCCAGCGAGTCCAGCGGTCCCGTGGTGACGTAGGGCGGTTTCGCAACGCCCTGCACGAGGGTGGTGGCGTTGCTCTGCAGCTCGTAGGCGGCCCAGCCGACGCGCTTGGGGCCGTGCACGACCTGGAGCACCCCGCCGCTGCCGCTGTGCGAGCGGGCGACCGAGGCGACCGCGGCGCGCGCCTCCACGTGGGCTCGGGCCGTTGCCTGTCCGGTCTCCGCTGGTCCCGCGACCGGCGGCTGGGTCTGTTCCAGCGTGTCCGGGTATCCGGGTAGCACAGCACACCTCACTTAGCACCGCGGCCTGGGCCCGCGGGCATCGAAACCCCCGACGTCGTCAACGTATCGAGCGGGGCGGAACGGGGTAACCGACTTTCGGCGGTTCGCCCTGGTCGACCTCCGATTGACCCCGACCGGCGCAGCGGTCCGCCCCTGAACGCACCAGCCGGACGCGACCGGCCCTCCCTGGCGGTGCAGGAAGGGCCGGTCCACGGGCGTGCTCGCGATCAGAGGTCGCCGATCTGGAGCAGGTCGGCGATGGTGCCGGTCGGGGCGCCCTGGATGACGTCGGTCGCCGCCTGGTCCTGGAGCCCGGAGATGACGTCGGCCGGGGTCGCGCCGCCGTTGGCCGCCAGGTACAGCGCACCGACACCCGCGACGTGCGGGCTGGCCATCGAGGTGCCGCTCATGGTGTCGGTGCCGCCACCGGGAGCGAGCGAGACGATGTCCACACCGGGCGCGTAGCCCTCGACGGTGGAGCCGAAGTTGGTGAAGCTGGCGGAGCCGTCGTTCTGGTCGGAGGCCGCGGTGGTGAAGACGCCCTCGGCGCTGGCCGGGGACACGTTCTCGGCGTCCTGGCCCTCGTTGCCCGCCGCGACGGCGAGGAACACGCCGCTGTCGACCAGGGCGGTGGCCGCCTCGTCGAGCGCCGGATCCTTCGGGCCGCCGAGCGACATGTTCGCCACGGACGGGCCGCTGGCGTTCTGCGCGACCCACTCCATGCCGGACACGATCTGCTCGGTGGTGCCGCTGCCGTTGTCGTTGAGCACCTTCACGCCGACCAGCTCGGCGCCCGTGGCGACGCCGTGCGTCTCGCCGCCGATGGTGCCCGCGACGTGGGTGCCGTGGCCGTGGCCGTCCTGCCCGTCGCCGCCGGTGGCGTCGAAGCCGACCGACGCGCGCCCGCCGAAGCCGGGGTGGGAGGGGTCGATGCCGGTGTCGAGGATGTAGGCGGTCACGCCCGAGCCGTCGCCGGCCGGGGCATAGGTGTCGTCGAGCGGGAGCTGCGGCTGGTCGAGCCGGTCCAGGCCCCAGGAGTCGACGGCGGCGGCGTCGCTGGGCTCCACCTGGATCGAGTAGCTCTGCGAGACGCCCTCGACCTTGCCGCTGGAGCGGACGTCCTCGAGCTGCTCGGCGTTCAGCGTCGCCGAGAACCCGTTCATGGTGGCGGAGTAGACGTTGCGGGCCTGCACGCCGAGTTCCTCGGCGACCCCCTGGGCGGCGATGCCGTCCTTGAGGTTGACGAGGTAGGTGTCCTGGCCGCCCGCGTCCTTGGCCTGCGGGTGCAGGGTGAGCGGGGCCAGGATGGGCTCGGCGCCCGCCGGAGCGGCCGCGAAGACCATCGCTGCCGCGGCGACACCCGCACCGGTGCCGTAGAACAGCTTCTTCATGTGGTTCCTCCTTCAGTGCCGCTCGGGTGGGGCCGAGCGGAACCTGACGGCTTGGCATTTCGGAACGTAACCGGGATGACCACACGAAAGGGTGATGTTGGCGAATTGTTGCCACTCAATCGGTAAGCCGGGTGAAGACTTTCCCAACTCCGGCGTCACCGAGCGGGAATGCCCGATGGCGTTTCCGCAGGTCGCGGTGTTTTGCCCCGGCTTGGGCGAAATATCCGGGCAGAACTCACCGAATCGAGCATCGCCGGGAAGCCCCGCGACGTTACGCGCCCGCGCCCCCGCACCCGACCGGGTGGCGACCGGCGAGTGAGGGGCACCTTCATCCGAGTAACTCGGGCAAGGTGCCCCTCACCTGCTCACCTTTCGGGGGCCGGACGTGCGCCGGCAGGACACGGACGGGTCAGTTCGCGAGGACCGCGATGATGGCCGCGTAGGTGCCGAGCAGGGCGATCCCCTCGAACCCGACCCGGCCCGGACCCCGGTCCTGCCGGACGAGGAGACCGGTGATCACGATCACCGTCATCAGCGCGCTGGCCAGGGTGAGGAACAGCTCGTCGGGTCCCGCCGCGTGGTAGAGCGAACCGCCGCGGAAGGCGACGTCGCCGATCGCCACGTTGAGCACGTCGAAGCAGTTGCCGCCGAGGATCGCGGCGATCGCGAGGGTCAGGGCACCCCGGCGCACGGCGGCGATCGCGGTGACCGCCTCGGGCAGCCCGTTGACGACCCCGAGCAGCACCGCGCCGACGAAGCCCTCGCCGAGCGCGGTGGCGGCCACGATCCCCTCCGCGGCCACGGCCAGCGCCGCGCCGCCGGTGCCGACCGTGATCCCGACCGCGGTGAACTCCAGCCAGATGGTCCGCGTCCGGCGCGGATCGGCACCGTCGTCGACCGGCTCGTCCCGCTGCGTCGTCCGGGTGAACACCGCCCGCCACATCGGCCGGTCCCCGCTGCGGCGGATCAGCAGCAGCCCGCCGACGTACACCGCGACCAGCAGGAACGACACCGGGTGGAGGGCGGCGACCACGACCGGCGGCACGAAGCTCGCCAGCACGACCAGCACCAGCATCCCGATCAGCAGGCAGCCGAACAGGATGTTTGTCAGCGACGCGGCGGCGTGCTCGAGGTTCCCGCGCCGGTGGAACAGGTCGGCGACCGCGATCGCGACGGTCTGCGCCGCGATCCCGCCGACCGCGTTGCTGTAGGCCAGGGTCGGGCTGTCGGTGGCCGCCGTGACCGCGGTGATCACGATCCCGGACAACGAGGTGGTGGCCCCGAAGAACAGCGCACCGAAGACCGCCTCGCCCCACCCGGTGCGATCGGCCAGCACGTCGCCGAGCCGGGCCATCCGCACCGCGCCGAGCACCGTCACGGTCGCCGCCACGGCGAAGACGACCAGGCTGAAAGGCAAAGACCAAGGCCCCAGCGGTCCTCCTCCTTGCTGTCTCGCGTCGTGGTCTTTTTGCGGAGCGGTGCCCGTGGCGGAACCTCAGCGGCCTTCTCGTTCCGGGCGCCCTTCCTCATGTACAAGCGCGTACACAGCGTCAGGGCGTCCTCGCGAGAAGACCGCTGAGAACCCGCGGCGGTGCCAGTTGCGAGGGTGGGGTAGTGCGGAAGCGGCTGACGCCGCTTGCCTGACGGTGGTCCGGCTCGTAGTCGGTCGCTTGTCGGTGGGTGGTCGGCTCGTGGTCGGTGGTTGTGCCTTCGTCCTTACCCGTTCGCGGCTCCCCCGAACCGGTTCCGAGGTGCCGGGCGGGGGTGCTCCGGGGGAGACTGGGCGTGGGGGGAGGCGCGATGACCACGATCGGACAGCGGGAAGCGCTGCGCATGTACGGGTGCGAGGTCCTCGACCCGGCGGGGCTGCGGATCGGCATCGTCGGGGACCTGTTCCTCGACGACAGCACCGAGGAGCCCGCCTGGATCACCGTCCAGACCGGGCTCTTCGGCACCAACGAGACCTTCGTCCCGCTGGACGGGGCGGCCTTCGACGGCGCCCGGGTCACCGTCGCGGTGAGCCGCGACGTGGTCCGGCGCGCGCCGTTCGTGGACACCGAGCGCGGTGACCTGCTCCAGGAGCAGGAGGACGCCCTCCAGCACCACTACGACCGCATCCCCGCACCGAGGACCTCGGGTGCCGTGGGCCACCGTCCACCCGGCACGCCCGGCGGCTGATGGCACCCTCGGTGGCAACAGCCGGTGCACCCACCGGGAGCCACGACGGCCGGTCCGACCGGCCCAGGACGGAGCAACGCATGCAGCCGAGCGAGCAGGGCGCACCGCCGATCACCGACGCGATGCGCGACTACGCCCGGGAGAACCCGGGGAACTGGCTCTACATCGTCGACCCGGGTTACCAGGACGCCGGGGACGACGTGCCGCCGGAAGGCGTCGTCGGCGCGTACTACATCGACGACAACGGCGACATCGACGAGGAGTTCCAGTTCAACTCCGCCTACGAGCCCTCCGACCTGGCGGGCGAACTGCCGGAGCCGACGAACTCGCTGGAGGAGGTGCTCCAGGGCATCGCCAACGGCGAGCTGCCGGAGGACCGGCTGCCCGAGGCCGTGCTCGACGGCGAGGTGCTGCTGTACTCGCCCGAGGACGCGGGCGATGCCGAGGCGGTCTACGCGGCGGAGATGTCCGACGGCAGCCAGCTCGTCCCGGCCTGCACGTCCGAGTCGCGGGTGCCCGCGGACTGGCCGGGCGCGCGCCGGGTCGCGGGCGCCGACCTGCCCGCGCTGCTCGGCGGGCTGGACCTCGGGCTGAACCTGACCGACGCGGTGCAGGCGGTCATCCCGAACAGCGTGCTGGCCGAGGCCGCCGCGAGTCGGTAGCCACCATCGAGGGAGGTGCCTAGCCTCGGCGGCATGAGCACTGATCGCCTCCGGGGCGGCCCCGGACCCATCGAGCACTACGCGCTGGTGTCCGACCTGCGCACCGCCGCGCTGATCGGTCGCGACGGCTCGGTGGACTGGCTGTGCCTGCCCCGGTTCGACTCGCCGTCGTGCTTCTGCCGCCTGCTCGGCGGCGACGCGGAAGGCCACTGGCAGATCGCCCCGACCGGCCCGGTGCGCGAGGTCCGGCGTCGGTACCGGGGCGACGCGCTGGTGCTGGAGACCGAGTTCCACACCGACGACGGGGTGGTCCGGCTCATCGACACGATGCCGCCGCACGAGAAGAACCAGGGCGACGAGCCGTGCCTGGTGCGGGCGGTGGAAGGCGTGTCCGGGCACGTCGAGATCGGGATGCGCTGGGTGATCCGGTTCGCCTACGGCGAGGCGATCCCGTGGGTCCACCGGGTGCGGGCTACCGAGCCGGTGCTCGACGAGTACATCGTCGCCATCGCCGGCCCGCACTCGGTGGTGCTGCGCGGCGACCTGCTGCCGCACCGGGTGGAGCACGAGCGGGCGCACCAGCTCACCCGCACCGTCGCGGCGGGCGAGCGCTACTCCTGGGTGCTCCAGTGGGCGCCCGACCCGGACGACCTGCCCGCCCCGATGGACCCCGACCAGGAGATCCGGGACAGCGAGGACTTCTGGCGGGAGTGGGGCTCGCGGATCACCTACGACGGCCCGCACCGGGACGCGGTGCACCGCTCGCTGGTGACGCTCAAGGCGATGACCTACGCGCCGACCGGCGGCATCGTCGCCGCGCCCACCACGTCGCTGCCGGAGGCGATCCCCGGCGACCGGAACTGGGACTACCGGTACTGCTGGCTGCGGGACGCCACGATGGCGCTGCTCGCGCTGGACAACTTCGGCTGCTACGAGGAGGCGGCGGCCTGGCGCCGCTGGCTGGTGCGGGCCGTGGCGGGCGACCCGTCGCAGGTCCGGATCATGTACGGCATCGACGGGGCGCGGCACCTGCCGGAGTGGGAGGCGGACTGGCTGCCCGGCTACCACGGCAACGGTCCGGTGCGGCTGGGCAACGACGCCTACCGGCAGCGCCAGCTCGACATCTACGGCGAGGTGATGGACGCGCTGCACCTGGCGCGGGAGCGCGGCGTCACCGAGAACGCCGAGTCCTGGGGCGTGCAGCGCGGGATGCTGGAGCACCTGGAGCGGATCTGGCGGCGACCGGACCGGGGGCTGTGGGAGGTGCGCGGCCCGGAGCGGGTGTTCACCCACTCCCGGGTGATGGTCTGGGTGGCCTTCGACCGCGCGGTGCGCGCCGCCGAGGAGGACGGTCTGCCCGGTCCGGTGGAGCGCTGGCGGGAGCTGCGCGACACCGTGCACGCCGAGGTGCTGGAGCGCGGCTGGAACTCCGAGGTCGGCGCGTTCACCCAGTACTACGGCGGGACCGAGCTCGACGCGGCCACGCTGCTCCTGCCCACCGTCGGCTTCCTGCCTGGTGACGACGAGCGGGTGGTGGCCACGGTCCGCGCGGTGCAGCGCGAGCTCCAGCACGACGGGGTGCTCGTCGACCGCTACAGCACCGCCGCGCAGCGGCACGCGGTGGACGGGCTGTCCGGTGTGGAGGGTTCGTTCCTGGCCTGCTCGTTCTGGATGGTGGAGGCGCTGGTCGAGATCGGCGAGCGGGACGAGGCCGAGGCGATGTTCGAGCGGCTGCTGGAGCTCACCAACGACGTCGGGCTGCTCGCCGAGGAGTACGACGCGGTGGCCGAGCGGTTCACCGGCAACTTCCCGCAGGCCTTCAGCCACCTCGGCCTGGTCAACGCCGCGTCGACGCTCTACCTGGGCCCCACCCGCGCCGACCGCAGCCGACGCCGAGCAGCGCAACGCCGCCGCGAGGGCCACCACTTCGGCCAGGACCGCGCCACCCGTTCGGTACGTGAGTGAGGGGCACCCTGTACCACGTCACGGAGTACAGGGTGCCCCTCACTCACCACTCTTCCGGGTGGTCCGGGGTCCTCAGAGGTGGGCGGTGATGAAGTCGCGCAGGTCCTCCGGTGGGCCGGGTTTGGCGAAGAAGTAGCCCTGGCCCGTCTCGCAGCCGATGTCGGCCAGCCGCCGCGCCTGCGCGAAGGTCTCCACGCCTTCGGCGGTGACGGTGAGCCCCAGGGCGTGCGCGAGCTCCACGAGGGTGCCGACGATCCGCGCGTCCACCGGATCGGCCCGCTCCGCGTCGCGCAGCCCCTCCATGAAGGACCCCGCGATCTTGAGCTCGTGCACCGGCAGGTGCCGCAGGTAGGCCAGGTTGGAGTACCCGGTGCCGAAGTCGTCGATGGCGATCCGCACGCCCATCCGGGACAACGCCCGCAGCGCGTCCAGCGGCTCGTCCGCGGTGCCCATGATGGCGCTCTCGGTGAGCTCCAGCTGCAGCTGGGTGGGGGCCAAGCCGGTCTCGGCGAGGATCGCCTCCACGTCGGCGACCAGCCCCGGGTCGCGGGACTGGCGCACCGCGAGGTTCACGCTGATGAACGGCGCGCGGTTGCCGAACTCGTCCTGCCAGCGCTTGGCCTGCAGGCACGCCTGGCGCAGCACCCAGCGGCCGAGCGCGACGATCAGGCCGGTCTCCTCGGCCAGCCCGATGAACTTGTCCGGGCCGAGCCTGCCGAACTCCGGGTGCCACCAGCGGACCAGCGCCTCGGCGCCGACCACGGTCTGCTCCCGCAGGCCCATCAGCGGCTGGTAGTCGACGTAGAACTCCCCGGCCTCCAGGGCGGCGGGCATCTTGGCCGAGAGCCGGAACTGGGCGACCTCGCTGGCGTTGCGCTCGTGGTCGTAGAGCGCCCACCGGTTCTTGCCGTCGGCCTTGGCCCAGTACAGCGTCACGTCGGCGTCGCGCATCAGCGCCGCGGCGCTCTGGCCGTCCAGCGGGCGGTCCACGATGCCGATGCTGGCCGACACCGACAGCTCGTGGCCGCCGATCCGGAACGGGGCGCGCAGCGCGCCGAGCACCGTGTCGGCGACCTCGATGGCGTGCTCGGTGCCCGGCGAACCCTGGATCAGGATGACGAACTCGTCGCCGCCCATCCGGGCCACCAGCCGGTCGTCGCCGCGCACCGCGCGCTCCAGCCGCTGGCCGACCGCCAGCAGCAGGTCGTCGCCGACGTGGTGGCCGAGGCTGTCGTTGATCACCTTGAACCCGTCGAGGTCCATGTAGCACAGCGCGATCCGCTCGTCGGGCGCGTGGTCGTGCATCACCTCGGACAGCCGCTCCAGGAACAGCGCCCGGTTCGGCAGCGTGGTCAGCGGGTCGTGCATCGCCTGGTGGCGCAGGCGTTCCTGGAGGCGCTTTCGCTCGGTGACGTCCTCGACCATGTAGACCTGGAACTGCGGCATCCCGTCCTCGGCGCGCACCAGGGACACGATCATCTCGGTCCACACGGTGCTGCCGTCGGGGCGGTGGAACTGCTTCTCCACCCGGTACTGGTCGCGTTCACCCCGGACCAGCTCCTCGTACATCCGCCACAGCCCGGCGTCGTCGGTGGGGTGCACCATCTCGTGCACGGTCATCCGGCGCAGGTCCTCCGCCGGGCGGTCCAGGATGCGCCGCAGCGAGTCGTTGACCTCCAGGACGTGCCCGGTCATGTCCGCGATGCCGATGCCCATCGCGGCCTCGGTGAAGATCGCCCGGAAGCGGGCCTCGCTGGTGCGCAACGCCTGCTCGACGGCGTCCCGGGCGTCCAGCACGGCCTGCCGGATGGCCTCCTGCTCGTCGAGCGTCCGCTTGCGCGCGGCCTGGAGGAACCCGGCGCACAGCGCGCCTTGCAGCGCGGCGACCCGGTCGCGCCAGCCGTCCCCGCCGAGCCGCAGCGCGTCGAGCAGCTCGGCGCCGAGCAGGTCGACGGTGCGGCCGAGCGATTCGGCGCTGGTGAAGTGCACCGCGACGAGGTCCACGCCGACGGAGCGGGCCGGGCCCGGGTCGAACGGTTCGCTGAGCAGCGCGTCGACCAGCCGATCGGTGTAGCCGGCCAACCGGCTCTCCACCTCGGCGCTGGTCATCGGCACGTAGCTGGTGCCCATCAGGTTCTGCGCCCACACCGCCGCGAAGTGCTGCCGGTCACCGCGGGTGACCTCGGCGGTCGAGTCCTGAGCGCTGGGCACCGGCGCGGTCCAGCCAGTCATGCCTGGGCGCCCTCCACTCGTCGTACTCGCCTGGGCCGATGTCCGGAGCATACGACCGGATCGGTCGGATGGTCGAACCTCGTATCGCGCCCTGGGCAATCGTCGTCCACCTCATCTGAGCAGGCCAGGTGAGCCACCGGGCGACCGCCGCCGGTGGCGGAGGGCGGAACGGACCGCCTGCCCCGGAAGCGTGAATGGGTCTTGCTCTTGTCGACGCCCGAACCCGGCGGCGGGTTGTGCGCGGAACACATCACGCGACCGGGGACACGTGTTTCCCGACCGGATGTCCGGATTGGGCCAGTGCGGTGAAAAACTAACACAGGTGCTGGGGAGGGCGAAAAGTCTTCGCCACACTTCCGGGGCAGAGGCGTCACTCCCCGTGCGACGCTCAGCTACGAAACCCCGAGAGGTTGCGATGTACCGACCGAGTGGATCTGCTCGCCGCCCGCGCTGGGCCTTCCTACTATCGATGTTCTGCACAGGCGCTCTGATCCTCTGTGCGCCCGCGCATGCAAGCACAGCACCTCCGGCGAAGGAGCAGGCGATGGGCACGCAGGTCACCGAACCGCCCAGCGGGACTCCGACCGAAGATCACGCGATGGGCTCGCAGATCCGCAAGCACGAAGGCTCCGGCGAACCGGGCCTGGAACCCCGGCTCGACCCGCTCGCCACGGTGCGCGGCATCGACGTCAGCAGCCACCAGGGCAACGTGGACTGGCCGCACTGGTGGGGCCAGGGGATGCGCTTCGCCTACGTCAAGGCGACCGAGGGCACCGGGTACGAGAACCCCTACTTCGCCCAGCAGTACAACGGTTCCTACAACATCGGCATGATCCGCGGCGCCTACCACTTCGCGCTGCCGGACCGGTCCAGCGGCGCGGCCCAGGCCAACTACTTCGTCGACAACGGCGGCGGCTGGTCCCGCGACGGCAAGACGCTGCCCGGCGCGCTCGACATGGAGTACAACCCCTACGGCAGCACCTGCTACGGGCTCAACCAGTCGCAGATGACCGCCTGGATCAAGAGCTTCAGCGACACCTACCACGCCCGCACCGGCCGCTGGCCCGTCATCTACACCAGCACGAGCTGGTGGAACCAGTGCGTCAACGCCGACTTCGGCGACACCAACCCGCTGTGGGTGGCCCGCTACGCCGACTCGGTCGGCCCGCTCCCGGTGGGCTGGGGCTTCCACACCTTCTGGCAGTACACGTCCTCGCCGCTGGACCAGAACTCGTTCAACGGCGCCTACGACCGGCTGCAGGCCCTGGCCAACGGCTGACCCGGGCCCTCGACCGCGGCGGGCCGTCGACGACCCGCCGCGGTCCGTCCAGGCACCGCTCCCGGATGCCGGCCGGGTCGGCGGAAACGCCCCGGGCGCCGGGGCCGCGCGGGCACAATCACGCGCATGGGTGATCGTCGTGTCGGGCTGGTGCTGACCATCGTGCTCGCCGTGCTGGCCCTGGTCGGCATCAGCGCGGCGCTGCTGCTGCTCGACACCCGCGCCACCGGGGCCGACGCGCTGCGCACCGGCGGGCTCGCCGCCGGTTCCATCGTCGCCCTCTACGCCCTCTGGCTCAACGACCGGCGCCGCCGCACCGAGGAGCAGCGGCACGCGCTGGAGCACGACCGGGTGGCCGACGAGCGGTTCGCGCGGGCCGTGGAGCTGCTCGGCAGCGAGGCCGACCAGGTCCGGGTGGGCGCGCTGCACGCGCTGGCCGGGCTCGCGCGGACGAATCCGGCCTACACCCGGACGGTGATCGACGTGCTGTGCTCGTACCTGCGCCGGCCGTTCCTGCACCCGCGCTACGGTGACGACCCCCTCCAGGCCGCCGACGGCGAACCCGGGTGGTCGCAGCGCGAGCGGCACGAAGCGGACCGCAAGCTCGGCATCCGGCTCACCGCGCAGCGGCTCATCACCGAACTGCTGCCCGCCGCCGACGACGACGCGGCGCCCGCCTACGACCTCGACCTCACCGGCGCGGCGCTGGAGTACTTCGACCTCAGCGACCGCAAGATCGGCTCGGTGGTGCTGCGGCACGCGCTGCTGCGCAGCAGCAACAACTTCAGCCGGTGCGCGTTCCTGGGCCCGGTGTGGCTCACCGGCGCGACGATCGGTTCCGGTCGGCTGTCCGGGCGGGTCCGCTGCGAGGACGCGGTGTTCCACGGCCGGGCGTGGTTCAGCGGCGTGGACTTCTCCGGTCCGGCGAGCTTCGACCGGACCCTGTTCGCGGGCGAGGTGAAGTTCGCCCGCAGCCGGTTCGGCGACCGGATCACCTTCCGCGACGCGGAGTTCACCGGACCGGCGGATCTCCGGGCGATCGATTTCGCCGAAGACCCCGACTTCGCGGGCACCACCTGGGCCCAACCCCCGCGAACCGACGCCCCGCTCCCCGGCCTCTGACCCCGCGATCACCCGTTCGGGACCTGAGTGAGGGGCACCCTCATCCGCCTATGCCGGATGAAGGTGCCCCTCACCTGGAACGGAGCGCTGGTCAGCCGACCGGGGTGGTCAGCCGAAGAGGGCCGGGAGGGTGCCTTCCCAGGCCTCGCTGAGCTCGGCCAGCGGGATGTCCGCGACGCCCTGGACGTCCAGGCTCGACGAGCCGGAGTCGGCGACGCCGATCCGGGTCCAGGGGAGCTGCCTGGCGGTGCACATGTCGGTGAACCGCAGTTCCTCGCTGCGCGGGACGGCGACGAGCACCCGGCCCGCGGACTCGGAGAACAGCCAGACGAACGGGTCCGCGTCCTCGGGCAGCACCACCCGCGCGCCGCACTCGCCGATCAGCGCCGTCTCGACCAGGGCCTGCGCCAAGCCGCCCTCGGAGAGGTCGTGCGCCGCGGAGATCATGCCGTCGCGGGAGCCCGCCACGAGGACCTCGGCGAGCAGCTTCTCCCGCGCCAGGTCGACCTTCGGCGGGGTGCCGCCGAGGTGGTCGTGCACGACGCGGGACCACTCGGAGCCGCCGAACTCCTCGCGGGTCTCGCCGAGCAGCAGCAGCGTCTCGCCCTGCTCCCCGCCGATGCCGGTGGGGATGCGGCGGCTGACGTCGTCGATGGTGCCGAGCACGCCGACCACCGGGGTCGGCAGGATCGCCCTGTTCCCGGTCTGGTTGTAGAAGCTGACGTTGCCGCCGGTGACCGGGATGCCGAGCTCCTGGCAGCCGTCGGCGAGGCCGCGCACCGCCTGCTGGAACTGCCACATCACGCCCGGGTCCTCGGGCGAGCCGAAGTTCAGGCAGTTGGTCACCGCCATCGGGGTGGCGCCGGTGGTGGCCACGTTGCGGTAGGCCTCGGCCAGCGCCAGCTTCGCGCCCTCGTACGGGTCGAGCCGGGTGTAGCGGGAGTTGCAGTCGGTGGCGACGGCGATGCCCCGGCCGGTCTCCTCGTCGATCCGCAGCACCCCGCCGTCGGAGGGCTGGGCCAGCACGGTGTTGCCCCGCACGTAGCGGTCGTACTGGTCGGTGACCCACGCGCGGGAGCACAGGTTCGGCGAGGCGGCCATCCGCAGCAGGGTGTCCCGCAGTTCGTCCGGTGTGGACGGACGCGCCAGGGTGGCGGCGTTGTCCGCGGCGATCAGGTCCTGCTCGGCGGGGCGCTCGACCGGCCGCTCGTACACCGGGCCCTGGTGGGCGACGGTGCGCGGCGGCACGTCGACGACGAGCTCGCCCCGCCAGTCGATCCGCAGGTTCTCCTCGTCGGTGACCTCGCCGATCACGGTGGCGGTGACGTCCCACTTGCGGCAGACGTCCATGAAGGCGTCCACGTCGGACGGGCGCACCACGGCGCACATCCGCTCCTGCGACTCGCTGGAGAGGATCTCGGCCGCGTTCATCCCGGTGGCGCGCAGCGGGACCTGGTCCAGGTCCACCCGCATCCCGCCGTCACCGGCCGCCGCGAGCTCCGAGGTCGCGCACGCCAGCCCGGCGCCGCCGAGGTCCTGGATGCCCACGACCAGCCCGGAGTGGTACAGGTCCAGGCAGCACTCGATGAGCACCTTCTCGGCGAACGGGTCGCCGACCTGCACGCTGGGCAGCTTCTTGCGGCCGGAGCCGGACTCGTCGCCCTCGAAGGTCTCCGAGGCCAGCACCGACACCCCGCCGATGCCGTCCAGCCCGGTGCGGGCGCCGAACAGGACGATCTTGTTCCCGGTCCCGCTGGCGTGCGCGAGGTGCAGGTCGTCGACCTTCATCACGCCCACGCACATGGCGTTGACCAGCGGATTGCCCGCGTAGCAGTCGTCGAAGACGACCTCGCCGCCGATGTTGGGCAGCCCCAGGCAGTTGCCGTAGCCGCCGACCCCGGCGACCACGCCGGGCAGCACCCGCGCGGTGTCCTCGGCGTCGGCCGGGCCGAACCGCAGCGGGTCGGCCACCGCCACCGGCCGCGCCCCCATCGCCATGATGTCGCGGACGATGCCGCCGACCCCGGTCGCGGCGCCCTGGTAGGGCTCCACGTAGGACGGGTGGTTGTGGCTCTCCAGCTTGAAGGTCACCGCCCAGCCGTCGCCGATGTCCACCACTCCGGCGTTCTCGCCGATGCCCGCGAGCATCTTGGCGCGCATCTCGTCGGTGGTGGTCTCGCCGAAGTACTTCAGGTGCACCTTGGAGGACTTGTAGGAGCAGTGCTCGCTCCACATCACCGAGTACATCGCCAGCTCGGCCTCGGTCGGCCGGCGGCCCAGGATCTCCTTGATCCGGGCGTACTCGTCGTCCTTGAGCCCCAGCTCCTGGTAGGGCTGGGGGAGCTCGGGAGACGCCTTCGCGTGCTCCACGCTGTCGACGGCCGGGCCGTCGACGTCCACGATGTCGGTCACGCTGCCACCAGTGCGTCGAGGGCGGACAGGAACAGGCCGAGGCCGTCGTCGGTCGGGCCGGTCAACGGGTCGATCGCGTGCTCGGGGTGGGGCATCATGCCCGCGACCCGACCGCGCTCGTCGGTGATCCCCGCGATGCCGCGCTGCGAACCGTTCGGGTTGTCCCCGGCGTAGCGGAACAGCACCCGGCCGTCACCCTCGAGCTGGTCGAGGACCGCGGTGTCGGCCATGTAGTTGCCCTCGCCGTGCTTGATCGGGATGAGCAGCTCGGCGCCCGCGTCGAAGCGGGTGGTCCAGGCGCTGGTGTTGTTCTCCACCTTCAGCCACTGGTCGCGGCAGACGTAGTGCAGCCCGGCGTTGCGGGTGAGCACGCCCGGCAGCAGCCCGGTCTCGCAGAGGATCTGGAAGCCGTTGCACACGCCGAGCACCGGCATCCCGCGGTGCGCGGCGGTGACGACCTCGGTCATCACCGGGGCGAACTTCGCGATCGCGCCGCAGCGCAGGTAGTCGCCGTAGGAGAAGCCGCCGGGCACGACCACCGCGTCCACGCCCTTGAGGTCGTGGTCGGCGTGCCAGAGCGCCACGGCTTCCCCACCGGCCCGCCGCACCGCCCGGGCGGCGTCCACGTCGTCGAGGGTGCCGGGGAAGGTGATGACCCCGATCCGCGCGCTCACGCCTCCACCCACCGCACGGTGAAGTCCTCGATCACGGGGTTGGCGAGCAGGGTCTCGGCGATCTGGGCGAGCGTGTCGTCGTCGACGGAGTCGGCGACCTCCAGCTCGAAACGCTTCCCCTGCCGGACTCCGGAGATGCCGTCGAACCCGAGCCGCGGCAGCGCGTTGGCCACCGCCTGTCCCTGCGGGTCCAGGATCTCCTGCTTCGGCATGACGTCGACAACGACTCGGGCCACGGGTGCAGCTCCCGGTTTCCGTGCGGTCCGCCCGGGCAGGCAACGCAGCTCACTGCCGCCCGACGGATGGCCAGCAATACTGCCAAAGGGTAACTGAGCTGGGAGTTCACCCTCGCGGACAGGGGGTCGGAGGTGGCCTGCCTCACCTCAGGTGTTCAGCCCACAGCGAGAACCGTCGCCCTCGGCAGCCGATCGCGTGCAGTGTGTGCCCATGCGAATCCTGGTTCTGGGCGGAACGGCCTTCGTCGGGCGCGCGGTGGCCGCCGAGGCGGTGCGCCGCGAGCACGAGGTGACCTGCGCGGCGCGGGGCATCAGCGGCGACGTGCCCGACGGCGCCGAACTGGTCCGGGTGGACCGGCGGGAGGGCCTCGGCCCGCTGGACGGGGCGGAGTTCGACGCCGTGGTGGACCTCGCCACCATGTCCTACGGCTACGTCCGCGACGCGCTGGCCTCGCTGCGGGCCGGGCACTGGACCTTCGTGTCCACGATCAACGTCTACGCCGACACGCTCGTCCCGGGCCCCGAGGTGCTCGACCCGGTCACCGACGAGTCCACCGTCGAGGACTACGCCCAGCGCGACCCGGCGATCTACGGCGCCATCAAGGTGGCCTGCGAGAACGCCGTGCGCGCCGCGCACCCGGGCGCGTTCGTGGTCCGCCCCGGGCTGATCACCGGACCCGACGACGGGTCGGACCGGTTCGGCTACTGGGCGCAGCGGATGGCGCGCGGCGGCCGGGTGCTGGTGCCCGACGACCCCGAGCAGTCGATCCAGCACGTCGACGTGCGCGACCTGGCCGCCTGGGTGCTGGACGCCGCCGAGCACGGGCGGGGCGGCACGCACGACGCGATCGGACCGGCCGTCCCGCTGCGCGAGCTGCTCACCGGCCTCGCCGACGCGCTGGCGCCGGCCGGCACCGAACTCGTCGCGGCGGCCCCGGCGGACCTGGCGGCGGCCGGGGTGCAGCCGTGGGGCGGCCCGAAGTCGCTGCCGCTGTGGCTGCCGAACAGCCACCGGGGGCTGGCCTCCCGGGACGCCGGTCCGGTCCTGGCGGCCGGGCTCCCGGTCCGCCCGCTGGCCGACACGGCCCGCGCCGCGCTGGAGACCGAGCGCGCCCGCGGCATCGACCGGGAGCGCCGCGCCGGGCTCACCCCCGACGAGGAGGCCGAGCTGCTGCGCACCACGCCCACCCGCACCTGGTACACCCGGTGAGGACTCGCTCACTTTCGCCAATGGCTTGCGCGGCGGTGCCGGTAGCGGAACCTCAGCGGTCACGTCCGAGCACGGGCCGCGGTGCAAGCTGACGGCCTCACCGCATGCGGCTCCGCCGCATCCTGAAAGCACCTACGTCAACTTCACCCTGAAGGGTGGCGAGTGAGGGGCACCCTGTACCACGTTACGGGGTGCAAGGGTGCCCCTCACCTCGTTCGGATCCGGGGCGCGGCTCACCCGGAAGGGTGCTGAGTGAGGGGCACCTCCACCCGGGTATGCCGGATGCAGGTGCCCCTCACCCGGAACCTGCCTCCGCGCTCGCCTCGCCCGGTGGTGGGGAGGGTCCCTGGCGCCGGAGGCGCCGACGCGGGTCCGACAGGCGGACGCTCAGGAAGGAGACGGTGTGCGGATCACTCATTACGGTCATTCGTGCGTGCTGGTGGAGGGTGACTCCGGTCGGGTGCTGATCGACCCGGGCACCTTCGCCTCGGACTTCGAGGGCCTGCGCGACCTCGACGCGGTGCTCGTCACCCACCAGCACGCCGACCACCTCGACCTGGACCGGCTACCCGCGCTGCTCACCGCGAACCCGGACGCGCGGCTGGTCGCCGACGCCGACTCCGCCGGGTCGCTGGCCGACTCGGGGCTGGAGCCCAGGACCGCGCGCCCCGGGGACGCGCTGCGGCTCGGCGGGATGTCGATCGACGTGGTCGGCGGTGCGCACGCCGTCATCCACCCGGACATCCCGGTGATCGACAACGTGGGCTACGTCGTCGACGGCGGCGCCTTCTACCACCCGGGCGACTCGTTCTTCGTCCCCCAGCAGGAGATCGACGTGCTCGGCCTGCCGACCGGGGCGCCGTGGCTGAAGGTCTCCGAAGCGGTGGACTTCCTGCGCGAGGTGGCGCCGCGCTCGGCGGTGCCGATCCACGAGGCGGTGCTGGCCCGGCCCGAGATGCACTACGGGATGTTCGAGCGGCTGGGGCCGTCCGGCACCCGGATCGACGTGCTGGAGCGCGGCCGGGCCACCTCGGTCTGAGCGCCGGGACGGCGCCCGGTCGCGAGGAGCGGCCCCGGGTGCACTCGCCGCGGCGAGCGCCGGGGCCCGGCCTCCGGCGGGTGCCGATCAGTCGTCGCCGCGGTCGTCGTGGTCGTCGTCGTGCCGGTCGTCGCGGTCGTCGCGGTCGTCATCGCGGTCGTCGCGGTCATCGCGGTCGTCGTCGAACCGGTCGTCCCGGTCGTCGTGCCGGTCGTCGCGGTCGTCGTCGTGCCGGTCGTCGACCTGGCCGGGTCGGCAGTCGTCGTCGAACCGGTCGTCCCGGTCATCGCGGTCGTCGAACCGGTCGTCCCGGTCGTCCCGGTCGTCGTCGTGCCGGTCGTCGAACCGGTCATCGCGGTCGTCGTCGAGGCAGTCCTGCGGCGGGACCGGCGCGGGCGGCATCGGAGCCTGCGCCGCCACCGGCGCCGGGTCGGCAGGCGCGGTGTCCTTGGCGATGGCCACGCCCGCCCCGCACAGCGCCGCCGCGGCGAGCGCCGCCGCCGGGATGATCACTGCCCGCTTCGCGTTCCGAATGCCCATGATGGTCACTTCCCCTCGTCTTCGTGCTGACGAGGACAAGCTTCGCGGCCGATCGTGAGTCTGCTCTGAAGTCCGGATGAAGGCGTTCTCATCCAAGCGGCGGGCCGTTGCGCTGCGAGAACAGCTCGACCCGCGACCGGCTCAGGCGGGCCAGTCGGCGAAGCGGTGCCCGGTGATCCGCTCGTAGGCCTCGACGTAGCGGTCCCGGGTGGCGGCCACGACGTGCTCGGGCAGCGGGGGCGGCGGGACGTCGGCGGCGCGGTCCCAGCCGGACTCCGCCGAGGTCAGCCAGTCGCGCACGTACTGCTTGTCGAACGAGGGCTGGACCCGTCCGGGCCGGTACTGGTCGGCGGGCCAGAAGCGGGAGGAGTCGGGGGTGAGCACCTCGTCGCCGAGCACCAGCGAGCCGTCGGCGCCGGTGCCGAACTCGAACTTGGTGTCGGCCAGCACCACGCCGCGCTCCCGGGCGTGCTCGGCGGCCCGGCGGTAGATCCGCAGGGTGAGGTCGCGCAGCTCGGCGGCGCGCTGCTCGCCCTCCTGGGCGGCGACGGCGGCGAAGCTGACGTTCTCGTCGTGGGCGCCCAGCTCGGCCTTGGTGGCCGGGGTGAAGATCGGTTCGGGCAGCGCGGCGGACTCGACCAGCCCGGCGGGCAGCGGCACCCCGCAGACCGCGCCGGTGCGCTGGTAGTCGGCGAGCCCCGAGCCGGTGAGGTAGCCGCGCGCCACGCACTCCACCGGCACCATGTCCAGCCGCCGCACCAGCAGCGCCCGGCCGCGCACCTCACCGGGGATGCGCGGGTCGTCGGCGGCGACCAGGTGGTTCGGCACCAGGTCGGCGAGCAGCTCGAACCAGAACACGCTCATCGCGGTGAGCACCCGGCCCTTGTCCGGGATCGGCGTGTCCAGCACGTGGTCGTAGGCCGAGATGCGGTCCGAGGCCACGAGCAGCAGGTGCTCGTCGTCGACGGCGTGCAGCTGGCGGACCTTGCCCGCGGCGATCAGGGGGTATTCGGCGAGTGCGACCACGGGCGGATTCTCACCCACCGGCCCCGGCACGGGTCGACCGGGTCGGTCGGGCACCGGCGGCTCGTCTGGCACGCTGATCGGCATGGTCACGCCAGACGCGCTCACCGCGGCCCGCCGCGCGAACATCGCTCCGTTCCAGGTGATGGAGGTGCTGACCGCGGCCGCCGCGCGCCAGCGCACGCACGGCGACGTGATCTCGCTGGCCGCGGGCCAGCCGTCGAGCCCCGCCCCGGAGGTGGTGCGCCAGGCCGCCGCCGAGGCGTTGCGGCAGCACCCGCTCGGCTACACCGAGCAGCTCGGGCTGCCCGAGCTGCGCGAGGCGATCGCCGGGCACTACGACCGCGCGCACGGCGTGCCGGTCGATCCGGCGGAGGTGGTGGTGACCACCGGTGCCTCCGGCGGCTTCCTGCTGGCCTTCCTCGCCGCCTTCGACGCGGGCGACCGGGTGGCGCTGGCCCGGCCCGGCTACCCCGCCTACCGGGGCATCCTGTCGGCGCTGGGCTGCGAGGTCGTGGAGCTGCCCTGCGACGAGTCGACCCGCTTCCAGCCGACCGCGGCGATGCTCGACGCGCTCGACGAGCCGGTGCAGGGGCTGGTGCTGGCCAGCCCGTCCAACCCGACCGGCACGGTGATCCCCGGGGCCGAGCTCGCCGAGCTGGTGGACTGGTGCCGGGCGCGCGGGGTGCGGCTGATCAGCGACGAGATCTACCACGGCATCAGCTACGCCGACGGCGAGCCGCCGCGCACCGCTCGGGAGCTGACCACCGAGGCGGTCGTGGTCAACTCCTTCTCGAAGCTCTGGTGCATGACCGGCTGGCGGCTCGGCTGGATGCTGGTGCCGCCCGAGCTGCGCCGCGCGGTGGATTCGCTGGCGGGCAACTTCGCGCTGTGCCCGCCCGCGCTGTCCCAGCACGCCGCGGTGGCGGCGTTCGACCCGGCCGCCACCGCCGAGGTCGAGGGCCACGTCGCGCGCTACCGCACCAACCGGGACCTGCTGCTCGACGGCCTCGCCGAGCTCGGCATCACCCGGGTGGCCCCCGCCGACGGCGCGTTCTACGCCTGGGCCGACGTCGGGCATCTCACCGACGACTCGACCGCCTTCTGCCGGGAGCTGCTCGACGACACCGGGGTCGCGGTGGTGCCGGGCGTGGACTTCGACCCGGTGGCCGGGCACCGCTACCTGCGAATCTCCTTCGCCGGCGACACCGACGCCATCGCCGGGGCCCTGGCCCGCCTCGGCGAACGGCTCCCGCGCCCCTGAGGCGGACCGATCCCGCGAGCCGACCCTGAGATGTCCCTGGTCTGGGCCTCGTCCGGGTTCCGGCGGCCCGATTCTCTGGCAACCTGGGGTGAAGTCCCCGGGTGAGCTGAGGTGCGTGGACGTGGTGTGGAAGGTGATCGGCGGGCTGCTGGTGCTGTGGCTCGTGCTGTCGGTGGCGGGAGCGGTGATCGAGGGCCTGTTCTGGCTCGCGGTGGTCGGCGGCGTGCTGTTCGCGGCCACCGCCGCCGTCGGCTGGGCCCGGGACCGCAAGAAGCTCGGCCCCTGAAGCCCTCGAACTGAGTCCCCCGACCCGAGTCTCTCGAACTGGGTGAGGGGCCCTGGTCCCGGTGAGGGGTCCCTTCAGCATGCGGCGGAGCCGCATGCGGTGAGGCACGCAACCGGCACCGCCGCCCGTGCTCGGACGGTGCCGCTCAGCGGCCTTCTCGCGAGGACAGCCGTGACGCCGTGTACGTCGTGGGTACATCGCCGAACGGCTCCCGGAGCGAGCAGGCCGCTGAGGTTCCGCCACCCGCACCGCCACGCAGATCATGGGCGGAAGCGGTCCCTGCGGGTCAGAGGGCTTCGTGGGTGTGCAGGACGTCCCGGGCGGCCTCGGCTCCGGCCCAGTGGTGGGCGTGCAGGCCCGCCTGGAGGCCCGCTTCGACGTTGTCCGCGCGGTCGTCGAAGTAGACGCACCGGTCCGGGGTGGCGCCCAGGCCGGCGAGCAGGATCTGCCAGATCAGCGCCTCGGGCTTGACCACGCCGAGGTCGCCGGAGAACAGCAGGTGGTCGAAGCGCTCCGCCCACGGCTGCTGCTCGACGGCCCGACCGAAGGACGCGGGGGCGTTGGACAGCAGGGCCAGCCGGACGTCCGCGCCCGCGAGGTCCTCGATCAGCTTGACCGTCTCCGGCGAGGTCTCCAGCCAGCCGTCGTTGTCCATCGCGGTGAGCCGCTGGGCCAGCGCGGCGTCGACCCGCACCCCGAGCCGGTTGCCGATGGACATCCAGTACTCCAGGTCGGTGCGCCCCCGGTCGTAGGCGGTGCGCTCCGCCCAGTACGCCTCCTCGAACTCCCGCACCGGCGCCCCGAGCACGTCGGCGATGGACGGCAGCGCCGCGGTGCGCAGGCTGATCACCTCGCCGTAGTCGAAGACGACCCACCGCGTCATCGCTGACCTCCCTGGTCCTCCCCGATGCGGCGGAGCGCCTCGTCGACGTCCGCCTCGGTCACGTCCCGGTGCGTGACGAACCTGATCTTGCCCGCCATCGGCACCGCCAGCACCCCGAGCGCCCGCATCCGCGCCAGCGACAGCCGCACGTCCGGGACCGCGGCGAGCACGATGTTGGTCTGCGGCGTGGTGACGTCGAAGCCGAGCCCGGCGAGGCCGCTGGCCAGCCGGGCGGCGTGGGCGTGGTCCTCGGCCAGCTGGTCGATCCGCTTGAGGGCGATCAGCCCGGCCGCGGCGAGCACCCCGCCCTGCCGGACCCCGCCGCCGAGCGCCTTGCGCATCCGCCGCGCCTCGGCGATGAAGTCCCGGTCCCCGGCGAGGACGGAGCCCACCGGGGCGCCGAGCCCCTTGCTCAGGCACACCTGCGCGCTGTCCACCCCGACGGTGAGCGCGGCGGGCGGAACGCCGAGCGCGACCGAGGCGTTCCAGAGCCGGGCGCCGTCCAGGTGCACGGCGAGCCCGCCGTCGCGCGCCGCCGCGGCGAGCTGGGCGTGCTCGTGCGGGGGCACCACCGCGCCGCCCGCCTCGTTGTGGGTGTTCTCCAGGCACAGCAGCGTGGTGCGCAGCGCGTCGTAGCGGGCGCCGCCGTCGGCGGCGGCCCGGATCACGTCGGGGGTGGGGCGGCCGGGTCCGGCGCTCCACTCCAGCGGGTCGGGCATCCCGCCCGCCAGCCAGGCCGCGGAGCCGAGCTCGTGGGTGAGCACGTGGGCGCCGCGCGGGGCCAGGAAGCGGTCGCCCCGGCGCAGGTGCAGGGCGAGCGCGATGAGGTTGCCCTGGGTGCCGGTGGGGACCCACAGGGCGGCGGCGGTGCCCAGCAACCGCGCCACCTCGTCCTCCAGGGCGCGCATGGTCGGGTCGTGGTCGAGCACGTCGTCGCCGACCTGCGCGGCGCTCATCGCCGCGTACATCGAGTCGTCGGGACGCGTGACCGTGTCGGAGCGGAGGTCGATCGGGGCCGGTTTGGTCACGAACAGATCACACCACACGGGGGCGGGGTGGGGGCAACGACCCGGCGCGACCGCTGCGGTATCAATCACGGGGTGGAACCGGGGGCCTGGACGTGCAACCGTTGCACCCGGGCGTTCCGTCCCAGACGTGCAGGCACGGACGAGCGGAGAGTTCCGCGTGGACCAACGCGAGGAGCAGGAGTTCGCGGAGTACTTCACGGCTCGGCGGGAGGCGGTGCGTCGGATGGCGTACATGATGTGCGGTGACTGGCACCGCGCGGACGACCTCGCCCAGACCGCGTTCATCGCGTTGCACCGGCACTGGCGCAAGGTCCGGGACAAGGGTGCGCTGGACGCCTACGTGCGGCGCATCCTGACCCGGGCGGTGATCGACGAGTCGCGGCGGCCGTGGCGGCGGGAGCGCGCCACGGAGGTGCTGCCGGACCGGCCCGCCGACTCCGGTTCGGTGTCGGACGCGGTGGCGACCAAGCAGACCTTGCTCGCGGGCCTGCAGCAGGTGCCGCCGAAGCAGCGCGCCGTGCTGGTGCTGCGATTCCTGGAGGGCCTCGACGTCAGCGGTGTCGCCGAGGTGATGCGGTGCAGCGAGGGCACGGTCAAGAGCCAGTGCGCTCGCGGACTGACCGCGCTGCGGGAAGCCCTGGGGGACCAGCTCGGCGACCTGCGGTCGGCGTGAGGAGGTGCGTGAGGTGGACGATCGCGAACTGCGCGAGTTGTTCCGGGAAGCGGTGTCCGCGGCCCCCGAGTCGTCGTTCGACGAGCGGGACGTCGCGCGGGCGTCGCGCCGGATCACCGCGCGGCGGCGGATCGCCGCCGCTGGGGGGACGTTCGCGGCCGCGGCCGTGCTGGTCGGCGGCCTCGGCTGGGCGACGGGGATGTTCGGCGGTGATCAGCAGCAGACCGCCGCGGTGGCCCAGCGCACCGCGCCCCCGCCCGCGGAGAGCACCGGACCGGGGGTGCTGATGGAGCCGATGACCCGGTCGGCGGCGTGCGGCCCGCCGGACGCCCAGCTGGCGGCGGCGGTGGCGGCGGAGCTGCCCGCGGTGGCGGCGACCTCGCCGGTCCCGGCCGACGGCCCGTGCCCGCCCGGCACCCGCGCGGCGAAGTTCGTGCTCCGCGACGGGGCGGCGGCGGGGACCGTGACGGTGTCGGTGGTGCCGTCCCCGGAGGGCGCCGAGGCGACCGACGTGCGGCACCCGGACGGCGCGCAGGAGGCCGTCCGGCAGACCCGCAGCGGGCAGCGCCTGGTGGTGGTCAGCCGCCCCGACGCGGGGTCGACCGCGCCCTACGGCGAGCGCATCCCGCTGCTGGCCGGGGACCTCGCGGCGCGCTACTGAACCTGCACCACCGGGCGGCGCCGGTTTCAATGGAGCCGCCCGTGGTGCCCTCGCCCACCAGAATGGTACGTGAGTACCAGATTATAGGTACGGTGGTGCCAATCTGTTCCCGCGAGGAAGGTGGTGGCCTCCGATGGCCTGGATCGTGCTGATGATCTCGGGGGTGCTCGAGGCCGGCTGGGCGATCTCGCTGAAGCTGTCCAACGGGTTCACCCGGCTGTGGCCTTCGCTGTCGTTCGCGGTCCTGGCGACGCTGAGCTTCGCGGGCCTGGCGTGGGCGATGCGGGTGCTGCCCGCCGGACCCGCCTACGCGGTGTGGACCGGCATCGGCGCCGCCCTGACGGCGGTCATCGGGATGGTGTGGCTCAACGATCCGGTGACGACGATCAAGATCGTGTCGATCATGCTCATCCTGGCCGGCGTCGTGGGCCTCAACCTCTCCGGCGGCCACTGACCACCCGTTCAGGTGATCTCGTTCCAGGTGAGGGGCACCCTTGCCCGAGTAACTGGGACAAGGGTGCCCCTCACTCACCAACCTTCCGGGTGAAACGGGTGCTGGTGGGCGCCGGAGGGGCGCACCGGTGCGGCGGTGGGGCGGAAGGGGAGGATTAGGATGCGTCGGCATGACTTCGGCCAGCACTCCCAAAGGTGAGCGACGGCGGCAGGCGCTGGTCGAGGCCGCGGCCGAGCTGCTGGCGGAGGGCGGCTTCGAAGCGGTGCGGCACCGCGCCGTCGCCGAGCGCGCCGGGCTGCCGCTGGCGTCGACCACGTACTACTTCTCGTCACTGGACGACCTGACCGCGGCGGCGGTGGAGCACGAGAGCCGCAAGGAGCTCGACGACGCCCGCGCGGAGCTCGACACCCTGGCGGAGCGCCCCCGCGGCACCGAGGTGGTCACCGAACTGGTGCTCGACCTGCTGCTGGGCGCCCGGTCCCGGGACGGCGGGGCGGAGTCGGTGCTGCTGCGCTACGAGCGGTTCGTCGGCTCGCCGCGCCGCCCCTACCTGGCGCCGCTGATGCGCGAGCTCGGCGCCGAGCTCCAGGACCTGCTCGTCGAGATCTTCACCCGCAGCGGGATGCCGGTGGACCGGGAGCGGCTGCGGGTGCTGACCTTCCTGGTGGACGGCGCGGTGGTGAACGCCCTCATCGAGAGCGCCCCCGACCCGCGCGCCGCGGCCCGCCGGGTGCTGCGCGCTCAGCTCGGCTGAGCCAGCCGGTGCAGGGCGGCGTAGGAGCCGTCCGCCGCCATCAGCTCCTCGTGCGAGCCCAGCTCGGCGATCCGGCCGTCGGCGAGCACCGCCACCCGGTCGGCGTCCCGGGCGCTGTGCAGCCGGTGCGCGATGGCGATGACGGTCCGCCCGGCGAGCAGCCGGGCCAGCGCGCTCTCCAGGTGCCGCGAGGTGCCGGTGTCCAGCAGCGAGGTCGCCTCGTCCAGCACCACCACCTGCGGGTCGGCCAGCAGCACCCGGGCCAGCGCGAGCTGCTGGGCGCGCGCCGCGGGCACCGGGTGGCCGCCGCTGCCGAGCGCGGTGTCCAGCCCGTCCGGCAGCGCGTCGACCCAGTCCCGCAGGCCCACGTCGTGCAGCGCGGCCAGCAGGTCGGCGTCCGACCACTCCCCGGCGACGTCGGACAGCGCCACGTTCTCCCGCAGCGTCGCGGCGAACACGTGGTGCTCCTGGGTCAGCAGCAGCACCGCGCGGCGCCGCCGCTCGGGGGCCAGGTCGGTGATCTCCACCCCGCCGAAGGTGACCGAGCCGCTGTCCGGCGCGTTGATCCCGGCGATCAGCCGCGCCACCGTCGACTTGCCCGCGCCGGAGGGGCCGACCACCACCAACCGCGACCCGGCGGGCACCGCCAGGTCGATGCCGTGCAGCACCTCGCGTCCGGTGCGGTAGCTGAACCGGACGTCGCGCAGCTCCAGGTCGCCGGGTCCGACCGGCCGGGCGTCCTCGGGTTCCGGGTCGGCGCGCACGCCGAGGATGCGGCGCAGCGCCGCCCCGCCGACCTGGAGCTCGTCGACCCACATGAACAGGTCGTCGAAGGGCTCCGACAGCGACTCGGCGTAGAGCACCACCGTGGTGATGGTGCCGAGCTCGGCGATCCCGGCCTGGTAGGCCCAGCCGCCGAGCAGCAGGATCGCGGCGACCGGCAGCAGGTAGGACAGGTCCAGCAGCGGCAGCCAGCGGGCGAGCAGGCCGCGGTGCCTGCGCTCCAGCGCGACGGCGTCGCCGAGCACCCGCTCGTTGTGCGCGGTGCGCCGGTCGGCCAGCCGCAGCGATTCCACCGCCCGGCCGCCGTGCACCGATTCGTGCAGCCCGGCGTTGACCCGGGCCCACCCGGCGAGCTTGGCCTCCACGACCGGCTGGGCGCGCCCGTAGTACCAGCGGGTGCTGAGCAGCATCACCGGCACCGCGGCGAGCATCCCGCAGGCCAGCAGCGGTGAGGTGAGCAGCATCGCCGCCGCGGTGAGCACGATCGCCAGCACCGCCGCGGTGATCTCCGGGACGGCGTCGCGGACGGTGTGGTCGAGCCGGTTGACGTCGCTGGTCGAGCGGGTCAGCAGGTCGCCGGTGCCGGCGGCCTCGACGGTGCCCAGCGGCATCCGCAGCGCGTTGGCCACGACGTCCTCGCGGGACCGCGCGAGCAGGTGCTCGCCCAGCACGCCCGCGCGCAGTTGCGCGGAGCGCTCCAGCTGCGCGTGCACCACCAGGACCAGCAGGAACGCCCCGGCGAGCAGGTCCACCCGCACCGTCGGGGCGCCCGAGACCACGGCGTCGACGATCCACCCGATGAGCTGCGGGGCGACCAGCCCGAGCAGGGTGGAGGCGGCGAACAGCGCGGAGGTGGCGGCGAACCGGCGCCGGTGCTCGGTCAGCGTCCGCCACACCCAGCGGCGGACCTCGGCGTGCGGGGCCAGCGGCAGCGGCTCGCTCACGGCGTCCCCCCGGGGCGGTGTCGGCGACGGCCTTCCACAGCGGGCTCTGGGTGAGCACCACCGTGGTGCGCCCGCTGCGCAGGTCCCGCACCCGCTGGGCGATCCGCTGCTCGCTGTGCGCGTCGACCGCCGAGGTCGGGTCGTCGAGCACCAGCACGTCGGCGTCCGCGCACAGCGCGCGGGCCAGCACCAGCCGTTGCCGCTGACCGCCGGACAGCGAGCGGCCGAGTTCGTCGAGCTCGGCGTCGCCGGGCAGCGCGGCGAGCACGTCGGCGGCGTCGGCGGCGTGCAGCGCGGTGTCCACCGGCACCGGCGTGCCCTGGTCCACCTCGGCGCGCGCGGGTCCGGAGAACAGCGGGTCCTGGTTGTGCACGAGCACGATGCGGCGGCGCAGCTCGGCGGGTTCGACGTCGGAAAGCCGCACCCCGCCGGCCAGCACGCCGCCGCCGACCGGGTGCCCGGCGAGCCGTTCGGCCAGCGCCGAGCCGCCCTCGCCCGCGTCGATCACGGTGAGCTGCCCGGCGGGGGCCTTGAGCTCGTCGTCCTGGAGGTCCAGCGCGCCGGGCGGCAGCGGCACCGGGTGCGGCGGCGCGGCGGCGTCGGGTTCGAGGTTGAGCAGGTCGCGGATGCGGTCGGCGGCCACCAGCGCGACGGCGTAGGAGTTGGCGGCCTCGGTCGCGGTGCTCACCGGGATCACCAGGAACGCCGAGATGCCGTAGAAGGCGACGAGTTCGCCGACGCTGATGGTGCCGGTGAGGGCGAGCCGGGCGCCGAGCCAGGTCACCAGCACCGTGACGAGCCCGGGCAGCAGCACCTCGGCGCCTTCCAGCCAGGACTCGGCGCGCACCGCCGCCACCCCGGCGGTGCGCATCCGCTCGCTGCGCTCCTGGAAGCGCCGTCGGAAGCGCGCCTCGCCGCCGAGCCCGCGCAGCACCCGCAGCCCGGCCACGATGTCGGCGGCCATCGAGGTGACCGCCGAGAACCGCTCGCGCTGCACCTCCTCGCGCCGCTGGTACGGGATCAGCAGCGGCGCGATGCCCGCGGTGGCCAGCGGGATGCCGATCAGCACGATCAGCCCGAGCAGCGGGGAGATGTAGAGCACCGCCACGGCGGCGACGGCGAAGGACACCAGCGCCCCGGTCAGCCGCCCGGTCACCTCGAAGAAGGTGGCGACCTCGGTGATGTCCGAGCCGCCGGCGGTGACCACCTCGCCGGTGCCGACCCGGCGGGTGGTGGTGCCGCCGAGGCGGACGACGTGGTCGTGCACCAGCCGTTGCGAGGTCTCCGCACCGTGGATCCACGACGAGTGCGCGGCCCAGGTCAGCAGCGCCGAACCGGCGGCCTGGGTGAACCCGAGCAGCACCACGACCCCGGCCCAGGCCAGCAGCGCGGACACCGAGCCCGCGCGGATGCCGCTGTCGATGGCGGCGCCGACGACCAGCGGGAGCACCGCCGTGGGCAGCATCCACAGCGCCCCGGACACGGCGGTGAGCAGCAGCAATCCGGGGCGTTGGCGCAGCAGGGACCAGAGGAGGCGCGCGGGGCCTCGGGTGTCGACCATGGCCGGTTCACGCTAGTGCGGGCCGTGACCGCGGAGCCACCGATTTTCGAGGTCGGTCGCCGATCGGGTGATTCAGAAATCCCAGATGGTGTGGGCGAAGTCGCCTTCGGCGGTCTTGCGCGCGCAATCCTCGCACCGGTCGGTGATCGCCCGGGATTTCGGCTCGCGACCGCCGGGCGTGGCCGGGGGGATCTTCAGCCAGACGTCGCACAGCGACGGTACCCACTGGCCGGAGTACACCGCTCCGGGGCGCATCGTGGTGGCGTGCCTGCGGTCCGCTCCCACGCCGACGATCCAGAACACGTCCTGCCGCTCGTCGTGGAACACGTCAGTGACCATCCGTTCAGATCCCTATTTTTTTCAGTTCCGATGGGGTGACGACACTAGATTCGGACGGGTGCCGCGTCCACCGTCGGCCCGCATTTTGAGAGCGAATTAATGTTGTGCGCGAAGTGGCCGAATCGCGTTCTTTGCCCGAAGCGGGTGACTACCTGCCGACATGCGGATTACGCATCGGTAACTTCCTCTCGCACGTGCAGCGGGCCGGTGCACCCGCACGTGCATCCGCCCCTGCCGATGCACCGACCGGTGCCCCGGCCGCCGGGCCGCGGCCTGCGTCTATCCTGGGTTTTCGTGACGGCCAAGCCCAGCATCCCGAACGTCCTCGCCCACCGCTACGCCTCGCCCGAGCTGGTCGAGCTGTGGTCGCCGCAGCACAAGGTCGTCCTGGAACGGCGGCTGTGGCTGGCGGTGCTGCGCGCCCAGGCCGATCTCGGCGTCGACGTCCCGGAGCAGGCGCTCGCCGACTACGAGCGGGTGCTGGAGCAGGTCGACCTCGACTCCATCGCCGAGCGCGAGCGCACCACCCGGCACGACGTGAAGGCGCGGATCGAGGAGTTCAACGCGCTGGCCGGGCACGAGCAGATCCACAAGGGCATGACCTCGCGCGACCTCACCGAGAACGTCGAGCAGCTCCAGGTGCGGCGCAGCCTGGAACTGGTGGCCGACCGCGCGGTGGCGGTGCTGGTGCGGCTGGCCCGGCTGGCCGCCGAGCACGGCGAGCTGGTGATGGCCGGGCGCTCGCACAACGTCGCCGCGCAGGCCACCACCCTCGGCAAGCGCTTCGCCACCGCCGCCGACGAGCTGCTCACCGCGTTCCGGCGGCTGGAGGACCTGATGGGCCGCTACCCGCTGCGCGGCATCAAGGGCCCGGTCGGCACCGCGCAGGACGCGCTCGACCTGCTCGGCGGCGACACCGCCAAGCTCGCCGAGCTGGAGCAGCGGGTGGCCGCGCACCTCGGCTTCGGCGGCACCCTGACCAGCGTCGGGCAGGTCTACCCGCGCTCGCTGGACTACGACGTGCTCACCGCGCTGTCCCAGCTCGCCGCCGCGCCGTCCAGCTTGGCCAAGACGATCCGGCTGATGGCCGGGAACGAGCTGGTCACCGAGGGCTTCCAGCCCGGCCAGGTCGGCTCCAGCGCGATGCCGCACAAGATGAACACCCGGTCCTGCGAGCGGGTCAACGGCCTGGCGGTGGTGCTGCGCGGCTACGTCTCGATGGTCGGCGAGCTGGCCGGCGACCAGTGGAACGAGGGCGACGTGTCCTGCTCGGTGGTGCGCCGGGTCGCGCTGCCGGACGCGTTCTTCGCCCTCGACGGGCTGCTGGAGACGCTGCTGACCGTGCTCGACGAATTCGGCGCGTTCCCCGCGGTGATCGACCGCGAGCTGGACCGCTACCTGCCGTTCCTGGCGACGACGAAGGTGCTGATGGCGTCGGTGCGCGCCGGGGTCGGCCGGGAGACCGCCCACGAGGCGATCAAGGAGAACGCGGTCGCGGTGGCGCTGGCGATGCGCGAGCAGGGCGCCGAGCGCAACGACCTGCTGGACCGGCTGGCCGCCGACGACCGGCTCCCGCTGGACCGCGCCGAGCTCGACGAGCTGCTGGCCGACCGGCTCCAGTTCACCGGCGCCGCATCCGCCCAGGTGACGGCGATCGTCGAAGCCGTCCAGGAGGTCGCCGAGCGGTATCCAGGAGGGGCCGACTACACCCCGGGCGCGATTCTTTGAGGTTGTTCTGTGGTCCGGCTGCGTAGCGGTGCCAGCAGCGGAACCTCAGCGGCCTTCTCGCTCCGGGCGCCCCTTCTCATGTATGCCAATACACAGCGGCGGGGCGTCCTCGCGAGAAGGCCGCTGAGAACCCGCGGCGGTGCCGGTTGCTTGGTGGGGCAAAGCGGAAGCGGCTCGCGCCGCTTGCCTGACAGTGGTCGGGTTCGGCGCGCGCACCTGGACCGGATGTAGGTGAGGGGCACCCTTGTCCAAGTTACTTGGGCGAGGGTGTCCCTCACTCAGCTTCCGAACGGGTGAGTGTGGCGCGCGCCGGAAGCTCGCTCACCCGGTCGCCGCAGCGGGTTCACCCCTCGTCGGGACCGTCGCCTCGGACGTCGGGCGGGACGGGGCCGTGGGCGTCGAAGAAGTCGAGCTCGCAGCGGGTGGCGTGCTGGAACAGCCGGAGGCAGCGGGCGCGCTCGCGCTCGTCGAGCCCTTCGCCGATCCGGTCCACCTCGGCGCGCAGCCAGTCGACCCAGTGCCGGAACTCGGGGTTGGCGTGCAGCGCGATCCACTCGGCGTGCACGAAGCTCGGGGGCGGCGAGTCGGGCGCCCGGGAGGCCCAGTCGAGGTAGGTCCACTCGGCGACCAGCAGCACGGTCAGCACGTCGGCGTAGCTGCCCTTGTCGGTGGTGTCGGCCATCAGCTCGCGGAAGGCGGCGGTGGCCGGGTCGAGAACCGGGGCGGTGCGGTCGGATTTCGGCACGTCGAGCTCGTCGAAGGCCCGCTGGAAGTAGGTGTTCTCCTCGCTGGTGACCACCCCGATGCTGCCCGCCACGGCCAGCCGCGAGGTGTACCGGTCGGCCCGGGCCACGGCCGCGCCGAGCAGCGCGAGGAACCCGTCGACGAACTGGTAGTCCTGCACCAGGTACGAGCGCATCCGCTCCGCCGGCACGCACCCGGCGAACAGCTCGTCGACGAACCGGTGCTCGACCACCTTCGTCCACGCCGGCTCGCTGCGCTCCCGCAACCACTCGCTGAACGTCACGACTCCTCCTCGACGACGGTGCCGCCGCCGAGCATCCCATCCGGGCACCGCCCCCGGAAGATCAACGTTCAGCTGCGGTACCGATCGAGCAGCGCCGGATCGAGCGACCGCGCCGCGCCGAGGATCTCCACCCCGAGCAGTTCCCCGTCCGCCGAGTAGTCGAGCACCACGCCGACCTGCCCCGCCGCGTCCTCCACCGGCACGTTCCGCGCCGCTGCACCGCGCCCGATCTCCCGGAACGCCACGTAAGCGGCATCGGCCTCGGGATCGAACGTGAACTCCGGGTACGCCATCGGCCGACCCTAGGACGGCGCCACCACCCCGCAGGGCCGAAACCGCGCGCTCGAACCTGGTGAGGGGCACCCTGTACCCGGTGACGTGGTACAGGGTGCCCCTCACTCACCACCCCACCGGGTGATCGGGCTGTTCAGGGCGTCGGCTTCGACGCCAGCAGCGCCTCGGACAGCCAGGTGCCCAGCCCGGCCAGGTCCTCCCCGCGCGGGTCCGCCGGATCGCCGCCCGGCTCCGCTTCGGGCGTCCCGCTGATCGCCGCGACCAGGGACAGGTACCTGCCGTGGGTGGCCTCGTACTCCGGGTCGTGCAGGACTTCGTGGTGCATCTCGGCGATCACCGGGAAACCCGTCGCCATCCGGTCCCACAGCTCCGCGTCGACGGTCGCGCCCGTCGCCTCGGCGGTCTGCCGCACCAACCGGGCGGCCAGGTCCCGAGCGTGCGAGGCGTCCGGGGCCAACCCACTGCGGTGCGCCGCGATGATCCGCGACATGAGGTCCTGCCCGGACGAGGCGATGAAGTCCTGCACCGGTTCCGCGCCCATCAGCAGCCCGGGGCCGGTCGCGTAGGTGTCGTGCAGGTAGCTGCGGACGGCCGCGCGGAAATCCGGGTCCTGGACGAGTTCGGCCAGCTCGATCCACGCCTGGAGCTGCTCGGCGGTGGGGTCGTCCGGCAGTCGGGGCCGGACCCCGCGGAGCCGCTCGGCGGACCCGGCGGGCAGCCCGGCGCTCACCTCGTCCCAGAACTCGTCGAGCAGCCGCTCCCGCTCCGCGTCCGGCATCGTGACCAGACCGCGCATCAGCAGGAGCCGCTCGCCGGGATCGTCGTGCCGCACCAAGGCCCGGAGCACGGCCCGCTTGGTCCGCAGCTCGGCGCCCTGCCGCTCGACGAGGTCCAGGTGCTCCGCCAGCAGGTAGCGCAACGCCGACTCGCCCGAGAGCAGGCGGCGGATCTGCTCCAAGCCGGTACCGAGGTCCCGCAAGGTGCGGATGAGCTCCAGCCGTGCGATCGCCCGCACGTCGTACAGCCGGTGCCCGGCGGCGGTCACCTCGGTGGGCTCGACGATGCCTTCGTCGGCGTAGAAGCGGATCGCGCTGACGGCCAATCCGGTCCGGCGCGCGGTATCTCCGATGGGGAACAAGCGGTCGTCGGTGACGTTCATGCGCCCACCATGCGACCTCAAGCCGCTCGAGGTGCAAGCCCCGCGATCCAGGTGAGGGGCACCCTGTACCCAGTGACGTGGTACAGGGTGCCCCTCATTCACCACCCTTCCGAGTGGTGAGCGGTCCCGGCGGTGTCGGGGAAGGGGGCGCCGGGACGTCGGGGCGCACGGCGATCAGAGCCGGTGCAGCGCGTCGAGGATGCGGTTCAGCGTCGCGGTGTCGCGGGTGTAGCCGGGCGGGAGTTCCACGCGCGGGGCGGGGATGCGCGGCAGCAGGCGGGTGGGTTCGTCGGCGAGCGCGTCGGCGAGGTCGCCGCGCAGCGTCAGCCATCGCGGAGGTTTGGGGGCGGGCGTGGGGACCGGCGGGAGGCTTTCACCGGCGTGGGAAGCGGCGGACACACGCGGGCGGGCAGGTGCGGGCGTGCGCGGGTGCGCCGGTACCCGGGTGCGCGCGGGCGTCCTGGCGCGGGCGGGAGCGGGTGCGCGGCGGCACTCGTCGATGACCTGCCAGGCGGAGGTGGCCCCGGCTCCGGCGCTGCCGTGGCGGCCGGGAGCGAAGTAGCGCGCCGCCCACACCGAGGCGACGGCGGCGACGGCGGTCGCCCCGAAGGCGATCCACCCGGCGCAGTTCATCGGGTGCCCGCCTTCGGCATCCCGGCGAGCACCCGCGCCTCGGCGTCGCAGGTCGTGCAGGTCCGCCACAACCACGCCAGCACCGAGTTGTCGGCCGCGACGAGAGCACCGCACAACGTCACGACCTCCTCGCCATCCGGGTACAGGCCGAAGTTCGGCGCGGTGCTCGCGTGCCGCAGACCAGCACCAGGCACCCAGTGGAACGGATGCGGCTGGTACTTGCGGCCCCCGATGGTGATGGACGCCGAATCGGCTTGCTGCCCGCCGCAGGGATTCTCGGACATGGTGTCCCACCTCCTGTTCGTAGCCGTCCGTGTTGATGGATGAACAGAAGGTATGGATGTAGCCACATCGCCGTCTAGTAGACAGATAGACGAGTACCCGATTGTGGGATCACATGCGATGGATTAGCTGCCTAGGATCTGTCTGGTGGCTGTAGACATCAACGGATTGACGCCCAGGGCGCGAGCTCTCTCGGCTGCCCTCCGAACGGCACGCGAAGCGTCCGGCTTCAGCGGGCGCGAAGTGAGCCGACGTCTCGGCGTGAGTCACAGCATGGTGTCGCACTGGGAGCGAGGACGGCGCGTTCCGACTCCGGAGGAAGTCGCTTCGCTGATGACCGCGATCGGCGTCATCGGCGCGGAGAAGGACCGCGTGGTCGAACTGGCACGCCACGCCAGCGAGCCCAACTGGCTCACCGTGGGCATGCCGGGCATCCCGCAGCAGCTCGCGGGTGCGGTCGAGTGCGAGCGGTCGGCGTCGTCGATCGTCGAGTGGGCTCCCTCGTGCATTCCCGGTTTGCTGCAGACCACCGAATACGCGCGAACGATCCAAGAGGAGAGCGGACTTTCGCCTCACGCGGTCGAAACGCGCGTGATGCTCCGCATCGCCAGGCGGGAAGTCCTCACACGGAAGAACCCGGTTCACTTCGCTGCGCTGATCGGCGAGAACGCGGTCCGAGATCTAGTGGGAACAGCAGAGATGATGGCGGAGCAGCTCCGGTACTTGGTAGATCTAGCGGGCCGCCCGAACCTCACAGTGCAGGTCGTTCCCTCCCGAGTTGGCTGGCATCCCGGGCATGCTGGCCCCTTCGTGCTGTACGACTTCGCCATAGCACCGCCTGTGGTGCACTTCGAGCATCACAGCTCCGGCGCCTTCGTTCCCGATGACGACGATGTACGTGCCTACAAAGCTGCCATAGATACGATCCGAGCAAAGGCATTGGGTCCCGACGCAACGACGAACTTCCTACGGGAACTCGCAGACGAGATGGAGCGCAGCAGATGAAGCCGAAAGCATGGCGCACGTCCAGCTATACGAACCCGAACGGCAACTGCGTCGAGGTCGGTCACATCTGTGACGGCGCCGCCGTCCGCGACACCAAGCACCGCGCAGGCGGCTACTTCACCACCACCACCGACCAGTGGACCACCTTCATCGACGCCATCAAGATCGACCGCTTCCGCTGACGCACCGCCCGACGTGCCCGCCCGGACTCCCGGGCGGGCACTCGTCGTCTCAGCCCTGGATGTCGACGCTGGTGACGACGATCTCAGCCAGGTGGCTGTTGTAGGGGTCGTCGCTCTCGGCCCGTTTAGCGTCGATGACGTTCAGGCCCTCTTCGGAGATCGTGCCGAACACCGTGGTGCGAGGCAAATGCCCGTGGTCTCCGAAGGCCATGCCAAATTCCGCGTGATAGGCAGAGCTCATCATCAGGTACCCACGGCGGTTCGGCTCGCCAGTGATGACCTCGTCGGTCCAGTAGTAGCCGGACTCCCCACCCCAGGGCTGAGGCGGGGCTGAGGGCGGAGGCTCCTCCCCGGGCGGAGGCGGAGGCGGAGGCGGGGGCGGAGGCGGGAGCTCTTCGTCCCAAGCCGGGTCGGGGCCGCACATCAGGAACTCGACCTTTCCGCTGTTGCAGCTGGTGTTGTCGTAGAAGTGCTGCTCGACCCGATCGATGAAGGCGTTGACCGTGCACGGGGCCAGCGACCGGTCAAGGATCACCGGGACGGTGCCGATGTTGGTGTTGATGTTGGCCCGCACGATGCCCCTCGCGGAAACCTCGCCGTCGGCCGGCAGCTCCACCGGCCGGTCCGGTTCCTTCCCGTTCGGCCGGTACTGGCACGTGACCTGTTCGGGTAGCGGGGTCGGCCGCGTCGGTGGGGTCACGAAGCCCTGGGGGATCAGCACCTGCTCGGTCTGCGTGACGGCCTCACCGGCCGGATCACCGACCGGAACACCGGCGGAGCGACCGTCGTAGCGCTCCTGCCAGACGATCAGTGCGAAGGCGGCGACCAGCGCCGCGATGGCCGCCGCCGACGGGATACCCGTGCGCACCGCCCGCCGCGTCTTCGCCCACACCCCCGGGGCCTGGGCTTGGCCGGTCGGATCGAGCGCCGCCGGGTCCGGCGCCGTCATCGGGCGGCTGGCCTGCTCGTCCGCCGCCTCCTTCGCGGCGGCCTCGGCTCGGGCCAGGGCCGCGTTCGCGGCGGCGGCGACGGAATCGGTGTCGTCCTCGACGAGCATCGCCAGCGCGTCCCGGGCGGCCCCCGCCTCCTCGGCGCTGCCCGAGCGCAGCAGCTTGGCCAGCTCGCCCACGATCGCCATGCGCACCAACGGGAGCGGGCTGCGCATCGCCTGGCCGATCTCGGGCGGGAGGTCGGACCGGGCGGGGCTGGTGGCGACGACCAGCCGACCCTGGAACCTGCTGTCCAGGCCGGGGGTTTGGGGTTTGCCCGCGGCTTCGACCTGGGCGTAGATGAAGTCGTAGAGCTCGTCGACGTCGACCAGGCCGTCGGCGTTGCGGTCCGCGCCACCGGTGCGCAGGCCCTCGACCAGGGCCCCGGTGAACACCGACGGACCGGCCGCCCCGACGAGCGTCGACCCGGCGTCATCGCTCGATTCGAAGGAGTACTCCAGCGCGGACGAGGACGTCATGACCGCGCTGCCGCGCCCGCCGAGCTGTTCGAGGGCTCCGGCGTTCTCCCCGGTCCGGTGGGTCGATCCCGGTGGGAACGCACCGGCGAAGCAGCAGTCCAGCACGACCACCACCCGGCGGGACCTGGTGCCGTCCATCTGGTTGCGGACGAACTGGGCGCTGACCGCGGTCGCGTTGAGCCGGTCGTGGCGGGAGTTGGCCATCGCCAGGTGCAGTCGGCCGTAGTCGTCCTTGATGCCGTGCCCGGAGATGTAGAGCAGGACCAGGTCGTCCAGCCGCGCCGCCGCGAAGAGGTCTTCGATCGCCAGGTTCGCCACGTGCGCGGGCGGGCTGCGCAGCGCTTCCACCTCGTACCCGCCGATGGCCGGGTCGGCGAGCACCGCGGCCAGCGCCTCGGCGTCGGCGTGCGGCGCCCGCAATCGCCGGAAGGTGGCGTCGGTATAGCTCTCGGTCGCGATGAGCAGCGCCCGGCGCTTTCCCGTCACCACAGCCCCTACCCCCATACCCACGATCAGCGTGCCACGCCAGCGATCTTCCGCTCGCGAATATAACGAATGTATCACGGTTCCCGATCACCCCGAGGGCAGATCAGACAACTCGCCCGCGGTCACGTCCGCACGGAAAGCCCGCCCGGCCACCGCCCGCCTCCGCTACGGTGTCCCGCATTCAACCAGCGGAGGGGACCGATGAACCGCATTTCCATCGAGGTCAGCGAAGCCGGGAGCGACGGCGAGGAGCTGGATCGCCTGACCCGGCGGCTGCGGGCCGACCTGCTCGCCCTGGACGTCGAGGACGTGGCGATCCCGGACGGGCCGCCCGCGCCGGAGGGCGCCAAGGGCGCGGCGACCGAGCTGGGGACGCTGGTCGTCACGCTGGCGAACTCCACCGTCCTGATCGCCGTGTGCCAGCTCGCCCGGATGTGGGTGCAGACCAACAAGAACCGCAAGGTGCTGATCAAGGACGGCGAGCGCAGCATCGAACTGGTCGCCTCGTCGCAGGAGCAGCACGACCGGATCATCGACGGCCTGCTGAAGGCGCGCGAAGCCGAAGCCGTCGAACGCGACTGACCTCTGATCGAACCCCTGGTCGGGTGGAACCGGGGAGCCCTACGCTGCATCTCATCGACAAGTGACCGCTACGCGAGGGGGCCGCACGTGTACATCGAGGAGACCGGCGCCGGCAATGGTGATCTCACCATCACCGTCGAAGGCGAGGAGTACACCGCCGAGGCCAACTACGACCTGGACGGCAACGGCATCGACGAGACCGTCGCGGTGATGACCGACACCGGCTACGTCGCCTACATCGACGAGAACGCCGACGGGCAGGCCGACGTGATGCAGACGATCGGCGCCGAAGGCCAGGTCGTCAGCCAGGCCCGGTACGACGGGGCGAGCGGCCACTGGACCGGCGAGGCCCCGCAGCAGCACGGCGGCGACCAGGGCGGCGGCGAGCAGTCGATGGTGCTCGACACCCCGCAGGGCGACGTGCAGGTCGGCCCGGCCACCGAGGACACCAACTCCGACGGCATCGCCGACACCGCCGTGGTGCAGAACGAGCAGGGCACCATGCTGGTCACCGACATCGACGGCGACGGCTCGGCCGACCAGGTGGTCGAGATCGACCAGGCCGGCGGGGTGACGATCTCCCACCACTCCGGCGACGGCGAGTGGCGGGTCATCGAACAGGGCAGCATGGACCAGTCCGGCAGCTACACCCCGGACCGGCTCACCGCCGCCACCGACGACGCCGCCTGGACGTTCGACGAGGAGCCGCCGCCCGCCCCGGCCGCGGGCGGAGCCGCGGGCACCTCCGCCGCTTCCGGTGCGCCTTCCGACTCCGCGTGGAACTGAGTTTCCCTTTCCACCCGGAGTAATCCGGAAATCCCATCGAATTCCAGGCCATCGGGGGTTTGAGCGCGCGATGACCCGCGCTCACCACCGCGGGTCACCACGCATACCCCTCCGGCTCCGGGACCGAATTGCCGGAAATCCTTGCATGGCCCGCCGGAGACTCCGGCGGGATTTCGTCCAGACCATTGCCCTGTCCGGTTCTGAATCGATTCCCTTATCGTTCCTGTGAGAGATGGAACAACTCCGATCTCCGTTGTGCGGCGCCTTCCCCGTTAACCTCGGTGCATCCCTTCCCAATCCACTCGGCCTTCGGGCCGGGCGGAGCATTCCCTCAAGACGTCGGGAGACCGACGTCGAAAATCCGGGCTGTGGCGCCCAGTCAGGAGACACGACGAGATGACGGCATTGACCATCCCCGGTCTCGACCAGGCACCGACCACGCACGAACGGCTGCTGTCGTGGGTGCGCGAGGTCGCCGAGCTCACCACCCCGGACCAGGTGGTGTGGTGCGACGGCTCCGACGCCGAATGGCAGCGCATGACCGACCGGCTGGTAGCCGCGGGCACCTTCACCCGGCTGGCGGACAAGCCGAACTCCTTCCACGCGGCCTCCGACCCCAGCGACGTGGCGCGGGTCGAGGAGCGGACCTTCATCTGCTCCCGCGAGGAGAAGGACTCGGGGGTCACCAACAACTGGATGGACCCGGCCGAGATGAAGGCCATCATGACCGAGCTCTACCGGGGCTGCATGCGTGGCCGGACGATGTACGTGATCCCGTTCTGCATGGGCCCGCTGGACGCCGACGAGCCCAAGCTCGGCGTGGAGATCAGCGACTCCGAGTACGTCGTGGCCTCGATGCGGATCATGACCCGGATGGGCAGCGCGGCGCTGGAGCGGCTCGGCGACGACGGCGACTTCGTGCCCGCGCTGCACTCGGTCGGCGCCCCGCTGGAGCCCGGCGAGCAGGACGTGCCGTGGCCCTGCAACGACACCAAGTACATCACCCACTTCCCCGAGGAGCGGATGATCTGGAGCTTCGGCTCCGGCTACGGCGGGAACGCGCTGCTCGGCAAGAAGTGCTACTCGCTGCGGATCGCCTCGGCGATGGCCCGGGACGAGGGCTGGCTCGCCGAGCACATGCTCATCCTCAAGCTCATCTCGCCGGAGAACAAGGTCTACTACGTCGCCGCCGCGTTCCCGTCGGCGTGCGGCAAGACCAACCTCGCCATGCTCCAGCCGACCATCCCCGGCTGGAAGGTGGAGACCCTGGGTGACGACATCGCCTGGATGCGCTTCGGCGAGGACGGGCGGCTCTACGCGGTGAACCCGGAGGCCGGTTTCTTCGGCGTCGCGCCGGGCACCAACTGGAAGACCAACCCGAACGCGATGCGCACCATCGAGCAGGGCAACTCGCTGTTCACCAACGTCGCGCTGACCGACGAGGGCGACGTCTGGTGGGAGGAGATGGAGGGCCAGCCCGAGCACCTCACCGACTGGAAGGGCCGGGACTGGACGCCGGAGTCCGACGAGCCCGCCGCGCACCCGAACTCCCGCTACTGCACGCCGATGTCGCAGTGCCCGATCCTGGCGCCGGAGTGGGACGACCCGAAGGGCGTGCCGATCTCGGCGATCCTGTTCGGCGGCCGGCGCAAGACGACGATCCCGCTGGTCAACGAGTCGTTCGACTGGCAGCACGGCGTGTTCATGGGCGCCACCCTGTCGTCGGAGAAGACCGCCGCCGCGGCGGGCAAGGTCGGCGAGGTGCGCCGCGACCCGATGGCGATGCTGCCGTTCATCGGCTACAACGTCGGCGACTACTTCCAGCACTGGGTGAACATCGGCAAGGCGGCCGACTCCGCCAAGCTGCCCCGGATCTTCTACGTCAACTGGTTCCGCCGCGGTGACGACAAGCGGTTCCTGTGGCCCGGGTTCGGCGAGAACGGCCGCGTGCTGAAGTGGATCGTGGAGCGGATCGAGGGCCGGGCGACCGCCGCCGAGACCCCGGTCGGCATGGTCCCGTCCGCCGACTCCCTGGACCTCTCCGGGTTGGACACCCCGGCTTCGGACGTGGATGAGTCCCTCAAGGTCGACGTCGAGGAGTGGAAGGCGGAGCTGCCGCTGATCGACGAGTGGTTCGACACCATCGGCGACGCGCTGCCCAGCTCCATGCGCGACGAGCTCGTGGCCTTGAAACAGCGTCTCGGTAACTGACCGGGCGACACTCGGGCAGGTGGTCTTCGGGCGGCAACGTGGGAAGCAGCCCGGGCCACCTGCCCGCAGTGCTGAACGGCGAATCGTGCGCGATCGTGCGGCGTTCCCCCAGGGAAGGTGAAGTCCTTTCGGGGGAGCGCCGTTCTCGCGTCCGGCCACCGGCGATCTTGCCGCGGTTCCGCCGCTGGTGTGGGGGAATGCTCCTGACCAGCGACTCGGCGGACACTGGCGGTGTCCCGCCGGCCCGCCGAACGGCGGACCCGTCCGGGGCGGATGGGGGGTGTGCCGTGGCTTCACTGGCACTGCTGATGCTGACGCTGATCGCGATCGCCGCGCTGTTCGTCGCACTGCGCTCCGACGCCGACGAGGTGTTCGACGCGGACGACGACCGCCGCACGCCGGACGAGTGGATCGACGAGCTGGACGGAGGACCCCGGACCCGCTAGTCGACCACCGACCCGCGACAGCCCGTCTCCGGGCCTCCCGGAGACAGACCTGCCGGAGACGGCCCTCCCGGAGGCGGGGCTCCCGGCGGGTACCACGACCGAGGACGAAGCCGAACGACCCGGGCGGTGCGCGACCCACCCGCCCTCACCACGACCGGCGGCCAACGCGCCCGGCCACCCGGAACCCGCCGCTCACTCGAAAGTTGAATGAGTGGGCACCCTTGCCCAACATACTTGGACAAGGGTGCCCCTCACTCCACGAAGATCACCGGACGAAACCACCGGCCGCACCACGCACGCGCCACCGGGACCACCGTCAGGCAAGCGGCGTCAGCCGCTTCCGCTTTGCCCCACCCTCGCAGCTCGCACCGCTGCGGGTTCTCAGCGGCCTTCTCGCGAGGACGCCCTGACGCCGTGTACGTGGTTGTACATCAGGAAGGGCGCCCGGAGCGAGCAGGCCGCTGAGGTTCCGCTACCCGCACCGCTCAGCAGGGCGAGTCCGAAACAGCGCGATCACCGCATGACGTCGGAGAAGTGCTCCAGGTTTTCCCAGATACTTGCCCGCCCCTCCCCGAAAGCGCTGATCGCGCCCGGCTCGGGGAGTCCGGTGCCCTGGCAGGTGAGGTCTTGCTCGGGCACCACGCCGTCGATCAGGTAGCGCTCCACCGCGTCGTCGACGCAGGTGTTGCCGATCCCGTAGACCCCGTGGTCGCCCTCGTCGCGGACCAGCACCATGCGGGAGCCCTCGAACTGGTGGTGCGCGATCTTCGCGCCCTCGGTGGCGGTGGCCATGTCGTTCTCCGACTGGAGCATCAGCACCGGGACCACGCCCTCCCCGCTCGGCCGCTTCAGCTGCACGTCGGGGCGGTCCCAGTAGGCGCACGGCTGGCTGATCGTGTGGTAGCCGTAGGTGGGGAACATCCGGCCCTGGATCTCGGAGTTGGCCACGGCCCAGCCCGGCCCGCCGCGGTAGGCGGTGTCGTTGCAGCGGATCGAGTAGAACGTGGCGGACATCGAGTCGGCCGGGTCGGCCTGCATCGGTAGCTGCCGGCTCCGGGTCGCCACCAGCGCCGACACCGCCTGCTCCGACGGCGCCCCGGCGGCGAGCTCGGCCATCGTCCGGCCGTAGGTGTCGAAGCTGCTCTTGCTGTAGAGCGACTGCACCAGCAGGTTGTCGACGACGTTGTGGTCGAGCGGCCCGTTCGGCGTCGGGATGGGGTTCGCCTTGAGCTCCGCCCGGACGCGGTCGACGGTGGCCTGCACGGCCTCCGGGGTCGCGCCGAGTCCGTAGGCGTGGTCGCCCTCGGCCAGCCACGGCCGCAGGTCCTCCCGCCAGCGCCGTTCGATGGCCAGCGGCTGCCAGCCGAAGACCTGCTGCCAGCTCCCGGTGAACTGGGTGTTGGAGTCCAGCACCGCGCGCTCCACCGAGTCCGGGAAGTACGTCGCGTAGTAGGCGCCGAGCCAGGTGCCGCCCGAGATGCCGTACCAGCTCACCTGCTCGCGCTGCTCGACCAGGCGCAGCAGGTCGAGGTCGGCGACGGTCTGCTCGGTGGTGACGTGGCGGCCGAGCTCACCGCTGTGCTCCTGGCAGTCGCGCGCGAGGCCCTCGACCATCCCGAGCACCGCGCGGATGTTGTCCGGGCTGCGGTCCTTCAGGTCCAGCGGCGAGTACTCCTGCGGGCCGCAGGACACCGTGCTGCTCGCCCCGGTGCCGCGCACGTCGATGCCGTAGACGTCGAAGTTCGCCAGCAGGTCGGTGCGGCCCATCTGGAGCAGCGCGAGCGGCATGGACAGGCCCGCGCCGCCGGGTCCGCCGGGGTTGGTGAACAGCGCGCGGCCGTCCCCGCCCGGCGCGGCCAGCCGACTCACCGCGATCGTGACGTCCTCGCCGGATTCCGGGTCGTGCCAGTCCATCGGCGCGGTGAACGTCCCGCACTCCAGCCGTTCCGAGCCCGGCGGCAGTCCGGGCGGCAGCGGATCGGGCAGGCAGGGCGCCCACTCGATCCGCTGCTTCGCGTACCGCTCCGGCACCTCGAACGGCGCGTCGGCGGGCGCGGCGAGCACCGGTGCGGCCGAGCCCACCAGCGCCCCGACCGCGACCGCGACCGCCGTGGTCAGCGTCGCCTTGCGCATCGAACCCCCTCAATCCTCAAGGTGACCCTTGGTGATCACGAGGTCATTCGATCAGGCGACACCCCACCCTGGTACCGCTTTCGGTCAACTACCGCGATGACAAATGTCAGCTACGGGGCTTTTCACCGGGTCGGCCCGCCGAGCGCCCTCGCCCTCGTCGAGGTCGCCCCGGACGCGACCTGCGAGCGCGGGCGGACCACCGCCCAGACCAGCAAGGCCGAGGCCGCTGATCCGGCCCGTCACCCGAATGCGCCTTGAGTGAGGGGCACCCTTGCCCGAGTTACTTGGGCAAGGGTGCCCCTCACTCAGCTCCCGGGCGGGTGAGGGCGGGTGGTGTGGCGCTCGGTCGGGTGGTGAGTGAGGGGCACCCTGTACCACGTCATGGGGTACAGGGTGCCCCTCACCAGGAACGGGTCACTTGATGGCGCCGGAGAGGGCGAAGGCGCCGCCGAGGGCCCGGCTGACGAGCAGGTAGAGCAGCACCACCGGCGCCGTGTAGACCAGCGAGTAGGCCGCGAGCTCGCCGTAGGCGATGAGCCCGCCCTGGCCGAAGAACGTGTGGACGCCGACCGAGGCGGGCTGCTTGGCCGGGTCGAGCAGCAGCACGAACGGCACGTAGAAGTTCCCCCACGCCGTGATGAACGTGAAGATGGTGACCACGCTCAGCCCGGGCAGCACCAGCGGCAACACGATCCGCCGCAGCGCCTGCATCCCGGACGCGCCGTCGACCCACGCCGCCTCCTCCAGCGCGATCGGCACGCCGTCCATGAAGTTCTTCGTCATCCAGATCGCGATCGGCAGCGAGGTCGCGGCCAGGAACAGCGCGGTGCCCGCCATCGAGTCGATCAGGTGCAGCCGGACGAACATGCTGTACACCGGCACCATCACCGCCGTCATCGGCAGCCCGGAGGCGAACAGCACGGCGTAGAGGAACGGCCGCCGGAACCGGAGCTGGTAGCGCGACAGCGGGTAGGCGCACAGCACCGCCGCCGAGACCGCGACCAGCGCCGCGCCGCCGCACATCAGCAGCCCGTTCAGCACCGGGCCGAGGCTGACGTCCCAGGTGAGCACCCGGGCGAAGTTGTCCAGCGTCAGCTCCCGCGGCGGCCGGGCGGCCAGCGGCGCGTCGGCGTCAAAGGCGGCCGTGAGCAGCCACAGCAGCGGGGCCAGGAACACCAGGCCGATCGCGGCCAGCACCAGGTTCACCACGGCCGACGCCGTGCGCCGGCGCGCGGCGGTCACCGACGGGATCACTTCTCCTCCAGCGTCGCCGCGTACACCACCGCGAACAGCGCGCCGATGCCCAGCAGCACCAGCGAACTCGCGGCGGCGTAACCGATCTCGTCCAGCTCGAAGGCCTGCTCGTACATCAGCAGCGGCAGCGTGCGGGTGGCGCCGTCGAGGCTGCCCGCGGTGAGCACGTAGATCAGCGTGAACACCCCGATGGTCTGCAACGTGATGAGCATCAGGTTGGTCAGCACCGACCGGCGGATCACCGGCAGCACCACGTGCCAGAACCGCCGCACCGAACCCGCGCCGTCCACCTGCGCCGCCTCGGTCAGATCGCCGGGCACCTCGGCGAGCGCGGCCTGGTAGACCAGCATCGAGAACGCGGTGCCGCGCCACACGTTCGCCAGGACCACCGCCAGCATCGGCGCCGTGAACAACCACTGCTGGCCGTCCAGCCCGAACGAGGCCAGCAGCGCGTTCAGCGTGCCGTCGGGGTTGAGGAACGCGTAGACGGCGAACGCCGCCACCAGTTCCGGCAGCACCCACGCCGAGACCACCACGGTGCCCACCGCGCCGCTGATGAACCGGTTGCGGTGCCGGGTGAGCAGCGCGATGCCCAGGCCGAGCAGGTTCTGCCCGAACACCGCCGAACCCGCGACGAACACCACGGTCAGCCACACCGAGCGCCACAGCTCCGGATCGGTGAACAGCCGCCGGAAGTTCTCCAGCCCGACGAACTCCGGGTCGGTGGCCGCCGCCCCGGTCAGCGCCGCGTTGGTCAGCGAGATGTAGCCGCTCCACAGGATCGGCCCGGCCACGAACAACCCGAGCAGCAGCAGCGCCGGGAGCATCGGCGGCAACCACCGCAACCGGCCGGCGAGCGCGATCATCAGCCGGCGCGGGTGTTGGCCGGATCGACGATCTCGGCGACCCGGCGCGACCATTCGTCGCCTACCTGCTCCGGCGGTGCGCCGCCGACCACGTCGAGCACCGACCGCTGGATCTCCTCCGACACCTTGGGGTATTCCGGCAGCGCGGGCCGGTAGTGGGTGTTGCCGAGCAGACCGATCCAGAACGGGTTGAGCGGGTTGGACTCGGCGATGCGGGGGTCGGCGGCGGCGTCGGCCCGGGCGGGCAGGTTGCCGCTGGCCAGCGCGTACTGGACGACGTTGTCCTCGGTCATGGCCTGCTTGATGAACTCGAACGCGGCGTCCTTCTTCTGCCCGGACGCGCTCATCGCCAGCGTCCACCCGCCGGAGAGCGTCACCGTTCCCGGCGGCTGGCCGTGCTGGGTGGGCATCGGCGCGGCGGACATGGTGCGATGCCAGTCGGTCCAGCCCGCGTTCTCCCAGTTGCCGGAGGCGAAGCTGCCGTCGAGCCGGATCGCGACTTTGCCCTGCCGGGCCAGTTCATCGCGCAGCCGCTTGTCGTACTGGGCGTCGGCGATCTGCGCCTTGCTCTGCGTCAGGCCCTCGCCGATCGCGGTGGACAGGAACCGCATGGCGTCGGTGAACCCGGCGCTGGGCGCGATCCACTTGCCCGCCCGCTCGTCGTAGAGGGTGCCGGTGGGCGTGCCGTAGAGCAGCATCTCCACCGTCTGCATGCTCACCGACTCGCCCTCGGACTTGCCCAGCGCCAGGTCGAGGCCGATGACGTCGGGATGCCGCTGGGTGATCCGGCGCGCGGCGTCGAGCACGTCGGCCCAGGTGCGGGGCCGCCAGTCGGTCGGCAGCCCGGCGTCGGCGAACAGCTCGCGGTTGTACCAGAGGCCGCGGGTGTCGGTGTCCAGCGGAACCCCGTAGATCCGCCCGTCCGCGGCGCGCCCGGCCTGCTTGGTGGTCTCGATGTACTGGTCCCAGTCGGGCCACTGCGCGAGCCGCTCGTCCAGCGGGGCGAGGTACCCGGCGGCGACGTCGGAGTTGATGCTGAAGCTGTCCTCGTAGAGCACGTCGGGCGCGGTGGACGGCGAGCGCATCCGGAGCTGGAGCTTGGAGAGGTACTCGCTCTCCGGGGCCACCACCGGGTCGAGCTTGACGTGCTTGCCCGGATTCGCCTGCTCGTACTGGGCTTTGACGCGCTGCATCCAGGTTTCGACGGATTGGATGTTGCCGTAGCGGTGGTAGGCGACGGTGATGGTGTCGGGGTCGGCGGCGGCGCCGCCCCCGCACGCGGCGAGCGGCAGCGCCAGCAGTCCGGCGAGCAGCAGAGCGGTTCTTCGACGCATTGCGGTCCTCCGGTGGTTGCGCCTGACCTGAGACCCGGATCACACTCTTCGAGCACGTTAATTCCATTAGTTGAACCAAGTCAACGTGTCGCCCACCGGATGAGGAGCGCCGATGGCGGAGGAGTCGTGGCAGGGCACCAATCTCCCCCGAGTGGGCGGGTTCAACCGGGCGGTGGTGCTCGACGCGATCCGCCGCGGCGGCGGCGTCAGCCGGGTCGAACTCGCCCAGCGCACCGGGCTCACCGCGCAGACCATGTCCAACATCGTGCGCGCCCTGATCGCCGACGGGCTGGTCAGCGAGAGCGGGCACGCGCCGTCCACCGGCGGCAAGCGGCGGGTGCTGCTCCAAGTGGTGCCCGAGGCTTGCTCGGCGGTCGGGCTGCACCTGGACCCGGAACGGATCACCGGCGTGCTGCTGGACCTGGCGGGCGGCGTGCGGCACACCGCGAGCAGGCGGGTGCCCGCCGGCGCCGAACCCGCCGCCGTGATCAGCGCGCTGGCGCGGACCTGCAAGCAGCTCGTCTCCCGCGTCGACCCGGACGAAGTGCTCGGCGCCGGGCTCGCCGTGCCCGGCCCGCTGGACGCCGCGCAGCGCACCGTGCTGTCCCCACCGAACCTCACCGGCTGGCCCGCGGTCCCGCTGGCCGACGCGGTGTCGGAGCGGACCGGGCTGCCGGTGGTGATGGACAACGACGCGACCGCCGCGGCGATCGGCGAACGCTGGGCCGGGGGCGAGCAGCGCGCCGGCTCGTTCGCCTACGCCTACCTCGGCTCGGGGGTCGGGCTCGGCGTGGTGCTCGCCGACCGGGCGCACCGCGGGGTCAGCGGCAACGCGGGCGAGATCGGGCACGTGCCCGCGGGCGGCACCCGGCTGTGCCACTGCGGTCGGCGCGGTTGCCTGGAGGCGTACTGCTCGATGCGCGCCATCGTCGCCGATTCCGGCGGCGGGGACGGCGGTCCGGTCGCCGAGTCCTACGCGCGGCTGTGCCGCCGCGCCGCCGCGGGCGAGGCCGACGCGGTGAAGGTGCTGCGGCAGGCCGCCACCCGGCTCGGCCGCTCGCTGGCCGCGGTGGTCGGGGTGCTCGACGTGGACCGGGTGGTGCTCGGCGGACCGGCGCTGCGCCACGTCGGCGACCTCGTCCGCGACCGGGTCGCCGCCGTCCTCGACGCCCAGGTGTGGGCGCCGGAGGTCCGCCCGGTGCGGGTGCAGACCGCGCTGATCGGCGAGCACGCGGGCGCGGTCGGCGCGGCCTCGCTGGTCCTGGACCGCAGCTACTCGCCCCGGCTCACCACCCTGCTCGGCGCCGAGGCCGGCCCGGACCTCAGCGCAGGGCGCCGGTGACCGCGCGGTCGGCCTCGGCGACGGTGTCGGCGAGCCACCCGGGCAGCCGGTCGCCCGGGGCGTCGTCGTCGGCGGTCAAGTCATCAGCGGTCAGCGAGATGACGTACTGGCCGTAGCGCAGCCACACGAACCAGCTCGCGCAGCCGTCGCCCCGGGCGAACTCCCGGCCGCAGAACACCGCCGCCTCGTCGGCACCCGTGTCCGGCTCGACCGGCAGCTCGTCGACCGCGTCGAAGAACTCCGCCTGCTGCTGCGCCGGATCGTCGCCGCCGAACGCCCGCGCGGCCCACAGCGGCGAGGAGAACCGGAGCGCGGCCTGCTGCACGTCCGCGCCGTCGGGCCGCTCCCACACCCGCGACCACCGCTCGTCGAGCCCGGTCAGCTCGGGGCCCGCGCGGAGCTCGTCCGAGGTCACCCGCCAGTCCCCGGGCGCGGCGGGCGTCGCGACCACCAACCGCCGGGCCGGGACGTCGGCGCGCCCCTGGGCGAGCAGCGGCACGGCCCACGCGGCGAGCCCGACGACGAGCAGCACGACGACCCCGAGGACGATCCACCAGATCCGGCGCATCACTCGTACTTCCGCGCTTCCCACTCGTCGACCTGGGGCGCCCCCTGGTCCTCCATCTCGTCGATGGTCTTGATCATCTCCTGGTGGAACTGCTCCTGCGTCAGGTCGTCGCCGTACTTCTCGTACAGCTCGATCCCGGCGCGCATGGTGACCTGGTCGCCCGCGTCGTCCCGGCCGGTCGCGCCCTCGCTGATCGACGCGCCCTGGATCAGCGTCTCGGCGTCGAAACCCGCCGCGGCGCCGACGTAACCGTAGTGGATGTTGGACCACATGTCGTAGCTGACCGAGCGGCCCTCCGGATCGCCCGGGATCTTGAGGTTGTACTCCTGCTGCACCTCCAGCCCGAGCTCCTCCTCCAGGATCGGTTTGTGGTCCCACTCCGCGCCGGTCTTGACCTGGTTGAACCAGTCCAGGAACGCCTCGGGCGTGGTGAGCTTGGAGTCGAGGTTCTCCCGCATCTCCTTGACCTCGTCGCTGTTGACGTTGCGCATCATCTCGTCGAACATCAGCTTCTCGGCCTTGTTGAACCGGCCCTCGCTGATCGCGGCCTCGGCCTCGGCGAGGGTCTGGTGGGTCGGCGCGTTGAAGTCGTGGTCCTCGGCGACGTTGCGGCGCAGCGCGGCGGCGGCGTTGTCGTCGGCCTCGGTGGCGTTGACCCGGGCGCGGTCGATCTCCAGCGAGATCTGCTGGATCTCCTCCTCGTTCCACCAGTCGGAGCCGGGGATCCAGCTGTCGGCCTCGACCTCGCCGGAGCCGCTGACCTTCAGGCCCTTGTCCGGCGCCTCCGTCTCGGCGATGGTGTGCAGCCGCTCCTTGGCCGTGCGGATCGCGTCGTGGGCCTCCTGGAGGATGTCGCGGATCCCGGTGGCCTGCTCGACCGCGTCGGCGAACTCCTGCGAGGTCTGGTCGATGAAGGAGATGGCCGCCGAGGCGTCCTGCCCGGTCCACCCGCAGGTCTGCACGGGCATCAGCACGGTCTCGTTCATGTCGGCTTCGAGGGACTTGAGCTTGCCGATCTGCTCGCTCCAGGCGTCGACGGCGGCCTTGAGCTCGTCCACCGGCGCGTTGTAGACGGATTCGTAGGACAGCATCGACTACCTCACTCGAAGTGCTGGGCGATCTCGGCCATCGACATCTCGTTCTCGGCCTCGGTGTACTCGTGGTCCTTCGCCGTGGCCGCCAGCGAGTCGGCGATCTTGGTGCAGGCCAGTTCCAGCGTGCCGATCTGCGTCCCCCACGTCTCGGAGGTCTTCGCGAGCGCGTCCCCCAGCGCGAAGTCCGCGCCGCCGAGCGCCCGCGACGCCGCGCCCGAACCCTCCTCGGCGTGCGTGCCGCCCGACCGGACCCCGCCCGCGACGTCCCCGGCCGCGCCGGAGATCTGCGTCAGCTTCGCGGGATCGACCTGGATCTCACCTCCCCCGCCGCCGGCGGGCGGTTCGGAACCAGGATTGAGCCGATCGAAGATGCCCATGCGCCTCCACCCCACCAGGCCGCGAACAGAACACGATCGCGAGGAGACCCCCCAGCCGGCCCCGCGGATTCCGGACGGTTCATCCTGCCGCCACCCCGATGGGGGATCAACCCCTCGTTGTCCGATTCCGCGCGCGGCCATTCGGCAGCCGCCGCCGTCACCGGTCCGGGAACCAGGTGAGGGCCCCCTTGTCCGAGTAACTTGGGCAAGGGTGCCCCTCACTCACTTCACGTTCGGGTGAGGGGCGTTCGCTGCGGCGACGATCAGGCCGGTCTCGTAGGCCACGACGACGGCCTGGGCGCGGCTGGTGAGGTGCAGCTTGCCCATCATCCGCTTGACGTGGGTCTTGACCGTCGCCTCGCTGAGCACCAGCCGCCGGGCGATCTGCGCGTTGGTGAGCCCGTTGCCGACCAGGCGCAGCACCTCGGTCTCCCGCGCGGTCAGGGCCCGCAGCGCGGAGTCCTCGACGGCCGTGGCGCGGTGGTGGTGCTGGGCGTAGGTCTCGACCAGCTGGTAGGTGATGTGCGGCGAGATCAGCACGTCGCCCGCCGCGATCGCGTGCACCGCGGTGATGATCCGATCCGGCGGGGTGTCCTTGAGCAGGAACCCCGCGGCGCCTTCGCCCAACGCGGTGTAGACGTACTCCGGCAGGTCGAAGGTGGTCAGCACGATCACCCGCGGCGGGTCCTCCTGGTGCGCCTGGAGGATCTGGTGCGTCGCGCTGATCCCGTCCACGCCGGGCATCTTGATGTCCATCAGGATCACGTCCGGACGGGTCTCGGCGGCCACCCGCACCGCCTGGGCGCCGTCGGCGGCCTCGCCCGCGACCTCCAGGCCCGGGGCGGCCGTGAGCAGCGCGACGAGGCCGGCGCGGATCAGGTCCTGGTCGTCGGCGACCAGCACGCGGATGTTCATGCCTTCCCCACCTCGTCGATCGGCAAGCGCAGCACCACGCCGAACCCCCCGGACGCCAGCGGCCCGGCGGTGAGCGCGCCGCCGTAGAGCTCCGCGCGCTCCCGCATCCCGCGAATCCCGTGCGACTGGGGGGAAGTCCTGGACTTCGCGGGTGCGGCACCGTCGTCGGTCACTTCCAGGGTGAGCATCCGCTCACCGTAATCGAGCTCGATCCGCGCGCTGGCCGGTCCCGCGTGCTTGAGCACGTTGGTCAACGACTCCTGGGCGATGCGGTAGGCGCACAGATCGGGTCCCGCCGGGAGGTCGCGGGGCTGCCCGGTGGTCACCAGGTCGACCCGCAACCCGGCGCCGCGGGTCCGCTCCACGAGCTCGTCCAGCGACGCCAGCCCCGGTTGCGGGTGGTAGGCGTGGTCCGGCTCGGACGCGTCGTCGTCCACCCGCAGCACGTCGAGCAGCCGACGCAGTTCGGTGAGCGCTTCGCGGCTGGTGTCCCCGACGGTGTCGATCGCCCGCACCGCGGTCGGCGGATCGGTGTCGATGACGTACTTGGCGAGCCCGGCCTGCAACGAGATCACCGACATGTGGTGCGCGACGATGTCGTGCAGCTCCCGGCCGATGCGCACCCGCTCGTTGGCGACCGCCTGCGCCGCCTCCTCGGCGGCCCGTTCGGCGCGCTGCGACCAGCGCTTCGTGCTGTCGCCGAGCATCCAGACACCGGCCAGCGCCACCCCGGCCATCAGGCCGTGCGTCCAGACGACCTCGGGCACGGAGTGGAAGCCGTTGAACAGGATCACGGCGAAGGACAGCGCCCACATGGCCGCGGCCACCGGCCTGGAACGCAGGATGGCGACCGAGAACAGCCCGATCAGCGAGCCGATCCCGACGTTGGTCAGGCCGTGGCCGAGCAGGCCGCTCGCGGTGGTCGCGGCCAGGATGACCAGCAGCGTCAGCACCGGAGCGGTCTGCCGCAGCGCGACCGGCGCGGCGGTCAGCGCGGCGAGCACGTACGCCGACCAGTCCGGTTCCGGGGCGGGCGAGCCCGCCTGCGTGACGACGGCCAACGCGGTCAGCAGCACCGCGAGCAGCACGTCGGCCGCGGTGGTTCGGGGATTCGCGGGCATGGGCTCACGTTAGGTGAGCGCCTCCCCCGCGCGGACCCACCTCCGGGGGTATCCGCGGCTACCTCCGAGGGGTAGCCGAAGATCCCGTTCCGGGGCGACGACCCACCGTGCTCGGCGAACCTAGTGTTCCTCCCCATGAAGCGAACTTTCGTAGCAGCCGCCCTGATGATCGTCACCGCGCAGAGCACCATGATGGCCGGGCTCGCCCAGGCCACCCCCCAGGCCGACACCATGCAGCGCGACGCCGACGCACTGCTGGTCCAGGGCGCTCCCGGCGTGCTGGCCGAGCTCGACACCCCGCGCGGCGAGATCAAGGTGCGCAGCGGCGTCGGCAACACCACGACCGGCACCCCGGTCCCGTGGGACGCCAAGTTCCGGATCGGCAGCTACACCAAGACGTTCGTGGCCACGACCCTGCTGCAACTGGTCGGCGAGGGCAAGCTCTCGCTGGAGGACCCCGTGGCGAAGTGGCTGCCCGGGGTCGTCACCGGCAACGGCAACGACGGCCGCGCGATCACCGTGCGGCAGCTGCTCCAGCACACCAGCGGGCTGCCCGAGTTCATCAACGGGATGACCGACATGTTCGAGCAGGAAGGCTTCCTGCGGGAGCGGTTCACCAGCTTCGAGCCGGAGCAGCTCGTCGAGTTGGCGATGCGCCAGGAGCCCCAGTTCGCCCCCGGCACCTCCTGGGCCTACTCCAACACGAACTACATCCTGGCCGGGATGGTCATCGAGTCGGTCACCGGCAACGAGTGGGCGCAGGAGACGCGGGAGCGCATCATCGAGCCGCTCGGCCTGCACGACACCTACATCCCCGGCGAATTCCCGTTCCTGCCCGCCCCGCACGCCGTCGGCTACGAGCGCTTCCCCGACGACATGACCTCGCCGAACCCCACCTACGGCCCGCAGATCGACGCCACGGCGCTCAACCCGTCCTGGGCCGGGGCGGCCGGTGAGATCATCAGCACCACCGAGGACGGCAACCGGTTCCTGCAGGCCCTGATGCGCGGGGAGGTGCTGCGCCCCGCCGAGCTCGCCGAGATGAAGAAGACCGTGCGCGCCGAGATGTTCGACGTCGTGTGGCCCGGTGCCCGCTACGGCCTCGGCCTGATGTGGTCGCCCAACGAGTGCGGCGGTTTCTGGTCGCACGGCGGCGACATCCCGGGCTTCATGACCCGCAACGGCGTCACCGAGGACGGCAGCCGCAGCGTGATGGTCACCATCAACACCGACTCCATGCTGCCCGAGGAAGGCGCCCCGCCCGTGACGGGCGACCACGCCGCGGACCTCGTCGAGAACGCCCTCTGCGGCACCCGCTGACGACGCGGCGACGGCGCCCCTGCCCTCCACCGGCGGGGGCGCCGTCGTCCGCCGCGCGGCTAGGTGGCCGGGGCGGGTGTGGTGGCCTCGACGGCGGCGGCGACGGCCTCGCCGAACGCGCGCATCCCAGCCTCGTTGGGGTGCAGCGGCGCGGCGGGCGAGGTGGGCAGCACCCCTTCGAACCACTTCTCGCCGATCGGGGCGCACACGTCGTGGCCGACGCTCATCGGCCCGATGTCGACGAAGGTGGCCCCGTGCCGGGCGGACACCTCGGCCAGCATCGCGCTGATCCCGTCCACCGCCTGCTGGACGTAGGTGGCGTCGCGGCCCCAGATCGGCTGCTTCGGGTAGCAGCCGCCGGGGCGGATGTAGGTGCCGTAGCCGACCACCACGACGTGCGCCTGCGGCGAGCGCTGCCGGATGGTGCGCAGCGCGGCGTCGAACTCCGGCTCCACGGCGGCGATCCGCGCCGCCAGCTCGTCCCGGCCGCCCGCGGTGAAGCGGTCCGCGCAGGACCGGCCGATCGGTTCCGGCAGCAGGTTGATGCAGGAGATCGCGGCCTGCACCAGCTCGGCGTCGTTGCCGCCGATGGTGACGGTGACCAGGTCGGTGGTCGCCGACAGCGCGTCGTACTGCGGGGCGAGGAAACCGTGCTGCCGCCCGCTGAAGTCGTCGATCACCGCCCCGGAGCAGGTGACGTCGGTGAGCGCGGCGCCGAGCAGGTCGGCCGCCACGCCCGGGTAGTTCGACCGGGATCGCAGGCACAGCAGGTTCGGGTCCGGGTTCGGGATCAGCGGGCCGGCCGCGGCGGAATCGCCGAGCGCGACGTACTCGTAGGTGTCCTGGGCGGCGGCGGCCGGGGCGAGGAGCGCGGACGCGGCGGCGGCGGTGGTGACCGCGGCGGTGAGGCGGGCGGGAAGGCGCACGAGGACCTCCTGGTCAGGCGGACCTTCCTGAACTAGCACGTCCCGCAGCGCCGGATCGGACGAATCACCCGAATCCCGCGCGAAGTTACACCTCCCGGCGCAGCGATCTGGTGATGCCGGCCGCCACCGTCGTGGCCAGGATCCAGCCCGCGGCGATGAGCACCACGGTGATCCACTGCGAGCTCCCGTGCGCCTGCCACATCACGTCGTGGCCCAGGTTGATGATCGGCACGAGCTGGTCGACCGTGTAGAGGAACGGGTTCCACACCGGGTGGTCCTCCTCGTTGATCGGGCGCAGCTCGTGGAAGCTGAACCAGGTCGAGCCCGCCCCGGTGAGCAGCAGCAGCCAGATCAGCGCGCGCAGCGGGCGGAAGCCGTAGCTGACCGTCACCAGTTGCAGCATGCTCCACAGCCGCACCGGCCAGCGGAACGCGGGCCGGGTCGCCGCCGCGATGGCCTGGTAGCGGCGGCGCTGCTTCTCGATCAGCACCGTGACCGCGTGCTCCTCGTTGCCGTTGCCCCGGAACACCTTCGCGAGCTGGTCGTACGGGCCGGGCTGGTACCGGCCGCCGGTGGTGCGCAGCCAGTCCAGCCGCTCCCGCACCCGCGCGGTGTCGGTCGGCTCCACCGGCTCGGAGAAGTTGTCGTAGCCGAAGTCCTCGACGTCCACGCCGCCCTGCGCCCGCCACAGCTCGGCGTTGTCGGCCAGCAGCTCGCACTGGGCGCGGCGCAGCATGATCCGGCCCAGCGGCGGCTCGCCCGGCACCAGGGTGAGCTCCTGGGCGACCAGCCCGAAGGCGTTGATCGCGTTGCGGGAACCGCCGTCGCCGAGCTGGCAACCCCAGAAGTTGGCCTGCCGACCGACCTCCGCGCGGCGCAGCTGGATCTCGCCCTCGGCGCGGAACGCCCGCACGTTGCTGGCCGCGCACACCAGGTCGCGCTCGATGTGCGCGGCGCGCAGGTCCACCGACGGCTTGTAGGCCATCCGGTGCCGGTGCCAGGCGGGTTTGGTGAGGTGGCTGGCGCGCAGGTCGACGTTCGCGCCGAACCGGGCGCCCTGGAGCTGGAGGCTGCCGAGGACGTCGGCGTCCCGGCACTCCAGGTTGCTGCCCACTTGCAGGCGGCTGGCCAGCACCGCGTCCGTGCGCGGACCGACCACCGTGCTGTGGTTGAGCTGGAAGCTGCCGTGCACGTGGACGTCTATCATCCGCAGCTGCCCGTGCAGCGCGACCCGCGAGGCCTCCAGGTTGCCGAGGATCTCGGCGCCGTCGATGTGCAGCGCCCGCAGCGGCTGCTCCACCGACGCCGACTGCGAACGCGACCAGCTCAGGTCGATGTGCGCGCCGGACATCCGCAGGTCACCGCCGACGTGCGTGCTGACCATCCGGAGGGTGCCACCGCTGCGGAAGTTCTGGTCGATCTGGATGTCGCCCCGGACGCTGCCCCGGTCCAGGATCAGCGTGCTGGTCGGGTCGTCGTACTTGGACTCGCCGCGCTTGGGCGGCGGCACGCCCGGTTCCAGCACCGCGTCGCGCAGCCGCAGGTCGCCGCTGATGTGCGCGCTGGGCAGGAACAGCAGCCCGGCGGTGGTGAACGCCCGACCGGTGTGCGGGTCGACGTCGAGGCGCAGGCTGCCGCCGATCTGTATCCCGTTGCCGTTGATGGCGAAGTGGCCGCGGTTGCGCAGCGAGCCGCCGGAAATCGTGAGGTTGCCGCCGACCTTCGCGCCGGGGATGCGGATCTCGCCCGCCGTCCGCAACCGCAGCGCCAGCAGCGCACCGGACACCGAGAGCCGGTCGGCGTAGATCGCCCGGCCGCCGGGGTTGCGCAGCTCGCTGTCGTTGAGCAGCAGCGAGCCGCCCAGGTCGGCGTCGGCCAGGTCCACGATGCCGTCCACGCTGGTGCAGCCGCGCAGCACGGTGTCGTTGGCGGCGTTGAGGTTGCGCGCGTTGAGCCCCGGGAACCGGCAGTGCCACAGCACCAGCCCGGCCAACGTCGCCTGCCGCAGGTCCGGGGTGGTCTCGAACCGGCAGCGGACGAACTCCAGCAGGTACGGCAGGTCCGCCGCGCGCAGGTCCACCTGCCCGGTGATCACCGCGTCCTCGATGACGATCACCGGCTGCTGCCCGGTGCGGCGGGAGAACGGCCGCCAGCCACCGGCTTCCTCGAGCGACTCGATCAGCCGCCGGGTCAGGTACTCGCCGCGCAGCACGCGGGCGTCGTCGTAGTGCGGCGAGTGGACGTCCAGCGGCAGGGTCGCGCGCCGCTCACCGCGGCTCTGGCGCAGCGACTCGTCGAACCGGTGCTCCGCCAGGGACGTCGGACCGGTGCTGCTGTCCCACGGCCTGACCACCAACGCCCGCACCCCCGGATGTCCGCCCCGCTGCTCCACGCGAACGGTAGCCGATCGACTACCGCTACCGGTTCGGACGTGCGGCGGCCCCTGAGAGTTTCACCGATCGGCAGGGTCCAACCGATCGGACCAGTCACCCGGAAGAGTTCCGAGTGAGGGGGACCCCTGTCCCGGTTACTCGGGCAAGGGTGCCCCTCACTCAGGAAAGCGTCACCCGGCTCGGCCCGGGGTCATCGGACGTAGAGCTTGTACTCGCGGTTGCCGACCTTCACGATCATGCATTCGGTGACGTTGCTGAACCGCTTGAGGTTGTTGCACTCGGCGTGCACGTATGAGTGGCCACCCGAGGTCACGTACCGCCACGTGGGCTCGGCGGCGGCGATGCCCGGGGCGGCGGTGACCAGGAACCCGGCCGCGAGCGCGGCGCTGACGGCGATCTTGCGAAGCATGGGGACTCCCACCTCGAACGTGAGCGACGCCTCGTGCGCCGCTTCCGCCGGTGATTAGACAAGCCCCGGACCGCGGTGCGGCCGGACGCGACCCGAAAGAGCGGCGGAAATCCACCATGTCGCCCAACGGCGGGCGCCGTGGTTCCACGTGGAACCACGGCGCCCGCCGCCTACTCCACCGCGTGCGTCGGGTCGAGGACCCGGGCGAGGAACGTCTTCGTCCGCTCCTGCTTCGGGGCGCCGATCACCTCGGCGGGCGGGCCCTGCTCGACGATGCCGCCGCCGTCCATGAACAGCACCCGGTCGGCGACCTCGCGGGCGAACTGCATCTCGTGGGTGACCACGAGCATCGTCATGCCCTCGTCGGCGAGCTGGCGCATCACGCCGAGGACGTCGCCGACCAGCTCGGGGTCCAGCGCCGAGGTCGGCTCGTCGAACAGCATCACCTGCGGGTTCATCGCCAGCGCGCGGGCGATCGCGACGCGCTGCTGCTGGCCGCCGGAGAGCTGCGCGGGCATCGAATCGGCCTTCTCGGCGAGCCCGACCCGCGCCAGGTTCTCCCGCGCGACGCGCTCGGCCTCCTGCTTGTCCCGCTTGAGCACCTTGCGCTGCGCGACGGTGAGGTTGTCCAGCACGGACAGGTGCGAGAACAGGTTGAACTGCTGGAAGACCATCCCGATCCGGCGGCGCGCGGCGTCGATGTCGGCGTCCGGGTCGGTCAGCTCGGCGCCGTCCACCGAGACGGTCCCCGCGGTGGGCTCCTCCAGGAGGTTCACGCAGCGCAGCAGGGTGGACTTGCCGGAGCCGGACGGCCCGATGACGCACACCACCTCGCCGCGCTCCACCCGCACGTCGACACCGCGCAGCACTTCCAGCGACCCGAAGGACTTGTGCAGTCCGGCGATCTCGATCACGACGTCGCTCATGCCGCGCCTCCGTGTCCGGCCTTGGACCGCGCCCCGCCGCCGTACTTGCGCTCCAGCAGCACCGACAGCCGGGACAGCGGGATGGTGATGATCAGGTAGCACAGACCCGCGATCAGGATCGGGGTCAGCGATTGGTACTGGTTCAGCGCGCCGCGGCCGAACTTGGCCAGCTCGTACTGGCTGGCGGACAGGCCGAGCAGGTAGATCAGCGAGGAGTCCTTGGTGATCAGGATCAGCTCGTTGGTCAGCGGCGGCAGGATGATGCGGAACGCCTGCGGCAGCACCACGGTCAGCATGGTGCGGCTCGGCGACATGCCCAGCGAGCGGGCCGCTTCCACCTGGCCCTTGGGGACCGCCTGGATGCCCGCCCGGATGGTCTCGGCGATGTAGGCGGCGCCGACCAGGCCGAGGCTGAGCATGACCGTGGAGTAGATGTCGAAGCGGAGCTGGAAGGCGATCGGCACGCCGAAGCCCAGCGCGATGAACACCAGCAGCGCGGGCAGCCCGCGGAACAGCTCGATGTAGCCGGTGGCGATCCACCGGTACGGCGCGACCGGGGACATCTTCATCAGCGCGAGCAGGACGCCCAGGCCGAGGCCGAAGGCGAAGCCGAGCACGGTGTAGACGACGGTGTTCAGCAGCGCGGTGGTGATCACGCCCGGGAACTGCGCCTTGGCGACCTCGACGTTGAAGAACGCCCGCCCGATCTGCTCCCAGTCGGCGACCAGGGCGAGCACGACCAGGACGACCACCAGCACCGCGTACTGGATCGCCCGGTTGAGCTTCGCGCGTTGCCGACGGCCCATCCCGCTCTTGGGCCGGTCGATCTCGGTTGTCATCGACCTCTCCTGTGTGTCTCGGCGCGCGGGTGGCGCACCGCTGGCGTTCCGGCGGGCCGGGCGTTCGGTGGGGGTGCCACCGCGCCCCGGTCAGTATCGGGGGCCGGCGGTTCGCGCCGGCCCCCGGGGAGGGCGTCCCTCACTGCGGCTTGGTGCCGAACCACTTCTCGTAGATGGCGTCGTACTCGCCGGATTCCTTGGCCTTGCGCAGGGTTTCGTTGACCTGCTCCAGCAGCGCGGTGTTGCCGGTCCGCACCCCGATGCCGTACTGGTCGCCGGTGGGGAACTCGGTGGTGACGCGGGTGTCCGGGTTCTGCTTGGCGAAGTTCAGCAGCACGCCGTTGTCGTTGATCGCGGCGTCGATCTGGCCGGTCTTGACCGCGGTGGTCTGCAGCGCGAGGTCGTCGAAGACGATGATCTCGTAGCCGAACTTCTCCTTGTTCTCCTCGGCGTACTCGAAGCCGGTGGTGCCGACCTGCACGCCGAGCTTCTTGCCCCGGAGCTGCTCGAAGTCGGTGATCCCGGAGTCCGGCTTGACCAGCAGCGCCTGGGTGGCGTCGAAGTACGGCTCCGAGAAGTCCATGTTCTGCTGGCGCTCCTCGGTGATGGTCATCGCCGCGGCCGCCACGTCGCACTGCCCGGTGTTGAGCGACTCACCGGATTGGATGCCCTCGTCGAAGGGCGCGTCGACGATCTTCTGCTCCACCCCGAGGTCGCGGGCGACGAGGTCGACGAGGTCCACGTCGAAGCCGACGATCTCCGGTCCCTGCGGGAACTGGAACGGCTCGTAGGGCAGGTGGGTGCAGGTGGTGAGGAATCCCGGTTCGATCAGGGCCACCCCGCCCTCGCCGGTGCCGCTGGTGGTCGGTTCCGCGCAGCCGGCCGCCGCGGCGGCGAGCGCCAGGGCGGGCAGCAGGGCCAGCGCTCGGGGAGTTCTGCGACGCGCCACGATGTCACTCCTAGTAGGTGAGAACGCAAGTTCTCGAATGGTGCCACTCGTTCAGGCGCAAGCCCAGCCGCCCGGATTGCGAAGCCATCACGTCTTGCCGCCCCGGACCGACACCGGATGGCCATCTCCGGGAAACCCGTTCGCCGAGACGGATCGGTACCGGAAACCTTCCGGTCGGCGTCCGGGCACCACCGGGTTGTTGCGGCGCTGCGCGCCGCGGCGGTGTGGCCACCACCACGGGTCGACGCCCTCCCGGCCGGACCGGCGCGGCGCACCTCCCGTGCGCGCACGGTGACGGAACGCGGCCCCACCCGTCCGATGCATGAGTGCGGGGCACCTTCATCCGGCCATGTCGGATGAAGGTGCCCCGCACTCGGTTCGATCAGCGGTCGAGCGGCGGCTGCCGATCAGGGCTCAGCGGGGCGGCGCGCCTGCCGCGCCCGGGGCCGGGGGCGGCCCGCCGCAGTGGATGATCGGCTGCGGCTTGTACACCGTGGTCTGCCGCTCGGTGCGCACCTCGCCGGTCTTGATGTTGCGGATCGTGCGGGTGTCGGTGACCGTGAAGCCGCCGATGCCGCTGCTCGGGCTGCACGGTTCGCCCGGCGGGATCACCTTCTCCTCCGGCTGCGTCGGATCCGTCCGCGGCCCGATCTCGGAGGACACGTCGAACTGCTTGGTGCCCCACAGCTTCACCGTGATCGACGACGGCGTCCACTGCGTCGTGATCAGGATGCCGCTGTCCGAGACGTTCTTGAACTTCACGTCGATGAGGCTCTTGCCGGAGGGGCTCTGGAACACCGTCGACTCCCGGCCCTCCGGGTAGCGGCTGATGTAGTAGCTGTGCGGCTTGTGCTCCACGTCCTGCATCCCGGCGAAGTACGCCGCGTTGTAGATCGTGGTGGCGAACTGCGAGATGCCGCCGCCGACCGCCTTCGCCGGGCGACCGTCCTCGATGATCCCGGACTCCACGTAGCCCTGCTCGACGCCGCGCGGACCGGTGTGCCCGTTGAGGCTGAACACCTCGCCCGGCTTGACCAGCGCGCCGTTGACCTCCTCGGCGGTGCGCCGGATGTTCACCCCGGACGCCTGCTCGAACCCGCGGGTGGTGAACTCGCCGACGACCTCCCGCACCCCGAGCGCGTTGGCCTCGTCGGTGGTGAGCTCGGCCGGCTCGTGGACGTAGATCGCCCGCACCGAGCGGTCCTGCTCGCGCTTGGCGACCTCCAGCAGGTTCTCGAAGCTCTTGCCCCAGTCGATGCCGATGCCGTCGCTGGACGGCTTGACCACCGGTCGGCCGCCCTCCACCACGATCTGCGCGTCCTTGCCCGGCTTGATGGTGTCCGCGAGCTGCGGCTCCACCCCGGCGACCGCGGCCGGCACGTCGATCGAGGCCTTCAGCCCGCCTTGGCCGTCGGGCTCGAACCGCAGCGCGGCGGCCATCGTCTCCGGGGTGAGCTGGGCGTCCTTGCCCTCGCCGCGCACCGTCACCGGCGCGGACACCGCCGGACGGGCCACCTCCCGGACCGCCTGGCGGACGCCGTCGGCGGTGGTGCTCACCTGCTGCTCGGAGAACGGCAGCCGCACCGGTCCCTCGTCGGCCCAGTCGGCCAGCACGGTGTCCGCGGCCGCCGCGACGTCGACGCTGCGCCCGGTCACCGGGTCCACCGGGACCGGCCGGGTGCCCTCGAACCGGATGGTGCCCTCGGCGGGCGCGCGGTCCAGCCGGGGCTTGACCTCCTCCAGCGCCTGCACGAGCTGATCCCGGTCGCCGCCGTTGACGGGCGCGACCTCGCGGGTGCTGAACAGCGAGGAGATCCGGGTGAACGGGTTCAGCGGCTGGCTGCCCGCGTGCTCGACCGTCGCCGCCCAGTCCATCCGCAGCCCGGCCTGCGCCGGGTCCAGCGGGGCCAGGTTGTCGCCGACCTGGAGCTGCACCGGGTCGTCCAGCCGCGGCTCCAGCTCGGTGCGCAGCCGCTGCTCGGCCGCCGCCGGTTCCAGACCGCCGATCGCCACGTCGGCGACGACGGTGCCGCGCGGCACGGTACCGCTGCTCAACGCCAGGTCGCCGAGGTAGAGCAGGGCCAAGGCGCCGACCACCGAACCGGCCGCGATGCCCGCCTTGACCAGACCGCTCTTGCGCCCCCTGGGCGACTGCGGCTGTTGCGGCGGCTGCGGCTGCTGCTGCGGGGGTTCCGGGTAGCGCGGGATGGCCCGGGTGGCCTCGTGCGCCGAGTAGCCGGGGAAGTCCGACGGCAGCGCGGCGATCTGCTCGGTGCGCTCGGCGTCGGTCTCGGCCGGCGGGCGCGGGACGTCCGGGCGGGTCCGGTCGTCGACCGGCGGGATCCGCTGGGTCTGCTCCGCGCTGGTCTCCGGCCCGGCGGAGAGCCGCTCGGTCGGCTCCTCACCACCGTGACGGCGGTCGTGGTTTTCCGACACCGCTTCCCCTTCTCCCTGTCGGTCTTGCGGCGGGGCACGTCAGAACGTCGGAGGTCGGCGCATCGGCTCCGCGCACGCGGGCGGGCCGCCGGGTCACAGGTACAGGCCGGTGCCCTGCTCGGTGCCCTCGCTGGCCACCGCGTGCAGGTCCCGCTCCCGCATCACCAGGTACGCCTGCCCCCGGACCTCGACCTCGAACTGGTCCTCGGGGTTGAACAGCACCTGATCGCCCGTCTTGACGGCACGGACGTGGCTGCCGACCCCGAAGACCTCGCCCCAGACGAGCCGTTTGGCCATCTGGGCGGTCGCCGGAATCACGATGCCGCCGTTGCTGCGGCGTTCCCCCGATTCCTGGGACATCCGCACCATGACCCGGTCGTGCAGCATCTGGATTTCGAGCTTGCCATCGGTCACCCGAAAAGTTTACTCGGCGCTACCACGCGTGTCGGTGAGCAGGGCATCACACCTCGGCATCGAGACCGCCCATCATGAGCGGCAGCCGCCGCGGACCGGCGGCGGTCACCTTGATCGGCACGCCCCAGTCCTGGCGGGTGAGCCGGCACACCGGGTGCTCCACGGCGGGGTCGTCGTCGCAGCTCGCGGCCTGCGCCACGACGTGCAGCACGCCGTGCTCGACGGTGTCGGAGAGCACCACGCGGCGGCTCAGCGCGGTGTCGGCCCCGGCTCCCTCGACGAGCAGTTCCGGCGGCGAAGCGCTGATCTCCACCCGGGTCGAGGGCCCGTAGCGCTCGTCGAGCTTGGTGCCCGCCGGTGGGGTGAACACCACCGCCACCTCCACCTCGCCCGGGGACAGCTCGGTGTCCGGCCGGGTGACCTGCTGGGCCGCGCCCCGGACCAGGGTGGCCGACACCCCCGGCGGCACCGGGCGCTCCAGCCGGTGCGCGGCCGAGGCCACCACGACCAGCTCGCCGTCGACCACCACCGCACCGGAGGGCTCGGCGACGTCGGAGGCCAGCGTGGAGACCTCCTCGGTCGCCGGGTCGTAGCGGCGGATCGCGCCGTTGTAGGTGTCGCACACCGCGACCGAGCCGTCCGGCAGCACCGCCACGCCCAGCGGGTGCTGCAGCAGCGCCTCGGCGGCGGGCCCGTCGACGTGGCCGAAGTCGAACAGCCCGGTGCCCACGGCGGTGCGCACCGCGAAACCGCCCTCGACCGGTTCCACCCAGCGCAGCGCGGAGGTCTCGGAGTCGGCCAGCCACAACCGGTCCGCAGCGGCGGCCAGGCCGGAGGGCTGGGCGAAGAACGCCTGCGACACCTCGCCGTCGCGCAGGCTCTCCACCGTCGTCCCGGCGAACCGGCGCACCTGCCCGGTGATCGGGTCGAAGCAGCCGAGGGTGTGGTTGCCGGCCATCGCGATCACCACGCCACCGGCGGGCTCCCACCAGGCGAGGTCCCACGGACTGCTCAGCGCGACCTCGCGGGCCGGACCGGAGTCGGCGCCGTCGCGCCACTGCGCACCGGTGCCGGCCAGCGTCGTGACCTGCCCGTCGGACAGCCGCACCCCGCGCAGCAGGTGGTTGACCGTGTCGGCCACCACCACGTCGTAATCGACCCGCTCGGCGACCTCGGCGGGCAGCACCGCGACCCCGGCGGGCTCGGCGAACTCCGCCTGGCCCGGACCGCCGTCGGCGGCGCCGCGGCGCCCGCTGCCGATCCGCCGCCGCACCGTCTCGCCGTCGGGCTCGAACTCCACCAGCGCGTGGTTCGCCGAGTCCGAGACCAGCAGGTTCCCGCTGTCCAGGGCGGCGACCTTGCCGGGGAAGCGCAACGTCGTGGCGGGCGCGGGCGGCGGCACGTACGGGTCGTCACCGCGCCGCAGGGTGCCCTTCGCGCCGTGCTCGGCGACCAGCTCCGCGACCACCCCGCGCAGCGCCTCCAAGTGCCCCTCACCGGCGGCGACGTGCACCACGTAGCCCTCCGGGTCGATCACCACCAGGGTCGGCCACGCCTTGACCGCGTAGTTCTGCCAGGTCGCCAGCTCCGGATCGTCGAGCACCGGGTGGTGCACCGCGTAGCGCTCCACGGCGGCGGCCAGCGCGTCCGGGTCCGCCTCGTGCTCGAACTTCGGCGAGTGCACGCCGAGCACCACCAGCTCCGCGGCGAACTCCTCCTCCAGCGGGCGCAGCTCGTCGAGCACGTGCAGGCAGTTGATGCAGCAGAACGTCCAGAAGTCCAGCAACACGACACGTCCGCGCAGGTCGGCGAGCCGGGGCGACTCACCACCGGTGTTCAACCACTGGCGGCCGACCAGCTCGGGGCGCGGACACGGGCACGGCGCTTCTGCTGCTCAGCACTCACGCCCGGAGTCAACAACACGTCGTAGTGGACTGTTCCGAGGGGGCGGCTGTCGAGCCGAGCCTCACTGGTGAGTCCTCAGCGGGGGCAGGGGCGGCCCTGCTTCCTGGCGTCGGTGGCCAACGTGATGGCGGTGTCAAGCCTGTCCCGGGTGTTCACCAGATCTTTGACCTGCCTGTCGATGCGGTCGCGCTCGGTGGAGAGTCGGTCGAGCAGCTCCACGGGCACTTCGTCGGTCTCGATACATGGCAGTAGTTCCACGATCGTCTTGCTCGACAGCCCGGCCGCATACAGCTGCTGAATCAGGCAGACGCGATCAGCGGCGCTGTCCGGATAGTGCCGCTGGCCGCTGGGACTGCGTTCCGCCGTGAGCAGGTCCTGCTCCTCGTAGTACCGCAGCGCCCGCACGCTCACGCCCGTAGCGGCGGCGAGTTCACCGATGCGCATAGCGCCTTTCCCTGTGACGCGGATCCCTTTTCTTGCCTCTGACGTCGACGTCAGCTTTTAACGTAGCCCGCGAACGGCTCGTGTTGAGCCATCCCACGACATCCACTTGGAGCCAACCATGAAGATCGCCGGTTCTGTCGCCCTGGTCACCGGCGCCAACCGCGGCATCGGCCGACACTTCGTCCAGCAGTTGCTGGAGCGGGGTGCGGACAAGGTGTACGCGACCGCGCGCAACCCCCGGCTCGTCGACATTCCTGGTGCGGAGGTACTGCAGCTGGACATCACCGACCCGGAATCGGTCGCCGCCGCGGCGGCCACGGCCGACGACGCAACCTTCCTGATCAACAACGCCGGCGTCGCCACCGGCCAGAACCTCGTGACCGGAGACCTCGCGAAGATCAGGCTGGAGATGGACACGAGCTACTTCGGCACGCTGAACGTGGTCCGGGCCTTCGCGCCCGTCCTGGCCGCCAACGGGGGAGGAGCGATACTCAACGTCCTGTCGGCGATGTCGTGGCTGTCCTACGACGGGGCCAACGCCTACAGCGCGGCGAAGGCGGCTGAGTGGAGCCTGACCAACGGTATTCGCCTGGAACTCGCGGATCAGGGAACCATGGTGACGGGCCTGCACCTGGCCAGCACCGACACCGACATGATGGCCGCATACGACATCGACAAGAACGATCCCGCCGATGTCGTGCACACCGCGCTGGACGGCGTGGAGGGCCGCAGCATCGAGGTCCTTGCGGACGAAGACAGCGCCCGGATCAAGGCCGGCCTGTCCGCCGACCCCGGCATGCTCTACCCGCAGATCGCCTCCGACGCCTGAGCATTCGGCGGTAGGGAGCGGTGTTCCCGAGGCGCAGACGGGTCGGGATAGAACGCCTTGTTCTACACTCGGGACCGTGGACTCGATTTCGATGCGCGACCTGAACCAGCGGACCAGCGAGGTCGTCCGCAGGATCGCCGCCGAACGGCATGCCGTGGAGATCACAAGCAATGGCGAGCCGACCGGTGTCCAACTGGTGCCGGTCAGTCGTGGACCGGCCGTGCTCGACCAGCTCGTCGCGGCCGGACGGGCCACCGCTCCCACGGTGCACGGCCCGATCACCGCACCACCGCCGTCAGCGGGCGACCCCGTCGACGTGGCAGCCGCCCTCGCCGCCGAGCGCGACGAGGAGCGCTGGTGATCTACCTGGACGCGGCCGCCATCGTGAAGCTCTGCCATTCGGAACCGGGCACCGACGAGCTGGTCGACTGGCTTCGCGACCGAAGCGAACGCGCGCTGGTCTCGTCCGCTCTGGCGGAGATCGAGGTCCCGAGAGCGCTGCGCCGGAGCGCCCCGCACGCCCTGCCCGCCGTTCCCGCGGTCCTGAACCGGCTCTTCCGCGTCGACATCGACAGCACCGTGCGCGCCACCGCAGCCGCCTACGACGACCACCGGATGCGGAGCCTCGACGCGATCCACCTGGCGACGGCCTCCGTGCTGGCGCGGACCGGCGACCAGGAGCTCACCTTCGTGACCTACGACCGCCGACTGCTCGACGCGGCAGCGCGGGTGGGATTCGACTGCACCGCACCCGGTCTCGGCTGACACCTGCCCCCGGAAAATCCGTCGCCGCCGCCGCGCCGGGCGTGGCACCATCGCCGACGTGCCCGAACTCATGACGCCCGAGCAGATCGCCGCCCGCACGTCGCGCGCCGTGGCAGCTGCCGCCGCGGCGGGCCGGGACCTCGGGCTCGAGGTGACCGAGCCGACCGTGCTCTACGACCTGTTCTCCGTGGTGGTGCACCTGGCCCCGTCGCCGGTGGTGGTGCGGGTCCCCACCGTGCTGATGCCGGGCAGCGACCCGGAGATCCAGGCCGCGCGGCAGCGCCGGGAGCTCGACGTGGTGCGCTGGCTCGTCGAGCAGGGCGCGCCGGTGGTCCCGCCGAGCCCGCTGGTGCCGCTGGAACCGGTGCGGCGGGACGGCTTCTCGATGACGTTCTGGCAGCTGGTGGACAAGACCGCCGAACCGGACTTCGTGCAGGGCGCCCGGCTGACCGCGGACCTGCACGCCACCCTCCGCGAGTACCCCGGCGAGCTGCCGTTCCTGTCGTCGGACGAGCCGGACGCGGTGCGGGCCGGGCTCACCGCCCTCGAAGGGCGCCCCGACCTCATGGACCCGGCCGACCTCGACCGCGCGCAGCGGGAGTGGGCGGTGCTGGCGCCCCTGGTCGGCTCGCGCGAGCGGTTCGAGGCGGAGTTCCCCGGCGTCGACCTGCAACCGCTGCACGGCGACGCCCCCGCCTACAACGTCATCGTCACCGCCGACGGCCCGCTGCACGGCGATTTCGAGCTGACCGCGCTCGGCCCGGTGGAGTGGGACCTCGCCTCCTTCGGCCCCGAGTGCGCGGCCGCCTACGACGAGGCCGCGCAGCGCCGCGGCCTGCGCCGGCTCGACCAGCGGGCGCTGCGGTTCATCGAGGCGGTGGGCATGTCCCGGACGCTGATGTGCCTGGCCCTGGTGCCCCAGCTCCCGTCGCTGGCCGACCTGCTGAAGCCGTCCGTCGAGCACTGGCGGGGGCTGCCGTTCGCCGGCGGCATGACCGGCTGACGCGCCTCACTCCCCGCCGCGCCCCGGATCGGCCCCGCCGCGCCGCCTCGGGGTGCTCGGCACGCGGAGCCGGTAGCGCACCCCGGCCAGCCGGATCGCGACGGCCACCCCGCCGCGACCAGCGCGCTCGCGATCCCGTAGATCCCGAGGTGCATCGCCAGGACGGTGAGCGCGGCGCCCACCAAGGCGGGAACGGCGTAGAAGTCGCTGGTCAGCACCGAGGGGACCCGCCGCACGGCCACGTCGCGCAGCGTTCCCCCGCCGACCGCGGTGACCGTGCCGAGCAGCACCGCCTGCACCGGCCCCAGGCCGAACTCGATCGCCTTGTGCGCCCCGGTCACGCAGAACACGCCCAACCCGACCGCGTCGAAGATCGTGATCAGCTTGGTGAAGCGCTCCAGCTCCACGCTCAGGAAGAAGGCCACCAGCGCCCCGCCCGCGGCGACCCCCAGGTAGCGCAGATCGCTGAACGTCGCCGGCGGCAGCGAACCGATCAGCACATCGCGGATGATCCCGCCGCCGAGCGCGGTCATCATGCCCAGGGCGAGGACGCCGACGAGGTCCAGCCGGACGGCGCGCACCGCGGTCAGCGCGCCGTTGAGACCGAACGCGAACGTTCCGGTCAGGTCCAGCGCGAGGAGCAGCGGCGAGGGCGGCATGCCACCAGTCTGGCGCCGACCGGTGCGCGCCCACCCGCCGTCCCGCGCCGCGGGTCGGTTCGTGGGGTCAGCGGCGCCGGTCGCCGACGTAGAACGCGGTCGCGGCCAGCGTCGGGACCAGGGTGCCGATCAGGATGATGAGCGCTTCCACGCCACGTTCTCCTTTCCGCATCGTCGAAACGGGTGAAAAACCGGGCATTCGGGAACAAACGCGAATGAACGGAGGTTCTTCGGGCAACAGGGAAGAGGGGCCGAGTCCCGGGGAAATTGGAAAGCCCCGCGATGCTGCCAGGTCGGGGGTCCGACAGCACCGCGGGGTCATCCTGCATATCGGCGTACGACGGGCCGGCGTTACACACCCGGCCGGGTGTGTCGTACGTCACTTCGACGTGGCCCGCCCCGGGACCATACGCGGACCGCATCAGACCTGGTCAGCGCCGCGTTACGACGTTCCGCGAGCCGGTGCCCGCGTCCGCTCACGAGCGATCGGCACCGCGGGAGTGGTTGGCTGGGGGCATGGCCGAAGTCGTCACCACCGGAACGGGGCAGGTGCCGCGCACCGCCGACCGCGCCGTCCTCACCGTCGTGTTCAGCGCGGTCGCCGCCGAGCGCCAGCAGGCGATCGCCGATCTCGCCGCCCGCGTCTCCGGGCTGGAGACCACCCTCGGCGCCGAGCACGTCGAGGTCGCGTCCAGGACCCTGTCGGTCCGCCCGCACGTCGCGGACGGCGCGCCCGCGGGCAGCCGCGCCGTCCAGCACTTCATGCTGCGGGTCGCCGACCCGGCGGCGCTGGAGCAGCTCGCCGCCGAGCTCATCGACGCCGAACCGGAGCGCCTGGACGGCCCCCGCTGGGAGCTGAGCGATCCGACCGAGGCCACCGACGAGGCGCAGCGGCTCGCCGTCCACGACGCCCGCCGCCGCGCCGAGTCCTACGCCGACGCGCTGGGCGTGCGCCTCGGCGAGCTCGTCCGGCTCAGCGACGTCGGCGCCGACCGCCCGCGCGCTTCGGGCCCCGCCGCCCCGCAGCTCGGCGGCGCCTCCCGGGGCACCGCCGCGCACGTCCGGGAACTCGACCTCACGCCCGGCGAGGTCACCGTCACCGTCGTCTGCAACGCCACCTGGAACCTCGCCTGACCACGCTCCCCGCCCGGGTGATCCGTTCCGGGTGAGGGGCACCTTCATCCGACATACCCGGATGAAGGTGCCCCTCACTCACCAACCGTCCGGGTGAACCGACGCCCGCATCACCCGTTGGGGACATGAGTGAGGGGCACCCTTGCCCAAGTAACTGGGACAAGGGTGCCCCTCACTCAGCCGGATTCACCCGGGCGTCGAACCCGCAGTGCTCCGAGCGGCGTCGTGCGCGGGTGCCCGGGTGCTCAGCGCTCCAGGACCGCGGTCATGCCTTGGCCGCCCGCCGCGCAGACCGAGATGAGGCCGCGGCCGGAGCCGCGCTCGGCGAGCAGCTTCGCGAGGGTGGCCACGAGCCGGCCGCCGGTGGCGGCGAACGGGTGCCCGGCGGCCAGCGAGGAGCCGACGACGTTGAGCTTGTCCCGGTCGAGGCTGCCGAGGGCGCCGTCGAGGCCGAGCCGGTCGCGGCCGAACTCGGGGTCCTCCCAGGCCTTGAGCGTGGCGAGCACCTGCGAGGCGAACGCCTCGTGGATCTCGTAGAAGTCGAAGTCGCCGAGGCCGAGGCCGGTGCGGGCGAGCAGCTTCGGCACGGCGTAGGTCGGCGCCATGAGCAGGCCCTCGTCCCCACCGACGTAGTCGACGGCGCCGGTGACCACGTCGCCGAGGTAGGCCAGCACCGGGAGCCGGCGCTGCCGGGCCCACTCCTCGCTGGCCAGCAGCACGGTGGAGGCGCCGTCGGACAGCGGGGTGGAGTTGCCCGCGGTCATGGTGGCGTCCGCGCCGCGCCCGTAGACGGTCTTGAGCTTGGCGAGCTTGTCGGCGTCGCTGTCCGGCCGCAGGTTCTGGTCGCGGGACAGGCCCTGGTAGGAGGTGAGCAGGTCGTCGAAGAAGCCCCGTTCGTAGGCCGCGGCGAGGCGCTGGTGGCTGCGGGCGGCGAGCTCATCCTGCTCCTGGCGGCCGATCTCCCAGGCCTGCGCGGTGGTGGCGGCGTGCTCGCCCATGGACAGCCCGGTGCGCGGTTCGGCGTTGCGCGGCAGGCCGGGGACGACCTGCTGCGGCCGGAGCCCGCGCAGCGCCTTGAGCCGTCCGGCGGCGGTCTTGGCGTTGTTGAGCTCCAGCAGCACCCGGCGCAGGTCGTCGTTGAGCTCGATGGGGGCGTCGCTGGTGGTGTCGACGCCGCCGGCGATGCCGGAGTCGAGCTGGCCGAGGGCGATCTTGTTCGCCACCGACACCACGGCCTCCAGCCCGGTCGCGCAGGCCATCTGCACGTCGTGGGCGGGGGTGGCCGCGTCGAGGCGGGAGCCGAGCACGGTCTCGCGGGCGAGGTTGAAGTCCCGGCTGTGCTTGAGCACCGCGCCCGCGACGAACTCGCCGACGCGCTCGTCCTGGAGGCCGAAGCGGGCGACCAGCCCGTCCAGCGCGGCGGTGAGCATGTCCTGGTTGGAAGCGCGCGAGTAGGGCCCGCCCGCCCGCGCGAACGGAATCCGGTTGCCACCGACGATGGCTACTCGGCGAACGGACATGGTGACTCCTCGGCTGGTCGGCTGGGCGGCGGCGACGCCATCACTGGGCAATCTACGTTACCGGCGGGTAGCTTGTGCGTCGAGCGATGGCCGAACCCGCAGGAGTGTCCTATGTCCGACCGGTACCAGCAGTTCACCACGTCGCCGATCGGGCGGCAGATCACCAAGCGCCTCGGGCTGCCCGCACCGACCCCGCTGCGCCGCCACCAGCCCGGCGACCCGGTCGTCACCGGCCCGGTCCTGGTCGGTGCGGCGCCCGGTTCCCGGCTCGGCGACGCGATCGCCGCGACGCTGGCCGAGGTCGGCGCCCCGGTCCGGCACACCGGCCAGGAGGGTGAGCGGTACGCGGGCCTGGTGTTCGACGCCACCGGCATCGCGCGCAGCGAGGACCTGCACTTGCTGCGCGACTTCTTCGGCCCCACGATCCGCGAGATCGACCGCTGCGGTCGGCTGCTCGTGCTGGGCACCCCGCCGGAGGAGATCACCGATCCGCGCGAGCGGGCCGCCCAGCGCGCGCTGGAGGGCTTCGTCCGCACCGCGGGCAAGGAGCTCAAGCGCGGCGCCACCGCCCAGCTCGTCCACGTCTCGCGCGGCGCCGAAGGCGCCACCGGCTCGACGCTGCGCTTCCTGCTGTCGGCGAAGTCGGCGTTCGTCTCCGGGCAGGTCGTGCGGGTCGGCGCGGCCGAGGTGCCCGAGGTCGACCCGGATCGCCCGCTGGCGGACAGGGTCGCGTTGGTCACCGGCGCCTCGCGCGGCATCGGCGCGTCCATCGCGCGGACCCTGGCCCGCGACGGCGCGCACGTGGTGTGCCTGGACGTGCCCGCGCAGGGCGGCGACCTGGCCGCGGTGGCGAACGAGATCGGCGGCTCCACCCTCCAGCTCGACATCACCGGCGAGGACGCGCCGCGCCGGATCACCGAGCACCTGGCGCAGCGGCACGGCGGGGTGGACGTCGTGGTGCACAACGCCGGGATCACACGGGACAAGACGATCGGCCGGATGGACGAGCAGCAGTGGGCCGCGGTGCTCGCGGTGAACCTCACCGCGCCGGAGCGGATCACCGAGGCGCTGCTGGCGCCCGGGTCGCCGCTGCGCCCCGGTGGCCGGATCGTCTGCGTGTCGTCGATGAGCGGCATCGCGGGCAACGTCGGGCAGAGCAACTACGCCGCCTCCAAGGCCGGGGTGATCGGCTTGGTCGGCGCCACCGCGACGGCGGCGGCCGAGCACGGCGCGACGATCAACGCGGTGGCGCCCGGGTTCATCGAGACGTCGATGACCGCGGCGATCCCGATCACCGTGCGCGAGGCGGGGCGCCGGATGAACAGCCTGCGCCAGGGCGGTCTGCCGGTCGACGTCGCCGAGACGATCGCGTGGTTCGCCGACCCGTCCTCCGCCGGGGTGAACGGCAACGTGGTCCGGGTCTGCGGCCAGAGCCTGCTGGGAGCGTGACGATGACCGAGCTGACCGGCGCGCCGAACCTCACCGCGCTCTACGCCAAGGCGGTGGCCACCACGCCCACCCGGCGCGGGGGTGAGCTGCCGAGCACCGAGTACGTCCGGCGCGGCATCCGCGTCGACCCCGACCACCTCGCCGCCTACGACCGGGTGTGCGGGTTCGGCCTGCGCGACGAGCTGCCCATCACCTACCCGCACGTGCTGTCCTTTGGCATGTCGGTGAAGCTGATGACCGACCCCGGCTTCCCGTTCCCGCTGGTGGGCCTGGTGCACGTGGCCAACCGCATCGAGCAGCACCGGCCGCTGCTGCTGACCGAGGAGCTGACCCAGCGGATCCGGGTCGCCGACGCGCGCCCGCATCCCAAGGGCGTCCGGTTCGACGTGCTCACCGAGACCGAGGTGGACGGCGCGGTGGTGTGGCGGGAGACCAGCACCTACCTGCGGCGCGGTCCGGGTTCGGGGGAGCCGTCGCGGCGCGAGGTGGACGCCGGCGAGCGCACCGCGACCTGGCGGGTGCCCGGCGACCTCGGCCGCCGCTACGCCGCGGTCTCCGGCGACCGCAACCCGATCCACTTGAACCCGTTGGCGGCCAAGGCGTTCGGCTTCACGCGCGCGATCGCGCACGGCATGTGGTCGAAGGCGCGGTGCCTGGCGGCGTTGCGGCTGCCGGAGTCCTGCACCGTCGAGGTGGACTTCGCCAAGCCGCTGCTGCTGCCGTCCACCGTGGACTTCGCGGCGCGGCGCACCGGGGGAGGCCGCGACTTCGCCCTGACGTCCCGCTCCGGCAGGCCGCACCTCCTCGGCACCGTCCGCTGATCGTCACTCGGGGACAAGGGACGCCTTCATCCGGCCCACTCGGATGAAGGTGCCTGTGCCACGACGGTCGAGCGCGCCGATGATCTTTTTTCCGGCGGGTGCGCAACCCCTTCGGGGGATGGGCGTCTTAGGGAGTGAAAGAACCAACGAGCGCACGGGGGACGAAATGTTCAACCGCACCAAGAAAACCTCGACCATCGCCGCGATCGCCGGCGGCGCGATGCTGCTCCTCGGTGGCGGTGCGATGGCCGCGTCGCAGCAGGCCGACCCCGCCCCGGGCGACATCGGCACCTCCAACTGCGCGGCCTCGGACTTCGCCCTGTCGATGACGCCGCTGCCGGACAAGCCGGGGCCCGCCTTCGCGCTGGAGATCAAGAACACCTCCGACAAGACCTGCGAGCTCAACGGCGGATGGCCGGGCGTGTCCGGCACCGACATGACCGGCGAGCCGGTCGAGCAGCTGCCGACCGAGAACGTGCAGACGCCGCCCGCGGTGGACCACTTCAGCCTGACCCCGGGGCAGGCCGCCTACGCGGGCGTCGCGGTGCACGTGGGCGCCAAGGGCGACCCGAACAGCTACGTGATCACCGGCTTCCAGGCCCACCTGCCCGACATGCCGGAGCAGCTGGTGGTGGACCTCCCGCAGGGCGCCATCGAGATCCCCGCCAAGTCCCTCGAGGTCACCGAGATGGTCGCCGACCCGGGTCAGCTCAGCTGAGCCCGAACGCGGTCGGCCGGGCGCCCCACCCCGGCCGACCGCGTCCCTCGGCCAGCAGCCGCACCGGGAGGACCCGCGCGTCCTACTCCGCGGGGGTCCAGGTGCGGCCTTCGACGAGGTCGCCGAAGCCCATCCAGACCATGTTCATCAGCCGCATCGCCAGGCCGTCGGCGGTGTGCTCGGGGTTGTCCACCCACCAGTCCGCCAGGGCTTCGCCCGCCCCGGCGAGGGCGGCGGCGAACGGCTCGGTCTGCTGCGGCTGCATCGGCTGGGCCGAGCCGTCGGTGGCGCGGGCGAGGAGTTCGGCGATGAGCACCATCGCGCGTTCCCGCCATTCGACGAGCTCGGCGACGTTCGGTTCGCCCTGGGAATTGGTCTGCCGGTGCAGCACGGTCCAGCCCGCGCGGTTGCGCTGCACGTACTCGAAGAAGACCCGCAGCGCGCGCCAGAGCTGTTCGACGGGCGGCAGGCCGCTTTCGGCCGCGCCGCCGATGGTCTCGATGAGCAGCGTGGATTCGCGCCGCACGCAGGCGATGAACAGCTCGTCCTTCGCGCCGAGGTAGGCGTAGAGCATCGGCTTGGACACGCCCGCGACCTCGGAGATCTCGTCCATCGAGGCGTTGTGGAAGCCCCTGGCGGCGAAGACCTCGACGGCCGCGTCCAGGATCTGCCGCTCCCGGACCTCGCGCGGCAGTCTTCGGCTGCGCGGGCGCGGCCCCCCGTTGTCCTCGGCCTTCATCACACCTCTTGTCCCCCGGTCCTGCCCACCAGGTTAGATCAGGACAGAACACCCGCGCGCGGTTGCCACCGAAGCTACTCGAACGTAGTCTTACTCGCGAGTAGGTAATGGAGGACCAGATGCCGGAGAACCCGATCGCCGCCCTCGGCGACCTCGATCCCAAGAAGGTCGACCAGGAGCGGTTCGTCGCCCTGCTCGAAGCCGCCGCCGCGCAGCCGGACACCGGCGCCGCGCTGGCCGAGCTGGCGCCCGAGCAGTTCGCCCGGCTCATCTCGCGCGCCTCCGACGCCCAGATCCAGGCCGTGATGGCCCACCCGGAACTGCGCGAACGCATCCTCGACGAGGTGTTCCGGCGGATGGGCGAGCACTACGACGGCGGGGAGCGCACCGAGGCCGTGGTGCGCTGGCGGATCGGCACCGACGAGTCCGACCTGCTGCGCTACGAGTGCGTGCTCTCCGGCGGGACCTGCACCACCAGCAAGGAACCCGAGCACGACCCCCGGGTCACCATCACCGCGGCCCCGGCGGAATTCCTCAAACTGGCCTCCGGGAACGCCTCGGCACCGATGATGTTCATGACCGGCAAGCTGAAGGTGGCCGGCGACGTCGGTTTCGCCGCCGGGCTCACGAAGCTGTTCCAGATCCCCAAAGCCTGAGGACGCCATGACTTTCTCGTTGGAACTGAGCGAGGAGCAGCGGGAGCTGCGCGACTGGGTGCGCGGCTTCGCCGAGAAGACCATCCGCCCCGCCGCCGCCGAGTGGGACGAGCGCGAGGAAACGCCCTGGCCGATCATCCAGGAGGCCGCCAAGGTCGGGCTCTACGGCTTCGAGTCGGTCGCCACGTTCTGGGCCGACGACACCGGGCTGTCGCTGCCCATCGCCAACGAGGAGCTGTTCTGGGGCGACGGCGGCATCGGGATGGCGATCTTCGGCACCACGCTCGCCGTCGCCGGGATCTTCGCCGCGGGCACGCCTGACCAGCTCGCCGAGTGGGTGCCGCAGTGCTACGGCGACGCCGACGACCCGAAGGTCGCCGCGTTCTGCTCCTCCGAGCCGGACGCCGGTTCCGACGTCGCCGCGATGCGGACCAAGGCCGTCTACGACGAGGCCACCGACGAATGGGTGCTCAACGGCCAGAAGGCGTGGGCCACCAACGGCGGCATCGCCACCGTCCACGTGGTGCAGGCCGTGGTCGACCCCGAGCTGGGCTCGCGCGGTCAGGCCGCGTTCGTCGTCCCACCGGGCACCAAGGGGCTCAGCGCCCCGAGCAAGATCCGCAAGCACGGGCTGCGCGCCTCGCACACCGCCGATGTGTTCCTCGACGACGTGCGGGTGCCGGGCCGGTGCCTGCTGGGCGGCAAGGAGAAGCTCGACGAGCGGCTCGCCCGCGCCCGCGAGGGCGGCAAGGCCAGCGGTCAGGCCGCGATGAAGACCTTCGAGCTCTCCCGCCCCACGGTCGGCGCCCAGGCCCTCGGCATCGCCCGCGCCGCCTACGAGACCGCGCTGGAGTACGCGCAGCAGCGCGAGACCTTCGGGCGGCCGATCATCGACAACCAGTCGATCGCCTTCACCCTCGCCGACATGCGGATGGAGATCGACGCGGCCCGGCTGCTGGTGCACCGCGCCGCCTGGCTCGGCCGCAACGACGGGTTCCGGGCGGGCGAGGGCTCGATGTCCAAGCTCAAGGCGGGCCGGGTCGCCACCTGGGCCACCGAGCGCGCCATCCAGATCCTCGGCGGCAACGGCTACACCCGGGAGTTCCCCGTCGAGCGGATGCACCGCGACGCCAAGATCTACGACATCTTCGAGGGCACCGAGCAGATCCAGCAGCTCGTCATCGCCCGAGCCATCTCCGGCCGCCACATCCAGTGACCCGCCGAACGCTGCTCGTCACCTGATCAGGACGTCGCTACGCTCGTAGTACCTCCCCGCCGGAGGCCCCGGGGATGCCGGGGGCCTCCGGCGGGGACTCGGCGGAAGAGGCGGCCCATGTCGGAAACCTTCGGGCAAGCGTTGCGGCGGCTGCGGTTGGCTGCCGGCCTGTCCCAGCCGGCCCTGGCACGGCAGGTGCACGTCGACCAGGGCAACGTGTCCCGGTACGAGAACGACAGGCAGCGCCCGTCGCCGAGCACCGTCGTCCGCCTGGACGAGCTCCTCGAAGCGGACGGCGAACTCCGGCGCCTGGCAACCGGAAGCGCCGCACCGGACGTGCTCACCGCCGATGACCGCGAGCGCCTCGCGCGCGTGATCGAACGCCCCCACCGGCTCGACGGTGTTTCCGTAGCAGCGCTGGCCGACGTGCTCGCCGCGCAGCGTCGCTTGGACGACACCCTCGGCCCGGTGCCGCTGATCCCCGTGACGCTCGCGCAGGTGCGGTTGGTCCGCTCCCTGGTCCGGCAAGCCGCAGCGCCGCACCGCACCACCCTCGCCGAGGTGGCCGCGGAATGGGTGCAGTTCGCCGGGTGGCTCTACGCCGAGACCCGGCAGGACCACGAGGCGCTGCGGTGGCTGGCCGACGCCGAGCAGGCCGCCGACGAGATCGGCAACGGCGTCCTGGCCGCCCAGGCCGCGAACTTCCGGGGCTACGTCGCGCGCCAGCAAGGGAACTGGCGCGGGGTCGCACGCTGGTTCCTGACCGAGCACCACACCCCCGGCGCGAGCATCCACCAGCGAGTCGGCGCGGCGGCGCAGGCCGCCCAGGGCGCCGGACGGCTGGGCGATCGGGACGGCGCGCGCCGACTGCTCGGCGTGGCGGACGGCCTGCTGGACGAGTCCGCGAACGTGCCCGCGCCCGCAACCGCGTACTGGCTCAGCCCCACCTTCCACCGGCTCAACCTCGGGTTGGCCCACCTGTCGCTGGGCTCCTACGACCTGGCCGCCGATCACCTCGGTCGAGGCTTGGAGGGGCTCCCCCCGGACCAGCGGGGCGCGGCCTGGACCACCGAGTACCGGCAAGCCCTGGACGGTGCGATAGCCGCCAGGTAGGCGGTATGCGAGGGCATGCGCATCCGCGCGCAACCCCTGTGCCATCGGTGAGCGCGTGACGACGCTACGGACATGCCGCAACCGCTGCTGGTCCTCGCCTCCGTGCTGGTCTGGGCCGCGATCTTCGTCCCCGGCTGCTACCTGTGGTGGCGGATCAGCAGACCCGGAGCGGCCACCGACCGCCCGACGCGACGCGAACCCCCGAACTCCCGCGCGGCGCGCGGCGGCACCCCGGCGGGGCCGGTGGCCAGCACCACCGACCCGGCCCGCCCTCGGGTGGTGGTCCGGGGATGACGACGATCTCGACCGGTCCGTGGACCGACGCGAGCGGCACCGTGCACATCCGGGTGCGCGGGCCGAGAACGCTCTGCGGCATGCCGTCGGCCTACAGCCCGGCGGCGAGGCCCCGGGAAGCCTGCACGGCGTGCGTGACGGCCTCGATCGCCGACTACGCCCGCCACCACGCCTGCGGACCGGGCTGCCATGGCTGAGCACCGCCGGCCCCCGCGCGGCTACGTGACCGCGTTCTCCGGCGACCTCCACCGACCACCCCGATGGCTGCTCGAACGGGTCCTCGCCGGACTCCGCCGCCTGTAGCGCACTCAGCGGATGCGGCGGAGGGTGCACCAGATGGTCGCGGCCACGGCTTCGGCGTCGGTCGGCCCGGCCGTGGTGAGGGCCTCGGTGCACAGCCCGATGATCCCGTACATCACGAAGTGGATGTCGTGGTCGGGCCGGTCGGTGCCCATGATGCCCGCGACGTCGGCGGCGAAGGTGTCGAGCACGTGGCGCTGCACGTGGTGGGCGCTGGGGCCGGTGAGCACCGTGGCGTAGAAGTCGCGGTGCGCCAGCAGGTGTCCGGCGAGGTCCCGGAGCAGCTCGGGGGGTTCGTCGCCGTCGCCGCGCGCGGCGCTGATGTCGTGCTCCGGGAACGCCGAGCGCAGCAGGTGGGCGACCGAGGCCAGCAGCACGTTGTCGCGCGTCTCGTAGTTCAGGTAGACGGCGCGGCGGCTGACCCCGGCCTCGTGGGCGATCTCGGCGACCGAGACCTCGCTTCCCGCGCGGGACACCAAGCGGATGGTCGCGCCGACGATCGCTTCCCGCGAGCGCCGCGCCCGCTTGTCCTCGGAGTGCACGCTCGTCTGACCGGTGGGCACGCAGCGCAGTCTACCGGCGGTCGGCGACGACCCGGGTGGTTCGGCGGCGCGTCCGGGGCACGCCGGTCGGGGAGCCGCGGCGGTGCGGGTGATCCGTTCCGGAGTGCGGGGCACCTTCATCCGGCTAAGTCGGACGAAGGTGCCCCTGACTCGGCGAAAGTCCACCTGAACGGGTGGTCTTACCGGCGGCGGACGGCGACGACCGCGGGCCGCGGCAGGGAGTTCCCGCCGTCCGGCCAGTGCGACGCCGGGTGGTCGGCGTCGGCGCCGTCGACCTCGCCCGGGTGCTGGGCGGAGACCAGCACGAGGTCGTCGTCGATCACCGGCCCGCAGGCCTCCGCGCCGCGCGGCACGCTGAGGAACTGCATCACCCGCCCGCGCTGCGGTCCGTCCAGCGGCACCGCGTAGAGGCCGTCGTTGGCGCCGAGCGCGTTGCCGTCGGTGGTGATCCACAGGTTGCCGTGCCGGTCGAAGGCCAGGTTGTCCGGGCAGGAGATGGGGCTGACCTGCGACTTGTCGAAGCCGCCGAAGTAGGTCGACGGGTCGTTCGGGTCGCCGCAGACCAGCAGCAGGTTCCAGCGGAACGCGGTGCCGGTGTGGTCGTCGTCGAGCTCCAGGACCTGCCCGTGCTTGTTGGCGGCGCGCGGATTGGCCTCGTCGACCTCGGCCGGGTCGCGGCGGCGGTTGTTGGTCAGCGCGCAGTAGACCCGACCGGTGCGCGGGTGCGGCTGCACGTCCTCGGGGCGGTCCATCCTGGTGGCGCCGACCGCGTCGGCGGCGAGCCGGGTGAAGACGTGGACCTCCTCGGCGCTCATCCCGGGCACGAAGCTGACGTCGCCGTGCGCCAGCGGGATCCACTCACCGGTGCCGTCGAACTCGCCGTCGGCGGGCAGCGTGCCGGAACCGTCGAGCTCGGCGGGTGGGCTGTCCCCGGTGAACCGGGCGACCGAGAGCGTCCCCGAGTCCAGCAGCGCCATGTTGTGCCTGCGGGCGTGCCTGCTGCCGCCGCGCTTGACCCGGCCGTCGGAGACGAAGCGGTAGAGGTACTCGAACCGCTCGTCGTCGCCGGTGTAGGCCACGACGCGGCCGTCGTCGGCGATCCGGACGGTGGCGCCCTCGTGCTTGAGCCGGCCCAGCGCGGTGTGCTTGACCGGGGTCGAGCCGGGGTCGTACGGGTCGACCTCGACGACCCAGCCGAACCGGTTCGGCTCGTTCGGCTGCCGCGCGAGGTCCCACCGGGAGTCGAACCGCTCCCACCCGCGGTCGCTGGCGCCGCCGCGGATCCCGTAGCGGCCGAGCCGCCGCGTCGTCTCCGGGTCGGTGATCCGGTCGGCCCCGGCGAAGTAGAAGTGGAAGTTCTCCTCGCCGGAGAGCACCGTGCCCCACGGCGTGACCCCGCCGGAGCAGTTGTTCATGGTGCCCAGCACGCGGGTGCCGGTGGGGTCGGCGGGGGTCTTCAGCAGGTCGCTGCCCGCCGCGGGTCCGCGCACCTCGAACTCCGTGTGCAGGGTGATCCGCCGGTTCAGCCGGTGCGGCACGGGGCGCGGGGCTCCGCGGCGGTCCAGCACCACCACCGACATGCCGTGCGCCGCCCAGGCGATCCGCACCTGCTCCTCGGTGGGGTGCGCCGGGTCGTAACCGCGGAACAGGAACTCCTCGCTGGTGTACTCGTGGTTGTTGACCATGAGGTCGAGGTGGCCGGACAGCGGCAGCAGCGCGCAGAAGTCGTTGTTGTAGCCGAACTGGGCGGCCTGGGCCTCGGGGGTCTGCGCGTCGGGGTCGAACTGCGGGGCGCCGGGCAGCACCGGGTCGCCCCAGCGGATCACCACGTCCTGCCGGTAGCCGTCCGGGACCACCACGGCGTCGGCGGTGCTCGGTCGGATCGGGGTGAAGTCGAGCCCCGGCGCGGCGCGGGCCTCCCGCCCCGGCAGCGCGGGCAGCACCGCGATCGAGGTGCCGACCACCGCACCGGCCTTGAGCAGACCTCGGCGGTCCAGCACCGCGCGCAGCACGTCGCCGAAGTGCGGGGCGTCCGAGGGGTTCGGCGGGGGACCCGCGCACTGGTCGCCGCACCGGTGGCGGCACGTCGCCCGCGCCCGGCCCGCGAGGGGCAGGGGCCGATGTTCGCCCGACGGTTCCGGCACCGCGACCTCCAAGGCTGCTCGCGAAGGAAACCGCAGCGTAAGCCCGTCCCGACCGCCGGTCGCGGAACCACCAGCACGTCGACGTGTCGGCCCGTCATCCGATCGGTAGTGAGGGGCACCCTTGCCCGAGTTGCTCGGGCAAGGGTGCCCCTCACCTGCCTCCCGTTCGGGTGGCGGCGACCCCTACGCGGCGCGGGGCGGTTCAGAGCTCTTCGCCGACCACCGCTGCCTCGGCGGGCACCGAGCGCTGGTCCCGGCGCAGGCCCACCAGCAGCAGCCCGGCGGCGATCAGGCAGAGCACGGCGGCGACCGCGAACGGCGCCTGGGTGAACCCGAGCCACTCGGCGACGTGGCCGACCAGCGTCGCGGCGACCGCGCCGCCGAGCCAGCGGCAGAAGTTGTACCCGGCGCTGGCCACCGCGCGGGGCGCGCTGCTCGCGCTCATCGCGGCTCCGGTGAACAGGGTGTTGAGCAGGCCGGAGGCGATGCCGCTGAGGATCACCGCGGCCACCACCACGGGCTTGGACCCGATCGCCATCACGCCGAGCAGCACCGCGTAGGCCAGCACCGCGAGCACCGTCGCGCCCACCTCGCCGAACCGGGCGGCGGCGCGCGGCGCCAGCGTCACCCCGGCCACGGCGACGCACACGCCCCAGCCGAAGAACACCAGCCCGACGGCGATGGCGCCGAACTCCAGCACGAACGGCGACCAGGCCAGCACCACGAAGAACGCCGCGGTGTAGAAGGCGGAGCCGATCGAGGTGCGCAGCAGCGCGCGGTGCTTGAGCGCCCGCAGCGGGTCGAGCAGCCGCACCGGGGCCCGCTGCGCGCGCGGGCCGTCCTTGGGGAGCTGGACCGACAGGATCAGCGCGATCGCCATCAGCACCGCCGTGCCGGCGAACGGTCCGCGCCAGGACAGGTTGCCCAGCAGCGCGCCGAGCAGCGGTCCGGTGGACAGCCCGATGCCCAGCGCCGCCTCGTAGAGCAGGATCGCCGCCTGCTGCCCGCCGCTGGCCGCGCCGACGATCACCGACAGCGCGGTGGCGATGAAGAACGCGTTGCCCAGGCCCCACACCGCGCGCAGCGCGACGAGCTGCTCGATGGTGCCCGCGAGCGCGCAGGCCAGCGTCGCCAGCACGATGAGCCCCAAGCCGGTGAGCACCGTCCGCTTGGCACCGAACCGCGCGCTGAACGCGCCGGTGACGAGCATGGCGACGACCTGGACCGCGAGGTAGGAGGAGAACAGCAGCGTGACCTGCTCCGGTCCGGCGTCCAGCGCCTCGGCGATGGACAGCATGATCGGATCGACCAGGCCGATGCCCATGAAGGCGATCACCGCGGCGAACGCGGTGATCCACACGGCGCGCGGCTGGCCCTTGAACACGTCGAGCAATCGCACGTGGGCGCTCATCTGCTCTCCCGGACGGACGGCACGAATTCGTTTGCAATGCTAACGGAGCGACCATTAGCAGGGCAAACGATGTGGTCGCCCGCACACGACGGCGGCGGTGCCCCGGGGGACACCGCCGCCGCCACGCGCGATCAGAAGGCCGCTTCGTCGATCTCCATCAGCGAGTTGTCGGCCGCCTCGACGACCGCCCGGCGGGACCGCAGCTCGGGCAGCACGTTCTTGGCGAAGAACCGGGCCACCGCGACCTTGCCCTGGTAGAACGGCTGGTCCTTGGCGGAGGCGCCGCCGTCCAGCGCGGTCAGCGCGACCTCGGCCTGGCGCAGCAGCAGCCAGCCGACCAGCAGGTCGCCCATGCTCATCAGCAGCGTCACCGCGTGCTGGCCGACCTTGTAGACCTCGGCCACGTCCTCCTGCGCCGAGGTCAGGTAGCCGATCAGCGCGCCGAGCATCCCCTGCGCGTCGTCGAGCGCCGCCGCGACCAGCGCGCGCTCCTCCTTCAGCCGCTCGTCGGCACCCTCGGCCTCCAGGGTCCGCTGGATCTCGCCCGCGACGTGGCCCAGCGCGGCGCCGTTGTTGCGCACGATCTTGCGGAAGAAGAAGTCCTGCGCCTGGATCGCCGTGGTGCCCTCGTACAGGCTGTCGATCTTCGCGTCCCGGATGTACTGCTCGATCGGGTAGTCCTGCAGGTAGCCGGACCCGCCCAGGGTCTGCAACGCCAGGTTCAGCATCTCGTAGGCGCGCTCGGAGCCGACGCCCTTGACGATCGGCAGCAGCAGGTCGTTGACCTGCTCGGCCAGCGTCGCATCGGAACCGTCGGCCTCGGCCTGGGTCACCGCGTCCTGGTAGGTGCCGGTGTAGAGGTACACCGCGCGCAGCCCCTCGGCGTAGGCCTTCTGCAACATCAGGCAGCGGCGCACGTCGGGGTGGTGGGTGATCGGGACCCGGGGCGCGGTCTTGTCGGTCGACCGGGTCAGGTCGGCGCCCTGCACCCGCTCCTTGGCGTACTCCAGCGCGTTGAGGTACCCGGTGGACAGGGTGCCGATGGCCTTGGTGCCGACCATCATCCGGGCGTACTCGATCACCTGGAACATCTGCGCGATGCCGTCGTGCACCTCGCCGAGCAGCCAGCCCTTGGCCGGGGTGCCGTGCTGGCCGAAGGTCAGCTCGCAGGTGGCCGAGGCGTTCAGGCCCATCTTGTGCTCGACGTTGGTCACGAAGGCGCCGTTGCGCTCGCCCGGCTCACCGGTCTCGGAGTCGAAGTGGAACTTCGGTACCAGGAACAGGCTCAAGCCCTTGGTTCCCGGTTTGGCCTCCACGCCCGGTCCCTCGGGGCGGGCCAGCACCAGGTGCATGATGTTCTCGGTCATGTCCTGGTCGGCGGAGGTGATGAACCGCTTCACGCCGTCGAGGTGCCAGGTCCCGTCTTCCTGCCGGACGGCCTTGGTGCGGCCCGCGCCGACGTCGGAACCCGCGTCGGGCTCGGTGAGCACCATCGTGGCGCCCCAGTGCCGGTCGATCATCAGCTGCGCCCAGCGGCGCTGCTCCTCGGTGCCGTTGCGCCACAGGATCGTGGCGAAGTTGTACCCGGCCATGTACATGTACACGGCCGGGTTGGCGCCCAGCATCAGCTCGGCGGCCGACCACACCACCGACGGCGGCGTGCCGTACCCGCCGAGCTCGTCGGGCAGGCTCAGCCGCCACCACTCGCCGTCGACGACCTGCTGGTAGGACTTCTTGAACGCCGTCGGCAGCGTGACCGAGTGGGTGGCCGGGTCGAAGGCGGCGGGGGTGCGGTCGCCCTCGGCGAAGGAGTCGGCCAGCGGGCCGGTCGCCAGCACGTTGAGCTCCTGCAGCACGCCCCGGACGGTGTCCTCGTCGGACTGCTCGAACGCCCCCTTGCCCAGCATGTTCTGCACCCCGAAAACCTCGAAGAGGTTGAATTCGAGGTCGCGGACGTTGCTCTTGTAGTGGCCCATCGAAGGCTCCCTCTTGCGCCGCTGCCGGCTCACCGGCCCTTACTCGTCGGTAACAAGAGGGTATTACCTGGCGGTAACTTCTGCCAAGCAGGTCCGCCGGAAAGGTCAGCGGCGGGACCGCGGGATCGGGGGAACCAGGCGTCGGCCCAGCTCGTCGAGCACCGCGGCGTTGAGCGCGAAGGCGTGCCGGACCTCGGCGATGATCCGGTTCTCGGTCGCGCCGTCCCAGCCCGCGGTGTCCAGCAGCGTGCGGTAGGCGTCCTTGAACCGCGGCCGGTTCGGGATCTCCTCGAACGTCAGGAACGCGAAGCCGCCGTCGTCCACCAACCCCAGGCTGCGGGACAGCGCGGCGCGGAGCACCTGACCACCGGAGAGGTCGCCGAGGTAGCGCGCGTAGTGGTGCGCCACGAAGCACTCCGGCCGGTCGAAGCACAGCTCGCGCAACCGCGCGCAGTAGACCTCCGTCGCGGCGCTCGGACGGATCAGCCCGCGCCAGTCCGGGCCGAGGTAGTAGTGCAGGTCAGCCTCCAGCGCGGGCAGCCGGTGCAGCCGGTCGGAGACGAACGGGCCCGCGATCAGATCGCTGCGCATCCGGTCGGCGGCGTCCTCGAGCACCCGGTAGGCGAAGTGGCGCTGGGCGAGCAGCGCGGCGAACCCGTCGGCCTCGACGCGCCCGGCCAGCAGCGCGCGGACGAACGGCCGGGACTCCACCTCCTCGTGCGCGGCGCGGGTCAGCGCCCGCAGGCGCTGGGCGAAACCAGTGCGGATCTGGACCTCGGCCATGCCATCCTCCATGTTAGGTAAGGCTAAGATTACTGGCGCCTTAGGGCACGGCCCGCCCCCGGCACCAGACGCACAGCCATGCGGTCTCGACATCACCCGCCCGACCCAACCCCGCACGACCCGCCGTCACGACCGGCGACCCCGGACGACAGCAGGGGAACTTTTCTCGCAGCGGTGACAGCAGGGGAACTTTCCTCTCACCCGTGGCAGGAGGGCAACCTTCCTGCCATCGGCGACCGCGGAACCCGACCCGCGAGCGGCGATCACCTCGCCAGGGGCCTTTCCGCAGCGCAACCGACCGCGGGCGGTTCCTCGACGGCCGCCGCGACGCGGCGGTCGACCGGTACCGCCCGGCACTTCCCACCCTGGGCACCCCCGGGCCGCGCGGTGTACCGTGGCCGACGACTTCACAGATCTGTATACCCAAGGAGGTTCACGCGATGGGTGTGCCCGAGACCATGCGCGCGGCGCGGATCGCCGAGCACGGCGGGCCCGAGGTCGTCGAGCTGACCGAGGTCGCCGTGCCCGCTCCGCGGGCGGGAGAGGTGCTGGTCCAGGTCAGCGCGGTAGCGCTGAACAACACCGACCTGTGGACCCGGGAAGGCGCCTACGGCCGCCCGGGGGACCCGGAGGCGCTGTCGGGCTGGCGCGGCCCGATCGACTTCCCGCGCATCCAGGGCGCTGACGTGGCCGGGGAGGTCGTGGCGGTCGGCGCCGACGTGGACGAGGGCCTCGTCGGTCGCCGAGTGGTCGTCGACCCGGCGATCTACGACACCGACGGGCCGGATGCGAACCCGGTGGGTCTGATGGGCAGCGAGCGCGACGGCGGTTACGCCGAGTACGCGACCGCGCGGGCGGATCGGGTGCACGACGTGACGGGGTCCCCGCTCACCGACGACCAGCTCGCGTCGTTGCCGACCGCCTACGGCACGGCGCTGGGCATGATCGAGCGGGGCCGGCTGCGGGAGGGGGAGACCGTGCTGGTCTCGGGCGCCTCCGGCGGTGTCGGCCTCGCGCTGGTGCAGATCGCCCGGGCGCGCGGTGCCGAGGTCCTCGCCATCAGCAGCGGCGCCAAGATCGACGCGGTGCGGGAGGCGGGCGCGCACCACGTCCTCGACCGCGCTCGGGACGTCGTGGAGCAGGTCCGCGCCGCCGCTCCGGAGGGCGTCGACGTCGGTCTCGACGTGGTCGCCGGGGAGCTGGTGGGCGACGGTCTCCCGCTGCTGCGCGAAGGCGGGCGTTGGGTCATCGCCGGTGCGCTCGGCGGGTACGGGGTCAGCTTCGACGTGCGCCGTCTGTACCTGCACAACGCGCAGGTGATCGGGTCCGCGATGCACACGCCGACGCACTTCGGACTCCTCGTGGACCTGGCCAGGCAGGGCGCGATCCAGCCCGTCATCGCCGCGACGTTCCCGCTGGAGCAGGCCGCGCGGGCGCAGGAGGAACTCGCCCGCAGGAACCACGTCGGGAAGATCGTCCTGCACCCCTGAGCCCGGTCAGAGGGTGAGCCCGGTCAGAGGGCGTGGCCGCCCGCGACCTGGAGGACCTGCCCGGTGATCCACCGCGCCTGGTGCGAGGCCAGGAAGACGGCGGCGTCGGCGATGTCCTCGGGATCGCCGACGCGGCCCAGCGGCACGACGGAGGTGGCGTGGTCGAGGAGCTCGCCGGTGAGCCACCCGGTCTGCACCGGCCCGGGGGCGATGGCGTTGACCCGGATGTCCGCGCCCGCGAGGTCGAGGGCCGTGGCGCGGGTCAGGGCCTCCACCGCTGCCTTCGAGGTGCCGTAGCCGATCTGGCCGGGGAAGGCGCGCGCGGCGTCGGTGGAGATGTTGATGACCCGCGCCCCGGCGCCGCGTCGGCGACGGGCCAGCTCGCCGGTGAGCAGTGCCGGGGCGATGGCGTTGACCCGGTAGTGGCGCTGGAGCCCGTCGCCGGTCACCGCGTCGATGCCGTCCGGGTCCTCGCAGTGGGCGGCGTTGTTCACCAGCACGTCGACCGGCCCGAGCCGCGCCTCGACCTCGTCCAGCAGCCGGGTGATCGCCGCGTCGTCCGCGAGGTCGGCCTCGACGGCGATGGCCGCCCCCGGCAGGTCGCGGGCGAACCGCTGCGCGCTCCCGGCCGCCGGGGTGCGGTGCTCCCACCGGACCCCGGCGGGCGCGGCCGGATCGCCGCCCAGGTGGTGCACCGCCACGCGGGCTCCCTGGGCGGCGAACGCCTCGCTGATCGCCGCGCCGATGCCGCCCGCGCCGCCGGTGACCAGGACGACCTGGCCGTCGAGTCGAGGATCGATCACGGTCGTCGACCCTGCCACGTCCGCGGCGGCGCTGTCGCGCGGATTTCGCCGCGGCGGCGCCCGTCATGAACCGGCGAACAGGCGCGCCCAGGTCACCGGGTCGAGGTCGCGCGGGAGCGCACCGGGCGGCACCGCCGGGCGGCGGCCGGTGCGGCGGCGGACGATCTCGCCGACGTCCCTGCCGCGCCCGGTGAACACCTCCTCGACGAACCGCTGGTAGGCGGCGCGGTCGTGCCCGGCGACCAGCGGCGCGGGACGCCGCCGGATGCGCAGCAGCCCGCCGTCGACGGCGGGCATCGGTCGGAAGGCGCGCGCCGGCACGCGCCCGTGCGCGCTGAACTCGAACCACGGCGCCCACTGCGCGCCGAGCATCGTGCCGGGCGCACCGCGCTTGCGCGCGACCTCCCACTGCACCAGCAGCACCGCCTCCGCCCAGGCGGGTTCGGTGAGCAGGTGGCGGAGCGCGGCGGTGGTGCGGCCGAACGGGAGGTTGCCGATCACGCTGCGGGTGCCGTCGGGCACCCGGAACCGCCGCAGGTCGCAGCGGACGACGCGGGCCCGCGGGACGGTGCGGCGCAGCACCTCGGCCCAGTGCGGGTCGAGTTCGACGGCGGTGACGGGACGGCCGGTGGCGACGAGCGCGCCGGTGATCGCCCCGCGCCCGGCCCCGAGTTCCACGACCGGACCGCGCCGGTGCTCGAGGAGGGCGAGAACGCGATCGATCGCGGACGTGCTGATCAGGAAGTTCTGGCCGAGTTCGCGGCGCGCGCGATCGCGCGCCGACGGGCGTCGGGAAGGCATGCGGAGGGCTCCTGCGCTGGCGAGCGGACGACGAGCGGGTCCGCGCAGCAGCCATCGGCACGGTTGACACCCGTGCGGCGCATCACGTGCGGGAGCGGGGACCCGGTGCGGTGCGGTCGGCGCAGGAAGCCGGCCCGGGAGACCCGGCCGGAGGGGCGCCGACTACGCGGTGCGCAGCCGGGCGAAGAAGACGGCGATGCCCATGCGACGACGTTAACAAGGTGCCGTGCTGGGCCGCGAGTGAATTTCGGGACGCCGAAGAGACCAACCGGTACTGGCTGTTCGGCCCAAGTTCACCTGAACGTCCAGGACTACTCGCTCGATCGGCTTAATGTGCGCTTGTTCCCGAATCTTCCAGGAGGTCCGCTTGTCTTCCCACCAGGACAGCGGGCGGGTCGTCCCGCTCCCCCTGCTGACCAGCCACTCCGCCAGCCGTTCGGCCACCACGTGCCGGTACCGCTGCGGTGACGCCTGCGCCCACGACGCGCCCAACACCTCGGACAACGCCTACTTCGGCGACGTGGTCCGCAACGTGCTGAGCCGCCGCAAGGCGCTGCGGACCGGTGGCGCGCTCGCGCTCTCCTTCGGCGCGGCCACCGCGCTCACCGGCACCGCCGCCGCCGCACCCGGCGACCGCGGCCACGGCCCCGACCACGGCGACCGCCCGCACGGCGTGCCCGGGACCGACTTCGAGCCGGTGCCGCCGAACACCGAAGACCGCGTCGTGATCCCCGAGGGGTACGAGCAGGACGTCGTCATCGGCTGGGGCGACCCGGTGGTCCCCGGCGCGCCGGAGTTCGACTTCCACAACCAGACCGCCGCCGCGCAGGAGAAGCAGTTCGGCTACAACAACGACTTCGCCGGGCTGATCCCGCTCAACGGCAGCGGCAAGCGCAACCTGCTGGTGGTCAACCACGAGTACACCACCGAGCCGCACATGTTCCCCGACTACGACGAGGAGAACCCGACCGAGGAGCAGGTGCGCATCGCCTGGGCCGCGCACGGGCTGTCCGTCGTCGAGGTGCACCGGGAGCGGGGCGGCGGACTCACCCCGCAGGCCGGCCGCCACAACCGCCGCATCACGCTCAACACCGAGTTCGAGCTGCGCGGACCGGCCGCCGGCAGCGACCACCTCAAGACCTCCGCCGACCCGACCGGCACCAAGGTCTTCGGCACCCAGAACAACTGCGCGGGCAGCGTCACGCCGTGGGGCACGGTGCTGTCCGGCGAGGAGAACGTCAACCAGTACTTCGCCAACGCCGACCAGGTCACCGACCCGAAGACCAAGCAGCGGCTCGACCGCTACGGCTTCAGCGGCGGGGCCAGCGACCGCAAGTGGGAGCGCTTCGACAAGCGCTGGGACCTTGCCCAGGAGCCGAACGAGGCGAACCGCTTCGGCTGGGTCGTCGAGATCGACCCGAACGACCCCGACTCCACCCCGGTCAAGCACACCGCGCTGGGCCGGTTCAAGCACGAGGGCGCGGCCGTCCACGTCACCCGCGACCGGCGGGTGGTCGCCTACTCCGGCGATGACGAGCGGTTCGACTACATCTACAAGTTCGTGTCGAACGGGCGGATGAAGCCGGGCCGCAGCGCGCACGCCCGCAGGCACAACATGGGGCTGCTCGACGACGGCACCCTCTACGTCGCGAAGTTCCGGGGCGACAGCCCGGAGTCCGAGATCGACGGCTCCGGCAAGCTGCCCTCCGACGGCGAGTTCGACGGCACCGGCGAGTGGATCGCGCTGGCCAGCGGCGACCGGTCGTTCGTGCCCGGGTTCAGCGCCGAGGAGGTCTACATCTTCACCCGCCTCGCCGCCGACGCGGTGGGCGCCACCAAGATGGACCGGCCCGAGGACATCCAGCCGAGCCCGGTCAACGGCCGCATCTACTGCGCGCTGACCAACAACTCCAACCGCGGTTCCGCGGGCAACGCGGCGCCGGACGAGGTCAACCCGCGGATCGGCAACAAGCACGGGCACGTCCTGGAGGTCGACGACGAGCACACCGGCACCCGGTTCCGCTGGAACCTGCTGCTGGTCTGCGGCGACCCGAACGACCCGTCGACCTACTTCGGCGGCTTCGACAAGTCCGAGGTCAGCCCGATCTCGTGCCCGGACAACGTGGCCTTCGACCGGCACGGCAACCTGTGGATCTCCACCGACGGCAACGCGCTGGACTCGCACGACGGCCTGTTCGCGGTGCCCGTCGAGGGCCCGGAACGCGGCAAGGTCAAGCAGTTCCTCACCGTTCCGGTGGGTGCCGAGACCTGCGGTCCCGTGATCACCGACGACCTCGTCACGGTGTGCGTGCAGCACCCCGGCGAGGACGCCGAGGACCCCAGCCGGCCCACCTCGCACTGGCCCGACGGTGGCGACTCGCGTCCCCGGCCCGCGGTGGCCGTGGTGTGGCGCAAGCACGGCGGTGAGATCGGCCAACGCTGATCCGCCCGGCGAGCGCGGGGGTTTCCGGAACACCGGAGGCCCCCGCTGCGCTTTTCCGGGGCGTCAGTCGGCGTGCTCCACGCGCCGGCCGGTCCCCTCGTCGCGACCGGCGGGCGTGGCGCGCAGCACGACGACCACGACGGCGGCGACCACCATCACGACGCCCACCACCCACATCCCGGTGCGCTGCGAGCCGGTCAGGTCCCGCAGCGCACCGGTGATGTACGGGGCGGCGAACCCGCTGATGTTGCCCAGCGAGTTGATCAGGGCGATCCCGCCCGCCGCCGCGGCACCCGCCAGGAAACCGCTCGGCAACGTCCAGAAGCACGCCACCGCCGCGCACACGCCGACCGCGCAGCAGGTCACCGCGACCATCGCGCTGAACGGGTTGCCGAGGTAGAGGGCGATCGGGATGCTCACCCCGCCGAGCAGCATCGGCAGCGCGACGTGCCACACCCGCTCACCGGTCCGATCGCCGTGCGCCGCCCACAGCACCATCGCCACCGCCGCCACCGCGTACGGGACCGCCGTGACCAGCCCGGCTTCGACGGTGGTCAGCTCGGTGCCGAACTGCTGCTCGAACCCGGCGATGATGGACGGGAGGAAGAAGCCCAGCGCGTAGAGGCCGTAGGAGATGCCGAAGTAGACGAAGGCGAGCGCCAGGATGCGCGGATGGGTCAGAGCCTTGCGCAGCGGCCAGTGGTGGGTCTGCTCGGTCTCCGCGCGCTCGGCCGCCATCGTGTCGGCGAGCCAGCGGCGCTCGTCGGCGGTGAGCCACGCGGCCTTCTCCGGACGATCCGTGAGGTAGAACCAGGTGGCGGCGGCGAGCAGGATGGCCGGAACGCCCTCGACGAGGAACATCACCCGCCACCCGGAGAGCCCGAAGAGGCCGTCCCCGGCGTCGATCAGCACGCTGGACACCGTCGCGCCGATCGCGCTGGAGACCGGGACGGCCGCCATGAACATCGCGACGGCCTTGGCGCGCTGCGCCTTCGGGAACCAGTAGGTGAGGTACAGGATGATGCCGGGGAAGAACCCGGCCTCGGCCACGCCCAGCAGGAAGCGCAGCACGACGAGCGTGGCGGCGTTGGGCACGAAGCCCATCGCGGTGGCGATGACGCCCCAGGAGATCATGATCCGCGCCAGCCACCGGCGAGCGCCGAAGCGGTGCAGCGCCAGGTTGCTCGGCACCTCCAGCACCAGGTAGCCGAGGAAGAAGATGCCCGAGGCGAGCCCGAACATGGTCGCGGTCAGCCCGAGCTCCTCGTTCATGCCGTTCGGACCGGCGAAGCCGATGTTCACCCGGTCCAGGTAGTTGACGAAGTAGAGCAGGCAGAGGAACGGCATCAGGCGGAGCGCGACCTTGCGCAGGACGCGATCGCCCGGATCCGAGGTGGCGGCATCGACACTCACCCGGCAGTCCTAAGCCGCCCCGCCCGGCCGGGTCAAGGTGCGACCGCGGACTGGGACGGGCGGTCACCGACCGACCCGAACCCAGGACTACCGTGGAGGTATGTCCGAACGCCCGATCGCCCTGGTCACGGGTGCCTCGCGCGGCATCGGTGCCGCCGTCGCCCGCTCCCTGTCCGACACGCACGACCTGCTGCTGGGCGGCCGGGACGCCGAGGCGCTGCACGCCCTCGCCGACGAGCTCCCCGGCGCGACCCCGTGGCCGGTCGAGCTGACCGACGACGAGTCCGTGGCGGCCGCGGCGGCGAGCATCGACCGGCTCGACGTGGTGGTCCACAGCGCGGGCCTGGTCGAACTGGCTCCCGTCGCCGACGCCCCCACCTCGTCGTGGCGGCGCACCTTCGAGATCAACCTGTTCGCGGTAACCGAGCTGACCCGGGTGCTGCTGCCCGCGCTCCGCGCGGCGCGCGGGCACGTGGTGCTGGTCAACTCCGGCGCCGGGCTGAGCGCGAAGCCGAACTGGGGCTCGTACGCGGCGAGCAAGTTCGCGCTGCGGGCCTTCGCCGACGTGCTCCGGGCCGAGGAAGCCGCGAACGGCGTGCAGGTCACCTCGGTGTTCCCCGGCCGGACCGCGACCGACATGCAGCGCACCGTCCGCGACCAAGAGGGCGGCGAGTTCGAGGCCGATCGCTACCTCCGGCCGGAGTCCGTGGCGGCACCGATCGTGTCGGCCATCCGCGCCACGCCCGACGCCCACCTCACCGAGATCATCGTGCGCCCGTCCTGATCGCTTCGCTCCACCTCGCCGCGTGCGACGGTCGTGCCGGTGGGCGGCGTCGGTGGTCGGCGCCGGTGCTCCGGGCGCGTCGTGGCGGCGGTCGGCGCCGGTGGTCGGTGGTCGGTGGTCGGCGTCGGTGGTCGGTGGTCGGTGGTCGGTGGTCGGCGTCGGTGGTCGGTGGTCGGCGCCGGTGGTCCGGGCGCGTCGAGGCGGTGGTCGGCGTCGGCGGTCGGCGTCGGTGGCCGGTGGTCGGCGCCGGTGGCCGGTGGTCGGCGCCGGTGGTCGCAGCGCATCGCGGCGGTGGTCGGTAGCCGGTGGCCTGGGCGTTGATCGACGGCGCGTCGAGACCGCGATCGGTGATCGCGCACGTCGAGACCGCGATCGGTGGTCGTGGCACGTCGAGGCGGTGGTCGCGGTCGCGTCGGCGATCGTGGTACGTCGTGGCCGCACGTCGAGACCGCGATCAGTGGTCACGACGCGTCGTGGCGTGGTCGGTGTTCACGGCGCGTCGTGGCGTGGTCGCGCGCGCGTCGTGGCCACGGTCGGTGATCGCGTCGCGTCGTGGCTGCGGCCGACGACGGTGGCCGGTGCCGATGGCCGGTGGCCGGTGGCCGGTGGCCGGTGGCCGGTGCGTAGTGCCCGGGAAGCCGGGTGCGGTCGAGCACCGGTGCTGCCCGGGTTTTGCCGTCAGCTGCGGACGTGCTCGGCTGCCTTGCGCGCGGCGGCCTGGACTTGGTGCCGGTCGATGCGAGTCGGTTCCCGGTCGCGGAGCACCTCCTCACCGGCGACCCACACGTCGCGAACGGCGCGTGAGCCCGCGGCCCACACCACGTTGGCCAGAACCTGCGAGTCAGGTGCGTCGAGGCCCGTCGCGAACGCCGGGTTGTCCACGTCGAGGTGCGCGACGTCGGCCCACCGACCGGGTTCCAGAGCACCGATGTCGTCGCGGTGCAGCGCGTCCGCACCGCCCCTGGTGGCGGCGAGGAGCGCACTGGCCGCGCTGAGCGCGGTGGCATCCCCCGTAGCGTTGCGCGCGAACATTCCCGCCAGTTGCACCTCCTCCCACAGATCCAAGTCGTCGTTGCTGGACGGGCCGTCCGTCCCGAGGCCGACCGGGATCCCGGCCGCGAGCAGGTCGACCAACCGCGCCGTTCCCGAAGCCAGCTTGGCGTTCGATCCCGGGCAGTGCGCCACGCCGACGCCGCGCCGAGCGAACAGCTCGATGTCGTCGTCGGAGAGGTGCACGCAGTGCGCCGCGAGCACCCGTCCCCGCAGCACTCCCAGCTCCTCCAGCAAGGCCGGTACCGACCCGTGCCGGGCTCGCTGCTCGGCGTCCTCGGCCGCCGTCTCGGCCACGTGCGTTTGCAGCAAGGCGCCCCGCTGCTGCGCGGCTTCACCGATCAGCGCGAGCGCTTCCGGTGGGAGCGTGTACGCCGAATGCGGGCCGTACGAGAGCTCAATGCGTTCCCCGGCACCGAACCGCAGTCCGTCGGCGTCGATCCACCTGCTGATCTCGTCGACCATGCCGCGCCAGCCGCCCGTACCGCTCAGCTCGGCCATGCCGATCACCGCACCCGCGAAGACCACACGAGAGCCGACGGACAGGGTGGCTTCCACGACGGCGTCGCCGCGGAAGTACATCTCCGCGCTCGTGGTGACCCCGGCCTGCAACATCTCGACGCTGCCGAGTTCCATTCCCGCTCGGATGTCCGAGGGGCGCAACTTCGCCTCCGCGGGCCAGATCACCTCCTCCAACCACCGCAGCAGCGGAAGGTCACCGCCCATCCCGCGAAGCAAGGTCATCGGGGTATGCGCGTGCGCGTTGACCAATCCTGGCAACAGGATTCCGCTGCATTCTTGAACAACGACGCCGTGCGGACGCTCCGGCGCGGAACTGCGGGGGCCGCAGTGGAGAACCCGCCCCATCTCGTCGATGTCCAGCACTGCGTCCCGGAGCACCGAGCACGCGGGGTCGCACGGGAGGATCATCGGAGCGTGCAGGCGAAGTGCGATCGGCATGGCTGCATTCTGCCGCCCCGATCAGCCACCGCCCACTGAGCCCACGGTGAGCATCATGGTCACCCCCGCCGCGCTTGCGATGATCACCAGGAACGCCATGAAGATGATGTCGTTCAATCGCTGTGTCATGCTTCTAGCATCGCCCGGTGCCAGGGGTTCGCACCTCAGCTGATCGGTCAGCAGACCTCGGTCGATCGGCTACTGCCGACTGGCCGATCGACCGAGTCAGTCCTCCATCAGGCCACTGCGCCACGCCCACGCGGCGGTCTCGACCCGGTTGCGCGCACGAATCTTGGCCTGTGCCGACGCGAGATGGGTCTTGACCGTCGACAAGGACATGAACAGCTCCTGGCCGATCTCGCCGTTGGTCAGCCCGCGCGCCGCTGCCCGCACCACGACCAGCTCCCGCTCGGTCAGCGCCTCCGCTGCCGGGTTCGCCTTGGCCGGACGGCGCTGCGGCGTGGGCGGCTGGGCGAAGTGCTTCAGCAGCCGGACGGTGATCTGCGGGGAAACCAGGGCATCACCGCGCACGGCGGCGTGCACCGCTTCGACGAGCAATGCGGGGCCCGCGTCCTTGAGCAGGAATCCGCTGGCACCGTTGCGCAGCGCCGCCTCGACGTACTCGTCGAGGTCGAAGGTCGTGACCACGACGACCTTGATCGGGTCGGTGGCCTCCGGGCCGGCGAGCTGCTTGGTGGCTTCCAGCCCGTCGATGCCCGGCATCCGGATGTCCATGAGGCACACGTCCGGCCTCGTCTCCTTGGCGACCCGCACGGCGTCCACACCGTTGGACACGTCGCCGACGACCTCCAAGTCGTCCTGCGATTCCAGGATCATTCGGAAGCCGGCCCGCACCATCTCCTGATCATCGGCGATCAGCACCCGAATCATCGTGGCTCCCCGTTCCGCTCAGCTCCGCCAAGGGCAAGGACACTTCGACCCGCCAGCCGACGTGTTCGCCGGGGCCGGCGTAGAACCGTCCGCCGAGCAGTTCGATCCGCTCGCGCATGCCCACCAGACCGTATCCTCCCGAACCGCCGACCGGCGGTCCCCCGGCATACCTGCCGTCATCGGTGATCTTGATCCGGAGCTCGTCGTCCGCGGACCGCACGTCGATCTGCACGACGGTGGCGTCGGCGGCGTGCTTCTCGGCGTTGGTCAACGATTCCTGGACGATGCGCAAGGCGGACCGGGACACCTCCGGCGGTACCGGCTCCGCGAGATCCACCTGCAGGTCGAAGCGCGTCGACGCGTGATCTCCGGCGACGCGGCGGATGGTCGACTCCACGAGCGCCTCGAGGTCTGCGGCCAAGTCCGTGGTCGCCTGATCGGGCAGCTCCGTCGTACCGCCTGATTCCGCGCCGCGCATGCTGGCGACCAACCGGCGCATCGCGGTCAGCGCTTCCGTCCCGCTGTCGCTGATGCGGGCCAGCGCCTCGGTGGCCGCCTGCGGATTCTTCTCCGCGACCAAGTGCGCCGCCTGCGCCTGGACCACGATCCCGGTGACGTGGTGCGCGACCACGTCGTGCAATTCTCGGGCCAGCGCCATGCGCTCCTCCTGCTGCGCGCTGGCGATCGCGGACTGGACCGAGTTCAGCCGCTCACCGTCGCGCGCCCGGAAGTACATGCCGGTGCTGACCGAGATGATCAGCAGCAACGCTCCCATGAACAGCGAGGCGGGCATCCCGCTGAGGTAGCTCGGCGGGATGACGACCATCGCGAAGAGCGCGGCCCCGACGAGGCCCGCACCGCACCACGTCGCCTGCCTGGGTTCGGCGTACCTGGTGACGTAAGCGACGAGCAGCATCCCCGACGCCACGATCGACGGCGACAGATCGCCCACCAGCGGCGTCGGCGGCTCGATGCCGAAGGTTCGCATCGACACCGCGAAGGTCACCACGGCCAGCGCGCCGAGAGCCGCCGCCTGCACCGGCCGCGCCGGGGCGATGATCGCGAGCCCGGCGAGCACGACGCCGCCCGACATGCCGATGACGGCAGGCACCACACCCTCGTGCGCGGTGCTGGCGAACTCCAGGAACAGCAGCACGACGAGCGCGGCCGTCGCGGGCCACTGCCTGCGCAGCAGGTCGAGCAGCGGTGCGTCCGGCCGCCAGGGATGGGGGCGACGCAGGTAGAGACCGGTGCCCACCGCGAGCACGAGCTGCAGGAATCCGAGAGCGAAGGTGGTGCCCACGGGATGGTCCTCGTTCCCGAGGAACGCGCGGCGGAGCACGATGGATCCCAGGCACGACATCACGAGCACCGCGGTGACCGGGATGGCGCGGCTGATCCGACCGCTCCGGAACAGGTACAGCACGATCAGCATCCCGGCCGCGTTCTCCGTGACCAGGATCTTCTCCAGCCCCACCGAGTACAGCCGCGGATCCGTCAGCGCGACGACCCCGGTGTTGGCCACGAGGACGACGGCCGCCGCCATCCCGCCCTGGACCGGGCGCACCCGGGCCACGATGGCCAGGAGCACCAGCGCGGCGTTGCCGGGGATCAGCGCCACCGCCCCGTCCCCGGCCTCGACCGCCAGCAGGACCTCACCGCACCACAGCAACCCCAGCAGGCCGGCGAAGACCCATTGGTCGCGCAGCAGGTCGACGAACCGCCGCAGCCGTCCGGTCGGTGCGGGGGAAGTCCCGGCGAAGTAGCTCACGCCACGACAGTAGAGCGTGCGTCCGGTCACCCGCCCCTGGCCGATCGGTCATTCAACCCTGGCCGATCGGTCGATCTTCGGCGACTTCCACGAGCTTTTCGGACGATCCGCGAGCAGGCGTTCCCCGGAGATCCTCGACATCGAAGCCCGCGGTCCGACGCCGCGGCGGACGAGTGGGAGGAGACACCGTGACGACGCCCGTTGCCGACACAGATTTTCTCGTAGGACGCGGCTTGGTCAAGAGCTATGGGGAGGCCGCCGCGCTGGCCGGGGTCGATCTCGCGATCAGGCCGGGCGAGGTGCTGGCGATCGTCGGTCCATCCGGTTCCGGGAAGACCACCCTGCTGCACGTCCTGGCGGGCATCCTGCGTCCGGACGACGGGCAGGTGCTGCTCGGCGGCCACCGGATCGACCAGCTCGGCGAGGCCAAGCGCAGCGCCCTGCGGCGGCACGAGTTCGGGTTCGTCTTCCAGCAGGGCATGCTCGTGGCCGAGCTGACCGCGGCCGAGAACACCGCGCTGCCCCTGCTGCTGGCCGGAACCCGGAAAGCGCAGGCGATGAGCGAGGCGCGGGGCTGGCTGGAGCGGCTCGGGCTGTCCGGGATGGAGGACCGGCACCCCGGTGAGATGTCCGGGGGCCAGGCCCAGCGGGTCGCGATCGCCCGCGCGCTGGCCCACCGGCCGAAGGTCATCTTCGCCGACGAACCGACCGGCGCCCTCGACACCAAGACCGGCGCGGCGACCATGCAGGCGCTGCTGTCCGCCGCGCGGACGACGAATTCCGCGGTGGTCATCGTGACGCACGATCGCGAACTCGCCGCCAAGGCCGGCCGCACCGTGGAGATCCGGGACGGGCTCATCGCCAAGGAGGTGCTGGTGTGAACCCGGTGCAGTTGGCGCTGCGGGTGCTCCGCGAGGACTCCCGTACGCGCCTTTCCGCGGTGCTCACCGCGGTCGGCGTGGCGGTCGCCACCGCGCTGGTCCTGTTCATGGCGAGCATCCCGAACGCGACCGACGCCCGGCAGGAGCGGTCCGCTTGGCAGCACGGCGGCATCGGAGCGGACGGTGCGGTGACGATCGCCGGGATCGACTTCTTCCAGGACGAGAAGATCGTGCGGCTGGACGTCGCCGGGCAACCGGCTCCCGAGCCGAACGCACCAGCGGAGTTCCCGGACGCCGGAGAAGTGCTGCTCTCACCGGCGCTCGCCGAGCACGTCGCCGAGCACCCCGGGGAGCAGCTCGGCGACCGGTTCCCCGGCGAAGTGATCGGGGAGCTGGCGCCGGAATCGCTGAAGTTCCCCGAGCAGCTCGTCGCCGTCGTCGGGCATCCGGAGGGCGTGCTCTCGCCCGAACCGGACGAGCTGAGTCACGTCGCCAACAGCTCGGTCGACTACCTGCTCCTCTTCCTGGCCGGGGTCGGCATCGTGCTGCTCACCGTGCCGAGCCTGGTCCTGGTCGCCTCGGCGTCCCGCCTCGCCGCGGCACGACGGGAACGCCGGCTCGCGGCCCTGCGGTTGGCCGGGGCCACCCCGAAGCAGGTGGTCACGGCGGTCATCGCCGAAACGGCGCTGGCCGCGGTCGTCGGCACCGCGGTCGGCGCGGTGCTCAGCCTGCCGCTGCGCCACCTCGGCGCCCAGATCCCGTGGAGCGGCGGCACCTGGTACGTCTCCGACTTCACGCCGCCCGGCACCGCGCTGGCCGCCGTGGTGATCGGCATCCCGCTGCTGGTGGTGCTGGCCGCGGGGCTCGGGTTGCGCCGGGTCGTGCGAGCTCCGGTCAGCGCGGCCATGGAGCACCGGCGCGCCAGGCCGAGCGCGTGGCGACTGCTCAGCTTGGTCGCGGTCGGTGCCCTCTTCGCCTTCAGCCTGACCCAGGCCAACGGGGGCGGCGGCTTTGGAATGCTCCTGTCCGCTCTGGCGGCGATCGTGCTCTCCGCGTCGATCGTCGGCCCATGGGTGACCGGCATGCTCGGACGGACCCTCACGGGGGTGTGGCGGCGACCGGCCCTCCTGCTGGCGGGCAGGCGGTTGCGCAGCGACCCGCAAGCGGCGTACCGCTCCGTGTCCGGCGTCGTTCTCGCCGCCTTCGTCGGCTCGATGGCCCTGACCGTGCTACCCGGGCTCGAGACGCTCAGCGGTGGCGGACGCCCCTACGCCAATTCGGCGCTCTACGTCGAAGTTTCCTCCGAGGAAGCCGACGAGCACCTGCGGCGGCTCACCGAGGGTTTGTCCGCGAGCGGAACGGAGGCGATCACCGCGAAGAGCCAGCGCGTCATCCTCACCACGCCGAACGGCGCGACGGCGAGCGGGCTGGTGATGGACTGCGCGTCGGCTGCGGAGATCACCCGACTGCGCATCGACGACTGCGGTGGGCCACCGGCGGTGCGGCTCGACGGCTCGGCGATGCCGAACAGCACCGAATTGGCGCTCATGTCCGAGGAGGCGGGCGGAAGCGACGTCCCGCTGACTCCCGGCGAGGTCCGCCCGCTCGATGATCAGAAGGACGACATCTCGGTCTCAGCGCTGATCGACCCGGCCCTCGTCCCCGCGGCGGGTGCTCCGGCCGAAACGGAGCTCGTCATCGAGACACCCACCGCAGCCGACCGGGAACAGGCCCGCACCGTCCTCTCCCAGGTCATGCCGGGTGTGGTCGCGGACAGCCGGGATCTCATGCTCTACGAGCAGCAGACCGTGCTCAGTGACCTGCGCCGCGTCACCACCGTGGGACTGTCGCTGATCGCCCTGCTGACGGGTGCCAGCGCCGCCATCACAGCGGCGTCGTCCGTCTTCGACCGGCGGAAGACCTTCGCGGCGCTGATCGCGGCAGGAACACCGGTGCGCCTGCTGACGCGGGCGCTGCGCACCGAAGCCGCGCTCCCGGCGCTGGTGGCGACCATGGGCGCGGGCGCCGGCGGGGTGGCCGTGGCCTTCGGCCTGCTGTCCCTGTTCGACGCCGGTTCGGTGTTCACGCCTTGGGCCTTCGCACCGGCCGTGCTGGGAATCGCGGTCGCACTGCTGGCGTCCGCGGTGAGCGGTCCGATGCTCCGCAAGGTGAGCGCCGAAGGGCTCTCGGAGGAGTGATGCCCGGGACAGCCGGGACGAGCCGACGCGGTTCGTCCCGGCTGCCCTCAGCCGAAAGGTCAACGAAACCCTGGCCGGATGGCCATCGACCCCGGCCACATGACCGATCCGAAACCACCCCCTCAACCGCGACTCTTGAAGAGAACAAAGACAGCACCACCAAGGAGGTACCGGAAATGTTCGCCGACGCTTTCACCATCATCGGCTCCGCCGCTGCCGTGTTCGTCCTCGTTCTGATGGCAGTCAGCTCGGTGCTGCCGGACGTCTGGGATCGGCTTCCGCAGCCCGGCCACCGCACCGCCGAGTGAGGAAACGACCCACCATGCACCGACGTCGCGATTCGGGGGCCCCGGAGGCACGCTCCGCCGCAGTCCGGGACCCAGCGCCCTGGGCCGGTAGCTCAGCTCCGGCCCGCGCGTTCCTCGAAGCAAGGCGGGGAACCGTGACGAGCGCGGTGAGCGGCTTGCTTGGCCAGCGTGAACGCCGGCCGGTGCACACCGTTGCGCGGCCCGGCGCGCAACCAGGCGAGCCGGTGCAGGGCTTCGGTGTGGTGATCGGTGACCGTGACCCGCGCCGAGTCGAAGGAGAACAGCACGGCGCGGTTGATCTCGACGATCGCCCGGTCCCGCCAGAGGCTCCGCTCCGAGCGGGTGTCCAAGCCCAAGCGGGCGGCGACCGTGCGGGTGACGCCGTAGGCGTTCTCGTCGGCCAAGCCCCGGGTACCGATCTCGGTCCCCACGAACCACGTGTTGAACGGAGCAGCCGGATAGGAGATACCACCGATGAGCAACCGCATGTTGCTGATGAGCGGAACGGTGTGCCAGCGAAGTCCGAGCTCCACGAACCACGGCAGCTCGGGGTGCTCCAACGGGACCTCGTGGACGACGTCGCGCGGCAGGGTGAAGACCTGCGGCCCTTCGCTCGCGGTCTCCACGACGAGCGGAAGGTGGTCGAACTTGCTCCGTTGCGTGGGCGGCTTCCAGCCGAGCCGCTGGGCCGCAGCGGTGAAACCGGTGTACCGGGCATCGCCGAGCACGGTTCCGTCGGCCGACTCGTACCCCGCGTACCGAACGACCTGTTCGTTCCAGATCCGAGGCCCCGGTCGGTACGGCGCGTCGGGCGCGAAGACGGTGACCAGCGGCTGGATCTTGCCGCCGTGGGTGGCCAACCGGAGGTGCTCGAAGCATTCTTCGGCGACCGCCGGAGCGTTGCGGATCCCACGCAGGTCGCGGACCTTCAGCCGCCGCCACGGCACACCACTGGTGCACCAGCCGCTGTCGCGCAACGCCACTCGCGCTCCGTAGGCCAACTCGGCCGCGGTGTGCCGGTACGTACCGGACCTGGCGATCTCGGCGCGCACCTCGGCCAACCGGTCGGCGAGCGAGCCGGATGCCGGATGCGCATCGTGGTAGGCGCGGAGGAAGTCCTCTGCGGCGTCGATGTCCGCGAGTTGCTCGCGATGCGCCGGCGTGGACGGACGACCGCCTCGTTCCGCGCTCGCAAGCACCACTCCGTCGCGAATGACCGTCACGACGTCACAACGTAGTCGCCGAGCACGCTCACGCGTCACCGCACATGGGTCGCCTTTCAGGTGAACAATGCGGCCTCGTCAACAAGGCGAAGCACGCGCCGTTACGACCCTATCGTGACGCGCAGCCGCCGATTGAGCATTCTTTCGGGTGAATTAGTCACCGAAACGCGACCTCGGTGGCGATAGCCCGAACAGGTAGGACCGACGCAGGCGACGTACTCGGCCTTGGCGGCAGGACCGACAGCAGCAACCGACCGACGAGCCCGGAAGCAACACGTGCGGGGCTCCTGGCGGCGGTCGGCGGCGACCCGACGACCCAGCCACCCGAACACTGCCCGACCACCCGACGGCCCGAGCACTGCCCGGCTGCCCGGCTGCCCGGCTGCCCGGCTGCCCGGCTGCCCGGCTGCCCGAGAGGCGATGCTCTCGGCCTCTTGCCGATGGTTCTTCCCCGGCTCGCACCGCGCGGCGACTGCACCGGCCCGAGCGCCCGATGGCAATGCTCCGACCAGGACGCTGCGCTCGTGACCTGGTGGAGTGGTGCCCCAAGTCGTCCGCCGGAACGAATGGCCCAGGCGGGACTCGACGACTCACGAGCGACTCGACCCTCATGCGCAACTCAGCCCACGAGCCTCATGACGAACGCGACTCAGCCCTCAGCGAGCAACTCGACCCTCATGGACAGCCAAGAGCCTCACGAGCCGACTCGACCTCAGGCGCGACCCGTGCCTCACGAGGTGACTCGGCCCAGGTAGGACTCGGCCCGGGTACGGCTCGGTTCTTCAGGGGCGTTCGAAGATCAGGTCCCGGATGACACGGCCCTCGTCGTGGGCGCGGTTCTCGAACTTCGTCACCGGCCGCCAGTCGGGCCGCGGGGCCCAGCCGCCGGGTTCGTCGGCGTGGCGATTGCGCAGCAGCGGTTCTGCCTCGCAGACCTCCAGCATCTGCTCCGCGTAGTTCTCCCAGTCCGTCGCCAGGTGCAGCACACCGCCGGGGGCGAGTCGGGAGGCGACCAACCCGACCGTCTCCGGCTGCACGAGCCGCCGCTTGTGGTGGCGCTTCTTCGGCCACGGGTCCGGGAAGTAGATCCGGACCTCGTCCAGCGACCCCGGGGCCAGGTGCTCGCGCAGCAGGACGACGGCATCACCTCGGAGGAGGCGCAGGTTGGTCACGCCGAAGTTCTCCGCGCGCAGCAGGAGCTGGGCGAGCCCCGGCTTGTAGACCTCCACCGCCAGGTAGTTCACCTCGGGCTGGGCAGCGGCGAGCTGCGCCGTCGTCTCGCCCATGCCGGAGCCGATCTCCAGCACGACCGGCGCGGTGCGGTCGAACCACGTCGCGGTGTCGAGCGGTCCGTCGGGCAGCCCGGCTACCTCCGCGCCGAGTTCCGGCCAGTGCCGGTCCCACGCGCGCTGCTGGCCCACCGTCATCCGCTCACCGCGCTGGACGTAGCTGACAACCTGGCGGAACGGAACCTGCTGGTCAGAGGCATTCACAGGGAGCCAGTATCGCAAACCGCGCGAGGACGACGACAACCGGCGACCGACCGCCCGACCTCACCAGGTCTCGATCTGCGGGAGCGCCGCGACCAGCCCCGGCATCCCGCTGATCGGTACCGGCAGCGGGGGGGTGTCCCGGTGCGCCGGGACGACGCTCAGCCAGCCCCGGTGCTCATCGGTGAGCACCACGGTGGTGGGCATCATCATGGGAGCGCGGTCGGACGGCGCGTACTCCCAGAAACCCGCCTCGCTGATCCCCGCCCACGGCACGAACACCCAGCCGGGGCGCTCGCTCAGCACGTGGTGCACCTCGTCCTCGATCTCGAACGCCGCCGCGCGGGATTCGATCTCACCCCGATCGAGGGCGCGCAGCCACCACGGGGCGGGCAGCCGCCGGTCGGAGCCGTGCAGCTTCCGGTACAGGCCGAGGACCTGCTCCTCCGTCGCGCGGTGGATCCAGCTGCGACGCAGCGAAGCGGGGGTGGCGGGTTCGGGCGGGGGTGGGTGCGCCTCGGTCGCCAACGACCATTCCAGGTGGGGGACCGGTTCCAGCAGGACCTCGGAGCGCCGCGCCCGCTCTTCGTCCCGCGCGGCGTTCAGCGCCGACTCGTCAGTCGAATGCACCATGTGGCCCACCCCATCTGCTGTTGGCAAGCGCGGACCCAGCAGGAGTGGGCCGCCCTTGATCGACCCATGCCCCGAGCAACGCTGGTGCGGAGCACTGTTCTCACATAATGCCCTACCCACGGCCGATGGGTGAACCGCAGAAACGGATGTATTGTGGTAAACCTCACATACTGGCGGCCTGTTTCCGAGTCCCGGCGCTGGTCAACTCGACAAGCCGGAGGCCGGGGGTTGGAGTGGACTCGTGGCAGATCAGACGATTCAGCACGTCGAGGTCGACGGCGGCGTCGTGGTCGGCGTCGACGGCTCCCCGTCCTCGTTGCGGGCCCTGGCCATCGCGGCCGACGAAGCCCGCATCCGCGATGCGGTGCTGCACGTGGTGCGCGCCTGGAGCATCCGGACCGCACCGCGTCCACCGGATTGCCCCCGAACGCCATCCCGAGCGTCGACCAGTTCCACGACGAGGTCCTCAAGGACACCCAGCGGATCGTGGCGAAGCGGATCGGCGAGGACCCCGGCATCACGATCCGCTACCACGTCGCGCACGCACCTTCCCCGCACGCGCTGCTGTCCGCCTCGAAGGGCGCCGACGTCATCGTCGTCGGCCACCGCGGTCGCGGCGGCTTCGCGGGACTCATGCTCGGCTCGGTCGCCGAGCAGTGCGTGCGGCACGCCGCGTGCCCGGTCCTGGTCGTTCGCCCCAACGTCTGACCGCCGGGGAGCCGTCGCCGCGCAGCGCGGACGCCTGCCCGACGCGCACCGCGGCACGGCGCGACAACACCGAACCGGCAGAACCACCGAAACGGGCGAACCGCTCCCTCCGGGGAAGACCTCGGACAGCACAGGGCCCGGGCCATCCCCCGAATGACAGCCCGGGCCCTCCCCCGTCCCGACCGCTGGCGCCCCCGAGCGCTGATGCAGTCGGTCGATCCTGTTGTGCCTGCCCGCGCCACCGCTGGTGTCCACTGGGGACTACCGCGGAGCTGGGCGCTACCTCGCCGCGATCTTATCGCCCGACGTGATCAGCCTCTCGGCCGCCCCGGGTAACACCGTGCGCCGACCGCACCACCAGGGCCTTCGATGCGTTGATCATGGTAGGTTCCCCTGTTGATCAGTACCGGCTGGTCAGGCGTCCCTGCGGTGCGTGACGAACAGCGCCAGCGCGAACACCGCCACCGAGACCGCCGCGAAGTAGCCGAGGGCGGCCCACTGGCCGAACGGCATGTCCGATCCCGAGCCGTCCGCCGCGAGGAAGTGGCTCACCGCGCTGAACGGCATCCACTTCTGGATCTCCGGCCCGATGTTGGGGATGAGCGAGATCAGGTTCTCCAGCAGCAGCGGCCACATCAGCAGCAGGGTGATCGCCCCGGCGCTCTGCCGCACCAGCGCGCCGACCCCCACGGCGAGGATCGCGCAGAGCCCGTAGATCAGCCCGCCGCCCGCGACCTGCCGCCACGCGTCCACACCGGACAGCGCCAAGTCGGATTCGGGTGAGAGCACCCCGGCCAGGCCCCACGACCCGAAGGCCGCGACCTCGCCGACGACCAGCGCCAGCACCGCGACGACCACGGCCTTGGCGACCAGCGCGGCGATCCGGTTCGGCACCGCGAGGAACGTCGCCCGGATGGTGCCGAAGCGGTACTCGGTGGTCACCGACAGCGCCGCCAGCACCAGCATCACCATCATGCCGAGCTGACGTCCGCCCTGGGTCATCCCCAGGGTCATCGGCCCGTCCCACTGCCAGGCCATCATCGCCGCCATGCCGACGGTCAGCACCAGCGCGAGGGAGATGCACCACCACGGCGACCGGGTGGAGAACAGCTTCATCCGCTCCACGGCGAGCAAGGTCATCGGGCCACCCCCGCGAGCTGGTCGGAGCCGTCGCCGCGCAGTTGCGTCTGGTACTCCACGGCACCACTGGTCATCTGCATGAACGCCTCTTCCAAGGAGCCCTGGCGGGCGGACAGCTCGTGCAGCACGACGCCGCGTTCGGCCGCCAGCTCCCCGATCTGGTCGGTGCTGGCGTCCTCGACGACCAGCGTGTCGGTCTCGGTGGACTGGACGCTCAGGCCCGCTTCGACCAGCGCCTTCTGCAGCACCGGCACCTGCGGCGTGCGGACCAGCACGGAACGGTCACCCGCGTTGGTGACGAACTCCTCGGTGCTGCACTCGGCGATCAGCTCGCCGCGCCCGATGACCACCAGCTCCTCGGCGGTCAGCGCCATCTCGGAGAGCAGGTGGCTGGACACCAGCACGGTCCGCCCCTCGGCGGCCAGGCCCTGCATGAACCGGCGGATCCAGTGGATGCCCTCCGGGTCCAGCCCGTTGACCGGCTCGTCGAACATCAGCACCTGCGGGTCGCCGAGCAGCGCGCCGGCGATCCCCAGCCGCTGCGACATGCCCAGCGAGAACCCGCCCGCGTTGCGACCGGCCACCTCTTCCAGGCCGACCATGCCGAGCACCTCGTCGACCCGGCCGCCCGGGATGCCGTTGGACTTCGCCAGCCAGCGCAGGTGGGTGCGGGCCGACCGGTTCGGGTGGACCCACTTGGCGTCCATCAGCGCCCCCACGGTGCGCAGCGGGTGCTTCAGGTCGCGGTAGGCGCGACCGTCGATGCGGACCTCGCCCGCCGTCGGCCGGTCGAGCCCCAGGACCATCCGCATGGTGGTGGACTTGCCCGCCCCGTTCGGGCCGAGGAAGCCGGTGACCTTGCCCGGCTTGGCGGTGAACGTCAGGTTGTTCACCACCACCTTCTTCCCGTAGCGCTTGGTGAGGCCGATCGCCTCGATCATGTCTGCTCCCGCTCCCGCGAACTTTCCCCCGCTCGGGGGTCACCTGCTAAGGGTGGCAGTCCCCACGGTCGGAGCACATCGGCCCCTCGTCTGGACCTGGGTCAGCCTCAGGTCGTAGTGAACCCCGCGAGCGACCCCACGCGCCTCAGGGGCCACCCCGACCTCACCCCGGAGCAATCCCCGCGGTCCTCGCCGTTCGGGACGTGGCACCCCGTACCAGGTCACCGGGGGCAGGGCGCCCCTCACTCCGGGTCTTCACCATGCGGCGGAGCCGCATGCGGTGAGGCCGTCAACCGGCACCGCCGCGGGCCGTGTACGAAGTGGGATCCCGCAGCGAGAAGACCGCTGGGGTTCCGCTACCCGCACCGCCACGCAAGCCCTCTGAAAGCGGCCCAGCCGAAGGGGCCGCGGTCAGCGGAACCAGCGGTCCAGGGCCGCGGCCAGCCCGTCCTCGGCGACCGGTGCGGTGACCTCGTCGGCGGCGGCGTGCACGACCGCGGGCCCCTGGCCCATCGCGACGCCGTGCGCGGCCCACTCCAGCATCTGGACGTCGTTGTCCCCGTCACCGGCGGCGAAGGTCTCCGCCGCCGGAATGCCCAGCTCGGCGCGCAGCTTCTCCAGCGCCGCGCCCTTGGTGACGTCCTGCGGCACCACCGTCACCCACGGCTCGTAGTGGTCCAGCGTGTAGGTCGCGCCGGGCAGCACCGCGCCGCGCATCGCCGCGACGACCTCGGCGGGCTCGTGCCCGACCCAGTTGGCGACCAGCCTGGGCACCGGTCCGGCGGTCACGTCCTCGACCGTGCCGACGTGCTGCGGGCCGTGCAGCTCGTCCGGGCCGAACGGCGCGGTGACCAGGTTCCCCTCGCCGAGCCGTTCGACGGCCAGGATCGAGCCGGGCACCCGGCGGGCGAGCGCGGCCACCACCGGCGCCGGTTCGAAGGTCTCCACCGACACCGCCTCACCGGTGGCCGCGTCGAGCACCACCGCGCCGTTGGAGCACAGCGCCACGCCCCGGGTCAGGCCGAGGTCCGCCAGCACCGGCAGGGCGCCCAGCATGCTGCGGCCGGTCGCGACGATCACCTCGGCACCCGCGTCGACCGCGCGCCGCACCGAGGTGCGCACCGCCGCGGAGATGGTCTGGGTGTCGGGGTCCAACAGGGTTCCGTCGACGTCGAGGGCGATCAGGCGGGGCTTCCAGGTCGCGTCGGGCACGACCGCAGGGTAGCCGGGCGAGCCCGCGGGGCGTTCCGGCGCGAGGCCGAAATCACGACTCCCCGGGCCGGACCAGGCCCGTCTCGTAGGCGAGCACCACGGCCTGCACCCGGTCCCGCAGGTCCAACTTGGACAGCACCCGGCCGAAGTGGGTCTTCACCGTCGCCTCGGACAAGTACAGCTCGGCGGCGAGCTCGGTGTTGGACAGCCCCTTGGCGACCAGCACCAGCACCTCGCGCTCCCGGTCGGTGAGCACGTCGAGCACCGAGGCGTCGCGCAGCGGACCGCTGCCCTCGGGCACGAACCGGTCCAGCAGCCTGCGGGTGACGCTGGGCGCGACCACCGCGTCGCCGCTGGCCACCGAGCGCACCGCCGAGACCAGGTTCTCCGGCGGGGTGTCCTTGAGCAGGAACCCGCTGGCCCCGCCGCGCAGCGCCGCCAAGGCGTACTCGTCGAGGTCGAAGGTGGTCATCACCAGCACCTTCGCCGTGTCGGCCGCCGCGATCCGGCGGGTCGCCTCCACGCCGTCCACGCCCGGCATCCGGATGTCCATCAGCACCACGTCCGGGTGCAGCTCGGCGGCCAGCTCGACGGCGCGCTCGCCGTCGCCCGCCTCGCCGACGACCTCGACGTCGTCCTGCGAATCCAGGACCATCCGGAAACCCATCCGCATGAGTTCCTGGTCGTCCACCAGCAGCACCCGCACCATGCCGACCAGCCTAGAGCCCGCGACGCGGCGCAACGCCGCTACTTCGCCGCGGGTTCCGACCGGGCCGCCAGCGGCAGTTCCGCCCGCACCCGCCAGCCGCCGCCCGCCGCCGGACCGGCGTCGAGCGTGCCGCCGTAGACCGCGGCGCGCTCCCGCAGCCCGATCAGCCCGTTGCCCCCGGAGGCCAGCCCGGAGGTCCGCGCGGTGGTGCCGTCGTCGACCACCTCGACCAGCACCCGGGAGCCGTCGTTGTCCACCCGCACCGCGGCGGTGGTTCCCGGACCGCTGTGCTTGACGGTGTTGGTCAGCGACTCCTGCACGATCCGGTAGAGGCTCAGCCCGATGCCGGTGGGCAGCCCGGCCAGGTCGCCGGACATCGCCAGCCGCACCGGCAGCCCCAGCCCGCGCACCCGGTCGACGAGCTCGTGCAGCCCTTCGGCGGACGGCTGCGGCGCCCGCTCGCCGGGGGTGTCGGTGTCGCGCAGCACGGTGAGCAGTTCCCGCAGTTCGGCGAGCGCGGTGCGGCCGGTGCCGCTGATCGCCCGCAGCGCCCGCTCCACCAGTTCCGGCCGGGCCGGCATCGCGTACCCGGCGCCGTCGGCCTGGGTGATCATCACGCTGACCGAGTGGGCGAGCACGTCGTGCAGCTCGCGGGCGATCCGGTTGCGCTCCTCGGCGACCGCGATCCGGGCCCGCTGGTCGCGCTCGAACTCCAGGTTGCGCAGCCGCCGCTCCACCTCCGCGTGGTAGGCGCGGCGGGCCCCGATGAACTCGCCGAGCATCCAGCAGAACCCGGCGATGACGGCGAAGAACGCGAGCTGGATCAGCACCAGGCCGAGCACGTCGTCCGGCAGCGTCCGGTTGGTGAACAACCGCACCACGGAGAACACCCCGACCAGGACGGTGTAGAGCGTGGCGATCGGCCTGCTGGTGTAGGCGACCAGGGTGTAGATCATCAGGCACGGGACGAGCGTCCCGATCGACAGGTGCGGCCCGTACTGCGCGACCGAGGCGATCCCGAGCCCGCCGAGCGCTGTGTAGGCGGCGGGCACCGGCCACCGCCTGCGCCCCACCAGCGCCGCGGCCACCAGCAGCCCGGTCAGCACGTACAGCGGAACCCACATGCCCTGCCCGGAGATGTCGAGCGACCACAGGTGCAGCAGCAGCACCACCGCGGCGATCGCGCTGTCGCCGACCACCGGGTGCGCGCTCAGCCACAGGCTCAACCTCCGCATTGCCCGAGGTTAAGCGCTCTTCGCGGTGCCCGTCCTGCGCAGCGGTGCGGACAGCGGAACCTCAGCGGTGCTGGTGGCGAGCGGCTGGCGCCGCTTCGAACGACACGGTTCGGAGGCCCCGCGCCGTCGGTCCCGGGGACCGTCCGGGAGTGCTCCCGAGGTCGTAGTTCCCCGCCCGGGCGAGGGGCGGCTCGTGGCAGGATGGGCCGCTGGATCGGTGGGACGAGAGGTCGACGTGAGCACGGCAACCGAACAGCAGCACTGGGCCGGTCAGCACGGGGCCGGTCCGCTGTCGGCCGCTGTCGCGCGGCTGTGCACCGGTCTGCAACCGCAGGTGTCCGAGCGCACCGCCGCCGGGTTCGGCGAGGTGCTGCGGCGGTTGGCGGCGCCGTTGCAGGTCGCCGTCGCGGGCCGGATCAAGTCCGGCAAGTCCACCCTGGTCAACGCGCTGATCGGCCGTCGGGTCGCGCCCACCGACGTCGGCGAGTGCACCCGGCTGGTGACCCGCTTCCAGTACGGCACGGTGGACCGCGTCGAGGTCGTCTTCCGGGACGGCCGCAAGCAGGCCGTGCCGTTCGACGCCGACGGCGGCATCCCCGCCGACCTCGGGGTGGACAGCGGCACCGTCTCGCACCTGGAGGCGTACCTGACCAACGCGGTGCTGCGCGACCTCACCGTCATCGACACCCCCGGCCTCGGTTCGCTGGACAGCGCCTCGGTGGCGCGCACCGAGGAACTCCTCGGCACCGAGGAACCCGCCGACCTGGACCCGGTGTCGCGCAACGCCGTCGCGGGTGCCGAAGCCGTGCTCTACGTGGTCACCCAGGGCGTGCGCGCCGACGACCAGGACGCGCTCGCCTCGTTCACCGCCGCCACCGCCAGCCGCGAAGCCGGTCCGGTGAACGCCATCGCGGTGCTCAACAAGGCCGACACCCTCGACCCGGACGAGGCCGGCGAGGTGTGGGGCACCGCCGCCCGGCTCGCCGAGACGCAGGCGCGGCTGCTGGGGTCCCGGGTCGCCGACGTGCTGCCGGTGATCGGGCTGCTCGCCGAGACCGCCGAGACGGGGGCGTTCACCACTGCCGACGCCGAGGCGCTGCGCTCGCTGGCCGCGCTCGACGAGGTCACCCGGGAGACGCTGCTGCTGTCGGCCGACCTGTTCACGAGCTGGGAGTGCGACGTCCCGGAAGGCGTGCGAGCCGGGTTGCTGGAGCGGATGGACCTGTTCGGCGTCAAGCGGGCGCTGGCCGCCCTGGACGCCGATCCCGGGCTGACGGCCGGGGCGCTGCGCCGGGCGCTGCTGGACTCCTCCGGGCTCGCCGCCGTGCTCGGCAGGCTCGACGCGGTGTTCCGCGCCCGCGCGGACGGGATCAAGGCCGCCGCCGCGCTGGCGTCGGTGACCGCGCTCGCGCACGCCTCCGGGGACCCGGGCGAGCGGCAGCGCGTGCACGACGCCATCGAGGTGCTGCTGGCCAGGCCGGAGGCGCACCAGCTCCGGGTGCTGGAGGCGTTGACGCTGGTCGCCGCCGGGGCGGTGGACATGCCGGCGGACCTCGCCGAGGAGGTCGTGCGGGTGGGCAGCAGCACCGACGCCGCCGAGCAGCTCGGCCTGGTCGGGCACGGGCACCAGGAGCTCGCCGACTACGCGCTGGAACGGGCGGGCTGGTGGCGGTCGTTCTCCTCGTTCGGCGCCACCCCCGCGCAGGCCCGGGTGGCGCACGTGGTGCACCGCGCCTACTTCCTGATCTGGCAGCAGCTCCGCGGTGAGCGGCGGTGATTTCCCCGACCGGGGGAACGCGGCGATCGGGGGCCGCGTCGGAGACGTCGAGGGCCGGCCGGGGGCTGGCGATGCCGAGGTGGTGAGGACATGGATGCCATGACCAGCGATGCCGTCACCGATCCGCTCGACCGCGCCCTGACCGAGCGCGCGACCCTGATCGAGCTGTGCGTGTACGCGATGGACCGGGCCCGCAGCGCGGGCGTGGTGGAGCGGCTCGCCGAGGGGCTGGGGCGGATCGGGGTCACGGCGCTGCGGCCCGACGGGCAGCGGTTCGACCCGGCGCACCACGAGGCGGGCGGCACCGCGCCGACCGACGACCCGGCGCTGATCGGCACCATCGCCGAGACCGAGGTCCTCGGCTTCGCCGATCGCGAGCGGGTGCTGCGCCCGCCGGTGGTCACCGTCTACCAGCCCGCCGGGGCCTCGGCATGAGCTCGCCGATCACCACCGCCGCGCTGCCGCAGCAGGTGAAGCAGACCCGGGACCAGCTCCTCGCGCTGCTCCGGGAGGCCGATCCGCGGGCCGCCGACTGGGTCGCGTCGGTGCGCCGGAACCGGCCCGCGACGCCCAGCGTGGTGGTCGTCGGGGAGACCAACCGGGGCAAGAGCTCGCTGGTCAACGCGCTCGTCGGGCAGCCGGGGCTCTCCCCGGTGGACGCCGACGTGGCGACCACGACGTACCTGCGGTTCGAGCACGGGCCGGAGTGGGCGGCCCGGGCCTGCTACCCGCACCAGGACCCGGTGCCGTTCGATCCCGCCGAGCTGGCCGACTGGGTCAGCGTCGGCGGCCGGCTGCCGGAGGGGCGGCTGCCCCCGCGCCACGTTCAGGTGACGGCGCCGCTGGACGCGCTGGAGCAGGTGTCGGTGGTGGACACGCCCGGCGTCGGCGGGCTGGACGAGGTCCACGGCGAGCTGGCGATGGAGGCCGCCGCCTCGGCCACCGCGCTGCTGTTCGTGGTGGACGCCTCGGCCCCGTTCACCCGGGGCGAGCTGGACTTCCTGCGCCGGGTCGCCGAACGCGTGGAGACCGTGGTGTTCGCGCTGGCCAAGACCGATCTGCACCGGGGCTGGCGGCAGGTGTTGGAGGCCGACCGCGCGCTGCTGGCCGAGCACGCGCCCCGGTTCGCCGAGCTGCCGATCCACCCGGTCTCGGCGCGGATGCAGGAGCTGGCCGCGCGGGCGCCGAGCGAGCAGGCCGCGGCGGCGCTGCTGGAGCGCTCCGGGATCGGCGAGCTGCGCAGCGCGCTGGAGCAGCTGATCGGCGGCCGGACGGCGATGCTCGGCGAGGCCAACACGATGCGCGCGCTGGCCACCGTGCTCGGCGAGCTCCGGGTGACGCTGGCGGGCCGGAAGCGGGCGCTGAGCGTCGGGGAGGACGAGGCGGAGGTGCTGCGGCGGCGGCGCGACGAGCTGGCCGCCGAGCGGCGGTCGTCGACCCGGGGCTGGCAGGTCAAGCTGCGCGGTGAGGTCCAGCGCACCCGGGTCGAGTCCGGCCACGAGGTCACCCGGCAGGTCCGCGACGTGCAGAACTGGTTCCGCCGGGCCATCGACACCGCCGACCGCGCGCAGCTCGCCCAGCTCCCGCAGCAGGTGGACGTGGCGCTGCAGATGGCCTCGACGCGGGTCGCCGGTCAGCTCTCCGCGCGGTTGGCGCAGGTCGCCGAGCACGCGCTGGCCGACCTGTTCTCCGCCGAGGAGCTGGACGTGATCCGGTCGCAGTTCGCGCGGGGCGTGCAGGCGCCGATCGCGCTGCGCCCACCGGACCGGCGACCGCCGACCGCCGAGGACAAGCTGCTGGTGTTCATGGGCGTGTCCGGCGGGCTCGGGGTGGGGCGGGCGGCGGCGATGCCGCTGGCCGGGCTCGGGGTGGCCGCGCTGAACCCGGTCGTGCTGCCGGTGACCATCGTGCTCGGGCTCGGCGCGGGCTGGTGGATGGCCCGCACCCGCAAGCACGCGGCCGACAAGCAGCACCTCAAGCAGTGGCTCACCGAGGCCATCGCGGACGCCCGGTCGGCGCTGGACCAGCTCGTCGCCGAGCAGCTCATCGAGGCCGAGCAGCAGTTGTCGCTGGCCCTGGACGACGCGCTGGCCAAGCGGATCGAGGGCATCGAGGCGGAGCTGCGCGAGGTGGACCAGGCGCTGAAGCTGGACGCCGCCGAGCGCGGCGAGCAGGTCCAGGACCTCGACCGCCGGATCGCCGAGGCCACCTCCGGACGCGACCGCGCCGAGAAGCTGCTCACCGCCATCCGCACGCTCCGCGACGCACCCCAGCCCTGACCCACCGGGGGCCTGCACGCGGGGCCGCGGGGGCACGGGGACGGGGTCCGACACACCGGGCCGACGCCCGTTCGCGCCTCATTTGAGGGGCACCCTTGCCGAACATACTGGGGCAAGGGTGCCCCTCACTCAGGACACGAACGGGTCAGCCGCCGTTGACGGGTCACCCGCCGACGAGGTCCAGCTCGGAGCCGGGGCCGCCGGGGGCGCGGAGGCGGACGGTGGCGCGGTAGCTGCCCTCCGGGATGCCCCGGGTGGAGATGCGCACCGCGCGCTCCAGCTCGCCGTCGCGGGTGAGCACCAGCAGCTCGGCGCGCTCGGTGAGGAAATCGCCGAGGCCGGTGCGGTGGCCGACCTGCTCGTCGATGGCTTCCGAGGTCGCCGGGCCGAGAATCACGTGCGCGGTGTCCCAGTCGCCGGGCACCAGCGCCTTGAGCGGGCGCTCACCGCCCTCGGCGCGCAGCCGCTCGATGCCCGCGGTGAGCCGCTCCCCGTCCGCCACCTCGGTCGCGCAGCCGGTGACCAGCAGCGCGGCCAGCAGCAGACCGCCGAACAGCCGCCTCACGGCTCCACCACCCGAATGATCGCCGGGCGCAGCGGAGCGTCCACCCGCAGCACCGCGTCAGCCGAGTAGCTGCCGGTGGCGAGGTTCGCCGGAGTGCTCAGCACGATCCGGCGCACCTGCGCCCCGCGCTGGAAAGCGAGCAGGTGGCCGCTGGTCATGAAGAACTCGTCCATCGGCACCGGGCTACCGAGGGTGCGCTCGACCCGCTCGCGGGTGACGCCCTCGCCGAACACGTGCACCCGGTCCCAGTCACCGGGCGCGAGGTCGGCGAACCGCACCTCGCCGCCGCACCTGCTGAGCGCGCGCAGCCGTTCGGTGAGTTCCGGATCCTTGGTGATCACGCCGTTGCGCCTCCATCGGTCGCTCAGTCGTTCTGGGCGGTGCCGTAGCTGTCGCCGTCGCTGCCGGGGTTGTACCCGCCGGACCAGTTGCCCTCGGTGGTGTGCTCCGGCGCGGGGGCGTCGTGGTCGATGCCGGAACCGGTCGGGTCGTCCTCCGGGTCGAAGGTCCGGCCCATCTCGATGTCATCGCTGTAGGAGAGGTCCTGCTCCGGGGTGATGACCACCATCTCCCCGCCGCGCACCGCATCGGCGACGAGCTGTTCGAGCTCCTCCGGGGAAGAATCGGGATTCTCCATCGCGATCCGGCGGCCGACCTCGTTGTTGTGCAGGTCCATGGCCTCCTCGGCGCGCGGCTGGTCCGGGACGCGCTCGTGCGCGGTCGTGTACGACGCCGTCCACTCCTCGCCGAACCGCTGCGTGAGCATGGCGTTCCAGTACGCGTGCCGGAACGCGTCGGAGTGCCCGTGCGTCTCACCTTGGCCTTCGAAGACGTTCTCGGCGCGGTTGAGGGCGGTCTTGTAGATGTCGTAGGCGTCCTTGGCGCCGACCGGGCCGATGTCGTCCATGTGCTCGGCTTCGATGGCCGTCATCTCGATCGGTCCGACGCCGAGCTTGCCCGCCAGCCAACCGGCCACGCCGTCGGGGTAGTCGACCATCCCACCCGGGTCCTCGGCGACCTGGTAGCGCTCGATGATCTCCTCCGGGGTCGGTTTGCCGCCGTCCTTCGAGCCGGGCCCGCCGCTGTCCTCGGCGGCGTGCACGAGGCCGTTGAGCGCGAGCGCGGTCTCCTCGCCGTCGACGAGGAAGCGCCGCAGCACGTCGGCCGCACCGCTGAGGGCGCCGCCGACCCGCCCGACCAGCTCGGCGAGCGAGCCTCCCGCGGCGGTGTTGCCCAGGTCGAGCAGATCCTGCACCAGCGCACCGTGGTCGCGGGTTCCCGCGCGGACCGCCTCGGCGAAGCTGCCCAGCACCTCACCGGCGGCGAGTAGCCGGTCGGCGTCACCTAGCACGGCGTCGGCGGTGCTGGTGACCTGCTGCGCAGCCGCGGCCAAGGCGTCACCCTCCCCCGCCCCTTTCAGCTTGGCCACGCAGTCCTGGACCAGCTCCTCACCGAGGGCGCGCAGTTGTCCGCCCGCCTTGCTGAACTCGGCGGCGAGGTCGTCGAGCGCGTCGGCGTCACCAGGGGGTTCGTCGAGCTGCGAAATCCCGTCGCGGATGGCACCGACCAGGTTCGCGGGATTCAGCGCACCGGCGAGCGAGCCGAGGCCGTCGGCCCGCTGGGCGAGTTCGGCCACGGCGATCACGAGGCGGATCCGCCCACGGTCGAGGCGGCTCCGGCGTCGGTGCGGTCGTAGTCGACGCTGCTGTCGCGCACCGCGGTGGCGAGTTCGCCGAGGGCCCGGACGTGCCCGCCGAGCGATTTCGCCAGGTCCTGCTGGAGCGCGTTGAACGCCTCGGCGGAAGCCGAGTCGGGGAACGCTCCGGCCGCGTCGGAGGTGGCTCCCGTCCAAGTCCCGGTCAGCGCGTGGGCGTCCTCAGCGAGGGTGCCGAGCATCCGGCCCGCCGCGGCGAGCTCCTCGGGCCGCACTTCGAATCCCGTCATGACCCCCTCCTCGATCGTGCGATCAAGGTACTCAAATCGGTCCAGGCGCGTAAGCAGAACGAAACGGATTCGTCCCCGCCGCGGACCCGTGGCGAATTCACGTCAGCGGCGGGGGCGGGTCGGGGCCAAGTTGGGGGTGCGATGGCCCCCTGATTTGCTTTGATGACCTGCGGATTCTCCGCCGGGGGCGCGGTCGTACGGTGATCCGCGGGCGGGCTCGGCCGAGCCTTCCCCCTGTGGCAGGGCTCACGGAAGGGCCCGGTTTCGTGCCAGGATGGCGGTGAGCGTTCCCACCGGCCCCGGCCTTCCGCCCGGGCGCACACCCCGCGCCCCGCGGTGACCGCGGCCAGCCGGGCACGCCGCCACAAGCGGCGGTCCGGTGCGACACGAGGAGATCCGCATGTCCCCTGAACGATGGACACGCCCCGGAGACGAGACCGACACCGCGACCGGACCCCCTGCCGCTACCGCAGCGAAACCCACACGGGAGCAGGTGATCGCCGGTTTGCGCGCGACGAGTGAAGGTGGGGCTGACCTCGTTCAGCTCCTCAGCCCGGAAGGCCAGCGGGTCGAGCACCCCGCCTTCGACATCGATCTGACCGACGCGGAGCTGCGCGACCTGTACCGGGACATGGTGCTGGTGCGCCGCGCCGACCGGGAGGGCAACGCGCTCCAGCGCCAGGGGCAGCTCGGCATCTGGGTGCCGCTGCTGGGGCAGGAGGCCGCGCAGATCGGGGCCGGCCGCGCGCTGCGCTCGCAGGACATGGCCTTCCCGAGCTACCGGGAGCACGGCGTCGCGTGGTGCCGGGGCATCGACCCCACCGACCTGCTGGGCATCTTCCGCGGGACCGACCACGGCTCCTGGGACCCGATCGCCGCCGGGTTCCACCTGTACACGATCGTCATCGGCAACCAGTGCCTCAACGCCGCCGGGTACGCGATGGGCCAGCGCTTCGACGGCAAGGTCGGCGACGTCGACGGCGAGGCGACCATGGCGTTCTTCGGCGACGGCGCCACCAGCCAGGGCGACGTGCACGAGGCGATGGTGTGGGCGGCCGTCTACGACTCGCCGGTGGTGTTCTTCTGCCAGAACAATCAGTGGGCGATCTCCGAGCCGCTGGAGCGCCAGACCCGCGTCCCGATCTACCAGCGGGCCGCCGGCTACGGCTTCCCCGGCATCCGGGTGGACGGCAACGACGTGCTGGCCAGCCTCGCGGTCTCCCGGTGGGCGCTGGACGAGTGCCGCCAGGGCAACGGTCCGGTGCTCATCGAGGCCTACACCTACCGGATGGACGCGCACACCACCTCCGACGACCCGAGCCGCTACCGGCTCAGCGACGAGATGGAGGCGTGGAAGCTCAAGGACCCGATCGAGCGGCTGAAGGCGCACCTGCTGCGCGACCGGATCGCCGACGAGGACTTCGTGCGCTCGATCGACGCCGAGGCCGACGAGCTGGCGGCGCGGTTCCGGGACTTCTGCTTCAACATGCCCGAACCACCACCCGAGCGGATCTTCTCCGAGGTCTACGCGGAGGAGACGCCGCAGCTCGCCGGGCAGCGCGAGGACTACCTGCGCTACCTCGCCGGCTTCGCGGACGAGACGCTGGCGGGAGGTGTTCGCTGATGGCCGCGCCCGCGCTGGAGCGCCCGACCTCGGCGGAGTCGGGAACGCGCACGGTCACCATCGCCAAGGCCCTGAACATGGGGCTGCGGGCCGCGATGGAACGCGACCCGAAGGTGCTGGTGATGGGGGAGGACGTCGGCAAGCTCGGCGGCGTCTTCCGGATCACCGACGGCCTGCAGAAGGACTTCGGCGAGCACCGGGTGCTGGACACCCCGCTGGCCGAGTCCGGGATCATCGGCACCGCGATCGGCCTGGCCATCCGCGGCTACCGGCCGGTGTGCGAGATCCAGTTCGACGGGTTCATCTTCCCCGGCTTCGACCAGATCGTCTCCCAGCTCGCCAAGCTGCACTTCCGCAGCCAGGGCAAGGTGAAGGCGCCGATCGTGGTGCGGGTGCCGTTCGGCGGTGGGATCGGCGCGGTGGAGCACCACTCGGAGTCGCCCGAATCGCTGTTCGCGCACGTCGCCGGGCTCAAGGTGGTGTCCTGCTCGAACCCGGCCGACGCCTACTGGATGCTCCAGCAGGCCATCGACTGCGACGACCCGGTGCTGTTCTTCGAACCCAAGCGCCGCTACTACGAGAAGGCGGAGCTGGACCTGTCGGCCGCCCCGCCGCCGCTGCTCACCTCGCAGGTGCGGCGCACCGGGTCGAAGGTGACCGTGGCCGGGTACGGCCCGGTGATGCGGACCTGCCTGGACGCGGCGACCGCCGCCGAGGAGGAGGGCCTCGACCTGGAGGTCGTGGACCTGCGGACGCTGTCCCCGCTGGACCTGGCGCCGGTGTTCGAGTCGGTGCGCCGCACCGGTCGGCTGGTGCTAGTCAGCGAGGCGCCGTCGGAGTCGTCGGTGACCTCGGAGATCGCGACCCGGGTGCAGCAGGAGTGCTTCTACTCGCTGGAGGCACCGGTGCTGCGCGTAACCGGTTTCGACGCGCCGTACCCGCCGAGCAAGTTGGAGGAGGGCTTCCTGCCCGACCTCGACCGGGTGCTGGACGCGGTCGACCGCTCGCTCGCCTACTGATCCTGCTCGCGCGTTCAGCGGGCCCGCCGCGCGGCGGGCCCGCGAGGGAGTCGTCGATGGCACAGCTCAAGCACTTCCCCCTGCCCGACGTCGGGGAGGGGCTCACCGAAGCGGAGATCCTCGGCTGGAAGGTCCAGGCCGGGGACACCGTGACCGTCAACCAGGTCATCGTGGAGATCGAGACCGCGAAGGCCGCGGTCGAACTGCCGTGCCCGTGGGCGGGCACGGTGCACCAACTGCTCGTCGAACCGGGGCAGACGGTGGAGGTCGGGTCGCCGATCATCGCCATCGACCTGGACCCGGCCTCGGCGGAGGCCGCCGAGCAGCCCGCCGAGGAGGGCGAGTCCAACGGCCAGGTGGCCAACCTCGTCGGGTACGGGCCGCGGGCCAGCAGCGGCAAGCGCCGCCCGCGCAAGGCGGGCTCGGCCGGGGCCGCGCAGCAGGCGGTGCAGGGGGCCATGCAGGGCGCCGCACCGGCCGCCACCGAGGTCGCCGAGCCGGAACCGGCACCGGAGCCGCAGCCGACCGCCCCGCGCTCCGGCGGATACGTGCCGCTGGCCAAGCCGCCGGTGCGCAAGCTCGCCAAGGACCTCGGGGTGGACCTGCACGTGCTGCACGGGTCCGGCGACGGCGGCGTGATCACCCGCGAGGACGTGCGGACGGCCGCCGAGGAGGAGCCGGTGCGGGCCGGGGCCCGTGAACCCGGGGCTCGGGAGCCCGGCGCCCGTGAACGCAGGGTCCCGGTCAAGGGCGTCCGCAAGGCCACCGCGCAGGCGATGGTGGACAGCGCGTTCACCGCGCCGCACGTCACCGAGTTCCTCACCGTCGACGTGACGCCGATGATGGAGCTGCGCGAGCGGCTCAAGGCGCACCCGGGGTTCCGGGACGTGCGGGTCTCGCCGCTGGCCTTCGCGGCCAAGGCGGTGTGCCTGGCGGCGCGCCGGACCCCGGACGTCAACGCCACCTGGGACGAGCCGGCCGGGGAGATCGTCTACAAGGATTACGTGCACCTGGGGATCGCGGCGGCCACCCCGCGCGGTCTGGTGGTGCCCAAGGTCCGCGACGCCGACGGCATGTCGCTGCGCGAGCTGGCCGAAGCGCTGGAGCAGCTCACCGCCACCGCGCGGGAGGGCCGCACCTCGCCCGAGGCGCTGCGCGACGGGACGTTCACCATCACCAACGTCGGCGTCTTCGGCGTCGACACCGGAACGCCGATCCTCAACCCGGGTGAGTCGGCGATCCTGGCGCTGGGCGCGGTCCGGGACATGCCGTGGGTGGTCGACGGCCAGGTGGTGCCGCGCAAGGTCTGCCAGCTCGCGCTGAGCTTCGACCACCGCGTGGTGGACGGCGAGCAGGGCTCCCGCTTCCTCGCCGACGTCGGCGCCCTGCTGTCCGACCCGAGCATGGCCATCACCTACTGACCACGTCCGGGTGGTCCGGGCCAGGTGAGGGGCACCCTTGCCCGAGCAAGGAGTCCTTTCAGCATGCGGCGGAGCCGCATGCGGTGAGGCCGTCAACCGGCACCGCCGCTCGTGCTCGGACGTGACCGCTCAGCGGCCTTCTCGCGAGGACGCCCTGACGCTGTGTACGTGGTTGGTACATGAGAAAGGGCACCCGGAGCGAGAAGGCCGCTGAGGTTCCGCCACCCGCACCGCTACGCAGGCCATTGGCGAAAGCACTCAGCACCCTTCCGGGTGAGTCAGGTGCGGTGGTGCTCCTCGATGCCGCGGTCGGGGGTCCAGCGGCGGATCACCAGGTGGGTCCGCTCCGGGCTGAGGCCGGTGGTGACGACCTCGGCGAGGTCCAGGCGGAACAGGTGGGAGTCCGCGCTCGGCGGCCGCACCTGCGCCACCCACTCGCGGTGCTCGGCGCCGGTGACCTCGACCGCGGTCCCGGCCAGCTTGCAGTCCGGCCCGTCGGCCAGCTCGTCGGCCGGATCGGCGTGAACCGCGCACCGCCCGTCGCGGCGCAGGTCCAGCGCCTTGCGGGAGCGCGGCATCGAGCCGAGCACCAGGTCGGTGCCCCGCCAGTCGAGCTCGGTGCCGCTGACCCGGGGCGAGCCGTCCGCCCGCAGCGTCGCGAGCACGTGGTGCCGGTGCGCGGTCAGCCGCGCGCGGACCGCGGCGGCCATGTCGGGTGCTCGCCCTTCGAATTCCTGCCACGTGACCATGCCGGTCATCGTGCTGGCGATACCGGACGTCCGCTGTCGTGCTTCCGGCGGGCGGGCCCGCGCCCGCGGGCGGACCCGCCCGCCGGGCTCACTCCGGCTTGCGGCGGCGGCCGCCCTTGCGCGGTGACTCGGCGCCGTCGTCATCCGCGGCGCCCTCGTCCTCGGCGAGGTCGAAGGCGTGCTGGTCGAAGTCGTGGATGTCGAGCTGCGGCAGCCCGAGTTCGGCGGTCAGTTCGCCGAAGATCGGCGTGTTCGGGTCTGACGTGGTCTTGCTCATGGATCGGCCCTCCCAGATCGCTGTGCCGACGACCGGAGCGGAGGTCTCCGGTCAGCTCGTGGCCCGCCGGACCGGTGGAGGCAGGCGGACCGAATACGGTACTCACCCGTTCGGCCTAACATGTTCGCCGCCCCCGAACCGGACCCGATCATGGTCCCCCGCGAATCGTGCACCGGGCGAGTACAACCAGCGACTCGGGACGGCCATTCCGCGGCGTGTCGAACGCCACTCCCCGCTCGCTGCCTGATCGTGCTACTCGCGCGGCGCGGCGGGCGAGACCCGATCACCATCAGCAGCGGTCGGTGCTTCCCCCGCCGTGGCCGGCCCCCGTGCCGGTCACCCAGGGCGCCGCGGGCCGTATCCCACGCTGCGGCCCGCGGCGCCCGCTCACCCGGTCGCCTCGGCGCGGGTCCGCGCGGTGGTGCGATCCGGGTGCAGCCGGTCCAGCTCGGCGTTGACCGCGGCGCCGACCAGCACCGCGAGCGCGGTCACGTAGACCCACAGCAGCACCGCGATCGGGGCGGACAGGGCGCCGTAGAGCGGGCTGTTCTCGATGGTCAGCGCCAGGTAGCCGCGCAGGCCGGCGCTGCCGCCGACCCACACCAGCAGGGCCACCGCGGCGCCGGGCAGGTGCTCCCGCCACGGCGTGCGGACCGGCACCGACAGCGCGTAGAGCGTCGCCAGGAACAGCGTGGACAGCAGCAGCACCGCGGGCCAGTACACCCACCGGATCAGCGCGTCTGCGGCGGGCAGGAGCTGGACCAGCACGTTCGGCCCGACGGCGAGCAGCGGCACCAGGGCGACCCCGGCGACCAGTCCGAGCGCGTAGAGCGCGACGGACATGGCCCGCTGCCGGATCACACCGCGCTGCCCGCTGAGGTCGTAGAGCACGGTGATCGCGTCGATGTAGACGTTCAGCGCCCGGGACCCGGACCACAGCGCCACCACGAAGCCGGCCGCGCTGACCCCGGCGCGCCCGGTGCCGAGCACGTCGTCCAACGCCGGGCGCACCACCTCGGCGACCGACTGCGGCGAGAGCACCGCGCCGGCCCCGCCGAGGAGCAGCTCCCGGGTCTGGCCGAGGGTGTCGGCGCCGAGCGCCCCGGCGAGGTAGCCGAGCAGCCCGACGAGCCCGAGCAGCAGCGGCGGCAGCGAGAGCAGCGTGAAGAACGCCGCCTCACCCGCCAGCCCGGTGATCCGGTTGCGCGAGCTGGTCACGACGGTGCCGACCGCGAGCCGACCGGCGGCGGTCCGCCCGGCCCACCGCGCCGCGCCCGCCAACCGGCCCTCGGTCAGCCGTGCCGCCCACATCCGCGCTCCCGTCCCCGACGTCCGTTCCGCCCCCCCTGCTGATTCCCGGTGACCCCCGCGCGTCACGGTGTAGTGACGCAGATCACGTAACTTGGAGGGCATCGCGTTGCCCGGTCGGCGGTGCCCGCGCGGCCGGAACGATCACCGCGCGCCCACGCCGGGGTAACCGTTGTCCGCCTTGCGCCTCCCGGCCCGGCGCTGGTAACCGGCGGTGCGCGATTCGCGATTCCGCACTAGCCGGGAGTGACCGGAAATGGTCCGTTCCGGCCACGGCCGCGGCATTCGAATGAGCACGGGGGTCGGCTGGACGGTCAAGATCGGCATCGCTAGAGTTCGTCGCGTCCACAGCGATTCCCCGCGGCGATTGGCATGGAGGGCACCCATGACAACGCGCGACGGCAGTGGTCGCCCGGGGCCCGGTGCGACCGGGTCCGACGGCGTCCCGGCAGCACGGCGGGAACGTGCGCGGCACCCATTCCGCGCCTTCTCCGGAACGAAGGACCGCTTTCACAATGGTGTGCGTGGCGGTGCCGTTGCCGGTGTCGGTGGCGGTGCAAGTTGGCGGCCTCACCGCAAAGCGGCTCCGCCGAGTTCTGAAAAGACCCCTGAACACGAATAGCCTCCGCGAATTCACCGGAATCCGCGTCCCGCAATTCACGCCACCCCCGGGGGTGCGCGGTTGAATCGACCTGACCAACCGGTTCTCCGCGCACCCGAACTCACTGCGTCCGGTCCGCGCCACACCCCGGATGAGTGAGCGGCGAGGGGCGCCCCCGTCCTCGGATCTCCGACGGGGGCGCCTCCCGCCTCCCGCCTCGATCGTGAACTGAGTGAGGGGCCCCTCACCTACGTCATCGCGTCAGCCGCGAGCCCGCACCGTTTTGCAGTGCGACCGCTACGCGCGTGCCGGGAGGGCGATCTCGCCGTGGGCGGCCCGCTGCGCGATGTCGGTGCGGTAGTGCGCGCCGGGTAGGTGGACCCGGGAGACCCGGTGGTAGACCTCGGTGCGCGCGGCCTCCAGGTCGGGGCCGGTGGCCACCACGGACAGCACCCGGCCGCCCGCCGACAGCACCGCGCCGTCCTCCCGGCGCCGGGTGCCGGAGTGCAGCACGCCCGGCGCGTCGCCGCCCTGGATGGTGTCGTCGACGCGCGGCCGGCCCGGGTAGCCCTCGGCGGCCAGCACCACCGCGACCGCGTAGCCCGGTTCCCACACCAGCGGCGGCTGCGCGGCGAGCTCGCCGGTGGCCACGGCGTGCAGCACGGTCGCCAGCGGCGTCTGGAGCAGCGCCAGCACGGCCTGGGTCTCGGGGTCGCCGAACCGGCAGTTGAACTCGATGACCTGCGGTCCGTCCGAGGTCAGCGCCAGGCCCGCGTAGAGCAGGCCGCTGAAGGTCGCCCCGCGCCGGTCCAGCTCGTCGACGGTGGGCTGCACGACGGTGCGCACCACCTCGTCGACCAAGCCCTCCGGCGCCCACGGCAGCGGCGCGTAGGCGCCCATGCCGCCGGTGTTGGGCCCGGCGTCGTCGTCGCCGACCCGCTTGAAGTCCTGGGCGGGCACCAGCGGCACCACCGTCGTGCCGTCGACGAAGCAGAACAGGGACGCCTCGGGGCCGTCCAGGAAGCTTTCCAGCAGCACCGGGTGGCCGCCGTCGAGCAGCGTCAGCGCGTGCGCCCGCGCGGCGTCGAAGTCGCGGGTGACCAGCACGCCCTTGCCCGCGGCCAGCCCGTCGTCCTTGACCACCCAGGTGGGGCCGAAGCGGGCCAGCGCGGCGTCCAGCTTCGCCGGGTTGTCCACGATCTCGCTCTGCGCGGTCGGCACCCCGGCCGCCTCCATGACGTCCTTGGCGAACGCCTTCGAGCCCTCGATGCGGGCGGCGGCCCCGGACGGCCCGAAGCAGGGGATGCCCGCTTCGCGCACCGCGTCGGCCGCCCCGGCGACCAGCGGCACCTCGGGCCCGAAGACCACCAGGTCGGCGTGCCAGCGGGTCGCCAGGTCGACGACCTGGCGCGGTTTGGCCGCGTCGACGGCGTAGGACTCGGCGAGCGCGGCTGTCCCGGCGTTGCCCGGGGCGCAGGCGAGCGCGGTCACCTGCGGGTCGCGGGAGAGCGCCAGCACGATCGCGTGTTCCCGGCCGCCGGCACCGATCACGAGGATTCGCACGAACCGCAGCGTAGAGCGTGGGACGCGGCGCGGTGGCCAGGCCCCCGACTACCGCGCGTGGTGATGCTGTCCTCGTTCGTTCACCCGGGTGTCGCCCGAACGCTCGCGGACGGTCGATTGCGGAGCGCAGGGTTCTGGCCGAACGTGCGACTGCCGGTCGCAGCGCGCGACCCGCACCGACAGGAGGTCACCCCATGACGATCCCGGCTCGACTGACGGCGCTGGCCGTCACCGGGGCGGCGGTGCTGGGCCTGGTCGCCCAGACCGGCGCGAGCGCGGCCCCCGTCCGGCCGCCGCACCAGCACGTGGACGAGATCGACGTCTACGGCCACCGGGGCGCCTCCGGCTACCGGCCCGAGCACACCCTCGCCGCCTACGAGCTCGCCGCCCGGATGGGCGCCGACTTCATCGAGCCGGACCTGGTGCCGACCAAGGACGGCCACCTCGTCGCCCGGCACGAGAACGAGATCAGCGGCACCACCGACGTCGCCGAGCGCCCGGAGTTCGCCGACCGCAAGACCACCAAGGTCATCGACGGCACCGCGATCACCGGCTGGTTCACCGAGGACTTCACCCTCGCCGAGCTCAAGACGCTGCGCGCCGTGGAGCGCATCCCCGAACTGCGACCGAACAACACGATCTACGACGGCCGGTTCGAGGTCCCCACCCTCCAGGAGGTGCTGGACCTGCGCGCCCGGCTCTCCCGCGAGCTCGGCCGCGAGATCGGCGTCGCGCCCGAGACCAAGCACCCCAGCTACTTCGCCGCCATCGGGCTGCCGCTGGAACCGAAGCTGGCCGACGTGCTCGACCGCAACCGGCTCAACCACCCGCGCGCCAAGGTCGCCGTGCAGTCCTTCGAGGTCGGCAACCTGAAGCGGCTCGACCGGGAGGTGCGGGTCCGGCTGGTGCAGCTGATCAGCTCCAGCGGCGCCCCGCAGGACTTCATCGAGGCCGGTGACCCGCGCACCTACGCCGACCTGGTCACCCCCGAGGGGCTGCGGGAGATCGCCGGCTACGCCGACGTCATCGGGCCGGACACCGAGGTCGTGCTGCCGGTCGACGAGCGGGGCTTCCTCACCGAGCCCACCGAGGTGGTGGCCGACGCGCACCGCGCCGGTCTGGACGTCGTGCCCTACACCGTCCGCGCCGAGAACGAGTTCCTGCCCGCCGACTTCCGGTCCTCCGCCGACCCGGCCGCCTACGGCGACGTGTTCGCCTTCTACGAGGCGCTGTTCGACCAGGGCATCGACGGGATCTTCAGCGACCACCCGGACACCGCCGTGCTCGCCGCCCAGGAGCACGCGCGGCGCTGACCGCAACCGGGCGCGACGGCCACCGGGCGGCCTAACCTCCGCGCAGGAGGTGACGCCCGGTGGCCGCACTGCTGCTCGTGCTGATCGGTGCCCTGCTGGTCACGGCGGTGGCGCGCAGCCGCGAGATCGCGGCCCCGCTGCTGCTCGTGCTCGTCGGGCTGGCCGTGTCGCTGATCCCGGGCGTCGACGAACCGCACATCCCGCCCGAGGCGCTGCTGACCGTGGTGCTGCCGCCGCTGCTCTACGCCGCGGCGCTGGAGAGCTCCTACCTGAACTTCCGGGCCCGCATCCGGCCGATCGCGCACCACGGCGTGCTCCAAGTCGTCGTCACCACCGCGGTCATCGGCTGGATCGCCTCCGTGCTGGTGCCGGAGCTGCCGCTGTCCTCCGCGCTGGTGCTCGGCGCCGTGGTCGCCCCGCCCGACGCGGTGACCGCCGCGGCCATCGGCCGCCAGCTCAAACTGCCGCGCGGCATCATGACGGTGCTCGGCGGCGAGAGCCTGATCAACGACGCCGCCGCGCTCACGCTCTACCGGATGGCCATCGCCGCCGTCGCCGGCACCGCGCCCAGCTTCGCGCACGGCGCCGGGATGTTCGCCCTGGCCGTGGGCGTCGGGGTCCTCGTCGGGCTGCTGCTGGGGGTGCTCGCCCACACCGCCCGCACCCACGTGCCGGACGTGCTGGTGTCCACCGTGCTCGGCGTGCTGGTGCCGTTCGTCGCCTACCTGCTGGCCGAGCAGTTCCACGGCTCCGGGGTGCTCGCGGTGGTCACCGCCGGGCTCTACGTCGGGCACAACCAGCCGCGCGCGCGGTCGGCGGGCCGGTTGCAGGAGCAGACCGTGTGGGCGTCGATCAACCTGCTGCTGGAGAGCCTGGTGTTCGCCCTGATCGGGCTCCAGCTCCACGAGGTCGTCAACGAGGTGGGCCAGCGCCGCGACATCGGCCTGCTGGTCGTCGACGGACTCCTGCTGCTGCTGGCCACGATGGCCTTCCGGGTGCTGTGGATGTACGGGTCGAACCTGGTCCCCGGGCTGCCCGCGCTGGTGCGGCGCGGTGACACCGGCGGGCGGTGGCGGCGCACGGCGGTGCTGTCCTGGACCGGGATGCGCGGCGTGGTGACCCTGGCCGCCGCGGGCGCCGTCCCCTACACCACGGCCGACGGCGCGGAGTTCCCCGCGCGCAACGCCATCCAGTTCCTCGCGTTCGTGATCACCGTGGGCACCATCCTGATCCAGGGGACCACGCTGCCGTGGGTGATCCGGCGGCTGCGGGTGTCCGACCCGCAGGAGACCGAGCGCGACGACCGCGCCGAGGCCGGCGCCCGCCGCACCGCGACCGCCGCCGCGCTGCGCCACCTCGACGAGCTGCGCCCGGCCGACCTCGGCTACGACGAGCAGCGCTTCCACCGCGTCGTCAACCGGATGAAGGGGCTGATCGAGCACCAGGGGATGACCGCGGCCGAGCAGATCGGCCGCACCCCCGCCGAACGCGCCGACACCACCGGCAAGAAGTTCGCCGAGCTGCGCCGCGACCTGCTCGAAGTGGAACGCCGCGCGATGGCCGACGAGCGCGACGCGGGCCGCATCGACGACGAGGTCCTGCGCCGCGTGCTCCGCGAACTCGACATGCAGGAAGCCGCCCTCGACTCCTCCTGGCGCAACCGCTGACCCACCCGCGAACGCGGGTGAGGGGCACCTTCATCCGACCATGCCGGAGGTGCCCCTCGCCCAAAACACGATCAGGTGAGGCAAGCGGCGAAGCCGCTTCCAGCCCACGCACGCGCCGAACGGAACCCCGTCAGGCAAGCGGCGCCAGCCGCTTCCGCACTACCCCACCCTCGCAACTTGCACCGCCGCGGGTCCTCAGCGGTCTTCTCGCGAGGACGCCCTGACGCTGTGTACGCGCTTGTACATGAGGAAGGGCGCCCGGAGCGAGCAGGCCGCTGAGGTTCCGCCACCCGCACCACCAAGCTCAAGCCATGGTGTGGCGGACGATTGTCTGGTCCCTGCCCGGGCCCACTCCGATGGCCGACATCCGGGCGCCGGAGAGCTCCTCCAGGCGCAGCACGTAGGACCGGGCGTTGGCGGGCAGGTCCTCGAAGGTGCGGGCGTGGCTGATGTCCTCCCACCAGCCCGGCATCTCCTCGTACACCGGCACCGCGTGGTGCACGCCGGTCTGGGTCATCGGCATCTCGGTGACCCGCTCGCCGTCGACGTCGTAGGCCACGCACACCGGGATGGTCTCCAGGCCGGAGAGCACGTCGAGCTTGGTGAGGAAGTAGTCGGTGATGCCGTTGACCCGGGTCGCGTAGCGCGCGATGACCGAGTCGAACCAGCCGGTGCGCCGCGAGCGGCCGGTGGTGACGCCGAACTCGCCGCCCTGCTTGCGCAGGTTCTCGCCGGCCTCGTCGGTCAGCTCGGTGGGGAACGGGCCGGCGCCGACCCGCGTCGTGTACGCCTTGAGGATGCCGATCACCGCGTTGATCCGGGTCGGCCCGATGCCCGATCCGGCGCTGGCGCCGCCCGCCGTGGGGTTCGAGGAGGTGACGAACGGGTAGGTGCCGTGGTCGACGTCGAGCAGGGTGCCCTGCGAGCCTTCCAGCAGCACGGTCTCGCCGCGCTCCAGCGCCTGGTTGATCTCCAGCTTGGTGTCGGCGATCCGGGAGGCGAACCGCTCGGCCTGGCCGAGCACCGTGTCCACCACCTCGTCGACGTCCAGCGCGCGCCGGTTGTAGACCTTGACCAGGATCTGGTTCTTGACGTCGAGGGCGGCCTCGACCTTCTGCCGCAGGATCTTCTCGTCCAGCAGGTCCTGGGCGCGGACCCCGACCCGGGCGATCTTGTCCTGGTAGCAGGGCCCGATGCCGCGGCCGGTGGTGCCGATCTGCTTCTTGCCCAGGTAGCGCTCGGTGACCCGGTCGATCGCCACGTGGTACGGCATGATCAGGTGCGCGTCGGCGGACAGCAGCAGGCGGGAGGTGTCCACGCCGCGCTCCTCCAGCCCGGCGAGCTCCTCCAGCAGCACGCCCGGGTCGACCACCACGCCGTTGCCGATCACGTTGGTCACGCCGGGCGTCAGGATGCCCGACGGGATCAGGTGCAGCGCGAAGTCCTGCCCGTCCGGCAGCACCACGGTGTGACCCGCGTTGTTGCCGCCCTGGTAGCGGACGACCCACTGCGCCTGCTCGCCGAGCAGATCGGTCGCCTTACCCTTGCCCTCGTCGCCCCATTGGGCTCCGATCAGCACGATCGCCGGCATCTGCAACTCCAAACCGGGCGGGGAAGCCGCCAACGTGTCCGACCACTGCCGGTCGATCAGGGTAAACCAGGAGCAGAACGTGAGTACCACCGCATTGTCCTGCGGAAACGACCACCGCGCAGAGCGCCCGTCCGGTCACGGTGTGCGATGGACCGAGGTACCGGCCGTGCCGGGGCGCGCCGAGATCGATCCGCTGCTCGACGCCGGGCGGATCGTGGTGCACGGCACCGACGCCGACCTCGCCGCCGTGGTGCTGCGGATGCTGCGCAAGCAGCGGCTCGCGGACCTGGTCGTGGCCTACGTGCCGGTGGCCGACTCCCCGGTCGCGCGGCTGTGGGGGCTCACCCCGGGCGACCTGGACCGCGCGATGACCGCGCCCGGCCGTCCGGCGCCGCTGGTCCGGGACGACTCCGGCGGGGTGCTGCTGGGCTCCGGCGTCGTCACCCCGATCACCGGCCAGGTCTACTGCGACGACCAGCGGGTGCTCAACGGGCCGGCGCGGCGCCTGGTGGTCTCGCCCGATCCGGCGGCGACCCCGCTGCCCGAGTCGACCTCGGACCCGCTGAGCACCCAGCTCGAACCGGCCACCGACGGACTGCTGGTCACCGCGGTGCGGCGCGGGTTGCTGCGCAGGCAGCAGGTCGCGCGCGGGCGCGCGGTGCAGGCGAGCTTCCGCGCCGCGACCGTGCACCGCGACGGCCTGGCGCACCCGCGCCCGGCGGAGAAGTGGGTCTGGTACCGGCACACCGAGGACCTGCTGCTGGCCCGGTGATGGTGTGGTGGTCTTTTTGCGTGGCGGTGCGGGTGGCGGAACCTCAGCTTGCCTGACTGTGGTGCCGATCGGCGCGTGCGTGCGGACGCGGCTGGCACCGCTTGTCTGGTGGCGGTCCTTGGTTGGTCGCTGGGGTGGGTGATGTGGGACTGCGCCATCGGTGGCGGTTTCACGTCAGGTCACCTGGTCGACACGCTCGGGCATTGCTCCGTCCACCGGGCTCGGTCATCGTCTGATCAGGCCGATCGCCTGATACGACGCTCACTCGGAGGCACCCATGGCAGTCCACCGATCGTTGCGCGCGACCCTCACCGCCCTCCCGCTCACGGCCCTGCTCGGCCTGGCGCCGGCCTCCTCGGCCGTGGCCGAGCCGCCCGGCATCCCGACGCCCGGGACCGCGAAGTCCCAGCTCGCCGAGCTCACCGTCGCCCCCGAAGGTTCCATGGACGGCTACAGCCGGGACCGCTTCCCGCACTGGAGCGCCCACCCGGACAACTGCAACACCCGCGAGGAGGTGCTCAAGCGCGACGGCGACGGCGTGCAGGTGGGCACCGACTGCTACCCGACCGCCGGGTCCTGGTTCAGCCCCTACGACGGCGCCACCTGGCAGCAGCCCTCCGATGTGGACATCGACCACGTGGTGCCGCTGGCCGCCGCGTGGCGCTCCGGCGCGGCCGACTGGACCGACGACCGCCGCGAGCAGTTCGCCAACGACCTCGACGGCCCGCAGCTCATCGCCGTCACCGACAACGTGAACCAGAGCAAGGGCGACCAGACGCCGGACGAGTGGATGCCGCCGGAGGCCGGCTACCACTGCACCTACGCCGCGATGTGGATCGCCACCAAGCACAAGTGGCAGCTCACCGTCTCCGACGCCGAGAAGTCCAGCCTGGAGAGCACGCTCAGCGGGTGCTGACGCACCGACGGGGGGAGGTTCCCGATGGCCGCGGAGGTGCTGCGCTCCTCGCTGACCGCGCCCCCGGGCGGGGTGCGGACCGACGAGGTCGGCGTGATCACCGGTGACCTCGAACTCGCCACCGAGTGCGAGGCCGGTGCGGTGGTGGTGTGGTTGCGCTACGCGGGCGCCGACGAGTGGTACCGGATCTCCGGCGCCGACGTCGAGCTGCACGACGCGCGCGACCACGCCGCCCTGCACCGCGCCCTCGCCGCCGTCCTGCACCGGCCCGCGGGCTGACGGCGCCGGCTGACCGGGCGCTCAGTCGAGCATCGCGGTGGCCTGCACCTCGACCAGGTGCTCGGGCACGTCCAGCGCCGCGACGCCCAGCATGGTCAGCGGCGGGACGGCGGTGGTCCCCAGCGCCTCCTTGGCCCGGGCGATGCCCGCCAGCAGCACGGGCATCTTGTCCGGGTGCCAGTCGACGACGTAGAGGGACAGCCGCACCACGTCGTCGAAGGTCCCGCCGACCGCGGCCAGCGCGGTGCCGACGTTGCGGTAGCAGCGCTCGACCTGCGCCGCGAGGTCGCCCGCGCCGACCACGACCTCGTCGGCGTCCCAGGAGACCTGCCCGGCGATGGAGACCAGCTTCGTCCCCGTCGCGATCGACACGTGCCGGTAGATGTCGATCTCCGGCAATCCGGCGGGGTGCACCGTGCTCACGGCCATGCTGTCGCCCTCCTCGTTCGAGACCACGCGGTCTCTTGCGGTTACTCGATCACCGTAGGAGAGTGTGCGCTGACGTGGAAGAACGCACTTTCCAGTGACTGGGGAACCTCATGGTGACCAAGCAGGGCAGCGGCACGGCCGACGACGCGGACCTCCGGCGCGCGGATTCCCTGGCGCGGGAGATCTTCTCCGACGTCGCCAACAAGTGGGCGCTGCTGATCATCGACGTGCTGGCCGGGCGCACCCTGCGGTTCAGCGAGCTGCGCGACGAAGTCGAGGGCATCAGCCACAAGATGCTCACCCAGAACCTGCGGATGCTGGAGCGCAACGGCTTGGTCGAGCGCACCGTCCACCCGACCGTGCCGCCGCGCGTCGACTACGCCCTCACCGGCCCCGGCCTGGCGCTGCGCGGGACGGTCGACGCGATGTGCGACTGGACCCACCAGCACATCACCCACATCGAGCAATCCCGCAACCGCTTCGACACCTGAGCAACCCACGCACGCGCGAAACCCGGTCATCGTCAGGCAAGCGGCGAAGCCGCTTCCGCTTTGCCCCACCAGAGCACGGCACCGCTGGGGTTCCGCCACCCGCACCGCCACGCAACCGGACCACAACACCACCAAAAAATCACTCCACTTCCGGATGCAGGGGTGGTAGGGCTGCACTGGCTTCTGTTCTGCTCAGACCGCTGGCCTGGAGCAGGTCCACCGCGATCGAGCGGACCTGGAGCACCACGACCTGCATCGAGAAGTCCCCCTCGCCGAGCAGCTCGACGGTGGACCGGCGGGCGACCGACCGGGCGGCTTCGCGCGCCTGCATCGGTTCCGCGCCGCTGGCCAGTTCGTCGCGCAGCAGCACCACCGCCCCGGCGAGCTCCTCGAGCAAGCCGGGCAGCGGTCTGGGTACGGGTTCGTCGTCGCGCAGCGCCGCCATCGCGCGTCTGGCGAGCACGCGGGTGTTGCGCAACGCCCGGTCGATCGGGGTGGAGGCGGATTCGTAGCGCTGGAGCTCGCCGCGGCTGCGCCAGCGGATCGGGGCGAACCGGGAGATCTCCAGCCCGGCTTCCAGCGCGGTGCGGAACTCCTCGACGAGCCGCTGGCTCTTGCGGGCGTCGGCCAGCACGTCGGAGGCGCGTTCCACGTCGCTGCGGGACACCGCGCCCGCGATGCCGCGCAGCGCGTCGGCCAGCGCGCCGAGCACCAGGCGACCGTTGCGGTGCGCCACCGCCAGCGGGTTGGCGGGCAGCAGCGCGGCGACGACGAAGCCGACCAGCCCGCCGATCGCCGCGTCGAGCATCCGGGTCAGCCCGCCGGCGCTGGCCGGGGGCAGCAGCGTCGCCACCAGCACCGAGGACGAGGCGGCTTGCAGCACGATGATCGCGCCGCTGTCCAGCAGCACGGCGGTGCTCATCGCCAGCGCCACGACCAGCGCGATCTGCCAGGAGCCGGTCCCGATGAACGAGATCAGGATGTCGCCGACGCCGATGCCGATGCTGACGCCGACGACGAGTTCCAGCGCGCGCCGCATCCGCTGGCCGAGCGACACGCCCAGCGAGATGACGGCGGCGATCGGCGCGAAGAACGGCTTCGGGTGCCCGATGACCTCGGTCGCCAGGAACCAGGCGACCCCGGCCGCGATCGCGCACTGCACGATCGGCACCCCGGTGCGCAGCAACCTGCGGATCCGGCGGATGACTTCCTCGCGCAAACGCAACACGGGCGTCATTGTCCGCCAACCCGGCCCGCTCCGGGCGCGACACCCGGAGCGGACGGGCGAGGTCACGCCAAGCCGGTGGCCTCCAGCGCGGCCTCGTCGCTGTCCAGGAGCAGTTGCCTGCACCGGTCGAACTCGTCGGTCTCGCCGATCTCGCGGGCGGCCTTGGCCAGCGCGGCCACCGAGCGGAGCACGCCGCGGTTGGGCTCGTGCCGCCACGGCACCGGCCCGAAGCCCTTCCACCCCGCCTTGCGCAGGGCGTCCAGCCCGCGGTGGTAACCGGTCCGGGCGTAGGCGTAGGCGGCGACCGGCTCACCGGCCTCCAGCGCGGCCTCGGCCAGCGACGCCCAGGCGGCGCTGAACGCCGGGTGCCCGGCGGCCACCCGCGACGGGTCGGTACCGGTGTCGAGCTCCTGCTGCGCGACCTCGTCGGTGGGCAGCAGCGTTTCCGGCGGTTCGAGCAGGTTTCGGTTCGTCATGGGCGCAATCCTGTCATCCGCGCGAGTCGGCGGTCGGGCACCGCCGGAAAGCGCTCGTCCAGGTGAGACCGAACGGAGTGAGGGGCACCCTTGCCCAACATACTGGGACAAGGGTGCCCCTCACTCGGGACACGAACGGGACTCAGGACACGAACGGGTGGTTCAGCCCGCGAGCATCCGGCCTGCGGACTTGAGCGTCTCGCAGGCGTTGGCCACGCGGGCGGCCATCGCCTGCTCGGCGACCTTGAGGTAGCTGCGCGGGTCGTAGACCTTCTTGTTGCCGACCTCGCCGTCCACCTTGAGCACGCCGTCGTAGTTCTTCAGCATGTGGTCGGCGATCGGCCGGGTGAAGGCGTACTGGGTGTCGGTGTCGATGTTCATCTTGATGACGCCGTAGGACACCGCCTCGTGGATCTCCTCCAGCAGCGAGCCGGACCCGCCGTGGAAGACCAGGTCGAACGGCTTGGAACCGGCGGGCAGCCCGAGCTTCTCGGCGGCGACCTCCTGGCCCTGCTTCAGGATCTCCGGGCGCAGCTTGACGTTGCCCGGCTTGTAGACGCCGTGCACGTTGCCGAAGGTCGCGGCCAGCAGGTAGCGGCCCTTCTCGCCGTTGCCGAGGGTCGCCACGGTGCGCTCGTAGTCGCCGGGCGCGGTGTAGAGCTTCTCGTTGATGTCGTTGGCGACGCCGTCCTCCTCGCCACCGACGACGCCGACCTCGATCTCCAGCACGATCTTCGCCTTGGCCGCCTGGTCGAGCAGCTCGGAGGCGATCTCCAGGTTCTCGGTCAGCTCCACCGCCGAGCCGTCCCACATGTGCGACTGGAACAGCGGGTTCTCGCCCCGGTCGACGCGCTCCTGGCTGACCTTGATCAGCGGCCGGACGAAGCCGTCCAGCTTGTCCTTCGGGCAGTGGTCGGTGTGCAGGGCGATGTTCACCGGGTACTTCGCCGCGACGACGTGGGCGTACTCGGCCAGCGCGGTCGCGCCGGTGACCATGTCCTTGACCTTGGTCCCGGAGGCGAATTCCGAGCCCCCGGTGGAGAATTGGATGATGCCGTCGCTCTCGGCCTCGGCGAACCCGCGCAGCGCCGCGTTGAGCGTCTCCGACGAAGTGACGTTGATGGCCGGGTAGGCGAATTCTCCCGCCTTGGCCCGGTCCAGCATCTCCGCGTAGACCTCGGGGGTCGCGATGGGCATCGGTGGTCCTCCTCGGGGTGGAGTGTGGCGTGGAGTCGCGCAGGATCCTACGAGTCCGCAGCGGCGGAGCTGTCGAGATCGGCGCTACACTTTCGCGTCACAGTGCCGCAGCTCGGTCGGCTTTGCAAAGCCGGTGACTGGATTCAGAGGCGGACCGGACCTGTGGACATGCTCACAGGAATCATAGCCAGGAGCCGGTCACGGTGTTCCACTCGCGGATCGACGTCGAGGCGATCACACCCGCCCGGGTGTACGGGTCGTCGTCCAGGATGCGCTGGACGGCGTCGGCGTCTGCGGCCTCGTAGACGATCAGGGCGCCGCGCTGGTCCTCGAACGGCCCGCCCGCCAGCAGCACGCCCTGCTCGGCCAGCTCCCGGGAGTACTCGCGGTGCGCCGGGCGCACCTCCAGCCGGCGCTCCTCCTGCTCCCCGTACACGAGCTCGACCACGAACTTGGCCATCCGGACCTCCCTGACAGCGGATCTCCGGGCACGCTACCCGGTCGGGCGATCCTGGGGACCGCTCAACCGGTAGTTTTGCAGATCATGGGCGAGCAGCACGGAGTGGAACGGACCGTCGAGCGCACGCTCGGCCACCTGCGCGCGCTGGACTCCGAACCGGAGCCCGCTCCGGACCGGCCGCTGACCTTGGAAGACCTGTACCGGCAGCACCGGATGCGGTTGGTCCGGCTGGCGATCCTGCTGGTCGACGAACCGGCCACCGCCGAGGACGTGGTGCAGGAGGCGTTCACCGGCCTCTACCGCAACTGGGGGAAGCTGCGCGACGCGCGCGCGGCCGTCGGTTACCTGCGCACCGCGGTGGTCAACGGCAGCCGGTCGGTGCTGCGGCGGCGCAAGACCGCCCGCGAGTACCAGCCGCCGCACCAGGCAGACGCGCGCTCCGCGGAGTCGCTGGCGATGCTCAGCGCCGAGCACCAGGCGGTGGTGGCGGCGCTGGGCGAACTGCCGCGCCGCCAGCGCGAGGTGCTGGTGCTGCGCTACTACGGCGACCTGTCGGAGGCGGAGATCTCCGAGGCCACCGGGGTGTCCCGGGGGACGGTGAAGTCGACCGCGAGCCGGGCGCTGGACGCCCTGCAGAAGATCCTCGGCGTCGGGTAGCCGCGCACCCCCGTTCGGCACCGCCCCCCAAGTTGGTGTAGACCAATGGGTGTGCGGTGGCGGAGGATCGACGGCGTGACCACACACGTCATCGCCGTCGACGTCGGCGGCACGGAGATGAAGGCCGCCCTGGTGGCGGTGGAACCCGGCACCGCCACGCCGCTGCGCGAGATCCGCCAGCCCACCCCGCGCGGGGACGGGCCGATCCTCGACGCGGTGCGGGGGCTCGTCGAGAGCCTGCGCGGCGGGGTCGAGCTGGCCGCCGCCGGGGTGGTGGTGCCCGGTGTCGTCGACGAGCGCACCGGCGTCGGGATCTACTCGGCCAACCTCGGCTGGCGCGACCTGCCGATCCGCGACCGGCTCGCCGAGCAGCTCGACGTGCCGGTGATCCTCGGGCACGACGTGCGCGCGGGCGGGCTCGCCGAAGCGCGGCTGGGCGCCGCCCGAGGGCTGCGCGACGTGGCGGTGCTGCCCATCGGCACCGGCATCGCCGCCGCGCTGATCCTCGGCGGCGCGCTGCACACCGGGGGCGGGCGGGCCGGGGAGCTCGGGCACGTCGACGTCGGCCACGGCGAGCGGTGCGGCTGCGGCCGGACCGGCTGCCTGGAGGCGGTGGCGTCCTCGGCGGCGATCGCCCGGCGGTACCGGGCGCGCTCCGGCGAACCGGCGGCCGGGGGCGCGGAGGTCGTCGCCGCGCTGCGCGACGGCGATCCGCACGCCGCGGCCGTCTGGCAGGACGCGGTCGACGGACTGGCCCGCGGGCTGATCGTGCTGGCCGGCGTGGTGGCACCGGAATGCGTGGTGCTCGGCGGCGGGCTGGCCCGCGCGGGCGGACTGCTCGTCGAACCGCTGACCGCGCGGATCGACGAGCTGCTCGCCCCGCACCACCGGAAACCGCGCCTGGAGCTGGCGGAGCTAGGGGACACCGCGGGCTGCCTCGGGGCGGCCCTGCTGGCGACGGAAGGGCTGACAACGGCGTGAACACACCAGAACTGCTGTCCGGCGGGCGGATCGTCACCCCGGAGGGGGTGCTGGACCGGGGTTGGGTCCGGCTGTCCGGGACGACGATCCGCGAGGTCGGCCTCGGCGAACCGGACCCCACCGGCCCCGCGTTCGACCTCGCCGGGCGCTGGTTGGTGCCCGGGTTCATCGACCTGCACTGCCACGGGGCGGCGGGGGCTCGTTCACCAGCCTCGACCCCGCGCAGGCGGTGGACGCCGTCCGCGCCCACCTCGCGCACGGCACCACCACCCTCCAGGCCAGCCTGGTGTCGGCCCCGCTGCCGGACCTGGCCAAGCAGATCGGCGCGCTGGCCGAGCTGGTCACCGACGGGCTGCTCGCCGGGATCCACCTCGAAGGCCCGTTCCTGTCCTCGGCGCGCTGCGGGGCGCACGACCCGGCGGTGCTGCGACCGCCGGACCGGGACTCGGTGCGCGGGCTGCTCGACGCCGGAGCGGGCGCGGTCCGGATGGTCACCCTGGCCCCGGAGCTGCCCGGCTCGCTCGACGCCATCCGCGATCTCGTCGACGCCGGGGTGATCGCCGCCGTCGGGCACACCGACGCGGTGCTCGACGAGGTGGTGCCCGCCGTCGAGGCCGGGGCGACGGTGGCGACCCACCTGTTCAACGCCATGCGCCCGCTGCACCACCGCGAACCGGGGCCGATCGGGGTGCTGCTGGACGACGAGCGGGTGACGGTGGAGCTGATCTGCGACCTCGTCCACCTGCACCCGACGGTGGCGAAGCTGGCCGCCTCGCACGCCGGGACCGAACGCACCGTGCTGGTCACCGACGCGATCAGCGCCACCGAGGCCGGGGACGGCAGCTACGAGCTGGGCAAGCTGCCGATCACCGTGGTCGACGGGGAGGCCCGGCTGGCCGACGGATCGCTGGCGGGCAGCACCCTGACCATGGACGTGGCCTTCCGCAACCTGGTCGAGGTGTGCGGGCTCTCGGTGCCGGAAGCCGTCGCGGCGGCGTCCACGCGCCCCGCCGCGCTGCTCGGCACCGCCGACCGGGTCGGCGCCATCCGGCCGGGGCTGGCGGCCGACCTCGTGGTGCTCGACGAGGACCTGCGGTTGGAGGGCGTGCTCAAGGACGGTTCCTGGGCGGTGCGGCCGGGTTGATCGCTACCCTCGGGGGCGTGACCACCCGCGAACCCCAGGACGTCCTGGCCGCCGCGCTGCGCGCGCACGCCGTCGGCGGCAACCCCGCCCCGGCGCCGCGCCGGAAGCTGCCGGTGGCCGGGGTGCTGCTCTTCGCCCTGCTGCTCGGCGTCGTCGCGGGCGCCCTAGCAGCGGTCATCACCCTCCTCTGAAGGCCGAGCGAGGGGCGCCTCTGACGAGGCTCCCGTCGAGGGTCTGCGTGGCGGTGCGGGTGGCGGAACCTCGGCGGCCTTCTCGCTCCGGGCGCCCTTCGTCATGTACAAGCGCGTACACAGCGTCAGGGCGTCCTCGCGAGAAGACCGCTGAGAACCCGCGGCGGTGCGAGCTGGGTGCCCCACCGCAATGCGGCTCCGCCGCATTCTGAAGAACCTGGTGCGGAGCAGGTGGCCCTCACTCAGATGCGCCGCACTCAGGTGCCGAGCCGCGTCACCAGGCCTGGGTGAGGTCGGCGTGCTGGCGGACCCAGGTGTGCATCACGATCCCGGCGGCGACCCCGGCGTTGATCGAGCGGGTCGAGCCGAACTGCGCGATGGAGACGACCAGGTCGGCGGCCTCGCGCGCGTCCGCGCGCAGCCCCGGGCCCTCCTGGCCGAACAGCAGCACGCAGCGGCGGGGCAGCTCGGTGCGCTCCACCGGCTCGGCGCCGGGCGCGTTGTCCACCGCGACCACCGCCAGGTCGTGCGCCGAGGCGAACGCGCGCAGGTCCGCCACCTCCGGGTGGTGCCGGACGTGCTGGTAGCGGTCGGTGACCATCGCGCCGCGCCGGTTCCAGCGCCGCCTGCCCACGATGTGCACCGCCTCGGCCGCGAAGGCGTTCGCGGTGCGGACCACCGTGCCGATGTTGTGGTCGTGCTGGAAGTTCTCGATGGCCACGTGGAAGCCGTGCCGCCGCCGGTCGAGGTCGGCGACGATCGCCTCCCGCCGCCAGTACCGGTAGTGGTCGACGACGTTGCGCCGGTCGCCGTGCGCGAGCAGGTCCGGGTCGTAGCGCTCGTCCTCGGGCGGCGGCCCCTCCCACGGGCCGACGCCGACCGCCGTCCCCCACTCGGTCGGGCCGACCTCGGGCTCGGTCACAGGCCCAGCTCGGCCAGTCCGAGCAGCGTCCGGTACGGCAGCCCGGCGGCCTCGACGGCCTCCCGCGCGCCGGTGTCGCGATCCACCACGGTGGCCACCCCGACGACCTCCGCGCCGCCGTCGCGCAGCGCCTCGACGGCGGTCAGCACGCTGCCGCCGGTGGTGGAGGTGTCCTCGACGGCCAGCACCCGGCGGCCGGTGACGTCCGGGCCCTCGATCCGCCGCTGCATCCCGTGCGCCTTGGCGTTCTTGCGCACCACGAAGCTGTCCAGCGGGGCGCCCTCCGCGTGCAGCATGGCCGCCGCGACCGGGTCCGCGCCGAGGGTCAGGCCGCCGACGGCGGTGTAGTCCCAGTCGGCGGTGAGCTGCCGCAGCAGCGACCCGATCAGCGGCGCCGCCCGGTGCTGCAACGTCACCCGCCGCAGATCGACGTAGTAGTCGGCCTCCTCGCCGGAGGACAACGTGACGCGTCCGCGCACCACGGCCAGTTCCCGGACCAGGCGGGCGAGCTCGGTGCGCTGCTGTTCATCGACCACGAGGTTCCAGCGTACCCGGCGGCCGGTGGCGCTCAGGTGCGGCCGGGCGTGGTGCGGAGGACGATGGCCCGCTGCACCGACTGCGGCACCAGGCGGCCGAGCGCGACCAGCGCCTTGTACTGCGCGCCGGGGATCGACACCGCCCGGCCGCGCCGCAGGTCCGCCAGCGACTCGTGCACCACGAAGTCGACCTGCAACCAGAACGCCTTCGGCAACCGGCCCATGTCCAGGTCGGCGCGCTGGTGGAACTCGGTGCGGGTGAACCCCGGGCACACCGCCAGCACCCGGACCCCGGTGCCGGCCAGCGACACCGCGAGGCCCTGGCTGAACGTGGTCACGTACGACTTGGTGGCGGCGTAGGTGGAGCCGGAGGACGGGAAGAAGCCGGACACGCTGGACACGTTGAGCACGTCGCCGCGTCCGCGCTCGCGCATCCCCGGGACCACCGCGCGGGTCAGCTCCAGCACCGCGGCGACGTTGACCTCGAGCTGCTCGCGGAAGGTCTCGGTCGGGGTGTCCCAGAACGAGCCGGCGGTGCCGAACCCGGCGTTGTTCACCAGCAGGTCGACCGGGCGCTGCGGGTCGGCGAGCCGCCGCGCGACCGCCGCGCGCTGCTCGGGGTCGGCGAGGTCGGCGGTGAGCACCTCGGTCCGCACCCCGTGCCGGGCGTGCAGCCGCTGCGCCAGCTCGTCGAGCCGGGAGGTGTTCCTGGCGACCAGGACCACGTCGTGGCCCTCGGCGGTGAGACGGCGGGCGTAGGCCCGGCCGATGCCGGAGGTGGCACCGGTGACAAGAGCGGTCGGCATGACCCCAACCTAACCGAGCGGCGCGACCGCGCTGGGAACCGCCGCGGTGCGAGCCGCGGAGGTAGCGCGGAAGCGGCTTCGCCGCCGCTCCGGGGAAAGCGGACGAATCGAGCTCCCGGGCACCTGCTCAGCGACGGCTCTCCGAGGACTCCTCGGACTCGACGCGCTCGGTGGGCTCCTCGTTCGGGTCGGTGTCGAACGGGTCCACCAGGTCGGCGAGGTCGCCGAGCGCGCGCAGCACCCGCTCCAGCCGGGACGGCTCGGCGTCGGCCGGGTCGAGCGCCGCCAGCACCCAGTCCTGCTCCAGCCACACCACGGTGACGTCGTGGCCGAAGTCCTCCGCCGCCGTCACCAGCGCGGGGGTGAGCAACCGGCGCGCGGCGCCGACGTCGGTGACGAAGGCGTAGCGGGAACCGACCGGCCCGAGCAGGTCGAGCTCGGAGTCCTGCGGCACCGGGACGTCGGGCAGCCACAGCTCGACGGTCGCCGGGGTCCGGCGGCGGCAGCGCAGCGCGACCAGCACCGCGCGGGTCCGGCCGCCGTGGTCCAGGTCGAGCACGTAGACCTGGCGCCGCCCGTCGGTGGTGAACGTCGTGCCCGCCACCACGTCGACCGCGGTGGTGCCGCTGTGCTGGGCGAGCACGCCGCGCTCCCACCGGGTCGGCAGCACCCGGTCGGCCTCCTCGAACTGCCAGCCGCGCAGCGCCGCCCAGCGTCGTCGCTCCTTGTTGCCCGACGCGCGCTGGGAGCGGCCGGAGAGCAGCAGAGCGACACCCGCCCCGACGGCGATCGCGGCGATGACGAACCAGAGCCACGCAGGTATGCCCACACGACGCAGGGTAGTCCGATCCCCGCGCGCCGCGAAGATCAGCCGGGCAACCGACGACGAACGGCCCAGCCGCCCGACCATGACCAGCGACGACGATCACCGCTACGCGCTGCGCGAAACGGTTCGCGCGTCAGCACCCGACGGTGAGGCCGGTGTTGTCCCGGTCCACGTCGACCGTGACCACGTCGCCTTCCCGGACGTCCCCGGCCAGCAGCTTGCGCGCCAGCTCGTCCCCGATGGCCGACTGCACCGAGCGGCGCAGCGGCCGGGCGCCGTAGACCGGGTCGAAGCCGTTGAGCGCCAGCCATTCCCGCGCGGCCGGGCGCACGTCGAGGGTGAGCCTGCGCTGGGCCAGCCGCCGCGCGAGCCGGTCGACCTGGATGTCGACGATGGCGGTCAGCTCCTCGGTGGACAGCGCGTGGAACACCACCGAGTCGTCCAGCCGGTTGAGGAACTCGGGCTTGAAGTGCCCGCGCACCACCGACATCACCGCCTCGCCGCGGTCCCGCTCGGTCAGCGCCGGGTCGGCGATGGCCTGCGAGCCGAGGTTCGAGGTGAGCACCAGGATGGTGTTGCGGAAGTCCACCGTGCGGCCCTGGCCGTCGGTGAGCCTGCCGTCGTCGAGCACCTGGAGCAGCACGTCGAAGACGTCCTGGTGGGCCTTCTCCACCTCGTCGAGCAGCACCACCGAGTAGGGCCGCCTGCGCACCGCCTCGGTGAGCTGCCCGCCCTGGTCGTGGCCGACGTAGCCGGGCGGGGCGCCGACCAGCCGCGCCACCGAGTGCTTCTCCGCGTACTCGCTCATGTCGACGCGGACCATCGCCCGCTCGTCGTCGAACAGGAACTCCGCGAGCGCCTTGGCCAGCTCGGTCTTGCCGACGCCGGTCGGGCCCAGGAACAGGAACGATCCGGTCGGGCGGTCCGGGTCGGCGACCCCGGCGCGGGACCGGCGCACCGCGTCGGAGACCGCGCGGACCGCCTCGTCCTGGCCGACCACGCGGGCGCCGAGCGCCTCCTCCATGCGCAGCAGCTTGGCGGTCTCGCCCTCCAGCAGCCGCCCGGCGGGGATGCCGGTCCACGCGCTGATCACGTCGGCGATGTCGTCGGGGGTGACCTCCTCCTGGAGCATCGCCTTGCGCTCGTCCTGCGCCTCGGTGGCGGCGTCGAGCTCCTTCTCCAGCCCGGGGATGCGGCCGTAGCGGAGCTCGGCGGCCTTGCCCAGGTCGCCGTCGCGCTCGGCCCGCTCAGCCTGGCCGCGGAGCTGCTCCAACTGGGTCTTGAGGTCGCGGACCCGGTCGATGGACTCCTTCTCCTGCTGCCAGCGGGCGGTCAGCCCGGAGAGCCGCTCGCGGCGGTCGGCGAGCTCGCCGCGCAGCGCCGCCAGCCGGTCCAGGGAGGCCGGGTCGTCCTCCTTGGCCAGCGCCATCTCCTCGATCTCCAGTCGGCGCACGGCGCGCTCGACCTCGTCGATCTCCACCGGCCGGGAGTCGATCTCCATCCGCAGCCGGGACGCCGCCTCGTCGACCAGGTCGATCGCCTTGTCCGGCAGGTACCGGGCGGTGATGTAGCGGTCGGACAGGGTCGCGGCGGCCACCAGCGCGCCGTCGGTGATCCGCACCCCGTGGTGGACCTCGTAGCGCTCCTTGAGCCCGCGCAGGATGGCCACCGCGTCCTCCGGGCCGGGCTCACCGACCAGGACCTGCTGGAACCGGCGCTCCAGGGCGGCATCGGTCTCGACGTGCTGGCGGTACTCGTCGAGGGTGGTGGCGCCGACCATGCGCAGCTCGCCGCGGGCCAGCATCGGCTTGATCATGTTGCCCGCGTCCATCGCGCCCTCGCCGGTCGCGCCCGCGCCGACGATGGTGTGCAGCTCGTCGATGAAGGTGATGACCTGCCCGGCGGAGTCGGTGATCTCCTTGAGCACCGCCTTGAGCCGTTCCTCGAACTCGCCGCGGTACTTCGCCCCGGCCACCATCGAGCCGAGGTCCAGCGCCACCACGCGCTTGCCGCGCAACGACTCCGGCACGTCGCCCGCGACGATCCGCTGCGCCAGGCCCTCGACGATCGCCGTCTTGCCGACGCCGGGTTCACCGATGAGCACCGGGTTGTTCTTGGTGCGGCGGGACAGCACCTGCACCACCCGGCGGATCTCGGCGTCGCGGCCGATCACCGGGTCCAGGTCGCCCCCGCGGGCGCGGTCGGTGAGGTCCTGGCCGTACTTCTCCAATGCCTGGTAGGTGCCCTCGGGATCGGGGCTGGTGACCCGGGCCGAGCCGCGCACCCGGGAGAACGCCTCGGTGAGCGCGTCGGGCGTGGCGCCGTGCGCGCGGAGCAGTCCCGCGACCCGGCCGCCCTCGGCGGCGAGGCCGACGAGCAGGTGCTCGGTGGAGACGTACTCGTCGCCCATCTCGGTGGCCAGCCGCTGCGCGTGGCCGAGCGCCGCGACCGCCTCGCGGTCGAACTGCGGGGCCGACACGGTGGCGCCGCTGGCGGCGGGCAGGCCGCCGACGAGCCGCTCCAGCTCACCGCGCACCGCGGCCGGGTCGGCGCCGACGGCCGAGAGCAGCGGGGCGGTCAGCCCGTCGCCCTGGGCCAGCAGCGCGCCGAGCAGGTGGGCGGCGCCGACGTCGGGATGTCCGGCCACGGTGGCGGCCTGCACCGCCGAGGAGATCGCCTGCTGGGTCTTCGTGGTCGGGTTGAACGCGTCCATTCCTCACCTCGAGCGGTCCGGAACCGGGGCCGGGGACATCCTCCCCGGCGAACCCATGCTACTACGCAGGACCTGAGGAAAGTTGAGCTACCGCCGCTCAACTTGACACGGTACGACACAACCCGGCTTCTTTTCGGGCAAATGTCACGCGCTGCGCTTGTCGGGGTAACGCGAGACTGATTCAGTAACCCGTCATGATGACGCATGCGCACGCAGAGTTATCCCCGCCGACGGCGGTCCTCGCCGCCGAAGGCGGGATGCTCAACGACGTGGAGAACGCGATCGACTCCGTGTTCACCCCGGTCTCCGACGCGTTCTACAACCTCGTGCTCGGCGAGGTCACGGTCTTCGGGCTCACCTTCCAGTGGATCGTGATCTGGCTGGCGCTCGCCGCGCTGATCTTCACCCTCGTCTTCGGGTTCATCCAGGTGCGCGAGTTCAAGCTCGCCCTCGACCTGGTGCGCGGCAAGTACACCGACGAGGACGACCCCGGCGAGATCAACCACTTCCAGGCGCTGGCCTCGGCGGTGTCCGGCACCGTGGGGCTGGGCAACGTCGCGGGCGTCGGCGTGGCGGTCACCGTCGGCGGTGCCGGGGCCACCTTCTGGATGATCGTCTGCGGCTTCCTCGGCATGGCGACCAAGTTCGTCGAATGCACCCTCGGCGTGAAGTACCGGGAGGTCGCTGCGGACGGCACCGTCTCCGGCGGGCCCATGCACTACCTGCGCAAGGGCCTCGCCGAGCGCATCCCCGGCGCGTTCGGGGTCGTACTGGGCAAGGTGCTCGCGGTGCTGGCCGCGGTGGGGATCCTGTTCTTCGCGCTGGCCGGCGGCAACATGTTCCAGGCCAACCAGACCTTCGCCCAGCTCCGCGACGTCACCGGCGGCGACGACGGGATCTTCGGGTCCGACGGCGCCGCCCTGATCTTCGGCATCCTGCTGGCCGCCGTCATCGGCCTGGTGATCATCGGCGGGATCAAGTCCATCGGCGCGGTCACCAGCCGGCTCGTCCCGGCGATGGCCGTCATCTACGTGACCGCCTGCCTGATCGTCATCGGCACCAACATCACCCTGGTGCCCGCCGCCGTCGGCGAGATCCTCTCCGGCGCGTTCACCCCGGAAGCCGGGCTCGGCGGCCTGATCGGCGTGCTCATCGTCGGCTTCCAGCGCGCCGCGTTCTCCAACGAGGCCGGGCTCGGCTCGTCCCCCATCGCGCACTCCGCCGTGCGCACCAAGCACCCCGCCACCGAGGGCCTGGTCGCGCTGCTGGAACCGTTCATCGACACCGTGGTCGTCTGCACCATGACGGCGCTGACCATCATCATCGCCCGGCCGCAGTTCTGGGTCGACGCGCAGCAGACCGTGCTCTCCGGCGGCGAGACCCCGGACGGCGTCACGGTCACCTCGGAGGCCTTCGCCACCGTGCTGCCGTGGTTCCCGTACGTGCTGACCGTGGCGGTGGTGCTGTTCGCGGTCTCGACGATCATCACCTGGGGCTACTACGGCCAGCGGGCCTGGCTGTACCTGTTCGGCGGCGGCAAGAGCAGCCTGCACGTCTACAACGCGCTGTTCTGCGTGTTCGTCGTGATCGGCGCGGTGCTGACGCTCAACAGCGTGCTGAACTTCGCCGACGCGGTGCTGTTCTCGCTGGCGCTGTTCAACATCATCGGGCTCTACATCATGATCCCGACGGTCAAGCGCGAACTCGCGGACTACAAGGCGCGGATCGCCTCCGGCGAAGTGGTCAAGAAGGAGAAGGCCACCCGATGACCCGGGCGGGCGCCCACCCGGGTGGTGGGCGCCCGCCGCCCGGCGCGGCGCCGCGACCGGCGACGGCCCGCTCGCTACCTTCCGGCTCCGGTCCGCGTAGTCGGCACCACGCGGCGTGGTCGCGCGGACCGGACACCGGACCGTGGAGCGAGACCATGACCCCCTACGCACCGACCAGCACGGCGGCAGTGCTCAGCGCCCTCGAAGCCGAGCCGGAACGCCTCGCGCACCTCGACGACACCTGGCCCGAACTCGCCGCCGCGCTGGTCGCCCCGCAACGGGGCCACCACCGCGACCTCCCGGCCCGGGCGGTGGCCCGATGAGCCGGTTCAGCGCCGCGCTGTTCATCGCCGGACTGGGCATCAGCGCGGTCTACCTCAGCGCCCACGCCCTCGGCCGCTGGCTCGACGAACCCCTAGCCCCGGACGACACCCGGCCCCGACCGGACCCGGCCCCGGGCCGCACCCGCCGCCCACCGCACCCGAACGGGACATGAGTGAGGGGCACCCCGTACCAAGTAGCGCGGTACAGGGTGCCCCTCGCTCGGGGAATAAGGCATCCGGGGGTCAGTCCTCGCGGACCGCCTGGATGTCGATCTCCACCTTCAGGGTGGTGCCGATCGCCGCGATCCCGGTCTTGAGCGACTGGTTGAAGCTGATCGCGAAGTCCTCGCGGTGCAGCCGGGTGGTCGCCGTCGCCGAGGCGCGGGTGCCGCCCCACGGGTCCGGCCCCACCCCGGCGAACCGGGTGTCCAGCACCACCCGCCGGGTCACCCCGCACAGCGTCAGCTCGCCCGCCAGGTCCCAGCGGTCCTCGCCGCGCGGGCGCAGCCCCGTCGACCGGAACTCGATCGCCGGGTACCGCGCCACGTCGAGGAAGTCCGCCGTGCGCAGGTGGTCGTCGCGCTGCCGGTTGCCGGTGTCGATGCTGTCCGCCGCGATCCGCACCGAGACCGACGAGGACTCCACCGGGTTGCCGATCAGCACCTCGCCCTCGAACTCGTCGAACCGGCCGTGGATGCTGCTGATCCCGAGGTGCCGCGCGGTCGCCCGGATCGACGAGTGCGCGGCGTCGATCCGCCACGTCCCCGGCGCGGGCAGGTCGGCCCCGCCGGCCCGGCGCAGCTCCACCTCGCCCAACGCCGCCGCGCCGCCCTCGTGCACCAGCGTGGTGCGGGCGACCGGCTCGTACCCCATCGCCGTGACGATCGCGGTGTAGGCGGCGGGGCGCAGCCCCGAGGCGACCACCGACCCCTGGCCGTCGCCCTGCACCCGCGCCACCTGCGTCCCCGAGCCGTCGATCACGGTCAGCACCGCCTCCGGCACCGGCCAGCCGTCCCCCGCTCGGACCTGCGCGGTCACCGCGCCGGTCCCGGCCTCCAGGTCCATCCCGAACATCCCTCCGTTCAGTCCGCTTCCGGGTAGCCGAGGGCGATGTCGTGCTCGTTGTGCTCCCCGGCCAACCGCAGCGACGACGCGTTCGGCGGGTAGCCGGTCGCGATCACCGTGTACTCCCCCGCGGGCAGGTCGGTGAAGGAGTAGCCGCCGTCGGCGTCGGTGGTGGTCGCCGCGACCACCGCACCGCCGCCGTCGAGCAGCGTCACCCGCGCGTCCGGCACCGCCACCCCGAGCTCGGCGGAGCGGACCACGCCGGTCAGCCGGCCGCCGTCCTGCAACGCGACGTCCAGCGTCTGCTGCCTGCCGTCGGCCACCTCCACCGGCGAGGCCACCGGGCGGTAGCCGGGAGCCGTCACCGTGAGCGCGTAGGAACCCCCGACCAGGTCGGCGAACGCGTAGCGCCCGTCGGCCCCGGTCGGCGCGCTGGCCACCACCTCACCGCGCACGTCGGTCAGCACGGCCATCGCCCCGGCCACCGGGGAACCCCCGGCCTGCACGAGCCCGGCGAGCCGCCCGGCGCCCAGCATCTGCACGTCGTGGCGCACCGGCCGGTCCACCACGACCACCATCGAGGCGGTCGGCTGGTAGTGGCCGCCGGAGGCGATGAGCACGTAGCTGCCGCCGTGCTCGACCGCCAGCCGGAACGCGCCGTCCTGCTCGCCGCGGGCCCGCTCGACCTGGCGCCCGTTGGCGTCGGTCAGCGTCAGCACCACGCCCGGGACCGGGTTGCCGCCGGTGTCCTGCACGGTGCCGTGCACGAACAGCCCGCCTCCGTCCGCGGTCGCGGTGCCGGGCGTGGTCGGTTCGGTCCAGACCTGCCGCACCGGTTCCTCGCGGGTCGTCGCCTCGGTCTCCCGGTCCGCCGTCGCCACCAGCGCTTCCTCCCGTTCCTCCGAACTGTCGATGGTGCTGCGCAGCGGGGTCTCCTTCAGGAACAGCACCGCGATCAGGGTCACCACCGAGATGCACGCCGAGATGAGGAAGATGTCCCCGATCGCGTCGCCGTAGGCGGCGCGCACCACGACCTGCACCGGCGCCGGCAACGCCCCGACGTCCAGCGATCCGCTCTGCACCCCGGCCCCGGGCGGCACGCCCAGGTCGGCCAGCCCTTCGAGGATGTAGTCGGACACCCGCGCGGCCAGCACCGCGCCCAGCACCGACACCCCGGCCGACCCGCCGAGGGTCCGGAAGAAGGTGACCACCGAGGTCACCGACCCCATGTCCCGCGCGCTGGTGGTGTTCTGCACCGCCAGCACCAGGTTCTGCATCAGCATCCCCACGCCCATGCCCATCAGCGCGAGGTAGCAGCCGACCAGGACCAGATCGGTCTCGTGGTCGATCGTGCTCAGCAGGCTCATCGCCACGATCATCAGCACCGAGCCGAGCAGCAGGAACGGCTTGATGCGGCCGGTGCGCCGGGAGATGATCTGGCCCGACGCGGTGGTCGACAGGAACATCCCGATCACCATCGGCAGCGTCATCAGCCCCGCCTCGGTGGGCGAGTAGCTGCGCGCGATCTGGAAGTACTGGCCGAGGAAGACCGCCCCGCCGAACATCGCGGTGCCCACCGCCACGGTGCCGATCGTGGCCAGCGTGACCGTCGGGTTGCGGAACATCCGCAGCGGCACGATCGGCTCGCTCACCCGGGTCTCGATGATCACGGCGATGATCAGCGAGACCAGGCCGCCGCCGACGTAGGCCGCCGTCTCCACCGACCACCAGTCGAAGGACTGGCCCGCCAGCGACACCCAGATCAGCAGCAGGCTCACGCCGCCGACCAGGAACAGCGCACCCAGCCAGTCGATCTTCACCGGGCGCTTGATCACCGGCAGCTTCAGCGTCTTGCCCAGCACGATGAACGCGAGCACCGCGATCGGCACCGTGATCCAGAAGCACCAGCGCCAGCCCAGCCAGGAGGTGTCCACGATGACGCCGCCGATCAGCGGGCCGCTCACCGTGGCCACGGCGAACACCGCGCCGATGTAACCGGTGTAGCGACCGCGCTCGCGCGGCGAGACCATCGCGGCGATCACGACCTGGATCAGCGCCTGCAGACCGCCCATGCCGATGCCCTGCACCGCGCGGAAGCCGATCAGCATCTCCATGGACTGCGCGAACCCGCCGAGCACCGAGCCGACCGTGAAGATCGTGATGGCGAGCTGGTAGAGCAGCTTCTTGCTGAACAGGTCCGACAGCTTGCCCCAGATCGGGGTGGTCGCCGTGGACGTCAGCAGCATCGCGGTGACCACCCAGGTGTACTGGCTCTGGGTGCCGTCGAGATCACCGATGATGCGCGGCAGGGCGTTGGAGACGATGGTGGAGCTGAGGATGGCGACCAGCAGCGCCAGCATCAGCCCGGACATCGCCTCCAGCACCTGCCGGTGCGTCATCGGTGCAGCATCGGCGGACCCGGCGGACCCGCCGGACGTCGGCCCCGCGGCCTCCGCCTCCCGCACCGTCGAGCTGGTCATCGAGCTCCTTCCGCGTTCGAACCGCCGGCTTCGGCCGGCGCGTCGGTGGTCTTGCCCGGTCCGCTCCCCGAAGCGGTCGCCGGGCTCATCGCGTCGATCGTGTGGCGGCGGACGTCGTCCATCGCCGCGCCGAGCAGGTCCGCCAGTTCGCGCACCCGCTCGTCGTCCCAGCCGACCAGCGCCTCGCTGAGCCACTCGGCCTTGCGCCGCTCCAGCTCCGCGACCGCCTGCTCGCCCCTGGGCGTGGCCCGGAGCATCGAGACCCGGCGGTCGTCCGGGTCCGGGCGGCGCGTGATCAGCCCGGCCTGTTCGAGCTGGCCGACCTGCCTGCTCACCACCGAGGCGTCGACGACGCGGTGGTGCGCCAGGTCGGACGCCCGGCATTCACCCCGGAAGACCAGCTCGGCGAGCAGTCCGGCCGCCGCGTAGGGCACCTGGTCGGTGGTGAAGTGGCCTCGTTGCAGAGCGATCTGCTTCAGGCCCATCAGAGCGCGGAGCGGGCGGAGCAATTCGCTGCAGGTTTCCTGCGTCGGTCCCATCGCGCCCAATCCTTTAGTTGCTGCACGCAACTGTACGGAAGGTTAGTTGCGCAACGCAACCGATATTCGACCCTCCGGCCCCCGCTCGACGCGTCCGTCCGCCGCATTCCCCCGCGCGACCAGGCATGTCGTCGCCACGAGGATCGCCGTTGAGAGGCGCACCACAAGCGCAGCGGTGGTCCCGCGCAGGTGCGGGTCAGAGCATGTCGTTGAGCTTGCCCAGGAGCCGCGCCAGGTCGGCCAGGTCGGCGGTGGGCCAGGTGTCGAACTCGCCGAAGAGGTGGTTGCGCCGGATGGCGCGGAGCTCGGCGAAGCGGCGGCGGCCGTGCGCGGATAGTTGGATGCGGCGGGCGCGGCCGTCGTCCGGGTCGGGCACCCGCTCCAGCAGGTCGAGGTCCACGAGGGTGGCGATCTGCCTGCTGACGGTCGACTTGTCGAGCCCGGTGCGTTCGGCGAGGTCCATGCCGCGCAGCGAACCGGCGTCGGCGATCACCAGCAGCAGGCTGTAGGACGCGGCGTCGAGGTCCGGGTGGACGTGCGCGGCGACGGCGGCCGACAGCGACCGCGCCCGCCGGAACATCAGCGCCAGCTCGCGCTCGATCGCCTCCGCGGCGCCGCGCCGCCGGGCGTCCTCGTCGGGTGCCGCGCCGACCTCGTCCTGCTCGATCACGCCCCAACCCTACGGGCAGCGGCCCGGGCCGGACCGATCGCGCGGCCGGTCAGGCGGGCTGGGTCGCGCGGCGCCAGGGCCGGTCGGTCTCCTTCGCGTCGAAGTAGTCACCGCCCTTGCGGCGGGCGTCGTCGGTGCCCCAGCTCCGCTCGTGCGGCATCGGGACCAGCCGCGGGATGTGCTTGCGGCAGTGCAGGTAGGCCTCCTCGACCTGCACCACGACCCAGCGCTGCGGACTGCGGCCGGGCGCGGAGCCGGTCGGCAGCGAGGGGTGGATGGCGCGCAGGTCGCCGTCCTCGACGATGCGGGCCTTGCCGTTGACGTGCAGCCCGATGAGGGCCTCGGCGAAGTCGACCAGCAGGATGCCGACGTGCGGGTTCTCGCTGATGTTGCCGAGGCTGGCGTGCACGCCGTTGCCGCGGTACTCCGGGTAGGCCAGGTGCCGTTCGCCGAGCACCTCGACGAAGCCGGGCGGGCCCGCGCGCAGCGTGCTGTCGCACTCACCCCGGGCGTCGGCGGTGGCGACGAAGGCGAGCTCCATCCGGCCGATGAACTCCCGCATCCGCGGGTTGAGGTGGTCGAGGACCTGCTCGTCGTAGAATCGGCGGGCGCGCTGCTCGGTGCCGTAGGCGGCCTGCAGCAGGTGTTCACCCGCGGAACCGGGCAGCGGTGCCGAACCGCCGGCGAACGGGTCGCCGGGGCTCGTCGCGGACGCCGGGACGGCTCGCCGATCGGTCGGGGGCGGCGGGTCGGACAGCTCCAGCGCGAGCAGCTCCGGGTCCGCGGTTCCACTCGGGGGCATGGAATCCGGGATCACGGCCGACACGGTGCCACGCCACCCATGTGCCGGACAACGACCTCCCGGAGGTTCCCCCCTTAGGTCCATGCGATCTCTACAAGAAGTAGTTAAGAATCCCTCAAAAGTGGCATCAAGGCACACGCGGAGCCCAGCAGCGGTTAGGGTCCCGGGTAGTCGGGGGACGTGTACCAAGAGCGATCTGCGCCAGTGCCGGAGAATGTGCCAGTGCCGACAGGCCGCCAACGTGGAGAAGACTGCCCCTCACCATGACCTCGAACGCCGACGCCGTACTGAGCCCCGGGCCGCCCCCGAACCGCGACTCCGAGCCCACCACCGGTGTGGACCGGATGGTGCGGCTGATCCGCGAGAGCTGGGCGGTCGTCGAACCCCACTCCGATGACGTGGCGCGGTTCTTCTACGGGATGCTGTTCAGCCTGTCCCCGGCGACCCGCGAGCTGTTCGCGGTCAACATGGAGGTGCAGCGCAGCCGGCTGCTGCGGGCGCTGGTGCACGTCATCCAGATGGTCGACCGGCCGGACGAGCTGCTGCCCTTCCTGCACCAGCTCGGCCGCGACCACCGCAAGTTCGGCGTCGTCACCGTGCACTACGAAGCGGTGGGCACCGCGCTGCTGGCCGCGATCAAGAAGTACGCGGGTGACACCTGGACCCCGCACGTCGAGCGGGCCTGGGCCGAGGCCTACACCGTGATGGCCTCGGCGATGACCGAAGCGGCCAGCAACGACGAGGGCCCCGCCTGGTACAACGGCGAGATCGTCCAGCACGAGCGGCTGAGCTGGGACGTCGCCGTGATCCGGATCCGCACCGACCACCCGGTGCCCTACCACGCCGGGCAGTACGTCAGCGTCGAAGTCCCGCAGCGGCCGCGCCTGTGGCGCTACCTCACGCCGGCCAACGCCCCGAGCGACGACGGCACCCTGGAGTTCCACGTCCGCTCCGTGCACGGCGGCTGGGTGAGCCGGGCGCTGGTCGCCCACGCCCGGCCGGGGGACCAGTGGCGGATCGGTGCCCCGATGGGACGGCTCGGCGTCGACCGGGAGCACGGCCGCGACGTGGTGATGGTCGCGGGCGGCACCGGGCTCACCCCGATGCGCTCGATCATCGACGACCTCGCCCAGTACGGCGAGAACCCGCACGTCCACCTCTTCTACGGCGGTCGCACCCGCGAGGACCTCTACGAGCTGGAGAACCTCCAGCGGGTAGCGGTGAGCAACCCGTGGTTGTCGGTCACCCCGGTGCTGGAGAACGACCCGAACGTCTCCGGGGTCGAGCACGGCACCCTCGCCGAGGTCGTGACCCGCTACGGCGGCGCCTGGGAGGACCGCGACGTGCTGGTCAGCGGATCCCCGGCGATGATCCGGGCGACCGTGTCGAAGATGCTGGTGGCGGGAACGGCGCTGGACCGGATCCACTACGACCCGTTCGCCCTGGACTGATCCGCCCCGCGCGGAGGACTTCCGCGCGGCCCTCACCCGAGGTCGAACTGGGTGAGGGGCGCCTTCAGCCGACCATGCCGGATGAACGTGCCCCTCACTCACCGCGCTGCCGGGCGACGATCAGCCGTTCGGGACGTGAGTGAGGGGCACCCTTGTCCCACTCGGGCAAGGGTGCCCCTCACTCAGCTCCAAGGCGGTCAGCGCTTGCGGTCGGGGCGCCAGACGACGAGGGCCGTCTCCTGGTGGATCGGGACCAGGTCGCGGCGGTACGAGGCGTGGACCTGGGCCGCCACCTGCTCGGCGGCGCCGTAGGCGGCGGCGAGCTCCTCGGTCAGCTCGCGGACCTTGTCGCGGAGGGCGTCGACCTGGTTCTCCAGGTCGATGATCCGCTTGATCCCGGCGAGGTTGACGCCTTCCTCCTGGGACAGCCGCTGCACCTCGCGCAGCAGCGCGATGTCCCGGAACGAGTAGCGCCTCCCGCCTGCGGGGGTGCGGCCGGGCGAGACCAGCCCGAGCCGGTCGTAGCTGCGCAGCGTCTGCGCGTGCAGGCCGGATAGCTCGGCGGCCACCGAGATCACGAACATGGGCGTGTCCTCGTTGGCCCCGGGCGGGAACCCCGGCGGCACGGATGCGCCTCGACCGGCCATGACTACCTCCCGAGCAGCTCGTCCAAGTCCTGCCGCGGATCGTCGTCGGCGGTGGCCTCGGCGTAGGCCTCCAGCGCTTCGGCCGCCTTCCCGTCGAGCTTCGACGGGACCGCCACCTGCAGGGTGACCAGCAGGTCGCCGTGGGTGCCGTCCTTGCGGCCGACGCCCTTGCCGCGCACCCGCAGGATCCGTCCGGTGCCCGTGCCCGCCGCCACCCGCAGCGAGACCTTCCCGTCGAGCGTCGGCACGGTCAACGTAGTGCCCAGGGCCAGCTCCGGGAAGGTGACCGGCACCGTGATCGTCAGATCATCACCGGATCGTCCGAACACCCGGTGCGGCGCGACGTGCACCACCACGAACAGGTCACCGGCCGCGGCGCCGTTGCGCCCCGGCTCGCCCTGCCCGGCGAGCCGGATGCGCTGCCCGTCGGACACCCCGGCCGGGATGCGCACGGTCAGCGTCCGGCTGCGGGTGCTGACGCCCTCGCCCCGGCACTCGGCGCACGGGTCGTCGATGACCTTCCCGCGCCCCTGGCAGTCCGGGCACGCCTCGCTGAACGCGAACGCGCCCTGGTTGCGGGTGACCAGCCCGGAGCCGTCGCAGGTGGAGCACCCGCGCGGGCGGGTCCCCGGCCTGGCCCCCGAGCCGTGGCAGGTCGAGCACGTGGCCGGGCTGGACAGCCGCAGCGGCACGGTCGCCCCGCGCACCGACTCGGCGAAGTCGATGCGGACCTCGGTCTCCACGTCGGCGCCGCGCCGCGGCCGGTTGGCCGTGGTCGAACCGCCGCCGGAGCGCCGGTTGCCGAACAGGCCGCCGAACAGGTCGCCGAGGCCGCCCGCGCCGCCGCCGGTGGTGGTGGTCTGGCCGCCACCGAAGAGGTCACCGATGTCGAAGCCCCCGGTACCTCCGCCACCGAAACCGCCGAAGCCGCCCTGGCCGCCTCCGCCGCCGAAACCGCCGGAGCCGAACAGCCGCCGCGACTCGTCGTACTGCTTGCGCTTGTCCGGGTCGGAGAGCACGCCGTAGGCCTCGGAGACGGCCTTGAACCGGTTCTCCGCCTGGGCGTTGCCGGGGTTGGCGTCGGGGTGGTTCTCCCGGGCCAGCTTCCGGTACGCCTTCTTGATCTCGTCCGCGCTCGCTCCGGAGGAGACGCCCAGATCGGCGTAGTAATCCTTGTTGAGCCACTCCCGCGCGCTCACCCGGCGCCCCTCCTTCCGACCTGATCGGCCACGTACCCGCCCGCGGGACCGCGGCGGTGGCGGCCGGGCGCGGTCACCCGGCCACCACCGCGCGCGGGATCATCCCTGCGCGCTGCCATCGGCCTCGTCCGCGGCGGGCTCGGCGGCCGGTTCGTGATCGGTCACCGCGACCATCGCGGGCCGCAGCACCCGGTCGTCGAAGCGGTAGCCGCGGCGCAGCACGGTGGTCACCGTCGGCCCGGAGACCTCCGGCGAGGTGGCGTGCTGCACGGCCTCGTGCACCGACGGGTCGAACTCGTCACCCTCGGCGCCGAACGGCTCCAGGCCCGCCGAGCCCAGCGACGCGATCAGCTTGTCGGTGACCGCCTTGAACGCGCCGGTGAGGTCGCCGTGCGCCTCGGCCCGCTCCACGTCGTCGAGCACCGTCAGCAGGTCGCTCGCCACCCCCGCCTTCGCGGTGCTGATCACGGCCTCGCGGTCGCGCTCCACCCGCTTGCGGTAGTTGGCGTACTCGGCGGTCACCCGCTTGAGATCGGCGGTCAGCTCGTCGACCTGCTGCTGCAGCGCCGCCTGCGCGCCGTCCTGCCCGGCACCGGAGTCCTCCTGCGGAGCGGCCTGCTCGGCTTGCTGGAGGAGCTCCTCGTCGAGCGTTCCGGACATGCTCTCGGCCACCTGCGTCTCTCCTCCGTCCTCGGGCACCCGCCGCTGCCCGGTCTCGGGATCGATCCGCCGCCGGTCCCGGACCACGACGGGCTCCTGCTCGCCTTCGTCTCGTGACATACCTGGCCCGTCCGCGGTCACTTCTTCTTCTCGTCCTCGTCGTCGACGATCTCGGCGTCCACCACGTCCTCGTCCTTGCCGGAGGTCGAGCCGGTGGAGGTGGACTCACCACCGCCGGTGGCCCCGGCGTCGGCGCCCGCGGCGTTCGCCCCGGCGTCGGCGTAGAGGGCCTGGCCCAGCGCCTGGGACTCGGTGGCGAGCTTCTCCACCGCGGCCTTGATCGCGGCGACGTCCTCGCCCTTGAGCGCCTCGTTGACCTCGCCGATCGCGCCCTGGACCTTCTCCTTGGCCTCGGCGGGCAGCTTCTCGTCGTTGTCCTTGAGGACCTTCTCGGTCTGGTAGACGAGGGTCTCGGCCTGGTTGCGGGCCTCGGCCTCCTCGCGGCGCTGCTTGTCCTCCTCCGCGTGGGCCTCGGCGTCCTTGACCATCCGGTCGATGTCGTCCTTCGGCAGCGCGGAGCCGCCGGTGATGGTCATCGACTGCTCCTTGCCGGTGCCCAGGTCCTTGGCGGAGACGTGCACGATGCCGTTGGCGTCGATGTCGAAGGTGACCTCGATCTGCGGCACCCCGCGCGGCGCGGGCGGCAGACCGGTCAGCTCGAACATGCCGAGCTTCTTGTTGTGCGCGGCGATCTCGCGCTCGCCCTGGAAGACCTGGATCTGCACCGACGGCTGGTTGTCGTCGGCGGTGGTGAAGGTCTCGGAGCGCTTGGTCGGGATCGTGGTGTTGCGCTCGATCAGCTTCGTCATGATGCCGCCCTTGGTCTCGATGCCCAGGGACAGCGGGGTGACGTCGAGCAGCAGGACGTCCTTGACCTCACCGCGCATCACACCGGCCTGGAGGCTGGCGCCGACCGCCACGACCTCGTCCGGGTTGACGCCCTTGTTCGGCTCCTTGCCGTCGGTCAGCTCCTTGACCAGGTCGCTGACCGCGGGCATCCGGGTGGAACCGCCGACCATCACCACGTGGTCGATGTCGTCGACCTTGACGCCGGCGTCGCGGATGACCGCCTCGAACGGCTTGCGGGTGCGCTCCAGCAGGTCGGAGGAGATCCGCTGGAACTCCGCCCGGGACAGCGTCTCGTCGAGGAACATCGGGTTCTTGTCCGCGTCGACGGTGATGTACGGGAGGTTGATGTTGGCCGTGGAGGAGCTGGACAGCTCGATCTTGGCCTTCTCGGCGGCCTCCTTGATGCGCTGGAGGGCCATCCGGTCCTTGGTCAGGTCGATGCCGTTGGAGGACTTGAACTTGTCCACCAGCCACTCGACGATGCGCTCGTCCCAGTCGTCACCACCGAGGTGGTTGTCACCGCTGGTCGCGCGGACCTCGACGACGCCCTCGCCGATCTCCAGCAGCGAGACGTCAAAGGTGCCACCACCGAGGTCGAAGACCAGGATGGTCTGCTCCTTCTCGCCCTTGTCCAGGCCGTAGGCCAGCGCCGCCGCGGTCGGCTCGTTGACGATGCGCAGCACGTTGAGGCCCGCGATCTGGCCGGCCTCCTTGGTGGCCTGCCGCTGCGCGTCCTCGAAGTACGCCGGGACCGTGATCACCGCGTCGGTGACGTCCTCGCCCAGGTAGGACTCGGCGTCCCGCTTGAGCTTCATCAGCACGCGGGCGCTGATCTCCTGCGGGGTGTAGTCCTTGTCGTCGATGCCGACCTTCCAGTCGGTGCCCATGTGGCGCTTGACCGACCGGATGGTGCGGTCGACGTTGGTGACCGCCTGGTTCTTCGCTGGCTGCCCGGTGAGGATCTCGCCGTTCTTCGCGAAGGCCACGATGGACGGGGTGGTCCGCGAGCCCTCGGAGTTGGCGATCACCGTCGACTCACCGCCCTCCAGGACGGAAACGACGGAGTTGGTCGTCCCCAGGTCGATGCCGACCGCTCGCGCCATGAAAGGTTCCTCCTGCTCTACACCTGTGCACCCAAGGGTCCATCCCCTTGAGCCTTGCTCACTCAAGTTCTACCGACCGCGGGTCGCGGACGTCAAACCGGGTTGAGCACGCGCCGCTCAACCTTCCTGCCGACCCAACGTCCGACCAGCCCCGGGAGTTCCCGCCCGGCCGCCCGGACCCGAGCGGAGTGCGCCGCGTCACCCGGCTGGGGCACCCGGTGGGGATCACCCGGGCGGATCAGTCGGCGCGGACTTCGATGTCGCCGCTGCCGGTGGACAGCTCCAGGGAGCGCGGCGCGTCCCGCCGCTCGGCGACCTCCACGTCGGCGGATCCGCTGCCGGTGTCGGTGAGCACCCGGTAGGCGCCGTCGGGCACGGTCAGCTCGATCCCGCCGCTGCCGGTCTCCACCAGCACGGTCCCCGGCGCCTCGGCGACCAGCTCGACCTCCCCGGAACCGCTGTGCGCGCGCACCGACCGGCCGCGCAACCCCTCGCCCTCGATCCGGCCGCTGCCCGTCTCCGCCACCAGGTCGCCGTCGACGTCGGCGAGCTCGATCCCGCCCGAGCTGGTCCGCACATCGACCGGTCCGGCGACGCCGCGCACGTCGATCTCGCCGGAACCGGTCTCGGCCCGCACCGCGCCCATCCCGCGCACCCGCAGGTCACCGGAGCCGAGCCGCCCCGAGACCTCGACCGGCTCCGGCAGCTCGACGACGTAGTCCACCGAGCAGCCCCGCCCGCAGTCGGTGTCCAGGACCAGCCGGGAGCCCATCCGCCGGTGCGCCTCGTCCCCCGGGCCCGCGCCGAACCAGCTCCGGCTGACCGTCGCGGTGACCTCGCCCCGGCTGCCCGGCACGTGGCGCACCTCGACGTCGCCGCGACCGCCCTCCAGCACGACCGAGTCGATGCCCACGACCACGTCGGTGCTCGTGGCCTCGGATCTCGCCCCCCAGCTCAGCGCCGCACCGCCGAGCAGCACCAGCGCCGCTCCGCCGACCGCCATCCCCACTCGCACCGCAACCCCCTCGTGGTCGTCCCGATCGACGCTAGGCCGGTGCGCGCCCGACCCGCATCGGGGAGATCCCCCACGCACCAGCACAGCGCATCGGGGCGCCCCGGTGGGGAGGATTTCAGGAACCGAGCTCGTCGCGGGCGGCTTCGAAGGCGCTCAGCGCGGCGTCGTCGAACAGCACGAAGCGCACGTCCGCGACGTCGGTCGGGGTCTCCCGCACGGTGCGCAGCGCGATCCGGGCCGCCTCGTCGAGCGGGTAGCGGTAGATGCCGGTCGAGATGGCCGGGAACGCGACGCTGCCCGCGCCGAGCTCGTCGGCCACCCGCAGCGAGGAGCGGTAGCAGTCCGCGAGCTGCTCGGAACGGTCGGCGGACCGGGCGTAGGTGGGCCCGACCGCGTGGATCACCCAGCGCGCCGGGAGCTCGCCCGCGGTGGTGGGCACGGCCTGCCCGGTGGGCAGCCCGTCCGGGTAGTCGCGGGTGCGCAGCAGCTCGCACTCGGCGAGGATCGCCGGACCGCCGCGGCGGTGGATCGCCCCGTCCACCCCGCCCCCGCCGAGCAGGCCGGAGTTCGCGGCGTTGACCACCGCGTCGACCTGCTGCTCGGTGATGTCGCCCCGCAGCAACGAGATCCGCATGGCGGCAGTGTCCTCCCGGACGAGCACCCGGGCGACCCGGAACCCGCCCGCCACCCAGGAGCCCGCCCACCAGCAGGTGCCCGGCGAGCGAAGCGACCGCATCCGCACCACCGCGGCCCGGCAGCCGCGTCACCCGTTCGAGAGCTGAGTGAGGGGCACCCTTGCCCGAGTTACTTGGGCAAGGGTGCCCCTCACTCAGGTCCGCCGCACCCGTTCGGCGCAGTTCAGCCGTCCCGGAGGCGCATGATGGCCCGGAGGGACTGTTGCAGGGCCTCCGGGTCCGGCGGCTCGTCGGCGATCAGGGCTTGGACCAGGAAGCCGTCGACGGCGGCGAGCAGCACCCGCACCGCCACCGGGTCGCCGCCGCAGGCGTCGCCCAAGTAGCCGGACGCGACGTCGATCCAGCGGCGCGCGGCGGGGCGCAGCGCGGGGCGGCGGGCCGCCAGCAGGTACAGCTCGTACTCGGCGATGGTCCGCTCCCGGTTGTCCCGGACCATCGCGACCAGCAGGTCGGCCACCGCACCGGGCCAGTCCTCGGGGTCGTCGACCCGCTCGCGCAGCGCGTCGACGTCGGCGACCAGCGCGTCCACGCCATCGAGCAGCGCCGCCACCAGCAGCTCGTCGATGCCGTCGAAGTAGTAGGCGATGGAGGCGGGCGGCACCTCGGCCTCGCGGGCCACGACGCGGTGGCTGATCGCGGCCACCCCGTCGCGGGCGACCACCCGCAGCGCGGCGTCGATGATCGCCCGGCGCCGCCGCTCGCCCTTGGCGCGCCTGCCGTCGGTCTCGGCGCTCAATGCGCGCCGCCGAGTTCGAGCGCCACCACGCCGCCGACGATCAGGAAGATGCCGCCGATCTGCACGGCGGTGATGGTCTCGCCGAGGAACAGCGCGCCGACGATCGCCACCAGCGCGACCCCGGCCCCGGCCCAGATCGCGTAGGCGACGCCGATCGGCAGCCCGAGCTTGAGCACGTAGGCCAGCGCGCTGAACGCGGCGACGTAGCCGATCACGACGAACACCGTGGGCAGCGGCTTGCTGAAGCCCTCGGAGAACTTCAGCGAGATCGTCGCGAAGACCTCGCTGACGATCGCCACGGCCAGGAGCAGGTACGCCACGACACCTCCCACGAAGAAACCTGAACGGATGCCCAGGTTTCATCCTAGCTCAGCCGCCGGGCAGCTCCTCGGCGTCGTCGCGGCGCTTCTTCCGCTCCAGCTTCCGGCGCTTCTTCTCCAGCTTCTTGCGCTGCTCCGCCACGTCCTCGCCGGAGATCATCCCGGCCACCAGCACGAGCGCCCAGATGCCGGAGGGGATGAGCGGCCAGAAGAAGTTCAGCCCACCCGAGGCGATCGAGGTGAACAGCCAGATGCCGACCAGCACGACGGTGACCGAGGCCCACTCGCGCCACTCCTTGTCCCGCTTGCGCTTGGCCACCTCCTTCGCCTGCTCGTCGAGGGCGGGCTCGGCGGGCGGTTCGGGCGCCGGCGCGGGCAGGTCGGAGGTGATCGGCGCCAGCTCGCCGAGGGTCACCGCGGCGTAGGCCTGCCGCAGCCGCTCGTCGTACTCGGTGAGCGTCAGCCGCCCCTCGTCGAGCGCGACGCGCAGCCGCTCGGCGCTGCGTTCCCGGTCGCGGTCGGACGCCCGCGTCGAATCCGTCATCGCACACCCCCGGTGACAAGAACAGCTACCAGCGCCGGTCCGGGCGGCGCCCGGTCAGGAGGAGGCCCACGATACCCAGCGATCACGGGCGACCGGCCGCGTTCGGCGCACGCCGGCGGGCGGAGCGGGGATCACGTGGCGAAGATCGCACCTCCGGTGCGCCGCGGCGCGGGATCGATCAGGCCCGAGGCGCGGCGGGAGCGGGCCGGGCGACCGGGGCACGGGGTTCCGGCGCGTCCAGCAGGGACAACCCGGGCGCTCCCGGACGACACGCCGGTGCGGACCCGGTTCGACGATCAGGCCAGGTGACGCTCCCTCCCGGAAAATCGGGCGTTCGCCCAACTAGTTTTTCGTCCAGCGGCATCGCAGAATCACGCACTGTTCTCGACACGAAGCCGCGCCCCGATGGTTACCAACGAGTAACAGGGCGTACGCTCCCCAAACGGACAACGTCTCGAACTGGAGGCCGCGAGCATGGGAGCCCTGCAGCTCGTCCTGGGCCTGATCTGCCTCGCCGTGACGGTGGTCGCGGTGGTGATGGTCGTCAGGACCGTCCGGCGGATGGTGTCGTCCATCCGCCTCGGCCAACCCGATCCGACGAGGGGCGGGCCGTTCGGCGCCCGGTTCGGGAACATGGTCAAGGAGATCCTCGGCCACACCAAGATGCTCAAGTGGGGGCACGTCGGGGTCGCCCACTGGTTCGTCATGGTCGGCTTCGGGCTGCTGAGCCTGAGCGTGCTGGAGGCCTACGGCGAGGTCGCCAACCCCGAGTTCGAGTTCTGGTTCCTCGGCGGGTTCGGCCCGTGGAACCTGGCCATCGAGCTGATCGGGTTCGCGACCCTGGTCGCCGGGATCTGGCTGGTGGTCGTGCGCCAGCTCAACCACCCGCGCCGGGCCGGGCGGGTCTCGCGGTTCCAGGGCTCCAACTTCTGGCAGGCCTACTTCGTCGAGGCGGTGGTGATCCTCGAAGGCGTCGGGATCATCGGGCTGCGGGCGTTCAAGGAGTCCAGCGGGCTGTTCCACGCGCCGGTGTGGTCGGCGCCGCTGACCCACGCGCTCGGCGCCGTGCTGCCGGCCAGCACCGCCGCGATCACGCTGTTCGCCGCGTTCAAGATCCTGTCCGCGATGATCTGGGTGATCGTGATCGCGCGGAACATCACGATGGGCGTGGCCTGGCACCGGTTCACCGCGTTCTTCAACATCTACTTCAAGCGCGAGCTGGGCGACGCCCCGGCGCTGGGCGCGGTGAAGCCGATGACCAGCGGGGGCAAGCCGCTGGACTTCGAGGAGGCCGACCCGGACACCGACGTCTTCGGCGCCGGGCAGGTCGAGGACTTCTCCTGGAAGGGCTGGCTGGACTTCACCACCTGCACCGAGTGCGGTCGCTGCCAGTCGCAGTGCCCGGCGTGGAACACCGGCAAGCCGCTCTCGCCGAAGCTGGTCATCACCTCGCTGCGCGACCACGCCTACGCCAAGGCCCCCTACCTGCTGGCCGGGGGCAAGAAGGACATGGCGGGCGACGAGGTCGGCATCACCGGTGACGGCGCCGAGGACAAGCTCGCCGGGATCGACGCGCTGGCGCTGGCCGAGTCGGACCGCCCGCTGGTCGGCGGCCCCGAGGAGATGGGCGTCATCGACCCCGAGGTGCTGTGGTCCTGCACGAGCTGCGGCGCCTGCGTCGAGCAGTGCCCGGTGGACATCGAGCACGTCGACCACATCATCGACATGCGCCGCTACCAGGTGATGATCGAGTCGAACTTCCCGACCGAGCTCGGCGGGATGTTCAAGAACCTGGAGAACAAGGGCAACCCGTGGGGCCAGAACGCCAAGGACCGGCTGGCCTGGACCGAGGACCTGGACTTCGAAGTGCCGGTGTTCGACGGCGAGCTCGCCGACGACGTCGAGTACGTGTTCTGGGTCGGCTGCGCCGGGGCGTTCGAGGACCGCGCGAAGAAGACCACCCGCGCCGTCGCCGAGCTGCTGCACACGGCCGGGGTCAAGTACGTGGTGCTCGGCTCCGAGGAGACCTGCACCGGTGACCCGGCCCGGCGCGCGGGCAACGAGTTCGTCTTCCAGATGCTCGCGCAGCAGAACGTCGAGGTGCTCAACGGCGTCTTCGAGGGCCGCGAACCCGGCAAGCGCAAGATCGTCGCCACCTGCGCGCACTGCTTCAACAGCCTGGCCAACGAGTACTCGCAGCTCGGCGGGGACTTCGAGGTCGTGCACCACACCCAGCTGCTGAACAAGCTGGTGCGGGAGAAGCGGCTGACCCCGGTGGCCCCGGTCGCCGAGGACGTCACCTACCACGACCCGTGCTTCCTGGGCCGCCACAACAAGGTCTACACGCCGCCGCGCGACCTGGTCGGTGCCGCGGGCGCCAACTTCCGGGAGATGCCCCGGCACGCGGACCGCTCGATGTGCTGCGGCGCCGGCGGGGCGCGGATGTGGATGGAGGAGCGCATCGGCAAGCGGATCAACCTGGACCGCGTCGACGAGGCGCTGGGCACCGCCCCGCAGAAGATCGCGACCGGCTGCCCGTTCTGCAAGGTGATGCTCTCCGACGGGCTCACCACGCGGCAGAGCGACAAGGTCGCCTCGGAGAACGTCGAGGTCGTCGACGTCGCGCAACTCCTGCTCAACGCCGTCAAGCGCGGCGAGAGCACCGACGCCCCGGCCACGTCCGGGAGCTGACCGACCGAGCGAGCGGGCCCCTCCGGTGCGCACCGGAGGGGCCCGCGCTGTCTCACCGGCGCCCGCTCCGGGAACGACCGAGGGGCGGGTCCGGCCGGACCCGCCCCTCGTCCCGCCCGCGCTAGCTCAGCCGTCGAAGGAGATCGAGCTGCCGAGACCGGCCCAGAAGTCGTACTCGTTCTGGGCGCTCTGCTCGATGTCGTTGCCGATGCCGTTGGCCTCGGCCTCCTGGACGGCGACGTCGCCGTCGTTGCCGATGACGTAGATGTCGGCGAAGGCGGCGGGGGCGGCGAGGGCACCGAAGCCCAGCGTCAGGGTCGCGACGGCGGCGGCCTTGGCGAGGTTCGAGGACTTCATTCGGGGATCCACTCCATTTCGACTTCGTGAGCGGCGGCCGTTGTGACCGCCGCGTCCAGTCCTAGAGGCCGACGGGGTTCGAGCGCTGCCCCCGAGATCCACGATCACACCGACCGGTGACACCGAGTCGGCCTTCAGAGTGTCACTCGATCCTGTAAAACCACGCTTCGTGATCAGGATCGGCGAGGCTCCTGGGCGTATGAAAATCCCGAATCACCTTCGCCGGACCCGGGGCGGGTGTCATCCGGTCACGGCCGCGAAGAAGGCGCGGACGTCCGCGGCGAACAGCTCCGGGACCTCCGCGGCCGGGAAGGTGCCGCCGCGGTCGTGCTCGGTCCACCGGACCACGTTGTTGATCCGCTCGGCGAACGGCCGCACCGGGCGCAGCACGTCGTGCGGGAACACCGCGATCCCGTGCGGCACCGCACCGGTCTCCAGCTCCGCCAGCACGCCTTCGCGCTCGGCGTGCTCGGCGTCGTCCGGCGTCTCCACGAACGACCGGGCTGCCGAGTTCGCGGTGCCGGTGAACCAGTAGAGCAGCGCGTGGGTGAGCACCAGGTCGGCCGCCAGCGGGGTGCGCGGATCGGTCCACTCCCGGAAGACCCCGCTGAGCCAGCCGAGCAGGCCGACCGGCGAGTCGGCCAGCGCGTAGGCGAGGGCCTGCGGCTTGGTGGACTGGATCAGCTTGTAGCCGTAGAGCTCGTCGGTGTAGCGCTGCCAGCCCGCCATCCGCTCCTGGTCGGCCGCCGAGAGCCCGGCGAGCTCCGCGGGATCGCCGGAGGGGAAGGTGATCATGCCGTTGGTGTGCACCCCGACAACCGAATCCGGCGCCACCAGCGCCAGCTCCCGGCTGATCCAGGTCCCCCAGTCACCGCCCTGCGCCCCGTAGCGGCGGTAGCCCAGCCGCGCCATCAGCTCCGCCCAGGTCTCGGCGATCCGGCGGGAACCCCAGCCGAACTCCCGGGTCGGGCCGGACAGGACGTAACCGGGCGGCGACGGGATCACCAGGTGGAACGCGGGCCCGTCGTCCTCGGGCTCGGTCAGCGGCACGATCACGTCCAGGTACTCGGCGGGGGAGCTGGGCCAGCCGTGCGTGACGATCAGCGGCAGCGCGTCCGGCCGCGAGGAGCGCACGTGCAGGAAGTGCACCCGCTGGCCGTCGATCTCGGTGGTGAACTGCGGGAACGCGCGCAGCCGCGCCTCCTGCGCGCGCCAGTCGTAGCGGTGCAGCGCGTGCTCGACGAGGTCGCGGACGTGAGCCAGCGGCGGCCCGTACCGCCAGTCGTCGCCGTGATCGCCACCGGGCACGGCATCGGGCCAGCGGACCCGGGAGAGCCGGGCCCGCAGGTCGTCGAGCTGCTCCTGCGGGATGTCGAGGTGGAACGGGGTGATGGCCATGCGCGCTCCTTCCGTACAACGTACGGTACCCCCTACGCGCGAAGCCCCGGATTTGTTCCCGCCCCCGAACAGCAATCGAGGGGTGCCCGAACCGGACACCCCTCGACCACAACCAAGCGGCGAAGCCGCTTCCAGCCCACGCACGCGCTGATCGGCACCACCGTCAGGCATGCGGCGAAGCCGCTTCCGCCTTGCCCCACCTAAGCAACCAGCACCGCCGCGGGTTCTCCGCGGCCTTCTCGCGAGGACAGCGCCGACGCCGTGTACGAAGTGGGTACATCAGGAGGCGATCCCGCAGCGAGAAGGCCGCTGAGGTTCCGCCACCCGCACCGCCACGCAAAGCGACCGGAGCTAGATCAACTACCGATTTCCTCTAGGGTCTTGCCCTTCGTCTCCTTCAGATACCGCAGCACGAACACCAGGGAGAGCAGGGCGAACCCGGCGTAGAGGAAGTAGGTCACGGGCAGGTTCCAGTCGCGCATGGACGGGAAGCTCACCGTCACCAGCCAGTTCGCGATCCAGTTCGTCGCGGTGCCCACGGCGAGCGCGGCGGCCCGGATGCGCACCGGGAACATCTCGCCGAGCAGCACCCACATCACCACGCCCCAGGAGGAGGCGAAGAACAGCACGAACGCGCTCGCCGACACCAGCGCCACGGCGCCCCAGACGAACGGGAGCTGCGCGTCCTCGCCGACGACCTCGGCGAAGCTGAACGCCCAGCCGGTGATCGCCAGCGACACCGCCATGCCGATCGAGCCGATGACCAGCAGCGGTTTGCGGCCGATCTTGTCGACCAGGGCGATTGCCACGAGGGTGCCGATGATGTTGACGATCGAGGTGAACAGGCTCAGCAGCAGCGAGCTGCTCTCGTCGACGCCGACCGAGCTCCACAGCGACGAGGAGTAGTAGAAGATGACGTTGATCCCGACGAACTGCTGCAACGCGGCGATCGCCATGCCGACCCAGACGATCGGCAGCAGCCCGAACCGGCCGCGCAGGTCGCTGAGCCGGGGCTTGCGCTCGCCGCCGAGCGCGGCCTGGATCTCGGAAACCTTGGCGCCCGCGTCACCGGAGTCGATGCGGGTCAGCACGCTGCGCGCCTCGGCCAGCCGCCCGGCGGCCACCAGGTAGCGCGGCGATTCGGGGATGCGCGAGGCCACCACGAGGTAGACGACCGCGGGGATCGCGGCGGCGGCGAGCATCCACTGCCACGCCTGGAGCGGCCCGAGCATCCCGGAGGCGCTGCCCCCGGCGCCGGCGGCCAGCCCGTAGTTCACCAGTTGCGACAGGGCGATGCCCAGCACGATCGCCAACTGCTGCAACGAGGCCAGCCGCCCCGGTAGGCCGCGGGTGCGACCTCGGCGATGTAGGCGGGGGCGATCACCGAGGCGATGCCGATGGCGACACCGCCGACGACCCGCCAGGCGGCGAGGTCCCAGATCGCGAAGGGCAGCGCCGAGCCGATGGCGCTGACGATGAACAGGACGGCGGCGAGCTGCATGACGCGGATGCGCCCGACCCGGTCGGCCAAGCCGCCCGCGATCCCGGCGCCGACCGCCGAGCCCAGCAGGGCGGAGGAGACGGTGAGGCCGGTCAGGGCGGGGCCGACACCGAAGTGCTGCTGGATCGCGTCCACGCCGCCGTTGATAACGGAGGTGTCGTAGCCGAAGAGGAATCCGCCGAGCGCCGCGGCGCAGGCGATCATCACGACGTGCCCGAAGTGCTCGGTGGCAGCTCCCGAGGCACGCGACTGGGTTGCTGACATCGCGTTCTCCTGCTGCCCGCACGTCGACCCGCCACGGTGCGGGATCGTTCTAGAACGTCGGGCTTGAGGGATCGTAAGTTCTGAACCCCTTCTTTGCTGACACGATCCAGCGTGAAGTAGCTCACCGTAATCGAAACTCGGCCACTTGGGCCTTTTCGCCATGCCGAACAGATGAGTTTCAGATCACTTGCACGCCCGAACGTGCACGCAGAGTTACCGCCGAGTGTCGGCGCGGGAGAAGTTGATGTAGGCCCGCGACGGGGTCGGACCGCGCTGTCCCTGGTACCGCGAACCGGCCCGCTTCGAGCCGTACGGGTGGTCGGCGGGGCTGGACAGCCGGAACAGGCAGAGCTGGCCGATCTTCATCCCGGGCCACAGCGTGATCGGCAGGTTGGCGACGTTGGACAGCTCCAGCGTGATGTGCCCGCTGAACCCCGGGTCGATGAAGCCCGCGGTGGAGTGCGTCAGCAGCCCGAGCCGCCCGAGCGAGGACTTGCCCTCCAGCCGGCCCGCGAGGTCCTCCGGCAGCCGGACCTCCTCGAAGGTCGCGCCCAGCACGAACTCCCCGGGGTGCAGCACGAACGGAACGTCGTCCGGCGTCTCGACCAGCGAGGTCAGCTCGTCCTGCTGCTGCGACGGGTCGATGTGGGTGTACTTCGTGTTGTCGAAGACCCGGAAGAACCGGTCCAGCCGAACGTCGATGCTCGACGGCTGGATCATCGCCGCGTCGAACGGATCGACGTGCAGGCGCCCCTCGTCGAGCTCTTTGCGCAGGTCCCCGTCACTCAGCAGCACGGAACCACCCTATCCGCACCCCGTCGACGATCGACGACGCCCACCGTGCTAAGCTCGATCACGTCGCGACAGCGATGCGCGGATGTAGTTCAATGGTAGAACATCAGCTTCCCAAGCTGAATACGCGGGTTCGATTCCCGTCATCCGCTCAGCAGACGAAGGCCCAGCCCGGAGCGCAGTTCCGGCCTGGGCCTTCGGTGTTTCTGGGCCTTCGGTGCCTCTGCGCCTTCGGTGCCTCTGCGCTGTGCCGGGCGGAATCGCCGGGCCGGTCCACGAGTGCTGGGGTCCCGCGATGATTTCCACGACGTGGGCGCTACGGCTCGGTGGCGCGGGCTGCACGGTTGGCCTTGCGGGTGGCGAGGAGGGCTGCGGCCAGGACGGCGGTGAAGCCGCCGCCGGGGACGATCAGGGCGAGCGGGTAGGTCTCGCCGAGGGCGAGCTGGGCGGCGATGAGCGCGGTGGTCACCGCTGCGGTGGTGTAGCCGGTGCGGGCGGCGGCGAGCATCCACGGGGCGGCGGCTCGGTGCCCGGCCCACCAGGCGGTGTCGGAGGCCATCGTCGCCTTGGTGCGGATGCCGATCGCGTGGTTGCGGGCGAGGGTGCCCGCCAGCGTCTGGTTCCGGACGGCGTGCGCGACGGCCGCGAGGGACAGCAGTCCGATGGCCAGTCCGATGAATCCGCTGATGGCTTCCACGACGTCCATCATCCCCGCCAGAGCTGCGCGCAGGTGGGCAGTTCGGCCGGAGCCGTGGTCTCGCCGAGGAGTCCGGTGAGGTGGGCGAGGGACTGGCGGGTCACCGCGAGGTCGCCGCCGGGGACGGAGCAGAGCTCGCGGCGCACCGCGGTCGGGTCGAGGATGGCGAACTGCGGGCCGGGGCGGTAGCCGGGGAAGTCGTCGGCGGTTCCGCTGGTCGGCACGTGGCGCATCGCGGTGAGGTGGTGGTCGCCGGAGTGCAGGACGTAGCCCGGGAAGCGGTCCCGCACGGTGCCGTCCGCCGCCCGCACCGTGATCATCTCGGCGGGCAGCCACATCTGGTTCATGGAGAACGCGAAGGACGCGGGCGTGAACAGCGCGACGAAGGTGAGGCCGAGCAGCACCAGGCCGGAGAGCTGGCCCACGATCGCCGACAGCACGACGCGTCCGGCGGTCCGGCGGCGCAGCGCCGCCGCGGCGTAGGCGGCGCAGGGCAGCACGATCCACGGCGCCATCTGCATCGGCAGCAGCAGCACGACGATCGCCACGCCGAAACCCAGCGTCAGCGCCGCCGTTCCCGGGTCCTCGCGCCGCAGCGTCCAGTCCAGCACCCGGATCATCGCGAAGAACAGCAGCACCGGCACCAGCACCGTCGTGGCGTCGAGCGCGATCGCCGGGATGTTCAGCGTGGTGAGCAGGATCCGCACGGCGGCCGGATCGTGCCCCGCCACCAGCAGGATCCGGATCACCACCACGACCACCGGGATGACGGCGACGACCAGCGCCGCGGTGCCGTCCGCGCTCGCCCGCCGCGCGGCGGTGAGGGCGCGTTCCGCGAACTGGCTCAGCGAGGGCTCGGGGGCCGCCATGTCGGAACCTTACGGCTCCGATTTCCCGCGCGGGGGCGGTTTTTCACGCGGTGTCGACGAGCTCGTGGTGCCGCACGGTCGGGAACGGGTCGCAGCAGTGGTGCAGGAGTTCCTTCCACCGCTGGTATTCCGGCGATCCCCCGGGTGCGGTCGGTGAGGCTCCGCCAGCGCAGCAGGTACCCGGCTCGAACCCTCGGCGCAGTGCCGGAGAGCCCGAGGAAACCCCGTGCTGCCAAGCTGATCCGCTCGGCCTCTTGGCGCCTGCGGCACCGCTGATCCGTTCACGCCCCGGTGAGCAGCATCCCGAGGGCCCCGGCGACGAGCCCGGCCGCCGCGGTGCCGAGCACGTTGAGCACCGCGAGCAGCCGGGCGCGTTCGGCGAACAACCGGACCGTCTCGTAGCCGAAGGTGCTGAACGTGGTGAGCGCCCCGCAGAAACCCGTGCCGAGCAGCGGGAACACCGGCCACGACGTGCCGACCAGCGCACCCAGCAGCAGCGAGCCGAGCACGTTCGCCGCGAGAGTGCCCAGCGGGAATCCGGCGGAGTGGCGCTGCACCCACCGGTCCAGGAGGAACCGCGCGCTCGCGCCCACCGCGCCGCCGAGCGCGACCAGCAGGACCGTCATCCGTACCGGACCACTTCCACCTCGTCGAGCAGCACCAGACCGCCCGCGGCCACGTCGTCGAGCTGCGGCAGGAAGTCCCGGACGCACTGCTCCTCGTCGACGATCACGACCGAGATGGGCAGGTCCTCGCTGAGCGCCAGCACCCGCGTGGTGTGGATCGTCGAGGACGCGCCGAAGCCCTCGACCCCCGGTACACCGATGCCCCCGCCAACCCGGCGCCGCGGGCCCGCAGCACGATCTCGTGGTAGGCCGGGTGGTGCCGGTAGGTGTCGCTCTCGCCGAGCACCACGGTCAGGCGCAGCGCCCGTCCGCTCAACCGCATGGTCACCTCCGTCGCAGCGATTCGGCCACCGAGCGGCTGCCCAGCAGCCCGAGGAGCACCGCGCCCAGGCAGGCGAACACCGAACCCACCAGGTACAGCGCGGCGAGGGCGGGTGCGCGCTCGGCGAGCCCGAGCCCCTCGACCACGTAGGTCGACAGGGTGGTGAACCCGCCGAGCACGCCGATCCCGACGAACGGCCGGACCAGCCGGTGCGCCTGCACGAGCTCGGTGATGACGTACATCAGCACCCCGATGGCCAGGCAGCCCGCGACGTTGGTCAGCAACGTCGCCCACGGGAAACCCCGGTGCGGCAGCAGCACCGAGATCCCGTGCCGCAGCACGGCGCCGAGCGCGCCGCCGAGCGCGACGACGCCCAGCACGTCCCACGGAACCGGTCGGATGGCGCACCTCCTCGAAAACGCTGCCACTACACCACCGCCCGAACCTCCACGCGAGGTCGCCGCACCGCGGCGGTGCCCGGGTCACCGTAGGCTGGGTGCGTCGAACAGGAGTCCCGCACCATGGCCACCGAACCCGTCCCGATGCGGCTGGAGCACTTGGCCGGCGTCCTCGAACTGGGCAACCGCGTCTTCGACGTCTCCGCCATGCCGTACACGTCGTGGTCGCTGTCCAGCGTGGCGGTGCACCTGGACGCCCAGCCGGACTCGTGCTGGGTCGCCGAGCACGACGGGCGCGTGGTCGCCTTCGTGCTCGGGTCGTTGTCCTACGACGAGCGGGAGGACTGGGGTTACGTCGAGTGGATCGGCGTCGACCCGGACCACCAGGGCGAGGGCTTGGCCCGCGCCCTGCTGGAAGCGTCCTGCCAGGCGCTGTTCGCGGCGGGGGCGACCCGGATCATCACCGACGTCGAGAAGGGCAACGAGTCCTCGGCGAAGCTGATGCGGCGCAGCGGGTTCACCGACAGCGTGACCGTGACGCTGTTCATCCGGCACGCCCCCGAGCCGGGCCCGCCGCGCCCACCGCGGGTGCGGGAGGACCCGGCGAAGGCCAGGCTGCACGCCGCTGCCCGGCAGCGGCACCGCCAGGGCTAGCCTTCGCGGCGGTCGGCGTTGGCGACGATCGCGGCGCGGACGAACTCCGCCAGGCCCGGCTCGATGGCCTCGTAGGTGGCGGTGAACCGCTCGTCGGCCACGTACATCTCGCCCAGGCCCCGGTGGATCTCGTAGGTGCAGTCGTAGCACCAGCGCGTGATCACCTGCCGGTGCTCCTCGGCGAGGTCGAGCACCGCCGCCTCGTCCGGGGCCGCGCCGGAGCGCAGCGCCTCGGCGAGCCGCTCGTGCACAGCGCTCTGCTCCCCGAGGAACTGCCGCCAGTCCTGCTCGCCGTACCCGGCCATCCGCTCCCGCGACTGCCGGTAGGCGTCGCTGCCGCCCCACCGGCGCTCGACCTCGGACGCGTGGTCGTCCGGGTCGAAGTCGCCGAACAGCGCGAACTTCTCCTCCTGCGTCAGGTTGACGCCCATCGAAACCGCCTCCATCTCCTCGCGCACGGCCGCGGCGATCCGCTGGAGCCGGTCGATCCGCTCCAGCAGCAGCTCGTGCTGCCGCTCCAGGTGCGCACGTGCGCCGCCTTCGGCGAGGACCGCCGCGATGTCGTCGAGGCCGAGGTCCAGCTCCCGGTAGAACAGGACGCGGCGCAGCCGGTCCAGGTCCGCGTCCGAGTAGCTGCGGTACCCCGCGGACGTGCGTCCGGAGGGCACCAGCAGCCCCACCTCGTCGTAGTGGTGCAGCGTCCGCACCGTCACGCCGGTCAGCCGGGCCACCTGGCCCACCGTGTAACCCACCGCCCTCACCTCCACGACGCTCAGCCTGGGGCCTCCCGCCACGTGAGGGTCAACCCGCGCCGCCACCACGCCCCCCGCAACACGCCGGAGCACCGCCCGTCCAGGTGGGCTTTTTGCAGGTGAGGGGCACCCTGTACCAAGTCAAGTGGTACAGGGTGCCCCTCACTCAGCTCCCGAACGGGTGAGGCCGCATCGGGCTCGGATCAGCGCGAGTCGAGTCCGCCCGCCTTGAGGTGGGCGAGGAATGACCGCCACTGCCCGGCGGTGAACCGGTGGAGGCCGGACCCGGGCGCCTTGCTGTCCCGCACCCACCGACCGCCACCGCCGGAGCCCGCCACCTCGACGCAGTGACCGTTCTGCCCGCTGTAGCTGGACCTGCGGAATCCGTTGCGCGGTGCCCCGCACCGGGGAACGTCTAACTCTCCGTCGCGCACCTTCACACCTCCTTGATGGCCCGCTCAATCATCCTCCGGGAGTCACCCGGTTCGGCAGCCAAGCCCGCAATTCGGCGGAACGTCCGCTCGTAGAGCAGGACTTCGGAGGGGTCTTCGAGGTAGTGGCCGCTGCTGAGCAGTTCGTGGTAGACGACGCCGGGGTCACCGACCATGTCAACTGGGAACCGCATCAACGTGAAGGTGCCGCCCTGTTGAGCGGTATGGGCGTTGCCGGACAGCGGTAGGACCTGGAGATCTACGCGTGGCCGTTCCGACATGGCGAGCAACTGCCTGAGTTGGTCCCGCATCACGTCGGAGCTGCCGAGCGTCCGGTACAAGACCGATTCGTCCATGATGGTCCACAGCCGAACAGGTTCTTCAGACCGATCCAGCAGGTCCTGTCGTCTCATCCTCAGTTCGACCCGTTGACCGACCTCATCGTCGGAAAGGTCTGTGTCGGAACGGACGACAGCCTCGGCGTAAGCGCGTGTCTGGAGAAGTCCAGTCACGAGGAGGGCGTCGAACGACGACAGCTCGGCCGCACCGGCTTCGAGCCCCAGGAAGAGGTCGAACCACTTCGGAACCGCACCGCTCAGGCCGGTCCACCAGTTGCGTCCCTTCTTCGCCGCGGAAAGCAGGTCGCGCATGAAGTCGTGGCGGTCCTGCATCCCGTAGAGCCCAAGCAAGAGTTCCAGATCGCCGTGGGATGGCAGATTCCGAGCGCTCTCCAGGTAGCCGATGTGCTGTTGCGAGCGACCGATGCGCTGTGCGGCGTCCTTCTGCTTCAGCCCGGCCTGCTTTCGCAGACGTCGCAACTCCAGCGCGATCCAGCGCTTGAGCACGGCAGGACTCGACGGCGTAACCACGCTGCTCACCTTTCGCTCAGGTTCGGGGCACAAGCGTGCCCTACGGCATCGTCCACCGGATCGGATGACCACTTGGTCGTTGACGTTGTGAACACAACATTGTTGTATTCACAGTGTTGCATTCACGTACTTCATGGGAGGTGTTCGATGCGATGTGCTGATCAGGTGCCGGAGTCGGTGGAGGCCGCGGTATTGCGGGCGGTCGTCGAGTGGTTCGTCACCGCTCCGGTCGAGGAGACGCAGCTGCTCGTCAACGCCCACGGCGACGCGACCGCCGGGTCGCGGGTGCGGGTCCGGTGATCGACGTGACCGGAGTGCGCAAGGCCGTCGACCGGGCGGTGGAACCGCTGGTGCGGCGGCTCGTCGAGGCGGGGTTCAGCCCGCTGCCCTGCCCGTGGGCGGGCGGGGACGTGCAGCTCGTGCGGGTGCGCGACGAGGTGGTGATCGCCGTGCTGTCGGAGTACGGCTACGCGACGGTGAGCCGCTACGAAGCGCGCTACGAACCGTCGGAACCGCTCGTGCACGCCGGGCGGTTGCTGACCAGGGTCGACGACGATCCGGTCAGCGCGCTGCGCGGACTGGTCGCCGGGCTCGGACCCGCCGGGTCGTGGATGGTCTCCGGCTCGCTCCCGGAGCCCGCCCCGTGACCGCCCCCGCCGAAGTGCTGCGCCGCGCCGAGGAGCGCTCCGCCGGCACCGCGTGGTCGGCCGGGCTCGACGCGGAACGCGCCGGGAACCCGGTGCTCGTGCTGCGCCGCGGCGCCCTCGGCCGCTGGCTCGTCGACGACGGTCGCGCGTGGACGATCGGCGACCTGGTGGTGATGCCCACCGCTCCCGGCGGACCGCGGTCCGCCATCGCCCGGGAGAAGCGGCACGTCACCTGGGCGTTCGCGACGGCGCTGCGGGCCGAGCTCACCGCGCTGGGCGTCCCGGCCTGGCTGACCGACGACGACCGCGCGCACCGGCTGCGCGACCTCCCGCCCGAACTCGCCGACGCCGTCTTCGACCGCGCCACCACCCAGGAGACCACCTCGTGAAGCGCTGGATCGCCGCCGGACTCCTCGCCACCGCCGCGCTCACCGCCTGGGCCGTCCACCGCCGCACCGCACGACGCCCACCCGAGCCGCCGGTCACCTCGCCCGACCCCGCCCCGGAGCCCGCGGCCGAGCCCGAACCGGAGCCGCTCAGCACCACCTACTCCTACGACCCGGCCACCCTGCAACGCATCCTCGACGGCCTCCACCGCCTCTGACCGAGAGCAACCCGTGCCCGGACCAATCAGCGCGCCTGGACGAGCTGCGCCTCCGCTGCGGCGTCACCCGGATGGGAGCTGGGTGAGGGGCACCTTCATCCGACATAGCCGGATGAAGGTGCCCCTCACTCAGGTGGCGGTGGGCTCTGGGGCTTGCTGCTCGGGCTGCTCGGGCTGGTCCTCGGTGGTGCGGCCGGCTCGTTGTTCGCGCCAGTAGCTCTTGTTGCCCCACCTGTTCCACTCGGCGTCGAAGTAGCCGATGCCGGTACCGGTGTCCCGGCTCACCGCGTGCGCGTAGGCGTAGAAGAGGTCGCGCTTCCAGGTCAGCTGCGGGTCGCCGAGGTTGGCCGGGCGGTGCTCGGTGTCGTAGCTGACCCAGTGGACGCGGTGGTAGGCGCCGCCGACGACGTCGCGGACCGCCTGGCTGGTGGCGTAGTGGTCGGTGTGGTCGTTCGGGTTGTTCGCCGCCAGATAGTCGGAGGTGTTGACCCACTGCGGTGGCCGCAGCCGCGCCGCGGACATCTCCTGGTCGACGATCGCCCGGAGCGTGTTCCGGAAATCGCTCCAGCTCGTGTAGACCGAGGCCGCGTCGCCGTCGACGGCCTGCATCCGGTTGATCCGGCCGTCGCGCAGCTTCACCAGGCTCGCGTGTCCGGTGCGCGGGAACCCGCCGCCGCCGATGTTGCCGTCCGGCAGCCGCAGGCAGTAGACCGCCCACTTCCCCGCGTCGTAGACGGTGACGTTCTTGCCGCCGAACCGCCGCTTCACGCCGGACGGGTCGGCGGCGTGGGCGCGCTTGTGCGCGTCGATCAGGCCCTTCTCGCGGGCCCGCCACCAGTACGCCTCCAGCCCGGCGTCGCCCGCCGTGGTCACCACGTGCACCACCCGCGCGTCCGGCGTGCCCGCGTCGGATCGCAGGAACTCGCCCCGGAACAGCAGCGCGTCGTCCTGGTGCGCGCCGAAGTAGAACCCGATCGAAGAAACCATCGTGCCTCCCCACGGCCGAAGTCCGTCATCGACAGGGTGCGGCGGGGGAGGCGCCGGACCGGGGACGCTCGCCGCCCGCTCATCCGGACCGGTGACGGGAGCAGGCACGGCGCTCACCCGGACAGGCAGCGGGGCGCGATCAGCATTTCGAGGCCGATCGGTCCGGACCGGCCTCGAGGGCCGCCGCCGGGCGGCATACTTCGCGCATGACGGTGACCATCCCCGGGGAGTTCGCGCTCCTGCTGCACAAGCCCAACGGCGGCCACTACGCCTCCTCCAACTACCTCGGCGCGGCGGAACTGGGCGAGCTCGTGCTGCGGCACCGCATCGAGTTCGTCCGCCGGAAGGTCCGGGTCCTCGACGCCTCGCCCGCCGGGGAGCGGTGGATCGACGAAGCGCTGGGCCTGCTGGTCAGACGCTCCGGTCCGGCCGGGCGGCCGGTGGACGCCGCCCGCTTCGTGCAGTCCCGCCGCACCCGGGTGCAGCACGCGAGCGACCTGGTCCGCGCGGGCCTGATGACCCACCAGCCGGAGAAGGTGCTCGGGCTGTTCCCCGTCGACCGCTTCCACCCGCACCCGGCCGCGCACGCGCAGCTGCTCGCCGAGCTGCGGCACTGCGCCGACGGTGGACAGCTCACCAACCGGCTCGCGCTGCTCGCGGCGCTGGTGCACGCCACCCGGCTGTCCTGGTCGCTGGGCTTCACCGGTCCGCAGCGCGCCCGCCTCAAGCAGATCTGCCGCGGCGAGCAGCTCGGCACCGCCGTCGAGCACGCCGTCGCCGCCGCCAACGCCGCGATGGCCGGGGGCGCCGTCGTCGCCGCCACCGCCGCCACCGCCGCCGCGGGCTGAGCGGACCGGGGCGCCGGCCGGTGGGCATAGGATCGCGGGCGTGGACCGCTCAGCCCTGACCGCCACCGTCCGCCGGACCTGGCACGACTCCGTGCTGCCCAGCCTGTCGGACCTGGTGCGCATCCCCGCCGTCTCGCCCGCCTTCGACGCCGACTGGGCGGACACCGGACATCTGGACGCCGCCGTCGAGCACGTGCGGAGCTGGATCGCCGACCGCGAGCTGCCCGGCGTCGAGATCGAGGTGGTGCGGCTGCCCGGGCGCACCCCGCTGCTGCTGGTCGACGTGCCCGCCACCGGCGAGTCCGACGACACCGTGCTGCTCTACGGGCACCTCGACAAGCAGCCCCCGGTCGGCGGCTGGTCCGAGGGACTCGACCCGTGGACCCCGGTCGTCCGCGACGGCAGGCTCTACGGCCGCGGCTCGGTCGACGACGGCTACGCCGGGTACGCCGCCGTCACCGCCCTGGAAGCGGCGCGCGCGCACGGCGGCGAACACGCCCGCTGCGTCGTGCTGCTGGAGACCGGCGAGGAATCCGGCAGCCCCGACCTGCCCGCCTACCTCGACCACCTCGCCGACCGGCTCGGCGCCGTCTCCCTGGTGGTGTGCCTGGACTCCGGCGCCGGGGACTACGAGCGGATGTGGCTGACCACCTCGCTGCGCGGTCTGGTGCAGCTGGAGGTCACCGCCCACGTGCTCGACTCCGGGCAGCACTCCGGCACCGCGGGCGGCATCGTGCCGAGCTCCTTCCGGGTGCTGCGCCGGCTGCTCGACCGCATCGAGGACTCCCGCACCGGCGAGATCCTGCTGCCCGAGCTGCACGGCCCGATCCCGGAGGAACGCGTCGAGGAGGCCCGCGCGGCGATCGAGGCCGTCCCCGGACTGGTCCGCCGCTCCGTCCCGCTGCCCGAGGGCCTGCGCCCCGAGGCCGACGACGAGGTCGAGCTCGCGCTGAACAACACCTGGCGGCCCAGCCTCGCGGTGATCGGCGCCGCCGGGCTGCCCGACCCGGCCGAGGCGGGCAACGTGCTGCGGCCCTCCACCACGCTGATGCTCGGGTTCCGGCTGCCGCCGACCACCGACGCCGAAGCGGCGCTGGCCGCGGTGCGCGAGGTGCTGAGCACCGACGTGCCGCACGGCGCCCGGATCACCTTCGGCCACCAGGAAGCCGGTCCCGGCTGGAACGCCCCGGCCCCGGCGCCGTGGCTGTCCGACGCCTTGGACAGCGCCTCGGCGGACGTCTTCGGCGCGGGCTGGCGGACGATGGGGCTCGGCGGCTCGATCCCGTTCATGGGCCTGCTGCACGCCAAGTACCCGCAGGCCCAGTTCGTGGTCACCGGCGCCCTCGGCCCGGACAGCAACGCCCACGTGCCCGACGAGTCGCTGCACCTGGACTTCGCCGCGCGCATCACCGCCGCGGTGGCCTGCGTCCTCGACGCGCACGCCCGGCGCTGACCCGGCGATCACCGCGACGGCGGCGGCCCCGCTCGGGCCGCCGCCCGGTCAGGGCTTCCTGAGCTGGTCCAGGCCGCGCACGGCATCGCCGAACAGGCGGGTCAGGACCGCCGCACCGCGCTGGTCCTCCGCGCCCGCGGCGATGATCGCCCGCACCGCCGGATATCCGCGCAGGCCCACCTCGGTCGGCCGTCCCCCGGAGATGAGCGTGTAGACCTCGCGGACCGGGTAGGTGTGCAGGGCGCTGACGTGGTGGGCGAAGTCGTCGGCGGCCGGGCCCGCGAGGAGATCGCCGAGCACGCCCCCGTCGCGCACCGCGATCTCGATCCAGCCGAGGTAGGTCTGCGCGCTCGGCCACCGGTGCGCCACACCGGGCGAGCTCATCGCCGACCGCTCGTACGGCGGAAGCGGCTCGACGCGCAGCCGGACGACGTCCGGGTGCTCGCTCCACGGGCGCGCCACGTGCTCGGTCAGGTAGGCGTGGAACCCGTCGGTCGCTCCCGCTCGGGGGACGAAGCAGAGCGCGAAGGTCGGCACCGGCGGAGGTCCCTGCACGGCGGGATCGTTGATCCGGTCGACGAGGGTGCGGCCACCGCCCGGAGGTGACAGCAGCGCACCGATGCGGCCGAGGAAGTGGTGCGCATCGCGGGGGATGACGTCCTCGGGCAGCGGATGCTCGCCGAAGGCGACCAGGTCGGCCTCGGACAGGAAAAGCCCGTGCGGGATGCCCTGCGGCTGGGCCACCTCCGGCGCGTCGAACGAGAGGCCCTCGACCACGGGCCAGAGGTCGGGGCGGTTGCTCCCCAGGCGCAGCTGCCGGTACTGCCACAGGCCCGGGGCGCGGGCGAACATGATCCCGTGCACGTCGCGCCAGTAGGTCTCGCACACGGCCCGGGGGAGGTCGGCGCGCCACCAGCAGAAGGACGTCAGGGCCAGTTCGGCGGCGTTCTCCAGGCCGACCACGTCCGGCACCTCGAACGATGCATCCACGGGTCGAGTGTGCCAGCGCCACGGTCGCGAGCGACCTCGCAACACCCGTCCGGTCGCGCCGTCAGCCGAGGCGGCGCTGGAGGACGCGAGCGCCCGGGCCGGTCAGCTCGCGGGCGACCCCGCGGCGAGGGCGAACGGCGGTTGCCCGCGAAGGGGCGAAGCGCCACGGGCACCGGTAGCCGTGCCGGGTAGCCGGTGTTCGGCTCCTGGCGGCCCGGCCACCGGGGTGTCCTGACCAGGCGGTGCTGCTGGTCACCGCCTGGTGGGCGCGGCGGTGGTGGTCAGGCCTTGGGCACCAGGACCCACAGCAGCAGGTAGAGCAGGAACTGCGGTCCCGGCAGCACGCACGAGACCACGAACAGCAGCCGCACGGTGAACGGCCTCATCCCGAACCGGTCGGCGAGCCCGGCGCACACACCGGCGATCCGCTTGCCGTGATGGGGACGTCGAAGGGGCATCCGAGTAGCCATGTCCCCATCGTGCCCGTCCCGCGCGTCCCCGCACCTCGGGGGCGAACCCCGAGCGAACCCGGAACCGCAGGTCATACCCCGAACATCGGCAGGCACGGAGGCAGACCGGTGATCGAGAACTCATCGCGAGCCGCCCATTCCGCCCGATTCAGGCGGAACCGCAGCTCCGTGCAGCGCCGCCCGCGCACCACCGCCCGCTGGACGCCGTCCGGCCGGTAGCCCAGCTTGCGCGTCACCGCCAGCGAGGCCGGGTTGTCGTCGTGCGCCCCCGACACCGCCTCCTCGGCGCCGAGCCCGGCGAAGGCCAGGTGCAGCACCGCCCGGCGCATCTCGGTGCCGATGCCCTGCCCCTGGTGCGCCTGGCCCAGCCACGAACCGGTGCTCACCTGCCGCAGCACCGCGAAGTCCTGCGCCTGCACCGCCTGGATCCCGACCGGGCGACCCTCGGCGAACACCGCCAACGGCAGCACCCACCGCTCGGCGGACCAGTCGGCCAGCGCCCGCCAGTGGTGCTGCAGCACCGAACGCCCCCGCTCGGCGGGCGGCAGGTCGGTCCAGGGCCGCGCGAACGGCATCTGCTCCGGCGGGTGCACGCCCGCCAGCGCGACGTCGGCCAGCGCGGCCAGCTCCGCGCCGTCGGGCAGCCGCAGTTCGAGGCGCGGGGTCCGCACCCGCAGCCCCGCCAGCGGCCAGTGATCGGTCAGCACCGGCCCAGCATGACCGACCGCGACCCGGCCGCGCAGCCGGTTTTCCCGCTGCTCGGCGCGGCCACCCGGGGCCGCTCGGCGGTCGCGTCCCCGCGGTGGCGGGATTCCGGTGGCAGGTGGCGTTCTCGCCAGTTCCGGTGCCCGGCGCCGACTCCTAGCGTCCGGGGAGGACCGGCACCACAACCAGGAGACCACCATGATCGTCGTCACGGCCCTCTCGATCGGCGTGCTGTACGTGCTGCTGAACTCGCTCATCCGCGACCCGGACAGCCGACGCCGGTTCAACGCCATCGTGGTCGCCGGGGCCGGGGCCGCCTACCTCAGCGGCGGCGGCTTCGGGCTCTGGGAGTTCGCCTTCACCATCGTCGCGACCTGCTGCGCCTACCGCGGCCTGCGATCCTGGACCTTCATCGGCATCGCCTGGCTCCTGCACACCGCCTGGGACGTGGCGCACCACCTCAGCGGCGACCCGATCATCCCGTTCGCCGAGCACTCCTCCCTGGGCTGCGCGATCTGCGACCCGGTGATCGCGCTGTGGTGCTTGGCCGGCGGCCCCTCGGTCGGCGAACTCCGGGCCCGCTTCAGCCGCCGCGACCCCGCCGCCGACCACCTCCCGGCCTGAGCCCGGCCGTGCTCGTTCCGCGTTGCGCAGCGCGGCGGCTCAGTCCCGACCTGGCACCTGGGCCCCGGTCCTCGCGCGCTCGGCGGCGCCACCACCGCGACGAATCCGCTGGGCGCGGAATTCACCCGGAGCGCAACCGATTCCCGGCGCGCGGTCGCCGCCCTACCGTGGCCGCATGCGCTCCCCGATCACCGGCACGGCGGCCGGCGTGCCCTTCACCGCCCTGCCACCGGCCCACGACGGCCCCGCGCCGCTCATCGTCACGTGGCACATGCTGGACGCGCCGAGGTCGGACGCCGCGTTCGCCGCCGCGCTGCCGATGGACGAGCTGCCCGCGTGGCGAGTCCACCTCGGCATGCCGATGTGCGGGGCCCGCATGGTCGACGGCAGCATGGACGCCGGCTGGGAACTGATCCAGCAGGACGTCCTGATGTCGGCGCTGCACCCGTTCGTCCGGCAGGCGACCGAGGAATTCCCCGCGGCGCTGGCGTCGATCCGCGCGCAGCTGCCGGTCGACGACGGGCCGATCGGCGTGCTCGGCGGCTCGCTCGGCGGCGCCGTCGCGCTGCGGGTCCTCGCCGACACCGGGGTCCCGGTCTTCGCCGCCGCCCTCGTCAACGCCGCCATCCGGATCCGGTCGGTCGTCGACCTGTTCCCCGGCGAGTACCCCTACGACGCCGAGTCCGCGGAGGTCGCCGACGGCCTGGACTTCGTCAGCCGGGCGGAGGCCATCGCCAGGCGCGCACCGCTGCTGGTCGTCAGCGGCGAGCTGGACCACCCGGCGCTGCGCACCGACGCGTCCGAGCTGGTCGACGCGGTGGGCGACCGGGCCGAACTGCTGACCGTCCCCGGGCTGGCGCATCCGCTCGCCGACGAACCCGGCATCGAACCCGCACCGCAGCTCCCACCCGCCCGCGAAGTCGACGCCGGGCTGACCGCGTGGTTCCGCCGCCACCTCCCGGGCAGCCACCTCCAGGACAGCGGCCGAGCTCACCCATCAGGTACCTGAGTGAGGGGCACCCTTGCCCGAGCAACTGGGATGAGGGTGCCCCTCACCTGGCACCATGCCACCCGAACAGGTCACCCGGGCGTGTGCTCGGGTTCGTGCGGGCCCGGGGCGCCGAACCACTTCGAGAGGTGGGCGCGCAGGTCCTGCTGGTCGTCGCCCACCCACGCCACGTATCCGTCCGGTCGCAGCAGCACGGCGGGCACGTCCGGCTCCGCGCCAGCGTCGGCGACGTGGTCGACCCGGTCCGCCCAGCCCGCGACCGACAGCCGACCGGTCCGGTCGAGCAGCAGTCCGCGACCGCCGCGCGTCAGCTCGTAGAGCCGCCCGCGCCCCAGCTCCACGTCGCGCATCCGGCGGCCGAGCAGGTGGTGCCCCGGCCCGAAGTCGTAGCGCACCCCGATCGCGGTGATCTTCTCGATCAGGTACCGGTTCACCTCCTCGAACTCCATCAGCTCCGCCACCAGCCGCCGCGCCGCCCGGGGCCCGGCTCGTCGGACAGCAGCTCCATCTGCGCCCGGGTGTTGTCCAGCACGGCGGCGGCCACCGGGTGCCGCTCGGCGTGGTAGCTGTCCAGCAGGCCCTCCGGCGCCCAGCCGCCGACCTCGGCCGCCAGCTTCCAGCCGAGGTTGAACGCGTCCTGCAGGCCGAGGTTGAGCCCCTGCCCGCCGGTCGGCGGGTGGACGTGCGCCGCGTCCCCGGCCAGCAGCACCCGACCGGTCCGGTACCGCTCGGCCAGCCGGGTGGCGTCGCCGAAGCGGGACAGCCAGCGCGGCGAATGCGCCCCGAAGTCGGTGCCCGCGAACGCCCGCAACTGCTGCCGCAGCTCGTCGAAGGTCGGCGCGACCGCGCGGTCCTCGGCCACCCCGTCGGCGGGCACGATGACGCGGTACCCGCCGTCGTCGAGGGGCATCGCGCCGAACCGCTTCTGGGTCTTGCCGACCTCGGCCACCACCTCGTCCAACGTCTCGCGCGGCACGTCCAGCTCCACCTCGCCCAGCAGCGTCTCCACCCGGCTGGGCTCGCCGGGGAACGCGACGCCGAGCAGCTTCCGAACCGCGCTGCGACCGCCGTCGCAACCGACCAGGTAGCGGGCGCGCAGCTCGGTGCCGTCCGCCAGCTCGGCGGTCACTCCGCCCTCGTCCTGGGCCAGCCCGACCAGTTCGCGGCCCCGGCGGACCTCGGCGCCGAGCTCGGTGGCGCGCTCGGCCAGCAGGCGCTCGGTGGTGGTCTGCGGGAGGGCCAGGACGTAGGAATGCGCGGTGTCCAGCCGTTCCGGCCACGACCTGCCGATCCCGGCGAAGAAACCCCCTGCCACGACCTTCCGGCCGTGCTCCAGGAACCGCCCCAGCAGGCCGCGCTGGTCCATCACCTCGATGCTGCGCACGTGCAGGCCGAGCGCGCGGACCTGCCCGGTCGGCGCCGCTTCCCGCTCCAGCACGACCACCCGCACCCCGTGCAGCCGCAGCTCGCCCGCCAGCATCAGGCCGGTCGGCCCGCCGCCGACGACGGTCACATCGATCACGCGGATTCCCCCGTTCGACGATTCCGGCCGGACATCCCCGCGATTCCGGCCTCGGACGGCGAATTCTGCGGCACGGCCGGGGTCTTGCCGCAAGGCCAGGGGTGCGCTATAAGTTGAAGGTGGCCGGGGGAAGCCCCCGCGCACCGTCCGTTGTGGACGGGATCGCCCACCGGCGAGGCGGGACCCGCGCCCGGCCGAAAGGTTCCTGTCGGAACTCAAACCCCGCGACTTTGGTTGACCTGCGGTTTCGCAGTTGTCTCACTGACTGACCACTCCGGTGGCGTCTCATCCCGGTGGCACTTCTTCGTGCCCGAGGCTCGTGACGACGCTGCCGCCCAGACCCGGGGATGATTTTCGCACTCGTCGAGTCCGCCCGGCAGCGGTGACGGGCGGTCGTGCGACCGACGGAGCCGGTCAGGCGTTTCAGTGGTGAGCAGGCAGGTGCTCGACCCCGCTGGTCACACGCCTTGTTCAGCTCTGCGGGCTCAGTCCCGCCACGGCCAGCCGGAACAGCCGGTCCGCCCGGGCGGCGGGGTCGGGGCAGTGTTCCGTGGCCAGGACGATGCCGACGATCAGCATGATCAGGTCTGCGACGGTGAGGCCTGCCGCCACCGCACCATCCTGCACCGCGCGGCGCAGCAGCGGACCTGCCGCCTCTTCCAGCGCCGCCGAGCAGGTGTTCTCGTGTGCCGGGTCGGACCCGGCATCGTCGTAGGCCAGTGCGGCCGCCAGTCCTCGGGCGGAGACGCAGTAGGCGACGACGTCACTCAGCCATTCCAGCAGTGCGTTGCGGCTGTCGCCCTCGCCTGCCAGGTCGTGAGCGCGGACGCGCAGGGCCTCGATCCGTTCCCGGGAAACCGCTTCCAACAGTGCGCGGCGAGTGGGGAAGTGGCGGCGCACGGTCGCCGAGCCAACCCCCGCGGTGCGGGCGATCTGTTCCAGGGAGGCGTCGACACCATGGGCAGCGACCTCCTCCTCGGCCACGAGGAGGATGCGCGTGTAGTTGCGCCGCGCATCGGCGCGTCGGCGATCGGGCATGGCGTCGTCTCCCAGTTTGCTAAGTGGCGGGGCCCGCCGTATTGTATCCCGCCAGAAGCGGCGGACCCCGCCACTTATCGATGAGCCTGAGGAGCACCATGTCCGCAGATTCCGCGCCCGTCCTGGTCACCGGCGCCACCGGCAAGCAGGGCGGGGCCACCGCCCGCGCCCTGCGCGCGGCGGGCGTTCCCGTCCGCGCCCTGGTGCGTGACCCGGCCACTGACCAGGCCAAGGCTGTCGAAGCACTCGGGGCCGAATTGATCACCGGCGATCTCCATGACCGCGACTCGGTGATCCGGGCCGCCGAGGGCGCCCGCGCCGTCTTCTCCGTACAACTGCCCGCCGTGACCGCGGAAGGCTTCGACTTCGACGGAGAGGTGGCCCAGGGCATCAACCTCATCGAGGCCGCATTGGCCGCCGGGGTGCCGCAGTTCGTGCACACCTCCGTCACCGGCGCCGGCCAGCACACCGAAACCCCCGGCTGGGCCGAAGGTCGCTGGGCTTCGATGGAATTCACCCTGGGCGCCAAGAGCGCGATCCAGGAGCGCCTCCGCGCGGCCGGCTTCCTCCACTCGACCCTTCTCAAGCCGGGCTTCTTCATGGAGAACTTCCTCCCCTCCATGGCGTTCCTGTTCCCGCGCGGCATAGAGGGCGGCCTGGTGAGCGTCCTGAACCCCGAGACCCGACTGTCCCTGGTCGCGGTGGACGACATCGGCAAGGCGGCGGCCGCGGCCATCGCCGAGCCGGAGCGGTTCGACGAGGTCGAACTGGAACTGGCCAGCGACTACCTGTCGATGACGGAGATCGCCGAAGTCCTCTCCCGCGCACTGGGCACGCCACTGTCCGCACCGGACATGACCGAGCAGGAGGCCCTCGCCGCCGGAATGCCGACCATGGGCGCTACGCACGAGTGGCTGAACGTGGCCGGCCAGCCGGCCCGCCCGCAGTACGCCAGGGAACTCGGCCTCACGCTCACCAGCTTCGAGGAATGGTCGCAGAGGCACATGAGGGCAACCGAAGAACCTGCTTACCCGATCTAGCGACCCGTCACCACATTCTCAGTCCGATGTCCAATTGGACGGACAGCGGACATCGGACTTGAGAATGGGACGTCGACTTCGAGACCCTGCAGTTCCCCGGACTACTCCTGGGCCATGTCGACGAAGCGGCTGTAGTGGAGCTGGTGCGCCACGGTGATCGTCGAGGTCGGCCCGGCCCGGTGCTTGGCCAGGATCAGGTCCGCCTCACCCATCCTCGGGTCGTCCCGTTCGAAGGCGTCCGGCCGGTGGATCAGGATCACCATGTCCGCATCCTGTTCCAGCGAACCGCTTTCGCGCAGGTCGGAGAGTTGCGGCTTCTTGTCGGTGCGCTGCTCGGGGCCTCGGTTGAGCTGGGAGATCGCGACCACCGGGACCTCCAGCTCCTTGGCCAGCAGCTTCAGGTTCCGGGAGAACTCCGAGACCTCCTGCTGGCGCGACTCGACGCGCTTGCCCGAGGTCATGAGCTGCATGTAGTCGACCACGATGAGCTGGATGTCGTGCCGCTGCTTGAGCCGGCGGGCCTTCGCGCGGATCTCCATCATGGTCAGGTTCGGCGAGTCGTCGACGAAGATCGGCGCCTCGCTGATCTCGCTCATCCGCCGGGCCAGCCGGGTCCAGTCGTCGTCGGTCATCCGGCCGCCGCGCATGTCGCCGAGCCGGATGCGGGCCTCCGCCGAGAGCATCCGCATCACGATCTCGGTGCGCCCCATCTCCAGCGAGAAGATCACGCTGGCCATGTTGTGCTTGACCGACGCCGACCGCGAAAAATCCAGTCCCAGCGTCGATTTGCCCACGCCCGGCCGGGCCGCGACGATGATCATCTGGCCGGGGTGCAGGCCGTTGGTGACCGCGTCGAGGTCGGCGAAGCCGGTGGGGATGCCCTGGGACTCGCCGCCGCGCGAGGCGATGGCGTCGATCTCGTCCATCGTGGGCTGGAGCAGGTCCTCCAGCGCGGCGTAGTCCTCGCTGGTGCGGCGCTCGGTGACGTCGTAGATCGCCGCCTGGGCGCGGTCCACGACCTCCTCGATCGCGGCGCCCTCGGAGCCGTGGTAGCCGAGCTGGACGATCCGGGTGCCCGCCTCGACCAGCCGCCGCAGCACCGCCTTCTCGGCGACGATCTCGGCGTAGTAGTTGGCGTTGGCGGCGGTGGGGACGGTGGCGATCAGGGTGTGCAGGTACGGCGCGCCGCCGACCTTGACGAGCTCCTGGCGCCGTTCCAGCTCGGCGGAGACGGTGATCGCGTCGGCGGGTTCACCGCGGCCGTAGAGGTCGAGCACGCAGTCGTAGATCGCCTGGTGCGCGGGGCGGTAGAAATCGTTCGGGCTGAGCGCCTCGACGACGTCGGCGATGGCGTCCTTGCTCAGCATCATGCCGCCGAGCACCGACTGCTCCGCCGCGAGGTCCTGCGGCGGGTGTCGCTCGAAGGTGCTCGGACTGCTCGCGCCTTCGTCGCCGTAGTACGGCTCGTCCCGGACGTCGGGTGCCCCCACCGGAACCGTCACCTCCTCGCGCCGACCTCGCGACGGTCGCACGTGTGCGCGGCGAAGTTAGATCGCCCCCGTCGAACCGGCAACTCAAGCTGTGGACAAACCTCGGGACAACCTGGGGATGGTTCTCCTCGGCCTGTGGACAACCGGGGACAACTTCCGCAGGAACTGGGGACAACCTGGGGACAACTAGTAGTGATCAACTAGAAACCGCAGGTCATACCCTGTGTGCAGGCTGTGGAAAAAACCCGTGGAAAACCTTCGGCGTGTCGCGTGAAAAGGACCTCTTCGGCGTGTCGTCAAGGCGTCGACGCGCCGCGAGGACGAGGTAGCCCCGGGCGTGTCGGTCTCCGGGCGCGCGGCACCGCGGTGGACCGGACGAGGCGATGCGGGAACGACCGACCGCGACGGGACTTCCGGCGGTGGGCGGACGACGCCGCCCACCGCGGACGACGGGTGATCCGGTCGACGGACCACCTCGGACGACCGCCGACCGGACCCGGGGAACCGGGCCGGTTCAGCGATCGACGTGGCTCACTGAGCGGCGGTCACCTGGACGCTGACGGTCGCCTTCACGTCGGGGTGCAGGTTCACGTCGACGACGTGCTTGCCCAGCGACTTGATGTGACCGCGCAGCGCGACGGAGCGCTTGTCCAGGTTCGGGCCGCCGGCCTTGCGCACCGCGGCGACGACGTCGCCGCCGGTGATCGAGCCGAACAGCTTGCCCTGGGCGGACACCTTCGCGGTCAGCTCGACCGCGCCGAGGTCCTGGACCTGCTGCTTGAGCTCGTGCGCGTGCTCCAGGTTGCGCACCCGGCGGGATTCCTGGGCGCGGCGGATCGTCTCGATCTGCTTCTGCGCGCCCTTGGAGGCGACCATCGCCAGGCTCCGCGGGAGCAGGTAGTTGCGGGCGTAGCCGTCCTTCACCTCGACGATGTCACCCGACTCGCCGAGACCGGCCACGTCCGCGGTGAGGATGATCTTCACGACGTGTCTCCTTCGAAGTCTCTTCGATCCGCTCGGTCACCGCCGCGGCGGGCGGTGACCACTGCGCCGGATCAGCGGGCGGTCGAGGTGTAGGGCAGCAGGGCCATTTCGCGGGCGTTCTTCACCGCGATGGCGACGTCGCGCTGGTGCTGGCTGCAGTTGCCGGTCACGCGACGGGCCCGGATCTTGCCGCGGTCGGAGATGTACTTCCGCAGCAGGGTGGTGTCCTTGTAGTCGATCTGCACGGCTGCCTTGTCCTTGCAGAACACGCAGACCTTCTTCTTCGGCTTGCGCACGGGCGCCTTGGCCATCGGTCTTCCTCCTGAGCAAAAACTCTGTTAGCTGCCTGGATGCGCTAGAACGGCGGCTCGTCGCTGAACCCGCTGCCGGAACCGGCGGGCGGTGCGGAACCCCACGGGTCGTCGGCCTGGCTGGGGTTCGACTGACCTCCGCCGAACCCGCTGCCGCCGCGGCTCACCTTGTTCACCTTCGCGGTGGCGTAGCGCAGCGACGGACCGATCTCGTCGACCTCCAGCTCCACGACGGTCCGCTTCTCGCCTTCCTTCGTCTCGAAGGAACGCTGCCGCAACCGGCCCTGCACCACGACCCGCATCCCGCGGGTCAGCGTCTCGGCCACGTTCTCGGCGGCCTGGCGCCAGATGTTGCAGCGCAGGAAGAGAGCTTCGCCGTCCTTCCACTCGCCCGTCTGGCGGTCGAACATCCGCGGCGTCGAAGCGACCGTGAAGTTCGCGACCGCCGCGCCGGACGGGGTGAAGCGCAGTTCCGGGTCGGCGGTGAGGTTGCCGACCACCGTGATTACCGTTTCACCGGCCATGACCTGGGGACTCCAGTCTGCTCGAAGCGGGTTCGGCTACCACCGGCGTCGGCGTCAGGCCGTCGCCTTGGCCTTCGCCTTGGCGTTGCGAGCGGCCTTGCGGGGCTGAACCCGGCGCAGCACCTTGGTCCGCAGGATGGACTCGTTCAGGTTGAGCTGGCGGTCGAGCTCCTTGACCGACGCGGACTCGCTGGCGACGTCCAGGACGACGTAGATGCCCTCGGTCTTCTTGTCGATCTCGTAGGACAGCCGGCGGCGCCCCCACACGTCGACCTTCTCGACGGCACCGCCGTCGTTGCGGACGACGTTGAGGAACTTCTCCAGGGACTGAGCGACGGTGCGCTCGTCCAGGCTCGGGTCGAGGATGACCATGAGCTCGTAGTGACGCATGATGACCTTCACCTCCTGTGGACTCACGGCCACGGGCTCTCCGTGGCAGGAGGGTCGTCGCGTCGACGAACTGGTCAAGGCTAGCAAGCACCACCGCCACGACCGCCGACGGGGGCCCGCCACCTGCGACGTCGCCTCCCGGGCGTGACGCCGCTCACCGCATGGATCACCCGAGCGGGGAATGAGTGAGGGGCACCCTTGTCCCAGTTACTCGGGCAAGGGTGCCCCTCACTCAGCGTCGACCACCCGGTCGGGTTCAGGTGCGGCGCAGGACCCAGGTGCGGACCAGGGCGGCGGTGGCCACCGCGAGCGCCACGGCCGCCACCAGCACCGGCAGCGCCACCCGTTCGGCCACCTCGGTCGGCATGGCCTGGGCCTGCCCGGCGGCGCGGACCTCCTCACGCTGCTCCTGCTGGCGTTGCTCCTGCTGGCGCTGCTGCTCGCGGGACTCGGCCAGCAGGTCGCCGACCCGCGGGTCGGAGCCGGGGACCTGGCCGAACTCGGCGTGCGCCCACGGCGGCAGCGAGCCGGGCACGTAGGTGTAGTCGGGGACGATGCCGCCGAGCGCGCCGCTGGCCGCGGGGACCTGAGCGGTGGTCGGAGGTGTACCGGCCGCCGAGGTCCCGGGCGCGGAGGTCTGGGCCTGGGGTGGTGCGGCCGGGGCGGTGTCCGGCGGCTCGGTGGTGGGGGGCTCGGTGCCCGGCGGCTGGGTGGTCGGCGGTGGGGCGGGTTCGCTGGACGGCGGTGGTTCCTCGGCGGGTTCGGCGCGGACCGTGATCGCGTTGCCGAGGCTGACCAGGTTGACGAAGTGCCACCGCGCGGCCTCGACCCGGTCCTCGGGCAGGCCGATCCGGGCCAGCCGGTCCTCCGCGGCCTCGGCGACGTCGCGGCCGGAGAAGAAGCTGCGGCCCGCTTCGGCGGTGGTCAGCGGGATGGTGCCGAGCGCGAGGAACCGCTCGGAGGCCTCGGCGGCGGCGCCCAGCCGCAGCGGCATGGCGAGCTCGACGGCCCGGCGCAGCTTGAAGTCCATCGTCTCGGGGTCGATGACGACGTCCTGGCCGGGTTCGGCGTCGACGATCGACCAGGCGGTGCTGATCACCAGCGGTTCGGCGGCGGCCGCGGCGGGCGCGGCCCCGAGCAGTCCGCCCGCGGCGAGCACCGCGCCGCCGAGTCCTGCCGCGACCGTCCGCCGCAGTGCTGTCGGCTTGATCAGCGGATGCGCTCGCCGGCTCATCTCCTCGCCTCCCGCGACTCGTTCGTGAACTGCTGTCACCTTCGCAGAGGTTTCAACGCACGACCAGCCGCTCCGGTGACGTGCCGGCGGGGATTTTCGTCCGGATGGCCGCCGGGCGGGCCGAGCGCACCGCGCGCCACCTCGGCGACCGGGGAACTCTAGACTCCGCACCATGCGAATCGGGGCCCACGTCCGCGACGACGATCCGGTGACCGCCGCCACCGAGCGGAACGCCGAGGTCGTGCAGTTCTTCCTGTCCGACCCGCAGGGCTGGAAGGCGCCCAAGCCGCACCCGCAGGCCGAGCTGCTCCGCGACGGCGACCTGTCGGTGTTCGTGCACGCCCCGTACGTGATCAACGTGGCGTCGCTGAACAACCGGATCCGGATCCCGTCCCGCAAGGCGGTGCTCCAGCAGTCGGCCGCCGCGGCGGAGGTCGGCGCGGAGGGGCTGATCGTGCACGGCGGGCACGTCACCAAGGACGACGACCCGGCCGAGGGCGTGGCCAACTGGCGCAAGATGTTCGAGCGGCAGGCCGCCGACGGGGGCTTCGCGGTGCCGATCCTGATCGAGAACACCGCGGGCGGGGCGAACGCGATGGCCCGGCGGTTCGACGCGCTGGCCCGGTTGTGGGACGCCGTCGGCGAGTTCGGCGCCGGGTTCTGCCTGGACACCTGCCACGCGCACGCGGCGGGCGAGGACCTGCTCGACGTGGTCGACCGGGTGAAGGCGATCACCGGGCGGATCGACCTGGTGCACCTCAACGACTCCCGCGACGAGTTCGGCTCCTCCCGGGACCGGCACGCCAACATCGGCGCCGGGCGCATCGAACCGGAACTGCTGGCCGCGGTGGTCCGCGCGGCGGGGGCCCCGGTGGTGGTGGAGACGCCGGGCGAGGGCCAGGCGGCCGACATCGCCTACCTGCGCGGCGCGGTCGGCTGAGGCGTCGACCGGCACGACGGGGAAGGAGTCGGAGATCCGGTGGTGGACCTGCGGCGCTGGCCCGGCTCCCGGTGGCGGGGCCTGACCCTGTCCGGTGCGGTGTCGCTGTGCCTGCTCAGCGCGGTGACGTTGGTGCTGGGCTGGGCGAACAAGGCCCGCTGCACCGGTCCCGGGTTCGACGTGTGGGGGCGTTCGACCCCGGACTACCAGGAGCGCGCCTACCGGGACGCCTGCTACTCCGACATCCAGAACCTGTGGATCGGCCGGGACATCGACCGGCACGTGTTCCCGTACGTCCACGGCGGCATCACCCCGGACGGCTCGCTGTACGGCGGGGTCGTGGAGTACCCGGTGCTGTCCGGGCTGCTGATGTGGCTGGGCGCGCTGTTCGTCGAGACCGACGCGGGGTTCCTGCTCGCCTCGGCGCTGCTGATGGCGCCGTTCGGGCTGGCGGTGACGTGGTGGCTGGGCCGGTTGAGCGGCTGGCGGGCGCTGCTGTGGGCGATCGGTCCGCCGGTGGTGCTCTACGCGTTCCACAACTGGGACCTGCCGGTGGTGGCGTGCGCGGTGGCGGCGGTGTTCGTGGTGCACCGGTGGCGGGTGCCGCTGCGGCGGCGGGCGCTGGTCGCGGCGGTGCTGCTCGGGTTGGGCGCGGCGCTGAAGCTGTACCCGGCGATGTTCGTGCTGCCGCTGGCGCTGTACGTGCTCACCGGTGGCCGCGACGGTGCGGAGCTGCCCGCGCGGAGCCGGTTCGACGTGGCGGGCGCGCTGGGCGCGGTCGGCGCCGCGGTCGGGACCGTGGTCGTGGTGAACCTGCCGTTCGCGATCGCCGGGTTCGGCGGCTGGCTCGCCTCGTTCGAGTTCCAGTCCCGGCGGCAGGTCGACCTGAGCACGAACTCGGTGTGGTACTGGGGTTTCCGGCACTGGACGGGCGACGAGGAGTTCCAGTCGGCGATGGGTGTGATCTCGCCCGCGCTGGTGCTGCTGTCGTTCGCGGTGGCCTGCCTGGCCGGGTGGTGGCTGCTGCGGCGCACCGGGACGTTCCCGTGGGTGCAGGTCTCGGCCGCGATGCTGTGCGGTTTCCTGCTGCTGCACAAGGTGCACTCGCCGCAGTACACGTTGTGGCTGCTGCCGTTCTTCGTGCTGCTGGCCGTGCGGTGGGGGTGGATCGCGGCCTACCTGGTCGCCGACGTGGCGATGGGGATCAGCATCTTCCACTGGCTGTACCTGAACATGGCCGGGGAGCCCTCGGGCATCCACGACGGGTTCACCGCGCAGGCGTTGATGATCGGGGTGTGGGGGCGGGCCGCGCTGCTGGTCGGGTTGTTCGTCGCGTTCCTGTCCGCGCGGGCGGTGATCGACGACCGCACCTGCCGGAGCGCCCGAAGCGCCACCGGATGAACCACCGTTCCTGGTGCGGGGCATCTCCATCCGACCACGCCGGATGGAGATGCCCCGCACTCACGGGATCCCGCGGGTGGTCAGCACCGGAGGGGGGCGTAGGTGCGCTCGGCGTGGACGGTGCCCGCCGCGCGGACCCGGACCGTGGTCGTGCGCTCCGCGGGCACGGTGAGCTGCGCGGAGATGAAGCCGTTCGGCCCGACCAGACCGCTGCCGCGGACCTTCCCGTCGACGGTCACCTCGTACGGCGTGGGCCGGTCCAGGGCGGCGGTGCCCCGGATCTCGTAGCGGACCGTCGGCACCGCGGGGAGGTGGGCGAGGTGCTGGCCGATCAGCGGGACCGCCTGCAGCGCGGACATGTCCTGGCAGGCGGCCGCGCCGAGCCGGGCCTGGATCGGCGCGGACGGTGGCGCGGCAGCGGCGGCGGGGACGGCGGTGGTGGCGAGCGCGGCGGCGGCCAGGACGAGGGCTCGGCGGATCACGGCGTACTACCTCCTGGGGGGGGAAGGATTCCCCCCAGCGCACCGCTGGTCCGCCGGGGGAATCCGGTCAGTGACGCCCCGAAGCTAGGTGCTCCCGTTGATCTCCGTCGGCTGAGTGCCTCCAACGTGGGATGCCGGGTAGCACGAACCGGTCGCCGCGCCCGTCCAGGACGCCGCCGGTGGGATCGTCCACCGCGTCCGGGACCAGCCGGGACGGCACCGCCAGCGTGGTGCGCACCCGGTCCAGTTCCGGGCGCAGCACCTCGCGCACGATCAGCACGCACAGCGCGACGACCACCGCGTCGCGGATCAGCACCGCGCCGAGGAACCACCCCTCGGGCAGGCCCTTGTTGCCGGTGCCGAGGTAGTAGTACATGCGCGGCGCCCAGATCGCCGCGTCGACGGCCATCCAGGCCAGCAGCAGCCGCCAGCGGGGCAGCGCGAGCACCGCGAGCGGCACCAGCCACAGCGAGTACTGCGGGCTCCACACCTTGTTGGTGAGCAGGAACGCGGCGACGACCAGGAAGCACAGCTGGGCCAGCCGGGGGCGCCGGGGCGCGGCCAGCGCGAGCCAGCCGATCCCGGCGCAGGCCAGCAGGAACAGCACCAGGCTCACCGCGTTGAGCACGACCGGTGGCGCACCGGGTGCCAGCTGCCCGTCGAAGCCCGCCCAGCCGGTGAAGTGCATCAGCACGTTGTAGAGCGAGTCCGGGTCGGCGGGTCGTGCGCTGTTGAGCCGGAAGAACTCCGCCCAGCCCGTCGGGGCCACCAGCAGCAGCGGCACGTTGACCGCGAGCCAGCTCGCGGCGGCGGCGGTCAGCGCGCGCAGCCCGTCGCGGACCCGCCCGGCGCGCAGGCACAGCAGCAGCAGCGGCCCGAGGAAGAACAGCGGGTAGAGCTTGGCGGCCCCGCCGAGTCCGATGAGGACCCCGGCGAGGACGGGTCGTCGTCGCGCCCAGGCGAGCAGGCCCGCGGTGCCCAGCGCGGTGGCCAGCGCGTCGAAGTTGGTGAAGGCGTGCACGAACACCAGCGGGGACAGCGCGGCCAGCGCGGCGTCCCAGACCCGCCTGCGGCACAGCGAGGTCAGCGCCCAGATGGTGACCAGCCAGGCGGCGGCCAGCCAGAAGGCGGTGATGTTGAAGTAGAGCACCGAGGAGTTGCCGCCGGGCAGCAGGTCGAGCCCGGCCAGCGTGGACCAGCCGTCGGTGATCTTGGCGTTGACCCACTGGAACACCCCGGTGAGCACCGGGTACTCCATGTACCGGACCTGCTCCTCGGCGGTGCCCTGGTTCTCCACCCACGACGTGACGTAGGGGAAGACGCCGTCCGGGGCGAGGTCGCCGACGCCGTAGCGCGGGATGATGTCGGTGTAGCACATCGCGACGTACTGGCGGTTGTCCCGCCAGTCGAGCTGCGGCCCGGCGTCGGTGTCGTAGGTGACCGTGCACGGCGCCTTGAACAGCCAGGCCGCCGCGAGCAGCAGCACGGCCAGCAGCAGGATCACCCGCAGCGGCGTCCAGAACCACTGCCTGCCGACCTGGGCGTGCCTGCCCAGCTCCCCGCCGAAGGGGCGGCTCGCCGCCCGGGCCAGCGCTTCGGTCCAGGTCGGCACCACCCGGTCGGCGGGACCGAGCGACTCGCCGTCCACCGCGGCGCTGCGCCGCGGTGTCGGTCCGGGGCTGGGCTCGGAGGTGGGCACGCCCGGAGATGCTACTTGGGGCGGTGACGACGAAGGGGCACCCGGCGGAACCGGGTGCCCCTGTCGTGCGGTGCCCGCGCTACTGGCCTTCGCGGCGGCCCGTCGGTAGCGCGCCGTTCGGGCCGTCACCACCGCCGCCGTCGCCGTCACCGCTGCCGCCATCACCGTCGCCGTTGTCGTTCGACGGCGGGCAGAACACGACGCACTCCTCGGAGGTCTCGGTGGTCGACGAGTCCGTCGGCTCCGAGGTGTCGGTCGGTTCGGAGGTGGTGGTGGGCGGCTCGGTGCTGGTCGGCGGCGGCGCCGTGGTGGTCGAGGTCGGCGGGGGCTCGGGGGCGAACTGGCCGATCGGCTCCGGCTCCGGGAACTGCTCGACCGGCAGGCCCTGGTGGTACTTGCTCATGAACTTCTGCCAGATGTCGCCGGGCAGGCCCGAGCCGTAGACGATGCTGCCCTGCGCGTTGTAGAGCGGGGCCGGCGTGTGGTCCTCGCTCTCGGCGAGCATCCCGACCGCCGCGGACAATTGCGGGGTGGCCCCGACCATCCAGGCGTTCTTGTTGTCCTTGGTGTCGAAGAACTGGTGGGTACCGGTCTTCGACATCACCGGACGGCCGTCGTCCAGGGGCAGCTTGGAGGCGTCGGCCACGCCGATCATCGACTCGATGAGGTTGGCCGCCAGGTTGGAGCTCTCCTCCTGGTCGTTGGCGAAGGCCGGTTCGGGAGCGGCGTTGCCCCACTCCTCGCCTTCGCCCTGCTCGTTGCGGACGCTGGAGACCAGGTGCGGGGTGACCCGCTGCCCGTCGTTGGCGATGGTGGCGTACGAGGCGGCCATGTCGATGGTCCGGACCTGGTACATGCCCAGCGCGATACCGGCGTGGACCTGGCCGTTGGGGCTCTGCAGCGTCGGGTCGCCCCGGTACTCGCGGGGGATGCCCGCGTCGTAGGCGGCTTCGGCGACCTTGTCGGTGCCGAACTGGGCGGCCATGTTGACGAACGCGGTGTTGACCGACTCGTTCATCGCCTCCCGGACACCGCAGTACCTCGGGTTCTCGCACGCCGAGCCGGGCGCGTTGTCGAACCGCGTGCCGAAGATCTCCTGGTCCGGCGAGCCGTCGTAGGTCTCCCCGATGCCGATGCCCTGCTGCAACCCGGCCATCACCACGAACGGCTTGAACGAGGACCCGGGTTCCTGCGGTTGGCTGGCGTAGTCCAGACCACCGACCTCGGTGCTGCCGCCGTAGTACGCCTTCACCGCCCCGGTTCCGGGTTCGACCGCCACCAGGGTGGAGCGGAGGTTCTCCGGCTGGCCGTTCATCACCTCGTTCACCGACTGCTCGGCCGCCTGCTGGGCCTTCGGGTCGATGGTCGTCTTGATGGTGAAGCCGCCGCGCATCAGGGTGTCCTCCCGCCAGCCCTTCTCCTCCAGCTCGGCGATGACCTGCCGCCGGATCGCGTCCTGCGGCGGGGTGAGCTTGCTGTCCTTGCGGTAGGCGTCGCGGTCGCGCATCTGCGGGTGCTGCATCGAGCTGCTCGACCCCGGCGGGATGAACCCGTGCCGCTCCATCTGGCCGATCACGTAGTCCCAGCGGTCCCAGCCGAGCTCGGGGTCGTAGCCGGGGTCGTTGTCCGTCGGGCGCTGCACGACGCCGGCCAGCACCGCGGCCTCCTGCGCGTTGAGCTCGCTGGGCTTCTTGCCGAAGTAGTGGTCGGCGGCGACGGTGATGCCGTTGGCGCTGCGCCCGTAGTAGGCGGTGTTGAGGTAGGCCAGCAGGATCTCGTCCTTGCTGCGCTCGTTGGTCATCTTGTAGGCGAGGACGATCTCGCGGATCTTGCGCTCGTAGGAGCTCATCTTGGTGTTGAGCTCGAGGTCGAGCTTGATGAACTGCTGCGTGATCGTCGAACCGCCGCCGACGCCGGAGCCGGTGGCCAGGAAGAACACCGACCGCAGGATGCCCATCATGTCGAAGCCCGGGTTGCTGTAGAAGCTCCCGTCCTCGGCGGCGATGGTCGCCTGCTGCATCGGCTTGGAGACCTCGTCGAGGCTGCGGACCATCGCCGTGGGCCCGCCCTCCTCCGGGTCGATGGTGGCCAGCGGCTCACCGTTGGCGTACTGGATCTCGATGGACTCCTGGGCGTTGGCCAGGCGCTCCGCGTCGGGGATCTCCCACGCGAAGTAGCCGTAGGTGAACACGCCCACCGGCACCAGGATCATCAGCGTCAGCGCCACGTAGGCGGTCCTGCGGACGCGGCGCCAGATCGTGCGCCGCTTGACCTGCTTCGGGCTCATCTCGTCGTCCGAATCGTCGTCCGGCTCGTCCGGCCCGAACGCCGCGAACTCGTCGTCGTACCGGTCGTCGTCGTACCGGTCGTCGTCGTAGCGGTCGTCGTCGTAGCGGTCGTCCCGGTGGCCGTAGGGATCGTCGTCGTCGAGTTCCTCGGCGTAGTAGTTGTAGCGGCCGGGCGACTCCTCGTGCGTGAGCAGCTCCGGCTCGCGCGGCACGTCACCGCCGCCTTGGCCGGGGCCGCCCGGCGCGCCGGGACCACCCTGGCCGGGTCCACCGGGGCCGCCCGGGCCGTGGCCCGCCATGCCCGCGGCACCAGCGCCCGCGGCACCGGCCGCACCGGCGCCCGCAGCTCCGGCGGCACCCGCCGCACCGGCGGCGCCGAGGGCCCCTCCGGCGGCGGCACCGGCGATCCCGCCCGCCGCGGCGGCGCCACCGCGCCCGCGGTCGTCGCGGCCCCGGTCACCGCCGGGGGCTTGCGGGATGTTCTCGGTCGGTTGCTCGCCGCGCTGCGGCGGACGTCCGGGCGGCGGGGGCGGCGGCCCCTGCCGGTGCTGCTGGGGTCCGCCTTGTTGGGGTCCACCCTGCTGGGGACCACCCTGCTGGGGACCACCTTGTTGGGGGCCACCCGGGGGCGGTCCCGGGCGGTTCGGCGGGCCCTGGTGGCCGTGCGCTCCGGGAGGTCCGGGCGGCGGGGCGGCCGAGTACCGGGTGTCCTCGGCCGCGAGCCGCCTGCTCAGCGGCGTTTCCTCCTCGTCGTCGTCGAACGACGGGGTCCAGGCACCGGTCTGCTCGGTGTTCGAACCGGCCTCGGGGCGGCGCCCTCCGGAGGGCGGCACGACGCCGTGCTGCTGCGTGGCGTCCTCGTCCTGGCGCGCGGGCGGCTCGCCCGGCCACTGGGGTCCACCTTGCTGGGGTCCACCTTGCTGGGGCCGGGGCGGGGGCTGCGGCGGCCGCGGACCGCCGCCGCGCGGGTCCTCGCCCGGCCATGCGGGCCCGCCGGGCGGCGGGCCGGGGCGCTGCGGTGGCGGCCAGCCCTGCTCACCCTGCCGGGGACGGCCGGGGGGCGGTGGCGGGGGTGGCGTACCCCGGTCGTCGGGCCGACCGGGGTCTCGACCTTCGTGCCGTGAGTGGCGGCCCGATCGGTCGTCACGCTCGTCGTTCACGAGTTGGCCTCCAGGACGGGCGCCACGCGGCGCCGTGGTGATGCGTTCTTGTCGGGGTGCGCCGCACCCGGCGCCCGGCCGCTTCGGGGACGGCCGGAATCTTCACTCGGCGGCAGCCATCTTCACTCGGCGGCGGTACGGCGCCGCGAACGGCCCTCGTTCCAGCCCCTGCCCGAGACGTATGACAGCACCAGGTGGTTCCAACTACATGTGCGGCACACCTCTACGACGTAGACGTTGAACTCATCGAACACGGTTGCCATCCGTTCCAGCTCATCGGGGGCGCGAGCCGTCCCGGAGGCCTTGCCGAGCTCGTCGCCGAAGATCCAGAAGACCTCGGTGAGCTGTTCCTTCCGGCACACGGGGCAGAGGTGGTCGGTCGACACCCCGTGGAAGGCCGCCGCCCGCAGCAGGTACGGATCCGCATCGCAGACCTCCATCACCCCGACGCGACCCGAGTGGACCTGCGCGAGCAGCGACCTGCGCTGCAACGCGTAATCGACCACCTGCCGTTGGGTCCGCACGACCACAGGGTACGTGCCGGTCGCCACCGCTCCATGCGCCGTTCAGGGCAGGGAGCCGTCCAGGGCAGGGGGAGACGCCGAATCGACGTGGTGTTCGTCGCTCTCCGTCCCCGGTCACCGGGAAGTGTGACCCGATATATCGACGCGATATACTGGCGCGCGGCCCGCACCGGCGTGATCACGCCGGTGAACAGCGCGAACCCGCGACCGGAGGTGCGCCGATGCTGGAGCTCGCCGTGCTCGGCCTGCTGCACGAGGCGCCGATGCACGGGTACGAGCTGCGCAGGCAGCTCCGCGAGGCCCCGGGGGCCTTCCGCGCGTGCTCCTGCGGAACGCTGTACCCGACATTACGCCGGATGTTGCGCGCCGGGCTGATCGAGGAGGTCGCCGACGACCCGGCGGCGGGCTCGGGCCGCCGCGCCCGGCGGGTGTACCGGCTCACCGCGGACGGCGTGGTCCGCTTCGACGAGCTGGTCGGCGAGTGCGGCCCGCAGGCCTGCGAGGACGCCTCCTTCGGCGTGCACGTGGCGTTCTTCTCCCGCACCCCGGCCGACGTTCGGCTGCGGCTGCTGGAACGGCGCCGCCTCCGGGTCGAGGAGCAGCGCGACGGCCTGCTGCAGGCGCTGGCCCGGTCCGGCAACGGGTTCGACCGGTACCTGGTCGAACTGCACCGGTTGCAGCTCGACCGCAGCGAGCGGGAGGTCCGCTGGCTGGACGAGATCATCCGGCAGGAACGCGCCGAGCAGGCAACCTCGGTGGAAGACCGGCCACGAGCCGGTGCGAATCGCAAGGACATCACTGATGAGCAATGAGGAGGGCCCTGCCATGGGCGGAGATCGTCCCGGTGAAGCCGCGGTGCGGGTGGCCATCGTCGGCGTCGGGAACTGCGCGGCATCCCTGGTGCAGGGCGTCCACTACTACGCCGACGCCGATCCGCAGACCCGGGTGCCCGGGTTGATGCACGTCACCTTCGGCGACTACCACGTCGGCGACGTGCAGTTCGTCGCCGCGTTCGACGTGGACGCCAAGAAGGTCGGCCGTGACCTGTCCGAGGCCATCGTGGCCAGCGAGAACAACACCATCTCGATCGCCGACGTGCCGCCGCTGGGCGTGGCGGTGCAGCGCGGCCCGACCCTCGACGGGCTCGGCCGCTTCTACACCGACACCATCGAGGAGTCCGACGAGCAGCCGGTCGACGTGGTGGCGGCTCTGCGCGAGGCCGAGGTCGACGTGCTGGTGTCCTACCTGCCGGTGGGCTCCGAGGGCGCCGACCGCTACTACGCGCAGTGCGCGCTGGACGCCGGGGTGGCGTTCGTCAACGCGCTGCCGGTGTTCATCGCCTCCGACCCGGAGTGGGCGCAGAAGTTCACCGACGCCGGGGTGCCGATCGTCGGCGACGACATCAAGTCGCAGGTCGGCGCGACCATCACCCACCGGGTGCTGGCCAAGCTGTTCGAGGACCGGGGCGTGCACCTGGACCGCACGATGCAGCTCAACGTCGGCGGCAACATGGACTTCCTGAACATGAAGGAGCTCGACCGGCTGGAGTCGAAGAAGACCTCCAAGACCCAGTCGGTCACCTCCCAGGTCGAGCGCGACCTCGGCAAGAACAACGTGCACATCGGCCCGTCGGACTACGTGCCGTGGCTGGACGACCGCAAGTGGGCCTACGTGCGGCTGGAGGGCCGGGCGTTCGGCGACGTGCCGCTGAGCCTGGAGTACAAGCTGGAGGTGTGGGACTCGCCGAACTCGGCGGGGATCATCATCGACGCGGTGCGCGCGGCCAAGATCGCCAAGGACCGGGGCATCGGCGGTCCGATCCTGTCGGCGTCCTCGTACTTCATGAAGTCGCCGCCCGAGCAGTACTCGGACTCGGCCGCCTACCAGGCGGTCGAGGAGTTCATCGCGGGCGAGCGGGAGCGCTGAGCCGCGCGCTGAGCCGGGGTCGCGCGACCCCGGCTCAGCGCGCGAGCTGCTGTTCGGCCCTGGACAGCACCGAGTGCACCGATGCCTGGCCGTCGGTGGTCACCCAGGACACCCGCAGCGCGGGCTGGACCCGCCGCCGACCGATCCGCATCGGCCAGCTCGCCAGCTCCCGGGCGTGCTCGGCGATCTGCTCGCCGGCGCCGTTCGGGTGCTCGGCGACCACCGCGAACTCGTCCCCGCCGAAGCGCGCGACGGTGTACTCGTCGCTGAGCCCCTCGCGCAGCCGGGCGGCCAGCGTGGTCAGCAGCTCGTCGCCGCGGTCGAAGCCGTGTTCGCCGTTGAAGTCGGCCAGCCGGTGCACGTCCACCAGCACCAGGGTGGACAGCGTGCCGCGGGTGCGGGCCCGGACCAGCGACTGCTCGAGCCGGTCCAGCAGCAGCACCCGGCCCGGCAGGCCGGTCAGCGGATCGCGCAGCCCTCTGCTGTGCGAGACGTCGGTGTGCACCGACTGGAGCAGGATCAGCACCCGGCGCCTGCCCTGGACCTCGACGGCGTGGTAATCCGCCCAGATCCGGGTCCTGGGCTGGCCGGTGCGCTCGATCACCATCGGCGTGGACAGCGGGCTCCCGGCCCGCAGCACCTGGCCCGCCAGGTCGGCCCAGTCCGGCATCGGCGCACCGGTGTCGTCGCGCACCGTCCAGCCGCTCGGGCGGTTGCCGGTGAGCAGATCGGACTTCGCCAGCTGCATCAGGTCCGCGGCGACGTCGTTGGTGGCCAGCACCTGACCCCGCTCGTCGGTGAGCAGCATTCCCACGGTCAACCCGGTGATCAGCTCGTCCCACACCGGCGGCAGTTGGGACGGAGCGGTCACCCCGAGGACACTCATTCGGCCCTCACCTCCCCACCAAACGGAGCAGTTGTTCTGAGCCTCCCCCGGCGACGACCGGTTTCAAGAGAGCCGCGACCACCCGTAACGGTGGTATTCACGGTCCGCGACTAACGCAGTGTCAGTGATTCACCCGATAAACAGAACGGGGTCACCTCGTCGATCGGAACTTGGTGATTCGAGCAGGTGACAGTGCACCTGAGCGGGCCGCTCAGCTTCGACCTCTACCCTGGTCGCGAGCGGCTGGGCCGCAAGTGGCGCGGCCTCCCCACCTGCGGGCGATGGCGAGGAGGATGTGCCGGTGAACGGAGCAGCAGGGGTCCGGGCCGGGTGGTGGCGCGAGCATCGCGCCCTGCTCGTGGTGATCGGCGTGGCGGAGCTGATCGCGTTGCTCATGGTCTCGGCGATCAGCCCGCACGACCACATCGACGGCGAGGTGTACCGGCTCGGTGCGCGGGCGCTGCTCGACGGCAAGGACATCTACCACAACCTGCCGCCCACCAACTCGGGGCTGAGCCTGCCCTTCATCTACCCGCCGTTCGCCGCGATCCTCTTCGCGCCGCTGGCGCTGCTGCCCAAGATGGGCGCGGTCGTGGTGATCATGGTGGTCTCGCACCTGGCGCTGCTGGCCACGCTGTACGTGGTGCTGGGCGCCTCGACGTTCCTCACCGCGCACCGGGAGCGGGTGCTGCTCGTCACGGCGGCGGTGCTGCCGCTGGCCACGGTCACCGAGCCGGTGCTGGAGACCATCACCTACGCCCAGATAAATCTGGTGCTGATGGCGCTGGTGGCGGTGGACTGCCTGTGGCGGGTCGGCAGCGACAAGAAGCTGCCCTACCCGCGCGGGATGCTGATCGGGATCGCCGCCGGGATCAAGCTGACCCCGCTGGTGTTCCTGCTGTTCCCGCTGCTGCGCCGGGACTTCCGGCTGATCGCGACCGCGCTGTTGACCTTCCTGGGCACGGCGGTGCTCGGGTTCCTGGTCACCTTCGACAACGCCCGGCACTTCTGGGTGCGCGAGATCATGGCGACCAGCGACGTCTCGTTCGGCCCGAAGTTCACCGGTGACGCCTCCACGTACGCGGGCAACCAGTCGGTGCGGTCGCTGCTGAGCAAGCTGGAGGTGCCCGGGCTGACCCCGGTGTTCCTGGCGCTGTCGGTGGTCGTGCTGGCCATCGCGGTGCTCGGGATGGTGCACGCGCTGCGCCGCCGCGACCTGCCGACCGCGGTGGTGCTCAACGGCGTGCTCGGGCTCCTGGTGTCGCCGATCTCGTGGTCGCACCACTGGGTGTGGGCGATCCCGGCGCTGGTGCTGCTGATCGGCGCGGCGTGGTCGCGCCGGGACCACGCCCTGCTGCTGGCCTCGACGCTGGCCGCCCTGCTGTTCGTGATGGGACCGCACTGGAACGTGCCGCAGGGCCGGGGCCGGGAGCTGCGCTGGAACTTCTTCGAGCACCTGATCGGCAACGCCTACGTCTACTTCGGACTGGCGTTCCTGGCCTACTGGGCCGTGCAGTGGTGGCGCAGCCGCCAGCGGACCGCCGCGCTCAGCACCGACCAGACCCCGGAGGCACCGGCCGCCGTGCCGTGATCGCCCGGACGACGAAGAACCGGGGCGGGAGCTCGGCTCCCGCCCCGGTTCTCGTTCCCGTCCTCGCTGCGACCCCCGGTGCCCAGCTGCGGGGCGCTCAGATGCGGGCGAAGACCACCGTGTCGTCCTCGGCACCACCGCGGTCGGCGAAGACCGCGGTGAGGTCGAACCGGACGGTGTCGTCGGTCAGCGTCGGCACCGCATCGATCACCGGCACCGCGTCGATCACCGGCAGCGCCATCCCGCCGAGGGCGGGGGCGGGCGCGGCGGGCTCGCGGAACGGGTTGGTGGTGACCTGCTTGCCCTCCGGCATCCCGGCCGCCAGCTCGTCGAGGAGCACGACCTCCACCGGAGCGCTCATCGGGTCGGCGCTGAAGGCGACGCGGGCGTCGGCGCCGGTGAGCGCGGCGGTGATCCGGTTGAGCACCGGCAGCGAGGTCTGGCCGCCGCTGAAGCCGTTGAGCTCGCCGACCAGCGGCAGCGGCGCCTCGATGCCGCGGCCCTCGGGCAGGCCGTGCAGCGTCGGGACCTCGTCGACGGCGACCTGGTGCTCGCCCGGCACGGCCAGCGGCACGAAGTCCTGGCGCGCCACGACCGGCTCGGCCCCGAACGCCGTGAGCAGCGCGCCGACCAGCCCGCGCGGCACGTCCACCAGGTCGACCCGGTGCTCCGGCAGGCCGGTCTCGGTGAGGTCGACGTCCTCGGTGACGAGCAGACCGCGGCCGAGCGCGCCCTGCCACAGGTCGACGATGCCGGTGGAACCGAAGTCCGCGGCGTGCGCCGGGTCGTCCGCCGGGGTCACCAGGCCCGCAGCGACATGCTGGCCGTCAACGGGAAAGGCGCTGGCCCGCAGGCTTTCCGCACCGCCGCGGATGACCTCGCCGATGGGTCCGGCCCAGCTCAACGAGCGGTGGAAGCCGGCGGCGGGGGAGCCGACCCGCGGCTGGGGCGCCGGGGCGGCCTCCTCGGCGACCCAGCCCGCCAGCCGCATCGGGTCCACCGGCTCCGGCGCGTCGAGGTCGCGCAGCACCGGGATCTCCCGGGTCAGCTCGTTCTCGACCTCGGGGAGCAGGTCGCGGACCGGGTCGATGGTGCCGGTCATGGTGGTCACCGGGCGGGCCGGTGCCGCGTGGCGCGGGGTCGCCAGGTGGTGCCTGCCGCGCTCGACCTCGGGGAACAGCTCGCCGGCGAAGCAGGTGCGGCCCGCCTCGTGGCCGCCGGGCAGCGGCGGCACCGCGTCCATCGGTCGGGTCGGGTGGTCGGGGTGCGACGGGCCGTGCGGGCAGGTTCCGTCGGCGGAGGCGACGCCGGTACCCGCGGCAAGCATGCCGCCGGTGACCAACGCGGCCTGCACACCGCGCTTCGCCCAAGTCTGCATGGAACTCTCCTTCACAGTGCTCCCCGGGGGAACGGGGAAATCGGGGGACGCCTCGGCCGTCGCGGGACGGCGGGCGCGGATGTCCGGACATGGCGCTGCTGCGGCCGCGCTCGGGCGCGGCGGACGCGATCAGTCCGGGGTGGTGCCGGGCTGCGGCTCGGGGAGCCCGGTGGGCAGCGACGCGGCCTCGCGGGCGGCGGCGGTGGGACCGGCGCGGCCGGGCAACCGGTCGACGGGGTGCCAGCCGAGGGCGGAACCGCCGTGCTGCGGCCCGTCGGCGCCCACCGCGCACCCCGCCCCGGCGGGCGCGGGCAGCACGAACGGCCCGGGTCCTTCGTGGACCGGGCGATCGCGGGCCGGGTCGTCCTGGGCCGGGCCGTCCTGAGCCGGGCCGGGCGCGGGTTCCGCGGGCTGCGCGGCGGGTTCGGTGAGGACCACGCGGGCGGTGGTGTCCGCGGCGGACGGCGGTGCGGGGGCCGGGGGTTGCGGTGCGGGCTCCGGCGCGGGCTCCGGTTCGGGGAGCGCCGGACGCGCGGCGGGTGCGGGCCTCCCGGGTTCGAGCGCCGGGCCGACCGCCGGGCCGGGCTCCGCCGGTGCCAGACCGACCGATGAGCCGAGCTCCTCGGCCTGCTCGCCCGCACCGGTGAGGGCCCGTCCGGCCACCTTCCCGACCTCGTCGGCGGATTCCCGCAGCACGCCGGTGACCGGCTCCGCCGCGCCGAGCAGGGCCTGCGCGGGCCGGTCGAGACCGAGCCGGGCGGTCGCACCGTCCACGGCGGACAGCGCGTCCCCGGACAGGCCGGGGAGCGCGTCCACCCCGGGCAGCGCGGTGTCGCCGGGCAGCACGGTGTCGACGAAGGACGCGGGGCCGGGATCCGCCGCCTGGGCCGGGGTTCCGGTGCCGAGCAGCCAGGCGGCCGAGGTGCCCGCGGCGGTCGCGCCGAGCACGACGAGGGCCCGGGACAGCAACCGCCCGGGGCGGAAGCCTCCCGTCCTCAGCTCGGTGGGCGCCATCGTGCTGCTCGAACCTCCCCGGTGTGCGGTCGACCCGGTGTGTCGTCGAGCCGCACTGTTTCAGAACGGCGCCGGATTGCCCATGCGTTGCGCGATCAATTCGCTACATCGGGTTACTGGTTCGGCGGGAGGCCGCTCGGACCGGACCGACGGCGCGCGGCCCGTTCACGACCAGTTCGCGCCGCGACGGCGCTACGGTGGAGACCGTGACCGACGACAAGATCACCACCCGGGACGACGCGGCGGCTTCGCTGCCGCCCGCGCTGCGGATCTCCGCCGCGGTGAGCTGGCGATTCCTCGTGATCGGCCTGGCCCTGTACGTGCTCGGGCTCGTGCTCTCCCGGATCTACGTCGTGGTGATCCCGGTCGCCATCGCGCTGCTGCTCTCGGCGCTGCTGGCGCCCGCGGTGTCCGCGCTGGCCCGGTGGGGCGTGCCCCGGGTGCTGGCCACCGTGGTGATGCTGATCGGCGGGCTGGCCGCCGTCGGCGGCGTGCTCACGTTCGTGATCAACGCGTTCATCGCGGGCTTCCCGAGCCTGCAGGACCAGGTGATCCGCAGCCTCAACGAGCTGCGGATGTGGCTGGCCCAAGGCCCGCTGCACATCAACGACCAGCAGATCAGCAACTACCTGGACCAGGCGCGGAACTGGTTGGAGGCCAACCAGGCCATGCTGACCAGCGGGGCGCTGTCCACCGCGGGCACCTTCGGCAATCTGCTCACCGGCATCCTGCTGATGCTGTTCACGCTGATCTTCCTGCTCTACGACGGCCGCCGGGTGTGGCTGTTCGTGATCCGGCTGGTGCCGCGCGGAGTCCGGGCGCGGGTGGACCTGGCCGGCGTGCGCGGCTTCGCCTCGCTGGTCGGCTACGTGCGGGCGACCGCGCTGGTCGCGGTGGTGGACGCGCTGGGCATCGGGCTGGGGCTGGCGATCCTCGGCGTGCCGCTGGCCGTGCCGCTGGCGGCGCTGGTGTTCCTCGGCGGGTTCGTGCCGATCGTCGGCGCGGTGGCCTCCGGGGTGGTCGCGGTGCTGGTGGCCCTGGTCACCAAGGGCTGGATCACCGCGCTGATCGTGCTCGGCATCGTGCTGGCCGTCCAGCAGCTCGAGGGCAACGTGCTGCAACCGCTGCTGCTCGGCCGCGCGGTCCAGGTGCACGCCTTGGCGGTGGTGCTCGCGATCAGCATCGGCGTGGTGGTCTCCGGCATCATCGGCGCGCTGCTGGCGGTCCCGCTGGTCGCGGTGCTCAACTCGGCGATCCGCTCGCTGGTCTCCGGGGAGGACCCGGACCAGGAGGTGACGCCCACCGACCCGGGCGAAGCGGTGCCCGTCACCCCGATCCCGGCCGAACAGCACGAGGCCGACGACGGCCCCGTTCCCGGCCCGGACGGGGAGAAGCACCGCGACGAACCCCCGTCCGGCGAGGATCGGACCTGACCCCTGCCCGGTCACGTCCCCGCGCCGTCACGCCAGTGCGACGAGGTTGCGACCGCCCGCCTTGGCCGCCAGCAGCGCGGCGTCGGCGGCGCTGAGCAGGTCGGCGAGCTCGTAGCCGAAGCGCGCCGTGGTGGCGACGCCGATGCTCGCGGTGAGGCCGTCGAGCTCGCAGGCCCGGCCCCGGGTGTCGCGGGTGCTGACCGACAGCGCGGCGGTGGCCACCCGCACCCGGTCGGCGACCGCGCGGGCGATCCCGGCGTCGGCACCGGGCAGCAGGACCACGAACTCCTCGCCGCCGAAGCGGCCGACCACGTCGGCGCGCCGCACGTTGGCCCGCAGCACCTCGGCGACGGCGACGAGCACCGCGTCGCCCGCCATGTGCCCGATCCGGTCGTTGACCCGCTTGAAGTGGTCGAGGTCCAGCAGCAGCAGGCCGACCGGCTGGGTGCGCGGGCGGGCGCGGGCGAGTTCGGCGCGGGCCAGCCGGTCCCAGTGCGCCGCGTTGGCCAGCCCGGTCTTGCCGTCGCGCTGGGCCGACCGGCGCCACTGCGGGAGCTGCCCGGCCAAGTCGAGCAACGCCAGCGGCGGACCGGCGAGCAGCGCGCAGGCCGGTTCGGCGGTCACCGCGACGGCGAGCAGTCCGCCGAGGCTGGCCGCGACGATGCCGAGCAGCACGTCGATCGGCTCGCCGAGCACGTCCACCCGGGCCGCGCGGGGGTTGCGCAGCCGGATGCCGAGCGCGACCAGGCCGGAGCGCACCACCAGCAGCACGGCGCCGGCCAGCACGAACGTCACCGCGCCCCAGCGGGGTTCGGTCCAGCCGATCGCGAACCGGGCGGAGAAGGTGGCCAGCGTGATCGCCCCGGTGGTGAACAGCCAGCGGTGCAGCTCGGGGCGCACGTCGAGGACGCCGTGCAGCGCGGGGCCGAGCAGCAGCAGGACGAGCAGGTTCGGCGGCAGGGTGAGGATTCCGGTGGCCAGGTACGCGATGTGCAGGGTCCACGGGTCGCGCCGGACCTGCCGCCGCACGGTGATCGACAGCGAGGTGAGCAGGATCACCGAGCCCGCGGTGAGGGCGAGCAGGGCGAAGACCGCCCACTGCCGCGCCGAGGGCACCGGCGTGAGCGCGACGACCAGCGCCACCAGGAGCACGGCGAGGGCTTGCACCAGCAGGACGTAACCGATCGCCACCGGACGCAGGCTCCACAGCAGCCACCGCCGCACCGCGGCACCTCCTCGAGGTTTCTTCCCCGGGCTCGAGGTTCCGTCCCCGGGGCTCGAACCTCCGCCCCCGGGCCGCGCCCACCGGTCGTTCCGGGAGCAGCGTGGCACAGCGCGGCTCCGGTGCGGTGTAGGCCACTCGCGGCAATCGGCTTGCACCGGCGGTGAGCACGAACACCCGGCGTGCTCTGACAGGCGGTCTCGCCGTCCGACCGGGTGCGGCAGGATGATCCCCCGAGGAAGGAGCGAGATCGTGGCAACTGCCCAATCCTCAGGTCCACCGCCCGCCCCCCGGGTGGCCGATGGGCGCACGCCGCTGTGGCGCGCCCACAACGTCTACCGGGTGGTGACCCTGCTGTACGCGGGGGTGTGGGTGGTGCTGCTGTACCCGGAGTACCGGCGTCCCTGGCTGGCCGCGGTGGTGTACGCGCTGATGGTCGTCTGGACGGCCTACACCGTGCGGCGGTACGTCCACCGGACCGGACGCACGAAGCGGTTGGTGCTGACGGACCAGGTCGTGGTGACGGTGCTGTTCCTCGCCAGCGAGTTCGTGCTCACCGAGCAGCAGATGGCCACCGGCCTGCCGTCGGTGGTGACCACCTGGCAGCCGGTGATGGTGATCACGGCGGCGATCCAGTTCGGGGTGTACGCCGGGGCCGCCTCGGGCCTGGTGTCGGCGGCGGCGAACTTCCTGCTGCGCGGCTACCTGGCACCGGACATCTGGATGGACACGCTGCTGCTGGTCGGCGTCGGGCTGGTGCTGGGGCTGGCCGCGGACACGGCGCGCCGGTCGACCGAGCGGCTGGCCCGCGCGCTGCGGGCGGAGGCCGCGACGGCCGAGCGGGAACGGCTGGCCCGGTCCATCCACGACAGCGTGCTGCAGGTGCTGGCCCGGGTCCGCCACCGCGGCGCGGAACTCGGCGGGGAAGCCGCCGAACTCGCGACGCTGGCCGGGGAGCAGGAGATCGCGCTGCGGGCGCTGATCGCCACCACCGAGCACGAGTCCACATCGGACGGTGATGCGGACCTGGCGGGGCGGTTGCACGCGCTGCGCACCGCGCGGATCGAGGTGTCCACGCCGGGCGGTCCGGTGCGGCTGCCCGAGCCGATGTGCTCCGAACTGGTCTCGCTGGCCCGCGAGGCGCTGGCCAACGTGGCGCGCCACGCCGGCGAATCGGCCCGCGCGTGGGTGTTCCTGGAGGAGCTGCCCGACGAGGTGGCGCTGACGATCCGGGACGACGGTCCGGGAATTCCGCAGGGCAGGCTCGACCAGGCCGCCGAGGAGGGCCGGATGGGGGTGGCCCAGTCGATCCGCGGACGCGCGGCGGCGATGGGCGGCACGGTGGAGCTCGACACGGCCCCGGGCGAGGGGACCGAGTGGGAGGTACGGGTACCGCGCCCGGCCGGCTGCCGCGAAGGAGGAGGACGACGATGACCCAGCCCACCGTCTCGGTGATGGTGGTGGACGACCACCCGATGTGGCGGGACGGAGTGGCCCGCGACCTTTCCGAGCGCGGCTTCGACGTGCGCGCCACCGCCGGTGGCGCCGCCGCCGCGCTGCGCATCGCGCGGACCGTCACGCCGGACGTGGTGCTGATGGACCTCAACCTCGGCGAGAGCTCCGGGGTCGCCGCGACCTGGCAGATCACCCAGGAGATCCCGGGCACCCGGGTGCTGGTGCTGTCGGCCAGCGGCGAGCACAACGACGTGCTGGAGGCCGTGAAGGCCGGCGCGTCGGGCTACCTGGTGAAGTCCGCCTCGGCGGCCGAGCTCGTCGACGCCGTGCAGCGCACCGCCGACGGGGACGCGGTGTTCACCCCGGGCCTGGCGGGCCTGGTGCTGGGCGAGTACCGGCGGATGTCGGCCACCCCGGATTCCTCGGCGCAGGCGCCGCAGCTCACCGACCGGGAGACCGGGGTGCTGCGGCTGGTGGCCAAGGGCCTGACCGCCCGGCAGATCGCCAAGAAGCTGAGCATCTCGCACCGGACCGTGGAGAACCACGTGCAGTCCACGCTGCGCAAGCTCCAGCTGCACAACCGGGTCGAGCTGGCCCGCTACGCCATCGAGCACGGGTTGGACAACGACGAGGAGGACGAGGAGAGCTGACCGCTCGGTGGCCGGTCAGGCTGCTGCCGTCGAGCAGCGCGTTCCAGCGCAGCCGCGTCGCCCGCTCCACGCTGGAGGTCGAGGCGCAGAGCCCGAGCACGATGTTGGACCAGAGCGGCAGGTCGACGGGCGAGGTGAAGGTGCCGAAGCGCTGGGCCACCGGCGGCACGTGCGAGACCGCCTCGGCGACCTGCGGGATGACGAGGACGATCGGCACGATCAGCAGGAGCAGCGACAACGTCCCGATCGAGCGGCTCAGCGCCGGGTGCTCGCGGTCGAGGCGGGTGCGACGCCCCTCCGCCGAACGCGCGTCCGGGGTGAGCTGGTGCGCCTCGCCCCCGGCGGTCACGTAGTGGCAGCGCTTGAGCCCGAACGCCGTCGATTCCACCTCGATCGCCCCGCCCGGCACGGGGAAGGCCGCGGGGAGCGCGGACACGGCGTGATGCCTCCCGTCGAGGTAGAGGTGGGCCTTGCCCTCGCCGTTCTCCGTCATGACCTGCTGCCAGTGGCGGACGTCGACGGCGTAGACCGCGCGACGTCCGGCATCGTCGGTCGAGGGGAGGTAGAACAGCGCGCGGGAGAGCGGCTGCCACCAGCGGAAGCGCTTCAGCGGACGCCCGTTCCCGCGCTTGATCCGCTTCGCCGCCCCGCGCTGCTTCCGATTCGTGATCACTTCGGGCTCCGAGTCCGTTCGCGAAGGTCGGTGGCCGGCCTGGCGCGGCCGGTGCGCCTCATTCCAGGGCCTGCCCTCGGGGCAGGGTCAACACCGACCGGCGGACCTGCGGCTTGACCCTGCCCCCGGGCAGGGTGTGGACTGCGGATCCGCGCGGGGCGCGGGAGCGGCGGAAGAGGAGGCATCGCGTGGCGTGGAGCACTCAGCAGGTCGCCGAGCTCGCGGGCACCACGGTGAAGGCCGTTCGGTACTACCACGAGATCGGCTTGCTGGAGGTGCCGGAGCGGACGGCCAACGGCTACAAGCAGTACGAGGTGGCGCACCTGGTCCGCCTGCTGCAGATCACGCGGTTGCGCGATCTGGGGGTCCCGCTGTCGGAGGTCGCGTCGATGGGCCGGGCCGACGACGACCCGGACGAGGCGATCCGCGTGCTGGACCGGGAGCTGGCGGCGACGGTCGAGCGGCTCAACCGGGTGCGGGCGGAACTGGCCGTCATCCTGCGCCACCGCGCCCCGGCCTACGTCCCGCCCGCGTTCGCCCCGTTCTCCCGCGCCCTCACCGATCGGCAGCGATCCCTGCTGATGGTCTACTCGACCGTGCTCAGCGAGCGGTCCGTCGAGGGGTTCCGCGAACTGCTGAGCGAACCCGACGAGCTGGACGACGAGTTCGAAGCGCTGCCCGCGGACGCCGACGAGGCCGCGATCGACCGCCTCGCCGCGCGCATGGCACCGGTCGTCCGCAGCAGGCGCGAGCAGCACCCGTGGGTGAAGAACCCCGGGGCCGACGCGCCGCGCGGGGCGCAGCACGCCGAGCGGACGATGGCCGAGGCCGTGGTGCAGTTGTACAACCGCGCGCAGATCCGGGTCCTCGTGCGCCTGAACGACTTCATCCAGGAGGAGGATCCGGGCGCACCGTGATGCGCCCGGGGATGCGCTCCGGGTGCGGAGCTCAGGCGAGGGCCGCCGCGGCGGCCTCCTTGGCGGCGGCGGGGGACGGGGCGGCGAGCGCGGCCTCGGCGGCGGCGCGGTGCGCGGCCATCGGGTGCGCGCGCACGGCCGCGCCGACCGCGGGGATCGCCGAGGCGGTCATCGACAGGCTGGTGACCCCGAGCCCGGCGAGGACCCCGGCCAGCAGCGGGTCGGCCGCGGCCTCGCCGCAGACGCCCACCGGCTTGCCCGCCTCGGCGCCGGCCCGGCCGACCACCCCGATCAGCCGCAGCAGGGCGGGCTGCCACGGGTCGCCGAGCTCGGCCAGCGCCCCGGCCATCCGGTCGGCGGCGAAGACGTACTGCGCCAGGTCGTTGGTGCCGAGGCTGACGAAGTCGACCTCGGCGAGCACCTCGGCGGCGGTGAGCGCGGCGGCGGGCACCTCGATCATCACCCCGGCCCGGTCGATCCCGGCGGCGCGGGCCCGCGCGGCGAACCAGGCGGCCTCCTCGGCGGTGGAGACCATCGGCGCCATCACCGAGACCTGCGCGCCGCTGTCGGCGGCGGCACCGGCGATGGCGCTGAGCTGGCGGTCGAGCACGTCGGTCCGGTCCCGCGCCACGCGCAGTCCGCGCACGCCCAGCGCCGGGTTCGGTTCGGTCCCCATGTCCAGGAACGGCAGCGGCTTGTCGGCCCCCGCGTCGAGGGTGCGGACCACCACCGGCTTGCCCGCGAACGGCGCGAGCACCTCGGCGTAGGCGGCGCGCTGGACGTCCTCGCCGGGCTCCTCGATGGCGGCCAGGAAGCAGAACTCGGTGCGGAACAGCCCCACGCCGCCCGCGCCCGCCGCGACCGCCGCGCGGGCGTCGCCCGCCGCGCCGACGTTGCCGAGGATGCCGACCGGCCGGTCGTCGGCGGTGCGGCCGGTGCCGTCCCAGTCGGCGTCGGCGGCTGGCTCGGCGGCGCGGGTCGGCACCGGTTCGGCGGAGAGCTCCACGGCGCCGGTGGACCCGTCGACGACCGCGCCCACCGCGCCGGTCTCGGCGAGCAGGCCGCGGACCGCGACGACGGCCGGGATGCCCAGGGAACGCGCCAGGATCGCGGTGTGGCTGGTCGGGCCGCCCTCGGCGGTGACCAGCGCGAGCACCTGCCCGGGGTCGAGGTCGGCGGTGTCGGCGGGGGCCAGGTCGCGGGCCACCAGCACGCTGGGCCGGTCCAGGTCGGGCACGCCGGGCGGGGTGGCGCCGAGCAGCGCGGCGATGATCCGGTCGCGCACGTCGTGCACGTCGCGGACCCGCTCGGCCAGGTAGCCGCCCGCGGCGGCGAGGCCGTCGGCGAACCCGTTGGCGGACTCGTAGACGGCGCGCGGGGCGGGCAGCGCGCGCCCGGTGACGAGCTTCTCGGCCTGGGCGGTCAGCGCCGGGTCGAGGGCCATCGCGGCGGTCGTCTCCAGCACCGCCTTGGCTTCGCCGGTGACCCGCGCGGCGCGCTGGAACAGCGCGTCGGCGACCTCCTCGGCGGCCGGGCGGATGCGGGCCGCCTCGGCGGCCGGGTCCGCGGGTTCCGGGTGGGCAGCGGGTTCCGGCAGCGGCTCGGCGACCCGGGCGATCGGCCCGGAGGCGCGCCCCGGGCTCACTCCGACACCAGTCCAACGCGACATGGTCTAGACCATACTCCCCTCAACGGGCCGATGGGGCGATCGTAGGCAGTGCTGCACCGATCGACTGCACCAGCGGCCCTCCCGTGGTCACCCTCCGCCGCCGAAGTGGTTCCTACGTCGCTCGATCGTCGCAACGTCCGCGATTACTGCTGAGTAACAAGTGAGTAGCCGTACGGATCCGGCCAGAACGGTCGAACAGCACCCTTGGGGCCATGACCTTGACGATGAACGCACCGCTCACCGACCCCCGCGCAGCAGGCGACCGGCTCCGGGCCGCGCTCACCGCGCTGCTGGTCATGTCCGCTTCCGACGACCGGCGCCCCGGTGACCCGCGACCGCGCACCGGCGCCCGCGGAGCCGACCGGTTGCCTCCACCGACCACCGCGGCGCGACCCGACCCGGTTCCCGGCGAGCCGGTGGACACCAGCTTCGCCGACCCCGGACCGTACGCCGAGGACCCCTCCGACCCGTCCACCCGATGATGGCGGCGATATCGGCGAAACCGCAGCGCACGGCCACAGTGGAGGATCGCGGCCTACGCCCGGGGGTCCACCGTTCGAGCGAACTTGACGGTCGACGTGGATCTTTTTGGGCCCGCCGCGCGTCAAACTGAAGTGGTTGCTGCTCGCCGGTATCGCGCCACCGACGATCGCAACCGAGCTGTGGGCCGGCCGCAACGCCCCCCGTGCGGCCGGTCCACGGCGACACCCCGAGCACGGTGGACCCCGCGGCCCGGGTCCCCAGACCGAAGGGTCCCCAAACCGACCGAAACAGCGGTGCCCCCGAGGGACGTTCCCCGGGAGCACCGCTGTCGGCGGGCTAGTTCTCCTTCTTGCGCAGCCCGAGCGCGTCCAGCGCGCCGCGCACCGGTCCGGGCCGCTGCGCCGGGACGAGTTCCGGCGCGTGCTCGGCGACCGCGTCGAGCACCTCGGCGGCCGACGGGTTGACCGCCTGCCACCGGCGCTGCGCATCGCGGTCGACCACCACGGTCGGCACCGTCTCGTTGCCGTCGGCGATGGACCGCACCACCGCCGCCGCCTCGGCTTCCCGCCAGATGTCGACCTCGGTGAAGGACAGCTCCCGGCGGCGGAGCCCGGACCGCAGCGACATGCAGAACGGGCATCCCGGTCGGGTGTAGACGATCACTTCGCTGGCCATGCTGTCCTCCTAGTCCGCGGGCGTCACCGCACCGATTCCAGCTCCCGCTGGTCCTCGGACTCGTGGATACCCGCCTTCTGCTGCATCCGCTGCAACGGGCCCGGCGCCCACCACGCGGACCGGCCCATCAGCTTCAACACCGCGGGCACCAGAATCATCCGCACCACGGTCGCGTCCAGCGCCAGCGCGAAGATCATCCCGATGCCGACGAACCGCATGATGGTGACCTGGGAGAAGGCGAACGCGCCGGTGACCACGATGAGCAGCAGCGCGGCGGCGGTGATCATCCGGCCGGTGCGCGACAACCCGACGCGGACCGCCTCCTCCGTGGAGGCGCCGCCCGCCCGGGCCTCGACCATCCGGGACAGCAGGAACACCTCGTAGTCGGTGGACAACCCGAACACCACCGAGGCCATCAGCACCACGATGCCGACCTCCAGCGGCGACGGCGTGACGCCGATCAGCTCGGCCCCGTGGCCCTGGACGAAGATCCAGGTCAGCACGCCGAAGGTGGCGAGCAGGCTGAGCGCGCTCATCACCACGGCCTTGACCGGCAGCAGGATCGACCCGAAGGCGAAGAACATCAGCACCAGCGTCGCGCCGATCAGCACCGCCGCCACCAGCGGCAGCGCCTCGGCGGTGGCCTGGAGGCTGTCCACGTTCAGCGCGGTCGGGCCGCCGACCAGCACCTCGCTGCCCGCCGGGGCGGGCAGGTCGCGGATCGCCTCGACCGCGGCGTTGGCCTGGTCGCCGTAGGGGTCGCCCTGGATCCCGGCGGAGAGCACGGTGACCTCGCCCTGCTGGGCGCTCGGCGCCACCTGGGTCACGCCGTCGATCGCGCCGACGTCCTGGGTGAAGCGCTGCACGTCGGCGGGTGCGGCGGTGCCGTCGAGCACCACCTGGATGCCGTTGTCGCTCATCGCCGGGAACTCGGCGCGCAGCGTCTCGATGGCCTGCCGGGACGGGTCGCCCTCGGGCAGCATCCGCTCGTCCGGGGTGCCGAACTGCACGTTGAAGAACGGGGCGGCGAGCACGCCGAGCACCGCGACGATCGGGACGGCGGTGAGCAGCGGGCGCTTCATCACCTTGGTGGCGAACCGGGACCAGCCGTTGTCGTCGGTGGCCGGGCGGTTCTTGCGCCACGGCACGGCGAGCTTGTCGATCCGGTGGCCGAGCATCCCCAGCATCGCGGGCAGCACGGTCAGCGAGATGACGGCGGCCAGCCCCACCGCGGCCATGCCGCCGTAGGCCAGCGACTTGAGGAAGCTCTGCGGGAACAGGGTCAGCCCGCCCAGCGCGATGACCAGCAGGGTCGCCGAGAAGGCCACGGTGCGCCCGGCGCTGGCCACCGAGCGGCGCACCGCCTCGCCGGTGGCCATCCCGGTGGACATCTCCTCGCGGAACCGGCCGACGATGAACAGGCCGTAGTCGATCGCCAGCCCCAGTCCGAGCAGGCTGGCCACGTTGACGGCGAAGACGTTGACGTCGGAGAACAGCGACACCAGGTGCAGCAGGCCCAGCGAGCCGAACACGGCCAGCCCGCCGACCAGCACCGGCAGCGAAGCGGCGACCAGACCGCCGAAGATCAGCACCAGCAGCACCAGCGTGATGGGCAGCGACACCGCCTCGGCCATCACCAGGTCGGAGGTGGCGTGCTCCTCCACCGAGGCCTGCATCGGGATCATCCCCGCGACGTGGCTGTCCAGCCCCGCCACCTCGAAGGAGTCGGCGACCTTCTCGTAGGAGGCCGTCTTGGCCGCCATGTCCGCCCCGGCTAGTTCGACGGAGGCGATCCCGGCGGTGCGGTCGTCGTTGGCGAGCTGGGGAGCGGGGAGCTGCCAGTAGGAGGTGACCCCGCTGACCGCGTCCGGGGGCAGGTCGCCGAGGACGCGGTTGATGTCCTGGGCGTACTGGGGTTCGTCGATGGTGCGGCCGTCGGGCGCCTGGTACACCACGACCAGGTCACCGCTGGTTCCCTGGGCCTGCTCGGCGAGGTCGGCGGCGGCCACCGCCTCGCTGCCCGGGGCTTCGTAGCCGCCTTGGCTCATCCGGTCGAAGACGCCGAGGCCCCACGTACCGCCTCCGATGACGGCGAGGAGGATGGCGATCAGCACCACGCGGCGATGCCGGAAGGCGAACGATCCCCAGGACGCGAACATGACTTGTCCTCCAGTGACTGACCCGAACGGGTTACGGTTCGGTAAACGCCGTCAACAAAGGTGAACGCCGTTTACCCTGCACACTGTACTGACGCGAATCCGCTTCAGCATTCAACGGAGGAAGGCATGACCGAGCTCACCCGCCGGGAGCGGATGCGCGCCGAGACCGAGCAGGAGATCCGCCAGCACGCCCGGGCGCTGCTCGTCGAGCACGGCCGGGAAGCCGTGACCCTGCGCGCCATCGCCCGCGAGCTCGGCATCACCGCGCCCGCGCTCTACCGCTACTACGACTCCCGCGAGGAGCTGCTCCGCCAGCTCTGCGACGACATCTGCACCGACCTCGCCGCCGAGCTGCACACCCACGTCGGCCCGGCCGGCGAGGAGTTCATGGACAAGGTGTTCGCGGTCTGCCGGGCGTTCCGCCGCTGGGCGCTGGCCCACCCGGAGGAGTTCACGCTGGTCTTCGCCAGCCCCGCGGGCCAGGTGCGCGACGGCGCGCAGGACCGGTTCGCCGAGGTCTTCCTGGGCATCGTCGGCCCGTTCATGGCCGCCCAGCCGACCGTCGCGCCCAGCGAACCCGGGTTCGCCCTGCCCGACCTCAGCGCCCAGCAGGAGGTGCTGGCCACCGCGTTCTCCGACCAGGGCATCGAGGTCCCGCCCGAGGCGCTGGGACCGCACGCGGTGTACTTCCTGCTGCGCTGGTGGGTGCGGCTCTACGGGCACGTCGCGCTGGAGGTGTTCGGCCGCTTCCCGTTCGACCTCAAGCACGCCGACCAGCTCTTCGACTCGATGCTGCACGAGCTCGCGCACGAGATCGGACTGCCCTGAACGGGCACCGTCGCCCTCGGTGATGCGCGGTCAGCTGAGCGCTACCATGAGACCGGGCTCGAAAGTGGTCCCAGCTGGAACGATGCCCCCGGATCGATTCCCGGGGGCCTCCCGGGGCGGGCCCGGCCAACGACTGGAGGACGGCAGTGATCGGCGACTGGACGCGCCCGGCGGTCGCGGCGGCGCTCGGAGCGGCGGTGCTGGTCACCGGGGTGGTCACGGCCGATCCCGGGTGGGACGCCGAGGAGCGCCCGGGCGTGACCGACGCGGCCTTCGCCCCGGACGTGTTCGTCCGCAGCTACGCGCCCGTCGGTCCGGCGATCGAGACCGTCCGGTGGCCCACCGAGTTCGTCCCCCCGGCCCCCGACGAAGAGGGGCCGGGCGACCTGCGGCTCACCGAACTCCGCTGGCAGCGCTGGGACTCCGACCGCGCCGAGGCCCTCGGGACCGCCGTGGTCGAGCGCGAGGACGGGCGCACCGACCACATCCCCGGCGTCTGGATCACCCTGCGCGACACCGAGCGCATCGGGCAGGTGGTGCAGTACACGCGCTACCGGCTGGAGTGGCCCGGCGCCCTCGAACCCGACGACTACGAGCTCGACTTCACCGGGTCCGACTGACGTCCCGCACCACTCGAAGGGGTGGTGAGTGAGGGGCACCTTCATCCGACTATGCCGGATGAAGGTGCCCCTCACCTGGAAAAAGATCACCCGGTCGGGGATGCGGTGTCGTGCTCGCGCATCTCCCGCTGCCTGCGCTCCTCCGCGCCCGTCGCGATGGGGGCGGTCAGCCACTGCCGCGGCACGCCGAAGGCGGTGACCAGCTCCACGGCGTGCGGGCGCAGCGCGCCGCACAGCGCGTTGACCGCCGCCGTGATCGACTTCGACCGGCGCGGGGTGATCCGCTCGTGCTCCAGGAACCAGCCCCGGTCCTGCTCGATCGCCGACAGCGCGAACAGGTCGCACAGCCGCTCCAGCACCGCCGCGACGTCGCGGTCCCGGCACCGGTCGATCGCCGCGACGAACGACTCCAGCACCGACCGCTCGACGTGCACCCGGGCCGCGTGCAGCACGTGGTCCTGCGCGTTGTTGAACACCTCGAAGGCGTCGTCGCTCCCGGCCCCGCGCAACCGGCGGCCGAGCCCGTCGAGGACGTGCTTTTCCCGGTCGTCGAACATCGCGAGCTGCCAGCCCCGGTCGAAGATGACGTCCTCGTCGTCCTTGCCCGGCGCGGCGGCGATCAACCGCTGCACCAGCGACCGCGCCGCGGTGCGCTCGGCGACCGCGCCGACGAACCGGTCGGCGACGAACCGGACCATGCCCAGCGGGCTCAGGTCCCCGAACTGGTCCTTGTAGCCGGTCAGCAGGCCCTTGGCGACCAGTTGCAGCAGGACGGTGTTGTCGCCCTCGAACGTGGTGAACACGTCGGTGTCGGCCTTGAGCCCGGCGAGCTGGTTCTCCGCGATGTACCCCGCGCCGCCGCACGCCTCGCGGCAGGCCTGGATGGTGGCGGTCGCGTGCCAGGTGGACAGCGCCTTGATCCCGGCGGCGCGCGACTCCAGGGCGCGCTGGGCGCGCTCGTCCCCACCGCCCTGCACGTCGTGCAGCGTCGAGACCAGGTCCTCCTGGGCGAAGTGCAGCGCGAAGGTGCGCGCCAGCGCGGGCAGCAGCTTGCGCTGGTGACCCCGGTAGTCCAGCAGCACCGCTTCCTCGTCGGTGCCCGGCCGGGGGAACTGGCGGCGGGTGTCGCCGTAGCGCAGCGCGATCTCCAGCGCGAGCTTGGTGGCGCCGCCCGCGGTGCCGGACACCGCGATCCGGCCCCGGATCAGGGTGCCGAGCATGGTGAAGAACCGCTTGTTGGCCCCGGCGATCGGGCTGCGGTAGGTGCCGTCCGGCTCGACGTCGCCGTAGCGGTTGAGCAGCGCCTCGCGCGGCACCCGCACCCGGTCGAAGGTGATCCGGCCGTTGTCCACGCCGTTGAGCCCGGCCTTGCGCCCGGTGTCCTCGATGTGCACGCCGGGCATCGGGCGGCCCTCGGCGTCGCGGAGCGGCACCATCAGCGCGTGCACGCCGTGGCCCTTGCCGCCGGTGATGAGCTGGGCGAACACCACCGCCATCCGGCCGTCCCGGGCGGCGTTGCCGATGTACTCCTTGCGGGCCGCCTCGTGCGGGGTGTGCACCACGAACTCCCCGGCGTCCGGGTCGTAGGTCGCGGTGGTGCGCAGGCGCTGCACGTCGGAGCCGTGGCCGCTCTCGGTCATCGCGAAGCAGCCGGGCAGTTCCAGCCGCATGATGTCGTGCAGGTACCGCTCGTGGTGGCGCTCGGTGCCCAGCGCGACGACCGCCCCGCCGAACAGGCCCCACTGCACGCCGGACTTGACCATCAGCGACAGGTTGCCGGGCAGCATCTCCAGCGCCACCACCGAACCGCCGACGTCGCCCCGACCGCCGTGCTCGGCGGGGAAGCCGTGGTCGATGGCGCCGGACCGGGCGACCATGCCGAGCTGCTCCAGCGTCCGCGCCCGGTGCGCCTCGGTGTCGAGGTCGTCGCCGGGGGAGAGGTCGAGGCCGGCCAGCGCCTCGCGGACCTCGGCGCGGACTCCGGCCCACCGGCCGTCCAGCAGCGCCGAGAGCTCCGCCGCGTCGAACCCGCTCGGGGTCTTCGGGATGTCCATCTGCCCGCCTCCACGCCAGTCGGTGCCGTGACCCCGAGCGTAGTTACCGGCGGGTAACCCCGCCACGTGACCTGGCTCGCCACCGCCGAACGGAACACCGCACCCGCCCGGGCAGCACCGGGGAGTACCCCGTGATCGAACGAGAACCACCCCGCGCGACCGCTCCCGAACGGGCGTCACCCGTTGTCGACATGAGTGAGGGGCACCCTTGCCCAAGCAACTCGGACAAGGGTGCCCCTCACCTCGAAAAAGAGAAACGCACCGCCCACGCAAGCGGCGCAGCCGCTTCCGCCGAACCCGCGAGCTGACTTAACTCCCGTCAGGCAAGCGGCGAAAGCCGCTTCCGCCTTACCCCGCGCACGGCACCGGCACCGCCAGGCAAAACGACCACAACACCGGAAAAATCAAGCGACGACGTTGACGAGGCGTCCTGGCACGACGATCACCTTGCGCGGCTCCTTGCCCTCCAGCGCGGCGGCGATCTTCTCGTCGGCCAGCGCCGCGGTCTTCACCGCGTCCTGGTCGGCCGAGGCGGGCACCACGACCCGCGACCGCACCTTGCCGTTGACCTGGATCGGGTACTCCGCGGTGTCCTCGACCAGGTAGCGCTCGTCGGCGACCGGGAACGGCGCGTGCACCAGGCTCTCGCCGTGGCCCAGCCGCTCCCACAGCTCCTCGGCCAGGTGCGGGGACAGCGGGGCGACCATCAGCACCAGCGGCTCCACCAGGGCGCGCGGCGTGGCGTCCTGACCCGCGTAGGCCTTGGTGATCCGGTTGTTGAACTCGATCAGCTTGGCCACCGCGGTGTTGAAGCGCAGCTCGGCGTAGTCCTCCCGGACCCCGGCGACGGTCTTGTGCAGCGCGCGCAGCGACTCCTCGTCCGGCTCGACGTCACCGACCTTGAGCGCACCGGACTGCTCGTCGACCGCGTTGCGCCACAACCGCTGCAGGAACCGGTGCGAGCCGACCACGTCCTTGGTCACCCACGGCCGGGACGCCTCCACCGGGCCCATCGACATCTCGTAGAGCCGCAGCGTGTCCACGCCGTAGCTGTCGATCATCTCGTCCGGGGAGACGGCGTTCTTCAGGCTCTTGCCCATCTTGCCGTACTCGCGCTGGACCTCCTCGCCTTGGAAGAAGAACCTCCCGCCGCGCTCCTCCACCTGCTCGGCGGGCACGTAGACGCCGCGCGCGTCGGTGAAGGCGTAGGCCTGGATGTAGCCCTGGTTGTACAGCCGCCGGTAGGGCTCCTCCGAGGACAGCAGGCCCAGGTCGTAGAGCACCTTGTGCCAGAACCGGGAGTACAGCAGGTGCAGCACCGCGTGCTCCACGCCGCCGACGTAGAGGTCCACCCCGCCCGGGTCGTCGGCGCCGTGCTCGGCCGGGCGCTTGCCCATCCAGTAGCGCTCGTTGTCCGGGTCGACGAACCGCTGGTCGTTGTCCGGGTCGACGTAGCGGAGCTGGTACCAGCAGGAACCGGCCCACTGCGGCATCACGTTGGTGTCGCGCTGGTAGCGCCGCAGCCCGTCGCCCAGGTCCAGCTCCACCTCGGCCCAGTCGGTCGCCTTGGACAGCGGCGGTTCCGGCAGGGTGTCGGCGTCCTCCGGGTCGAAGGTGCGCGGCGAGTAGTCGTCGACGTCGGGCAGCACCACCGGGAGCTGGTCCTCCGGCACACCGCGCGGCACGCCGTGCTCGTCGTAGACGATCGGGAACGGCTCGCCCCAGTAGCGCTGCCGGGCGAACAGCCAGTCGCGCAGCTTGTACTGGACGGTCCCGCGGCCGTGACCGCGGTCCTCCAGCCAGGCGATCACCGTCTTCTTGGCGTCGGCCAGGTCCAGCCCGTCCAGGTCCAGCCCGGCCGCCGGGTTGGCCGAGTTGATCCGCGGGCCCTCGCCGGTGAAGGCGCCGCCGTCGAAGTCCTCCGGCGGCTGCACGGTGCGCACCACCGGCAACCCGAAGGCGTGCGCGAAGTCCCAGTCCCGGGCGTCCTCGCCGGGCACCGCCATGATCGCGCCGGTGCCGTAGCCCATCAGCACGTAGTCGGCGATGAACACCGGGATCTGCCGCCCGTCGACCGGGTTGGTCGCCCAGGCGCCGGTGAACACGCCCGTTTTGACCTTGTTCTCCTGGCGGTCCAGGTCGGACTTCATCGAGGCGTCCCGCCGGTACGCCGCGACGGCCTCCGCGGGGGTCGCCGCGCCGCCGGTCCAGCGCCCGTCGACGTCGGCCGGCCACGCCGCGGCGGTCAGCTCGTCGACCAGCGGGTGCTCCGGCGCCAGCACCATGTAGGTCACGCCGAACAGCGTGTCCGGGCGGGTGGTGAACACCTCGATGCGGTCCGCGGAGCCGTCCAGCGGGAACTCGACGTTGGCGCCCTGCGAGCGACCGATCCAGTTCCGCTGCATGGTCTTGACCTTCTCCGGCCAGTCCAGCCGGTCCAGGTCGTCGACCAGGCGGTCGGCGTAGGCGGTGATCCGCATCATCCACTGCTTGAGGTTGCGGCGGAACACCGGGAAGTTGCCGCGCTCGCTCAGGCCCTCGGCGGTGACCTCCTCGTTGGCCACCACGGTGCCCAGGCCGGGAACCCAGTTCACCGGGGCCTCGGACAGGTAGGCCAGCCGGTAGGAGTCGACCACCCGGCGCTGCTGCTCGTCGGTCAGCTCGCCCCACGGCGTGCCGTCCGGGGTGGCGCGCTCACCGGTGGCGAACTGCTCGACCAGCGCGCTGATCGGCCGGGCCCGGCCGCGCCCGCCGTCGGCCTCGGTGTCGTACCAGGAGTGGAAGATCTGCAGGAAGATCCACTGGGTCCAGCGGTAGAACGGGATGTCGGTGGTGGCGATCCGGCGGCGCTCGTCGTGCCCCAGGCCCAGCCGGCGGATCTGCGCCAGGTACCGCTCGATGTTGGCCTCGGTCGTGGTGCGCGGGTGGGTGCCGGTCTGCACCGCGTACTGCTCGGCGGGCAGCCCGAACGAGTCGAAGCCCATCGTGTGCAGCACGTTGCGACCCAGCATCCGGTGGAACCGCGCGTAGACGTCGGTGCTGATGTAGCCCAGCGGGTGCCCGACGTGCAGCCCGCTGCCCGAGGGGTACGGGAACATGTCCTGGATGAACAGCTTGTCGTCCGGGACCTCGCCGGCGAGCGAACCGACCGGGTTCGGTGCGTGGAACGTGCCGCGTTCCTCCCAGCGGCGCTGCCACCGCTGCTCGATCTCGGCGGCGGTCTCCGCGGTGTAGCGGAACCGCGGGGCTTCCTCGCCGCCGGTCGTCGCGCCGTCTTCCTGGCCAGTCATCGTCTGCGTCCTTCCCTGGTCGCCCGAACGCGCGGAAAAATCGCCCTCAGTGTGCCGCCTGCCGGAAAAGCAAAACCCCCAGCCCTGCCGGGCGTGAGGGGTAGCCGCGTCGATCCGCCGTCAGCGGTCGGTCAACGCGGCCTCGGAAGGAGCAGCGTACGGGCGGTGCTCATATCGACATGGTAGCCGAGCGCGCAACCGGGATCCGGCATCGGGAAGTGATCGCCGCGCAGCGGAGGGTGACCGGCACGCTGCTCACGACGACCCGCGCCCCGAGCGGCGCGAGGACCGGAGCCTGAGCAGCAACAAAGCCTGAGCAGCAGAAGGCCCGGGCGGCATGCGAAGCAGAGGCGGACCCGGGGCGTACGACCCGTACGCTACCACAGCTCACCGGAGGAGACCAGCGTTGATCACGGAACCTGGAGCGCGGCCGGAGGCCTGGCTGTACGAGGCGCTGTCCGCGGCACGCCTGCGGCCCTACCTCGCGGGCGCGGACGGCGATCCGGACGCCGCCTGGGCGCTCTACCAGTGGAACCTCGACGTGTGCGCCGCCTTCTACGCGCCGCTGCACTGGTGCGAGGTGGCGCTGCGCAACGCGATGCACGACGCCCTGCGCGCCCACTACCGGACCGACCACTGGTGGGACGCCGCGCCGCTCGACGCCAACGGCCGGGCCATGGTCGCCAAGGCCCGCTCCGGGCAGGCCGAGCGGAAGGGGCGCCCGGCGGCACCGGACGACGTCGTCGCGAGGCTCACGCTCGGGTTCTGGGTGTCGCTGGTCAGCCGCGGCCACAGCTACGACCGGGAGTTCTGGCACAAGTCGCTGCACGCCGCCTTCCCGCACTACTCCGGGAAGCGCAGGGACCTGCACCGGGAGCTGAACGCGATCCGCGGCTTCCGTACTGTTGACTGCACCACGGTGAGATGATCACGCCCTCGTTGGGCGCCCACTGTGGAGGCGATGCGTGGAAGACGGAGAGGCCGCACTGAGGGATGGGCTGGTCGAGCCCCCTCGGGTTGGCGGGGTGGTCGCGGGGGAAGGTCGGCTCCCTTTTCGGGTGATCGATGCCGACGGAAATGAAGTCGAGCCGGTCAGCACATACTTGATGGACCTGCTGGTTGGTGATTGCAGTCCTAGAACGTGCCGGAGCTATGCGTATGACTTGCTCCGATGGTTCCGGGTTCTCTGGTTTCTCGATGTCGAGTGGTCCTGCGCGGCGGAGTCGCACGTGGTTTCGATGGTGGGATGGCTGCGGACCGCGTCGAATCCTCAGCGACGCAGGCGGTATTCGTCGTCGCCTCAGCCGGGTTCAGTGAATCCGAAGACCGGAAAGCGCGAACTGGGCGACGGCTACGCGCCGAGGACCATCAACCATGCACTGTCGGTGATTCGCAGCTTCTATGCCTTTCACGCGCATTTTGGTCGTGGTCCGGTGATCAATCCTATTCCGGAGTCGCCGGACTGTGGTCGACTACGGCACCGTAGCCCACTGGAACCTGCTCCGGCGATCCGTCGAGCGCGGTTGCGGCAGGCGGTTCCTGAGCAGCTTCCGCGGTCGATTCCTGACAAACAGTGGGAAGAGCTGTTTGACGCGATGGGATGTGACCGCGATCGATCGTTGCTGTTGTTCTATGTGAGTTCGGCAGCGCGGGCATCTGAACTGTTGGCCGTCCGGCCGGAAGACGTGGATTGGTCGGCGAGGCTCATCTATGTGGTGTCAAAGGGGACGCGACTGAGGCAAGCGATCCCAGCGAGCCCGAAGGCGTTCGTCTATCTGGCGCGGTATCTGGATAAGTGCGGCCCTCCAGCTCCAGGAACACCGTTGTGGCGCACACGTCGCGGACCGGAACGGCCGTTGACCTACTGGGCGATGAGGCGCGTAGTGCAACGTGCCAACGAGCTACTGGGTGCGAATTGGACGTTGCACGACCTGCGGCACACGGCTGCCACTCGAATGGCTAATGATCCGGGGCTGACGCTGGTCGAAGTTCAGGCGATTCTGCGGCACGCGCACCTGGACACCACGGGCACGTATTTGCGGGTTCGGGTCGAAGACATGTTCGACAAGCTAACGGACCATTATGAACGTCCTCGCCCCGAGCGGAAGCCCGCGGCCGGTTACGACCCGGCGGATCTTGCGGCGGTGTTCGGTGGTTGAAGCTCTCAACGGCACGGCCATGTCCCACCCGATGCGGGGCCGTCGCCGACCTGCATCTATGCCCACCTCGTCGAGCCGATTGGTGCCGCGTGAACTTACGCCCGCGCCGGCCGAACCACCCTCGATACCGCCAGGACCGTTTGGCAATCTGTCGAGTGCCACGGCGCCGGAAATCGTCGACCTGGTTCGCACGCAACCGGTCGGCTCCGGGACCAAACCGGAGCAGTACGTTCGCAGCGCCCGCATGATCCTGGATTGGCTTGAACGATTTCCTGGCGACACCTGGCAGGAGCGCTGGATCGCCTCCGGGCTGGACGAACCCGGCCGGCCAGTCCGAGATCTCTTCACCAGCGACAACGAACGCAGGAATGCTTCGACTGGTTTGCGGACCCTGCTGGTTATGCGTGTCCTCCGGCCCTCACTGCCGGCGTTTCGTTCCAACACGTTCGGGCGCTACCCCGAAGCATTCGCGCTAGCTCAACGGGACGGCCTGCTCGATGAGTATTTCGGGCGAGTCGCCGCAGTTCCGGTCCGCCGAACCCATCAGCGGATCGCGCTGTTTGACGTGACTTGCTTGCTCACAGTGCAGGGTGTCGCGTTGTGCGACATCACTCCGGAAGCTGTCTTGCACTACGCGCTGGAGTGTCGCCGACTTGGGCTGACCATGCACAACGATCACACGCGCAGCAGGATCCCGTCGCAGCTGGCCTGGGAAGTTCTCCACGAGATGGGGATGTTTTCCCACGGCACCCCGCCGACGTTGAAGGCCGCACTGCTGGTGGGGCAACGCAGCACGGAAGAGCTCGTCGACTACTACTCAATCCGCAATCAGGCGGTCCGGCAGCTGTTCATCGACTACCTCGATCGGCGCCGCGCCAGCGGCTGCGACTACTCCACGCTCAGAGGGCTTGCCCTGTCGCTCGTGGGTCTGTTCTGGACCAAGATCGAACAGATCAACCCTGGGCAAGCCGACCTTCGGCTTGACCAGGACACCTACCTGCGATGGCGGGAACTGATCCGCTTGCGGGAGAACAGCGACCAGGAACGGCTGGACTGCGACCACATACTGCTCGCAGTCCGGGCCCTCTACCTGGACCTGCAAACCTGGGCCGTTGAAGAACCCGAACGCTGGGCCCACTGGGCAGTGCCCAGCCCAATCGCACCAGGCGAGCTCCGCGGCTTTGCCGGCCGCCGACGCCGCCAGGTCGAGCGCACCGCCGACCGCATCCGCAGCCGCCAACCCCTGCTTCCCATCCTCGTGGCAGAGGTCGAGCGCCGCTACACGCGGTCGCGCGACCTCCTGGCCGCAGCACAGGAAAAGGAAACGAACGAGCTCTTCGAGTTCGACGGCTCCAGCTATAGAAGAGTCGACATTCTCAAGAGCAAGCGCGAGTACAGGGATCAGGCAATCGAGCCCGTCCGCGTTGAGGACCTGGCCACCGGCAAGCGGATCGACCTGACCGCCGCAGAAGATCTTGCGTTTTGGGACTGGGCAGCCGTCGAGACGCTCCGTTTGAGCGGCATCCGCATCGAGGAGCTGACCGAACTCACGCACCTCAGCATCCGGCAATACGAACGGCCCAACGGCGAAGTCATCGCCCTGCTCGTTATCGCGCCGTCGAAAGCCGACCGGGAACGAGTGATCCCGATGTCGGCCGAGCTTTTCCATGTCATCGCGACAATCGTCCGGCGCCACACGAGGGTCAACAAGACCGTTCCGTTGACGAGGCGATATGACTCCCACGAAAAAATCTGGACCGCACCGATGCCATTTCTCTTCCAGCGTCCATACGGGTCCCGGCTCGTGGTGATCAGCGGAAGCACGGTCCACCGTCGACTCAAACTGATCTGCGAAGATCTGTCCGAAACGCACCCGGCATTTGCTAGAACAAACTTCAGTCCTCACGATTTTCGGAGATTGTTCGCAACCGACCTGGTCAACAACGGGCTTCCGATCCATATCGGCGCAGCCCTGCTCGGCCACCTCAACGTCCAGACAACCAGAACCTATGTCGGGGTCTTCGAGGAAGACGTCGTTCGTCACTACCACGATTTCCTGCAGCAGCGTCGCACCAAGCGGCCAGTTGAGGAATACCGCGATGTTACAAGCGAAGAATGGGCGGAGTTCGAGCAGCACTTCGACAAACGCAAAGTCGAACTCGGGTCCTGCGCGAGACCTTACGGAACTCCATGCCAGCACGAACACGCCTGCCTGCGTTGTCCGATGCTGCACATCAGCCCGGACATGATCCCGAGGCTTGACGAACTCGAAGAAGACCTCATCAACCGGCGAACCCGGGCTGAACAGCAAGGCTGGCTCGGTGAGATCGAAGGACTCGACCTCACCTTGAAATTCCTCCGAGACAAACGCGACGACACACAACGCCTCGCCGGAATCACCAGGACGACAGACCTTGGCCTCCCCGCCCTGCGAAGTCCAACGACCGCATGAGGTAGCAAGGCGCTGCAACGGACCTTGGACTTGACCGTGGACTGGTGGTGGAACCGTCAGGACGATCACCGAGGTCCGGCTGCGGCGGGCCCTCGGAAGCTCGCGCAAACCGCGGCTGTGTCCGGACGCTCACGGGCTGGACGCGCGGTCGTGCCAGAAATCGGACCCTCAAAGTGGTGGAAAATCGAGCGCCATGCCAGTACATACTGTTGCATGGCGATGATGTTGGAGGCTCTCCTCGGGGAGAGCCAAGCTAGGGGTTGGGCCGCAGGCCCGGGGACTATAGCTCAGGTTCAACGTGAGGCCTCGATGCTCAGGTGGACTGAGATACCAACGCGTCGCGGCGGCCCAGCCGTTACCACCTTGCGCCCGGTCGACCCCGCTGATGCGGAACCCAATTCTCTAAGCTCACGGTATGGCAAGGGGGCTCAGCCGCTTCATACCGACGGCGCACACTTGCCGCAACCGCCCGACATCGTCGTTCTTGCGTGCGCAACCACCAGTACGACGCCAACCTACCTCTGGAACGGGACGCACTCCGGGCGCTATGTCATGAGGACGCCGGTATACGCACTGCATGGTGTCTTTCTGATTAGCAGCGGTAACGACAGCTTCTTCGCGACGCCCTACGCAAGCGGGCGCCTGCGTTACGATCCAGGTTGCATGTTGCCCTGCGACGCGCGGGCGCGACAGGCGGTGCAGTTCTTTGATGAAGCGGCGACCTCCGCGACCGAGCACGCATGGAGCGAGCCAGGTCAAGTACTTCTGATCGACAATCGTCGAGTTCTGCATGCCCGGGCCTCTGCCGTCGACGAGCCGCATAGAGAAATCCAGCGGGTCAGTTTCCACCTAAACCACGAGGCATCATGACTAGGCCGTTCGATCATGAGGCGCTTTGGACGAAGGCGAAACTCTTCCTTAACCGGGCCATGGACAACGACGACAGGTCGTTCGATGAACAAGCCTTGTGGGCGGCCCTAGCACTCGAACTGCTGGCCAAAGCTGCTCTAGCTCGCGTCTCGCCTCTCTTGATCGCAGAGCCGAACGAGGAAGGCACTAACCTCCTCATTGCGAGCGGACTTGTCAAGGGCGACGCCAGGTTCACCTCCGTGCGCGCAAAGACACTGATGGCCAGATGTCACAAGGCGTTCAAACCCTTTGACCAGGCAGAAGCCATGAAGATCATCAACGGACGGAACGAGTACCTCCACAGCAGCGGTGCGGGATTCATGACGATCCCGTCCCACGCCTGGTGGCCCAGATATTGGGCCCAGGCTGCCATCCTTGTCACAGCGCTCGATCGCAACATCGACGAGCTTGTCGGTAGTGATCGCGAGCTCACGGTAACCAAGCATCTCGAGCAGAATGCCAAGAATATTGAACAGCGCACCGTCGCTTTGATTGAGAGGGCTAAACAGCGTCTTCAGCAGCGGCGCGAAGGAACTCTCCCGGCGAAGGTCGCCGCGGAGTGGAAGACCGATCAGCAGTTGTCGGCGCAGCTAAATCACCTTGAGGTCATGACTTGCCCGGCTTGCGAGTCCGACGGGCTCCTCGAAGGTGAGGAGATTCTTAACGCAGAGTTTCATTACCCAGCCGACAGCGGCTACGGTATCGACGAGGAGTATAGTAGCTACCTCCTGGACGATGTCTCGGTAACGCTGACAGTCGGTGCTGACTACTTCAGTTGCTCCACTTGCCAGTTGGTCTTGAACAGTTACGAGCTGATCAGTCAGGCTGGACTTGTGACCGAATTCCACATCGAAGGCGATGTCGATGATTACGTCGGTCAAGAGCCCGAGTATGGAAATGACTGATCGGGGTGTCCGTGACTCTGAGTGCTTGGCGGCGTAGTCGGCCGGACCCTTGATGCATCCAGCCGACCGTCCAAGGAGGGGCCAAGCCACGACCCGGCTTGACAAGGTGCAGACAAGGAACCGGATCATGCACCACGAACCCATCTTCAACCGCGACCTCCCGGAGCACCGCGAACGGGTGTACCGGGTCCTCGGCTACCTGTCCGCCGCGCTGCACGCCGAGACCTCGAAGCTGGACCGCATCCGGGCCGAGCTGGACCGCGCTCCGCTGTGACGGCTCGGCATGGGCTGGGGCACATCCGAACGGGTGAGCGGCGGGGGTGCGTCGCCCGGAGGCTTAGGCTGGGCGGGTGCTCGCTGTTCAGGTGATCCTCTGCGCCCTGCTGCTCGTCGGCGGGATCGCGCTGCTCTACGTCGGACTGCGCGGCTGGCGCGGTCGGCTGGCCCGCAACCGCTTCGTCGGCGTCCGCACCCCGGCGGCGCTGCGCGGCGAGGAGGCGTTCGCCCTCGCCAACCGGGTCGCCGCGCCCGCCAACATCGCCGGGGGGCGGTGGCCGTGCTGGCCGGGATCTCGCTGCCCGCGCTGGCCTCGACCGCGAGCGTGCTGCTGGTCGGTGCGCTCGGCCTGGTCGGTGCCGTGGTGCTGCAGGCCGTCGGCGGGGTGATGGGCAACCGCGCCGCCGAGGCGATGCCCGCCCCGGCTCCGGCCGTCGGTGGCTGCGGCGGCTGCGCCGGGGGCTGCTGCGGCGCCGCGCAGTGATCTGAAGGGATCGCCGACGGCGCCCGACCGCTGCCGCGCGCCGCGTTCCGGCGGCAGGCACCAGCCGTTGTTATCAACGGCGCGACGTCCGAGCGCACGACCTGCGGAACCCCACTCGGCATTATTAGCCCGTGCTCGATACCGCGAGCCGTCGTCCCGGAGCGGTTGCGCTCAGTTGACCTGGACGTCTCCGGGGTGGGTGGCGAGGAACGCCAGCGGTGGTCCCTGGCGGCGCAGCACCCGGCCCCAGAGCTCGGTGCCCGGGGCACCGACCACGTCGTCGGGCAGGGCCGGGACCACGTGCCAGTCGCCGCGCTCGATCTCACCCGCGAGCTGCCCGGCCTCCCAGCCCGCGTACCCGGCGAAGAACCGCATCCCGCGCGCCTTGGCCACCAGCTCGTCGGGTTCGCCGTCGAGGTCCACCAGTCCGACCGGTCCGCGCACGCCCACCATGCCGGAGACCGCCGCGACGTCCTCCCCGGCGCGCAGCGCGGCCAGGCAGATCGCCGTGCGCTGCTCGACCGGTCCGCCGACGAACAGCGCCGACGGCTCGGTGGCGTGCGGCCCCCACTTGGGCAGCACCTCGCCGACCGCCACCTCGCTGGGCCGGTTCAGCACGACCCCGAGGGTGCCTTCCGGGCGGTGGTGGATGACGAAGACGACCGTCCGCCGGAAGTTCTGGTCGACGAGCTGCGGCGCGGCCACGAGCAGCGTCCCCGGTTCCACGTCCACGTCAGTTCCCACCGCCGCATGATCTCACCGCGGCGCCGCTCCGGAACCCGAAGTGTGCCGAAGTTCCCGAAGAAACCCGACCTCGGCGTACCAGCGGTACTAGCACCGCGCGGGCAGCACCGAGCAGTACCACCCAGCATTACCACCAGGTATTATTAACAGCCTCGTGACCTGCGATGACGTCTCGGTCAGCGGTCGGCGGGCGGCTCGATGCCCTGGTCCCGGGCCCACCGCAGCAGCGCCTCGACGGCCTCGTCGCGGTTCATCGGCCCCTGGTCCAGCCGGAGCTCCTTCAGGTGCCGCCACGCCTGGCCGACCAGCGGTCCGGGCTCGACGCCGAGCAGCCGCATGATCTCGTTGCCGTCCAGGTCGGGGCGCACCCGGGCCAAGTCCTCCTCGGCGGCGATCCGGGCGATCCGCTCCTCCAGGTCGTCGTAGGCGCGCTGGAGCGCCGCCGCCTTGCGCCGGTTGCGGGTCGTGCAGTCGGCCCGGACGAGCTTGTTCAGCCGGGGCAGCAGATGCCCCGCGTCGGTGACGTAGCGGCGCACCGCCGAGTCGGTCCAGTGGCCGTCGCTGTAGCCGTGGAAGCGCAGGTGCAGGAACACCAGCCCGGAGACGTCGGAGACGATCTCCTTCGAGAACTTCAGCGCGCGCAGCCGCTTGCGGGTCATCTTCGCCCCGACGACCTCGTGGTGGTGGAAGCTCACCCCGCCGCCCGGCTCGAACCGCCGCGTCGCCGGCTTGCCGATGTCGTGCAGCAGCGCCGCCAGCCGCAGCACCAGGTCCGGCTCGCCCTCCGGATCGGCCGCGCGCTCCAGATCGATCGCCTGGTCCAGCACGGTCAGCGAATGCCGGTAGACGTCCTTGTGCTGGTGGTGCTCGTCGATCTCCAGCTTCATCGCCGGCAGCTCGGGCAGCACGTGCTCGGCCAGCCCGCTGTCCACCAACAGCTCGATCCCGCGCCGCGGGTACCGGCCGCACAGCAGCTTGGACAGCTCCGCCTGCACCCGCTCGGCGGTGATCCGGGTGATCTGCTCGGCCATCCCGGTCATCGCGCGAACCACCCGCTCGGCCGGGGTGAAGCCGAGCTGGGCGACGAACCGGGCCGCGCGCAGCATCCGCAGCGGATCGTCGGCGAAGGAGTCCTCCGGGGCGGCCGGGGTGTCCAGCCGCTCGTCGACCAGGTCCGCCATCCCGTCGTGCAGGTCGACGAACGACCGGCCCGGCAGCTCGATGGCCATCGCGTTGACCGTGAAGTCGCGGCGCACCAGGTCGCCCTCGATGCTGTCGCCGAAGGCCACGTCGGGGTTGCGCGTCACGCGGTCGTAGGTGTCCGCGCGGAAGGTCGTGATCTCGACGGTGGCGCCCCGGCGGTAGGCGCCGAGCGTGCCGAACTGGATGCCGGTGTCCCACACCGTCTCGGCCCAGCCGTCGAGCAGCGCCCGCACCTGGTGCGGCAGGGCGTCGGTGGTGAAGTCCAGGTCGGTGCCCAACCGGCCCAGCAGTGCATCGCGCACGCTGCCACCGACCAGGTAGAGCCGGTGCCCGGCGGCGGCGAACAGCTCGCCGAGCTCCTCGGCCATCGGCGCGACCCGCACCAGCTCCACGACGGCGTTGCGCTGCGCTTGGCGTTCGCGCGCGCGGTGCTCAGCGGACGTCGTACCGGCGTTGGGCTGCGAGGATGACACGAGGAAGCAGGGTATCGGCCGCTCCCGCCCGCCTCGTGCGCACCGGTCCCGAGAGGGCCGCACCCGGTGGCAGCAGGGCCACTTTCCTGTCACGGGTGGCAGCAGGGGAACCTTCCTGTCACCCGGCCCCACCGCGGCGGCAGGGCGTCCGGCGGGAGCGGGCGTACCTCGTACGCCGCCGGGGGTGGGGCCGGTCGCACTACCATCGGGGCATGCCCCCGTCGCCTGGCCGCTCCGGTGGCGCCGAGCCGGGGCGCCGGAACCGGCGCCGGCGGCGGCGCAGGCTGCGGACGGTCGACGAGACCTCGGCGGGTGGGCTGGTGGTCGACGCGGCCTCGGAGCGCGCTGCGATCATCGGGCGGTTGGATCGTCGGGGCCGAATGCTGTGGTCGCTGCCGAAGGGGCACATCGAGGCTGGTGAGACGCCCGAGGTGACCGCGGTGCGCGAGGTCTCGGAGGAGACCGGGATCATCGGCCGGGTGCTGGTCCCGATCGGATCCATCGACTACTGGTTCGTCGCGGGCAGCAGGCGAATACACAAGACCGTGCACCACTTCCTGCTGGAGGCGGTGGGCGGCGACCTTTCCGACGAGGACGTGGAGGTCACCGAGGTGGCGTGGGTGCCGCTGGGCGAGCTGGACGCGGTCCTGGCTTACGCCGACGAACGACGGCTCGTGCGGCACGCGCTGAGCCTGCGCGCGGACGGCGCGGCGACGCGGAGGACGGAGCAGCCGGGGTGAGGTTTCTGCTGGTCGCCGTGATCGCGGCGCTGGGGATGGCGGCGACGGTGCTCCCGGGGGTGGTCCCGGGGATCGCACCGCGCGCGCACGCCCAGGACGCGCCGCTGACCCAACTGGAAGTGACCAATGTCACCCCTTCGGTGGTCCAGGGGAATTCGCCGGGTGAGCTGGTCGTCACCGGGCGCCTGACGAACATCAGCGACCGCACGATCAGCGGCGTGGAGGCTCGGATCGAGCGCGGCAACCCCGCGGCGACCGAGGCCGAGGCGCAGCGGGCGCTGCGCGCGGGTTCGCGCAGCGCGACCGGACCCGCGTTCCGCCCGGTGGTCGACGAGCTGGGCCCCGGGCAGGTGCTGCCCATCGAACTGCGCATCCCGCTCACCGGCCCGAACTCGCTCCAGCTCACCCAACCCGGGGTGTACCCGCTGCTGGTGAACATCAACGGCGTGCCCGAGGCGGGCGGCCGGGCCCGGGTGGCCGAGGCGCAGTTCCTGCTCCCGGTGCTGGCGTTGCCGGGCGGGGCGCCCGCCGCGCCGCCGCCGCAGCCCACGCCGATGTCGATGCTGGTGCCGATCGTCGACTACCCGCGGATGGAGCGGGAGGCGCTGCCCAACGCCCGGGGCATCCTGGTCGACGACCAGCTCTCCACCTCGCTGGCGCCGGGCGGACGGCTCTACGAGCTGGTGCAGGCGGTGAGCGAGACCGCGCCGCCGGGGTCCCCGCTGGGCAACGGGCTGTGCTTCGCGATCGATCCGGACCTGCTGATGACGGTCCGCACCATGCAGTCGGGCTACCTGGTCCGGCAGGACGACGGCACCCTCGCGGAGGGCATCGGGTCGAGCGCGGCGGAGCTGTGGCTGAGCAAGCTGCGCGAGGCGACCAACGGCCGCTGCGTGATCGCGCTGCCCTACGCCGACGTCGACGTGGTCGCCCTCGGCCGCGCCGACCTGCCCGACCTGGTGACCGGGGCGATGGAGGGCCGCGCCCTGGTGCGCGGCGAGCTGGGCACCGAGCCGCGCGAGGTGATGTGGCCGGTCGAGGGCGCGCTGGCCGGTCCGGCGGTGGAGCAGATGCCGCGCACGGTGCTGATGCAGCCGGAGGCGATCGGCATCCCGGCCGGGTCCCTCTCGCCCGCGCGGGTCCACGGGACCGACATCGCCGCGGTGCCGATCGATCCGCTGCTGAGCCGGGCGCTGGACCCGCTTCACGACACGCCGCAGCGGGTCACCGCGCTGTCCCCGCCGGAGAACGGCCGGTTGTCGGCGCAGAACGTGCTGGGCGCGCTGACCGTCCGGGCGACGACGGCGCGCGTGCCGAACGCCACCTCGGTGCTGGCCCCGCCGCGCCGCTGGCGGATGGGCGGCGACGACCTGCGCGGGCTGCTGCGCGGGATGCAGGACCTGTCCGAAGCCGGGTACGTCGAACCGACCGCGCTGCCCACCCCGGACCCGGCGAGCCTGCCCGAGGCGGACCTGACCTACCCGGTGGACGCGGGCGCCGACGAGATCCCGCAGCCGGTGCTCGACGCGCTGGCGGCCCAGAACTACAAGGTGGGCGACCTGTACCGGAGCTCGGACAACGAGCCGTCCAGCCAGGTGCAGCCGGGGCACGTCACCACGCCGCTGCGCAACGGCCTGCTGCGCGGCGCGTCGAGCGCGTGGCGGGGCGATCCGGACGCCGCGCGGCACTGGGTGCGGCTGGCGACCCGGACGCTGGAGGGCGTCCTCTCGCAGGTCCGGATCGGCGCGTTCCCGGGCACCATCATGATGGGCTCGAACACCAGCCACGTGCCGATCACGGTGATCAACGACCTGCCGATCCAGCTCCGGGTGGAGCTGGTGCTGCCCCGGCTGCCGGGCGTGGAGTACCGCGAGCTGGGCGTGCTGCGCATCCCGGCCAACGGCAAGCGGACGTTCTGGCTGGAGACCTCGGCGCAGCGGCCCGGCAAGTTCTTCATCGACGTCGGCCTGGTCACCGAGGGCGGCACCCGGCTCAGCTCCGGCGCCCGGATGCCGGTGCAGTCGACCGCCTACGGTGCGGTGATCCCGATCATCACGGCCATCGCCGGAGCGCTGCTGGTGGGTCTGTCGGTCCGGCGCATCGTCCGCAAGGTGCGGGCCAAGCGCCGCGACGAGCGGACCGGCGGCGGGACCGATCAGTCGGGTCCGGTCGACGCGGCGGTCCCCGCCGCCACTGACGGTGATCGGGACGCGGACTGACATCCTGTGCGGGTCCACGGATGAGTGCTTGGCGGTGACCGCGGGTCGCCACGGGCGGAGGTAGTGAGCGAGTGAACCACGACAGGGACGGCGGTCGACCGCCGTCCGGCCGACCCCAGCCACCACCTGACGCGCAGCCGACGCGACCGCTGTCCCGCCCCCAGCCCGGCGGCGGGCCGCACCGGCCCGCTCCCGGTCCGCCCCGACCGCCGCAGCCTCCCGCGGGGCACCGCCCACCGCCACCGCAGCCGGGACCACCGCGCGGCTGGCACGCGGCGCCCACCGAGCCGATCCCGCTGGTGGTGCCGGAGCCGGGCGTGGACCAGGCCACCGAGCAGGCGGTCGAGCAGACCCAGGTGATCCGCCCGGTCTCGCCGGGCAAGCCGTCGCTGCTCAAGGCGACCGGGTCGATGGCCATCGCGACGCTGATCAGCCGGGCCACCGGGTTCCTGTGGAAGCTGCTGCTGGCCTTCGCAGTCGGCTTCGGCGTCGTCAACGACTCCTTCACGGTGGCCAACACGCTGCCGAACAGCATCTTCGAGCTGCTGATCGGCGGGGTGCTGACCAGCATCGTGGTGCCGGTGCTGGTCCGGGCGCAGAAGTCCGACCCGGACGGCGGCCAGCGGTTCACCCAGCAGATGATGTCGATCGCGATCGTCGTGCTGGGCATCGGCACCGTGCTGTCCCTGATCGCCGCGCCCGCGCTGACCTGGGTGATGGTCACCGAGTCCGACGGTTCCAACCCGGAGCTGGTCACCGCGCTGGCGTACCTGCTGCTGCCGCAGATCTTCTTCTACGGGATCAGCGCGCTGGTCGGGGCGATCCTGCAGTCCAAGCAGACCTTCAGCCCGCCGGCCTGGGCGCCGGTGGTGAACAACCTGGTCGTCATCGCCACGATCCTCGCCTACATGGCGCTGCCCGGGCAGATCACCGTCGACCCGGTGCGGATGACCGATTCCCACCTGCTCGTCCTCGGCGTCGGCGTCACCCTCGGCGTGGTCGCCCAGGCGCTGATCCAGCTCCCCGCGCTGCGCCGGACCGGGTTCCGGTTCCGGTGGCGGTTCGGCTGGGACTCCCGGCTCGGCGAGTTCGGCGGCCTGGCGCTGTGGACGGTCGGCTACGTCGCGGTGAGCATGATCGGGCTGGTCGCGCTGACCCGGGTGGCCACCGCCGCCGAGGTCGGGAGCTGGTCGACCTACAACTACGTGTGGATGCTGCTCCAACTGCCCTACGGCGTCATCGGGTTCTCGGTGATGACCGCGATCCTGCCCCGGATGAGCGCCGCGGCGGCCGATCAGGACTACGAGCGGGTCAAGGGCGACCTGTCGCTCGGCAACCGGCTGTCCACCGCGATGCTGCTGCCGATCAGCGGTGTCATGACCGGGCTCGGGGTGCCGCTGGGGACCGCGCTGTTCGCGCTCAACGGTTCCGGCGAGGACGCCTCGACGCTGGGCGTCGCGCTGGCGGTGTCGTCGTTCGGCGTGCTGCCGTACGCGATCACGATGATGCAGATGCGGACCTTCAACGCGTTGAAGGACGCGCGCACCCCGACGCTGATCATGGTGGTGATGACCGCCGCCAAGCTGCTCATGGCGCTGGCGGTGAGCGCGCTGCTGCCGCCGGAGCGGGTGGTGTACGGGTTGACGTTCATCAACTCGCTGAGCTTCGTGGTCGGCTGGCTGGTCGGGGAGGCGTGGCTGCGGCACCGGCTCGGGCCCTTGGGCAGTCGGCGTTTCCTGGTGACGCTGGGCAAAACGCTGGTCGCCTCGGTGGTCGGCGGCGGGCTGAGCTTCCTGTGCGCGTGGCTGATCGGCGCGGGCCAGATCGGCGGGCAGGTCGGTGCCGCGGTGGCGTGGGTGCAGCTCGTCGTCGGTGCCGTGGTCGGGTTCGCTGCGATCTTCGGCCTGATGGCCTTGCTGCGGGTCGCCGAACTTCAACCCGCGATCGGACGGCTCACCGGTTTGCTGCGTCGTGGCTGACTCCTGCGTCACGTACCCTCAACGGTGAAGTCTCCTCCCGTGCGGGAAAGTGGGTTGGCACGTACCTCGGCGGGACCGGGAGGAGCGGGAGAGGGAAGGTGACCAGCAAACCGACCGAGCAGATCGCGGCGGAACGCGACGAGACCGGTGGCAACGAGGGTCCGGCGGACCAGGGGCTCGTCGCGGGAGCCGTCCTGGACCACGGCCGATACCGACTCCTCGCGCAGGTCGGTTCGGATGCCCGGTGCGACGCACAGCTCTGGCGCGCCAAGGACGGCGTGCTGGGTCGCGACGTCGCGCTGACGATCCTGGTGGGGGACCGCTCCGATTCCGAGTCCGCGACGAACGCGCGCCGCACCTTGGAACGCGCGATGCACGCGAGCACGTTCAACCACCTCGGCGTCGCGCGGGTGCTCGACGTCGTCACACCGTCGACGGGGGATCCGACCGGCGTGCTCGGCGTGGTGATCGCCGAGTGGACGCACGGGACCGACCTGCTGGACCTGGTGGCCGAGGGGCCGCTGCCGCCCGGCACCGCGGCGCGGCTGCTGCAGCCGCTGGCCGCCGCGGTGGAGGCGGCGCACCACGCGGGCCTGGTCCTCGGCGCGGACCACCCGCAGCGCATCCGGATCACCCCCGAGGGCGAGATCCGGATGGCGTTCCCGGGCCCGATGGCGCAGGCGAGTTCCAGCGACGACGTGCGCGGCCTCGGTGCCGCGCTGTACCTGCTGCTCACCGGCCGGTGGGCGCTGGGCAACCCGCCGGAGAACCTGCCCACCGCGCCGACCGGACCGGACGGCACCGTGGTCGCGCCGCGCACGCTGCGGCCGACCGTGCCGATGGAGCTGTCGACCGTCGCGGTGCGCGCCCTGGGGAACCCGGATTCCACCGGGACGACCGGCGGCGTGCGCACCGGGGCGGCGGTGCTGCGGGTGCTGGAGCAGCACGCCACCTACGAACCCGCGCCGAGCACCGGGCAGGCCGGTGCCGCCTCCTCCGGGGAGACCGGCGAGGTGTGGCGGCGCGAGGACCCCAAGCCGGACCGCACCAAGCGGCGCAAGCTGATGGTCAGCCTCGGCGTGCTGTCGGTGGCCACGCTGCTGGTGGTGAGCTGGATCGCGGTGCAGCTGATCGGCGCGTTCACCGAGGGCCCCACCGGCGACACCCGCACGCTCGACACCAACGGCGATCCGACGCAGCCGCCGCAGCAGGTCCCGGCGACGAAGGTGGACATCACCGACGTCGTCCAGTTCAGCGCCAACGGCTCGCCGGACAACCCGAACAGCGTCGCCTACCTCGCCGACGGCGACCCGAACACCGACTGGGGGACCTCCCGCTACAACCAGCAGCTCGGTCCGGGCGGGATCAGCGACGGCACCGGCGCGGTGCTGAGCTTCGGCCAGCCGACCGCGCTGCGCCAGCTCGTGATCGACTCGCCGAGCGCGGGGGCCACGGTGCAGGTGCGCACCATCTCCGGGCAGCCGAGCATGCAGTCCGGCGAGGTGATCGGGGAGGCCACGCTGGAGGCGGGCGAGACCCCGATCCAGCTCCGCTCCACCCAGCCCGTGGACAAGGTGCTGGTGGTGATCACCCAGTTGGTGCCCTCCGAGGGCGGGTTCTCCTCCAGCATCAACGAGGTGTCGGTGCTCGGCTCCGCCACCTGAGGACGTTCCCGGCGGGCCGGTGATCCACGAGGTCACCGGCCCGTCGTCGTACCGGGGCGCCGGGGGAGATCAGCGTCGGGCGTGTTCGTCTTTTCACGTTCAGTACAGTGCTGAACCGTGTCTGTTCCCGCCAGCTCGGACGCCGAGCTCATCGCGGCGCACACCAGCGGAGATCCGAACGCGTTCTCCGAGCTCTTCCGCAGGCATCGGGATCGGCTCTGGGCGGTGGCGCTGCGCACCATGCGCGACCACGAAGAGGCGGCCGATGCACTGCAGGACGCGATGATCTCGGCGTTCCGCAACGCTTCTTCGTTCCGCGCCGAAGCGCAGGTCACCACGTGGCTGCACCGGATCGTGGTGAACGCCTGCCTGGACCGCATCCGCCGCCGCCAGGCGCGCCCCACCGTTCCGCTACCGGACACCGGCCCGGCCGAGCCGGCCGTTCCCCGCGACGCCATCGCCGAGCAGGACACCCGGATGGTCGTCCAGGACGCCTTGGCCGAGCTCCCCGAGGAGCAGCGCGCGCCCATCGTGCTGGTCGACGTCGAGGGCTACTCGGTGGCCGAGACCGCGACGATCCTCGGCGTCGCCGAAGGCACCATCAAGAGCCGGTGCGCACGCGGCCGGGTCAAGCTCGCCAAACTTCTGGGACATCTGCGGAACGCCAGTGCAGATGCGAACGTCCCAGATGACGCGATGGCCATGCGTCGACGGGAGGGACGATGAGTGGCGAGGAACGGCGCGCTGGAGCGCCGCAGGGGCCACCCTGGTCCCAGGACCTGCTGGCCGATCTCCACGCCGGCGCGCTGGACCGGGACACCGCGGACGCGCTGCGGGTCCAGGTGCGCGAGGACCCCGACGCCCGCCAGGTGCTCGCGGCGCTGGAGGCGGCCGAAGCCGACCTGGCCGGGCTCCGCGCCGACCTCGCGCACCCGCCACCGCTGAGCATCCCGGACGACGTCGCGGCGCGGATCGACGAAGCGCTGGAGAACGAGGTCCGGAACTGGTCCCGGCCCGCCGCGGAGCAGGGCCCGCCCGCCGAGGTGGTCGACTTCGCCGCGGCCCAGCGCCGCAGACGGCGGGGGATCACCGCCGGTGCCGGGCTGCTCGGCGTCGCGGCGGCCGCCGTCACGGTGTTCTCGCTGGTCCCGACCGGTGACGACACCGACCGCACGGCCGCACCGCCGCCCGCCGCCGACGGACCGCCCCCGCTGGCGCTGGCCGGCGGCCAGGTGTCGCTGACCGGGGCGCAGTTCGCCGACGTGCTCGGCACCGAGCAGTACGGCGCGCTGGCCGACCCGCAACGCCTGCTCGGCTGCTTGCAGGCCAACGGGGTCTCCAGCGGTCGGCCGATGGGCGCCCGCGAGATCACCCTCGACGGACGTCCGGCCCAGCTCCTGGTCCTCCCGACCGGTCAGATCGGGCAGTTCCGGCTGCTCGCGGTCGGTCCCGACTGCGGCCCGGACAACCCGGCCACCCTCTCCGACACCACCTTCGGCGGCGGCTGATCCGCACCCACCACCGGCCGCCCACCACCGCGACGCGCCGGTTCACCCGGAAGGCTTCTGCGTGCGGGGCACCTTCATCCGACCATGCGGGATGAAGGTGCCCCTCACCTGGAACGGGTGGTGGGCCGGTGTGTTCGACGTGGGGCGGCGGTGCGGCCTGCGGGGGCGGCCGGGGTCAGGCCTTCGGGTTCCGGTGGGTGGGACGTCCCACTGGCCCCGGTGATCGGGAACAGAGCCGAATAGGATCGCGTTACCCCCAGTACGGTCGCGCGGCGAGCGCGCGAGGGGCACGTGACGACGGAAAGGCACGCGGTGACTGACGACGTTCGCAACGTGATCATCGTGGGCTCCGGGCCCGCCGGGTACACCGCCGCGGTGTACGCCGCCCGGGCCGAGCTGCAACCCCTGGTGTTCGAGGGGACCCAGTTCGGCGGTGCGCTGATGACCACCACCGACGTGGAGAACTACCCGGGTTTCCGCGAGGGCATCATGGGCCCGGACCTGATGGACCAGATGCGCCAGCAGGCGGAGCGCTTCGGCGCCGAGCTGCGCGCGGAGGACGTCGAGCGGCTCGACCTGGCCGGTGACGTCAAGACCGTGCTGGCCAACGGCGTGGAGTACCGCGCGAAGGCGGTCATCCTGGCGATGGGCGCGGCGGCCCGCTACCTGGGCGTGCCGGGCGAGGAGACGCTGCTCGGACGCGGCGTCTCGGCCTGCGCGACCTGCGACGGCTTCTTCTTCCGCGACCAGGACATCGCGGTGGTCGGCGGCGGCGACTCGGCGATGGAGGAGGCGACGTTCCTGACCCGGTTCGCCCGGTCGGTGACGATCATCCACCGCCGCGACGAGTTCCGCGCCTCGCGCATCATGCTGGACCGGGCCCGCGCCAACGACAAGATCCAGTGGCGGACGAACGCCCAGGTCAGCGAGGTGATCGGGGACGGTACCGTGCAGGGCCTGGAGCTGACCGACACCACCACCGGCGAGACCTCGCGGCTGGACGTGTCCGGCATGTTCGTCGCCATCGGCCACGACCCGCGCAGCGAGCTGGTGCGCGGCCAGGTCGAGGTCGACGAGGAGGGCTACGTCGGCGTCCAGCACCCGACCACCCACACCGGCGTCCCCGGCGTGTTCGCCGCCGGTGACCTGGTCGACAGCACCTACCGGCAGGCCGTCACCGCCGCCGGCTCCGGCTGCTCGGCGGCGATCGACGCCGAGCGCTGGCTGGCCGAGCAGGAGGCCTCCGGCGTCGCCGAGGTCGCGCCCGAGCTCGTCGGCGGCGGCTACGGCCCCGGCACGAACTGACCCACCCACCGGGAAGAGGAGCAAACACATGGCAGGCACGCCCGTCGAGGTCAACGCCGAGAACTTCGACACCGAGGTGATCAAGAGCGACAAGCCGGTCCTGGTGGACTTCTGGGCCACCTGGTGCGGCCCGTGCAAGATGGTCGCCCCGGTGCTGGAGGAGATCGCCGCGGAGAACCCGGAGGCGATCAAGATCGCGAAGCTGGACATCGACAAGAACCCGTCCTTGCAGCGCGACTACCAGGTCATGTCGGTGCCGACGCTGCTGCTGTTCCACAACGGCGAGCCCGTCAAGCAGATCGTCGGGGCCAAGCCGAAGGCCGCTCTGCTGTCCGATCTGTCCGAGTACCTGTGAATTCGGCCTCTCCCTGAGGCAACCGACTAACACGGCCCCGCCGTCCACACGATGACACGTGTGACGGCGGGGCCGTGTTTTCGCGCACAGCGCCCGTTCCGCTGAGATCGCCCAGGCACCGCACGTCTGCGCACGTCCGCGCGGTACGCGTGGGCCGCGACGCCAGGTCCTGGCGGGCAAGGCACAATACCCGGTGGGTTCGGGGTAGTTCTCCCGAATCGCAGTCAGCGGACACCGGGGGAGTCCCGAAACGTTCGCGTCGGAGCCACCCCGGCGCCTGAATCGAGCGAGGAGTGCATGCAGCTACTCCACCGCGGTGACGTCGGTCCGGCCGTTGCCGAGATCAGGAACACCCTTGCTGCGCTGGGACTGCTCCCGGCCGCCAACGGCAGGCCGGGGCCCGCGGTCTTCGACGCGGCGGTGGAACACGCGGTCCGTGGCTTCCAGCAACAGCGGGGCCTGATCACCGACGGCGTGGTGGGTCCGGCGACCTACCGCGCGCTCACCGACGCCCGGTGGCGCCTCGGCGACCGCTCGCTGGCCTTCCTCGTCTCGCGCCCGATCAGCGGCGACGACGTCTTCGCGCTCCAGGAACGGCTGCTGGAACTCGGCTACGACGCCGGCCGCCCGGACGGCATCTTCGGCCGGGAGACCGACCTGGCGCTGCGCAACTTCCAGCGCGACTGCGGCCTGAACGCGGACGGCATCTGCGGCCCGGACACCCTGCGCACGTTCCGCCAGCTCGCGCCGAAGGTGCGCGGCGGCCGACCCGTCTTCCTGCGCGAGCAGGAGAAGGTCCGCCGGGCGGGGCCGCGGCTGCGCGGCAAGCGGATCGTGATCGATCCCGGGCACGGCGGACCGGACCGCGGCGCCCGGGTCGGCAACGTGTGCGAATCCGACCTCACCTGGGACCTGGCGCGTCGGCTGGAAGGCCGGATGGTCGCCACCGGGATGGAAGCGCTGATCACCCGCGGCCCGCACTCCTGCCCGGCGGACGCCGAGCGCGCGGGGCTGGCCAACGAGGCCGGCGCCGACATGTTCCTGTCGCTGCACATCGACGCCAACCGCTCGCCGGAGGCACAGGGCGTCGCGAGCTTCCACTTCGGCACCGGCAACGGCACCACCTCCACGGTGGGCGAGGCGCTGGCCGGGTTCCTGCAGCGGGAGATCGTCGCCCGCACCGGGATGCTGGACTGCCAGACGCACCCCAAGACCTGGGAGGTGCTGCGGCTGACCCGGATGCCCGCGGTGCGGATGGAGATCGGCTACCTCACCAACCCGAGGGACCGCGACCGGCTGCTCGACCCCGCCTTCCGGGACGTCGTCGCCGAGGGCCTGCTGGTGGCGGTGAAGCGCCTGTACCTGCTGGGCAAGGACGACCAGCCCACCGGCACCTTCACCTTCGACGACCTGCTGCGGCACGAGCTAGCCAGAGCAGAAGGCGCCTGAGCTTCTTTTGGTCGGGGTGGTTCTGCTGCTTGGCGGTGCGGGTGGCGGAACCTCAGGGGCCTTCTCGCTCCGGGCGCCCTTCTTGATGTATGCCAATACACGGCATCAGGGCGTCCTCGCGAGAAGGCCCCTGAGAACCCGCGGCGGTGCAAGTTGCGTGCGTGGGGTAGAGCGGAAGCGGCTTTCGCCGCTTACCTGACTGTGGGCAGGTGCCTTTGCTGGCGTCCTACCGGTGCTCACCGGAAGGCCGCTCAGGTAGGGCGGCCGCTGGGGTTCCGCCACCCGCACCGCCACGCAAAAAGGCCTCACCGAAAAGCCGGCTCGGCTGTGGTGATGCTGACCGTGCCCAGCAGCCTCTCCAGGGCTGCCTCGACGTCTTCCTTCCAGGTGATCGCGGTGCGCAGCTCCAGGCGCAGCCTGGGCCACCTCGGGTGGGCGCGGACGGTCTTGAAGCCGACCTGTTGGAGGAACCCGGCGGGGATCACGCAGCCCTCGCCGCTGCCCTGCAGGTCGCCGAACGCCTCGACGGCCTTGACCCCGCGCCGGGTGAGGTCCTTGGCCACGTTCTGCACCAGCACGCGCCCGAACCCGGCGTCCTCGAACTCCGGGACGATCTTGAGCGCGGTGAGCAGCACCGCGTCGGCGCTGACCGGGGCGGTGGGGAAGCTCGCCGCCCGGGGGACCGCGGCGGGCGGGGCGTACATCGCGTACCCGGCCGGAACGCCGTCGACGTGGACGATGCGGCCGCAGGAGCCCCACTCCAGCAGCACGCTGGAGACCCACGCCTCCTTCTCCAGGCCGGTCTCGCCGAACTCCTCGGCCTGCTCCCGGATGTGCGGCGCCAGCTCCCAGTACACGCAGCGGCGGCACCGCGGGGGGAGGTGATCGAGGTTGTCGAGCGTGACGCCCACGACGCGTCGCGACACCTGACCTCCTGGGAGCGCGAGGGGCCCGCGAACTGCGGCTGGTCGTCAGGATAGGCCGCCCACCGGACCCGGGGAAGTTCCGCAGGTCACCGTCCGCTACCCGATGGGGTGAGATGGGTTACCCATCCGCCGCAGCAGGAGTCGTGCGTGACACACCGCGGGGGTCGTGGCGATAGGACCGTTAGAATCGCCCGATCGCAACCGTCACGCTGCGGTCGCGGCGCACGACCGAACCCCGGAGCGCGAATATGTCCGACGAGCACCAGCCGACCACCCCGCCGGAGAAGCACGGACCGGCGCGCAACCTCGACGCGCACCGGGCGCGCTACGCCCAGCGCACCGCAGGGATGACGGCCTCGGAGGTACGAGCTCTGTTCGCCGTCGCCAACCGCCCCGAGGTGGTCTCGCTGGCCGGCGGCATGCCCAACCTCGCGGCCCTGCCGCTGGACTCGCTGGCCGGCGAGGTCGCCTCGCTGATCGCCCAGGACGGCCAGGGCGCGTTGCAGTACGGCTCGGCGCACGGCGTCCCGGAGCTGCGCGAACAGATCTGCGACGTGATGGCGATGGAGGGCATCAGCGCCCACCCGGACGACGTGATGGTCACCGTCGGCTCGCAGATGGCGCTGGACATGGTCACCCGCATCTTCTGCGATCCGGGCGACGTGGTGCTGGCCGAGGGACCGTCCTACGTCGGCGCGCTCGGCTCCTTCTCCGCCTACCAGGCCGAGGTCGTGCACGTCGCGATGGACGACGACGGCTTGCAGCCGGAGGCGCTGCGCGAGGCCATCGGGAACGTGACGGCCCGGGGCGGGCGGATCAAGTTCCTCTACACCATCCCGAACTTCCACAACCCGGGCGGCGTGACGATGGCGCTGAACCGGCGCGCCGAGGTGCTGGAGATCTGCGCTGAGCACGGCATCCTCGTGGTGGAGGACAACCCGTACGGGCTGCTCGGCTTCGACGGGCAAGTCTACCCGCCGCTGCGCAGCCTCGACGCGGACAACGTGGTCTACCTCGGCTCGTTCTCCAAGACCTTCGCCTCGGGCCTGCGGGTGGGCTGGGTGCTGGCCCCGCACGCGGTCCGGGAGAAGCTGGTGCTGGCGGCCGAGTCGGCGACGCTGTGCCCGCCCACGCTGAACCAGATGATCGTGTCCCGCTACCTCACCACGCACGACTGGAAGGGCCAGATCAAGGCCTTCCGCGAGCAGTACCGGGAGCGCCGCGACGCGATGCTCAGCGCCTTGGAGCAGCACATGCCCGAGGGCTGCACCTGGAACACGCCGGACGGGGGCTTCTTCGTGTGGGTCACCGTGCCGGAGGGCATCGACACCAAGGCGATGCTGCCGCGGGCGGTGACCCAGCGCGTGGCCTACGCCTCGGGCACCGGCTTCTACACCGATGGCTTCGGCAGCAGGCAGATGCGGCTGTCCTTCTGCTACCCGACGCCGGAACGCATCCGCGAGGGCGTCCGGCGTCTGGCCAACACGCTGACCGAGGAGCGGGAACTGGTCCGCACCTTCGGCAGCATCCCGCAACGCGAGGTGCCCGGCCCGCAGGCACCGTCCCCGGACACCGCCTGAGCGTCCGGGTCAAGGGTCCGTCCGTGCAGTCCACCGCGCCCGCCCGCGCGGTGGACTGCTCGTCTGTCGTCCGTCGAGTAGTAGTAGCTGAGGTGTGCTGAACGTGTCTGATCGCTGGGTTGCCGTGCTGGCCGGGGGCTTGTCGCACGAGCGCGAGGTCTCGTTGCGATCGGGCCGCCGCCTGTCCGCGGCGCTGCGGTCCTCCGGCATGACGGTGGAGGAGTGGGACGCCGACTCCCGGCTGCTGGCCCGGATCGAGCAGGAGCGCCCGGAGGCGGTCGTCGTCGCGCTGCACGGCGGCGAGGGCGAGAACGGCGCGGTGCAGAGCGTGCTCGACATGATGGGCGTGCCCTACGTCGGCACCGGCCCGCACGCCTGCCGCCGCGCCTGGGACAAGCCGACCGCGAAGGCCGAGCTGGCCCGCTCCGGCCTGGCCACGCCGGACTGGGTGGTGCTGCCGCACGCGACCTTCCGCGAGCTGGGTGCCCAGGCCGTGCTCGACGCGCTGGTCTCCAAGCTGGGGCTGCCGCTGATGCTCAAGCCCGACCAGGGCGGGTCGGCGCTGGGCGCGCACGTGGTCCGCGATGCCGCGGAGCTGCCCTCGGCGATGGTCGGCGCCCTGTCCTACGGCGACACCGTGCTGGTCGAGAAGTTCATCGAAGGCACCGAGGTGGCGATCACCGTCGTCGACGGGGCGGACGGACCGCAGGCGCTGCCCGCGGTGCAGATCGAGGCCGCGGACGGCGTGTACGACTACACCGCCCGCTACACCGCCGGACTGACGAGCTACCGCACCCCGGCGGAACTGCCGCGCGAGGTCGCGACCGCGGCGGGGGAGCTGGCCGTCGCCGCGCACCGGCTGCTCGGCCTGCGCGACCTCTCCCGCACCGACGCGATCATCGACCAGCGCGGCGTGCCGCACTTCCTGGAGGTGAACGTCTCGCCCGGGCTGACCGAGACCTCGCTGCTGCCGATGGCGGTCGAGGCGGCGGACCGCTCGCTGGGCGAGGTCTTCGCCGGGTTGATCGAGCAGGCGATCGCTCGCGACTGAACTGTTCCACGTGAAACATCAGGGGCCGCCTTCCACTGGGAGGCGGCCCCTTGGTCGCTACGCGGTCCGCGGTCGAGACGCGTCGTCCGGAAAACCACTACTGAATGTCACCGTCACCGTGACGAAAGGCGTCGGTGTCATAGATCGTGGTCTTCATCGGCCTGATCGCCCAAGATCACCATCGCCAGCCGTTCCAGATCGTCCACCGAGCCGAACTCGACGACGATCCGTCCCTTGCGCTGGCCCCGCTCCACCTTCACCCGGGTGTCGAGCCGATCGGAGAGCCGGTTCGCCAGCCCGTCGAAGTCGGGGGACTCGGGTTCGGACTTCTTCGCCGGGGCCTTCTTCTTGGCCGGGGCTTCGCCCTTCTTGAGGGTAACTTCCTCCTCGGTCGCCCGGACCGACAGCCCTTCCTTGACGACGCGGCCGGCCAACTCCTCCTGACCGTCCGGATCGCTCAGCCCGAGCAGCGCCCGGGCGTGCCCGGCGGTGAGCACGCCGACCGCGACCCGCCGCTGCACCATGACCGGCAGCCGGAGCAGCCGGATGGTGTTGGTGATGACCGAGCGGGACCGGCCGAGCCGGTCCGCGAGCTCGTCGTGCGTCACCCCGAACTCGTCCAGCAACTGCTGGTACGCCGCCGCCTCCTCGAGCGGGTTGAGCTGGACCCGGTGGATGTTCTCCAGCAGCGCGTCGCGCAGCAGGTCGTCGTCCTGGGTCTCGCGCACGATCGCCGGGATCACGTCGAGCCCGGCCTGCTGCGACGCCCGCCAGCGGCGCTCGCCCATGATGAGTTCGAACGCCTCGGGCGCGATCTCGCGCACGACGATCGGCTGCATCAGCCCGAACTCGCGGATCGAGTGCTCCAGCTCGGCCAGCGCGGCCTCGTCGAAGACCTGGCGCGGCTGGCGCGGATTGGGCGTGATGGCCGCGACCGGGATCTCCCGGTACACGGCCCCCGCGACCTCACCGCCGGACGTTTCACGTGAAACCGGAGCCGCCTCGGCGGTCGGCGCCCACGCCCCCTCGCCGAAACGCGGACCGTCCGCCCCACCGCCGCGCAGAACCGGGGTCTCGGCGCCCTGCTGCGGGCCGCTGGGGATCAGCGCGGCCAGGCCGCGCCCCAATCCGCCTCGACGCTCGGTCATGCCGTCTTCCTTTCCGCCCCGCGTTCCGCGATCTCGCGAGCGGCGTCGAGGTAGCTCATCGAGCCGCGCGAGCCGGGATCGTAGGTCAGCACCGTCTGCCCGAAGCCCGGGGCCTCGGAGATCTTCACGCTGCGCGGGATGACCGTCCGCAGCGCCAGGTCGCCGAAGTGACCGCGCACCTCCGCGGTGACCTGGTCGGCCAGCTTGGTGCGCCCGTCGTACATGGTCAGCAGAACCGTCGACACCCACAGCGAGGGGTTCAGGTGCGCCTGGACCAGCTCGATGTTGCGCAGGAGCTGCCCCAGCCCCTCCAGCGCGTAGTACTCGCACTGGATCGGGATCAGCACCTCGTGCGCGGCGACCATCGCGTTCACCGTGAGCAGGCCCAGCGACGGCGGGCAGTCGATGAGGACGTAGTCGGGCGCGAGCTCGTCCATCGCCGGCGAGTTCAGCGCCTCCTTGAGCCGCCCCTCGCGGGCGACCATCGTGACCAACTCGATCTCCGACCCGGCCAGGTCGATCGTCGCGGGCACGCACCACAGGTTGGGGGACTGGGTGCTCTGGCCCGCGGCGTCGACCACGCTCATCTCGCCGAGCAGCACCTCGTACACCGAGGGCGTGCCCGCGCGGTGCTCCACGCCGAGCGCGGTGCTCGCGTTCCCCTGCGGGTCGAGGTCGATGACGAGCACCGTGAGCCCGTGCAGCGCGAGCCCGGCCGCGAGATTCACCGTGCTGGTCGTCTTGCCGACGCCGCCCTTCTGGTTGGCGACGGTCATGATCCGCCTGCGCTCGGGGCGGGGGAGTTGCAACGCCTCGGGGTGCAGCACGCTGGTCGCCCGCTGCGCCTCCTCCATGATCGGGGTCCAGCCGATGTCGTCGGCGCCGAGACCGCTGACCGCACCGTCACCGCCGGTGCTGGGGAAGCGCATCCCCCCGACCGACCTGGTTTCACGTGAAACACGACCCGCTCCGTTTGGATTCACCGTCCACGATCCTTCCTCGGCCGACGTCCGCCGTCGCGACGCCGGGCGGATGCGTTCGCCGCCACCCGTTCGACCACGACGACCGTTGTCGGCACGTCGAGCACACCGTCACCGCACGAGACCACTTCGCCCCGGTCGCCTCCGACCGCGGCGATGGCTGCCGCGTCCCGCTCCAGTTCCTCGGCCGCCGACTCGCCCTTCATCGCGAGCAGCCGGCCACCGGGGCGCAGCAGGGGGATGCACCACTTGGCGAGCCGTTCCATCGGCGCCACGGCACGGGCGGTCACGACGTCGTGATCCGCCAGTCGCGTGCGCACCGGTACTTCCTCGGCACGACCGCGCACCACCTCGACGCTGAGGTCCAACTCGGTGATGACTTCCTGCAACCACGTCACCCGTCGAGCCATCGGTTCCAACAGGGTCAGGTGGAGATCCGGGCGGGCGATCGCCAACGGGATGCCCGGCAGCCCCGCCCCAGAGCCTACGTCGATCACCCCGCACTCCGCTGGGAGCAACTCCGCAACGATCGCGGAGTTCAGCACATGTCGCTCCCAGAGGCGTCCCGCTTCGCGCGGACCGATCAGTCCGCGGCGCACGCCCTCCTCCCGAAGCCGCGCCACGAACCGCTCCGCGAGCTCCACCCGATCGCCGAACACGTCTCCAGCCGCCGCAGGCACCTGCTCCGGCTCACCTTCCGCTGCGGTCACTGCCTCTACCCCGATGTCGATGTTCCACGTGAAACACGTCCGCGCGGACGTGCCACCCCAGCCTGCCGGATCACGTCCGGAGCACTCGCGGCAACCCGCCGATGTTCCACGTGAAACAACGGTGCCCCCGGCCGAGCACTTGGGTTCTAGTGGTCGTTGCAACACCCGGGTTCCGGGGATGCGATGGACTTCGAGATCCGCAAGGACCGCAAGCCGCAGGGAGGCAAGAAGCTCCACGAGGAGCGGGCTGCCTATCTTGATCTTGTGCGGCAGGGGTTGAGCAACCGGCAGGCGTGCGCGCTCGTCGGTGTGAATGAGCGGACCGGGCGGGAATGGCGTCACGGGCGACCGGACGGACGTAAGAAGAGGCCACGGGTTCCGGCTGATGCGGCCGGTCCCGTGGCTCTTTCTCGTTCGGGCAGGTCGATCGAGGTACGCGGGTCCTCGCGCTACCTAGGCGAGGACGAGCGGGTTCACATCGCCGACCGGTGGCGGGAGAGGGCGTCGATCCGCACCATCGCCCAGGAGCTGGGGCGCGCACCGTCGACGGTCAGCCGGGAGATCCGCCGCAATGGGATGCCGCTGCGGGGCGATGCTCGCCGGTGGTCTTACCGGCCTCACTCAGCGCATCGACGTGCGAAAACGCGCCGCAAACGGCCCAAACCACGCAAGATCCACACGACTCCGCAGCTCAGAGCGGTCATTCAGGACGGGTTGAACCGCAAGTGGAGTCCGGAACAGATCGCGACCATGCTCCGCCAGGACTACCCGTATGACCAGGAGATGCACGTGGTTCACGAGACGATCTACCAGGCGCTCTACGTCCAGGGCCGCGGCGAGCTACGGCGTGAGCTGGCCAAGGCGCTGCGCACCGGCCGGGCGATACGCAAGCCCCACCGCAAGCCTGACCAGCGACTTCCCCGGTTCACCCATCCTATGCTGATGATCAGCCAGAGGCCGGCCGAAGTCGCTGACCGGGCCGTGCCCGGCCACTGGGAAGGCGATCTGATCATCGGCCGGGACAGCGGTTCGGCGATCGGCACCCTGGTCGAACGCAGCACCCGCTACGTCATGCTCATGCACCTGTCGGGCAGCCGCGACGCCGTGGCTGTTCGCGATGCCCTCATCCGCACCATGCGGCGAGTGCCTGAGCACCTGACCCGGTCGCTGACCTGGGACCAGGGCGTGGAGATGGGGTTGCACCGCGAGTTCTCCCTGGCCACTGGCATCCCGGTCTACTTCTGCGATCCGCACTCACCCTGGCAACGCGGCTCGAACGAAAACACGAACGGCCTGCTGCGCCAGTACTTCCCGAAAGGCACCGACCTCAGCATCCACAGCCGCGAGCACCTGGATGCCGTCGCCGCCGAACTCAACGGCCGTCCACGCAAAACGCTCGGCTGGAAAACCCCAGCCGAGCGTCTCGCTACGCTACTCACCAACACCAACTAGCAGCGGTGTTGCAACAACCCCTGGAATCCACCTCGCCGGTCGGGGGCACCGCGGGCGGGGAGGGGTCAGCCCTTGAGCACGACCACCTTGCGGTTCGGCTCCTCGCCCTCGCTCTCGCTCCGCACGCCGTCCACCGCGGCGACCGCGTCGTGGATGATCTTGCGCTCGAACGGCGTCATCGGCCGCAGCCGCGCCTCCTCGCCGGTCTCCAGCACGGTCTGCGCGGTGGAGCGGCCGAGCTCGGTGAGCTCCGCGCGGCGGTCGGCCCGCCACCCGGCGACGTCGAGCATGAGCCTGCTGCGGACGCCGGTGTCCTGCTGCACCGCGAGCCGGGTCAGCTCCTGGAGGGCTTCGAGCACCTGGCCGCGGTTGCCGACCAGCTTCTCCAGATCGCTCCCGCCGTCGATGCTCACCACCGCACGGCCGGCCTCGACGTCGAGATCGATGTCGCCGTCGAAGTCAAGGAGGTCGAGCAGGCGTTCGAGGTAGTCGCCCGCGATGTCGCCTTCCTGGACCAGCAGCGACTCGGTGTTCGACTCGCCCTCTTCGGCGGCCTCCGACTCTGCGGCCTCCGACTCTGCGGCCTCCGACTCGGTTTGGTCCGCGTCAGTCTGCTCCGGGGCCTCCGGCTCGACCGGCGCCTCGGTGACCTGGCTCGGCTCCTGCACGGTTTCGGACACTAGGTGTCTCCTCTCCACGGGGTCGCGCGCGGTTACCGGGTCTCGCCCGGCTTGTCCGCGTCGCGGGAACGGTCTTCGATCACCCCGGGGGTCTCACCGGGTTGGTCCTGAGCGGCCTCGACCCGCTCCGACGGCGCCGTCCGCGGCGTCTCGGCATCGGAGTCGGTGGCCGGAGCGGCGTCGATCTGCTGCGGCGTCTCGGTCCGCTGCGCCGGATCGGCCTCGGCGGCGGGGGAGTCCTCCCGCTCGGCCGTCACGACCGTCGACTCGACGACGGTGGTGGACTCGGCCTGCTTCGCCGCTTCCTCCTGGTCGATCCGGCCGAACACCACGCGCTGCTGGCCGAGCGTCCAGAAGTTGTTCGCCAGCCAGTAGAGCAGGATCGCCAGCGGCAGGAACGGACCACCGATGATGGCGAACATCGGGAAGATCCACAGCGTCATCCGGTTCATCATCTGCGCCTGCGGGTTGTCCGCCTGCTCGGCGGTCTGCCGCTGCACCGAGTGCCGGGCGGTGAAGTGGGTGGCGATCGCGGCGGCGATCATCAGCGGGATGCCGACCAGCAGCATGTGGAACCGGTCGGTGTCGAAGTTCGCCAGGACCTCGGCGGGCTGCACGATGTGGTTCGACAGCTTGGCGCCGAACAGGTCCGCCGCCACGAAGGAGGCGACCTCGTCGGCGTTGAACACGAAGTTCGACGGCGCCCCCGGCTTGAAGCCGTTGAGCACGTGGAACAGGCCGAACAGCACCGGGATCTGCACCAGCATCGGCAAGCAGCCGCCCAGCGGGTTGAAGCCCTGTTCGAGCTGGAGCTTCTGCATCTCCCGCGCGAGCTTCTCGCGGTCGTCGCCGTGCTGGGCCTGGAGCTCGCGGATCTTCGGCGCGAACTCCTGCATCTTGCGCATCGCGCGCACCTGGTGCACGAACGGCTTGAACAGCAGGGCCCGCAGGGTGAAGACGAGGAAGATGATCGACAGCGCCCAGGCGTACCCGCTCGCCGGGTCGAGGAGGAAGCCGAACACCTTGTGCCAGAACCACAGGATGGCCGACACCGGGTAGTAGATGAAGTCCAGCAAAGCGGGCTACTCCTGGGTCTCGGATGCGGTTGATCCCCCGGTCCGGTCCGCGGGTCCGCGCGCCGGGGGGACGGGGTCCAGGCCGCCGGGGTGCCAGGGACCGCAGCGCAGCAGGCGGCGCGCGGCCAGCCAACCGCCGCGCAGCGCGCCGTGCGCGGTGAGCGCCTCCACCGCGTACGCGCTGCAGGTCGGGTAGAACCGGCAGGTCGGCGGGAGCAGCGGCGAGATCACCTTGCGGTAGACGTGGACCGGCCCCAGCAGCACCCGGGCCATCGGGCTCGGCCGGGCAGCCGAGGGGGCGGAGTCCTTCGTCATCGCAGCCTTCGCAGCGCAGCATCGAGGTCCGCGCCGAGTTCGCGACTGGACGCGGTCGCCGCCGGTGGCAGCGCGCGGACCACCACCAGTGTGCCAGGCGCCACGGCGTCGAGGCGGTCGCGCAGGAGGTGCCGCAGCCGCCGGGTCACCTGGTGCCGCACCACGGCGTTGCCCACGGCTTTGCTCACGACAAAACCCACCCGGGTCGAGACCCTCGAGTCCCGGGTGGGTGCCGTATTCAGCTCGGCTTCCAGCGACGTCTGCTGCCACGACGTCACCGCGTCCGGCCGCAGCGCGTGGACGACCAGGCGTGGACGACCGGCCCGGCGGCCCCGACGGACCACCAACCGGAACTCCTCGCTGCTGGTCAGCCGGGCTGCCGCGGGAAGCACGGCGGCGCGATCAGGCAGACAGGCGAGCGCGACCCCGGCGACGACGGGCGGCCACGATGGCCCGCCCCGCCCGGGTGCGCATGCGCAGCCGGAACCCGTGCTTCCTCGCGCGGCGGCGGTTGTTCGGCTGGAAAGTGCGCTTGCCCTTGCTCACGGTCGGATCTCCCGGTTACTACAGGCGCGTTGACCCTCGTGGGCCACGGTTCGGTCAGGTATCCCCGTCTCGACGAAGCCGCATCCGCTGCGGGCCGGTCGTGCGATCGTCGGCACGAACCGAGCGGGTGCACGCACACCGGCCACCAGGCGCAGTGACACGCCCGCTCGTCAAAGCGGGGGACTGCACGAGAATACGCACCGCACACGTGGCGCTCACAACCGGGGGCGCCACGACCGGGCTACCGAGTCGATCTCAGCCTGCCACATGCCGATCATGGCCCTACAGTCAGCGGGGTGTGCTTGTGAGCGGCAGGACAGCTTGTTAGCGTGCCCCTCTGCGTTGCGCGACCCGGTGGTGGGAGCACCGGGTTCGACGGGGGACGACCGAGCTGACCTCGGTGGCAGCGGAATCTCGGGGGTCCGGCTGATCACCGGGGCGCGCTGCCGTACCTTCATACACAGGCTGTGGACAACTCTGTGGACAGCTCGTCGAACAGAAGTTCAACCACGTCCGGTATCACCCGTCCCAGCGTCCGACGCCGTGGCCGGAACGTCGGTCCGCGGGGAAGCCGAGCGCGAACGAGGGGAGGGGAGCACAGCG
>NZ_CP191859.1:0-14709 GCF_050954615.1 Saccharopolyspora sp. CA-218241
AGCCGTCTTGGTTGAGAGCTGCCTCGATCCGCTGCCGCGCGCTCGCCTCTTGGCCGACGAGCACCTTGGCGTAGATCTGGTGCAGGACGGCAACCGAGTGCCCGGCCCACTCCGCGACCTGGGTGGACTGCACACCACCACCCAGCCAGGTCGACACGCAGGCGTGCCGCAGGTCGTACGGCCGCTTGGCCAGGGGCGAGGCGTACTCCTCAGCCGTAAGCGCCGCCTTCCTCGCCTTGTCCCACACCCTCGCGGTTGTCGACTCCGCCAGGTCTCCGCCGGTGAGGCTCCGGAACAGCCGACCGTCCGGGGCCGTCGAGAAGCGGGCGAGGTGCGCGTGCAGCAGTCCGGTCAGCGGCGGTGGGCACGGTACGGGGCGCACCTCACCCGCGCCGCGCTGCTTGAGGTGGCGACGGTCCCGGCGCTGGCCCGAGTCGGTCCAGGCTGCTCCAGCGGTAGGGGCCGTGCCGGAGAGCAGCAGCTCGCCCCAGCCCTCCTCCGGGAGCTGGAGATCGGCTTTGCGCAGCATCGCGGCCTCCTCCGGCCGTAGACCTGCGTAGTACATCGCCGCGAAGTAGGCGACGAGGCCGGGCCCAGAGGAGCGCCGCGGCTCGCCTTCGACGAACTGGTCGCCCACTGCGGCGAGCAAGCGGCGAGCTTGACCAGGGTTGATTACCACACGCTTGTCGATCGCCTTCACTTCCTTCGGTGGTGTCCACTTCACTTGGGGCAGCAGGTTGCGGTCGAGCACGCGGAGCTCCACGGCGTACTCCAGCGCGTTGTGGAACACCGACCGCTTCCGGCCGAACGTCTTGGCGCTGGCAGGCTTCCCGTCCATCTTCGAAGCGAGCTGTTCGAGCACGCGGCGCAGCAGCTCCGGGTCTTCAAGCCGGGACACCTGGACGGTGTTCGCGGCGACCCACCGAAGTGCCTGCGCGACCTCGGGCGGCTTGTCCGCATCGCGCCGCTTCGTGTTGAACGCCCACCCGGTGAGGGCTTTCCGCAACACCTTCGGGTCTGGCCTGCCCCGGTCGCTGGCGAGCAGCAGCGGGGTCACGGTGGCGAGCGTGTCCGCGTTGCCGGCGCGTGACTTCGCGGCAGCGCGCGGCCACTTCAGGTCGATGTAGCGCTGGGCGAAGTCGAGCCAGCTCATCCGTTCGGTCTCCGCCGCCATCGAGACCGGAAGTCCGGGCTCGTCGATGAGGAACGCCTCGCCCCTGCTGGCCGCGCTGACGAGCTCCGAGCGGAAGCTCTCGGCGTGCGCGCGGGTCTTCCGCGACTCGTAATGCCGCTCCGGGCCGACCCGCCATTCCACGCCGTAGCTCGTCGCCTTCCCGGACTTGTTCTTTCTCGGCCGAACCGCCCAGACCCGAACGTCCGTGCTCGTCTTCCTCATGCGGCCTTGTCCTCCAGGTCGGTAAGCCAGTTCTCGAAGTCAGCGCGCTTGATGCGCAGGGAGCCGTTGGGCAGCCGGATGCACTTCGGGCTGCGGCCCTTGGCGCGCCAGTCGTCGAAGGTGCTGCGGGAGATGGCCATCTCCGCGCAGAACTCGGTGACGGTCATCCAGGTGCCGCTACGTCGCGTAGGCATGGGTCCTCCTGTTCAGGCGGCGCGGAGCTGGTTGCGGATCTCGTGGCAGTCGAGGCATTCGCCGTGCAGCGGGGCGGTGGCGGGGATGCGATAGCCGACGTCGCGTCGGCACGTGTCGCAGATGCGGTGGGCGCGGTTCATGGCGTCGACGGCGCGGAGCTGGGCAGGCGTGGGGGTCCGCTTCTCGCGAGCGCGGTGGCCGTCGTAGAGCCAGGCGCGGAGGGGTTCGGTAGGACGGCGCTTGCGGGGGCGCAGGCACTGGGCGACTGCGGGCTGTCCGCCGGGGCAGAGTCCGGCGTCGCGGAGCTGGCGGCGGGTGAACAAGTGCTCGGGGGCGCCCTTCCACGGGTAGGTGGGGACGGGGTGGTGTTCGGCGTGGGGGTCGTAGCAGTCGAGGTCGGTGCGGTAGCGCCGTTCGGGCATGAAGGGCTCCTGGTAGGTAAGCGGGTGCGGTGTGGCTGACAGAAATGACAGAAACGACAGAAACCCGAAGCGGGACCTGTTTGCGCTGGTATAAGCCTTGTGTCAGGCGCCGTGGCGGCGCTGACAGAAATCAGCGAAAAAGATGACAGAAATGGCCGGGCCCATCGGTGACGGCAGTGCGGGACGGCCGGGTGGGTTTGTGTCATGTTTTCCGCTGATTTCTGTCAGGCCGCTCGTGCAGCCGATGAGAACGGCCTGACCTGCGGTGACGTCGCGGTACCGGGGTTCTGTCATTTCTGTCGGTTCTGTCAGGGGCGGCGGTGCTGTGGGTGGGTCCAGTAGGTCGGGCTTTTCGGCCTGCCCCGGCCGGTGTGCGGTGGCTCGACGCGGGCGACGTGACCGTGCTCCTCCAGCAGCGCCAGCGGCGCGTTGAGGGAGGTGGCGGTGGGAAAGCGGCTCTGCATGGTGCGCTGGAGGTCCCGCTTGGTGAAGCTGGCCTCCCCGCGGCTGGTGATCCAGTGCAGGATCGCTCGGGCAGCTTCGACGGCCGGGTCGGCGCCCATGCGCTCGAACACGGCGAGGGCGTGCTGGGCGTAGTAGGCGGACAGCGCGCGGGCCGCGGTGGCGGTGCCGGCGGTGACCGGGTGCTCCCACGGGTCGGCGTGGTGGGTGGCGGCGTGCAGGAGCGCGGCCAGGCGGGCGGTCTGGCCGACCTGCTTGCCCGCCCAGTCGCCGATGTGGGCCCACTCGCCGCGCTGCGGGTGCAGCTTGGGCTCGATCTCGTCGTGCAGGTCGATGAGCACCTGGTTGGCCTCTGGGGTGAAGGCGAACACCGCGGGGTCGGTCCACTCGCACAGCCCGAGCACCAGCTCCCGCAGGCGCTCGTCGTAGGCGGCGGCGACCGGTTCGGGCACCGGGGCGGGTCGGCCAAGCGGGAGCCGATGGTGTTGCGCGGCAGGGAGAACAGGAACCGGGCCAGCAGGCCGGTTCCGCGGAACAGGGCGGTCTGGCCGAGCTCGTCGATGATCGCGGGCTGCACGGTGACCCCGAGGGTCAGCGCGGGGTTGTCGACGCGCTCCGGAGGGCGGCCCTTGCGGTCGACCAGCAGCAGATCCCCGCCGTGGCCCTTGAGGAACACGTTGAGGTTCGGTGAGCCGCTGTAGCGGCCGGCGAGGATGTCGAAGATGCCGCCCTCGGCGGACAGGACCGCGATCCGCCCGCCTTGGGCGGTCAGCAGCGAGGCGACTTCCTCGGGGTGATGTCGTCGACGATCAGGCGCGGCTCGGCCGGAACTGCTGCGTCGCGGGCTTCCAGCGCGGCGTCGAGCGCGTCGGCCAGGGCCGACTCCCGGTCGGCTCCCTCGGCGGAGAAGGCGACCTTCTGGGCCTTCTCCCGGGCGGACTCGGCGCTCATGTGCTCCAGGCGGGCCTGCTCGATCGCCGGGGCGGCGCGGTCGGCGAGGTGCCGCTCGGCGCGCAGCAGCGGGGCGGTCATCAGCCGGAAGACGGCGGTCTTGCGGCTGGCCGGGGCAGCGCGACCACGGTGTAGATGTTGACCGGCTCGTCCCAGCCCTGCCGCACCCGTGCCACCGCCCGCCCACCGACTGCGGTCGACAGCGCCGCCAACGCCACGCACCCGGCCAGGTCGGGCGGGGTCTGGGTCGCCTCCGCCACTGCGGCGACCTGCTCGGCCAACCACTCGGGCAGCGCTTCGACCGGGAACGGCGGCAACTCCCGGTTGCCCACCAGGGGGCGGGTGCCTCCCAGACCAACGAGTCGCTGCCCGGCTGCTCGTCGGGTTCGGGGACAGCGGCAAGGTGGTGCGCGGTCATGGACTCCTCCTTCCTGTCGTCGGCGGGGTGGATCGGGCGCTGGATGCGCCCGATCCCGGGCCCCTGGGGTAGTGGTCGGCTCACGCCACGAGCCCGAGCCGGGGCGTGAGCGCGCGCAAGAGCGCGCCGCCGATGTGATGGGTGTAGGCCGGTGGAATCGCTTCTCGAAGTCCGTCCCGGGTCATCCAGTCGATGCCCATAGCTTCCCGAGCCTGCTGTACTCCACTGAAGTTGCCGACGACGTGCATGAACTCCCCGGCTGCGGGCGGGCGTCCCATCTTCGTAAGCCGCGCCATGTGCTGAGGGTGCGGTGGCACCGGCAGCGGGAAGGTGGTCTCGAACAACCGGTGCCGGTACACGCGCAGCCCGGGAAACATCGCTCCGCACAGCAGGACTGGGTTCTCCAGCGGGGCACCTTCCACGTTTTCAATCACCCAAGGACGACCAGTGGTCACCAGCGCCTGGCGGGTAGCGCCCACCAGGTCCGGGTGCTCCCGACTTCGGATCCGCTGGGCCAGCGAGTACCGCTGACACGGCGGGGACGCGTGAACCGCGTCGAATCCACCGCCGTGGGCGGTAACGAACTCGATCGCATCGGCCTGATGGAACTCGAAGGGATAGTTCGGCTGGTCGACGATGTCGACGCCGACGACGTCGAACCCGGCGTCGGCGTAGCCGCGAGCAGCGCCTCCGGCGCAGCAGTACAGGTCCAGCAGGACCGGTCGCGCATTCACGCTGCCTCCCGGACAGGTGGGATGGTGGTTGAACGAACGAGCTGTTGGAAGCCGGGCGGCTGGTTGACGCGGGCGACTACCCGATCCGCGCTGACCTCGGTCTTCAGGAATTCGAGGTCGCCACCGCGGCAGGGATGCCAGTAGCGAACCCTGTACACCGCTCGTCCGTAGAAGAGGCGGGGTGCGAGTCCAGCGATCTGGCTGACTCCGGCGTAGCCGCCGTGCCCACCGCGTTTCGGGATGCAGCTGGCGTGGCAGGTCGGGCCGTAAGCAGCTGTGCGGTGGAAGGTGATCCAGTCGCCGCGGTGCAGCCGATTCCCGGTCATGCGGCCTCACCCCGGTCGTCCAGGCGGCGCGGGCGTCCGGCGGCGGCGCGGAAGGCGGAGTCGATCGTGGCGTCGATCGCCGGGGCGGTCCACGGGTCGTGCGGGCGGGACAGCGGCAGCCGGGACATGGTTGTGTGCAGCAGGTTCCGCACGGTGGTCTCCTCGACCGCTCCCCCGGCCACGAGCCGCCCCAGCGCGAGGGCAGCGATGTAGAGGCTGCGGTTCTGCTGCCCTGGTTTCGCCGCAGCCAGTCGCTCGGCCTCGTTCCGGAGCGCGGCCCGCACGTAGGCGGAGTGGCGCCCTGCGGCGATCTCATGGGGCGCTGAGATCGACGGAGACGGCCTGGGAGCCAGGCCCCGGACCAACCACCCCGGCAGATCGGCGGGTTCAGCGTCGTCGTAGAGCTCGTAACCGCCACCCGGAACCACCGATCCCGGTGCGACGACGTAGCCGCCGGCGGCGCGGGTGTCCACCAGCGGCCCCAGTTCCCCCGCCGTCGTCCGCACCCGCCCCGGGGCGCGGAAGTACCGGTGAATGCCGCCGCTGGGGGTGGTGACGGTGTAGGTCTCCGGCAACGGCTCTCCGGCCCGTCGGGCCAGCACGGTCAGGACTTCCTCACCGGTGGTGATCCCCAGCGTGTTCCAGCCGTCCGGCATCTTCGTGTCCGGCTTGGGCTGGTCGCAGTCCAGCACCACCAGGCCCGATGGCCCGCAGGCCAGCCCGATGTTGAACGGCGCCTGCGCCCAGCAGCGGGTGATCCGGCCTGAGTCGCTGGTCGCTCGCTGCTCCCACCCCTGGTGCCCACCGCGGCACACACCCGTGCCGGGGCAACCGTGGTGCCCGTGCAGGGCGGGCCGCTTGGTGCCCGGCCGCAGTGGGAACACCCGCCACCCCTGCTTGGCCAGGCACAGCGCCCACGCCCGGAGCTGCTCGACCGCGGTACTCACTGCACACCCCGCAGGATCTCCAGCAGCTCCGCGTGGCGGCTGATGCGGTCCGCGACGTACAGCTCCGCGTCGATGGCAGCCCTGATGAGGGGGCCGGTTTCCACCGACCGGACGAGCGAGCGGTAGGCGTCCCACAGAGCGCACTGGGCGTCGTGGAGGGCCTGCCACTCGGCGATCCCGGAAGACCGCGCCGGGTCGATGCTGAGCTGCGACACCGCCACGCTCTGTGCGAGCTGCGCCCGCTCCAGAGCATCGAGAACCCGGGTGGGGATGGTGATGGTCGTAGTGGGCTCGGTCATCAGGCGGCCTCCCTCGGCAGGTCCCGCAGCCGGGTCGCGGCCGGGGTGATGGGCAGGGCAGTGAGGTGGCGGGCGCGCTTGTCGCCGTACATTCGGCCGTCGGCCCACCCGAGCAGGGCGGACAGGGTGGTGGCCGTGGCGGTGTCGACGGCGGCGCCGACCGACACCGAGGTCTCCAGCAGCAGCCCGTCGCAGGTGTGGGTGCGGGCCAGCGCGGTGCGGAACTCCCGTGCGCGGGCTTCGGCGTCGCGGACCTCGGGCAGGTGCGGGAGCAGCACGGCAAACTCGTCGCCCTGCAACCGGATCGGCACCTCAGCGTCGCGACAGCAGCCGGCGAGGTCGGCGGCGACGGCGCGCAGGGCCAGGTCGCCGGTGCGGTGACCGTGGCGGTCGTTGATCAGCTTGAACCGGTCGACGTCGCACAGCAGCAGCCCGACCAGTCCCCGCGCCCGGCGCGGCGCTGGGCGCGAGCGAAGGCGCGGTGCAGCGCGGCGCGGTTGCCCAGGCCGGTCAGCGGGTCGGTGTGCAGGCGCCGGTGCAGCGTGCGGGCGTAGAGAGCTGCGGCGGTCCCTCCAGCGGTGGTTGCCGCCAGAGCGAGGTTTGCGATCATGGGTCTCACCTCCGGTGAGGGGGTAGGGGCCCCGCCCAGTTGCTTGTCAGGGCGTGTGGGCGGGGCGCCGCTTCAGGTCAGGTCAGAAGGGCGGTTCGTCGCCGGTGGTGGCCGGGGCGGTGCGCTTGGCCTTGACCGGCTTGGCGGTGGCGAAGCGCAGCGACGGGCCGATTTCGGTGATGGCCAGCTCCAGGACGCTGCGCTTGTCGCCCTGTTCGGTCTCCCACGAGCGCTGCCGCAGCAGCCCGGTGGCCAGCACCCGGTCGCCGCGGCTGATGCTCTCGGCGATGTGCTCGGCCAGGTGCCGCCAGGCGCTGGCTCGCAGGAACGTGGTGGCGCCGTCGACCCACTCGCCGCGGTCGCGGTCGTAGCGGCGTGAGTTCGACGCCAGCGTCAGGTTCACCACCGCATCCCCGGTTTCCAGGTACTTGATCTCCGGGTCGGCGGTCGCGGTCCCGGCGACGGTGACCTCGGGCAGTCCGTTCATCGCGTGGCTCCTGTTCGTCAGTAGGTGAGGTGCTTGGCGCGGGCCAGACGCGTGGCCAGGCGCTGGAGTCGGGGCCAGTGCCGGCGGAGCAGGATGCGGGCGTGGGTGCGGGCGGCGGCTTCGGTGAGCGCGGCGGGGTGGCGGCGCCGCATCTGGTGGAACAGGTCGAGGTCGTGGCGGCACCCGGCACGGGTCAGGTCCAGGGCGGAGCCGTGGTCGCGGAAGCCGAAGAGGTTGCGGTGGCCCTCGCGCTCGGTGGCCCACCGGGCTTGAGCTTCGTGTCCGGCCACGGAGACCAGCAGGTAGCCGTTGATCTCCTCGGGGTCGGTGGTGCGCTCGTTGATGTCGATGCTGGCCATCCCGGCGACCCCGCCGTTCTCGCTCCAGAGCCGCAGGGACCGGACGGGGAACCCGCGGAGGCTGGCCACCACTGCGTGCCCGGCCTCGTGGGCTGCGGCTGACAGCCACTCGCTGCTGGCGATGAGGCTCTTCTGCTGCTTCATCGGTGAGTCCTTTTCCTCAGTGGCTTCGGAGGGCTCAGGTGTGCAGCGACTGGTACGCGGTGGAGCAGGCGGGACAGAGCAGGCGGCGGTCGTCGAGCTGCCGCCAGCCCAAGTCGGCGGCGTAGACGACGAGCTGGTCACGGTCGGCGGTAGACACCTGCGCGACGCCCTCGTCGCTTTCCAGGACCACGCCGCAGTCGTAGCGGCAGCACCGCAGCCGCCACTCGTGGTCGTTTTCTCGGGAGATGGTGATGTCGGCGAAGGCGCCGCCCAGGCCCTCGTAGCTGCCGAGCTCCACCGCCGTCGCTTCGGCGTCGCCGTAGTTCGAGCAGAACACGCCGCCGACGGGCTCTCCGGTGAGGTCGGTCAGCGTGACGTGCCAGGACGGTGGCTGGACCATCCAGCTCGTCTCCGTGGTGTTCAGCGGACACCCGTAGGCGGCGGCAGCGGTAACACGGGTGCCCAGCGCGTACGCCTCCTCCTGAAGACCCGGCGTGGCCCGGAGGACCTCAGCGGGCAGGGTCCAGTCGAAATGCGCGAGCAGCGCCGCGGCTTCGCGCAGCGGCCCGAGGTTCACCGGCGTGAACAGCGGGAGGACGCACCGGCCGGAGCCGGTGTGCACCAGATTCCACCCACCGGTGAATCGCCAAGCCCCGTCGGCCAGGTCTTTGCGGAGCTGTGGAGAGATGCCCAGTCCCGGGATCGCGTGCTCTACCACCGTCACCACGGGATCGGAGCCGTTGCTGGCCGTGGCAGCGGGTCTCGTGTGCGGCGCCGGGCACTTGAGCGTCGTGGCGCTGTCGTGCTGGTCCATGAGCGTGTCCTTCCTCCTGTGGGGGCGGTCAGGCGGCGATGAGGGCCAAGGCGGCGATGGGCAGGGCGGTGAGCAGCAGGGCGACGGCCCCGGCGATGCGGCGGTACTTGGCCACCGCCAGCGCGGAGAGCACGGCGAGGTGTTCGGCTTCGTGCTGGGTGTCCTTGGCCAGGCGGCGGTCGAAGTCCTCGACGAGCGCTGCGGCGTCGCCGGTGAACAGCGCCCAGCGCAGGAATCCGGTGTGCGCAGAGCCGAGGTAGGGGCGGATGGTCCACAGCAGCAGCACGACCGCGGCGGTGGCGGGGATGGCGGCGAGGTAGAGCAGCACCAGGCCGGGCACGGACACGTTGGTGCGGGTCAGGGCGATGATCCCGGCCAAGGCGGCGCCGAAGAACGCCAGCAGGCTGGTGGCCTTGCCATCGGCCCGCTGGAGGTCGGTCTGGACGCTGGCCTTGGCGGTGGCGATGCGCTCCGGGATCGGGTCGTGGTCGCCGGTGAGCTTCTGGGGATGTACACGGTCGCTCCGTTCCTCATTTTGACTACTCTCCGTATCGTCAGACGGGCGTGTCGGGTCGCGTCAGGAATGCGGCAGGAAGATCAACTAGCCGGTTTCGCGCGCGCACGCGCGTGCGTGCGCGTTGGGGCGGGGTGTGGGCTACGTCTGGCGTCTGACGTCAGGCGCACCGCACGTGTCACGCTGCGTATCGACCGGGGGTGTCCGTGTGGGAGGCGGCCACGCGGTAGATGGTGGCGCGGTCGTCCTGTCCGGCCCGGATCAGCACGCCCTGGTCGGCGAGCTTGTCGAGCTCGCCGGAGACCCAGGAGCGGCCCCGGCCGTAGGTGGTCTCCGGGTCGCCGAAGTCCCGGACGGTGAACTGGGTGGTGCCCGCGGCGGCGAGCTCGTCGATGCGGCGGCGCAGCAGGGCCAGGGCCTCCCTGCGGGTGGGCCTGCTCTCGGAGAAGGTCAGGGCCACGGTGTCCTGAGGAAGCTCTTGCTCGTCGTCGATCTCCAGTTCCGGGTCGAGCGGTTCGGGGAGCTCGACGAGTTTGTCGTCGAAGTCGAGGGCGTCTTCGGGGTCGATGTCTTCCAGGGACTCGAAGTCGGCGGTGGGCTCGATGCCGTCGGCGCCGGCGACCATGGTGGGCGCGTCGGTGGCCGGGGCAGTCAGGTCGAGGTGCCTGGCGTCGATCTCGTGGACGTCCGGGCGGATGTCGGCGTGCTCGTCGATGGCGGTCCGCAGCTCGTCGTCGGTGTAGGCAAAGGTCCGGCCCGGGGTGGTGTAGCGGTCCTCCTCGATGCCGGGGCCTTCGAGGTAGTTGCAGCCGGGGCGCCGGTTGCGCCACCGGTCCGGTCGCGCTCCGGATTCGATGGTGTCCTCGGAGAGCAGGAACGCGGCGTCCTCCAGCTCTCCGACCCCGAAGCACCACACCCCGCCGAGCTGGGACCGCACGTCGGTGGGCATGTTGCGGAAGCTGGCCTTCTGCAAGGAGAACACCAGCGAGATCCCCGCCGAGCGGGCCTCCTGCGCCAGGCGGATCGCCGTCTTGGCGTCCTCCAGCACCCGCGGCGCCTCCTCCACCCACACCACCAGGTAGGGCAGCCCGTGCTCGGTGAACGCCTCGGGCACCCACTGGTCGTAGCCCCACCGGCCGAGCTGGGAGGCCCGGTCGGTGACCAGCGCAGGCAGCCGCTTCATGGACTTGCGGCACTCCCGCTCACCGGTCACGACCTTGTACGGCGCGTCACCGAGGAACCCGACCGTCTGGTCGCCCTTCGACGGGTCGAGCACGACAAGCCCGGCGTCGTAGCGGGTCAGGACCTCCGTCCACGTTCCCTTGGCGCCGTGGGACTTGCCGGAGCCGTTCATGCCCATCACGCCGTAGTGCGTGGCGTTGCGGCTCGAAGCCTTGTCCCCGGGCAGGTAGAGCCGCTGCGGTTCGGTGTCCTCGTAGAGCCCCACCACCAACGGCTCCGTGATCGACCCGCCCGGCGCCGACGGCCCCGGCCACGCCGAGGGCGCCTTGAGCACGTCCTGCGGCACGATCGTCATCGTCGCCTTCGACACGTCGTCCGGGTTCTCGGTGACCCGCACCGCGCCCTTGCCCAGCCCGAACCACGCGGCGATGCGCCCGGTGGCCTTCTGCACGTCGCTCACCTCCATCTCCCCCGGCGGGAGCTGCAACCGGGTGGTGACCCGGTTCGGCTCCACCGTGGAGCCCAGCGGCTTCACCCCCGCGAGCTTGACCTGCTCGAACAGCCGGTCACCGGACTCGGAGTCCCCGCCCCGCCGCAGGGCTTTGTGGATGCTCCAGCTCAGCGCCACTCCGGCGCCGCCGACCGCCCACAGCTCCAGCAGCGGGCTCGCCGCCGGGCCCGCGATCGTGCCGGCGGTCATCCACGCGGCTGTGATGCCGCTGGTGGCGGTGGCGAACCGGCGCGTCATCACCGCCCGCGCCCGGGAGCACTGCCACGTCACCGCCGTGAGCCCTACCCCCAGCAGCGACAACCCCGCCGATGCCCACGGCGCCGTCGCCGGGTCGGTCGCCAGCCACTCGTGCGCGCCCCAGGTCACCGGCCACGTCGCCAGGTACCCCGCCCACTCCGGCGCGAACGGCGCCAGCCGCGACGCCCAGTGCTTGCGCGGGGTGTAGTAGCCGAACCCCTGCTCGCTCCCGGCGACCGAAAGGTCACCGTCCCGATTCCGCTTGCCAGCCATGTCACGCTCTCCTCTCCCGGTGGCCTTCCGATCCCCGAACCGTCAGCGCCTGGTCACTCGTCGAACTCGAACCGCCGACCGGCGCCCCGCTTCCGCGCCGCAGCGACCTCCGGGTTGAAGTGCTTCAGGAACGCCATGTAGGTCGCCACCGACGACTTCGACGCCACCTCGACCGCCGCTGCCGCCTGCTTGAGCTGGCGGGAGACCAACTTCGCCCGCACCCTCGAGTCCAATCCGCCCAACTTCGGGTCGGTCGACTTCACGTACCGCAGGGCCGCCTCCAGCTCCTCGGCCGAGACGTGCAGCTCCGAGTAGAGGGGGCGGAACTTCTCCCGCGCACGCTCGCAGTAAGCCCGGATCGACGACGACGAAACGAACTCCGGCGGGCCCAGAATCTCGTTGCTCATGGTGCGAATCCCTTCCCGTGTGACTACTTCGGATTTCCTCAGGCGGTACGCGAGGCGCGGGCGGAGGTCCGCGCCATCCGGATGTAGATCCCGGCGATCTCGCACTCCTCGCCGCTGATCGGGTAGGCACCGCTGGGGCGCTTCGACAGCACCCGGAACGCCCTGCCGAGGTACTCCTGGTGGGCTTCGGGGTCCACCGCTGCTGCGGCGAGGTCTTCGGCGACGCTGGCCTGCCGCACGAACTCCCTCTGAACCGCGCGAGAGCGCCCCTCCGCGATGGCGAGCAACTTGGCGGCCAGCTCGAGTCCGTCCTGCGTGGTGATGGTCACGATCGGTGCTCCTTTCAGGCGGCGATCTGATGGGTGTCAGCGGCCATGCGGGCGCGGGCGGCGTCCAGCGCGGCACGGGCGGTCTCGTAGCGGACCCCGAGCCGCCGGGGCGCTTCCCGGTAGGCCAGTCCGCGCTTCCCTCCGGTCTCGGTGAGGCGCTTGCGCTCCAGCCGCTCCGCCCGGTCGATCAGGTCGATCGGCAGCGGATCGGGGGCCGGTTCGGAAGCGGCTGTGAGCGCTTCCCGCTCCCCGCTCCCTGCTTCGACCACGTGCAGCGGCGTGCGGTCGGGATCGGGTTCCTGATCTGCGGCGGGAGCGCTTTCCGGGGCGCTCACGGCCGCTTCCCGGGCGGGTTCCGCAGCGGCTCGCATCGGTGCCTCAGCAGTCCGCTCAGGCGTGGCCGGGGCAGTGGGGGCGACGGCGACGGCGGGAGCGCTCCCCGCCTCGGTGGTGGCTGCTCCCCGGCGTTCGGCGAGTACCAGCGCAACCAGGTGCGAGAGCACCCACGCCAGCACCACCGGACCGGCACCGACGACCACCGCAGCCGGAGCGGGCAGCGTTCCGGCTCGCAGCGCGTCCCAGGTGTTGAGTCCGAGCCCGGTACCGCCGGCCAGCAGCAGCACCGCCCACGCCCACCGCCGGGTCTTGGTCTGGGTGGCGCTGGTGACCTCGTGCAGCGCGAGCAGCGTCGCCAGGTCGTTGGTCAACGCGAACACCACCGCCAGCTCCGCACCCAGGTGCGGGGTGACCGCGTGCTTCTGCCCGGCGAACGACAACGCCAGAGCCCCGAGCATCACCGCGAACAGCAGGCCCTTGCGGATCATCGGCGACCACCCCGCGCTCCAGCACGGACGTGCACGGTGCCGCGGCCCAGCGACCGCAGCTCACCGAGCACCTGCACCCACCACAGCCGGACCATCACCGCGGCCCACACACCGGCCAGCGCAGCGAGCCAGAGCATCCAATCCACCCCGAGCCAGGCCACCCAGACCGCGACCGCACCCGCCAGCACCGGCAACAGCAGCAGCTTGACCAGCCGGTACAACGCCCGGAACGGCAACGTCGCCACTCGCACGGCAGCCGCCATCACCAACCACCCCCAACCCGGCTCTCGTCCTGCTTCAGCCAGGTCATCGCCCAGCGCTCCAGCTCGTCGTGGCCGCTGCGCCACCCGATGCCCGGATCGCCTTCGAAGTCGAGCGCCGCGCGGACCGCGGTGGCCATGTCGACCAGGTACAGCGGCAGGTGGATGCAGAGCTCGTCGTTGAACGCCATCCACCGGTCGAGCCGAACCCGGATCGAGTTGGTGTCCTCGTCGGGCTCGATCAGCGGACGCACCATCACCGAGTGGGTCACCGGCTGAGCGGGGATCGAGAGCGTGTAAGCCACATCCCGCACCGTCTGCGTCGTCTGCGGGATCCGTACCCCGATCGCAGTCACGCGGGCCGTCGAGAGGTTGATGTGCACGCTCATGCCGCCTCACCACCGGCGATCACCGCGAACCGGCGCCGCATCGGCACCACCTGCGCCGCGCGGGACTCCGCGCGCACCGTGTGCGCCACCGCCCGCCGCTGCTGCAACCGCACCAGTACCGCGTCCCGCTCCCGCCGCGCCCGGTCCAGCCGCGCCATCGCCACCTCGTCGGAGTGGCCCGCGTCCTCAGCGGCCAGCACCGCCGACTCCGCATCGACCACCCGGACCTCGGCCTCGACCACCTCCGGGTGGTCCGCCAGCTCGTGCTGCTCGCCGATCTCGCCGATCTCGCCGAGCACCCGCGCCTCCGGCTCGTCGTCGTCGTCGGCCGGACCCCCGCTGAGCGCCTGCCGCACCCGCAGGGAGAAGTAGTCGGGGTCCGCTTCGAAGCGGATGGCTGCCAGGTCGGACATCTGCCCGACGCTCAGAAACTCACTCACCTGAACTCCTCACTTCCAACGTGGTAGCGTTGATATTGGACCTACTTCGAACCTGATGTCAACTCCACGGAGCTGATCGCTCATCTGGACCACGGGGGCGCGACCCGGCTACACTCCTGAACCAAGCCCGATATCGAGTGGAGAGCGCATGGACCGCGATCAGGACTGGAAAGCCGTTGCGACCGCGATCTCGCGGCGCATGGAGGAACTCGGGTTGCGTCAGCGCGACGTCGCAGACAAGGCGGACGTCGGGCTCTCGACCGTCCAGGAGCTCGCGGGCAACTGGAAACCCCGCCGACGCAACCCGAAGACGCTCGCGGCCATCTCCGTTGCCCTCGGATGGCCCGCCGGGAAGCTCTCGGCGATCGCCAAGGGCACCCCGGAGGACATCGCCGAGACGCTTGAGGACCGGGTGGCAGCCCTTGAGGACAAGCTCGCCGAAGTGGTCCGTCGCCTCGACCGGAAGTGACTCTCGTTCTCGCACAACAGAAACCGTATGTGCAGGTCAGAGCGTTTTGGACTGACCGCGAGTACGGGTTTGAAGGGAGGTTGACCGACCAATGCCCTCACGAGCGGACCCAGGACTTACCGGCAGTCAGTCCCCCGTCGCCGGACGGGTCGCCGGGGCCGTCCTCGCGGCCATCCGGGCCCAGGCGGGACTCACCCAGCAAGGGCTCTCCGAAGCGATGCAGGTGTCGCTCGCGACCGTGCAGGGCTGGGAGTCCGGTCGCCGCCCGCTCTTGAACCTGCCGGTGAGCCGCTTCGCCAAGCTGCGGCGC